>CAVWMY010000015.1:0-392045 GCA_963756215.1 uncultured Alphaproteobacteria bacterium | reverse complement strand
TAGACGGAGGCGACGATCAGGCAGGTCCGTCTCCGCCGTGATGTACCGCGCCCGCAGGTCCACAAGCAATTCGACGCGGCTTTTCAGCCCGCAAGCGGCAGCGTTCACGACGAGCCCTTCGAGCTCGCCCCGCAAATCGGCGATGGCTTCGGCAATCGCTTGCGTCTGCGTCGCCAGCCTCGTCTGCCGGGTCGTCAAACCCGGGAGATCTTGATTTCGTAGTCGGCGGAGCTCCGGGCAACGAGGCGAGAGGAAGAGGCTCCGCGCGGAGAGCGCGAAACGTCCGTAGCCGCGGCAGGGCGTTGATAAGGCGTTGTACTTCGTCGATTTGTGCCGCGTGCGGCTGCGTTGGGCGAGGGCCTCGGCGTAGGCCGAGGCCGCTTCATCGCGCTCGACGACGAAACGCGAATGTTCGGTCGCGAGCGTGTCGATCCGCTCCCTCTCCTCCTTGAGAGCCGCAAGATTTTCTTCTTGAGGTCGGCAAGCATTTTCCGACCGCCTCCCCGGCCGGAAGAAGGCCTCCGCCTCCGCTTGCGCAGAGCCGAGCCGATCGCTCAGATCGGCGAGCCCGGCGGTAGCTGAGAATAGCAGATGGCCCAGATCGCCCTTGCTGGCCAGGATGCTCTCTCCACCGGCCTCGAGTGTCTCGTCGTCGAGACAGAACATCGTCTGGTACGCGCCGCGATCGAGACCTCCGAGTTCGCCGAGAAGCATGGCGTCGGGAACGGGATTGTCGGCATCGTCCAGCAGGCTGTTCTGAAGACGTTCGATTTGGGCAAAGCTGCCAATCCCCCCAAGTTTCGAGCTCAGCCTCAATTCGCATGGTTGGATAAGGGTGCAGGAAGTTGAACCTGCTCTGCGGAGCGATCCCGTAGAGCAGATCCGTGCACGCCGACATCGCGGTGGATTTGCCGGCCTCGTTTGGCCCATAGACGATGTGCAGGTCGGGACTACCGACGACGCGCTCGCCAAAATCGATGAATGCGTCCGTAAACTTGCCATAGCGACGAGTCCGAGCTTGCGGATGCGCATCAACGTTCTCCATCCGCGCTGCTGGCGGCGAGCCGCGCAAGCACCTCTTCCGATCCCTCTCCGGCCAGTCGCCCGACGAGCAAGCTGACGCCGGTGTCATCCGGAGCGATGCTTCGTCGGCATTCCGGCGGCAATTGTGCGAGCAGGTCGTTGACGATGTCGTTGGCCTCGGCCCGGAAGAGCTTCGGATCCGACGATCTCGTCACTCATCATCCTTCGAAGCGCGTAGACGGGGTCTGCATTTTCCACCGCGCTGGCGATAGGCCGTCGGCAGTCGATGTCCAGCTTCTCGATCCATACGTTACCTATCGCCTCCGCCCGGACCTCGGCTTCAGTCCGCAAAAGATCCACGTCGCGGCGGATATTCCAAGCCATCGTCGTCGCTCCCGAAACCGCGAGGCGTGCAACGAGGTGGTCGGAGGCGGACCGGGCGGTAGCGTCGCGAAGCGCAGTCTCGATCCTGGCAACCAGATCGGACCACGAGGCCGCTCCGGAAGCGTCGACGCCGATACGCTCGAACTGCGCCAAGCTGACGATCCGCTCGTCGAGGACGATGGACCCGTCGTCCAGAACGCTCGCCAGCGTCACGGATTTAGGGCCGCTTTCGCCGATGTCCCGCCCTTGCGGGATCCCTGGCATCACGATGGCGCAGGGTCCTTCGGTCACCGAACGCTTATGGATGTGCCCGAGCGCCCAGTAACGGAAGCCGGAGTTCAGGAGGTCCCCCGTGCTGCACGGCGCGTAGATGTCGTGATTGGGCGAACCGCTCAAGCTGGTATGCATCAATCCGATGTTGACGGCGCCATCGACAGGTGGCCGGTATTTGGCTAGAAGGCTTTCCGTTGCCTGCGGCTTCGCGAAGCTAAGGCCGTGCATCACGATCGATCGTTCTCCGCGGTCCCGCGAGATTTCGATGGCTTCGGCACGCCCACCGAACAGGTGCACGTTCTCCGGAAAGACAAGCTCTTTCGTGATCTTCGACAGGGCGTCGTGATTGCCCCGAATGATGAAGACCTCGATGCCTGCAGCATCCAGCCGGCGGAGTTGCTCGCTGAGAAAACGCGCTGTCTTCATCGAGGTCTGCTCGCCATCGTAGAGGTCGCCGGCGAGCATGAGCGCGTGCACCTGTTCCTCGAGGCAGAGGTCGACGATGCGCGCAAAAACCTGTCGGCTGGCGTTGCCGATGAACTCGGCCAGCCTCGGATCGCGCAGAGCGAGCGAGCGCAGCGGTGAATCGAGGTGGATGTCGGCCGCATGGACAAAACGGTAGGCAGTCATCGTAGCAACTCACTTTTTCGAATCAGCGAAGCTTACCGCACGTGAGAATCGTCAGTTCGTCTTCAGAGACAACCGGAGGTCGCCGTCCTCGATATCCCCAGCGGCTTGCGGTGGCCTCCCGAGAGCGGGCGATCGGCGCTCCCATAAATTTTGTCAACTTCTGGAATCGCCGACCGTCCGATCATCGTGGACGGTCGGATCACAGTACGAACTGCCGCACCTAGAAGACCGACTTGAGTAACGCGATGAACCGCTCCAACCAGGTCGACTCGACTGGCCTGTCCGCCGGTATGGAAACGTTGGCCGCGGCGGATGCGCCGGCGAGGTACTTCGTGCGCGCTTCCTTGTCCCGGCGCCGGCCGGCCTCGATCTCCCGCCTTCGTCCACTGCGGCGCCTCGATCACCCGGCCTTCGCTGACCACGTAGTGAGAACGACAGCGCAGATTCCAGTTGCCGACGGAGGGATGCAGCGAGACCGCATCTCCGTTGAACGACATCTGCCATTGCGCCGGACTGAACGGCGTGACGACCTCCTCGCCGCAGCCGCAGCAGCACCGATGAGCCGCCGTCGCATACTCCATCGAGACGTACAGCACGCCGGGCTCGATGCTGTCGGGCATCGTCTCGACGAAGCGGTGTCGAAGCTGCTTGGTCCTGATCATGACTGGTCCCCGTTCAGCAGCATGTTGCCGTCGGTCGTGTAGGTGGAGTGATGCTCCCGCTCCAGATCGCGATAGAAGCCGCGGATCTTCTTCCACTTCACGACCGCCATCGCCGCGTTGAGCGCGTTCAGGTCCGCCACCTGGATGTTGGTGGCGTACAGGTCGTTCTCGTCGCCGGCGCTGCCGAACGAGATGCGGCCGCCGTGAACGTGCGTCCTCATGTCGGGCGTGCTCGCGGTCACCCGCAGGATGCCGCCGAGCGATCCATCGACGAGTTCGAGGCCCATGCCGACGTCGACGAAGGGAATGCCCATCTCCTCGCACTTCCGCACCGCGAGCTTCTTGGGCTCTCCCGCATCCATGCAGATGAAGGCGAAGGTCGCGCCGTCGAGCAGGTGAAGGTTGCTCCGATCCAGCGCGACCGGGTGCGGAACGATGTTCCGGTGCATCTTGGAATAGATGCCGGCGAGGTAGTGGACCTTCTTCTGCACCTGCCGCAGTTCGTCCAGCGATGCCGCGCCGGGGGTCCGGAACGCGTTGTGCGTCAGGAAGTCGTCGCCGTCGATGGCCCGGATCTCGGCGACCGGCGTCTTCGCGACCAGGTCGAAGGCGTAGGCGCCGGTCCCGCCGAGGCCGATGAACACCACCCGCTCGTTCTTGAGCAGCGCCGTCAAGGCGCCGATGCCGACGCGATCGGACGCCGTCTCGGTATAGTTGAAGACGGTGTCGTCCTCCGGCTCGGGCGCCGCGTAGGAGCGGAGCTTGATCTCCGGTTTGACGACGGCGGCCGGGCCGGCGATGACGCCGGCGTAGGTCGTCATCTTGGCGTGGTAGTCCGCGTAGCCCTCGGGCGGCTTGCAGGAGAACGCGTACCTGGCGGTGAGACCGTTGCCGAGATCGACGGCACCGTTGCCATGCCGCAGCGCCTCGATCTCCTTGCCGTCCTTGTTGCAGGGATAGTCCCCGTCCCAGTGGACCACGTGCGTGTCGGGGCGCTGCGTGACGTCGCCGGCCAAGGTGAGGGACGAGATCAGGCGTCCCAGCCTGACCTCGCCCTTCGCGTCGACGTACGGCACCTCCATGACGAGGAAGCCGCCGCGGATCCGCACCGCGTAGCCTTCCTCGCGCAGCTTGCGGAGGTCGGGGTTACGATCGAATGGTTTTTGTGACATTGAAGATCGTCCCCTCTTTCTTGACCTTGACATGTCCGCCGGGGCCGAGTTCGCCGGCGTGCGGCTCCGATGCGGCGTGGCGATACGTCATCGAGAACGCCACGTTGGGATCGTGGGAGCCGGGAAAGGCGAGCTGCACGATCTCTTCGAAGCTGACGATGTCGCCCTTCACGGTGCGCTTGCGCGCGTTCACGATGATCTCGGACTCGCGCGGATGGAGCGCTTCTTCGAGCTCATGTTCCGCATCGGCCAGCTCATGCTCGGCGCGGTGTTCTTGCTGGTGGGCCTTTTCAAGGTCCTGTTCGGCGTGGTGGATGTGTTCCAGAGCACGTTCCACCGGATCACCGTGCTCCGGCGGGGAAGAGGGGTCGTCGATCGTCATGTTTGCACCTATCGGTTGGGTGAGCCTTGCGGCCCTCACCCCACTAATCGGTGCGGCAAACCCTAACCGGTGATCTCAGGCGAACTTTTTTTGGAAGGAGCCAGCCGGCACCGGCCCGCAGACGAAGAAGGCTGGGCAATTCGGGCAGGTGAACAGGGAGACGTTGGGGCAAACTCGCCCTCGCGGATGCCGGAGAGGGCTTCTTCGAGATGTTTTCTCTTTGTTTTCAATGATTTGTCCGTGAACGAGATGTCGGACATCTCGCGGTCGGACAAGTGCAGCACCTGCACTGCCGCGCCGGGCGCGTTCTGCCGCACGGCGATAGCGAACGCTCCGGCTTCGATTTCCTTGACGTCGTCTTCCCGGTAATGGCCTGTCTGGACTCTTCGGAACAACCGTCTGCCGCCCTTCATCACGAGCACGTCGTCCGGCGTGACGACGATTTCGCCGGCGTCGATGGAAAATCGCAGCGGGACCGGCGCGGTCGCGGCGAGACCGGCGCGTTGGGCCAGGAAGTACCCGATCATGTCCCACGCCATCGCGCGGAATTCCTGGGCGTAACCGTGCTCGGTCAACTTTCGCTCTGCGAAAGCCTGCTCCACCAGGCTCGCGACCTGGCGGGAATCGGGAGCCTGACCTCCTCGCGAAACGATCTCCTTGAACACGGCGCGGACCGCATCGTGCAACTGCAGGAAGGGAGTCGGGGTTCGGCGGCCTCCGACGTTCAGGACATGCGTGTAGAAGAAGCGGCGCTGGCAGGATTCGTAGAGACCGATCTGGAAACCGCTCACGCTGACGGCGCCGTCGATCACGATCGGTATCGGCAACTTTTCCGTCGGCGCGGGGCAGTCGGCCAGATCGTCCAGATGTCGAGCGACGAGCGCGATGCGATCGACGAATTCCGAAGGCTCGCGCCGGTGTCCCCGCGCGTTTTGGGTCGCCGCGTAGACGAGGAGTTGGTCTTCCGCCCTCGACAAGGCCACATAGAAGAGACACTCCTGCTCCTCGACCTGTCCCGCCCGGAAGACGTCGAGCGCGGTGCCGGTCGCCCCCTCGATCATTCCGTCCGGAGGCAGACAGGGCGGAGCCGCCGCAGTTCTCGGCAGCGTGTTGACGTTCATTCCCGGCAGGTGAACGACGCCGAACTGCAAACCTTTCGATCCATGGATCGTCATCAGGCGCACCGCGTCGATGCCTTGCGCCGCCGCGGGTAGCTGGCGCAGATCCCGATCGTCTCCCAACCGGAGGAGTCTCCTGACGCGATCCAGGAGCCGCCGGACCGGCAGGCCTTGCGCCGCGGGCTGAACCCGCACGAAATTCATGAACTGCCAGATCGCGATCGCGGCCGTGCGATCGGCGACCGCCGAGGAAGAGGACAGGCGCGCGGCGATGCGCGTCCGATCCAGGAGCACTCTGGCCAGGACATCCCAAGGACCGGACTTGGTCTCGAAGCCGTCAAGCGCCGTCGTCAGTCTCGAGACCGCATCGCGGCCCTGCGTCGACAAGCCGCTCAAGACAGCGGGATCCCGGAGTCCCGACAATGGCTCCCACTTGTCCTCGCGCAGCGCGCCGAGCAGCGCCGCAACGTCGGCCATGGACATCTCGAACTCAGGCCAGCATCCGACGCGCAGCAGACCCATCGCCCGGCGATCGGTCAGCAGAGACAGGAAGGCCAGCAGATCCTTCACCTCCGGACGCTCGAAGAGGCTACCGAGAAACAGCACCGGGATGCCGAGCCGCTCAAGCTCCCGTCCGGTCTCGGACAATTTCTCGTTGCCCGTGCACAGGACGGCCTGATCCCCGAAGGCGTGGCCGAGAGCCGTCATCTCGCGGATGGCGTCCGCCAGCGCCGCGGGCTGCTGATTCGCTGTCGTTACGGTGCGGAATTCCGGCGGGGCACGGATTGATTTGCGGGTCGCGTCCAGGGAACTGTCTTCGCCGCCAGCGATCATCTGCCTCGCGAACACCGAACAGACATCGACGATCTCCGGTGTCGACCGGTAGTTCTTCTTCAGCCGACCTCTTTTGCCGCCGGGAAAATCCTCGCGGCCGAAGCGCCGCATGTTGAAAGAAGACGCCCCTCGGAAGCGGTAGATCGATTGCTTGGCGTCGCCGACGACCCAAAGATTGCGCCCGTCGCCGCAAAGCGCCTTCAGAAGCAGAACGCTGCTTTGGTTCACGTCCTGATATTCGTCTACCAGCACGTGGTCGTATGCGCGTTGCAGGTGCTCGCGGACGGCGGCGTTCCCTTGCAGCAGGCGGACCGGCAAGGAAACGAGGTCACCGAAGTCCACGCATTGCGCGCCCTGCTTCAGCCTTTCGTAACAGCGATAGACCTCGGCAACCTCCAGCGCCTTGTCCGCCTCCTCGGTCCGCGCCTCAGGAACGCTGTCCCGCATCGCCTGCGCCAGACGGCCGTACTGTTCGGCATCGACCACCTCGTCCTTGGCCCGCGAGACCACCGCGAGAATGTCGGCAATCTTCTGCGTCGGATCGTACAGGTTGCGATAGTGCCGCAGTCCCAGCTTAGGAAACTCTCTCTCGATCAGCTCCACCGCCTCGGTCTTGTCCATGAGCCGCGGGTTCGGCGGCAGCCCGAGCTCCATGTGAAAACGGCGGATGATGTCCAGGCCGAACGCGTGGAACGTGCCGATCCACATCGCCGAGGCTTCCGTCGGACGCTTGCGCGCCAGTCTGCCGCGCCATCTCGCCCGCGGCCTTGTTCGAGAACGTCAGGACGAGGATGCGCCGCGGATCGACCCCGTCGGCCAGCAACGATTCGATCCTGGCGGTCAGCGTCTGCGTCTTTCCGGTACCCGGTCCGGCCTCGAGCATGTAGGCCTCGCCGCGATGGGCGGCGGCCTCCGCCTGCTGCTTGTTGAGAGGTCTGTCGGCTTCCTCCTTTTCCGGCGGAAGCCTCGATCGCCGGCAGGAGGACCGCGTCCAGGAGCTGCTGCGCCACCACGTCGAAAGGCGCGCCGAGACGTGCCGCGATATCCGAAGCCGTCATGCCGTCTTCGACGTGCAGCTTTCTCGCGACCGGGCGGGGAAGGAGGAATTCCCCGCGAACAGGTCCATCTGGACCTCGCGCCGCTGTCGCCGTCCGTAATCGACGACGCGATCGACGCCAGTCGGCGACGGCTCCGCGGGGCGCGCAGGATCGATTTCGAACGCGCCCTCTTCGTCGGTCGCATCGCCGAGCTCCGCGTGCGCGATCTCGTGCAGCACCAGGAAAGCCTGCTCGAACGGGCTTCCGGAGTCTTCGTGCACGATCAGGTGATCCGCCGCGACGAGGGTCGCCCGGCTTCCTTCGAGGACGGCCGCGCCCGGAGACGCCGGTTCGACGTCGAAGCCTCGCCGGTTGGCCTCCGCTACGGCGAAGTCGTAGGGGCGCCAAGGATCGTCGCCGAGCTCTACGGCCTTCCGGTGAAGGTCGGCCGCCCTCTGTCTTCCGAGTTCGACCGCATCCACTTTCAGTCTTCCTCCGAAACGAGATCGGAGATGACATCCTCCGAAACCTTGGCCTCGCGTAGAGCCTGCTCAAGACTGACCTTCTCGCCGATCGAAGGCCGGGTATCCGCCTTGTAGCTCCGCGAAGTGGACATCTGCGGCCCCGAAAGCGCCTGAACGAGGCCATCGACGGTCGCGTCGAACAGAAGCGCCAATCGCCGACGGGTGCGCGACGAAATCGTCTCGATCGCGACCTTGCACTCGAGGATCGCCGTGATGATCTGACGCGGGACCCGCAGCTCCTTCGCGGCCGCGCGCTGTTGCTCAACCGTCGGTGCCGCGAAAGGGGCGGGCGTCGGATCTCCGGAATATCTGCGCACGGCTTCGTCGATCCAGGCGATCTCCCGCTTGGAGAGAGGCTCGTCTTGCGCGATCTCGCGGGACAACTCGCGCGAAAGGTCGATGAGGGCGTCCGCGAACTGCGGGTAATCCTTCAGATACCTTGCGAAGGTCGCGGCGTCGTGGCTGGGCTCGGCGGCGAAGGCGTCCAGCACGTCTTCTTCGAGTGGAACGGATTTCATCGCTGATCTCCTTCCAGGATGCGTCTTAAGACGACGTACGCCTTGTTCCGATTGAGCCTGATCGTCTTTTCGACCTTGCCCAGCGTCTTCGAGATCGTCACGGCGTAGGGGTCGCTGGTCGAATCGATAGGGACTTCCTTTCGGAGCATTTGGACGATCCTCTGCTGTAGGGGTGGCAGAGTGTCAATCGCACCGTCCAGCCTCTACCGGTAATCCCGGTCCTCGATTTTTTCGGTTTCGAACGGGTTGTAGTTCCCGATCGCCTTTACCACGTCGTCCGACAGTTCTCCGGTCTCTTCGTCATGGAGGGGAGGATCCCGCTTCTGCTGACGCCCGACCTTCCTCAGCGCATCGGTACGGAGCTTGGCGATCGCGCTGTCGAACCGGATCTCGAAGAAGTCGAGTTGCTCCGAATACGCTTCCCGATCGGCGGAAATGAGGACGTTGAGACGATGTAGGACGAGCTCGTTGATCTCGGCCCGGCTCGACGAGACATGGAGTTCGTTACCCGATCGCGGCAGGCGGCGCGTAGCGCGCTCGAGAAGGATCCTGTACAGAGCGGCGAAGCGAGCCTGGCTGTTGTCCCGATGGCTGTCCCGCAGGAAATGCAGAACGCACTCGGTGCGCACGTAATCCGGGCCTGAGGCGTCGGCGATCCGGCATCTCTCCAGCAGATCGTCGCGAGACAGCTTCTCCAAGGCGCGAGTTGCGCCTCGACCTCGTCAGGGCGATAGTAGAGCGATCCGTCGAGTCTTCGCTTTCGCAGCGGCGGCGGCATATCGACTTTCGATAGGTTGAAGGATTCGCTTCTTCAACCTACGGGACGACGCCGTCTTGAAAACCCTGAATTTCTCGACTTTAGACTGGGTGTTCGGTGCTGGTTTCGCCGGCGATCGAGTCCGGGTCGACCGAGCCGCGGACGAGTTCATGGCCCTTCCGATTTCAGAGCCTTGACGACCGCACGTTCGACGAACTGCCAGGCCTTTTCATCGCCCGCTTCCGCCGCGTCTTTGACTGCCCTCGATGAGTTTAGGGACGCATATAGACGAGCATTGCCTTCCGGCCATCGGTTCTGCGCTCCTTTGTCTTCTTCCTAGCCTTCTTGGCTGCCTTCATGCTTCCCGCACCTTTCCTGGATCGCGGGTAGCGATACCAGCGCCGAACTCCTCGGCTAAGAGGGCATTTTCGGAAAACTTGTTGATGACCGTTATATCTTAGTAGATATCCGATAGATATCTACTGGGTATCCATCAGATATCCATTTGCGTCAAATGTTCCTTGACTTTTCGACCGACTTGTGATCCAAGCCGCGCTCGCTCAGACACATCTCCCGACTTCCGATCCCCCGCCGTCCGCGGGCGGACGCTCGCGCCGTTCCCGCGCGGACGCCACCCCGATGTTCATAGCAAGCCTTCTGTGTCGTGGCATGCGATGCCCGCCTTCCAGTTTCTTAAAACCTCCCGGGCTTATTAGGTTCTCTTTCTCGAATGCCGCCCCTGACCACAACTCCGCTCTGCCACCCGTGAAGATGGCAGTACCGAGCTCAGAAAGCCGACCAAAGATAGGTTCGAATTTTGTAAAGGAGAGCGGAACAAGGTGGCGGTCTTCAGCACTCTTTTCATTCTTTCGCCAATAGGTCTGTAGCACATCGACCATCCAGATTCTCTTGGTACACAAAAATTTCTTGCACGCCTTTAAGGATTGCTCGCGAGATATTCCCAGAATTTCCTCGCCATAGATCTTCGGAAAGATCTGTGACCAAAGCTGATTGTTCGTTGAACCGTAGTAAAAATCGACGTCCCCTTCCCAGCGCTCCTCTTTTCGAGAAAACCTTGGCGGAGGCGCTATGCCTACGACGAGGACTTGCGTTCCTTCGGGGATTTCTTCCTGTCCATTGTAAGGATGCTCTTCATGCTTCACGATGCCGTCGGTCATTAGCTTCCTGGGAATTTGGCATTTGCTGCGTTAGACAATGAATTCCGCCGCCACCGCGGGCAATTGCATCGATACGTAGGGGCACAATCTCGACTCAGGGATGATTCGGCAAGCGCGCAGCACGCAAGCTCATCTCTTTCGGCATCACCAAATTGAGGAACGATGAGCCTGCCATTGGCGATATAGACGTTTAGATATGTTGCGGCGAACCCGTTAGAAGCAGCGCTCAAGTACCGTCTCCGCGGCGCGGTCACGCGCTTAACTCTGAGCCTATGACCGTTAGCATTCTTCCCTCGGCCCAACAGTTCGGGCGTCGTGTGCGCGCCAGAAAGACGGTTCGTCATCCGGATCGTCATTGTTCTTGCAGGACGCGTAGGCGAAACATTGTCCACACTCCGCCGAATAAGGAGACTCAGCCGAACCAGCGAGGGCGTGCTGCTGGAGTACAGGGTTAACAGTCATGAAGGAGCGGTCTCGCCAGCGCAAACAGATGGACGCCCGACGACTGCAGGTTTGCACTAGCGCGCCGTCCTGTGAACTCAACCGTACCGTCGGGCCTAGTTGCGCGCCGGAACGAAATCAGCCCATTCATTGAACTTTGGAGTTGCAGCATGGCCTCGTCCAAGACAAGAGCAGGCTACGAAGCGTTTGTTGTGAGCCAAGAAGGCTCGAGCGCTTACTGGACCAAAGTTGGCGCAGGCTGGAAGCACGAAGACGGCCGGGGTATCAATCTGTCACTGACGCCGGGTTTGGCGGTGACCGGCAAAATTGTGCTTCGAGACATGAACGCGGAGACAATCGGCTCAGGCGACAAGAGCGCCCCGTCTCTAAAGGATGGATCGAGACCGCGTGCTCGATAAGGACGGCACTTATTGCATCCGCTCACCGGAATAGGTTTGGCGAGATGCGCGCGAATGTACGATCAGGAGCCATTTTCTAAAGCTCCCACTCGAATATCCCGCATCATCAACGCTGAAGGCACCAACGGGCTTCCGTCCTGCCGAGCAGATAGGCCTGGTGCTCATGCACAATCCTCTGCAGCTCCAGAGACACGGCGCGAGCCAATCGTTGGCGATCGTCATCCTGTGCGGCGAGCCCCCTGGCAGCCAAGCGGTCATCCACAAGCGCATAGCACGTCGCTCTTTGTGCAAGTCGCTTACCGTCCACTGGACTCAGGGGCTGCGTGATGTCCGTGTAGTGGCCGCCATCGCTTTATCCGTCCCCCAAAGGCCCGCGCCTATTTCAACGTCCCATCGCAATTGTTGGTAAGGATCCGCCTCAAGCTGGCGTCGCACCTGATCAGCAATCGCCGCAGCCACTCGTGCGATGTCGTCGGGAGATAACGGACGCTGGCCGGTCCGCAAGTTAGACCAACGCTCCTCGACCTCGGCCAGCTTGATTGCATGTAGCCGCTTCGCCTCACTCGGGTCCCGCGTACCCAAGCTGAAGCGCTCTTCCCGCTTGCCAATGAGGCTGCGGAGATCATCCGGAACACGCTTCCGGAACCAATAATAGCCGCTGTCGGGATGTTTCCAGGGACGAGTCATCGAAAGAGTCATGTGCACCACCCGTGTGTACCAATTCGGGCAGAAAAGCCTATGTCAATCAATGACCTATTGATTTTATTGTACTTCTGCGCGTGCTGGCGGAGAGGGAGGGATTCGAACCTCCGTTTACAATTCTAATTTGGGGATTTTAGAAATCTCCCTAAGAAGGGCGTCGACAGGGAACTCTCCATAGGAGTCTGCAACGGATCTAGCCCCGTGACCGGTTATGGCGTCTAGGATGTCTTGAGCCAGCCCGTATTTCCGCCCTGACGTCTTAATACGATGGCGCCATGAATGGCTTGGCGAAATCCGCGTATCTGTCAGACCAAGCTGACGAACGAAGCGACCAATGACCTTTGTCCCGTTCCCGCCGCGTTTGCCAAATTTGTCTGGAGACAGCGACGCGAAGAGCGGCCCCGATTTTATTGTGGCCACGAATTTCAGAAACCCAATTTCGATAAGAGCGAAGTGCAAAGGAATAATCCGTTCGGACCCACTCGTCTTTAACGAGCCAGCTTCGGGGTCTAGTTTCATGCACCAGATATTTTCGACTTGGATGATGTCTTCCGATCGCAATTGGCAAATCTCCGAAACCCTGGCGCCAGAATAGGCTCCGATCCAAGGTACCCACTTCCGAACTGGGTCCTTTTCTGCTAGCGCGGCTCGGAGGATCAGTTTTGCCTCTGCGTCCGTGAAGCTTCGCTTCTTTTCGCCTTGTTTGCTCCTGACGTCGAGCGAGATGCCGTCAGCTGGGTTTGATGGAATTAACTTGTTTTGAACGCCCCACTGAAAAATTGCTCTCAATGGCGCCAATTTCGCGTCTTGTATTGTTTTCGGCCGTAAGCCTGCTTCGACCATCGAACGCTTCCAGTCGATCAAATTCTCGGCCGTCAGACGCTGCGCGTCGCTGTGGCCGAGATAAGCTTCCAGTTGGCGGACCACCCGCGCCCATTCGTATTGCGTCTTGGCGACTGGCCGCCGTTCTGCAGCCCAG
The DNA here is from genome assembly GCA_963756215.1 of uncultured Alphaproteobacteria bacterium. Classification (GTDB taxonomy): domain Bacteria; phylum Pseudomonadota; class Alphaproteobacteria; order Rhizobiales; family Xanthobacteraceae; genus Bradyrhizobium. The sequence continues at coordinate 379,012 of CAVWMY010000015.1, read as the reverse complement.
CCATCTATCAGTTGTTTGAATGCAACCGGCTGCCGCGATCCAGAAGATGACTGCAATGCCGGACTCGCGACGGCGAAGAAGTTCACAGAGGAGTTGTACCCTTTCGCCAAGCTTGCAAGTGTCAGGCTTGCACGCTGCAATGCGGCGGCAATGGCACCAGCAAGAACGCGTCGACTGGTCTCATTAACCAGCAACCCATGTGCCGTTATGCATTCGTCGGCAATCTCGAAACACCATTTCTCCATTCGAGAAATCTGACGACTGTCTCCGTCCATCGAGACGTCGAAGTTGGGATCCGAAATATCGTACGACTTCAACCTCCGAGGCGGCGCAAATACCCGATCGGCGAGGTCCATGTTCCAGGCGGTCTGCCGGCTCGGATTTTCCAAGTGCTGCTGCAGCCATCGATCATGCACCGCCACCGCCAGTTGATGCGCCTCACGCTCGGTGAGCGCCTTGGGACCCGCGCGCAAATTGGCCCACCGGCCCTCAATTTCAGCGAGCGCCTCGGCATGCCGTCGCTTGGCTTCCACGGGGTCGCGGGTCTGAAGACTTCGCTTCTCCTCGCGCTTGCCGACGAGCTTGCGAAGGTCCTCCGGCACCCCTTTTCGCAGCCAATAGACACCGCTTTTCGGATGCTTCCAGGGACGTGACATTGCAAGGGGCATTGTACCAGCCTTTTGTACCAGGCGGGCAGCGTCAACTCCTTGATTTTGCTTATTTGCTTTCAAAACAACCGCTTAAAAGCAGCGTGGTGCCCAGGGGCGGGATCGAACCACCGACACTGCGATTTTCAGTCGCATGCTCTACCAACTGAGCTACCTGGGCACTTCCAACCCGCGAACAGGGTCGGGAGCGCCGGTTTATAGTCAGGCCGGACTGCCCTGTCCACCCACCCCTTGAAGCCTCGAATTGCACGGAAACCGGTTCATCCGGCGTCGTCGTCGTCCCTGGCCGCCGGAATGACGTAGGAATCAGACAGCCAGCGATTCAGGTCGATATTCCGGCAGCCCTCGGAACAAAACGGGCGCGAGGCTTCGGTCGCGGGCTTCCTGCAAATCGGGCAACGCTTGGGTGAAGACGGCTTGCTTGAGGGCGATTTGGCGGCAGCCGGCTTCGCCGCCCCGGCCCCGCGTGGTGGCTTAGCTGGCATTCAACCAGCCGAAGCGAATCGGAAAACCCTCGCCGCCGAGCAAGGACACCGACTCATAAAGCGGCAAGCCGACGATGTTGGTGTAGGAGCCGACCATCTTGACTACGAAGGTGCCGGCAATGCCCTGCACGGCATAGCCGCCCGCCTTGCCGCGCCATTCGCCGGAACCGATATAAGCCTGGATGTCGTCCTCGCTCAGCCGCTTGAACCGGACGCGTGATTTCGATCAGGCGCTGGCGAAAGGTCTCCTTCGGCGTCACCAGGCAGATAGCGGTATAGACACGATGGTTGCGGCCGGATAACAGCCGCAGGCATTGCGAAGCTTCGTCGACCAGATTGGCCTTCGGCAGGATGCGGCGGCCGACCGCTACTACGGTGTCGGCGGCCAGAATAAAGGCGCCGCGCAACTCGTCGTCGAGTTGCACGGATTTCAGCGCGACGTCCGCCTTGGCGCGGGCGAGCCGGTTGGCGCAGGCGCGCGGCAACTCGCCCCGCCGCGGGGTCTCGTCGACATCGGCGGGACGTAGCGCATCGGGCTCGATGCCGGCCTGGTTCAGCAGGCTGAGCCGGCGCGGCGAACCGGAAGCGAGAACGAATTTGGGGCGGCCTAGCATGCGGATGTATCGGCGGGAGACCAGGAGAATGAACGCGCGCGGAACCTAACGGAAGGCCCTGCCCGAGACAACCATGGAACACGCCCTTGCCGTCCCAACAAAAGCCGGCGGCGATGGCGCGGGGGCTTCTTTATCGGACCGATCGGGTCCGGCACCCATACGAACGACATTTCCGGATCACCCTCGAAGATCGACGCCTCGTCATCCGCTTGCCGCCCCGACCTTCGAAAAACGCTTGCGGATACGCCGCACCAGTCCATCGCAGACTTCGCGGTAGGCTTGCAGCTTCTGCTCACGGTTGCCCTCGGTGCCGGTCGGATCGTGGGTCGGCCAATATTCCACATCGGCCGCCACGGTGCGCGTCAGATCCAGCGCCTTATGATGTGCTTCGGGTGACAGTGTGATGATGAGGTCGAAGTTAAGTCCTTCCCAGTCTTCCAATTCCTCGAACGTGGTAGGTTTGTGCGCCGAGATATCCTGGCCCAGTTCCGCCATCACGGCGACCGCAAACGGATCAAGCTCGCCTTTCTTGACGCCGGCGGACTTGACGTAAAGCGCCTGTGGAAACATCCGCTGCAACAGGCTTTCGGCCATCGGCGAGCGTACGCTGTTCAGGCCGCACGCAAACAACACGGCTTGCGGGGCACGCGCAGGCGCTAACGTCACCATGCGCCTAGACTTCTCTGGTGTGGGGCACGACCTTCTCGGACAGATGTCGCGCCATGTGCGGGGTCATGCGTCCTGGCCCTTCCAGTGCAGGACGCTGATCAGCGTGAACAAGCGGCGGGCGGTTTCGAAATCGACCCGTACCTTGCCTTTCAACCGTTCCTGCAGCGTGCGTGAGCCCTCGTCGTGAATGCCGCGGCGTCCCATGTCGATGGCTTCGATCCGGTCCGGCGTCGCGGTACGAATCGCCTGGTAATAGCTGTCGCAAATCATGAAATAGTCTTTCACTATCCGCCGGAACGGGGTCAGCGACAACAGATGCGCCACCACCGGCGTGCCGTCTTCGTGGCGGATATCGAACACCAGCCGATTGCCGGTGATACCGAGATGCAGCGTGAAAGGCCCGTTGTCGGCCCCGTGGGGCGCGAACAGGTTCTTTTCGACCAGGTCGTAGATCGCGATCGCGCGCTCGTGCTCGATGTCCGGTCCGGAACGCCCGATCGATTCCTCATCAAGCGTCACCGCGACGATACGATTGTGCGAATCGTCCATCGGCGGCGCCCCCGTCATGGCAAATTGAGGCGCAGCCCGACCGAACGGGCGTGGGCTTCGAGCCCTTCGGCCTTGCCGAGCGTCATCGCCGCCGGCCCCAGCGCCCGCAACTGATCCGGACCACATTTGAGGATCGAGGTCCGCTTCATGAAGTCGAGCACGCCGAGACCGGAGGAAAACCGCGCCGAGCGCGCCGTCGGCAGCACGTGATTGGAGCCGCCGACATAATCGCCGATCGCCTCCGGGGTGTGCGGCCCGAGGAAGATCGCGCCGGCATTGCGGATTTTCGCGGCCAGCGCCTCCGGGTCCGCGGTCATGATCTCCAGATGCTCGGCGGCGATATCGTTGGCCAGCGCCACCGCGTGTTCGAGCTTCTCGACCTTGATGATCGCGCCGAACTCATTCCACGAGGCCCGCGCAATCGCTGCCCGCGGCAGCGTTTTCAACTGGGATTCCACCGCGCGCGCGACCTCGTCGGCCAGCGCGGCATCGTCGGTGATCAGGATCGATTGCGCGTTGATGTCGTGCTCGGCCTGTGCCAGCAGATCGGCCGCGATCCAGCCGGAGTTGCCGGTGCGGTCGGCAATCACCAGCACCTCCGAAGGTCCCGCGATCATGTCGATGCCGACCTTGCCGAACACCAGCCGCTTGGCGGCGGCGACATAGGCATTGCCGGGACCGACGATCTTGGCCACCGGCGCGATTGTCGCGGTGCCGTAAGCCAGCGCGGCTACCGCCTGGGCGCCGCCGACACGGTAGATTTCCGACACGCCGCCGAGATGCGCCGCCGCCAGCACCAGCGGATTGAGCTTGCCGTCGGGCGACGGCACCACCATCACCATGCGCGGAACGCCGGCCACCTTGGCCGGTACCGCGTTCATCAGCACCGAGGACGGATAGGCCGCGGTGCCACCGGGAACATAAAGACCGACGGCGTCGATCGCGCTCCAGCGCCAGCCGAGCTCGACGCCCTGCGCGTCCACAAAGCGATGATCGCTCGGCAGTTGCTGGCGATGGAAACTCTCGATGCGGTCGCGGGCAAATCGCAGCGCATCCAGCGTCGCGGCATCGCAAGCCTTCACGGCTGCAGCGATTTCCTCGGCCGTTACGCGCAGACGGCCCGCGTCGAGATCGAGGCGGTCGAACCTGCGCGTCGCCTCGATCAGCGCCGGATCGCCACGCGCCGCCACGTCATCGACGATCGCGCGGGTGGCGCCCTCGATGTCAGCGGAAACCTCGCGTTTGGCCGCGAGAAATTTGCCGAATCGCTCGGCGAAATCGGCGCTGCTTCGGTCTAGGCGGACAGGCATGGTGGTTTTCCGGGGCGGCGGCACATCTCATCAACAGCCCCCGCCTCAATGGCGCGGCGCCCCATCGCCGTCAACCCTTCAGCCCGGGGATGCCAGGTATCCAAGCCGCTGGCGGCGCAGAAAGGCAAACCGGCCAACCCATCCGCCGTTGCTCAGACATCCGGCGCCAACGGGTCGGCGTCTTCACCCCGCCCGGCGATCCCGAGGTCATCGGGGCCCAGGTCGGCCAGCTCGCATTCGAGGCATTCGACGTCGAGCCGGAGCGCCCCGCCCTGGTTGAACAATAGCACCACGCTACCACCGGGCGCCTCGCCGGCGTGAAATTCGATTCCCAGCAGTTCCAGCACAGCTTCAGGCGTTCCCAGATCGATATTGCGGGACTTGCACGACAACACGCGGTCGAAACGCAACGCCGAAATCAGGCGGCGCGGACTGGTTTCGCCTTCCAGCGTCTGCTCCCAATCGAGCCGGTTCATGCCTACCACCAGCCGCTTTTCACCCTGCCGCCAGATGATGTCGGCCGCCTGTACGCGGGAGTCCTGGACATGCGCGGAAATGACGACCAGATCGTCGGCGTCGAGCGCAATCAATTTGAGCTGAGCCGTCACCGGGGCACCCAGATGTTCAATCGCTGATTTGCTGGATCGACGCACCGCACGCCGACAGTTTTTCCTCGAGCCGTTCGAATCCCCGGTCGAGGTGATAGACGCGGTTGACCATGGTTTCGCCCTCGGCGGCCAGCGCCGCAATTACCAGCGACACCGATGCGCGCAGGTCCGTCGCCATGACCGGAGCGCCACGCAGCTTGGCGATGCCGTCGATGGTGGCGGTCTCGCCGTCGAGGCTGATTCGTGCGCCGAACCGCGCCAGTTCCTGCACGTGCATGAAACGGTTCTCGAAGATCGTCTCGGTAATCTGCGACGAACCTTTGGCGCAGGCCATCAGCGCCATCAATTGCGCCTGCAGATCGGTGGGAAAGCCCGGAAACGGCGCGGTCGAGACGTTCACCGGCCCGATGCCGCCGCCATTGCGGGCGACGCGGATGCCTTCATTATTGACCGTGATGTCGGCGCCGGCCGAGGTCAGCACGTCGAGCGCCGACTGCAACAGTTCCGGCCGCGCGCCGGCGAGCTGCACCTCGCCGCCGGTCATCGCCACTGCCATGGCATAGGTGCCGGTTTCGATTCGATCGGGCAGCACGGTGTGTCGCGCGCCGTGCAGCCTGGAGACGCCTTCGACCACGATGCGAGACGTTCCTGCGCCGGAGACGCGGGCACCCATCTTGTTCAGGCAGTCCGCGACATCGAGAATCTCAGGCTCGCAGGCCGCGTTGCTGATGACGGTGGTACCCCTCGCCAGGGTCGCTGCCATCAACGCGACATGAGTGCCGCTGACCGTGACCTTGGGAAATTCGATCTCGGCGCCCTTCAATCCGCCCGGCGCCTTTGCGATCACGTAGCCGCCATCGATGGTTATATCCGCGCCGAGCCTTTCCAGCGCCATGATCAGCAAATCGACCGGCCGGGTGCCGATGGCGCAGCCGCCGGGCAGCGACACCCTGGCCGTATGCATCCGCGCCACCAGCGGCGCGATCACCCAGAAGCTCGCCCGCATCCGCGAGACCAACTCGTAAGGCGCCGTTGTGTCGATGATATCGGCCGCCGAAATGTGCAAGGTCTGGCCCTGGTATTCGCGATCGCCGGGCCGTTTTCCCGCCGACATGATGTCGACGCCGTGATTGCCGAGAATACGCTGCAGTTGCGCGACGTCGGCGAGCCGCGGCACGTTATCCAGAATCAGTGTTTCCTCGGACAGCAGGCCCGCGATCATCAGCGGCAATGCCGCATTCTTTGCGCCTGAAATCGGAATGGTGCCGTTGAGCTTGTTGCCGCCAACGATGCGAATGCGATCCATACCGATCCCTGCTTTTGCTAACGACAAAGTATAGGGCAGACGACGCCCATATGGCAAAGGTATGAAATTTGCGGCGATTTCGTGGGGATGACCGAGGCGAATCACCATCGTCCAGAGCCGATCGACAGGCCCAAATCCTAAACTCGGGACGCGCTTATGTGCGGATGCACATCAAAGCGAGATGCCGCCCTATCGCTCCGGAAGCACAAGGTTACCTAGAGGCGGTTGATATCTTCGCTTTCAAGCACCGCGCGGGGATATCCGCTACGTGCCACCTTGATCATGGCACGGCCGAGCTGTTCGGTGGTGGTTACATATTTCGGCGCCAAGCGATGCAGCAACGTCAGCACAGGCGCCCCCAGGACGTAAACAGCCTGGTACCAGGTGGTCTTCGAACGGATGCCGTGCAGCGGCTGGATGGCCGCCGGCCGAAACATATACGCCGCCTTGAACGGCAACTTGCGCAGGTCGTTTTCGGTCTTGCCCTTGACCCGAGCCCACATCAGCCGGCCCTGCTCGGTGCTGTCGGTACCTTGCCCGGTGACATAGATGAACACCATTCCTGGACTGAGCTTCGACAGCGTCGTCGCCGCGGCCAGCGTCAGGTCGTAGGTCAGATGCCGGTAGCTCTGCTCGCTCATGCCGACCGAGCTGACCCCGAGACAGAAGAAGCAGGCGTCGAACCCCGCGAGCCCGGATTCGATCGCCGAAAAGTCGAAGAAGTTATCGTGCAGGATCTCGCGCAGCTTTGCATTCCGCTGACCGGTCGGGCTACGCCCGACCGCGAGCACGCTTTCGACGCCGGGATCGAGCAGGCATTCGCGCAATACGCCCTGCCCGACCATCCCCGTGGCACCGAACAGGATGACTTTCATGCCTTGATGAACGCCAGCAAGTCGGCGTTGATCGTTTCCGCTTCAGTGGTGGGCATGCCGTGCGGAAACCCCTTGTAAGTCTTCAGCGTCCCGTTCTTCAAGAGCTTGGCCGACAAGGGTCCGGCAGCGACATACGGAACGATTTGATCGTCCTCGCTATGCATCACCAGCACCCGCACGTTGATTTTTTTGAGATCTTCCGTGAAATCGGTCTGTGAGAAGGCGACGATCCCATCATAGTGCGCTTTGGCGCCACCCATCATGCCCTGCCGCCACCAGTTCGCGATGACGGCTTCCGAGGGTTTGCCCGAGCGATTGTAGCCGTAGAACGGCCCTTCCGCGACGTCGCGATAGAATTTCGAACGATTGGCCGCGAGCTGCTTCTGAAAATCGTCGAACACGTCCTTGGGAAGGCCGTTTGGATTGGCCGATGTCTTCACCATGAGAGGCGGGACCGCGCTGATCAACGCCGCCTTCGCAACCCGGCTCTCACCGTGCCGTGCCAGATAGTGCGCTACCTCGCCGCCGCCGGTGGAGTGGCCGACATGGATTGCATTCTTCAGATCGAGATGCTCCGTCACCGCCGCCAGGTCGTCGGCATAGTGATCCATGTCGTGGCCGTCGCCGACCTGCGTGGACCGGCCATGCCCGCGGCGGTCATGGGCGATGACGCGATAGCCGTGATTGAGGAAGAACAGCATCTGCGTATCCCAGTCATCGGCCGACAGCGGCCAGCCATGGCTGAACACGATAGGCTGTCCCTTGCCCCAGTCTTTGTAAAAGATCTCCACGCCGTCTTTCGTTGTAACCGTTGGCATGACGAATGCTCCTTTGCATCGGCTAACGCAGCATCTGTCCCTCATCGGGACACGCTTCCTGCGGCCGGACCACAATCTGGCGCGAAATTATGTCGATCAGGCGAATACCGGCGCCGGACGGAATCGCCTCACCGCACCGATGATCACGACGACGAAGAACAGCAGCACGATGCCTTGCAACACGGCGAATGCCGGCCCTGAAGGCGGATTACCGGGTGCCAGCGCCGTCAACGCCGGTATCTTAAGGAAGCTTTGGATCACCAGCACGAAGACGTTCAGGTACAACGAAGCCATCGCGGTCACGACGTAAATCCAGCGCCACGCGCCGGAAAGCTTCATGCCGTAAAGCGCAACGCACGCGATCGCCAGCAGCACCAGCGAAAGAATACCGAGGATATGCGACGGCAGCAATTGGGTGAACGGAAAAAGGAAACCGGTCGCGCTGGTCAGAATCGTCGACAGCAGGAATAACGCCGTCATACCCGGCTTCCGGTCGGAGCCAAGAAGACCGAACATGACGATGATGCCGGACACGATGCCGATCAAACTGATGATCACATGGACCATCGTAAAAGTAGCCAAACTCATACCTAGGATCATGATGCGCTCCCCCGTTAGAACAGCGGGAAAGCTACGACCCCTCATGGAAAAAAGCCACGCGTTCCCATCGATTGTGAGGGGGAGCGTGCCCGTTTTTTTCAAAAGCCGTCACAAACCGGGTGCCGCCGGCATCAGGCGATCCGATTTGCCGTTGAATCCGCCTTTGACCCGACCCCTTCAATAATAGCGTGGGATTGGGCCGTTATGCGGGGTCTTGCGGTCCGACAGATCAAACGGGACCTGGTCGACATAGCACCAGCCCCACCCTTCGGGCGGGTCGTAGCCCTCGATGATCGGATGCCCGGTGGCGTGGAAATGCCCGGTGGCATGCCTGTGGGGAGAATCATCGCAGCAGCCGACATGGCCGCAGGTGCGGCAAATCCGCAAGTGCAGCCACTGGCTACCGAGCTTCAGACATTCTTCGCAACCGAGCGCACTCGGCGTGACGTCACGGATGCCGCTGAGATGGGTGCAACGTTTTGCCATCTTTTATACTCCAGTTCGATAAAGCGCCGGCTTGGAAGTGTCGTCGGGAAAACCGTTCAGCGCCACCGCCTCGCGCTGTTGCCGACCGCGCCCGCTTGGCATGGAAACAGTTGCCCTTCAACCGGCGAAATGCATCGATCCTGTCTTAGTCCGGGATTTCGCTGAGCGTTGAGGGCTCGACGCGCGGCTGCACGTTCATCTCGTGGCGAAAGCGGCTCGATTGCTCGTAGACCGACCTTCTGATGCGCATGATGGCGCCAAGCGGGCGGTGCGCTTCGATCCCGTTCCACGCCGTGAAGGATAGAACGTCGTCGCCAAAGACGCGGCGCGCAGGCGAATATGGCTCCTGCGGCGGAATGCGCAACGTCGCGATCGCCTGCTGCGGCGAAATCTCCTCGGGCCAGAGCACAGTCGCGTCCTCGATCGGCATACGGTCCAGATCGACGCAGAGCTGCGCGCGCAGTTGATATTCCGCTCCTTCGCGCCGGAAATGCGCGACGACAAGATCGCGCATGGTCGCGTCGCCGACCTCATTGGGTATTTTGCCCGTCAGCGCCTTCACATTGGCCGAGAGCGGCGTGGCGCTGATCTTGGCGACGTAGTCGCCGAAGCGCATGGCAGCCATGGAATGATAGGTCTCGCCAAGCGGATTGGCGTTATCACTCGCGAGCGTGCGCAGAACGGCCGAGGGTTCGGCCCCGGCGACCGCTTCTGCCTTCTCAATGCCGTGCGCCGTTGCCGCGAGGCCAAGCTGGACGAACCCCGGCAGGCCGCCAATGACCTTGTTCGCACTGAGGGACGCCTTGTAGAGCGCCAGCGTTCCCGGCGCGAATACCGGGACGTTGGCGAGCAGGAAATCCTGGTTGTGTCCCCTGTCATCCGGCAGCAGCCGCGCGCCATCGACATTAAGTACCTTGATGGCCATGCCCCGAACCTGGGGAATCGAATCGCTGACGACATCGCTGGAGGCCGAGGACAGGCGGACGACAACCGGATAAGTCGCCGCGCGTGCAAAAACACCCTGCCGCAGATGTTCGGGCAAATCTCCGGAGATGCTGAGCTCTCCTTTCAGGAAACCGTTACTCCTGGCAAAGGCGCCCCGGGAGGCGTGTCGTCGCAGGTCCAAGACCTTCTGACTGAGCGCGGCCATCGCCTCGAGGATATCGTTACTTAGCGAAGCCTCATCCTTCGTGATCACCTCGAGCTGCGGCGCAAATTTTAGATATCGCGAGTTCACGTCGACCTACCTTCTTCTACACGCGTCGCAAGATACCAGGCGACGACCGAAGTCGCCGTCGGGACTTGGACCAACGTTTTCTGCAAGTTTCGGTCGTATTCCTCGCGCCCTCTGGCGCTACGCGAGGGCGAGCAGGAGCACCGCTTACCGACATGCGGAGAATAGTTTTGCCGGCGGCACCGATCAAATCACTAACGAGACAGCAGGGCGTAAGCGCTCGACTTCGTCCTACCGATGAAACAATCGCCAATGCCGGCTTAAATGCCGCGGCATCGGCCTCGCGCAGGATCTTTGGGATTATCGTCGATGGCGAGCGGCATTGCGCGACGCGGGTACTGGGAGAAACCGCCGATGGTTGCAAGGTTTTGCCATCGGTGATTTATTTACAGCGCCAGCGTCGTTATTTACAGCGCCGGTTTGGCCGTGTCGCCGAGGAAACCATGCAACGCCGCCACCACCTGAGCGCCCTCGCCGATGGCGCCGCCGACCCGCTTGACCGAACCCGAACGCACGTCGCCGACCGCGAACACGCCGGGCACCGAGGTCTCCAGGGCCGACGCCAATTGCCCTGAGGCCTTTTGGCAATTGGCGCCCGTGATGACAAAACCTCCGCGATCGACCATGACGCCGCAACCTTCAAGCCATCCGGTGGCGGGATCGGCGCCGACGAACAGGAATAAATTGCGGGTGTCGACGGTGCTGGTTTCACCGGACAACCGGCTACGGCAATGCACGCGTTCAAGCGACAGGTCCTGCGCTCCATCCACCCCGATCACCTCGGTGTTGAACACCAGTTCGATGTTGGAGGCGGCTTCAATGCGCTCGATCAAATAGCGCGACATGCTGGCACCCAGTCCGCCGCCGCGGATCATCATATGAATCTTGCGGGCGTGCCCGGACAGAAACACCGCCGCCTGACCGGCGGAATTGCCGCCGCCGACAAGCACGATGTCCTGCGCGGAACACAAGCGCGCCTCGATCGGCGACGCCCAGTACCAGACGCCGCGACCTTCGAAATCGGCAAGCTTTTCGATCTCGGGGCGACGGTAGCGCGCACCGCTCGCCACCACGACGGATCGCGCACGCAGCACGTCGCCGCCGTCGAGTTTCAAGTCGAAGACGCCGTCCCTGGACGCGCAATCGAGCGCCGTCACCGCCATCGGAATCATGATGTCGGCACCGAATTTTTGCGCCTGGTTGTAGGCGCGCGCGGTCAGAGCCAGCCCGGAGATTCCGGTCGGAAAGCCGAGGTAATTTTCAATGCGCGCGCTGGCCCCGGCCTGTCCGCCGAATGCCCGCGTGTCGCACACCGCAACCGCAAGCCCCTCGGATGCGGCATAAACCGCCGTCGACAACCCGGCAGGGCCGCTGCCGACCACAGCGACGTCGTACACCTTGTCCTTGGCGATCGCACGTATCATGCCCATCGCGCGCGCCAGATCCGACATGCTGGGATTGCGCAATACGCTGCCATCGGGAATGAGGACCAGCGGCCAGTCCGTCGGCGAAGGCGAAAAACGTGCGATCAGCTCGGCTGCGTCGTGATCCTTGTCCGGATCGAGCAGATGATGCGGATAACCGTTGCGCGTGAGGAAGCCCTGCAGGCGGATGACGCCGCCCGAATTCGAAGGCCCGATCAGCACCGGGCCACCGATACCCCCCTGGATCAGGTTGACGCGGCGCAGGATGAGCGCGCGCATGATGCGCTCCCCCAGATCGGCCTCGGCGATCAACAGCGCGCGCAAGCGCTCCGGCGGAACCAATAATGTTTCGACGTCACCCTCGGCGTGGCCATCGACCAGCGAGATGCGACCGGACAATTGACCGATCTCGGCGAGGAACTGTCCCGGCCCCTGATCGATCACCGGTATGACATTGCCGAACCCGTCGCGCTGGGTAATCGCGACATGGCCGGCCAGGACGACGTACATCCCCGGCCCCGGTTTTCCGGCCTCGAACAGCGCCTCGCCATCCTTGAAAAGCTTGATCTCGCCGAACCGGCGTATCCGCGCGATCTCCTGCGGCGTGAGTGCAGGGAAAGTCTGCTCATGACGCGGGAAGGATGATACCGCCGGGGCGTGCGCCGGGGCTATGTTGCCTGTAGTTTCCAAACTTGTCTCCGTCTTAGCTCGCGGCTAACCCCGCGGCTTCTCTGCGTCATCGTCATATGGCAAGGCACCATCGCCATTGGAAGGTGCCGGTGCCGGATCGCCTCGTCCCCGCGCCTGCGATTTCCGCCGCCTGAGATTTTCGCGCAACGCCAGCTTCAACCGGTCCTGCTTCAAATCTTTTGCTGATTTTTTCGCCAGCGTGCCGATTTGTCGCTCGCGTTCGCCGCTGTCATCCTTCATCGTCAGTCCGTTCGAAAATGCAACGCTACCATCCGGAGGTATAGACCGATGGCCGAAATACTTGCACTGGCGGCGTTGCCGCAGCGGACGCTCGATGGCTGGCACGCCTTCGTCGCCTCCGGCGAAACCGATCGGCTTTCGCCACTGCTGTCGGAACACATTGTGTTTCGCTCGCCCTTCGTGCAATCGCCGATTCCGGGCCGCACCGCGACCATACTGGTGCTGACCACGGTGGTGCGGATTTTCGAGAATTTTCGCTATCACCGGACATTCGTCGCCGGGCCCCATGATGTCGCACTGGAATTCGGCGCCGATATCGGAAAATGGCAGCTCAAGGGCGTCGATCTTATCAAGTTCAACGATGCCGGAGAAATGGTCGAATTCGAGGTCATGGTTCGCCCCATCAAGGCGCTGCAAGCGCTGGGGGAAGAAATGGGGAACCGGATCGGCCCGCAATTGGCCCGATTGAAGGAAGCCGCGGCAGCGGGGCACTGATCGGACCTCGTTTTTAGTGCTTTTGCGGCGCGCCCCGCGCTTGCGCGAACGGGGACCATGTGGCAAGGATCGACCGCCTTGTAGGGGGCCCTGCCGGCCGATTCCCTATCCGGGTCATGCTGCCGTAGCTCAGTGGTAGAGCACTCCATTGGTAATGGAGAGGTCGACAGTTCAATCCTGTCTGGCAGCACCATTTTTTTGCCGTGCGCGGACTCAACCCTCGTTCTTTTTATGTTCCGGGAGCGCCCTGCGCGCCCTACCCAGCGGTCATGGGATCAGCTTGGCGTCAAGCGTGATCGCGGCATTGAGAACCTTGGATACCGGGCAACCCTTCTCCGCCTCATCGGCGAAAGCGGCGAATGCGTTCTCGTCGAGGTTCGGCACCCGCGCGCGCAATGTCAGCGCCGACCGGCTGATACGGAACCCCTGCCCGTCCGGCTCGAGCGTGACCGCGGCCTCGGTGTTCAGTTCGGTCGGCGTCAGGCCGGCGCCTTGGAGTACAAACGCCAACGACATCGTAAAGCATCCGGCATGTGCGGCTGCGATCAACTCTTCCGGGTTGGTGCCTTTCTCGTTCTCGAAACGAGTCCTGAAGGAATACGGCATCTGGTCGAGCACGCCGGAATCACTGGAAAGTTTGCCATCGCCGGCCCGCCCCGTGCCACGCCAGACGGCTCTTGCTTTGCGGATCATTTAATTGCTCCAATGTTGGATGTTGCATTTGATGCGGACGCGTCCGCACGAACGGGCCAACGGCACGGACGTTTCGCCTCAATCGCTAGCGAAGCTGCGCAGCGCGTGTGCCTAGTCGCCGATCTGGCCGACGTGGAAACCAAGCCGGTCCTCGACGTCACCGGCGCGATGGAAGCCGCGGTCCATCAGCGTCTTGATCCGCTTCCGGCTCGCAGGACGCCCAAGCGACGCGAGGAACGCGTCCCACTCCGGCAAGATTTCTGCGTCCGGCGGCAAGCTCGCAACATCGACAAGCCGTTTGGTATCGGCGATTGCCTGTTTGTCGAACGATGCAATGCGCATGGCGAGCGCATTGACGAAACCGTCGAGTTCGGAATCCGGAAAAGAGCGATTGACGTAGCCGTAGCGCTCCGCGAGATCGCCATCGATGTCATCGGCGCCCAACAACACCTCCAGCGCGCGTCCCCTGCCCATCAGGCGCGGCAGCCGGGCCATCGGTCCACCGCCCGGCACGAGGCCCGCGCCTACTTCCCATTGGGACAGGATAGCCTTCTCGCGGCTTGCGAACCGCATGTCGCTCGCCAGCGCAAGTTCGCTTCCGACTCCCGTCGCGCGCCCCCTGATCGAGGCAATCGACACAACGGGCGCCCGGCTCAGGCGCACCAGCATGTCCGGTAAAGCCTGCAGGCCCGTCGATCCCGGCGGAACCTTCGCGGACTCCTCGAGCGGCGACAGGAAGTCATAGTGGGTGAGAAAGAAGCCGTCGACGGCGCTGTCAAATACGACCACCTTTACTCGCTCGTCTTGCTCGATCGCCGTGACGATATCGTTCAGCAAGGGCAACTCCCTCGGGCCGAAAATATTGACCGGCGGAATCTCGAATGTGACGCGCCAAAATGACGGCAGGTGTCGTTCAAGCCGTATTTGTTCGCTCGCGAATAATTTTTCGGGACGGTTCATGATGTGCTCCTTCATCTCTGGAATAACTGACATGCCAAATCGGCCGACGCCGGTTCGTATCAAATCGACTGGCGCAGCGGGCGGAACGCGGCGCGTATCTCCGCGCTGAACAGCATTGGTTGTTCCCAGGCGGCGAAGTGGCCGCCCTTGTCGAGCTTGTTGTAGTAGATCAGTTTTGGATAGGCTCGTTCTGTCCAGCTTCGCGGCGCTGCATAGATCTCGTCCGGGAATACGCTCACGGCAACGGGGATCGAGACGTGTTTGGGCTCGAAGAAGTTCAGCTTGTTTTCCCAATAGAGACGAGCCGAAGACACCGCCGTATTCGTCAGCCAATAGAGCGTGATGTTGTCGAGGATGTCATCGCGAGTAAGGCCGCCCGGCTGGCCATCAAAAACACGTGCGATCAGTTCCTGGCTGCGCGCATCATGATCGAGAATCCACCCGGCGAGGCCGGCGGGGGAATCGACGACTCCGTACAGCGTCTGCGGGCGGTTCGCCATTTCGATGGCATAGCCCAACCCGTGCTTGTAGAAGTAGTCGAGCTGCTCGTAAGCGTGATATTCCTCGGCCGAAAGACCGGATGGCGATACGCCGCCTGGCTGCAGCGCCTTCGCAATATCTGGCGGAACGGTTGCCGGCATATTGGTATGAATGCCGAGCAATTCCGAAGGGGCGAGCAACGCCATCTGCTCGGTGACCGCGTTGCCCCAGTCGCCGCCTTGCGCGACGAACCGCGTGTATCCGAGACGCTGCATCAGCACGATCCAGGCACGTGCGATACGGAGCGGATCCCAGCCGGTCGTGGTTGGCCGGCTTGAAAAGCCGTATCCGGGCATCGACGGTATCACCAGGTGAAATGCGTCCGTCTCGCTGCCGCCGTGGGCGGTCGGATTGGTGAGCGGATCGATGATCTTCATCTGTTCGATAACCGACCCCGGCCACCCATGCGTCACGATCAGCGGCAACGCGTTTTCCTGCTTGGACCGCACGTGAATGAAATGAATGTCGACCCCGTCGATCTCGGTGACGTATTGCGGCAACGCGTTCAAGCGCGCCTCGACCTTCCGCCAGTCGTAGTCCGTCTTCCAGTAGTGTACGAGCTGCTGGATCGTCGCCAGTTGCACGCCCTGGGACTGGTCCGAGACGGTTTCGCGATCGGGCAAGCGCGTTGCCAGCAGGCGCTGGCGAAGGTCGGTGAGGTCTTGTTCGGGAACGTTGATGCGGAACGGGCGAATGGCGCCGCTTAGCTGCGCCTGGACCGGACGCAGGGTGAGCAGGTTGGCAACCCCTACAACGGCAATTCCGATGGCAGCGGTACTAAGGAACTGGCGACGGTCCTGGTCGATGCATTCGGCGCGTGCTTGCGTCTTCATATCGGATCTCCCTCGCTTCATTCGATGATCGCCGTCAGGTTCGTGTCCGGCCGACCGCGTTTCGTCGATGCACAATCACGGATGCGTCGGGAAATAGCTCGTTATCGCTTGTTAGACGGCGTTAGCTGTTGCGAGCCGGGAAGAACGGCGCTCGCGCCACAGTCGTGCGCGTGCTTTGAGCGAGGTCGCATGCGGTAACTTCAGCAGAGGACTCGCCCGGCAAATTATCCTGCCCAGGAAACGCGCATATGCGTCATTGATTTTGCTCTGGCGCCGTCGCCGCACACCGCCTAAAGTTTCATACAATTCAAAGCGCTAGGAAGAATGCTGATGATGACGCCGGCGCAAAACAAAGAAACGATTTCGTTTGGCCCGTTCGATCTGGTCGCGAGCGAGCGACTTCTTACCAAGGCGGGCTCACGGGTAGAACTCAGCGCCCGGGCTTTTGAGATTCTGCTGGCGCTGCTGTCCCGCCCAAACGAAGTGATCAGCAAGACGGATCTGATCGCGCAAGTCTGGCCCGGCATCGCGGTGGAAGAAGGCAGTCTCCGCTTCCACGTCGCAAGTCTTCGCAAAGCACTCGGCGATGGGAAGGACGGCGCGCGATACATTACGACGGCGTCCGGGCGCGGCTATTGTTTCGTTAAGCCGGTTTCGCGCACGAACACGTCGCTGCAGCCCATCATGGAATCGTCGGCAGGCTTTCACCATGCCAACCTGCCCGGTCGATTGGGTGTCATGATCGATCGCGAGGAAGACCTCGAGAAACTCACGATCCGGCTTAACGCGCACCGCTTTGTCACGATCGTGGGATCGGGAGGTGTCGGCAAAACGACAGTCGCAATAGCCGTTGCTTATCAGCTGCTCGCAACCTTCGCCGGGGCCGTCCTTTACGTCGATCTGAGCATGTTGAGCGATCCTCGCCTGGTCGCCACAGGCGTGGCGTCGATGTTGGGCCTGTCGGTTCAAAGCGAAGACATCACCTCGAACCTGATTGCGTATCTCCGAGACAAGCGGCTTCTGCTGGTTTTCGACACGTGTGAACATCTGGTCGAGGCGGTTGCCGCATTGGCATCCATGATCTTCGGCGCCGCACCGCAAGTTCATATCCTCGCGACAAGCCGCGAGACGCTTCAGGTCCAAGGTGAACATGTCTACCGACTGAATCCGCTTGCCTACCCCCCGGACGATGGCGAACTCACAGCCGATATCGCGCGAACGTTTCCGGCTACCCAGCTGTTCGTCGAGCGCGCGACCGCAAGCGGTGCCCGGCTGAGCCTCAACGACGAGGAAGCGGCGATCGTGGCCAGTATCTGCCGCAAGCTGGACGGGGTGGCGCTTGCAATCGAGTTGGCTGCGCGCCGCGTCGAAGTTTATGGCCTCAGTCAAACAGCCGCTCTCCTCGATCAGCGACTGACCCAATTATGGGCGGGACCGCGCACCGCGCCGCCCCGACAAAAGACCCTGCAGGCAACGCTGGACTGGAGCTACGGCCTGCTTACGGAAACGGAACGAACCGTGCTCCGTCGACTCGCGGTCTTTGTCGGAAATTTCGAGCTCGACGCGGCGTTGGCCGTTGTAACCAATGAGGCCCTGGATGAGGCCGGCGTTTTTGCGGCGATCGACAGTCTCGTTGCCAAGTCGATGGTAGCGGCGCGCCCGCTGGGCGCGGCGATACACTACCGCCTGCTCGACACCACCCGCGCCTATGCGCTCGATATTGAGGTCGACGGTGGCGAAACGGCGGCGCTGTCTATTCGCCATGCGCGCCACTACCGGCAATGGCTGGAGCAGACGGCCAATGTGTGGTCGACCGTAATGTCAGGGACGGAACGTGCGCCTTACTTTGCCGGCCTCAACAACGCGCGCGCGGCGCTGGAGTGGTGCTTCGGACCTGACGGCAACGCCGCGATCGGCATCGGTCTTGCCGCCGCCGCGGTACCTGTATTTCTGACCTTGTCGCTGCTTCCGGAATGTCTCCGCTGGTCGGAGTGTGCGCTGCGCGCACTGGGCGATACGGAACGCGGCGGGGCGGAGGAGATGCATCTTCAAGCGTGCCTGGGCGTTGCGCTCGAACACATGCAGGGACAAAGCGACAGGGCCAGAACGGCCTTGAACAGGAGCCTCGGCATCGCCCAGCAGCGCGGCGATGTACCCAATCACGCCGGTCTGCTGGGCATGCTGCATATGTTTCACTTCCGGAGCGGCGAATTCAAGATGGCCCTGCAGTACGCGACGCAGTGCCGGGCTGTCGCCGGGACCACCGAGAATGCGGCGGCAACGACCCTGGCGCACTCCATTCTTGGCCGAACCCTCCATCATATGGGCGACCATGATGGAGCTCGAAGCGAACTGGAATCGATGCTGCGGCACTGGCCGACGGCAGGACATGCCCAAACGATCTATCTCGGATATGACAGGCACTTCCGGGCGATGATGCATCTTTCCCGCACGTTGTGGATGCAGGGTAAGCCGGACCAAGCCGCTGCGCACGCCCACGATACGATCGCGCAGGCCGAACGGATGGACAATCCGACCTCGCTTGCCGTCGTGTTGGTGTTGGCCGCCTCGATCTTTCTCTGGTATGGCGATCTCGCCGGCGCGGAAGCTCACGTCAATTCGTCGATTTCGATCTCCGAGGCACATTCGCTCGGGCCGCTGCTTGCGGTCGGCCGGGCGCGACAGGCTGAACTCGCGATCCGGCGGGGCAATCCAAAAGCAGGCATTGCGGACTTGCAAGCATCACTCGCAAAGCTGCGCTCGGCGCGATACGAATTGCTGACCACCGAATTCGCGATCTCGCTCATTCAGGGGCTTGCCGCCGCGAACGCCTTTGCGGAGGCCCTGTCCTTGGCTGACGGGACGATCCGGCAGATCGAGGATCGCGGCGATGCGGCTTATCTGCCGGAGCTATTGCGCGTGAAAGCGGATATGCTTTGTTCGATGTTCCAGCCCAACGTCGAAGACGCCGAGGCATGTCTGCTGCAATCGCTCGAATTAAGTCGCAGGCAGGGCGCGCACGCCTGGGAATTGCGCACCGCGATTAGCCTCGCCAGATTGTGGGCGGATCGAGGTCGCGCCAAGAAAGCCCGGGCGTTTCTGCAGCCGGTATTCGCGAGATTCACCGAAGGCTTTGACTCCGTGGATCTGATTGCCGCCAAGGCATTGTTGTCGACGCTGACCTGAGCTGGCACAGGTGCGCGGCGCGACCGCTTCCAAGTTTTGGCTATTCCGCCTTGATGTTGGCGGCCCGAACGATGGGCCACCATCGTTGGATCTCCTGCCTTTGGTAGGCGCCAAGACCTTCGGGAGTTTGCAGAGCTTGCGGCGCAATCTCCAGTCCCATCTCCGCCAAGCGACGACGAACCGTCGCGTCCGCAAGGGCGTCCACCACTGAACGGTTGAGCTTGCTTATAACCTCTGCCGGCGTTCCCTTGGATGCCCAAAGGCCGTGCCATACCGCCACGTAAAGGCCCGGAAGCCCGGCCTCATCGACGGTCGGAATGTCGGGTGCCAGAGTCGAGCGTTCCCTGGCGGTTACGGCGTAGACCTTGATCATTCCTGCGCGAACCTCGGGAAGTGCATTCGCGAGTTGATCGAACATCAGATCGATCTTGCCTCCGTCGAGATCCTGGAGCGCCTGGGCGGTCCCGCGATAGGGAACGAATTGCAACTTCGTGCCGGTCATTTGTTGGAAGAATTCTCCGGCAACATGGGCTGGCGTTCCGACGCCGGCCGCTCCGTGAGTAGCCGGCTCCGCCTGTGCTTTCAGCCAGGCGATCAGTTCCGCTAGATTATCAGCCGCGATCGTTTTCCTCGCGACGAGCAGGAGTGGATTGGTCGTCACCAATGCCACTGGCTCGAAGTCGGCAACCGGATCATACGGCAATTTGTAGATCGCCGCGTTGAGGACGTGGGTGCCGAGATATCCCAGGTTTATGGTGTATCCGTCGGGCGCCGCTCGCGCGACGCGGCCGGCCGCAAGGCTGCCGGCGGCGCCGGTGACGTTCTCGATAATGACGGATTGGCCAAGACTTTCGTGCATATGCTCGGCCAGAATCCTCGCGATCAAGTCGATCGGCCCGCCCGCCGAGAATCCGACCACGATCGTAACGGGGCGAGTCGGATAGTCTGCGGCCTGCGCCGGCGGTGGGACCGTCAGAGCGACGACAGCCAACAGTACGATTTTCGAAAGGGCTTGCAGAGTACCCATCAGCGGTATCGCCCGTGCGCCATCATCACGAAACCACCGGCCTCCGCATTGCCGACCATGGTCAATGACAGCATCCATGATCAAGGTCCGCCGAATTCCGCTCGCGGAGGAGATCCCGGGCGGAACGAAGGTCCGCGGTATCGAGCCCTTCCGAAAAACGCGCATAGGTGAGGCGCAACCCGGAGACGGCCGCGGCCCTGGTGTTGGCTCCCTTTGCAAGTCGCGCGCGGCTGGTTGCTATCCGCAGACACCACGAGAGAGCGGATTGCCGCTCGGCCAGCTCCATTGCCGCAACGAAATCCCGCTCGGCGATCGAATGGTCCCCGCTTCGTGATCGCAGTTCGCCGCGCACACGCAAAAGCTCCGGCATTTCCCAACTATCGCCTTGCGCGGTGACGACGTCAATTCGCGCCTGAAGGGAGGCCAGCGCCTCGGCCGATCGACCCTGCGCCGCCAGCCCTTCGACCAGTGCGATCGTCGCGGCACCGCCGTAGAGCTCCAACCGATCGGCGATCATGCGAGGCACCGACGTTCGCAGCAGTTCGGTGCCTTCATCCACGGCACCAAGCGCGACCTGCAGTTCGCCTTTGAGTGCGACGGAGGCCGTATAGAAAGGTCCGAACCCGTGCTTACGCGAATGGTCGGCCAACCGCTCGGCTGCCTCGGACAGCGCGTTCATATCTCCGACCCAGCGATAGACCCGCGCGGCGAAACACACCCCCGCGCAATACATCGCAAGGTCGGGATTCGACCCGATGTCCATGAGGCCGTTGGCGACCTGGACGGCCTGGTCGGGCAAGCCGAGAAGCCAGAGATTGGTGCAGGACATGATGTGCGTGCCGCGCGGATACGCGAAATGATCGACCGGCAGCAGAGGAATGGCGGAATCCCCGACCTCCCCGGCGTGTAGCCGCTTCCGGGCGAGGCGCTGATCGCCATTGAGGTGATAGGCGATGCCCAGATAGGTGTGTGCCCGGGCCATTGCGGCCGGATCCCCGATCTTGATCGCAACTGCATCGGCGAGGAGCGCGACTTCGAGCAGATGCTTTCGCTCCGCCGTCCGGCGATAAAGGGCATGCAGTCGGCTGAGGAGTCGGAATTGGTTTTGCAGGTCGCCGACCTCTTGCGCCAATGCCAGACCGCGCCGGAGCGTCGACTCGCATTGCTGGCTGTTCCGCTCCGTGAACATCGCCGCGTGTCCGAACGCCCAGAGCAGTTCTACCGTTCCCCCCGGTCCGCGCGAGCGTCTTCGGCCGCGGCGAGGGCGCGACCGGCCCAGACGCGACATTCCTCGAGCAGGTTGAGCTCGACAAACAATCGCGCGCACGCCGCCGCGAGAGGCGTCCGAAGCTCAAAATCCCCGGCGTCGGAAAACGTCCACTCCAATGCGGCGCGGGCGTCGGGCAAGAGTTCGGCGCGGTGAACCCAGCCACCCGGGCGCTCGCCTCCTGGCTCGTAGCTGCGGGGAGCCAATGCCTGAAGCACGTATCTCGCGTGCCTCAAATTTGCGGCACGCGACGTGCCTGATGCCACGAGCTTTTCCGCCGCGTACGCCCGCGTTGTCTCCAAAAGACGAAATTGCGCCTGGGCAGACCTGGGCCGACTGGTCACGAGCGACTTGGCGACCAATTGCTCCAAAGCGCCCAGGACTGCTTCCGCTCCATCGAGGTCGCCAGCGACGGCATAAGCCCCCTGCAGCGCGAACGCGCCGGGAAATACGCTGAGATGCTCCAGCAACGTGCGCTCAGCGGGCGCAATGAGTTCATAGCTCCAGTCCAGCGCCGCACTCAACGACTGGTGTCGCAGTGGCGCGGTGCGCCGTCCCCGCCATGCCAGGCGAAGCCGACCTTCGATAAGTTCGTCGATCTCGATCAGGCTATGCACGGAAAGGCGGCTCGCGACCAGCTCGATCGCCAATGGCACGCCATCGAGCTTGCGACAGATGCGCGCCATCGTTTCGGCATCCGCGTCGGTCAGGGTTTCGCCCCAACCCGCCGCGACCGCACACTCCATGAACAGCCGGGAGGAAGAGTACTGCTCGATTTGGCCTCGTTCCCGCAGGTCATCAGGCGGGATGTCGAGCGGGACCAGTTCGACCACGAATTCGCTTGCGGCCTCCAGCGATTCCCGACTTGTCGCAATGATAGAGACGGCGGGTGCGTGCCGGTAGATCTCGTCGACCAGTCGTGCGACCGCTTCGACGACGTGCTCACAGCCATCGAGCACCAGGAGAAGCTCGCGGTCGCGCAGGGCTTCAATCAGCCGTGACGTCGGATCTCCGACCGGAATGAGCAGCCCGAGTCCCGACGCCACCGCGACAGCAACGAGGTGCTGGTCCTTGAGGCTGCCAAGGTCAAGAAAGAGCACGCCGTCCCTGAAGTTAGTTGCAAGCTCGTGCGCCAGCGCGACGGCAACCGTCGTTTTACCGATCCCCCCGGGGCCTCGAAGTGTAACAAAGCGGCGCGCGGCCAGCTGATCGACGAGTGACCGGATCGCGCCGTCCCGTCCGATAATGCGGACAGGTTTGGGGGGAAGATTTTGCTTTGCAGGGCTTTGCTTGGCAGAATTTTGGGTGGCGTCTCTGCCAGACACCGGTTCGCGGGACTCCGCTCGCTTCGGCAATGACTCAACGCGATCCACCGGTGCGACGAAACAATAACCGCGCCCTGGAAAGTTCGTCACATAGGACTCGCCCGCTTTGTCATCACCCAGGATGCGACGGAGCTGGGCGATGTGAAAGCGCAGACTGCTCTCGTCAACCGTCAAACCGGGCCATGCCTTCGCCATCAGCTCGCCTTTGCTGACGACCTCGCCGGCTCGGCCAATTAACAGACAGAGAAGATCGAACGCGCGACTGCCGAGCGATATTGCCGCGCCATCACGTTCGAGAAGCCGTGCGCTCGGAACAACACGGAAAGGCCCGAAGGAAAACGTCTCCGGGGCCGCTTCGGCTTGAACGAGGCCTGATCCGTTTCGGCTTGCCAAACATCACCCATTACAAGTCGGTGGGCGCGGTGTTCTTTACATCAAATGCCAGGCAAACGCGACCCGCAAGGTGCGCCTCCTTCAGCACCAAAATGGATAGAGCCAAGAAATCGGTATCAAGCTGGAAACTTCGTGCGTCGTCGCACGGATGGTCGGTTGCAAGGAAGTTTTACCCGATCGGTGCTCGACTGAGGTCGGGCATCACAATCGTCACCCTCGTCCCGCCCCGCCCCGCCTCGCCATCGACCTCCGCCCGGATGCTTCGAGCCAGACCTTCCAGGATGCGGCTCCCCGTGCCTTGAAGCGGCCCCGTGGCGCCAATGCCGTTGTCCGCCACCGTAAAGCGCCAACACCCGTCGCGATTGAGAACCTCGACGCGGATCAATCCTGCTCTCTTGTCGGGGAAAGCATGCTTCGCGGCGTTTGTGACCAACTCCGTCACCATCAGCGCCAGCCGATGACATAGCGCGGCCGGGAGTGTGCCGTTCTCGATGGCCGCCTCGCAGCGGAGGCCGATGGGCTCCAGAATCGCCTCCGCCAAAGCGCCGCACAGGCCTTCAAAGAAATCCCCGACGGGGATTGTCGCAAGATCGGCCTCATTCGCAAGGAGCTGATAAAGCCTGCCGAAGGCAACAAGACGCCGCTCGAACCGATCGACCGCCACAGAAGCTTCGCTAGACCCTCGCGCGAAATCCCGCCGTACCGACGCCCCCAGCAGGGTCAAGGTATTCTTCATCCGGTGATGGGTCTCGCGAAGCACAAGCTCCCAGTCGCCCGTGTCATCGTCGAGATAGGAAACCCGGCGCGATTCAACGATGTGGTCGTCTGGCCGTAACCTGATATCGAGCATCGCGTCCTCCATGGAAAATGGCTGTTGAGCGTGGAGCCATACTGAAGCAGACCCGCGATTCTGGCGCGTTAGACGTTGCAAGATTCTGTTATACGCGCGGTGCCCGACTGCCACGCCGCACGGTTGTCCGCAAGACGAGCCGCATCCACCGATCGTTCCGAACTTTCGCCAAGGACGCCCGTTGGGCGAGTTTCTTCAGAAAACAACGGTTCCAGGCCAGCGCTGACGGATCGATGTCAAGCAATTTCGCTGCCCGCGAGCGGTTTACTCAAGCGGCGTTCTGGTGGATGAAGCAGGAGCTGGATATCCCTCCCGACCGGGCGATGGCGCGTGCCAGACGATAACAACCAGGGCTCGGCCGTTTCCTTCGGGCCGTTTCGACTATTTCCGAAATCGCGACTCCTGGAAAAGGGCGGCGTTCCGCTCCACCTTGGTGGCCGAGCACTCGATATTCTTATTTTCCTTGCAGAGCGTCCCGGAGAAGTCGTCGACAAAAGAGAATTGGTGAAGCGCGTCTGGGCCGGCGTCAATGTGGACGAGGGCAGCCTCCGGTTCCACATCACGGTGTTGCGCAAGACGCTTGGTGATGGCGGCGAGGGCGCGCGTTACATCATCAATGTTCCCGGGCGCGGCTATTGCTTCGCCGCACCGCTGGCAAGCGCCGAACCTTCACAGCCTGCCGGCCATCTGCCCACTCCCAGCGCCCTTCCCGCTCAGCTGGCGAAGATGATTGGCCGAACGGAATCAATCGAGAAGATTTCGAACGAACTGTCGCTGCATCGCTTTGTGACAATCGTCGGACCAGGCGGCATCGGCAAGACCTCCGTCGCGGTCGCCGTGGCGCATCGCCAACTCCCGGCTTTTGGCGGACAAGCTTATTTCGTCGATTTCGGAGCGATCAGGGATGCCGGGCTTGTTCCTGGCACCATTGCATCCGCGCTCGGACTGACGGTCAATTCGGACGATCCGATACCGGGATTGCTGACGTCCCTGCGGGGCCGGCAAATCCTTCTTATCCTCGACAGCTGCGAACACCTGCTCGATACGCTGGCGCCCCTGGTCGAACGTATCGTACGCGATGCGCCCGCGCTTCATATCCTCGCAACCAGCCGCGAATTTTTCCGTACCGAAGGCGAACGGGTGTTTCGGCTTTTCCCGCTGGACTGCCCGCCGCAGCGCGACGGAATAGGCGTCGCGGATCTCCTCGCCTATCCCGCCGCTCAGCTTTTCGTCGAACGCATCACCGAAAGCCTCGGTGAATTCGAACTCAGCGAAGAAGAAGCGCCGCTGGTCGCCGAAATATGCCGTCGCCTGGATGGCATCGCGCTGGCGATCGAGCTTGCGGCCGGGCGCGTCAACGCCTACGGCATCGCCGGCACTGCTTCACTCCTCGACAGCCGCTTTTCCCTGCAGTGGCGCGGACGACGCACGGCCATTCCAAGACATCAGACCCTCAGTGCGGCGCTCGGCTGGAGCTACGACCTGTTGCCGGCCGTCGAAAGCGCCACATTGCGCAGGTTGTCGGTGTTCGTCGGGCCATTCACTCTGGAAGCCGCACTTGCCGTTGCTTCCCATCAAGAAATCGACGAGCCCGCGGTCGTCGAGGCGATCTCGAACCTGCTTTCCAAATCTCTCATCGCAACGTCTCCCACTGAGCGGCGGCTCAGATATCGCCTGCTCGATACGAGCCGCGCCTTTGTCGCCGAGAAGCTGGCGCAGAGCGGGGAAACAGATCAGGTGGCCCGTGCTCACGCTAAATACTTTCGTGACTTCCTGAGAGACATTTCCATCAAATCGACCGGCCTGCAAAGCGCAGGCGGCTTCCTACCCTATGCGGACCACCTTCCCAATGTGCGGGCCGCCCTGGAATGGTGTTTTTCCGTGCAAGGCGATCGCACCATCGGCGTGGATCTGGCAGCCTCCGCAGCACAATTCTTCCTCGAGCTTTCATTGTTGCCCGAGTGCTATCACTGGACGCAGCAGGCACTCGCTTCTCTTGCAGGCGCGGCCGTCGGCGGCCGTCAGGAGATGATCTTGCAGGCCGCGCTCGGCGTCTCCGTGATGTTCAGGCAAGGCAATACGGAAGCCGTGCGGTCCGCATTCGCTCGCAGCTTGCAAATTGCCGAGCAGCTCGATGATCTTCATTGGCAGCTTTGGCTGCTGCGCGGATTGCACATCTATTTGACCCGGATCGGAGATTTTCAGGGCGCGCTCGACACCGGCGAGCGGGGCAAAACCGTCGCCCGAAAGCTGAACGATCCTACCAGCACGCTCAATGTCGAGTGGATGCTGGGCGTGGCGCAACATTTGATAGGCAATCAAGGCAAGGCCGTTGAACTCTGCGAAAGCTCGATGATGCCCAATCCCGTCTTCCAGAGGCTGAATATCGGGCACCTCGGTTATGACGACCGTATCGTCGCGTTGGTCGCTCTCTCGCGCGGACTCTGGCTCACGGGCCGACCGGACCGGGCGATCGAGTCCGCCAGATATACGATTGGCGAAGCGGAACGGCTCGAACATCCCCTGACGCTTGGCATTTCCCTGATCTGGACGATTTACGTCTTTCTGTGGGTCGGTGACTGGGCCACCGCGGAAAGCATGATCGAGCGGCTTATCGATCACGCGGCGACGCATTTTCTCGCGCCCTATCATGCCGTGGGTATCGGCCAAAAGGGAGAATTGCTGCTTCGCCGCGGCAATGTGGTCGACGGCATCGAACATCTTCGCCGCAGCCAGGGCACATTGTATGCAACCCGCCATCGGATCATGACAACCGTGTTTGCGACGGCCCTGGCGGAAGGCCTCGCGTCGCTTAGCCAGCGTGGCGAGGCGTTGCGCATGATCGATGACGCCATCGTCCAGATCGGCGATCGCGGTGAATCTTTCGACATGCCGGAAATGCTGCGCGTCAAGGGAAGCATCCTGGCGAGTTCCGGCAATCCCGCGGAGGCCGAAAGCTATCTCAGGAGATCGCTGGCGTTGTCGCGCAAACAATGCGCGCTGGGCTGGGAGTTGCGCGGGGCCGTCACGCTTGGCCGCCTTTGGCTCGACGCCGGACGCGCCGATGAAGCACATGCGCTGGTGGCGCCGCTTTACGGGCGGTACCAAGAGGGCCTGTCGAGCCGTGACCTCACTGCCGCGAGGGATCTGCTAAATTCGCTGAATTGATAGTCTCTTCAATGGGATGGGGCCGGATTGCGGCTCGCAACTACTAACAACTCCTAACACGCCAATGCGCCGATACCCCGTCATGGTGGTGACACTTCATGACGGACCGGCGAAGCATGGCACTCCTTGACGATGCGATCGATGCAAGCGGGGGCCTCGCCCATTGGAACCGATTGAGCCGATTCACACTCCATCTCTCCATCGGCGGTACGCTGTTTTCCCGCGCCGGACACAATGATCACTTCAAGGATCTGATCGCGGAGGGATCGACACGAGCGCAATCCGTGCGATTCACGGGAATCACCAGCGGCGAAAGATGCGGCTCCTTTCAGCCGGATATGGTCACGATCGAAAGCCTGGACGGTCAAGTGCAGCGGAGCTGGCGCCATCCGAGCGCTGCATTCCCGGACGATGCGAAGGACGCACTCACGGACGAACTCGGCCTGGTCTTCTTCTGCGGCTTCGCGATCTGGAATTATCTGACGACGCCGTTCCTTCTCTCCCGCCGGGACGTTCAGGTAGAAGAGTTGCCACCCTGGCGCGAGCACGATGAGCTTTGGCGACGCCTGCGGGCGCATTTCCCGCCCGACATCACGACACACTCGGCCGAGCAGGTGTTCTATTTCGACGAACGGGCCCTGCAACGGCGCACCGACCACGACCTGCTCGGAATCCCGGTCGCGCACTATTCATGGGCCCACCAGCCATTCTGTGAGATCGTTGTTCCGACGCTCCGGCGGTCCTTGGTGCTGCGACCAGACGGAGCCGCGGCCCCTAAGCCGGTACTGCTCGACGTGGAAATCTTCGATGCCGCGTTCGAATAATGCGCGGATCGTTTCAGCCGACGCTTGCAATGTCTAACAACGCTTAACTCGCTAACAAACCGGTTCGGACGCAGAGTCCGACTGCGAGCGGGCGGCCGAAGGGCACACTCGCAGGGTTTTCCGAAGCATCTCAATCGCGATGGCGAGCGGAGCTTCACTCAGATAGCGCAAACGAGGGAGAGACAGTCATGAAGGTGCTGATGGTCATTACATCTCACGATCAGCTGGGTAATACAGGCAAAAAGACAGGATTTTGGCTCGAAGAACTTGCCGCTCCTTATTACGTTTTCAAGGACGCCGGAGTCGAGATCACGCTCGCATCGCCGAAAGGCGGCCGACCGCCGCTTGATCCCAAAAGCAACGAACCCGACTTCCGTACCGAGCTTACGCTTCGAATTCGAGAAGGACGCCGCGGCGGAAGCTCAGCTCGACAAGACCGTACGTCTCGACAGCGTGAGGCAGGAAGACTTCGATACCGTGTTCTATCCCGGCGGACACGGTCCGATGTGGGATCTCGCCGAAGACAAGCGCTCCGTCAAGCTGATCGAGTCGTTCCTTGCCGCCGGCAAGCCGATCGGCATTGTCTGCCATTCGACCGGTGCGCTGCATCACGTCAAGACGCCGGACGGGAAGTTTCTGGTCGAAGGCAGGGAAGTGACCGGCTTCACCAACGGCGAGGAAGAAGAAGTCGGCCTCACCAAGGTCGTGCCGTTTCTTGTCGAAGATGAAATGCTCAGACTGGGCGCCATTTTCTCGAAAACGGCGAACTGGACGCCTCACGTCGTCACCGATGGCCTGCTGATCACGGGACAGAACCCGCATTCTTCGGGGCCGGCCGCCAAGACCCTGCTGGCTAAGGTGAAGCAAATGGCCAAACTGTCCGTGACCGCTCGCGCTTCGTAGGATCGGAGATCCATCGGCCGATTGCAGGCGTGCAATCGGTCGTCTCCGGGAGGCGTTTGATGAGCGGCTTTCGTGCCACGCTGACGTCGACAAGTTCATCCCCGGACGAAGTTCACCTCGTCGCATGGCGCCGCTGGTTCGTAAGGTTACTCTGCGAAACCACAATTTCTTATGATTTGCTGCGGATCGTGTCCCGGGAGACACTCACGATCCGGACATGCAACAGATACGGTCGCCGAGTCGCGTGACGCGTCAGCCCGGCAACGATTCAAACGACAAGATCATGATCGTACCAAAACACCGATCTGCGGGATGCCGGAAGGGAGCACGACATGCATATCGCGAGCCTGCTTATCGTCTCAGCCGCTATTGCTTCCATGACTAGCCAAGCATCAGGCCAGGACTTGCAATCGAGCCGACGGTCGATTTCCTATCACACCGCCGACATCCAGGGCCTCAAGATCTTCTATCGGGAAGCTGGGCCGGTCGATGCGCCGACAGTGCTCCTGCTCCACGGTTTTCCTTCTTCATCCCGGATGTGGGAACCTTTGCTCCCGCTGCTGGCCGACAAGTATCATCTTATCGCCCCCGACTATCCCGGCTTCGGCAATAGCAGCGCACCCCCGCCCGCCAGCTTCGAGTATACGTTCGATAGTCTCGCGCGGATAACGAACGAACTCACGACGAAGCTTGGGATCACGAGCTACGTTTTGTTCATGCAGGATTATGGAGGGCCGGTCGGCTTTCGCTTGGCACTCTCCCACCCCGAACGCGTCCGCGGCATTATTATTCAGAACGCGGTCGCGCATGAACAAGGGTTGAGCCAGCTTTGGGACGCGCGCCGGAAGTACTGGGCAGATCCTTCTCATGAGCTTGAAAACCTGAAGGCCAACTTCACCTCGTTTGATGCGACCCGCCAGCGGCACATTGGATCAAGCCCGCACCCCGAGCGCTACGATCCGGACAGCTGGATCGACGAGCACGCGTTTCTGTCGCGTCCGGGACAGGCCGACATTCAAACGACGCTATTTTTTGACTATCGGACCAACGTCGCGTCGTACCCGCTGTGGCAAAAATGGCTTCGCGAGACGCAGCCGCCAACACTGGTCGTCTGGGGAAAATACGATCCCTCCTTCACCGTGGCCGGAGCGGCAGCCTATGCCGGAGATGTACCGAAAGCCGAGATTCACATGCTGGAAGCGGGGCATTTCGCGCTCGACGAGGCAACCGATGAAATCGCGCGGCACGTCCGCGACTTCCTTGGGCGCCTCGATCAACACCGGGAATAAATCTCGGTCTTTCATCGACGGCGCTCCCGTGCCGGTCATCACCGCCGGCCGGGGCCTGAACGACGCGCTCCCGAAGGCGCCGAAAATTCGACGCCGCGATGGTTTGCAAATCGGAGCGATCAGACCGTTGCGCTGCGTTGAGACGTTTCGGCGTCAATTCGCCGGGACGGCTGCGGCCTCTTCCGGCGTCCAATCGGCGACCCACTTGCCATCGCGATATATTTCCTCGCCCACATGCGACGTAAACTCAACCAGTACAAATCGTCGGGGCACGCCGAGCACCTCCACGCAGGCATCGACGATGCCGTCCGCAAGCTTGAGTTTGAACTCGGCAGGGCGCCCGGCTCGAAACTCCACCAGCACCATCACGATCGGCTCGAGACCGTTTGGACCGATGTGGAATAAATTGTCCTCGCCCAGCTCGGCAATGCCGACATTGGGCCTCCACGACTGCGTCTGCATGACGTCGGCGTAAAGGCGGCACAGGCGCATCGCCAGCTCACGCTTCTGCGCGGCAGGATAGCGGCCCGGCAGATCGAGATGCAAATAGGGCATATACTTTCTCCCAAGAGTTTCTAAAGAAGCCCCTCTAACAAGCGGCTGTATAACAAGTGGCTCTGTAAACCTCGCAGTCGATACCCGGGCGGTCAACTCAGGCTTGGGATCAGTCGAGATTTTGTGATGGGGCGCGGTGAGCGATTCAGCTCCTTTCAAGCGGACGCCTTTCCTTTCCGCGGTGTCCTGCTGAAGTCTTTCGATCGGCCTCAGCGCATCCAGAACTTTTGGCGTTGGCAGGATCGCTCGATTTCAACAACCGATCAGATCACCAGGCGATCAAAGTCAGCCGCAACGCGGCTGTCAGGAAAGATTTTCGTCGCCTCGGACAAGATTTCTTCTGCCGGGTAGCGGCCTGAAACATGGGTGAGTACGAGCTGCTTCACGTTGCCTTTGGCCGCGAGCCCGGCTGCTGTCGCCGCTGTGAGATGGCCATAGTCGCGGGCGATCGCTGCATCGCGGTCGAGAAACGTCGCCTCGATTACTAATACATCGGCGCCTTCGACGTGTTCGGACAATCCTTCCGTGGTTTCAGTGTCGCCGACAATGACCAGCTTTTTGCGCTTGGCCGGCGGTCCGAGGACGTCCTCGGGATCGATCGTCCTGCCGTCTTCAAGGGTCACCGGCCGTCCTTCGGCTAACGCCCTACGCACCGGACCATCCGGGACTGCGAGGGCTGCCAGGCGATCCGGCTGAAGATGGCGGCGCGCGCGGCTCTCAAAAGAAAAGCCGAAACTGTCGGTGTTGCGATGGCGGACCGCGAAACAGTCGGCGGTGAATTCTTCCCCGTCGATGATTTGTCCTTCCGCCAACGGCACGAATTCCAGCGGGATCGGCGCCTTCGCCTCTCCCCACAGGCCCGCCAACATGCGGGCGACCACGTCGAGCGTGCCCGGACCGCCATGAATCCGCATGAGCTCGCTGCCTTGCTGTAATCGCAGGGTGGAAAGCAGCCCGGGAATGCCTAGCACGTGGTCGAAATGACCGTGCGTCAACAGAAGTCGATCGAGCCTTCGAAACCCCGCGCCGCTTCTCAGCAACTGGCGCTGCGTACCCTCGCCGCAATCAACCAGGATTCGGTTGCTGCCGGCTTCCACGAGGAGACCGGGATGATTGCGCTCTGCCGACGGCACGCTCGCCGACGTTCCGAGAAAAGTGAGCTGAAACATCGCGGCCGGCTCCTCCGTCTATCGGCATCCTGCAGTCATTGCCTACATGCACGCATGAAGACGCTCGCCGAAGCCCGCTTCATTGCGATGCACTGATCGCGGCGAACGGTCGATGCCGGCGGCGCGCTGCGATCACGAAATCTTGGTTGGCTCGCACGCGATTCCTATCCTTTGGTCTACGCGCTCCTAGTCCTTTCGGCTATTGGCAAAGCCATCCCCATTCGTTCGAATGTTAAGCTGACAGACCTCCAGATCGTTAAATGAGCGCGCCTCGATAAGAAGGCAAACAAAGGGATTCTCATGGACCCCAAGGACGTTACCCGTTTGCGGTTTCACAGGCGTGAATTGCTCGCCGGTGCGGCATATCTCATCCTCGGCGCTTCACGCGCGCACGCCACCATCATCGTCGACCACTTGCCCTGGACTCCCAATGCCGGCAATCCACCGGAGGCGGCGACGCCGGGGCCTTGGCATTTCTTCACCGTGGACGAAGGCCGCGCGATGGACGCGATTGCCGATTGCGTGATTCCTCCCGATCCGCAAACGCCCGGCGGCAAGGACTCAGGCTGCGCGGTGTTCATCGACCGGCAACTTGCCGGCCCCTACGGCCGACAGGATGGCCTTTACATTCGTCCGCCGTTCAAGACCGGCACGAAAAGCCAGGGTCAGCAGTCCGAAGGGGGCCCGACGCGACAATACCGCGACGCACTCGCGGCACTTGATCGGGCCTGCAAGTCGAAATACGCCGGCAAGGCGTTCGCCGACCTGACCGCGGCCGACAAGGACACGGTACTCAAAGATTTGGAAAGCGGCAGCCTGAAGCTTGATGGCGCCGACGGCAAAGCCTTCTTCGAACAAGCGGTCAAGGACATCCAGATGGGATTCTTCGCCGACCCCATCTATGGCGGCAACCGCGACATGGTGGCCTGGAAAATGATCGGCTTTCCCGGCGCCCGTTACAATTATCTCGATTGGGTGAGCCGTCACAACGAACGCTTCCCGCTTCCGCCCGTCAGTATTACTGGTCGCGCGGAATGGACTCCTCAGGCCCGGTGAGATCAGATCATGGCGCGTAGACTCCCAAAGAAAGACGTGGTCATCATCGGGTTCGGTTGGACCGGCGCCATCATGGCGAACGAACTGACCGACGAAGGACTCGACGTCATCGCTCTGGAGCGCGGTCCGTGGCGCGATGCGCCGACTGACTTTCCACCGGGTTACATGCAAGACGAACTGCGCTACCGGATCCGCCACGAGCTTTTCCTGCGGCCGGACCAGACGACGTTCACGTTTCGCAACAAGATCGATCAGACTGCGCTGCCGATCCGCTCATGGGGCGCCTTCATGCCCCCCAACGGGGTTGGCGGCGGCGGCACGCACTGGAATGCCGAGATGTGGCGATTCCTGCCGTCCGATTTCGTTCTGAAGACGCATCTCACCGAGCGCTACGGCAAGGACTTCCTGCCCGAGGACATGACGATCCAGGACTGGGGCATCACCTATGACGAACTCGAGCCGCATTACGACCGGTTCGAGTATCTCTGCGGGACCTCGGGGACGGCCGGAAATCTCAAGGGCCAAATCATGGAAGGCGGCAACCCGTTCGAGGGTGCGCGTTCCCGGCCCTATCCGACGCCGGCCCAGGCGCAGCCGTTCAGTCACACGCTGTTCGGAAAAGCGGCGCGCGAACTCGGCTATAAGCCGTTCCCCCAACCTTCCGGCAATCTCTCGCAAGCCTATACCAACCCGTTGGGCCTGAAGATGGGCCCATGCACCTATTGCGGCTTCTGCGAATGGTTCGGCTGCAGCAACTATTCAAAAGCCAGTCCGCAGACCACGATACTTCCCTATCTCGTTCGCAAGCCGAACTTCACCGCGCGCGATAACTCCGAAGTCACCCGGATCAACGTCGACAGGTCGGGCAAACATGCAACCGGCGTCACCTTCGTCGACAGCAGCGGTCAGGAATGGGAGCAACCCGCCGACCTCGTGATCCTGTCCGCCTTCTCGTTGTTCAACGTCCAGCTTCTGTTGCTTTCCAAGATCGGTGAGGCTTACGACCCCGTTGCTAATACCGGCGTGATCGGGCGCAACTATACCCACCAGACAATCTCGTCCGTGAACGGCTTCTTCGACCATAAGAAGTACAACTTCAATCCCTTCATCGCATCGGGCTCGATCGGTATGTGCATCGACGAGTTCAATGGCGACAATTTCGATCATGGTCCGCACGGCTTCGTGGGCGGCGGATATGTCGGGCAGGTGCAGACCGGCGCGCGACCGATCGAGAGCACGCTGACCCCGCCCGGAACGCCGAAATGGGGTGCGGCCTGGAAGCAGGCGGTGCGCGACAATTATCTCAGCACCGTCAAGCCGGGCACCGGGGTTCACGGCAGCTTCTACGCCTACCGCGATGTCTATCTAGGGCTCGATCCCACTTATAAGGACCGTTTCGGCCGGCCCCTGATGCAAATCACCATGGACCTGCACGACAACGAAGTGAAACAGAACAAGTTTCTGACCGACAAGTTCGCCGAGATCATCAAGGCGATGGGCGCGGATCACGTCGCCAAACAGTATCGAACTGCGCCTTATGACATCAGCCAGTATCAGACAACGCACGTCAACGGCGGCGCTATCATGGGCAGCGATCCCAAGACCAGCGCGCTCAACCGATATCTGCAAAGCTGGGACGTGCCGAATTTGTTCGTGCTCGGGGCCAGCGCCTTCCCGCAGAACGCCGGCTATAACCCAACGCTGACGGTCGGCGCCCTCGCATATTGGGCTGCGGACGCGATCCGCAATCGCTACCTGAAGAATCCGGGGAGACTGGTCGATGCGTAGCCTTCGCCGAATCATTCTTGGAGGCTTTGCCGCGACGATGCTTGCATCGTCCGCGTTCGCCGGCGAATCCGACCCGCAGGAATTCACCCAGATCGAACGGGGACGGTATCTCGCCGTGCTGTCGGATTGCGCCAGTTGCCACACGGTGCCTGGCAGCAACCGACCGTTCGCCGGCGGCCGTCCGATTGAAACCCCGTTCGGCAACATCGTCGCTCCGAATATCACGCCGGATCTGGAAACCGGTATCGGCAGCTGGAGCGACGAGGCGTTCGACGCGGCGGTCCGCGGGGGCATCGGGCGCCGCGGATATCGCATCTACCCGGCGATGCCGTACAACGCCTACACCAAGATGTCCCGCAACGATGTGCTCGCAATCCGGGCCTACCTCAACACCGTTACTCCGGTCCGCAACGCGGTGGTGACCAACACGCTGCCATTTCCTTTCAACATCCGTGCGGCAATGCGGGTTTGGGACGCGCTCTACTTCAAGGAGGGCGAATATCAGGCCGATCCTCACAAGTCGGCGGAGTGGAATTGCGGCGCATTCCTGGTCGACGGCCCGGCTCATTGCGGGGCTTGCCACACACCGAAGACGTTCCTCGGTGGCGACAAGACGGATCAATATCTGCGCGGCGCCTACCTTCAAGGCTGGTCGGCGCCGGACATCACCGGCGACAACCGCGTCGGCGTCGGCGCATGGTCGCAAGAGGATCTGGTCGCCTACCTGAAATCAGGTCATAATCGCTTCACGGCCGCGGCGACGGGTCCGATGGGTGAGGTGGTCACGCTGTCGACGGCGTTCATGACGGACGGCGACCTCAAGGCCATCGCGACTTACCTCAAGTCGCTGCCGGGCAAGGCCGATGCGCCGACCGCGCTGCCGCAAAACGATCCGGCGATGGTGGCCGGCGCGGCGATCTACCGCGATCAATGCTCGGCCTGCCACGGACTGGACGGCAAGGGCGTCGCAGAGCTGTTCCCGTCGGTCGCCAACTCGGCGATGGCCCGATCGGACGATCCGACCACGTCGATTCGCATAGTGCTGCGCGGCGCCCGCAGCGTCGGCACAAGCGCACAGCCGACCGCGCCGGGAATGCCCTCTTACGGCCGCCAACTCGATGACAGCCAGATTGCCGCCGTGCTCACCTATATCCGCAATAGCTGGGGCGGCGCCGCCGCACCTGTCAAAGCCGACGATGTGGCGACGGTGCGCCGGGATACAGCGTTGCGCGCCGATTAAGTCGGCGGGCAACGGCTCCCGCCGGGCGGGGCCGACACAGCAGGCGGGAGTGCAGAACTGGAAATAGCGCTGCGAACGCGCTGCTTCAGTCTTGGTCGCCTTCCAAATCGATAAGGGCGATCCCGATATCGGCCTTCTTCTTCCGTCTCAATTCGGCCGGCGTATCGATCATAACGACCTCAAGCGTCGGCCGTACCTTGCCTTCGATAAGATGACCGCCGCGCGTCGTGCCGTCCGACAGGCCGAGCACGACGTGAACGTGAAGGCTCGCCTTGCCATCGTCGCCGACGGCGACGTCTCCGATTGCACTCAAGACCTCGCATTGCTGCGCGATCTCGATTCTCTTGTAGGCTTTCTTGTCAAAATCGAACCACCCGACCACGGCCTTCTCGAAGGCCCCGATGGCGGTGAGGGACGCCGCGTTAATTCCGGCATCGTTTGCGAATTTCGTCAGAGCCGCAAATGCCTCTTCGCCGGTATCGAGGATGACGACGCGGGTTTCGGTTCCCGCGTCGCCGGCCACTTTTTTGCTTTTCATGGCAGCCGGTCCCGCCGTACTTCGAGTTCCGCCTGATCGAAACCGTTAGCGGCGAGAATTGCGATCAAATCCATCGAAGCCTCCTTCGTCTCTCACCTCCGAACAATCAGCGGCAATGAACATCGTTCCGAGGCTTTCCCGGGACCGCCGGTCCCAACGGCAGATCGTAAAGACGCCGGGATCGTCATCGCCGATAGACCATTGAACTCTTGCACAACAACCGCGTTGTGATGCCGGCTGCCATCCATTTCGGCTGTCGACCCAACCTGACGAAGTGATCTGGATGACGCGGACTTCCGAATCCCGAGGCATGATCCGGACCAACATTCCGTTTCGCCTCGATCGCCTACCGTGGAGCCGGTTTCATCTTTTGGTCGTCGTCGGGCTGGGCGTCACATGGATCCTGGACGGACTAGAAGTAACCATCGTCGGCTCGCTGGGGCCGGCCTTGCAGAGCGCCGAGACGCTTCGTCTTTCCAGCGCCAATCTCGGAGCCGTTGCATCTTTCTATATCGTTGGCGCCGTGGTTGGAGCGCTCGTCTTTGGCTGGATCACAGATCGTCACGGTCGGCGTCTGGTCTTCTACGTCACATTACTCGTCTATCTGTCCGGCGTATTGCTAAGCGCGTTCGCCTGGGATTTCTGGAGTTTCGCGATTTTTCGGATGATCACCGGTCTCGGCATCGGCGGAGAATACGCCGCGGTCAACTCCGCAATCGACGAACTCATTCCCGCCAAATATCGTGGACGTGTCGACCTCATCGTCAACGGCAGCTTCTGGTTGGGCGCGGCGGGAGGCGCACTCGCGGTCCCATTTCTGCTCGATCAGCGCCTGTTCGCGCCCGACATCGGCTGGCGCCTCGGCTTCGGTATCGGAGCCGTCCTCGGCCTCGGCATTCTCCTGCTTCGCCGTTTCGTGCCGGAGAGCCCGCGCTGGCTGGTGACACATGGCCAGAACGAAAAGGCGGAAAAAACGGTGAGCGAGATCGAAAGGGACGTCGAGAAGGCGACCGGCAAGCACCCCGCCACGCCGAAAGAAAGCATCGAGGTCCATCCCAAGAAGGTCTTCGGGATCGGGTTGATCCTGTCATCGATGATCGGGCAATATCGAAGTCGAAGCATTCTTGCGCTGGTGCTGATGGTGGCTCAATCCTTTCTTTACAACTCCGTCTTCTTTACCTTTGGATTGGTCCTATCGCATTTCTACCAGGTTCCCAGCGAGCGCATCGGGTTCTACCTTCTTCCCCTGGCGGTCGGCAATTTTTGCGGACCTCTGCTTCTCGGATCGCTGTTCGACACGATCGGCCGTAAGGTCATGATCGCGGGAACGTTCGCCATCAGCGGCTTGTTGCTTTTGCTGACGGCCTATCTTTTTGCTGCCGGTTTCCTCACTCCGGTAACGCAAACGATCGCGTGGTTTTCGATCTTCTTCTTTGCTTCGGCCGCGGCGAGTTCTGCCTACCTGACCGCCAGCGAGATTTTTCCGCTGGAGACGCGCGCACTTGCGATTGCATGTTTCTACGCATTCGGCACGGCCATTGGCGGAAGCACCTCGCCGCTGCTATTCGGCTGGCTCATCGAGTCAGGATCAGCCTGGCGGGTGAGCGCGGGATATGCGTTGGCGGCCGCATTATTGCTGATCGCCGCGGGCACTGAACTGATGTTGGGAATCGATGCGGAAGGAAAGTCGCTGGAAAGCATCGCAGACCCGCTGTCCAGCTAGTTGCCCTCGTGCATGGATTGCAGCGCCGGAACGCGAAAGAGCGCCGACGAAAGCCAACATCGTCGCGTTCGCCATTTCTATCGTGGCGGAAGAGAGAGGGAGTCGAACCCACCAAGAACCGGCTCGCGGCCCTTCCCGGATTTGAAGTCCGGACGCCCCACCGGGGACGTTTCTCCTCCTGAATTGTGCATCGTTCGCGATTCACCGTCTGTTGGATCGCAAAACAGGTCGAGGCGATGCCTGTTGGCCCGGCGCAGATCGCCACGTCGAAGCGTCACGCCATGACGGTCAAAGAATTCGAGTATCTGGATCGCGACCTTTCGACCGCTGTCGATTCGATCGCGAAGCTGAGAAGCGACGAACTGCCCATTCGGTTGAGATTCACTCAGATCGACGAGAATCCCAACAATTTCCGCGATCGTCGCACGCAGGAAAAAGTGGTCCAGCGCGACCTCATCGACCTTTCCCATGCGGCCGAGCAGTTTCAGCAACCGCCTCACGTCCGCTTCCCCGATCCCCAGCAATCCCACGATATCACGCACGCGGGGTGGGCGAAATCGGTCCGGCCCGGAGAGCAAGGGCGCGATCTTCGCCCATAGCCTCTCTTCGCCGACGGTCAGACGGAGTTCGTGCCCGACCAGACGCACCCAGGCGCCATCCAGAGCGATCTCGTTGCGACGGACGAATGCCTGAAGAACCGAGCGGAAGGCCGGCGCCGGCAGGCGTGGTTCAAGCTGCAGCCTCAACCGTTCAAGACCAATACCCGGCAGGTCGGGATTGGCCGCGTGGAATTCCGTCAGCTTCGCCAGTAGCGCGCGCTTCAGCTCCTGCCACGCCGGCGCAGACATTGCGAACACGCCGTCGGCTGTCTGCGCGGTGATGATGGACAGCCGCCCGACCATGTCCCGTATCTGGTTTTCCGCAAGCGCGCGGTCCCGTGCAAACGCCGAAAGCTCGACGTATCGCGGCGCAATTCCCAGCAGGGCCGACAGCACCGCCGCCGGATTTTCGATACGATTTGCCCGCAATTGAGCGAGCCGATCCGGACCGCGGCGTTTGCGGGTCGGCGCTCGCAGGTCGAGGAATGTGCCGCCGCCGATCGTGCGCTGGTCGGTGGTATCACGTATGACGAAACGATCTCCGACGGCCGCCGAGATTGGGCGATCCAATACCAGTTGCACGAGGCCGTTCTGTCCGGGTGCAAGCGGGGCGTCCTCCAGCAGCACCAGCCGCGCGCTTACCGCTGCCGCCGCACAGTAGAGCCGGGCCGGCATCCATTGGGCGACGGGTTTTTGTTCTGAAGCCAGCAGCCGTAGATCGACGTCGACCCGGTTCGTTGGAGCATGCAGAGCGGGATCGAGTACGGTGTCGCCGCGGCAGACGGCATCCTTGCTGATACCATCGCCCGCGAGATTAAGCGCACAGCGCTGGCCCGCGACGCCGGAAGCGCACGGATGGTTCTGTGCATGGATCGAACGTACGCGGGCTGTAAGACCTGTGGGAGAGATCATCACCCGATCGCCGATCGATACCGCTCCCGACAACACCGTGCCGGTGACGATGGTCCCCGCGCCGGGCAATGTGAACGACCGGTCGACGGCAAGACGGAAACGTCCCGATGCCGAACGGCTTCCGACGCCCGGCGCGGCGGCAAACAGGCGCTCGCGAAGTTCAGGGATACCCTGCCCGGTCAGCGTCGAGACCGGGACGGACTCGGCGGCCGCCAACGGCGTTGGGGCGAGCAATTGGGCGATTTCCGCCGAAATCCGGAGTAGCCTTTGCGGCGTCACCAAATCGGCCTTCGTCAACGCGACGATGCCCCTGGTTATGCCGAGAAGGTCGATGATCGCGAGGTGCTCCCGCGTCTGAGGCTTGATGCCGTCGTCGGCGGCCACTACCAGGATCACGAAATCGACGCCGGCAGCGCCGGCCAGCATGTTGTGAACGAATTTCTCGTGGCCGGGCACGTCGACAAATCCAAGGATCGATCCGTCGGGTGCCGGCAAATAGGCGAAGCCGAGATTGATCGAAATGCCGCGAAGCTTCTCTTCTTTGAGGCGGTCGGTTTCCACACCGGTTAGCGCTTTCACCAGCGCCGTCTTACCGTGGTCGACATGGCCGCAGGTACCGATGATCATGGCGAAGGCTCCGGCAGCGGCGCTCCTGCTTCCCGCTCCGCCTTCGCAACCTCCGTCGCCGTCAGCATCGAGCGCGCCGCGCCCAGGAACCTTTCCGCGAATTTGCTGGCACCCATTTCGGCGCGCAACAGCCAGACCAGAGCCTGGTAGGGGTCGCGCTGGACGGCGGCTCCCAAATAATAAGCCGCGCCCAGCATCGCCTGACCGTCCGCATCGCCGCGCTCGGCGCCACGTCGCCACCAATAAGCCGCCAGCGTCGCATCACGCTCGACACCCAGCGCATTGTGATAGATCATTCCGAGGCGCGTCATCGACGAGGCGACGTGTTGCTCCGCAGCGCCCAGCGCCCATTTCCGGGCCTCGGCATCGTCGTGGACGATTTCGCCTTCCAGAAGCATCCAGCTCAGCATGTCCTGTGCCGCTCCATCGCCGGCCTCGGCGGCGCGGCGATACAGGTCGGCAGCGCGCCTGAAATCCTGCTTGACGCCGTCGCCTCTGAAATAGAGTGCGGCCAGATTGCGTTGCGCGTCAGGATCTCCCGCATCAGCGGCCAGCGTCAGCCACCGGACTGCCAGCGCGAAATCCTGC
This sequence comes from uncultured Alphaproteobacteria bacterium, assembly GCA_963756215.1. Taxonomy (GTDB): domain Bacteria; phylum Pseudomonadota; class Alphaproteobacteria; order Rhizobiales; family Xanthobacteraceae; genus Bradyrhizobium. The sequence goes on along the minus strand of CAVWMY010000015.1, from coordinate 337,888 downwards.
GCAACGCCCCAGCCTTCGATAAAGCACGTTCCGACATAGGCTTGAGCCTGGGATACACCGGCATGCGCGAGCGGCCCCCAGAGTTCAAGCGCCGTTGCATAATCTCCGCGTTCAAATGCGCGGCGGGCGGCAAGCATTTGATCCGCGACCGTGCGCAGATCAGGCCGCTCCGGAAGAGACTCAATTCGTCCCATTGTGCCCCTCCGTAACATCGAGCGAAGCGAGGGTTCCAACGAACGTATCTTCATCGTCGAGACAGCGGAGATCGAGAATCAATGCCTGATCCTCAACCCGCCCGATAACGGGAACGTCGAGCTTGCGAAGTTGAGCCGCTAACTGCTTCAACAAGCGGCCTGCGCCGCGCCCGGGCGTTGGACGGATCGCTAAACCCGCGCTCGGCAGCGTCACCAGCGGAAATGCCCCCGAGCCAATTTGGCTCTGGCACGCCACGACCTCCACGGAGAAAGCGGTCCCGACCGACGCCTGCACCTTGCGATGCACTCGCCGGGCCCGACCTTCAATTTCAACCTGCGATAACGACAACAATCGAAAGGTCGGTAATTGCTGCACAAGCTTATCGGGGTCGCGGTATAGCTTGAGAGTTGCCTCAAGCGCGGCAATACGCGTCTTGTCGAGACGTAACGCGCGCTTCATCGGGTTGCGATTGATGGCGGCGATCAGATCACGGCGTCCGACGATAAATCCGGCCTGCGGACCGCCGAGCAACTTGTCGCCGGAGAATGTAATAAGGTCGGCGCCGTCCGCAACCGCCTCGGCGACCGTCGGCTCATGGGGCAAGCCGAGCTTCGCGAGATCGACGAGAGTTCCGGATCCGAGGTCATGAACCAGCGGGACTTTTCGCTCGGAACCTATCGGGGCCAAGTCGCGGGCATCGACTTCTTCGGTGAAACCCTCGATCCGATAGTTGGACTTGTGGACTTTGAAAATGACTCCGGTCTTCGGGTTAATTGCGGCCGTATAATCCGTCTTGTGCGTGCGGTTGGTCGTTCCGACCTCCACCACTTTCGCACCGGCGCGGGACATGATTTCCGGCATGCGAAATGATCCGCCGATCTCGATCAGTTCGCCGCGCGAAACGATTGCCTCGCGTCGGTTCGATAACGTGTTGAGCACGAGCAGAACGGCTGCGGCATTGTTGTTCACGACGGTAGCGTCTTCAGCCCCGGTCAATTCGCGCAGCAACCCGCGCAAGTGGTCGTCCCGCTCGCCGCGTCGGCCGTCATCGAGATTGTACTCGAGAGCTACCGGTGACCGCATGGCCAGGACCGCCGCTTCGATGGCGGATTCAGCCAGAGGCGCGCGCCCTAGGTTGGTATGGAGAATCGTGCCGGTGAGATTGAACACCGGCCGGAGATTTGAGACGGCTTGCTGTTCGAGCCATGCGAAGGCTTCGCTTGCCACTTGCCGAGATGACTTCGGAACAACGCCGGTGGCGCGAAACTCCGAGATCGCACGGCGAACAGCGGCAACGACGGCCCCGCGTCCGAAGCGCTCGATCGCGTCGACCGCCCTGTCCGTCCTCAATACTTCATCCACCGAGGGAAGTTTGCGCAGGGCGGCCGTTATGGTGTTTTCCATCGATCGCCTCAGTATCCGAGGAGAAACGGATTGATGCTGCCCCGTCGATAATCGTATTGCCGAACCAGCAAATCCAGGCCAAGGCTCACGACGTCGCTCCACTGCGCGGCGCAGGGAGAGCAGACGCAAAAACGCAAATGTCGAGAGCCGGCCCAGCTAATCAGCATCGAGGCCACCGGATCACCGCTTCAGGACGGGCATACGCCGTCACCGGCCGGGACCAGCCTTGTTGCATCGGGCGTCGATGAACCCAAAGCGCGCGCGCCATAAACAGGCGGTTTCGGTTCCGCCGAAACAATTCCGCCGAAACCGAGAGCACCGAGGGTAGTGCCCGCGAGACCTGCGCCCTTAACAAATTGACGCCGCGAGTGTTCAAAATTCATGGCAGGTTCTCCCTCAAGACCACATCCGCAGGAAGCGCAGTGTCGGCAAGCCCATCGGCAAGCCAAAGGTAGAAACTTTCGAAAGCTCAACAATACAGAATGTTTCCGAAGCATAAAGCCAGACTTCCAATAATCCGGCCTGGCTGCGTTAATAAAGCGAAGCGACGCTTCGATGTCGATGCAAGTGTCAGGCGTAGATTTGCCGCGACCAGCGCCAAGGTAGCGCTTGCTGCGGCGCCGTTGAGACGCGCGATCACGCGATTTTGCCCAGGCTGGCCAATTTTGCATTGACGTTGGCGCGCCAGCGACCGCACAATTACACGTGCTTTGTGGATTGGCTCCCGAGTTTCGGGGCGCGCGAGTTCGACAAACGAAAAATCTGCTCAGGGCCGTAGCCCTGGCGGCAGTTTTGTCGCTGGGCGCGCAACCTTTGGTCCACGCCGGCCAGTTGGCCCCTGTCGACAGGCCCATAAAGCCGGATTTTTCCCTCCGCGACCTGGACGGCAAACGCGTGTCGCTCGACGCCTTCAGGGGTCGGACGTTGATCGTCCACTTCTTCGCCACATGGTGCGAGCCGTGTCGCACGGAATTGCCCGCGTTGGGGCGCTTTCTTGCTCGATCGGCAGACCGCGCGTCGGTGCTGGCGATATCTGTTGCCGAGCCCGATCAAAGGGTAAAGCGCTTCGTGCTTGTTGACCCCGACCGGCACGTAGCCAAATCCTGGAACGTCGATACGCTTCCCACGACTTACGTACTCGATGCCGACATGAAGCCCGCACTCATGATCGAAACCGAATTTGCGTGGGACATGATCGATGCCGAACAGATCGACGCCCTGCTCCTCAAGCCGAACAGGACGACCGAGGCACCATTCGTCGAAACTGCACCCCTGGAGACAGGAGACAAGTGATGTTCAAGTTCAACCGTCGTGATTTTCTGAAAGCGGGCGCCGCAGTTTCCGTGGCGACTGGACTTCCGCGAGGCGCCAGCGCCCAGGGCTCCTTCGCGCCGCAACCCGGCCCATGGCGCGAATTTCAAATCGTCACGCGGCTGGAGATTGCAGACCCAAAGGGCAAGACACAGGCGTGGATTCCGGTCCCCGCCGTCAATGAAGAGGCATGGTTCAAATCCTCTCCCAGCCAATGGACGACAAACGGCAACGCCGGCCTTGAACGCGACACACAATATGGCGCGGAAATGATCCGCGTTGAATGGCCCGATCTGGAATCAGCCGCTGTAGCGGAGGTAACCAGCATCATCAAGGTTCGCGACCGCGCGGTCGATCTGTCGAAGCCTGGCACTCCCGTACAGCTTCCGGCCGCCGAATCGAGACGCTACACCGACGGCACCGATCTCATTCCGACAGACGGAATTGTCAAAGAGACCTCCGACAGAATTACGCAGCGCGCCGCGACCGACATCGAAAAGGCTCGCGCTATTTACGAATGGGTCGTCGAGAACACTTTCCGTGACGCAAAAGTTCGCGGTTGTGGCATCGGCGATATCGCCGCCATGCTCAAGACCGGGAATCTGGGCGGCAAGTGTGCCGATATCAACGCACTTTACGTCGGTCTGGCACGCGCGGCGGGGCTTCCGGCGCGCGACGTCTACGGCATACGGGTGGCGCCGTCGAAGTTCGGCTACAAGAGCCTGGGCGCGGGATCTGCCGTGATCTCCAAGGCACAACATTGCCGCGCCGAAGTCTATCTCGGCGGCTTCGGATGGGTGCCGGTCGATCCCGCCGATGTCCGCAAGGTTGCGCTGGAAGAACCGCCCGCCAATCTCAGCATCAGCGATCCCAAGGTTGTGGACGCGCGGGACGCATTATTCGGATCGTGGGAAACGAATTGGCTGGCCTATAATTTCGCCCATGACGTAACTTTGCCGGGGTCGGATGGCCCGAAACTCGGGTTCCTGATGTACCCACAAGCCGAAACGGCGGACATGCGGTTCGATTGCCTCGATCCCGATAATTTCAAGTACACGATTACGTCCAGGGAGTTGACGGCGACCTGAAGCGCACAATCTCAGTTCGCGGCGCGTTGCGCCCGCGGTTCGCCGTGTGCTTGGCGCTGGAGCCAGGGCGTCGCGCAATACACCCTCCCGCGATGGCGACCTCTCTGTTTTCAAGATCGTGACCCGACACCGAGACCCTTGAAGTAAACACCGGAGCGAGGCCATGAACATCCAAGATCTGCGTCTTACCAGCCTTGCCCATGGCGGTGGTTGCGGCTGCAAATTGGCGCCCTCAGTCTTGCAGCAACTCCTGGCCGGCCAGCCCATGGCCCAGCCCTTCGAACAACTGCTGGTCGGAACCGAAACTGGCGACGACGCCGCCGTTTGGAAATTGGACGATGGGACTTGCGTGGTCGCAACGACTGATTTCTTCATGCCGATGGTCGACGATCCCTATGAGTTTGGACGGATCGCCGCGACAAATGCGATCTCGGACGTCTACGCCATGGGCGGCAAACCCATCATGGCTCTGGCGATACTGGGAATTCCCATCGACAAGATGCCCGCCGAGATGGCGGCGAAGATTCTTGCCGGAGGCGCGGCGGTCTGTGCTGCGGCCGGCATTCCCGTGGCGGGCGGACATTCGATCGATTCGCCCGAGCCGATCTACGGTCTCGCCGTGATGGGTATCTGCAAGGAAGCCGACATTCGTCGCAATTCCGGGGCGCAGACCGGCGATGCGATCATCCTGACCAAGCCGCTCGGCGTCGGTATCTACTCGGCAGCTTTCAAGAAAGGCGTACTGTCGACGAACGCATATGCCGACATGATCGCTTCGATGACGCTGCTCAATCGCATCGGAGCAGAACTCGCAAAGGACCCCGCTGTCCATGCAATGACGGATGTGACGGGGTTTGGCTTGTTCGGACACGCCCTGGAAATGGCACGCGGATCGAGCGCGACAATCGTTCTGGACCTGGCGAGTGTTCCGATTTTTCCGGAGGCCCCGGCGCTTGTTCAACAGGGCCTGTTCACCGGTGCATCCGTCCGCAATTGGGCGAGCTACAAGGACGGCATTGCGCTTGGTTCTGCATTCCCCGAATGGCGCCGGCACCTCTTCACCGACCCGCAAACTTCGGGAGGATTGCTGATCGCCTGCGACGCTGACCGTGCCGATACAATTCTACGGAACATCACTGGCGAGGGCTACCCGCACGCGAGCATCGTCGGACGAGTAGAAAAGGGAACACCGACCGTTGCCGTTTCCGATCGCTTTGATTGAGCCTTCAGGCAGCCGCCCCAATCAGATGTCCCCCAAATGCTGAGGACGCGACCCGGGATCGAGGCGTTCGGCCGGATCATGGCGGCGACGGCGGCGCAAATTTCGGCGCAATCGTAAACGGCTCGATAACCGTCGGGTGCGACCTGCCAACTGATCCGTCTCGATGTCGACGGCAGCCGAGGCCAGGCGATACCCGCCAATCATGCCGATGATATCAGCCGCTGCGATCGACGGCCGACCGCCGTTAGCGCCGCGCGGGATGGACGGTGAACCGATCGTTAGCCTGGTTGCGGCATCGACGCAGACGGCGCGGTATGCCGATTTCCCCGGTTGGATCACGATCACACATTCCCGGTGGGGTGAATACCGCGTCCGAAAGCTCAAGTAAGAAACGGTCATGGTCGGTCCTGTCCGTCGACAAAGCTCCGCCGTTCGCAGACGCGGGAACGCCTGCGGGAATTGCTTCCTGAGGTTCGGAGATTGCCTAGGTTTCGATGCAGGCACTCGTTTTGCCCGGAAGGCGTGCGAGCCGCGTGCGGGCGAATGTGCTCATGAGCCCACACATAACTCGAATATTTGAAAGGTCTTGCCGCGGGATCGCTAAAATTCGAACGAATGCGCAGGACATGCGAGTCCGACCTTCCTCACCGAATTGCGTCGCGGGTTAGCCGCGATCACGCCGCACAGACCGCTGACGCGCAGGGTCGCATCGTCGAGGATGTCGGCTGCCGGTCCGAAGCCGCCTCGAGCCGGGCATTGCATCGGCGCTCGGTCCGTCCCGGCGCCCTGCGTGAGTGAAGCTAACCGACACGTGATTGGTTTTTACAGATCTCTCCGGCATGTGCCAGCATGCCTGTCCGGAATCTGGGGTACGATAAACTCCAGACCCGCGTTGGCGGACCGCAAGATAACATAGAGGTGAGATCGTGATGCAGGCTCGCTTGGCGAAGACCGCAATGGTGGCTTCCTTGGCCGCTTTCGCCCTCCTGGTGGCATACGGCAACGTGGCTGACTACGGCTCGAACTTCGAGTTCGTCCGCCACGTCCTCAGCATGGACACCAGCTTTCCGGACAGCGCGCTGAAGTATCGCGCCATCACGACGCCCGCCCTTTGGCGCCTGGCCTACTGGATCATCATCGCCGGCGAAGGCCTGACCGGTCTTGCCTTCGCGGCGGCCGCGGTCGAGATGGCACGAAGCTCCGTGGCGATGCAAGCGGCTTTCAGCGGAGCAAGCGCTTCGTCTATATCGGCAGCACGCTCGGTTTCCTGGTCTGGTTTTTCGGCTTCATGGTTGTCGGGGGAGAGTGGTTTGCGATGTGGCACTCGAAAGAATGGAACGGCCAGCAGGCGGCGTTTCGGATCTACATGACCATCCTCGGCGTATTGGTGTTCGTCACGCAGCCGAACGACAGTTAACCGTCGGAGCCCTGATGACGGCGCAGGCGAACGGCCCGATCGAGCGTGCGGGCAACGTCTCCCGCGGCGCGCCGCACCTGCGCGCGGCCTCCCGGGGTCGGGTTGTCGGCTTCGACCTCAACGCTCCGGCTGATACCCGTCATTCAGTGTTTGCAGGAATGCGATGATGTCGGCTTCGTCCTGGGCGGTCATGGCCGGCGCTTCACCGGGATGGCGGTCGAAGGGAGGATCGCTGACATCGACATTGCCGTGATACTGCGCCGGGATATCGTTGTATTTCCGCGGTTTGCCGTCGACGCCGACCGGATAGACCTTCTCCGGGTTGGTGTCGCGGAAATTGTAGAAATCCATCACCTGTTGCAATGTCCGGAAAACGCCATTGTGGAAGAACGCGTGGCGCATCGCGGTGTTGCGAAGGGTCGGCGTCTTGAACATGCCGCAGAATTGCGTTTGCTCGGCAATATCCTTGCGAACGGGTCCGCAAACCCCGAGATCGAAATAATCGGGATCTCCGGTATCGGCCAGCCCCACATTGCGTGGCGCGCCGAGTGCTTCGTACTGAAAGTCGGTGAAATGGGGCGGGTAGCCTTCCTGGGTGGGCGCCGAGGTGTGGCAGCCGGCGCAGTTGGCCTTCTCCGGATCGTTGAACAGCGCAAGCCCGCGCATCTCGGCCTCGCTGAGGCGGGCCCTGCCCTCGAGCCAGTAGTCATATTTGCTGGAATAAGGATGGAAGCTCGGCTCTTCGATTTGATAGCGCCCGATCGCGAACAACGCTTCGGAGGCCAGCAATCTCGAGTCCCGCAAAATGTTCGGGCCGAACAATCCCGCAAATTTCTGGGCGTAAGGCCCTTTCCGAAGTTTCTCGGCGATTGCCTCCATGCTGCCGCCGTCCATCTCGCGTGGATCGAGCAGCGGACCCGCCGCCTGGATCTGAAGCGTATCGGCGCGCCCGTCCCAGAACAGACCCCCCTGCGGAACGATGTTCGCATTTTGCGCCGTCTGGGTTGCAATCTTCTGCACACGCACCGCGCTCTTGCCGATCTCGGCCTGCTGCGCGACGTTTACGTTCTCGTTAATGGGATCGTCAGGGCCGATGCTGAATTCCGGCTGCCGCTCCAGGTAAGTTAGAGACGGGACCGCACGGGCGCCCTGCGACGTCAAGTGAGCGCCGCCGCGCATCACGGGCGCATCATTCGGCGGACCATAGGCATGATCCGGGCTGTGGCACGACGCGCAGGCGATCTTGCCCGATGACGACAGGCTCGTATCAAAAAACAGTTCACGGCCAAGCTTCGCCATCGCCGAAGGCGGCTGAACAGGAGGGCGAATGAGATGAACCGGGTTCGGGTTCTCACCCGGCAAACCCTTCGGCTCGGCAGCAAAGACGGCGCCGGCCAAAAGGCCGACGCCGAGCAACCACACGATTTTGCGATGTAACACTTAACTCAGCTCACTGGTTATTCTTGGACTTGGATTTGGTATCCACGGTGCCGGAGGTCGGATCGAGGATCAGCGTGGCGCCGCTAGCCTTGTCGAAGTTGAACATGTCGTCGATCGAACCGGTCGTGGCATCGAAGGAGCCACCACCGAGACGCTCGCCGTTCAGCCAGTTGTCCTCGATAAAACGCGGGATCGAGGCCTGCGTGATCTGCACGTGGCTGACATAGTTCTTCTTCGAATAGGGCGAGATCACCATGAACGGCAGACGGGTGCCCGGACCGCAGCGACCTGCGACAGCCTGACCGCTGAGCCCGGTGGGTTCGGGCGTCTGGCCCGGGATGCCGCAGTTGCCGGTGCCGTTCAATACGTCCGCGGGCGAGAACGACCCGCGCGAGATCGGAGCCGAAGCGTGATCATACCAGCCGTCCGAGTTGTCGTAGGTGACGATCACAGCCGTCGAGTCCCAGTCCGGCCCTTGCTGCAGAAAGTTGATCAGGTTGACCAGTCCGGCCTGCTCATCGAGCGGATTGGAATTGCCGGGGTGAGAGTCCTGATAGGATTGCATCTTGATGAAGGAAATCGCCGGGTAATTGCCCGATCCGACTGCGGAGGCGAAGTCGGCGAGATCATAGGCATGGTTGGCCGGATCGACCTTTTCGCTGCCCGGCACCATCGTGTGACCGATCGCACCGACCGAGGTCGGACGTGCGTGCGTCGGGTTGGATGTCGAGGCGTAATACTGGGACCAGATGTGATGCGGGACATAGTCGCCGTGAGAGCCGCCGGTGACCGAGCTCACGGTGCTGCGGTGGCACCCGGTGCTGCCGTTGGCATTGATGGTCTGCAGGTTGAACCCACCGTAGAAAGACCCCCACGGAATGTCCGCGGCGTTCAGCAAGTCACCGATGTTCTTGGCCGTCATCTGGACCTGAACGCTCGGGCTCGAGCAGACGTCGCCGGCGGGATCGATATCGCCGACGAGCGTGAAGCTGCCGTCGCTGTTAGGAACGCCGGCACCGGCTTGCAGTAGAAGTTGCCCGACCGTCGAGGGAGGCGTGCCGGGAGGGACGCCCACAGGGAGCGTAAAGCCGTTGGTCTGGCCGGCGAACATGTTGAGCGCGCCGGGTGTCGATGGACCAAAATGGTCGTCCCAGGCATTGTCGCTCATCGCGTAATTCTGGGCGTAGTTCCAGAGAGCGGTGACGGTGTTGCCGTCGAAATAGCCCATCACCTGCGCCTTGGTGCCGAAGGCGCCGGCGCCGCCGCTGCTGCCCTGGCCGACATCCAGGGGAAAGAGGTCGTTCTTGCCACCGTCATAGGCCGCCTGCTCGGAGGTGTAACCGTGGTTCTGGTCCGCCGTGTTGGCTTGGGTGCGGTCGAGACGGAACGGGTTGGCGGCAGCCGCGCCGTTGGCCGGGTTAAGGTTGGGATTGCTGTCGAGCAGCGCCGGGTTCGTCAAAAAATTATTGATGTCGCGCTGTGTATTCTTCGCGGGTTCGAAAACGGGCTCACCTTCGGGGTTCAAGGCGTTCGGATAAGTGCCGAAATAATGATCGAACGCGCGGTTCTCGTTGAAGACGACCACCAGATGCTTGATCGGGGTCTTGGTCGGCAGCGTGTCAGCGCCGACAGCCGAAGGCTTGTTTGAGGCGGGGCTCTTGCCGGCCATCGAAACAGTGGATGTGACGGTAGCCGCGACGGCAATCAGCGCGGCCGTGGACAGCAGAATGCTTTTGAGCTCTCGAGTTCTCATCTTTTTCCCCTTTTGCCTCTCAAAACAATTTTGAGTTGTGCGGCGGAGACAGATAGGGAAGCTCGGTGACACACATGTGTAGGTTTGGCTCAAGGACCATTCAGTCTTCAGTTGCGATGCAGCGCTTGCGTCCCGTCGACGCAAAGTCGGCGCCGGCCAAAGACCGGCGCCGATGAGCCACACGATCGTGCGGCGCGAGACCTACTCAGTTGTTCTTGGACTTGGCCTTGGTGTCCACGGAGCCGGTGGTCGGATCGAGGGCAAGCTTCACGCTGTTGGCTTTGTTGAAGTTGAACATGTCGACGATCGAACCGGTCGTGGCATCGAAGGAGCCGCCGCCGATACGTGCTCCGTCGAGCCAATTGTCCTCGATGAATTGCGGAATCGAGGCCTGCGTGATCTGCACGTGGCTGACGTAGTTCTTCCTGGCGTAGGGCGAGATCACGAGGAACGGCTGGCGCGTGCCGGGACCGCAGCGTCCTGCGACCGGCAGACCGTTGACGCCCGTGGGCTCGGTCGTGCCGACAGCCCCGCAGAGGCCCGCACCGTTCAACGCATCCGATGACGAGAACGACGCGCTCGTTGTCTTGGCAAAACCGTGGTCGTACCAGCCATCCGAGTTGTCATAGGCGATAATCACAGCGGTGGATTCCCAGTCGGGCTGCTGCTGCAGGAAGTTGATCAGGTTGACCAGCCCTGTCTGCTCGTCGAGCGGATCGGAGTTGCCCGGGTGAGCATCCTGGAAGGCCGCCATCTTGATGAGCGAAACCGCCGGAAAATTCCCGGATCCGACCGCGGTGAAGAAATCGGCCAGGTCGTAGTTATGGTTGGCCGGATCGATCTTCTTGGTGCCCGGAACCGTGGTGTAGCCGATCGCCTTGGTCGAGGTTGGACGGGCGTGGGTCGGATTGGCCGTCGACGTAAAGTACTGCGACCAGATGTGATGCGGGACATAGTCGGTTTGAGAGCCGCCCTCGACCTGACTGACGGTCGAGCGCGAACAACCGGTGCTACCGTTGGCATTGATGGTTTGCAGATTGAAACCACCGTAGAAATTACCCCACGGAATGGTCGCGGCGTTGAGCAGGTCGCCGATGTTCTTGGCGTTCGACATGCCTTGCTTGGTTGCGCTCGAGCAAACGTCGCCGCTCGGATCGATATCGCCGTTGATGGTGAAGCCGCCCGCGCCGTCAGCGAGCAAAGCACCGCTGCCGATTGTCTGCACACCGCCGTTGGTATTGCCGGCGAACATGTTGATCGCGCCGGGCGTCGACGGACCAAATTGATCACCCCAGGCGTTGTCGCTCATGGCGTAATTCTGAGCGTAGTTCCAGAGAGCCGTGACGGTGTTGCCGTCGAAATAGCCCATCACCTGGCCCGTGGTGCCGAAAGCGCCGGCGCCGCCGTTGCTGCCCTTGCCCGTATTCAACGGGAAGAGATCGTTCTTGCCGCCGTCATAGGCTTTCTGCTCGGGCCCATAGGAGTGGCTCTGGTCGGCCGTGTTGGCCTGTGTGCGGTCAAGGCGGAACGGGTTGCTGGCGCCCGCGCCGTTGGCGGCATTGAGGTTGGGATTATTGTCGAGCAGCGACGGCTTGCTCAGAAGATTGTCGATGTCGCGCTGCGTGTTCTTTGCGGGCTCGAAAGTGGGTTCGCCTTCCGGATTCAGGGCGTTCGGATACGTACCGAAATAGTGCTCGAACGACACGTTCTCGTTGAACACGACCACGAGGTGCTTGATCGGGTATTTGGTCTTCAGCGTGTTCGGATCGGCCGCCGACGTCTTCGCGGAAGCGGCATTCTCGCCGGCCATCGAAGCGGTCGTTGCGGCAGAGGCTGCGATGGCGATCAGCGCGGCGGTAGATAACAGAATGCTTTTCAGCTTTCGATTTCTCATCTTTTTCCCTTTTGCCACTCAAAAATATTTTGAGGCGTGCGGCGCCGACAGTTAGGGAGCGTCAATGACGGATATGTGTAGGTTTGGTTTCGACCCGGGCCGGTCACGGACTTGTGCAAACGCGCCCCACGCGGAGTGGCGATTGGTTTGCGTGGTTCGTGACAAATCATTTCTCGGGTTGTGAAGATAGCGCCGGGCATTTGGCTACCGACCACACGGCGTCCAAACGAGTTCAGCGCGGCTTCCCGCGGACGCCGTTCGACGACAGACCTCGTTGGCGGCACTCTGATGCCGCGCGCACAACACACCGACGAAAGTCGGGATGAAGAAAATCACTTGGGAGGTGTGGCCTTGTCAGTCGTGGCGGGTCGCGCCTCGCCGACATACGGCGTCGGATTCGGTCGCAGCCGGAGCGATAAACCACACCAATTTCGTAATTCGCGACACGATTTTCGCGGGCTTCGCGCGGCCAGAGTTCGCTGCACGCCCCGTGATAGACCGGCCCCGCCGCGACGCGCAGCATAGGCCTTCACGATCGATATTTGTTTCGACAGATTTCCGTGTTGCTCAAGCACCGAATTTGCGACGTGGAAAAAATCAGCGGATCGACAATACCGGATCGTGTTGCCCGGAAGTACACCAGCTCTGCATGCTCGCAGAGAGCCGGTGTACTCGCAGTGCTCTTATCGTGGCCTCCTATTCCCGCGAACCTCGCAGAAATAGCCAACCCACGGATGATCAGCCGGCCGCTTGAAGTTTGTCCACGGTCGCATCCGGAACGCCCGCCATGTTGTTGGACAGCAGGTATTTCGGCGCAGTCGCCATCCAGTGCTTCAGCGTGATCTCCTCGAACTTTCCGGCGTTCCAGGTCTGGATGATCTCCAGATCCTCATTGCCGGTGTTGACCATTGCGTGCCCGTAGCCGGCCGGAATGTAGGCGGAGTTGCCGGTCTTGACCTCGGCCACCTTGCCGCGACCGCCCGATCCAAACAGCGCTACCCGGCCCTTGCCGCTGAGAATATATTGGAACTCGCTGGCATTCGGATTCCAGTGCATCTCCTTCATTTGACCGGGCTTGATCACCATCAAGCCGCCCGACATGGTCTTGGAGATCGGCCACTCGTCGACGCTGGCGATCTTCAAGCTTCCGCCGGCGAAGTCGCGCCGTGCCCGAACGTCCGTCGCAAGGCTGAACTTGTGCGTGGACTCCTTGGGCCAGGGAGCGTCGATGGCCTTCGATAGCGGGACGACCGATCCAGCCTGGATGTAGGTTTCGCCCTTCGGGAAGGCGTCGAAGACTTCCTTCGAAAGACCGAAATCCATCGCCAACATGTCCTTGGGAGTCACGTCGAGCCAGTCGGTAATCGAGAAGGTGCCGTGTTCGGAGAATGCGCCGTTGTCGAAAGAAAGGATGAAATGGCAGGGCTCTTCGCCGATCGTCTGGATCGAATGGCCGTGGCCCTTGGGGAAGAACCAGAGATCACCCGGACCGTAATTATTGATCTCGGTCTGCCCGGAAGGGTCGAGAACCACCGTCTGGCATCTGCCGCCGATGACGTAGGCCCATTCGGCCGCGATGGCATGCCAGTGCAGTTCGCGCGCCGCGCCGGGGTCCAGGAACATGTGAACGCCCGCAAGGTCCTTCATAATCGGGAGCTGGTGCTCGGTAGATTCCTTGGCCCATCCCCCGGAGGTTATCTTTGGCTTCGATCCGTCGAGCGAACGGGTAAACTCCGGCATCTCGCCCACGTCCTTGGGATCGTGATAAGTGACTTTCTCGCCCGGCGGCAGCACTGAAACCTTCCGTCCGAAACCGCCGTCACCGGGATTTCCGGCATCCGGCTTGACCGCATCGGCAGCCGCCGCGCTGGTCAACATCACTAGGCCACCTGCACCAAGCGCTGCGGTGCCCAGGAAGTCGCGTCTACTGCTGTCCATATTCTGCTCCTTTTTGTGTGACTGCCGCCAAATTGCGAAGTCGGACCGCTCCATCTACGCCGCATACATCACCGCGGAGCGTTGCCGTTGACTTTGATGGTGGGAAAACAAACCCCGAGCGCATTGGCGTCACAGCGCGGGGTTTCACCATGCTTTTATCTGCGCGGGGATCACAATCTCTCGATTGCGACGTGTAAATCGATGGCTTGATGTTTGCGTCCTTACCGCAAATCACATCCGGGCATATCGTTGATGGAGGTAATCCGGAATTGGTTTGCGCAGGATGCATCCGCCGTCGGACGGCGTCGTCACGCTCGACACACGAATTGTTGAGCGATCACACATGAAACCGCCGCGCCGTTTGCGAATTTCACACGCGCCCGCACCCTTGCGTGAAGCATGACGGTGGCGTGGTGTTGTGGGTTGTGAACGTCGTGAGCGACGGAGGAGACATTTATGCACGGGTTCAATCGGAGGGGTCAGCCCATGCCGACGCTCTGCTGGTCGGGCGGGCGGCGTCTGTTGGGTGCCGCCGCGACGACGTTGGCGGTGTCCTGGGCGGCGGCGATACCGGCGCACGCGGCTGGTGCGAACTGCAAGGGTGACCCGACAGGCATTACCCTCCCAGACGGCTTCTGCGCCACGGTCTTTGCCGACAATATCGGTCATGCCCGCCAAATGGCGATCGCGCCTGACGGAACGCTTTACGTCAACACCTGGAGCGGCATCTACTACAACAACGGCGACGTCCCGGCCGGAGGCTTCGTCGTCGCATTGAAGGACAAGGACGGCGACGGGCGCGCCGACGTCACCGAACGTTTCGGTGAGACCGTGGCAAGCGGCGGCCACGGCGGCACCGGCCTCGGACTCTATAATGGAATGGTTTACGCCGAGATCAACGACCGCATCGTCCGCTACCGGTTGGCGCAGGGCGAGATCGCACCGAAGGATAAAGGCGAAACGGTCGTCTCAGGCCTGCCCACCACGGGCGATCATCCGATGCATCCCTTTCTGATCACGCCCAAAGGCGATTTGTTCGTCGACCTCGGTTCGGCCACCAATGATTGCGAAGTAAAGAACCGGTTTCCGCACTCGCAAGGCCACCAGCCCTGCACGGAAAAGGAAACCCGCGCCGGCGTCTGGCGCTATGATGCCAACAAGACCGATCAACACTTCTCGCCGGCCGAACGCTTCGCGACCGGTCTGCGCAACGGCGAGGGTTTCTCCATGGATGCCGCGGGCCGCATGTTCGTCACGCAGCATGGACGAGATCAATTGCGCGAAGACTGGCCTGACCTTTACACCGCCCAACAGGGCCATGAACTGCCGGCCGAGGAAATGGTCGAACTGCGGCAGGGTGCGGACTATGGCTGGCCGGAATGCTATTTCGACAACAAGCAGAAGAAGCTGGTGCTCGGGCCCGAATATGGCGGAGACGGCGGCAAAAAGGTTGGCCTTTGCGACAAGCGACAGGGACCCGTTGCATTCTTCCCGGCACACTGGGCACCTAACGACTTGAAGATTTACCTCGGTTCGACCTTCCCGAAAGCCTATCAAGGCGGCGCGTTCCTGGCTTTTCACGGCTCCTGGAACAGGGCACCGGGACCGCAAGGCGGCTACAATGTCGTATTCCAGCCGCTTGCTGACGGAAAGGCGACCGGTCCCTATGTCGTTTTTGCCGATGGCTTCGCCGGTGCCGTGAGAGATCCCGGCCGCGCGGCATTCCGGCCGTCGGGTCTTGCGGTCGCGCCTGACGGCGCATTGTTCATCTCGGACGATGTGCATGGCAGGATTTGGCGCGTCACCTATCAAGGCGGCAATCCCGCCGCCGCTATCACGGCAGCACCGGCGAGCCCGGCGCCGGCGACCGCTTCGCGCGAAGCCCTGCCGCCGGAGGGTATTCATCCCGATGCAGGCAAGGACGCGGCCGCGCTACGGGTCCCCCAAGGCTTCACCAAGGAGCAGGTCGCGCTCGGGAGCCGTATTTTCCAGGGTGACGCGGCGGGCGGCACGTGCGGCGGCTGTCATGGCGCCGACGCCAAGGGGTCGCCGATCGCGCCCGACCTGACCAGCGGGAAATGGCTGTGGAGCGACGGCAGCCTGCAGGGTTTGGAAGGCACGATCAAAAACGGAGTGCCCGAGCCGAAGTCCCATCCCGGCGCGATGCCGCCGATGGGCGGTGTCGAACTTTCAAAGGCCGACCTCGACGCCGTCTCGGCCTATGTTTGGGCGATCGGCCATCAAGCTCAATAATCGCAGCAATCTTTGCAGGTCGTGGCGCGCACCGCGCCACGATCGCTTCGGCGCTATTTCGGCCATCGCTTCACCGGAGCCGCCCGCTTCTGCCGGAAAGTCCTTTGGCTTGGGCCAGGCATGCCGCATCGGCAACACGGTTTCCGCCTAGTAGAAGTTTTTCTAGAACACGCACGTCTTGCCGGCGGAGGTTATGGCACCATGAACCTCCCAGGCGTTGCGCTCCACCCAATTGTGCCGCAGCCGCCCATCCTCGCCGACTTCCCACACCGCGGTGCCGACCATTTCAATGTGGGCGCCGTTCGGTTCTGTGCCCATGATTCCATTATTGCGCCCGGTCACGCGCCACCGCGAAGCGACCCGACTGCCGTCGTAATTCTGGAAGGTCTCGATAACCTCGAAGTCCATGTCGAGCACCTTGGACTGAAACCCGATCACCCAAGCCTTGAATGCATCGCGCGAGACGATGTCATTGCCGCCGGAGGTAATGACGAAATCCTCGGTCACGAACCTGTCGATGGCACCGGGATTCTGCGGGCGTTGCCAGACCTCCGCCCAGAACTGCTCCACGATCGTAACGCTATCCAGTTTGGTCACCTTCGCCTCCGTCGTGAGATGGCCCAAGGCCCAATGGGACCTGCCGCGAGAAAGTGGCCATCCGGTCGATCTTGAGAGCTGACGGCCCCCCGGAAATCAGGCATCGTCAGCGCAATGATCACGCCAGCGTCGGCCAAGTTCGGGCTCGTCTGATCCGGGACTATCGGCCGCGCTGGTGTCCGGATATATGCGGGCCGGGTTTCGTTTGGGAATTCGTCACGAACACACAATCAATGTGAAATTTTCCGCAAATGCCCGACTGGGAAAACCTGCGGCATTTCTTGATTCTGGCGCGACGCGGCACCTTGTCTGGAGCGGCCCGCGAGCTCGCTGTCGAGCATGCCACAGTGGCGCGCCGTATCGCCGCCCTCGAGGAAGAATTGGGAGTGCGGCTGGTCGATCGTCGCGGTCGGCGACTGTCTCTGACCCCCGCCGGAGAGCGCATCGCCGAAATGGCGGGCCGGATGAGCACTCAGGCTGACGCCATCGAGCGCGTGGCCGACGGTGGGCGCGCGGAGATCGCCGGCCGGATAACGATCAGTGCGCTGCCGACCCTGGCCGCGGCGATGCTGGCCGAACCGATCGTCGAGCTGCGCCGACGTCACCCCGCGCTTCTTATCCGAGTGCTGGCCGAGCACCGCTACTCGTCGCTCGGTCACCGGGAAGCCGATATCGCGATCCGCTTCGGCCGTCCCACCAGCGGCGACCTGACCGCCACGAAGGTTGGCGCCGTCGTTTTTCATCTCTACGGAAGCCGAGAATATCTCAAGGCGACAAAGGGCTCGGACTGGACCTACATCGGCTATGATGAGTTGCTCGATTCATCGCCACCTCAGGTGGTCCTCCAAAAACTCGCGGGCGACGAACCTCTGGGCTTGCGTTCGAGCACCCTGGAACTTCAGGTGGCGTTGGTCCGCGCGGGAGCGGGCGTGGCGGCGTTGCCCGATTTCATCACAGCCGACGATCCGATGTTGTCGCGGGCTCGGCCCGAAGCGATATCCAAGCGTGAAGTGTGGCTGGCCTTCCACAGCGACCTGAAGAATTCCGTTCCGGTCCGAACGGTCGCAAACAGCCTGCGCGAGTTGCTGCGGAAAGAACTCGCAATGGTCGGAAACTGATCGAGCCGTCGTTCGTCTGGCGGACCGCAATCGCGACCGATCTCACAAAATTGTCATCGCAAGCCCACGATGCGCACGCCTGATTTTGCGGGCAGCCGAGCCTCGCGGCACGGCCCGGCGCAAACATCCTTATTTTTCAAAAGGAAGCTACTGGTTAAGCAATTCGGGCGCTATTGAGACTTATTAGGGCTTCGTTAATCACAAATAGTTGTGGTTCCCCAACAGGTTGGGTTGTAGGTCACTGTGGCCGATCGGTGACAGCAATTTATGCAAAACGTGACTATCTCCGCGCCATGGATAGAGCCGGCTCGCGGCCAGTCTTTAAGAAAACGATCTGCTGGAGAACGACACCAATGAAGAAGCTTCTACTTGCAACTGTGGCTCTCGTCGCCCTCGGCGCGACTGCGCCAGCACTCGCCGCCGACCTCGCGCCGCGCACCTACACGAAGGCTCCGGCCTATGTCTCCCCGATCTATAACTGGACTGGCTTCTATCTCGGCGGTCACATCGGCGGTGCTTTTTCCGGCGACAACAGCCTGCAGAACGACAGCCGCTTCCTCGGTGGTGTCGAGGGCGGTTTCGATTATCAGTTCGCGGGCAACTGGGTGATCGGTGTCGAGGCGCAGTACAGCTGGCTCGACAACAGCAACGGCGGCACGGTGCTTCCGGGTGGAGCGCTGGTTTCCTTGAACAATGACGCGCTTGGATCGGTTACCGGCCGCTTCGGCTACACCTGGGGTCCGGCGTTGCTGTACGCCAAGGGCGGTTACGCCTGGAAGGACGGCAACAACATCAATGTCAGCCTGAACGGCGTGCAGCAGGGCTTCGTCACCGATGGCGGCCACAAGGACGGTTACACCGTCGGCGGCGGTCTGGAATATATGTTCGCGCCGAGCTGGTCGGCCAAGATCGAATACCAGTACTACAACTTCGGCAGCACTTCCTTCCTCGCCGGTCCGGTTGGCCTCGCTGGCAACCGCTTCCGCGACGACGAGCACACCGTAAAGGCCGGCGTGAACTATCACTTCAACTGGGGTGGCCCGCTGGCTTCTCGCTACTGATCGTTTCCGATCGAAACCAACGGAAAGGCCGGCCTCGTGCCGGCCTTTTTGTTTTTGATGCGCAAAAATAGCGCGCGCTCATTCAAACTTCCCGATTTTGTTAACCCGGTAACACGATACTGCCGCGCGAGATTCATCGTCCAAGGATGAACGCGGGGAGCGGGGCAGCGACATGGCGTTACGATTTACCTTCCGCAGATTTCGGAATTTTGCTTTCTTGCGTCCGCGATGGGGCGTGCGCGGCAGCCTGTTTGCCGCCTTCGCCGTGATCGCGGGAATGGCCATCGTCATCAGCGCGGGTGCCGCCATGGTGCTGGGACATCTCGGCGGCGCCATGGTCGATTTGAGCGAGCGGGACATCCCGCGTCTTGCGGCCAGCCTGCAGCTGGCGGCCCAGAGCGCCAGCCTGGCCAGCCAGGGTCCGGCGCTGCTGGCGTCGCGGAGCGCGGAAGCGCTGGACGAACGCGCACGAAAAATGAAGGCAACCCAGCAAGTCGCGCTCGCAAAGCTCGGAGAAATCACCGAACTCGGCGCCGACAAGACCGTCGTCGCGGCGCTTGGCGAAACCGTCAAGAATATCGACGACACCATCCAAAGCCTGGATTCGGCGGCCCGCGAACGGCTGGAGGTCGCAGCCCAGCATGACAAGCAATATGCCGCGTTGCGTGCCGCGCAGGCGGCTTTCGTGGCTGCCGCGGGCCCCGCGATGATGAACGCCCAGACCCAGATCAATGCCGTGCTCGGCTCGGCGCAGCTCGACGTTGACGACGCGACGCATGCCGCGCGGACCGTCGATCAGCTCGGCAACGTCATCGCCAACGGTCACCAGGCGGCCTCGGAGATGAACGCAGCGCTGTCGGCCAACAACAGCGACACGCTCGACGCGATCGAAGAGGAGTTCAAGGACACCCGCGCACGGGTCAATGCGAATCTCGATCTCCTGCCAAAAGACCGCGAAAACAAGACACTTGGCGACGCTATGCAGAAATTGCTGATGCTCGGCGAAGGCAAGGCCGGGGTCTTCAAGGTTCGCCAAAAGCAGCTCGACGCCAACGACTATGGCGACGTCATCCTCGAGGAAGCCGGCAAGCTCAATGTCGGCCTCGGTACCAGCGTGCAGCAGCTCGTCGAGGCCGTGCAAAGCGAAACCAACGCCGCGACCTCGGTGACTCACCGCGAGATTTCGCTGGCAACCGTGGGCATGCTCGCGCTCGGCGGCCTCACCTTGATCGGCTCGGCGCTGTTCGTCTGGCTCTACGTCGGTCGCAGCATCCTGCGCCGGCTCGGCAATCTGCAACGCTCGATGCAGCGCCTGTCCGAGGGCGATCTGCAATCGGAGATTTATCAAAGCCACCAGCACGACGAGATCGCGGCAATGGCGAATTCGCTACAGGTATTCCGCGAAAGCATGATCGAAGGCCGGTCGCTGAGCGCCGAGCAGGACCGGGATCGCGCCGCCAAGGCTGAACGCGCATCCCGCATGGAAGTCCGCATCGCCGAATTCGAGGCGGCAGTCCGTGCTGCGCTGGACGGCCTGCAAAGCTCGGCCAATTCCATGCAGCTCACCGCGGAATCCATGTCGACGAGCGCCGACCAATCCAGCGCGCTGGTGAGCGCGGTGGCATCGGCGGCCGAGGAAACCTCGGTCAACGTGCAGACGGTGTCGGCCGGCACCGAAGAACTGTCGTCATCGATCGCCGAGATCAGTCGCCAGGTCGTCACCTCGGCGCAAATTGCCCGCAAGGCCGTCGATGAAGCCGGGGCAACCGACGCCACCATGCAGGGGCTTGCCGAAAGCGCCAGCCGCATCAGCGTCGTGGTCGACCTGATTCAGGTCATCGCCTCGCAAACCAACCTGTTGGCGCTGAACGCCACCATCGAAGCCGCACGCGCCGGCGAGGCCGGCCGCGGCTTTGCCGTCGTCGCTTCCGAGGTGAAGAATCTCGCGAGCCAAACCGCCAACGCCACCGACGAGATCCGTGCGCAGATCGCCAACATGCAGCAGGTCACGACATCGGCGGTCGGCGCCATCAGGAACATCGGCATCACCATCACCGAGATCAACGAGGTCACCACCGCGATCGCCTCCGCGGTCGAGCAGCAGGGCGCGGCGACGCGCGAGATCGCCCGCAATATTCAACATGCCGCGGGGGGCACCAGCGAGGTTTCCGGCAATATCGTCGGCGTCAGCACCGCCGCGGCTGAAGCGGAATCGGCGGCCGGGGAAGTGCTTGGCGCTTCCGGCGCGCTCCGCCGCCAGGCCGACCTGCTGCGTTCTGAAATCGACGTGTTCCTCTCCGGCATCCGGGCCGCCTAGATGCGGCGCCGGACGGCCGTTCTCTCGTTATTTAAATTTAAGAATGTTTTCGCAAACGCCCGGCGTTTGTCGCGAGGAAAATACTGACGTTCGACCTGCGCTCCCGCGGACCCGCGGGTCCTGATCCCTGCGCCAGCCTTGTCATGCGTTGTGGGCTGCGGCCTGCGCCCCTCACGCATGGATGGCGTCACCACCGCTGACCGCGACTGTTTTTCGGCTGGCGCGCTGACCCGGGTACGGCTAAGCCGGTTAGGACCACACCGACAAAACATTGCGACGGCAGCCGATGCATTCGAAAACAGAGCCGGTTCAATCCTCGGTAGAGGCGCTAAGGTATCCCTGGGAACAACACCCTGGCCCCGATCAGGTGGTCGAGGTAATGCCCGGAGTGCTGTGGGTGCGGCTCAAGCTGCCGTTCCGCCTCAACCACGTGAACATCTATTTGCTCGCCGACGGTGACGGCTGGACCATGGTGGATTCCGGGTTCGGCAATGAGGAGTTGATCGCGGCCTGGACCGCGCTGCTCGAAGGTCCGCTGGCCCATGTGAAAATCGGCCGGCTGATCGTCACCCATTCGCATCCCGATCATGTCGGGCTGGCCGGATGGGTGGTCGAGCGCTTCAACTGCCCGCTCTACATGTCCCAGGTCGAATATTTGCAATCGGTGTATCATCAGAACCGCGGCACGGAGGAACGTCGAAACGCGCAACGCCTGTTCTTCCGCCGTCACGGCATGGACGAAAACCTGACCGACAAGCTGCTCGGCCGCGGCCAGGACTACCTGAAACGGGTGTCGGTCCTGCCGCCGTCCTATCGCCGCATCGCGCATGGCGACGAAATCTCGATCGGCACGCGGCGCTTCAAGGTCATCACCGGCGGCGGTCACGCGCTCGACCAGGTGATGCTGTATTGTGCCGCCGACAAGCTGTTCCTGTCCGCCGACCAGGTGCTGAGCAAGATTTCCCCCAATGTCAGCGTGTGGGCGGTCGAGCCCGATCAGAACTCGCTCGGCGAATACCTGGCCTCACTGGCAAGCCTCACCACGACCCTGCCCTATGACGTCATGGTTTTGCCCGGTCACGGCGTGCCGTTTTACGGATTGAAGACCCGCATCAAGCAATTGGCCGACCATCACGAGGAACGTTGCCGATTGATCGCCGACGCCTGCCGCCAAACGTCGAAAACTTCCAAGGAGCTGGTGCCGGTCGTGTTTCACAAGCATGTCCTGGATGTGCACCAGATGGGTTTCGCCGCCGGCGAACTGATCGCGCACGTCAATTACATGCTGGTCGAGGGCCGGCTGCGGGCCGAAGAGGTCGATGGCGTGCTGCAGTTCCGCACCACCTGATTTTTGCGTCATACATGTCCGGGTTCGCGGGACAGCCGCGATGCCGATGTAGAACGTTGTATTTTAAAACGATTCTAACTCGCACACGATTGGTTCACCCCCGCTCGCGACGCAATTGGCCTATGGATGAGGGGGATTCTCAGAACCAACGCCAGCTACGATCGGTGAAACAGTTGAGATCATTGGGACAAGCGAAGCGCGGTTTCGTCGGACGAATTCATTCGATCCGTACCGAGAGCTGCAATTCGATCCTGTCGCCGGCCGAGCTCGAAAGTCGCCTGATCGAGATGGGTTTTGTCGAGGGCGCCAGCGTCGAAATCCTTCACGAAGGCATGTTTGGCAAGGACCCGATCGCCGTCCGCGTCGATAACGCCACGGTCGCCATCCGCCGTCGCGAGGCGATGGCCATCATGGTCAGCTGATCCATGCTCGCGCCGCCTTCCAATTCGCTGAACCTTGCCTTGGTCGGCACGCCCAACAGCGGCAAGACGTCGTTGTTCAATGCCTTGACCGGCAGCCGCCAGCGCGCCGCCAACTATCCCGGCGTCACCGTCGAGCGAAAATCCGGAATGCTTCAAACTCCGGCGGGGCGTTCAATCACCCTGCTCGACTTGCCCGGCACATACTCGTTGCGCGGAAGAAGTCCGGACGAGGAAATCACGCGCGAAGTTGTGTTCGGTGAACTCCACGACGAGTGGATTCCCGACTGCATCGTTTGCGTCGCCGACGCAACCAATCTGCGGCTCAGCTTCCGGCTGCTGCTCGAGTTGAAGCAGGTTGGCCGGCCCATGGTGCTCGTGCTCAACATGATCGATCTCGCGCGTCGCCGCGGCATTGTGTTCGACCTGGATCGGCTGTCATCGGAGCTCGGGATTCCCGTGGTGACGGCCGTTTCGGTCCGCAAGGGCGGCACGGCCGATCTGCTGCGTCACCTCGACGGGATTGTGCCGGAACCGACCGAGCGATCGAGCCGCACGTCAAACAGCTGGCAACCTCACTCGGCAGCCGCGTTGCGCGCGCTGCAGCGGGAGGCCGATCGCATCATCGCCGCGACGGTCACGCCCCCGGCCAAGCCGGATACCGCCACCAACCGGATCGACTCGGTGGTGCTGCATCCGGTAGCCGGACTGCTGATTCTGTTGACCGTGCTGTTTGTGATGTTCCAGGCGGTGTTCAGTTGGGCCCAGCCCGCGATGGACCTGTTGTCGGACAGTTTCGACTCGCTTGGTCGGTTAGTTCACACCCATCTGCCGGACGGCCTGCTGCAGAGCTTCCTGCAGAACGGCGTGATTTCGGGTGTCGGCAGCGTCGTGGTCTTTCTGCCGCAGATCCTGATCCTGTTCCTGTTCATCCTGCTGCTGGAAGATTTCGGCTACATGGCGCGCGCGGCCTTTTTGATGGACCGCATCATGGGGGGCGCCGGCCTGCACGGCCGCGCCTTCATCCCGCTATTGTCGAGCTTCGCCTGCGCGATTCCCGGCATCATGTCGGCACGCGTCATCGATAACCGGCGCGACCGGCTGACGACCATCCTGATCGCCCCCTTGATGACCTGCTCGGCCCGGATACCGGTCTACACACTGATCATTTCGGCGTTCATTCCGCGGCGCGACGTGTTCGGCATGGTCAACCTGCAGGGCCTGGTGATGTTCGGCCTTTACGCCGCCGGCATTTTCAGCGCGCTCGCGGTGTCGTTCATCGCCAAGGTCGTGATGTGGCGCGACTACGAACCCTCGCCCTTCATGATGGAACTGCCGGATTACAAATTGCCGCGCGTCAAGAGCATCGCGCTCGGGCTCTACATGCGCGCGAAGATGTTCCTGCATCGCGCCGGCACCACCATCTTCTCGATGATGGTGCTGATCTGGTTCCTGGCCTCGTTTCCCCAGCCGCCGGCCGGTGCGGCAGGGCCGGCCATCAATTACAGCCTCGCCGCCATCATCGGCCGTGCGATCGAGCCCGTGCTCGCGCCGCTCGGCTTCAACTGGCAGATTGCGGTAGCGCTTATCCCGGGCATGGCGGCGCGGGAAGTGGCGGTCGCGGCGCTCGGGACGGTGTACGCAATCGAGGGCGGCAAGGAGGCCGCAGACCAGATCGGGCAAGTGCTTGCCGCCAATTGGAGCTTGGCGACCGCGCTGTCGCTGCTGGTCTGGTACATTTTCGCCCCGCAATGCGCCTCCACGCTGGCGGTGATCCGGCGCGAGACCGGGAGCTGGAAATGGATGGCCATCACGTTCGGCTACATGTTGGTACTGGCCTATTTGGCGTCGTTGATCACCTACAACGTCGCTCGAACGCTCGGAGCGGGATAACGCACCCTCGACGTGTATTTGGCGCCTCGACCCGCTAAAACGCTCGGTCTGCGGCACCGGCAACCCCGCTGCCCGTTCACGATGCAGCGAATGCCGAATTCCGGCTCGACATCAATCCTGGAAACGCTCTAAAAAGACCACGGCCGCCGGGGGCCTCGTCTCCGTTTTCGGGTTTCGCCATGGATTACAGCAAGTTCTTCAGTGCCGCCCTCAGCCGCCTGCACGACGAGCGGCGCTACCGGGTCTTCGCCGACCTCGAACGAATTGCCGGTCGGTTCCCGCACGCGGTGTGGCATTGTCCGGCGGGACCGCGGAATGTCGTGATCTGGTGTTCCAATGATTATCTCGGCATGGGCCAGCACCCGAAAGTCGTCGGCGCGATGGTGGAAACCGCCACGCGGGTGGGCACCGGCGCCGGCGGAACCCGCAACATCGCGGGGACCCATCATCCGCTGGTGCAGCTCGAGCAGGAGCTCGCCGACCTGCACGGCAAGGAAGCGTCGCTGTTGTTCACGTCGGGCTACGTCTCGAACCAGACGGGGATCCCGACCATCGCCAAGCTTATTCCGAATTGCCTGGTCCTGTCGGACGCGCTCAACCATAACTCGATGATCGAAGGCATCCGCCAATCCGGCTGCGAACGCCAGGTCTTCCGCCACAGCGACACCGAGCATCTTGAGGAACTCCTGCGCGCCGCGGGGCCGGACCGGCCGAAGCTGATCGTCTGCGAGAGCCTGTACTCGATGGACGGCGACGTCGCGCCGCTTGCCAAGATCTGCGACCTCGCCGAGCGCTACGGTGCGATGACTTACGTCGACGAGGTTCATGCGGTCGGCATGTACGGCCCGCGCGGCGGCGGCATTGCCGAACGTGACGGCGTCATGGACCGTATCGACATCCTCGAGGGCACGCTGGCCAAGGCGTTTGGTTGTCTCGGCGGCTATATCGCTGGCAATGCCGACATCATCGATGCCGTGCGCTCCTACGCCCCGGGCTTCATCTTCACCACCGCACTGCCGCCGGCGGTCTGTTCGGCGGCGACCGCCGCCATCCGACACCTCAAGACATCGAACTGGGAGCGCGAGCGCCATCAGGACCGTGCCGCCCGCGTCAAGGCGATCCTGACCGCCGCGGGCTTGCCGGTGATGTCGAGCGACACCCATATCGTGCCGCTGTTTGTCGGTGATCCCGAGCATTGCAAGAGGGCTTCGGATCTGCTGCTGGAAGAGCATGGCATTTACATCCAGCCGATCAATTACCCGACCGTCGCAAAGGGCACCGAACGGCTGCGCATCACGCCGTCGCCCTATCACGACGACGTCTTGATCGATCAGCTTGCCGAAGCCCTGCTGCAGGTCTGGGAGCGCCTCGGTTTGCCGCTGCAGCGCCAGATCCTGGCCGCCGAATAGGCCGTTCGCCGCCGGCGACACCCTCCCTGGATTCGCGGCCTGGCGCTCGCATTTTTTGCGGCGCCGGCCGGACTTAACGACGATATAAATTACTGATTTTTATGGGAAGTTCGCTGTCGCTTGCGGTCCCACAACGCGGTAAGTTCCCACGGTATGGGCCGCGACAGGGAGTAAGCAGCGATGCTGCACGACTGGGGCGTGATTGCAGCCGCCTTCGGCTACATCGGGTTCCTGTTTTTCATTGCAAGCCGCGGCGATCGCATGTCCGCGAGCCAGCGCGGCCGTGTCAGCGGGCTGATCTATCCGCTGTCTTTGGCGATCTATTGTACGTCCTGGACCTATTACGGTTCGGTCGGCTTTGCCACCCGCACCAGCGTCGATTTCCTTGCGATCTATATCGGGCCGATCCTGATGGTCGCGTTGGGCGCGCCGCTGCTGCGCCGGGTGATCAAGCTGGCGAAATCACAGAACATCACCTCGATCGCGGATTTCATCGGCGCGCGATACGGCAAGAGCCAATCCGTCGCCGCGACCGTGGCGCTGATCGCGATCATCGGCTCGATCCCCTACATCGCGCTCCAGCTCAAGGCTGTGGCGTCGTCGTTGGAAACGATCCTGAGCGAAGACCAGGCCTTTTCGAGAATTCCCATCGTAGGCGACATCGCGCTGATGGTGACGCTGGCGATGGCGGCGTTCGCGGTGCTGTTCGGCACCCGCCAGACCGATGCGACCGAACACCAGCACGGACTGATGTTGGCGGTCGCCACCGAGTCGATCGTCAAACTGGTGGCGTTTCTCGCGGCCGGCGCCTTCGTCGCGTTCTGGATGTTCAGCCCGGGCGAACTGATCGAACGGGCGATGAAAACGCCGGAGGCGGTGCGGGCGATCAATTATGTGCCTTCGGTGGGCAATTTCGTCACCATGGTGCTGTTGTCGTTTTTCGCGATCGTGCTGTTGCCGCGCCAGTTTCACGTCAGCGTGGTCGAGAATTCGAGCGATGCCGAGGTCGGCCGGGCGCGCTGGTTGTTTCCCCTGTATCTGGTCGCGATCAATGTGTTCGTGATTCCGATCGCGATCGCAGGTCTCGTGATCTTTCCGTTCGGTGCCGTCGACAGCGACATGTTTGTGCTGGCATTGCCGATGGAGGGGAACGCGCCGCTCCTGAGCGTCGCCGTCTTTGTCGGCGGCCTCTCGGCATCCACCGCGATGGTAATGGTGGAATGCGTTGCGCTGGCGATCATGGTTTCCAACGACATCGTCTTGCCGCTGGTGCTGCAGCGCAGCCCGCAGTCGAGCGGCGGGAGGCAGGATTTCAGCGACTTCGTACTCAGGGTACGGCGCTTCGCGATCTTCGCCATGATGGTGATGGCCTATTGGTATTACCACGCGCTGGGCAACGCCCAGTTGGCGTCCATCGGGCTGTTATCCTTTGCGGCTATCGCGCAACTTGCGCCGGCATTTTTCGGCGGCTTGTTCTGGCGGCGCGCCACCGCGAGCGGCGCCATCGGCGGCATGCTGGTCGGCGTCGTCGTGTGGATCTACACGCTGTTTCTTCCGAGTTTTCTCGACGGCAGCACCGCCGGCCTGATGCTGCTCCAGCACGGTCCGTTCGGGATCGAGGCGTTACGCCCACAGGCGCTGTTCGGCGCCGATCTGACGCCGCTTCTCCATGGCGTGCTTTGGAGCTTGTCGCTCAACATCCTGACCTACGTCACGCTGTCCCTGGCGCGCGCGCCCTCCTCGATCGAACGATTGCAGTCAGACCTGTTCGTCCCGCATGCGCTCGCCCCGACGACCCCGGCATTCCGGCGCTGGCGTACCACCGTGACGGTGCAGGACATCCAGACCACGGTCGCGCAATATATCGGTCCAGACCGCGCCCGCCATGCCTTTGAATCCTTCGCGACCAGCCGTCCGCTCCCGCACGACCCGACGGCGCCGGCGGATTTCGAGTTGCTGCAATACGCCGAGCACCTGATCGCATCGTCGATCGGCGCGGCCTCCTCGCGCCTGGTGATGTCGCTGCTGCTTCGCAAGCGCACCGTCTCCGCCAAGGCCGCGCTCAAGCTGCTCGACGATTCGCACGCCGCGCTGCATTTCAATCGCGAGATCCTGCAGACCGCGCTCAACCATGTGCGCCAGGGCATCGCGGTGTTCGATGCCGACTTGCAACTGATCTGCTCGAACCATCAGTTCGGTGAAATCCTCGGCCTGCCGCCGCAACTGGTTCAGCTCGGGATTCCCTTGTGCGAAATCCTCGAATTCATGGGCACCGGACCAGCCGGTTTCGGCCAGGATGATGCGTTGCTTGAAAGGCGGATGGCGGCCTATACCACCGAAGGCGAGCCGTATCTGGAACGGTTTCCGGACCGTCATCTGGTAATCGAGGTGCGTACCAACCGGATGCCGGGTGGCGGCCTGGTCATCACCTTTTCGGACGTCACGCCGAGCTTCGAGGCGGCCGAGGCGCTGGAACGCGCCAATGCCTCGCTGGAAAAGCGCGTGCGCGACCGCACCGAGGAGTTGACGCGCCTGAATTCGGAACTGGCTCTGGCCAAGAGCACCGCAGAGGACGCCAACATCTCGAAGACCCGCTTTCTGGCGGCGGCAAGCCACGACATCCTGCAGCCGTTGAATGCGGCGCGCCTTTACGTGACGAGCCTGGTCGAGCGCCAGCACGGCGGCGAGGACTCACGGCTGGTCGAAAATATCGACGATTCATTGGAAGCGATCGAGGAAATTCTCGGCGCGCTGCTGGATATTTCGCGGCTCGACGCCGGTGCCATGGCGACATCGATCTCCAGTTTCAAGATCGGCGACCTGATGCGCTCGCTTGAAATCGAGTTTGCGCCGCTGGCCCGCGCCAAGGGGTTGCAACTGACCTTCGTGCCCAGTTCGCTGCCGGTTGAATCCGATCGGTTGCTGCTGCGCCGGCTGCTGCAGAACCTGATCTCCAATGCCGTCAAATACACGCCACGGGGCCGGGTGCTGGTCGGCTGCCGGCGGCGCGGGCAATCGCTGCAGATCGGCATCTACGACACCGGCGTCGGCATTCCCGTTGTCAAGCGCGGCGAGATATTCAAGGAATTCCACCGGCTCGAACAGGGCGCGCGGATTGCCCGCGGGCTCGGGCTCGGACTGTCGATCGTCGAACGCCTGGCGCGCGTTCTCAACCACGGCATTGCGCTCGACGCCAACGTCAGCGGCGGCTCGGTGTTTTCGGTCACAGTGCCGATCGCCAAGGCCATCAACCACACCGCCGCGGTCACCAGTGCGACGCCGCTTTCCCGGACACCGATGAGCGGCGCCCTCATTGTCTGCATCGAGAATGACGCCGCGATTCTCGACGGCATGAAAACCCTGCTGAACGGCTGGAGCGCGGAGGTCATCGCGGTGGCCGATCCCGATTCCGCCATCGAGGCGATCGAGGCCGTCGGCGGGCGGATCACCGGACTTCTCGTCGATTACCATCTGGACCGCGGTAACGGCATCGCCGCGATCCGGGATATTCGCCTCCGCTTCGGCGACAACATCCCGGCGATCCTGATCACCGCGGATCGCAGTCCCCATGTCAGGTCGGCCGCGCGCGAGGAAAACATCGCGGTGCTGAACAAGCCGGTCAAACCGGCATCGCTGCGGGCGTTGCTCGGCCAATGGCGCACCCAGCAGATGGTGGCGGCGGAATAGCGCTTTGCGGTTGGGCGTGTTGTAAACGCCGTGGTGCCCGCCGGCCCCACGCCCGTCTTTTCTTGCGGAATACGCGCTATTGCGGCGACGGGATCGCCTGTCGCCACTGGGCGCCGGCGATCTTTGCCGCAGCGATCACGGCCTGGGTGCGGCTTTCCACGCCCAGTTTTTGCAGGATCGCCGACACGTGCGCCTTGATCGTCGCTTCCGAGACCCCGAGTTCATAAGCGATCTGCTTGTTGAGCAGCCCTTCTGACAGCATCATCAGCACCCTCACCTGTTGCGGAGTGAGGGTCACCAGACGATCGCGCAAGCGTGTCATGTCCGGGTCGGCCGCGGATGACAGGTCGGTATCGGCGGGTACCCAGACATCGCCCTCCATCACCTTTCCGATCGCGTCGCGCAGGGTCTCGACACCGAATCGCTTGGGGATGAAACCGGAAGCGCCAAAATCCAGCGACCTGCGGATGGTGATACTGTCGTCGCTCGCCGACACGATCACCACGGGGATCGCCGGATACTGCGCGCGCAGGTAGATGAGGCCCGAAAAACCGCTGATCCCCGGCATCGACAGGTCAAGCAGGATCAAATCGACGTCGGGATCCTGCTCGAGCAGCGAAGTCAACTCATCGAATGATCCGGCTTCGTCGATCCTTGCCATGGTCACAACGCTCGCGACCGCCTGTCGCAACGCATCGCGAAAAAGCGGGTGATCGTCAGCGATGACAAGATGGGTGCTCGCAGCCATTTTCTTCTTGCACGGCAGTTGCATCAAACCTGTGACCGTTCCCTTGAAGGTTTGCCAAGCGGGCTTTTTGTTGCAGCAATTGTCCTCCGATGGGACGCGGCTTGCAAGCGCACAATGTTGCCGTGCGGCGAAGCGGTTAACTCGGCCTCCCTTTGTGCGCCGCAACACGACCGAGTTTGGATACCACTCCAACACGAATGCCAGCCCAAGGCCCGCGCAAGTGTGGAGAAGGCCGAAAGTCTTATTTGGTCGGCATTCACGGCAATGTTACCATGAGACAATCCCAGGCTTAATCCGGCGAAGTTCGGCCACCTGAGGCGCACACTCACCAACCATGACGGGGAGCGAACAATGACGATGGCTGCAACGGCAGGCCGCGAAATCCGCACCGGAGGAATGACGGCCGAGGAGCGAAAGGTCATCTTCGCATCCTCATTGGGTACCGTTTTCGAATGGTATGATTTCTACATCTACGGAACGCTCGGCGCGTTTCTGGCCAAATACTTCTTCTCCAACGTGCCGCCGAACGTCGGCTTCATCTTCGCCCTGCTGGCGTTTGCGGCGGGCTTTGCCGTTCGACCGTTCGGCGCGCTGATCTTCGGCCGCCTCGGCGATCTCGTCGGCCGCAAATACACCTTTCTAATCACGATGAGCCTGATGGGTATCGGCACCTTCTTCATCGGCCTGCTGCCGGGCTATGCCACCTGGGGTATTGCGGCCCCCATCGTGTTGATCGCATTGCGCCTGATCCAGGGCCTTGCGCTCGGCGGCGAGTACGGAGGTGCTGCGATTTACGTCGCGGAGCACGCCCCGGCCAACAAGCGCGGCTATTACACCTCATGGATTCAAACGACCGCGACGCTCGGCCTGTTCATGGCGCTGCTGCTGGTGCTGGGCATTCGCAGCTGGATGGGAGAAGCCGCGTTCGGCGATTGGGGTTGGCGCATTCCGTTCCTGCTGTCGGGCATTCTGCTCGTGGTATCGATCTGGATCCGCTTGAGCCTGAACGAGTTGCCGATCTTCCAGAAAATGAAGGAAGAGGGCACTACATCGAAGCGGCCGTTGAGCGAAGCGTTTGGCGAATGGAAAAATGCGAAGATCGCGATCCTGGCCTTGTTGGGCGCGACGGCGGGCGAAGCCGTGGTGTGGTACGGCGGCCAGTTCTACGCGCTGTTCTTCCTGACCCAGACGATCAAGGTGCCGGCGGTAGATGCGCAGATCATGATCGTGATTGCGCTGGCGCTCGCCACGCCGGGATTTGTCATCTTCGGCTGGCTGTCGGACAAGATCGGTCGCAAGCCGATTATTCTCGCGGGTTTCCTGTTGGCGGCGCTGACCTACTTCCCGATCTTCAAAGCCATCACGCACTTCGCCAATCCGAAACTCGAGGCAGCGCTGTCGGCGTCGCCCGTCACCGTGATCGCCGACCCGGCCGAGTGCTCGTTCCAGTTCAAGGCGACCGGTACCGAGAAATTCACCACCAGCTGCGACGTGGCCAAATCCGGCCTCGTCAATCTGTCGGTGAACTACAACAACGAAGTCGCACCGGCCGGGACCAAGGCGAAAGTGAAGATCGGCGAGCAGACCCTGGCGGCCGACAGTCCCAACTTCGCCGCCGCCTTGGCCGCGGCGATCAAGGCGCACGGCTATCCGGCTTCGGCCAATCCGGATGAAATCAACCGCGTCATGACGACGTTGATGCTCTGGATCCTGGTGGTCTATGTGACGCTGGTCTATGCGCCGATCGCCGCCTGGCTGGTTGAACTGTTCCCGAGCCGGATCCGCTACAGCGGATTGTCGTTGCCGTATCACATCGGCAACGGGTGGTTCGGCGGCTTCCTGCCCGCGACCGTGTTCGCGATCGCGGCCGCCACCGGAAACATCTATTCCGGCCTGTGGTATCCGGTGGGCATAGCGCTCATGAGCCTGGTGATCGGCTTCCTGTTCCTGCCGGAAACCAAGGACGTCGATATCACCAAGACCTGAGGTCAGGCGAGAGCTCCGATGGTACGGTCGGCCGTGGCACAAGCCGCGGCCGATCTTTTTTGTCAGCCGACGCGTCCCATGAATTGCAGCACGATCTCGCGCCGGTGCGGGCGTGCGCGGTGCTCGATCAGATAAATCGCCTGCCAGGTCCCCAGCGCCAGTTCGCCTTTCAACACGGGAACATGCAACGACGTCGCCGTTAGCATGGTCCTGACATGTGCCGGCATGTCGTCTGGGCCTTCGGTATCGTGACGCCATCCACTGTCCTGCGGCGCCAGCCTGTCGAGCGCCGTCATCAAGTCGTCGAGCACGGTAGGGTCGGCATTTTCCTGGATCGTCAGCGATGCCGAGGTGTGGCGGACGAACAGCACCACAGCCCCCTCCGACGCGGCAGCCTCCTTCGCGAATTTAGCAACCTCGGCGGTTAGGTCGACGAAGCCGGCGCCTGTGGTTTGAACCGTCAGCACCGACGTCACCAGCGCGTCGGCGGTGACCGCCGACACTGCGGTACGGGACATGGATCGCACTGTGTAACCTCATCGTTCGGGCATGATCTTCAAATCTTGCCGCCGACGTCCTTCTGCATCCGGTTGGCCATGTCGAGCAGGCGTTGCCACGCCTGCTGCAGAAACGACATCATGCGATCCATGTCGCGGTCGCTCGGCAGCGGAATCTCGATCTTGCGCTCGCCGTCGGCTTGTTTCGACACCGGCGGTTTCAGGGAATTGGTCTTCGGCAGCGGCGCGTCGATTTTGCCTTCGACCGTCGGCTCGCGCTCGGCTAATTGCGCTTTCAGCCTCTCGTTGTCGGCCTGCAGCCGGCCGATTTCCGCGTCGAGCGCCGCACGTTCGTCCGGCACGGAATAACAGGCCCAGCCGGCACCGGAGTTGGTGCAGGTCGACACCGCGCCGGTCCTGGTGTCGAGCCTGATCACGCCGTCCGTTATCGGCGAAAGGATATAGCGGCCGTTCTCGGTATCCGGCATCGACTGCGCCGCGGCAGCGCCGAAGAGAACGACCGCCGCTGTCGCCGCAAGCGAAACGGCAAGCCTTGAGATCGACGCCGGTGTCGCCATGGGATCGCTCCCTTTCAAGATGCCGCGGCCCACAGGACCAAGCCTTGAGAGACCAGTTCTACGGGCTAAGCCCGGGAACGATAGGGCGCGCGGCTTGATTTCAACGCATCTGCCAGCAATTCGATCCGATCCTGGCCCCAGAACACCTCGCCGTCGAGCACATAAGCCGGCGAGCCGAACACGTCGGCCGCCAGCGCTTCCTGGCGGTTCTGCTCGTAGGCAGCACTGACCGCCTCCGACCCCGAGCGCTCGACCAATTGCTTGCCCGGCAATCCGCAATCGTCGGCGAGCTTAACCAGCACCGCCGGATCGGCCAGACTGAGCTGATCTTCCCACACCGCGGCAAAGGCTCGCCGCAGAAATGGATCGGGGTCAAGGCCGGCCTCGACCGCCGAGACCACGACGCCATCGGCCAGCCGCGCGTTGAACGGCCAATTTGCGGGCTCAAGATGAAAGTCGAGCCCACGCTTGTCGCGCCAGCGCTGCAGCTCGACCATGCGATAACGTTGTCGCACCGGATGCCGCTTCAGCAGCGGCAGCCCGCCTGTTTCCGAAAACAGGTCGACCAGCACCACCGGCTTGTGATTCACCTTGAGATCGTAGGTGTCGGCGACATCCCGGAACAGTTTATGTCCGATATAGGCCCACGGGGATTGAAGCGAAAAATAGTAATCGATCTGACGCGACATGAGGCTTCCTGGAATATGTATGCTCGGCGCCATCCCAACAGACACGCCAATCCGATGCAAGCCGGGGAGCGGTATCCGGCATCATTACCCGCCGCAACGCGTCGAGGCCCGGACAACGCCGGTCCGGCAGCGCGTGAAATCCCATCGTGACCGGCTCCTGATCAACCAGGCGCATGCGGGAAATCACAGCTCCGGTTTGGCGATCTTGGCCGCGACTGCTGCAGCGCGGCGACCACTCCGCGGCCGGCGAGGCTTCGGCTCAATAAATCAAACTAAATCAATGCACTAACTGGTTACGACGCAATCTTGACTTGGTTAGGCACCGTAAGTATGGTCCGCGCGGCTTTTAAGGGCGACGGGGCGTTATTTCTTCAACACGGCATCGTTTCGGGTCTCCACAGCATGGCTGAAGGCACGGACGGCGGCGGAAACGGAAATCACGACAAGCCGCCGCACGACGAAGCTGCGCTTTCCGCAAGGCTCGGAAGTCTGGATCACCGGTTGTCCGAAATTCGAGGCAACCGCAAAATCGGGACTGACCAAACCGGATCTGAAGGTGGGGACGGATCGGCCAGAGCCTCGGCGATGGCGCGCGGTTTCCAGCTTTCTTCCGAGTTGATCGCCGGGGTTGTCGTCGGTGCGGGGATTGGCTGGGGCATCGACCGCTTGTTGTCGACGTCGCCGTTCGGAATGATCGTATTCTTGCTGCTCGGCTTCACCGCCGGCGTGGTCAACGTGATAAGATCGGCGAACGCAAATCCGGACAGATCCCGCCGCTGAGAAACGGAAAGCCGGACGAATTGATTGCAGAGCGCCGGCGTGGCCGGCGGACCAAGAGATGCGGCGCGGATGATCGACCCGATCGAACAGTTCAACATCCACAAGCTCTTCACGATTGGCCATATCGGCAATCAGGAGATCGCCTTCACCAATTCCTCGGCCTATATGCTCGGCGCTGTGGCGCTGATTTCGCTGCTGATGATCGGCGGCGTCGCCGGCAAGCAGTTGGTGCCCGGCCGCATCCAGTCGATCGCGGAAATCTCCTACGAATTCGTCGCCAACACCATTCGCTCGACGGCCGGCAAGGAAGGCATGAAGTTCTTCCCGCTGGTGTTCTCGCTGTTCATGTTCATCACCGTGTCGAACATGGTCGGGGTCATTCCCTACAACTTCACGATCGCCAGCCATCTGATCGTCACTGTGGCGCTGGCGATGATCGTGTTCTTGACGGTGCTGATCTACGGTTTCTACAAGAACGGCCTGAAATTCTTCAAACTGTTCGTTCCCTCCGGTATTCCGATCTTCATCCTGCCGCTGGTCGTGTTCATCGAGGTGTTCTCGTTCCTGCTGCGGCCGGTCTCGCACTCGGTGCGTCTGTTCGCGAACATGCTCGCGGGCCATATCGCATTGGCGGTGTTCGCAAGCTTCATCCCGCTTTTGGCGGGACTTGGCATTGCCGGCTATTTCGGTGCCGTGCTGCCGCTGGGCATGGTGATCGCGCTGACCGCGCTCGAACTGCTGGTCGCGTTCCTCCAGGCTTACGTCTTCACCATCCTCACCTGCATCTACATCAACGATGCGATTCATCCGGGCCACTAGGTCCGGTCTCTCTAGCCAAAACCTCAAGAAGGAGTTCGTTTCATGGATCCGATTGCCGCGAAGTACATTGGCGCTGGTATTGCCTGCATTGGCATGGGTGGCGCTGGCGCCGGCGTGGGCATCATCTTCGGTAACTACCTCGCCGCCGCGGTGCGCAATCCTTCGGCAGCCCAGGGCCAGTTCGGCAACCTGATTTTCGGCTTTGCCGTGACCGAAGCGCTCGGCATCTTCTCGCTGCTGATCGCGCTGCTGCTGTTGTTCGCACTCTGATAGCTGTCCGCGCGTATCCTGTCCGGGGGTACGCGCCAAGCCGAACAGGAGAAGCCGGTGGCTGAAAGTCATGGCGACGCCAAGGGCACGACGGCCCACACCGAAGCCAATGCTGAAAAGCATGAGTTTCCGCCGTTCCAGAAGGACACCTTTGCCTCGCAATTGGTGTCCCTGCTGATCGCATTCGTCGCGCTCTATCTGATCGTGTCGCGTATCGCGTTGCCGCGGGTCGGCGAAGTGATCGATGCCCGCGCGAACACCATCGAGGGCGATCTGGCCGATGCGCAAAAGCTGAAGGATCAGTCCGACGCCGCGCTGAAGTCGTATGAAAGCGAACTGGCTGCGGCGCGCAGCCGGGCGCAGGCGATCGGCTCGGAGACACGCGAAAAGCTCAACGCCGCGTCTGAAACCGAGCGCAAGGCGCTCGAAGAGAAGCTGTCGCTCAAGCTTGCCGAGGCCGAGAAAACCATCGCTTCGACCCGCGAGGCGGCGATGAGCAACGTTCGCGGCATCGCCGCGGATGCGGCAACGGCGATCGTACAGCGGCTTGCCGGTGTGCAGCCGGATGCCCAGTCCGTAAACAGCGCCGTCGACGCTTCGTTGAAGGGATAGATATAGATGTTCGCCGAACCGGAATTCTGGGTCGCCGTCGCCTTCGTCATCCTGCTGGGCGTGTTCGCCTATATCGGCGTGCACCGCACCGTATTGACGGCGCTGGATCATCGCGCCGCCCGCATCAAGGGCGAGCTCGACGATGCCCGCCGCCTCAAGGAAGAGGCCGCCAAACTGCTTGCCGAATACAAGGCCCGGCATGCCAGCGCGGAGCGCGAGGCGCAGGAGATCGTGGAGTCGGCGAAAGCCGAAGCCGAGCGCATCGCGGCCGAAGCCAAGATCAAGACGGAAGACTTCATCGCGCGGCGTACCAAGACCGCCGAAGGCAAGATCGCGCTGGCCGAAGCCCAGGCAATTGCCGACGTTCGCTCGGCGGCGGCCAATGCCGCCGTAGCCGCCGCCTCCAGCATCCTGTCGCAATCGGTCAAGGGCAACGTTGCCGACGATCTGTTGTCCAAGGGCATTGCGGAAGTTCGCGCCAAGCTGAACTGACAACAGCCAATTCAAAGACCAGAAGCCGGTGCGAGACGATCGCGCCGGCTTTTTTCTTTGCCGCCGCAACTTGCGTTGTCGCCGCCGTGCCTCAGCGTCTCCGCCACCAACTCTCCCCTTTCGGCGAGCCCTGTTACCCCACCGCGGCTCTCGTTATGCAAAAGCGTCGTCAAAAGACGCAGGACCGCAATACGCCGGACCTTCGCGCTCGCGGGTCGCGCGATCTCTCATGAGAGGGTGATTTGGGTCAGCCGTAAAGGGCGGCGGCGCTATTTCTTCTTGCGCTTCGCCGCGGCCTTCGGCTCCGGCGTCAGCGCCTGCGGATCGAAGCCGATATAGAAGATGTAGGCATCGGCGGTCGCAGCCGTCGGCGCCGGATACACCACATCGTCGATCACCATCGTGAACGGTGTCGATCCGTCTTCCGACATGGTCACTGTGGTCCGGTAGGCCTTGGTGGCGATGGTCTGCTCGGTCACGCCGCCCTGCACCACGGCGACGCGCATGGGAACCTCGACCGTTTCCGGTGCGCCGGCAGGCCCGGCGATGACGCGGCCCTGGATGCCGATTCGCGCGGTGATCTCGCCGCCGGTGCGGGTGCAATCGCGCGCGGTACGGGTGATCGTCGCCTGATAGCGCAAATCATTGCCGATGGGCTGCTTGCCCGGCGCCGCCACGGCATAGGTCGACGCGCCGGCGCGGATACTGACCGGAGGACAATCCATATCGGGACCGTCGGCCGGCGCCGCCGGGTTTGCCTGCGCCGGCTCATCCGACTTGCCGCCAAACAGGCTCTTGAAGCGATCGGTCAATGATTGCGCCGACGCTGGCGGGGCAAAGACGCCGCAAGCCGCGACCAGCGACACCGCGGCCAACATCGCCATCCCGCGATACCGGCGTGACCGCGCCGCCGTCATGATCCCCTGATTGTCACCCATCTGACGTCCCTGGCTTCTCACGTCATTCGATCGTCATTTCCGCGGCGGGTTATAGCAGCGCAATGGCGGCAAACCCAAGGCATATGGAACCCTGTGCGCTAAGGCAACATCCGCAGGGATTACGCCGGCTTCAGCCGCGGAAATCCTCATGCAGCAGACCGAACAGCAGGTGGTCCTGCCAGATCCCGTTGATGCAGAGATAGCGCCGCGCCAGCCCCTCACGGCAAAAGCCGCATTTCTCCAGCACCCGGATCGAGGGCGTATTGGACGGGATGCAGGCGGCCTCGATGCGATGCAGGTTGAGTTCGCCGAACAGCGAAGGCAGCAGCACGCGCAGCGCCGCCGTCATGTAGCCGCGATGCGCGTGCGGTTCGCCCACCCAATAACCGATGGTGCCGGCCTGCACGATGCCGCGACGGACATTTGCCAGCGTCACCCCGCCGATCATCGCGCCGTCGGATTCGCGGAACACGATGAACGGATAGGAGCGGTCGGCGGCAATGTCCTCGGCGTAGCGGCGCAATCGCCGCCGGAAACCGGAGCGGGTCAGGTCGTCGGACGGCCAGATCGGCTCCCAAGGCGTGAGGTAATTCCGGCTCGCTTCTCGCAAATGCGCCCATTGCAGGAAATCGGACATCTGGGGAGCCCGCAGCAACAGCCCGTGGCCGCGCGGCGCGAGCGCGGCGGATCCGTTGGACGGCAATCGAAACAACGCCATGGGCAATTCCCCCGGTGTTCGAGCCCGGCCGCCGCGCGACAGTCCTTGGCGCAGACGCGACCCTAGTGCAGACGGGCTTTGGCCTTCGATGTGGTCAATCCTTCCGCAAAAGCCACCGCCGTGTCCAGCCCCCTGCCGCTGCCCAGCGCAACCACCGCCGGGCGGCTGCGTGACAGCAATCCACGCGCCGCCGTGCGGGTCGATTCCACGCTCACCGCGTCGATCCGGCCCACCAGTTCTTCCACCGTCAGCGGCCGCCCATAGGCCAGAATATGGCGCGCCAGCTGTTCGGCGCGGGAGCTGCAGCTTTCCAGCGCCATCAACAGGCCCGCCTTCATCTGCGCCTTGGCGCGCGCGACTTCCGCCTCCGTCAGGGTCTCGACGGCATCATTGATGACGTCGACGATCACCTCCATCATTTCCGGCGCGTCGCCCGGGTCGGTCCCGGTATAGAGGCCGAAAAAGCCGGTGTCGGCATAGGGTGCATGGAACGTGTAGATCGAGTAGCAGAGCCCGCGCTTTTCGCGCACTTCCTGGAACAGCCGCGACGACATTCCGCCGCCGAGCGTATTGGTGAAAACCTGCAGGGAAAACAACGACAGGTCGGTTTGCGGGACCCCCTCCAGCGCCAGCGTCAGGTGGGCCTGCTCGAGTTCGCGGTGCACCACGCGGGAGCCGCCCTTGCCGAACACCGCGGTCTGCGGCTTTGGCGCCGGCCTCGAACTCGAAACCGGCAAAGCGCTGCGTCACTTCCTCGACCACCCGCCTGTGATCGACGGCGCCGGCCGCCGCCACCACCATGTCGGGACCGCGATAATGCGTCGACAGATAGCCATGCAGCGTGTCGCGGTTGAATTCCTTCAGGGTTTTTGCCGTTCCCAGCAATGAGCGCCCCATCGGCTGATCCGGATAGCAGAGTTCATTGAGGTGCTCGAACACCACGTCGTCAGGGGTATCCTGGGCGGCGCCGATTTCCTGCACGATGACGTTCTTTTCGCGCTCCAGTTCATCCGGCACGAAGGAGGGATTGGCGAGAATGTCGGAAAGGACGTCGAGCGCCAGCGGCACGTCCGCCTTCAGCACCCGGGCGTAATAGGCCGTGGTTTCGGTCGAGGTGCCGGCATTGAGGTCGCCCCCCACCGCTTCGATCTCTTCGACGATCTCGCGCGAGGAGCGCCGCGCGGTACCCTTGAACGCCATATGCTCGAGCAGATGCGAGATGCCGTGCTCGTCGGGCTTTTCATCGCGACCGCCGACGCCGGCCCACACCCCGAGCGCCGCGGTTTCGAGATGCGGCATGGTGTCCGTGACGACGGTAAGGCCGGAGGGAAGCTTGGTGACGTCGACGCTCATCCGGCAACTCCTTGTTTCGCGGCGCGGCTGACCGAACGCACGAACCGCTCAACCTCAACCTGATCGTTCTTCATGACCTGAATGTGCTCCGGCTTGGTCATTAGCCCTTCGAGCCAGGCCGGCAACTGTGGACGGACGCCGCAGGCGGCTTCCACCGCATCGGGGAATTTCGCGGCATGGGCGGTCGATAGCACGATATTGGGAACCGTCGAGTCCGAAGTATCGCGATCCGCAACCGCGAGCGCCACCGCCGTGTGGGGATCCACGAGATCGCCGGCCTCGCGCCAGGCGGCACGAATCGCGGCCGCGGTCTCGGTCTCATCAGCGCGGCCGGCGTCAAATTCGCGGCGGATCGCCGCCAGCGTTGCGTCGGGCAGCACGAACCGGCCGGACTGCTTCAGCGAATCCATCAGCCGGCGAACCTCCGACGCGTCGCGGCCACTGGCCTCGAACAACAGCCGCTCAAAATTCGACGACACCTGGATGTCCATCGACGGCGAGGCCGACGCGTGAACTTCGCGCACCTCGTAGATGCCGGTCTTGAGCGTGCGCGGCAGAATATCGTTGACGTTGGAGGCGATCCGGAGCCACCGCACCGGCAGACCCATGCGCTTGGCGACATAGCCCGCGAAGATATCGCCGAAGTTTCCGGTCGGCACCGTAAAATCCACGGCGCGCGAGGGCGCGCCGAGGGCGACTGCCGAGGTGAAGTAATACACCACCTGGGCTACGATCCGCGCCCAGTTGATCGAGTTGACGCCCGACAAGGCAACCGCATCGCGGAAGCCGTGATGGTTGAACAGCGCCTTCACGATCGCCTGGCAATCGTCGAACGTGCCTTCGACCGCCACCGCGTGAACGTTGCCCGCGCCGGTCGTCGTCATCATCCGCCGCTGCACGTCCGAAATCCGGCCATGCGGAAACAGCACGATCAGATCGACATTATCGAGACCGGCAAATGCATCGACCGCGGCGCCGCCGGTGTCGCCCGAAGTCGCGACCACGATGGTGGTACGCTGCGCGCGCTTGGCCAGCACGTGATCCATCAGCCGCGAGATCAATTGCATCGCGACGTCCTTGAACGCCAGCGTCGGGCCGTGAAACAGCTCCAGCACGAATTCATTGGCACCGATCTGGTCCAACGGCACAACGGCGGGATGGCGGAACGTGGCGTAGGCCTCGTTGGCCATGCGGCCGAGTTCGGCATCGGAAATCTCGCCGCCGACAAACGGCCTGATGACGTCGACGGCGACTTCCCAATAGGAGCGGCCGAAGAAGGCCGCGATGGCTTCGGGTGACAGTTGCGGCCATACCTCAGGCACATAGAGGCCGCCGTCGCGGGCAAGCCCGGTCAGCATCACGTCGCAGAAACCCAGTACAGGGGCTTCGCCCCGGGTCGAAATATATCGCGTCAAGCCGCCCTCCAAAGGCCCGGAGATTCACCTAAGCCTTTGATATCGAGAGATAATAAACCCCAGCGCCGGGGAACTCGGGCGGTACCATAAAGCGTTTTCGGGTGCAGGGGAAATGCCGGAATGATGAAAAGGTCGGGGCTTTGGATCGCCCGGAGCGTGATGACGGCCGCGGGGACGCTTTGTCATTGCGAGCGCCCGCGGAGAAGCGCGCCCCGCCGATGATGGCGTAGCCCGGATGAGCGAAGCGATATCCGGGAAAGACGGCCCCGCATATCGCTGCGCTCATGCGGGCTACGGTTGCGCCGGGGTCGTTGCAGGCGCCCGCGAAGAAGCCCTCCGTGTTGACCGGTGTAGCCCGGATGAGCGAAGCGATATCCGGGAAAGACCACCCCGCATATCGCTGCGCTCATGCGGGCTACGGCTGCGCCGGGGTCGTTGCAGGCGCCCGCGAAGAAGCCCTCCGTGTCGACCGATGTAGCCCGGATGAGCGAAGCGATATCCGGGAAAGGTTGCCCCGCATATCGCTGCGCTCATGCGGGCTACGGTTGCGCCGGGGTCGTTGCAGGCGCCCGCGAAGAAGCCCTCCGTGTCGATCGGTGTAGCCCGGATGAGCGGAGCGATATCCGGGAAGGACTGCCCCGCATATCGCTGCGCTCATGCGGGCTACGGTTGCGCCGGGGTCGTTGCGGGCGCCAGCGAAGAAGCCCTCCGTGTTGACCGGGGTAGCCCGGATGAGCGAAGCGATATCCGGGAAAGACGCCCCGCATATCGCTGCGCTCATGCGGGCTACGGTTGCGCCGGGGTCGTTGCAGGCGCCCGCGAAGAAGCCCTCCGTGTTGACCGGTGTAGCCCGGATGAGCGAAGCGATATCCGGGAAGGATTGCCCCGCATATCGCTGCGCTCATGCGGGCTACTCGTGCTCCATGCTCAGCCGTCACGATGGAGCGTGCGTTTACGCTCTCGCGGCGCGATGCGCCCGGGTTTTGTAAATCATTCGCCCCAAATAACGAGGGCGCGGGCGATCCCGAGAGGGACGCAACGCGACCCTCAAGGGAGGGCGCAGCGCGAC
Organism: uncultured Alphaproteobacteria bacterium; assembly: GCA_963756215.1. GTDB lineage: Bacteria > Pseudomonadota > Alphaproteobacteria > Rhizobiales > Xanthobacteraceae > Bradyrhizobium. Next base: position 295,160 of record CAVWMY010000015.1, on the reverse strand, counting down.
CCTCAAACGAGGGCGCGGGAAACGCCGGGTGCACGGTGCACCCGCAGCCCGTGTGCAACAGGTAGTAAGCACACGGTAGTCACCACAGGTTCACCGAAAACACCCGGCGTTTCCTGCGCGATGGTTTTAACGGCTTATGGCGCGCTCTTCCCGGCGACGAATTCGTCTTGCCACCGTCACCGGCGGATTGATGGTGTTGTCGCGCCCGGTTGGGCCCGCAACACCTCCGCCGGTTTAGCACCAGCAACGGGTGCCGGAACCACACGCTTTTGCCGTCCGCAGCGACCTCGACCGATCCGCGGGTCGGCCATGTGCTGCCGACCGCATTTCAATCGAGGCGTTGAAGCGCCGTTCGTCCACGCGCCGGCGAAATGCTCACGGACTTTCACTCAATGGAAAATCCGCCCTGCAATCTCCTCGCGCGACGACGCTGCCGCGTCCACCGCATCCCATCCCAACGTTCGTGACGATCGCGATACGCCCCTCGTGAGGGATGAGACGCGCGGGATAAGCCGGTGATTTGGGTCGGAAGAACAGCAAAATATTTTTGGAGACCGGGCTGGACGAGACAAATCGCGTTGAAGCCGTTGCGGAAAATCGCGCGTAGACGATGCTGCCGGGCAATCAACTTAGATCGCGCCGTCCGAAACTCGTGCACCGCAACAATCCCTCATCCTGGTCGCTACCGGGCGCAATGCAGTAACAACTTGGTGCGGCGGCAGACGCGCCCTGCAGATGGCCGTGCCATTTGCCGGGATGCAAAAGAAAAATACCTTGGCGTGCCGCGTTAAACGGCGTCATAGTTAGCGAAACACAGCTCGGCTCACGGGCGGCGGAATCTGCACAGGGGAGACGGCGCCATGGAAGACGTAGAGAAACGCGTCATCGGCAAGGTGATGCGGCGGCTGATTCCATTTCTGATCCTGTGCTATTTCGTGGCCTATCTCGACCGCGTCAATGTCAGCTTCGCCAAGCTGCACATGAACCAGGCGCTGGGTTTCAGCGAGGCGGCCTTCGGGCTGGGAGCCGGCCTGTTCTTCATTGCCTACTTCCTGTTTGAAGTTCCCTCCAACCTCTTCCTGGAACGCGTCGGCGCGCGGGTCTGGATCGCGCGCATCATGATCTCCTGGGGAATCGTCTCGGGCGCCTTTGCCTTTATCCCATCGATAGCCAAGGCGACCGGGACCTCGCATGAGACGGTTTTCTACTCGTTGCGCTTGCTGCTCGGCGCGTGCGAGGCGGGCTTCTTCCCCGGCATCATCTTTTATCTGACCTTGTGGTTTCCGGCGGTATACCGCGCGCGCGTCATCAGCTTCTTCATGCTGGCAATTCCGATTTCATCCATCGTCGGTTCGCCGATCTCGGGGATGTTGCTGAGCCTGCGCGGCTGGGGATTGGAGGGCTGGCAATGGCTGTTCATTCTCGAGGCGTTGCCGTCTGTCCTGGTCGGTCTCGCCGTGCTGTTCTATCTGACCGATTTTCCGCGCCAGGCGCGCTGGCTGCAGCCGGATGAGATTGCGTGGCTCGAGAATGTTCAAGCCACGGAGAAACAGAACAAGGAGAAGGTCGAACATCTTTCCTTGCTTCAGGCCCTGACGGACATCCGCATTTTTCTATGCGCCCTGGTGTACTTCTGCCTGAATGCGGCGGGCTACGGCGTCGCCTTCTTTCTTCCGACCATCATCAAGAACTTCGGGGTGAGCGATACCCAGACCGGATTGCTGGCTGCGTTGCCCTTCATCTTCGGCGGCATCGGCATGGTATTGCTCGGTCAGCACTCCGACCGCACCATGGAGCGAAAAGGCCACGTCGCGGTGGCGCTGTTGATGGCCGCGATCGGCATCGGACTGTCGGGGCTGGTTTCCAATCCCGTCATCATCATGGCGCTGCTCTGTTTTGCGCAGATCGGCGTCTCATCGGTGCCGCCGATGTTCTGGCCGCTGCCGGCAAGCTTCCTGACCGGCGCGTCAGCCGCGGCCGGAATTGCCGCCATCAACTCGCTCGGTAACCTGTCCGGCTTCGCCGGTCCGTTCGTGATGGGTTACCTGAAGGATGCGACCGGAAGCTTTACGACAGGGTTGCTCGTACTTGCCGGGTGCGCGGTTGTCGGCGCTGCGGTATCCGCAAGCCTGCGGATTGACGCAAAGCGCGAGCAGGCTGCGGGGGCAGTCGCCCTGGCGCACTGACGCAAACGCGGGACAAGTCTGGAACTCCGGAAGGCATCGTTCTCCCGGCTCGGCAGCCGCCGATGAATCAGGCGCGACGGCGCTTCATGCCGCCCGCCGCTGCGCCCGCCACCATACTCCGAACGCGATCACCATGGCCGCCGCGAGCGTGAACCAGGTGATGGCATATTGCAGGTGGTCGTCCTTGAGGTTGACGGTCAGCGGGCCGGGTTTCGGGACGCCCGAGGCGGGCACCGGCTTCTCCAGGTCGATATAGAACGGCGCGACGTTGGCCCAGCCGAGCGCCTGCGCCATCGCGAGATGATCGCGCGTGAACCATAGCCGCTTGTCGTGATTTTCCGCCGGGGTGAGCATCCCGGCCGATTCCGGAAAGCGGATATAGCCGGTCAGCATCGCCGGCTCGTGGGTGATGAGCTGCGTGACCGCGCGATCCTGCTCGTCGCGATCCTGCATCATGTTCGGCACAAAGCCCGCATTGACCGCGACGGTTTCGCCGTCAGCGAGCCGGGCGGGAAGGAAAGCCCAGGTGCCGGGACCGGAAATGTCGCCGCGGATGGCGGAGCCGGCGGTGTAGACCATCGCATCGAGGCGGGACTGGTAGGTCGCGGTAAAATTGACGCGAAGGAATTCGTCGCGCGCGGAATTGAGCGCGCCCCACTGCGCGGGCGACGGCAACGGTATCGGCACGGCCGCCAATCGTTCGGTCAGGGCTGCGATCAGCGCGTGCTTTTCGGCGCGGCGCTGCAGTTGCCAGAGTCCGAGGCCCGTGAACAGCAAGACCATGGCCAGCATGAAGATGCCGAAGCCGGCGATACGTCGCGGGATGGAGGCGTTGGCGGTCATGTCGGCTCGCGTGTAATCGTACGGCCTTCGGCGGCCTTGTGGTGGAATTGCAGGGCGATCAGAAGCGACTTCATCGCGCGCAGCGGCAACAGCGTGGTCGCGAGAATCAGCGGCAGCCAGAGCGCCGCATGGACCCAGAACGGCGGCTGGTACTTGATCTCGACCACGAGCGCCGCGCCGACCACGATGGCGCCGGCGATCATGATGATGAAGATCGCGGGGCCGTCGCCGGAATCGATAAAGGCGTAATCGAGTCCGCAGCGGTCGCAGTCGGGCCGCAGCGTCAGGAAGCGCGCATATAGCCTGCCCTCGCCGCAGCGCGGACACCTGCATGCGAGGCCGCGCAGCGCGGTTTGAGTGATCGAGGGCAAGGTCCCGTCAGGCATCGGCTGGTTCTTTCGCGCCGTCCGCCAAACAAAAGGGCGGCCCAGCGGCCGCCCTTTTTAGCACAATCTGCGAGACGTCAATGCGCGCCGTGCGCCATGGTCTCGGCGCCGTGGCCCCAGACGTAGATGCAGATGAACAGGAACAACCACACCACGTCGACGAAATGCCAGTACCAGGCGGCGAACTCGAAGCCGAGATGCTGCTTCGGCGTGAAATGCCCGGCATAGGCGCGCGCCAGACAGACGATCAGGAAGATGGTGCCGACCAGCACGTGGAAGCCGTGGAAGCCGGTCGCCATGAAGAAGGTGGCGCCGTAGATGTTGCCGGCGAAGGAAAACTCGGCGTGGCTGTATTCGAAGGCCTGCACGCAGGTGAAGGTGGCGCCGAGCAAGATGGTCAGGATCAGCCCGTATTTGAGACCTTTGCGGTCGTTCTCGAGCAGCGCGTGGTGCGCCCAGGTCACCGTGGTGCCCGAGGTCAGCAGCAACAGCGTGTTCAATAGCGGCAGGTGCCAGGGGTCGAACGTCTCGATGCCCTTCGGGGGCCAGACGCCGCCGAACAGCGCGTCGCGCGTGAAATGCACGGGATCGCCGGGGAATAACGCCGAGTTGAAGAAGGCCCAGAACCAGGCCACGAAGAACATCACCTCGGAGGCGATGAACAGGATCATGCCGTAACGGTGGCTGATCTGCACCACGCGGGTGTGGTCGCCCTTGTACTGCGCCTCGCGGATCACGTCCGTCCACCAGCTCGCCATGGTGTAGAGCACGCCGATCACGCCGACGCCGAAAATCAGCGGCGCCGCGGCAAGCATATGGTGCATCCAGGTGATCGCGCCGACCGCCATGATGAAGGCCGAGACCGAGCCGACGATCGGCCACGGGCTCGGATCGACGAGGTGGTAATCGTGGTGCTTGACTTGCGCCGTAGCCATTGCGGTCTCTCCGTTAGCGGTGCCGGTGATGTTCGGCACGTCTCGTCTCAAAAATCAAAATTCGCGGTCGCGAAATGCGTAGCTTCCCAGCCCGCATCCGGCGGTCAAAGCGCTCCCTTGCGTTTCTCCGGATCGGCCTCGGCCACGGGCTTCGGCGACGGATCACGCACGGGGTAGAAAGTATAGGACAGGGTGATGGTATTGAGCCCGTCGTTCTCGCTGTCCTTGACCAGGGCAGGATCGACGTAAAACACCACCGGCATCTGGCGGGTTTCGCCGGGCGCCATGGTCTGTTCGGTGAAGCAGAAGCAATTGATTTTCTGGAAATACGCGCCGACGGTCAGCGGCGCCACGTTATAGGCGGCCTGCCCGGTGGTGGTTCGCGCCGACTGATTGGTCACGGTATAGTAGACGGTGACGACCTCGCCGATCCTGACGTTGATTTCGGTGTGTTCCGGCTCGAACTTCCACGGCAGTCCGCCCGCGACGTTGGAATCGAAACGTACCGCTACCTCGCGCGCCAGCGGTGCGGAGGTCGGGGCCGCTTCGGCGACCTGCGTGGTGCCGTTGAAACCGGTGGCGCGACAGAACCAGTTGTAGAACGGCACCGCCGCGTAGGACGCGCCGACCATCAGCACCACGACCAGGCCGCAGATCGATGCCACCAGGGCGTCGCGGCCGAGGCGCGCGGCCGGCTTCGGATTCTTGGTCCGGGGTGCGTCGGTCTTTGAGCTTCCGCTCGCCGGTTGCGGCATCGTCGGCTTGGTTTCCATTTCGCTCACTTCTTCAAGGTCACATCGTCACGTCACAGCGGCCGCACCAGCACGGCCGGCCCCTTGACCATGGTGACCGCGAAAAACAACACGACGAGTATTCCGAGCGCCCAAGCCATCGCGACCGAGCGGCGGCGGCGGCTCCTGAGTTGCGCCTCGGTGAGGACAATTCCATCTGGCTTCCGTTGCTCGTCCATTTCGCCGCCATGCGCCCTTTACCAGATCAACGGTGCAACAGCGCGGACCACGACCTCAAGCAGCAGGGTCGCGAACAGCCCGAAGAGGTAGAAGATCGAAAACGCAAACAGCTTGCGGTTGGCGCGCAGCGATTCGCTTCGCTCGCGACGGCGGTAGACGTTGACCGCAAGCGCCAGCATGACGGCGCTGAGAACGAGCGAAACGATGCCATAGACCGCATCGAAATAACCGAGCGGCCAGGGCGCGACCGCGACCACCACCAGGACGATCGTATAGAGCAGTATCTGCAGCCGCGTCGCGTCGGCACCGGCGACCACCGGCAGCATCGGTATGCCGGCGCGCGCGTAGTCGTCGCTGCGAAACAGCGCCAGTGCCCAGAAGTGCGGCGGGGTCCAGAAGAAGGTGATCAGGAACAGCAGAACCGGCTCGACCGACAGCGAACCGGTAGCGGCGGCCCAGGCCACCACCGGCGGCAACGCACCGGCGGCGCCGCCGATGACGATGTTCTGCGCGGTCCAGCGCTTCAGCCCCATCGTATAGATCACGACGTAAAAGAAGATGGTGAAGGCCAGCAATCCGCCGGCCAGCCAGTTGACGAGGATGCCGAGCGTCAAAACCGAGAAGAACGCCAGCGTCATGCCGAACGCCATCGCTTCAGGTCGCGTGATGCGCCCGCGCGGGATCGGACGGTTCGCCGTGCGTGTCATCAGCGCATCGATGTCGCCTTCCAGCGCCATGTTCAGCGCGCCGGAGGCACCGGCGCCGACCGCGATGCAGAGGATCGAGGTGAACGCCAGCACGGGGTGAACGTGTCCCGGCGCGATCACGAAACCGACCAGCGCGGTGAAAATCACGAGCGACATGACCCGTGGCTTCAAGAGCGCGATGTAATCGGCGACGTCCGCCTCGGAGATCCGCGGCGGCGCCAGGTCAAGGGCGTTGTGATCGACAACCGACAAAACAGCACTCGCTTCGTTCAAGAGGACGCGGCGCCCAAGGCGCCGCGCATTCACATCACTGCACGCGCGGCAGCACTTCGAACTGGTGGAACGGTGGCGGCGACGACAGCGTCCATTCCAGCGTGGTGGCGCCCGGCCCCCACGGATTGTTGGCGGCCTGCTGCTTGCGCACGAAGGCATCGATCACGCCGTAGATGAAGATCAGCACGCCGATGCCGGAGATGTAGGAGCCCATCGAGGAGACGTAGTTCCAACCGGCAAACGCGTCCGGATAGTCGACATAGCGGCGCGGCATGCCCGACAAGCCAAGGAAATGCTGCGGGAAGAACACCAGGTTGACGCCGATGAAGGTGAACCAGAAGTGCATCTTCGCGATGGTTTCCGAATACATGTAACCGAACATTTTCGGGAACCAATAGTACCAGCCGGCGAAGATACCGAACACCGCGCCGAGCGACAGCACATAGTGGAAGTGCGCGACGACGTAATAAGTGTCCTGCAGCACGCGATCGACGCCGGCGTTCGCCAGCACGACGCCGGTGACGCCGCCGAGCGTGAACAGGAAGATGAAGCCGATCGCCCACAGCATCGGCGCCTTGAAGTCGATCGAGCCGCCCCACATCGTGGCGATCCAGGAGAAGATCTTCACGCCGGTCGGCACCGCGATCACCATGGTGGCCGCGACGAAATAGGCCTGCGTCGCGCTCGACATGCCGACCGTGTACATGTGGTGCGCCCACACGACAAAGCCGATGCCGCCGATCGCGACCATCGCGTACGCCATGCCGAGATAGCCGAATACGGGCTTGCGCGAGAAGGTCGAGACGATCTGGCTGACCATGCCGAAGGCCGGCAGGATCAGGATGTAGACTTCGGGGTGGCCGAAGAACCAGAACAGATGCTGGAACAGCACCGGATCGCCGCCGCCTTCGGCGGAGAAGAACGTGGTGCCGAAATTGCGGTCGGTGAGCAGCATGGTGATGGCGCCGGCGAGCACCGGCAGCGACAGCAGCAGCAGGAACACCGTCACCAGGATCGACCAGACGAACAGCGGCATCTTGTGCAGCGTCATGCCCGGCGCGCGCATGTTGAAGATGGTGGTGATGAAATTGATGGCGCCGAGGATCGACGAGGCACCGGCCAGATGCAGCGCCAGGATCGCGAAATCGACCGCCGGCCCCGGATGCCCCGAGGTCGACAGCGGCGCGTACATGGTCCAGCCCGCCCCGACGCCGTTGGCGCCCGGTTCACCCTCGACGAAGGTGGAGATGATCAATAGCGCGAACGCCGCCGGCAGCAGCCAGAACGAGATGTTGTTCATGCGCGGGAACGCCATGTCGGGCGCACCGATCATCAAGGGCACCATCCAGTTGCCGAAGCCGCCGATCATGGCCGGCATCACCATGAAGAAGATCATGATCAGGCCGTGCGAGGTCACGAACACGTTGTAGGTGTGGGTCTCGTGGAAGATCTGGACGCCCGGATACATCAGCTCGGCGCGGATCGCGATCGACATCGCGCCGCCGATGATGCCCGCGATGATCGCAAACACCAGGTACATCGTGCCGATGTCCTTGTGGTTGGTCGAATAGACGAAGCGCCGCCATCCGGTCGGATGGGCATGCGCGTGATCGTCATGGGCGTGATCGTCGTGAGCTGTTGCTGCGGTCGTTGCCATTTTCAAATCCTGCCTTGCAGTCCCTGTAAGACCCCTGAGGTCTCGTCGCCCTTATCCCGTGATGCGCCAGCCAGGCCGCGGCCTACTGCGCCGCTCCTGCGGCCGAAGCGAACGTGCTGGTCGGCGCGCTTGCAAACTTCTTCTTTGCCGATTCGACCCACTCGGCGAATTCCTGCTCGTTCACCACCCGCACCGCGATCGGCATGAAGGCGTGATCCTTGCCGCATAATTCCGAGCATTGGCCGTAGAACATGCCGGTCTTGGTGGCCTTGAACCAGGTTTCGTTGAGGCGGCCCGGAATCGCGTCGATCTTGATCCCGAACGCCGGTACCGCGAAGGAATGAATCACGTCGGCGCCGGTGGTCTGCACCCGGATCACCTTGTTGACCGGCACTACCATCTCGTTGTCGACGCCGAGCAGGCGGGGCTGCTTGTCCTGCGCCAGCAGCGAATCGAACTCGAACTTGCCGTTGTCGGGATAGGCATAGCTCCAGTACCACTGCTTGCCGGTCGCCTTGATGGTCAGGTCAGCCTTGGGAATGTCCAGCTGCAAGAACAAAAGGCGGAATGAGGGTACGGCGATGCTGACCAGGATCAGCACCGGAATCAGCGTCCAGGCCACTTCGATCAGCGTGTTATGGGTGGTTTTGGAGGGGACCGGATTGGCCCTGGAGTTGAACTTGACAACGACGGCGATCAGAAGCGCCAGAACGAACAGGGTGATGATGGTGATCACGACCACCAGGAAATTATGAAACCAGACGATATTCTCCATCACCGGAGAGGCGGCTTCCTGCAGCTTCATTTCCCACGGCGCAGGCTGCCCTAATTCGGCGAATGCCGTCCCGCTGGCCGCCAGCGCAACGCCGGCTACAGCTACCCCCAGCAACCGCCGGCCAAATTGGCCCTTCGACACCTTCATGCCGTTCGCGCTCCCTTGATAGTATCCCCGAGCATCCCGCCGGATGGCTAAGAATGCTTGCACGATCCGCGCCCCGGCATACGACCCTTCGAGTACGCCAGAAGTATACTTGGGAGTACGCTTCAACAGTACCTGGGCCGGATCTTTGGAACGCGTCGAAATCTCGCCTCTCAAACCATAATTCTCCGGCGCTCGCAATGCAGTAGTAAGGTGTGCAGCGATGCATCGTCGCCCGGTCGGGCGTGCAAGCTTTTCCCGGGAAATCAGCCGAAAGGACCGCTTTTCCCGCGCGCCTGCGCTTGACAGCCGGATTGCCCGATGTAGGCACAGTAGCGGTGTTCCACAGGAACCTGATTCGCGACGCATGGATTTGGCTTGCCCAGGGCCCCGGGCTGCCTTCAAGGCGCCCTCATTGCCGTATCAGTCCAATGTTCGCACTGAATTGCCCAGGGTATCCCGAACCACGACAGGGGACATCGGCCAAGGACGTGCGGTCCGAGGACATATTGGAAGGATCGAGCCCGATGGGGCCTTCGAACGATCAAAGCAGCCGTAATGCCGGCCGGGGCGCCCGTGGGTCCGCCTCATGGCTCGCGAGGCTGCGCTGCGCCGGCCTCGCCCTCGCCGCCCTGCTCGGCTTGACCGCGGCCGCCCATGCCCAGGGCGCGGTGCGCTCCGTCCATGGCGACTGGCAGATCCGCTGCGACACGCCGCCCGGCGCCCAGGCCGAGCAATGCGCGCTGATCCAGAGCGTGGTGGCGGAAGACCGCTCCAACGCCGGGTTGACCGTGATCGTGCTCAAGACCGCCGACCAGAAGAGTAAGCTGATGCGGGTGGTGGCGCCATTGGGCGTGCTGCTGCCCTCCGGCCTCGGCCTCAAGCTCGACAATGTCGATGTCGGCCGCGCCGGTTTCGTGCGATGCCTTCCCAATGGCTGCGTTGCCGAAGTCGTGATGGACGACAAGCTGCTGGGCCAGCTGCGCTCCGCCAAGACCGCAACCTTCATCATCTTCGAGACCCCGGAAGAGGGCATCGGTTTTCCGCTCAGCCTCAACGGGCTCGGCGAGGGATATGACAAGTTGCCGTGAGCGCGGCGCGGCGTCGCACCTCATCTTATTATTTGAACACGGCCTTTTCGGACATCCGTCATCCCGTTTGTTCGGCGGACCCTCCCGGTTTCGCGCGATCGTCCCTATCTTCGTTACAAATCGTCGTCCCGGCCAGGCCGGCCGGTTGGCACCAGCGCCACCCGATAACCGGCTGCTCAGGTCAGGAGCCAGAGCTACATGTTTCTGTATTGTAAGATGAGATCGCCGCGGGCCCGTGCTTAGATTTCGGGCCTGTGGTTATCTGCCCCGCTGCCGGCACGCCATTGCGCGCCAGGCAGGGACGACTAGGATGATTGCACTGGAGTTCCAATGACCAACCCGGCCACCACTTCCCTCCTCGACCGCGCCAATCTCGATCGCGACTCCGTCCGCCATGAGGTGGCGCGCGGACTGGCGGGCGCCGACGACGGCGAGTTGTTCCTCGAATACAGCCAATCGGAAGCGCTGATGTTCGACAATGGCCGGCTGAAGCAGGCGACCTACGACACGTCGCAGGGGTTTGGTTTACGCGCGGTAAAGGACGACGCGGTCGGATATGCGCATTCCTCCGACGTGTCGCTGCCGGCGCTGATCCGCGCCGCGGACGCCGTGCATGCGGTGCGCGGCGGCTATTCCGGCAGCTTCGCCGCGGCGCCGGCGCATACCAATGTTCGGCTCTACGGCGACGAGAATCCGCTGGACGCGCCGGGCTTCGAAAGCAAGGTCAAGCTGCTGGCCGAAATCGACGCCTATGTCCGCGACAAGGATCCCCGGGTGCGGCAGGTCACGGTCAGCCTCGGCGCGACGTGGCAGGTGGTGGAAATCCTCCGCCCCGACGGCGAGAGCTACCGCGATATCCGCCCGCTGGTGCGCGTCAACATCTCCGTGGTGGCGGGCCAGGGCGACCGCCAGGAGAGCGGCAGCAAGGGCTATGGCGGCCGCGAAGGCTACGCGCGCTTCATCGAAACCAAGGCGTGGCGCGAGGCCGCCGACGGTGCCATCCGCGAAGCGCTGGTCAACCTTGAATCGGTGCCCGCGCCTGCCGGCGAAATGGACGTCGTGCTCGGCGCCGGCTGGCCCGGCGTCATGCTGCACGAAGCGGTCGGCCATGGCCTCGAGGGCGATTTCAACCGCAAAAAGACCTCCGCCTTCGCCGGCCTGATGGGCCAGCAGGTGGCGGCCAAGGGCGTCACCGTGGTCGATGACGGCACCATGGCATCGCGGCGCGGCTCGCTTTCGATCGACGACGAGGGCACACCGACCAACCGCACCGTCCTGATCGAGGACGGCGTCCTGGTCGGCTACATGCAGGACCGCCAGAACGCCCGGCTGATGAACATGAAGCCGACCGGCAACGGCCGCCGCCAGGGCTATGCCCACGTGCCGATGCCGCGCATGACCAACACCTACATGCTGGCCGGCCAACGCGACCCCGCGGAAATCCTGGCCTCGGTCAAGAACGGCGTCTACGCCGCCAATTTCGGTGGCGGCCAGGTCGATATCACCTCGGGCAAATACGTTTTCCAGTGCACCGAGGCCTACAAGATCGAAAACGGCAAGCTCGGCGCGCCGCTGAAGGGCGCCATGCTGATCGGAAACGGGCCGACCGACCTGCACCGCATCACCATGATCGGCAACGATCTCGCGCTCGATACCGGCATCGGCACCTGCGGCAAGAACGGCCAGGGCGTGCCGGTCGGCGTCGGCCAGCCGACGCTGCGGATGGAGCGTATCACCGTCGGGGGGACCGGCGGATGAGCGTCGATAAGCTTTCGACCAGTACGAAATCAAGCTGGGGCGCGCAGGCGTTGCAGCTGGTGGCGATCGTCCTGATCGTCTTCCTGGCCAAGGGCGCCATCGCCGAACCGTTCTACGTCCCGTCGGGCTCGATGGAGCCGACGCTCCTGATCGGCGATGCGCTGTTGGCGTCGAAATACCCGTACGGCTACAGCGCCGCCTCGTTGCCGGTACAGATCACGCTGCCGGAGACCGGGCGGCTGTTCGGCGGCACGCCGAAACGCGGCGACGTGGTGGTGTTCCGCTGGCCGGGCGACCGTTCGCAGGCCTGGGTCAAGCGCGTCGTCGGTCTCCCCGGCGATCGGATCCAGATGCGCCAGGGCCAGCTTTTCATCAACGACCATCCGGCATCGCTGCAGGCCGACGGCGTCGGCGAAGCCGAGGACGACAATGGCAGCGCCGAGCCCGCACACCGCTATATCGAGACCTTGCCGGGCGGCGTGCGCCACGACATTTTCAAGCTCTACGACAATGGCCGGCTCGACAATACGCCCGAAGTGACCGTGCCTCCGGGCCGGCTGTTCGTGATGGGCGACAACCGCGACAACTCCGCCGACAGCCGCGTCTCCGTGCGCGACGGCGGCGTCGGACTGTTGCCGATGGACGACCTGGTCGGCCGCGCCGATGCCGTGGTCGGATCATGGGATCTCGGCATCCGCAGCCAGCCGGTCTGGACCTGGCTGTCAGGTTTCCGCCTGACGCGGTTTTTCACCGCGGTGCATTAAGCAACGCCTCATGGTGAGGAGGCGCGTCAGCGCCGTCTCGAACCATGGGCCGCAAAATCATCCTTTGAGACGCCGCGCTTCGCGTGGCTCCTCGGGATGAGGGAGGAGCCGTCGCACGTGACCTTCGACGACATCCGCAAACTCGCCCTCAGCTGGCCAGAGGTCGAAGACGGGACGTCCTACGGCACGCCCGCGCTCAAGGTGCGCAAGAAACTGCTGGTGCGCCTGAAGGAAGACGGCGACAGCCTGGTGATGCCGGGCGTTCCGTCCGAGGAGCGCGACATGCTCGTGGAGAGCCGGTCGACGGTGTTCTACTTCACCGACCACTACAAGGATTACCCGATCGTGCTGATCCGACTGTCGAAGGCGAAGCGCGCCATGGTCGAACCGCTGCTGCGCCGGCAGTGGCGGGCGCTGGCCTCGAAGGCGGCAATGCGCGAGTTCGATGCGATCTAAGCAGAAGCAGGCGTAGCCCGGATGAGCGAATGCGATATCCGGGGCAACGTCAAGAAATCCCGGATGTCGCTGCGCTCATCCGGGCTACCTGCTACGGCCACGCCGGCAGTGGCCTCGAAGGCGGCAGCACAGGAGTTCGATGCGATCTAAGCAGAAGCAGGCGTAGCCCGGATGAGCGAAGCGATATCCGGGGCAGCGTCAGAAAATCCCGGATGTCGCTGCGCTCATCCGGGCTACCTGCTACGGCCACGCCGGCAATGGCGCCGAAGGCGGCAGTGCGGGGGTTCGATGCGATCTAAGCAGAAGCAGGCGTAGCCCGGATGAGCGAAGCGATATCCGGGGCAACGTCAAGGAATCCCGGATGTCGCTGCGCTCATCCGGGCTACCTGCTACGGCCACGCCGGCAGTGACGTCGAGGGCGGCAGTGCGGGGTTCGATGCGCTCTAAGCAGAAGCAGGCGTAGCCCGGATGAGCGAAGCGATATCCGGAGCAGCGTGAGGAAATCCCGGATGTCGCTGCGCTCATCCGGGCTACCTGCTACGGCCACGCCGGCAATGGCGTCGAGGGCGGCAGTGCGGGAGTTCGATGCGGGCTAAGCAGAAGCAGGCGTAGCCCGGATGAGCGAATGCGATATCCGGGGGCGGCAAGAATCCCGGATGTCGCTGCGCTCATCCGGGCTACCTGCTACGGCCACGCCGGCAATGGCGTCGAGGGCGGCAGTGCGGGGGTTCGATGCGGGCTCAGCAGAAGCAGGCGTAGCCCGGATGAGCGAAGCGATATCCGGGGCAGCGTCAGGAAATCCCGGATGTCGCTGCGCTCATCCGGGCTACCTGCTGTCATCGGGCGCGCGTTCGCGCGACCTGGCGGCTACTGACCCCGCTCGGGCGACGACGCCGAATTCACCGCACCACGCCCGAGATGAACCCCGGCTTGCGGCGCGGCGGCTTGATCTCTTTTTTCAGGAAGCAACGCGCCTCGCGGCCGATATAGCCCGGCCGCGCGTAGGTCCAGGCGCGGCATTTGTTGTCCGCCGCGCAGGCGAGCTTGCAGGCTTCGTCGCCATCGCCGTGCTTGAGATCGAAACTGCGGTAGTCGCCGCCGAAGCGGTCGATCGAGGTTTCAACGGCGCCATTGCGCAATTCGACGACGCCGGCCCCGCGCACGCCCGATACGCAGCAATCATCCGCCACGCGCGCGGGTACGCTGTTCTTGAGCCAGCACACTGCGCCGCGGGTGAGGTCGGTCGGATAGTTGAAGCTCCAGGCCCGGCAGCGCCGGTCGCGTTCGCACATCAGCGCGCAATCGGCCGGATCGCCCGAGGCAACCGGAGAGTTCTGGTAATCGCCACCGGGACGATCGAAATTGGCCTGGGCTTGCGCGGGTCGTGTGGCTGCGAAGACCACCAGGCACGCCGCCGTCACCAAACATGCCCGGAGCAGGCGGCCTCCCCACATTCGCAATGGCTTTCGATTATCTGGACTGGACCGCAGTCTGCGGACGGTCATTTGATCGCCATCAACCTGTACGGCAGATGAACGGAGCCGCCGGGACCGTTCCGGCCCCGGCAACGCCAGGATTCGGCCGAAGGCTTTAACTTCGAGGCGCGTTATCGCGATCGACGCTGCTCATGCCCCGCCGGGCCCTCAGAAACAGTATTCCTCATAGGCCGGTTCCACAGAGCCGTTCCAGGGGCCGTGGAATTTCTCCAGCATTTCCTCGGCGGGCGCGCGCCCGGCATCGATAATCCGCTCCAGCGGCTCGAGATAGCGGCTTTCGTCACGGCCGGCCTGGTCGGCACGACCGCGCCGACGCAGGCCCGAATGCGACAGCGTCAGGCATTCCTTGGCGATTTCGAACAGATAGCGGTCCCTGATCCGGGCCTTGAAACCGAAGCGCGGCACGTCGTCGCGCAACGCCTGGCGCTCCTGCGCATTCCAGTTCTTGACGATGTCCCACGCCGCATCCAGGCTGACGTCGTCATAGAGCAGGCCGACCCAGAACGCCGGAAGCGCCGGCAGCCGCCCCCACGGCACCCCGTCAGCGCCGCGCATTTCCAGATAACGCTTCAACCGCACCTCGGGGAAGATCGTCGAAAGATGGTTGGCCCAATCCGACAGCGTCGGACGCTCGCCGGGCAGAACCGAATTCCTGCCGGCGAAGAAATCGCGGAACGACGATCCCGAAACATCGATGTAGGCGTCGCCGCGCTTGACGAAATACATCGGCACGTCCAGCGCGTAGTCGACCCAGCGCTCAAACCCCATTCCGTCCTGGAATGCCCATGGGATCATTCCCGAGCGCGCATTGTCGGTGTCGCGCCAGATCTCGGAGCGGAACGACAGGAAGCCGTTGGGCTTGCCCTCGGTAAATGGCGAATTGGCGAACAGCGCGGTCGCCACCGGCTGCAGCGCCACCGACACCCGCAACTTCTTGACCATGTCGGCTTCCGACGAGAAGTCCAGGTTGGTCTGCACGGTGCAGGTCCGGTACATCATGTCGAGGCCGTATCGGCCGACCTTCGGCATGTAGTTGCTCATGATGTTGTAGCGGCCCTTGGGCATCACCGGAATTTGCGCGCGCGACCATGACGGCGTCATGCCAAGCCCCAGAAATCCGATGCCGAGCGGGGTGGCGATTTCGCGCACCTGCGCCAGATGCGACATCAATTCGGATTGGGTCTGGTGCACGGTCTCGACCGGGGCTCCCGACAGTTCGAACTGGCCGCCGGGTTCCAGCGAGATCGCGCCGCCGCCGGTGACATCGTAGAGGCCGATGATGTTGCCGCGCTCCATGATCGGCTCCCAGCCGAGCAGGAGTTTCATGCCGTCGAGCAGCGCGCCGATGCCGCGCGCACCCTCATAGGCCACGGGATGGTGGCCTTGCAGCGTGAACGGGGTCTTTTCGTGCTCGGTGCCGATCCGGAATTCGGAGGCAGGCCTTACGCCGGCTTCCAGCCACGCGACCAACTCTTCGCGCGATTGCAGCGGCGTCATATCGATCTGGTCACGCGCCATAGAACATCCGGATAAAAGGCGCTTCGATCGAACGCGCGCGGTGTCGGGGATATCCCGGGACCGACCGGTCCGGGAATGCAGGGTATGGAAACAACGTCATCGTGACAACACGGCCTCTCGGCCGACCCCGGCCTGGACATCATCGCACGAGCAGCCCAACCGATCGAGCAAGCCGCAGAGTTTCATGGCATCGCTATCGCTGAGTTTCGAACCGACATGCTTTTCGATCGCGGCCGAATAGGCGTTGCACATCTTCTTTTGCAGCTCACGCCCGGCTTCGGTGATTTCGACGAACTGGCCGCGCTTGTCGATCTTGCATTCGCGGCGCGCCGCCAACCCCTCGTCCACCAGGCGGTCGATCAGCCGCGAGGTCGAGTATTGCGGGATCAGCATCTGCTTTTCCAGTTCCACCGGTCGCAGCTCGCCGGACGGCGCACGCGACAGCTCGACCAGCGCATCGTACCAGGCCAGCGCCGGGAAGCCGGCCTTCTTCAAATCCTGCTCGACCGCGCCCAGTACCCGGTTCTGGATGCGCATCAGGCGAATCCAGGCGGCGGTCGCCTCGGTTGAAGGTTTGCGTTTCATACGGTCCGGTCCAACATGTCCGCGATCACTGTAGCGCATTAAATGCAGATGCATCAATCTTGACTACTCCATGCAAATGCATTTACTCGTGCGCACCTGAAATAACCAGCAAATTCACAGGGAAGGAAAATTGCCATGAAGCTTTTCTATTCACCCGGCGCCTGCTCGCTCTCGCCCCATATCGCACTTCACGAAGCCGGTCTCGCCCATGAACTGGTCAAGGTCGATCTCAAGGCGAAAAAGACCGAGAACGGCGACGACTTCAACGTCATCAACCCGAAGGGCCAGGTGCCGGCACTGATGCTGGATAGCGGCGAACTTTTGACCGAGGGCCCGGTGATCGTGCAGGTCATCGCCGACAAGGCTGCCGGCAAGAAACTCGCGCCGGCCAACGGCACCGACGAGCGCTACAAAATGCAGGAATGGCTGAACTTCACCACCAGCGAGTTGCACAAGAATTTCAGCCCGCTGTTCAATCCGGCGATTCCGGATGACGTCAAGAAATTCTTCGTCGACCGGATCATGGGCAAGTTTGGATATGCCGACTCCCAGCTTGCCGGCCGGGACTACCTGATGGGCAAGCAGTTCACGGTCGCCGACGGCTATCTGTTCGTAATGCTGGCCTGGGCGGACCGGATGAAGATGGACCTTTCCGGGATGAAGAACCTGATGGCCTTCAAGGACCGCGTCGCCGCACGCCCCAACGTGCAAGCCGCGCTCAAGATGGAAGGCCTGCTGAAGGCGGCGTGATGAAGGCGGGTCAGCTTTCCGTTCCCTCCCCCCTTGCGGGGGAGGGGGTGCCGCGCATTCGCAGTCAGCGGCCTGAAACACGCTCCCTCTCCAACTCTCGGGGAAGCGCCGGGCCACACTTGTCGCTCGTCTACGAACAAACTCTCGCTTACGCCGCCGCCTGCTTCTTCGGCGGGAAGCGGCCGTAGAAGGTTTCGTCCTTGGCCGCCATCTCGATCAAGAGCTTCGGCGGCGTGAAGCGGGAGCCATATTTGGCTTCGAGCTTGTGGCACAGTTCGACGAATTTCTTCGTGCCCATGAAGTCGATGTAGGACAGCGTCCCGCCCGTGAAGGGCGCAAAGCCGAAGCCGAGGATCGAGCCGACATCGGCCTCGCGCATGTCGGTGATGACGTGATCCTCCACGGTGCGCGCGGCTTCCACCGCCTGCACCACCAGGAAGCGCTGCTTCAATTCCTCGATGTCGAGCGTGTCGGGATCGAGATGCTTCGGCTGCAGCCCGCCGAGCTCCGACCACAGGCTCTTCTGGCCCTTGCCCTTCTCCGGATAATCGTAGAAGCCCTTGCCGTTCTTGCGGCCGAAGCGGCCTTGTTTCTCGACCATCTCGACCAATAGCTTCTTCTGGCTCTGGTCGATGGCATTGGCGCCGAGATCGGCCTCGGTCGCCTTCATGATCTTGAGCACGAGATCGAGCGCGACCTCGTCGGACAGCGACAGCGGCCCGACCGGCATGCCCGCCATCTTCGCGGTGTTCTCGATCATCGCCGGCGGCACGCCCTCCATCAGCATTTCCAGGCCCTCGGCGGTGAAGCGCAGCACGCAGCGGTTGGCGAAGAAGCCTCTGCTGTCATTGACCACGATCGGCGTCTTGCCGATGGCACGCACGTAATCGAGCGCAGTCGCCAGCGCGACGTCGCCCGTATTCTTGCCGACGATGATTTCCACCAGCATCATCTTCTCGACCGGCGAGAAGAAATGGATGCCGATGAACTTGCCCTGATCCTTGAACTCTTCCGCCAGCGAATTGATCGGCAGCGTCGAGGTGTTGGAGGCAAAGATCGCATCGCGCTTCAGCAGCGGCTGCGCCTTGGCGTAGGTTTCCGCCTTGACCTTGCGGTCCTCGAACACCGCCTCGATGACGAGGTCGCAATCTTTCAACACGCCGTAATCCGCGCTGGCGCTGATGCGCGACATAATCGCGTCGCGGTCGGCTTCCTTGGCGCGGCCCTTCTTGATCAAATCGTCGATCACGGATTTGGCGTGAGCCTTGCCCTTGTCGGCGCTTTCCTGATCGCGATCGATCAGCACCACCTCGATGCCGGCCCGCGCCGAAACGTAACCGACGCTGGCGCCCATGAATCCGGCGCCGATCACCGCGAGCTTCTTGACCTTTGTCGGCGGCACATTCTGCGGACGGCGGGCACCCTTGTTCAATTCCTGCATCGACAGGAACAGGCTGCGGATCATCGCCGCGGCCTCCTTGCTGCGCAGGATCTGCGCGAAGTAGCGCGACTCGACGCGCAGCGCGGCATCGATCGGCAGCAGCAATCCTTCGTACACGCACTGCATGATGGCGCGCGCCGCCGGATAATTGTCATAGGTCTCGCGCCGGAAGATGGCGTTGCCGGCCGGGAACATCATCATCCCGGCTTTCGAGTAAACCGGTCCGCCCGGTAATTTGAAGCCCTTCTCGTCCCAGGGCGCCACGGCCTTGCCGCCGCCCTTGATCCAATCCTTTGCGGTCTTGATCATGTCGGCCGCGGGCACCACGGCATCGACCAGCTTGAGCGCCTTGGCCCGGTCGAGATTGATCGCCTCGCCCTTGAGCAGCAGTTGCATCGCATCCTGCGGCGGCACGATGCGTGGCACGCGCTGCGTACCGCCGGCGCCCGGAAACAGCCCGACCTTCACTTCCGGCAATCCGAGACGGGTTTTCGGGTTTTCGGCGGCGACACGGTAGTGGCACGACAGCGTCAGTTCAAAGCCGCCGCCGAGCGCGAGGCCATTGATCGCCGCGACCCAGGGCTTTCCGCTGGTTTCGATGGCGCGAAACACCTGCGAGAAGCGGCGGCTCTGGTCGAACAGCATCTGGTTGGCCGCGACCTCGCCCTTTGCCGACAGCGTATCCGCGTAGGTGCGGCTCATGCCCTCCAGCATCGACAGATCCGCGCCGGCCGACAACGCTTCCTTGCCCGAGGTGACGACGACGCCCTTCACCGCGGCATCGGCGGAGGTCTGCTTCACGATCGCCTCGAGTTCGTTGATCGAGGTCTCGTCGAGCACGTTCATGGAACGGCCCGGGGTGTCCCAGGTCACCAGCGCGATGCCGTCGGCGTCCGTCTCGAGCTTGAAATTCTTGAAGGCCATGTTGGTTGCTCCCAATTGGAACGATGCCGTTGAAGTCTGCTCCCTCACCCCCTTGCGGCGGAGGGTTGGGGTGGGGGGTAGCCTCAAGCTCAGTGCCTGGAGACCCCCACCCCGACCCCTCCCCGCAAGGGGGAGGGGAGAAGAAGCTGCGGCGCTGACTACACCCGCTCGATGATGGTCGCGGTGCCCATGCCGCCGCCGATGCACAGCGTGACCAGCGCAGTCGACTTGTCGCTGCGTTCGAGTTCGTCGAGCACTGTCCCCAGGATCATCGCGCCGGTGGCGCCGAGCGGATGGCCAAGCGCGATCGCGCCGCCGTTGACGTTGATCTTGGCGGTGTCGATGTCGAAGGCCTGGATGTAGCGCAGCACGACCGAGGCGAACGCCTCGTTCAATTCGAACAGGTCGATGTCCGACTGTTTCATGCCGGATCGTTCGAACAGTTTGCGGGTCACGTCGACCGGACCGGTCAGCATCATCGCGGGCTCCGAGCCGATATTGGTGAAGGCACGGATTTTCGCGCGCGGCTTCAGGCCGTGCTTCTGGCCTGCCTCCTTGCTGCCGAGCAGAACCGCGCCGGCGCCGTCGACGATCCCCGACGAGTTGCCGGCGTGATGCACGTAATTGATGCGCTCGATTTCCGGGTGCGACTGGATCGCCACCGCGTCGAAGCCGCCCATCTGGCCGACGGTGGCAAAGGACGCCTGCAACTGGCCGAGCGACTGCATCGTGGTGGAAGGCCGCATGTGCTCGTCCTTGGCGAGGATGGTGAGGCCGTTGACGTCCTTGACCGGAACCACCGAGTTCTTGAAGCGGCCTTCCTCCCAGGCTTTCGCGGCGCGCTGCTGGCTCTGCACCGCATAGGCATCGACGTCGTCGCGCGAGAAGCCGTATTTGGTCGCGATCAGATCGGCCGAGACGCCTTGCGGCATGAAATAGGCCGGCACCGCGATCGAGGGATCCATCGGCCAGGCGCCGCCGGAAGCGCCGATGCCGACGCGGCTCATCGATTCGGCGCCGCCGCCGATGGAGAGTTGGTTCTGGCCGCTCATGATCTGGGCGGCGGCGAAGTTCACCGCGTCGAGGCCGGAGGCGCAGAACCGGTTGATCTGGACGCCGGGGACGGATTCGCCGAGCCCGGCCTTGATCGCGGCGAAGCGCGCGATATCCGAACCGGCCTCGCCGACCGGATCGACGACCCCGAGCACGACGTCGTCGACGACACCCTCGCCGAGGTTGTTGCGCTCCTTGAGCGCTTTCAACGGCGCCGTCGCCAGCGCCAGCGCGGTCACCTCATGCAGCGCGCCATCGGGCTTGCCGCGGCCGCGCGGCGTGCGAACGTGATCGTAGATGTATGCCTCAGGCATGACGCCCTCCTGGTATGACGATCATAATTTATAGGCGAATGGCGGATGTGGTGACAAGCTTCGGTGGATTGTAGGGCCGCGCCCACTTTCGCGCATCAGAAAGCTTCCGCCGCCAACTCCATGGTGGTCGCGCTTCCGCTCTGGATGCGCGCCAGATGCAACGCGGTTTCCGGCAGCATCCGTTCCATGAAGAAGCGGCCGGTCACCAGCTTGGTAGTCAGATAAGGGGTGGCTCCGCCGCCGGCGATCTTGTCCTGCGCGACCTTCGCCATCCGCGCCCACATATAGGCAAAGGTGACGAGCCCGAACAGTTGCATGTAATCGGTGGCGCCGGCGCCGGCATTGTCGGGCTTGGCCATCGCATTCTGCATCAGCCAGGTGGTCGCCTGCTGCAAATGGCCGAGCGCGGTGCTCAACGGCGTGACATAGGGCTGCATCGCCTCATCGGCGGCGTGATCCTTGGCAAAGGCGGCGACCTCGCCGAAGAAGGCCATCGCCGCGCGACCGCCATTTCGCGGCAATTTGCGGCCGACCAGGTCGAGCGCCTGAATCCCGTTGGCGCCTTCATAGATCATCGCGATGCGCGCGTCGCGCACGAACTGCTCCATGCCGTTTTCCGCGATATAGCCGTGGCCGCCATACATCTGCTGCGCCAACACCGCATTGGAAAATCCGACATCGGTCAGGACGCCCTTCATGACGGGCGTCATCAAGCCCATGTGATCGTCGGCGGCCTCGCGGTCCTTCGGATCGCTGGAGCGATGCGCGACGTCGCTTTTCAGCGAGGTCCACACCACCATGGCGCGCGCCGCCTCGTTGAAGGCGCGGATCGTCAGCAGCGTGCGGCGCACGTCGGGATGAACGATGATCGGATCGGCCGGTTTGTCGGGCGCCTGCGGCCCGGACAGCGCGCGGCCCTGCAGGCGGTCGCGGGCATAGGCGACGGCGTTCTGGTAGGCGACCTCGGACTGCGCCAGTCCCTGCACCGCGACGCCGAGCCGGGCCTCGTTCATCATCACGAACATGCCCTGCATGCCCTTGTTTTCCTCGCCGATCAGCCAGCCGGTAGCGGCGTCATAGTTCATCACGCAGGTGGAATTGCCGTGGATTCCCATTTTGTGCTCGATCGAACCGCACGAGACGCCGTTGTGCGCACCGAGTGAGCCATCGGCATTGACCAGGATCTTCGGCACCACGAACAACGACACTCCCTTGATACCGGCGGGAGCACCCTCGATCCGGGCCAGCACCAGATGAATGATATTTTCCGCGAGATCGTGCTCGCCGGCCGAGATGAAGATCTTGGTGCCCGTGATCCTGTAGCTGCCGTCGGCCTGCTTGACGGCCTTGGTGCGGAGCAGGCCCAGGTCCGTGCCGCATTGCGGCTCGGTGAGGTTCATGGTGCCGGTCCATTGCCCCGCCACCATCTTCGGCACATAGGCGGTCTTCTGCTCCGGTTTGCCGTGCACGATGAGCGCGGCTGTCGCCCCCATGGTAAGGCCGCCATACATCGAAAACGCCATATTGGCCGAGCACTGGAATTCCGTGACGACCTGGCTCAGCGTCACCGGCAGCCCCTGCCCGCCGAATTCGGCCGGCGCCGAGAGCCCGAGCCAGCCGCCTTCGGCGACCTGGGCGAACGCCTCCTTGAAACCTTTGGGCGTGGTCACCCGGCCGTCATCGTGGCGCACGCAGCCCTCGATATCGCCGCTCCGGTTAAGCGGCTGCAATACCTGTTCGCTGAGCTTGGCGGCCTCGGACAGGATCGCCTCCCGCACATCGGCGGAAGCGTCGGTAAAGCCCGGGAGATTGTCGTAGCGGTCGATCTGGAACACGTCGTTGAGCAGGAAATTGACGTCTTCCAAGGGCGCCTTGTAGATCGGCATCGTGTCCTCCCGGCTGGTTTTCCCTCCTTTAAGGGGGATTTTGCAACGCAGCAATCTTTCCGTTCAGCCAAAGACCCTAGCCGGTTCCAGGCGCCTAGGGCAGCCACTGCGACATCGCGTGCCGGAACAATCCTCAATCCCGTCAGGCAAGGCCGGCCGGGCCCCGACGGGTGTGCCCGAAAAGGTAACTTTAAGCCGAGCCGGCCTCATTCCTTAACCCGTTATTTACCGTAACGCGAAAAAGTCGATCCCTGAGGCAGACGACCTGCGCGCAATTCGATTGTCTCCACAATTGGGACGCGCGGGAAGGACGCAAGGCGCGGAATTGGCGCCGGAGTCGGGACCGGATCAGATCATGAATTCGCGCGTATCGTCGAGTGTAGAGGGCATCGATCCATCCGTCCGAGAGCGGGCCGAGGCCGCGGCGCGGCGCGCAGGCCTGTCGCTGAACGACTGGCTCACTTCGACCATCGGCGAATTCGAGCCGCCAAGATTGCAGGCCGGCGCGACAGACGGGCGGCCGGCGATGCCGAGCCGGGAGACGCGGGACGTCGCCGACATCCATCAGCGGCTTGATTCCATCACCCACCAGATCGAACAGATCGCACAGCCCGCGCCAAGAACCGACGCGCCGCGCGGCGAACCCGGCGTCGCCCGGCAGCTGAACGAAGCCATTTCGCGGCTCGACGCCCGGCTGTCGCAGATTTCCAACCCGACGCCGAAAAACGCCCAATTCGCGGACCGGCAGCGCCAGGCCGATACCGTCGATCGCGCCGCCGCCCAGCTCTATCGGCCCTCGCCGTCGCTCGATACAAACGCCATCTCGTTCGACTCCGCGATCGCGGAAATCGTCGCGCGGCAGAGCGAACTCGATAACGCCGCGTCGCGCCCGGTGCCGCCGCGCGGCGCGTCGCAGGCCCCGTCGCCCACACCGGCAGCCGCGGCGCCTCCGGGCGCGGATTTTTCGCAGCTCGAGCGTCATTTGCTCAACATCACCAGCCAGATCGAGGCGATGCGCCGTCCCGATGGGATCGAACAATCGATTGCGGCTTTCCGCAGCGAACTGGCGGAGATCCGCGCCGCCCTCACCGAGGCGATGCCGCGCCGGGCGATCGAATTGATCGAGAACGAAATCCGCACATTGTCGCGTCGCATCGACGACACCCGCCAGGGCGGCATCGATACCCAGGCGCTGGCCAACATCGAACGCGCGCTCAATGAAATCCGCGAGGTGCTGGGCTCGCTGACCCCCGCCGAGCAGCTCACCGGTTACGACGAAGCGATACGCAATCTCGGCGCCAAGCTCGATCTGATCCTGGGCAGCAACGACGATCCCTCCACGGTGCACCAGCTCGAAAGCGCCATCGCCGCGCTGCGCTCGATCGTCTCCAACGTAGCCTCCACCGACGCGCTGACGCGGCTGAGCGACGACGTGCAGACGCTGTCGGTCAAGGTCGACCAGCTGGCCCGCGCCGGCGGCAGCAACGATTCCTTCGCGATCCTCGAGCAGCGCCTGGCCGCCCTGACCTCGACTTTGGAAAACCGCGAACGGCCGGCGAGTGACAATACCGAGCAGCTGGAGGGCGCGGTACGGGCTCTGTCCGATCGCCTCGACCGGATTTCCGTGGGTGATGACAGCGCGTCCGCCTTCGCCCATCTCGAGCAACGCGTGACGTATCTGCTCGAACGATTGGAATCGTCGGCGGATCATCGCGCAGGCAACCTCGGACGGGTCGAGGACGGGCTGCAGGACATTCTGCGCCACCTTGAGAACCAGCAGGTAAGCTTTGCCGCGCTGACCGAAGGCGGCCGCGGCCCGGCGGAAGCGCCGGACAGCGCGCTGTTCGACATCGTCAAGCGAGAACTGTCCGACATTCGTTTCAGCCAGTCTGAAACCGATCGCCATACCCAGGATTCGCTGGAAGCCGTGCACAATACTCTCGGCCACGTGGTCGACCGGTTGGCGATGATCGAGGGCGACCTGCGCACGGTGCGCGCCGCGCCGGTCGTGCCGCCGCCTGAGCCGCCGCTGATGCCGCGGCCTGCTTCACCGCAAACCGCCGCACCCCGCGTGACGCTGCCGCCGCAGCCCAAGCCGGAACTGCCGAACCCCGCCGCGGGCGAACTGCATTTCGCCGCTGCGCCCCGGGATTTCCAGGGCGTCGCGGCGGCCGTTTCCACCGCGACACGCGCCATCAGCGATATCCTGGAGCCGCCCGCCGCGCCCGCCCGTGCCGCGATCGCGCCGGAACTGCCGCCGGATCATCCGCTCGAGCCGGGAACCAGGCCGACGGGGCGTTCCGGATCGCCGTCGGAGCGTATCGCCGCGTCGGAAAACGCAATCAGCGAGATCTCGGCGGTCACGCCCGAGCCCGCGACCACGTCGAATTTCATCGCCGCCGCCCGCCGGGCCGCCCAGGCCGCCGCGGCTGCCCAGCCCAACGCCAAGGCCAAGACCGCGCGCGGCCCGCTCAAGGCCCCCAAAGGGAGCGCCGGCGAAAAAGAAACGTCGACGATCACCTCCAAGATTCGTTCGCTGTTGGTCGGCGCCAGCGTCGTCGTGATCGTGCTCGGCACCTTCAAGATGGCGATGACGCTGCTCGACACCGGCAGCGTGTTGCAGCAGCCGCCAGCGGTCGAGGGTTCGAACGAGCCGCCAGCCCCGGCCGTTCCCGCCAATCAAACCGCGAAACCGGCCGCACCGCCGCAGGCGACGCCCGCGATGACTGCGCCGACCCCGATCGACCGCCAATCGTTCAACGGCTCGATCCCCGACAGCAGCGCGGGCGCCTCGGCGCCGATTCCGCAGCCGGTGGCCCCGCCGCCGGCGGCAACGGGCGACATCACCGGAACCATTCCACCGGCGTCGCTGGCCGGGGTGAGCCATAAGCTCGGCCTGGTACAGATCCCGCCGACCGAACGTTTGCCGGACACCATCGGAGGGCCTTTGCTGCGCGCCGCCGCGCTCAAGGGTGATCCCGGCGCAGCCTATGAGATCGGCATGCGCTACGCCGAGGGCAAAGGCGTCGCCGCGAACTTGGACGAAGCGGCAAAATGGTACGACCGCGCCGCGCAGGCAGGCGTGGTGCCCGCGATCTTCAGGCTCGGAACCTTCTATGAGAAGGGCATCAGCGTGAAAAAAGATGCCGAAGTCGCGCGTCGCTATTACGTTCAGGCCGCCGATCGCGGCAACGCCAAGGCAATGCATAATCTCGCGGTGCTAGATGCCGACGGCGGCGGCAAGGGCGCCGACTACAAGAGCGCATCACAGTGGTTCCGCAAGGCCGCCGACCGGGGCGTGGCCGACAGCCAGTTCAACCTCGGCATCCTCTATGCCCGCGGCATCGGCGTTGAGCAAAACCTCGCCGAATCCTTCAAATGGTTCAGCCTGGCGGCGGCGCAGGGCGACGCGGATGCCGGCCACAAGCGCGACGATATCGCCAAGCGGCTCGATGCGCAGTCGCTTGCGGCCGCCACACTCGCGATCCAGACCTTCATCGCCGAACCGCAGCCGGATGACGCCGTCAACGTGCCGGCCCCCGCCGGCGGATGGGACAGCCCGCAGACGCAGTCCAACGCGGTCAAGCCTGCGGCAAAACCGGGCTTGATCAAGCGGGCCTCGCGCTAGAGCCCTTCAGTTCGAATGCAGGCGGAGCCGGGCTCCATTTCGTTGTTGGTTTGACGCGTTTTCTTCACGTGCGCCGAAGCCACTCTGCTCGAAAAGGCGATGGTCCGATTTATTCACCACGCCCAAAAATACGCGGCGGCTGCGGCAAAAAGAGCCGCTTGTTGGGTATTCTTTAGTCCCTCAAGCTTTCAATTTCGGTTATGCAGGGGCGCGGCGATCGATCCGCGCTCCCGAAGCAACCATGCCGTGAGCGGTTTCGGCCAGCCTCAGGGCTCATCCGAAGCAGACGCGCGTGCAACTATTCCTCCCGATCGCCGACATTCCCGTCAATGTCTTCCTCGTCCTTGCGATGGGCGCGGCCGTCGGCTTCGTATCGGGCATGTTCGGCATCGGCGGCGGGTTCCTGATGACGCCGCTCCTGATCTTCATCGGTATCGCGCCCGCGGTCGCGGTGGCCTCGGTCGCCAGCCACATCGCCGCCTCATCGTTTTCCGGCGCCATCTCCTATTGGCGCCGCCGCGCCATCGATCCGATGCTGGCGCTGGTGTTGTTGAGCGGCGGCGTCATCGGCACCGCGCTCGGGGTCTGGACGTTCACGCTGCTGCGTTCGCTCGGCCAGCTCGACCTGATGATCGCATTGTCCTACGTGGTGCTGCTGACCGCGGTCGGCAGCCTGATGTTCTGGGAAGGGCTGCGCGCGGTGCTGCGGGTGCGACGCGGCGTGGCGGTATCGATGCGCCGCTCCGGCAGCCACGGCTGGATCCATGGCCTGCCGCTGAAGATGCGCTTCAAGCGCTCCAAGATCTACCTGTCGGTAATTCCGGTCATCGTCGTCGGCCTGGTCATCGGCTTTATCGGCGCCGTGATGGGGATCGGCGGCGGCTTCATCCTGATCCCGATCATGATCTACCTGCTGCGGGTGCCGACCTCGACCGTGATCGGCACCTCGATGGTGCTGACGCTGGTCACCATGGTGTTCGCCACCATGCTGCACGCGGTCACCAACCATCTCGTCGATGCGGTGCTGGCGCTGATCCTGATGATCGGCGGGGTCACCGGCGCCCAGTTCGGCGCCCGCGCCGGCCAGAAGATTCGCGGCGAACATTTGCGGCTGCTGCTTGGGCTGCTGATTCTCGCCGTCGGAATTCGCTTCGCGGTCGAACTCGTGATCCGGCCCGACGATCTCTACACCATCCGCGAGACCGGGGGCGCCGGATGATCACGCGCGCGTCCCTCGCGGCCGTCGGCGCCGTGTTGTTGCTCGGCATGGCCGCTGTCGTGCCGGCCGCGCAGGCGGAGCGGCTGATCGTGTCGGTCTCGAACCACCGGGTGACGGTGACGCCGAATTATTCCGGCGAAGAGCTGGTGCTGTTCGGCTCGGTCGAAAAGGACGCATCCACGCCGGCCGGCCGCGACAGCTACGATCTCGTGGTCACGGTCCGCGGACCGCTCGCCGACATGGTGACGCGGCGCAAGGAGCGCAAACTAGGCATCTGGGTCAACACCGACTACCGCGAATTCCTGCAGGTCCCGGCCTATCTGGCGATATTTTCCAACCGCCCCTTCGACGCGATCGCCTCAGCCGAAGTCCAACGCCGGCAGCAGCTCGGCCTCAACAATGTGCTGCTGATGCAGCGGGTCGGGCCCGACTACGCCGACGTAGTGCCGAACGATGCGTTCCGCCGGGCCTTCGTCCGTCTGCGCGCCGAAAATGGACTCTATCGGGAGGAGACCTCGGCGGTGACGTTCCTGACGCCGACGCTGTTTCGAACTGGCATTCCGCTGCCGGCCGAAGTGCCGATCGGCACTTATGACATCGAGATCAAGCTGTTTTCCGAAGGCGCCATGGTAGCGCAGACCAAAACGGCATTCGAAATAGTCAAGGTCGGCTTCGAGCAGTTCGTTGCCACTACCGCCCGCCAGGATGGCTTTGTCTACGGGCTCGCCGTGGCGTTCATGGCGCTGATGTCGGGCTGGATGGCATCGATCGTGTTCCGCAAGGACTGATCGCGCTCAGCCGTTTCGTCATGATCGCCTGGACGGACTCGACGCCCAAAAGAACCGAGCGGCGCTTGAAAACGCCCGGCCTCAATCGCGCGCCGATGCCGCGCGCCGGGCCGACTGGTCGGCAGCCAGCTGGGCGCGGACGCGGCGCACATCTTCTTCGCCGACCGCGGCCGCTCGGTTTCCCCAGCTTGTCCGTACGAAGGTGGCGAGCGCGGCGATGTCGGCGTCATTGTAGCGCCATCCGAACGCCGGCATCGCCAGCCCCGATGGCGCGCCCTCGGTGGACGGCAGGCGATTGCCCTGCAGGATGATGGCGATCAGGGAATCAGCATTCGGGTTGAGGACACTGGCGTTGCCGGCAAGCCTGGGAAAACCTCGCCCCGCGCCGCTGCCGTCGAGCCGGTGACAGGCGGAGCAACTGTCCATGAAGATGCGGCCGCCCGGCGCATTCTCGCTGCCGTCCATAAAGGCCTGGATGGTCGCGTCGGATTTTTCAAAGCCCGGCTGCGCGTCCGAAGGCGC
This sequence comes from uncultured Alphaproteobacteria bacterium, assembly GCA_963756215.1. GTDB lineage: Bacteria > Pseudomonadota > Alphaproteobacteria > Rhizobiales > Xanthobacteraceae > Bradyrhizobium. The sequence continues at coordinate 266,090 of CAVWMY010000015.1, read as the reverse complement.
CGGAGACAGCGACTTGAGGTAGACGGCAATGGCCTTCAGGTCGGCATCGCCGATGTATTGCGTGCTGTCCTGGACCACTTCGGTCATCGGTCCATGCACCGCCGAGAAGGTCGATCGGCCGGTCTTGAGCAGGTCGACAATGTCCTGCTCGGTCCAGCTGCCAAGCCCCGAACCGTTATTGCCGCGCAGGTTGGTCGACGAGAAGCCCGCCAGCACCCCTCCGGACAGAAACTCGTTGCTGCGCCCGGTCAGGTCCTTTTCCTGCAACGCCAGCCCGCGCGGCGTGTGGCAGGTGCCGCAATGTCCGAGGCCCTGCACCAGATAGGCGCCGCGATTCCAAACCGCCGATTTGTTCGGATCGGGCTGGAACGGCGTATCGTCATGGAACGCGACGTTCCAAAGGGCGAGCGGCCAGCGCATCGACAGCGGCCAGGCTGCCTCGATCGGACGGTTGACCGCGTTGATCGGCGGCAATTGCTGGAGATAGGCCAAGAGGTCCTGGAGGTCCTCATCGGAAACCCTGGCGTAAGCCGTGTACGGCATCGCCGGATAGACGCGGCGTCCGTCGCGGGCGACGCCGAAGCGCATCAGGCGAATGAAATCCTGCAGCGTGTAATCGCCGATTCCGTTGTCGCGGTCCGCGGTGATGTTGGTGGAAAACACCGTGCCGACCGGGGTGGCAAAGGGCAGCCCGCCGGCGAACGATTTGCCGCCGGGCGCGGTATGACAGGCGACGCAATCGCCTGCGCGTCGCGAGATAGGCGCCCTTGTGCGGATCCGCCTTGCGCTGCGCCAGCGCGGCCGAAACTACCGGCTCCGGCCGGTGCAGGGCGATTACCGCTACGGCCGCCGCGGCAGCGACGGCCACGGCGACAACCGCGACGAAGACTTGGCCGGTCCGGGTCATGTCGGCACCAGCGCGCCTGGGTTCTTGAGATATTGCGAGCGAATATTGGCGGCTGCCCAGTAGGTCAGCGCGCCGACCAGCCCGGTCGGATTGTAACCGATGCCATGCGTAAAGACGTTGGCACCCAGTACGAACAGATTGGAGACGTCCCAGCTCTGCAGGTACTTGTTGACGACGCTGGTGCGCGGGTCCGAGCCCATCGCCGTGCCGCCGTTGATGTGCGTGCTCTGATACTCGCGCGTGTCCCAGGACATGCCGGGCTTGATAATGCGGCCCGAGATCGACGTCGGCTTCATGGCGCGCCCGATCTCCATCATTTTTCCAGCCACATATTCGGACATCCGCAGGTCGTTGTCCTGCCAGTTCAGCGTCATTCGCAGCAGCGGCTGTCCGTAAGCGTCCCGATAGGTCGGATCGAGATCGAGATAGCAGCCCCGGTACGCCATGTTGCTGCACTGGGCCTCGATGCGGCCGGTGTGCAGGAAGTTTTGCTTGACGGCCTTCTTCCAGTCGCTGCCCCATCGCGGCGTACCGGACGGAACGGGAATGCCGCGCACCGGGCCGTTGCCGGTTTGACGGCCCCAGATCACGCCGCCACCGATGAAGTTGAGCGGGCCGTGATCGAAATTGTCGCCGTAGAAGTCGTCGATCGCCTGGCCCACGCCGCCCGCGCCGATGAACTGGTTGATGTAGGTTTTCTCGTCGAAGAACATATTGACGCTGCTGAGCAGCTGATAACAGAAATTGCGCCCAACCGTGCCTTCTCCGGTATCGGGATCGTAGGGCTGTCCGACGCCTGAGGAGAGCATCAGCCGTACATTGTGCAAATGGAACGCGGCGAGCACGACCAGCGATGCCGGTTGCTCGACTTCGCGGCCCTGCGCGTCGATATAGGTGACGCCCGTCGCCTTCTTTCCCGTGCTGTCGACATTCACTTTCGTGACATGCGTGTGCGTCTTGAGCGAAAAATTCGGCTTCCTGAACAGTGCCGGCATGATCGCCGTCTGCGGCGTCGCCTTCGAATAGTTCAGGCAGCCGTAGTCGCTGCAGAAACCACAGAAGTTACAGGGTCCGATCTGACAGCCGTAAGTGTTGGTGTACGGCTTCGAAGCGTTCGCGGCCGGCAAGGGAGAAGGATGGAAACCGAGCTCGGCGGCGGCCTTGGCGAACAGTACGCTGGTCGGCGGGTCTTTCAGCGGTGGATTGGGAAATTCCCTCGACCGCGCCGCCTCGAACGGATTGCCGCCGGGGACCTTGCGGCCCTGCAGGTTGCCCGCCTTGCCCGATGTGCCGCAGACATTTTCGAACCGATCGAAGTGAGGCTCCAGTTCGTCATAGGTGACGCCCCAATCCTGCAGCGTCATGTCCTCCGGAATGAACTTCGCGCCGTACCGCTCGGTGACGTGGCTGCGCAGCCGCAACTCTTCCGGCATTACCCGCGAATGCACGCCCGACCAGTGGATGCCTGCGCCGCCGACGCCTTCGCCGGGCTTGAACGAACCGATCTGACGGTACGGCACCGCGCGATCGGCTTTCGAATGCCGGAGCGTGACCGTGGTGCGCGACAAATTCTGCAAAAGCCCGTTGCGCGCGGACTGCGCGATCTCGTCGTTCACCTTGGGATAGGCGAAGTCCGGAACCGTGTCGCGAAAATCGCCGCGCTCCAGCGCGAGGACATTAAGGCCGGCCTCGGCGAGTTCGATCGCCATGATGGCGCCGGTCCAGCCAAATCCGACGATGACCGCGTCGACCGGCTTGTTGCGTATCGCCATCGTCAGCCCCGCTGACCGTGAATGCTGACGGGTCCGTAGGGATAGCGCCGGCTCTGATCGACCCATTCCAGGAAGTCGGCGCGCACGCCGGGATAGCCGATCATTTTCCAGGCACCCATGTCCTTGTTTCCCCCGTACATCGGGTCGCCGAAATAGCCTTCCATGGTGTTGCGCAGCAGGAAGGACGAGAAGAACGTTCGCAGCGGCGCCTCGTCGCTTTTGATCTTGCCGGCTTCAATCTGCTTCAGGATATCGGTCTGCTGATCCGGTCCGAGCTCCGCAAACGCCTTGCCGAACGTCTTGCGGCAGTGGCCGTCGATCGCGCGGATGCCGAGGCGATATTGCTGCTTCGGCGTGAGCTGCGACTGGTAGCCGAATTCGGGCGCGGCCTCGACAAACGGGCCTTGCATGTACCAGATCGCGCCATCGGCATACGGCGTCTGCATTTGCCGGTCGATGTATTGCGGGACTCCCAGCTCGACCGCACCGGGGCCGTGTTCGTCATGGGGAATCAGCCTGTCGCAGGCGGCGTTGACGAAAGCCCACTCATCGGCGGTGAAGTAGCCCGGCTGATAGTGATCGACCGCCGGCGTCGCCGGCTGCGCCGCGCTTGCGGCGATATCCGGAGCCGGCCGGGTCTCCTGCAGCGCTTCCTGCGCGACAGCCGAAGGCAGCGCGGCGATCGGAACGAGTGTTGCCGTTGCGGAAAGGAAGTGCCGACGTGTCGGATGTTGTGGCATCGGAGCCTCGGGCGACCTGCCAGGTTATGGTCAAAATCACGGTTGCGACGAACGTTCCGGGCACCGGATCGGTTCTTCGCCTGAAACACGCGGAGCTGTCGACGATGTGCACAAGACCGGATGCGGTTTCTCACGCCGACGCAGTTCCATCGATCAGGAGAAGTCATTACGACGCGGCCGCATCGCGATACAGGGATACCTTCTTCGGTACGAACAAATCGTCGTTATCTGCGCGTGATCGGGAATAACGCGAGGCGACTATTGCCGCGCCGGCGCGGCAGGTCGCGTCACCAGATAGATGCCGAGCGCAACTGGAACGATGCCGATCAGGTCGCGTAATTCGACATGCTCGCCGAGCACGAGCCACGCGAACGCCATCCCGAGCGGCGGCATCAGGAAATGATAGGCGCTGGCTGCCGTCGCGCCGCATACCTTGAGAAGGTGAAACCATAACAAATAAGCGAGCACCGACCCGCCGAGCACCAGGAACGCAAAGGCCGCGGCCAGGGGCGCGTTGAACGCGATATCGCCGACCTGCGAGAAACCAAGCGCGAACGGAAGTAGCGCTATTCCACCGGCGAGGTTCTGGATGCCGTTGCCGATCCAGAGGCTCCCCGTCGGCGCCAACAGCTTGAACAGGATGGTGCCGGCCACGATCGAAGCCAGCGACGCCAGCGTGAACAGGATGCCGTGCCCGCTGTCGGTACCGGCCGACATCCGGTGCCAGACGATGAAGCTGACACCGACGATACCGAGCGCAAGGCCCGCGCCCTTGCGCCAGGTCAGCGCTTCCCCGAGGAACAACGCGGCCAGCACAGCCGTGAATACCGGATTGGCGCTGACGATCAGACCCCCAAGGCCGGCGGAAACCGTCTTGAGCCCGGTATAACCGAGCCCGAGATAAAGCGCGTTATTGGCAACGCCAAGGATCGCAAACACCGCCGCGTCGCGCCAGCTCAACTGCCATCCCTCGCCGCGCGCGGCGGCGATGCCCAGGATCAATAATCCCGCCAGCGAGAACCGCGCCGTCAGCAGGATCAGCGGCGGACAATAGGTGACGCCGATCTTGCCGGCGACGAAGGCAAAGCTCCAGAGCAGGCAGAAGATCGCGATGTAGATCGGGAGCGGATTGAAGCGGGCGCGGGGAACCGCGATCGAAGGCGCGAGCGACATGGGGTTTCTCCTTTCCCCTGAAGTAGGCCCGCGCCCTACCATTTGGAAATTAAATGATGTACTATCCGTCAGTGGATTTATGAATGGGACATCCCATGCTCGATCTCGAACTGCTGCGCAGCTTCGTCTCGGTGGTCGATGCCGGCGGCTTCACCCGCGCCGGCCAGCGGGTCCACCGTACCCAATCGACCGTCAGCCAGCAGATCAAGCGGCTCGAGGACGATGTCGGCCAACCGCTGCTCCATCGCGCCGGCAAGGCGGTGACGCCGACCGAAGCCGGCGAGCGGCTGCTGTCCTACGCGCGCAGACTGTTGGCGCTGGCGGAGGAGGCCCGTGACGTGATGGCACGGCCCGGCAGTGAAGGCGCGGTGCGACTCGGCATCCCCGAAGATTTCGCGGCCTATCGCTTGACCAAATTGCTGGCGGCGTTCTCGCGCGCACAGCCGGCGCTCCGGCTCGACGTACGGGCCGATCAAAGCATCGTGCTGCGGCGCGACCTCGAGCGTGGCGAGATCGATCTGGCGCTGCTCAAGCGCGACGCCGGCGAACAGGGCGGCATCGCGCGCTGGCCGGAGCGCGTTCACTGGGTCACCAGCAAGGCGCACCCGATCGCTGCCGACATTTCCTCGGTGCCGCTGATCGGCTTCCCGGCCGGCTGCCTGTACCGGACGCGCGCGATTCATGCGATCGAAAGCGCGGGACGCTCGTGGCACATGGCCTATACCAGTTCCAGCCTCGCCGGTATCCAGGCCGCTGTCGCCGCCGGCCTGGGCGTCAGCATCCTGTCCGAGATGGCGATCCAGGCCGACCATCGGACGCTGACCGCCAGGGACGGCTTTGCGCCGATCGACAAGACCGAGGTGGCGTTGGTCGCCTCACCCGACGCCAGCGCCAGCACGCTGAGATTGGCCGATCGTCTCGCCAGGTTCTGCGATACCGTGCAGGCGAAGGCGGCGTAATCGCGGGCGATGCGCGCACTCTCGCTGCGTTCTCCGGAGCGAAATAGATTCAGTAACAGCGCGAGGCGGCGATGGTGTGCAGCCTGAGGTCGCCGAGCACGTGCGCCACGAAGCCCGGCGCGCCGAAGATTTTCGAAAACGCGGCGTCGCGAATGTTCAACCCGCCGGTATAGGCGCCAAACGCGGGCATCACCGCGCGCTCTCCGTCGCTGGCGAAACAGCGACGTTCGACCGAACGCCCGCGCGTCGACACCCGCGCTTTCGGATGCAGGTGGCCGGCGATTTCGCCCGCCGCGCCGGTCGGTTCGTGACGAAACGCGATCGGTCCGATCGCCACTTCGCTCGCGACCGTGCCGCCGAGGTTGGACGGCAACGCCGGGTCGTGATTGCCCGATATCCAGATCCAGTCGCGACGAACCTGCAGCGCCGCGATTGCATCGCGGTCCGGCGCCGACAGCCGGCCATGGGCGTTACGGTCGTGGAAGCTGTCGCCGAGCGCGATCACCATGCGCGGGTCGCGCCGCGCGATCACCGCCGCAAGGCGGCTGAGCGTCGCCGCCGTATCGTAAGGCGGCAGCAGCACGCCGCGCGCGGCGTAGCTCGAGCCCTTTTCCAGATGCAGATCGGAGACGACGAGCAGGCTGCGTTCTTCCCAGAACAGCGCGCCGGAGAGATCGGCCAGGAAAGTCACATCTGAAATCGTGACGGCCGAGGCACGGGCCTCGACATCCCCGGAAGATTGCGCGCGTCCCGTCACGTTCGGTCCTGTCAGCCGGCAGCCTCTTTGACGAGTTCGGAGGCCGCTTCCGCCAGCAACTCGTCGGATGCTTCGCCATAAACTGACTCGCGGCCGATTTCCAGCATCACCGGCACCGCCAGCGGCGAAACATGATCGAGTTCCCGGTGGACGACCCGCCCCTGGATTCGCGACAGCATATCGCCGAGCCGACGCAGATCCAGCAGCCCGGTCGCGGCGTCGGCCCGCGCCGCCCGCAACAGCACGTGATCGGGCTGATGCTTGCGCAGCACATCGTATATCAAATCGGTCGAGAACAGCACCTGACGGCGGGTTTTCTCCTCGCCGGTGAAGCGGCGCGCGATCAGTCCGGAGATGATCGCACAGGTGCGGAAGGTCCGCTTCATCAGCGCGGATTCGGCGAGCCAGGCCTCGAGGTCGTCGCCCAGCATGTCCGGCTCAAACAGCGCATTGAGGTCGAGCCGCCCTTGCCGGATCATGGCCGACATATCGCCGAGCCCCCATACCGCGAGTGCGTATTCATTGGCAACGAAGCCGAGCGGCCGCACCCGGCTGCGCTCCATCCGCCGCGTCAGCAGCATTCCCAGCGTCTGATGCGCGAGCCGCCCCTCGAACGGATAGCAGACGAGGTAATGCTTGTTGGCGCGCGGAAAGGTCTCGACCAACAGCTCGCGCACGCCGGGCACGCGCGACACTTCCCGCTGCAACGCGAGCCAATCGCGCACCTGATCGGGCAACGCGGCCCAGGCACGCTTGTCGTCCAGCAATTGGCGGACCCGTTCGGCCAGATAGGTCGACAGCGGGAACTTGCCGCCCATATAGGACGGCACCTTGGCGTCGGCGTCGTGGGCGCGCGACACGTACACCTGATCCTCCATCAGCGCCTCGTAACGCACCACCTCGCCGCCGAAGACAAAGGTGTCGCCGACTACGAGGCCCTCGATGAAGGCTTCCTCGATCTCGCCGAGCATGCGGCCGCCGCGTCCCAGCACGCCGGTCGATCCCTTGCTGTTTCCGCCGCCGCGCGAGCGCACCAGCCGTACCTTCAGCATGGTATCTTCGACGATGGTGCCGACGTTGAGGCGATAGCTTTGCCGCACCCGCGGATTGGCGACACGCCAGCGGCCGCTCTTGTCCTGCTTGATGCGGGCGAAACGCTCATAGGTCTTCAGCGCGTAGCCGCCGGTGGCGACGAAATCCACCACATCGTCGAAATCGGCCCGCGCAAGGCCCGAATAGGGCGCTGCGGTCAGCACCTCGCCATAGAGTTCGTCGGCGAGGAACGGATCGCCGCAGGCGCGGCCGAGCACATGTTGCGCCAACACGTCGAGCGCGCCGGTCCTCAAGGGAGGGGTGTCCTGCGCGTTCTCGGCGATGGCTTCGATCGCGACCGCGCATTCCAGCACCTCGAAGCGGTTGGCCGGCACCAGTACCGCGCGCGAGGCTTCATCGATGCGGTGATTGGCGCGGCCGATCCGCTGCATCAGCCGCGAAGAGCCCTTGGGCGCGCCGATATTGATGACGAGATCGACGTCGCCCCAGTCGACGCCGAGGTCGAGCGACGAGGTACAGACCACGCCGCGCAGTTTGCCCGCCGCCATCGCGTCCTCCACCCTGCGACGCTGCGCGACATCAAGCGAGCCGTGGTGCAGCGCGATCGCGAGCCCGTCGTCGTTCATGCGCCACAGATCCTGGAACAACATCTCGGCCTGGCTACGGGTGTTGACGAACACCAGCGTGGTCTTGTTGCGCTTGATCAGATCGTAGATTTCGCCGAGCGCGTGCCGGGCGGAGTGCCCGGCCCAGGGCAGCCGCTCGCGGGTATCGAGCATCTCGACAATCGGCGCCGCCGCGCCGCCGGCGATCACGACGTCGGCGGCTTCGCTTCGATCGGGCCGCTGCGGCACCAGGAACCGCGCCAGCGATTCCGGTTCGGCGACGGTCGCGGACAGGCCGATCGCCCGCATCGCAGGCGCCAATTGCCACAGCCGCGCCAGCCCGAGCGAAAGAAGATCGCCGCGCTTCGAGGTCACCAGCGCGTGCAACTCGTCGAGCACGATGCGCCTGAGCGAGGAGAACAGGAACGGCGCGTCATCGGAGGACAGCAGCAGCGCCAATTGTTCCGGCGTGGTGAGCAGGATGTCCGGAGGATAGCGCCGCTGGCGCTGCCGCCGCGACACCGGGGTGTCGCCGGTGCGGGTCTCGACCTTGATCGGCAGTCCCATCTCGGCAACAGGCGCTTCCAGGTTGCGCGCGATGTCGACGGCGAGTGCCTTCAGCGGCGAAATGTACAGCGTGTGCAGGCCGCGGCTGCCTTTCCCCTCTCCCCGCGCGCGGGGAGAGGGTGTCGCGGATGTCGTGACCGCGTCGGCAACCCCTTCACCCGGCTCGTTCGCATCGCTCACGAGCCGACCTCTCCCCGCAAGCGGGGCGGCGTCAGCAAAACCAGTCCCGCTCAGCTCGACCAGGGTCGGCAGGAATCCAGCGAGTGTCTTGCCGGCGCCGGTCGGGGCGATCAACAGCGCCGAACGATCGGCGCGGGCCTTGGCGAGCAGCGCCAGCTGATGTTCGCGCGGCAGCCAGCCGCGCGCGGCGAACCATCGACGAAAGCGGTCAGGCAGCAGTTCGGCGGCGATCGGGGACACAATGCTGGGCGGCGGCACACCAAAGAGGTAAGGCCTCCGGCCGGTTCCGTCGAGGGCGGCGCCGGGGCAAATCGACCCGACGCCGTTCCCCGCCGGAGCCCCTATTCGGTGACAGGCTGGTCGGAGATGTCCCAGTCCTTGCCGTTGAAGATCGAGATGTAGAGCGTCTTCATCGGCGTGTAGTCGTCGGGCGTGTAGCTGTAATTGATGCCGTCGAGGAAGAACGGCGAATGGAATCCGGCCAGGGTGCTGGCCTGTTTCAGCACGTTGGCGCGGGTCAGGTCGTCGCCGCAGCGTCGCAGGATTTCGCTCATCGTCGCGACCTGGCCATAACCGGCGAATGCAATGGTATTGTCGGGATCGACGTTGGGCAGGTATTTCCTGCGCAGGTCATCGAAGGCCATCACGTCGGGATCCTTTTCCCAGCGCGGCACGCCGGCGTCCTTGGCGTAGCGAATGGCCACGATGCCGGTTGCATTTTCCAGCCCGGCCGCGCTGAGGATCGAACGGCCGGTCGATCCCGCCGAAAGCAATTGCAACGGCTTCCAGCCGAGTTCAGCCACCTTGCGGATCGACTGCGACGTCGCCTTGCCGGTGGTGATATTATAGAAGACGTCGGCGCCCGACTTGGAGAGATTGATGAGCTGGGAATCGACCGTCGGGTCGGTCAGGTCGTAGGTTTGCTCCATGATCACGCTGGCAGTGCCGCCGGCGTCCGCCAGCACGCGCTTGAACGGCCCGAGGAAGTCGCGACCGAAATCGTCATTCTGATAGAGAATGCCGATCTTCGCGTTCGGCTTCACGCCCACGACATGCCTGGCGAGAATGCGCGCTTCGGTCGGATATAGCGGCAGGCCCGCCATGGTCCATTTGTTGTTTTTAGGATCGTTCCACTTCGATGCGCCGGTGTTGAGCAGAAGCTGCGGCACGCCCTTTGAATTGAGATATTTATGCACCGCGGTCTGCGGCGCGGTACCGAGCGACCCGAACAGCGCGAGTACTTCTTCCTGCTCGACCAACCGCCGCGTCGCCTCGACGCATTTTGGTGCGCTGTAGGCATCGTCGAGGGTAAGGAACTTGATCTTGCGCCCGTTGATGCCGCCGTTCTCGTTCAGCATCTGGAAATAGGCTTCGCCGACCCGGCCGAGTACACCGTAGAGCGAGCCCGGACCGCTGTGCGGTACCGTCTGCCCCAATTTGATTTCGGTGTCGCTTGCGCCGGGATCGTATTTTTTCTCTGCTGCCCGGACGTAAGGCGCGCGCACGGTCGATGCGACCATCGTTGCAAGAGCGGTGGCGCCGAATTCGCGCCTCGACGGTTTATTGTTCATTGTTTTGTTTCTCCCTGGGATGACCATGATCTACATTCCCCGGGAATCGGCAATAGCGAAATATGCTTCGTCGCGACGCGATCCCTGTTTGCGGTCTTTGCAACGTGGCGCGTCGAACGCGCGCGCATACGCTGCGGCGGCTCATCTAAAGCCGTTCAGCGACGGCTGAAATTCTGCCCTTTTGCGGCCACAACGACCAAGCCGGGCACCGGGTCATTGTCCTCATTCCGCGTCGAGCGTTTCTCGCATTGCGACAAGATGAGACGGGCGGCCGCGACATGCGCGCGTATGTAAGCCGGGCTGTGGGTGTAGCGCAGTCCGTCGCCGATCAGAACGTCCTCGCAATCCTTACTGTCGTGGGTTTCCACCGTGAAGGCGAACAGGCCTCCCGGCGTCAACACCCGCGCCGCCTCATGCAGCAACGGCGCAAGGTCGGCCACATAAACCATGGCGTCGGCCGCCAAAACCAGCTCGGCGCTGCCGTCCGGTTTGCCACGCAAACTCTGCAGCATGTCCGCGACCTCGAGCTCCGCATAAAGCCCGGTCGTGCGCGCCCACTCGATCATGCGGGGCGACAGGTCGACACCGGTAAAATGATCGACCTCCTTTGCAAACGCCATGGCGCCGAGCCCGGTGCCGCAGCCGAGGTCGATGGCGCGCTTGAAGAAGGCGGGCTTGCGGGCGCTCGCGCGAACCGACAGAACCGCTTTGAACAGCAGCCCGGGGCCCCGATAGCCGAGGTCGTTGATCAGCGCCGCATCGAAGCGCGGCGCATACTGGTCGAATAGCGTCTGCACATAGGCCGGCGGCATCGCCGACAATTGCTCGACGCCGTGCCGCATCAAATACAGGCTGGCGCCGTGCCGGTCCGCGGGGTCGGCGGCTCGCGCCCGACGAAACGCCGCGACGGCCTCGTCACGCCGGCCAAGCCTTTCGTAAATCTGGCCGAGCGTGAACCACGCCGAGGTAAAGTCGGGCACCAGTTCGAGCGCTTGCGAGAGCAAATCGGCGGCGGCGGCGAGATCGCCCTTCAACAGCAGATCGCGGGCGAATTCAAACCGGCGATCGGCAAGCAGATCGCCGGAAGACAAAAACATGCGGACGGACATCGGTTCGAAGTTCACCATTGCCAGGTCCTGCACCCGACATGGTCGGGTATCTTCCGGCAGTGCATCAGGCAGGAATTCTCGAGACGGATGCGCAAAGCCCGCGCACCACGGCTAAAAAGTCGATCTAAGTCACACTATATAGCTGAAATGCGCCCGCAAGACATCCTGATGCCCGTCCCCGCCGGGCTATGCTGCAAGCCGGGTCAGTTTCACATCGATCCGACGCGGCCGGTCGATCGCGCCGTGATTACCCATGGCCATTCCGACCACGCGCGGCCCGGCCATGGCGCTGTGCTGGCGACCCAGGAAACCCTCGACATGATGCGGCTGCGCTACGGCGATCATTTCGCGCGGACCACGCAGGCCATCGGTTATGGGGAATCGATCAGGCTCGGCGACGTCACCGTCAAATTTCATCCAGCCGGCCACGTGCTGGGGTCGGCGCAGATCGCGGTCTCCTGCAAGAATACCTGCATCGTCGCTTCGGGCGACTACAAGGACGCGCCCGATCCCACCTGTACGCCGTTCGAGACCGTGCCGTGCGACGTCTTCATCACCGAGGCCACCTTCGGGCTGCCGGTGTTCCGGCACGGCGATGCGGCCGACGAGGTGAAGAAGCTGCTGGCCTCGGTGGCGCTGTTTCCGGAGCGCGCCCATCTGGTCGGCGCGTATTCGCTCGGCAAGGCCCAGCGCGTGATCGCGCTGTTGCGGGCGGCCGGCTACGACGCGCCGATCTACCTGCACGGCGCCATGGAAAAGATCACGCGCTATTACGAGAGCCGCGGCGTGGCGCTGGGCGAACTGCGCATGGTCAAGGGCATGAAGAAGGCCGAACTCGCCGGCACCATCACGCTGGCGCCGCCGTCGGCCACCTCGGACATCTGGACTCGGCGCTTTCCCGATCCGGTGACGGCCTTTGCGTCGGGCTGGATGCGGGTGCGCGCCCGCGCGCGGCAACGCGGCATCGAACTGCCGCTGGTGATTTCCGATCATGCCGACTGGGACGGATTGACGGCGACAATCGAGGCCACCGGCGCCGGCGAGATCTGGGTCACGCATGGTCAGGAGGACGCGCTGGTGCATTGGTGCCGAACCAAGGGCCTCGCCGCACGTCCGCTCGACCTGGTCGGCTACGGCGACGAGGATGAAGGCGACGCGGCGGCAACCGAGGATGCCCAAGAGGCCGGCGCATGAACCGTTTCGCCGAACTGCTCGACCGCCTCGCCTATGAGCCCGGCCGCAACAACAAGCTGCGGCTGATCACCAATTATTTTCGCGAAGTCGAAGATTCCGACCGCGGCTATGCGCTGGCGGCGCTGACCGGGGCACTGTCGTTCAAGCACGCCAAGCCCGCGCTTATTCGCGAGCTGATCGCCGCCCGCACCGATCCCGTGCTGTTCGCGCTGTCCTACGATTACGTCGGCGATCTGTCGGAAACGGTGGCGCTGATGTGGCCGAAGGGCGAGTCTGCGCCCTCCCCCGCAAGCGGGAGAAGCGATGAACTCTCCCGCCTCGCAACGAACTTCCACAACAACCCCCCGCCGCCGACGCTCACCGAGGTCGTCACCACGCTACGCACGCTCGGCAAGACCGAGCTGCCGAAACAACTCGTGCGCTGGCTGGACGAACTGGACGAGACCGGCCGCTGGGCGCTGTTGAAACTTGTCACCGGCGCGTTGCGCATCGGCGTCTCGGCGCGGCTGGCGAAGACCGCCGCCGCCGCGCTCGGAGACAAGGACCCGCATGACGTCGAGTTGATGTGGCCGGGGCTCACGCCGCCCTATCTCGATCTGTTCGCATGGCTGGAGGGCCGCGCCGAGCCGCCGGTCAACCGCGATCCGGCGCCGTTTCGCCCGGTGATGCTGGCGCATGCGATCGAGGATACGGATTTTGCCAGTCTCGACCCGTCCGACTATATCGCAGAATGGAAATGGGACGGCATCCGCGTCCAGGCCGTCAGCGGCCGCGACGATCGCGGCCAAATGCAGGCGCGGCTTTACTCGCGCAGCGGCGAAGATATCACCGGTAGTTTTCCAGACCTCTTGCCATCGCTGCGTCTGCCCGGATCGATCGACGGGGAATTGCTGGTGCTGCGCGAGGGCCGTGTGCAGACTTTCAACGTTCTGCAGCAGCGGCTGAACCGCAAGGTCGTGTCACCGAAGCTGACGAAGGACTATCCGATACATTTGCGGGCCTACGACCTGCTCGCCGATGACGAAGCGGATTTGCGCGAACTGTCCTTTGCCGAGCGCCGCGAGCGGCTCGAAACATTCATCGGGAAGCTCGACGACGACCGGATCGACCTGTCACCCACGATTCCCTTCTTAAGCTGGAAAGCGTTGCGAGCGGCACGTGCCGATCCCAAGAGCGCCGGCGCCGGAGACGACGCCGACGCGGTGGAAGGCGTGATGCTCAAGCGCCGCGACGCGCCGTATCTGCCGAGCCGACCGAAAGGCCAGTGGTGGAAATGGAAGCGCGACCCGCACATCATCGATGCGGTGCTGATGTATGCGCAGCGCGGTCACGGCAAGCGCTCCTCATATTACTCGGATTATACGTTCGGGGTCTGGACCTCGGGCGAAGACGGCGAGCAACTGGTACCGGTCGGCAAGGCCTATTTCGGCTTCACCGACGAGGAGTTGTTGCAGATCGACCGTTTCGTCCGCCGCAACACCACCGAAAAATTCGGGCCGGTCCGCCATGTCGTCCATGAGCCCGATCAAGGACTGGTGCTGGAGGTCGCCTTCGAGGGCTTGGCGCGCTCGCCGCGGCACAAATCCGGAGTGGCGATGCGGTTTCCGCGCATCAGCCGGCTGCGTTGGGACAAGCCGCCGCGCGAGGCCGACCGGCTGGAAACGCTGGAACGGATGCTGAAAGCGGAGACGCCCGTTCCGGCGGAAGCCTTGTCCAGCGAAGCGGGACCCGGTTCGCGTCAAGAGAACGCGTCGGAATAAAAGGCGGGGATAGCGGCATTGACGGCGATCCAGCGGTTTCCCACTTGCCGAGTAGCCGTTTTCACGAGCGATTTCTTTTAAGAAAACCGGTACCCACTTTTCGAGATCATGCTCTAGAATGGCCCCGCAACCGCGCAGGAGATCAATGATGCCCAACGACACCCGGGAATTGCCGGCGAACAATAACGGCATGACCCGCTTTCTCGGCGGCTCGCCGCTGAGTGTGGCGTTTCGGCTGATCCTGCTGTCGATTTTGGTCGGCGTGGTGCTGGCTGCGATCGGCTTCGACCCCTGGAATATCGTTTACAGCATCCGGTTGTTGTTTCAGCGGATCTGGGATCTGGGATTCGATGCGATCAACGGATTGTGGCGATACTTCCTGCTCGGCGCGGTGATCGTGATCCCGATCTGGCTGCTATCGCGGCTTTTCGGCACCCAGCGCGACCGATAGTCTTTCGCCAACCGGTGGCCGGCCATGCAACTGCGATTTGTCGGCTGCGGCGATGCGCTCGGCTCGGGCGGCCGCAACAACACCTGCTTTCACGTCACCGGCGCGACCGTCAATTTGCTGATCGACTGTGGCGCGTCGTCGCTGCCGGCGTTGCAGCGGCTCGGCGTCGCGCGTGACGAAATCGACCTGGTCCTGATCACGCATTTTCATGGCGACCATTTCGCGGGCCTGCCATTCCTGCTGCTTGACGCCCAGTTCAGCCGCCGGACCCGTCCGCTCGTGATCGCAGGGCCGCACGGAATCAAGGCGCGGCTGGCGCAGGTGATGGAGGCGCTGTTCGAGCATTCCTCTACGACCAGGCAGCGGTTCGAACTCGGCGTCGTGGCGCTGGCGCCGGGGGAGACGCGCGAGTTCGGCGCCGTCAAGGTCACCCCTTATCCGGTGGTGCATGGCAGCTCCGGGGGACCGTTTTTGGCTTACCGGATCGAGGCCGAGGGTCGTGTCATCGCCTACAGTGCCGACACCGAATGGACGGAGACGCTGATCCCGCTGGCGCGCGACGCCGACCTGTTTATCGCCGAGGCCTATTATTACGACAAGATCGTCAAGAACCATCTCAGCCTAACAACGCTGGAGCAACGACTGGCCGAAATCGGACCGAAGCGGCTGATCCTGACCCATATGAGCCACGACATGCTCGGGCGGCTCGACGCGCTGGCCTACACCGCAGCCAACGACGGCATGATCGTCGAACTCTAGGCGGGGTTGAATGGGCAAATCTTGTCGTCATTGCGAGCGCCGGCGAAGCAATCCAGAGCAACAAGCAAGACCGGCTTGCTTCGCTTCACTCGCAATGACAGAGGCGCTTCGTTGAATTCTCCGTCGAAAGTAACCAGCGCGCAGGTCTTTGCGATCGCCGGTCCGGCGATGATCGCGAACCTGACGACCCCGCTGATCGGCATTGTCTCGACCACCGCGATTGGGCGACTTGGCGACGCCACCTTGCTCGGCGGCGTGGCGATGGCCTCGGTGCTGTTCGACTGCATGTTCTGGCTGTTCGCCTTCCTGCGCATGAGCACGGTCGCGTTTACCGCGCAGTCGCTGGGTGCCGGCGAAGCGCAGGAAGTGCGCGCGATCCTGCTGCGCGGCTTTATCGTCGCGGGCGTGATCGGCGCAGGCCTGATCGCGCTGCAACTGCCGCTCGCCACCCTCCTGCTCGGCGCGATGGGCGGCAGCGAAGGCGTCTCGCGCGCTGCGCGGACGTACTTCATCATCCGGATCTGGTCGGCGCCGCTGGCGCTCGCCAACTACGTGGTGCTCGGCTGGCTGATCGGACAGGCCCGCGCCCGACTTGCGCTTGCCGTCCAGATCGCAATCAACTTCATCAACATGGCGGCGACCGTGCTGCTGGTGCTGGGGCTCGATGCCGGCGTCGCCGGCGCGGCGATCGCCGCCGTGATCGCCGAGGCGGTGGGACTCGTGATTGGCGTCGCGATCGCGCGGCGGCTTGCACGGGGACGGCCGCCGATCCCGCGCGCCACATTGTTCGAGCGCGCCAAGCTGATGCGGATGATGGCCGTCAATCGCGACATCATGATCCGTACCGCGGCACTGATCGCGGCGTTCCTGTTTTTTACCGCGCAGGGTGCGCGTGCCGGCGACGTGACGCTCGCCGCCAATGCGGTTCTCAACAACTTCCTGCTGATCAGCGCCTTCTTCCTCGACGGCCTCGCCAACGCCGCCGAGCAGCTCTGCGGCCGCGCCTATGGCGCCGGCGACAAGGATGGATTTTCCAGCGCGACGCGGCGGGTGATCTGGTGGGGATTCGCCTTCGCAGTCGCTGTGACCATCGCCTTCGCGCTGTTCGGTCCGGCCCTGATCGATATCATGACCGCGAGCGAACAGGTGCGCCAGGGCGCGCGCGACTATCTGCGTTTCGTCATCCTGGCGCCGGTGCTCGGCGTGTTCGCTTTCGCCTATGACGGCGTCTATATCGGCGCCACCTGGGCACGCGACATGCGCAACCTGATGGTGCTGTCGCTCGTGATCTTTCTCGGCGCGTGGCTGGCGCTGCGCTCGTTCGGCAATGCCGGGCTGTGGGGCGCGCTGCTGATCCACTACGCCGCGCGCGGCGGCCTCGAGGCGCTGCGCTACCCGGCGCTGTTCAGGACGTCGTTCAAGTCGTGATCGCGTTTGGACTGGAAATGTTTGAGCGCGGATAAGCCACCTCACCCGATCACTTCGTGATCGAACTCTCCCCGGGCGGGCGAGAAGGCGGAGCCGTTATGATGAAGAGCGCCTACTGCACCGGCCAGTCCTCGGCGGTAATCGTGGCGGCGTCGGCGCCGACGATCTCCGACAAGGAATCGCGGCCGGTCCGCAGCAAGGTCGAGGAAAGGTCGTTCTTGATATCGTCGACCAGCCCCAGGCCCTTGTAGATCAGCGAGGAGTAAAGCTGGATCAGGCTGGCGCCGGCGCGGATCTTGGTCAGCGCGGCGCCGCCGCTATCGATACCCCCGACGCCGATAAGCGGAAACGCGCCCTCGGCGCGCACATAGGTCTCCGCCACCATCCGGGTCGAGAGCCGAAACAACGGCCGCCCCGACAAGCCGCCCTGCTCGCCCGCGCGCGCCCCATTACGCAAGGTCGATGGCCGCGCCAGCGTGGTGTTGGCCACGATCATGCCGTCGACCCGGCGCGAGCGCGCGATCTGAACGACATCGTCGAGTTCGGACAAACTCAGATCCGGCGCTATCTTGAGCAGCACCGGAGAATCGCCGGCGTTTCGCCGCACCCGCTCGCGCGCGTCGATCACCTTCGCCAGGAGATCGTCGAGGGCTGCGGCCTGCTGCAGGTTGCGCAGTCCCGGCGTATTCGGCGACGACACATTGACCGTGAAGTAGCTCGCGACCGGCGCGAAGGTCTCGATCAGCTTGACATAATCGGCGACCCGATCGGCGGTATCCTTGTTGGCGCCGACATTGACCCCGACGATGCCGCCGAGATGCGCGCGCGCCGCCAGCCGCCGCAGCACTGCCTGGGCGCCGTCATTGTTGAAACCCATGCGGTTGATGACGGCCTCGTCGCGCTCCAGCCGAAACAGCCGGGGCCGCGGATTGCCGGTTTGCGGCTTCGGCGTCACCGAGCCGATCTCGACGAACCCGAAACCGAGCCGCAGCAACGCATCCGGTGCCTCCGCGCTCTTGTCGAAGCCCGCGGCCATACCGATCGGATTGGGAAAGTTCAGACCGAACGCGCGCACCGCCAGTTTCGGATCGTCCGGCCGCGGCCGCATCGGCGGCAGCAGTCGCAGCCCCTGGATCGCCATGCGGTGGGCGTCTTCCGGATCAAACCAGCGCAGCAACGGCAGGGAAAAGGCATCGAATGCGCGGATCAAGGCAGCAACTCCGGAATGTCGTGGGAGCCGTCGGACCGCGCGTGCAGATCGCGCACCTCCGCCACCGCACCGAGATCAAGTTCGCCATAGAGATGCGGAAAAAGCTCATCGTTGCGCGAGGGCTCCCATTTGAGCGCGTCGCCGAGCGCATCGGCATCGATCCGGATCAAAAACAGCCCGGTTTGGCCGGAGAAATGCTTCCGGGCGGTGCCGGCTACCTGTGAGGCGGTCGAAAAATGGATAAAGCCGTCGCGGAGATCATCGGCGCTACCGCGATACAGCCCCTGCCGTTCGGCCTCGCGCCAGGCCGGGGCGGGACAAATTTTGTAGATCCAGCGCACCGGCCGAACATCCTGCTTGTCGTTGAGTTCTTGGGATTTCCCGGAAATCCGGATTCCTCCGAAGACCGTATCGACGGCCCCCGCTTAACTCAAGGGCCGCTTCAGGCCTCGTGACGGATGGTGCAAACCGTTTGCTTAAGGTAAAAGTTCCCAGCTCTTGCCCGGGTTCGACCATGGTCAGACACCCCAAAGCGCCGCGAATGCTGACCCACGTGCAGGTCTGGGGCGCGCTGGATCGGCTGGCGGAGCGAGCGGGATTGTCGGCCTCGGGGTTGGCTAAAAAATCAGGGCTGGATCCGACCACATTCAACAAGTCCAAGCGCATCACCCCCGACGGCCGAGAACGCTGGCCTTCGACCGAATTGATCGCCAAGGCGCTGGCGGCGACCAACAGCTCGATCGACAGTTTCGTCCAATTGATCGGCGATGGCCCGGGGGGCGTCCAATCGATGCCGCTGCTTGATTTCGCGCAAGCCGCGGCGAGCGGGGTGTTCGACGACAACGGCTTCCCGGCCGGCAAAGGCTGGGACGAAACCGGCCTGCCCTCCGCCGGCGACGAACACGCCTACGCGCTGGAGATCTCCGGGGATGCGATGCGGCCGGTCTATCGCGACGGTGACGTTCTCGTGATTTCGCCGGCCACCCCCGTCCGGCGCGGCGACCGCGTGGTGGTGAAGACAGGCGACGGCGCCGTGACGGTTGGCGAGTTGAAACGCAGGACCAGCCGGACGTTCGAGCTGCAACCGCTGGACCCGAACGCGGCCGAGCGCACCCTGACGGCGGATGACGTCGCATGGATCGCGCGGATCGTGTGGGTGAAGCAATAGAATGGCGACTGCCGCGCCGGATGTTCTGCAGGATATGTTGCAGGATTTGCTTCGGATCGTGCTGTGCGGCACGGCCGTCGGCACCGCGTCCGCCGTGGCGGGCGCCTATTACGCGCACCGGCAGAACAAGTTCTGGAGCATCTTATACCAGACGGGACTGACGCCCGCACTGTTGCAACCCCAACAGTATCACGAGTTATTGCGATATCGGATCGGCCTCACGGATTTGGTGAAAACGCATTCCGGCATGGATCACGAGATACCTTTGTCGAAACTGGCATCGTCGTCCCGCACTCGCCTGAGCGCTTCGATGATGAGGTATCAGCCGAGGTTTCTCGCCTTCACCAGCAAGACGGCCGGGCAAAGATTCCTGGGCGGCAAGCGCGGCTACGGCGAACAGATCGAACGCATCGCCGCGACCCGGATCTGGATTCTGCCTTCGACATCGGGTGCTGCCAACGGCAGCTGGCAGCCGGAGATCTGGCACCGGTTTGCCGAGACGGTGAGAGCGGTGGTTGCTTGAAAGGCGTCGCCAACGCGGTTCGCGATACGCACGGAAAACAAGACATTTGCCTTCCCTTCTTCCATTGCGGGAGAAGGTGCCTGAGTGAAGCGAAGGCGGATGAGGGTTAGCAACATACCGAAGCGCTGCAACCCCTCATCCGGCTCGTTGTCGCTTCGCGCCGGCGACCCGCCTTCTCCCGCAAGGGGCGAAGGACAGAACTACATCGCGTAGTCCGGCTCCTTGCGGTCGAGGATGCGCTTCGACGCATCGAAGTGCCGCTGCGCCGGGCTCGGCCCCTTGTACAAATGCGTTCCGCCGATATCGCGCTTGGTCTTTTCGACCACGGCGGTCGGAAGCTGTTTCAGCTTCTGTCCGGTCCACATCGCGTAGATCTGCACCTGCGCGGCGCGCTCGATGTAATAGAGCCGGTCATAGGCATCGGCGACGGTTTCGCCGACCGTGCTGATGCCGTGGTTGGCCATGAACAGGATCGTCCGATCGCCGATCACGCCCGCGAGTCGGGCACCCTCGGCCGGATCGAGCGCCGGGCCGGTATATTCGTCGTCATAGGCGATCTCGCCGGACATCCCGACCTCGGTCTGGCCGATCTCCTTGATACGCGGATCTTCGAGCCGCGTCAGCGCGCTCGCATAAGGCATGTGGGTATGAAACACCGCCTTGGCCTGCGGCAGCGCCTTATGGATCGGCGCATGGATGCAATAGCAGGAGCGCTCGACCTCGCCTTCGCCGCGCTTGACCTCGCCGTCCTCGACGCCGACTTCCATGAATGACGAGGCCGTCACCTCGGACCAATGCATTCCAAACGGGATTTGGTAATAGCGGTCGCTGCGTCCCGGCACCATCAAGGTCAAATGATTGAAGATGCCTTCGTTGAAACCGTGCATGACGGCCAGGCGATGCGCGGCCGCAAGATCGACCCGCGCGAGCCACTCCTCGGCGCTGCTCTCACTGAGCGTCTTCGGTGAAACCCTGAACTGCATGAACATCCTCCCTGCTGACGTCTCGTGATCGGCCGGCTTTCGATGCTGCCGGGTTATCGTTGTCAGGGCATGCTAACGCAATTTTGGTCCGGTATCGGCTTGAAATTGCCGAGGGGCTCCTATCTCGATTTGCGGTCACCGGTCGTCATTGCCGGGCCTGCCCCTGGATTGCGTCATTTAAAAAATTACGAAACCAGATGGATGCGCGGGTCGAGCCCGCGCGTGACGGCAACGGCCGCGTTTCCGCTCTGCCTTACAAGGGGAGAAGGAAAGCGACGCGCGGGCCTATCCCGATCGCGCCAGTGCGCCATCGATCATCGTCACCGAATTCGGCAGGCCGTAAACCGCGACGAACGAGCCGAACCGCGGACCTTTTTCCTGTCCGAGCAGCACCTGGTAAAGCATGTTGAACCAGTCGAGCGAAACGCCGGGACGGCCGTCCTTGCCCTTCTTGACCGGATCGAGGAACGGCTCGCGGCGGCCGATCTCGTAGACCACGTTCTGGATGTCCTCGGCCGACGATTCCGGCGGCAGCTGCGACAACGCGTCGCGCAGATCCTGCAAAGCGGCGCGCTCGCTATCGGTCGGCTCGCGGAATTTCTTGGTCGGCGCCACGAAGTCGCGGTAATAATTGATGGCGTAGCCGACCATGGCGTCGAGCTTCGGATGGGTTTGCGGCGTCACCCCGGGACGATAACGCCCGATGAACCCCCACAGCGTCGTAGCGTTCTCGGCATTGGACGACGACACCAGCGTCAGCAGCAGCTGGAACGTCACGGGCATGTCGATCGCAGGTGGGCTGCCGGCATGGATATGCCATACCGGGTTGGCCAGCCGCTGCCGCCCATCCTGCCGCGGAAAGCCGTCGATGAATTGCTGGTAGTCGTCGACGTTGCGCGGGATCACGTCGAAGTACAATCGCTTGGCGGCCTTCGGCTCGCGATACATGAACAGCGACAGCGATTCCGGCGAGGCATAGCGCAGCCATTCGTCGATGGTGAGTCCGTTGCCCTTCGACTTGGATATCTTCTGACCCTTGTCGTCGAGGAACAGCTCGTAATTGAAGCCCTCCGGTGGCGTGCCGCCGAGCGCAGCGCAGATTTTGCCCGACAGCTTGACCGAATCGATCAGGTCCTTGCCGGCCATTTCATAGTCGATGCCGAGCGCGAACCAGCGCATCGCCCAATCCGGCTTCCACTGAAGTTTGCAGTGCCCCCCGGTCACCGGCAGCGTGACGCTCTCGCCGGTTTCGGGATCGTCATAGGAAATGGTGCCGGCCTTGACGTCATGCGCCGTGATCGGGACCTGAAGCACCACGCCGGTGCGCGGGCAAACGGGTAAGAACGGCGAATAACTCGACGCGCGCTCTTCGCGCAACGACGGCAGCATGATCGCCATCACCGCGTCGAACCGCTCCAGGACGCGCAGCAGCGCCGAGTCGAACCTGCCCGACGTGTAGTAATCGGTAGAGCTGGCGAACTCGTAGTCAAATCCGAAAGTGTCGAGGAACGCGCGCAACCGCGCATTGTTATGCGCGCCGAAACTCGGATGGGTGCCGAACGGATCGGGCACCCGGGTCAGCGGCTTGCCGAGATGCTGCGCCAGCATTTCCTTGTTGGGAACGTTGTCCGGTACCTTGCGCAGCCCGTCCATGTCGTCGGAGAACGCAATCAACCGGGTCTTGATCCTGTCCTCGGTCAGCACGCGAAACGCATGGCGGACCATGGTGGTGCGGGCGACTTCACCAAAGGTGCCGATGTGCGGCAGGCCGGACGGACCATAGCCGGTCTCGAACAGCACCTCGTCCTTCGGCTTTTTCTTCAGCCGCGCGACAAGCTGTTTGGCCTGCTCGAACGGCCAGGCGTTGGATTGTTCGGCGAGCGCGCGCAGATCGCTCGGACTGACGGCGGAATCGATCGTGGACATCTAACAGGCTCTCCAAGGCGCGGAAACTAACGCTTCCGCGACAAAATGCAAAAAGACCAAGGGCACGGGGCCAGAACCGTCATTGCGTGCGAAGCGAAGCAATCCGGCGGCGACTAAGAGAAGACTGGATCGCGACCGATCTCCTCAGAACGGGCTGACTGAAAAATAATGCAGCCACAGGTCGGTAAAGCGGCCTTTTTCCCAGACCCGGAATAACGCCCAATTCAGCGCCTGCCGTAGCAAGTCGTTGCCCTTGCGCACGGCGATGCCGACGCCCTCGCCAAAATAGCGGTTCTCGACGAAGGGGCCGCCGGAGAACGCGCAGCAATTGTCGGAGTCGGTGCCGTTGACCCAGAACGCGAGCGAGATCGCATCGCCAAAAATGAAATCGACCTCGCCACGGCGCAGCGCCAGCCGCAGTGCGTCGTCATTGGGGTAGGCGTGCAGTTCGGCGTCGGTGAACATCGTCCTGAGATAGGCCTCGTGCGAAGAACCGCCGATGACGCCGACTTTTTTGCCTTCGAGATATTCCGGGCGAATCTCCGGGATCACC
Source organism: uncultured Alphaproteobacteria bacterium (assembly GCA_963756215.1). Classification (GTDB taxonomy): domain Bacteria; phylum Pseudomonadota; class Alphaproteobacteria; order Rhizobiales; family Xanthobacteraceae; genus Bradyrhizobium. Next base: position 242,742 of record CAVWMY010000015.1, on the reverse strand, counting down.
GCGTCGCGCCGCGACACGAACCGGGCCGGAGCCCGATAGTAGGGGTCGGTGAAATCGAGCCGTGTCCGCAACTGCGGGGTCACCGCCAGCGAGGCGATGATGGCGTCGCCCCGGTTGCTGGAGAGCGCGTCGACCAGGGTCTCGAACCGTCGCATCTGTATGGTGCAGGAGACCTTGATCTCGTCGCATAGCGCCCGTGCCAGATCGACATTGAAGCCCGCAGGGTTGCCGTCAGGCCCGGTGAAGTTGAACGGCGGATAGTCGGTTTCGGTCAAAAACCGGATCACCGTCAGCCGGGACAGGTCCGGCCGTTCGGGACGCCGCCTTGGATCCCAGAAGCCGGGCACCGCCTGCGGGGCCGCTTGTGTCCCCGGCTTTGGGGCGCCTTGGGCGCACGCGACGCCGCCCGACAGGCTCGCCGCCAACCAGACGCCGGCCGTCACCAGGACGGTCCGGAGCGCTATCGCAAGGGGGGATGACACGAGGGTTTGTGGAAGCATTACCGGCGGTTTCTCGGGAACTCGACGGCGTTATAGACCATTCGATCGATAACGCGAATGCGCCAGACGGCGGAACGACCCGCTCCAATGCTGCGAACCGGGCCGGCTGCGCTTGAAAATCCTACGGGCGGCGATCGCTCAGAGGTAGCGCCTGAGGTCAGCAGCGGCTTCCTCGGGCTTGCGGTTGATATTGAAAGGCGACACGAACTTGCCGTCGCGATCCATCAGATAGATCAGCGCGGTGTGGTCCATGGTGTAGTCGCCATCCTTCAGCGGGACCTTCTTGGCATAAACCCGGTAATCGGAAGTGACTTTCGCCACCGCGTCGGCGTTACCGGTCAAGCCCTTGAGATGCGGATCGAAGCTCGACAGGTAGTCCTTCATCGCCGCCTGGGTATCGCGCTCCGGATCGACCGAGACGAAATAGGCGTTGACGCGATCGGCATCCTTGCCCATCGCCCGCAGCAACTCGGAAATCTGGAACAGCTCGGTCGGGCAGACGTCAGGGCAATGGGTGAAGCCGAAGAAGATCAGCGTCGGTCGCCCGACCAGATTCTTTTCGGTCACGGTCTGCCCGGATTGATCGGTGAGCTGGAATGGGCCGCCGATGGACGCCGGAGCCACCACGTTTCGCATCCCGCCGAGTGCCCACAGCATCAGCAGCAACCCCACGACGAGGCTGGCGCTGAAGGCGCCGACAATGACCAGCGGTCGGGTGGTCCGTTCCATCATCGGATTCCTTTAGCCCGGTTCAGCCGCGGACGGAATGCCGGCTGCCACGACTCATGGCTGCGTCCCGAACGGGACGTTGCTGCGTGAATAACGGCTGGACCGTCCACACCCCGGAGCGGCCAGCACCGGCAATCGCGCCGTTGCCGCACGCGTGGACATAGGGCTGGCAGCGCGAGCCGGCAAGCTCACGCCGGGAACGTGCGATCACGTCATGCTGATGCGAGGCTGAGCGGGCACAGGAGGGCGTCAGCGCCAGGACGCCTAGTGCCAGGCGGCTTGGGCGTCGAGGTAGCAGGGACGGTACATGCTGGTCAGTTGCTTGCCGCGCAGGAAGATCATGTGAGGGGTCAAGCCGCCACGCGAGGCGATCCAGCGACGGATCGGCGATGGATACATCGAATACAGCATCTGGGTCGCTTCGAGGTTTGTAACCGCTCGACCGTTCGCGCCGAAGTCCCAGGCCGCATGGAACCCGAGATTGGCATGGGAGGTAACGCAGATCTTGTCGTGGGGTACCGCGCCCAGAACGATCGTACAGGCGGAGGCGCACAACCCATCGATGATCACGGTCTGACCGGAGCTGCGCAGGTCTTGATACTTGTCGACGTAGGTGCCGATTCGGCCGCCCCGGTCCTCCCCAATACGGACCACTGCATGGCTCGCTCCGACGCCTACCAACAGGAGAAACGCCGCGAGCAACCCCGTCATCAGCTTCATATCCAGCCCCCAGTCCAAACCTGTCGAACCCGAATCTGATCGTCTTATGCGATGCCTTTGCAGGGTGTTTCTAGATCGGGCTTTTGTCCAGCCGCTTGAGATGTCTCCAAACAGATTCAAATGAGGTGTTGCACGGCGGCTGCACCCTGTGCAGCGAGGTCCTGCACCGGAACATGAATGCTCCGTGCGGCAACACAGCGGCATCCTGCCGGAACCATTTACCGTTGACCGTTCACAAGCCCGCGCGCTTCAATTGCCAAAAGGGCGGGGAGATGGCGATGGCGGATGATGCAGACGTAATCGTGGTCGGTGGCGGACTGGCGGGACTGGTCGCGGCAACCGAGATTGCCGACGCCGGCAAGCGCGTCATCGTGGTCGATCAGGAGGGCGAACAAAGCCTTGGCGGCCAAGCCTTCTGGTCGCTGGGCGGCTTGTTTCTTGTGGATACGCCGGAGCAGCGCCGGCTCGGCATCAAGGACAGTCACCAGCTTGCGCTGCAGGACTGGATGGGATCGGCGGGTTTCGACCGCGATGAAGACCTGTGGCCGCGACGCTGGGCCGAAGCCTATGTCGCGTTCGCGGCCGGCGAGAAACGTGGATGGCTGCGGGAGATGGGCCATCGCATCTTCCCCGTGGTCGGCTGGGCCGAGCGCGGCGGCTATGACGCGATGAGCCACGGCAATTCGGTGCCGCGTTTTCATGTCAGCTGGGGCACCGGCCCCGGCGTCGTCGAGCCGTTCGAGCGGCGCGCCCGTCAGGCCGAGGCGAACCGACGCCTGAGCTTCCGCTTCCGACATCGCGTCGACGCGCTCGCGATGTCGGGCGGCACAGTGACCGGCATCAGCGGCGCGATCCTCGAGCCGACGAATGCCGCGCGCGGGGAGAGCAGCTCGCGCGCCGTCATCGGCGACTTCACGCTGCGCGCCCAGGCAATCATCGTCGCCTCCGGCGGCATCGGCGGCAACCATGATCTGGTGCGGCAGAATTGGCCGAAGCGGCTCGGCGAGGCGCCGCGCAGCATGATTTCGGGCGTGCCAGAACATGTCGACGGCCGGATGATCGGCATCACCGAGGCCGCCGGCGGCCGGCTCATCAACCGCGACCGGATGTGGCACTACGTCGAGGGCATCCGAAACTGGAATCCGATCTGGCCGCGCCACGGCATCCGTATCCTGCCCGGGCCGTCCTCGATGTGGTTCGACGCCACAGGCACGCGGTTGCCCTCACCGCTGTTTCCGGGCTCCGACACGCTCGGCCAATTGCACCACATTATGCGCACCGGCTACGATTATTCGTGGTTCATCCTGACGCAGAGCATCATCAAGAAAGAATTCGCGCTGTCGGGCTCGGAACAGAACCCCGATCTCACCGGCAAGAGCTGGCGGATGACGCTCAAGCGCGCCACCAACAAGGGCGCGCCCGGGCCGGTGGAAGCGTTCAAGACCAACGGCGCCGATTTTGTCGTGCGCGACAATCTCGCCGACCTCGTCGCCTCCATGAACACACTTGGCGGTGACGATCTGCTGAAGCTCGAATATGTGAAGGCGCAGATCGAGGCGCGCGACCGCGAGATGTCCAATCCCTATGTGAAGGACACCCAGGTGATGAACATCCACAACGCGCGCCGGTATGCCGGTGACCGGTTGATCCGCACCGCGAAGCCGCACCGGATTCTCGATCCGGCGCATGGGCCTCTGATCGCGGTGAAACTCAACATCCTGACCCGCAAGACACTGGGTGGCTTCGAGACCGACCTCGATTCGCGCGTGTTCGGCCAGGAAGGCCGCGTCATCCCGGGGCTTTACGCCGCGGGAGAAGCCGCCGGATTCGGCGGCGGTGGCATGCATGGCTACCGGTCGCTGGAAGGCACCTTCCTCGGCGGCTGCCTGTTTTCAGGCCGCAACGCGGGGCGCGCCGCGGCGAAGGCGGTCGGATGAGCTGCACGGTCCGTCGTTGGAACGCGCCACTCCAGGCGACGCGCAATATGAACTCCGAGGCAATCGATTCGATCGCGCGACTTCATCGAAAGGCGAGCGGGAATTCCGAATGGATATACCCCGGCCGCAATCTCAAGAGGTACGTCACCCGCCCGGCGCGTTATGCGTAGGTCCGATTGACGGATACCAGTTCCTGCCTCGAACTGCGACGCGGCGAGAAAGCCCGGGCGAGTCTCTCGAAATCCTCCGGCGGCAGTGGTCGGCCGAACAAATAGCCCTGATAATTGAGCTGTCCGTGACGTGCCAGGAAGGCATATTGCTCTTCCGTTTCGACGCCTTCGGCGATGACGGAAAGGCCAAGGCTCTTGCTGAGGGCGATGATCATCTGGGCTATGGCGGCGTCGTTGGAATCGACCAAAACATCCTTGACGAAGCTACGGTCGATCTTGAGCTGATCGAGCGGCAAACGTTTGAGGTATGAGAGCGACGAGTAGCCGGTTCCGAAATCGTCGAGGCTAAAGCCGATGCCGATCGCTTTCAGCTTATCCATCTTGGCGATCACATCGTCGACGTTGCTGACCAACGTGCTTTCCGTGAGTTCGATTTTGAGGCGATGGGGATTGGCGCCGGTCTGCTCGATGATCGTGCGGACCTGTTCGACAAAATTCTGCTGACGCATCTGCAGGGCGCTGACATTGATCGCGATGGTCAAGCGCTCGGTTACCGGATCGGCCGACCACCGGGCGAGCTGCTGGCAGGCGATTTTCAGCATCAAGGCGCCGAGCGGAAGAATAAGACCCGTGCTTTCCGCCACCGGGATAAATTCGCTGGGAGAAACCATGCCTTTCTGCGCATGCGGCCAACGCGCCAGCGCCTCCGCTCCCAACAACCTTCCTTCGTGATCCACCTGCGGCTGGTAGTGCAGTAGCAGCCTTTCCTTTTTGAGATCTTCTCTCAGATCGGTCTCGAGGGCGGCGCGCGCCGATATCATTGTCTGCATCGCAGGATCGAAGAACCGCAGGCCATTTCGCCCCGCGGTTTTTGCGTCATACATCGCGAGATCGGCCCGCTTCAGCAGCTCGTCAACATTGCGATCTTCGGGCGAAAACAAGGTCACACCGACGCTGGGTGTACAGGGATATTCATACGTCTCGAGCTGAAAGACGTCAGCGAAGGCGGCGAGAATTTTTTCCCCGATCGCCTCGGCTTCCAAAGCAGCGACTTTTGCTTTCTTTGTACCGAGATTGGCGAGAAGAACGACGAATTCATCGCCGCCGAAGCGGGCAACCGTGTCATCCGCCCTGACGCAATTCGAGATTCGCTGAGCGGCTGCTTTCAGCAGCAGATCGCCCATGTCATGACCAAGCGAGTCGTTCAGCGTCTTGAAATTGTCGAGGTCGAGGAAGAGCAGCGCGCCGAAGGATTTGTTGCGGATATTCGCGTTTAGCGCCTGGCGCACGCGGTCGATCAGCAGGACGCGGTTCGGGAGGCCTGTGAGCTGGTCAAAAAACGCCAGCTCCCGGATCTTTTCCTCGGCGTATTTTAGTTTTGAAATGTCATAATAAGAGCCGATGTAGTTGGTGACCTCGCCCATCTCGTTTTTCACGGCGGATATGGTCAGCCAGCGCGCGCAATGTTCGCCGCTCTTGGTCCTGAGACTCATATCGCCCTGCCAGCCGCCGGTACTTTGGACGGAATTCCACATGCTCTGGTAGAACTCCGAATCGCGGCGATGGGACCGGAACAATCGCGCCGTTTCTCCGGCCAATTCCTCCATCGTATAACCGGTGAGATTAACGAAGGCACGGTTGGCGCTCAGGATCACGCCCCTGGTGTCGGTGACGATCATGCCTTCCTGAGCATTGAAGGCGGCGGCGGCTATGCGCAGTTCGGAATTGGTCTTGTCCAGCGCCTCGCTCTGCCGCTGGAGGTCGGTCTCAATGGCCTCGCGACGCCTGATTTCTTGCGAGAGAGCCAGGTTATGTTCGGCCAGCTCCGCCCGATGACGATTGGATTCGACGATCTTGATTTGTAGCCGCCCCGCATTTTGACGCATCTGCTCGAAGCCGATGGCCGACACGAATAGTACGACAGCGAAGAGGCCGAGATAAAAAACGGAGATGGGTGAAAGCGTATGGTCGTAAAGTTCATCCTCGTTCGCCAGCCGCAGGATGGAAAGCCGCGTGCCTCCCACCGGCGAGCGTAGCGCGAGATAGCCCTTCAGTTCGGGCGCGGCAACGTTAGACAGGGCCAGGACGCGGCCGGGGGGAAGCGCGGCCAGCACGCGGCCCTGGGTGACGATGGGCGAGTGCTCCCGCTCGATCGGGAGCAGAACCTCGCCGTCGTCTCCGAGGAGGAATTCGTGCGGCTGCCCGAGGTCGTTGGTAGACACCAATGACGAAAGCAGATTGAGGCTGCTCACGGTCTCGACCGTTCCCCTCATTCTGCCATTCTGAAGCACCGGTGCGGTTGCGACAATCAGGCGGCGCTTGTCATCGATCTGAACGTTCGGCTTGCCCAAGTTTCCCATTGGCGAAGGCGTTGTCCCGTTGGACGCGCCGACGTCCACTTGCGCCGAGCCGTTGCGATCGAAGAAAGCCAGCCTCAGATAGGCGGGTTGGTCTTGATATTTCTCCTCGTCCAGGGTGGTCTGGAAGCGGTGCTCGATTGCAGCCAGATTTGCGAAGAGTCCGTATTTAACCGACATTCCGAGATCGAAATTACTGAAGTAATTTGAAATGTCCTCGCTGGCGGCGAGCCGCGCCGCGGCTTGCTGGCGCCCAAGCAAAAATTCGCCGATCTCGGCGGCACGCGCTTGGCCGATCGAAACCAAGCGCGTATCGGCGTTCCGCCGCAATTCCACCTGCGATGAATAGAGATTGCCGATCAGAAAGAACATCGACAGCAGAAAGGCGCCGGCGGCTATCAGAAGCCAACGCGGAGCCAGCAATCGAGCAAAACTGGTCGCCGCAGACTGCATCAATTCGTCTTCGCAAAAAATTCCGGAAAAAATCGACGGATGCCGGGATAATATTTGTCCACGAGCCGGTCATAGACACCGGAGGCCTTGATGTCGCTCAGGTAGGCGTTGAACTCATCGCGCAAGGCCGGCGCATCCTTCGGAAAGGCGGTCGCCAGCATCTGCCGGTCGGATATCGGTCCCAGAATCTTGATCCTGCCGGCCCATTTGCGCAGGTCGAGAATGGCGTCCGGCACGTCAAGCAGCGTCAGCTCGGCTTCCTTGTTGAGCATGGCCGGGACCATCTCGTTGAGGTTGGTGCTCTTGCTGTAGGCCTTCAAGTCGATGCCGACGTTGACCAGGCCGTAATTGGTCGGATCCAGGCAGGTGCGTTCCATGACGAGCACGCTCTTGGATCCGATGGCCTTCCGGGTATTGGCGATATCAGCCGCGAGATCGACACCGTCCTCGATCGGCTGAAGATTGGACTCGGCCGGCGCTACTAACAGGACCTGAGACGGAAGCGTCGGCTCGGAATAGAGAAGGACCGCCTCGCGCCACGGCAGCACGGTGAAGCCGGTCGAAATCACGTCCCCCTTGATCGGATAATCACCTGTCAGCGTGACCTCGCCGTTTTTGCGCAGGACATCCTTGCCCAGCAAGTCGCGGATCACCGAGTAAAAATCGGAGTAGACAAGCTTGTAAGACACGCCAATTCGTTTGGCGAAACCCTGCATCAGTTCGACATCTAAACCGTTGCCGTCCCCGGTGACGAAATTCGCGTAGCGGATACCGATATGGCGGATTTCGCCGCGCTGCTTGATCTCCGCGAGATCAGCTGCACAGCTTGCAGTCACGAACAGAAAAGCCAGAGCGCCGCTGAGCGACGCAAGGACGAAACGTTTCGGGAACATGGAGGCGCACTTTGTTTTTACGTCGGGTGGTAGCGCCTGCACCCTACAAGTCTGAAAATTAAAAAAGGATAGCGGAATATAATAAAGTGAATCTCATTTTCCGTAAAAATTCCGATTAAGAGTGAAAAATTACGAACTAGAAGCCGGCTGCAGCGGAAGTGTCCCTGATCTGGACGAGCCTTTCAGCTGCTTGAGCTCCTTCAACACTGCGCGCCAAGGACCCATCGCGCTCAACAGCGTACTTAGGGTTAAAATAATCAGGTAAATTGAAAATTGATGCCAATGAAGGGATTCACCGGCTAACCATTGGTGCCCGTGCTGTCCTATTTGCGCATAGAACAAGACGAGCGGCGCACTGCCCAGCACGCTGGTCGTCAGGTATTGAAGAGGCGACACATTAAATACTGCGCCGAAGAAATTCACGAGCGGCGCCGGCACGAGCGGCGAGAGGCGCAATCCGATTAAAGTCAGCCAAATTTTAACAGGGGACTGTCGATCTAAGGGAGCACTTGAACGTTGTCGGATGTGCTTCCGGTAAAACAAGAACGCGCTCCAGCAGCCTAATGCGCTGCCGAGCAGGACGGTCACGCCGCCTCCGAATCCCCCCATGTAAAAACCCGCCGCCATGTAAATCATCGGCATGGAAGGAAAGGCCAGAAATGCGAGGACGGCCGACGTGACCAGAAACACCAGCACCGTGACAAGCGGATTCGCTTGCGCCACAGTCTCAAAGCCGGGAAAAATCTGCCAGACAGCCTCTGTGGACAGGGGCGACGCAAGACATACCAACGACACGAAGACGACGGCCGCCACATAGCAAATCAATGATTTGTAACTATGCATGACGTTAGCCCAAACTCGATAGAAGGGGCGGCATGTAGTCAAAGCTGTTGTAGGTGTTCCAAAAAAGCACCTTCTTGTCTTTAAGCGCACCCGTTTGAGACATGGTGAGCAAGGACCGCCAGGCTTTTAAAGTAAACACGGGATCAAGGCTGAGCCCGGCCTCTCTCAGCTCGTTCGCCCGCGCACGGTCGACATCTTCCACCAAGCCATAGCCGGGCTGCCAGCTATTGGAATCCGGCACGAATATCTCGTGTTGCATCGTGCGAAGAACATCGGGCGAAATGCCAGGAAAGCGGATGTTGTGCAGCCACCCGACCGTGCTGCGAGCGAGCCGGGCGACATTGCCTTCCACGAAGGGCAAGGAGGGTTGCTGGTTCATCAACAGTCGCGTCAGATAGGACTTGTCCTGATCGGCGACCCCCACGACCTTGGTTTTCCACCCCATCAAATGGACGCCCAGGAGAAGGCCCAAAACCGTCGAGCCGGTGCCCATGGCCACAAAAATCACATCGGGAGGCGCTCTCCACGTCTGGGCGGCGTCCAGCAACTGCGCCAACTCGGCGATCGCGTTCATGTGGCCCAGCACGCTGACTTCGTTCGAGCCGCCGGGGGGAACGAGCGAATCCGTATCCGGGTGCAGCCAATCCCTGGCATATTCATGGGCAGCTTCGCCCACCAACTCGACATTGTTCTTGGCAATGGCAATGTGCTGAGCCAAGCCTCGCAAAATCGCCAGTCGCGCCATGTCCGTGGCGGCTCCCGGGACCTCGAAAAGCACCAGGTCCAGGGGACAGTTCAGCGGCTGTCCGTCGCTGGTCAAAGCCGCCACACGGTTGGCCAGGGCAAACTGCAGCGCATGATTGCTGGAAACCGCGCCCATCGTCCCTAAACGCTGAGAGCCGGACCACTTCAGGTTCGGAAGCAGAAACTCGTATTTGCGCGCCTTGTTGCCAAACACCGGATAGTGCTTGCTGCTCTCGTTCATCACCAGGAGATCGGAGCAGTCTATCTGTCGTGTCACCGACGACGGTAACTGCAACAGGTTGTTTTCCCGCGCAAAAATCGGCGCCCAGGGAATGGTGGCGCGGGCGTCGGCCTGCCGCAGGAAAACGGAATTACCGGGGTCGCCCTGGCGAATGTAATCGCCAAACGAGTCTTTCCCGGAAAGCGTGTTGACGATGAAAGGGCCCTCCGTGGCATCGGGATCCACCAAGGAGGGAAAAAAGTTGCCGAGAGCCAGAGATTGCGAGTTCAAGGTCGCCGACGGCGGCGCCAAGCCTGAAACATCGGCCATTTGCGAAAACGGCGGGATCGGACGCCGGCTTTGAGTCATCCCGATCGCGGTTAACGCGGCACCTCCCAGGAGGACCCCTTGCATAAAATTCCGGCGAGAAAGGTTCATTGCAAACTATCTGACTGGCACTCGGTGGTTGTACGTTAACCCTTTTTTTACCGTATTCCAATCCGCATAGGGTCCTCAGTGAGGAATACTTTAAGGTTTGCTTAACCAAGATCGATCGAACGGCGCGCCGGGGGCCGGTCCGAGGGGTTACCGAGGCCTCGCGACAAGCGAGGCCGTTGTTTTCCTGATTTAACGCAAGGGCTTCGCGGCAACTTCGATGAACGAGCCGTGCGACGCGATAGACCCCCTCGCCGAGCCTCGCTGCGGCTTTCGGCTCAAGGAGGCCAACGTGGCGCCGTAAGGCGCGACATGACCTCCGAGGTAATCGATTCGGCTGCGCCAATCTTCGATAGTCGATCAGCCGGCCGATCCGGCCGCATCGAAGGAGAGCGAACATGACCGACCCCAAAACGACCGACCCCAAGGCGATCGCCAGCCGCTACATCAACCTGTGGAACGAACGCGCGGCCGATCGCAGGCGCGAAATCCTGAAACAGAACTGGACGGATGACGCCAAATACGTCGACCCGCTGATGAGCGGCGACGGCCATGACGGTGTCGACGCGCTGATCGCCGGCGTGCAGCAACGATTTCCGGATTTCAGATTCCAGTTGATCGGCGAACCCAGCGGCTACGGCGACCACCTCCGCTTCTCCTGGGGGCTCGGTCCCGATGGCGCCGACAGCCCGATCAAGGGCACTGACTTCGCCGTGCTAAGGGATGGGCTAATTCGCAGCATCACCGGCTTTCTCGATCAGGTCCCGCAGGGCGCTTGATCGATCGCCGTCCGGAGCGAGTAATCCGACCGTTCTCTCGCTGTTATCCCGCCGGGATAGCAGCGAGCCTGCCAAAATCGCTGCCAGATACGGACTCAATGGACGATCGGCGACGAGGCGTGCACGGCTGTCCGTATCGCCCAGATGGCGAGCATCAGTAATACGATCCACGTTCCCACCGCGCCAATGAGTTGCATCGTGAACCGGGGCCGTTCGATGCCAAAGGCATGAAGAACTCGCGCCAGCAAATAGACGATACCAACTCCCTTGAGCAGTTCGGTTGACCCGCCGGAATATTCGAGAAGCGCCATCAGAATCAGGACGAAGGGCGTATATTCGACGAAATTGGCGTGCGCGCGCATCCGGGCCTGCAGCACCGGAATTCCGAGGTCGCCAACGCCGCCCGGTCCGCTCAACCGAATTCGTACGCAACGGTAGGCGAGCCACAGGTTGAACAGCGCAAAAACTCCGGCGAAAGCGAGCGAGATGGGCAACGGCATGGCGGCAGGTTCCCGTTATTTTCGCCTTGATGCTGTTTTGCTCCGACTATGCCGCCAGGCAACAGGGACGCGGCACCGAACGCCGGTCGTTTTGGCGCAACCGTTGTCGTAAAGCGCTGGAGCGGGCGAAGGGAATCGAACCCTCGTATGCAGCTTGGGAAGCTGCCGTTCTACCATTGAACTACGCCCGCGAATCGACGACCTCGACGCTATTCGTATTCCGTTTCGATCGCCACCTGGAACGGCTGATCCTTGCCGTCGCTGCCATCCTATACCGAGACCTTGATTGCAATCCAGTCACCCGCGCCAACACGGTCGGTCACGAAACGGAGCGCGAGGCGCGCTGAATTCGAGCGCGCTTCGTCGCAACTCATGAGCCGTCATCTCGGCTTCCCGCCGCCCCGTGGCGTGAGCAAAAAACGCTCGTTACGAGCCGCTAGGGAAGGACGCCGCCGACACAGCGCAAGTCGCTACGCGCTATTATATTGGCGCGGCTGCCGCAACAACCCTTCCGCACGGTCCGGTTTACGCGTTGACAAACATGACGAATGGCAGCAAGTGACCGACCACCCGCAACCGGCCCGGTCGAACAAGGCCCGTTCGCGATACGTGCCGTACGGCTCAATAACAAAAGGCGGAGGTTCTAATGTGGCATGGTCAAGTTGAAGGAACAGACATCGTCGTTCTCGATCCACGCTTCAAGGCGTGCTTTCCCGGCCACGTGCGCGTCGAGCGTTTGTGGTCGGGTGCGCGCTGGGCTGAAGGGCCGGCCTGGTTTGCCGCGGGCCGCTATCTCGTCTGGTCGGACATTCCGAACAACCGCATGATGCGGTTGGTCGAGCCTTCCGACGATGTCTCGATCTTCCGCGAATGTTCCAACAATTCGAACGGCAATACGGTCGACAATCAAGGCCGGCTTGTCACGTGCGAGCATCTCACGCGCCGCGTGACGCGAACGGAGGTTGACGGATCGATTTCCGTGATTGCGGACAAGTGGAACGGCAAGCGCCTGAACTCGCCCAACGACGTCGTGGTGAAGTCGGACGATTCCGTCTGGTTCACCGACCCCGCATACGGCATCGACACCGATTACGAAGGTGATCGCGCGGATCAGGAGATCGAGGGCTGCCACGTATACCGGGTCGACGCCAAGACCGGTGCGGTGGCGGCCGTCATCACCGATATGGTTCGCCCGAACGGCCTCGCATTCTCGCCCGACGAGAAATATCTCTATGTCGCCGACACAGGCGTCACGCACAAGGAGAACGGGCCGCGCCACATTCGTCGCTTCACGGTCAGTGCGGAGGGGACGAAATTGTCGGGCGGTGAAATCTTCGCGGCATCAACCGCGGGGTTATTCGACGGCTTTCGTGTCGATCGGAACGGACGCATTTGGACGAGCACCGCCGAGGGAGTGCATTGCTACGATTCCGACGGTTCGCTGATCGGCAAAATCCTCATTCCCGAAATGGTAGCGAACGTGACTTTCGGCGGCGCGAAACTCAACCGTCTGTTCATTTGCGGAACGACATCGCTCTATTCGATCTACGTCACGGCCAACGGCCGCAAGCTCGGCTGACGGAGGGAGATACCCTCAGCGCGGCGGGTGCCGGCCATCCCGGCCGCGGGATGGCACATCCTATTCGCCCGGCTTTCAGGACCAGCAAGGCCGGTCGCGAGAGCAACCGCCTCATGCGGCGATGGGCAGTGCTTCCCATTCCCCGCGGCGAGCCGGTTGATCGTGAGTTTGTAAGCTGGCTTGCGCCGAAAAGTAGACCTCAAGCTCCGATAGCGCCAAATGCTCCCATCGTTCTGCCTCGGCCAGAAGCGAGTGCCGTTGGAGCGGGCGGAATGCCGCTGTTTGGCGGTACAGCGAAGCTACCGCGCGATATCGGCGTACGTTTTCCAAAACTGCGTTACTGCTCATGATCATCCCTCTCCGTGCCTGGACCCGTGCGGAATGTGTCGCGGACAATCTTCCAATTCGTTAGCGCCGCGGACCGAAATGCCGGATGGTTTCTCAATTGTTGAAAGCGCGCTCGGGCGGGACAAAACGACGCCGTCGCGGCGGAATGCCGGGCCGTTCCGAGCCGGATGGAGCGGGCGAAGGGAATCGAACCCTCGTATGCAGCTTGGGAAGCTGCCGTTCTGCCATTGAACTACGCCCGCCTGCGCCTTCCTGATTACCCGAGACCGCGCGCGCCGCCAAGCCGGATGACACACAGCCCTCTCGCACACCTCCTTAAGCAAAATTAACCAACGAGGAGAAAACCGGTGCCCAGCCATCGGGGCGAACCCGAGGGCCTGTTTTTCTCCGTCACTCTCAGGGCAGCGCCGGACGCACCTCCCGCAGCGGACCGCCCCTTGGCGTCCACCGCGTCAGGGCCACGCTCGACGAGGAGAGCACGCCGAGCACCACCATTGACGACGCCGCCAGCACAAAGAAGTTCGCGGCGGTTGCGCCGTGCCTCGACAGCCACCAGCCGCCGCCGGCGATGAACAACAGCCGCGCGCTCTGCGCCAGCACCGGGCCGAGCACCTTGGCCGCGCCCTGCGATGAAAAATACATCGACATCGCAAGCCCGATGAATGCGTACATCGGTGCGGCCGTCGACAGGTATTGCCGGCCGGCGGCGCGTACGCCCGCGTCACCGGTGAAGAGATTGACCCACAGGTCAGGGAAGATCGCGATGATGGTGGCGATTGCTCCCACCGACACGAACGAGAGCGCACCCGCGGTCCAGGCGATTTGTCGTGCGCGCGCGACGCGCCCGGCGCCGATCGCCATGCCGATCATCGGTACCGAGGCAATGCCTACCGCGAAGGCCAACGAGGTCAGCATGAACTCCAACCGGGCGCCGATGCCGTAGCCGGCGAGAATCTCGGTGCCGAACCCCGCCAACAGATGCGTGAAAATGCTGATCGTCAGCACCGACTGCAGCGGCGAAAAGCACGAGATGGCGCCGACCTTGAGGATGTCGACGAACATCACCCGCCGGATTCGAAGTCCCCTGATCTTCGGAAATACCCGCGCCCTGCCCGAAAATAAATACCATGCCATGACCGCGATGCTGAGCGCGTAGGCGATCAGCGAACCCGCCGCGACGCCCCGCATGCCGAATTGCGGCACCGGCCCGAGGCCCAGACCGAGCGTTCCGCCGAGAATGATCTGGCACACGGCGGAGCTGAGGATCATCAGCGAAGGCAGCTTCATGTTGCCGGTGCCGCGCAGAATTCCCGCCATGGTATTCATCAGCCACGGCAGAACCGCGCCGCCGAAAAAGATCTGCGTATAGGCGACGGCATTGGCCAGCACATTGCCGCGGCCACCGAGCAGTTCCAGCAAGCGAGGCCCGAAGATCAGCATCCCCAACATGAAGGTCAACCCGAAACAGATGCCGATCAGCAAAGCATGCGCGGCCAGCGTCGAGGCGCGGTCGATATCGCCGGCGCCCAATGCCCGGGCGATCGCCGACGCAACACCGCCGCCCATCGCGCCGCCGGACATCGTCATAGTGAGGATGACGCAGGGAAACACCAATGCCATCGCCGCCAGTGCCTCGACGCCGAGCCGCCCGATATAGGAGGTCTCGGCGATGACGACGCAGGTGCCGGCGCTGAGTGCGATCACGTTCGGCCAGGACAGCCACAACAGCGTGCGCAGGATCGGGCCGTCAAGCAACGCATTCCTCGCGGGCGCCGAAATCGGGGGAAGCGGTTGTTCGTCGTCGTCTACGGGAATTTCGGCGACAGCGAGATCGGACATTTCTTCTCCGTGGCCCGCGGTCCGCCGGCACAAATCTGGCGATGCGACCGTGCGCCGATGCAATTATTTATTTTGGAGCGCGGTCGGGATGCCGCGCGGCCATGCTTCCTAGCACGGCCCGGCCGGCCGCCCCGTGCGTCCTGCGCATGGGCCGCCTGCACGATCGGCCACCTGTTTATTCTCGCACTCGCCATTTTGCGGCGAGATGTAAAGTTTCAGCCGATCGACCATATGAACGGTGGACGGCCGCCGGTCGACGGCCTCATCTGCACGGCGATGCGCCGACCGCAGCCGGCGGCCAGACCCTCGACCAATCCCTCAAGTGCCCTGGCGCAGGCGGGATGATAATCCTCGACACCGGCCATCAGTTTCCAGGTCTGTTGCCCGATTCCGAACACGCCACCGGATTCGTCCGACACCGCGACGTCGTCCTGCGCCTCGAGCAGAGCGCGCAGAAATGCCGCGAACTCTCCTGGACCGCCGCGTCCCACCGAGAAACCTTCTGCGACCTCATCGAAAAGCTGCATGCCGATCAGCTTGCCGGTCAGGTGCAAGAGGTAGCCTGCGTCTTCAGGGCCGAACAATTGGACCATGACGGGGGCGGCCGTCCGCACATATTCCATGGCGTAATTTCGATAGGCTTTCTGCAGCCGGGACTTCGGCCAACTCGAAACCGGCAATGCCGGCGCCTGCGCCGGATCGAACAAGGGGGCTTCGAGATGCCGCGCGAACACCAGACGCTGATCGAGTTCGAGCGGATGATCGTATTCGCAATAATAACCTTCGAGGCCATCCTGCCCGTCGACGCTTTGCTTGGTGCAGACAAAACCGAGATTTGTATTACCGAGCGAAACCCCGTTGTTGGCGTGCCATCCGCGCAGCATCGCGCGCGAGACTTCGCCCGGTACGCCGCAGATCGCCGTTCCCCGCCAGATCCAGCGCGGCGGCGGATAGCGGATCCACGCCTTGCGGTCGGACTCGTGCATGTATTCGACGCTGACGCCGCCGATCCAGTTGGACAGGTAATGATACTGCGCCGCCGCCACCGCCGGCGGCAAATGCCTGAGCCCGAGCTTCTCCAGCCCGGGCAGGAAGCGCTCCTGCTGCTGCCGGCGAAACACCCGGAACACGAACTCCGCCGCGTCTGCAGTTCCGCGCCGTGTCACCACGGTAAGGATGAGGCCGGTGAAATAGCTGTGGTAGAGGTCTGCGACGCTGCGCCATCTCCGCCACTTCATGGCCTGCGCATGGTCTTGCCCGCCGTCCATTTTCACTCCCTGAGATCGTATTGATTGCCGCCAGCTTAGCGCCGCGCGGGCTCTCTCGCATCGATTTCGTGCGAACAAAGCGAACGTTCCGGTCCTTTCCGCATTATAACAGTCAACATGCAAGGAGCGATTATGCGGAACGGAATTCGGCTGAGCATGGTGGTCGGGGTGCTGGCGCTTCCACTTGCCTCCTGCAACGATCCGCAGGATACCGTCACTGCCAAGCAAAGCTTCGGACCGTCACCGACGTTGCCGGGCCCTCAGACTTCGCTGATTCCGACCGTCAACGTCGCCTTCGCCACGGGATGGCCGGCGGGCACCAAACCCGTCGCCGGCGACGACATGACGGTCAACGCATTCGCTACCGGACTCAATCACCCGCGCTCGCTTTTCGTGCTGCCCAACGGCGACGTGCTGGTGGCCGAGACCAACGCACCGCCAAAGCCGGACGACGGCTCGGGCATCGTGCACTGGGTGACACGATGGGTGATGGGCCGTGCCGGCGCCAACACGCCGAGCGCCAACCGCATCACGCTATTGCGCGACGCCGATGGCGACGGCACCGCCGAGACCAGGAGCGTTTTCATCGAGGGGCTGAATTCACCGTTCGGAATGGCGCTGATTGGCGATGACTTCTATGTCGCCGATTCCGATGCCATCCTGAAGTTTCCCTATCATGCCGGCGATACCAAAATCAGTTCGCCCGGCGTCAAGCTCGCGGACCTGCCGGCCGGACGGATCAACCATCACTGGACCAAGGACCTGACCGCCAGTCCCGACGGGAGCAAGCTCTACGCTACCGTAGGCTCCAACAGCAATGTCGGTGAAAACGGCGTCGAGGCCGAGGTTAATCGCGCGGCCGTGCTTGAGGTCGATCGCGCGACCGGCAAATGGCGCGTCTTCGCATCCGGGCTGCGCAATCCGAATGGACCGTCCTGGCAACCGCAGAGCGGCGCATTGTGGGTGACGGTGAACGAGCGCGACGAACTCGGCAATGATCTCGTTCCCGATTACATGACATCGGTCAAGGACGGCGCATTCTATGGCTGGCCCTATAGCTATTTCGGCCAACATGCCGACGACCGCGTTAAGCCGCCGCGGCCGGATTTGGTAGCGAAGGCCGTCGCGCCCGATTACGCGCTCGGCGCACACACGGCTTCGCTCGGACTGACATTCAACACCGGAGATTTGTTTCCGCCCGCGATGGCCGGCGGCGCCTTCGTCGGCCAGCATGGCTCGTGGAATTGCAAACCGCGCGCCGGTTACAAGGTGATCTTCGTGCCGTTCACCGACGGCAAGCCATCGGGTGGCCCGCGTGACGTGCTGACCGAATTCCTCAACGCCCAAGGCGAAGCGCAAGGCAGGCCGGTCGGCGTCAAGATCGACAAGCGGGGCGCACTGCTGGTGGCCGACGATGTCGGCAACGCGATCTGGCGCGTGACGCCGTCGGAGAAGTCGGCGGCCCGTTAGGCAACAGCGTTTTTACTTCGCAACCATCCCTTGACGAATGGGTGGATTTTACAGCTCGAATGCCTACCATCCGTGAGGGTGGAACAGATCTGAGGGATTAGTCCCCGCTCTGGTGATGGGCAACACACTAATTGTCTTGAGCAGCGGCATCATGGTGAATGATATTATTTGCTGACAGCAAGCCTAGAACGCGTTCCGCGACGAACTGTTGGCCCTCGGGCGTCCAATGAGGGCCGAGCCCACCCGTATAGTGCGCGGCTCCCTCGAGTTGCACGGACGGAATCCGGTTCGCATTCAGATAACGGATCAGCACTTCGTCTTGACCTTGGACCCCAACTAGGAATTTGGCACCGTTACTTTCAACGAATTCGCGCAATTTCCGCACAAGTTCTTCCGTGGGATCAGGCACAAACAACGGCGGGTACCTCAAGCGTACGTAGAAACTCATCCCCAACCGCGCCAGCCAAAGGTTTCGCACCAGCCAGTTATCCTTGATGTATAGCTGATGCGATCTCGGGACCGGCTGTCCCATCAGCTCCAGCGACCCATCCGGCTGGGTCGTGAAGTAGGGTTTCAGATAGCTACCATAACGGACATTGGTGCTGTTATCCGACCGATCGTTCAGCGAACAAAAGATCAAAACGACGACAGCGGGCTTGATCTTCGGCCACAACCGCTTCAGCAGCAGATACTCTTGATCGGTGCCGTATCCCGCAACTCCGGCTGCCAAAATCTTGTAGTCGGGGACCTTGGGCCTCAACAAGTCGCTGAAGCGCTCGTCTGCTTCAGAATCAAGGCCCCATACAAAAGAGTCTCCCAAGAACATGATCGTCGGCGTAGCGTCCAGGCTGAACTCCTCATCGCGCAGACCGAGGCTATTGTGTTTGATGTGGGTCGTGCGAACGCTAGTGAACATAGATGACGAGTTCGGTACCGGCGCCCAACCGAGTTCGGCGTCGTAGGCGTAGCTAAGCGAATTTTCGCTCAAGCCTGCGCGCAATAGTCGGAAATCGGCAACGCGAAGAACGACCTCAAGCGCACCCAACGTCGCAAGCGTCACGACTAGCGACAGGCCAATAGATCGAGATACTTCCCAGATCCAGCTACGTTTCATGGATGTCTTCTTGGTTGCTCGCGTTCGAAGTATCTTTAATCTTGGCGATAGAGTCCTTTGGGTCCAAGCCCAACCAAGCCAATATGCGATAAGCCGCGAGATGAACAGCGGCCAACTGGTGCAAATGAGCGTGAGCAAAGTTTTCGCGCCCGTCGATGGTTGGGAGATGAACATCGATCGTCTGGATGGCGAACTTTCGAGCGTTATCTGCTCGGTCAGTCGGGCGCCAAAGATGAGCGACGGGTCGAACTGCATGCAGCAGGCCGGAAAGGCGATGAAGACGGAGCTCTCGATACGCTCTTCTTCCATGTCAAGATCGGGCGAAACGCCAAGTCGCGTTTGAGATTGCGGAACGCCCCCAACGGCGACGATCTGCTTGCGGCGTAGGCCTGCGAAACCGTTTTGCCAGCGGACGAAACCGTTTTGCGGGGCGGCGACATCCGAATGAAGTCTTCGCTGCCAACATTGGGCCGTCGATCAAACAGGGGAGTTCGATCCGATGTGCACGATCCTAAACCTGATCTATCATGCGTGTTGCAGGACAAGTCTCGCCGAGATGCAAAGGCATCGTCTGGGCAATTGATCGTGCGGCTTGGATTGGTAGGCCAGTGCGTGCTGGCGGCTATCGTGATCGGCGTCGCAATCTGGGCGACCGCCGGATCACCGAAAATGCACTCGAGATCGGTTGCATATTTTCAGTTTGGCCGATTTCCTTGATCCGAATTCCGGAACCTCTGGCTCGTGTGTTCGTTTAAGGCACGACTTGCAGAGGGGCAATTCATGCGTTTCATCGTATTGAGCGTCGCAATATCGCTTGTCGTCGCCGGATGCTCCGGACCAAAGGGCGACAAAGGCGATAAGGGAGACGCCGGCGCCAACGGCTCTCCAGGGTCGCAAGGACCCCAAGGACCGCAAGGACCAGCAGGCAAGGATGGAAGAGACGGCGTGTCACCGCCCGCACAATTCCGCGTGGTGCGCTCGGCCGCAGACGGCGCGATGGCCAAAACCGCGATGTGTGACGTCAACGAGGTGATCGTCAGCGCCATGTGCGTTTCGAAGCTCGGAGCCCAAATCCAGACGCCAAGGACCATCGGCGACAACGGTGCAAGCTGCGAACCGCAATCGGGTCAGACCGAAGCACCGCAGGCGGTGATCCTCTGCGCTAAACGATAGTCGCGATCGGCGAGGCGGCCTCGGTCTTCATCCTGTAGAAAGGCGGGCGGAGCGTCAACTTGACGCCCCCTCTGCGTCAAAGCGGATGCCGCAATTGCGCTATGCTGGGTCCGGTGGCGCAGGTTGCGCCACCATCTGGAGAGGGTTCATCATGATCAGGCTTGTCTCGTTCATTGCCCTTGCCGCGCTGATTTCGATTTCGCCAGTCGGTGCCGCGCAGAAAAATCCCCAGGTAGCAACGGCTGGTTCGACCTCGGCAGCACGGGCCGCAGCCCTCGTGAAAAAACGCGGCAATGCGGCATGGGTACCCTCCGCGCCCGGCTGCCGGATGGCGGGAAAGTGCTAATCTAAAGTGCTAACCTGAGGTGACCAGCGGCAGGTAGAATTCGTGGCGCGCCGGTCACCCGTCGGGAAATCTGCCCGAGAACTTTCACCACCTGCCCACGGCACCATTGGCCCGGACCGCGTACAGGGCGGGATGCCCTGTTCATTCGGGCGTTTCGCCCTGACTGACAATCGTCACGGCTTAAACCCGGAAATGCTTGCTCAGCTTCAGGCCCTGTGCCTGGTAGTTCGAGCCGATGCGCTGGCCATACAACGCGTCGGGTCGCGCCAGCATTTTTTCGTAGACGAGCCGACCGACGATCTGGCCGTGTTCGAGGATGAACGGCACTTCGCGCGAGCGCACTTCCAGCACCGCGCGCGAGCCTCGCCCGCCGGCGCCGGCATAGCCGAAGCCGGGATCGAAAAACCCGGCATAATGCACCCGGAATTCGCCGACCAGGGGATCGAACGGCACCATTTCGGCGGCGTAGTCCGGCGGCACCTGCACGGCTTCTTTGGACGCCAGGATGTAGAACTCGCCGGGATCCAGGATCAGACTGCCATCGGGCCGCGCCGCGATCGGCTCCCAGAATTCGCCCACGGCATAACCACCGCGGCGATCGATATCGACCACTCCGGTGTGTCGCTTGGCGCGGTAGCCAACAAAGCCGTCGGCTTTTTCACCGGAGAGATCAACGCTGAGAGCCACGCCGCTGACGAGATCGGCGTCGTCGATATCGACCAGCCGCTCCCGTTCATGCAGCGCGTCGAGTTCATCGGCGCTGAGAACGGCGTCGCCGACACGAAAGCGCACCTGCGAGAGCCGCGATCCCTCGCGCAGCAGCACCGGAAACGTTTTCGGACTGATCTCGGCGTAGAGCGGGCCGTGATAACCCGCGCCGATCATATCGAACCGCCTCGTGCCGTCGGCGATCACGCGCGTGAACACGTCGAGCCGACCGGTCGAGCTTTTCGGATTGGCGGCGGCGACGATTTCCGGCGGCAGCGCCAGGCTCTCCAGCAGCGGCACGATGTAGACGCAGTTCGTCTCCAGCACCGCGCCGTCGCTAAGATCGATCTCGTGAAGCTTCAACTCATCGATACGCTCGGCCACGGTAGCATCCGGCCCGGGCAGGAAACTCGCGCGCACCCGATAGGCGACGTCGCCGAGGCGGAGGTCGAGACTCGCCGGCTGGATCTGGCTTTCGACGAACGGATAGGCCGGTAGAATGAGGCCGGCATCCGCCATCGCCGCGATCATCCGATCGGGCAGAATACCATTGGCACCGGGTTGAAGCGTGAAAGACAATTTCTGATCCACCTCACCGGACGCTGGAAATATAGCCTTTTATCCCGTTATCCGATGGCTGCCTTGACGGAAAGGGCGCGACGGAATAAGAGCATGACTTATCCCGTGGTGATTTGAGCCGGCCGGCTTGCAGCCACGTTAAATAAGTCGCTAAACAGGCCGGGGACACGTGTGATCCCGGCCTTTTGGAACCTGTTCCAGGCCGGTTTTTTTGTGACCATTTTCGCGATGGTCACGATGGAGGTCACATGTCTGAAACTAAACCGCCCGCGTCGCCAACCGCCCGCTACCGCCCCGAGACCCGGCTCGTCCATTCCGGTACGCTGCGCTCGCAATTCGGCGAGACATCTGAAGCGCTGTTTCTGACGCAGGGCTTCGTCTACGACACTGCCGAGCAATGCGAGGCGCGATTCAAGGGTGACGATCCCGGCTTCCTCTACTCGCGCTTTTCCAATCCCAACATCGCGATGTTCGAGCAACGCATGATCGAACTCGAGGGCGCCGAGGCTGCGCGCGCCACCGCGACCGGCATGGCGGCGGTGACGACGGCGATTCTGGCGCCGCTGAAGGCCGGCGATCACGTCGTCGCCTCGAAGGCGATGTTCGGATCGTGCCGGTACGTCGTCGAGGATCTGCTGCCGCGCTACGGCATTCAATCCACGCTGGTCGACGGGCTTGACCTCGATCAGTGGCGCAAGGCGATGCGGCCAAACACCAAGACCTGTTTTCTGGAGAGCCCGACCAATCCGACGCTTGACGTGCTCGACATCGGCGCCATCGCCGACATCGCGCATCAAGGCGGCGCACGCCTGATCGTCGACAACGTGTTTGCGACGCCGATTTGGCAGAGCCCGCTTTCGCTCGGCGCCGACGTCGTGGTGTATTCCGCGACCAAACACATCGACGGGCAAGGCCGTTGCCTCGGCGGCATCATCCTGTCCTCGCAGGCATTCATCGCCGAGCACATCCATAATTTCATGCGCCAGACCGGCCCGTCGATGTCGCCGTTCAACGCCTGGACCTTGTTGAAAGGGCTGGAAACGCTGGCGATACGGGTGCGTGCACAGACCGAAACCGCCGCCGCCATTGCCGAGGCGCTGGCGACGCATCCGAAAGTCTCGCGGCTGATTTACCCGGGCCGCGCCGATCATCCGCAGGCCGCTTTGGTCAAGAAGCAGATGCGTGCCGGCTCGACGCTGATCGGATTCGAGGTCAAGGGCGGCAAGCCGGCGGCGTTCCGCGCACTCAACGCGATGAGGGTAGCGCGGATATCGAACAATCTCGGTGATGCCAAGAGCCTCGTCACCCATCCTGCGACTACCACGCATCAGCGGTTGACGCCGGAAGCGCGCGCCGAACTCGGCATCAGCGAGGGGTTTATCCGGTTTTCGGCCGGCCTCGAACACCGCGATGATCTAATCGAGGATTTGCAGGGCGCGCTTGAGAAGGCCTGAGGAGCAAGTGGCGAATGGAAACACCCTCTATTTGCTATTCGCCACGCCCAATTTGCTTATTTCTACATCGGCCGGTAGGTCAGCACGTTCGACGGCACGTTGACGCCGAGTTTGACCTTGCCTACCGACCTGATGATGTCGTCGCCGAGTAGTTGGGCGAAGCAGGCATAGCCCCAGTCGTTCATATGCAGGCCGTCGGCGATCACGAAACTGTCGATCGGAAGCGCCTGGTTCTCATGCCACTGGCGCATCACCTCGAAGCGCGGAAAAATGCCGACGTGACGGAGTTCGGCTACCTTGCCAAGCAAGCTCACCATCCGGCTGGCGCTTTCGGCGCGTTCGGTCACCTTCGGTGAATATTGCGGATCGACCAGCACCAGGTCGGCGCCCGCCGCCTGAATACGCGCGATACCGTCTTCCACCATCTTGGCGGTTTCCGCCGGATCGAGGTTGCGCAGCACGGCATTGGTGCCGACCTGCCAGATCACGAGATCGGGCTTCCGGTCGATCACCGAGGTCTGCAGCCGCTTCATCATTTCCGGGGCGTCTTCGCCGCCATGGCCGCTGTTGACGACGGTGATGTCGGCGCCCGGATATTGCCGCTGCAGTTGCGCCGCGAGTCGGTTGGGATAGGTGAATTCGGGTGACGAAGAGCCGTAGCCCTGCGTCGAGGACGAACCGAAGGCAACGATGACCACCGGCTGCCCGGACGCAAGCTTGGTCGCCACATGCGGCAACGATCCGATCGATCGCGCGCCGCGCTTCGGCGGCAGGCACGGAACGCGGCTAAAAATGTCGCCTGCCGATTTCGCGACCTGCTGGACCTTTTCGATCGCCTTGGTTGCAAGGCTCTTCGGCTGCGCCGGATCGGCCTGCTCGGCCGCCGCGGGAAGGCGATTGCCGGTACCGGTCGTCTGCGGCTCGGTCGCCTGCCTCTTCAGACCATCGGATTTGGCGCCGTCCGATAGCGTCGCTTGCTGGGTGGATTCGGCGCGCGCAGCCGGCATCGAGCCCGGAAACGACAGCACCAGTGCCGCCGCGGCCAGCAGCGATGACATTACGAAAAAAGGGCGGTGGAAACGCATCAACGCTCGGTCCTCAATTCTGCTGCGCCGCGTTGATGTGAGCTGCATCGATCACGAATGTCGACAGCGCACGACCAAGGCAGTCGTGAACACGCTTCGCCAGCTCAGGGCCGTGCGAGGCGCTGAAAAAATCGAAATCTCCTGAATCATTCCATTGCCGCATGATGGCGAACCGGTCGAACAGCGGAACATCGTGCTGCTGGGCCACCACACGCATGTTATCTAGGTATGGCGGCCCGGATATCATCGATTCCGTGCGCGGACTATATTGCAGATTCATTAAAATCACGTCGGTTCCCGCCTTTTGCAGCGCAGCAACGCCGTCAGCGACCGCGGCGCGGAAATCGTCAGGGTCGATCGAGCGCATGGCGTCGACGGTGCCGGTCTGCCAGATCACCAGCGTCGGCTTCTTATCTTCCACCAGCTTGGCAAAACCCGCAGCGACCTCCTCGGCGGTTTTCTTCGAGTGCAGATCCAACGCCATGTTAACCACGACCGAGGGCAATTTCTCTTTCAGCATCGTCTGCAGCCGTGCCGGGTAGGCACCGGTTTCAGACGAGGGGATGGTCGAGGACCGGCTCCCCACCACCAGGATGTCCAGCGAATGGCCGCTTTTTATGGCTTCCGCGACCCTTGGCAGCGTGCTCTCGGTTGTCAGGAGGTAGGCCGGGACGTCGCAGGCGCGGGGCAGCCGGCTGCGGATCATCCTCGGCGCGTGCGGGGGTTGCGGTCCACAGACCCGCCAGCACTATCAGCCCCAGGACAGCCTCCTTGGACCTCATAAGCTCCCCCCTGCCAGATCGGCATTGCCGATGGTGCTTTTTTGTCGCGATGCACTCTTGTCGGCGGAATGCTTGTACCACGAAAACAACCAGGCCGCGCCCGACATGATGAGGATTCCGGCGAGGCTAACCAGCGCATGCAGCCCGGCGCCGCCGGGGACCTCGGCCAGCACGAAATGCCCGGCGAAGGCCAGGAACACGCCGAGGCAGAAAATTTCGAGCGAATGCTGCCCGCACAGGATCAACGGCCGTAGCCAGCGCGACTTCAGCCCCGGCCAATCCTTCGGCAGGAAACGCACGGTCACGGCCGCCAGTGCCAGGAAGTGTGCGAACCGCAACACATCGAGATCGGTCTTGTCGATCGGATACATCCACTGCTCGAGCCAGCGCGGCATCAGATAGCTCAGTTGCGGCAGATACCAGGTCAGCGTGACGCAGAACGCCGCAAGCAGATAGGCCAGCGAAATCCACAGCGTGACCCGCGACGAGAGAATTCGCGACATCCTTTTGGCGCCACCCTGCGCGCACCAGGCCCCGAATACGAACAGCAATTGCCAGGCGAACGGGTTGAAGGCCCAAACCCCGTTCGGATAAGCGCTCAGATACAGATCATATTGCCACGTGATGGCGTAGATGAAAACCGACAGCGCCAGCGTGACGTCGGTCCTCCACTTCATCAGCCACAAAATGACAGGCAGGAACAGCATCAACACGATGTAAAGCGGCAGCACGTCCATATTGACGGGGCGAAAGCGCAACAGCAGCGCCTGGACGATGGTCACGTCCGGCTGCTTGAGAAAATCCATGATCCCCATTTCCTCGCTGTAGAGGGGATTCTCGAAACTGGTGGCGACGTACGAGATTTCGGCGAGGAAGATCGTGAATAGAAACACGTGCGCGACATAGATCTGCCAGACCCGCCGCAGGATGCGCGCGGTCGCCACCACGAACCCGGCGTCGCGCATGGCCCGGCCATACACGAACGCAGCGGTATAACCGGAGATGAAAATAAAGATCTCGGTGGCGTCGCTAAATCCGTAATTGCGGAGCGTCAACCAGGTCAGGATATTCGGCGGCAAGTGATCGATGAAGATCAGCCACAGCGCAACGCCGCGAAACAAATCGAGCCGCAATTCACGCTCGCTGACCGGCGGATACGAAACCGACGGCGCCGGCTCGGCCGGCCGCACCGCGTCTCGCGCCGTCACATCCGCGGCGCCTGCAAGCGATGGTCCGGTAATTCGATCGGCAACCGATGTCATCTGGAACCGTCTGGAACGAGTTGGTTTTGCGCGCTTCGCGCGAAACATCGTAGCACCGGGATAGTAACGGTCCCGGGGGTGCAAGCAACCGGGGGCAAGCAAGTTGCGCGGGCTTTGCGCTGCACGATCCGCGCATTCAGCCGGACCCGAACCGAACGAGGATCGCGGGCCCCCCGGTTATCATCGCAATCATCGATGGGACAGCGATTGGTTCCGCCAAATCTTTTCGCTATGATGACGCAGGATCACGGAAAGTTTGCTCTCATGTACCGCGCTGTCACCCGTCAGATCGAAGTCACCGTCGAACCGAACTTCCTGCCCGAGCGTTCGTCGGTCGAAAAATCCCAGTATTTCTGGTCCTACACCATCGTCATCACCAATTCCGGCGAGGAGACGGTGCAATTGCGGACGCGGCACTGGATCATTACCGACGCCTCAGGCCGTAAGCAGGAAGTCCGTGGCGAGGGCGTGGTCGGCGAGCAACCGGTGCTGGCGCCGGGCGAACGCTTTGAATACACCAGCGGCGTGCCGCTTCCGACCGCGTCGGGATTCATGGCCGGCCGCTATCAGATGGTAAACCAGGCCGGCGAGCGGTTCGAAATCGACGTGCCCGCGTTTTCGCTGGACAGTCCCGACAGCAGGCGAGTGTTGAACTGACGAATGCGCTTGATCGGCTGTCAGCGCGCCTTGACCCGCTGATTTGTCCTTGTGCCAGGCTTTTCGTTACTCCACGCCCGCTTCTTGCGGGGTGAATTCATACACCGAACTGCAAAACTCGCAGGTCACGACCACCTTGCCGTCTTTCACCATGTCGGCGCGGTCCTGCGGCGCAAAGCTCTTGAACATCGCCGATACCGCTTCACGCGAACACGAACATCGCGCGCGTAGCGGCAGCGGCGAAAATACCCGCACGCCACGCTCGTGAAACAGCCGGTACAACAGCCGCTCGCCCGATAAATCCGGATCGATCAGTTCGACGTCTTCGACCGTCGAGATCAGCGACTGCCCCTCAACCCAGGCATCGTCCTCCGCGACCGTGTGGGCCTCGACGCCCTCCGGAGCATTGCCCGGATGCAGATCGGCCTGCCGCGCCCGCTCAGGCGCCTTTGGCAGGAACTGCAGCAGCATGCCGCCGGCACGCCAGCGATGCGTTGGCCCTTCACCGTCGCCACCACGCCATTCCTCACCGACCGCCAGCCGCACCCGCGTCGGTATCTGCTCCGAGCGCAGAAAGTATTCATGCGCGGCGGCTTCCAGATTTCCGCCCTCGAGCGCCACCAATCCTTGATAGCGGCTCATGTCCGGGCCCTGATCGATGGTCATCGCCAGATGGCCCTTTCCCAACAACGCGCCGGAATCCTGGCCCGGCTTGAGCCGCGCGGCATCGAAACGCGCATAGGCGCGCAGGCGATCCGGCGCCTGGAAGTCGACGATCAAAAATGAAACCGGCCCGTCCGTCTGGGTCTGCAGGATAAAGCGGCCGTCGAACTTCAGTGCCGAGCCGAGCAGGGTCGTCAGCACGATCGCCTCGCCAAGCAGCTTGCCGACGGGGGCCGGATAATCATGCTTGGCGAGGACATCGTCGAGCGCGGGGCCCAGCCGCGTCAGGCGGCCGCGCAGATCGAGCGCGCCTACCTCGAACGGAAGGACCGCATCGTCAACCGGTACCGCCGACGGTGCGCGGATCGGGGGCTCGAGGGCGATTTTGATGTCGGGGGATTGTGATGTCATGGCGCTCTATCTGGGGTCGGAACAGGTGAATCGGAAGCCCTCGGAACTCCGCTCAGCGTGATGGACGGACCTATTCCGGACCATCGACGACTTGTTTCGGATGGCGCTTCGGACGTCGATGCGCGGGACGTCCAACGCCAAGACACGCTTCGAGCTTTTGCCCGCGAACGACGAAACCAAAGACTTGCCCCGCGTCAGCGCTACGCCACCGCCTCGAAACACCACGCCAGAATGCCTTTTTGCGCATGCAGGCGATTTTCAGCCTCGTCGAAGACGACAG
Source organism: uncultured Alphaproteobacteria bacterium (assembly GCA_963756215.1). Lineage (GTDB taxonomy): Bacteria > Pseudomonadota > Alphaproteobacteria > Rhizobiales > Xanthobacteraceae > Bradyrhizobium. Next base: position 214,444 of record CAVWMY010000015.1, on the reverse strand, counting down.
ACTGCGGTCCGTCGATGACTTCGTCGGTGACCTCTTCGCCGCGATGCGCCGGAAGGCAATGCATGAACAGCGCATCGGGCTTGGCCAGCGACATCAGCTGGGCGTTGACCTGATACGGTTTCAGCAGATTGTGCCGGTGCTCGCCGTCCTTGTCTCCCATCGAAACCCAGGTGTCGGTCACCACGCAATCGGCGCCACGCACCGCGACTTCCGGGTCGTTGCCGAGCACCACGGGGGCCTGGGTCGCCTTGATCCACTCCTTCATTGCCTTGTTCGGTGCAAGCTGCGGCGGTGTGGCAACGTTCAGGGTGAAGTTGAATCGCTCGGCGGCGTGCGCCCACGACGCCAGCACGTTGTTGTCGTCACCGGTCCATGCGATCGTGCGGCCCTCGATCGGCCCGCGATGTTCTTCGAATGTCATCAGATCCGCCATCACCTGGCAGGGATGCGAGCGCCGCGTCAGCCCGTTGATCACAGGCACCGTGGCGTGGGCGGCGAGTTCCAGCAACGCGTCGTGGCTGAGGATTCGGATCATGATGGCGTCGACGTAACGCGACAGCACCCGCGCCGTGTCGGCGATAGTCTCGCCGCGGCCAAGCTGCATTTCGGCGCCCGTCAGCATGATCGCTTCGCCGCCGAGCTGGCGCATGCCGACATCGAACGACACCCGGGTGCGGGTCGAAGGCTTCTCGAAAATCATCGCAAGCGTCTTGCCTTCGAGCGGCTTGACGGCCTTCGTATGCGCTTTCAGCTTGGTCTTCATCGCGACACTGGCCGCAAGCATATTGCGCAGTTCCAGGGTCGGAAGCGCGTTCAGATCTAGAAAATGACGCGGCGTCTTGCTCATTGCTTTGCCGCCTGTTTCACCCGCTGGCCGGAAAGCGCCGCACAGGCGCGATCGAGTCTCTGCACGGCCTCGTCGATTTCCGCCTCGGTCACGATCAACGGTGGCAGAAACCGGACCACATTGTCGCCGGCGCCCACGGTGAGCAGCTTCTCGTCGCGCAAAGCGGCCACGAGGTCGCCCGACGGAACTACCGCCTTCAGGCCGATCAACAATCCCTCACCCCGCACTTCGGCGAGCACGCCGGGATTGCGATCCACCACCGCTGCCAGCTTTTGTTTGAGCAGCAGCGACATCCGCTGCACGTGCGCGAAGAAGCCGGGTTTCAGCATGACGTCCAGCACCGCATTCGCGGCTGCGACCGCCAGCGGATTGCCGCCGAAAGTCGAGCCGTGGGAGCCCGGCGTCATGCCGGAGGCAGCTTCCGCGGTTGCCAGACAGGCCCCGATCGGAAAGCCGCCGCCAAGCGCCTTCGCCAGCGGCATCACGTCCGGCGTCACGCCGAGGCGCTTGTAGGCGAAAAGCTCGCCGGTGCGGCCCATGCCGGTCTGCACCTCATCGAAGATCAACAGGAGGCCATTGTCGTCGCAGAGCTGACGCAATGCCTTGAAGAAGGCATGCGGCGCGGCGCGCACGCCGCCTTCTCCCTGCAGCGGTTCGATCAGGATGCCCGCGGTCTGAGGGCCAATCGTCTTCTTGACCGCATCGAGATCGCCCAGCATGACCTGATCGAAGCCGTCCATCGGCGGCCCGAAGCCCTCAAGATATTTAGGCGAGCCTGTCGCCGCCAGCGTCGCCAGCGTTCGTCCGTGGAACGCGCCCTCGAAGGTGATGATGCGGTAGCGCTCCGGGTGACCTTTGGCCGCGTGATATTTACGCGTGACCTTGATCGCGCACTCCATCGCCTCGGCGCCGGAATTCGCGAAGAACACAAAGTCGGCAAAACTTGCTTCGCAGAGTCTTGCGGCCAGCTGTTCGCCATCCGGGCTCTTGAACAGGTTGGACATGTGCCACAGCTTCGTCGCCTGCTCTTGCAGTGCCGCCACCAGGTGCGGATGCGCATGACCCAGCGCGTTGACCGCAACGCCGGAAGTAAAATCGAGATAGCGCTCGCCATTGGTCGCAATCAGCCACGCCCCTTCCCCGCGCTCGAAACCGAGATCTACTCTGGCGAAGACTGGAAGCAGGTGGGACGTGGCGCTCTTGGTCATGGCGATCACTGAAGGTTAAGGCCGACCACGGCGCGCGTTGGCGCGATGCAGCAACAACCGGCCGCGGAAAACAAAACGTGCCGCCTTTTCGGGGCGGCACGTAGGGGTATTCTATGCCCACGGTAATCGGTGTCAACCGGCCAGCAAAGACCCGAACGCAACAGTCAAGGCTGAGTAACTCCGTAAGATTCCGGGGTCGTGGAAAAATCGGCCTGCCGTGCTTAAATAGCGGAACATGTGGACGCGCAGGTGCGGACTCTGCGCCGGAGTCACGCCATATTGTAGCGTCCCGGCTGTCGGATACGACATCTCGTGCGGCAGTTTTGATCCTCTGAAGTCCCAGTACTTAGCGTACACGTTCGGGCGCGCGCGCCTCGCCCGGCGAGGGCTAAGGGATTCTGACCGTAGGGATTTTAGAGATGTGAGATCGCAGTGCTGCCCAAGGATTGGCCGGCGCGACGCGAAGGGAAGAAAGCGATGACAGTATTGACCTGGTCTGACGATCGCGTCGAACAACTGAAGAAATTCTGGGAGGCCGGGCTTTCGGCCAGCCAGATCGCCGCTGAACTCGGAAATGTGACGCGTAATGCCGTCATCGGCAAAGTCCACCGATTAGGCCTTTCCGGTCGCGCTAAAAGCCCCTCCTCGGCGGCGCCGCGCCAGCGCAAGGCCCGTCCGGCCCAACACATGGTGCGGGTTTCGCGCCCGGTCGCTCGCGGCAACACCGCGCTGGCCCACGTGTTCGAAGTCGAGATGGAGCCGGATCCGGTTGCCTACGACAACGTGGTGCCGATGAGCCAGCGCCTGTCATTGCTGGAGCTCAACGAGGCCACCTGCCACTGGCCGATCGGAGATCCATCGAGTTCGGAATTCTTCTTTTGCGGCGGCAAGGCGGTGAGCAGCCTTCCATATTGCGCGCATCACTCACGGATCGCCTATCAGCCGGCGAGTGATCGTCGCCGCCAGCCCTCGAAGCCCAATCGGTAAGCAACCTGTACGACGCCTGACATTGCGGCGGCTGACTCTACGACGTCGACTTGGCCGGCCGCACCACTGTGCGCGAGGCGTCAGGCGCCCATCGTGGCCCGTTTCTTGGCGCCGCCGAGCCGTTCCGCTCTAACGTTCACAAAATCGAATTCAGCGCTTATGGGGCCGGAGTGGAGCGGGGCCATCGGGTTGCCGGGAGGCCCCACCGGTTTTGACCGGGACAATGGCTGAATGATTGCCGGCCTTATTGCTCTACCTTCGCAAACCGGTCGTCGAGCGCGTAGCCGGCGCCACGAACGGTTCGGATCGGATCCTGCTCACGACCGGGGTTGAGCAATTTGCGCAAGCGGCCGATGTGCACATCCACCGTGCGCTCATCGATATAGATATCGCGGCCCCAGACGCTGTCGAGCAGTTGCTCGCGACTGAATACCCGGCCCGGATGCTCCAGGAAAAACTCCAACAGCCGGTATTCGGTCGGCCCCAGATCGACCGGCCGTCCCGACCGCGCGACGCGGCGCTTTTCGCGATCGAGTTCGATGTCTCCGTAAGTGAGGATGGTGGCGAGTCGCTCGGGGCTGGCGCGGCGCAACAGGCCCTTCACCCGCGCCAGCAGTTCCGGCACCGAAAATGGCTTGACGATATAGTCGTCGGCACCGGTCGCAAGACCCCTGACCCGTTCGCTCTCCTCGCCGCGCGCGGTCAACATGATGATCGGAAGCTGTCTGGTCTCCGGCCGCGCCCGCAACCTCCGGCACAACTCGATTCCCGACAGTCCCGGCAGCATCCAGTCGAGCACGATCAGGTCAGGGATACGTTCCTTCAGCCGGGTGTCGGCATCATCGCCGCGCCCAACCGTTTCGACGTCGTAACCTTCGGCATCAAGGTTGTAACGCAGAAGCGTCGTCAATGCCTCTTCGTCTTCAACCACCAGAATGCGCGCGCTCATAGATAGCCTTCCTTCCCTCAAATTCCGACGCGTTTTTCTACGCAGATAGACCTACGTCACCGGATGAATTCGATTTCAGCGCAAAGCGGCCCCCCGCCTCGAGAACCGCTCAGTTGCCCGGCAGCGTGGCCGCAAACGTCGTCATGTCGCCCTTCGGACGCTTGTCGAGCATCTGCTGACCTTCGATCATGTAGAAGACGGTTTCCGCAATGTTGGTCGCGTGATCGCCGATCCGCTCGATGTTCTTGGCGCAGAACATCAAATGGATGCAGAAACTGATGTTGCGCGGATCCTCCATCATGTAGGTCAGGAGTTCGCGGAACAGCGAGGTGCAGATCGCATCGACTTCCTCGTCGCCTTTCCACACCGCCATCGCCGCCGGCAAATCATGCGCCGCATAGGCGTCGAGCACGGACTTGACCTGCTGTTGCACGAGGTCGGTCATGTGTTCCAGGCCGCGGATCAGCTTCAAGGGCTGGAAATCGCTTTCCAGCGCGGCGACGCGCTTGCCCATGTTCTTGGCGAGGTCGCCGATGCGCTCGAGATCGGTCGCGACCCGCATCGCACCGACGATCTCGCGCAGGTCCACCGCCATCGGCTGGCGCCGCGCGATGGTCAGCACCGCGCGTTCCTCGATCACATGCTGCAGGCTATCGATTTCGGCATCTGCGGTCACGACGCGCTTGCCGAGCGCGACATCGCGCCGGATCAGCGCATCGACCAATTCGACGATCATGCGTTCGGCCAACCCGCCCATCTCCGCGACCAGCCGCGTCAATTCCTGGAGATCGCTGTCGAACGCCTTGGCGGTATGCTCAGTAGCCATCTTTTCTCTCCGTCTCGATGTCGCGGGTCGGGCCTTCTCTTCGGCTTCAGCGTTTGATTCCGGGAATCGGTTGGGCGTGCCCGAACCGATCCGCATCGCAAACTAAACCCCGCCGACGCCTCTTGAATTCCAACTACGTGACGATCGCGTCCTAGCCGAACCGGCCGGTGATGTAGTCCTGGGTCCGCCGATCGCTCGGCGAGGTGAATATCTTGTTGGTGTCGTCAAATTCGATCAATTCGCCGAGATACATGAAGGCAGTCTTGTCCGACACGCGCGCGGCCTGCTGCATATTGTGGGTGACGATGGCGATGGTGTAGTCCTCGGCCAGTTCCTGGATCAATTCCTCGACCTTGGCGGTCGAAATCGGATCGAGCGCCGAGCACGGCTCGTCGAACAGGATGACCTCCGGCCGCACCGCCACCGTGCGGGCAATGCAAAGCCGTTGCTGCTGACCGCCGGACAGGCTGAGGCCGGACGCGTTCAGCTTGTCCTTGACCTCGTTCCAAAGCGCGCCGCCGCGCAGCGCTTTTTCGACACGACCGTCCATCTCGGATTTGGAAATTTTCTCATACAGCCGGATGCCGAAGGCGATGTTTTCATAGATCGTCATCGGAAACGGCGTCGGTTTCTGAAACACCATGCCGACGCGCGCCCGCAACAGATTGAGATCGAGCTTGGGATCGAGCACGTTGGTCTGATCGAGCATCAACTGGCCGGTGGCGCGTTGACCCGGATAGAGATCATACATTCGGTTGAATATCCGCAGCAAAGTGGACTTGCCGCAGCCGGACGGCCCGATGAAAGCGGTGACGCGGTTGGTGCCGAGCGTCAGGTTGATATTCTTCAGCGCGTGGTTTTCGCCATAATAGAAGTTGAGGTTGCGCACGCTGACCTTCGGTGGCGGTTCGGGCAAGGAAACCGCGGGAACGGAGCCGCCTGGACTAGCCGTCGAAACAGATACTTCGGTCATTTTGCAACCCTCTCGGCGGCCAGAAAGCGCGCGCCAATGTTCAACGCGAGTACGGTCAAGGTGATGAGCAAGGCCCCGCTCCAGGCCAGTTCTTTCCAGTAGGCGTAGGGGCTCTGCACGAAGTTGTTGATGGTCACCGGCAGGTTGGCCATCGTCTTGGTCAGGTTGAGACTGAAAAACTGGTTGCTCAGCGCGGTGAACAACAGCGGCGCGGTCTCGCCCGCCACCCGCGCCGTCGCCAGCAGGACGCCGGTGATCAGGCCGGAGCGGGCGGCCCGGTAAGCGATCCGCTTGATGACTAGCGAACGCGGCAGGCCGAGCGCGGATGCGGCCTCACGGAGCGGATTCGGCACCAGTCCGAGCATGTCCTCGGTCGTTCGCAGCACGACCGGAATGACGATCACCGCGAGCGCCAGCGAGCCGGCGATGGCGGAGAAGCCACCCATCGGCACCACGACGGCGCCGTAGATGAACAGGCCGATGATGATCGACGGCGCGCTGAGCAGGATGTCGTTGATGAACCGGATCACCGAGGTCAGACGATCGTGCTTGCCGTATTCGGCGAGGTAGGTGCCGGCGAACAGGCCGAGCGGCGCGCCGATGCCGACGCCGATGACGGTCATGATGATCGAACCGGTAATCGCGTTCAGCAAGCCTCCCTCGGTCGAACCGGGCGGCGGTGTATTCTGCGTGAATATCTGCAGGCTGAGCCCCGCAATGCCGTTGTAGAACAGGGTGAACAGGATCAGCGCGAGCCAGGTCACGCCGAACAACGCCGCACCGAAGCAAAGGGCGCGAATGATTATGTCCTTGCGGCGGCGGGATGCGTAAATCGGGTTCATGACCTATTTCCCCGCTTTCTGTTCCAGCCGCAGCAACATCAGTCTTGCTCCTGCCAGAACGAAGAACGTCAGCACGAACAGCAGCAGGCCAAGCAAAATGAGGCCCGATTGATGCAGCCCGTCGCTCTCGGCAAATTCGCTGGCGATGGCCGCCGAAATCGTCGTGCCCGGCCCGAAGATCGACGACGAGATACGGAACGAATTGCCGATGATGAACGTCACCGCCATGGTTTCGCCCAGCGCACGGCCGAGCGCCAGCATGATGCCGCCGATGACGCCGACGCGGGTATAGGGGATCACCACGTTTCGAACGACTTCCCAGGTGGTGCAGCCGACGCCATAAGCCGCCTCCTTGAGTACCGGAGGCACGGTCTTGAACACGTCGACCGAAATCGCCGTGATGAACGGCAGTACCATGATGGCAAGGATCAATGCCGCGTTGAACAGGCTGAGATAGGAAGGCGGACCGCCGAAAATCGAACCGAGCACGGGAACGCCGTCGAACACCGAAATCATGAAGGGCTGAAACGTATAGGCCAGGAACGGCCCGAGCACGAAGAACCCCCACATGCCGTAAATGATCGAAGGAATGCCGGCGAGCAGTTCAATCGCGATGCCGATTGGACGCCGCAGCCATTGCGGACAAAGTTCGGTCAGGAAAATGGCAATGCCGAGCCCGACGGGAATGGCGATCAGCATCGCGATGAAGGACGTCACCAGCGTGCCGTAGATCGGGCCGAGCGCGCCAAGCACCGGCGGATCGGCCGAAGGCGCCCATCGCTGCGTCCACAAGAACGCGAAGCCGAACTCTTTCATCGCCGGCCACGCGCCCACGATGAGCGAAATGATGATGCCGCCGAGGATAAGCAGCACCGAAATCGCGCACAGGCGGGTGATCCAGTAAAAGGTAACGTCGCCGAGCTTGAACGCATTGAGCGCCTTGGCGCGATCGTAAGGTCCGGCGGCTTCGATTACATCGCTCTCGACGACCATGTCTGCCACGCCAATCCCCCCACACTATACGGCCAACTGCTCGAATTTCCGATCGGCGTACGCGAACCGGAAGCTTGGTCGGGCGGCAAGTTCAGCTTGCCCGATCGAAGCCGGACGTATCCGGCTTCGATGATCCGAGCCCGGACAACCCGGGCTCGGTGGAGCGGCTGCGCGCGTCCGGCGCCGCACGCCTGACGTCAGCTCTTGATCTCCGACGACCAGGTCTTCTCGATCATCTTGACGACGGAGTCCGGCATCGGGATGTAATCGAGTTCTTCGGCCATCTTGTCGCCGTTGGCGAAAGCGTACTTGAAGAACTTGATCGCTTCCTGCGACGCCGCCTTATCGGTCGCATCCTTGTGCATCAGGATGAAAGTCGAGGCGACGATCGGCCATGACTTGTCGCCGGGCTGGTCGGTGAGGATCAGGTAGTAGCCGGGTGCGTGGGCCCAATCGGCGTTGGAGGCGGCTGCCTGGAAGGCTTCGGTGGTCGGTTGAATGGTCTTGCCGGCCTTGTTGACCAAAGCGGTGTAGGTCAGCTTGTTCTGCTTGGCGTAGGCGTATTCGACGTAGCCGATGGTGTTCTTGGCCTGACCGATATTGCCGGAAACGCCTTCATTGCCCTTGGCGCCAACGCCAACCGGCCATTCGACCGCCGTGCCCGAACCGACCTTGGACTTCCAGTCCGCGCTGACCTTCGAGAGGTAATCGGTGAAATTGAATGTGGTGCCCGAGCCGTCCGCACGGTGCACGACGGAGATTGCGGCCGACGGCAGGTTCAGCTTCGGATTGAGCTTCTTGATCGCAGCATCGTCCCACTTGGTGATGGTACCGAGGTAAATCTTGGCCAGGGTGTCGCCGTCGAGAACCATATCTCCGGCCTTGATGCCATCGATATTCACGACCGGAACGATCGCGCCCATGATCATCGGCCACTGTGCGAAGCCATCTTTCTCAAGCTGCTCGGCCTTCAGCGGCGCATCGGTGGCGCCGAACGTGACGGTCTTGGCCTGGATCTGCTTGATGCCGGCGCCCGAGCCGATCGACTGGTAATTAACGCCAGCGCCGGATTCCTTCTTATAGGCATCGGCCCATTTCGACAGGACCGGGAAGATAAAGGTTGAGCCGGCGCCGGTGATGTCGGCCGCGAACGCCGACGTCGATGCGGCGACCAGGCCGGCAGCGACGATAGCTTTCATGAAATTCATTGCTGGTCTCCATTTGTGAGCGAAGCGCCAAACGCGCCCGATTGCGCTCACGCCGCCCGTTTAGAAGCGGTCGTTGGTGCTTTTACGAAGCTTTGATGACACTTGGATGACACAACCAAGCGGTTGTTTTCGCTGGTTTTTATGCCCCTGAGGCGGTCTTCGCCTGGGGAAAACAGGCGGTAAAAGTTGCGCCGTTTTTAAGCACGCTTTCGATCAACAGCCGGCCGCGATGACGGTTAACAATATGTTTAACCAACGATAATCCCAGCCCTGTACCGCCCTGCGCGCGGCTGTCGCCGACGTCTACCCGATAGAACCGCTCGGTCAGCCGCGGAAGGTGTTCCGGTGCGATGCCGGGGCCGAAATCGCGCACCATCACCCGAACCTCGGGCATCTCCTCGCTCGAGATCGCCGAATGGAGCGAGACGATCACCTTGCCGCCGGACGCGCCGTATTTCAGCGCGTTCTCGATCAGGTTCTCGAACAGCCGCAACAACTCCTCGCGATCGCCCGCGATCGACACCGGCTGCTCCGGTAAATCGATATTGATGACGACCTGGCGCTCCCGTGCCAGCGGCTCCAGCCCGTCCGCGACCTGCCGGATGATCGGAACGATGTCCACCAGCGTATCCGGCCGCACATGGGCGGAAAGCTCGACCCGCGACAGCGACAACAAATCGTCGATCAACCGCGCCATCCGCGTCGCCTGGGTGTGCATGATACCGAGAAACCGTTCGCGGGCCTTGGCGTCGTCTTTGGCAGGTCCCTGCAGCGTATCGATGAAACCAGACAACGCGGCCAGTGGCGTGCGCAGTTCGTGGCTGGCGTTGGCAACGAAGTCGGCCCGCATTTCCTCGACCCGGCGCAGCGGCGTTTGATCGTGGAAAGTCATCAGCATGCATTTGTCGGTACCGCCGAACAGCGTCGGCACCGGCACCGGCGTGACGATCAATTCCATCCAGCGGTCGACCGGCACGTGATCGAGATAGGTCGCGCGGCGGCTTTCGGTGGTGGCGATGGCTTCACGCAGCGCGGTGATGATCTCGGGCGAGCGCAGGGCGAACTGGGCGAGTTCGTTCTTGCGCAATGCCGGCGCAAGCTGCGCCGCGGCGGCATTGAGGGCGATGACGCGGCCGGCGCGGTCGAGCAGCACCGCGGGATCCGGCATGCCGGCAACGACGGCGCTGACCGCCGCGGTCTCGACCGGGTTGACGCCACGCACGTCCTCCCGCGACGCCACCGCGTCGTGCAACCGCCACGGCACCAGCGCGGCGGCCGCGATGCAGACGAAAACCATGATGCCGCGTAGTGCCGACAGCTCGCCCAGCGCCACCAGCACGGCCAGCGCCAACCCGCCGGCGAGCAGGATGATGGCCGAGTGCCGCAGCCGGTCCGGCCACGGCGGGTAAAAGGACGAAGATGAAGGCGCGTCTATTGCCATCGGGCCGGCACTCCCGTTCGGGTCCGCATCGTCAGACGCCCGTATCCCCACGTTTCCGGACGTAGGCGGCTTCACGATGCGGCTCGACCTCGAGCCCTCGCGTCACCTGACGCAGGCGCTTTGTTCGTGCCCCCAGAATAACTTCCCGAAACGTCAGCAAGATTACAGATATGACGAACGGTGCGATATAATACAGCAGACGGAACAGCAGCATGCCCGCGAGCAGTTGTTCCCGGTCGAATTGCCTGTCGAAGTGCAGAATGCCGTAAAGCATCGCGGCGTCGAAGACGCCAAGCCCGCCCGGCGAATGGCTCGCGAAACCGAGCAGCGTGGCCGAGACGAAAATCACCGCGACCACGACGAAACCGACATACGGCTCGCTCGGCATCAGGATGTACATCGCCAGCGCACAGAAGCCGAGATCGACGATCCCGATCACGATCTGCAGCAACGTCAGCGATCCCCCGGGCAATATCACCGTCCAGGGCCCGCGCCCGACTCCCCTCGGCCGTGCCGAGACCCAGCCCACATACACCACCAGTCCGAGGATGATGGCCATCGCCGCCATCCGATTCAGCCAGGGCGGAAGCTGATCGATCGCCGTTGCCGCATCGGGATGATAGGCGATACCGAGTCCCAGCACCGCGGCATTGCCGAGCCAAAAGGTAAGGCCGGCGAGAAAGCAGATCTTGGCGACATCGATCGCATTCAATCCCCACCCGGAATAAATCCGATAGCGCACCGCTCCGCCGGTAAAGACGCTGGCGCCGACATTGTGTCCGATGGAATAGCTGGTGAAAGCGGCCAGGGCGGCGATGCGATAAGGAATGTCGGCGCGGCCGATCGCACGTACCGCGAACAGATCATAGAAGGTCAGCGTGAAATAGCCGGCGCCGACGAACAGCCCGGCCAGGGCGATCGATCGGGGTTCGGTCCGCCGGATGGCCTTGAGGACATCGTCGACGTTGATGCCCCGCAGCATGTGGTAGAGCACGTAGCACGCGATCCCGATGACCGTGATGCTGACCGCAACACCCAACTTATGCAGGACCTGCTTCTGGCGCAGAAACGAGATCGCCCTGCGTATTGCTTCCAGCATCTAGACCTCGAATTGCGATCTTTACGACAGCGGCCGCCGGGCAAACTTCGCCGCCGCCGCTGCCACGTTTGCTCCCTGACTCAAGTCGTAGCGCGTTTTGAGCCGGAGTGGAATTCGGTTGACGCGAATAAAACGCGTTCCTTCAATATATTAGGGGGCCACGGCTGACCGTGGCTCAGTTTCGCGGCATTCGCCCCTATTAGGGCAGCCGCGGCAGCGCACGCGGGCGTGAAGTGTCGTGATTTAGGCTGCGGAGATTGGCCGCGGCCACGGAAAGACGCCAGATCGAGTTCCAGCGTTTGCTTCAGCCTGTCGCCGGCATCCTAAACCTGCCGGCTCGACAGGTGCGTCCATCCCGACACCGATGGTCGCTCCAACGCTTCCGGAAGGAAACCTCGCGATACCCATCCCGGCGACACGCGTCATCGGGTCGGTCGACGAAATCGACGATCTCCTCGTCCGCGGTCTCACGTGCGACGCGTCACGCGTGGAATATCGTGAACTTTGCCGGCTCACGAAAGGCAGTGCGACCGGTGCGATGTGGTTCGGCGCAGAAGCGAGCGTCCGCGTCATAAAGTCGCTGATCGGTCAGGCGTTGAAGGTGTCAGACGGTGAGCCAGCGGAAGCCTCGGTGTGTCGCTCCAAGGCCTAGGCCGCCGGCCGGTGGCGCGAAAGCGCCCAGTGACGCAACAACGATCCGATCGCGCAGCCGACCAGATATGGCGCGAACATGAGGAGACCGAGGTCGAGCCAATAGCCCGGGCGGCCGGGAACCACGCGGGCAATCGCTGCAATCACGAGCGCAACCACCAAGGCGGCAAGCCAGCGCGATGTCGCTTTCGAAACGCCCTGACCGCGGTGAACCACGGCAACCCAACCTACCGCAAATCCCAGCAGCAACGACGCCACCAGCCAACCCAGATGAAACATTGCGAGATAGGCCATTGCGTCACCTCACCACGAAATCGATGCGGCGATTCTGCGCCTTGCCTTCCCCGGTGTCGTTGGAGGCGATCGGTTGCGTGCTTCCATAACCCACGGCCGTGAGGCGATCGGCAGGAAAGCCCGCCTTGACCAGATAATCCATCACTGCCTGGGCCCGTTTTTCCGACAGCGCCTGATTGAACGCTTCTTCGCCGTCGCCGTCGGTATGTCCTGCGATCTCGATGCTGGAGGTCGGGCAGCGCAGCGCCGTTTCGGTGAGACGATCAAGCAGCCCTGCCGAATCCGGATCGATGCTGGCGCGTGCGGTTACGAAACGAATGCTTCCCTTGCCCAACAGGTCTGAAAACAACTGCTGGCACACCGTGGCGTCCACCGGCGCCGCCGCCGGCTTGACCGAAATGTCCGCCTTGAATTCCCAGCCCTGGGGAAAATCCTTGCCTAGTCCGTTACGGATTTGAACCGCCGCGGCGTCGTACAAGGCATCGCCAGAGAGCTTCACCTCGCGGTCCGACACCACCAGCGTTCCCGTCGACAGCCGCGACAGTGCGCCCAGCGCCGGCATCACGGCGGCGGCGAATCCCGGCGGCGCGCCGACGCTCGCTTTGAGATTGTCGACAACCTTTTCGCTGAAGAACTTGCGCGTTGCGGCTGCAACCAGCGCCGTGTGGACGGCGTTATCAGGCACATAGCCGGTCAGCGTCAGCGTCACCGCGACCGGATCCTTGTAAGCCTGGAAGATGTAGGGCGGCGCCTTGAGGTCGTTGGCGGCGACCGAAAATCCTTTAGGCAGGTCTTTCAGCGCCGCCGCAATCGCCTCGCGGCCACCAAGTTCGCGCGCCATCCCTGACAGCGCAACCGCGGTGTCCGAAAGGGTGATCTTGCCGTCTTTGAGTTTCCCGATCTGACCGATCAGCAGCAACGCGGCGGCCTCGAAACCCGGCGGCGCGCCGCGCGACAGGTTCATCTGGTCGGCGACCTCGACTCCGCCGAGCGTCGCCCGGGCGGTCTCGAGCAACTTGCTCTTGCTGGCCGGCAAGGGCGCACTTCCGCCTAAGGTAACCCTGACCACATCCCGCTCGGCCGACCAGACGAACGGCTTTGCTTCGGGAACGAGACGGGTTTCGTCATTGACCAATCGCACGCCCGGCACCGCTTCCACCGCTGCGACCGCGCTGCGACGGCCGTCTTCGGAGAAGGCGTCCGCGGCAAACGTGACGTCGCGCCCGTCAACTGCGATCCGACGCTTGTCGAGCACGGAGTCTGTCAGCGCAGCCGAACCGCGCGCGGCGAGGTCAGCTTCTACCGGTTCGGTATTCGACCACGCCGCCATCGCCCAAAGGACGACCAGGACAATCACGCCCGGCCACCATTTGCTGCTCCACCTGAAAAGTCCGTGCATTCGACGTCCTGCGGTCTTGGAACTCTGAGAAAACAAACCCTTGCGAGGCTGTCAAACCCGAAATAACACGGAACGGTCCCACCGCCGAACGGCCGTCCAACTAACCGTTTCTTCAGCGCCCGACTGGTAGTTTTCGCGAGTGCATCCCAAGGCCGACCAACCGTGATGAAGCAGCTTCGCAACAACGTCATTCGCGCCGGACTGGAAGCGCTTTACTTCACCGGCGCCCATCATCTGTTGCGGCCGGTTTTCGCGGGCGTTGGTGCTGTTTTTATGCTGCATCATGTTCGGCCGGGCCATGACGGTGAATTTCAGCCCAACCGACATCTGGAGATCGAGCCCGGGTTCCTCCGCGCCGTACTGTCGCATCTTCGGGCGCAGCGAATCGACGTCATTACGCTCGACGAGGTGCAGCAGCGATTGGCGGAGCGCAACTTCACGCGACGCTTCGCCTGCTTCACGCTTGACGACGGCTATCGCGACAACCGTGATTTCGCGTTACCAGTCCTGCGTGAATTCGACGCACCCGCCGCCGTCTACGTCGCCAGCGACTTCGCCGAAGGCGCCGGCCGGCTGTGGTGGATAGCGCTGGAGATGGTGGTCGCCAAGGCGTCTTCAATCGAGATCGAAACCGACGGCGCGGATATCTGCCTCGACACCGCCACTCCGGCCGGCAAAAGGGCTGCGTTCGAGCGGCTGCACGATTGGCTGCGCGGGTTACCCGGCGAATTCGAACTCCAACGCGAGATCGGCGCGCTGTGTGCACGCCACGGTGTCGACGAACTCGCAATCTGCCGAGATCTCTGCATGTCCTGGGACGAACTGAAGTCGTTCGCGGCCGATCCTTTGATCACCATCGGTGCGCACACCATTACCCATTGCAATCTTGCCATGCAGACAGAGCAGACCGCCGGCCACGAGATGGGCATGAGCCGCAAGCGAATCGAAAACGTGTTGCAGCGCCCGGCCGTCCATCTGGCCTACCCCTATGGCGACAAGTTCGCGGCTGGCGCCCGCGAGTTCGCATTGGCGCAGGCGGCCGGCTTCAAGACCGCCGTCACCACACGGCCGGGTATGATCTTCCCCGAATATGCCCAACACCTGACCGCGCTGCCGCGGGTTTCGCTCAACGGAAATTACCAGGATGTACGCATCCTTCCGGTCCTCACCTCCGGCGCTGCCACCGCGATGTGGAACGGCTTTCGGCGCGTCGACGCAGCGTAGCGCGATACATCACTGCCTCAAATATGGTGCGCAGGAGCGCGCTTTTGCGCGCGCCTCGATGGATCAGCACCATGCGCGGCTTGTTCCTTGACTCGCTCCGCTTCCGCGCTCAAAACCGCCGGCAAAACTCAATCGGAGGGCGTCATGTTCAAGGACCTGTTCTCGCTGCAAGGCCGCGTCGCGCTGGTGACCGGCGGATCGCGCGGCATCGGCAAGATGATCGCGGCGGGCTTCCTCAGCCAGGGTGCGGCGAAAGTCTATATCACCGCGCGCAAGGCTGCACCGTGCGAGGCGACCGCCAAGGAATTGACGGCGGAATATGGCGGGGAATGCATCGCGCTGCCGATCGACATTTCGACCGTCGCGGGCTGCGACAAGCTCGCCGCCGAAATCATCAAGCTGGAGCCGAAACTCGACATCCTGGTCAACAATGCGGGCGCGGCGTGGGGCGCCGAGTTCGACGAATTCCCCGAGAGCGGCTGGGACAAGGTGATGAACCTCAATGTCAAATCGCTGTTCTTCCTGACCAAGGCCTTGGCGAAACCGCTGCGCGCGGCGGCGTCCCCTGAACGACCCGCCAAGGTCATCAACATCGCCTCGGTCGACGGCATCTTCGTCAACCCGGGAGAGACCTATTCCTACGCCGCGAGCAAGGCCGCCGTGATTCATCTGACGCGCCGCATGGCGACCAAGCTGATCAAGGACCACATCAATGTCACGGCCATTGCACCGGGTGCCTTCAAATCCGACATGAACCGGGCCGCGCGCGATCACTCCGACGATGTCGCGAAACGCATTCCGGCGCGTCGCATCGGAACCGATGAGGATATGGCAGGCATTGCGATCTATCTCGCCTCCCGTGCGGGCGACTATGTGGTCGGTAACGCCATCGCGGTCGACGGCGGTGTCGTCTACGCCAGCGCGGGACTCGAGATCGCGGGGTAACTGCGCGAACAGCGAGTAGCGAATGGCAAATAGTGTTCTCCGCTATTTGCTATTCGCTACTCACCATTCGCCACCATCTCACGTCTCGATCTTCACATACTCGAAATCGCCGGGCTTGTTGTCGATGCCGACCTTGGGCGGCGATATCCATGAGGCGAACTCGCCGATCTCCGTCACCGGCGTCATCAGCGAAGCGATAAAATCGCCATCGTCCGTTGACGGCAGCCACTCGCTCTTGCGCCGATTCCAGGTCGCATCGTCGATCAACACCCCGTCAGGCGTGGCGTGCACATCCCTGAACTCGCCGATCTGGCGATGGAACGCGACGTTCGGCAGCGTCAACTTGGTGTCGTATCCGGCAAGCGAAATGATCTTGTTCCAGCGCAGCATGCCCTTGGCGCAATCCTGCGTGTAGTCGTCGCGAAGCCTCATATTCAGCGCGGTGAGCGCGGGCTCGTCGACCCGCACGATCTTTCCGTCAATCAGTTTCAGCACCGGATAGGTGCTGCTCTGCAGGCGGTGATCGTCCTCGATCTGGGTTTCGCGATAGCGGCCCTTGATGCCGGCATTGAAGGCATTGGCCGCATTGGTGGAGACTTCCGAGCCGAACAGGTCGAGCGAGAGCGAATAGTGCAGGTTCAGCTTCTTCTGGATGGTCGGCAGGTCGATCACGCCGAGCGCGCGTACCTTGGCAACATCTGTGGGATCGCTGATCCCGGCGGCTTTCATTGCTTCGCAGGTTCGCTGCACGACGCGGCTGATACCGGTCTCGCCGACGAACATGTGATGTGCCTCTTCGGTCAGCATGAAGCGGCAGGTTCGCGACAACGGATCGAACCCGGACTGCGCCAGCGAGTGCAATTGCATCTTGCCGTCACGGTCGGTGAAATAGGTAAACATGAAGAACGACAGCCAGTCCGGTGTCGCCTCGTTGAAGGCGCCCAGCATACGCGGGCTATCGGCATCGCCCGAGCGGCGACGCAACAATTCATCGGCCTCCTCGCGGCCGTCGCGGCCGAAATATTTCTGCAGGAGATAAACCATTGCCCAGAGATGGCGGCCTTCCTCGACATTGACCTGGAACAGGTTGCGCAAGTCGTAGAGCGACGGCGCGGTCTTGCCGAGGTGGCGTTGCTGTTCGACCGAAGCCGGCTCGGTGTCGCCCTGGATCACGATCAGGCGGCGCAGCGTGGCGCGATGCTCACCCGGAACTTCCTGCCAGGCCGGCGCGCCGTAGTTTTCGCCGAACGGAATCACGCGGTTCTCTTCCTGCGGCGCGAGCAGGATGCCCCAGCGATAATCCGGCATTTTCACGTAATCGAATTTGGCCCAACCGCGCGGATCGACCGAATAAGCGGTGCGCAGATACACCAGCGATTGCTGGAATCCATCCGGCCCCATGTCGTTCCACCAGTCGATATAACCGGGGTGCCATCCCTCGAGGGCTTTCAGCACCTGCCGATCCTCACTGAGATTCACATTGTTGGGAATCTTGGTGGAGTAGTCGACGTTCATGATGTTCATGGCGGTCTCCCGTGTTGGGATGAATGCTGGTTCGGCGAATGGCAAATGGCGAATGGAACGAGGAGAACTATTCGCTATTCGCCACTCCCCATTCGCGCTTTTACACTCTCGTCATATCGAACTGCGCCTTTTGGCCGGTGCCGTAGCGCCGCAGCGCGCCGTGCTCGCCGACCGCATTGGGACGCTGGAATATCCAATTCTGCCAGGCCGTCAGGCGCGAAAAAATCTTGGATTCCATGGTCTCCGGCCCAACGAAACGCAAATTGGCTTCCATGCCGGTGAGGCCATCGGGCGAAAAGCTGGTGCGCTCCTCGAAGAACACCCTGATTTCGTCATCCCAGTCGATATCGTCGAGCGCGAACGTCACGAGCCCGAGCTGCTCGGCCTGTTCGGCATCCTGCGCCGCACCGATCTTCTGCTGCGCGCGTTCCAGATCGGCGGGATCGGCCTGGAACCGCGATTGCAGCCGCGTCAGGCCGTGGCTCATCTTGTAAGGGCCGAAATTCATCGCAGTCAATTCGATGGAAGGCGGCGCGCGGTTGTCGCCCTGCCGCGAGCCGATCAGCATGTAGGAGCGGTCGGCGGCAAACACGAGTTCGGCCAGCGTGCCGACAAAGCACGAGCCCGGCTCGACCAATGTCACCAGCGTGCGCGAGGTGACGTCGATGCGCTTGAGCACGCGCTTCCAATATTGCCTGATCTCGTTGACCAGCCACTGCGTCTTGTGCGTCTCGAGAACGGCGTCGCAGGCGAGAACATTGGCTCGATCGCCGTGCGATTTGAATACCAGCATCGCGGTCTCAAGTTCGTTGATGCGCAGGTGCAGGATCGCGTCGTCGAGTTCGCGGGCGACCTGCAGCGACCAGAACGCGGCACCTTGGGCGATCACGCCATCGATATCCCCCGGCGGGGCCGTGTCCGGCGCCTTGATCGAAATGGTGGCGATGCGTTCGGCGCGATTGACGTCAACGCTGACGAAACCGTAGCGGATGCCGTTGTCGTCGAAGCTGCGGTCGAGCGACGTCAGCGTAACCCCTTCGCCGCTGCCGTTGCGGCTCGAGGCGGCAGCGAATGCCTTGGCGCGCTCGGCGATTTTGGCTTCGAGCTTGCTGTTGGGCGCGATCTCGTCGACCAGCCGCCACTGCACCGCCCGCTTGCCCTTGATGCCTTCCTCGATGGTGCAGAAGAAGTCGGCATGGTCGCGGCGTACCTTGCGCTTGTCGACCACCCGCGTCAGGCCGCCCGTTCCCGGCAACACCGCCAGCAACGGCACTTCCGGCAGCGCCACCGCCGCGGCGCCGTCGTCGGCGAGGATGATGTGATCGGTCGCGAGCGCCAGCTCGTAGCCGCCGCCGGCCGCGGTGCCGTTGATGACCGTGATAAAATGCTGGCCAGAATTGGCGCTGGAATCCTCCAGCCCATTGCGGGTCTCGTTGGTGAACTTGCAGAAATTCACCTTATGAGCGTGGGTCGCGCCGGCCAGCATGCGGATGTTGGCGCCGGCGCAGAACACGCGGTTCTTGGCCGAGCGTACCACCACCACCTTCACGCCAGGATGTTCGAAGCGCAGCCGCTGCACCGCGTCGGCCAATTCGATATCGACGCCGAGATCGTAGGAATTCAGCTTGAGCTGATAGCCCTCGAACAACCCGCCGTTCTCGTCGACATCCATCGTCAGCGTGGCGACATCGCCCGCCACGTCGAGTTTCCAATGCCGGTAGCGCGACGGATCGGTTTGAAAATCGATGTATTTCGCCCCATTCGCAAGGACGCGATCTTCGCCGACCATGGGCCACCCTTGAGCTTTGCTTGATTGGTCTGAACATGCACAATAATGCACATTCTTGGAGTCGTCTAGACCTAAGATTTGGAACTTTATTTCATCTTCAACCCCTGCGCCTTCTATGTCTCCGGATGTTCCCTGAGCCGAACCCGTCAAGCGGGGCGGCGCAATACGGCATTGGCAAATTTCGAGATCGCCGCAAGCGTCATCCCGGGCGCCTCCCGATGAGGCGAATGTCCGGCGCCGGTTACCATGGTCACGTTAACCGGGCAGTAGCATTCCTCCTGAGCGATTTCGATCTGGCGCATCGTGCCGTACTGATCGGCCGAGCCCTGCAGGATCGCAACCGGCACCCGGATGTAGGCAAGATACTCC
Organism: uncultured Alphaproteobacteria bacterium; assembly: GCA_963756215.1. GTDB lineage: Bacteria > Pseudomonadota > Alphaproteobacteria > Rhizobiales > Xanthobacteraceae > Bradyrhizobium. The sequence goes on along the minus strand of CAVWMY010000015.1, from coordinate 194,876 downwards.
GAAATATCCCAGCTACGGAAACGTGGGTCCAGCCAGGCCGCGTTCCAGCCGTAGAACGCGTTGTCGACATCGCGATGCCAGCGCGCCAGTTTTGCCTTGAGGCCCGTCGTCTCGTAGGCCGTCTTGATTTCGGCGATCGACGTTACCGAAACATCTTCCACGATGAAATGCGGGGCCATCATCGCGATCCCCTGGACCCGATGATCCTGATGAGCGCCGGCATAGATCGCCGCGATCGACGCGCCGTCGGAATGGCCGAGCAGCATGCCGCGCCGGAAGCCGATCCGGTCCAGCAGTTCGGGCAATGTTTTCAGCGCTTCGATGTGCATGTAGTCGAGCGGCCGCGGCAAATCTACCGAAGTCGAGGCGCCATAGCCCGCGCGCGAATAGATAAATATTCCGGCTCCAGTAGCGGCCTGAAGCTTGTCGGGAAAATCGCCCCAGAGCCCGGCCGATCCCAGGCCTTCATGCAGCATGACAATGGTCGGCGCATCATCGGGCGCAGGACCAATCATGCGAAATTCCAACTCGGCAGCGCCGATACGAAGGAAACCGGTGGGAGCCAGCGCAGTCATGGCGTGCGCTTCCATTGTGACATGGAAAGACTGCTCGCTGCCCCCTTGTGAGGTGCGAGGCGAGCGGGGCTCGCTCTCGTGGTGAGGCAGAGTGGTGAGCTACGAACACAGCGGCTGGTGTTACCCCCCTCATCAGCTCTCCCCCGCAAGAGCGAAGCGAGCAGACTGTCCATCGCGGCTGCCATTTCAATTCCAGTCGGCTAACGAATCATGATTTTGCAATGTCCCCATCCCGCAGCTTGAACCGCTGAATCTTTCCGGTAGCGGTTTTCGGCAGGTTGGCGACGACCTCGATCCAGCGCGGATATTTCCAGGGACCGATCTTCTGCTTGACGTGCTCCTTGAGCGCTTCATGCAACCCGTCAGTATCGGCATCCGCCCTCAGCACCACGAACGCCTTCGGCTTCTGCAAGCCCTCCGGATCGGCCTCGGGGACGACGGCGGCCTCCAGCACCGCTGGATGGGTGATCAACGCGCTTTCGACCTCGAACGGCGACACCCAGATTCCCGACACCTTGAACATGTCGTCGCTGCGGCCGCAGAACGTGTAACGGCCTTCGGCGTCGCGGACGTATTTGTCGCCGGTGCGGGTCCAGTGCCCTTCGAAGGTCTGGCGGCTCTTGCTGCGCTGGTTCCAATAGCCTTCGCCGGCCGAGGGCGCATCGACCAACAACTCTCCGATCTCGCCGTCGGGCACGTCGGTACCGGATTCGTTGACCAGCCGCACTTTGTAACCCGGCACCGGGCGGCCGGAGCAGCCGTATTTGATGTCGCCGGGCGCGTTGGAAAGAAAGATGTGCAGCAACTCCGTCGAACCGACCCCATCGAGAATGTCGACGCCGAAGCGCGCCTTCCAGCTGTCGCCGACCGATTCCGGCAACGCCTCGCCGGCAGAGGTGCAGATGCGCAAGCGCATACCGCCGCGCTCCTGCTTCAGGCTCTCGTCGTTCAGCATCGCTGAAAACAGCGTCGGCACGCCGAAGAAAATGCTCGGATTGTATTTACGCATCAGCGCGAACATCACCGCCGGCGTCGGCCGCTCGCTGTTCAGGACAGTGGAGGCTCCGACCGACATCGGAAACGTCAACGCGTTGCCGAGACCATAGGCGAAAAACAACTTCGCTGCGGAAAGCCCGACGTCATCCTCGCGAATGCCCAGCACTTGTTGCGCATAGGTTTCCGCAGTCGCCGCCAGACTCGCATGCAGATGCCGCACGCCCTTGGGCATCCCGGTCGAACCCGACGAATAAAGCCAGAACGCCGGCTCATCGGCATGGGTCGCCGCCGTTGCAAAGGAGTTGCTTTCGCGCGCGATGGCATCGCTCAATCGCTGATAGCCGTGCCCATTCTGACCTGCGACGATGACGTGCTCGAGATCCGGCATCCGGCCGAGCATATCCTTGACAACAGGAAGCAGCGGCTCGGAGATGAAGAGCACCCGGGCGCGGCAATCCGCCAGCACATAGGCGTACTGCTCCGATGTCAGCAGTGTGTTGAGCGGCACCGGCACGACGCCCGCGCGGATCGCACCGAGGAACACGATCGGAAAATCAACCGTGTCGAGCATCACCATTGCCACACGCTCTTCGCGGCGGACGCCGAGCTGGCGCAGCATGTTGGCGAGGCGGCAACTCTGTTTCTGCAGATCGTCGTAAGTCAGCTCGCGCACGGTGTCGGTGAAGGCGAGCTTGCCGCCGCGCCCTTGTTCGACGTTGCGGTCCAGCAGCCACGTCACCGCGTTGTAATCACCCGATGTGCCGCTCATGCTGCGCTCCCAACGCCCAGGCGTGTCACGACGTTTTCTCCCCTACTTTTTGAATTATAATGCATAGAAAGCCATTGGGTTGGCTTGCTGTCAATCCTCGTCGGCATTATGTTTCCAACAACCCCGTTCCTGCGACCGGAACGCTCGTTTGCTTTGACGCTTCTATTACGCGAACCGGTAGCCATTACGTTCGAGGACGCGATGGAGACTGCTCGCGGCCAAACCGAGACCATGACCGAACATCGCGATTCCGAAACCGGTTTCCTCGAGCAACTCGGCCAGCGTGTTCGCACCATGCGGGCGCTGCGCGGGATGTCTCGAAAAGTGCTCGCCAAGGTCTCCGGTATTTCCGAACGCTACATCGCCCAGCTTGAAGGCGGCAAGGGCAACGTCTCGATCGTACTGCTGCGACGGGTGTCGCAAGCGATGGGCGCCCATCTTGAGGACCTGATTCCGACCGGCGAACCTGCTCCGGACTGGCCGGTAATCCGCGATCTCGTTCGAAAGGCGACACCCGGGCAGATCGCCAAGGCCAAGGACGTTCTCGCCGGCGTCGGCGACGACGCGTCAACGCGGCGCCAGGCCGCTTTTGCCGGTATCGCCCTGATCGGGCTGCGCGGCGCCGGTAAATCCACGCTCGGCAAGATACTGGCGAAGAAGATCGGCTGGAGCTTCGTGGAGCTGAACAAGGAGATCGAGCAGCAGAACGGCCTGTCAGTCGCTGAGATCATCGCGCTTTACGGCCAAGAAGGATTCCGTCGCATGGAGCAGACGGCGCTCGGGCAATTATTGGCGCGCCGGGAGCGGATCGTGCTGGCGACCGGCGGCGGCATCGTCTCCGAGCCGCTGACTTTCGACCTGGTTTTGTCGTCGTTCTACACGATCTGGCTAAAGGCCAAGCCGGAAGAACACATGGCGCGGGTGCGCCGGCAGGGCGACCTGCGGCCGATGGCGGACGATCGCTCGGCGATGGCGGAGCTACGCACCATTCTGCTCAGCCGCGAGCCGCTCTATGCCCGCGCCGCCGCCGTGGTCGATACCGCCGGATTGACGATCGACGACGCCGCGTCGCGCTTGATCGACACCGTCGCACCGGTGCTGGAGACGGAGTCGCACACTTTCGCGCGCAGCTGAACGGACCGGAATGCCGCAACGGGCGAGACGCGGCGGCGCGCGCACCAACCTCCGGTCCGGACACGTATAATGAAATCCGCTTCCACCGTTAACCACCGCGACAGGTCCCTGCGAGCGACCACCCCCGTTCACCCTTTAATAGTGTTACCAAAGTGTGAACCGGTACGGGAGACCATGTCGGACCGCGCCGGTGCTGGTTTCGGTTGCAGGCGCCCGCTCGCGTTAAACGCCGATCGTTTGCCGCGCGAATATCACCGCGGCGACAATCAGGCGTTCGAATATGAGTTCATCCGATGAGCATTGTTGAAAGCGAAAACGTTGTTGGAAGAGAAGACCTTGCGGCTGCGGACTTGCTCGTCGCCACAACCCGCAAGCGGCCGCCCCGCTGGTTGCAACGTTTGCCCGGTCTGCTGCTCGGGGTCTTCACCGCGCAATACATCATCGTCGCAATCGGTACGGGTCTAACGGTCGCGGGCACCCTTCACTACATCGTAACGCCGAAGATCGTCGCTACTTTTGAAACACTTGCGGCCGCGCTCAAGCGCTGAACGCAAACAAAAAAACACGCGATCACTTCGCCTGGTGCTTCAGGCGACGCGAACGGAGCTCATGAACTTCCCGACCTCACGCTTCAGTCGATTGCTCTCGTTCGAGAGCGACTGAGCGGCCGAGAGCACCTGCGACGATGCAGCCCCGGTCTCCGATACTCCGCGCTGAACATCCGCGATATTGGAGGCGCCCTGCGACGTGCCCTCCGCGGCTCGCTGCACGTTGCGGGAGATTTCCTGGGTCGCTGCGCCCTGTTCCTCGACCGCCGATGCGATCGCGGAGGAGATTTCCGAAATCCGGCCGATGGTGGCGCCGATTTCCTTGATCGCAACCACCGAGTCCGCGGTTGCCGACTGGATATCCGCAATCTGTTGGCTGATCTCGCCGGTGGCCTTGGCGGTCTGCTCGGCGAGCGTCTTCACTTCCGGCCTCGCCGGCGCGCGCGGCCTCGATGGTCGCGTTGAGCGCGAGCAGGTTGGTCTGCCCGGCAATAGTCTTGATGAGATCGACGACGTCGCCGATCCGGGCAGCGGCCTGCGACAATTGGCTGATCCGCGCATCGGTCTTTTGCGCCTGTTCGACGGCCTCGCCGGCGATGCGTGCCGAGGCGTCGACCTGGCGGCTGATCTCGACCACCGAGGAGGCTAGTTCCTCGCTGGCCGCAGCGACTGAGTGAACGCTTGCCGAGGCATCGCCCGACGCGTTCGCCGCGCGCTGGCTGACCTTTTCAACGGTATCCGCGGTCTGGCTCAAGGTGGTAGCGGAGGACTCCAGCTGGCTTGCCGCGGTCGAAACCAGGGAAATGATCTCGCCCACTTCGCTCTCGAACTGGTCGGCGAGACGATTCATATCGGTGTTGCGTTGCTGCGCTTGCTTCCGTTCTGCTGCAGCCTGCTGGTCGCGTAGCCGGCTGGTTTCGATCATGGCGTCCCTGAACACCGCGACGGTGCGCGCCATCTCGCCTATTTCATCGGTACGATCGGTATTGGCGACAGGCGAATCGATTTCCCCGGTGCTGAGCGAGGCCATGCGCTCCCTGAGATTGGACAGCGGCTTGACCACGCTGCGCGTGATCGCCCATGCGATCGCGATCGACAGCAACATCAGCGCGCCGATCACGGCCGAGGCGGTGCGCACCATGGACCAGAACGATGCATCGACATCCGACATGTATTCGGCCGTTCCGATCATCAGATGCCAGGGCGTGAACCCGCGGGCAAAGGCGACCTTGTCGAGCGGTGTCGGATCCGTGCTGCTGCGCAGGAAAGTATAGCGAATGCTGTCCCCTCGCCCTTCGCGCGCGATGTCAATCATCATGGTGCCGAAAGGCAGACCGTTGGCGTCCTTGACCTGGCGCATGTCCTTGCCGACCAGTGTCGGAACGCCGGAGTTCAGGATGCAGACGCCGGTCTCGGTGTCGTAAATGAAGACGTAGTTCGTATGCCCTTCAAACCAGATGGCGCCGGCGGCCGCCAGGAATCGCGCCTTGGCTTCCTGGTCCGTCATCTGGCCCGTGGCGGCCGCGTGTTGGAAACTGTCCGCCATCTGCCATACGGCGTCGACGATCGCATGGGCTTTTTCGATCCGCTCGGTTACCAGCTGGCTTCGGGCGACCACGAGAACCGTGGCGGCGACCAACGCCATGCACACCGCGCCGACGATCGTCATGGCGGCGAGCTTGGCGGCGATCGAACGGTTAGAGAACAAGTTAAGCAGTTTTGGCATCGCCATCCTGTCTTGGAGCGTTACGCGCCGGAGGCACGGTGCATGTCGTTCGTGGGCTGATGCACGTTAGACGCGAATCGTTAAAATCTGATTCACTCAGGCATCCGATGCTAATCGTGAGCCCCGGACTTCTTGCGATCCAGGATGCGCAGTCTTTTCCCGCGACCGCTTCGTCCATTGCCTGTTTCGACACGCCGGTGTGGGGAAACATCTACCGCCACGGTTACTAAGACTTAGCGGCCGAGTTCGTGTGGGAACAGTGCAACGGCGTTTGCCGCCCGTGCGGGCCGCCGTCGAAGCCGAACGCAAGGCGGTGCGTTGAGCCTTCGAATTCCACGCGCCTCTCTCAAATCCCGAGATACCGATGCTGCAACTCCGGCTCGGCGATCAGTTGCTCCGACGTCCCGCTCCACACTGTGCGTCCGCGCTCGATGATATAATGCCGGTCGGCAATGCGGGTGAGGTTGCCGACGTTCTTGTCGATCACCAGCACCGACTGGCCTCTCGCCTTAAGCATTGAGAGGCAGTTCCAGATGTCGTCGCGGATCAAGGGCGCAAGGCCTTCGGTGGCTTCGTCCAAAATCAACAATCGCGGATTGGTCATCAGCGCACGGCCGATCGCCAGCATCTGCTGCTCGCCGCCTGAAAGCGCGCCGCCCATATTGGCGCCGCGCTCGGCCAATCGCGGAAACAGGGCATGAATCCTTTCAATCGTCCAGGGATCGGCGCTGCCGAGACGATTGCCGGAAGCCGCAACGAGATTTTCGCGCACCGTCAAGTTGGGGAATATCTGACGCCCCTCGGGAACGAGCCCGATGCCCAGTTGAGCGATCCGGAAGGAAGGAAGCCTGCCGACGTCACGCCCACCGAACCGGACTGCGCCCGCGCGTACCGGCGTCAGTCCCATGATGGAGCGGATCGTGGTGGTTTTCCCCATGCCGTTGCGGCCCATCAGGGCGACCATCTCGCCGGTCCGGACCGATAGCGACAGACCGAACAACACTTGGCTGAGGCCATAGCAGGTTTCGATGCCCTCGACTTCGAGCAGCGGCGCCGCATCGGACGGTATCGAGTAAGCCATGCTCGGGTCAGGCATGCCGTGTCACCGCATGCTGCTCGCCAAGATAGGCGCGTTTGACCTCGTCATTGCTGCGGATCGCGGCCGGTTCGCCGCAGGCGATGACGCGGCCGTAAACCAGAACGGTAATGCGGTCGGCGAGCGCGAACACCGCATCCATGTCATGTTCGACCAGCACCACGGTGCATTCCCGACGCAGAGTCTTCAGCAGTTCCACCATACGCGCGGATTCCGACACGCCAAGCCCGGCCATCGGCTCATCCAGCAGCAGCAATTGCGGCTTGGTGGCCAGCGCGACTGCAAGCTCAAGCTCACGTTGCTCGCCGTGGCTCAGTTCCGACACCGCGACGTCCGCACGATGCGCGAGACCGACCCTCGTCAACGCGGCATGGGCCGCCTCGCGCAGATGGCTTTCCTTGCGGGCATTGCCCCAGAAATGAAAGGAGTGGCCGTCATGGGCCTGCGCCGCCAGCGCAACGTTGTCCGCTGCGGTGAAGCCCGACAGCAGGGACGTCACCTGGAATGAACGCGCCAAACCCAGCCTGCTGCGCCGGTAGGCCGGCAGGCGCGTGACGTTCCGTCCAGCAAAATGAATGGCGCCGGAATCCGACGCCAGTTGTCCGGTCAGTTGACTGATCAGCGTGGTCTTGCCGGCGCCGTTCGGGCCAATGATGGCGTGCAACTCGCCCTTGGCGACGTCGAGCGAAAGATTGTCGGTGGCGAGGATGCCACCAAACCGCCGGACCAGATTTTCGACGCGAAGCAACGGATCAGCCACGGTGATGCCTCTCGAACAGTCCCATGATGCCGCCGCGGCCGAACAATACAATCAGCAGCAGCAGCGGCCCGATGATGAGCGCCCAGTATTCCGTGAGCTGCGACAACAGCTCTTCAAGCACGAGATAGGCGATCGCACCGATCACCGGCCCGAACAAGGTGCCCATGCCGCCGAGGATGACCATGACCATCAGATCGCCGGAGCGGGTCCAGTACATCACGGCCGGGCTGACGAAGTCGGTGTTGTTCGCCAGCAGCGCGCCCGCCAGGCCGCACATCGTCCCTGCGATCACGAAGCAAACCAACTTGTACCGGGTCGCCGGAAATCCGATCGCCTGCATCCGTGCTTCGTTGGCATGCAGGCCTTGAACCACCAGGCCGAAACGCGAATTGACAATACGCCAGACCAGGTAGATGCCGCCGAGCAGGCAGGCGAGGCAGAGATAATAGAACTGTATGCGGCTCGAGAGGTTGATGAGGCCGCCGAAATCGCTGCGCTTGTAGATCGTCAGCCCGTCGTCGCCGCCATAGCGCGCCAATCCCGAGGCGATGTAATACGCCATCTGCGCGAAAGCGAGCGTAATCATGATGAAATAGACGCCGCGGGTGCGTAAGCTCAACGCGCCGATCACCAGCGCAAACAGCGCCGAGGCCGCAAGCGCCACCGGCCACTGGATAAAGCCGGAGCCGATGCCTTCGAAGGCCAGAATGCCGATCGCATATCCGCCGATGCCGAGGTAGGCAGCATGGCCGAAGCTCATCATCCCGCCATAGCCCATCATCAAATTGAGGCTCACCGCCGCCAGCGCGAGGATGACGACGCGGGTGAACAACGTCAGCACGAACACGTTGCCGCTGAGCTGGGAATAGAGCGGCAGCAGCAGCAGGCCTGCAACGACCAGCGCTGCGAACGCGTTGCGGGCGTTGAACGAAGCGGTCACCGCTTGCTCGCCGGAAACAGCCCCTCAGGCCGCAGCACCAGCACAATCGCCATCAAGAGATAGATCAGCATCGAGGACAGCGCGGGTGCGGCAGTCGACGCCGCGGCCGAACTGAGGACTTTACGCAGCAGGTCGGGCAGGAAGGCGCGGCCGAGCGTATCGATCACCCCAACAAAGATCGCCGCCAGGAACGCGCCGCGAATCGAGCCGATGCCACCGATCACGATGATGACAAAGGCAAGGATGAGAATATTCTCGCCCATGCCGATCTGAACGGTGAGGATCGGCGCCTGCATCAGCCCGGCGAGACCCGCCAATGCCGCGCCGAGCCCGAACACCAGGGTGTAGAGCAGCTTGATGTTGATGCCGAGCGCCCCGATCATTTCCCGGTTCGACGCGCCGGCGCGGATCAGCATGCCGATGCGGGTTCGCATCACGATCAGGTAGAGCAATAACGCAACGGCAAGTGCGACCACAATGATCGCAAGCCGGTACGCCGGATAAAACACGCCGGGCATGATCTGGACCGGCACCGTCAGCCAGCCCGGCAGCGGCAGCGCAAGCCCCGCGGGCCCCCAGATCAATCGCACCGCATCGTTGAAGAACAAGATCAAGCCAAACGTCGCGAGCACATGATCAAGATGATCGCGGCCGTAAAGGTGCCGCAGCGCGACGAATTCCAGCACGATGCCGAGCAACAGCGTCGCGCCGAGCGCAAGGATCACGCCGACCAGGAAATTTCCGCTCCAGGCCACGAAGGTCGCGGCGAAATAGGCGCCCATCATGTAGAGCGAGCCATGCGCCAGATTGACCAGATCCATGATGCCGAACACCAGCGTCAATCCTGCCGCGAGCAGAAACAACAGCAGTCCGAATTGCAATCCGTTCAGGAGTTGTTCGACGACGAGCAGCATGGGGCCTTGGCATCGTGCTGGAAATAGCTTCGGTTTGAAACGAAACGGCGGCAGCGCCCTGGCGCCGCCGCCGTATCAAGCGAAATCGGCATTCACTTCATCGCGCATTTTTCGTGGAAGCGATCCTGATCGTTCTTGACGATGGTAGCGACGGTTTTCAGCGAAAGCGCGCCGTCGGCGTCCTTCACGACGTCCTGCAAATAGAAATTCTGGATCGGAATATGGTTGTTGCCGAACTTGAACGGACCGCGCAGCGACTTGAAGTTGGCCTTCTCCATCTCCGCCTTCATCGCGTCTTTCTTGGTGGTGTCGCCATTCGCCGCGATCACGGCGCTGTTGATCAGCTGCGCGGCATCATAGGCTTGCGCACCGTAATAGGTCGGACGCAGTCCAGGATACTTCTTGCGATAGTCGGCGACGAAACGCTTGTTCTCGTCGTTGGGCAGATCGTTGACCCATTCCTGCGCGCCGGGCACGCCGAGCGCGTTGTCTTTCTGCAGCGGCAGCGACAGTTCGTCGATGGTGAAGGCGGTGTAGAGCGGGATCTGTTGCTTGATCCCCGCCTGCGCATATTGATTGAGGAACTGTACGCCGGCGGCACCCGGATAGAACACGAAAATCGACTCGGCATTCGACGCCTTTGCCTTGGAGAGTTCTGCCGAAAAGTCGAGTTGGCTCGGCCACACCGTGTATTCTTCACCAACCACTTGGCCCTTGAACGTGCTCTTCACGCCGGCCAGCATGTCCTTGCCGGCGGCGTAGTTCGGACCGATCAGAAACACCGACTTCACGCCCTTCTGGTTCATGTAGAGTCCCATGGCGGCCGGCGTCTGGTCGTTTTGCCAGGAGGTCGAGAACACGTAGGGCGAGCAAAGCTCGCCGGCGATCTGCGACGGCCCGGCATTGGCGCTGACGAGGAAGGTTTGAGAATCGACCGCGGTCTTGAGCGATGCCAGCAGCACGTTCGACCAGATATAACCGGCGATGAAGTCCACCTTGTCGGACTGCACAAGCTTCTCGGTTTTCTGTTTGCCGATATCGGGCTTCTGCTGATCGTCTTCGTAGATCACCTCGACCGGCTTGCCGGCCATCTTGCGGCCCATGTGATCGAGCGCAAGCTCGAACGAATTGCGCATGTCGTTACCGATCACGGCGGTCGGACCGCTGAACGTCGAGACAAAGCCGATCTTGATGGTATCTCCCGCTTTGGCGGGACTTGCCAGCGCGAGAGCCGTCGCGGCCGCGAGCCACAAACCCGATTTCATATTCCGTTCCCTCCTCACGATTAACCTGCAGCTCGCGCCCGTATTCGGGCTTGTCCGTTTATATGTCGTCCACACACAACCTGTGTGCGGCTTATACGCAGCGCCTTTTTGTGCGCGAAATCTCCGGCGCACGGCAAGGGCGAACCCGAGGCTCCTTAGTAGAACCTTCGGCGCATATCAGCAGCGATGCACCATAGTTCGGCTCAGGCGGCACTGGCAAGAATTATAGTTCTGGTTTTGCTAATTTGCCGCACGCTTTGGGCGCCACGCGTTTAATACAAACCCGGGCTCGCCAATCGCTCAGGCGCGAGCTGCGGAAATCGCAGATCGCGACGATGTTACGGGACAGTTCACGCTCGTTATCGGTCGATGCGTCGACCGGCCTTGGACCGACGCGCCGCAATGCCTACATCGGTTAAGGTGATGGAGATTTCCGAATCTTGAGGTCCGCTACATGACGACTGCGCAGACGCGACAGGCCCAAACCCATCGCGTAGTGATCGTCGGAGCCGGCTTCGGCGGACTGGAAGCGACCTTCGGGCTCGCGGGCGCTCCGGTCAGCATTACGCTGGTCGACCGGCGCAATCATCATCTGTTCCAGCCGCTCCTGTATCAAGTCGCGACCGCTTCACTTGCAACTTCGGAGATCGCCTGGCCGATCCGCTATTTGTTGCGCGGGCGCCCGGAGGTCACGACACTGTTCGCCACGGTCACCGGCGTCGACGCAAAGGAAAAGCGCGTACTGCTCGATGATGGCGACGAGTTGCCGTACGATACGCTCATTCTCGCCACCGGCGCGCGCCACGCCTACTTCGGCCATGACGAATGGGAGCCGTTCGCGCCCGGCCTGAAGACGCTTGAAGACGCCACCACACTGCGACGGCGGATCCTGGTCGCTTTTGAACGTGCCGAGCGCGAGACCGATCCGGAACGGCGCGCCGCATTGCTGACTTTCGTTGTTGTCGGCGCCGGCCCCACAGGTGTCGAGCTCGCGGGCACTATCGCCGATCTCGCGCAGGATACGTTGGCGCCTGACTTCCGTAATATTGATACCCATAAGACCCGCGTCGTGCTGATCGAGGCCGGCCCGCGCGTATTGGCGGGTTTCGCAGACGATCTGTCGGCCTATGCGCAACGTTCGCTGGAAAAAATCGGGGTCGAAGTGGTGCTGGGGCAAGCCGTCACCGAATGCACCGCAGACGGCGTCGTGTATGGCGGCAACAAGCTTGATGCCAAGACCATCATCTGGGCTGCCGGCGTGCGCGCCTCGCCCGCAGCCGAATGGCTCGGCGCTCCGGCCGATCGCGCCGGACGTCTGGAAGTTCTGCCTGACCTTACCGTTCCCGGCCATCCCGATATTTTCGCGGTCGGCGATACCGTGGTTTGCGCGGACGCAGAGGGCAAACCGGTGCCAGGAATTGCGCCAGCCGCCAAGCAACAGGGTCGCTATGTCGCGGCAACGATCAAGGCTCGGCTGCGCGGCGCCACGATGGGACCATTCCGTTACAAACATGCCGGCAGCCTTGCTCAAATCGGCAAGCGGCTGGCGGTCGTTGATTTCGGCCGTATCAAGTTGCGTGGCGCCGTCGCCTGGTGGATATGGGGCATCGCCCACATCTACTTCTTGATCGGCCTGCGCAACCGGCTGAGCGTGGCGTTGAGCTGGCTATGGATCCACGCCCGCGATCAACGCGGCGCGCGCCTGATCACCCAGGGCAGCAGCAAAGTCGTGCGGTGAAATCCGCTTTGTCTAAAGAGATGCGCCGCGTCGATCGCGGCGCATCTCGTTTCCGTGGCGGGCTTGCTTAGAACGTGAATCCAAACCCGACGAAGCCGACCGCATAATCCTTGTGCGCGTCTGCATAGCTGGTGGCGGTCCCGAGGAAGGTCTGCGCCAGCCTCAGGCTGTCGTTCAGCAGGTTGTAGTACTGGAAGCCGCCCTTGACGTACCAGTTGCCGTAGCTCTTCGGAATCCATGTCAGCGGCGCTGTAGCGGTCAGGCCGGTCGAGAACACGCCCGCGTTGCTCAGCGCGCATGCCGTGGTCGCCAGACCGCAGCCCGTGACGCCGCGATTCCAGTATCCCGACGGACCCACGCTAACCCATGTCGGTGCGGTCAACACGACGCCGATACCGTATTTCTTCAAGTCCAGCGTGGGCTCCATGCCGAACTGGAAATAGTAAGACTGGCCGCTGCCGCCGTTAACGCCGACGATGGTTTCGGGCGAACCGTCCATCTCGTACCAGAACTTGATGTAGGGTTTGAATGCGACCGGCAGGCCCCATGACGTATCGTCGTAGGCCACCGTTATATTAAGATTGCGTTCGGTGAGGAAGTTGCCTGGCGGACTCAGGAACTCGACGTATTCGACGCTTGCCGACCAATCCCGCAAGAATGCCACCTTGACACCGGCGAACCAGTCGAACTCGTTCCAGGCGCCGAATTTGGGGTCATGCTGTTCGGACCACATGTCATTCCAGATGCCGCCGTAGACCGAGACACCGTTTATCGCGCTGTTCGCATTCTTGTAGAGATCGAATGACAAGCCGGCCAGCGCCTGCGCCGTGAGGCCCGTGTTGGTAACCAGCACCCCGCGCGGTGTGGAATAGTCGTTTGCGAACGTCATGTCGAAAAAGCCATGGATGTCCGACGCCGGCGACGATGGCGGCGGCGCTTTGACATAAGGGACATCCGGATTCGGGAGGTCGGCCGCTAAGGCGATTCCCGGATTTACGATTGCGAGCGCGAACGATGCGACCAATGCCGAAGCGGCGAGCGAGCGTGGTAGTTCCGATAGTTGCTTCATGTAGGTTTTCCAATTGATCGCAGCCGGCGCCGGTCAATGAACATCCGACTTTGCGAAACGGCTGTCGCGTTTACTCGCGCCGTGTTGCAAGCCACATGCCAGCGAATAAATTTCGCATTTGACGCTCGCGCTCGAACTAAGAATTCAGATGGAGCCTGCAGTTAAAGGCAATTTCGGATTCCACCTTGTCGTCGACAGCGCGGGCTCGAACATCACGCTGCGGGATTTGTGCGCATTGCGCGAATTAATGAGGCGAATCCGCCGTGATCTGACGCTGATTGCGGTATGGATCACGTCGCTGTTGACGAACTTGTGTTTGATTGCCGCGCGTTAGTAACGCCACCGTTATTAGTTCGCGACGTCACGCGGGTGTTGCGCATGCTTGCGATGTCAGCGCTGCCGGATGTTCTCGCGTTGAGTGCGAGCGCAATGGCGAATGCAAATCGAGAATTGTATCCGCGCGCGAATCGAACGTTGACAGAGAATCGGCGCGTTGGATTTTCTGCTATGCCGATAAGCAACGGCGAACGCGGCAACGACAATCACCGATGACGTTGTTGTGCGGGCGCCGCGGGGACTTCCCTCGCTATCCGGCGTATGGCGCCGTGAGGTATCGACGTCATGTCGGGCCTGATCGCTCCTTGCGACCGCGACGGAGGTCCCGTCCTGTACGTCGGCTCCCGTTCGGATAGACGCTCAATCGCTATCCATTTATGAAGCTCAGCCCAATTGTTGGGCAGAACTCGCCGCGAGGCTCGGTTATCGGCCGGTAGGTAGCCCGAGGGCGCGCCACCAACATACTGATTCTAATCATAAATCATGCGTTCGACACCCTTGCCGAAGCGTTGTACACAATGGCATATGCCTTGCTTTGCATAGGACTGCGAGGTCGATGGTGAAGGAAACGCAGGCAATGGCAAATGCACGGTATCCAGCGAGCAGTCCGGTGCCTGCGGAGCCAACTCCCATTGACCTCGACTGGTCGAAGACGGCGCTGATAATCATCGACATGCAGCGTGACTTTCTCGAGCCCGGCGGGTTCGGCGAAACGCTCGGCAACGACGTCTCGCAGCTCGCACGCGCGGTGCAACCCTGCGCCGACATGCTGCGTGCCGCGCGCGATGCCGGACTCCTTGTGATCCACACCCGCGAGGGGCATCTGCCCGATCTGTCCGACGCGCCGCCGGCCAAGATTTCCCGCGGCGCGCCGAGTCACCGCATCGGCGACCCAGGGCCGATGGGACGCATCCTGATCCGAGGCGAAGCCGGCCACGACATCGTGCCTGCGCTTTACCCGCTCGACGACGAGATCGTCGTCGACAAGCCCGGCAAGGGCGCGTTCTACGCGACCGGGCTCGACGAGCTGCTGCAAAAATACGGCGTCGAGAATTTGCTGGTCTGCGGCGTCACTACCGAGGTCTGCGTCAACACCAGCGTGCGCGAGGCCAACGACCGCGGCTACCAATGCGTGGTACTGGCTGATTGCTGCGCATCTTACTTTCCTGAATTCCACGAATTCGGCCTGAAGATGATCAAGGCCCAGGGCGGCATCTTCGGCTGGGTCAGTGATTCGCGCGCGGTTCTCGAAGCGATGGCAGGGGCGCCTTCAACCCCTGTTGCAGCCGGAAGCCGATGATGCGCGCGGACCGACCACCGCCCTTACCCTACATCATCGGCGGTCCGATTTTACACGTCGGTTGAATTCGACGCCCAGCCCCTCCCTCTTCGCAACCGGAGACCCATCTTGCCGCGCCTGCCCGATAGAATTCAGCCGCTTTGCGAACTTCCGATGCTTTCCGAGCGGGTCCGCAAGTGACTGAGACCGTTGCCGCAATCGTCACCGCGCACCGGGCCGGGACTGTCACGCCCGCGGAAACCGTCGCGCGCAGCTTTGCGCGGATCCGCGACCATAACGATCCCGCCATTTTTATCAGCTTGCGCGACGAAGCGGACGCCATTGCGGAGACCAAAGCGTTGCGCGCGAAAGACCCGGCGCAGCTGCCGCTGTACGGCGTCCCCGTCGCGATCAAGGACAACATCGACGTCGCCGGATTGCCGACCACCGCCGCCTGCCCGGCCTACGCCTACTCGCCCGCGCGTGACGCGACCGCCGTGGCCCGGCTGCGCGCAGCGGGTGCGATCGTGATCGGCAAGACCAACCTCGATCAGTTCGCGACCGGCCTCGTCGGTGTGCGTTCTCCTTACGGCATTCCCAATAACCCGATGCGCGGCGATTTGATTCCGGGCGGATCAAGCTCGGGCTCTGCTGTGGCCGTATCAGCCGGACTGGTGCCGCTCGCACTGGGCACGGATACTGCTGGCTCCGGCCGGGTGCCGGCGATGCTCAACAACATCGTCGGGCTGAAGCCGAGCCTTGGATTGATCTCGACGTCAGGCGTGGTGCCGGCATGCCGGACATTGGACTGCGTATCGATCTTCTCGCTCACCACAGACGACGCGATGACGGCTTTGGCCGCCATTGCCGGGCCCGACGCCGCCGATCCCTATTCGCGTGACCTGCCGCTGGCGCCGATGACGGGGTTTCCAGGTCAACTCAGGCTGGGCGTGCCGCGCAAAGGCCAGTTGATCTTCTTCGGCGACAAGGCTTCGGAAGCCGCTTATGGCGACGCCATCGAGCGCTGGACCGTGCTCGGCGCCACGCCAGTGGAATTCGACCTCGAACCGTTCTACGAAACCGCGCGGTTGCTCTATGAGGGGCCATGGATCGCGGAGCGCTATCTGGTGATCCGCGATCTTCTGGCCTCCTCGCCGGAAGCGATCCATCCGGTGACGCGGGAGATCACGCTACCCGGGGCGCGGCTCAGCGCGGCCGACACCTTCGCCGCGCTCTACCGGCTGCAGGCATTGCGCGGGATCAGCAAGCGAACCTTCACAGGTCTCGATGCCGTGGTGTTGCCGACCGCGCCGACAGCCTACAGCACGGCGCAGGTGCTGGCGAACCCGATCGAGCTCAACAGCCGGCTCGGCACCTACACCAACTTCGTCAATCTGCTCGATCTCTGCGGTCTCGCATTGCCGTCGGCGATTCGCGCCGACGATATTCCGTTCGGCATCACATTGCTGGCGCCGGCCGGTCAGGACGCGCGGCTCGCGAGCATCGGCCGCCTCTTCCACGCCGATACCGGCTTGGCGCTCGGCGCAAAGTCGGTACCGCAGCCGCCGCTTGCGACCCCGCCCGCGAACGAAGCTGACGACGAGATCGCAATCGCCGTGGTCGGCGCACATCTGTCGGGCATGGCGCTCAACGGCGAATTGGCGGCGCTGGGCGGACGGTTGATCGAGTCCGCCTCGACCGCCCCGGATTACAAGCTCTATGCACTGGACACGACGCCTGCGAAACCCGGCATGCTGCGGGTGACCGCCGGAACAGGATCATCGATCGCTTTGGAAGTCTGGATGCTAAAGGCAGCGGCGTTTGGAAAATTTATCGCTGCCGTCCCGCCGCCGCTGTCGATCGGCACGGTCCGCCTTGCCGACGGCCGCGGCGTAAAGGGCTTTATTGTCGAAGCCGCCGATATCGGCCAAGCCCGCGACATCTCCGCCTTCGGTGGCTGGCGCGCGTTCGTGTCGGAGGGCATGTAAATCTCTGTTGATGTCGCGGTGCCGCCGGGGTTGTAACCGCGCGATGCATCTTGGAGCCGCAGAAAAGGAAATCCGTTGCGCATTCTGGGAACTTCACATTTCAGTCCTCACCGGATCCTGTCAGGCATCAGGTCTCACTGGCTTTTTTGAAGCAGCGACACTGCGTAAACCCGGTCGAGCACTTTCTGCATGATGGAGTTGGCCGGCGGCTTTCCATCGAGTGACACGGTCAGGTTGGTCCAGACGACCAGCGTTACGTCGTTGACCGGATCGTAGCCCATGAAAGAGTTGTAGCCCGGCATCTCGCCGCCGTGAAAATATAATTTGTTCGGCCCAAACGTCAGCTGAACGATCCCGTACCCGTATTTCTGGCCGAGAGGCCTGCCTGGATCCTCCGGTTCAGGGCTGTCGAGCCATTGGCGCTGATAGTCGGAATCAAAAATTTTGCCGCCGACCAAGGCTCGTATCCAGATGCCGAGATCACTGGCAGTGGAGATCACACCACCCGCGGCCAAGGCATAGGAAGGATTTTGCCAGGTGTCGTCGTTGGGCTTAAGCGTGCCGGCCCTGGCCGCCGCCATGAGATCCGGGGGATAAGGCGCATCCGCCAGGGCGTAGGAAGAAGTGCCGTACAGATAACCGTTTGCATAGGGTGCGGGAATAATGTTCGAGGTGCTGACGGGGAGCGAGGTATTCTTCATGCCGAGCGGGCCGAACAGGCGAGCCTGAAAAATTCCGGCCAACGGCGCGCCCTCAACCTTCTCGGCGATCAGGCCGAGCAACGCATAATTGGTGTTGCAGTAGTCGTATTTCGCTCCCGGAGCGAAGATCGCAGGACGCTTGAATGCGATCGCCAACAGTTCTTCCGTGGTCCAGACCCTGGCCGGGTCATGGTCAAGGCTTTCGGCGAGTTCGGGCGCATTTGTATAGTTGAACAGGCCGCTCCGCATCTTAAGGAGCGCGCTGATCGTGATGCTGTCGCCATTCGGAACTCCGGGAACATATTTCGAGACCGGATCGTCGAAACGCAATTTCTCTTCCTGGGCCAGCAGCGTGATTACGGCGGCGGTCATCGTTTTGGTGTTGGAGGCGATCCTGAAATGCGTATCGGCTAGCGGTGGCGTGACCCCGCCCAGTTCCGTCGCGCCGTAACCGAGGACGAATTCTCGCTGCGGCATACGCAGCAGAACCATGGCGCCGGGCAGCATGAACTCTTTGGCTGTCGCCTCCACGGTGTCTCGGAGTGCGACCGGATCGAATGACTTGAGGTTTGATGCGGATGCGGCCGCTAGGCAGAGGGAGCAAGTCGCGGCAACGACAAGCGCGAGGATTCGCTTGGTCATGTCTCACTCCTTGGTCACGCCGACGAGCTCATGGTCCGGCACCGACTTCCGGTGTGACACTTCTAGCACATGTCGGCAAACCGCGAATGTCCGTTCATCGGGACGGAGCGGAAAACGCGAGCGGCTTGGCGGCGCTCCTCGGAAAGAAGATCCTTGCGGAGCTGACAAATTTATTGCGACGGCGAACCACCTCGCTTGCTCAATTGAAAACGGCCCGTTAGCCTGACGCGCTGTCGGCCGATTTTTTTGGCGCGTAAAAATGGACAGCGACGACGTATTTCCGTTTCGCCTCGCGCGAGAGATCGTTCCAAAACCTTTGCGGCGCAATCGCGTTCGCTGGATGAAAGTTGCTGTTTATGCGTCGCCGGCCCTGGCGGCCCTGGGAACGGCGATCGCTGTAACGGCCGGGTTGTTGTTGTGCTCGGCTATCGGACAAGAACGGATCCTTGAGAGCCAGCCGGCTTTGCTGACGTTGGGACTGATATCTTTCGTTGCTTTTACGTCCATGACGATGATTGCAATGAAGCGGCTTCCCCGGGCGATCGATCGGGAGCTGAGGCGAAGCCTTCCAACGGTGAAACTGGAGGAATTGCTACCGCGCCGGCCAATTCTCTTGCTGCGTTGCTTTCTGGACGATGAACTCGTCTCGCCTGGCGAAATCTCCGGGCCGACAGCCTTGCACCGCGTTGAAGAGCGCATTGTCGCAGCAGCCGAAGGTGTCGCACCGGTCGTTGCACTCGGCCGCCCCGGCGAAGAATTGCCTCACACGGGCGCTCATCGTTTCTATGTCGTCCATGAGGACTGGCAGGATGCGGTGGGCTTCCTTTTGTCGCGATGCCGTTACGTTATCGTCATCTATCACGCGGGCCCGAGCGTGCAATGGGAAGTGGGGCGGGCTTTCGAAATTGTCCCTCTCGATCGCCTGATCTTCATTTTGCCGATGCCGAAGCGCGGCTTTCGATTTCTGCAATGGTTGTCCGGGGAGAGCCGCGGCGATCGGGCGCGGCTGTCCCATGCTTCGGAAACCTTTCGACACTACACCGGCCACCCGCTGCCAGACCTGTCCAAACGGACTGAAATCGTTGTTTTTAGACACGGGGCAGCCTCGTTTTTGGATCGTCAGCATTCGACGGTGTTCAAGCGCTCCGTTTGGATTTATAGAGCATTGGTTGTAATGCTCGTCCTTGTGACGGTTGCCGTTATCGTCGGCGAGAAATTGCACAGGGGCGCGATATTGCAGACGGGCGACGGTTTCGTCGCAACGCTCGTGAGCTCCAACTCGTTGGTCATGAGTGCTACTTCACTAATAGTCATTTCGATGATGATCCTGGAAGTCATGGAAAAATCGCGTTTCGGCTCATACATTGAAATGCTCAAGAAGTATTTCGGCCAGGACTAGCCGCCGTCACCGATTGTCTGGAAATTATCGAGGCGACTGATGGCGAAGGCCCTGCCAGCGGCAAGGGTGTTGCGTGCGTTTTGGCCCACTTTCCGATATGGCGTTCGTGCTTGTTGATGTCCTTACAAAGCGATGACCGAGAAAGAACATCTTCACCGACGCGAAAACAATCTCATGGATCGGACCCACGAATGGATGATCGCGGCGAACGGCGACAGCGCAACCGATTGTTCCCGCAATGCCGCTGCGGCAAGGTGGAATTGGCGGTCCTCGGCCGGCCGATTTTGACCGGCACGTGCTATTGCACGAGTTGCCAAGAAGCCGGGCGACGTTTCGAGCAGCTAGTCTCCGCGCCGCCCGTGCTTAATCCCGATGGGGGGACAGACTTCGTTCTATATCGAAAGGATCGAGTCGAATGCGCGACGGGGCAGGAGTATCTCGGGGAATACCGACTCAAGCCTGATACCCCGACCCGGCGCGTCGTTGCCACGTGTTGCAATTCGGCAATGTTTCTCGACTTCACCAGGGGGCATTGGCTTACGATTTACCGGAACCGCTTTCCGGCAGATGCCCCGCCGCTTGAAATGCGAGTCATGACACATGAACGAAGAGGTGGCGTCGAGCTTGCGGATGACTTGCCAAATTATTCCAGTTCCTCCGCCAAGTTCATGCTGCGGCTGATCTCAGCGTGGATTCAAATGGGCTTTCGCAGGCCAAAAATCAGCTGGGGATCGGCTCGCAGGATCGAATAACCGCTTGTCTCCACGCGCAACCTCGCGCCAACCAGACGTGTCCAAGCCTGGCGCGACGCTCATCGCGCTGGTCCACCGCTTGAAGTGTGCTATTGGCGGTGAAGCCGACGCGCCGTCGTCGAACGGACATTAAACTTGTTGTCAAGCCGTCGAAATCAAGCAGAACGAGAATAAATACGGATCGGCAGCCGGCGCTGCATCGCGAGTCATCACCCTCCTTGCCCCTGAATGAAACTCATGACCGAACAAGCCCTGACGCAGCCGATCGAAGAGCGGCAAGAGCTATCCCGCGGCTTTTCGCCCTATCAATCGATTCTCGTCGCGCTGCTGGCGCTCGTCCAGTTCACGATCATCATCGATTTCATGATTATGTCGCCACTCGGCGCCATCATCATGCCGGCGCTTGATATTTCGGCCGCGCAGTTCGGTGTGGCGGTTTCGGCCTACGCATTTAGCGCGGGATTTTCCGGCATCCTGGCGGCCGGCTTCGCAGATCGGTTCGACCGCAAGTCGCTGCTTCTGTTTTTCTACGTCGGCTTTACCCTGGGGACGGCGCTTTGCGCGGTCGCTCCCAACTATCATGTGCTGCTGCTGGGGCGGATCGTTACCGGCTTGTTCGGCGGTGTGATCGGCTCCGTGGTGCTCGCCATCGTCACCGACCTCTTTGCGCTGCAATTGCGCGGCCGCGTCATGGGCTTCGTGCAAACCGCCTTCGCCGCAAGCCAAGTACTGGGCATCCCGGCCGGCCTATTTCTTTCCAACCACTGGAATTGGCACGTCGCGTTCGGCGCTTTGGTCGGACTGTCGATCGTCGGCATAGCTGCCGTGCTGTTTTTGATGAAACCGGTGACCGGCCATCTCCTGTTGAAGCAGGACAGAAACCCGTTCCGGCACCTGATCGCAACGGTTGCGCAGCCGCGCTACTGGATGGCATTCGCAGTCACCACGCTGCTGGCGACCGGAGGCTACATGCTGATGCCGTTCGGCAGTGCCTTCACCGTGCACAATCTGGGCATCGATATCGGTCATCTGCCGACGATCTATCTCGTCTCCGGCCTGTTTACCATTTTCATCGGACCGCTGGTGGGACGCGCGAGCGACGCTTTCGGCAAGTTCCCAACTTTCGCCTTCGGCAGCGCCATGTCCATCGTCATGGTGTTGGTCTACACGCATCTCGGCCAGGTGAGTCTGACCGTTGCGATCACCGTCAACGTTCTGATGTTCGTCGGCATCTTTTCGCGCATGATTCCGTCGCAGGCGCTGATTTCCGCGATCCCCGAGCCCGCACAGCGAGGCTCCTTCAATGCGGTCAGCGCTTCCCTGCAGCAACTTTCCGGCGGCCTCGGCTCGGTCCTCGCAGCCGCGCTCATCGCACAAGATGCCGACGGTTCGCTGCGGCATTTCGATCGGCTGGGATATGTCGTCGTCACGACGGCGGTGATTTCGTTAATCCTTATGTATTTCGTGCAGAGGCCGATCGCGGCCCAGGCCGGCAAACGCATTGTTTAGAGCGACAGATGCCGACCCGACGACCGGGTGTTCGAACACGCTCGCGCCCGACTTACAAATCGAAACGCGTTTCACGGTCCGGCGGTGAAGAAACCGCCGTACGAACGGCGCCGATCAGCATACGCGGCTTTCAAGACTACACCGACCCGGCGTAGAGTTCGTATTCCTCGCGCACCAGGTCGATATGGGTACGCATCGCGCTCGCCGCGCCGGTGCGGTCACCGCGCATGATCGCGATGACGACCCGGTCGTGCTCGGCATGCGATTTCGCCAGTCGCCCGAGATTGCGGAACTGCGCGCGACGGAATGGCTGCACCCTCACCCTTGTCGCCAGCGTGATCTCCGCGATGTAGTCGTTCTGCGCGCCGGCATAGATCGCGTTGTGAAAGCGCTCATTGACCTCGTGAAACCGTTCCGGATTGCCGGCATGGCTCAAGACCCTGAGATCCTCGTGCACCGCCTCGAGTTGGCGGCGCTCCGCCGGCGGCATCCGCTCGGCAGCAAGGCCGGCGCACAAAGCTTCCAATTCCGCCATCGCCTCGAACATTCCGCTCAGCCGCTCGATCGACGGCCAGGCTACCACCGCGCCGCGGTGCGCCCGCGCGTCGATCAGGCCGCTGGCGGCGAGTTGGCGCAGTGCTTCGCGAACCGGCGTGCGCGAAACTTTGAAGCGTTGCGCAAGATCGGTCTCATCGAGCGCTGCGCCCGGCGCCAGCACCCCGCGCACGATCTCATCGGCCAGTTGCAGCCTCAGTTCTTCCGCGCGGGTGACCTTGTAGGCGTTGGACCCGGCGCGATCGACGCGTCGAACGGCCGGCCGTGCCGGGACACGGGTCGTGAGATCGTCAAGGCTCATGTCGCTTCCAGCGGCTCGTCGATGACGCTGACATGGGCCGCGACGATTCTCCAGCCTTCGGCAAACCGGATCCAGGTCTGCATTTGCCGTCCGACCCTGCCTGGAGATGCATCGCGATAGAACAGCGTGGACGCTACCGCGGTGTCGCGCCCGTAACTCGTGATCAGCGTCTTCGCGGGCCGGCGCATCAGGCCTACCGGCGAGCGCGCGGCGCGAAACGCCGTGATCGCATCATAGCCATAGAGATTTTCGCCGATTCCATAGCGAAGCGTACGGGCGTCGGCGCGAAACAACTCGTCCAGAACGGCGACGTCGTTCGAAACCAGCGCCTTCTCGTAGCGGGCGAATTGCTCGGTAACCTCGGCCACAACATCAGGGAGATCGACCTGCATGCTGAACTTCTCCTTAAAATCCTCTTGGGGCCGGCGCGGCGGCAACCCCGCTGCGCTCCAGCGCGCGGGCGATGCGCAAAGCGACGTCCTCGCGCCACGGCGCGGCGATGATCTGGACGCCGATCGGCATCGGCTCCAGCGGAACGGGCACCGCGACCACCGGCAGGCCGATGAAGGAAATCGGCTGGGTGTGAATTCCGATATTGGCGCGCACCGGCAATTCGACGCCGTCGAGCACAAAGGTCGTCTGGCCGAGCTTGGGCGCGACGCACGGCGTCGCCGGCGCAATGATGGCATCGACCGAGCCGAACAGTTCGAGCACCCGGGCGCGGTACCAGCGGCGGAACTTGTGTGCCCGGTCGACCAGCGGCGCCGGGATCATGGCGCCGGCCAGCAGGCGGTCGCGCACCGCGGGATCGAAGTCGTTCGGACGCTGCCGCAGCCGATCGAGATGCAGCGAGGCGCCCTCCGTGGTCGAAATGACATAGGCGGCGGCGCGGGCGCGCGCGGCTTCCGGGATTTCGACGCTGTGCGTCACGCCCAATGCCTTGGCGATACGCCCGACGGCCTCTACTGCTTCAGGAAATACGTTGTTCTGAAAATAGCCGCCGGCGATCGCGATCCGCAGACTGCCGATGTCCTGCTCGAACAGCGGCGTCACGGGCGTGATCGCACGGGCGGTGCAGGCGGCGTCATCCGGATCGGGGCCCTGCATCGCGTCATAGGCCAGCACGAGATCGCCGACACTGCGTGCCAGCGGGCCGACATGATCGAAGCTTGCCACGAACGGAAATGACCGCGCGCGCGACAAGCGGCCATAGGTCGGCTTCAGACCAAAGATTCCACAGAACGACGACGGCACGCGGATCGAGCCGTTGGTGTCCGATCCGAGAGCCAGCGGTACGAGACCGCCGCCGACCGCGCCGCCGGAGCCGCCCGACGAGCCGCCGGTCATCCGCGTCACATCATGCGGATTGCGCGATGGCCCATCGTGGATGTTCTCGCCGGTGAAGTCATAGGCGTATTCGCCCATATTGAGCGCCCCGACCAGCACGGCGCCGGCCGCTTCCAGCCGTTCGATCAGCGTGGCATCGCGCGACGACGGCGCGCGGTCGCGGTTGATCTTCGAGCCGGAGAGGGTCGGCAGCCCCTTGACGTCGAACAGGTTCTTTACCGCGAACGGTACACCGGCCAGGGGTCCGGCATCCTGCCCGGCGGCGATGGCGGCATCGACCATGCGCGCCTTTGCGCGTGCGCGATCCGCGGTAACGTCGGTGAATGCATTCAAAACCGGATCGTGGCTGGCGATGCGCGCCAGTGCAGCTTCGGCGGCGTCGAGCGCCGACATCTTCCGGTTCGTCACCGCCTGGGCGATTTCAAGGGCGGACAGTCGGTCGCGATGCGCGGTCATATCGGGATCAGGCTGCAAAGACACTGGCAGGCTCGATTTCGTCAGGCAACGCGAATTCGTCCACCAGCCGGGCCAACCGCAGTGACACTTCGAGATTCGCCCGTACCGCCGGCCGCCAGGCTTCGTCGACGGGGAGCGCCAACGCCGTTGCGACGGCGTCGATATAATCGTCAAGCGATTTGCGATTTTCGGTCTTCAACATTCTATCCCTGCTCGTCATCACCCGGCTCGGCCGTGGTTCGTTCGACATTCATATCCTAATGCCCATCCGCACGGAACATAGTTGCTGCCCGTGCTGCCATCTTTACATGGGTGGATGCGGAATCGCCGTCAGTAGTTCCCTCGTATAAGCGTCCTGTGGGTCCCCCAACACCCGTTCGCAGGGACCCTGCTCGACGATTTGCCCGGTGCGCATCACGATGACACGATCGCACAATAGACGCACGACGTTCAAATCATGCGACACGAACAGATAACTCATGCCCATCGACTGCTTGAGGTCCTGCAGCAGATTCAGGACCACGGCCTGCACCGAGACGTCCAGCGCCGCGGTCGGCTCGTCGAGAACGATAAGTTTTGGATGCAGCGCGATCGCGCGTGCGATGCCGACGCGCGCCTTCTGCCCGCCCGACAATTGGTGCGGGAAGCGATCGAGCAGATCGAGGGGCAAGCCGACCAAACCCGCCAACTCCTCGCAGCGGGCGCGCCGTGCGTCGCGTCCGCTGATGTCGCCGAGTTGCATGATCGGATCGACGATGGCGCGCGCGGCGGTGAAGCGCGGATTGAGGCTGTCGGTCGGGTCCTGAAACACCATCTGGATGCTCTTGCGCAACGGCAGCCGCGCGAAAGCGTTCGGCGGGATTTGCCCAATCTCGTCGCCGTCGAACAAGATGCGACCGGAGGTCTGGTCCAGGAGCCGCATCACCATCATCGATGTCGTGGACTTGCCGCAACCGGATTCGCCGACCAGGCCGACGCTTTCGCCATGCCCCACGGCAAAGTCGATGCCGTCGACCGCGCGAAATTGCTCCGTCACCACCGGAGGCTTGCGCGAGAACAGTTTTGCCAGCGTCGCCGTGGCGCCCTGGCGAGGGTATTCCTTGACCAGTCCTTCGACGAGCAAGAGCGGACCTGCGGAAGCGTTGCCATCACTGGAAGCGTCCATCGCCCTTGAAGAGGCCTGCGAAGGCGGATGGATGGCCGGGTCAAGCCCGGCCATGACGGCGGACGGGTCGGGCGGGGTTGCGTGACGCGCAGCCGTTTCCTGATCCGGCAACAGATCTCGTAGCGAGACGCCCAGCCGCGGCGTCGCCCGCATCAGTTTTTTGGTGTAGGCGTGCTGAGGCCGCGCGAAAATGTCCACTGACATTGCGGTTTCGACCACGCGGCCCTTCTCCATCACCACCACGCGGTCGCAATAGGCGGCTGCAAGGCCGAGGTCGTGCGTGATCAGGATCGTCGACATGCCGCGACTTTTGGTCAGCTCCACGATCAGGTCCATGACCGCTTTCTGCGTCGTGACGTCGAGGCCGGTGGTCGGCTCGTCCGCGATCAGAAGCTGCGGATTGCAGGCGAGCGCCAGCGCGATCACCACACGCTGGCACATGCCGCCCGACAGCTCGAACGGGTAGGCATGATAGCGTTCGCGGGGCCGTGCGATCCTGACCTGTTCCAGCGCCTCGATCGCCTTTTCACCGCGATCGATATCGGCGGTTTGCACGTGCTGGCGCAGCACGTCCTCGATCTGGTCGCCCACCTTCCGAATCGGATTGAGCGCGGCGCGCGGGTTCTGGAAGATCATCGACATTTCACGGCCGCGCAGGTCGCGCATCTGGCTTTCGCTCGCGGCCTTGACGTCGATGCCGGAAAACAGCACCGAGCCCTGGGCGATCTTGCCGGCACGATCGAGAATCCGCATCACCGCGTAGGAGGTCACCGATTTGCCCGAGCCGGACTCGCCGACGATGCCGAGCGTCTCGCCCTTGGCCACCGCGATATCGACGTGCTGCACCGCCTTGACGATGCCGCGCCGGGTGGCGAATTCCACCGTGAGATCGTTGACGTCGAGCAGCGGCTGCACGGTCATGGCGTGACCCCGATTTCCAGTTGGTCATGCGCGGGCTCGATCCGCGCATCCGTCGGCCTTCTAAAAATGCCCCTGGAGCGCAGGATTGCCGCATCAAGTCCGGCAATGACGAGCTGACGCGTTGTCCCGCCCATCTTTCACGTCCTCCGCTGCGGATCGACGATGTCGCGCAGACCATCGCCAAGCAGGTTGAAGCAGAATACTGCGACCATCAGCGCCAGGCCCGGAAACAGTGCAATCCACCACTCGCCGGAGACCATGAAGCCTGCGCCTTCCGCGACCATGATGCCCCATTCGGCGGTCGGCGGCCGCACTCCGAGGCCGATGAACGACAGGCCGGCGGCGTTGAGGATGGCGTAGCCCATGGTCAGCGACATCTGCACGATCATGATCGGCATGATGTTCGGCAGGATATGCACCAGCAGGATACGAAATTCGGAATTGCCCGACAGCCGCGCCGCCTGCACGAAGCCGGCATCGCGGCGCACATTGGCCTCGGCGCGGGCGACACGGGCGTAGAGCGGGAAATTCACGATGGCGGTGGCGATGATGATGTTCTGCACGGTGTTGCCGAGCGCAGCGACGATCCCCATCGCCAGCACGAACAGGGGAAACGCCATGATGGTATCGGCGATGCGCCCGATAATGCGGTCGGTCCAGCCGCCGAAATAGCCGGAAGCGATGCCGGCAAGGCCGCCCATCAGGAACACCAGCACAACCGAGGCGACGGCAATGAAGGTATCGAGCCGTGTCGCCACCACGACGCGGCTGAAGATGTCGCGCCCGAGCTGGTCGGTGCCGAACCAATGCGCCGATGACGGCGGCTTCAACGCCGCCGCGGTATCGGACGCCAGCGGATCGTATGGAACGATGTACGGGCCGAACAGCGCCGCGAAGACGATCACGATCAACAACCCGAAGGCAAACGCGGTGACGCGGTTTTCGCCGAGCACATAGCGTGTGTGCTCGATGATGGCGGCAAGACCCGAGGTCCGCACGGGCGGCGCAGGTTCGACGGCAGGGGCAACGGTGCTCATGCTTCCCTCCTCACCCTTCCAGCCGCACCCTCGGATCGATCACGCCGTAGAGGATGTCGATCATGAGATTGAGCAGCACATACATCACGGCCATGGTCAGCACGAAGCCCTGCACCGGCGCGAAGTCCGACGAGATCAAGGCTTCCACGGCGTAGGAACCGATGCCCGGCCAGGCGAACACCTTCTCGACCAGCACGTTGGCGCCGAGCAGGAACGAGAACACCATGCTGAGCGTGGTGATGACCGGCAGCATGGCATTGCGAAAGGCATAGGTGATGATCACTTTGGCCGGCGAGAGGCCGCTGGCGCGCGCGGTGCGCACGAAATCCGACGACAGCACCGCCAGCATCGAGGCCCGTGTGATCCGCGCTATCGGCGCCAGCGAGAAGATCGCCAGCGTCAGCGCCGGCAGGATCAACTGGCTGAGTGCGGAGCGGAAGGTCTCGAAATCGCCGGCGATCAGGGAATCGATCAGGTAAAAGCCGGTCACAGTCGGCGGCGCGCTGTAGAACACGTCCAGCCGACCCAGCGGAGCCGGCGACCAGCCGAGCCTGAAATAAAAAATGTAGACCAGCACCAACCCCGTAAAGAACACCGGCAGCGACACGCCCGCGGTGGTGGTCACCCGGCAGAGGTGATCTATCCACGAGCCCGGACGGGTGGCCGCGAGCACGCCGAGCGGCAGCGCGATCGCGACCGAAATGACGAGCCCGAGCAGGGTCAGTTCGGCCGATGCCGGCAGCCGATTTCGTATTTCGGTCGCGACCGGCTGGCCGGTGGTCAGTGAATTGCCCAAATCACCACGAGCAAGGTCGCGGGTGTAGCGCAAGAACTGCTCGATCAGCGGCTTGTCGAAGCCGAGTTTCTTGCGGATCTGCTCGACCGCCTCCTTGGTGGCCGCAGGGCCGGCGAAATACGCCGCGGGATCGCCGGGCAACGCGCGTGTCAGCAGAAAGGTGACGATCACCACGCCGATCAAGCTCGGCACAGCGAACAGCAGCCGTTTGCCGATCATCGTCAGCATGACGCACGACTCGCGCTTCGAACATCGCGTGCCGCGACGGGGCCTGCTCTGCTGCCTCCGTGTGGGGGAAGGAACGATGGAGCGAAGCCGGCGGAAAACACCGCCTTGCCGAGCAAGGAGCGCGCGAATGGCGAATAGCGAATGGCAGATAGATATCGACGGCTGCTTTTTGGCACGATTCCCTACCCCCTATTTGCTGCTCGCTATTCGCCCTCTGACCTTATGACTTCACCAACGCGCGATAATCGAGGCGACGGTGGAACCAGTATTGATAGCCTGAGATGTTCTTCTGCATCGCGACGTTGACGAACGGCTGATACAGCGGAATTCGCGGAATGTCGGCGAAGGCAAGATCGACAAAGCCTTTCACGTCGGCATCGTAAGCCGCGGTATCGCCGATCGCGGCGGCACTACGCGCACCATCGATCAATTTGTCCATCTCCGGCGACTTGTAGCTCATGGTATTGAAGACGGAATTGTTGCCGTGATAGCACCAGTAGAAGAAGTATTCGGGGTAATCGAGCCAACCCGAGAACACGTTGGTGTAGAGCGGCATTTCCTTCTTGTTCAATTCGGTGCGCCAGTTGGCGCCGGGCACCTTGTTGATGGTGGTCTTGATACCGATCTGGCCGAGGCTTTCCTGCACCAGCACGCATAGCGGCTCGTTGATCCCGGCGAAGTTCAGGTCGAACGAAAGCGTCGTTTCAAAGCCGTTGGGATAGCCGGCCTCAACCAGCAATGCCTTGGCCTTGTCGATATCGGTGGCGTATTTGGTCGGCTGCGGCCACGCAACCTCGGTCGGCCGATCGGCGGCCGCGCCGAACATCGGATTGGCAAGCCCGTAAAGCACGACATCCATGATCTTCTGGTACGGGATGGCGTAGGCCACCGCCTGCCGCACCTTGGGATTATCAAATGGCGGCTTGGTCACGTTCATGCCGATATACTGGATGCCGTTCGAGAACGGCAGCGACACGATATTGACCTTGCCGGCGGCCTTCAGCTCCTGAAAATCCTTGTTCGGCAACTCGTAGGAAATGTCGGCGTCGCCGCGCTCGAGCAAGGCGCGGCGATTGCCGGCCTGCGGCACCATCCGCCAGATCACGCGCTTGATCTTTGGCATCGGACCGCTGACCCAGGCGTCGTTACGCTCCATGATCACTTCGGTGCCGGCGGTCCATTTCGTCACCTTGTAGGCGCCGGAGCCCGCGGTCTGCTGCTTTGTAAATTCGAGGCCCCAAGGATCCTTCTCGCTGGCGTTCTTCTTCACCAGCTCGGAATTGACCACGCAGGGGACGATGACCGCGAGATCGGGAATCGTCAGGCGGTCTTTCTTCGCAAAATCCACCCGCACGGTGTGGTCGTCGACGACCACGAACTGTTCGGGCTTGGTCAGCGAGCCCGCGCTCATCTGGAAGGTCGGAAAACCGCCGACACTGACGGCGCGGTCGAGCGACCATTTGGCATCCTTGGCCGTTACCGGCGTGCCGTCGTGAAAGGTTGCGTTTTTCCTGAGTTTGAAAGTCACCGACATGTCGCCGATGTTCATGTCTTCGGCGAGCTCGGGCTTGAACTTGTCGCGGTCGTAATACGGCACGCCGCCGGGACCGCTCTTCATCTCATGACTGATCAGACGGTCGTAGCAATTCCAAGACACCTCATAGCCGGGCACGTTGGTGCCGATGCCGTGAATGTCGAGATTGTTGGGGCCGCCTTCGGAGACGATCAGCAACGTCTCGGAGCGGGCATCGGCCTTGGCCGGGGACCAGATCGCAGGGGCCGGCACCACGGCGCCTGCGGCGAGCCCGGAGACGGATTTCAGGAAATCACGACGCTTCATGCGATACTCCAAACGCCGGGAGGTCGGCTTTTGAAAGAATTCGCAAGGTTCGTGCCAGACCTTGGCGGAAGCCAAATTGAGGCACTAAAGATATGATTCTACATGCATATTTCTGTTTGTTTTTTGCGCAATGGTGCCGTCGAGGCACGCCGCTATTGCATACAAATACCGTGCAGATGATTATTTTAAGTGCATTTTTATATATTGCTCCGTCGTTGAGCAGTGAGTGCTACCCGCTACCGGCGCCGGGTCGCAGAGGTGAGGTGAAGCCGTCCGGCGCGCCGAACAAAGACAAGTGCCGGTCGACCGAAGCACGACCGGCACAGATCAGTTCACCAGCGAAGCCTCGACTGATTAGAACTGGTCTCCGCCGCGATGATCGCCATCGTTATCATGGTCGTGCGAATCTCCTCCGTGTTCGAAATCGAACATGTCGAAGAGATCGCCGATGGCCGGCATGTTCACCGGCACATACGGGTTCGATTTTTCCGAGAGCGGGTTCGGCAGGTTATCTCGGCTGCGATTGGAAATCGTGCCGAGATGCCAGTTCCGTTCGATGAACTTCAGAACCGACGCCTGATCGGTATAGGAGTGGACCACGTGGCCGCCGGTGGAGAAAGGCGACACGACGATCAGGGGTATGCGCGGTCCATCGCCGAAAAAGTCGACCGGCTGGATGAAACCGCTGTCATGAAGACCGCCGCTCTCGTCGAACGAGATGACGATCGCGGTTTCGGCAAACAGCTTCGGATTGGCTTTCACGCGGTGAATGATGCCCTGGATGAACTCCTCCAGAAGGCTGACCTTGCCGCTGCCGGGATGGCCCTGCAGTGCCCCGTCCGGTTTGACGAAGACGACCGCGGGCAGATTGCCGCTCTTGATGTCGTCGAACAAATTGTCGGTGACATCCTTCAGATGCGCCGCCCGTGCGTTGGCATCGGCCATGACCGACTTTGAATATTGAAACGGATTGCAATGATCGCAATAGCCGGCCCTGATCACCTCGTTGAAGATATCCGTGGCACCATGGCTGACAGCCACCGCCGAGTCGTAACCGCCGGAGTACCACGCCCAAGGAATTCTCTTTTCGTCCAACTCGTCGCCGATGTGCCGCTGCGTCAACGGGGGCATGAGCGTCGCCGTGGCCGGTGCAGGCGTGCCGCCGGCGTCGTAGGGAGGATCGGCATCGCGCGTGGCGTAATAGGCATTCGGGGCGCAGTTCGGACCGACCGCATAATGCAGCGACGAGAGATAGAATTGAATCTCGGCGACGCCGGGCTGGTTCGGATCACTGCATTTAACCCAGGTCCCGCTGGACTGATAGGTATTGATTGTGCCCACAACGGGATCGGGGTTCATGATGCTGCCCGGCGGGACCAGCGGATGACCATTGCCATCGCTGTAGAAGGCGTTGTCGGCATAGGCGATTCCGATCGCACCGGTGACCGATCCACCCATGATCGCTTGATGGTAATTGTCCGAAATCGTGTACTTGTCGGCGAGCTTTTTGAAAATCGGGGCGTCACCGGTGTTCATATTGAAAAACGCCATGTCCTGGCCGCCGTCAGTCGGCGTCTGGGTCGGCAGTGTGCCGTTGGTCGTGGCCACGAACGGATAGAGATCGTGCAGGCAGCCGGTCGGGTTCTCCCGGGTTGCGTTCTTGATGCTGCAATCGTTCTGCTGCCACATCTGGAACGTCTGATGAATGGTATCGCCCTCGTAGGCGTCGTAGGCCAGTGTAGGCCCGGTCTGCTGGAACGGTCCTGACGGCAAACGGGTGACGCCGGGAATGCGGGTATCCGCACTGCTCTTCGGGATCGATCCGGTGCCGCCTGTGGTGAGCGTGATCTGGTCGCGCAGCGGCAGATCCGGATCGCCTTTCGGGAATGCAGCGGTCGGCTTGCCGTTCGCATCCACAATGCCAAATTCAAGGCCGACGCCTTCGGGCTGCGCGGCGTCGATGGTGGGCACCGGCAGGAACGTATAGGCCGACTTGGTCAACGGGCTCAGAAAGAACCGGCCGTTGGTCGACGTCGCCTGATATTGCCGTCCCGCCGCAAAATTCTTGCCCGGAGTGCCGTCCGCTTTGACGATGCCCTGTGATAGCAGATTCCAGACCGTCTCGCCGGGTTTCGGTTGGTAGGTGCCGTAGATGTTGTCGAAGCTGCGGTTCTCGCCGACAATGTAGATGATATGCTTGATCGGCGTTGCCGTCAGGATTTGCTCCGGATTTTCCGCGTTGGAGGGCGGCTGCATTGCCGTCGCCGCGAGCGCACTGGTGCCTGCATTGTGGGGAAGCAGTACCGCTGCGCCCAACCCCATCAGCGCCGTCATCGAAACGCCGGCGATCATCTTGAGCCGGCTTTTTCGGCGAATAGAACTATTAGAGAGCATCTTGTCGTTACTTTCTGGACGTCTTGTTATGAGGAAAGGTGCGCGGAACATAGGTTGCGCTTCGCAACAGAATCGTGTCGCCTTTGCGACTTGCGACAAACGGCAATGACGTTAGCGTGAGGCTAGCGCGAACCGGTCAGGGACCACGAAGTTCGCTCATCGGGCAAGCACAGCGCATCGGAATCGCCCACCGCGCCGCGAGGATCAAGCAAGCTCGGTCGTTGTCGGACGACGACTCGCGGCCGGATTTCCGACAGTTGCCCGAACGGGTACTTAACCGGCTACTGACAGGTTACTTGGCCAATTACTTGGTCGATTGCTTCTTCGCGTCGAGCTGCTGTCGCAGAGCGATGCGATGAGCGTCGCGAACAACCGGATTGAACAGCGACCATCTTTCAGCGCTGGCGACAACGGTCGGCACGCCGACGGTCATGAAGCGATCGTAATTTCGATATTCGCCCGCGGCGCCATCGTAATTTCCGCCGGCCGCATCGCTACCGATACGCCCCAGTATCGCCACGACCTCCTTGAGCGCCCTGCGCGCGAGGTCGCGCTCTTTCTCGCCGCCCGACACGACAGGATCGGTCTTGTCCGGAATCCGCTCCATCAGATCGCTCAGATCCCCACCGACTGCTTTCACCGCGAGCGAAATAACATCATTGTCATGGGCCGGAATCGCCGTGGCCAGGACGCTTGCAAAGTCGGAAATGTCCTGCAATTGAGCACTTGATCCATTGCTTTCATGGGCCTGCACGCCATCGCCGACAGCCTTCAGATAGGCAACCAGGTCCGCTTGATCCCGGGCCGAAAGCCCGAGCCCGAAGGTCCGGTCGAAGTGACTTACGACCTGGTCATAAGTATCGAAACGTCCATCATGGAAGTAAGGCGCGTTGAAATCGGCATTCAACAGTGTCGGCGTCTTGTAGAGACCGCCCGAGCCGACATTGTGCGCCCTGTGATCGACGAACGCACCGGACGGAAGGTGGCAAGCTGCGCAGCTGAGACTCGCGTCGCGCGGGAAAGGCCTGTTGAACAGGGCTTCGCCGCGCCGCTCCGCCGCGCTGGCATCCGTCGTCAATTTCCCGTCCGGGCCGAGACTCGGGTTGGGCAGGAAATCGATATCCTGGATGTAAGCGACCAACGCATCGAGGACCGCAGGCGCGGGATCCGGGCCGGCGAATTCGTCAACGATCACCGTGCGGACAAAATCGCGCAGCGATTCCGTTCGACCGTCGTTGCCATAGGGTGCGAGATATCGCGCGCCGCGCAAACTCGGAATTCGCACCGGATCGAGAATGGAATTATCGGCTTTCGGATTGAACAAATGGCTCGAAGTATCGAAATTTCCCGGCCGGCTCGACGCTCCCGGAATGAACAGCTTGGCATTCGAAGCACCGTTGACATGGCAAGTGCCGCAACTGATATCGCCCTTCAGCGCCGCACCGCCGAGAATAGCGGACGTGTTGAACGCCATGTTTCCAAAGTTCACGAGATAAGGTTTGCGACCCCCGACGGCTTCGGAATGAAACACCTCCCGAGGCTGGTCAAGCGCGTCATCGTCCAGCTCCGTTCCGGCGGGAAGAGGCGCTTGCTCGTCCTGGATCGGAACCGCAAGCGCGTGTTGGAGAACCAACGCCATTGCAACGCCGGCCGCAGCCGACAAACACACTCTAACGATCACCCGGCAGTCCTTGGTTTTTCAGAAAACGACATGTTAAAGCGAACGAAATCCCGCTCTCACCGGCGGCCCGATGACTCTCGGTGACTGGGGTCAGATAACGACGGTTACTTGGTCGATTGCTTGGCCAGTCGTCGCTTGGTTTCGAGTTGCTGTCGCAGCGCGGCGTTATGCGCCTCGTGAACTGCCGGGTTGAACAGCGACCATCTTTCGGCGTTACTGACAGCGGGTTGGACCGCAACCGTTATGAAACGATTATAGTTTTGATATTCTCGCGTCGCGTCGTCGTATTTTCCACTGGCCGCATCGCGACCAACGCGCTCCAATATCGCCACGGCCTCCTTCAGATTCTTGCGGGCAACGTCGCGCTCTTTCTCGCCGCCCGACACGCCGGGCTCGCCCTGATCCGGAATGCGGCCCCTCAAATCGCTCAGATCACCGCCAACCGCATTCACCGCGAGAGAAATGATCTCATTGTCACGGGCCGGAATGGCTGTCGCCAGGACGCTCGCGAAATCGAAAATGTCCTGTAACGGGATGGCCGAGGTGACGGTCTCATACGGCTGCGCGCCGTCACCGATCGCCTTCAGATAGGCGATCATATCTGCCCGATCCTGATCCGAATATCCGAGCGCGAATGAGCGATCGAAGTAGTTGACGACCTGCTCGAGCGTATTGAAGCGCGCGTCGTGAAAGTAAGGCGCGTTGAAATCCGCGTTCAACAGGGTCGGTGTCTTGTACAGACCGCCCGAGCCGACATCGTGCTGCCTGTGGTCGACGAACGCGCCGGAGGGAAGGTGACAACCCGCGCAGCTGAGACCGGGATCACGCGGAAAAGGTTTGTTGAACAGCGCTTCTCCGCGCCGTTCGGCCTGGTCGGCTTCGGCCGTCAATTTCCCGCCCAGGCTGATACGGGGGTTGGGCAGAAAATCGATGTCCAGGATATAGGCGACCAACGCATTGAGGACCGCAGGCGCGGGCTCCGGACCGGCGAATTCGTCGACGATCACCGTGTGCACGAAATCGCGCAACGATTCCATCCGCCCGTCATTGCCATAGGGCGCCAGGAAGCGCGCGCCACGCAAGCTCGGAACTCGGACCGGATCGAGAATGGAATTTTCGGCTTTCGGATTGAACAGGCTGCTCGTCGTATCAAAGCTGCCCAGCCGGATCGACGCCCCCGTAATGAACAGCCTGGGATTCGCTGCACCGTTGACATGACACGAGCCGCAACTGATGCCGCCCTTCAGCGCTCTGCCGCCGAGGATAGCGGGCGTATTGAACGCCATGTTTCCGAGCTTCACCAGATATGATTTGCTGCCTTCGACAGCTTCGGAATGAAACTGCTCTCGAGGCTGCTCCAGCGCATCGTCGTCCAGCTCGGTTCCGACCGGAAGCGGCGTCTGCACGCCTTCGATCGGAAAGGCAAACGCGTGCTGAAAGACCAACGCCATTGCAATGCCGGCCGCAGCCGACAGACACGCTCGAACGATCACTCGTAGTCCTCGATTTCCCGGCACGAAGTGAAGCGAGCGGAAGCCCGATCTCGCCGACGGCCCGACGATCGACGCGGCAATACCGCAACGTTCTCGGTCGAGATCAAGCGATGCATGCAGGTCGCCTCGGTATCATCGTTCCTGAGGCCGTCGTATCCAACGATACGATTGCCGTTTTGTGACAGGCTTTCGGGCAGCGTTCACGTTTGATGGCTGCCCGATCACGCTTTGATGGCTGGGCCGAAGCTTCAATTCGTAGCGGCTGATCTCGGACGAAAACCGAACTGCCGGCCCGTCCGTTCAACGGTCGCGTTGCGCCGGCTGCCGGCCAGTCAGATCGGCCAGAGCAACGCCGCCAACTCGGACAGGCTGTCGGTCTTCGCCTGCCAGCCCGCGATGGCAATGTGCCGGACCGGATCGCTGGCGCGATGCAGCAGCAAAAGCGCAAGCAGCCGGCGTTGCAGCACGGGGCCGACATCCGCGTTCGAATAACCGTAGCCTTCAAACAGGCTTTGAACCCGCTTGGGCATTCCGGCCGTCATGAAGGCGCTTGGGCCGAGCAGGTCGTATTCGCCCCAGCCGGTCAGAACGTCGCCGAAATCGATCAGTCCGGAGAGCCGCCAACCGGCGGGGCCATCGCTCAACAGGAAGTTCTCGGGAATGTATTCGCCGGTCAGGATCACCGGCGGAGCGTGCATCGGAATGAGCGCAGCGGCTTCGACCAGCCAATCGTCGAACCCGCGCAGATATTTTTCAGGCAGGCCGAGGCGGGCGTGCCGCGCGCGGCAGCCCTCGATCTGCCGACGCATGAATCGGTCCCAGCGCGGTTCGATGCAGGCGAGATCGCCCAGGGGAACGCGCTGCAACTCGGCAATGGTCGCGCCGATCTGGGCGAGCACCCGCAGCTTCTGCTCCTCCGGCAGCGCCGGCCACGCCTCGGCGCCGAGCACGCCGTGCAGGCGCGTGATGACCAGATACGGCCACCGGTCACGCTCGCCTTCCAGCACGATTTCCGGAATTGCAACGCTGACGCGCCCGCACAGCTGCATGAGCGAGGCCCGCTCCGAGATGAACTGGTCACGCAACGCCGGTGGGAAAATCTTCAGCACCAGCCTTTGATCGAGGGCGACGACAAGGTTTGTGCCGGTCAAGAAGGGTAACGGGTCGGCGTGCGGCAATCCCCGCTCGCGCGCGACATCAAGCGCCGCGGGCAACCAGTGTGACGGATCGCGCCGCCAGGCGCGGAAGGCCGCGACGTCCGGCAAATCGGGTAGCGAATGCATGATGGGCAACCGGTTTTTGTAAAAATGACGGCGCGCGGATCCGTTCTATAGCGCGGCGCCGGCCGCAACCAAAAAACTTCAAGGGTTGGCGCGCTCAAACTGACGGAGCAGGCGGTTACCGCGCTCGACCGCGGAATCCAGCGCCGCCTGCGCTGATTTCTTGCCGTTGAAGGCTTGCTCCAGCTCATCATCGATGACGTCCCGGATCAACACGAACGATCCGAGCCGAACCCCTCTCGAATTTTCGGTCGGCGGTTTTAGCGTGATCTGCTCGATAGAGATCGCCGCGCCCGGATTGCGGTCATAGAAACCCTCCGCGCGGCTGCGGTCGAAAGCCGCGCGGGTTACCGGCAGGTAGCCGGTGTTCTGATGCCAGCCGGCCTGAACTTCCGGTTTCGACAAAAACGCGAAGAACCTCGCGATCCCGCGATATTCGGCGGGCGGGCGTTCTCGCAGCACCCACAAGGTCGCGCCGCCGATACTGGTGTTTTGCGGCGCGCCAGGCACGTCCGGCCAATAGGGCAGCATGCCGTAACCGACCTCGAACTTAGAATTGGCTTTGATATCGGCACGTGTCGCCGACGAACCGATGAAGATCGCGCATTCACCTCTTTGAAATCGCGGTTCCGCCGACGTCGCGCGACCGCTGTAATCGAAAACCTTGTCGACCTGCCATGCCGCGAGCTGGGCGATGTGGCGCACCATCACCGGATTGTTGAAAATGAGCTCCGCATCGAGGCCGCCGAAGCCGTTGCCCTTGGTCGATATCGGCAGATTGTGGAATGCGGAAAAGCTTTCGACGTTGACCCAGGAAGGCCAGGACGTCGTGAACCCGCAGACGGCGCCCGCCGTTCGCAGCCGCTTCGCCGCGACGCCGACCTCGGGCCAAGTCTTTGGCGGTGTTTCAGGGTCGAGGCCGGCGGCCCTGAACCGGTCCTTGTTATAATACAGGATCGGCGTCGAGCTGTTGAACGGGAAGGACAGCATGTTGCCGTCGGCATCGGCGTAGTAGCCGCTCACCGCCGGCAGATAGTCACCCGGTGAAAATTCCTCGGACTGGTCCCGCATCAGTTCGAAGACCGGATAAATCGCGCCTTTCGCCGCCATCATGGTTGCGGTCGCGATTTCGTTGACCTGAACGATGGCCGGTTGGCTTCGGGAGCGAAATGCGAAGATCGCCGCGGTCACCGTTTCGGTATAATTCCCCTTGTAGCTCGGTACGACGCGGTATTCGGACTGTGATGCGTTGAAATCCGCCGCGAGTCGCTCCAATCGCCGACCGAGCTCACCCGACATGGCGTGCCACCACACGATGTCGGTAACCGCCCAGGCCGGAGATGCAGCGCCGATCAAGCCCGCGATTGCAGCGAGCCGCAAAAATCTCGAAATTGACTTCACAACAGAACCATTCAAATCGGCCGCACCCGAAGCGCATGATTTGCACGGCGCCGGGGCCCCTCTTAAAACCGGGGAGTCATAGCTTCAATCTGCCAAAAGGTCGCTCGCGGTGCACGATCTTGTTGGCCGCGGCCGCAGGATAGCCACAGTTTACCAGCCGGTTCCGAATCGATTTGAACCTTTTTTGCCAACAGTCGACTCCATCATAAGGGGTCGAAGCTGCCTGGAGACGACCGCGCTGTTTCGCGGATCGCATCAAGCGGTGTCGCGGTGCTTTGACGGGGCGCCGTGGACACCTATCGTCGCGCGGGAGTTTCACGCCGCTGACGCCCAATGCAAGACCACCCGACCATACAGGACGGCGTTTTATGATTCCTGGGCGCGCAATCGATCCGCAACCTGGCCGCGCCGATCCACGCCATCGCCACCACGAAAGGCTTGCGGCGTGGTGTGCAACAACCTGATGCCGGATATGATGCCCAAGGCGGCCGGTCACGCGGAACACGACCGGCGCCTTGTCACAATCGCCGGTTGCAGTTACGCCTCCGGTGGCCAGGCGGCCGGCCATTTCCCCCCAGGCCCCGATGTTCCGATAATTCCTCGCCTGAACTTGCGAAACGAACGCTCGGGCAGCGAATGCTTCGGGAAGAAAGGTTCGGAAGGGAGCGCCGGGGAAAGAAAAGTTTTCGCAGGGCCGGGTCGGCAAAGCCGCGCGATCCTGCGATGCCGGGTATGATCGAACGGACCCGCAATGTGGAGTGAGTTGGTCTTGGGAATGGCCCAGCAAGACGGAGCTAGGGAACGGCCGGCGAGCCTCGCCGCGCGGATCCGTTCCCGCATCGTCGGACTGGTTCGCGCGGTCCCGATTCGCTGGCGCATCCTGTCGATTGCCGCGCTCAATTCGGCCGTCGTCGTTGTACTGGCGGCCATGATATGGAACGGTGTTCAGGTGCTCGGTTCGGCCTGGGACGACGTCCGGCAGGTCCGCGAGTCCGACAAGATCCTGGCCTTGCTGGAGAGCGAAACCAGTCGCCTGCAGAATCTGATCCATCGCTACATCAATCAGCCGAGCCCGGAGTTTTTCGCCGAGATATTGCTCTTGCGCGAGGCCGTGCTCGGGACGCTGACGACACGCGCCTCGACCGATCCGATGCTGTCGGGCTCGGTCGAGGAGCTCGAGCGCGTTACCGAACGCTTCCTCAACGGCTTTGGCGAACTGCGCACCGTCCAGGCGACCATCGCGAATACTTACGAGGAACAGGTCCTGACTCCGGCGCGGGACATGGCCGGACTTTACTCGATCATCGAAGGCGCGACCGGGCACCACGATGCGCCGATCTGGCCGTCGCTTGGCAAATCCCGCGAAGCGTTTACCGCCATACTGGTCGCGGCCAATGCCTACTATTTGTCGCTGGCGCCGGAATCCGCCGAGGAAGCCCGACGCAACATCGATACCATCGAGAACTCGATCCCGATGATGTCCGACCTCGCCGACAACGACCTGCAGCGCATGGCCGTGCAGCGGTTGAACGAACGCACCGCGGCGCTTCGGCAGGGCCTTGCGAAACTCTCGGAGCAGCTTGCGAGCCGAACCGAGTTGTTGCGCAACAGCATCGACGCCAGCCAGGCCGAGACCATCGGCGCCATCGACGAGCTTTCGGTCAAGATGCGGCAGCGCGAGCAGAAAGCGCAGGAGACCTTCGACCGGACGCTGACCAACATATCCCGCAAGGTATTGTCCATCGCGGTGATATTTCTCGGCATCATCCTCACCGCGGGCGTCGTGATCGCGCTCAGCATTCGGCAACCCCTCCAACAGATCATGGCGGCGATGCACGCAATCACCTCCGGCGATTACGACCGGCAGGTCCAGGGCACCGACGCCCGGGACGAGGTCGGCGCCATGGCCCGCGCGGTCGAGGTCTTTCGCGAAAATGCCATTGCCAAGCGCGAGGCCGAGGACGAGCTGCGCAGTTCGAAGGAAAAGGCCGAGGGGGCCTTGATCGAGCTCCGCGCCGCCCAGCAGGATCTGATCGACGCCGAACGGCTGGCGGCGCTCGGCGGCCTCGTCGCAGGCGTCGCCCACGAGGTCAACAACCCGATCGGCATCAGCCTGACAGTCGCCTCCACCTTCGCCCGCCGTACCGAAACATTCGAGGCCGACCTGAAGTCGGACAAACAGTTGCGCCGGTCGCAGCTTGAGGACTTCGTGCGGGGTTCGCGTGACGCCACCCAGCAGCTGGTGGCGAACCTGCACCGCGCCGCCGAGTTGATCCAGTCCTTCAAGCAGGTCGCGGTAGACCGCTCGCACGTGGAGCGGCGGCAATTCATGCTCCGCGAGGCGACCGACCAGATCGTCACCAGCCTCCGGCCGGTCCTGAGGAAGGCGACCATCGCGTTGTCGGTCGACGTTCCGGACGGCCTCGTGATCAACGGCTATCCGGGATCTTACGGGCAGATCCTGACCAACCTGTTCCTTAATGCTGTAAATCACGCCTTTGCCGACGGCCGATCCGGGACCATCGCCATTTCGGCCAGGCCCCGCGGCCAGGACGACGTCGAGATCATTTTTGCCGACAATGGGGCCGGAATGACCCCCGACGTGCAGCGGCAGGCATTCGACCCGTTTTTTACCACCCGGCGCAGCGAAGGCGGCACCGGGTTGGGCCTGCACATTGTCTATAATTTGGTTACCCAGCAGCTCGGTGGCCGCATGATGCTGGATTCAAGGCTGGGACAAGGCACTACATTTCGCATTATCATGCCCAAAACCGCCAAAGGCGGCTCCGCAACAACAGACATACCAAGGGACGGAATTTCGCAATGGCCGAACAGGACGATGTCCTCCACCTGATCGACGATTCCGGATCCGTTCCGGAGACATCGTCCGCACGCAAATGGAAAATAGCGGTGATCGACGACGATCACGCTGTCCATGAGGGTACGCGGTTCGCGTTGAGCGACTACAATCTCAACGGGCAGACGCTGGAAATCCTCTCGGCCTACTCGGCCGCCGAAGGCCGCGTTCTGATGCGCGAGCACCCCGATATCGCAGCCGTCCTGCTCGACGTCATCATGGAGACCGACGCCGCAGGCCTCGACCTGGTCGAATACATCCGAAACGAAATCAAGAACGAAACTGTTCGTATCATCCTGCGGACCGGCCAACCCGGACAGGCGCCCGAGCGTCGCGTGATCGTGCAGTACGACATCAACGATTACAAGGCGAAGACCGAGCTGACGGCGGACAAGCTGTTTACCTCGCTGACGGCGGCACTGCGCAGCTATCAGCAACTCGAGCGCATGGTTCAAACCCGGCGCGGACTGGAAATCATCATCGACGCCGCCTCGACCTTGTACGATTTCAAATCGATGCAACGTCTTGCCGAGGGGGTGCTGACGCAGATCGCTTCGCTTTTGAACGTCGATTGCGCCGGGATCCTGGTGCTGCGCGACGGCGGGATGATCGGCGACGATTTTTCCGTGCTGGCCGGTTCGGGATGCTACAGTCGCTTCATCGGCGTTGCCGGCTCCAGGTCGCTCGATGCGGATCTCCGTTCGATGGTGGAAGCCGCCTTCAGGCGGCGCAAGAACGAATTCGCCGACCAGCGATCCGTCCTCTATATCTGCACCGGCAGCGGGCGGGAGGTCGTCGTGCTGCTGCAGGCCGAACGTCAACTATCCGAAACCGACCGGTCGCTGGTAGAGATCTTCGGCAGCCGGCTTTCGATCGCGTTCGACAATGTCATTCTTTACCAGCAGCTCCACGAGGCCAACACGCAACTCGAGGATCGCGTCGCGCAGCGCACCCGCGCGTTGATGCAGGCCAATCACAGGCTGTCGGCGCAATGGCTGCGGTTGCAACGCGCCAATGGATTCAAGAACGAGATTCTCGGCACCGTCGCCCACGACCTGAAGAATCCGCTCGGGGTCATCCTCGGCCGCACCGAAATGCTGACCGAACTCATCAGTGCAGGCTCATCCAGGGAGAGCATCACCGCCCAGGTCGACCACATCCGTGATGCTACCCGGCGCCTGACCACGATGGTCGATCATCTGATCTCGGACGCGATGGCGGATGCCTTCGACATCACGATACGGCGCGAGCCGGTCGATGTCGCGGCATTGGTCAGCGAAGTCACCGACGCCAACCAGCCGTCCGCCAATAACAAGCAGCAGACCATCAAGGTGTCCGCACCGCCGACCTTTGTCACCATGTGCGACGCCGACCGGATGCGGGAGGCGATCGACAACCTCGTCAGCAACGCCATCAAATACAGCCCGATCGGCGGCGAGATCAACGTGCTGGTCAGCCGTGAACAGGACAAGACCATCATCCGTATCGCCGACGAGGGTGCCGGCCTGTCGCCTGAAGACCTCGGCCGCCTGTTCGGCCGATTCCAGCGGCTTTCCGCCAAGCCTACCGCCGGCGAAAGCTCGACCGGCCTCGGGCTGTCGATCGTCAAGCGTATCATCGACATGCATGGCGGCCAGGTCACCGCGGCGAGCGCCGGGCCCGGACGAGGATCCACTTTCACCGTAATGCTACCCGCGAGCGAAATGGGCATGTCATGACCCAAGGGCAACACATCATCATTGTCGATGACGAGGCGCCGGCCCGAGAGATGGTCGGCGAATACCTCAAGATGCACGGTTTCATGGTGACGTTGTGCGACGGCGGCAAGAGCCTGCGTAGCGCGATCGAATCCAACGCGGCCGATCTCGTGGTGCTCGATCTGAACATGCCCGAAGAGGACGGGCTTTCCATCATCCGCGACCTGAAGAGCCGCGCCAACGTCCCCGTCATCATGCTGACCGCGACCGCGAGCCCGATCGACCGCGTAGTCGGACTGGAACTCGGGGCGGACGATTACATCGCAAAGCCCTGCGAACTGCGTGAACTGATGGCGCGCATCCGTTCGGTATTGCGGCGCAGCGCGCCCCCCAAAGTGACGACAACGGAAACCGCCGGAGGCGCAAAAAGCGCCAAAGAACAATTGGTCCGGTTTGGTACCAAATGGCTCGACCTCGCGGCCCAGGCGCTACGCGATGACGAGGGCAATGAGCACCCGTTGACCGCCTCGGAATTTGGACTTCTCAAGGTCTTCGCGGCCAACCCCAAGCGGGTGCTGTCCCGCGAGCGGCTGTTGGAACTGGCCAATGCCCGTGACAGCGAGGCCTTCGACCGGGCCGTAGACCTCCGGATCATGCGAATCCGGCGCAAAATCGAGCCCGATCCGACCAAGCCGGCGGTGATCCGCACCATCCGGGGCGGCGGCTACCTGTTCTCTCCGGTCGGCGAAAGGGCCTGATTCGCGCAATCGGACTGTGTTGCGCGGACATTTCGTCCGGTGCCGCCTTTCGACTGGCGAAGCGCCGCGGGGCCCCTGAATTTACTGGTGTTTTTCACCGTATTGTTTCGTCGGCTCCGCCTCGATGAAACAATTTTCTTACCAACGAAACCATTTTCCGCTTTTCGCGCAGACATCCCGAAACGTTGGCTGACTAACAATCCCCGCAACGAACCGCCGAAAAGGTGAGCAGGGGAGCCAGTCATGCAGAATGTCGTCGCCATCAACGCCGCAGCCAGTCAGGCCATCATCGCTGCGCAAGCCACTTCCGATGAGATGCTGCTGGAGGGTATCGCCGAGGGCGGCCGGACCGCCATGCATATCCTT
The DNA here is from genome assembly GCA_963756215.1 of uncultured Alphaproteobacteria bacterium. Classification (GTDB taxonomy): domain Bacteria; phylum Pseudomonadota; class Alphaproteobacteria; order Rhizobiales; family Xanthobacteraceae; genus Bradyrhizobium. The sequence goes on along the minus strand of CAVWMY010000015.1, from coordinate 150,167 downwards.
TACTGCCGCCATAACGTGCGGATCTATCGTTTCATCCTGCGCATCGTGCGCGACACCACGATGGCGGAAGATCTTGCCAGCCAGGTTTTCCTCGACGTGTGGCGGACCGCCAGCCAGTTTGAAGGCCGTTCCCAGGTTTCGACCTGGCTGCTCTCGATCGCCCGGTTCAAGGCGCTGACGGCGTTGCGCCAGCGCAAGCACGAGGACATTGACCAGGAAGACGTGCTGGAGATCGCAGACCAGGCCGACACGCCGGAAACGTCGTTGGACCGCACCAGCACCAGCGCGATCCTGCGCGCTTGTGTCGCCAAGCTGTCGCCGGCGCACCGCGAGATCATCAACCTCGTCTATTATCATGAGAAGTCGGTCGAAGAGGCCGGCCAAATCATTGGCATCCCCCAGAGCACGGTAAAGACCCGGATGTTCTATGCCCGTAAGCAGCTTGCCGAGCTGCTCAGGGGCGCCGGCGTCGACAGCCTTGCGGCTTGAGGTCGATCACACACCAGCCTTTCTCTAACTACCTCCAAGTGCCTCCAACGACCCGGACGGGGATCTCCCTTCCGGGTCGATTTTTGTTTGGAGAGCCTTCCGGAAGGTGGAGCAGGCTTTTGCGAAAAACCATGCTGAAACAAAGACGTTAGGTCAGGGTTCCTCTCCCATGTAACCGGAACCTGCGCTGGGAGCGGGTCGTAGCTCCCATCCGGCCCTCACGGACACGTGACGCGCGCGCGGTAACAGTCCGCACCGGCCTCGCGAAGGATCAGAACAACTGAGCCTCCCCCGCGGTCCGCCTCGTTACCGGCCGACTGTACGCCCGAGATAGCCGATGCAGCTTCCCCTGATCTCCCGACAAAGCCATTGGCGATGGCACCATTTATGGCATCACGCAGGTCTCGGATGGCAACGAAACATCGCAGCGTTCGGTGGCGGCGGAACGATGCCGATCTTTCCACTGGGCTGCATGGCGCTGGTGCCGACAATCCGATCGCTCGTCATCGTGGTCCTGATCGGCCTGATCTTTCACGCCCTTGCATCTCAAACGGCCGCCCGGTCTCGCGATTGGCTGCATCGCAAACCGCTCGAAGGTCGTCGGCACCTGCCGGGAATGCGAACTCAGTCGCACGTCTGACGGTTATTGGTCCCTTGATCCGAAACCACCCTGTTTAGTCGTTCCTGACAATCGAAGCGTGGTGGCGGCCTCAAATCGTCACCCCACTCTAAGTTATTAATTAAACATGATCTTTTTCGAAAAACCGCCCCCCTTTTCCGCGTTCTGCTTGGTGCGGTTGCGAAGGTGAAAGCGGTGCGGCCGCGCGGCATGGGCCCGGGCGGCTAGCTACTACGCAATCGGTGGATTTTGATGGTTTTGGCGATCCGGCAAACGATGCTACATAGCTGCGCGCCAATGGGAGAACTTTGCATGACCAAGTTTCGGCAGCTTATCTGGATGGCGATTGCCGCCGCCGGTCTGACACTTTCGGCCTCGCAGAGCTTTGCCCAACAGCCCGACGTCGGCGACGAGCCTGGGCGTCTGGCGGATGATTCCGTGCAGCTGGATCCGGAATACCGCAAGCAGATGGTTCTCTACCGCACCAGCGAGCCGCCGGGCACCATCATCATCTCCACAGCCGAACGGCATCTCTATCTGGTGCAGGGCAACGGCCGGGCGCTGCGCTACGGCATAGGCGTCGGCCGCGACGGCTTTCAGTGGCAGGGACTGTTGAACATCACCCGCAAGGCTGAATGGCCGGACTGGACGCCGCCGCCCGAAATGATCGCGCGCCAGCCTTATCTGCCGCGTTTCATGGCGGGCGGGCCGGGCAATCCCCTCGGCGCCCGCGCGATGTATCTCGGCACCACCGTTTACCGCATCCACGGCACCAACCGGCCCGACACCATCGGCACCGCCGTTTCTTCCGGCTGCTTCCGGCTGGTCAATGCCGACGTGGCCGACCTCTATGAGCGGGTCCCCGTCGGCACCAAGGTCGTCGTGCGGCAGAAGCCAGAGCTGTAGCCGCGCCGAACCTGTTTTACCGTCAGACGATTTCCCCCATTCATTGGCAAGAGCTAAATCATGCGGACATTTCGAGGCGGGCTTCTGATCGGGCTCGTGATCGCGTTTGCGATCGCGGCCGCCGCCGTCACCTACGAACGGTACGACACACGGACGCTGAAGCGGACGATCCGCCGCGGTGAAGTATTGTGCGGCGTGAATACGGGCCTGCCCGGCTTCTCGGTCCCCGACGACAAGGGCAACTGGACCGGCTTCGACGTCGATTTCTGCCGCGCGGTCGCGGCGGCGATCTTTGACGATCCGAGCAAGACGAAATTCGTTCCGCTCGACGCCAACGAACGCTTCAAGGAATTGCAGAACCGCAAAGTGGATATTCTATCGCGCAATTCGACCTGGAGCATGTCGCGCGAGACTTCCTACGACCTCTACTTCCCGGCCGTGGCCTATTACGACGGCCAGGGATTCATGGTGCCGCGGGCGCGAAACATCGATTCCGCACTGGCGCTCGATGGCAGCAAGGTCTGCGTACAGGACAACACAACGACCAAGCTTAACCTCGCGGACTATTTCCGCACCAACAACATGAAATACGAGGAGATGAAATTCGGAAAGCTGGACGACGTCGTCAAGGCCTACGATTCCGGCAAATGCGACGTCATCACCTCCGACGCCTCCCAGCTCTACGCATTGCGGCTGACCCTCGGCAAGCCGGATGACCACATCATCCTGCCCGACATCATCTCAAAGGAGCCGCTGGCCCCGGTCGTGCGCGAGCGTGACGACGACTGGATGCTGATCGTGAAGTGGACGCTGTATGCGATGATCAACGCCGAAGAGCTCGGCGTCACCTCCAAGAACATCGACGAAGCGCTGAAGTCCAAGAAGCCGGACGTGATGCGGCTGGTCGGGACCGAAGGCAATTACGGCGAAGAGCTCGGCCTGACCAAGGATTGGGCCGCCCGCATCATCCGCCATGTCGGCAACTACGGCGAAGTCTACGAGCGCAATGTCGGCAGCGGATCGAAACTCGGTATCCCCCGGGGGCTCAACCAGCTCTGGAGCGCCGGCGGCATCCAGTATGCCCCGCCGATCAGGTAGGCCGAACTAGTACCGTTATTCCGGGATGGTCCGAAGGACCAGACCCGGAATCTCGAGATTCTCCGGTGTGCAATTGCACATCGTAGTTCGATGCTTCGCATCGCCCCGGAACGACTACATCTCAATAATTCTTCATCCTCGCCAATTGGTCGGCGTGGAAATTGCTGTCGCCGAACAGTTCCTGGCAGACCCGCGCGCGCTTCATGAAGAAGCCGATGTCGAACTGGTCGGTCATGCCCATGCCGCCATGCATCTGCACGCCTTCCTGAACCGCCAGTGTCGCGGTCGAACCCGCGCGCGCCTTTGCGACCGCGACCGCCGCCGCGGCGCTATCGAGGTTTGCATCGAGCGCCTGCAACGCTTTGAGCACCGCGGCGCGCGTAATCTCGATCTCGATGTAAAGCTGCGCGGCGCGATGCTGAAGTGCCTGGAATTCGCCGATCAGCTTGCCGAACTGCTTGCGCTCCTTGAGGTACCCGACGGTCCGGCCGAACACTTCCTCGCTCAAGCCGACCATTTCCGAGGCGACCGCGCCGCGGCCGATGTTGAGCACGCCTTCAAGCAAGGCGCCGCCCTGATCGACTTCGCCGAGCACATTGTCGGCGGTGACCTCGGCGTTGTCGAACACGATGCGCGCCGCGTTATGCGAATCGACCATCGCGGTGCGCTCAGTCGAGATGCCTTTCGCCTTCGGGTCCACCAGAAACAGCGTCAGCCCGTCGCGCTCGCCCGCGGCACCTGCGGTGCGCGCCGCCACGATCAGGAGGCCGGCGGTATGGCCGTCGATTACGAAAGCCTTGTCGCCGGCAAGCCGAAATCCGTTGCCCGCACGCACCGCCGCCATCTCAGTCTGCAGCGGACGATGCTTGGCGCCCTCGTCGATGGCGAGCGCGGCCAGCAGCGAACCATCCGATATTCGAGGCAAGTACTCGGATTTTTGCGCGGCGCTGCCGCCGCGCGACAACGCCGACGCCGCCAGCACTGCGGTCGACAGAAACGGCGATGGCATCAGGGTGCGGCCGATTTCCTCCATCACGATACCGGCTTCGACACAACCAAGGCCGCTGCCGCCGAAGTCTTCCGGCACCAAAAGTCCGGAAAATCCCATCTCGGCGAAAGTTCGCCACAGCTCGCGGGAGAACCCGGTCGCGTCCTTGGTATCGCGAAGCTGGCGCAGGTGCGACACCGGCGCCTTGTCGCTGATCAGGCCGCGCGCGCTGTCGCGCAGCATCGATTGTTCTTCGGTGAGGACAAGGGCCATGGATGGTTCCGGTTTGCAGTTTTTAAGTTGTCATTCCGGGATGCGCCGCTTGCGCAGACCGTAGCCTCGAGGTTCCGGGTTCGCTCCGGAACGATGGCCTGGTATTCAAGCCCCCGGCAGATCGAGTATCCGTTTCGCGACGATGCCGAGCATCACCTCGGATGTGCCGCCTTCGATCGAATTGGCCTTGGTGCGCAGCCAGGCGCGTGGCCGCGCGCCGCCTTTCGAGCGGTCGCTCTCCCACTCCAGCGCGTCGATGCCGCCAGCGGACATCAGGATTTCGTAGCGGCGCTTGTTCAGTTCGGTGCCGTAATATTTCATCGCGGACGAAAACGCCGGATGAGCCTGCCCGGCCTTGGCGAGATCGACCGCGCGTTCGGCAGCCGCGGCCAGCGCCGCCTCGTCGACCTCGAAGGTCGCGATCTGTCCGCGCAGCATCGGATCTTCCAGCCGCCCCTGCGCGTCGGTACCGACGGAGTCGGCGGCGACCTGTCCGAGCGGCCGGCCGACGCCGCGCTCGCCCATGCCAGAGATCATCGCTCGCTCATGCTGCAGCAGGTACTTGGCGACGTCCCAGCCGCGGTTGACGGTGCCAACCACATTCGACTTCGGCACGCGCACATTGTCGAAGAAGGTTTCGCAAAACGGCGAACGTCCGGAGATCAGCAGGATCGGCTTGGTGGATACGCCTTTCGACGTCATGTCGAACAGGATAAAGCTGATGCCGTCATGCTTCTTGGCGCTGGCATCGGTCCGCACCAGGCAAAAAATCCAGTCGGCGAAATTCGCATATGACGTCCAGATCTTCTGGCCGTTGATGATGAAATCGTCGCCATCGCTCTCGGCCCGGGTCTGCAGCGAGGCGAGGTCAGATCCCGCGTTCGGCTCGGAATAACCCTGGCACCAGCGGATCAGGCCGGCCGTGATCTTCGGCAGATGTTCCTGCTTCTGCGCTTCGGTACCGTATTTCAAAAGCGCCGGCCCGAGCATCGAAATGCCGAACGACGTCAGCGGCTGACGCGCACCGATCGCCGCCATTTCCTGGCGCACGATCTTGGCCTCCTCGCCGTCGAGCCCGCCACCGCCATATTGCTTCGGCCAGTGCGGCACGGTCCAGCCCTTGTCGCGCATCCTCTCGAACCAGATCCGCTGCGGCTCGGACGAAAATTTGGCATTGCGGCCGCCCCAGAACGTATCTTCGTCCGATGTCATCGGACGCCGCATCTCCGGCGGACAATTGGCCTCCAGCCAGTCGCGGGTTTCGCGACGGAATTGATCTGCAACAGGCATGGCGCGTTTCCAAGTGATATCGCGTTGTGTGGCTGGACCTTAGCCGCCATCTTGCGGAATTCAATACATCTCTGCCTTGAAATCTCGCTTGGCCCATGCGCTCGCGGATGTGGTCATATCGGCCGATCCGGTATAATCGGCGTGAGCCGTAACGGCCAAAAAACAAGAGGAAACAGATATGCGCCTGAAGTTGCTTTCGCCCGGCGAAATGAACGCGGACCAGAAACAAACCTATGAGGAATCGATCGCCGGCAAGCGAGGCGCGGCGCCCGCACCGATGATGGCCTGGCTCAACAGCCCCGAAATGGCGCGGCACGCCACCCGTCTGGGCGGCTTCCTGCGCTTCGATACGGTATTTCCGGCAAAGTTGTCTGAAATCGCGATCCTGGTCACCGCGCGACATTTCACCTCGCATTACGAATGGTTCGCGCACAAGCGGCTGGCGCTGCAGGGCGGTCTCGATCCCAAGGTCATCGACGACATCCGCGATCGCCGCACGCCGCAATTCGACGACCCCAAGGCCAAGCTGGTCTACGATGTCGCCAAATCGCTGCACGAAGGCCGCAGCGTCTCCAAGTCCCTGTATGACGAGGCGATCAAGCTGGTCGGCGAGCGCGGCATGGTGGAAATCATCGGACTGTGCGGCTACTACACCATGGTTTCGATGACGCTGAACACCTTCGAATTCGGGCTTCCCGACGGCGAAGTGTCCGAGCTTGTATGATGCAGTCACGCCGCTTAGATCGCAGCGCAGGCGTTCGCGGCAAATGGAGGGAACATGACCGACAATTCGCCTGTCATCGCGGGAACGCGCATCGGACATGTTCATCTCAAGGTGGCCGATCTCGACCGCGCGCTCGGGTTCTATTGCGGTGTGCTCGGATTCGAGGTGATGCAGCGTCTAAGCTCGGGCGCGGCGTTCATCTCGGCCGGCGGCTATCACCACCATATCGGACTGAACACCTGGGAGAGCAAAGGCGGTCATCCGCCGCCGTCGGGAACGACCGGGCTGTTTCACACCGCGATCCTCTATCCGACACGGCCAGCGCTGGCGGATGCGTTGCATCGCGTGATCAGCGCCGGCATCAAGCTCGACGGCGCCAGCGATCACGGCGTCAGCGAAGCGCTTTACCTGCGCGACCCCGATGAGAACGGCGTCGAACTCTATTGGGACCGGCCCAAGGAACAATGGCCGCGCACGCCGGACGGATCGCTTGCGATGTTCACCCGCAAACTCGACGTTGAGGATTTGCTGAAGCAGCGGGAGAGGTAAGATTGTCAATCTTGTAGCCCGGATGAGCGCCAGCGAAATCCGGGGCCGGGTAAACTTCAATCCCGGACATCGCTGCGCTCGTCCGGCCTACGTTCGCCGGTTTGAATGCCCCCGCACCATGATCAACCCAGCGGCTATGAGCTGAAGGCCGATACAGCCGTAAAACGGCAATGCGTAGCTTCCGGACATGTCGTGCAGCAGGCCGATGACGCCCGGGCCGAACGCATAGGTGACCTGATTGATCGCGGTGATCAGGCTGACCAGCACGCCGAACGAGCGCGCGTCGAACTCGCGCTGTACAATCAACGACGGTAGCGTGATCAGGTTTCCGACTGAAAATCCGAACAGCGCGCAGGCCCCGATCAGCACCAGGTCGTTGCGTGAATTGATGATGATCACAAGCGCTACCGCCTGGCTCACAAACGAGATCGCCGAGGCCAGCCGCTGGTTGAGTTGATCGATCACGGTCGAGAACAGAACCCGCCCCACGACCGCCATCGCCGTCAGCAAGGCAACCGCCATCGCCGCCCGTTCGCGGCCGATCACCGGATCGAGGAAGGCGATCAGGTGGACGATGAAACCGACCTGCGCGAAGAGCACCAGCGCGAACGCAATCGACACCGTCAGGAAGCCGACGTCGCGAAACGCCTGCGCCCTGATCCGCGACGCCGACGGCGCTCCGGGAGCAACGGAACCGGCTCCGGCATGGCCGGGCGGCCGGCCGACGAAAATCAGGATCACCGGAACCATCAGCACCAACATCACGATCGCCGCCGACATCAGAGCCTTGGGAAATCCGAATGCGCCGATCGCGGCGACCAGCAGCGGCACGCCGATGATGCCGCCGAAGCTCGCACCGTTCAGCGCAAGGCTGATCGCCATGCCGCGCTTGTGGTTGAACCACAGCCCCAGCGTGTTGGTGATCACCCCAAGGCTGGTGCCTGCCCAGCCGACGGCGAGCAGGGCATCGGCAGCATAGAGTTGCCAGGGCTCGGTGACCTGGCCGATCAGGACGGCTGCTACCGCCATGGTAAGGACGCCCGCCAGCAGGCAATTGCGTGGGCCGAACGCCCGGATCGCCTCGCTGATGAAGACCACCAGCAGCGCGCCGAACAGATAGAACAGCGTCGTGCCGCCTGAGATCAGCGAGGCCGGCCAGCCGTGCAGGCGGTGCAGTTCGGCGACATAGACGCTTTGGCCATAGAAACCGAAGCTCCAGCCGAAGGTTGCGAGTAGAAAGCAGACCGCGACAATCCGCCAGCCCTCGTAGCGGATCGAAGTCTCATCGGGGGATTCGGTTTGGGGATTTGCCAGCATCGTTCTCTGCATTTATGCCTCGTCACGCCCAGGCTTGTCCAAGTCATGACGGTTTAGCGGATCAATACAAACGGTGCTTCGATCATCGCCGAACAGTCGTTTCGGCTCGGGCGGAGTGTGGAAAAAGCGGGGGGCGAACAAGTTCGGCCGCGCGCTGGAGCGCCTCTCCCATAGACGGCAAATGCTTACGGTCAGAGCCCCGCGTCCGGAAACCCGGGCACGGCCTGCAGCCGCGCGCGGCGTTTGGCGAACGCCGCCAGCATCAGGACCGCCAGTCCCAGCATGACCGGCGGTAACACCACCAGATTGACCGCCGACCACCCGTAATTCGCCAGCAACTGGCCGGACGAGAACGATCCGATCGCCATCATGCCGAATACCAGAAAATCGTTGAACGCCTGCACCTTATTGCGCTCCTGCGGTCGATGCGTTTCCAGCACCAGCGCGGACGCCCCGACGAACCCGAAATTCCAGCCGACGCCGAGGATCACCAATGTGGCCCAGAAATGCATGGCCGTGATTCCGGACAGGCCCACCACCGCGGCGCCCGCCTCGAGCAATAGCCCGGCCGCGACGACGCGCGGAGCCCCGAAGCGCGCAATCAACGTGCCGGTGAAAAAGCTCGGCCCATACATCGCCACGATATGCCACTGAATGCCGAAATTGGAATCGCTCACGCTCAGGCCGCACATTTTCATCGCCAGCGGCGCCGACGTCATCACCAGATTCATCATGGGATAGGCGATGATGCCGCACAGCGCGGCGGCAATGAAACGGGGCTGCCGCACGATCTCGAACAGCGGCCGGCCGCCGTGAAGGTCCGACGGAGCGGGCCGCGGCGCGTCGATCCCCGACAGCACTGCCATCGCGACCAGCGCAACCACCGCCTGCAGCACGAAACTGAAGGCGAACAAATAGGGCTGCCAGACATCCATCGTCCATTGCACGAGCTGCGGGCCGAGCACGCCGGCGAAAACGCCGCCGGCCATCACCCACGACACCGCTTTCGGCCGATACTCGGCGCTGGCGCCATCGGCGGCGGCGAAACGGTAGGATTGCGACACCGCACCGTATAAGCCGCCGAGGAACGTGGCGCCGCAAAACAGCGGGAATGACGCATGCAGGATGGCGAACGCGCCGAGCAGGCCGGTCAGCACACCGCAGCCGGTACCGATGATGAAGGCGACGCGGCGGCCATAGGCGCGCGAGATTGCACCGGTCGGCAGCGTTCCGGCGGCCAGCCCGACCACATACATTGAAAGCGGAACAGTCGCGAGCGAGACATCCGGCGCCAGCGTCGCGCCGACGATCGAACCGGTGGCGAAGATGACCGCCGAATTGGCGCCCGTGAGCGCCTGTGCCGCCGCCAGCCGCACCACGTTGGAGCGCACGCGGGCGTCGTCCGATATTTCCTCAACCACCGCCATGCCGACCGGTATTCCACCCTGACGCGGCCCGACGCGGCCGGCCTTATTAGTTCCGGCGACTATGAATTGCGGCGTCCCTCCGATCAACCTGCTGAATCGGGCGCGCGCCATGCACCAACGTTCAGGCTGCTTTCTTGCGCTCGAAAACCAGGATCAGATTGTTGGCGGGCATCGCCGCCGTTTCGGCGAGCGACAAACCCGCATCGGCCGCCAGCTTCTGCACATCGGCCACGTCGCGCACGCCCCATTCGGGATCCTTTTCGCGCAGGCTCGTGTCGAACACCGCGTTGCTGATCGCGCTGTGCTTGCCGTCGCGCTTGAACGGGCCGTAGAGAAAGAGCCGGCCGCCGGGGGCGAGATAGCGCCCTGCCCCCTCGAAAAGTCCCTCTGCGACGCGCCACGGCGCGATGTGGATCACATTGGCGCAGAACAATGCGAGCAGCGGGCCCGGGCCGCTGCCGTCATGCATCGCAGGACACCAGGCCGGATCCGACAAATCGATCCGTAGCGGCGGACGAACATTGGCTAGGCCCGAATGGGCCCGCCAAGCTTCGATGCTCTTCAGATGCTGCGCATTGAGGTCGCTCGGCCACCAGATAACATCGGGCGTCTGGCCGGCAAAGTAGACCACATGCTGGCCGGTGCCGCTGCCGACCTCGACCACGTCGCCGGCCTGACCAAGCAGGAAGCGCTGCAGCACCTGCCAGATCGGCTGATGGTTACGATGAAACGCCGAGGCATCGAGACGCCCATCGGGTTCGACCGGCCGGCCATCCCTGCCAAACTCAACGACAAACTCAGCCACGACACACTCCGGATTTGCAGTCCCCGCAAGTTACCGTCGTGAAGACACTGTCGTAAAGGCAGCCATTTTAAGGCTACCCTATCGTGAGCGCGCGAACTACAAATCCGGCAGACCGGGATTGCCGCCACGTTAGGATCACCTTTGTAACACTATCGTTTGAGCCGCCAACCGTTGGCATTTCGGCCCCTGACTGCCTATAATTGGGGCTACTAAGCGAGATAAACCTGCGGGAAGCGCCTTTGACCGACACCTTTTCGATGAAACCCGCCTTGGCCCCGGCGCTGGTGTTGGCACTGTCAATCGGAACCGCCGCAGTCCCGGGTCTGGCCCGCGCCCAATCCGCCGTGGCCGAGGGTCAAAAACTCGCATTCGACCGCGGCAAGGGCAATTGCCTGACCTGCCACGTCATCAAGGGCGGCGACCTTCCCGGCACCATCGGACCGGAGCTCAAGGATATCAAAAGCAAATATCCGGAACGCAGCGAACTCGTCGCCATCCTGACCGATGAAACCAAGCGTAACCCGCAGACCGTGATGCCCCCGTTTGGACGAAACCGGATTTTGACCGAGCAGGAGATCAACGCGATCGTGGATTTCCTGCAGACATTGTGACGGCGAGCGCGCCACCCTGGGAGATTTCAGATGACCTTCAATGACAATGGATATCCGGCAACGCGGCGGGTCATCCTGAAAGGCGTGGGCCTGGTCGCGCTGATGGGATTAGGCGGCTTCCCCTTTATTTTGGCGCCGGCGGCCGCAGCAGCCAACGACAAATGGCCGGAGGGCGCCTTCACGCAGAAAAGCGAGGCCGACGCCATCAAGGCGTTGTACGGCAAGACGACCGAGCCCTCCGACAAGGTCAAGCTCGACGCGCCCGAAATCGCCGAGAACGGCGCGGTGGTCCCGATTTCGGTCGCCACCACCCTGACCGACGTGACCTCGATCTCGATCCTGGTCGCTGAAAATCCAAATGCCCTGGCGGCGTCCTATAACATTCCGCCGGGTACGATCCCGAGCGTGGCCAATCGGCTCAAGATGGCCAAGACGAGCAACGTCACCGCGATCGTAGAGGCCGGCGGCAAGCTCTACAGCGCAACCAAGGAAGTCAAAGTCACCGTCGGCGGCTGCGGCGGCTGACGGGTACGATCGAGCGCTCATGACAAGCGAGGAGTAATCTGATGGCATCGACCATTCGCGTGCGCGCCACTTCGAGCGGCGACACCACCGAAGTGCAGGCCCTGATCCAGCATCCGATGGATTCCGGCTTCATCAAGGACGCCAAGGGCGACATCATTCCCGCACATTTCATCCAGCAACTGACGTTCGAATGTAACGGCAAAAGCGTATTCGTCGCGGACTGGGGAACGGCGGTCTCCAAGGATCCCTACGTCAAGTTCAGCTTCAAGGGCGGCAACAAGGGCGACGACCTCAAGATCAGCTGGGTCGACAACAAGGGTGCGTCCGATACGACCACGGCGAAAATTGGCTGACGGCTGAGGGTGGAGAAGTGAAAGTGCGCTCTGCGATCCATTTGGCCTCGACCGCGCTTGCCGTTGCGCTCGCCATGCTAGTGCTTGCGACGGCGCGGCCGACCGCCGCCGCCGACAACGCCGATCCTGCCGCGGACGCCAAGGCGTTCCAGAAATACTTCTCCACCAAGTTCCCCAGGCTGAAGCTGGAGGATTTCGTCAACGGCCCGTATTCGCTGAACGAAGACATGCACCGGCAATGGGAAGAAAAAGAGGAGTTCCCGCCCTACGAGTTCTCACTCGACATGGGCAAGGAGATGTTTTCGAAGCCGTTCAAGAACGGCAAGAGCTACGCCGACTGCTTCCCCAACAAGGGCATCGGCATCCGGCAGGACTATCCCTATTTCGACGAGAAGGAAGGCAAGGTGGTCACGCTCGAGCTGGCGTTGAACCGCTGCCGTGAGGCCAACGGGGAGGCGCCGTTCTCCTACGTAAAGGACGAAATGGCCGCGCTAACCGCCTATATGGCATTCACCTCGCGCGGCAAACCGTTCGACATCAAAATCCCTGATGACCCGCGTGCGCTGCAGGCCTATGAGAACGGCAAGCGATACTTCTATACGCGGCGCGGCCAGCTCAATTTTTCCTGCGCGAGCTGCCACGTGCAAAATCCCGGCGAGCGGATTCGCGCTGAAATCCTTGCGCCGGCGCTGGGCATTCTCAACGCCATGCCGATCTACCGCTCCGAGTGGGGCGGCATGGGCACCACCAGCCGGCGTTTCGTCACCTGCAACATTCAGACACGCGGCGTGCCGCTCAATCCGCAGGACGAAGAGTACCGCGATCTCGAATATTACCTGTCCTACGTCAGCAACGGACTGCCGATCTCCGGCCCCGGAGCGCGGCCATGAACATGCCTGCAAGCAAGCTATCCGCGCTCGCACTGCTGTCGATGCTGCTGGTGTCGGGCGCTTCGTCGGCGCGGGCGGCCGCGACCGAGAGCGATTTCAAGGCGGCCTACGCCGCGGCTGAAGCCGCCAACAAGGAAGCAGGCCTGTTGCGTGACCAATGGACCGTGACGGCAACCGCCTTGACCGACGCAAAAAAGGCCGCGGATGCCGGCAATTTCGATCAGGCGGTGGCCGCCGCAAAGGAGGCCGAGGCGCTCGCCAAGGCATCGGTTTTCCAGGCGACCAGCGAGAAGGACGCCTGGAAGGCGATGGCAATTCGTTGAGCCTTCGCGGAAGGCGCGGAGACATCGCATGACCATCCGCCGCCGGGATTTTCTGACAATCGCAGGCGCGACTGCGTTGCTGCCGGCATTGCCCCGGTTGGCGCGCAGCGTCGACACCCCGAGCGTGTACGACCTCGAGCGCTTCGGCAACGCGCGCATCCTGCACATGACGGATACCCATGCGCAGTTGCTGCCGGTCTATTTTCGCGAACCGAGTGTCAATCTCGGGATCGGGGCTATGCAGGGAAAGCCGCCGCATTTAGTGGGCCGTGCCTTTCTCGATCGGTTCGGCATCCAGCCCGATAGCGCCGACGCCTATGCGTTCACCTGCCAGGATTTCGAGAAGTCCGCGGTGCGATTCGGCAAGCTCGGCGGCTTTGCGCACATGAAGACGTTGATCGACCGGCTGCGAAGCGACGTCGGCCCGGGGCGCGCGCTGCTGCTCGACGGCGGCGATCTCTGGCAGGGTACCGGACAGGCCAACGCCATGCAGGGCGCCGATATGGTCGAGGCCGCGAACCTGCTCGGCATCGAGGCGATGACCGGGCATTGGGAATTCACTTATGGTGAAGCCGCACTGCGCAACAATCTGGAACGGTTCAAGGGCGAGTTCCTGGCGCAGAATGTCTTCCTCACCGAGGAGGCTGCGTTCAACGATGCCAAGGCTTTCGACGCCGCGTCGGGACGCGTCTTCAAGCCAGCGACCATCAAGGAGATCGGCGGGCATCGTGTGGCCGTGATCGGGCAGGCTTTTCCCTATGTGCCGATCGCGCACCCGAAGCGTTTCACGCCGGACTGGACGTTCGGAATCCGCGACGATGAGTTGCAGAAACTGGTCGACACGCTGCGCAACAACGACAAGGTCGATGCCGTGGTACTGCTGTCGCACAACGGCATGGACGTCGACCTCAAACTGGCAAGCCGCGTCAGCGGCATCGACGTCATTCTCGGCGGCCATACCCATGATGCGGTTCCGCAACCGATCGCGATCAAGAATGCCCGAGGCGTCACGCTGGTCACGAATGCGGGCTCGAATGGAAAATTCCTCGGCGTCCTCGATCTCGACATCGCAAAGGGCCGGGTCGGCGACGTACGCTACCGGCTGCTTCCGGTATTCTCGGAATTGCTCAAGCCGGATGCGGCAATGCTGGCGCTGATCGACAAGTTGCGCGAATCCTATGCCGCACCCTATGCCGAGAAGATCGCGACCGCGGACCGTCTGCTCTATCGCCGCGGAAACTTCAGCGGCACCATGGATCGACTGATCTGCGACGCGCTGCGCGGCGAATTCGACGCGCAGATATCTCTCTCGCCGGGCTTCCGCTGGGGCACCACGCTTCTGGCGGGCCAACCGGTGACCATGGAAGACGTGCTGGCCGAAACCGCGATCACCTATCCTGAGACCTACGTTCAGAGCATGACCGGAAGCCAGATCAAGGACACGCTTGAGGACGTCTGCGACAATTTGTTCAACGCCGATCCCTATTACCAGCAGGGCGGCGACATGGTTCGCGTCGGCGGCATGACCTATACTTGCTCACCTGCGGAGCCGGTGGGCCGCCGAATTTCCGCGCTCAAGCTCGACAATGGCCATACCGTCGAAGCCGGGAAGAATTACAAGGTTGCCGGCTGGGCCTCCGTCAACGCGCAAAAGGGAAAGCCGGTGTGGGACGTTTTTGCCAAGCACTTACGATCGGGAAAACCGCTCGATCCGCGCGGTGCCGACGTCACGCTGAAAGGCGTTGACGACAATCCGGGCATCACGGGACAGGGATGAGATACTTGCAAAAGCAGGAACGCGAACGACGGGAACCCCGACTGCAACGATTTCGACGTTCGATCGTCGGCGCCATCGGCCGGGTCGCGATGGTCGCGATCGTTCTGGCACCGATCGCGACCATCGCCCGCGCCCAGCCGGCGCCGCTGCAGGACAAGCCGTTCGCCGAACATCGCATCGTGCTGCAACTGTCGGATAGCGATCCCAAGAAACAAGGCCTTGTGGTCAGCGTCGCTTACAATCTGCTCAAGCTCTACGATCCCGACAAGGTGGCGATCGAAGTCGTCGCGTTCGGGCCCGGCATCGATCTGCTGCGCCCGGACAACGCCAACCGCAAACTTGTCGAAAGCCTGGTCGCGCAAGGTGTGCGATTCGACATCTGCCTCAATACCGTCGATACGATCGAGCGCGAAACCGGCAAACGCCCCGAATTTATTTCCGCCGCGACACCGGTTCAGGTCGGCGTCGGGCAAATTCTGTCGTTGACCGAAAACGGATATACATTGGTGAGACCGTAAAGGAGTATTGTCATGCGTGGCTTTTTTCGTCGTTTTGCGACCATTGCCCTGATGTCGGTGGCGTTCGCCTCGACCGGTTTTGCTGCCGAGAGCAAACCGCACCACATTTCCATTCAGATCGATCAGAACGATCCGCAGATGATGAACCTGGTGCTGAACAACGCCACCAATGTCGTCGAATATTATCGGTCCAAGAACGAAACGGTCGACGTCGATATCGTCGCCTACGGTCCGGGCCTGCATATGCTGCGCTCCGATACGTCGCCGGTGCAGGATCGCGTGAAGCGACTCAAGGACATGGCCTTTCCGGGCAAAATCCAGTTCTCGGCCTGTAACAACACCCGTCAGGGAATGGAGAAGACGGAGGGCCATCCGATTCCGATTGTGGCCGACGCCACCGTCGTTCCCTCGGGCGTCGTTCATCTGATGGAATTGCAGGAAAAGGGCTGGAGCTATATCCGGCCGTAGCATTCCAGCACCCGAACCTCGAGAGACCGGCGATGCGATATCCGAACATGATGGCCGCGGCCGTGCTGGCGCTTGGCGCCAGTTCGGTCATGGCCGCCGACGATGCCATCGTGGTCTATAAGTCGCTGTCGCCGGAGACTGCGTTGGAGGCGGCGCAGGCCGCACTGAAGCAATGCCGCGCCGACGGGTTCCAGGTTGCAGTCGCGGTCGTCGATCGCTTCGGCCAGGCGCAAGTGATGCTGCGGGACCGCTTCGCCGGATTGCCCGCCGCAGATACTGCGACCAGCAAGGCCTATACCGCGTTGGGCTTTCATGCCGCGACCGGTGATCTGGCAAAGTCGATCAGGTCGGGGCAAATGGACCCAGGCCTCGCCCGGTTGCCGCATGTCGCGATGCTGGCAGGTGGGCTCGTGATCGAAGCCGGAGGCGCCGTGCTCGGCGGCATCGGCGTCGCCGGTGCGCCGGGCGGCGACAAGGACGAGGCTTGCGCCAAGGCGGGGCTGGACGCGATCCGCGATAGAATTGAGTTCTGAAACACTACTTGTTGAGAGAAGATCTCTGCTGCTTGACCGCCAATAGTGAGTTATTATCTACTGGCGAAGCGGTAGAGACCCATCATGATCTTTCGTCAGCTGTTCGACAGCGTTTCCGGAACCTACTCTTATGTTCTTGCCAGCCGCGCCGGCGGCGAGGCGCTGATCCTTGATCCCGTGCTGGAGAAAGTCGACCGCTACTGCCAATTGCTGCGCGAGCTCGATCTCAGGCTGGTCAAGGCAGTCGACACCCATTTGCACGCCGACCACGTCACCGGGCTCGGCGAACTGCGCGACCGCACCCACTGCGTCACCATCATGGGCGAGCAGAGCAAGGCCGACGTGGTGGCGATGCGGGTGGCCGACGGCGACAGGGTCACGATCGAGGGGCTCAGCCTCGACGTGATGTATACGCCCGGTCACACCGATGATTCCTACAGCTATCTGATGGGCGATCGCGTCTTCACCGGCGACACGCTGCTGATCCGCGGCACCGGCCGCACCGATTTCCAGAACGGCAGCGCGCGCGCTCAGTATGAATCGATCTTCGGCCGGCTGCTCAAACTGCCGGACGAGACCATGGTCTTCCCGGCCCATGACTACAAGGGTGACACGGTCTCCACCATCGGCGAAGAGAAGCGCTACAATCCGCGGCTGCAAGTGCGCTCGATTGACGAATATGTCGAGTTGATGGGCAACCTCAATCTGCCGAATCCGAAATTGATGGACGTGGTGGTACCGGCCAACATGCATGTCGGATTGCATCAGGACGATCTTGCAAGGCAGGGCCTGGCGCTGAGCGCAGCCGACGCGATCGCGAGCCTCGGCCGGCCCGACATCCTGCTGGTCGATCTCCGCGAAACCGGCGAACGCGCCAGGCACGGCATGCTGTCGGGAGCGCTTCACGCGCCCTATCCATCGATCGACGAGAACCTGCAACCGGGCGGCATGCTGCGCGAAGTGGCAGTCGCGAGCGGGCGCCGGATCGTGTTCTTCTGTGCGTTCGGCGAACGCTCGGCGATGGCCGTTGCCGCCGCCAAGGAAGCGGGCCTTGCCAACACCGCTCATATCGGCGGCGGCATCGACGCCTGGAAGAAGGCCGGCGGGCCGATCGTGATGGCTTGAGCATTACCACGGCGTCGTCGCCGTGAAACACTGGCCGCGCCAGGACGATTATGAACGAAGCGGCGACGAGTCGCTTCGCGTGCGCGTCCCGCTGATGCCGGCATTGACTCCGATCGCGCCGAACTCTTAGGGTATTTCCCGACGGTTCCCCTTCATGGGGATCAAAAGGGAACGCGGTGCGGGATTCATCCCAATGCCGTGGCTGCCCCCGCAACTGTAAGCGGTTAATCTTGCGTCACATGCCACTGGGGTACTCGGCCCTGGGAAGGCGACGCAAGGTATCGACCCGCGAGCCAGGAGACCTGCCGTCAACCGTGGTCACACGCGAAGATGTCGGTCGGGGATTGCAGACATTAGCTTCACTACAGTGGCGGAAGCCCAGGTGGTGAGACTTCGTTCGCTGTGACGTGCCACTGACGTCAGCCGAGGTCTGACCATTCATGTCTTCCATCGCCAACGCCGCGAAGCGGCATCGCAGTCGCTTGCTCGCGTCTTCCGTTTTCGTTCCCGCTGTATTTGCCTGCATATCGCAGGCCAGCGCGCAACAATCAGCATCGCCGAACCTGCTACCTCCGGTCACCGTCAGTGAACCTGTCCCGCCGCCCAAAGCGATCCACACCACCGGCACAAAAAAGCCCCGCCTGACGGCCCGGACCGGAGCGCCGACGCCATCCCAGGCTGCGACGCCTGCGTCGGGAACGCCACCGGCAGGTTTGCCAAGGCAACTGGTCGTCAGTCCGACCGGAATCGTAACGCCGACAAGTCAGCTCGCAAGCTCGGTTACGGTTATCACCGCGCAGGATATCCAGACCCAGCAGTACCGCACCGCGCCCGATGCGTTGAACACCGTACCTGGCCTCAACGTGGTTCAAACCGGAGGGCCCGGCGGGCAGACTTCGGTGTTCATACGCGGCACCAACTCAAATCACAACAAGGTTCTGATCGACGGCATCGACGTAAGCGATCCCAGCAATCCGAACGGCTCGTTCGATTACGCCCATCTTCTGACCGCGGACATTCAGCAATTCGAGATATTGCGGGGCCCGCAAAGCGGCCTCTACGGATCAGACGCGATCGGCGGCGTGGTCTCGATCATCACAAAAAAGGGTGATGGCCCTCCGCGCGCGACTGCCTCCATCGAGACCGGTTCGTTCGGCACGTTCAACCAGACCATTGGCCTCAGCGGCTCGCAGAACAATTTCAACTACGCTTTTGACGTGGCGCATTTTCACGCCAGCGACATCCCGGTTACGCCGTTGCGGTTGCTTCCCCCCGGACAGCAAGCGAACGGCAACAATTACGATAACATGACCTACTCGGCCAAATTCGGGGTCGACCTCAACGAATACTGGACGCTTAACACGGTCGCGCGTTACACCGACGCGACACTGCACTTCACGGGCGACAACTTTAATACATTTCCGAGCACGCCCAACGCGGAGCAAAGCACGCACGCCGTGCAGCAGATTTTCGCGCGTGAAGAAGCCGTGTTGTCGCTGTTCGACGGCCGTGTCAAAAACTACTTTGGCGTGAATTACGCCAACAGTCGGACCTCCGATATCGCTCCGGGCGATTCTTCCGCCACGATCAGTACCGGTGAGCGCATCAAGTACGATTGGCGGGCCGTGACGCAGCTCGCCGCCGGGCAAAACCTGGTTGTCGGCGCAGAACAGCAGACGGAGACGATGGATACGACGGGTTTCTCCGCGCAGAACGGTAACAAAGGGGTATTCGTCGAACTGCAGAACCAGTTGGCAGACCGGGTTTTTCTCGTCAGTAACTTCCGGGACGATTTCAACGACCGGTTCGGCGAACATTCAACCTATCGCATCGCGCCCGCTGTAATTCTTCCGGTTACCGAGACCAAGTTGAAGGCGAGCTACGGCACCGGATTCAAGGCTCCCACTCTAAGCGAGTTATTCCAGAGCTCTCCTGACTTCAATTTCTTTGCCAATCCGAATTTGAAACCGGAGGAGAGCACCGGTTACGACGCCGGATTTGAACAGCCTTTGTTCAGAGAACGCGTACTTTTTGGATCGACCTACTTTCATAACAATATCACCAACCTTATCGACTCCGGGACGAGTACGGACCCGTTCGGGCACGTCTTCTTCACCGAGATCAATGTTGGACTGGCGACCACAGAGGGCACGGAGAACTTCGTCTCGGCAAAAATAACAGATCGTCTTGTCCTCCGCGCGGACTACACGTTCACGCGCGCGGTCGACGCCAATACCGGTATCCAGTTGCTGCGCCGACCGAAAGAGAAATGGAGCACGACGGCGACCTGGAATCCGATTGACCCGCTGACACTGTCCGCAACCGTGCTGCACGTCAGCAGCTTCCTCGACGTGTCTCGCGACGGGTCCGAAACCAACCTCTACGCCCCCGGCTATACCACTGTGAACGTCAAAGGCGACTACGCGGTCAACGACCAAGTCAAGGTCTTCGGCCGCATCGACAACCTCTTCAACCTTCATTATCAAAATCCGACAGGATTTCTGGAGCCGGGACTGGGTGTTTTCGGCGGCGTGCGTTTCGCCAGCTTCGGCGTGAGGTAGGCTTTGGGAATGACGAGGCGATCGCAACCATTCTGGGCCGGTACCTCCGCATTGCTTGTGGCGATCGCGATCATGGGCATCCCGACGGCGCCGCTGAACGCTGCCGGGATG
Organism: uncultured Alphaproteobacteria bacterium; assembly: GCA_963756215.1. Lineage (GTDB taxonomy): Bacteria > Pseudomonadota > Alphaproteobacteria > Rhizobiales > Xanthobacteraceae > Bradyrhizobium. The sequence goes on along the minus strand of CAVWMY010000015.1, from coordinate 129,887 downwards.
CCGAAACGCATCGTCTCATTGAACCTGTGCACCGATGAGCTTGTCCTGCGGCTGGCGGATCATTCGAATATTGCATCCGTAACCTGGCTATCGAAGGATCCGATATCCGCGAATGCGGTCGATCTGGCCGCCGATGTACCGGTCAATCACGGCCTCGCCGAAGAGATCATTCCGCTCAATCCCGATCTTGTCGTGGCCGGCGCCTTCACGGCGCGGACGGCGGTCGCGTTGTTGAAGCAGACGCGATTTCCGGTGACGGAATTCAGCGTCGCGCGCAACGTCGCCGATGTCCGTGCGGGAATCCGGAAGATGGCGACGTTGGTCGGTGAACCCGCCCGCGGCGAAGCGTTGGTGGCGTCCTTTGACCAGCGCCTCCAAAGCATCGGAACGTCCCCGGCGCGACGACCGACCGCACTGGTCTTCAATGCCAACGGGTTCACCGTCGGCGCGGGCACGCTGGTTGACGACATCATGACCCGCGCAGGCCTGGACAACGTTGCAGCGCATATGAAGCTGGGAAACTACACCCAGCTGCCGCTGGAGACCGTGGTGCGCAGCGATGTCGATGTCCTCATCGTCAGCGCGCGCCGTGATGGGCCGCCCTCGCTCGCCACCGCCCTGCTCGATCATCCGGTGCTATCGAAGCTCGGCCCGAAGACGCATGTCGTGGTGATGCCGACCAATCTGTGGAGTTGCGGCGGTCCGGAAGTGGCGGAGGCGGTCGCGCTTCTGCACGCCGCGGCGGAAGCCGTCAGCAACGGCAAGGCTCTGCAATGACCTCAACGACGGCCTCCGAAAGCGCCGCTGAACCGATCGGCTATGTCGCGTTGATAATCATCCTGCTGGTTTTGATGATCGCCGCCCTGCTGGCCTCGGCCGCCATCGGCTACGCACCGCTGGACTTCGGCGCGGCTGTACGCGATGCGATTCACGGCAACGACACGCTTTCGGCACTCGTCCTCGTCCAGCTACGCGTGCCCCGCGCTGCTCTCGGCGCCCTGGTGGGATTCAGCTTGGGCATAACCGGCGCAGCCATGCAGGGTCTGTTGCGCAATCCATTGGCGGAGCCCGGGATCACGGGCGTGACCAGCGCGGCGTCGCTTGGCGCCGTCCTGGTGTTCTACTTCGGCCTCGCCGGCATCCTGCCTTTGGCATTGCCGCTGGGTGGAATCGCCGGCGCCGGGCTCTCCACGCTGCTGCTCTATGGCGTCGCCGGCAGCGGCGCCAGCACCATGACGCTGATTCTCGCGGGCGTCGCAATCAGCAGCTTCTTCGGTGCGTTGACGACGCTGGCGCTCAATTTGTCACCGAACCCCTATGCCGTCAGCGAAATCGTGTTCTGGCTCTTGGGGTCGCTGTCCGACCGGAGCCTACAATATGTCTGGCTGGTGGCGCCGATGATGGTCGTCGGATGGCTGCTGTTGCTGATGTGCGGGCCGGCGCTGGACGGTTTGTCTCTCGGCGAAGACACCGCCACCAGCCTCGGCTTCAACCTTGCAAGGATTCGACTGCTGCTGATCGCAGGCACGGCGCTTGCGGTCGGCAGCGCCGTCGCCGCCACCGGGTCGGTCGCCTTCATCGGCCTGGTCGTGCCGCATCTGCTGCGGCCGCTGGTCGGACATCGGCCGAGCCGGCTGTTGCTCGTGAGCGGCCTTGGCGGCGCAACGCTGACACTGTTGGCGGATATCATCGTCCGGGTGCTGCCGGTTCGCCCGGAGTTGAAGCTCGGTGTCGTGACCGCGCTGATCGGGGCGCCGTTTCTGTTTCATCTGATCTGGCGGCTGCGCAGCGAGGATCGATGAAGCTCGAAGCCAGAAACATTACCGTCAGTTTTGGCCAGACCACTGTATTGGGCAGCGTCGACCTTGCGGTCACGTCTGGAGAAATGGTCGGCCTGATCGGTCCGAACGGCTCCGGCAAGACCACGCTGCTGCGCGTGCTGGCCAATCTGCACGCGCCCGAAGCCGGCAACGTAACACTGGAGGGCCGCGGTCTCGGCGAGATCGGCGAACGCGAACTTTCGAAACGCATTGCCTATCTGGCGCAAGGCGGCGACGTTCACTGGCCGATGCGGGTGGCAGCGTTGGTTGCGCTCGGGCGGTTGCCGCACCGGAGGGCCTTTCGCGACCCGAGCAAATCGGACCTCGCCGCGATCGAGCACGCCATGACCGCCGCCGACGTCGGATCGCTGCGTGATCGCACCATGATGCATCTGTCCGGCGGGGAGCGGATGCGCGTGTTGCTCGCGCGGGCGCTGGCAGTCGAAGCATCGCTGCTGCTGGCCGATGAACCGGTCGCGGCCCTCGATCCGCTGCACCAGCTTCGGGTAATGGAATTGCTGCGGGATACGGCGCGACGCGGAACCGGCGTCATCGTCGTGCTGCACGACCTGTCTCTCGCCGCACGATTTTGCGACCGCCTGGTGCTGATCGCCCATGGCGGCATCGTGGCCGAAGGCCGACCGGCCGACGTTCTCACACCCCCACATCTGGCGAAAGCCTATGGCGTCGACATGGTTTCCGGCGTCAGCGAAGGGCTGCCGTTCTATCTGCCTCAGACCATACGACCGCCGATCCCGGAGACACCATGATTGCCCAAAAGACCGTCGAAGATGCCGCGCCAGAAATCACCCGAGCGCAGGTGCTGACGCTTCTGTCGAAGCAGATCCGCGATCCCGGCACACAATGGAGCCTCGGGACCTTCGGCGGCCTTGCGGAGTTCTCGCGCGATGCAAACGAGGCGGTCGAATTGACCACATCGGATAAAGGTGTCGTCGCGGTGACCGACCGTGGCGCCATCGCCATAACATGGCAGGAAAATCTACGTCCCTTCGCTTCCGAAAGCATCACAAGGCATGACTGGAGCCACCGTGTGGCGCTTTGCCTGCCAGAGCAAAGCTGCGTGATGAATCGGCGCGATAAACTGACCGAACTCGGCACCGATGCCGATGCGCTACGCGAGCACGATCGCCAGGGCGTGCTGTTCGACATTGGCCTCGGCGCAATGCAAGCGGATCTTTGTATCCGCGTGGCCGATCCGGATGCGGTCGCCGAGCTTCGGCGTTATGTCGGGCGATCGGTCTTCGAACCTCACAACCCCGCGATGGGAGCGGTTTTGGCAATCAATCCCCACAGGGTCTTTATCAGCCGGCTCGGGAGGATCGAGGTCTATCAACCGATCCCGCCGGCCGACGGCAAAAGCCCCGACGGACCGCACACGCATGTTCTGCCGAAACTCCTGAAGAGCAGGCGTACGCACCCCGCAACGGAACCCGTTCCGGAAGCCTGGATTCCCTGCGCTCATCTCTATCCGGCGCATCCAGTGAAGGATGCCATGGGAAGGTCTCAACTGTTCGACCGAGCCCGCCATGACACCTTTCAAAATTTAATCGAAACGCTCGGCGCACCGATCGCCGTGACGATCAAGAAACAAGTGACACAGGCTGTATCGAGCGAGCAGCCTCCCTCGGCGCTCGGAAGAACCTTGGATCGCGTCGTCCGCGCCAATGTCCGTGTTGCCTTGCGCCAAATGAAGGCAGCAGGCCATCCGTCCCGCACCCTGCCGGCATGGCTGGAAACCTTCGACCGCAGCGAACGGGGTGAGGACGATGAGGATGACGGCGCAAGTCAGCATGGGCACTAAAGTTGCCCTCTTGCCGATAATGCGTGATAAGATGGATCGGCCGGCCGTCGCCGCGTGATGATGCCGACCTTACATTCGAGGCATCCCGATGCAAGACGAACCGAAGACCGCCGCCGAGTTGAAGGAGATTCGGCGGAATCGAAAAATCGCCCAGGATGCCGAAGGCATCAAGGCGATGGCGGACATTGCGGCCGCCGATATTGAGATTCGAAAGCGGACTGCGGCCCTGCGCGCGATGCGGCTGGCGAAGGAAGCGGCGGACCGCGACAAGCCGGTCGAGCCTAAAATCAAGACCAAATCCAAAAAGAAGAAAACAGTTTAGATGACAAACGAAGACCAAGACCACACTGCGTCCAGAAACAACCAACCCGCCGTCGATAGCCGGGGCGAGCGCGAAGCCGCCGCCAAGGCGGTTCTCGACAACATGGCTCGACTGAAAGCGTTGCGGCTCGCGCGCGAGGCCGCCGAACCGGTTCGGACGGTCAAGACATCCCGAGCGAGTTCCGGAAAGACGACTGCCAAGCCGAAGAAATCGACCGAGAAAACACCGGCATTGGCGGCTTGGCTAGCGGGCCAGCAGAGCGGCGGCCACCGAACCTAGAATTCAATCGGCCCCCCCTGCGGTCGCGTCGGCGCAAAATGGCGCCTTTTTCGCATCTCCTGCGAGATCATGATCCAATTAAAGGGAATCGGATCATGATCCCCCCTCTTCGGTTTGAGCATGATCTCCGCGCAAACGCTTCGCGCTGTCGCGAGGGAAACCCGATTTCCGCTCGCTGGGTCCGAGCCCGGTACACCGTCCCGGACCCGCTCTAGCCGGGTGCGGGCCACTCGACCATCGATCGCGTCTTGGTCGCGGCGTCATAAACCTGCACCTGAAGCATCTGGAATCGATTCTTCAGGGCCATGCCGGCTTCCTCGGCTGCTTCCACCGTGGCGTGATGCGATTTGAAGTGACCGTCCACCACCAGCGAATAACCTTCGGTCGGCGCTTTGTCGGCGCGAATCACCCTGCGCGGCGCCTGCTCTTCCAGTTCGATTTTCGGCTTCTTCATACGTAACTCCTTGCTCGGCATCCCTTTACACGGAACACCGCAAAAAGGCAGAAAAGATTGTCGATCTGCGGATAACATCTCTGCTAAAGGCGGTCAGATTGAGATGGGGCGCGCCGGGGTCGTTAGCCAGCGGCGAGCAGCGACTTTATCCGCCGGATTGAAGCGGGAATGTGCTTCTCGGACACGTTCCGCGTGGGCAGCCATGCAGCGGCATTGATGGACAAATAACCACTCCGGCCGATAATTTTGGAACCCCGACGCGGGTCAAAGTTCCGACGAGGCATCTATCTGCGATGGTCGACATTATCGCCGCACCGCAACAAACAAGGGCTGCAAAGGCAGATCGTTCGCTGCGCACGCTTGCCGCGATTTCGACCGCGCATTGGGTCAGCCACTTCCACATGTTCGTGCTGCCGATGCTGTTTCCGTTTCTGAAGGAAAAGCTCGGTGTTGGATATATCGATCTCGGTTTGGCTCTCACCGCCTTTGCGGTCACATCCGGCTTGACCCAGGCTCCGATCGGTTATCTCGCCGACCATATCGGGGCTCGCAAGATCCTGCTGATGGGCCTGACCCTCGGCGGCTTCGCACTCATCATGCTTGGTTTGCACCTGAGTTATCCTTGGCTGATCGCCAGCGCCGTGCTGCTGGGGCTCGCCAACAGCGTCTACCATCCGGCCGATTACGCGATCCTCTCGGCTCACATGGATGAATCACGCATGGGTCGGGCATTTTCAATCCACACCTTCGCCGGCTTCCTTGGCGGCGCGGTTGCCCCGGCTACAGTCGGCGCATTGGCCGCGACGATTGGAGGCCACGGCGCGCTGATCGTGACCGGCGCAGTCGGACCGCTGGTGGCGGTGCTCCTCATCGTCGTCGGCATACCCGACGCGCGTGCCGCGGACCGCCACGCGAGCGGCCAGCAGACTGCAAAGCAGAACATCATCACACCCGCGCTGATCGTGCTGACGATCTTCTTCATGCTGCTCAGCCTGTCGAACGCCGGCATCAGCAATTTCGGCGTGGTGGCGCTGATGAGCGGTTATGGTGCATCGTTCTCGACCGCCAATATCGCATTGACGGCGTTTCTCGGCACCAGCGCAGTCGGTGTGCTGGCCGGCGGTTTCCTCGCCGACCATACCGAGCGCCACGGACAGGTTGCCGCCGCCTGTTTTGCGATCAACGCGGCCATCGTGCTCATCATCGCCGTGATGGCGCTGCCGCCGCTGTTGCTGACGATATCGATGGCGCTGGCAGGCTTCCTCGGCGGTGTCATCGCTCCCTCGCGCGACATGCTGGTCCGCAACGCAGCGCCGCCGGGCGCGGCCGGCCGCGCATTCGGCATCGTCTCGACCGGCTTCAATATCGGCGGCATCATCAGCCCGCTCCTGTTCGGCTGGATCATGGACCAGAACTTGCCGCACTGGGTGTTCGGTGCGTCGGCCGCATTCATGGTGTTGACGGTTCTCCTCGCGCTGATCACCGAACGTGGTCCGCAAACGCGCGCTGCCGAACTGATGCATTCCTGAGCCTCACTCGCGGCGGTTGACAGCAACGGGACAGATTCCATGATGCCGTCAACAAGAATTCAGCCGGGGGAGAAATACCATGACCAGCCAGCCAGACCTCGTGATCCGCGGCGGCAACATCGCCGACGGACTGGGCGGTGAATTGTTCGAGGCGGATGTCGCCGTCACGAATGGCCGCATCACCGAGGTCGGCAAGGTCTCCGCCAAGGGCGCGCAAGAGATCGACGCCCGCGGCAAACTGGTAACGCCGGGCTTCGTCGATGTTCATACCCATTACGACGGTCAGGTCACCTGGAGCGAGGACATCACGCCCTCGTCGCAGAACGGTGTCACCACCGCCATCATGGGCAATTGCGGCGTCGGCTTCGCCCCGTGTCGGCCAAGCGACCACCAGCGCCTGATTCAGTTGATGGAAGGCGTCGAGGATATTCCGGAACCGGTATTGAGCGCCGGCATCCCGTGGTCGTGGGAAAGCTTCCCGGATTACATGGAATGGTTGTCGAAGCGCAATTTCGACATCGATATCGGCGCGCAACTGCCGCATGCCGCGCTACGCGTATATGTGATGGGCGAACGCGGCGCCCGCCGCGATCCGTCGAGTCCCGAAGACAACAAGGCGATGGCGTCACTCGCAGGCGACGCGGTCCGCGCCGGCGCGCTGGGATTCTCAACCTCACGCACCCTGAACCACCGCACCTCCACCGGCGATTACACGCCGACCCTGAAAGCCGGTGAGGATGAACTGACCGCGATTGCCGGCGCGATGCACGGTGTCGGCCGCAGCGTGCTTCAGTTCGTGCTCGATCTCTCCACCATCAACGAAGATTTGCCCATGATGTTGAGGGTGGCGGAGAACACCGGGATCCCCGTTTCATTCTCGATCACCCAGAACGACAAGGCGCCGCAACGCTGGCGCCAGACCCTCGACATCATCCGCGATGCTTCCGCGCGGGGGCTGTCGATCACCGCGCAGATCGCCGCCCGCCCGGTCGGGCTCATGCTCGGACTGGAACTATCGCGCAATCCGTTCCAGACGCACCCGAGCTACCAGGCGATCGCCCACCTTCCGCTCAAAGAGCGGCTGGCTCGCCTGCATCAGCCGGACGTGCGCGCCGCGATCCTGAGCGAGCACGCGACCGCGACCGACGATCCGCTGTTCTTCCGGCCGAACTACGACAAGATGTATCTGCTGGGAAACCCTCCCGATTACGAACAGCCCCCGGAAAACACCCTGGGCGCGCGGGCCCGGCGTGAGGGCAAGCAACCGGAAGCGCTGGCCTATGACGCCATGCTGACCGACGAGGGTCGCGGCATGCTTTATGTTCCGTTTCTGAACTACTCCGACGGCAATCTCGATGCGACCCGCGAAATGCTGCGCGATCCCAACGCGGTGCCGGGATTGAGCGACGGCGGCGCCCATTGCGGCATCATCTGCGATGCGAGCTTCCCCACCTATCTGCTGACGCACTGGACCCGCGACCGCAGCCGAGGCGACAAGCTCTCGATCCCCTTTGTGGTGGCGGCGCAGTCGCGCAAGACCGCGTTGTCGGTCGGGTTGTACGATCGCGGCATTATCGGGCCCGGCTACAAGGCCGACATCAACGTGATCGATTACGACCGGCTGCATCTGCATCCGCCGAAGGTTCATTACGACCTTCCGGTCGGCGGCCGCCGCCTGCTGCAGCAGGTCGATGGCTATGACGCCACCATCGTTTCGGGCGTCGTGACGCAACGTGGCGGCACGTCCACCGGCGCGCGGCCGGGCCGGCTGGTGCGTGGTGCTCAAGTCAGTCTGAATTAGGGCGTCGATACGCCCGGCCGAAACTTTACGAGCGGCGGTCATTTGCCGCGATTTATCGCTTCGAGGTCGCGCGGCCCAATGGCCGGGGATCTTGCGATCGCAAGCCATGCCGGAAAAAGGGCTGGACAGGCAATGCTTTGCGTCCCGGTCACAGCGCCTTTCCGTTGCGGGCGAGCGTGTCATGACAACACTTTCGGTACCCACGCTTTGGAATGCCCGAGCCGAGGATTTTCGTGATATAGTTTTGGCATGGGAGTGATGCCCATGACTGTCTGCACGGATCGCGATCAAGAGATACCGGCGAGGCAAAGCGGGGAGCCGACAGAGGCTCATGACCCGCTGGATGATTCCGGCAACGATTTTGTTCTTATTCAAGATATCAAACCCCCGCAACGCATCGCGCTGGCGCGCGAGCGTTTGCTGATATCGCGCCTGTATATCGGCCTGATCCGGAGTATTCACGACGACTACGGCGCCGAGTTTGCGACCCATAGCGACAGTTCGACGATCCGAACCATCGGCATCTATGTATTTCTTCGCACCGTGATGTGCTCACCGGTTCGCGCGAGCACAATCGCAAGTGCGTTGAAGTTGCCGCGCCAAACAGTGCTACGGCGCCTGCAAGAAATGGTGAAGCATGGGTATGTCGAACGCGTCGGCAACGCTTATCGCGTCACGGACAAAGTGAATATTCCCGCCCTGCAGGAAAAGCTGCAGCGACGCATAACGATGATCGTGGAGACCGCAAAGGAACTCGCTAAATTGGAAGGCCAGACTTGAAGACGCCAGCATACGGCCGGCTGCGCCGGCCGCAATTCAAGGAGCAGTGCGAAAAATCATCAACATAACGGAGAGAACGCCATGGCTGCTAATCTCATGTCCGTCGTAATGCAATTTCTAACCCCCGACATGATGGCGAAGATCGCCTCCTGCCTCGGAATTGATCGCAGTATCGCTCAAAAGGCGATCGGAGGCGCGGTTCCCGCTCTCCTTTCGGGACTGGCCGATGTCGCTTCTACCCCGCAAGGCACGCGTCAACTCGGCAACGTGCTGTCGCAGCAGCCTCCCGGATCGCTCGAGAGTCTCAAGAGCCTTGTCGGGGGTTCGAGCTCAGGCCCGAACATCATCGCCGACACCGGATTGAACCTGCTGTCGGGCCTGTTCGGCGGCACCACGACGGACACGATGGCGCAGGCGATCGGCAAGTTCGCGGGGATCGGCGAGGGCTCCGGCAAGTCGTTACTGGGAATGCTTGGCCCGGTCGTATTGGGAGCTTTGAGCCAGCACCAACGCAGCACGGGCCTGGATGCGGGCGGGCTGGCGTCTCTGCTCGGCTCGCAAAAGAATCAACTGATGGCAGCGATTCCATCGGGCCTGGCCGATCAATTGAGCGCAGCCGGACTGATCGACAAGACGGAGGGAGCCATGCGCAGCGGGGCTGCGGCGGCGTCAGCTGCAGAGGATCGGGTTTTCAGCAGCGTGGATCGAACCCCGAGCGAAAGCCGTCTGACATCCCGCGCGGCGCCGTCCCAGTGGCCTTACTGGATCCTCGGCCTGGCGGTCTTGGGCGCTCTTGCATGGTACGGCTTCGGGCGCCCGAGGGACAATGCGGTGGCCGAATTGCCGCGGCCTGCGGCAACTCAGCCGTCGACCACGACCGTCGGCATGGCTCCGGCGGATCTGTCGGTCGGCGGGAAAAATCTGGCGAGCGAGGTCAATGCGTCGGTCGGCACTTTGAAGTCGGTCCTTCCCGGCATCACGGATTCCGCATCGGCTCAGGCGGCGCTGCCGAAGATCCAGGCAGCAACGGCGCAATTGAATGAAGTCGGCGCGCTCTCGACGAAATTGACCCCGGAGGCAAAAAGCGCCCTCGCCAAGATGATCACGGCTTCAATGCCGGCGATCAACCAGATGTGCGACAAGGTGCTTGCTACGCCGGGCGGAAGCATCGCGAAGCCCGTGATCGACGAACTGCGCGGCCGGCTTGATACACTCTCTCGCGCCTGAATTCCCGACATCATGCCGTCCGCCTCAAGCGGACGGCATTCCTATCGCCGATCCAACCTTGTACCCGTCTTTATCGGTTCGCGATGAAGGCGAAGCAGTCGCGACGCGCAATGAGGAACAAATCGATGGCCGACAAGTCCGGTTTTACCAAGGAAGAATGGACGCTGCTTCTCAAGAGCCCGATGATCGCCGGAATGGCTATCACGGCGGCCGATCCAAGCGGGTTGTGGGGTCTCCTGAAGGAATCATTTGCCGGCGGTGCTGCGCTGACGAAAGCCGCAGCCGATCCCAATGCCAACGCCCTGGTCAAGGCGGTGGTTACCGATTTCGCTACCAGTGAAGGGCGGAGCGCCGCGCGGGATGGACTGCAGGCGGAGTTCGCCGGCGGCAAGCTGCCGGACATCAAGGCCAAATCCATCGATTCGCTGCGACAGGTTTCGGCGTTGCTCGCCGCCAAGGCTCCGGACGACGCGGCCGCCTTCAAAGGCTGGCTGCGTTCCGTGAGTCAACAAACGGCGGAGGCGGCCACCGAGGGCGGCGGCCTGTTCGGCGGAGGTGTCCAGGTCAGCGACGCCGAAAAAGCGACGCTCGCCGAGATCTCCACCGCCCTGGGCGTCTGATTGGACGCCTGAATTACGTTACAGCGAGGACGAGGCCAAATTGCAAGAGCCCGCTCAAATTAAGCTGACACAACCGCGCGGCGTTGTGCTGACGAACATGGCCGTCGCCGGGTTGATCATTGCCGCGCTGTATTTAGGCCGTGACATCTTCGTTCCGGTTGCGCTCTCGATTCTGCTGAGCTTCGTGCTTGCCCCCTTCGTCATTCGGCTCCATGCCTGGCGAGTTCCGCGCACGGCCTCGGTGCTGATCGTGGTCGCGCTCGCATTCTCGGTCATCTTCAGTCTGGGCGGCCTGATGGTATCGCAGGCCACCCACCTCGCTGCGAAGCTGCCCGGATATCAGGAAACGCTGAGTGAAAAGATCGAAAGCCTGCGCGGCCTGATGGGCGGCTCCGGCACGCTGCAACAGGCGTCTACCGTCCTGAAGCGACTGGACACTCAGCTTCAACACCGGGATGAAGCCGTACCTGCCGCCGGACAATCGGCGGACAAGCTCGTTCCGATACCGGTCGAAGTCAGACAACCGGACCCCGGCGCTTTCACGACGCTGGTCAAGATCATAGAGCCGCTGATCTCGCCGCTGACGACGACCGGTATCGTCGTGATCTTCGTGATCTTTATGCTGATGCAACGGGAGGACCTGAGAAATCGCGTCGTCCGCCTTGCCGGATCGAGCGACATCCAACGCACCACGGCAGCCCTCGACGACGCCGGCAAACGCTTGAGCAAACTGTTTCTGACTCAAATAGCGTTCAATGCGGTATTCGGACTCGCGATCGGCATCGGGCTCGAACTCATCGGTGTCCCCTCCGCACCGCTATGGGGTCTGATCGCGATGATCCTGCGATTCGTGCCCTATATCGGCGCACTGATATCTGCCATCTTTCCGCTCAGCCTTGCGGCGGCGGTGGGCTCCGGTTGGGAGATGCTGATCCTGACGGCGGCATTGTTCGTGGTGCTGGAACTGCTCGCCGGACAAGTTCTCGAACCACTGATCTATGGCCACAGTTCAGGCCTGTCGCCGCTCGCGATTATCCTCGCCGCATCGTTCTGGACCTGGCTGTGGGGGCCTGTCGGGCTGGTATTGGCTACACCCCTGACGGTGTGCCTCGTCGTCGTCGGACGTCACGTCGATCGTCTTCAGTTCCTCGACGTCATGCTCGGCGACCGACCGCCGTTGACACCACCTCAGCTGGTCTACCAACGCTTGCTGGCGGGTGACCCGATGGAAGCCGCAGAACAGGCCCACGAATATCTGAAGGACGGCTCACTCGAGAATTATTATGACGAAATTCTGCTCAAGGGGCTGAGGCTCGCGGAGGCCGACCGCCGATTGGGCCACCTCGACGAAGATCGGTTGAATCGAGTCCTGTCGACAGTCCAGGAATTGGTCGCCGATCTCGAGGCCCATCACGACACGGCATCGACCGAAGCCGCGCGCCCCGACATGAGCTTGAGTCCGGGAGCCGCGATTGCGATCGAGCAGGCGAGGTCTCAGCAAGTATCCATCCCGGAACAAGATAACTTGCCGCGTTCGGTTCTCTGCATTCCCGGTTTCGGCAATCTCGATGAAGCCGCCGCGCTTGTATTGGCCCATTTGCTGCGGCGGCGCGGAATTGGCGCGGCGGCGGAAAAAGCGGGTGCGCTGTCGATGTCGAAAATTTTCTCGCTCGATCTCGCGGACGTCTCGCTCGCCTGCATCTGTTATGTCGGCCAGCCATCGACAGCCAAGATCCAATATGCCGTTCGCACGCTCGGCAAAAAGGGTTCGGGCACTCGTATCCTGCTTGCCATCCTCGGAACGGAGGGTGTGGTGCCAGCCGAAAGCGCAACCGGCGCGCCTATATCCAGCGGATCATTCACTTCGGCCCTGGAAGCGATCCTGGCGACCATGAATCATCGCATCGAGGCGCCTATCGCCGTCAAAACCGCGGCCGCCACCTGAAAGGCGATTGCTGCGGGGATGGCTCAGCCACGAAACGTCCCAACGCTTCCGCATCGCGTCCACGCAGGATATAAGGGGCGCGTGTTCGCCCGGAGACATTCCATGCGTGCCGTCGGAAGTTCGGAGCCTCCCGAAAAATGACGCGTGGGCGGCGGATTGGAATAGCGGTAGCGCTCATCATTGTTGCCTTCGCGCTGTACGAAGTGACGACATCCTTCCTTGCCTATACGGCGGACGCCTACGTGCAATCCGACCTGGTCGCGGTGGCACCGCAAATTACGGGCCGCGTCGTTGCCGTGCATGTGACGGACAACCAGAACGTGGTTCGGGGCGATTTGCTGGTCTCAATCGATCCCGTGCCATTTCAACTGACTGTCGATCAGCGCCGCGCCGAGGTCGATGAGACCCGCGCCCAGGTCGCGGCGGACCAGCACGTGATCGCCTCGGCGCAGGACGTGCTGGCATCGGCGACCTCCGCCGCCACCTACGCGCGCGAAACCCAGACACGGCTGGCGTCGCTGAACCGCGCACAGGATGTCTCGCGCGCCGATCTCGACCAAGCCAACGATGACCTGCGGCGGGCGGATGCCGCGCGCGATGCGGCACGACAGGCGATCGCGACCGCGCAGTCCACGGCGGTCATGCATCAGGCAGCGCACATGCGCGCCACAGCAGAGCTGGCGACCGCGGAATGGCAGTTGGCGCGAACCAGGTTGACTTCGCCGGCCGACGGCACCGTCACCAGCCTCACGCTTCGTGTCGGCGATACCGCGCAGATCGATGTGCCTCTGATCGGGATCGTCGATGCTCATGCCTGGCGCCTCATCGCCAATTACAAGGAAAGTTACATCCGCGGTTTCAAGCCCGGCGACGCCGCCTGGATCTGGCTGGATTCGCAACCTTGGCGCCTGCATCGCGCCAAGATCGCAGGCATCGCACGCGGTATCAGCCGAAATCCGGAGCCAAATCGGCTCTTGGACTATGTCGCGCCGACCACAGACTGGATTTGCCTGCAGCGCCGTTTCCCGGTGACGTTGACCCTGGTCGATCCGCCTGCAAGCCTGAATCTCTATATGGGCGCTGATGCCCGGGTTTTGGTCCTGCCATGAGCGGGGTAGCCACCGCGCCGGGATCGCTCGCCCATGCGGTACGAGGCGTGTTCCTCGGGCTGCGCGATGAAGTGCGCGAACTGGACCTTCGCGGCGCAAGAGCCCGGCAAAGCGCCATGACGACGCTGGCGGTGGCGGTGGCCGTCACGGTAGCGCTGGAAGTGCGCGTCGATGCTCCGTGGTGGGCTGCGATAAGTGCGTTCGTTTCCATCCGGACGACTGCCCCTGCGTCGCTGCAACGCGGCGCGCTGCGCATCGTCGGTACCGCGATCGGCGCCATCATCGGTTTCGTGCTCAGCCCTTGGCTGATCGAAGATCAGGTGGCGTTGAGCCTGATGCTGCTGCTGGTCGCCACCTTGGGCGTGCTCGGATTGCAGGTGAGCAGGCATGGCTACGCGTGGCTGCTCGGTGCGGTGACCACCGTGATGGTGTTGCTGGCGGCGTTGAGCGATCCGCTTTCGACATTCAGTATCGCCTGCAACCGTACCGCCGAAGTGACGATCGGCACGGTGGCGGCGATGATGGTGGCCCTGACTCTGGCGCCGGATACCGAAACTGCGCCGGCACCAACGACCGCACCGGGGTGGTCGGACCTGCTGGGCGCGCAATGGCCTTCGGTCCAGCATGCGCTGCGCGCCGGCGTCGCCGTGATGCTTGTGCCGTTGGTCTGGAGTTGGCTGCAGCTGCCGAACCTGGCGCAGACTGCCGTCACCGCCGCAGCGGTCATGGCCGTGCCGACTCTCTCCCTCGATGACGCCGCGAACCAGCAATCCATCACCGAGCGCGCGATGCATCGCCTTCTCGGCTGTCTTCTGGGCGGTATCGCCGGACTTGCCTGCCTGATGCTTTCAATCGAAAACTTCCTGCCGTGGCTTGCGACGCTGACGGCGGCCATCTGGATCTCGGCCCATGTGCAGGGCAGTCGGCGCGGCATCGGCTATGTCGGCACGCAGGGCGCGGTGGTCTTCATTTCAACGATGGTGCAAGGCTGGGGGCCGCCGACCAGCATCATGCCGGGGATCGACCGTTTCGCCGGCATTACCGGCGGACTGCTGATCCTGCTGGCTGTGTCGTGGCTGACTGCTCCCTCGCCGCCGCGACCTTGACGGGACAAGACGCACGCCGCAACCCGGCCCGAGTTCCAAAGGAAATATCAAGCCCGCCTCAAGGACAAATCAAGCGACCGGCAAAGTCTTTGGCCGGCCTTTCCTTCAATGTCTGGGCCACATCCAGACAGGAGGCAGACATGGCCGTCGCCGCGACCCAATCCAGCGCAAATTCCGTCAAATCCGCTCCGGCCAGCCCGGCCGGCGACTTCGCCGGGATGAAGACCAGGCAACAGGCCGCGTGGTCGTCCGGCGACTATGCCGTGGTCGGAACCACGCTGCAGATCGTCGGCGAAGAGTTATGCGAAGCGCTCGATCTGCACGCGGGTCAGACCGTTCTGGACGTCGCCGCCGGAAACGGCAACGTCACGCTCGCCGCCGCCCGCCGCTGGTGCAAAGTCACCTCCACCGATTATGTGCCGGCCCTGCTCGAACGCGGCCGAATTCGTGCCGATGCTGAGGGAGTGCCGGTGGCATTCCAGGTCGCCGATGCGGAATCGCTGCCTTTCGCGGACGGCAGCTTCGATGTGGTGGTGTCGACCTTCGGCGTCATGTTCACGCCGAACCAGGATCAGGCGGCGAGCGAGCTGCTCAGGGTCTGCATGCGCGGCGGCAAGATCGGCTTGGCCAACTGGACGCCGGACGGATTCATCGGGCAGCTTTTCAAGACACTCGGCAAATATCTGCCGCCGCCCGCGGGAGCGAAATCGCCCGCGTTGTGGGGTACCCGGTCGCGCATCAGCGAGATGTTTGGAACGGCGGCTACCACGATCAAGGCTGAGCCACGCCATTTCATCTTCCGCTACCGGTCGCCCGAGCACTTCCTCGATATCTTCAAAAGCTACTACGGTCCCATGCTCAAAGCCTTTGCGGCGCTCAACGAGACCGATCAGAAAAGCCTCAGGAGCGATCTGCTGGCGCTGATCGGCAGGATGAACCGCGCGGAAGACGGCACGATGGTGGTGCCGAGCGAGTACCTCGAAATCGTCATCGTCAAACGCTGAAAAATGATCGAACACGACTGATCGGAAACAAGCACCGCGGCATCGACCACGTCCGAAATCGAGCGGGTGATTGGTCGGGCTTTATCGCGCCGAACGGAAGCAGGCGCCCGGTACCATGCTCTCGAAGGAGGCGGCCATGACCACGTTGATCAACGTCGCACGGTGCACCTCGGGCGCACCGGCGATCCGGAGATCATTTGCCTTCTCTCTGACGCGGATCGACAACCTCGTCGATCGCTGGGTCGCCGCCATGATCGCCCGTCGCGCGCGTGAGGTGAAGCATTTCAGCCGGGCAACGCCAATCATCCGGCTTTGGCTGAATGCACGAGCCTCAACTTCGCAGCGCCCTTGCAGCGGACAACCAGCAGGAGATGGGCGGCACGATCCATGAAGGCGCGATTGGAGGCATGAGCCTCCTCCAGTTGCACCAACTCATCGGACAGGCCGTTCTGCAGATAGGCCGGGCTCCAGCGCGGGTCAGGCAGGAACCGGCTGTGGAACAAGTCAAGCCCTCGCATGTCCTCGACATCGAAATCGTTGGCGAAATAGCCGCGCAATTCGCCCGCGGTAAAGAGATGGAAGTTAAACGAAATATGCCTTCCGCCGCTTAGCTCGATTTCGCACCGGTCCTGAACATGATCCTGTTTGAGTTGGCGGACATTCTCGATCAATTCGACAAAGGCCGTTGGAGGACTGCCGACCGAGCGCACCGTGGTGATGAAATGTCCGGAGGTGACCCGCGCCATCTCCTTGGCGATGTCCGGCAGGCTCGCAATGGGCAAATGGCTGAGGACGCTGTAGAGGCACAAGGCTATATCGACTGAACCGTCGGCTTCGGGCAACCGGGCCGAAAGGTCCGCGACGTCGAACGTGATCCGCACGTCGGGAAGGCTTGATAGGTCCCGGGCCAGCAGCCGGGCCCGCTCGATCTGCGCCTCCGCGATGTCGAAGCCTCGCGCGACGATATGGGTAAACCCCAGCGCGCGGGCGCGGACGACCAGCCGCCGCAACCACGTGCCCGGACCGCATCCCGCGTCGAGAAAACTGACTGAAGTGGCGCCGGTTGCCTTGAGCTCAACCAGCTTTTTTTCCAGCAGCGCCCAGACGCAGCGATCCGCGTAGGCGTGCATGCCGTCGAAAGCGAACAGCTGCGTCGGATCGCCGTCGGCATAGGCGGCGTAATGGTCGCCAGCCCGGTTGTAGATATCCGCGACCTTCTTGCCGGCCGCCTCGTTTAACCGCTCCGCCGCGTCGTTAAATCGTGCTGACATCATATCCAGCCTGATGTGAGCGGGTCAGGCTTGCGACTCATGGATTTACTCACGCTGCTTCTTTCACTGCCGATTTCGCTTTCCGGCCCATCAGCCAGCCCTTGATCACCTCGTGAGGCGAACGACGGGTACGCGGAAGTTCGTAGCGCTGCATCACCGCCGCAGCAAAGTTGGAAGCCTGCTCTTCGTTCAGTCGCTGATCGTTGGGGAGAGCCATCCACTCGCGAATGATGGCCCGGCGAATATCCACTTTGTTCATCTTGACTCTCTGCGGAATGATTGGAGGCGGCGCCTTGGAAGGCGCACTCGCCGCTCAAAGCCCACGGCATTTCGACCGCCTGCGTTCGGTACGGAGTTCACTAACTCGGTAGCCGCTGCCTAAACCTCGTGGGCATCGGACATGGATCGAAAACCACCGTGAAAAACCTGCGTACGTGCAATGGATCGAACCATTTTCACGACCCGCGCTCGCCTTTCGCCAGCGGTTTTGCTCGGGATCAATATCGGACAACAGGCCATAAGAAATCGAGACGGGCGTCAGCGATGCCACATAGGCGCAGCATAATAGCGGAGGCGGTAAAACCAACGGTGAGACCGCCGGCCCATGACGGCAGGGAAATCGCAATGGAGGCTGGCTACGCGAATTTGCAGCGGACGCCGGCCAGAGCGCGCGTTTCGCCTGCGACATCTTGCCTGCGCCAAGCCGGCAACTGACGCAAAGATGAAGCGCCTGCCTTATTCCTGCCGTATCATGCCCGCGCCATGATGTGCCGCAGACGCGAACAGGGAGCCTCACATGACGATGCGACCCGATCCGACCTTCCACGCATCACCCAAGCTTGCGATGGAGAGCCCTCCGGAAACCTTCGCCTACACATTGCTGCTCAGTCCCGACTTCTCGAAACCTGATGCGCTCGCCGTGATCGACGTCAAGCGCGGCTCGCCAACCTTCAGTAAAATCGTTCACACCGTGACGATGCCCAACAAGGGCGATGAGTTTCATCACTTCGGCTGGAACGCCTGTTCGTCGGCTCTCTGGCCCCTCACCGGCCACGCCTTTGTCGAGCGGCGCTACCTGATCATTCCGGGAATCCGCTCCTCGCGAATCTATGTGGTGGATACCAAACCCGATCCTACCAAGGCCAGGATTCACAAGATCATCGAGCCCGAGGAGATATTCAGGAAGACCGGCTACTCGCGGCCGCACACCGTCCATTGCGGACCGGACGGCATCTATGTCAGCACGCTCGGCGGCGGGGGCAAGGATGGCACCGATGGACCGCCGGGCGTCTTCATCATGGACTGCGAGAGCTTCGAGGTGCTCGGTCGCTGGGAAATCGATCGCGGGCCGCAAACCCTCCATTACGATTTCTGGTGGAATTTGCCGCGCGATTACATGGTGACGAGCGAATGGGGACTGCCGCCTCAATTCGAGAACGGCATCGTGCCCGAGGACCTCCTCTCAAATAAATACGGCCACCGGATCCACTTCTGGGATCTTCGGGCGCGACGCAATGTGCAGACCTTCGATCTCGGCGCGAACCATCAAATGGCGCTGGAAGTGCGCCCCGCACATGATCCCGTGCGCGAATACGGCTTCCTGGGCGTCGTGGTCGACACCACGAATTTGGAAGGCTCGATCTGGACCTGGTGGCGCGAAGGCGGCAAATTCCACATCGAAAAAACCGCCACGATTCCGGCCGAACCGGCGCCCAAGGATCAGCTTCCACCACTCCTGCAGGGATTTGGCGCCGTGCCGCCGTTGGTAACCGATATCGATCTCTCGATGGACGACAAATTTCTCTACGTGTCCTGCTGGGGCACGGGCGAGATGCGCCAATATGACGTGACCGATCCCAGAAAACCGAAGCTGTCGGGGTCGGTTCACATCGGCGGTATCGCGCGGCGCACGCCCCACCCCAGCGGCAACGCCTATGCCGGCGGCCCGCAGATGGTCGAGATCAGCCGCGACGGAAAGCGGGTCTACTGGACCAACTCGCTCTACTCGACGTGGGACGAGCAATTCTATCCCGGCGGCATGCCCGGCGCGAAGGTGATGGCGAATGCCAACCCGGGCGGCGGTCTCGAATTGGCCAGGGATTACTGGGTGAACTTCCCGGATGGATATCGAGCGCATCAAATCCGGCTCGAGGGCGGCGACTGCTCGACGGACTCGTTCTGTTATCCGTCGGTTTGAATGAGCGAAGCGGGCTGGACAACAGCCGGGCTTTGGCTCGCGGTCGTCGCAAGCGGCCTCTATCACGGGATGAACCCGGGAATGGGTTGGCCGCTTGCCGTCGCGGCCGGCCTGATGGAAAAGCGCCCGCGCGCGCTAGTGGCAGCACTCGGGTCGTTGTCGATCGGCCACCTCCTGGCGGTGCTGCTGGTCGTACTTCCCTTTGCGCTGCTCGTCACGCTCGCCCAATGGCAGCGTCCCATCCAGATCGGCGCGAGCCTTCTGGTCATCGGGTTCGGAATCCTGCTGCTGGTCAACCGGCGTCATCCACGCGCGCTGGCGCGGATACCGCCGACGCAATTGGCGCTGTGGTCCTTTGCCGTTGCGATCGCGCATGGCGCAGGATTGATGCTGGTGCCGATGTATCTCGGGCTTTGCCGGACCGGCGAAATCGACCGCGGTGAAGCCGCCGCCGGTACACTGGTCAATGCCGGCCTCGGCATGGCCGTCGAAGTTTCGCTGGTCCACACCGTCGCGATGATCACCGCGGGTGGGATCATCGCATGGCTCGTTTACCGATATTTCGGTCTCAAATTCCTGTCGCGGGGCTGGTTCAATCTGGAAGCGCTGTGGGCCGCCAGCCTGATTTTGGTCGGCACCGTTGCGCTCGGCATCAATCTTGCGGAATCGGGCTAGCGCCGGAACGCGCCTGCCGGCATCAAGGCCGGAAGCGCGCCTCGCTCCAGCCGCCTGCGGTCAGGCAAACTTCGGTTGTGCGGCCTGTCCCTTCAAGCGCGCGCGTTCGGTGTTGGGCCACAGCAGCAGCAGGCCGAGCAATCCTGACACCACCAGGATAACGGCATTGATCGTGAAACCGGTCATGTAGCCGTCCAGCAGCCCGGCCGAGTGCTGAATCACGCTCCCCATCACCGTGGGCGCAATGATCCCGGCAAGCGTATAGATCGCACCGTAGATCGCGAGCACCGCGCCGCGCTGCGATATCGGCGTGAACTCGCCGAGCATCGGCGGACAGACCACGTAGATGGACCCGCACAGTCCCGACCCGAACACGAGCAACGCAATCTGCAGTCCCGCACCGTTGACATACGGCAAGGTCGCAAGGATGCATCCGCCGACGATCAGCGGGACCGAGCCGAGTATACCGCGCGCACCGCGGGTGGCGACGCCGCGCGCCATCAATGCCTGCGAAATCCATCCGGTCAACATCACGATGACGGCGCCGAATACCCAGGGCAGGATCGATATCCAGCCCGCATCGGTTTGCGAGAAGCCGAGCCCCTTGACGATGAAGGGCGTGAACCAGGTCAATCCGAGCGACAGCGCCCAATAGGCTCCGAACGTTGCCGCACAGCAGCCGATAAAGGTCCGCGACGTCAGAAGCTGGAAATAGGGAATGCGAGGCTCGGCCGCAGCCGTTGCGGTGGATTGAACCAACGGTCCTTCTTCGCCCAAAGCGAGCCACGCCACGGCCCACATCAGGCCGACCACGCCGAGCGCGCCGAATGCATAGTGCCATGAATGATTGACGATCACCCAGTTCAGCGCCGGCACCGCGAGGATCACGCCGAACGCCGACCCCTGCGAGAGGATGGCAGTCGGAAGCGTTCGCTTCTCGTCGGGAAACCATTTGTAGATCGCGTGAGCCGCAACTGAAAAAGCCGGCCCCTCGCCGGCGCCGAGGATGATACGACAGATCAATAGCGTGGTGAATCCGATGGCACCGACCATCGGAAATTGCGCCAGCGACCATACGAGCGCCAACGCCAGCAGCACCCAGCGCGTCGCGACACGATTGACGATGAAGCCGATTATGATCCCCGAGATCGAGAACAGGAAGAAGAACGACGAGCCAAGGAATCCGAATTGCTCCGGTTCAAGCTTGAGTTCGGTCATGATCGGTACGCCGGCGAGGCCGACCACGATCTTGTCCGCAAAATTCACCAGCATGAACAGAAACAGGAGAAACGTAATTCTCCAGGCGCCCTTGGGCGTCGGCTGTGTGGTCATGGTCATTTCCCCGGCGTATCGTTGACGTGCTGGCCCTGTTGGCTGGCCTGATCCGATGCTACCCATGGGGTCGCTTGCATTGCAACCGGGCATTTTAGCGCGTCGATGTTCGAGCCGAGTGCGCTGCAACGTAGCGTCTTGAGCGCGTGCCGATCACGATTATGTCGCCGTCACGATTGCACCCGTGATCTCCCGCTATGGTCTTGATATCCTCACGTCGACAATCAGAGGGAGTTCCGGACATGCCCCGATCGAGCCGTCGTCATAGCCCCGCGCCAAGCCTGCTTGCCGTGGTCACCGTGCTGATCGCCTGGTGTATTCCGGCAACGGCGCAAGATGCCAAGACGCCGGGCCAGGCGCCGGATTACGAAGCCATCGTCGCCGCGCCGGATCGCAGCGATGCCGACCGGCAGACCGACCAGCGCCGCCAGCCTGCCAAGATGCTCGCCTTCGCAGCCGTCAAACCGGGAATGAAAGTGATGGATATGGAAGCCAGCGCCGGCTACAGCACCGAGTTGCTGGCACGCGCGGTAGCGCCCGACGGCACTGTTTACGCCCAGGATTCCGCGGATGTCGTCGAGCGGTTCGTCAAGGACAAGTTCGAGAGCCGGGCACAGAAGCCTGCGATGAAAAATGTCGTCCATGTAATCCGGAACTACGACGACCCGATTCCACCAGACGTCGGTGGTCTCGACCTGATCACGTTCTTGTTCGCCTATCATGATATGACTTACTTGCCTGTCGACCGGGCCGAGATGAACCGGAAGATGTTCGCGGCGCTGAAGCCCGGCGGTTTTCTTGTGATCGCCGATCATTCCGCGCGCCCCGGCGATGGCACGACGGTCGGCAAGACGCTCCATCGCATCGAGGAAAGCGCGCTGCGCCGGGAGATCGAGGCGGCCGGCTTCAAGCTGGTGGCCGAGGCCGACTTCCTGCGCCACCCCGAAGACCCGCGGGACGCTCCGGTGTTTCGGCCGCAAGTCCCGGTCGATGAGTTCGTGCTGAAGTATCAAAGGCCGCTGTGAGACATCGCCCGCGCCCGACATGACCAACGACGACCGGATGGTGCTGCGTGTTCGGGGGCTGACCAAGACCTATCGCTCGGCCGGCGAACAGGTCGCCGTGCTCCGTGGCGTGAACCTCGACGTCGCGGCCGGCGAACGCGTCGCGCTGACGGGCGAATCGGGCAGCGGCAAGAGCACGCTGCTGCATCTGATCGCGGGGCTCGATCAATTCGATAGTGGCGAGGTTCGGCTGACCGATACGTCGGTCGGCGATCTCGGCGATGCCGCCCGCGCGGCGTTGCGGCGCGACCGGCTTGGCCTCGTGTTTCAGCAATTCAACCTGATTCCGAGCCTGAGCGTCGACGACAACCTCAAATTTCAGTCCCGCATCGCCGGCCGCCACGATGCAGCTTGGCATGCCGAACTGGTGGAACGCCTCGGGCTCGGCGACCTGCTGCGACGCTATCCCGAACAATTGTCCGGCGGCCAGCAGCAGCGGGTCGCGATCGGCCGCGCCCTCGCAGTGAAACCGCCATTGCTGCTCGCGGACGAACCCACCGGCAATCTCGACGAAGCCACCGCCGACCAGGTTCTGGGCCTCGCACGCGACCTCGTCGCGCGCACCGGTTGCGGCCTCTTGATAGTGACCCACAGCGCCCGCCTCGCCGCCACCCTCGACCGACAGGTCAACCTCCATGCCGGATTGATCGCATGAGGCGCGTGGGCTGGACTCTCGCGGTGCTGTTGAGTCATTGGCGACGGCATCCGATGCAGTTCGCGACCTTGCTGATCGGCTTGATTGCGGCGACCGCGCTTTGGAGCGGGGTGCAGGCGCTGAACCAGCAGGCGCGGCTGAGTTACGACCGCGCGGCCGCGACGTTCGGCGGCGCGCGAACGGCGACGCTGATCGCGCGTGACGGCAGGGCCTTCCCGCAGGATATCTTCGTGGCCCTGCGACGCGGCGGCTGGCCGGTCTCGCCCGTCGTCGAAGGCCGCCTTCAGATCGGCGGACGATCGTTCCGGCTGTTGGGGATCGAACCGGTCACGCTGCCGGCCGAAGTCGGAGATGCACCGGCGATCGGAAGAGCCGATTTGCAATCCTTCATCCTGGCGCCGGGACAAACGCTTGTGGCGCCCGAGACGCTGTCCGACCTCGGCCTAAGCGAAGGCGCCTCGCCCCTGTCGAGCGGCGGCGCGGCGCTGCCGCCGTTGCGCGTGCACCCGCAATTGGTCGCCGGCATCCTGGTCGTCGATATCGGCATCGCGCAACATCTCCTGAATATGCCGGACTTGATTTCCCGGCTATTGATCGGTAAGGCGCGAGGGCCGTCCGCGCCGCTCGAAACCATCACAGGAAACAAACTCCGGCTGGTCGCCGCCAATTCGGAGAGCGATCTCGCGCGGCTGACCGACAGCTTCCACCTCAACCTGACAGCATTCGGCCTGCTCTCGCTCTTGGTAGGACTGTTCATCGTCAACTCGGCCGTAGGCCTCGCATTCGAGCAACGGTTGCCGATGTTGCGAACGCTGCGCGCCTGTGGCGTTTCGGCCCGGCTGATGAACGCGGTGTTGGTGCTTGAACTTGTGACGCTGGCGCTCGGAGCCGGCATCATCGGTCTGGTCTGTGGCTACCTGATCGCGGCTTGGCTGTTGCCTGACGTGGCCGCCAGCCTGCGCGGCCTCTACGGCGCGGAAATTCCGGGGCAACTGACGCTGCGGCCGCAGTGGTGGATTGCCGGTCTCGCCATCAGTGTCGTCGGAGCGCTGGCGGCGTCCGCCGCGAGCCTGATGAAAGCGATTCGCCTTTCCGTGCTGGCCGCCCCGCAACCCTACGCTCGGCAACGGGCCCAGCACCGCTGGTTGATCTTGCAAAGCGCGTTGGCTTTGTCCGCGCTGGTCGCCGCGGCCGGATTGCTGTGGTTCGGCGACTCCTTGCTGTCGGGATTCGCCATGCTGGCGGCATTGCTGCTGGGCGCAGCCCTGGGCCTGCCGGCCCTGCTGGAACTGGTGCTGGCGCTCGGCCAGCGTAGCGCCCGTCACGCGCTCACAATTTGGTTTTGGGCGGACAGCCGCCAGCAGCTTTCAGGGTTGTCGCTGGCGTTGATGGCGCTGTTGCTGGCGCTCGCGGTCAATGTCGGCGTCGGCACCATGGTCGAAACCTTCAGCCGGACCTTCGCCACGTGGCTGGATGGAAGGCTCGCGGCTGACATCTACATCAACGCATCCGATGACGCGCAGGCCGCCGCGATCAAGCAACGGCTGCGCCAATTCCCCGACGTGCAGGCGATTCTGCCGGGCGGCCGTGCCGAGACACAGATCGATGGCTTACCGGTTGAAATTCTGGGTCTGCCCGACGACGCCACCTATCGCGAACACTGGCCGTTGCTTCGATCCACCGGCGACGCCTGGGTTCGACTTCGCCCCGGCGATGCCGGTTTCATCAGTGAACAGATGGCGCGCCGCTCGAACCTCGGGCTCGGCGACCATATCGAGGTTCCCGTGCCCGCTGGAAACTGGGCGATCGAGGTCGTCGGCATCTATGCCGATTACGGCAATCCCAAGGGACAGATCGCCGTCGATTTCGCCGCGCTGACGCGGCGGTTTCCGAACATTCCACAGACCCGCCTGGGCTTGCGCGTGGCACCAGGCGCAACACCTGCGCTGATGTCGGCGCTGCGGGACCAATTTGGCCTCGATGACAGTAACGTGGTAGATCAGGCCGCACTGAAGGCAAGTTCGAAGCGTATCTTCAACCGGACCTTTGCCGTGACGGCGGCGCTGAACACCTTCACGCTCGGCGTTGCCGGCGTAGCCTTGCTGACGAACCTTTTGACCCTCGCCAATTCGCGGCTGCCGCAACTTGCCCCGCTATGGGCGATCGGACTGACGCGGCGGCGGCTCGCTTCAATCGAACTCGTCAAGACCATGTCGGTCGCGCTGATCACGACCTTGCTTGCGCTGCCGCTCGGCCTTGCGGTGGCGTGGTGCCTGATCGCCGTGGTGAACGTGAAGGCCTTTGGCTGGCGGCTGCCGTTCGCGGTTTTCCCGCTGCAGCTGCTTTGGCTGGTCGGCGTGGCGATGCTGGCCGCGCTGCTCGCGGCGCTGCTGCCCGCGATCAAGCTGGCGCGGATGCAGCCGGCGAGCCTGATCAAGATTTTTGCCAATGAACGATAGATCTTCGATATCCCGCCGCGCCTTCGCGGCCGGCGCCGTCGCTCTCGGATTTGGTCACCGGCCTGTTGCGGCGCAGGGCTTTGCGGGACTGGGTATGACGGCCGACGGCTTCGCGGCGGTGGTGCCCGGCAGGATGTTTTCCTTTCCGGCCGATCTCGGTCCGCATCCGGATTATCGCATCGAGTGGTGGTACGTGACCGCCAACCTCCTGGATTCGGCGGGCGTGGCCTACGGCATGCAATGGACCCTGTTTCGGCAAAGCATGAAGCCCGGTGCGCAGCCGAAAGGATGGGACGATCCGCAGATCTGGATGGGTCATGCCGCCGTGACCCGCGCCGACCTTCACCGATACAGCGAGGCCTTTGCGCGCGGCGG
The DNA here is from genome assembly GCA_963756215.1 of uncultured Alphaproteobacteria bacterium. Classification (GTDB taxonomy): domain Bacteria; phylum Pseudomonadota; class Alphaproteobacteria; order Rhizobiales; family Xanthobacteraceae; genus Bradyrhizobium. Next base: position 104,041 of record CAVWMY010000015.1, on the reverse strand, counting down.
CGTCGGTCAGGCCGGTGTGAACGCACAACCATTCCAGGCTTGGATCGATTCATGGGAAATGCGTGCGGCAAGCCAGTTCAGTGACATGACCATCGCACCGCTGACGCTGAATGCCGCCGGCGCGGACTTCAGCTACGCCGTGCGGCTCGATGCCGATCGGCCGCCGGTGCTCGAGGGCGAGGCCGGCTACAGCCGCAAATCGGACCTCGGCCAGGCCTCGTATTATTTCAGCCAGCCGTATTTCAAGGTAGCCGGCCGCGTCACCATCGACGATGCGGCGGTCGACGTCAGCGGGCAGGCGTGGATGGACCGGGAATGGAGCAGCCAACCGCTCGCGCCGGATCAAAGCGGATGGGACTGGTTCTCGCTGCACCTGGGTTCAGGCGACAAGCTGATGCTGTTCCGGCTGCGCCAGACCGGTGGCAAAAGCTACGCCTCCGGCAACTGGATTACGGGTGACGGCAAGTCCTTGCAGCTCGGTCCGGCGGACATCAGGATGATGCCGACGGGATCGACCGAAATCGGAAGCCGCAAGCTGCCGACCGCCTGGCGGATCGATATTCCGGCCCACGGCGTCGCGATCGAGACCACCGCGCTCAATCCGCGAAGCTGGATGGGAACGAGCTATCCTTACTGGGAAGGCCCGATCAGCTTCAGCGGAAGCCACACCGGCGTGGGATATCTCGAGCTGACCGGCTATTAGATCTTGTTCCGATGACATGGAATCGGAGGATGATCTAATTTCTTTGTTTGAGCATGATTTTTCGGAAAACCGCCGTGCACTTTTTCGGGATCATGCACTCCAAGATTTTCGAAATCAGCCCGGGAAGAGGTTTACGATGTATCATTTCACCGCATTGGTAACTTGCCTGGCCGTGCTGTTCTATGTCTTTGCCAGCACCCGGGTGTCACGGGCGCGAATAGCGTATGGGGTGAAGTTGCCGGCGACATCAGGCCATCCGGACTTCGAGCGGGTGGTTCGCGTGCATATGAACACGCTGGAATGGATGCCGATCTTCCTGCCATCGCTCTGGCTTTTTGCCGTCTATGTCAGCGATATCGACGCCGCGGGGCTCGGCCTGATCTGGATCGTCGGACGTATCCTCTACATGATCGGCTATATGCGCGCCGTGGAAAAACGCGGACCGGGCTTTGCCATTCAGGGATTGGCCTGCGCCGTCCTCTTGTTCGGCGCGTTGGGCACTATCGTCTGGCGCCTCGTTCATGCGTGACGGTCAAGTACCGTCATTGCGAGCGGCGAAGCAATCCTGAGCAACAAAGTCAGACTGCATTGCTTCGTCGCGGAGTTATCGTCGGGCCCGCCAAAGGCGTGACCCGTTGGCTCCTCGCAATGACAAAGACAGGCGCGTGAAATTCGCCTACTTCGTCAACGGGCAGCCGCTATCCTTGGCCGACGGGAACGCCTTGTCGCCGGGCACGACGGCGAGTTGCTTGTAGTAATCCCAGGGCCTCTTGGATTCCGACGGCTTCTTGACCTCGAATAAATAGAGATCGTGCACCATGCGGCCATTGGCGAGCACCTTGCCGCCTTGCGCGAACATGTCATCGACCGGCAGTTCCTTCAGCTTTTGAACGACCGCGTCTGAATCCTTGGTGCCGGCAGCCTTCACCGCCTTGAGATATTGCAGCGTCGCCGAATACGTTCCGGCCTGGATCATGTTGGGCATGCGGCCGGTTCGTTTCATGAAGCGTTCGCCGAACTCCCGCGATTTATCGTCGCGATCCCAATAGTATCCTTCGGTCAGGACGAGGCCCTGTGCCGCCTGCAACCCAAGGCCGTGGACTTCGGCCAGGGTCATCAGCAGGCCGGCGAGCTTCTGGCCGCCGGTGACGATGCCGAATTCCGCGGCCTGCTTGATCGAATTCGTCGTATCGAGACCCGCATTGGCGAGGCCGACGATCTTTGCCTTGGAGCTCTGCGCCTGCAGCAAAAACGAGGAGAAGTCCGATGAGTTCAGGGGAATCCGGACCGAGCCAAGCACCTTGCCGCCGTTCGCGGTGACGATCTCGCTGGTGTCTTTTTCCAGCGCATAGCCGAAAGCGTAATCCGCCGTCAGGAAAAACCAGGTATCGCCGCCCGCCTTGACCAGCGCGCCGCCGGTGCCGACCGCAAGCGCGTGGGTATCGAACGCCCAATGGAAGCCGTAGGGCGTGCAGGCATCGCCGGTGATGCGCGAGGTCGCGGCACCGACGACGATGTCGATCTTCTTCTTTTCTTTCGACAGTTCCTGGACCGCCAGCGCCACCGACGACGTCGTTAGTTCGGTGATCATGTCGACGCCTTCGACATCATACCAGCGGCGCGCGATGCTGGTGGCAAGATCGGGTTTGTTCTGGTGATCGCCCGTGATCATCTCGATTTTCTGGCCGAGCACGGTGCCGCCGAAATCCTCGATCGCCATCCGTGCGGCTTCGACGGAATACTTTCCGCCGTAATCGGCATAAACGCCCGATTGATCGTTCAGGATACCGATCTTCACGCCCTGTGCCGAAGCAGGCGCCGCGATTAAAAGGCCGCCGATGGCGGCCGCCGCCAACCAAATTGGTTTCATTCGCGCATCCCCCGGGTTTCTGTTGCCAGCACGTTATTTTATAACCCTGCCGCTGCCCATCTATTTCAGGCAAGCCCTACCTATGGCGGAAGGGCCGGCGTTTCACGCCGCCTCCGCAATCAGGCCGGTTTCGGCTTTTCTTTCCGCCGCCCGTCGGCCAGGCCGCGGACCACCATGTAGAAAATCGGCGTGAAGACCAACCCGAATAGCGTCACACCGAGCATCCCGAAGAACACGGCGACGCCGACCGCCTGCCGCATTTCCGAGCCCGAGCCCTTGGAAACCACCAGCGGCAAAACGCCCAGAATGAAGGCAAACGAGGTCATCAGGATCGGCCGCAGCCGCAGCCGGCAGGCCTCGATGACCGCCTCCAGACGGTCCCGCCCCTCCTGCTCGATATCGCGCGCAAACTCGACGATCAGAATCGCATTCTTGGCCGCGAGCCCGACCAGCACCACAAATCCGATCTGGGTCAGGATATTGACGTCCTGCCCCATGATCCGCACGCCGATGGTCGCGGCGAACAGGCACATCGGCACGATCAAGAGGACGGCAAAGGGCAGCGTCCAGCTGCCATATTGCGCGGCCAGCACCAGATAGACGAACAGCACGCAGATCGGGAAAACCGCGAGGCCGGCGTTGCCGCTGGTTGTCTGCTGGTAGGACAGGTCGGTCCATTCAAAGGAAAAGCCGCTCGGCAGCGTGTCCTCCGCAAGCTTCTTCATGACGGAGATGGCGGTTGCCGAGCTCGTGCCCGGTCGCCCCTCACCCTGCAGCTCGGCCGCGGGATAGAGATTGTAGCGCGCCACCCGGTCCGGCCCGGAGACGTCCTGGAAGTCCACAACGCTGCCAAGCATCACCGTGTCGCCTGCGACGTTGCGGGTGCGGAGGCGCGAAAGGTCGGCGCGCTCCTTGCGGAACGGCAGGTCGGCCTGCGCCGTGACGTGATAGGTGCGGCCGAACAGATTGAGGTCGTTGACATAGGTCGAGCCGAAATAGGTCTCGATCGTGTCGGTGATGTTCTGGATGGGAACACCGAGCTTCTGCGCCTTGATGCGATCGATATCGACGAAGACCTGCGGCGTATTGGCCGAGAACGGCGAAAACACGGTGGGAGGGAGGAGCAGTGGCGACTTGCGCGCGGCCGAGACGAGTTCATCGGTCGCGGCGGCGAGCAGCTCGGGCCCGCGGCCCTGGCGGTCCTGGATGCGCATGGTGAAGCCGCCGCCGGTGCCGATGCCCGGGATCGGCGGCGGCGGGATCACGATGATGAACGCGCCTTCGATCGCCGCAAGCCGCTTGCGAAGTTCGGCGGTGATCGAATTCGCGGTCAACCCTTTCTTGAGCCTCGCTTCAGGTTCTTCGAACACCGGAAACAGCGCAGCCGAGTTGCTCGCCTGGGTGCGGGTCGCGCCCGACAGGCCCGCAAACACCGCGATGTGGGAGATTCCGGGCGTATCCAGCGAAATGCTCTCGATCCTGCGAACGATCTCGGTGGTCCGTGCCAGCGACGCCGCGCCGGGCAATTGCGCGGATATGATGACGTATCCGCGATCCTGCGCCGGAATATAGCCTTGCGGCGTAGTGGCAAGCAGCCAGCCGGCGCTTCCGACCAGCACGACATAGACCAGAAGCATCACCACGCGGTGACGGATCACGAAGCCAGCAAGGTCCGCGTAAAAATTCGACAGCCAGTTGAAGCCGCTGTTGAACAGCCCGGTGAACCACACCCAGCCGCGGGCAAGCAGATTCCACGAAGCCGGCGGTCGCTTCTCGGCGTGTATCTTCAGGATCTGCGAGGCCAGCGCCGGCGACAGCGTCAGCGAGCAGAAGCAGGAAATCGCGGTCGCCACCGCGATCGTGACGGCGAATTGCTGAAAAAATTGACCGGTGATCCCGCCCAGGAACGCGGTCGGCACGAACACCGCGCACAACACCAGCGCGATCGACACCAGTGCGCCGCCGACCTCCTCCATGGTTTTCAGCGCGGCGTCGCGCCGGCTCATGCCGTGCTCGAGATGCCGCTCGACATTCTCGACCACGACGATGGCATCGTCGACCACGATGCCGACCGCTAGCACGAGGCCGAACAGCGTCAAGTTGTTGATGGCGTAGCCAAGCGCCGCCATGGCCGCAAACGTACCGACCAGCGAAACCGGGATCGCAATGATCGGGATGATCGCCGGACGCCAGCCCTGCAGGAACACCAGCACCACGATGACGACCAGGATCATGGCCTCATAAATGGTCTTGATCAGTTCGTGGATCGACTGGGCGATGAACTCGGTCGGGTTGTAGCCGATGTCGTAGTCCAGCCCCTTCGGAAAGTTGGCCTTCAGCTTCACCATCGTGTCGGAGATGCCCTTGGCAGTCGCCAACGCATTCGATCCCGGCCGTTGCGTCACCAGCATCGCGACCGCGGTCTTGCGCAGCTCGAAGCTGTTGGTGGAATAATCGAGCGCGCCGAGTTCGATCCGGGCGACGTCGCGCAGCCGGACGGTGCGGCCGTCGCTACCCGCCTTGACCACGATGTCCTCGAACTGGGACGGGTCCTTCAGACGGCCGGTGAACGTCAGGTTTGGCTGGAACGCGCGGTCGGCGATCGGCGGGCTGGCCAACTGACCGCCGGTGATCTGCAAATTCTGGGCACGGATCGCGGCGATCACGTCGCCCGAGGTCATGCCGAGGTTCGCGATCTTGTCGGGATCGAGCCATAGCCGCATCGAATAATCGCGGGCGCCGAAAATCTGGATGTCGCCGATGCCGTCGAGCCGCAGCAATTCGTCGCGAACCTGCAGCAGCGCGTAGTTCGAGATGTAGAGCTGGTCGAGGCTGTCGTCGGGCGACAGCATGAACACGACCATCAGGATGTCGGGCGAGTTCTTCTTGGTGACGACGCCGTTGCGCTGCACTTCGTCCGGCAATTGCGGCAGCGCTATCGCCACGCGGTTCTGCACCAGCACTTGCGCCTTGTCGAGATCGGTGCCGAGCTTGAAGGTGACGGTGATGGTGAGCTGGCCGTTCGAGGTGGCCTGGCTGTAGAGATACAGCATGTCCTCGACACCGTTGATCTGCTGCTCGATCGGAGCCGCCACGGTGTCGGAAATGGTCTGCGCCGACGCGCCCGGATATTGCGCGGTGACGACCACTGTCGGCGGCACCACTTCGGGATATTCGGCGACCGGCAACGTACCGTAGGCCAACGCGCCGACGATCAGCAGCAAGATGGACATCACCATCGCCAGAATCGGCCGGTTGATGGAAAGCGCGCCGAGATTCATGTCTTGTTACCGGCCGGCGCGGTCTTGCTATCGGAAGGTTTGGCCTCGTGCGGGCTGACCTTGGCGCCGACGCGGGCGCGCTGCAGGCCGTCGACGATGACGCGATCGTCCGGCTTGATGCCTTCACGGACGACGCGAAGCCCGTCGTCGAGCGGGCCGAGCGTCACCGCGCGGGCCTCGACGGTGTCGTCTGGCTTCACCACGAACACGATCTTGCGCGATTGATCGGTGGCAATAGCGGTATCCGGCACCAGCAGTGCCTCGTAAGGCGCGCTTCCGATCAGCCGCACCCGGCCGAACTGCCCGGGCAGGATCGAAAGGTCCTTGTTGGGGATCACCGCACGGCCGCGCAGCGTGCCGGTGGAGACGTCGAGCCGGTTATCGACGAAATCCATATGACCGTCATGCGACGGTTTGGTCTCTCCGACAAGCGTCACCCGCACCGGATTGGCGGTGTCGCGCGAACTCGGCCGCCTGCCTTCGAACCAGAGCCGGCTGTTGCGTACATAGGTCGCTTCGTCCATGTCGAAATAAACGTAGATCGGATCGAGCGAAACGATCGAGGTCAGCGGCGTCGCGCCGCCTTCGCTACCCTGAACCAGATTGCCGATGCTGACGAGATGGCGGCTGACCCGGCCGGTGATCGGCGCGACCACATGGGCGAACTCGATATTGAGATGGGCGGCCTTGAGCGCGCCTTCGGCGACGGATTCCGCGGCATGCGCTGCCTGCAGGGCCTGGCGCCGCTGGTCGACGACCTGTTCGGAGACCGCGCTGGTCTGGACAAGGTTCAGGCCGCGATCGAGCTCGCGTTTGGCGAGTTCCACCTTGGCGCGCGCATCCGAAAGCTGGCCGTCCGCCTGCTCGGCGACCGCCTCGAACGGGCGGGGGTCGATGATATAAAGAAGATCGCCAGCCTTGACGATGTCGCCGTCCTTGAACTCGACATTGGTGACGAAACCGCCGACCCGCGCGCGAATCTGAACCTCTTCTACGGCCTCGAACCTGCCGGTGAACTCGTCCCAATCGGTAACGGTGCGCTTGACCGGCTGGGCGACCGTTACCGGTGGAGGCGCAGCCGCCTGCTCGGCGGGCTTTCGATCGCAGCCTGACAGCGTAAATGCCAACAGGACCGCCAGCGGCCGGAGATCGGAGAGGGGACCGTTCCAGAGAGCCCACCTTCGAACCGACCGAGCCGATTTCGCCACCGCGCTCAATTTCTGCTCCTCTTCAGGTCCGTTGCGATCAAAACGGCCGCCGCGGCAATCCATGGCGGGTCCGCGAGATTCCTTCCAGTCTGTTCAAGGGCGGCCCAAGATCAAGTGAAAAAACACCGTGCATGCGACCATTTACACGCCACACAATGTCCCGCCGCGGTCATTCGTCACCTGCGCGCTCATGCCGGTCTCGGGGTCGAGGATTCAATCCAACGCCTTCCGTTTGATCAGAGGTTGAATTGGGCGTGCGTGAGTTGTACGGCACAGATGCATCTCACCCTGATGACGAGACAGCGCCGAGAATAATAATTTTAGCCGACCCATGCGCCGATGACGGCGCCGCCCATCGGACACGATCGTGGAAATCGCCGTAGCGGACACCTGCCGTCATTCGCGGTTTCACATCTTCGAGGGTTTAGAGCAATTCAAAAACCCCAGCGCGTGAATTTGTGGAATAGCACCGCGCAGGTCGGGTTCATCCAGCCATGGCATGCAGCGCAGAACTGCCGCCGCTCATTCGCAATATCCAGACGCAAAAAAGTAAGGTGTCACGTGGAAGTCGCACGGCAGTTCAGAGAACTTAGCTCCTACCGGCGGTCTCGCCGGCTTTATCTTTCCGTTGGATTCTTCTGCCTGTCGCTCCCGGGGCTCGTGCCCCAATCGGCTCAAGCGCAGCAAAGTCCTTCGACGCTTCCGCCGGTGCAAATCGAAGCGCCCAAAAACCATCCGGTGCCGCGACGGCACCCAGCAACGACGGCGGCAAATGTTTCGAAGCGGCGAACGACACGTTCAAACCAACCCTCGAAACCGGCCACCCAGACCGCGAGCGCGCCCGATGACGGCAACGGCCCGAACAACACCAATTCCGGTCCGCCGTTGCAGCAGGCGCCCTCGCTCGGCAAGACCGGCACCAAGCTCGCTGACCTGCCCGTCAGCGTCCAAATCATTCCCCGCAAGGTACTGAACGAGCAAGGGACCACGACGTTGCGCGACGCGATCACCAACGCGAGCGGCGTCAACCAGGGCGGTCAGGACTCACTGGGTTATTTCGACCATTTCCTGATCCGGGGCCTCAACGCCCAGGTTTACAGCGACGGTTTTTCCGACGGCGACCTGCTCGGCGGTATCTCGCATTCGCTGAACGGAGTGCAGCGGATCGAGGTTCTGGAAGGCCCGGGATCGTCGCTGTTCGGCAGCGGGCCGCCCGGCGGCACGATCAACGTTGTCCATTATGAGCCGTCGCCGGTCTTCCATTTCGGCAGCAGCCTGCAGGCGGGGTCGTACGGCACCGTGTACAACAGCAACTACATCACGGGTCCCACGACCGTCGACGGTCTGAACTACCGGCTGGACACCACCTTCTCGCGTGCCGACGGCTTCCGCGATCTCGGCTATCAGGATTACGAAGTCAGGCCGGAATTTTCCTGGCATGTCGGCGATCACACCCTGACCTTCGCGCTCGACGCCCGCCATCTGCACCAGACCCCCGATTCCTATGGATTGATCTATTTCAACGGCTCGCCGATCACCGGTGTTTCCACGAATGCGAAATACTCAACGCCGTTTGCTTTCGCCAACCAGGATTATATCCGTCCCACGCTGACCGACAGCTGGGATGTCAGCAACTTCCTCACCATCAACAACCGCTTCTCCTATACGCACCGCGACATCGACATCATGCGCAACGGCGACAGCACCAGCACGAAGGTGGATCCCACGACGTTTCAGGTCGTGGGCCGGCAATTACGCGAACAAAACGACTCCGACAGCGGCCTCGACTATCAGTTCGAACCAGTCTGGAAGTTCGGCACCGGCTCGATCCGGCACACCCTGTTGACCGGCTTTGAATATCAGCACCAGACCATCGATACGCAGCGCTCCACGGCCGACCTGCCGAATATCGCGAACGCCTTCGTGCCGGTTCCGCCCGAACTGTCTCCCGCCGGCCTGGTGTTCCAGTGCGATGCGAAGCATTCCTGCGACAACGATCACCTGGTGGCGGACTTTTACGGCCTCTATGCCACCGACCAGATCGATTTGACCGACAGGTGGAAGCTCCGCGTCGGCGTGCGCCAGGACTGGTACAACACCGATTTGAATCCGCTGATCACCGTGCCGGGGCGCTTCACCAGCACCGGCGTGCCGATCATCGCGGGCGTACCGCAAACACGGAACGACTTGCCGGTGAGTTGGAATGTCGGCACGCTGTACAAGCTCACTCCGCAAATCTCGCCCTATATCGGCGTCTCGAAAAGCTTCCTCTCGAATTTCAATTCGGAAAACACCCAGAACGGCATCGGCGCGCCGGAGTTGGCGATGCAGTACGAGGCCGGCGTGAAGTTCTCGCTGCTCAACGACAAGCTCATCCTGAATACGTCAGCCTTCAACATCTCGCGCGACAACGTCGCCACCCTCGTCAGTTCGAACGAAACGATCGTTTTCGACAGCCAGCAGACCAACGGTATCGAGGCTTCGCTGGACGCCGCCGTCACCGATCAATGGCACCTGCTCGCCAACGCCACGGCGCAGGACGCGGTCATTACCGGCGCCCCGCAAGCGCTCACAACGATGGGTAATCATCCCCAGGGCGTACCGGCCTATATGGCCAACCTCTGGAGCACGTACAAATTTTCGATCGGCGGCATCCCGGGATTCCAGGTCGGCGCCGGCCTGAACTATCGGGACAAAACCTACAGCGATACGACCAACGTCAACTCGGTACCCGCCTATGTGATCGGCAACGCGATGATCGGCTGGGATAACGACAACTGGGGCGTGGCGCTGAACGTCAAGAACATCACCAACGAGCGCTATTTTGTGGCCGCGAATGCGGCCGGCGCGTTGGTCGGTGAAGGTTTGAGCGCCTTTCTTACCGTCCGCTACCACCAATAGGCATGGCTGACCGGAGCAGGATTTTCGGAAGGCTGTTGACACGCGATGCCACGCATCGTGCGCGATGCCTATCTGGTTCCCGGGCGCTGGGAGAGCTGAATCCGGAAAATCTTGTATCCGCTGACGTCGGGGAATTGATCCGCCGCGTCCGGAGACACGAGCGTCAGGACTGCCGCCGGAGACTCCCCGCTTATCACGCGGTCGAGTGCTCCCGACTGGGCCTCGCTCAGTTGGACATCCGGCGCCCCCGCGGAAACGATTGCGGTCCTGACGTTGCTGTTGGATGCCGACAGCCTGGCATCGATCGCAACGTTCCGGTTGGCCAGGTCGGATACTGACTTGATTTCCGGGCCGGCCATCACAAGGGCAACCGCTGATGCCGCGGTCATCCGTTCCGCCATTGCGGTGGCAGCCGCCACCTGATCACGCACCGTTCTTGTATTGGAATCCGCGGCGGCGCCGTTTTTGGAGGACGAACCGGCGAGGTTCGTCGCTGTAGATGCGTTGGAGCCCGCAACGGCGTTGCCCGACGGCAGTTCGGCATTTGCCGAGATCACGCTGGATTTCAGGGTCGATGGACCGACGCCTTTCCTGAAGGAAGTTCGTGCGAACGCTGGCCGTTCCCGCCTCGTCTCAGTCGCAGCGACCATGGTGGTCGAGCCGTTGGTCCTGACCAATGCCAATCTTCGTTCCGTCGATCGACCGCTCTTGAACGAATATACATTTGCATCGGTCCGCGCAGAGGCGACCGGTTGCGGCAACGAATGTGAGCTGCAACCGGCCAAAACTGCGGCCAGCGCGCCAGCAAGAAGCGTTCTCATGCAAATCCCTCTTGAGGAACTGATTCCACAGGAATTCTTGGCTGCGTAACGGTCTTGGGGCTGATGATCTATAATTTGCGCAAAGATATTAAGCGCTCGCTAAGCTTGCGGCTTGCCCGGCGGTAAGCTTGTGCATGGTTAATTTCGTGCGACGGTGCAACGAGAGGGTACACCTACAGCCAGGATGGCCCGCCCGCAGCGGATCAAATCTACGAACTAATTAGAAACATTTTCAGATGTGGCGGGCGTTGGCGACCTCGTCAGTCACGTGGGGCTGGAGGCGCGACCTGTCGCGGACGTTAACCACGATACCGGTCCCCGGGACCGGAAATGCTGACTCCGATTGCGCGCAACACTTTATTAAGGTTGATTACTCGAGCTCTTCGTGACGCCAGTCTAACGAGAAGCGTTGGGGGTCGGGATGATCAGAACGGTCTGGCTTGCCGCTATTTGTCTTGCCGTCATTGCCGGGCTTTGTGCAAGCAGGGTCGCCGCATCGATTTCGCCCTTGGATGAGAGTGTTGCCACACAAACAACGGCCGACGCCTTCGTTAGCTCGGAGCCTCTCGCGAAGGCCGACAAGCTGATCGTCGTAGCCGACCTTCCCGCGGTCGAGACAACTTCAAGCTTGCCAACCGAACCACCTGCCGTTTCCGCGATTACACCCAAGGCCGCCGAGATCGCGCCGATGCCGGCCACCCCGAAGGCCGGCCGAACAATCGCAATACTGCCGAAGCCTCGGCCCAAGATCAGGTTGTCGAAGGACAGCACCAGCAAGACGATCGTCGATGTGAAAAGCTGTGCGCGGCCCGATGGACTGGTCGGCATGTTCGCTACGCTCAGCGGCTCCATCGATTGCGGCTGAGCCGACGCCGCCGACATCTGCTTCGAGCATCGCTCGGATCACGAACACATCTCGGCCTGTTCGGCGGAATTGCTCGGAGGAAAGGGCCCGGCGGTTGACCTGCCGGCTCCCGCCATTTTCTGGTTCCCTTTTTCGTTCCTACTCCGCTAGACTGACTGCAAAGGCCTGAAAGGCGGGACGATCGGAGGAGACGGCTGGCGTGCGCAGCAGGCGTGTCGCATTTCCCTTGGACGAGTTGTCACCGGTGCATCGACCGCATCGCCAATATCCGCGCGATCGGACCGTTCGGCCGCCGCGCGCGCTCCCCACGACACGCCCAACCGCAATCCAACGCGATCAAGCATATCCGCCAGACCGCGGAATTTTCTCTTAGCAAATAGAAATGATGGAGGCGCGATGTACCCCGGCACGCACGCTCATCTCCGCCCCCTTCAGCCCGCCTTCATCATGGCGAACTCCGGCGAGACCGTGACCTATGCCGAGCTTGACGCGCGCAGCAACCGCCTGGCGCACTTCTTTCGTAAGCGCGGCCTCAAGCGGCGCGACCATTACGCGATTTTCATGGAAAACAACAGCCGTTACCTCGAGGCCTGCGGTGCCGGCGAGCGGTCGGGGTTATATTACACCTGCGTGAATTCGTACCTGACCGGAGACGAGCTGGCCTACATCATCAACAACAGCGAGTCACGCATCCTCGTCACATCGGTCGCCAAGCTGGACGTCGCACGCCAAGCGATCGAGCAATGTCCCAACGTGGAGGAATGTGTCGTTGTCGATGGTCCTACCGAGAGCGCGCGCATCATCAGCCTTCACGATGCGGTTTCCGGATTGCCGCGAACGCCGATCGCCGATGAAAGCATCGGCACCGCCATGCTCTATTCGTCGGGCACGACCGGGCGGCCGAAGGGCATCCTGCGTCCGCTGGCGGAGCAGCCGCCGACCCGGCAGATGGCGCTGTTCGATTTCCTTCAGAAGCTTTGGCAGTACCGCGAGGGCATGATCTACCTGTCGCCGGCGCCGCTCTATCATTCCGCGCCGCAGGCCGCCGTCAACCTCACGATCCGCGTCGGCGGCACCGCGATCATCATGGAAAACTTCGATCCGGAGCGTTACCTGGAACTGGTCGAGAAATGGCGCGTGACGCACACCCAGCTGGTGCCGACGATGTTCTCGCGGATGCTGAAGCTGCCGGAAGCCGCGAGGCGACGCCATGACCTGTCCTCGCTCGAGATCGCGGTCCATGCCGCCGCGCCCTGCCCGGCGACGGTGAAGGACGACATCATCAAATGGTGGGGCCCGATCATTCACGAATATTACGGCGCGACCGAAGGCCTGGGATTCACCGCCTGCGATAGTGCCGAATGGCTCGCCCACCGCGGGACCGTCGGCAAGGTCCTGCTCGGCGAACTCGCCATCCTCGACGAGGAGATGCGGCCCTGCCCGACCGGAACGCCCGGCACGGTGTGGTTCAAGACCGCGAGCCCGTTCGAATATTTCAACGATCCGAACAAGACCCAAGATGCGCGCTCGCCGGACGGCACCATGAGCACGGTCGGCGACGTCGGCTATGTCGACAGTGACGGCTTCCTCTATCTGACCGATCGCGCCACCTTCATGATCATCTCGGGAGGAGTGAACATCTACCCGCAGGAATGCGAGAACCTGCTGATCACCCATCCCAAGATCGCCGATGCCGCGGTGTTCGGCGTCCCCAACGCCGACCTTGGCGAGGAGGTCAAGGCGGTCGTCCAGCCGATGCCGGGAATTCCGCCCGGGCCGGATCTTGCCGAGGAGTTGATTTCATTTTGCAGCCAGACGCTGTCGCGGCAGAAAGTGCCCCGCTCGATCGACTTCGAGGCGGAGCTACCTCGGCTCCCGACCGGGAAGCTGTACAAGCGATTGTTGCGCGATCGCTACTGGGGCGACAAAACATCCCGCATCGTGTGAAGCGCTCAGTTAAGCGCGCGGCGTTCGGAAATGGCCTTGCGAAGCGTCCTGGAGAGCGCTTCGACTGAATAAGGCTTCTGGATCAATTCGAAGCCGCGATGGGCGTTTTCCGCGAGCACGCTGCTGTAGCCGCTGGTCAGCACCACGGGGAGGCCGGGATATCGCTCACGAATGACGACGGCGAGTTCGACGCCGTTCATCCCGGGCATGATCACATCCGAGAACACCAGATCGAACGCCAGTTCGTCGGTCGCAAGCACTTCAAGCGCCTCCCTGGCATTGGTAACCCACTTGATCGCATAGCCCAGATCCTGAAGCAATTCGGTGGAGAACTGCCCGACATCCTCGTTGTCCTCGACCACCAGCACGCGATGTCCGCGACCGCTCATGGCGGCTTCGGCGCCGGCAATCGCAGCTTGCGCGTCGTCGACCGGGCTCTCGGCCTGCGGCAGGTAGATCGTAAATGTCGAGCCTTCGCCCAAAACACTGGTCACCTTGATTTCACCACCGGACTGCTTGGCGAAGCCCAGCGCCTGGCTCAGGCCCAAACCCGTCCCCTTGCCGACATCCTTGGTGGTGAAGAATGGTTCGAAGATCGCGTCGAGCTTGTCCGGGGCGATGCCCGATCCCGTATCCGCCACCGTGACCGCGACGAACTTTCCGCTGCGCCCGGCGTGGCCGCGCAGCGCGGGAATGGTGTCGACCGTCCTGACGTCGATCAACAGGCTGCCCTCCCCCTGCATCGCGTCCCGGGCATTGACCGCGAGATTGACCAAGGCCGTCTCGAATTGGGCGACGTCGGCTGTGGCAAAACAGGGCTGCTCGCAAAGATCGATTTCGATGTGGATTTTGCCGCCGGTCAGCGGTCGGATCAGCTGCGCGATGCTTTCGACCTGCTGGCCGACGTTAAACACTTGCGGCGTCAAGGGCTGACGCCGGGCAAAGGCCAGCAATTGGCCGGTCAACTTCGACGCGCGATCGACGGTATCGGAGATCGCATCGATGTAGCGGCGGCGCCGGTCTTCGCTCAACTCGCGGCGTCGCAGGAAATCGGTAGCGGAGCGAATGATCGTCAGAAGGTTGTTGAAATCGTGAGCGACGCCGCCGGTCAACTGGCCGACCGCGTCCATCTTCTGGGATTGGCGAAGCGCCTCTTCGGCCTGTCGCCTTTCGGTGATGTCGACGGCTTCCGGCAAGACACCGGAGACGATGCCGTGCTGATCGAAGACGGGGCGCATGGTGAAATCGAAAAACCGCTCGCCGATCGGCAGATTCAGCCGCATTTCCGCCCGCACGCTTTCGCCGGTGACCGCGGCGCGAAAGGCATGGAGAACGATGTCGCGCATCCCCTCGGTCGCCGAGAACCAGGGCGCGTCCCAGAACGGCTGTCCTGCGATCTCGCCTCTCCTGGCGCCGATCGCCGCCAGCGCCGTCGTATTGGCGTAAACGACGTTGCCCTTGAGGTCGAGCAGGGCCTGGTGCTGATTGCTGGTCTCGAAGATGGCGCGCATCTGCGCTTCACTGAACTGAAGTTGCGAGGTGCGCTCCCGGATGCGCTGTTCCAGCGTTTCGTTGAGACGTCGCAGTTCGCTTTCGGCCTCCTTCGCCACGGTCACGTCGTAGGCTACGCCGATAAAGCCGATATGCGTTCCGGCGGCATCCCAGCGCGGCTGCGAGACCGAACGCATCCACCTCCATCCTCCGTCGGCACGGAGATAGCGCCCTTCAAGCGCGAACGGCTTCAGCGATGCCTCGCCCGCGATGCTCTCCTGAACGATTCGCGGTCCGTCTTCCGGATGCAATATCTTGCGCCAGTCGAAGGTCAGCGCCTCATCGTATCCGGTACCCAGAAATTCCAGATAGGCCTGGTTTGCGAAAGCGCGTGTACCGTCGGTCTTGCTGACCCACATCGGAATCGGCGCGCTGTTGGCGATGAGCCGGAAGCGCTCTTCGCTTTCGCGCAGGGTCTCTTTCGCGACCGCCAGATCGGTTATGTCGATATGGGCGCCCACCAGCCGCAAAGGCCTTCCATCGGGACCGCGTTCGATCCGGGCCTGGGTCGCGATCCATCTCACCTGCCCGTCGCTCGGCCGGATGATCCGATAACGCGAGGAAAGCTGTTCCGCGGTCCCGCTTACCGCATCGAGAAAATTTCGCACCGCCTCGGCGCGATCGTCCGGGTGCAGCCGCCGTACCCAGTCTTCATGGGTATCGTCCACATCCGCCGCCAAGCCATGGATTGCCCGGTATTCCGGAGAGCGGCGCTCGTTGCGAAATCCGTCCCGGAGGTCGACCGCGATCACCGCCACTTTGGCCAGTTGCTGCGGATCGATGGCCGAATTCCCGCGATCGGCCGGCGCGGCGGCGGCAACCGGCTCGGTCCGGGCACGAAGTTCGTCTTGGCCGGAATCTACCATTCCCGCACCGCCTAAGGTTCCTACTCTTGCAGTGGCGCGATTATCCTAGCATTTGCGTGTCACCGCAAATCGATATCGCCTGACCGGAAATGGTCTTGCCGCGCGGACTGCACATGAACACGATCTGATCGGCAATCTGCTCCGGTGTCACGTAATCTTTGATAGATGTGTAGGAAAATGCCGTTCGTTCCATCTCGGCGTAGGAAATGCCGCGCTGTTGCGCCTTGGCCTCCAGGACGCGGCGCTGCCGGTCGCCGGAAACGAGGCCCGGCAGGATCGCGTTGACACGGATGTTGTCCGGTCCAAGCTCGATCGACAGCGATTTGGTGAAGCCGATCACGCCCCATTTCGCCGCGGCATAGGGCGCGCGCATCGCAAAGCCGAGCCGGCCGGCGGCCGACGAGATATTGACGATCGAGGCGTTCTTGCTTTCGCGCAAGAGTGGAACCGCCAGCCGGGTGCAGTTGAATTGTCCGGTCAGACAAATGTCCACACAGCGGTCCCAATCCTCCGGATTCATGTCCTCCACCTTGGAGGTCGGACCCGCGATGCCGGCATTGTTGACGAGAACATCGAGACCACCGAGCTTTGCGGCAGCATCCGCGAACAACTTCTTGACGGCTGTCCGATCGGAGACGTCGCAGCGCGACGACGTGATCGCGGGATCGCTGGAGCCCAGCGCGGCTAACGCCGCCTCGTCGACATCGCAGGTATGGACCCTGGCGCCTTCGCCGCTGAAGCGGCGCGCAATCGCGCGGCCGATGCCATTGCCGCCGGCGGTGACCAGCACGCGTAAACCGTTGATATCGAGATCCATGATCGCTCCGAGATGTTCGTTGGGAGTTGGGAAGAGTGTCCGTTGAGTCAGCCGGCGAGACCACCGCGAGACAGGATGAAATCCGCCGCACCGCCGATGTCGGCGGCGATGCCTGCCCGCGCGGCCTTGCTGTCACCGGCGGCGATCGCCTTGCGCACGTCCGCATGAAACCTGATCGCGTCGCCCTTCGCCAGCCGTTCGGGGTTGGCGCGCAGATCAAGGTTGATTACCGGTCCCGCCTTGAGCCAGAGCGCGCGAATGATTTCCACCGTGATCGGCGAGTGCGCAGCCTCGTAAACCGCAAAGTGAAACATCTTGTTGACTTCGACGGCGCGCGGAAGATCGGGCGTCGGTGACTCACTCTCTGCCCTCATCGCCGTCTCCGCGCGCGCGATTGATCCGAGGTCCGCCTGGTCCCGATGCCGCGCCGCTTCCGCCGCGGCATAACCCTCGATGGCGATGCGTACCTTGGTGAGATCGCGAAATTGCGCCGCCGACATCAGGGGCACGCGGACCGAGCGGTTCGGCGTCACCTCCAGTGCCTTGTCGGCGATCAACCGCGATACCGCCTCACGGACCGGCATGATCGAAACGCCGAGCATGTCTGCGGCGGCGCGCAGCGACAATTTTTCGCCGGGCGCGAGCCGGCCCGATATCAGAAGGTCCGCCAGTTTCGCGTAGGCCCGCTCACCCAGGGTCTGACGATCGAGCGGCTCCACCAGATTGGGTGCGGCAGTCGAATTCAACGTGGTCTCCGTTAGAGCGGCCTGGCGCTCCTAAGCGCCATCCCGCCCTATCTGGTTATTTTGCGCGTGATCTTTCGCAAAACCGGCATCCACTTTTCCGGATCTTGCCCCAGCCTGGAATTTCCCGGGAGGACTCGACAACGGCTTGGTCTTTTGCAACTCTAACTGTGATCACAGATCACGGCAAGCAAGACAAGCGCTCAAAGAAGGCGCTGGGCTTGCCGGCAAAAAAACAGCCGCGCCCGCGGCTACAGAGGGAGACCAAGGTTGATGTCGAATAACAACAGTCAGTTCACGCGCCGCGGCCTGTTGAAGACCGCCGGCGGAATTGCGTTGGCGTCTGGAATTTCTGCGCCTGCAATTTTGCGCGCACAGACCGCCGACGTCATCAGGATCGGCCACCTGACACCCCGCACCGGCTTCCTTGGTCCGCTCGGGGAATACGCCGTGATGTCGATCGATCTTGCGGTAGAAGAAATCAATGCCGCGGGCGGCATGATGGGACGCAAGGTCGAAGTGCTGAAAGAGGATTCGGTAAATCCTCAGACCGCCTCGACCAAGGCCGAACGCATGATCGAGCGCGACAAGGTCGCCTGCATCATCGGCGAGATCTCCTCGGCCTCGTGCCTGACCATCGCGCAGGTCGCCTCACGCAACAAGACATTGTTCATCAACACCGGCGGCAACTCCGACGCGTTGCGCGGCAAGGATTGCCAGCGATACATGTTCCACGTCGAATCGCAAAACTCGATGTATGTGAAAACCGTAGGACGATCGTTCCTGCGCGACGGACTCGTCAAAGGCAAGAAATGGTACTCACTGACCGCCGACTATGCATTCGGCCATGACCTGCTGAAGGTTTCCAAACGCTTCATGGAAGCCAACGGCGGCAATTTCGTCGGCGACGACCTGGTGCCGACCGATGCGACCGATTTCTCCGCATACTTGCTGAAAATCCGCGAGGCAAAACCCGACCTGGTCGTCATCAACCTTTCCGGCAATCAGATCACCAACTTCCTCAAGCAATATGCCGAGTTCGGCCTGACCTTCCCGGTCGGCGGATTCGGTTTCGATACCGCACTGGCATGGGCGGCGGGCAAGGGCAACTTCGTCGGCACATGGCCGGTGGTCTGGCATCACTTGCTTGACACGCCCGGCAGCAAGGCGTTCGTCGCCGCCTTCACCAAGAAATATTCGAAGCCTCCGGAAAACCAGGCCTGGGGCGAATACATCGCCACCAAGATCGTGGCGCAAACCGTCAACGAACTGAAATCGGCGGAATCGCCAAAGATCATCGAGCACTTCGAGAAAGGCGCGAAGTACGATCTGCTCAAGACCAGGCCGGGTTACTTCCGCGCCTCGGACCATCAATTGATGCATGAAATGTACGCGGTTACGGCACTTCCCGCCGACCAGATCAAGAACCAGTGGGACATCTTCACGTCGAGTCCCGCGGTACCTGGCCCCGACGAAGATCTCGAAGTGATTGCCGCCACCAAGGAAGAAAATAGCTGCACATTCCCGAGCTGAGCGGCCGGAATCGGCGTCTCTCCGAACGATTCGGGGAGACGCAGCCACTTCTCCGATCTTCACGCATTTCCTTGCCATCTTGTCCGAGGCAGCGGAGCCCAAGCCATGTCCGTCATGTTGCTCACGCAGCAAATCCTCAATGGGTTGCTTGACGGCGTTTACTATCTGCTGATCGCGCTCGGTCTTTCGCTGATCTTCTCGCTCGGCGGCATCGTCAACCTCGCGCACGGCGCGTTCTATGCGATCGGCGCCTATCTCACGCTGGTGATCACGCCCTATCTCGGCTTCGGCGGCGCCTTCGCGGCCGCGCCGGTCGCGGTCGCCCTGCTCGGCGTGGTGATCGAACGTACGCTGTTCCGCCGCTTCTATCGCGCCGATCCGATCCTTTCGCTGCTGCTGACGTTCGGCCTCGCAATGGTGGCGGAACAGCTTTTGCGGATGATTTTCGGCGCGGCACCGTTGTCGTTCTCGATACCGTCCTGGCTGCGCGGACAGGTCGCTATCGGCAGCTTCATCTATTCATTTTATCGCGTGGTCCTGCTCGGCATCGCCATCGCCTGCGTCGCCGGCCTCTGGCTGCTGCTGCAAAAGACCTCGTTCGGTCGGGTGGTCCGCGCCGGCGTCCAGAACCCGGACATGGTAGGCGCGCTCGGCATTTCGCTGCAGCCTTATATGTCCGCCGTGGCGGCGCTTGGGATCGGCCTGGCCGGGTTGGCCGGCGTCCTATTGGCGCCGATCTACTCAATCCATCCGGCGATGGGCCAGGAGATCATTACGCCCGCCTTTGTCGTCGTGGTGATCGGTGGCCTCGGCTCGTTCTGGGGCGTGGTCGCCGCGGCGCTGCTGGTCGGGTTGGTGAAGGGCATCATGGTCGGGATCGGTTATTCGGCCGCCTCGACTGCGGCGATCTATCTGCTGATGCTGCTGGTACTGCTGTTTCGGCCGCGCGGCCTGTTCGGCGAACGCATCATGCGATTCGAGTGAGCAGGCAGATGTGGAAGCGCTTACCCGTTCCGCTGCTGGTTGCCGCGTTCACCCTGCTGGTGTTGCCGCCGGTACTGCTGGCGCTCGGCCTCACCATGACCTCGGCGACGGAGGTCGTGATCTTTGCCATCGCCTGCATGGCCCTCAACATCCTGGTTGGCCACACCGGCCTGGTATCGTTTGGCCACGGCGCCTGGTTCGGACTTGCGGCCTACGCCGCCGCGCTGGTCCAACGGAACTGGATGCCGGATTCGTTCTTCGGTCCGGTGATTGCGGGCGTTCTGATCGTGACGGCGATCTCGGCCGCGTTCGGCTTCCTGATCCTGCGCCGGCGCGGCGTGTATTTCTCGTTGTTGACGCTGGCGCTGGCGGCGATGCTTTACGCCGTGTCGTTTCGCTGGACCGAGGTCACCGGCGGCGAGAACGGCCTCGGCGGCATCACACGCCCGACACTGCTCGGATTCAATCTGAAATCATCGACCGTCTACTACTGGTTCGTGGCGCTGATCGCCGTGCTGGTGCTGATCCTGTTGTGGCGCTTTCATCGCTCTCCCGTCGGCAGCGTGCTGGTGGCGATCCGGGAGAACGAGCAACGCGCACGTTTTCTCGGCTACCCCACCAACCGCTACAAGCTCACGGCATTCGTGCTCTCGGCCGGCATCACGGGCCTCGCCGGCATCCTGCTGCTTTTCCAGAACCGCATGACCTCGGCCGATCCGATATCGGTTGCCTTCTCCGGCGACTTACTGGCGATGGTGGTGATCGGCGGCATGCGCAGCTTCTTGGGACCGGCGCTCGGCGCGCTGTTCTTTATCCTGTTCCGCGAATTCCTCGGCATCTATACCGAGAACTGGCTGCTCTGGTTTGGTCTCGTGTTTGTCGGCTTTATCGTGTTCTCGCCGAGCGGCCTTGTCGGCGCCGGCGAGCGGTTGATTGCGCCGTTCCGCAAGAAGGTCGTCGAAGATGCCGCGATGTCGGCGCGCCGGATCGAAGTGTTGCCGCTGCCGGAATTCCTACGCCCCAGATCACACATCGACGGTCCCGTGCTTTCCGCCCATCACATCGTCAAGAGTTTCGGCGGCATCAAGGCGGTGCAGGGGATCGACATCAGCATCGCCGATCGCACGCTGCATGCACTGATCGGCCCCAACGGCGCCGGCAAGACCACCGCGTTCAATCTGCTGTCGGGCATGTATCCGCCGGACGAAGGCACGGTATCGCTGATGGGCCGGCCGATCACCGGGCATACCCCGGAGGAGATCGCGCATGCCGGCATCGGCCGTTCGTTCCAGATCACCAATTTGTTTCCGGCGCTCAGCGTAGCCGAAAACATCCGCCTCGCCGTGCAGGCGCGGCATCCGCGTCGCTTCGACCCGATCACCAATGCGTTGTCGATCGATGCCATCAATGCCGAAACCGACACCATTATTCGTTACCTCGGCCTGGCCGGCATCGAAAAGGCCGAAGCGGGCCTGCTGTCTTACGGCGGCCAGCGCCTGCTCGACATGGGCGTGGCACTCGCCACCGCGCCGCGTGTTCTCTTGCTCGACGAGCCGCTCGCCGGGCTGGCCGCGTCGGAGCGCGAGCGCATCGGCGCGATCATCAAGCGCATATCGACCGACTTGCCGGTGTTGCTGGTCGAACACGATATCGACCGGGTATTCCAGCTCGCCGACCGTGTCACCGTCATGAATGAGGGTCGGGTCTTGCTCGATGGCACCGTCGAGGACGCCCGCGCCAGTCCGAAGGTGCAGGAGGTGTATATCGGTACCGGGACCAGTGCGGTCGCAGCGCGTCCCCGCGAGACCGCCGCCCGCGCCAGCGCGCTGCTGACGGCCGCCAATGTCGATACATTCTATGGCAAGAGTCATATTCTCAACGATGTCAGCTTTACGCTGCATGAGAACGAAATCATCGCGCTGCTCGGCCGCAACGGCGCCGGCAAGTCGACGCTGCTCAAGACACTGATTGGAATTGCTCCGGCATCGAATGGATCGATCAAACTGGCGGAGAGCGAACTGGTAGGGCTGTCGTCCGCCCAGCATGCCCGCCTCGGGATCGGCTACGTGCCGCAGGGCCGCGGCCTGTTCGCCGGCATGACGGTCGACCAGAATCTGGAACTCGGCGGGCTGAAGCGCCAGACCGGCCACGGTACGCACTGGACGCGGGAGCGCGTCTACGAATATTTCCCGCGGATTCGCCAGCGACTCGAGAGTCCCGCGGATTATCTTTCGGGGGGTGAGCAACAGATGGTCGCGGTGGCGCGCGCGCTGTCCGGCGACGTGCGGGTATTGCTGCTCGACGAACCCTTCGAAGGTCT
This sequence comes from uncultured Alphaproteobacteria bacterium, assembly GCA_963756215.1. Lineage (GTDB taxonomy): Bacteria > Pseudomonadota > Alphaproteobacteria > Rhizobiales > Xanthobacteraceae > Bradyrhizobium. The sequence goes on along the minus strand of CAVWMY010000015.1, from coordinate 81,631 downwards.
CGCGCCGGCCGTCGTCGAACAATTGTTCGAAACCTTCGATCGCCTGCGCAAGGAAATCGCCATTATAATCGTTGACCACAATCTCGATCTGGCGCTGGCGTTATCTGATAGCACGGTCGCGCTGGAGCGCGGTCAGGTAATCCATCATGGCGCGTCGAGGGCGTTGCGAGACGATCTTGACTTGCGCCGCAAGGTGCTCTGGTTATGAGGGAGAGATGAAGAAGAACAAACACGTCGCCATCGTCGGCGTCGGCCTGATCGGACGGGCCTGGGCGGCGATCTTTACCCGCGGCGGATGGAGCGTCCGGCTGACCGATCCGCATCGTCAGACGCTTGAGGCCGCGCCCGGCCTGATCCGCGACGAACTGCACGCGCTGGCGCGCCATGGATTGGCTGACGATCCCGACGGCGCGGCCGCGCGGCTGACCGTCGCGGCCGACCTCGAAGACGCCGTTGCCGGGGTCGAGTTCGTGCAGGAAAACGGTCCCGAACTGGTCGAACAGAAAAAGATCATCTTCGCCGAACTCGATCGACTGGCGCCTCCGGATGCGGTGCTGTCGTCCTCGACCTCGGCGATCACCGCGTCGCGCTTTACCGAAACGTTGCCGGGCCGCGCGCGCTGCCTGGTCGGGCATCCCGTCAATCCGCCGCACCTGGTGCCGCTGGTCGAGTTGTGCGGTGCGCCATGGACTTCGTCCGAAACCATCGACCGCGCGCGGCAAATCTATCGCGAGATCGGACAGGTGCCGGTGACCGTCAATCGCGAGATCAACGGCTTTGTCCTGAACCGGCTGCAAGGTGCGCTGCTCGCCGAAGCCTTTCGGCTGGTCGGCGAGGGCTACATCTCCGCCGAAGATCTCGACCACACCGTCAAGGATGGCCTCGGGCTGCGCTGGTCGTTTCTCGGACCGTTCGAGACCATCGAGCTCAATGCTCCCGGCGGCATCCCGGATTATTGCGCGCGCTACACCGGCTTCTATAAGGAGTTGGCCGCGGCTGCGGCGGGCCCCGAGGTCTACCGGAGCCCGAACGTCGAGCGGGTAATCGCGGCGTGGCCGCACCAACCCTCGCCCGAACGCATCGCGGCGCTGACCCAGCGGCGCAATCAACGCCTGGCGGCATTGGCCGCGCACAAGCGAACCCAAAGCAACCCGACATGAACGTTTGACCTGCAACCAAGAAAGAGAAAAAACATGAGCCGCAAAGTCATCATCACCTGCGCCGTCACCGGCGCGATCCATACCCCCTCGATGTCGAAGGCCCTGCCGGTAACGCCGCAGGAAATCGCCGACGCCGCGGTCGAAGCGGCCGAGGCCGGCGCCGCCATCGTGCACCTGCACGCCCGCAATCCGAAAACCGGCCAGCCCGATCAGAGCCCGGAGGCCTTTGCGCCGTTTCTCAAGATCATCAAACAGCGCTCGAACGCCGTGATCAACCTCACCACCGGCGGCGCGCCGACCATGAAGGTAGAGGAGCGCGTCCGGCCTGCGGCGGTCTACAAACCGGAGGTCGCCTCGCTCAACATGGGCTCGATGAATTTCGCGTTCTTCGGCATGCTCAACCGCTTCAAGAAATTCGAGCACGAATGGGAACGCAAGCATCTCGAGAACAAGGACATCGTGTTCCGGAACACGTTCCAGGATATCGAATACGTGCTGAAGACGCTGTCCGAGACCGGCACGCGCTTTGAATTCGAATGCTACGACACCGCGCACCTCTATAACCTGAACTACTTCCTGGAGCAGGGCATGGTGAAGCCGCCGCTGTTCGTGCAGACGGTGTTCGGCCTGCAGGGCGGCACCGGCGCGCATCCGGAGGACGTGCTGCACATGAAGCGGACCGCCGAACGGCTGTTTGGCGACAAGTTCGTCTGGTCGGTGCTCGGTGCCGGGCGCAACCAGTTGCCGATCGCCGCGATGGCCGCCGCCATGGGCGGCAACATTCGGGTCGGGCTGGAAAACTCGCTGTGGGCGGCGCCCGGACGAATGGCGGCATCCAACGCCGAGCAGGTGCGGCTGGCCCGCAAGATCGTCGAAGGTCTCGGCCTCGACGTGGCGACGCCGGACGAGGCCCGCGAGATTCTTGACCTGAAGGGCGGCGACAAGCTGGAAGTTTGACGACAACACGGCGGCCGCACGCGGTGCATCCACACACTGCCAAGATGTCGCACGTCGGCGCGCCGCCTCGTTAGTCCGAAGTGCCAATGCCCGCATTCGAGCTTGCTGGTTGCCTGCACGCCTTGCCATGCTATCGTTTGGCATCAACGGCCCAATATGAGGCCGGGATGCCAAGGGAGGGGAACCATGCAGTGCGTGCGGGCGCTTGCCGGCGCCGTCTTGTCTTTGCTTGCGGCTCACGACGTCGCATCCGCGGCCGAGCCAAAGCAGGGCGGCATCCTCAGGGTTTATCACCGCGACAGCCCGGGCAGCGCGTCGATCCACGAAGGCGCGACCTATTCGGTCAACGTCCCCTTCATGCCGGTCTACAATAATCTCGTCGTCTACGATCAGAACGTCGCGCAAAACAGCATGGACTCGATCGTCCCGGACCTCGCGGAGAGCTGGGCCTGGAGCGCCGACGGCAAGACATTGACCTTCAAGCTGAAGCAGGGCGTCAAATGGCATGACGGCAAGCCGTTTACTTCGGCCGACGTCAAATGCACGTTCGACATGCTGATGGGCAAGTCCACGCAAAAGTTTCGGCAGAACCCGCGCAAATCCTGGTACGATCAGGTCAACGACGTCACGACCAACGGCGATTACGAAGCATCGTTCAATCTGAAGCGGCCGCAGCCGTCGCTGCTGGCGCTGCTCGCCTCCGGCTATACGCCCGTTTATCCCTGCCACGTCTCGCCGGGCGAGATGCGGACCCACCCGATCGGCACCGGTCCGTTCAAATTCGTCGAGTTCAAGGCCAACGAATCGATCAAGCTGGTCCGCAACGAAAATTACTTCAAGAAGGGCCTGCCGCATCTCGACAGCATCGAGTTCACCATCATCCCGAACCGTTCGACCGCGATCCTCGGCTTTGTCGCCGGCAAGTTCGACATGACGTTTCCGACCGGAATGACGGTGCCGCTTTTCAAGGATTTGAAATCGCAGGCGCCGAACGCGGTGTGCGTGTTCGCACCGACCAATGTGACAACCAACATCATCGTCAATTCCTCCTCGCCGCCCTTCGACAGTCCGGACATTCGCCGCGCGATGGCACTGGCGCTCGACCGGAAGGCATTCATCTCGATCATGTTCGAGGGACAGGCCGATATCGGCGCCACCATGCTGCCGCCGCCGGGCGGCCTGTGGGGCATGCCGAACGAGATGCTGGAGACCATTCCGGGTTACGGCCCCGACGTGGAGGCCAATCGGCAGGAGGCCCGCAAATTCATGCAAAAGGCCGGCTACGGACCCGACAAGCATCTGCAGGTCAAGGTGTCGACCCGCAACATCGCAGACTATCGCGACCCCGCCGTCATCCTGATTGACCAGCTCAAAAGCATCTATATCGACGCCGAACTCGATGTCGTCGAGACCGCGAACTGGTTCCCGAAAGTCGCGCGCAAGGACTATGCGCTCGGCCTCAACCTCACCGGCAACGCCGTCGACGATCCCGACCAGTCGTTCTACGAAAATTATTCCTGCGGGTCGGAACGCAACTACACCAATTACTGCAACAAGGACATCGAGAAGCTGTTCGACGAGCAGTCGGTCGAGGCGGACATAGCCAAGCGCAAGAAGATGGTTTGGGACATCGACAAGAAGCTGCAGGAGGATGTCGCGCGACCCATCATCTTTCACGGCCGCGCCGGCACCTGCTGGCAGCCTTACGTCAAGGGCGTCACCGTCATGGTGAACAGCTCCTATAACGGCTACCGTTACGAGGACGTCTGGCTGGACAAGTAACGTCCAGCCGGAACAAGCCGGCCAGTCAGAGCATTTTCCGGCCAAGCGGGATCCGGTCGGCCGCGGGAAAATGTTCTTCGCAAATGGTTTTGCGCGTATTCTTTTCGCAAAATCGGCGTCCACTTCAGCGGAACACGCGCCGGGAACAGCCAGATGTTTGCTTACATCGTGCGACGCCTCGCCTTGATGCTCGTGACCCTGCTCGGGATCTCGATCATCATCTTCGTGCTGTTGCGTGTCGTTCCGGGCGACATCGTCGACATCCTGTTCGCCGCCGCCGGCTATGTCGACCCCGCCGACAAGGTGCATCTGCAGCAGGAGCTGGGTCTCGATCAACCGATCGTCGTGCAATATCTGCACTGGATCGGCGGCCTGTTGCGCGGCGATTTCGGCTATTCCTACGTCTCCGAGAAGCCGGCGCTGGACGAAATCCTGCCGCGCCTGCCGATCACGGCACGGCTGGCGGGTCTGGCGTTGCTGTTCTCTGCCTCGATCGGTATTCCCCTGGGCGTCATCAGCGCGGTGCATCAGGGCACGCGGCTGGACTATGCCTTGCGCGTCGTCAGCCTGAGCGGATTGTCGCTGCCCTCCTTCTGGCTCGGGTTGTTGATCCTGATGGCGTCGGTCTCGCTGTTCGGCACCATGCCGATCTTCAATCCGAACCCGAAAACCTGGACCGAGGCGATCGCGATATATTGCGTCCCGGCGATGGCGGTGGGCTTTCGCAGCGCCGCGCTCACCATGCGGATCACCCGCTCCTCGATGCTGGAAATACTCCGGCAGGATTACATCCGCACCGCCCGCGCCAAAGGCGCTTCCGAATCGGCGGTCAACTATCGCCATGCGCTGAAGAACGCCATCCTCCCCGTCATCACCGTGATCGGCATCGAGGCGGCGTTTCTGATCGGCGGGCTGATCGTCACCGAGACCGTCTTCAATATTCCCGGCGTGGCCCGTTTTCTGGTCGAGGCGCTTCGCTGGCGCGACTACCCGATCGTGCAGAACATCGTAATGCTGATCGCGGTAGTCGTCGTGTTCGCCAACTTCACCGTCGACATGCTCTACGCCGCGATCGATCCGCGCATTCGTTACACCGACTAGAAACGTCGAGACTTCAGGAGAGTTGCGCATTGGCCGTGGTCAACTACGATAGCGAACTGAAGCGCGCCGGCGCACATGCGACGCATGGCTGGCGGCGGCTCTCGTTCCTCGCGCAACGCCACGTGCTCGGCACCATCGGGCTCCTCATCATGGTGCTGTTCGTCGGCGTCGCGATTTCGGCCAACCTGATCGGCCGCTTCGATCCGCTCAGCATCGATTCCGCTAATCGTCTGGCGCCCCCGAGTGCGCTGCACTGGATGGGAACCGACTCGTTCGGCCGCGACGTCTGGAGCCGGATCGTCCACGGCGCACGCATCTCGCTGGCGGTCGGCATCGGATCAACGGCACTGGGGGCGTCGATCGGCGTCATCATCGGCCTGACATCGGGATATCTCTCCGGCTGGGTCGACCTGCTGTTCCAGCGCGTGACCGATATCTTGCAGGCGCTTCCATTGCTGGTGCTGGCCTTGGTCATGACGGCGGCGCTCGGACCGTCGCTCCCGAACGTGATTCTTGCGATCGCGATCCCGCTGATTCCAACGGTGGCGCGCGTGATCCGCGCCAATACGCTGGCGCTGCGCGAATTGCCGTTCGTCGAGGCCGCCAAGTCGATCGGCATGAGCGAGACGCGGATCGCGCTTCGCCATGTGCTGCCGAATACGATGGCGCCCTTGATCGTGTTGGCGACCGCGCAACTCGGCTCGACCATCCTCACCGAAGCCTCGCTGTCGTTTCTCGGCCTCGGCATTCCCGAACCGTACCCGTCGTGGGGACGCATGCTGTCGGAATTGGCGGCGGAATATGTCCGCACCGCGCCCTGGCTGGTGATTTTTCCCGGTATAGCGATCAGCCTTGCCGTGTTCGGCACCAATCTGTTCGGCGACGCGCTACGCGACATCCTCGATCCGAGGCAACGCGGCTGATGACCGAAGCGCAAGGCGAAGCGACGATCCTCGACGTGAAGAACCTGCAGACGGTGTTCTTCACCAATTCGGGGTTGTTCAAGGCGGTCGACGACGTGTCCTTTAGCGTTCGTCGCGGTGAGACGCTGGCGATCGTAGGCGAATCCGGTTGCGGCAAGAGCGTAACGGCCCTGTCCATCATGCGCCTGGTGCCGGACCCACCGGGCCGGATTGTCGGCGGCTCCGTCACGCTGGAAGGGACCGACCTGCTCAAGCTCGATGAAGCGGCGATGCGCAAGGTCCGCGGCGACCGCATCTCGATGATCTTCCAGGAGCCGATGACCTCGCTCAACCCGGTGATGCGGATCGGCGACCAGATCACCGAAGCCGTCCGTCTGCACCGGCAGATGAGCGCCGCTGACGCCTGGCAGCAGGCCGTCGCGATGTTGCGGCTGGTGCGGATTCCCGAACCGGAGCGGCGGGCACAGGAATATCCGCATCAGCTTTCCGGCGGCATGCGCCAGCGCGCCATGATCGCGATGGCGCTGGCGTGCCGGCCGGCGCTGCTGATCGCGGACGAGCCGACCACCGCGCTCGACGTCACGATCCAGGCGCAGATATTGGCGCTGATCGTCGATCTGCAGAAGCGGCTCGGCACCGGCCTGATCCTGATCACCCACGATCTCGGCGTGGTCGCGCAGACCGCCCAGCGGGTGATCGTGATGTATGCCGGCAAGAAGGTCGAGGAAGCGACCGTGGAGGCGCTGTTTGAAAATCCGAGACATCCCTACACCCGTGGCCTGATGGCCTCGATGCCGGCGGTGATTTCGCTGGAGACCACGGCCGATACACGGCTGACGGAAATTCCCGGCATGGTGCCGTCCTTGACGAACCTTCCGGCCGGCTGCGCTTTCGCGCCGCGCTGCCGGCTTGCACTCGACCGTTGCCGCGCCGAATATCCGCCGTTGCAGGATTTTGCCGGCCATCTTTCGGCCTGCTGGCGCGCGGCAGAACTGGTGGGAGCGCCATGACCGAGGCGCGCCCGCTGCTCGAGATCACCGACCTCGTCAAGCATTACGCGGTGCGCGGCGGCGTCTTGCGCCGTCGCGTCGGTACCGTGCATGCCGTCGACGGCGTCAGCTTCAGGCTGGCAACGGGCGAAACGCTCGGGCTGGTCGGCGAATCCGGCTGCGGCAAGTCGACAGTGGCACGAAGCGTGCTGCGGCTGGTCGAGCCGTCCGGCGGCACCATCAGGCTGGACGGCACCGACATCACGCGGCTTGGCAAAGCACAACTGCGCCCGCATCGGCGTGCGATGCAGATCGTGTTCCAGGACCCGTTCGCCTCGCTCAATCCGCGCATGACCGCAGGCGATATCGTCGGCGAGCCGCTCAGCGTCCATGGGCTCGCGACCGGCCGCGACCGGCAGGCGCGGGTCGCGGAGCTGTTTGCCCAGGTCGGTCTGCGAGCCGACCAGATGCAAAATTACCCGCACCAGTTTTCCGGCGGCCAGCGTCAGCGCATCTGTATCGCGCGCGCGCTGTCGCTCGGCCCGAAACTGATCGTATGCGACGAGCCGGTGTCGGCACTCGACGTCTCGATCCAGGCCCAGGTGATCAACCTGTTGATCGACCTGCAGCGCAAGCATGACTTTTCCTACCTGTTCATCGCCCATGACCTCGCGGTCGTCGCCCATATCAGCCACCGCGTCGCCGTGATGTATCTCGGCCGCATCGTCGAGATCGCGGAGAAGCGCGAGTTGTTCGCCGACCCGCGCCATCCCTATACGCAGGCATTGCTGGCCTCGGTCCCGATCGCGGACCCAAAAGCCAGGCGCCTCACGCCGCTGATCGACGGCGACGTTCCGAGCCCGATCAACCCGCCGTCCGGTTGCGCCTTCCATACCCGCTGCCGCTATGTGATGGATCGCTGCCGGCTCGAACGTCCGACGTTGAAAGAAGCCGGCGCGCAGCATCAGGTCGCGTGTTTTCTCAACGAGGGAACGGGGCGGGAAGCGTAAAGCGGCTTTTGCTTATGGACGTTGAGTGAGAGCGACCACGAGACATAACGTCGTATTCTCGCGACGCGATGCGCCCGAGTCTTGCACGAACATTGCCCAAGGAAACGAGGGCGCAGGCGATCCCAAAAGGGACGCAGGAAATGCCGGATGCGCGGTGCACCCGCAGTCCCGCGTGCAAAAGGTAGTGCACACGGGTAGTAACCACAGGTTCACCGGGACACCCGGCATTTCCTGCGCAATGGCTTTACGGCTTATACCGCGCTCTCCCTGGTGACCGGGCTTTCTTGCCACCATCATCCCAGAGAAGCTTGCTTCTCAGGGACTTGAACGCCAGCGTCGGGGCGTCGGGACCACACGGCTTTGCCGTACGCAACAACGCCACTCGTCCGCACGCAAATGCGCGCGCTGATGCTGCTGCGTCCACCGCATCCCATTCCAACGTTCGTGACGATGGCCAACGCCCCTCTTCCGGAACAGGACGGCGGAGATAAGCCGGTGATTTGGGTCAAACGTGAAGAGGGAATATTTTTCAGGACGGGACTGGACAGGCGAATAACGTCGGGCAAATCACCTGCGGCATTTGCGGCACGTAGCCCGCATGAGCGAAGCGACATGCGGGAATTGAACAAAAGAACCCCGGATATCGCTGCGCTCATCCGGGCTACGCCTGCTCGGACAGGCGAGTAACGTCGGGCAAATCACCTGCGGCATTTGCGGCGCGTAGCCTGCATGAGCGAAGCGACATGCGGGAGCTAACGAAAAGCACCCCGGATATCGCTGCGCTCATCCGGGCTACACCTGCCGGACAGGCGAGTAACATCAGGCAAATCACTTGCGGCATTTGCTGCACGTAGCCCGCATGAGCGAAGCGATATGCGGGAGCTAACGAAAAGCACCCCGGATATCGCTGCGCTCATCCGGGCTACACCTGCTGAACCGGCGAGTAGCATCAGGCAAACCACTTGCGGCATTTGCTGCGCGTAGCCCGCATGAGCGAAGCGACATGCGGGAATTAAACAAAAGAACCCCGGATATCGCTACGCTCATCCGGGCTACGCTTGTTGGACGCCCGAGTACATCAGGCAAATCACCTGCGGTTTGCTGCGCGTAGCCCGCATGAGCGAAGCGATATGCGGGAGCTAAAGAAAAGCACCTGAGCCTGTCGTCGGGCGCGCGTTCGCGGCGACCCGTTGGCTCATCCGGGCTACACTTGTTGTTGCCTGCCTCTATTCACCCCCGAGCGCGAGGCGACACATTCTGCTCGACGCCGGCCCGTTGTTCAGCTGCGACCGCGCGCTTGAAACCTTCACGCGCCTGCAGGCGCCGCCAGTAGGCGGCGACATTGGGCCCGAAATCCCCGGCGAGCCCGATATTGTCGGCCAGCCGCAACGCGTAGCCGATCACGATATCGGCGGCGGTGAACCTGTCGGCGCAGAGTGTTTCTGATCTGCCGGTCGCGGCCTCGACCGCGCGCAGCCGGCCGAAAAACCATTTGGCGTAATCGCCGGCGACTTGCGGGTTGCGCCGTTCTTCCGGCTCGAGCTGGCTGTAACGCAGCACCAGCGTTTGCGGAAACGTCAGCGTCGCATCGCTGAAATACATCCAGTTCAGGAACGCCCCGAAGTCCGGCTCGTCGGCGCCGACCATCAACGGCGTCGGCCCGTGGCGACTCCCGAGATAATGGCAAATGCCGGAGGATTCGGTCATCCTGGTTTCGCCATCGATCATGAACGGTATCGTGCCGAGCGGATTGAGCGCGAGATAATCCTTGGCCAATACCCTCGGCGGGAACGGCAGCATCTTCAGCTCATAGGGCAGACCCAGCTCTTCCAGCATCCACAGCGGCCGGAACGAACGTGCGGCATCGCAATGGTAGAGCGTGATCATGAGCATTTCCTCGACTTCAGACCATTGCCGGTGGGCGAACGTCGCTTCGGATCAAGCCACTCCGCGCCATGCAACGCAAGCCATTCTCACGTGCGAGGCGCGGCTCTTGCCGTCCGAATCCGCGAGGTGCAATGTCGCCATTGTATGCCGGGCGGGAGCGCCGGTTGGGGGATGGCCATGAGAAGTCTTCTTGCTGTTACATTCGCAGCGCTAACGTCGATCGCGGCCGCGTCCGCACAACCGGCGGCCATTCCAAACCCGGAGCCGGCCACTTCGGCGTTCGATCCTGATCCGATTATCCGGATCACGACGACATTCCGGGCACGAATTGAAGGACTGTCGGACCCACACGACGTGCCCAGCGCTCCGGCCCAGATCACCGCCCGTCGAACGCTCTACACCATGGCAGCAAACGAATGCATGGTGTTGTCCGAATACTGGAAGGCGGAATGTCGGCTGAACTCGTTCTCGGTATATGTACCCGTTGCGAGAGTTGCCGGGCCCGACGAGTTGCCCCAAATTCCTTCGATGTTCGGTACGGCGGTTTATGAGCTCAGGCCGACATCGCCCGGACACTAGGTCCGCGGCCAATGTCTTGAAGAAATCATTCGCGCCGATCCGGTTACTCGCCGGACGCTTCCGCAGCGCGGGCGCGGCCGGCCTTGAATCGAGACGGTCAACGATTTTGTCATGCATTGACGTGGATGTGGTTGGCGAAGAAAGGCACGTCAAACCTGTTTTTGTTTCTTAGCGTCAATATCAGCATGGGCTGACGCACCTGTCCGCTGGGAGCAATGGTCGTGATTTGCCTCCGCTCCTCTATCAAAGGGATCATGTCGAGACCCTCCGCGTTCGGTTCTATCGACACGTCAAAATAACCAGCCGGGAAGTAGTCCGCTCCCCACCAGAATGTAAAGTCCTTGGTCGTTCGAGCGGGAATGGTGTAACCACCTGACTTCACCCTGACATCAGCCATGACGATTCTCCTCCGGCTAGAACTGGCTACATCGACGCGTGATCGGTACTTAAAAAATTAATATCAAAATGTCGTCCAGCATAGTGTGACGCATTTCACCCTCAACCATCGATCCTTTTGCCGGCCTGGTTGCGGGGAAACGTCGCCCGAAGCTTTGCCATCATTCGGCCCTTGCGTGACCACGCATAGCCAAATTGTCAGGTGGGGATGTATGATTTTCCATGCGCCCGACACCCGATCAGGGCGCCGTCGAGAGGAAGCAAGATGGCCGTCGCCGACCTCATCCTTCCCGTGTTTGCGATTATCATCACGGGCTGGCTGGCCGGCTGGCTCGGCTACATATCGCGATCGTTGGCCGACGGGCTCGTGCATTTCGCCTACAACGTCGCGATGCCGGCGCTGCTGTTCGTCACCATTGCGCAGGAGCCGGCACGTAACCTGCTGGAATGGCGCTTTCTGCTGGCATTCGGCGGCGGCTCCATCCTGTGCTTCGCGCTGGTCTTCCTGACTGTACGCGCCGGGTGCGGACGCGACCTCGCCGGCAGCACGATCTATGGAATGGCGGCGGCGATGACCAATACCGGATTCGTGGCACTCCCAATCCTGCATTCCATTTACGGACCGCCCGCCGTTTTGCCCGCCGCCATCGCGACCGTGTTTGTGGCGGGGGTGATGTTCCCCGCAACCGTCATTCTCCTGGAAAAAGGGCGAGGCGCGCATCCGGGAAAACCAGGTCCGGTCGCACTGCTAAAACAGATCGTGCTCAATCCGATGCTGCTCTCGACCCTGATCGGTCTGGCGTGGACCGTCGCCGGCCTGCCGATGCCGGCTCCGCTTGCGGCCTATATGAACATTCTCGCGGCTGCTTTGACGCCGTGCGCGCTCTTCGCCATCGGCCTAAGCCTGTCCGTTGACGAAATACGCTCGAACTTCACGGCGTCTATTGTGCTCGCAGTCGTAAAGCTCTTGATCATGCCGCTGATCGTCTACGGATTTTGCGTGGCGACGGGCCTCAATCCGCTCTACACCGTCGCCGCGGTCATCTGTGCCGCGGTGCCCACCGCCAAAACCGTGTATATCCTGGCGGGCGAGTACAAGGTCGAGCAATCTTTGGTAGCGGCCACCGTCTCGATCACGACGTTGCTGTCGGTTGCGACGCTGATGGGCTGGCTCTACGCGCTCGCGGGACAGGTGCGCTGAAGCGCCGCCTTGGCGAGCGGCCCGTCCCGGCCGCCCATGCACGAAAGTTCGGCTAGCCAGTCGAGCCGGAGTTAGGCATGTTGCGGCACGACCCGACAAGGGACCGCGGCGCCAGACCGCTCATCAGGAGGAAATTTTGCCAGATCGCCTTTGCGACCGGGTTCGCCATTTGATGCCCGCATTTCACATCATCCCGCCGCTTTGCCTCACGGCAAGCTGCTGCCCGATGTGACCGGCGCCTTTGTCGGCGTCTCCCCGTGAATTACACGCCACCCGTCGAATATCCGTAGTCAAATCCATTCAATCAAGGAAACGCTTCATGAAGAACAAGAAACCGTCTTTGCTCGGCTCAAGCCTGGTCTCGATTGCGGTCGCAACGGCACTGGCGGCGCTCACCAGCCACGGTGCGCTGGCGCAGAAGAAATACGACACCGGTGCTTCCGATACCGAAATCAAGATCGGCAATATCGAGGCCTATAGCGGCCCGGCATCCGCCTACGGCATGATCGGCAAGACCGAGGAAGCCTATTTCAGGATGATCAACGATCAAGGCGGCATCAACGGCCGCAAGATCAACTTCATCTCCTATGACGACGGCTATAGCCCGCCAAAAACCGTGGAGCAGACCCGCAAGCTGATCGAGAGCGACGAGGTTTTCCTGATCTTCAACGCGCTGGGCACGCCGACCCAGTCCGCCGTGCAAAAATATCAGAACACCAAGAAAGTCCCGCAACTGTTCGTCGCCACCGGCGCCAGCAAATGGAACGATCCGAAAGAATTTCCCTGGACCATGGGCTTTCAGCCGAGCTACCGGGTCGAGGCCCGGATCTTCGCCAAATACATCCTGAAGACCAAGCCCGACGCCAAGATCGCGGTGTTCTACCAGAATGACGATTTCGGCAAGGACTATGTCGCGGGCCTGAAGGACGTGTTCGGCGACAAGGCTTCCAAGCTGATCATCGCCGAGGAAAGCTACGAGACCAGTGAACCGTCGATCGATTCCCACATCGTCAAGCTGAAGGGCAGCGGCGCCGACGTGTTCGTCAATATCTCGACACCGAAATTCGCCGCGCAGACCATCAAGAAGATGGCGGAACTGGAATGGAAGCCGATGCACCTGATGACCGACGTCTCGATCTCGATCGGCGCGGTCATGAAGCCCGCGGGCCTTGAGGCCTCCGAGGGCGTGCTGTCGGCCGGCTACCTCAAGGATGCTTCCGATCCGCAATGGAAGAACGACGAGGGCATGAAGAAATTCATGGCGTTCGCCGACAAGTACATGCCGGGCTCGAATATTTCCGACGCCAACATGGTCTACGGTTATGCCGCCGCGCAAACCATGGTGCAGGTGCTGAAGCAGGCCGGCGACAACCTGACCCGGGAGAACGTGATGAAGCAGGCCGCCAGCCTGAAGGATTTTGCCGCGGACACCCTGGTCCCCGGCATCACGATCAACACCAGCGCGACAGATTTCGCCCCGGTCGAACAGCTCAAGATGATGCAATTCAAGAACGGCCAATGGGAGTTGTTCGGCGACATCATCAGTGCGGAGCCCGGCGGCTAGGCATTGGCCACGCCGCAAACGACGAAATCGCCCCGTTCGGGGCGATTTTTGTTTTGGCGAGTTCCTGTCCTTGACGCGCGCCGACGGCGCCATGGCACCGTCTCGTTATTTGAAATCCGGACTGCCGCGTGAGATGTTTGGAGCGGGGCCGCCGCGGCCGCCGCATGTGAAACCGAGCCACCGCGATCATGAACTCCCAGGTTCAGTACCTGCCGATGACGCCGGGATTGTTTTCGATCCTGGTTATTCTGCTCGCCGGGCTGGTGATCCTGATTCAGCTTCGTGTCCTCAGATATGCCTATATGCGGCTCGGCCTCGGACCCGGTGCTGCGCTGCTGCTGCTGCTGGGCTCGCTGATCGGCAGCTATTTCAACGTCCCGATCACGGTATTGCCGGGCGAGTCGGTCAGGTCCGGACAGATCGTCGAATTCTACGGCATGCGCTATGTGGTGCCGCTGGTCCAGCAATGGCCCGGCACGGTGCTCGCCGTGAACATCGGCGGCGCGGTGATCCCGACCTTGATGTCAGCCTATCTCGTCATCCGATATGATCTCTGGTTCAAGGCGGCGCTGGCCACGGCGGCGATCACGGTCATCATCCATGCGATGGCAACACCGGTCGAGGGCATCGGTATCGCCGTGCCGGTATTTGCGCCCGTCGTCGCCGCGGCCATCCTGGCGTTCATCCTGTCGCGCGAATACGCGCCGCCGCTCGCCTATATCGGGGGATCGATGGGCACCCTGATCGGAGCCGATCTGCTCAATCTCGACAAGATCGGTGACCTCGGCGCGCCGGTCGCCTCGATCGGCGGCGCCGGCACGTTCGACGGCATTTTCCTCACCGGCATTCTTGCCGTGCTGCTCGCCGGCATCGCCTCGCCATCCCGCATGCGGCCCGCGCGCTAGGCGAACGCTTTGCTTACCCTCCCCTTGGGGAGGGTAAAAGCCTCAGACGTCGCCGTCCGCAAAACTACCGCCCGCCCTAATAATTGCTCGCGGATTTCTGGTTAGGAATGCCGTCGATCGGACATTCATCTGTGCCCGCGGTCGGGCGGGTCATCGCCTCGACCATTTCGCGCGTGCCTTCGGGATCGGTGATCCACTTCGAATAGAAGTCGTAAGGACAGGTCGCGACGCCGCGCGCGCTTTCGCCGGAATTGATCGTGCCGGTGTAACCGCGATGGAGCAGCTTGTAGAGGTGGTTCTGCGACTGGCCGTTGCGACGGGCATCGCGGATCAGGCTTTTCGACAGCTGCGCGTACTGGATGCCGTATTCCTCTTCGCCGGTCTCGCCCAGGGTGCGGCCGTCGAACCCGATGATCGCGGAGTGACCGAAGTAGGAATAAACGCCGTCGAAGCCGGCGGCATTGGCGACCGCGACGTAGACATTGTTGGCCCAAGCCATCGCCTTGGAAATAAGAACCTGCTGTTCCTTGGCCGGATACATGTAGCCCTGACAGCGCACGATCAACTCGGCGCCCTTCATGGCACAGTCCCGCCAGATCTCCGGAAAGTTGCCGTCGTCGCAAATGATCAGGCTGACCTTGAGGCCCTTGGGGCCTTCCGAAACATAGGTGCAGTTGCCGGGATACCAGCCCTCGATCGGCACCCACGGCATGATCTTGCGGTATTTCTGAACGATCTCGCCCTTGTCGTTCATCAGGATCAGGGTGTTGTACGGCGCCTTGTTCGGATGCTCCTCATGGCGCTCGCCGGTGAGCGAGAACACGCCCCAGACCTTGGCCTTGCGGCAGGCTTCGGCGAAAATCTCGGTCTCGGGACCAGGGATCGATGAGGCGGTCTCGTACATCTCCTTGGAGTCGTACATGATGCCTTGCGTGGAATATTCCGGGAAGATCACCAGATCCATGCCCGGCAAGCCGGTCTTCATGCCCACCACCATGTCGGCGATCTTGCGCGCGTTGTCGAGCACCTCGGCCCGGCTGTGCAGGCGCGGCATTTTATAGTTGACGACAGCGACGCCGACTGTGTCGTTGCTGCTGGAAATGTCACCGTGAAGCATGGAATTTTGCCTTCTGTCTTGGTTCAGGTTTACCGTCGATCAACCGCGATGCAACGGTGGACGAATTCGTCGGGCTCAGTGGCTGATCATCCACGGACGCGCGGTCGGAAAGCTCTTGGCGCCGCTTCGCGTCTTCTTCGTCAGGCGCGACGGCTTGCCGGAGCAACAACCGCAGCCCGCCCCGTGCGAGGCCTTGTATTCGCCGACGGTCTTGGGCGCGTTGGCGCTGCGCTCGTTGACGGCGTGAGCCTTGCGCTTGTCGGAAGGCATGCAGAAGAACGCCGGCGCCGTCAGGATCACCCGTGGCGAAGCGCCATCGCAATGCGGACAATCCTGCGGCGCGTCGCATTCCGCCATCGGCCGCATGTCCGTGAACGGGCCGCAATCGTTGCAGAGATATTCGTAAACGGGCATCCGATGTCCTCGCGCTGATGATCCCGACATCTCGCGACGGCGGATGCGGGGCGACGAATACGCCGTCGTCCCGCATCCCGTCGCGCAGGGTTTACTTGTCCTGTGACAACGGCATCTGGATGTCGCCCTTGATGTGTTTGATCGGGCCGGCCGACGACGGCATGATGTCGAAGTCGAAGATTTCGGTCGGCAGCCACAGCGTGGCGCAGGCATTCGGTACGTCGACCACGCCGGAGATGTGACCCTGGCACGGCGCCGTTCCCAAAATCGAATAGGCCTGCGCGCCGGAATAGCCGAACTTCTTCAGATATTCGATCGCGTTCAGGCAGGCCTGCCGATAGGCGATGTGCACATCGAGATAATGCTGCTTGCCCTGTTCGTCGACCGAGATGCCCTCGAAGATCAGATAGTCCTTGTAGTTCGGCGTGACCGGCGACGGCTTGAACACCGGATTTTTGATGCCGTATTTGGCGACGCCGTCCTTGATGACGTCGACCTTGAGATGCAGCCATCCCGCCATCTCGATCGCGCCGCAGAAGGTGATCTCGCCGTCGCCCTGGCTGAAATGCAAATCGCCCATCGAGAGGCCGCCGCCCGGTACATAGACCGGGAAGTACACCTTGGAGCCGCGCGACAGGTCCTTGATGTCGCAATTGCCGCCATGCTCGCGGGGCGGCACCGTGCGGGCGCCTTCCGCCGCGGCCTTGGCTTTGGCGTCGCCCTTCAGCCGGCCCATATGCGCGGTCGGCCCGAACGGCGGATTGGCAAGGCCGGGCACGCGGGTCGGATTGGTCGCGATCAGCGCGGTCTCGCGCTCGTTCCAGGTCGCGAGCAGTTTCGGATCGGGCAGGCAGCCGATCAGGCCGGGATGGATGAGGCCCGCGAAATTCACGCCGGGAACGTGGCGAGAGGAGGTGTACATGCCCTTGAAGTCCCAGATCGACTTCTGCGCCAGCGGGAAGTGATCGGTCAGGAAGCCGCCGCCGTTCTTCTTCGAGAAGAAGCCGTTGAAGCCCCACAGGCTGTCCTTGACCGGACCGACGTCGAGCAAATCGACCACCAGGAGATCGCCGGGTTCT
This sequence comes from uncultured Alphaproteobacteria bacterium, assembly GCA_963756215.1. Classification (GTDB taxonomy): domain Bacteria; phylum Pseudomonadota; class Alphaproteobacteria; order Rhizobiales; family Xanthobacteraceae; genus Bradyrhizobium. The sequence goes on along the minus strand of CAVWMY010000015.1, from coordinate 64,567 downwards.
GCGCCCTTGACTCCGATCGGGCCGGACAGGAAGTGCACGATCGACAGATCGATGTCGCGCACGTCGTCGGCGGAGTCGTTGTTCTTGATGAAGCCGCCGGTCCAGTCATAGGTCTCGACGATGAAGTCGTCGCCCGGATTGACCCACGCCACCATGGGAACATCGGGATGCCAACGGTTGTGGATCATGTCGTTCTCGTAGGCCGACTGCGTGAGATCGACCTTGATCAGTGTGTCTGGCATTCAAATGCTCCCTGTTTGCCCGTAATGGTAAGGATTAGACCGACAAATATTTCGAAATCTGCGCGGCATCGACATTCGCGCGCGCGTCGTCGCGTACGATTTCGCCGTTCTCGATGACCAGGACCCGATCGGCGACGTCGAGCGCGAAGCTCAGGACCTGCTCGGAAACCACGATCGACAGCCCGCGTTCGTCGCGAATGCGTTTCAGCGTGCGCGCCATCTCACGGATGATCGACGGCTGGATGCCTTCGGTGGGCTCGTCGAGCAACAGCACCTTGGGTTTGGTTGCGAGCGCGCGCGCGATCGCCAGCTGCTGCTGCTGGCCGCCCGACAGGTTGCCGCCGCGACGCCCCTTCATCTCCAGCAGCACCGGAAACAACTCGTAGATGTCGCCGGGCACTTCGGATTCGCCGGATGCGACGAGGCCGGTCTCGATGTTCTCCTTCACGGTCATGGTGGAAAAGATCATGCGGCCCTGCGGCACATAAGCGAGCCCCTTGGCGACGCGCTCGTAGCTCTTCAAGGCGCTGAGTTCGGCGCCCTCCATGGTCACCGAGCCGCTCTTGGTCGGCACGATGCCCATCAGCGACTTCATCAGCGTGGTCTTTCCCATGCCGTTGCGGCCCATGATCGCGACGATTTCGTTGGGCGCGACGGACACGTTGAGGCCGTGCAGCACTTCGCTCTGGCCGTAGGCGACATGCAGATCCGAAATAGCCAGCATGCGTGCGTTCCCTATATTCCAACCGCCATGATCGCGTCCGAGAACCGGAATCCAGTTTTCAGGATCATGCGCTAGTGCCCGAGATAGACTTCGATCACCTTCGGGTCATTCTGGACGTGCTCCATGGTGCCTTCCGAGAGGATCTGGCCCTGATGCAGCACGGTGACCTTGTGGGCGATGTCTTCGACGAATTTCATGTCATGCTCGATCACGAGCACCGACCGGTTCTTGATGATGCGGTTGAGCAGTTCGGCGGTCTTGACCCGCTCGCTGACGCTCATGCCGGCCACGGGCTCGTCGAGCATCAGGAGGTCCGGGTCCTGGATCAGCAGCATGCCGATCTCCAGCCATTGCTTCTGGCCGTGGCTGAGAAATTCCGCATAGGTACTTAACTTGTCCTTCAGGAAGATCATCTCGGCGACTTCCTCGACACGGTCGCGCACCGCGGCATCGCGCTTGAACATCAGCGCCCCGAAAACCGTGCGGCCGCGCGGGTAGGAGATTTCGAGATTTTCGAACACCGTGAGGTCGTCATAGATCGACGGCGTCTGGAACTTGCGGCCGACGCCCGCCTGCACGATCTGGTTCTCCTTCATCCTCGTCAGTTCCTGGCCGCGAAACTGGATCGAGCCCGACGTGGTCTTGGTCTTGCCGCAGATCAGGTCGAGCACGGTGGTCTTGCCGGCGCCGTTGGGACCGATGATGACGCGGATCTCGTTTTCATCGACATAGAACGAGAGGTCATTGACCGCCTTGAAGCCGTCGAAGGAAACCGTGAGGCCTTCGACCGCGAGCAGGAAATCCTTGGGTTGGTGACCTATCAGCATGCTGATCTCCTCACTCCGCCGGGGCGCCGTCCGCCACCGAATCGTCGGTCCAGGCCTTGGCGGATTTCGACTTGCGCGAGGCCAGCAAGCCGTCGATGCGGGACTGGACGTGATCGCGCCAGATGCCGGCCAGCCCGTCCGGAAAGGCAAGAACCACCGCGATGAACAATCCGCCGAGCCCGAACAGCCACAATTCGGGGAACGATTCCGAGAGACTCGTCTTGGCGAAATTGACCAGCAAAGTGCCGTAGACCGCGCCCAGGATGGAGAGCCGGCCGCCGACCGCGGTATAGATCACCATTTCGATCGACGGCACGATGCCGACAAAGGACGGCGACATGAATCCGACGTTGAGCGCGAACATGGCGCCGCCGATCGCGGAAAAGATCGCGGCAATGGTAAAGGCGAAGATCTTGAAGTTCGCGACGCTATAGCCGGAGAACCTGACGCGGTCCTCCTTGTCCCGCATCGCGATCAGAATGCGGCCGAGCTTGGAGTGGCGAATGAACTGGGCGATGAAGATGCAGATGAACAGGCAGCCCACTTCGAAGAAATAGAGCACCACCTTGGCGTGGTCGGGCCGAATGTCCCATCCCTTCAGGGTGCGGAGATCGGTCATGCCGTTGATGCCGCCGGTGTAACCCTGCTGTCCCACGATCAGGATGGTGAGGATGGCCGCGACCGCCTGGGTGATGATGGCGAAGTAGGTGCCGCCGACGCGGCGCTTGAACATCGCGGCACCGATGACCAGGGCAAAGATGCCGGGCACCAGGATGATCGCGGCGACGGTGAAGGTGAGACTGTGGAACGGCTTCCAGAACAACGGCAGCGAGGTGATCTGATTCCAGTCCATGAAATCGGGAATGCCGGGGGTCGACTGGATCTTGGTATTTGCGGGGCTTGATGCCTCGAGCTTGAGAAACATCGCCATGCAGTAGCCGCCGAGGCCGAAGAACACCCCCTGCCCCAGACTGAGAATGCCGCCGTAGCCCCAGCAGATCACGAGGCCCAGCGCGACGAACGCATAGGTGAGGTATTTCGCGACCAGATTGAGCCGGAAGACGTCAAGGCAGAGCGGCAGGATCACCACCAGGAATACCGCCAGCAGCAGGATTCCGATCAGCTCCGATCGATTGACAAGGCGAGTGGCGGTCATGGCTTCAACCCTCTGTCATTTGCGGACCTTGAGGGCGAACAGTCCCTGTGGCCGCAGCATCAGGATTCCGACGACCGCAAGCAGCGTGATGACCTTCGCCATCGATCCCGACATGAAGAACTCGAGCGTCGACTGCGTCTGCGAAATGCTGAAGGCGGATGCGATGGTGCCGAGCAGACTTGCGGCGCCGCCGAACACCACGACCAGGAACGTATCGACGATATAGAGCTGACCGGAGGTCGGCCCGGTCGAACCGATCATCGTGAATGCACTGCCGGCGATTCCCGCGATGCCGCAGCCGAGCCCGAATGTATAGCGGTCGACCTTCTCGGTGTTGATGCCGACGGCGCCGGCCATGACGCGGTTTTGCACGACGGCGCGGACCTGGCGGCCCCATCGCGACTTGTACATGACATAGGCAACCGCAAGCGTGATCAGCACCGTCAGCACCATGACGAAGATGCCGTTGATCGGGACCTCGATGCTGTCGGTGACGTTCAGTGAGCCGAGCATCCACTGCGGCAGTTCGACGCCGACTTCACGCGCCCCGAAGATCGAGCGATACGCCTGCTGGAGCATGAGGCTCAGGCCCCAGGTGGCAAGCAACGTGTCGAGCGGTCGTTTGTAGAGATGCCTGATCAACGCCCATTCGACCAGCATTCCGAGCGCGCCGGAAGCGATGAAAGCCAGTATCATCGCCAGGAAGAAATAGCCGGCAAACAAGCCCGGCAGGTAAGCCTGGAAGAAATTCGAGGTCATCCAGGTGACGTAGGCGCCGAGGATCATGAACTCGCCATGGGCCATGTTGATGACGCCCATCTGGCCGAAGATGATCGCAAGACCGAGCGCCATCAGCACGTAGACGGAAAACAGGATCAGCCCGGCGAAGCCCTGCATGACGAAGATGGAGCCGAGATCACCAATCGAATAGTCGCCGAACATCGATGTCCTCCGTCGGGGTCGGGGCCCGCGTCGCGAACGAATTCGCGACGCGGGGTCTTAAACGCGGACTGACCATCCGCGCCAGGGAGAGGATTGGTTGAAGGAAGCGCGATGCCGCGCGCTTTCGCGCTTCTTACTGATAGCCCTTCGGGAAGGGATCCGGCTCGACCAGATCGGCGGTCTCGTAGATCAACTCGAACTGGCCGTCGAGCTTGGCCCGACCGACCCGGGTCTTCGACCACAAATGATGGTTTTCGTGGATGCGGACGTAGCCTTCCGGCGCCCCCTTGAACTCGACGCCCGGCGAAGCCGCCGCGATCTTGTCGATGTCGAAGCTTCCGGCCTTTTCGGCCGTCAATTTCCACAGCCACGGGCCGAGATAGGCGGCCTGCGTGACGTCGCCGATCACGGTCTTCTCGCCCCACATCTTCTTGAATGCCGGGACAAACAGCTTGTTGTTCGGATTGTCGAGCGACTGGAAATATTTCATGCAGGCATAAGCGCCCGCGATGTTCTCGCCGCCGATGCCGTCGATCTCGTCTTCAGTGACCGAGATCGTCAGCAACGCCTGCTTCGACAGATCGATACCGGCCGCCTTCAGCTGCTTGTAGAAGGCGACGTTGGATCCGCCGACGACGTCGGCGAATATCACGTCGGGCTTGGTCAGCTTGATCTTGTTGATCACCGAGTTGAACTGGGTGTTGCCGAGCGGATAATATTCTTCGCCGACAACCTTGCCCTTGAGGACGTTCTCGACGTGCTTGCGCGCGATCTTGTTCGAGGTGCGCGGCCAGATGTAATCCGAACCGATAAAGAAGAACGACTTCGCGCCCTTCTCCTTCGCGATCCAGTTCAGGCTGGCGAGGATCTGCTGGGTGGCTTCCTGGCCGGTGTAGATGACGTTCTTGGACTGCTCGAGACCTTCGTAGAAGGTGGGGTAATAGAGCATGCCGTTGTATTGCTCGAGAACGGGCAGCACCGCCTTGCGGGATGCCGAGGTCCAGCAGCCCATGATCGCCGCGACCTTGTCGTTGACGAGAAGCTTCTTGGCCTTTTCCGCAAACGTCGGCCAGTCGCTGGCGCCGTCTTCCTGGATGAACTTGATCTTGCGCCCGAGGATGCCGCCGGCCTCGTTGATCTGGGAAATCGCGAGCTTTTCGGCCTCGATCGAGCCCGTCTCCGAAATCGCCATCGTGCCGGTGGCCGAGTGCAGGATGCCGCAGGTCACCTCAGTATCGGTGACGGCGAGACCCGTGGTGTTGATCGCGGAGGTTGCCGGCACATCGGCAAGTGACGGCCGGGGAAGCATGGTGAGCGCAGGAATCGCCGCCATCCCCATCAGCAGCTTTCGGCGAAATGCCGACTGCAGCCCCTGTTTGTTATCGTCTGACATGACCACCCCATCTGTGTTCGAGGACGCGCTAATGATCAGACGAGGTTGACCGTAATTGTGCAGTGCACAGATACGCAAGATCGCGTATATTGCACCGCAAAATAGCGACGTAGATTTTGGCGACGGTTTTCCGTGGGTGGCCGGGGTCAGTAAGGGGGTACCGAGTGGCAGGGCGGCAGCGCATAGACCGCGTCAGGCGCCAATATAATCAATGGGTTGCCAACCAAACGCTGGAAGATTACGCGCTGCGCTTCACTGCCAAGAGCGCCCGGCGCTGGTCCGCCGCCCGCGTCGCCAACACCGCCCTCGGCGCAATCTCGTTCCTGGCGCTGGAGGCGATCGGCGGCACGATCACGCTCAACTACGGCGTCACGAACGCCACCGCGGCCATCCTCGTCGTCAGCGTCATCATTTTCTGCTGCGGCCTGCCGATCGCCTACCACGCCGCCAAATGCGGCATCGACATCGACCTGCTGACCCGCGGCGCCGGCTTCGGCTACATCGGCTCGACCATCACCTCGCTGATCTACGCCTCCTTCACCTTCATTTTCTTCGCCATCGAGGCCGTGATCCTCGCCACGGCGCTCGAGATCTGCTTCGCCATCCCCCGCCCCGTCGGCTATCTCCTCAGCGCGGTCGTCATTATCCCGCTGGTCACCCACGGCATCACGCTGATCAGCCGCTTTCAATTGTGGACGCAGCCGCTCTGGATCATCCTTCACATCCTTCCCTTCGCGGTGATCGCCTACGCCAATCCGCACTCTTTTGCGGAATGGACGCAGTTCCCCGGCGAGCACGGCGATCCGGCCGGCCATCTCGATCTGCTGCTGTTCGGCACTGCCGCCTCGGTGGTATTCGCGCTGGTGGCGCAGATCGGCGAACAGGTCGACTTCCTGCGCTTTCTGCCGCGCGACCGGCGAACCTCGAAAGCCGCGTGGTGGATCGCGCTGGTTAGCGCCGGCCCGGGCTGGATCGTGCCCGGCGCGCTCAAGCTGCTGGCCGGCTCGTTCCTGGCCTTCTTTGCCTTAAGCCACGGCGTGCCCGCCGAGCATGCCGCCGAACCGGCGCACATGTATCTCGAAGCCTTCCGCTATGTGCTGTCGCGGCCGGATCTCGCTCTGGCGTTCACCGGTACCTTCGTGATCCTCTCGCAGGTGAAGATCAACGTCACCAACGCCTATGCCGGTTCGATCGCCTGGTCGAATTTCTTTTCCCGTTTGACCCATAACCATCCCGGCCGCGTGGTCTGGCTGGTTTTCAACGTGGTCGTCGCGCTGCTGCTGATGGAGATCGGTGTCTACAAGGCGCTCGAGCAGACGCTTGCGCTTTATTCCAACGTCGCCATCGCCTGGGTCGGCGCCCTGGTTTCCGACCTCGTCGTCAACAGGCCGCTGGGTCTGCGCCCGCAGCAGATGGAGTTCAAGCGCGCGCACCTTTACGACATCAATCCGGTCGGGGTCGGTGCGATGACGATCGCCACCGTCGTTTCCATCAGCGCGTTTTACGGGTTGTTCGGGCCGACGGTGAAGGCGCTGTCACCCTTTGTCGCGCTTACCGTGGCGTTCGTCGCCGCGCCGCTGATCGCCTATGCGACCGGCGGCAAATATTACATCGCGCGCAAGCCGAAGCGGAGCTGGCAAAATCTGCAGGCGATCCAGTGCTGCATTTGCGAGCACACGTTCGAACCGGAGGACATGGCGTCGTGTCCGGCCTATGCCGGACCGATCTGCTCGCTGTGCTGTTCGCTCGACGCGCGCTGCCACGACCTTTGCAAACCCCATGCGCGGATTCAGGCGCAAGCTTCCGAAACGCTCGGGAGTTTTCTGCCGAAACCGATCTACGCCCGGATCAACTCGCACCTCGGGCATTATCTCGGCGTCTTCGCCGTCTCGGCGGGCCTGGTCGGGCTGACGCTCGGGCTGATCTACCTGCAGACCTCCGCCAGCGTTCAAGTCGAGAATCTGGCGTTGTCCAGCGTGCTCTGGAAGGTGTTCTTCGCGCTGTCGATCATCATCGGCGTGGTCGCATGGCTGTTCGTGCTGGCGCAGCAGAGCCGGCGCGCGGCGGAAGCCGAAACCCGGCGGCAGACTACGCTCTTGATCCAGGAGATCGACGCCCACAAGCGCACCGACGCCGAATTGCAGCGCGCCAAGGAAGTCGCCGAATCCGCCAACCTCGCCAAGAGCCGCTACGTGGTCGGGCTGAGTCACGAGCTGCGGTCGCCGCTAAACGCCATCAGCGGCTACGCGCAGTTACTGGAGCAGGATTCGAGCCTGCAGTCCAAGCCGCGCGACCAGGTGCGCGTCGTGCGCCGCAGCGCCGATCATCTGTCGGGGCTGATCGACGGCATTCTCGACATTTCGAAAATCGAGGCGGGACGGCTCTATCTGTCGCGTGACGAGGTTCACCTCAGCGAATTTCTCGACCAGCTTGTCGGGATGTTTCGGCTGCAGGCCGCCGGCAAAGGTATCGATTTTGTTTTCACCCGGCCCCCGGTGTTGCCGGTGGTGGTGTTCGCGGACGAAAAGCGCCTGCGCCAGATCCTGATCAACCTGTTGTCCAACGCGATCAAATTCACGCAAGCCGGCAGCGTGCGGTTCGCCGTCCACTATCGTAGTCCGGTCGCCGAATTCGAGGTGACCGATACCGGCCCGGGGATTCAGGCGACCGATCTTGAACGCATCTTCGCGCCGTTCGAACGCGGCGAATTGGGCGTGTCGCAGCCGCAAACCGGAACCGGTCTTGGCCTGACGATCAGCCGGTTGCTTGCCGGCGTGATGGGCGGCGACATCAAGGTGACCAGCGCGGTCGGCACGGGGAGCACCTTCCGGGTGAAGATGCTGCTGTCGGAAGTCACCAACCCGACCCGGATCGCACCGGTCGATGCACCGGTCTTTGGCTACCATGGCCCGCGCAAGACCATCGTGGTTACCGACGACGATCCGGTGCAGCGCGACCTCCTGCGTGAAGTGTTGACGCCGCTCGGGTTCATCCTGCTCAGCGCGCCCGACGGCCCCGGCTGTCTCGCGCTGGCGCAGCACTGCCGGCCCGACTTGTTCTTGCTGGATATTTCGATGCCGGGAATGGATGGATGGAGGGTCGCGGAGGCGTTGCGCGCAACCGGCCATCACCAGGCCCGCATCCTGATGGTGTCGGCGAGCGCGCTGGAGGCCCATGGCGCGCCGCTCGCGCAACCCTTTCATGACGGCTACCTGATGAAGCCGATCGATATTCCCAGGCTGTTGGAATCGATCCGTCAGTTGCTCAAGATCGAATGGCAGTACGACACCGATCAGGCCGGCGCCCCGCACTGGAAGCCGGAAGCCGGCACGCGGCCGCCCGTCGAGGACGTCGAGGAACTGATCGATCTTGGGCAGATGGGTTATATTCGTGCGATCCAGGGCAAGCTCGACGCGATGCGAAACGATTTTCCCGAGCATGCGGCCTTCGCCACGCACATGCGTGCGCTGATCGACCGCTTCGATCTCGACCAGTACATGGCCACCCTGAAAGCCCTGCACAGCCATGAACATTGAAGCCAAAAAGCGCGATGTCGCGCTCGTCGTCGACGATTCCCCGGAGACGCTGCGGCTGCTGACCGACGCCCTCGACGGCGCCGGCATGACGGTGATGGTCGCGATGGACGGAGCGGCGGCGATGCGGATCGTCGATCAGATCACGCCCGACATCATCCTGCTCGACGCCGTCATGCCCGGCATCGACGGCTTCGAGACCTGCCGGCGCCTCAAGCGCGAAGCAGGCTTGAGCCATGTGCCGGTGATCTTCATGACCGGGCTCGCGGAAACCGAACACATCGTGCGCGGCCTGGAGGCCGGCGGCGTCGACTACGTGACCAAACCGATCGCGATCGAGGAAATGCTGGCGCGGATCAGGGTCCATCTTGCCAACGCACGCCTCACCCAAAGTGCCCGCGCAGCACTCGACGTGTCCGGCCGGTTTCTTCTCGTCGTCACCGGGCAAGGCGAGATCGTATGGGCGACGCCGCAGGCGCAGAAATTGCTCTCGGATAATCTCGGCACGGCAACGGCCGACGCCCTCCAGCTGCCGCATTCCATGCGGCAATGGCTAGACCAAATGCAAAAAGGCAATGCCGGAACGAAAGCCCAGGCGATGGCATCGTTTCCGGATAACGTGCGGCTTCGCCTGCAATACATGGGCAAGCTCGCTCCGAACGAATTCCTGTTGCGGCTGGCAAAGGACGCCGGCTCAGATACGCCGGCTAATTTCAGCGCTGAACTCGGGTTGACCAGCCGCGAGGGCGAGGTGCTGTCGTGGCTGTCGAAGGGAAAAACCAACCGCGACATCGCCCAGATCCTGGGGCTTAGTCCGAGGACCGTGGACAAGCATCTCGAACAAATCTACGCCAAGCTCGGCGTCGAGAATCGTACTGCCGCCGCCGCGATCGCGACCAACGCCAGCCGGCGGGATTCGTGATTTCGTGTGATGCTGTAACGCGTAGCGTGTGGCGCGCAAGCGCGTTCGCCTTCTTCTCCCCTCCTCCTTGCGGGGAGGGGAGTCGCGCTATAACGGCGCGCGGCGCGGCGTAAAGTGTCGCCACTCACGGTGGCGCCAGCACCGAACCCCATTGCTTCGCGGTCTGCACGATCCAGTCGCGGTAAAGCGTCAGCGGCGTAACTCCGGTCAGGCCGCCGCAACCGGCGGCGCCGTTTGGCCCGGTCGACCAGCTGATGACGCCGATGATGGTCTGCTTACCCGCTTGATCCTCGAACACCGGTCCGCCGGAATCGCCGGTGCAGGCCCCGAGCCCGGCGCGAGCGCCCGCACCGGCTGGATCGACCAGCCGTATCTGCAGCGTGCCAGGGTGACCGGTCGCGACGAGATCGGCGCTGCGAGCCGTCCCGCCGCTTTTGCCGTCGCCGTGCACGGTGACGCCGACACCGGCGATGGTGAAGCGATTGCCCGCCGCGATCGGAGTCCTGGGTAGGCCGAGCACCGATGGATTTTTTCTGGGCGTTTCAAGCTGCAGCAGCGCCACGTCGGCAGTGGCGCGGTGCGCATTTATCGCCTGCATATTGAAGGCCGGATGGGCGGCGACCTTCTTCACATCCCTGAGCTGTGGTTGGCGGTCCACGCCATAGTCGACGATCTTGTAGGTCGCGCCGGGCCCGACACAATGGGCCACCGACAACACCAAATCGGGCGCGATCAAGGTGCCGGTGCAGAAATTGCCGCGCGAGCCGACGATGGTCACGACGGACCGTCCGATGCTTTCGACGGATGGCGCGGCGCCGCCGACGATCGCGTGGGCGGGCGCCGCCAGGAATAGCGCCAGGATCGCGCCGGCGCAAAAGGGAGCTTTCATCGGAACAGGGATAGCCCGTTGCGGGCCGACTTGGGAAGACGCCGCGCGTCGCGACGGCCTGACGGCGGAACCCAAATTCACCGCGTTGCGGGCTTGTTCTTTGCCATTAACGCAGGCAGAACGCTCGAAAGAACCGACAGAGCGGGAGTTGAAATTCGTGGCTGAACATCGGCCGTCGGCCTCCATCGAGGCCGTGGAAAGCGGCCTCGCCGCCCAAGGCTATATCGCGAGCCGGCAGATCGCCACCGCGGTCTATCTCGCCCAGCAGATCGAGAAGCCGATCCTGGTCGAGGGGCCGGCCGGCGTCGGCAAGACCGAGCTTGCCAAGGCGATCGCGGCCTGGCGCGGGCTCAAGATGATCCGCCTGCAATGCTACGAAGGGCTGGACGAGGCCAAGGCACTCTACGAGTGGAAATACGCCAAGCAGCTTCTCTACACGCAGATCCTGAAGGACAAGCTCGGCGAGGTGCTGGCCGGCGCCGACACGCTTGATAAGGCGCTGGGCCAGCTGCACGATTTTGGCGACGTCTTCTTCTCCAAGGAATTCGTGGAGCCGCGGCCGCTGCTGCAGGCGCTGGAGCAGCCCAGCGGCTGCGTGCTGCTGATCGACGAGATCGACAAGTCGGATGCCGAGTTCGAATCCCTGCTGCTTGAAATCCTCAGCGATTTCCAGGTCAGCATTCCCGAGCTCGGAACAGTGGTCGCGACGGTCCCGCCCACGGTAATCCTGACTTCCAATAGCGAACGCGATCTTGGCGACGCGTTGAAACGGCGCTGCCTTCACCTTCACATCGGCTTCCCCGAGCAAAAGCTCGAGGAGCGCATTGTCGAAAGCCGCGTGCCCGGAATCGCACAGTCGTTACGCCGGCAAATGGTCGGATTCATCCACGAAATCCGCACGCTCGATCTCAAGAAGCAGCCGTCCGTGAGCGAGACCATCGACTGGGCGCGGGTTCTGGTGCTGCTGCAGGCATCGGACCTCGGCCACGAGATGGTCAGGGATACGCTCAACGTGCTGCTGAAATACGAGACCGACATCGAAGCCGCGTTGCCGCACGCCAACACCTTCATAGCCAAGGCCTCCCGTCATACCGTGTTTCCGTCATAACGTCTTTGGTCGAGACCCATGAAAGAGAACCTGCATCGGTTCTTCCGCGCGGCTCGCGGCGCCGGCGTCCGGGTCTCGCCGGCTGAAAGCATCGACGCGATGCGCGCCGTCGCCGATGTCGGCTTTTCCGACCGAGAGATCCTGCGCGACACGATGCTGCTGACGCTCGCCAAGACCCAGGACGAAAAGAAGGCGCTCGGCGATTGCTTCGACCTGTTCTTCAGCCATCCGGCGGCAACGGAACCGGGCGATCCGACCGCGGACGCCGGCCGGCCGGCGCAGCCGCAATCGACCGAGGCCGCGGCAAGCCCGTCGTCCGACGGCCTCGGACCGCTGGCGCAGATGCTGTTGTCGCAGGATCGGTCGGCGATCGCGGCGGCCATCGCCAATGCGGCGAGCGCGGCTTCCTTGTCCGACATCCGCTATTTTACCCAGCGCGGGATATTTTCGGCGCGCATCCTCGACCTCCTGGGCATTGCACAGCTGCGGGACGATCTCGACGACGCCGCCGCAGGCAATCCCGCGCTGGCCGAGCAGCTGGCGGCCGGACTTGAAGGGCTGCGCGAGGGCGTTCGCGACACGGTTTCGCAGGCGCTGCTGCTGTACGGGCGCGAAGAAGCCGAAAACCTGCGCAACGAAATCTTGCGAAATGCCCCGCTGTCGCGGATCGAACCGCGGCAGGTCGAGCAGATGCGCTTCCTGATACGGCAGATCGCACGGCGGTTGCGCGAGCGCTACAGCAAGCCACGCAAGCGGCAGCGGCGCGGCCATCTCGACGTGCGTCGAACGCTCAGGCGCAACGCCGCCTGGGGCAGCGTGCCGTTTCTGACGGCCTGGAAGCGGCGGCACCGTGACCGGCCGAAGATCGTGGCGATTTGCGATGTCTCGGGCTCGGTGGCGCGGGTCTCCGATTTCTTCCTGCTGTTGATCCACAGCCTGCACGAGGTGGTCTCCGACGTCCGTTCGTTCGCATTTTCGGGGCATCTGATCGAGGTCAGCGACATCCTGGAGTCCAAAACGCCGGAAGAAGCGATGCAGGACATCATGTCCAAGGTCGGGTTCGGGTCATCCGACTACGGGCGCTCGCTCGCCGATTTCGAAAAGCAATGGATGAGCGCGATCACGCCGCAGACCACCGTGATCGTGCTCGGGGATGCGAGATCCAACAATCTCGATCCGCGCGCCGACATCCTGCGCCGCATCGCCGAGCGGTCGAAACGGCTGGTGTGGCTCAACCCGGAAGGGCGCACCGCGTGGGGCTTCGGCGATTCCGAAATGCCGCGCTACCAGACGTTCTGCACCGTGGTGCGCCAATGCGCCACCGCGCAGCAGCTCGAGCGCGCGGTGTCCGACATCGTCGCGGCGTATCAATAGCTTTGGTCGGGCGAGACCGTCATTCCGGCACGCGCCTGTTCGGCGCGCGCCCGGAATGACGATCGTGATCTTCTGCGCTCACGCCTCGATCGCGTCCTTGATGCGCTTGCGCGTCAGCGGAAGGTTGCGCAGCCGTTTGCCGGTAGCGTCGGCAATGGCGTTGGCGATCGATGCCGCGGCCGGGCCCTGCCCGGTTTCGCCGCTACCGAGGAACGGCAGGCCGGGCCGATTGATGATGTGGACATCGATACTGTCGGGCGCCGCAGCGAATCGCAGGATCGGATAGGTCTGCCAATCGATACTGGTGATCCTGATGTCGTCGAAGGTCACGCTCTCGTACAGGGTCCAGCTCATCGATTGCATGATCGCGCCTTCGATCTGGTTGGTCAGCCCGTCCGGATTGACGACCTGGCCGCTGTCGACCGCCGCGACCGCGCGAACCAGGCGCGGACGCCCGGTTTCACCGTCGACCTCGATCTCGGTGGCGATGGCGCAATAGGCCGCGAGGTTTTTGTAGCGCGCAAAGGCAAAGCCGTAGCCGCGACCCTGCGCGGCCTTCTGCCCCTTCAGCCATCCGAAGCCCTGCGCCGCCTTGTTGATGACGTCGCGCCCGCGCGGATCCTGCAGGTGCTTCAGCCTGAACTCGACGGGATCGGCTCCGGCCGCGACCGCGAGTTCGTCCATGAAGCTCTCGATCGAAAACACGTTGTGATAGGCGCCGAGCGCCCGCATCGCCGAAATCCGCAGCGGCATCGCCGGGATGAAGTGATGCACCACATGCGCGTTGGGAAACGTGTAGATCGGGATAGCGTTGCGGTCGCCGCCGCCTTCCGGCAACGGCAGCGGCTTCGGCGCCGGCACCGCAAACGGCTGTGACATGTGCTGCGCCGCCAGCAGCGAGCCCGCTCCGCCTGGCCGCATCGAGTGGGTGTTGCTCCAGACTTCGAAATTCCAATCGGCGATCGCACCGCTCTCGTCGAGCGAGGCCTTCAACCTGGTCACCATCGCCGGACCATACGGCTCCCAGCTGTGCTCCTGTTCGCGCATCCATTGCACACGCACCGGCACGCCGGGCAATTCGCGCGCGATCAAGGCGGCGTCGGCCGCGGCATCGTCGGCGCCATTGTGACCATAGCATCCGGAACCCTCGACATGGATCAGCCGAACGTTCGATGCCGGCACGCGCAGCATCTCGGCGATGCCCTGACGATCCGGATAGACGCCCTGGGTGTGGGTCCAAACCGTCATCTTGCCATCGACCGACTGCGCGACCGCGCAAGACGGCCCGATCGAGCCATGCGACTGATACGGCCGCGTGAACGTCGCTTCCAGGGTTTTCCGGCCGACGGCGGACGGGTTGCTGCGCTCGAAAATCGTCGAATCCTGCGACGGCAGGCTGGTGAGCACGTGAAGCAGATCGTCCTGCTTCGGCAAGGTCGCGGTCTCCTTCCACTTCGCCACGGCCGACAGCGCCTGCATCGCCTTGACTGCCTGGAACTCCTTCTTTGCAACGACGGCAAGAAAATTGCCGTCGCGCACGACCTTGACGACGCCGGGCAGCCGTTCGATCGCGGCGGTGTCGCAGTCCGTCAGCTGTGCGTCATAGCTCGGCGGCCGAACCACCCGCGCATGCACCATGTCCGGCAGCCGCATGTCCTGCACATAGGCCGCGCCGCCGGTCACCTTGGCCGGGATATCGACGCGTGGCACCGGCAGGCCCATGAGCCGGAAGGTCGCGGGATCCTTCAGTTGCGATTTCGGCTGCGCCTGCACATGCAGCCTGTCGCCCGCGACCAAATCCCCATAGTCCAAACGCCGGCCGTCCGGCGCAATCACCGCGCCGTTCTCGGTGCGTAAATTCTCCGCCGGCGCTTCAAATCGCTGCGCCGCTTCGGCCAGCAGCAGCGCCCGGGTCTGGGCCGCCGCATTCTGGATCGCGGTGCCGCTGTCCTGCATCGAATGGCTGCCGGACGTGTAGCCCTCATTGGCGGTGCGGCCGGTGTCCGCCGTAATGACCGTGAGCGAGGCAAAGGGAACGTCAAGCTCTTCGGCCGCAATCTGCTGGAATGCGGTTTTGAACCCCTGGCCAAGTTCGGCCTTGCCGGTGAAGACGGTGATCTTGCCGTCGGCATCGATCCGGACCCAGGAGTTGAGGTACGGCGCGTCCTTCAGGCTGCCGGGAGGTTTCGGTGCCGGGGCCGCCGCCGGTACCTGATCCTCGGCGAAAGCATTGGTAAGCGAAAAGCTGACGATCAGCGCGCCGCCGCCCGCAAGGACGCGGCGGCGATCGAGAATCACCGGGGCGTTCATCAGGTGCTCCCAACCAATGTTGAAGACCTAGTCGTGGAAGACGGCGTCGTCGGAGATGCATCCGCGGTATCCATCAACCGCGAGGCCAACCGCACCGCGCGCAAGATACGCATATGCGTTCCGCAGCGGCATAGGTTGGGCTCCATCTCGGTGCGGATTTCCTCGTCGGTCGGCTTGGGATTACGCTGCAGCAACGCCTGCGCCCGCATCATCATGCCGGCGATGCAGTAGCCGCACTGCGCCGCTTGCTCTTGCATGAAAGCGCGCTGGATCGGCGCCGGGGCTTCGATCGTGCCCAATCCTTCCAGTGTCGTCACCTGCTTGCCCTGCAGCAACAGCAGCGGCGTCACGCAGGACAGCACCGCCTTGCCGTCCACCATCACGGTGCAGGAGCCGCATTGACCGAGTCCGCAGCCGAATTTCGCGGCGTTGAGCTTGAGGTCGTCGCGCAGCACGTAGAGCAGCGGCGTATCCGGGTCGGCGTCGATCTGGTGATCGTGGCCATTGACCTTCAATGTCATCATGGCTTGTCTCGCTGCGTGGTATCGCCGGGAGCGCTGTGGGGGCCGGGCGATGTCTGGAGAAACACGGTCTGGGTGCGCCTGGCGTCCGCCACGGCCTTTTCAACGCCGGTCCATGCGGGTTGGTTGCTGAACCGGCCTCGCAAATACTGCAGCAGGGCCGCGATCTGGCCGTCGTCCATGCTGGCGGCAAATCCCGGCATGATCGGGCTGCGCTCGCCCGCCACCGGACGAACGCCCGACAGCACGATGTTGATCGCGTTTCGAGGGTCCGGGCCGCTGAGCGCGGAGCTGAGGCCAAGGTTGACCCCGCCATAGGGCACGGCTCGTCCGGTTTCATGGCAGGTGGCGCACGCCGCCGCGTAGATCGAGGCGCCTTCCGCGTGGGTTCCGGGAGCCGGCGCGGCCGACGTTGAAGCGGCCGGCGCTTTGGCCTGCGCCAGCACGGCCTCGCCTCGCCGGACGCGCTCGGGCGTCGGCGCGCCGAACACGTCGGCCATATAGGTCGCGATCGCATGCACGTCGCTGGCGCTGACGGTCGACAGATTGCTGACCACCTCCGCCATCGGCCCGCGCGCGACGCCATGGTCCGGCTGCCAGCCGTTACGCAGGTAGCCGTACAGCGCCTCGGCATCCCACGGGACGGGCGCCGGGGACTGCGCGTTGATCGCATAGGCGTGCCAGTTGTCGACGTCGCCGCCGGCAAACTGCGCATCCGGACGTTCCGCGCCCAGGCCGTTGCGCGGCGTATGGCACGCGCCGCAATGCGCCAGCCCTTCGACGAGATATGCACCGCGATTCCATTCCGCGCTCTTGGTGCTGTCGGGCTGATAGGTGCCGCGGCGCAGGAACAACAGCTTCCAGCCCGCGATCACGAAGCGCTGGTCGAGCGGAAACGACAGCACATTCTCACGGGCCGGGGCATGCACCGGCATTCGCGTCATCAGGTAGGCATAGAGCGCCGCATCGTCCTCATTCGAAACATTGGTGAAGTGATCGTACGGAAAGGTCGGATAAAGATGCTGGCCTTCGCGATTGACGCCTGACCGCATCGCACGGCGAAACGCGGCTTCCGACCAGCGGCCGATACCGGTTTCCGGATCGGGCGTGATGTTGGACGAATAGATCGTGCCGAATGGCGTCGGCACCGGCAGGCCCCCGGCGAAACTGCCGCCGCCTCGCACCGTATGACAATCGTTGCAGTTGCCGATCGCCGCCAGCTCGCGGCCGCGCTTGACCAGGGCAGCGTCAAATGACTGCGGCTCGGGAGGATCGATGGCGGCAATCGCCGGCCGCCATGTCAAGGCCAACCCGGCAGCCAAACCTGCGACCAGAACGCCGACGACAACGCCTGCAATAATTCGCGGCAACCCTGTCATTCGTCCCGCACGCCTTTATGGCCGGTGGATAGCTGTTAACACATATCCACGGTTGTCGTCCTGCCGCAAGGCGCCGAGCACTGCGTGGCGTGCGCGCGTGACCGGCCTTTCCTGCGGGAATAGGGAACCACGGGACTAGAGGCATGATTTGGAGAAAGCTATGAACCAGCCGCCGCGGTTGCCACTGTCGGGCATCACCGTTGTCTCGCTCGAGCAGGCGATCGCCGCACCGCTGGCGAGCCGGCATTTGGCAGATTGGGGTGCCCGGGTGATCAAGATCGAGCGCCTCGGCAAGGGCGACTTCTGCCGCGACTATGATTACGTCATGAACGGCATGTCGAGCCAGTTTGCCTGGACCAACCGCTCCAAGGAAAGCCTTGCGCTCGACGTGAAAAGCGCCGAAGGCAAGCGGGTGCTCGACGCGCTGTTGCCGCAAGCCGACGTGTTTTTGCAGAATTTGGCACCGGGCGCGGCCCAACGGCTCGGCCTCGACGGCGCGACCCTGGTGGAGCGCTTCCCCCGTTTGATCGCCTGCGATGTTTCCGGCTATGGAAGCGGCGGCCCCTATAGCCGGAAGAAGGCCTATGACCTGCTTGTGCAATGCGAAGCCGGGTTTCTCTCGATCAACGGCACTCAGGAACAGCCGGCGAAGTGCGGCATCGCCGTCGTCGACACCGCGACCGGCATGTATATCGTCAACGGCGTGCTGATGGCGCTGTTCGATCGCGAGCGTACCGGAAAGGGAATGGCCTTCGAGGTTTCTCTGTTCGATTCCATGACCGAATGGATGAGCTACCCGGCCTATTACACCGAAGGCGCCGGCAAGCCGCTGGTCCGTACCGGAACCCGTCACGCGACCATCGCGCCCTATGGTCCATTCAAGACCGGCGATGGCCGCGTCGTCTTCTTCGGCATTCAAAACCAGCGCGAATGGGAAGCGCTCTGTACCCACGTGCTCGAGGACGCGGCGCTGGCGGACGATCCGCGCTTTTGCACCAATCCGCAGCGCATGCAAAACCGCGATGCGCTGGAAGCGCTGATCGAGCGGCGTTTCTCGACGCTGACCGGAGCGCAAGTCATCGAGCGGCTGGACGACGCCGCCATTGCCAACGCCGACATGAACACGGTCGAGGCGTTCCTCGAACATCCGCAACTCCGTGTCCGCGATCGCGTTCGCAAGGTCGGATCGCCGAACGGACCGCTGACCAGCTTTCTGCCCGCCATCACCATTCCCGGCGTCACCCCGGTGATGGGCGATATTCCAGCAGTCGGTGAGCATACCGACGCCATCCTCAGCGAACTCGGACTCAAGGCAACCATCGGCACATGACGACGACATCGAGACTGACCCGCACCTACCTGGCCGTCCCGGCGCACCGTGCCCGCATGGTGGAGGGAGCCGCGGCGTCGGCCGCCGACGCCGTGTTCATGGACCTCGAAGACGCGGTGCCTCTGGCCGAGAAAGGCGCGGCGCTGCAAGGCGCCACGACCGCGTTGACCGAACTCGATTGGGGCACCAAGACCGTCGCGGTCCGGCTCAATGCCTTCGATAGTCCATCGATCCGGATCGAGATCGCTTCCCTCGGCAGGATTCCGCGGCTCGACGCATTCATCATTCCCAAGGCCGAAACCGTTGCCGACGTCGTAAAGATCGGGCGCTGGATTAAGGACGCCAGGGGAATGCGCGACAAGCCCGCCGAAATGGAATTGCTGATCGAGACCGCGCGCGGCCTGGTCAATGTGGAGGCGCTGGCCGCCGCCGACCATCTGGTGACGGCCCTGCATCTCGGCGTCGGCGATTTCGCGGCGTCGATCGGCGCGCGTAGCGCCGAGATCGGCGCATCGCCCTCCGGTTACAGGCATGTCGGCAACGCGGCGGAAGGCCACCCCGAGGTGCCGCTGGACCTCTTCGCCTATCCGATGATGCGGCTATTGGTGGCTGCCCGCGCTTTCGGCCTGCGCGCCATCGACGGCCCGTGCGGCGCCTTTCGTGACGAGATCGCGACCGGCTCCACGGCCATGAAAGCCGCTGCGATGGGATATGACGGCAAGCAGGTCATCCATCCGAGCCAGATCGAACCCACGCGCGCGGCCTTCGTGCCTTCCGAGCAGGAGCTTGCTTACGCCGAACGCGCGCTGGCGGCGCTCGAGGAAGCCGAAAGAAACGGCCAGGGTGCCGTGACCGTCGATGGCAAAATGGTGGACTACGCCAACATCCGCATGATCCGCCGCTTGATGAGTTTTAAGGATTGAGCGCCGGCAACGCATTGACGACAAGACACTGTGGCAGCGCGAGGCTGGTATTCCCTCGGCGCACGAACACGGCGCGCGTGCGCTCCGGACCTGCGCAATTCCTTTGATTCGCCTTGCCGGGTCGAATCAAAAGCAGCATGCTCGCAAAAAACGAGTGCTCCGGAAACCGCCGCGATTTACGGAGACAGGGAGCGACGACGTGAAAAAACAAACGCTCGACCAACGTAACATCACCGAAGGCGCCGTTGTCGGCGCCACCGCAAGCAGCCGGGCATCGGGACTTGCCGCGCCATTCAACGCCGCCGGCGTCGACCAGACTTATGCCCCTTACGGGATTTTTCTGCTGCGCGTCGCAATCGGGATCGACTGGATCGCGCACGCGTTTCTCAAGACTTATCGCGGGATGAACACGCACGAGGCGCTGCTTGCAAAAAACGGCATCACGCCGCTGCTCGCCTGGCCGACATTCGGCCTTGAGGTGATGGGCGGACTGGCCATTCTGCTCGGCTGGTACACCCGTCAATGGTCGGCGTTCCTGCTGATATTTCTGGCCGTGGTGGTCTGGATCAAATGGCCGGTCGGCTGGACCTACTCCAACACCGGCGGCGGCTGGGAATATCCACTGTTCTGGTTGATCGCCCAGGCGGCCCTGGTGTTGACCGGTAGCGGCGCCTTCGCGTTGCGCGGACCGAGGCAGGCTTAAATCCCACGGCGGCACGAACATCCGCACCCTCTGGTTCAACTGACAAGGCGGTCGTGAGTTGCAGCGTTGCGGCCGACGGAGCCTGGACGCCAACTGCGACGACGCAACCGTTGCCGCGATCAATTCAAACATGTCGACATCAACCCCAGACCGATTGATCGACGATCTCGAAATGAAGCCGTTTACCCTGAATTTCATCGACCGCATTGATTCAGATCCCGAGCCTTGTCGCAATCCAACGTCGTGGCTATCGATGGGCATCGGCGCAATCCGGGCGTGAAGCGCTTCGGGGCCGCGGCTTGCGCCGCTTCCATTCAACCGCCTGACGGATTGTCGTGACCAACCATCCAATTCGATGCCGTGAGATTTCCGCAGCCGACATCGATGTGGTCGCGGAATTTCTGACGCGCGGATTTGCAGGACGGCCGCGCCTGTATTGGATGCAGGGACTACGCCGACAGGGGTCGCGCGAAATCCCGGAAGGTTATCCGCGTTTCGGCTACATGCTCGATCATGGCGGCCTGCCGGTCGGCGTTCTCTTGCTGCTGTACACATCCAGGAACAACGGTGCGGAAACGGCGATCTCCTGCAATCTGTCGAGCTGGTATGTGGATCCAGCCTTCCGGAATTACGCGCCGCTGTTGACCAAGATCGCCCAGAGGCACAAGGAAGTCACCTACGTCAACATCAGCCCGGCGGCGTGGACCAGGCCGATCATCGAGACACAAGGGTTCAACGCCTATTGCAGCGGACTGCTGTTCTCGCTGCCGGTGCTATCCGGCGTCAAGCCGGGCGTCACCATCGAGACCGTTTCACCCGATACGCATTCAATTCAAGGCTTGCCAGCCGCCGACGTCGAACTGCTCACGCGACATGCGCGTTATGGGTGCCTCAGTCTGGTATGTCGCGTTGCGACCGGCGAACGGCTGCCGTTCATTCTGCAGCCGGTGCGCATCCGCCGGGGATGGATCGCGCCGCCGGCGATGCAGCTGATCTATTGCCGTGACATCGCCGAATACGTCCAATGCGCCGGAGCCATTGGCCGGTTACTAATCCGGCATTACAAGATTTGCGTGATCCTCGACTCAAACGGAGCCATACCAGCTCTTGCCGGCTTCTTTTCCGGGGCGCACGGCCGCAAGTATTTCAAGGTTCCGCACCGTCCCCGTCTCGCGGACCTGACTGACACCGAACTCGTGCTTTATGGCCCTTAGGCTCAGGCAGGCTCGAAACACCCTTCGTGAGGCGATTCAGATTTTAATCGATTCACTGACCCGCGTTAGGGTTATTCCATCAATCTCCTGCCGAATTATTGTCGGTGTAGCGACTCCTCCCTAGAAACGAAACGGGAGCAGACAGACAGTGAAGGCGTCAAACTGACGGCTGGTATGACATGAAGTCCGGCATGGCCGAATCGACACGGGCCTGGGCAGATTTTACGAAATCACGCGACACTGTGCCTTCTGCGTTGTCCTCGCTGAAGGCGAGCGTCAACAACACGCTGGTCCGGCATTTCCGCGCCGCGCCTTTCAGGCTGCGCAACCCAGGTCCCATGGTCAGCTTTACGTTCGATGACGCTCCCGTCAGCGCCGCGACCACCGGTGCGGCGATCCTCGAGGAATACCGCGCGCGGGGAACGTTCTACGTGGCCGGCTCCCTTGCCGGCACCTGGTCAGGCAACTGGACCGCGACCGGCGCCGATCAAGTTGTCGACCTTCACTGCCGCGGGCATGAAATCGGCTGCCACACCTTCTCCCACACGCGAGCCACCCATCTGACCGCGGCGGCGATGGCATCGGAGATCGCGAGAAACCGGAAATATCTGCTGGCATTGGACGCCTCCATGCCGGTCGAGAATTTTGCCTATCCCTACGGCGCGGGCTCGGTGTGGCGTAAGCGCCAGCTCGGGAAGGCCTTCCGCTCGTCGCGCGGCATTCTCCCCGGCATCAACCACGGCACGGTCGATTTGCAATATCTGCGCGCGACACCCCTGATCAACGAGCTTATCGATCGTGACGGCATCGATCGCGCCTTTGACGAAGCGATCGACAGCAACGGCTGGCTCATCTTTTATGGTCACGACGTGGAACCCGAACCGAGCCCGTTCGGCTGTTCACCATCGCTGCTGCGCTACGCGCTCGAGGCGGCGTCGCGACGCAAAGTCCCGGCCCTGAGCGTTGCGAACGCCTTGCGGCTGGCCGGCGCGTAAAACGCGGGCCGTCATCCCGTCCGTCGCGGGCGTAGAGCGGGTCAATCGGATTATGCGCGGCGGCGAATCAGCGATAGACCTATGGCGGCCCCGATCAGCGTCTGCTTGACACCTTCCGGGGCGTTGGACTCTCGCCTCGGCCTTCGCAGGCTTTTGACCGGACGACTGAAGCCGCATGGCCGCCCCCCTTATCGCCACCGATCGCAACCGCAAGGCCGATGCCGCGCCGGACGCACTTGCCGTGTTGAAATCGGTGTTCGGCTTGCCGGCGTTTCGAGGCGAGCAGGAAGCCATCGTCCGGCACGTTACCGAGGGCGGCAATTGCCTGGTCCTGATGCCGACCGGCGGCGGCAAGTCGCTATGCTATCAGCTGCCGTCGCTGTTGCGCGACGGTTGCGGCATCGTGGTTTCGCCGCTGATCGCGCTGATGCGTGACCAGGTGGCAGGACTGACCGAGGCCGGCGTCAAGGCGGCGGTCTTGAATTCGA
The DNA here is from genome assembly GCA_963756215.1 of uncultured Alphaproteobacteria bacterium. Taxonomy (GTDB): domain Bacteria; phylum Pseudomonadota; class Alphaproteobacteria; order Rhizobiales; family Xanthobacteraceae; genus Bradyrhizobium. The sequence continues at coordinate 41,594 of CAVWMY010000015.1, read as the reverse complement.
CGCTGTCCTGGGAGGAAGCCGCCGCGGTCGAGCGCCAGTTGCTCGCGGGTGAGCTCGATCTTCTCTACATCGCACCGGAACGGCTGGTGACGCCGCGCTGCCTGGCTCTGCTGGCCAAGGCGCGGATTGCTCTGTTCGCGATCGACGAGGCCCATTGCGTGTCGCAATGGGGGCACGATTTCCGCCCGGAATATATTGGCCTGTCGGTGATATCCGAGCGTTTTTCCGCCGTGCCGCGCATTGCGCTCACGGCCACCGCCGACGAACTCACAAGACGGGAGATCGTCGACCGGCTCGGGCTCACCGGCGCACCGCAGTTCGTCGCGAGTTTCGATCGCCCGAACATCAGGTATGAAATCGTCGACAAGCAAAATGCACAGACGCAGCTCAAGGCGTTCATCCGGGAGCGCCACGCCGGCGACGCCGGCATCGTCTACTGCCTGTCGCGCGCCAAGGTCGAAGACACCGCCGCCACGCTGAAGAAGGCCGGCATCGAGGCCCTGCCCTACCATGCGGGGCTGGACGCCGGTCTGCGGGCGCGCAATCAGGATCGCTTTCTCAACGAGGACGGAATCGTGATCGTCGCCACCGTCGCGTTCGGCATGGGCATCGACAAGCCCGATGTGCGCTTTGTCGCCCATCTCGACCTGCCGAAGAGCATCGAGGGCTATTATCAAGAGACCGGACGCGCCGGACGCGACGGCAAACCGTCCAGCGCCTGGATGGCCTATGGCCTGTCCGACATCGTGCAGCAACGTCGGATGATCGATGAATCCAGCGGCGCCGAGGCTTTCAAGCGGGTGTCGGTCGGCAAGCTCGACGCGCTCGTCAGCCTCGCCGAAACCGCGAGTTGCCGGCGCAGCCGCTTGCTTGGCTATTTCGGCGAGACACCCAAGGATGCGAAATGCGGCAATTGCGACAACTGCCTGTCGCCGCCGCTGGTTCGCGACGGCAAGGTCATCGCGCAAAAATTATTGTCCTGCGCCTATCGTACCGGGCAACGCTTCGGCGCCATGCATCTGATCGACGTTCTGATCGGGCGCATGACGGAACGCGTCAAGCAGTTCGGGCATGACCGGCTGTCGGTGTTTGGCATCGGCCGCGAACTCAACGAAAAGCAGTGGCGCGCGGCGATGCGCCAGCTGGTCGCGATGGGTCACCTTCAATCCGACAGCGAAGCGTTTGGCGCCTTGAAGCTGACCGAGTCCGCACGCGCCGTACTGAAAGGCGAAACCGAAGTCTTTCTTCGCGAGGAGGTCGCGGGCGCCCGCCATCGCGCCAGCCGGACCAAGTCGCGGCGTGGCGACCTGGCAGCGCTACCTGCCGGCTCGGCCCATCCGGATCTGCTCGGCGTTCTCAGGGCGTGGCGCTCGGACGTCGCGCGCACCCACGGCGTTCCCGCCTATGTGGTGCTGCACGACGCCACGATAGAGGGCATCGCCACGGCGCGCCCGAGGACTGCGGAACAATTGCGTGGCATTCCCGGCATCGGCGACAAGAAGCTGGAACGTTACGGCCGCACGCTGATCGACCTCGTGAACACCGCGACGGACTGATCGGCGCCAGGCGATTTTCTCTAGTTGATGCAATGAATTAAGGTTTCGCTAACCCAAATTCCCAAGGTTTCGTCTACTTAAATCATTGTAACGATGTCCCCCAAGGACGGGGGCAATGGACAACAACATCTCCAACGCGGTCGAAAACCAGGATGTCAGCCGCACCGCGGGCAAGCGCCGCAATCCGCTCAATCTGCTGATTCTTGTCGGGATTCTGCTGATCACATCCATTGTGGTCGGCACCTCCGTGACGATTGTGAGCTTTCGGCACCGCGCCCTGATGAACACCGGCCGCGAATTGCAAAATACCGTCTTGCTGCTTTCCCGCCATTTCGACCGAGAGCTGGACAATTTCGACGCCGTACAAAGGGACCTCATTCAACGGATGCAGTTGTCGGGAATGGGTACGCCGGAAGCATTCAGGCGTCAGACCTCGGACGAGACCGTGCACCACGCGCTGCAGACGCTTGTCAGCGGGGTGTCCGACAATGCCGGAATCAGCATCTACGATGCCAATGGACAACTGATCAACTCGTCGCTGTTCTGGCCGATCCCGGCCATCAGCGTCGCCGATCGCTCATTCTTCAAGCAATTGAAAGCCGATCCCCGCTCGTCTCCGGTCATCGTCGAAGTGGTGCGCAGCCGCTTTACCGGTGGATGGACCACCGTCATCGCGCGCAGGGTCATCGGTCCGGACGGCACCTTCCTGGGGGCCGTGTCGCGCGGCATCACCCCGGCCAACTTCGAATCTTTCTTCGAGTTGCTCGCGCTCGGCGACGGGGCGTCGATTTCGATGCTGCATCGCGACGGCACGCTGCTGGCGCGCTATCCCCACATCGAACCCATGATCGGGCGGAATTTCGGCAACACGTCGATCCAGCGGATGTTGCAGACCTCCAATCATGGAACGGTGCGTGCGATCAGCCCGGTCGATGGCGAAGACCGGCTGGCGTCAGCGCATGCGTTGAGCAATTTTCCCCTTCAAGTCATCGCGACGACCAAGATTTCGACGGCGCTGATCGACTGGCGCGAGCAATCGCGTTTCTTGATCGGCGCCGCCACACTGGCGGCGCTTGCGATCGCCGTGGCCCTGCTGCTGATCGTTCGCAAGCTTTCGAAGCAACACCAGAACGCCGAACGAAGGATCGCGCTGGAAAAAGAACGCCTCGACACGGCCGTCAACAACATGACGCAGGGCTTGCTGTTGTACGACAGGGACGGCCGGATCGTTCTGTACAACCGCCGTTATCTCGAAATGTACAACCTGTCCGCCGACGTGGTGAAGCCGGGACGGCATTTCCGGGATATCGTTGCCTATCGACAATCCGTCGGATCGTTCAAGGGCGACGCCGACGAGTACTGCTCGTCCGTGCTGAACAATGTGGCGCTCAACCGGGTAACCCATAACATCATCGAATCCGAAGACGGCCGCGCCGTCGAGATTGCAAATCAGCCGCTCACGGATGGCGGATGGGTGGCGACGCATGAGGATATCACCGAGCGCCGGCGCGCCGAGCAGCAAATCGCGCATCTCGCGCATTACGACGCCTTGACCGACCTGCCGAACCGCGTGCTGTTTCGCAAACAACTCGAGCGCGAACTCGAGCGCATCAAGCGCGGCGAACAGCTGGCGATGCTCTACATCGACATCGACGAATTCAAAAGCGTCAACGATTCGCTCGGCCACCCCGTCGGGGATGAACTGCTCAAGGCCGTGGCGTCGCGGTTGCGCGGTTGCGTCAAGGAAACTGATTTCATCGCGCGTTTGGGCGGCGATGAATTCGCGGTCGTCCAGACCGGAATCGGACAACCGAGCGACGTTACGGAGCTGATCCGGCGGATCTACCAGGCGATCCGCGAACCCTATGAATGTCTTGGGCATCACGTCACCACCGATGCCAGCATCGGCGTTGCCCTGGCGCCGCACGACGGCACCGACCTCGACCAGTTGCTGAAAAGCGCCGATCTGGCCATGTACGGCGCCAAGGCCGATGGCCGGCGGACCTACCGCTTTTTCGAGGCGGAGATGGATGCACGCGTCAAGGCGCGGCGAACCCTCGAACTGGATATCCGCCAGGCGATGGTCGACGGTTCGTTCGAGCTGCATTACCAACCGGTGGTCAATTTGCGCAGCAACGCGATCGTCGGCTGCGAGGCGTTGTTGCGCTGGCGGCACCCGGAGCGTGGAATGATCTCGCCCGCCGAGTTTATTCCAGTCGCAGAGGAGACGGGACTCATCAGTGAAATCGGCGACTGGGCGCTCGCGACCGCCTGCGCGGAGGCCATGAACTGGCCGCCCGACATCAAGCTCGCCGTCAACGTTTCGCCGGTGCAGTTCCGCAGCCACGCCTTTTCGCTCAAGGTGGTCAACACGCTGGCGACATCCGGACTGCCGGCCAACCGGCTTGAGCTCGAGATCACCGAAGCGGTGCTGATCCGCGACGACGAGGCGACACTGAGCCTGCTCCAGCACCTGCGCAACATCGGGGTGCGAATCGCGCTCGATGATTTTGGCACCGGCTATTCGTCGCTGAGCTATCTGCGCCGCTTCCCGTTCGACAAGATCAAGATCGATCGCAGCTTCGTCGACGGCATTACCGAGACCGACGGCTCGTCCGCCATCGTGCAGGCAGTCATCAACATCGCGAGCGCGCAAAACATGACGACGACCGCGGAAGGCATCGAGACCGAGCAGCAGCGCGAGATGCTCTGCGATCTCGGCTGCACCGAAATGCAGGGCTTCCTGTTTAGCCGTCCCCTGCAGGTCGCCGCACTCCGGGCACTGCTGTCGTCAGGGCCGAAGGCGGTTGCGGCCGCTTAAAATTGCACGCTGGCGGCAGCGCGAGGGTGGGCTCAAACCGATACGCGGATCGCAAGGCTTTCGTCATTGCTACGAATACGTCCTGTCGCGTGTATTCCACTCGAGTTCTACCGTCATCGCAGAACCGGTGGACGGATTGCGATGTTGCGATGACGTGACATGTTTTTCTGGTAAAGCATCGTAACCCTTCAACAAATGCATGAGAAACTTGAACAACTCTGCTATTATGTTACCGACGAAAAACACGCCGTACGTGTGTGGCCTAATTGAATCAAAGTTGCGGCGATTGGTCGCGCGGATTGGTCCGCCTTTGGCGAGTAGGCTCACAGGCTGTCTTCGACTAAAACGATAAGAATACGATTGAGCCGGGCTCACATTTTGATGTCGCGGTGAATAGCTGGAATAATTTCATGCCGAATTTGTTTCCGACATTCATGGTTGCGACCAACTTTATTTAAAGGGGGTTCGTTATGGACCGTGGTGATCGTTTTCTGAATATGGACCCTACACTATTGGACGCGTCGCAGGCCGAATGGTTGCCGGTCGATGGTGCAGCGGCATTCCCCAACGCCAAAGCAGACAAGCGCGAAGCGCGAGAACAACGCGAAGACCAGGTGCGGCGAGCATTGGTCGGGCAGCGCGAAAAGCAGCGGGCGCTGGCGAACGCGACCGGCACAAGTCCGCGCCTTCCCACGCAACAGCCGCAAATCACCGGCGGAAGTGTGCTCCAACGAGTTAGCGGCGATGCCGCGCCGCTGTTGGGAGTACTAGGCACGGGCGCCGGGTGCCCGGCGGTCATGGGTCCTGCGGCCGCGAATAACGTGGCTGATGTCCGTCTTACAGACGCAACGGCCTCTCTTCCCGGTGCAATGGTCGCGCTACCGGATCTGGCGGCTGCGCTTCCAAATGCGACGGCCGCCTTTATCGCTGCAGCAGACCGAACCGAGAGTCCGACAACAACCGCGGGCGCCGACGCCGGCCCCAGCGAAACGACATCGCCCTCGATCAGTTTGACCGCGACCGCCACCGGTTCGTCGACGCCGACGTCGCCCACGGTGCAGAACGTCAGTACATGTTGCGGAACCTGCGGCTACGTCAATTGTCCGATGCAACTGATGACGCAGACTCCCGTGAACGGGGCGAAGCTGAGCGGCCAAATATACGGCAGCGGCTCGCCGGGGGCCGCCGACGCCACGAGCCAAAAAAATATTCTCGGCGCCTCGATCAGCCAATCGATGGCGGATCAAATTATCATGCCCGCGGCCGCCTGGGACCGATCATTGGCTTCGGCTTCGAACGGATCATTGCCGGGAGGTGGATCGGCCGGCACGATACAGGTTGGTACACGCATCGGAGTCCTTTCCGGTGAGGTAACGCAACCGCATACGACTCAGCCCACGCCTCCGGGGGGGCCGACCAACGCGATCACGCTCGAGAACGAGAAGCCCGGCAACCCCATAAGCGAATGGGGCATCGACGGCGACGGCGACGACAACATCGAGGGCTTCGCCACCGACATCAGTGTCAATCATGGCACCACGGTCAGCTTCAAGATCAACACCGACTCGACCGACTACCGGATCGATATCTATCGGCTCGGCTACTATGGCGGCGACGGTGCTCGATTGGTCGACTCCATGGTGCATACCGGACTGCAAACCCAGCCGGACCCGCTGGTCGACCTGTCCACCGGCGAGGTCGACGCCGGCAACTGGGCCGTTTCGGCCAGCTGGGATGTGCCGGCAGATGCCGTTTCGGGCGTCTATATCGCCAAGCTCACGCGCCTGGACGGGACCGAAGGCGAGAACCAGATTCCGTTCATCGTCAGAGATGACAGCAGCACCAGCGATATCGTCTTCCAGACCTCCGACGAAACCTGGCAAGCCTACAATGGATGGGGTGGCGCAAACCTCTATGGCGGCGATGGCCCCGCGACCGGCCAGGGCGCCGGGCGCGCCTACGCCGTCAGCTACAACCGGCCGATCGACGACCGCGGCTTCGTCGGGACCTATGCGGGCCCGCAGGACTATTTGTTCGGCGCGGAATATTCAGCGATCTACTGGCTGGAAGAAAACGGCTACGACGTTTCCTACATGGCAGGCGTCGACGCCGATCGTCTCGGCAGCCTGCTCCTCAATCACAAGACCTACGTCGATGCCGGTCACGACGAGTATTGGTCGGGTCAGCAGCGCACGAACGTCGAAGCGGCGCGTGACGCCGGCGTCAACCTCGAATTCTGGAGCGGCAACGAAGTCTACTGGCGTACCGAATGGGGCAACGCTTTGAGCAGCGACGCGACGCCCTATCGCACGCTGATTACCTACAAGGACACCTGGGCGAATTCTGCAATCAACCCCGACGGCCAATGGACCGGAACATTTCGCGATCCGCGCTTCGACTCGACCACAACCGGAGGCGGCGATCCGGAGAATTCCCTCACCGGGCAACTGTTTGGAGTCGACGACGGCACGCCTCTCGGCGCGATTACGGTTCCCTACGCGGACTCCAACTTTCGCTTTTGGGCCAACACCAGCGTCGCCGACCTCCAGCCCGGACAGACCGCGACGCTGACCCAGAATTATCTCGGTTATGAATGGGACCAAGCACCCGACAACGGATTCGATCCGGCGGGCTTGGTTCGGCTCTCTTCGACAACGGAGGACGTAAACTCTCTCCTGCTCGACTACGGCAACACCACAGGCAGCGGAACGGCAACCCATAGTTTGACACTCTACCGCGCGCCCAGCGGGGCGTTGGTGTTCGGCGCCGGCACCGTCTATTGGTCATGGGGTCTCAGCGACAGTCACGACAATGAGCCGACACCAGCTGACCCAAACGTGCAGCAGGCGATGGTCAACCTGTTTGCGGACATGGGCATCCAGCCGACAACACTGCAATCGGGGCTGATCAAGGCCACGGGGTCGACGGACAAGACCCCGCCCACCTCTATCATCAACGCGATCGCGCCCGTCACTGCCGGCAATAGCATCACGATCACCGGTACTGCCTCCGATGTCGGCGGTGTGGTCGCCGGCGTCGAGATCTCGACCGACGCCGGTGCGAGTTGGCACCCGGTGACGGGTGACGGAACGTGGAGCTACAGTTGGACGCCGCAGGTTGCCGGCACCTACACCATCCTCTCCCGCGCTGTCGATGACAGCGTCAATCTGGAGACGCCATCCGCCGGGCGCACGGTTACTGTCGCCGCACCGACCTACCTGACCCTGTTCCCGGGGTCGGCCACGCCCGAGATCGTCAACACGACCGATGCAAGTGCGGTCGAACTCGGGGTAAAATTCCAGTCTTCGGTGGCCGGTACCGTCAGCGGCATCCGGTTCTTCAAGAGCAGCCAGGATACCGGCGTCCACACCGGCGAGCTGTGGTCGAGCACCGGCGTCGAGCTGGCGACCGATTACCTTCACCAACGAAACCGACAGCGGCTGGCAGAGCGCCACCTTCTCCAATGCGGTGACGATCACGCCGGGCATGACCTATATCGCCTCGTATCACACCAATGTCGGCCACTATTCCAACACCGGCGATTACTTCACGACGAATATCACCAACGGTCCGCTTACGGCGCTTGCCTCCGGCAACGGCGTCTTCACCTACGGCAGCAGCAGCCTGTTCCCGACCAGTACCTTCCAGTCGACCAACTTCTGGGTCGACGTCATGTTCAATCCGTCGACCGGAAACACCAACCTGCCGCCGGTGGCCGTGGATGATCCCGGCCCCGCGGTGACGCGCGACACGGCCGTCACCATGACGGCGGCGTCGCTGCTCGCCAACGACAGCGATCCTAACGGGGACGCGCTGACGATCACCGCGGTGAGCGCGGCGACCAACGGTGCCGTTTCGCTCAACACGGCCAACAACACTATCACGTTCACTCCGAACGCCGGCTACACCGGTCCGGCCGGATTCAGCTATACGATCTCGGACGGGCGCGGTGGTACCGCGTCCGCCAATGTCAGCCTCACCGTGTCGGCGCCGGGCACACTTCCGGTCAGCCTGTTCTCCGCGGCCAACACGCCGACGCTGACCAGCCTGAATGACGGCGCGCAACTCGAAGTCGGCGTGAAGTTCACGTCGTCCGTGGCGGGCCAGATCACCGCGCTTAAATTCTATCGCAGCGCCAGCGATACCGGCTCGGACGTGCTCGACCTCTGGAGCTCGACCGGAACCAAGCTCGCCACCGCGACATTTTCCAATACCACGGCGAGCGGCTGGCAGACCGTCACGCTGTCGTCGCCGGTTACGATCACCGCCAACACGACCTATGTGGCGTCGTATCACACCACCGGCGCCTATGTGGCGACCGAGAATTTCTTCACCACCGCTTTTACCAATGGCAACCTGACGGCCACCGCCTCGGCGAACGGCGTCTATAGTTATGGCGGAACTGCCACTGCCGGCATCTTCCCGACCAGCACGTTCGGTGCCACCAATTACTTTGCCGATGTCGTGTTTAGTCCGACGATAGGCAATGACACCGCGCCGACGGCGGTCGCCGATACGGCTACGGCCGTTGAAAAAGGCGGCGTCGCCAACGGTTCGGGCGGTGCGCCCGCGACCGGCAACGTCCTCACCAATGATACCGATCCCGACACCGGCGATACCAAGACCGTTACCGCGGTCACGTTCGGCGCGGTCGCAGGCACGCTCGGCACCGCGCTGGTCGGTGCCCATGGCAGCCTGACGCTCAGTGCCTCGGGCGCCTTCACCTATACCGTCAACGACAGCGATGCCGCCGTGCAGGCGTTGCGGCTGTCGACCAATACGCTGACCGACGTCTTCAACTACACCATGAGTGACACCGCCGGCGCGACATCCTCCTCGACGCTCACGGTCACCATCCAGGGCGCCAACGACGCGCCGGTGCTGGCGGTCCAGACCGCCACCCAGAACGCCGTCGTCGGCTCGGCCTTCTCGCTGGTGCTGCCGGCCGGTACGTTCACCGACGTCGATACCGGCGACACGCTGACCTATTCGGCAACCCTCGCCGACGGCACCGCACTTCCGGCATGGCTCATCTTCAACGCCACCACCCGCACCTTCAGCGGCACGCCGGCGACCGCCAATATCGGCACCCTCAGCCTCAAGGTGACCGGCACCGATCTCGGCGGTCTTGCCGCCAGCGAGACCTTCAATCTCGCGGTGGGCGCGCCGGGCACACTTCCGGTCAGCCTGTTCTCCGCGGCCAACACGCCGACGCTGACCAACCTGAATGACGGCTCGCAACTCGAAGTCGGCGTGAAGTTCACGTCGTCCGTGGCGGGCCAGATCACCGCGCTTAAATTCTATCGCAGCGCCAGCGATACCGGCTCGGACGTGCTCGACCTCTGGAGCTCGACCGGAACCAAGCTCGCCACCGCGACATTTTCCAATACCACGGCGAGCGGCTGGCAGACCGTCACGCTGTCGTCGCCGGTTACGATCACCGCCAACACGACCTATGTGGCGTCGTATCACACCACCGGCGCCTATGTGGCGACCGAGAATTTCTTCACCACCGCTTTTACCAATGGCAACCTGACGGCCACCGCCTCGGCGAACGGCGTCTATAGTTATGGTGGAACTGCCACTGCCGGCATCTTCCCGACCAGCACGTTCGGTGCCACCAATTACTTTGCCGATGTCGTGTTTAGTCCGACGATAGGCAATGACACCGCGCCGACGGCGGTCGCCGATACGGCTACGGCCGTTGAAAAAGGCGGCGTCGCCAACGGTTCGGGCGGTGCGCCCGCGACCGGCAACGTCCTCACCAATGATACCGATCCCGACACCGGCGATACCAAGACCGTTACCGCGGTCACGTTCGGCGCGGTCGCAGGCACGCTCGGCACCGCGCTGGTCGGTGCCCATGGCAGCCTGACGCTCAGTGCCTCGGGCGCCTTCACCTATACCGTCAACGACAGCGATGCCGCCGTGCAGGCGTTGCGGCTGTCGACCAATACGCTGACCGACGTCTTCAACTACACCATGAGTGACACCGCCGGCGCGACATCCTCCTCGACGCTCACGGTCACCATCCAGGGCGCCAACGACGCGCCGGTGCTGGCGGTCCAGACCGCCACCCAGAACGCCGTCGTCGGCTCGGCCTTCTCGCTGGTGCTGCCGGCCGGTACGTTCACCGACGTCGATACCGGCGACACGCTGACCTATTCGGCAACCCTCGCCGACGGCACCGCACTTCCGGCATGGCTCATCTTCAACGCCACCACCCGCACCTTCAGCGGCACGCCGGCGACCGCCAATATCGGCACCCTCAGCCTCAAGGTGACCGGCACCGACCTCGGCGGTCTTGCCGCCAGCGAGACCTTCAATCTCGCGGTGTCGGCGACGCCGGATACCGCGCCGACGGCGATCGCCGATACGGCCACGGCCGTTGAAAAGGGCGGCATTGCCAACGGTTCGGGCGGTGCGCCCGCGACCGGCAACGTCCTCACCAACGACACCGATCCCGACACCGGCGACACCATGACCGTCACTGCCGTCAAATTTGGTGCGACGACAGGTACGCTCGGCACCGCGCTGGTCGGAGCGCATGGCAGCCTGACGCTCACTGCCTCGGGCGCCTTCACCTATACCGTCAACGACAGCGATGCAGCCGTGCAGGCGTTGCGGCTGCCGACGAATACATTGACTGACGTATTCAACTACACCATGCGCGACACTGCGGGTGCGACATCATCGTCGACGCTCACGGTCACCATTCAAGGCGCCAACGACGCGCCGGTACTTGCGGCGCAAACCGCTGACCAAAACGCGACCGTCGGCTCGGCCTTCTCGCTGGCGCTGCCGACCGGCACGTTCACCGACGTCGATAGCGGCGACACACTGACTTATTCGGCAACCCTCGCCGACGGCACCGCACTTCCGGCGTGGCTATCCTTCAACGCCACGACCCGGACGTTCAGCGGCACGCCAACGGCTGCGAATGTCGGTACGATCAGCGTCAAGGCGACGGCGACAGATCTGGGCGGCCTTGCCGCTAACGAGACCTTCAACGTTGCCGTGGGGACCGCGCCTACTACGGTCAGCCTGTTCAACGCCGCCAGCACGCCGACGCAGACCAGCCTGAATGACGGCTCGCAACTCGAAGTCGGCGTCAAGTTCACGTCTTCGGTTGCCGGACAAATCACGGCGCTCAAATTCTACCGCAGCGCCAGCGATACCGGTACCGATGTTCTCGACCTCTGGTCCTCGACCGGAACCAACCTCGCTAGCGCGTCATTCACGACTACTACCGCGAGCGGCTGGCAGACGGTGTCCTTGGCGACGCCGGTGACGATAGCTGCCAATACCACTTACGTCGCGTCCTACCACACCACCGGCGCATACGTCGCGACCGACAACTTCTTCACCTCGCCCGTCACGAGCGGCCAGCTTACCGCTCCGGCTTCGGCCGGCGTGACCGGCGGCAACGGCGTCTACGGCTATGGTGGTACTGCCTCTACCGGCCTATTCCCGACCAATACCTTCGCTGCAGCCAATTATTACGCCGACGTCGTATTCCGGCCGCAGCTGGTCTAAAGCGGGATGACTCTTCTTCAAATCGTCATCCCGCTCCGGCTTGTTATTTGAGTATCGTCGGCGCGCAAACGCTCCGCTTTTCGCGAAGGAAAGCCGGCATCTACCGCTTCGGCCGAGGCCGAAGAATACTTTTCCGGACCATGCGCTAACCAACTACGCAAAATGAAAGTCCTGGCTTTGCAGAGAAGATAGCTTGGTATTCTTCAGCGTCAGCACGTCATGCGGATCCAGCGTAATAACGACATCTTGGCCGGTCTGCGTCGCGTGAGCGAGAACGCTCGCGAAACTGTTGAAATCGCTCTTGCTGAACTGAATTGTATCGTACCCCGATCCCGTAGCCGAGAAACCCTCGATGGTGGAATGGCCAAAGTTGGGGGCAAATACAAATGTGTCGTTGAGTTTGCTGCTGCTGCTGTAGAGGAAATCATCTCCTCCGGTAGCCGTCATCGTGCTGGTGTTGCTGCCCGCGAGGATCGCCGCGCCCGAGCTCGTCGCTACCACATTGCCGTGACTGTCGATCTCCTTGGCCGTGTAAGTGTGCAAGGTGTCGGAAACCGCTGAAGACGTGGTGAAGCTCCAGGTCCCATTGGCGGTCGACGTGACGGTCCCGATCGATTTCGTCCCGTCAAATAATTTCACCTGGCTATAGGCGTCAGCAGTGCCTTGGATGGTCACCACGTGATTTGAATTTTCCGACATCGTCGTGAAGCCCACTGACGGGGTCGGTGCCGCCGCGCCGATGACCGGATCAAGCGGTGCCGAGAGTGCACTCGTATTGCCGGCAGCGTCCGTCGCCGTGGCTTCAAAGACGTGCGCTCCCGGCGGCAATTCCGAAGTCGTCACCGACCAAGTGCCGGTTGCGCTGGTCGTCGCGGTTCCGACCAGCGTGGTGCCGTCGTAGACATGCAGCGTGCTGTTTGCCTCGGCGGTTCCGGTCAACTGCACCTGGTTTCCGTTGACGATCGCGTCACCGGTTTCGGCCGGTGCATCGGGCGCAACGGTATCGATAGTCAGCGCAAGCGCCGCGGAGCCCGCGCTGGTGCCGACCGCGTTGGTAGCGGTCGCCGTGAGATTGTGATTACCGTCCGCCAGGACACCAATGGCTAGGCTCCACGCCCCGCTGTCATCTGCTGTAGCGACGCCGACCTGCGTGGATCCATCGAATATCCGCACCGTGCTGTTCGCAACCGCGGTCCCGCTCAGGGTCGGCGTGTTGTCGTTGGTGATGTGGTCGCCGAGGACACCGCTATCGGTCGATAGCGACACAATCGTCGGCGCGGCCGGTAACGGGATCGTCGTCGTGAGCGCCGCGGATACTGCCCCCGTGTTGCCGGCCACATCGGTTGCCGTCGCTGTGAAGCTATGGCTGCCCGCGAGGAGGGCACCGGTGGTCAAACTCCAGGCCCCGCCGTTGTCGGTGGTCACCGTGCCGATCTGGATCGTACCGTCGAACACCTGCAGCGTGCTGTTTGCCTCGGCGGTGCCGGACAGCAGCACGTGGTTGGTGTTGACCAGGGATTCGCTGGCGAGAACTGGCGCCGCGGGAGCCTGTGTATCGACGGTGACAGCGAGCGCGGAGGACGCTGCGCTGGTTTGCCCGGCGACGGTGTCGGTCGCCGTGAAGCTGTGCGTTCCGTCCGCCAGCGCTGTCGTGTTGTAGGACCACACGCCGCTGCTGTTGACCGTCGCCGTGCCGAGCTTGGCCGTACCGTCGAAGACCGTCACGGTGCTGTTTGCCGCAGCGACGCCGTTCAAGGTCAGCGTGCTGTGATCGGTAATGCCGTTGCCGACGACGCCGCTATCAGCCGAGAACGACACATTCGTCGGCGCCGTTGGCAGCGGGATGGTCACCGCAACCGCCTTGGATGCCGAACCGGTGTTGCCCGCGGCATCGGTCGCCGTCGCCGTGAAGCTATGGCTACCGCTTGCTTCGTGTCCGGTGTCGAAGCTCCAGGCGCCGCTGCTGTTGGCGGTCGCAGTGCCGACCTGCTTTCCGGCATCGAAGATTTTAACGGTGCTGTTTGCCTCCGCCGTTCCCTTCAGCAGGAAGTCGTCGGCGGTGGTGGTCGTCCCGACCGTGGCGCCGGCCTGGGTGAAAATCCCCAGCTTGGGCGCTATCGGAGCATGGGTATCGACGATGATCGTCGCCGCGGAGGATGCGGCACTGGCTTTTTTCGAGACCGTGTCGGTCGCGGTCAGGCTGTGCGTTCCGTCTTTCAACGCCGCGGTGGTGTAAGTCCACGTGCCGTCGCTACCAACCTTTGTCGTGCCAAGCTTATTGGCGCCGTCGAAGACCGTGACGGTGCTGCCGACCACCGCAGTGCCGGTCAGGGTCACGGTGTTGTCGTTGGTGGTGTGGTCCCCCGAGGTGATGACGGGAACGCTCGGAGCCGGCTGGCTCGGAGGCGGTGGCGTCGGCGAACCGATGACTGGATCGAGCCCGGCCGACATGGCGCTGGTATTGCCGGCCGCATCCGTGGCGGTTGCGATCAGGACCTGGGAACCGGACGCCAGCGCGCCGGTGGTGACGCTCCAGGCGCCGTTGCTGCCCGCAGTCGCGGCGCCGACCACGGTCGCGCCGTCATAGACCGTGATCGTGCTGTTTGCCTCGGCGGTGCCGGACAGGAGTACCTGGTTGGTGTTGACGACCGTGTCGCTGACCAGAACCGGCGATGCCGGCGCTTTCGTGTCGACAGTAATCGCCGCTGCTGAGGATGCCGCACTGGTATTGCCCGAGACCGTATCGGTCGCGGTCAGGCTGTGCTTTCCATCGGAGAGCGCCGCGGTGGTGTAGCTCCACGACCCGTTGCTGCCGACCGTCGTCGTGCCGAGCTTGGTGGTGCCGTCGAGAACCGTGACGGTGCTGCCGGCGGCTGCCGTGCCGGATACGGTTACGGTGTTGTCGTTGGTGACATGGTCGCCCGAGGTGATGACCGGTGCATCCGGCGTCGGCGTTGTCGGCGGCGGTGTCGTTGTGCCGCTGCTGCCGCCGCCGGTATTCGCCGACGTGTTGAGCGTGGCCGCCAATGCGGCGCCGTCATTGACGTTGCCGGTATAGGTCGGGTTGGTACCTGTGAAGTCGGTGATCCCGTATTGGCCGATACCCATATGGTTGTTGGTGAACGAAACGCCCGAAATCGTGCCGCCGCTGAATTGCTGCGCGTCGTAGACCGTAAAGCCACCACCCACGAGCAAATTGTTGTCGACACTGATATTGGAGATCGGTCCCCAATAATTGTCGATCATGATGGCGGAGACGGAGCTATTGTTGTTGATGACCGTGTTGTGCTCGATGGATATGTTCGACACGCCGCCGTCGATCTGGATGCCGTCATAATGAGGTGATCCGGCCGCATGCATGTCGTGGATGTAGTTGTTCTCAATGACCGTGGCCCCGGTTACATTGATGCCGTTCTCGACGTTATAGATATTGTTGCCGATAAACGTACCCTGGCCATTGATTCCGACATTGCCGGAGGTGTTGCCGAGGCCGTTGATTTCGCAATTCTGGACAACCGCCCCCGTCGTTCCCGCGGTTACGTTCACCACGAAATAGGCGCCGGAGGTTATCTTACAGTTCTCCAGCGTCACATTCGCGGCTTCGATCGTAACCGTTCCTGTAATGTTGAGGCCGGAGATTACGGTACCGGCTTTCGTAATTACGAGGTCCCCTGACGCCGTCAGCGTCACGCCCGGGGGCAAACCCGTGTTCGATGCATCCGGCCATCCACCGTTTGGAGTCGTTGTCGCCAAGGTAATTCTCCTTATTCGTCTCGTAATAAAATGCGGTTCGCTGCGCCGTATTTGTCCCGAACGAACAAGGACCGCGTGCATCAACGTTTCGCGCGCAATGAAAACGGTCTCCCGCTGCGCGCGAGGATAAATGTGACCTTCAGAATTGAGGGTAGGATAGGGACCGACCCTTCCGGTCGGATTAATCAGATGTCTCTCGTTTTAACGATCGATTTTAATTGGCTTAATTTCGCACTACCTGGAACGCTACGATGCAAGCTGACTTCCCTGTCAACGCGCACTACCGCCCCGGCTCTGGCGCGGCGGGCGGAGACCAGTTTTCCCTCGCGACAATCGCAACGCGTTTGCGCGGAGATGTCATCATCGATTTTAGTCTACTGCTTAGACGAGGCCTGGCGACCGGCTGACGATACGCGGGGTGCTTCGCTATCCGGAAAGGCTATCGCCTCACCGGCTTAATCGTCCGATCTTTTGGCGCTGGCGCTTTGTTCTGTCGCCGTACACGTGATCAGGAGCGTGAAGGCTCGCGCATTTCGAGCCACGTCCGACGTCTGCAGATTGGCTTTGGCGTCCGCGGTTTGATAAGTGACCACGCTGTTGTCCAGGAAGTCGCGCAACATACCCGTCTTGATGGCAAAATTGATGTTCTCGGGAATGTTGCCGGTCGCTTTGACAAATCGCAACGCGTTCAATTTTGCCGCGACCATCCCAACGACTTGACCGCTGGTATCCAATAGCGGGCCGCCGCTGTTGCCGGGTTGAACCGCGGCGCTGATTTGCAGGTAACGGGTATCGTTCAAGAGACCGCTGAGCGAACTCACGATTCCCGTTGTGACGGTGAAATCGGACGTTAGCAGTCCATGGAAGGGATAGCCGATCGCCACGACGCTGTCGCCCGGGCTGGTCGGCTTGTCCCTGATGATCGCGACCTCCTTGAATGGGCTCGACGCCTGAAGCAAAGCAAGATCGTTGGTTTCGTCGCTGGAAACGAGACGCAGCGTCACCGCGGCCTCTCCGCTCAAATTGCCTCGGATGTCGCCGACGCAACCGTCAACTACATGCTGGTTAGTGACAACGTGTCCGTTGCTGCTGATGACGAAACCGGTGCCGAATTTATCGACGGTCTTGCCGGGTTTCGACATCGGAGAACCCGGCTGCCCCGGTCCGGCCGCAGCCGCCGGCTTTGCGATCGGCTTCAGGAGCGCAAACTCGCCGGCACCGGCGATCCCGTTTTTCTTGACGCTGGAAACGCAATTGACCAGCGAGGGAAGAAGCTCAGCCGTCTGGGTCAGGTTGAATTGAAATAGCTGCCCCTGGGCGAAGGCGGTCATGACCTTGGCTTTTCGAAACTGGTTGATCAGTGTCGAATTTGCCGGCATGCCGACGCTTACCAGCGTTGTCCCGATCGGCATCCCCAGAACATTGATGGCCGGTTGACCGTCAAAGGTAAGCGACAGCGCGAAAGCTTCACCGGGCGTCAATTTCCAATTCTGGTGGAAGAATCCCAGGGTCCAGCTGAAATCCTGGCCGACCGAGACCAGGAAAAGGATGCCGCTCTGATAGGAGGCGGCAGCCGCGCAATGGGAGAACGTGCCGCTGTTGTCGTTCGTGTAGGCTCCGCCATGCCAGTTGCCGACATTGATCGACCCGTAGGGCCCGCGGGCTTCGGACCGTGAAGAGGCAAGGATCAGGCAAAGTACGACGGCTATCGCGATCGGATTCTCCATATCTGCTACCTATGATAGTGATTCTATCATAGGTGCCATATAAGTTGATATGCAAGCTCAGGGGGAGAGCGGCGGCGACACTGCAAGCGCATAAGGCCACCGGCGCAATGCGGCCGGCCGCACGTGCGCTTCAGCCATTCCGGCGGTCAGACCGCATAGCGCACTTCCGTGGAAGAGCGGATTTTAGCCTCGTCGAGTTCGAAGATGCGGCGATCAATCTCGCCGATGACGTGTTTAGAAAAGGGCCCCAGGTGCATGTACAACGCCATCAGCATGACGATGTAACGCAGGGCATTTGGATTGCTCTTGGCCACCTGAACGAACGTATTCCAGAACGGTTCGCGAGCGTCCGGGAGGGCCCGAATAACTCTGTGCACACCCTCTATGCTGCCCAGCCGCCTGCGGATATCACCGTCCGGCAAATCGTGGCGGCGACCGGAGCGATCGAGCATGGCAGCGAGCCGGGACAGCCGCCCGGCATAGGCGGCGGGACTGAACACGTGCTCTAGCACTGTTTTGTAATCCACAAGGATGTCGCGAAGCGGACGCTTGGTGTCGAAATTGCAGCCGAGGCTGCACTGGTCGCCTGCCTGCTCGACTTTCATGAGGTCATGACCCTGGTGCAGGCGGCCTTCGGCCGCCAGCCGCCGCGTCAGCTGCGTTCCCGGCAGCGCGTAAAGCAGCCCGACCATGCAGACGGGAATGTTCGTCTCCTCGATGAAGTCGATCATCGACTGGCCCATCGACACCTTCTCGGTGTCGAACCCGACGATGAATCCGGCCGTCACAAACATGCCGTAGCTGTAGATCTTGTGGATGCACTCGGCGATGTTGCGCCGCGTATTCTGCTTCTTTTTCATCTGCACGAGCGTCTCGGGGTCCGGGCTCTCGATGCCGACGAAGATCCCGAAAAAATTCGTATCTTTCATCGCCTGCAACAAGACGTCGTCATCGGCGATATTGACCGAGGCTTCGGTCGAAAACTCGAACGGATAGTCGCGCTCTTCCAGCCACACTTTAAGCCGCGGCAGAAGGGTGCGGAGGTTCTTCTTGTTGCCGATGAAATTGTCGTCGACGAAATCGATATGCCCGCGATAACCGTGATCGTAGAGCGCTTGCAGTTCGGCCAGAATCTGGTCGTTGGTCTTGGTGCGCGGCACGCGGCCATATAGTTCGATGATGTCGCAGAACTCGCAGGTAAACGGGCAGCCGCGCGAATATTGCACGCCGATAAAGAGATAGTCTTCGAAGTTGATCAAATCGTATCGCGGCATCGGGCTCCGCGTGATGTCGATCGTGAACTTCTCGGCGGTAAAGACACCGCTGCGTTCGCCCCTCTCCCAAGCCGCGATGAAATCTGAAATGATTTCCTCGGCCTCCCCGATCACCTGAAAGTCAGCGTCCGCGTAAAGATGGGGGCTTGACGAGACGTCGGGACCACCGACACAAACGGGCTTGCCGTGCTGATGGGCAAGGTCGATCAAATGGAGGAAATCAGGCTGTTGGTTGAGCATACCCCCGATCATGACGAGATCGGCCCAGGCAAGGTCCGCATCGGTTAAAGGCTGGGTGTTCCGGTTTACGAGCCTGATGTCCCAATCCTTCGGCAGCATGGCAGCGACCGTGATCAGGCCGAGCGGAGCCGCCGGGTATTTGGCGCCGACCATTTCGCAGGCTTCGGTGTAGTTCCAGAACGAGTTTGGAACGAACTTCGGGTAGACCATTAGAACGCGGCAGGTGATCGCCATGTGAGTTTTGGGTCCCCAGAGGTTGACCGCCACAGTGCCATGCAGCCCGTCGGGGCTCAAGCAATAAGGGGTTACCGCCGGGTTTATATGGAAGATAAAGAACGTCAAGAGTTCCCGGCTGCATCCTAATGCCTCAGTCTTGTCGGAAAAAGCTCGGAAATCGACTAACGCTTAAGGGGCCAATTGGGGAATCTAATGAAGGCTTACATCCTTGCCGCCGGCCTGGCGCTTTCGATCATCGCAAGTTCCAACGCCACAACCGTTGATTCGGGCGCCGACGCGCAGAAATCCTGCCGGGCGTTTGTAGGAAGTTCATTTCAGGGCAGTGACGAGGCCCGTGCCGCGGGGTCGTGTGAGGCGATGGTCGAGACCGCCATGGTCTTTTCGCCAAACCTCCCAGTTGAGCTGCGGGGGTGCCCTCCTCCGCAAGGAAGCGTTTTGGAAAGCGCCAAGGTGCTGTTGCGTTATCTGGACAACAATCCGGATCGCGTGGACGAGGCAGGTATAACCCTGACTTTTGAGGCCTTCAGAGACGCCTGGCCGTGCCGGGGCGACGATGCCGAAGCGACGGGCGTATCCGCACCCAAACCAAAGAAGCGCGCGGCGGCGAAAAAACCGAAAGTGAGCGCACCTCCGGTAACAGGCGCAGCGCAGTAGCGATCGCTAACGACAAGTCGTCGCTGCGACCGGCAGGATGGACGAGCCCGTCTTGGCCGTTCACGCTTCTGCGCGTGCGCCCAAAGCTGCCCTCCGCCTGCCATGCAACTCTTCGCGATGCGCCGGCCAAAACGAACACAGAATGTTGGCTTTCGGTTTTCCAGTGTCATTCTTAGAATGACGGGCATCATAATTGCGGCCTCGCGGACGCGATGCGGAACGGGCGAAAGCCCGAAAGGTGCACGATGAGCAATGACAATATGCTGAGCCGTCGGGAATATTTGGCAACGGGTCTTGCGGTCGGCGGATTTGCTCTTGCTGCCGGCTCATCTGAAGCCATGGCCGCCGGACCAGGCTCGAAGAGCGCTTCGCATCGTGTGCGACTCTCGTTCAATGAAAATCCATTCGGCCCCTCGCCGTCCGCGCTCGCGGCAATCCGGAACGATTTCGGCGAGCTCTGCCGTTATGTCGATGAACCGAACGACGTTCTGACACGCGCGATCATGGCGCGCGAGGGCGTGGCCGCGGATCAGATCGTGTTTGGCGAAATCCTCGAAGCCCTGGGATTTCGGATGGCGACAGACGGCCCGGGCGGAGGAGAGTTCATCTATACGACGCCCGGCTACACAGCCTTGGTGGATGCGGTGAGCCCCGGCGGTGGCGTGGCCGTCGGCGTACCGCTGAACAGGGTGCTCGAAAACGATCTTCCGGCCATAGCGGCCAAAACCAACGCGCGTACACGGGCGATCTACCTCGTCAACCCGCATAATCCGAGCGGGACCGTCACCGCTGCCGCGCCGTTTCTGGATTTTGTGCGCGAGATGTCGAAGCGAACGACCGTCATCGTCGATGAAGCGTATCTGGAATTCGAGCCGGATTTCGCGCAGCGAACAGCCGCAGGGCTAACCCGCGCCGGCGAGAACGTGATTGTGTTTCGCACGTTCGGAAAGATGTACGGCTTGGCCGGAGCCGCCATCGGATATGCGATTGCTCCCAGGGCGATCGCAGCCTCGATCAAGCGCGCCGGCGTCGGTGGGCCGGGATTGATTGATCGTCTTGCCCTGACCGCTGCCGCCGCCAGTCTCCAGGACGACGATTATGTGTCAGGAGCACGCGGGCAAAGGTGACGGCCGAGCGCGACCAATGGATCACGCTGTTCGACCGCTTGAAGCTTCGCTACTCGGACTCACGGGCGAACTTCGTCTTCTTCGAAACCGGACGGCCGCAGCGGGAGATCTCCGCCGCTCTAGCCGCGAAGGGCATCGACATTGGCCGGGCTTTTCCGCCACTCGACAACTGGGTTCGCATCTCGATAGGACTACCGGAAGAAAACGCTATGGCGCGCGCGGCGATCACCGAATTGTTGGGCTGAGCCTTTTGGATGAAGCTAGTCTTGAACGAAGTTAGGCTTGGATAAATCCAGGGTTTGGACGACGCTCGCAAGGACAGCGTAGTTCTTCTACGGCCGGGTTTGGAAACCGCCGGCAACTAAAATGGTCCTCGACGTAGGTTCACGCCTCAATCTGCAGGACACAATCTCCGCATAACCGGCAACGCCCAATTGATGGGCCACTTTCGTCCTGGGATCAAACTCAACCCGGCGCCGATGGGATCACGAAGCTGGCCACGGCGAGAGAGAACGTCGTCTCTCGGGGCCGGTCCAGCCTACGTCGCGAGTATCTTTCATAGGGTGTGGAGATCGCAGGGGATACTGGCGGAGGGAGAGGAACTGGCCTCTAACTCTTTCCGCAGCCCCGCGACAGGTACGATCGGGGGAGAGAAAAGCCCTGTTTAAATCCGTCTCCCGGTCCGAAAAGCGAGGCAAAAGCTCCTTAAACCCTCGCCGCCGAGGTAACAGGGCACCTTCGCACTAAGGCCGATGAGCGAGACGGCTTGAAGCGCTTAAACCTCGGTTTATTGGCCAGACGGCTATGCAGTCTCCGCGAGTCATCCAGGGCTTATCCGGGCAAGGACGTACGGTAAAGCGTGGGAACCGTCCTCTCGCACGAGTCTAGCCATAGACTATGCCGCGCGTATCCGTTTTCTCAACTGGCTTTGGTGGACGCCTGGCGAGGGTTGCTATGATCAACTTCTATGACGTTGATGAAGTTCTGGAAGAGGGCGGCCCCTGTCTCTCGCATTAGCGCTCTGGCAGCTTCTAGCTCTCGCTCCCCTTCGGCCTTTTCATCGCTGATTTCAGATTGGAGAAGCAGACCAGCGCGAACAATGCGGGCGAGGCACTCAGGAACCCGGGTATGACGCGTGGTAGCAACCCTAATTGCCTCAACAGCAGTGGTGAGGGCATTCACAGTATCTCCATTCAGTCTGTAGGCATTTGCTAAATCAGCCAAGATACGGGGTTCATTTTCTAGGCCGGCCTTTCGCGATCGGGCGAAACCGAGAGCGTCGGTTAAATCTTCAATCGCCGAGGTGAGCCTTCCGGCCACGATATGAGAAAGACCACGAAGGGCTTGGGCATAGACCCGCAGATAGGGGTTTCCGCTTTTCATAGCGATTGAAAACGCGCGGTCGGCGTGCACTTGAGCCAACCCGATATTTCCCTCAGCCCAGGCGAGGTCCACATACGCCCAACTCGGAATGCCGTAATGGAGAGCATCAACCTGACTACTTTCCAGTTGAATGATGCGATCGAGGAATGGGCGAGCTTCTTCCCCTCGGCCAAGCATCACCAAGGTTTGGCCACGCATCACAGTCAGCCATATATCAATGTCGAAGCCGAGCGTTTGTCGGTCGAATTTTGCAATCTCGTGCGCCCGATCCATTGCCTCGACGTTCATCTGCAGTGCTTCTAACATTTGGCCCGAGAGCCGCAGTGCGTGACAGAGTACGGCTTTAAGCGTGATTTGAACGCTTGGATCGTTGCCCTGATCGGCGATCGCCTTAGCTTCTCGGATTTTCTCGACATACTCATCCGCCGATCCTCCGTTCGCCAATATCCTTCCGTAAGCCGCGTGAATTAGCGCATTCGCCCTGATATCGCCCAAGGTTAGAGCCAGTTTTTTAGCTTCCTCGAAATAGACGAGAGCATCCTGCCCCGCGATTCCCTCGCGCCAGGCAAAATTTACAATTTGACCAGAGGCCATCATCTTTAGATAATCTATCGGTTGAGAAGGTGGCAGATCCAACAACAGTTCGCGGACCTTCTTCCAGCTTCTCAGTGCCTGACTTGGATCGTTTGTGCCAATCCAAACCGCGGCCCGCATATTCTGTTGAGCTGCTTTTAGATTTTCACCAGCTTGCTCTAAGTGATATGCCAAAAGAGAAGCCCGCTCTTCGGCTCGATCTTTAAAGAGACTTTCAATTGCTTGCGCCACTTTTGAATGAAGCTCGCGGCGAAGTCCGTGTAGTAACGAACGGTAAGCAACCTCTTGGATGAGCGGGTGACGAAACGCAAGAAGCCGCTGCTCGAAGGGCGGCACATCGTAAAGCAGTTCGGCCCGTCTCAAGCGCCTTGTTGCCTCCGATAGCTCGTTAGGGTTCAAACCAGTTACCAGATCTAAGATTGGTATCGAAATCTCACGACCAATTACTGACGCAATCTCAAGCACCTTTTTGGCATCATCTTCCAGGCGGTCGATCCGAGCCGCAACTACGGCTTGCACTGTTGAGGGGAGAGGGATTGAATTGGTCCCCCCCTTTAGTCGGTATGCGCCCCTCTCGCCTTCAAAGTCTCCGCGTTCTACGAGGGCATTGATAAGCTCCTCAAGGAAGAAGGGATTTCCTTGGGCGCGCTCGATGATATTTCTACCGAGCAATGCTAGTGAAGAATCACTGCCAAAGTGCTCTTGCAACAGGATGGCTGCTTGCGTGGGCGGCAGAGGAGGCATGTTGATTTGCCGATAGTGGGATCGCTGCATCAGCGGCGCCGCAAATCCCGGCCTAAAATTAACAACCAGCAGCGTCGTCGTCCCTACAACTGCATCGGCCAATGCTTCCACGAACTCTTCGCTTGCCGCATCAATCCAATGCAGATCTTCGACGATAACAACGGTGGTAGGATCCCGAGGTGCATGTGGTAGTGTCCTTACAAATTCAAGCAGCTGTGTTTTTCGGGTTTTTGGGTCAAGCTTAATCGCTGGCCGCTGTGGGTCGGCAAGGCCCAAAAACTCTAATAATATAGGCGATAACTGCTCAGCGACGGGAAGAGACGCTAAGCGCTCAATGACGCGGCGCCGAGAAACTTCGGCTGCTTCCTTACCGCGAATGCCAAAGTAATGGCGCATTAACTCAAGCACAGGCTGCAACGGCGTTGCCCGACCATGAGCCAAGACACGTGCTTCGGTGACGCGGATCCCCCTTTGACGGCAACTTTCGGCAAATTCGAAACAGAAACGGCTCTTGCCAATTCCGGCCTCGCCGACGACGCCAACCACACGACCATCACCCTTGATGGTGTTTTCAAGTTCAACCGCGAGAAAAGAAAATTGTTCGCTTCGGCCGATTAGAGAACTTAGTCGTCTTCCACTTCGAAACACGCCGCTCGAAGGAGCATGCTGAAGTCCCCTGACTTTGAAGATCTCAATGGGTGTCGCGATTCCACGAATGGTTTGCGTGCCAAGCGCTTCGATTTCCACGTATTGTTTGGCATTAGCATAGGTCTCATTTGAAATTAGAATGCTCGCTGCGTCAGCCATTTGCTCCAGGCGGCTTGCAAGATGCACATTTGCACCGGCAGCATCGTAGGTTCGATACATTCCGTGATCTATCGCCTGAACAACAACCTCGCCGGTGTGAACGCCAACACGGATTTGTAAATCTGGGTCGTTTAAGCATGCTATCCCATCCTGCATTGCCAGAGCCGCGAGGCAGCCGCGAACCGCGTGATCTTCGTGAGGCTGCGGAGCACCAAACAGCGCCATGATTTCGTCACCTTGGGATTTGTTGACGACGCCATCGTAGCGAACAACGGCTTCATTCATGAGATCAAGAACGGGCTTTAGGCGCCGCATGCCCAACTCCGGGTCGCCCAGACGATCGATGATTGCTGTTGAGCTACAGATATCTGCAAATAGAATCGTGAGACGCTTGCGCTCCCCGCCTTTTGCGTAAAGAGACCTCAGGGCATGTTGCCAGGACTGATTGCCTGCCCCCGCCACTATGTCGCTCAATGCGGCGCTACATTTCCCGCAATAATGGCTCGTGGGTCCGTTCAGGTGTCCGCAGGACTTACACTCAATTCCAAGAGATTCCCCACATCCCTCGCAATATTGATTGGCTGGATTATTCTCGCAGTTGCAACGCAAACACCGCATCGGAGGCCCCTAGATAGCAGCGGAAGCATCTGGGATCGTTATAACTCTTTATCCCGATCAATTCTATGTCGCATTGCAATGGACCTGAAACTTCCAGGCCAAAACCTATAGCGCAGCTCCTCAAGCATCCAAGTTTGGATCCGTAACCCATTCTGGAAAGACCTTGCTCGCCGCGTAGAGAACGGACTTCACTGTTTTAGGGAGTGCCACTCAACTCCTAGCAGTTTAGCAAAGAATGCGTTAGCACGCGGTGGAGTGCCGGTGCGGAAGTGCGCACGAACCATCTGAGCTTCTTAGTTGGCCCGTCTTCCGAACCTGTGCATTCAGCGGCGACGTCGAAGGTATGCCGACCTAGGTCAAAGGGAACGGTCGTGCGTTAGTGTAGAGGACTAAGCCCTGGTTTAGCTGCCCCTGTTCACTGTGTCCAAGCACGCACGATCCATGCAGCACTCCGCCCCACAAAGAGGGTCAATGGATGCAGCAGGTCTATCACGCGCGAAGCCGGCTTCGGCTCGAACGCAGAAGTTCGATGCAACGGGGATGTCCGCCTTGACCCAAGAACAGACTTCGTCACCGGGCCTACTAGGTCCGAAAGTTGAACCTAGGGCTCTCGGAAGACTGTTTAAGTATTCCCCATCCGGCCGGACTGAGTAGGCGACAGACCTGTCTAAATGTTTGGCTGATCGCCGCCGCTCTCCCCTCCGTCCGGACCGGGGTCGGGCTCATTCACCCCTTGCGGAATTTCAACGCGACAGACGAGAGTGACTGTAGCGGCGTAGGCATGTGCGGGAAGGGCTGACGGGTCGGGATTGATGTCGGCCCGGTAATCTATTCCCGCTGACAAAGTCCCTTGCGCATCATGTTGCACTTGAAAACTGACCTGAGTGCAATTCGGATCTGCAACAAAATGACGGAGAGCGTCTCGAATAACTACTGCAACCGTCGTTCCATTCTGCGCCGTATTATGGAGCAGGCGTGCCAGAAGATAAAACCAACGCCCCTTCAGCCCATCGGGCCAGATTTTCAACCTATAGGATATACGACGAAGGTGCCTTGGAGCATGAAAGAAGTTAGGATCGTGGTTGTTAATAAAAGCTCGCAACCGTGCCAAAGGCTGACCAGAGAACCGGGTGTCGAGCTTGTTGATGACATTCAAGTCACCGTGACTCGGAATCAGACCTCCCATTGCTTCCTCCCAGATCGTTGTCTAGACGAATCCGATACTCACATCGCGATAGCGGATTCAGAGAAGGTGAAGTCAGAGTAATCTTTCGACGGGCCCAGTCGAAGCACCAACGCTCGGCCGTCAGATTGGACGCTCCACCGAGTTCACACATTGCCGCTTCGATTTCGTTCAGTGCCGATTTTATATCTAAAGTCAGTCCATGGGATAAAACGACGTCTCGACCCTCACCTATTGCCCAGCGATCCGCAGCACAATCACAGCTAAGAGTGTTCGTTCGCGTGATCCGCGGCCCGGGCGCGAGGTGATGACCGATCTCATGCAAGATTGCGAATAGAAGTCCATCCTTTCCTAGACGCCTGTTAAAAGCAAGGCCACCGAACAACGTCACGTTCCGTTTGCCCTTAACCCTGAGGGCCTGGGCGTTGAACGAAGGGTTGGCCTCATAGATTAAAACTTCGACACCCGGAAAGGCTTTTCTGTTAACGTCCGATAACCGATCTAAAAGCGCGCGGCGCTCGCTGGAATGATCTTGCTCGGTCTTAACGGGCGGTAGAGACCCAAGGAGCATGATTGATCCCTTGCAATAGGTTGATCCGTGCCCTTAACGCCGAGGTTGTAACTCCTTTTTAAGACGATCTGCTATTCCGCGCAACCGGTTGCTTGAGGGCAGTCGGCATTATAATCGGCAGTTTGTAAGACGAGCCGCAAGCCTCCAAACCGCCTTTGCTAATACAGACTATTTCTAACGCGGTATTGACGACAGGAAGACCTTTCGCCCGAACGTAAAAGTCATCCCAGCATACGGTGCTCGGGTTATGCGCAATACTCCAAGTTGCATTTTTAGCTTAGATGCACGCGCAGGAAATTTGCTTCCAAAAAATCACGGCGACCGCACACAAAGCGCTGGAAACACCGGCTAAAGTCCGTTCGCGGGATACTCAAAGGATTTTGATCGGTGGCAACAATCTTGAGGCGCTCGCTGCCGACAGGACGACCGACGCACGCTGACACCTGCGGTAAGGTTCAGTCAAAATCACTCAGCGCTTATTTGCGTCACTTTGGGATCTGGGTGGCCCTCCCATCTGTATTCGAAGTGCGCGCCCGTTCGGACATGATTAACGAGGGCGGGCCGGAAACAAACGATACAGTCATTCCCTGGATTGCGGACACTGCGGTACCACAGACCGTTCGAACCACTCGCTAAAAGCGTGGCGCCGAGTTGCTGGCCTGCGGCGTAACTGTTGGGGTCATGACAAGCGTTGAACTCCGGACTTGTTCGAACGTCGTGGAAGTCGGTTTCGAAATCCGCGAGGTACTGACGCATTTGAACCGTGGTTTCTAGGATGCCGCTTTCGGCGATCTCCTTGGTCCTGTGAAATACCGTCTCCTTGATCGCGGTCTCAAGCGAGAGAGCCGCGTACCAGGCACCGCGTTCTGCGCTGGTGAACCGGCCGCCGGCCTCGTTCGGATGACAATACGCCGCCATGATCGCAGTCGCATTGGCGCGTCCTAGCACCCATTCCCCTGCCGGAAGAATACTGAGCACGCCGAGCTCCGCCGATATTCGATCGTTGGTCCAGCCTTCGAGCTCCGCAACCGCCTCGAAATCTTCGGGCGAGGCGATGAGATCGAGAATCCCGGTTGGCGGATAGCGGCTTGGGATGAGGCGATGCGTATCTTTTAGACGCGCGGCGGTGATCGGTGGGCTCAATTCCAGCCACCTCGTCGCGCGTCAAGGAGCCGCCGAACCCGATAAAGACCGTCCATCCCGCCGTCTGTCGTCATCCACTCGACCGGCGGACGACCGCCAAACATCGGATTGGAATTCGGCAGCCTCATCCAGCGGTCGGCGAAATCGGGATAGAGAATATGAAGCGCCTTGAACATGCCTATCAAGAGCGAGATTCGGGTGAGGACATCATAGGACAACGTTCCGACATTGCCGTTGCGGTAGTTATGATAGGTCGAGGAGCTCGGCCAACCCAGCAGCGCCCGTCGCTCTTCGACGGACAACTCCCATCGCTCGGCAAGATTGAAGAAGGTCCGCATGGCCGGCCCGGACATCCGCTTGCGGACCTCGGGGTCAGAGCGTCGATCCAGGGCAATCGGCTCGGCGGAGGTAAAGACCTTTTCGGTGACGGTCATATCCAACTCCAAATGTGGAGTATATACTCCAGATCTGGGGATAACTCAAGGGTGGCGGCGTGGATCCCCCTGAATCGGCGGGTTTTTTGGAGTTTTTGGTCCCATAATATAGCCCCTAAAGTGCAGGCAGGTCCCGCCAAGGACGTTGCTGCCCCCAATCACGCCAAAAATTCGCTCGAGCAGCGTTATGACCGCCAGCAACCCTGACCTCGTGGCAATGGCTCAAACGCTCGAACAATCCGGAGCGTATCGGGTGCTGCGACGATTGCCGTTTCGACGGCATTTCTCGACGCCGACAGAACTCACCAAAGTCGGAATTTTGTTCGACGTGGAAACCACCGGATTAGATACCGCTGCCGATGAGGTGGTTGAACTTGGCATGGTCAAGTTCTCCTATCATTCGGACGGCCGCGTCGCGGCAGTGCTCGACACGTTTAGTTCTTTCAACGAGCCGCGCCAGGTGATTCCCGAAGACGCGATCAAGCTGCACGGCATCACCAACGAAATCGCCGCGGGTCATAAAATCGATGGCGATGCCGTCACCGCTTTCGTGTCCGATGCAGCTGTTATCATCGCCCATAATGCGGCCTTTGACCGCAAATTTGCCGAACGGTACTGGCCGGTCTTTGCGGTCAAGCCGCGGGCCTGCTCGGTGAACCAGATCGAATGGCGCCCACGGATTTGAGGGATCGCGGCTTGGCTATTTGCTGAGCAGCATCGGGATGTTTCACACCTCACACCGTGCCGTTGACGACTGCCACGCGCTGTTGGAAATTCTGGCGCACACCATTCCGGACGTCGATCGCACCGCGTTGGCATTGTTGCTTGAGAACGCCCGCCGAAAGACCATTCGGATTTGGGCCGAACAAGCCCCATTCGACCTCAAAGGCCAGCTCAAAAAACGCGGCTATCGCTGGAGCCCTGGCAATGAGGGACGCCCCAAGGCCTGGTATGTCGATATCGACGAAGAAAAGCGCGACGGCGAGATCGCGTTTCTGAGGAAGTTCATCTATCTTCGAGATGTTGACCTGTTGGCGCAGCCCCTCACGGCGCTCGATCGATTCTCGGTCCGAATTTAGCGGGCAGATGAGCCGGCGCAATCCCGCGGCAACGTGCTCAATTCATAAACCATCAAATTCGGTCAGCTTTGATTTACCAGGCCGCTTAAACTTTCGCGTCCGAGACTATGCCATGGTCGCTGCAGATCGGGAGACAAAACTCCGACAGGGAAAGCGTCAGGGTCAGGCTGCAACAAGGCCTGACCCGCCATCTCCGGGGACTGCAATGGGCTGCAAAGACGACGCCCCAAAAGGCAAAGCGCAAGGATGATGCGGGCAAAGACATCAAAGGCGAGCCCGCCGCCCGTTCATGCGACTGCGACGCTATCGGTGGTCACGCAAAAGCTCTTCAATACGATCGCCGTATCCGCAGTGTCGGGCACGGTGTTCCTTGGGCTGCTGGCGGCCAGGCATTTCTGAAACCAAGACATTTTTTGACGCGATGGAATTCGCCGATGACGCGTAATGGAATATCGCCAGTATGGGTCTTCAGGCCTCTGTTTTCAATCGTACGAGCCGAGCTGAATAGCATGGCGTTCGCCCGAGCTTGATGCGTGTCGGTCCACGACTAATTGCTCTGAAAGCTCTGCAAGAACGTAACTCGACGATTGAAGATGTAACGTTCGATGTTGACGGCAGAGCGTGGCCGCACTAGAGGGGTGCCTGCTCCAGAGGCCTCTCGAGAGACTTAGAGGAGACAGCAATCCAATCGCGGGGCTGGCGTCGACTCCTTTGCCGAGGTGCAGACGCTGATCGAGACGTCGTGGTCGGTGGCAACACTCGACTTTGCGTTTCCTGATACGAGGGACAAGCGAATGGACGCGCGGGTCGCTTCTTGTGAGGCCAAAGGTATCGGCCAAATAAAACTTGCCGCTCAGCTATAACATTCGGGATCGACGGGGGGCTCGGATAACAGACGGATCTTAGTAGCTGATATCGCCTCGGTCGCTTCGTCGAGAACAATTCGTTCAACACTGTAGCCAACCTCCCGGCCGTAAAACACGTTGGTTATATTCGGAATTGTGACCACGACGAAGCGGCCCGTATAAGCCGACAGCGCTACCTCGATACGCTGCTTTACCGCAAAGAATGGCAAGAGATTTTTTGAATCAGTCCCGTGCGTGTCACGCACGGCAACGCAAACTTGTCCAACCCTTCTCAATCCCTCTTCAATTAAGCTCTGGTGACCGTAATGAAACGGCTGATAGCGGCCGATAAATAGTGCCGTGGGCTTCTGCGGATCAAACGCCGGTCGAAGCTGCATCAGCGCCTGTTCAGCCCAGTATTGCGGCGTTCCCTTCAAAGTTACGCGCAAATCGAAACGTGCTGGAGAGACAAACATGCGGTTAGTGTCCTCAAAGCGACCAATCTGGATTCTGTCCATCCAGATGACGAAGGCATCGCCGAAAGCCGCGCGCGTATCAGGCGTCGGGCAAACGAAGTCTGCGATGACCGTTCCACCGGTCTCTGCAACACGGTCACACATCCAACCCATACGGCGGGCGTGCTCAACGCGGTCTCCGTGACTGAATCCCAGATCGCGTGAGAGATTGGCGCGAACGGCGTCGGCATTAAAGACGACTGCGTTGAGCAACGGGGCAAGTATCGTCGCAAGAGCTGTCTTGCCTGCACCTGGAAGACCCATGATGAGAATTTTACGTTTCATATGGACGCAACTATCCTTCCTGGACCTCGGTTTAGTTCGTTCGCGTCACACTGCGGTACGGTGCGCCGCACCCAGTAGAATCGGCATCCTGAGGACGGGTGTTAAATTCCGGAAGCTCTGAGCAGTCCGATTTTTGGGCTCGTTGAACGACATCAAGTTTAAATTTATTTATCATCGGCCCATTTTAGTGTATATGTTTTTGCGACGTCGTCCTTAGTCTCCGGAAGCACATTCGCGGCGAGTGGGAGGATTGCGAAATGACTGTTCAGCAACCCGGCAATGAACATCTGGGCGCCCATCCCCTACTCAGTCAGCTTCTTGAAGTTGGCGCGAATGTACGGGCATTTCGAGGGTATGTCGGGCCGGATAAAGACAGCGGGCGCGTGAGACTCTACCCGTCACTGGGCGACCTGAGTTTCAGTATTGAAATCAATAAAAGCGACATCGTCGCGACCGCCGCTGCACCGGAAACCCTGTTGCCGCACGGCGGGACTGTGATTTGGGTCAAGCCCGACGCAGAAGTCATATGTCGAGGTGACACAATCAATACCGTAGCGGCGCGCCGCACGCGCCAAGCCGGTACCCTGGATGGGTTGGTTGCCAACGTGGGTGAAACAGTGGCGGGTCGTCTCGTTGAAGTACGGAGGGGGCGGCTGAATATCCAATTACGACCGCGGGTGATGAGTACTTGCGCATCCTGTACCTGTTCGAGTTGCGAAACGCACCCAAGCTGCACATCGAGCTGTAACCAGGTGACGGCCGCGCGCTCGGTCATAGTCGGCCCGTGAGTGACTTGGAAGTAACGCTCGTTGCACCGGCAGAACGGCCGGCGATTTACGAGCCGGTCCTGCGTTTTGAAGCACCTTACTTGATCGAAAAGCTTGTCAAAGATCGTATCGTCGATACGGCCGAGGAAGGCGAGGCACTGTTCGCGGAGGCGAAGAAGTTCCTGATACTATCGCACTCGGATACTGACGTATCGTGGGGTATGTACTCTGCGCGCGTCGACGAGATCTGGCATCAGTTTGTGCTGTTCACGCGCCAGTACGTCGACTTTTGCCACCGGTATTTCGGGGAGTATCTGCATCACAACCCTAGTAACGCACCTGAGTTACCGGGACGCCTGGATCTGAAGCCGTCGACGTTCGAGGGTTTCCGAGCTCGCTACGAATCCTTCTTTGGCGAGCCGTTGGCCGACGCCTGGTTGGACGATCGATCGGTTTCGTTATCGCGTCGCGTGATCAATGACAACGCGGGCCGCTCGCGCGTGTCGGTCGAGGGAGACATGTCGTGTTTAGAAGGCCCGGAAGGCAAGATCGACGTTGTGGTCAACGACATCGCGCGGGACGCGTTGGAGTTCATTGCTTGCACGGGATCTTTCTACGTTCGCGAACTGCCGGGTGTTCTCGACGACGAGGAAAAGGTCGGCCTGGTCGCGACCCTCGTCCAGCACCGCGTTTTGCGTGTCGCGCCTTGACCATCGGAACGGTACGGTCGGGACGGTCATCACCAGCACTCGGCAACTTGGTCGAGCGGAAACACCATACCAACCCGTGCCCATTGGTCACCGACGCGCCGCAACGCCGATTCAGACCGCGCTATCCACTCGGGATGACGGCTGCCTTGATCGTGAACGCTGAACTCCTCGACGTCTGGGGACAAGGATCCGAAGCGATCAGCGTTGTGTCGTGCCTCGCGCATGAATCGCTCCGCGCCGTAGGCCACAATGCGATAGTGGCGGGTGATGTTGGACCCGCTCATCGCTAGTCGCACGTGATAATCTTCCCAATAGCGCAAGTACGCGTCGAAATAGTCCATGTTGGCCAGCTCGCTGACGCTGAACCCTGCGCTGATCAAGTCCCGGGACCACAACCGTTCGATATTTCCGCGCGGCACGAATCGGCAGTCGGCCGGTAGGCCACCCCCCGACTCAAACGTCGAGATGCACGACGGGACGGGATGCCGGACCGTAATGACGCCTTCTGCGCCTGCACCGAGAACGGATTGGAAAAGGCCGGGCGCATACGCGGCTTTAGTCGCCTTCTTCGGAACGACGATGTGACCTTTGTGCTGGTCGGCCTCAGCAAAGAACAATTCCACCATAGCGAGATATTCCGCCATCGTGTGCAAACTTTCGACCCAGGTGGTGCCGTATCGGTCGAATCGCCACGGCGCCGCCTCCGGGAACCCGTCGTGCGCGATTACGGCTGGCACGCGGCTCGGTTCATGTCCGAGCGCGCGAAATAACTGTTTAGTCAGGTACTTGCCCCCGCTGCGAGGCGCGCCAACAACGAGTACGAAGCGAAATCGTTGTTGCACGGCTCGGATCGCATCGACGTCGCCTATCAAGAGTGCCGCGAACAGTTCATACGCCCGGCCGAGATAACTCATGCCGGCACTACTGTCAGCAACGCGCTGCCATATTTCTTGCGACCTGCTGGGTGACAACCGGCGGCCAAATCGTTCAGGCCGTTCCTTGCCGTATGTGGCCCAGTTGCTCCCGTCGAATTCGACGCCGGTAAGCCAAGAGTCAAGAAATTCCAGGAACTGTTCCGACGGCGGCATGTGCGAGTCGGTTAGAGTGATACTCACGCTCATCGGGCCTCCTTGGGTTGTCACCTGGCCGACTGACCGAACCCTCGTTATATGCTAACCTGAACGTGTTGGTGCGTCGTGGAGGAAATCGCATTCCGAATTCGAATTACGGCGTTGAGTTCTGGCACACCATTTGGGCGAATGGCGGAGGGGCATTCACCTCAGGGGAACGCGGGCGCCTGCTCGATGCGCATTGGCCGAGACTCGAAGTGCCACCAGGGAGTGAGGTTTTGGTGCCAATGTCGGGAAAATCGCCCGACATGGCGTGGCTGGCTGAGCACGGACTCAACGTCGTCGGCGTCGAAATCTCGCCTATCGCCTGCGAGGCCTTTTTCACCCAACACCAAATCGTCCCTCACCGCGAGGGCGCGGGTCCCTTTGTGCGTTGGAACGGCGGCGGCGTCACGATTTTGCAAGGCGACTTCTTCGACCTTGACAGCACATACAGCGCGGCCCTGGACCGTGGTGGTCTAGTGGCGTTGCCCCGCCAGGACCGACTCCGCTACTCCCAGCACCTGAGGTGCCGGCTGCAGCCCGGCGGCGTGCTGCTGCTTGTCACGATCGAGTATGACCCCGCACGCAGAAGCGGTCCACCGTTCCCGGTGTTCCCCGACGAGGCGCAGGAGCTTTTTCCCGGCGCCGTAGAACTCTCTCGCCAACCACTCTGCCGACCGCGCTGGATAGCTGTGGGGGGTGCCGATGCCGTGGTGTGGGTGATGAGAGTTCGGGGCCGCTAGATATTGCCGTGCTCTGATCCGCCAAATTCTCGGAAGCATTGAGTGGCGCTTTCCTGGGTGTCACCATGGTTATCTCGGTCGCGGCTCCAATCGGCTCCCTGCTTGTTCGGCATCGGCCGACGTGCACATTTGCCGACCCGATGATCAATTCCTTCCGGGCACTGATCCCATTGGTGATCGTCGGCGCAGATGAAAGGAAGTTTCGTTCTCTGGAAACAACTCTACTCAGATGGAACAGTGACTAATTTGCTGTAGCAATCGAACGATTCCTTTGTGGCTAACGCCGGCGCCGTGGTCGTGCGATGCCGATACGGCGCCGTCAAGCCACGGCAAAACCGTCAAATTGCTGAGTTTACCAACTGGCGCAAATATGTGATGAGTTCTTTTCCAACGACGACTTGAAAAAATGATGCCCCACGCAACGTGAGCAGAACGCACGCAAGGTGCGGGCTTTCCCTGCTTTGATACCACAAAGCTCGTCTGCCCGGGGCACCCTAGGTCGCCGGTGCGGCCTGCGGCAGTTGGGATACGGCGGGCAAGGTATCCGACAGCGCTTGATCAGGCGATTTTTTCACGATAGCGGCGGAGATTGCAGCCAAGACCGCTGGGATAGCGAACAGCGCGAACAACGTTTGGGTCGTCACGTTGAGACTAATCAGAATGCCCGCGATCACCGGACCTAAGATCGACCCAAGCCGCCCAATACCGAGCGCCCAGCCGACACCCGTGGCACGGATCGCAGCCGGATAATAATTTCCAGCAAAGGCATTGACGACGCCCTGCGCACCCACGATGCAAAACCCGGCGACGGCGGCACTGGCAATCAACAGGCCAACGCTCGATCCAGCCGCAGATCCGAATAGATAGCAAGACAGCGCTGCACCCAAATATGCGCCGGCGAGGACTACCTGCGGCCGTCGAGATCGGTCGCAGATGAATGCAAGGATCAGCGCTCCGATTATGCCGACAAGTTGGAAGAGAGCGGCAGTGAGGTTTGCAACCTGGAGCGATTGACCAGAACTGGTCGCGACCGACGGAATCCAATTTACGAAGAAATAAAGCAGAAGCAGGTTGCAGAAAAATATCGTCCAGATCAGAAACGTTTGTATCGCATAGCCCTTGTTAAAAAGGGCAGCGACGGGAAATCTTTGTTCGGATGCTTCGACTACAGACACCGCGGGCTCGGGTACTTCCCACCCGGGGGCGATTTCAGCTACGAGCTTGGCCAACCTCGCACGCGGCGCCGAATCTCCTAGAAGCCTTGGAAAGGATTCTGGAAGCCAACCAATGAGAAATGGCAGCGCAATCAACGGAACAATTCCGCCTAGTATAAAGACGCATTGCCAGCCAAATTTATGGATCGTAGCTGCAGCCACGAAACCACCGACGGCGCCACCGAGGGCAAAGCCGCAAACGGCCATCGTAACCATTAGATTGCGATGTCGGGTCGGAGAGTAGTCGGAAACGAGAGCAATCGTACTAGGCATCGCACCGCCAAGACCAAGCCCTGTTAAAAAGCGAAGAACTAAGAGCATACCCCAGGAGTTTGCAAGAGCCGTTGCCAGTGTAAGCACGCCATACATTACAGTGCAGCCGATCAGGACCGGGCGACAACCAATCCTGTCCGAAATTGGAGCAAAAACGAGTGTTCCCAGGGTAAGGCCGATGAGGCCTGCGCCGAAAATGGGTCCGAATGCGCCGCGATCGATATGCCAGAGACTGCTTAACACGGGAGCCACGTAGCCAATCGCCTGGGTATCGTAACCGTCCATGACGAGAAGCACGACCGCGAACACAACTAGTCGAACCTGGAACTTCGATACCGGACGTGCGTCAAGAGCGGCACGAAACGAAAGCACACGCGTGTCCATTTCTTTCCTCCTGCTCCGCCCGGTCTAGTGCCGCGCCTATATTTTAAGCTGACGTCTGTTTGCCGCCTAGATAGATCAGTGCATCAGGTCGAACCCGTCACCGACGCGTCGCACTCTTGTAACTCGAGGTGCGAAAAAGTGGGTCGGCGCTATTGACCAACCTTCGTCCGCGCAACGGGCGAGGAAATCGTGCCGGGACGCGGCGGCCTCGTCCGGTTTTTCGCAAAAGCCGGTGTTCACTGCGGGATCGAGCACCTGCAGTGGGTGATGCAGCGGATCGCCGCCAGCGATTAAACCTTTCGATCCACCTGAGATTTCAACGAGCAACATCCCGGGAGAATGGCCGTAACACGGTATCAATCGGATATCGGACGCGAACTGAAAGCCGGGCTCAACGAAGTCGGCCAAGCCAGCGTCCATAATTGGAAAGACGCTGTCGACAATGGAGCGATCGTTAGCCTCCATGGGCTTAAGCTTGCCGGCCTTGGCGAGATCGGCCTCAAGGCGGGGCATGATATGGCGGGCACGCGTAAAAGTCGGTTTCCACACGCCGTTCACGAGATGGGTGTTCCAGCCTACATGATCGAGGTGCAGATGAGTATTGATGACGTGAGTCACATCATCCGGCTTGACGCCGAGCGCTGCCAGCTTGGACAACCAATCGTTTTGCTGCATGTGAAAGAACGGATGGGTCGGCAGCCGGTTCTTGAGATTGCCGAAGCAGGTGTCGATCAGCAAAACCAGGCCAGCATCGTCCCTCACCAGCCACGTGTGCACGCTGGTATACAACTGATTGGCGACCTTGTCGTAGCTTCCGGCTGGTGTGCGCTCCAGCAGCTTCGCCAAATATTGAGGATCGGTTGTCGTGAACATCGCCGGCGGCGGCATTCGAGGTCCCTCGAACTCGGCGACCGGATCGAGTTCGATAGCGCCCTACCATGATCACGTCGCGTGCTGCGCTCGACATTCCCTCTCCCATGGACTGTGCGCTATTTCCGGTCTCACTCAATCTGCACAGTTTGCGCACTGATGCCGAACAGGATGGATGATCGCGCGGTCGGCCGCTAGATACCGGTGGCGAATTGGCTGCATTTGCTCTACGAATGGATCTCCCGCCTTGCGAGACGCGTTGCATGGCTGATTCTATACAGTTGCTGCGATGCAAAGGACCGCGGAGGTTCTGCAACACGATGCATCGGTTCGGAAATGGGAACAAACGGCGACCGATTTGAACTGATGCGCCTATTCGTGCGCATTGCCGAAGCACGCTCTTTGTCGGCCGCTGGACGCCTTCTCGGCCTCTCGCAACCGTCCACCAGCCGACAGCTAAAGCAGCTCGAGACGATGCTCGGCGTCCAACTCGTTCAGCGCTCAAGCGCGGAATTCGTTCTCACCGATGCTGGCGTGCAGTTCTTGTCCGCAGCGACTGACATACTGGCAGATTGGGACGCGGCGGCCGAGGCCGTACGCCTCAGACGCGATGAACTTCGTGGACCTATTCGGGTCGCGGCCCCGGTTGCGACTGGTCAGACCATTTTGGCCGAGATCGCTGCTCGCTTTCTGCGCCAGCAGCCGGCCGTTTCGATCGATTGGCGCCTGATCGACGAGCCGGGCGACCTTGCGGCAGGAGGATACGACCTGTGGATTCGAGCAGGGCCGATCCGCGATCAGTCATTGATCGTGCGCGACCTCTGGCGAGCCGAACGCACGATCGTTGCGCACGCAGGCCACGCTCGCGTTCAACACCCGATCGAACTTGAACCGTATAGTGCAGTGCAGCTTGTCACCTACGTCTCGCGTGAAATCCCTCTAGAAACCACCGACCGGCAAACCATGACGTTGCTGCTTAGACCGTCTTTTACGACAGATAATATCTACGCGGCACTCGTTGCCGTTAGAGAAGGTGTGGGATACGGCATTCTTCCCTATTGGGCGGTACAGGCCGACCTCGATTCCGGGGCAATCATTGAGCTTTGCCCATCCTGGCACCCTCCTGCCGTGACCTTGTCAGTAGCCTATCTGCAGGCTCGCTTCCGGCCGGCACGCGTGAAGATCTTTCTCGAGTACCTTCGAAGCGAACTGTTGCGTACGGGCGCCGATGTCCTTCCGACCGGATCGGGAATTTCGCTGGACAAGCCGACAAAGAGTTCCGTTTAGTTGTCAGGGGAGCATTCAGGCCTCCTGATGTCTAGACTAGGCGCGCACCGTCGCGGGCTCGCCGGCCCATTCGAGGTTGTGAGCGATCGAAAACTGACCCATCGCGTCTTTCACAGTTGCCTCGAACTCGTTCCGCTTTTCAACAGGACACCTAATGGAGATGGTCGCAATCGTTCCCGCCGTCGGATGTGGGTGCACGCGAACCGACAACTTGCCATCTGTCGTCGTCAACCCCGTGGCCTCGGCCAA
Source organism: uncultured Alphaproteobacteria bacterium (assembly GCA_963756215.1). GTDB lineage: Bacteria > Pseudomonadota > Alphaproteobacteria > Rhizobiales > Xanthobacteraceae > Bradyrhizobium. Next base: position 2,859 of record CAVWMY010000015.1, on the reverse strand, counting down.
AACCGCTCGAAATACCCGCTCTGCAGCATCCTGCCGAAGGGTATTCTTCATGGGCTTGCCGACATCAGTCAGTGGAAGCTTGTCGACGATAAAAATGTCCTTGGGGAACGCCGCGCGTTCGCCAATTCGCCCTATTAGAAACTCCACGAGATCTTGCGGCGTTGCGCGCGATCCGGGTACCAGTTGGACGTAGGCAACGGGAAGCTCACCTGCGTGTGCGTCGGGCTTTCCGACCGCCGCCGTTAGCAACACATCCGGCGACTGCGATAGCGGCTCCTCGATCAATGTCGGATCGATATTGTGGCCACCACGGATAATGACATCCTTGGCGCGGCCGGTCACGAAAATATAACCGTCGGCGTCGATGCGACCGAGGTCGCCGGATATGATCCATCCGTCCTCGGTCCAAGCCCCGCGTGCGTGGCTGGAATTGACATAGCCCGGCGTAACGCCGGGTCCACTGACCTGCAACATGCCAATTTCATCCGGACTGCAAACCCGGACCGTGTTTCCGCCACTATCCATGATGGCGGATCGGACTTTCGTATAGGGCATGCGAATACCCGAACTTCCCTCCTTTGGCACGCCGTCGCGCGCGTCTATGGCAATTGCCGAAGTATTCTCCGTCATGCCGTAGGTGTTTAGGACGCGTACGCCGGAAACCCGCTGGAATTGGTCCCGCACGGAAAGGGGCAGCGCCGTCGATCCCGTGGCGAAATATTCCTTTAGAGATGAGAGGTCTTCACCGGTCGGGGGCGCTTTACATAACACCGCCAGGGTTGTCGGTACGGCCGAGAGCCGCGAGATTTTATATTTCTCGACGAACTTCCAGTAGTTGGAGATGTACCGACGGTCGCGCGCACCCATCATGCTCGGAATAAGCATGCTCGCTCCCGACGCGAGCGCGGCGAGGATGCGCCCAATCAGGCCCCCAACATGGAACATCGGCGTATCATGGATCGCGACTTCGCCAATCGTAAGCTTCATCGCAGTCTGCATGGTCCAATGTCGGTATGACATCCCGAAGTGAGACAGTTTCACAATCTTTGGCGCACCTGTGGTGCCGCCGGAATGAACATAGGCAGCGATATCTTCGCCTACGATCGTATCTGCACGCCAATTGTCCGGCTGCGATGAAATCGCGATACCCAAGTCCGACTCCGGCAGGATTGATCCACCGGAAACCGAGACCGACCAGATCGGCATATCTCTCGGAAGCCGGGGAGCGATTGATGTGACCGATTCCCAGATCTTGAATTCAGGCGTGGGTCCAAGCGCGATGATGGCCTTGGCATTGGATTCCTTGAGCAGATGAAGGATTTGTTCTGACTCCATCATCCAGTTGATCGGAAAAACGATGCCTGCCGACATGGCGCCGAGCAAAGACCAATAAATCGCCGGAGCGGCCGGCATCAGGACCGCAACAACGTCGTCCCGCTCGATCCCCTTGGCGCGTAACAAAGCCGCCGTACGGTCGATATTGCGGCGAAGCTCGGAGAATGAGACCTCTTCGGCAGGCATGCTCACGTCACCGTCGGCGACGAAGTAAACAGCGGTCTCTCCAGGATTGCGCGCGGCGATCGCAAGGTCTATTCGTTGGCAGAAATTCGCGATCGCTAGCCTTTCGCTCAAGGGAGTACGTTCGATTGACTCGATGTCGGCGAGAGAACGAAGTGGCAGACTTAGGAATGCCGCGTCAGCCGTTTCCGACACAAAACGATCGGCATGGTTCGCTGCCCCTACTGTCGCCATTTCCCGCCCTCCATCACCAAGTATAAGTTCGACTTTTGGCCAGACTAAAGGACACGAACTCAATCGTAGGCATTCTCGACTTGAATACCCGTCATTTGAATTTCGAATGCATAACGCCGGACCCTCAACGGAGCGAATATGAATTCCTTACCGATCTTGCGCAGTCTTTTGTTTGTTCCGGGCAGCCGGCCAGAGTTCTTGCCTAAAGCGGAAGCCGCCAAACCCGATGCGATCATACTGGATCTCGAGGATTCTGTTCCTGTCCATGCCAAGGATCAGGCGCGGATGGCGGTTGCTACGGCATTGCGTGAGCGCGTCGATCGCCTGACAGCGGTCCGCATCAATCATCCGGCGCTCGAAATGATTGATGCAGATGTCGCAGCCTTGGCGCCCCACACATCGCAGATCGTTTTGCTGTCGAAAGTGAATTCCATCGAAGACGTTAAGGAAATCGACCGGCGCCTAGCAACATTCGAACAGACTCACGCCCTTCCGACAGACGCAATTAGCATCATGCTCGGAATTGAAAGCGCGGCAGGGCTGCGCGTACTGTATGACGCTCTTCAAGGCACTCCCCGGGCACGCGGAGCGGTATTGGCAACGGCGGAAGAGGGAGACCTTATCGTCGACATCGGTGGGCGCTGGTCCCCGGAAGGTCAGGCGTTGGCCTATAGCCGCGGAAAATTTGTCTGCGACGCTCGGGCAGCCGGCGCGGTCTGGTTGATGGATGGAGCCTTCATGAATCTAGAAAGTACCCAGGCGCTGGAAACGGAGTCGAGACTTGCAAGGCTGTATGGGTTCAACGGCAAGGTCGCGATCCATCCGCGGCAGGTCTCGGCGATTAACATCGCTTTTTCTCCCACTTCTGAGGAACTAGATAGAGCACAACGGCTGATCGTGGCGTTTCGCGCCGCGGAGACCCAAGGCCGTGGGGCGGTAAACTTCGAAGGGATGATGGTGGACTACGCCAACGTAAAGCAAGCCGAGAAGATCCTTGCATTGTCACGACGGTGAACAGGACAGCGCGAAGAAGCATCGCGCGCCGCGAACACAAAGACGGATAATTGCCCGAACGAGCAACAATAGTTTCTCGAAATGGAGAAACGA
>CAVWMY010000014.1:0-537111 GCA_963756215.1 uncultured Alphaproteobacteria bacterium | reverse complement strand
AAGGCGGGCAAGATTTCCAAAACCCAACTGAGTGATCGCTCGGTTAGCGATATCGTTAAGGCTCATGCCGCCCAGATAGGGCTGGATGCCAAGCTGTACTCAGCACACTCGCTGAGGTCAGGATTTCTGACTTCTGCCGCCGCAAATGGCGCAACTATCTTCAAAATGATGGATGTATCGAGGCACAAGTCAGCCGACAGCCTCCGGGGTCATGTGCGGGACGCTGACTTATTCACCAATCATGCCGGCGCAGGTCTGCTGTAAAATTGGGTTAAACTGTTCCCGCAACTGACCCTCGCCACCTCCAAGACACTTGGCCTTGGGCTGCGCGCGTACAAACCATCCATCCGGTCAAATTTAGACGCACGACGGTCACTTCGAGAGCCGAGGCAACATGAACTCGGAAAAGGAGCGGAAGCGATGGATTACGAAGAGATTCAAATACGGGACTACGGTGGGCTGGGCCCACCGTTTCAAGCGTTGTGAATAATTTGCAGCGGATCGGTTTCGAGATGCGGTCGGTGCAATCTCGCTACCCAGACCGCCGGGTACGAGCGGTCGACAAAAGTGGCCAATTGATAGATCTACTCTAAGGGATCAAAACTTGGTCCGGAATACAGAGTGTCAGGAGCGAGTATCTATGTCGCCGGTTTGGATAGGTGCAGCGACGACATCGGAATACTCCCCTCTCAACCATTCCTCTGCTCAACTCTCCGACGGGCCAACGCTACGCGGCCCATGTTCACCAACCACCCGTCGTTGTTATTAATCCACTCATGGGCGAACCGAATGTGTTGCCTTGCGAAGACGGCGTCAAACGCAGCCTGATCCGTGCGGACATCAGCCGCTTCCACCTCGCGGTCGTCCAACAAGGGCAGCCCTACGGCTCGCAAGGCGTTTCTGTGCGCGACGTCTAATTCGATTTGCGGGTCCGACATCCGGATAGTCTAGCACAAACTGACGCGGACCGAGAAGCGCCCTAAATATACTTTTCGACCAAGGCCGAGACCTACCCAGCCGACGGCTGGGCATGATCAAATGGATTTCTGTTCCACGGAATGTAACTTCATCGCCGTTGGGTTCAGGGCTTCCATATCCATCCCCAGCCGCAGCGAGACCGTGGAACACGTCGGCAAACGTGCGCCCCACAAACTTCACGAATGCGAGTGGGCTCTCGACGGTTCCGAGCATCTGCATGTAAATGTAGATTGCCAAAAGATCGGAGGCGATTTGTTCCTGCTCAGGTTCGGCCAAGGTGCGGCGCTGACGGACCCGCGAGGTCCTTCCTCACAAATTCGAGAATTTCTTGATATGCAATTGCCGACATTAGTTTGGTCCTCCGCTGATGTGTTTCTGTCACTACAATGTATTTAGCGTGCCGAAACTTGAGCGGAGAGAAAAACGCGGTACTTTTTGTCCAAACCCAGCCATTTTTTTGGCTCTGAGGTCATCCAGGATACGGTCGTAGACACGACCACTTGGCCGGCAATTGCACGGTGCCCCCACCCTCACCCCTTGATGGTGATCCATTCAAGATTGGCGTTCCTGCCCCATCAAGATTTGCTGCCTCTCATTGGCGAAAGGAACCGATAGTCCAACTGACCTAGGTCAGGAGACCAGGCATCGACTTGTCACCGGCTCCCCGGTTACAGCGGACGCTGCGTTCATTCAGTCATTCAGATCTAGACCACAGCTCCCTAATCCTCAGCATCCCAACGATCGCTGAAGGTCAGCCCCAGTCTATTTTTTCATACTCTGCGCGAAGTCGCGCGTGACCCTCTTCCTCTAATAGGGCTTTTTCAATCGCCGCTCGAATAAACCGGGACCTTGACGAATGCCGGAGACCCAGGATTCGTGAGATCCGACGATCGATGTCCTCATTAAGGCGGAGGCAAATCGTGCAATTGTACCTTACCGCCATTTGTCGCCGCTCATCGCTGAAGCGATCAACGTTTTCTATCTGCATTTCACTTTGTCCCTGTTATGCGTTCAAAGTTGCGCTCTTCGAGGTATTTAGCGACAACAGGGGCTTGCTCGCTTCATTTGATAACCGAAAACGCAATACAAAATTGCGCGGCTAACGATTGCCGGTAGCCAATGTCACCCATTGCCTTGGGCAATGGACTGATGACCAAACTCGGCCACGGTACCATTGGCTCACTGATCTTCTTGCATCGTTCGCAACCTGTGGGGGTGACGGCCCCGTTGGCCATCCGCGCTCGTAGTAAAATACTGTGCCGCCACCTCGCCGCTCCGTAGTTCCTGGTCGATCGCTAACTGCCTTGGAGAATGACCAATTCGCGGCGGCTAGTTCCATGGCGGCTTCAAATCGTCTTCGCTGAGCCGTTTCCTGAGGCCGCATTTCGTGCAGGGCAAACCTTTCTGGCGAGCCTCCGAAAAAGCGATTTTGACCTTGGCTACATGACCGCATTGGCACGTGATTACCGATTCGCCCCGAGGCTCGCATTTATGTTCTTGCGCTGCCTTTTCAGCCACGAGACGTAACTCGGCTTTGGAGGGTACAGTGCGTCCTTTCCTCTCAAATGCCGCGATCCTTCGCCGATCTTCTATCTCCTCGGCAATGGCTCGCTTGCGCAGTGAATTGTTTCGGTCTTTCTGCCAGCTCAGAGCCATTCGGCCCATCCCGAGGTTTTGTTTGGCGAGCAGTCGAGATGGTCAGCGTCGATCAATCGTGCGGCGGATTTATAGGGGGAATTTGTCATACATCCCCACCGCTGGCCCAGGCCAACATTGCATCCGCAAATAGCTTGGCGGCGGTAGGACTCTTACCGCTTAGCGTTGCCCTGAAGGGCGGGTGGCGATGCCGATAGATGTCCTCCACGATGTTCAACAGGACATCACTGTTGCAATCCTCTCGCAGCGCCGGATTGGCGTTCGTTGACGCTTTAGCAATGGTCGCCATCTCCATCAGCTTTGTGCCCGGCTCAATGGCAACGCTTTCACCGCGAACGTACCGCAGAATCTTATCACTCGGTTCAAGGTGATCATCTCCTATGAGGTCGATCATCTCTTCACATACGAATGAACTTGCCGCACGCCCTCGACTGTCGACCACCCTCTCGACATGGCAGTCGAAATGATGACCCAACGTGTCGAAGATAAGCCAGGGCATCTTTCCGTTGTCGGGGACTACGAAAATGCAATTTCCATTCTCGTCAGAGATCACACGCAAGACGGTGTCCTGAAAGTACAGATAAATGAAAGCTTCCTGCGTGCCTGCGATGGTGATTTTTATATCGTAGCGCCCGACCCAATTGCCGAGGATTTCATCGAACGAAATTGGACGGGTGCTTGTGAATATGAGAGACATGAGCTCTTACCTTTCATGATAAATTATAGACAGCAAACATCTTGATCATGCCGTTCCCAAGTGGGGATCCATCTCAGGAGAGGCCTTGAGACCAAGCTTTACCGACTGCGATCCCGTCCGGCGTGCCCCCGGTCCACTCTGCGAAGTTGCGGAGGGGAATAGGACCCCACAGAGCCAAGATAAAAGGCAAGCTGACAAAAGCCGGTCTCTCGAAAACGAACTTGGATTGGACATTTTTGTAACTCCGTCTGTTAATTTCGATGGAGTTTATCTAGGAACGATCTTGCCACCCCGTGGCCGAATTCGGTTTTCTCAAGCCGAATTCGGGTTAGACGAGGATCCAGATCGACTTTCCGAATGTGTGTGCCGACTAATATGGGCAGCCCGAGATGCTGGTCATCGCTCTCTCGTGAATGCGACTGTGGAGTGAGCGGCACAACGGAGGTAAGTGGACATCTTCTCGCCGGCAAAAACTGAAGAGGGCGCCATCGGCGCTGGCGGCTGCAGGTGTAGATCACCGTGGTAGCGGCGGCGCCGCTATGCTTTTAATCCAGGCCAGAATTCCTTGCTCTAAAGACTATGGCGCTTGCGCCGGTGTCCAAAGAGTTGTCGGGGCCGCGGAACGCACAGTCGGGCCACAACATTTGCGCGCGAGCCGGTGCATCGGCTTGCGTTGCCCCTCAGGGTTCAAGCCAAAGCCGGTCCATTTCGGGTCCAAAATATATTCGCCGCTCGCAGAGCGCCGCTGAGGTTCGAAGCACTCGATCCCAAATTTCTGGCATCTGTGGAAATTGATAAACAGAGCTCAGCCCCGGACGCTCCAAAAGCTCTCCCTCGGGCCTCCGGGCTCGTTTTAGCCATCTCTTCGAACACCCGAGCTTTGTCACGGTGGTTCCCAAGATCTCTCAAGTCTCCGCAGCTCAAGGCTTCCCTAAGTTCATCTCGGTTCGGAATACGCTCGCCTCGTCCACGGTACAGGTGCTTTCCCGCTCAACTAGCGAGACTGTACTGTATGCGTTCGAACAACCGACCCGGCAAATTGGACGACGCAGAGCTGCCGAGGATAGATTCCTGAAACCTGAACGTGCCACCCGTCACCTTCGCCATCCGCCCATGGCTGGCCTCGTGAACTGCCGCCTGCATACGTGAATTCTGGCCCAGTCCTTCCCATAAACCAAATGGCGAACGCACCCTTACCCCCGGTCCAAGATTGGGCCTGATATCAAAACGCGAATTAGGCATTTAATGTTATCCAAAGATTTGCGTGGACATTCATGTCGGCGGTGGCGGCATCGGTTAGGCGCCATCAAGATAGGACGCTGCTGCCTGCCTCAGGTGGTGGAGGATCGTATCCACCGTCACCGCGTCTTCCACTGCCCTTGCGATCTTGCTCGTGGCGTCGCTCCGAGAAGCCTTGGGATCATGGCCGTAATGGCAAATTGCAAGGCCAACGACAACTTTGCCAAGCGTCTCCAGCACTTCCGAAGGATTATCGTAGAGGTCGTCTGCAGGCCGAAGGCAGCGCTTAACCTTCTCAATGTCTGCTGTAAGCCTCGCCTTTAGCAAGTCGGCTACGATTTCCTCGAATGTCTCCTTGCAAGGATCGGCGGGGTCGAAACTATAAAAGTCTTTTGCCATCCCGAGGGCAAGTCGGCTGAGGGTCTTGACCTGCTTTTTCTGACCCGAAGGACTGCTGCTCGTGCTCTTGGCGCACTTCGCCGTCGCCGCCGTCTTGACCACCTGCACAAGAGTGGGAGGGAAATCTATTCCGACTCCTTGCGCCCATTTTAGGTATCGCTTTGGAGAGCTGAGCGGCGATAGCTGGCCGGCCACCACCGCTCGTGCTGCAAGATCAGCGCGCCGGTCGTATTCGACCGCGAACGGATGTTCCTCATAAATGCGCAACGAGCTGACATCGACAACGCGAGGGTCATAGCCGAAGGAAAGGGCTATCCCTTCATCGACCTTCCAATGCGGGACAGCGCTCCACCGGCCGAAGTCGGCCGCGGGATCCCTGCCAAAAAATTCTTCTGCGGTGTCAAAATATTCGGGATGATTCTGAACCCAGGGATATCGTCCACGACAAACACTCCAACGATAACCCCCTAGGGATGGCACATGGGCAGCCGAGATGTTTTTGCAAGGATCGTGGCGACCGGAGCAAACTGGTTTTCCAAATCCATCACCGGCGAATGTACCGCCTGCCCTGTGAAGCTATCCACCCAATCGAGCTCACCTGCGCGACAATCAAGATCCCACCAATTAATCCAACCCTAGTTTTCATCGGTTCTATTGGTGTTTTAATCCATTTCAGCGTGGGCTTTGCCTGCCGGCCAATGGCAGGCCAACCAGCGGGCTTCCTAAGCCCGGCAATCGGCATCTATGTAAGCAATTTCACGGCCTTACCGACTCTTTTTGGTGCAGGCCTAAGCGACCTTCGGTCAGAATCGGTCCGGCCAAATCCCCATTGGCAAGGCCGTAGCTAGGTTAGACCGGATGGTGCTGCCCGGATTTATTCAGCAGCTTCGCTGTCCGACTCTAAACAACAAAGTGCGCCAAGGCCGCTTTGACGGAGCAACGCTGGCCAACTTGTCCAGACCTGTTCAATCGATGGCAATAACGAATTATTCGGATCGGCCATTGCAACTTTGATCGCCTTGCGTTGTTTCGATGGTAATTCCGCAAGGGCATGACCAAGACCCCTCATGCGCACACTGTCAAAAAAGTGCCGGGGAATGATGCCACTAAGATGCGGCAATAACGAATCGGTGGACACCATCTGTATCTTGGTGAATGGATTCGGCATTATCCATAGTTCTTGGCCCCTGATGTACGGTTTCATTCTTCGTTCTAAGCGCAGAAAAGTAGTTCCCGTTTTGGATTGCTTGGCATAGGCCACCGCCCGATTTCTGGTACCGGAGCCAAGATAGACAGTCTCGATTTCGCCGGTTTGGCCAGTGAAGATGCTGTGTTTCCTTGAACCCAAACCTCTCACAATGACCTTTTCGAGAGTAAGACCCATGAGATCGAGTGCGAGATCAATTCTAGTGATCTTGCCATTCAAGAACAGATGCTGGAGTCCAATTTCGAAATGGCTATCAACGAATGATCTAATTTCGCTCAATCCATTTGGCCCAACGACCGATGGGTTGAACTCAAATCTGTAATCGGATATTCCAGAATGGCGAGGTCCGGCTTGGATCAATAGTGAACTACTGGATCCATTGATCGGGAGAGTACACTGAAGATGATGGCGTCGCCCGGTTCTAATCTGTAATCCACTGAATCCAGAATTTCCTGTCTGAATAAGCTGATTACAAGATATTTCGGCTAAATCAGGATGGGCATCGTTACAGGTCAATGAAATCTTGTCGATCGATAAGCTAAACGGCTCGTGGGATTTGATACACATATGCAAGTCTGGTTCTGATTTGAGATTCTGGAATGATCATCTAAGTGTGCTTTGATCAGCTAAGTGTGCTTAGTAGAGGGATACCTGATGTATAACCCTGCAGAACAAGAGCATTCGCTTATTAAAAAACAAGCTTGATTGGAGAGCCAGGTACAACATTCGATCACGACACATCGACTTGTCCCGATATCCCACCTGACAATTGAAATGAGGGTGAATCACAGCCTTTTCGATTTGCTCGTTTCCCGACGCCTTGCCTGCTTAATTTGCTCCGCGATCACATCGTAATCGTCGTCCTCGGCAGCCCGAATTCCGGTCTCGCGGACGACCGCCACGGCGAACCTCAAACCCGGTGTATCAAGGCTACCCGTGGTAAACTTCCTTCTAAATGTCATTTGAAAAAGATCCGGCAGCAGGTGACCGAGAAACGTCTGCAAAGGAACCGCTTGCTTCAGACTCCTCTTCACCCTATCCGACGCTTTATCATCATTTAGCCATTGGAGAATTTCGTCGATCGATATCTGAAGTGCGCGAATCGCAAGCTGCACTTCACGAGGGACATCAATATCACCACTCCTTGGACGAAATTGACCGTGTACGGCGGCCCCAATGAGACGGAGGAGTTGGACATTCTCGGGACGTAATTTACCACTCAAACCCCTGACCGCCTCTCGGATTCCTTCCAGATTCATAAACAATGGCGTACTACTATCCAAGCTAGGCGTTATCCATTTCAGGGCTGCATTGATGTTGATTTTGAGGCTGCTGATCTGCTCATCGGTCAACGTCAATTCGGGATCCATTGCTCTCACAATGTTAACAATGTTAAGAACTTGCTTTTCGTCCACAGGTCGTACGGTCGCTGGATCATAAACAAATCTCGATTGTGTCATTTCGCGATCCTTTCTCGCACGAAGGGCGAGGCTGGCGTTATCGGCATCCATGCCCGCTCTACGCATGGCGCCTACGCTTACGTCGTGGACCAATAAAGTATGCTCGGAACCGCGGCTGGACCCACGGCATTCCTGCGTCAGCTTCAGAATCATGTGTGGCCAACACATCGGTCGTAACAGCCGTAACAGCGTAACATCACTCTCGGTATTACCTTGGTTCAGCGCGAAATTACGCCTCCACATAGCGATTGAACGCATCCGAGAATTGAAGGAGCAGATAACCCTTCGCCGTTTCGCTGCCAAATCGGTGGGTCTCGGGCCGGATGCCATAAAGATTGAGAATCGAAGCCACTTGCACAGGCGTGATAGGGCGGCCTCGACGCCACTCGGGCCAGGGGCGATGTTCCATTTGAACCAAGCGCGCTACGATTTCAGCGGATTTGAGTTGGTCGCTTTCTTTTTCGGCGAATATCTCCCGAATGTCGGAAAGCAGGAGACTTCCTTCGGTCTCGTCGCGATCGTTCGACGCGGAAGATAGAGCTAGTGCAGCGCGCCGTCCGCGCTCGGGCCACTCGCCACCGGCTGCTTCGGCGATGGCCAATAAAGGTCTCCAATTGTCTGCGGCGCGATCGTTCAAGCCTTCTGGAATATAGGGCTTGGTCTCCTTCAAAGCGGCCAAATCGGATGACACGCGATTGGCGATAACGTCGCGCAAGGCAGTCAAACGGTCGTCCTCATTCGACCCTAAACGCTCGATCTTCTCATCGCGTCGTCTCCGCCGGAGCAATATGGTAATCGCGCGGTCTGCGAGCGACGTGGGAAGTTGGCCAATCGCAGCCATCACCTTTGGACACCAAACCGAATGAATTTTGATTCCGACATCTTGTGCCGCGCGGATGACAAAGGCGCTTGTTCTGGCGTGTCCCGCGTTGAGTACCCCAACCATCGCCAGATCCCGGCTCAAAAACGTATCGGCTTCGTCGACCAACAACGTAGGCTTCATTTCTTCGATGCCACGATAGAGTGCCGCGGTGGTGATGTTCGCGGTGGCCAACGCCGCCGGCACAAGTTCGCGAATTAGATCGAGAGCAGTCGTTTTGCCACACCGTCGTTGGGGCGATAACAAAGCCAGAATAGGCGAGTGCCTTGCTGCATCGAGCGCGTGAGCGTGGACAATCCATAGAGCTATCGCGTCAGCAGCTCCGACAGGCAATACAAGATGGCGATTCAGTCTCGCGACGATCCCATCAAGAATTGCTTCGAGAAAATCGCCATTGGGATCTCTCGCCGGTGTATGCGATCCTGCCCATCGATCCGCAAATTGGTCCGTATCGCGCTCGTAATCCGCAATCGGATCTCGGATGCTGGGATCTGATACATCGCGAAACTGCGTTGAAAGAATATTACTCATGAACGATGCCTTGTAATGTTTGTATCGCTACACACGGCTTATCCTGGCGGCCGGCTGCGATCGTCCTCAACGCGGGCGAATGTTTCTCCCGTTAATTCGAGTATTGCCTGTGAGCCTGTCCAATCTTGCCACCGTTTAATCGCGATCGCACAATAATCGGGAACGAGTTCCATCGCGTAGCATGCGCGCCCACTTTCTTCCGCGGCGATGATCGTGGTCCCACTACCTACAAATGGGTCATATACGGCGTCCGCCTCTATCGAATTGTTTTGGATGGGGCGCAGCATGCATTCCAGAGGTTTCTGTGCACTATGGCCATGGCCGCGATCAGCTTCGTTGTCGATCATCCAAAGATCGGATGTCGTTTTAGGTCCCTGCCAATTCGCACTTTTCCCCACACGAACAGCATAGAGGCAATGCTCCTTCTGGTGGCTGTAATGGCCTCTTGAGATTACCGGACGAGATTTTCCCCAGACAATGACGTTTCTAACCTGGAAGCCGCATTTTCTCAGCGAGGCCATCAAAGGTTCACCTTGGATGTCCGAGTGCCAAATATAACAGACATTACCCGGGAAGAGATCCCAAGCTGGCGACCAATCGCTACGCCAATCGTTTTCTATCCTACCCATCCTATTTGGATTCGAATTGCCGATTTTTACGCGCCACTGCGGATCGTAATTTGTGCCGTACGGCGGATCAGTGACCATCAAGTTCGGGATCGCGCCGTCCAACAGGTTTTCAACGTCTGTCCGACTTGTGGCATCGCCACACAGAAGACGATGTCTACCCAATATCCATCGGTCGCCTATCCTAATGTTTGATGGCCGCTGCCTAGGAACTTTGTTCAACGCAATGCGGTCGGCGAGTTCTGCGGCCCTCATCTGATTATACGCCGCGCTGGGACTATTTAGAGCGTCCATTTTCGCGAGATACTTGCCATACCGTGAAGGGTTTTCTTCGGCGCGGGTAAGGATCTCGATCCGTTGCTGCACCGATCTTCCCCCTTCACCGAACCAACAACCGACTTTCTCTGCGTTGCTCACCCTTCGTCCAGAGACTTGTACGCCAGATGGCGTACAAGTTTCCCCAGCCAGATCATTTCGCTGACCTTGTCTGCTGTGCTTCTTAAGCTGCCGTATCAACTCCCGCTGCTTTCGTGCAAGGCCCGATTGCGTATTCGATTTTTGAGTTATGTCCTCGATAATTTCATATCGAAGCTCAGGCGGAAGTGCCTCTAGAACCTCAATCACGGCTGGGATCCTCCTCAACGATTTCCACCTCGACGGTTGGTAGATTTAATTTCTGAGCCGCAAGATACCAACGCAGACCCGCAAGCAATTTCAAATCCGGGTCGACCGTGATCACCTCCCTCTGTCCATATCGGCCGACGACGTCAGCAATGACATCTATTCTTGCTTCGTTAAAGTCGTGATCAGATCCGCGTCTAATCTGGATGGATTCCAGTGGCACTCGGCGGCGGAAGAAGGATGCTCCTCTGGCGGCCACCGAGGTCAGGTGATCGACCTCGAATTGTTTACGAGGTTCGCTCATTTGGCGACGCCACTGGATGAGATTCCAAATTCGGGTTGCGCCAGAAGCCAAGCTTCTGCGTCATCCGTACGAATTAGAGTTCGACGTCCGATCTTAATTGCGCGAAGACGACGCGCGTTGATCTCCACATAAACTCTCGTTCGACCGACACCGTAGCGTCTCGAGAATTCCGCAATCGATAGGGTTCTGACGTTTTCCATATCCGTTATTCATAGGTTAGGGCACGACGGGATGCTTTCAGCGACGTACATTTACTACGCACAGCAATCCAATCACGACGACAACTACAAAAAACGAGATTTGCAATTGTCTCTCCAAGCGGGAAAGGGACAAGGTCAGGTGTCCGATTTCCTGTTGTCCCATAGCGGACACCAACTCGATCTTTTCTCCGCGCTTATGGAGGTCTGGCGGTGTCACCGCATCCAATTGCCGTCCGGGCAGCTGTGTGCATAAACTTTTGTCTTTTCAGATTTTTGCCATGACCCATTGGGGATGGTGATGCCGCCGAACATCGAACCCAGCTAGCTTATAAGTCTTGTTCGTGAGCGGCTTCCCAGGTCGGCGTCGGCCGGCCTCGCGCTCGACATGCGCCCGTTTTGGGAGGCCATTGCGCGATTCCCATGGGCAACGCGATTGAAGAAGCGGCTTGGACCGCAGCCAGCCATTGCACCAGGCAAACGCGCTGGTCCCAATATCCTGGTGAGTTGTTGGCTGCGCGAAGTTCGTCACCCTCCTAACGTGCAAGCCGCCGTTGTGTCGCGTCATGATGCCAACGGCGACTTTCGTTCAGCAGTGTTTGAGAGGACGCGCGGAGCTGGAAGCCCTGCGCCGTCTGCGTACGAGCAAGCGAGCATCTACGTTTGTTAAAAATGCGCTTCGCTAGCCGTGAGAGTTTTTATAGGGCAGGTCGCGGGCGTTGGAGAAAACTTGAAGACGACATAAGCGGGAACCGGCGATTTCGTCGTAAGCCCTTGAAATCGTTGGCGCTCCCTAGGGGAATTGAACCCCTGTTTCAGCCTTGAGAGGGCCGCGTCCTAACCGCTAGACGAAGGGAGCGTACGCGTGAGGGAATAGCCTTGAAATCCGCTTCCTGCAAGGCGGAGCTCAGGGCTTGCCGGACGGATTGTGGGCTCAGGGTTCGCTGACGAATTTCAGCCGGCCGGCGGGCTTGAGCGTATGGGCGTCGAAACTGCGGATTTCGGTCGCGCCGCCGATATCCAGGGTCACCAGCAGGCGGTCCACGGCGACGGCGGTCGCCACGATACGGGCGCCTTTCGGCAGCGTCGCTGTGATGTCGACGGTGACGGCGCTTCCCTCCGAGCGGAAAAGGCGGTAGCCGATGGCGATCAGCACGGCCGCAACCGCCAGCGCCGTGGTCAGGCCCGCAATCAGCATCATTCGCCGGACCCGCGCGAACAACGCGGCCTGCTCGGGTGTCGGTTCGGTCACAACGGTTTCAGCCATGAAGGGCTCTTTAGAGCATGATCCGGCAAAGTGGAAACCGGTTTTTCCGCGGGCCAAACGCAAAATGCGCGCGTCGCGCGAACATCGGCTGACAGAAAGCTAAAGGCATCTTTGGAACAGGATTCGGGTTCGAATAGCGAGAGGCTGGTCGTCACCGTCGCCGGCGACGAGGGATCGGCGCGTCTCGACCGCGTGCTCGCGGTGCGGCGGCCGGAGCTGTCGCGGTCGCGGCTGAAGGCGCTGATCCTCGCCGGCGCCGTCACCCTGGAGAACGCACCCATCCGCGACCCCGCCCATCAGGTCGCCGCCGGCGATACGATCGGTATCGTCGTGCCGGAGGCGGTCGCCGCCGAACCCGGCGGCGAGGATATCGCGCTCGACATTGTCTACGAGGATGACGACATCATCGTCATCGACAAGCCGAGCGGGCTCGTGGTGCATCCCGCCGCCGGCCACGAGACCGGCACCCTGGTCAACGCGCTGATCGCCCATTGCGGATCGAGCCTGTCGGGGATCGGCGGGGTCAAGCGTCCGGGCATCGTGCACCGGCTCGACAAGGACACCACCGGATTGATGGTGGTGGCCAAGAACGACCGCGCGCACAAATCGTTGAGCGAACAGTTCGCCGACCATGGCCGGACCGGCGCGATGCGGCGGGGCTATATCGCATTCGCGTGGGACCAGCCCAACCGTCCCCACGGCACCGTCGATGCCCCGATCGACCGCCATCCCCATGCACGGGAGAAAATGGCGGTGCGCGAGGGCGGCCGCGAGGCCATTACCCATTGGCAAGTGCAGGAAGCCTTCAACGGCCGGGACGGCAAGCCGGTCGCGACCCAACTCGCCTGCCAGCTCGAGACCGGGCGCACCCACCAGATCCGGGTCCACCTCGCCCATATCGGTCATCCCCTGATGGGCGACGGCGTCTACGGACCGCACTTCAAAACCAAGGCCAATCGTCTGGGCCCCGACAGCCGGGCGGCGCTGACCGCCCTCCGCCGCCAAGCGCTCCACGCATATCTCCTGGCGTTGGAGCACCCCTCGAGCGGAGAAATTTTGCGCTGGGAGTCGCCCTTGCCCGAGGATTTATTGCTCCTGCAGCGAACCCTGCGAGCGGCGCTATGACGCAGGCCACCTGAAAAAACGATGCCATGCCAACAGGTTATATCAGCTACACGATGACGTGACGCCGGTTATCCTTCCAAATGGGCCCCCGTTTGGTGTATGTTGCGTGTGCGTTGAATATCCAACGCGGAACTTCGCAGAGCGACTGGCTTTAACACAGCGGCCGACTGCCTGGCCCGCCGCTATCGGGGGCCTGAACCACTGGAGGGCGCTATCAATGGCCCGTACAGCTACTTTACCGGTTCTCAACGGAGAATCCGGCCTTTCCCGTTACCTCGCCGAAATCCGCAAGTTTCCCATGCTGGAGCCCCAGCAGGAGTACATGCTCGCCAAACGTTGGCGCGAGCATGATGATCGCGATGCGGCGCATGAACTCGTCACCAGCCATCTCCGGCTCGTCGCCAAGATCGCCATGGGCTATCGCGGCTACGGGTTGCCGATCTCCGAGGTCGTCTCGGAAGGCAACGTCGGCCTGATGCAGGCGGTGAAGCGATTCGAACCCGAAAAGGGCTTCCGTCTTGCAACCTACGCTATGTGGTGGATCAAGGCGTCGATACAAGAGTATATCCTGCGTTCGTGGTCGCTCGTGAAGATGGGCACCACCGCGAACCAGAAGAAGCTGTTCTTCAACCTGCGCAAGGCGAAGAGCAGGATCTCCGCGCTGGACGAGGGTGATTTGCACCCCGACCAGGTCAAGCTGATCGCCAAGCGCCTCGGCGTGACGGATCAGGACGTGGTCGATATGAACCGCCGGCTCGGCGGTGACGCCTCGCTCAATGCGCCGATCCGCGACGACGGTGAGGCCGGTGAATGGCAGGACTGGCTGGTCGATAACTCGCCCAATCAGGAAGCCATCATGGCCGAGCACGAGGAGTTCGATCATCGCCGCCAGGCGCTGAACGGCGCCATCGGTGTGCTCAACCCGCGGGAACGTCGCATCTTCGAGGCGCGACGGCTGGCGGAAGAGCCGATGACGCTGGAAGACCTCGCCAGCGAGTTCGGCGTGTCGCGCGAACGCGTGCGGCAGATCGAAGTCCGCGCCTTCGAGAAGGTGCAGTCGGCGGTCAAGGGCACCATCGCGAAGCAGGAGCAGGCCGCGATGGAAGCCGCGTACTAATCTCCGCGTTACCCAATCGTTAGGAAAGCCGGCGGCGACGCCGGCTTTTTGTTGTGCGGTCGTAAGGCTCAATAGTAAGTCCGCAAATATTCGGCAACGCTGTCGGGCTGATTGAGATTATCCCAATCATAGACGTCGCCGTACAGCAGCGCGTCGGCCTGGGTCTTGTAATCGGGTGGGACGTCGTCGACCTGCGGCAGCGGCCGGCTCAGGATGTCGCGATAGTCCTGGTAGGCGTCCTTGGTGCCGACAAAGATGCAGACGCAATATTTCGGCTCGGCATAGAGGTAGCGCACGTCGTTGCCGAAACGGTGCAGCACGAAGCGGTGTGGCGGCAGCGCGTCCATCGCCCTTCGGCCCGCCGCATCGTTGGCGACCTGCACGCGGAAGCCGGCTGACGACAGATAGAAGCTGTTCCTGTCGAGGAACGGCTTGCTCGGCGTCTCCATCGCCAGCAACATCGAGCCGCACGACAACAGCGTAACCGCACTTAGGACGCCGAGCGCCCTGGTCGAAAATGACGTCATGCTCAAGCCCGTTTGCGCTGCGACTTTTCCGGCGCCGCATCATATCCCGGTGCCAGCGGCGGCGACGCCGGGTCGTAGACCGCATGGCGGTTGCGCCCGTCCCTCTTGGCGGCATACAGCGCGTGGTCCGCGGCGGCGATCAGCCGATCCGGAAAAGCGCCCATCTCCGCGGTCCATTGCGCCACGCCGATCGAGACCGAAACCGGGATATCGGCGCCGACGCAGTTCGCGGCATCGTCGCGGCAGACATCGAGGATGCGGCGCGCAATCATCGCGCCCTCGCGCAGCGTGCTGGCCGGCAGCACGACGCAGAACTCGTCGCCGCCGGTGCGTGCCAGCAGGTCACCGGGCCTGAGCCGGGTCTGCGCCATCAAGGTGAAATGCTGCAGGCAAGCATCGCCGGCAGCGTGGCCATGGGTGTCGTTGATGGCCTTGAAGCCGTCGAGATCGATCACCAGCAGCGCGAACGGCTCGCGGCTGCGCTCGGATCTGGCGCATTCCTCGTCGAGACGCTGCAAAAGAAGCCGCCGGTTGGCAACGCCGGTGAGATCGTCGAGCAGCGCAAGATCGGCGGCCTCGTTGCGCAGCCGGTCGATCGCCATTAGCAGGAAGCCGAAATTCCAGGCCATCGACAGGAACACCACCAACAGGATCAGCAGCGCCTGCAACCCGTTGAAGTCGACTGTCGACATATCACCGCCGATATGCAGCAAAGCGCACACAGAGCGAGCGGCATAGACCGCCAAGATCAGAACGGCGCAAATTCCGGCCAGCCGGGCGCCCGCATTTTCGCGGCCGTGGCGCCGTGCCAACACCAATTTCAACGTTGTCGCGACCGACACCGACTGTCCGGCGGAATAGATCGCGATGCGCATCGCCATGTCGTCGACCACATACAGGAAGAAGGCGAGGCCCGCGCTGGTCACGCCGACCAGCAGCGCCGGGCCGCGCCACGAAACCGGCTGGCCGTAAAATCGCTTCACGCCCATCACCGCAAAACAGCATGCCAGCAGCAGCAACGCGCCGCTGCCGAGCAGCGCCAGCCGCAACTCCACCACGACGCGGAGCATCGAAACGCCCGCGCCGGCGGCCGCTGCAAGCGCCGCGTAGGTCCAGTATCGCGCGGTCTCGAACGTGGGATCGCTGCGCATCACGTAAGCCCACACCAGGCTCAGCGCGAGAAAATTGACGACGAACACCGTCCAAAGCGTCGGAACGTTCAGCATCGCGAACCGAGAGCGCCCATGGCGCCGTCCCCTTTGTTATTAAACGGGTCGCCCGAGACCATCGTTCGAGGCCATCCCCGTCTTATTACGGCGGACGATGCAGCCGCGCCGCTTAACGGACTCTCACCGTCGGCATTGCAATCCGCGGCTTGGTTTTGATTCAATGAATAGCGAATGGATATGGTGCTCGCCTGTTCTGAAGCGGGGCAGTTGCGTCGTCGGCATTGGCATCCGGTTAACCCTGCGAACCGCGCCTCAACCGCGCAACGCGCGGCCGACACCTGAATTTCGTTCGAAATGGTGCACAAACGCACATCATCTGTGGATAACGCCATGACAATGACATGACGGTGCGGGGCAGCGCGCTCCGAATCTGCTGGGATCAGACCTGAGGATGTTGCGAGGTCGACCCTCCGCCGAGCATGCCTCAAGTCGCGTTTTCATCCATTAAACCCAATGAGGATGTTATGGCTAAGAAAGCGAAGAAGGCTAAAAAGGCGAAGAAGGCAAAGAAGGCTAAAAAGTCCAAGAAGTGACTTCTCGCCCGGGTGGAGCACCGCTCTGCCCGGGCACCGGGTTTCGGCTTTGGGCGTTGGTCTGGCGAGGATATAAAATGGCGGGCTTCGGGCTCGCCTTTTGATTTTCGGAGGTCGCCTGCCATGATGTCGTTCGCCATGATGTCGTCCGCGATGATGACCGGTCGTCCCGCCTTCTCGGCGCGGGACAGTTGAGAGCAAGAACGACACCCCGCCTGATTGCCAAAGCCCAATGTCCGTATCAGGTTCGCTCGCATGCACCTTTGCCTCCACCCTTTTTGACACGGAGCCTTCAATGACAACGATCCGCGGTGCCGCTGCCGTCGTAACCGGCGCCGCCAGCGGCATTGGCCGGGCTCTGGCGCTGGAGCTTGCCGCGCGCGGCTGCAACCTCGCGCTGGCCGATCACGACGAGGCCGGCCTGCAGACGCTGGCCGCCGAGATCGTCAAGGCAAACGCCTGTAAAGTCTCGACCCACCGCGTCGATGTGTCGGAGCCCGACCAGATCGAAGACTTCGCGGCCGCGGCGATCGCGGCCCACCCCGGACTCAACATCGTCGTCAACAATGCCGGCGTCGCCTTGATGGGCACGTTCGCCGAGATCGACCAGGCGCAGATGGACTGGCTGATGAACATCAATTTCTGGGGTGTGGTTCGTTCGACGCGGGCTTTCCTGCCGCATCTTTCGCGGCAGCGCGAGTCCCACCTCGTCAACCTCTCCAGCATCTTCGGCATCGTGGCACCGCCGGGCCAGACCGCGTATGCGGCGGCCAAGTTCGCGGTGCGCGGGTTCTCGGAAAGCCTGCGCCATGAACTGCAGATGGCGGCCAGCCCGGTCAAATTGTCGGTGGTGCATCCCGGCGGCATCGCCACCAACATCGTGCGCAACTCCCGCACCGGCATCGGCATCACCGACAATGCACGCCGCGCGCAATCGATCGAACGCTTCGACGCCGTGGCCAGGACCACGCCGCAGGCGGCCGCGCTGCGCATCATCCAAGGCATCGAGAACAACGAGCCGCGCATCCTGATCGGCAACGACGCGCGCTTCATGGACCTGCTGCAACGCCTGCGCCCCGGCACCTATTGGCGCGTGCTGGCGCGCCGGATCGAGAAGATGGCGAAGAAGGCGAAGTGAGAAGGCGGCGAGGCAAGAGCAACGGGTATGAAAATCCTCGTTCGTCATTCTCCGACCCGCATTTCACATCTTGGCTCGTGCATCGCCCGGCAAGACAACAGGGTATGGCTCGGCATTCTCGCGGCACGATCCGCCCGAGTTTTGCAAATCATCCGCCCTTGAAATCGGAGGGCGCGACGCGACCCCAAGGAGGGCGCGGGGCGACCCTCAAGTGAGGGCGCGACGCGACCCCAGGAGGGCGCGGGGAATGCCGGGTGCTCGTGGCACCCGCAGCCCGTGTGCGAAAGTAGTGTGCACACGGTAGTCACCACAGGTACCCCGGAAACACCCGGCATTCCCTGCGCGATGGTTTTAACGGCTTATGCCGCGCTCTCCCGGGCGACGAATTCGTCTTGCCACCCTCGCCGGCGGATTGAAGGCGGTGCGAGAACCCGGTCGGGCTCGCCTTACCTCCGCCGGCTTGACGCCAGCAACGGGCGCCAGGACCACACGGTTTTGCCGTACGCGACCCGCTCATCGCCAAGCGGCCCCGGGGCATGTGCACGTCCGCCGAGACATTGACGAAGACCGAAAGCAGCCTCGTTCGTCTGCGCGCCGTGATCGCTCACAGTCATTCCTCAATGGAACGGCCGCCCCGCGTCACCTCTCGCGCCCGACGCTGCCGCGTCCACCGCATCCCGCCCCAACGTTCGTGACGATGGCCAACGCCCCTCATGAGGAACAGGACGGCGGGAGTTATGGGACTGATTTGGGAGAAATGCGAAGCTAAAAATTTTGCGCGCGACGGCTGGACGGGGTTTAAGTGATTGGGCGAGGGCCAATTTTCGGTCCCGGCCAGCAGGCCGGTCGGGCCCCACGGCTCTCATGAATGGATTCTGAACGCACCGTTCAGCGGGCATTGCGTGATCGCTTGTTACGTCAGGCCCGCTGGGGATTTTGAGGGCCCGGCCATGGGAATACCAACGCCACCACACGATTATATTCCGTGTGGGGGCGTTGCGCGTTTCGCGGCGGCCTGTTTCATCGTGCGCCTTAGTTAGCGACCCCGATTGAGCAGCTCAATCGATGGCCATAAAGACGCCGATAATCGTCAGCGACACGACGATCACCATCAAGTCGATCGTGAGCCACTGGGGTATGCGCCTTGCGGGTTGTTGGGTCATGGCTCGTTCCTTCCGCCGCAGTCTGAACCGGAGGGAGCGCAAGTGGTTATGAACGATCTCACATAACTTAGATCGCATCGCCGCGGCGCGAAGACGGCTCGTCGGCGCCGTGTGCGGCGTTTCCGCCGAGGCTTCGGAAACATATCGGGCGACTTGGCCGACTAGGCCTTCATTCACCGCGGCGCCAGTTGGGTGATCAGTCCGTTTGTCGCGGCCACCGCAGCGGCGAAGCCGCCGATACTGAATTGGTTCATGACAAAAAAGGCGGCCACGCCGCGGGTGGGTGCAATCGCCAGATATGCGAAACTACCCTGCAGTCCACCGCTTTTCTGCAGGATCAGCGGACGATTATTGACGGGCATGTTGATCACCCAACCGAGCCCCATCGCATCCATCGGCCCGGCATCATCGAGCCCGGAGACAGACGATAGGCCGTCGCGATAGAGATAGGCGGCGTGATCGAGCAGCCGCAAATCCTGGTCCGTGGCCGCGAAGCGGTCGAGATGCCACTTCATCCAGCGCGCCATATCATTGGCCGTGGTGTGCAATCCTCCGGCGCATTCGATGCTGGTTGGCGTGCGGGCCGCAACCATCGGCGATCCGTCGAAACTGTGCCCCTGCATCACCCGGCTTTCGTCGCCGGGACGCAAGTTGAATACCGTGTCTTTCATACCGGCGGAATCGAGGACCCGCTCCTTCAAAAGGTCGGCATAGGGCTTGCCGCCCGAATTGGCCAGCGCCGCACCGAGCAGATCAAAGCCAAAGTTCGAGTAAAGCGCGGCCGATCCCGGAGCAAACAGCAGTGGGTCGGCCTTGAGATCCGCGATCTGCGCCTCCCGGGTGTTGGTACCGAATGGATCGTTCGCCGCCGGCGCGTCGGCGCGCGGCACTTCGCGTGGCAGACCGGATGTCTGGGTCACGAGGTCGATGATCCGGATCGGACGGCCTTCCCGCTCGGGCAGCTTGACGTCATAGCCGAGCCGGTCCTGCAGGCGGTCGGCGAAATGCAGCTTGCCGTCAAGCACCATGCTGGCCAGGACTTCGCCGCAGAAAACCTTGCTGATCGAACCGATGCGAAACATCGTATCGCCGTCGGGTGTCTTGCCTGCCTTGTCGGAGACCTGTCCGAAGCCGGCGATCGCGGTCTCACCGTTGCGTACCGCAACGAGGATGAAGCCGGGCACCTTGGCGCCGAGATAGGTCAGAGTGCCCGTGAAGTCGACCACCTCGTTGAGAAGCTTGTCCTCGGCGCGAACCGGCCCGTAAACGATCGACTGCGCGGCGACGATCGCGGCCGCGCAAGCGAGCCGGCCCCATTTCCCGAACATGCGCGGTACCCTCCCCGTTGCTGCGCAACGCCAACTTCATGATGCCGGGTTGGCCGAGCGCATGAACCGGTCTCGACCCGCCGGAACGGCCGCATTGTGATCCAGCGTCGGCTCGTTGGAAACCCGTTTGGAGGCCGAAGCCAACGGCCGGAGCCGGTTGCTTCCGGCATCGCGGCGGGCATCAGCGAGCGTCAGGCGGCCCGGAATTCGCCCGCAGGAAACCTTTGGCCAATGCGTGGTAAATGCCTTCAGGGCATACCAGGCCGGAAACCGCGTGGGCGATCAGGGCGGCGGCCATCACCGGCACGACCATGGCGTGATTGTCGGTCATCTCGGTGACGATAACGAAGGCGGTGATCGGCGCCTGCACGACGCCGGCGAAGTAAGACACCATGCCGAGCAGCATGATGGCGCCGATCGGCGCATTCGAGAATAGCTGCGCCACATTGGCGCCGATGCCGGCCCCGATGGCCAGCGACGGCGCAAAGATACCACCGGGAATGCCGCTGATCGCAGAAAATGTCGTGGCCGCGAGCTTCAAAACTCCGAAGTCCCAAGGCAGCGGCGTGTCGCTCTCCAACGCCGCCTTCACCTGCGCATAGCCGGTACCGTAGACCAGGTCGCCGGAGGCGAGCCCGCACAGCGCGACGCCGAAGCCGCAGGCCAGCGCGAATATCAGCGGATGCCGTTTGACGAACTGCCCCACCCTGCCGGGAATGCCGCGCGCTATCTCGATCACCGCGCGGCTGAATAACCCGCCGGCAAGTCCACCCACGACGCCGCACACGGGTATCGCAAGCCAATCATAGCCGTTTCGCAGCATGGTCGAACTGCTGCCGAAATAGTCGTAATTTCCGACCAATGCGAGCGAAGTCAGTCCGGCGGCGATCACGGTGGCGATGATCAAGCCGCTGGTGCGCGTCTCGAAGGCGCGGCTCATCTCTTCGATTCCGAACACGATGCCCGCGAGCGGCGTGTTGAAAGCGGCGGCGACGCCGGCGGCGGCCCCCGCCAAAATCAGTCCCGGCTGGCGGCGCGGCGACATCCGGCCGATTGCGAACATGATGGAGGCGCCGACCTGCACGGTAGGACCTTCACGGCCGACCGAGGCGCCGCAGAGCAGGCCAAGGAGGGTCAGCAGGACCTTGCCGATCGCAATCCGGATCGAGACCAGCCTGCCGCGCGCGGCGTGATCGGTGAGTTGGCGCGCGGCAATCGCTTGCGGGATGCCGCTGCCTTGCGAGTTGGGAAAGAAGCGGTTGGTCAGGAAGACGGCAAGCGCAAAACCGAGCGGCGTGACCACGAGCGACGCATAGCGCGACTTAGCCAACAGGAAGGCGAAGGCCAATTGTGCCCAGTCCGCGAGCATCGCCAGCGCCACCGCCGCGGCACCGATCGCAATGCCGCCCGCCAAAAAAATGGCACGCCGCCGCCAGCGTATCGACAACACCTTTACCAACCGGACGTGGCGATCGGACAGCAATGGCTTCATGCGGGGCGCGCGCTTGGGGTGACGGAATTGCGGATCGGTTGAAAAGCCGGTTAAATCCATCGATGGCCATAACAGCTTTAGGCCGGAGAGCCCAGCGCGCATATCCGAAGCTTGGTTCGTCCAGGGAACCAGCTCGAAATGACACGGCGTTGCAGCGCGCCTCAGATCATCCGCGCCACGAACGGAATCTTCCGCAACAGCACGGTCAGCGCCCAGCTCGCCGAAAGCGTGCCGACGAACACGATCGCCGCCTTGATGCCGGCGGGAAAGGATGGATCGTAGACGAGGTATTGCAGCCAGATGATAAAAACGTAGTGCAGGAGAAAGATGCCGTAAGCCGATGGCTGCATCGCATCGAGCAGCCTGAGACTGGATTGCGCCAGACGCAACGACGTCGCCAGTACGGTAAACGCCATCGCGGCACTGAACATCGCAAAAGCAAGACCGTAGGCGGTCTTCCACCACAGCGGCGGTGAATTGAAATTTACGATCCAGTTGTGGTGGACGTAAACCAGAAGCAGGATCGCGCCATAGAAGAAGGTCGCGAAGGCCAGCCAAACCGCCCAACGCCTCGCGATCTCTCCATTCTCCGCAAGGACGCCCGACCTCAGGCCGACGACACCGATCCCCACGCCGGCGAAGAAATAGCCGGGATAAAGCAGAACTCGGCTGCTCTGGATTGGAAACGGATAGTGGCCCGGCTCGAACCAGCTTCCATCGCCAAAGGCGAGATGCAGCGGCAGATAAGACACGATCGAAACGATCAGAAATACTGCAAACGCCGTCATCGGCCGCTGGCGTAAAGCCAAGATCCACCGACCCAGCGCCGCGATGGTTCGAGGCGCCGTCGCGACGATCGCGGCGGCGATGATGTCGAACACCAGCAGCACCCAAAGAAACCAGGACTGTCCCGACGGCCACGGCCCGATCGTCAGCATGCGCCGCCAGAAATGAAAGAAATTGAAATCCGTCGTCCCGGCCGGATGATAGCGCAGGAAAGATGCGTAATAGGCGATCGGTATCAGGACAAAGATCGAAATCGACAACGGCACCCCGAGCCGCCACAGGCGCTCGCGCAGGAAGTCCGCCCATCCCCGCCGTGCCAGGCTGTCGTGGACGAACAGCCCGGAAATCAGGAACATGCAGGCCATGAAGAAGCTGTCGTTGAACAGCACGATCAGGTCAAAGCCGAGCCAGCGCATCCTGTCGCCATTTCCGAAATAAGTGTAGTCAATGACGGAATGATGGATCACCACCAATAGCGTGATGAAGGTGCGGGCACGGTCGAGCGCGACGATGCGTCCCTGCGTCGTGACGGCCCGACCGGCTTCGCCTGATTTCTGCAGCATTCTTCGTGGCCGTGAGAATCCGCTTTCTTGCTCGCCCAAGATTCTTTCTCGCCCCAAGATAAAAACGTTATTCGCCGGGACAAGCCCGGCCACGGCGGTTTGCCATGATCGGCGGGCCGCCTTCAAATCATCCGCGCCACCAACGGAATTTTGCGCAGCAGGATGACGGTGCCCCAGCTCAGCGACAGCGTGGCGGCGAACACGATCGCGGATTTGACGAAGGCCGGCAAGGCCGGATCGTACAGTGCGTATTGCAGCCAGATGATGAAAATGTAGTGCACGAGAAAGATGCCGTAGGCCGAGGGCCGCAGCGCATCGAACATCGGCCAGCGTGCATCTGCGAAGCGCAGGAAGATCGCCGGCACCGTGAATGTCATCGCCGCGCTGAACAGCGCAAAGGCAAGGCCGTAACCCACGGCCCAGGACGGCGGCGGCGAATTGAAATCAGCGACCCAATTGTGGTGTGCGTAAACCAGGACCAGGATCGCGCCATAGAACAAGGCCGCAAAGCCCAACCATACCGGCCAACGCTTCGCCAGATCGCCGTCCTGCGCGAGCAGGCCGCGCCGCAGGCCGACCGCGCCGACGCCGACGCCGGCCAGGAAGTAGCCCGCATACAGCAATATCCGGCTGGTCTGGATCGGGAGCGGATAGCCGCCAGGGTCCAGCCAGCTTGCATCACCGAAGGCAAGACGCATCGGCAGGTAGATCACGACCGAGAACGCGAGGAAGCCGACAAAAGCCGACGTGGTGCGGTGGCGCAGGGAAAAAATCAATCGGCCGAGCATGTCGATGCTGCGGGGCGCGACCGACCATATCAGCGCGGCGATTGCGTCGAGCGCCAGCAGCACCCACAGGAACCAGGCCGGTCCCGAAGGCCATGGCCCGATCTTGAGCGTGTGCCACCAGAAATGAAAGAAATTGAAATCCGTGGTGCCCGGCAAATGATAGCGCAGGAAGGTCGGATAATAGGCGATCGGCATCAGCACGTAGACCGACACCAGAAACGGCACGCCGAGCCGCCAGGCGCGCTCTCCGAGGTAATTGATCGGCCCCCTCCGCGCCAGGCTGTCGCGAACGAACCAGCCGGAAATGAAGAACATGCAGGCCATGAAGAAACTGTCGTTGAACAGCACCACGAGGTCGAAACCGAGCCAGCGCATCCGGTCGCCACTGCCGAAGTAAGTATAGTTGACGACGGAGTGATGCAGCAGCACCAGCAGCGTGATGAACGTCCGGGAACGATCGAGCGCGGCGATGCGGGTCACGACCGTCGTGGTCAGATCAATTCCGTCGGCCTTCTGCAGCATCGATTTTACGCTCCTTCCGGAGCGTGACGACCCTTGCCGTCGTCATCCCGCTCCACCGCTCCGCCGCGCCGGTCACTTCTCGAACGCATCGTAAATGATTTTCTTCACCGTTGTTATGACATGCATGCGCCCCGACGGTGAGTCCTGCATCACGGCAAAAAACATGTCTTCGGCCCGATCGACGACAATATAGGTCCCGGTGGCGCCGTCCCATTTGATTTCGCCGGGCGAACCGGGCGCCGGCGGTATCGCCTCGCCGGGATCGGTGCGAATGCCGAAGCCGTAGCCAAATCCGAAACCATCGCCGGGATAATAGTCGTAGTCGCGCGCGACACCCGATCCCGGACCGATGTGATCCGTCGTCATTGCCGCGAACGCCCACGGGCTAAGATAGGTCTTGCCGTCCAGCGTGCCGCCGTTCAGCAACATCTGGCCATAACGCGCGAAATCGGCGACGGTCGAAACCATGCCGCCGCCGCCGGACTCCCATCGCGTGACGTGAAGCGAATCGCGTTCGACGTGCCGGTCCTTGTCGAGCGGCTGGGCATAGCGCGCCCGCTCGGCCGGATCGGTCAGGAAGAATTTCGTGGTGGTCATGCCGAGCGGATCGAGCAGGTTGGTCTTCTCGAACTGGTAGAGCGACTGACCGGAAGCGACCTCGATCACCCGGCCCAGCACGTCGGTCGAGTGACCGTAGTCCCAGAGCGTGCGGGGCTGTTCGGCCAGCGGCATTTTCGCGATCCGTTCGGCAAACCCGGCATTATCGAAATCGCCGAGATAGATGCCCGCATAGGCCGCCTTGACCAGCCCCTGGCCGTAGAAGCCATAGGTAATGCCGGAGGTGTGCAGCAGCAGGTCCCCGATCGTGATCGGCCGGCGCAGCGGCACCCGATCGAGCACCGGGCGGCCGGATTCATCCTTGCGCTCGACGCCGACCTTCATATCGGCGAAGGACGGAATGTATTTGCTGACGGGATCGTCGAGCGCGATCTTGCCGCGGTCCACCAGCATCATCGCCGCCACGCTGGTGATGGTCTTGGTCACCGAGTGGATCGGAAAGATCGCGTCCGCGGTCAGCGGCGTTCCCTGATCCGGGCCGCGCTTACCGAAGCACTTCTGATAGATCTGCTGGCCGTGGCGCTGGATCAGGACGCAGGCGCCGGGGATCCGGCCTCCGGCGATTTCGCCGTCGATAAAGCCCTCGATCGGCGAAAGCTTGTCGACCGACAGCACCGCCCCCGGCCGCGGGCCGAATGCGAGGTCGGCCGCGGGCGCCGGCGCGGCGGCCAGAACCGCGACCATGGATATCGTGATGCGCGGTGCGTAGCGCGCGCGTGACGTGACCTTGCGCGGAGACATGGACCCTGCCTGGACCGCCGGTTGCCAGCCACGACGTTATTGCATTGCCGGGACTTGATCCAGACGGATGCGGCGAAGGGCGTCAGGCATAGGGATCGATCAGTTTCTGCTGCTCCGCACTGTGGTGCACCAGCAGATCGATGAAGCTGCGGACCTTGGCGGACAAATGATGACGGTGCGGATAGAGCACATTCATTGCAAATTCCACCGGCCGGTATTCCGGCAGCAGGCGGACCAGGCGCCCGGCTTCAAGGTCGTCGGTAATCAGGAATCCGGGCGCCAGAAGAATGCCGTTGCCCCGCAGGGCGGCCGTCCGCAGCGTTTCGCCGCTGTTGGAAACCAGGTTGCCGGTGGCGCGAACCGCGGCCGGCGCGCCGCTCCGATCGGTAAAATGCCAACCGTCGTCGAAGGGGTAAAGGACGTGACGAAAGCAATTGCGGTCCGCCAGTTCGGACAATTGCCGCAAGGGCCCGTGTTTTTCGAGATAGGACGGCGAGCAGCACAGCACGTGCCGCCAGGTCGCGAGACTGCGAACGATCAGGCTGGAATCCGGTAGCGGCGTCAGCCGGACCGCAAGGTCGAAACCCTCGTCGATCAAGTCGACCGCGCGGTCGCCCATGCTGAGATCGACCTTGACGTCGGGATAGGCGGCAAGGAATTCGGCGACCACCGGCGCGATGAACGGAACGATATGGGCGCCGGTATGGATTCGCAGCGTCCCGCGCGGCGTCGATTGCAGCGCGCCTGCGATGTCGTCCGCCTGTTCGAGGTCGGCGAGTATCTGGGTGCAGCGATCGTAATAGGCCTTGCCGGCTTCGGTCAGGCTGACCTTGCGCGTGGTGCGATGCAGGAGCCGGACGCCGAGGCGGTCTTCGAGCGACTGAACGTGGTTGCTGATCGCTGTGGTCGACATGTTGAGGCGGCGGCCGGCGGCGGAAAACCCGCCGCTATCCACCACCCGGACAAACGCCGTCAGGCTTGTCAGCCGATCCATTCGCGCCTCGATTGTCCGCCTTTGCGGGATAATCCTTCTAGTTTTTTGGTGATTATCACACCGCGCGCGATATTGCACGGTGCCCGATGTTTCGGGTGCCCGCGTCGAGGACACCGCCCTTTTCAAGGAGGATGTCATGGCGGAACTTACCTATGCTGCTGAATCAAATGTAAAAAAAGGATTCCACCCATCGCGGCAGGCGATCAGGCGAAGCGGCCTCGCATTGGCGCTGATGGCCGGAATCGCCGGTGCCGCGGACTTCGGCTACGGCTACCTGACCACCGGGCGATACCTCGAATCGACCGATGACGCCTATGTCAAAGCCGACTCCACGATCATCTCGCCCAAGGTCTCCGGCTATCTCGCCGAGGTCCTGGTCGCCGACAACCAGCCGGTCAAAGCCGGGCAATTGCTGGCACGGATCGACGACCGTGATTTCAGGACCGCGCTGCAGCAGGCTCACGCCGACGTCGCGGGGTCGGAGGCCGCGGTTGCCAAT
Organism: uncultured Alphaproteobacteria bacterium; assembly: GCA_963756215.1. Classification (GTDB taxonomy): domain Bacteria; phylum Pseudomonadota; class Alphaproteobacteria; order Rhizobiales; family Xanthobacteraceae; genus Bradyrhizobium. The sequence goes on along the minus strand of CAVWMY010000014.1, from coordinate 509,886 downwards.
CTGGATGCGCAGCTCGCCCTGCAGCAGCCGCTGATCGAGCAGGGCACCGCCGACGTCGCCGCGGCCGAGGCCAATCTGCAGTTCGCAGAGCAGGAGCAGGTCCGCTCCGATGGATTGATGAAGTCGGGCTCCGGCACGGTGCAGCGCGCACAGCAGACCGAGGCCGCGCTGCGCGAAAAAGTCGCGCAGTTGCAGCACGGCAAATCCGGACTGAGCGCGGCGCGGAAGAAAATCGACGTCCTCACCACCGAACGCGCCAAGGCGATCGCACAACTGGATCATGCCCGCGCGGTCGAACAGCAGATGGCGTTGAACCTGTCCTACACTGAGATATCCGCGCCGGTCGACGGCACCGTCGGCGCGCGCTCGCTACGGGTCGGTCAATTCGTGCAAGCCGGCACGCAATTGATGGCGGTCGTTCCGCTCGATGCGGTCTATGTGGTGGCGAATTTCAAGGAAACCCAGCTCACCCATGTGCGCAACGGCCAGCCCGTCGAAATCCGCATCGACAGTTTCCACGGCACCAGGCTGAAGGGCCATGTCGACAGCCTTTCGCCGGCCAGCGGCCTCGAATTCGCGCTGCTGCCGCCCGACAACGCGACCGGCAATTTCACCAAGATCGTGCAGCGGGTCCCCGTCAAGATCGTGCTCGACGACAACAGCCTGACCGGCCTGCTTCGCCCCGGCATGTCGGCGGAGCCGACCGTCGACACCAAGCTCGAAGCGATCGCCGGACGGGACACAACGGGCCGGCTCGCCCTGTTGTCCCCCGCTCCGATGCGGTCGCGATAACCGGCGGGAGGCGATCATGGCCGTGCTGCAATCCCGCGTCGACGCCAGCGCCGAACCTCGCGACGCCATTGCGGCACCGAACAAGGCGACGTCCGCTCCGCCTGCGTCGGTGTCTCCGAAAACCTGGCTTGCGGTGTTCGGATCGACGCTCGGCGCCTTCATGGCGATCCTCAACATCCAGATCGTCAACGCCTCGCTCGCCGACATCCAGGGCGCGATCGGCGCCGGCATCGACGACGGCGGCTGGATCTCGACCTCTTACCTGATCGCCGAGATCGTCGTGATCCCCTTGAGCGGCTGGCTCGCCCAGGCGTTCTCGGTCCGCATCTATCTGCTCACCAATGCGATGCTCTTTCTGGCGTTTTCCGCCGCCTGCGCGCTGGCCCAGGATCTGTCGCAGATGATCGTGCTGCGGGCGCTGCAGGGCTTTTGCGGCGGCGTGCTGATCCCGATGGCCTTTACCCTGATCATCACGCTGTTGCCGAAGGCAAAGCAGCCGGTCGGCCTCGCGCTGTTTGCGGTGTCGGCGACCTTCGCGCCCGCCATCGGCCCGACGATCGGCGGCTACCTCACCGAAAACTGGGGCTGGCAGTACATCTTTTATGTCAACCTGGTGCCGGGCGCGGTGATGATCGGCATGCTGTGGCTCTCGCTGGAAGCCAAGCCGATGAAGCTTGCACTGCTGAGGCAGGGCGATTGGCCCGGCATCATCACCATGGCGATCGGATTGAGCGCGCTGCAGACCGTGCTTGAAGAGGGCAACAAGGACGACTGGTTCGGGTCGGCCTTCATCGTCAGGCTGTCGATCATCGCGGTGGTCGCGCTGGCGCTGTTCCTGTGGGTCGAGCTGACCAGCAACAGGCCGCTGTTGAACCTGCGGCTGCTGGGCCGCCGCAATTTCGGTTTCGGCGTGGCCGCCAATTTCCTGATGGGCGTCGCCCTGTACGGCTCGGTGTTCATCCTGCCGCAGTATCTGGCGCGTATCCAGGGCTACAATGCCGAGCAGATCGGCATGGTGCTGGCGTGGACCGGATTGCCGCAGCTCGCGTTGATCCCGCTGGTGCCGCGGCTGATGAAACGCTTCGATCCACGGCTGGTGATCGGCATCGGTTTCGCGCTGTTCGCGGCCAGCAACTTCATGAACATCTACATGACGACGGATTACGGTTCGGACCAGCTGTTCTGGCCGAATGTGGTTCGCGCCGCGGGCCAGGCGCTGGCGTTTGCGCCGCTCTCCGCCATCGCCACCGCCGGCATCGAGCCGGAAAATGCCGGTTCGGCTTCGGCGCTCTTCAACATGATGCGAAACCTCGGCGGCGCGGTCGGCATCGCCATGCTGCAAACGTTCCTCACCAAGCGCGAGCAATTTCACTCCAATGTGCTCTCGCAGTCGGTATCCCCATTCGAACCGGCCACCCGCACACGGATCGACCAGCTCACGCAATATTTCGCCAATCACGGCATCGTCGATCACGCGGAAGCATCGCACCGCGCGGTGGTTGCGATCGGCCATATCGTGCAAAAACAGGCCTTTATCTTCGCCTTCAGCGATACCTTCTACTTGCTGGGGGCGGCGCTGATCATTGCCCTGCTGGCAACCTTGCTGCTCAAAAAGCCCGGCCATCTTGACGCCGGCGGAGCGCATTAGAATAGTTTCGTCAAACCGCAACCAACGGGAGTACCACGATGAAAGCCCGCATGAACTATTACCAAGCCGCGCCCGACACCATCAACGCGCTGAGCGCCGTGGAAAAGCAGATCCAGGCCTCCGGCCTCGAGCGAACCCTGATCGAGCTGGTCAAGACGCGGGCGTCGCAGATCAACGGTTGCGCGTTTTGTATCAACATGCACACCGCGGACGCCCGCCATAACGGCGAAAGCGAAGCGCGGCTATATCTGTTGAACGCGTGGCGCGAAGCGCCGGTCTATACCGACCGCGAGCGCGCCGCCCTGGCCTGGACGGAAGCGGTGACGCTGATCTCGGAAACCCACGCGCCCGACGACCTCTATGAAGAGGTGCGCAAACATTTCTCGGAAGCCGAGACGGTCAACCTGACCATGCTGATCGCGACGATCAATGCGTGGAACAGGATTGCGATCAGCTTCCGTGCGGTGCCGCAGGTGAAAGTCAGGGTCAGCGCAGCCTGATCCGGCCGCGCCGCCCGCCGATCACGTCGCGGTGGCGCGGGCGAACTCCACGTAGATTTCACGCAACCGTTCCGTCATCGGTCCCGGTTTGCCGTTGCCGATCGGCTTGCCGTCGATGCTCACGACCGGTTGCACGAACAAGGTCGCGCTGGTGGTGAAGGCTTCTTTCGCCACGAGCGCCTCCGCGATCGAAAACGGCCGCTCCTCGACGCGGAGCTGGCGCTCTTCGGCGAGCGCCACCACCGCCTTGCGGGTGCAGCCGGGCAAGATTTCGCTGCCGTTCTGCCGCGTCACCAGCACATCATCCTTTGTCAGGATGAAAGCCGAGGACGAGCCGCCCTCGGTGACCACGCCGTCCTCGATCATCCAGGCTTCGCCGGCGCCTGCGGCTGCTGCGGCCTGCTTGGCCAGCACCTGCGCCAGCAGCGCTACGCTCTTGATGTCGCGCCGGACCCAGCGCAGGTCAGGCACGGTAATCACGGCGATGCCGGTCTTGGCCGAGGGCTGGTTGACGATGTCCTTGACCGTGGTGAACATGATCAGTGTCGGCTTGATATCGCCCTTCGGGAAAGCAAAGTCCCGTCCGCTGTCGGCGCCGCGCGTCACCTGCAAATAGACCATGCCGTTGACCAGATTGTTGCGCGCGACCAGCTCTTTCTCAATCTCCTGAATCCGATCCAGCGTCTCCGGGAGAGCGAGCGCGATTTCGCCGACCGAGCGCTCCAGCCGCGCCAGATGCGAGGCGTTGTCGACCAGCTTGCCGTCCAATACCGCCGCAACCTCGTAGATGCCGTCCGCGAACAGGAAGCCGCGATCGAGCACCGAGACGCTGGCCTCGGCAAGCGGCATGAACGATCCATTGACGTAGGCGATCCGTTCCAAGCGAACTCTCCTGTCGGGCGGCGGCGCAATTGCATCGCACAATGTGGGGCAACCGTTAAGGCACGACGGGTGAATTTGGAAGTGCGCATCATGCCCGACGCATCCGATAACGCTGAATTGCAGCCTTTTCTTGGGCGTGGTTTTCAAGGAAGATCACTACCTTACGTTTTGAGGATCTCCCCGCCATGAAGAAAGAAATCCGGCTGAACGCCTTCGCGATGAATTGCGTGGCGCATCAATCGCCGGGACTGTGGACCCATCCGCGCGACCGCACCAAGGACTATAACCGGCTGCCGTACTGGATCGATCTCGCGAAGACGCTGGAGCGCGGGCGGTTCGACGGGCTCTTTCTCGCCGATGTGCTCGGAGTTTATGACGTATTCGGCGGCAACCCGGATGCCGCGCTACGCAATGCCGCGCAGACACCGGCCAACGAGCCGCTGCTGCTCATACCCGCGATGGCGGCGGTCACCGAAAATCTCGGCTTCGGCGTCACCAGCAACCTGTCCTACGAGCCGCCCTACCCGTTCGCGCGGCGGATGTCGACGCTCGACCATCTGACCGAAGGCCGGATCGGCTGGAACGTGGTGACCGGCTATCTCGACAGCGCGGCCCGCGGCGCCGGCAAGGAGAAGCAGACCGCGCATGACGACCGCTACGACGTCGCCGACGAATATATGGAAGTGGTCTACAAGCTCTGGGAAGGAAGCTGGGAAGACGATGCCGCGCTGCGCGACCGCGCGCGCGGCATTTTTGTCGACCCTTCGAAAGTGCATCGCGTCGAGCACCGGGGCGAGAACTACCGGCTTGACGCCATCCACCTGAGCGAGCCGTCGCCGCAGCGCACGCCGGTGCTGTATCAGGCCGGCACCTCGCCGCGCGGACGGCAGTTTGCCGCCCGGCATGCCGAATGTGTGTTCATGTCGGGGCCATCGGCAAAGGTGATTGCCCCGCGCGTTGCCGGCATTCGCAACCTTGCCGCGGAGCTCGGTCGCGACCCCGCTGAAATCCTGATGTTCAGCATGATGACCATCATCCTCGGGCGCACCGAAGCCGAAGCCAAGGCGAAACACGCCGACTATCGCAGCCATATCAGTTCCGAGGGCGCGCTCGCGCTGATGTCGGGCTGGACCGGCGTCGATTTCTCCACCTACGACCTCGACCAGCAGGTGCGCCACGTCCAGAACGACGCCGGCCGCACCGCGATGGACAACATCACCCGCGCCGATCCGGATCGGGTCTGGACCGTACGCGAGGTCGTCGAGCATGTCGGGATCGGCGGCATCGGCCCCGTGATGGTCGGCACGCCCGAGAAGGTCGCCGACGACATCGAGGCGTGGTTCGACCAGACCGACGTCGATGGCCTGAACGTGCCGTTCGCGGTCTCGCCCGGCGATTTCGAGGACATCACCGACATGCTGGTGCCCGAGTTGGTTCGGCGCGGGCGTTACAAGAGCGCATATCGCAAGGGGACGCTGCGCGAAAAACTGTTCGGCGACGGCCGGGCGCGGCTCAGGGCACCGCATCCGGCGACGGGGTATCGGGTGGGGCCGGGGAAGAAGTAAAGAACCCTATCCTCCCCCGCAATGACGTTGACGGCCCTGCGGTCGTAGCCCGGATGAGCGGAGCGACATCCGGGGAAAAACGGTCCCGCATATCGCTGCGCTCATGCGGGCTACCATTGCTGAATTCGCTCCTCGCAATGACGCTGATGGCCCTGTGGGTCCCGTAGCCCGGATGAGCGAAAGCGACATCCGGGGAAAGACCGTCCCGCATATCGCTGTGCTCATGCGGGCTACCATTGCTGAATTCACCCCTCGCAATGACGTTGATGGCCCTGTGGGTCCCGTAGCCCGGATGAGCGAAGCGACATCCGGGGAAAACCGTCCCGCATATCGCTGCGCTCATGCGGGCTACCATTGCTGAATCCGCTCCTCGCAATGACGTCGATGGCCCTGTGGGTCCTGTAGCCCGGATGAGCGAAAGCGACATCCGGGGAAAACCGTCCCGCATATCGCTGCGCTCATGCGGGCTACCATTGCTGAATTCGCTCCTCGCAATGTCGTCGATGGCCCTGTGGGTCCCGTAGCCCGGATGAGCGAAAGCGACATCCGGGGAAGACCGTCCCGCATATCGCTGCGCTCATGCGGGCTACCATTGCTGAATTCGCCCCTCGCAATGACGGTGATGACCTTGTGGTCCCGTAGCCCGTATGAGCGAAGCGACATCCGGGGAAAAACGGTCCCGCATATCGCTGTGCTCATGCGGGCTACCATTGCTGAATTCGCTCCTCGCAATGACGTCGATGGCCCTGTGGGTCCTGTAGCCCGGATGAACGAAGCGACATCCGGGGAAAGACCGTCCCGCATATCGCTGTGCTCATGCGGGCTACCATTGCTGAGTTCGCTCCTCGCAATGACGTTGATGGCCCTGGGGTCCGTAGCCCGGATGAGCGAAGCGACATCCGGGGAAAGGCCGTCCCGCATATCGCTGCGCTCATGCGGGCTACCATTGCTGAATTCGCTCCTCGCAATGACGTTGATGGCCCCGTGGTCCCGTAGCCCGGATGAGCGAAGCGACATCCGGGGAAAGGCCGTCCCGCATATCGCTGTGCTCATGCGGGCTACCATTGCTGAATTCACCCCTCGCAATGTCGTTGATGGCCCTGTGGGTCCCGTAGCCCGGATGAGCGAAGCGACATCCGGGGAAGACCGTCCCGCATATCGCTGCGCTCATGCGGGCGACCATTTGCTGAATTCACCCCTCGCAATGACGCTGATGGCCCTGTGGGTCCCGTAGCCCGGATGAGCGAAAGCGACATCCGGGGAAGACCGTCCCGCATATCGCTGCGCTCATGCGGGCTACCATTGCTGAATTCGCTCCTCGCAATGACGTTGATGGCCCTGTAGTCCGTAGCCCGGATGAGCGAAGCGACATCCGGGGAAAGGCGGTCCCGCATATCGCTGCGCTCATGCGGGCTACCATTGCTGAAAACTCAATTCACCGAATTATTGACCACCACCTCGATCAGTTTCGCGCCGGGGCGGTTGAACGCCGACGACAGCGTGGATTTGAGCTCCTTCGGATCGGTGATCCTGATCGCTTCCAACCCGAACGATTTCGCCAGTCCGAAGAAATCCACCGGCGGATCGACGAAATCCATGCCGACGTAATGATCGTCGCCGTGGAAGGCCAGCAGCCGCTGCTTGATGATGCGGTAGCCGCCATTGTTCGATATCACGACCGTCAGCGGCAGCTTGTGATGCGCGGCGGTCCACAACGCCTGGATCGAATACATCGCGCTGCCGTCGCCGGAGAAGCACACCACGGGCCGGTCGGGATTGGCGATGCTGACGCCGACCGAGGCCGGCAGTCCCCACCCGATGCCGCCCGAGGCGAGCGCATGATAGCCGTAACGGTCACGGTGCGGACGCAGCGCGGTGACCTGCCGCGAGGATGTCAGCCCCTCGTCCACCAGGATGGCGTTTTCCGGCATCGCCTCGACCACCTGCAGGGCGAGCCAGTCCGGATCGATCGGCGAGCGATCCCTGGCCTTTGAGATTTCCTCGACCAGCGACTTGCGCCGCGCGGTCCAGTTCTTCGGCGCCAGCGCCGCGATGCCTTGCTTCGCCCGCGTCTCCAGCGCCGCGCCGCCCGCGGCTTTCAACGCCGGAATCAAGGCGCGCAGGGTTTCCTTGACATCGGCCTTCAACGCGATTTCGGCGCCGTAGTTCTTGGCGAGGTCCCAGTCGACCAGGCCGACCTGAACGATGGAAAGCCCATCTGGCAACGGATCGACCTCGCTATACACCGACATGCGCAAGGGATCGGCGCCGAGCACGATCATCAGATCGTAGGGCGACAACACCTCGCGAACCTGTTTCTGAAGCCGCGACAGCGCGCCCATGAAACAGGGGCTTTCCGACAGGAATTGCGAACCGTAGGGCGTCGAGCATTGATAGGCGGGCGCGCCGAGCGTTGTCGCCAATGAAGCCGCTTCCTGCAGCGCATCGCTCTTGACGATCTCGTCGCCGGTGACGATGACCGGATTTTGCGCCTTCAGGATACGCTGCGCCAGCGCCTGCAACGCCTCGTCCGACGGACGCACGCGCGTATCGACCCGGGTCGAACGTCCCAGTTCAATGCCGGCTTCGGCGTTGAGGATATCGCCGGGGAGCGAGATGAACACCGGGCCGGTCGGCGGCGTGGTCGCGATCTTGGCGGCACGGCGCACGATGCGCGGCAGATCCTCCAGCCGCGTCACTTCGACGGCCCATTTCACCAGCGGTTCCGCCATCTGCACCAGCGGCCCGAACAGCACCGGCTCCATCAAGCCGTGGCCCTGCTCCTGCTGGCCGGCGGTCAAGATCATCGGCGTGCCCGTGAACTTCGCATTGAACAGCGAGCCCATCGCATTGCCGAGCCCGGGCGCGACATGGACGTTGCAGGCGACGAGACGGCCGGAGGCCCGGCTGTAGCCGTCGGCGATGGCGACCACCAGACTCTCCTGCATCGCCATCACATAAGTGAGGTCAGGATGGTCCTTGAGCGCGTGCATGATCGGCAGTTCGGTGGTGCCGGGATTGCCGAACAGATGCGTGATGCCCTCGTCCTTCAGCAAGGCGAGGAAGGCCGAGCGCCCGGTGATACGATTCATGAAAAAGTCTCCTCCTGCCCGCGGCCGTTACCGCCGGGACCCGCGGACAACATGGCCGATCCCGCGGGGGGAGATCAATGGAGACGGGTCATGGCTGCCCTGCGCGAACGCCCGCGATGATGCGATCGGGCCATCAGCCCGGGCCGAACTCAAAGGGATCATCTGCGGGCGCAGGCTTCTTCCGCTTCGAGCGCTGCCAGACCACGCCGGGAAAACCTTTCAGCGGCACCAGCGGTTCGCCGGTGTAAGCCCATTCCTGCCGCTCCTCGATCGCGAGATGATAGAGCGGCTGCCGGCCGGTGCGGCCCGGGAACAGCGCGCGCGGAATGTTGACCATGTGCGGCGAGCGCGCGCGTTCGTAAAACAGCGGCGTGCCGCAATGCGCGCAGAAGCTCCGCGCGAGCTTGGCGGCCTTGTCCTCGTAACGCGTGATCGCGGTCTTGCCCTTGATGATCCGGAAGCGCTTGCGCCAGCTGCCGATATACGTCGCATAGGCCGCGCCATGCGCGCGACGGCTGGCGGCCGAATGATCGTGAAACGCCCAGCGGGCAGGCGTGTCGATCTCGAAGCCGACCTTGCCGCACAGGCATTGGCCGCTGGAAACTCCTCCCACCGGTTTCGCTGCTTTTGGCACCTGCGTTCCGTTACTATCCTGTAGCCCGGATGAGCGAAGCGACATCCGGGGCTTGAATCAGGTCCCGGATGTCGCTTCGCTCATCCGGGCTACTTCTTGTCGTTGCGAGCGCAGCGACGGCGATGCTTACGCCTTCTCCAACTCGCCATGCTCGGGATAATCCGTGTAGCCCGCCGCCTCGCCGCCGTAGAACGTCGCGCGGTTATAGGGCGTCAGCGGAAAGCCGCGCTGCAGCCGGCGCGGCAGGTCGGGATTGGAAATGAAGGTGCGGCCGAACGCAATGGCGTCGGCATGGCCCGCCGTGACCGCGGCTTCGGCCGCGTCTCCGGTGAAGCCGCCCGCGGTGATCAGCGTGCCGCGCCAGAGCGGCCGAAACAGCGTCATCGCCGACGGCACATTCTGGTGGTTGACCTCGGCGCGCCCAGCACCGCTCGAACGCGGCTCGATGAAATGCAGATAAGCGAGGCCAAGCGGATCGAGCGATTTGACGACATGCGTGTACAGCGGCATCGGATCGGCTTCGCCGCTGCCGTTGGCGATGCCGTAGGGCGACAGCCGCACGCCGACGCGGTCGGCGCCCCAGACGTCGATCACCGCGCGCGTGACTTCCATCAGGAAACGGGCGCGGTTTTCGATCGAACCGCCATATTGGTCGGTGCGCAGATTGGTGCGCGACTGCAGGAATTGCTCGATCAGGTAGCCGTTGGCGCCGTGGATTTCGACGCCGTCGAAACCTGCCTGGAGCGCGTAGCGTGCGCCCTGCCGGTAGGCGTCAACCAGCCCGGCTACCTCGGCGGTCTCGAGCGCGCGTGGCGTTTCGTAGGTGGTGGGCGTTCCATCGGCGGTTACGGTCTTCAACTCGGTCGGGATCGGCACGGCTGACGGCGCTACCGGCAACGCGCCGCCCGGCTGGTACGAGGAATGCGAGACCCGCCCGACATGCCAGAGCTGCAGAAAAATCAAGCCGCCCTTGGCATGAACGGCATCGACGACCGCGCGCCAGCCGGCGACCTGCCGCTCCGAATAGATGCCGGGCACGTCGGGGTTGCCGAAGCCGGTCGCCACCACGGGCGAAGCCTCGGCGATGATCAGGCCGCCCGGCGTGGCGCGCTGACGATAATACTCGACGTTCAGCGGACGGGGAGCCAGGCTCGGCCTTTCCGCCCGCAACCGCGTCAAGGGCGCCATCACGACGCGATGTGCGAGACGGTAGGGTCCGATTTGTAGCGGTGAAAACAACGATGGATAATTCATGCCTGCCCCGGAGAGATTTATGTTGATTGGTTATATGATATCGTAACGGTTTCGGCCGGTTCGCAAAAGAGCGAAGCGCACGTTGCGTGGCGCGTTTTGTTGCGGCCGACCGGTGCCCCCTTCGTGCGAAAGCGCTATAAGGGCTTGACGACGCGTGTGGCGCGAGAGACTAAACGATCATGCCCAAATCCGGCGCGACGACGCTTCCGTCCCTGAGTGTCCGCATCGACCTTGACGCGGACGGCCGCATTGGACCGGGCAAGATCCAGTTACTGGAAAACATCAGGGCATGCGGCTCGATTTCGGCCGCCGGCCGCGCGATGGATATGTCCTACAAGCGGGCGTGGGACCTGGTGGACGAGATCAACCGGATCTGCAGGCAGGCCGCCGTCGAGCGGCAAACCGGCGGCAAGAACGGCGGCGGTGCCGTCCTGACGCCGTTCGGCGTCTCGCTGGTCGCGCGCTACCGCAAGATCGAGCGCGACGCGGCCAATGCCGTCCGCAAGGAGCTCGCGGCGTTGCGCACGGATATCGGGCGCGCGAAGAAGAGCGCAAGTAGGTAGGCGAGAGAATGGCGATTGTCGTTTCTCCCTCGCCCCGCTTGCGGGGAGAGGGTCGCGGTGAGGGGCGCTCTCAACAAGTTCGGACTCGTCGATACGCCCCCTCACCCGATCACTTCGTGATCGACCTCTCCCCGCGCGCGGGGAGAGGTGAGGAGGCTCAGGCCGTCTTGATCCAGACCGCCTTGACGTTGAGATATTCTTCCAGGTGCTGCTTGCCGGACTCGCGGCCATAGCCGCTCATCTTGTAGCCGCCGAACGGCACCGCCGGATCCATCGCCTGATAGCAGTTGACCCAGACCGAGCCGGCGCGGAGCGCCTTCGCGACCTGATGGGCCTTGCTGACATTGGTGGTCCAGACGCCGCTGCCAAGACCGAAGGTGGTGGCATTGGCGCGCGCGATCAGCTCGTCGCTGTCCTTGAATGAAATCGCCGAGATCACCGGCCCGAAGATTTCCTCCTGTGCGATCCGCATGTTGTCCTGGACGTTGGCGAACACGGTCGGCGGCACGAAATAGCCTTTCGACAGCGCCCCCTCGGTGAGACGCGCACCGCCGACAAGCGCTTTCGCACCCTCCTTCTGGCCGATGTCGAGATAGCCGGAGACGCGATCGAGCTGATCCTTCGAGACCAGCGGTCCGATCTGCGTGTTGGGATCGAGGCCGTTGCCGACCTGCAGCTTCTTGCCGTATTCGGCAACCCGGCCGACAAACTCGTCATAAATCTTGTGCTCGACGAACAGCCGTGTGCCCGCGCTGCAGATCTGGCCGGAATTGGCGAACACCGCCATCGCCGCACCCGGCACCGCCGCATCGAGATCGGCATCGGCAAACACGATATCCGGCGATTTGCCGCCGAGCTCGAGCGACACGCGCTTGAGATTGCCGGCGGACGCCCGGATGATCGACTGTCCCGTAACATGCGAGCCGGTGAACGCAACCTTGTCGACGCCGGAATGCGAAGCCAGCGCCGCTCCCGCGGTCTCGCCATATCCCGGCACTACATTGACGACGCCGGCCGGAATACCGGCTTCCATCGCCAGCTCCGCGAGACGCAGCGATGTCAGCGGCGCTTCCTCGGCCGGTTTCAGGATCACCGTGCAGCCGGTCGCGATCGCGGGGCCGATCTTCCAGACGCTGGCGCCGAGCGGGCCGTTCCACGGGATGATCGCGCCGACGACGCCGACGGGCTCCTTCAGCGTGTAGGAGAATATCTCGCCGGGCAGCGAGTTCTCGATGGTCTCGCCGTGCAGCGACGTCGCCTGCCCGGCATAATAACGGAGCATGCCGAGGACGCGCAGCTTGTTGCCGCGCGTGCGGCTGATCGGCGCGCCCATATCGAGGGTGTCGAGCTGCGAAAGTTCCTCGAAATTCTTCTCGACGAGATCGGCGAGCTTGAGCAGCAGCGCCTGCCGTTCGAACGGCTTGACCTTGCTCCACGGTCCTTCGAAGGCGCGGCGCGCCGCGATCACGGCGCGATTGATATCCTCCGCGTCGCCCTCGGCAACCGTCGCGAGCAGCTCACCGGTGGCGGGATTGAACGTCTCGAATTTCTTGCCGGAAGCGGCGTCGACCCATTTACCGTCGATCAGCATTTTCTTGTAGGAACCATCCGCGTAGGGATGACGTGTTATCGGAATTGCCTGCGTCACGGCCATATAAACACTCCCTGGATATCGACCGGCATCGCGGTCGTTATATCCGGGATTTTACAACGCGTGGCCGAAACCGTAAAGCGGAGCCGCCGACCGGCACGGGCACCGAGCGGGAACCTCCCATGCCGTTTCGTGCATGGTGGCCCGAGCGCGTTGCCTTTTGCTTGGCCCTTGATTGCCTTCCCTTTGCCTTGCGAGCGTGGAAGGTATCATGTGATCGAACGCTTATCACCCGACTTCGCCGAGCCGTCGGCGGTGCTTTTTTTCACGTCTGGAGAACCGAGATGCCCCACGCAGCCATGTCGCCCAACCACGTCGCGGTCGTCACGGGAGGCGCGTCCGGTATCGGGCTCGCCGCCGCGATGCGGTTCGCGCGCCTGGGAATGAATGTCTGCATCGCCGATATCGGCGCCGACCGCCTCGACGAGGCCGCAACAAAACTGTCATCTGTCGCATTGGACGGCGCCGACAGCATCATGACGGTGACCATCGACGTCAGCCGGGCCGAAGACGTGGCCGGACTGGAATCCGCGGTGCGGAGACGGTTCGGCGGCACCGACATCCTGATGAACAATGCGGGGATCGGACCGGAGAGCACCAGTTTCGGCCCGCTGGAGAACTGGCAGCGCATTCTCGGGGTCAATCTCTGGGGCGTGATCTACGGGTCGCAATTTTTTGCGCCGCGAATGGTCGAACGCGGACGACCGGGACTCATCATCAACACCGGCTCGAAGCAGGGCATCACCACGCCGCCCGGCAATCCGGCGTACAATGTCTCGAAGGCCGGTGTGAAAGCCCTCACCGAAGCCCTGCAGCATGAATTGCGAAACACGGCGGCCAACAAGATCAGCGCGCATCTGATGATCCCGGGTCACGTCTTCACCGGGCTGACCGCGCGCGGCCGTGCCGAGAAGCCGGCCGGCGCGTGGACGCCGGAACAGACCGTCGACTTCATGATCGAGCGTATCGACGCCGGCGACTTCTACATCCTGTGTCCGGATAATGACGTGCCGCGGAGCCTCGACGAACGGCGCATCCTTTGGGCGGCGGGTGACATCGTCGAGAACCGGCCCGCGCTTTCGCGCTGGCATCCCGATCATGCCGACGCCTTCGCGGCGTTTGCGAAGCAAAAGTAACCGACGTCGCTTCCCGGTCCGCTCATGCGGCGGCGCGCGCCCGCATGCGCCGCCGTGTCGCCGACGGGTTCATTTGACAATGTCCCGAACCGGCGCATCAATGTGGCCATTCCCCGACAGCCGGCGATCGCCTGTTAGAATCGGGACATCACAGGGAGGCAACCATGAAGCTTCATTTGCAAGCGACGGTGGCTATGTTGACGTTGGCGGCGTGGCCGGCCGCCGCACAACCGGCGCAGCCGGCACCCAACAGCGCGCTCGAAACGTTGGGTGCGATGCATCAGACCGGCAGTACGGCCGATTGGCCCGAGGTGCCGCAGACCGGCCAGAAGGCCGATCAGGTCAAGCAGAACCTTGCCAAGATCAAGATGCCGCCGGGCTTCCACATCTCGCTCTATGCGCTGGTGCCCGATGCGCGCCATATCGCCGTCGGCCCGCAGGGCGTGGCGACATTCGTCGGCACCCGCAAGTCGAAGGTCTGGGTGGTGACCGACCGCTCGCGCGGCGGCGTCGGCGACGAGGTCAAGGAGTTCGCGCCCACTTTGCCGAAGAAGATCCCCAACGGCGCCTGCTTCTCGAAGGACGGCTTCCTCTACATCCCCGAGCAAAACCGCGTGCTCGAATATGCCGCGGCGGAGTTTTTCTATGAGAGCCCCGATGTCGTCGCCAGCGTCGTGGTGCCCGAGGGCGAGCTGATCCCGAAGGCCGAAGAGAGCTATAACCACACCGCGCGGGTCTGCCGGGTCGGGCCCGACAACAAGCTCTATATCCAGCTGGGTCAGCCCTACAACGTGCCGGCCAAGGAGAAGTTCGATCTGTACCGCAAGGTCGGCATGGGCGGGATCATCCGCATGGACCGCGACGGCAAGAACCGCGAAGTCTACGCGGTCGGCCTGCGCAATCCGGTCGGCATGGACTTCAATCCGAAAGACAAGTCGCTCTGGACCAACGACAACCAGGTCGACGGCATGGGCGACGAACAGCCGCCGGGCGAAATGGACCGCATCGCCAGTGCGGGGCAGGATTTCGGCTTTCCCTGGTATGGCGGCGGGCGGACCCGCACCACGGAATACAAGAACGACACGCCGCCCGCCAATGTGGTGTTTCCCGAAGTCGAACAGGCCGCCCACGCCGCCGACCTCGGCCTGATCTTCTACACCGGCAACATGTTTCCGAAGAAATACCAGGGCGCCATCTTCTCGACCCAGCACGGCTCCTGGAATCGGACCCAGCCGGTCGGCGCCCGGCTGATGGTGACGTTCCTCAAGGAAGACGGCCACGTCGCCGGAAAATCCGAGCCGTTCGCCGAAGGCTGGAACGACAACGGCTATTACCTCGGCCGTCCCGTCGATGTGGCGCAGTTGCCCGACGGCTCGCTGCTGGTGTCGGACGATCTGGTCGGCGCGCTCTATCGCATCACCTACGACGGCAAGTAGCCGCCACCGCAACGGATGGCTCCGATCCGGGGCCATCCGTTTTCCAAATCAGACGTCATGAGGTCTCAAGGTGGTCGATCGTCCAACGGTATTTCTGCTGCTCGCGTCGATCGGGCTTTTTTCCACCGGGCCCGGTCCATGTTACGCCGGCGACATCAAGGCCGGGCGCGCCAAGGCGCTGATGTGCCAGGCCTGCCACGGCCTCGACGGATTATCGAAGGTCCCGGACGCGCCGAACATTGCGGGCCAGACCGAGCCGTACCTCGTGGCGCAATTGCAGGAGTTCAAAACCGGCGCGCGCAAGAACGACGCGATGACGGTGGTCGCCTCATCGCTGTCGGATACCGATATCGAAAATCTCGCGGCTTATTATTCGGCGATCGAAATCAACGTCGGCAAGATCCCGGGCCAATAGCCGGCGGGTACGCTACGGCGAGGCCGGCAGCGCGACCGGGAGGAAGCCGTAGGCCTTCAGCGTCGCCTGCCCCTTCGGCGACAGCAGATACATCGCGAAATCGGCTGCGCCGGGCTGCGCCTTGCGCGAGACCGTCAATCCATATTCGGGACCGACCGAGAGTTCCGGCGGCAGCTCGACCGATTTGTATTTCGGCGACGCCTTCACGATCTCGCGGGCGCCCGAGCAATAATAGACGAACAGGTCGATCTGGTGCTCATCGAGCGCGTTGAGCAGCGGGGAGCGCCCGTTGGTCGCCGGCTTCGATGCCGGACCGCCGACCAGTTGCTGCGCTTTCTCCGACAGCGCCTTGAAGGCGCCGGCCCGCTCGGCCTCGACCCGATGAAAGATGGCCCAGGTATAGTCGCCGGCCGGATCGGCGCCGGGCGTCGAAGTTCCAATCCGGGTGTCCGGCTTGAGCAGGGTCTCGATCATATTGCCGGTATCGAGCGCGCTGGTCGCCGTGGTCACGACGCACAGCGCGTTACGGGTGAACAGCACGCTGGGACCGGAGATGCCGGCATCGGTCAATGCCTGCGCATGGGGCAGCGCGGCGGAAGCGTAGACGTCGAAGGCCTCGCCCTTTTCCAGCCGGTCTCGCAATACCCCGGACGGCCCCCATACCGGCGCGAAGGTATTGCCATATTGCTTGGTAAAGTCGGCGAATATCGCCGTGAAGGCGTCCTTCAGGCTGCCGGCCGACAGCAGCTTTATTTCACTTGCAGATGCACAAGATGATGCCAATGCCACCACCAACGCTACCAGCCACGCTCGCATGAGATTATTCCGACTGTCGTCATTCCGGGCGGCGCCGCTTGGCGCCGGCCCGGCGCGACCATGCATGAAATTCATCCCGAACGGCAAGCGGCTTAGTGTGTCCGCGCCGCCGCTTTTGGTGTCGGCTGTGCCACCAGCGCCTCGCCGAGTTCATTTTGCTGTTCGCGCGGGATCGAAAAGCAGACGCTGAAGCCGTCGACGGTCCGCAGCGTAACCATGCCCTGCGCGGGATCGGACGATTGCTCGACAATCCACGACGCCAGCGGATACGCATAGCGCAGGCTTTGATCACCAAAACGTGCCTGAAGCGCCTTGTCGATCAGTCCCGGCAGCGTCATGGCCAGCGCGCCGACCTGGTTCAGGGACAGGCGAATGGTCGCAGGCTTGCCATCGGCATCGACAAAACCGAGCGAGATCGCGCCGCCGTCGGGCGCGACTTCGCAAGTAGTCAGGGCCTGGGTTTCGATCTCCATGGCAACGCTCCCGCGGCATTATCGTTATATATTCCTGACTATATCGCAATCACGCCGGCGTCCAGCCCGGCCGCCCTGCGGTCCGGTCGTGGTGGTCTAACGCCGGATATCGTGATATGCATCCAGATATAACGGGGCCCTGCTTCGCATATAACGAGGCCTAAGACGTTTGACAGGGAGAGCAACACCAATGAGTGATTTCAACCTTCTCATCGACGGCAAGATGGTTCCCGGCGACCTCACGATGCCGGTTCTCAATCCCGCAACCGAAGAAGTGCTGGTGCAATGCCCGCGCGCTTCGCAAGCTCAACTCAACGCCGCTGTCGCTGCCGCCAAGGCCGCTTTCCCGGCCTGGTCGGCGACACCGATCGAGCAGCGTCGCAAGCTGGTCACCGAGATGGCCGAGGTCATCGAAGCCAACGCCAACGAGCTGGCGCGCCTACTGACCAGCGAACAGGGCAAGCCGCTGGCCGACGCCACCGGCGAAGTCATGGGCATGGCGGCCTTCTTCCGCTATCTCGGCTCGCTCGACCTGCCGATGCGCGTGATCGAGGATAGCGGCGACCGCCGCGTCGAAGCCCATCGCCGTCCACTCGGGGTCATCGGCGCCATCATTCCGTGGAATTATCCGCTGCTGATCCTGAGCTTCAAATTGCCGTCGGCGCTGCTGGCCGGCAACACGCTGGTCGTGAAGCCCGCGCCGACCACCCCGCTGTCGACGCTGAAGTTCGCCGAACTGGTCAAGGATATCCTGCCCAAGGGCGTGCTGAACGTCATCGCCGACGCCAACGATCTCGGCGATGCGATGACGAAGCACCCGGATATCCGCAAGATCTCCTTCACCGGCTCGACCGCGACCGGCCAGAAGGTGATGGCAAGCGCCGCCGCCACCCTGAAGCGCATCACGCTGGAACTGGGCGGCAACGACGCGGGCATCGTGCTCGACGACGTCGATCCGAAGAAAGTCGCGCCCGGCATTTTCGAAGGCGCGTTTCAGAACTCGGGACAGGTCTGTCTCGCCATCAAGCGGCTCTACGTGCACGAGTCGGTCTACGACGAGATTTGCAACGAGCTGGTAGCGATCGCGAAAAGCACGGTGGTGGACGACGGATCGAAACAGGGCACCAAGCTCGGGCCGCTGCAGAACAAGATGCAGTATGAGAAGGTCAAGCTATTCCTCGAAGACGCCCGCAAGAACGGCAACGTCATTGCCGGCGGCTCCGCGATGGATCGCCCCGGCTACTTCATCGAACCGACCATCGTGCGGGACATCAAGGAAGGCTCGCGGCTGGTCGACGAGGAGCAGTTCGGGCCTGTGCTCCCGGTGATCAAATATTCCGACAATGAGGACGTCATCCGTCGCGCCAATGCCACCAATTACGGCCTCGGCGCGTCGGTCTGGTCGTCGGATACGGCGCGCGCCCACAAGGTCGCGAGCCGCATCGAGGCCGGAACGGTCTGGATCAACAAGCATCTGGACATGGCGCCGCACATTCCGTTCGGCGGCGCCAAGCAGTCCGGGATCGGAACCGAATTCGCCGAAGAAGGTCTCGCGGAATTCACGCAACTGCAGATCATCAACGAGGCGCGGACCTGATCCGCCGACACCTCCGGTCGCGGCGGGAGACCCCGCCGCGACCGATTCCGTGACGGAAGCGAATCCTGCCGTCCGGAGCTTCGTTCAGTTCCCGTTTTCCAGGAGATTGCGCTGCGCGCGGAACGCCGAACCCGCAGGCAGCGGCGTCCCAAGAAATCAAACGATTCGGCATCGTATCCGGCAAGCGCCGGACAACCGGGAGAGCGCCATGTATCAGGAAGCGATTGAAAAGGTCTCCAAGCAGGTTCTGATCCGAGAACGATACGACAATTTCATCGGCGGCAAATGGGTCGCTCCTAGGGAAGGACGCTATTTCGACAATCCGAGTCCCGTCACGGGCAAGAAACTCTGCTCGGTTCCGCGCTCGGGAGCGGCCGACATCGAACTGGCGCTCGATGCCGCCCACAAGGCCAAAGACGCCTGGGGCAAGACTTCGGTCGCCGAGCGCTCGCGCATCCTGAACAAGATCGCCGACAAGCTCGAGGCCAATCTCGATCTGCTCGCGCTGGTCGAGACGCTCGACAACGGCAAGCCGATCCGCGAAACCACCTACGCCGACATGCCGCTCGTGGTCGATCACTGGCGCTATTTCGCGAGCGTCGTACGGGCCCAGGAAGGCGGCATCTCGGAGATCGACCACGAAACCGTCGCCTATCATTATCACGAGCCGCTGGGCGTGGTCGGTCAGATCATTCCCTGGAATTTCCCGATCCTGATGGCGACATGGAAGCTGGCACCGGCGCTTGCGGCGGGCAATTGCGTCGTCCTCAAGCCCGCCGAGCAAACCCCGCTCGGCATTCTCGTCGTGATGGAGCTGATCGCCGACATCCTTCCGCCGGGCGTGATCAACGTCGTCAATGGATTCGGTGTCGAGGCCGGCAAGCCGCTGGCGCAGAACAAGCGGATCGCGAAAATCGCTTTCACCGGCGAGACCACGACGGGACGGCTGATCATGCAATACGCCTCCGACAACATCATTCCGGTCACGCTTGAACTCGGCGGCAAATCGCCCAACATCTTCTTCGCCGACGTGGCCGATGCGGACGACGACTTCTTCGACAAGGCGCTCGAAGGTTTTGCCATGTTTGCCCTCAATCAGGGCGAAGTCTGTACCTGTCCGAGCCGCGCGCTGGTCCAGGAAAAGATCTATGACCGGTTCATGGAGCGCGCCCTCGCCCGCACCAGGAAGATCAAGCAGGGCCATCCGCTCGATGCGACCACGATGATCGGCGCCCAGGCCTCGAACGATCAGCTCGAGAAGATCCTGTCCTATTTCGACATCGGCAAGCAGGAAGGCGCGAAGGTCCTGACCGGCGGCAAGCGCGCGCAACTCGGCGGGGAGATCGCCGAAGGCTATTATGTCGAGCCGACGATCTTCGAAGGCAACAACAAGATGCGGGTGTTCCAGGAGGAAATCTTCGGCCCCGTCGTATCGGTTGCGAAGTTCAGGGATGACGAGGAGGCGCTCGCCATCGCCAACGACACGCTCTACGGGCTCGGCGCGGGTGTCTGGACCCGCAACGGCAACCGCGCCTACAAGTTCGGGCGCGCGATCCAGGCCGGCCGCGTCTGGACCAACTGCTATCACGCCTACCCGGCTCACGCCGCGTTCGGCGGTTACAAGGCGTCCGGCATCGGCCGCGAAAACCACAAGATGATGCTCGATCATTATCAGAACACCAAGAACGTGCTGGTCAGCTACGGCACCAAGGCGCTCGGCTTCTTCTAGCGCATCGGCAATCGCAGGCGCGGAAGGCTGCCGCGCCTGCGATTTCATTCCGTACAGAGGGATCGGGCAATGACGATCAAACGGGTCGAGATCACCGAGAAGGCGGCCGAGGTCGTGGCGCGACTGAAGGACCAACACGGCGCCCTGATGTTTCACCAATCCGGCGGCTGCTGCGACGGATCATCTCCGATGTGCTATCCGCAAGGCGACTTCCGCGTCGGACCGCAGGATGTGCTGCTCGGGCAAGTCGCGGGCTGCGAATTCTACATCGGCGCCGCGCAGTTTGAATACTGGCAGCACACGCAACTTATCATCGACGTCGTACCCGGACGCGGTTCAGGATTTTCCGTGGAAGCGCCGGAAGGCGTCAGGTTTCTCACGCGCAGCCGCGTCTTCACCGACGACGAAGTTAGTCAACTCGAGGCCGCAGGGCCGCCGTCGCGCGCTGCGTGATTGATGAAATCCGATCGTGCCGCCTTCGCAGCAAAGCGCTTGCTTGATACACGGCCGATAACGCACTATCACCTCACCGCGAGCGTCCCGCTTTCCAATTTCTCCTTTTCGCGAGCGAAATTCGAAGGTGTGCGCGGAGGGTGGGACAACGGGACGAACGGGCACACAATCCAGACGACCTGTCGTAGCTAACAAGTCCCGACTCGCATAGGGTTCGCTCAAACTTGACGCAAAGTGTCAACTTTGTCGCGCGTCGGAATTCAGGCATGGCGATGCCTGAGATTCACGCGGGGTCACGGTAAGCCGCGCGTTCGGCTCGCTGTGGTTGCTGTGTTCGGGGTACGCTGAGTTGTCAGCACCACGCCGCGGCGATGGATGCCTGACTCATGAACTCAACCGCGGCAGCCCTGCCGCGACGAGTGCGTCCTTCAAAGAACAATTCAGCAGGAACAAGAAATGAGATACGCGCCGACGGCGGGATTTGTGCTGGCCAGTCTGACTTGTACGACGGCTGGCGTTGCTTACGCACAGCAGGCGCCTGCGCTTCCACCGGTCACAGTCACCAGCCCGAAACCACCGGGCAGCAGCCGGCATGCGCAGTCCACCCAAGCCCCGAAATCCACCGCGCAAAAGAAGCAGCGCCAGGCGGCACATCCACCGGTCCCGGCCTCCGCTGCACCGGCGCAGGCCGGCGGTGGCGCCGGCGCGACCTCCGGCGTGCACAACGCCGCGACCAACCCGCAATACAGGACTGACAAGGTCAGCCTCGGTCCGCTCGGCAATCGCAGCCTGCTGGATACGCCGCTCTCCGTCACGGTGATCCCGCAGGATCTGATCGAGAACCTGCAAACCAAGACCGTCAACGATACGCTCCGGTTCCTTCCTTCCGTCGAGATCCGAAACCAGCAGGGTTACGAGGTGTCGCGACCGCAGTCCCGCGGCTTCCAGGGCACCGTCGTGCAAAACACGCGGCTCGATGGCCTCAGCATCGTCGGCACCACGGCGATTGCGACCGAGGATCTATCCAACATCCAGGTGTTGAACGGGCTCGCCGGCTCGCTCTACGGACCCGCCACGCCGGCCGGCGTATTCAATTACGTTCTGAAGCGACCGACCGACACGCCGTTTGCGACTTACACGCAGGGCTTCGACTCGAATTCCGTGTTCACCGAACACATCGATGCCGGCGGTCGCACGCCGGACGGCACGGTCGGCTACCGCTTCAATGTCGTTCACGGCGAAGGCGAAAGCTGGGCGCCGCAAAGCGGCACCGACCGCACGCTGGCCAGCGGCGCGCTCGATTTCCACGTCGGCGACCACACCGTGGTCGAAACCAATTTCAGCCACTATGAGACCAATACCACGGGGCTGCCGGGCAGCATTGTTTACTTCACGGGTGGCAAGACGGTGCTGCCCGCGGCCGTCGATCCGACCAAGCTCGGTCTGGGACAGCCCGGCGCCGGCACCGACCTCATCACCAACACCGCCGTCGTCAAGGTCAAGCATGAGATCAACAACGACTGGAATATCGAAGTCGGCGGCCTTTATCAGGATTCCGTTCGCAACCTGTTCGGCATCACGAATACGCTAACCGATAATCTGGGCAACTACACCGTCACCAAGAACTTCGACGCCGTTCCGCACTTTACCATCGGCAGCTTCACCGGTTCGCTGAACGGCCGTTTCGACCTGTTCGGATTCCGGAACGAGGTGACGCTCGGCACCAACGGCTTCGTCAACGGTCAGTATTCTTATCGAAATTCCATCGCGACGTCGCTGGGCAGTTCGAACCTCGCCAACCCGCAGGTTTTGCCAAATCAACCGATTCCGCCCAACGGGGGCCAGTTCAAATCCGCCGAGTTGTCGAACCAGACGATCATCACCGCCGACACCTTCCATTTCAACGATCAATGGGCGGTGCAAGGCGTCGTCAGCACGTCCTTCCTGCACTCGGAAAGCTTTGCAAAGACCGGCGTCATGACCAGTCAGAACGACGCCGACGGTGTCTTCAGTCCGACCGTCAGCGTGATCTACACGCCGACGTCGCAGCTCACGACCTACGCGACCTTCGCCCGAAGCGTCGAGCAGAGCGACCAGGCGCCTACCGGCACGGTCAACGCCAATCAGTTCCTGACGCCGTATCAGGATGAGGAATATGAGGTCGGCGTCAAATACGCTATCACGCCGCAATTCCTCGCCACCTTCGACCTGTTTCACATGACGCGACCGTTCGCCTCGACCGATCCGAACACGAACATCTTCCAGGTGGTCGGAACCCAGCGCAACAACGGCGCCGAGTTCTTCCTCCAGGGCAATATCCTGCCCGAGTTGTCGATCTTCGGCGGCATCACCTACATCGATGCGCGGCTGCAGAACACCGGCGTGGCCTCGACCAACGACAAGCTGGTGGTCGGCGTTCCCCAGTTCAAAAGCGACGCCGCCCTCGACTATCACCCGGCTTTCTTCCACGGCTTCGCGCTGACCGGTGCCGTCCATGCGGAAGGTCAACGCGCGGCGACCAACATCAACAACTCTTATGCTCCATCGTATGTGACGTTCGATCTCGGCGTTCGCGCCACAGCGACAATCTACAAGCAGACCGTGACGGCGCGCTTCCAGGTGCTCAATGTCGGCAACGTGTTCTATTACTCGTCGATCGCCGACGGCAACATCGTCGGAAGCCCCGGCGCCAACACCGCCTATCTCGGCACACCGCGAACCTATATGGCCAGCCTTCAGCTGGACTTCTAAGGTCGTCGGCGCTGACGATGTCGGCTGCACGACGGGTCGGCTCGACCGCAACGACCCGTTGCTGCGGTGCGTGCACCGAATGACCCGCCCGGACGACTAGCGGATTCTCAGCTCGTCACTGGGACGCTGTTTTGACAGTGTCACTTTTTCAGAGTGTCACCTGTTCAGAGCGTCACCTGCTTGTGACCGCACTCCTTGCAGGCAAATTTTACCCGAGTGGCGCCTTTTTCGGCCGAGACGCGATTTGGCGCACCGCATTTGCCGCAGGTCGTGTCGATGCGGGTGCTGCCCTGCTTGATAACGATGGACTTCTTCTCCATCGTTTCCCGGATCAACCGTTCGGCCTCTTCGCGCATCGACTGTTTCGACATCCCGCCGGCAACCCGCTGTCATGACATGGTCAGGAGAGCATAACACACGCCTGTGACAGTTTGCGAGCAGCTCTCGCGACGCCGATGCCTGAAATGGAATGGATGCGTCGTCTGGCTTGCTTCGGTGGCGGCGCCTGCCTCACCAACGCGATTTCGCACCTGTCAGCGGAGTAACGGGACGCCCGTTCCAAAGCCCGTTCGCCGAACGTGTGCAAGGGGATTGCTGGGATGACCTCGATCAGCCCCGAGGGCCTACCCGAGCGCGCCTCATTCCCGATGGCCGAAAGCTGCGACAAAGTCCTCCGACACGATGTAGTCCAGCACCTGGCGTAGCGAAGCCGACTTCGTAACGCCAAATGCGGCCTCAAATCCATCCTGAGCGCGTTTCCAAAGCGGCGCCGATTCCTCGAGTTTGGCCCGGCCGGTCGCGGTCAACACCACGCGGCGGTTGCGACGATCCTTCGGGTCGGGGCGGATTTCGACGAGCCCGTCGCGCTCGAGCGGCTTCAGGTTATGCGTCAGCGCGCCGCGATCCATCACCAGCGCTTCGGCCAGTTCGCCGAGCGAAGGGGTTCCGGCCCGCGTGATGTGGTTGAGGATCGCCCGCTGAGTGGTCCGCAATCCGCAAGGCTCCAATGCGGAATCGTAAAGCTGGGAGACGCGCCGCGTCGCCTTACGTAACGCAGTGCAATTGCACGAGCTTTTCTGCTTGCCGCTGCCGGATGGCATGTTTTCGAAACTCCGCATTCCAGCTTGACTAGTGTTTGCACATGCAAATATATCGAGATATCTTTGCATATGCAAGAAACTCGAAAAGCCTCAGCGCATCGCGCAGGCGAATGGAGAAAGCCATGCCCCTGGTACGCATCGACCTTCAAAAGGGAAAAGACGCGGAATACCGGCAAAAGGCCGGGCGGATCGTTTATGAGGCGATGGTTGCCACCACCGGGGTTCCCGCGAACGATCACTTCCAGATCATCGGCGAGCATAGCGCCGACAACTTCATCTTCGATCCGGACTACCTCGGCATCCACCGCTCGAGCGATCTCATCATGGTGCAGATATTCTTCAACGAGGGACGCTCGGTCGCACAGAAACAGGCGCTTTACAAAGCGATAGCCGATGGGCTCTCCGCGTCGCTCCAGGTGCGCCCGGAAGACGTCTTCATCACCCTCGTCGAGGTCAAGAAGGAGAACTGGTCGTTCGGCAACGGCGTTGCGCAGTACGCGGCCTGATCGTTCCGTTGGAGAACAAAATGCAAGCCGCCGTCGATTCGCCGAACTCGGGGCTTGCACGGCGCCGGGCGATGCTGGTGCTGATCTGCGTATCGGCACCGTCGTTTATGCTCCAGCTCGACGCCAACATTGTCGCGGTGTCGTTGCCCTCGATCAGCGAATCGCTGAAGGCGAACTTTGACGGCATCGAGTGGGTGGTGACGGCATACACGCTTTCGTTCGCCTCGCTGTTGCTTCCGGCCGGCGCGCTTGCCGACCGGTTTGGGCGCAAGCGCGCGTTGATGATCGGGCTTGGTCTGTTCACGACCGCTTCATTCTTCTGCGGTGCCGCCCCAAATCTCGCGACCCTGATCGCGGCGCGCGCGTTTCAGGGCGCCGGCGCGGCGCTCCAACTCAGCGCCGCACTCGCGACATTGTCGAGCTTCTTCAAAGGCGACGAGCGGGCGCGCGCCTTTGCGTTCTGGGGCTCCGTCGTCGGCATCGGAATTTCCATGGGACCGGTCGCAGGCGGCCTGATTACCCAAAGGTTCGGCTGGGAATGGGCGTTTTATATCAACCTTCCGATTGGCGCGATCACGTTCGCCCTGGTTGCCGCATTCGTCGACGAATCCAAAGACCCCGAGGCGGTGCGCTTTGATCTCGCCGGCGTATCGACATTCAGTGCATTCCTCTTCCTCACTACGCTCGCGTTGATTTCCGGCAATCACGACGGCTGGACCAGCCGGCATATCCTCGCCGAAGGGCTGGCAGCGGCCTGCTTCCTGGCGCTCTTTATCGTCGTCGAGCTGCGCGAGGCCCGCCCCATGGTGGACTTTTCGTTCTTCCGGCAGCCGACCTATCTCGGCGCCAACATCGCTCAATTCAGCTTCGCGGCCGGCCTGCTGACGATGTTGACCTTCATGCCGATCTACTTTCAGCACGCGCTCGGCATGGCGCCGCGCACGGCAGGGCTCGCAATGCTGCCGATGGCACTGCCTTTGTTCATCGTGCCCCGGATCGTCACGTCACAGCTTTCCCACCGCCTGACCGGGCGCGCACTCCTCACCGCGGGGCTGGTGTTCGTCGGCGCGGGGCTCGCTGTCGTGGCGCTGGTTGCCGGCCGACAGAGTTATCAATGGATGCTTTTGGGAATGCTGGCCGCCGGCATCGGCGCAGGCCTGCTCAACGGCGAGACGACCAAGGTGGGAATGACGGTCATTCCGGCCGAGCGCGCCGGCATGGCATCCGGCATCTCCGGAACGATGCGCTTTACCGGCATCGTGCTCGGCTTTGCCGCGCTCGGCGTAGTGCTTTTCAGCCGAATCTCCGGGATCATCACCTCGGCATTTCCCACGCTCGACGAAGCCGACCGATCGGGATTTATCCGAAACGTCGCATCGGGCGACCTGTCCGGTGCCGGCATCGCGTCCGCTTCAGGTCAGGCGCTTCAGGCCCTCGCGCTGAAAAGCTTTACCGAGGGTTACGCTGCGCTGTTTGCGGCAAGCGCCGCATTTTGTGCGCTCGCCGCGATCCTCACTTGGAGCCTGGTTCGGGCTTCCGACACGCCACCGATTGCCAAGGTGCAACGCGGCGCGCGCAGCGCCGCCGCCAAGGCGCCGGTGGCGGCGGAATGACCTCGCGCTATACCTCGAGCCACTCCTTGCGAACGGCGGATTTTTCGCCGAAGTCGGCCGGGATTCCCTCGAATACGATCCTGCCGTGGCCCATGACGTAGAGCCGCGACGAAATCTTGAGCGCGATCGCAAGCTTTTGCTCCACCAGCAGGACCGAAACGCCGCGCCGCGCGATCTCGGCCAGTAATTCGCCGACCTGTTCGACCAGCTTCGGAGCCAAGCCCTCCGTCGGCTCATCGATCAGCATCAGGTCAGGATCGCCCATCAGGGTGCGGCACATCGTCAACATCTGCTGCTCGCCACCCGACAGCACACCGGCGGAGGTGTCCTGGCGCGCTCTCAGATTCGGAAACAGGCCAAATATGTCCTCGAAATTCCAGCGCCCGAATTTGCCGGAACGTTTGAGGCCGAGTTCGAGGTTCTGTCGCACCGTCAGCGTCGGAAACACCTGGCGGTCCTCGGGCACGTAGCCGATGCCGCGATGCGCCACCTGGTCCGGGCGCAAGCCGGCGATATCCTTACCGCGGAATCTGACGATGCCCTGCGCCGCGACCAGTCCCATGATCGACTTGCAGGCGGTCGATCGTCCGACGCCATTGCGGCCCAACAGGCTGACGATCTCACCGTCGCCGACGTCGAGCGCGACGCCGTGCAAGATATGGCTCTGGCCATAATAAGCGTGGAGATCTCTGACTTCGAGGATCATGCGGCGTCCAGCGCGCCAAGATAGGCTTCTTGCACCGCAGGATTTGCGCGTACGGCTTCCGGCGGGCCCGTCGCGATCACCCGGCCGTACACCAGCACCGTGATGACATCGGCGAGGTCGAAAACCACCTTCATGTCGTGCTCCACCATGAGCAGGGTTTTGCCCCTGGATACGCGGCGGATCAGTTCGACCGCGCTGTCGGTTTCGGTATTGCTCATTCCCGCGGTCGGCTCATCAAGCAGAATGACCGATGCCCCGCCGGCAATCGTCATGCCGATCTCGAGCGCACGCTGGTCGGCATAGGACAGCAATCCCGCCGACGTGTCGCGCCGCCGCGACAGATTGAGCTCTTCAAGCATGCGCTCGGTACGTTCCGTCAGTTCGTTCTGAACCCACAGGGGAGTCCAGAACGAATAGCGGTAGCCCATACTCCACAACAGCGCGCAGCGCAGGTTCTCGAACACCGACAATCGGTGAAAGATCGAAGTGATCTGAAAGCTCCGCGACAAGCCCATGCGATTGATCTTGTGCGGCGGCAGCCCATCGATCCGGGCGCCATTCAGCAAGATCTCGCCGCTGGACAATCGGAATCGTCCGCTGATCAGGTTGAACAACGTGGTCTTGCCGGCGCCGTTGGGGCCGATGATGGCGTGACGCTCGCCTTTGGCAATCTCGAGGTTGACCTCGCGGATGATTTCGGTACGGCCGAACGCCTTGCCGACATCGCGCAGGCTGAGCGCGGCCGCGGTCATGCCGTCCCCTTCCGCGGCTTGAGTTCGACCATCAGGGTTTCCCACACCCGCCGGAATGCCCGCGCCTCCAGCCGTAACCAAAAGCAACCGACCGCCAGAGCGACGGTCGCGAGCAACCATGGCAAGGCGGCATGAACGTCGATCCTGTGGCCGAACAGGACGAGCGTCTTGCCTTGCGCCGCGCCGATGGTCAGGAACGAGGTCAATTCCACCAGACCGACGAAGCCAAGCACCGCTAAAATACCGGGCAGCGTGACCCGCAGATAAGGGACCGTCAGGCGGCGGAGCTCCCCGGCGCGGGCGATCGGACCATGCGCCATCACCAGTCCCATGATTCCGTTCGGCGCGAATATCACCATGCCGATGAAGAGCACGCCGACATAGACCAGCCAGGAGTTGGACATCAGGCTGACGCCGCTCTGCAGCAGCGTGATCAGAACGGCGCCCAAAATCGGACCGCCGAAGGCGGCGGACCCGCCGATATAGGCCATCAGCAGCGCGTTGGCCGAGAGCGGCGCGGCCAGCGCATCGAAGGTCACGATCTCATAAGTGATGGCATACAATCCGCCGCCGATGCCGGCAAAGAACCCGGCCAGTGCGAATTGCAGAAAGCGCACCACGCGCGGATCGTAGCCCACGAACTGCACGCGCTCGAAATTATCGCGCGAAGCGTTCGCCATCCGGCCGAGCGGTGTCAGCGTCAGGTAGAACATCGCCAGCGCCGCCAGCAGCGCCCACGCCAGGATCAGGTAATAGACCTGGATCTCGGAGGCGTATTTGAGCCCGAGCAGGCTGCGCCCGATCATGCGGTTGGTGCTGACGCCGCCCTCGCCGCCGAAGAAGTGATGAAACATCAGCGCCGCGGTAACCATCAGCTCGCCGATCCCGAGCGTGATCATCGCAAACGCGGTCGCGCGCTGCTTGGTGGCCATGTAACCAAACACGATTGCAAGGCCGAGGCCGGAGAGGCCCGATAACAGCGGAATGATTTCCATCGGCAGCGGCAGGCTGCCGGCACCGGCCATCGTGAGGAAATGGATCGTCGCGTAGCCGCCGATACCGAAGAAGGTGGCGTGACACAGCGAGAACAGGCCCGCCTGCCCGAGCAGCATGTTGTAGGACAATGCCAGGATGCTCATCATCCCCATCTGGCTGAGCATCGACACGACGAAGCCGGAATGACGTCCGGTGCGGTAGTTGTAGAATACCCACGGCAGCAGGATCGCAATCGCAAGCACAGCGATCCAGATCCCGCTCCGCATGAAACCCCTGCTGGTGCTCATGTATCGCGCGTCCCCATCAGGCCGCGCGGCCGGAACAGCAGGATCACGATCATCATCGCGAACGGCAGCAGCGCGCCGATGCGGGCAACCGGCACCGTCAGGATTTCCGTCAGCAGATTATCGCCCGACAGACTGATGCCCAGCGGCTTGAGCAGATCGAGCAGCGAATAATTGATGACGACGGCGAAGGTCTGGATCAGCCCCATCAGGATCGAGGCGATGAAACATCCGGCGAGCGAGCCGAGCCCGCCGAACACCACCACCACGAAGACGATCGGTCCCATCGCTTCGGCCATGCCGGGTTCCGTGGTCTGGTAGTTTCCACCGATCACGCCCGCGAGCCCGGCCAGCAGGCAGCCGCCCGCGAACACGATGGTGAAGACCCGGGGCACATTATGCCCAAGCGCGCTCGCCATCTGCGGATGCGTCAAGGCGGCCTGGATGATCAGACCGACCCGGGTTTTCTTCAGCAGCAACCATGTTGCCGCCAGCATGCCGACCGAAACCAGCAGCATGAAGCCGCGATAGGCCGGGAAGTTCGCGCCATAGACGGTGAACAACGGAAAATCGAGGATCGGCGGTACGCGATAGGCCATCGGCAGCATGCCCCAGATCATCTGCACGCCGCGCTGGATGATGAACACCAGGCCGAACGTGAACAGCAGTTCGGCGATATGCCCGTTGTGATGGACGCGCCGCAGACCCCAGACCTCGATGGCCGCGCCAATCAGGCCGCAAAGAATGGGCGCGATGATCAGCGCCGGAAAAAAGCCGAGGAATTGGCTGAGCGTGAACGCCAGATACGCCCCGATCATGTAGATGCTGGCATGGGCGAAATTCAACACACCCATCATGCTGAAGATCAGCGTCAATCCGCTGGCCAGCATGAACAGCAGCATGCCGTAGACCAGGCCGTTGAACAGGGAAACAAGGACTATCTCCATGACCGCCCCGTTTCCCCCTCCGTCGCCGATTCAGACGGTGCTCAGTTTTCGGGGCGCTTCATCTTGCAGATCGTGGGTAGCGTGAGGTCGGCGGCCGTCGCCGTCATGATGTTCTTCCAGCCGAAGCCGGTGTGCTCGGCGTCGTACTTCACGTCCTTGCTGAAGACGCCGACATAATACGGCATCAGCAACTGGTGGTCCTCCTTCCGCATGACGTTTTCCTGGCCGTCGAGATCCTTGTAGTGCATGTCCTCGAGCGCCAACGCCACCTTGAGAGGATCGGTCGAGCCGGCCTTATTGATGGCGTCGGCAAGCATGTCGATCATGGTGAGGAAGTTGAGCGTCGAGAAGTCGGTCTGGTGATCGACCCGCCAATCGGTGACGATCTTCTCTGCGGCCGCGCTCTTCTGGTCGACCGCGACGTTACCGTTGAACTCCATCACCGACGACAGCCGGTTTTCCCCCGCCGTGCCGATCGCGGTCGGCCCTCCGATCAGGTGCGCCAGGAAGGTATCGAACCGCACGTCGAGACCGGCATCCACCGCCGCCTTGATCAGCAGATTGAGGTCGCGGTTATAGTTGCCGGTAAGCACGCTCTGCGCCCCGGAAGCCTTGATCTTGGCTACATAGGGCGTGAAATCCTGCACCTTGCCGAACGGCATCAATTCGTCGCCGACGATTTCGATGTCGGGCCGCAGCTTCGCCAGCCATTTCTTGCTGTCGTGCTGGATCGACTGGCCGAACAGATAGTCCTGGTTCAGGAGGTACACCTTCTTCAGGTCCGGCGGCAGCGATTTGATCCGCGCCGCCGCGCGCATGTCGACGCTGCCGGCGAACCTGAAGTGCCAGAAGTCGCACTGCTCGTTGGTCAGCTCGGTGGCCAGCGCCCCGCAGTTCAAATAAAGGATCCGGTTATCGGGATTACGTGCGTTGTGTTTCGATACGGCGTCGATCAACGCCGAACCGACGTTGGATCCCGTGCAGTGCATGACGAACGGGATGTTCTGGTCCGTCATGTTTTTCAGCGCGATCAAAGCTTCGGCGGGCTGCAGCTTGTCGTCGAACGGCACGATTTCAAATTTTCGGCCGAGCGCGCCGCCGGCGGCGTTCTTTCGTGCAACGATGAATTGAAAAGCCTTGAGAAATTCGTCGCCACCCGAGGCAAATGGGCCGGAAAACGGATCCGTATAGGCTAGCTTGATGGTCTCTTCGGCAGCGGCCGGGCGCCCGAAAAACGACAGACCAAGGACCGCAAAAGAACAGCAAACAAGGCGCAAGCAAAAGCTCATCGCGTCCCTCCCCTATATGCGTCGCCCTTGGCGGGCGGATATTCTTTGTTGAATTGGAGAGTACATTGTCGCGGAAGTGAGTCAATTGCCGGACACAGGCGGCGACGAAGGCATCGAAGCCCCGCGCTCCCCGAGGCAACTAATTCCGATATATACCACTTTTGCGTGCCGCGCCGACGGCGGAATATTAACGAGTGCATGCGCTAATCCGCGCTCGTGGGTGAAAACCGTGCGAGGAGCATCGACATGAAGTTCTATTCCGGCCTGGCTGTTTTCGGCTTGCTCTTGACCGCCGCTGCCGGCGCGCATGCTCAAAACCTCCCGCCTTATATGGCGCCGATTTCCGGCGTTGCGACGACTACGCCGGCCGATATCGCCACCAAGGATGTGCTGGCGCTCAACACCGGCATGTTCGAGCTGTATGGCGACGCGGCAAAGGTCTTTCAGGCCAACATCCTGTCGAAGCACCCGGTGATCCTGGGCCTGTTCTCCGGAGCGGGCGGGAAATTTACGTTATATCGCCCCGGCATGCCGCCGCTCGACGCGCCTCAGGTGCCGGTGGTCTATCAACTGCTGAAGTCCGTCGGTCACAGCACGATGGCGCTCGCGGAAGTCGTCGGACCCTATCTGGATAATCCCGCCAACACCTCCTGGCGCGGGTCGATGCTCGCCTATCGCAGCCGGATGCAGTCGGCGCTTGACGGCCTGGATGCGACGCCGATGCCGGCGGAATGGCGCGACAACAACCGCACCATCCTTCGCAACAACATCGCGTTCATGGACGAGTGCATCGCCAAGGGCACGATCCGGTTCGCAACGCTGGAAACTTTCGGCAAACAACAGGCGCCGTATCTGGCGAAGAACGTCGCCTGGGCGGCGCAGACCCAGGTCGATCACTGGATGACGGTACTCGCCGGCTGGAAGACCATGCTCGGCGCCGATTGGGACAAAACCTACGCTGCCAGCAACACGATTTACGTCGCCCGGCAGAACAACGTGCTGTTCAGCGTGCTGGCGCAATTCTTCCCGCCGGACGCCGTCAATGACCGGCTGCTGCTGATCGAAACGGTCTCCTTTACCACCACGCAGGCGGACATGCTGGACTCGCTGACCCGCATTATCGCCGACCGCTCGGTGGGATCGCTGTTCTTCGGCAATTATCACCTGATGGATTACGAATTGATGGGCGGCGACGCGCGCGCCGCGATCATCGCGGAAAGCGCCAAGCGCGGGATGACGCCGTTCCTGCCGCCGGCCGTGCCGTTCGGCTCGCATCAATGGCCGACCCTGGTGACGCCGGGTCCAGGCCCGGCCTCGATCGCTGATCTTAATAAGTAATACTCATCCAGGCGCCGATACCCACAACAAATAAAGGCCGCCGATTCTTTCGGCGGGCTTGGACGAAACAGCCAACGCTTACATTAGCTAACCACGATCACTGGTTGTAAACGACGTCTACTATTCTATTGTTTGCTGCGAATCAATTTTAACTCTGCCGACCTAGCTTGCTCCCCGCGTTCTCCGATGTTGTGTTGTGTCGCGTCGAAACGCTCCTTCGGTTTGACCCAAAAGGCGAAAGCATGCGGCCCTCGCGGCGCGAGTTCGTGAAGTGGATCACGGCAAGCGGAATTTCGCTCAGCCTGTCGCGGCTCGGGTCGGCCGGGGTGATGAGCTTCGATGCGCACGAAACGCTGCCGGGGCGACAGAACTGGAATCCGGCGGCCAGAGGCGCAGGCCGGATTGACGGCGTTGCCAAAGTCACAGGTGCCAAACTTTACGCGTCCGATTTTCGTGCCGCCGATCTGCCGGGTTGGCCCGCGACTACGTCGCACGCCTTGCTGGTCCGCGCACCGGACGCGACACGCGTCTACATCGGCATGGACCTTGCGCGGTTGTCCGGCCCGCTCAAGCCCTCGGTGATCGTCACCGCCGCCGATCTCGACAAGATCGGCACCCGCGTTCCGGAGTTCTACGCCGGCGACCTGTTCTGCCCGCTCGGCAAGACGCCGATCTATATGGGCCAACCGGTAGCGCTGCTGATTTTCGAGAAATTCGACGCCTTCGATCGGGCGCGGCTGGCGCTACGCGACGGGACGTTCGTGAAATTCGGCGAGGAAACCGGTGCCGTCGAGATGCCGGACTACGGCGCCTTTCGGTTCACCCGCGTGGCGGGCGCAACGCCCGACGCGCCCGACGTCTATTCGCCTGTTCTCGCCGGCTGGGTCACGCCGGGACGCATACAGCATTCGCCGCTCCCGGTCTGGTCGCCTTTCGCAAAGGATACCAAGCTTCCCTATGGCAAGGCCGCGATCCTGGGCGAGGAAATCCGCGGGGAGCTCGCCGAGGACAATCCGAAGCTCCTGGTTCTGGATCGCGAATTCAACACCCAGTCCGTCGATCCGATGTTTCTCGAACCGGAATCCGGTCTTGCCTGGCACGACCGGAAAAACAACAAGCTCGAGCTTGTCCTCGGCGTGCAGTCGCCTTATGAGGCGGCGGAATTGATCGCGTTCCTGCTGGGAAAGGCGCGCGCGCCCTTCAGGCCGGCGCATATCAACGCCCAATGCGCCTATGTCGGCGGCGGCTTCGGCGGACGCGATCACACCCCGTTCGTGCTTTATGTCGCGCTGGCGGCGGTGTTTTTTCCCGACCGCCCGGTGCGCCTCGCCCATGATCGATATCAGCAGTTCCAGGGTGGCATCAAACGCCATCCCTTCAAGATGCGTTCGCAGATCGGCGTCGATCGGGCCACCGGCAAGATCCGGGCCTTCGCGGCAGACCATGTGCTGGACGGGGGCGGGCTCGCGAATTTCTCGGCCAACGTGGCGGTAACCGCCGCGACCGCCGCGATCGGCATTTACGACATCCCGAAAGTCGACGTCACCACGGTCGCGCTGCATACGCGCGGTGTCACCGCAGGCTCGATGCGCGGCTACGGCACGCTGCAGACCATGACGGCGCTGGAAGTGCTGATCGACGAAGTCGCGTCCGCTTTGCCGCTCGATCCGATCGAGTTCAGGCGGCGCAACGCGCTTAAGCCGGACGGCCGGACCATGACCGGCAATCCCTACAGCGTCTCGGTCCGCACCACGGAGATGCTGGACAAGCTCGATAAGCATCCGATCTGGCAGCAGCGCCAGCAGGAAAAAGCGCGCGGCCAGCGCGATGGAATTCTGGTCGGCACCGGCGTTGCCTGCGTCACCAAGGATTACGGCACCGGAGCGGACTCCTCCCTGGGGCGGGTGGAAATCGCACCGGATGGGCGGATCTCAATCCATTGCGATCATGTCGAGATGGGCAACGGCATCGGGACGGCGCTTGCCAACCGGGTCGCGCTCTACCTCGGCGGCGTTGCAGACGAAGTCCAGGTCGCGCAAACCGACGCGTTCGATGCGCTGGCGCTGGTCACGTCGGGCGATCCCCATTCCATGGACCAGAAGACGCAGGATGCCGCGGCGAGGAATCCGCGCTGGGTGCCCGCGATCAGTTCGGCTACCAGCGCGTCGATCGGCGCGCATGTCGGAACACACGCCGCGGCCGAGGCCGCTCGTGCCATCTTCCGGTTCGGCCTGTGGCCGGCGGCGCTCGAACTTTGGCGCATCGCGCCGTCGGACCCGCGCGCCGGCGGGTGGGAGAAAGCGCGCTGGAAGGATGGCCGGCTTACCCTGCCGGGACTGATGCCGCTCGCGTTGCCGGCGCTCGCCGCCACGGCGCATGCGCGTCGGCTCGTGACCGGTGCGGTCAGCCACAGCTTTTCACGCTGGGCGTGGTCGCGCGCACGCTTCCACGTCGCCGGCGTGCCATGGATCGCCGAGATCGACGCTTTGGCATTGC
Source organism: uncultured Alphaproteobacteria bacterium (assembly GCA_963756215.1). Lineage (GTDB taxonomy): Bacteria > Pseudomonadota > Alphaproteobacteria > Rhizobiales > Xanthobacteraceae > Bradyrhizobium. The sequence goes on along the minus strand of CAVWMY010000014.1, from coordinate 474,472 downwards.
GCAGGGGCGACGGAAAATTCGATCGCATCAACCGCCTCAGCGTCCAGTTTCCCCCGACCAACAACAATCGGATCGGAACGGTCTACACCTCGATGTGCGGCACGCTGGTCCGGATCGAGATCGAGCGCAGCTCCGGCGCGGTGCGCATCGCCAAGGCCTACAGCGTGTTCGAATGCGGCCAGGCGCTGGTCCCGGAGGTTGTTCTCGGGCAGGCGCAAGGCGGCTTCGCCATGGGCGTCGGTTACGCGCTGCTCGAGACGCTGCCGCCTTACGAGGGCGGTCCCGGCAACGGGCAATGGAATCTCGGCCAATACCTGGTCGCGCGCGGATCGGATTTGCCGCTGCACGACCTCGAGATCGAGATGTTGCCGCCGCTGACACCGGACGAGCCGCCGAAGGGCATGGCCGAAGTGGTGATGATCCCGGTGGTGCCGGCGCTGTTGAACGCGATTTTCGACGCCACCGGGCGCCGCTTCCAATCGCTGCCGGTGACCGCAGGTATCCTCAAGGGAGCGATCGCGTGACGACACTCAGCCTCACCATCAACGGCGTTGCGCACGGTCCGACCGAAGTGCGCGACGACCTGACGATGAATGATTACCTGCGTGAATATCTCGGCATGACCGGCACCAAATTCGGCTGCGGTGCCGCGCAATGCCTGAGCTGCGCCATCATCATCGATAACCCCGACGGAACCAGCTACACCAGTCCGACCTGCATCGTCCCGGCCGCGAGCTTCGCCGGAAAAGCGATCCGCACCGTCGAGGGTCATGCCAAGGGCGACGAGCTTTCGGATTTGCAGAAGGCTTTCATCGAACACTTTGCGTTTCAGTGCGGTTACTGCACCGCCGGATTTCTCAATGAGGGACAGGTGCTGCTGGAGCGTCTGGCGAAAGCGCCGGTGGCGCGCGCCGAACTCGAGAGAACGGTGGCCGAGGCGCTCGACGGTCATCTGTGCCGGTGCACCGGTTACATCAAATACCACGAAGCAATACGCGACGTAATCCTTGCGGATTCGAAGCGCTATCTGGTCGAAGCGCAGTAGCCCGCTGTAAAGGACAGAGCGAAATGAAGTCCGCGATGCGGTTTCAAGTGGCCGTTACCGTAGCGGCGCTCGCGATGAGCCTGCTCACCGGTTATGCCGCCTCCGAGACCGCGTCGCATGCGCTTGCCGGCCCCGAGAGCTTCGCGGAGATCAACGACGTCGCGGCACGGTCGGCCGCGATGTTCACCGAACTGGGCAAGGTGCTCACAAGCCCGCGCTGCATGAACTGTCATCCGGCCGGCGATCGCCCGCATCAGGGCGATGAGAGGCGGCTGCATCAGCCGCCCGTGACACGCGGCGCCGACGGCCATGGCGTCGAGGCCATGCACTGCTCGATTTGTCATCAGGCCGCGAACTTCGATCCCGGTCGCGTGCCGGGTCACCCGATATGGCAACTCGCCCCGCGGGAGATGGCATGGGAAGGCAAGACGCTGGGCGAAATCTGCGCGCAGCTCAAGGATCCCGCGCGTAACGGCGGCCGCAAGGTCGAAGAGCTGGTCCATCATATCGGTACGGACACGCTGGTCGGCTGGGCCTGGCACCCCGGTTTCGGCCGCACCCCCGCGCCCGGTACGCAGGCACAAGCCGGCGCGCTGGTCGAGGCCTGGGTACAAACCGGCGCGGCATGTCCGCTGCCCTGATCGCCCGATCCGACGGCGGAATATGACGGCAAACAATCACAACCCGCAGCCGGTGTCTTCCCGAACAGACCGAATCCGTCGCATTGGATAAAGACCGATGGGCGGGCGCATCGAAAGCCCCGACTATGCCGGCCGGGCAGTCATACAGGGACCGCCCGCAGGTCAAGATATCGTCGGATCGGAAGTGTCGCCTAGCCAAGCGACGGAGAAAAGAGTGATACTGCACGCCATCGACAGAACTTCCCTGGCGTCCGTGGGGCGTCGGGCCCGAACAACCCAGGGAGTTGCCCGCATACCACGCATGTGTCTTCCTGCGCGAAAAATTGGTCGGACGGAGCCCTGCAGGTAGGTCGAATAATCTAAATAACCAGGACGATCACAAGCCAAGTGGAGCTAGGCATGGACAAACCGACCTCTGATCAGCAAATTCAGAGCAGGTCCGATGCACCAGGCGATCAACAAACGAAGAAGGCGCGTGGCGCAACACGTGTTCCTTCCATTATCGTCGGCGTCGTTGCCGCCGCCGTTGCGGCATTATCCGTGTTCTATCTCCTGCGACCCGAACCGCTTCTCGTACAGGGTGAGGTCGATGCCACGCGCCTCGACATAGCCGCGCGCGTCGACGGCCGGGTGAAGGAAATTCCCGTGCAACGTGGGCAGGACGTTCCCGCCGGGGCTGTGCTCGTGCGGATCGATAATCCGGAAACGGTGGCCAAGCGCGAGCAAACCAATGCGGCAAAGGCTGTGGCGGAGGCCCAGCTCGCCAACATACTGGCCGGAACACGGGCGGAAACCATCGCCGCGCGGAAAGCGGAAATGGAGCGCGCGCAGGCAGCGCTGGTGCTGGCGCAGAAGACCTTCGATCGCACCCACACATTGACCGAACAAGGCAACGCACCGCAGGCCCGGCTCGACCAGGTGACCGATGCGTTGCACGAAAGCGAACGCGCCGTCGATCAGGCCAAATCAGCCTACGACCAGGCCGTCAACGGCTACACAAAAGAAGAGCGGGCTATTGCCCGCGCCGGCGTCGAGAAGGCAGCCGCCGATATCCAAAGCGTTCAATCGGTCATCGATCAACTCGTGGTCTACGCCCCGGTGGCCTCACAGGTCTATCAACGCAACGTGGAGCCCGGCGAATATGTGTCTCCGGGAGTGCCGCTCGTTACCTTGATCGATCTGGCCGACGTCTGGGTTCATTTCGACCTTCGCGAGGATCTGGTCAAGAACCTGAAGGTCGGCGATCGGTTCGATGTTCGTATTCCGGCTCTCGACGACCGCCGTATCACGGTCGAGGTGAAACTGGTCGCGACCAAGGGCGAATATGCGAGCTGGCGAGCCACGCGCGCTTCGGGCGATTTCGATTTGCGCACGTTTTCGATTCGCGCCTACCCGGTCCAGCCGGTACCCGAACTACGACCGGGGATGAGCGCCTATCTCGACTGGCGGTCACGGCAATGAGCCCGGCGTCGAAGCCCGGATTTCTGATGGTGGCCCGGCGCGAGTGCCGGTGGCTGTTTCACGATCGCGTAGCCCTGCTGTTGATCTTCGGCGTGCCCCTGTTCGCGTTCGTCGTGCTCACGACCGTATTCAGCCATCCGGTCATACGGGGCCTCGGGGTGACGGTCGTCGACGAAGACAGGTCGGACGCTTCGCATGCCCTCATCGAATATGTTGCGGCATCTCCGAGCCTGAAGATCGTCGACCGCTCCGGTACGCTGTCCACGGCGGTGCAGGATATCCGGTCCGGCAAAGCGATCTCGGCAATCTATATCCCGCCGGATTTCGAGCGCGACCTGAAGGCGCAACGCCGCCCGCAGGTCGTCGGCTTCTATAACCAGCAGTTCCTCACCGCCGCAGGCATTGCGTCTTCCGGTCTGAGCGACGTACTTTCCGCCGCGGCGTCTTCAGCGGCCCCAGCCAAGCGCGCCACGCCAGCGCCGACTTCTGTCGGAACGCTCTCCGGCGAAACCATCGCGCTGGTCAACCCGCAAAAGAACTACGCGCAGTTCCTGCTGCGGGCGTTGCTGCCGATGATCATTCATGTGGTGATCACGCTGGCCGCCGGCTATTCGGTCGGATCCGAATTCCGCCGTCGCGACGTGCGGGCATGGCTCGAAAGCGCCGGAGGCGATCCGGTCGTCGCGCTGGTCGGCAAGCTCGCGCCGCTGTTCGGCATCTTCTTCCTGATCATGCTGGTTGAGCCGCTGTTCCTGGAGGGTGTGCTGCGAGTGCCTTTCAAGGGAGACCTGCCCTTGATGGTGGCCGGCGGCTCGCTCCTGATCATCGCCTACCTGTCACTGGGCGCCTTGCTGCAGCTGCTGGCGCGCGACCTGGCGACCGGGCTGGGGCTTGCGGGCCTGTTCGTCTCGCCTGCATTTGGCTACGCCGGCGTCGGCTTTCCCACCATCGGCATGAACGCGTTTGCGCAGGTCTGGAGCGCGATTCTCCCGCTGCGCTGGTACATGGCCCTGCTGCTGGGCCAAGCGGCGCGAGGATTGCCGGTCTCGGAATCCGCCGTTCCCTTCGCGGTGCTCGCCGGCCTGACGATGCTCTACGTCGGGCTTGCCTTGCTCCGCATGGCGAGCCTCAAGCGCAAGGGATGGTTCGAAACGCCGCAACCCGCCGAGCAAGCCGAGAATGGCGAGCCATCGGCGGGCATCGGCGGCGCCTTCAACGCGGAGTGGCGGCGCGTGCTCGGAACGCGCAGCGCCTTCACGCTGTTGTTCCTGGCTCCGTTGATTTACGGTCTTTACTACCCGCAGCCCTATCTGAACCAGATCCTTCGCAAGCTTCCGATCGCGGTCGTCGATAACGACTTGAGCGATCTCAGCCGGCAGATCGTCGAGACGCTGGATGCCAGCGGATCATTGAGCGTTGCGGTTCGCGCCCGCACGCTCGCCGAGGCGCGCACCGCAATCGATCGCGGCAAGGCTTTTGCCGCCGTCGAGATTCCGCCGGACACCGAGCGCGATGTGCTCAAGGGCATCACCGCACACATCCCGATCTACGCCGATGCCACCTACCTGTTCGTATTCAGGTCCACCGCGAGCGGCGTCGCCACGGCCGTCGGAGCCCTGACGTCCGATCTGGTTTCGCGGGGCGCGCGCACCGATGGAAGCATCGTCAAGGCCAAGCTGGCGAGCCTGAGCCCGGCCGACATCCTGCTGCAACCGATCTTCAATCCGGTCGGGGGCTACGCGAGCTATATCGTCCCGGCGGCGTTCGTGCTGATTCTGCAGCAAACACTGCTGATCGGTGCAGCGATGCTGACACGCAGTGCGCTGGCAAATTCCAGCGGCGCGTTTACCGGCGTGTTGGGCCGCGGCATCGCCCATCTGACCATCTACCTTCCGGCGGTCGCGCTCTATCTGATCGTGTTGCCGCGTTTCTACGGCTTTTCGACCCTCGGGCATATTCCACAGCTCTTCGCCCTCGCTGCGGTCTTTTTGCTTGCGACCAGCTTTATGGGTCAGGCCATCGGCGCGCTTTTCACGCGGCCGGAGAACGCGACCCTGCTTCTTCTCGCAACCAGCCTGCCCCAGTTTTTCACCGCCGGCTTCGCATGGCCGCGCGAGGCCATCCCCGACGCGGCCATCGCGCTGGGTCGGATTTTCCCCGCGGATTTCGCGATTGATGGCCTGGTTCGCATCAACCAACTGGGCGCCAACATCTGGGAGGTCGGGCACGATTGGCTCGGTTTGTGGTGCCTGACCCTGGCCTATTTCACGCTCGCCGTAATCGCGGCACTCACCGTCAAGAGAGGACAGCAACATGCGCATGTCTAGAACGGCTGCCATCGTTGCGATCGCGCTCGTGCTGGCCGCGGGCGCGCTGGTCTATTCCTCGCGTCATTCCGGATCGGCAGCCGCAATTGTGGGCGTGGTCCGGGCGACTGAAATCAGGGTCGAGCCCGAGGTGGACGGTCAGCTCGTGTCGATTGCCGTCGAGAAGGGAGCCCGGGTGCACGCCGGCGATGTTTTGGCGAAGCTTTCCGCGGTGGAGTTGACCGCGCAAGCCAACCAAGCCCGCGCCGCCCTTGCATCGGCAACCGCGGACCGCAACAACGTCTACGCCGGCGTTCGTCAGGAGCAGATCGACTCTTTGAAGTCGGAGATCGCCAAGGCAAGCGCACGCCTCGAATATGTACAGGCTCAACTGACAAGAACCGGCACGCTGGCGCGTCAGAGTTTTGAGACCCAGCAGGCGCTTGACCAGGCCGAAAACGACGCCGCGAGCGCGCGTGCCGACCTTGCAAAGGCCCAGGCGAATTATGACGCGGCCGTTGCGGGACCAACCCGAGAGGAACGTGCGATCGCCGACGCGCAGGTGCAGGCCGCGGCAGCCGCCGTCGCAGTGCTGGAGCGGCGCCTCGAAAAGATGACCTTGCGCGCTCCGGCCGACGGGACCGTCAGCGTGGTGGTCGCGGAGGTGGGGGAGAACGTTCGCGCGGGTCAACCGATCCTGATGCTTGAGGCGGCGGGCAAGCAATGGCTCTCGTTCAACGTCCGGGAAGACGATCTCAATAAGCTCGTGGTGGGAAAAACGGTGACCGTGATGCGAAACGGCGTTGATGGACCGACCAAAGCCGTCATTACCGAACTACGGCCGCTCGGAACCTTCGCCACCTGGCAAGCCGAGCGGGTTATCGGCGACCACGATCGCAACACCCTTCGTCTGCGCCTCGACCCGGAAGGATCGCCGGCGGGGCTTGAGCCGGGCATGACTGTTTGGATGGATCGTTATTGAGGGCGCGGCACCGCGTGAGGTCTGCCGTTTCGCAGGACGGGAAAACTCCGCCAGGCACAAACGCCGACGGTGTGGTCTAGACGGTTTTTGTCCGCACGGCCGAATTGAAGGCGACGCCAATCCGTCTTTCCTGACGCCAAACGATATGACCGTGATGGCGGGCACCCCGGCTTGGGATGTTGAGCGTGATCTCGCTCGGTATGCCCGACAGACTTGCGACTTCAAGTCCGGCGCCAATCTCGGAAATGTTGCGGATTGTGCATTCGACGCCGCTGCCGTCGAATTCAATCGTTCCGGCTTTAAATACGCGTCGTCGGAGGGTGGTACGTCGTTCGTTCATCGCGCCTGCCTAAGCTAAAAATGTAGCGAATTCATAAACCGAATCCGGGAAAACCGGCAGCGTCTTCAAACGAATTGATAACTATCGGGAACAGCCAATCTCCGGGCGGACATCTTTAAATTAGCGTGACGGAGCGACAGGGTGGTAACAGCATACGAATATTGTCGTGGCAGGAGAGGTTTTTATGACCGACCACATCAAGATCGTATGTTCGCACTGCCGCAAGACCTTCGGCGAGCGCGCCCGGCGACTGAAGCAGGGTTACCAGACCCAGTGCCTCCATTGCATGAGGCTTATTACTTTCGACAGCAGTTCGGAAGATCCGAACATAAGACGTCCTTTGAAGGCCGCGCGCGATTTTCGTCTGGCGGCCGAAGAAGCTATTGTGGCGGCGCGAATGGCGGCCCAGGTGTCGACGCGGGAACCGCTAAATTGATCGCCGAACGATAGCCGGCGCCGCACTCTGGACGCGTCGGGTCAAATATCTGACGACGGGCAGCCTCAGGCGGGCGCGGCGGGCGCGCCGTGGCCATCGAAGCGGAGCAGAGAGCGATGCGAGTTCGGATGTTCGTTACTCTGGCGCTTTTCGCCGCTACTCTGTTTTCTTACGCGCCGGCGCGAGCCGATGACCCGGCCGTCACCGCGCAAGTGCAGCGAATTGTCGCTGCCTATGTCAGGGATCGCGGGCCGATCGAAGGCCTCTCCGGCGCTGCGTTGCAAGTCGATCGAGGCGGCGGCAATCCCGTCATCTCGGTTTTCGCCGGCGACAACGGGCTTGCCGATGCGAAGCCGATCGGCCCCGACACCCTGTTCGATATCGGCAGCAACACCAAGGAATTCACCGCCGCGCTGGTCCTGAAACTAGAGGCCGACGGCAAGCTGTCGCTTGACGACACAATCGGGCGATGGCTCCCGCAATATCCGGCGTGGAAGCAGGTGACCGTACGCGCCTTGCTGCAGATGGTGAGCGATATCCCCAACTATTCGGAGACGGTTGAAATCGGAGAGATCGAGGTCGCTGATATCCACCATCAGTTCAGCGCAAAGGACTTGATCGGATTCGTCGATCCCAACAACGGCAAGCACTTTCCGCCGGGCACGGGATGGTTCTACTCCAACACCAACTACATCCTTGCAGGTCTCATCATCGAGGCGGCTTCAGGCATGAACTACGAGCAGGCGCTGACGACGATGATCCTCCAGCCGCTCGGGCTGCACGACACGTTCTACGCCGACGGGCCGCATCCGGGGCCCGCCGCTGCGGGCCCCGTCATGTCGCGCGTGCCTCGGGCCCTCTACATGCTTGAGGATTGCCTGGCCTACCAGCCGGAGCCCTGCCGCCGGTCGACCCTCGCGCCGCTCATCGGCAAGGACATGCGGGCGCAGAACCGGTCTTGGGCCGCGGAGGCCGGAGCCATCATCTCGAACCCGCATGACCTCGCGCTTTGGATTCGCGCCATCTTTCAGAATCGCGTCTTTCCCGCAAAACAGCTCGACGAGATGACAACGCTGGTTTCCAACAAGACGGGCCTGCCGCTTCGCGAGGTCACCGCAGACGACCCGACCGGCTTCGGCCTCGGCATCGGCCGCTTTTACAGAAAGGAGCTTGGCACCTATTGGTTCTATGAAGGCGAGACCCTCGGCTTCCGGACGATTTTCGCCTATTGGCCGCAGTACGATCTCCTGATTACGGCGGCCGTAAATAGCCGGCCCCCAAACGGCGAGGACAAGTTCGGTCCAGCTGTGATCGGAGAGACATTCATGGCGTTGCGGCAGGCCAATCTTCTCGGAAACGCCGAAAAGCCGGCTGTGAAATGATTGGCGCCATGCTCGCTCGAAAGATTGCGTTGCGCGCCAACACCGACAGGTCGAGGTATGGCGCGGAACGCGCCTGCCGTTGAATTGAGCGTAACGCCGGAGAGCTCGTCCTCGAGGTGGCGGCAAGCGGGCGGGGTCGACCGCGAGCGCTGCTTCGATCACCCGGTCGGGTCGTCAATCAAGACACGATGACTGTCTTCTTCACTCCAAATTCGCCACGGATGCGTAAATACCTCAAAGCCGTCTTCGCGCGCGATTGCCACCAGCGTGATTCCTGCATCGTCCGCCACACGCACGGCCAGGGCCGTGGGCGCAGATATCGATGCGATCACCGTGGCTCCGATGCTCGCGGTCTTCTGCACCATCTCGACCGAAACGCGGCTGGTCAGTAATACCATGCCGTCCGTGGGCGCCACATCGGTTTGCACGAGCGCGCCGGCCAGCTTGTCGAGAGCGTTGTGTCGGCCGACGTCCTCGCGCAACGCAACGACCCCACGCGCGCCTGTCCAAAAGGCGGCGCCATGGACCGCCCTGGTTCTCATGTTCAAGAGCTGCAGGGACGAAAGCGCCCGCATCGCGGACATGATGCATTCGGGAGAAAATTGTCCGCCATCGCCGACCTGAGCGGCCGGCCGAAGAGCCTCCTCGATCGATTCGACACCGCATAGTCCACAACCGGTCGGTCCGGCGATCCGCCGTATGCGTCCGCGCAGCCGCTTGGCCGTTGAATTGACAAGCCACATCCTGAGTTCAACGCCGTCGGCGGCCGACAACTGTTCTATTGATTCAATTTCGTCGACAGACCGGATAATTCCTTCGTTGAGGCTGAATCCGATAGCGAAGTCGTTTAAGTCCTGGGGTGTCGCCATCATCACGGCGTATGTGGAACCGTTGTAAGAAAGGGCCGTTGCACATTCTTCCGCAATTTCGCGCGCCCCTTCGCTCGTTCCCTCCTCTCGCCATATCCGACGATGAACCACACTGAAGGAGCCTCGAGTCATTATGGCCTCCTCGACTATTTTCGCCTGGCGCGCCAAGCCCCGCGTTCTCACGACGGTGAGGTTACAGTCGCGGCGTGGTCTGCCGAAGGGATGTCGGCTGTCGGATTGAAGTTTTCAGCGAGCTTATCCCGTCAGCAGCAATGGATTGGGCGCGTGACGCGACCAGCCGGCCTCGCCGACCAGAACGTCGAGTCCAAGCGTCGCGAGGTCATCGGCGAACGGATCGGCCTTCATGTCCTGCTTCTGGTAGATCATCTTCGCATAGGTGTGGCACTCGTTGCAGGTCTCGGCCCTGACGGTGCCGTCATCTCCTTCGATGCCTTCGAGCGCCACGGAACGCGAACCGCCGCAGGTGATGCAAACGGCGCGGACGTGATTCCACGCCGTTGAACAAAGCGAACAATAAAGGTAGCGCGCGCCCGGCGTTTGCCCCGTGGCCGTCACGAAGCCGGCGCTCGGCGTCGAACCGCAGCATGGGCAAAGCCCGCGCTGTTCCAGCAGCCTCAGCGATCCGACCGTCAAGCCCGCCGCCATGCGTGTGAAATAGACCTGTAGCGCCGCCGCGACATATAGCGCCGGGCCGGCCTGCGCCGCCTCGAGACGTCCGTTGAGGAATGCGTCGGCCAATCGTTCGACGGTAGCGACATCGGCCGCGCGCAACTCGGCCGCGACGGCGCGCGCCTGTGACGGCGCCGATGCGGTATCGAAGTTGTCGAGCAACGCCGCCAAGCCGTCGCGCCAAGCGGGATCTCTGCGATGTCCGTCCGCCGAGAGCGGCGGCATGCGCGCTTCGACGGCTTGTTCGACCGTCGAGGGATCGGTAATTGCGGGAGATCTCGCTGTAGTGACCGCGGCATGCTGACCTCGCGCCAACTGCGACATGAACCGCAGCCAGTCTTCCATCGGATGCCCGGCGGCCAAGGTATCGAGCCGAGCCGACGTGTTGGCAAATCTCTTCACGGGATCAGGCAGCACAATCGCTTCCGGTGCCTTCACCCCGCCCTGCGGGCTTCCCGTCCACTTCCCCTGTGGCGCGAATCCGCCTTGTTTCACGAATTCTTCCTCATCGCCGCACCGTCAGCGTTCGGCACCGGGCCGCGAGATCCGGTTTCCACCAGGCGCCGAAACCATTTGCGGTGGTGGCGATAGGCCCAGCCCGGCGTCGCATAGCCGTGCAGCATCGCCCGCATGGCGCCTCTGATCCAGATGCCGGAGTAAACATGGATGATCCACACGATGATGGCGCCGATGGCCGCCAGACTATGGATCAACAGCGCGATCCGTTGCTGTTCGATTGTCGTGTAGGATGAAAAATAGACTTCCCATATCACAAGACCGCTCAAGAAAAGCACCGGCACCAGGAGAGCCATCGCCCAGAACACGAACTTCTGGCCGGCATTGAAGCGCGCGACTTCGGGGACACCTTCCTCCTCGTTGACGAGCACGCGATCGATTGTCTTGATCCAGGCGAGATCGTCCCGCGTCCACATTTCGTCGCGCCAGAACTGAACGATCAATCCGGCATAGCTCACCAGAAGCACCGTACCGATCCAGGGATGAACGGCGCGGGTCCATTGGCCACCGCCAAACAGCTCCGATAGAAAGAACAGCATCGGGTGAAACATCGACAGTCCGGACAACACCAGAAGTACGAAACAGCCGCCGGTGATCCAGTGGTTGATCCGGCTCGCGGTGGAGTAACGGATGATGGTCCCGGGAGGATACGTCATCGCGGTCCCTCCGCTGCCGGAGCCGGCTTGTTCGCTGCAAGCAAGAGACGTTGCGCCTCGGCTTCGTCCTCCGGCTGAACCTCGTTGGGTCCGGCCGTAATCCAGTGGAAGAAACCGGCGAGCGCGGTAAACGCAAGTCCGGCGAGCGCCACAGGCTTGATCAATCCCTTCCAAAAGCCGACCAAATCGCTGATATGCGGGTTCTTCGGCAGGCCCGAATAGATCGTCGGCTTGTCGGCGTGATGCAGGACGTACATCACGTGCGTCCCGCTGACGCCGGGCGGATCGTACAGGCCGGCGTTCGCGAAGCCGCGCGACTTCAGATCCTTGATCCGCTCTCCCGCCCAATCGGTCATGTCGCTCTTCGAGCCGAACATGATCGCTCCGGTCGGGCATGCCTTGACGCAAGCCGGCTCCAATCCAACCCCGACGCGATCCGAACATAGCGTGCATTTGTAGGACTTGTGGTCGGTTTGGCTGACCCGGGGAATGTTGAACGGACATCCTTTCACGCAATAGCCGCAGCCGATGCAGGCGTCGCTGATGAAATCGACGATGCCGTTGGCGTATTGCACGATCGCGCCGGGTGCCGGACAGGCCTTGAGGCAACCTGGGTCCTCGCAATGCATGCAGCCGTCCTTGCGGATCAGCCACTCCAGATCGCCTTTTTCGTTCTCCCACTCGTCGAACTTCATCAAGGTCCAGACGGTGGGACTCAAATCCATCGGATTTTCGTAGGAGCCTTCGAAGTATCCCACTTCGGGGCGAAGGTTGTTCCATTCCATGCACGCCGACTGGCATGCCTTGCAACCGATGCAGCGCGTCACATCGATGAGCTTGGCGACCTGTTGCTCATGGTTGCGCGCCGCGGGCGGTGTCAAGGTCGTCGCCGAGCGACGAATGTAGTCCTGAGACTGTAGATCTGCCATCGATCGCTCCGTCAGGCCGCCGGGCCGGTTGCCTTTTCGACGTTCACCAAAAACGCCTTGAATTCCGGCGTCTGCGTGTTGGCGTCACCCACCGAAGGCGTCAGCGTGTTGGCACCGAAACCCTTTCGCGCCTGCCCCGTGAACCCCCAATGCAAGGGCACGCCGATCACATGCGTGGGCTTGCCGTCGACCGTCAGCGGTTTGATGCGCTTGGTCACGTAAGCCTTGCAGACGATGAAGCCGCGCTTCGAGGACACCCGAACCCAGCCGCCCTGATCGATGCCTTTTTCCCTGGCCAGGACTTCGCCGATCTCGACGAATTCCTCGGGCTGCAGGACTGCGTTGATGAGCGCGTGCTTGGTCCAAAAATGGAAGTGCTCGGTGAGGCGGTAAGTGGTCGCCGCATACGGAAAATCAGCTGATTTACCGAGATCGGCCATGTCGTCGGCGAAGACGCGCGCGGCCGGATTGGAACGAACTTTCGGATGCAAGACGTTTTCCGATGGCGACTCGAACGGCTCATAATGTTCGGGGAATGGCCCCTCGACCATCTGATCGCGGGCGAACAGCCGGCCGAGACCCTCGGCGTTCATGATGAACGGGCCGACGCCATCGGATGGCTTGGTCGTCGGCGTATAATCGGGGACGTCGATGCCGGTCCAGTGCGTGCCATTCCATTCGATGATGGGCTTCGCCGGATTCCATGCCTTGCCTTCGAGATCGGCGCTGGCGCGATTATAGAGAATTCGCCGATTTGCGGGCCAGGCCCAGGCCCAGTTCGGCGCGATGCCTTGTTCGCGCGGATCGGTCGCGTCGCGCCGCGCCATCTGGTTTCCCTTTTCGGTATAACAGCCGGAGAAAATCCAGCAGCCGGACGCCGTCGTGCCGTCATCCCGCAACTGCGCAAAGCCATCCAGCAGCTTTCCTGCAGGCACCACCACCGCACCGGTTGCGTCCTTGAGGTCGGCCAGTGCCCGGCCGTTCATCTCCTTCGCCAGGTCTTCCGGATTGGGGTCGGTCGGGTCGGTGTAATGCCATGTCATGTTCAAGAGCGAATCCGGAAATGCGCCGCCCTCCTTGCGGTAGAGTTCGCGCAGCCGATGATAGAGGCCGCTCATGATCCAGATATCCGACTTGGCGTCGCCCGGCGGATCGGCCGCTTTCCAGTGCCATTGCAGCCACCGCGCGGAATTGACCAGCGAGCCGTTCTCTTCGGCGAAGCAGGTTGTCGGCAGCTGAAAGACTTCGGTCTGAATCTGGGACGGGTTGGCAGGATTCTGGGGACCGAAATCCTCCCAGAATCGCGAAGTCTCCGTGTCCAGCGGATCCATCGTCACCAGGAATTTCAACTTGCTAAGGCCTCGACGGATTTTGCCGCGATCGGGAAACGCCTGCAGTGGATTGAAGCCCTGGCAGAAATAGCCGGTCATCTCCCCCTGGTTCATCATTTCGAACGCGCGGATGATGTCGTAAAGTGGAACATCCAGTTTCGGCAACCAGTCATACGCCCAGTTATTCTCAGCGGTGGCGGCGTCGCCGAACATCGCTTTCTGGAAACTGACGAACAACTTGCGGGTGTTCTGATAGAAGCTGATCTGGCCCGGACGCAACGGCTTGAACTGCCGCGTCTTCATGTAGTCGTCGAACGTCTCCTCATGATCGACCGGCAAGTTCATGTATCCCGGCATCTGATTTGACAGAAGGCCGATGTCGGTCAGTCCCTGGATGTTGGAGTGACCACGCAGCGCATTCATGCCGCCGCCGGCCACGCCGATATTGCCGAGCAGTAACTGAACCATCGCCATCGTCCGGATGTTCTGGGCGCCGACCGAATGCTGGGTCCAGCCGAGCGCGAACAACGACGTCATGGCCTTGTCCGGCGCCGCCGTCGTGGCGATCAGTTCGCAAACCTCCAGATATTTGTCCTGCGGCGTGCCGCAGATGCGCGATACCATCTCCGGCGTATAGCGTGCGACATGCTCGCGCAGCAGGTTGATGACGCAGCGCGGGTTCTGCCAGCTGTCGTCCACCTTGGCGAACCCCTGTTCGTCGAACTCGTAATCCCAAGTTGATTTGTCGTAAGCCCTCTTCTCCTCATCGTATCCGCTGAAGAGCCCATCCTGGAAACCGAAGCCGTCCTTCACGATCAGGCCGGCATTGGAATAGTGCTTTACATATTCGTGCTGGATGGCGTCCTTTTCCAGGAGATAGCGGACCAGTCCATTGAGGAATGCGATGTCGGTGCCAGGTCGAATCGGCGCATACATGTCCGCCACCGAGGCAGTCCGCGTGAAACGCGGGTCGACCACCACGAGCTTGGCGCCGTTCTCGATCTTGGCTTCGATCACCCACTTGAAACCACAGGGATGCGCTTCGGCGGCGTTGCCGCCCATCACGATCACCACATTGGCATTCTTGATGTCCTGCCATGTGTTGGTCATTGCACCGCGACCGAATGATGGGGCCAAACTGGCCACCGTCGGTCCGTGTCAGACACGCGCCTGGTTGTCGAAAACCACCATGCCCAGCGCGCGCGCGACCTTCCACGTCGCGTAAGCGGTTTCGCTGGATGACGCGGAAGCCGCCAGCATTCCGGTGCTGGTCCATCGGTTCACGGTGGTGCCGGCCTTGTTCTTGGCGATGAAATTCTTGTCGCGGTCGTCTTTCATCAGCCGCGCGATACGATCCAGCGCGAAGTCCCAGGTGACTTGCTGGAAATGGTCGGTACCGGGGGCGCGATAGCGCGGCGCCGTCAGCCGCGTCGGCGCATGTACTACATCGAGCAGGGCCGAGCCTTTCGGGCAGAGCGTTCCGCGGTTCACCGGATGATCGGGATCGCCCTCGATGTGAATGATGTTGGATCGCGCGTTCTTGGCGCGGTCGCCCATGCTGTAGATAAGGATGCCACAGGCAACGGAGCAGTAGGTGCAGGTGTTTCGGGTCTCGGTCGCAGCTGCCAGTTTGTACGGCCGAACCGCCGCGGCGAGCGCTTCGCCGGCATAGCCAAAGCCCAGCGCGCCGAGACTGGACGCCGCCAGGCCGCTGCCCGTGAGTTTAATAAAACCGCGCCGACTTAAATCCATCATCACACTCCTGTGAACAGGCGGAGCACCGCCTCCGAGCGCCAGCGAACCTGGAAGCAAGCTAGGTAACAATTGTTTTTGCCACAAGGGATATTGAAGTAAATCAGGGATTTTGGATCAAATCCCCGCGCCATGCCGGGGCTTCTTCTTACAGGCAATTGAGACGGCTGGACTAACCCAACCCTGATTTCTCGCCGTACCGGAGCAGGCCTTCGCCGCGAGACATGAGGGCAAGATGCACGGAACGGCGTGATCCGCTTGGCCTTCAGGCCCGTCCCTCGACTTTCGGATTCAGACTCCGCGCGCCTTCGCACCCGCACAAGGCAAAAGCGCTATCGCGCGACATTCGGGGAGCGCGTTATCTCGTGACACGCCCCGCCGCGGTTCGCGGAAGACGTCGCGATGATGGAGAACCGGTTGCCTGATCACTCCACAAGGCGCGTGGATTTTGAAAGCAACCGCCGATGCCGGATGCGGTCGCCTGACATTGCTCGTAAGTGGAATAGCTGCAATCGACCAGACCGTCGCCGCTCCCCACACACCACGGGTAATCCTGAGCGACCGCAACTCGCGGAAGCCCGCCGCAGAGGATTATTATGCCGAGTGCCGTCAGCAATCTTAGCCGCATGTTTAATCTTCCACCCTCGCGACACCTCTTGGGAATACCGCGTTCTTGCCTCTGGTGCCACGGGGTTTCCAGGGACAGTCCCATTGCTTGTCTCCGCCTTCGGCGGCGGTCTCGGAAGCGAGCCAGGCAACGTCCTGCGGCCCCGACTGATCGAGCCGATGCCGGACCGATCGAAGCCAGTCCTATTTGTCGGGACTGTTCGGGCTTGCCTTGGTCGGCCGCCCGGTTGGCTCCTGGATGTACATAGCCTCAGGATTGGTTGCCGGATGAGGCGTGCCAAATGGCGTCTTTATCAGGGGAAAGTCTGGTTCGCCCTGCTTATGGCCGCCGCCTGCAATAACAAAGGCGTTCCGTTCGACCTCGTCAGCTACCGGGTATCGGATTTGAGCGAAGCCCGATGCCGGCCATGTCATGAAGGCAGCGAGCAGAAAATACCGAGTATATCCATGCACAGCATCTCTCCATTTCAGTGTAACGCTCGCCCCAACTGATTTGCCGACAGAAACTTTCGGACAGGGAAGTCGAAAAGCTTGAACCACTGACATCCGCCCCATGAATCCATCATACGCTCCCAGCAACGACGGCGAATGAAGTGGTTCACATTTGCGCGCTCGACATCTTCCCGAAGCGTCAGAAGAGGTGACCAGGGTGCCGGCTTGCAAAAGCTCCGACACTTTGTGTTGGCGCGTTCGCGAGTCCTGTTGTTTGCGCTTCTAAACGCCTGCCGCTCGGAATGAGGCTACGCGATCATTCAATTGTCGGTCCATCTTTCGATTGCGAACCCGAATTATGAAATCGAACGTCGACCCGTTGCCAAAAACAATCGCGCAGTCCGTCATCTCCAAAGTGAAGGACGCTCATGTGGATCGAGCACGTGCGACCCGTCAGCGCGATTGCAGTTCCGAGACCTTAGATTGAATCCGCACACCAGGTGCTAAACTTCACTTTTAGCTTCGCCAGGTTCCGCACATTTCCCGGGGGTGCCCGAACGATGTCATTCACTCTTCTTTGATATAGTTTCGATCTTCAAACCGATCCCAAGGACGTCTGCCAAGACCTACATGTGTGACGAAGCTAAACGGAGGCAAACATGCGTAAGGTCATTCTCATCGTTCTTGGCGCAGCCCTGATTGCAGGCTCGACCACCGACGTCGCTTTCTCCAAAGAACGTCATCACGTCCGAAGCGCTCACCATTTCAACAGTGAGAGGTTCAGAAACGCCAAGGCTTATGCCGCGCCTTCCACCCCGCCGGTATCCGGTTACTCGGGCGGCATGGGCGGTTGGGGGAGCATGACCGGTTTTAATTGATTTAGCTCGCTCGGCGGCCAGGCGACTTCTTGATCCAAGGAAGAGAGTTCGCGCAAGCAGCGAGCGCCAATCGGCGCCGTCTTGGTGTGCCGCCAGCAACCGGATTTTTGGGACCGGGGACGGAGGCGCCGAAGGCGCCGCCGAGGCGGCGCTTGCTATGCAGAGACTGCGGATCGCATCACGTTATAAAAGTGCAGCGCGCATCAGGCGGCAGGACCATCTCGCTAGCTCTCCTCGCACCAGACTTCTTGAGCGGTCGAGGGTCGTCGGCTGAGAGGCATCGGAGTCGAACGGTCGTGCGAGGCGTCAGTTGAATCGGGCCGGCGATTCGAAGCGCCGGGATTGAACCCGCGATAAATGGGCAGCGGCCTGAAGTGGTAAGCGCCAGATCTGCGCGGAGTCTATCCGAGCAGCCATCGTCCTTTGTGAATATCGAACTTCACGAGACCCTCGTCTCGCATCTTCAACAGAAGGGACTGGCAAGCTTCCTCATTCGCGACATTGGCGCGTTTCATGATCTCGTAGACTTTGAGTGGCTTCTCGCGGAGCGCGCTCAGGATATTCTCTCGGTCATTCAGCATGATTGAACTCCAACTCCGACGGCGCGGAAATGTGCGGGCCGAGAGGGCTTTTGGGCTCGACACGAATGGGCTCAATTATGGTCGGGCTTTCGCACTTGAGCCAGCGCGGGAAACGGAAATTTTGGATGCAGGGACGCGGCGCCAAATCCCTACCAGCAAAATCTCCACCAAAATGTGCGAACGCTCGCGGAGATCAAGGGTCGGCAAATAAGTGGCGCCCTATTCGGCCGGATGGTGGGCGCGACAGGGATCGAACCTGTGACCCCCTCGATGTCAACGAGGTGCTCTCCCGCTGAGCTACGCGCCCTGAGACCTTAAGCATCAAGATCCGAGGTATGACGGGTTTGGTCCGTATATCGGCTCCAAAGCGGGCAGGCAAGGAGACTTAACGCGCCCCGGCCAGAATTGCGGAGCGCGAATCAGGCCGCCAGCATCTTGTTCACTTCGCTGACCAATTCGCGAAGGTGGACGGGTTTGGCCAGCACCTTGGCATTCTTCGGCGCTTCCGAATCGGAATTGAGCGCCACCGCGGCGAACCCGGTAATGAACATGATCTTGATGTCGGGATCGAGTTCCGAGGCGCGGCGCGCCAGCTCGATGCCGTCCATTTCCGGCATCACGATATCGGTGAGCAGCATCTCGAACGGCTCCTCGCGCAACCGCTGATAGGCCGACAGGCCGTTGTCATGCGGCGAGACCTGAAAACCTGCGTTTTCCAGGGCCTTGACCAGGAAACGGCGCATGTCGTTGTCGTCTTCGGCGAGGAGTATTTTATGCATGGCGGTTGATTGTCGAATCCCGATGGGAGGATCATTCCACTCACTAAGCCCGCAGAGAGTAAATTTCGGGTGAAAGGCTCGGCGAGGGACCGGCGGCACGCTACCCTATTTGTGAACCGGAATGCCCCCCGAAGCAATCAAAGGAAGCATTTTTGCCGTCGAGAGACGTTCCAGCGAGTTGGAGGCTTTTTTCGCTTGGCAGAACGGTTTCGATTACGGACAATACCTTTTGTTGGAAACTCCGTTATTCTGGCCGAATTGATGCATCCAGAGCCGCGGATTCAAGGGACGGCGCCTGAGGATGACCCAATTGGATGGCGAACTGTCACCCCCGTTTGAAATTGTGGAGCCAGCGGCGTGGCGGGCGCCCATTATCTTCAATTCCCCGCATTCGGGCTCGATCTATCCGGCCGAATTCCTGACCGCGTCGCGAATTGACCTGATCGGGCTGCGCCGCTCCGAGGATTCGTTTATGGACGAGTTGATCGGGGATCTGAGCCAACAGGGCTTTCCGGTGGTCCGGGTCAATTTTCCCCGCTCCTATGTCGACGTCAACCGCGAGCCTTACGAACTCGACCCCCGAATGTTCATCGGCCGCTTGCCGAGCTTTGCCAATACCCGATCGATGCGGGTCGCCGGCGGCCTCGGCACCATTCCGCGCGTGGTCGGCGACGGGCAGGAAATCTATCGCGAGCGCCTCAGCGTCGACGATGCGCTGGCGCGAATCGAGTCGCTCTATAAGCCCTATCATCGCGCCTTGCGGCGCTTGATCAACAAGGCGCACCAGACGTTCGGAACGGTGATCCTGGTGGATTGCCATTCGATGCCGTCGGTCGGGGTGTCTCGGGACGAGCCGCGGCGGCCGGATGTCGTGATCGGCGACCGCTACGGGACAAGTTGCGCGCCGCTGCTGCCCGACCTGATCGAGGAAACCATGCGTGGGCTGGGGTATTCGGTCGGCCGCAACAAACCCTATGCCGGCGGTTTCATTACCGAGCATTACGGTAACCCCGCCAGTGGGCTGCATACCGTGCAGCTCGAACTCAACCGGGCGATCTACATGGACGAGAAGCGCCGGGAGCGCGGTCCCCGCTTCGCGCAGGTGATGATCGATTTCGCCGCCGTCGCCGATGCGCTGGCTGCCGTACCGCTTGGTGATCTCGGACCGTTCCAGGCGGCGGCCGAGTAGAAGCCGGCACGAAACGTCGCCGTCATTTCCTGAACGAGACGCGCGCTTCGGCCTCGGATATCGGATCGCGACAGCGGCAATCCCGACGTTCCGGTGCGAGACTTGGCATCATCAAGAAAAAAGGGCCGCTTGAATGAACAAGCGGCCCAAGTCTAGGGAGGAAACGCCCAAGGAGGGCAGCGGTAACGCCGAAGCGCTACCGCACCGCAACAATATGCGACCGCGATGCACAAAAGGCAAGGGTTTTCGAAGGAATTCCCGGATGAAAAAAGTGGCGTCCCGAAGCAACCGGAAAAGCCTTATTTTTAATAATTTTCATCGTAATATCATATACTTATGAATTTGTTAAACGATCAACCCTTACGGGAGCACCTAAACTTTCGCGAATTCGTGATGAAGGTGTGATCAGGCAAGACACCACTCTGGCGGACGATTTTCGAGCCCATCAATTCATGCAGCCCTCCGCCAATAACCGTCGCCACCCCGTGCGCGGCTTGCAGGATTGGGCTAGGCAATAGCGACGATATCCACCTGCCCGATTCTGTAGGAACAGCTGTGACGGTCATCGATTTTACCGCCTTCATTGGCCGCCTTGCGACTTCCTCCGGGGAGACCATCCTCCCGTTTTTCCGGACCTCGCTCTCGATCGACAACAAGAGTGCCGGCCAGGAGAGCAGGGAATTCGATCCGGTGACCGAGGCCGACCGCGCCGCCGAGGCGGTGATGCGGCGGCTGATCAAGGCCAGTTTTCCCCAGCACGGCATCATCGGCGAGGAATTCGGCAGTGAACGCGAAGACGCCGAATATGTCTGGGTGCTGGATCCCATCGACGGCACCAAATCCTTCATCGCCGGTTTTCCGATCTGGGGCACGCTGATCGCGCTGTTGCACAAGGGCACGCCGGTGTTCGGCATGATGCATCAGCCCTATATCGGCGAGCGCTTCAGCGGCGACAGCGGCTCGGCGTTCTATCGGGGGCCATCGGGCGAACGGAAGCTGGCGGTGCGCCGCTGCTCCGCGTTGCGCGACGCGACGCTCTACACCACGAGCCCCCTGCTGATGAACCCCGCCGATCGCGCAGCCTTCACCCGCGTCGCGGACGCGGCTCGGCTTACGCGCTATGGCGGAGACTGCTATTCCTACTGCATGCTGGCGGCCGGCCACCTCGATCTCGTCGTCGAGACCGAGTTGAAGCCCTACGACATCGCAGCGCTGATCCCTATCATCACCGGCGCCGGCGGCATCGTCACGACCTGGGAAGGCAAACCCGCGCAGAGCGGCGGACGCATCATCGCGGCGGGCGACCCGCGGGTGCACGAAGCCGCGATGAAGTTGCTCAACGGCTGAGGCGATCAGCTACACCCGGCGATTGCCGATCAGTCGAACCTGCAGACCCGCGTCGCATGCGGGGCTGACCTGCTGGCCATAGCGCGGCGGCTGCCGTAGAATTTTCTTCGTCGGTTCGAACCGCAACCGTCGTTTGCGCGCGGCCGTCGGGGAGGTTTCATGCCGATGTGGCGGGCACTGGTCGCAGGGTTGTCGTTATTGTTGGCGCCGGCCGCGGTGGTTGCCCAAGATTTCCCGAACAAGCCCATCCGGCTGATCGTGCCGTTTCC
Organism: uncultured Alphaproteobacteria bacterium; assembly: GCA_963756215.1. Lineage (GTDB taxonomy): Bacteria > Pseudomonadota > Alphaproteobacteria > Rhizobiales > Xanthobacteraceae > Bradyrhizobium. Next base: position 453,034 of record CAVWMY010000014.1, on the reverse strand, counting down.
CCCGGGAGGCCCCAACGACATCATCGCGCGGGTGGTTGGTCAGCGCATGTCCGAGCTGATCAAGCAGCCGGTGGTGATCGACAATCGCGCCGGACAAGGCGGCGTACTCGGAACCGACGCGGTGGCAAAGGCCGCCCCCGATGGCTACACCATCGGCATTGCAAGCGCCGGCGCGCTCGCCATCAGCCCGAGCATGGAAAAGGTTGCCTACGACACACTGCTGGATTTGCAGCCGATCACACTGGTCGCGACGGTGCCGGAGATGCTGGTGGTCGCAACCAACGTTCCCGCCAAGGACATGAAAGAGCTGATCGCTCTCGCCAAGGCGCAGCCCGGAAAACTGAATTTCGCCTCGTCCGGCCCCGGCAGCCTGCCACACCTGGCCGGCGAACTGCTCAAGCTCAGCGCGAACATCGACATCGTGCACGTGCCCTATCGCGGCGCCGCACCGGCCGTGAACGACCTCTTGGGACAGCAGGTGCAGATGGTGTTTCTCGACCTGCCGGTGATCCTGCCGCAGGTTGAGGCCGGCAAGCTGAGGCCGATTGCGATCGGCTCGCCGGAGCGTGCGGCGATGGCCAAGGACGTGCCCACCACTGCCGAGGCCGGCATGCCGAACCTGCGGATCGAAAACTGGTACGGCATGGTGGCGCCGGCGCGAACGCCGCCGGCCGTCATTGCCGCGCTCAACCGGATTGCGACGGAAGCGATGCGTGACCCGGTGGTGAAGGAGAAACTTGCCAGTCAGGGCCTGACCCTGGTCGGCGATACGCCCGAGCATTTTCGCAACTTCATCGACGCCGAAATCAAAAAATGGGCCGGCGTCATCAAGGAGGCCGGAATCGCAACGGAGAAGTGAACCCTGTCGCGGCGCGGTCATTGCGCGGCTTTACGCAGATGCTCCACCAACAGCTTTGCCGGGCGCGGCAGCGCCTTGAAGCTACGGGCGCAAATCGCAAGCTGCCGACTGGCCCAGGGATCGCGGATCCTGATCATCGTGATAGGCATCGACCGGGCGCAGCGCCGCGCCGCGGCTTCCGGTACGACGGCAATTCCGACACCCGCCGCCACCAACTGGCAGATCGCATCGAAATCCCGCAGGCGTGCCCGAAACCGCAGCCGTCCGCCGAGCCGCGCGGCGTGTTTGGCAATATGACCCTGCAGCGCGGTAGGACTGGTGAGCCCGACGAAATCGCGCCCCATCACCTCCGCAAAATCCACCTGGCGGCGGCCCGCGAACTCGCCGCGGCGGCCGGCCACCAGAACCAGCCGGTCCTCGCCGAACCGAAATCGCTCGAAATGATCCGGCAGCGCATGTTCGGTTGCAAAACCGAGGTCGGCACCCCCCGCGGCGATCGCCGCGGCGATATCGATGCTTTCGCGCTCCTCGATGTCCACGTTGATATCGGGATGTTCGCGCAGGAACGACGCAAGGGCCTTCGGCAGGTGTTCCGACAGCACCGATGTGTTGGCGAGCAAATGGACGCTGGCTTTGGCGCCGCTCGCATAGGCGGCGAGATCGCCTTGCATCGCATCCACCTGGTGCATCACGATCCGGGCGTGATCGAGCAGGCTTTCGCCCGCCACGGTCAGCTCGATGCCGCGCCGGCCTCGCTTCAAAAGCGCAACGCCCAAGGCTTCTTCCAGTCCCTTGACGCGCGCGCTCGCCGAGGCCAGCGCGAGGTGGCTCTGGAGCGCGCCGCGCGTGATGCTGCGCGAATCGGCCACCGCGATGAACAGCTGCAGGTCAACCAGGTCGAAACGCATCGAACTCCCATGGGCACCCTGCCTTCGTCATATCCGAAGGCTGGTTCTGTTATCTCCAGATTGTGCCGGTCGCGCCGATCGGTCAATGTGTCGCTGCCGCCGATTTGAAGTTCCCGCGGGTGCCCGCGGCAAATTCAAATCAAGAACTCCAAATCAAGAAGCGGCACGGCAAAACCGCGAATCCGCTGCTGTCCCTGTGCTTTCCGAAGGTCGCGCAAGAGGATCCTGCAACGTTCACGAATTCCGGAAATTTGGGCACCAGCTATGTTCGAGCCTTTTCTGCTTCTTATCGCCGCGACCTTCCTGCTCGCCGGATTCATCAAGGGCGTGATCGGACTGGGCCTGCCGACGGTGTCGATGGGGCTGCTCGCAGTAACCATGCCGCCGGCTCACGCGCTCGCCATCGTGATCGTGCCGGCGATCGTCACCAACATTTGGCAGACGTTCGTCGGCCCCTATCTGCGTGACATCGTCCGGCGGCTGTGGCCGCTGATGGTCGGGACCGTCGTCGGTATCTGGCTTAATGCGGGATCGCTGACCGGACCGTATGCGCATTACGCTACCGTGGCGCTTGGAATCCTGCTGGTGATTTATGCGATCATCGGTCTGAGCAAATTCAGCGTAACGGTCGCGCGTGGCAATGAAAAATGGGTCGGCGGAATCGTCGGCCTCGTTACCGGCCTGATCTGCGCAGCAACCGGCGTGCAAGTGATCCCGTCGATGCCGTTCATGCAGGCCATAGGCATGGAAAAGGACGAGCTGGTGCAGGCGCTCGGCGTATTTTTCACGGTCGCGACGATCGGGCTCGCGTTCAATCTGACCAGCGCCGGGCTGCTGAACGCCTCGACCGCCTTGCCCGGCGTGATTGCAATGGTGTGCGCATTTGCCGGGATGTTCATCGGGCAAGCGGTGCGGACCCGATTGCAGCCCGAGGCCTTCCGCCGCTGGTTCCTGATCGCAATGATCTGTCTCGGGCTCTACCTCGTCGGCAGCACGATCTACAGTATCGAGCGCGCCTGAAGCCCGGCGATGCGCGCGGCGAGATAGACGAACAGCGCACCCAAAGCGCGGTTGATCCAGAGTCGGGCTCGGGCCGATTGCTTGATACGCCCGGTGGCGCGGGCCGCAAACGCGGCTACGCCGAGACACCAAAGCGTGCCATTGAGGATGAAGATCAGGCCAAGCAACAGGAAAGCGGCGGCCTTGTGCTGTGAATCCGCCGCGACGAATTGCGGCAGGAAGGCGAGAAAGAACAGCGCCACTTTCGGATTGAGCGCGTTGGTGAGCGCGCCCTGCCAAAATACCTGACGCAATGAAGGCGCTTGACGCGGAGAGGCCAGTTGGCGCGGCCCAGCCGGGTCATGCCCGGCCGACGCCTGGTCGGCATCCACTTGCAAGCGCGACAGCAGCAGACTTACGCCGATGAAACAGAGATAGGCCGCGCCGCCCCATTTGATCAGCGTGAAGGCCGCCGACGAGGTCATCAGGAGCGCCGACAGGCCGATCGCCGCGCCAAAGACGTGCACGAGACAGCCGCAACTGATGCCGAGCGCCGCAGCGGCACCGCCGCGCCATCCCAACTGGACGCTGCGGCCGACGATATAGGCCGTATCGGGCCCAGGCGTAATATTGAGCAGCAGGCCCGAGGCCACAAACAGCCAGAATTCGTGAATGCCCAGCATTTCCAACCCGATCTATCTGAACGGATGCGTGCCCGAAACGACGCCACCGCTGCCGCCCGAGCTTGCATATGACAGTTGTATGTCCGGGAATACGCGGCCGACCACCCCGAAGGCGCCGACGCGTCGTTAACCCCATCGCGAAAACCGAGACGCAGCTTCATCCCGCGCCGATTCCAGGGGTATCCGGTGTGGCCGGGCTTCCGCTGGGTGCTCCGTGCCTTATACTGGCAAGCGTTGGCGCACGGGCCAAGTCGGCGGCTATCTGCCAGTTCCGGAGCACAGGACATATGGAAAGGCGCCTAGCTGCCATCGTCTGCGGAGACGTCGCGGGTTATGCGCGAATGATGGGGACCGATGAGGCCGGTACCCACGCCACGTTCAAGGCCCATCGGAGCGCGCTCTTCCCGATCATCCTCAATCATGGCGGCCGCATCGTAAAGAATACCGGCGACGGCTTCCTGCTGGAATTTGCAAGCATCGTCGGGGCAACCGAGGCTGCCATCGCAATGCAGGGACTGATGGCCGAGCGAAACAATCACCTGCCCGCTGATCGGGCCATGCAATTCCGCCTGGGTGTCCACATGGGCGATATCATGGCCGACGAAGACGACGTATTCGGCGAGGATGTGAACATCGCCGTTCGCCTCGAGGGGGTCGCCGTGCCCGGCGGCGTGGCGGTGTCGGCGAAGGCCTATCACGAGGCCGGCCGGCATCTGAGTGCCGCCCTTGTGGATGCCGGCGTCTACCGCTTCAAAAATATCGAAGAGCCGATCAATGTCTGGACATGGAATCCGGCCGGAGCCGAGGCCGGCGGCGGCGAACTCAAGGCTTCCAAGGAAGCATCGAACCTCCCCGCGCAGTATCGAACCGCGATCGTCGGCGTACTTCCGTTCGCAAATCTCAGCGGCAGCACCGATGAATATTTTTCCGATGGGCTGACCGAGGATCTGATTCACGCGCTGTCCCTGCAATCCTTCTATCGGGTGCTGAGCCGCAATTCGACCTTCGCGTTCAAGGGCACCAGCCATAGCGCGCGCCTGATCGCGCGCGAGATCGACGCGACATATCTGATCCAGGGTTCGGTCCGCCGTGCCGGCACCAAGATCCGCGTCACCGCCGAATTGATCGCGCCGGAGAACGGCGAGCAACTGTGGACCGGCCGATACGACCGGGATATCGGCGATCTCTTTGCCATGCAGGACGAGATCACCACCAGCCTGTCGGCGGCGATCGCGCCGGAAATATACCGGGCGGAAGCCTCGGCGCCCGCGCACGCCTCGGCGACCGATTTGACCGCGTGGGACCGGTTTCTAAAGGGCCTTTCACATTATTATCTGCAGACCAAGGCCGATTTCGAAGCCTCGATCGTTCTGTTCAAGCAGGCGATCGCGCTCGATCCTGCGCTTTCGATCGCCTATGCCTATCTCGCCACCATCCAGATTCAGGGCGCGCAGTTCGGATGGATCCGCAGCACCCGCGAATTGTGGGCCTCGGCGATGAGCCTTGCTGAAACCAGCGTCCGGCTCGATCCTCGCTCGTCATTTGCGTTTTCGATCCTGGCCTATCTCCATGCGATGGAAGGTCACCACGAGGCCGCGGTTGATGCCGTCAAACGCGCGATCGACTTGAACCCCTACGACATGGGCGCCCGCGGGGTTCTCGGAATATGTCACCTCGTCGTCGGCGAGCACCGCCAGGCAATCGAACTGTTTTCGATGGCCGTACAGCGCGGCAACAGCGATCCCCGCTATCAGTGGGCGGCCTTGAACGCGTTCAGCCACTACCTTCTCGGGCAATATGACGCGTCGCTGTCCTGGGCGCGGGAAGCGCTGTACGTGAATCCCAGCCATCTTCAGGTGCTGGCGGTACGCGCGGCGGCCCTGGCCCAATCAGGACGATCCGACGAAGCAGCCAAGGCGGCTGAAGTATTGCAGCGCAAATTTCCGGGCTTCACCGTCGAGCGGCATCTGAAGAATTTCCGTTGGAAGACCGCGGCCGATATCGCCCATTATCGCGACGGCCTTTTGAAAGCAGGCGTCGCGGCGCGGAAACTGACGCTGGTCGGATCAGCCCCGAAGCTCGCCGCGGAGTCTTAGGTCCGACGACGTTCCCGCATGCAGATCAGCCGAATAGCGGCGTGCCCGGCACGAAGGCATCAAACGCCGCCCAGAACTGGGTACGATAACGATCCTGCTCCTGCAGGATTTCGTGCTTCGCGCCCGCGATCACCAGATGCGCGCCGGCGCGCAGATGGTAAGCGAACTCCTCAATCGCCGGCGTCGAGACGATGGTGTCGTTGCTGGCCGCCAGCATCAGGATCGGCTGACGAATTTCCAGTGGATAAGTCGTGGCGCGGAATCGGCGCATCGCGGTGAACGCGGTGTCGGCCCAGGCGACCGTCGGCGCCGCGATTCCGAGCGTCGGCTCCTCCTCGAGGATCGCGGCGTTGCGGGCATAGCGCACGGGATCGCTGGTGAGGGGATTGTTGACGAAGGAGGTCGCGCCGACCAATTGGTCGCTGCCGCCGGGGACATAGCGACCGCCCTGCCCCGTCAAACGTAGCAGCCGCAGCAACGCGCGTGGCAGGAACGAGGTGCGACGCCCCGGAAGGTCGATCATCGGCGCCGACAGCACCATGCGGTCGAACCAGCGCTTACCGGCATGCGCTACGCGCAGCATCACCGCGCCGCCCATCGAATGCGCCAGAGCGAAGTAAGGCGGCGGACAATCCGGCAGCACCACCTGCTGAACGAAGGTATCGACGTCGATCTCGAAGTCGGAGAAATCGCGCACATAGCCCTTGCGCGGATCGCGCAGCCGCCGCGACGAGTGGCCCTGCCCGCGCCAGTCGATCATCGCCACCGAAAAACCCCGGTCGCGCAGGTCGCGCACCGTCTCGAAATATTTTTCGATCTGCTCGCCACGCCCTGTAAACACGCAAACCGTGCCTTTGCGCCCGGCAGGCGGCGCCCAGCGCGCGAACCGCAGTTCCGCCCCATCCGGTGTCTTGATAATGCCGCTGACGACGTTTTCCGGGACGGGATTGGCAGGAATTGAGACCAGCGTCATGGTGAGAACCGGCTAGGCGAAAAGCGCCGAGAATCAAGGGCGTAGCGTCAAAAAAGCGGCGCTTACCGACCCTCTTGAACGCCCTTCAGCCCTTCCCATATCACTTTCGTGCAGGCCGCTACCAGCGTTTCGGAACCGAAACCCAAGGAACCGAAGCCAAGGCTGCACAGAGACGAAAGCCCGGCCCGATGGCGGGCGGGTTAATTGAAACAGTCGCTCAATGGAGGACTACCTATGCGTACCTATGATCTGACCCCATTCTATCGTTCCACCGTCGGCTTCGATCGGTTCTTTTCGCTTCTCGACCAGGCCAACTCCGACGGCAGCCCCGGCTATCCGCCCTATAATATCGAGCGCACCGGCGACAACGCTTACCGCATCAGCGTCGCGGTTTCCGGCTTCTCGCAGGGTGAACTCTCGATCGTCGCCAAGGAAAATACCCTGACGATCAAGGGCGAGAAATCAGCCAATGAAAACGGCGCCAAGTCCGAGGTGCTCTATCGCGGCATCGCCGCGCGCGCCTTCGAACGCGCCTTTCAGCTCGCCGATTTCGTGCAGGTGAAAAACGCTTCGCTTGAGCACGGCCTGCTTCACGTCGATCTCGTTCGCGAGATCCCGGAGGCCAAGAAGCCGCGCAGCATTCCGATTACGACCGGCAACACTGCGCCGCAGGTCGTCGACGCTTCGGCGGAGAAAGCAGCTGCCTAAGCATTGAAGGCTCGGCGGATATTTGCCAAGCCGTGTGGAAACGCCCCGGGAGACCGGGGCGTTTTTGTTCGGACCTGTGTTACCTCTACTCCAAATCCTGAACCTTCGGCATCGCCTGAGTTGGCAGTATCTGCGGCGGTTCGGCAGGCTTGGCCTGGACGACAGCGGGCGCCGGGGCTTGCGGAGGCGTTGATGCTTCGGCCGGCTTGGTTTGAACCGCAGCCTGCTGGGTCGGCTCTGGAGCCGGCTTGGCCGCGACCGGCTCACCGGGATGCTGCGGTGCTGCTTTCGGCAGCGGCACGCCGCGGTTTGCGCCATGCGGCACCGACGCCGGGGGCCGCAGCTCGTCATTGAGACTGGCGTCTATCCGCTCACCCCGCATGAAGCGAACGATCGTGCCGTCGCGGGCATCGATCACCAGCCGTCCCTCGCCGCCGCGGCGGTCTGTGACTGCAATCGTGTAGAAAACGCCGCGCTGGCGTGGGCTCCCAAGCGCGGAAAATCCGTTGTCGCGAACTACGGTGTAGACCTCTCGCGCCGGCAGCAGGCTTGGCCCGCGGCTTTCCGGGGGCATCGCCGCATAAGCACTTTCGGCGCCCGCCGAATACCGCACATGTCCGATCTCATCCGGCGTCACCACCTGCGCATTCGCGGATGTGGCAGCCAGAGCCAACCCCGCCGCCAACACCCATCCCGTAAACCGCTTCATTTCGCGCCGCTCCTGTAAGCCCTCTGGTCCCGGAGCGTTTCGCTCCTTATCTCCCGGGAACAGTTTCACCGCCAAATCCGGCAGAGCTTGGGCCGGATCGCGGCGCGTTTGCTTCAAATCCCGGCCCGTGAAGCGGCCGAGGACTTTGATCTGCTTGTGTGATAGAAAAAAATTTGGCATGGTCGGAGTTAGGACAGCATCACTGTCACAATTGCGAGGCGAGCCCGGCACGGGGATTGCACCTAAAGTCGGGCGCCCACGCGCCAGAATGTGTGAAAGGCCGGGCCGTCCATCGGGACGTTGGACGACCAGACCTGAATTCTGAAATTGCGGCTCGCGGAGGACGAGCGGTGGCCCGGTGGGTGCCGCAAGCGTCCAAGGTGCGCCGTCGACACCGATGAGGCCCTTGCCGCATTGAGAGGACGTGAGATGAGCGGGTCGGAGTTCGAGCGCGAAAACATCGTAGCGGATGCGCTATCGGCGGCTCCGATGTCGAAATTATCCGAAGCCGCACCGGATCATGCGCAGCGCGAACACACTTGGCGTCCGCCCGCCGAAGGTCTTTACGATCTAAGTCTGGAAAAGGACTCCTGCGGTGTCGGCTTCATCGCCAACATCAAGGGCCGGAAGTCGCATCAGATCGTATCCGACGCGATCAGCATTCTCTGCAATCTCGAGCATCGCGGGGCTGTCGGTGCCGATCCGCGCGCCGGCGACGGCGCAGGCATCCTGGTACAGATCCCGCACGCCTTCTTCGCGCGCAAGGCCGCCGAGTTCGGCTTCACCTTGCCGAAGCCGGGCGACTACGCCGTCGGCGCGCTGTTCATGCCGAAGGACACGGCCTGGCGAAACGTCATCAAGAGCATCATTGCCGACCAGATCAAGGCCGAGGGACTGGTACTGCTGGGCTGGCGCGATGTGCCGACCGACAATTCCTCGCTCGGTGAAACCGTCAAGCCGACCGAACCCGCCAACATGCAGGTGTTCATCGGCCGCAATGGCGCGGCGAAGAACGCCGACGAGTTCGAACGCCGGCTCTATATCCTGCGCAAGTCGATCTCGCAGGCCATCTATCAGCGCCGCGACCGCGGCCTCGCCGGGTATTATCCGGTGTCGTTGTCGTGCCGCACCGTGATCTACAAGGGCATGTTCCTCGCCGATCAGCTCGGCAGCTATTATCCCGATTTGCACGAGCCTGATTTCGAAAGCGCGCTGGCGCTGGTGCATCAGCGCTTCTCCACCAATACCTTCCCGACCTGGTCGCTCGCGCATCCCTATCGCATGATCGCGCATAACGGCGAGATCAACACGCTGCGCGGTAACGTCAACTGGATGGCGGCGCGCCAGGCGTCGGTCAGTTCAGATCTCTACGGCAAGGACATCAGCCGGCTGTGGCCGATCTCCTATGAAGGCCAGTCCGACACCGCCTGCTTCGACAACGCGCTCGAATTCCTCGTGCAGGGCGGCTACTCGCTGCCGCACGCGGTGATGATGATGATCCCGGAAGCCTGGGCGGGCAATCCGCTGATGGATGAGCAGCGCCGGGCATTCTACGAATACCATGCCGCGATGATGGAGCCGTGGGACGGCCCCGCCGCGATCGCCTTCACCGACGGCCGCCAGATCGGCGCCACGCTTGACCGTAACGGATTGCGGCCGGCGCGTTATCTCGTCACCCGCGACGATCGCATCGTGATGGCGTCGGAAATGGGTGTGCTCAAGATTCCGGAAGACCAGATCGTCACCAAGTGGCGGCTGCAGCCCGGCAAGATGCTGCTGGTCGACCTCGAAGAGGGCCGCCTCATTCCCGACGACGAGATCAAGGCGTCGCTGGCGAGCAGTCACCCCTATCACGAGTGGCTCAGCCGTACCCAGATCGTGCTGGAAGAACTGCCGGCTGCGCCGACCAAGGGCATGCGCTCCAACCTGCCGCTGCTCGACCGCCAGCAGGCGTTCGGCTATTCGCAGGAGGACGTCAATATCCTGATGACGCCGATGGCCGCCACCGGCGAAGAAGCGGCGGGTTCGATGGGCAACGACACGCCGATCTCGGCGCTGTCGGACCGTCCGAAGCAGCTGTTCACCTATTTCAAGCAGAATTTCGCGCAGGTCACCAATCCGCCGATCGATCCGATCCGCGAGGAGTTGGTGATGAGCCTCGTCTCGATCATCGGGCCACGGCCGAACCTGTTCGACCTGCAGGGCCTTGCCTCCACCAAGCGGCTCGAAGTGCGCCAGCCGATCCTGACCGACGCAGATCTGGAAAAGATCCGCTCGATCTCCGATATCGCCGACAGCCATTTCAGGTCGCGCACGCTCGACACCACGTTCCACGCCGGCTTCGGCGCCGCCGGGCTCGAGCAGGTGCTCGACGAATTGTGCGCGCGTGCGGAAGCAGCGGTCCGCGAGGGCGTCAACATCATCATCCTGTCCGACCGCATGGCGGGCTCGGACCGGATTCCGATTCCCTCGCTGCTCGCCTGTGCCGCCGTGCACCATCATCTGATCAGGGTGGGTTTGCGTACCTCGGTCGGCCTCGTCGTGGAATCCGGCGAGCCGCGCGAAGTACATCACTTCGCCTGCCTCGCCGGTTATGGCGCCGAAGCGATCAATCCGTACCTCGCGTTCGAGACCATCATCGCGATGAAGGACCGCCTGCCGGGCGCGCTCGACGACTACGAGATCGTCAAGCGCTACATCAAGTCGATCGGCAAGGGCCTTTTGAAGGTGATGTCGAAGATGGGCATCTCGACCTATCAGTCCTATTGCGGCGCGCAGATCTTCGACGCGGTCGGATTGAAGGCGGATTTCGTCTCGAAGTATTTCGTCGGCACCCACACCCGCATCGAGGGCGTCGGCCTCGCTGAAATCGCCGAGGAAACCGCGCGCCGCCACGCCGACGCGTTCGGCGAAGCGCCGGTTTACAAGACCGCGCTCGATGTCGGCGGCGAATATGCTTATCGCACCCGCGGCGAGGATCACGCCTGGACGGCGGAATCGGTCGCCACGCTGCAGCACGCCGTGCGCGGCAATTCGCTGGAGCGCTACCGGGCGTTTGCCAAGATCCTCAACGAGCAGTCGGAGCGGCTGTTGACGCTGCGCGGCCTGTTCAAGATCAAGAGCGCCGAGGACGAGAAGCGCAAGCCGGTACCGCTGAACGAAGTCGAGCCGGCCAAGGATATCGTCAAGCGTTTCGCCACCGGTGCGATGTCGTTCGGTTCGATTTCGCGCGAGGCGCACACCACGCTCGCGATCGCCATGAACCGGATCGGCGGCAAGTCCAATACCGGCGAAGGCGGCGAGGAAAGCGACCGCTTCAAGCCGATGCCGAACGGCGACTCGATGCGCTCGGCGATCAAGCAGGTCGCTTCCGGCCGCTTCGGCGTCACCACGGAATATCTCGTCAATTCCGACATGATGCAGATCAAGATGGCGCAGGGCGCCAAGCCCGGCGAAGGCGGCCAGCTTCCGGGCCACAAGGTCGACGCGACCATCGCGCGGGTGCGGCATTCGACGCCCGGCGTCGGCCTGATCTCGCCGCCGCCGCATCACGACATCTATTCGATCGAAGACCTGGCGCAGCTGATCTATGATCTGAAGAACGTCAACCAGGAAGGCCAGGTTTCGGTCAAGCTGGTGTCCGAGATCGGCGTCGGCACCGTCGCGGCGGGCGTCGCCAAGGCCCGGGCCGACCACGTCACCATCGCCGGCTTCGAGGGCGGTACCGGCGCTTCGCCGCTGACCTCTATCAAACATGCCGGCAGCCCCTGGGAAATCGGACTCGCCGAGACCCACCAGACGCTGGTTCGCGAGCGGCTGCGCAGCCGTATCGTGGTGCAGGTCGACGGCGGCTTCCGCACCGGCCGCGACGTGGTGATCGGCGCGCTGTTGGGCGCCGACGAATTCGGTTTTGCCACTGCGCCGTTGATCGCGGCCGGCTGCATCATGATGCGCAAGTGCCACCTCAACACCTGCCCGGTCGGCGTTGCGACCCAGGATCCGGTGCTGCGCAAGCGCTTCACCGGCCAGCCCGAGCACGTGATCAATTATTTCTTTTTCGTCGCCGAGGAAGTCCGCGAGATCATGGCCGCGCTCGGCTATCGCACCTTCAACGAAATGGTCGGCCAGACCCAGATGCTCGACCAGTCGACGCTGGTGGCGCATTGGAAGGCCAAGGGCCTCGACTTCTCGAAGCTGTTCATTCGCCAGAAGGAACAGCCCGGGCAGAAGATCTACCACGCGGAAAGCCAGAACCATCATCTGGAGGCCGTGCTCGACCGCACGCTGATCGAGAAATCGCAGGCCGCGCTCGATCGCGGCGCACCGGTCAAGTTCGACGTCACGATCAACAACACCAACCGTAGCGCCGGCGCGATGCTGTCCGGCGCGGTGGCGAAGATCTACGGCCATGCCGGCTTGCCGCATGACACCATCCAGGTCGGCATCAAGGGTACCGCGGGCCAGGCGTTCGGGGCCTGGCTGGCGCGCGGCATCACCTTCGACCTCGAAGGCGAAGGCAACGACTATGTCGGCAAGGGCTTGTCGGGCGGCCGCATTATCGTCAGGCCGCCGCACAACTCCGGCATCGTGCCGGAGGAATCGATCATCGTCGGCAACACCGTGATGTACGGGGCGATCGAGGGTGAATGCTATTTCCGCGGCATCGCCGGCGAACGCTTCGCGGTACGCAACTCCGGCGCGGTCGCCGTGGTCGAAGGCGCGGGCGATCATTGCTGCGAATACATGACCGGCGGCATCGTCGTGGTGCTCGGCAAGACCGGACGCAACTTCGCGGCCGGCATGTCCGGCGGCGTCGCCTATGTGCTGGACGAGGCCGGCGATTTCGACAAGCTCTGCAACATGGCGATGGTCGAACTCGAGCCGGTGCTGTCGGAAGAGATGATCAACGAGAACACCTACCATGCCAGCGGCGACCTCGAGGCCCATGGCCGGGTCGATGTGTTCGAGGACCTGCTCGACTCCGACGTCGAGCGGCTTCACATCCTCATCACCCGCCACGCCAAGCTGACAGGTTCGAAGCGCGCCGCCGATATCCTCGCGAACTGGAAGACCTGGCTGCCGAAATTCCGCAAGATAATGCCGGTGGAATATCGCCGCGCGTTGAAGGAAATGAAAGCGAACGCCGACGCCGAACCGAAGATCGCGATCGGGGCGTAGGCGTGAGGGATATTATCTCCTCGTGACGAGGAGGCGCTTGCGCCGTCTCGAACCATGGGGGCACGATGAAGCCTCATCCTTCGATGACGCGGCGAAGCCGCCGCTCCTCGGGATGAGGAAACAAGTTTGGCGTGATTCCGCAACGCGCGCTGGCGCGAACCCGGAAGGACGGGAAGTTACAAAGCGCTAGCTCAGGGACATCGGGTGTAATGGGAAAGATTACGGGTTTTCTGGAGATCGACCGTCACGATCGCAAATACGCGCCGGTGGCCGAGCGCCTCAAAAGCTATCGTGAGTTCGTCGTTCCCCTGAGCGAAAAGGACACCCGCGATCAGGCTGCGCGCTGCATGAATTGCGGCATTCCCTATTGTCACGGCACCGGCTCGGTCGCACCGGGCACGCCGGGTTGCCCGGTCAACAACCAGATTCCGGATTTCAACGATCTGGTCTACCAGAACAACTGGGAAGAAGCCTCGCGCAACCTGCACTCGACCAACAATTTCCCTGAATTCACCGGGCGCATCTGCCCGGCGCCGTGCGAAGCATCCTGCACGCTCAACATCGACGACAATCCGGTCACCATCAAGACCATCGAATGCGCCATCGTCGATCGCGCCTGGGACAATGGCTGGCTCAAGCCCGAAGTTGCCGCTCAGAAGACCGGCAAGAAGGTCGCCGTGATCGGCTCCGGTCCGGCCGGCCTGGCGTGCGCGCAACAGCTCGCGCGCGCCGGCCACGACGTTCATGTCTATGAGAAATACGCCAAGGCCGGCGGCCTTCTGCGCTACGGCATTCCCGACTTCAAGATGGAAAAACACGTCATCGACCGCCGCGTCGCGCAGATGGAAGCCGAAGGCGTGACCTTCCACTACGAGGCCCATGTCGGCGGAAACGTCGGCAGCACGGTCGATCCCAAGCAGTTGCTCAGCCAGTATCATGCGGTGGCGCTGACCGGCGGCGCGGAGGCTCCGCGCGACCTGCCGATCCCCGGCCGCGATCTCGCGGGCGTTCACTACGCGATGGATTTCCTGCCACAGCAGAATCGCCGGGTATCGAGCGAACCGCTCGGCAGCGCGGCCGATATTCTCGCCGGCGGCAAGCATGTCGTGGTGATCGGCGGCGGCGATACCGGTTCGGACTGCATCGGCACCTCGTTCCGGCAGGGTGCGCTCTCGGTCACGCAACTCGAGATCATGCCGGCGCCGCCCGAGCACGAGAACAAGGGCCTGACCTGGCCGAACTGGCCGCTGAAGATGCGGACCTCGTCGAGCCAGGCCGAAGGCGCACGGCGCGAATTCGCGGTGCTGACGCAGAAGTTCTCGGGTGTCGACGGCAAGGTGGCAAAGCTGCATTGCGTACAGGTCGACGACAAGTTCAAGCCGGTCGCCGGCACCGAGTTCGACCTCGACGCGCAACTGGTGCTGCTGGCGATGGGTTTTGTACATCCGGTGCATGAGGGCCTGTTGAAGACGCTCGGCGTCGACCTCGATCCGCGCGGCAACGTCCGCGCCAACACGTCGGACTACCAGACCTCGAAGCCGAACGTCTTCTCCGCCGGCGACATGCGCCGCGGCCAGTCGCTGGTGGTCTGGGCCATTCGCGAAGGAAGGTTGTGCGCGCGATCGATCGACCAGTTTTTGATGGGGACGACGAGTTTGCCGAGGTAGGCGTCATCGATGATGCTGCGCCGCATGCGGCGTAGCCGGACTGGGACCTATCGCCTTCTTCTAGTTCTGCACCCTCACCCCGAGCATCACTACCGTCGATGCCGAACTGGCGCCCGGGATGTTGGAGGCGAGGATGTTCCGGCTCAGCGTGCCCTTGATCCAGAGGTTGCGGGTCATCTTGTAAACCAGGTCGCCCTCGATCGCATAGATCTGGTCGTTACGGACATCGCCCTGGTAATTCATCGTGCCGTAGGTGAATTTTCCGATGGCGGTAAGCCAGCGGCGGAAATCGTGATCGACCTCGCCGGTGTAGAGGTGCGTCAGCACACCCGCCGAACCTGGCAGCGTGGTCTCGTCGATCGACGTGGTGGAATTGAACCTGACGGTAGTCAACGGCGTCGCGGTCCAGGTCAGCGAGCCCGCGGTGAGCAGGCCCTGCAGCGGGCTGAGCCGCGGATCGACATAATAGCGCGCGGTATAGCCGATCGATATTTCCCCCGTGAGCAGCCGGGTGAATTCGAAGGTGGTGCCGCCCCTGACATAGCCGCCGCTGGAATCGCGGTCGTAGCCGCTGCTGTCGAACCGCAGATCGCGCACGCGGCTGTCGCCCTCGACCTCGACGAACGGTTTCAGTGCAGGAGTCAGTTCGTAGCTGGCGCGACCGATGCCGCCATACTGGTTGAAGTTGCGGTCGTCGTTGGAGGACAGTGTGCCGTCGGTAAGCAGCGAGTTCTGGTAAACCGTGCGGTCGATAGTGCCGCCGGCAAAAAGATTCAGGCGGTTGAAATTCTGGTCGACGCCGAGGCCGCCGCCCAGCGTCGTGTAGATCGGATACCGGTCGAGACCGGCCTGGACGTTGGGGCTGCCGGGATTGTCGGTCGAGACCCGCAACCGCACTTCAGCCAGCACGCTGGTGTCGCGTGTGACATCGAGACGGCCGTCGACATGGCCTGTGAAGTCCGGCCGGTTGATGTTGAGCGGCGCCGAGGAGACCGCGCCGTCGATCATCGGCGGCAGGCTGTTGCCGTAACCAGTGAACGAGCCCCGGAGATCGGCCACCAGCGCGTGGCGGTCCCAGTTGGAGACCGCGAGAAATTCCGGCGCCACCACCCAGAACGGCACGCCCTTCGGCACCAGGGTTCGGCCGGGATTGGTGTCGTAGCCGCCGCTGAGTTCGACGGCCGATTTGACGAGGAAGCCGCCGGCATAGTCGCCGACCGCGCCGAACGGATCGTCGTCGACCTTCAACCGCCGACGCGCCGGCTGGCCGGTCACCGTTCCGGCCATCGCGGGCGGCAGCGGTTGCTTGTTGGCGCTCTCCGAGGGCGGGATCGACAGCCGCAGCGGCAGTTTTGAATCGTCCGGCGCTGCACTGCCGGGACCGGGCGGCGGCTTCGGCTTGGCCTGGCCGGGATAGTATTTCGGCTTCTTGCGGGCGCGATTGAGCGAGTTGAATCCGGAATCGGACGCACCGCTGGCGGCCGGCAAGCCATATTGCGGAATCTGCCCGACCCGGGACGGCGCTGGCGTATCGGCAACCGGGTCGCCACCGCCTGCATCCGGGATGTCGCCGCTGACGGCAGTTTTGCGCAACGGCAAATCCTGCGGCGACACGAAGCCGCCGGGCAAGGGGCGCAACAGGTCGGACGTCAGGCTTTGCGGCCGCGCCGGGCCGGCCTGCAGGCCAATCACCGCCAGACACAACCATGAGGCGCGCAAAATCCACACGCACTTTCGGCGGCCCCTGGCTGGACCCGACATCACGATAAGAATACCCCAACGAATTCATGCGCTTGTCAGTCGAGTTCCACACGCGCACGAACAGCCCCGTGGAAACGTCGTTAATCGACTTAAAACAATTATGGTTAATGGGCCGTTGAGAGCCGCCCCCCGCGTCGCATCGCGGATCGGCCCATGCTAGGAAGAACCGAGGGCTAGAATCGCGCCTCAATTCCCTGGAACGAGATACCCCGGAACAAGGTATGGCCAAACCGAAGCCGCTGATGACAAAATCATCCGGTACCGACCCCCATCCCGCCAACGCAGCCGTACAGTCGGCCCTCCGTACGCTCGAAACCGAGAGCAGCGGCGTCACCGCGATCGCCGCCGCGTTGCAGGGTCCGCTCGGACAGGCCTTCGCTACGGCAACCGATCTTATTCGGAACGCCAGGGGCCGCGTGATCGTGACCGGCCTCGGCAAGTCGGGCCATGTGGCCCGCAAGATCGCGGCGACGTTGGCTTCCACCGGCACACCGGCTTTCTTCGTGCACACCGCCGAGGCGAGCCATGGCGATCTCGGCATGATCACCGCCGACGATGTCATCATGGCGCTGTCGTGGTCCGGCGAGCAGCCGGAAATGAAAAACCTCATCACCTACGCCAAGCGCTTCCGGATCACGGTGATCGCCATGACCGCGGAATCCAACTCGACGCTGAGCACCGCCGCCGACGTCGCGCTGACGCTGCCGAAGGCCCGCGAGGCCTGCCCGCACAATCTGGCACCGACCACCTCCTCGTTGATGATGCTGGCACTCGGCGATGCCCTGGCGATCGCGCTGCTCGAGGGCCGCGGCTTTACGTCGGTGGATTTCAGCGTGCTGCATCCCGGCGGCAAGCTCGGCGCCATGCTGAAGTTCACCCGCGACCTGATGCATGCCGGCGACGCGGTGCCGCTGCGGCCGCTCGGCACCCGGATGTCGGACGCGCTGGTCGAGATGTCGTCGAAAGGCTTCGGCTGCGTCGGCATCATCGATAACAGCGGCCACATCGTCGGCATCGTCACCGACGGCGACCTGCGCCGCCACATGCGGCCGGATCTGATGACCGCGCTGGTCGACGACGTCATGACCAAGAACCCGAAAACCATCGGCCGCGACCTGCTCGCCAGCGAAGCGCTGGAAATCCTCAACTCGTCGAAGATCACGGCGCTGATCGTGACCGACGCCCAAAAGCCGGTCGGCATCGTGCATTTGCACGACATCCTGCGCGCCGGCGTGGCGTAAGCCTGAAGCAAGTCTGGATTGCTTGTTCGCTTATGCTCCTCGGAATAACGGCTACGTCGGAAACCGCGCCGCGTTGTCCTCCAGCGGCAGTGCGAGCCCGTTGGCCAGATAGGACACCGTGCGATAGAAGCCGCACAGCAGGATGATCTCAAAGATCTTCGCATCGTCGTAATGCGCCGACAGTGCCTTGAACCCCGCATCATCGAGCGTCGCGCGGGCATGCAGCGCATCCACGGTGGCGATCAACACCTGTTCGGTGGCCGACCAGCACGCCGCATCCGCTTTGCCCAACACCGTGGCCTCGACCTGCTCATCGGTGAGACCAGCCGGGCCGGCGAACGTCGCGACATGCACGCCCCATTCATACTCGCAGCCGGCGTTCGCACAGGTGCGGTCGATGACGATCTCGCGCTCCCGCAGCGACAGCGGACCCCGGTCCAGCAGGCTGCCGGCGCGGAATTTATCCCAGGCGCGGGCATTGCCGGCCATCACGCGAAACAGCATCAGCGGCGGCGCGCCACGCATGATCCTGTCGAACTGTTCCTGGATATCCGGCGCATAAGGTGGCTGCAGCGGTGCGATACGCGACATCGGCGCCTCCTGTGCTACAATAAACGTAGCGTTACGCTACATTATTTGTAGCAGACTGCAAGAGGATGCCGATGTCCAATCAGACGGCAAAGACGACAAAGCGCCGCGTACGCGGCTCAACTTCGGGCCGGCCGATCATGGCTCTGCTGGATTTGCTGGGGCGGCGATGGTCGTTGCGGATCATCTGGGAGCTACGGGGCGAACCGCTGACGTCGCGCGCATTGCGCGCCGCCTGCGACGACGCCTCACCTACCGTACTTCAGGCAAGGCTGCACGACCTGCGTGAAGCCGATTTCGTCGAACTTCTTCCAGAAAGCGGCTATCGGCTGACAATTCTTGGTCGGGAGCTGTTTGAGGAGTTCATGCCGCTGCATCACTTCGCCGAACGGTGGAGCAGACGTAAGCCCAACTAATCTCAAACCGCTGCCACCGTCAGGCTGGCGCCGTCGGCGCGGACGATCTTGACCTGGCTGCCTGCGGGCGCATCGGGGCCGGCGACGCGCCAGATGGTGTCGTCGATCCGCACCGTGCCTGACCCGTCGATGATCGGCTTTTCCAGCGTGAACACGCGGCCCACCAGCGCTTCAGCGCGCTTGTTGAGGAATGGATTGCTCTTGCTGGCGGAAGTATGGTTGCGCGCGACGCGTCGCCACAGCGGCACTGCGGCGGCAGCGAATACGGCAAACATCAGGATCTGCAACTGCCACGACGGTTGGATCGGAAACGACAGCAACCCGACCAGCAATGCCGCAAGCCCGAGCCAGAACAGGAACACCCCGGGCGCGGCCAATTCCAGCGCCATCAGGACGACGCCGAAGATCAGCCAGTTCCAGGTGCCGAGCGTGACGAACATCTCGCTCATCGCGTAACCTCCTAACGCGGCGTGGCCGGCGGGGTCGGGCCGGCGCTCGGCACCGATCCGCGCCGGGCCGCGGCCTGCGCCGAAGCCGCACTCTCGCCGAAGGTTGCTTTCGCGATCTCGCCGATACCGGCGAGCGATCCCAGAATGCTCATCGCCTCGACCGGCAGCATGATGATCTTCTGGTTCGGCGAATCCGCCAGCTGCCCGAACGCCTTGATGTATTTGTCGGCGATGAAGTAGTTCAGCGCGGCGACATCGCCCTTGGCGATGGCCTCCGACACCATCTGGGTCGCCTTGGCTTCCGCCTCGGCGGAGCGCTCGCGCGCCTCGGCATCGCGGAACGCCGCCTCGCGGCGGCCTTCGGCCTGCAGTATCTGGCCCTGCTTGGCGCCCTCCGCGCGCAGGATTTCCGACTGCCGCTGGCCTTCCGCCTGCAGAATGTCGGCGCGCTTGACACGCTCGGCCTTCATCTGGCGGCCCATCGCTTCGACGAGGTCGGCGGGCGGCACGATATCCTTGATCTCGATGCGGTTGACCTTGAGCCCCCATGGCGAGACCGCGGCATCGACCACGCGCAGCAGCCGCTCATTGATTTCGTCGCGATGCGACAGCACCTGGTCGAGGTCCATCGCGCCCATCACCGAACGGATGTTGGTCATGGTCAGCACGATGATCGCCTGATTGAGGTTGGACACCTCGTAGCTCGCCTTCGCCGCGTCGAACACCTGGAAAAAAGCCACCCCGTCGACCGTCACGGTGGCGTTGTCCTTGGTGATCACTTCCTGCTCGGGAATGTTGATCACCTGCTCCATCATGTTCATCTTGCGGCCGACGCGGTCGAAATAGGGAATGATGATGTTGAGCCCCGGCGCCAGCGTGCGGGTGTATTTCCCGAACCGCTCGATGGTCCAGTCGTAGCCCTGCGGCACGGTCTTGACGCCGGCGAACAACGTGAAGATCACCAGCAGCACCAAGGCGATTGCGAAGATATCAAAACCGCTCATAAAAAGCTCCCGACTCAAATCAGCCTGCGACACAGGCTACGCCGCCCCGCAACGCATTGTCACGCGCAGTGCGGGGCTTGGTCGGGGCTGCGGGCCTATGACGGGACGATTTTCGCGAAACCGTCATCCTCGCTTTAACTTATTATTTCAGCTTTATCTTCGCCCATGCGATCGGACGTCGTCGCGAAGAGAAGCCAGCGTCTACCTTTTCAGGTCGCGCGCTAAATCCAGCCCTGCAGTTCGCGCAGCACCAGTTGGCGGATCACGTCCATGCCGACATCGCTGTCGTTAAGGCTCGGGATCGCCGAAAACTCCTCGCCGCCATTGTGCTTGAATATTTCGGCGTTCTCCTGCGCGATCTCCTCCAGCGTCTCCAGGCAATCGGCGGAGAAGCCCGGCGTCACCACCGCGATGCGGCGCACGCCGTCTTTCGCGAGTTGCGCCACCGTCTTGTCGGTGTAGGGCTTGAGCCACTCATCAAAGCCGAAGCGCGACTGGAAGGTGAGAAGCAATTTCGGAGCGTCCGGCCCCAGGCGCTTGCGCAACGCATCCGTGGTGGCGACGCATTGGGCGTAATAAGGATCGCCCTTGTCGATATATTTCTGCGGCATGCCGTGGAACGAGGCGACGATCACTTCGGGCCGGAACGAAAGTGTCGAAAGATGCGTGCCGATCGAAACCGCCAGCGCCTCGACGTATTCCGGATCATCGTAATAGGGCGGGCTCACGCGCAGGGTCGGCTGCGCGCGCATACGGCTCAACACGCGAAATACTTCGTCGCACACGGTCGCCGAGGTCGCCGCGGAGTATTGCGGATAGAGCGGCACCACCAGCAGGCGGTTGCAGCCCTGTGCCGTCAAGGCTTCGATTCGGGAGCGGATCGACGGGTTGCCGTAACGCATCGCCCAATCGACCACGACATGGTCATGATCGGCGATCGCTGCCGCAAGCTTGTCCGACTGCGCGCGGGTGATGGTCTTGAGCGGCAACTCGTTCCTTTCCGTATTCCATATCTTGAGGTAGTCGCGCGCCTTGCGCGCCGGGCGGGTACGCAGGATGACGCCGTTCAGCGCCAGCTTCCACACCACTCCCTGGCTTTCGATCACCCGGGGATCGGACAGGAATTCCTTGAGATAGACGCGCACGCCCTTGGTGTCGGCGCTGTCAGGGGTGCCGAGATTGACCAGGAGCACACCGACGCGCTCCGGCGTCGAGCCGACGGAAATCTTCATTGTTTCGGTGGATGCAGCCATCGCCATCATATAGGGGGCTTCGCGCGTTGGACTATCCTTGTCAAGGTAACGAAAGCTTGGCTAGGTTCGCGGCTTGCGGCGCGGGAGGAACCATGACGGTTGCGGAATGGTGCGTTTTCGGAACGCTGCTGCTCTATTTGCTGACGATCGCACCGATCAGGTGGATGGGGTTTCGCCGATTCGACAATGCCAGCCCGCGCGATCCGGCCTTCTACAAGGATCCGGTCGCGGCGCGCGCACTCGGCGCGCACCTCAACGGCATCGAGGCGTTTCCTTTCTTCGCCTTCGCGGTGCTGCTGGCGGAATTTCGCGGCGGTCCGCAGCGCTACGTCAATGAACTGGCTGTGCTGTTCCTGATCGTGCGGATCGCCTATGTCTTCACCTATCTGGGCGACCGGCCGACGTTGCGATCGATCCTGTGGAGCATCGGCTTTGCAATCAACGTCGCCATCTTCTTCCTGCCGGCGATCCGCCTGTATCTTCCGGGGTGAGACCGGTACCCGGCGGTCTGTCGTGAGATGCGATCGAGCGGATCGATGAGTCTCATCGGGCCCACGGGTGCTCAATTCAAGTCGTCATTCCGGGACAACGGTGGAATTTTCCCAGTAAGCGTATCCCGGATGAGCGAAGCGACATCCGGGAAAACGCCGGAATTTTTCCCAGATCACGATCCGATTGGATGGAACCGATTCAGGAAATAAGTCCCGGATATCGCTGCGCTCATCCGGGCTACGCTTGCTCCGCGATCTCGCCCATGCGAACCCACCCTCACTTCATCCGCTTGAAGCGCACGCTCTTGCCGTCGGCGAGCCGTGTGGCGATGTAACCGCCGGCAAGGCAGGCCTCGCGCTGCGGCATCTGCTCCTGGGGGCTGCGCAGGGTGTCCCACCACGACGCCCGATGCGCCGCGCGCGGCAGGGCCGCGTCGATGATTTCCTCGATCTGGTCGAAGCGCAGGACGAATTCGGCGAGGGTTTGCCGTTTCAGATAGTCCCGCAGTGCGTCGTAGTCGTTCACGTGTATTCCCGCTTGCGTAATGGCATTAAAATCGTCGTTTGCCGTCAGAGCGGCGCAGCTTTCTTCGAATTGCCGTCTCGCCCCATCTTATTCTTCGAGCCCGACCTGCGCGCAAACGCCTCACTCTGTCAGAGGGGAAACCCGGCGCCCCGATCCGGCAACTTACCGTTAACTTATTGCAACAACGCCGTCGCCGCTTAAGCCGACCGCAACGATTCCAGATGCATTTTGCGGCACCGGGAGTGATCGATGGCATTCGGACGGCGCAGCGATGAGGCCAGCCAGCCGCTTGCGGCAAGCAAGCCTGTTGCGCTCGGCAGGCGTTGGCGGCTGTCGGCCAAGTTGCTGATCGTGTCCTCCGTGATCACCGTCATCGGCTTCTCCGCCATCTGCGTCAACGTCATGCTGGACATGCGCCGCGGCGAGGAGGAACTGGCCCGGCAGACGCTTGAAAACCTCGCCTCCGGGATCGACGCCGACATCAGCCGCAATATCGAGCTTTACGACCTGTCGCTGCGCGGCGTCGCCAGCGGCATGGTGATGCCGGAGATCGGGGACGTCAGCAAGCCGGTCCGGCACCTGATCCTCTTCGATCACGCCGCGACCGCCCAGCATTTCGGGGCGATCCAGGTGTTCGACGCCGAAGGGCGGCTCGCCTACGACGCCTCGACGCTGGATCCCGTACCCGAAAATCGCGCCGACGAGGAATATTTCAGGGTACATCGCGACCAGCCCGACTTGGGCCTGTTCATCAGCCGGCCGATGTTGCATCACGGCACTTATGCCATCGTGCTCAGCCGCCGGGTCACCGGCGCGGACGGACGTTTTCTCGGGGTGGTCGCGGGCTCGATCCGCTTCAGCTATTTTCACGAACTGTTCGGCCGCCTGAGCCTCGGCCCGACCGATGTCATCACCGTGCTGCGCCATGACGGCACCGTGATCATGCGCAGGCCGTTCGACCTCGACATCATCGGCCACAACGTCGGCGCGACGATGGCGGTCCGCGAGGCGCTGTCCGAGCCGAGCGGATCGTATTCGGGAGTGAGCGCGATCGACGGAGAGCGGCGACTCTATGTCTGGCGCGACAGCACCCGGCCGCTGGTCATCCTGGTCGGGAAAACCTGGGACAGCATTTTCAAGCTCTGGCGCACGGAGGCCACCCGGATCGGCGCGACCGTCGTGGCGCTGATCGTGTTCGTGCTCGCCGTGACGCTGTTCCTGGCGCGAGAGATCGGCCGGCGCGCGCAGGCGGAGGACAAGCTGGAAGAACTCGCGAGCACCGATGCGCTCACCGGGCTGAGGAACCGGCGCAAATTCGACACGACCATCGATAGCGAATGGCGGCGGGCGATCCGGCAAGGCACGCCTCTGGCGCTGTTGATGATCGATGCGGATCATTTCAAGGCCTACAACGACACTTTCGGACACCAGGCCGGCGACCAGGTGCTGGTCGGGATCGCCATCTGCATCTCGGATTCGGCATGCCGGGCCGGCGACTGCACCGCGCGCTATGGGGGCGAGGAATTTGCTGTGCTGGCGCCGGGGCTCTCGTGCGCGGAGGCGCTGGCGATGGCGGAGACGATCCGGCTGAAAGTCGAGCTATGGTCGCAAGAGCCCGAGGTCATCACGGTCAGCATCGGCGTCGCCAGCCTGACGCCCGCCGCAACGATCGACTGGACCGAGCTGGTGAGCGCCGCCGACAAGGCGCTCTACGCCGCCAAAGCCGGCGGTCGCAACCAGTGCACCCTGGCCAACGTTCCCATGCGGAAGACGCTGGCGGCCTGAGCGGGCTTGCGTTGTGCGTCATACCCGCGATGGCGCTTGATGATCTAGTCAGCGGTAGCTCGTAACCGCCTCATGCCCGGCCTTATGACGGGCGCCGCGTCTCATCTGGATTCAAGCAAGAAAGACGTGGACGGCCGGGACGAGGCCCGGCCATGACGGACAAACGAATTTGATTCAGACCTCAGGATGAGCTGGTCAGACACCTTTCTCCAGATAACGCTTCATCTCCGCGCGCAGGCCGTCGCGCAGATCCTCGCGCGCCATGCCATAGGCGATGTTGGCGCGGAGGAAGCCGGCCTTGGAGCCGCAATCGTGCCGCTCGCCTTCAAACTCGACACCGTAGAAGCTTTGCGTCTTGGCGAGACCGATCATGGCATCCGTAAGCTGAATTTCGTTGCCGGCGCCGCGCTCCTGGGTTTCCAGTATCTTGAATATTTCAGGCTGCAAAATGTAGCGTCCGGTGATCGACAGATTCGACGGCGCGGTGCCCTTGGCCGGCTTCTCCACCATGCCGTCGATCTCGAACACATTGCTGCCGTGACGCTTTCCGACGCCGCAGATGCCGTATTGATGGGTGAGATGTGCGGGCACTTCCTCCACCGCGATCAGGTTGGACCGGTCGCCGAGCTTGCCGGCGGCCTCGATCATCTGTGCTAGGCAGCCCGGGCGGTTCAGCACCAGTTCGTCCGGCAGCACGACGGCGAACGGCTCGTTGCCGACGATGTCGCGGGCGCACCACACCGCGTGGCCCAGCCCGTGCGGGGCCTGCTGCCGCGTGAAACTCATGGCGCCGGCTTCGGGCTGGTCGCGCGCCAAAATATCGATCTCGGCCTTCTTGCCGCGGGCGGCCAGCGTGGCGTCGAGTTCGTACATGTGGTCGAAGTGATCCTCGATCACGCCCTTGTTGCGGCCGGTAACAAAGATGAAGTGCTCGATGCCGGCTTCCTTCGCCTCATCCACCACATATTGGATCAGCGGCTTATCGACGATGGTGAGCATTTCCTTCGGCATTGCCTTGGTGGCGGGCAGGACGCGGGTGCCGAGGCCGGCGACCGGGAACACAGCTTTGCGGATTTTCATGGTGACGTCGACATGCCTTGCGAGAGCGTGTGAAGGGCGGGTTTATAAAGAATTGGTAGCCGGTTTAGCGCGCGGAACAAAGGCGGATGTGTGGTTGATTGTTTCTAGATACGCGCTCGGGCCGTTAACGGTTGCAATTGCAGTCATAAAATCTCTTCTTTGTTAAGCTGTTGGAAACCGTGACAGGGCCTCTTGGGGCCGGGGGCGTCTGGGACCCGATGGGGTGGAGCATGACGCGACGAACGGGACTATTGGCGACATTGCAAACCCGCGCGGTCATCCTCGCGGCGGTGCTGCTTGCCGGCGGCCAGGCCCATGCGCAGTCTTCCGGCCGCGGCGGGCCGTTGGGTTTCCTCGACAGCATCTTCAACCGGTCCGCACCGTCGTCGACGGCCCCTGCAGCCACCGGAAGCGGTGCGGCGAGCGCATGGAGCGGCGAGGACGGCGCCTCCGGCCACCCGCTGATGACCGCGAACGCGATCCGCCAGGCCGCGGCGAATTTCGACAATTGCATTGCCGCGATGTGGCCCGACGCGGCGCGGCGCAATATCTCGCGGGAAAGCTTCGAGCGGTTCACCGCCGGACTGACGCCGGATCTGCGCATCATGGATTTGATGGATTCGCAGCCGGAATTCACCAAGTCGATCTGGGATTATCTCGACATCCTGGTGAACGACAACCGCCTCGCCAAGGGCCGCGAGACCCTCGCCAAATACAAGCCGCAATTCGACGCGGCGGAAAAGGCCTACGGTGTCGACCGGCATATCATCGCGGCGATCTGGGGCATCGAATCCAATTACTCCACCCAGATGGGCGATCGCAGCGTGCTGCAGTCGACCGCGACGCTGGCCTGCATCGGCCGCCGACAGGATTATTTCAGGGACGAGTTCCTCTCGGCGCTGGAGATCCTGCACCGCGGCGATTTGCGCCCCGAACAGATGCGCGGCTCCTGGGCCGGCGCGTTCGGCCCGACGCAATTCATGCCGACGGCGTTCAAGCGTTTTGCGGTGGACGGTGATGGCGATGGCCGCCGCGACGTGGTCGACGACCCCGCCGACCTGATCGCCTCCACCGCCAACAATCTCAAGAAGGACGGCTGGCAGCCCGGCCAGAGCTGGGGCTATGAAGTGGTGGTACCGCGCGGCTTCAATTACATGCTGGCGGACCGCGCCAAGGTGATGACCATCACACAATGGGAGCATCTCGGCCTCACCCGGGCGGGCGGCAAGCCGTTCCCGCATCCGGCCGAGAAGGCCTATCTGCTGGCGCCGGCCGGCGCCGAGGGCCCCGGTTTCCTGATGTTGCAGAATTTCCGGGTGATCATGAAATACAATCCGGCGGAGGCCTATGCGCTTGCGATCGGCCATTTCGCCGACCGCCTTCGCGGCGGCGCGCCGTTCGTGCAGCCCTGGCCGCGGCAGGAACGGGAACTGTCGCGCGCCGAACGGCTCGAATTGCAGCAACTGCTGGCCCAGCGCGGGTTCTACCGCGGCACCCCGGACGGCCAGTTCGGGGGCCAGACGCGAGAGGCCTTGCGCGGTTTCCAGGCCTCGATCGGGGCCGCGGCCGACGGATTTGCTTCCTCAGACGTCCTGGAGCGGCTCCGCGGTCGTTAATCGACTGCGTCGTGGTCCGAGCCCGGCGGTAACCCTGACTGCGACATTTGTGCGGCGCCCTTGACGACGGCGGCCGATCCCCGGTCTATGATGAGCGTATCGAGCCCAAAGAAATCGCCCGCTTGAAGCCCGATTCCGCTATTATATCGGTTCCGAGACATTCCATTTTCCGATCGATGCGCATGGCCAGCCACAAGCCTATTGCCAAGCCTTTTGCCCGGTCATTTTTCCGGATGTTCACCGAAAGCGGCCCGCTGATCGCGCTGGCCGTTGCGGGTGCGCTGCTGGTGGGAATCGTCGGCCCGGCATCCGCGCAATTCTTTAACTTCGGCGGCCAGCAGATGCGGCCTCAGCCGCAACAGCGCGGCTATGGCGGAGGCGGCGGCTGGTTCGGTGGCGACCTGTTCGCACCGTACCAGCAACAGCAGCAGGCGCCGAGGCAGCGGGAGCGGGAGCGGGTCGTCCGTGAAGATTTTTCCCGCGCGCCGCCGCCGGAAAAGCGTGACACCACGCCGGAACGAACCATCCTGGTGCTCGGCGACTCCATGGCGGACTGGCTCGCCTATGGTCTTGAAGACGCCTATGCCGATCGGCCGGAAATCGGCATCGTCCGCAAGCACAAGACGGTATCCGGCCTGATCAAGTATCAGCCCAAGGGCGATCCGGCCGATTGGGCCGCCGCCGCCAAGGGCATTCTCGCCACCGAGAAGCCTGAGGCTATCGTCGTCATGCTCGGGCTCAATGACCGTGTCGCGCTCCGCGAGCCGGCGACCGACAAGTCAGACGGCAAGGCTGCCGATGGCAAGACATCCGATAGCAAGACAACCGACAACAAGTCGTCCGACAAAAAGGCCGACAAGAAAGACGGCGCTGACAAGAAAGACGCGCGCACCAAGCCCGCCGACGCAACCAAACCGAACGGCACGGCAAACTCCTCGGCAAAGCCAGACGACAAACCGGTCGACACCGAACTGTCGCCGGACGACGCCGCCGACAGCGATGCGCCGCCGCCCATCACGCCCGAGAAGAGCACCCGCTCGCCGAACGGCATCTATGAGTTTCGCGAGGCGCGCTGGGTCGAACTCTACAGCAAGAAAATCGACGAGATGATCGCGGTGCTGAAATCCAAGGGCGTGCCGATCGTGTGGGTCGGGCTGCCCGCGGTACGCGGCGCCAAGGCCACATCGGACATGCTGTTCCTGGATTCGCTCTATCGCGAAGCCGCCGGCAAGGCCGGCATTACCTATGTCGATGTCTGGGACGGATTCGTCGACGAGGCCGGCCGCTTCCTGCAGCAGGGCCCGGACTTCGAGGGCCAGATCCGCCGCCTGCGCGCCTACGACGGCGTGTATTTCACCCAGGCCGGCGCGCGCAAACTCGCCCATTATGTCGAGCGCGACGTCACGCGGTTGTTGGCGGCGCGCTCCGCGCCGATCACCCTGCCGACCGAACCGGCGACTCCGGACGCCAGCGCCCAACCCGGCCAGCCCTCGCCGCGTCCGCTCGCGGGCCCGATCGTGCCGCTGGTGGCGTCCTCGGTCGGCACCGACCAGCTGCTAGGCGGCCCCGGATCGCGGCCCGCGGCGGTCGATCCGCTGGCGGCGCGAACGCTGGTCAAGGGCGAGCCGCTCGCACCGCCCGCCGGCCGCGCCGATGATTTTTCATGGCCGCGCCGCGAGGTTGGGCGCGAACAGGTCAAGGGCGAAACGCCGGTGGCTTCCGTCGCGCCCGACGGCACGACCAATGCCGCTCCGGCTGCGGCCCCGGCCGCCGTCGCCCCGCCGAAGCCCAAAAAACCGCGCGTGCTTCAGTCGGCGGCACCGGCTCAGTCCGTTGCGCCCGCGCAGCAGCCGCGCGACTGGTTCGGATTCAACAATAATGCACCGCGGCAGTTGTGGCAGACGCAACAGCAGCAGCCCCGGCTGCTGCGTCCTCCGGCTAATGTCGGACGCGCCGCGTCCACGCCGAACTTCTTCACCTGGTGATAATCACGCAGCCCGCCATGACGGGCGCGTACTGCGCCCGTCAATAACCCGGACGACCTAACCGTAATACCGCCAGCGCGGAGGCGGCGGGCGGCGCGGCTGGCGGGTCATCAACAGCGCCAGCGCAAAGCCGATGCCGCCCGCGACCAGCAGCGCGCCGAGCGGATTATCCTGCACCCTTCGGGCCACCGCCTGCGAACCGTCGCGCAAGGTGTCGCCGCTGTTGGCGTAGGCATCCTTGGCGTAACTGACCGCCGCGTCGCTGGCATCGCGCGCCGCATCCTTGGCCTGGCCGTACAGGTTCTGCACGGTGCCCGCCGCCTCTTTGGCGCGGCCGGCGGCCTCGGTGCCGGCGTTGCCCGTCAGGCCACCGACGGCGCCTTCGACCTTGCCGGCGACATCCTTGGCCGAACCGGCAATTCGATCCTTGTCCATCGCGGTCACTCCTTGTTCGGACATCTGCTCGTTCGGACATCTGCCCTTGGGATCATCTCTGCCGGACTAACCGGCGGGCGCCATTACAGTTCCACCGCGCGCGGTGCCGATCGGACGAGAATGGGACGCATGCGCGGTGAAAACGTTGACATCCCGAGGCCCAAGAGTAGCTTTTTTGGGCGAAACGACGCGGGCAAACCGCGCCTCGACAAGGGAAACGCCATGACGGTTTCGATCCGCCAATTACATCCGCATTTTTTCGGCGAAGTCTCCGGCATCGACCTGCGGCAACCGCTGACCAAGCAGGAGGCCGCGACCATCGAATCCGGCATGGACACTTACGCGGTGCTGCTGTTCCGCGATCAGGACATCACCGACGAGCAGCAACTGGCGTTCGCGCTCAACTTCGGCGAGCGCGAAGATGCCCGTGGGGGCACCGTGACCAAGAAGGAAGATTACCGGCTCTCCTCCGGGTTGAACGACGTTTCCAACCTCGGCAAGGACGGCAGCCCGCTGCCGCGCGACCATCGCACCCACCTGTTCAATCTCGGCAACTGCCTGTGGCACTCCGACAGTTCGTTCCGGCCGATACCGGCGAAATTTTCACTGCTATCGGCGCGCGTGGTCAATCCCAAGGGCGGCAACACCGAATTCGCCGACATGCGTGCCGCCTATGATGCGCTCGACGACGACACCAAGGCCGAGATCGAGGATATGATCTGCGAGCATTCGCTGATGTATTCGCGGGGATCGCTCGGCTTCCTCGACTACACCGAGGAGGAAAAGCAACTGTTCAAGCCGGTGCGGCAGCGGCTGGTGCGCACCCATCCGGTGCACGGCCGCAAGTCGCTGTATCTGTCGTCGCATGCCGGCGCCATCCTCGGCATGAGCGTGCCGGAGGCGCGCGTGCTGCTGCGCGACCTCACCGAGCACGCCACAAAAGCCGAATTCGTCTATGTTCACCGATGGACGCGGCACGACCTCGTGATGTGGGACAACCGCCAGACCATGCACCGTGTCCGCCGCTACGATCAGTCGCAGCCGCGCGACATGCGCCGCGCTACCGTCGCCGGCACCGCGCCGACGGTCGCGCAGCAGGCGGCGGAGTAGTCCGGTGGCATTTCAATGCGATCAGCGTCATAGGCGGGCTTGACCCGCGCATCCCATCCGGTTTCGCGAAAGGCATCTATCGGAGAGGGATGGATTGCCGGGTGTGCAGACAAGTTTTACGCGGCCTGCGCAAGGCAGACCACTATGCCCGGCAATGACAAGAAGGCCTACGCGTGTCCCGCTTCGGCGGACAGCATGCCCGGATCGATTCCGATCTTGCGCAGCGCGCGCAGGTATTTCTCTTCGGCATCGCCGCCGAAGATCAGGTCGGGGTCGGCATCGCAATGGAGCCAGCCATTGTGCTGGATCTCGGTCTCGAGCTGCCCGGCCGCCCAGCCGGCATAACCCAATGCCAGGATCGCGTGCTTCGGGCCGGCGCCCCTGGCGATCGCCTTGAGGATATCGACGGTCGCGGTCAGGCAGATGCCATCGTCGATCGGCAGTGTCGCATCCTCGATGAAGAAATCGCTCGAATGCAGCACGAAACCGCGGCCGGTCTCGACCGGACCGCCCTTCAGCACCTTCATGGTCTCGGCGTTTTCCGGTAGCGCGATCTGGTCGGCCTTCTTGATGATGTCGAGTTGCACCAGCAATCCCGGAAAATCGATGCTTCCGGCCGGACGGTTGACGATGATGCCCATCGCGCCCTCCGACGAATGGGCGCACAGGTAGATCACCGAACGTTCGAAACGCGGATCGTCCATCACCGGCATCGCGATCAGGAGCTGGCCATCGAGATAGCCCTGACCCGCGTGACCGCCAATGCGCGCAGCCTTTTGGCGAAACGTCTTCGATTTTTTGCCTTCAGGGTCCATCGGCAACGGACTCTCTTGTTGACTCACATCCTGATATCGGGTGGCCCTTCTGTCAATCAAGCCGGCAACCGTCCTTAGTAATAGATCACAGGCAATTCAATGGTTTATCATTTGGCCAGGCGTTACACAGATTTCATGATCCCGATGGTTCCCATGCGTGCCGCGCTTGGCTTTGTCACAGCCCTGCTGGTGTCGTCGCTCTCGATCGAAGCCCGCGCCCAGGATGCGTCACCGTGGCAGCGCGACACGCACTCCGCAGTGCGTCTGCTGGCGGGATCGCGCAGCGGCGCGACGCTGCTTGGCGGTATCGCCTTCCAGTTGCAACCGGGGTGGAAGACCTACTGGCGCACGCCCGGCGATTCCGGCGTGCCGCCACGCTTCGACTTTTCCAAATCGCAAAACGTCGAGGCCGTGACGGTGCTGTGGCCGGCGCCGACCAAGTTCGACGACGGCGCCGGCGGCCATTCCCTCGGCTATCACGACCAGATCGTGCTGCCGCTCCGCATCGTGGCGAAGAATGCCGAGAAGCCGGTGACGCTGCGCGCCGCGATCGATTACGCGGTTTGCGAGAAGATCTGCATTCCGGTCGAGGCGCAGGCCGAGCTGACCTTCGCCAGCGTGGCGAGCACCGAGGACAGCGCGTTGTTCGCAGCGCTCGACACCGTGCCGAAGCCCGCCAATATCGGCGATCCGAATCCGCTCACCATCCGTGACGTCAGGCGCGACGGCAAGGCGGCGGTGCTGGTCGATGTAGTCGCGCCGCCCGACGCCGGCAATGTCAGCCTGTTCGTCGAAGGCCCTACGCCGGACTGGGCGCTGCCGGTTCCACAACTGCTCGACCCCAGCCCACCCGGGGTCAAACGCTTTCGGTTTGAACTCGACGGCGTGCCGCCCGGAGCCAACCCGGAAGGCGCCGCGCTCAAGCTGACGCTGGTCGGCGGCGAGCATTCCTACGAATTCAATACCAATCTGAACTGACCGGCTGCCGGGACATGAGGCTTCGCGTGGAACGCGAATAACGAGGCAACCCAACCCAATCTTAACCAATCGTTGATAGATCGGGAAAGCCGCCGCACGCCCGCGGCTTTCTGGGATGACCACCGTGGCCGTGATGGACGCGCAACCCGCAGCAGCCTCCCCGCCCGGCCCGATTGCCCGGCTGCGCACGAGGCTCGGTGGCCTGCTTGGCGGCTCCAGCGAAGCGTCCGTCACCAAGCGGCTGGCCGGCACCATCTTCATCATCCGGGTGCTGAGCGCAGGCCTCGCCTATTTCTCGCAGATCCTGCTGGCGCGCTGGATGGGCGGTTCAGATTACGGCGTCTACGTCTATGTCTGGACCTGGGTGCTGCTGCTCGGCAGCATGATGGATTTCGGCATCTCGGCGTCGGCGCAAAAGATCATTCCGGAATACCGCACCCGCGGCGAACACGCGCTGCTGCGCGGCTTCCTCGCCGGCAGCCGCTGGATGACGCTCGCGGTCTCCGCCGCCATCGCGGCGCTGTTGGCAGGCGTAGTGAAACTCGCCTCGCCGTGGATCGGCGAAGGCGAGATCGTTCCGCTCTATATCGGCTGTCTGACGCTGCCCGCTTTCGTGGTCGCCAACACCCAGGACGGCATCGCTCGCTCGCACGACTGGATGCGGTTAGGATTGATGCCGCAGTTCATCATTCGCCAGGCGCTGATCATCGGCTTTACCGCCGGCGCCTTCGCGCTCGGTTTTAATCTCGGCGCCACGGTCGCGATGCTCGCCAGCGCAGCCGCGGTGTGGATCGCGATGATCGGACAGATGATCGTGCTCAACCACAGGCTCAGCCGTCACATCGAGCCTGGACCGAAGCAGTACGACATCCGCGGATGGCTCGCGATCTCGTTGCCGATCCTGCTGGTGGAAAGCTTCTATCTGCTGTTGTCCTACACCGATGTGCTGGTGCTGCAGCAGTTCCGCACATCGGAAGAGGTCGGCGTCTACTTCGCGGTGGTCAAGACGCTGGCGCTGGTGTCCTTTATTCACTACGCGATGTCGGCGACCACCGCGCACCGCTTCGCCGAATACCATGCGCTCGGCGACAAGGCGCGGCTCGGGGCCTACGTCGCCCATGCGATCCAGTGGACGTTCTGGCCCTCGCTGGCGGCAACCGTGCTGCTGCTGGCGCTGGGAAGGCCGCTGTTGTGGCTGTTCGGATCGAACTTCGTGTCGGGCTACGACATCATGTTCATCGCCGCGATCGGTCTTGTGGTGCGCGCCGCGATCGGACCGGTCGAGCGGCTGCTCAACATGCTCGGCCATCAACATATCTGCGCACTGGCCTATGCGCTCGCCTTCGTCATGAACGTCGTACTCTGCGTCGTTCTGGTGCCGCGGTTTGGCGGCCACGGCGCCGCGGCCGCAACCTCGATCTCGCTGACGTTCGAGACGGTGCTCCTGTTCTGGATCGTGCGGCGGCGGCTCGGACTGCATGTGCTGGCCTTCGGGAAGCGCCATTAAGTCCGTCATGCCCGACCTGATCCGGGCATTCATCCGCCTGAGAAATTTTTACTTCGATCGATTGCCGGGTCCGGCCCGGCAATGACGAACAATCCCTCTGCCGCAGTGCAACCATAGTTCGTCAAATCCGCGCTTCCGGTTGCGCCGTATCGGAACTACGATCGGCATGTTTTCGAGATTGCCCCGCAACGTTTCGTAGCCGCGAAGGAATGGGCCATGATCGATCGCCGGTCATTCACCGCGGTTGTTGCCGCCGTAATGGCGACGCCTCGTATTGCCTGGAGCCAGATGACGTCAAGCAAAACCGTTTTCTACGCCAGCGTCGGGCCGGCGCTTACCCGCTACCAGATCGACATCGATGGCGCCGGATTGACCCGGCAGGACACGGTGACGCTGCCCGCCAACATCCAGTATGTCTGGCGTCATCCATCTGCGCCGTTCCTGTATGTCGCGACCAGCAACGGTGGCTCCTCTTCGCTCGGCATCAAGGGGGATCGCCATTTCCTGAGTGCGCTGCGCATCGATCCCGCAAGCGGCGCGCTGACGGACCACGGCTCGCCGGCCGCGCTGGCCTCACGCCCGATCCATATGTCGCTCGATGGGACCGGCGCCTACGCCCTGGTCGCCTACAACAATCCGAGCGGCGTTACCGTACACCGGATCGCCGCGGACGGAACCGTCGGTGAAGAGATCAAGCAAGCCGACAACCTCGATAGCGGAATCTTCGCACACCAGATCCGCACCACTCCCGCCAACGACGCCGCCATATTGGTCACACGCGGCAACGATGCGGCCGGCGGAAAGCCGGAAGACCCGGGCGCGTTGAAGCTGTTCAGCTTCAAGGACGGCCAGCTCGCCAATCAAGGTTCTGTCGCACCGGACGGCGGCTACGGCTTTGGACCGCGTCATCTTGATTTCCATCCCAGCCTGCCGTTCGTCTATGTCTCGCTCGAGCGCGAGAACAAGCTCAATGTCTACCGGCTGAGGGACGGCGTGCTGGATCCGCAGGCGCTGTTCAGCAAGGGCACGCTGGCCGAGCCCGGCAATATCCGGTCGCGGCAGGCCGCAAGCACGGTCCATCTGCATCCGAACGGCCGTTATGCCTACGTCGGCAACCGCGCGAGCGACACCGTCGATTTTGCCGGCAACAAGGTTTTTCCCGGCGGCGAGAACAACATCGCGGTGTTCGCCATCGATCCCGCAAGCGGAGAGCCGACGCTGATCCAGAATGCCGACGTGCACGGCATCCACCCGCGTACGTTTTCGCTCGATCCGACCGCGAGCATGTTGGTTGTCGCCAACCTGCAAACCATGCGGGTGCGCGACGGCGACGAGGTAAAGACCGTGCCGGCCAACCTCGCGACCTATCACGTCGGTTCCGACGGCAAGCTCACCTTTGCCCACAGCTACGACGTCGATACCGGCGATGCCATGCAGTTCTGGAGCGGCATGGTCGCGATAGGGTAGCGGTTGGAAAGACACCGTCCGGTGATACGATATCGCCATGGCGGTGAACGCCGAAAGACTTTTCATCTCGGCGATTGGCAACGCGGAGGTTCGGAAATGAGGTTGACGATCGGATTGGCTTCCTTGGCGCTGCTGTGTGCCTTACAGGGTTCGGCGTTCGCGCAAGCCTCGTCGCCGCCCGCGCAGCCCGCATCAACCCCATCGGACCAGCTGCTGAGCAGCCAGCAGCTCGATGCGCTGGTTGCACCAATCGCCCTCTATCCCGACACCTTGTTGTCGCAGGTCCTGATCGCTTCGACCTATCCGTTGGAGGTTGTCGAAGCGGCGCGCTGGGTGGAAGCCAACAAGAATCTGAACGGTGAGGCGCTCAAGGCAGCCGTCGACAAGCAAAGCTGGGACGACAGCCTGAAGTCGCTCGCCGCCACGCCCTCGGTGCTCGCCATGATGAGCGACAAGCTCGATTGGACGCAGAATCTGGGGAACGCCGTTCTGGCGCAGCAGCCGGATGTGATGGATGCGATCCAGAGGATGCGGCAGAAAGCGCAGGCGAACAATAAGCTCTCGTCGAACAAGCAGCAGACCGTATCGACGGAGCAGCAAGGCGGCAGGCAGGTCATTGCCATTGCGCCAGCCGAGCCGGATACGATCTACGTTCCTTATTACGATCCGGCCGTGGTCTATGGGCCATGGCCGTATCCGGATTACCCGCCGTATTACTGGCCGGCTCCCGGTTACATCGCCGGCGGCGTGATCGCGACCGGCATCGCCTTCGGCGCGGGCTACGCCCTCGGACGCTGGGCCTCCGGCGGCTACCGGTGGGGCGGCGGCATGAACTGGGGCGGCAACAACATCCTCGTCAACCGTCCCGTGAACATCAATAACGTCAACGCCAACAACAACTGGACGCACAATTCGGTCCATCGGCAAGGCGTTCGCTACAACAACGCCAACGTCGCCGCGAAATTCGGCAATCGCACCAACATCGCCGGTGGTTCGCAAAATCGCGTGGATTTCCGAGGCCGCAACGGCCAGGAGGTATTGCGGCCGGGCGGCGGCAATACGCGTCCCGATAATCTTGGTCCGGGCAACCGCCCAGGCACCGGCGGAGCCGGCACACGCGACAGGGCCGATCGTCCCGGTGCCGGCGGCGCGGGCACGCGCGATAGGGCCAATCGTCCCGGCGCGGGCGGCGCTGGCACACGCGAAACGGGCAACCGTCGGGACGGCGGGAGCGCTGGCAAGCGCGAGGCCGGTAACCGCGGAGGCGGAGGCGGCAACCGGGCAGCCCAGAATGTCAGCAAGCCGCGCGGCGGGGGTGCCGGAGGTGGCGGCCGCGGAGCGGGCGCGTTTGGCAACATCAGTTCCGGCAGGGTTGCAAGCCTTGAAGCCGGTCGCGGGCGGGTGAGCGTCGGCGGCGGTGGTGGCGGCTTCCGCGGCGGCGGTGGCGGGGGTTTCCGCGGTGGCGGAGGCGGCGGAGGTTTCCACGCTGGTGGCCGCGGCGGCGGTGGACGTCGCTCCGACGCGCGGCTCAAGCACGACATCGTTCTGCTTGATCGGCTCGACAGCGGCATCGGCTTTTACCGCTTCATCTATAACGGAGGTCGCACGGCGTTTGTCGGGGTGCTGGCGCAAGAGGTGCAAAGCATCGCGCCCGAAGCCGTGCGGCGTGCTCGCGACGGTTACTGGCGGGTTTCCTACGAGAAACTCGGTTTGAAATTCGAGACCCATGACCAATGGATCGCATCGGGGGCCCGGCTGCCGATTATTCTCCAACACTGACCCGTTTCGGATCGCGACAGGGAAATTGGACACGAGGATTCTCATGTACACGGATTTCTGCGTCTCTCGACTGCGCTGCGCTCCACCTCTCGCGCTGTTGCTTTCGCTGATTGCGGCGGCTGTGCTTGCGCCCGCGTCGGGCGCATTCGCCCAGCAGGGTTACAAGACGCCACAACAGGCCGCGGATGCGCTCGTCGCTTCGGCCAAGACAGACGACCAGAAGGCAGTGCTGACTGTCCTCGGGCGCGGCGGCGAGGACATCGTCTCCTCGGGCGACACCGCGTCGGATAACGCGGTACGGCAGCGCTTCCTTACTTCCTACGAAGCCAGGCATCAGATCGTGATGGATGGCGACAACAAGGCGACGCTGATCATCGGCGACAACGACTACCCGTTCCCGATTCCGCTCGTGAAGAAGGCCGGCCTTTGGTCGTTCGACACCGAAGCGGGGCGTCGGGAAATCCTGTTTCGGCGCATCGGCCGCAACGAACTCGATGCGATCCAGACCAGTCTTGCCTATGTCGACGCACAGAACGAATATGCCGACAAGGACCGCACCGGCGCGGGAGCCGGCGTCTACGCACGGCGCTTCATCAGCGAAGCCGGCAAGAAGGACGGCTTGTATTGGCCGACGTCGAAAGGCGAAGACGAAAGTCCACTCGGAGAGTTATTTGCCGTCGCATCCCGCGAGGGCTATCGCACCGACCAGGGTCGTTCTGCCTACCACGGGTATTACTACAAAATCCTGACCCGGCAGGGCCCGGCCGCCGCGGGCGGCGCCGTGGATTACATCGTCAAGGATAAAATGCTCGGCGGCTTCGCGCTGGTCGCGTATCCGGCCGAATACCGGAACTCGGGCGTAATGACGTTCATCGTCAATCACGAGGGCACGGTGTTTCAGAAGGACCTTGGTCAGGACACGGAACGCATCGCCGAGGCAATGACATCGTTCAATCCCGACAAGAGCTGGACCAAGGTCGATACGACCGCAGGGAAATGAAAGCGTCCGTGATCTCCACATGGCCGAAATGATCCGGCATCCGTCGCGCTCAAGAAACTTTTCGAGTTCGGCGGATCGCCGCAGCAAGTCGGCTTCCGCGTCTTTTCCGGGCTAAGCAAGAAAAGCCCGGTGACCGCGACTGCAGACTGGGCAATGCAGTCTGCGCGAGGCAAACTGCATTGCCGGCCGTCTCGAACAGTTAGTCGCGTTCAGGCGCCGTCAGTGATGACCACCATCATCATGTTCCGGCGGGACGAAATCGTCGATCTTCGGCCCGTTGTTGACGTGGTCTTGCGCGACGCAGGCAAAGTTCGCCGCATACGCCGGGTCACCCTTGCCCTTGTACTGAGCCACCTCGGGATACGGGCAGAGCGGGCGCGTGAAGGCGACGCCCTTGCTCGGCGTATCGTCGACGTATTTGGTCGCGATGATCTGCTTCGGCGCGTCACCCGTGCTGACCCAGTGATCGAGTGCCATGACCACGTCGTGATCCGCGTCCTCGATGCCGCCGAGGTTGTCGGGACCATTGAACACATTGGCGCCGGGGCCTCCCGCGCAATGGTTCATGCCGGGCACCATGAAAAGGCGGGCGAACTCGCGGGTTTCCGCCAGCGCGTCGTCGCCGTCATGGCCGCCGCCGCGCTGGCCGTCATTGTGATGGCCGTCGTGTTGACCCTGACCGCCCTGCGTATCGACAAGGGCCGTGTAGTAGTCGAGCGAGATGAACGGCGTGATGAAGGGATCGGCGAACCCGTGATACATGATGAGTTTGCCGCCGCGCCGCCTGAACGGCGTGAGATCGGGGTTATTGGCATTGAGTGCCTGCGACCAGGTCTCGCCGCCTGCCGCGGTCTTGTTGTCCGTGAATTTGACGTCGCGGTCGAAGTTGACGTCGAGGAAATTGAAATCCTCCTTGCCCGCGAAGACGCCATCCCGGAAGAACGATGCCGAACTGCCGCCCGGTACACTGAGGCCAACAAGCACCTGTCGCCAAAATGTCTCGCTGCCAAGCGCAAAACCCGGAAATACCTGGCGATGATTTTGCGAATTCACCGGCCCCTGATAGAGCGCTTCAACGGCCTGCAACTGATCCGGCGTCAAACAGGTGGCGGGATCCTGGTTGGCTTTGCAGCTAAGAACCTGCGGATCGAAGTGACAGACGCGGGGGTCGTTGAGGAATGCATCCGACTTCAGGCCTCCGTCGCGGCCGCTGCACTGTGCCAGTACCGCCTTGGTCACCAAGTCGAGCTTGGCCTGCGGAAGGTCGGATGAAGGGCCCTTCACGCTGGATTTGACCCCGGCCCACAATTCTCCAAACATCAAATGGGTCCAGTCGTTGGCGGGGTCGCCGCCGATGATGCCGTCATAGTCCTCGGGATAGCGCTGCGCTTCCATGAGCGCGTGGTGGCCGCCCTGCGAGCAACCGACAAAGTACGAATGCTCTGGAGTTTGCTTGTAATAGGCTTCGGTGATGGCTTTGCCGGCGATAGTAGTCACGTGCTGCGCGCGGTTACCGAAATCCACCACCCGTTCGGCCGGCTGCGCAAATGTCCAGCTGCTGCCGATGTGACCGTTGTCGTTCGCCATCGTCGCGTAAAGATGCTGAAGCCCGTTGGCCATCGCGCCATATCCGATCGAGCCGGCCGAACCGCCGGAGCCTTCGCCGCGGAAACGCTTATTCCACGAATTGATCGGCATCCAGACTTCGAAATTGATGTGGGATTGCGGCGTCGGAGTTGCGACGGCGACGACCCGGCAAAAGCCCGGGAGATTGTTGAGAACCTCTCCGTCCGGCGCGGTGAAACTGCCCGGCTGTACCGTTTGCGCGGTGGTGATGCTGACCTGCGGCAGTTTGAGGCCTGCCAGTGCTTCGCATTTTCCGGCCGCCGAAGCCGGGCCGTAACTGAACAATGTTCCAAGTAAAGCCGAACACGCGACAAGAGATCGGAGATGATCCTTCATGACGTCTTACTCCCCAGGCGCTCTGCACCTTTGTTTTTGTGGCTTGCTTCCGGCCAGCCATTCGCCTGATGAAGTTAGGTGACCCGCTTAAAGGAAATGTGACTTCGCACGGCAACGGCGGAGTCACGCGCTCTCTCGCGCACAAGAATTTACGCATGGTAGCGATGCCGGGTCGTCATCGCATCTCCGCGGCTGCACCGCCGGGTCATCCGATCGGAAGCGTCCGGAGCGGGATGGCTTTCTCCGCATCGCCACGCCGCTCCATCTTGTCATTTGGCTGTTCCGCTTACTGAATCACACGAAGCTTCGTCTCAAGCCTCGACCAAAATCTCAAAGCCGCCAAAGATCAGTCGCTTGGCGTCGAACGGCATTGGGTTGACGTCGGGCTGAATGCGCGGATCTGCCATTACCTTTTTCATACCCTCGTCGCGGACCTGACGTGACGGCCAAACGATCCACGAAAACACGACGGTCTCGTCATCCTTCTTCTGCACGGCCATCGGAAACGATGTCAGCTTCCCGTCCGGCACATCGTCACCCCAGCATTCGACGAGCTTCAAGGCACCGTGCTCCCTGAAGACCGGCGCGGCGCGTTCCGCATGCTTGCGATAGGCATCCCGGTTCTCCGTCGGTACTGCCGCTACAAATCCGTCGATATAGGCCATGAATTGCTCTCCTGATGATCTGATTGCTGTTGGTTCTGATCTTGCGCGGTTCTTCTCGATCTTCCCGGGTTCACTGCGGCGGCCTGAACCGACTTCTTCAGCCGGACAAGCCAAGGCAGGAACTTGCTGAAAGACGTCCAACGGGCGCTCCATCCGACAACGCCGCAATCTTTTTAGTACACGTGCGCCCTAGTGCCGCGGCGCGCCACACCGGCACGGATGCCATCAACGAGACGCGCCTCCCGAGAGGCGGCCTTGAATCAATTCA
The DNA here is from genome assembly GCA_963756215.1 of uncultured Alphaproteobacteria bacterium. Taxonomy (GTDB): domain Bacteria; phylum Pseudomonadota; class Alphaproteobacteria; order Rhizobiales; family Xanthobacteraceae; genus Bradyrhizobium. The sequence goes on along the minus strand of CAVWMY010000014.1, from coordinate 412,073 downwards.
CATTCGGATAAAGACCTGGGCGGGATGACCAAATCCACGATCATCCGATATGCCCGGCTCCAGTCCCTGTCAACTCAAGGCGACACGATCCAGCCTGGGGATCACGAGGCACCTCGCCTTCAGGGACTATCCCAGGTCAAATTCGGACTTGGCTCGCGCGTAAGGCCGAAAAGGTCGCTGCACGCGATGACGCTTCGAAAGGATCATCGCGCGCCTGAAGCTGGCTTTACTCCGCCGTCCAACCGCCGTCGATCGAAAGGTTGGCGCCGGTGATCTGCGCGGCGTCGTCGCCGCACAGGAACAGGGCCAGTGCCGCAACCTGCTCGGAGGTGACGAACTCCTTGGTCGGCTGCGCCGCCAACAGCACGTCCTTGATGACCTGGTCCTTGGTCATGTTGCGGGCCTTCATGGTCTCCGGAATCTGGTGCTCGACCAGCGGCGTCCAGACATAGCCGGGGCTGATGCAGTTGACGGTGATCTTGAAGGTCGCAAGCTCCAGCGCCGCGGTCTTGGTGAGGCCGGCGATGCCGTGCTTGGCCGACACATAGGCCGACTTGAACGGCGAGGCCACCAGCGAGTGCGCCGAGGCGGTGTTGATGATGCGGCCCCAGCCGCGCTTCTTCATGCCGGGCACGGCGGCACGGATGCCGTAAAAAGCCGACGACAGGTTGATCGCGATGATCGCTTCCCACTTCTCCGGCGGAAACTCCTCGATCGGCGATACGAACTGGATGCCGGCATTGTTGACGAGGATATCGACGGAGCCGAAGGTCTTCTCGCCCAGCGCGACCATTTCGGCGATTTGCGCCGGCTTGGTCATGTCGGCCGGCGAATGTACCGCCTTGACCTTGAAGTCGCTTTCGACCGCGGAGCGTTCCTTCTCGATGTCGGCCGGCGCGCCCATGCCGTTGAGCACGATATTGGCGCCCGCGCTCGCGAAAGCGCGCGCATAAGCCAGTCCGATGCCGCTGGTCGAACCCGTCACCACCGCCGTCTTGCCAGTCAACGTACCCATTATTTTTGCTCCTGTTTGCCGTTGACGGCTCCGGTGCCGTCGCCCGTCAGATCGTAGGTCACCATGGTTTCGCCGGATTGCGGCTGTTCCAGCCAGTCTTCGTGACGCATCGACAAATGAACGTCACGCACGCCCGCCCCCCAATGCTCGACCATTCCGACATGCGAAAAGTCGTAGTCCTTGGAAGACGATTCATAATTCTTGCTGCGGTAGATCAGGTGCACCACCGTGACGGTGTTTTCCTTGGAGGCCTCGCGCAGGTATTCGACCGACGGATCGTGCTTGAGATTCTCGGGCAGCTTCGAGATCAGATCGCGCACCGCCCTGCGGGCGTTGTGTAGTTGCTTGTTCTTGTCGGTATTCATGCGGGTCCGGCTGGAAAAGCGGATGTCCTTTTCGCGCTCCGCCGCCTCGAACAGAGAAACCGGCAACGGCCCGCGCGCGCTGAACAGATCGACCTGGAAGATCAGCAGGTCATGCTTGCCCTCCGAATCCAGCACGTAATCCAGCGGTGTGTTGGAGGCGATACCGCCGTCCCAATAATGCTCGCCCTCGATCTCGATGGACGGAAAGCCCGGCGGCAGTGCGCCGGACGCCATGATATGTTCCGGGCCGATTTTCTTGCCGAGTTTCTTGAACTCGAAATTGTCGAAATACTTGAAATTTCCCGTTGTCACGCTCACCGCACCGACGCTGAGCCGGGTCTTGACATCGTTGATGAGGTCGAAATCCACCAGACGTTCGAGCGTCGCTCGCAGCGGCGTCGTATCGTAATAGCTCAGGCTCTGCGGACTGCCTTGCGGCCACAGCGGCGCGGGCGGAAAACGCGGTGCGAAAAACCCGGGAACGCCGAAGGTGGCGATCAGCGCGGCGCTGGTCTCGTTGAAGTAGGCGCGCCCGCGGTCGCTCGATGTGATCGGATTCCAGGGCACCGGGGAAGACACCTGTTCCCAGAATTCCTTCAGCCGTTCCACCCGTTTTTCGGTCGGGTTGCCGGCGATGATCGCGGCATTGATGGCGCCGATCGAGATGCCCGCGACCCATTCAGGCACGAAGTCATGATGACAAAGCGCCTGATAGGCGCCTGCCTGATAGGAGCCGAGCGCACCGCCGCCCTGCAGAACAAGGACGCGGCGAGCTTTGGCGGGCGTGGTGGCGGGGGCTGGATTGGAATTATCCATTGTGACCCTCGATCAAATAAGAAAGCAGGCCTAACGTGGCGGCACTTCGCCGTGACGTCAATCGGGCGACGCCGCCGAAATCACACGCCGGGCTCATCGCGTCTCGGTCGATGCAAGAATAAGCGTCCAGAAAACCTTGTATTTGGTATTCGGAGCATAACTCGCCGCGATGCCCATTTTTGTGACACCCTTTTTTAGCATGTTTTCCCGATGTGGGGGCGAGTCACGCCAGCCTGAAAAGGCCTCGGCCATGGTGTGATAGCCCGCCGAGATGTTTTCAACCGCCAGCATCGCCGGATATCCGGCTTCGCTCAAGCGCTTGGGCAGGGGCGCCCTGACGTCGTGGTCCATCTTGTTTTTGGCCGCCATCGCCTGCGACTGCGATTCCGCGAGCTTCATCAGTTCGGGATCGACCGCCACGCCCCCCAGTCCGTTGTTCTGGCGATAGAGTGAGATCATCGAGGCCGCGGCCGGGGCGTCCAATCGCGCGCCCGGCTCCGCCATGTTGACGTACATGGCCGGCTGTTCGGGGATGGTATTCTCGGCGGCGCAACCGCCCAGCCCCAATGTCAAAAGAATCGCCGCCGCCATACGCATAGACCAGCCCCCAATGAGGCGTCGTTGTTGCATACCAACCGTGGCTGAATGGTGAACGCGACAGCCGGCCCGGCTGTCCCGGACCGGGACGTGAGCTGGCTATCCGGCACAGTCGGCGGCCGGCCGCGGGGGCCCATCTTCCCCACGCGTGTCCGCGCCGCCGACTACGCGCTTCAAACCGGTTATGGCGTCACGATGTTGAACCAAAAATACTGGTTGAGGTTGACGAGATAGCCGATGAACTCGCTGAACTTGGCCTGGTCGCCGCCGAACCTGACCTGGCCGCCCTTGACCGCATCCTCGAACGATACTTGCTTGGTCAGGACCTTTGTCAACGTGGCACGGTCCGCGGTTACCGTGACATCGGCCTTGGCATCGGTGTAGTCGGGCCAATGATTGAGCACGGAGTTCTCGAGGAAGAGCGCGTGCTTCTCGTTGATGTCGGGGAATATCCAATTGAGCGTAAGCGTCTTGCCGTCGACTTTTTTGGCGTCGAGCTGCACACCCATATAACCGAACAACAACTCCGACGACATGCTGGCGATGATGTCCACACTGGCGGGATTGCCTGTCGCGAGTTTTTTGACGCCGCGCCGAAGTTCGTCGGCGCCGCTCAGATAGAAATTGCGCCAGGGTCCGGATTCCGCCTGATAGCCCATCTGCTCCAGGATGTCGGCTTGCAAGTTCTTCGCCTCCTGACTGTCGGGCTGGGCGAACACCAGGTGGTTGACCAGCTCGGCGCCCCAGCGGTAGTCGCCCTTCTGAAAGGCCTCGCGTCCCAGCTTCATGACAGCGTCGGGACCGCCCATTGCCGCGACATATTTGCTCGCGACTTCGACCGGCGGAAGCGGGTCCAGGCTTGCGGGATTACCGTCGAAATATCCGAGATAAAAATTGTAGACCGCGCGCACGTTGTGACTTTGGCTGCCATAATAGCCTCTGGCGGGCCACTGGTTCGCCAGCGATGCAGGCAGCGTCACCAGGTCCGGCAGCTCTTTCATGGTGTAACCCATGTTGGCGTAATGCAGGGTCTGGTCGTGCATGAATTTGTAGACGTCGCGCTGCGCCTTGATCAGCTGGATAACCTCGGCGTTCCCCCAGGTAGGCCAATGGTGCATCGTAATCTGCACTTCACAGCGGTCGCCCCACATTTGAAGCGCCTGGTTCAGATACACCGGCCACAGCCGGGCGTCGCGTGTCTTGGCGCCGCGCAACGTGTAGAGATTGTGCATCGTGTGCGTGGCGTCCTCGGCCGTGTTGATCAGCTTGAACTTCGGCAGGTACCACATCATCTCCGAGGGTGCTTCCGATCCCGGCGCCATCAGGAATTCGTGCTCGATGCCGTCGATGACGCGCTTCTCACCTGTCTTTGCGATGAGGTCGGTCGGCGCGATCAGCGTAACCCTGCCGCTCGACGTCGTGATTCCCAAACCGGCCGTGACCGAGCCCTGTGGTCCCGGGGCAAGCAGGTTGCCGTACATATAAGAGGCGCGACGACCCATCGCGGTACCCGCGAACAGGTTCTCGGCGACAAAGCTCTCAAGAAAACCTTCGGGCGCATAAATCTTCACCTTGCCCGACTTCACGTCCGCTTCGTCGACAATACCCCGGACGCCCCCGGCATGATCGACATGAGAGTGCGAATAGATCACCGCCACGACGGGCTTGCGTGGCCGGTTCTGATAGTAGAGGTCAAGCGAGGCGCGGGCAGTTTCCGCCGAAATCAGCGGGTCGTAGATTGTGATGCCCTGCTCGCCCTCCACGATCGTCATGTTCGACAGATCCGCCCCGCGCACCTGGTAGACGCCCGGAACCACCTCATAGAGGCCGGCGTCCATCAGGAGCTGCGACATGCGCCAAAGACTCGGATTGACGGTGTCGGGCGCGGTCGCATCATCCTTGATGAAGCCGGTGAACTTCGGCAGGTCCCAAACGATCCTTGCGTTGGCGTCCTTGATGACGCCGTTGTCCGGCAATCGGGCGAGCAGGCCGCGCCGGGCGTTGACGAAATCCCTCTTGTCGGACCACGGCAGCGAGCCCGTCGAGTTCTTGTTGAACTGCAAAGTGGAAGGGGACGGCGGCTTGGCATCGCCGGCCGTCTGCGCCTGCTGCGCCGTGGCGGCGGCGGGCGCCAAGGCCAATCCTCCGGTCGCCAGAGCCCGAGACAGCAACGGAAGCGTGGCGACGCCCGAGAGCAGGTCCCTCCTGTTCAATCCATCTTTCCGCTGAACCGATTCCACGTCGCCATAGACCCGTTGCCCGTCCATCTGATCGCTCCACCCTTCCATTTCGGCATTCACCAGTCTGGCCCAACAACCCTTGCGCGCTATGCAGTTCCGGCAAACAGAGAGCGCCTCAAGACCCGAAAGGGTCCGTTCTCATATCGCTATGGCGGCCGCCGTATTTGTTGAGACCTATCCCGGATTTTGCTTGCCAGCCGCCTTCAAGACTTCAGTGAGTTCTCGCACATCTTTCAGTTCCTCGAGGCCCCCGACAATTGACACGACGTGCTCGGCGCCGAGCTTGCCAATGACAGGGACCGCAAAGTTCATGAACTTACGTTCAAGCGACGACTGCGAGAGCGGTCGTTCCGCGTCGCCTTCGGCAACTTCCACCGTCTCACGCAAAGACTGGCCGTCGACAAAGACAATCTCCACGCTTGCGCCGCGTCCCCTGGGAAGTTTGGCGATGAGTGACTCTGCGGACTTCACGGAAGTCTTGTCCACCAGCGCCATCACCTCCATTGCGCGCCAGCGGCCCCTCTCGAATTGGGCTACCGTTACATCGCCATCGAGAAGAGCCATCGCGAGGCAGACGGGAAGACTGTGATCGGCAGTTCCCTTGGTCTGCGGCCGGAATTTCGCCGGATCTGCAACGCGCTCGATGATGCCTGGATAGGTCTCAACCGTGATGGCCCGTATATCTTGGGTTCGATCCCTGAGCTTCGCAGAGAGCGAAGCGCCGGCCTCCGCCACGGCCTGCAACTCGATCTGAACGGGGAAGCGTTTGAATGCGACCCGGGGCATTCGATATCGGGCAGGTTCGAGATCGACGGCGAATCCGTCCTTGGCAGGTTTCACCTTTGACGACAACCACTCCAGCGTACCGGAAGGGCCGGTAAAGCCCTGGGCAGCGAGCCGAGTCGCGAACACGCCGTCTGCCGCGGTGGCGGCAAGCCCCAACGCCTTCATCATGCTGATCGCGCCGCTATTGACAACGAAACTTGTGAAACCGCGCGCGCCCGATATTCCGACCGCGTTTGCGATGGCCTCCTTGGGAAGTCCCCAAACTTTGCCGGCAATCAGCGGAATGCCGTAGGCGGCCGCGCATAGCGGATGGAAACCTCGTTCGATGAAGGATATGGCGTCGTTGATGCGCATGCTGGCTTCATAGCCGGCAACGACCGCTTCGATCAGTTCGCGGCCAGATCGGCCATTCTCCTCACAGAGCGCAAGCGCCGTCGGCAGCACTTCGCTCGGATGAAGCGGCTCAGTGCCGATATACGTGTCGTTCAGATCGAGCGAGCGGACCAGGACGCCGTTGACGAACACGGCGCCCTCCAGCGTAGCCGGCTGCGGATAGCCGATCACCGTGGCGGCGTTACCCTCTCCGAAAGTCCTGCGAATTGTCGCCTCGGCTATATTTGCGGGTTCGGAGCCGACCGATCCCAACGCACATCCGAGGGTGTCGAGAACGACGCGCCTGGTCGAGGCGACAACGTCCGCAGGCAGCGCGTCATATTTGATGGACAGTGCAAATTCAGCGAATTTCTGTTCAAGCGTCGCTTTCTCTCGATCTCCTTCGTTTCCCGCAAGCGCCGAACCAATGAAGCGAGGGCCGGAGCGGATGTTGCCCGGAAAGAGACCCGCGGAGACGCCCATTGCGGTTCGCGTCAGAAATTCACGACGTTTCATGAATGTCTCCACTGCGAAGTGGCTACGATAACGCCCGATCAACAGCGCCCGCTTGCTAAACTCGCCCGCGCGAGCAGCAAGGACTTGAGCAAAACCGCTAAACCCGACAGGGTTGAATTCAGAAAATCGATGTGGGCGGTGTCGGCAAGGAATGAGACCAAACGGCCCTGGCCTGCAATCCCTAGTATGAGGGAACGCTGCAGCTTTAGAAAGCTCAATATGCCGGGTCCGGATCAACGGCCGTCGGCCGCGAAACCGAACGGATGATCTTTCAGAGGATCGCCACCCTTCGGTCCAGAATGTACTCCCCGGGCGGTCTTCGCCTATTTCCGGCTTTGGTCGTCCAGCAGGGTGTTTTTGATCAAGCGGATGGCTCCCCGATTCCAGGAATCGTTCGTGCCCATACGAAGTTCGGTCTGCTGCTTGAAGATCAGGGCGCCGTCCCGAGCATCGCGAATCTGGAAACCTACCGCGTATTCTGTCCTGCTGGATCTCGCGATGATCCCGACAAAGGATTGATCCGCGCCGAGCTTGAGCGCGACGTCCGCCTCGCAACCGCCGCAGGTTCGTAACGATCGCGCCCTCACGGGCTCCGCATCGACGCTGCCGACGTCGACGAGAGTGTATTTTCCGGACCGGGCAAGCAACTGGCGCGCTTCATTGGTGACGCGCTTCAACTGGGCAGCATCGTCCGACGTTTCTCCGATGACTCCGGCTCCGGCGCTGTAGTCTTCCAGCTCGAAATCAAATATCGCTATCTTGATCGGCTCCGGTGTCTCGGCGCTTGCAAACGACGCTGGCAGCAGGATTGCAAGCACGACGGCCACAGCCGACAGCGGCCCGCGATCGCAGCACCGGAGACCGCCAAGCAAATAGCGCCGCGCTTCGTGACCAGTGTTCACCCTGCCCATTGGCACATCCTCCCCGTGGCTTTGCCCTGAGCGTACAGGAGAAGCTTTCCCGTGACACGAAACAAGACGCTTGTCGGGCCGCTCCTTGCGCACAAGCCATGCGGTCGCGGTCAATCCGGCGTTCGGAAAATCCGGTAGCGGCGGGGCTGCAAGCCGACCAGGTCACCGGTTTGCAGCGATCTGTCACGCGGCGCATCGATCTCGATGATGGTCTTGTCCTCGCCGCCGCATAACGCGACTTCGGCGCGTTGAATTGGACCGAAGGTCCGGACATGGCGCACCTTGCCTTCCAGCGCACCGCTACCGGGCGGCCCGACCTGCATATCGTGACGGCGAATGAACAGTTTCGAAGTGCCGCAGGCCACGCCGTCGGAGGAAATGTTCAACGCCTTGCCGCTGAGCCGGACGCAGCCCTGGCTGACCTCGACCGGCAGCACGATCGATTCGCCGATGAAGCCGTGCACGAAGGCCGTTGCGGGATCATCATACACCTGGCCCGGCGTGCCGATCTGCTCGATGCGGCCACGATCCATCACCACCACCCGGTTGGCGACTTCGAGCGCCTCTTCCTGGTCGTGGGTCACGAAGATCGAGGTGACGCTGATTTCGGCGTGCAGCGAACGCAGCCATTGCCGCAATTCCTTGCGTACCTTGGCATCGAGAGCGCCGAACGGCTCATCGAGCAGCAGGATCCGCGGCTCGATCGCGAGCGCCCTGGCGAGCGCGATCCGCTGGCGCTGGCCGCCCGACAGTTGATGCGGGTAACGATTGGAAAGCCAGTCGAGTTGCACCAGATCGAGCAACTCCTTGACCCGGGCACGAATGCTCGGCTCGTCCTTGCGGACGGCGCGCGGCTGCACCCGCAGGCCGAACGCGACATTCTCGAACACCGTCATGTGGCGGAACAGCGCGTAGTGCTGGAATACGAACCCGACATGGCGATCGCCTGCGCCATGGGCGAGCGCATTTTCGCCGTTGAACGAAACTTCTCCGGCATCCGGCCAGTCAAGGCCGGCAATGATCCGCAACAGCGTGGTCTTGCCGGAACCGGATGGCCCCAGCAACGCCAGCAATTCGCCACCCTCGACTTTGAGGTCGACGCCGTTCAGCGCGGCAAACGCCCCGAATCTCTTGACAATATTCTTCAGCTCAATCGTCACGCAGCAACGGCCCCTCGTCCAGACGCCGCTCCAGAACGGCCTTCGCCACCAGCGTGATCAGCGCCAGCATTGCCAAAAGCGACGCAATCGCAAACGCCGCCACGAACTGGTATTCGTTGTAAAGTATTTCCACCAGCAACGGCATGGTGTTGGTCTCGCCGCGGATATGGCCTGATACGACCGACACCGCGCCGAATTCGCCCATCGCCCGGGCGTTGCACAACAGCACGCCATAGAGCAGGCCCCATTTGATATTGGGCAAAGTGACGCGGAAGAAGGTCTGCAGGCCCGAGGCCCCCAGCGAGATCGCGGCCTCCTCCTCCATCGTACCCTGCTCCTGCATCAGCGGAATCAGCGCCCGCGCAACAAACGGAAACGTCACGAAAATAGTCGCCAGCGCGATACCGGGCACGGCGAACAGGATGTGGATTTGATGTCCCTGCAGCCATGAGCCAAAATAGCCCTGCGCGCCAAACAGCAGCACAAAGACCAGGCCCGAAATCACCGGGCTCACCGAAAACGGCAGGTCGATCAACGTAATCAGTAGTGTCTTGCCGCGGAAGTCGAACTTGGCGATCGACCAGGCCGCGGCCAGCCCGAACAGCAGATTGAGGCCGACCGAAATCGCCGCGACGTACAGCGTCAGCCGGATCGCGGACAGCGCCTCCGGATCGGACAGTGCCGCGAAATAGGCGCTGACGCCTCTGGAAAATGCCTGCGCGAACACGACGACGAGCGGCAACACGACGAACACGACAAGGAAGGTTATCGCAGCCGCGACGATAACCATGCGAACAGGCCGCGGTTCGGTACGAAAATCGTCCCGCGGCGCGCTCAATGCGAATGGTTGCTGGCTCATCGCATCAGCCTCAATAGGTCGGGATTCGGGTTTGCGCCCAACGCTGCAGGCGGTTGATCAGGAAAATGATCAGAAACGAGGCCATCAGCATCACCACGGCGATCGCGGTAGCGTCTGCATAGCGAAATTCCGAAAGCCGGATCACGATAAGGAGCGGCGCTATTTCCGATACGTTCGGGAGATTGCCGGCGATGAAAATTACCGAACCGTACTCGCCGACGGCGCGCGCGAATGCCAGCGCGAATCCGGTAAGCAATGCCGGCACCAGGCTCGGCAGGATCACCCTGAACACGGTGTGCCAGCGGTTGGCGCCGAGGCTAGCGGCGGCTTCCTCGATCTCGGCGTCGAGGTCGAGCAGCACCGGCTGAACCGTCCGCACCACGAAGGGAATGCCGATAAAAATCATGGCGAGGAAAATGCCGGTCGGCGTGAAGGCAACCTTGATGCCGATCGCCTCCAGCGGCGCACCGAGCCAGCCTTTTTGCGCAAACAACGCGGTCAGCGCGATCCCGGCGACCGCGGTCGGCAACGCGAACGGCACGTCGACGATCGCATCGAACAACCGGCGACCGGGAAACCGGTAGCGCACCAGCGCCCACACAACGACCGTTCCCATCACGAGATTGACCAATGCCGCGGCAAAGGCGAGACCAAACGAAATTCTGAGGGCATTGAGGGTGCGACGGCTACTCAGGATGGCCCAGAATTGATCGAGGCTCAGTTCGAAGGTCTTGAGGAAGAGACCGGCCAACGGAATCAAGACGATGACGGACAGCCATGTCAGGGTCAGCCCCATGGTGAGGCCAAACCCCGGCAACGTGCCGCGCCTTCCCGCCGTCGCGCTCACAATACCCCCTGCTCCACGCCCCCAGATCAGTTTTTATAGATCTGGTCGAATACGCCACCTTCGCTGAAGTGTTCCTTTTGCGCCTTGGCCCAGCCACCGAACACATCGTCGATCGTAAACAATTCCACCTTCGCGAACGACGCCTCGTATTCCCTGGCGATCTCGGGATCGCGCGGACGGTAGGAATTGCGCGCGGCGATTTCCTGACCCTCCTTGCTGTACCAATATCTCAGGTAAGCTTCGGCGACGGCGCGGGTGCCCTTGCGGTCAGCAACCGCATCGACGACGGCGATCGGGGGTTCGGCCAGGATCGACAGCGGTGGTGAGACGATCTCGAACTTGTCCTTGCCAAACTCGCGCTGGGCGAGAAACGCTTCGTTTTCCCATGCCAGAAGCACGTCGCCGACGCCGCGCTCCACGAAGGTGACGGTCGAGCCGCGTGCGCCGGTATCCAGTACCGGCACGTTCTTGTAGATGTCGCCGACGAACTGCTTGGCCTTGTCGGCGGAACCGAATTTCTTCAGCGCGTATCCCCAAGCGGCTAGATAATTCCAGCGGGCGCCGCCGGAGGTTTTCGGATTTGGAGTGACGACGCTGACGCCGGACTTGACCAGGTCGTCCCAATCCTTGACGCCCTTGGGATTACCCTTGCGCACCAGGAAGACGATGGTTGACGTGTAGGGCGAAGCGTTTTGCGGCAGGCGTTTTTGCCAATCGGCCGCGAGCAACCCCTTGGCGGCGATGGCGTCGGTGTCATAGGCGAGCGCCAGCGTGACGACATCGGCCTGCAGACCATCGATCACCGCACGTGCCTGCGACCCGGAACCGCCGTGCGACTGCTTGATTTCGACGCTCTTGCCGGTCTCCTTCTGGTAGGCGGTCGCAAACGCCTTGTTGAAGTCGGCATAGAGTTCGCGCGTCGGGTCATAGGATACGTTGAGAAGGGTGACGTCGGCGGCAAAGGCAGAACTCGCCCAGAGCAATCCCGCGGCGGCAAACAGAATACGACGCACCATCTTCATCTCCGTCGACTTGATGACCGGATTGTCATCGAATGTACGCGACGAAACTCGGGGCGAAGCGACCTTAAGTCAACGAAACCGCATTTCATTGTTTGTAATGTGGCAGCGGCCTTATTCCAAGAAGTTCTGGTTCTAAGAAATCTTGACCGTATGGATGCCGCATTCGGTCTTGGGACGGCCGCGCCAGCGCCCGGCGCGCGCGTCTTCACCTGATACGGTGCGGCTGGTGCACGGCGTACACCCGACCGACGAAAATCCCTTGGTCGCCAGCGGGTGCGGCGGCAATCCCGCGAGCGCATAGATCGCCGCGATTTCCTCGCGCGAGACGTTCGCGAATGGATTGAACTTCAACCGGCCGCCGTCCTGCTCGACCACAGGCATCGCGGCGCGGGCGCCGCCCTGAAAACGCTTGCGGCCGTTGAGCCACGCGCTGAACGGCGCCAGCGCGCGCGCCAGCGGCTCGACCTTGCGGATTGCGCAACAGGCGTCGGGATCGGAAAACCACAATTCGCGCTCGGGATCGTCACGCGACAACGCCTGCTCGAGCGGCTTGATCGAGCGGACGTCGCGCAGGCCGAGCCGCGTGACCAGGGTATCACGGTAAGCCAGCGTCTCCTCGAACAACCATCCCGTATCGAGGAAGATCACCGGAATGGCTGGATCGACCTCGGCGGCCACCTTGAGAAGCGCGGCCGATTCGGTGCCGAACGACGAGACCACGGCGAGGCGCTCGCGCCCGACCGCCTGAAGCGCCGCGGCGACGATTTCCGCAGGGGAAGCGTCACGCAACGCGCGATCAAGCGTCTCCGCGGACGGCAACCTCGTCGTCTGCGCGGTCCGCTCCGACGGCGGTTGTGATGCAAGCGCGTTCACTGGCTGGCGCGCTCCGAATGGCGCAGTTGCATCCGACGGTGAAGCGCGGTGACGCGACCGTCGCCGGTCGGCTGGTAGAACACCGAATAGCGCGTCGTCGCGCTCGCGAACGCTTCGGCATCGTTCGGCTTTTTGACTTCGAATGCGTCAAAACCGGCGCGCAGCATGAACACAAACTGGTCGCGCAGCACCTGACCGGTGGCGCGCAGCTCGCCGCGAAAACCGTGGCGCTCGCGCAGCAGCCGCGCCTGGCTGTAGGCGCGGCCGTCGCGGAAACTCGGGAACACCAGCGCCACCACCGCGAGCCGGTCGAGATAGGGCACGAGGTCGTCGAGATCACGATTGTTGGGCCATATCACGCCGGTCTTGCCGACCCGGCGGACGAATGATTCCGGATCGCCGAGAAACCGCGCCGCCGAAACCAGTATCGCACCATCGCCCGGCAGCGGCGCATCATCCGCCACATGGACAAACGCGTCAGTGATGATCTTTCCGCTTTTAACGAGTGGCATAGACCCGCTCCCTGAATGGTTCGACACCGAGGCGCTTGACCGTGTCGATGAAAAGCTCGTCGGGACGCGCCCGCAGCGCGAGATAGGCCTCGACGATATCCTCGACCACGTCGGCGACTTCGCCGTAGCGCACCGCCGGTCCGATCAAGGTGCCGACTTCGGCATGCTCGTCGGCGCGACCGCCGATCGTGATCTGGTAGAACTCCTCGCCATTCTTCTCGACGCCGAGAATGCCGATGTGTCCGACATGGTGATGGCCGCAGGCATTGATGCAGCCGGAGATGTTCACGTGCAGCCGCCCGATCAGATTGGCGGTGTCATGATTGGCAAACCGCCGCGTCAATTCCTGCGCGATCGGGATCGAACGCGCGTTCGCGAGCGAGCAGTAATCCAGCCCCGGGCAGGCGATGATGTCCGAAATCAGGTTCACGTTGGGCGTCGCGACGCCGATCTTGTCGAGCGCTTTCCAGAGCGCCGGCAAGTCGCGCCGGGCAACGTGTGGTAACGCCAGATTCTGCTCGTGGCCGACGCGGATTTCGCCGAAGGAATATTTGTCGGCGAGGTCGGCGATCGCATCCATCTGGTCGGCGGTGGCGTCGCCCGGTGGTCCCCCTACCGGCTTGAGCGACAGCGTCACGATCGCATAGCCGCCCATCTTGTGCGCAAATACCGAATTCTTGCGCCAAGCCTCGAACACCGGATCGTGCGCGGCTTTTTTCAACTCTTCCGGCATATGCGGCAGCTTTTCGTAGGCCGGATATTTGAAGCGGGAGCGGATGTCCTCGATGACGTCATCATCGATCGTCAATGCGCTATCGCCCATCTGCCGCCATTCGTCCTCGACTTCTTGCGCGAACTTTTCGATGCCGAGCTCATGCACCAGGATCTTGATGCGCGCCTTGTAGATGTTGTCGCGGCGGCCATACTGATTGTAGACGCGCAGGATGGCCTCGACATAACTCAGGAGGTCGCGCCCGGCCACGTACGGCTTGATGGTCTTGCCGATGAACGGCGTGCGACCAAGTCCACCGCCGACCAGCACCTCGAACCCGGTCTCTCCCCCGGCATTCTTGTGCAGGCGAAGTCCGATATCGTGCACCTTGATCGCCGCGCGGTCGTGCTCCGATGCGGTGATCGCGAATTTGAACTTGCGCGGCAAGAACGAAAATTCCGGATGCAGCGTAGTGTATTGCCGCAACAGCTCCGACCAGATGCGCGGATCCTCGATCTCACCCGGCGCTACGCCCGCCCACTGATCCGAGGTGACGTTGCGGGTATTGTTGCCCGAGGTCTGCATGGCATGAATACCGACCTCGGCGAGATCGGCGAGCGCATCCGGCAGTTCGGCGAGCTTGATCCAGTTGAACTGGATGTTCTGCCGTGTGGTGAAATGGCCGTAGCCGCGGTCATAGCGACGGGCGACATGCGCCAGCCGCCGCAACTGCTCCGACGACAGCGTCCCGTAGGGGATCGCGACACGGAGCATATAGGCGTGCAGTTGCAGATAGACGCCGTTCTGCAGCCGCAGCATCTTGAATTCGTCCTCGGTGAGTTCGCCGGACAGCCGGCGCTTCACCTGATCGCGAAATTCCGAAACACGTTCGTTGATGAGCGTGCGATCGAGTTCGTCGTATGCGTACATGGAAGAAACACCTTACGCCGGGACCGGGAGATCGATGGTGACACCCTCGGACCGGATATGTTCACGGAGATTGCCGGGCTTGACCGCGCCGCCGCTCTCGATTTCGACGGGGGCAATGTAGGCGCCGATCGCGCCGACATCGTCGGCCACCGATTCCGCCAGTAAGACCCGCGCCTCATCCGAAGTATGGACGATAGCGGCATCCGCCAAGCGGGCCGACCAGCCATGCGCTGACGTGCGATAGATAACCGCACCGTCCCAGGTACGGTTGGCGGTCACCACCGACGGGCCGGCAATGCGGATTTTTTTCTGTTCGAGCGGGGAGGTCATGCAGCGGCTTCCAGTAATTTTGCAAGGATTTGATTGACGTTTTGATGACGCCACGGCGCGGAATGCGCAACCACGTCGCCGATGATGAGAACCGCGGGTCCGCCGCGGATTTGGGCAACCAGGTCCGACAATTGATCGAGAGTACCGACCACCGCCTGCGCCTCCGGCAGCGTCACGCGCGCGAACACCCCGACCGGCGTTTGAGGCGAGCGCCCCGCAGCAAGCAGGCCTGACCGGACTGCGTCCGCCGCAGTCATACCCATATAGACGACGACAGTCATCTTCTCGTCCGTCAGCGCCGGCCAGTGCACGGTTTCAGCGTCGCTGGCCTCGTGGGCGGTAAGGAAGGTGATGCGGAGCGCCTCGCGGCGGAAGGTCAGCGGCACCTCGAATTCCGCGGCCGCGCCCAGTGCGGCGGTGATGCCCGGCACCACCGAATAGGCCACCCCGGCCTGCCGCAGCGCCTCGACTTCCTCGCCGCCGCGGCCAAACACATAGGCGTCGCCGCCCTTGAGGCGCACCACGCGCTGGCCCGATTGCGCGGCCTCGATCAGCAATTGGTTGATTGCATCCTGCCCGATGCCCGGCTGTCCGGCGCGGCGGCCGACCGGCATCCGCGCCGCGTCGCGTCGCGCGCGATCGAGAATCTCCGGCGAGACTAGTTCGTCATGGAACACGATGTCGGCATCCTGCAGGGCGCGCAGCGCCTTGACGGTCAGCAGATCCGGATCGCCCGGCCCCGCGCCGACCAGGGTGACGCGGCCCCTGGCGATGCCCTGGGGATCCGCGCCTGCGAACACGGTGGGGTCGGCGATTGCATCGAGTGCCGTCGCGGCTTCGTCCTTCCGTCCGGCGAGAACCAGCGCGCCGATCGGACCGTCGATCACGCGCTCCCAGAAACGACGGCGCAGCGACATCTCCGCAATGCGCCCGTTGATCGCATTGCGAAAGCCGCCGATGAAAGTTGCGAGTTCGCCGATCCTGGCGGGCAACATCGCTTCGATGCGCTCGCGGACGCGGCGCGCCACCACCGGCGAAGCACCGCCGGTCCCGACCGCGACGACGACGTCACCGCGGTCGACGATGGCGGGCGAAATGAATGTCGAATGCGCTAAATCGTCCATCACGTTGACGGGCAGGCTGGCGGCCCTCGCCCGTACCGACATCGCAACGCCGACGTCGCCGGCCCCCGCACAGAGCACCGCGATCACTCCGCCAAGATCGGCAACAAGAGGATCGCCTTCGGCAAACTCAATCTGCTTGGCGTGACCGGCATCCAAGCCGCCCAAGTCATGATTTCCGTCGGTCGCGAACCACCGGATCTGCGCGTCCGCCGCGGCAAGCAGGCGCAACTTCGCGCGCACCGGTTCTCCCGCACCGACGACCACCACCGGACCGGCTTGCAGATCGAGGAACACCGGCAAGAAACGCATGCGAAACTCTCGTCCCCAACTTCGGGGTTGACTGGAATTATTTTCTATATATGTCTCATTTGACGGCCGCAAAGAGAAAATTATTTCTCTACCTTGCGCCGCAACTATAGAATTTCCGCCTCCAAAGACCAAGGCCCAGAGATGCATCTTCTCGACAACGAATCGGCCCGAGACGAGTTGCAAGACCAGCGGCAGGACCAGTTGCAAGATCGGGAGCAAAACCCGCTGCAAGATCGGCCGCCGAGCGCGAGTGCGCCCGATGGGTCGGCGGCTGTGTCGAACTCGTCCGGCGCGGGCTGTCTAGCTTACGCGCCGACGGCCGCCGCCGGCACGCAACACGACCATCTCGACGCGCTGGAGGCGCAAAGCATCTACATCTTCAGGGAAGCCTTCGCGCGGCTCAAGAAGCTCGCGCTGCTATGGTCGCTGGGCAAGGACTCCAATGTCATGATCTGGCTGGCACGCAAGGCTTTCTTCGGCCGCGTCCCCTTTCCGGCGCTACATGTCGATACCGGCAAGAAATTTCCCGAGATGTACGCGTTTCGCGATCGCTACGGCAGGGAATGGGATCTGGACCTCAAGGTCGAACCCTGCCCGCCGATCGATACGGTCGATCCGACCTTGCCGCCGGCGGCGCGATCCGCCGCCCGCAAGACCGAGGGGCTGAAGCTTGCGCTCGCCAAATATGGTTTTGACGGATTGATCGCCGGCATTCGCCGCGACGAGGAAGCCACCCGGGCCAAGGAACGGGTATTCTCGCCGCGCGGCACCGAAGGCGGATGGGACGTGCGCGACCAGCCGCCGGAATTCTGGGACCAGTTCAACGCCTCGCCACCGCCGGGCGCGCACCTGCGCGTCCATCCGATCCTGCATTGGACCGAGGCCGATATCTGGGCCTACACCAAGCGCGAAAACATCCCGATTATCCCCCTTTACCTCGCCAAAGGCGGCAAGCGTTACCGCTCGCTGGGCGATCAGGACATCACCAATCCCGTCGCGTCGACCGCATCCAACATCGACGAGATCCTGGTCGAACTCGACGGCACCAAGGTGCCGGAACGCGCCGGTCGCACGCTCGACCATGAAACCGAAGACGCCTTCGAGCGACTTCGCGTCGCCGGCTATCTCTGACGGACATCAATCGAGTGACCAGATGAACATGCGCGTTCCCGCCACGGTATCCGCGACTCCCAACGGCACCACCCGCCCCCAGGTTCGCATCGTCATTGTCGGCCATGTCGATCACGGCAAATCCACGCTGGTGGGACGCCTGCTGTTCGAGACCGGCAGCCTGCCCGAGGGCAAGCTCGATATGCTGAAGGCGGTCAGCGCCCGGCGCGGCATGCCGTTCGAATGGTCGTTCCTGCTCGATGCGTTGCAGACCGAACGCGACCAGGGCATCACCATCGACACCACCCAAATCCGGTTTCGCACCCGGTCCCGCGACGTGGTGCTGATCGACGCCCCCGGCCACGCTGAATTCCTGCGCAACATGATCACCGGCGCCTCCCAGGCGGACGGCGCGGTCCTGATCATCGACGCGATGGAGGGTGTGCGCGACCAGACCCGCCGCCACGGCTATCTACTGCATTTGCTCGGCATCAGGCAGGTTGCCGTTGTCGTCAACAAGATGGATCGGGTCGACTTCAGCCCGGCACGTTTCAAGGAAATCAGCGACGAGATTTCGGCGCATCTTGTCGGCCTCGGCGTCACACCGAGCGCGGTGATTCCGATTTCGGCGCGCGACGGCGATGGCGTGGCCGAGCGCACGCCGAACATCCGATGGTATGCCGGTCCCACCGTGGTCGAGGCGCTCGATGCACTGGAGCCCGCGCGGCCGCTGGAAGCGTTGGCATTGCGGCTGCCGGTGCAGGCGATCTACAAATTCGACGATCGCCGCATCGTAGCCGGGCGGATCGAGTTCAGGCAGCCTTGCCGCCGGCGACGAGATCGTGATCATGCCCGCGGGCAAGGTCGCAAAAATCCGCAGCGTCGAGGGCTGGCCGGTCACCCCGGTCACAGGACGACAGAGCGCGGGACAATCGGTCGGCATCACGCTCGACCGCGAGTTGTTCATCGAGCGCGGCGACGTGATCGCGCCTGTCGGCAAGAGCCCGCGCGACACAAGACGAATTCGCGCGCGGATTTTCTGGCTGCATGACCAGCCGTTGGCGACCGGGGCCAAAATTCTGGTCCGTCTCGGCACCAAGGAAACGCGTGCCACGGTGGTCGCGATCGAAAAGGCGGTCGATCCCGGTGAACTTTCCAGCATCGAGACGGCGTCGATTGCCCGCAATCACGTCGGCGAAATCGATGTCGCGCTGGCGAACCCGGTGGCGGCCGACGCCTATACCGACAATTCCCGCACCGGCCGGCTGGTGATCGAAGTCAACGGCCGTATCGCCGGCGGCGGGCTGGTGCTGTCGGCCGACGCCGGCCAACGCGCCATTCCGGTCGACATCGTGCCGGTGGAATCCGCGCTGCGCGACGACGAGCGCTCGGCGCGTTACCACCACCGCGGCGCGGTAGTATGGTTCACCGGTCTGCCCGCCTCCGGCAAATCGACGCTGGCGCGCGCGCTGGAACGCCGGCTGTTCGGCAAAGGCGGCTCGCCGGTCTTGCTCGACGGCGACACGCTGCGCGCCGGCCTCAATAGCGACCTCGGTTTCTCCGCGCAGGACCGCGCGGAGAACATTCGCCGGCTCGCCGAGGTCGCAACGCATCTGGCGCGCAATGGACATGTCGCCATCGTCGCGGCGGTTTCGCCGTCGGCGGAGGATCGTGCCACCGCGCGACGCATCGCCGACACCGCGTTTCACGAGATCTATGTCGCGACGCCCGCGGAAGTGTGCGAGAGCCGCGATCCCAAGGGCCACTATGCCAAGGCGCGCGCGGGCGCGCTGAAGGCCTTCACCGGCATCGCCAACGATTACCAGCCGCCGACCGCGAGCGAGTTGACGATCGACACGTCGATGCGCCCGGTTCCCGAAGCGACCGACGCGATCGAGCAGCTGCTGATGCGATCAGGCGTGCTGTTCGACGAACCGGTCGATCTGGCCGCCAATATCTAGCGGAATCAGGCTGGGCCGAGCGACCGGACATTCCGGCTGTGTTGCGCGTTGTCTGCGCGGCCAAAGGTCCGTGAAGATCGGCGAAAAGCCTTCTCAGGGGCACGGCTTTGGCGCTAAAAGGGGCTTTGAACGCCGCCTTCGCGGCGCTAATCGTTTTTACCCCTGACAACGGCGCGCAATAGCCGCTTTTCGCGAGAGTTTGATCATGAATCGTGTCGACGCCCACGGCCTGAAGATCGCGCCTGTCCTGTTCGATTTCATCGCCAAGGAGGCCGCCCCCCACACCGGGATTGCCCCCGACGCGTTCTGGGCCGGGCTTGCCGCCATCATCCGCGATCTCGCGCCGAAAAACAGCGACCTGCTCAAGGTGCGCGATACGCTGCAGGCTAAAATCGACGCCTGGCATCGCGCCAATAAGGGCAAGCCGTTCGACATGAACGCCTATACGGCATTCCTGAAGGAGATCGGCTATCTGTTGCCGGAGCCGGCGACCCAAAAGGTCGAGACCGCCAACGTCGATGACGAGATCGGGAAGATCTGCGGTCCGCAGCTGGTGGTGCCGCTCACCAACGCGCGGTACGCGCTGAACGCCGCCAACGCACGCTGGGGCAGCCTGTACGATGCCTTCTACGGCACCGACGCGATACCCCACGAAGCCGGCGACGGCGGCAAGGGCTTCAACAAGGCCCGCGGCGACAAGGTTGTCGCGAAGGCCAAGGCCTTTCTGGATTCTGCCGTGCCGCTGGCGGCGGGAAGCCACACCGACGTCACCTCCTACAGCGTCATTGCCGGGCAACTCGCCGCCAAACTGAAAAGCGGCAACGCCACCGCGCTGAAGTCGAACACGCAATTCGCCGGTTATCTCGGCGAGGCCTCGGCGCCGTCGGCGATCCTGCTGGTCAATAACGGCATGCATATCGAGATCAAGATCGACCGCGCTCACACGATCGGCAAGGACGATGCCGCCGGCGTTGCCGACATCATCCTGGAATCCGCCGTCAGCACCATTCTCGACATGGAAGACAGCGTCGCCACCGTCGACGCCGAAGACAAGGTTCTGGTCTATCGCAACACCTTGGGCCTGATGAACGGCACGCTGTCGGCCGATTTCGAGAAGGGCGGCAAGACGCTCAAGCGCGCGCTCAACCCCGACCGCGTTTACAAGACGCCCGACAGCAAGGAACTCAAGCTGCATGGACGCAGCCTGCTGTTGATGCGCAATGTCGGCCATCACATGTTCACCGATGCCGTGCTCGACAGCCACGGCGAGGAGATTCCGGAAGGCATTCTCGACGCCGCTGTCGCCGGCCTGCTGGCGATCCACGATCTCAAGGGCCATGCCAAGACCCGCAACAGCCGCACCGGCTCGGTCTACATCGTCAAGCCGAAGATGCATGGACCCGACGAGGTCGCTTTGACCTGCGAATTGTTCGGCCGGGTCGAGCAGATGTTGGGCTTGCCTGAAAACACCATGAAGGTCGGCATCATGGATGAGGAACGCCGCACCACGGTCAACCTCAAGGCCTGCATCCAGCAGGCGCTCAAGCGCATCGTCTTCATCAACACCGGCTTCCTCGACCGCACCGGCGACGAGATCCATACCTCGATCGAAGCCGGCCCGATGATCCGCAAGAACGACATGAAGAGCCAGCCCTGGATCAAGGCCTATGAAGACTGGAACGTCGATGTCGGCCTGATCGACGGCCTCCCCGGCCATGCCCAGATCGGCAAGGGCATGTGGGCCGCACCCGACAAGATGGCCGACATGCTGGCACAGAAAATCGCGCATCCGCAGGCCGGCGCCACCACCGCCTGGGTACCGTCACCGACCGCCGCGACCCTGCATGCGCTGCATTATCACCAGGTCAACGTACTGGCGCGCCAGCAGGAGCTCACCAAGGGCGGCCCGCGCGCCAAGCTGTCGGACATCCTCACCATCCCGGTCTCGCAGTCGAACTGGGCGCCCGACGACGTGAAGCAGGAAATCGACAACAATTGCCAGGGTATCCTCGGCTACGTGGTACGCTGGATCGACCAGGGCGTCGGCTGCTCGAAGGTGCCCGACATCCACGACGTCGGGCTGATGGAAGACCGCGCCACGCTGCGCATCTCGAGTCAGCATCTGGCCAACTGGTTGCATCAGGGCGTCATCACCAGGGAGCAGGTGATGGAATCGCTGAAGCGCATGGCGATCGTGGTCGACGGCCAGAACAAGGGCGACCCGCTGTACCGGCCGATGGCGCCGGGTTTCGACGGCGTCGCCTTCAAGGCCGCCTGCGACCTGATCTTCAAGGGACGCGAGCAGCCGAACGGCTACACAGAGTACATCCTCACCGCGCGGCGCCGCGAAGCCAAGGCGGCCGGTTAGCCGCTGCGGCACGTTGCCGTTTCCCGGAACGTTTGCATGACGCACCCGTTAAATTGTCATCGCAAAAAAAGGGAGACGACAATGGATTGGAACCGGGTCGAAGGAAACTGGAAACAGTTCAAGGGCGCCGCCAAGGAAAAGTGGGGCAAACTCACTGACGACGATCTCAACGTGATCGAAGGCCGCCGCGAACAACTCGAAGGCAAGCTGCAGCAGCGCTACGGCTTCGCCAAGGATCAGATTCACAGGGATGTCGACGATTGGTTCAGCACGCTGAAATAAATCCTTCGACAAACCATTGAAAAAGCCCCGGCGGACCGCCGGGGCTTTTTTATGGGACTTTTTATGAGGCCAAATCCGCGTGAACTAAAATACCGCGATATATTTCAACAGCGATATCACGCCCAAGATGATCACCACGACCCGCGCGATCTGCTTGGCGCGGCCGTCCAATGGCAACAGGTTGATCAAGTATAGAATGAGGATGACGACAAGGAACGTAATGAGCGCGCCAACAAGCATCTGGATTCCCCCGGTTGATGTCGCAAAGATGCGACGGCGACGCGGGGATAACGCGGACAGGACATTGCGGTTCCGCCGCAGGAACCCGCAATGTCAGGCGCGAGCGGTCACGACCGGCTAGTCCGAGGCGACGACGGGTATGCGCTGATAACGGGCCGTCAGTTGTCGGGGCGCCGGCGAGAAATTCAGCGACGCACCGCGTTTGTCGGCGCCGCGGCCTGCGACCATCAAGCCATCGGCGCCTGCGACGATGTCGCCTTTTCGAAGTGTCGGGTCATTCTCGATCTTGACCGGGGCAAGGCCCACTTGGTCCTTGCCGTTACAGGTGCAGTCCGCGACGACCTCGTTGCGGTAGCGATAGGCATTCGGCAGGTCCGAGTAAGCCTTGCCGCTTTCGGTCACAGCACTGTCGATGCTGCCGCCATAAACAACCTTGGTGTCGCTCGCCGGGCAGAAATTGTTGCACGAGGCCGCCCTACTTTGATTGTCGGATGCCGAGATCGGAAAGTAGCGACCGTCGCAGGTGCGCACGCAAAAGGCCTGGCCACCAGCCTGCGCACTCTCCGCACGACGCGGGCGCGCCTGTTGCGGGAGGTAGCCGCGTTCACTCGCGAACGGCAGCGGCGCCGCCGGCGCGAACGGCCGGCCGCCTCCCAAGCCGCCGAAGAAGGCCGAAAAGAAATCCTGCGCTTGGGCGGTCGGTGGAAGCATTGACGACGCCGCCGCGAGCACCGCACATGACATCAGCCGACAGGATTTATTCACCACGTACGCCTCCGCAAACGCGTTTCCTAAATCGGTCGATCGAACAGGCTAAAGGTTCATCGCCTGGCGGCCAGTTGACAACGTCGTTGCAGCGGGCCGAACCGGAATCGCCGTCGTACGGGTCGCGGTGGCGGCTCGTGCTTCGACGTGTGGTGCATTCTTGGGCAACACCACGACCTTGGTGCCGACGTTGACGCGGCTAAACAGGTCACTGACATCTTCATTGGTCAGGCGGATACAGCCGCTGGAAACGAACTTGCCGATGGTTGAGGGATCGTTGGTACCGTGAATGCGATACTCGCTCGAGCCGAGATACATCGCCCGCGCGCCCAGAGGATTACCGGGACCACCCGCCATAAATCGCGGAAGATAAGGCTGCCGCGCGATCATCTGGGCCGGCGGATGCCAATCCGGCCACTCCGCCTTGCGCGTGATGGTTTGGGTGCCTGACCAGGTGAAGCCCTCGCGGCCAACGCCGACGCCGTAGCGAATGGCTCGGCCCTGGCCGAGCACATAATAAAGCGCGGTATTGCCGGTATCGATGATGACGGTGCCGGCGGCCTCGTGGGTATCAAGGCTCACCACGGCGCGCTGCAATCGCGCAGGCAGTACTCCGGCAGCATCGTCGCCGGGCGCGGTTTCCTGTATTACGTTGTCGGAGGGAAATCCGCTTTGCGGCATCGGCGCGTAGCTCAGCATTTGCGCGCTCGCCTCACTGACGAGGAATGCCGAGGCCAATACAATTCCGGTGAAGATCAGCGCGTTGGTCGCGCGCCGCGACGGACTGCGAACGCTTGCTAATTTCTTTGTCATGGGCTGCCCCGAGGAATAAAGCGCATCGCCGTGATGCTCTACAAACCCAACACGACCGCGCCACTAGGGTTCCGCCGCGAATCGAGCCCTGGGCATTTTTGTCAACCGGCAGCCCTTCACGTTTCTGAGATGGAACATTTAGGGTGCGCCCGGGCTTGATTGAAACCAGCGTCCGGTTCGACCGCCAGTCGGCGTTCGCCAGCGCGTGCAAGGGGGGAGAACAAGTTGCGTGTCCTTCCCGATCACCGTGCGTCCCTCGGGGAGACAGCCGGGACGCCGCTCGCTGAAGGCAAAGCCGAGCTGCCACCGGTCATCCGCCGCGCCGAGGTCGTGGCTTTCGCCCTGGTGGCGTTGCTTGTCATCTGCGTGTTCTGTGTCCTTTACTTCGCGAAGGTCTTCTTCCTGCCGGTCGTGTCGGCCTTCGTGATCGGTACCATGCTGTCGCCGGCGGCGGGCTTTCTGGAGCGGCACCGCATTCCCCGGGCGCTGTCGGCGATCCTTATCGTGAGCGCGGTCGGCGCCGCCGTGACCTTCGTCGTCAGCCTGATCTCATCGCCATTGATGGATTGGAGCACGCGGCTGCCGGAATTGGGGGCCCAGCTGAAGGAGAAGTTGCACGTGTTCGACCGGCCGCTGGCGCTTTGGCACCAGCTTCAGGGTTTGGTCGGCGAACCCGGTGCAACCTCCGTCACCCCTTTCGAACTGCCGAAGATCGAATGGGTGCAGCCAACGCTCGAATTTCTCTCGCCGACCTTCACTGAATTCCTGTTGTTCTTCGCAACACTGGTGCTGTTCATCGCCAGTTGGCGGGATTTGCGCCGAGCCTTGGTTCTGACGTTCGCCGACCACGATGCGCGGCTGCGGATGCTGCGGATTCTGAACGAAATCGAACAGCATCTCGGCGGATACCTGATGACGGTGACCCTTATCAACATAGGGGTGGGCATCGCCACCGGCATCATCTGCGCGATAACCGGGATGCCCAACCCCGCGGGGCTCGGCGCGCTTGCCGCGACCTTGAATTTCTTTCCGATCATCGGTCCGATCGCCATGTTCGTAATCCTGACGGTGGTGGGCGTAATTACCTCCGCCACACTCGGCACCGGGCTGATTGCTGCGCTGCTTTTTGTCGGGGTTACCTTCCTGGAAGGTCATTTCGTCACGCCGACCATCATCGGCCGCCGACTCGAGCTTAATGCGCTGGCGGTTTTGCTGGCGCTGGCGTTCTGGACTTGGCTATGGGGCCCGATGGGCGGCTTCCTGTCGTCGCCGCTGTTGATCGTGGCATTGGTCCTTAAGGAGCACCTGATGCCGGTTGGCGGCCCGCAGCTTCCGCCGGACTGACGAGCTGTCGCCGGCATTTAGCCTCGGGAACTTACGGGAACCCGAGGCGTTTGTGCCAGACAATCTCAGTACCCCGGGAGCTTTTGATGTCCAGTACGGATGGCGAAATCGGAATGAAAAATCTGACGGACAAAGCAACCTATGAACGCCTCGAAAAGGATGTAGCTGCCGTGAAAAACGATATTTCAGCCCTGGCCGACCAGATCACCGACGTCCTCAACAGTTTCGCCGGCTCGGCCAAAAAGCAGGCGCGCCGCGGCTATAAGCAGGCCCGCGCCAATGTCGATTCCGCAGTGGACGACATGTCGGTCCACGGCGCAGCGGCCATGGAAGCCGCACAGGACGCCGCCTATTCGCTCGAGGAAACGCTGGAGGACATCGTGACCCAGCGCCCGCTTGCGACCGTGGGCATCGCTCTTGGCCTCGGCTTCCTGATCGGCGTCACCTGGCGGCGATGAATTTGAAGCCGATCGAATGATATGACGGTAACCGGACATAGCACCCCTTGCCGCGGGGCTGGTCGATACGGTCCCGGCAAGGCGGCTTGATCCTGCGCGGCGCCGCTCGCGGCGTATCCCACCGATCCATTATTTGCACCGAGGCCGCCGATGTTTCAGCGCTTGATCACCGATCTCAAGGTAACTGCGGCCACGGCGGCGGGACTGACATCGCTGGCAGCAGCCGCAGGATTGGCGCTGTCGGTGGCGGCGGTATTCCTGTGCGCGGCGGCATTTATTTACCTGCAGCAGACCTACGGCACGATCCAGGCATGCCTGGCCGGTGCGGGACTATTCTTCGTCGTGACGCTGATCGCGGTTGCCGCCTACGTGGCGCGACGGAATCAGGCCAGGGCACGCGACAAGGCCCGCGCTGCGGCGAACGCGAAGTCGGCGGCGCAAAGCCTGCTGGCCGACCCAATGCTGATGACGGTGGCGATGCAGGTCATCCGAACAGTCGGAATTAAGCGGCTAGTTCCCATCCTGGCGGTGGGCGGCCTGGCGCTGGGGCTGTTCGCGAGCCGCCGGTCGTCCGCGGACGACGACGGCACACCGGCGGACTGATCTAAATATTCGGCTTTTTGAATATCACGCGGTCGCAGGCGTGCGACTGACGGGTCCGATCAGGTGATGCAGCGCCCGGGCTGCAGCTGCTTGGCGACCTCGGTCAGTACACTGACCATCGGCTCGCAAGCCACCGTTTTGGTGACACTTCCGGGCTTGACCAGATGATCCCGTTGTGCTCGTCGCTTGTGCGACAGGCACCTGCACCAAGACGGACATTTCCGGCAGTCCGTTCAAGGGGAGCGCGACGGTCCGCATTACGACCGTCGAAGTTGCAACCCGCGCGGCCCGGTCGGTTTTAGCATCCCGATTGATGGTGGCCAAAGAGGTTGCGGCTGGGTCGATCCCGGTCGCAGCGCCCAACGAGCCCAGATCGCGGCCCGAAGCAAATTGAACAGCGCCGAGCATCAATGAGAGGGCGGCCGCACCGAACAACGTCTTGGTTATGCGAGACATGATTACTAACCCCTGACCCAAGCCCTATATTTAGTTAATGCGCCGGGAGGCTCCGAGGTTCACGAGAATCGTCACCAACAACTAAAAAAACTCCATCACTAAACCGTGTAAGAAAAATACGTAGCGATCGGGAACGATTCCATGGGCCTCCGCGTCATCCCGGCAGCCGGTCATCCCCCCTGCCCCATTGACCGGTGACGCAGGGCGCGGCTGTGGTGATGCCAGCCGCGCCCTACTTTTTTGCCTACAATTTGGGCCGCGGATCGCCACTGCCGCCAACCTCTACATCCCCCCAGAGCCAAGACGCCCCGAGTTCTTACGATCGCAGGTTCTTAGGAGCCGAAGTTCTTAGAAGCTCAAGCTTTCTTAGGAGCTCGGCGCTTCAGAGAGTTCGGCACTTGAGCGCCGCACGCAATCGCCTGACGGTGCGTCACTTTGGCTACTCCTTCACGTTGGCGAAGGTATCGGATGGCCTGATCGCATTCTCTTGGTGGAAAGCTGCGGCCAGCGGATCGGCCGCCCCTTGGGACGCGAGTCCGCAAGGCGCACTTGTGCTACGCTGATACCGGGGCTTTCCGCTTGCATGATTTTTTCGAGATCGTCGGACTGTCAATCGGCGTCAGCCTCGCGGCTACGGCGCTGGCGACCGTCGTCAGCCTGCCCGCCGGAGCGGCGCTGGCGATCTTTCCGTTTCGCGGACGACGGCTGCTCGTGGTGCTGATCAACGCACTGTTCGGTCTGCCCCCGGTGGTGGTCGGGCTGATCCTCTATCTGGCGCTCTCCCGCTCCGGACCGCTTGGCTTCCTCCAATTGCTGTTTACGCCCGCGGCGATGGTGATCGCACAAACCCTGCTCGCGGTTCCTATAATCACGGCCCTGGTCCACCGTGCCGGCGAACGGGCCTGGGCGCGATACGGCGACGAACTGATTTCCGACGGGGCGTCGAGAGCGCAGTCGATACCACAAATCCTTGCGATCATCCGCGCCGACCTTTTGACCGCGATCCTCGCGGGCTTCGGCCGCACGGTCTCCGAAGTCGGCGCCGTGATCCTTGTCGGCGGGAACATCCGGGGTTTGACGCGAACCATGACCACGGCAATTGCGCTCCAAACCAGCCAGGGCGATCTGTCGTTGGCGCTGGCGCTGGGCGCCGTGCTAGTCGGGATAAGCATCTCAATCAGCGCAGCGGCCTTCGCCTTGGCCGGGCGCGCGCGAACGGCCGGGAGTGATGAGGCATGAGTGGAATTAGATCCTTGGTGGCGTTGATTGCGATCGCAGCCGCGGTCCATTCCGCCGCAGCCGCGGAGCGATCCATCACCCTGGCATCGACGACATCGGTCGAGGCGTCCGGATTGCTGGCGAACATCCTGCCGCAATTCACGGCGAAATCCGGAATTACCGTCAACGTCGTGGCGCAGGGCACCGGCAAGGCGCTGGATACCGCGCGCCGCGGCGACGCCGACCTGTTGCTGGTTCACGATCCGGAAGCCGAACGGCAGTTCATGGACGAGGGCCACGGCGCAACTCGGCGGCAAATCGCCTGGAATGATTTTGTCATTGTGGGTCCGTCGACCGACCCGGCGCATATCCGCGGCGGCAACGACAGCGTGGCGGCCCTGAAGTCGATCGCGTCGGCGCGGGCGCCGTTCGTGTCACGCGGCGACAAAAGCGGAACCAACGCCGCCGAGCTCCGGCTGTGGAAGGCCGTCGGCCAAACCCCTGATACCCTCGGCAAGGAAAAATGGTACCGCGACATCGGCGGGGGCATGGGCGAAGCCCTCAATGTGGCCAGCGCGATGAGCGCCTACACGCTTTCCGATCGCGGCACCTGGCTCAGCTTCAACAACAAGGGCTCGCTCGTGATCGCGATCGAGGGCGATTCACGCTTGATCAATCGCTACGACGTGATCGAACTCGATCCGCAAAAGCATGCCGGATCGAATCTTGATGTCGGGAAAATCTTCGCGGACTGGCTGGTGTCGCCGGAAGGCCAACAGGCGATCGGGGCCTACCAGGTGAAAGGGCAGAAATTGTTCAACCCGTCCGCGGCCGATCCGAAATAGGTACAGCGTTCAAACAACATCCCTGACCTCGACGAGGCCAGGGATGAATTGTGTGACGCCGATTGTCTTGGATCAGGAAGCAGCCGCGCGTGGTGCGCGATTGCGAGAGTTGCGCTGGAAGAACAGCGCCTGGCTCGCCACCGCCGACACCATCGCAGGCTGGAATGGCTTTGAGATCAGGAAGGCCGGTTCGGGCCTCTCGCCGGTCAGGAAGCGTTCGGGGTAGGCCGTGATGAAGACCACGGGCACCTCGAACACCTTCAGAAGCTCATTGACGGCATCGAGACCGGAACTGCCGTCGGCAAGTTGAATATCCGCGAGAATAAGACCGGGCTTTTTGTTCTTGGCGAGCGCCACGGCGTCGGAGTGGGTGCGGGCAACGCCGATCACGTTGTGACCGAGGTTCTTCACCAAGCTCTCCAGGTCCATCGCGATGAAGGTCTCATCCTCGATGATCAGCACATCGGTCGCGATCTCCGCGGCCATTTCCCGTCCCGCCGTATCCGCGAGCTTGCGGGTCTCGGCGACGTCGATGCCGAGGATGAAAGCGACCTCCTCTTCGGAAAAGCCCTCCAGCGACAGCAAGAGGAATGCCTGGCGAGGCAGCGGCGTGATGTTCGAAAGCCGGCGCTCCGACGGCATCGGCAGCGTCGTCACTTCGGCGTCATCGTTGAGCGAGACCGAATTCCAGATCTGTGTAAACAGCCGAAATAGCCCGGCGCGCGGACCGTGCTGCTCGTCGAGCACCGATGCGTCCTGGAGCAGCGCTTCGAGCATCGCCGCAACATAGGCGTCGCCCGATGCCTGGTTTCCCGTCAGCGCGCGGGCATAGCGGCGCAGTAGCGGTAAATGTTCAGCAACTAGCTGTGATCGGGACATCCCCACTCCATGGATTATCGCGGTTGAAAGGTTGCTTGGGCCGGCCCGGAGCGATCCGGGTTCCCTCACCGGCTTTACTACGCCTCAGCGCGAGAAAAGTTCCAGGCTCCCGGAACTTTCCGGCCAACATTGCATTGAGGTCGCGTACCGACGTAGCAAAAGCTTCAAGAGCAGGGATAAATCTTGAATTGTCAGAGACTTAACTCTCGGGGAAACGTGGATCATGTCATGAAAGATGCAAAATCCAAGGGTGCCGCGCCCGGCAAGCAAGGCGGCCTGAACGCCGAGATCCAGTCCAGGATCGGACATCAGTTGCGCGCCATGTACGACGATGTGGTGCGGCAGGGCGTGCCTGATCGTTTCGCGGAGTTGATTCGAAAGCTTGATGCATCGGGGCCTGATCCCCAGCTAAGCAGGGCAGGTGAACACACGGGCGAACACAACGACGGAGGGGAATAATGCCTCTCACTGACTCACTTCGCGACGACATCCTGGCATCGGTTCCCAGCCTGAGAGCGTTCGCTATTTCGCTGAGCGGTAACGGCGATCGGGCGGACGATCTGGTTCAGGAAACGCTGCTGCGGGCGCTCGCGAACATCGATTCGTTCCAGCCCGGTTCAAATCTGCCGGCATGGCTGTTTACAATTTTGCGCAATCTGTTCCGCTCCGACTATCGCAAGCGGCGGCGGGAGGTGGAGGATGCTGACGGCAGCTATGCCAAAACCCTGAAAACCCAGCCCGCGCAAAACGCGCATCTGGAGTTTGAGGAATTCCGCGCCGCGCTGGACAAATTGCCGCAGGACCAGCGTGAAGCGCTGATCCTGGTCGGCGCGTCCGGTTTCTCCTACGAGGACGCGGCGGCGATCTGCGGATGTGCCGTGGGCACCATTAAGAGCCGCGTCAACCGCGCCCGCTCGAAGCTCAGCGCCTTGCTTTACGTCGATGGCGCCGAGGATTTTGGTCCAGACGAAACGGTGCGGGCCGTAATCGGTGGCAGCGGCGGCTGATCCGGCGCCCGCTTAACGAAGAAACGGCCGCATCGCGCGGCCGTTTTTTTATGGGCTTTAATGGGCTTGGACTCGGGGGTCTGGATTAGTACTTGGCCGCGCGTGGATGCACGTTCAGCGGCGTGAGAGCTGCTCGGTCCGGTCGCGCTCCGTCATGTCGACCACCGTCTCCATCGGAGCGGTCAACTCATATACATAACTCACGTCGGTAAAATAGCGCTTCGAGGTACCGCCGAGCGCCTCCGGCGCGACCCGATCAAGCAGGATCACGCCGAAATCGCTGTCTTCGCGACGCGTCGCGGCGCTGGTGTTGAATTCCTCCCAACGGAAATGGAAGATCGCGTCGGGGTTCTCGCCGGTCACCTCCCAGTGCGCCACGATATGCGGATGCTTGCCGACCAGCGAGAGCCCCTCGTCCGAATGCGACGCCAATTCGAAGAACAGCAGCGACAGGCTTTGCGCGGCCCGTGCGCTCACGGATATGTCGGGGCCGCTGACCGCGATCCGGTCGGAATGGGGAATTGCGCGCGCCTCGAACAGCCCCTTGAGTTTCACCCCCTGCCATTGGCTTTCGCTCAACAGCGAGACCACGTTCGACATGGCATGGATCCGACCGATCAATAGATCGCGGGCGACGTCGATGTCCGAGCCATGGCGCAGGGTGCGCGTCACGATCGACTGGATCACGGCAAGGATGTTCTTGACCCGGTGGTTGAGTTCGTCGATCACCGCGGTCAGCCGACGCTCGAAGCCGATCCGCACCTGAATTTCACGGCTCAGGCGCAAGTTGTTGTACGCGACATAACCAAACAGGCCGCAGACGATGCCGGTCAGCGCAAGGCCGATGGCGGCGACAATGGCGGCAGTCTGCTCGGCGCGCTTCACGGCGTTGGTCTTGGCGTAGTAGCCGAGCAGCCAATCGCGTCCCCCGAACGTCACCGTTCGCGTCACCGAAGGCGCGGGGCCTTCCGGATTTGCGATCCGCGACGTGACGACGCCCTGGTCATTCGCGATCAATTCGCCATTGGCGCGGCGGGGATCCTTCAACACCACGGAGAACAGCGAAAGATCGTCGTTGGTCAGCATCAGCGGCGCAAGCTCGTAGGAGAACGTCACGAAGCCTGCCGGCGTCGGGCCGCCGTCCTGCAGCACCGGCGCGGCGAGAACGATGCCGATCGGCCCATCGGGACGCAACAGCGGAATCGGATCGGAGGCGGCAGGCTTTCCCGTCGTCATCGCCTGCGTGAGCATCGGCCCCAGAATCGGATTTTGGTCGAAGGATCGGCCGACAAAGGCCATCGTCCGCGCATCGCGCGGTTCGACGTCCATCAATACATCGATCGGCTGATCAATCGTGCGGATGTCGCGAGGGGAATCGTCATAGCTGCGAATCTCCGGGTTGGAGAATCCCGCATTGGCCAGTTCGGCATGCGCCGCTTCGAGTTCATCCGGCCGCAGCCGTGCGATCCAGCCGGCGACCACGAAATCCGTCTTGAAGGCATAAATCGAGGCCCGCAAGGGCTGCAGCATGTTGGCCTTGAGCATCGAGGGGGCATGAAACAGGCCGGCCGCGACGCGGGCGAGCAATTCACGCTCGGTCAATCGGTCCTGGACCAGGCTGGCGTGAACGTCGATCGCACGCGCCATCGCGATGCCGTCGATGGCAAGTTCCTGGTCGTGAACGCGATAGGCGGCGAGGCCGGAGAGCAGAACTCCGATAAGCGCGATGAACCCGATGATGAAACCCAGCCGAACCACTCGCTTACTCGGAAATCAGGAGTTGGCGAAGAAGGAGCAACACAACATGCATCTGACGTTCGCCGGGAGGGAAACAAACAGAGATCAGACGGAAGCCGACCGCTTGACATACTGAAGGAGCGATCATGGGCAGGCAACCGCAACTGAGTACAGGGATTCGACGCGCCAAGCGTATCAATCGCGGCAAAAGGATTTTGTTCCATCAAGCGGCGGAAATTCCTATCCGCAAGGGCCTGCGGTCGAAAGCGTTAACTAATCTGCCCGACGTGTTTTCGGTGGCGCTGCCGGGCTTAGGCCGCGCTCAAGCCGCCCTTGGCCTCGATGAAGCCGATAATGCGGTCCAACCCCTCGCTCTTCTTCAGATTGGTCATCACGAATGGCCGTTCGCCGCGCATCCGCCGGGCGTCGGTATCCATCTTCTGCAGCGATGCGCCAACATGGGGCGCGAGGTCGATCTTGTTGATCACCAGCAGATCGGATCGCGTGATGCCGGGGCCTCCTTTCGAGGGGATCTTGTCGCCGGCGGCGACGTCGATGACGTAGATCGTGAGATCGGCGAGTTCAGGGGAGAACGTCGCAGCCAGGTTGTCGCCGCCGGATTCGATCAGCACCAGGTCGAGATCGGGAAACTTCGCGCGCATGTCGGCGACGGCGGCAAGGTTCATCGAGGCGTCTTCGCGGATGGCGGTGTGGGGGCATCCCCCGGTCTCGACGCCTGCGATGCGGTCAGGCGTCAGCGATCCCGAGCGCACCAAAAATTCGGCATCCCACTTGGTGTAGATGTCGTTGGTGATCGCCGCGATGTCATAGCGCTCACGCATCGACTTGCAGAGCAGATCCATCAGCGCGGTTTTTCCCGAACCGACGGGACCTCCGATGCCGATTCGAAGCGGACCGTGTAAATTCGACATGTCAGGTGTTCTTTCCGTTGTTCCCATGCTGCCCAGGCGACCGCCGGGCCGGCACGCGTGAAAGGCGCTGCGCGGTCATCATGACCTGAACAGCCTGGTATACTGCGCCTCGTGGCGCATGCTGGAGAGATCGGCACGAAACGCGGCACTGCCGAGATCATCGAGCGATGCGGCAAGTGCACGCGCTGCGGTCGCAGTGACATCGGGCTCGAGCGACGCCAGCACACGCTGGCTATCGGTCTGTCCGAGCGGGATGAGCCGGGCGCCGGCGGATATCCAGTTCGCCACCAGCGCGTGAAGAAATCCATGGACGGTCGACCTCAACGCGATGCCGTGCGCGGCGCTGACCATGCCGACCGCGACGGGATAAACGATCGGCCCGTCGCAGCCGGCGACCAGCTGATCGAGGCCGTCGCAAGACCACGCCGCGCGCGCAATGTCGATGAAGGCGCGGCCTTGCGCCGATGTCTCGAGGTGACGCTCGCGCGAGGGCACGAAAGCGGCCGCCAGTCCGGCGACGTCCCGCAACATTATCTGATCACGGCACGAGGCGGCGCGGTGCGTCTGCGCCAGGAACACGCCGTCGCAAAATCCCGGACCGTCCGCCAGCATTGCGCCCAGCCAATTCCTCAGCGACGCGGCATCGACGATATCGCCGGCTTCCACCGCCCATTCAATGCCGCTCGAATACGAAAAAGCCCCGACCGGGAATGACGGCGACAGCCAGGTCATCAATCGATAAAGCGCGGCCGTGTCGGCGTCGGCGGCGGCGCCTTTCGCCGCGATCGCGGGCGCGGCGCGTTCGTGCGGCCCCGGGCTCGAAGACGGTCCGGGCCGCCGCCGCGGCTTGGCCGGCACGCTATTTGTGGTCATGGCTGCGGGAGCGGCCGTGATGATGATCATGATCGCAATGTTCATCATGGTGATGGTGGTCGCCATGCGCATGCGCCGAATGATCATGCGCCGAATGATCGTGCGCCGCGTGTTGGTGGCCGTGCTGTTCCGGGCGGTGGTCATGGCCGCCGCCGGCATAGGCGCCGCCCTCGGGATCGAACGGCGCCTCGATCTCGATGACGCGGGCGCCCAATCCCGTGACCATCGCCTCGATGACATGGTCGCGGCGGATGCGCAGCCCCTTGCCGACGATCTGGGTCGGCAGATGACGGTTGCCGAGATGCCAGGCGAGCCGAACCAGATCCCGCGGTTCGGCGCCGCGAATCTCGGCCAACGGCTCCGGAGCCGCGACCACCTCGATCAGCCGGCCGTCGTCGAGCACCAGCGCATCGCCGCCGCGCAGCGCGACGGCGTTTTCGAGGTCCAGCAGAAACGCCAGCCCCCGCGTGCCCGTCATCGCCATCCGCCGCCGGTGCCGGTCGTCGAAATCGAGCACCACGGTGTCGGCGGCCGGCGTGGTCCAGCGGTGCTGGCCGCGGACCTCGGTCGCGCGAGGCGTGCTCACAGCGTCTCGACCTTGCCGTCGCTGATGATCTCGATCACGGTCGGCGACAGCTTGAGCGGCGCGGAATATTCGCGCCAGGTCTTCATGTGCGGCGCGCGGCCGTGGGCGTTGAGGTCCTCGCGGCTTTCCCAGCGTTCCACCACCACGAACAAATCAGGATCGTTGATGCTGGTATGGCTGTCATAGGCCAGGCAGCCCTTTTCCTGGCGGGTCGCCGCGATGCATTCCTTGGCACCCCTGATGAAGGCGTCGCGAGATTCCGGCTTCACCTTCGTGGTGGCGACGACGTAGATCATGAAATTCTGCTCCGGTTATGCTTGACGATCAGCATTGGCGGCGATCAACGGGCGTCGACCTTTTCGGGGGTGATGATTTCAATTTTCGGCGGTGCCGTCATGCACTTGACTGCAACGCGGCCGAACGCCTTCATGTGCTCGGCGCTCCGGTGCGGACCCAGCGCCTCGGCGTTTTCCCACTGCTCGACGAACACCATTTTGGAATGGTCGGTGACGCTTTCATGCAGATCGTAGGCGATGTTGCCGGGCTCCTTGCGGGTTTCCGTGATGCAGGCGGTGGCGGCAGCAATGAATTCGGCCCGTGTTTCAGGCTTCACGGTCAGCGTGGCGACGACGTAGATCACGAAGAATCCTCCCGGCTTTGTTATGGCTTGAGATGCCGGGAACAACTTTAGAACATGAAATAGCGTTGCGCCATGGGCAGCACCTCGGCCGGCGCGCAGGTCAGCAATTCGCCGTCGGCGCGCACCTCGTAGGTTTCCGGATCGACCTCGATTTTGGGCGTGGCGCCGTTGTGGATCATGCTTTTCTTGGAAATGCCGCCGCGGGTATTCTCGACCGCGTAGAGCTTTTTGGAAATGCCGAGTTTCCGCGCCAGCCCGGAAGCCACCGCCGACTTCGACGAAAACACCACGGAGGACGCCGTCAGCGATTTACCGAAGGCCGCGAACATCGGCTGGTAGTGCACCGGCTGCGGAGTGGGAATCGAGGCGTTGGGATCGCCCATCGGCGCCGCGACGATCGAGCCGCCCTTGATGATGCAATCCGGCTTGACGCCAAAGAAAGCCGGCGACCACAGCACCAGGTCGGCCAGCTTGCCCTTTTCCACCGAGCCGATCAGCTTCGAGACGCCGTGGGCGATCGCCGGGTTGATGGTATATTTGGCGATGTAGCGCTTGACCCGGAAATTGTCGTTGTCGCCCTTGTCCTGCGGCAGCGAACCGCGCTGCTTCTTCATCTTGTCCGCCGTCTGCCAGGTGCGGATGATGACCTCGCCGAGCCGGCCCATGGCCTGCGAATCCGACGACATCATCGAGAGCGCGCCGAGGTCGTGCAGGATATCTTCCGCCGCGATGGTCTCCTTGCGGATGCGGCTCTCGGCAAACGCAAGGTCTTCGGCGATCGAGGGATCGAGATGGTGGCACACCATCAGCATGTCCAGATGCTCGTCGATGGTGTTGCGGGTGAACGGACGGGTCGGGTTGGTCGAGGACGGCAGGACGTTTTTCAGCCCCGCAATCTTGATGATGTCGGGCGCGTGCCCGCCGCCGGCGCCTTCGGTGTGAAAGGCGTGAATGGTACGGCCCTTGAACGCCTTGATGGTATCCTCGACGAAACCGGACTCGTTCAAGGTATCGGAATGGAGCATCACCTGGATGTCGTGATCGTCGGCCACCGACAGGCAATTGTCGATCGCCGCCGGCGTGGTGCCCCAGTCCTCGTGCAGTTTGAGCGCACAGGCGCCGGCCTTGATCATCTCCACGAGCGAGGCCGGGCGCGAGGCGTTACCCTTGCCGGATATGCCGAGATTGACCGGAAAGGCATCGAACGACTGGATCATCCGCCCCATATGCCAGGGACCCGGCGTACAGGTCGTGGCGAAGGTGCCGTGCGACGGACCGGTGCCGCCCCCCAGCATCGAGGTGACGCCTGACATCAACGCGTGTTCGATCTGTTGCGGGCAGATGAAGTGGATGTGGCTGTCGAACCCGCCCGCGGTGAGTATTTTACCCTCGCCCGCGATGACATCGGTGCCGGGGCCGATGATGATGGTCACGCCGGGCTGGATATCCGGATTGCCGGCCTTGCCGATGGCGCTGATATAGCCTTCCTTGATCGCGACATCGGCCTTTACGATTCCCCAGTGATCGACGATCAGCGCATTGGTGATGACGGTATCGGCCGCGCCCTGCCTGTTGGTGACCTGGGACTGGCCCATGCCGTCGCGGATCACCTTGCCGCCGCCGAACTTCACCTCCTCGCCATAGACGGTGAAATCCTTTTCGACCTCGATGATGAGATCGGTGTCGGCGAGCCGCACCCGGTCGCCCGTGGTCGGCCCGAACATCTCGGCATAGACGGAACGTTTTATCTTGACGGACATCAGGTCGCTCCATCGACAGACGAATTCACTCCCCCCTGACGGGCGAAGATCGGGGAAATGCGGGCGCTCGCTCTGCGGCCAGATTGATTGCTCGCGGCGCGAAGTCGGTTCACAGCTTGCCCATCACGTCACCGCGGAAACCATAGACCACACGCTTGCCGGCCAGCGCCACCAGTTGCACGTCGCGGGTTTGCCCGGGCTCGAACCGAACCGCGGTGCCGGCCGCGATATCGAGCCGCATGCCGCGCGCGCGTCTGCGGTCGAACTTCAGCGCCGGATTGGTCTCGAAGAAATGGTAATGCGAGCCGACCTGGATCGGACGATCGCCGGAATTGGCGACCGTCACCGTCACCGTCTTGCGGCCGGCATTGAGCTCGATCTCGCCGTTCTTGATGAAAAGTTCGCCGGGAATCATCTGGCCCTCTTTAATCATTCTGGCGCGGTGCGCATCATCGAACCCGCAATCTCGAAAACATAACCTCTGGATTCCGGAATTCGGCCGCCTTGCGGCCGCCCAGGAATGACGATGACTATCTGATCGGCTCGTGCACGGTAACGAGCTTGGTGCCGTCCGGAAACGTCGCCTCGACCTGAATGTCGTGGATCATTTCCGGAATGCCCGCCATCACCTGGCCGCGTGTCAGCACCTGCGCGCCCGCTTGCATCAACTCCGCCACGGTGCGGCCGTCGCGTGCGCCCTCGACGATGAAATCGGAAATGATTGCGATGGCTTCCGGATGGTTGAGCTTGACGCCGCGCTCCAGCCGGCGTCGCGCGACCATCGCCGCCATGGAAATCAAGAGCTTGTCCTTTTCACGGGGAGACAGGTTCATGCGAGCACTCTGAAGAATTTCGACCGATCTAATTGAGCCATAGCCGGGGCAACGGTTCGCCGCTGGCGCGGCCGAGCACCGCCATCATATCGGCACGAAGCGGCGCCGCATCTTGGGCACAGAAGCGGACCATTGCAAATCCATTCCAGGCGGAAATGCCGACCTCACCACGAAAGGTGTCGGACAACGCGCGAATCCGCTCCACCAACGCCTCATCGCCCGGCACGATCAATGCGGTGCCGACGGCGACGGCGCCTTTTGCGATGGCGGGCTTCAGAAGCTTGATGCCGATCTCGCCATCGAGCCGGACGTTTTCCGCGAACACCAACCTGCCGCCGCGCCGCAGACGCCAGCGATCGGCGAATTCGCCGTGAAGCATCCGCTCGCCCATGGCAGCCCGTCCGAACACCACGATCTCACACAGTAACAGCGACGCGCTGTCCGCCAGGTCTATGTCGATCCGGCGCAGGACCCGCGCGCGGTCGAACAGGATGGTCTCCTGCGGCAGCCAGCCGAGATGCGCGCCGGCGGCGGCTTTCAGCGAAATATTGAGTTGCGCCGGCGCCCCCTCCGCCCGGTAGACTTTTTCCGCCGCCGCCGTCGTCAGTGTCAGCCGCGCATCTTCGCCAGCCGCGATGTCGATATCGAAGCGATCGCCGCCGGCAACCCCGCCGGCGGTATTCACGAACACCGCCGAGAGCCCCTGCGCCTCCGGTGCGGGAAAACGAACCCGCAGAGAACCGGATTCATGCAGATGACCGCGGCGCGTAACGCCATCGATGCGCTGCACGTCAAACGTCACCGCGCCCCGGGCCCGGTTGGCCGCGAATATCGCCGACGTCACGCGCGCGCTATCGCTCTGCATCTGTCCCCAAATATTCCGAACCGAAGGACCCAGACAACCGCACCCTCAGAGCGCCATCTGGCGGCTGATCTCAGCCGGGTCGAGCTGACTGCGGTCGCAGGCATATTTCACCGCTCCGCGGTCCATCACCGCAAAGTTGTCGCCGAGCTCGCAGGCAAAGTCGAGATATTGTTCGACCAGCACAATGGCGATGTTGCCGAGGTTGCGAAGATACGAGATGGCGCGGCCGATGTCCTTGATGATCGAAGGCTGGATGCCCTCGGTCGGTTCATCGAGCAACAGCAATTTCGGCCTCATCACCAGCGCGCGCCCAATCGCGAGCTGCTGCTGCTGGCCGCCCGAAAGGTCGCCGCCACGGCGGCCGAGCATCGAATTCAGCACCGGAAAAAGCGAGAACACGTCATCGGGGATATTACGGTTTTCGCGTTTCAACGGGCCAAATCCGGTCTTGAGATTCTCCTCCACGGTCAGGAGCGGAAAGATCTCGCGGCCCTGCGGAACGAAGCCGATGCCGCGCCGTGCCCGCTCGTAGGGCTTGAGGCCGGAGATCTCGGTCCCGTCGAAGGTGATGGAGCCGCTGGCGATCGGGTATTGGCCGACCATCGCCCGCAGCAGGCTGGTCTTGCCGACGCCGTTGCGACCGAGCACGCACGTCACCTTGCCCGGCTCAGCCGAAATCGACACACCGCGCAACGCCTGCGCGGCGCCGTAATAGAGGTTGATGTCCTTGACGTCGAGCATGTGGCACGTCCTTAAGAGGGAGAGTAGCGAATGGCCGATAGCGGGTAGTCAGAGAAAAACTCCATTCGCCATTTTACCTTCCCAGATACACCTCGATCACCCGCTCGTTCGACGAGACCTGATCGATAGTCCCCTCGGCCAGCACCGTGCCTTCGTGCAGACAGGTCACCTTGACGCCAAGCTCGCGAACAAAGGTCATGTCGTGCTCGACGACCATGATGGTCTTATCGCGGTTGATCTCCTTGAGCAGCTCGGCGGTTTGATGGGTTTCGACGTCGGTCATGCCGGCGACGGGCTCGTCGACCAACAGCAGCTTCGGATCCTGCGCCAGCAGCATGCCGATCTCCAGCCACTGCTTCTGGCCGTGCGAAAGGCTGCCCGCCAGGCGGTGGCGCGCGTCGGTCAAGCGGATGGTTTCCAGCACCCGCTCGATGCGCTCGGACTCGGCCCTGCTTTCGCGCCAGAACAACGTGCCGCGGACGCGATGATCGACATTGAGCGCCAGCAAGAGATTGTCTTCGATGGTCTGGCTTTCGAATACCGTCGGCTTCTGGAATTTTCGGCCGATCCCGAGTTCTGCAATTCGCGTCTCGTCGAGGCGGGTCAGGTCGGTGACGCCGTCGAACAAAACCTCGCCCTCGTCCGGCTTGGTCTTGCCGGTGATGATGTCCATCATCGTGGTCTTGCCGGCACCGTTGGGGCCGATGATGGCGCGCATTTCGCCGGGGGCGAGCGTCAGCGACAGATTATTGATGGCGTGAAATCCGTCGAACGAGACATGCACGCCGTCGAGATAGAGCAGCGCCGAGGTCGCCCGTGAATCCATGACGTTCATCGGCTCACTCCGCCATGTTCGGTTCGCTGACGCCGTCTTCCCGCGCCGCGCTGACGGCATTGGCGCTCAGGCGTTTAGCCTTCCACGGCTCCCACCACGCGTTGAAGGTGCCGATGATCCCCTTCGGCAGCAACAGCGTGACCAGGATGAACAGCGCGCCCAGCATGAAAAGCCAGTACGGTGCCAGCGGCCCTGAGGTAAAGACGGTCTTGGCGTAGTTGACGACGACGGCGCCGAGGGCGGCTCCAATCAGCGTCCCGCGTCCGCCGACGGCAACCCAGATCACCGCCTCGATGGAATTACCCGGAGCGAATTCGCCGGGGTTGATGATGCCGACCTGCGGCACATAGAGCGCACCCGCGACGCCCGCCATGCAGGCCGACAGCGTGAACACGAACAGTTTGTAGGATTCGACGCGGTAGCCCAGAAACCGCGTACGGGATTCGGCATCGCGCACCGCGATCAGCACCTTGCCGAGTTTCGAGGTCACCACTGCGCGGCAGATCAGAGAATCCGACGATCAACGCCAGGCAGCTCAGCGCAAACAGCGCGGCGCGGGTGCCGTCGGCCTGGACGTTGAAGCCCAGGATGTCCTTGAAATCGGTCAGGCCGTTATTGCCGCCGAAACCGAAATCGTTGCGGAAGAAGGCGAGCAGCAGCGCGTAGGTCATGGCCTGCGTGATGATCGACAGATAGACGCCGGTGACGCGCGAACGGAATGCCAGCCAGCCGAAACAGAATGCGAGCAGGCCCGGCACCAGGATGACCATCAAGGCCGCGAACCAGAACATGTCGAAGCCGTGCCAGTACCAGGGCAGCTTCGAATAGTTCAGGAACACCATGAAGTCCGGCAACACCGGGTTGCCGTAGACGCCGCGGCTGCCGATCTGGCGCATCAGGTACATGCCCATCGCGTAGCCGCCGAGCGCAAAGAACGCGCCGTGACCGAGCGAGAGAATTCCGCAATAGCCCCAGATCAAATCGATCGAGAGCGCCAGGATGGCGTAGCAGACATATTTCCCGAACAACGCCACGAGATAGGTCGGCACCTGCAACGGCGAGCCGGCCGGCAACAGCAGGTTCGACAACGGGATCAGCACTCCAACAACGGCGACCACGGTCAGAAAGACGGTCGCGCTGCGATCCAGCGAACGCGTGAGGGCGTGCGGCATCATGCTTCCACCGCCCGCCCCTTGAGCGCGAACAGGCCGCGCGGACGTTTCTGGATGAAGAGGATGATGAGAACCAGGATCGCGATCTTGCCAAGCACGGCCCCGGCCACCGGTTCCAGGAACTTGTTGGCGATGCCGAGCGTGAATGCGCCGACCAGCGTGCCCCACAGATTTCCGACGCCGCCGAACACCACCACCATAAAGGAGTCGATGATGTAGCTTTGGCCGAGATTGGGGCTGACGTTATCGATCTGCGACAGCGCCACGCCGGCGATCCCGGCAATGCCGGAGCCGAGCCCGAAGGTCAGCGCATCGACGCGCGAGGTTGCGATCCCCATCGAGGCCGCCATCCGCCGATTCTGCGTAACCGCGCGCATCTCAAGTCCCAGCGCGGTGTAACGCAACATCGCAAGCAGCATGGCGAACACCGCCAGCGTGAAGCAGAGAATCCAGAGCCGGTTGTACGTAATCGAGATTTGTCCGATCTCGAATGCGCCGCTCATCCAGGAGGGGTTGCCGACCTCCTGATTGGTGGGACCGAACATGGTGCGCACCGCCTGCTGCAACACCAGCGACAGGCCCCAGGTCGCCAGCAGGGTTTCCAGCGGGCGGCCGTAGAGAAAGCGGATGATCGTGCGCTCGATCAGGATTCCGATCGCGCCGGCGACGATGAACGCCAGGGGCACCGCGAACACAAGCGAGTAGTCGAACAGGCCGGGATAGCGGGTCCGGATAGCCTGCTGCACGACGAAGGTAACGTAAGCCCCGATCATGACCATCTCGCCATGCGCCATGTTGATGACGCCCATCACCCCGAAGGTTATGGCAAGCCCGATCGCCGCGAGCAGCAGCACCGAGCCCAGCGACAAGCCGTACCAGGCGTTCTGCACCACCGACCATAGCGCCAGCCTTTGCTGAATCGCCGCAATCGCGCCGGTCGCCGCACGCGCCACCGACGCCGGCGCGTCCGCGGACACGTCGGTCAGCATCGCCAGCGCTTCCTGGTCGCCGCGTGCCCGGATAACGGCGATGGCATCGAGCTTTTCGGCCTCGGTGACGTCGTCCTTGAACAGCAGAATCGCCGCCCGCGCATCGGTGAATGCCTGCTTGGCACCCTTGTTGGTCTCCTTCTGCAGCGCGCCATCGATCAGCGGCAGCATGGCTGCATCATGGGTCTTGAAAACCGACTGTGCGGCCAGGATTCGCTTGTCAGGATCGGGGGACGACAGTGTCAGCCCGCCCAGCGCGGCCTCGATGG
This sequence comes from uncultured Alphaproteobacteria bacterium, assembly GCA_963756215.1. Classification (GTDB taxonomy): domain Bacteria; phylum Pseudomonadota; class Alphaproteobacteria; order Rhizobiales; family Xanthobacteraceae; genus Bradyrhizobium. The sequence goes on along the minus strand of CAVWMY010000014.1, from coordinate 369,196 downwards.
CGCGACGCAAATGATTGTTGAGGCGCACGGCGCTAGCGCCGCCGGGAATGCTGGCGACCGGCGCGCCGGTCATGGCGTCGATCGACTTGCCGTCCGGCTGCGTCACGTAGATTTTCTTGGTGTCGGGATCGGCCATCAAGCGGCCGTCCTGCAGCGCGCTGATGATCGGATAGGCCAACGGGTTGCCTGACGTCGCGATCACACCGACGGCTTCTTCGGTGTCGGAATAATCGTCATTGGAGAATTTGCCGACCGCGTCCTCGAACGGTCCCGCCAGGACCGGCACGACCGTCGCGAAAATTATCAGCAAGGCAAATGGTAGCGAGCGAAAATTTCTAAAAAAGTCAGCGAGCACTGGACAACCCCGGCAGCAGACGGAAGGCGGCGGACATCGCCGCCTTCCCGGGTTCGTTGGCGTTCAGGATCCGATCAGGAGCCCTGACCGCCGCATTTGTTGGTCTTGGTGTTGTAGTTGCCGCACTTCTTGCCGACCCAATCGCCGATCAGATCCTTGGAGTTGGGCAATTCCTTCGACCAGGCGTCGCCCGCCACGAGACCCGGCGTCTTCCACACCACGTCGAATTGGCCGTTGGGTTTGATTTCCCCGATGAACACGGGCTTGGTGATGTGATGGTTGGGCAGCAGCTTGGACACGCCGCCGGTGAGGTTCGCCGTCTCGGTGCCCGGGAGCGCGTCGATGACCTTGTCGGGATCGGTCGACTTCGCCTTTTCGACCGCCTTCACCCACATGTTGAAGCCGATATAGGTGGCTTCCATCGGGTCGTTGGTCGTGCGCTTGGGATTCTTGGTGTAGGCCTGCCACTCCTTGATGAACTTCTCGTTGGCCGGCGTCTTGATCGACTCGAAATAGTTCCACGCGGCGAGATGACCGAGCAGCGGCTTGGTATCGATGCCGGCGAGTTCTTCTTCGCCCACCGAGAACGCGACGACGGGAATGTCGGTCGCCTTGATGCCCTGGTTGCCGAGCTCCTTGTAGAAGGGAACGTTGGCGTCGCCGTTGATCGTCGAGACCACGGCAGTCTTCTTGCCGGCCGAGCCGAACTTCTTGATATCGGCGACGATGGTCTGCCAGTCCGAATGACCGAACGGGGTGTAGTTGATCATGATGTCTTCGTCCTTGACGCCCTTCGACTTCAGATAGGCTTCGAGGATCTTGTTGGTGGTGCGCGGATACACGTAGTCGGTACCGGCCAGCACCCAGCGTTTTACCTTTTCATCCTTCATGAGGTAGTCGACGGCCGGGATCGCCTGCTGGTTCGGCGCAGCACCGGTATAGAAGACGTTGCGCTCGCTCTCTTCGCCCTCGTACTGCACCGGATAGAAGAGGATCGAATTCAATTCCTTGAACACCGGCAACACCGATTTGCGCGACACCGATGTCCAGCACCCGAACACCACGGCAACCTTGTCCTTGGTAATCAGCTCACGGGCTTTTTCGGCAAACAGCGGCCAGTTCGACGCGGGATCGACCACAACGGCTTCGAGCTTCTTGCCGAGGACGCCGCCCTTCTTGTTCTGTTCGTCGATCATGAACAGGACGGTATCCTTCAGGGTGGTTTCGCTGATGGCCATGGTGCCCGAGAGCGAATGCAGAACGCCGACCTTGATGGTGTCGTCGTCCGCCTTGGCCGAGCCGAATGCGGATAGACCCAGCACTAGCGCGGCGGTCGCCGCCAGCCAACGACGGCGGCTCAGCGGCGCGGCTATATCGTGAGTCGATTGTGTAAGCATGAGGTGTCATCTCCCTGGACGCAGACGTTGGACGCTCTGAAACGGCCCGCGGCCGCTTGCGCCGGGAGAATCGCAAGAACCATGCCATAGCGCCTGAGCAGCCTAAGCCTATGGCCTGGCTTGCGAATCGACCTCACTTGAAGACCTAGCCGACCTCACTGCTCATTATTTGAGCCACAAAATTGTGTGCTTCGGGGGCAATCAGCTTATTTCGTGAGCAGCGCTTTGGTGTTGACTAAGTTTTCAGCACGCAGTTGGCGCGCGCCCGTGCTGGAAACGTTTGCCGTGAACTCCGCGATGGACGGAGTGGCTTTTCTTTAACTGCGCCAGCACTATTGCGCGTAAATTACCTTGAAAGCGCCGCGTTCGTGTTCCATATGAGCGGCACGACCCAGGGAATCACCGGGTCTTTGCGAGCCGCGTGTTCTGAGCCCGTCCAACGGCTTCTGGCTTGTCCCTTCAAGCTAACCAGCACCGACGCCCCAAACACGCGGGTGTCTCAGACACCCTCGCGCGCTCCTGGCTGACATTGCCGGGCGCCTGCTTTTTACATGGAAAGAAACACCCTTTTGACCTCCTTTCAGGATTTCGGCTTGGCCGATCCCATCTCGCGTGCGCTCAAGGAAGAGAACTACCAGACGCCCACGCCCATCCAAGCTCAAACCATTCCCATCGCGTTGACCGGCCGTGACGTCGTCGGCATCGCCCAGACCGGTACCGGCAAGACAGCATCCTTCGCGCTTCCGATCCTGCATCGCATTCTGGAAAACCGCGTCAAGCCGCAGCCCAAGACGTGTCGCGTGCTGGTGCTAAGTCCGACGCGTGAGCTGTCCGGACAGATTCTCGAGAGCTTCAACGCCTATGGCCGTCACATGCGCCTGACGTCGGCGCTAGCCATCGGCGGCGTGCCGATGGGACGCCAGGTCCGCTCGGTTATGCAGGGCGTCGAAGTCATGGTGGCCACGCCCGGCCGGTTGCTCGATCTCGTGCAAAGCAACGGTTTGAGGCTCGGCCAGGTCGAGTTTCTCGTGCTCGATGAAGCCGATCGCATGCTCGACATGGGCTTCATCAACGACATTCGGAAAATCGTCGCCAAATTGCCGGTCAAGCGGCAGACGCTGTTCTTTTCCGCGACGATGCCGAAAGACATCGCCGAACTCGCCGAGCAGATGCTGCGCGATCCGGCCCGCGTCGCAGTCACCCCGGTGTCTTCGACGGTCGAGCGCATCACCCAGCGCATCATCCAGATCGATCATTCCGCCAAGCCGACTTTCCTGGCGCAACTGCTGAAGCAGGAGCCGGTGAACCGGGCGCTGGTCTTTACCCGCACCAAGCATGGCGCAGACAAGGTGGTGAAAGGCCTCGCCAAGGCCGGGATCAGGGCGGACGCCATTCACGGCAACAAATCCCAGAACCATCGCGAGCGCGTGCTGGCGGCATTCCGCACCGGCGAGATCCGTACGCTGGTCGCCACCGATATCGCCGCCCGCGGCATCGACGTCGACGGGATCAGTCATGTGGTGAACTTCGACCTTCCGAACGTGCCGGAGACCTACGTCCATCGCATCGGCCGCACCGCGCGCGCCGGCGCCGACGGCGTCGCGATCTCGCTCGTCTCGGGCGGCGAGGAGTTGGCCTATCTGCGCGACATCGAAAAGCTGATCCGTGTCACTTTGCCCCGGGAAGACCGCCGTACACCGGGACATCGCGACGCACCGCCGGCGCCATCGCAGCATCGCGGCGCCAGGTCGGCCCCTCGCGCTCACGCTGCGAGAACAAATGAAGCGGCTCCGGCATCAAAAGGCCCTCGCCGCCGCCGCCGTCCGGGTGGTAATAATGCAGTTCCGCAGTCAAACCGGCACGAGACGAATCGGCTGGATTCGGCGCGTCCGTCGCAGGGTGCCGCTAAATCTGAAGGTATGAAGGTGGAAAGCATGCAGGGCGTCGCCTTCCTGCATCGCGAGAGGCGTCCCAATACCCGACCCAATCGTAACGAACGGCCGCAGCGCTAATCGCCGATCGATCTGGAGAAAACCATGGCTAAAGAAGAGCTGATCCAGTTCGAAGGACTGGTCACCGAAATCCTCCCCGATGCACGTTACCGCGTGCAGCTCGATGCCGGACACGAGATCGTCGCCTATACCGCCGGTAAAATGAAAAAGAACCGGATCAAGACCCTGGCGGGGGATCGGGTCACGATCGAGATGTCACCTTATGACCTCGAGAAAGGCCGCCTCATTTTCCGCCACAAGGACGAGCGCCCGGGTGGCGGGCCGCCCCGTGGTGCACCGCCGCGCGGCCAATTCCGTCGGCGGTAAATAAATATGGCTCAGCGTCTTTGACGCTGCACGATCGCGGATAGCGGCGTGCGCCGGCAGAGGCGCGTCATAAAACACGGCCGATCAAAAAAACGTGCACCTCAGGATTGTTTTGAAGGCTCGCTTCACATATGATAGGCCCATCGATTTTCGGCCGGACGACATTAGCTATCCACCGGTACAGCCGGTTTAGACGCTGACGACCCTTCCAAAAATTCGATCCCACCAGCCTATCGAAAGTAGGCTTCTACTATATCTATCTTGAGAAGGGACTACCCCCGTGAGCATGGGAACCGTGAAGTGGTTTAACGCGACCAAGGGCTTCGGCTTCATTCAGCCGGACGACGGCGGCAACGACGTGTTCGTGCACATCAGCGCCGTCGAGCGCGCCGGCCTTGGAACGCTGCGTGAAGGCCAGAAGATCTCCTATGAGATCGTGGCAGATCGCCGCTCTGGCAAGTCGTCGGCCGACAATCTTCGCGCCGCTGGCTAAGCGAATTTCGTCAGGTCTCGGCTCGCGAAGCGGGGACCGCGACATTCGATCCGACCATTAGAGGAAGGCCGTGCGGTCAGCGCGGCCTTTTTCCGTTGCAGCATGTTTCGCGGGCGGAGTTCATTCTGCGGCGGAATCTTATTCCCGCGCGCTTCGCATGGGTCCCGCGGGACAATCGGCGCCTACTTTTGCCGACCGCTTCTAGAGCGTCTTGCAGGCGGTGTCCGAACCGTAAAACACGCAGGTCGATTGTCGCGGCCGCGTATAGGACACGTCGCTCAGGGTGATGCCGGCCTTTGCGATCAGGTAGCCGACGGCCGGGGTATAGAGGTAACTGACCTCGCTGAAAATCACATAGGTGCCGCCGACCGCGAGATCTGTCGGTATCGTAACGATCGTGCTGGTCCCGCGGGGAAACGATCCCTTGCTCCACTGTACCCGGGCCGCATGCGTGGTCGGATCGATGTACAATTCGGTGATGGTGGACTTAACGGGCGCGGAATCGTACGGCGTCATAATTCCAACGCTGGCCGCGAAAAAATTGGTCATGTCGGCGTCGCCGACCGAAGCGGACTGCGAGGTCAGGTCGGAGAGCGTCCGCGCCATCAGCGTGACCTTGCGATCGACGGCGACGGCGGAAGAAAACTCGACCACCCCGAAGAACATCACCAGCATGATCGGGACGATCATGGCAAATTCAATCGCAGCAAGGCCGCTGCGGTCTTCGATCAGCCTGAGCGCGAAATAACGCGCGCGGTGCCACATCTGCGACATCGGTTTCATGTCTGCCCTAGTAGGGTTCATTCTTGAACGCGGCGGTCGCCGACAACAGGCGCTGGTTGCCCGACAAATTCGAAATATTGTAGCCGAGCCCGGTCACGAACAAAGGCCACTGATAAAACAACCTGACGACGACGATCGCGCCGGGGCCCCCGGGGCTGTACTGCATGTTGGTGATAAGATTCTTGTTGGCGTCGATCTGGCTGTTGATGACCACGTTGGTGAACGCCGGATAGTTCCGCACGTCGACATAGACACCCGCGCAATCAAACAGCGCCGGAATCTGGCTGCAGACATAGTTCTTGAACGTCGCCTGCGTACAGGGCACCGGCGCGGGCTGCCCCGGCGGCTGGCAGAGGGGCACCTGGCCGGTCTGCGCCTGACCGGTGGCAATCAGACGTGCCGAATCCTGGGTGATGGTTTCCAACACCTGGCCGGCAAAGAACACGATGGCCGATTCGATGATAGCGAACAGCAGCGCGAAAAATACCGGCGCGACAAGCGCAAATTCAACCGCCGCCGAACCGCGCCGACTGCGACCAAATCGGGACAGAACATTTCTGGCGGTAGCTCGAGAATCGGCGGGCGGCGGCATCGGGATTCCTGAAGACGGCGGCAGGTATCTGCGTGCACACGAATATCGCAAAGTGATTGTTGAAGTGTTTCGCCGGGTCGCGACAGTTGGGGACACGGAATTAACTGCGCATTAACGATTTGCCGCCGGCTATCGACGCAGTCGATTCAGTATGCCGGGAGCCCTGTCAGCGAGTGCATCGCTCCAGCACCGCGCTGTGGGGGCGCGACGCCTCGGATCATGTTCCGACCACATGGAATCGGAACATCTAATCTCTTGGTTCGATCATGATTGTTTCGGAAAACCGGTTTTCGTTTTTCCGAAACATGCTCTAGTTGGTCGGCTTCGCAGACGCGGCGCCGCTGGCCTGACCGCTGAGATCGCCGGCCTGACCGAGGACCGACTTGAAGTAGCCGTCGCCGTCACCGAGCGTCGCCCGCCGCTGGCAGACGGGCATGCAGCTATAGGACTCACGTTCGATCCCGCGATAGATCGTGACGAGCTGATCGCTGGGACCTTGGACCTGAATGATCCGATCCACCAGCACCTCGCCGGTACGATCCATGGCGATGAAGTTTGTCGCGCCGTAGCCCTTGCCAGTCACCACCATGACCCCACCGGTCTGCAGGGTGACATCGGCAATCAGCGGGTTTCCGACGACGATTGTCGCCACGCGCGATGGGAGCTTTACGAGCTTGGCCTGATCGACATTAACCGCGATGGCGTCCCGGGTCGGCTCGGCAAGAACCGCGGCAGGCCACAACAGAACTCCGACCGCTAACGCGCGGAACGAGGCGCGGAAGCCGAAAAACACGCGCTGGCGCGCAGGCTGGCACTCGAGACTCATACTGTACCCCAGGGCTTTGAACATGCCGGCTAAAGCGATACGCAGCGGAACCGGCGCCCGACGCTGCAAATCTGACGTCAATTGATGAATGAACCGCAAACGGCACCCGGAAAAGGCAGTGCTTGCCCGACAGGCCTATTGCCGGAACGGATAGGCCAGCTGCCCGACAATTTCGCTGGGAAAGGCCTGATCGCCGATGCCGTAGCCGTTGGGGAGTTGGTTTTTCGGCATCCGGAACGTCCCGAACAGCAGGTCCCAAACCGGGAAGGTTCCGGCGAAGTTGGTATTGCCGCCCTGATCGAGCGAGGTGTGATGCCAGCGATGGAACACCGGCGTGGCCACCAAATATTTGAAGGGACCGAGCGTCCAGTTCAGATTGGCGTGGACGAAGGCCGAATGGAAGATGTTGAAGGGCGCGACCCAGAGCATGACGTTCGGCGAAATGCCTGCCAGCAGCAAGATGACATCGACCGCGATGGTGCCGAGGAACAAATTGGCAGGGTGGAAGCGCGCCGCCGAAATCCAGTCGAGGTCTTCGGAGGAATGATGGATCGCATGATATTTCCAGAAAGCGCCGCCGTGAAACATGCGATGCAGCCAGTATTGCATGAAGTCCGAAGCCACCAGGAACAGGATCCCCTGCAGCCACAGCGGCAATTCGGACAGCGGACCGTGGCCGTTGTCGTAGAAGGCGATCAACCGGTCGGCATCATAAATCCCGAAGATCACGCCGGCACCGAGCACCAGAAGCCCGATGCGCAGAACGCGGGTGAATAGCGGGACAAAGAACCAATAACACATGTCGGTGACGAGTTCGCGCTTGCGCCACCATGGCGCTGCGGGGTTGCAGGCCCAGAAGTGACTGAGCACCGAAAACAACAGCGCCAACCCGATGGTGACAGGCACGACCTTGGCTATCGTCTGTCCGAACATTTCGACGACTTCCAAGGGTAGGTTCGACATGACAGCCTCATCCGCGCGAAGATCTCAGGGTTACCCCGCCATGTTTAAGGAGCCATGAATCCGGCTTCGCGGACCTACCGGCGCCGGCGCGGTAATGGCGCAGGCAGTTCCTGGGCCCGCCTTTTAATTCCAAATTTACTCTACCGAACAACATCGGAATCCACCCGTCTTTACGCAATCGAATTAACTGCGCTGCAATTGTCGAACCGTAGGGTGACGACACGGTCACGGTGCTGAGAACGCCGTTCAGACCAACTATTAGTTCGACCAGCCACGTGTACACATGGAGTTACCTATGAAGAACCTGATTTCACGTTTCGTGAAGGACGAGTCCGGCGCCACCGCTATTGAATATGGTCTGATCGCCGCCGGCATTTCGCTCGCCATCATCGCGATCGTTAACGGTCTCGGCAGCAACTTGAATGCCAAGTTCACCTCGATCAACACCTCGCTGAAATAAGCACCACTTGTGACGAGCAGAGAAGGCCTCGGGCAGCCGGGGCCTTTGATGTTTTGGCCGGCCGGGAATGGCGTCGATATGCGTAAGCCCGATACCGCGGCAATCGCGGCAGGAGAACCCGCGCCATCTCGTAGCCGCGGCGACGCCCCCCTCGGTCTCGTCTGCCTGGGATTGGCGCTGGCAACCTTTGCGCTCGCGTTGCGCATCGCGATTATCTGGTGATCGCCGGACCGTTTCCCGCTTGTTCATTTCTGGCACCTACATTCGGGCGGTGTTCCGATCTCGTGTCAGCCGGATGACGACGTCATGATCCTCGACCTTGCACGGCTCCTGTTGTTTCCGGCGCTGATGGCATTCGCCGCCGCAAGCGACCTGCTGACCATGACGATCCCCAACCGGGTATCGCTGGCGCTGGGCGGAGGTTTCGTGGTCCTTGCGCTGCTGACCGGCATGGGATTTTACGACGTCCTTGCCCATGTCGGCGCCGGGGTCGTCGTGCTGGCGGTGGCGTTCGCCTGCTTCACCATGGGCTGGATCGGCGGCGGGGATGCCAAGGTCGCGGCGGCCGCCGCGCTCTGGTTCGGCTTCGGCCACCTTATGAATTACCTGGTCTACGCCTCGCTTTTCGGCGGCGCGCTGACGTTGTTGCTGCTGCAATTCCGGCAATGGCCGCTGCCTTACGCGTTCGCCGGCCAGGCCTGGCTGCTCAGGCTGCACGCCAAGGACAGCGGAATTCCTTACGGCATCGCGCTCGCGACCGGTGCGCTGATGATTTATCCGGAAACGGACTGGATCAAGGCGGTCGACCTGGCGCACTTCGCCCTTCGCTGATCCCGGCTTCGGGCATTTCGGCAAGTAAACTCGGCGTTAAGGCGATTTAGATACGCCTCATTAACCATGCTTTGACGAATAACTGGTCAACTCCCCGTCACAACGGCGGAAGCGCCGTGGCGTAATGTGGAAAGTGAAGCGTATGAATACCGCACGCATTGTCGTCCTGACCATCGCTGTCGGTGCCGGCGGCGTCGCCGCGTACCTTGCAAGCGGATCCGACAACAAGCCGGCTCCGGCCGAGCCCGTCGCACAAATGCAGACCGTGGACGTTCTCGTCGCCAGGTCAGACATTGGCCTCGGCCAGGCGGTCAAGCCCGAAGACATCCAGTGGCAGACCTGGCCGGCAGCGACCGTCAGCAACAGCTTCATCCGCCGCAACGAACGCCCCGAGGCAACGGGGCAGGTCGTCGGCTCGATCGCGCGCGCGCCCTTTATCGCCGGCGAACCAATCCGGGAGCCGAAGCTGGTCAAGGCCGACGGATCGGGCTTCATGGCGGCCATTCTGCCCTCGGGCATGCGCGCCGTCTCAACCGAGATATCGCCCGAAACCGGCGCCGGCGGCTTTATCCTGCCCAACGATCGGGTCGATGTGATCCTTTCGAAGCGGGAGAAGAACGGGGGCGCCGGCGCAGCCGAAGTCATCAATTCGGAAATCATCCTGTCGAACATCCGCGTTCTCGCGATCGATCAGGCCCCGAAGGAAAAAGACGGCCAGAACACCGTGGTCGGCAAGACCGTCACGCTCGAACTGAAGCCCGAACAGGCTGAAGCGCTCGCCCGTTCGCGTCAGAGCGGCACGCTTTCACTGGCGCTGCGCAGCATCGCCGACGCCAATGTCGTCGCCAGCACTGAAGATCGGGCGCTGAAGCACGGCGACAGCATCAACGTGGTTCGCTACGGCGTATCAACCTCGACAACGACCCAGAAGTGACCAAAGGGACCCGCGATATGAAATGCAGGGCAAAGCAGGGAACGATGCGAGGCTTCATGGTCCGCGCGCTGTCGTTTTCAGCCGTCATGGCACTGACGCTCAATCCGGCCCTGACCCCGGTTGTCGCGGGCGACTATCGTGGCGCGACCCCGGTTTCCGCCGACGGACAGATGAACGCCCGTTTCCTCCCGCTTGGAATCGGCAAGTCGGTGGTCATCGACCTGCCCCGCGATATCAAGGATGTGCTGGTGGCCGATCCCAAGATCGCCAACGCCGTCGTCCGCTCCGCCCAGCGCGCCTATATCATCGGCGCCGCAGTCGGCCAGACCAATATCGTATTCTTCGATGCCGCGGGCCAGCAGATCGCCGCCTATGACATCGCCGTCAAACGCGACCTTAACGGCGTGCGCGCCGCGCTGAAGCAGACCATGCCGAACGCCGACATCCAGATCGAGGGTGTCGGCGACGGCGTCATGTTGACGGGTTCGGTATCGACGCCGATCGAGGCGCAGCAGGCCGGCGACCTCGCCGCGCGACTTGCCGGCGGCGCGGACAAGATCGTCAACTCGATCGTGGTCCGGGGTCGCGATCAGGTGATGCTGAAGGTCACCGTCGCCGAGGTGGCGCGCTCGATCGTCAAGCAACTCGGCATCGATCTCAGCGCCAACATGACCTATGGCAGCACGGTCGTGAATTTCAACAACACCAATCCCTTCACGGCAAACGGTCAGCCGCTTGTCAACAGCAACGCCGTAAAGACCAGTTTCGGCACCGCCCCATCGGTCCAGGCTACCTTGCGGGCGATGGAGTCCGCAGGGGTCGTGCGCACCCTCGCCGAACCCAATTTGACGGCGATTTCAGGCGAGTCAGCGACATTCATCGCCGGCGGCGAGTTTCCGATCCCGACCGGCGTGACCTGCCAAACCACGGCCGCGGGAGCCGTCGGCCAGTGCGCGCCCTCGATCGCCTTCAAGAAGTTCGGCATCTCGCTCAACTTCACGCCGGTGGTGCTGACGGAAGGTCGCATCAGCCTGCACGTGATGACGGAAGTGTCCGAAGTCTCGCTCGACAATGCGATCAACATCAGCGGCGTTTCAGTCCCCTCGATCAAAACCCGCCGCGCCGAAACCTCACTGGAGATTCCGTCCGGTGGCGCGATGGCGATGGCCGGCCTGATCCAGCAACAAACCAAGCAGGCGATCAACGGATTGCCCGGGCTGTCGACGTTACCGGTACTGGGGACGCTGTTCCGCAGCCGCGACTACGTCAACAACCAGACCGAATTGATGGTGATCGTGACGCCCTATGTCGTTCGGGCGGTCGCGCCGAAAGATCTTTCGCGTCCGGACGACGGCTTTGCGGCGGCATCCGATCCGCAAGCCGATCTTCTGGGCAGCATCAATCGCATCTACGGCGTACCGGGCCGCACGGAACCGGCACAGAGCTATCGCGGCACCTACGGCTTTATCACGGACTGAGACGGGACAAGGACGCAGACGATGACAACGACAACACCCGTCGACCGCAGTCGCCTCCGCTTGGCGGGAGCGTTGGTCGGTCTGGCCGTCGCGCTGGGGGCCTGTACCCATACCGACGACCAGCTGACGACCGCGAGCATCCCCGAGGATTACCGGTTGCGCCATCCCATCGCGGTTCAGGAAGCCGACCAGTCCCTGGTAATCTTCGTCGGCCACGGGCGTGGCGGCCTATCCGCATCGCAACGGGCCGACGTGGTGGGCTTGGCGCGGACCTGGCTTCGCGAAGCGACGGGTCCGATCGTCGCCGATGTGCCGGTCAATACCCCGAATGCAGCGGCGGCCGCGGATTCATTGCGCGAAATCCAGGCGCAGCTCAGAGCCGTCGGCGTGCCGCCGCGCGGGCTTACCGTGCACCGATATCACCCGAACGATCCCCGTCAATTGGCGACGATCCGGTTGAATTATCCGAAAATCTCCGCCGTGGCCGGACCCTGCGGCCTGTGGCCCGAGGATCTCGGCCCCTCGATCAAGGACCGGAGCTACCTCGAGAACAAGTCGTATTACAATTTCGGCTGCGCCAATCAGCGCAACCTGGCGTCGATGGTCGACAACCCGTCGGACCTCGTACAGCCGCAATCCGAAACCCCGCCCTACACGATGCGGCGCTCGGAAGCGTTCGAGAAGTATCGCAAGGGCAATCCCACAACGACGACTTATCCGGAAGCCGACAAGGCTAAACTCAGCGATACAGGCAAATGATCAACTACGCCCGCCAAAGCCCCGAACAACAACCGGACGCCCCCGCTTCGGCCGCGGACGATCATATCGCGCCTGCGCCCCGGGTATCCGTGCAAGCCTTCTGCGAGACGGTGGAAACCGCCGCGGCCGTGCAATCGGCGGGCGAAGACCGCCGGCTCGGCAAAGCTCATCTCAAGATCCAGATGGGCGGCATGGCGGCGGCCATCGAAGCCTACCGAACCGCGCCGACTCCGAACGTGATCATCCTGGAGACCGAGGGGCGCGGCGACATCCTGTCCGGCCTCGACCAGCTCGCCACCGTCTGCGATTCGGGCACCCGCGTCGTCGTGATCGGCCGCATCAACGACGTCATGCTCTATCGCGAACTGGTACGCCGCGGCGTCAGCGACTACGTGATTGCTCCGGTCAACGCCCTCGACGTGGTACGTTCGGTGTGCGGGCTGTTTTCGGCGCCCGAGGCCAAAGCCGTCGGCCGGATCATCGCGATCGTCGGAGCCAAAGGCGGCGTCGGCGCATCCACCATCGCTCATAATGTCGCCTTCTCGATCGCGCGCGAACTGGCGCTTGATTCCGTCGTCGCCGATCTCGATCTCGCCTTCGGTACCGCCGGCCTCGACTACAATCAGGATCCCCCGCAGGGGATCGCCGACGCGGTGTTCTCGCCCGATCGCGTCGACACCGCTTTCCTCGACCGGCTGCTGTCGAAATGCACCGATCATCTCAGCCTGCTGGCCGCGCCTGCGACGCTGGAGCGGGTGTACGATTTTGGCGCCGATGCCTTCGATTCGATCTTCGACACGTTGCGGACCACGATGCCGTGCATCGTGCTCGACGTTCCGCATCAATGGTCGGGATGGACCAAGCGCGCGCTGATCGCCGCCGACGATATTCTGATCGTGGCGGCGCCGGACCTCGCCAACTTGCGCAACGCCAAGAACCTGTTCGACCTGTTGAAAGCCTCGCGGCCCAACGACCGTACGCCGGTGTACTGCCTCAACCAGGTCGGCGTGCCGAAGCGGCCCGAAATCAATGCCGGTGAATTCGCCAAGGCGATCGAAAGCCCGCCGATCGCCTCTATCCCGTTCGACCCGCAGATCTTCGGCTCGGCCGCCAACAATGGGCAGATGATCGCGGAAATCTCCGCCAACCACCGCACCACCGAAATTTTTCTGCAAATCGCGCAGCGATTGACCGGCCGCGGCGAAACCAAGAAGCCAAGGGCCTCTTTCCTGTCGCCCCTGATCGAGAAATTGCGGGCAAAGTAAGCCGCCCGCATGGAGTAGTACCGTGTTTGGTAAGCGTAGCGGAACAGAGACCGATTCGCGGGCAACAAGGCCCGCCGGCGCGCTGGAATTATCGGCCGGCCCGGCAGCTCCCGTTTCGCGGGAGGCAGCGCCCGCCGTTGTCTCCTCGCCGCCGATCTCGCCGGCCAGATCGGCGCCGCCGGCGCCGACCATCGATGCGCGACGGTCGGACACCTATTATCAGGTCAAGGCGACGATCTTCGGTGCGCTGATCGAGGCCATCGATCTTGCCCAGCTCGCCAAACTCGACGGCGAGTCGGCCCGCGAGGAAATTCGCGACATCGTCAACGAAATCATCGCAATCAAGAACATCGTGATGTCGATCGCCGAGCAGGAAGAACTGCTCGACGATATCTGCAATGACGTTCTCGGCTACGGCCCGCTCGAGCCACTTTTGTCGCGCGACGACATCTCGGACATCATGGTCAACGGCGCCGGTACGGTGTTCATCGAAGTCGCCGGAAAGATACAGCGCACCGGCATTCGTTTTCGCGACAATCAGCAGCTGTTGAACATCTGTCAGCGCATCGTCAGCCAGGTCGGCCGCCGTGTCGATGAATCCTCCCCGATCTGCGACGCCCGCCTCGCCGACGGCTCGCGCGTCAATGCCATCGTACCGCCGCTGGCGATCGACGGTCCGGCGCTCACGATCCGCAAATTCAAAAAGGACAAGCTGACGCTCGACCAGCTGGTCAAGTTCGGCGCAATCACGCCGCACGGCGCGGACATTCTGCAGATCATCGGACGCTGCCGCGCCAACGTCCTGATTTCCGGCGGCACGGGTTCCGGCAAGACCACGCTGCTGAACTGTCTCACCAATTACATCGACCACGACGAGCGCATCATTACCTGCGAGGACGCCGCGGAGCTGCAGCTGCAGCAGCCGCATGTGGTGCGCCTCGAAACCCGCCCGCCGAACATCGAGGGCGAAGGCCAGGTCAGCATGCGCGAGTTGGTCCGCAACTGCCTGCGCATGCGGCCCGAACGCATCATCGTCGGCGAAGTCCGCGGCCCGGAAGCGTTCGACCTGTTGCAAGCCATGAACACCGGCCACGACGGATCGATGGGGACGCTGCACGCCAATAACCCGCGCGAAGCCCTGTCGCGCTGCGAATCCATGATCACGATGGGTGGGTTTTCGCTGCCTTCCCGCACCATTCGCGAGATGATTTGCGCATCGATCGACGTCATCATCCAGGCCGCGCGCCTGCGGGACGGCTCCCGCCGCATCACGCACATCACCGAGGTGATGGGCATGGAAGGCGACACCATCATAACCCAGGACCTGTTCGTCTACGATCTGATGGGCGAGGACGCCAACGGCCATCTGATCGGACGCCATCGTTCGACCGGCATCGGCCGGCCCCGGTTTTGGGACCGCGCACGGTATTACGGCGAAGAGAAGCGGCTTGCCGCGGCGCTCGACGCTGCCGAAGTCGTGGCGAACAGCTAGGGAGCGCGTCATGAAAATGCAGACGCTCGCATTGGCCTTTCTCGCCGCCACCGCCATCGGCGGCGTGGCGTGGGTTTTCCTGTACCCCATTTTGTCGGGTGAACGAAAGGCCGAGTCGCGCCGCGCATCGGTCGCAAGGGCCGAGCCGGCTGCGCGTCACACCGAGAAGGGCCAACGCTCGCGTCGTGAACAGGTCGAAGGTTCGCTAAAGGACCTGGAGGCGCGCCGGAAGAAGGAAAGCAAGCTGCCGCTGAGCAGCCGTTTGACCCAAGCCGGCCTGGACTGGTCGACGCAGAAGTTCATGATCATTTCCGGCGTGATCGCGGCCGCCGGCTTTGCGTTGGCGATACTGTTCGGAGGCGGGTTGCTGGCGGCGGCAGGCCTGGCGTTCGCCGGCGGATTCGGCCTGCCGCGCTGGGCACTGAGCTTCCTCAAGAAGCGGCGGGAACAGAAGTTCCTCAAGGCGCTACCGGACGCCGTCGACGTCATCGTTCGCGGCATCAAGGCGGGCCTACCGCTGTTCGAGTCGATCAAGGTCGTCGCGGCGGATTCGCCTGAACCGCTGCGCGGTGAATTCCTGGCCATTATCGAAACCCAGGCGATCGGCATGCCGCTCGGCGACGCCTGCGCCCGGCTGTTCGAACGAATGCCGGTGCCGGAAGCCAATTTCTTCGGCATCGTGATCTCGATCCAGCAGAAATCCGGCGGCAACTTGTCCGAAGCGCTCGGCAACCTCTCCAAGGTGCTGCGTGACCGCAAAAAGATGGCCGAAAAGATACAGGCCATGTCAATGGAGGCCAAGGCGTCCGCCGGTATCATCGGCTCGCTGCCGCCCATCGTCATGCTGCTGGTCTACCTCTCGACGCCGCAATACATCTCGCTGCTGTGGACCCATCCGACCGGCCAGCTGATGCTGGTCGGCTGCGTGATCTGGATGTCCATCGGCATCTTCGTAATGAAGAGAATGATCAACTTCGATTTCTGACGGTGCAGCATGATTGATTTATTGGTCGCCAAGATTCACGACGCGCACTTCATGACCATGCTGCTTGCCGCGATCGCGGCGGGCGCGACCGCATACACGCTGATCATGCCGTTGTTCGCCGGCGAGGGCCTCGCCAAACGCATGAAGGCGGTCGCCAGCGAACGCGAGCGGATCCGGCAACGTGAGCGCGACCGTCTCGTCAAGACCGAAAAGGTTTCGCTGCGTCAGTCCCCGAAGCAACTCGTCTCCAAGGTGGTCGACGACTTCAACCTCGGAAAATGGCTGGCCCAGGAAGCGGCGCGGGAAAAGCTCGTGATGGCCGGCTATCGCGGGCACGCGCCCTACGTCACATTCCTGTTTTTCCGGCTGGTGACGCCCATTCTGCTTTTCATCGCGGCGATACTGTATGTTTTCGTGATCTCGCATATGCAAAAGTCGATGCCGGTGAAGATCGGCATGTGCATCGGCGCGGCCTATTTCGGATTGCAGGCGCCGATGCTGTTCCTGAAGAACGCCATTTCGAAGCGGCAATTGTCGATCAAGCGCGCGTTTCCCGACGCGCTCGATCTGCTTTTGATATGCATCGAGTCCGGCATGTCGATCGAAACCGCGTTTCGCAAGGTCAGCCTCGAGATCGTCTCGCAGTCTGTCGCGTTGTCGGAGGAGTTCACGCTGACCACGGCCGAACTGTCCTATCTGCAGGACCGCAAGGTCGCCTATGAAAACCTGGCGAAGCGCACCGGCCTCGACGGCGTCAAATCGGTCTGCCTGGCCCTGCAACAGTCGGAGCGTTACGGCACGCCCCTCGGTCAGAGCTTGCGCGTCATGGCGCAGGAAAATCGCGACATGCGCATGAACGAGGCGGAGAAAAAGGCCGCGGCGCTGCCGCCGAAACTGACCGTACCGATGATTCTGTTCTTCCTGCCGGTGCTGTTCGTCGTCATCCTCGGGCCGACCGGCATCAAGGTCGCGGAAATGCAATGAGCGGTTCGGCCGGCTCGTCGTCGATCGGTCTCTGCTGAACCGAAACACCGCGCCGTCCACGCGAAAGCGGCGGCCGCGCTTCGGCGCCGCGCGCTTGCGGCGGTTCGGTGCGTGTCAGTGAGGCGCGTCTAGCGACGCCATCGGGATCTTTGTGGCGCCCGGGCGCGGGCCGTCCTTCTGGCTCAGCATCTGTTTCAGGTAGGTGACATTGGCGGCGGCCTGGTCCGGCGGCAGATCAGCCTTCACGATGCTTTCAGCCTCGGCGAAGCGGCCCTGCAGGCCAACGACGAGACCCAGATTCTGCCGTACCCGCGCATCGGCCTTGGTGCTGCCGTAGGCTTCCCGGAGGGTGGCTTCGGCCTTCGGCAAATCCTTCGACAGCATATAGGACAGGCCCAGATTGGACAGTACCGACGGCTCGCCGGGGACGATCTTCAGCGCGCTGGCATAGTAAGCCCGCGCCTCGTCATGACGGCCGAGCTGATCGAGCGCGGCCCCCTGCACCGACAGGATTCGCCAATCCGGATTGTCCGGCGAATGGGCCCGGGACAGAGCGTCGAACGCCTCCTGAAAGTTGCCGTTATCAGCCAGCGCCCGGCCATAGGCAGCAAGCAGCGCCTTGTTGCCGGGATGGGCGATGGTGGCCTGCTCGAGCACGGCGGCCGCCTGCGACCGCTGACCGGTGGCACGGAGTGCCTGGCCATAGGCCAAGGCGGTATCGGCATCTTTGGGGTTGGCCCGGTATCGTTCGCCAAAAACTTCAGCGCTGCGTCGCGGATCGGCGTCGGCGCTGGTTTGCGGCTTCGACGACAGCGCCCCCGTAACGTCGGACATGGTCTGGCAACCGCCGAGCCCAACGGCGAAAATGACCGCTACCGCGGCGGTGGCGGAAAGCCGGGCAAGGCTGGAGGGCTGACGCATGTTCACGTGAACTCACAAATCGTGCAGGTTGGCGAGCCGAATGCGTCCAGCAATAAACTGTTAACCCTAACACCCGGTTAAAATACAGACGTCCCAGTTCCGCGGAGGCAATGGGATCGCCAAGGTTGCGATATCTGTTGTCGTTGGTTGCGATGGTGGCGCCGCCAGCGTAGCTGGCCCGCGGCGGGGCCCCGGGCGCCGACAGCGCTTGCGATGCGCCGGTACCGCAGGGCCGCGGCTTTTGGCTGGCAATCTCCCTCCCGAACCAAACGGCTGAAAAATGCAAGCGATGCGGAATCATCCCCATTGGTATGGCGGCCGACCCCCGCTTATCGTGTAAGCTGCCGCGATACCCCTGATCCGTTCGCCTGAGGCCCGAGAGAAGCAATGCATTCAGTGTTCGAGACCGCGCCGGCGGCGTCGGCTATCCCTATCAGCTTTGCGACCAAAACGACGTGGGAAGCGATACGTGCAGCCCTGCCCCCGCAGGCGCGGCAGTTCGCGCTGGCCAATGACTTCGCCGCCAAGCCCGGAGCTTGCCTGACGCTGCCCGCCGCGGACGGAAAGATCGCGCATGTCGTGTTCGGCCTGGAGGATGAAACCAACAAATCCCGCGACCCCTTCAGGGCCGGGGCGTTGCCGGGCCTGTTGCCGCCGGGCACCTATCGCTTCGCCAACGCGCCGCATGACACCCGGCTTGCAACGCTGGCTTTTGCACTCGGCAGTTATCGATTCAACCGCTACCGCAAGGCCGACGCCCGCGACGTCAGGCTGGTGCCACCCGATGGCGTCGACATGGCCGACATCGCGCGCATGGCGGAGGCGGCCGCACTTGCCCGCGACCTCATCAATACGCCCTCGAACGACATGGGACCGGAGGAACTGGCGCAAGCGGCGCAGCAACTGGCAAAGCGCTTTGGCGCCAGCTTCAGTTGCATCACCGGCGACGATCTCACGCGGCAGAATTTTCCGCTGATCCACGCGGTCGGCATGGCTTCGCCGCGCGTACCGCGTCTGATCGATCTCAGCTGGGGTTACCCCGCGCATCCCAAGGTGACGCTGGTCGGCAAGGGGGTCTGCTTCGATACCGGCGGGCTCGACCTTAAACCGTCGAGCGGCATGCTGATCATGAAGAAGGATATGGGAGGCGCGGCCAACGTGCTGGCGCTGGCCTTGATGGTGATGGACGCCAAACTCAAAATACGGCTCAGGGTGTTGATTCCCGCGGTCGAGAACGCGGTCGGCGGCAACGCGTTCCGCCCGCTCGATATCTTCACGTCACGCAAGGGGCTGACCGTGGAAATCGGCAATACCGACGCCGAGGGCCGGTTGGTGCTGGCCGACGCGCTGGCACTGGCCGATGAGGAAAAGCCGGATCTGCTGATCGACCTGGGGACGCTGACTGGCGCGGCGCGGGTAGCGCTGGGGCCGGATTTGCCGCCGTTTTACACCAACGATGAAGCGCTGGCCCAGGACGTCGCGCGGTGCGCGGCAACTGAGAACGACCCGTTATGGCGATTGCCGCTGTGGCCCGCCTACGACAAGTGGCTGGACTCGAAGGTCGCCAACATCAACAACGCGCCGTCGGGCGGGTTCGCGGGCTCCATCACCTGCGCGCTGTTCCTGCAGCGCTTCGTCGAAGCCGCGAAAAACTGGTTGCATGTCGATATCTACGGCTGGACACCGCAAGCCAGGCCGGCCCGGCCGGAGGGCGGCGAATGCCAGGCCGCGCGCGCGATCTACAAACTGCTGGGCGAACGCTATGGATGATCCGCGCCTGACGCCGGCACGGCCCGAGGTCGCGGCCAAATATCTCGAAGGCAAGGTCAAGGCGGAACGTTTCGTCGCCGGCGAGACATTTGAGATCGTCGAGGCGGTCGCGCCGCTGAGGGAAGGGCCATCGGCGGAATCGATGCTCGCAACGCAGGCGCTGAAAGGCGAGCGCGTCACCATTTATGACCGCAACGGCGAAGGCTGGGCCTGGGGCCAATTGAACAACGACGGTTACGTCGGCTGGCTTCCAGATCGCGCCCTCGCAAAGCCCGCGGCCGTGCCGACGCACAAGGTCACCGCGCTCCGGACCTTGGCGTTCCCTGGGCCTTCGATCAAGCTGCCGCCGGTCGATACGCTGGTGATGGGAACCGTGCTCGTGGTCGCGCGCGACGACGGCGCCTTCGCGGTAACGCGCGACGGTCGCTATTTGCCGCGCCGACATCTCGGTAAACTCGATAGCTTCGAGAAGGATTTTGTCGATGTGGCCGAACGGTTCGTCGGCACACCATATCTATGGGGCGGCAAAAGCAGCCTCGGGATCGATTGTTCGGGCCTGGTGCAGGTTTCGTTAAACGCCGCCGGCACCGGCTGCCCGCGCGACAGCGACATGCAGGAGGACAGCCTTGGCCGCGCGCTGGACCCGACCGAGTCGAAGAGGCTGCAGCGCGGCGACCTGATATTCTGGCAAGGTCACGTCGCGATCGTGCGGAACGCCGACAGCATCGTCCACGCCAACGCGCACCACATGGCGACCGTGATTGAAAATACCGGCGAGGCCATCGCGCGGATCAAGGCCGCCGGCAGCGAGATCACGGCGATCAAGCGGTTGTAACGCACGCCGCTCAATCGGCGACCGCCCCACCCGGCGCGGTTTCGAGCCGGAACGCCGCGGCGAACAGTGCACGCGTGTATTCGGTCTTCGGGTTCTTGAACAACTCGGCGGCGGCCCCCTCCTCCACCACCTTGCCGTGCCGCATCACGATCAGATGGCTTGCAAGCGAGGCGACCACGCGCAGGTCATGTGAAATGAACATGTAGGTCAAATCGCGCTTGCGCTGCAGTTCGCGCAACAGATCGACCATCTGCGCCTGGAACAGCATATCGAGCGCGCTGGTCGGCTCATCCAGCACGACGAAATTCGGCTCCAGCACCACCGCGCGTGCGATCGAGATGCGCTGGCGCTGCCCGCCGGAGAATTCGTGCGGATAGCGGAAGCGCGTTGCCGGATCGAGGCCGACCTCTCTCAGCGACTTGATGACGCGCGCTTCGCGCTCCGCTTCCGAAAGCCCCGGCTGATGCACCGCGAGCCCTTCGGCGATGATGTCGCCGACCGACATCCGCGGGCTCAGCGCGCCGAACGGATCCTGAAATACGATCTGCATGTCGCGGCGGAACGGCCGCATCGCCTTGAAGCGCAGCCCTTGGATATCGCTGCCCAAAAACACGATCGGCCCCTCGGACGAGATCAGCCGCAATAATGCCAGGCCCAGCGTCGTCTTGCCGGAACCGGATTCGCCGACGACGCCGAGCGTCTCGCCCTTGCGCACCGCAAGGCTGACGCCATCCACCGCCTTGATATGCCCGACCGTGCGGCGGAGCAGGCCGCGCTTGACCGGAAACCACACCTTCAAGTCGTCCGCCGCCATCACCACCGGGGATTCCGGGCGCGGCGGCGCCGGATCCGGTTTCGGCTCCGCCGCGAGCAACGCGCGGGTATAGGGGTGCTGCGGCGCGGTGAAGACCCGCTCCACGGATCCCTGCTCGACGATCTTGCCGTTGTTCATGACGCAGACCACGTCGGCGATGCGGCGCACGATGCCGAGATCGTGGGTGATGAACAACAGGCTCATGCCGAGCCGCGCCCGAATCTCGGCCAGCAAGGTGAGTATCTGCGCTTGCACGGTAACATCGAGCGCGGTGGTCGGCTCATCGGCGATCAGGAGGTCCGGCTCGTTGGCCAGCGCCATCGCGATCATGACCCGCTGCCGCTGCCCACCGGACAATTGATGCGGATAGCTCGCGAGCCGGCTTGCGGGATCGGGAATGCCGACCTGGGTCAAGAGTTCGAGCGTCCGCGCCCGCGCCGCCTGGCCGCGGACGCCGCTGTGGAGCTGCAGTATCTCGCCGATCTGGGACGCGATCGTATGCAGCGGATTGAGCGACGTCATCGGCTCCTGGAAGATGATCGAGATGTCGTTGCCGCGAATGCCGCGGATCTCGCGCTCCGAAAGGTCGATCAGTTCCTGTCCCTTGAAGTGAATGCTGCCCGAAGGATGCGAAGCGGTCGGGTACGGCAACAGCTTGAGGATCGACAGCGCGCTGACCGACTTGCCGGAGCCGGACTCACCGACCAGCGCCACGCACTCGCCACGCTTGATCTGAAACGAAATGCGGTCGACCGCGACCGAAGTGCCGCTCGGCTGGTGAAACGCCACCGACAGATCGCGAACATCGAGCAGCGGCTGATTGACGGCATCCATGCGCGGCCTACCTGAACGTCTTGCGCGGATCGAACGCGTCGCGCACGGCTTCGCCGATGAAGATCAATAGCGACAGCATGATCGCCACCGCGAAAAAGCCGGTAAAGCCGAGCCACGGCGCCTGAACATTGGCTTTGCCCTGCGAGAGCAACTCGCCGAGCGACGGCGAGCCCGGCGGCAGCCCGAAGCCGAGGAAGTCGAGCGCGGTCAGCGTCATCACCGACGACGAAACGATGAAGGGCAGGAATGTCATCGTCGCAACCATGGCGTTCGGCAACAGATGCCGGAACATGATGACGGCGTTGGACACACCGAGCGCACGCGCGGCCTGGATATATTCGAAATTACGGCCGCGCAAAAACTCCGCCCGCACCAGGCCCACCAGCGAGACCCATGAGAACAGCAGCAGGATGCCGAGCAGCACAAAGAAGCCGGGCACCAGCACCGACGACAGGATCAACAGCAAATAGAGCGAGGGGATCGCGGTCCAAACCTCGATCACGCGCTGGAAGGTGAGATCGATCCAGCCGCCGAAATAGCCCTGCACGCCGCCGGCGGCGACACCGATGATCGACGAGATGATGGTGAGCGCGAGGCCGAACAGCACCGAGATACGAAAGCCGTAGATCAGGCGCGCAACCACGTCGCGGCCCTGGTCGTCGGTGCCGAGCCAATTATATTCGAGGTCGCGGCAGCTTTTGAGCCCCTTCTTCTGCACCACCTCCTTGCACTGGGCCTCGGTGAGCATCCAGGTCGGCGGCGACGGAGCCGGCGTCGGCAGATCGAGATTGTGAGTGTCGTAGGAATAGCGGATCGGCGGCCAGAAGATGCTGCCGCCCTTCTCCGCGATCAGCTTCTGCAGATAGGGATCGCGATAATCCGCCGCGGTCTGGAAATCGCCGCCGAACGTCGTCTCGGGATAGCTGACGAAGGCCGGCCAATAGAGATGCCCGTCATACTTGATCAGGAACGGGCGATCGTTGGCGATCAGTTCGGCGAACAGTGAAACAAAGAACAACACCAGGAAGATCCAGAACGACCAATAACCCCGGCGGTTCGATTTGAAGTTCTGCCAGCGGCGGCGGTTGAGCGGCGACGGCGTGAAGCGGTGGCGCGTCATCGGCACGGCTTCGCCGAGCGGAGCCTGCGTCGTGGTCTCGATCGGCGGCGGCGCGACCAGGGTCATCAGACCTCCCGCGCCTCGAAATCGATCCGCGGATCGATCCACATATAGGCCAGGTCTGAGATCAGATTGACCACGAGACCGACCAGCGAAAAGATGAACAGCGTTCCGAACACCACCGGATAATCGCGGTTCAGCACGCTTTCAAAGCCGAGCAGACCGAGGCCATCCAGCGAGAAGATGGTCTCGATCAGCAGCGAGCCGGAAAAGAAGGCGTGAATGAAGGCGCCGGGAAAACCGGCGATCACGATCAGCATGGCGTTGCGGAAGACGTGATTGTAGAGCACCTGGCGCTCGCTGCAGCCCTTGGCGCGCGCGGTCATGACATATTGCTTGCGAATTTCGTCGAGAAAAGAGTTTTTCGTCAGCAGCGTCATGGTGGCGAACGCGCCGAGCGCCATCGCGATCAGCGGTAGCGTGATGTGCCAGAAATAGTCCAGAATCTTCCAGTACCAGGGGAATTGCGACCAGCCGTCCGAGGTAAGACCGCGCAGCGGAAAAATATTGAAGAACGATCCGCCGGCGAACAGGATGATCAACAGGATCGCGAACAGGAACCCCGGTATTGCAAATCCGATGATGACGACGGCGGAAGTCCAGGTATCGAACTTCGAACCGTCCTGAACCGCTTTTCGGATGCCGAGCGGGATCGAAATCAGATAAGTCAGGAGCGTCATCCAGATCCCGAGTGACATCGAGACCGGCAGCTTCTCCTTGATCAATTGCAGCACGCTGACATCGCGGAAATAGCTCTTGCCGAAATCGAAGCGGGAAAAATTCCATAGCATCAGCAGAAATCGCTCGGGCGCCGGTTTGTCGAAACCGAACTGCTTTTCGAGGCTCTTGACGAAATCGGGATCGAGTCCCTGCGCGCCACGGTACTTCGACCCGGCAGCGTCGCTCGATACGCCCACCTGCCCGCGCGCGCCGAAATCGCTGCCGCCGCCCGAAATCCGGGAATTACCTCCGGTATCCGCACCGCTGAGTTGCGCGATCACCCGTTCCACCGGGCCGCCCGGCGCGAACTGCACCACCACGAACGACACGAACAAGATGCCGAGCAGCGTCGGTATCATCAGCAGAATGCGACGGGCGATGTAGGCGCTCATGAGCTATTTCGCCTGCTCCGACTTTGCAGCCTTGGCAGGATCATACCACCAATTTTCCGGCGCGCCGACGCCGCCCGAATAGCGCGGCGGCTTTTCCGGGTGCGAAAATTGATCCCAGTAGGCGATCGGGTGGTTGGTGCGATACCACTGCGGCACCCAATAGCGTCCCGCTCGGAACAGCCGGTCGAACGCGCGGCATGCAACGGTTAAATCGGCGCGATTCTCGGCGCCAATAATTTTTGCGACCATCGCGTCAATCGCAGGACTGGCGATACCGGCGAGATTATACGATCCCTTGGTCGCGGCTGCTTGCGAAGAGAAGAATGCCCGCATGCTGTCGCCCGGCGTTGCCGACATGCTGAACCGCTCGATGGTCATGTCGAAATCGAAATCTTCCACACGTGCGCGGTATTGCACCGCATCAACCAGGCGGAAACTCGCTTCGATCCCGAGCGTTCCGAGATTCTTGATGTAGGGCGCGTGATGCGGTTGCAAGGAAGGCTCGTCGGCCAGAAATTCTATCTTGAAGACCTCGCCATCCGGCAGCAGCCGCTTGCCGTCCTTGATGACGCATCCCGCATCGGTGAGCAGTTGAGATGCCTTGCGCAACAGCGCACGGTCCTGTCCAGACCCATCGGAGACCGGCGGCACGAACGGCGCGCCGAATACCTCGTCCGGCACCTGGCCACGGAAAGGCTCAAGCAGCGCCAATTCTTCCGGTGAGGGAGGACCGTTGACCATCATGTCCGAATTCTGGAACGGCGAATGGGTGCGCGCATAGGCGCCGTACATGATCGTCTTGTTGGTCCATTCGAAATCGAAGGCGTCGATCAGCGCTTCGCGCACGCGTGGATCGCCGAACTGTTTGCGCCTGGTGTTGATAAACCAGCCTTGCGCGCCGGAGGGCGTCTCGTCCGGCAGCAGTTCGCGCTTGACGCGACCATCCTTCACGGCAGGGAAATCGTAGCGCGTGGCCCAAACGCGAGCGGTGAACTCCTCGCGATATAGATAATTCTTTCCGGTGAATCCTTCGAACGCGACGTCGCGATCACGGTAAAATTCGTAGCGCACCACGTCGAAATTGTAGCTGCCACGATTGACCGGCAGGTCCGCTGCCCACCAGTCCTTGACGCGGGTGAACTCGATATAGCGATTGGCTTCGAATTTTCCGACCTTGTAGGGCCCGGATCCGAGCGGGATATCAAGTGTCGATTCGTCGAACGGCCGTTCCGAGTAATAAGCCTTGGAGAAGATCGGCAGGCCGGCGACGTAGAGCGGCACGTCGCGCGCCCGCTTTGCCGCAAATGTGACGACGAGAGTTGCATCGTCGAGCGCTTCGGCCTTCGCCATGTCACGCAACTGCACGACGATCAGCGGGTGCCCCTTTTCCTTGAGCGTCGTCAGCGAAAAGGCGGCGTCGTGTGCCGTGAGTTTCGATCCGTCGTGAAATTTCGCTTCGGGTCGCATGGTGAAGCGGTACGTGAGCTTGTCGGGAGAAATTTGCACCGATTTCGCCGCAAGACCGTACATGGCGTCGGGTTCGTCGTTGGCGCGCACCATCAGCGGTGCGAAGGTCATGTCCATACCTTGCGCACCTTCGCCTTTGAGAATGTAGGCATTGAGCGAACTGAAGGTTTGGAACGACTGATTGTAAGCGCGGTTTGAGGGTATCAGCGAAAATGACCCGCCTTTCGGAGCAACCGGATTGACGTAATCGAAGTGATGAAAGTCGCCCGGATATTTCAAATCGCCAAAGGCCGACATTCCATGCGCTTCGGAGGCGCCCTCGGCTGCAGCCACACACCTGAAACCCGTTGCGCTCAGCGCCCCGATGCCGAGGCCGAGTACGTGCCGGCGGGAGAGCCCTGCCATGCCTGAAAAACCTCTCAAGATCGCTTGCCGATCTTGGCGGCTTTTTCGGCATCGAACCACCACAATGCCGGCAGTCCGGCGGCGCCATAGTTCGGCAGCGGTTCGGCGTGACTGAACCGGTCCCACATTGCGTAGCGCAAAAACGGATAGGTATATTGCGGGACCACGTAAAAATTCCAAAGCAACACGCGATCAAGAGCCTTAGTCGCGGCCACCAGATTGGCCCGGTCGGTTGCAAAGATGATCTTGTCGATCAGCGCATCCACGGCGGGATTTTTGATGCCGAGAGTGTTTCGCGAACCCGGTTGGTCCGCGGACTGCGATCCCCAATAATCGCGTTGTTCGTTGCCGGGAGAGAGTGATTCTCCCCACGTACTGAAAATCATGTCGAAGTCGAAGCTGCGCAGCCGGTTCTCATATTGCACGTCATCCACTATGCGGATGGAAGTTGCGACGCCGATGCGCTCCAGCGACGGCTTGTAGAACAGGGCAATACGCTCATAAGCCGGTTCCTGGACGAGAATCTCGACCACGATGGGCTTGCCCGCGGGATCGACAAGCTTGCCGTCCCGTATCGTATAGTTCGCCTCTTTCAGAAGCTTCATCGCCTCGCGCAGATTGGCACGGACGGCCTCCGGATTGCCGCCAACCGGATTGGTATAGGGAGTGCTGAAAACTTCCGCCGGCACCTTGTCCCGCAGGGTCTCCAGTATCTGCAACTCGGCCCCTTCCGGAAGTCCGGAGCAGGCGAGATCGGTGCCGAAGAAATAGCTATTGATGCGCTTGTACTGTCCGTAGAACAGCTGCTTGTTCATTTCCTCGAAATCAAACGCGTAGTTGAAGGCGCGACGCAGTCGGGCGTCCTTGAACTGGTCGCGACGCAGATTGAGAGCGAAAGCCTGCATCCGGCCGGAATTCCTGACCGGAAACTCATGCCTCACCACACGCTTTTCTACGACAGCCGGAAAGTCATAGGCGGTCGCCCATTGCTTGGCTGAATTCTCGGCGATCCAATCGGCTTGATCGACCTTGAACGCCTCGAGCGCGACCGTGTTGTCGCGGTAGAACTCGAAGCGCAGTTCATCGAAATTATTCTGGCCGACCTGGGTCGGCGAATTCGCCCCCCAATAGTCCTTGACCCGCTCCAATCGGATCGAACGACCGGCTACGAATTCCTTGATGCGGTAAGCCCCGGATCCCAACGGCGGCTCCAGCGTGGTCGCCGAAACATCGCGCTTGCGGCCCTGGCCGTCGGTACCTTCCCAATAATGCTTGGGCAATACCGGCAGTTCACCGACGATGGTCGGCAGCTCGCGGTTGCCGGGTGAGTCGAAGGTAAATTTGACCTCGCGGTCACCGGATTTTTCCGCTTTCACAACGTGACGATAATACGACGAATAGAATGGACTGTTCTTCTTGAGCACCTCGATCGAGAAGATCACATCATCCGGCGTCACCCGCGTTCCGTCGTGCCAGCGGGCCTTCTGGCGAAGGCGATACGTGACCCAGCTGAAGTCCTCGGGATGGGTGGCAGCTTCCGCCAGCAGGCCATACTCGGTGGCGATCTCGTCCTGCGCCTGCGTCATCAGGGTTTCGTTGATCATCATGGCGGCCGGCGCGATTACGCCCTTCACGCCCATCACGGCGATATTGAAATTGTCGAAAGTGCCGATCGATATCATGCGCGCGACGCCGCCCTTCGGGGCATCCGGATTGACGTAGTCGAAACGCTTGAAGTCGGCCGGGTATTTGATGTCGCCGAACAGGGACAATGCATGTCGCCACCCGGGCTCGCCCCCTGTCGCGCTCTGCGCATGGGCGGACCGAGTTGCGGGAAGGCCCGCCGCTATGCCGAGCGCGGGGCCGATCGCGGCGAAAGCGCCGCCCTGAAGGAGATGTCGCCGGGTGATTGCCAACTGAAGAATTCCTCTTGCATGCGAAGCATCATTCAGGCCGCAATATAAGGCAACGTTTCGACCGAATACGTTGCTTTTTGCTCATGAAAGCGATCCCGCGGGGGCTATCGCTGCGGCCAAACGCCTCGATAACAAAGCTGCGAGCCGGGATGCAAAAACGGCCGGGCAATGCCCGGCCGTTGATCGCATGAATTCCATGTATCGCTGTCGAAATGTTACTTCGTCGCCGTCGGCAGGGGAACCGGATTGTCCGCCAAGGTGTGTAGATAGTCGATCACGTCGGCGCGCTCGCTATCCTTCGGCAGACCGGCGAAGCTCATGGCGGTGCCGGGGATATAACCCTTCGGGTTAGCGAGGAACTTGTTCAGCTCGTCATAGGTCCAGGTCCCGCCCTTGGCCTTCATCGCGGCCGAGAAATTGAACCCGCGACCCTCGCCCCGGTTGTCGCCGACGATACCGAACAAGTTCGGACCGACCCGGTTAGGCCCGCCCTTTTCGAAGGTGTGGCAGGCGCCGCATTTCTTCGCCGCAGCGGCACCCTTCTCGACCGAGGCGGTCTGCAGCAGCTTTTCGATCGGCTCGGAAGGTGCGGCCGCAGCTGCCTCGCCAGCCGGTTCGGCTTCCTTCACGGCGATTTCGAAACCCGGCTTTTCCGGCACCACAGGGGAGAAAATCGCGCCCGCGGCAAAGCTGGTCGCCAAAACAACAAGGCAAGTGGCCAGTACGGCACCGATAATTTTATTAAGTTCGAAGGAGTCCATTTCGGATCAGGCTCCAAATCCTGCTAGCAAGGCGGGAAAGTCGACTTTGGACCGCGAGAACGGCCACGGATAGCACCAGGAATCAGGCTTTCGCACCGCCCCCCGAGTGGCGATGAGATATCGGTTTGCCCGCGCTCTGGCAACCCGTATAAATGCATCGGCTTTTGAACCAATCCCCATCATTTCCCGCTTGTTATCGACCGGGTCGAGACCTCATCCCGATGACTGAAACTCGTACTCTGGTGCTGATTCCCGCCCGCATGGCCGCCACACGCCTGCCGGGTAAGCCGCTCCTTGAGATCGCCGGGCTGCCGATGATCGTGCATGTTCTGCGCAGCGCCGAAGCTGCGAAAATAGGGCGCGTCGCGGTCGCCACCGACACGCCCGAAATCGCAGCGGCAGTGCGGTCCCATGGCGGTGAAGCCGTGCTGACCGAGGCCGATCACCCCTCCGGTTCGGACCGGATTCACGAAGCGCTCGGCCGGCTCGATCCCGAAGGCCGCACCGAGATCGTCGTCAACCTGCAGGGTGACTTTCCGACGATCCGCCCCGACAATATCCGTAGCGTGCTCGGCCCGCTGGCCGACCCTGCGGTCGATATCGCGACGCTGGCGGCGGAAATCCACACCGAAGAGGAAGCCACCAACCCGAACGTGGTCAAGGTGATCGGCTCGGCAGTCAGCCCGGGGCGGATGCGGGCGCTGTATTTCACGCGCGCCACCGCGCCATGGGGCGACGGGCCGCGCTACCATCATATCGGCCTTTACGCCTATCGGCGTACCGCGCTGGAGCATTTCGTCGGCCTGGCCCCCTCGACCCTGGAACGCCGGGAAAAACTCGAGCAGCTGCGCGCCATCGAGGCCGGAATGCGGATCGACGTCACGGTGGTAGACACCGTGCCGCGCGGCGTCGACACCCCGGCCGACCTCGAAACCGCCCGCCGCATACTGGCGAAAACCTAGCCGGCTGCTACAAGACGCCATGACGGACCACATGACAAAAAAGCTGAAAATCGCATTCCAGGGCGAGCCGGGCGCCAATTCCCATATCGCCATCGCCGAAGCCTATCCGGACGCCGAGCCGTTGCCATGCGCCACCTTCGAGGACGCGTTGGCCGCGATCTCTTCGGGTGAAGCGGATCTCGGCATGATCCCGATCGAGAACTCAGTCGCCGGTCGCGTCGCCGACATCCATCACCTGTTGCCGGCCTCCGGCCTGTTTATCGTCGGCGAATGGTTCGAGCCGATTCATCACCAGCTGATGGCGCCGCGCGGCGCCAAGCTCTCCGAGATCAAGACCGTCGAGAGCCACGTCCACGCGCTCGGGCAATGCCGCCGCATCATCCGCAAGCTCGGCATCAAGCCGATCGTCTCGGGCGATACCGCGGGCAGCGCCCGCATCGTCGCCGACCGCGGCGACAAGAGTTGCGCCTCGATCGCCTCGAAGCTTGCCGCCGAAATCTACGGCCTCGATATCCTCGCCGACGATGTCGAGGACGAGACCCATAACACCACCCGCTTCGTGGTGCTGGCGCGCGAGGAAAAATGGGCTCCCCGAGGATCGGGACCGCTGGTAACCACTTTTGTTTTCCGGGTCCGCAACCTGCCCGCCGCGCTCTACAAGGCGATGGGCGGTTTTGCGACCAACGGCGTCAATATGACCAAGCTCGAAAGCTACATGGTCAACGGCAATTTCTTCGCCACCGAATTCTATGCCGACGTCGATGGCCATCCCGATGACAGGAACCTCGCTTTCGCGCTGGAGGAACTGAAGTTCTTCTCGCGCGAGCTTCGTATCGTCGGGGTCTATCCGGGTCATCCGTTCAGGGCGACGTTCAGCGAGAAGGCGGAGTGAGTTGAGTTAAACGCCGTCGTTCCGGGGCGTGCGTCAGCTCGAACTTTGATGCGCAATTGCACATCAGGAGAATCTCGAGATGATCGCCTCTGGATTCCGGGTTCACGCTTCGTGCGCCCCGGAATGACGGCAGATTTGTTATGCCGCCGATTTCTTAAGCCGCCACCTTCTCCCCGAGCCCGAACGCATCCGCCAGCAGGCTGTAGGATTTCTTGCGGGCATCGTGATCGTACACGGCGGTGATGATCATCAGTTCGTCGGCCTGGCTGGCCTCGATCATCGGCTGCAGCTTCGCCATCACCGTCGCCGGGCTGCCGACAAACAGCCGCGCACGGTTGCGCGCGATCGCGGCGCGCTCGGCATCGGTGTAGGGATAGGCCAATGCCTCCTCGATGCTGGGCAGCGGCAGATGCTGGCCGCGGTCCCGCCGCAACCGGTTGAGATCCATCGACGACGCCAGCCGCTCGGCTTCCGCATCGGTCTCGGCGGCGACCGCCGCGACTGCGAGAATACCGTGCGGTGTCGTGCGCCAGCCCGATGGCTTGAACCGCCGGCGATAATGGATCAGCGCCTCGATCGCATCATAGGATGCAAAGTGATGCGCAAACGCAAAACCCATCCCGACCTGGGCCGCCAGTTCTGAACTGTAGTCGCTGGAGCCAAGCAGCCAGATCGGCGGCAGCGGCGAGTTGTCCGGCATCGCCACCACATTGTTGTAGGGATGGTTGGCCGGAAAATCGCGCGTCTCCCACAACGTCAATTCGTGCAGCCGCTCCAGGAAATCGTCGCCCTCGCGGCGATCGAGCCGGCTGCGCAGCGCATAGGCGGTGGCGCCGTCGGTACCCGGCGCGCGGCCAAGGCCGAGATCGATGCGGCCGGGAAACAGCGCCTCCAGCATCTTGAAGCGTTCCGCCACCACCAGCGGCGCGTGGTTCGGCAGCATCACGCCGCCGGACCCGACCCGGATCCGGCTGGTCACCGCGGCGATCTGCCCAATCATGAGGTCAGGCGCCGGGCTCGCCACGGATGCGAGGTTATGATGCTCGGCCAGCCAATAACGGGTGTAGCCCAACCCATCGGCATGGCGCGCCAGATCGATGCTGTTACGCAGCGCGACGGCCGGCCTGGTGCCCGAGGTGACGACGGAGAGGTCGAGAACGGAGAGCGGAATCATCGCTGCAGGCTAGTCCGTGACGTTCGGCCGACAAAGGGTCGCCGCGCGCAGATCAGCCCCGCAACGGGCCTGCGGGTCGCGAGCAATAGTGGGACGAAACAAGAAAATCTAGACATACATCCATCCTGCCCACTTACGAATTGATCATTTAACCGCTTTGTGAACGGATTCATTGTCGATAATTCCCGTAATTATCAAGATTAGGCGCAGATACAAGGTTACCTCATCCTGCCCACTATTTGATAAATACGGCGGCATATTTCATTTGAAATACAATAATTGGGGTATTTCCCACGGACGATGGGCTGTTTAAACGGCCCGGTTTGGCTTATTTTAGCGTTTCTTAGGCTAAGCCTGACGCCCCTTGCCCGCCTGAGTGGAGCTTGTGCTGCCATGACCGAGATCACGCCTCCCCCGCCCGACGGGTCCCGTGCCCAGCCCTCGCCGGCAATCTCCTTTGAGTTTTTTCCGCCCAAGACCGAGGAGATGGAACGCGGGCTATGGGAAACCATCAAGCGGCTGGCACCGCTGGCGCCGAATTTCGTCTCGGTGACCTACGGCGCCGGCGGCTCGACCCGTGAGCGCACCCATTCCACCATCGCCCGCATCCTGAAGGAAACCGATCTGACCCCGGCCGCGCATTTGACCTGCGTCAACGCCCCGAAGGGCGAGATCGACGACGTAGTGGCGCAATACCACGAGGTCGGCGTCCGCCATATCGTCGCGCTGCGCGGCGATCCCACCACCGGGATCGGCACCGCCTATGTGGCCCATCCCGACGGTTACAAGACCTCGGCCGAACTCGTCGGCAGCATCAAGAAGCGCTACCCGGACATCGAGGTCTCGGTGTCGGCCTATCCGGAGAAGCACCCGGAGAGCGCGGACTTCGACGCCGATATCGACACGCTGAAGGCCAAGGTCGATGCCGGCGCGGCGCGTGCGATCACCCAGGTCTTCTTCGACAACGATCTCTATTTCCGCTACCTCGACCGTGTCCGGGCTCGCGGTATCGATATTCCGGTCGTGCCCGGCATCATGCCGATGCACAATTTCAAGCAGGCGCGCAATTTCGTGACCCGCACGGGCACCTCGGTGCCGTCGTGGCTGGCGGATAAATTCGAAGGACTCGACGACGATCCCGACACCCGCAAATTGGTGGCGGCGACGGTCGCGGCCGGCCAGGTGCAAAAGCTCGCCAAGCGCGGCGTCGGCACCTTCCACTTCTACACCATGAACCGCGCGGACCTCGTGTTCGCGATCAGCCATCTGCTCGGCATTCGCCCGCAGGGCGCACAGAAAGCTGCTTGATCGATGACCGTACCTGTGTCTCCCAAACGAACCGCCCTGCTCGCGGCGGCCCGCGAACGCATCCTGATTCTCGACGGCGCCATGGGCACCATGATTCAGGGGCTGCAGTTCGACGAAGCCGCGTTTCGCGGCGAGCGGTTCAAGGATTTCCACCGCGACGTCCGCGGCAACAATGACCTGTTGATCCTGACCCAGCCGAAGTCGATCGAGAATATCCACGCCGATTACTTGCGCGCGGGCGCCGACATCGTCGCCACCAATACGTTTTCCTCGACCTCGATCGCGCAGGCCGACTACGACATGTCGGACCTCGCCTATGAACTCAACCGCGACGGTGCCAGGCTTGCGCGCGCGGCCGCCGAAACCGTCGGCGCCGAGGATGGCCGTCCGCGTTTCGTCGCGGGTGCGCTCGGCCCCACCAACCGCACCGCCTCGATCTCGCCCGACGTGTCGAATCCCGGCTTCCGCGCCGTCACCTTCGACGACTTGCGCAAGGCCTATGGCGAGCAGATCAACGGACTGCTCGACGGCGGCGTCGACCTGCTGCTGGTCGAAACCATCTTCGACACGCTCAACGCCAAGGCGGCGCTCTACGCCATCGCCGAAATCACCGAAGCGCGCGGCATCGACGTGCCCGTGATGATCTCCGGCACCATCACCGACAAATCCGGACGGCTGCTGTCCGGGCAATTGCCCGAGGCTTTCTGGAATTCGGTGCGCCACGCCAAGCCGATCACGATCGGCTTCAACTGCGCGCTCGGCGCCGAGGATCTTCGCGCCCATATCGCCGATATCGGCCGCGTCGCCGATGCGCTGGTGTGCGCCTATCCGAACGCCGGATTGCCCAATGAGTTCGGCCAGTACGACGAAAGCCCCGAATATATGGCACGCCTGATCGGCGAGTTTGCCCAGGCCGGTCTCGTCAACATCGTCGGCGGCTGCTGCGGTACCACGCCGCCGCATATCGCAGCGATCGCGGCCGCGGTCGCGCCGCACAAGCCGCGCGTGATCCCCGAGGTCGAACCGCGGCTGCGGCTCTCCGGCCTCGAGCCGTTCGAACTCACCCCGGCGATACCCTTTGTCAACGTCGGCGAACGCACCAACGTGACGGGATCGGCGCGCTTCCGCAAGCTCGTGACCGCAGGCGATTACACCGCGGCGCTTCAGGTGGCGCGCGACCAGGTCGAGAATGGCGCCCAGATCATCGACGTCAACATGGACGAGGGCCTGCTCGATTCCGAAGCCGCGATGGTGACGTTCCTCAACCTCGTCGCCGCCGAACCCGACATCGCCCGCGTTCCTGTGATGGTCGATTCCTCGAAATTCGCCGTGATCGAAGCCGGCCTGAAATGCGTTCAGGGCAAGCCGGTGGTGAACTCGATCTCGATGAAGGAAGGCGAGGCGAAATTCATCCACGAGGCCAAGATCGCCCGGCGTCACGGCGCCGCCGTGGTGGTGATGGCGTTCGACGAGGTCGGCCAGGCCGACACGTTCGCGCGCAAGACCGAGATCTGCAAGCGCGCCTACGATATCCTGGTCGATCAACTCGGCTTCCCGCCCGAGGACATCATCTTCGATCCGAACATCTTCGCAATCGCGACCGGGCTCGAGGAGCACAACAACTACGGCGTCGATTTCATCGAGGCGACGCGGTGGATCCGGCAGAACCTGCCGCACGCGCATATTTCCGGCGGCGTCTCCAACCTGTCGTTCTCGTTCCGCGGCAACGAGCCGGTGCGCGAAGCGATGCATTCGGTGTTCCTGTATCACGCCATCAAGGCCGGCATGGACATGGGCATCGTCAATGCCGGGCAGATGATCGTCTATGACGACATCGATCCCGAATTGCGCCAGGTCTGCGAGGACGTCATCCTCAACCGCGACGCGGGCGCTTCCGAGCGGCTGCTGGCGCTTGCCGAAAAATTCCGCGGCAAGGAGAAGCAGACCAAGGAGCAGGATCTCGCCTGGCGCGAATGGCCGGTCGAGAAACGGCTCAGCCACGCGCTGGTGCACGGCATCACCGAATTCATCGAGGCCGATACCGAAGCCGCCCGGCAGACCGTGGAGCGTCCGCTCAACGTCATCGAGGGGCCGTTGATGGCCGGCATGAACATCGTCGGCGACCTGTTCGGCGACGGCAAGATGTTCCTGCCGCAGGTGGTAAAGTCGGCGCGGGTGATGAAGCAGGCGGTGGCCTATCTGATGCCGTTCATGGAAGAGGAGAAGGCGCGCAACCAGGCCGCCGGCATCGCCGGCGACGGCCGCAAGAACGCCGGCAAGATCGTGCTCGCGACCGTCAAGGGCGACGTGCACGACATCGGCAAGAACATCGTCGGCATCGTGCTGCAGTGTAATAATTTCGAGGTGATCGACCTCGGCGTGATGGTGCCGGCCTCGAAGATCATCGAGACCGCCAAGGCCGAAGGCGCCGACATCATCGGGCTCTCCGGCCTGATCACGCCCTCGCTCGACGAAATGAGCTTCCTCGCCGGCGAACTGGAACGCCAGGGCATGACCGTGCCGCTGCTGATCGGCGGCGCCACCACCAGCCGCGTGCATACCGCCGTGAAGATCGACCCGAACTATCGCGGCGGCCCCGTGGTGCACGTCAACGACGCCAGCCGCGCGGTCGGCGTCGCTTCCTCGCTGCTGTCGCCCGAGAAGCGCGAGGCCTACGCCGCCGAGGTGCGCGCCGATTACGCCAAGATCTCCGCGGCGCATTTCCGCGCCCAGGCCGACAAGAAGCGCCTGAAGCTGATTGACGCCCGCGCCAACGCGACGAAGCTCGATTTCGTGACCACGCCGCCGAAGCAGCCGGCTTTCCTCGGCATCCGGAGTTTTGCCGATTACGACCTCGCCGAATTGGCCGAGTACATCGACTGGACCCCGTTCTTCCAGACCTGGGAATTGAGCGGCCGCTTCCCGGCGATTCTCGACGACCCCAAGGTCGGCGAGGTCGCGCGCTCGCTCTATGACGACGCCCGCAAGATGCTCGAGCTGATCGTCAAGGAGAAATGGTTCACGGCGAAGGCGACGGT
Organism: uncultured Alphaproteobacteria bacterium; assembly: GCA_963756215.1. Classification (GTDB taxonomy): domain Bacteria; phylum Pseudomonadota; class Alphaproteobacteria; order Rhizobiales; family Xanthobacteraceae; genus Bradyrhizobium. Next base: position 332,892 of record CAVWMY010000014.1, on the reverse strand, counting down.
CGGTTTCTGGCCGGCCAACGCCGACGGCGACGATATCGCGGTTTACGCCGACGATACGCGCAAGCAAAGGATCGCGACCTTCCACACCCTGCGCCAGCAGCTGGAGAAGCGCGAAGGCCGCTTCAACTCGGCGCTGTCGGACTTCATCGCGCCCGCTACCTCCGGGGTGCCGGATTATATCGGCGCCTTCGTGGTCACCGCGGGGATCGGCGAGGACGTCATCGCCGACCGCTTCAAGAACGCCAATGACGATTACTCCTCCATCCTGTGCAAGGCGCTGGCCGATCGCCTGGCCGAAGCCTTTGCCGAGCGGATGCACGCGCGCGTGCGCCGCGAATTCTGGGGCTATGCGCCGGACGAAAAACTCGCGCCGGACGAGCTGATCCTGGAGCAGTATGCCGGCATCCGCCCGGCGCCGGGCTATCCCGCGCAGCCCGATCACACCGAGAAGAAGACGCTGTTCGCGCTCCTCGATGCCGAGAACACCGCCGGCGTGAAGCTGACCGAGAGCTATGCGATGTGGCCGGGCTCGTCGGTTTCGGGACTTTATTTCAGCCACCCCCAAAGCGCCTATTTCGGCGTCGGCAAGATCGAGCGCGACCAGGTCGAGGACTACGCCGCGCGCAAGGGCATGACGGTGGCCGAGACCGAGCGCTGGCTGGCGCCGGTATTGAACTATATCCCGGCACAGGATCGCCAGGCGCAGGACCGCGCGGTGCAAGAGGCGATGCCGACGCAGCCGCCGGCGACCGCCGCCCCGGCCAACGATGTCGCCTCGCACCCGCCGGGCTGCAACTGCGCGGTGCATCTGGCGTACCGGAAGAAATCCGCGAGGGGGTAGAATCGCGCTCGCACTTTCTTCGCTCTCTCCCCTTGTGGGAGAGGGTGGGTCACTGATGCGACGCGTTGGCGAGAAGAATGAGAGGTCGCGGCCTCTCGTTGTGTCGCTACCCCTCATCCGGCACGCACTGCGTGCGCGTCACCTTCTCCCGCAAGGGGGAGAAGGGAAGAAGAAGTCTCGCTCCAAATTTCAAACAGCCGACGTAACTTCGTATCGCCGATCGGCGCGCGAGCGCCCGCTCATGCTTCGCGACTATGTTCCGAAGATTATCCCGATCGCCGCCGCCAAAAGCGCGAAAAATGAGACAACTGAAAACAAGAACAGCAGGTCCTCCCGGCTCATGAAGCCTAACCGTGGCTTCGAGTCCCGTGGCCCTTTCGTGCAAGAGGTGCGCTCGGCGCTATCGTCGGCATCGTTGATTTGCATGGCGCGCTGCTGTAGCGAAATGCCGCCAAGCCGTCTTGTTATCGTGCGCCAATAAGCTGGGATTTTGTGCCAGCGGCGAAATCTCAGCGGGGATCTTTCGAATTGCGAAACGCCCTGGGCGTCTGTCCCGTCCACCGGGTGAACGCATTGGTGAAGGAGCTGATCTCGCTGTACCCCAACAGCCACGCGATCTTGGAAATCGGAAGGTCCATTTCCCGCAGGTAGTGTTTGGCAAGCTCCTGCCGCGCGGTCCCAAGCACGCCCGAGAACGCGGCGCCCTCGGCGGACAGAGCGCGTGCAAGCGTTCGCCTGCTCATGCCGAGGCGGCGGGCGATCTCCGTCACGTTGGCTTTGCCATGCGGAAGCAATTGCGTGATCTGATCTTCAACGTGAGATCGGGTGCTGGCCCGACGCGACGCCCGGTTGCTGAGGGCTTCATCGGCATATTGCAGCAGCAGCTTGTTAAGATGGACATCGGCTCCGACCACCGGCAACTCGCCGATCGGCGCGGCAAACACAACCTCGTCGCTATCCGCGCCAAAGTCGATGTCGCAGCCGAGGAAGGACCGGATATCCGGGGGCGTGTCCGCCCTGAAATGTTTCAGCTTGATCTGCTGCGGGGCAAGTCTCCCGCTGGTCAGGGTTCGGCAGATACGAATCAGGGCCACGACCCAGAATTCCATGTGGTGGCGATCGGAGAGGCGATCGATGCTCAGATATTCGAGCCCGATGGTGAACGTACGTTCCAAAGAAACGCGCAGCTGCACCCCTTCGTCGTTGATCGCGCAATAACGCGCCGCATTTCGCACCGCATCTATCAGATGCTCCGATGACGCCATAACGTAGTATACGAGGCCGATCTGGCCCAATTCAAAATCCCGGGCCAAGTGAAATCCGAAGCAATCGTCCTGCAGTTCTTTGGCGGCGAGTTCGAGCACCCTGACCTGAGCTCTGGTGTCGAGGCGCCGCTTGCTATCCTGCATTTCCTCGGCTGTTAAACCCGCGCTCGCCATGACCGGTGCGGGGTCTATTCCCGTATCGCGCAATCGATCACATGCGAGCCGGGCCAATCCTCCGGCGGAGCTTGGTATCGACGAGAGGCTGGTGGCAAGATTGCTCTCAGGCATGTGCAATTCTCACGCGACCGGCGATGCGTTTGCCAAAGAACGGAATTGGCGCAAGACGACCTCCCGACCATTCCACTGGAGCAAATAAGCTACCTCGACCCGGATCATACCGGGAGACGTCGACAATAGGCAATTGCGCGTTGGGGAACGACTTGTTTTCCAATCTTAATTCAATATTCAAACAGCAAGTACCGTCCCGTAGCCCGGATGGGCGAAGCGACATCCGGGAAAACTGTCCCGCATATCGCTTTGCTCATGCGGGCTACGGTCGCTCTCGGTGAGAAGCGAGCCCTCGACCCGTCCTTCCGGGGCGCGCTCTTGCGCGAACCCTGATGTGCAATTGCACATCGGGGAATCCATATCCCCTGCGGCGACTTCCGGTCATGAGCAGCAACACAGTGATTATAGATTCCGGACAGCCGCTATGCGGCTTCCGGAATGACGGTAGATACGGTTTCTCTTTCCCGCAACACGAAGTGCCCGAGTTTTGCCTGAACGCTGTCCCTCAACAATGAGGGCGCAGGCGACCCTCCAAGATAGAGGGCGCAGGGAATGCCGGGTGCTCGTCGCACCCGCGGCCCGTGTGCAGAAGGTAGTAGGCACACGGTAGTCACCACAGGTACGCCGGAAGCGACCCGGCATTCCCTGCACAATGGTTTTACGGCTTATAACGCGCTCTCCCTGGTGACCGGGCTTTCTTGCCACCATCGCCCCCGAGAAGCTTGCTTCTCGAGGACTTAAACGCCAGCGTCGGGGCGTCAGGACCACACGGCTTCGCCGTCCGCATCAGCACCGTTCGTCAAAGGTGCCGATGCGTCCATCGTATCCCGCACCAACGTTCGTGACGATCGCGAAACGCCCCTCTGGTGGGACGGGATGGCGGGAGATAAGCCGATGATTTGGGTCAAAACGGAAGCAGGAAATTTTTCGCGGGAGGGGTGGACAGGGGAAGCGAAAAACAACCCGTCGGGCAAATCAGTGCGGGAGGGCGATAGCGTCTTTACCAACAGCAAGCAATCGCGCTTGGCATTCAAACCCGGCACAGGGGTTATGGATTCTCTGATGTGCAATTGCACATCAAGGCCCGCGCCAAGTAGCGCGTCCCGGAATGACGAAGGAGGGGCTCTCGACCCTTCTATTCATGCCTCGCCACCACGCCCTACACTCACTCGATGATCGGAATATGCCTTGCAGCGTTTCGCGGCGCTGTGCCGTCAAGCCTGGGATCGTTCACCACCTCGACCTGCCGCCGGAACGGACGGAAGCCCGATCGCTGATAAAAAGGCAGCGCCGCCGGATGATCGAACGTGCAAGTGTGTAGCCAGACGCGCGCCACCGGCCGTGACCACGCCAGTTCCAGCGCGCGGTTCATCAGCCAGCGACTAGCTCCGCTGCCGATCAGGCTTGCGGTCACACCGAAGAAAACCAGCTCGCATTGTCCTGGGATACTGAAATCAAGCTCAAGCAGGCCTTCGTCGCGGCCGTTATGCACTAGCGCATACACTTCGACTTGCGGTGATCGAATGATCGCGGCCAATTCGGCGTCGGGCATTTGCAACCGCGAGCGCCACAGCCATTCCTCGCCGATGCGGCGAAAGAGGTCGCGAAACCAGTCGAGATCGGGCGTTTCAGCTTTGCGGAGGGTCCACGCGCCCAGAGGATCGTGAGCGAGCACCGGGCGTTCGGTCATCTCCAAATGTGTGACGACGGCAGCGGCCTTGCCGGCGGAAACATCGGAGTAGCCGTCGGGCAAGATCATCCACTTTACTCCCCCTCGTCGCTCGCCAGCACGCCCTTCACCGCCCGCGCCCAGCCTTTCAATTTCCGTTCGCGCGTGGCAGCGCTCATCGCCGGCTTGAAGCGGTGCTCCAACCGCCAGTTGTCGGCGAATTTGGCCGGCTCGGGATAGACGCCGGCGGCAAGGCCGGCGAGGTAGGCAGCGCCTAGCGCGGTGGTCTCCTGGATCATCGGGCGGTCGACGGGAGCGTCGAGCAGATCGGCGAGGCGTTGCATGGTCCAGTCGGAGGCAGTCATGCCGCCGTCGACGCGGAGCACGATATTGGCGGCGGCGGCTTCCGGCCAGTCGGCGCGCATCGCGGCCCACAGGTCAAACGTCTGATAACAGACGCTTTCGAGCACGGCATGCGCGAGCTCGGCGGGACCGGTGTTGCGGGTCAGGCCGAACAGCGCGCCGCGCACCCGCGGATTCCAGTAGGGCGCGCCCAGGCCGACGAAGGCGGGCACGAGATAAACGCTCTGCATGGGATCGGACTGGTCGGCGAGCGGACCGGTCTCGCCGGCCTGCTTGATGAGGCCAAGCCCGTCGCGCAGCCACTGCACGGCGGAGCCGGCGACGAAGATCGAGCCCTCCAGCGCGTAGGTTCGCTTGCCGTCAAGCTGATACGCGATGGTCGTCAAAAGCTTGTTGTTCGAGTTGACCGGCGTCGCGCCGGTGTTGAGCAGCGCAAAGCAGCCGGTGCCGTAGGTCGACTTGATCATGCCGGGCGTGAAGCAGGCCTGGCCGATGGTCGCGGCCTGCTGGTCGCCGGCGATGCCGGAGATCGCGATGGCGCCGCCGAACAATTCGGGCATGCTGTCGCCGAATTTCGCCGAGGAGTCCTTTACCTCGGGGAGCATCGAGCGCGGCACGCGCAGGATGTTCAGCAGTTCGTCGTCCCATTGCCCGCTGTGGATGTTGAACAGCAGCGTGCGCGAGGCGTTGGTGGCGTCGGTCGCATGCACCTTGCCGCCGGTCAGCCGCCACAACAGGTAGCAATCGACGGTGCCGAATAATAATTCGCCGCGCTCGGCTCGCGCACGCGCGCCGGGCACGTGATCGAGGATCCATGCCACTTTGGTGCCGGAGAAATAGGGATCGATGATCAGGCCGGTCCTGGCCGAGATCGCGGGTTCGTGGCCCTCGCTTTTCAATCTGGCGCAGGTATCCGCGGTGCGGCGGTCCTGCCAGACGATGGCGCGGTGAATGGCGGTGCCGGTGGCACGGTCCCACACCACGGTGGTCTCGCGCTGGTTGGTGATGCCGATGGCGGCGATGTCCTTGGCGGCGACGCCGGCCTTGTCCAGCGCCTCGCGGCAGGTCGCGACGGTGGAGCTCCAGATGTCCTCCGGCTCGTGCTCGACCCAGCCCGAGGCCGGAAAATATTGCGGGAATTCGGCCTGCGCCGATGCGGCGATCGAGATGTCGTCGCGAAACACGATGGCGCGCGAGGATGTGGTGCCCTGATCGATGGCCAGCACATAGGACATGGAGGTTATTCCTGGCTTGGTTCTTGGCGTTGCTTCCCGGGAGGTTTGTCGCAAGGCAAGCGGATCGGGCTGGGTTCGTCAATATCGGCGCGCTCCCCTCCCCCTTGCGGGGAGGGGTTGGGGGCGGGGGTCAACAGGCACGGCCTTCGCGACCGAGTCGCCTACAGATTCACAAAATTCTTCAATCCGGTTTGGATTCGATCGGGTGCGAACGTCTCGATCTCTGTGCGAGCGGCTACCCACCCCTAACCCCTCCCCGCAAGGGAGAGGGGCAAAGGAAGCTACACCGACGCGGTGGTGACGCCGCCGTCGACGACGATGGTCTGGCCGGTCATGAAGGTCGAGGCGTCGGAGCCGAGATAGGCGACCGCGCCGGCGATTTCGTCGGGCTCGCCGATCCGGCGCAGCGGCGTGGTGGCGCAGCGGCGCTTCAGGCGCTCTTCGTCTTCCCAGAGCGCGCGGGCGAAATCGGTCTTGACCAGGCCGGGCGCAACGCAATTGACGCGCACGCCCTTCGGGCCCCATTCACCGGCGAGGCTGCGGCACAGCGCGAAATCGGCCGCCTTGGAAATCCCGTAGGCGCCGATCACGGTCGAGCCGCGCAAGCCGCCGATCGAAGAGATGATGACGACCGAACCGGTGCCACGCTCGGCCATCTGCGGGATTGCCAGCGAACACAGCCAGATATTGCTCTTGACGTTGGAGCCCATGATCTTGTCGAAGGCCTCGTCCTTGATGTCGAGCAACGGGCCGTAATACGGATTGACCGCGGCGTTGCAGACGAGAATATCGATCTTGCCGTAATGCCCGGTCGCGCCCGAAACCAGCGCCTCGACTTCCTCGCGCCGCGAAATGTTGCAGGGAATGACATGGGCGTCGCCGCCCGCCTTCTTGATGCCGGCGGCGACTTCCTCGCAGGCGTCGGCCTTGCGGCTGGAAATCACCACCTTGGCGCCGAGCTTCGCCATCAGTTCGGCCGAGGAGCGGCCGATGCCGCGGCTCGAGCCGGTGATGACGGCAACCTTGCCGGTGAGATCGAACGGGGTGTTTTTCATTGTTGTTCCTTCCTTGACGTAGCCCGGATGAGCGAAGCGACATCCGGGGCGGCATCACCTGTTGTCCCGGATCTCGCTACGCTCATCCGGGCTACGAAACTGAACTCAAAGGCCCGTCATGCGCGGGCATAGCCGTCTGAAGGACGGCCGGCGCATCCACCTTCTCAAAAGGACGGATTGCCCGGCAATGACGGCGACCTTGCCGGTGAAATCGAACGGGTGTTTTTCATTGTTGTTTCCTTCCTTGACGTAGCCCGGACGAGCGAAGCGACATCCGGGGCGGCATCACCTGTTGTCCCGGATATCGCTACGCTCATCCGGGCTACGAAACTGAACTCAAAGACCCGTCATGCGCGGGCATAGCCGTCTGAAGGACGGCCGGCGCATCCATCTTCTCAAAAGGACGGATTGCCCGGCAATGACGGCAACCTTGCCGGTGAGATCGAACGGGGTGTTTTTCATTGTTGTTTCCTTCCTTGACGTAGCCCGGATGAGCGAAGCGACATCCGGGGCGGCATCACCTGTTGTCCCGGATATCGCTGCGCTCATCCGGGCTACGAAACTGGACTCAAAGACCCGTCATGCGCGGGCATAGCCGTCTGAAGGACGCCCGGCGCATCCACCTTCTCAAAAGGACGGATTGCCCGGCAATGACGGCGACCTTGCCGGTGAAATCGAACGGGTGTTTTTCATTGTGTTCCTTCCTTGACGTAGCCCGGATGAGCGAAGCGACATCCGGGGCGGCATCACCTGTTGTCCCGGATATCGCTGCGCTCATCCGGGCTACGAAATGAACTCAAAGACCCGTCATGCGCGGGCATAGCCGCCTGAAGGACGCCCGGCGCATCCATCTTCTCAAAAGCATGGATTGCCGGGTCAAGCCCGGCAATGACGGCGTCAGGTTCTAAACCAGCCCACCGCTCTCGGTGACGCGGCGCAGGTGGTAGTCGGTGTCGCCGAAGGTGTTCTCGATCATGGTGAGCCGCTTGAAGTAGTGGCCGATCTTGGCTTCCTGCGTCATGCCGATGCCGCCGTGGAGCTGGATCGACTGCTGGCCGACGAACTTCGCGGATTTGCCGATCTGCACTTTGGCCGCCGCGATCGCCGCGGCGCGCTCCCTGGCGTCTTCGAAGTCCGAGGCCATGGTGGCAAACATCGACATGCTGCGGGCCTGCTCGACCGCGACGAACATGTCGGCGGCACGGTGCTGCAACGTCTGGAAGCTGCCGATCGGGACACCGAACTGTTTTCGCGTTTTCAGGTATTCGACCGTGCTCTTGAGCGATTCGTCCATCGCACCGACGGCCTCGGCGCAGAGCGCGGTGCGCGCGTCGTCGACCACGCGCTCGATCAGCGGCAGGCCGTTCTCGGGATCGCCGATCACGGCATCGGCGCCGACCTCGACGCCGGTCAGCGTGATATCGGCGGCGTGCAGCCCGTCCTGGGTCGGATAGCTTTTCTTGGCGATGCCCTTGGCGTCGGCGGGCACCAGGAATACGCCGATGCCGTCGCGGTCGCGCTGGCCGCCCTTGGTGCGCGCGGTCACAATCAGCGTATCGGCGGACTCGCCGTTGAGGACGACGAACTTCTCGCCGTCGATAACCCAACCCGCCCCCTTTTTCTTGGCGGTGGTCGAGACGTCCTGCAGGTCGTAGCGCGAGTTCTTCTCGAGCTGCGCAAAGGCAAAGGTCTTGCTGCCGTCGATGATGCCGGGAATGTGCGCGGCTTTCTGCTCGGCCGAGCCGCCGCGGCGCAGGAAGCCGCCGCCGATGACGACGGTCGCCAGATACGGCTCGAGCATCAGCGCCTTGCCGAGCGCCTCCATCACGATCATGGTCTCGACGCCGCCGGCGCCGAAGCCGCCGTCATCCTCGGAGAACGGCAGCCCGAGCAAGCCCTGCTCGGCAAGCTTGCCCCAGAGCGCTTTGCTCCAGCCGCCCTTCTCCGCCATGTATTTCTTGCGCTGGTCGAAATCGTAGGCATCGGTCAGCAGCCCATCGACGCTTTCCTTGAGAAGCCGCTGCTCCTCGGACAAATCAAAATCCATTTTTCCAACTTTCCTCGTACCCGGACCTATTTAATTTCGTCATTCCGGGATGCGCGCAGCGCGAGCCCGGAATGACGACCAAGTGTTGCCCCTCACCGCGCCCCTGCGAGAACGGGGCGAGGGAGGAAAAATCACAACCCCAACACCGCCTTGGTGATGATGTTGCGCTGGATCTCGTTGGAGCCGCCGTAGATCGAGACCTTGCGGTTGTTGAAATAGCTCGGCGCGATCTGCGCGGTCCAGTCCATCGCCTCGTTGCTGCCGTCGTCGCCGTGCTCGTCGAAGGGTGCCGCGAACGGGCCGATCACTTCCATCAGGAGTTCGGTGGTGGCCTGCTGGATCTCCGAGCCCTTGATCTTGAGCACCGAGGATGCAGGATTCGGCTTGCCCTTGCCGTGCTTGCCCTCGTCGGCGACGACGCGCAGCTGGGTCAATTCGAGCGCCTTCAGCTCGATCTCGACCGCGGCGAGTTTCTCGCGGAAGCCCTGGTCCTGCATCACCGGCTTGCCGCCGGATTCGACCTTGGAGGCGAGGTCCTTGATGCGGCGAATCCGCTCCTTGGACACGCCGACCCGGGCGATGCCGGTACGCTCGTTGCCGAGCAGGAATTTGGCGTAGTCCCAGCCCTTGTTCTCCTCGCCGATCAGATTCTCGACCGGCACCTCGACGTCGTCGAAGAACACTTCGTTGACCTCATGACCGCCGTCGATGGTCTGGATCGGCCGCACGGTGACGCCCTTCGACTTCATGTCGAACACGATGAAGGAGATGCCCATCTGCTTCTTGGCCGAGCTATCGGTGCGACACAGGCAGAAGATCATGTCGGCGTGTTGCGCCAGCGTGGTCCAGGTCTTCTGGCCGTTGATGATGTACTTGTCGCCCCTGCGCTCGGCCTTGGTCTTGAGCGAGGCGAGATCGGAGCCCGACCCCGGCTCGGAGAAGCCCTGGCACCACCAGTCGTCGACGTTGGCGATGCGCGGCAGATATTGCTTCTTCTGCGCCTCGTTGCCGAAGGTGTAGATGACGGGGCCGACCATGCTGACGCCGAAGGCGAGCGGCGCCGGCGCCGGCGCCATCTGCAGCTCCTCGTTGAAGATGTAGTGCTGCACCGAACTCCAGCCGGTGCCGCCATATTCCTTCGGCCAATGCGAGACGCCCCACCCCTTCTTGTTGAGGATACGCCACCAGGTGACCATCTCGTCCTTGCCGAGATGACGGCCTTCCTGGAGTTTCTGCCGCGTGGCCGGGGGCACGTGATCCCTGAAGAAGGCCCGCACCTCGTCGCGAAACGCCACCTCTTCCTTGCTGAAGCTGAGATCCATCGGATCCTCCTCTTGTGAATTGAAGCGGCACTTTTCGCGGCGCCGGTCTCGTTTGTCATTCCGGGGCGCGTCACAGACGCGAACCCGGAATCTCATCATCGTCATTACAAGCTCGAGATTCCGGATCAGCCGCTGCGCGTCTGCCCGGAACGACGCAGAGTGTGCGTTTACTGCAACACCTCGAACAGTCCGGCAGCGCCCATGCCGCCGCCGACGCACATGGTCACGACGGCGTATTTCGCCTTGCGGCGACGGCCCTCGATCAGCGCGTGACCGGTGAGGCGTGCGCCCGACATGCCGTAGGGATGGCCGACCGAGATCGCGCCGCCGTCGACATTGATCTTCTCCGGATCGATGCCGAGCTTGTCGCGGCAATACAACACCTGCACCGCGAAAGCCTCGTTCAATTCCCAGAGGTCGATGTCGTCGATCTTGAGGCCGTGGCGCTTCAACAGCCGCGGCACCGCGAACACCGGGCCGATGCCCATTTCATCGGGCTCGCAGCCGGCGGCGACAAAGCCGCGGAAGATGCCGAGCGGCTTCAGGCCGCGCTTGGAGGCTTCCTTGTCGCTCATGATCACCGAGGCGCTGGCGCCGTCCGAGAGCTGGCTGGCGTTGCCGGCGGTGATGGTGAAACCTTCGCCGCGCACCGGCTTGAGGCCGGCGAGGCCCTCGGCCGAAGTGTCGGGGCGCGGGCCCTCATCCTTCGACAGCGTGACGTCCTTGAACGAAATCTCGCCGGTGGCCTTGTCGGCGACGCCCATCTTGGTGGTGATCGGCGCGAGCTCGTCGTTGAACTTGCCGCCCTGTTGCGCGGCCGCGGTGCGGCGCTGGCTCTCCAGCGAATATTCGTCCTGGCGTTCGCGCGAGATGCCGTAGCGCTTCGCCACCACTTCGGCGGTGTCGATCATCGGCATGTAGACCTCGCCCTTGATCTTCAGGAGCGCGGGATCCTGGGTGTGGAATTTATTGGCGTGGTCGTTCTGCACCAGGCTGATCGACTCGCCGCCGCCGCCGACCGCGATCTCGACGCCGTCGAAGATCACCGAGCGCGCCGCGAGCGCGATCGCCTGCAGGCCCGAGGCGCATTGCCGGTCGATCGTGGTGCCGCCGACGGTGACGGGAAGCCCGGCGCGGAGCAGCGCCTTGCGGGCGATGTTGCCGCCGGTCGAGCCCTGCTGCAGCGCCGCGCCCATCACGACGTCCTCGACTTCCTTCGGGTCGACCTTGGCGCGCGCCACCGCCTCGCCGATCGCGTGACCAAGCAGGGTCGCGCCTTCGGTGGCGTTGAGCGCGCCGCGATAGGCCTTGCCGATGGGAGTGCGGGCGGTGGAAACGATGACGGCGTCGGTCATGAGCGACCTCCTGTTGCAAGTTGTTGTTTAGCGGGTTGTTGTTTGGATTCGGCAGTCTGCGGTGAGGGTTGCTGCTGACGCAGCTCGTGGCGCGACAACTTGCCGACGGAGGTGCGCGGCAGCTCGTCGACGAATTCCAGCGCCGCCGGAATTTCGTGCTTGCCGAGCTTACCCGTCAGGAAGGCCTTGAGTTCTTCCAGGGTGAACTGCCTGGCTCCGGGGCGCAGTTTGACAAACGCCTTGGCCGCCTCGCCGCGGTAATCGTCGGGAATTCCGATCACGATCACCTCGTGCACGGAAGGGTGGGTGTAGATCGCCTGCTCGATCATCTGCGGATAGACGTTGAAGCCGCCGGAGATGATCATGTCCTTCTTGCGGTCGACCAGATAGAAATAGCCGTCGGCGTCCATGTAGCCGATGTCGCCGGTCAGGAAGCGGTCGTCGACAAAGGCCTCGGCGGTTTCCTTCGGCTTGTTCCAGTAACCTTTGGTGACATTCGGACCGCGGATGCGGATTTCGCCGACCTCGCCGACCGACATCAACCGGGTCGGATCCGTCAGCGAGACCACGTCCATCTCGATGCCCGGCAGCATCAGCCCGATCGAGCCCGGCTTGTCCGGGCCATCGGCGGGGTGGCCGGTGCCGGGCGAGCAGGTCTCGGTCATGCCCCAGCCGCTCTTGAGCTTCATCTTGACCTTGCGCTCGAATATCCGCGCCACCTCGACCGGCAGCGGCGCGCCGCCGGAGCCGCAGCTCACCAGCGACGACAAATCGCGGCTTTCCAGATCGGGCAGTGCCGCGATCGCGATCCACATCGTGGGCACGCCGGGAAACGCGGTGGCGCGCTTGACCTCGATGTCGCGCATCACGGCCTCGACGTCGAAACGCTGATGCAGCGAGATCAACGTGCCGCGCTCCAGGCAGGACAGCAGCACCACCGTGAGCGCATAGATATGAAACAGCGGCAGCACACAAATCACGCGATCGGCGACGCTGCGCTCGGCACGCGCCTTCTTGCCCCAGATATCGTAGATCGATACCGCCGAGGTCAGGTTGCTGTGGCTCAGCATCGCGCCCTTCGGCAGCCCCGTGGTGCCGCCGGTATATTGCAACAGCGCCACGTCGTCGGCATCGATGGCCGGCCATTGCGCAGGCTTGGTCGCGCCGTCGACGAACTGCTTGAAAGTAATGACGGCGGAGTTGTCCGGAAGCGGCGCCTGCTTGGTGCCGACTTCGCCCCAGCGGTCGTCCTCGCACACGACCAGGCGGTCGAGCAGTCCCTCGTCGAGGAATTTCAGCGCGGTCGGCAGCAGCGCCGACAGGTTGGAAGTCACCAGCACCCGCGCGCCGGAATCCGAGAGCTTGTGCGACAGCGCGATCTCGCCGTCGAGCGGCGACAGATGCACGATGCGGGCGCCGGCCTTCAACGCGCCGAAGAAGTTGACGGGATGGTCGGGCGTGTTGCCGAGAAACAGCGCCACCGTGCTGCCTTCGCCATAGCCGGCGCGCAGGAAGGCCGCTGCCGCCGTTTCCGCCATCGCCTCCAGCTCGGCATAGCCGATCGGCCGGTCGCGGAATTCGATCGCCGGCCGCGCGCCGTATTCAGCCGCAGCCTTCGACAGCAGATCGGGCAGCGTACCCCGCGCGATCGCGTCGTCCCAGCGGACGCCTTCCGGATAGAATTTCTCGCCGGGATGGGTCATCGATGGTGTGTTTCTTTTGGTTCCGACGCGAGCACCACGCCACCATTCCCTCCCCCCTTGCGGGGGAGGGCCCGACCCCTCCCCGCAAGGGGGAGGGGAGCTGGTAGCAACGCCGTACAGCGCAAAGCGCAGACCATCAGGCCGCTTTCGCGGTCTGCGCCAGTGACGCGAACGTCTTGCCTTCGGCGGCGAGGCGCTTGAGCAGCGGCGCGGGCTCCAAGCTCGGGTCGTCGGTCTCCTTGGCGTAGAACGACAACCGGTCGGCGATGTGCTTGAGGCCGACCTGATCGGCATAGAACATCGGGCCACCGCGATAGATCGGCCAGCCATACCCATAGAGCCAGATCACGTCGATATCGCTCGGACGCGCCGCGATCTTCTCTTCCAGTATCCGCGCGCCCTCGTTGATCATCGGATACATCATGCGCTCGAGGATTTCGTCGTCCGAAACCGCCCGCCGCTTGCGCCCGAGCCGCTGCAAGGTCTCGTCGATCAGCTTCTCGACTTCCGGATCGGGCATCGGCGCGCGCGAGCCCGCCTCATATTTGTAGTAGCCCTTGCCGGTCTTCTGGCCGAAGCGTCCGGCTTCGCACAGCGCGTCGGCGATTTCCGACTTGATGCCGCGATCCTTGCGTGAGCGCCAGCCGATATCGAGGCCGGCGAGATCGCCCATCGCAAACGGTCCCATCGGCATGCCGAACTTCGTCACGACGGCATCGACCTGTTGGGGCAGCGCACCTTCGAACAACAGCTTCTCGGCCTGCTTGCCGCGCTGCGCCAGCATCCGGTTGCCGACGAAGCCGTCGCAGACACCGACCACCGCCGGCACCTTTGCGATCTTGCGCGCCACCGCGACCGCGGTAGTCAGCGCGTCCGGCGCGGTCTTCTCCGCACGGACGATCTCGCACAGCTTCATGACATTGGCCGGACTGAAGAAGTGCATGCCCAGCACGTCCTGCGGACGTTTTGTCACCTTCGCGATTTCGTCGATGTTGAGGTACGAGGTGTTGGAGGCAAGCACCGCGCCGGGCTTGGCGTATTTGTCCAGCGCCGTGAACACCTCTTTCTTGATCGCCATGGTCTCGAACACCGCCTCGATGATCAGGTCAGCGTCCTTGACGTTCTCCAGCCCGACGACGCCGTTGATCAGCCCCATGCGCTTGGCGGGCGCGTCCGCCGGAATGCCGCCGCGGGCCGCGGTGGCTTCGTAATTCTTCTGCATCACGCCCATGCCGCGCTTGAGCTGCTCCTCGCCGGTTTCGATCAGCGTCACGGGAATACCGGCATTGGCAAACGACATCGCGATGCCGCCGCCCATGGTGCCGGCGCCGATGATGGCGACCCGCTCCACATTGCGCGGCTTGGTGCCCTCGGGAACACCGGCGACCTTGGCGGCCTCGCGCTCGCTGAAGAAGGCGTAACGCTGGGCCTTCGACTGGTCGCTCGCGACCAGCTTGAGGAAACCTTCGCGTTCCTTCTTCAACCCTTCGTCGAACGGCAGGTCGATGGCGGCGCCGACGGCGTCGGCGGCCGCGAACGGCGCCTCCAGCCCGCGGGCCTTCTTGGTCATCGCGGCAACCGCGCTGGTGAAGATCGAGCGATCGGCCTTGGCGGCGGCGAGCTTGCTGTCGTCGTCGCGCAGCTTCCGCAGCGGGCGCTTCTCGGCCAGCACCTTGCGCGCGAACGCCTCGCCGCCGGCGGCCGGGCTTTCGACGATTTCCTCGATCAGGCCGTTCTTGAGCGCTTCCGGAGCGCCGATCGGATCACCGCCGACGATCATCTTGACCGCCAATTCGGGACCGACCGCGCGGGGCAGGCGTTGCGTGCCGCCGGCGCCCGGCAGCAGGCCGAGCTTCACCTCGGGCAGGCCGAGCCGGGCATCCTTGGTCGCGACGCGGAAGTGACAGGCCAGCGCGACTTCGAGACCGCCGCCGAGCGCGGTGCCGTGGATCGCGGCCACGATCGGCTTCGGGCTGTTCTCCATTTCGGCAAGCACCTCGTGCAGCCCCGGCGGCTTCGGCGGCTTGCCGAATTCGGTGATGTCGGCGCCGGCGATAAAGGTACGACCGGCACAGGTCAGCACGATCGCCTTCACGCTCGCGTCGGCGATCGCCGTCTTCATGCATTCCAGGATGCCGCCGCGGACGGCCGCGCTCAATGCGTTTACCGGCGGACTGTCGACCGTGACGATGGCAACGACGTCACGACGTTCAAGCTTGACCACTTCGCTCACGAAACTCTCCCTGGATACCCGTTTTCCGCCGTATTTCGCACTGCGGAATTTAATTCCACATCTTGACACGGAGGGTTATTTTGAAGCACGTCCCTTGTCAACGAGGTCCGTGCAGCAAACGATGAAACGTCCCGGCAAGAAAGTGGCGACTGATCGCAGCTTTGTCGTCGCGCTTGCCCGCGGCCTTGATGTGTTACGCGCATTCCATCCCAATGACGGGCTGCTTGGCAACCAAGAGATCGCCGCCCGCACCAACTTGCCAAAGCCGACCGTTTCCCGGCTCACCTATACTTTGACCAAGCTCGGCTACCTTACACCTGTTCCGCGTTTCGAAAAGTATCAGCTCGCGCCATCAGCAATGTCGCTGGGGTATGCCGCACTTGCTAACCTCGGCGTTCGGCATTTGTCCGAAGCGTACCGCGAGGAAGTGATGCGCGAGACCGGCGGCGCCGTCGCGGTCGGCGCCCGCGACCGCCTCAGCATGATCTACGTCGGCCAGAGCCGCAACGGACTGACATTGGGCGTTCAGCTCGACGTCGGCTCACGCATTCCGATCGCGACCACCGCGATGGGCAGAGCGTATATCTGGGCCCTCCCCGACGACGAACGCGCCGCGCTGTTGCGCGAGCTTCGCGAACATTACGGCAGTCGCTGGCCGCGCATGCGCGAGGGCATCGAACGCTCCGGCGAAACCCTGGCACGACACGGCTTTGCGATTTCGGCAGGCGAGTGGCAGAACGATGTCGCCGCCGTCGGCGTTGCACTGAAGCTCAACGACGGAACGGGGCCTTACGCTTTCAATTGTGGCGCGCCTGCATTCCGCTTTACGGAAGATCGACTGCGCAGCGACATTGGACCTCGCCTCGTCGCGATGGTAAGGAATATCGAGGCTGCACTGGGCGGCATGGCGCCACAATCACAAAAAGAAGAAAACAAAAAATCAAAGGCAGGAGGGAAAGTTGCACGTGTGGTCGAGGGGATCAGATAACCCGTGTCATTCTGACCGGCGAAGCCATTCGCATGGCCTTTCCCGCGCAACGCGACGGACGGGTGTAGCGAAATGACGCAGGCACAGCTCGCGCAGGGAAACGCGACTTCGGTCGACCCCCTGCTCGCGGTTCGCGATGTCAGCGTCGTGTTCGGCGGCATCGTCGCATTGAACGGCGTCAGCTTCGACATGCACAAGGGCCAGATCCTCGGCCTGATCGGACCGAACGGCGCCGGCAAGACAACGCTGTTCAACTGCCTGAGCCGGCTTTATCAGCCGAGTGCCGGCGACATCCTGATGGAAGGCCGCAGCATATTGTCGCGGCCGCCGCACCGGATCGCCGAAATCGGCATCGGCCGCACCTTTCAGAACGTGGCCCTGTTCGCCAACCTGACGGTGCTCGACAATGTCCGCGTCGGCACCCATGCCCGCAGCAACAGCGACATCGTCAGCGACTCCCTGCGATTGCCCTGGGTTCGCCGCGGCGAAGCCGCGCTCAACAAGCACGTTCACGAGATCCTGGCCTATCTCGACCTCGAAGACGTCGCGCATGTCACGGTTTCGGGCCTGCCGTTCGGCACGCAGAAACGCGTCGAACTGGCGCGCGCGCTGGCGGCCGAGCCGAAGATTCTGCTGCTCGACGAACCCGCAGGCGGCCTCAACCATGAGGAAGTCTATGTGCTCGGCGACCTGATCCGCCGGATTCGCGACGACCGCAAGATGACGGTCCTGCTGGTCGAACATCACATGGGCCTCGTAATGTCGATCGCCGACCATGTGGTCGCACTCAATTTCGGCCGCAAGCTCGCCGAGGGCACGCCGGCCCAGGTGCAATCCGACCCCGACGTCATCAAGGCCTACCTGGGGAGCAAGGATCAATGACGGCGCTGCTCAACGTAAAGGATCTGCGCGCCTATTACGGCCAGGTCCAGGCGCTGCATGGCCTGGAGTTTTCGCTCAACGAAGGCAGCCTGACGACGCTGCTCGGCGCCAACGGCGCCGGCAAGACCACGACCTTGCGCGCGATCTGCAACATGGTGCGCTCGACCGGCGCGATCGAATTCGACGGCGCGCCGCTGTCGGGCCGTTCGACCGAGAATATCGTGCGGCTCGGCATCGCGCATGTGCCGCAAGGACGCGGCACCTTCACCACCATGACGGTAGAAGAAAATCTGCAGCTCGGCTCGATCACCCGCAAGGACAAGAACGCGATCGTTTCCGACATCGAGCGGATGTACGATCATTTTCCGGTGCTGAAGGCCCGGCATACCCAGCAGGCCGGCACGCTTTCGGGCGGCGAGCAGCAGATGCTCGCCGTTGCCCGCGCCCTGATGCTGCGGCCGCGGCTGATGCTGCTGGACGAACCGTCATTCGGTCTGGCGCCGCTGATCGTACGCGACCTGTTCCGCATCCTCGGCAAGATCAACCGCGAGGACAAGGTCACCATCCTGGTGGTCGAGCAGAACGCGCAACTGGCGCTGGAGCTGGCCGACCAGGCCTACGTCATCGAAACCGGCCGCATCGTGATGTCGGGCAACGCCGGCGAAATCGCCAACAACGAAGACGTCCGTAAATCCTACCTGGGATATTGAGGGAGCGCGGCCATGGAGCTTTTTACCAACCAGGTCCTGGCCGGCATCGCCACCGGTGCGATTTATGCCTGCATGGCGCTCGCCGTCGTCATGATCTACCAGGCGATCGATCATCTCAATTTCGCCCAGGGCGAGATGGCGATGTTTTCGACCTTCACCGCCTGGCAGCTGATGCAATGGGGCGTGCCCTACTGGGGCGCATTCCTGCTCACCGTGGTGTTCTCCTTTGCCGGCGGCATCCTCATCGAGCGGCTGTTGTTCAAGCCGCTGGCGAAGGCGCCGATCCTGACCAACGTCGCCGGCTTCATCGCCTTGTTTGCGATCATCAACAGTTGCGCCGGCCTGATCTGGGACTTCACCATCAAGCAGTTCCCGACGCCGTTCGGGTCTTCGCCGTTCCTCGGCAGCCAGCTGATCTCGACCCATCAGGCCGGCATGATCGGCGTAACGCTGATCTTGCTGCTGCTGTTGTTCTTCTTTTTCCGCTTCACGCGGATCGGCCTGGCGATGCGCGCCGCCGCGTCGCTGCCTGAATCGGCCCGGTTGGTCGGCATCAACACCAGCTGGATGATCGCGCTCGGCTGGGGCATGGCGGCCGCCATCGGCTCCATTGCCGGCATGCTGATCGCGCCGGTGGTATTTCTGGAGCCGAACATGATGGGCGGCGTGCTGATCTACGGCTTCGCCGCCGCGGTGCTCGGCGGATTGACCAGCCCGTTCGGCGCCGTGGTCGGCGGCTTCCTGGTCGGCATCTTCGAAAACCTCGCCGGCACCTACATCCCCGGTGTCGGCAACGAGCTGAAGCTGCCGATCGCGCTGGCACTCATCATCGTCGTATTGGTCGTCAAACCGGCTGGCCTGTTTGGCCGCTCCATCGTGAAGCGAGTTTGATCATGAGCGCAATCCAGGAAGTCGTCACCGAAGCCCCCGCCGTCGAGGCCGTTCCCAAGAAGGCAATGACGCTCGGTTATGGAACGTCGCTGGCCGTGCTGGCGCTGCTGATCGTGGTGCCGCTGTTCGTGAAGAATTTCATCATCTTCCAGATGACGATGCTCTTGATCTATGCGCTCGCGGTGCTGGCGCTGAACATCCTGACCGGCGGCAGCGGCCAGTTCTCGCTTGGCCAGAGCGCGTTCTACGCGGTCGGGGCCTATACGTCGGCGATCCTGATGGAACACGCCAACATCAATTACGCGCTGACGCTGCCGATCGCCGGCGTCGTATGCTTTGCGTTCGGGTTCCTGTTCGGACAGCCGGCACTGCGCTTGAGCGGGGTCTATCTGGCGCTGGCGACCTTCGCGCTGGCCACCGCGATGCCGCAGCTTTTGAAGCTCGGGTTTTTCGAACCCTGGACCGGCGGCGTACAGGGCCTGGTCGTGACCAAGCCTGATGCGCCGTTCGGCCTGCCGATGTCGCAGGACATGTGGCTCTATTATTTCACGCTCGTGGTATCGATCGCAATTTACATCTTCTCCGTCAACCTGCTGAAATCGCGCTCCGGCCGCGCGTTCATGGCGATCCGCGACAATGAGATCGCGGCGTCGGCGATGGGCATCGACGTCGCGCTGTACAAGACGCTGGCGTTCGGCGTCAGCGCCGGCATCACCGGCGTCGCCGGCGCGCTGGGTGCTATCGCGGTGCAATTCGTCGCGCCCGACAGCTACACCATCACGCTCGCGATCTCGCTGTTCCTCGGCATGGTGGTCGGCGGCGTCGGCTGGTTGCCCGGATCGATCGTCGGTTCCGCCTTCATCATCTTCGTGCCCAACATCGCCGAGGGAATCTCGAAAGGATTGTCCGGCGCGGTGTTCGGCGTACTTCTGTTCCTGGTGATCTTCCTGGTGCCGCACGGCGCCAGGCAGGTCGCCGTGGTTACGCAGCAACTGATTGGTAAACTTAAGAAGAGCTGAGGAGAAATAATGTTTTCGAGACAAAAATTACGTATCGCCGCATTGTCGACGGCGGTCGTCGCTTTCGCTGCCACGAGCGGCAGCGCGCTTGCCCAGAAGAAATACGACACCGGCGCCTCTGATACCGAGATCAAGGTCGGCAACATCATGCCGTACAGCGGTCCTGCCTCCGCCTATGGCGTGATCGGCAAGATCGAGGACGCCTATTTCAAGATGATCAACGAGCAGGGCGGCATCAACGGCCGCAAGATCAACTTCGTCACCTATGACGACGGCTACAGCCCGCCGAAGGCCGTCGAACAGGCGCGCAAGCTGGTCGAGAGCGACGAGGTTCTTTTGATTTTCAGCCCGCTCGGAACGCCCTCGAACTCGGCGATCCAGAAATACCTGAACTCCAAGAAAGTGCCGCAGCTGTTCGTGGCGACCGGCGCCACCAAGTTCGGAGAGCCCAAGGATTTTCCCTGGACGATGGGATGGCAGCCGCCATACCAGAGCGAAGGCCGGATTTACGCAAAGTATCTCCTGAAGGAGAAGCCCGACGCGAAGATCGCGATCCTCTATCAGAACGACGACTTCGGTAAGGATCTGCTGAAGGGCCTCAAGGACGGTCTCGGCGCCAAGGCATCGTCGATGATCGTGGCCGAAGAAAGCTACGAAGTTTCCGAGCCGACCATCGAATCCCACATCGTCAAGCTGAAATCCACGGGCGCCGACGTGTATTTCAGCATGACCACGCCGAAATTCTCCGCCCAGAGCATCAAGAAGGTTGCCGAGCTCGGCTGGAAGCCGATGTACTTCCAGAGCAATGTCGGCGCTTCCGTCGGCTCGGTGCTTAAGCCTGCCGGTTTTGAAAACGCCCAGGGCATTCTGTCGGCGGCTTACGCCAAGGACGGCGCCGACGCGCAGTGGGACAACGACGAGGGCATGAAGAAATTCTATGCCTTCCTCGCCAAATACATGCCGGACGCCAACAGGGCCGATGGATCGGTCGTGTTCGGCTACGGCCAGGCACAAACCATGGTTCAGGTTTTGAAGCAGGCGGGCGACAACCTGACTCGTGAAAACATCATGAAGCAGGCGGCGAGCCTCAAGGACTTCACGCCCGACACGCTGCTTCCCGGCGTGAAGATCAATACCGGCGCCACCGACTTCTATCCCATCGAGCAGCTGCAGATGATGCAGTTCAAGGGCGAGAAGTGGGATCTGTTCGGCCCGGTCATCTCGGGCGAAATCGGTGGTTAAGCCCATAGATTAACCGGGCTTTGACCGGCCCGGTTCGACTAAAAGACGCCCCCTGCGACCTTATCGCAGGGGGCTTTTTGTTGATGGGCATCTTCGAACGGTATTCAATGTGGGCCGGAGCCGAAACAGCGCTCCCAATCAAAAAGACACACAATCCACCGTGATCCCAAGGAGATCAAAATGCCTGCTATTTCGCTGCGATTGGGGGCCTTTTCGGCCGCCCTCGCCCTGGTTGCCGTGACCAACAGCGACGCGCTTGCCCAAAAGAAATATGACGTCGGCGCCACCGATACCGAAATCAAGGTCGGCAACATCATGCCCTACAGCGGTCCAGCCTCCGCCTATGGCGTGATCGGCAAGACCGAGGCGGCCTATATCAAGAAGATCAACGACGCCGGCGGCATCAATGGCCGCAAGATCAATTTCATCAGTTACGACGACGCCTATAGCCCGCCGAAAGCGGTGGAGCAGGCGCGCAAGCTGGTGGAGAGCGACGAGGTTCTGCTGATCTTCAATTCGCTGGGAACGCCGTCGAATTCGGCGATTCAAAAATACATGAACGCAAAGAAGGTGCCGCAACTGTTCGTCGCGACCGGCGCCACCAAGTGGAACGATCCCAAGGAATTTCCGTGGACCATGGGCTGGCAGCCGAGCTACCAGAGCGAAACCCAGATCTATGCGAAATACCTGCTGAAGGAAAAGCCGACCGCCAAGATCGCGGTGCTGTTCCAGAACGATGATTACGGCAAGGACTACCTGAAAGGCCTGAAGGACGGTCTCGGCGCCAAGGCGGCGACGATGATCGTCGCCGAGGAAAGCTTCGAAACCTCCGAGCCGACGATCGACAGCCACATCGTCAAGCTCAAGGCCAGCGGCGCCGATGTGTTCGTCGATATCGCCACGCCGAAATTCGCGGCACAGGCAATCAAGAAGGTCGGCGAGATCGACTGGAAGCCCCTGCACTTCCTCAACAACGTCTCGGCCTCCGTCGGCAGCGTGATCAAGCCGGCCGGCTTCGAGAATGCGCAGAACATCATTTCCGCCGCCTATCTGAAGGATGCGTCCGACAAGCAGTGGGACAATGATCCCGGCATGAAGGAATTCTATGCCTTCATGGCCAAGGACTTTCCGGAGGGCGACAAGCTCGATGGCGGCACGGTCGTCGGTTACGGGGTAGTACAGACCCTGGTTCAGGTGCTCAAGCAGTGTGGCGACAACCTCACCCGCGAGAACATCATGAAGCAGGCGGCGAACCTCAAGGACTTCCGCACCGAAGTGCTGCTGCCGGGCATCAAGATCAACACCAGCCCGACCGATTACGCGCCGGTTTCCTCGCTTCAGCTGATGAGATTCAAGGGCGAGCGCTGGGAATTGTTCGGCGACGTCATCAGCGCGGATGTCGGCGGCTGATACCGCTCGTTCGCGATTGAACAGCGCGTTGTCATTTCCGGGCGCGCGCGTAGCGTGAACTACGACGTGCATTTGGCACGTCGTAGTTCGTCGCCCTGCGACGCCCCGGAGTCACGGGATCGTTAAAGATCCCTCGCGATCGTCGCCAGCATCTCGAGCAGCGCGACGCGCCGGGACGAGCCCAGCAGTTCATTGAGTTGCGCTTCGTGCCTGATCGCGACCAGGTTCTTGGCCCGCGCCAGCACCGCGCGGCCCTTTTCCGTCAGCACGACGATATGGGAGCGGCGGTCGCTGGTGGACCGGCTTCGCGCGCACAATTCGCGGTTCTCCAGCCCATCGAGCATCGCCACGAAATTGGGCCTGAGGATGCCGAGCGTAATGGCGATTTCGCTCTGGTTGCGGCCCGGATTGCGATCGAGCAGCAACAGCACCGAGAACTGCGCCGGGGTTAGCTGCAGGGGCGCCACGCAGCGCAGGAAATCGTCGAACACCTTCAGCTGCGCGCGCTTGAGCGCGTATCCCAGCAATTCGGACAATTCGCCAAGTTGCAACGCAGTACCCTCGGTCGCACCGACGGCACGTAACTTGTCGACCTGCGGCTTATCGGTCCGTCGCTTGCGGAGGTGGCGGGCCGCCTTGGCGGAATCGACGACAGGTCTGGAAACAGGCATCGCGCGAGGCTCGCAATCTCGGTAGATTGAAAAGGCCCTTCCGGAACGGCCTCCGCCTTGAGATTATATTCGATAATTGTTATCCACCATATCAAATACTGGCGCTCGTTTACAACGGCTGCGATCGGACGTTCAGGCGGCGTCGCAACCTTGCGATCGGCCAAGCAATCGGCCTTGCATCTGAGGGGGAGCGCCCGGTCTTGAACACCACGATCATGCTGTTCCTGATCCAGGACGGCATTACCAACGGCGCGATCTATGCGCTGCTGGGGCTCGCGCTGGTGCTCGTCTTCGCGGTCACGCGCGTGATCCTGATTCCGCAAGGCGAGTTCGTCACCTATGGCGCGCTCACCTACGCCTCGCTGTCGGCGGGCCAGTTTCCGGGCACCGTGCGGCTCGCGCTGGCGATGGGCGTCGTCGCCTTCTGCCTCGATCTGTTCGCCGGCCGCCGATCGTTGCACCGTCGCCTGGTGGGACGCGCGCTCGCGGTCAACGTCATCCTGCCCGCGATCGTCTATGCATTGACAGCGACTTTTGCCGGCCGGCACGCCGGCATCGCCGTCAACATCGCGCTCTCGCTCGTCATTGTCGCGATGATCGGGCTGTTTCTCTACCGCATCGCGTTCCAGCCGATCGCGCAGACCTCGGTGCTGGTGCTCTTGATCGCCTCGGTCGGTTGCCATCTCGCCATGCAGGGCTTCGGCCTGGTGTTTTTCGGCGCCGAAGGCCAGCGCGGCCCGACGATTTCGAGCGCCTCCTTCACCGTCGGCCCGCTGCGCTTCACCGGCCAGAGCATCGCCGTCTACGCCATCACGATCGCGTTCATGGTCGGGCTCTGGCTATTCTTCGGCCACACCCTCACCGGCAAGGCGTTGCGCGCCACCGCCGTCAACCGGCTCGGCGCGCGTCTGGTCGGCATCAGGACCACGCTGGCGGGACAGATCGCCTTCCTGATGGCGGCCGTGATCGGGGCGATCTCGGGCATCCTGATCGTGCCGATCACGACGCTGTATTACGACACGGGCTTCCTGATCGGGCTCAAGGGCTTTGTCGCCGCAATCATCGGCGGCCTCGTCAGCTATCCCATGACCGCGATCGCAGCGCTCGCGGTCGGGGCCGTCGAAGCCTTCTCGTCGTTCTACGCCAGCAATTTCAAGGAAGTCATCGTGTTCATGCTGATCCTTCCGGTGCTGGTGCTGCGATCGCTCGCGGCGCCCGCCGTCGAGGAGGAGAACGACTGATGACGATGCCGCAGCGGCTGCCCATTATTCTGTTTGCGCTGGTGATGGCCGCCATTCCGTTCATGCCGGGCGTGCCGCCGTTCTGGATCGTGCTCCTGGACAATATCGGCCTGTCGGCGCTGGTGGCGATGGGGCTCGTGCTGCTGACCGGGGTCGGCGGCCTCACCTCGTTCGGCCAGGCCGCGTTCTGCGGCTTCGGCGCCTACACCACGGCGCTGCTGACCACGGCCTACGGCCTGTCGCCGTGGCTGACGCTGCCGCTTTCGCTGGTCGTCAGCGGCCTCGCCGCGGTCGTGCTCGGGCTGATCACGGTGCGGCTGTCGGGCCATTATCTGCCGCTCGGCACCATCGCCTGGGGCATCGGCCTGTTTTACCTGTTCAGCAAGCTGGAATTCCTCGGCCGCAACGACGGCATCTCGGGCGTTCCGCCGCTTTCGATCGGCTCGCTCAGGATGATCGATCCCGGCACCATCTATTTCGCGATCTGGATCGCGGTCCTGCTCAGCGCGCTCCTGACCACGAACCTTCTGGACTCCCGCACCGGCCGCGCCATCCGCGCGCTGCGGCGCGGCCACATCGCCGCCGAGGCGTTCGGCGTGCAAACCCCGCGCGCCAAGCTCTTGGTCTTCATCTATGCCGCGGTGCTGGCCGGCCTCTCCGGCTGGCTTTATGCGCATTTCGTGCGCGCCGTTAACCCGACGCCGTTCGGCGCCCAGGCCGGCATCGAATATCTGTTCATCGCGGTGGTCGGCGGTGCCGGCTATGTCTGGGGCGGCGTGCTCGGCGCCGCCATCGTCGTCATCCTGAAGGAAGTTCTGCAGAGTTATCTGCCGTATCTGTTTGGCGGCCAGGGCCAGCTGGAAACCATCGTGTTCGGCATCATGCTGGTCGCGCTGCTGCAGCTGGCGCCATCCGGCGTATGGCCCTGGCTGGTGGCGCGGTTGCCGTTCAGGCCGGCCCGCAAGCCGCCCGACGCTTCGCTGGCACTGCCATCACGACCGCGCGTGGCGGAGACGACGCCGACAGCGCTATTGCGAATCGAGCATGCGCGCAAGCAATTCGGCGGAGTGGTTGCCGTCAACGACGTGTCTTTCGAGGTAAAGTCGCGCGAGATCGTCGCGCTGATCGGTCCGAACGGCGCCGGCAAGAGCACGACCTTCAACCTCGTCACCGGCGTGCTCGCCTCCTCCGGCGGCGCCATTTCGGTGCTCGGCAGGAACATCAATCACGCCGCGCCGCAGGAGATCGTAAAACTCGGCGTCGCCCGCACCTTCCAGCACGTCAAGCTGGTGCCCGGCATGACGGTGCTGGAGAATGTCGCGATCGGCGCGCATCTGCGCGGTCACGCCGGCGCGGTCGCCAGCATGTTGCGGCTCGATCGGTCGGATGAGGCGAAGCTGTTGGCGGAAGCGGCGCGCCAGATCGCGCGCGTCGGACTTTCCGACCAGACCGATCAACTGGCCGGCAGCCTGTCGCTCGGCCAGCAGCGCATCGTCGAAATCGCGCGTGCGCTATGCGTCGATCCGGTCCTGCTGCTGCTCGACGAGCCCGCCGCAGGCTTGCGTCACATGGAGAAGCAGCGGCTTGCGACGCTGCTGCGCCAGTTGCGCGCCGGCGGCATGTCGGTGCTGCTGGTCGAGCACGACATGGGCTTCGTGATGGATCTCGCCGACCGCGTCGTGGTGCTGGACTTCGGCACCAAGATCGCCGAAGGCACGCCGGCCGTGATCAAGACCAATCCGGACGTGATCAAGGCCTACCTCGGAGCGGTCGCATGAATCGCGGCGCGCGGGCGTTGCTAGAAGTGACCGACGCGCATGTCGCCTATGGCAAGGTCGAAGCCGTGCGCGCGGTGTCGCTCGAGGTCGCCGACAACGAGATCGTCACCATCATCGGCGCCAACGGCGCCGGCAAGACCACCCTGCTCAATGCCATGATGGGAATCCTGCCGCTCAAGGGCACGGCGAGCTTCGCCGGCCAGGACATGGCGCCGCTCGATATCGAGGACCGCGTCGCGGCCGGCTTGAGCCTGGTGCCGGAGCATCGCGAATTGTTCTCGACCATGAATGTCGAGGACAATCTGCAGCTCGGCGCGTTCCGGATCGCCAAGGCCGCGACTGCGATCGCGTTCGAGCGGGTCTATCAGTTGTTTCCGCGGCTGAAGGAACGCCGCAAGCAATTGGCCGGCACGCTGTCAGGCGGCGAGCAGCAGATGCTGGCGATGGGCCGTGCCTTGATGGGCGCACCGAAGCTGCTGATGCTGGATGAGCCGAGCCTCGGGCTGGCTCCGATCATCGTCGCGGATATTTTCCGCACCATCGGCGAGTTGCGCGCAAGCGGCGTCTCGGTGCTGCTGGTCGAGCAGAACGCGCAGGCCGCCCTGCAAATCGCCGACCGCGCCTATGTGATGGAACTCGGCGAATTCATCCTGAACGGCCCGGCCCGCGACATCGCCGCCAACCAACGCGTCGCCGCGAGCTATCTCGGTTTTACGCAGGAGAGCGAGAGCGGGGTGTAGTCGCGCTTGCGGCGCGCCAGGCTTGCCGCGCAACTCCCCTCCCCGCAAGGGGGAGGGGAGAAGAAGCCGTCCCCTCGATAGGAGGCTGAGCTCATCCCCAACCGCTCGTCTCGGCGATCGTATCCTCACTTCGCCGGAACGTATTTCCCATCCTTCACCGTCAGCAGGATGCGCGAGCGGTCGTCGAGGCCGGAGCGGTCCTTGTCGGTGAAATTATAGATGCCCTGGCTTGCGGCGATTTCGTGCTCGCTGAGGAAGGCCTCGCGAATGGCTTCGCGGAATTCCGGCGTGCCGGGCTTGGCCTTCTTCAATGCCACCGGAACGACACGCTCGAGCACCAGGAAGGCGTCGTAGGCATGGCCAGCGAACTGGCTGCGGCTGTTGGCGCCGTACTTGGCCTCGTAGGCGCTGTTGAGCGCCAGGCCCGGCTTCTTGGTGAGTGCGCTGTCGGGCTGATCCTCGGGATCCATCACCGGCCCCGCGGCCATGATCACGCCCTCGGCGGATTTGCCGGCGATGCGGATGAAGTCCATCGCGGCGGCGCCGTGGGTCTGGTAGATCAGCCCCTTGTAGCCGCGCTCGCGAAGCTCCTGCTGCGGCAGGCCCGCCGCGGTGCCGGACGCGCCGATCAGAATCGCATCGGGATTGGCCGCGACCAGTTTGAGCACCTGCCCTGCGACCGACGTATCCGGCCGCGCGAAGCGCTCTTCATCGACCACCTGCAAACCCATCGGCTCGCCCTGCTTCTTCAGGTCGTTGAACCAGAGATCGCCGTAGGAGTCGGAGAAGCCGATATAGCCGACGGATTTGATGTTGTGCGTCTTCATGTGCTCGTACAGCACCTTGCCCATGATCGGCACCGGCTGCGGCATGTCGACCGACCACTTGGCCCGTTCGGGCGTGATCGGGAACGGCGCCAGCGCGATGTGGGGAATGCCGGCCTCGTTGGCGACATTGGAAATCGCGATGGTCGGCGGCGTCGTCGAGGAACCGATGATGACATCGGCCTTGGATTCCGTGACGAAACGCCGCGCGTTGGTGGTGGCGTTGGTCGGATCGCCGCCGTCGTCGAGCACGATCAGCTTGAGCGGCACGCCGCCGATCTCCTTGGCGACGAACTCCAGCGCGTTGCGTTCGGGAATGCCGAGCGCCGCGGCCGGGCCGGTGGTCGAAATCGAAATACCGATGGTGATATCGCTGGTCTGCGCGCCCGCCGGCAAAACGAGTGCCGCCGCGGCGACCGCAGCCATCACGGCGGACAGGTAAAATCTCTTCATGCATTCCTCCGTGGAAATTGCCTCTGGTCCGAAGCGAAGTCGGCGATAAAAGTCCGGGGACCCAATTCAGCTCCCTCTTTAAGTTATATGCCGGGCGAAGTCAGCCCCGCCTGAACCCTGGGTTGATCACGGCCGAACAAGCGTGGGTGAGGTTCAACCCCCGCGGGCACATGAGTGGTCGCTATCGATCATCGCGGCGCCATGCGCAGTGAGGCATCGAGCCGCACCACCTCGCCGTTCAAATAGGGGTTGTCGATCATGTGCAGCGCGAGCGAGGCGAACTCGTCGGCATGTCCGAGCCGGTGCGGAAACGGGATCGCCGCGGCCAGGCTGTCCTGTGCTTCCTGCGGCAGGCTGGCCAACAGCGGCGTGAGGAACAGCCCCGGCGCGATGGTCAGCACGCGGATGCCGAACTGCGCCAGTTCGCGCGCGATCGGCAGCGTCATGCCGACGATGCCGCCCTTCGAGGCGGAATAGGCCGCCTGCCCGATCTGACCGTCATAGGCCGCGATCGATGCGGTCGAAATGACGACGCCGCGTTCGCCGGTCGAGAGCGGCTGCAGTTTCGACATTTCCGCCGTCGCCAGCCGCAGCATGTTGAAGGAGCCGATCAGATTGACCCGGATCACCTTGTCGAAATCGGCGAGCGGCATCGGGCCTTCGCGGCCGAGGACCCGCTTGGCGACGCCGATGCCCGCGCAATTCACCAGCACGCGCGCCGGCCCATGCGACTTGGCGGCCTGGACCACCGCGGCTTCGGCAGAGGCCGCGTCGGCGACATCGCAAATCACCGCGACGCCGCCGATCTCGGCCGCGACGGTTTCGGCCAGCGCGGCGTTGAGATCGCAGACGGCGACCTTGGCGCCCTGGCTCGCAAGCCGGCGCGCGGTCGCGGCCCCCAACCCCGATGCCCCGCCGGTGACGATGGCGGCGTGATCCTTCAGATGCATGGTATCCTCCCTGGCAAAATCAATCCTCGGCGTTGATCAGAGTGTTATCACATGGGCCGAAGGCGTCGCGGCATAAAGCGCTTCGATCAGGTCGCTGCGATGCTCAAGTACCGCGCGCTGGTTGATCGACCCTTTGTCGGTGATCTCGCCACGATCGATCGAAAGCGGCATAGCCAGCAGGATTGCGCGGGTGATCCGCGTCGACGAGCCCGAGGATGACGCCAACAGGCCGGCAAACCGGACGCGAAAGGCCTCGCGGACTTCCGGATCGGACGCCGCCGCCGCAATGTCTCCGGACGGAAGCGCCGGGTTGACGAGGCGGCAGCCGTCGAGATCGAGCACCACCAGCGCCGAAACCTCGTCGCGGTTGATGCCTGCGATCACCACGTCGCGCACCATCGGGGCGCAGGCGGCAATGAACCGCGCACGCAGCGGGCCGACGCTGACCCAGGTGCCGCTGGCGAGCTTGAAATCCTCGGCGATGCGGCCGTCGAAATCGAAGCCGGCGCCGAAATCAGCAGGCACCGCCAGCTTGATCGCATCGCCGAGCTTGTAGAAACCCTCGTCGTCGAATGCCGCCGCCGTCAATTCCGGCTGGCGCCAATAGCCCGGCGTGACGTTCGGCCCTCTGGCGCGCACCTCCAGCTTGCCGTTATCGGGCACCAGCTTGGCATCGCAGCCGGGCACCGGAAGCCCGACATGCCCCGAGCGGCTGGTGTCGGGCCGCACCGACATGAAGAACGGCGCCGTCTCGGTCGCGCCGAGGCCCGTCAGGATCGGCACGCGGAAACCGGTCTCCTGCACGGCGAACGCATCGAGGCTGTTCCAGACATAGGGCGACAGCGCCGCGCCCGAGAAGAACATGGCCTGCAGCGATGCAAAGAATTTCGCGCGCAGGCCGCCGTCGTCGCGCAAATAAGGCAGCAGCGACTCATAGCCCTTGGGCACATTGAAATAGACCGTCGGCGAAATCTCCCGAAGATTGCGCACGGTCTCGCCGATCCCTTCAGGCGTCGGCTTGCCCTCGTCGAGATACATCGAGCCGCCGTTGAACAGCGTCAGCCCGACATTGTGATTGCCGCCGAAGGTGTGATTCCACGGCAGCCAGTCGACGATGACCGGCGGCGCATCCTTCAGGAAGGCCAGCGTCTCGCGTATCATCACCTGGTTGGCGCACAGCATGCGATGGGTGTTGATCACCGCTTTGGGATTGCCGGTCGAGCCCGAGGTCAGCAGGAATTTGGCGATGGTGTCGGGACCGATGGCGTCATGGGCGAAATCGAGGCCGGGATGCTCCGGCGTAACCAGCAAATCCGCAAGGTTTGTCACGTCCCGGCCGGGCGCCGCGCCCCGCGCGGCGACAATCTCCACTCCCTCGGGAACGTTGGCTCCGAGCACATCGGCAAACCGCGTGGCGTCGTCGGCGAACACCAGGCCCGGGGTCAGCAGCCGCATCAGGAAGGCGAGCTTGCTGTGGTCTTTCGAGATCAGCGAATAGGCCGGCGAAACCGGACAGAAGGCAATCCCCGCGTAGAGCGCGCCGAAAGCGATCAGCGCATGGTCGAGCGAATTACCGGAGAGAATGACGATCGGCCGTTCGGCCGAAAGGCCGCGCGCAAGCAATCCGGAAGCGATCCGCCGGCTCGACGTCAGCAGTTGCGCGTAGCTGAGCCGGCGCCAGCCTCCGTCGGCGTTGCGCTCCGCCATGAAGGTCCGATCGGGCGCGACGCCGGCCCAATGATGCAGGCGGTCGGTGAGGCGAAGCGGATAGTCGCCGAGCGCCGTTTTCGGCCGCAAATAAATGATGCCGTCATCGCGCCGCTCGACCGATACGGCGGGGTCGCCGAACGCAATCGCGCGCAGCGGATGAATGTTGTCGGCATGAGCGACCGCGCCGCCATCCCCGGCCGTAACGGTCATGCCGGGCGGTGCACTCTTGTCAGGCGGGTTTACCGATGGGAGAGTCAATTGATAAGCCTCGGCTCGAACTTCACGTCGCCAGTCTCCGGGGAGGGTGAACTTCAATTACCGTTATTCCAGGAATCGCCCCGGTTGGCGCAGGCCCGGAATCCATATTTCCTGTCATGGCTATGGATTCTCCGATACGCAATCGCGCATCGGAATGCTTCGCTTCGCGACGCCCCGGAATGGCGAAGTAATTTTGCGCGGCCCCGGGACGACAGCCGCAACGCAGCGCGGCAACCTCCCCTCACAACACTTGATGCACATCGATCACGACGCGGTCGGCGTGGCGGGCGGCGGAGCCGATGAACAGGTTTTCCATCAGCCAGCGATATTTCGCAGCCCCGGTCTCGAACCTCGGCACGGTACGGAAATAGATCAGCTCGGGATCGACGGCCTCGCCGCGTTTCAGCCGCTGCAACAATTCGACCGGCCCGAAGCGGATGCCCTTGTTTTCAACATAGACCACCGCGCCATCATCGGTCTCGAACGCGTATCTGGCTTCGAGTTCGATCAGCTCATTGGGACGGATGATCTGGAAGTCCGCACCGAACGCGCAGACCTTGCCGTTGACCGCCTCGCCCCGTACCTCGCCGCCGGTGATCGGAATGATGCGGCGGACGCCGGTACCGATTTCGCCGGCCGACGTCACGCCGCTGATATGGGCGGTGATGGTGAAGACATATTTCGTCAGGAGAGTCGGAGTCATTGATTTATCCAATCATCCGTTGCGGCAACCAGGTCGCCAGGAGCGGAAACAGAATCAGGATTACCAGCCGGATCAGGTCGGTGACCACGAACGGCAGCACGCCGACGAAGATCGTCGACATGTCGACATCCTTGATCACGCTCTTGATCACGAACACGTTCATGCCGACCGGTGGATGGATCAATCCGAGTTCGACGGTCATGACGATGACGACGCCGAACCAGATCGGGTCGAAGCCCAGCGCCGTCACCACCGGAAATACGATCGGTACGGTCAGGATCACCATCGCCATCGCGTCCATCAGGCAACCCAGCACGAGATACATCAAGAGGATCAGCGCCAGCACGCCGTAGGGACCGATGCCGAGACCGGTGAGAAACGCCGTGACGCTCTGCGGCGTCTGGGTAATCGTCAGGAAATAGCCGAAACACAACGCCCCTATCAGCACCGTAAACACGGCCGCCGCCGTGCGCGTCGCCTGCAGCAGCGACTGCAGGATGCCTTCCCGGGTCAACTTGCCCCGGATGATGCCGATCAGGAAAGCCCCGACCGCACCCACCGCTCCGGCCTCGGTCGGGATGAAGAACCCACCATAGAGCCCGCCGATCACGAACACGAACAATAGCAGCGGCGACCACACATCGCGCAGTGCCAGTAACCGCTCGTGCCACGAGGCCGCCGGCCCGGCCGGCAGGAATCCCGGCCGCGCCACTCCGATGATGCCGATGGTAATCATGTGCATCACGATTGCCAGCAGTCCCGGCAGGATTCCGGCGATGAACAGCTTGCCGATGTCCTGCTGGGTAATGATGCCGTACACCGCAAGCACCGTCGAGGGCGGCAGCATCGCGCCGAGCGTGCCGCCGACCGCGATCACGCCGGTGGCAAAGGATTTCGGATAGCCGAAGCGGCGCATTTCCGGATAGGCCACCGCCGAAAACGTCGCGGCGGTCGCGACCGACGAGCCCGAGATCGCCGCGAAGCCGCCGCAGGCGGCGATGGTGGCGATGCCGAGGCCGCCCTTCCAGTGGCCGACAAAAGTATTGGCGGCGCGAAACAGCTCGCGGCTGATGCCGGACACGGAAACGAAAGCGCCCATCAACAGGAACATCGGGATCACGCCGAAGGAATAATCCGTCACCGTGCGCATCGTGGTCTGCCCGACCAGTTTCAGCGCCGGCGCGAACCCGGTCAGATAGCCGAAGCCGGTGATGCCGACGAGACCCATCGCCATGCCCACCGGCACCCGCAGCAGCATCAGCGCGAATAAACTGGCGAAGCCGATCAGCGCAACGGCCTCGTTGCTCATCGCGGCTTACTCCGCCGTCTTGATCTTGGCATCGTGGATTTCTTCGGGGTGGAAGATCAACCGCCAGGTCCGGATCGCGATCAGGAGCACGGCGGAGACGTCGCCGATCCAGGACACCAGGAAGAACGGCCAGATCGGCACCTGCAGGTCCATGGTGACGATATGCGCGTTGTAGGTATCGATGACCTTGTCGACCAGCGTGTAGGTCTGCACCGTCACCACGAACAGCAGCACCAGCGTGGCGAATATGTCGATCCAGCGCTGGTATTTCGGTGTCGCATTGGCCCACACCAGATCGACGGTGATGTGGGTGCCGCGGTAGCTGGTGGCGGCGATGCCCCAGAAGATCAGGATGCCGAGGAGAAACTGACCAAAATTGTAGTAGTCGGGAATCGTCACCGCGAAGAATTTGCGCATTACCACTGCGGTAAAGGTATTGAGCGCGACGATGCCGACAAAGAATGCCGCGACCCACTCGATGGAATCGATAAAGCGGTCCATGACGTTCTTGCGCGCCGGCCCCGGGGGGCCGGCGATGACGCCGTCGCGCGTGACTTCGGAATTGAAGGTCATGGATTCTGCCGGATTGACGTTGTCACTCGCAACGATAACGCGTCAGTCCGGGGCGATGCGAAGCATCGAACCCGGAATCTCGAGATTCCGGGTCTGGTCTGTCGGACCATCCCGGAATGACGTTCGCGAACTAAATCCCCGCCTCGTATTTCTTCAGCGTCGCTTGCAGGTCGGCGTCGATGGCGGCCGCATCGCCGCCGGCCTTCTTCACCGCTTCCGCCCAGCTCTCCCGCAATGGCTTCACCGCGGTCTTCCACTCGGCAAGCTGCTCGGCAGTCAGCGGATAGACCTCGTGGTCCGGCAGCGCCTTCATCTTGACGCGGCCGTTGGCTTCGAACTCGGTCCAGGGATCGGTGACCTTCGAGGCCCATTCCGGCGTGCAATGGTCGTCGATGACTTTCTTCTGCGCATCCGACATCGAATTGTATTTGGCAAGATTGATGTTGTAGGTGAACACCGTCGAATAGAGCGGCACGTCCATGTGGTACTTCACGACCTTGTCGATGCCGAACAGAAACACCGATCCCCAGGGGAAGGTGATCTCATCGGCGACCCCGCGCTCGATCGCGTCTCGCGCTTCCGGGGCCGAGGCCTGCACATTGGTGCCGCCAAACATCTTCACCATCTCGCCGATGGTGCTCTGCGCCGGCCGCACCTTCACGCCCCTGAGATCGCCGGGAACGAGAATCTTCTTCTTGCCATGCAGCGCGCCGGGATCATGGATGAATGCGAAGCAGAGCTTGGTATCCTTCATCTCGGTCGGCGCGTACCGGTGGTACCAGTCGTTCAGCGCCAGCGTGCCCTTCTTGCCGTCGGAGAATACGAACGGAAGCTGGCCCGCCGCGGCGATCGGAAAGCGGCCGGGCTGGTAGCCCGGATTGACGTAGGTGATGTCGGCGATGCCGTCGCGCGCCATGTCGTAATGATCGAACGCCTTGCCGAGTTGCTCGGAAGGAAACACCGACAGCTTGATAGTGCCGCCCGAGGCCTTCTCGATATCGGCAGCCCATGCCTGCGTGGCCGGCACCAGCGGATGTGCCGGCGGCACCCACAGCGATACTTTCAGGTTGACGGTCTTGTCCTGCGCCAGCGCAGGCGTCAGAGTGGCAGCCAGCAGCAGCGCCAAAAACGCTCGTCTCATCGGCATCGTCTCCCCTCTCGCATGGGACTTTTAGCGGCCCTTTGCGGATATTGTTATATGATATAATTATCATTGCAAGCGACGCGGTAGCGTCGGCAACGAACGGCTCGCAAGCTTGGTATCATCGGGGGAGAGCAACGATTGCGGACGAAAGTAGCCATCATCGGCGCGGGACCGGCGGGCCTGTTGCTAGGCCAACTGCTTCATGCCTACGGGATCGATAACGTTATCCTGGAACGCCAGACGCTGGATTATGTGCTCGGCCGCATTCGCGCCGGACTGCTTGAAGAGGGAACGGTGGCGCTGCTGGACGAGATCGGCGTCGGCTCGCGCGCGCATCGCGAAGGCCTGGTCCATCGTGGTGTCGAACTGGCTTTCGGCGGCGCCCGTCATCGCATCGATATGCACGCCGCCACCGGCAAGACCGTGATGATCTACGGCCAGACCGAAGTGACGCTCGATTTGATGAACGCGCGCAAGGCCGCCGGGCTCACCACGGTCTATGAAGCTGCCGACGTCAAGCCGCTCGATTTCGACAGCGATCATCCTCGCGTCAGCTATGTCAAGGATGGCGTCGGCCACGAACTCGCCTGCGACTTCATCGCCGGCTGCGACGGCTTCCACGGCGTCAGCCGCGCCAGCGTGAAGCCGTCGGCGATCACGACATTCGAGCGGGTCTATCCGTTCGGCTGGCTCGGAATCCTGTCGGAGACGCCGCCGGTGAGCCATGAGCTGATCTACAGCAACCACGCGCGGGGATTTGCGCTTTGCACCATGCGTTCGACCCACCGCAGCCGCTATTACGTGCAATGTCCGCTCGACGATCACATCGATCAATGGCCGGATGACCGGTTCTGGGATGAACTGAAGCGCCGGCTCGACCAGAAGGCGGTCGACGAACTCGTCACCGGGCCGTCGATCGAGAAAAGCATCGCGCCGCTGCGCAGCTTCGTCGCCGAGCCGATGCGGTTCGGACGCCTGTTCCTTGCCGGCGACGCCGCGCATATCGTGCCCCCGACCGGCGCCAAGGGACTCAACCTTGCCGCCAGCGATGTCCATTACCTGTCGCGAGCTTTGCGCGAGTATTACGACGAGAAATCTTCGGCAGGGATCGACGGCTATTCGGCGCAAGCCCTGGCGCGGGTCTGGAAGGCGGTGCGGTTCTCGTGGTGGATGACCTCGATGCTGCACAAATTCCCGGATCAGGGCGAATTCGGCGCGCGCATCCAGCTTGCCGAATTGGATTATCTCGTCAGCTCACAGGCCGCGACGACATCATTGTCGGAAAATTACGTCGGGTTGCCGTATTGAAGACTTTGTAGAGGACGTTTCCGCATCGTCATTGCGAGACGGATCACCGGTTCAAAACGCCCGCCGAAATCCCGTTTAAAACTTTGTATGCGGTGCATTCCGCATCGGCTTGGCGTTCAATGGCTCGATCACTCACCAGCCATCGGGCGCCCATGAGCACACCAGATATTCCCGCAGGTTTCGAACGCCACTTTCGGCAGAGCCCGCTGACCGATCCCTGGGAGCCGCTGTATTCAAGGCGCACCGACAAAGCCGTGATCATCGGATTGCGGCTGGCAAAACCGCACACCAACGGTCGAGGCCTGATTCACGGCGGGTTGATTGCCGCGCTCGCCGACAACGCGATGGGGTATAGCTGCGCCCATCAAATGGGCGGCGCGAACTCGCTGGTAACAGTCGGGTTGGCGGTCGATTTCGTCGGCACCGCCGAGGTCGGGCAATGGCTGGCCGTCGAAAGTGACGTGATCCGGACCGGCCGCACCATCTGCTTCGCGCAGAGCCTGATCAAGGCCGACGATATCGTGATCGCTCGCGCCAATGCGACGTTCCGAGTAGTACCGAAGACGAAGTAGCAAACTTCCTCATGCCGGGATGCGCCTCCTGGCGCGGGCCCGGCTTTCATAATCCGTGCAGGGGTTATGGTTTCACCGATGTGCCATCGTACATCGTAGCTCACGCTTCGCGCGCCCGGGAATGACGATCCCCGCCAAAGTGCCAACCGTCGGTCTCCACCACAAGATCGATAAATGCGCGCACCTTGGCCGACAACAGGCGCGACGTCGGATAAACGATGTGGATCGGCAGCGCCGGCGGCTCGAATTTTGCGAGCACGATCTCCAGCCGCTTGTCCTTGATCGCTTCCGCTGCCTGATAGGCCAGCACCCGGGTCAGGCCGCCGCCTTCCGCGGCATAGTGGATCGCGGCATCGGCGCTGTTGGTGGTGAAACGCGGCGCGACGACCACGCGAATCTCGCGGCCGTCCTCGATGAAACGCCACTCGGGCGCCGCGGCCGCGGCGCCAAACTGAACGGTGCGATGCGATGCGATGGCTGCCGGGGTCGCCGGCTCGCCATGTTGCTCGAGATAGCCGCCGGAGGCGACCACGATCCGCCGCATCTCGCCGACGTGGCGCCCGACCAGCGTGGAATCGCCGAGGTGGCCGATCCGGACGGCGAGATCGACGCCCTCTTCGACCAGGTTGATCATGCGATCAGACAAGCGAAGCTCGGCCGTGACTTCCGGATAGCGCGCCAGATAGGCCGACATCACCGGACTGACGTGAAGGCGGCCGAATCCGAGCGGCGCCGAGACCACCAGCCGTCCACTCGGCCGCATGCGTTCGCCTTCGGTCGAACGTTCGGCCTCCTCGATGTCGGCAAGGATGCGTCTGATACGCTCCAGATAGCGCGTTCCGGTGTCGGTCAGTGTCAGCGAACGCGTGGTCCTCTGCAGCAGGCGCGCGCCGAGGCGATTCTCCAACGCCGCAATCAGCCGCGTGATGCCTGACGGCGACAGCCCGAGCTTGCGCGCCGCCGGGGCAAATCCCCTGAGGTCGGCAACCGCGACAAAGGCCTGCATGGCGTCGATACGGTCCATGGCATTATTTCATATATTGCAATAATGAAGTGTCAATCGAGGCGATTGTGGAATTTCCAGAAAGACCCATTTTATGTTGCGAAAGCGGGGAGCTTCGAAGCTCTGCTCCCTTACGAGGACATCCCGATGTCAGATACCCACCGTTATTCCAGCGATGTCGCCTTCACCCCCGCGGTAAAGGCGATTCAAACGCGCAAGGGTTCGCGTCACGGTTACGAGCAGGTCGAACAGAGCGGCGGCTGGCGTACCGAAGTCGACGGCGATCTCGCAGCCTTCCTGGCGCAGGCCAATAGTTTCTATCTCGCCACCGTCAACGCGGAGGACCAGCCCTACATCCAGCATCGCGGCGGCCCGAAAGGGTTCCTCAAAGTGCTGGACAAGAACACGCTGGCGTTCGCCGACTACAGCGGCAACCGGCAATTCATCTCGCAGGGTAACCTGTCCGAGAATGCCAAGGCGCATATTTTCGTGATGGACTATGCGCATCGCCGTCGAGTCAAGATCTGGGGCGAGGCCCGCGTGGTCGAGGACGATCCGGCGCTGACGAGGTCATTGATGCCGCAAGGCTACAGGGCCCGGCCGGAACAAGTCGTATTGTTCAAGATTTCCGCATGGGACACTAACTGTCCGCAACATATCCCGCACAAATTCGACGCCGTGGATGTGGCGGCGGCGCTGGCATCGCGTGACGCGCGGATTGCCGAACTGGAAACCGAACTCGCCGCGCTGAAAAACGAGGTTGCGCCGGCGCATTGATGGGTCGATTCCGATGGACCGGAACCGGCATCCCAACTCACGCGGCCTGCAGTAGCGGCGTCCAGGCGAAATCCGGATAATAGCGAAACATCATGCGATCGACATAAGCCGTCAGATTTTGGAATTGTTCGGCCCGCTCGCGCAACGGCGAGACGAAGAACGGCGACAAAATCCCGGCCAGGACTGCGAATGCGGTGGCATCGACGCCGCAGGGCGTCTCGCCCATCAGATACGGATTGCTGCCAAGCTGAACCGATAGCGCCAGGAGCGAACGGACGGCAAGATCGATGTCTTCGTCCGGAGCGTGGCGTCCGAGACCGCTCAGCAGATAGTTCTCGGCGACGCGAAACTGCGCGTCTTCGCGAAGCCGGTCGCGAAGATGCTCCGGCGCGTGATCGAAGAAATGCGCCGGCCCCTTGGCAAAATTGTCGGGATCGACCCAGCGCATGCCGATCAGCGCCCAATAGAGATGGTGCTCGATCATCCGCTCGAATGCCCAGGCCTGCGCCCGCTGTTGAAGGCCGAGCGCCTGATCGAAATCGAAGCCGTATTTGCGTTCGATATGGGCGCGGATGAACGTCGAATTGGCAATCCGCTGGGCGTCGTCGTCGATGTAGGGCAACTGTCCCTTGGGAGAGGCCGGCGGTCTCGCCTTTTCCTTGCGGTAGGCCACGCCGGCCATCTTCAACTGGACTTCGGTCTTGGTCACGAACGGGCCGATTTCCGGCAGGCCGAAGCCCGCGCCAAAACCATAGAGGGTAATCATGAGGCCTCCCGATCTCTTGAAACGGCGTTCGAGGCTAGCGCCCCCCTGCTGCCACCATGCTGTCAGCATCGGACGGATCGGCCGCAAAACGGGCACCCTGCCAGGCACGGCGCAAGACGCTGCGGGCCCACCGGTCAAGCTGCCGCAGCCCGAAAGCCCAGGCCGCGCCGAGCACGCGCATGGCCAGCGCGGCGACCGTCCAGCGCAGATCGTCGGTGTCGCAGTTGAATGAGGTCAGGCGCGCCAATACAAAGGTGCGCGCGCGCCAAACCGGTCCGAAATTTTCATGGACTCCGAACGCTTGAAGAATCGCCATGGACAAATTCCCTTCGATTGAAGTGTTGTCCCGGTATAGCCGCCACCTGCTGCCAACATGCTGTCAGCATCGACCGGGCGCCCCCATCAAAAGCGAGCTGCCATGAGACGCGCCGACCGGCTGTTCCAGATCATCCAGGTACTCCGGCGCACCGCCAATCCGCTGACGGCGGATGCGATCGCCGAAGAACTGGAAACCTCAAAACGCACGATCTACCGCGACATCGCCACCCTGATCGGACAGCGGGTACCGATCCGCGGCGAGGCGGGCATGGGCTATGTTCTGGAAAAGGGATTTGACCTGCCGCCGTTGATGCTGACACCCGACGAGATTGAAGCCGCCGTGCTCGGCGCGCAGTGGGTCGCAGGCCATGCCGACCCGGTATTGTCCCGCGCCGCGCAGGATCTGATCGCGAAAATCGCCGACACGGTACCCGAGCGGCTCAGGCCGTTTGTGCTCGAGCCCGCGAGCCGTGCCCGCCCCGGCTGGCAGCGGGAGCCGGACCGCATCGATATGGCGCGAACGCGGGCGCAGATCCACGAAGGCAAGAAAATCGCGCTGCACTATCGCGACGAGCAAGGTCGCGACAGCGAACGCACGATCTGGCCGATCGCAATCGGCTATCATGAAGCGGTGCGGATCTTGGCGGCCTGGTGCGAACTGCGGCGGGATTTTCGCAGCTTCCGAACCGACCGTGTCGTCGGCGCGGTCTATCTCGACGATCCCTATCCGGAACGTCGTGCGGCGCTGCGGGCGAAATGGCGGCGCAGCCTGGTTTGGGAGCATCCGGGCGATACCTGAGACGCAGCCTTGCCGGCTGGCGGCAGCCTTCATTCCCGGCTAGACCAACGGCGTGGAGAACCACGATCCAGCGATTGACGAGGAAAGCCCCTGCCAGGCGTGCGGGGCCTGCTGCTCCTATTCGTCGAACTGGCCGCGCTTCACTACCGAGGACGACGCCGCGCTCGATTTGATTCCATCGAAATTCGTCAACGAAAGGCTGTCGGGCATGCGCTGCGACGGCGACCGATGCTCGGCGTTGTCAGGCCGGATCGGCATCGAAACCGCGTGCGGCATTTATGCGGTGCGTCCCGAAGTGTGCCGCATTTGCATGCCCGGCGATCCCGAATGCGCCATGGCGCGGCGACGGCACGGGCTGCCGGCGCTGAGTTAGCGGGATTTTCGCGCGGCGAAACAGTTTCCGTTAGAACTCAAGCCGTTACCGCGTCTGCGAACTCGTCATCGAGTTCGTCCTCGAACGGCGAGAACGTGCTGAGTGGCTTGGTCGACAGCGTGATCGGCTTGCGGTGACCGTAGGCCGAGGCCGGTGTCACGCGCGCGGCCGGGCTTCGGGACAGCGCATACAGGGTGGATCCGACACGCCCGCCGAAGTGGATCAAGTCGCGTTCGCTGCAGCTGGCTGCGATCGCGAGCGCCAACGGGTGCAAATGGCTGCGCCGATAGCAGAACAGCGCCAGCATGGCGCGAACTTCGGAAGAGACACTCTCGACCAACCGGACCAGGCCATGTTCGTTGGCGCGGTACATTTCGCCGAGCAATTCCTCCCGGATCGGGCAGAAATCGTTCTCAAAGGCTTCGCGGCTCGAAAACATCACGGGTTCTCCCTGTCCGGGAGAATGCAATGCAATTCTCTAACGAGGAGTTAACCAACCGGCACAGTAGTCACACGGGGGTGATTGATCCGTTCCAGCGAATCAGATCGGCCGGCAGGTGTGTCAGCGCAGTCACAGCGCGTTGGCCCTCATCCAGCCCGCCACCGCCTGACCGATGGCCGGCCCGGAATCCTCCTGAATGAAGTGCGAGCCGGGCACCGTCACCTCGGCCTGGTTCTTCCAGCGTCGACAGAACTCGCGGAGTTCGCCGACCAGGATCGCGCCGGGTTCGGCATTGACGAACAGCTTCGGGATGTCGTTTTCCGCCATCCAGCGCGAATATTCCGCGGCAATCTGCGCCACATCGGCGGGTTCGCCGGCGATCGGGATCTGCCGCGGCCAGGTCAGCGTCGGCCGGCGATGCTCGGCGCTCGCGAAAGGCCGGCGATATTCCGCCATCTCGGCCTCGGTCAACTTGCGCAGCACCGACCCTGGCAGCACCCGTTCGACGAACATGTTGCGCTCGAGGACCATCTGCTCGCCCTTGTCGGAGCGGAAACCCTGGAAGATCGGCGTCGCCGCCGCGCTCCATTCATCCCATGAGGCGATCGGTCGCACGATCGCCTCCATGTAGGCGATGCCGCTGACACGGTCGCGGTGGCGATTGGCCCAGTCGAAGCCGAGCGCCGAACCCCAATCATGCACCACGAGCACGACTGATTCGGCCTCACCCACGACCTGGTCGATGAGGCCGCCGAGATAATCGCGGTGGGTCGTGAAGCGGTACGTATCGTTGTCGGGATTCGGCAATTTGGCGGAATCGCCCATGCCTATCAGATCCGGGACGATCAGCCGGCCGTGCCCCTTCAATTCCGGAATGACGTTGCGCCAGAGATAGGACGACGTCGGATTGCCGTGCAGGAATAGCACCGGTCGGCCTTCGCCCCGTACGTGATAGGCCATGCGTGCGCCGAGCACGTCGATGTAGCTTTTCGCGAGCGGCTGTTCCGTCATCTGATTTTTCCCGGGTTGCGCTTACCAAGCATGCCGCGCGATCGCGGCAAGCGCAAATCACGCCAGCCGCGACATCAGCTGTTCGCCGCCATGAAAATCGACAGGCCGAAGCCGGTCAGGTGGTGCAGGGCCTGGTCGACCCCGATCAGCGTCCAGAACCACGGATGCTCTACCGTGACGTCCCAGGTCGAGGCCACCAGCCCCTTGGCGCGGTCGACGATAATGTGAATGGCAAAATCGATCAGGGCGACGAACCAGAAGCGCGGAGCGATGATCAGGATCAGTGCCAGCGATACCGCCAGGTGCACCAGACAATGCGCGAGCAACGGCAGCGCCCATCCGGTCTTCTGGTCCTTGCCGATCGCCATCCATGAGGTCTGCAGCACGAAATCGGCAATGACGTGCTTGAATGTGAGAACGAGCATCCATCCGACAAGCGCGCCTACCGGGATCGATGATGACAAGGTTGGAAACAACAAAGCTGACGCCCTTTGCTGGAACTGAATCGGAAACGAATAACGTGAACGAGGCAACGAGGCGTCAGTGCAACATCTTCTCTCCGGACAATCCGCTCAAGATCGATCATTTATGACACCTCCCAGGCCGGAATGCACCTGTGGGGAATCCGAAAAACCCGAACTGTGACCCAACCGCGATAGCGTACGACTTTATGCACGCTTCACGAGTATGGCCGCCGGCGCTCCCGGCTTGCAATCCACCGCGAGCCGGATATCATTCCGACAGCCGAAAATTATTTGTTCTTTTTTGGACATTTGCGATCACGTTAGAGCGCGACCCTGCAGTCCTTGGCCGCGTCGATTGCGATTCCTACCGTCGTAACGATTTTGGGCGTTGGTGCCTGGCGCAAGCGCCGGGGGATGCCGACCCTCGCGGTCGGCGACCGGCATGCGGCTGAAGGCAAACCTTTGTCGCGGCCGGACTACTGCGGGGTCGTACCTGCCAACGCCGGCGCGCCGGGTTGTTGCTGCTCGGGCTGCGCCCGCGTGCGGATTTCCGCTATTTTGCGCTTCAGGGCGATCTGCCGTCGGTCGGGCACGGCGGCGGCGCGGGCTTCTGCTATGGCGCCCGCAAGGTCGACTAAAGGCAATACGCCGTCGCAGGTCGGCTTGACGAGACCGTCGATGATCGCGTGCCAGTCCGCCTCGCCCTGGCGATAGCCGTCGCCATACCCTTGTATCATCGTCGCGGTTTGCACGATCTCGGACGCCGCCGCAGGCTGCTTGATCAGGGCGCGGTCGATCATATGCAGCCAGCGTTCAACCCAGACCCGTTCCCTGGCATAGCGCACCGAAAATCGGCGCCAGCGGCGCAGTCCCGCCTCGACCTTCAAGCGGAGAATTCCGAGCCGGGTGGTGCTGTTGAACTTGATCGAGACCGGCATGTGGGTCCAGCCCGCCCATTCGAGCAAATCGAGCATTGGTTCGGCCACGACCGCGGGAAGCGCCGCGATCAACTCATCGAGCCGGAATTTCCCGATCGTGCTGCTCGGCTCGGAATGCGGAAGATCCGCGCATGCGTCATACCCGGCGAGTTT
This sequence comes from uncultured Alphaproteobacteria bacterium, assembly GCA_963756215.1. GTDB lineage: Bacteria > Pseudomonadota > Alphaproteobacteria > Rhizobiales > Xanthobacteraceae > Bradyrhizobium. Next base: position 289,096 of record CAVWMY010000014.1, on the reverse strand, counting down.
CAACTGCGCGATCCGGATCGGATCCTGGTAGCTCATCCGCATCGCCATCAGCCGTGCGATCTCACCGAGCATCGCGACATCGACGCCGGCCCGGCCGATGAACCGTCGCAACCGATATTCATAAAGCCGGGCGTATTTGGCGCCTTGATATTCGACCAACCCGCGAATGTATTCGCTGACATCGGGCGCAACGGCCTCGGGCAGATTATCCGGCAGCGGCGGCGGCGTGCCGCTGTCTTCGCCGATGAAATCGGCGAGCAAATAACGGAGCGATGAAAGGACGCTTGCCACCCGGCGATTCCAATTCTCTCTACGGCATGATCGGGACCGACTGGGCCACGCCGGCGCAAAGCCGACACCGGTTTTCTCTCCCAAAAACGAGACGCCTTTGCGCGGAGATCATGCTCGAATAATAACATAGAGCGGCCGGCGATTCGAAGAAAAGCCAATCCGTTCTAGGCAGGTGAGGGAGCGGCGGCGGCCGAGGCCTGCTGCGCGAGCCGCTGCTCCAGCGTTCCGATGTTCTGAAACAGCCGGGCGCTTGAGAGACGAAGAAAGTAAAAGCCGAACTCAGGATTCTGCACGTACAGTTCCTCGACCTTGCTGTAGCTGACGCTGAGGATGGTCCCGGATTCCACGCATTCCAGCGTCTGGGTGCGCGCCTTCGAGGGCGACAGCATGCCGAGTTCGCCGACGATGGCGCCGACCGGCAGTTCAATGCCGGATTCGACCAGCTTGAACCGGCCGCTGACGATGTAGAGCATCTCCTCGGCCTTCTCGTCCTTGTAAAACAGCACCTCGCCCGCAGCACATTTGCGCTCGGTCATGAACGGCTTCAGCCAATCCATGGACAGGTCGCCGTTGACCGACCGCTTCACGTCGCGCACCAGTTGCAGCATCTGGTGCAGCCGGTAGGAGTTGAGCACCAGCAGCACGACGTGCAGCAGGCCGGTCGGATAGTTGTGGGTCGGAATCGATGTCGTGATCAGGACGATGTTGGTGAGGATGCCGAAGATCCTCAACGGGATCATCGTCCGCATCGTCGTCGTTGCAACCACGAAGATCGAAGCGAACAACGTGCCGGCCGTACCGGCGTGTTCTGCAAGATGTGAGGTATCCATCTGAGTCAACCGATTTTTAGGGCGAACGCTTTCGCGCACCGTATGCCGGCCACCATCATAATGTCCGCGCGAGGTTTCGATCCACTGAGAAAAAATGACGTTTTGCCGTGGATTCCCGGCCGATCCGGGCTAAAAGACCGCGTCGCCCCGCACCCACGGAACGTCGGGCATTTCTTACGTCGTCACCGGACGCCATCGCCGGTCTGCCCTGGCCGGCGGGCAAACCCCGTTTCCCCGCGGTCGTTGACGGCCCGCCTCCGCCCGGGCACTTTGTCGGCCCGGTCACGCTCGGCGGGGCTGGCGCGACCTTAATCCCTACCGACAGACGCCGCCCTCCATGCCCAAGCCGCTTGCCACCCCTGCTCTGGCGCAATTCATGGCCGCGACGGCCGGTCGCAACATGACGCGGCCGGCCTACTTCGTGGTGGTGGTGGGCATCGCTATGGTCGTGCTTCTCACCGTCGACCCCGCCTACGCTGCCGCCTATCACTGGATCTACGCTGCGCTTTGGGCGTGTCTGGCTTTCTTCATTTTCGAATGGGTGATCCGGTTGCGGCAGGCTGTTCAGACCCAGCGCGCGCTGTCCTACAGCTTTTCGGGCCGCGGCCTGGCCGATGCCGCCGGCGCACTGGCCGTACCGCTGGCATTGGCGTTCGGGACCAATCCCAGGACCGCATGGCTGCTCGGCATCCTGTGGCCGCTAAAGATGCTGCCGGGCGCCCGGGGGTTGCGGCAATTGCGCCGGGTGCTGGTGCAGGAGTCGGCATCGCTGCTGAGCGTGCTGATGATTTTCCTGATGGTGCTGTTTGTCGCCTCGGTCGCGGTCTATTACCTGGAGCGCGACGTGCAGCCCGGGACCTTCGGCAGTATCCCAGCGGCACTTTGGTGGGCGGTCGCGACCCTGACCACGACGGGATATGGCGATGTAGTGCCGATCACGCCGATCGGCCGGCTGGTTGCGGCCTTTGTGATGATCTGCGGACTCGGCGTGTTCGGCCTCTGGACCGGTATTCTCGCTACCGGCTTTGCCGCGGAGACCCGGCGCGACAATTTTCTCAAGACCTGGGAGGCGGTCAGCAAGGTGCCGTTCTTTGCAGCGCTCGGCCCGGCGGCGATCGCCGACGTCACGGGCATGCTCCGCACCATGGATTTGCCGGCACGCACTACGATCATCCGCAAGGGCCAGACCGGCGACTGCATGTATTTCATCGCCGCCGGCGAAGTCGAAGTCGACTTGCCCGACAAGAAGGTACAACTCGGCGAAGGCGCCTTCTTCGGCGAGATGGCCCTGCTCGGCAACAATCTGCGGTCCGCCAACATCGCCACCACGCGCGTATCGAAGCTGCTGGTCCTTGATCTCGTCGATTTCCGGTTGCTAATGGCGCGGCACCCCGAACTTTCCGAAACCATCGATGCCGAGGCCAGACGGCGGGCACTGGAAAACAAGTAATGGAGACAACCATGACCGAAGCGGCAGAGACCGCGAGCGCGCCGATACTCGACATCAATGGGCCGCGCGCGACCATCCGCCTCAATCGTCCCCGGCATTTGAACCGGTTGCAGGCAGATGACCTCGACGTCATGCTCGATCTGTTCGATCGTATCGAGGCCGACGAAACGGTGCGGGTATTGGTGCTCACCGGCACCGGCCGCGCCTTCAGCGCCGGCTACGACCTCAACTCCGTCGCCGAGCGCGCCGTCAGCGCCGTCGAGTCGCAAAGCGCCGGATCGGCGTTCGAGGTCGTGGTCAACCGGCTCGAGGATCTCGGCGTTCCCACCATCTGCCGGCTCAATGGCGGCGTCTATGGCGGATCGACCGACCTGGCGCTGGCCTGCGATTTCCGCATCGGCCTCGACAGCTGCGAAATGTTCATGCCGGCGGCGCGTCTCGGCCTGCACTATTACACAAGCGGGATCATGCGCTACGTGTCACGGCTCGGCGTCGACAACGCCAAGAAGCTGTTCTTGACCGCGGAAAAGATCGACGCAACGGAAATGCTGCGGATCGGTTATCTCACCACGATGGTCCCGGCGGCGGCGCTCGACCGGGAGGTCGACCGGCTTGCGACGATCCTCGCCGGCAACGCACCGGTCGCGATGCGCGGTATGAAGCGCACCATCAACGAATTCGCCCGCGGCGAACTCGACCAGGAAGCCGCCGACTGCCGCCACCGCGAAAGCATGCGTAGCGCCGAGATCAAGGAAGGCATCCAGGCGTTCGCGGAAAAGCGCGCACCGAAGTTTTAGGGAAGGAAAATTCGACGCGCGGCGCCTCTGTCCCGCTCCGCTTGCGGAGCCCGCCTTCGATGCTTCGCATCGCAGGCACCCCCTCCCACAAGGGCCGAGGGGACGGCAAACCGCTACTCGTCGACAAACGTTGCGGCGTCGCTAACATTCGCGCGTGAGGTGCGGTAGCTGTTGACCTTGTGATCGCGGTCCGGAAAACCGAACGAAATCCCGCAGACCACGCGCCGGTCGTCGCCGAGACCGAAATGCCGCCGGATCAGTCCGGAATGGCGCGCCAGCGCTGCCTGCGGGATGGTGCCGAGGCCGAGCGCCTGCGCGGCCAGCATGAAATTGCCGACATAGGCACCGCAATCGATCGCCCCGTAGACGCCGAGTGCCTCCGTCGAATGGATGATCGCAACGTGTGGCGCTCCGAAAAAATTATAGTTTTCCAGCGCCTGCCTGGCGTAGGCGGCCTTGTCGCCGCGCGCGATCCCAAGCGTGTTGTAAAGCTGAAAGCCGCTCTCGCGGCGACGTTCGAGGTAGACGCCGAGATATTCGCGCGGGAATGTAAAGTCGCCGTCTTCCGGCGCGCCGGAACTGGCCTCGGTGTAGATCGCCTTGCGGAAGCGCTCCTTGGCCGCACCGCTCGCAATCACGACCTGCCACGGCTGGCTGTTGCACCACGACGCGGTCCGCTGCGCCGTCGCCAGCACGCGATCGATGGTCGGGCGTGGTACGGGCCGGTCGAGGAACGCACGACAGGAATAGCGCTCGCGCAACAACTCTTCCAGCACGCCGATCCGTTGCTCGGTGCTGTAGTGCTGGTCATGCGTCTTCGCGGCGGCATCCGGCATTTTCATCGCCCCTTGGTTGGGATCTTGTTGAATGGCACATTCTTGTCGACACGGATATCGCCGGGCAAGCCCAGCACGCGCTCGGCGATGATGTTGCGCAGGATTTCGTCGGTGCCGCCGGCGATCCGCATCGATGGCGAACTCAGCAGCATCTGCTGAAACTGGCCGCGCGCCACTTCTTCGGCCTCTCCGGAGAGGACGCCGGCTGCGCCCTCCAGGTCCATCGCGTAGGTCGCGATATCCTGCAGCATCGAACCCGCAACCAGTTTCCCGATCGAATTCTCCGGGCCCGGCCGCTCGCCCTTGGAAAGCGCGGAGATGGCGCGGTAGCTGGTGTATTTCAGCCCGCTCGCCTTCACCGCCCAACTCGCCAGTTTCGAACGCGTGGCGCGGTCGTCGATCGCGAGCCCGTCCGCGGTCATCAGGTTGGAGCAGAACTCGAACATCTCGGGGAAACCGGTCGCGAGCCGCGCGCCGATCGACATCCGCTCGTTCATCAGGGTGGTCAACGACACGTTCCAGCCGTCACCGACCGCGCCGAGACGCTGATGATCGGGAATCACGACGTCGGTGAAATACACCTCGTTGAATTCCTGCATGCCGTTGGCCTGCTTGATCGGCCGCACCTCGACGCCTTTGCTCTTCATGTCGAGGAAGAACATCGTCAATCCCTTGTGCTTGGGCACATTGGGATCGGTTCGCGTGATCAGCAGACCGTAATCGGAATAGTGCGCGCCGGACGTCCATATCTTCTGGCCGTTGACGATCCAGTTGTCGCCGTTCTTTTCGGCCCGCGTGCGCAGACCCGCGACGTCGGAACCACCGGCGGGCTCCGAAAACAACTGGCACCAGATCTGCTCGCCGGAAGCGAGCTTCGGCAGGTAATGCCGTTTGTGCTGTTCGCTGCCATAGGCCATCACCGTCGGCCCGCACATGCCCTCGCCGATCTGGAACGGCTGGGTCAGCTTGCCGTAAACGCCCTCTTCCTGCTGCCAGATCACGCGCTCGATCGGGGTCGCACCGCGTCCGCCATATTCCTTCGGCCAATGCAGACAGGCCCAGCCGGCGTCGGCCTTTTTCTTCTGCCAGGCCTTGCCGACATCGACGATTTCTTCCTTCTCGAGCCTGATCCGGCCAAGCGATGCCTTCGATAGCTCCGCCTCATATTGCCTGGGCGCGTTGGCCTCGATCCATTGGCGGGCCTCGCTGCGGAAAGCGGCTTCCTGCGGGGTGTCGTCGAAATTCATGGCGGCTTCCTCTTTCTTGTCATTCCGGGGCGCAGGCGAAACGTGTGAATCATGGTGTGCAATTGCACATCGGAGAATTCGATCCAAATCTTTGGATTCCAGGTCCGCGCGAAACGCGCGTCCCGGAACGACGAACCTTACCCCCGCCCTTTCGTCGGTATCCGGTTGAACGGAACATCCTTGTCTACCCTGATATCGCCGGGCAGGCCGAGCACGCGCTCGGCGATGATGTTGCGCATGATCTCGTCGGTGCCGCCTTCGACCCGCGTGCCGGGCGCGCGCAGCAGCATCGCCTGGAATTTGCCGGCGGCCTCGGCATCCTCGGGCCCGTTCAGCATCCCGGCGGCGCCTTGCAGGTCGAGGGCATAGGCCGCGATGTCCTGGATCATCGATCCCGCCACCAGCTTGCCTATCGAATTTTCCGGGCCGGGCCGCTCTCCCTTGGAGAGCGCCGAGATCGCACGCATGCTGGTGTATTTCAGTCCGCTGGCGCGCACCGCCCAATGCGCGAGCTTGGATCGTACGCCGCGGTCCTCGATCGCGGGCCCGCGGTCGAGCATGAGATTGCTGCAGAACTCGAACAGTTCCGGAAAGCCGGTGGCGACACCGGCGCCAATCGACATCCGTTCATTCATCAGCGTGGTCAGCGAGACATTCCAGCCGTCATTGACTTCGCCGAGCCGCTGCGCGTCGGGAATCCTTACATCGGTGAAATACACCTCGTTGAATTCGGACTGGCCGTTGGCCTGCTTGATCGGCTTGATCTCGACGCCCGGGCTCTTCATGTCCAGGAAGAACATGGTGAGGCCTTTGTGCTTCGGCACGTTCGGATCGGTCCGGGTCAGAAGGATGCCATGGTCTGAGTAGTGCGCGCCCGAGGTCCAGATCTTCTGGCCGTTGATCACCCAGGCATCACCATCCTTTTCCGCACGGGTGCGCAGGCCCGCGACGTCGGATCCCCCGGCGGGTTCGGAGAACAGCTGGCACCAGACCTTTTCGCCCGAAGCCAGCGGCGGCAGGTATTTGCGCTTCTGGTCTTCGCCGGCATAGGCCATCATGGTCGGGCCGCACATGCCGTGGCCGATGATGAACATTGCGCTGAGCTTGCCGAAGGCGCCTTCTTCCTGCTGCCAGATCACGCGCTCGATCGGCGAAGCGCCCCGGCCGCCATATTCCTTGGGCCAATGCAGGCAGGCCCAGCCGGCGTCGGCCTTTTTCTTCTGCCAGGCCTTTGCGACGTCAAGGATGTTGGCGCCCTTGAGCTGCGTCCGGCCTAACGAGGACCTGCGTAACTCGTCCTCATACTGCCTCGGCGCGTTCGCGACGAGCCAGGCCCTGGCCTCGGCACGGAACGCGGCCTCCTGCGGCGTATCGTCGAAGTTCATTCGCGGTGTCCTTCAAGCCTCGTCATTCCCCGCGTTCGCGGAGACGACATCAAGGATAATGTTCTATGCCGCATTGCGCTGGCGCATCCGCTCGATCAGCGCGTCCTCCCAATGGGACAAACTGCCAAGGCCGAGCGCGGTTGCGTTGGCGCGGCGGTAGTACATGTGACAGTCGAACTCCCAGGTGAAACCCATGCCGCCATGGACCTGGATGTTGTTTTTCGCGCAAAGCTGGAACGCCTGCGTCGCGCTGATGCGCGCGGCCGCCGCGGCTTCCGGCAATTCCGACGCATTGGTCGAGAGCGCCCAGGCGCCGTAATAACAGTTCGAGCGCGCCAGCGTCGCCGAGACATACATGTCGGCGAGCATGTGCTTGACCGCCTGGAACGAGCCGATCGGGCGTCCGAATGCGATGCGATCGAGTGCGTAGTCGCGACCCATCTCGAGCGCGCGATCGGCACCGCCGACCTGCTCAAAGGCCATCAACACCGCGGCACGGTCAAGCACGCGGGAAACAATGCTCCAGCCCTCGCCGGCCGCGCCGAGCGGCTCGGCTTTGCAGTTACTGAAGGTGAGTTCGGCCTGACCGCGTGACGGATCGACATTGGTCAGCGTCTTCGCCTCCACGCCGCCGGCCTTCATATCGACCAGAAACAGCGAGATGTCGGTTTCGCGCCCGCTCGATCCGGTGCGAGCGGCCACGATGGCGACATCGGCGATCGCGCCGTCGGGCACCGGCTTCTTGCTGCCGTTGAGCGCTCCGCCGGTTGCCGACAGCTTGATTGCCTGCGCCGACGGATTGCCGGTGCCTTCGAACAACGCCAGCGTGCCGATCGCATCGCCCGATGCGATGGCGGGAAGCCATTTCTGCTTTTGCGCCTCGCTGCCGGCGAGCAGGATGGTTTCCGCCGCGAGATACACCGTCGACGAAAACGGCACCGGCGCCAGCGAGCGGCCGACCTCTTCCGCGATCACGCAGAGTTCGAGGTGACCGGCGCCGGCACCGCCAAAGGCTTCCGGAATCGCCACGCCGAGGAAGCCCATTTCGGCGAGGCCCTTCCATAGCGCACGGTCATAGGCCTCCTTGCCGTCGAGCACCGCGCGCACTGCCTTCGGCGGGCATTGCTCGGCAAGGAATTTACGTGCCGCATCGCGCAGCTGCTTCTGGTCGTCGGAGAAATCGAAGTTCATGGCATGTTACTCGGGTTGAGGATCGAAATGAAATCGTCATTCCGGGGCGTGCGAGGCACAAATCCGGAATCTCGAGATTCCGGGCCTGGGCCTTCGGACCATCCCGGAATGACGTTTGAATACTTTGCAAAGCTGAACTTCACTGCAGCACGATTACATCTTCGCCGGGCCGTTCGGCATAAAGCCGTTCCACCAGCGCCGCGCGGCGGTCGAGGCCGGCGCGCTGGTTGATGTAGCCTTTGTCCGTCAGTTCATTGCCGTCGATCGAGGCCGGTTCGCTCATCAGCATGGCGCGCGCGATCCGCAGGCTGCTGGCGCCTTCGCTGGACCGGTTATGCGCCTGCAAACCCTGCTTCAGGCAGGCCAGCACATCGGGATGCCGCACCACATCTTCGTAGGCGGCGTCGGGATTGCCGGCGATCTGGCGGCAGGCGTGGAGATTGGGCCAGACCAGAAGGCCGACAAAGGCGCGGTCATGACCCGTCACCAGCGCGTCCTGCACCACCGGCGAGGCGGCGGCGATGGCATCGGTACGGAGCGAGCCGACGTGAACGAAGGTGCCGGTCGTGAGTTTGAAATCCTCCACCACCCGGCCGGCGAAGATGATGCCTTGCACGGGATCCTCGGGATCGACAAAGATCCCGGCGTCGCCAATGCAGTAAAACCCTTCCTCATCGAACATCGCCGCCGTGAGATCGGGGCGGCCGAAATAGCCCGGGGTGACGTTGATCCCGCGCAGCCGCAATTCATATTTCGCGCCGGTCGGAACCATCTTCAATTCGACGCCGGGAAACGGCAGCCCGATCAAGCCGACGCGCTCGGTGTCCCAATAGGTCCCGGTCGAGGTCGGCGCGGTCTCGGTCGAGCCCCAGCCGGTATAGAACACGATGCGCTCGCCGGTGGCGCGCACCGCCAGCGCCTGCATCCGCTCATAGAGATCGTCCGGCAACCGCGCGCCGCCATAGGCCATCACGCTCAGGTTCTTGAAGAACCCGCGGCACAGCGCCTCGTCTTTTTCCATGGCGCCTGCGATGGCGGCATAGCCCGCCGGCACATTGGCATAGTAGGTCGGCGAGACCTCACGCAGATTGCGCAGCGTCTCGTCGATCTGGCCCGGCAGCGGACGGCCATCGTCGATATAGAGCGTACCGCCCTCCACCAGCACCGGATTGAACAGCGCGTTGCCGCCCATCGTATGATTCCACGGCATCCAGTCGAGATAGGTCGCCTGCGGCGCATCGGGATCGCGCGGCCGGGCCTGCATCATCATCGCCGCATTGGCGCACATCATCTCCTGGGTATTGATGACGGCTTTTGGCAACCCGGTCGATCCCGAGGTGAACAGCAATTTGCCGACCGTATCCGGCGTGATCCGCGCGATCGAGTCCTGCACCGCGGTAGTGACCGGCGTCGCCGCCAGATCGGCAAACGAAATGCTTGTGATGCCTTCGCATGGGCGCGCGACATGCACGACGGTGACGCCTTCGAGATCGAGCGCCTTCAATGCCCTTTCGAAGGTCGGACCGTCCTGCACCATCACCAGCGCCGGCTCGATCAGGTCGAACAGATATTTCAGTTTGACGTGATCCTGGCTCATCAGCGAATAGGCCGGCGATACCGGCGCCGCCGGAAGCCGCGCCTGCATCGCCGCCTGCGTCATCAGCGCATGCTCGATCGAATTTCCGGACAGGATGGCGATCGGGCGGCCGGCGCCGAGCTTCAGGTCGAGAAGGCCCTGGGTCAGCGCGTCAACGGTGTGCTTGGCCTCCCCGTAGGACAGCTTGCGCCATTGCCGCTCGGCGCCCGCTCGCTGCGCCAGCCAGACGCGGTCCGGCGCGCGCTTGGCCCATTTTGCCAGCGACGCCGGAATGTGGGTCTCATACGGCTGCAGCGGAATCCGCGACTTCAGGACGATGACGCCGTCGGGCCGTCGCTCGACCGCGATATCGCGCTCCAGCCATTTGATCTTGCGAAAGGCCGGCTTCGTCAGCACAGCGGCTGCACTCCCACTCATGTCGCATCTCCCCAAATTTTGGTCTCTTGTCGGACCTTTTGTTTTCGTGCCTGGTGGTCATTGTCATCGCCCTCGCCTCTTGCGGGAGAGGGCATCACCGACATCAACTTCGCATTTAGCTCGGTGAGGGGTCCTGCCTCGAACGAACCCCTCAGCTGTCTCGCATCGCACGATGCGAGCCACCCTCGCCCGCAAGGGAAGAGGGAAAAACTTACCGCGGCGCCATGCGGATCGCGCCGTCGAGCCGGATGGTCTCGCCGTTCAGCATCGGATTCTCGACGATGTGTACCGCGAGGTTGCCGTATTCGGACGCATCGCCGAGCCGCGCCGGATGCGGCACCTGTGCGCCGAGGCTGTTGCGCGCCTCTTCGCTCAAGCCCATCAGCAGCGGCGTCAGGAACAGGCCCGGCGCGATGGTGTTGACGCGGATTTTTTGCGAGGCGAGGTCGCGCGCAGCCGGCAGGGTCAGGCCGACCACGCCACCCTTCGAGGCCGCATAGGCGATCTGCCCGATCTGGCCCTCATAGGCCGCAACGCTGGCGGTATTGACGATGACGCCGCGCTCTTCGCCGATCGGTTCGGCCGTCACCAGCCGTTCGGCGAACAGGCGCAGCACGTTGAAAGTGCCGATCAGGTTGACGTTGATGATGCGCGCGAACTTCGCCAGCGGATAGACGCCGTCCCTGCCGATAATGCGCTGCGAACCGCCGATGCCGGCGCAATTCATCAACACGCGGGCGATGCCATGGGCGGATTCGGCCTTGGCGATGCCGGCCTTGACCTGTTCCTCGTCGGTAACGTCGGCGTGGACCGCGATGCCTTTCACCTCGGCCGCGACCTTCTCGGCGTTCTCCTTGCTCTGGTCGAGCACGGCGACCTTCGCGCCCTTGGCCGCCATGGCACGCGCGGTAGCGGCGCCGAGGCCCGAGCCCCCGCCGGTGATGAGAACGGCAACGTCTTTCAACTGCATCTGATGAACCTCCTTGGACGTTTCTTGTTAAGACAGGCCAATAGCGAATGGCGAGAAGAAGAATGTCTATTCTATTCGCTATTCGCCATTCGCTCCTTCCTGTTAAGCACACCACCGCAAATCAACGCTTCCATGTGCTTGATATATTGCCGGCAAACTTCGTCGGTGACCGGCCCGACACCGGTCGCGCGCGACATCGCGTGACGTCCGAAAAACAGGTGATCGCAGGCACCGATCAGGCTGGTGTAAAACAGCACGGGATCGATATGGCGAAACTCGCCGGCCTTGACGCCTTCCGCCAGAAGACTGCGATGAAACTCCAGTAACGGCGCAACAAAGAATTTCGACACCTCGTCGGCGGCTTTCGCGGTACTTTCATGCAGCAAATAGTGGATCAGCCGGTTCATGTACGGGAATTGGTGATAGGCCTTGATGATGCCGGCGACATGCAGCCGGAGCTTCGCGGTCGGCGTGATCGGCTGCGCCAGCAAATATTCGAGATTCGAGACTTCGGTCGCGGCGTCACGCGCCAGCAGCGCCAGCAGCAGACCGTCCTTGTTGCCGAAATGATATTTCACCAGGGCCGCGTTGACGCCGGACTGCTGCGCGATGTCGCTCAGCGATACCTCGATCGACGAGCGCTCGATCATCAATTCGCTGGCGGCAACGATCAGCTTTTCGGCCGTGGTGTTTTTCCCGCTGGGAAGCTTGACCGGTACGCTGGTATTCAACACTGATGCCATGACCCGCCTGACCAGAAATCCGTGCGCAGCTAAGCCGAAGCCGGCGACGCACTCAAGAGTTAATTGATCGATTGACTAAGTCGATCGTCGCCATTTTAATCTGCTCAACCAACCGAACATACGTCCAGAAACGATCAGGGAGAACCGAAATGGCCGAGGCTTATATCGTCGCCACCGCACGCACCGCCGGCGGCCGCAAGGGGGGACGCCTCGCGGGCTGGCATCCGGCGGATCTCGCCGCCTCGGTGCTGGATGCGCTGGTCGAGCGGTCGGGCGCGGCGCCCGACCAGATCGAAGACGTCATCATGGGCTGCGTGATGCAGGCCGGCGAACAGTCCAACAACATCGCGCGCAACGCCATCATGGCATCGCAACTGCCGGAGAGCGTGCCTGGAACCTCCGTGGACCGGCAGTGCGGATCCTCCCAGCAGGCGCTGCACTTCGCGGCGCAGGCGGTGATGTCGGGAACCATGGACGTCGTGATCGCGGCCGGCGTCGAGGCCATGACGCGAGTGCCGATGGGGCTGGCGTCGTCGCTACCGGCGAAAAACGGTTTCGGCCACTACAAGAGCCCGAACATCGAGAAGCGATATCCGCACATCCAGTTCAGCCAGTTCACCGGCGCGGAAATGATGGCGGAAAAATACGGCCTTTCGAAAGACGATCTCGATCGATACGCGTTTGAAAGCCACCAGCGCGCGATTGCAGCCACCCAGGCCGGCCGTTTCAAGGACGAGATCATCCCGCTGCCGATCACCCGCGCCGACGGTTCGACCGACACCCACGCCATCGACGAAGGCATCCGCTTCGATGCCAGCCTCGAGGGCATCCGTAACGTCAAGCTGATCGCCGAGAACGGCAAGCTCACTGCCGCCAGCGCCAGCCAGATCTGCGACGGCGCCTCCGGCGTGATGGTGGTCAACGAAAAGGGTTTGAAATCGCTCGGCGTCAAGCCGATGGCGCGGATCCATCACATGACCATGATCGGCGGCGACCCCGTGATCATGCTGGAAGCGCCGCTGCCCGCGACCGAGCGGGCACTGAAGAAGGCCGGAATGACGATCGACGACATCGACCTGTTCGAGGTCAACGAGGCCTTCGCCTCGGTGCCGACCGCCTGGCTGAAGACGACCGGCGCCGACCCCGCGAAACTCAACGTCAACGGCGGGGCGATCGCGCTAGGCCATCCCCTGGGCGGGTCCGGCACCAAATTGATGACGACGCTGGTCAACGCGCTTGGCCAGCGCAACAAGCGTTATGGCCTGCAGACCATGTGCGAGGGCGGCGGCATGGCGAATGTGACGATTGTTGAAAGACTGTGAGTTGCGAATAGCGAATGGCGAATAGCCAATGGTGGGTAGCGGTGAACCGAGGGAGCGACCTCCCTCTGACCACCGCTCGCCAATCGCCTTTTATGCGCTTGAGGCAAGCCCATGACTCACCCGTCGGTGCACGCACGGACCCAGCCGGACAAGATCGCCTACCAGATGGCCGGAACCGGCAAGACGATCACCTATCGCCAACTCGACGAACTCTCGAATCAAGGCGCGCATTTGTTTCGTTCGCTGGGCCTTAAGCCCGGCGATCACGTCGCGTTCCTGCTGGAGAACCGGCTCGCCTTCATGGAACTGTGCTGGGCGGCGCAGCGCTCGGGGCTCTACTACACCGCAATCAGCCGCTATCTCACCCAGGATGAGATCGCCTACATCGTCAGAGACTGCGGCGCAAAGGTCGTCATCACCTCCCCGAAATGCGCCGAACAGATCAAAGGCCTGGTGAAAAGCGAGCCCGGTGAACCCCTGTTTTACATGCTCGACGATCCCTTGCCGGGTTTCCGCTCATGGGACAAGGAAGCTATCGCACGGCCGACCACGCCGATCGCCGATCAGGTTGCCGGCTACGACATGCTGTATTCGTCAGGAACCACCGGGCGTCCGAAAGGAATCAAACGACCGTTCGAGAACAATCCGATAGCGCAGCCGAGTCCGCTCCTGCTCGCCGACCTCTGCGGCTTGAACGCCGACAGCATCTATCTGTCGCCGGCGCCGCTCTATCATGCGGCACCTCTGCGCTTCAACATGATGGCGATCATCCGCGGTGGCACCTCGGTGATCATGGAGTCCTTTGACGCCGAAACGTTCCTGAACCTGGTCGAAACGTACGAGATCACCCATTCGCAACTGGTGCCGACCATGTTCGTCCGCATGTTGAAACTGCCGGAGGAAGTGCGAGCGCGCTACGACGTGTCGTCCCTGAAGGGGGCGATCCACGCCGCGGCGCCCTGCCCGATCGACGTCAAGGCAAAGATGATCGAATGGTGGGGACCGGTCCTGATCGAATATTACGCGGGCTCCGAAGGCAATGGCGTCACGGTATCGACCTCGCAGCAATGGCTGGATCATCGCGGCACCGTCGGTCGCGCGGTGGTCGGCAAGGTCAAGATACTCGATGAGAACGATCAGGAATTGCCGGTCGGGCAGATCGGCTTGGTCTATTTCGCCGACGGGCCGGCATTCTCTTATCACAATGATACTGAGAAGACGAAGCGCGCGCACAACGCACGAGGCTGGTCGACGCTCGGCGACGTGGGCTATCTCGACGACGAGGGCTTTCTCTATCTCACCGACCGCAAGTCCTACATGATCATTTCCGGCGGCGTGAACATCTATCCGCAGGAGACCGAGGACGTGTTGATCACGCATCCCGAAGTCGCCGATGTCGCGGTATTCGGTGTTCCGAACGAAGAGATGGGCGAAGAAGTCAAGGCCGTGGTGCAACCGCACGACATGGCGCGGGCCGGCGAGGTGCTGGAAGCAGAGCTGATTTCGTTTTGCCGGCGGCATCTGTCACCGATCAAGTGTCCGCGCAGCATCGACTTCGAGGCCGAGTTGCCGCGCACGCCGACCGGCAAGCTGGTCAAGCGGCATCTGCGCGAGCGCTATTGGCCGAAGGCCGTGACGCCGGTCTAAGGCCATACGCGGCCATGGTTCGGTACGGCGGCGCAACCGCGCCTGCCCACCATGAGGGCGGTCGACTTTGTTTACTCCGACAATTCGACGTTGATCGAAGCATCGTAGCCGATACTACCGGCATAATTCGCTCCATCGCCAATCGACGCCGATTGGCCAACACAGGGAGCAACACATGGACAATGGCGCAAATCAGAGCCTGATCGTCACGGCGTTCTGGCAGGTCAATCCCGGTGAGGAACGCGCGATCGCCGGCCTGTTGAAGGAATTCCTTCCGAGGGCTCAGCAGGAGCCCGGCGTAAAGCAATTTCAAATCCACCAGAATACGGCCAAGCCCGGAGAATTCTTTTTCTACGAGGTTTTCGCGGGGGAGACCGCGTTCGCCGAGCATCAGCAGACGGCGCATTTCAAGGACATCATCGTCGCGCAGGCGCTTCCCAAGCTTGCAAAACGCGAACGTATGCAATTTCGATATATCTAGATCCCGCTTTCCTCCATTCCGGAAAGCCGCAACGCGGCTATCCGGAATTTCCGCTCCCGGCATTCGCGTTAGCGGGGTGCGCCATGCTTATGGATTCCCTGTTGCGCGTTTGCAAATCGGCGCTCGCGCGTTGCGCGCATCCGAATGACCGCCTAAAACGGCGTGATGAGCATAACCACATCCCTTCCCGACATCCCCCTCCCTCCTGACATCCGGTCGCGCTACGTCGACGGCATCAACGGCCTGCGCATGCATGTGCTGGAGGCAGGCTTCGAGACGCCGGACCGGCCATGCGTGCTGTTGCTGCACGGTTTCCCCGAACTCGCCTATAGCTGGCGCAAAGTGATGCCTGCGCTGGCGGAGGCCGGCTACCACGTGATCGCGCCGGACCAGCGCGGCTTCGGCCGCACCACGGGCTGGGATGGAGACTACGACGGTGACCTCCGATCTTTCCGACCGCTCAACCTGGTGCGAGACGCGCTCGGCCTGGTCTCCGCGTTCGGCTACCGCTCCATCCATGCCGTGATCGGACATGATTCCGGCAGCGCGATCGCCGCATGGTGCGCGCTGGTACGGCCCGACGTGTTTCGCTCGGTCGCGCTGATGAGCGCGCCGGTCGCCGGTCCGCCGCCGCTGCCCTACGCAACAGCCGATACGTCGCCGGAGCCCAAACCGGAGGACTCCGTGCATCGCGAACTCGCCAGCCTGCCGCGTCCGCGCAAGCACTATCAGTGGTACTACTCGACGCGTGAGGCCAACGCCGACATGCACCGCGCACCCCAGGGCGTGCACGATTTCCTGCGCGCCTATTACCATTACAAGAGCGCCGACTGGAAAGACAACCAGCCCTATCCCCTGCAGTCGTGGTCCGCGGGCGAACTCGCAAAGCTTCCGACCTATTACGTGATGGACCTTGCCAGCACCATGGCCGAGACCGTCGCGGCAGAAATGCCGTCGGCGGAAGCGATCGCTGCGAACCGATGGCTGCCCGATCGCGAACTCGCATTCTATAGTGCCGAATACACCCGCACCGGCTTCCAGGGCGGGCTGCAATGGTACCGCTGCGGCACATCCGGCGAATTCATTCCGGAGTTGCAGACCTGGTCGGGCCGCACCATCGACGTGCCGTCCTGCTTCATCTCCGGCAAGCAGGACTGGGGCACCTACCAGCGCCCCGGTGTGTTCGAAACGATGCAGACGGCCGTCTGCACAGGGATGATCGGCGTTCATCTGATCGAAGGCGCCGGCCACTGGGTGCAGCAGGAGCAGCCCGCAGCAGTCAACCGGCTGCTGCTGCAATTCCTGCGCGCCGGTGCGAACAAGTGAACCGACCCCTGGGTCAAACGGCCGTCATCCGCACGTCGCGATTAGAGCATTTCTAGCAACGCTCCGGCTGCGGCGTGCTGAAAGTGCAAAGCTTCTGGCCTAAGACGGCGGCAGCTTTCGAACCAAGAGAGATCATGTCCGAGCGCTTGCAAGATTACGGCACCACGGCGAAGGTGCTTCACTGGCTCATCGTAGCGCTGCTACTGGTGCAATTTCCGTTGGGGTGGCTGATGCCGGACATCCATCGCGGCATGAAGCCCGGCGATGCCATGACATTCCATATCTCGATCGGCATGGTCATTCTCGCCCTGATCGTCCTGCGGCTGGTATGGCGGTTGACGCACCCGGTCGCACCGGAAAGCTCGCTTGTGACCTGGCAGCGGGCGGCGTCGGCAACCATGCACTGGCTGCTTTACTTCCTGGTGCTGGCCACCACGATCAGCGGCTGGCTGTTCGCTTCGTTTCGCGGCTGGTCGATCTCCTTCTTTTTCCTGACCCCGCTGCCGATGCTGAGCTCGGAAAATCCGGCTGCCATTCGCGTGATCAACCATTGGCATCAGAAATTCGAGTGGAGCTTGCTGATTCTGATCGGCCTGCATGTCGCGGCGGCGCTGGCACATCTCCTTGTATACCGCAACCGCGTCATGCACCGAATGCTGCCGGGATAGCCATAGGCTCGCGTTGCGCTTGTAGTTCCGGAAGCGCACCTTGCGGTCGAACTCGAGAACTGAGCATCATCGTTTCAGTTACGTGAACGACCGCAGGAGAACGCCTTGGCTAAATCGCAATGGAGCTTCAAGACCGCGACCGAATTGTCGGTGGCTCTTGCGGCGAAGAAAGTCTCCGCCGTGGAGCTGGCGGAGGATGCGATCGGGCGCATAGAGCGCCATGACGCCAGGATCAATGCGATTTGCGTTCGCGATTTCGCACGTGGCCTCGATGCCGCCCGCGCCGCCGATGCCGCGCTCGCCCGCGGAGAGAGCCGGCCGCTGCTCGGCATCCCCATGATCGTCAAGGAATCCTACAATGTGGGCGGACTTCCCACGACGTGGGGATTTCCACTGCAGAAGGATTTCGTGCCCCCGGAAGATGCGCTTTCGATATCCCGGGTGAAGGCCGCGGGCGGCATCATTCTCGGCAAGACCAACGTGCCGACCGCGCTCGCCGACTGGCAGAGCTACAACGATATCTACGGCACCACCAACAATCCCTATGATCTCGGCCGCACGCCCGGCGGCTCGTCCGGCGGATCATCGGCAGCGCTCGCCGCGGGCTTTGGCGCCCTGTCATTGGGCTCCGATATCGGGGGATCGCTACGTGTTCCCGCGTTCCATTGCGGTGTGTTCGCCCACAAGCCGACTTACGCGCTGGTGCCGTTGCGCGGACACGTACCGCCGCCGTTGCCGCCGCTGCCGTTCGACCGCGACCTCTCGGTGATCGGGCCGATGGCGCGCTCGGCCGCAGATCTTTCCGTGCTGCTCGACGTGATCGCCGGCCCGGACCCGATAGAAGCCGGCAAGGCCTATCAAATTGCGCTCCCGCCGCCGCGGCAACGCGAACTCAAGGATTTTCGCGTGCTTCTGCTCGATTCCGATCCGGTAATGCCGACATCAAATAGCGTACGTGCCGCGATCGGGACACTCGCCGCCAACCTGAGCAAGGCCGGCGTGGCTGTCAGCCGCGAAAGCCCGTTGCTGCCCGACTTCGCCGCGTCGACCCGGCTCTACCTGCGCATGCTGATGTCGTTCCTCGCCGTATCGTTCCCGCCTGACCTCTATGCGGATGCACAGACCGCCGCAGCAAAGCTCGCGCCGGACGATAACAGTCTGGCCGCCGAGCGGCTACGCGGCATCACGCTCAGCCATCGTGACTGGCTGATGGCGGACAGCGGTCGCACGCGGTTGCGGGCACAATGGCGGGAGTTGTTTAAAAGCTTCGACGCGGTCATCTGTCCTGTCATGCCGACGCCGGCCTTTTCGCACGATCACTCGCCGGACCAGAACAACCGCCGCATCGACATCGATGGCAAGGTCCATTTCTACTCCGATCAAATTGCGTGGCCCGGCATCGCGACCCTCCCCGGCCTGCCCGCCACCGCAGTACCGATCGGCCTGTCGCCGGAAGGACTGCCGATCGGCGTGCAGATTGTCGGCCCGTGGCTGGAGGACCGAACGACGTTGAAACTGGCGCTGCTGATCGAGCGCGAATTCGGCGGCTTTGTCCCGCCGCCGATGTTCGATGATTAGGATGACTCTTCCTGTAGACAGAAGGCGTTCTCCGCCGAAAACGAGATCACATGACGGGTTGTTGCCCGTCATTGCCGGGCTTGCCCCGGCAATCCATCCCCGCGCGTGTTAAATCAATTAACCCTCACGCATCGAACATGATGACGCTGCGGACGGTCTTGCCGGCCTTCATGTTGGTGAAGCCTTCGTTGATCTCGGACAGTTTCAGCTTCGCGGAAATCCAATCCTCCAGATGCAGCTTGCCGCGCATGTAGAACTCGACCAGCCGCGGCATGTCGACACGGAAGTGGTTCGATCCCATCGACGAGCCCTGGATCTTGCGTTCGCGCAGGAAATCGAAGCCGTGCAGTTCGATCTTTTGGCCGAACGGAATCATCCCGACAATGGTTGCGGTGCCGCCGGGCGCCAGCATCGCAAAGGCCTGCTCGGCGGTCTCCTTGCGGCCCAGCACCTCGAACGAGTGCTGCACCCCGCCATTGGTAAGGTCGCGAACCTGCTGCACCACGTCGCCGTTGCGCGGATCGACAATGTCGGTCGCGCCCAGCTTGGTCGCCAGTTGAAGCTTGGCCGGATTGGTATCGACCGCGATAATACGGCCCGCGCCCGCGATCTCGGCGCCGTTGATCGCGGCCATGCCGACACCACCGCAGCCGATCACCACCACCGTCTCGCCGGCCTTGACCCCCGCGGTGTTGACCACCGCACCGTAGCCGGTGATGACGCCGCAGCCGATCAGTGCGGCCAGCTCCAGCGGCATGTCCTTGCAAATTTTGACGATGGCGTTTTCGTGCACCAGCATCTGCTCGGCGAACGACGACAGATTGAGAAACTGGTTCAGTTTCTCCGACCGAGCCCATGACAGGCGGTTGGATTGCCCGGGCAGCATCTTTACAGTCGTGTCGGTGCAAAGAACGGTGCGGCCTGTGGTACAATTATCGCAGGTCCCGCAGAACACCGACAGGCACGTCACCACGTGGTCGCCTGGCTTGACGTAATTGACGTCGGAGCCGACCTTCTCGACGATGCCGGCGGACTCATGACCCAGCACCGCCGGCAGCGGATGCGGATAGAGCCCTTCCATGAAGTGCAGATCGGAATGGCAAAGACCCGCAACACGGGTGCGGATCAGCACTTCGCGCGGGCCGGGGTTCGGCACGCTGACATCTTCGATCACCAGCGGCTTGTTGACTTCATGCAGGACGGCTGCCTTCATCGGTGTTTCCCCATATTGTTTTGTTTGTCGTTGTTAGTTCGATCGAACCTACGCCGAGGAAAGCAATTCGCCAACCTCGGCCATGCCGACATCGCGATCGCCGAGCAAATGGCCGGTGATGGCGCGCTGCGCGGCATTTTCCGCCAGCCGGAACGGATCACCGGGCAAGACCCGCTGATCGATCACCATGCGCGACAACAGGAGCCGCCGTGCATCGCCGCGCGTCGCGTGGATGCGGCCGCCCTCCCATGCCAGGGCCACCGCACTGGCGACATGATAGAGAAGGCTGGTGGCGCGGCGCGCCTCGGCCTCGTTGTCGGTTCGGCTGGCGACCTCACGGGCAAAACCGACGGCGCGATCGCTCAAGCCGCGTAAGCGGTCACGCCAAGCCCGCGGCACGCCGGTGCTGTCGTCGAGCCGGGCGTGCAGGTCGGCGGCCAGGGCCGCTTCCGCGCCATGGCGGCCGACCGCCCGCTTCAGCGCATCCAGCGCCACGATGTTGCCGGTGCCTTCCCAGATCGAGCCGAGATGAGCATCCCGCAACAGCCGTGCGGTAGCGAACTCTTCGATGTAGCCGATGCCGCCACGCATCTCCAACGCATCGCCGCAGACCTTGCGGGCATCGCGCGTGGCGCGGAACTTCAGCGTCGGCGTCAAAATGCGCAGCAACGCCCCGGCATCCTGGCTGCCGGCCTCGGCGCGGTCGAGCGCGTCGGCCGTGAGAAAGCTCATCGACAACGCCTGTTCGGTCGGCAGCATGATCTTCATCAACTGACGCCGCGCCAGCGGCAGATCGATAATGCGGCGACCAAACACGACGCGATTGCGCGCCACCGTCATCGCGTCGTGGTAGGCGCGGCGCATCAGCGCGGTGGATTTGACGCCGTTCGACAGCCGCGAGGAATTGACCATTTCGGCCATCTGAACGAAGCCGCGATCGAGCTTGCCGACGGCGTACGCAATCGCGCCCTCCAGTTTGATTTCGCCGGACGCCATCGAGCGGGTGCCGAGCTTGTCCTTGAGGCGGACGATCCGGTAATGGTTCTGCGAGCCGTCGTCGAGCCGCCGTGGCATCAGGAACAGCCCGACGCCGCGCGTGCCGGCTTGCGCTCCTTCCGGCCGGGCCAGCAGCATCACCACTTCGGCGTCGGCATTGGAGCAGAACCACTTCTCGCCGTAGAGCCGCCAGTGATCGCCTTCTTCCACCGCCGTGGTGGTGAGCGTGCCGACGTCGGAGCCGCCTTCCTTTTCGGTCATGAACTGGCCGCCCTGGGTCAGCCTGCTCATGTCGGTCTGGGTCAGGCCGTCGAGATACCGGGCCTTCAGCGCCTCGCTGCCGAAATTGGCGAGCAGCTTGGCGCAGCCGTCGGTGACATTGATCGGGCAGCCCAGGCCGAATTCGGCCTGATTGAATAAAAACGTGAAGGCATGCTTGGCCGCCACCGGATATTTTTCCGGCCAATCCAGAATGCCCTTGCGGATCGACATCGCATGGATGCCGAATTCGCCGAACGCCGCGCGCTCGAGCTCACGATAGGCCGGATGATATTCGATCCACTGGGCATCGCGGCCGAATTTGTCGCGCGGATGCAGCACCGGCCCATGGCGGTCGGCCAGCCGCGCGCATTCGTCGAGATGCCCGCCGGCGAGCCCGCCCAGGCGGTCGAGATGCGGTTCGATATGGCGAAACAGCGCGTCAGGCAGATGGATTCGCAGCAGGTCCGCCAGCGCCGGGTCGGCGCGATAGAAATTCATCCCCGAGGTGTCGGGCGCGAGCAAACCGAAGGGCTCGGCGGATGGTGCGCTGTCAGCTCGCTCGCCGGCTTGATGCATTTGACACCTCTTGATCGTTCCGCCCCGGGTTTTAGATGATATAGATCATCTCTCGATTGGAAGGCGATCGGCCGGAGCTTCGATGGGCAGATCGTGTCGGAAAGATCGTGCCACGACCATTGGCGGTCGCATTTTCGACGCCGGGATATCGCCTACTCGGTTAGAGTACGCGGCCGGGCGCCGTTAGAGAAGAAGGAAAACACGGATGGAAATGCCGAAATACAAGACAGCCCTCATTGTCGGCGTCGGCGAGGGTCTGAGCGCGTCGCTCGCCCGGCTATTCGCGCGTCAAGGCATTCGAGTCGCGCTGGCGGCGCGCAGCGTCGAAAAGCTCGGCGCATTATGCAGCGAGACCAACGCCCGCGCATTCGCCTGCGACGCCACCAATGCCGAGGAAGTCGAGCGCCTGTTCGGCTTGGTCGAACGCGAGATCAACGCCCCCGACGTCGTCGTCTACAACGCCAGCGGACGGTCACGCGGCGCATTTGTCGATCTCGTGCCCGCCGAGGTCGCCCAGGCGATCGCCGTCAGCGCGTTCGGAGGCTTTGTGGTGGCGCAGCAGGCCGTGAAGCGGATGCTGCCCAACAAGCACGGCGCGATCCTGTTCACCGGCGCGTCGGCGAGCGTAAAGGGTTATCCGCAATCGGCGCCGTTCGCGATGGGGAAGTTTGCGCTGCGCGGACTGGCGCAGAGCATGGCGCGAGAGTTGTCGCCGCAAGGCATCCACGTCGCACATTTCGTCATCGACGGCGGCATCCGCAGCGCGACGCGCGTGGAGACGCCGGAGCGGCCGGATTCGATGCTCGATCCGGACGCGATCGCACAGAGCTACTGGAACGTGTTGCAGCAGCCGCGCAGCGCCTGGAGCTGGGAGCTCGAATTGCGGCCGTGGGTCGAGAAGTTTTAAGGACGCAATTCCTGCTGTCATTGCGAGGGCGAAGCCGCGAAGCAATCCAGTGCTTGCTTGCAGGCCGGATTGCTTCGCGGAGCCTGTCATCGGGCGGCGCTTTGCGCCGTCCCGTTGGCTCGCAATGGCGCAAGCAAATATAATGGGGGAAACATGACCACCGAAATCACCATCGATACCGGCACCGATGAACTGCTATGCGTAATCCGCGACCGCGTCGCCCTCATCACGCTGAACCGGCCGGAGGTGCGCAACGCACTGTCCGATCGCCTGACCCCAGCGTTACGCAGCATGATCAAAGCCTGCGGGGAAAATCCCGAAGTCGGCGCGCTGCTGATTACAGGCGCCGGCGCCGCCTTCTGCGCCGGTGGTGACGTCAAGGGCATGGGCGCCAACCGCGACCCCAAGAAGCTCGCGATGTCCCATGATGAAAAGGTCGCGGACCTGCAGGAGCGGCAGCGGCTATTGACGGGCGCGCTGGTCTCGGTCCGCAAACCGACTATTGCGGCGCTGCCGGGGGCCGCGGCCGGCGCCGGCCTCGCGCTGGCGATGGCCTGCGATATCCGCATCGCCGCGCAATCGGCCTTCGTTTCGACCGGCTATCTACGGGTCGGCTTGAGCGGCGATTACGGTATCGCGTGGCTGCTGACGCGGCTGGTCGGGACCGCGCGGGCGCGGGAATTGATGTTCACCGCCGACAAGGTCGACGCTGCACGCTGCGAAGCCATCGGCCTCGTCAATCGCGTGGTTCCGGACGACAAACTCCAGACGGACGCCTTTGCGCTCGCCAAAGCGATGGCCGAAGGCCCGACCATCGCCCTACGCTATATGAAGGACAATCTCGACGAAGCCCTGCTGTTCGATTTCGCCACCGCCAGGGACCACGAAGCCGAACGCCTGATCCGCACCACCATGACCTCAGATCACCGCGAGGCGGTGCAGGCGTTCATCGAGAAACGCAAGCCGGTGTTCCGAGGAAACTAGTTCCTTCGCCGTGGCTTTCAAAGTCGACAAATGTGGACGGGGCCGCCGAAAGCGCGGACGGAAACAATGGCTGCTGAAAGAAAAGGCCCGGTTCAAACAGAACCGGGCCTAGTTTCGTCAACTCGCGGGAGGAACGGTCACGAGATGGCGTGAGGCCGAAGCTGACATCCAACTCGCGCAAGGAATGTCCTGCGGTTCGGCATCGATATGTTTTTCGAAACGCACCAGTTTCCAGTCGCCGGGGCTGGCCGCAAAAGCAAAGCCGGCCTTGCGGGCCAGTCCGATCATGACGTCGTTCGAGCGCAAGGTGTCGCCGACCAAGCGATCCGCCCCGAGCGCTGCTGCGCGACGTTCCAGATTTCGCAGCAAAGCCGAACCGACGCCGTGGCCTTGCCAGCGGTCCTCGATCGACAGCGCAAACTCAGCCGTGGCGGTCGCGGCGTTGATCGCGTACCGCGCTTCGCCGACGATGGTCTCGAAGCCATCCACGACCGCGGTGGCGATCACGCTGAAACCATCATCCTCGCCTGGATGAACAAAATGCTCAAGCTCGATCGCCGACAGTTCGCTCACCGCGCCGAGAAATCGGTTGTATCGGGAGCGGGTCGTGAGCGACCGAAAATAATTTTGTAATCGCTCGGCGTCGCGTGGCTCCACGAAGCGGACATTGAGCAGTGTTCCGGATGACAACCGCAGCACATCCGCATGTTGCAACTTATCGAAACCAAGCGTGACCATCGCCCACTCCAGCTGTTCCGAAAGACGTTGGCCGGCGCCCCCTGCGGGCGGCGCCGGTCCGGCTGCATCTCATGCCCGCCAAAACGGCTTTTCGGCTTCGCTCGCGATATCGCTCCGGGAAACGCCGACGTCGTGTAGGTCGCGCTCGCTCCACTGCGCCAGTTCGCGCCGGCTGCGCACGCGTTCGCGCCAGACATGGAAGGTTTCGTTGATCTGGGCTAAAATCCCCGAAGCATGATGATTTATCATCGATTCATGTGAATAAATGGACATTTTCAGCTCCTAAAGCTAAACTCTTGCAGCTAATATCTGCGCCGGCTGGGCTTTCCACAAACGACACTTTGTTCCGCCTCAGATGAGATAATCTCATGGATTTGGGGGCCGGGAGATGACCGCCAGACTGCCCTCGCTGAATGGGTTGCGGGCGTTTGAAGCCGCCGCGCGGCACCTGAGCTTCACCAACGCGGCGAGCGAACTGAACGTCACGCAAACGGCGATCAGCCACCAGATCCGGCGGCTCGAAGAGGAGTTGGGAATCCGCCTGTTCGTGCGGCAGAACCGCGCCCTGGCGCTGACGCAGCAGGCCAGGAATTACCTGCCCGGCGTGCGCGCGGCATTCGACGATCTGCGGCTCGCCACCGACCGCCTGCTGCGCAAGGACAACGAACATGTGCTGACGATCTCGACGCTGGCATCGTTGGCGGCCAAATGGCTGCTGCCGCGGCTCTCGGCGTTTCAGGAAGCCCATCCCGGCATCGACGTCCGCATCACCACGTCGACCGCCTTGGTCGATTTCAAGGGCGGCGATGTCGATGCCGCGATCCGCTACGGGCGTGGGCATTGGCCCGGATTGCGCGCCGACTGGCTGATGGCCGACGAGCTGTTTCCGGTCTGCAGTCCCGCGCTGCTCAAAGGGAATAGATCGCTGAAGTGCCCGCAAGATCTGGCCCACCACACGCTGCTGCATTCAAGCGGCGGCTATGATGACGACTGGCGGCTGTGGCTTACCGCGGCAGGCCTGCCGACCGATATCTCAAAGCAGCCTGGACTGACCTTCGACCTGATTCTGATGACCGTGCAGGCGGCGATCGACGGCATCGGGGTGGCGATGGGCCGGACTTCCTACGTCGAAGCCGACATCGCCAAGGGCAGCCTGGTGGTGCCGTTCAAGATCACCCTGCCCGCGGACGCCGGCTTCTATTTGGTCTCACCCGAAGCGGTCGCGGATCCTCCCAAGCTTGCCGCATTCCGACATTGGCTGAGTACGACGGTGCAGAACAAATCCTGAAAAGCGCCGCCATTTCCGGGCGATATCCGATTTGATAGATGTTTTCCGGTTGGTCGGGCGGCGTCGTCGTGGCAGATTGACACGCGCAAAAAGCAATTGTCGGCGGGCGAGAAGTCCTTCCGCACCAGCCACTGAAAACGGGGGAGACCGCGCCATGTCGCAAACATCCATGTCACAGCCGCCCGCGATCAAGTCGCGGATCGGTGCCATTCTGCGCGCGACCAGCGGTAATTTCCTCGAACAGTTCGACTTCTTTCTGTTCGGCTTTTACGCCCCCTTCATCGCCAAGGCGTTCTTTCCCTCCGAGAACGAGACCGCGGCCCTGTTGAACGCCTTTGGCGTATTCTGGCTGGGCGCGTTGATGCGCCCGGTCGGCGCGATCGTGCTCGGCGCCTACATCGACCGAATTGGCCGGCGCAAGGGACTGATTTTAACGCTTGCGATCATGGCAGCCGGAACGATCATCATCACCTTTTGCCCAAGCTATTCGACCATAGGCGTCGCGGCGCCGATCATTGTGCTGATCGGAAGGCTGGTGCAGGGATTTTCCGCGGGCGTCGAGCTTGGCGGCGTCTCGGTCTATCTCGCCGAGATTTCGACACCCGGCAACAGGGGCTTCTATACATCCTTCCAATCATCGAGCCAGCAGGTCGCGATTTTCGCCGCTTCCCTGATCGGTTACCTCCTGAACGAGATGATGCCGCACGATACGATCGCATCGATCGGCTGGCGGATTCCCTTCCTGATCGGCTGCCTCATTATTCCTTTTATTTTCGTGCTGCGCCGGACCCTGGAAGAAACCCCTGCGTTCCTGGCCATGAAGAAACACCCGACCACTGCGGAAGTGTTCTCTTCAGCGGCCGAGAATTGGCGCATCATCGTTCTCGGCATGTTGCTGGCGGCCATGACGACGGTGACCTTCTATTTCGTTACCGTCTACACGCCGACTTTTGCCAAGAACGTGCTGAAGCTTCCCGATCAGGACGCCCTGATCGTCACGATGATGGTTGCCGTCACCAACTTCATATGGAACCCGGTCGGCGGCGCACTATCCGACCGTGTCGGCCGAAAACCGGTGCTTCTGGCCATTGCAGGTCTCTCCTTTGTGACGGCTTATCCGGCACTGCTCTGGCTCACTTCCGCACCGACATTCGGTCGATTGTTTATCGTCGGGATGATGTTCTCGCTCTATTTCGGCGTTTACAGCGGCACGATGCTCGGTGCGCTGGTTGAAGTGGTGCCGCCGCATGTGCGCACTACCTGTTTCTCGCTGGCGTTCGCCTTGGCGGCCGGGCTGTTCGGAACATTCACGCCGTTCGCCGCGACGAAATTGGTCGCCGTGACCGGCGACAAGGCCTCCCCGGCCTTTTGGCTGATGTGCGCCGCAGCCAGCGGTATCTTCGGAACGCTGATGATCTACCGCGAAAAGGCGGTGGCCGCGCGAGAGGCCGTCACCGCATAGGTCAAAGCGGCGGTGCGGCTATCGCGTGTTTTGATTTCCATGCAAACAAGATAACAAGACGGCATGGTGGATCTAACCCGAAAATTTGACGTGCTCGTGATCGGCGGCGGCAACGCCGCGCTGTGCGCCGCGATCAGTGCGCGGCGCGCCGGTGCATCGGTGCTGGTGCTGGAAGGCGCTCCGAAGTTCTACCGGGGCGGCAACACCCGCCATACCCGCAACATGCGTTGCGCGCACGACGCGGCGACCGACATTCTCACCGGTCCCTACACCGAGCAGGAATTCTGGGACGATCTGTTGCGCCTCACCGGCGGCCAGACCGACGAAGAACTCGCCAAACACATGATCCGAGAGTCCAAGGACATCCTGGGCTGGGTCGTCGAACAGGGCGTGCGCTGGCAGCCGTCGCTGGGCGGCACGCTCAGTCTCGGCCGCACCAACTCGTTCTTCCTGGGCGGCGGAAGGGCGATGCTGAACGCGCTCTACCTCACCGCCGAGCAACTCGGCGTCGAGATCCTCTATGACGCGGAGGTGCTCGACCTCAAAATCGAGCACGGCATGTTCCTGTCCGCAACGCTGAAACGGAGCGCCGATGGCAGTGCCGAGGTCCGCGCTTCGACGCTGGTCGCCGCCGCCGGCGGTTTTGAAGCCAACATCGAATGGCTGAAACAGTATTGGGGCGAGGCCGCCGACAATTTTTTGATCCGCGGCACGCCCTATAACCGCGGCTCGATCCTGAAGATGCTGCTGGACCGCGGGGTGCAGGAAGTCGGCGACCCCACGCAATGCCACGCGGTCGCGATCGACGCGCGGGCGCCGAAATTCGATGGCGGCATCATCACCCGGCACGACTCCGTGGTGTTCGGCATCGTCGTCAACAAGCATGCCCAGCGCTTCTACGACGAGGGCGAGGACATCTGGCCGAAGCGTTACGCCATCTGGGGCCGGCTGGTCGCGGCGCAACCGGATCAGATCGCCTATATCATTTTCGATTCGACCGTCCTGAACAGTTTCATGCCGACGCTGTTCCCGCCGATCAAAGCCGGCTCGATCGCTGAACTCGCGGGCAAGTTCGATCTCGATCCGGCCGTGCTCGAAAAGACTGTCTCCGACTTTAACGCCGCGGTACGGCCCGGCACCTTCGACCACACCGTGCTCGACGATTGCCGCACCGAGGGGCTGACGCCGCCCAAGACCCACTGGGCGCGCCGGATCGAAACGCCGCCTTATTACGCCTATCCGGTGCGGCCCGGTATCACCTTCACCTATCTCGGTACCCGTGTGAACAAGCAGGCTCGCATGCTGATGAAAGACGGCAAGCCCGCCGCCAACATGTTCGCCGCCGGCGAGATCATGGCGGGCAACGTGTTGGGCAAAGGCTACGCAGCCGGCATCGGAATGACCATCGGCAGCGTGTTCGGACGGATCGCGGGACGGGAAGCGGCGCAAAATGCACGGAACTAGGATTCTCGAGGAGGCCGACCGCCTGATGACGGTCTGCAACTCCTGCCGTTACTGCGAAGGTCTTTGCGCGGTGTTTCCGGCGATGGAGATGCGCCGCTCGTTCTCCGACGGCGACCTCAATTATCTCGCCAACCTCTGCCACTCCTGCGGCGCCTGCTACACCGACTGCCAGTTTTCGCCGCCGCACGAGTACAACGTCAACGTCCCGCAGACGCTGGCGGTCGCGCGCGCCGAATCCTACGCCGCCTATGCGTGGCCACGCGCTTTCTCGGGCCTGTTCGCGCGTAACGGCCTCGCCATCGCGGTGATCGCGGCGCTCAGCGTGGCAGGATTCATCTTCGGTTTCGCCGCCTTCAACGACCGGCAGGTTCTCCTTGGAATCCACACCGGGCCGGGCGCCTTCTATGCGCTGATGCCGCACAATGCGATGGCGCTGTTGTTCGGCGCAGCGTTCCTCTACGCCATGGTCGCGCTGGCGATGGGCATCCGCGCTTTCTGGCGCGACATCGGCGAGCCCATCGGCATGCGCGCGGATGCGCCCTCGCTGTGGCAGGCGATGCGGGATGCCGGAGAACTGCGCTATCTCGATGGCGGCGGGGTCGGCTGCTTCAACGACGACGAGCGGCCGAGCGACCGGCGCAAGATCTATCATCATCTGACCTTCTACGGCTTCCTGCTGTGCTTCGCGGCGACGGGCGTGGGAACGCTCTATCATTATTTGCTCGCACGCGAGGCGCCGTACCCCTGGTGGGACCTGCCGGTGGTGCTGGGCACGCTCGGCGGCATCGGCCTCTTGATCGGGCCGATCGGCTTACTGACCGAAAAATGGAAACGCGATCCCGCGCTGGTCGATCAGCAACGCACCGGCATGGACGTGGCTTTCATCGCCGTGCTGTTCATGACCGGGCTGACCGGACTCGCGCTGCTGTCGTGGCGCGACACCGCCGCGATGGGACCATTGCTGGCGCTGCATCTCGGCGCGGTGTTCGCGCTCTTCATCACCATGCCCTACGGCAAGTTCGTGCACGGCATCTACCGCTACGTCGCGCTGGTACGCTACGCGCGGGAGCGGCGGATGGCGCTGGGACATGGAGCTTAGGCTGGGAGTAGTTGCGAGCCCCCCGGTCCGCGAAGAATGCGCCCGAGAAGAGTCCGCGAAGCCATCCGGTCTTTGTCATTGCGGGACGGTGCGTGGCCCATACCCGGAATCGCGAGATTCCGGGTCCACGCGAAAATACGCGTCCCGGAATGACGGCGTTCGTGGATTACAAATCCACCACCACGTAGTCGCTTTCCACCGACACCTTGATGGTCTCGGCGACATACGGCCCCTTCACCACATTGGCGCCGGGCTCGACACTCGCGGGATAGGCCTTGACCCGGAACCGCTTCGGCTCGCAGTAGGATTGACCGGTCCGGATGTCGAACTCCCAGCCGTGCCAGGGGCAGCGGATGATCTCGCCGAGTCTCGTGTATTCGATCTCGCCGGGATTCGACGACTGCGCGAGCCCGATCAGCGGCCCCTCGCATAGCGCTGCGCCCTGGTGCGGACAGCGGTTCAGAAGGCCGAAGAATTCGCCCTTGATGTTGAAGACCGCGATCGGGCGTCCGTCGATGGTGAGGAACTTGCGCGTGCCCGGCGGCAACTCGGCCACCGGCGCGATGACGTGACGTGTCATGGGGTTACTTCGCGCACTTTCGGATCACGCAAGCCCGTACAGCTTGCGTGCATTGCCGAGATAGAACGCCTCGCGGTTGGCCTCGCTGACGCCCGCCGGAAGCACCCGCGTCGGCTCGTCGTAATCCCAGTGCGGATAGTCGGTCGCGAATAGCAACTTGTCCCAGCCGACCCAGTCGATCACGTCGAACAGATGTTCGCGCCGTTCCGGGTCTTCCATCGGCTGCGTGGTCCAGTAGATGTGGTCACGGATGTATTCCGACGGCGGCCGCTTGACGTGCGGCACCTCGCTGCGCATCCGCTGCCAGTTCTTGTCGAGCCGCCACGATAGCGACGGCGCCCAGCCGAAGCCGGCCTCGATCATCACCATCTTGAGCGTCGGGTGCCGCTCGAACACGCCCTCCAGTACGAGGCTGGCGAGCGCAGTCTGCTGGCACTGCGAATGGCCGACCATCTCCTCGATGTAATAGCTCGGCCAGCCCGACGCGGTGATCGGATTGCCGCCGAAGCCGAACGCGTGGATGCCGATCGGAAGCCCCGCTTCCTCGGCTGCCTGATAGATCGGCCAGTAGCGGCGCTGCCCCAGCGGTTCGACGTTGCGGCTGAGCAGCAGCACCTGCACGAAGTTTTTGTCGCCGGCCCGCCTGCGGATTTCGGCCGCCGCCGCCGGACCATCCTCATTGGCGACCACCACCGATCCCTTGAGCCGACTATCCTTGCTGGTCCATTCCGCGATCTGCCAGTCGTTGACCGCGGTCGCCAGCGCTGCGCTCAAATCCTGGTTGCGAATCCCCTGCCCGGTCTGCAGCGGACACAGGACGCCAAGCGCAACATTGTTGGGATCGAGATGCTGCTGCTGCATGAACGACAGCGACGAGCCCTGCTGGCCACCTTCGGGCGGATAGGCGTCGCGGCGCGAAGCATTGGGCTGCGCCTTCGGATAGGGCGGGCCTTCCATCATGCCCTGGTAGGGATGTTTACCGTAGGTCTCCAGGTGATCGTGCCAGCGCTTGGCGAGGTAGGGATAGAGGTCTTTCGGGCCTTTGCGCGCCGGATGAATATCGCAATCCGCAATCGCGGTTTTGGAATCGACGGAAGCCGCGGGTTCAGCGCCGGGGCGGAACTGGATGTTCATGATGTCGCCTCCTTGGACACTGCCTGCCTCAGCCGGCCGTAGGTCGCATGCGGGTTGTCGATCATGATCTTGCGCACAAGATCGGGCGACATTCCCTCGGGCAGCGCCGCATCGCCATCGAACTGCCAATGCGGATAGTCGGTTGAGAATAGAAGCAATTCATCGGACTGCATATGGTCAAACAGCCGATTTAATGTTGCCGGATCCGGCGGCGCGTCGACCGGTTGCAACGAGAAGCGGATATTGCTGCGCACAATGTCCAGCGGCGGTCGGTCCACCCACGGGGTTTCCATGCGGATACCGCGCCAGAATTTGTGCAGCCGCCAGAGGTAGGACGGCAGCCAGGTGAAACCCGACTCCAGCATCACCATTTTCAGCTTCGGATGCCGCGCGAAAACCCCCTCGACGATCAGGCTGGTCAGTTGGGTCTGGAACGCCTGCGCTTGGGCAACGTAATCCTCGATGTGGTAGGAGCCCCAGCCGACCGAACTCGGCGGATTGTGATAATTGCTGCCGGCGTGGACGCCGATCGGCAATCCCAGCCGTTCCG
This sequence comes from uncultured Alphaproteobacteria bacterium, assembly GCA_963756215.1. GTDB lineage: Bacteria > Pseudomonadota > Alphaproteobacteria > Rhizobiales > Xanthobacteraceae > Bradyrhizobium. The sequence goes on along the minus strand of CAVWMY010000014.1, from coordinate 257,068 downwards.
CGGCGGCATAGATCGGCCAGTAGGTTCGCTTGCCCAGGGGCATGTCGCCCATGACCAGCATCAGGACCTGCACGAAGCGCTTGTCTTCGGCGCAGCGCTCGATCTCGGCGACGGACTTCTCGATGCTTTGTACGGGAATCACAATCGAGCCGCGCAGCCGTGCGTCCTTGTCCAGCCATTCCTTCACCAGCCAATCGTTCAGCGCGCGGCAGAAGGAATCCGCCATGTCCTCGCTGAACACCATCTGTACGCCGTATAGCGGGTTGCAGATGCCGTAGCTGACCCGGAACGGGTCGAGCGCCTGCACCTGCATGTCGGCGAGGCTGGACCCCGGTTTGCCTTTAGAGGGCCGCCAGTCCGGCCGCGAGGTGATCGGCGAATTGGTCGGATAGGATTGTGACACCAGATCGACCATGCCGCGGGTCGTGACCTGATCGCGCCAATAATCGTTCAGATAGGGCAGAAGGCTCGTCAAATGCGGAACGGCCGGATGAAGGTCGCAATCCACGCCTCCCGCGACTGGTGACGTCATGGCAAGTTTCCTCCCGCTCGCCTCGCAATCACGGCATCTTGCCGGCCGGGCCGCTTGGTTCTTGAACCGCATTGAAGCAGGGTCGCTTGCCACCCGCAACTCGGCAGGCGCCGGGACGACGTAATAGAAATCAAAAACAGGCGAGGAGGAGATTCATGGGTCAGCCGAGAAAAATCGACAGCGGGAGAAGCAGCCGATGAAGGAACTGATTGCGATCGCCGAGCAGATAGCCGCCAAGCTGATTGAGCGGCGCCAGACCATCGCGGTCGCGGAATCCTCGACCGGCGGCCTGATCTCCGCGTCGCTGCTGGCGGTGCCGGGCGCATCGGCCTATTTCCTCGGCGGCGCCGTGGTCTATACCCGCGATGCCCGTCGGATCCTGATGGATATTCCCGACGACGCGATGAAGGGAATCCGTTCGGCATCGGAGGTGTATGCGATGTTGCTGGCGAGCCAAATTCGCGGGCGCTTTTCGACCGATTGGGGCCTCTCGGAGACCGGCGCGACCGGACCCACCGGCAACCGCTACGGCGACGCCGCCGGCCATAGCTGCATCGGTGTCGCGAGCTCGGGCATCGCCGGTCCGCAGCCGGTGGCGATGACGCTCGAGACCGGCAGCCCTGACAGGCTCGGCAATATGCACGCCTTTGCCGCCACCGCGCTGAATTTTCTGCTGCGGCAATTGTCGGGGTAGCCGATATGGTTCGCCGCGACGGCGCGTGCCTCACCGCTCGCGGAATGCGCGCATCAGCTGATCCCTCAGCGGCTTGACCAGATAGGACAGCATGGTGCGATCGCCGGTCTGCACGAAGGCTTCGACCGGCATGCCCGGTATCAGTTTGACCTCGCCGAGACGCGCGACCTCTTCCGGCGGCATCGAGACGCGGATGGTATAGTAGGATTGCCCCGTGCGCTGATCGGTGGTGACGTCGGGCGAAACCCGGATCACCGCGCCGTTCAGTTCAGGTGTCGTGCGCTGGTTGAAGGCCGATAGCCGTAGCAGCGTCTTTTCGCCGACCTGCAGTTTGTCGATGTCCTGCGGATTGACCTTGGCCTCGACCTGAAGGTCATCGGCCTGCGGAACGATCATCATGATGGCGTCACCGGCGTTGATCACACCGCCGACGGTGTGGACGGTCGAACGCTCAACCATCCCATCCTGCGGTGCCCGGATATCGATCCGGCGCAACTGATCCTCGGCGGTGACCTTGCGCTCGACGAATTCACCGATCTTGTCGTTGGTTTCGCGCAAATCCTTGGAGACGTCGCTGACCATATCCTTGTCGACCTGGATGATCTGCAGCTCGGTCTCGGTGATCTTGCCCTTGGCCTGCGCCTTCGAGGCGATATATTGCGCGCGCTCGCCGGAGAGCCGTGCGGCGTCGCGCTCGAGCGTCGTGAGCCTGGTGAGCTGCACCAGGTGCTGATCATACAGTACGCGAACTCCGACCAACTCCTTTTCCACCAGCGCGATTTCCTGGTCTTTCGCGTTCTGCTGCGCTTCCAGGCCCGCGATCTCCTCCTTCAATTGCGCGACACGCTCGTGCAATTGCGCCTTCTGCCCGGCCCTGCCGGTGGTGCGGACCTCGAACAGCTTGGTCTCGCTGGCGATGACGTTTTTGACGTCCGGATCGGAAATCCGGTCAAGCAGCGAGGCGGGAAACACCAACTTGTCGAGACCCTGCTGCTCGGCCTGGAGGCGCGCCGCGCGCGCCCATAAGCCGTCGAGATTCTTGGTGACGATCGCGAGGTTCGCCTTGGTGACGGTGTCATCGAGCCGCACGACGACATCGCCGGTCTTGACCAGATCGCCGTCATGCGCGCGCACTTCGCCGACGACGCCGCCGGTCGGGTGCTGGACCTTCTTGACGTTGGATTCGACCACGATCGAACCCGGCGCGATCAGCGCACCCGAGATCTCCGTCGTCGATGCCCAGCCACCGAGGCCGCCTGCCAGCAGGACCACGACCGTCAGACCGATGATCAGATGCAACCTTATCGACGAATGCGCGCCAGGCGCCTTGTTGCTGGTCATGGCTTGGTCACTCCGCCCTCGGAGACGATCTTGATGGGAGACGGCGGCGCGACCCGCTGCAGTACCTGCGCCAAAACGGTTTCCTTGGGACCAAAGGCCTGCATGCGGCCGTCCTTCAGAACCAGAAGCTGATCGACCGCCTCGATTCCGATCGGCCGGTGCGCAACGACGACGACGACCGCGCCGCGCTCGCGCGCGCCGCGGACAGCCCGTGTCAGCGCCTCGTCACCCTCGGTATCGAGATTCGAATTCGGCTCGTCGAGCACGATGAGAAACGGATTGCCATAGAGCGCCCGGGCCAGCGCCACCCGCTGCGCCTGACCGGCCGATAGCGCGGTCCCCTGCTCGCCGACCTGGGTGTCGTAGCCGTCGCGCATCTTGATGATGATCTGGTGCACGCCCGCCTCCTTGGCGGCAGAGATGATGCCGTCGGAGGTGGCGTCGGGATCGAAGCGGGAAATATTCTGGGCAACGGTGCCGGCGAACAGTTCGACATCCTGCGGCAAATAACCGACGTGACGGCCCAGCACATCCGATGTCCATTGGTCGAGCGCCGCGCCGTCGAGCCGCACCTTGCCGCGGAACGGCTGCCACACGCCGACCAGCGCCCGCACCAGCGACGATTTACCCGACCCGCTGGGTCCGATGACGCCCAAGCCCTGCCCCGCTTCGAGTGCGAAGCTCACGTCCTGCACGATGATCTTCTGGTCGCCCGGCGGCACAATGCTGACGGCTTCGACCGAAACGCGGCTCGACGGGTCATGCAACTGCGTCGTTGCCGCACGCGCCGGCATTTGCTCAAGCAGCCGGTTGAGGCGATGCCAGCTCTGCCGCGCGGCGACGAACCCCTTCCAATGCGCGATCGCGAGATCGACCGGCGCCAGCGCCCGCGCGCTCAGGATCGAGCCCGCGATGATGATGCCCGCGGTGGCCTCCTGGTGGATCACCAGATAGGCGCCGACGGCCAGCACCGCCGATTGCAGGATCATGCGCATCACCTTGGCGATGGCACCGAGGCCACCCACGATGTCGTTGGCGCGCTGATTGCCGATCAGATAGTTCTCGTTGGCCTCGCCCCAGCGGCCGGTCAGGCGATCGGACATTCCCATCGCCACCAGCACCTCGGCGTTTCGCCGGCTGGTCGCGGCAAGATCGTTGCGCCGTGCCGCCAGTCCGGTCGCCTCGCGAGCGGGTGCGCGCGACATGAATTCGGTGACAAGCGTAAGGCCTACCAGGATGACGGCGCCGACCAGCGCGGTCAGGCCGATCATGACATGGAAGGCAAAACAGATCGCCAGATAGAACGGCAGCCATGGCAGGTCGAAGAAGGCGCCCGGCCCCATGCCGGAGAGAAACGACCGAACGTTGTCCAGATCGCGCAGCGGTTGCAGGCCCTCGTTCTTTCCGCCGACGATCAGCGGCAACCGCACCATGGTTTCGAATACGCGGCGATTGAGCGATTCATCCAGCGCGGTTCCAATGCGTCCGAGGATTCGACCGCGAAGCAGGTCGAGAATGCCTTGCGCCAAATACAATCCGCCGGCCAGAACAGCGAGGCCCACCAGTGTCGGCACGCTTCGGCTCGGAAGCACGCGGTCGTAAACCTCCAGCATGAACAGCGAGCCGGTCAGATACAGCACATTGATCATGCAGCTCATCAGACCGACGCCAATGAAGGCGCTGCGGCAACTGCGCAGGGCATCGCCGAGTTCGGAACGCCGGGCACCGGGAACGGCCATCAACCATGTTCTCTTCGATTGTTGCTGGAACCCGGTATTCTTACCGATGTTTGCGGTAATCGTCCATTTAAGTCCGGTTAACCTAAATGACGCCGGCCGACCCTGCTCAGCCGCCGCGCAAATGTTCCCAAAAAAATACCAGGAACATAACCGGCCGACATCGGTTGTCGGGCACCACAACCATACAAGGGAGCTATCATGATCCGACGTTTTATCGGAATTACGGCGCTTGCGGCTGCGCTGGCACTGCCAGCCCTCGCACAGGCGCAAGGTGTGCCGGGCGGCGTCGAGCGTGGCTCAAGAGAAGGCGAACGCGCCGCGGGTCCGGTCGGGGCAGTAGTTGGCGGTGTGCTCGGCGGCGTGGCCGGTGGTGTCGCCGGCGTGCTGGGCGTAGACCAGCGTCCGCGCTTTCACAGCTATGTGGTGGAACGGCATTACCCGTCCTATCGATACGATGGCGACGTACGTGTCGGCGCGGCGCTTCCGGAACAAGGCGTCACCTATTATGACGTTCCGCCGGAATACGGTGTCCGGGATTACCGCTATACGATCGTGAACGATCGCACGGTGCTGGTCGATCCGCACACCCGCCGAATTGTCGAAGTCGTCGAGTAATCGCAACTTTCGAATTTGAGCGACTTTCGAATTTGAGAATGAAAGGGGCCGTCCTCGGGGACGGTCCCTTTTTTCTCAACCGTTGGACATCCAAGAATGATTCAGACCGGCCGAAGTTTCGCCCCTCAAAAGCGGCCCCCGGTCCGAATAAGCCGGACAATGAGCAAGAGCAAAATCGCGCCGATCGCGGAATAAATGATCGCGGAGACGAGACCGGCGCCGAGATGAAGGCCCAGCCGCGGGAATAGCCAGCTCGAGATGAACGCTCCCGCGATACCGACGAGGATATCGCCGATGATACCGAAACCGGTGCCGCGCACGATCTTGCCGGCGAGCCAGCCCGCGATCAACCCGACGAACAAAATAACGAGCAGGCTTTCATTGGACAGCCGCATAAGAATCCCTTCCCCCTGTTGACGCACGCCATGCCGGCGCGCTGCTTCCGAACGTAGCCATAATCGTCCGGCGTTACGACTCTCATCTCGGGGAATTCGTCCGACCGGATACCTCCCGCGACCGCCGCGCAGGGTGCGCCAAATCACCGCTCCCTTGCTGCGAAACTTTCGCGCATCACCGGTGTTATATCGGCATGACACAACCCGATATCTGGTATGTGGCCTTTGGGCCCGATAAAGCATCGAAAGCCAACGCCGCCGCCGATGGCGGGCCGCGATCGACCCGCACGTTCAAATCGGAAGTCGATGCGAAGTTGTTTGCCATGCAGATCCTGGCGAAAGGCTGGAGCGCCAGCGCAGGCACACTCAATCCGCATCAACCCAAGCGCGTCGTCGCCGCCTCCGAAGTGGAGCGCTGGGCCGATCCAGGCCTGGGTGCCTGACGTGATCGAATGGTTGACGCGTCCGCACTTGGCGCGTGTCACCTCGCGGCGACAACAGCCTCGGTACCTTCACTAAGGATGCAACGGGCGGTCCTTTCGGGGCCTATCTGCACATTGGGCGGCAGGCGCTCGACGCAGCGCGGCTGGGCGAAGCGGCAGCGGGGCGCGAAGGCGCAACTGGCCGGCGCCTTGTCCAGTGACGGCGGCGTCCCCGGAATGGTTTCCAGCCTCTGACCCCGTTTGGCGCCATGGACCGTGGAGGCCAGAAGGCCCTGCGCGTAGGGGTGCAGCGGCGAACGCACGATCTGGCTCAGCGTGCCCTGCTCGACGATCTGGCCCGCATACATCACCGCGACGCGATCGCAGATTTCGACTGCCACGCCGATGTCGTGGGTGACGAAGATCACGGACATCCCGAACTCCCGCTGCAGCTCGCGCAGCAATAGCAGGATCTGAATCTGGACGGTGGCATCGAGCGCCGTGGTGGGTTCGTCGGCCAACAATATCTTCGGTTTGCAGGCCAGCGCCAGCGCGATCATCGCGCGCTGCCGCATGCCGCCGGACATCTCGTGCGGATAAGCCTCGAGCCGTCGCCTGGCAGACGGAATCCGCACTACCTCGAGCATTTCCAGCGCACGGGCCGATGCGTCACGATGGCTCTTGCCCTCGTGACGCATCACGGTTTCCGCGATCTGCTGGCCGATGGTGTAGACCGGATCCAGCGCCAGGGCCGGCTCCTGGAAGATCATCGAGACCGTCTGGCCGCGAAACGCGGATAGTTCCTCCTCGTTGAGCGCCAGCACATCCCGCCCCAGCACCTGTACGCTGCCGGTGATCTGCGTGCGTTTTCGCGGCAGGAGCCGCATCAGTGCACGCAAGGTCACGCTCTTGCCCGAACCGGACTCGCCCAGCAGCCCCAGCACCTCGCCGTCGCCGAGCGACGAGGCTGAGATCATTCACCGCATAGACCGTGCGTTCGCCGGTGAAGCGAATGTTGAGACCGCGGATATCGACAAGGTTGCTCATGCTGGCTTCGGTACCCGATCATGGAAATCGGTCGCGCGCTGAAACGCGGCACCAATTCGCAGCAGCGTGGCCTCATCGAAGGAACGGCCGATCAACTGCAAGCCGACCGGAAGACCGCTGCGCGTGAAGCCCGAGGGGATCGCGAGCGACGGCAGGCCGAGGTAATTCACCGGTCGCGTGAAACGCGTCAGCCGCTGGATCACGGCTTCTGCGTCGGGAGCATTGCCGACATCGCTCTCGGCGATCGTGGGAGCCGGCACCGGCGATACCGGCGCGATCACGGCATCGACCTTCGCCGTCGCCGCGACATGCGCGGTAAGTGCCTGGCCGCGCCAGCGCATCGCCTCGAGATAGGTGACCGCGGGCACCGAAAGCCCGTTTTGCAGCCGCATCAGGACCTGCGGGCCGTAATCCTGCGGCCGTTCGATCATCCATCGCTTGTGAAACGCGGCCGCCTCGACCGCGAGCACGAGCTGGCTGGCGGAAGCAAGTTGGCGCTGGTCGGGCAATTCGACCTGCACGATCGTTGCGCCCTCACGCCTGAGCACCGCGATGGTCTCGTCGAGAACGCGCGCGACCTCGGGATCGAGATCATCGACGTAGAAGCTTGCGGGAACGCCGACGGTGAGGCCTTTGATCGGCGCCTGCGTCGCCGCCATGTAGTCCGGCACCGGACCGGCATACGCGGTCGGGTCAGCGGGATCGGCTCCGGCCATCAAGCCAAGCAGCAGCGCGCAATCCTGCGCCGACTGCGCCAGCGGGCCGACGGTATCGAGCGACTGCGACAGCGGCATCGCGCCGGCGCGGCTGACCCGGCCGACAGTCGTCTTCAATCCGGTTACACCGCAGAAATGCGCGGGCATGCGCACCGAACCACCGGTATCCGATCCCAATGCCGCGAAGGTCAACCGTGCCGCGACCGCGGCGCCCGATCCCGACGACGAGCCGCCGGTGATATGATCGACATGCCACGGATTATGCACCGGGCCGAAATGGGCGTTGTGCCCGGTTGGCCCATAGGCGAACTCCGCCATCTGCAACGAGCCCAGGCGGACCGTGCCGGCATCTTTCAAGCGCTGCAGCGCCGTCGCGGTCGTCGTGGCGACGAAATCGCGGCGGATTTTCGAGCCGCAGGTAACCACCTTGCCGGCGTCGTAATACATATCCTTGTGCGCCAGCGGCACGCCATGCAGGACGCCGCGACGGTCGCCTTTCGCCAGCGCCGCATCGGCGGCATCGGCTCCGGCGAGCGCGGCATCGGCTTCGATAGCCACGAATGCATTGAGACGGGGTTGCCACTGCCCGATTCGAGCAAGGCATGACTGCGTGACTTCGCGCGAGGAAAATTGCTTCTCGGCGATCGCCTTTGCAATCGACGTCAGCGACATCAGGGCCGGCTCGATGCTCATTTCGAAACCTTGGCGGTCTGGGCGAGAACAAAGCCTGCAGGCTCCAGATCGAACGGCAGCGTGCCGGCGATGGGCGCAAAACCTTCGAAGGCCGGTCCGATGGAGCTGGCGGTACGCGTCGCGACGTCGACGCTGACAGGCACGCCGGCAACGTCGGCGATCGCCTTGATCTCCTTGGCAGTCGGTCTATTCATGCGAGTTTCACTCCCTTTGATGGTGCGCGGCTGTGACCGGAGCCCGGTATGACCATGTAGCACGCCGCCTGATGACCCATTGTATCGACCGCGCTGAGCTTGGGTGACGCATTTGCGCAGAGCGGCTCTGCGAACGGGCAGCGGGTGTGAAACCTGCATCCCGACGGCGGATCGATCGGATTGGGCGGATCGCCCGATATCGGCGGCGTCTGCGTCCGCTTGTCGGGATCCGAAGACGGCATCGCCGCCAGCAGCGCGCGCGTATAGGGATGCGCCGGCGCGTCCCAGACGTGATCGACCGGTCCGAGCTCGACCACCTCGCCGAGATACATCACGAGAACGCGGTCGGAGATATAACGCACGACGTTGAGATCATGGCTGATGAAGAGATAGGTCAGCCCGAATTCGCGCTTCAGATCGGCGAGCAGATTGAGCACCTGGGCCTCGACCGATTTGTCGAGCGCCGACACCGCCTCGTCGAGAATCACCAGCCGCGGCGACAGGGCCAGCGCACGGGCGATATTGACGCGCTGGCGCTGGCCGCCGGAAACTTCATGCGGATAGCGGTTGGCGAAGATTTCCGGCCGCAGCCCCACCTTGCCCAGGAGTTCACGCGCCAGCGCTCGCGCCGTCGCATCGGCCATGCCATGGACCTTCGGCCCGAAGGCGATCGATTGCTCGATGGTCAGACGCGGATTGAGCGAAGCGTAACTGTCCTGAAACACCATCTGCATGGCGCGGCGGAGTTCGCGAAGCGACAGCGTGGGTCCGACCACCATGCCGTCATAGATGATGTCGCCGGCATCGCGATTCATGAGGTGCATCAACAGCCGGGCGGTGGTCGACTTGCCGCAGCCGGATTCGCCGACGATTCCGACCGTTTCGCCCTTCGCGATGGAAAACGACACGTCGTCGACCGCGCGCACGGTCTTGCGCGCGCCGAACAACTCACCCCGCACCGGGAAATGCTTGGTCAATCCGTTCACCTCGAGCAGCGGCTGGGCGGCGCCGCCGACGTCCTCGATCGGCTCCAGCCTGTCGGCCGGTAGACTGGTTTGGTTCATGACATCAGTTCCGGATATCCATGGCGCTGCGCATGCCATCGCTGAGCAGGTTGAAACAGATCGACACCGCGAAGATCATGACGCCGGGCAGCGCCGCGACCCATGGATTGACGTAGATCGCAGTGCGCAACGTATTGAGCATCAGGCCCCATTCCGGCTCCGGCGGCTTGGTGCCGAGGCCGAGGAACGACAGGCCCGCCGCCAGGATCATCGAGACCGAGATCAGCCCGGTCGCGTAGACGAATATCGGCCCCAGCACGTTGCCGAGCATGTGCACGCGCATGATGGTAAAGGCACCGGCGCCGGATGCGCGCGCGGCGTCGACGAAATCCATGTTGCGTACACCGGTGGAAACGCTTTCTGCAACGCGGGTGATCTGCGGCATGAAAACCACCGTCAGCGAAACGATCGAATTGACGATTCCCGCACCCAGCGCCCCGGAAATCGCGATCGCCAGCAGCACGGACGGAAACGCGTAGAACACGTCGATGGTGCGCATGATCGCGGTATTGACCTTGCCGCCGGCATAACCTGCGATCAGGCCGAACGACGTCCCGATCACGAAGGCTAAGATGACCGGGAGGATGCCGATCACCAGCGACAGCCGGCCGCCATAGACCAGCCGCGCCAGCATATCGCGGCCGAGCTCGTCGGTACCGAGCGGATAGCCGGCCGTGCCGATATGACGAAGGCGCCGGATCATCGAGCCCTGATAGGGATCGGCGAGATGAAGCCACGGCGCCAGCAAGGCGGAAAGAAATATCGCCGCCAGGATCAGAGCACAGGCCATGCTGACCTTGTCGCGCAGGATGCGGCGGCCCACGGTCGTCCAGTAGCCGCGTGCCTTGTCGGCGGGCGCGACCTGCAGAGCTGGTTCGGTGATCGCGGTCATGGTTGCTAGCTCCGCTTGATCCGCGGGTCGATCGAGGCTTGTACGATATCGACGAGGAGGTTGAGGAATACGAAGAACAACGCCAGTACCAGGATCGTGCCCTGCAGCAGCGGCAGGTCGCGCTGGAAGATCGCCGAGTTGAGCAACAGCCCCGAGCCCGGCCACGAGAACACCGTCTCGATCAGGATCGAGCCGCCGAGCATGTAACCGAGTTGCAGGCCCATGACCGCGAGCGCGGTCGGCGCCGCGTTCTTGATGACGTGGCGGAATACGTGGGTTTCACGCAAGCCCTTGGCGCGCAACGCTTCGACGAAATCCTGGCTCAGGATGTCACCGGTCAGCGCCCGAACCGTGCGCGTCACGATTCCCATCGGAATCACCGCGGTCGTGATCGCAGGCAGGATCAGGTAGCGGATGTGCTCCCAATCCCATCCCCAGGTGCCGGAACCGCCGGGACCGGCACCGACTGCGGGCAGCCAGTTGAGTTGCACCGAAAAGATGATCACGAGCACCATGCCGAGCCAGTAATGCGGCACCGAAACCCCGGCGATCGCGATCGAGGTCGCAACCTTGTCGACCCAGGTATCACGAAAATAGCCGGCGATCAGACCGAAGAACAATCCGAGGGAAAAGCCGATGATAGCGGCGGCGATCGCCAGTGTGACGGTGTTGCCGACCGCGCGCATCACTTCGGTGAGAACCGGCCGGCCGGTCGCGATCGAATGGCCGAGATCGCCATGCAGCGCTTTCCACAGCCAAAGCCCGAACTGAACCGGCAGGGGACGATCGAAGCCGTAGGCGACACGCAATTGCTGCGCCAGCTCCTGCGATGCGTCGGCCGGCAGGATCGCCACCAGGGGATCGCCGGGCGTGATGTGCACCAGCATAAAACACACCAGCGCCACGCTGATGATGATCGGAATGACGTAAACGATACGCCGGGCAACATAGAGGAACACAGATCACCTTCGATTAGTGTAATCGGCGACAGTCAAGACTCCCTCCCCGTTGCGGGGAGGGGCCGGGGTTGGGGTCCACAAGCACGGAGTTTGTGGCTTATCCCCCTCCCTGACGCTCCCCCGCAAGGGGGGATGGAAAGCGAGCGCAACGCCGATCAGAGGCCATCGCTACATCTACCGACATGACCTTACGGCGTCATCGATAACGGCGAGAAATCGACGAACCAGCTCTTGGGCTGCACGAAACCCTTGATCTTCGGACTCAAGGCGCGCGGCGCGACGTCATGTGCGACATACAGGAATGCCGCATCATCGACCGAGGCCGCATGCAATTCCGCCAGCGCTTCATCGCGGGCGGCCGGATCGAAAGTCTGGCGCGCCTTGGTAATCAGCGCGTCGAATTTCGGATTGTTGATGTAGCCCCAGTTATTGGAGACCGGCGGCGCCATTCCCGATTGCAGAAATCGCACCAGCGCGAAGAAGGGATCCATCGCGGCGTAGGTCACGTTGGTGGCATTGGCGCCGTTGGCAGAGGGATCCTTGGTGCCGCGACGCCAATTCGTGAACAGCGTATTCCATTCGATGACATCGAGCTGGACGTCGAAGTAGCATTCGGCAAGCGCCTGCTGCAGGTATTCGTTCATCGGCAGCGGCAGCATCTGGCCGGAGCCGGAGGCCGAGGTCTGCACCTTCACCGTCAGCCGCTTGTTCGGTCCGTAGCCCGCCTCCTGCATCAACTTCTGGGCCGCAGGCTTGTCATACTTGATGTCGAAGGTCGGCTTGCCACGCCAGGGGTGACCGGGCTCGAAAGTGCCGCTAGCCGGCACCATCAGGCCGGCAAGCAGGCCGTCCTTCAAGCCTTCGCGATCGATGCAGAGATTGGCGGCCTTGCGAACGCGAATGTCGTTCCACGGCGAGCCTTCGACCCGTGAGAACTGCCACGGCCAGACGTGCGGCTCCTCATTGGTATATATGATGTAGCCGCGCTGCTTGATTTCGGCGATCGCGTCCGGGGCGGGCGCCTCGATCCAGTCGACCTGGCCGGAAAGCAACGCGGCGGTGCGGGCATTGGCCTCGGGCATCGGCAGCAGCAGCATCTTGTCGACTTTGGGAATGCGTGCCTTGTCCCAATAATTCTCGTTCCTGACCAGTTCGAGCCGCTCGCGCGGAGTGAAACTCGACATTTTCCAGGGCCCGGTGCCCGAGGCATCACGCGCGAAGGCGGCCCACGCGGCCTGCGACTTTGCCTTGGTGTCGGCGCCCTGGGCAGCGTCGAATAATTTCTGCCATTTCGCCGGGCTCGCCATGAACAGATTGGTGACGTTGATCGGCAGAAAGCTGTCCGGCTCCTTGGTGACCAGTTCCACCGTCATGTCGTCGATCTTGCGGGCCGATGCCAAGGTCGGCATCCGCGAGGCGGTTACGCCGACCTGGCTCGGATCGAACTGCGGGGCGTCCTGGTTGAGCACCTTGTCGACATTCCAGACCACGGCGTCGGCGTTGAACGGCGATCCATCATGAAAGGTGACGCCGGGACGGAGCTTGAACGTCCACTTTTTCTTGTCGTCACTCGCCACGGCCCATTCGGTCGCGAGTCCGGGTATGACGACGCTCGCCTTGTCGGCAGACGACAGGTCCCACATCGTCAGCGAGTCGTACATCGTCACCCCGGTGAAACGGTTGCCCTCGAAACCTTGGTCGGGCTGACCCAGCGTGCGCGGAATGTCGGCCGCGGTCATGCCGATACGCATAATCGTTTCGGCCCGGGCTCCCCCAGGCAATCCGGCCAGAGTAACCGTTGCGAGCACGACCGCCGCCGTCACCGCGGCGCGGGCCATTCCCGATCTTTCGATAAGCATCGCCAAAACCCCTTCCCGAATTTCGTGATTATTTCTTATGCAATGGTATGCAACCGCTGTGCCAATGGTGTTTGCGGAACCACAGGCTCGCCGAATTGTGGTTAGGGTGCAACTCCTTGGAGGCAACGCACGAAGAAAAGGCCAGCTGCCTAATCTGGCATCAAGCTTGCAAGTCGGTTGCCAGTATTGATCCAGTGGAGCCCGATTCATGCGTACCCGAAACCTGATGCTACTCGCGGCAATGGCGTTCGCCACCGCCGCCGGCCTGCCGGCTTCTTCCGCGCGCGCCGAGACAGTGGTGCGATACGGCATTTCGATGGCGGACATTCCGCTGACGACGGGCCAGCCCGACCGCGGCGCGGGTGCCTATCAATTCACCGCCTACACCATTTATGATCCACTGGTTGCCTGGGAAATGGACGTGGCGGATCGGCCCGGCAAACTCGTGCCCGGCCTCGCCACCGAATGGAAAGTCGACGATAACGACAAGACCAAATGGCGTTTCACGCTGCGCAAGGGCGTCAAATTCCACGACGGCAGCGACTTCAACGCCGATGCCGTGATCTGGAATCTGGACAAGGTCCTCAACGACAAGGCGCCGCAATTCGACAAGCGCCAGAGCGCGCAGGTAAAGACCCGGCTGCCATCGGTGGCGAGCTATGCCAGGATCGACGATTCCACGGTCGAGATCACGACCAAGGCCGTCGACTCCTTCTTTCCCTACCAGATGCTGTGGTTCCTGGTGTCGAGCCCGGCGCAATACGAGAAGCTCGGCAAGGACTGGGACAAATTCGCCAGCCAACCATCAGGCACCGGCCCCTTCAAGCTGACCAAACTGGTGCCGCGCGAGCTGGCCGAACTGAGCAAGAATCCCGACTACTGGGACAAGAAGCGGATTGCCAAAGTCGACAAGATCGTGCTGATCCCGATGCCCGAAGCGCTGACACGAACCAATGCGTTGTTGGCCGGACAGGTCGATCTGATCGAGACACCAGCCCCCGACGCGGTGCCGCAGCTCAAGGCCGCTGGGATGCGGATCGTCGATAACATCACGCCGCATGTCTGGAATTATCATCTCAGCGTGCTGCCCGGTTCGCCCTGGACCGATATCCGGCTGCGCAAGGCGCTCAACCTCGCCATCGACCGCGACGGTGTCGTCGGCTTGATGAATGGCCTTGCGAAGCCCGCCAAGGGTCAGGTCGATCCATCGAGCCCGTGGTTCGGCAAGCCGACCTTCGACCTGAAATATGACCCTGCGGAAGCCAAGAAACTGGTCGAGGCGGCCGGCTATTCGAAGGACAAGCCGCTGAAGGCGACCTTCATTATCGCGCAGGGCGGCACCGGGCAGATGCTGTCGCTGCCGATGAACGAATTCCTACAGCAGAGCTTCAAGGAGATCGGCATCGACGTCGACTTCAAGGTGGTCGAGCTCGAGACGCTCTACACGCATTGGCGCAAGGGTGCGGCGGACGAAATGAACGCCGGCATCACCGCCAATAACATCGCCTATGTGACGTCGGACCCGCTCTACGCCATCGTCCGCTTCTTTGCCTCCGATCAGATCGCGCCGGTCGGGGTGAATTGGGGTGGCTACAAGAACCCCAAGGTCGACGCGCTGATCAACGAGGCCAAGCAGACCTTCGATACCGCCAAGCAGGACGCACTGATCGCGCAGGCGCATGCGTTGATCGTCGACGACGCCGCCCTGGTGTGGGTGGTGCACGACACCAATCCGCATGCGCTGTCGCCGAAGGTCAAGCAATTCGTGCAGGCGCAGCACTGGTTCCAGGACCTGACCACGATCGGCGTCGAGTGAGGACGAAGACCGGGAATGCCGTTGTGATTACCGGTACGACCCGGCAATCAATTACCTCTACGGCAGCCGTAGCAACAATTAAGCATTCGCCGTCATTCCGGGATGGTCCGCAGGACCAGACCCGGAATCTCGAGATTCCGGGTCTGGTCCTGCGGACCATCCCGGAATGACGGTCGTGATTAGCGACGCGAGAATTGCGCCCGCCCGCTCATTTCGTCAGCAGCGCATAGGCCCCATTCCAATCGTCGGGCGGCGGATTTTTCTCGAAGTTGCGAATTCGCGCTTCGTAGAGATTGTAGAGCAGTTCCAGCGACCCCGCGTCGTCGCTGCGGCGACCGCGCTCGATCGCCGCGAGAGTGCCCTCCCAGTCGCGGCTGCGATAACAGGCCAGCATCTCGATCGTCAGGTTGCGCAACCGCTGAAAGCGGCCGGATTGCACCGTATCCTCGCGACCGGCGATGGCGTAGATCACCTCGGGCTCCTTCTTGCCCTTCACCATGATGAAGTCGAGTTCAAGAATGGCGAACTTGTCCTTGACCGCCAGCGCGGTCTTGGAGCCGACGATGATCGGAAAGCCATACTCCTTCGATTGCCCCTCCAGCCGCGATGCCAGATTGACGCTGTCACCGAGCACGGAATAGTCGAACCGCAGGTCGGAGCCCATATTGCCGACGACGCAGGCCCCGGTGTTGAGCCCGACGCCGACGTTGAGCGGAATGTAGGCCGGACCGCCCTCTTTGGCTTCGAGTTCGCGCATCTTGTTGAGTTCGTCGATCCGCTCCAGCATGTCCACCGCAGCCTCGCACGCATTCAGTTGATGCTGCGGGTCGTCGAGCGGCGCATTCCAGAACGCCATGATCGCATCGCCCATGTATTTGTCGATCGTGCCCTTGCGGGCCAGGATCGCATTGGTCAGCGGCGTCAGGAAGCGGTTCATCAGAGTGGTGAGCCCCTGCGGATCGTGCTTGTAGGATTCCGATATCGTGGTGAACCCCCGGACGTCGCTGAACATGATGGTCATCTCGCGCTCCTCGCCGCCGAGCACGAGTTTTTCGGGAGACTGCGCCAGTTGCTCGACCAGCGCCGGCGACAGATATTGGCCGAACGCCGAGCGAATCTGGCGACGCTGCGCCTGCTCGCGCACGAAGCTCGAGAAAATCAGCGTCAGGTAAATCGCCGTCGTCGACAGCAGCGGATAGGTGAAATCGACCAGCAGGCGGTGCTGTGCGTAAAAATACCAGGACGTCCCGATCAGCAACGTCGCCAATAGCGCGCCGACCGCAACGAGTGTAACTGGGCCGAACAGCGGCGCCAGCGCGATCACCACCAGGCCGAGCACGACGGCCGCGCCGAATTCCAGGATCGGGGCATAAGGCGGCTGCGACAACAGCGACCGGGTCAATGCCGCCTCAAGCACCTGGGCGTGGATCTCGACTCCCGGCGTTGCCGGAGACACCGGCGTGGTCTTGATATCGTTGAGCCCGACCGCTGAGGTTCCGATCAACACCAGCTTGCGCGCGATCATTTCGGGCGCGACGCGGCCTTCCAGCACGTCGACCGCCGAAACGTAGATCGAGGGATCATTACGTGCGAAGTGGACCCAAAGCTGGCCATTGCGGTCGGTCGGAACTTCGAAGCCCTTGACCGCGATGCTCTTGATGCCGGCCCGGTCGGATTTGATGAAGATCGTGTCGGTCCCGGTCGCGAGCCGCAACATTTCGAAGCTCAGCGACGGCATGGTGGCGCCCTGCGCCAGCATGATCATCGGGACACGCCGGATGATGCCGTCACGCTCCGGCTTGATCGTAAATAATCCGCGCCCGCCCGCGGCCTCTTCCAGCACGTGAACATTGCGCAAGAGGCCGGGGAAATTGAACATGAAGCGCTGCGGCTCTTCGCCCAGCATCGCCAGCCCCGTCAGCGGGAGCGACTTGTCGAATTCGGAGATGATATAAGGCAATCCGGACTCGCCCAGCACCACGCGCGACTTGCGCATGGCGTCGGCTAGAACCTGGTCGTTGCTTGGAAGCGCGCGCAGCCTGTCGCGGGTCTGCTCATCGAGATTGCGGAAGGTGTCGGCCGCGGCGTCCGGATTGAGCCGGTCAGGCTCGGAGAAGACGATGTCGAAAGCGATCACGACCGCACCCATCCGGGTCAGGCTGGCGACCAGATCGGCGATGCGCGTCCGCGGCCAGGGAAACTGGCCCAGCCTGGCGAGGCTCTTTTCGTCGATATCGACAATGGTGACCGGCCGCGCGCCCTTCACGCGCGGGGCGATGTGCTGGAAGGTGTCGAAGGTTCGCACCCGAAGCTCTTCGATCGGCGCGGGATCGATGATGCGGAGCGCCGCGAGCCCGATCAGGAGGGCCAGGCACACCAGCCTCGCATAGCCGAATTTTCGCGCGAACCAGCGCCGCAATATCCTCAGTCGCTTCATGCCGCCTGAATATCAGATTTGGACAGGTTGATCACGTTGAAGACCCTGTCTTTGTCCGAACGACGCAATCGGAGGCGTGATTTTTGCGCCCCGCCCCGACGACAGTCGCCGTTGCTGCGCGGCGGCATGTAGCTGACGGAAGGTCCACCCGGTCTCAGACCAGGTGGAAATCGTTGGGATGCGCCTGGATTTGCGCGAGGGTGACACCGGCCAGGGTGATTTGGTCGTGAGCTGCATCGACGATGATGGTGTCGTGACCCGAATTGGCCGAGTGCGCGCTCTGCAGAAGCGCCGAAACGCTTGTAAACAGCGAATGGTCGATATCGATCGTATCCTTGTTGACGTCGAAGTCGCCGATCGTCGCGCTGCCGAAATTCTTGCTGAAGGCAAAGTTATCCTGGCCGCCCTTGCCGAAGATCGTGACGCCACCGCCGATGTTGACAAAGGTATCGTCGTGGGACGTCCCGTTCACCACCCCTGACCCCGCGCCGACGAGCGTGACCGTCAACGCTTGACTGCCGGTCGTGGCGTGCCCGTCGCTGACCAGCGCCTTGAAGGCCAGCGTCAACGTACCGCCCGGCTCCAGGAAATCGAGATCGGCATTGGCGGGATTGTAGGTCCAGTCCAGCACATCCGACCCGCCGGAGCTCTTGACGCTGTCGAATGTGATGGCGTGGGGATCGGCCAGCGCCGAGACATTTGCGCCCGACGGCAAGTTCGTCGATCCGTTGTATTCGACGACGCCCGGTGCGGTCACCGATGCCGTCAGCGTATCGCCGACATCGGCGTCGCGGACCGTTAGCGTGCCGGTGATCGGAGCGCCGAGGTGAACATGGGAATCCGCGACAAATCCCGCAGACACATTGTCGATCTCGAAAGCATTCGAGCTGCCGCTTGCCAGGACGACTTTGTTGAACGGGACAAGATCCGAAAACTCGACATACCCGTTGGAAGAAAATGCCCCCTGGGTTCCGTTGTCGAGCAGCGGCGCGACGTCGGCGCCGGTGTAGGAAGCCACCAGCTTGCTGCCGTCGTAGAAGTTGATGGTGTTGAAAGAATTGACCGATCCCCAATACAGCCCGAACTCGTTTTGTTGGGTCGCAAACGAGATGGTTTCCGAGCCGTGCGCACCGATGCTCAGGTAATTCGTCGTATCGAGATGGCCCGGCAAGGGTCCGATGAGCGGAGCCGCGGTGACCGAAGATGAACCGTGCACAATACCTGCATCGCCGGATGCCATGAATGCGGCATGCAGCGTTTCGCTGAAGAAACTGCCCGAACCGGCGCCGTTATCCGATGCCCGGCCGGCAACCAGGCCATCGAAGGCCTCGGTATGCATTCCCAGCGAATTGGTGCTTACGCCCGCCGGCAAAACATCCGGCGACTGGTACAGGGTGATCGTCTGTAGCGACGGATCGGTCTCGCCGACGATCGCGGGCGCATCATCGGCGCCATGGAGCGTGATCGTCACCGTTGCCGTGTCGGTGCCGCCGTGATGATCGTCGAGCGTGATCTTCGACGTCACTGTCGCCGTCTGACCCGCACAAAGAAAATCGAGCGAGCTGTCGGTGATCGAATAGGTCCAGCCGACCGTTCCGCTATTTGTATTGTCCGTCTGTGTCAGTGAGA
The DNA here is from genome assembly GCA_963756215.1 of uncultured Alphaproteobacteria bacterium. Taxonomy (GTDB): domain Bacteria; phylum Pseudomonadota; class Alphaproteobacteria; order Rhizobiales; family Xanthobacteraceae; genus Bradyrhizobium. Next base: position 238,024 of record CAVWMY010000014.1, on the reverse strand, counting down.
GCGCGTGTTCCAGCGCCTTGATTTCATCGCCGGTCAACGTGCCACCGGTCCACGTCACACTTTGCGACGCAATCGCCGCCGTCGGCCGGTCGGTAAGATCAACATCGGTGAAATGAATGGCGCCGCTTACCGTGTCTGATAACGAAGAACCGAACTTGCCGGCTCGCTCCGTCACCGAGCCTGCTTCGGCCTTGTCGGCCATCGCGATCACCGGCGCGGCGTCAACGGCGTTCAGCGTGATCAACGTACCGCCCGCTCCGTCGGACGAGCCCGCAAAATGTGCGTTCAGGTAATCGCCGACCAAGGTCATTTCTATCGAATGCGTGCCGTCGGTGACGGTCAGAACGCCGCCACTGGCATTACCGACATAGCAACTGGTCGTGTTCGTGCCGAAGCCGATGGCCTGCAGATCGATTTCATCCGTTGCCGCAAGGCCGGCGATGCTGCCGCCGAGGCTGGAGCCGTCGATACGCAATTCGGTGCCGGTGCCGACGAAATTGAACGTCGTGCCTGTCACGGTGTCATGGTCAAGCGTCAGCGTCTGGCCGCTCTCGATCGTCACATTACCGAGGTTCAGGCTGGCATGGCTGATCGTGCTGGAGCCGACGACGTCGATGGTGCCGGCAACAACATGGCCCGGGGACGAACTGCTGTAATCGTTGATGGTGCCGTAGTTGATGGTAGCGCCGTTCAACGTCAGCACACCGGTGCCGTCGACGGTGATGACGCCCCCGGCATTGGCCACCGTCGTGGACTGGCCCAGCGTGAGCGCGCCCAGCGCAAAAATCTCCAACGCGCCGGTGTTGATGACGGTTTCGTGCTCCAGCGCGTTGCCGGTGCCGCTGACGGTGATCTGGCCGCAATTGACGAGCACGCCGCCTTTCAACGCGGCGCCGCCGGAAAGGGCAAAGGTCCCGTCGTTGGCGACGGTGCCGCAGTCGATTGCGCCGCCGTCAAGCGTCAGCGCCGCCTGCGCATCGACTTTTATCGAGCCGGAATTGGCGATATCGACCTGAACGTTCAGCGCGCCGCCGGATATCTCGATCGATCCGGCGTTCGAGATCGTGCTGTGATCCTTGAAGTCGCCGCCGTCTCCAAGGTCCAGGATACCGCAATTCTGCAGCACGCTGTTGTCCAGCACTTCCATCAGGCCGCCGACGCAGATGGTTCCTGAATTGTAGACGATCGAGTTGGCGCTGAGGCTGAAAGCACCGCCGACCGCGAGCATGCTGCAATTGATCAACTGCGGCGCGGAGGCCCCGAGGTCGTCCATCGTGATCGTGCCGGCGACGGCTGAATCCTTGATCATCACCGGATAGGAGGGCGTCAGGCCGATCGATGGATTGGTCTCGATGATGACGTCGTCGGTTGCCGTTGGCACGGCGCCGGTTTCCCAGTTCGCTGCATCGCTCCACAAGCCGCCCGGCGGCGAGTTGGGCTTGGCGGTGGCGATCCAGGCTTCGTCCGGCCTGCCGGTAATCGTTACCGTAACGTCCTGCGTCGCGGTTGCGCCCTGCGAGTCCTCCACCGTCACCGCAAAGGTGAGCTTGAGAGTTTCGCCTTTGGGGACGAAATTGCCTAGCGATGCCGGAAGGTCGGCCAGCGTCCACTTGATCGTCCCAACTCCCGTACCGGTGCTGTCGGTCGCGATCGACGCCGTGAGCGCTTTTTCGAGCGTCTGCAGCGACGCCGACGGCAGATCGACTCCGGGCGGCAACAGCTCGACCGAAACCGTATGGGCGTCGGTGAGGTCGGGATCGTCGAACGTCAGCGTTCCGGAAGTAGGGACATTGGCGTACAAGCCGGTCGCGCCGGCACCTGCCGTGAAGGCGACGGTTGGCGGCGCGGCGGTCGGGAACATCGGAGCGTCGTTGCTGCCGACGATCGTAATGACGATCGGCTGGCTGCTGACCTGGGGAAGCGGCGTAAAATTGTTGTTGATCTGAACAGTGTAGGTCAGCGTCAGGGTTTCGCCGGCGCCGAGAAAATCGAACGCGCTGTCCGGCAGGCTGTAGGTCCAGGTCGCCGAACCGTTGTTGGTGTTGCCCGGGTCCGGGGCCACGTTGAGCGGTACCGCCACCGCCTTTACCGCCGCCAGTTCCTGAGGCGTCAACGTCGCGGTGATGTTTTGGTGCTGGGCGTTCTCGATGGCAAATGAGGTAAACGTCGCACTCGCCGTCGGACGGTCGGTGATATTGATATCGGCAAAGTTGATCTTGCCGCTCGTCGTATCGAGATCGGGACTTCTGGTGAGGTCAAAGCGCTCCGTGGAGACGCCGCTGAATGCAACCACACCCGGAGCCTGGTTGATGTGGTTGTTGACGATGAAGTCGAGCGCAAAGTTGAGCGCGGGCGGGGTCGAAGAGCCCGGCGCGCTCCCATACACGGCGACAGAGGTCACGGCCGTTCCGTCTGCCAGCTTGAGCGGCGTGAACAACTGCGGATTGACCGAGTCGGTGTAGTGTTCGAACGATTTTGTATTGGTGTTGTCGGTGAATTTGATCGTGAACACGTCCTGGATGAGTCTTTGGATCTCGGGCGACAGCCCCGACGGCGCGGTGCTGACGATGCCGTTCTGGATGCTGGTCTGAAGCCCCGCTTGATTCACCGTTGCAATCGGTTGAAGCGTCGTCTTGTCGAACAGGACGTACGAACCCGTAGTTCCGTTGGGTTCGACCAGAACCTGAAAACTGGCGTCGGGAACGCCGCCGCCGGTAGCGTTGAAGTCGATCTGGACCAGCACCGCCGTGCCGCGAATACCCATGGTCGCGACCGGCGTATCGACCTTCATGTCTCCGTGTTTCGCCGTCTCGCCGGCAACAAAGGAAATGGTGCCCGCGACCAGGCTGAGCAATGACGAATTGTTCGACCCGTTGGGGTCATAGACCATTTCGTTCAGCACCATTCGCGCATTCGACGAAAGGCCGAACACGGTGCCGTCGATAAAGGTAATGCCGACCGTCGAGTTGGATCCGGACTGGACTACGTCACCCTTCTGAACATCGTCGCCATTGTTCAGGATGATCGAGACGCCGTTACGAATGCAGGTCGCCGAGCCCGAGAGCTTGGAGATATGCCCGATTATCTGAGCCGCGGCGGCGCCGCCACCGGCCTGCGCATACTCGACTTGACCTGTCAGCGCGTTGACGATGTCGCCGGTGAGATGAGCGCCGTCGGGCGAAGCCAGCGGCGCGCGCTTCTCGCCTTTGAAATAATCGTGCACGACAAATTCGTTGCCGTCGTTGGACAGCACGAGGTCGACGCCGGAACGCTTGAAGTCGGCTCCGAACAGCAGATGGGCATCCGGGACGATGACGGCATTTGCGGGGGCGTGGGTAGATAATGTATCGGCATGAAAATGCGAACCGGAATGCGCATCCGGCGCATGTGACGGCAGCTTGGCGTCAAATTTCCCAACGAAATTCAATTGGCCACCACAAAAGGTTAATAATGATATAATTTTTTAATTCTAGGCGTTCCATACCATTATGGAACGCATCGCGAAACCACAGCGTATGCGCGCGGATACCGCCCAACTTCGCCGCAAACTGGCGGCATTACGAATAATCCAAATATAAGCAAAATAGGGCTGAGTATCCAACAGTAAGAATGCAGTCTAAAATCCGCGCTGGCGCCAAGGGCCAGGTGTTCCAATGTAATTCAACGTATAATATTTGGCCCGAATACTTGTGTGATCCTTTGGCGGTATCACCGCCTGGAACATTGGCCCAATTTCCTGATTAAAACTGTGATTTAGATAACAAGAACAAACATTTCGGCAAATTAGCCATATCCAGCTCAAATCGTAACAAAAAACGTCGGTGGACACGCTGGTCGCGTTCCCCTCCCGCGACTCTACCCCCGCGGGCGGCTTCTGTAAAATTTTCTATAATCTGGCGAGGCGGATTTAGCCCTTTTTCCCGGATTTCCCATCCGCGCCGGCGACGATTAAGCGGAATCAAAGCCCCTCCGCTCATCCTCTTCAACGAAACGATCCGGTCACGAGCAGGTCAGCAGGCCTCGCCGATGCCCGGACTTGGGGCGTCAGATGAGGATTTTCATTCGCTCCCATGCCATGCGCGTGATCGCACTGGCATCGGGTTTAGCCTGGTTCGGGGCTACGGCCGATCTGAAGGCCGGCACCCCGGATTCACCGGGATCATCGCGGGTTGCAAACCAATCCACCGAGCCGTTCGGACTTTTCGCGTCGCCGCTGTCGGACGGCGGCATGCGGGCCAAATGGCTTGATGTCGAACGCACGCTGGACGACGAGCGGGTGCAACTGGCGCTATGTGATGGGGACCGCGAGCGCTGCGCCTCTCCGGCCGCGCTTCGGCTTCTCACCATCGTCGACGCGGCCCGGGCTCGCGAAGGACGCGCGCAACTCGGTGAGGTCAACCGCGCGATCAACCTTGCGATCAGGCCGATGAGCGACCTGGCTCAATACGGCCGGATCGATGTCTGGAGTTCGCCGCTCGTCACATTCGCGAACGGCGCTGGCGATTGCGAGGATTATGCAATCGCAAAACTTGTCACCCTGCGCTTGGCCGGCATTTCAGCCGACGATCTGCGAATCCTGGTGATGCGCGATACGCTTAGCGGAGAGGACCACGCCGTCGCCGCCGCACGGCTGAACGGACATTGGCTCACCCTTGATAATCGCCGCATGGCGATGGTTGAGGACATCGATATGCGGAATACCCGGCCGCTGTTTGTCATCGATCGACATGGCGTCATGCAGTATGCCGATACGCCATTGCTTGCCGACCTGCCGGACCGGCACCGGGCGCCGCTGATGGCGCTGGACTTCACCATCCCGCCAAATCCCTTCCCGTTCACTAATTAGCAAAACACGGGCCCTGACTGCAGAACCCGACAGGCCATCCAGACCGCCAGATAATCTTGTTTCGTCGAGGCGTACGAGAAGCTACCATCGCCTCGTTGAAAACGGTTGCGGTAGGGCGGAGATGCGGATGCGGGTGGTCGTACTGGCTGTTATTGCTGTCCAGCTTGGGCTGGCATCCCCCGCATTCGCCGAGGATTTACCGACGTCCGATCGATTGACCGGCGAGTTGCTGCCGCTGTTTGAGAAAAATCATTGCGTGGACATCACTGATCCCGCCGATCAGATGTTTTGCGGCGATCCCGAACTCAACAGCGTGGGCACCAAGCTGAGCGCCGCGATCCAGGCGAGGTTGGATCGAATCATAAATCGTCGCCGCGCGATCGTTGAAAACGCGGAATGGATCAGGGATCGCGATTCCAGCTGCGGCATTTTCGGCAAACAGCCCATCGCGCGCCAGTATTTCAAACCCGTCAAGGAATGCCTCCTGAAGGAAACCGAAGAGCGCATCGCGATACTGGCCGATCCTAATTTCGACTGCCTGGTGGCCAACACGGCGGCCGCGACGCTGATATGCAGCGATCCATCGCTGGCGATCGCCGAGACCGAACTCAATAACGAGGCGCTCGCGCTGATCACCAAACTCGGAGGTGACGATGCACAACGGGCGTTCGCTGAATATGGCCTGTGGATCAGGGCCCGCGACCGAAAGTGTGACATCGCCGGGAAGGAGAATGTGCCGCTGGAGGAGTTATTGCCGGCCGAGGGTTGCCTTGCCGCATATATGCGCGAGAAGACCGCCGAGATTGTTGCGGCCAAAGGCGATCCGAAAAGCGTCTTTGGCTGGAAGTCGTTGTCGCCCTCTCCCGATGCTGACGCCGTCGACCTGTGTGTCGCGCAAATTCACTTCGCCAATGCGTGCCGCAATTTCGTCTCGGTGAACCGCATCGTCGAGATCGACCGCGACGTCGAGGAACGGAATGCCCGCGTGTTGGCCGAGGTCGAGATGGTAGTGCTTTCACCGTTTTCGCTCTGCAGCCCGATTGCTTCGGTTTGCACCGGCACCTGTTGGGATCCGGTATCGGGAAAACCCAAAGGTTCGCAGCCAGGGCTGGATAATTTGCGGACGAGCAGAAATACTTTCGCGGTCGCGCACCGCGTGAGGATTGAAAAGTCCTTCGAATTTCAGAAGGCGGACGGTGGATGGCGCTGCGGCTCGACCGCACTGCAGCCGATCGAACTCGGAATAGCCCTCGGCATAGGCCCCTGAACGGCCGCGCCGGTTCCCGACCGGCTGACCATCCGGCGATTTGCCCGCATCAATGAAATTTGCAGGCGCACGTTCACCGCGCCGAAATCTCTTGGGTTCATGATTTGCCTCCGAACATGGCCGATCTGAACCCTGGCAAGCTGCCCCTTGGATAACCCCGACATCATGAAGCCCTCCGAGCAACCGTCTGCACTTCAGGTGCGAGGGTTAACAAAGCGTTTTGATCGCCTCGCCGTCGACGCGCTCGACCTCACCGTCCGGCCCGGCGAATTCTATGCGCTGCTCGGCCCCAACGGCGCCGGCAAGACCACGACGCTGCGCATGGTGACGGGCCTGCTCCGGCCCGATGCCGGATCGGTATCGGTGCTCGGGATCGACGCGCTGGCCGATCCCATCGCAGCCAAGCAAATCACGGCATGGGTCTCGGACGAGCCGATGATCTACGACAAGCTCACGCCGCTGGAATATCTCGCCTTCGTCGCCGGCCTCTGGGGCATCGATCCCGCGATCTCGGAATCATCCGCCCGTGACCTGCTGGTCTCGCTCGGGCTCGAGCCGCATCTGCACGAGCGTTGCGAAGGGTTTTCCAAGGGGATGCGCCAGAAGGTCGCGCTGGCGGGCGCGCTGGTTCACGATCCCAGGCTGATCATCCTGGACGAGCCGTTGACCGGGCTCGACGCTCTGTCCGCGCGCCATGTCAAGGGATTGCTCGGGGAGCGGGTGCGGGCCGGCGGCACCGTGATCATGACGACGCATATCCTGGAAGTAGCCGAGCGCATGGCCGACCGGATCGGCGTTATCGCGGCGGGCAGGCTTGTCGCCGAGGGCACGCTGGCCGAATTGCGCCAGCAGAACGGACATAACGATACCAGCCTGGAAGACATGTTCATCGCGCTGGTCGACGTCGAAGCCGCCGCATGAATTCCGCGGCATCCCTGAGCTGGTTTGCCCGGCACGAAATCCGGCTGGCATGGCGCGAATGGCTCGCGATGATGACCGGCGGCCGGCGCAAGCGAAAACGCGCGCTGATCGGCCTGATCGCGTTTGCCGTGATCATGCACCTGCCGGCCTATGCCGTGATCGGCCGGTTTGCCGGACTGCAGGCACCCCTCGACAAATCGTCGCTGATCGTCATCACCTCGACCATCTTCCTGGCATGGGCCCTGATGCTCTCGCAGGCGATCGAATTGGTGACGCGGGTATTTTACGCGCGCGCCGACCTCGACCTGATCATGTCCTCGCCGGTCTCGCTGACCAACGTGTTCTCGGTTCGCATTGCCGCGATCGCGCTGTCGGTGACCGCCATGGCGCTGGTGCTCTCGACGCCCTTTGTCGACGTTCTCGTGATCGGCGGCGGTGCGCGGTGGTTCGCGGCCTACGGTGTCGTCATTGCCATCGGTGTGTCCGCCGCGGCGACGGCTATTGCGATCACGGTCGCGCTGTTTCGCCTGATCGGCCCGAGCCGGACCCGGCTCACCGCGCAAATCCTCGCCGCCATCATCGGCGCCGGTTTCGTGATCGCGCTGCAGATCGCGGCGATCCTGTCTTATGGCACGCTGTCGCGCTTCGCGGTTCTCACCTCGGACGCGGCAGCGGCCTTTGCACCCGACCTTGATAGCGCCGCCTGGTGGCCGGCGCGGGCAGCGCTCGGCGATGGCGAGAGCCTGCTGCTTCTGCTCGCCTTGGGCCTGACGCTGCTTGGCGCCGTGATGGCGATTTTTTCACGCCAATTCACCGGGACGGCCGTGCAGGTGACAGCCAATGCCGGGCCGGCCAAGCGAGGCTCCCCTACCCGCATCTTCCATAGCAGCTCCCGGCAACAGGCGTTGCGCTGGAAGGAATTCACGTTGCTGCGGCGCGATCCGTGGCTGGTGTCGCAGACCCTGATGCAGCTGCTTTATCTGGTGCCGCCGGCGCTGATGCTGTGGCGAAGCTTTTCCGACAGCTCGACCGCCATCGTACTGATCACACCGGTCGTCGTGATGGCGGCGGGCCAACTCTCCGGCGGCCTGGCCTGGCTGACGATCTCGGGCGAAGACGCCGCCGACCTGGTGGCGACCGCGCCGCTATCTCCCTCGCGCGTCATTCGCGCCAAGATCGAGGTGGTGCTGATCACGATCGGCGTGCTGTTCGCGCCGCTGGTCGGCGCGCTGGCCTTTGCCTCGCCGTTGCAGGCCGCCGTCACCGCGACGGGTGTGGCGGTCGCGACCATCTCGGCCACCGCGATCCAGTTCTGGTTTCGGGTGCAGGCCCGGCGCAGCCAGTTTCGCCGCCGCCAGACCTCGTCGCGGCTTGCGACCTTCGCCGAAGCCTTCTCGTCGATCGGATGGGCCGCGACCGCGGCGCTGGCGTTGGCGCTCCCGATCGCCGCCATCGTCACGGGTTTGATGACCGCCGGCATTGTCGCTGCGACCTGGAAGATCAGCCCGCAGCGGAGTTGATCGCCTCGCAGACAGGGCTACGCCGCGATCAATTCCATCACCGCCGCCGCGAACGCCTCGGGTGCTTCCTGCGGCAGGTTATGGCCGACGCCCGGTATGACGCGGTGGATCCGGCGGTCCTTGAACTTTGCCGCGGTCGCGGTGCCGTCGGTGGCGGGAACAACACCATCGGCATCGCCGTCCAGCGTGATGGCGGGCACGCCGATTACGGGAAGCTGCGCGAGCCGACGTTGCAGATCGGCATATTGCGGATCGCCCTCGACCAGACCGAAGCGGTGACGATAGCTGTGGATCACGACATCGACATAATCCGGATTGTCATGCGCGATCGCCGTCCGCTCGAAGGTCGCATCGTCGAAATGCCAGTTCGGCGACCACTGCTTCCATAATATCCTCGCGATCCCGCGACGATCGGCTGCCAGCCCTGCCCGGCCACGCTCCAGCTGAAAATAGTATTGATACCAGAGCGGGACCTCGTGTTCCGGCTTGGCCGGCACCATGGCTTTTGCGATGTTCTGAATCAGATAGCTGTTGACGGACACCAAACCGATGCAACGATCCGGCCTCATCGCCGCGGCGATGCAGGCCGCGCGGCCGCCCCAGTCATAGCCCGCGAACACCGCGCGCTGCACACCGAGCGCATCCACCAGCGCCATCAGGTCGGCGCCGACCGCGGCCTGTTCTCCCGAGCGCGGCGTCGATGTGTCGCGAAAGCGGGTCGCGCCATAGCCGCGCAGATATGGAACGATGACGCGGCAGCCCTGCGCCGCGAGTTGCGGGGCGACATCCGCGAAGGAATGGATGTCGTAGGGGAAGCCATGCATCAGCATCACCACGGGCCCGTCCGCGGGTCCCGCTTCGTAGTAGGCGATGTTGAGGACGCCGGCATCGACATGGCGAAGCGGTTCCAGCCGACGCGGCGAAGGCGCCCGCGCCGTATTCGCCGCCGCGGCGGCCAGAGGCTGATCGTCGGTCTGCTCGGGCATCGTCATTCCTCCGGGGTCTTGATGAAGCATGCCAGTTGCTTCGCGAAATTCCGGCCGCCGGCAATTCCTGCCGCCATCATCCTATTCCATCCGATCGTCGCGGCCCACCCGGCGCATCGTGCGCGCAGTGGACGCATGCGATTGCCGCTCTGGCACATGCCGGCTTGCGCGGTAGAGTACCGTCAACAAGGAACAGAAGATCAGGGGGGAACGCCCATCCATGGTTTCCGGCAATGCCGCCGCGTCCAAGACCGGCCTTTATGCAGACCCCCGCGAAGACTGGCTCGCGTTGCGCAACGAAGCGATCATCGATCCGCAACGCCCGATCGTCGATCCGCACCATCATCTATGGGATCGCGGCGGCCTGCGCTACCTGATCGAGGAAATGACCGACGACATCGCCTCCGGTCACAACGTCGTCGCGACCGTCTATGTCGATTGCCGCTCGATGTACCGCGCCGGCGGGCCGGAAGCCTTTCGCCCCGTCGGCGAAGTCGAATTTGCCAACGGCGTTGCCGCCATGAGCGCGAGCGGCGGCTATGGCAAGGCCGCGATCTGCGCCGGCATCGTCAGCCACGTCAACCTGCTGCTCGGCGAAGGCGCGCGGCCGGTGCTCGAAGCCGAGATCGCCGCCGGCAACGGCCGCTTCCGGGGCATCCGGCATTCCTCGCCCTGGGACGCCGATCCCGAGGTTGCCGGCATCTACGCGGCGCGGCCGAAAGGCCTGCTGCTGGACCCGACGTTCCGCCGGGGCTTTGCCTGCCTTGCACCGCTCGGCCTCAGTTTCGATGCATGGCTGTTTCACCCGCAGATCGGCGAATTGGCGGACCTGGCGCACGCCTTTCCGGATACGCGGATCGTGCTCGACCATTGCGGCGGCCCCATCGGGATCGGCAGCTACGCCAACCGGCGCGACGAGATCTTTCCGGTATGGAAGGCTTCGATCCAAAAAATCGCCAAATGCCCGAACGTGGTCGTCAAGCTCGGCGGGCTCGCGATGCGGCTGTTGGGCTATGATTTCCATGAGCGGGCCATGCCGCCGTCGTCGGAAGACGCCGCCGCGGCATGGCGGCCCTATATCGAGACCTGCATCGAGGCGTTCGGTCCCGGGCGCGCCATGTTCGAGAGCAACTTCCCACCCGACAAGGGCCAGTGCAGCTACCAGGTGATCTTCAACGCCTTCAAGCGCATCGCCGCCCAATACAGCGACGCCGAGCAGACCGCGCTGTTCTCCAAGACGGCGACGGATTTCTACCGGCTCAAGCTGGACTGACCCGGCCCGCCCGGGAAGAACCCGTCGACGACACGGCAACGCCTTGCCTATGACGTCAGGCCCATTCACCCTTGCGGAACACCGGAACGCGCCGGCCGTCGGCGTGAACGCCGTCGATATCCATGCGATCCGAGCCGATCATCCAGTCGATATGGATCAGGCTCTGGTTGCCGCCTTGCGCGGCGATCTGCGCCGGCGAAAGCTTGGCGCCGTCGATGAAGCATTTGGAGTAGCACTGGCCGAGCGCGATGTGGCTGGCCGCATTCTCGTCGAACAGCGTGTTGAAGAACAACAGCCCGCTTTTCGAGATCGGCGAGGAATGCGGCACCAGAGCCACTTCGCCGAGCCGGCGCGCGCCCTCGTCGGTATCGAGGACCTTGTTGAGCACTTCCTCGCCGCGCGATGCCCTGGCCTGAACGATGCGGCCCTCTTCGAACCGCACCGCGATGTTGTCGATCAGCGAGCCCTGATACGACAGCGGCTTGGTGCTGACGACGTGTCCGTCGACCCGCCGGGCATGCGGCGTGGTGAAGACTTCCTCGGTCGGAATGTTGGGGTTGCAGGTGATCCCGTTGCTGGCCGTGGCGGCGCCGCCTTCCCATTCGTGGCCGTCGGCAAGCCCGATCGTCAGGTCGGTGCCGGGCCCCGAATAGCGCAAGGCGCTGAAGCGCTGTCCGTTGAGCCACTCGGTGCGGCTACGCAGCACCGCGTTATGTTTATCCCACAAGGCGATGGGATCGTCATTATCGACCCGTGAAGCCGCGAAGATGGCGTCAGCGAGCTTGCCGACCGCGACCTTTTCGTCATCCTCGGGGAAAACCTGCTTCGCCCATGACGCGCTCGGATACGCGACGATGTTCCAGTTGATGTCGAAATTGACGATCCGCTCCAACGCCGGCTTGTAGGCGATGGAATTGGCCTTGCTGGCGCGCGCGACCTTGACGGGATCCTGGCCGGCGAGCAGCATCGGATCGTCGCCGACAACGGCGAGCCGCGCGGTATTGGCGGCGAACGCTTTCGACATGCCCTCGTAGAGCCAGTTCGCGGCTCGGTCGAAACCATCTTCCCGGCCGAACTTGTAGCGCGCCATCGTGATGACTTCATCGCCAAAGATCGGCGTAACAAGGCCCGCGCCTGCCTTGTAGGCGTGTTCGGCAATCTTGCGCACCAACGGCAGCGCCATCGTCGGCGCGGTCACAAGCAAATCCTGTCCGGCCTGCAACCGCAGCCCTACTTTTACGGCGACCTGGGCCAGCCGGTCGAGCTTGACGGGATCGATCGGGGTCGAATAATCGCGTTGGTACGCAGCCATGCAAGTCCTCGTTACAAATCATTCCCTGATGTAGAGATAGGCGAACTGACCGAGCCGTTCAACGCCTCGCGGCACCAAGCACCCGATCAACCATTTCCGGCGCCAGACCAAGATAGTTGCCCGGCGATGTCAACCGATCGATGGTGGCGCGATCAATGCGTCCTGATACTTGCCGGTTTGCGGATAGCGCATCCGCGAGCGAGACGCCGCTCTCGTTGGCGATGCGACAGGCGTCGTAGACCACGTCGTGCGCCTCCTGCCGGCCGATCTCGGGCGCAAGCCCCATCATGACGGCTTCCGCCACAATGAGCCCGCGGCTGATATCGAGATTCTCCGCCATCTTTTTCTCGTCGACGATCAACCCGCCGAGCGCAAATTTCGCCTGATGCAGGCTGCCAGCGGTCAGCACGAAGCTTTCGGGGATCGCAATCCACTCGGCGTGCCACGGCCCGGTTGCGCGCTCGAAATCCTGCACCATCGCATCCAACATCAGCCCGGCGTGCTGGCGCACCGCCTTGCATGCCGCCAACATCAACTCCGAGGAGATCGGGTTGCGCTTCTGCGGCATGGTCGAGGATGCGCCGCGCCCCTTTACAAAAGGTTCATAGAGCTCGGCGAATTCCGTCGAGGCCATCATCATGATGTCGAGGGCGATCTTGCCGAGCCCGCCGGTCACGAGACCGAAGAAATTCACCAACTCGGCAAGACCGTCGCGCGCGACGTGCCAGGTCGCAACGGGAACGCCGAGGCCGAGTTCTTCGCACAACGCCTGCTGCACTTCGAACCCTTTGTCGCCGAGCGACGCCAGCGTGCCGGCAGCGCCGCCGAACTGGCCGACCAGCACGCGCGGCTTCAACTGGGAAAGACGTTCGGCATGACGATCGAACATCGCAAGCCAGATCGCGGTCTTGTAGCCGAACGTCACCGGCAGCGCCTGCTGGAGATGGGTGCGACCCGCCATCGGCGTATCGCGGTAGCGTCGCGACAGCCCGGCGAGGATGCCGCGCAACGCGGCGACATCCTCCTCGATGATCGCAAGGCCGTCGCGCACCTGAAGAACGAGGGCGGTATCCATGATGTCTTGCGTAGTCGCGCCCCAATGAACATAGCGGCCGGCCTCGCCGCACTGCTCCGCCAGTTGGTGCACCAGCGGCAAGATCGGATAGCCGACGACGTCAGTCTCGCGGCGCAGCCGATCGAAATCCAATGTCGAGGCATCGGCACGCCCGGCGATCGCGACGGCGGCCTCACGTGGAATCACGCCACAGCGCGCCTCGGCTTTCGCCAGCGCGATCTCGACCTCGACATAGCGAGAGATCAGGCTGAAGTCCGAAAACACCTCGCGCATGCGCGGCGTGCCGAAAGCGTCGCGGAACAGGATGGAGTCGAGAACGGTCGTCGAGGTCGGAAAAGCGGCCATGTCGTTTCCTGAGAGTTTGGTTCAATTGCTGCCGATGATGCGGGAATTTTTAGCATAACCGCAGTGGTGAATGGCCGTCATTCTTCGATTGCAATTGCCGATCGGACACAAGCGTCTCGTTGCGAATGTCGACGCAGATGCGCAATTGCGCATCTGGAATGGCGCCGATGTGATGATGCGCCGAGACACGCCTCCGCGTTCTCGCGCACGATGCCGCCGAGTTTTGCCGATCGTTTTCGCCCAGGAAATCGGAGGGCGCGGGCGACCCTCAAGCGAGGGCGCGGCGCGACCCTCGAAAACCGAGGGCGCGGGGAATGCCGGGTGCCCGAAGCACCCGCGGCCCGTGTGCGAAAGTAGTGTGCACACGGTAGTCACCACGGTCGCGCCGGAACACCCGGCATTCCCGCACGCAATGGTTTTAACGGCTTATGCCACGCTCTCCCCGGCGACGAATTCGTCTTGTCACCGTCGTCGGCGGATTGGCGGTGTTGCGAGGCCCGGTTGGGCTCGCAACACCTCCGCCGACTTGGCACCAGCAACGGGTGCCAGGACCACATGGTTTTGCCGTACGCGACCCGTCTTCGCCAGGAGGCTCCGGCGGCATGTGCACGTCCGCCCGAGCATTGATGAAGCCGGAAGCAACATCGTTCGTCCACGCGCCGGCCCGATGCTCACAGGCACTCGTTCAATCGAACGCCCGCCCTGCAACGCCTTGCGCGACGACGCTGCCGCGTCCACCGCATCCCGTCCCAACGTTCGTGACGATGGCCAACGCCCCTCTTTCGGAACCGGATGGCGCGGGACAAAGGGGTGATTTGGGTCGAAAGGGAAGAGGGATTATTTTGGCGAACAAGGCTGGACCAGCCAAATCAGCTTGATGGAGCGACAGAATTTCGCCTGTCGCGGCGCAAGAGAAAAGCGGACCAGCAATAACCCGGCAGCAGTCAACGCAAGCCGGCGCGCCTGGGCTCTCCCGACAGGTTCTGATCCCGGTCATCTCCTGCGGATCGTCACCGCACCTCATTCGTCCACGGCGGCTTCGAATTTTTCGGTGAACCCGGCCGCGATCAGGAGCCCCACCACGTCGTGCAAGGCCTTGGCCTGGCTCCGGCCGATCTGCTTTTCAAAACCTTGCTGGGCTTTCTCCCAAAGCGCATCGGACTGCTTGAGCTTGGCCTTGCCGGCCGGAGTAAGCCGGATCGACCGGCTGCGCCGGTCATCCGGATCGCGGCCGATCGTAACGAGGCCGTCACGCACCAGCGGCTTCAGCGTATGCGCAAGACCGCCGGCATCCATCACCATCGCTTCCGCAAGCTCGCCGACCGTCGCGGTTTCCGAGCGACTGATTTGCACAAGGATCGCGCGCTGCGTGACCTTCAGCCCGCTCGGCGCGAGCGTCGCATCATAAAGTTGCGAGATGCGCCGGGACGCCTTCCTCAGGGCGGTGCAATGGCACCGGCCTCGCGAACCGGGAGTGTCTTTATTCATGAAAATGCCTCCGACCTCTTGCAATATCAGCATATGCTTGTATTTGTCGGTTACAAGCATATGCACCTGATTGCTCTGCTGCCGCGAATATCGTGCTCATGCGTCCAGATCGCAACGCCTTCCCGAGAGTATCGCCGATGACCGCCACCGACTTGAGGCCCCGCACCGCCCCGCACTACGGTTGGGTGGTGGTCGCGGTGACCTTCCTGACCCTTCTCGTCACCGCTGGCGCCATGTCGACGCCGGGTCTGTTGCTGGTATCCTTGCAGAAGGAATTCGGTTGGTCGGCGGCGACCATTTCGACCGCGCTTTCCTTGCGCCTTGCGGTCTTCGGCTTGATGGCACCGTTCGCCGCTGCACTGATGCTGCGCTTCGGGATGCGCCGGATCATGACGATCGCCGTCATCGTCACGGCGATCGGGACCGGGCTTACCGCCTTCGCCACGCAATCATGGCAGCTCGATCTCCTGTGGGGGCTTGTGGTCGGAGGCGGGACCGGCATGACCGCTCTCGTACTCGGTGCCACCGTCGCCAATACCTGGTTCGTGCAACGCCGCGGGCTCGTTATCGGCATGATGACCGCAAGTTCCGCCTCGGGTCAGCTGCTATTCTTGCCGCTGTTTGCCCATATCAACGAAGTTTACGGCTGGAGGACGCTCGTCACGCTGGTCGCTTGCGTGCTTCTGGGCCTTGCGCCCCTCATCGCGCTTTTGATGCGCAATCGCCCCTCCGATATCGGCCTCACGCCATATGGCTCGCCCGCCGGAACGGCGCTTGCCTATGCGAAGCCGCCCTCGGAAAATCCCGTTATCGTCTCGTTGCGGGCCCTGAAAGGCGCCGCCACGACAAGAAATTTTTGGCTCTTGTGTTTTGGCTTCTTTGTCTGCGGCCTCAGCACCAACGGGCTCATCGGCACCCATCTGATCGCGGCATGCGGCGATCACGGCATCGCCGAGGTGGCGGCCGCAGGCCTTCTTGCCTTGATGGGATTCTTCGACCTCTTTGGAACGGTGGCTTCCGGATGGCTGTCGGACAAATACGACAACCGCATCCTCCTCTGCGTCTATTACACGCTGCGGGGCTTGTCGCTGCTCTACCTTCCCTTGGCGCTGGGCATGGATCTCTACTCGGTTTCCCTCTTCGCCGCGTTTTACGGGCTCGATTGGTTCGCGACGCTGCCGCCCACCATTCGCCTCACCACCGACCAATTCGGCAGCGCGCTCGGGCCGCTGGTGTTCGGCTGGATGTTCGTGGCCCACCAGATCGGCGCCTCGATCGCCGCCTACGGCGCCGGTCTCACCCGCACGCTGGACGGGACCTACGCGCCGGCTTTCGCCCTCTCCGGGATTCTTTGCATCGTGGCGGGCTTTGCCTCCCTGGCGATCAGCAGCCACCGGAAGAAGGACGCAAGCGCGGTCGGCACGGCGGCGCGCGCCGCCTGAGTGACCGGCAGGCCAGGCGATCGAGAGGCGCGCACGATCAATACGTCGCTGCCAGATAGTCGACGATCTTGCTGACGTCGGCCTCATCGATCGGCGCGCCGTAGACCTTGATCATTTTGGTCACTTCGGCTTGCCAGAAATCCCTCTTGAACTTCGGGCCCTGCGGCTGGGTCGCGATGTAGTCGGCAGAGTGGCACGCGGCGCAATTGTTCTGGGCGGCCTCGACGTTCGGGCCCGGCTTGAACGCGGCGGTTTCCTCGGGCAACTGATAACCGAACGGTTTTGCCATCGAGATCATCGGCATCGCGCCGATCGCAACGATCGAGGCGGCGGCGAGGATGAAGCTTTTCGACGCTGAAATCTTGCTGGACATGATCGCTACCCTCAGGCCGCCGTCACGGATGTGGTCTCGATCACGTTTCGCATGTAGCCGGGCGGATTCCAGAACGGCTTGTCGGGCTGGGTCTGCCCGGCCTGGTTGGTGGCGCGCACCTTGATGTCGTGCGATCCAGCCGAAAGGCTGACCGGCAATTGCCACTCCCGGAACGAGTAATTGCCGAGGTCTTTGCCCAATTGGCTCGGAAGCCAGGTGGCGCCGCCATCGGTCGAGATGCTGACGTCCTTGATGCCCTTGCCGCCGTCGAAGGCGATGCCCTTGAGAAGCGTGGAGCCGGTCTTGACCTTGGCGCCGCTGCTCAGATTGGTGATGAACGAGCGAACGTTGAACCTGTTGATCGGAACGGTCGCCTTGGGCGACGTCCCGGGTTCGACGCAGGCGCACTCATTGTCCGGGATGCGGTAAGCGGATTTCATCCAGAAGCCGTCAAAGACGCTGTCGAGCACCGTGATCTCGTTGATGTGCTTCAGCCAGTAGGTGCCGTAATAACCGGGCACGACCAGCCGAAGCGGAAAGCCATTGAGCAGCGGCAAATCCGCGCCGTTCATCGAATAGGCCAGCATCACCTCGCCGTCCCGGGCATGGTCGATATCGAGCGCCTTGGCAAAATCAGGGGTTTTATCCAATACCGGTCCATCCATCCCGCCGAACGCCACCTGCTTGGCGCCGGCCTGGACGCCCGCCATATCCAGCACCGCTTTGAGCGAGACGCCTTTCCACCGCGCGTTGCCCATCGCGCCATTGCCGAGCTGGCCTCCCGCGACACGCGGCTCCACGAAGCCGCGGCTATTGCCGGAACACTGGTTGACGGCCACCAGTTCGATGGCAGGCATCTTCTTGATGTCGGCAAGCGACAGCTTGACCGGCTTGTCCACCTTGCCCCTGATCTCGACCGAAAACGTATCGGCATCGATGTCATAGGGAATATCGGCCAGATGGTAGCGCACAAAGAACGCATCGTTCGGCGTGATGACGCCCTCGTCAAAGACCGAGAATGGGGTTTCGAGCTGCGGCGGCCTGCTGGTAAGACCGATCATCGGCCGCTTCTGCGGATATTTGACGAGAGGCCGCTCGCCGTTCTCGAACGGCAGCGTGATCGTGTCGGCCAATGCCCGCAGGGGGCCAAGGGCCATGCCGGAGCCGAATGCGGCGAGCGTCGCGCCGGATCGCGTTATCAGCGTGCGTCTGTCAATCACCTTGACCTCCCGTTAGCCGCATATCAGCACGAGGGCGCTTCTGGGGCGTGATCCGGAACTTCCTTCCAAAAGATCACGCTTAATAAAAATCTACGGTCAGCAATCTCGGTCGGGTGCATGATCCCGGTTCGAACGGAAGCGCCGTCTTCCAAATCAAGCGCTTCCGCCAGAGAACAACATACTCGTCCCGACCCGCCATCGGCAAACGGTAAACCGCCGGAGGCGGCGGCAAACCGCGCTCTATTTCATTCCGGTGATGGAGGCGCTGACGGCCCGGGGGTCGCGATTCGGCCAGCGTCCGCTTTCGACCTGGGAGAGGAAGTCGCCGACCAGCCGGTTGTACTCGTCCGGCTCTTCGATGTTGATCGCGTGCCCCGCATTCGGCATTACCACCAGCGCCGCCGATGGGATGCTCTGCTTCATCAGGATGCCCGGCAGAAGGCAGGGCCAGTCTTCATCGCCGGTGATGACCAGCGTCGGCACGGTGATGCGCTTCATGTCGTCGACCAGCGTATAGAGCGACGGCCGCTCCTTCTGCACGCCCTGCTGGGTGTTGGCCGACCCGATCGCGGAATGCTCCGCCAGCATCGCCTTGAACTCGGCGTGGCCGCGCGGATCCTTGTTTTCATACTGAACACGGGTGGGCCCGTAGGCATAGCGCGCGGCAAAGGCCGGCATGCCCTCCGCCCTGATCATGCCGGCAATCACATCGGCTTCGGCGCGGAAGGTCTCGCGCTTGTCGGGCTCGGCGCCGTAGCCGCAGCCGCCGATGCACAGCGACAATGCCCGTTGCGGATGGCGCAGTCCGAAATGCAGCGTCGCGAAGCCGCCCATGGACAGTCCGACAATGTGCGCCCGGGGCTCGCCGATATGATCGAGCACGGCGAGGATGTCATCGGCAGCGCGGGCCTGCGAATAGGAAGACACCTGCTCGGGCACGTCCGACGGCGGAAAGCCGCGCGCATTGAAGGCGATGGCGCGATAACGCTTGCCGAAATGGCGCATCTGCGGTTCCCAGCTGCGCGCGTCACCGGCGAATTCGTGGACCAGGATCACGGGATGCCCCGAGCCGGTCTCCTCGAAATGAAGACGCACTCCGTCGTCGGTTGTCGCGTAGGGCATATCGTCTCCTGCGTTCGGCTTGGTTGAAGGTCAATGGTGATGCATTGAGGCTGAAGCGCATTCTCCCTCGCCCCGCTCTTGCGGGGAGAGGGGCGGGGTGAGGGACTCTTGCCGCGAATTCTGACTCGCAGATAGGCCCCCTCACCCGAAATTTGCTTCGCTGATCTTGACCTCTCCCCGCGCGCGGGGAGAGGTAATCTGTCACGATCTTGCAGCCGCCGGCGGTTTGGTCCGCGGCAGATAGGCGCCATGGCCTTTGGCGCCGACGAGTACGCCGTCGTCGACCACGACGCGGCCGCGCACCATGGTCAGCACCGGCCAACCCGTCACTTCCAGCCCTTCATATGGCGTGTAGTCCGCGCCGTCGTGGATGAGGTCGTGGCTGATTTTGATCTTTCGGTTCGGGTCCCACACCGCGATGTCGGCATCCGACCCCACCGCGATCGTCCCCTTGCGCGGATAAAGGCCGTAGATCTTGGCGTGGTTGGTCGCGGTCAACGCGACGAAACGATTGAGGTCGATGCGGCCCTTCACCACGCCCTCCGAAAACAGGATCGGAAGCCGCGTTGCCACGCCCGGAATGCCGTTCGGCACCCAGCGGAAACTGGTGCGGCCCCTGGGCAGGAGCTTGCCTTGCGGATCGTCGTAACGGAACGGGCAATGATCGGACGAGAACACCGAGAATACGCTCTGCTGCAGGCCTTCCCAGCAGGCCTGCTGGCTCGCGACATCACGCGGCGGCGGCGAGCAGACATATTTGCTGCCTTCCATGTTCAGCCGGTCGAGATCCTTCTCGGTCAGCACCAGATATTGCGGGCAGGTCTCGCCCATCACCTTGAGGCCGCGTTGCTGGGCGCGGCGGATTTCCTCCATCGCCTCGCGGTTCGAAACATGCACGATCATGATCGGCACGTCGATCAGTTCGGAAAGCGAGATGGCGCGATGGGTGGCCTCGCGCTCGACCGGAATCGGGCGCGACGTCGCGTGAAAGCGCGGCGCAATGTTGCCGCCACGCTCGAGCCGGTCGGTGAGGAAGCGGATCGCATCGAAGTTTTCCGCATGCACCATCAGTACCGCGCCGGTCTCGCGCGCGACCGCCATGGTTTCGAGCAGTTCGCGGTCCGACAGCGCGAGCCCTTCATAGGTCATGAACACCTTGAGCGAGGTATAGCCGTCCTCCACCAGCGCCGGCAGCTCCTGGCCGAGCACCTGCTCGGTCGGATCGGTGACGATGAGGTGAAAAGCCACGTCGACGTGGCATTCGCCATCCGCCAGCGCGTGATAGCGCCGCAACGCCTCGCGCAGCGTCTGGCCCTTTTCCTGCAAACAAAACGGCATCACCGTGGTGTTGCCGCCGAACGCGGCCGATCGGGTGCCGGAGGCGAAGCCGTCGGCCATGACGATGCCGTCACCCGAAGGCTGGGCAAAGTGGACGTGGCTGTCGATCCCTCCGGGCAATACGAGCCGGTCGGTCGCATCGATGACGGCGTCCGCCGCACCGAGATCGTGCCCCAGCGCCGTGATGCGTCCATCGCGAATGCCGATGTCGCAGGCAAAGGTGTCGGCGGCGGTTGCGATCGTGCCGCCGCGAATGATGGTATCGAATGGCATCGGGTGACCTCTCCTTGCTAGTCCGCGCGCGGCCGGTGCTCGATGATCGCGGCGAGCGGTTCCGCCAATCCGATGGTCGGCTTCGGATCGGGACGACGAAATGTTCCGGCGACGGCCTTACGCGGCCCGAGGGAGACCAGCGTTTCGGCCTGCCGGACCGCGGCGGCGATCGGATCGACCACCGGCACCGGGATTCGGTCGCGGACCTTGTCGGCGAGGCCAGCCAACGGCGCGCCCGAGAGAATGACGACATCGGCATCGTCCTGCTCGACGGCACGGTTCGCGAGCGTCACCAGCAGTTCCTCCTTCTCGGCCTGGACGTCCGAGATGGAGCGGAAGGTGCCGTCGAGCGCGCGGATGCCGGCGCAACGGGCATCCAGACCATGCATGGCGACGCACTCGTGATACCAGGGCGCAAGCGCACGTGCGAAGGTCACGATCGCAAAGCGGCGGCCGAGCATGCAGGCGGTCAGCATCGCCGCTTCGGCAAGGCCGACCACCGGAAAATCGAACAGCTCGCGCGCACCGAACAGGCCGGGATCGCCGAACGCCGCGATGATGGCGCCGTCGACGCCGGCACCGGCCTCGGCGAGCATTTCAAGCGCGATGGCGCCGCCGATCTGGGCTTCGGCGCGGGTGGCGATATAGGGCACGCCGCGCCCCGCGGTGGCCACGACCAGATCGGTGCCCGGCGAGGCGGCCCTTGCACCGGCGGCGTGCAGCAGGTTGGTCACCTCGACCGTGGTGTTCGGATTGAGCAACAGGATTTTCACAGGCTGGCCTTTCCCGCTGTCGCGGCCCTGCCATCGCGCCGCGCCCTGACGGGGCCATCGCCGGCTTCGGCAGGCAGCGTGCCGGCCACGACCTCGCCGGTGCGGCGGACATGATGCCCCAGCAACGTTCCGGCGCGATCGCCGTCGCCACCCCTGAGCGCGGCCAAAATCTCCTGATGGTCGCGCACCGATTCATCCCACCGCCCCAGTACCGACAATCCGAAGAAGCGCGCACGTTCGGCCCGCGGCAGCAAGGCGTCGTGGGTCGCCTTCAGCACGCCGTTGCGGGCGAAGCCGACGATCGCGCGATGAATCTGCTGATTGATCTCGAAATACTCGCGCATCTCCCCGCGTTCGCGATGCCATTCGATGCGGAGCTGCAGCGCCTCGAGCTGTTCGACGTCGCGCGCCGTCATCCGTGCCGCCGCAAGCTCCGCGGCGCAGCGCTCGATCCCGCTCAACGCCTCGAACAATTCGGTCAGTTCCTCCCGCCGCAGCGGCGCGACGATGGCGCTGCGGTTGAGGCGAAGCTCGACCAGGCCTTCGGAGGCCAGTTGTCGCAAGGCTTCGCGCAGCGGCGTCCGCGAAACCCCGAGCGCCTCGGACAGATCGGTTTCGAGCAAGGGCTGGCCCGGTGAAAGGTCGCCGCGCACGATCAGGGCGCGAAGCCGCGTTGCGGCTTGCGCGTGGAGACCGGCGCGCGGCATCCGCAGCCGGCGTCGCTGCAGCGCCGTGACGCCACGCCGCTGCTTGGGTTCGCCTTTACGCTTGGCCTTTGCCTTCGCGGTGGCCTTGGCCTCGGTTTTCGTCTTGGTCTTGGTCACGGTCAATTTTTTTCATCCGGTTCGCTGATCTCATGAGCGCGGCGCATCCCGGCGCATATCCGCGGCCGGACTTGCGGCGAGCCCAAGCTCGGGCGACGTAAACAGCCGTCCCCAGCCCTCGATGCGCGCCGGATCGGTTCCGGTCGCGATCAAGCATGCCCACAGCGTCACCGCAATCGAATCGAACACCGGCACGCCGAGCCTCGTTTCGAGCACCTCCGCCGGACCGGCGCCACGCATGTTGGTGCACAGCACGGCAACCGCATCGCAGCCTTCGCGCACGACTTCCTCGATCAGTCGCGCGACCTCGGCTTCAGGCACTTCGGCGAAAGAGAAATTATCCTGCAGCGAGAGATGCCGCTCGGTGACGCACTGCAATCCCTGCGAACCCCAGACAGAGACGATCTTGTCCTGGACGTCCTTGCGATAGGGCGTCACCAGCCCGATCCGCGCGATGCCGAGCCGCCGGAACAGATCGCGATAGCCGAGCACGGTGGTTCGCGCCTGGATGCCGGTCGATGCGGTGATGCGTTCGCACAGCCGTTCGTCGCGCTCGAAGCCGAGCCAGCTAGCGGAGGTGCCGTTCCAGGCGATGACGTCAACCTTGGCGTCCGCCAACAGCTCGGCGGCGCGCAGGATTTCACTGTCGTCGAACTGGCGCAGCGCGGATTCCGACAGCGCGATCTCGGTCACCTTGAAGCGGGAGAAATGCGCCGAGACGTCGGCGATGCCGGCCAGCATCGCGTTCGTGATCGGCTCGAGCGCGGTGTTGGACGATGGGGTCAACATGCCGAGCCGGACGTGGCGTGTCATCGTGGGAACCTCATGAGAAACAGCAGGGCCGCCCTCGCCGCCCGCCTATGCCGCCTCATACCGGCAGTTTGCGGCTGTAATCGATCAGGGTCGAACAGATCAGCAGCGCGACGCCGGCGGCGGCGAAGAACATCAACGCCAGGAAGTACGACCCGGTGGCCTGGACGATGAAGCCGACGATCAGCGGCGTCAGGATGCCCGCGATGTTGCCGCCGAGGTTCATGCAGCCGCCGAGGAATCCGGACTTGTCCCGCCCCGCGAGCGCGGAAGGGATGGCCCAATACATCCCGCACCAGCGCAGGAAGAACAGCGTCGAGGACAGCAGCACCACGACGGCGACGAGATCCCTGACATAGGCCACCGAGAAGATCGACACCGTCGCCATGATGGCGGCAATGCCGAACAGCGTCCGGAACACCAAGTTCGGGCCGCCGCCGCGGTTGCGCCAGAAGTCGCCGAGCCACCCGCCGACCAGTTCGCCGACAAAGCCGGAAAAGAAGATGATGAACGACGCGCCGCCGAGCGTCTTGATGTCGAAGCCGTGCACCTTGAACAGGTAGGTCGGCATCCACGTCAACAACCCGTAAAACGTGGTGTTGAAGAACATCCAGCCGAGACACATGCACCACACCGAACGGAATCGAAAATAGGCCATCCAGCTTCCGCCTGATGACGCCGGCGTGGCGGCATCCTCCAGCGCGTGCGCCTGTTCGATGAAACGCGCTTCCGCCTCGTTGACCGACGGATGCTGGCGCGGTGAATTGCGGATGTAGTACCAGGCCCAGAGCCCGCACAGCATGGTGCCGACGCCGGCGATGATAAAGGCCGCACGCCAGGAATTGAAAGCCGCGATCAGCCAGGCGATCACGATCGATCCCAGCGCGGCGCCGAGCGGCGCACCGCCGTCGAGCAGCGTCGCGCCACGTCCTCGCTCGTTCGGCGTCATCCAGATCGCATTGAGCTTGCCGCCGGCGGGATAGATCGGCGCTTCCGATGCGCCGAGCCCGAGCCGGGTCAGCAGCAATACGCCCCAGCTGGTAGCGACCGCGGCAATTGCCTGGAACGCGCCCCAGAAGATCGTCGCCAACGCGATCACGATCCGCGGCTTGAAGCGGTCGGCGAGCAAGCCGCCCGGCACCTGCATCAGGGCATAGGTCCAGAAGAACGAGCTGAGGATCAGGCCCTGCATCGCCGGATCGATATCGAATTCCTTGGAGATCAGCGGCATCGCGACCGAGAGCGAGGCGCGGTCGATGTAGTTGATGGAAACGAGAAACAGCATCAGGAAAAAGATATTCCAGCGCACGCCGGTGGGTCGGTCGGTGCTGGTCGCTGCGATGGCTGAGGCGGCGTGATCGCTCATGTCTCTCTCCAATTGCCGGCACATCAAATCTGCGGCATTTGGAGAAGCCCCGCAACGATATTTAGTATGCTGTATACAAAATCACATAACTATCTGATATACAACATATAATTAGTATCATTATCTTTGGATAGCCGCAAATTGTTGCATGTCGTGCCCGATGCGTTGGCAATCGAAGACCTGCGGCCAGGCGCGCAGACCACGCAACTCGGCGCGACGTCCTCCGCGGGCGGCGCGAAATAACCAGCTCGCAGGCAAGGTTTCGCTTGCGCGCGGCGGCGCGACACAACGGCAGTCGGAAAACTGATTAAGACCGCAACCGGCCGCGGCGTCTCAGCGCGCCGGCTTGCTCGAGCCAGACACGCGCTCAGCCATGCGCGGCGCGTTCGTCGCGTTCAATACATTCACGACGCCGGAATCTTGCTGCAGGGCGCCGTGCTTTTTCATCCACTTCGGCCCACGACCGCGCATGTAGTGCGACTCCGGCCAGTATTGCGTCGGCGATCCGCCCCACAGAAAGAGCAGCAGTCTCTCAATGGCGCCACGCCCGGTCTTCCGAATCGAGGCGCGGGTTGAATTCTGTAGTTCCATCGGACGACGCACGTTCAACCTCCATCCATTCTCGCGATCCAGGACAGCAGAGGTCAAAGTGCTGATTGCGGCGTAAGAAATCGATGGGAGTGCGGGCGAGGCTTTATATGCGCGGTATAGCCGCAAGAGGCTGCCCGCAACGGCGGACCGGATCTGGAGCGCGGCCAGGTTCGATCGCCGCCTTCAGACGAGGAACGTTCGGCAGCTACGCCGCAATCACACAGTTGCGGCCGTCATGTTTGGCGCGATAGAGCCGCTGATCGGAGGCCTGCAGCAGCGCGTCGAGGTTGTCTCCGTCGCGTCCGAATTCCGAAACCCCGATACTGATGGTGAGGGTGATCGGCTGGCTACCGATTTTGAACACACTGCCCGCGATCGCCAATCGAAGCCGTTCGCCGACCGTGCGCGCGGCTTCCAGGCATGCCCCGGGCAGCAACACCACGAACTCCTCGCCGCCGACGCGGGCGACGAAGTCGTAAGGGCGGATCGCCTCGCGGCTTTTCTTGACGAAATCGCACAGAATCTCGTCGCCGGCCTGATGGCCGTGCAGATCGTTGATCTCCTTGAAGTGATCGAGGTCGAGCGACAGCAGCGATAGAGCCGCCCCGGTTCGCCGCGATCGTGATATTTCGGACTCGATGCGCTCGATGAACTGCCGGCGGTTGCCGGCGCCGGTCAGGGGATCGGTAGCGGCGAGGTATTCCAGTTTCTGATTGGCCTTTTGCACCTCGAGTAACGCGCTTTGCGTGCCGGCCACCGCTTCCGACAAGCGGGTCATCAACTCTTCCTGGCTGTAGATGGTCGAGAACGAACGTGTCGTTCTGAAAGCCCGCACCACGCCGTAGCTCAGCAAAAAGAAGCCGCCGGCAAAGATGGCGTGGGCAAGCCACCACATGTGATTCCACGGCCGCCCCATGATGAATGCAAGCGACGACAGCCCGAACCAGGCCACCGAAATGCCGAAGACCACCATCAGCGGCGAGCGTATCCTTCGCATCAGCAACGCCAGAATGTTGAGCACGCTGAACACCAGCGCCCCGCCCTCCATCGTCAGGCGCACCGCGGGATGGGAGGCATATGGCGAATAGGCAACGATGCCGACGGCGACGTCGATCGCGAGGAAGAGCGCGATCCATGTCAGCCAGGTCCGCGAGGTCGGACGCTGATCGAGTTCGTCCGGCGGCTGGCTATAGGAGAGCAGTCCGATGAAAAGCAGGATCGCCATGGTCAGGCGGGATGCCGGGCCGTAGAGCAGAAAAAGCCAGATATTATGGTGCGCCATTCCGGTGAAAGCGCCGTGCGGCGCATAGACCACCACGAAGCCGAGAAAACCCAGCGTCAGCCAGCGCAACAAGGGTTCGCCGGAAGACTGGTAGCAACGCCACGCCACATAGGTGACGAACAGCCCTTCAAGGGTCGCGACCGCGATCGCCGCCTCGTGGAACAGGTGATCTTCAAATTTCAGCGCGGGATCCTGGTAGAAATCCAGATAGGCGATCAGGAAGACCGGAAGCAGCGCAAACAGCGTGAGGAGGAGACTTGCATAGGCCTGGGTAATCAGCCTGAGCACGGCGGGCGACTCGAACGTCGCGACGTCGGTATTTATCTGCATGGGTCGTCTCCAATGGCGATAGTTGCGGCCCCATGGACCGTTCGTTACGCATCGGCCGCGAACCTGCGGTCCATCATTTCTTCCGTCGGAATCCTTCCGGCGTCCTGAGGCAGACCGCCGGTCACGCATGACATGGCCGGTTCCAACGGAACCCAGGCGGCTACTGGCACGCGTCCGGTGAAGTTAGCACGACCACAACCAAGGATACACCGGGACCGGATGAGTTTCGCGCGTCGCGACGGCGAAACGGATGGCTTTCCAGTTTCATGGTGAAGAACCGCGCTTCACCGGAAAGGCCATTGCCATGAGCCGGGGCGAGGCGGCTGCATTCGCCGCATGATCTCCGCGACCGGCAAAATGTGACCGGTGCGCATACTCGCCTACCGGCCGAGAGAAGCTTGCGTGCTACGCAAAGGTCCGGCCGGACGATCCTACGTCCGGCCGCCCCGGTGTATCGAGGGCCGCTTTCCACGCGCCAAACACAAGGCGCTCACGTGAAGACTGCACGCTGATAGCGGGTTCGCTGGGATGGCGATAAACAAATCGCCATCCCGCTAGGCGTTCGCGCCACCATCAACGGTCAACGTCGAGCCGGTGATGTACTGGGCCTTGGCGCCCGCCAGGAACACCACGGCATTGGCGATGTCGTCCGCCTTGCCATACCGACCCAACGCCATGAATTGCCGCAGCGTATCCGCGACCGGACCGTGCGCCGGATTCATGTCGGTGTCGATCGAACCCGGCTGCACGAGATTGACCGTAACCTCTTTGGGGCCAAGTTCCCGCGCCAACGCCTTGGTGAAGGCGAGCATCGCCGATTTCGTTGCCGCGTACACGCCGAGCACCGGCGAGGGCACGCGGTCTGCGAAGTAGCTTCCGATGGTGATGATGCGACCGCCTTTGCCAAGGTGCGGCAACGAGGCTTTGCTTGCGATGATCGGCGCGCGCACGTTGACGTTCAGTTGGGCGTCGATGTCGGCGAGCGAGATGTCCTTGAGCGTCGCCAATCGAAGAATCCCCGCATTGTTGACCAGAATATCGAGCCCGCCCAGTTCGGCCACCGCCTTGTCGACCGAGGCCTGAACGGCGGCAACATCCGCGCTGTCGGCCTTTAACGCAACCGCCCGCCCGCCCTTCGCCTTTATGGCGCTGACGACCTCCGCGGCACTCTCCGCGGACTTCTCATAAGTGATCGCAACATCCGCGCCTTCAGCGGCCAGCGCCTTTGCGATCGCCGCGCCGATACCTCTGCTCGCCCCTGTCACAAGAGCTCGTTTTCCCGTCAGCGTCATTGCCATCTCCATTTCTGTAATGATCGACACAGAACTATCTAGCCCCTTGATCGGCGGCGTCAAGTGAATTATGTGTTGACCATTACAGAAGGGATAGTGATGGCTGTTATCGGACGGCCGAGGGAATTTGATCGCGACGCGGCGCTCGAGGCCGCCATGTTCCTGTTTTGGCGTAAAGGCTTCGCGTCAACTTCGATGAACGAGCTTTGCGATGCCATGGGCGTCCGCTCGCCGAGTCTCTATGCGGCGTTCGGCAGCAAGGAGGCGCTCTATCTCGAGGCGATCGAACATTATATCCACGTCCGGGGAGCCCCGGTCTGGAACAAACTTGTCGAAAAAACCACGGCCCGTGCCGGCATGGAGAACTTGTTGATGGCGGGTACCGAGTGCCTGCCGAAGTCTCGGTCGACACCGGCAGGTTGCATGGCCGTGCTGGCGGCGATCAGCGACGAATGGCCGGCCACGATCGCCCGCGCCGTCAAGAACTTCCGGCTCGATATGCTGGGTATGATACGCTCGCTGCTGGAAACCGCTGTGACCAAGGGCGAGCTGCCCGCTTCGACGGATGTCGACAGCCTGAGCCGGTTTTATCTGAGCGTCTTCCAGGGAATGGCCGTTCAGGCGCGGGACGGCGCCACTCAGGCCGAGTTGAGCGGCGTAGCCGCGGCAGCCATGGCCGCTTGGCCACGCGGCGACTAGGCTAGCCCTGGCGCTTCTTCTTGGGCTTCTTTCCGAATCCAGGCTTTGCCGACGGCACGCCGGCAGGATGCAGGTGTCCGACATGGGCCGGTTTGCCGTGCGGTCGCTTTTTCTTGCCGGCACGGACCTCGTCAAACCGGGGCCGGGCGTCGCGGAAAGACTCCCTGTTTTGCTCGAACGCCGCCTGATCGCGGGATTTGGCGTTGGGACGCGCATCCCTTTCGAACTCCCCGGATTCCCGCCGCTTCTCGGAACCGGCCTCGCCTTTTGGGGCATCCGCCAACGGTTCGATGCGGATGTTGTCCTCCTTGTCGGGCCGCCGGATTTTGACGGCGAACGACTCCGCCACCCGCTCGGAAATTTCGAATTCGGTCGTGGTATCGAGAATGCGGATGGCGCCGATATCCTGCTTTTCGATGCCGCCACGACGGCAGATCATCGGCAGCAGCCAGCGTGCTTCCGCGTTCTTCCGCCGCCCGATCGCGGCGCGGTACCAAACGCTGCCCTCCGCCATCCCGTGACGCGGCGATGATTTTGCAGACTTCGGCCGCGGTACGCTCTCGCGACCCTCTCCGCGCGCGCTTCGCCCGTCCCTCGCGCGGCCGCGATCGTCGCGTGGATGCCCGGGGTCGAGAATGTCCTCGGGCGAGGGTAGCCGCGCCTGATAGAAGCGCACCAACGCCGCGGCGATTTCTTCGGCCGATCGTTCGGCAAGCAGCGCACGCGCCAACACCAGTTCGTCGGCGGTCGTTTCCTGCGCAAACAGCGCATCGCGCAACAAGCGCTCCTGGTCGAGCTTTCGGATCTCAGCCGCGGTGGGTGCCGTTCCCCATGCGACATCGATGCCGGTCAGAAGTAATTCCGCCCGTCGCCGTCGCGCCGACGGCACCAACAGGACGCTCACGCCCTTGCGGCCCGCGCGACCGGTACGGCCGGAGCGGTGCTGCAATATCTCGGCGTCATTCGGCAGATCGGCATGGATGACGAGGTCGAGCTTGGGCAGGTCAAGGCCGCGAGCCGCGACGTCGGTGGCGACGCAAACCCGTGCCCTGCCGTCGCGCAAACCCTGCAGCGCCTGGGTTCGCTCGTTCTGCGTCAATTCACCCGACAGTGCGACCACCGAAAACCCACGCTCCAGAAGCGTCGCCTGCAAATGACGGACCGCATCGCGCGTATTGCAGAAGACGATCGTGCTCGGCGATTCGAAGAAGCGCAGCACGTTGACTACCGCATGTTCGACATCGCCGGCCGCAATCCGGATGGCGCGATATTCGATATCGGCGTGACCGCCATCGTCGCCCCCGACCTTGATGCGATGAGCGGAATGTTGATACTGCTTGGCCAGTGCGACGATGCCGCGCGGCAGGGTCGCCGAAAACAACAGTGTCCGGCGGCTCTCCGGCGTGGTCTTGAGGATAAACTCCATATCTTCGCGAAAACCGAGATCGAGCATTTCGTCGGCTTCGTCGAGCACCACAGCCTTCAATTCCGAAACGTCGAGACGGCCGCGCCGAAGGTGATCGCACAACCGCCCCGGCGTGCCGACCACGATGTGGGCGCCCGCGGCGAGTTCGCGCTGCTCGCGGCGCGGATCCATGCCGCCGACGCAGGAAACGACCCGCGCATCGGCATATTGATAGAGCCATGCCAGTTCGCGCTGCACCTGTAATGCAAGCTCCCGGGTCGGCGCCACGATCAGGGCAAGCGGTGCACCGGCCCGCTGGAATCGCTCCGCCCCTTCGAGAAGATTTGTTGCAATCGCCAACCCATACGCAACCGTTTTGCCCGAGCCGGTGCGTGCCGAGACCAGAAGGTCGTGATCGGCGGCGGCCTCCGCCAACACTGCGGACTGGACCGGTGTGGGCTGATCGTAATTGCGCTCCGCCAAGGCTCGGGCGAGCGGCGGACTTTTCGGCAGGAATGTCACGGGATAACTGACCTTGGTTGGCGCCTGGCGCCGGAAACATTGAGGGGGCCTCGACCGAAGTGATCGCTTCGAAGATGCGGCCGCGTGGCCCGACGAGTTGCGTGAGGTGGGGTGCTTGTAGGCCAAGCGAAGCCAAAGCGCCATTCATTGCCGAAGATTTCGCGCAAAATCATCCGGCAGCGCGGCGAGCGCGCAATGCCGCCGATCACCCCCTATACACCTGAATGTATTACGTAATTCGTCAAGCCGGCTGATGGGCAACGCGGTGGCGATCAAATTTCACGCCTTGACGTTGCGCCCGGCATGCCAAGGTTGCGGCCATTGCCTCGTCGTCGAATGCCGGTTCGGTACGCGGCAATCAGATTTTTCTTCAATCCAGTGTAATTCGAACGCTCTACGCTACGGGCTTTCCCGTTCGGCCAACCGTGCCGTCCGGCAAAAGCTCGGCGATCACACGGACCAGCCGAACGTGTGAATCGACATGCGTTCTCAGTTCGGTACTATGGATACGCAGGTCGTTGCCTAACGACGCGGGGTGGCAAAAATGGACTTGGATCCGGTTTTCCTTTCGCGGCTGCAATTTGCCTGGGTCATCGGGTGGCACATCCTGCTGCCGGCATTCACGGTCGGTCTCGCAGCATTTATTGCAGTTCTTGAAGGCATCTACTTCTTCACCGGCCGCGACGTCTACCTTCGCGTCTCGATGTTCTGGATCAAGATCTTTTCCATCGCATTCGGAATGGGTGTGGTGACCGGCATCGTCATGCCCTTTCAACTCGGCACCAACTGGAGCCGCTATTCGGATGCCGTGGCCAATGTGCTCTCCCCACTGTACGCCTATGAAGGGCTGACCGCGTTTTTTCTCGAGGCCGCCTTCCTCGGCGTGCTTTTGTTCGGACGCAAGCTGGTGCCGGCCTGGGCGCACTTCGTCGCCGCATTGATGGTGTCGCTCGGCACGTTGTTTTCGTCGTTCTGGATATTGTCGGCCAATAGCTGGATGCAAACCCCGGCAGGCTTTGAGATTATCGACGGGCGCTTTTTCCCGACCGATTGGTTTCAGGTCATCTTCAATCCGTCATTTCTCGCGCGTCTTGCCCACACCGTGGTCGCGTTTTTCATCACGACAGGTTTCGTCGTGCTCGGCGTCGGCGCCTACCTGCTGAGACGAGACCGGTTCAGCCAGGAAGCCCGAACCATGGTGTCGATGACGCTGTGGCTTCTGAGCGTGCTGGTGCCGGTGCAGATTTTCCTCGGCGACCATCATGGATTGAACACGCTGGAGCACCAGCCGGCGAAGCTCGCGGCGATCGAGGCGCACTGGACCACAGGCCGCCGTGTTCCTCTCGTCCTGTTCGCGATCCCCGACGAAAAGGCCGAGACCAACCGGTTCGCGATCGAGATGCCTGATGTCGGCAGCCTGATCCTTACCCATGAGCTGGATGGAAAGGTTATTGGGCTCAAGGACTTCCCGGCCGATCAAAGGCCCCCGGTGGCGATTCCGTTTTTCGCGTTCCGGATCATGGTCGGGATCGGTCTGTTGATGCTCGCCGTGGTCGCGCTCGGCGGCTGGCTGCGCTGGCGCGGCGTGCTGATGGATACGCCGTTATTCCTGCGACTGTGCGTGTTCACGATGCCGATCGGCTTCATCGCCGTCATCGCCGGATGGGTCACAACCGAGGTCGGCCGGCAACCCTGGACGGTCTATGGCCTGTTGCGTACAGCCCACTCGGTGTCTCCGTCCCTGACGGGCACGGACGTGCTGATTTCGCTGCTGGCTTACATGATCGTCTATCTCTTCATGTACCCCGTGGGCGTGCTGTTGATGTGGCGCCTGGTACGCAAGGGTCCTACGGCCGCCGACGACGCCGATGTGGAGATCGAATTGGGACGGCCCAAAGCCCCGGTTCTGGCCGGAGCGGCCGTCACTGGAGGGAGCGAGCCATGAGCCACGTCCTCGACTTCGTTCCGATCTGGACGTTGATCCTCGGAATGGCGGTGTTTTTATATGTGCTGCTTGATGGCTTCGATCTCGGCGTCGGCATGTTGTACGGCCTTGCACCGGATACCGCCTCGCGCAACACCATCATGAATTCCATCGCGCCGATCTGGGACGGAAACGAGACCTGGCTCGTATTTGGCGGCCTCGGCCTGCTGGCGGCATTTCCGGTGGCGTTTGCGATCATTATTCCCGCGGTCTATTTCCCGATCCTGGTGATGCTGCTGGCGCTGGTGTTTCGCGGTGTCGCATTCGAATTCCGCTTTCGGGATGCCGAGCACAAGACCTTTTGGGATCACGCCTTTTCGTACGGATCGGGGATCGCGACCTTTGCGCAAGGCGTGGTGCTCGGAAGCTTCATCCAGGGATACGAAGTCACCGGGCGGGTGTTTTCGGGCAGCTCCTTTGCTTTCCTGACGCCGTTCTCGATCCTGACCGGAATCGCATTGCTGTTCGGCTATGGCCTGCTCGGTGCGGGCTGGCTGATCCTCAAGACCGAGGGCGATATTCAGCGCGACGCGCGCCGACACGGGCGGATTTGCCTGATCGGCGTGCTGGCGGCGATCGCCATCGTGAGCATCTGGACGCCGCTCGCAAATCCGGCCGTGGCCTCGCGCTGGTTCGGCTGGCCGAACACGCTGCTGCTGGCACCGGTGCCGATCGCGACGGCCGCGGTCGCAATCGTGACCTGGCGGGCGCTCAACGACCGTGCCGAAGTCCTTCCCTTTGCGGGGGCGATCGGCCTCTTTGTGCTTTCATTCCTCGGAATAGCGATCAGCCTGTTTCCGATGATCGTACCGCGTCATTTCACCCTGTGGGAAGCCGCCTCGTCCGATCGAACCCAGGCGTTTCTGCTGGTCGGAACACTCGTGCTGCTGCCGGTGATCCTGATGTACAGCGGCTGGTCCTATTGGGTCTTTCGCGGCAAGGTCCGCACCGACATCGGATATCATTAGGAAATGTGCGGTCCGGGATGAACCGCAACTGCGGGCAATCCCTTCCCCCTCGCCCGGCTAAGCGGCGACTGAGCGGACCGCCCTGCTAAAATTGGGCGGGGCCCTTTCCGATCAGCTTGCCGTCTGCATTCCGGACTCGCGGTGGGCATCCCAGGCGCGGGTTTCTTCGGTTTCCACAAAACCCTTCTGCAATTCGGCCCGGGCCACCGTCATGTCGACCGCGCCGACCCAGCGGCCGACCACCAGCGTTGCGATGATGTTGGACGTCAGGTTGGTGGCGGCGCGGATTTCGGCCATGAAGCGGTCGACCCCGAGCAGCAGCGCGATGCCCGCGACCGGCACAGCGTCCACCACCGGCAACGTCGCGGCCAGCGCAACGAAACCTCCGCCGGTCACGCCGGCGGCGCCCTTGGAGGTGAACAGCATCACGAACAGCACCGCGAGCTGACGCGACAGCGACAGTTCGACGTTGAAGGCGTGGGCGAGAAACAGCACGGCCATCGTCATGTAGATCGCCGTGCCGTCCATGTTGAACGAAAACCCGCCCGGCATCACCAGGCCGACCACCTCCCTGGAGACGCCGACCTTTTCCAGCTTCTGCATCGATTTCGGCATCATGGTTTCCGCCGACGTCGCGGCGAACACGAACAGGATCTCGTCCTTGAAGTAATTCAGCACGCGCCAGATACTGAAGCCGGAAATGCGCAGGAACGCCCCGAGCACCACGACGACGAACAGGATGCTGACGATATAGACCGATGCGACCAGCTGGCCGAGATCCAGCAGCGTGCGCAGCCCGTATTTGCCGACCGTGAACGCCATCGCGCACAGCGCCGCGATCGGCGCGAAATACATGATGATCCGCACCATGCCGAACAGCGCGACCGAGGCGGAATCGAGAAACGCGACGATCGGCTGGCCGCGCGTGCGCGCCATCGCCAGCGACAACCCCAGCAGCACGGCAATGAACAGAACCGGCATGATGTCGCCCTTGACGAACGGTTCGACAAAGGAAGTCGGGATCATCGACAGGAAGAAGTCCGAGAGCGTGACATCCTTGGCGATCTTGGCGTAGGCCTCCACGGCCTTGGTATCGAACGCCGCCGGATCGGCATTGAGGCCGCGGCCGACCTTCCAGAAATTGCCGACCGTCATGCCGATGATCAAGGCGATGGTCGAGGCGACCTCGAAATAGACCAGCGCCTTGACGCCGACATTGGCGACGCGGCGGATATCCCCCATCTTGGCGATGCCCACGACGATGGTGGTGAAGATGATCGGCGCGACCACGACCTTGATCGCCTTTACAAACGCATCGCCGTAGGGCTTCAACGAAACGGAAAAGGCCGGCTGCAGGTAACCGAGGGCCGCGCCGAGCGCGATCGCGATCAGCACCTGCACATAGAGCTTCCGATAGAACGGAGCCTTCCGGGTCGCGGCCGACGACCGGCCGGCGGGAATCTCGGATGCGGCGCGGTCGGCCTCGATCGCAGACATGTTGTCATCTCCCGTACGTCTTCTACCGATGCCCTGCGGCTGCCGCTTCTCTTTCCGGGCGCTCCCCGCGCTGGCAGCGGTCGCTGCCAGCGTGCCGTCCCGGCGAAATGGTGCCGGGATGTGAACCGCGAATTGGCGTGCGGCCTTCAGCTATTCCGCGGCGACGCTGCTGATGGCAGCGTGACCGTGGGTCTTGATGACGACCTTGATCGCATCCTCGATGCGTTCGCGGGCGTAGCGCAGCGCGGTCGGGAGATCCTCCAGCGCGAAGGTGTGGGTGTGGACCTTGGTCGCATCGAACCGCTTCTGCGCCATGAAGGCTTCGGCGCGGTGCGTCGCGCTCTTGCCTTCGCCGCGAATGCCGAACACGTAGATGTTGTTGCGGACGAGATAGGCGATATCGACTTCCGCCGGCTTGTGTGGAAAGGCGGCAAGGCAGATCTTGCCGCCGCGATTGACCATGCGCGCGGCCTCGTTGACCGCGTCCGGCGCGCCGGAGCATTCGACCACGTAGTCGACACCCTTGCCGCCGTTCAGCCGCCTGACCGCTGCGACCGGATCTTCCGTCTTGGCGTTGACGACGTAGTCGGCGCCGAGTTCGAGACCGATCTTGAGACGATTTTCGCGCGTGCCGGTCAGGATCACCGGCTGGGCGCCGAGCGCCTTGGCGACCGCGACGCCCAGCAAACCGATCGGCCCGGGGCCGGTCACCACGACGCTTTCACCGGCGACCAAGCCGCCGAGTTCGGTCAATCCATACATCGCGGTGCCGGCGGTCACGACCAGCGTCGCCTCCTCGTCCGACATCGCGTCGGACACGCGCACCAGCGTGTTGACGTGGTTGATGGCGTATTCGGCGAAACCGCCGTCGGTGGTGAAGCCGTTGGCGCGATGGCCCTTGTCGACGTCGCCGTAGTTCAAGCCGTAGTTATGGCACGACGTATACATGCCCTCGCGGCAGCGCTTGCACTGGCCGCAGCCGGCGTGGATTTCCACGGTCACGCGTTCGCCGATCCGGTATTCGTCGACGCCGGGTCCGAGCGCCGCGACGGTGCCCATATATTCGTGGCCGGGGGTAAAGTTCTTGTTGTAGGGCAGCCCGCCCCGGATCATCGCGGGCGGACCGTGCGAAATGATCTCGAGGTCGGTCGCACAGATCGCCACCGCATCGATCCGCACCAGCACCTCGGCCCGCTTGGGGACGGGCACCGGCTTGGTCGAAAGCGTCAGCTGATCCGGATCGCCCAGCACCCAGGCTCGCATGGTTTCCGGAATCGGAAAGTCCGGCGATGTTTTCACGTTGTCGGGCTGGTACATAAATTTCTCTCCCTGATTTAAATGACGTGACTATTCCGCCGCGACGGGTTTGACCGATCCGCGAAGAGTAGCGCCGGGCGCGCCGAGCTCCATCGACAGTTCGTCGGTCGCGGCGATCAGATGAACCCTGATTTGATCGAGATATTCGGGCGTCGCCCGAAACACCGGCGACGATACGCTGATGGAGCCGACCACCGCGCCGGCGTGATCGCGGATCGCCGCGCCGAGACAGATGACGCCGGGCTGAAACTCCTCGCGGTCGACCGCAAAACCGTTCCGCCGCGTCAGCCGCAGTTCTTCCTTCAGCTGATCCATGGTCACGATCGTATTGGGCGTGAACGCGGTCAGGCCCTGATCGGCAATGATACGGTCCAGCTCGCGGGGCGGTAGCCAGGCCAGGATGGCCTTGCCGATGGCGGTGGCGTGCGCCGCGTTGGATTTTCCTCCCAGTCCCGCGTCGACCCGCACCGCGTGCCGCGCGTCGCGGCGCAGTACATTGACCAGGCTGGTATCCTGCATGATGGCGAGCTGCACGGCCTCGCGGGTTTGCTCGTTGAGTCGATCGACAAAACCCTGCGCGCGCCGCGGCAGGTCGACCTGACGAAGGCAGGCGGCGCTGAGATGCAGGATGCGCGATCCCAATACGTAGGTTTTGCTGCCGGGGCCGCGCGCGACATAGCCCCAATTGCACAGCGTCGAAATCAGGTGATGGCAGGTCGACACGTTCAGGCCGGCCGCGGCGCTGATCTCGGTGAGTTTTGCTTCGCCGCCGGCATCCGCGATGACATCCAGAATCAGGAAGGCGCGATCGAGCGCCTGGATTCCGCCCTTGTCCCGGCCGATCGGCGGCCGGGCGGGCATCACACGGTGCGGTTGATCCACTCTCGCCAGATCCGTCGGCACGCTCCGTCCCCTGAACTTTTATGGGGCTCATTGAGCGACAACTGGCGGGTATAAGCAAACGGCTTTTCACATGACGGAAGAGATTTTTATTAGGTGAAAATTTGTAAGTTGGGCCAATTCCAGTTTTGAGACAACCTGTGCGTGTTGCCGTAAATATCCTCGCAAAATTTTAACGGCTGCTGGGTACAGGTCGCGCGATGAAACGTCTCGCGCTCGCCATGATCGGCGCCGTCGCCATTGCCGTTGCCGGCAGCGTCGGATGGCTGGCGCTGTCACACCGCGCGATGCCCGTGTCCGATTTAGGTGTCGCCTATGTCATCGGTGCCCGCGTGGCACTGACTTCCGACCATGTGCATGCGATCGCCAGGGGTCAAACCCCAACGTTTGAATTTCGCCGGAGGACGCAAGACCCGTCGAATAAATACGTTTGGCAACGTGGCAAGATCGAGCGCCCCGCCGCGTGCCTTTACTACGAACCCGACCCGATCAACGGCGCGATCGGCCATCCGCGCTCCTGTCCGGACCTGCACCGCACAAGCCTGACCGGCGATCAGCTGTATTTCTCGGTGGAGCCTAATGACGCCTTACGGATCGGTGTGTCCGACAAGCCGATGAAGAACACGACAAACGTCACCAACGGCGCCTTATACGAAGCCGAAGGCGAGATCGGCATCGGCAAGAACCTGGATGATGCAGCCTGGTTCAAAATCCTGCTCGACGCGGAATGGTTGAACGTCTCTGATCCGCCGGTGCCGGCGAACGCATCAACCGATCCTGATCCCATGGTCAGCGAGTGCCGGCCCGCAAGCCGACAGAGGTTGCGCGATCCGCTCGTGCTGGGCGTTGTGCCGGCCGTCGCCGCCAGGCTGTGTCGCGTCCAGCCGAAAAAATCCGGTCGCCCCCTGTTCCTCGTGCATTTTCAGAGCGGCCCGCTGCAATGGACGGACTGGACCAACCGCCTCAGCTGCCGGGCGCTGCTTCAGCGCCTGATGCCGTCGCGATCTGCGGGCGATATCGCGGGATGCATCGGAGGCCCCTGGGGAGGATTTGATCGAACCGATCTCGCAGTCGCGTTTTTCGAAGTCACGCCGTCGGGCGAATTTGCCGTTATCCGCTAGAGCAATCGGGCCCGGTCGTTATCTATCGACCCGCCAAGTTTCTTCTGATTTCCGCCGATGTTCTGCAGCGACGCGCCGGCCCATCGCGCGGGTTCGGTGCCAGCATATTCCATTCCAGCATCCGCGACCCCATATCAGGGCCATCCCCAACCACTGGAGAATGGCCGGCTTGTCCGAGCAATATAGTCTCTTTGCCGACAGTTCGCCCGGGCCGGAAGGCCTGAGCTATAGCGACGACTTCATCACGCTGGCGGAAGAGCGGGAGCTGATCGCGCATGTGGCGGCGTTGCCGCTGCAGCCCTTTCAGTTCGGCGCCTTCGAAGGCAAGCGTCGGGTGGCTTCGTTCGGCTTCAGATATGACTATACGTTGCAACGTCTGCACGAGGCCGAAGCGATTCCGGACTGGCTCGGCGACCTCGTGACCAAGGTCGAAGCTTTTGGCGGCGCGCAGACCCGGATCGCACAAGTGCTCTGCACCGAATACGATGTCGGCATCGGCATCGGCTGGCATCGCGACAAGCCACAATTCGACCGGGTCTTCGGGCTGTCGCTGGGATCGCCGTGCAAGTTCCGCTTCCGCCGCGCCGCCGGCAACAAATGGCAGCGTTTCACCCTCGAGGCGCGGCCGCGGTCGATTTACGTGATGACCGGTGCGTCCCGGCATGTCTGGGAACACAGCATCCCCGGCGTCGAGGCACCGCGCTATTCCATTACGTTCCGGACCATGACCGATCGCGACGTTAAGGACAAACTAATCGGCCGCTAGCGCGGCGCTCCGGCCTGCGCGGACACGTGCGAGCCGAGCGCTTGCTTCAACTTCATCACCGCGCTGTCCGGCGTGGTCACCACCGGCCGGCCCGAGATACGCGTGACCAGATCCGCCGCCGGCGCCATGCTGTACTGCGCGAGCGCGATCAGGTCGCAGTCGCGGAGGTCCTTCGACGCCTCACCCACCAGACGATCATGCTCGGCGCGGTCGCCGCGATCGAGTGCGGCCAAGGCGCCCTCGGCGAGTTTCGGCACGACTTCGACCGCCCCGGGAAACTCCGGCGGCATCGAGGCCAGCGTCGGCGCGAAGGTCGAGAGCAGGCCAATCCTGCGGCCCCGTTCGACCGCCTGCGCGATCATTGCTTCATTGGGCTTGAGCACCGGCATCGGCGCGTGTTCGCGCGCGACGGCTTCGATGCAGGAGCCGAACGCCGAACAGGTGAACAGGATCGCATCGGCGCCGGTGCCGGTCGCGTAGCGCCCCAGCCGCAAAAAACGCTCGGTCATCGCATCGGTGATCCGGCCGTCGCGCGCCACGTCGGCCGACAGGCTGTCGTCGAGCAGGTTCATGAGGCGGGCGTCCGGCCAAAGCCGCTCGAACGCGGCTTCGATCGGCACAATCGAATGCTTCAGGGCGTGGATCAGGGCGATGCGCATTAAAGACGGTCCTGCGGGAAGGGGATCAGGCCGGCGACTATATCCCGGCGGTCGAAATGTGAAACCGCGCGCGCCGGAAAGTTTTGCGGCAGTCTTTCCGGGCGTCAGACCGGATTTTCCGTTCGCGGTGTTCCCGCCCGGCCCGTCATCAACTTCGATTTCAGCCGGTGCCAGCCGGTTGTATTTGTGGCGGCGGAGTCCTATCGGTGTGGCATGAGCACGCAAGTCTCCGCCCAAGTCTGCGCCGAAAGACCGTTGATTTCCCCGTCGCAACACCGGGCCCCCTCCGCCAAGGCGGCGCCATTCCTGCCGATGAGCCGCGCCGAGATGACGGCGCTCGGCTGGGATGCCTGCGACATCGTGCTGGTGACAGGCGACGCCTATGTCGATCATCCGAGCTTCGGCATGGCGATCATCGGCAGGCTGCTCGAAGCCCAGGGCTTCAGGGTCGGCATCATCGCGCAGCCCGACTGGCACTCGGCTGAGCCGTTCAAGGCGCTGGGTAAGCCGCGCGTGTTCTTCGGCGTCACCGGCGGCAACATGGACTCCATGGTCAACCGCTACACGGCGGACCGCCGGCTACGCCATGACGACGCCTACACACCCGGCGGCGAAGGCGGCAGGCGGCCGGACCGCTGCACCGTCGTCTATGCCCAGCGCTGCCGCGAGGCGTTCAAGGATGTGCCGATCGTGCTCGGCGGCATCGAGGCGTCGCTGCGACGCATCGCGCATTACGATTACTGGTCCGAGAAGGTGCGCCGCTCGGTGCTGGCCGACGCAAAGGCCGACCTTTTGCTCTACGGCAACGCCGAGCGCGCCGTCGTCGAGGTGGCCCACCGGCTCGCCGCCGGCGAGACGCCGCGCGACCTCGGCTCGATCCGCGGCGTCGCGCTGTTCCGCCGCGTGCCCGATCACTACACCGAATTGCACGCCGATGACCTCGACTCCGCCGATGAGGGCGCTGCCCGCCGCCCCGGCGATACCGTGATCCGGCTGCCGGCGTACGAGCAGGCCGAACAGGATCGCGAGGCCTATGCCCGCGCCTCGCGCGTGCTGCACCGGGAGAGCAACCCCGGCAATGCGCGGGCGCTGGTGCAGCGCCACGGCGACCGCGACCTGTGGCTGAACCCGCCGCCCATCCCGCTGACGTCTGCCGAAATGGATTCGGTCTACGACCTGCCTTACGCGCGTGGGCCGCATCCCGCTTACGGCGATGCCAAGATTCCTGCCTGGGACATGATCAAGTTCTCGGTGACGATCATGCGCGGCTGCTT
The DNA here is from genome assembly GCA_963756215.1 of uncultured Alphaproteobacteria bacterium. Classification (GTDB taxonomy): domain Bacteria; phylum Pseudomonadota; class Alphaproteobacteria; order Rhizobiales; family Xanthobacteraceae; genus Bradyrhizobium. Next base: position 196,843 of record CAVWMY010000014.1, on the reverse strand, counting down.
CGGCGGCTGCACATTCTGCTCGATCACCGAGCACGAAGGCCGCATCATCCAGAACCGTTCGGAGGGCTCGATCCTGCGCGAGATCGAGCGCATCCGCGACAAGACGCCGGGGTTCACCGGCGTGATCTCCGATATCGGCGGACCGACCGCCAACATGTACCGGATGGCATGCAAAGACCCGAAGGTCGAAGCGGCGTGCCGGCTGCCGTCCTGCGTATTCCCTGATATCTGCCCGAACCTGAACACCTCGCACGACGACCTCATCCGACTTTATCGCAAGGTCCGCGAGGTGAACGGCGTCAAGAAGGTGATGGTCGCGTCCGGCGTGCGCTACGATCTCGCCGTGAAAAGCCCCGAATACATCAAGGAGCTGGTCGAACATCACGTCGGCGGCTATCTGAAGATCGCGCCTGAACACACCGAGCGCGGTCCGCTCGACAAGATGATGAAGCCCGGGATCGGCGCCTACAACCGCTTCAAGCAAATGTTCGATGCGGCCGCACAGCAGGCCGGCAAGAAATATTACCTGATCCCATACTTCATCGCGGCGCATCCGGGCACGACCGACGAGGACATGATGAACCTCGCGGTCTGGCTCAAGAAGAACCGCTACCGCGCCGACCAGGTGCAGACGTTCCTGCCGTCGCCGATGGCGACCGCGACCGCGATGTATCATACCGGCGTCAATCCGCTGCGAGGCGTACGGCGGGGCGGCAGCGAGAAGGTCGAGGCGATCAAGGGGCTTCGGCAGCGCCGGCTGCACAAGGCGTTCCTGCGCTATCATGATCCCGACAACTGGCCGCTGCTGCGCGAGGCGCTGATCCGGATGGGTCGTCGAGACCTGATCGGCTCGCGTCCCGACCAGCTCGTGCCGACCCACCAGCCGCCCGGCACCGGCAAGGCCGCCGGCACGCGACGCCCCGTACGCCGCGCCGGCAACGCGCAGCGCTTCACCACCAAGGGATTACCCTTCGGCAAATGAGCCGACGCGGAGCAAACGTGACTCCGGACTCGACCATGATCCAGGTTGGGTACGGCCGCGGCCGATAGACTATAGTTATTGATCGGGTGTGCGACACTCTTGCAGGAAATGCTTCCGCAGCAGCGGTAATATCTCAGCCACTTTCTTTTGAGCGATGCCGAGGCGCGTGCATAGCACCGCCTTAATCGGTTTGAGCTTTGGAAGATAATATTCCTTGGCCTCCACCAGATCCGCAGGGACGAAGCCGCTTGGCACCGCGCTCAATCCTACACCTGCCCGCACGGCGCTGAGCCGAGTAGAGAAATCGGGGCTGTGAAATACGATACGGAAGGAGAGATCGTTGTTTATCAACGGCCCGATCATCCAGTCATCCTCCGGAAAGGTGACGATTGGAATGGGACTGCCCGGGCTAAGAACGAAGTTTTGCTTGCGCACCCAATGTATCGGCCAGTCGATCTCATCGACCACAGTGTAATTAGGAATACCTTCATTCGCCTTCGACGCAAAAAAGAAACCGACATCGATGTAGCCGTCGAGGACTCCTTTCCTGATCACGCTGGAATGGTCCGCGTAAACGAAAATCCTGGATTGGTCCGGGCCCTTTTCCAGGAATCTCTCGGCGAATAGCGAGCTGAGACCAAGTCGCAGCGCGGTTTCGCCCGGAAGCGCACCGCTGAGATAAAACAGCTGGTCATTAGCTTCCAACATCCGCTGGGCCTGCTGAATGACAAGCTTGCCGAGTTCCGTCGGCGTGGTCCCTCCAGGCGTCCGCACGAACAGCTCGCCTCCGATCAGGCATTGCAATCGCTTGACCTGCGAGGTTACGGCCGGTTGACTGAGACCCAAGCGATCCGCGGCTTTCGAGAGGCTGCCCGCATCTCTGATCGCAAGAACCGTGCGCATGATTTCGGTGGGAATGTGGGGTGGATGAACTCTCTGCATGTCCGAAGTTAGTTGATGATGACGAACTAAGTCGGTACACGCCGTAGTGGAGATGTCGAGAGGAGCGCGCCGAAGAAGTGGCCAATTTTCCAAATGTGGATAGAGAATCCCGTCGATCGCCTGACCGGTTTTTGGGGTGCGCGATGGATCGAACATTTCTACCGTCAACTTAGGAAACTTTTCCACGATCATGCTGGATTGGAACTCGCTCGCCTCTTCGCCCATACTGTCGACGATAAGTTGCATCGATCCCGGCCAAATTGCCGGCCTGTTGCCGGGCATCAAGCGCAAACTGTTGCCACTCGCCGGCGGCTTCAAATACGACGAGGCCAGCCTGGATCTTGGAGCGCTTCGGCTCGTCGTCGTACGGCGTCCGCCCTGCACTTCCGAGGGATATCTCGCGCAGGATCAGATCGGGATTGCGCTGCAGATGGCGGATTCTCCCGGATTGAAACTGGATGGCGGCGAACTCAATCGTCCGGCGCTGGTCACGCACGGATCGGCGATACCGCACCGTATCTTTCAACCCAGTGAAATGACCATGGCCGCCGTCCTCATGCGTGACGTCGGTGAGGACCGCGGATGGCCCGATCGAACGCCCACAGCGCGGGTCAATTCCGTCCAAGCCGGGTCACTGATGCACCTGCGGTCGATATTCCGGGATATCCTTCGTCTCGCGGTCCACGACCCGTCGCGCTTCGCACGCGGACGCGTGACTTCGGGTATGCAGCAAAGCCTGCTCGGCACCATGGACAATGCTTTCCTGACTTCACCCGGAGCGGAAGCGGGCGGGCTTGCCGTCGGCAAATATGTAAGGGTTTGTCGCCTGGCGGACGAGTTCATCGGCCCGAACACGCGTCATTCGCCAAGCAGCAATGAGGTCGCGGCGGCGGCCGGGGTGACGATCCGGACGTTGCACAATGCCATGATCGCGGTGCACGGCATGAGCCTGCAGAAATTCATGGTGCTCAACCGCTTGTGGGCCGCGCGCTCCGCGTTGTCGAACGGCGGAACGGCGGAGCGGGTAAAGACCGTCGCCTTCGACCAAGGTTTCTGGCATCTCGGCCGCTTTTCACAGCTGTATCGGAATTTTTTCGGCGAATCGCCGTCGGAGACAATCCTGCGCGCGAGGCTGGCATGAAAGGCCGCCGTGCGGTCATGCGCGGCGCCGGTCTCCTGTCCTGAACCACGACCGAGGAATCAAATCCTCAGCCGTTCCGTCGCTCTTCCGCGCATTTGGCGGCGGATTCCGGTCAGGGCGCCTGCCGCGATCTCGCTCCGCCCGTTAGCGAAACTTAATAAACCCTTAACCTTCATAACGGGCTCCCTTTTACGGGGCCGCGTAAGGTTTCGTCGAGCGTAAGCGAGGCGCCCGGACTTCGAGCGCTTCCGCAACAGCGAGACGGACAATGCATTCGCAAATAGTCGAGACAAATCTCAGGCCTTCATGTTTGGAGCGCCTTTTGCCTGTTTCCGGCAGCGCAAATTCCGGCCCCCCGCATGGTGTTTGCGAAGAGCCAGCCTGGCGCTCTCCGGTCTTCGAACGCGAATGGCTCAAAGCAGATATCCTGGTGTCGCGATGGGTCGACCGCTGCCGCTCCGTCCGGCGGGCGACGACAGTCCCGCCTTCCGACCGTCATATCATCAGCGTCGCCCTGAAGCCTACACGTCTTAAGCTCGGCAACGGTTCCGGTGTCGTATTCGAGGGAGCCATGCCGGCGGGAACGGTGCAGACGGCCGGTACGAACCAAATAACCACAGCCGAATTCTACGAACCCTGTGACTTTGTGCATTTCCACGTGTCGCACGAGTACGTACGAAATCTCCAAAATGCATTCGGATCAACGCCTGCGCTCGGTCAAATGGTGGTGCGTGATCCGTTGGCCGAATTGCTGGTGCGGACTCTGATCGAAACCGACGATGGCCCCTATGTAGAGGCCATCGGACAAACGTTCGTCATGCATATCGCGAAGCTCGAGTTCACACGATCGATCGCAAACGCCTTGCCGAAGTGGCGACTGAAGCGTGTGGAGGAATATATTGCCGCGCACCTCGGCGAAACCATGAGCCTCGCGAACCTGGCGGCAGCGGCCGGATTGTCGCGAATGCACTTCGCACGGCAGTTTCGGGCGGCCACCGGCCTGCGTCCGCACGAATACGTCCTCATTCGACGAATAGAGAGCGCAAAATCACTGCTTTCGAACACCCGAATGCCGCTGGTGGATGTCGCGTTGACAACGGGCTTTCAGACCCAATCGCATTTTTCCACCGTCTTCAAACATCTTACGCAGGAAACACCGGCGCGCTGGCGGCGCGACAACGCGCTCGGGATACCGTGCTGAATATCCGTTACTCCCGGCCTACCGACGATCAATCCAATGCCAACGATGACGCGCGCACGCCCGGGCCGGGCTAGCGACCAACCTGGCTTGAGCGGTCGCCGTCCAGCCTGTCCAGCAGGCACTTTGCTGCTTTCAGGTCGGAGGTTTCGAAGCCTTCGGTGAAACGATGATATACCGCAGCAAGGATGGACCTCGCCTCTGCGGTTCGCCCCTGACTCGATCGCAACCTGGCCAAACTCGTGGCAGCACGAAGTTCCCAAGCCAGCGCGGACTGCCGGCCGGCCAATTGAAGCGACCGCAAGAACAAGGCTTCAGCCCGCCGCCCGTCCGCCCGTAACCGGAATTCGATTTCGCCCTTCAGGCGCAGAAATTCGGGAAGGAAGACCAGTTGCTCGTTCAATTCGACCAGGCTTATCGCCTCGTCAATGGCGACGCCCGCTTCTTCCGGCTGCCCCGCCACCATCAGACCCTCCGCCAAAGCCGATAGAAATGCAGGATTGTGCAGCTCATAGCGATCCGCGCGCAGCGTCTCGAGGGCAGTTCGCACCATGTGAATGCCTTCAACGGCTTCACTCCGCTTGATCGACAGCGCCCCCTTCATGCCAACTCCTATCGCTTGATAGGGCGCGAACGAATACTTTTCAGCATGGGCGATCAATCGTTCTGCTATTCGCTGGACTTCGGCCAGCTCTCCAATACGAAGAAACATGAACCCGGAAAAAATCAGGCAAATGCATAGCGTCGCTGGGTCGTCAACAGAGGGCCCCGGTTCGATCGTCTCTTTCGAGATATCGGCGGCCTGATCCGCGAAGCCTCGCAGCCAGCGCACGGCCGCCAGCCCACACCGCGACCGCGCGAGCGTATCACGGCTGATACCCGCGCCGGTCGCGCCTGCTCGCAGTGGCTTCGGCCGAAGCAGCGGGTAGCTCCAATGCTCTTCGGCGCGGAGGTGGTTTCCGGCAAAGTAGTTGGAAAAGCCGAGGGACCAGTGAGCGATTCCTATGCTGGCGAGATCGCCGAGGCTTTCGGCAACGCTTTCGCTGCGTTGGGCGACGAGGAATCCGTTCCGGCAATCTCCGCTTCGCTGGTAGAATATGTGCAGCTTCTCAAGCAGACGGAGCTGATTTTCCTGATCGCCGATGTCTTCAGCGAGCGCGAGAGCCCGCAAAAGCGACGCAAGCGCCTGATCGCCGTTTCCCCTCGTGAACATGAGTGCAATGCCTAGCGCCGCCTGAAGCTCCACTTCGCAGGCGGTGGCTCGGTCCGACTGGTCGAGCACCGCGATCGCCTGTTCGCTCCAGCGATGACATTCGGTCAAGAGCGACACGCCGAGAAACAAGCGAGCCGAGGCCGTCGCAAGGGCCACGCCAATCCGAACGTCGCCGCGCTCGGAAAACGCCCACTCCAGCGCGGCGCGCGCATTGTCGAGAAGCTCGATCTGCGATGGCGAGCCTTTGATGTCAGGAGCGGAACGAAGCGTCGCATTGTTCCGCTCGATCAGAGCGCAATAATACTCGGCGTGGCGGCGGTTGATGTCCTCCACCCCGCCGTCTTCGGCAAGCTTGCCGGCTGCATAGGCGCGCGTGGTGTCAAGCAGTCGATAACGGATCGCGGTATCGTCGCGATTGACGGCGACAAGCGACTTTTCGACCAGGCTCGCAACGGCCGTTACGACTTTCGATCCATCAATATCGGCGCCGGGCACGACCATCCGAGCAGCGTCGAGGGTGAACGTGCCTGCGAAAACCGAAAGCCGGCGCAATATCAGCCGTTCGCGCTCGGGCATCAAGTCGTAGCTCCAGTCGAGCGTTGCGCCGAGCGTTTGATGCCGCGCCAGAGCAGTGCGCCTGCCTTCCCGCAGCAGATTGAATTGATCGGTGAGAAGTTGCAGCGTCTCGCGGATACCGCAAGCATTGACGCGCCCCGCCGCGAGTTCGATCGCAAGCGCAATTCCGTCGAGCTTGCGGCAGATTTCGCCGACGACGGGTGCATCGGCGTCGTCCAGCTCAAACCGCCGGCCGCTCGCTGCAACGCGTTCAACGAATAGCTGTACCGCCGGGAATTCCAACGCGCGCTTTGCCGAAAGAGTTACGTCGGCGGGCGGGCTTTCCAGGGAGCCCAAGCGGTGAACATGTTCGCCTTCAACGCGCATTGCCTCCCGGCTTGTTGCCAAAATATAAACCTGTGTGGCCGCACCGAAAACCCGCTCGGCGAGCGCCGCCGCCGTCTCGATTACATGTTCGCAACTGTCGAGGATAAGCAACATCCGCCTGTCGCGAAGGAAATTGACAAGACTGGGTGTCGGATCGTCGGATCGGACCGGAAGGCCGAGCGCCGAAGCTATCGTGCTCGGCACGAGATGAGGATCCCTCAGCGGGCCAAGATCCAGAAAGCGGACACCACCGGCGAATTTTGCAAGCAGCTCATAGCCAACCGAAAGCGCAACGGTGGTCTTGCCGATGCCGCCGGGTCCCACGACGGTAACGAAACGCTCCGCCATCAGTTGCGACGATATTTCCCGGACGGTTTGATCACGCCCCACCATTCTTCCCAGACGGGCCGGCAACCCGTTCGGCTGTTCGCAAATTTTGGCTTCGAGGACCGGAGATTCCACGCCGGCTGAGCGGGAGACGGGCGCGACGAAGCAATAACCCCGACCGGACAGCGTTGCGACGTATCGGGCGCCCGATTCTCCGTCGCCGAGCAGCTTGCGGAGGGCGGCGACATGAACTCGAAGGGCTCCCTCATCGACCGCGACGTTTGGCCAGACCCGATCGAGCAGTTCACTCTTGCTGACCACCTTGCTCGCCTGTTCAACCAGGATGATCAAAATATCGAGCGCCCGGGTGCCGACATGAAGTGGCGTGCCGGCGCGTTCAAGCAATCGTTGTTCGGCGAACAATCTGAACGGACCGAACGACACGGCACCTGACGATTGGAAAGCTTCTCCATCCGACATCGGTACACTCGCAACCCAATTTGAACGGCCATACGCGTCCGCTCGATTAGACCGGAAACCGGCACGTCCGTGCCCCGTTGCACTGCAGGAACGATAGAAGGTCGGGTCCCACCACCGCACGCGCGATCACGCACGTCCCACCACCGCGTCGCTTCAGCGATCGCCCCGCGCGAACGACATCCATTACCGTACCGGCTTTAACGAGGCTCGGGGCCAGGTGTGGCAATCAGCCGCCGCAGCCGACGGCGTCGATGAGGTCAGTTCGGCCCGCCGTATTTCTCGGAACCTACTACTTTATCGCGAAGACGGACCCGCGGGCACAACCGACTTTTCAGCGGCGCTGTTGTTTCGCGGCAAAGCTGTGCCGCCGCCAGCGACCGGTGGAAAGACCGCGGTCGTTGTTGCGGATACAAAAAGCGTTTGCAAAAGCGCACGGCGGCAACTCGAGCCCGCTGTTGCGAGCACGGTTCCAAAGGTGAAGGTGCGTCGGAGGAGACAGGACAATGAATCCGCGGGCGCCAATTCTCGCGGAACGACCGATATACCCAGTTTGCTCGCGCGAACCTACGACGTGGCACCGCCGGCGAAGGCGGGCAGTCGCCATCGCGAGCGGTTGCCCCCAACCTTTGCCAGGTTCATCGCTCTATGAAATCGATCGATCGAGAAACTGACGGATCAACGGCACCATCTCGTCGAATTTGTCCTCAAGCGCGAAATGTCCGCTATCGATGAGATGAAATTCAAGCTTCGGCAAATCTCGTTTATAGGGATATGCACCATCGGCAGGGAATATCTTGTCGTTCTTTCCCCAGACGATCAGGGTCGGCGGACGGTGCTTTCGGAAGTAGGCCTGGACCGCGGGATAAAGCGGCAAGTTGGTGCGGTAGTCGTAGAACAAGTCCATTTGGATTTCGGCGTTGCCGGGCCTATCCAGCAAGGCCTGATCCTGCACCCAGTTGTCCGGGGATATCCGGGTCAGATCGGCGACGCCTTCGGTATACTGGAATTTCGTGGTTTCGGGCGCGACCAGGACATATAGCGCCTTGCGGTGCGGCTCCGAATGATCAGACCAGTAAGCCTTGATCGGATCCCAGAACTCCTTCAATCCCTCCTCATAGGCGTTGCCGTTCTGCACGATGAGGCCGGTTATTCGCTCGGGATGCTTTAGCGCCAACCGCCAACCCACGGGCGCGCCGTAGTCCATCACGTACATCGCATAGCGTGCGACGCCGAGCTGCTCCAGCAGTTGATCGACAACTTCGCCGTAGCGATCGAACGTATAGGAAAATTGTGCGCGGTCAGGCATGTCGCTTTGGCCGTAGCCGGGATAGTCCGGTGCTATCACGCGATAGCGATCTGCGAGTGCCGGAATGAGGTTACGGAACATATGGGACGACGTCGGAAAGCCGTGGAGCAATATCACCACGGGCGCGTCCTTTGGTCCGGCCTCGCGATAGAATATCCTGACGCCGTCGACCGTCAGCGTTCGATAGTAGGTGATTGGATAACTAAACCCCGAGCGCTTTTCGACCGGCGGCGCGGCCGGCGCGCGCTGTGGCCACGCCATCGCAGCGGTCAATCCCGACATGGCCAGAAACAGTTGGCGACGGTTGGTTGCCAGCGGCAGACGCATGATCCGGCTCTTGGCGTGCATTCGAACCTCCTTGGCAAATATTCTTCGCAAGAAATCCCGCGCCGGAAACGTATCGGCGCTGAAATCAACGGTCTTCCGAACCGCACAGAGATTTTCGAAAACGCACCGCAATCTTCCGTCCACGAAACGACGCCCCTTCGGCAGCTTTTAGAACGTGCGTTTTGGGAATCTGCACCGGATTCGAAAGACGAAACGGTTCGAAGCTCCTAATTCTCGCGAAGCGGCCAATGAGGGACCGCCGCGAACACCTGACAAGACATCAAACAACGCCTCGAAAATATTTGCAGCGGATTATTGCCTGAGAGGAGAGACCCATGGCTTCATCGATCGCCGGCATAAAAATTCCCGATTCAAAGTTGGCTGCCGACGCAACGGAGTTCATCCGCGATACGGAATCACCGTTGCTTTACCATCACTCCCGGCGAACATTTCTGTTCGGAATGATACACGGCGAACTGCGGGGATTGAAGGCAGACCCGGAGTTGCTTTACGTCGGAACCATGTTCCACGACCTTGGCTTGGTCGAGGGACATCGAAACCTCGCGCGGCGGTTCGAGGTGGACGGAGCCGAGGCCGCGCGCAGCTTTCTGGCCTCGTATGGCGTACCGGAAGACGCCATTCGCCGTGTTTGGTCAGCCATCGCCCTGCACACCACCCACGGCATACCTGAATTCATGGAGCCCGAAATCGCACTGGTCGCACTCGGCGTGGAGACTGATATCGACGGCAGGGGCCTAAATCTGATCAATCCCGCAGCGATCAAGGAAATCACGGCAATCCATCCGCGGCATGACTTCAAGCGCCAGTCTTTCCAGGCGTTCGCGAACGGGTTCAAGGATCGGCCGGACACCACGTTTGGCGCCGTGACCGCCGATATCCTTGACCACTTCTCTCCCGGCTTCAAACGGAAGGACTTCGTCGAACTCGTCATGAACAATGATTGGCCGGATTGAAGCGGGCAGCGCACCTTTGCCGATGTGAACCGCCTGCTCGATTCCTTTCAACGCCCGATTCTTGAGGCTGCACGACATGGCGCAAAGCAACTTGGCCGAAACGCTTCCTGCGTTACAGGACGGCGTTGACGATCGCCGGCGCGAGCGAATGCTCGGATTGCTCGCGCTAGCGACATTTGTCGTCTTCTTTCAGGCATACATGATCGCGCCGATCATACCCGCGCTTTCCAGCACTTTCGGAACCACGCCCGAGAAAGTCGGCTTCATCGTGCCGGCATACCTGATCCCGTATGGGATCGCCACGCTCGGATATGGCCTCCTGGCCGATCGCATCGGCATCCATCGTGTGATGTTCGCGTCCCTGGCGACATTCTCCGTCTTGACCGTGTTGACGGCGACCGCACAGTCGATCGGGCAGCTTATGGTGTGGCGCCTGATTACCGGCATCGGCGCGAGCGGCATGGTTCCGCTCGCTCTGGCGCTGGTCGGCCGGCTGTACCCTTATGGCCAAAGAGGCCGACCGCTCGGCTGGCTCTTCAGTGCAATGGCGGGCGGCATGGCTTTCGGCTCTCCGCTCGGAGCAATGATCGTTCCGCTGATCGGCTGGAAGGGGCTGTTTGTACTCGTCGGCTGCGCGGGCGCGGGACTTCTCCTGCTGCTCCTGCCTTATCGCTTTATCATCGGTGCTGCAGCCGAGCCGATGGCAGCTGGTTTGGGAGACATTCTTCGTGGCTACCGGGGCCTATTGGGATCGCGGCGAGGACGACGCACCTACGGTTACGTCCTCGTCAACTCCATATTCCATTCTGGGGTGTTCACCTGGCTCAGCGTTTATCTGGAGCGGCGATATCATCTGGGGCCAACGGCAATCGGCCTGGCGTTGCTCGGTTATGGCGTACCCGGCTTCCTGTTTGGCCCCTTGATCGGCCGCGCCGCGGATCGATGGGGCCGGGCGAGATTGATTCCGATCGGTCTGACCCTGAGCGCGACCGCGGCGGGCGCCTTGATGCTCGATTTGCCGGTGATACTCGTGCCCTTAGTCGCGACGATTCTCTCCTTGGGCTACGACATGACGCAACCCCTGTTCGGCGGCATTGTTACGTCGCTCGGAGGAAAGCATGGCGGTCAGGCGATGAGCTTGAACGTCTTCATGCTCTTCGTCGGCTTCGGCATAGGAAGTATCGTGTTCGGCGAGTTGATACGGTTCGGCTTTGCGACCGCTTTTGCATCGTTCGCAGCGGTCGAGCTGTTCATCGCCGTGTTGTCATTCCGTCTGTTCCGGTTCGAGACGCCGGCCCCGGTTCTCCATTCTGCGAAGCCGGCTTGACAAGATCGGCGATAACCATCGTCCGCCTCGGATTACCCGGTTCGCACGCGCACGCCGCCCGCATGGTCGTTGCGGTTGGCATCGATGTGACTCGCGGGCGCTGCCTCGCCGGGTTTTGCCTGCGGTTTATTGCCCCCGAGTTTCCTGACCGCGGTGTAGAACGCCGGCGTGAACAAGAGACCGAATCCGGTCACGCCGAGCATGCCCGCGAAAACCGCCGTCCCGAGCGATTGCCGCATCTCCGCCCCGGCGCCGGTCGCGACCACGAGCGGCGCGACGCCGAAGATGAAGGCGAGCGACGTCATCAGGATCGGCCGCAGCCGCGTGCGCGCCGCGGAGACGGCCGCTTCGCCCGGCGTGGCGCCGGCTTCCTCGGTCTGGCGGGCGAATTCCACGATCAGGATCGCGTTCTTGGCGGCGAGCCCCACCAGCACGACAAAACCGATCTGCGCCAACACGTCGATCGCCATCCCGCGCCACAACAGGCCGGTTACCGAGGCGAGCAGGCACATCGGCACGATCATCACGACCGCGAGCGGCAAATTCCAGCTCTCATATTGAGCGGCGAGCACCAGGAACACGAACAGTGCGGCCGCGCCGAATATCAGCAGGGCCGACGTGCCCTTCTGTTGCTGCTGGAAAGCCAGTTCGGTCCATTCGAAACCAATGCCCGGCGGCAACACCTCGTGGGCCAACTCTTCCATCCGGTGCAGCGCGGTACCCGTGGCAACGCCGGGGGCAGCGACGCCCATCACTTCAGCGGCCGGAAACAAATCGTAACGCGGCACCCGGTAGGGCACGTTTTCGGCTTTCAGCCGCGCCACGGTGCCGACCGGCACCATCTCGCCGGACGTGTTACGGGCTTTCAGCCGCGCGATGTCCTGCGGATCCTGCCGAAACGAGCCGTCGGCCTGCGCGATCACCTGGTAGGTGCGTCCGAGATAGTTGAAGTCGTTGACGTACTGCGAGCCGAGATAGACCTGCAGCGTGTTGAAGACGTCGGTCGGCGTCAGCCCGACCTTCTCGGCCTTCTCGCGATCGATATCGGTGTAGATCGACGGTGAGCGCGTGCCGAACAGGGTGAAGACTCCGGCGAAGCTCGGATCCTTGTTGGCGGCGGCAACCAGCGTCTGCGCCGCTTTCGACAACGCTTCGGAGCCGAGACCGGCCTGATCCTGCAGCATCATCTTGAAACCCCCGGCGCTGCCGAGACCCTGCACCGGCGGCGGCGGGATGGTCAGCACATAGGCTTCCTGGATCACCGACAGGCGCTTGCGCAGGTCGGCGAGCACGCTGCCCGCGGTTATCCCCGGCACCTCGTGGTTATAGAGCGAGGGCAATCCCGAAAAGATCGTGCCCGCGTTGGAGGAGACGGTGAAGGTAGTGGCATCGAGCCCCGCGAACGGCGCGACATGCTCGATACCGGGCGTGGACATGATGATCTCGATCGCCTTCTTGACGACGGCCTCGGTACGGTCGAGCGTGGCGCCCGGCGGCAGTTGCACGACGGTGATGAGATAACCCTGGTCCTGCTCCGGAATGAAGCCGGTCGGCGCACGGGCGAACTGGACGCCGGCGACACCGATCAGCGCCGCGTACACCACGAGAACGACACCGGTGATCTGCACCAGCCGCTGCGTCAGCCGTCCATAACTCGTCGACAGCCATTCGAACCCGTGATTGAAGCGGGCGAAAAAGCTCTGTACCAGCCGAACGATCCACGAGCCTCGCGCCTTGTGGCCCGGCTCATGCGCCTTGAAAAGCACCGCGCAAAGCGCGGGACTCAAGGTCAGGGAGACGAAGCACGAGATCAAAGTCGAAACGGCGATCGTGACCGCGAACTGGCGGAAGAACTGACCCGCAATGCCCGACAGGAAGGCCGACGGCACGAACACCGCGCACAGCGTCAGCGCAATCGAGATCAGCGCACCACCGACCTCATCCATGGTGACGTGAGCCGCCTGGGCCGGGGTCATGCCGCGCTCGAGGTTGCGTTCGACGTTCTCCACCACGACGATGGCGTCGTCGACGACGATACCGACCGCCAGCACGAGGCCGAACAGCGACAGATTGTTCAGCGATATCCCGAGCACGTAGAGAAAGGTGAAGGTGCCGACCAGCGAGACCGGGATCGCGATGACCGGAATGATCGCGGCGCGCCAGCTCTGCAGGAACAGGAACACGACGCCGACCACGAGCAGGATCGCGACGAATATGGTCTTGATGACCTCGTCGACCGATTTGCCGACGAAGATGGTTGGGTCGTAGATGATCTTGTAGCTGAGGCCGGGCGGAAAATCCTTGGCGAGCGTCGCCATGGTGTCGAGCACTTCGTGTTCGACGGCAAGCGAGTTCGCGCCGGGCTGCGCAAAGATCAGGAGCGGCATGCCGGGGCCGCGGTCCGCGAACGCTGTCGAGCCGTAGTCGGCGGCCCCGATCTCGACCCGGCCGACGTCGCGCAGCCGGGTCACACGGCCTTCCGTGTCCGATTTCAGAACGATGGCGGCGAACTGTTCGGGCGTGGAAAGCCGGCCGAGCGTCTGCACGTTGATCTGGTAGGCCTGCTGCGAGGCGACCGGCGGCTGGTTCAGGATGCCCGCCGAAACCTGGACGTTCTGGGCTTGCAGCGCGGCCAGCACCTCGCTCGCGTTCATATTATGCGCAGCGACCTTGTCGGGATCGAGCCAGATGCGCATGGCATATTCGCGGCTGCCGAAGATCTGAACGTCGCCGACGCCCGCCAACCGCGCCAGGGTGTCCTTAACGTGCAGCGTCGCGTAGTTCGAGATATAGAGCGTGTCGCGCGAAGCATCCGGCGAAAACAGATGCACCGCCAGCAGAATGTTGGGCGTCGATTTGCGCACCTGCACGCCGAGCCGCTGCACGTCTTCGGGCAGCCGGGGCAGCCCGTCCTGCACGCGGTTCTGCGTCAGCATTTGCGCGACGTTGAGGTCGGTGCCGATGCGGAACGTGACGGTGATGGTGAGCTTGCCGTCGCCGGTCGACTGGCTCGACATGTAAATCATGTTCTCGACGCCGTTGATCTGTTGCTCAAGCGGCGTAGCAACCGTGCGCGACACCGTCTCGGCGGAGGCGCCGGGATAGGTGGTGGTGATCTGCACCGTCGGCGGCACGATCTCCGGATATTGCGAGATCGGCAGGATATAGAGCGCGCCCAGCCCGATCAGCGTCAGGAACACGGAGAGCACGGTCGCGAAGATCGGCCGATCGATAAAGGTATGGGTCACGGGAAGCTCCTGTTCAGCCTTTATCTCAGCTCTGGTCGGCGTTCGGGTCGTAATGGATGGCGCCGTCCTGCGGCGCCACCTTGGTGCCGGGAACAGCGCGCACCAGGCCGTCGATGACGACGCGGTCGCCCGCCTCGAGACCCGACTGGATCACACGCAAGCCGCCCCGGAGTTCGCCGGTGGTCACGATCTTCGGCTTCACGGTGGCATCGGGGCCGACGGTCATCACCAGCCGCTGCGACTGGTCGAGCACGACGGCCGCGTCCGGCAGCAGATAGACCGGCGCCGGCGGCGCGATGGCGACGCGCAGCCGGGCGAACTGGCCGGGCGCCAGGAACAGATCGGGGTTCGGCACCGTGGCGCGCGCGTGGATGGTGCCGCTGGAGCGATCGACCGCGTTGTCGATGAAGTCCAGCGTACCTTCGCGGGCAAGACTGTTTTCGTCGCTGAGCCCGATCAGGACCTTGTTGGCGAGCGGACCCTTGAGGCGGGCACGCTCGCGCGAAAAGGTCAGGAAATCGGATTCACTCATGTCGAAATCGAGATAGAGCGGATCGAGCGAGACCAGCGTCGTCAGCAGCGTGGTCGGGCTGGTGGCGGCACGGCTGCCCGCGACCAGGCTGCCGATCGAAACCTGGCGCGCGCCGATGCGTCCGGTAAAGGGCGCGCTTACGCGGCAGTATTCGAGATCGAGTTCGGCATCCCGTATCCGCGCTTTGGCGTCCTCGACCGCGGCTTGCGATGCGTCCTGCTCATTGGTGCGCTGGTCGACCGTCTCCTGGGTGGCAAAGTCGTTGCGCCTGAGCGATTGCGCCCGCGATAGCTGATTGCCGGCGAGCGCCACACGAGCCGACGCGGTCTGCAGCGCCGCCTTCGCCTGTTCCAGCTTGATCTCGTAGGGCCGTGGATCGATCACGAACAGCAGGTCGCCCTTGTGTACGATCTGCCCATCCTTGAAATGAATTTCCGTCAGCGTGCCGCCTACCTGGGCCCGCAGCTCGACCCGGTCGATCGCCGAGAACTGGCCGAGGAAGCCGGCCCTGACATCAAGCTCTCGCCGCAAGGGCTGGCTGACGGTGACGACCGGAGTGGGTGTCGGCGCCGCCGCGGCCTGGTTCCCACGATGCGATGCAAGACCGACCCAGGCGAAATAGAGACCGAGCGCAGCGACGACGCCGAGCGCTGTCGCCTTCCACTTCCACCGGCGCGGTTGCGCCACCGGTTCATCCTGCGCTTCTCGTTCGAGGTTCGCGGGGTCGGTGATCTGATCCATGAGTTTACCCGTAAGTTCTTGCTATACTGTCTGAAAATTGGCCGGCGGCCATTTCCGAGATCGAGAGCTGGTGCCAGGTCGCTGTCATCTGTTAAGTGGAAAGCCGCAGCGGCGGGGTTGATATCTGGAGGGAGCACTCCAATATGCCGCAGTGCAAATAAACCGGTGGAGGCGCAATTCAAGGATTTTTGGAGCGATGACACCAAAAATAATTACAGCCAAGAAAGGTGACGAGGGGAAACGTGGCCGGGGACGGCCGGCGGTGTTCGACCGCGCGACGGCGCTGCAAGCGGCGATGAAGCTGTTCTGGGAGCGCGGCTACGAAGGAACGTCGTTCGACGAACTGATTGCCGCGATGGGGATCAGCGCCTCCAGCTTCTACAACTCTTTCAGCAGCAAGGAAGCGCTTTATTGCGAGGCCACCCAGTCCTACCTGGAATGGTCGGGCCAATGGTTTTTCGCCATACTCAGTGACCCTTCGATCGATACGAAGACGGCCTTCGCGCGATTATTCGAAGCTACCGCGGAAGAGTTCACGCGCGGCGATCATCCGCTGGGATGCATGATTGCACTGGCGGGCACGCATTGCCCGCCGGGCTTAAGCAACATCCGCGACATGATGGCCGAGCATCGCGCCTTCTCGGAAAGCGCGATGGCGGCCCGCATCCGCAAAGGCGTGGCGAACGGCGACATGCCCGAAGACGTCGATTGCGACATGCTGGCTGCCTATTACAGCGCCGTGGCGCGCGGCCTTGCGGTCCAGGCGCGCGACGGCGCCTCGCGCGATAAGCTCGCCCAGATCGGTCGCCTTGCCATGAGCGCGTGGCCTGCGAAACAGAACGCACGATAAGGGCGCGGGGGCCGGCGCAACTCGCAGCGCGGATTGGGCCATCGTGATCGGATCGGGCTCCTGTGTTGCGCGAGAATGCGCCGAGATGACACGACCCCGACTGCAAATGACGCGCGATCCCGGAACCTCTCTACGCCTAGAACGAAGCAAACAATGCTCGTTCCGCCTGGCTCGCATAGCGATCCTTGTGCCGCAGAGCGAAAAACGAGCGCGCGGGCAGATCAATCTTGACGCGGTGAAGCGTTCCCGCGGCCAATGACTGCACCACGACCAGATTCGAAATCGCGGTGGCGCAATCGCCGGATTCGACGGCAGCCCGCACGGCCTCGTTCGACGGCAACTCAAGGCGGATATCAAGGTCCGATAATCTGATGCCAAATTTCTTGAGTGCCGCCTCGAACATCGATCGAGTGCCCGAGCCTCGCTCGCGCAAAATCCAGCATGTCTCGGTCAACAGTTTTGGTGTGATACGCGGCTTGCCGGTCCACGGGTGGCTCGCTCCGACCACCAGGACCAACGCGTCGCCTTCCATTTTACGAATAGCCAGCGACGGATCGTCGACCTCGCCTTCAACGAAACCGACGTCTGCACTTCCGCCATGGACAGCCTCGGCGACTTGCTCGGTATTGGCGATCGTTACGCGCAGATCGATGCCGGGATGGGCCTTGCGAAATGTCTCGATACGTGGCGGCAGCCAGTAATTTGCGACGGTCTGGCTGGCCGCCAGGTTCAACGAGCCGCGCTTGAGGCCGGCCAGATCGTCCAGGACCTGTGCCGCCGCCTTGGCGCGCGCCACCACCTCGCGGGCCTCCTTCAGGAAGTCGCGGCCGGTCTGGGTCAGCACGATGCCACGGCCGACACGGTCGAACAGCCTGATCCCGTAACGCGTTTCAAGCGCGGCGATCGCCGCGCTGGTGGCTGATTGCGTCAAATTCAGTTCGCTCGCCGCACGGGTAACATGCTGCTTTTCCGCCACCGCGATGAAGATGCGAAGCTGCTCCAGAGTCATGGAATGTTGCTCCATCAATTTCATCAGGGTCGGGCTGAAGCCCGCGGCCGGCGGCAAGAGAGATGCGGTCAAGACCGCCCGTACGCTCGACCTGAAGGCTCCGAGCCGGGACCTAATCTATCGATCCAGTCGATTATAAGCACTAAAATAATGAATTGGATTGCTGGACGGCGGGTACCTACGTTGGGCCATGCACCAATCTCGCGCCGATTTGACGTTCGCGGCGCGATTGCATCCGACCCGTTAGGAGAACTCTGCGATGTATATGAAGAACGAGAACCTGTCCGGCGCGGCCGTGCGGCCTGTCGGACTGATCATTCGGCAAAAAGACCCCAACAACCTCGAAATGCCTTTCGATCAGCTCGGCGAGTTCATCACGCCGTCCGAGCTTTTCTACATCCGCAGTCATTTCCCCACGCCGGCGCTGGATCCCGTTGCATATCGCCTGTCGATAAAGGGCGCCGTGCGGAACGAACTGAGCCTGAGCTATGGCGACATCCGCGCCATGCCTTCACGGACGTCTGTCGCCACACTGGAATGCGCGGGTAACAGCCGCGTGTTCATGGTGCCGCCGGTGCCCGGCGCGCAATGGGAACTCGGGGCAGTCGGCAATGCGGAATGGACCGGCGTTCCGCTCTCGGTGCTGCTGGAGCGTGCCGGGCTGGCCGGCGATGTATGCGACATCATCCTGGAAGGCGCGGATCGCGGCGTGCCGAACGGAGAGCCGAAGCCGCCGGGTCCGATCTCCTATGCCCGCAGCATCTCGAGGGTGAAGGCGATGGAGCCCGACGTGCTGATCGCCTACCAGATGAACGGACAGGATCTGACGGCCGATCACGGGTATCCGTTGCGTGCCGTCGTGCCCGGACATTACGGCATGGCATCCGTCAAGTGGCTGACCAACATCGTTGCGGCCACGCAACCGTTCCAGGGCTACTGGCAAACTTCCGACTATGGCTACTGGGATGATTCCGAGGGGACGCCGGTGCGCCGGCCGCTCGCCGAGATGCAGGTGAAGTCGCAAATCGCTCGCCCGCGGGTGTACGAGAGGCTGGAGCCGGGTCGTCCCTATACCATTTTCGGTGCCGCTTGGGCCGGGGATACCGATGCCACCGAGATCTGGATCAGCCTCGATGGAGGCGCATCATGGGTCCAGGGCGATTTCCTCGACCCGATACAGCGGCACGCCTGGCGCCGCTGGAAGTACGATTGGATCACGCCGACACAGCCGGGCCGCTATACGCTGCTGGCGCGTGCGAAGGGAGCGGATCAACGTGCCCAGCCGGACAGCCACAACCCGAATTTCGGGAGCTATGTGATCGATCACCCGCTGCCGATTGAGGTCTTCGTGGGCGCGTCCTGAACTGCAGCATACGCCGCTCGACGAACCAACAACGCCTGTTTCAGCAAAATTCCGTGCATCGGACCTCCGAGGCGACCTACCCCGTGGGTCCGGGCGCGACGCGCGCCGGATGCATCGCCGGTTGTCGTACGAAACCGACCGTGTGATCGCCGGCCACTAGCAAGTGGCAGCGCGCGACTGCGGCAGAACTCATTTGCGCTTATGGATTTGAAATGGCGCGCCCGAAGAGATTCGAACTCCTGACCCCCAAATTCGTAGTCTGGTGCTCTATCCAGCTGAGCTACGGGCGCGTCTTGGTTAGAACGCGATGGCTTTTCTTCGAATTGCCATCCCGCTCCATCGTTTTGTTCAAGCATGATCTTTTCGGAAAACCGGAGTCCACTTTTCCGGATCATGCTTCGGGCATTGCACGGCGCGAGGCCGAAATACCGCGTGCTTCGGCGACCACTGAAGTTCGCGAAAGCGGGCCATAGCTACCGGCTCTGGACGGGCTTGGCAAGGTCCGATACGGCACCGGTCAGGGGTGTCGCCGAGGGGCCTTCTCGACCGCGAAGGCGGGATGCCTCGCGCCCCCCTCAGGTTTGGTTTACTTAGGTTCACGCCCGCGCGCGCTCATTGCGGACGCTGAGCAGTTCCACCGGTCGGTCCGGAATCGCGATCCGGAAGGTGGCGCCGATGGTGCCCTCGACCAAATTGATCTCGCCGCCATGGGCGCGCACCAGCTCGGCGGCGATCGCAAGGCCAAGCCCGCTGCCGCCCGGCCGTCCGGAAGTCTGGAAGGCCTCGAACAGATGGTCGCGCGCCTTGGGGCGAACGCCCGGGCCGGTATCGGAAACCTCGATGATCGCGACCGAGCCTTCGCGGCGGCCTGTGATCCGGATCTGCTGGGTCGCCGCATCGCTTTTGGGACGCCCTTCGAGCGCCTGCGCGGCGTTGCGTACCAGGTTGAGCAGGACCCGGAACAGCTGATCCGGATCGGCGTCGATGGTGAGCCCGCGCTCGATCGCGCTGATCCAGGTGATCGAGGCGTCCGACGCCAGCCCCACGGATTCCCGAACCTCCGCTACGACGGGCTCGATCAGCATGATCCGGCGATCAGGCGCCGCCTCCTGGGCGCGGCCGTAGGACAGCGTCGACTGGCAGAACGCGATGGCGCGCTCCAGCGAGCGCATCAGCTTCGGCGCGAAGCGCTGCACCCGCGGATCCGGGACGCTGGCGAGCTGGTCCGACAGCAGTTGCGACGACGCCAGCAGGTTGCGGAGGTCGTGATTGATCTTCGATACCGCCAGACCGAGCGCGGCGAGCCGGCTCTTTTGATGCAACATCGACACCAGGTCGCGCTGCATCTCCGACAATTCACGCTCGGCGACGCCGATCTCGTCGCCGCGCTGGCTCGGAACGATGATCCGGGCCGAACTTTCCGGATTCTCATGGAAGCCGACAAGGCTTGCGGTGAGCCGCCGCATCGGCCGCACGAACAAATAATGCAGCGCTAGATACACCAGCGCCGCCGTCAGCACAGCAATGATCAACGACACCCACAACAGGTTGCGGGAGAACACATACATCGCCCGGCGCAACGGCGCTTCGTCGACGACCGTTTCGATGAACTGCGCGCCGCTCGGCGCCGGCCCGATCACGCGGATCGTCTGGTTACCGGTCTCGAGCATCACCTCGAACGAATTGACGATTGCGGACCACACCGTCATGGATCGCATGTCGACGTCATGATCGATCGCCGCCGGCAGGTCGGCGCTGGCCAGCAACCGGCGCTGTTGCCCCATCTTGATGGCGACCGCGCGGGCGCCGATGCTGCCGAGGATCTTCCGCGCCAGCGACTCCGGCACCATGCCGGAAGGCGCCGCGTCCAGCACCAGCGCCGCGGTGTTGGCCGCGGCCAAACGGTCGTTCAGCCTGTTGATCCGGAAATTGGCGATGGCAGGCACATAGATCAGGATTTCCGCGATCATCACCAGCGGAATGGTCAGCAGCAACAACTTACCGGACAGTCCGAGCCGGCGCGCCGGCAACGGCCGCGGCTCTCCAACGCTCGGCTGTTCTTCGCTGAGTGACAAGATACCTGCTGCCTTCGCTCACTGAGCTACCACGATGTAGCGCGCATCGGTGCCGGTCAAATTACCGTTCACCCATATTGCCCGTTCCCGAGCCCCGGCGCACTGCTCGACGCTTCCGCGGCGGGCGTCTTTTTCCGACAAGTCCCGTTCTTCCCGAGCAACGCACTGGCCTCATTCGGAAAAAACACCGGTACCAAAGGTATATTCGGGCCAAATGCGCCGTTTCAAGGGATTCAATTTCGATAGCTGATGTTCAGAAATTGCTGTTCAGGCCTTGCGATCAGCGGCCGCCGGACCCACGGCAGCGAAGTAGGCGAATAACCAACTGATTTCATGACGGTTTTCGATCGAGAGGACGTTTTGAAACAAACCATCCTGACACCAAGAGAACCTGCGAACGATCACACTCGCTCGATTGACGAAAACAGGTCGCTCCCTTATAAGCCGCGCCAATCGTCCGCGATGGCCCGGTTTGACCGGGGCGCGGCTCATTTGGGCCGGACGTGGCCCGGTTTGGGCCCGCAGCATCATCGGACCGATCTCATTAACAGGCAAATTGCCCGGTCAGCGGAGAACGACGCGTGAAGCGGACTTATCAACCCAGCAAACTGGTGCGCAAGCGCCGTCACGGCTTCCGTGCCCGCCTCGCGACGACCGGTGGCCGCAAGGTCCTCGCTGCGCGTCGTGCGCGGGGTCGCAAGCGTCTGAGTGCCTGAGCGGGGCCTTCCGGGGAACTCTTATGGATCGGCTGAGGCAACGGGCGGACTTCGTCGCCGTTGCCAATGCGGCGCGGGTCAACTGCGCCGCATTCGCGGTACAAAGCCGCCGCCGCGACGACGACGGCCCGATCCGGGTCGGCTTTACCGTCACCAGGAAAAACGGCACCGCGACCGAGCGCAACCGCATCCGCCGCAGGCTTCGCGAACTGGTAAAACGGCTCGACGCCATATCAATGCGGCCGCACAGTGATTATGTGCTGGTCGGCCGCCGTGCCGCCCTGAATCGTGATTTTGCGACTATGTTCGACGATCTCCGCTCGGCGCTCCATCGGCTCGACCGGCAGTCTATGAAAATGCGCGACGCAGCCGGACCTGAATGACGAGACCTGAATGATGACCGATAACCGCAACACGATCCTTGCCGTCATTCTGTCCGGCCTGGTCCTGATCGGCTGGCAATATTTCTTCAACATGCCGCAGATGGAGAAGCGCCGCGCCGAGCAGGCGCAGAGCGAATTGGCAAAGACCGCGCCGAAGCCCGATAGCGCGACCCCCGGCGCGACGCCGTCGGCAAATGCGCCCGCAACCATTCAGCCCGCTTCCTCGGCCCCGATCATTGGCCGCGAGGCCGCCATTGCCTCCTCGGCGCGGATCAGGATCGACACGCCACGCGTCACCGGCAGCATTGCGCTCAAGGGCGCGCGCATCGACGATCTATCGCTGGTGCAGTTCCGCGAAACCGTCGATCCGAATTCGCCCGCCATCGTGCTGTTCTCGCCTTCGGGCACGGCTGAGCCCTATTATGCGGAATTCGGATGGGTCGGGGCGAGCGGCGTCGCGGTCAAGATGCCCGACGAGAACACGGTGTGGCAGCAGGAAGGCTCGGGCACCCTTTCGCCGAACGCGCCGGTGAAACTGAAATACGACAATGGCGAGGGCCTGACCTTCCACCGCACCATTTCGATCGACGACCGTTACCTGTTCTCGATCAAGGATGAAGTCACCAATGCCGGCAGTGCGCCGGTCACGCTCTATCCGTTCGCGCTGATCTCGCGGCACGGCACCCCGAAGGTGGCGGGCTACTACATCCTGCATGAAGGCCTGATCGGCTATCTCGGCGATCACGGCCTGCAGGAACTCTCCTATAAAAAAATCGACGATGCCAAGGAGGTCAAACTAACGGCCACCGACGGCTGGCTCGGCATCACCGACAAATATTGGGCCTCGGCGCTGTTGCCGGACACCAGCGCACAGCTGCAGGCGCGGTTCTCCTCCAACCTCAACGGCACGGTGCGGACCTATCAGACCGATTATCTGCTGGACCCGCAAACCATTGCGCCCGGCAGCACCGGCAGCGCCCAGGCCCGGCTGTTCGCCGGCGCCAAGGAAGCCAGCGTGGTCGGGCTCAATTTCCCGATCGGTGGCTTCGGCGGCTACAACAAGGAGCTCGGGCTCAACCATTTCGACCTGTTGATCGACTGGGGCTGGTTCTATTTCATCACCAAGCCGATGTTCATGGCGCTCGACTTCTTCTTCCACCTGTTCGGCAATTTCGGCATCGCCATCCTGCTGGTGACGGTGCTGGTGAAGCTCCTGTTCTTCCCGCTGGCCAACAAATCCTACGCGTCGATGGCCAAGATGAAATCGGTGCAGCCGCAACTGGCCGCGCTGAAGGAGCGTTATCCCGACGACAAGATGAAGCAGCAGCAGGAGATGATGGAAATCTACAAGAAGGAGAAGATCAACCCGATCGCCGGTTGTCTTCCCGTCGCGCTGCAGATTCCCGTGTTCTTCTCGCTCTACAAGGTGCTGTTCGTCACCATCGAAATGCGGCACGCGCCGTTCTTCGGCTGGATCAAGGATCTGTCGGCGCCTGATCCGACCAACCTGTTCAACCTGTTCGGCCTGCTTCACTTCGATCCGACCGTGCTGCCGCTGCTCGGACCCCATCTCGCGCTCGGCGTCTGGCCGATCATCATGGGCATCACGATGTGGTTCCAGATGAAGCTCAATCCGACGCCGCCGGATCCGACTCAGCAGATGATCTTTACCTGGATGCCGCTGATCTTCACCTTCATGCTGGCGGGTTTCCCGGCGGGACTTGTGATCTACTGGGCCTGGAATAACACGCTGTCGGTGCTGCAGCAGAGCTTCATCATGCGCCGTAACGGCGTGAAGGTGGAATTGTTCGACAATATCAGGTCGACATTTGCTTCGAAGAAGGCGACGTAGCGGAGTTTCGGACCGGTTTGCCTCACAAGATTCGTCATCCCGAGGAGTGCGCTGTTGCGTTCGTCTCGAAGGATGAGCCGCACATCGTCATGGTTCGAGACGGCGCTAAGAAGCGCCTCCTCACCATGAGGGCGTGATCGGTTTACCCCGCGAACACAACGAAAGCCCTTCGCATGACCGCCGACGCCGATGCGAAGCTGATCGAACAAGGGCGGAAGATGTTCGCGGGCGACTGGCAGTTCGTCTGGGCCTCGCCTTCGGTCGAAACCCTGCCGCCGATGGCCGGCACCGAGGTCGCGTTCGCCGGCCGCTCCAATGTCGGCAAATCCAGCCTGATCAACGCGCTGACCGGCCGCAATGCGCTGGCGCGCACCTCGCATACGCCGGGCCGCACCCAGGAATTGATCTTCTTCGAAGGTCCGGAAAAGGCCGGCTTCCGGCTGGTCGACATGCCGGGCTATGGCTACGCGTCGGCGCCAAAGGCCAAGGTCGCGTCCTGGACCACCTTGATTCACAAGTTCCTGCAAGGCCGGGCCACGCTCGCTCGGGTCTACGTCTTGATCGACTCGCGGCACGGCCTCAAGGAGGTCGATCTCGACGTGCTCAAGACGCTGGACAAATCGGCGGTCAGTTATCAGGTGGTGCTGACCAAGGCCGATCAGGTCAAGGCGACCGAGCTCGAGGCGAACATCGCCGCCACGGCCGCCGTACTCGCCAAGCATCCCGCGGCGTTCCCCGAAATTCTGGCGACGTCGTCGCGCAGCGGCGCCGGGATGCCGGAACTGCGCGCGGCCATGATCCGCCTGCTCGATGAACGCAGCCGATGAAGGCCTTCCCGCTGTTCCGCATCATCGTCATCCTGGCCGGAGTCATGGGTGCTGCCGGCGTCATGCTGGCCGCCGGAGCGGCGCACCTGGCCGAAGCCACGCGACTGGCTTCAGCGTCGTCGATGCTGCTGTTTCACGCGGCCGCGGTGCTTGCCATCGTTGCGTTGACGGAGCGCGGCGTCGTCAATCCCAGGATGGGGCTAACCGCGGCTTTCGGCTTTATCGTCGCGGCCATGCTGTTCGCCGGCGACCTGACGTTGCGGCAATATGCCGGCCACGGCCTGTTTCCGTTGGCCGCACCCACCGGAGGAACGCTGTTGATCGTGAGCTGGTTGGCGTTGGCGGCGGCCGCAGCATGGCCGCAACGCAGTTGACCGGAAGAGCGATCTTCTTACGCTTGTAGGAAGGCCAGGAAACCAGTCCAATGCTTTACGCCTGACCGGCCAATCGGATAGAACCCGCCCACCCTCCACCCGCGAGATCCGCTTCATGACCGACGCGCCATTCATCAGTCCGCTCGATCAGGCCCGTATCCTGTCCGAGGCGCTCCCGCATATGCAGGAGTATGACGAGGAAACCATCGTCATCAAATACGGCGGCCATGCCATGGGCGACGAGCACCTGGCCAAGGCATTTGCGCGCGACATCGTTCTGCTCGAGCAGACCGCCATCAACCCGGTGGTGGTACATGGCGGGGGCCCGCAGATCGCCACCATGCTGAAGCGGCTGGGCATCGAATCGGAATTCGCCGCCGGCCTGCGCATCACGGACGCTGCGACCATCGAGATCGTCGAGATGGTACTGGCGGGTTCGATCAACAAGCACCTCGTCGGCTACATCAACGAGGCCGGCGGCAAGGCCGTCGGGTTGTGCGGTAAGGACGGCAACATGGTGACCGCGTCGAAGGTGACGCGCACCATGGTCGATCCGGATTCGAACATCGAAAAAGTGGTGGATCTCGGCTTCGTCGGCGAACCCGAGAAGGTCGACCTGACGCTGTTGAACCAGCTGATCGGCTATGAGCTGATCCCGGTGCTGGCACCGCTGGCGACGTCGAAGGAAGGACTGACGTTCAACGTCAACGCCGACACTTTTGCCGGCGCGGTCGCCGGCGCGCTGAAGGCCAAGCGGCTGTTGCTGCTGACCGACGTTCCCGGCGTGCTCGACAAGTCGAAGAAGCTGATCCCGGAACTGTCGGTGACCGAAGCGCGCAAGCTGATCGCCGACGGCACCATATCCGGCGGCATGATTCCAAAGGTCGAAACCTGCATCTACGCGCTCGAGCAGGGCGTGCGGGGCGTGGTCATCATCGACGGCAAGACGCCGCACGCGGTTTTGCTCGAACTGTTCACCAACCAAGGCACGGGAACGCTGATCCATAAGTGATGACGCGCGGGGCCAAGCAATCGAGGACCATCCTGGCCGGGTTGATTCCGGCCGTCGGGTTACTCGTTGCGGTCGTCCCCGCGCGCGCCGACCTGAAACTCTGCAACCGCATGAGCTATGTGGTCGAGGCTGCGATCGGCATCGACGACAAGGCGGCGACCGCGACGCGGGGCTGGTTTCGCATCGACCCTGCAGCGTGCCGCGTCGTCGTCCAGGGCACGCTGACTGCCGATCGTATCCTGCTGAACGCCCGCGCGCTTGGTGTTTACGGCGCCTCGCCGATTCCGCAAAACGGCAATGATACGCTTTGCGTCGCGCAAGACAATTTCGTGATTGCCGCGGCGCGACAGTGCCGCGCCGGGCAGACCCCGGCGGCTTTCACCCAGATCGTCCCGACCGCGACCGAGGACGGCAATCTGGTGGCCTATCTCGCCGAGGACAGCGAATATGACGACGATGAAGCGCGGCTGGCGGGCATTCAGCGGCTGCTCCTGATCGCCGGTTATGATGCAGCCCCGATCGACGGTGTCGATGGTCCGAAGACGCAGGCCGCGCTGGCGGCGTTCCTGAAAAGCCGTGGCCTGACGCCTGACGTCGTGCAGACACCGAATTTTTTCGCGACCATGATCGATGCGGTGCAAACGCCGTCCACCACCGGCTTGACCTGGTGTAACGACACCCCGCACCAGGTGATGGCCGCGGTGGCCACCGACGACGGCAAGACCGTGATCAGCCGCGGCTGGTATCGGATCGAGCCCGGCAAATGCCAGCATCCGGATGTAGCCGGCCAGGTCAGGCAGATCTTCAGCTTCGCCGAGGCGGTCGATGCCGACAACCGGACCATCAAGATCAAGGACAAGCCGCTGAACTGGGGCGGCACGACCAGGCTCTGCACCCGCGAGAGTAAATTCGAGATCAACGAACAGGGCGATTGCGGTGGCCGCGGCCTCGCCACCACGGGCTTTGTCCCCGTCGATATGAGTAGCGGCGGTAAAACGCTGCGCTTCGCGATGCCCTGATAGGTAACATCCTTTGCAATCGTCCCCCCGGCTGACGCGGGGACGACAAATTGAGAAACTGATGACAAAAACAGCCCGCCCCTTCACCCGCGTCACCACCTGGGTGTTCGACCTCGACAACACGCTCTATCCGCACCACGTCAATCTGTGGCAGCAGGTCGACGCGCGGATCGGCGAGTTCGTCGGCAACCATCTCAAGGTGTCGGCGGAGGAAGCGCGCCGAATCCAGAAGGACTATTATCGCCGCTACGGCACCACCATGCGCGGCATGATGACCGAGCACGGCATCAGCGCCGATGACTTTCTCGCCTATGTGCATGAGATCGATCATTCGCCGCTGCAGCCGAACCCGGCGATGGGCGCGGCGATCGCCAAACTGCCCGGCCGCAAACTGATCCTGACCAACGGCTCGACCGACCATGCGGACACGGTGCTCCAAAGGCTCGGCATAGGCGGGCATTTCGAGGCGGTATTCGACATCGTCGCCGCCGAGCTCGAGCCGAAGCCCGCGCCGCAGACCTACCAGAAATTCCTCAGGCTTCACGGCGTCGATCCGCTGGCATCGGCGATGTTCGAAGACCTCGCGCGCAACCTCGTCGTGCCGCATCAGCTCGGCATGACGACGGTGCTGGTGGTCCCCGACGGCACCAAGGAAGTCGTGCGCGAGGACTGGGAGTTGGAAGGCCGGGATGCCCCCCACGTCGATCACGTCACCGATAACCTGACGGGTTTCCTGCAGCGGCTGAGCGCGCCGAGCCACGGCGAACTATAGAGTCGAATGGCGGAGCAATACCGACGTAATCAGCCGCGCCGCGCGGCTTTGATCGCGGCGACGTCGATTTTTCTCATGCCCATCATGGCCTCGAATGCGCGCCTGGCCTCATCGCCGCCGGCCGCCATCGCCTCGGTCAACACGCGCGGCGTGATTTGCCAGGAGATGCCCCACTTGTCCTTGCACCAGCCGCACGCGCTCTCCTGACCTCCATTGCCGACGATGGCGTTCCAGTAGCGGTCGGTCTCCTGCTGATCATCGGTGGCGATCTGAAAGGAAAAGGCTTCGGTGTGCCTGAAAGCGGGACCGCCGTTGAGGCCGATGCAGGCAACCCCGGCGACGGTGAATTCCACCGTCAGCACATCCCCCTTCTTGCCGGATGGGTAATCGCTGGGCGCGCGATGCACGGCACTCACGGCGCTGTCGGGAAAGGTTTCGGCGTAGAAGCGCGCGGCGGCTTCCGCGTCCTTGTCATACCACACGCAAATCGTGTTCTTGGCCATGGCATGTCCTTTCGGCGGGCTTGCGCGCCGTCCGAACGATCGATCGGCGCCGTGTTGTCTGCCTTTCACGTCCGGCTGCTCGCGATATTCCCTCGAGCAGAATATCTCGGCCGGACTCATATTTTTGCGTGATCCAACGCGGGAGGCGAAATCAGGTTCGGAATAAGACCTCGATTTTTCCCGGCTTTCCACGCGTCACATCGCCACAAAAAAGCCCGCCCCAATCAACGAGCAGCAGGCCGCGCTTGGTCGCGCCGCCGAGCGCGTTCACAATAGCGAACAAGCGCAGAAGTTCGACTACCCATGATTGGCGCGCGAGTCACAGCAAGAACGACCGCGGATCCTCGGCTTCGAGACCGCCTCCGGCAGGCGAATGGTGTTCATGCATTTTCTGCTTCAACCGAAGTCCGGATAGTCCTTGTCGGCATCGGCTCGGCGCAGGGCTTCCATTGGCGCGATGATCGTCGCGATCAGGAAACCGGGGCACGCTCGGGATTTGATTTGGATCTTCTGGAAAAACAGAGACTTAGTGGCGGAATGGTGCCCAGGGGCGGGTTGTCCCTCATCCCATTTAACACAAGCAAAATCAAATACTTATAGCTACCTCGAATGTTCGCTTTGTACCAAGCAAATGTGCCGATGTCGATTGGGAAATAATCGGATGGGACGCTAGCGGCATCATCGATGGGATCTGCTCGAGACCACCAATTCAAAATTAGTGCGATCTCGGGGCACGCGGCCGACGAGATGCCGGTCGACCGCGGACTTCCACGCGGGTACCAGTTAGGCGTGTTCCAGTGTGAGATGACGGGCGCGCACGTCCTCTGCGGACTTGAGTGCACAACCGTCGCCCTCCCAGACAATCCCGCCGCCATCAAGGTTCGCGAATTTGTCGGCAATGGCGGATGCCAGACCGCCAGGATTCTGCTCAACGAGGAGCATGGACAGGCCTACTGCCGTTAACTCACCCAGAATCTCAAGCAGGCGATCGACGATGAGGGGGGCGAGCCCCTCCGTTGGCTCGTCGAGAAACGGCAACCTCGGGCCCGCGACGAGAGCGCTCCCGATCGAGCATCGCGAATGGCATGTCGTCTTGGTTCCGGCCTGCACTCACCGTGCACATCGTCTTCGATCTTTTGCCGCACTCAATCGCGCCGGAATTGATCGCGCTTGAAACGCGCGATCGCAAGCGCCATCAGTCTCGAGACCAGGCCATTTCGGCCAGAAGAAAGATAGCGCCCCGTCATGCCGCGGCTTTGGCGCTGATGCGCCGTGCCCCCATTTTTGCCGCCAGCAACAGCGCAGCCCGGATCGCGCCCGGGTTGGCAATGCCCTTGCCTGCGATGTCGTAGGCGGAGCCGTGCGCCGCCGTAAGCAGCGGAAACGGAAATCCGCCGAGCAGCGTGATGCCCTCGTCGAACCCGATCAGCTTCATCGCCACCTGCCCCTGGTCGTGATACATGGTCAGCACCGCATCGAACTCGCCCTTGCGGGCGCGCACGAACACGGTGTCGGACGGCAGCGGGCCATGGCAGACAATGCCCTCGCGCCGCGCCGCAACCACCGCAGGTTCGATGACGTCGATTTCCTCGCGCCCGAAATTGCCGCCGTCTCCGGCATGGGGATTGAGCCCGGCGACCGCGATGCGCGGTGCCGCATATCCGCCTTCACGCATCGCCTGATCGGTCAGGCGCAGTCCGCGCAGCACGTTCTCGAAGGTGATGAGGTCCGCCACGCCGGAAATCGGCACGTGCGACGTGACGCGGGCGTTCCAGATCGTTGGCAGCACGTTGAATTCGCTGGCGGTGCCCTTGAAGTTAAGCATTTCGGTCAAGAACACGATCTCGTCCTCGTAGGCTGGATGGCCGAGACGCATCGACGCCTTGTTGAACGGCGTGAAAGCCACGACATCGGCTTCGCCGTTTGCGGCAAGCGAGATCGCATGCTTGAAGTTGGCGATAGCGCTCTTGCCGGCCGGCACCGACAAGGCTCCAACCGGGATCGTTGTAGGATCGAGATTCTTCAGATCCACGAACACCGGTCGATCGAGGTTGGCCGGCACGCCGGCTCCGGGTGCGATCTCCGGAAGGTCGAGGGTGACGCCAGCGATCCTGGCGCCCTTGTCGAGGACGCGGCGATCACCAATGGCGATGATCTGCGCGACCGTCGTGACCTCTGGGTCGGCGAGCATGCGCGCGGTGAGTTCCGGAGCCACTCCGGCCGGGCAGCCGATGGCGAAGGCGATCCGTGGGCGGCGTGTCGGGAAACCAGGGGACGCGATCATTTCAGGAACCTCTTCGGATTGTGGTCAGTGGCCGGAAGGCGGGTGAACGGGTCATTGCGCAGCGACCGTGCTGCGAAGCCGCGATGTCTGGTAGACGCTGCGCGCGGTGTCGCAGAACAGGCGCCGCTGGTCGACCTCGGGATAGCGGGCGGCAATCTGCTTGAAGCCGGAAAAGATCGTATCGAACGACCCGCACAGGCTGTCGACCGGAAAGTTGCTTGCGAACATCGTCCGCTCGGCGCCGAACATTGCGACGATTTCTTCGACGATCCAGCGATTGCCGTCTGCCGACCAACGTCGATCGGGCTGCCCCAGCCCGGAAATCTTGACCCGTACATTGGATTCGGCCGCAAATCGCGCCATCGCTGCACGCCAGCCCGCGAGGCCGGCGCTGCTGCGGTCCGACGGCAACCCGGCGTGGTTGAGCACGATCAGCGTACGCGGGAAGTCGCGCGCCAGTTGCACCGCTTCGTCGAGGTTCCACCACGCCGTCTGGAGGTCGAAGTGCAGGCCGTGACGCTCGAGCAGCGCATAGCCACGGCGCCATGTATCATCCGACATCAGCGACCGCTCCCGCCCGACGGCGTCGGGCGTCGCGGGTCCACCGGGCTTGTGGCGGACACTGCGCACCAGCGGAAACGCCGCCTGCCCCGCAATCACCGATGCTGCATCGCTACGATCGAGCCAGGCCTGAGCGACGATGGCGTTGGGAAGGCCGAACCGTTCCGACAGTCCCGTCGCATAGCGGGTTTCGTCGATCGGGGCCTCGGGGTCCCATTCGGTTTCAACGTAGACCGTCTCGCTGACCCGGTGGCCGGTGGCATCCGCCAGATAGTCATCAGGCAGATAGCGCCGCTTGATCGCCGAATAATCACCGTAACGGAACGGAATGTTGCGACCGGGCTTCAGCCAAGGATGGTTGTTCGCAACCGGATCCCAGAAATGCTGGTGGGCATCGACGACTGGCCCGTTCCAAAGCTGTGACATTCCGTTCCCCTGTCAGCGTGCCTCGGCGTTGCTGAAGTCGATCAGCATCGAGCCGATCACGTAGAGCGCCGCACAGCCGGCGAAGAAGTAGAGCACCATCAGATAGGCGCCGGTCACCTGCAGGATCAGCCCGGTGATGATCGGAATGGCGATGCCGCTGGCGCTGCCGGCGAAATTCATCGCGCCGCCCACGATTCCGACCTTCTCCTTCGATGCGAGAATCGCCGGGAAACTCCAGTACAGGCTGCCGAAGTAGAGCAGGAACAGCGTACAGGACAGCAAGGCCACCGCGCCGACCGGGTCTGCAATCTGCGGCAACAGCAGGAACGACAGCATCACGCCGATTCCGGTAACGCCCAGCGCCGCCTTGTAGACAGTACCGCGCCGCATGCCGCGCTCCTGTAGCTTGTCGACCAGGAACCCGCTGGTGAGTGATCCGAACATGCCGGAGAGGAAGATCACGAAGGTGGCGCCACCCATCTGCTTCAGGTCGAAGCCGCGCGCTTGCGCCAGATAGCTCGGACCCCAGGTGAGCAGGCCGAAATTGATCATGGCCCAGCTCATACGGCCGACCAAGATGGCTGCGAGCGAACGCGGCGCGATGCTGCGCGGGGTGTCGCCCTGGGCCGCCTGCGAAGCCGACGCAGCCGCCTTGATCAGCGATAGCTCGCCTGGGTTGACGCCGGGATGAGCGGCGGGTTCGTCGCGTAGGTACCACCAGGCAAGCACACCGAGCAGCATGGTCACGAGACCGGCAATCACGAACGCGGTGCGCCACGAGCCGAGCGAAAGGATCAGCCAGGAGATGATGACGCCGCCGAACGCCGCCCCGAGCGGTGCGCCGCTGTCGACCAGCACCGCGCCTCGCGCGCGCTCCTTGGACGACAGCCAGATCGAATTGAGTTTGGCACCGGCTGGGAACAGCGGGGCCTCGGCCGCACCAAGACCAACGCGGCTGACCAGCAGCGAGATGCCGCCGGTGGCGATGCCCGCGATGGCCTGGAAGAAGCCCCAGCCGACCGTGGCACCGGTGATCAGGGCGCGGGGCCCGAAGCGGTCGATCAGCCAGCCGCCGGGAATTTGCAGCAGCGCATAGCTCCAGAAGAAGGCACTGAGGATGACGCCCTGCATGGCCGGTTCGAGCGAGAATTCTTTCGAGATCGTCGGCATGGCGATAGAGAGCGTCACGCGGTCGATGAGATTGATGACGACGAGCGCGAAAACGATGCCGAAAATCCGCCAGCGGACCGTGCTGGCCTTTTGCGCCGCCAGTCCTTGAGCCCCGATTCCTGCGTGTACCTGATCCGTCATGGCGTTCCCTTTGACCCGCGGTCCTTGATCGGCTCGATCTGGCTGCGATGGGAGACGGCGTCGGACGTTTGCTCCCCCTGGCTGGCGATACATGCCGTCAGCCCTTATGTGGCGGACCATACCGAAAGAAAGTATTCCTGAATAATAACGTGTTTGGATATAGTGATATCCAATTGGATATCACTCGAGACGCAAATCCGTGGAACTCCCCGATCTCGATCGACCCCTAGCCGGTGATGGCGTCAGCATTCTCCGCCGCCTGAAGAGTCGGCAGCTGCTGCTGTTGATCGCGCTGCATCAGGCGAAGAGCCTGCGCAAAGCGGCGGCCATGCTCAATATGACTCAGCCGACCGCGACCAAGCTGCTGCAGGATCTCGAGCGCAATATCGGGCTTCCGTTGTTCGACCGAGGCCGTCGCGGCATGCAGCCAACCAACTACGGCGGCGTGATGATCCGCCACGCCCGCCTGGTTCTGGCCGACCTCGACCGGACGCGGCTCGAACTCGAGGCGCTCTCCTCCGGCGCCACCGGCCAGATCAGGATCGGTGCCGTCATCAGCGCCATCCCGTTCCTGCTGGCGCGAGCGGTGGCGAGGCTGAAGCGCCAGCACCCGCGGCTGTTCGTCTCTATCGATGTCGGCACCAGCGATGCGCTGGTCCCGGCGCTCACCATGGGCGAACTTGACGTTCTGCTGGCGCGACCGCTGGTGCTCGCCGACCGACCCGAGTTCAACTACGAGGAACTGATCGGCGAACCGCTCCACATTGTGTCGCGGGTCGACCATCCGCTTGCATCGGCCGCCTCAGTAAGCCTTCAGGATCTAGCGCCTTGGCCCTGGACGCTGCTGCCCGTCGGCAGCCCGATGCGCAAGGTGCTGCAGCCGGTGTTCGTCGAAATCGGCCCCGGCCAGCCCAGCGATGTGGTGGAAACCTCATCGATGATGACCATGATCGCCTTGCTTCAGGAAAGCGACATGTTGGCCGTGATGCCGGCCGACGTCACCAATTTCAACGTCAGGCACGGACTCTTGCGCCGAATACCGATCGACCTTCCGCCGATCATGGGAGCTTATGGAATTGTCACCCGCCGCGATCGTCCGGAATCACCCGCCACGATCGCCTTCCTCCAGCATCTCAAACAGAGCATGGCAAGCTCCCGCTAACGAACCTCTGACCTCGCGAAACGAAACCCGGGCGCGTCTCTAAACCCGCCCGATTCACCGGTCAGGCGCTGAGATAGATAAGCGGCCGCGGGCATAATTGCTTTCTTAAGCTTGCTGACACCACATTCTGAACGTCTATCTTTGTCGGATAGTGGCCACCACTTTGCGCCAGGAGCGATCATTCGCTCACCGCGAAGCCCGAGGCAGATGCACCATCTTCTACTTCGAAGTCGCCTAGTCGGATTTAGAGTTGCACGTCCGGCGCAATCGCAGTGCTAAGCTGGGCCATCACCGTACCGCTTTCGGCTCTGAATTGGTGACTGCGAGCCCGATTGCTTGCGCCTGATCGAGAGTACCGCAGTGAACCAGGAAGCAGACGGACGAAGCAAAAGAACTTCCTCACGGCCCCGAGAAGGAAGAGTCTTTATGGAAAGCCCGGCAACTTGAAAACGTGCCACGCCTTGGGCGCCAGACTGCAGCCGCCCGTTAAACAAGTGAACGAAGCTTGGTCGCAGCTATTGTGACTTTATGAGAGATGAAACGAGCCGCCTCCTGGCAGGCCGAGCGATTTAGACGGATTGCCAGGTCGATCAATGACCAACTGACAATTGCTCGGTTAGAATTGGCCGGGGAATGCGAGGCCAAGGCAGCCAACCTCTAAGGACGCCAAAAAGAGGCCGTGAGACTCCCACGCTACATTGTCACGGGCATTGCCGCGGTTCTGAACAAAGAAGAAACCCGCAAGCATCACCGGCAGGCGATCGACAGATGAGCGACATGGCCGTTGCTGTCCTTGAATTGAAAGACCGGAGCCACCGCCAGCTTCCGGACGTCCTGGGCGGAAAACGGTTTCGATCCGACGGAGTTTTGTGTGTTCGCACCGGGAGGTGTGAAGTCATTGTCGAACTGCGCAGTTTCGTTGAACGTCATTTTGCTAACATCATAGGTGTCTCACCAGGAAGATCCTACCTTGGCGCTCGTGAGCTTCGGCGATAGCGTCGCCGTTACCTATCATCCGCCCACGGGTGCTCCGCAGGGTCTTCTCGGAAGATGAGCGTTCATCTTTCCTGGGCGCGCCTCCATGCAGCTGGACTTGTGCTGACCCATCGCGAGAAGACGCGAGTAAAATGACTCTGATCGGAAAAGCCCAGGGCCAGCGCCATCTCACTCAGCGACTGATCAGTATTTAACAAAAGCCGCTTTGCCCGTTCGACTCTTTGGCCAATCAACCATCGATGAGGGGGGCAGCCGACCGTTTGTTTAAACGCTTGACTGAAATGGCTGACCGACAGCCTGCATGCGTCCGCCAAATCGACCAAACCGAGGTTTCCTGACAAATTGGCGCACAACAAATCCTTCGCGCGTCTTTCTTGCCAAGGTGCTAGACCTCCTCCCCTGCCACTCGTCGGCTGAAATCGAAGCGAACCATATGTATTGGCCAAGTGTACTGTCACTGCGCGCGCGGCGTATTCTAGGAATAGTTTACTTGCCTCGTCGGGATGCGCGATGGCAGGAAGCAAAGCAAGCGCCATATTCTTAACTACATTATCGACAAACGCATTGCTCATCGGACATCGCAATTCCATTGTACCCGAACAACCGTACTCCGCCGAGACCTCATCGAGAGCAGCCTGGGTTATGTAGAAATTGACCACATGAAATGAACTTCGTATATCGGCACGCCAAAGGCGCCGCATGTCGTTGATATGTATCGCTCCCTCGCCAAGTGCGTGCGATGATTCGTGGCGCTCATCGCACCATAGATCATAAGAAACAAATTCATCCAGATGAACACAAGCTGCGTATGCATCCGCCCGCGCCTGACGATCGGTCATCCCATGGCCTGCGTTTCTTCTGTGCATGTGAGTTACAATTAACTGATCCTGGTTTATCCTCAACGACCTACAAATGTTGAGTTTTTGAGGTGATGTCTGCGCAACAACAACGTTTGTATCCAGCTGATGTAGAATATTTCGTGCCACACTAAATCGCTCTTCTGACGATCTTCCGATCGCTGTGATGCTGTCGCACTCTCTCGTTTCAATCAAGCTCATGAAGCACTCCAAACCCATCGTGACTCAATCCGTTGAGCATCATTTTTACGCCCGCGCTCTCCGCAACGGCACGCGAGCTAATCCATGCGTGCGAGTCCGAGCAAAAACAACGCGTGACCAGATCAACTTTACCGCGGAAGACATATTGACGCGGCCCCGACTAAACGCGATCGACTTCTCGCAAAAAGTCGCACGATTCATATTTTGCCGCGGCGCCGCCGCCGAATTTGGTAAGTCCGTATCCGCCGGAACGCTGGTTCTGTGCAAGCTAACTAAAAATATCACTTACCCGCCAGCAATCGTACGTTGGTGCGATCGAAGCGTTAGAAAAATGAGAAACGGCTATACAAACGTATAAAGGTGTCCCTACGGATTGCGTCAGTTCAGCCGAGCGATTTGAACGGGCGCTGATGATGAATCATTTTGAGCAGCCATTGGTGAACCGACGTTGGCACCAAGGGATCGCAGGGAGTGGCTCGACCAGCCGGCTTCACAACGGGCAACTCGAGTGCAATGCGCGCACTGAATTACAGGCACGGGTGAAAAACGGAATCACTGGCCACGGCGCTGGGATTATCGTTTTCGCCTGGGCGCGCTGGCGCAACAGTCATCGGTTCATCAACCGCGGGGGCGCGCCTAGAAAGCTGCTCCCCCGATCGGCGGGCCTGGCCCGTCGGCTTGCTAGCGCGCAAAATGCAGCCTGCCACCGCGCAGGTAACGTGATGCAAAATTGAGCCGGAGTGTGATCGGTTGCCATAAAGACGGCCGACCGGTTTCAGAATTGGCGATTCCTACCGGCGAAGATTTCAGCTGCTTGGAGAGTTCTGGGTAATCCAAAACTGCTATTGCGTGCCTATTTCGCCTGAGATTGGCGCACCAAACAACTCGTTGTACTCGCCATTGAAGCGAGAAAGCTGCATTTGCTCTATCAGATAATAGTCGGTTGGACCGGTATTAATGCTGATGCCTGGCAGCAGCGTACCAAGCTCAAAATGCTTCAAATTGGCTGCCTGCTTCATGATGTTGGCGCGGGTCAAGTCATCACCGCACTGCTCCAGTACCTGCACCAATGTTTTCGCGGTTGCATAACCGTAAACGGTGAAGATCGAACTTTTATCGCCCTCCGGGAAATATTGGTCGATGAAGGCGGACCATTCCTTTATGGCTGGGTCGTCTTTCCAGGTTGGGTCGGTTGGATCCTTAAGGTAGTTCGAAGAAATGATGCCCTTGGAATTTTCCAGGCCGGCGGGCTTGAGTACCGAGCCAACCGAATTTGAGATGCTCGCCAGGATGAGGGTGGGCTTCCAACCGATCTCCGCGGCTTTCTTGATGGCTTGGGCGGCGAACTTCGGTGAGGCTTCGTCGAAGAAGATATCGGCTCCTGAGGTCTTGAGAGCCACCACCTTCGAGTCCACTGTCGGCTCGCTCAGATCATAGGAGATTTCGGCTACGATCATTCGCCTGGCTGCGTCTTCGCCGAGCCCGTCTTTCAGACCTTTCAAATAGTCGCGACCGGAATTGTCGTTTTGATAGAGAATCGCGATTTTGCCCTGCGGCAGATTATCCAGAATGTATCTCGCGTAGATGCGCCCTTCGGTTTGGTAGGTCGGCGGCCAGCCGATGGTCCAAGGAAACGCCTCGTAGTCACCGAACCTGCTCCCGCCGCTCGCGACAAAAAGGTGCGGGACTTTCTTCTGGTTCATGTATTTTTGGATTGCGGCGTTGGTTTGGGTGCCCGCGCTCCCGACGATGAACAGCACCTCGTCGCTTTCGACTAGCTTGCGCGCTTGCTCCACAGTCTTCGGCGGGCTCCACGCGTCGTCATAACTGATAAAATCGATTCTTCGGCCCTTGATGCCGCCGCGATCGTTGATCATCTTAAAATAAGCGGCTTCTGTCCGGCCGACCTGCGCATAGATCGACTGTGGGCCGCTATAGGGCATGATATTGCCGATCTTGATTTCGGTGTCGGACGCCCCGGGGTCATATTTCTTCTGGGCCGCGCAAGGACGCACGATGAGCGCTACTGCAAGAGCGATGGATGCCAGCCAAAAAGAGCGGACCCGCACCATGTCATATCCCTCCGCCTCCGAATTAAGATAACGACAGCGCATGATTCCCAACTACGCTTCCGATTCCTCAATTTATTCACTCGATCGCGGATAAAACCAAAAACCTCCAAGGCGTCTTTCTGCAACGAACGGATGCAATCATCGTTCGAGACTTCCTCGTGATAGATCTATTTATGGTAGCGCTCTTTTCACCCTTGACCACCTTACTTTGGACTATTCGGATCAGACCAACGTATAGCTGCCGAAATTTTGCAGCCTTTCCTCTTCTCCTGTGGCAGAATAATCCCATGCTTGGCGCGCGGAGCCGTTTTCTTAGCGAGATCTAACGAAGTAAAAACAGCTGTCGTGGCGCATCGCACAGAGGTCAAAAAACGACTTGGTGCTCGCTGGAAGACACGTTTGGCCGGATCTGAAGGTACCCTTAAATCGTCGCACCGCTTCCACGAGCTTTTACACCCGGCGGGTGTCGCCGGTTCAACGGAAAGGCTTGCGAGTGAAGCCATTTTCCAAGTTGACAGCCAATGCAATGGATAATTTTGAGATTTTGTCGGAGGATGAAGGGGTCCTCTTCGGCCGAGGGTGGCGTGACGGCCCAGAAGGCGAACGTAAGGAGGTGCTGATCGCACTTCCGTCCTCGGACCATCCCGCATCTGCCACCCTCGGTCGGCTTGCCCGCGAATATTCCATCAGGGATGAGCTTGACAGCGCTTGGGCCGTGAAGCCGCTCGAACTAGTGCGGGATAGCGGGCAAAACATTCTGGTGCTCGCAGATCCCGGCGGCCAGTTGCTCAGCGGACTGCTAGGCGCTCCAATGGCAATGGAACAATTCCTGCGCATCGC
Organism: uncultured Alphaproteobacteria bacterium; assembly: GCA_963756215.1. Taxonomy (GTDB): domain Bacteria; phylum Pseudomonadota; class Alphaproteobacteria; order Rhizobiales; family Xanthobacteraceae; genus Bradyrhizobium. The sequence continues at coordinate 157,698 of CAVWMY010000014.1, read as the reverse complement.
AGTCGGGGTTGCCGCGGCACTTGGCAAGGCTCATGAGCACGGCTTGATTCACAAGGACATCAAGCCTTCCAACATTCTGGTGAACAAGACGAATGGTGAGGTGCGACTTACCGGATTCGGAATCGCATCACGCCTTCCGCGAGAGCACCAGGTGGCGGCGCCGCCCGAATTCATCGCGGGCACGCTTCCATACATGGCACCGGAACAGACCGGGCGGATGAACCGCTCGGTCGATTCCCGGAGCGATCTATACTCTTTAGGCGTCACTTTCTATCAGATGTTGACGGGCGAGCTGCCCTTCAACGCCCACGACCCCATGGAATGGGTCCACTGCCACATCGCCAAAACGCCGATACCGCCGCGCCAGCGGTCAGAGATGATCCCAGCGCCGATTTCCCAGCTTGTCATGAAGCTGCTCGCCAAGACGGCCGAGGAGCGCTATCAGATGGCCACAGGCGTCGAGCACGATCTTCGACTGTGCTACGCAGAATGGCAGATGCGGGGCCGCATCGAAGAGTTTCCGCTGGCCCGGCACGACCTGACGGCTCGGCTCCTGATCCCCGAGAGGCTATACGGCCGCTCCCACGAAGTTGCCGCCCTGCTTGGCTCGTTCGACCGGGTCGTTGCCACAGGCATTCCCGAACTGGTTCTCGTCTCCGGATATTCGGGAATCGGCAAGTCCTCTGTAGTGAATGAACTACACAAGGTCCTCGTTCCCCCGCGCGGACTCTTTGCCGTCGGCAAATTTGATCAATACCAGCGGGATATTCCTTATGCCACAGTGGCGCAAGCCTTTCAAAGTCTTGTCCGGCAAATCCTGAGCAAGAGCGAAGCGGACCTCCAAGCCTGGCAGGCGAAGTTTCGCGAGGCGCTGGGCGCAAACGGGCAGCTGATCGTGGACCTCATCCCCGAACTGGCACTCGTTGTCGGTGCGCAGCCACCGGTCAGCGATCTGTCACCGCAAGATGCGCAGCGCCGTTTCCGAACCGTGCTGCGGCGATTTATCGCCGTCTTTGCGGGTCCAGAGCACCCTCTGGCGCTCTTCCTCGACGACTTGCAATGGCTCGATGCCGCGACCCTCGATCTGCTCGACGATATTCTAACGCAACCGGACGTTCGGCATCTGCTGCTAATCGGCACCTATCGAGACAACGAGGTCACCCACCCGCACCCACTCTTGCACAAGCTTGATGCGATCCGTCGCGCGGGCGCACCGGTACAAGATATTGTACTAACGCCTTTGACCGTTGACGACTTCGGACAGTTGATCTCGGATTCCCTGCGCTGCGAGAGGAAGCTTGCGAACCCGCTGGTGCAGCTGGTGCACGAGAAGACCGGCGGCAATCCATTTTTTGCGATTCAGTTTCTCTCTGTGCTCGCGGACGAGGCCCTGCTCGTCTTTGATCATGCAAATGCGCGATGGACCTGGGAACTCCATTGCATCCACGCCAAGCGCTACACCGACAACGTCGTCGATCTCATGGTGGCTAAACTCGGTCGTCTTCCGATGGAAACCCAGTCCGTCCTTCGTCAACTTGCCTGCGTTGGTTCCGGTGCGGAACTCGCGCTACTCGGCGCGGTCTGCGAGACATCGCCGGAAGATCTCCATGAGAGACTCTGGGAGGCCGCTAGAGCCGGGCTCGTGCTCCGCACGAAGGACTCCTATACTTTCCAACACGATCGCATCCAAGAGGCGGCCTATTCGCTGATCCCAGAAGACGCGCGTGCGCAAGCCCACCTACGGATCGGCCGGCTGTTCCTGGCGCATACGCCGCCCGAAAAGCGCGAAGAGTTCATTTTCGAGATCGTGAGCCAATTTAACCGAAGCGCGGCGCTGATCATTTCGCCAGATGAGCGAGAGCAATTGGCACGGCTCAATCTGATCGCGGGCAAGCGCGCCAAAAACGCGGCCGCGTATTCATCAGCGCGGATTTATCTTGCTGGCGGCCGCGCGTTGTTGTCGGAAAATAGTTGGGAGCGACAGTACCAGCTCACTTTCGAACTCGAGTTTTACCGTGCCGAGTGCGAGTTCTTGACCGGCGATCTGGGGAACGCCGAGGAACGGTTGACAGCGCTTGCGAGCCGCATGGGAAATGTTGTCGATCTAGCTGCCGTCACATCTCTGCGCGTGGATCTTTACATCATGCTCGCTCAGTCGGCGCGCGCCCTCGAAGTCGTACTTGAGTATCTCCGGCGGGCTGGCACCGAGTGGTCGCCCCATCCGACGGATGACGACGTCCGAGTTGAGTTCAAGCGGCTATGGCAGCAGCTTGAAACCCGCCCGATCGAGGAGCTGATTGACCTTCCTCTGATGAACGACGCCGGCACGCTCGCGACCATGAACGTTCTATCAAAGCTCGTACCGTCCGGGAACATCACGGACAACAACCTCAACCACCTGCTGATCGCGCGCATGGTGAACCTCAGTCTCGAGTACGGCAACAGCAATGCATCGTGCCTGGGCTATATCTCGTTGGCCCTGGCATTGGCTACCGACTTCGGAGACCACTCGACGGCGCTGCGGTTTGCCCAGCTCAGCGCCGATCTGGTCGATAAGCGGGGCCTGGATGCTTTCAAGACTCGAATTCTATCTGAGAATTGGGGGCGGAATTAGTCCATTGACGGACCACTTCCGATTGGGGCGCTCGTTCCTTCTACGAGCTTGCGATGAAGCCGATAAAATCGGCGACGTCCTCTACGCTAGTCATTGCCGCTCTCACATTATCAAGAGTTTGATCGCCTCCGGTGAGCCTCTTGACGAAGTAGAACGAGCCGCACTAGAGGGTCTCGACGTTGCGCGAAAGACTGGCTCCAGTTTCGTGTTTACCCTCATCCTCAACAAGCTTTACTTGATTCGGAGGCTCATGGGCCGGCCACCTGATCTCAGGTTATTCGATGGTAAAGAAGTCGACGAAGGCGACTACGAGAAGTACCTTGAAGCAGACCCAAATCTGACTAATCCTACGTACGCATACTGGACCCGAAAACTACAGGTCTGCGTCGTCGTACAAGATTATACGTCAGCGCTTGACGCGGCAGTCAAGGCGCAAGGAATGCTCTTCGGTCCGTCACCAGTCGAGCGCGCCGAGTACCATTTTTATGCCGCACTCGCACGGGCGGGATCACTGGACACCGTCGATGACGTTCAATCCGATCGTCAGACAGCCCATCGGGATGCCCTGACGGCGCACCACCAGCAACTCCAGATTTGGGCCGAACGCTGCCCTGAGAATTTTGAGAACCGGGCCGCGCTGGTCGCCGCCGAGCTGGCCCGCCTGGAGCGTCGCGAACGTGATGCCGAGCACCTGTACGAAACGGCCATCCGCTCGGCCCGTGCCAACGGCTTTGTCCACAATGAAGCGCTCGCGTGCGAGACGGCTGCGCGCTTCTACGCCGCGCGCGGCTTTGAAGTTATCGCCGGGTTGCTTCTTGAAAGGGCCCGCGACGGCTATTTGCGTTGGGGGGCCGATGGTAAAGTCCGGCAACTCGAGGCTCGCTACCCTCAACTGAAGATGACCGACCGGCGCGGCGAGAAGAAAGGGGCAATGTCGCCGGATCAAGAACTCGACATCGCTGCCGTCGTAAAGGCGTCACAGGCGCTGTCCAGCGAAATAGTGCTGTCCCGCTTGACGGAGCGGCTCATGACCATCGCCGTGCAAAATGCGGGCGCCGATCGTGGCTTGCTGATCCTGCCACACGAGGATGACTACCTCATTGAAGCTGAGGCACTGGCCGATGGCGAGCGAGTTGTCCTGCACCACGGCGCTACCGCCGGTCGGGCGGCTTCCGAAGCGATCATCCGCTACGTCATGAGGACGCGAGAGTGTGTGATCCTTGACGACGCGGCCAAACAAAATCTCTTCTCCGAAGATCCATACTTTGGTTTTCGCCAACAGCGATCGATCCTTTGTCTTCCACTTCTTCGTCAGGGAACGCTGGTCGGACTGCTTTACCTGGAGAACGCGCTGGCGTCGCACGTCTTCACACCGAAGCGCGCGAGGCTCCTTGAGCTCGTGGGCTCGCAGGCCGCAATTTCATTGGAGAACACCCGTCTCTATAGCGATCTCCAGGAACGAGAGGCGAAGGTTCGGCGCCTTGTCGACTCCAATATCATCGGCGTATGCGTCTTTGACATTGACCGTCGCATCATTGAAGCCAACGACGCGTTCCTCAACCTCGTGGGCTATAATCGCGATGACGTCACTTCGGGTCGCCTAAGCTTTAGCGACTTGGCCCCTCCCGAAAAGTCCGGTGCCGCGCTGAGGCTCTGGGCGGAGCTGAGCTCTAACGGAACCTGGAAACCAAGCGAGGAGGTATTTTTTCGAAAAGACGGCAGCCACGTACCCGTGCTTGTCGGTGGAGCATCCTTCGGCGAACTCCGGCATCAAGGTGTTGCGTTCGTCGTCGATCAGAGCGAGCGAAAACGTGCCGAAGCGGAGCTGGCGCACGCGAACCGGGTAGCAACAATGGGTGAGCTGTCGGCCTCCATTGCCCACGAAGTCAACCAGCCGCTGGCTGCCCTACTTACGAATGCCGAAACCGCTGTGCGCTGGCTCGCCCGTGAGCCACCCAATCTGGAGAAGGCCACGCCGTTGATTGAACGTATTATCGGGAACGGGAAGAGAGCCGCTGAGATTCTGAGACGGATCCGTGATTTCTCCAAAAAGGCTCCGGCCCGCATGGAAAATTTGGAAATTAACGAAGCAATTTTGGAGATTATGGGACTAACCCGTGTCGCGCTGACGGAACATGGCATTTCAGCGGAGATGCGACTGTCAGATGGGCTGCCGCACATCTTGGCGGACAGAATCCAATTGCAACAGGTGATCCTGAACTTAATCATGAACGCCATTGAAGCGATGAGCGAGGTTAGCGAGGGATCCCGAACGTTGCTGATCAGGACCACCGAAGCTGAGTCGGGCGGCGTGTTGGTTGCGGTTAGCGATTCGGGTCCGGGGCTGCCTTTAACGAACCTCGCGCGCATCTTCGAGGCCTTCTATACGACCAAGTCGGCCGGTTTAGGAATGGGGTTGTCGATCTGCCGCTCGATCGTAGATGCACATGGCGGGAGGCTATGGGCGGTGCCGAACGAGCCCTGCGGGGCCGTCTTTTCCGTTATGCTGCCGAGCGGGAAATAGTTTCGACGAAAAGGCAGATACCACCGGCCCCACTCCCAAGGCTCGAAGTGGCGATATCGAGTGTCTGCTGAAACTGGCGCAAACAACCAGACCGCAAACGACTGCTCTCGAGTTTATCGATTAAGTTTCCCACGACCTGGCTTGAGCGCGTCAGCCATTCGAACCAACTCGGCATACGTTTCCGCGCCCATTTTGTGCATCGCCGCGCCACGATGGATCTTGACGGTGATCTCGCTTATTCCGAGGTCGCTTGCCACCTGCTTATTCATTTTCCCCGTGGTGACATGCCACATCACTTCTTGCTCGCGGGGTGAAAGCTTTTCGAAACGCTCCTTCAGCAGGAAAACGTCGTGTTCGCTGACGCGACGTTGTCGGTCGCGCTCGATGGCCGCCATGACGGCGTCGAGCATATCCTGGTCTCGAAATGGCTTAGGAAGGAAATCCACCGCGCCGTGCTTCATGGCACGAACCGACATCGGAATGTCTCCGAAGCCAGTTATCATGACCACTGGCGTTCCAACTCCAATCTGACCCAGGCGGCCCTGGAACTCGAGACCATTCACGCCGGGCAAGCGGACATCGAGAACGATACAACCGGGCCGATCGGTACGCTTTGCGGAAAGAAACTCCTCGGCCGTCGCATAGGTTTGGCTCTGCAAGCCCACGGAATCAAAAAGACTCTCCAACGCGCTACGCATGCAGGCATCGTCGTCAACGACGTGTACAAGTGGTGTCTCATTCGCGGCGAGCCGCATGTCCTCAGGCCTAACCCTCATCTTAACGAAAATGTTAACAGAACGGCAGGTGGGCGGCGATCACACCAAGGTATAGGTCGGAAATTCTTCATTTCTGTGGCTCACCCGAATCCTGAATTATAACAGCAAGTTAGTCCTCGGCCAACGGATTGAGCAACGCCGGTGGGAACTTGCGGGTCGGATGGCAGGGACCAGTAAATCGCTCGTGTGAGTTCACAACTAGACCGCGTGCGAGGCGTAACACTCTCGTATGATTCCTTCGCGACGTAAGTGTGCGAATGTCTTCATGCCCAACATATCGATCCATTCAGGCTAGGAATGCTGAGTGCCTAGAGAAATCGCAGTCATCGACGATGACGAGCCATTCCGGATGGCGCTGGTGGATTCACTGTTCTCGCTCGGATATGGAGCCGAAGGATATTGCTCCGCGGAGGACTATATTGATGGGATCGCACGCAAATCGTTCGATTGCCTAGTCACGGATATTCATATGAGCGGCATGAGCGGGCTGGAGCTCATGCAAGAGCTCATAGCCCGGGGGTTCAAGACACCAGTTGTACTGGTGACAGCCCACACGGAACTCAACCTGGAAATGCGGGCGGCGGCCGCCGGCGCAGTTTGCTTGCTCAGAAAGCCATTCGAAATGAATGACTTGATCGAGTGCATAGAACGCGCATTGTCGAACTCGACACCTCCACCCAACCCGTAGTCTACAAATTGCCTTGGATCAGTAAAGCCGTCGATAAGTAATCGCGGGCATCGGCAACGAATGCGCCACCACGGCGGCTAACTCATCTTCAATCCGTCGACCGGTCCGCGGGGCTTGCGCGCTTGCCCCAAACCGGCGGCGAGCAAAGCGCCGGCGACATGGCAGATGGCAATCCCAACAAGGGTCACGGAAAAAGCCCGCGTCACCGTTGCCGGAACGGCGTGCGCGCCGATCACGGTATAAAACAGGCCACCAAGCACGGCGATGCCGACCGCTGCGCTTACCTGCAACGTTGAATTGACAATGCCGCCGACCAGACCGGCGTGGCGCGGCTCCACGCGTTCGACGATGGCCCGCATCATGGTCGGCATGGATACACCCATTCCGAGCCCGATGATCGCTACCGCCGGCCCCAGCAGCGTCCACGGCGGGATAATGCCGATGGGGAAATGACGAGCGATCACCGCGGTCGCCACGGCCCCGGTCGCGGAGAGGCAAAAGCCGAGTGAGGTTGCCGCCCTTCCCAGCCAGCGTCCGAACAGCGGGCTGAAGATCGATCCCGTCACAAAACCGATCGAGAACGGAATGATCCCGAGCCCGGCCTGCAGGGCAGTGAAGCCGAGTCCGCTCTGGAGATAAATCGAATAGATCAGGAAGAAGGTGGAAATGGCATAGAGCGTCATGATAGCGCCCAGGCCGCGCGTCAGGCCGCGCTGCTGAAAGATATCGAGGGAAATGAGCGGATCGCCGCCCGCCTCGGCCAGCCGGATTTCGTAGCGCCGGAACAACTCGACGAAAATCGGTGTTGTCAGCAGCATGACGATCGACCACAACGGCCAACCGCGCTCGCGTCCTTCGACCAGAGGCAGTACAAACGCCGTGAGGGCCGCGCAGGACAAAACGACGCCGCCCCAGTCCAGGCGCGGGCGCCGTTCGCTGCGCGTCTCTCGCAGCACTCTCAGCGTAGCAACGAACGCGACAACCACGATCGGTACGTTAATCAGAAAGATCAAACGCCAACTCAATCCGCCGATATCGGCGCCAACGAGGGCGCCACCTAAAAGTTGGCCGACGACCTGTGACAGACCGAGGGTGATGCCGTAAACGCTAAGCGCCCGTCCGCGCTCACGCGGCGGAAACAGGGCATGCACCGACGCCAACGCCTGCGGGCCCATGGCCGCGGCGGCCAAGGCCTGAAACAGACGGGCTACGACGAGCGAGGATGGCGACCAGGCTAGACCGCAGAATGCCGAAGCAACGGCGAAGCCGGCAAGGCCGATCAGGAAGACAGACTTGCGGCCATAAATATCGCCGAGCCGTCCGCCGGTGATAAGAAAAACCGCATAGACCACGGCGTAACCGGACATAATAAGCTGCGCATCCGCCGCCGTGGCTTGCAGTCCCGACGTGATCGACGGCATCGCGATAATGACGATAAAGAAGTCGAGCAGTGCCAGAAAAGAACCGACCAGCAAACACACGAGCGCCCACCACCGCTTTGGATCGACATTCTCGACCTCGCCCGCCGTCGCTGATGCGGCCGCAGTAATTGACGATTCGTGTTTCATTTTTTTACAACTTTCGTTCAGTCTATATCCGGTCGCGAACGGAGAGCTCCTTGGTAAATGCATCACCGGCCGAAGCCGGCGCTGTTCGGTGCATGGATATGATTTGCCTGGGAACGAACAGACTCAGACGAAATGAATTGTCGTTCCCGTGTTTTACCTTTGCGCGTGATCGACACGTGCCACGGCATGCAGCCCAACGACAGGTCGCCGCATTAAACCCTGTATGCCTTTTGTTTGCAGGTTGCTGCTCATTGCGCTTTTGAACGGGCCGACGCTCCCTACCTGCTAGTCCTTCGGTATCGTTCGACTAGCTGTTGGCCATGAAGGCACGTCAGCAATTCGACGTAGCTGGGCGCGGTCGACGGGTCGTCAGTCGTCAACTCCATGCACATTTTCTTATCGGACGGCACAAATTGAGGCCATTGCGCTTGAAGCTGATCCTTTGCCTTTTGCTCGTCGTCCGCGCACTGCTTTATCGTTGCGTTCAGACTTATATCCGGGTCGACGACGGGAGCGCTGTCGACTTTGCACCCCCGTTCAATGTTGAAGGATGGAATATTATCCGCAACCGTGACGATCATTTGTGAGGCCAGCACTAGCGTTGAAAATGAAGTCATCATCCCATTATCTCCTAATGTTTGTCGTTTTTGTCTCCTACGACAAACAGTCGACACGCCCCCGAAGTCAGGTCTTGCTGTCCGCGGTGACTTTTACCCTCGCGCCCTCGATAAGATCGACGGAGGGATTGAGGATCACGTTCTCGCCCTGCTCCACCCCGTTGCGCACCTCGACCTCGGTCCCAAGATCGCGGGCGATATCGACTTCGCGCAGGTGAACGACACCGCTCTGCACCACGGCCACACGCACGCCTCTGGCATTGAAGATGATGGCGTCCGATGGCACGGTGACATTGGCAGTGGATTGCGGAATGTGAAGTTCAACGGTGCAATAGATTCCTGGCTTCAGCACGCCATCCGGGTTCGGGATATCGATTTCCGTCAACAGCGTGCGCGAGCCCGGTTGCAGCGCATCGGCGATGCGGGTCACCTCGGCGGGAAACGTGCGGTCCGGAATTTCAGGAACGCGGATCACCGCATCGACGCCGGGATGCAAGCCGAACGCGGCATCCTGCGGGACATAGACCTGCGCCCGGATCACGCTGCTCTGCATCAGTGTGAACATGAAGGTGCCGCTGGCGGCGTCGGCCTGCACGAGGCTGCCGACGTCGATATTGCGTTGCGTGATGACGCCGTCAAACGGAGCCACTACGCGCTGATAGAGCTTCTGCTGATGCAGAACCTGCAACTGCGCCTCCTGGGCGTCGGCGTTGGCCTGGGCGACACCCACGGCCGCCTGATCGGCCTTGAGCGTCTGTACGTCGGTGCTCCCTTGTTGCGGCGTCAGCCAGCCTTTTTCCACCAACGGCTCGTCACGCCACCACGTCACGCGCGCAAGCTCCATATTGGCTTGTGCCTGTTGCACCGCGGCCTTGAGCTGTCCCAGCGTCGCCTCCGCCTGGCTGATCTGGTGATCAAGCTCCGGCGCTACGATTTCGGCGAGCAGGCGCCCTTTCCCGACGTGGTCGCCGATGTCGACCTCGCGCGTGCCGATATAGCCGCCGGCCCGCGCGAAGATATTTGCCACGGCAAACGCCGAAGTCGTGGCCGGCAGATTGACCACGGCATGGTGGTCACTCGCTTTCACCGCCGCGACACGAACCAGCGGCGCGAGGTTGCGCTGATGTTCGGCGAATGCCGCCACCGCACGGTTCTGCTCGTGATGATTTCTCATCCCAAGGGCGAGCCCCACCATGAGCAGCCCGAGACCGGCGAGGCCGAACAGCCATCCATCCCTTCCCTTCCGCTTGGGAGGCTGTGCCTCCCGCACATGCTTCAAGTTCTCATTATCCGGAAGCGGAACGTAGGGTGACCTCGGCGGATCCATCGAGTTCATATTGCGCCATCCTCGAATACCCCGTGCGCGGTCTTGCCGTCATTGCCTTTCCTCAACCAGGCGAAAAGATACGGCACGACCAGCAATGTCGTTGGCGTCGCGAACAGCAAACCGCCGATTACGGCGCGGGCCAGCGCGGCGTTCTGTTCCTCGCCCGCGCCGCCGATCGCCATCGGAACCATGCCGACGATCATCGCAGCCGCCGTCATCAGCACCGGACGGATGCGGGTGTGACCAGCGTCGATGGCGGCCTGGAACGATGTTCGGCCAGCAAGCTGCTGCTCGCGCGCAAATGTCACCAGCAGAATCGAGTTGGCGGACGCGACACCGGTCGCCATGATGGCGCCCATCAGCGACGGCACGTTCAACGTGGTGCCGGTGATGAACAGCAGGGTGAGGATGCCGCACAGCGTGGCCGGCAACGCGAGAATGACCACAAAGGGGTCGCCGAAATTCTGATAGTTCACCACCATCAACATGTAGACAAACACCGCAGCGAACATCAGCCCAATGCCGAGATCCCAGAACGCGTCGTTCATGCTCTGGATCTGGCCAATGACCTGGATGGTATTCCCGGGCTTCATCTGCTTCTGCAGATCGACAACGATCTGATTGATCTGCTTCGCAATGGTGCCGAGGTCTCTTCCTTGGGTGCTCGCGTAAACTTCGTAGATCGGCTGGATGTTCGCCTGATTGGTGTTGGTCGGCACGGTCCCGCGCTTGAGGGTAGTGACGTTGCTGAGCAACCCCGGCACCTGGCCGCCCCCGACCGTTGACGACAGCGATGTCGATACCGGGGTGTTGCGCAGATCGTTCAGCGAAGCGACTTCGCGTTCCGGCGTCTGCACCGCGAAATAGTATGGAATGCCTGATTTGGGATCGGTCCAGAAATTCGGCGTTACCTGTGCCGACGAACTCAGGCTGACATTGACATTAGTTGCGATGGTTTGCGCGTTGAGCCCGAGCTGCGCCGCGCGCGCCCGGTCAATTGTCGCGTAAAACGCCGGTCCATCGACCTCCTGCTGCAAATGCGCATCCGCGATACCTGGAATCTCAGCGATGCGTCGGCGCAACTCCTTTGCTACCTCTAGATTGTTGGCGCGGTCATAGCCGACGGTACGGACATCGATCTGCGCCGGAAGACCAAAATTGAGAATTTGGGTCACGATATCGGCGGCCTGAAAATAGAACTGACTTTCCGGGAACGCCGTTGGCAGCACCTCGCGCAGCCTGCGCACGTAACTCGCGGTCGGCGCATGCCCTTCTTTAAGCGAGACAAGAATGACGCCGTCGTTGACGCCGATGGTCGAGCCATCCGTGAATGCGAAATTATACGAGCGCGCTGGAAGGCCGATGTTGTCGACGATCAGCTCCCGCTCATTTGCTGGAATGACTTGGCGAATCTTCTCTTCGACCGCCTGGAAGATCTTCTCCGTGGCCTCGATGCGCGTGCCCGCGGGCGCGCGGACGTGCAACTGGATTTGCCCGCCGTCGATCGCCGGAAAGAAGTCGCGACCCACCAGCGTCAACATCGTGCCGCCAAGACAGAGCACCAGCAGGCCGACGACCGGGATGATAACCCACCGCTTCAGCAGCATTTTCAGCAGCGCGACGTATCCTTGCCGCATGTGTTCAAACGCGCGATCGAAGGTCAGCTGCGCCCGCCCAAACCAGCCGCGCGGGGCTGCATCGTGATGCTCGTGCTTGAGCAACAAACCGATGGTGACAGGCGTCAGTGTGCGCGACAGGCCGTAGGACGCGAGCATGGCGAACACCACGGCGAGACCCAGCGGCGTGAACAAGAATTTTGCCGGACCGTGCAAGAAAATCACCGAAGTGAACACGCAGCTGATCGCCAGCGTCGAGACCAGCGTCGGGATGGCGATGCCGGCCGCGCCATGCAGCGTCGCCAGCGGCAACGGCTGATGTTCCTCTGTCAGCAACCGGTGCGTGTTCTCGATCGTCACAGTTGAGTTGTCGACCAGAATGCCGACCGCGAGCGCAAGACCGCCAAGAGTCATGGTGTTGAGGGTTTCGCCCATCGCCCAGAGCACCACGATCGACGCGAGAATCGACAGCGGGATCGAAATCATCACCACGAGCGTAGAGCGCCACGATCCCAGAAACACGAGGATCATCAGCGCGGTAAGGCCAGCCGCAATGGCGCCTTCCCGCAGCACACCCGCAATCGAATCCTTGACGAACACCGACTGGTCGAACAGCTCGTTGATGTTGAGGCCGTCAGGCGCCGCCGCTCGCGCCGACTTCAACGCATCCTTCACCGCATTGACGACTGTAAGCGTCGAGGCGTTGCCGTTCTTGACGATGCTGAGCAGCACTGAACGACGACCATTCTGGCGTACCACATTTTGCTGCACCAGCCAGCCGTCGTGCACCTGGCCGACGTCCTTCACGAACACCGTGGCGCCATCCACAAACTTGATCGGGATGTCGTTGAGATCCTCGATGGTTGCGGGGGTCGCATTGGTTCGCACCGTATATTGCGTGTTGCCGATTTTCGCCGTGCCCGCCGGCAATGTCAGGTTCTGTGCATTGACGGCATTCACCACATCCAGTGGAGTCAGCCCTTTAGCTACCAGTTTAGTCGGATCGATATCGACCATGATCTGGCGATATTTGCCGCCCGCGGGTGTCGGCAGCGTAATGCCGGCGATCGGCGCCAGTTGCTGGCGGATGCGGTAGATACCGTAGTCGTAAAGCTGCTGTTCGCTGAGCTTATCGGAACTCAGGCTTATCTGCAGCACCGGTACGCTCGATGCATTGAACTGCACCACAATCGGCGGCTGGATTCCCGGCGGCATCAGCGCGCGGATCGAATTCGTCGCGGCGACGATTTGCGAGATTGCGAGGTCCAGATTCACGTCGGACTGAAAATAAATCTTCTGGACCGAGATGCCGTTGAACGTCTGCGCCTCGATGTCTTTGATCCCGCTGACGCTCGCGCTGATGAAATACTGGCTGTAGGTGGTGACGCGCTGTTCCATTTCCGGCGTGCTAAGGCCGGTGTAGCTCCAGATCACGGTGACGACCGGAATGTTTATCTCGGGAAAGATATCCGTCGGCATCGAGCGGCTCGCAACAACGCCGAGAAAAAGAATGAGCGCCGCCACGACATAGAACGTATGAGGAAAGCGTAACGCAAAGCGGACAATACCCATGGATACGCCTATTCAAAAACAAGCTGGCCGGAATGGCCGACGGAGATATAGGCTTCGGGATTGCTAAAGTTGGTTACGTACTGCGTAAGGCAGCTTTTCGCACAACGCAGTGGGCCGCTGAGAAATGCCTCAGCTGACGCACGGAATGCCCTTGCCGAGCGAATAAGCATCTGCCACGGCATCGACCCATGACATTGCGGCAGGAGATACTCTTGTACGAATTGTCCGGTTTTTGTACGAATTGTCCAGATAAGGGGTCCACGACGGGCCGATGGGTCTGAGTTCAGGTCGGCTTCGATTGGTCCAAGGTCTCGCCCAACAAGCGCTTCGCACAATGGACTAACGTGTGCGGGCTCGCTTCGCTTATGCGCAATCTTAGACCGAATTGAACAGACTCTCGTCGCGTTCGAGAGCGGCCGGCAACTTCTCTTGAATCAGGTCGAGCCACGCTCTTGTCTTCGCGGCAACGAACTGGCGAGACGGCATCAATGCAAAGACGCCGAAATGCTCGGCTTGCCAGTTGGGCAGCACTTTAACGAGAGTCCGATCCTTGAGTGGGTCAACGATCGCGTACGAAGGAACGAGCGCTATTCCCTGTCCTTGCATGGCCGCAACCACAAGCGCCTCGGGCGTATCAGAAACAAGAGGACCTTCTGTGCGCAGTGTGAAGCTGGATCGGCCGTCTGTTAGCTCCCATTGTTGAGAGAACGTCGCGTTCACGAGGCGGAGGCACCTGTGATGTTCCAAGTCTTCCGGGAGGGCTGGTTCACCGTATCGTTTCAGATAATCCGGGCTCGCGCACATGTGCGCGTGGATGGTTCCGACCCGCTTCGCGATAAGCGAGGAGGATCGGAGTGCGCGAGCGACAAACATTCCGACATCAATGCCTTCGCCCAACAGATCCGGGATCCGTTGCTGGGTAAGGTATTCAACTTGCGCGTTAGGATATCGTTTGAGGTACTCAGGTATCAGCGGCACCACGTAGCGACCGCCAAATCCTGACAGGCATACCACGCGCAGATTACCGATCGGCTGTTCAGCGCTTCCCGCGGCTTCACCTTCGGCTTTGGCAACGAGCTCGAGGACCTCATGACATTTGAGCAAGTAACTCTCGCCTGCAGAGGTTAATGTCAAATTTCGCGAATTACGCTGTATGAGCTTCGTTTCGAGGCGCCGTTCCAACTCGGTCATCATTCTCGAAACCTGTGCTGTTGTCAGGCTTGATTGGGCTGCCGCGGCAGTCATGCTTCTCGCGTCTGCAACGCGGACAAACAGCCTCATCGCATGGAATAAACCCGTATCCAAATGTCTGCGCATGAGAGATGAACCAGCCCGATTTCAATCGCGTCCTTCGCCTCTTCAACCGACGGTCGCTCGCGAACAACCTTCTACGGCAATGGTGTTGCCCCCCAAGTTGACGGCCCTTCGGCCGCTCAGCGCCCGGCGGCGTCCATAACAACAAACCCTCTGGAGCGTACCATATAAAGGGGTCTCTTGGTCTTGAAAACTCAACGAGAGAGTTTTGGGCCCTCACTACGGAGTCGATGCCCGCTCCCACAATCAATGGAAAACGGGTGTCTATGGCCAACGTAGTTGGATGGGCAGCAACAACTCCAAACATGACAAATTCGTCCCTGGCGCGAGCCGCGGGCTCGTTATCGAGACGATAGATGCGTAGCAAGACCTTCTCAAATCGCTGGGCGGAAAAGCAGCATTACGAATAACGCAACCGATTCCGCGCCACTCAGTCAGCCATAGTTGCTAAGAAGACGCATGAGGAGCCATGCGCCTTCACGACCACTGATCTTGCATTGGATTGGCGTGTCTGCCGGGATGGCGCCGAGCATATGTACCTCAGGAAGCCCGCATGCCGCGTCAGGTCGATTACTATTTTTCGCTTCAATCCCCATGGGCCTATATCGGGCACAAATTGTTCCGGGAAGTTGCCGACGCTTATGATCTCAGGGTGAATCACAAGCCATTGATGCTGGCCGACCTCTTTTTCGGAACTGGCGGTCTGCCGCTGCAGAAGCGCCATCCAGTGCGACAACGTTATCGTGTGGTCGAGCTGCAGCGGTGGCGCGACAAGCGTGGACTGAGCTTTCATCTCGAACCCGCAAACTGGCCGTTCAACGCACGGCTGGCCGATGGCGTCGTGATCGCGGTGGTCGAGGCCGGCCTTGACCCCGACCCATTTCTACACCGGGCCTTTGCGGCAGTGTGGGAAGACCAGCTCGATCTGGCAGATCGGGCCACGCTGATTAAGCTCGCAGACGATTGCGGGCTGCCGGGCGAGCAACTGGTCGAGCGCTCCGGTGCGGAGGCGATCAGCGCTGCCTACGAGCAAAACCAAGAGCACGCTCTGGAGGCCGACGTATTCGGGTCGCCGGCTTATGTGCTCGACGGCGAGGTGTTCTGGGGGCAGGATAGAATCGAACTGTTCGCGGACGCTTTAAAATCAAGTCGCGCGCCCTATCGTTGGCAGGTTTAATCTCGATTCAGTCAGTCGCTGTTCGGTAACGTTTTTTTTGCCGTTAGGCACGATTGTGGGCTCGAACGATAAGATAGCTAAAGCGTTTCGCGGCGTGATGTGGTGTTCGTCATGGGTCAAAATGCGAAATTCTCAGAGGGAGCAAATAACAGCTTCGATGCTATGAACAGACATCATCAAACACGAATGCGATGTCCGAAAAGTGCATGGAGGGGACATGGCGCGACTTTTACCCGCGTAGCTTGCTGCCACGGACTTGCTCGCTGCGATCAGTCGGTCAGCGTCCCGCTGACATGCGTTTCAGGCGCCATCAGCGGTTGCGGGCGGGTTCGTTAAAAAATAGCGGGGCCGCCCCGCGTTGCGCCCCCCGCTATCGTCGTGTTGGAAACTTCCGTTTTCAGGTTGCCTTGACCACCGCTGGCCGCTTCCAGCTGCCCGTCAAGGATCGAGGGCGAAATTTCGCAGGATAGTACATGTGCATCATCGTGACGAACTCGCCCTTCCGAGCAGGAAGACAGTTCGCTTCTTGTCCGCACCCAGCGATTCGTTTTAAAAATCCTGTTCGATTATTCCATCAGAGCGGCGGCACAAGCCTTGCCGATGACTTCGACAACGAGGTCAGGCTGGGAAAGCATGGTGACGTGGCTGCTGCCGGATCACCCGACTGTGCCTTGTAAATCGTGTGCACAAATTCCAAGAATTGTCGGCTGCCGAGTTCCGGTCATCGTCGGCCTCATCGTTAGTTCGAGTCCAACGCCCTCTCGAAGGAGAGCACTTCATGCGCACCGACCACGTTGTCTCAGGATTTATTCTGACACTCCTTTTGGCTTCGTTTGCTCAAGCGCAAGGATCGATAGACGTTTCGAAGGTCACTTGTGATCAGTTCGTTCATGCCAAGGTTGGGCCTCGTAGAATGCTTGGTGCTTGGTTGAGCGGTTTCTACAACGGCAAACGAAATAACCAGATAATTGACACACAAAGCTTAGAAGCGAATCTGATCAAGTTCCAAAATTTCTGCTATCAAGAGAAGAATTCCAAACTCCCCATTATGCAGGCGATCGAACAGGTAATACAAACAAGCAAGTAGAAACATGTAGTTGTGTACGGCCTCAGTTGCATAACATGACTTCGCGGTCCGCGCGATGAGGACCGATAATGGATGGACCCGGCTTTTCCCCATCGGCCTGACCGGCCAATCGGAATAGCAAACCATGTCCGTTCCAGATGAGCAGCGCCGCTTCGGCGTGGACGGCCGGCTCGGCGGGCAAGCTAACGTGCCGGGCGCCGCCGGCACTTGGCGGGGCTTGAGCCGGGCATGACTGTTTGGATGGAGAACTAGCTAGCGAGGACACGAACGTCGAGGAATTGCTTCGGGCGCCGTCAGGTCAGCCGGCTCACAGGTTTAATCCTTTTGAGTGCCCGGCCTTACCTCCTTCCAGAGGCGGGATTTGATTTGCGTATCAAAGTCCCCCAGCCACGCACCATGGTCGATGGTGTGGAAGCGCATGAATCCGCTTGTGCCTTCATGCCGATGCATCCGTTCTTCGAAGTCCGAGGCATCACGAGCTTCCGATACCTCGTGCTGGAATGCATCGTTCGTCGGCTCGTGAACACCAGATGGACGATGCTGTCCGGCGCACGCCAAGCCGGCAAGATGTGCACCAAGCGCCCGGTGGCAAGCGCTTCGTGGGCATAGATTTCCGGAAGTAACGCAATTCCTATTCCATCTAGCGCCGCCTCCAAAAGAACTTGTAGGTCGCGGGAGGCAAGCCTTGGTGTGAAGTTCAGAAAGACGTCTTCGTGGTCCTCGCGCTGCAGAACCCAACGCTGATCGATCACTTCATCCCCGCCTGCGAGCAGCGGCCCGTTCGGAAGATCGGTTACCGCGCAGACTGGAGCGCGTCCCGATAGATGCGCTGGGGCGGCGACGAGAATCCGGCGCGCCACGCTATCTGGTCCGAGTGATCTTCTATGACGTTGCGCCGGGTAACCACTACATCGCCGGTGAGTTGGGCTCTGCGGACCAGGTATGGATTCGATGCGATACGCGGAGCGGAAAGACTGGCTTCAGGAATCCCGGCGGCAGCCATGCTGCCAAGAGAGCCTTCTGATCAGCGTTCCTACACGAATGCGGTTTACGAATAACGTCCGCTCACGGCTCGGCCGATCGTGGCCCCTCCCCTATCGTGCTCTGTCGCGGACAGAGAAGGGCTCTAACGAAGTCCCGATTATCTGCCGTTTTTTGGGGGACGCACTTCACTAGGTTGTGGATTAGTTTCCAAGCACGTGCCTGCGACAGGAAGCATCTGAGCGGGACCAGGCGGCGCTCGCCCGCCAACATCAGCACAGCAACGTGACTGGGAAGTCGAAGAGGAGCAGGATGCCGTCCAAGAATTTGAGGATGCGTGTGATCAACGCTACTTCGGGCGGAGCTTCGATCTCGGCTAAGGGATTCAGTGAAGATCCATCACAAAGGAAGCGTTGGCAAGCGTGGTGCGGATTACAACCGTAACGGAGATTCTGGGAGTGTTTCATCACCACGTCACACGCGTCAGCAAGTGGTTCTTGCACGTCCTCGCGACACCTTTTTGATTTCGATAAGATCAAAACAGTCTTTGGACGAATTGTTCTATGGGAATGCTCCAGCCGTGCGCTGGGTTGTTCAATCGTCGTAAATCAGAGGCGTTGTGAAATGTCGCATGCGGTAGTTTTGAAGTTATGGAAATATGCAGCCCTCAGCGCTGTTCTCGCGCCGTTCGCCGCGCAAGCCGGAGTCATTCCGACCGAGCCGCCGGTCAATTTCACCAACAGCACCACTCCTACGGTCGGATCCACCATCGTCAACGCGTTGGATTCCTATACTCATCTCATGCTTTCCGACCCGCAACTGAGAAATCACGTCGGCGTCATGGAACAGGACATCCGGATTGTCATTCAGATGACAAAGCAGCGTACGCCTGCTCAGACCTTGGCCGCCATTCACGATGATCGCACGGCGCAACCCTACAGCGTCCTCAACGGTCTTGGCCCGCTGACGTCTTACTTCATGACGGGTATCGGATCATCGACGACGGCTACCGCCCCAGCGCGTCTGACACCAACGTCGTACCTGAACACGACATTGCAGGACTACGAGGCGAACATCAACTTGCTGACCAGCGCGAGCATCGGCTTCGCGACCTTTGGCGACGGCTCCCCAACTCCGCTGGCGAGCGCGGCGAACTTCCTCAACAACACCATCCGCAGCAACTCCTCGACCGAACCGCCGAAGCGGACGTTCGATCGCTACATGGGCTCGACCCTCCCCGTGACCAATCCAGCCACTATCCATAGCGGTGAGATTAGCCCATTGGATCCGCGCTACGGCAACTACGACGCCGTGACCAACAAGACCGGTCTCACGACCGCCGACACCGCGCACTTTGTCGTTCCCTCCTACTACAATTCCTTCCCCGTTCCGGCCGCGTATGGAACTACCGCCAACTGGGTAGCGGGCTTCACTGCGCGCAGTCCGGTCTCGGTCCCCAATATCGGATCGTATGACGCGCACGGCCATCTCACGCCCATCGTATTCAATGCCGGCGACTACGCCCCGGGAATCGGCACGTCGCCCCGTCCCTGGCGGCTCACGGCCGAGGTGAACGTTCCGACGCTGCTGTGGCAGATTGCGGACGCCACCAACCCTTACTCGGACTCATCCTACGTCAGCGGCGCCACCAACCTTGGCTACAATCAGGCTCTCGGTCTCGCCTTCCTTGTACCCCAGCAATATAAGGGCTTATTGGCGCGAGCCGCCGACCTCGGCAACAACCGCATCGGCGCCGGCATGCATTCACCGCTCGCCGTGATCGGCGGCCGCATCCAAGCGACTGCGATCACCGCCACCAACATCTACAATGCGCTCTACGATCCGAACGGCAGGCGGCTGGATTGGACCAATCCCGCCAACACGACCGCTTACGCGGTCTACCAAGCTTACACTCAGACTCAGAAATATCTGGCGCAGTCCTGTCGCGCCATCAGCGTGGAATCCTGCCTCAAACGGAGCCACGACGGCGACGACAACCACGACGGAGAACACGATAACGGCAACCACAACGCTCAGCGGAACAATGGTCGGGAAGACAACGCCTACGACTTCAACCTCAATCCCGACGACCCCAAAGGTTACACCTATCGCATGACATACGGCCTTGCCCTTGCCGCCCGGCGAGAACTGCCCGAGGACGTGCCGGTGCAGGCGCAGGTTCTGCTGCTGACGCGATTCCCCCATCTCACAGATGAGCAACGCACCCAGATCTTGCGGGACACCGCGCTTCCGTCTGGTTACGCGCTGCTAGACGGTAACACCTGGGATGGTTGGGGTCGGCTCAACCTCTATGCTGCCGTCAATGGTTATGGATCGTTCTTCCGCGCCGTCAAGGCAGCTACATTGCCTGAGACGACGGAATCCCAGGGTCGCTGACCATCAGCGCTTGGCCGACAACAACGCGCCACGCCGGAGGCACCTGGTTCGCCATGTTGCGAAGATGCCTCCGTTACCCGCAGTTGTTGGCGAGATGAAGAGGTCGCCGCTATATTACGTGGCCCTCCCAAGCCAAAAAGGGGTTGGAGTTCTTTACGCAGCGCCGTTTACCAATGACTTAGCGGTAATGGATCGGTGTTGTTATCGATGTTCATCAACCCGGGCGGCCGTCTGAACCGCGCCCAATCACACGTCCGAGCTCGTGTCAGTCGCCGCGTGGCGCGCCAGGCGATGCGCGCTAGCACGGATGATTGAGCGCGATCCCCCCACGACATCTGGGTCAACCTGATGACATTCCGATCTCGGCAGTCACGCGTTGCAGAGGTCGGAAGAAGAATGGAACGAGAAAATCTTCGTGCACCGGCGACAATGGCCGATATCGTACGCGCCCAGGCGGATATCCGCAAGGATGCGATCGCGTTCGAATTCGAAGGCCGCAAAACCAGCTTTGTCATGGTCGATATCAACTCCAACCGCGTTGCCAACGGCCTGATGGCGCTTGGTATCAAGCCAAATGATCGCATCGCCTATCTCGGCAAGAACAGCGACACCTTTTTTGAAGTGTGGTTCGGGGGGATGAAGGCGAACGCGGTGCTGGTGCCGATCAACTGGCGTCTGGCAGCAGCCGAAATTGCGTTCATCGCCGACGATTGCGAGACTACGGTGCTTTTCGTCGGGCCCGAATTTGTCGAACTTACGCGCGGACTCAAGTCTGGACTGCCGAGGGTACATACGTTCATCACGCTTGCAGGCGGCGCTCCGGAATGGGCTGATTTTACGGTCTGGCGCGATGAGCAGTGCAGCGATGATCCGAAACTGCCACCGTCTGAACATAACGTCGCGATCCAACTCTATACTTCCGGTACCACCGGCCGGCCGAAAGGCGCGATGCTCTCGCACGCAAACTTCGTTTCGAATTTCGCATCATGGCGAGGGACCTCTCAGGCGACCGAGCAGCGATGGAATGTTATGACCATCGATGATGTCCTTCTGTTGCCGTTGCCGTTGTTTCACATGGCCGGAATCAGCGTTTGCATGCTGAATTTCTATCAAGGTGGCGAAATCATCATCACCCGCGAGTTCAGCGCCGACAAGATTCTCGACATGTTGGAAACATCCCGCGTCACCAGAGTGGTCCTGGTGCCCGCCGCAATGCAGATGATGGTTCGGCTGCCCCGTGCGCGAGAAATGAAATTCGCCAGCCTCCGCTACATATTCTATGGCGCGTCGCCGATTCCGCCGTCGCTGTTGAAGGAATGCATCGCGGCGTTCAATTGTAACTTCGTTCAGGTTTTCGGTATGACCGAAACGACGGGCGCTGTCACGGCTCTTCCGCCGGAGGATCATGTTGAGGGTCTCGATCGCATGCGCTCCGCGGGAAGACCGTTGCCCGGTATCGAACTCGCGATTCTCGATGCCGACGGCAAACAATTGCCTCCCGGAGAAGTCGGTGAGATCGTAGCGCGCTCCGGTTCAAACATGGTCGGGTATTGGAATTCGCCGGAAGCCACTGCCCAAACGATTGATGCCGACAGCTGGCTGCATACCGGCGACGCCGGGTACTTGGACTTGGACGGCTATCTCTATGTTTACGACCGTATCAAGAACATGATCCTCTCCGGCGGCGAGAACATCTATCCGGCTGAAATCGAGAGCGTGATCTGCGATCACCCCGATGTCGTCGAAGCCGCCGTAATAGGTATACCGGACGAGACTTGGGGCGAAGCGGTCAAGGCGGTCGTGGTGATGAAGCCTGGCAAAACCGCCGAGGCGGCCGACATCATCCGTTTTACACGTGAGCGCATTGCAAGTTTTAAAACGCCGAAATCAATCGACTTCATCGAGGCACTGCCGCGCAACGGGTCGGGAAAAATCCTGCATCGCGATCTTCGCGAACGCCACTGGTCGGGCAGGACCGGCAAATCTTCGAGGACGCCGACCGGATGACCTAGTCAATTGCTCCATTTGGGCCAAGCGCATGGAAACGGCGAGCACCGGGCATTGATCCTTCACGGCCGAGTGCGATCGACGGTAAAGTCGGGCCCGCCATGCGATCTCGTCTATTGCGTAACAGGATTGCCAGGTTGTCGCGTTGCTTGCCGATCAGGCTTCGACGACCAGCCTGGAATAAGCCGAAAATACCCCCGATAGAAAAAACCAGCTACGCGGAGGCATTTTTCGACAGCATCGGGTCAAACGCGTCGGTTTGGACAAGTGCCGCTCGCTTTACCCAAGGTGTCGCGAGGCGGTCGCGCTCAATCGAACGTACTAGCGCGCAAAGCCGGCGCGCCGCGCGGCGGCATTGACGCGATCTCAGAGGTGTGATTCGGCGTGACGCGGAGTTGAGCGGGACCTGTCTGGGGCCATGCCAAGCTAACGAGCATCTGCACGTGGCTTCGGCGCAGCCAGTAATAAACCTACGTCAAGCTTGATAAATTTCCCTGAGGAGTTGATGGTGCCGCCCAACGATGATTTTCTCAGCGCTCCAAAATTGGATTATGACGGTTTCATAGCTGCACTGCGCGAGAATTTTGGATGTTTTAGTCCAGCTCGCGGAACCAACATATTCGCAGGCAGGGTGCGCCCGCGGCGCGTCTTCGGGTTCGCTGCGGTGGATCTCGCCTGCAACACTGTCCGCGTTGACCGGACGCAGCAGGACATTCGCCGTGATGGCATGGAGTATTACTTTGTCGTAGCTCAGCTGACGGGCGGATCGACAATCATTCAGAACGATCGAGTTGTAAATGCCGCAGCTGGCGAACTCGTCCTGCTCGATTCCACGAGACCCGTGACATTCGTTGGGGTCCAGAAAGCGCAGTGGCTTGGCTTGCAGTTGCCGCGCCAGAACCTTGCGTCGCATCTCGGCTTCGAGCCGCAAGGTGGCACGTGCGGTCGCGGGCGGGGGCAGGCGGCACGCATACTTAGTCAGCTCGCTCTTGACCCCGTCGGCAATGTAGAACCGGCGGTCGCGTCGGCTGACGACTATATGCGTCTGGTGGTCTACGACCTCGTCGGCGCAGTGTTTGCACCGCCCGCCCAGTCGAGGGCACCGACATCCAGCTATTAAGTTTTGACACTTCCAATCCTTGTCTCCGATCTTTGCAACGCGTGACTGTCAAGAAAGCCAGACGGCTGGACCAGGCGTCGCGAGGCGATTGCGCTCGGCAACGCGCCGCGCGGTGGCATTGACACGATCTCGGAGGTGTGATTTGGCGTGACGCGGAGTTGAGCGGCACCTGTCTGGGGCCATGGCAAGCTAACGAACGTTTGCCCGTGGCCTCGGCGCAGGCAGTAATTAAAACCTACGTCAGGCTTGATAAATTTCCCTGAGGAGTTGATGGTGCAGCCCAACGATGATTTTCTCAGCGCTCCAGAATTGGATTATGACGGTTTCATAGCTGCACTGCGCGAGAATTTCGGCTGTTTTAGTCCAACTCGCGGAACCAACATATTCGCAGGCAGGGTGCGCCCGCGGCGCGTCTTCGGGTTCGCTGCGGTGGATCTCGCCTGTGACACTGTCCGCGTTGACCGGACGAAGCTGGACATTCGCCGTGATGGCATGGAGTATTACTTCGTCGTAGCTCAGCTGGCGGGCGGATCGACAATCATTCAGAACGACCGAGTTGTAAATGCCGCTGCTGGCGAACTCGTCCTGCTCGATTCCACGAGACCCGTGACATTAGTTGGAGTTCAGCAAGCGCAATGGCTTGGCTTGCAGTTGCCGCGCCAGAACCTGGTGTCGCATCTCGGCTTCGAGCCGCAAGGTGGCACGTGCGGTCGCGGGCAGGGGCAGGCGGCACGCATACTCAGTCAGCTCGCTCTTGACCCCGTCGGCAATGTTGAACCGGCGGTCGCGTCGGCTGACGACTATATGCGTCTGGTGGTCTACGATCTCCTCGGCGCACTGTTTGCACCGCCCGCCCCGCTTTGTTCACGCCACACCGACAAACTGTTCGCGCGAGTATGCAGCATCATCAAGGATCGCTTTGCCGATCCGAACATCTCTCCGAGCGAGGTGGCTGCCGAGATGGGAATTTCGCTGCGCTATTTGCAAAGCCTGTTCACGGACCGCGGTTCGACATGCAGTCACTACATATCTTCGCTCCGCCTCGATCATGCGGCGCGTCTGATTGAACGACGCGCGTCGATGAAAACAGGTCAACCTCTCGCCGAGATCGCCTACGCCTGCGGCTTTCGCGATTACACGCATTTTGCGCGCCGATTCCGCCGACGTTTCGACACCACGCCGGGCGGCGTCGGAGCAGGAGCCGCTGGTAACGGCAACGCACGAGCCCCCGCCGACATTGGGCAGAGTAAAACGGTCCTCTAAAAAGCGACGTGAACCAGCAGGACAGTGTAGGACTGACGCCATCTTCTGGCCCAATATCCGACTCGCTGCGCTGCGCACCAACAAGGCAACGCGACGGGAAACAGCAAAACTTGAACGCTGCCAGATTGACGACCGCAGGAAGGATCGTCGCCGAGCCGTAACCGTATTACAGTTTCAAGCGCCTAGGCGCACGGCAGACGGCCGTCTGGGGCCGACCTTTACACCCTTCTGAACGTTATTTCATGTCGGGGTCGTCTTTGGCATCACTGATAGCGCTGGAAAGAGCACTACAAGGACACTCGAACGGCGGCCAATCAGCCACGGGTTTTCGAATTATCTCGGCGCAAATTATTCGCCACAGCCAACGCGCCCCGTTCGTTGTTTTCCAGGGCAATCTTTTGGGCTAACATCACGTCCCCAGCGACGAGCTGATCCTTGGGGACAAAAAGCACCAGCCAGTCGCCATTCGGCCAGCGTCATCTAGGTCATAGACGTTCGCTCCCACTCCCTCGCGTATACGGTATCGCTTCCCGGTGTGGCAGTCGATGACCTCGAAATAATCGTGCGCGTCGTACTGGGCAAGCTGCTCGGGCGACAGCCATTCTCTCAAGAGCTTACGGCCGCGGCACTGGCGCGTACTTGGACGTTGATACCAATCCCAAATGGCTCGCGCCAAACGTGCGCAGACCGTCAAGGCCTGCCGAAGCTGATCGTCCGCGGTGAGGCGCGGCAGCTTCATCAAACCTTGCCGCCGACTAGTCGCGGTGAAAACAGTGTCTCTTCTGGGGCCGGATCAAACGTGCGCGTTACGACCAACCTTCCATCCGCGGTACGGTTCGCCACCGTGAATCCAACGCCCGTTAGTGCGTTGAAGCGCTGCTCGACCTTTCAAGCGCGGCCCGACCCAATAAACGCTCGCACTCGTGGGTTGAGTTCGGCCTTATTGACTGAGCGCTTCCGCCCCGAAGGACTCCAGCAGCAGCCCTAGATGAGGCTAGCTGGGGCGTCTGACCCATGCCCGCGCTGCGCGAGTATCATCAGGTGTAGGCTACGCAGCCAGACGGTGGGAGGTCCTCTGAGTTGAAGAAGCTCGAAGTCTCCCGCGCTTCCATGTGACGGTAGACCTAGTTCGTCTCGCGCGGCCGCTGACCTTGCGCCTCACATTGGCGCGTTGCGCGCCAGTACGTTCGATTGAGCGCGATCGCCTCGCGACACCTAGGTTCTGCCGCCTAGATTCCGATCTTGACAATCCGACCCAAGAACATCCTGCAAGCCTTTTAACATCGAACCGGACAGGAGGTTTCCGATGAAACGTCTTATGATTTCTGCAATTGCGGCTGTTGCCGTGCTCGCTACAACTGTCACCCTGCTCTGGTGGCGTACGGTGTCAACCAACCTGTCCGCCGGAACTGCCTCTATGCCGTCGTTGCAGGAGCTCTACACCGCGGCCAACGCAGATAAGCTCCCAGACCAGGAAATTGAGGATCAGTCATTGATTTTTCCGGGTGGCCAAGCCTTAAAAACGAGAGACAAAAAACCCCGTCCAATGCTCGAAAGTCAATAATCACCGAAAAGCGTGGAGTGACGGTCTTCATCTCTCGGCACGATCGACTTGATGTACGCATTACGCAACTCTTGCGTCACAACACAGCGATCGGTCAAACCGCGGCGTTGGACCGCTGCCGTTACCAAAGCGCTCGCAAGCCGAGACCCGCGCCTTCCTCATCCATTTTCACAAATGGGGCGCGACGCGCGCCCTCTCTGAATGCCAAACTCAGCGCGCCACGATTGGTCCCCGCGATCATGCCATACTTTCAACAGTTGATTGGATCGCCCGACACAAAACGGGGGACGACGTGGCTGTGAAGGCCGGACGCTGGACACGCATAGTAGGAAAATGAACAGAATGTCTTCGAACGAGAACGATCGTGTAATTCGCGACGGATTGGCCTGGATCGTCGGCGTTGGCGCTAGCCGAGGTACCGGCGCAGCACTTGCCCGGCGCTTCGCGGCGGAAGGACTGACGGCGGCCATCACCGGGCGTTCGCATGATAACATCAACATCATCGTCCGCGAAATCGAGACTGCCGGCGGCCGGGCAATCGCGGCTCCCGGCGATGTTTCGAAGGAAGAGGATGTGCTCGCGATCTTAAAGCGCCTCGAAACGGTCGGCCCGATAGAAGTCGGCATCTACAACGCGGGCAACGCGGTGTGGGGACCTCCGCTGGAGGCGACGACAACAGAATTCGAAAGTATGTGGCGCGTCGGATGTCTCGGCGGCTTCGTGTTCGGACGAGAGATCGCCCGCTCCATGCTTCCACGTGGCCGGGGTACGATTCTTTTTACCGGTGCTTCGGCATCCCTCCGGGGCAAGGCGGCGTTCGCCGCATTTGCCGCCGCCAAGGCTGGCCTGCGCATCGTCAGCCAATCCTTTGCGCGCGAATTCGGGCCGAAAGGAATTCACGTCGCGCATGTCATCATTGATGGATCCATCAATGGCGATAAGATCAACCAGCGCTTCCCCGACATGGCGGAACGTAAAGGACCAGACGGCCTGCTGGTCCCGGAGGCCATCGCCGATGTTTATTGGCATGTCCATAGCCAGCACCGTTCGGCCTGGACTCAGGAAATCGACGTACGCCCCTACGCCGAGGCGTTCTGACTAATGACGGGCTTCCCTGTGCTTCAGCGCTTTGCCGTCGACTGAAAGCGTCACTCACTGGACACAGTCGAACTACGGCACTTCCGCAAAGCGCCACCTACGGACCCGTGCATCGTAATGCACTCATGGACGAGGATTGGTTACCGTTCATTAGCGACGATTGACGCGATGGTCCGCTCAACAACCTGGGAACCAGCGCTCACCGGCCTGGCAAAGTCACGCGCTCAATGCATGGAACGGCGACGCCGCAGTTGGCGATCTGTCGCCGGAAGTATGGCGGCGCAAAGCGGTGGGCCCGTGATGGCGTGACAGGGATAAGTTTTCTTCCAGAGATGGAGTAATGATCATCGTGTTGTTCCTTTCTTCGTCTGCCTATCGACCAACTCCGAGATCAAATGAGCCGCTTTCTGACGGCTAAGAAGTCCGCCGCCGAGGCGGCCGACATCATCCGTTTTACACGTGAGCGCATTGCAAGTTTTAAAACGCCGAAATCAATCGACTTCATCAAGGCATTGCCGCGCAACGCGTCGGGAACAATCCTGCATCGCGATCTGCGCAAACGCTACTGGTCGGGCAAGACCGGAAAGTGAACTACGCATCAGGTCAATCGCGTCGGTTTGTCCGTCCGCCGTCCACTTCCGGTCTACCCCAACTTTGGACGAGCCGCTGCACAGAATTAAGAGACGCGATGTGCCAATAGGCGACATCGCCACTGCGGCTATTAGCGGCCACGTCGGTGCCAAGGGTGACATTCAGCATCGTTCTTTTAAGCATCCTAACGTTTTTTGTGTGTACGTCATCTCCCAGGTCTTGATCCCGAAGCGCGATCAAGAGCCCCAGATCATAAGTTCTTGGCTGTAGTTCGAAGACCGACGGCCAGGAAGCGTTCGATCATCGCATTGACTTGGTCAGCCACTTCAACGGTGTTGAAATGGCCCGCCAGCAGCGTCTTTGCGGTGACGAGTTGCGGGCAAAGTTCCCGCAGACGATCCAAGTCGCGTGCCTGGTTCGTAAAGGGAGCGTCGGCTGAAATATAAGCCATTGCAATCTTGCAAGCTTTGGCCGCAGGCATTGGATCGAAGTTCAGCACGAAGTTCTTGATGGTCGAGAGAGCCACATGCTGCGGGGTTTTCTCGCAGGGAGGCAGAATATAACGATCGAATATGGACTTGCGCCGGACCGGATCGTCGAAGTCACCGCAGCTGTCCCAAGCGCCGGCTCTGGACATCGTCAGGTAATCCGGCCCACCAATAGCTTCGAGAAACCGATTGATCTCTGGGCTTTCACGCATTGCGGGCGGCGTCATGACCTGTGAATTAATCATCATCATCCCCGAAGCCAGACCCGGATGGCGTCCACAAAGCTCAAGCGTAATTGCGCCACCTAAGCTGTGGCCGATAATCACGGGCTTTTGCAATTTTAACTGGCTGCATTGCCAGGCAACGTCATCAGCGAAGCCCGGTAGCGTGTATTCTTGCACGGGTGCGTCGCTTGCGCCATGACCGCGGAGATTGATTGCGACCACCCGGCGGCTTTTGGCAAAGTGGGCGATCTGGGGTGTGAAGATTCCATGGTCGCCGGTCCAACCGTTGATGAGAAGCAGTGGAGGTCTTTTGGGAGCACTCGGTCCCGCATCGAAATGCGCGAGCCGAACTCCGTCGCGCTTCAAGAAAACCAGCTCTATTCGCAAGTCGTGAGGCATGATCAACTCCAGCGCGGCGTAGGGCGGTCATTGTGAACTTTCATCAGTCGAGAAGACATCTTCGTACACGCCTCGCGAATTCGGATTTGCCTTCAATTTCGCTGGTAACGATTTATCTCCAGCGAGTAGCGCCTGCACGGCTTTGCGATCCGCATCGCTCAATGGGCGACGCACTTCTTTTGACAGCTTGGTCCATGATATTTTCCTCATCATCAAACCGGCTCCTACTCGATCTACAACGCTCCCCCAACACCCAGCTTTCTAGTTTGGAACCTTCCATTCTTTTTTCCGATCTCTGCAACGCGTGACTGCCGAGATCCGACTCTCACCAGCTTGACCCCGGATGTCGTGGGGCGATCGCGCTCAATCATCCGTACTAGCGCGCACCGCCTGCCCGCCGCGCGGCCAGAACCGGCCTTGCGCACGCTGCCGCTCAAATAGAACCAGCCACGTCAGCAGCGCTATCCCGACCTTCATCGTATTCATTTTCGCCTCACATTGGCGCGTTGCGCGCCAGTACGTTCGATCGAGCGCGATCGCCTCGCGACACCTGGGTTCCGCCGCCTAAATTCCGGTCCGACCCTAGAACATCCTGCAAACTTTTTGACCTGTCGAACCGAACAGGAGGTTCCGATGAAACGTCTAATGACACGCGAACACGTGCCGCCCCTTGTGCGGCGACCACAGCTTCGGTCCTGGCGCGGCTTCCTTTGAAGGATCGTTGAAAATCAGCATAGGACACGGTGATGGACGTATTCGACATCTCGACTACCCCAACCAAGATTGTCACAAATTATGGGGAGACAATTTACGAACTCGTCGGACGAACGGTTGCTCCGAATACGGCGAGGCATAGCGTTGCCTATGTCACGATCGATGCTCAAAAATCCTCCCGCCGCCATCTTCACCGCCTCACTGAGGAGAGTTACTACATTCTTGCGGGCGAAGCCTTCGTGGAGATAGGCGACGAGTCGACGACATTGCGCGCCGGTCAGATCGTGCTCATTCCGGCGACAAAGCCGCACAAGGTCTACAATGCGGGCCCGGACGGTCTTGTCATGCTCGTTGCGTGTGCTCCGGCATGGGAAGCGTCCGACGTCGTTTGGCTTGAGACAATTTAGTCTACCCAGCACGAGACGCTTCGCTCCTGATGCTGAATGGTGTTTTGCCTGACCACTGGTGGCGTGCCCTTGCGCGCTCGATATCTCTAAATCGACGGAGATCCAACCAGTGAGCCTGAAGCTTCGCCCTAGCAGGTCACCTGGTCGAGAAAGATGAAGTTCTCACGGATTCCAGGCAGCGGCGACGTCAGCAAAAAAGGAGTAGTTGGTGTCCGGTTGGGGTCAAACTCGCTCCTGAGAACCCTGAAACGGGACTTCCAAAATACCCCGGCAAGCAGACATTTCCAAAGCTGGTCGACATGTCGCAAATGTGCCATGCGGCGTCGTGATGGATGTCGGCCTGTCCTCGATGCAGCTCGATGAACCGTACCCCCGAGCCAACGCCAATGCCGTAGTTTCTTCGAGAACCACGTCCTCAGCAACGTGATGCGCTGGCGCTCCGCCGCGCAAAAGCCCCCCCCCGCCAACCCGCAGCGTTTGCTGCCGAGGCCAGCAATTCGCTGGGCGTCTTCATGTCCTCACGTGGCAATTTGTCCGGGCTCATTGCAGTTTTCCTTTTTGCATTTCGCTGAACTTCTTTGGATCGACCGACCGTTTCGGCTCAATAGTCGAGCCACTGGCTGAGTGCCTGGACCTTCTCGATCGTGTACGGCGGGTAGAGATGGTCAATCGCAACGTCTGTGGGCGAGAGGAGGATAGATTTGGCGTGGGTCAGACTGTCGAATCCGTGCTTGCCGTTAGCGCAACCCAGACCAGATTCGCCGATGCCTCCAAACGGCATGGTGTCGATGAAAACATGGACGTTGGTTTGATTGACTGCGCCGCCGCCGAACGAGAGGTTCGCGATGAACGAATCAATGACGCCGCTATCTTGACTGAACACAAAGCCGGCGAGCGGCCGGGGTCTACGCTTGATGTGCTGGATTGCCTCGGTAATCTTGGAGTACGTCAGGACCGGAAGAATTGGCCCAAATATCTCCTCTTGCATAACCTTGTCTGACCACGACGCCGGATAGAGAATTGTTGGATCGAAGTAGCGTTTCTCCTCGTCATAGCGGCCGCCAAATACGACTTGGTCAGGGTTTATGAGAGCAGCGAGCCGCCTAACCGCCCGTGCGTCTATGATCCGGGAATAATCCGGATTGCTGCTGGGAGGATAGAGAGTGATCGAGCAAACACCCGATGCCTGCGACGGTGAATAGTGTTTGGGCGAGCACCACGATCGGCCGACGGTTATTTCGATCAAAAGCTGCGCTTGGACAGCCGCGCAAGGGCAGAAACCGAGCATAAGGACCTTCATCATCTAGCCGGCCTACGCGGAGCGAACGTGGAGGGTGGCACGCCTGGCGATGAAGGCAGGATGGCTCATGTCAATGCCAAAGCATTATAGGGCGACGAGAAGCGTGGCCGCAGGTGAGCCGTGTCGAAGCAGGCGGTAGCATTCAGCCAAACATGTTAGTAGTCGCTTGGCACATCACACCAGTGTGACTGTCATTGAACAGCTGTCCTGCTACTCGATGTTGAGCAATCAAGCTGGACCGGCCGCATGTCAGCTCTTTTGCAGTTCATCGGGAAATGGTTACACTTGTAGCGAGCCACCAAAACGGCAAAAGACGTGCAGGGAGGAAAATCAAGCGCTTCCCGACCGCAGCGCCCCTTTGCCCTCGCTGCGGCAGTATCCAATTCGGCGGCGGCCACGGTAACTTCAGAACTGTCTACTCGATCATGAACGGCTGGAACTACACCGTGCGACTCTATCGCCCCGGGAGCAGATTCTAAACGCCCCTTGAAATTTGCCGGAAGAAGGCAGGGAATTCGTCACGTCCGTCTTTGGCACAAACCGGCGATTAGAGGTTGGGCAGAGCATGTCGGCTCTGCCCGGGTATTTCAGACATCAACTTGTTCCGCTATTGCCAGCGCATCATCGACCTCGATGCCCAGATACCTGACCGTGCTTTCGATCTTGGTATGCCCGAGCAAAAGCTGGACGGCCCTGAGATTTCCCGTGCGCCGATAGATCAGGGTCGCTTTTGTACGACGTAGCGAATGCGTCCCGAACAGCCTCGGGTCTAGCCCAACGCTTCCGATCCACTCGGACACGAGCCGCGCATATTGGCGGGTTGTCATATTGCGGTCAGGACCGCGACGGCCGGTGAACAAGAATTCGCCTGGCCGTCTTGCCGGTGGCCCTTAAATAATCATCGATGGCCTGGCGGGTCTGTTCGCTCAATTCAAACCTGACGGGCCGCCCGGTTTTCTTTTGCCGGACCGTCGCTCGATCCGCCGTGTATCCGCCGGCGGCGACATCCTCGACCCGGATGGCGACGACATCACAGCCGCGAAGCTTGCTGTCGATCGCCAGATTGAACATGGCGAGATCGCGAGCGCGGCCTTCGATCTGGAGTTTCGTCCGGATCGCCCAGACGTGTTTGGGTCGCAGTGGTGGCTTTGCCCCGGTCATCTTGCCCTTGTTCCACGGCACTCGCTGGTCTGCAGGGTCGCACTACTTGTCCGCATGGCCATACTCCTCGGCTCGGTTACAGAACGAGAAGCATGAGCCACCGGATTAGGTATCGGAATCAGGTCGGTTTTCGGGCAAAGCGGACTTCGCGATTGGCCTAGCGGCGAGCGACCTGTAGCGATTGACCCGACTCGGACATTGCCAAGGCGGATTTTGCATAGTGCTTTTGGGCGCTCCGTGGCAGTCTCGCACCCAACCAACAAGGAGCAGACGACAATGAATGCGACGCTCAAGCTGGGTTTTATGACAACCGCAATCGCTTTTTCGCTAACTGGAGCAGCTGCCGCGCAGACTGCGACGGCAATTCCCCCGGCAATCACCACGCCGGATAAAGTCGAGACCCGCATCGGGACGCTCGAATACAAGGACGGTGCGCCCACTGCGGCCACCGCCGAAAAGGTTCTCGACAGCTTGGACTACGTACGCGGCGTCGATGCGTTCATGAACAGCTTTTCGGGTGCATCGGCCTATGCGATCCGCAAGGGTTTTCACAGCATCGGGGCCGAAGATAACACCGTGGTCATCTTCTCCGACTTGATGGACGCGAACTCGCTGTTTCTCACCGCCAATGCCGACACCATCTACAATCTGGCGGTGATTGATCTGACCAAGGGGCCTATGGTGATTGACGTGCCGCCCAAGGCGCTCGGCACTGTCAATGACATGTGGTTCGGATGGATTATCGACATCGGCGGGCCAGGTCCCGACCGTGGCCAAGGGGGCAAATACCTGATCCTGCCGCCGGACTATGACGGTCCTCTTCCCGATAACGGTTTCTTTGTGGGCCGGTCGAAAACCACACATGTTCTCTACGGCGTTCGCGCCTATTTGGAGAATAACGATCCCAAGCCCGCAGCAGCTTTGATCAAGGAGAGGTTGAAAATCTACCCGTATACGCCGGGCGGATACGGGACCAGCATCGCCACGGCCCTCGAAGGCAAGGTCCGGCTGGAGGTTAACCCGCCGATACCGCCCACCAAGTTCGTTGAAGGCAGCGGCAAGTCATTCAACACCATTCCTCCCAACGACTTTTCTTATTTCGAGATGATCAACGAGTTGGTGCAGATGGAGCCTGCCACCTCCACTAGTCCTGAGCTTCTCGGCCAACTCGCGGCGATTGGTATCGTGAAGGGCAAGCCCTTCAACCCAGACGCTCGGATGAGGAAAACCCTCACCGAGGCCGCCGCGGTGGGCAACGCCGCCGGACGAATATTTAACTGGCGTGCCTCCGAAATTCCCGGTTGGGCCCTCTACCCGGGTTCGATGTGGGCGAGCATGCTGTGGGAGGGTGGGTACAACTTCGAGACGCCGCCGCCGATGGTTACCAAGGAAGGGTATTTCAAACCGCTTCCGGCGACCGGCGCACGCACACTCAACTCCCGCACGGGGTTCTACTACGGTTACACCTTGGATTCACCGGGTATGATCATGCGGTTGCCCAACGTCGGCTCGCAGTACCTCATGGGCTTCATGGATGCCGACAAGAACCCCTATGACGGTGGTAAGACGTACCGGGTGACGTTGCCGAAAGATATTCCGGCCGCGGCCTTCTGGTCCTTCACACTCTATGACAACCAGAGCCGTTCCATGCTGCAGACGCCGCAGCGTTACCCGCGTGCGGGAAGTCAGACATATCCTTCACCCGCTGCCATTGCGGACGCGGATGGCTCGACGACGATCTATTTCAGTCCAACTAAGCCAGCCGACGCAAAAGAGAGCAATTGGATACAGACCATGCCCGGAAAAGGCTGGTTCACAATCCTGCGCCTCTACAGCCCGCTCGAATCGTTCTTCACTAAGGCTTGGCGGCCCACGGAAATCACGTTGGTCCGCTGAAGCGACTCCTCCACGATCATACAACGTCTCGGCCAAAGCTTGGCCGGGACGTATTGATGCCCATGTCCGCGTCTGGCACATCGCGTCACTTAGTACGGTACAGCGCTGCGTCCGATGCTGCCGGTAGACCGGAAGTGCGCGGCGCTTGCCCGAATCGACGCGTTTGACCCAGAGCGGAAGTGATCGGCTTAAAGACCAAGCGCGATAAACCTTCGTGTTGTTCCGACAACCCCTTTGGATACCGAACGACTACCTATGTTCTATTGAGCGGTTGGTCGCGTTCGTCCTAGGCTGCATGCGTTGTAATAGGCGATTGCTACGCGCAACCAGTAGTAGCTCCAACTCATCCGATACTGTTATTGCTCCGCAGTAGAGAGAGCCACATGACACTTGGAAGATGGAATAGCCGCAACCGGATCACCAAAGAAATTCGCGAGCAAATCTTGCATGCCTATCTGGGCGATCCCCTCAAGGGAACAGAACTTGCGATGAGCAAAGGCTTAACGGCCGCATACGCCTACAAGCTTGCTTACGACCGCGGGTTATTGGCGAATCGCGATGAGAGGCTGCTTGGGCGTAGCCATTCAGCGAGATTGGCATCCACATGATGGTCCTCACCCCGGAACAAAGGTAATGCCTTTAAGGCAGTCAGAGCCGAGATCGGTTTGGCCAATTTCTCAATGTTATAGGATGGCGGATCGTCTTTCAGTGAATGTCATTGCCACTCCCGCTATTGGCATTTTTCGGACATGGTCGGTGAAGCCGATGATGTCGCTTCGTGGCGTTGAAGCCGACAGCACGATGACTGGCTGGACATACTGCCGCCTCCGCCAAGAGGCGCTAGCATCCGGATTACTCACCGCGGGAATCAACGGCGATGCCGTCGACGTGACTCACAGGAGCGACCGCCACGGCGGGGGGAGTGGCGGCGCGGACATAACGAGCCCACGCATTCCTTATGCGGGCGGCCTTCGGCTGACGGGCAGGAGTTGCGGAAAGCGTTGATGTGGCCGAGCCTGCCACGCTGCGCGGGGTTCGTTTTGACAACAACTGGTTGCGCGGAAGTAGCAGGTAGGGATGTTACGCCACTTCCACCGGCGGCGGGAAAAACTTCGACGTGAAGCATGCTTTTTTGGAAGCCCGCGAGTGAGATGACGCGGTCCTGCGAGGTTACTGTCAGGCACAAGGACCATGGGTTTTCAGTCACCGTGAAATGCCGTGATGGTCGCCGCAAGAAGCGCAGCGCCAGCGATTGCCACACTTAGCAGATGCGCGCCCCTGATCACGCTGTTCGAGCAGTTGTTCCGAAACCACGAGCTTCGTTGCGAGACCGCGATCGCGTGGCCGCGGCGACACTTTTGGAGGATATCAACCGTTTTATCGAGTGGGTTACGCCGAATTCCGAACTCTGGGTTTTCCGTCGTGGATCACGTCGAACCCACGCTTGGTTTAATCGCGCGCACCCCGATATTTCTTCGCTACGCCTGGTGGAAAAGGTTGCTGTCGGCGCCCACGCCCTTAAGGCGGCCTTCATCGACGGAGTGGCGATCGCCTGCTTGACACGGGACGTTTGGTAAGTCTTCAGCTTCCTCGCCATGCACGCTCCCCGCATCGGGCCGCCGATAGCCCTTTCTACCTCGCGGGTAAGGATTTTTCGAACCGGGCGTACGTCGCGGGCGGTCCCGGGTACACATCGGCGCCACCGGCGTCTCGAAGCGCAGCTTCCGTGAAGCTCCCCGCAAAGCACAGCTATGATCGCTTTCCGCCGCGGAGGCATCGTAGGCGTGTCTCGCGGCTTCAGGTTCTGAAGAACACCAGCCAGACGCCGCCCAGGATGACGATCGCAAGAACGAGACTTACGGCGAGCAACAGAAGAATGCTTGGACCGGGCTCGGCCTGCCGCGCTTCGGTCGGAGTCTCGACGGTTCTTCCTTTTTCAGATTTTGGCATGAGTTTTCCCCTTTCCGGTGCTTCTTAAAAGAGACGCGCGGTCATTTGTTCCCGGCCCAGGAACCGCCGCTAGCGTTCGGACGTTGTGTTCGCGGCGGGGAACAACCGCCGGAGAACAATGCCATGGCGGAAAAATTCGATCCGGCAGCGACCGACACGCACGCAGACACGCCGAAAGAGCGCTCAATTGCCGACAAGAAGGCGGATGACCAACTGAAAAAGGGTCTGGAGCACAGCTTCCCGGCGTCCGATCCGCCAAGCAACACTCAGCCATCCAAAACAGGCGGCGACGCTGGCTAGGAAGGTACCTACCGTGCGGCGGGTACGGCATGACGGCAACGCAGAGAATAAATACGCCACGAAGGAAGGTGCGTTCGAGGCTGCAATTGCGGCGGCTTCACTCGCGCTACGGGAGGGGCATGAGGTGATCGTAACTGCGCCATCTAGCCAGACCACGACCGGAGCGCCCCGAAGTAAGGATTCTCGAACTTAATGAGCCAAAGCTTGGCAAGATCAAGGTTCCTTGAGCCAGGCTGATCGGAGCAGTCAAAGTCGATCACGTGACGCTGATGCGTTCCGATAGCAGGGGCCAAGGCGGTAGCGGCGGCAACCCAAGGACGTCCCGCACAGGACCGAACGAGCGCCGATGGGCAGCGCATGCGCCGAGCCTTGAAAGGGCGTCATAATGACTGCGCACGGGATAACCCTTGTGGTCGGCGAATCCGTAGCCCGGATGACATGTGTCGAGCGTTCGCATCAACGCATCGCGCGAGACCTTCGCCAAAATGGAAGCGGCGGCGATGCTGGCGGACTTGGCGTCGCCCTTGATAATCGCCTGCTGCGGGATCGCTACTTCCTTCAGACGCTTCGCGTCGATCAAAAGATGCTGCGGCGTCACGCTTAGCCCTTCAACAGCCCGCCGCATTGCAAGGATGCCGGCCCAGTAAATGTTTATGGTGTCGATCTCCTCGACCTCGACAAACGCGACACACCAGGCCGCAGCCTTTTCCTTGATTTCTGTCGCGAGAGCCTCCCGCGAATTCGCGTCCAGCTTTTTTGAATCGTCGATGCCGGCTAAGCGCGTGCCGGGCTTCAAGATAACCGCGGCAGCGGAGACCGGCCCCGCAAGCGGACTCATACCGGCCTCGTCGACGCCCGCGATAGCAACCTGCCCCTGATCCCAGAGGGCTGTTTCAAAGCGAAGCATCTTGCGAAGCCGCTGTCCTTCGGACCTGTTTTCAAACCGGCGCTTTTCAATCGATGCGAGAATCGCCCGCGCGCCTGCGCGGAGGTCAGCACGCAGTATTTCTTCGAGGCTCGCTTCGAGCGGCCTGCTTTTGACGACGTAGCGCTGACGTAGCTCGTCGAGTGTATACTGGTTCATGTCAGCCTCGGGTAACGGCGGCGGCGGTCCGCGGAGGTGTCGCCAAGCTTTGTGGCGAATATCTGAAATTGAGTGTCGGCGGGAGCGAGGCCGGCGCGTGATGCTTGAAATTGTGAGGCCTGGAAACCGGTCCGGCGTGGGCTAACGGTCTAGTGTGACCGACCTTGCCGCCCTCCTGTTCCAAACAGCTTTACTGCCCTATCTCTTGCCAACCAGCGTCGCCATCAAGCGGATCAGCCCTTCTGAACTGATGAGACCCGCCAGACCGTGTTGCCGACATCATCTGCGATGAGAAGGTCGCCGCCCTTGTCGAGCGCGAGCCCTACAGGCCGCCCGCGCGACTTTTCGTCAGGGCTCAGGAAGCCGGTGACGACGTCCTGCGCAGCGCCGTCGGGGCGTCCATTTGCGAAAGGGATGAAGACCACCTTATAGCCGTTAAGCTGCGGCCTGTTCCAGCTGCCGTGCTCGCCGACGAATGCTCCGCCGCGATATGCCGCGGGTAGGGCGTCACCTGTATTGAAAACGAGCCCCAGTGGCGCGACATGCGAGCTGAGGGCGTAGTCAGGTAGTATTGCCTTCGCAACTAGATCGGGGCGCTGCGGTTGCACGCGCGAATCGACGTTCTGGCCGTAATAGCTGTAGGGCCAGCCATAGAACGCGCCGTCCTTCACAGAGGTGAGATAGTCAGGCACAAGGTCCGGGCCGATCTCATCGCGTTCATTAATAACCGCCCATAGAGCCTTACTCTGCGGTTCGAAACTGAGGCCGTTCGGATTGCGCAGGCCGCTCGCAAAGATGCGCCATCTACCGGTCTCCCGGTCAACTTCCCAGATCGCGGCGCGGTTCTTCTCGGCCTCCATCCCGTTCTCGGTGATGTTGCTGTTCGAGCCGACGCCAACATATAGGAGCTTGCCGTCCGGACTTGCGGCAAGGCTCTTGGTCCAGTGATGGTCGATTGGGCCGCCCGGCAGCGGCGTCAGGATCGTGCCTTCTGCTGTGATCTTGGTGTCGCCTTCCTTGTAGGGATAGCGGACGATCGCGTCGGTATTCGCGATGTAAAGATCGCCGCCAACGAGCGCCACGCCGAACGGCGAGGCGAGGTGGTCGAGGAAAACGCTCTTCGTTTCGAATTTGCCGTCACCGTCCGCGTCGCGAAGGAGCGTGATCCGATTGCTTGGACCGGTGTCGCCGCCCGATGTCGCCCAGGACTCGACCCATTTCATTATGAAATCCTTCGGTCGCTTGATCGGCTCGTTGCCCGGCGCTTTGCTTTCCACGACGAGAATATCGCCGTTTGGCAGGGTGTAGAGCGACCGGGGGTGCTGCAGCCCGGTCGCGATTGCGTCGATCTTCATGCCGACGGGGACCGTTGGCTTCTCTCCGTCCTTCCAGCCGACGACGGAGGCGACATGCATCGGCGGGAGCCAATACTGCGTCTGCGCCGGAAGCTCTGGGTTTGCGCCAAGCTGTTTCTTAGGGTCGGTGGCAGCCTCATTGCACCCGGACAATATCGTGGCCGCGCACAGAAGAGCGGATGCCGAACGGAGCGCCTGCTTAATGCTCATTGCACGGCTCCCGCCCGGAATCGATACCAGCCTAACCACGCGGCGAACATCATAAGCAGGACCGTCACTGCGGACAGGATGACGCCGGTCGGCACGACGGACGTCCAGGCGTCGCGGCTATGGACAAAGGAATTTGCGCAAGCGAACACGAGGACCAGAAAGCTGACGATCATGTGCAGCCATGCAAGGTGCAGGCGGCGCGCGAGAGGATGGCTGAAGAAATTGATGAGCGCGACGACGGCCGCAAGGGCTCCAAAAATGAGGCCCGCAAAGAGAAGCCATGCCGAGAAATCGGCCCACATCATTTCAGCCGTCTTGAGATAGGCGAGATCGGTCGCGAGAGCGCCAGTGAAAAACGCGACTGGGAACGACGCCAAGATGGAATAGATCGCTTCGGCCGCACAGGGCGGCGCGACGGCGAGGACCGGATAGGTCCGGTTAGGCGAGTGGTCTATTTCCTGCATTCAAGGTCTCCCGATTTCCGCGTCAACTTGCAACGGGCGGGCGGGTTCCCTCACGATGCACAGGCAAGCATTCGTGAGCTGCGGGAGGAAAATGTTTGATCGCTCCGTTAACATCGGACAGCTGGCATTTTGTTTGACGGCCGCTTCGTCAATCCTAAAATGACGCTCGTCCTAGGCGCGGCCGCCGATTCCCGAGTAAAAAGAGCGCGAACGCGATCGCCGCGATGAAACGCCCACGTGTACTCGCCGTTAACGGTATTGTGCGGCGGCATGGCGGAAACGCGTATCCACGGCCGTGACAACGCCCGATCGCGGGGGTTTGCTTCATTATGACCAGCGACGGCAAGGAAGCGCGCCGCGCCTGCAATTTCGTCGCTGTTAGCCCGGCACCCGGTTCAGCAATTCGCTGAGGGTTCGGTCCGCCGGCGGGCATTTTCTCCTCGGCGCATCAGGGCCGGGCGGCTAACTCGCTACGCCCCTATTCACCATTCCACGCGCTCGGAGTCGGGAATGAATAACCCCTCGGGATTGCGCGGGGTTCTGTTTCGGTCAGCGGGTTTTGCCGCTCTGAACAGATCCGGGTTCGGTGCTCGTGCCCTGACTGTTGGGCGCTGCCGCGGTGGGTGCGCCTTGATCGCTGGCACCTGTTGAGGGCATTGCAGGCATTCTAGCTGAACCAGTGTCATTGCCGACTGTGCCCGTGTTCATAGAATTCCCGCCAGCACCTGTGCTCGCGCTGCTTCCGGGTGCGGCCGCTGCGGCGCCACCACCGCTGGTGCCGCCTTGCGCCATCACCAGAGTTGCCGGAAGGGTGAGTAAAGTAGCCAGCGCAACTGTTGTGAGCTTCATGGACATTCCTCCGTTTGTTTACAGACGGAATAATCTTCAGCTGACCCCTATGTTCCTAACGGCTTCGCCAGACAAACAGCTCCGAGCCGGCTTGGTTGAACCTCACATAGGTGCCGACTCACGCGCGCTCGATCGCTCGGCGGCCCTGCGTGTTTTGGCCGCCTTGTTTCGCCGCCGCCCTGGTCGATGCGCTTGTCTCGCGAGACTTCGTGCCCATCGCGCCAGAATGGCCCTTCGCGGAAAGTTATGGGCAAGCCACTGCAGTTTGCGGTTTGCGACTGTCCAGGTGCCATTGCAGCCGGGGGGCGGCCCCCACAGCGTGGCAAAGCAAAAACCCGCCGGTCGTCCCGGCGGGCTCCAAGCTTTCGGGGCTCAGTTTGCTTAATGGCCGAAACAACGGCATCGTTGATTTTCAATGCCGCACGCCCACAAGCAGTATCTAGGTTCCGCGCTATCTCCTGCAGGCTACGAGTTTGTTTGACGACGTAATCTACTCGTTTCAGCGTTGTCCAACGAAGGCGGGCGACGTCAGAGGGCCTCTCGCTACTATCCGATAGACCCGCCGTTGCCCGGCTCAGGAACTGAACGCGGCCCTACATCTTTATTTGGGCATGCAGCGCAGACCGCAAAGAAATATATGGACCCCAAAAGCTGATGACGAACTCCGCGCCATGTTGCTTGAGGGAAAAAGCGTTACCGCGATGGTGGGCCGATTCAAAAGAACCACGAACGCGATCGAAACCCGGGCCGCGATTCTTGGCCTTTCCATCGCGAGTGACAAGGCCGTCCGCACCCAACGAAACGCGACAAAGCGCGCCGTTTAGCCGTCCAAGATAGCCGCGCCGCTTGGCAGTGCCGCAAGCGCTTAGCTGCTCATCAACTTCGGTCCACTTTTGAACACTGGAACGGTTTTGATGCGCCGGATTTTGTCTTTCGTGCGCGGACTCTCGGGGCTCCTCGCCTCCCGCCTGATCCTCGTAGACCGTGCGCGAGGTCCCGTCGCCTCACCCGGCGGGACTTTCGCTGCAGGTGGCCGGCTGGGTCACCAGCGCGAGGGGCACACGCCAGCACCCGGTCACAAGATCGTTTGCACGAAAAGTTGTCAGTATGGGATTCAGCGATCCCTACACCGACAAGAGTGCCTAGCTTCAAGTCGCGGCGCTCTGAGCATTGACCGCACCGATCGAGTGGAAATTAGCCAGCCTTCTTTTTTCGAGACGCCGTTGCTTTTTTTGCCTTAACTGGCTTCGCCTGCTCGGCAGTTGTCTTGCGCGCAAAAGTGGACACTGAGGCCGCTAGAATCTCCCGCTGGGCTTCGAGCCAATGGCTATCGGCATTCCCGTCTTGTCGGCCGCCGTCAATCCAAAGAAGATAGGCTCGCTCGCGAATAGCTGGTTCCAAATCCTGCATCACGCAATCTCCGTTCATGTCTCGGATGAGATTGGCAAGGCTTGGTTAGTAAATTCTAAATCTCAGGCGGCCCTGTCAATCGCAGCGGACGGTGAAGGCGGCCAATAGGCCGCGCTGAACGATGGCTCACCTCTCCTCGTCCGGACGGATCCATTTGTACGGCGTGATCTCGCGCGTCTCGGTCAGCTTGATCATGTGCACCGGCGGGCGGTATCGCCTCGTTCCGCATGATCGGCAACGGAACGACCCCTCGAGCTTCCAGATCGGCGTATCCCGGGACCGACGGATGGCGTCGGGCGGAATGCTCGCTTTCGTTTCGCACCGATGACACCTGACTTCGAGCCAGCCGAGGCCGCCGTTGAGGCATTGCGCGATCGTTGG
Organism: uncultured Alphaproteobacteria bacterium; assembly: GCA_963756215.1. Taxonomy (GTDB): domain Bacteria; phylum Pseudomonadota; class Alphaproteobacteria; order Rhizobiales; family Xanthobacteraceae; genus Bradyrhizobium. The sequence goes on along the minus strand of CAVWMY010000014.1, from coordinate 115,205 downwards.
CGAGGCTGAGCCGGGCCGCCGTAGCCCTCCATCCGGATCGACCATGCCTCGGCCTCGGCGCGATCGGCCGCGCGTACAGCCTTGATGGCATCCTCGCGCGCGCCCTCGGCGCGTATCTTGGCGCCCATGATCCGCCCGCCCCAGATGACCTCTCGCGATTTGGTGCCCATCGACGCATTACAGCGGGGCCTAAGACCCCAGCCAATGCCACTAGCGTTTGAGGCTTGGAACGGGCCGACCACACCACGGTTCGGTCAATGTACAATGCGGCATTCTTTCGCACCCAAAGAAGGCTCGCCCCGACGCGGTTACTTGCCTAAGCTTCCCCATGCCGAACGCCTCAGACCCGTGCCCTCATGCGGGAGGTGTGTCATCGCCAAAAGATCGCAAGGCACGTGGTACGTCTCATTCGAAACGTCATCACGACAGTTTGCACGGTTGACCGAAACCTTCGCGAACGAGCGAGAGGCGAAGCAATTTACGAAGGAAAAAATCGGAGCGGCGCAAAATCTCACCGCGGGCACGATCAATCCGCATCAGCCAAAACGGACCGTGACCCCAACGCAAGTGCCTGACTGGATCGAGGAGCCAGATTGAGCCCCATTTCAGGCCCGGGATCATGCAATGAATTGCGCTCTCTGCGAGGATTGTTGCTGGGTTTGCGAGAACCACCCTCACAAACCGTGGGAAGGCGTACATGCCTGCAACTGCGGCGGCGCCGGCGCGCCGTGTCCATGGTGTAACAAGCCCGATGATGGCGAAGCGCCTCGGATGCCGAAAGGCACAATTGTGAACTTCAGGAAGGGCCCCGGTCATTAGTGATCGGGGATGGGCTCGCAAATTCGAAGATCCGGTCGTCCTCCCCGACGGCGGCGAGCTCGTCACCCTCCTTGACGCCGGCAACTACATCATCGGGCTCCCGGAGAAAGTCCACGCTGTCAAGGAGTGGCAGCGGCCATGGAAGCTTTGATCCTTGTCGCCGATCTCGGCGGGCCGACAATGTTTGCGCGCATCGGCGTCATGAAGCTCGAACGGGTATTCAACCCCGATCGCAAAGCTCACCATTGGGCAGGCAAGCGGAGGCTGAAGCGCGATGAATGAGCAACGCCGGTACGCCGGCAACCCGTGTCGACATGCTTCCGCACCGCGGCGACGATGTCCGCCTAAGAGGCGGGCATTTCAGTTTCAGAAAATGCAACTTTCCGTCTATAAGCTTCGGCCATCATCGACCGCCCATCGGCACCTCGGTGCGAGATCATCGACATTGCGATCGAGGAGCTCGAAGAGGTAGATGACGACGAGTGATGGCGACCCCGGGTGACCACCCGGTCGCGCGAAGCCGACACCGGCATCAGCAACGCCTAACCCTGCCCGTGCGGAATGTTGCCTGCGTTGCGGACCTTCTCGGGATTTTTGTCTGGTTCTACCGAACTCGCCAAACGCGCGGTCTCCTCGATATGCTTGGCGGGCTTGTGCGATTGTTCGCTAACCTTGGCGGGCTTCGAACCCTTGTCTGCAGGCTTCCGAGACATGTTTGATTCCTTCGGTTCACGGTTCCAAATCCCCGACCAAGCCGATTGGTTGCGATAGTTTTAGCTCTAGCCCGCCGGCGTGAACCGGCGGGATGCGACCAATTTGTCCCGCTTAGGCCTACCGCGGATGTTCGGGTGAGCCGACGCCAGAGCCCGGCGATCCGATCGAGACGCCGTCAGAAGCGGTACCGGCGCCAGCGTTTCGGTTCGCTTGTGCCGCTGTCGGCGAGCCGGCCGGCGCTGATGTCGGAGTTTGACTATTTACCTTCGAATTCTCGCCCGTCGTCGGTCCCCCGTTTGCAGTTCCGCTGGTGGCTGAGTTCGAGTTGTTGGTGGCGCCCCCGGCCGCACTGCCGGCAGCCGAACCGGAACCAGCGCCGCCTGCCCCAGCGCCGCCTGCACCGGCACCGCCGCCCCCTCCCGCTCCCTGAGCTAGAGCTGGCAGCGATGCTGCCGATACGAAGGCCACAATCAAAATCGCCAACTTCTTGGAGGCCATGGATTTCTCTCCTGTTTGAACAGGAGCAAGTCTGGGCGATCGTTACCGTTCCGCGAGGATACAGTAAAGCTCCCGGCGCGAACCGGGGGCGTGCGCCGCCGCAAACGCCTATTATGCACCCTGGACAGATAGTCCGGCAGACGGCAGTCGGCGCATGCCCAGCCGGGTTTGTCGCGGGGCGCTAATACTCAATTTGGACCTGAAGGCTCTTTAGAGTTTTGTCTCCTCACCTGCACGGCTGGATTTTAGTGAGATGCTGAAGTCAAAAAAGCGTATTTCCCGAGAGTCCCGACGAGCTCGGTACTTGCCGGCGTTGGTCAATATTCACGGGCAAGAACGTATCGAGTGTCGGTTGCTGGATATCTCTCGGGGCGGCGCGAAACTATCGGCTGAAGCTCCGTCCGCGATTCCGGATCGTTTTGATTTGGCGTTCGCCGAGAGTGCGCGGCCGCGACCTTGTCGTGTGGTCTGGCGACGCGGCAAACTGCTGGGGGTTCGGTTCGTCACGACATCGGCCCCTCCAGAGTAGTGACGGAGTTGCCGTGGTTGCCCATTCCAATTCGATTGGAACATACGGGCAGCAAAAACACGGCGCCATCTTTGCAGATTGCGGATTCCGAATCATCCCGCGTCGCTCTGCAGGCTCAGTTCGCCACGACGCGCACGTAAAGGCCGTCGCTGACAAATTCAGCGACGACCTTTCCGGAGAAACGTTCCAATGGAGTTAGAAGGACGTTTACTTCAACGAGGTGTTGATCGAAGTGAACTTATCGTTGAGGTTGCTTCCGAGGCCGTTCACGATGGCAATAATTGCAAGTGCGATGCCGGCGGCGATCAAACCGTATTCGATGGCGGTAGCCCCAAATTTATCGCGCAAAAATTTGCGTGCGTATTTCAAAGTTAGCCTCCGATTTGTGATGCGAGGGCGCAATCTTACCTCCGGCACAGTAAGGCCGAGTAAATTTCGGCTTTGCAATTTATCGTAAAAGTTGATCGTTCGGAGAACCGCCTAACAAAAACCCGCCAGCGAACCGAAGGGTTCGGCCATTGCTGAACCGAGTGCCGGGCGTTGCCGACCAAATTATGGGTCGCGGCGCTCCTACTACTGCGGCCCGCCCGGTCGGCGCCTTCCGGACCACCAGACGACGCCGACCGGGCGTCCGCGTAACAACCGCAAGTGTGCGCCTCTTGACTGAGAGCGCCCCCGCCGGCGGCTGATGCTGGGGGCGATTGTGCCGGCGAGGGCTTCGCGCCGGGCGCGACAGGATGCGCCTGACGCCCAAATCAACGGCGGGCAGAGCTGGACGTTCCGAGCGCGACACCGCGGCCCCAATGAATTTGCTGCGATATTTCGGCGCGGAGTTGCTGCGGGGCCAAGCAGAACCCCGCCACCGTGTGAGTTCTGAGGGCGTCGGCGGCGGGGCCGCGCCGGACTGGAGGCAAAGCCAAGCGGCGCCATGGCTAACGACGTGGGACCGCTGGGCGTTCCGGGGGCGTCACGGTTTAGTCCAAGCGCCGCTTGTACGGTGATGGCCCCCGCCGCATGAGACATCGCGACGAGGGCCGCCACGCGACGGGGCTGCTCACTGCGCCGTCACACTCGGGTTACAAGCAATTTGCGGGCCGCTCTTGGCCACCCCAACCAATAGCAGCCGCCGCCCGACTGAGACAGACGTCAAATCAGACGACATACTTCCCGATGCTTTAAAGGCTGGCGCACCCTCGACGTCAGCGGCAAAGAAACCCGCCGGCGCGAACCGGCGGGCTGTTGCAGAAACGGTCAGTTAATTAGCTCGATGAATATCCGGCCGTCCTGCACCGCTTCGACTGACTTGCGATCTCAAGCAGTTTTGTGGCTGCGGCTTCCGGGTGGGTGTAGGGGCGTTCTGCAACGAATTCATTCGTCCACCGACCTCAGAGGAGGAAACGGGCGCTTGTCTGGCGGCGATGTGTTGTCGACTACATTCCGCATCGCTCGAAGCTGTTTATGGATGAAATAAATGTCGTCGCTCTCTGACGCGACATCGATAAGAACGCGGATTGTCTTAAGGGCTTCGGTCGGATCCATCGTGTCTACTCCCGGCTTCGGCGCATCGGCGAACAGACTGCCGACTTTGTCTTGGCTGTCGTAGGCCGCTGGTTTGTCCGACTACCTTAACATCCTCGCGGGGCAAGCAGTAATGCGAAGACGACGCAGACGAGTAGGAAAACTAGAAAGGAACGATCGTCGCGCGCGGGGTTTGGTAGGAGCGGCAAATCTGAGGATTAAATATGCGCCTTGCTCTTGTTGTGCTCTCGCTTGCCATCACTGCCGGGGTTGCCTATGCCCAGTCACCCAAAGAAGAAGGCAAACAGCCAGGAGATTCGCCGTGGAATACGGGGCGAACGGTGTTGCCCGATAACAAAGGGCAGCTCCAGCCGCAAGGCTGGACCGGTCCGATAACGACTGAATCGACCGGGGGTGCGCCACCCGAAAGCCCACAAGGCGGCACGCCTCCCCCTATGCAGCCAGCGCCCGGTGGAGCGTCAAAGTCCATAGTAGACCAAACGCCAGAGCCCGCTAAACGCTGAGCGTCAGACTGCATTTGGAACGTTGCGCTTCACAGCATGTTGGTCACCGGGCGATGATTTGACAGATCCAACCCTGATGGAGGATCAGATGAGCAAGCGTAAGCCCGCAACAAAGCATGTTCGCAAGCCGAAACTAGTTGTAAAGGCTCAACGCTCCGCGCCGACTGTCGTTAAAAGTGCAAAACACGGAGCGCGCTTTACGGTGACTGGGCCGACGGAATCGCCTTTTGAGCAAATTGCCGACCAATCAAAACAAAATGCACTCGTCGGACAAGATGAATCTAGGCGGGCGATAGAGTTGGCAACTAAGGTATTTGGGCTTTCTTCAGCCGCGGCAAACTTTCGGGCTTATCAAGCTAAGCTCCTGGAAATGGCGCAAGCCGATATGGAATTTGCGTTTGAATTTACACAGAAACTCGCGGCGGTTAGGTCGCCAGTTGACATTCCCGCTATCGTTGCGGAATTCGCTGGCAGGCGGATTTCCATGTTCCGAAAATATTCAAAAGAGATGATAGAAATAAGCACGCAGCGGATGACAGCCTGAAACCCGTGGCTTACGAGTGCATCGTTCCGACGGAGGGGGCCTTTGAGGAGGGATCATCCGGACCTTAGACGACGTTGTCACTCGAATCACGGTTCGGCACGCTGATCCGGACCTCGTGCCCCTCACGTATGGCCAACGAAGCTGCTCCCACGGCCGCTTCAAGCGCGGCCTCTTTAGTTGGGTAGTTGTTGGGCGCGTCGCCATCGTGAAGGACGCTCCAGCCGCCGGCTTTGCTAATGATAATGTATTCTGCCAATCCCATCTTCGTCTCCGACCTTGAAGGGGAAACACGCTGTTGAAGCGTTTATGTGCCTCGCCGCACAATTGATTGGAATACCGATCTCTCAACCCAATCGCAAAAGCGCACGCCGTCCCCGAATAACCTAGCTATTTGGGCGGCTGCAAACCAGGCGATCTTAGCCACTCATCCATGTGAGAGGCGGTTTCGGCTTGGCGGGCGCGCCGAATTAACCGATCACGCTCGATGCCGGGATGAGTTCCCCGCGCCTGTGTCCGAAGACGCATCGCCTCATTTTCTAGCCGCTGCTGAAGGGGTTGCTGATGTGTGAAACGCCGCCGCCGTTGCTCCATGGCGCGCTCCTTTCCGCGGCGCAAGGCGTACGCGATCCGATTCAGCTGAGAGTAGCCGCGCTATTGGACATGGAGAGCGAACTTCGCCAATCCTATGCTCGATTACGGCGCCTCAAGCAGAGAGGTCGAGGAAGCCGATGCGGCCGACAGCCGCCGAAACTTCCCCGTCCATCGCAGAACGAGGCGAGTGGCGCCAAGAGCGAGGACCCTGCCCTTCGCACTGAGCCCGCAAGCGCGGAAAAGCACATGCCGTCCCGTTTGCGAGGTCTGCGGCTGGCCCTGCGAGGACCATGCCCACTCACCATGGAGTGGCGACCATGCGTGCACCTGCGGCGGCGCCGGGATGCCCTGACACGCATCGAGCCCACTTAACCATCGCCGCAGAACTCGATTTGGCCGGACGTAGCGAACAAGCGTTGCCCTGCGCCGATGCGAACAATTCTAAATCGTTCCTAAATTTAGACCTAATTAGCCCGTCTCAAAATGAATAAACAACTCGCGTCCCGCTGCAATCGGGCGCACACTGTAAGATCACAGCCCGGTTAGTGGCTTTCATCTGTGATGAGACGCCCTTTGCGCTCCCGCCTTCTCGAAAGGCGGCAGTGCAATGCAAGTGCGCATTAAAATTCGTCATCGATCCTCGCTCCCTACACCCTGGAAGTGGGAGATTTACGTCGGGCAGCGTTTGATAACGGCGTCGAATGAATCCTACGCCACCGAAGACGAAGCCCACTCCGCCGGGCGGGACGCGCTCGCTCGCATAGTGTTGGCGTGGCGTAGACCGTAGGCCGCCTAGGTGGGCCGCCTCAGCACGGGGCCGGACAGCTGTTTTTGTTCCACTCCAAAAAGTTAATAAACGAGTCGCGCCGGGCTAAATTAGGCGCATACTACGCCATCACCGCTCGGCCTTCGGCATTTATCGGTGATGAGAACGCCATCACGCGCTCCCGCCTTCCACAAGTGGAAAGGAGCGCGCCATGGAGCAACGGCGGCGGCGTTTCACACATCAGCAACCCCTTCAGCAGCGGCTAGAAAATGAGGCGATGCGTCTTCGGAAAGAGGCGCGCGGCACTCACCCCGGCATCGAGCGTGATCGGCTGATCCGGCGCGCTCGCCAGGCCGAGACCGCCTCGCATATGAGCGAATGGCTGCGATCGCCGGGTTTACAGCCGCCGCATTGAGACCAGAAAATTGAATAAGCCCCTCAAACCTGCGTCCTCCTTACGCAGGCAGGCCATGAATACTTTTGTCCGAGCGCGAAACCTACCGCCCGGACCCCATCGCGACGATCTGCGGCAACTGGCCTATGCGTTATTCAGGCTTCACCGACTAGGCATGCGAGCGAACGTCGAGATTGTCAGTCCAGCCAACACAAAAAGTTAAGTCGTTACCAACCACAAATCCGAGAATGGGCATGCTCTGTGGGAAAAAGCCGGAAAGCCTGCCTCAGCCGCGCGCCAGAACTCGGCATCATTGCCGTCCGAGTCCCAACAAGGATATCGGCCTGCACTGAAAGAAGGTCCCTCGTCGGCGGTTTTACTTCACGTCGTTGCCGCGCTCTTCATGGCATGAACGTGGATGACAAAAAGGATTAGCCCCCTTTCGTCGGTCACGTCCATCTGCCAGTCTTCATCCATCCATAGCTTGCCGGCATGGGAATGAAGAAGCAGCCCAATGCGTTTGGCCGCCTCGACGCGCGCTTCGTCGGTACCGGACAACTCCGCGAACTCAGTCACCATGACATGAGTCCCTGTCCGAACCTGAAAATGAAAAAGCTTGGTGTTCCCAGCCATGTCGCCCCGGCACCGGTGCTCAAACTCAATACCGGGGGCAACAAGTCTAGCGTTTCGCGGTTCCGATAGCACGGTGGTTTGCCGTCAGCCCTGCGGCGGGTTTGTTTGCTCGGCTCGGCCGTACGTTCACCATCCGTGCCAAACACAATCTGGATTACTCAACCTGAAGTAAGCGCAGGCTCCGCCTTAAAGATAGTGGAAACCGTGGCCGAGCGTTTCTGGCGAACCTCCAGCCCGCGCCGATTAAACAACGGTTGCCGACCTCCTCGAGCTTCGCGGTCAAGGTTTCAATATTGAACGAAACTAAGCAGTTTATACCGCGACGGTGCGCGCCCACCGTGAAGGGGGCGCTGATGAAGCTGAGGTGCGTTCGCACGGTTAGCATCCTTTGCAAATGCTCTTCACCTTGCTGTCGAGCTTGCGGTTCTCAGCATCGATGGTGGCGTCGCTATTCTGTTCGTGGGTAACGGTGGGGCCGCCCTTGCCTGGCGCTAACGTTCCGTTAGACCTCAGCGCACCGCCGCCGGAGGCGCCAGCGGTGCCGGCGGAATTCGTACCAGGAGTGGAGTTGGTTGCGTTGCCAGCCCCGCTGGTCGAGCCAGAACTGGACGCAGGGCCAGACGAATTCGCTGTGCCCAACGCGTTTGTACCCGGAGGGGTTGGCACCTTCGCTGAGTTAGGAGCCTCGGTGCCGACACCCGTAACCCGGTCCAGGCTAATTTTCGCAATCTGTCATCTTCCGGCCAGAACGCCGAAGACCGGCCTCTGTATGTACCCATACCGGCTCGCGGCGGCTCCGTCAGAAATTAGCAGCAAATCTCGGCTGTTTAGGCCCCGAGGGGAACAAACATCCCCCCGATTTCTTGGATCTAGGGTCTTCCTTACCGCCCAGAGCGAAATTATAGAAACGCCGCTGAAATTTGACCCCCCTTGGCAGATGCAGGGATCAACATGGATGTGCTGGCGAGAAACAACGTTCACGTAAGTGGACGGGGAGACCGGGCGATGGTCTTCGCCCATGGTTTCGGTTGCGATCAAAACATGTGGCGGTTCGTGGCGCCGGAGTTCGAGGACGACTTCAAGGTCGTGCTCTTTGATCATGTGGGTGCAGGAGCTTCGGATCTGTCTGCCTACGACAAGGCCAAGTATTCGACCCTTCATGGTTACTCCGACGACCTGGTCGAAATCGGCTGCGAGCTCGCGTTAAAGGACGCGGTGTTTGTCGGTCACTCGGTCAGCGCCATGATCGGGTTGCTGGCGTCCTTGAAGGCTCCCGACCTGTTCGGACGTATGGTGCTGGTCGGACCGTCCGCCAGGTACATCGACGACGGTGACTATGTCGGCGGCTTCACTGCAAAGCAGATCGCGGAGCTTTTGGAATTCCTCGAGGACAACCACATGGGATGGTCCGCCGCAATGGCACCTTCCATCATGGGCAACCCGGACCGTCCAGAACTTGGCGAAGAACTTACCAACAGCTTCTGCCGAACCGATCCGGAGATCGCCAAGGCATTCGCCCGGGTTACGTTTACTTCCGACAATCGGGAAGACCTCGCCAAGGTCACGGTGCCGACACTTATCCTTCAGTGCAGCGAGGACATCATCGCTTCGGAGGAAGTCGGCAAGTTTGTAAGAAGCCGGATCCCCGGCAGCGAGATCGTGTTCCTCAAGGCGACCGGGCACTGCCCGAATCTAAGCGCTCCGGCAGAGGTGGTCTCAGCCATCCGGGCATATGTCTGAGTTCCTGCCCGCCGACGACTACAGGGACCTGTTCGAGAACGCCCCTTGCGGCTATCTCACGATAGGACCCGACGGGCGGATCAAGAAAGTAAACGCCACCCTTACTGCGTGGACGGGCATTGAGGCTGACAAATTCGTCGGGCGGCGCCTCCACCAGTTTTTGAACATGGCAGGGCGTATCTACTACGAAACCCACATCGCTCCCCTCCTGCGTATGCAAGGCTTCTTCAACGAGTTCGCCCTCGATTTCGAGACTGCCGCGGGAGAGCGCCTACCGGTGATAGCCAATGCCGCCGAACGCCGCGATGCCGAGGGTGGCCTTCTATTCACTGCCGTCGTTGTTCTTAAGGCAACAGACCGAAGGCGCTATGAACGCGAACTGGTCGAACTCAAAATCGGCACTCCAGAAAGGGCTCGCCACCCAGCAGGAGACTGCGGAACTGCGGGAGCAGTTCATAGCGGTGCTCGGGCACGACCTGCGCAATCCGCTTGCGGCCATCAGTGCGGGAGCTCGGATCCTGCAGCGGTCGGGGGCGCTGAAGGAGCAGAAGGAACTGCGCGTCGTCGACATGATCAATTCGACCGTCGCCAGGATGTCCGATCTGATCGACGACATCCTGGACTTCGCGCGCGGGCGGCTGGGAGGCGGCATCACGCTACACCGCAACGTGCGCCCGCTGGAGCCAATGCTGGAGCAGGTCGCCGACGAATTGCGGACGGCATCTCCCCAGCGGGTGATCGAGACCTCCTTCAAGATCGGGCATCCCATCAACTGCGACCGCACCCGGATCGGACAACTTGCCTCGAACCTCATCGGCAATGCTCTCACCCATGGGGCCCCGGACCAGCCGATACGCGTCGGAGCAGCAACGGAAGGGGGTGTATTCGAGCTCTGGGTTGCGAACGCCGGTGACCCCATTCCTGAAGCTGCGATGCAAAGACTTTTCGAGCCGTTCTTTCGCGGAGAGGTACGTAACAGCCGTCAGGGTCTAGGCCTCGGGTTGCATATCGCCTCTCAGATCGCGCAAGCACACGGCGGGCGGATCGAGGTGACGTCGACGCCGGATGAGACCCGGTTCACGTTCCGGATGCCTCTCGGCAACGCCCCCTCCATCTGATTTCTAAGGCAAAAGACTACATTCGCCGGGGGTCGGCATGAAGGACAAATCAGACCAAAAAATTTTGCCCTCCCCCCTTGAAACCGAAACCGGTTTTGATAATTCATTTGGCGTCACCTCGACGGTGGCGTCCGGGGTGCCCACTGGGGCCTGGAATTAGACGGGCACCGGTTGTGTCCGGTGCCTTATACCCATCTTGCTCCTAGGAGGATTTGGTTATGCGCACTTATGACTTCTCGCCCCTGTTCCGTTCGACCATCGGCTTCGACCGCTTGTTCGACCTCGCCGAGACCGCGCAGCGGGCCACCGAAGAAAGCTATCCGCCCTACAACATCGAACGCCTCGCCGACGATCGTTATCAGATCTCGCTGGCGGTCGCAGGATTTTCGCCCGACGAGATTTCGATCACGGCCGAACAGAACGTCATCACCATTGAAGGCGGCAAGTCCGAGAAGGCCGAGCGGGAGTTCCTCCACAGGGGCATCTCGACCCGGAATTTCAAGCGGCAGTTCAACCTGGCGGATTACGTTCAGGTGAAAAACGCCGACTTCGAGAACGGTCTGTTAAAGATCGAGCTGGTACGCGAGATCCCCGAAGCCATGAAGCCGCGGCGCATCGCCATCAACGGTACCTCCGTCGGCGATAACGTCCATCAGATCGAAGCCAAGGCGGCTTGATCATCCCGAAACTTGCCGCGCCTCGACCGGCGCGCGGCATCATATTCGTCAATGAATGGAGGAGACCATGCGGCCGACGACCGCTTTCGACGACAACGTTTTCGACTTCAACGCACTCCTGCACCCCGGCACAGTTTTCGATCACCCGAAGGATGTTCTCGCGCACCCCTCGCTGTCGGTATCGGAGAAACGGGCCATTCTGGCGTCCTGGGCGTCCGACGCCTCCGCGATCGCCTCCTGCCCATCACTGCGGGCCCCCGCAGGCCTTAAGGCGCCGGTCACCATCGACGAGATCCTGGAGGCCCTGTGCGAACTCGACGGCGGGCCCCGCCATCCGCCAGGCGGCCGGCCCAATCGTCTTCGTTCGACGTCGCGGGCCATGGCGGCCTAGCGCCACAATCAGGTCGATCTCAGGCGGTCGCGGGGTCCTGCGCGTGGCGTGCCACGGCAGCGCGCAGCGCCGCCTCGAGATCTTCGATCCGGAACGGCTTTCGCAACAATACCGCTGACCGACCGACTGCCTTTTCGATGGCGGCAGTATCCGAATGGCCGCTCGCGAACACGATGGGCAAATTAGGCCGCTGAATTCGGACCCGATCCGCAACCTCTGCGCCCGACATTCCCGGCATGGCGAAGTCTAACAACAGCACGTCCGGAGTGGATGCTTCCAATGCCGAAAGGCCGCTTGCGCCGTCTTCAGCCAAGATCACACGAAAACCGAGGGTTTCCAGGGAATCGGATAAGAACTGACGGACATCGGAGTCATCGTCCACCGCGAGAATGTAGGCACCTTCGGAAGCGGTGGCAGTTCCTCGGTCGCCGGCGAGGCAATACTGTCATCAGAAGCTTGAACAAACTTCAGCAGCAGTACGACGCCGCCGGCCTGTCTGGCCATCCCATACACCTGGCTCAAGCCGAGCCCGGTGCCCTTGCCCACGCCCTTCGTGGTGAATAACGGATCGAAGGCCCGGGCCGCAGTTGCCGATGACATGCCTTGCCCGGTGTCGGAAATACCCTGCTCGGCCCCGTGTTTCAGCGGCCCATCGAACACGGCGCGGACATCTCGCTGTACTCCCTGACCAAGTATATCGGCGGCCATTCCGACCTCATTGCCGGCGCCGCGCTAGGCTCGAAAGCCGTCATGAAAGACGTGAAGGCGTTGCGCGGAGCCATCGGCACCCAATTGGACCCGCACTCCTGCTGGATGCTCAGCCGCTCACTCGAGACGCTCAGCATCCGCATGGAAAAAGCGGACGCGAATGCGCTGCTCGTGGCGAACTACCTGCGAGATCACGCCAAAGTGGCCAAGGTTCACTACCTCGCTCATCTCGACGAAAATTCCCCGGCCGGCCGCCTGTTCAAGCGGCAATGCACTGGCGCAGGCTCTACGTTCTCATTCGATATTGCTCGGGGCCAGCCGGCTGCATTCAAATTTCTCAACGCGCTGCAGATCATCAAGCTGGCGGTGAGCCTTGGAGGCACCGAATCCCTTGCAAGCCTGCCGGCAAGCATGACGCATTCTGGCGTGCCGGCCGACGTCCGGCAAAAAATCGGAATTCTCAACTCGACGATCCGGCTGTCGATCGGCATCGAGCACCCGGACGATCTGATCGCTGATATCGCAGCAGGCTTTGGAAGCGCCGTAACCGTGGCGCCGGGACGCCGTCTGGACAATCGATCATAGAATCGTCGTGAGTTCGTAACCCAAAACGGCTGCTCCAGAGGCAGCGCCGCCATGGGTTCATCCCGCGGAACAGCTCATCGAGGGCCCAAATGAGTAAACCGCATTTGAATACAATTTTTATCGCAACGGACCAATTGCCAAATGAGGGAAATATCCGGAGCAAGACGCCCGCCGCGATCACGACCCAGAGAACAAGGTTGGGTGCCTGGGCAATGGTGATGACGCCCGTTTCGCGGTTTCGGAGAGAACCACTGCAAAAAGCGGCGCATCAAGTTGCTTTCTCTTGCAAGCGACGACTCATGTTTCCGTCCTTGAGTGAAGCCGACCGCGACCCAAGAACTGCCGGCGCCGAGCCCGACTAAAGCGGCGCCTTTTTCAGGTGCAAATACATCGGATTGAACTGGCCAGTCTTTGCCAAACGGTCCCAGTGCTTGATGTGCAACATGCCTCTATGAAAATCCACCGTTCGTGACTTTCGGAGTTCGTTCAGCGTGCGATTAACCGTCGCGATGGACATTGCAAGGGTCTCTCCCAGTTGCACGAGGCTGATTGGCGCAAACAAAGTGCCGTCTTCGGTGAGCCCAGATGACTTGGCGCGATAATATAGTTCACAAAACAGATGGGCCATCCGGGCTGTCCGGGTTCTGGCGCTATTGTTGGTTATGGCCTCTCGGAAGATGGCCGCATCGATCAACGTTTCCCGCCAAATGGCGAAGCTTACGGACGGCCGGCGTTTGAACGCCGCGAGAAGGTCTTTATGCTCGATCAGGGCGACGGATGCGGGCCCAATCGCGCATACGGCATGATCCATCTCCTGGATGAAAAGCGCCTGGGAATCCGGCATGTCGCCGGTGAGATGAAACGAAAGATACTGTCGCTTGCCATTGCGGAAGCAGATGGTAGCGGGCGACGATACCTGATGTTACCAGAGCCGAAACGCTGGGATCGTCCCCCTGCCTTATCAGGTCCTCGTTCGGTTCGAGCTTCCGAACGGCATGGCTCAGCGACACAGATCACGTTCCGATCGTCCGCGCTCAAGCGTGAATGCTCTTCAAGCTTCCGGACAAGTATCGAAAGAACTTCGGACATAGCTGTCCCTCCCGACAACCTCGTCGTATCAGATGATACGTTGGGCGTCTGCCGGAAGATATAGGTTTTCCGCCACGGTGTCTCATCCGAATGAGACGACGCTGGGCGGTTCCGCTGCCAGCGCCGTGTTAGGAGGTTTCGATGGACTTGAGCCGGTGCCCCGACTGCAAACGACGTCTGATGGCAATGACGGATCGGACCGGGCGCACAAACATGGTTTGCCTGAAGTGCGACAACATCGATCCGATGAAGACGGACGCGGCGAAATGGGCCGCCAGCAGCCTCGCGACTCCTGCACGCGAAAACCCGTTCGGACAGATAATCCGTCCGTTCCCTAATATCGAAGAGGACTTGTAATGTATCATCACGTAAAAAAGCTGATGTTCACGGTACGCGTGGACGAACCGGATCCCCGCTTTGGAAACATGCTGCTGGAACAGTTCGGCGGCGCCAATGGCGAGCTCGCGGCGGCGATGCAGTATTCGATCCAGGGTCTGAACTGCGATGATCCGGATCGCAAGGACCTCCTGATGGATATCGGCACCGAAGAACTCAGCCATCTCGAGGTCGTCGGATGCCTTGCTCGACTGCATCTCAAGCCCATGAAGTTCGATCGGGAGGCGGCGGAGGCCGATCCTTTGATCGCAATCGCGGGCGGCGGGGGAGTGAATCTCTTCAATTCGCAGGGCAACGCCTGGACCGCCGATTACCTGAAGATCACTGGTGAGCTCGACGTGGATCTGCGCAGCAACATCGCCGCCGAGGCACGAGCGAAAATCGTCTATGAGCGTCTCATCAATTTCTGCGACGATGCCGGCACCAAGGATGCCCTGCAGTTCCTGATGACGCGCGAAATCACGCACATGAAGGCGTTTTCCGCAGCCCTCGAAAGCATGAAGAAGCCTGCGTTCTCCATCGGCAAGATCGCGCCGACGCCCGGTCTGGTGAGCCAGTTCTTCAACGACTCGACCGGTTCAGGCGACGAAGGCGAGATCGATACCCGCGGCCCCTGGAACGAGGGTGGCGACTGGGAATACGTTGCCTCGCCTGCGCTGCAGGATGCGTCTGCCGACGGGACCTCACCTGTCAAGGCCGAAAGTTCGCCGCCGATCGTGTCCGAAGGCTTGCAGGATCTGCTGATCGATCAACTGCGAGACATTCTTCATGCCGAGAAGCAGTTGCTGAAGGCGCTGCCGAAGATGGCGAAAGCCGCCCGGTATGACCGTCTGCGGGAGCTGATGGAGTTTCATCTCGCCGAGACCGAAGAGCAGGTCGAGCGGATCAACGAATGCTTCTCGCTGCTCGGCGTTACCGCCCGCGCCAAGGCGTGCAAGGCCATGATGGGACTCGTCGAAGAAGGCGAGGAAGTCATCGAGGAAGGCAAGGAAAAAGAGGACGCTCTCGCTGACCTCGCTCTGATCGGCGCTGCTCAGCGAGTGGAACACTATGAGATTTCCGGTTACACCACGGCAAAAAATCTCGCGCAGCAACTCCGGCATAGTGCGGTCGTCGCCCTGCTTTCCAAGTCCCTGGCCGAGGAAGAAAACGCGGACCAGTTGTTGAACCAGGTCGCGCGGACATTGATGTCGGTGGCTCGAATGCCGTTGGCGATCGAACAGGCTTCCGAAAATATCTGACAAATCGGTACGCCAGCGCATCACGCGTTGGCGTACCTCCGCCGATAGCCTTTCCTGCCTTGATCAGATACCCCAACGATAATGGGCACCGGCGTTTTGAGTTGCTCGTCCACGACCAGACCTGATCGAATTCCGGGATTACACCTTTCGGCATACCAACGGTCCCTCTCCGCCTTGATCAGTACGCAGGTCCGAGAACACGTCACAAAGGAACCGTCTTACTGTCGTGCGGTTGATGCGGTAGCGGAAACAAGAGCTAACAATCATGCGCTTCATACCGACGACCGCCCACGGGCTGGCCGACTACATCGTCGGCCTCATCGTCGTGGGTCTTCCGTTCCACTTCGGTTGGACTGGGAGCCAGCCGGATCGCGTTCGTGACGCTCGGGCTTTCTCGTCATCTGTTACAGCCTGCTGACCGACTATGAGCTTGGCCTGGTCCGCGTACTTCGAATTCGCTTTCATCTCCTGCTGGACGCACTGTTCGGCTTCGCCGATGCTCGCGGCCCCGACGTTGCTCCGCCTCCCGAATGATTCCCGCATCCCGGTCTACGTGATCGGCGGCGCTGTCCCTTTTCCTTTCCCTAACCACCAAAATTCGTGCGCAAGGCACCCGCTCGGACGCGACGACTTAGGAGAAGAACTCATGAAAGCACTTTGTTGGCACGGCAAGGGCGACATCCGCTGCGACGATGTTCCTGATCCCAAGATCGAGCATGGCCGCGACGCCATCATCAAGATGACCGCTTGCGCGATCTGCGGCTCGGATCTTCATTTGATGGACGGGTACATTCCGTTCATGGAAAAAGGCGACATGCTTGGACACGAATTCATGGGCGAAGTCGTCGAAGTCGGAGCGGACAACAAGAAGCTCAAGGTCGGGGACCGCGTGGTCGTGCCGTTCACGATCTGCTGCGGCGACTGCGAACAGTGCCGCAAGGGCAACTGGTCGGTCTGCGAACGCTCCAACCGCACCGCCGACAACGCCAGCAAGGCCTTCGGCTACCCGACGGCGGGACTGTTCGGCTACTCGCACCTCACCGGCGCGTACGCCGGCGGCCAGGCCGAGTATGTTCGCGTGCCGTACGCTGACGTTTCGCCGATCGTGATCCCGAACGGAATGAGCGACGAACAGGCGCTTGTTTCTCGGCGACATCTTCCCCACCGGCTGGATGGCGGCGGACAACTGCGAGATCGAGCCAGCGGACATCGTCGCGATCTGGGGCTGCGGCCCGGTCGGACAGTTCTGCATCAAGAGCGCCCTGATGCTGGGCGCCGCACGCGTCATCGCGATCGACAACGTTCCGGAACGGCTGGCGCTGGCCCGGCTGTCCGGCGCGGAGACCATCGACTTCGACGGCACCGACGAGACCATCCTCGAGAAGCTAAAGGAAATGACCGGGGGCCACGGCCCGGACAAGTGCATCGACGCGGTCGGCGCCGAGTCGCACGCGACCGCCTCGTTCGACGCCGTGCTGGACAAGGCGAAGGCGGCGGTGCTGCTCGGGACCGACCGTCCGCACGTGCTGCGGGCCGCCATCATGGCCTGCCGCCCCGGCGGCATCGTCTCGGTGCCCGGCGTCTACGGCGGCTTCCTGGATAAGATCCCGTTCGGCGCGGCCATGAACAAGGGACTGACGATCCGGACCGGGCAGACCCACGTGAACCGTTACGCGCTGGACCTGCTGCGGCGGATCGAGGAAGGCCAGATCGATCCGAGCTACATCATCACGCACCGCGCCAGACTTGCAGAACGGTCCCGGCCTCTATGAGACGTTCCGGGACAAGAAGGATGGCTGCATCAAAGTCGTTCTGACGCCTTGAGCCGGGCCGTTAACAACTCGCAGCGAGGAGACAACCATGCCGGACGAACCGATCAACGGCCGCGAACCGGAAAAATCCGAGGATGACATCCAACGCGAGAAGCTAGGACCTCGCGGTGTACCGGGCAAGGAAAGCCCGGCCAAGATGACACCGCAGCGAGAAAAGAAAACGCCCAAAGATGTCGATCCCGGTCATACCGCGTAGTTTCGATGCGAACACGCGCACGTCAGCGCGCGGAACCATCTTCACGGATTCGTGTTGAAGCGTACAATTTTCTGAACCAGGAGGGTCTCATGGCTGAGAAGGATCTAAGCGCTCTATTTCTTGATACGCTGAAGGACATCTATTACGCCGAAAAGCAGATCTACAAGTCGCTGCCAAAGATGGCGAAGGCAGCAAATTCCGATCAGCTTCGGGCGGCATTCGAAAAACATCATGACGAAACCGAAGGCCAGATCGAGCGTCTGGAGCAGATCTTCGAACTGCTCGGCAAGCCGGCGCGCGGCAAGAAATGCGACGCCATCGAAGGCATCCTCGACGAGGGCAAGGAAATCATGGACGAATACAAGGGCGAGCCCGCGCTCGATGCCGGCCTGCTCGCCGCCGCGCAGGCCGTCGAGCACTATGAGATTTCGCGTTACGGCACGCTCAAGACCTGGGCTGCCAAGCTCAACTTGAAGGACGCGGTCAAACTCTTGGATCAGACGCTTGCCGAAGAGAAGAAGACCGACGACGCCCTGACCAAACTGGCCGATACGGCCGTCAATGCCGAAGCAGCATAAGGATATGCCCATGAAGCGCTCACTTGCCATCATCGCCCTAAGCATCGGTCTTTCTTTCGACTGCCGCATTTGCGCAGTCCGCAGCCGAAAAAACCGGCGTGAACTCCACGCTCGGAATCGCGCCGAAGACGGAAGACTTCATCAAGGAAGCCGCGATGAGCGACATGCTCGAAATCGAAGCCGCCAAGATCGCGCAGCAGAAAGGCAATCCGACGGAAAAAACCTTCGCCGGCCAGATGATCACCGACCACACCAAGACCAGTTCGGAGCTCAAGGGGATGGTCTCCGGCGACATGAAGGCGGCGATCCCGACTGCGCTCGACGATTCATCGCAGAAGAAGCTCGACAAGCTGAAGGATTCCAAGCCGGAAGACTTCGCGGCCGAGTACGATCCGATGCAGGTCAGTGCCCATAAGGACGCAACGTCGCTCTTCGAGCGCTACGCCAAGGGCGGAGACGATCCGAAGTTGAAGGACTGGGCGGGCAAGACGCTCCCTGCTCTGCAGCACCATCTCGAAATGGCGCAAGACATGAACAAGAACCGCAAATAGAGCAGACCAATAGCCGCCCTCGGGCGGCTATTTTCTTTTCGGTGCGGCCTGACGAGCTTCCCTCTAGCGCATGGCGACAAAGCGCGCCGACGATCAGACGAGCTCCGTGCGGTCTCCCGATTAGTTTGACCGCACGGATGACGAGGATCATCCGTCCAAGGACTCACTGCGAATCAGGTCTCAAAGACGGCTAAGTTAGCGCGGGGCGGTCTTCCTCCGGCCGGCCGGACCCAGCGACAGCTACGTCTGGAGCCCCGCAATCTGCGCACCGTCCGCATCTTGCGGCGGACGCACCAACCCGCGATCGACACGACAGCCCAGGCGAGCGATGCGGCGATGAACGCGGTCGGCACGCTGTCTTGCAACCGTCAGCGAAAACGTGACTGCGAAGGCCAGCATGCCGAAGGCGCCGAGCACGGCGCCCGCCGATTCCAGCGCAGCCGCTTCTTCGCCCCGGCGCCGACCATCCAGCCCCGCCTCCCGTTTGCGCCTGATTTCGTGTTTCTCAATCAGGGTCGCGCTCGCGCAGAAGATCGCCGGAAGGGCCAGGAACAGGCCTCCGATCGACGCGCCGCAGCGGCTGCTAATCCAACCGGTAAAAACCGTGGCGGCGCCTCCTAGCACGAACCGGATCAGGTATTCGTACAAGCGGCCTTCCTTGAGCGAGGAAGGCGAGAAGCTGATCGGGCTCATGTCAGGCCTCCGGCGACGGCCAGCAGGCCGAACGCGACGACCAGCCAGACGACGACCGCGAGCCAGCGTCGCGGATTCTACCCGAAACCGCGCGCGCATGAGGAGGTGGCAGACGACCCCGCCGTATACAGCGAGCGCGACTGCCCCGGCGGTCATGGCCCAGGTTTGCCGGGCCGCGTAGTCGGCACCGTGCGTATATACCGCGATGCCAAGCGTCGCCAAGCGCAACGGAAGGCGCGGCTCCAAACAGCCCAGCGAAGCTCTTTGGACGCAGCATGTCTCCGAGCATCGAGAACGCCGATACAACGATGCCACCCACCAGAAATCGAACGACGTACTCCGTCATCCGGCACTGCTCCCGACTCTCGATGGCCTTTCGGCCGAGGTATGGCCCTTCGAGTCCGGATCGGGGTGAACCTCGCCTTGGGGAAATCCAGTCAAACAGCGGAGGGATCGCTCGAGGGCTATGCCAACGGCAAACCCGGCGACCACGTCGCTCGCCCAGTGCGCCAGGACCGCGACACGGGTCAGAGAGAGGCCGACAGCGAGCGCTCGGACCACCCGACGGGGTCCCGCCGGAAGAGCGCCTGCCGCGGAAGCCAGCGCCCCCATGTGCAGCGCATGGCCGGAAGGAAACGCATCCTCGCGCTTGCCGGAAAACGAAATCCCGTGGAGATGACCGACGACCGTCGTGCGATCCGGACGGGTCTGGTCGACGAGCAGCTTCATGCCATGGGGCAGCAACGACGCGGCGGCCGCCACAAGCACGGCGTGGTTGGCTGCGCGTCGCATCGGCTCGCCAGCGCCTCGCGAGGCGAGCCAGCCGACAGCCGTCAGAGCCAAAAGCACCTTTTCGTCGGCGCCCCAGGTCAGGGCTCGCGCGAGTCTCTCGGGCGCGGGTCCGGTCTTACGCGCAACGGTGCGCGCGATGGCCACGTCCGCCTCGGTCGGTCGGATGGTCACAGGCAAGCGCCGTTGGCCAAACGCTTGCCGCACCGGTCGAAATTTGGTTGCCATCGGCATGAGTCCAAGGATTCAGGAACGGGGGGTCTTCCAACGCACATCAGGCCTGAGGGTTCATAAATCTGTCACAATGGACCGCCGCCTCTAAAGGCGGTGACGAGTCGAGAAATTCCCCTGACGCTGCCCGCCGACGGGATACTCACCGGTCAGATGGAACATCAGCGGCTTTGCCTCCTTATTCGGAGGCGCGGCAGCGGATTGCGAGGAGACGAAATGTTCGAAGGGTTCATTTTCGATGTCGAAGGCACGCACCTCGACAGTGTCTCGCAGAATCAGCACAGCTTGCAGGACGCTTTGGAGAGATCCGGATATCGCGTCCCAATCCAGACGCTGCTGCTCTACTCGGGCCTCGATGGCGATCAGACACTGCAGCCCGTTGTCTCGGATGCATCTCCCCGCGAGCGCATTGCCATCCTCGAGGATCGCCGCGAATCTATGAGCGCCACGCCGTAAATGTGCCCGTCGGGGTTTGTTAAGTTGCCCGTTGAAGCTCGCCGCCCTACGAAGACAGCAGCACTGCCTCGTTGGTCTATTTCGATCTAGTGCCCGCGGCATGCAACTATGAACGGCGCGGTTCAAATGGGTTGGCAACTCGCGTTTCAGCTCCGGTGGCGGCTGTCTGCGCGATCAAGGTTATGACCAAGGGAAGGCTGAAAGGCAGCCCGACCGCCGCTAAATTTCTTCGAGATGCGATTGACGCGGCGCTGAAGATGGAAGGACTGCCTGAGGAGATTCAGACGGCAGCTGCCCGGCTGCAAAGTGCCTCGCGCCGCTGTCCGGTAGCCGCGCCGGCGCGTTTAAATCGCCGGGTAAACCAACCCTGAACCGTTTGTCACCCTTCGTCACGCCCTCCAACCACTCACGCCGAACCGACCTGCCCCATCGGATGGTAGCCTCCTTGATAGCCTTTCAGCCTTCTTAGGACGCGCGAACCGGTCAACCAGATCACAGGCGGGCGAACCAGCTCAATGTCATCAGCCTCGGCTTTACGATTGCAAAGCCGTTCGACAAGAAGCAGGCTGCCGGCATAGGCGGCGAGGATCACCAGCGTGCCGGTGATCCAATGGCCATCGCCCGCGATGGCGACGGCGGCAAGCTTTAGGGGCTCCACGACGCTCGTTGGAACGGCAAGCAATACCAAAGACTGGTAGGGTCCGAGCCGTGCGATGCGGTGCTGAGTCCGACGGAGCGCGCCTTCAAGGAAGTTCGTCGGGCACATCACCGAGCCGCATGAGAACGACCGCCTTCGGATAGGCGGCCCGGTGCGTATTAACCGTGTAACTAAAGGCGACCGCGCCGGCCGTATCTGGCAAGCCAAAGAGAGCCTTGGCCCGCATTATCGCCACCTCCGCGCTCATGCACTCGACCGCGTCTCCCGGCGCCAGACCCGCAGAAGTTATGACGAAAGGAAGCGCGATAAAGTGTTGAGGCATTCGTAGCGACCGATCCCGGTTGCGACAAGACACGCCCAAATCAAATGAAGAGGTTGGTTAGGAGATGCCGCGCTGGGATCAAGTCGCCAGTGGACCTTGCGTTCCTATGTTCAGAAGTGGCTCGACCCAGTGCGAGCTCGCAGCGAAGGAGAGCAATGTCACAGCGCCAACCTGAACCGCCTCGACAACCGAGCCGTCTCGAACGCAGCCACCGGCCCGGCCGCAGGAGCCACCCCGACAGCCGGAGCCAGCGAGATGCTGAAGAACCGCAACCGGCTGTGGACAAAATCGGAAGACGAGCTCCTGCTCAAACTGGCAGCGGGAAAGCGTTCATACGTTCGCATGGCGCTTGCACTGAAATGAACCGCAAGCGCGGTCGCTGGTTGACCCAAGCTACTTAGGTCATCCCGACTGACAGAACCTGGCGACGTGATCTGCCGCACAAACGTACTCGATAGTCGAATTGGGGGCACAAAAGCCGCCTTACTGCGTTCTCGAAAAAGAAAACCATAGGAGGAGACGCATGATCCGAAAACTCACCCTTGTCGCTTGTTCGGTGGTCGCCCTGAGTGGAGGCATGGCCAACGCGGGACCCTGCAACACCGCTGCCAAGGACGCGGCCTCCGGTCCTACCCCTGGCCAGCGCATCCCCCAACTGACACAATGAATTGGGTAACGGGAAAGCACGGCCGTGTCCTCACAAGACACTCAGGCGCAACAACAGGGCCAGCCTACCGCTGCCCAGCAAGCATTGGGGGCGAATCCTTCCGCAGTCATCGACCAAGATGGCCGACCAAGGCTGCTGAAGAGACAGCGGCGGGCCGACGCCTTTTTATGCCGCCCCCGTGCTGCCGTCCGATAGCCACGCCGGCGCGTTATTTTGGCGGATAACCCGCTATGCCCCAAAGTGGCTAACTTGTGTTTCCCACCGGCATCGGTCGTGCTCAGGAGCAACAAATGGTCGATCGCAACAACCTAGTTGAGAATCAGCCGGGCGAAAAGCCGGCGGGAAAGTACCACTACAATCCTGGCACTCCGTCAGGAAAGGAGGCGGGCGTGTCCGACGAACTAATCGATGCGTTGAATGCGGCCGATCCGGACGGGTCCGAATCTCCAGTAGACCGAGTCCGGTCAGCAAGCCGGAGGCTAAGTGAAGCGACCGCCGCCGACGGCGGACCCGGGGTTTCACTGGAGACACTCGCGGGGTTGGCGCGTCAGGCTCCGCTGCAATGCCTGGCTATCGCCTTTATGCTCGGCGTCGTAGTGGCCCGACGGCGATAGTGCAAAACTCGATGCAAGGCGCCCCGGAACGGGTGCGCCCGGATGGAGTCCCGATCGACGTGAAATGAATAAAATTCAAAACATTGGGTGAATTTACGTTATTTGAAGCTGATTTGTTTCCGGACGGCGACGACGGCATTGCCGACCTTGTCAATGGCGTGTTGCAGTTCGATCGTGGTGATTTCCAGACGTTTAGCCCAGCGGCGAACTGCGGCCGGATCGTCGACGGCGATCTGACTGCGGGCGCGATGATCCTTAACAGCCCTATTGCCGACCATTTAGCGCTCCCAGAAGCCGCATCAGTGTCTGCTCAGTGGTGCATAAACACAGCGAGAAGAAGAATGATCGGCAGCGGAATGCCGATTAGCCAGAGCAAAGCGCCTTTTCCAAAACCCATAATGGCCTCCATTTGATGTCGCAGTGAAAGATTAAGTCGCCCGAGTTTCACAAGTTCCCCACGGAACGAACGAACCTTTCCTGAGGGGCTCGCATCGGGTCGGACGGTCTAAGCAAATTGTCGTTCACTTGCGGCCTGTCGCCATTCGGACTTCCCCGCGCACCGACCGCTGCGAGCCCTACCAGGCGTCAGTCACGGATCCCGGCACATCGAACCAACCTGAAGATACCGGAACAAACATTCGGTCTCGCGGTTTTCGGAGTCCGATCAATGAGGAGCGCACCGATGGGTATTTTCACCAAAGATATTAAGACGATGGACGATCTGTTCCTGCACCAGTTGGAGGATATCTATTACGCGGAATTGCAGCTTACGAAGGCGATTCCGAAGATGGCGGACTTGGCGACCAATGCTGACCTGAAGGCCGGCCTCAAGTCGCACCTGATCGACACGCAGAAACAGATCGAGCGTCTCGACAAAGTCTTCGCTAAGCTCGGCAAACAACCGAAAGGCACCGACTGCCCGGCAATCGATGGTCTGCTCAAGGAGGCCGACGCGACTGCAGGCGAAATCGAAGACAAGGCAGTCCTGGATGCGGCCATCGTCGCTAATTCCCAAGCCGTCGAGCATTATGAGATTTCCCGCTACGGGACCCTCATAGCTTGGGCTGAGGAACTGGGCCATGACGACGCCGTCCGGCTGTTGACGACAAACCTCAACGAGGAAAAAGCTGCGAACACCAAACTCAGCAGCGTCGCGCTACGCAAGGGCGTGAACAAGAAGGCTTCTGCTGCGTAGGGCGGATGTGCCCCTGCACTACGAGGCGAGGCCCCGACGATGTTCGGGGCCTTTTCGTTGCCGCGAGCGAGGACGGCGGGGCGCAAAGACTGGTATCCCACGCCACGCAACGTGTTTTGTTGATGGGCACCGGCCGGCATCCTCTACGGTACCAGCGACAGCGACGCGCCTCTGCAACGCTCTTGCAACTATCCAGCCGCAATTACCGCGTTGAAAGGGGCTGTTCGCGGCGAAAACAGCCGTGGCGCTCCGGCGGACTAGGGGACGGGGCTGTATACCGCGTGCCTACTGCTACGGAGAAGCCGCACCCACTCAATTCCCCCGCACCGCTTACAACGGTATTGAAGAATGTCGTTTCCATCGCCGTCTGGGGCGCTTTTCTGGATCTTCATCGTCTCTTTGCAGACAATACAGTTCAAGAGATCGATCAAGGGGCTTTTGTTGTCGTTCAATAAACTTCTCCACGCCCGACCCGGGCTAACGTCTCCCTTGAACAACAATGGCCTTCTCGAACAGTGATGCTTTTCAAAGCCCACTAAATCCCATTGAGGTGCGATCGGGGACCGCCGCGCGGCCCGTCGCGAACCTTCGTCCACAGTCGATTACCTTGAAGCACCCGTGTTGGCGCCCATGCGCCCACAGATAATCGTCCAATGATGACGGCCGCAAAGAGGAAACCTCGCTCGTTTCTAGCGCTATATTAATTTAAGCATAAAAGCCGCCTGAGCTCAGCGAGGTCTTCCCCCAAAATGATTGCCAACAGGTCTTGATCCGACACGCAACTGTTGAGGCCACGGTGTGCAACGTTCACGCCGAAAGTCGTTCCTCCTGATCGACCTTCAGTTCGTGAATAATTCTCCCCTTTCGTAACTCAGGGGCCACGATGTTTCACTTTGGTGCCTTCAGACTGGTGTCGCATCTCGCCGAGAGGCATTCTCGAAATCACCCGACAACCTGGCAAGTTTCTGTTAGGCTGCTGGCACCACTTTAGGCAGCTGCCTTCAAAAGGCGAGCCTGATCGCCTACTTTTAGCTCGTCCGTTATCACCTTGAAACGCGCTAGTTGGGCGGGACCGAAAGCCGTTGATATAGCGACATCAGCCGCGTCGCGTCCCCTGGCGATCACGATGCGTCCGATCCGCGGACGATTGTGCCGCGCGTCAAAGGTGAACCAGCGACCGTCAAGAAATACCTCATACCATGCGCTAAAGTCCATGGGGGCCGGATCGGTGGGGACGCCGATGTCACCAAGATAGCCGGTGCAGTACCTCGCCGGAATGTTCATGCAACGGGAAAGGGTCACGGCGAGATGGGCAAAATCCCGGCAAACGCCACGCCCTTCCTCATGTCCCTCCGAAGCCGTACGATCCCCCCGTGCGTAATGGTATCCGAATTCGATGCGGGCGTGCGCGTAGTCACATATCGCTTGCGCACGCTGCCAGCCGCCTCGAATGCCGCCAAAGAGCGACCACGCCAGGTTCGCTAGTTTTTCAGTATCGCAATAACGACTTGCCAACAAGAAGGGCAGCACGTCACCTGGCAACGTGCCCACGTCCCACTGTTGCGCCGCCGGGCATACCTCATCAGGCAGGCCGCTATCCTCTACAAAGAACTCGCTCCGGACCTCGAGCAAGCCGGATGGCGCGACAAGCCGGGTGCAAATATTGCCGTAAGGGTCGAAGTAGTCACGCGCGTCCACGCCGGGCGAAAAGTACATCGTCTGGTCGCTGAGAATATCCCCATCGCGCGAGGGATGCGTGGTGAGCATGAGCACCATGGGAACCGCGTAAGGACATTGAAAAGCGATGTCATAGCCCGCCCGAATTTTCACTGAAACCTCCTGATTAGTTGCGTTGGAAAGCCCAAACGGCGCACTTCGTTCCGAGGAGCCGTGAACGAATTTTAGGCCATGATTGGATAGAGGGCGGGTCAATCTCTGTCTCTTCGCAGGCCAAGCGAAAGAAACCAACCACGTTGTGACGGCCCGGCGCCTCGAATGGACGAACCAAGGCAGCATTGGAAGGTCTTTTTCCGATTGAGAACTCGCGCTCCATCAGCAACGAGCAGACCGCGACAGTCAGGACCCGTCGCGTCGGTCATCCAGTGATAATCGGGTCCTGCAGCTCCGCGAAGAGCTTTACCCGAGCCGCGCTGAGAATCTGGAGCAACTTGGACGCAGCACTGGCGCTGTCGCGACAGAACCGCGGAGAAGGGGCGCAGAGCCGCGGATACGCTGTGTTGCCTCCTTTTCGTATGATGCAATCCCCCCTAGCTCTCCAGTGTCAGAAAGAGTGCCGCAAGGGGCGGAATCGTCAACGCCAACTCTGGAACTAATCCTTCCGATGTTTGAACTGTGCCGTTATTGCCGACGTTGGTGCCGCCGTAATGGGCCGAGTCAGAGTTGAGCACTTCGTTCCACTTGCCGCCGAGCGGAACTCGGATGCGATAGTTGCGATAGACGTTCGGCGAAAAATTCACGACGATTAGGCATCGCGCCCGCGCGTCGTTGCCTTTGCGGACCCAGGCAAAGACGTTGCCGTTGGCGTCGTCGGTCGCGAGCCATTCAAAGCCCGCTTGATCGCAATCCAGTTCGTGCAACGCCGGCAGCGCGCGATAGAGCCGGTTCAAGTCGCGGATCAGGGATTGGACCCCGGCATGTCTGGGTTGATCGAGCAGGTGCCAGTCGAGCGAACCGTCGTGATTCCATTCACGCTCCTGGGCGAACTCGCACCCCATGAACATCAGCTTCTTGCCGGGATGTCCGAACATGAAGCCGTAATAGGCGCGCAGGTTGGCAAAGCGCTGCCAATCGTCGCCGGGCATCCGCCCCAGGATCGAGCGTTTGCCGTGCACGACTTCATCGTGCGAAAGCGGCAGGATGAAATTCTCCGAGAACGCGTAGTGCAGCCCGAACAAGACGTCGCCGTGGTGATATTTGCGATGCACCGGGTCCTTGCTGATGTAATTCAGCGTGTCGTGCATCCAGCCCATATTCCATTTGTAGCCGAAGCCGAGCCCGCCATACTCGACCGGGCGCGATACTTGCGGCCACGCGGTTGACTCTTCCGCGGCAGTGGTCGCCTGGGGAAAACGGGCGAATACTTCGGTGTTGAAGCGCCGCAGGAAGTCGATCGCCTCGAGATTCTCCCGGCCGCCATATTTGTTGGGGATCCAGCCTCCCTGAGGCCGGCTGTAATCCAGATAAAGCATGGAGGCGACCGCATCGACCCGCAGCCCGTCGATCGCATAACGCTCAAGCCAAAACAGCGCGTTCGAGACCAGGAAGTTGACCACTTCGGTGCGGCCGTAATTGTAGACTAGCGTGCCCCAGTCCATGTGACGGCCTTGCAACGGATTGGCGTGCTCATAGAGCGCCGTGCCGTCGAAATGGCCAAGGCCGTGCGGATCGTCCGGGAAGTGGCCGGGCACCCAGTCGAGCAGCACGCCGATCCCTTCGCGGTGACAGGCGTCGATCAGCGCGGAAAAATCCTGCGGCGAGCCGAACCGGCTGGTCGGGGCGTACAGGCCGGTCGGCTGATAGCCCCACGAGCCGTCGAACGGATGCTCGTTGATGGGCAGAAACTCCACATGGGTGAAAGCGAGATCGCGTGCATAGCGCGGGAGCTGTTCGGCCAGTTCGCGATAGGTCAGCCACTCGTTATTGCCTTGGCGCCGCCAGGAGCCGAGATGGACCTCGTAGATGGACATCGGCGCACTCAGCGCATTGACGTTATTGGGCGCCGGTCGCGGGTGCGGCAGCTTGGTCTCGTCGAGAACGATGGAGGCCGTGCTCGGGCGCTTCTCGGCGGCAAATGCCATCGGGTCGGACTTCAGCGCCTGGTGCTGGCCCTGCGGCCCGACGATATCGAATTTATAGCGATCGCCCGGCGTAGCGCGGGGCACGAACAGTTCCCAATAGCCGATGCCGCGCACGCGCATCGGATGGCGACGGGCGTTCCAGAAATTGAAATCGCCGACCACACTGACCCGCCGGGCGTTGGGCGCCAGCACCACGAAGGCGACGCCTTCGACATCGTCGAGCGTCATCGGATGGGCGCCGAGCTTGTCATACAGCCGCTGATGGGTACCTTCTCCCAGGAGATAAAGATCGAAGTCCGTCAGTATCGGAGGAAAGCGGTAGGGATCCTCGAGATCGACCACATTGCCGCCGAAGCGCGCGCGTAGCTGGTAGCGCCGGGAACCATTCGGCAGCGTCCCGGCAAACAGGCCGGCGTCATGAATGCGCGCAAGTTCCGCGGTCCCCCCATGTTCGTCGATCGCATCGACGCGCGATGCCTCCGGCAGAAAAGCCCGCACGACCGTCCGGCCACCCTCGGTATGAAGTCCGAGGTAGCGGAACGGGTCGGAATGGCGGCCTTCTACGATCGCGTAGGCCTCCGCGGATAATTTAGTCATATAGGCTCTCGTTTAACCCGACCAGTAGTTGAAAGATCCCAAACTCTTAGGCCATAAGTGTTCGGTGCCGGCGATCGGTTACTCCGATCTGGCCCCCGGATAAATAACGTACTGCCTGGACCTATAGGCGACCCTTCTGGGCGCAGTGTTTGCCTGCGACCTTTGGGGGGACAATCGCTCTCATCCGAATGCATCGCTTAGGCGTTCACGCTAAGCAACGAAAAAGTAAAGCAGGATCGCGCATCGGATCGATTCGCAAACGGATGCCGCCCCACTCGACAGCATAGCGCTCGCCGGTAATCAAATTTTCTACGGCGGCAGCGTGGCGCCGATCGCCCGAAACGGCAATCTCGATGCCCCCTAACGGGAACCAAAATTCGTGCGGCTCGTTGGAGAGAGCTATTGCGACAACAACCGTGTTGGTTTGGTCACTCGATTGCTTGACGAAACCGATGACGTTGCTGTCGTCGATCAAAATGAAACGCAGATTGCTGGTCTGCTGTAGCGCCGCGTTGTCGCGACGCACGCGGTTGAGATCGTAAATGTAGGGCTTTATGTTGCCGGGCCGGTTCCAGTCCCGAACCTTGATCTCGTATTTTTCGGAGTTGAGATACTCCTCCTTGCCGGATATGGCTTCGTGTTCCAGCAGTTCAAATCCGTTGTAAATTCCATAAGTACCGGAGAGCGTAGCGGCGAGCGCGACGCGGGACTTAAACATCCAGGTCTCGCCACCTTGCAGATGCCAAGGCAGAATGTCAGGCGTGTTGACGAAGAAATTCGGTCGATAGAAGTCCCGTTCTGGGTAGGACGTCAGTTCGCTCAGATATTGCTCCAGCTCCCACTTCTCGGTTCGCCAGGTAAAATAGGTGTATGATTGTGTGAAGCCCAGCTTGGCCAAGCCCTTCATCAGTTTCGGCCGCGTGAACGCTTCGGCGAGAAAAATAACATCAGGATGGCGAATTTGAACCTCATGGATTAGCCATTCCCAGAAACGAAAAGGCTTAGTATGAGGATTGTCGACCCTGAAGATGTTGACCCCCTGCCTGATCCAGAAGAGCACCACATCTCGCAAGGCATTCCACAAAGCTCCGGTGTCTTCGGATGCAAAATCTGGATTGACGATATCTTCATATTTCTTCGGCGGATTTTCCGCGTAACGCATTGACCCGTCCGGTCTCCGCTTAAACCATTGCGGATGTTGTTTGAGCCACGGATGATCGGGCGAACACTGCACCGCGAAATCGAGCGCCACTTCCATGCCTAGGTGCCTGCAAGCTGCGACGAAGCCGCGAAAATCCTCCAAGGTACCCAGTTCGGGGTGGACGGCTTCATGCCCGCCTTCGCTTGCTCCAATCGCGTACGGGCTGCCAGGATCACCTTCAAGGGCAGCGACCGCATTATTTCGCCCCTTGCGATTTGTCCGGCCAATTGGATGAATTGGTGTGAGATAAACGACGTCGAAGCCCATCTTGGCGATATCGGACAGCCGGGTGACGCAATCAGCAAACGTGCCATGCTGACCGAGCACTTGGCCTTGGCTGCGGGGCACCATTTCATACCAAGCACCGTACCGCGCGCGAGGCCGATCCACCATTAACGGGAATAGGGGCGATCGCGTCAAGTCAGCGCGAAACTGACTCTCCGCCATCGCACTATTAAGTTCGTCGGTAAGAAGAAAGGCGGCATCTCCGGTCTGCAGAAAGGCCTCGCATTGCTTCAGGATGACCGCCGCTGCAGTGGGACCACCGGACTGCGCCTTGGTAAGCAGACTGGCGCCCTCCAATGCGTCCAGGGTCACATCGAGGCCGGCTTTTTGCTTAAACTGAAATCCCCGCCGCCAGGTTGCGAATTCATCCGTCCAGGCTTCGATCGCGTAAACGTACCGTCCGCTCTCTTGGGGAACAAACGAACCGACCCAGCGATCATTGCTATCATGCGTCATCAACTCTTGATGCCATTCGCGATCTCGCTCGAGACGCCAGACGAGTGCGGCAGCAACAACATCATGTCCATCGCGGTAGATGTCCGCCCAGATCTCTATGTTCTCATGGACAATGCGCTTCACAGGAAAGCGGCCAGCGTCGACTACTGGATAGACATCTTCAATATGAAAAGCACCACCGGTCGTGACGCTCTCTTGTGTTTGGGTTGTTTTATTCACAGTGGCACATCTGTAATGAGAACGACACGCTTCGCCGCAGAACTGGCTCGGGACATTATATAAAGGCCGCATTCCGGATAAGTTCCATCCTTTGCTTAATGAATATCAGGGGCCCATCAGTTTGAAGTTAGCTTTCAAACGCTAGTGCCATCTCAGGTTTTAGTGATCTTAAGAGGCTCCCCGGAAAAAATAGGAACACTCTCATTCAAAATAGAAATAAGACCGTCGATGGGGATCTGCAGCCAATCGGGACGGTTCGACAGTTCATACCTAATCTCGTAAAGCGATTTTTCGATCAGCAACAGCTGTAGAAAATTGTCTGTCTGTGCCGGGTTCTGCGGAAAGCTCAAACACCCTGCTATCTCATCACGATACCGGTGTCCAAAAGCGGATTTTATGCGCGCGGCGAAGCCTTCATCAAGCGCTTCCTGTGTTTGTTCTGCCCGCTTGCGGCGTGCGATGGCGAACGCGTAATCAAATGATCGGAGCATTCCTGCAACATCACGGAGTGGGAGGTATTTGCCGCGTCGCTCCCCGAGCGGACGCATCGGTTCACCCTCGAAATCGACGATGAACACGTCGTCTCCCGTAATTAGCGTCTGCCCTAGATGAAAATCACCATGAAGACGGGTGAGGTAGGCGCTTGTGTTCTCCGGGATCAGGTGCTCGATACGCGCAAGAAGCTCGCCGCGTCGGGAAAGTAGCTGTTCACTGCTTTGCTCCTCCTTTGGAGATTTGTGCCTGTGCAGACTATTAAATACTGCGTCCACGTCCGCCGCTAGCGTTTTCGACCACCGCGCCAGCCATTTCGGCGAAACCGGCTCCGGGACAAACGATGGTTCGGTACCCGAAGCAAACGCAAGATGAAGCTCGGCGGTTCGCTTACCCAACTTCTGCGCCAATGACAGCAGCGAGGGTCCGTTGTGCTCGGGCGATTTGCCCAGTTCGGCGACGAAGTACTTCCATCCGTCGATGCTATTTCTGATGAAGCGCTGCATTACGCAGAGCGTAAGCGGCGCTTCGGTCTCGGGAAGGGTATATTCGATGGACCCTAGCAGCTGAGGAACGTTCGCGAACCGGACAATGTCGGACAAAAATTCGCCGACTTCGACTTCCGGATGGATGCCCGGCTCCAGCCTACGAAAGCCCTTTATTATGGCGTCTCCCGCAATGATGGACGTGTTTGATTGCTCAGCATTTGGCCGTTTCATCTGCACACTGTCGGGAAAATCGGGTGACATGCTGAAGAACGGGGAGCGATTGAAAATAAGGCGCCCTCTGGGCGCGGCATCAGACCGAGTGCAAATCCCTCGGATCAACTCCCGGACAAAGCTGTCGACGCCGAAGGCATCGACGAGCCATCCCTTATCCGATTCTTTCTTGAGTTCTGTAACGACCGACGATTTAGATACCAATCCTTCGTCCCAAATTGCGCACACCGGCAATAAATACCGTCGAGTTTCACGCCCCGAAGTTACTGCCAGAATCAGGATGGTTCCCAGTTCGTTTAGGGAGAGCGCATGTTCTATTTTGACATTTGGGGGTCCGTCAGTAGTGATGCCGTACCACCGTTGATTCTGCAGATAAGAAGGCAACACGTCCTCTTCGAGAAGCCGAACGTTCTCACGATCCTCCCCGGTCAGAAAAGCGCAATCCTTCGTTCGAACGGTGAGCACGATATCTCCGATAACCTAATGTACGAACTTTAAAGATGCGATTGTCCCCCCCTCACCGACAGAGCCCAACTCTGGCAAGGTCGTCGCCACAACGCTAGGCGACCGCTATCCGCTACCACCGTCCTCCATCGCTTCGCGGAGTTGGTGGGAGCCGGATGAAGCCGAGAGACCGAAGGCGACCAGCGATCGGGCGGTCACTGCATAGACCGTATCGAAAGAATAGGATGCTGGCTGCGAATCCGGTTGGTTGGTATCAATTAGTCCTTCCCAGGTCAGACCTTCGGGTACGAAGGGCAGGGTGAAGTTCACCACGTCATGGTAGGAATTGTAGATGAGTAGAACAGTCGCGTCGTCGCCGCGTCGCTTGACACCCGTTTTCTGAGTTCGACCGTCCAGGAGCATTCCAAAGCATCTGGCGTTGGTGTCGTCCCACTGGGCCTGGCACATCTCCTCTCCCGTCGGGGAAAGCCATGTCACATCCTTGACGTCGAGACTTTCATTGTAGGTGCCAACCACGAAGCGGCCGCGGTGAAGGATGGGATAGGATCTTCTAATCGCGATGAGCTTGCGGGTAAACTCTCGCAGCGCCTGGCCATGCTTTCCAATATCGAGCCAATCGAGCCAGGTTGTCTCGTTGTCCTGTGCATAGGCGTTGTTGTTGCCATCCTGCGAGTGCCCAAATTCATCACCGGCAAGCAACATGGGTGTGCCGTGCGACAGCAGCATAGTAGCGAGAAGATTACGCTTCTGCCGCTCTCGCAATGCGATGATGTCTGGGTCGTCGGTCTTGCCCTCGACTCCGTGGTTCCAGGAGTGGCTGTTCGAATGACCGTCTCGGTTGCCCTCTCCGTTCGCGTCGTTGTGTTTGTGGTCATAAGAAACGAGATCGTTGAGATTGAAGCCATCGTGCGCCGTAACAAAATTGATGCTCGCCCAGGGTTTGCGGCCACGTTTGTTGAAGAGATCACCCGATCCGGAAATTCGCTTGGCAAAGTCAGGTAACATTCCAGCGTCTCCCTTCCAAAAACGCCGGACCGTGTCACGGAACTTGTCGTTCCATTCCGCCCATCCTGGCGGGAATTGCCCGACTTGGTAGCCACCTGGACCGACATCCCATGGTTCGGCGATCAGCTTGACGCTCGCGAGCACCGGGTCCTGCCGACACATGTCGAGAAAGCCACCGCCCTCGTCGAAACCATAGGGCTCACGGGCGAGGATAGTCGCGAGATCGAACCGAAAGCCGTCCACTCGCATTTCTGTTGCCCAATAGCGTAGGGAATCGGCGACCAACTGCAGGACCCGCTGGTGCGAAAGGTTAACGGTGTTTCCGGTGCCTGTATCGTTGATGTAGAAGCGCTTGTTGTCCGGCAGCAAGCGGTAGTAGCTCGCGTTATCGATGCCTTTGAAAGATAACGTGGGTCCGAGTTCATTGCCTTCGGCGGTGTGATTGTAAACTACATCGAGGACAACCTCGATTCCGGCGGCGTGGAACTGATTCACCATCGTTTTGAATTCGGCGGCCCAAGGAGTGTGGAGGTATCGAGGCTCAGGCGCGAAAAACGCGAGCGAGTTGTATCCCCAGTAGTTGCGAAGACCTTTTTCTACGAGATAGCTGTCGTCGACGAACGCGTGGATCGGCAGCAATTCCGCGCTGGTTACGCCAAGGGAGCGCAAATAACCAGGTACGTGGGGATGCGCGAGGCCCGCGAATGTACCGCGCTCGGACTCTGGGACCAGAAGATGAAGTTTGGTGAAGCCTTTGACATGCATTTCATAGAGAACCGTACGCTCCCACGGTATCTCCGGCTTGAGAGCCGAGCCCCAAGTGAAGGCCGGGTCGATCACACGGCACTTCAGCATCAGAGGCGCACTGTCTCGAGAGTCAAAAGACCTGTCCTTGTCGGCATGATTGAACTGATATGCAAACAACTCCGGTCCCCATGTGAGACGCCCCACAAGTTGCTTGGCATATGGATCTATGACCAGCTTGTTTGGATTGAAGCGATGGCCGGCGTCGGGTTCGAATGGTCCGTAAACGCGATAGGCGTAGACCGTGCCAGGCCTGGCCGATGAAAGGTATCCATGCCAAACTTCATCGGTATATTCTGGCAGCTCGATGCGCTCGAGTTCGCGTTCGCCGCGCTCATCAAACAGGCAGAGTTCGACCTTGGTGGCGTGGGCGGAAAACAGCGCGAAATTCACACCGAGTCCGTCCCATGTTGCGCCGAGGGGAAACGGCCTGCCCTCGCGGATCGCTGTGCGCCTAAGTCGCTGAGCGGCTTGAGATAGCGTTGTTTTTGATTTCAAGTCCATTTTTGATTCACCCAGCCCGACAGATCAACAACGCGACGTTCATGGGCTAGTTCCCTGCTAATCGAACGCGTTCGTTAGGCGTTGTCGGGTCATGGCCATGTTTCGTTGTTTGCACCATAGCTAGCGCTCGGTACCTCTCGTATCCATCCCGGTGATGTAGCTGCGATTGCGCCAAGCTATTTATTTCTTGAGGAGGCCAAGGTCGGCACTGTGCCGAAGACCAAGACAGGCACTACGAAAAGTCGGATCGAACGCTCGCTGAAAGAAATGCTCGGAGCCAAGACACCGCGCAGCGTTACCGCTTCGTCCTGCTCTTAATCACCACAGCAACCACCATCGGAATTCGAGCTTCTCAACCCGCAGGCGCATTCTCTACGGGAGATTGGGGCGCGCCTCGGACCGGGATGGCTCGACGATTTCCCGTGAGACCCACCGCGGCGGGATGGCATTTCGGGCGACGACGGCTTGGTGGCGCGCAGATCGATCGGCGTGCACGCCAAACCGACCGAACTTGCGCTGAATTGCTGCGCACGTATGTGGAAGACGGCTTGCCGGTGTCGCTGCGAACCCTGGCCGCGTTCGGCGTCCGCCCCGTTGCAAAGGTTTCGGCCTTGAGATCACGATCGGCGAGCGCCCGGCTCGAGTCGAGCGGTCCAGGGTAATGGGACGTCCTGGCGCAGTTGCATCGACGCCTTGTGAGCGCCGCTCTAGCAAGCCGGACAGGGTCGCACGTCTACCAATCATACCACCAATCCTTGCCCGACGATCTTCGTGGGAGGTCGATTCAAGGAGCAAAGGGACCGCTGGAGCCGGCCGCGCGCCGGGAGGAAATCACAGGGGCACCGACATCAACGAGCGAGCCCCTTCTAACCGCTAGGTCGCGGCGGCTTCCGAGTTTTGACCCACAGCCGACGTTGGATGTTCGGCCGATCCCCGGTTGGACGGCTAAGAGAGCTATCGCGAACTGCGGCTGGAGCCATTATACTGCCCCTCACCGTCTAGGCCGAGGAACGCTCGATGACCGGGAGTATTCATCGAGGGACCGCTTCTGAGCCGCAAGATGGCAGTTCGAGCGCGGGACATTTGATCGAAGTGCCCCCTGAAATTGTCCGAAAATGGCAAGAGTTTGTGAATCTCCTTGCCGAGATTATGCACGTGCCCTCTGCCTCTATAATGCGCGTCGATCCTCCCCACATCAAAGTTTTCGTCTCCAGCACGTCCGAAGGGAATCCTTGCGAACCTGGCGCTCTGGATACGGGACCTTACTGTGAAACCGTCATGAGGACCGGTCAGCCGCTGCTCGTCCCGGACGCTCTCGAAAACGAAGCATGGAAGGCGAACCCGCATGTCAAACTGGGGATGATCTCTTACCTGGGCGTCCCTATAGCTTGGCCCGATGGCGGCTTATTCGGAACCATTTGCGTTCGCGATAACAAAAGGAACGAATATGGTGGCGCTTATCTCAAGCTACTGCTGCACTTCCGTGACGTGTTGCAGGCTGACTTGAAGTCATTCGTAACATTGCACAGCCAGCTCGAACAGCACGAAGCCAAGATCCGGCGCCTAGTTGACGCGAACATCATTGGAATCATCATCTGGGATCTCGAAGGTCGCATTCTTGAGGCAAATGACGCGTTTCTCAGTATGGGAGGATACGATCGAGACGATCTTATCTCGGGCCGCTTGAACCGAACGGACCTGACACCGCCGGAATGGCGCGAGCGCGACGCGCGAACTGACGCGGAGCTGAGGATGATCGGGGCAGTCCAACCATTCGAGAAGGAGTACTTTCGGAGAGATGGCGGCCGCGTGCCCGTGTTGATCGGTTTGGCTGCGTTCAGCCAGGAACGAGACGAGGGCGTCGCATTCGTGCTCGATCTGACGGAGCGCAAGCGCGCCGAAGATGCGCTACGT
This sequence comes from uncultured Alphaproteobacteria bacterium, assembly GCA_963756215.1. Classification (GTDB taxonomy): domain Bacteria; phylum Pseudomonadota; class Alphaproteobacteria; order Rhizobiales; family Xanthobacteraceae; genus Bradyrhizobium. The sequence goes on along the minus strand of CAVWMY010000014.1, from coordinate 78,469 downwards.
GAGAGAGAGGCCCAACTCGCTGAGGCGCGGCGCGAGCTCCGGCAGATGATCGATACCATCCCAATCCCGGTCGCGAGCTATTCGGCAGACGCGCGGCGCGACTTCGTCAACGCCGCCTGGAAACAATACACGGGTCTTTCCGACGAGGCCGCGCTGGGCACGGAATGGGCCATCGTGGCGCATCCCGACCACATCGAGATCGGTGAGAAAATGTGGCGTGACGCACTTGCCACCGGCGAGCCATGGCATACGGAGGAGCGTGTCCGACGTGCTGACGGACAGTATCGCTGGTTCACCATCGACCGTGTCGCTGCGCGCGACGAGAACGGCAAGATCAGCAAGTGGTACGGGACCGCCTACGACATCGAGGATCGCAAGCGCGCCGAGGAACGCCTCCTCGTGCAGCACAAGGTCGCTCAGATTTTGGCGGAAGCGGCCACGATCGAAGAAGCCACTCCGAGAATACTGTGGGCTATGGGCGAGAGCCTCGGATGGGACGTGGGCGCGCTCTGGCGCGTTGACCGAAAAGCCGAAGCACTCCGCTGTGTCGAGCTTTGGCATAAAGCGTCGATAGAGGTCCCGGAATTTGAAAGAGCCAGCCGCGAGGTCACTTTCGTTCCGGGCTTGGGACTACCGGGCCGGGTGTGGTCCAGCCTTGAGCCCGAATACGTTCCCGATGTCGTTCCTGATGAGAACTTTCCGCGCGGACCCATCGCGGAACGCGAAGGACTACACGCGGCCTTCGGCTTTCCCATCCTGCTCGGAGGCGAAGTCCTGGGCGTGATCGAGTTTCTCAGTCGCGAGATCAGGCAACCCGATCAGGAGCTACTCAACATGCTGGCCACCATCGGCAGCCAGATCGGTCAATTCATCGAGCGCAAGCGGGCGGAAGAGGCATTCCGCAAGGCGCAACTGGAACTTGCGCACGCCAACCGTATCGCGACGATGGGTCAGTTGACGGCCTCGATCACCCATGAAGTGAACCAGCCGATCACAGCGGCAATCACATACGCGTTGGCCGCTCGGCGTTTCCTAAAAGCGGAGCCACCAAACTTAAATGAGGTCGATGGCGCGCTCGCTCTAATTGTCAAGGAGGGCAACCGCGCAGGCGAGGTCGTTGAGCGAGTTCGAGCGCTCGTTAAGAAGGTTCCCGCGAGAAAGGACGCCGTAGCAATCGAAGATGCGATCCATGAGGTTATTGCTCTCAGTCGTGCGGAGGCTGCAAACAATGGCGTCTCGGTGCGGACGCAATTTGCGGAGGGCTTGCCGCGTGTCCAGGGAGATCGGGTCCAGCTGCAACAAGTGACGCTAAACTTAATCGTTAACGCCATTCAGGCCATGAGGGAAATCAAGGAAGGCGCGCGCGAATTACAGATCAGCATCGATGCCGTCCCGTCCGAAGGTGGCGTGCGCGTCGGGGTGCGGGACACCGGGCCGGGGCTGAACCCGGAGAGCCTCTCGCGTCTGTTCGAGCCATTCTACACGACCAAGCCCGAGGGCATGGGCATGGGTCTGTCTATCTGCCGCTCGATTATCGAAGCCCACGGCGGACGGCTGTGGGCAACCCCGTGCGACCCGCAGGGTGCTCTCTTTCAGTTTACGATTCCCGCCACCTGAGCGGACGGATCGTAATCGAGTCGATGTCGCACTTTGGCACTTTTGAGACATGCCGACGCGCCGTAACCATGTTTGCTTGGGGATAAAGCCGAAGTCGTCGGTATTCAACAAACCGCCGCAACTGGCGCGCTACTTTGTTTCGGTGCGGGTAGTCGATAAATCGCTCGGAGCCGATTGCTCGACAAACTCCTGCCGGGGTCCGGAAGAACTCCGCGCTTTGCGCTGTTCGGTTCGGGAAGCGGCAACGTAAGCCGGTGGCTGGCCTAGTCGAGCTTTCGATCACAGAGCTTTGATGCAGACGGCATCGTGTCGAAGTTATTCGGTACGTCAATGCTGGACCGCAGTTCGAACGGTCGCATCCGCATCTGCCGCGTCATTGCGTCGCCGTAACCGCCTTGCCCGAGGCGTTCGCCGTTGTAACCCAAGGTTTCCGCGCGTGCCTCAAGCGCTAGTATTCGCAATGGAGAAGCCGAACGTTAGCTGACGCGTTCGGCAGCCGTAGCGAAGTTAAAGCGGTGACCTCTCCAGATGACCTAATCTGTGCGGCGCCAGAGCTGGTCTGCAAAAGTGGCATGACCGAGTTTCGCCTAATGCGGAGTAAGCGAAACAACGAGACGTCGCAGGATCGCCAAATTGCCCTAAATGACCTGCGGTGGACGTTGGATGTGGGCCGCATCTTCAACTTGGATGGCCGCGAGAACTATCGCGAGATGCGCCTGGGGCTGCTATGCTGCCTCACCATTTAAGCCGAGGAACTGCTCCTCATGAACGAGAGTATCCAAGAAGGCACCGTTTCTGAGCCGCAAGATGGGGTAGCCGAACTCATCGAGCAACAGACTGCAATCTCGGACGTGCTGCGCGCCATTGCGTACTCGCCACACGATTTGCAGCCCATCTTCGACGCCATCCTCGACAGCGCCAAACATCTCTGTCGAGCAGACATGGGCAGCTTGCGTCTCTTCGAGGAAGGCGGCCTTCGTCTGGTGGGGGTGCGTGGGGACCCCCTTTTGGTTAATCAGGTGTGGTCATCATTCCCAGTGCTCAGCAAGGAGAGTTTTCTAGGTCGATTAGCGACAAGCAGGTTACCCGCCCACATTCCAGACTTGACCGCACTCGAAGGCGATCATCGGGATGATCCTTGGGTCACGGCGGCGATGGCACGTTATCGAACGGCCCTGTTCCTGCCGTTGCTCAAAGATAATGATATAGTCGGGGTAATCAGTCTGGGCCGCACACGGGTACAGCCATTTACCGACAAACACATTTGCTTGTTCGCGGACTTCGCTGCGCAAGCCACGATTGCCTTAGAGAGTACTCGGCGCGAACGGCAATATCGCGAAGCGCAGATGGCGCTGGCGCATGCCAACCGCGTCGCTACTGTAGGCCAGCTCACCGGATCGATTGCCCATGAGACCAAACAGCCCATTACGGCGGCACGCACCTACGCCTTTGCTGCACTGCGGTTTTTAGACAAAAGCCCACCCGACGTGGCGGAGGTGAGGGCCGCGCTCACCTGCATTGTGAACCAGACCGATCGAGTCAGCGAGGTAGTCGACCGGATCGGGTCTCTCGTTAAAAAGGCGCCACCTCGGAAGGAGGCCGTCGACCTCAATGCGGTGATCCTCGAGGTGACCGCCCTTACCCACAACGAAGCCGTCAAGACTGGTGTCACGGTGGACACACAGCTGACGAGCGAATTGCTACGCATCCAATACGATCGGGTGCAATTTCAACAAGTGATGTTGAACTTGATCGTCAACGCCATCCAATCCATGAGCGGCCTTGAGGATGGCGACCGTGAACTGCGCATCAGCACTGTGAGTATAGAGCCGGACGGCGTGTGCGTTGCGGTACGCGACACCGGCCCCGGGCTGGGCCCAGAGACCGTCTCGCGTCTGTTCGAGCCATTCTACACGACCAAGCCCGAGGGCATGGGCATGGGCCTGTCTATCTGCCGCTCGATCATCGAAGCCCATGGCGGACGGCTGTGGGCAACGGAATGCGAGCCTCGGGGTGCCCTCTTTCAGTTTACGATCCCTCCTCAGTGAGCCACCATTCGTGATCGATGTCCGTATTGGGCAATTCGCGAAAGGTTGTCCGAGTCCAGCCGCGCTCACGGGTAACATGATTGCCGGGCACACCTGTTCCACGGTTGAGTTGGACGGCGCAAGCCAATTCGAAACGCTTCACAGCGGCGCCTCCGCGACAAAGTTATTGTTGGCCTCCAGGGCGAGCGCTTTAGCGTTCGAATTCTCGCCGTCGAGACGTTCCCCCAGGGAACGGCCAACGGCTGCGCCGACTGGAAAATCCCTGCCATGGCCGATGAAGCCGCGATCGCAGCGCCTACAAGCCGATCGGCTCGGATCGAAATCGGACCGAAGGCATCGCAGAATTTGGTTCCCGAAAGCATGGAGCTACAATTGGCGACGCTTCGCTCCAAGCGCCGGCTCCAGCAAGGGTGTATCCGCCATGACGATGTGTATCGGTGAAGCCGCTTTAAAACAACTCAATGAAATTACCTCGTCGTGTCAAGTGGGCCAGTCGAGAACAGGAGTGCGGTAGATGAAGCCAGTCACGCGTGGAAACCGGAGGCAACCGGCGAACATAACGCTTCAACACCCCGAAAGCGTTGTCTAGCGAATCCGTGTCGTTGAAGAGTTCGGTACAGGTCATGCGTTCCTTTCGTCAATTGCTCATCCTGTCACTCACTCTTTCAACAGGGTTCATTTGCCTTACTGGCTGCAGTTCTCTTCCCAGAGCCGCCTATACGGCATCCGATGCAGCTTCCGCGCGGGTGTTGAACGTCAGCGAGCTGCGCAGATATATTGATGAGCCGGCAACAACGTTCCTCAAGGAACCACCAGTAAGTTTACGTGCAGGTCCCATCAACTATCTTGCCCTGTCGGGAGGCGGGGCCGACGGTGCTTATGGCGCGGGTGTGCTGAATGGTTGGACCACGGCAGGTACGCGCCCAAAGTTTACAGTCGTTTCGGGCGTGAGCACCGGTGGGTTGATTGCACCATTTGCATTTCTCGGGCCCACCTACGACGCTACATTGCGCGAAGTGTACACCAGCGGTATTGCCGAAAGCCTTCTGGATACACCAAATGTCTTGAACGCGCTGTTCGGATCTGGCCTGTTTGGAAACACGAGACTTCGCGAGTTGGTGGCCCGGTATGTTGACCAGAATATGCTTGCGGCAATTGCAGAGGAACACGCCAAGGGCAGGGATCTCCTTATCGTCACCACTGATCTCGACACGCAACGTACAGCAATATGGGACATGGGTCGCATTGCTGAAATCCTGACACCCCAGGCACTTACCTTGTTCCGTGATGTGATGGCTGCATCCGCAAGCATCCCTGTGGTTTTCCCGCCGATAATGATTGACGCGGAAGCCAACGGAAATCACTTCCGGGAAATGCATGTAGACGGCGGAGTGACGGCACCGGTGCTAACGTTGCCAGAAGCATTTATTTTGCGAAACAGGGCCTTCATCCGAGATGTACGGATAAACATGTACATCTTGATCAACAACAAGGTCGAGCGAGATTTCCAGCTGGTGCCTAACAGCACGATCGACATCGCGGCGCGGGCTTCCGCTTCCGTCACGAAGACGCAGACCCGCTCTATTCTCTATGAGACTTTTGACTTCGCTCGCCGCAACGGCTTTGGATTCAACCTAACCTACATCGACAAAGGCTATCCGTCGTCAGGCTCTTCCGGCTTTGAAACACACTACATGAGGTCTCTTTATCAGTACGGATATGAGAAGGCCAGAAACGGCACATTTTGGGTTAAGGTGCCGCCGTCGGATGACATTTCATCAACAAGTCTCCATTTTACAAATTCCGCGATGTAGGGGCGGTCTACAGATCACCCGGGTTCGGTCGGTGCGATGGCGCATCCAAAGCCGTCGTGGAAGAGTTCGTGTCGGTCCACCACGTTACCTACGTCCGCCTTACCAACACGAGATAGCACGCAGGACACGATCGCCGTCCTGTGAGCTCAATGGCAGAAAGGAGACTTGTCATGGCGAATGTTATCGAAATCGCCAGAGCCTTAATCATCTCTTACAACGAAAAGAACTGGACCAGGATAAAGGACATGTTGGCTTCCGACGCTGTGTACAGTGAAAAGGCAACGCACCGTCGAGTTCAGGGCATTCGCGAGATCATCGACGCTTGGCAGGGCTGGGCTAAGGCCATTCCCGACTCCAAAGCTACGTTCGTGCGTGAATTCGCGAGCGGAGACACCGCTATTTTCGAGATTGTATGGAAAGGGGTACACGCTGGACCACTACAGACATCGACCGGTAACGTGCCAGCATTAAGAGGACTGATCGAATTTCCCGCATGCGAAATCGTCCAGGTCGAAGGCGATAAGGTCAAGAGCGTTTCGCACTATTTCGACATGCGCACGCTGCTCGCGCAGACCGGCGCTACAGTGGGCCAATCTCGGTATTGCTAAGTGTACAACTGGGCTCTTTGCCGACCGCTGCTTGAATACGAAAAAGGTCGGCGGGCTCTACGCCGCCGACCTTTTCCGGCAACTGCCGGCTGAGGGCCGGTTCCGTTACTTCGCGCTGCATGGTCGCACGGAGCACTTGGTTCGCGCCGACCAGCGCGCAAGTATGAAGTAACCATACCGAGGTCTGCTTGGGCTCATAAATCTGGATAAGTCGACTAAGCGCTGGTTCACGCACAGGTCAGATGATCGCATGCAGAAAAACAATGGCGGCGGAGGGGGCAGACCATCCGTGATGGTTTACCTACACCAATTCCTTCCAATACTCGCTCACATCATATCTCCGCACCTCTTCTACGCAGGTCGTCTCCACACCTTGCCGCGCAATTAGCCGGTTATAGAAGTGCGGAACGTCCTCGCGTTGATAGAGAATGCCGCACGCGATGCGATCTTGAGTCTGCGCGGCGAGCGCCTTCGCACGCAGCAGATTGCTCGGGTCGTGGCCATCGGCATTTGCGTCGAAATATCTATCCAGCAGATATTCGTGCGTCGCAAAGTGATTGTATGTTGTGCAGGCCTGCAACATGTCGACAAAGGCAAAGCCCCGATGCTGAATTGCAGCTTTAAGTATACGGGTCATCAACTTGATGTCGCCGCTAAAGCCGCGTGCAACGAAAGTGGGCTTCAGAGAGAAGATGAAGTCCATGCTCGCCAAAGTCTGCTCAGGAATGCCGTTCGGACTCGTATTCATCGGCTGGTCCTGCCACGTGAGCGAACTCGCCTGACCAGTTGTTAGTCCGTAATTCGCATTGTTGTGCAGAATGAACGTTATGGGATAATTGCTCCTCAGTCCATGCACTAAATGACCTATTCCCTCCGAGAAGGTCGCGCCGTCTCCGCCGAAAGCAATTACCGGAACATTCATATTTGCAAGCTGCGCGCCAACCGCGAAGGGGATGACGCGACCATGGAGCCCATGGAAGCGGTAGCCCTGGATCTTGTCCGAACCGTTACCATTACAGCCTACATCGTAGCAGAGGCATACTTGCCACGGGTGCAAGTTCAGTTCCGCAAGCGCATACTTTACGGCCGTCCAGATACCGTAGTTGCCGCAGCCGTCGCACCAGTTGCATTTGGTTTCCGCGTAATACTCTGATAACGATAACGGGTGGGTCTCTAAAGCGATACTCATGATCAGCCACCTGCACATTGGATGTCGTGAGAATACCCCCGGCTTGCCGAGGTGTCCGCGCATTTCTCCATGACTGACGAAAGGAGCTCATCGTAGAAGAATGGTCGGCCATCGTACTTCAGAATTTTATCCGCAATGTCCAATCCGCACTCCATCTTGATGAGCATGCCCAACTGTCCCTGATAGTTCTGTTCAACCAGGACAATGCGTTTCGATCTCATTGCCAGTTTCTGAAGCTCTCCCGTACGAAGGGGCCAGAGAAACGTGTAGTGCAAGTAGGCAATCTTCCGCCCTCGCAGTTCGTCACTGCGCATAACATCTCGAAATACATCGCCGCTACTTCCCCAACCGATCGCGAGCAATTCGATCTCGTTGCCTTCATCCATCCAGTCGGTTGTCTTCTCACTGTGATCGGCCGTGCTCAAATGAGGTTCGGGAAGGTTTGCCTTTAACCCATGGAACTTCCGCAGTCGTTTTTCCATTTGCGACTTGGCATTGGCGCTGGATTCTTCTACGGCACCCATGGAATTGTGTTCGTCTGCCTGGGCGCAATAGGTTGCAGCCTCGCAGCCGGGAAGCCAGCGCGGCGAAATACCCCCTTCGGCATTCGGATCGAATCGATCGGAGGATTTCAACGCATTCAATGTTTCGGGAGCGACGACAAGCCTACCACGATCGATAACGGCTTTTTCCAGTTCGTAAGGGTGTTGGGTGTAGAGCGCCTCGGCGATCTGCTTGTCGCTAAGGACTATTACACTGATTTGATATTTCTCTGCCAGATTGAATGCTACCGGCATCAAATCAAAGGCATCCTGACTATTACTGACTGCGATCACGCAACGTGTGAATTCTCCAGCAGAGCAGTTCACCGCCTGTAAGAGACCGCCTTGAGCCGTCCAGGTCGGCAGGCCGGTCGCCGGACCGGGACGTTGCGCCAGCACGAAGACCGTCGGGTTTTCGATCATGGCATTTAGTGACAATGTCTCGCTCATAAGATCAAATCCGACACCGGAAGTGGCGGTGAGCGCGCGGGTTCCCATGTACATCGCCCCGCTTACGATCTGCGCGGCGGTGATCTCGTCTTCCGCCTGCTTGACTACCATGTGAGTCTTGTTTTCGAGCCCGGCAATGAAGGAAAGCAGCGGGCTGGAGGGCGTCATCGGGTAACCAGCATAGAGGCGCACCCCCGCATGGATTGCGCCAAGTCCCATCGCTTGACTGCCCGTAATCAAAAGGTCGCGGGCAAAGTCTTTGTCAGCCAATGGCAAGGTCACGGAGATCGGTCCTTGGTCTGGATCGACAAAGGAGAATCCTTCCTCGATGCATCGCATGTTGAGATCGAGCAAAGCTTTCTTCTTCGCAAACGTTTCTCCGACGAGGGACTTGAGGGCATCGATATCCTGGCCAAGCAGCGACCAGACAAAGGCGGTCAGCAGCACGTTCGACAGAATTGCCCGCGCTCCAACTCGATCGAGAATCCCATCAACCGGGAAATAGATGACGCGAAGGTCTCGTTCCGCGATCAGTTTCTGATGATGCTTCGGAAACCGCCACGCGGACGTGACATGCAGCACAATTCCTCCTTGCTTTAGTTCCTCCATGTTCAGCTCGAGACCGTGATGGTCAAGCGCTACAAGCACATTGACCTTCGTTTCGGTACTACAAATGCGTTCGTTCGAGAGGTCTAGTTGGTAGCTCGCGTGCCCGCCTTTTATAAGGGAGGGATACTCGCGGTAGCCGAACATGCAGTATCCGGATCTCTTGAGACCCTTGGCGATAATTGCACCGATGGAGTTTATTCCCTGTCCTGAGGCGCCGACGATTTTGAGAGAGATACGGGGCATCACCTTACACACCCATATGCCGGCTGCGAAGCTTCCGCCAATTGTTTGCCCCAAACTCTTACCGCCTCCTCCTGGCCGTAGGGCTCGTCTATGATCTTGAGCGTTGGAACAATCAGCTGGCCATGATGGGTCTCAACGTAGTGCTGCAGGCGATCAGCCGCTCGCGCTGTGTAGAGGTATCGATGATCCCCGAGCCCGATGCACGCACACGGTTTCGCCGCCAAGTCCAGAGCCTTCGCCTTTTCATGGAGCAGTACCCACATGTGTGGATTCAATTGCCCCTCGATGCTCCCTGTATTCCATGTCGAGGTGGCGAGCAGGAGTAAATCTCCGGATAGTAACTCCTGTGGCAGCGCTTTCTCGGCCCTCGTTTTCTTGATCTCCCAGTTTTGGGTGCTGCTCTTCAAACAATCGCTCAACTTCTCGATCACGTATTCCGTGTGACCACTAGTCGAGGCGTAGACGATATGGAGCAATCGCCGCGAAATGGGTCGCGAGACAAATTCGTCGGCATTGGTGATGTTGTTCACGAGTTACGTGTGCCCTTCATCAGTGGCGGTTCCAGTCTTGCGTACCAAGCAAAGCACCTTCATCAGGCTTCGGATTTAGCTATTGCTGAGAAGGCACCGCATTCACGCCGCCCGGGAAACGAATTCCGCGATACCCTCCGGCAACGCGTCTCGGCAATAACTTCAACAAGGATATCCGCAACCATCCAGCATTGCCTTCAATCCCACTATGATTATCCCCGCCCCAACATGCACCCAGCTGTAGGCCTCCGGCTTGTATCGGAATGCGAGGACTTGAATCCGACTGCTCAGAAGGCGCTGTCGATGCAGGCGCGCCGGGAAGCGCTCGGAAGCAACATTGGAGTGGCGCACCTGGAACACTAAAGCACTCGCGTGGAGGCGACTAGCCTTGGCGCTAGGTCGCTGCTGCGCTCGCCAAAGTCTTGATGACGCGGTTGTGGACTGGGTCAGGCGAGGCACGATCCAGTCATCGACGCCGTGCAGGAATTGGAAGTTCGCACCAGGCCGGAGGGAGAAACGAACGTCACACAATGACTTTCGTGGCTTGAGGCCCCCTCAGATTCAATAGCGAGACATCTCCCCTCGCCGCGAGCGCCACTCGAGGATTCAATCCGGGACAAGTTTCTCCGCAACTAGAGCGGGACTGGCGGTTGCGATCTCGCGCAATTTACCGGCGAGATCCATGCTTACAATCCGGAGAAGATTGGCTCGAAGCTCTGGTCGGCTCTCAGTGAATTCTCGCACGTGTCGCAGGTCCCATTTTGCAAGAATCCCGGGACCGCGAGCCACTACGTTCGCCGGACTCGCCAAGCCGCTGTAGGCGCTAACGTCTCCAATGAGCTGACCGGGTCGCAGCGCGATTCTAGAGTTGTCACCGAGAATGGCTTCGATCTCGCCAGCTATGACGACAATGGCTTCCGATATGTGTTGACCCTTTTCGAGAATGATCTCTTCGGGTGAGCAGTCGACCCATCGGGCAAGACTCGTGAGCTTCAAGAATTCACGCTTGTCGATCGAGCTGAACGCGACGCGGTAGAGCTCTTCTTCCTTTTCATTGAGAACGACCGGCCGTCGCGCGAAAATTATAGCCACGACGCGAACCGCGTTGACGATCATGAACGCCACTCCCCAAACAAGAGGCGGCCACAGAATTTCGTTCTGGAAGTAGTAATATGGCAAGGTCAATGCCTCACCCACAATGGCAAAAATGCGCAGCCGGAGGACGTCTCGCACTGAATACGCCACCAGAAACACAATGTTCGACAGGTTGATCAGACCGCCGATCCCGAGAACCTGATCGGCCACGAACTGATACATTTAGGCTACCACTTTCGAATGCGACCAAGCCTGACGCGCGCCAGCTCGACGCGATCATACTTGTCTATCCATAAGCCAAGCTTTCAAAAATGTTTTTAGGGACAAATGAACGCCCCCAGATTCAATGAAACATCGAGTCCGCAGATCCTGGCCGACTTTTCGCGAGCCGTCATCCTACCTCTCGCCGCTACAGCTCGACGTTCCAATTTGGCTTCGATTGCATCAAAGGTAAGCACAGCCGGCATCACCGCCAGATTGATCCAGATCATCACGATCCGCGTGACGATTAGATAGCTGATCATCCATGTATTACCCCCGGTGCGAGCTCTCGACGAGTTCGATGTGTCGACGATCATTCTGCTGCCGATCGGTCTCCTGTCGCGCTTTCGAGCGTATCGTACGTGCCCGAGGCAATCTTGATCATTCGTGATCTGTTTAGAGGGATACTGCGGTTTCGTTCTTCGGCCCATGGGGGCGAACCCGAAGTCGCACGCCCGTCAATTTATCTCTTGGAAATGCCAACTTTTCCGTGAGTTGCGAGGCGCGACCTTCGCGACGCAGCTTTTGATATTTATGGCCCAACCGTCCACTCGAGGTGACAATACCCCTCGCCTGTGCCCATCTTGGCAGCTCCCGACGATGACGAACTCTAGCCACACGGGTCGAAAGCAATCCTCTTGCATGATTGCGGTTGGCTCGCCACGGCCGGGGATGAGCATCTGTCGGCCGCGCGTCGGGGCTCGGTTTAGCCAGGAAGTCCACGCGCATTTGAGCCGCCACCCTGCCTGGCAAGTGCGCGACCAACAGTTCGGTCGGGGCCACATCAACGGATGGTGTTGGTAACGTCGGCTGACTGGTATCTAGGACGATTTTCTCTGGCCATCTGCGGTCGGACCTGATCCGGATGGTCACCCTGCTGATCTCCGTTCGATCAGGAAAAGTTGGCGGAGGTTCCGGCAAAGACCAGCCGGTTATTAACAGAACAGCCATAAGCGCGCTGCCGACGACCATAAAATATCTGGCTATGGGCAAAGCCAATAGCTCCCGCGAATTAGGCAATCGCGGTCAGCCCGTGGCAGCGATGCTTGACGAAACTCATGCCGGATAATGGTATTTCAGCAACACCACCGCCATATAGGACGGCGCGGATCAAATACCTCGACATGCCATCGCTAGTGCCATCGGTGACAGCTTACCAAACCCGCGCATCCATCAATCCAGCGGCCACAATGCACTAAGCCGCCGACTTAGTGCTTGTATCGCAATGCGAAAACTTGAACCGGGCTGCGCAGACAGAGCACGCGTACCCAAGGCGACGCGTCAACCAACTGCCTTGATTGCCTTTACAGACCGGCCCGGGCTGAGGCACAAAGGATGAGCCTCATCGTCAACAAGATGGACAACAAAGGAAACCTTGCCGCTACGCTGAACACCAATCGCGGTCGGAAAGGTCGTCCACCCGACGCCTACTGATCGCCATAGAACCGCGCCTGAAATGGCCAACGTCCTAAATGCGATCTGGCCACTGCGGCGCCGGTCCAACGTCCTACTCGGATGCTGGGCAAATATTTCCAGATGAATTGGGGTTGGCCGCGACTCGATCGGCCTTTGCCAAACGTAACTGCGAAGCTTTTCGCGATTCGAGGTAGCTGGCGATATATTCCGCGTGCCGGCGGAGAACTATGTCGACTTCGGCGTGTTCCTCCAATTTTTCGAGCGCATGTGCCCGCGTCGTGTTGAGCAACCGATATTGTGCCTGCGTTTCGTCGATGCGAGTTGCTATCAACGACTTCTCTACCAGGCCGGCGATCGCGTCAAAAATCTCTACTGTGCTCACACCGAGTTCGCCTGCCACATACCGCGCGCCCTCGAGGGTGAAATGACCGACGAAAGGAGCAATGCGTCGAAGAACGATTCGCTCGCCGTCAGACAGCAGATTGTAGCTCCAATCCAATGTAGCCTTAAGAGTTCGATGTCTGAGAACAGACGTCCGACGGCTTAGTCTAAGCAGTTCCAGCCGGGACGCCAGGCGGGAAACGGTTTGCCTGAGGCCGAAGGCGGCCACTTGGCCCGCCGCCATCTCGATTGCCAGAGGTATGCCGTCCAGCATGCGGCACACCTCTGCGACAAAGGGCGCCTCCTCGTCGGTGAGAGCAAAGCTTTCCGCTCTCGCCACCACGCGGCGAACAAACAACTGCGCTGCCGGATATCGAAGCACGGCATTTGCCGTCTGCTCTGAACCGCTTGGTGGGTAATCGAGTGGAAGAAGCCGGTAACAATGCTCTCCCTCTACTTTCAGCAATTCTCGACTCGTGGTCAGAACATGGATCTCTTCCGTTTGTTGGTAGAGCTGCTCGGTAAGTGAGGCGACCGCCTCGATCACATGCTCACAGCTATCTAGAATGATAAGAAGCTTTCTTGAACGAACGAGGTCGACTAGCTCCACGTCGGGATTGTTCGATTTTAGCGCAAGTCCGAGGGATGCCGCGACAGCCATCGTAACGTGCCGCGGATTGGCAAGAGTTTCTAAGTCTACAAAGCAGACTTTTGCGCCAAATTCTTCTGCAAGGGCTCGGCCAACAGCTAGGGCGATGGTCGTCTTGCCAATGCCACCGGGGCCGAGCACCGTGACGAACCGCTCATCTCGAAGCTTGTTGCTAACCTCATGGACGGCAGTTTCGCGCCCGACCGTCATAATCGTTCGTACGGGGAATCTGCCTTGTGCATTCCAACTTTCCACACCACCAGCGAAGGAAACAACGGTACCGACGAACGAGTAGCCTCGTCCCTTGATGTTTGCTATGTAGCGGTTGCCGAATTGCCCGTCGCCAAGTGCCTTGCGGATTGCGGCCACGTGAACGCGGAGACTTCCCTCCTCGACCGTTACGTCCGACCAGACGTGATCCATCAGTTCCTGCTTCGCGATGACATCACCCGGGCGGTCGACAAGATAAATCAGGATATCTAAGGCCCGAACCCCGAGGGGAAGCACCTTACCGTCGCGCCGGAGCAGCCTCTCGCCAATCGAAAGCTCGAAAGGGCCGAATCTCAGTTTCCTATGAACTGCGACGTCAGACATGTGTCTGCCAATTGACGGATTTCCCGCACCCCATATGACTATTCGCCGGCGGTTAACAGCGCAATTGTGCGGGCGTAAAGTTGACCACAACGAAACTCTTAGGTTTCCGACGCTTTTGGAAAGGATGTCTAAACCCTGGTATAGCCCGCGACGTTGAGGTGTGAGCCGAACCTCACGGCGCTACGACAACAATGACGGGAACAGCAGTATCCGCCTGTATGATACTGCGCCGCTCTATCGGTGACGAAACACGCGGTTGTACAAAAGAGCGATTGCTAGAGGACGGGTTGGTCCTCCCTCTGGGAGGCCGATGTGAATCGCGTCACGAAGCAACCATAGAGCATCGCAGGCTAACTAAGGCGCGTCTCCATCTCCTTTTGGAACCAGAGCAGTCTGAATACAATTCAAAAGGTCACTCTCATCAAACGGTTTGGGCAGATAGCAGATGATTCCAGCTTGAAGTGCGCGGGTACAAACATCATCGCTTGGATAGGCAGTGATCAGCACAGTGGGGATCTCTTTGCCCGATCGACGCAAGTTGTTGTGCAGATCAAGGCCATTCATCTTGGGCATGTCGAAGTCGACAACCAAGCAGCCGGTGCGGCTCAGTTCAGACGAGCGCAGGAACTCCTCCCCCGACGAAAATGTCTGGGCGACCAATCCTACTGAACGCATTAAGACTTCGATTGCGTTTCCGACCGCTTGGTCGTCATCCACGATAGCAACTATTGGTCCGCTATTTGGCACTTGGCAAGACCGGTAACCGCGAGCAAATATACGGAGCAACGGATGTGTCCGCGACTTGTCTAGCCTAGGCGCAACCGGAGCGTGCTTCGATTATACAAACGTATATGAACTCAACGAATTGCTTCGGAGATCTGAATTCGGTGGTGCATGGAGCAAGCTGCTTCGTAGGGCTACGCCCCCTTGTCCTCCTATCGTCCACGCGATAATCTCGCTATGTTCCACGTGGACCAGCAAAGCTAGTGCGCATGTCAACGAGGCACATGTGGTAGAGCAACACGCCAAAGACCAACCGCCAACCGTGATAGTCATCGACGATGATCCGGGAGTCCGGGAACTCATTGGGCAAGCTGCTTCAATCGGCGGGCTTACGGATAAGTCTCCATGGTTCGGTGAGCGAGTTTTTCGAGAGCGATCTGCCGGCAGGCCCCACTTGTCTGGTGCTTGACGTGCGGCTTCCGGGCCAGAGCGGACTCGAACTTCAGCGCGAATTAGCAAGTGCCAAAAGACCGCTACCGATCATCTTTATTACCGGACATGGTGACATTCCGATGACGGTACAGGCGATGAAGGGTGGCGCGATCGAATTCCTAACGAAGCCATTCCGAGAGCAGGATTTGCTTGAGGCGATCCAACTCGGTCATGCCCGCGATCGAGCGTGTCTTGAGCAGGAACGAGTTATGGCGGAGCTGAAAGTTCGTTTTGAAACGTTGACGCCACGCGAGCGCGAGATCATGGCGTCCGTGGCGACCGGGCGGTTAAACAAGCAGATCGCGGCCGACCTCGGCGTAAGCGAAATCACCGTGAAAGTTCATCGTGGCCAAGTGATGCGCAAGATGCGGGCAACGTCTTTGCCTGACTTGGCGCGTATGGCCGACCAATTGCAGCTGGCTCCCACAAAGCCGCATAACCCCGGCCGCGTCGCCTAGCGATTGCCTATTCCGCATTCGCCGGTAACCCACTCAAAGGGCTTGAGCAACGGCTCGTGAGTTGGTGGGCCGCGTCTCAACCGAAACGACGGCCTCGAGCCGAAAACGCTTGGCAAGGAAGAATAAGCCGACGAAATCAACTGACTTCCGGTAATGCACATTTACCTCACTTAGTTCGGTAGAGGCCCCTGTCCGACGTTGGAGATAGATTGAAAGCGGGCGTCGCAAGGTCAAACCGACGCGATTGCCGCCTTGTCGAAGTGATCGGCTTTGAGCGCCATAAACCTTGGTATAGTTCCTTGACCAGTTTAGGTGCCCCACGTTTCCCTAAGTTCAATTGAGCCCTTGATGACGATCGCCTTAGATAGCGTTGTGCAGTAGCGACCAAGCCCTGCCCCGCTATTGCTGCCCTCCTTGGGCGTTTCCTCCCTAGACTTGGGCCGCTTGTGGCAACGCAGGCGGCCTTTTCTTTGATCGTCACGACCAGCAAGGGGAGAATGGTCAAGGAGGAAACCACGAGTTAGTTATAACATGTTTCTGACGTAACCGATCATGTTGTCAATTCTTTGGGGGCAAAAGCAGACTTACAACCGACATTGGGAAGCGCCGGCGAATGACCCTAGCTGTGTGAAAAGCGAGCTGTCTGCTATGATTTGCCTGGCGATTTGCATAGGGGACTATTCATAAAGTCCTTCATTGAGTGTGCTGAGCGCGGACAATCGACGCTGTTGCCGGAACGCCTCGATGAGTTGGGTCGAGAGATCGTGGCGCGCACAGCTCGAAGAGAGTGTGGCGCGGTATCTTTCCCAGCTTGCTACGGCGAATTAGCAGGAACGTCCGACGGCACTGGGGCGTTCATTGACTTCTTACACAGTGGCGAGGACGTATCAAAGCCCGCTAAGAATGGCGCGAATTCAACTGCCGCACTCCAGCGTTCAACCCCTGACTTACTCTTCTAACGAACGCTTTGCCGCATGTGCATCTCAGCCCGTCGCTAGCGCCGCCGGCAAGCTAACCGCAATCGCTGGGTGAGCCACAGTTGGCGCAACCCCGAGCAACGTCTGTAGCTTCTCGAGTATGCGTGGCCTCGTTAAGATCCGGTCACGGAGCCCTCGCACGATTCTGCGGCAATTGCCCGAAGGTGATTTGGAGCCAACCCACCCAATTGCGATCATTTTGCGTGCGAGTTCTGAAGCGATCGACGCACTTCCTGGAACAAAGCGGAGCTCGCCACGAGTAGTACCGGACGAGGCCAAACTTGCTATCACAAACTACACATCGTGCGGCTCTGCCATATCTCAAACTTTCGGAGTGGTTTGGCATTGCAATCTCCTCTCGTGCATTATCGTCGCTGCTCGTCAGATATTTTTTTACCTTCGCACGTAATATGTCGGTGGCCTCTTCGAACGTATGCAGCCTAAGACGATCTGAGTCACGAGCTCAATTGGACGCTCGTATTGCCAGACATCCAAAGGGCCCATGGAACGATACCAAGGTTTATGGCGATTACTCTGAAAACCATCTCACTTCGCGAACGGGTCAAACTCGGCTGCGCCAATCGGACGAAACATAGTTCGCCTTCAATCGGCGTGGCGCGAGAGCGGAATTCGAAGAAGGTTTGGAAAGGTCAAATGTGACAACCACCGAGCGTCGAGCCGTCTCAGCCTTCAGACAGATCCGCTGCAGGGCTTTTCTTGTCTATCGTAAACCGATTGGTCTCATAAACGCCGGTGCCTCAAGCGCCTATAGGATAGTTGAGTGTGAGTTCAAGCATCCATCAACCGCTCCGATGTACTGGGATGCGCTAAGACTCTTTCAGCCTTTCACTGAGCCAACCGTCACTTGTTGCGATTGGAGACACTCGACGACATATTCTGCATGTCTGCGAAACACCAGGTCAACTTCGGCGTGCTCCTCCAGTTTTTCGAGTGCATATGCCCGCGTCGTGTCTAGAAATCGATACTTTGCCAATCTTTCGTCGATCCGAGTTGCTATCAACGACTTCTCGACCAGGCCGGCGATCGCGTTAAAAATTTCTACGGTGCCTGCGCCGACTTCGCCAGCGACATACCGCGCACCGTCTAGCGTGAAATGGCCGACGAAAGGAGCGATGCGTCGAAAGACGATTCTCTCCATGTCAGACAGAAGATCGTAGCTCCAATCCAATGTCGCCTTAAGGGTCCGATGCCTTGGAACGCCCGTCCGATGGCTTAGTCTCAGCAGTTCCGGTCGGGACACGAGGCGGGAAATAGTGTGCTTAAGGCCAAATGCGGCCACCTCTCCCGCGGCCAGTTCTATTGCCAACGGCATTCCATCCAGCCTTCGGCATATTTCCGCTACAAACGGCGCCTCCTCGTCGGTGAGAACGACGCTTCCCGCTCTCGCCGCTACGCGCCGTACGAACAACTGCACTGCCGGATACCGAACCACGGCATTTGCCGTTTGCTCTGACCCATTTAACGGATATTCAAGTGGAAGCACCCAGCAACAATGCTCGCCCTCCACTTTCAGTAGTTCGCGACTTGTGGCCAAAAGATAGAGCTGCTCCGTTTGCAAGTAAAGTTGCTCGGCAACCAAAGCCACCGCCTCGATCATGTGCTCGCAACAATCGAGAATGATCAGAAGCTTTTGCGAACTAACTAGCTCGACCAGCTCCAAAGCGGGGTTTCTTGATTGGAACTCCAGTCCTAAGGAAGCCGCGACAGCTGCCGCAACATCACGGGGGTCGGTGAGGCTTTCCAAGTCGACAAAATGGACTTTCCCACCAAACTCCTCGGCAAGGGCCCGGCCAACACCTAAGGCGATGGTCGTCTTACCAATGCCACCAGGGCCGACCAGTGTTAAGAAGCGCTCAGCTCGAAGCTTCTCGCTTACTTTATTGACGACGGTTTCGCGACCAATCATCATGTTCGTTCGCAGGGGAAGTCGACCTTGGCGGCGGAATTTAGCCTTGCGGGCCTTCGTACTGCCTGCGCGACGAATCACATCGCCGACGAACGAGTAGCCCCGCCCTTTAATGTTTGTGATGTAGCGGTTGCCAAATTGGCCGTCACCAAGTGCCTTGCGGATTGCGGCCACGTGAACGCGAAGGCTAACTTCCTCGACCATTACGTCCGACCAGACGTGCTCGATCAATTCCTGCTTTGCGATCACCTTACCCGGACGTTCCGCAAGGTAAATCAGAAGGTCCAGGGCCCTGCCGCGAAGGGGCAGCACTACGCCGTCGCGCCGAAGCACCCTCTCCTTACCTGAAAGATCGTAGGGACCAAACTGCAGGTTTTCATCAATGGCATTGCAACTCATGGGTTTGGCCGGAACTTTGTTTTTCTCTAAATCTGTTAAGTTATCCACACAAGGCTAAAGGATGCATTCGAGATAACTTCAGCTTGCCGGAAGGACGTGCCCACAGCCTTGCCTGGAGGGTCAGCACGGCGGCCCACATGCGGAACATCCAATACCGACGATGCCTACGCTTCCATCTCACGGATAGAGATCGTACAGTTCTCTCCCTGTCGGTACCCCCCAAATGGGGGAGGACCGTTGCGCGTAGGGGGAGCCCTTGATCCAGCCGCGCTCGAGCCGTCTCGCATTTGGAACGGGCGCCTTGCCCGGCAAAAGACAGCTCCTATTTTTGGCAACCAAGATCGTGCCGGCACGCTTCGAGGGGCTAGTCGCACGTCCTCGGCTCATCACCGTCTTGTCCGAACTTCCGGCCAAGCGACTTGCCGTCATCAAGGCGCCAGCCGGCTTCGGCAAGACCTCCCTTGCGGCAGCTTGGGCTGATAGGCTCCAGCAAAGTGACAATAGTGTTGGATGGGTGACGGTGGATTCAGACGACGACGAAGCCACGCGATTTCTATTTTACGTATCTCATGCCCTGCACGAGGCTTGTCCGAACGTTGGCACTGGCGCGATTGAGCTGATCCTCGAGAACAATCTAATCGACCCAGCAGCGATCCTGTCGAGCTTGATCAACGATCTGGCAGAGCTAGAAGATGATGTTTATTTGTTTCTCGAGGACTATCACTCGCTCAGCGCTCCTCGCATTCATCAGACAGTTTCGTACTTTTTAAAGCACGCGCCGTCGCACTGTCATGTGATAATTACGACGCGCACCGAACCGCCCCTGCCGCTCGCTACCCTACGAGCAAGGAATCAGCTGATCGAAATTGACACTGCAACGCTGCGGTTTGATATGCAGGAGACGCGCGCTTTTCTGGAGAGCACTAGGCCTGGAGCTCTGGAACTCCCCGACGTCCAACTGTTGCAACGCAAGACTGAGGGATGGCCTGCCGCCCTGCGAATTATTACGTCCATGCCCGCGCAGTTCGGATTGGCCTTCAAGGAGTATGTACGCAGTCTCTCAGGTTCGCAGCGTCCTATCGCGGCCTATTTGTCAGAGGTGTTGGATGCTCTTCCGGGCGAAACCTTGGACTTCATGCTACGAACGGCCATTCTTGATCGGCTCTGCGTTTCTCTGTGCGAGGCCGTAACCGGATTGAGCTCGAGCCGCACAATCCTGGCATCGCTTGCGCAGCGCCAGATGCTGCTGACGCCACTCGATAATGAAGGTGTCTGGTTTCGTTATCACACGCTGCTTGCTGAATATCTGAGACAGAGGCTGGAGGCAGAACGCAGCATCGAGGCTCCCGAGCTGCACGAACGTGCCGCTCTTTGGTGCGCCTCCCACGAGTTATGGACTGAGGGGGTCCAACACGCCATCGCAGCTGGCGCTCCTGGTCGCGCGATCAGCTGGATAAACAAGTGCGCAATGGCTTTGATAAGGAGAGGTGATCTCTTCACCTTGCTCGAATGGCAACGCCAGTTCCCCGAAGAACTCATGCGAGGTCAGTGTGAGGTCCGATTGGCGATTGCCTGGGGGCTGGCGCTCGCGCTACGTTTTGACGAGGCGCTGAAGCTCGCGACTGACATAGAGCGCGATATCGCTGCAACGCAGTCGACGGAAAGTGCCCTGCTATGCGAATGCCAGACGATCCGCTCTGTTGCGATCGCACTGAAGGATGATAGCGAGCAGGCGCTGCTTCTCGCTCAGGACTGTATGAACCGCTCAAGTGATCCGTGGACAGCTAACGTTGCTTCAAATGCTGTTCGCTACGGTCATATGAAGGCAGGTAATCTCAAGAAATTCTATGCAACGCCGTGGATTCCTTATTCATTCGAAGAGAATCGCCGGAATGCATTTGCATCGGTGTATCGACACTGCCTAAACGGGCTTATAGAGGAGCGGCAGATACGTCTCTCGACGGCAGAAGTGCACTACCGCGAGGGCTTGCGGATCGCCGAACATCATGCTGGGCCAAATTCAATTGCGGCGGCTTTGCCTGGCAGCTTGATCGCGCGAATTAAATACGAGCAAGGTCAACCCGATGAGGCAGAAGCCTGGGTCATCGACCGCGCGCCTCTGATCAGCTCGGGGACTATGCTCGACTGCGTTTGGAGCGCATATTTCGTGATCGCCAGAGTTGCCGCCAACCGGGGGAATTTCGAGCGTGCCCGCACCATATTGGAGCGAGCCGACAATCAAGGCGTCGCGAGAAACTGGGGAAGACTCTCGGCTAGCGCGATAGCAGAGCAAGCGCAAATCTATCTGATCGATGGCCGACGGGATCAAGCCGCCGAATGCGTCGATCGCCTGGAGCGTCTTGCGCGGAAGTACCCGGCGCCCAAGCCTTGCGCTTGGTCGGAAATTGGTTGGTGCCACAAATTAGCCTACGCTCATTTGTTGGAGCACCAAGCTCGTCCTGACGAAGCCATTTCAATTCTGCAGCAGTTACAACGCGACGCCGAAGCAATGCACCATCGTCAATTCTTAATTTGCATTGCGATCCGTCTGTCGGCAGTCCAGCTCCGCGTAGGAAAAGCCGCGGAGGCGGCAAGCCGTTTTCGCCGCGTGCTTGCGGCCTGCGCTGTCGCCGGCCTTTATCAGACGGTTTTGGATGAAGGGCAAGCCATTTCCGAGCTTCTTCGAGCGACCCAGGATAGCGGCGGCGTTAAGGCGGACTTGGTTCCCTATGTTGATCGACTGGTGGCGGGTCTGCAGCGAAGAGGACAAGATCGTTTTGCGTCGACGTCCAACACTCGCATCCTACGAGCATTGAGTGCTCGGGAAACCGACATTCTGACCCTGATATCGAGAGGATTGTCCAACAAGGAAATCGCTCGTAACCTTGATATTGGTCCTGAGACCGTGAAGTCGCACCTCAAGAGCGTTTTCACCAAGTTGGGTGTGGAACGGCGAGCGCAGGCGGTGTCACGCGCGCAGACCTTGGGCCTTGTGACCACGCAGTGATGCGCAGCGCGGACTTTATCCGATGCGGAGCTGAAAGAACCGACGACCCTCGCAGTTCAGATGAGAAGTTTTGGTTCGCG
Organism: uncultured Alphaproteobacteria bacterium; assembly: GCA_963756215.1. GTDB lineage: Bacteria > Pseudomonadota > Alphaproteobacteria > Rhizobiales > Xanthobacteraceae > Bradyrhizobium. The sequence goes on along the minus strand of CAVWMY010000014.1, from coordinate 56,360 downwards.
CCTCATGATTTCGTCGCTCTTAGCCCAGCCTGTCGCGTCCGAACGCTCGTCTGTTCGAGGATTTGCCTCGCTAAAATGAGATCGGGTGTTGCAAGACCTTCAGTAAATCGACCGTAAATCGGTCCAATGAGGTTGTGGGCCTTCTGAGCTTGACCCCGATCAATCCAAAGCCGCGCGAGTTCTAATCCTGCACGCAACTCGAACGAAAGCGCGGACTGTTGTCCTGCGATTGTCATTGCCTCTTCGAAACACTCCTCGGCTTGATTATCGTGCTGGGGTTTCCCGCTCACAAACGCCAAGCCTTTCGCCAAAAGGAGAGCAGGGAGATGAAGCGGCGTTTTCGATTGGAATTGGGCCGCGATCGAGCCCTCTATGAGGGCCAACCCTTCCTCGCGCTGATTTCGTTTTGCGAGGCTTACCGCCAAATCGCACTCGAAATCCGTCACCAACGGCTCGTATCGCAGCATCCGGAGCTTTTCCAAACTACCCTTTAGACGACATATGCCAGCCATCGTCTGGTCTACGCGGATCAAGTACCGTCCCTTAAGTCCCTGAGCGACTGCCCGATAAGGTTCCAGCGAATACTTCTGCGCGATGAGATCAAGCACGGCGAGATTCCGCGCTACCCGCTCCAAGTCGTCGATCCAGTAATAGAACGGCATCGTCAAGATAAGGGCACGACACATAGCGATCGGGTGATGCGATTTTTCGGCTTCGTCGATGGCGCTTTCGGCATAATGGCCAGCCCTGTCGAGATTGCCTGCGAACCAGAGAGATTGAGTGAGGTCAAACAGCAATGTCGTTCGTAGATCGAACACGTACCGGGTTGGGTCTGATCGTCGAGAGGACGTCGACCTGCGGAGAGCCCGTTCGAGGTGTCTTGGCCCGCGGACCTGGTCCCCGAGCATATGGTACGCCGTCCCTAACATCGAATCCGCGAGAGCCCTGTCCTCGGGACTTCCTGTCCGCTGCGCGATAGATTCGGCGCGAAGTGCCACCTCAAGTCCACTGGCGGCTTCGACCGTTCGATGTAGATACATAGAGAGTCCGCTGAGGAGACGTAGTTGCTGGTCAGTATCGCCCAGCGTTTCCGCAAGCCTCAATGCCGCACTGAAAGCATCGCGGACCCTTTCACTATTACCGGCGGTAAACATCAGCGACACCGCTAGCGAAGCGTAGATCTGCATCTGGTCTCGCGGGTCGGATTCAGCGGCAATCCGGTCGAGCGCTCTCTCCATCCAACCTCGGCACTCGACAAAATGCGACATGGCTAAAAGAAGCGATGCCGCAGCCGCCGCCGTTCTTATTGCCGTATCGTCGTTTCCGGGGGAGCCAAAGCTCCATTCAAGCGCGGCACGGATATCTCCAAGATAATCTCGTAGTGCGCCTGGCGTTTCCGCGGTCTGCCGACAGAAAAGGTTTCCACGCTTGCTTTCCAACAACTGTACCGAGAAGCTCGCATGTCGTGCTGCTATGGAATCACGCTCGCCGCTTAAATCGAGTTTCTCCAACGCATAGCACCTCGTCGTGTTCATCAATCGATAAAGCAACCCGCGAGAGCTGGTCCGAACCGCTATGAGCGATTTGTTGGTAAGGCTTTGTATTGCGCCTGAGATTTCGGACTGGCCCACTTTTCCGCTCGTCCCTACGGCATTCGCAGCCTCCATCGTGAAGCGTCCGATGAAGATTGCGACCCGTCGCAGCACAATCCGTTCGATCTCGGAAAGGTGATCGTGACTCCAATCCAGGCTCGCCTTGAACGTCTGATGCCGCGGATTTGCAGTTCGTCGACCCCACTTCAGGAAATCGAGGCCTGACTCGAGGTTTGCCGCCGTATTTTTGACGCCGAAATTGGCGGCTCTGCCGGCGGCGAGTTCGATTGCAAGTGCAACGCCATCGAGCTTGCGACAAATATCGGCTACAATCGACGCTTCGTCGTCACTGAAAGTAACGTCGCCACGGCGAGCGCTGATACGGTCTACGAACAATCGTGTGGCCGGATAGGAAAGCAACCCCGACACAGCAAGGTCGCTCCTTGCCGGCGGGCATACCAGTGGAGGAAGATGAAGTACACAATCGCCGGCGATCTGCAGTATATCCCTGCTGGTTAAAAGCACACGAACGTCGGGAGCGCTTCGAAGGATACTCTCGACGAATTCCGCGATCATTTCTTTGAGATGTTCACAACTGTCAAAGATGACCAGAGCTCTTCTAGAGTGAAGAATTTTGAGAAGCGCATCCCTGCGATCGGTAAATTCAATAACCCCAAGTGTGGATGCAACGACGTCGATCACATGTGCTTTGTCGCTTACAGCGGACAAGTCGATGAAAAATACCGCACCGAAGAAGTCCGGCACAGCCGCATGTCCGACCGCCAGTGCAACTGTTGTCTTGCCAATACCGCCAGCACCCACAATTGTGATCGGGCGACGTCCTGTCTTGAGCCAGCCTACAATCTCACGGACAAAATTGTCCCGACCAACCATGCGCTCCAGTGCAGGCGGCAGGTTGGACGCTATCGCGGATGCCCTGCAGCCGCCTTTCACGCGTAGGCGAGTAACCGGTGCGATGAAGCTATAACCCCGGCCTTGTACGTTCGCGATGTACTTATCCCCGAACTGACCGTCGCCCAGCGCCTTGCGTAGCGCCGATAGATGGACGCGCAGACTGCCTTCTTCGACCGTTACGTCAGGCCATGCCTTAGCGATCAAGTCGGCCCTCGCGACGACATCACCGGCATTGTCGAGCAGAGCGATCAGGATGTCATAAGCCCTGCCACCCAATGGGACGACTTGGCTCGCTTTCTTGAGAGAGCGCTCAGCAACATTCAGTTCGAATGGACCAAACCGAAACGCAATCGTACCCAGTAAGCCAATGTGTTGAACCGACATGAATTATTCAGCCAAGTCCTGGACGATGCCGTTCCTGCGGCGTTCGTTGTTCGTCATGTGTTGCACACCCAGCCCATCACCGTTGGGCGAAACCTCTATTGGCGTAAAATGTTAACGGAATTCGTAGCGTTATCGCTCCGGAACGAACCGTTCAAAACCTGCCTGGCCAAGCGTAAATCGGGTGTCTCCAGACCTTCTTGAAATTTTGAGTGGGTAGCCTGCAATTTATGCCACGCGGCCTCCTGTCGCCCGGCCGCCTTTTCCGCGATGGCCAGACTAGTCGCAGCCCTGAGCGCCCACGCCAAACTCGATTGCTTGTCCGATAGTTCGAGCGCTTCGAGAAAATACTGCCTGCCAATCGCGAGCCCCTCGTCGTTGGCAAGGGCCAATTCACCCCTGATACGACATAGTTCTGGTGCGCTCCATTGCATGTCGCCAAAATTAATCTTCGCTCGTTCGAAGATGGCAAGCCCTTGCCGCGGTCGCCCGGCAACGGCCATGCATCTTGCAAATTCTGCCTGAAGGATCCAATTGAAGACCCCGTATCGTGCCGCTGATAACTTCTCCAGACCGCGGTAGAGCATCGCCAAAGCTGTATCGCTCTCGCCCCGCCTGACTCTGTAGAGAGCCTGCATGCTGAGGCCGAAGCCGTGGTAGCTTTCCACAGCATATTTTCCGGCATGGTCGACAAGCTCGTTGGCGAGCGCTTCAGTCTCGACATCGTCCGGACGTGTCAGGTACATGTTGAAGCTTGCCCAGGCGAGTGCCACGCAGAGCGGGACCGCGTGATCTAGTTGGCGTGCCTCAGCAATCGACATCAGGCTGAGGCGCTGTGCATGATCAGGACAGCCCCGCAGCCAGGCCAAATTGGCCAATACAGCCAGGGCGTCGACTTTGCGATCGTAGCCAAACCGTGTGAGGAGGGATTGGCGGGACGCTTCGTCGCCGCGATACAGGGACAATTCGAAGCGAGCTTCGGCCTGCAATATTCGCCCGATGTGATGATATGTTACGCCGCGCATGTAATTGGCCGTCGCGATCGCGCCGCGATTGCCGCTCCCGTCAGCGACATCGCCGCAATGATCCGCCAATTCTGTCGCCTCGGCATAACTTGGAAGCCGGATCTGGTGAGCCCACAGAACAAGTAGAGAATCGAGCTGACATTTGACATCGTTGAGGCATTCGGCAAGCAGGCGCGCTTTCGACCAGCTCGAATACGACTCTTCAGTCATACCATCCGTGAACATCGTACAACTGGCCAATGCGGACTGAATTATCATTTCTTCCCGCGATCCGGAACTCGCAGCGTCGAGCCGACTGATGGCTTTCGTCATCCACTCGCGGCATTCAGTAAGAAGGGCCATTGCCATCCAGGTGCTTGCCGAGACGGCGGCAAGTTCAATGCTAATTTTCTCATCTCCTTCGGTCGAAAAAGCCCACTTCAGAGCGGCTCTGATATTGTCGATCTCGCCTCCAAGCGACTTTAGTTTCTCAGGTATGTCCACCGGAGCGCCTTGGCTAAACAGATCGCGAAAATAGAGAGCATGGCGCCGGCGACATTGATTCTCGTCATCGCCCTGGCCAAGTCGTTGAGAAGCAAAAGCAAGCGTGGTGTCGAGTAAGCGCAAGCGGCCATCCTGTCCGGGAGCGGCAACCATTGACTTTGAGCGAAGCTCCCAAACGCAATCCGCGACGCTTGCTTCGTCTATCGTCTCGTCAGCGACGACGGCGACCGCCGCTTCGAACGTAAATCCGCCGGCAAACACACTGAGCCGGCCCAATACGCGCTTCTCCGCCTCATGAAGCAAATCATAGCTCCACTCCAGCGCGGCGTTTAATGTCTGGTGTTTCAGTAGGGCTGTTCTGCGGCCTCCCCATGAGAGGTTTAGCCGGTTGTCGAGCAAGCTTGCAGTCTTGCTGAGTCCAAATATGTTGACCCTCCCGGCAGCGAGCTCGATTGCCAAAGGAATTCCATCGAGCCGTCGGCAGATTCTCGCGGCAGTCGGCGCATCCGCGTCTGCCAGCTTGAAGTCACCTCGCACGGCTCGCACGCGATCGACCAGCAGTTGCACAGAGGGATATTGCATAACGTCATGTGCGGACAGGCTGCCGTCTTCCGGAGGGCATGCGAGCGCTGAGAGCTCATAGACATGTTCGCCTTCAACACGCATCGCCTCCCGGCTGGTCGCGAGCAAGCGCAAGGCCGGGACATGGCAAAAGAGCTCTTCTGCCACAACAGAAGCCCCCTCAATAACGTGTTCACAGCAGTCGAAAATGATGAGCGTTGGGCTTTCCCGCAAGTGATCGATCAAGGTTTGTACGACATTGTTTGTTTGTACCGAGATACCAAGCGCTGCGGCCACGGCCGGTGCGACAAGCGAAGAATCTACGAGAGCGCTCAAATCGACGAAATGAACCTGACTGTTGAAAGCCGCGCTCATTTCATGGGCAATCGCAACCGCAACCGTAGTCTTGCCGATGCCGCCAGGTCCAACGATTGTCACGAACTTCTGCTCGGAGAGCTTCCTCTGGATCGCTGCCATGGCGCCTTTTCGTCCGAGCATCCGCATCAAGCGTGCAGGCAGTCGAGGCATCGGAGAGGAATTGAAGTTCCCCCGCTCGGGCGAGGAAAGTGACGATACTGGTACGACGAAGCTATACCCCCGCCCGGGTACGTTCGTGATGTATCGCCTCTCAGGGTCACCCTTACCGAGAGCCTTCCGCAGCGCTGAGATGAGAACGCGCAGGCTAACTTGTTCGACTCCTCTTTTCGGCCAAACGCGCTCGATCAGTGTTCTCCTGCCGACGACTTTATTTGGTTGCTCCGTTAGGGCGATAAGGAGATCCATGGCGCGCGACCCAAGCGGTATGACTTTTGCGCCGCTTGTCAGAAGTCTGTTTCCGATCGAGAGTTCAAAAGGGCCGAAGCTCAGCACTTTGCCGCGCTGATCGCTCATGGGATATTCTCGGCAATGCTGCTTCGTGAAGCCGCCTCGTCTGGGTTTCCGCGCTCGCGTCGCCAGCTGGCCGGACTTTGACCAAAGGCTTGTCTGAAGAGCCTGCATAGATGCGCTTGATCCGAAAAGCCTACACTCAAAGCTATTTCGCTCAGTGATACTGAACTGGTCATCATCAGGTGGCACGCTCTCTCTAAGCGTCTTCTCACCACGTAGGCATGTGGTGACTCGCCAACAGCCAGTTTGAATTTCCGGGAGAAGTGCGCCGGGCTTCGACGCGCGACCGCACTGAGATCCCGGATATGGATGGTGAGGTGTAAGTTGCTGTCAATGTAAGCTCGCACGCGAAGAAGCTGCCAGGCAGCCAGGCCACCCCTTGTAGACTTGGTAGCGCCCGAACAACGCTCGATCTCCGCTTGCAGGATGTGGGACGCTGTAACCAGCGATGCCCTGGCCACGTCCCGATCCCGTTCTAGCTCTCGCCTCGCAGTTTCGAGAAGCCTAGCCAAACTGTTCGCGACCAGGTGGAACTGTTGGTCAGCTGCAAGGGAAGAGCCTGGCACGATCGTTTGAAGTGCTTCCATAAGTCATTCCCTCGACGACGATCCAACTCTCGCGATCGACAGGACAGTGCTGCAACGAATTTGCTTTGGCTCGTTAATCAGCGTTACGGAAGGTTAATGTTGTTCAACTCCATGGAACGGTTTTATCTCGTGTATTCAAATACTTATCACTTTAATAAAAGCGAATTTGCAACGTTTTGGAACGCGCTGGTGGGGCTCGTGCCGGCGGCGCCACACGAGACGCGCGAATGCAGACGGCCAGCCACCGCAAGAACCGTTCCCGCCGAATCCCCGCGGGACAGGGATGCGGAGACCCTCACGGCGGAGCGTGGGAGGGCTTGACGCTTCGCCGTTACGGCAGACGCTTTTAGCTACGACCTACGATCCTCGAGGATCTTCAGATCGCTAACTGAGTAAGAGAGTGAATAACGGAAACCAGAACTCGATTCGAGTTGGCGCGAGCGCATGGAGTTCCTCGCCTTTCGTCTCCGGAAAATTGAGCTCGCCCTTCCCGGTCCATGCGCCGACAACAGTGAGATTGTCCATAATCGACATCGCCAGTTCGTTGACCGCAGGCCTGTCCTGGTAGCCAGCCGCCAGTGTCGGGAAGTATCGTAGTAAGACCGTGGGGCGGCGTAGGAGAGATAGTCCGTCTTCTACCGGCTTGCGCAAGGTAACGCAGGCTTCCGCAAGGCGTTGACCATGCGCGGAAAGACTCGCACCAAATCGGCTGCCGGGAGCAGTCGGCGCGGCGGCTGCCCCTGAGGTCGCAAAAGAGCGCGTCTGGAAAACGCTACCAAGTTTCTTCGGGAACCCCCGCGTCCAACCGCACGCAAGCGCGGCGTCATTATCGACATAAATGTATGGACACCACATCACTGGCGTGTCGCGATACATTGCGTCGACCAGAACAGACGCCTCGCGATACTGATACCGAGCGGGATCGAGATATTCGTCGTCTTGGGCCGTGAATTGCCAATCAAGAAACATCATGACAGCGCGACCGTTCGACTTCGGATCCCGGGAAAGACCATTGGGCAATGTCGCTGCCGTCGCGTCGGGGTCCGTCCAGAACTCGACTCCAACAGCATTGCCAGCGTAGTGCCACGGTGGCGGCGGAGATAGAGCAGCTTGGCCGAATGGCGATTTCGGAACTGTAAAGCCCTTGAGCATTTTCGCGTCCTGATGGATAGGTCGCTCTCGGCGCAGATGCTACCGAAACCGGCCGCAATTGATTTGATCGGCGTGCGTCGACTTGTTCGTTCCTGCCGCCCCAGAATGCCTGTTCGCATCCAGAGCGATCGCTAGACGGTCAGATCTGCCAGGATCTCGATGTCGGTAACGGAATAGGAAAACGAGAAACGATATCCGCGCCCCACCTTGAGCGGCCCCAGCACCTCCAACTCTTCGCCATATGCTTCCGGAAAATTTATATCAGCCTCGCCTATCCAGATGTTCGTAATCAGCAGGTCATCCGAGACGCATCGAACGAGCTCGTCGACCGCTGGCTTGTCATGCATGCCCACGGAGAGCCGCGGAAAATGCCTCCGTCCCACGATCCGGCGATCGAGCAAGCCGACAAGACGCTCTGCTTTTTCCCGTAGGGTGACATGGGCTTGTACCAGCAATCGGCCATGAGCCGACATGCAGGCTGAGAATCTGCTATCCCGCGCGAGGGGTGCCGAAGCCGGGTTCGCAGTGGCGAAAGACCGAGTCTGGTAGACCGCACCGAATTTCCTCGGGTATCCTTGGATCCAGCCCCTCATCAATGCAGCATCGTTATCGGCGTAACAATATGGACACCACGCGATTCGCACTCCTTTCCACATCGCGTCGAGAAGGACACTGAACCCTCGACTTTGATATCTGGCGGGATCGAGATACTCTTCGTTTTGCGCGCTGAACTGGTAGTCGGTGAAAACCGCAACGGAGTGGCCTGGGCGTTTCTTGTCCAGTTGAACACCCGTAGGAAGGGTATGGACTGATACATCGGGATCATTCCAAAACTCTACCGCCAGGACGTCGCCCGCGAAATGCCAAGGTGGCGACGGGACCAATGCAGCAACGCCGAAGGGGGACCTGGGGGCCGTGAATCCTTTGAGCATTTCCTCGTCCCCGCCCATTACCAGCGTATCGGCCGTGCATTATTTCAACGTAAAACGTTAGGTTGGTTCCACGCGCGACGCTTGGACAAATCTGCGATGATTTGGTGGATCGTGTGCACCCGGCGTTGAAGACGAGATCGACGCGACCGCGCAAGCTCGCGTAGCCAGATCGATGAGCCGGCACCCCACTTTGGGGGACGCGCCAGGGCTCGACGGGGTCGAAAGCTACAAACGCTGACGTTTCGCTCCAAGCCCGGACTCCCGCGACCATGTACGATCTTCGCCATGATGAGCCGAGTATCGGCTTCGACCATTGATCGCGAGACCTCTGATGAGCACAGAGACCCAATGCGGACTCACACTGTTCCGATCGCCTTTGGCTCGGTCGTTCACGTCGCTGGCATTGCTATGCGCGACGGCCTCGCCATCCTTCTCACAAGGGACGTCCGAGCAACGTTCGGCCTGCACGCCGGATGTGTTCAGACTCTGCAGTACGTTCATCCCCGATGCAGATGAGATAACGACCTGCCTTAGAAAGAGGAACGCCGAGCTCAGCGATGCCTGCAGGACCGCGATTCAAGTACAAGTGAAACAGATGCCCAGCGTTGGCGGAGGCAATGGGGCTCGCAACCGCACCGTGAGATAGACGGATCAAAGATATGCCTGCTCGCAAGATGAAGTTTGTGCTGGTGAACGACATGGCGCCGTACAGACCCACTGTCTGCGCGGCGTGTTCCCGACCGCTAAAATTGGGTTATCTGCATGATCTCTCTACCTCGAAGCGTTATTGTGGGATAGAGTGCCAGCCAAGGTGGATGGTTGCGAGTTGAATGATCGGAGCGACTCCATTCGAACTGGCCATGACTTGGCCACAGCTGACTTTTGACATTGCGTCCGCGCTGTTCGACAGCGGACGGCGTGACCATCGTGACTGACGCAAAGACGCCACTCTAACACCCGCCGATATAAACATCCGGCGCACCATCGCGCGACTCAAACGCACTCGCTACAGACAGGCGCCGCTTCGCAAGGAACAATCGGAAGCCCGCGGGGGATAGTCACGCCTGCAAAAGTCGTCGATACCTTTCATCGATACATTTCAATTGCCCATCGACATGTACGACGACCGCACCGACCCTTGGCCACGGCGGCGACCGCGTGACGTACGCTGGTCCCGATACCTACCAATCGACCCCGCCATCAAACCGTTAAAAATCGCGCTGCCGTCAAGGGCATGCCTGATCAACGACTGAGCCACCCACTCTTCAGTGCTGCATTTGGAAATTCATCAACTCTGGCCCAGGCATCATGTTGTCATTCAGATCCGCCATGATCAGGAGCGATCCGACGACGACCAGGAACACGATCAGCACCCCGAATGCGAGCGCCATCACGTTGTTGGTATTATCCGGGCCCGTGGTGACATGGAGGAAAAACACCAGATGGACACCCATTTGTGCTATCGCGAGGACAGTCAGGCCGAGAAAGACGCCACCAGCCCAGAGCAATGATGTGTTGGCGGCCCAAAATGAGATCGCGGTAAGGACCACCGCGAGCCCCAACCCGATCGTGTAGACAAGCACGCCGGACGACGTACCCTCTTCGACGTCGGGAAGTGTTGGCGAGTCTCCGGGCGCACGGTCGTGCTGCGTATCGGTCATGAAAGCACTCCCATCAGATAGACAACCGTGAACAGCCAGACCCAGACGATGTCGAGCGCATGCCAAAACAGCGAAAAACAGAGCAGACGCCGCCCGACAGTCTCGCGAAAGCCTTTAATTGCAACCTGGGACATCATTACGGCTAGCCAAATCAAGCCAGCGGTGACATGCAGCCCGTGACAACCGACAAGGGTAAAAAAGGCAGAGAGGAAAGCGCTTCGTTGCGGACCGGCCCCAATTGCCACCATGCCGGCAAATTCCCGCACTTCCAACGCGAGAAAGCAGGCCCCCAAGACGAAAGTGATGAGACCCGCCAGGTAAGTGGCTGCATGGCGCCGCGCACTGATGGCCATGGACATCAATCCGCAGGTGTAGCTCGAAGCCAGAAGGCAGCCGGTTTCGATTGCGACGCTGCTTAGGTTGAACAGCTGCGCGCCAGCCGGGCCACTAGCGGTCGCATGAGCGAGCACCGCGTAAGCGGCGAAGAACGCCGAGAACATCACGATGTCGCTCAAGAGGAATATCCAGAAGCCATAGGCGACCACGATCCGCTTCGAGGCGGGGCCCGCCTCGCCTGCGCTTAGATGCGCCTCGCGACGAATCTCATCGTCAACTGCAACAGCGATATTCATGCTGCAATCTCCGCGTGGCTCGCCTCGAACCGCGCAATCCGTTCGGCCGAAATTTCGATTTCTTCTTCTCTGCGAAAAGCGAAGACAAGCATGGTCAGAAAGGCGCCGAGTACGCCCGCGCATGCCATCCACCAGATGTGCCAGATCAGCGCAAACCCGGTCACGACCGAGAAGAATGCAGTAGCAAAGCCGGTCGCGCTGTTCTTCGGCATCTCGATCGGATTGAATTTACGCTCGTTCATTGGCTGGTCTTGCTGCGGGCGCTCCCCTTGCTTGTTTTTCCAGAAGGCGTCGATATCCGTGACCTGCGGCAGCACCGCAAAGTTCCAGGCGGGCGGCGGCGACGCCGTCGCCCATTCAAGCGTGCGGCCGTTCCATGGGTCCGCGGTGACCTTCAGTTGTTCGCGATCGCGGATCGACACCACAAGCTGGATAACCTGGCTGACGACGCCTGCGAGGATGACGACGACGCCGATCGCCGCAACGATCAACCACGGCTGCCAGCTCGCGACGTCGTAATGCTGCATACGGCGGGTCATTCCCATGAGACCCAGCGCGTAGAGCGGCATGAAAGCGATATAGAAGCCTATCAGCCAGCACCAGAACGAAACTCTGCCCCAGCGTTCGTCCAGCCTGAAGCCGAATGCTTTTGGGAACCAGTAATTGTAGCCTGCCATCAAGCCAAACACGGTGCCACCGATGATCACATTATGAAAATGCGCTATCAAAAATAGGCTGTTGTGTAACTGGAAGTCAGCCGGAGGTACGGCCATCAACACGCCGGTCATGCCGCCGATGACGAAGGTCACCATGAAACCGATCGACCACAGAATCGGGACCGTGAATCGAATGCGGCCGCCATACATCGTGAACAGCCAGTTGAAGACTTTGACGCCCGTAGGCACGGCGATAATCATCGTCATGACTCCAAAGAAGCCATTGACATTTGCGCTGGCACCCATGGTGAAAAAGTGATGCAGCCACACGATGAAGGACAGCACGCAGATCGCCATCGTCGCAGCGACCATCGAGCGATAGCCAAACAGCGGTTTACCAGAGAAGGTCGACACAACCTCGGAAAAGATACCAAACGCCGGCAGAACCAGGATGTAGACCTCTGGATGTCCCCAAACCCAGAACAGGTTGACGTACATCATCGCGTTGCCCTGGCCATCGATCGTGAAGAAATGAAAATCTAGGTACCGATCAAGCAATAACATTGCGAAGGTCGCGGTCAGAACTGGGAAGGCAGCCACAATGAGAAGGTTTGCGGCAAGCGACGTCCAGCAGAACACCGGCATGCGCATATAGCTCATGCCCGGCGCACGCGTTTTAAGGATGGTTGCGACGAAATTGATGCCTGTCATCAACGTGCCGACCCCGGAGATCTGCAATGACCAGAGATAGTAGTCGACGCCGACACCTGGTGAGAATTGCAGTTCGCTAAGCGGCGGGTACGCAACCCAGCCGGTCTTCGCGAACTCGCCAACCGCAAGCGAGATGTTTGTCAAGAGGATACCCGACGCAGTCAACCCGAGAGCCACCGAATTCAACGTCGGAAACGCCATGTCGCGTACGCCGAGCTGCAAGGGAACAACGAAATTCATCATTCCGATCACGAACGGCATTGCCATGAAGAAGATCATGATCGTGCCGTGCGCCGAGAAGATCTGGTCGAAATGCTCGGGCGGCAAGTAGCCCTGCGCACCGCCCGCAGCGACGGCCTGTTGTGCCCGCATCATGATGGCGTCGGCAAAGCCGCGCAACAGCATGATCAGAGCCAATATGATGTACATGATGCCGATGCGCTTATGATCGACGGAGGTTATCCACTCTCGCCACAAATAAGGGACGTAGCCCTTGAATGTCACCCACGAGAGGATGGATACAATAACCAGGACCACGCCGCCCGACGCGCCCATAATGATGGGCTGGTCGAAGGGAATCGCGCTCCAGTCAAGCTTGCCAAGTAGATTCATTTTTCCGCCCTCATTGACGTCGGCCGCCCACACATCGCGTCGTTTGACGTCACCTCGGAGATCAGGATGCTCTCGAACAGGCCGGCCGCGACTGAGCGATACGCGAACGGCGTCACGGCAGCGCTTGGCTTCGCCAGATCGGCGTAAGTTTTCGCATCAAGCTCCGGACCGGCGCTGCGTGTTGTGTTGAGCCACTGCGCAAACTTTTCATCCGGTACGGCATCGGCGTTGAAATGCATGTCAGCAAAGCCCTCGCCGCTGAACTGGGCGGAAAATCCGCGGTACGTTCCAGGATAATCGGCCTTTAGGTGAAGCCGAGTGACCATTCCCGCCATGGTGTAAATCTGGCCGCCAAGCTGCGGCACAAAGAAGCTGTTCATCACGCCCGAAGACGTCAGTTCCAGACTGACCGGCGTGCCCACGGGAACGATCAATCGATTGACGCTTGCGACGCCTTGATCGGGATAGATGAAGAGCCATTTCCAGTCGAGCGAGGTTACTTGAATTCGCAACGGCTTCACGATGGATGGGATCGGTTTGCGCGGGCTCACATCGTGCGAGCTAACCCACGCGACGCCGCCAACGAGAAACACCGTCATGGCCGGAATCGACCAGACCAGCAGCTCGAGACGGCCGGAATAAGCGAAATTCGGCCGATAGCGCGCGCGTTCATTCGATGCACGAAACCAGAACGCGACGCCGAGTATCGCAAGAATCACGGGGATCACGATGGCCAACATGATGCCAAGCGAGTTCAGTAGAATTTGCCGCTCGGCGGCGGCAATAGGCCCTTTCGGATCGAAAACACCCTCAGCGCAGCCACCGAGGGTCGCGACGCTTAGTATCGCGGAGCCAACCACGATCACAGCAGGCAACCGGTACCGCATGTTAGACCTCGCTGAAGTTGACGACGCGGCACGCGCTGTAGACGGCGCGTGGCTTGAGCTCGGCATGCACCGAGAAGCGTTTGCCAGCTTGCGATGACCGCATGGCCAAGGATGAGCCGCGTCCATGGTCGATCAAGAGAGCCCCAAACAGCACGAACAAGTAGATGATTGAGAACGCAAACAACCTATCGGCTGGTCGCCGGTCGGTCTCAATGCTTCTGTTTAGCTGACGGGCAAGCAGAACGAAAAGCGCGCCGCAGATGGCGACGATCATGCCATAGGACGCCCCCGCGAATCCGAGCACCCAGGGCAGCTCCGATGCAAGAATAAGCAGGCCACTGTAGATCAATATCTGCCGTGTCGTCGTTGCCCTTCCCGCAACCACGGGCAGCATGGGAACGCCGGCCCGGTCATAGTCATCGATGCGGTTGAGCGCGAGAGCCCAGAAATGGGGCGGCGTCCACAGGAAGATAATGAGGAATAGCGCGAGCGGCTCGGGCCCGACGCTTCCGGTTGCGGCCGCCCATCCGATCAACGGTGGGAGCGCACCGGCAGCACCGCCGATGACGATATTCTGTCGTGACGTTCGCTTTAGCCAAACGGTGTACACGACTACATATAAGAAGATCGTACCCGCCAGCAGTGCGGCTGCTGCTAGGTTCGTCGCCAAAGCGAGAACCACCACCGCGAAAGCGCCAAGAACGAGGCCAAGGACAAGCGCCTCGAACCGGGAGACCTTGCCGCTAGGAATTGGCCGCATCGCGGTGCGGCTCATGATCGCATCGATATCGGCGTCGTACCACATGTTGAGTACCGCGGCAGCTCCTGCTCCCGCAGCAATGGCAAGCACCGCGGCGACCATACCGAGCGGATCAAGTCGAACCGGAGCGCAGCTCAATCCAACCAGCGCGGTGAAGACGGCAAGCATCATCACACGCGGCTTGGTGAGGGCGGCGAAGTCAGACGCACGCCAACGGCGAACCTGCTGACGAGCAGCATCAGACGACAATGCTAAGCGAAATGGTCTTTCCCCGGCCCGGCCAGCAATGGATTTGACTTTCATCTCGCCTACTCCGCAGTCTTCTAATCGAGAGCTGTCCTGTTCCATTCGGACAGCTCGCGCGTGCTTTCAATATGCACCCTCGCTTGGCCGCGATTGAACACGGCTGCTCGATTGGGGCCAATCATGCTCAAAACGGTCGGTTGACGGATTCGCATTTAACAATGCAATCGCGACCGCACGGTTCAGGATAGTTCGAGCACGTTTCAACAAGCTCTCCGCGCAACCTTTTCCTAAGGACAGATCGTCGTTCGGATATCCACAGCGCGGCGTTTCGAATTCCACTTCTCGATAAGGCCGGCAGCACCGACTCGCTCGCGTCCGCTTTGCCAAACGGACAATTGTCAATGAAGACACCTTCGCTCTGGATGATTGCAGCCGCCTGTTGTGTCGCCGCGCCCACCATCGCGCACGCGCGTTTTGCTTATGATGGCTCTTGGAATCTTGTGTTCGTGACGCGATCAGGTGCTTGCGATTCCGGCTACAACTTCACCGTCGACGTTTCCGACGGAGTGGTAACTCATCCCAATCTCGTAAGATTTAAGGGATACGTCGCGAAGTCCGGCTCCGTTCATGTGTCGGTGACAGTTCAAGACAAATTCGCTTCAGGTTTAGGTGGGTTTTTCGCAACCTCGGGTCGCGGAAGATGGAACGGCCACTCAGGCGGCGCGCGATGCTCCGGCTATTGGACCGCGCAACGCAATTGAACGCCGCGACCTGCAAACTCGTCTCGATGGGGTCGAGCGCGCCAGCGGTCTGTTGGCACTCATCGTCACGAAGCGTGTCACGGCGTCTCTGATGGTCATGGCCATGCCCTTCGGGCTTTTACTCCCGCACCTGCTGTTCGAGCGCGTGCTGCCTTTCGCAGTGACGAGGCACGATCGTTCAATGCATCGCAACGCCATCCAAGAATGGCCCGAGGCTTTGCTTTATCGGTACTGATTGGGCAGCTGGCCCTGGAGACCGTCGGTATAATGACTACAGTTCTGACCAAGTCGTTCCCTCAGGAAAGTCGGACTGACAGCAATGTGGTCCCGGCGAAAATGCGCGTCGTGATCGTCGGCGGTGGCTTTGCCGGTATTGCGGCAGCCCGGGCACTAAAAAGAGCCGAAGTCGAAGTCACGCTAATCGACCGACGTAATCACCACATCTTTCAGCCGCTCCTGTACCAAGTCGCCACCGCCGTTTTGGCACCGTCCGAGATAGCGGCGCCGATCCGTCAGCTAGAGGCGAAACAAAAAAACCTTAGCGTATTGTTGGCCGAAGTTAAGGGCATCAATCTCGGCGCTCGCACCGTCGAGGCTAGTTGCCCGGGAATTGGCAGTCGAACTCTCGAGTACGATTTTCTGATGATCGCCACCGGAATGCAACCCAGCTATTTCGGTCATGACGAATTCGCACGCTTCGCGCCCGGCCTAAAGAGCCTCACCGACGCTGAGATGATCCGAACGAAGATCCTGAGTGCATTCGAATTAGCTGAATCGACCGATGACGAGAACGAACGCGCCCGCCAAATGACCTTTGTTTTAGTGGGGGCCGGCCCTACGGGCGTCGAGCTTGCCGCGTCGATAGCTCAACTTGTTGCCGTGACTCTGCGCAAAAATTTCCGCAGAATCGACCCTGCCAGCAGCCGAATTGTATTGCTGGACGGCGGAACTCGCATTCTTCCCACATTTGCGGAATCGCTGTCCCGAAAAGCGGCCAAACGGCTAGCGAAGCTTGGCGTTGAAGTTTCGACGGGCGTGAAGGTCGAGAAGGTTGACGAGCACGGAGTTATCGCGGCTGGCGCCCGCATTCGCAGCGCCACCGTGCTTTGGACAGCAGGCGTTAGCGCCTCGCCTGTTGTGAAGATGTTGGGGACCCAGACCGACCGCGCCGGGCGCGCATTCGTTGGCGCTTTCATGGACATCCCCAAGGCGCCCAACGTATTCGTAGCGGGTGACGCTGCCAGGGTGTCCCAGGACGGTGGGACCGTACCCGGAGTAGCGCAGGCCGCCATCCAACAGGGACGATTTGTCGGGCATGTCATCGCCAACCGTGTCAAGGGACGTCAAGAAGGCCGGCCGTTTCGGTACCGCAACAAGGGCAGTATGGCGGTGGTCGGCAAGAATTTCGCCGTGCTCGAGGCAGGTTATTTCCACAGCAGCGGCTTTGTAACCTGGCTGGTGTGGGCCACGCTACACGTTCTCGCACTGCCACAGCTTCAGAACCGGTTTCGCGTCCAGACGCAATGGTTCTGGTCTTACCTGTCGGGACAGCGAAGCTCACGACTGATTTCCGAAGCGCCTCGGCCATCTGAGAGTCAGCCCTAGTAAGACCGTTAGCCATCAGGGCTGGATTCGGCCGCTGGTTAGGGACTGCACCCGTGGACACTTCCATCATTTCCGCACTCGCCGCCCTGACCGGCGCAGCTGTCGGTGGCTTGACGAGCGGAGTTGCGAATTGGCTTAGCCAACGAAGTCAGCTTCGCGCCGAGTGGGTTATTCATGAGAAGACCCCCCGGCAGATCCTTTACAGGGATTTCATCGAGGAAGCGGCCAAATGTTACATTGACGCGCTCCAGCATGATGAAGCCAACATTCCTGGTCTGGTCAGTCTTTACGCGAAGCTCAGCGCGATGCGCGCGTTGTCATCGAAGGCCGTGGTTCATCGTGCCGAAGAGGTTGCCAGAAAAATCCTGGATACCTATTTGGAGCCGGGCAAAAGTTTCGTCGAACTGCGAAAAATGGCCATCGACGGCACCATTGATCTGCTGCAAAGCTTCAGCGCTGCGTGTCGCCAGGAATTCGAAGAAATGCGGGCGAAGCAGTTTTGAGCGTCACCCAGCGATTTCAATTGGCGGCCAGTCAGTACTGACGACAGATACGCTGCCGACCGCAGGAGGCTGAATTTCGCTCTTGCAAGAATCCGAAGCAACCAATCTTCCTGGAAGGAGCGATTATAGTATGTCCGGATCACTGGAATTGGAACATTTGTACATTCTGGTTTAGTCCGTCCTTGGCTCTAGCAATCGAACAAGCAACGAGATTCCACTGAGTAGCGGCGGCGCCAAGAAGCACCAAACATCGTATCGTGCGTACAAGAGGGCCGCCGCACCGCATCCGGTGGCGAAAACGATGACATTTGTCGACATCCTCGTGATCCGCGAGTTGATTTGGCTATGCGGAACGTTCCTCGCATAGATTATGTCTGCAAGATCAATCATGATCTGCGTCGTGGTGCCGGTCATCAGCGTAGAAGGCGTGCGCTTCCCATGTAAATGCGATGGATCGTGTTTTGGATCGCCATAGCGGCGACAAGGACCATTCCAGTCAGCACTGCCCTCCAACTATCACCGTCATGAAAATGACCATATCGAATCGCGAGCGCGGCCCCGCCGCCCAGCAGAAGGATTTTCGGGCCAAGAAGTGCTTCGAACATGTGGCGGTAGTGGCTCGAGAGTGTTCGAGGTGAGCAATCGCATCCCGATCACCACGGCACAGAACGCCGGAAGCGCCAGGAGTTTTGCGATAGCTCCGGAGCTGCCGAGCGCAAGAGCTGCGCCGAGAGTGACAAAATTGCCGGTGACATGCGCGGTGAAAAGGCCTTGTAGTGCAAGAAAGCCCGACGTGTCGACGTATCCCGCGGTGAGACTTAGCACGAGTGCGAGCAGCGGCAGCTTCTCGCTGTCAGTCATTGTGATAACTCGCCACGCGTTTGATGGGAATTGTACAGATAATTTGGCCTGCCGACGATCCGGGCCGTCTTCTGAGCACGGTATTACCATCCGTGCTTGATTTCGACTCCAACATAGTTGGAGTTGTGGCCCCCGGCGTTGCGCAGTGCATCGCCGATCATAAAGTGCACTGCCTCGATCGCAAAGGAAGTCGCTCGATCTATGGCCCAATCGAGCCGAAACTGACCATAACTCCCAGTATACGCGCCAGGTCGACCGGCGGTGTCAGGGACAGCAACGTCGGGCTGCGTGTAGACAGCATCGGCCGTGTTTTGCCGCCATTGCGACGCGGCTGCGAGCGTGATCTTCAGCGACGAGGATGGATGCAGGGTTAGCGACGGCTTGACGTGGATGAAGTTGACGTATCCCGTGTACCCCGCAAGCGTCAGGTAATAGCCATTAGGAAATAGAGGATTGAATGTGCCGAATGAGCGTCCCGGCGAATTGCCATCGCCCGACGCGGCATCGATCTGTATGCCAATCCTTGGGGTCCAGCTGACGTCAGCAAGCGTGTAACCGGCGAGCGAGCCAAAGGCCCAAGCTTCGATCGCACGGGCTCCTATGCGGCCAGCCTGGTTCATCGCCTCCAAGTCCCAGTCGACGTGATTGGCGGTGCCGGTCGTGCGCACGTCGAGGATGTTTCGTCGCTCGTCGCCCGCCGCGTTCGGAAAGTGCACATTGGCTTGGGTGAAGTTCGCGTAATAAGCGTTGATGCTTATCGATTCGGATAGCTTGCGCTCCATCCGGACGCCTCCGAACGTCTGCTGGGTGACACTGCTGTAATCGTCGAATATCGTGATGTCCCGAACCTGGACCGGAAGACTGTAGAACCCGATGAACCGCCAGGGACCCTTCTCGTAGTCTGCCCAGCCGGCATCGTAGGATTGCCGGACATTGGGACCGTCGCGAACGGAAACGAAGCGTTGCAGATCGAACGCAAACTGCTGGCGGCCGGCACGCAGCTTCAGAGTTCCGCCGCCGATCGGCTCGGTCAGCGTGACGAAAGCCAGTTCAAGATCTAGCCGGTCTCGATCGACCGGCGTCAGCATGGTCTTCCAGGGTGCATAGTCGGCCTGAAACTGCACGAATGCCTGCACTTGATTGGCGATGCGGAGGTCGGCATGGAATTCGTTTCGGCTGATGACGTAGTCCTGATTGCGGTTCGATCCTGTACCGAAACCAGCGGCGTTGTTAGCCTCGAACCGTTCACGCGTGTCTACACCAAACGAAAGATACGTGTAGCGATCGGCGTCAGACAACGGAATATATTTGAACTCGTCAAACGGTTCGCGTGCAACTCGCGGGTCCGCAAGCACCGACCAATCTTCCTGCCATCGGTTGAACATGATGGCCGGCCGCTGCGGCGTGGACGTTTGAACGCTCTGATCTTCCGCCCGAGCCATCTGCGACGCCGCAATCAATGAAAGTACGACCGCTGCCCCGCCTCTCCGTCGCATCTCCAAAAGCAATTGTGAAAACGGGACTGCCATCGCACTCCCTTAGTTCGGTGCGCTCGCATGAATCTCCGCAATATAGCCACCCGGGAATTGTACCATGGCCGCGGCCCGCCCCTCAGCAGTATAGGGCTCGACCAGCACGGCAGCGCCTGAGGCCTTCGCCTTGGTCAACGTCCCCTGCAAGTCTTTGACTTCATAGCCAGCCTGCTCTCGCCCGTACGGGTACGGCAGGCGACCATCGGTGACGAAGACGGTCATCTTGCCGAACACGGATTCGATGCGTGCGCGCCTGTAGGCGGCCTCGGGCCGTCCGACTTCCGCACCGGGAGCCTGCATATCGTCGGAAACTACTTTCCCGTGCGAAAAGCGGAGGAAGCTGCGGATAAAGATATCCGCCCACTCCGGAGCGACGTAAACACGGTTCTCGGGAATTGTCTCAAAGGGCGCATAGGACGGTCTTGTCGTATGCCAATAGAGTTGCATGTTGACGCCGCCTGGCCATTGGATCACCACATCGCGGCCGATCGGATCCGGAAAGGTAGCGACCAACACGCCCGCTCCCGCCTTCCTAGCGGCCTCGACCGCTTCGTCGATGTTGGTGACGAGATAGCCGGTGCGCTCCGCGCCGAAGGGATAGGGGATCGGCGTCTTAAAGCCGAATAGAGAGACGGTACCTACCGGGGTCTGCAGGAGCTGCGACGTCGTGCTGCTCGGGGTCGGTGTCACCGTGGCGACGATCTGCTTCGTGCTTTGCCCGCCAAAGGTCGCCAGAAAGCTTGCGGCAAACCTGTCGACGTCGTCAGGCGCCACATAGACGTGGGTCGTGTCGTATTGCGCGCCGACGCCAATCTGGGAAGCCGACTGGCGCGCTGCATCCCTTGCGACTGCTGCCGATGCGCCACCGAGCAGTGACGCGAGCACCAGGAATTTGATCAGACGACAATTGCCAATCATGGGACGCCTCGTTTTTCTAAAGGGCGCTCTGTTCGCGCAGGGATAGTAAGGAAATGAGCACGAGGCCGGCAACCAGGCCAAAATGCTCGAAGAAGGCGTTTGTAGCCATGAAGCGGTCTTGACCAATCTTTGCCCAGAAATTGTTCGCGGTGAACATAGCGACCGCTGTCAATACGCCGAGACCCCCAGCCCCCAACCAGACCCAGCGTCCTAAAATCACCAGCGTCGAGCCGCTGAGTTCGACGACGATGGCCGCAGCGGCCCAGAGCCAAGCCGGCTGAAGGCCGAAATGAGCTTGCTCGGCGACGGCAGCGGGGAAATCGATGAGCTTTTGGATCCCGCCTATCACGAATGCCGAAACCAACGCAGCTCTCGAGAGCGGCAGGAGCCATGGTATCGACAAGATGGCCGTTATCCAACTCGGAGTGTCGGTCTTCGGTCTCATCTCACACAGCCCAGCAGGCGCAGCCGAGGGCGCCCCAGAAACCCCTGAGGTCCGAAACGGGAAGCCGGCCCGACCAGGCGCTGGCATGGTTGTGGCCGTGCATCCCGCAGGCGTTGTCGCACCCGCACGTCTCCATCGCATAGGCTCTTACGGTTTGTGCCTTGCCGTCCGCGCCGACCCAATTGCCATATCCGCCGAAGCTGCGCACCGGCGACCAGTCCGGCATCGCCGGCGGGGGCGCCATGCCATCGAGCGCCTCGAAGTCGCCCGCACCGTAGACAATGCGCCCACCGATCATTGTGAGGTCGCTCGTCGTGCCTGCGATTTCGTTGTCGGCGCAAGAGAAGAAGTCACGGTCCGGAACGATCAAATCGGCGAACTGACCGGCCTGGATGCGACCTTTCTTGCCCTCTTCATTCGAGAACCAGGTGACGTTCTCGGTCCACATCCGAAGTGCGGTCTCGCGATCGAGGCAATTGCGCTGCGGATAGAGGCGCATGCCTCCCACGGTCTTCCCAGTAACGAGCCAGGCCAAGGCAACCCAAGGATTGTAGGAGGCGACTCTCGTCGCGTCCGTACCAGCGGACACCTTAACACCCTTGTCGAGAATCTTTCTCACTGGCGGCGTCGCTTCGGCGGCTCCTAATCCATAGCGCTCCACGAAATACTCGCCCTGATAGGCCATGCGGTGCTGCACGGCGATGCCGCCACCGAGCGCCGCGATGCGATCGATGGATCGATCGGATATCGTCTCTGCGTGGTCGAAGAACCAGTTCAGACCTTGCAGCGGAGTATCCTGGTTGACCTTCTCGAATACGTCGAGCGAACGCGAGATCGTCTCGTCATAGGTCGCGTGCAGCCGCCACGGCCATTTGTTCTGAACGAGAATTCGAACGACATCCTCCAACTCGCCCTCCATCTCGGGTGGCATGTCTGGACGTGGCACCCGGAAATCTTCGAAGTCTGCCGCCGAGAATACCAGCATCTCGCCGGCGCCGTTATGTCGAAAGTAATCGGTGCCTTGCTTGTACTTCGATGTGCTGGTCCAGTTTAGAAAGTCCTGCTTCTCGCTCTTCGGTTTCTGCGTGAATAGGTTATAGGCCAGGCGGATCGTTAGCTGCCCTTCATCGGAGAGTTTCTGGATGACAGCGTAGTCCTCGGGATAGTTCTGAAAACCGCCGCCGGCGTCGATCGCGCCGGTGACGCCGAGCCGATTCAATTCGCGCATGAAGTGACGGGTCGAATTGACTTGGTATTCGAACGGGAGCTTGGGTCCTTTCGCGAGCGTGGCATAGAGGATGTTCGCGTTCGGCTTGGCGAGGAGCAACCCAGTCGGCTTGCCTTTCGCGTCGCGCACGATCTCGCCACCCGGGGGCGCGGGGGTGTTCCTCGTGTAGCCGACGACACGCAGCGCAGCGGCGTTCAGCATGGCGCGGTCATACAAGTGCAGGATGAAGACGGGGGTGTCGGGCGCGGCGGCATTGAGCTCGTCGATGGTCGGCAACCGCTTCTCGGCGAACTGGTGTTCGGTGAATCCGCCGACGACACGCACCCACTGTGGTGGCGGCGTGATCGCAACCTGCTTCTTCAGCATAGCCATTGCCTCGGCGAGCGACCATACGCCGTCCCAGCGCAATTCCATGTTGAAATTGAGCCCGCCGCGGATGATGTGAAGGTGATTGTCGATCAGCCCAGGAAGGACACGACGTCCTTTCAAATCGATGATTTTGGTCGAAGCCCCGGCCAACTTCATGACGTCGTTTTCGCGGCCGGCGGCAGTGAAGACACCGTCCTTGATCGCAACCGCGCTGGCCGTCGGATTGCCGCGATCGAGCGTGGTGAACAGGCCTCGGTGAAGGATGAGATCGGGCGAACTCATGAATGTTTCTCCTTCACCACATCAGGCATTAATGTCGGAGCTTCGCCTTGCGCGTCTGCTTGCCGTCCCGGTAGTAGGCCGAAGATATGCGGGGCGCATTGAGCCTGACGCCAGGCGCCGGCGAGGCCGCTGCCCGAGATCAATTGCTTGCCGACCGGAACGACCTGCTCGCCGACGAGGATGCCGAGCAGGCCGATCAGCGCCACTAGCGGGGGTGCCGGCGATCGAACGTTTAGGAGGCTGTAGATGACGCCAACCAAGATCCCGGCCCCAGCCGACAGCAGGTAGCTTTTCATCTTGTTTTCCCGATTGCGAAGACAGAGAACTATTCGGCCGCGCGGGCCCCGCCTTCCGAATTGTGTGCGCCGAGCGCCCACTTCGAGAAACGTACCTGGATCCCGTAGGGCGAGTGCGCCCGCAGGATGTCCATCACGCCTTCGTAGGTTTCGGAACGCGCCCAATCCTGCTGAAGTTCGAATACGTATTGGGCCGAGGTTATAGGAATCGCGCCGGCCTGGACTGCGCGGTCCATCGAGCGGTTGTGGGCTTCGATCGACAGATCGCCGCAAGCATCGGCGGGGATGTAGATCTCGTAACCCTCCCTCAACATGTCCAGCGTCGGAAACATCACGCAGGCTTCGGTCCAAAGGCCGGCAATGACAAACTTCTTGCGCCCAGTCGCGGCGACAGCCTTGCGGAATCCCGCATCGAGCCAGGAGTTCATCGACGTCCGGTCGATGATGGTGTGATTAGGAAACAACTCGGACACTTCCGGCATGAACGGACCCGAGAACGAATCCTTGGCGACCGTCGTGAGCACGGTCGGAATCTTGAACAGCTTCGCGGCCTTGGCGAGGATCTGGATGTTGTTGGAAGTTACCAAACGATCGTGTGATTGGACGCCCTGATACATGGCTGGCTGATAGTCAATCAACGCGATCGCACTGTTTTGTGAGGTGAGCATCTCGAGTTTCGACAATTGGCTTCTCCTTCAGCGATAGCGTCCCGATGGCAGCAGCCATCAGACCGAGCCTGTTGATCTAGACCGAGGATGCTCCCCGACGCTTGGAGAGGTCTGCTCTGGCTTGGCTGTTGCTGCGCTGTCAGAGGCAACGCCTCGGCACCGCTGCGACCAAATGCGTGATGAACGGGGCGCGATACGCTGATCGATTCCTGAGCAGCCATTCTGTGGTGGCTCGTGAACTGTCTTGACGCCGCTGCCCGCTGCACGCTCACCGTCGTGGGTCAGTCACACACCAATGCGAGATCTGACTGCGAGACGTGGTGACCGAGGGGAGGTACCCGACGACTGATGTCGGCTCCAACCTCTCGCAGCGCCGCGCCCAACCTGGTCGAGTTCGACGCAGGACCGATCGGATCGAGTTTGCTCGAGACGATCGGCCGGGCACGCCCGATAGGTCGGGAGGCGGCGGATCCGACAGCGGCCCATCGCGCGAAGAAACGCACTTGCCAGCGTGCCGGCGCGCAACAACATCACGGCTGCGCAATGTTCGCGCCGTTGAAATAGCCACACGCGATTGGACGATCGATGCCGTATCGGCGCCGCGCATCTTCGACAAAGTCTACGAACTCGACAGGTACGATGTCGGACGTCGCGCTAGTTGAATACGCCTTCGGCCAGGCGGCCGAAGAGGCGAAGCAATTCATTCTCGACCACATGTCCGCGATGTCCGCGCCGTGACAGCGGCGCCAATTTCGGAAACAGCATCATTCGGTGCTGCAGGAGATCTTTTCGTCACCGCCCGTGCCGTGCGGGAGAGCGGCGACGCTGCTATTTCCCCTTCGCTGACTGGAAGCGGTAGCTAACCTTCTAGAGAACGGGCAGCATCGCCTCGATATCCTTGCGGCGTGGTTCGCGAAACGACGGTAGTTCTAAATTTTCACCAAGGGACTCGACCGATTCGTCGATCGCAAATCCGGGAATGTCGGTCGCGATCTCGAACAGAACGCCACCGGGTTCACGGAAATAGACCGAGCGAAAATACTTGCGGTCCTTTTGTTCGGTCGGGTGCCGGCCATGGGAGCGGATCAGCCTCTCGGTCATCTGGGCCTGCTGTAGGTCGTCTGCACCACGGAAGGCGATGTGATGCACTGAACCGCGACCTTGGCGGCCGCGCAGGATTGCCCGGGGCCTCGTAGAGGTCGACCACGCTACCTCTCATTTCACCCACCGCAGTGAAGCGTATCACCGCCCCTTCACGTGCGACCTTGCGGAAGCCGAACACATCGGTCAGGATCGCTGCGGTCTTCTGGGCGCTGTCGAGAAGAAGGGTCACGCCCTGAAAGCCGCGGATCGCATGTTCGGCGGGGATGTCCTCGTTGCTCCAACCCGGTTCGTTCTCGGCATCGGCTATGCCCACGAGTGCAAGTGCCATCCCATCCTGATCCGTAAAACGCAGCACGGACTCGCCGAAGCGCTTCTCCAGCGTCCGGTGAGAAATTCCCTTCTCGATGAAACGCTGATCCAATTGAACGCAGCGGGACGCGGAAGGTGGTCTGGCGCGTTTCGCCAACACCGCGCCGGCCTGCGAGGGCGTTCGTCCAGGGGAAGAAGGTCAGAATGGAGCCAGGACTACCTCTCTCATCACCGAAATAGAAGTGGTAAGTCGAGGATCATCGAAGTTGACTGTTCTCTTGACAAAGCGCAGCCCGAGGTCACGCATGTAGAAGCTCAAATTCTTGAGTGGATCGCCGGCGATTGCCGTCACGTGATGGATGCCTGGCATATTTGACTCCTCGATACCAAACCCATGGCCGTTTTGACTCAGTGTCAATCAGATTGCGTTTCCCACCGTTATTGATGTGATCAATGTGCGTCGGTATGATACCCGCCGGGAGATATCGGGCGAGCTCCGGAGCCGCTTAGCGGCTTTTTCAAGCGCCGGTCAGCGCAGCCCCCTCATAGAGGGTGGCCACCCCTGCTCTCGCTATCGCCACTCCCTCGCTGCGGAGCACCAAGCTCTGCCGGCGCGACATCGTCGGGGAGCCGTCGCGGTGATCGGTTGTCGGCGGAGCCACATGTTCGCTTTATGTGGTCGCCGCATGCTTGCTGGCTCTCGTGAAGTCGGGTTTGCGCTTCTCCAGAAAAGCCGTAAGCGCCTCTTTTGCATCCTCAGAACGGATCAGCGCACTGAAATTTTCGTTCTCCGCCTTCATCGCAGCCTTAATCTGCTCGCGAAATGGCTGCTTCATGAGCCTCTTGCTGGCTTGTAGCGCTTCCGCCGGCTTCGCGGCCAACTTGCCGGCCGTTTCGGTCGCTCTTGCGAGAACGTCCTTGTCGGATATAACCTGCGTAACCAGACCCAACTCGGCGGCGCGCGTCGCATCAAAGGGAATCCCAAGCAAAATCAATTCCGCCGCACGGAGATAACCGATCCGGGCTGGCACCGAGTAGCTCGATCCGAATTCTGGCACGACAGCAAGATTGATGAATGGCATCTGGAATTGCGTGCTCTCGCCCGCGTAAACGAAGTCACAATGCGTCAGCATGGTGGTGCCGCCGCCGATCGCGGCCCCCTGGACCGCGGCAACCACCGGCTTGTCGAAGTTGATCAGCGCGTCCATCAGTCGGGACTGAGGCGATTCTCCCGATCCCGGAGGATTCTTCAGAAAGTCTCCGACATCATTGCCGGCGCAGAAGGAATCTCCCGCGCCGTGCCAGAGGACGACCCGTGTGTTGTCATCCTTTGCCGCCTCATCGAAGAGGCCAGCGAGAGCCACGTACATGGCTGAGGTCATCGCATTACGCTTGGTCGGGCGGTTTAACTGGACGCGCAGAATGTTTCCGGCGTGCTCGGTAACGATATCGTCCATTTCGAAGTCCTGGTCCTTTGAGGAATTTCTCCGCAAGTGGCGGGTCAGCGCGGCTATTCGCCGCTCCAACGGTGTCGTCGCGCTAAACCGCATGTTCCTTTGGTTTGGGAATGGCGCCACTCGCACGCAAACCATCGATTTCGCTTGCGCTAAATCCGAGCTGCAGGAGAACCTCCTCGTTGTGTTCTCCAATCTTTGGGGCACGTTTCGCGGAAACCTTGGCGACGCCATGCACCTGAAGCGGGCTGCTGATGGTGGACGTCAGCTTGCCGCCGGCACCTTCGAGCGGAACGATGATCTCGTTCGCCCGGAGCTGGGGATCGTTGATCACCTCCTGCGGCCCACGCACCGCTCCGAACGTCACGTGGACGTCGTTGAACACCTCGTACCAATGGGCCATTGGCTCGGCGCAGAAGATCGCGTCGAGGATCGCCGTGAGCTGAGACATATTCGCCATCAGCTTCGTCGGATCGGAGAAACGGGGATCGGTCAGAAGATCAGGACGTCCGATAGCCTTGGCGACGGCTGCCAACTTGTCGGGTGTGATGAGGAGAACGAACCAGGTGTCGTCCTTGGCGCGCCAGACGTTCATTGCGGCATTCGCAGGGTTCTTGCGATCGTGCAGCCCGAAGAATTTGGCATCGCACAGCGCGGCCTGGATCGAGACGCTGGCGGACCATACGCCTTCGGCGAGAAGCGAAGTCGTGACATGGGCTCCCTCGCCGGTGTGCTCGCGACGATACAAGGCCGTGACGATCGCCGAATAAAGCCCGACGGCGGTGGCATTGTCACCGCTGCCAGCTACCGGCCAAGTCGGCGGCGCACCAGCATCGCGCGTCATCGACAGCAATCCGCTGCGCGCCCAATACGAAGTGATGTCAAAGCCGGGGAGATTTGCGTCCGGTCCCTTGTCGCCGAAGCCTGAGATGTCGGCGTAGATAAGTCGCGGATTCCACCGCACCACATCCTGATATTCCAGCTTCAATCGCGCGCGCGCGGGATGCGGCGTATTGACGATGAGTACATCAGCCCATTTCACGAGTTTTTCGAGAACTTGCTGCGCGCTCGGGGATTTCAAATCAAGAGCGATGCCGCGCTTGTTGCGATTGGCAAGGTGCCAAGGGTAGGCATCCTCGGAGACGGGCTGCGGCGGCAGGTGGTTCGCAATTCGCCATAGGTCGCCGCTCGGCGGCTCTACTTTGATAACGTCGGCGCCAAAGTCCGAGAGGATCACTGCGGCGCTGGGGCCGGCGATGAAGCTCGCCAGGTCCACCACTTTTAGTCCAGAGAATATATTATCGCTTGCCATGATTGTCCTTTCCGAATCGCCGGATGCGGCAACCGCCTTACCGACCTTGAAACTGCGGCGTGCGTTTCTCGAGGAAGGCGGAGGTGCCTTCCTTTTTGTCTTCAGTGGCGGCGCAAATGCCGAAGTATGAAGCTTCCAGCGCAAAGCCTTCGCTCTGGCTGGTCTCCATCCCCTTGTTGGCGGCCTCGAGCGAGAACTTCACGGCGATCGGCGCGTTGCCCGCGATCTGCCTCAGGATCGTCTCGGCGCGGTCGATCAAGCCGACCGCAGGAACGACTTCGTTGACGAGGCCAATGCGATAGGCCTCCTGCGCGGAAATCGTCTCGCCCGTGAGGATCAGCTGTAACGCACGACCCTTTCCTACCAGGCGCGGTAAACGCTGGGTTCCGCCGCCACCCGGCAGCAGGCCCAGCTTGACTTCGGGTTGGCCAAATTTGGCGTGCTCTGCTGCGATCCTCATCGTGCAGGCCATCGCCGTCTCGCAGCCCCCGCCGAGCGCAAACCCATTAATCGCCGCGATCACCGGTTTGCCGAGATTTTCGATAAGATCCAACACCCTTTGCCCGAACCGACTGGACTGTTCTGCGTCGTAGGCGTCGACATGCGCAAGTTCACCGATATCCGCCCCGGCGATGAACGCCTTGTCACCCGCGCCGGTGAGGATCACGCCACGGACAGACCCGTCGGCCTTTGCGTCCTCGAATGCGGCCTGCAAATCCGTCCACGTCGGCGTGTTGAGCGCGTTGAGCACCTTGGGCCGATTGACCGTCACGTAGGCGATCGAACTCTTCTTCTCGTACTGGACGTTGGCAAGCGCCAACGCCGCCTTAGGCAAGGAGTTGGGTATTGTTGCAGGCGAAGAGGTGAACGGTACGGCTTGCGAAACCATAATCAAATCTCCTGGATGGAGGCAGCTGGCGTCGGAACGCCGGCGCACTGAGCAATCATACGAAGGCGCCGTGACCGGTGATGGCTTTTCCCACGATCAGATTTTGCATCTGATAGGTGCCTTCGTAAGAGTACAGCGCCTCCGCATCGTTGAAGAAACGCGCGAGATTGTAGTCGGCGACGATGCCATTGCCGCCGAGCACCTCGCGGCCCCATGCGACCGTCTCGCGCGATTTCGCCGTACAGAACGACTTCGCCAGCGCGGCATGATGGTCGTCAAGCTTTCCTTCGTCATCAAGCTGCGCCAGACGGAGCATCAGGCATTGGCACGCGGTCAGATTGCCAAGCATCTTGGCCAATAGATCCTGGATCAGCTGGAACGAAGCGATCGGCTTGCCGAACTGTTGGCGTTCCTGGGCGTATTTAAGGGTGGCTTCGAATGCACCCATCTGGATGCCAGTTGACGCCCAACCCACCATGTATCGGGTCATCCGCAGCACGCGCGCGGTATCGCGGAACGAATTGCCGCCCTGCAGGCGGTTCACTTCGGGCACCCGTACGTCCTTGAGGGTGATCTGGCCGTTCTGGACCACTTTGAGCGCTATCTTGTGCTCGATCTTCTCCACGCTGAAGCCTGGCGTCGACTTGTTCTCGACGATGAAACCCTTGACCTGGTTGTCCGCCAGATCCCGCGCCCAGATGATAGAAACGTCGCACCAAGTCGAGTTGCCGATCCACCGCTTCTGGCCATTGAGAATCCAGGTGTCGCCGTCGCGTTTGGCGGTCGTGGTCAACCCGCCGCTCGCTCCCGAGCCAACCAGCGGCTCCGTCAATCCGAAACACCCGATCTTTTCGTAGCGGGCCATTTGGGGCAGCCATTTCTGCTTCTGCTCCTCGGATCCATCAAGATAGATCGAGCCCATCGCCAGACCGCTGTGGACCCCCCAGAACGTACAGATCGACGCGTCGACACGCGCGATCTCCATCGTGACAAAGCCGTACAGCTTCTGACTACCGCCGGCGCAGCCGTAACCCTCATAGCCGAGCCCACCGATGCCGAGCTCCTTGAACGAAGGCAGCAGCTCGAACGGAAACGCGTCATCGGACCAGTACTTGTTGATGATCGGCTGGACCTTGGTTTGCATATAGGTCCGCACCTTTGCGACGACCGCTTTCTCTTCGGGGGTGAGAAGTTCGATCAGCTGATAGAAGTCGCCGTTCGGTACGGGCACCGGCTTCGGCGCGGCAGTCTTACTTGCAGCGGTTGCGGTCGGCATTTGGAACTCCTGATGCTGTGGCCTGAAGGCCGGAAGTGATGAAGGAGGCGTCGGATGAATGATTAATCTGGTAGGAGACACTTCGTCTCAGACGACCGGCGCTTGCACCTTCGTTTGGTTCAGCCTGGCAACCTTTTTGCGTAGCTCAATCAGCCCGAGCAGGACTTCGTCGCGCTCCGCCTCCAGCTCCTTGATACTGCGCGATCCGACTTCGGTATGGACGCTGTCGATGAGCTTCTTTTGCACGTCCGGCGTTAGCACCGGCGAGCCGAGGGTCTTCCACCAGGCGGTCATCGGACTGGAGAACTGCTGGAAGAAGTGCTCGACGCCGCCTGCACCGCCGCCGAGGTGGTTGAGCATCATGTTGCCCATGATGCCCCAGCGCAGGCCTGGGCCCCAGCACAGGGCAGTGTCGACATCCGCGGCGCTCACGACGCCTTCGGCAACCAGGTAATAGACCTCGCGTGCCAACGCAGCCTGGAGGCGGTTGGCGACGTGGCCCGGCATTTCCCTGTTGAGGCGTACCGTCCGTTGTCCGATGGACGTATAGAATTCCGCAGCGCGCTTTATCGTCGCTTCCGAGGTCTTTGCCCCACCGACAATCTCGACCAGCGGGATCAAGTGCGGCGGATTGAACGGATGGGCGATGACACAGCGCTCTGGATGGGCCGCGGCGCCCGATTGGATTTCACTCATGGTGAGCCCCGACGAGCTCGACGCGATGATCACGTCCGGCGGCAGCAGCTCGTCGAGCTGCCCATAGAGCTTCCGTTTGAAATCGATCCGCTCGGGCCCGTTCTCCTGGACCAGGTCAACTCCGGCGAGCGCTTGCGCGACGTCGGTCGTGAACTTGAGGTTCGATTGCGAAGCTCCGGGCGACAGGCCCAACCGCTGGAGCGCCGGCCAGGCTGCCTCGACAAACGTCTTCAGCGCAGCTTCCGCGTTGGGCGCAATGTCGGTCGCGACGACCTGCAGTCCCTTAGCGAGAAACAGCGCGGTCCAGCTCGCACCGATCACGCCCGTGCCGATGATGGCGATGCGGCGGATGGGCTTGGTGTCGGTCATGTCATTGTCTCCGATAAGATTGGCAGATTTCGGCGTATGCGATGCCGGTGAGGTTGCCCTGGGCGTAGAGGAAATTTCTTTCCTCGGATCCATCGAGCCGCGCGGAGTAAACCGAACCGGCGAAATCGGTCACGAACATGCGATCGTTTGGAATGTCGAGTGCGATGCCTATTCCCTCCATCAGATGGGTCACCACGATCTCCGGCTCGAAAGGCTTGTTGTCGATCGAGGCCCGGTTCACGGTGTTGCCGCGTGGAGGGTCGCCGCGGTCGGTCCAGTAGAGAACACGGGTCTTTTGGTTGAGTTCGAGATCAATCGGCTCGGGCAGACCATCGAAGAATATCTCGATGTCGGACCTGGTCGCTGCAGTTTGGCCGGCGGGAATCTCGAGATTGGCGCGGGAGATGCGGCCGAGCCCGGCATTGTCTGGACCTTTCTGGCTCCAATAGATGTGACCGAATTTAGGATCGATCGTCAGCCCGACGCACCATCGCGTCGCATCCCGTTGATCGGCTTCGCCACGCCCCGTCTCGATGAGCGTCTCCAGCTGCGCGCCGTCGAGATTGCTGCGCATGACCCGCATACCCTCGCGGTCGCACCAATAGAGCTTGCCGCCCTTCTTATCGAGGATGATCTGCTTCGGAGTGTGAGTGACGCCTTTTGCGACGATTACCTTGCGGTTCTTGCCGTCGATGTCGGCGCGCTCGACTGACCCGTCGTTCAGGTTCGGGATACCCATGTTGGTCCAGTAGACATGGCCGGCCTCGGCATCAACGACGATGCCGTCAGGCAAATGGCAATCCGACACGATGGTCTTGCGGTCGGAACCGTCTGTATTCATGGAGTGAATGCGGCCGGCGTTAATCTCAAGGACAAAAAGACGAGGGACGACGGCGCTGGCACCAGCGCTTCGACTGTTCTTAACGGCTTCGGACATGCGGCACCTTTGCGATAATCTGACATGAGTTGGGTCAGCGCTTGACCGCGACTGTGCCGCTAATAGTTGCTTCGATATTGAATAAGACGATCGCCAGTGGAAGGGTTGTGCTTCTGTCGCGGAGGTCCCACCACTTGGAGGAACGTGCGGCGCCTTGTCTGATTCTGCGCACTCGAACCGGTCGCATGGGGACACGATTGGGCGCCCGAACCTGCAAGCCGGATCTCACACGATTGATCGAAGCAGATTTCGACAATCTCGTTGGTCGCATACCTGCGACAATCGGGCGGGTCGGGCTTGGCCACTCGCAGCATTGGACCAATATCTCGGGAGAAATGACGACTGCTCGAGTAATTGTGTCAGCGGAAACGGTACACTTGGTCGGACCAGCTTGATAACTAAGATTGACATGACCCAAGTGGAGCCGAGCATGGACAAACCGACCTCTGATCAGCAAATTCAGAGCAAGTCCGATGCGCCAGGAGACGGACCGACGCCGAACGCGCGTAGCGCAACGCGTGTTCCTTCCATTATCGTCGGCGTCGTTGCCGCCGCCGTTGCGGCATTATCCGTGTTCTATCTCCTGCGACCCGAACCGCTTCTCGTACAGGGTGAGGTCGATGCCACGCGCCTCGACATAGCCGCGCGCGTCGACGGCCGGGTGAAGGAAATTCCCGTGCAACGTGGCCAGGACGTTCCCGCCGGGGCTGTGCTCGTGCGGATCGATAATCCGGAAACGGTGGCCAAGCGCGAGCAAACCAATGCGGCAAAGGCTGTGGCGGAGGCCCAGCTCGCCAACATACTGGCCGGAACACGGGCGGAAACCATCGCCGCGCGGAAAGCGGAAATGGAGCGCGCGCAGGCAGCGCTGGTGCTGGCGCAGAAGACCTTCGATCGCACCCACACATTGACCGAACAAGGCAACGCACCGCAGGCCCGGCTCGACCAGGTGACCGATGCGTTGCACGAAAGCGAACGCGCCGTCGATCAGGCCAAATCAGCCTACGACCAGGCCGTCAACGGCTACACAAAAGAAGAGCGGGCTATTGCCCGCGCCGGCGTCGAGAAGGCAGCCGCCGATATCCAAAGCGTTCAATCGGTCATCGATCAACTCGTGGTCTACGCCCCGGTCGCCTCACAGGTCTATCAACGCAACGTGGAGCCCGGCGAATATGTGTCTCCGGGAGTGCCGCTCGTTACCTTGATCGATCTGGCCGATGTCTGGGTTCATTTCGACCTTCGCGAGGATCTGGTCAAGAACCTGAAGGTCGGCGATCGGTTCGATGTTCGTATTCCGGCTCTCGACGACCGCCGTATCACGGTCGAGGTGAAACTGGTCGCGACCAAGGGCGAATATGCGAGCTGGCGAGCCACGCGCGCTTCGGGCGATTTCGATTTGCGCACGTTTTCGATTCGCGCCTACCCGGTCCAGCCGGTACCCGAACTACGACCGGGGATGAGCGCCTATCTCGACTGGCGGTCACGGCAATGAGCCCGGCGTCGAAGCCCGGATTTCTGATGGTGGCCCGGCGCGAGTGCCGGTGGCTGTTTCACGATCGCGTAGCCCTGCTGTTGATCTTCGGCGTGCCCCTGTTCGCGTTCGTCGTGCTCACGACCGTATTCAGCCATCCGGTCATACGGGGCCTCGGGGTGACGGTCGTCGACGAAGACAGGTCGGACGCTTCGCATGCCCTCATCGAATATGTTGCGGCATCTCCGAGCCTGAAGATCGTCGACCGCTCCGGTACGCTGTCCACGGCGGTGCAGGATATCCGGTCCGGCAAAGCGATCTCGGCAATCTATATCCCGCCGGATTTCGAGCGCGACCTGAAGGCGCAGCGCCGCCCGCAGGTCGTCGGCTTCTATAACCAGCAGTTCCTCACCGCCGCAGGCATTGCGTCTTCCGGTCTGAGCGACGTACTTTCCGCCGCGGCGTCCTCAGCCGCCCCGGCCAAGCGCGCCACGCCCGCGCCGACTTCTGTCGGAACGCTCTCCGGCGAAACCATCGCGCTGGTCAACCCGCAAAAGAACTACGCGCAGTTCCTGCTGCGAGCGTTGCTGCCGATGATCATTCATGTGGTGATCACGCTGGCCGCCGGCTATTCGGTCGGATCCGAATTCCGCCGTCGCGACGTGCGGGCATGGCTCGAAAGCGCCGGAGGCGATCCGGTCGTCGCGCTGGTCGGCAAGCTCGCGCCGCTGTTCGGCATCTTCTTCCTGATCATGCTGGTTGAGCCGCTGTTCCTGGAGGGTGTGCTGCGAGTGCCGTTCAAGGGAGACCTGCCCTTGATGGTGGCCGGCGGCTCGCTCCTGATCATCGCCTACCTGTCACTGGGCGCCTTGCTGCAGCTGCTGGCGCGCGACCTGGCGACCGGGCTGGGGCTTGCGGGCCTGTTCGTCTCGCCTGCATTTGGCTACGCCGGCGTCGGCTTTCCCACCATCGGCATGAACGCGTTTGCGCAGGTCTGGAGCGCGATTCTCCCGCTGCGCTGGTACATGGCCCTGCTGCTGGGCCAAGCGGCGCGAGGATTGCCGGTCTCGGAATCCGCCGTTCCCTTCGCGGTGCTCGCCGGCCTGACGATGCTCTACGTCGGGCTTGCCTTGCTCCGCATGGCGAGCCTCAAGCGCAAGGGATGGTTCGAAACGCCGCAACCCGCCGAGCAAGCCGAGAATGGCGAGCCATCGGCGGGCATCGGCGGCGCCTTCAACGCGGAGTGGCGGCGCGTGCTCGGAACGCGCAGCGCCTTCACGCTGTTGTTCCTGGCTCCGTTGATTTACGGTCTTTACTACCCGCAGCCCTATCTGAACCAGATCCTTCGCAAGCTTCCGATCGCGGTCGTCGATAACGACTTGAGCGATCTCAGCCGGCAGATCGTCGAGACGCTGGATGCCAGCGGATCATTGAGCGTTGCGGTTCGCGCCCGCACGCTCGCCGAGGCGCGCACCGCAATCGATCGCGGCAAGGCTTTTGCCGCCGTCGAAATTCCGCCGGACACCGAGCGCGATGTGCTCAAGGGCATCACCGCACACATCCCGATCTACGCCGATGCCACCTACCTGTTCGTATTCAGGTCCACCGCGAGCGGCGTCGCCACGGCCGTCGGAGCCCTGACGTCCGATCTGGTTTCGCGGGGCGCGCGCACCGATGGAAGCATCGTCAAGGCCAAGCTGGCGAGCCTGAGCCCGGCCGACATCCTGCTGCAACCGATCTTCAATCCGGTCGGGGGCTACGCGAGCTATATCGTCCCGGCGGCGTTCGTGCTGATTCTGCAGCAAACACTGCTGATCGGTGCAGCGATGCTGACACGCAGTGCGCTGGCAAATTCCAGCGGCGCGTTTACCGGCGTGTTGGGCCGCGGCATCGCCCATCTGACCATCTACCTTCCGGCGGTCGCGCTCTATCTGATCGTGTTGCCGCGTTTCTACGGCTTTTCGACCCTCGGGCATATTCCACAGCTCTTCGCCCTCGCTGCGGTCTTTTTGCTTGCGACCAGCTTTATGGGTCAGGCCATCGGCGCGTTATTCACGCGGCCGGAGAACGCGACCCTGCTTCTTCTCGCAACCAGCCTGCCCCAGTTTTTCACCGCCGGCTTCGCATGGCCGCGCGAGGCCATCCCCGACGCGGCCATCGCGCTGGGTCGGATTTTCCCCGCGGATTTCGCGATTGATGGCCTGGTTCGCATCAACCAACTGGGCGCCAACATCTGGGAGGTCGGGCACGATTGGCTCGGTTTGTGGTGCCTGACCCTGGCCTATTTCACGCTCGCCGTAATCGCGGCACTCACCGTCAAGAGAGGACAGCAACATGCGCATGTCTAGAACGGCTGCCATCGTTGCGATCGCGCTCGTGCTGGCCGCGGGCGCGCTGGTCTATTCCTCGCGTCATTCCGGATCGGCAGCCGCAATTGTGGGCGTGGTCCGGGCGACTGAAATCAGGGTCGAGCCCGAGGTGGACGGTCAGCTCGTGTCGATTGCCGTCGAGAAGGGAGCCCGGGTGCACGCCGGCGATGTTTTGGCGAAGCTTTCCGCGGTGGAGTTGACCGCGCAAGCCAACCAAGCCCGCGCCGCCCTTGCATCGGCAACCGCGGACCGCAACAACGTCTACGCCGGCGTTCGTCAGGAGCAGATCGACTCTCTGAAGTCGGAGATCGCCAAGGCAAGCGCACGCCTCGAATATGTACAGGCTCAACTGACAAGAACCGGCACGCTGGCGCGTCAGAGTTTTGAGACCCAGCAGGCGCTTGACCAGGCCGAAAACGACGCCGCGAGCGCGCGTGCCGACCTTGCAAAGGCCCAGGCGAATTATGACGCGGCCGTTGCGGGACCAACCCGAGAGGAACGTGCGATCGCCGACGCGCAGGTGCAGGCCGCGGCAGCCGCCGTCGCAGTGCTGGAGCGGCGCCTCGAAAAGATGACCTTGCGCGCTCCGGCCGACGGGACCGTCAGCGTGGTGGTCGCGGAGGTGGGGGAGAACGTTCGCGCGGGTCAACCGATCCTGATGCTTGAGGCGGCGGGCAAGCAATGGCTCTCGTTCAACGTCCGGGAAGACGATCTCAATGAGCTCGTGGTGGGAAAAACGGTGACCGTGATGCGAAACGGCGTTGATGGACCGACCAAAGCCGTCATTACCGAACTACGGCCGCTCGGAACCTTCGCCACCTGGCAAGCCGAGCGGGTTATCGGCGACCACGATCGCAACACCCTTCGTTTGCGCCTCGACCCGGAAGGATCGCCGGCGGGGCTTGAGCCGGGCATGACTGTTTGGATGGACCGTGAGTGAGGGCGCGAACGTTGAGGAATTGCTTCGGACGCCGAAGTGTCAGCCGGCGCACAGGTTCCTTGCCGCCAGCTGGAAGCCGTCGATGACCAGACGGCAAAAGCGAATGAACGAAGAAACCAGATTTACAAGGCAATCTGGCCGTAGACTTCGTCGCGATAATGCAAGATGTGCAGGCGAGAAGTACCCGACTTGTCGCGTTCGACCTCTACATGCGGTCGATCGATCCGCCGCTGATTGTATTGGGGCCGTCCTGCCCACTCCGGCGTCCTCGGTAATCGCCGTTGCTTAGCCAGTCCCTAGATCCTCAAATCTAGACGCCGCAAGCCGTCGAGGGCGGCCCATCTTCGTCCGCTTCAAGACATTATGAGTCTCGCCGGCCGCACGTTGCTCGGCTTCAGTCAACGGAAAGGCGATAAGGAAGGAAGATCCTCCGACGGCGCAAGACGTGTGAATGCGGCCGCCCAAACTGCTGGCCAACTCGCCGATGATCGTAAGCCCCCGACCGCGCCGGATCGGTTCGGGAGCCGACCCATTGTCAGAGACACCACACTTTACCATGTCGCCAACAAGCATCAACTTCACATGCAATTCCGGACGTTTACCGCCGAATTGTACATGTCGAGCCACATTGGTCAGTAGCTCGGATACCACAAGTCCAAGCTTCCAGCAGCGTTCCCCTTCAAGCTTCAGGTCATCCGATGAAAACAAAACACGTATCGCCAGGCAGTCCAGTCGGTATTTTGTGATGGAGAAGCAAAGCCGCTGGAGGTACTTCGCCGCATCGGTGAGGCGCTCGCGGTCCGGCATGTGCAGCGCCCGATGAACGTCGGCCCATTGATGCAGGACGTCTACGACGCCGAGCAGCGCGGCCTTGACAGCCACGTTATCCGACTGCACTGCTTTGGTTGAGACCGCGCAAATGGCGGAAGTAAGTTCGTTCTTTACTCTGTGGTCCAGTTCGCGAAGAAGCAATGATCCGTCGGGATTCGGCAACTGTACAATGTGTTTTGTCATTTCTGCCCCCACTATCGTTCTCTTTTGCCAAAAATAACGCTACGCATCGACCGCGGTTTCGTTCGAGTAGCAGTGCGTCAGCTCGCGCAATGAATGGTCTCGGACAGAGACCGTTATAACTCGACGCTGGCGCCCCAATTCGGCTCCAAGCGCGTCGAAGAGACCACCTTCAGCGTTATTGCAAGACCGGACGATCGTCGTAGCGTACACGGCGATTAGATATTCGGTCACGCAAGCACAACTCCCATACGAAGTTTTGCTTATCTCCATGGAGTATGGGCGGCTGATAACCATCCAAGCGATCGATCTTGTCGGAGAAGATAAGTTGGAGCGCGTTAGGTTCGCATACGCGCCTTGGTTCAGCTATTAAACTCCCTCAGCAAACACGGATTGTCCGTCGCTAAACACAACACGCCCACCGATTGCAATTTTGCACATGTCAGTTTCTCTCCTGTTGATGCGGTATGGAGTAACAGGTCTGCTACGGGCGATCTTGTTCATTCCTGATCTGTTTAGAAGGCTATTGTCCAATTTCTTTTTAATCAAAATTACTGCAAGATGAGGGGTTGGGTGTTCAGGCCGCCTCCGCAAGTAGAAAGTTCACCGCGCTTGGCGCGAAAGCTCCTCCAAATAGCGCGTCCGGGCTTTCGCTCAAGGTCTCTTGAGCAATGCCTTCCACAGATCACATCGCTCAGGGTGTGCCGTACAATCAATGCGAATTCGGTGCAATGGACTGTTCGGAGAATTTTATATTCTCTGCCTTCCTTTGAAGGCACTCCCATCCGTCAGTCAGTCCATCAGACTGTCACTCAATCACTCTGTCTGTTAGCTCTGCCTGCCTTCGCCCTTCCTTCCCCTTCCCCATTGTCTTTCTTCTCTTTCCGCTTTCCGCGGGGAGTATGACTTCAAAAGAGCTGTTGTGTGACATGGAGATACGTTCGACGGTTGAGCCCGAGTGGTCTTGGCTCGGCGAGATCGTCCAGGATCATCTCGATGGCGACCTAGAGGATCAGTCCTGCCAATCCTGACCAAGCGTCCCCGTGAATATCGATTGTCTCCGACCTAGGAGACTTTTGCTCACTGATTCTGGCTGCATCGAAGCCCGGCTGTAGGAGGCGCGTCGGGCTTACGCGGACCGGAGCGATCCCGCATCTAACCAGTTCTTGGCATGCACGACGGCCCCGTTCTGCTACTGTCGCCGATCAACGCAGTGTGCGAACCGCTGGAGGCCTTGGGACCATTGTCAGATAAACGGTCGTTTTCCGTATGGGGGCGACTACCAAGAAACGGGGGGCCGGGATCGTCGACCCAGGCCGGCCTTGGGCCAGAGGCGACCGGCGGGGATGAGTGCAGATTTTGCTTGGCACCTTTGATGATGATCACCAAAGCATCTAGGCCCTTTTCGGTCATGGCCGCCGAGCTACCATCCCTGAAGATTGTTCCTCGTCCTGGGTAGAAACTGAGGTCGCCGATTTTCAGCTGGTAGAGCGTGGGGCGTTGGAAGGTTACGCCCATTTCGTTGAGGATATCGATAGCATCTTTCATTGGGTGTGGATCGTTAAGTCGAGGATATTTGGTTATTAGGTTCAACGCCCGAAGTCGGGGTGTGGTCCCACCACGAATATCAAGATCCCGAATGAGCGAGGCGAGATGAACCTAACCTCAATCGCCCCAAGCTCCTCAAGCGTCGGCGGCAACAAAAAACAAGGGTACGTCTAGCATAGGAGCCTCCGCCTACACCAGGGTCCGAGTAAATCGAAAAGCCGGTACGCAGGCAAACACCGTTGGCACAAAGTCGCTGAATGCTGTGGAGGCCAACGACCAACCGCCTAACCAACCACATCATCGCGGCGGTGGCTTAGGCCGGGGGCCGTACCATCTCCGAGAACACCAAGACCGCCTTGGCCGCAGCGAAGGCCCGTGGCGTGAAGCTGGGTAATCCCAACGGCACCCGAGCGCTCAAGGGCAAGCAGGCAGGCAACGCGGAAGCCGTAGCCAAACTCAAGGTCACTGCCGCTCAGCGCGCAACGGACTTGAAGGCTATCGTGGATGACATCAAGCGCTCAGGAATCACGACTACGCGCGGCATTGCCGAAGAGTTACACGTGCGTGGCATCAGGGCTCCTCGCGGTGACACGTGTCTCGCGGCTTCTAAGCCGGCTCTCGCCATAAAAGCGAACGCGAGACACATCGGCTCTCTCGCGACTGGCGCGCCGTGTCACTGGATTAACAAACGGGTCCTCCGGTTGCCCTGCCTATGGTTGCCAAATTCGGGGCACTCCCGGCTTTAAGATTGTCGGCTTCGCTGGCTTGCCGCTGCCGAGCTAAAGCGAGCGGTGTGCCGCCCCACGGTTTCCGGCTCGGCATCGCGTCTTGATGACACGCCCGAACTCACTTCGCGCAAGTTGAGGCAATAGCGTCCTGACGTTCCCGACGCGATCCCAAATGAGCCTCTCCGACCGCGGCTTAAAATGCTCGACTTAAAGGTGTCGGCCACACCGAGGTCACGGCAGGGTGTTCGCTTCCAGCGGGTGGCCTATGAGGTCCCAAGGTTCCTGCTGGCACCACCTCTTGCTGCCCGCTCTGGACCCCTTGCCGACGTCAATCGGATATCACGCCATGTCCGAAAAGTGTCATTAAGACACTGACACGGAAGACGGCTCAGTCAGCGGGATTGTAAACTGAAAGAGAGCACCCCGCGGTTCGCATGGGATCGCCGACAGCCGTCCGCCGTGGGCTTCGATGATCGAGCGGCAGATAGATAGGCCCATGCCCATGCCCTTGGGCTTGGTCGTGTAGAATGGCTCGAATAGACATGACAGGCTCTCGGGGCTCAACCCGGGCCCGGTGTCGCGCACCCGGACGCGCACGCCACCTTCGGGAGGGACGGCGTCGATGCTGATTTGTAATTCGCGCGCGCCTTCCCCAGCACCACTCATGGCCTGAATGGCGTTGACGATTAAGTTCAGCATCACTTGTTGCAGTTGGACCCGATCGCCTTGGACAGGCGGCAAGCACTCGGCAAATTGCGTCCGCACCGACACCCTATTGTTCGCGGCCTCCGCACGGGTGAGAGCAATAACCTCAAGGATGGCATCGTCAATCGCTACGGCGTCCTTTCGTGCGGGCACCTTTTTAATGAGCGCCCGAACTCGCTCGACGACCTCGCCTGCGCGATGCCCCTCCTTGACAATCAGAGAGAGCGCATCATCCACCTCATGAAAATTTGGCGGCTCCGCTTTTAGGAAACGCCGAGCGGCTAACGCGTATGTGATTGCCGCTGTAATCGGCTGGTTCACTTCATGAGTGATCGAGGCCGTCAACTGCCCCATCGTTGCGACGCGATTGGCGTGCGCAAGCTCCAGCTCGGCCTTGCGGTATCGCTGCTCGCTTTCGTGAGCTTCTGTCTCTACTGTCCGCAATGCCGTAATGTCGCTCCCGGTGCCGCGATAACCGCGGAATTCTCCGTGGACGTCAAACACTGGCTTGCCGCTCGCTCTCACGTACATCGGAGAGCCGTTGCCTCCCAACCCACGATATACAAAGTCACGGAACGGCTTGCGTGAATTGAGCGTTGCCAGACATAAGTCGCCACTTCTCGGGTTCCGTTTCAAGGTCGAGAGCGTGATCCCAGCACGCCGTGCCGATTCGATGGTCCGCGGGTGCGCCAAACGCATTCTCGGTCAGCAGCGTAAATTTATAGTCCGGACCGATCTCCCAAAACCAATCCGAGGCAGTTTCGGCGTAGTCGCGGAACTTCGCCTCGCTCTCCCGCAAAGCTTGCTCGGCCCCCTTCCGCTCCGTCACGTCGATGCCCGTGGCGACAATCTCTAGAAGCTCTCCGCTTGCTGAGAAAACAGGATCGTTGATTGCTTCGATGTATTTGATCGTTCCATCGGGATGTATGATTCTGAACTCATTGCCAAAGCTTCTCTTTTCGAGCACTGCGCGCTCGATGGTTTCGTTCACTCTGTCTAAGTCGTCTGGATGGAACCGTTGCCATACCGCTTCGCGGCTCGGAATGCCCTGCAGCGGATCAAACCCAAAGAGGCGGGAAGCCTCCTCGGACCAATAGGGAATTTCCGTCTCGGTGTAGACCGCAGAACCGGTGTGGCTTAGCCTCTGTGCTTTCGCCAGATACGCTTCGCTGCGGCGCAGCCGGTCTTCGGCCTTCTTGCCTTCGTCAATATCAACAGACAAGCCGTACCACTGGATGATTCGTCCCTCTCGGTCGTGCAGCGGCTCACCGCGAGCATGGTGCCAACGATATTCGCCGTCCGCCGCCCGACGCAGGCGGTGCACAGCCTGGTACGAAGTTCCGGTCTGAATTGCGTGATAGAAAGCCTTAGCGGTTTCTGGAACGTCGGCCGGGTGCACGAATGCTTTCCAACCACCATTCTTAAAATCCTCAAGTCGCATGCCGCTGTAATCCGAAAGACGCTGACTGACATGGGTCGGTTCACCATCGGGCGCCGCCGACCAGAGAAGGCTTGGTACAGTATCGATGATTTGGCGGAGCCTGTATTCGCTCTCCCGCAGGGCCTGCTCGGAGCGCTTGCGCTCTTCAATATCCAGATTCACTCCGACCCACTGCAGTATGGTTCCATCACTCGCCCGGAGCGGTTCGGCGCGACTGAGGAACCAGCGGTAGCCTCCTTGAGCATTACGAACTCGAAAACTCCCCTCACCGCCCTCGCCCGTGCGCAGACGGGTCGACCAATTTTCTTGTGTTTCTGCGCGGTCGTCCGGATGCACGAAGGGAAGATGGGCGTCCCACTGTGCGCCAACGTCGATGCCAAAACGTAGGGGATGATCTTTCGGAAGACCAAGGTAGTCCGCAGTTCGTTTGTTCACGAAGGCGAGGGCGCCGGACGGAGCCGCGTACCAGGTATACGCCGGAAGCACATTTAGAG
Organism: uncultured Alphaproteobacteria bacterium; assembly: GCA_963756215.1. Taxonomy (GTDB): domain Bacteria; phylum Pseudomonadota; class Alphaproteobacteria; order Rhizobiales; family Xanthobacteraceae; genus Bradyrhizobium. Next base: position 13,158 of record CAVWMY010000014.1, on the reverse strand, counting down.
TGGCTCGAAGCTGTGCCAAGAACCTCGACTGTTCTTCAGCCTTCATGCCTTCATCGACGTCGACACTGCGAGTTTTGTGCATCGATCGACCTATAGTCACTCTTTCGCTCTGGATCGGTAGGTTATCGCAAAAAATTCGTGAGAGCTGCACTGGCGCCTATTATTTCGAACGACCCGGTGCCCTCGGCTTCGAATGCTCGACTTAAAGGCGTCGGCCGCCGCCGAGATTACGGCAGGGGTGTTCGCTTTTCCAGCAGGTGGCCGGCCTATGTGGTCCCAAGGTTCTCGATGTCCGCTCTGAAATGGGCGTTTCCGCGCATGCAAACGCTAAACCTGTCTGATTTGATCGCGAATAGAGGAAAACTGCTCATTTTTGCGAATTGGGCTTTACCCCAAACTAGTGTGGGCAGCGCGGAAACGTTACACAGCGAGGATGGGAAAGGGGGAACACGATGAACATTTAGGGTAGAGCGATGAGCGAGGCTTATGGGCAGCGGTTTGGCGAGCGACTGCGAGTTGAAAACGTGCCGGCGATAGTTACCCGGGCATCGCGTACCGCCAATATGGCCGTCACGGAGGTTCGGTGTGATAATCCGCTGACGGAAATGAGCGGTCCGATTCAGCCGGAAGATGCTTTTCTCGTCTATTTGCACCTCCGTGATCGTCCTAATCGCGAATATTGGTCGGATGGCCGACGAGCGTCGGTGTGCGACTTGCGGGCTGGCGAGAGTTCTCTCCACGACCTGAAGCGAGAACCCAGGAGTCTTCTCGACGAGCCCTATCACTCTCTGGCTCTCTATCTGCCGCGTGCGGCGCTCGACGCCATCGCGGACGACGCCAATCCTCGTAAAACTCGTTGGCGATCACCGTGAGGCCTCGTGAAAACCTGCCAGCTGATATCGTACTGTCATCATGTTCCCGGGCCGTCCACACTGCCTACTTCAGGTTGAATTACGCCGGTTGTGTTCGGCACCTAGGGCGAACGTGATTGGAACCTGTGATGGACCTATAGAAATCAGTCACGCGCGTCGGAACGCCGATTATAATAGGCACCATCGCCCCCCGATTCTATGCGGTGAACTATGCCGCTCGAAGATCAGAAGTCTGAATTGGACGCCATCGCCCGTCTGTACGCGGCGAGGGTGACGCAGGGGCTTGAGACCTTCAGCAGGGAGGAGCTGTTCGATCTTCTCCGCGAGATCGATGAAATGCTCGGGGACAACAACAGAGAGACGAATTGACGTCTCTATGCGCCCGCGCCGGCCTCGAAATTTAAAACTGAGCCAAATCCGCCCTCCCTTGCGCGACGCTCACCGCGCGCCGTTGCGGCAGCCTCTCGCCGGGCTCGGTCTTGCGCCTCTTCACTGAGAGCGCCCCCGCCGGCAGCTGATTGCTGGGGGCGATTGTGCCGGCGAGGGCTTGCGTCAGGCGACAGGATGGCGCTCGACGCGCCCAAATAACGGCAGTCGGAGCTGAGCGTTCCGAGTGCGACACCCAACCGCGCCTTTGCAAACTGGTTATCGCCCGGCAAGCCCCCGCCGCAGCGAGGTATCCAAGATGCGGCGGGGGCCGGGCGACGGGCTGCTCACTGCTCCATCGCATCAGCTTATTAGCAGAAACTGCGCACCAGAACGATCACACACGCAAAATTGCACGCTCAATTGGCGCTTGCTACTGTTCGTAAAATGATTATTATTCGAACAGTCGATGCATCGGGAGCTAGCAATATCATGGCTAAATCGCACCTGAAGGTCGTCGAACCAACCGCCGTAAATCGAACAGTTGCCATGCCGGTGCGTCGAAAGAACGTCGAACTACGCACGCGCGAGTATCTGACGGACGCCGAGGTGTCTCAGTTGACCGATGCCGCCAAGGCCAACCGGTACGGCCATCGGGACGCGACCATGATCCTGGTGGCCTATCGTCACGGTCTGCGGGTCAGTGAGCTAGTAGACCTGCGCTGGGACCAGATCGACTTTGACCACGCCACGCTGGCTGTCCGCAGAGCCAAGAAGGGTTCGCCGAGCACGCATCCGATCATGGGCGATGAATTACGCGCCCTGCGCCGGCTGCAACGGGAGCAAGAGCCGAGGTCGCCCTTCGTGTTCACATCGGAGCGGGGCTCGCCTTTCACGACGGCAGGCTTTGCCCGCATGGTGGAGCGCGCTGGTGAGGTTGCTGGGTTAGGTTTCAAGGCGCACCCTCACATGCTCCGGCACGCCTGCGGCTTCGCTCTGGCTAACAAGGGGCATGATACCCGGGCTTTGCAGGCCTATCTGGGCCATCGCAACATCCAGCACACGGTTCGCTATACCGAGCTGTCACCGGATCGGTTCAAAGACTTCTGGCGGTAGCGGTACGCGTCACCATGGCGTTGATTAGCAGTCTCTCCCCGGAATTTTGGTGCTTCGTCATCTTCTGCCTGGTTGGGGCCTGCCTCACGGCCTACAACGAATGGTTCGCGTTCCCGTTCGCTCTGATATTCGTCCTTTGGTGGGCACGATTCGGTCTATTGAGATAAGATATTGTCTTCGAGCGGCCCGGAGTTTCGCGCGTCTGTCTACCGGGCATTGGAGACATGAGCATGGTAGACAAGGCTGTCGCCGGACTTCTGCAAATAGGAGGTAGGTAGGAATGGACCAGCTTCGAAAAGAGCGGCTGCATCAGCTAGTCCGGACGCTGCAATCGGCTCAAGCCCACGTTCACGATCTTTGGCTCGAGCAACAGGGCGACTTCGAGACTAGATCGCCGGCCTCAAAAGAAACGGACGCGGGTAAGGCTTCGGGTGGCGCGGTATTCGACCTGGAAGAAGCCACGCAACATATTCGATTCGCCATCGAACATCTGAAAGACGCGGCAAACAGTGCAGACACCAAGCTAGCCTGACCGTATCCGCTAGCTCTGGCTGCCGTGGTACGGTGGTGAGCCGCGTTGCCGCCAGCAAAGGGATGGGCCGTCATGGCGAACGCTTTTTTATGGTGGACGGGGGCTGTTGTTTGGGCGTGGGTGGTCCTGATGAGCGTGTTGATGATGGCGCTCGACGCTCTCGAACAGTACAAGATGAGACAGGCCCGTAACGGCTGAATTCGCCATCCGCGGAACGTAAGGCCCAAGCTGCTCGTAGGAACAATTCCGCGCGGCGTGCCTAAACTCGTATTCCCTTGCAATCGAGTTGATCCATGGTTCCGTCTAACCACGCCCGAGCAGTCCGTTATCGCCAACTCGCGTTGGGTGAACCCGATCGCGCCAGAGCCGACTTGCTCTACAAAATAGCCGACGAAGCCGATCGCAACGTACTCTGCACTTCTGATTGGTTGCTGCCCGGTCGGCCCCCGGAGTTCCTTATATTCAAGGCTGGAGATCGCTAGCGGAGCACGGACCATCCTCGCCTTAAATGGCGGCGTACGGCACGCGGCCAGCGCGTATGATGGCTACTTCTTCCTTTTCGGCGGATTCGGAGGCATCCCGTCCAGCCAGTCCTCATTGTCCGCCATGTCGTTTAAGGCCTTCTCGCGCCTACGTTCTTCGGCGCCTTTCCTCAGCGACTTGGATTCATCACCACGCTTGCCGGCTTCCTCGGCTTGTTTGCGTAGATCTTCCGATTTTGACACGGCGAGGCAGCCTTATTTTCAAGTCGGCAATTTGACTTCGGGCGATTTGCACCATTCCAGCATCTGAGCGGCGGTTTCCGACTGCCTCGCCCTGCGAAGCAGGCGCTCCCGCTCAATGCCCGGCGGCGTGCCCCTCGCCTCTTTTCGCAAGCGTTCGGATTCGTCTGTCAGACGCAAATCTAACGGCTTGGGGTGCTTGTAATTGCGTTGCATGGGGCTGCTGCCCGGTTTGAAGGCGGGAGCGCAATCAGGCGTTCTCAGCACCGATTAAGAACTCGGGCGGTGATGCAGTTTAACGAACCATAGCGTGTTTAGTTCATTCGCTTGCGGGATTTAGCCTGCCTTACTTCCTTGGCTCGCCTTTTGAGGGCGCTTGCAGGCCGGAAACCGACCCTCGTTCGGGGTGATGAACAGAAATCCGACTGAGGCAGCCTTCTTTCGGGCCCGGCTTTCTTCTTTCAACAGGGCGTCCAGAAAGTCCGCCAGAAGGCTATTGTCCAGTTTCCTTCTGATCGAAATTACTGTGAGGGCCGAGAGGTTGGGCGTGCAGGGCCGCCTCCGCGAGCGCTTGGCGCGAAAGCTCCTCCAAATAGCGCGTCCATGCGCAATGCCTTCCACAGATCACATCGCTCAGGGTGTACCGTACAAATCAATGAGAATTCGGTGTAATGGACTATTCGGAGAATTTTATATTCTCTGCCTTCCTTTGAAGACAACCCATCCGTCTGTCAGTGAATCAGACTGTCACCCTGTCTGTTAGCTCTGCCTGCCTTCCCCCTTCCCCTTCCCTCCCTCCCCTTCCCCTTCCCCTTCCCTTCACCTTCCTTCCCCTATCTGACTTTCTTCGCTTTCCGCGGGGAGCTGTGACTTCAGAAGAAAGTGTCGTGCGACATGGAGAACCTGATGACCCAATATGCTCAACGGAACGATCCACAGCCAATGAAAGACGCCATCGATATCCTCAACGAAATGGGCGTAACCTTCCAACGCCCCACGCTCTACCAGTTGAAAATCGGCGACCTCAGTTTCTACCCAGGGCGAGGAACAATCTTCAGGGACGGTAGCCCGGCGGCCATGACCGAAAAGGGCCTAGATGCTTTGGTGGTCATCATCAAAGGTGCCAAGCAAAATCTGCACTCCTCCCCGCCGGGCGACGCTGGCCCAAGGCCGGTCTGGGCCGACGATCCCGTCCCCCGTTTCTCGGTAGCCGCCCCCCATACGGAAAACGACGGTTTATCTGACGACAGTCCCAAGGTCGCCAGCGGTTCGCGCACTGCGTTGATCGGCGACATCTGTACTACAGAAGCTGGCGCCATCTAGCCAAGAACTGGGTTAGATGCGGGACCGCTCCGGTCCGCCTAAGCCCGACGCGCCTCCTACAGCCGGGCTTCAAACGACCAGAAACATTGAGCAAAAGGGTTCCTAGATCATAGACAATCGATACTACGGGGACGCTTAGTCAGGATTGGCACGACTAATCATCTAGGTCGCCTCAATATGATCTTGGACAATCTCGCCAAGCCATGACCACTCGGGCTCTACGGTCGATCGTATCAAAGCCCGCAGACGCGGCGTCGTACCCCGAATATCAAGATCCCGAATGAGCGAGGCGAGATGGACCTTATCCTCGATCGCCTCAAGCTCCTCGATCGTCGGAGGCAGCAGGAAGCAAGGGTATGTGATCGGGTCAATGCCGTACCGCCACGTCGGATATCGGTGGGCAAACAGGTCGACCGCATGTCCCTCGCGGCAAATCTTCTCGATAGCTTCATCGGGGATGAGGTACTCAAAAGGCTCGTGCGCAAGAGCCGCCCGCACCGAAGCGGGGTCACTCATATCCACGTTCGGCACGTACGGCCCGATCACCAACCCAGGGGCTCGACGGGCCGCCGCGGCCTCCTCCTCCGACCAGCGGCCGGCGAATGGCCGCTCGACAAAGGGTTGGCTGACCTCACGGCTTCCTCCCCGCTTTCCGCGCGTTGTCGAACTCATCTCAGCACTCCCATGAACAGGTCTATTCCGCCTCTTGGCTGACCCGGCCAGCCAGCCATCAGTCACCCAACTCGGTCCCGACCTCGCAATTGCCAACATTCGATCGCTCCAACAGGATCGAGGTGCTAAATCAACATTTCTAAATCAACAAAGGCGGAGAGTGGCTAAATTGGAGCGGTTCCGGTCGCCATCTCCACGTCATTAGTCGACCTAGTTCCGGTTAGGTCTTCATAGCCCTTGAGAAAACTGGCCCTCCACGGCACGCCGACCTTCACGGAAGCCCAAAAGCCGAGCGCCCGTTCGATCGCTTCATCGAGTTCGAGACCCCTACCTTCGCACCACCCTGTCCAATCCCGCAAAATGCGCTCCCAGCTTTCGGCCGATAGAAGACCCAACGCCGGGCTCACGCTTGTGGCCGCCGGCAAACCGCCCGTTACGTGCCGAATGCGGCATTCGACGAGAAATGCTTGCATCGCCCTCGCTCGCATAGGACCATCGTACCGATACTCCCAAACATCGACATTCCTTCGTGCGGTGACCACTCAGCACGGCACGCCAACACGCGAGCATCGTCGGACCCCAGCCGAACTCCGGCTCGCGGATCAAATTTTCGACCGTGACATCCCCGCGGCGCTCGACGCGAGCGAGAATAGCCAACGCCTCGCCAAATGAGCCGTTGCCGGCAACCGCGACTGCCCGCAAAGCCGCTTCATCGAACGCCACCGACCGCCGCTCGCATATCAGCGACAAACGACCGACCATATCCTCCACCGATATCGGCCCAACCCGATAAACGTTGCACCGCGATCGCAATGCGGCCGAAAAACGCGCCTCGTCATTCACAAGGAACACATAGAGGCTCGACGAGACCTCCCGCTCCAGGGTCTTCAAGGCGATATCGGCGGTCATGCCCGTGAACTCTTCAGCGTTATTGAACACGACGACCCGCACCGAAGCAGTATTCAAACCACCGTCGCGTTCAATCAGTGTATGAAGGGCCTCAACTTGCGCTTCCTCCAGCGCGCTTACGTCATCATCTTCATCATCTCCGCCACGATAACCGCTCATGTCCTTTTCGACATAGGCCAGGCTTGATTTCGCCAGGGCCCGACACTCGAGGCAACAACCGCAGGGCGCTCCATCAATGCGCCCGTCAAGCTCCCGCTCACAGACCAGCGCCTGAGCATATATTTTCGCCAAAGTTCGCTTTCCGACCCCTGGCGCGCCGATAAGAGCGATCGGCTGATGCGAATGCATCGCGCGCTCTCGCTTCAAGTTAGAGAGCAATGTCTCGAACCACCGTTCATGACCCAAGATGTCCCTGAATGAGCGCGGCCTCTCCTGCTCCAGATAAATGTCCAGCGATTGTCCCATTAATCGGACTCCGCGTGCGCCATCAAAGGCTGTTCATCTGGCGAATTAGCTGCTTCTCCGCTCCTTGCCAAGCTGACTAAGCAATGAAACCAATCGAGGCCGTTTCCCGGCATCGTCTCCAGTCGCGCGCGCAGCGCGCGCTGCAATTCCAGCCGCGCCCTGTCTAGACGGCTTGGATCCTTTGCTGGGGCGACCTCGATTAAAGGCGCGATTGCCTGCCACCCGTCCCTGGAAGAGAACCACGGTGTTGCTTCCGAAACTCGACTATAGCTCTGACAGAGACAATCCATCGCAACGAATGTGTTCCCGTTCAAGAAGCTCTGCTCATTTGTCAGGAGTAGCGCAGCCCACACGCAATGCAGGGGGTCCTCAAGCCGCCGATATCGCTTGTCACGACTTTCCAGGGTTGTCGTTGTCGCGCGATAGAGCCTCGTCAAGATTTCATTGGGCTCAAGCATCCTGTCATGGTGCAGACCATCGACCAACTGCATCAGTGCTGAGAATGACGCGCCATCGCGATCGTCCAAGAACCGCCTCAGCGTCTCAGGCAGAACCCACCGCTCCTGCGCTTCGTCTCTGTCTCTTCGATAGTACGGAACTCGCCGCCTTCCATTTCGCCCAAGACGATCAGATCAATCTGAAGCGACAGTTCGAACGGCGTGCACGTCCTTTGCTCGACGAACTTCCTCAATCGCGACAAGAAACGTCGGTTCTCCGAAAGATGACTGAGATCGCCCAGTCGGCTTTGCGGAAAGTAACTGCGGGCGACAAGAAGGTAATCATCCGGCGTGACCGTCGGCTCCTCAATCAGGCCAACGGTTTCAACCGCGGCGCGCCAAGCATCGGTTTTGACGACTTCGTGCGTGTCCGGAACAAGCAAGCAAAGTGACTGCAGCGCAGCATCTCTTGCGATTAGATCTAGGGCAGTTTCGACGTCATCCAGCGGCGGATGCTTTAGCGTCCTATCGCCTAGATCGTGCACGGCAAGCGTCTCCCCGAACAATGAAGGCTCGGCAACCGTCAACCTGCAAGCTGGGCAAAACTACGGCCTCAGACAATTCCGCTGGCGCATCACTCTTATCGACGTCAGGCCGTCCATCACCGCCAGGCCTGTCCGGTTCTCTTGCTTGCGATTCCGGAGGAGCGAGTGCGCCTGACCTCACAACGCGCTGGGAGACAGGTCGAAATATCCCTCAGCTCGCGACCTTCGAGCTTAGCGTGCCGTATCACCTTCGACGCGCACCGCGGCGCGCAACAGCGCCGAATTTTCACGATAAAGATAAAGATGATTTCTCTGGGTGAGTTCGGGCAGCTGCACGAACTCAATGTCAGTCATCGCAGCCGGTGTACTCAAGGTTGGCCCCAAATCGCCCACGGTCGCACTGGAGCGCTTGCCACCCAGCGTTTGCGCAGCTCCTCCAGCTCATAGTCCTGCACTTCTTTCGAGTGGGCCGAGCCATCCAGGGGATACCGCGCCACCACGTCCGCAAGGGCCGTTTGCCAAAGCGGCTTCTGCTCTTCTGCGATACCTACGCTCCTCCAATTCCCAGCCGTCGTACAAGCGGTCCCATTGCTCGTCGTCGAACGCGGAGACGAGATCGACGCCGCCTTGAAAAAGAACTGCTTGGGCCCGGGCCTTGGCTGCCAAGCTTTCGGAGGAGTTGCGCCGAGTCCGTTTGTCGATATTGCCGGCAACACGCCTGTACGCCGTCTCGATATTCAGCTTTCCAAAGATCGGATCATTTGGGTTGAAGCCGCCGCATAGCCACCGCACGCATGTCCAATGACCATCGAGTTGCTCGCCTTCGGGTATCATTTCAAGAGTGATGGCTTCGTCCTCTTTTCGAGCAAAGCGGCCATTTCTGTGCCATTTTTTCAGCCAACGATCCGCCAACACCGGATCCGGAACATGGGCGATCACGCGACCGCACGACCCCTCATTCTCGTCGCGCTCCTGTACGAAGATGCGAAGACCGGAGCCGCCCAGCTTTTTTAGCTGCTCTTTCAGAGCTTGGCTAAATCGCTTGAAATGGTCCGACGCATCACTTTGACTCTCATGCCCAAAGACGCGGTGTCGAATAGTGATCCGAGCATTGAGCGGATGGTGGCCTTGTTGCACCAAAAACGAAGCAGCCGCAAAAATTTCGCGAACGTCGCTCCGGTGCAGATAAGCTGGGTCTCTCGGCGTATCTTGATCATCGCGCTTGCGGTGACTGCGCAGGGACCCAGTTATTTGGGCCACTTCCGCCACTGGCTGTGGCGTGATGCGCTCCGCCTCGTTCGATAGAGGAACGATCTCGCCGCGATTTACGATAGCCTGAAAACGCATCAAGGTTGCCAAAAGCGCTTCGTCGCTCAAGTCGCTGGTGACGACAGGCCAAACATTCAGCAAGCCTCCAAAAAACGCTTTGAGATCTATGCTCGGCAGCCGTTCCGTAAACGCTTCGGTGACGCGACGGCGCTCCTCTTCTCTGATGGAAGCGATGACCGGCTCGACCGATACGTCAAGTCCACAGAGATCGACGTAGTACAATCCTACAAGGAACAGCTGGATCAGACGGGCCTTGTTGCGCACGTTATCCGGCCACCGCAAGAACTTGGTCATCGGCAGCTTTAAGTCGCCAGACCCAAGAGCCTCGAAATACTGGATGAGGTGTTCGATGTAGTCGACACCGAAAACCTCAGCGACCCGATCCCGAGTAATTTCAGTCTTGTCGTTGATCAGACTCATCTTGTCGAGAGCCTGAAGCATGTTCCTCGGCTGGTGTTCGCCCAAACCTGCCAAAAGCGAAAGCGCTTCGGGATGGAAGGTCAAAGCCTCTTCGCTGGCGGTACGGGCGAGAAGACCGACACTCTGCTCATGAGTTAAAGGACGAAGCTCCAGATTGATGGTTCGGGAGCGCAGCGCCTTGGAAATCCTTTCCACCGCGGTGGTTGCAAAACAGAAGGAGACGCCGGGCGGCGGCTCCTCGACCCTTTTCAACAGAAACTCGAAGCTATCCGGGTACTTCGACAGGACGTGAGCTTCGTCCAGAAAGATCACCGTCCGTCTGCCGTCCTTTGCAGATTCCAGCACGCGCTCGATCTCATTCTGCAGCGCGCGCCGTTCCCTGAATTTTGGAGTGTCCAGTTCGGTGAAGCCGGTGGTGTGGCCAGCACGCCAAGCCTTGCACTGTCTGCAAGTGAAACACCTGTCACCCGTTGTCGTGGGCGCTTCGCAGTTTAAAGCCGCGGCATAAATGCGCACCAGCGTGGTTTTGCCAGACCCTACGCTGCCGTGCAGAAGCAGATTTGCGCAACTCTGGTCCATTCAGAATGAGCTGCGATATGATCCGCTTTGGATATTCTTGGCCGATGACTTCCTCGAAGGTCTTGCGGGCGATATTTCAAGGCAAGACGTTTCACGGGGATTCCCGATTAAACCTGCTGTGCGCATGATTGACGCGGCGGCTATGGCGAGCCGCCGCGGTGAAGCGCGAATTTTTGCAACTAGTGCATCATGAAGGAAAAGCATCCGCCGATTTCGAGAGCATCCTGACGGTATGGCTCATTGAGCGTGATAACCTCTTCATCCCACGTAGGCTCCTCCGGGTACTTGGATGTGAATTTCAACGGCGTCGAGAGCGGCCCGTCGCCGCGGTAGGCGACCGTTTCTGCATAACCAACGATGAATTCGAACCCTGCCGTTCGTGCGAGCCGTCGCGAAAGTGGGCCTGAGCCCGAGCACGCGCGACGCAACTCGTCGTGGAGTTCAGGAAAGCACCACCAATCATATTCGCCAAACAGGAATGCCTGCGACAGCTCCTCAGTGTTGTCGATGTCCTTACAAGCGAAGGCGAGTCTTCTCGATCTCTTTGGGGTCTACATCATTCAAGGTTTCGAAATAGTCGTCGGGGACAGTCGGCAAAGTCTTCGTCGAAGTAGCCGCCCGGCAAGTTTCGAACACATCGGCGTTTTCACCGCCGGGCGCTGCCGTTGGCTCGAGTTCGGCAGGTGCCGGGGTAACCGACGCCGCCGCCTTAGTCGGCGCTTTCGGCTCCTTCGACTTCCCCTTTGATGACTTAGACCTGAACTGGGCGGTGCTATCGCCGACATCCCGGACCCAGACAAGAGTTAAATGTTTGATCTCCTTTGGAATATCTGAACGACTAGCCATTGGCCCCTCTCACGCTCGGGCCTCGGCACGTCATGCGCGGAGCACCCATATAATATAGGGGAACAAAGAGCGAACTTAGGAAAAACCCGTTATCACAATCGCGTGAATTGAATTGGCCGATCATTTAGAGCCGGCCGGCTGATTTCCTGGTTTGGATCTAGGATCGGATCACTTTCTCGTCCCGTCAACCAACGTCAATTCCACCATCGGCTCGCTGAATTTCTCTCGCCACAACGGCAACAGCAAGAGAGAGACACCTTGAGCAACACCAAACCCACAACACCGGCTGCTCCTTCATCAAGCGCCAGAAATCGACGATCACGGTTTGCGCAGATCAACCGCATTCCCTGGATTCCGCAAAAACTTCTTCAAGAGCACGGCGGAGCATGCGAGATCGATTCCCGATACAGAAAAGCTCAGCGCCTCCTGGCGGTATGGTACATGCGCGATCACGGGATCGAGCCTGGAAGCGCCGATGGTGAACGCGCGTCCTATCTTGCGTCACATCTCAGTGCGGATGCGGCAGACGCTGGCCTCAATTTCCATTCCCCAGAACTTCACCTACTCGCACTCAAAGAGCTTTTGCTCATGCGCGAGGAAGACGCCGCCGTCGATGAAGACCGGCTGCTCTCAAACCCCTTGAGTTCGATGCCGCTTGCCGTGAACCTCTTCGGTCCGATTGCTCTGAACACAAAATTCGGATCCAAGGTACTTCGTCAATTGCTTCCAGATTTTGTCCATTCGGTCCAGCGTGTCGTCTGGGAGCACAGCCCGGGACGCAAAGATCTTCGTTATCTCTCCGATCGGACGGCTTTCGATTTGGCCATTCATTGCGTTACACCCCAAGGGGAGCCGGGTATCGTCTATGTCGAAGTGAAGCTGAGTGAGGACTTGCTCGGACCAGTCGCGAGGTGGCGCGATCGATACGATGAAGCTCTCCGCGAGGTCAAACTCTACAAAGACCCGGAGAGTCCTACTCTACGTTCGGCTCCAATAGAGCAGCTCATGCGTGAGCATTGCCTTGCTACTTTGTCGGTTAAGAACGGCGCTGTCCCGCGCGCGATCTTTATGGCCATCGGCCCACGCCTCAACCGACGGGTCCAAGCTGCGTTCAAAGTTTATGCGAATGAACTTCTGCCAGTTGATCCCACAGATCTGACGCGCGTCGAGTTCCGACACTTCACACTCGAAGCTGTCATCGACGCTATTGACGTCGCCGGCGATCGGGACACGGCCGACCGATTGTGGCGGCGATATTGCGACTTCCAGCGCGTCTATGATGCCGCCCTTGCGGTCATTGCGCCGAAGGCCTTAGTCAATGAGACGCCGGGTCCGGTCGCAGATTTATCCGGCACCTCCGACAACGAGAAACGTCCTCGAATAGCGAGCCCTAGCGCCAAACGCGCTTCACCGGCTCACCCCACTAACGCTTCCGAAGCCGCGGAGACCGGCCATGACTGAGACAGAGCTGCTCACAGTGGAAGATCGCATCCGACTGTTCGCCAACGCCCTCGCAGACGAGCGCGATCACTTTCCTGTCGTCAAGCTCTTCACTCCTGACGCGGGAGCGACTTGGCTCCTCACCGAATGCGACATCGACGATCCGAACCGCCTATTTGGTCTCTGCGACCTTGGACTCGGCTGCGCAGAAGTCGGGTATGTGAGTTCTCGCGGAGATCAAGGAGGTTAGGGGACAGCTAGGCCTTCCCGTGGAACGAGACCTTCATTTCACAGCGGACAAGCCGATTTCAGCATACGCCGCTGAAGCCCGAGCCAAAGGCCGCACCGTTGCCTAAGAAAAGGAAGAAGTGCAATCACCAGTGGGACCATGTGCCCCACTGTCAGCCTGCCTTCATCAATAGTTACGCGTGCGCAAGCTGCGGGACCACGTGGGAAGACACATGGTCCTGCGGTTGCGACGACGCGTGCCCGAACTGCCGCGCAGATACGTCCCCGGTCGACTCACAAGAGGTCGCAGCCTGCGCATGTGATTACCTCGGGTACTAATACGGAATTCGACTGCAA
>CAVWMY010000013.1:0-1078123 GCA_963756215.1 uncultured Alphaproteobacteria bacterium | reverse complement strand
CCGGATGAGCGCAGCGATATCCGGGAAAGGTCTGCCCCGCATATCGCTGCGCTCATGCGGGCTACGGTTGCGCCGGGGGCGTTGCGGGCGCCCGCGAAGAAGCCCTCCGTGTTGAGCAGTGTAGCCCGGATGAGCGAAGCGACATCCGGGAAAGACTGCCCCGCATATCGCTGCGCTCATGCGGGCTACGGTTGCTTGCGCCGGGGTCGTTGCGGGCGCCCGCGAAGAAGCCCTCCGTGTTGAGCGATGTAGCCCGGATGAGCGAAGCGACATCCGGGAAAGGCTGCCCCGCATATCGCTGCGCTCATGCGGGCTACGGTTGCGCCGGGGTCGTTGCATCCGCCAGCGAAGAAGCCCTCCGTGTTGACCGGTGTAGCCCGGATGAGCGAAGCGACATCCGGGGAAAGACTGCCCCGCATATCGCTGCGCTCATGCGGGCTACGGTTGCTTGCGCCGGGACGTTGCGGACGCCCGCGAAGAAGCCCTCCGTGTTGGGCGGTATAGCCCGGATGAGCGAAGCGACATCCGGGGAAAGACTGCCCCGCATATCGCTGCGCTCATGCGGGCTACGGTTGCGCCGGGGTCGTTGCATCCGCCAGCGAAGAAGCCCTCCGTGTTGACCGGTGTAGCCCGGATGAGCGAAGCGACATCCGGGGAAAGACTGCCCCGCATATCGCTGCGCTCATGCGGGCTACGGTTGCGCCGGGATCGTTGCAGGCGCAGCGAAAGCCCTGCGTGTTGATCGGGGTAGCCCGGATGAGCGAAGCGACATCCGGGAAAGACTGCCCCGCATATCGCTGCGCTCATGCTGGCTACGGTTGCGCCGGGATCGTTGCAGGCGCCCGCGAAGAAGCCCTCCGTGTTGGGCGGTGTAGCCCGGATGAGCGAAGCGACATCCGGGAAAGACCGCCCCGCATATCGCTGCGCTCATGCGGGCTACGGTTGCGCCGGGGACGTTGCGGGCGCCTGCGGAGAAGCCCTCCGTGTTGAGCGATGTAGCCCGGATGAGCGAAGCGATATCCGGGAAGGACTGCCCCGCATATCGCTGCGTTCATGCGGGCTACGGTTGCTGTCACCGCAGTCGCCGCCGACTTCGTGCGTCACCCCACCGTCAGGACCGGCAATCGTTCAACGCTGGTCCGTTATCACGCCAAACGCCTTGCCCAGCCAAATCATTTCCTCCCTGTAGTTCGAGACAAGCGTAGCTCCATAGAAAACGAGCCCGACCCCCGCGCCCCTGATCAACGTCGTGGTGATCGGCGAATGAGGTTTCACGGCCGGCAGTAGATCGTAATTGTTCTTGATAAATCCCTGGAGCCGTTTCGGTGCGATCAGCGCCCACAATCCGAGCGCCGTCACGCCGAAGCCTGCCAGAAGCTGAACGAGAAAGAAGACCGGCCCTCGGCTCATCGGGCATCACAACGCGTTCCATGAAGCTTTGCCGCTATGCATGATTTGAGGCACCCGGTCTATATGAACGATATAGTCAGCGCAGCCACCGCAAGTCGGCGCCTGCGCGGATAAGTGCGGGGCCTCTCATTGCCACTTCGCGGTCCTTCAGCCCATCGCGTCCACGCAATGGGCGCCGGCGCCGTTCCGGCGCTGGTGCGCTACTCGGCCGGCATCGCCTGGGCTTGCCCGGACAGCACGGCCGTACGCCTGTCCCCGAACAACCGGCGTTGCAGGCGGTCGAGGTAGAGATAGACCACCGGCGTCGTGTAGAGAGTGAGGATCTGCGACAGCGCGAGACCGCCGACAATGGCATAGCCCAGCGGTTGCCTAATCTCCGAGCCCACGCCCGTTCCCACCATCATCGGCACCGCACCGAGCATGGCCGCCATCGTCGTCATCAGGATCGGCCTGAAGCGCTGGATGCAGGCCTGATAGATGGCTTCTTCGGTAGACAGGCCTTCATTGTGTTCGGCATGCAAGGCAAAGTCGATCAGCATGATGCCGTTCTTCTTGACGATGCCGATCAGCAGGATGATGCCGACGATCGCAATGACGCTCAGATCGAAGTGAGCCGCCATCAGCAGGAGTAATGCACCGACGCCGGCCGACGGCAGCGTCGAGATGATGGTGATGGGGTGGATGATGCTCTCGTAAAGCACCCCGAGGATCAGATAGATCACGAACAATGACGCCGCGATAAGGATCGGCGTGCTCGACAGCGAGTTGCCGAATGCCTGGGCGTTGCCCTGGAAGTTGGTCCGCAGCGACAGCGGCGGATGCAGCTCATGGTCGACGGCATGAATGGCGCTCACGGCCTGCCCGATCGAGGCGCCGGGCGCGAGATTGAACGAGATCGTGATCGACGGAAACTGGCCCTGGTGATTGACCACCAGCGGCGAGACTTTCACGACCGAGTTGACCAGCGTCGACAGCGGCACCTGCTGACCGCTGGAGGATTTGACGTAGATGTCGTTGAGCGCATCAGGCGAGTACTGGAACTTCGGGTCGACCTCGAGCACGACGTGATATTGCTGCAGCGTGGTGAAAATGGTCGAGACGATGCGCTGACCGAAGGCATCGTCCAGCGTGTTGTCGATGGTGAAGGGCAGGATGCCGAAGCTCGAAGCCACTTCGCGCTTGATCCTGACATCGAGCAGCGGGCCCGCGCTCAGCTGGTCGGTGGTGACATCGGTGATCGATGGAATTGCCTTGATCCTGTCCAGGAGCGCTTTCGACCAGTGGTCCAGCTCGCCCGGATCGGCGTCGCTCATCGTGTATTGAAACTGGGTCTTGTTCAACCGGGCGCCGATCGTGATGTCTTGCGCCGGCTGCATATAAAGCGTGATGCCCTGGATCTTTGCCAGATTTGTCCTGAGGCGTGCGATGACCTTATCGATCGGGTCCCGCTGGTCCGCGGGTTTGAGCTGAATATACACGCGCCCGTCGTTCACCGTGTACGTACCGCCGCCGGCACCGACCGCCGCGCCCAGGGATTCGACGGCCGGATCGCGCATGATGGCGTCGACCAACGCTTGCTGACGACCGGCCATCGCCTGGAACGAGATATCCTGCGCCGCTTCCGACTGGCCGATGATCAGGCCGGTGTCCTGTTGAGGGAAAAACCCCTTGGGGATGACCACGTATAGATACCCGGTAACAGCGATGGTACCGAGCATGACCATCAGCGTGACGAAGCGGTGCCGCAGCACGATCTTGAGGCCGGCCTCGTAGAGATTTAGCAAAGCGTCGAAGCCGCGCTCGGAAAGCCGATAAAGCCGTCCATGATCTTGCCGTTCGGGCTTGAGCAGGTAAGCGCACATCATCGGCGTCAAGGTACGCGAGATCACCAAGGACAGCAGCAGCGCAACGCTTACGGTGACGGCGAATTCACGGAACAGCAATCCGACATAACCGCCCATCAGGAACAAGGGGATGAACACGGCGATCAGCGAGAAGGTAATCGCCATGACGGTGAAGCCGATTTCGCCGGATCCCTTCATCGCCGCATCATAGGGCGAAAGCCCGTTTTCGATGTGCCGCGTGATGTTCTCGATCTCGACGACGGCGTCGTCCACCACGAAGCCGACCGCGATCGACAAGGCCATCAGGGACAGATTGTCGAGACTGTAACCGATCTCGTAGAGAACGGCGAAAGTGCCGACCAGCGACAGCGGCACCGTGACCGCCGGGATGATGGTTGCCCAAAGACTTCGCAGGAACAGGAAGATCACCATGACAACGAGTGCAACTGTCAACAGCAGGGTGAATTGCACGTCGGCGACCGAGGCGCGGATGGTTTGGGTCCGATCCGCGATGACATTGATCTTGATGCCGGAGGGAATCGAGGCCTGCAATACCGGCATCTCCGCCTCGATGCGGCCGACCGTTTCAATCACGTTGGCTCCGGGCTGCCGCTGAATCGCAAGGAGGATGGCGCGCTGACGGTTGTACCAGCCGGCGATGAGGTCATTTTCCGGCCCGGTAATGGCGCGCCCGATATCGCGGATGCGGACCGGAGACCCATTGCGATAGGCGACGACGAGATCGGCATATTGATCGGGCTTGAACAGCTGATCGTTGGTGTTGAGCGTATAGGTCTGGCGCGGGCTATTGAGCGTACCCTTCGCCAATTCGACGTTGGCCTGCCCCAGCACCGTGCGCAAATCTTCCAGGTTGATGCCCCGGGCGGCTATGGCTTGCGGATCTACCTGCACCCGGATCGCTGGCTTCTGCTGGCCGCCGATACCGACCAGGCCGACGCCGGCGATCTGCGATATCTTCTGCAGGAGAATATTCTCGGCATAGGCATCGACCGTCGTCAGCGGTTCACTGTCGGAAGTCAGGCCCAACACCAGGATCGGCGTGTCGGCCGGATTGACCTTCCGGATCGTTGGCGGGTACGGAATGCCGGCGGGAAGGTAGGCGGTCGCGGCGTTGATCGCGGACAGCGTGTCGCTGACAGCTCCGTCGATCTGGCGGCTCAGATCGAACTGCAGCGTGATCTGCGTGTAGCCGAGCGCGCTCGACGACGTCATTTGGTTGAGGCCTGGAATCTCGCCGAACTGAAGCTCGAGCGGCGATGCCACCGAGGAGGCCATCGTCTGCGGGTCGGCGCCCGGCAGCTGGGCCGTCACCGTCAACGTCGGATAGTTGATGTTGGGCAGCGCGGCGACGGGAATCAGGGGATAAGCAGCCAGGCCGGCCGCCAGTAGCCCGACCATGAGCAGCGCGGTCGCGATCGGCCGCCGGATGAATGGCGCCGAAATATTCATGGGATCGGTGTCTGCATTGCGTCTTCGGCGGCCACCTCCTGCGCGGCCTTGCCGTGAAGAATGGCAACGTGAGCGCCCGGCTCGAGCTTGTATTGCCCGTCAACGACCACGCGCTCGTCGGCGGAAAGGCCGGAATCGATCAAGGCTTGTCCATCGCTGATATGCGCGACCTTGACCTGGCGGATGGCGACGGTGCCATCGGCATTTACGACCCAGGCATACGCCCCGTCAGGTCCCTGCTGCACGACAGGTGCGGGAACGGTAAGACCGTCGTGACGCGTACTGAGCCTCAGCCTTGCGTTGATCAATTGACCCGGCCAGAGCAGGCTGGCCTTGTTCGGGAAGTTGGCCTTGAGCTGAATTGAGCCGGTTGTCTGCAGAATCTCGTTATTGACAAGGGCAAGCTGGCCCTGGCCGAGCAGCATCGTGTTGTCCTGGTTATAGGCAAGCACCGTCAACGGCGCCTTGGTGTTTTCCAGTTGCTGCTGGATCTGCGGCAACGCCGTCTCGGGCAGCGTAAAAATCAGCGAAATCGGATCGAGCTGGGTGACGACGCAAAGGCCGTTGGTACTGGACGGACTGATGATATTGCCGACGTCGATCTGACGAATGCCGACCACGCCGTCGATCGGCGAGGTCAGGCGCGTAAAGCTCAGCTCCACCTTTGCGGCCTCGATCGACCCCTGATCGGACTTTATCGCGGCTTCCAGTTGACCGACCTGCGCCTTCTGCGTCTCGACCAATTGCGGCGTCGCCCACCCCTTGTTGCCCAGTTCGGTGTAGCGAGAAAGGTTGGCCTGGGCGTTCGCGAGCTGCGCCTTGTCACGCTCGAGCACGCCGGTGTCCTGATCGATCAGTGCCTGGTAGGGCCTCGGATCGATCTGCGCGAGCAGATCGCCGGCATGCACATGCTGGCCCTCCGTGAAGTTGATGCTGAAGATCTGTCCTTGAATTTGCGCCCGCACGACATCGGTGTTGTACGCGATGACGGTGCCGACGCCGTCTAGATAGATCGGCACATCATGCCGGGAGACCACGCCCGCGACGATCGGCACGGCGGCAGGCGGAGCCGGCGCGGCCGTGACCCTGTCGAAAGGAAAAGTGTGGGTAGCCTTCGTCAACACGCCGATCGCCGCTATGGCGGTCAGCAAGACGACTCCGAGAACCGCTTTCTTCTTCATGATCAAGCCTCGCTTGAGGACCTATTGGCAGCCTGGCGGAAGCGTCGCGGTAAGTGACCCGGCCATGGCGACAGGACATCCGCCCGTCCCGGTCGCAGGCATCGAAGTGCTTTGTGCGGGCGCGGTGACGACGGGGACGGCGGGCGCGACGGCGGTCCCGATCGCAGGATTCTGAAAGGGCGAAACAACCGGCATCGGAACTGGCGCAGTCGAACTGACACCCGCGTTGCTGATTTCAGACGAGTTGAGCGGAATGCCCGGCGGCGGAACGCCCCCGACGACAGTGGAAGAAGTCGACGATGGAGCCGATGACGCGGCAACGTTTGTCGAACCCGAACCGCACATGGCGGACATTCCCGATGTATCGATCATTCCGGATGGCGTCGAAACAGCCGACGTCGGCGCTATTGCGGCTGACGTGCCAGGCGATGCGGCCGTATCGCCCGCCATCGCTCCTGTCGCCGGCGCGGTCGATCCGGCGGCCATTCCGCCGCCATCGAAGCTCGCGCTCGATCCGAACATTTCGGAAGGTGCTGTCCCGACCGTCGAGCAGACCACGCCATTGCCGGGAATTGCAATCGTGCCGGTCGCGGGCGCGGCCAACGGACTGAGACCCGCCGATGACAACTCGGTCGCGCCCAGCGAGATTCCCGTTGGCGGGATTGGCGTACCCGGGCCCGTGCCGAGAGGAGATGTCGCCGAAATTGTCGGGGTCGGCGCGGCCATCCCCGTCATTTGTGCCTGGACGACATGCCCATAACAAAGTGCAAAAACGATCGGGGCGCTCAGCAAGGCTTTCATCAGCGGTCCCTCAGGACAACGATAATCGACAGTTGATCTCGCCCCGCTGCAACCGTCCGCGGCAACTAACTCCCACGGCCCACCAAAGTTAGGAGCGATCGGCGGCGTTTCCATTTAAATATTCGTAATGCGTGAAGACCTGTCGTCGCTCAAAAAGACGCGGCGACGTAAGCTAAGTTTCGTGACACGCTGCCGTGATCAAGAGTGCATTTGATTGATCTGCGATCACGCACACTTGCTGGAATGGACTGCCGAATGCGCTGGAGCATAACGCGCGTAAAACCGGAGTCCGATTTTCGCAGCAACAACGCGAAACCTTTGAGCCGCGATGGTACTCCAAACAAAGGCCGTCTCGCCCTGGCTTGGCGCTTATCGAGAAGCTCGGACACAAATTTCAAATTCTCGGCAGTCGGATTGATTGCGCCGGCTCGCGGCTCCCGTCATGGCCCGAGAGATTCACATCGAAGGCGACAGTCCGCCACAAAGCCGGATGCTTCCCGCTTGCGGCGATCGACGGCGGTGACAATAATGTCAGCTTGGGAAGACCGCATCGAAAGCGGGCGCTGCTTGCGGCCAGGCGGGACGCAAGCGATACCGATTTTTTCGGGCGGCGTGATTTTGCAAACGCCGGCTGTCGGCTTCGGACGCCGCCTGATCGCACCGGTCGGAGGCGGCACGCCCGGTTCGGCAAACTAGCGGACCATGTCGCCGGTCGACGGGTCTCTATTGCGCGACCGCGTCAGCGCATCGCTATGATGTGAGCGTCGCGGGTGACCCGACAAGCCGAACGTCAAGTTCGTTCCGGCCTGAACTCATGGCGCAAGGCAGCGCGGACATCGACGGTCCGCGCCCGCTCAGATCATCGAGGCTACTCTTTCGAGGCCGATCAGCCGGGCCAGCGAGCGCACTTCGCGCTTCTGGTCTTCGCGCAGTTGCCACAGCAGCGGCATCGCGGCCGATTTCAATTGCTCGACCTCGGGAGAGTTGGGATCGATCGGAGGAACGCCGGCGCGCGGTTCGGTTTGACGGGTCGCATGTATCTTGCGGGCCACGGCCCGCAGTGCGGCTTCGACCGCCGGCCAATAGGCTTCCTGATCCGGCGACAGCTTCAGGCGTCCCTTGATGCCGGCGATCTGGTCATCGCTGAGCAGCGCATAGGGTTTCGGCGCCGGCTTGGCCACAACTTTCGGTGCCGGCTGCGCCAACGGCGCCGGTGGCATCGCGGCCGGCACTGCAGGCGCGATCATTTTCGGCGTCTCGATTTCGCCGGGGGTCTGGGCGGCGAACGCCTGCCGCAGCGGAGCGTTCGAATCGGCGGCAGGTTGCTGCGGCTCAAACGCCGCCATCGCCAACGCGGCGACGGCGAGCCGGTCCTGCTTGCCTTCCTTGTTCGAAACGAGCTTTTGGACGACGGACGGGGGTGTATCCACGGTTCCCGCAGCCGGAACGCTATTGCGACCGAGAATGCTGGCCGCCGCAGCGCCGACGACCAGGAAACAGGTCAGCGCAATCATCGTAATGGCCCGGGTCAAGCCGTTCTCCGTTTCCGTGGATCAAGCGCCGCTAGCTTCCCCAAAACTGGGTACGAATTATGACCTAACCGTGCCGCCCCCGCGGCGCCCATCGACCCGAAATCGCGGGATTTTCGTGGCGGAACCGGGCAATCAGGCCGCAGCGGCAAGATCGTAGGCCTCCTGGATGTCGGCGACGATCTCGGACGCCTCCCACAGCGCATCCCGGCCGACCGAGTGCAGGCTGATGGTCCAGTTTGCCTTGCCGGTGCGGGGCATGCCGACGATGTCGAATTGGACGCCACGGCACAAGGGATGCCGCTCGAGCGCGCGGGCGACGCGCATCCTGATCTCGTCGAGCGTTGCGGGCGTTTTTGCAAAGTGAGTCTCGAAATCCATGGCTGCATCCCCTTCAACTTAAGTTTTTGCGCGGCCGCCACCCGGGACTGGTGAACGACCTTGAGGATTGTTTGGGGCTGGATTGGTTAATGGCGCGTTAAGCTGACCCCTCGTGCGTCGCCATTCGCCATCGCCACGAATCAGGCGGGGTCATTCTTCGTAGCACGCTGCCGGGTCATTCCTGCGGAAAGAACTCCGGCCACATCGCGCGCCACGCCGACAGCAACGGGGCGAAGTCGGCCGGTTCGGTGTCGTGGCATTCGGCATTGACCGCCGGCAAGACCCAGGGTTGCGCGCTTCGCCTGAAGATCTGCGCCACCGGCATCAACCATGAGGTATCGTCCAAGGTGCCGGCACGCAGGTTAAGGCTTTCGGCGCGCCCGCTACGCTCACCATAAAGCCTGCCGCCGCAATCACCGCAGAACCGGGACGTGACTTCGACACCTCTGGGAGATCGATGGTGCCATGCCCTGGGGTCGCCATGCAGGATACGAAACCCCCTCGACAGCACGGGCATGTTGAGCGCAAACGCGCTGCCGGACGCCCGCTGGCAATCCGTGCAGTTACAGCAGTAGAGCAGCCGCGGAAACAATGTGATCTCGTAGCGGATCGCGCCGCACGGACAACCGCCGGTCATGGGAAGCGCAGGTCGGTTCACAGCCATGGTCAACTCCGGCCGAAGTCCGGTCCGAAGTCTATCCGGAAATGATGCCCCTCGGGCGTCGATCTTTCACACAATCCAGATCCATTGATCTATCGCTTCTCGATGACGAGGCGTTGAACGACGCGGCGCACCTTGCTCCGGCAGAACGCTTCCATCAGACGGTCCTTTCGGGCGCGCGCGGCCCGTCGGCTGTGTTCGCGCTCAGGAGCTTTCGTACCCTTGGAATAACCTCGCTGCCGTAAAGCCCGATGTTGCGCATGAGTTTTTCGTGGGACAAGGCGCCGGCGCTGTATTTCAGATCGAACCGCGCGATGCCGAGCGCCCTTGCGGTCGAGGCGATCCGGCGTGCCACGGTTTCCGGCGAGCCGACATACAACGAGCCGCTATCCGCCTCGCGGTCGAACTCGGCCCGTTGCATCGGAGGCCAGCCGCGCTCGCCGCCGATCCGGTCGCGCATCAGCTTGTAATCAGGCCATAGCTCTTCGCGCGCCTGTTGATCGGTTTCCGCGACGTATCCCGGCGAATGAACGCCAATCGGCAGCGCCGGCTTGTCGAGTTGGCCGAGCGCGCGGTGATAGAGATCCACGTAAGGCCGGAAGCGGTTCGGGTCGCCGCCGATGATGGCGAGCATCAGCGGCATGCCGTATCGGGCTGCGCGCACGACCGATTCCGGACTGCCGCCGACCCCGACCCAGGTCTTCAGCGCGCCGGTTTCGATCGGCGGGAAAACCCGCTGCTGCGTGAGCGGCGGACGCAGTTTGCCCTGCCATGTAACGGGCTGCTGGCCGATCAAGGCTGCGAACAGATCGAGCTTCTCTTCGAACAGCTGCTCGTATTGATCGAGCTGGTAGCCAAACAGCGGAAAGGATTCGGTGAAAGAACCACGCCCAAGGATGACTTCGGCACGGCCGCCCGACACCGCGTCGAGCGTTGCAAATCGTTGAAAAACCCGAATCGGATCGTCCGAACTGAGCACGGTCACGGCCGAGCCGAGGCGAATGCGCTTGGTGCGGGCCGCGATGGCGGCGAGAACGACCTCCGGCGATGACACCGCGAAATCGGCGCGATGATGCTCGCCGAGGCCGAAGAAATCGATATCAAGCGAATCCGCCAGCACGGCTTCGTCGGTCACGTTTCTGATGACCTGGGCGTGCGAAACCGGGACGCCGTCGGCCGCGGACGTCACATCACCGAACGTATCCAATCCGAGTTCAAGATCGATCGCCATTTCAACAAACCGCCTTTCGTCAAACGCGTGCATTACTGGCGGCTGCCAAGTCGCGGCAATCCTACACACACAAATGAAGTGCCGGATATATTCCCAATAGCGTCGCGTCGGATAGAATAATCGCACTTCCCTACATCGTAATTTGGAAGTGGTGGAAAGCGTTTTCGCTTTGCACCGATATTGCATGAGAGGACAATCGATGACGACACCCAGTGCGGCGAAATCCGGCAGCTTCAAGATCGGCGGCGACATCGAGGTGCATCGCCTCGGCTATGGCGCCATGCGGATAACCGGCGACGGTATCTGGGGTGAGCCGAAGGATCGAGCGGAATGCCTGCGCACCTTGCAGCGCCTGCCCGATCTCGGCGTCAATTTCATCGACACCGCCGATTCCTACGGCCCGGATATTTCCGAACCGCTTATTCGCGAGGCGCTGCATCCCTACAACGGCATATCGATCGCGACGAAAGGCGGCTTTGAGCGGACCGGCCCGAACATCTGGGTGGAGAACGGCCGGCCGGATTATCTGATCAAGCAGGCGCGCAAGAGCCTCAAAATGCTCGGACTTCAGCGGATCGGACTTTGGCAGTTGCACCGGATCGATCCGAAGGTGCCCGCCGCCGAGCAGTTTGACGCGATCAAATTGCTGCTGGACGATAAAATCATCGAGCACGCTGGCCTGAGCCAAGTCTCGGTGAAGGACATCGAGGCGGCGTCCAGGGTGTTCAAGGTGGCGGCCGTGCAAAACCGATACAATCTCGTCGATCGCGGCAGCGAGGACGTCCTGGCCTATTGCGAAAAGCACGGTATCGGGTTCATTCCCTGGTTTCCGCTTGCATCGGGCAATCTGGCCAAACCCGGTTCGCTGCTCGACGGGATCACCAGGAAGCATGGTGCTTCGCCGAGCCAGATCGCGTTGGCATGGATGCTAAAGCGCAGTCCCGTCATGCTTCCCATTCCCGGCACGTCCAAGGTGAAGCATCTCGAGGAAAACGTGGCCGCTGCCGGGATCGACCTTTCCGATGCCGAGCTCACGGAGTTGGACAAGGCCGGCCGGTCCGCGGCCAGGGCATGATCGCGAAAACTCCGCGCTCGGGCGAGGACTCGGCGGGCGGAAACCGGTTTTCCCTCGCGACAAGCCGAGGGCGATCCCGAAACCCTCGGCGCTGCCCCAATGCGCTCATGCGATCGGCAGATATCTGCAAACGAAGGTAAAGGGCTTCTCGACCTCAGCCTTGGTCAGCCGCAGGGATAATCCATAGCGCTGCATCGATGCGGTGAGGTCGACGGCGGTCTCCACCTCGAACAGCTTGTCCCTGTGAGGCGACGACCAGCCCTCGATCTGGGCAAGCGCCTTTGCCTTCGCGGCCTTCCCGTCGGGCGCCACCAGCAGAACGTTCCTGTGCAACTCGCTGAATTCGCCGGGATCGTATCCGCCGAGATTGACAAAGAACAACTTGTCCTGGCCGGCATGCGGAGCGTCCGTCGTCAGCGTGACGTCGCAGCCGTCGGCCTGATTGACTTCGCCCCAGCAATCAAGATGCAGGCTGTTCGGATCGCCCCACCATTGCTTGCGCAGATCGTCGTAACAATCCTCGGGCGTTTCCCCGATCGAAAACCGCACGTCGTGCAATTCGACGTTCGAATTGCCGCAACTGCCGCCGACATAAAACATGAACAGTTTCATAATAGACGTTACTTTTAGATCACCGGCGCGATCGGTTGCCGGCCGTTACAAAACGGTTGCAGAGGGCAGCCGAATCGTATCGCCGCCTCAAGAAGCCGGAAACTACAGTGCCGGATCGACCGCTTCGGCATATTCCCGTTTGAACCGCGCGATCAATTCGGCCGCCGGCAGGATCTTGCCGACGCTGCCGACGCCCTGCCCGCTGCCCCAGATTTCCTTCCAGGCCTTCGGCTTGGCACGCTCGCCCGAGGCGTCGGTGCCGAAACTCATCTTGGATGCGTCGGATTCCGGAAGGTTGTCCGGGTCCATTCCGGCCGCGACGATCGACGGCTTCAAATAATTGCCGTGCACGCCGGTGAACAGGTTGGAATAGACGATATCCTCCGCGCCGGAGGCGGTGATCATCTGCTTGTAGCCTTCGACGGCATTGGCCTCGGTGGTGGCGATAAAGGCCGAACCGATATAGGCAAAGTCGGCGCCGAGCAGCCGCGCCGCTCGGATCGCACGGCCGTTGCCGATCGCTCCCGAAAGCGCGATCGGTCCATCGAACCACTGCCGGGTTTCCGCCACGAAGGCGAACGGCGATAGTTCGCCGGCATGGCCACCGGCCCCGGCCGAGACCAGGATCAGTCCGTCGGCCCCCTTCTCCACCGCCTTGTGCGCGAACTTCTGGTTGATGACATCGTGAAACACGATGCCGCCCCAGCCATGCGCGGCCTGGTTGAGATCCTCGCGCGCTCCGAGCGAGGTGATGATCATGGGCACCTTGTGCTTCTCGCAAAGCGCAAGGTCGGCATCGAGTCGGTTGTTGGAACGGTGCACGATCTGATTGACTGCGAACGGCGCCGACGGCCGCTCGGGATGTGCCTTGTCGTGCGCGGCGAGTTCTTGCTTGATCCGCGCCAGCCACTCGTCGAGCAGGGCCGGCGGCCGGGCGTTCAGTGCCGGAAATGCGCCGACGACACCGGCCTTGCATTGCGCGATGACGAGATCGGGTACTGAAATGATGAAGAGCGGCGCACCAATCACAGGAAGCGACAGACGGCCCTTGAACAAGGCAGGCATGGCCATTCGAAAAAATCCCTCCGATCATGCGGGGCGAGGCAGCGTATCGCGCTAAGGATGCCAGACATCATCCCATCAAGGCAATCACCATCCTCGCCTGGTCGATTTCGGCGTTACTGGCACAGCGCGCGGGTGACGTAGGTGTCGGTGCGGCAGTCGTCCGGCTTTCGCGCGCGACCTGGAATAAGCACCTTGGGCGAGCAGGTTTCCGCCGAATCGGTGGTGAGGCTGTTGCCTTCCTTGAACGCCTTGGTCCGGCATAATCGGTCGGAGGCCGCCTTGCAGTCCGGCGCGCCGTTGACCGACGCGAGGCAGATCATGCGCCCTGTCACCAGCGAAGGCTGGGCGAGGCGCGACAGCGTGTCCGTGGCGTCCCTGGCCGCGTCCTTGGCGCGGGTGTTTAACTCATCGATGCTCTGACCGGTGCTTTTCAGCGTCGGCAGCTTGTCGAACATCCTGCCGATCTCGTTGATCAGCCCCGGATTTTCTTCCCGCATCGGCGCAATGGTCGGCGGCGCGGGCGTTGCCTGCGGAGTTGCCGGCTGGCCTGGCACCGCCTGCTGAAGCGGTGCCGTGGTCGATGGCGGCGATACCGTCTGGGACCATGCCGCGCCGGCCGCCATCGCCAGGGCCAACACCGCCATGGTCGTGGGCGTGACGTGCATCCTGGCGTGCGCGGAGAGATGGCCGGACCGATCGAGCATCAATCGAAGTTAGCCCGAAGTTGCCGGTCGGCAAAGCACTTCGCGCTAGACCAATCGGTACGCGATATAAAACCCGAGGACCAGAACGGCGGCCCCGATGGCGACCCACAGGCTCAACCGTTTTTCGAGTTCGGCTCGAATGGAATCTCCGTACCGGTTGAGTAGGATCGCAACGATGAAGAACCGGCCGCCGCGGGCGACGATCGAGCACAGGATGAACAGCCAGATGTTGTAGCCGGCAAATCCCGAGGTGATCGTCACAAGCTTGTAAGGGATCGGGGTCAGACCCTTGAGCAGGATGATCACCGCGCCCCATTGCGCATAGGAGGCGCGAAACGCCTCGACCTTGCCGCTGAGGCCATAGAGCTCGATCAGCCAATGACCGATCGAGTCATAGAGAACGGCGCCGATCGCGTACCCCAGCACGCCGCCCGCCACGGAAGCCGCCGTGCATACCGCGGCGAACAACCAGGCCCGCCGCGGCTGCGCCAGCGACATCGGCAGCAACATGATATCGGGCGGCACCGGGAAGAAAGAACTTTCGGCGAACGCGACGGCTCCGAGAATCCAAAGCGCGTAAGGTTTGTGGGCGGCGTCGATGCACCAATCATAGATCCGTCTGAGCATGGCGCGATGAACCACCACGGGACGGATTTGTCCATGGCGGGAGTCGCGAAATTCGCGACGGCTAAAAGACCCGCCGGAACCGTGAATACCGGTTATCCGGCAAGTCCATGCTCAAAATAACGGGATAGAGCGGCAGAGAGGCCCCGACGACAAAGTCATCACGCTCTAGTGTCGCTTGCGTAAGCCGCGGCTCTCAATCGCGACAATTGGTCGCCGGGCTATCCTGGCCGGCGGCGCCTTTGCCAGTTTTACAGTCGACTTCGGTAACTTCTCGGCAATCCCGAGCAGATGCTCGCGCCGTTCCATTTCCCGCCAGACATCGTCGGGCTGCACGCCGGCCGACGCCCATAGCACCGTGAGATTATAAAGCAGGTCGGCGCTCTCGCGGATCACCGCATCCGGCTTGCCGCTGACCGCATCGATCACGACTTCAATGGCTTCTTCGGCGAGCTTCTTGGCCATCTTGGCCGGGCCGCGCTGAAACAGCCGCGCCGTGCGCGACACCGCCGGATCGAGATCCTTGGCGGCGATCACCGCCGAATAAAGCCGTTCGAGCGAATCACTCATGAGATTCAAACTACTCCAAACTGATGGCTAGCGTGTTAACGGCGCAGCCCTTTTTCGCCACGCTTTTGCCACAAAAACTCTTCGCGCCGCCTCGGCCGGCAATCAGATGTGCGGCGTGCCGCCGAACCCGACTGATCGCACGGACGTCGCGCTGCCCTCGCAGGCCGTCGCGATCAATCAGCCGGTTCACGTTGGGTTCCTCAGAGAACACAAGCCGAACGGCCGGCGCCGGGCGGTCAGCACCGATGGCCCACTCCCTTCCACCGATCGGTTGCGCGTGATCGGGGCAGCGCCACCGCTCCGGCGCCAGGCCACTGTTGGGGTTCGCTGCACCGAACTTCACGGGATTTCCCAACGAAAGTGTGATGGCAGCATTAACGCCTTGCAAACAGCCGCAGCAATCCGCGCGGGTTTCCGAGCTTGTGGCGCCCGCTTTTCCGGACCATGCTCCCGCCGCCATTTCCCGCCTTGGTCCGAGCATTCGTTTCATGTCGCTTCTTCGCCTTTACACGCGCGTCCTCGATCTGCTGGGCAAAGAGGCGCGGCTTGGCTGGATACTTGCCGGCGCCAACCTGCTGCTTGCCGGGGCGCAGTTCGCCGAACCCGTGCTGTTCGGCCGCATCGTCGACGTCCTCTCCGGCCAGCCGACGACGGGTCCGATTGCGTCATCGTCGGCATGGCAATTGCTGGCGGCATGGGCGGCGTTCGGCCTGTTCACCATCCTGTGCAGCGCCGCCGTCGCGCTGCACGCCGACCGGCTGGCGCACCGCCAGCGCCAGGCGGTGCTGACGAATTATTTCGAGCACATCATGCAGCTGCCGCTGACCTTCCACACCGGCACCCATTCCGGCCGGTTGATGAAGGTGATGCTGAACGGCACGGATTCGCTATGGCGGCTGTGGCTCGGATTCTTTCGAGAGCATTTCGCCGCGATCATGTCGCTGGTCGTGTTGTTGCCGCTGGCTTTTTACATCAATTGGCGGCTCGCCATTCTGCTTTTCATCCTCTGCGTCGTGTTCACGGTGCTGACCACGCTGGTGGTCCGCAAGACCTACGGCATGCAGAGCGAGGTCGAGGCGCATTACACCGACCTCTCGGCGCGCGCCTCCGACGCGCTCGGCAATGTCGCCCTCGTGCAAAGCTTCGTGCGCATCGATGCCGAGGTGCAGGGGCTGCGCTTTGTCGCCGATAAGTTGTTGGCGGTGCAGATGCCGGTGTTGTCGTGGTGGGCGCTGGTCACCGTCATCACGCGCGCGTCGACCACCATCACGGTGCTGGCGATATTCACGGTCGGCATTGCGCTGCACCAGCGGGGACTGACCACCGTCGGCGAGATCGTGATGTTCGTGAGTTTCGCCACCATGCTGATCCAGAAACTCGAGCAGGTGGTGAGCTTCATCAACAGCGTGTTCATGGAAGCGCCGCGCCTGCAGGAGTTCTTCAACGTGCTCGACGCCGTGCCTACGGTACGCGACCGGCCGGACGCGATCGATACCGGCCGGCTCGCAGGTCTTATCGAGTTCAACGACGTCTCTTTTTCATATGACGGCAAGCGACCCGCGGTCGAGGACCTTTCCTTCACCGCGCTGCCGGGCCAGACCATCGCGCTGGTCGGCCCGACCGGCGCCGGCAAATCGACTGCCATCGCGCTGTTGCATCGGGCCTTCGATCCGCAATCCGGCATCATCAAGATCGACGGCATGGACGTCCGCGGCCTGACGCTGACGGCGTTACGGCGCAATATCGGCGTCGTGTTTCAGGAAGCATTGTTGTTCAACCGCTCGATTGCGGACAATCTGCGCGTCGGCAAACCCGACGCCACCGAAGAGGATATGCGGATCGCCGCGGCGCGCGCCCAGGCGCTGGACTTCATCGAACGCAGCGAGCTGAAGTTCGAAACCAATGTCGGCGAACGCGGGCGCATGTTGTCGGGCGGCGAGCGCCAGCGACTGTCGATCGCACGGGCATTGTTGAAAGACCCTCCGATCCTGATCCTCGATGAAGCGACCAGTGCACTGGACGCCGTGACCGAGGCCAGGGTTAACGCCGCGCTCGACGAGGTGATGAAGGGCCGCACCACCTTTGTGATCGCGCACCGACTTTCGACCATTCGCAATGCCACACGGATCCTGTTGTTCGACGGCGGCCGCGTGATCGAAAGCGGAACTTTTGATGAACTTGTGGCAAAAGGAGGCCGCTTCGCCGAACTCGCGAAAGCCCAGTTCATGGTTCAGGAAAATGCGCGAAGCGTCGGTACCGAAATTGCGGAGGGCGTGACGGTCAAGGTTGAGTGAGGACGGAATCCGACCTAATTCGTCCACGATTTGGTCACACAAGCTCTATTCCCAAACCGCAAGCCGGTATAGGTTCGCTGCCACCGCGGGCGGTGGCGCAAGATACGCCCGAAGACCGCACGCTTGAAACTTGAACGTCACGCGCCACGCCCCCTGTTGCAGGGGCGGGTCTCAAAGGACCGGAATCGGATCGTGCATTTTCTTCGTCCGCAGTTTCGTAAACCATCGTTGAACTGGATCGCCATCGTCGCGGCGCTCGCCTTGGTTACCCCTCGCCTCGCCCATGCCGAAGCGTTGTTGCTGGTCGAGGCCGATACCGGAAAGGTGCTGCAGGCCGACAACGCCACCGTGCCGTGGTATCCGGCGTCGCTGTCGAAGATGATGACGGCCTATGTCACCCTCACCGCGGTCAAGGAAGGGCGCGTTTCGCTCGATACGCTGCTGAGCGTATCGCCCACCGCGGCCTCGCAATCGCCCTCCAAGATGGGCTTCCGTCCGGGCACACAGGTCACGGTCGACAACGCGCTGAAGATGATGATGGTGAAGTCGGCCAACGACATGGCCGTGGTGCTCGCCGAAGGCATCGGTGGCTCGATCGACGGGTTCTCGGCCCAAATGAACGCCGCGGCGCAGCGGCTCGGCATGACGCAGACGAGCTACGTAAACCCCAACGGCCTGCCCGCCGACGGCCAGATCACCTCGGCGCGGGACCTGGCGATACTCGCCCGCGCGATCATTCGCGACCTGCCGGAATACGAATATTTCGTCCACATTCCCTCGATCCGGTTCGGCCGCAGGGTCACGCAAAACTTCAATAAGCTGATCGGACGCTACCCGGGCGCCGATGGTTTCAAGACCGGGTTTATCTGCGCTTCCGGCTACAACCTGGTCGGCTCTGCCACGCGTGACGGCAAGCGGCTGATCGCGGTGGTACTCGGCGCGTCCTCGGGCCGCATGCGCGCGGTCAGGGCCGCGCAACTGCTCGATCGGGGCTTCGCCGGCAACAACATGTCGTGGCTGCGTCCCTCGCTCGGCTCGGTCAACAACCTGGTCCCGGTCGATGCCTCGCCACCAAACCTGCGCGACGAGATGTGCAGCGGCAAGCACAGACCGGCCAGCGACGAAGACGAGGACAGCATCGCCAGCGGCGGGTCTTCCGGTACGGGTGAGACCGCGCTCACGTTTTTCGCTGCGGGATTACAGCCACCGACCCTGAAGCCGTCCGAAATGATTGCGCTGCCGGCCGCCCCGTCCGAGCCGATTCCGGTCTATACCGGCCCGACCAAGACCGGTGCGGCTTTGATTGCCGCGGTGTCCGCCGATTCCGACAAGCAGGTCGCACATCCGAAGACCAAGAAGGCACGGCTGGCGGCGAAGAAGCCGGACAGTTCTTCCGATGCCAAGACGGACGTTAAGACCGACGCCAAAAATACCGGCAAGGACAAGGACTCGAAGAGCGCCAAGTCCGAAACGACGGCCAAGCCGGCCGTGGTCCGGCATGCCAACGCCAAGCCGGACGCCGCGCCGAAATCCGCGGACAAGACCGCCGCAAATGCCAACCAGCCTGCGGCTAAACCGGCGAAGCCGAAGGCTGCGGCGAAGCCACCCGCCAAACCCTCTCCCAAGAACACCGGCGACGCCAAGCCCGCCGGCTAGCGCAGGGCCGTGGTCACTTCCAGCCCGGATCGACGGTGCGCAACTGGCCGACTAGGCGCCGGTAATGGTCGCCGCTTGCCATCGGTGGCTTCATTGCTCAATACTACCCAAAACAAAGCGGCCCGTCGCAACAAACGGGAAAGCAAAACCGGAGGGGAATGAGATGGAGCGGATCTGGCTCAAGCAATATCCGGCTGGCGTGCCCGCCGAGATCGATGTCACGCAATACACTTCACTCGTCGAGTTGCTGGAAGAAAGCTTTGCGAAGTTTCGCGACCGCAAGGCCTTCATCTGCATGGACAAGTCGATCAGCTATCGCGATCTGGACGAGATGTCGCTGGCGCTCGCCGCCTATCTGCAGAGCAAAGGCCTCCAAAAGGGCGCCCGGGTGGCCCTGATGATGCCGAACGTGTTGCAATATCCGATATCCACCGCCGCCGTGCTTCGCGCAGGCTACGCCGTCGTGAACGTCAACCCGCTGTACACGCCGCGCGAGCTCGAGCACCAGCTCAAGGATTCCGGCGCCGAGGCGATCATCGTGCTGGAGAACTTCGCCACCACCGTGCAACAGGTGATCGCGAAGACCTCCGTGAAGCATGTCATCGTCGGCAGCATGGGCGACCTCCTCGGCTTGAAGGGCATGATCGTCAACCTTGTGGTGCGCAAGGTGAAGAAAATGGTGCCGCCCTATTCGCTTCCCGATGCCGTTGCCTTCAACGACGCGGTCGTGGCCGGCCGTAACATAAAGCTCGACAAGCCGAAGATCGCGCCCGACGACGTCGCCTTCCTTCAATACACCGGCGGTACCACCGGCGTCTCCAAGGGCGCAATGCTGCTTCATCGCAACATCCTCGCCAACGTGCTGCAGAACGATGCCTGGCTGCAACCGGCGCTAAAAAAGCCGCCGCATGTCGATCAATTGTTCATCGTCTGCGCGCTGCCGCTCTATCACATCTTCGCATTGACCGCGTGTTTCCTGCTGGCGATGCGTGCGGGCGGCGTCAACCTTCTGATCCCCAACCCGCGCGACATGCAGGGCTTCATCAAGGAGCTGATGAAATACCAGGTCAACAGCTTCCCGGCGGTCAACACGCTCTACAACGGCCTGCTGCATACACCCGGTTTCGACAAGGTCGACTTCTCCAAGCTGAAGACCTCTTTCGGCGGCGGCATGGCCACACAGAAGGCGGTCGCCGAAGCCTGGCTGAAGGTAACCGGCTGCGCGCTGTCGGAAGGCTACGGCCTTTCCGAGACCTCGCCGACGCTGACCTGCAACCCCGCGGATACCGACAGGTTCTCCGGCTCGATCGGCATTCCCGTGCCCTCGACGTATCTCTCGATCCGAGATGATGACGGCAACGAACTGCCGCTCGGCGAGGCCGGCGAAATCTGCGCCAAGGGTCCGCAGGTGATGGCCGGCTATTGGAATCGGCCCGACGAGACCGCCAAGGTGATGACCGCCGACGGTTACTTCCGCACCGGCGATATCGGCGTGATGACGCCAGACGGTTACACCAAGATCGTCGATCGCAAGAAGGATATGATCCTGGTATCGGGCTTCAACGTTTATCCGAACGAGATCGAGGACGTCATTGCCAGTCACCCCGGGGTGCTGGAATGCGCCGTGATCGGCGTATCGGATGCGCGGTCGGGCGAAGCCGTGAAGGCGTTTGTGGTCAGGAAAGACCCCAACCTGACCGCCGAGGACGTCATCAAGTTCTGCGGCACGCAGCTCACCAATTACAAGGTCCCGAAGCAGATCGAGTTTCGAACCGACCTGCCGAAGACCAACGTCGGAAAAATCCTGCGCCGCGAACTACGCGAACAGAAAAAGGCAGCGGCTTAAATCGGCCATAGCCGTGTTGAAAGCGCTCTCCCGGCAGCGCCGTTTGCGCTGCCGGTCCACCGCCCCGAGGCATCGACGGCAATCAATCCTTCCTTCTTCGGAACGCCACGGAGATACCGCAGCCTGGGATTCGCCATGACGGTACGGTGAATATGCGAGCCAACTCCATCCGCGCTGCGCTGAACATTGCGCGCGCGGCGAGCCCGGTTTAAGACACTTCAGCACATTGCAAGGAGAATTGACGATGACCATCAAAGTTGGCGACAAGCTGCCTGAAGCCAAGTTTCGCGTGATGACGGCGGAGGGCCCGCAGGTCAAAACAACGGACGATATCTTCAAGGGCAAGAAGGTCGCGTTGTTCGCGGTGCCTGGCGCCTATACCGGCACCTGCCACAAGATGCACCTGCCGAGCATTTTCCTGAACGCTTATGCCATCAAGGGCAAGGGCGTGAACACGATCGCAATTGTTTCGGTCAACGATGCCTTCGTCATGAACGCGTGGAAGCGCGACACCGACCAGCGCGACGAGGCGACGTTCCTGGCCGACGGCAATGCCGAATTCACCAAGGCGATCGGCATGGAACTCGATGCGTCGGGCAACGGGCTTGGCATCCGCTCCAAGCGCTACTCGATGCTGGTCGAAGATGGCGTCGTGAAAAAGCTGAACCTCGAGCCCGCGCCGGGCAAAGTCGAAGTTTCCGGCGGCGATACGCTGCTCGGCCAGCTCTGAGCGAACAGCCGTCGCCTCATTGAAGGTCGTCACGACCTCGCGGTCATGACGACCTTGTTCGATGGAGGGACTATGCGCGCGATCATGCCGCCGCCTCCCAGATGCCGTCGACAAAAATCGCCTCATCCATGCCGGGCCACGGCGGCATGGTCGTCCCGACAATCACCAGTGGTTCGGCATCACCGGCGCGAAATTGAAAATGCGTGCCGACGGGAAGCGTGACCGAAATCCCCGCTTCCACATCATCGATCACCTCCTCATTATTCAACTTTCGCCACATCTGCCCGCGCCCCGAAACGCAGTACCAGACTTCGTCTACCGTCCGGTGCACGATCGCCTTCGACACCGCTTTCGCCGGCAAAGTAAATAGCGCCATGCCGCCGCGATCCGTCCCGCACAGCACCCGAACTTCCGATCCATCCGGCGCCGTAACGTCGGGTGCGACGGAAATCCGCTTGGTCGCAAGCATCATGTTTTGCTCTCCATCCGCCTATCGAGATATTTGACTTTATCCGTGCGCTGACGCGAGCGAACCGGCCGCCACATCAAAACATAAAAGCTGCGCCACCCAAACCAGCTGAAAACATGCAACGACCGTGATCGACGATTGCTTTTCTGCTTTTCCTGATTGTCATGAATGTGACGCTCACATCGCATCGAAGTGATCCGACCGAACGCAATTGCCGCTTATTCTTGAACGATCGTTCGCAGAATGATCGTTCACAAGAGGCCGGCCATGACTCTGACGAGCGTTACTTCGGCGGGCATTGCCTTCGATCCCGCCAGGAAATCCCCTGCAGATGCCAAGCTCATGACAAATGTAACCGATCGCATACTTGCCGACGTCCGGGCGTTGGCTCCGGAAATCACGCGACGGGTCGCGGAAATCGAAGCCGGCCGCCAGGTCCCGTTCGATCTGGTGCGCAAGCTGCGGTCGATTGGGATATTCCGTTCACTCGTGCCTCGAAGTCATGGCGGCCTCGAACTTGAAATGTCGGCGGCGCTCGAGATCATGGAAGCAATCTGCAGCATTGAAGGTTCGGTCGGCTGGGTCAGCGTAATCGCGATGGGATGCTCGACATTCGCGCCGAGGCTGCCGCGAGAAGTCTTCGAACGGATCTACCGCGATGGTCCCGACGTGATCATTGTCGGTTCGGCACAACCTGTGGGAACGGCCGAAGCGGTTGAAGGCGGTTGGCGGGTCAGCGGCCGATGGCCGTTCGCCAGCGGCTGCCAGCACGCTGACTGGATGTTCGGACTCTGTGTCATGTCCAGGGATGGAAAGCCCCTCTCCGAGCCGATGGGCGGACCGCCGATGATTCGAGGCGTGATGTTACCGGCTGGCGACTGGCACATCGAGGACACCTGGTATGTCGCGGGACTGAGGGGCAGCGGGAGCCATCACATCAGGCTTGAGAACAAGGTGGTACCGGAGGCTCATTTCTTCGACCTCATTGACGGTACGTCGTGCATACCGGGACCGCTCTACCAGGCCGCACGGCATTTCATCCCGCTGATGCATTGCGCCGCCGCGTTAGGTGTTTGCGAAGGCACGCTGGACGAACTGGTCGCGCTTGCCAATACCGGACGGCAGCAACACCGCTCGCCGGTGCCGATGCGGGATTCCGAACTATTCCAGCAAGCACTCGGCCGGATCGAAGCCGAATTCAAGGCGGCGCGCGCGTATACGGAAGCCCAGACCAAAAGCCATTGGCGCCACGCCCTCGCCGAAACGCTGGGGGTTGACGCGCTCTTCACGCAGGCTGCCCAAACGGCCACCTGGGTTACGGCAACCTGCGTCGGTGTCGTGGATGAGTGCTTCCGGCTCGGCGGCGGCAGCGCGCTCTACGAGAGCTCGCCGCTGCAACGGCGGCTGCGCGACATTCACGCCCTGGCCCAACACGCCATGGTCCACGAACGCAACCACGGAAACGCGGGCAAAGTATTGCTGGCCGGCTGACATGCGAACCCGCAGCGCGCGATCGCTGCATGATGCGTCAGCTCGGGCAGTTCCGTCCGGAGGCTGCATCGCGGCGGTTCTATCCTGATCGTGACGAATGCAGCGCCCGCCGTCGCGTCGAAGTGACCGCGCGGAACGCACTCGCAACCCATTTCCAGGCGATAGTCGATCGTTCCCCGGGAAAGGATGAGCTGGCATATGAACTCCACGAGCGTTGCTTTTGATCGACCGCAACATCCGGACGGTGAAAATTCTCCCGCGAAGGCCGCGCTCGCGACAAATGCAGCCAACCGCATACTCGCCGATATTCAGGCGCTAGCGCCGGAAATCACGGCGCGGGCCGCAGAGATCGAAGCCGGGCGCCGTATCCCGCTCGACCTGGTGGAAAAGTTGCGATCGATCGGCATTTTCCGCGCGCTCGTTCCGCGAAGCCACGGCGGGCTCGAGCTCGATATGCCGACGGCGATCGGGATCATGGAAGCGCTCTGCAGGATCGACGGTTCGATCGGCTGGATCACCATGATCGGGATGGGTTCTGCAATCTATGCGCCGCTCGTTCCGCGAGAAATCTACGAACTCATGTACGCGAAAGGTCCCGACGTCATCTTTGCGGGCTCGGTCCAGCCGACAGGAACCGCCGAAGCGGCGGATGGCGGTTGGCGAGTCACCGGACGCTGGCCGTTTGCCAGCGGCTGCCAGCATGCCGACTGGATGTTCGGGCTCTGCATCATGTCCAGGAACGGCAAACCCCTCCCCGGACCCGCGGGCGAAGACGGACCGCCGCTGACGCGCGTGTTCGCGCTGCCGGCGAGCGAATGGCAAATCGAGGACACCTGGTACGTCATGGGCCTCAAGGGCACCGGGAGCCATCACGTCTCTCTCACGGACAAGCTGATCCCGGCAGACCGGTTTTTCGATCTCGGCGCCAGCGAGGCGTGCCTGCCCGGACCGCTCTACCAGACCGTGCCGCAGTTTATTCCGCTGGTTCACCTTCCCGTGGCGACGGGCGTGGCCGCGGGCGCGCTGGACGAACTGGTCCAGCTTGCCAATACGGGGCGGCAACAGCAGCGGACCACTGCGCCGATGCGGGATCTGGAAACATTCCAGCATGAACTCGGCCGGATCGAAGCTGACCTCCGGGCGGCTCGCGCCTATGCGGCTGCCCAGATCGAAAGCCATTGGCGTCACGCGCTTGCCGGAACGTTGAAGGACGAAACCCTGCTCGCGCAGGGCTCACAGACCGCAGCCTGGGTCACCGCAACCTGCGTTCGCGTCGCGGACGAGTGCTTCAGGCTCGGCGGCGGCAGCGCGCTCTACGATACCTCGCCGCTGCAACGGCGCCTGCGCGACCTGCATGTCGTGGCCCAGCATGCCGCCGTCAACCGACGGATTTACGGCAGCGCGGGCAAGCTGTTGCTCGGTAACGCATCGGCTCGTTCCGGCGACCGGAGGGCCTGAGCCCGGCGGCGCCCGCTCCGGCGGCCTACGTCTGCTTCAATCGCGCCATGGCAACGCCGTCACGCGCCAGTTGGTCGGCGCGCTCGTTCTCGTCATGGCCGGCGTGGCCCTTGATCCAGTGCCATCGCACCTGATGCGGCTTGAGCGCGGCGTCCAGCCGCTGCCAGAGATCGACGTTCTTGACCGGCTTCTTGTCGGCGGTACGCCAGCCGTTCTTCTTCCAGCCGTGGATCCAGCCGGTGATGCCCTGGCGCACATACTGGCTGTCGGTGGTGATATCGACCGTGCAGGGCTTCTTGAGCGCCTCCAGTGCCGATATCGCCGCCATCAATTCCATGCGGTTGTTGGTGGTGTGCGGCTCGCCGCCTTTCAATTCCTTTTCGACATCGCCGAATTTGAGGATCGCGC
Source organism: uncultured Alphaproteobacteria bacterium (assembly GCA_963756215.1). GTDB lineage: Bacteria > Pseudomonadota > Alphaproteobacteria > Rhizobiales > Xanthobacteraceae > Bradyrhizobium. The sequence goes on along the minus strand of CAVWMY010000013.1, from coordinate 1,052,613 downwards.
CCCAGCCGCCCGGCCCGGGATTGCCCGAGCAGGCGCCGTCGGTGTGAATCACGACCGAGGGCGGCACGCTCACGCCATCAGTCCCGAGGTAGCAACGCCGTAATCGCGCATGCTCGCCACATTCTGCTGAAACCGCAGCTTGCGGGCATATTCCAGCGGGTCCTTCGGCTGCACCAGCGCACCCGGCGGCACGTTGAGGAAATCGACGAGGCGCGTCAGCAGAAAGCGCAACGCCGCGCCGCGCGCCAATAGCGGCAACGCGTTCTGTTCGGCCTCGGTCAATTCGCGCTCGCGGCCATAAGCGTGGAGGAACGCCCGTGCCTTGGTAACGTTAAGTGCGCCGTCGTTCTCGAAACACCAGGCGTTGAGGCAGATCGCAACATCATAGGCGAACGCGTCGTTGCAGGCGAAAGTGAAGTCGATGATGCCGGACAGCTTCTGTTCGAGAAAGAACACGTTGTCCGGAAACAGATCGGCATGGATCACGCCCTGCGGCAGGTCTTTCGGCCAGACGTCGCCTTCGAGATATTCCAGTTCGGCGCCGATGAAGGCGCGCAGTCCATGCTGCACATCGTCGGCGCGGGATGCCGCCTGCTCGAACAACGGCCGCCAGCCCGACACCGACAGCGCGTTGGCGCGCGACATCGTAAAGTCGCGCCCCGCCAGATGCATCTTCGCCAGCGCCTGGCCGACGCCGGCACAGTGAACGGCGGCGGGCTTGCGCGGCCAGATGCCTTCCAGGAAATTGATGATCGCGGCGGGCCGCCCCGCCAACACGCCCAAGGCTTCGCCGTTTTGGGTCTGCAGCGGCTGCGGACAATTGATGCCGTGCGCGGCAAGGTGCGTCATCAGGCCGAGGAAGAATGGCAGGTCGCCCTTGGCGACGCGCTTTTCATACAGCGTCAGGATGAACGAACCCGCCGTGGTGTGCAGCAGGAAATTGGAATTCTCGACGCCTTCGGCGATACCCTTGTAGGACAGCAATTCGCCGATGTCGTAACGCTTGAGGAATTCCGCAAGCTCATCGGCGGCGACATCGGTGTAAACCGCCATCGCGGTTACTCGGCTGCGTCGGGCCGCAGCGAGCGCGGCAACGGGAAGAACTCGTTTTCTTCCGCGGCCGAGACCGTCTCCACATGCAATTCATAGCGTTCGGCAAACGCACCCATGATCTCTTCGACGATCACTTCCGGCGCCGAGGCGCCGGCGGTGATGCCGAGACTCTTGATGCCTTCGAAGCGCGACCAGTCGAGATCGCCGGCGCGCTGCGCCAGCACCGCGATCGGGCAGCCCTCGCGTTCGGCGACTTCCCGCAAACGCTGCGAGTTCGACGAATTCGGCGCGCCGACCACGATCAGGGCGTCGACCACCGGCGCCACCTTCTTGACCGCCAGCTGGCGGTTGGTGGTGGCATAACAGATATCTTCCTTGTGCGGCCCCGAGATGTTCGGGAAACGATCCTTCAGCATCGCGACGATCTCGGCGGTATCGTCGATCGACAGCGTGGTCTGGGTCACAAAGGCCAGGTTGTCGGGGTCCTTCGGGGTGAAGGTCGCCGCATCGTTCGCGGTCTCGATCAGCGTCACCGCGCCGGACGGCAACTGGCCGAGCGTGCCGACCACCTCAGGGTGATGGGAATGCCCGATCAGCAGGATTTCGCGCCCGCGCTTGAAGTGGATCGCCGCCTCGCGGTGCACCTTGGTGACCAGCGGGCATGTGGCGTCGAGCGAGAAGAAGTTGCGGGCCCGGGCATCCGCCGGCACCGATTTGGGAACCCCATGGGCTGAAAATACCACCGGGGCGTTGGTATTATCGGGGATTTCCGCGAGTTCCTCGACGAAAATCGCGCCCTTGGTCTTGAGGCTGTCGACCACATAGCGGTTATGGACGATCTCGTGGCGGACATAGACCGGGGCACCATAGATGGTGAGCGCCCGTTCCACGGTGTCGATGGCCCGAACCACGCCGGCGCAAAAGCCCCGTGGCGAGCAAAGCACGATCTTTAGCGCTGGTTTAGCCTGCATAGGAGCGATCTCGGACCGAATCACCCCTCGCCGGCGGGCGGGGAACGGTCAATTGCAGTAAGGACTTGGGGCCCCTTTCCGGCGCTGTCAAGGCTGTTTAACAAGCCATTGCGCGGTTAGCCCCTGCCGGCTTATATAGGAAGCATAATTCCCGTCATCGCTGATGACCACGGCTTCGCCTCCAAAAAGAGGTGGGCGAAGCGCAAAGGAGATTTGCCATGAGCAATGCACCGCTGATGCCAAAGGCGACTGCCGTGTGGCTGGTTGATAATACCGCGTTGACCTTCGATCAGGTAGCGGATTTCACCAAAATGCACCCGCTCGAAGTCCGCGCCATCGCCGACGGCGATGCCGCCCAGGGGATCAAGGGCATGGACCCGATTTCCAACGGGCAGTTGACCCGACTGGAGATCGAAAAGGGCGAACAGGATCCGAATTACCGGCTCAAGCTCGAGGAAAGCAAGGTGATGCTGCCGCCCGCCGCCAAGAAGAAGGGCCCGCGCTATACGCCGGTGTCGCGCCGTCACGAGCGGCCGAGCGCGATCCTGTGGCTGGTCCGCAACCACCCTGAATTGAAGGACGCCCAGATCATGCGGCTGGTCGGCACCACCAAAACCACCATCGCCAGCGTGCGCGACCGTACCCACTGGAATGCCTCGACGCTGACCCCGATGGACCCGGTGACGCTCGGCCTGACCTCGCAGATCGAGCTTGATTTCGAGGTGCAGCGCGCCGCCAAGGAGAAGCCGGTTGATGCCGCCTACGGTGGCGCGACCCTGCTGCCGGCCTCCGAGACCACCCGCAAGGAGCCGGAGTTCGAGCCGTCCGAAAAACAGCGCGACGACCTCAACGTCGACGCCGTGTTCGCCAAGCTGAAGACCATCGGCGGCAAGAAGCAGGACGAAGAGTAGTCCGGCACTTTCAGCCCGCATCCAAGCGCCGCCCGACACTGTCGGCGCGGCCATGGTTCGAGGCGCGCGGCGTTGCCGCGCTTTTCTCCATCACGGCCTGTCCCGCGGACGAACCTCAGTCAGTTCGCGACGACATCGCGAAACGCCGCGGGACTGAGGGTAATTCCTCCGGTCGCGAACGGTCGATCGTTTTCCATCAAAAGAACGATGCAGGAGGCGACCGCGGTCGAAAATATGAATAGGGTCGCGGCCATTGCCGCAGGCTTGCCCATATGGATCATCGCCGTCGTGGTAATGATCAGAATAGCCAGAATAAATATGACGATCCATTGAACCGAGGCGATTTCCACCTGGCTCAGCCGAATTCTGTTTCGCCTGACCTCAAATGCTTGTTCAACCGCGGCAACTGCCCGCTGTTGCGCCAGCACTTGATCGGACTGGGTCGGTGTAAATGAAAAAAGCGCGGCCATTGCATTTGTCAGGCCGACCGGCTCCGTTCGCTGGCTTGCCCGCAAAGAGGCCATCTGCGGCCAATCCTGCGTCAGCACGAAATCCACGTGTTGCACTATCGCTGTCTGCACCTTGGTCCGAACTTCCGGGGGCAGCGCATTCGCAAGCAGCATGACCCTGCTCAACGCGCCCGCCTCCAGCCCGATATATTCGTTGGCGCGGCCAACATTTTCCCAGACCCGCGCGGCGAGAAAAACAATGAGCAATCCGAGAATGACCGCAAGCGGAGTCAACGTGACCGGCGAAATCGCTTTCAATTGCTCCGCTATAGGCCGGCGCGACAATGCAGTCGCGAAGCCGAATACGATTGCTGCAAACGCATAACAGAGGGAGAACACGATTCCGATGATGGCAGAAATCGACTGCGACTCGATCCAGTGAATCATCGTCCCCCCAAAACCGAGTGCCGGGCCGACGGTTTTTCGACCACCGCCACGAACGGCATTCAATCTTTACCCATTTGCCATGTTTTGACCATGGGCCACGCTACCGATCGGCACTTGACCGGACGAAGCGTGATGCAGCCGCTATCGATGCTTCTTCGGGGCCTCACCGGGACCTCGGTCGGACCGGTGATATTCGCTTCGATGCAAAGCACACCAGTTCACCCATGCCGTGCTGTGGCTCGCGGCCGCCTATTTAATCTTCGGCGTATGTTCGGCATCCGCACCGCGTGCCCGGCTAAACGCCTTGATGACGAGACTGCAAACCGAGGCGCCCTCTGCACGGAGGAAAATATCGGCTGTTGGCACATCGCGTCTCGTAGTTCAGCGCGGCGGGATGTCCGAAACGGCGGGCAGACCGGAAGCGGTCGGCACCAAGCCTACGCGTTTGACCCATTTCGGAAGCCGGCCCTCGCGCAGTCGGGCGCGATACGCTTTGATGCGCTGGAAAATGCATTTCGGACGACGCGCAACGTCAAATCCGATCCAAAGTCGATGTCGCATTTGATGACATCGGTCCACAAGCGCTCAAGAACATTGCCGAGCCGATGCGCGCCTGGTCGGTGAGGCTGGGCGGCGAGGCTCGCCCGCACTCCCCGACAAGCCGTGCGTTGCCTACCGTCGACAGGAGGACCTCGACACATTGCTCGATCCGTTGCGAGAGGCTGGACTTCCCGATTAAGGTAGGCAGTAAAGGGCGCGCCCAAAGATCGGATCGTTTCGGTTTCTGCCACATCGCGTCTCGTTGTTCGGTGGGATTTCCGAGACTGGGACAGACAGACCGGAAGCGGCGAGCACTGGCTAACAGCGACCCGTTTGATCTATAGCGGCGTTGGGTCGCGGATGCCTTGGTTCGATTGCGCGGCCAGAGACACGCGGGCTGGTATTAAGGCTTATCAAGGCTGCTTCCGGCGCAAACCGGCGATTGGAGGGCGGGCAGAGCATATCGGCATTCTTTGCTCCGCCGCCTGGTCAGACTGGGGACCGCTTGCTTTTGGTCGGATGGATGGTTTCGCCCCGCGCGAGCATTTCTACAAACTCGCGAATTCGCCTATTGCGCGTTTCGGGGCGCTTGGCATCGTTCACGCGATAGACGAAGGCGTACCTGTTGGCACGGTCGAGCGCCGCAAACGCCCGTTCTGCTTTCGAATTTGCAGCCAGCGCAGCCAGGAAGTCGGACGAAGGTTCGGCTTTGCCCTGGGAATCATACGCCGCGCTCCAGCGATTATCGGCCTTGGCCTTCTGGACCTCGTTCATTCCGGCAGGTCGCATGCGCCCTTCGCGAATAAGACGCTCCGCCGTATCCCGATTGATTGCGGACCATCGGCTCGCGCTTCGCCGCGGCGTCATCCGCACCAGAAAGTAATGCTCGTCAAACTTCCCAAGCTGACCATCGATCCACCCGTGGCATAACGCGGCTTCGACTGCCTGCGCCTTGGTGATGGTTGCTTCCGGCGCGCCGGCTTTGGCGAGCTTAAGCCAGAAGCCGGTCTGGCTTCCCTCATGTGCAGACAGATAAGCTTCGATGGAGGGCAGGTCCGCAAATGATATGATCGGACCCTTGACACTGGTCATGCATCCTCCTCGCATGGCGCCGTTATCGATACGCGCCGGTCGGCACTTGTATAGCCAGCATGCGGATTATTCCACTGGATTGAAATTGCGAAGCGGCCTCCGCGGGCCTTTGATTTTGTAATAAGTCCAGTTGATGTCCGAGTCCGGCGTCATTTAGTTGGGCCGGCGGGAAGTGCGAAGCCGGGGGTCGACCGGAACTAGGCGGCACTCGTCCAGACCGGCACGTTTGCCATGGCGGACCTGCTTGCATGGAATTACGGTGCCGCAGGACATATGCTCGCGCAATTCCGGTTTGCGAATAAACACGTCTTGAAGGCGACTGCGGGAGGCATGAAATGACGCAGCAAGGACAGTGGCAGGTCGCGGGCAGTGCGCCGGAGATGTACGAACGTGAGCTCGTACCGGCCGTGTTTGAAGCGTGGGCTCCGATCCTTGTCGAACTCGCCCAACTCCGCCCCGGCGACCGTGTCGTCGATGTCGCGTGTGGCACCGGCATTGTGGCGCGGATCGCTGCAAAGCGTGTCGGTCCGAACGGCATCGCGGTAGGGGTTGATCTCAATCCCGGAATGTTGAGCGTCGCTCGGTCAGTGGCGTCGACAGGATCACTGCGGTGGCAGGAAGCGAGCGCCGACAAGCTCCCATTCCCGGACGGCTCCTTCGACGTCGTGTACTGCCAATTGGGTCTGCAATTCTTCTCCGACCGGCCCGCAGCCCTGCGCGAAATGCGTCGAGTTAGCAGTACCGAGGGCAGGCTCGCGCTGATGGTTTGGCGCGGTATACATGAAAGTCCCGGCTTTGCCGCGCTGGAAGAAGCATTGGAGCGACACGTTGGTCAGGCAGCCGCAACGATCATGCGCGCACCTTTCGGGTTGTCCAGTGCCGATGAATTGGAAGCTCTCGTGCGTGTCGCGGGTTTTCAGAATGTTTCCGTTGTACAGCGAAACGGCACGGTTCGGTTTCCCTCGGTGGAGCGGTTTGTTCTAAGTTATGTGGCGGGCTCGCCGCTGGCTGGCCCGGTATCAAAGGCCGACGATGCTTCGCGCGAAGCTTTGATCAGTGACGTCCGAAAAGCGTTGAGAGAATACACCAACGACACCGAGTTGGCGTTTCCCATAGCTGCCCATCTGTTAAGCGCAAGAGTATAGACACAGCGTTTTACACTCCCGGCATTGGCACATCGCGCCCCGCCGAGCAGGATTCGCGCAATGCGTCAACTCGGCACCTCCCACGCCACCCCTTCCGACCGGAAGGCGTCCTGCGGATCGCCGTCGCTTGTTCTGGTTTTCGGCACGGCGGCTCCAGCCACAGGGCTAGCCCTCCACGCACAGGGCATCCTCTCTCGTAAATTTCCTCCGTTAGTTCCTGCCGGAGGATCCGGGGGAAGACCCACCGAACTGGGACGAGCCGGTTCCACTGAGTGAGGTCGCGCCGTTCGGACAGCCGTTCGGGTTGTCACAGGGCTGGTTGCCGGCAGCGCTTCCGGTAGTGCCGCCACCCATGGAGCCGCCTGCGACGGGGCCGTTGCGGCCAACCGCTCCGGCCGTATCACCCCCCATCGAGGAAGTTCCCGTTCCGCTCAACGTGGTCCCACCTCCCGCGGTTCCGTTGGAAGATTGCGCGAATGCGAAGGTGCCAGACAGCGCGAACGCCGCAGCCAATGCGATTGTTGTGAATTTCATGACCGATCCCTTCTGCTTCCGTGAAGACGGCAAACCGCAAGGGCGGAGAGCAATGCGACTTGATCGCCCGCATCGTCGCGATGCTTAAGGGATTGGCGCATCGTCGGTCTATGCGAAAACGGCATTTTCGACGTCGATTGATCGCCTTTGACGACGTCGCGGTAATGCCGGGTCTGCCGCGCGACCCTCGGTTCGAGCGCGAAACGCGAGCCAACTAATTAAAACGCAAACCAGGCCTTGGCGACGACCGTTGCGCCGCACCAGCTCGAGGCCAGGCCGTCCGGGTTGCTGACGGGATCAACGCGGCCACCCGGCCGCGCGTTCGGATCGCCGGTAAGGACGAAGCAGTTTTCTCTCGACAGGTTGGTGCCGAAATAGCGCAGGTCGAAGTTGAATTTCTTGTGAGTGAAGGTCACGCCCGCCTGCCAATTGAGATAGGCGGGTAACGGAAAGCCGCCGAGCTGCGGCGCCTGGTTGCCGAACCAGGAATAGCCGGCAGCCGTCGAAAAGGACACGCCGAGGTTCTGCGGAAGCACATGGCTTGGCACGTTGAAGCCCAACCCGGCCGCGACATATTGGCTCCAGGCGCCGGTGTTCGAGACGTCAGGGGAATAGGCGTAGCCGCCGGCGATGCGGAAGGACTCGCCGATGCTTCGATCGCCTCGGATCGCCGCCTCCCAATAATTGATGCCGTGCGTCTCGCCGGGAAGTTTTTCTCCGGGATAGCCGAAATAGGTTGCACCGAGATCGAAATCGATATTCGCGATGGTCTGGCGGACGCCACCTGCCGCGGTCAACTCGGCGGCCGGCTGGGTCGGCAGCTTGACGGTAGCCACCGTGGCGCCGGCGTAGAAAGCGCCGAACCCCGCTTCAACGGCCGCCCCGGCCGCGGGCCCGTGATCGGACAGCGTCGTCCCGCGATAGATGTAGTCAGATGCCACGCCCGCGCGGGCGCTGAAATCAAGCTCATTGGCAGGCGTCGCGCGGCTCATGTCGGTAACGGACCAGCCGCGATTGCCGAGACCGATGGCACCGCCCGCGCTGACCTCGGGGCTTTCGGCGTACGCCAGACCGCCAGTCATCGGTGCCAGCCACAGCCCGAGCAACGCGGCAATCGAGTTCGCGTTTGCCCGCCAAACCGTTGCAGCGCCTTTCTGTCGCACGGCTGATTATCCTCCAAGCGCTACGGCGACGGCGACCAGCGCACTGCCAAAGGCTACCATCGAAAGCCCGGCAGCCCAGGGCCTAAGCCCGCTATGATATCCGAACGCGTAGCCACAGCAGAACAGCATCACGATGGCGACGGCGCAGGAAACGCGCAACGCTAATTTGGGGTCGCTGACGAATATAAAGGGAATCACCACCGGAAAGGTCGAAAGGAAACTCACACAGCAAAGACCCAGTGCGCCGATCCAGTCCCGCTTCATCAGCTTCGGGCGCGCGCACGTCTCCGGCGATTGCAGCAATTTTTGCCGCATCAACTCCAACTGCTCGGGGGGAATGATCGACGCCAATGGCGTCGGCAGCGCGTCGGCAATGACGCGCCGTGCCGTTTCAGTATCCGGCGCCTGCCGAACTGCGCGCAGGGTCAGCAGCTTGATTCCCCGGTCGTTGATGCGGGCCAGCAGAAAAAGGCCGCCGTCAACAATGCCCCAGGCCAGGTTGCAGCCGAGCGACCCGATCAGCATCGTTCGAATGTTGACGTTGCCCGCACTTGCGATACCGAGGCTGCAAATGAAGGTCAGAGACATGATCAGTCCGAACAAGGTCTCCGAGATCCGCTCCATCGGATCCAGCACACGCCCGAAAGCGACATCTGAAGTCTCCGCCATCGAATCGCACACCCGTTGGCTCAATCAGGACTTGTCTTTGCTGTTTTAGCTAGAAGAGCTTTTCTACACAACGTCAGGACATGTTTTTTGGCGTGCTCGCTACCCCTTCCCGGCCATGCGCGTACACCAAGGGAAAGTAGGCCCAAAACTACTTAGCTCGGGAGGCGGAACTTCTCCACGGGATAAGGTGTATCCGTTTCGTGCCGTGACGAAATATTAGCTGGGCGCATTGCGGGTTGATATTTTCTCGGGTACTGCTCCGCGCAACCGGCAACAAGCAGTCCAGGGAGAATATTGCATGTCCAGCGACGCGATCACCGTGGACGCCACCCTGCTGGACGTTGGCGCAGATCGGCGGCGACGGATTTGGGCCATTTTCGGCAGTTGCTCCGGAAATCTCGTCGAATGGTTCGACTTCTACGCCTACGCTTTCACGGCGCTTTATTTTGCGCCGTCGTTCTTTCCAAAAGGCAATCAGACAACCCAGCTGCTGCAGACCGCGGCCGTGTTTGCGATCGGCTTCCTGATGCGGCCGATCGGCGGCTACATCTTCGGCTTTATCGCCGACCGTTATGGCCGCAAGAACTCGATGATGATCTCGGTCCTGATGATGTGCGCGGGCTCGCTGGCCATCGCCGTGATGCCGACCTATGCGACGATCGGGACGGCCGCGCCTGTGTTCCTGCTGCTCGCCCGCATGGTGCAGGGACTCTCGGTCGGCGGCGAATATGGCACCAGCGCCACCTACATGAGCGAAGTCGCGCTGCCCGGAAAGCGCGGTTTCTATGCCTCGTTCCAATACGTCACGCTGATCGGCGGACAGTTGCTGGCCTCGCTCTTGATCCTGTTCATTCAGCTGTCGATCACCGATGGCGAATTGAGAGCCTGGGGATGGCGCATCCCGTTCTTCATCGGGGCCATTCTGGCGGTCGTCGCCCTGTTCCTGCGCTCATCGCTGACGGAAACCTCTTCGGCCGAGGACCGCGCGCGCAAGGAGGCGGGCTCGCTCCGCGAAATCTTCAAGAACCATTTGCGGCCGTTTCTGATCGTCCTCGGATACACCGCCGGCGGCTCGCTGATCTTCTACACCTTCACCACCTACATGCAGAAATACCTGGTCAACACCGCGCACATGAACGACCGCACCGCGAACGTGGTGATGACCGCGGTGCTGTGTACTTACATGGTGATACAGCCGCCGTTCGGCGCATTTTCCGACCGCTTCGGACGGAAGACCTCGATGCTGTTGTTCGGCGGATTGGCGACCGTGTTTACGGTTCCCCTGATGTACGCGATCGGCGACGTCCAGAACCCTTACGCGGCCTATGTCCTGATCGTGCTGGCGCTCTGCATCGTGTCGTTCTACACCTCGATCAGCGGCCTCGTGAAAGCGGAAATGTTTCCGCCGGAAATACGGGCCATGAGCGTCGGCTTGGCCTATGCGATCGCCAACGCGGTATTCGGCGGCTCCGCCGAATATGTCGCGCTGCTGTTCAAGGACACCGGCAACGAATCCAACTTCTTCTGGTACGTGACCTTCATGTGCGCCATCGCATTGGTCGCCTCGATCGTGATGCCGAACCCCAAGGAGAAGGGTTACCTGCAGGGACACACCTGACGGGCACTGACGGCCCCGCGCCGCCGCCACAGGCTTTGGCGGGTCCGCGGTGGGCCTGACCTAGCCGAGTTCGATCTCGTCGGTGACCTCGTGGGTGAGGCCCGCGCCATCGAGCGTGAGAACCATTTTCACCGACAGCTTTTCATTGCCTTTCAGGCGGCCGGCTTCGATCGCCGCGCGCACGGCCCTCTCGATTTCCTGCTGCGAGGTGACGCCGACCCTTCTGAGAAATTTTCTCAAGCCGGTGTTGAAGATTTCCTCGTCCATGATTCAGCTCCCGACGTCACGGCCTCACCGGATTGTTCAGCATGTATTCGCCGAGGTCGCGCTGGCGGCTGTCGGCGCGCGCATTGGCCCTGTCACGCAGCAGGTCGCGGTCCTTGCGGCAGGCGATGTATTCGGGTGAGCCGGGCTTGACGTTATTGGCGCGGCAGAACGCATCGTCGTCGTCGCCGCCCGAGACCAGCGTCTGCTGTCCCCGCTCCAGGCAGCCCCCGAGCAACGGCGCAATCAGCAACAGCGCGACGAGAGGTGCCGAAATGGTCAGACGCATGCTCAAATCCTATCGATGGTTCCGAAAGCAATCAGGGCCAAGTATCGATCAGGCTTGCCCCGGCAATCCATCGAAAACAAGGCATTTCGTTGATGTCTCCGTCGCCTTTGTCGCGAGGGGCGGCCTGCGCTCACGCCCTGCCCTTCAGCGCCTCGCCGATTTCGTTGAGCACGCTCGGGTCCTCGATGGTCGCGGGCATGGTCCAGGGTTCGCCGTCGGCGATCTTCTTGATGGTGCCGCGCAGGATTTTGCCGGAGCGGGTTTTCGGCAAGCGGCCGACCGTGATCGCGAGCTTGAATGCCGCCACCGGACCGAGCTTGTCGCGCACCAGCGCCACGACATCTTTTTCCACATCCGCGTGGTCGCGGGTGACGCCGGCCTTGAGCACCAGAAAGCCGCAGGGAACTTCGCCCTTGATGGCATCCTTGATGCCGAGTACCGCGCATTCGGCTACGTCCGGATGGGAAGCCAGAATTTCCTCCATGCCGCCGGTCGAGAGCCGGTGGCCGGCGACATTGATGATGTCGTCGGTGCGACCCATCACATAGACATAGCCGTCGTCGTCCGTGTAGCCGGCGTCGGAGGTTTTGTAATAGCCGGGAAATTCATTGAAGTAGGCCTCCTTGCAGCGCTCGTCCTGCTCCCACAGGGTCGGCAGGCAGGCCGGCGGCAACGGCAGCTTGATCACGATCGAGCCCATGGTGCCCGCGGGCAACGGCTTGGCCGCTTCGTCGACCACCTCGACGCGGTAGCCCGGCATCGGCACGGTCGGCGACCCATGCTTGACCGGCAGCATGCCCAGGCCCGTCGGATTGCCGGCGATGCACCAGCCGGTCTCGGTCTGCCACCAGTGATCGATCACCGGCACCTTCAACTGCTGCTCGGCCCATTCCACCGTCGGCGGATCGGCTCGTTCGCCCGCAAGGAACAGCGTGCGGAATTTCGACAGGTCGTATTGACGGATGAGGCTGCCGCCGGGGTCTTCCTTGCGGATGGCGCGGAACGCGGTCGGCGCGGTGAACAGCGCCACCGCCTGGTGATCGGAGATCACCCGCCAGAACGCGCCGGCGTCCGGCGTGCCGATCGGCTTCCCCTCGTACATGACCGACGTCGCGCCGTGAAACAGCGGCGCATAAACGATGTAGCTGTGGCCGACCACCCAGCCGATGTCGGAGCCGCACCACCAGACCTCGCCGGGCCTGATGCCGTAGAGGTTGAACATCGACCACTTCAACGCGACCAGATGGCCGCCATTATCGCGCACCACGCCCTTGGGCTTCCCGGTGGTGCCAGACGTGTAGAGAATATAGAGCGGATCGGTGGCCTTGACCGGTACGCAGGCGGCGGACTTCTTCGCCGCGATGGCCTTGCCGCGCAACGCGGCCCAGTCGTGATCGCGGCCCTCCCTGAGCTCGCAGGGTTGCTGCGGCCGTTGCAGGATGATGCAGGCCCCCGGCTTGGCGCTGGAAAGCGCGATCGCCTCGTCGAGCAGCGGCTTGTACTGGACGATGCGGCCGGGCTCGAGCCCGCAACTCGCCGACAGGATCAGCTTCGGCTTGGCGTCTTCGATCCGGCTCGCAAGCTCCCTGGCGGCGAAGCCGCCGAACACCACGCTATGCACCGCGCCGATCCGCGCGCAGGCCAGCATCGCGATCACCGCCTCCGGCACCATCGGCATGTAGAGGATGACGCGATCGCCCTTGGTGATGCCGAAATCCTGCATGATGGCGGCGAGCGTTTGCACCTCGTGCAGCAACTGCGCGTAGGTGAATTTGGAAAGGCCGCCGGCGAGCGGCGAATCATGGATCAAGGCGAGTTGACCGGCACGCCCGCCCGCAACGTGGCGATCGAGCGCGTTGTAGCAGGTGTTGACCACGGCGCCCGCGAACCAGCGGCCGTATAGTCCCATCGCAGGATCGAAGATTTTTTTGGCCGGCTCGATCCAGTCGATCTCGCGCGCCGCCTCGCCCCAGAAACCCTCGGGATCGGCCAGCGAACGGGCATGGACCTCGTGATACCGGCTGTTGTCCTGGATGTTCATGACGTTTCTCCCTTGACCGCCATTGTCACGGGAACAAGCTGCGATTCAAGCCGGAAAAGCCGGCGAGAACGACCGCCGCAGCGCGGCTCAATGCCGTTCGAGCGCCAGGAGATGATTCAACCGCTCCGCCATATCCCTCTGCAGGTCATAGTCGGGCCGGCCGAACGAGGCGTCGCGGCGCGCGATGAAATCGTCCTGCTCGCGCTGCAGCGCGCGCCCGGCACGCGGATAGTCGCGGCCGGCATCGTTGACGACCTTGGCGTTGACCGCGTTGATCTCGCGATCGAGATTGACCAATAGCGGATTGCCGCAGATTGCCTTTTCGACCGTGCGCCGGGCGGTCGCGCAGTCGAAGCCGGGCCTGTTGCTGACCGCCAGCAGCGCGCCGAGACGCTCAAGCTCCAGCGCGAGCGATTTGTAATCGCTCCGGGCCGCGGAGTGGTTCGGGCTAAGCTTGATCGCCGCGGCGAAATCCTGCAGCGCGCGAGGCCGGTCGCCCTTGCGACGAAGCAGTTCACCGCGGGCAACAAAGATATCGGCCAGGCCGGGATCGAGCTGCAGCGCCATGCCGTCGTCATCGATGGCGCGGTCGATCAGGTCTTTCCGATCATAGGCGCCGGCGCGTGCGATCAACGCCTTGACCCGGTCGGCCTTGGCGGCGTTCGCGCTGTCGATCACCATCCCGCAGGCGGCGACGATCCCGTCGTTGTCGCCGGCCGCCGCCGCCGCGACACAAGGCGCGGTATCAACCTGCGAATCCGCGGCAGGCGCGGTTTCGCCCGCGCCGGCACAGTGCGGCAGCATCCCCCACATCACGGCGGCAAACACCGCACTCCGGAGCAACTCCGCACAACGAGGGTATTCGTTGCGGCGGCTCTCGCTCACCCTCCCCTCAAGGGCAGGGCGAAGCTCGTCCGCCGCCGTAGTTAATTCGATCATAAGCAATAGCCCGGGTCACACGACAGCCCGCGTAACATGACGACCTTACCGCGAATCCGGTCGAGGCGGAATTCGGGCGAGGATGACGCCCGCTTTGATGTTACGTTAAACTGTCGATTTCAATGGGCGGGAATCTGAGGGTTGATCACATTCGAATGGATCATCGTGTTGCTGCTCGGCGCGATCGCGTTGTCGGCGCTGGCGCGGCGGCTCAAGGTTCCCTATCCGACCTTTCTGGCGATCGGCGGCGCCCTGCTCGCCTTTGTGCCGTCGAGCCCGTCCTGGACACTGGAGCCCGACCTCGCGCTGGCACTATTCGTCGCGCCGGTACTGCTGGATGCCGCCTTCGATACCTCGCTGCGCGATCTCCGCGACAACTGGCTGCCGGTCTCGACCCTGGTCTTCGTCGCGGTCGGCCTGACCACCGCCGCGGTGGCGGTGGCGGTCCGCTGGTTGATACCGGAAATGCCATGGGCAGCCGCCGTCGCACTGGGTGCCATCGTGGCACCGCCCGACGCGGCCGCGGCAACCGCCGTTCTGCGCCAGATCAAACTGCCCTATCGGATCCTCAAGATACTCGAAGGCGAAAGCCTGCTCAACGACGCCAGCGCGCTTTTGATCTATCGCGTCGCGGTCGGCGCCGCCGCGATCGAGCACTTCAGGTGGAGCGAATTCGCACCGTCGATCGCGCTGGCGTTGGCAGGCAGCCTTGTCGCCGGCTATGTCGCCGCAAAAATCTGGAGCCCGCTGACCGAGAAGATCAGCGATGCACCAAGTTCGATCATCATGCAATTCGCCGGCACCTTCGTGGTGTGGATCGTCGCCGAACAAATCGGACTCTCCGGGATCCTGACCATCGTCGCCTATGCGATCACGATTGCGCGCACCGCCCCGGCCAAAATACCGGCGCGGCTGCGCGTGCCTGCCTACGCGGTGTGGGACACCGTGGTGTTCGTACTCAACGCGCTGGCGTTCATGCTGATCGGCATGCAGTTGCGGCCGATCTGGCAACGGCTCGATGATCCGGTAAGGTTGAAATATTGCGCCGTGGCGGCCTGCGTCCTCGCCGTCGTGATTCTCACCCGCATCGTCTGGGTAGGCTCGTACGGAACGGCGTTGCTGCTTACGATCAGGCGACGGGGATTTCATCCGCGCCGGCCGATGGCCGCGCCCAGCGTCCAGGGCAATATCGTCATCGCCTGGTGCGGCATGCGCGGCATTGTCACGCTGGCGGCGGCATTCGCGCTGCCGGAAAGCTTTCCCTATCGCGATCTCATGCTGCTGACCGCCTTTGCCGTGGTGCTGGGATCGCTGGTGATCCAGGGCCTGACATTGCGCCCGCTGGTATCTGTGCTTCGGCTGAAGGACGACAACCCGGTGGCCATCGAGGTAGCGCGCGGCCGCGCCGTCGCTTACCGGGCTGCGCTGGCTGAGATCGAAGACGACCCGTCGGAAGAAGCCGAAATTCTCAGACTTGAATACGGCGCGATACTGCTTACCGCGAAGGCCGACGGCGGCGTCTCCACCAGCGAGCGTCCGGCCGATCCGCTGCGGCGCCGCGCGATCGCGGCCGCGCGGCGGTCGATTCTCGCGCTGCGGGAATCCGAAGATATCGGCGACGACGCCTTTCATCGGCTCGAGGAAGAACTCGACTGGGCGGAATTGAGCGCGCAGGGGTGAGGCATACGCTCGACAAAAGGAGCGTCATTCCCCGGCGCGCTCCAGCGCGAACTACGATGTGCAACTGTACATCGGAAAATCTGGAGCGGTTCATCTCTGGATTCCCGGTTCAGTCGTACGGACTGCCCCGGAAGACGGTGGAAAGCTAACCTACCCGGCCTTCAGCGTCACTCCGCCGTCGACCACGAGTTCCAGCCCGGTGACATATTTCGATTCGTCGGAGGCGAGAAACAGCGCCGCGTTGGCGACATCCCACGCATCGCCCATATGTCCCATCGGCACCTGCGCGTCGCGCGCGCGCCACATCTCCTCGACATCGCCCGCGGCGTAGGATGCCGCCAGTCCCGCGGAGTGCTCGACCATCGGGGTTTTCATCAAGCCGGGCAGCACCGCATTCACCCTGATGTTGCTCGATGCGAACTGGACCGCCGTGGTCTTGGTCATCTGGTTCATCGCCGCCTTGGTGGCTCCATAGGAGACATAGGAAATACCGAGATGGCGGATCGAGGCGATCGACGAGATGTTGATGATCGAGCCGCCGCCTTGCCGCTGCATTACCGGGATGACGTGCTTCATCGCCAGGAAGGCGCTTTTGAGATTGACGGCGAAAACGCGATCCCACTCGGATTCCGTCACCTCGACCACGCTTCCCATCTCGGCGATGCCGACATTGTTGTCGAGTACATCGATCCGGCCGTAGGCCTTGAGGCAGGCGGCGACCATGGCTTCGACGTCGCCGGCCTTGGCCGCGTCCGCAGTAAACGCGGTGGCCTTGCCGCCTTCGGAGGCGATGATCCCAGCGGTTTCCTCCGCGGCGGCGCCGTTGCGATCGACGCAGAAGACCTGCGCGCCCTCGCGCGCAAACGTCACCGCCGTTGCCTTGCCGTTGCCCCAGCCCGGCCCGATCGAGCCGGCACCGACCACCACCGCGGTTTTTCCCTTGAGCCGATCCATCGGCGCCTCCCTTTTCAATTCATTGTCGTTTGCTGTTATTGCTTGCAGCCGCGCAGCGTCGTGACGTTGGGGCCGATTTCGTATCCAAGGATATCCGACAACGTCCGGCAACCCCCATCATGGCACAAGCGCCATTCGCCGGCGGCTCCGGAGTTTCCCAGCACGATCTCCGGCATCGGCGCCCGCGCGGGTTTCCATTGAAACCAGCCGTCGATCAGCCGCGCTTCGGGCGGCGGCTCCATCCCGGCGCCGGAGCCTTTGACGCGGGCCCGCACCAATTCGAGGCCGCGCGGCGCGATACGCCAATCTTCTTGCCAGTCGACCTTTTCAACGGAATGAGTCCAGACCAGCGTAAAGGCTGCGATCGATAGCGTCTTCGCCACGCCGGCGGAGAGCAGGCAGAGGCTCAAGCCGTCACCACCGTGCGTTGCCGCTGCCGCCATTGCCAGATGACGCAGAGAGCCGTCAGGACGAAGCCGGCCGTATCGCTGAGGCGGAAATCGCCGAGCAGGCACAGCGCGGCGAGAAATGCCACGCCCCGCTCAACCAGTGTCAGCGGCGTGAACAGGAATCCGATCGCGACCATGCCGAACAGGCCGATCGCCGCAAGTGCCTTGAGCGTCGCAAATGCCACCGCGCCGTAGAACCCGAGCTTTGCCGCCATGGGATCGCCGGGCTGCAGCATCAGCGAGGGGGAATAGACGAAGATGAACGGGATGACATAGCCGGCGAGCGCGATGCGCATCGCCTCCCAGCCGATCTTGTCCGGATTTTCCTTCGCGATCGGTGCGGCCGCCAGCGCCGCCAACGCCACCGGCGGCGAGAGATCGGCCATGATTTCGTAGTAGAATGCAAACATATGACTGACGATCAGCGCCACGCCGAGTTTGGCGAGCGCGGGCGCCGCCAATGCCGCGGTGATGATGTAGGTCGGGATCGTCGGGATACCGGTGCCAAGCAGAATCGACAGCAGCATGGTCATGACCAGCGCGAGAAACAAGCTCTTGTCGCCGAGCCCGATGATCCAGCTGCCGAAGATGGTGCCGACGCCGGTCTGTGTCATCATGCCGATGATGCTGCCGACGATAGCGCAGGCCATGCCGACAGTGAGCGCCGACTTGGCGCTGTCGGCCAGCGAGTCGCGGCACGCCGCGAGCGTCGCCCGGCCGCCGCGCGTGATGGCGGCGATCAAGAGCAGCGCACCGACCACGGCCGCCACCGAACCAATCTCGAGGCCGTTGCGCGATACCGCGGCGACCACCAGCGCGAGCCCGATCCAGAAGATATAGCGCAGCGCATTACCGGAAAAACCGAGCGTGATGCTGGCGCCGAGAATCAAGGCCACCGTCAACGCAAGGCCGATGCTGCCGGCGTACAGCGGGGTGAAGCCCTCGAACAGCATGTAGACCAGCGCCGCCAGCGGCAGCGCCAGATACCAGCGCGCCACCAGCGCCTTCCAGGCGCTCGGAATTTCCGCGCGGTTCATGCCGACCAGGCCATGCTTGCCCGCTTCAAGATGCACCATCCAGAACGCCGAGGCGAAATAGAGCAACGCGGGGATCACCGCAGCCTTGACGATGACGGAATAATCGACGCCCAGTGTTTCCGCCATGATGAAGGCGACCGCGCCCATCACCGGTGTGGCATGATCTGCCCGCCCATCGAAGCGGTCGCCTCGACGCCGGCCGCGAAGGCGCGGCGATAGCCGAATTTGATCATCAGCGGGATCGTGAATTGGCCGACGGTGACGACATTGGCGACACCGGAGCCAGAGATCGTCCCCATCATGCCCGAGGCGAACACCGCCACCTTTGCCGGACCGCCCCGGGTGCCGCCGAACAAACCCAGCGACACGTCGGTGAACAACTGGATCATACCGGCGCGCTCGAGGAAGGCGCCGAACAGGATGAACAGAAAAATGTAGGTCGCCGAGACATAGATCGGCACGCCGTAGAAGCCTTCGGTACCGTATGACAGATGGCTGACGATCTGATCGAAATCGTAGCCGCGGTGATTGAACGGCGCCGGCAGATATTGGCCGAACAGCCAATAGAGCACGCAGGCGCCGCACATCAGCGGCAGCGCCAGCCCCATCAACCGTCTGGTGCCTTCGAAGATCAGGATCGCGAGCAAAGACCCGACCGCCAGGTCGAGCCTCGTCGGATCGCCATCGCGCGCGATCAGGTCGGCGTAGAATATCCATTGATACAGGCCACACAAAAATCCGGCGCTGCCGATCAGCCAGCCGGCGGCGCGGCCCGCGTCGCTCTTGGCGGTAAAATTACCGATCAATCCAAAGCTCATCAGGATCAGGAAACCGACGTGAACGCCGCGCACCACCTGGCTCGGCAGCACGTTCCACGCCGCGATCACCAACTGAAAGGTCGCGAAGGCGATGCCTACGGCATAGGCCAGGTGTCCCCAGCCGCCGGGGCCGAAGCCCTCCGGAAAGCCATGCTCGAAATTATCGAATTCGACCCTGACCGGTTCGTCAGTGTCCTGCGCCCGCAACATCAGACATCCTCAACAATTCCAATTGGCCCGTGCACAGCGCGTAGGCTGCCGGAGCCCTATCGATCAGATCAAAACATTGGCCTTGGCCGACGCCTGCAATTCGCGCCGGTCGGCCGCACGCGGCGACCGAACTCCCTACCTGATCAAGCCTTTTTACTTGATCAAACCTTTTTCCCTGTAATAGCGGATCGCGCCGGGGTGCAGCGGCACCGGACTGCCGCCCGCCGCCGCCGCCTCGAGCTTGATGTCCTTGCCGGCGACATGCGCGTTCGCAAGCTCCGGCAGCGACTCGAAGACCAATTTGGTCATCTCGTAGGCGAGATCGTCGGACACAGCCGAACTGGTCACGAGATAATTGATCACCGCCGCGGTCGGCACGTCCTTGTCCTGGCCGGTATAAGTATTGGCAGGAATCACCGCCGGCACGAACGGCAGACCGTTTTGTCGACGATGCTCTTGGGGACCGACACCACGCTGATATCACTCGAGGTGCTGAGATCCTTCAGCGAAGCTACCCCGAGGCCCGCCGATTGCAGCGTAGCATCGAGCTGACGATTTTTCATCAGGTCGACCGATTCAGCGAACGGCAGATATTCGACCTTGCCGATATCCTTGTAACTCAAGCCGGCGGCAGCAAGGATCGCGCGCGAATTGAGTTCGGTGCCGGATTTCGGCGCTCCCACCGAAAGGCTTCTGCCCTTGAGATCGGCCAGGGTCTTGATCTTGCTGTCCGCGGTTGCGACGATCTGAATATAATTCGGATAAATCGCACCGATGGTGCGCAGCTTGTCCAACCTGGACTTGAAACCCGCCTCCCCGTCGCCCTCCCACGCGGCTTTGAGCGAATTGCCCAGCACGAAGGCAATCTCGCCGCGGCCCTGTTGCAGAAGGATCAGGTTCTCCACCGACGCTTTGGTGGCCTGCACCTGGGTCTTCACATTCGGCAGCTTGTCACTGAAGACTTTTGCGATGGCGACGCCGAGCGGATAATAGACGCCGGACGTTCCGCCGGTCAGCACGTTGACAAATTGTTGCGCTCGCGCCGCCGGCACCGACAAAAACACCGCGACCGCAACGGCGGCGGCGGCCCCCCTCAAATCCATACGCATTATTTCTCCCGGCTATTATCGACGGAAGTTGGCCGGCCCAACTGCTGCGGTCAACCTATTCGATTGGCCTATACGAAACCATCGTCGTTCCGGTCGCCCGTCGCCGCTTCGCACTGGCAGCATGAGGCCCGACCGCGTACGGTGCGGCCGTGAAACCGGCCCCTCAGAGGCCGATCTTATCCGGGAGAATGCTATAATGCCTGTTAATCGTACTGTTCGATTTGCTTTGGGAGCGACCGCCCTGCTCCTCGCCAGTTCCAGCCTCACGCTCGCTCACGCCAAGCCGTTCATGATCGTCGGGCTCGACGAGAAGACGACTTGGGATGCCGACGGCAAGGTGGTCCTCTCACCCGGCGGCAAAGATCAGGTTCTGATCGTCGACCTCGCCAATGCCGAGAGTCCGAAGATCGTCGCGAGCCTGCCGCTGAAGAATTCGGTGGTCGGGCCGCCCGTCAATCTCGACATCGACCCGACCGGCTCGATCGCGCTGGTGGCGGATTCGGTGGACGTGACCAAGGACGGCGAGGCGTTGAAGCAGGCACCTGACAACAAGATCTACGTCATCGACCTGAAAGCCAACCCGCCCAAACTCGCGACGACCGTCACCGGCGGCAAGCAACCGTCGGGGCTGAGCATCAGCCCGAACGGCAAGATGGCCCTCGTCGCGAACCGCGGCGACAATTCGATCAGCGTGCTCTCGATCAACGGCACCGACGTCAAGGTCACCGACACCATCGCGATGCCCGATAGCGTCGCGCATGTGGTGTTCACCCCCGACGGCAAACGGGCACTGGCGGTCAGATTTCCGGCGCACAAGGTATCGGTGCTCGATATCGCCGACGACAAGGTCACCTACAACAAGGTCGACCTGCCGACAGGTCAATGGCCGTACAACGTCGTGGTGGCACCGAACGGCAAGATCGCACTGACTTCGGATAATGGCGGCGCCGGGTCGTCCGACGGCAGCGTCGACACATCGAGCATCATCGATCTCGAAGCCAATCCGCCGCGCATCATCGATCGCGTGGTGGTCGGCGATGGCCCCGAGGGCCTTGCGATGTCGCCGAAGGGCGATCTCGCGGCTGCCGTCATCCTGCGCGGCTCCAACATGAAGAATGCGTTCTTCTACCAGAAGAACGGCAGCGTCTCGGTATTGAAGATCGACGGCAAGAAGGTAACCAAGATCGGAGATGTCGAAGTCGGCGGCCTGCCTGAGGCCGCGCAATTCACACCGGACGGCAAATACATTCTGGTCGGAAACTATTTGAGCGAGGATTTCTCCATTCTCAAGGTCAACGGCACCAAGGTCACCGATACCGGCAAGCGCTTCAAGGTGCCGGGGCATCCGGCGTCGGCACGCATGGGCCGATAAGACATCCCCGCGGACCCTCAAAAAGGGATAACTTGCAGAGAGCAAAGCCGGTCTCGCGTAATCACGTCTGAACAAAAAAGCGAGAGCGCTGATCGAACAAAACCGGAGTCCGATTTCAAATCGGACTCCGGTTGCAGTTTTGAATCACGCGCTTCGCATCACCCGCCCGGATTGTTGCATCATGTCGCTGCGACGCATGATCGACATCGCGCGCGGCGCCAAATCAAGCGCGCTTATTTTCGTTCGTCGATCGCCGCTCGCAACATCATTTGGTGCCGATCGCCTCAGTCGCAGCTTCGCTAGACACAGGCGTTAACGTGAGTCGCGGATCGGACATTCCTCTTATCGCAGCCACTGGGTGTATTTAAATAATTTGCGTCAGCGCGATGAACATCGGTTGACGGCTTTTCTGTCAAACACCCCTTACCCTATTAAGCGCCACTTGGCTTTTTGATTACAATTTTAGTTTCAATGGCCCGTTTAACCTTACCCCCTCAATCCTCGCGTCGTCCACAAAACTCCATCATTGCCCCCAGGCCTGGATGTAGGACAATGACAACAATCCACTCTAAGAGGGGCACCATGAAAAACATCAATCCCAGCGACATCGTGCGGCCCGCATGGTTCGGTCATCGAAAGATGAAGCCGCGGGCCTGTGTCACCGACAGCAAAAAGCACCTCCGCTCATTCCTGGCCGATGTTCTCGAGGACATCGGCTTCATGACCAGCGAATGCAGTCAGCCCGGCGATCTGGCCGGAGTGCTGGACGCGCAGCAGCCCGATCTTCTCGTCCTGGGGGTGTCCGTGGACGGAATCGAGGTCGGCAAAATCCTCGATACGCTGGTCAAGAAGAGCTTCAGCGGCAAGGTTCTGGTAATCGGCCAGCAGCAGTCGATTATGGTAAAAGCCGTTCGACAAATTGGTGAGGAATACGGCCTCGAAATGCTGCCTTGCCTGCCCACACCTTTCAGCGCCGAGAGTTTACGCGCCAGTGTCGCTATGCTGCTGCCGGTCGAACCGGCTCCGAGTCCGGCGGTGGACGTCGCGGAGGCGCTCAAGGCCGATTGGCTTGAACTGTGGTATCAGCAGAAGATCAACGTCCGCACCCTGGTCCCGAGCGGCGCCGAGGCACTGGTGCGAATGCGGCATCCCACATGGGGCGTCGTGCCGCCAGCCTACTTCGTTCGCGACGAGAAGGATCCTCACTTTCGCGCGTTGTCCGAATTCGTGATCGGCCGCGCGATCGAGGATTGGCATTATCTTCTCGAGCAGCAGGGTCCGATCGACATTTCGATCAACCTGCCGGTTTCGTTTCTGGCGGATCGCCAGGCGGTGCGCGATCTGTGCCGCTGGATGCCGACCCATCCGGGCTTCGGCGGCCTGATGATCGAGGTCAACAGCAGCGAGGTGATCGACAATCTCGACCTGATGATCGACGTCGCCAAAGAGGTGCGGCTGCACAATATCGCCATCGCAATTGACAATATCGGCACGGACTGGCCCGCCCTGATGGACGTCAGGAGCTTTCCGTTCGTGGAGTTGAAGGTCGATCGTCAATTTGTCACCGGCTGCGCCGAGGACCGGCTGAAGCAGTCGGTATGCCGCAGGATCGTCGAGCTGGCGGAAGGATACGGCGCCCGCACCCTCGCCCAAGGCGTCGAAACCCGTGCCGATTTTCTGACCGCCCACGACATGGGCTTCGACTACGTTCAGGGCTATCTTTTCAGCAAGCCTATGGGGATGAAGAAATTCGCCCGGTCGCGCCCGTTGCTGGCGGCGGGTTTTCTGGAAAAGCCGTAAACGCTGCGCCGGTCTTGCCGAGACCTCACTGGAACGTCATGTCGAGGCATTTTGAAATATCCGAGCCGAGGCCGGAGCTGATGGTGATGCAGCCGCGAACCTTGCGCGCCGTGGTGTCGCTGGCCCAAATGGCGTAGCCGCCGGGGCCGAAAAACGAGTTGGTGTTCGGCGCCTCGGTTTCGGTGGCGTCGAAATCGTAATGGGAATCGGTCTCGAAGATGCGAGGCCGCTTGGTGCAGCCGCCGTCGGCCTGGACGTTGATCACTTCCTTGTTGTCGCGCGTCAGCGCGAGGCTGACCTGGCACCTGAAATATTCCGAGGTCTTGGTGTTGAAGATGTAGGCGTAGGACTTGCAAGTCGCGGTATTGAGTTTCCCAGCGCTCAGGCCACGGCTGCAGGCAATGCGCTCGTTGTGACTGAGCTGGAAGTCATCGGCGTGGGCGACGGGAGCCAGCATCACAAACGCCAGTGCGGCGCCCAGAGAAATTTTCATGACAACGTTCATCCGAATCATCCCCCGTGACCTGTTGTGCGAATATCGGTTCTAGACTGAAATGCCGGCGTAGTCGCGAAGTCCGGTGCAAAATTTACGATCACACGTGAAAAAGCGCGACGCCGCGGCTCACCTCGCCATATTGACGGGCAAATGGCGTTCGTGGTTTGTTCAAGCGGTTGGCCTCGCGCATTGCTTTTTTTTCAAACCGGTTGCTGGGAGAAGACAGAATGATGAAATCGTCGACCAAGGCCCTTCTGACGGCCGCCGTGCTTGCCGCGCTGACGACCGCGGCGTTCTCCCAGGCCGCGACACCGGTCGCGCCCGCCCCCTGGGTGCTCAGCCCGGACATGGGCTATGCCTACGACAAGGAAGGCAAGACGTTTTCCTACAAAATGGGCACCAACAATGCGGGCACGCTGTTGAAGGGTGCCAAGAAGGTGCCAAAGGGCACGTTGTTTTTCATCGGCCAGAACGGGCAGCTCTATATGCGCAGCGGACCGTATCTCGACGGCGGCGGTAAATTCCTGTTCGGAGCAAACTGAGGTTCACCTGGCCATCTTCCCCTGCGGGAGAAGGCGGCTTGCGACGCGAAGCGACGGCAAGCCGGACGAGAGGTCGCAACACCACGGCGCGCCGCGATCCCTCGGCCGCCCACATCGGTCCGTCGCATCCTCGCTTCGCCGCAACGGGCAGGTCGACAAACCGCAGAGCTAAAACGCCGCCGCCAGATCTTTTGCGCCCTGCAACTGGCTGTTGCTGTCCATGCGGCTGTCGGTGATCGCCAGCAACTTCGCCACCGTGTTATGGCGGATCGCCACCGGATTGCGCTCGTAACCGCTGCGCTGGAAAAAGTTCGAGGTTGGAACCCGTTCGCGCAGCGCTTGCGGCATCGTCACCATGTCGAGACCGGTACCGTCCCCGGTCAGGTTCATCATTTCGAGTTCGGCGGCGGTAAGCGGACGGGTGTAGCCCTTGGCTCGCGCGAAGATCACCGAAGTCAGGAGCTTGTGGGTCTGCAGCAGTGGGCCGACATCGATGTCCAGCACCATCGCGTGGATGCCCCAGCCCTGCGGGCTATCCGCGAGCTTCTCGTGCTGTGACCAGTCGTCCGGTACCGAGCGCGCCACCGTCACCATCCGTTTCAGCACGGCTATCTTGGTGTCCATCGCCTTGCGCGCCGGGCCGGACAATGTCGCGGCCTTGGCGGTCAGGGCCCTCACCAATTCCGGGCCTTGCTCGGCGACCAGTTCGACACTGTTGGTGGTGAGCAACTGGTTGTACCCGATCGCGGAGGAGATGGCGCGCGTGCCGCCATGCTCGATCCCGGACTGCACGTCGTAATTGCCGGTGCCGCCGGTCTCGAACGAATAGACCCGCACCGCTTGCTCGCGTGTCAGTCCTGCCGCCGCCGCCACGCGGGCATAGGCACGCTTGAACTCGATCTCGCTGGCCGGCCGTTGCGGCGTAAACTGGAACTGTCCGGCGGACGCCCGCATGAGATCGGCGACAACGGGAATGTATTTGCGTTCGCGGGGCGGCCGTTCCGGCTCGGGTTCGGGATTGATCGGCCGCTTCGGTCCGCTATAGGCCGGCGGCTGCGTCAGCACGTAATCGTCGAGATCGATCGGCTGATGGTCGCGCCGCTTCGCGTTCCGAGCCCGTCGCTTGTCGGCAATCGATCCCCAATACGCACCGGCTTCGGCCTCAAACGTGGCGCGCGCCTCCTGGTACTCCCTGAGCTTGTAGCGATACTCCGCGATGGCCTGCGGCGAAGCCGCCTGCGCCATCGCGTCCGCCGTCGAAGCGGACAGCGCCGGAGCATTGGATTCAATCGCGATCGATCGTGGCGCACGCGCCAGAAGCATGAGCGCGATAAATCCAAAACCAATGCGAATCAATTGCCGGCGCATGGTCCCGTTGTAGCAAGCACCACGCGCAAGTCAGCCAGGAACTGCTGGATTGCCGGATATTAGGGAGTAAGCGATGCCGAGGAAGCTCCCTTTACTCTCCTCTTGGATCCCTTCGCGGCAGGGCGGGGCCGGTTTCTCCCCTCCCCGCAAGGGGGGAGGGGAGTCGTACTGCGATTGTTGCCTCGCCCTACAATTGCACCGACGTTTCTCGCGTCCGCCTCACTCCTGCTCGACGCCGCTGGCCTTCACCAGCTCCGACCACTTCTTTTCGTCCCTGTCGATGAAATCGGCGTAATCTTCCGGCGTGTCCGGGCTGATCTCGGTGCCGTCCTCCGCCAATTGCTTCCTGACGTCATCGGAAGAGAGCGCGTCCCGCAACGCCTTGTTCAGCCGGTCGACCACCGGCCGTGGCGTACCCGCCGGCGCGACCAGGCCGTAATACAGCGACGCCTCGAATCCGGTCAGACCCGATTCGGCGATGGTCGGCACGTCGGGCATCAGGGCGTTGCGCGTCTTGCCTGTCACCGCCAGCGCGCGCAGCAATCCCGCCGCGACATTGGCATGAATCGCGGGGATCGGCGCCAACGCCATCGGAATGTGGCCGCCCAACAAATCGGTCAGCGCCGGTCCGGTGCCCCTGTAGGGGACATGTAGCAGCGTAATGCCGGCCGCGCGGGCGAAATACTCTCCAGTGATATGGTTGACCGACCCCACGCCTGCCGAGCCGTAATTGACCTTGCCGGGGTTGGCCTTGGCATAGGCGATCAACTCGGCCACCGATTTTGCGGCGAATGAGGGATGCACCACCAGGGCGCTGGGTGCGCTGCCGATCATACCGATCGGTGCGAAATCCTTGCGCGGATCGTAGCCGACCTCCTTGTAAAGCGACGGCCCGATCGCGAGCGTACCGGTATAACCCAACAGGATCGTGTAGCCGTCGGGGTCGCTCTTGGCCACCAAACGTGTGCCGACGGTACCGCCGGCGCCCGGCCGATTGTCGATAACGATGCTTTGACCGAGCAACTGGCTCATTTTGTCGGCGATCACCCGTCCGACGATCGAGGTGCTGCCGCCTGGCGCAAACGGAATCACCAGTGTGATGGTCCGTCTCGGAAAGGTCTGGTCCGGAGAGGTCTGGGCAGCGGCGGCATTGAAGGCGCCATACATGGTCGACGCGATGACGGCGGAGCGAAGCAATGACTTCCAACGCATTCAAACCAAACTCCCCGAGACCATTGTTGTCATTTTACCGTGGGCGAAAGCTTCGGAAGCGGCAAGCGAATCCGGACGATGGCAGCCATGCCTACTTCCAGGCAAAGACGGGCTGTTCCAGCTCGGCCACGCGGGTATCGCGACCCGCCAGCACTTCGCTGAACTGATAGATCATCGCCGCCGTCGGTGCGTGAATGAATTGACCGTCGAGATGAAACCGGATCACGCGGCGCGTGCTCTCCGGGATTTCGGTAAAGTCGAACGCGTCGGCACGTTCGATACCCTCGAGCGCGATCCGGTGCACGGAGGCGACCTCCGCGGGATTGGCCGTGATCGCGGCGCCTTTCGTCGCCCACAACACGACGGGCGTGATGAGATAGCCGGAACGGGTCGGATAATCGTCGAGCAGGCCGAGTACATTCGCAGGCACGAGTTCAAGGCCGAGCTCTTCGTGGAGCTCGCGTAACGCGGCCGTGACCTGCGTCTCGCCCTCGTCGCAGCGTCCGCCCGGCAGCGCCCATTGGCCGCCATGGGTGCGCAGGGTGGCGGCGCGGCGTGTCAGCAGTATCGCCGTTCCACCGGCGGTATCGTCCGCCTCGACCAGCACGATCGCGACCGCGGCACGTTTCAATCCGGGCGCCGGTTCGCTCGCCGGCCGGCGCGCAAACGCCGTGCAGAGCTCTGCGATATTCCGCCGGGTGGTATCATCAAATGGCCGAACCATGCAGCTTGACTACAACACGCCGGCGATTGATGAAATGCCCGGAATTTGGCCTCTCACCCCGACTGGAAGACTGACATGACCGACGCGGCCGCGGAGCGACTCACATCCGACGGCTGGAGCATCGTCGATACCACGGGCTTCCTCAGCCTGATCGGACCGCTGTGGCAGCGGATCGTCGATGGCGAACCCGAATTCGCGCTGGTCGCGCAGGACAAGCATCACAATCGCCGCGGCGTGGTGCAGGGCGGGCTGTTGATGACTTTCGCCGACCGCGCCTGCGGCATGACGGCACGATTTGTTTCGGGCCGGCCGACCCTCGCGACGGTTCAGCTCGATGTTCATTTCATCGACAGCGGCAAGATCGGCGAGATTCTGCTGGCGAAACCGCGTGCGGTCCGCACCACCCGCAGTCTCATTTTCATGACCACCGAAGTGACCGCGAACGGCCGCTGCATCGCCACCGCCAGCGGCGTATTCAAGATCCTGAAGGATAACGCCTGACGTTTCCCTCGCATCCGAAGGACCAACCGATGCAATATCGTCAACTCGGCCGCAGCGGCCTGAAAATCTCGCCGATCTGCCTCGGCACCATGATGTTCGGCGGCCCGGCCGACGAGGCGACCTCGGGGCGGATCATCGCCAAGGCGAGCGAAGCCGGCATCAACTTCATCGATACCGCGGACGCCTATAATGGCGGCAATTCGGAACAGGTGGTCGGCCGCGCCATTTCCAACAGCCGGCAGAAGTGGGTGCTCGCGACCAAACTCGCAAACCCCATGGGCGACGATCCCAACCGTGGCGGACTTTCCCGGCGCTGGGTGTTGCAGGCGGCGGAAGAAAGCCTGAAGCGGCTCGGCACCGACTACATCGACATCTATTATCTGCACAAGGAAGACCATACGACGCCGCTGGAAGAGACCGTGCGCGCGATGGGCGAACTGATGCGCCAGGGCAAGGTGCGCTACTTCGGCGTTTCGAATTACCGCGCGTGGCGGCTGGCCGAGATCTGCAACATCTGCGACCGGCTCGGCATCGACCGCCCGGTGGTCAGCCAACCCTATTACAACGCCATGAACCGCATGCCCGAGGTCGAGCATTTCCCGGCCTGCGGCTATTACGGCCTCGGCATCGTACCCTATAGCCCGCTGGCGCGCGGCGTGCTGACCGGCAAATATCGCCCGGATGCAACGCCCGACAAGGAGACCCGCGCCGGCCGCGCCGACAAACGCATGATGCAGACCGAATGGCGCCCGGAATCGCTGCAATTGGCGCAGGAGATTCGTCAATACGCCGAGGCCAAGGGCATCACCGCTGGACAGTTCGCGGTGTCGTGGGTGCTGAACTCGTCGTTCGTCTCGGCCGTGATCGCCGGCCCCCGCACCGAAGAACAATGGGACGATTATCTGCGGGCGCTCGACTACCGCTTCACCGCCGAGGACGAGGCCTTGATCGATCGCCTGGTGGCAAGCGGCCATCCCTCGACGCCGGGGTTCAACGATCCCGCCTATCCGATCGAGGGACGACGAGCGCGAACCGCGGGCCGCTAGCCCGTTTGCGGCTAAAAATTACCGTTCGGCAGCCACAAAGCAACCGTACCAGATGTGCAGAAGCCGGCTGGTTTCCGGCACAAATGGGAAAGTTTGCGATGACGAAACTTGAAATGGCCGTAGGGCTTTTAGTTGCGGCTTGGGGGGCGGCGGCCGAAGCCCAAACCGTCAATATGATGGTTCTCGATCAGGCGGGCGCGCAGGCGGTACTGCAGGCGGCCGAGCGAAATGCCCAGCGGCGTAACGCTCCGTCAGCGATCGCGGTCGTCAATCCGGACGGAGATCTGATCGCCTTTCAGCGGATGGACGGCACCCGCCCCGCCAGCGGGGATCTCGCCATCCAGAAGGCGCGAACGGCCGCGCGGTTGCAGCGGCCGACGGCGGAGATCGAGGACAACGTCAACGAGGGGCGAACGGCATTCGTTACCGCCGACATCATGGCCCTGCGCGGCGGCATGCCGGTGCGCCTCAACGGAGAAGTGGTGGGCGCGGTTGGTGTCGCCGGCCTGAGCAAGGAAACCGACACCGAAATCGCGGCGGGTGCGGCGGCTGCCTTGTCTACAACGTCGAATAAGGCGCGTGATTGACGGAACCGACGACTCGATGTCGTCGATATCCAAGGCGATGAAAATGACCGGCGCTGGCCCATACCCTCGTACTCCGCGCCTCGAGCACGGTGCCGCGGCGCTTCACGGATTTTTCACCACTCCAGCAATCGATCGGGGAAATTTACGCTTCTGAGACTTTGGCCGTATTGAATCAAGTTCGAACCATCGAGACGAGCCAATGCCGAAGCACCACGCTGCCGCTATCACGCTCGACCACACCCATTGCCGTGCGATTTGCGACGAGATCGGCGAGCGTCTTGCGCAGATGCTCGATCGCGACATCCTGGAAATGCCCCCGCGCCTTCGCACCTTGCTGAACAAACTCGCCCAGTTGGAGCGTAATCAGCTGATGGAAATGGCGCACGCACCATCCATCGCACCATCGATCGGCGAGATGTCGTTGCCGCCATTTCATGAAAGCGTCAGCACGGCTTAGCGCCTTGATTCCAGCTCGCCGGGTGATCGGCGCAACGCGGATGCCGTTTCGCTCACGCAGGGCAAAGCGCTTGCAGGCGTACGCGTGAAACTTTTGCTCAACTCATTAGATAGCCAGGAACGGCATTTCGAAACGTGTTCTATTTAGGCCGTCAGCCGGGCGTGCGAGGCCTGCCACCAGTCGCTGACCAGCTTCTGACGGCGCTTGAGCTGAACCGAAAGATCGGCGAACGGCCGCGCCTTGGCGGGAATAGCGCCCTCGAGCTTGGCGACCGCGATCGCGCCTTCCCGCGCATCCACCTCGCCGTTGAAGCGGTGGATTTCGAAATCGCGATAGTTGGGCATCATGTGCTGAAAGCCCAGATGGGCCAGCCAGCTGAGCTGCAGGAGTTCGTTGATCGAGAAATCGATGCGGATTTTTCCTTCCGCCGGCGCCTTTCGGCGCATCCCGGCGGCATGCCCTTTGAGCCAGCACGCCTCGCCGATCGCGTTGCCCAGTATCCACAGCGCCGCGTGATGGGGATCGGTCGCGCCCTTCACCGGCTTCCAGGTTTTCCGGGAGACCGTCTTCACACCCTTGAGCGCCAGCGCCACGGGCTCGGGTATGCCCTGCCCCTCAAGTTCGTAGTGAGAGGTGATGCCTTTGGCGAATTCGCGGGTCGCCTCTTCCATTCCCTGGAGGCGCCCTTTTTCGAAATACGAGCGCGCGCAGGAAAAGACCGCGTAGACGAGCGCGCCGATGAGTCCACCCAGGATGACGAGGATATCCACAGCCCAAACCCCACTTTGCCCGAAGTGTGTTCGAGCATACCGCCCATGCTAAATTTAAGCGAACTTCGTTAATACAATCGTAAACAGCGGCAATGAGGCGTGCAGGCGGTTTGGCCGGCCACAGAGTTCGTGATGGGAAAACCAAGCTAATGGCGGCGCGCCGCGCAATCCCAGGAGGGCCCGGCTTCAAGGCCGGCCATCGGCCTCTTCCTGAAAATTTCAACAAACGCGAACTCCCGGCATCGCAGGCAAGTCCGCGCAGCCAGCGCTGGCTCGACGGCCAAAGCCGCGCATGACGGGAGCGCGACGGCATCTTACCAAGCCGTTCTGGATAAGCCTCTAAGTGCCGGTCTTGCCGCCACCGTTTTTCTCGGCGGCGCGGCGCAGCGCTTCCGCAAGCGCGCCACCGCCGGACGGCTCCGGCGCCTTGCGCGGCACCGATGATGTCATCGACGCCCGGGAGAAGTCGCGCGGCTTGCTCTGCGCTGGACGCTCACCCTTGACGGGCTCGTCATCGAGACGCAGCGTCAGCGCGATGCGTTTGCGGTCTACTTCGACCTCCAGGACCTTCACCTTGACCACGTCGCCCGACTTCACCACCTCGCGCGGATCCTTGATGAAGTTTTTCGACATCGCCGAGATATGCACCAGCCCATCCTGATGCACGCCGATATCCACGAAAGCGCCAAACGCTGCCACGTTGGTCACCGTGCCCTCCAGGATCATGCCGCGCTTGAGATCCTTCAGCGTCTCGACGCCCTCCTTGAACACCGCGGTCTTGAAAGCCGGTCGCGGATCGCGGCCCGGTTTCTCCAGCTCGCGCAGGATGTCGGTCACGGTCGGCAGTCCGAAGGTGTCATCGACGAAAGCCTGCGGCTTCAGCTGCCGCACGATCTCGGCGTTGCCGATCAATGCCTTGATATCGCTCTTGGTCGCCGCCAGAATCCGCCGGACTACGGGATAGGCTTCCGGATGCACGCCGGAGGTATCGAGCGGATCCTCGCCGCCATTGATGCGCAGGAATCCCGCGCACTGCTCGAACGCCTTTGGTCCCAGCCGCTGCACATCCTTCAGCGCCTTGCGTGACTTGAACGGCCCGTTGGCGTCGCGGTGCTGCACGATGCTTTGCGCGAGGCCGGATCCGATGCCCGACACCCGCGCCAGCAGCGGCGCGGACGCGGTGTTGGCATCGACGCCCACGGCGTTGACGCAATCTTCCACCACCGCATCAAGCGAGCGCGCCAGTTTGGTCTCCCCGAGATCGTGCTGGTACTGGCC
Source organism: uncultured Alphaproteobacteria bacterium (assembly GCA_963756215.1). GTDB lineage: Bacteria > Pseudomonadota > Alphaproteobacteria > Rhizobiales > Xanthobacteraceae > Bradyrhizobium. The sequence continues at coordinate 1,020,078 of CAVWMY010000013.1, read as the reverse complement.
CACGCCGATCGCCTTCGGCTCGATCTTGACCAGCTCGGCAAGCGGATCCTGCAGGCGCCGCGCGATCGAGACCGCACCGCGCAAGGTGACGTCGAGCTCCGGCAATTCCTCGGACGCAAAGGCCGAGGCCGAATACACCGAAGCCCCCGCCTCCGACACGACGATCTTCGACATCTTGAGATCGGGCAGCAGCTTGACGAGGTCTGTCGCAAGCTTGTCGGTCTCGCGCGATGCCGTGCCGTTGCCGATCGCGATCAGATCGACGCGGTGGGCTACCGCCAGCTTGCCCAGCGTCGCCAGCGCCTCGTTCCATTGTTTCTGCGGCTCATGCGGATAGACCGCGGTGGTGGCGACCACCTTGCCGGTGGCATCGACCACGGCGACCTTGACGCCGGAGCGGAAGCCGGGGTCGAGGCCCATGGTGACGCGCGCGCCCGCCGGCGCCGCCAGCAACAGATCGCGCAAATTCGACGCGAACACCCGCACGGCCTCGGTTTCGGCGGCCGTCCACAGCCGCATCCGCAGATCGATATTGAGATGCACCTGGATCTTGGTGCGCCACGCCCATTGCACGGTTTCCAACAGCCAGCGGTCGCCCGGGCGGCCCTGGTTCGAAACGGCGAAGCGCTGCATGATCTTGAGTTCGTAGGAACTGGGTACTCCGGCGACCGCAACCTGCGCGTCGGGCTTCATCTGCAGCTCGAGGATCTCTTCCTTCTCGCCGCGGAACATCGCCAGGATGCGATGCGAGGGCAGCTTGTGCAGCGGCTCGCTGAAATCGAAATAGTCCTTGAATTTCTCGCCCTCGGTCTTCTTGCCGGTGCGCACGGTGGAGGCCATCAACCCGCTCGACCACATCTGCTCGCGAAGCGCGCCGATCAGGTCGGCATCTTCGGCGAAGCGCTCGACCAGAATTGCGCGTGCGCCCTCGAGCGCCGCGGCCACGTCGGGGACCTGCTTCTCCGCATCGACGAAATCCGCGGCCACGACCTGCGGATCGTTTTGCGGTTGTGTCAACAACAGTGCGGACAGCGGCTCGAGACCGGCTTCCTTGGCGATCTCGGCCTTAGTGCGGCGCTTGGGCTTGAAGGGGAGATAAATATCCTCCAGGCGTCCTTTGCTGTCGGCGGCGAGGATCGCCGCCTCCAATGCGGCATCGAGCTTGCCCTGCTCGCGGACCGACTTGAGAATCGCGGCACGGCGTTCTTCGAGCTCGCGAAGATAGACCATGCGCTCTTCGAGCGTACGCAACTGCGCATCATCGAGTCCGCCTGTGATTTCCTTGCGGTATCGCGCCACGAACGGCACCGTAGCGCCGCCGTCGAGCAACGCCACGGTCGCCTCGACCTGCTGCTCGCGAACGCCAAGTTCTTCCGCAATTTGTCGATTGATATTTGCCACGCGAAATCTCTCTGAAGCCGTCGCGGCAGCTGAATCGCCGGCCGCCGGAGGCCGCTTATGGACCATCCGCGATTGATTTATCAACCCGCCGCTCCAAACAAATTGATTTGTGGATGGGCCACTTTTGCTCGCGGGAGGCGGTACTGTTCGCACGAACCGACACGCGGCTCATTGGGGCGACAAGATAACGGTGGATCGATGGCGTTTTAGTGTGTAGAGGGACGCTCCCTCTGGAGCGCGCATGTCGATCTGCGGACTTGATTTCGGAACGTCGAACACGACGCTCGGCACAATTCAAAGCCGGATACCGGTGCTGGCGGAATTGGAAGCCGGCCACACCACGGTTCCAAGCTCGATCTTTTATGAGGCGAGCGGTGCGGTTCTGATCGGCCGCAAGGCGCTCGCGGCCTATGTCGAGGGTGTGCCCGGCCGGTTGATGGGCAGCCTCAAATCGGTGCTCGGCACCTCGCTGATCGACGAGACCACGCGGCTCGGCCGCCAGCGTACCGGCTTTCGCGATGTGATCGCCTACTACCTCGCAACGGTGAAACGGCGCGCCGAGCAAGCGACCGGCCGCGAACTGCGCGATGTCGTTCACGGCCGTCCGGTGCATTTCGTCGACAACGCAGAGGATGCCGACCGCAAGGCGGAACAGACGCTGCGGGAGATCGCCCACGAGATCGGTTTCGGCGAGGTTACCTTCCAGTTCGAGCCGATCGCAGCGGCGCTGGACTACGAGCGGCAGATATCCACGGAAGAAGTGGCGCTGATCGCCGATATCGGCGGAGGCACCTCGGACTTCTCGATCGTGCGACTGGGGCCGGAGCGTCACGGCAAGGCCGATCGCGGTGCCGACATTCTTGCCAATGACGGCGTGCGTATTGGCGGCACCGATTTCGATCGCCAGCTCAGTCTCGGCGTCGTCATGCCGCTATTCGGCTTCGGCAGCGCCATGAAACGCGAGGGGCTCGACGTGCCCTCGAGTTATTTTCACGACCTCGCCACCTGGTCGAACATCAACCGCATGTACGAGCCGCGCGTGCTCAGCGATATCCGGCAGGTCCGCCGCGAGGCGCGTGAGCCGGCGCTACTGGACCGACTGGTGCGGGTGGTCGACGAGCAGCGCGGCCACACGCTGGCGCTGGAAGTCGAGGAAGCCAAGATTGCGCTTTCCGATAGGCAGAAGGCGGACATCCCGCTGGAATGGGTTGCGCCGGGCCTCAGCGCAGCCGTTGGGCGCGGCGATCTGCTCGATCACACTAGGCAACTCGCCAGCCGTATCGCTGCTCGCATCGATATCTGCCTCGCGCAGGCAAAACTATCAGCCGACGCCATCGACGCCGTATTCCTCACTGGCGGTTCGGTGCGGCTCGCCCATGTCCGCAAGGCAATCACCGGCGCAGTACCGTCGGCCCGCGTCGTCGAGGGCGACACCTTCGGCGCGGTCGGCAAGGGACTCACCCTCGAGGCACTGCGACGCTACGGCCCGCGAGATTGAGCCGACCCTCAACGCGAAATGAACTTCCGCGTGTGCGGGGACGCCGCTGATGCCTCCGCCCAATCTCCGGGCACTATGATATAAGCAAGCCGCGACACGCTACTTCCGATAAAGTTCGGTGCGGATATGACCGCCGCCGCGCCGAAGCTGGGCATCGCAATTGTTCGAGGCAAACGACGCCGATAGGCGCAGACCAGATTGAGTCCGAAACCTGATCCTGACGATAGGCGAAATACTCCATGTCGACAGCCATTTCCATCCTGGGCGGTGTGGGTCTGTTTCTGCTGGGCATGACGGTCATGACCGACGGCCTCAAGGCGATGGCGGGTTCTGCCTTGCGCACCGTGCTGGGCAAGGCTGCGGCCACACCGCTCCGTGGGGCGTTCTGGGGCGCCGTCGCCACGCTGATCGTGCAGTCTTCGAGCGCGACGACGATGACGACCATCGGGCTCGTCAGTGCGGGCCTGCTGACCTTCCCGCAAGGATTGGGCCTGGTGTTTGGCGCCAATATCGGAACGACCGGCACCGGCTGGCTGGTGGCCCTGATCGGCGTTCGCGTTTCACTGACGGCGGCTGCGCTGCCCATGATCTTTGTCGGCGCGCTGGTCAAGCTGCTGACAAGCGGTCGAGTTGCCGGCGCCGGCGCCGCGCTGGCCGGCTTTGCCCTGGTGCTGTTTGGATTGACGACGCTGCAGCAAGGCATGGGCGGACTGGCGGAACAGCTGAACCCGGCCGACCTCCCGACCGTTCTCGCGGCACCCGGCGCCGCCTGGTGGACCGGCATGCTGGGTGTGCTCACCCTGGTGCTGGTGGGCCTGGTGATGACTGCGGTGATGCAATCCTCCACCGCATCGATCGCGCTGACATTGTCGGCTCACTATGCCGGCGCGGTCGGACTGGATCAGGCGTGCGCGCTCATTATCGGTCAGAACATCGGAACCGCGACAAGTTCGGCGATGGCCGCCATCGGTGCGAGTACGACCGCCAAGCGGCTCGCCGTTGCCTATATCCTGTTCAAGCTGATCGCCGCGGTCATTGCGCTGGTATTGTTTCCGATCGTGACGCCGCTGCTCATCCGGGCGTCGCACTCGGTCGACGGCGTGACTTTGCTGGCCGGGTATCACACGGCGTACAACGTTATCGGTGTCGCGGTCCTGCTGCCGATCGTCAACGGCTTCACGCGTCTCGTCGAACGCATGCTTCCGGACCGAAACCTCGGCCTGACGCGCTGCCTCGATCGTTCGGCCCTCACCGTTCCCATCGCAACCGAGCAAGCCGTCCGGCGAACGGTTGCGCGCGCGCTGGGCGTCGTTTGCGATTTGCTCGGCCGAGTTCTCGCGGGAACGCTGCCGCGCGACAAGGCAGCGCCTCTGGCGCAGGAGGCCGCCGGAGCACTCAGCCAGGCGCAGGAATTCATGTCCGAAGTAAGCGGACCGCCGGAATCACCGGAGGAGCAGCGCAGGCTGACTGCCACCATGCACGCATTGGATCACGCGGCGCGACTGGCCGACGCGGCCGCCGAAACCGACGCACTGGCCGGACATGAAGGCGCAGAAGCCGTCCGTGCCGCCCAGCTCTGCAGCGATGCATTGAAGGACGCAGCCGAAATTGCGTCGCAGGTCGCTGCCGCATCCGGCGCTCGCTCCGAAGACGACATGCAGCGGAAGCCGTCGTCAACCGAGCCTTTGGATGCGCAGGTCATTGAATTTGCCATTCCGCTGCAAGGCTCTCTTCTTCGTCTCGAACGGTATTCCCAGGACCTCCATGCGCTCCAAAAGGATCACCGCATTGCCACGCTCGGCGCGATTGCCAATGGTTCAATGACCGCAAGCGACGCGATGGCGTCGGTCGAGGCGGTGCGGCGCCTGGATGCGATCGCTCACCATGCCTGGCGCTCGGCCTCTCAATTGCTGGCAGACCATCCCGAGTTGCTTTCGGCGGCCGCAAGCGAGAGCTAATACTTCAATTCGACGTAGCGCCTGCCCTTCAGCGCCGCCTGATCGTCGTAGGCACCCTTGGTCGAGCGCTTGGGAAGCTTCACTTTCAGCGGCCTCAGCTTCGGATATGGAATTGCCTTGAGGAGGTGGTTGATGCAATTGAGCCGGGCGCGGCGCTTGTCGTCGGAAGGCACGATGTACCAGGGAGCGAACTTGGTATCGGTCACCGCAAACATGGTGTCCCGGGCCCGCGAATATTCGAACCATTTGCTACGCGAATACAGGTCGGTCGGGCTCAGTTTCCAGTGACGCAGCGGATCGGTGATGCGCGCTTCGAAACGGCGTTTTTGCTGCTCGTCACTGACCTCCAGCCAGAACTTGATGAGCAGGATGCCGTCGTCGACAACATACATTTCGAATTCGGGACAAACTTTGAGAAATTGCTGGTGTTGTGCCTTCGAACAAAAGCCCATCACATATTCGACACCGGCCCGATTGTACCAGCTGCGATCGAAAATGACGATTTCGCCGGCCGCGGGGAAGTGTCGGAGATAGCGCTGCATATAAAGCTGCGTCTTGTCGCGGTCCGACGGCGCCGGCAGTGCGACCACCCGAAACACGCGAGGGCTGACACGTTCGGTGATCACCTTGATGATGCCGCCCTTGCCGGCGGCATCGCGCCCTTCGAAAACGACGACGACGCGCAGGCCTTTTTTCTTGACCCAGTCCTGCAGCGCGCAGAGTTCGACCTGCAGGGCGCGGAGCGCCTTGTTATATTCATCCCGCCCCATCGGCTTATCGCGCTCATCCATTGGCTTGCTCCGCTGCGCTGACTGTCAGCTGCGATATGTGATTGGCCGGATTTAACGGAGCGATATTGCGGCTCCGGGCGCGGCATTACAAGCTGGAGCGCCGGTGGCTGCGCGCGCAAGCCCGCGCAAACGCCTCGAACCACCGCGCACCGCCGCTGCCATATCAAAGTTGCCGCGCCGCAGCATTGTTGGCCGGCGGTGCACGCAAGCAATCGGCGACGGCTTCCACTCGAGCCGCGCCATTTCGTGCCGCTTGATTGGCGTTTCTGCTAAGATCGCGTTCGAGATCGGCTTCTCGGATTGCCCAACGGCTCCCGAAATCCTTTGGCGGGCGCACGCCGGACTGAACGGGATCACCCCGAGACCGGATGCATGATCGTATCGTGGAGCACGATGATGGACTCCCAAGTCGCCAGCGGATCACAGAGTGACGTCACGTCCTGGCATGCTGTTGCAGCGGACGAGGTATTGCGGCGTCTCGACACCAACGTTCAATCCGGATTGTCCGGAACGACTGTACAGCAGCGGCTTGCGAAGTACGGCCATAACCGGTTGCCGGAGGGGCGCAGGCAGGGGCCGTGGATGCGGTTCTTGCAGCAGTTCAATAACATCCTCGTCTACGTCTTGCTCGGCGCCGGTTTCGTCAAGCTGATGGTCGGCCTGTGGCTCGACGCGGCGATCATTCTGGCCGTGGTCGTCCTCAACGCACTGCTCGGCTTCTTCCAGGAAGGAAAAGCGGAGAAGGCGCTGGACTCGATCCGCAACATGCTGTCGGCCGAGGCCCGAACCGTCCGCGGCGGCGAAACCCGTCTGGTCCCATCCGAGGATCTGGTCCCCGGCGACGTCGTGCTTCTCGAATCCGGCGACAAGATCCCGGCGGATTTGCGCCTGGTCGAAGTAAAGAACCTTCGAACCCAAGAGGCAGCCCTCACCGGTGAGTCCGTTCCGATCGACAAGACCACCGAGCCGGTTGCCGAACGGGCAACGGTCGGCGACCGTGAGGGCATGGCCTTCTCGGGAACGCTGGTCGCCTCCGGGCGTGGCACCGGCATCGTCGTCGCAACGGGCGACAACACGGAATTGGGCCGCATCAACCAGATGATGGCGGGGGTCAGCGCGCTTGAGACGCCGCTGCTGCGTCAGATCAAGAAATTCGGCTACGCGATCACCGCCGTGATCGGCGTGGTCAGCGTCATCGTGTTCGCCTTCGGTCGATGGGTGCGGGAGATGCCTTTTGTCGACATCTTCCAGGCCGTGGTCAGCATCGCGGTGTCGGTCATCCCGGAAGGCCTGCCGGCGCTCATCACCGTGACGCTGGCGATCGGCGTTCAGCGCATGGCACAACGCAATGCCATCATCCGGCGCCTCCCCGCCGTCGAGACGCTCGGATCGGTATCCCGGATTTGCTCCGACAAAACGGGTACATTGACCCTGATGGAGATGATGGTCGTCTCCGCGGTTACGGGCCAATCGGCTTACGGCATCACCGGCCAGGGCTACGCCGCGGCGGGCGAAATCCTCAAGGATGGAAAATCCGCGGACCAGGATCCTGTCTTGACCCTGATGGGCCGGGTTTCGATGCTCTGCAACGATGCCGAACTGCTGGAACAGGACGGTGTCTGGAAAGTCGAGGGCGATCCGACCGAAGGCGCGTTGTATCCGTTCGCGGCCAAGATAGGGCTTGAACGGCAGGCCGAGCAATCGGCGTTTCGTCGGATCGACATCATCCCCTTCGAGTCCGAACACAAATTCATGGCGACCTTGAACGAGGACGCGGCTGGAAAAACCATGTTGCTGGTCAAGGGTGCGCCGGAAGTCATCCTGGATCATTGCGACCGCCAGCAGGCGGGCGAACCCGCGCCGATCCAGCGCGACTATTGGCCGCAGATGTCGGACAAGCTCGCGGCACAGGGCGAACGTGTGCTGGCGATGGCCTGGCAGGAACAACCGGATGTCAAGGCCGGCGGCCTTGGTCCGGCGGATCTGCCCAACAACCTTGTTCTTCTCGGATTGATTGGCTTGCTCGATCCGCCGCGCGCGGAAGCCATCGAAGCGGTCAAGGAATGTCACGGCGGCGGTATCCGCGTCACCATGATCACCGGCGATCACAAGATCACCGCGGCCGCGATCGCCAAGATGCTGGGTATCGGTGACGGCAAGACCGCCATTACCGGGGCCGAGATCGAGGATATGGACACCGCTACGCTGCAGGAGCGCGTCCGCGACATCGACGTGTTTGCGCGGGCGAGTCCCGAGCACAAGCTCCGCCTCGTCAAGGCTATTCAGGCGAACAAGCAGGTCGTGGCGATGACCGGCGACGGGGTGAACGATGCGCCCGCGCTCAAGAAAGCCGATATCGGCGTCGCCATGGGGATCAAGGGCACAGAGGTCACCAAGGAAGCCGCCGAAATGGTGCTCGCCGACGACAACTTCGCCTCGATTACGGCGGCGGTGAAAGAAGGGCGCACCGTCTTCAACAACATCGAAAAGGCGATCCTTTTCATGTTGCCGACCAACGTGGCGCAGGGGCTCGTTATCATGGTCGCCATATTCGTCGGCTTTACGGCGCCGATCACGGCGCCCCAGATCCTATGGGTGAACATGGTGACGTCGGTCGCGCTCGGACTTGTCGTCTCCTTCGAACCGCACGAACTCGACGTCATGCAGCGATCGCCGCGCGCGGTCGATTTGCCGATACTTGACGCGTTTGGAATCTGGCGCGTCGTCTTTGTCGGTCTGGCGTTGCTCGCGCTTACCTTATGGGCGTTTTTCTGGATGAAGCACAATGGAGCGTCGGATGCGCTGGCGCGGGCGGTCGCCGTCAACGCCCTCGTGATCGGCCAGATATTCTATCTGCTGAACAGCCGTTACAAAGTCTCGTCATCGCTATCCCTGAAGGCCCATCTGGACAATAAGTACCTGCCGCTGGGCATCGGCGCGGTCGTGATCTTGCAGCTGTTGTTTACCTATGCGCCGCCGCTGCAGGTGCTGTTTGACACCGAGGCCATTCCGCTACGGATATGGCCCTGGCTTCTGTTCGGCGGCCTGCTGTTCTTCCTGGTGGTCGAAGCCGAGAAGCTGATCATCCGGCTTATGCGCCCGCCGCTACGGGCAACGATACCTGCCCCGGCTGTCTAAGGTTGTGTCGGATCTGAGGTAAATGCGCGGGTTGTCGATACGGAACCAAAACGCTTGACCGTATTGCTTCCGCAGGGCGTGCGTGTTGCACGCAGTCGCGATAAAGCACGCCGAAACCGGCTTCCACCAAAATTTGCATTGGCGAATGCGCGCAATACCTTACATGCGTCCTTACCGACTTCTGTGGGTCGGACGCAGATCTAAAAGCAGGTTTGTCTTGCCATCATTTGTTGCCGTTGGCCTCGGTCGAGTTGATCGCGAACAAGCGTTGAGGGAAGAGCGCGAGCGATGATCGATCTCACGAAATGCGCGGTCGAACGACTGCGGGCAGACGATACGTTCATCCTGTACCGGGCCTATCCGGCGGACGGCGCGCATGCGCAGCTTGTGCTGGTACCGCGACAACCGACGATAACCAGCCTCAAGAAGCTCAAGAACGAATATGCATTGGCCGCCGATCTTGACCCGGCATGGGCGGTGCTTCCGATCGAGCTGGTTCCTCATAAGGAAAGCATGATGCTGGTGCTCGGGGACCCCGGCGGCAACCTGCTCGCCAGCCTCATTGCGAACCCGCTCGAGCTTGACGGTCGACTGCGCCTGGCCGTCGAACTGGCCGACACAGTGAGCAGGCTGCACCGCCGCGGTTTGTTGCACCGAGACATCAATCCCGGAAACATCCTGGTCACCGCGGCCAGCGGCATACGACTAACCGGGTTCGGAAATGCCGTTCATCAAACGAACCATAGCCTGACCGCCGATGTGATCGCCGGAACGCTGCCCTATATCGCGCCAGAACAGACGGGCCGGATGGACCGCCCGATCGACGGCCGAAGCGATCTCTACGCGCTCGGCGTCACGCTCTACGAATTATTCACCGGCACGCTGCCCTTCTCCGCGTCCGCACCGGAGGAATGGATACACTGCCACGTCGTTCGTGCACCTCCCCCGCCGACGGATCGAACGCCGGGTGTGCCCGAGACAATCTCGGCCGTCGTACTCAAGCTTTTGTCGAAAGAGCCCGCGGACCGCTACCAGTCAGCCGAAGGTCTTGCGGCCGACCTCGGGGAATGCCTGGCCCAGTGGAACGCCAGCCGGCGAATTCATCCTTTCGCCCTCGGGCGGCACGATTCAGCCAGCGGGATACAAATCCCGCGCACGCTTTATGGCCGGGCACCCGAGAGCGCTGCGCTGCGTGCAGCCTTCGATCGGGTCGCGGCGACGGGGCAGACCGCCGTCGCCTTGATTTCGGGGCCTTCCGGCGTCGGAAAATCATCGCTTGTCACGGAGTTTCAATCCGGCCTGACGCCGGAAGATGCCTTGATAGCGGCGGGCAAATTCGATGTGCAAACGCAGGATGTGCCGTATGCGGCACTGACCCAGGCGTTCGGGTCATTGCTACGCCAGATCCTGACTTACGATGATGAGAAGAAAGTCGACGCTTGGCGACGAACCCTGGCGGAGGCCGCCGGACCGAACGGGCATCTCGTGACAGAACTCATTCCCGCGTTCGAGCTCGTGCTCGGTCCGCAGTCTCCGCTTGCCGATCTGACGCCGCAGGACCGCTTGAATCGTCTGCGTATCGTCTTCCGGCGGCTGGTCGGGGCCTTCGCCCGTCCCGGCCGTCCCCTCGTCCTCTTCGTCGATGACTTGCAATGGCTGGACCCGGCGACCCTCGACCTGGTCGGCGATCTCGTCACCCGCCGAGACGTATCGAACCTGATGCTCATCGGGGCTTTCCGGGCCAACGAGGTTGGCCCCTTTCATCCACTGATGTTGCAGCTCGAGGCGATACGCACCGCGGGCGTGCCCATCGAGGAAGTCGTGCTTCAGCCCCTGAGTTCGACGGACATTGCGTTACTGATTGCCGAGACGCTGCAGTGTGGGCGCGGCCGGGCGCGGCCCCTGGCAGACCTCGTTCATTCCAAGACCGGTGGCAACCCGTTCTTTGCCACACAGTTCATCAGGACGCTGAACGACGAAGGCTTGCTCGCATACGATATGCATGCCGGCGCGTGGTGTTGGGACATCGCCCGTGTTCAGGCAAAGGGATTCACCAACAGCGTGGCCGATCTGATGGCGGCGAAGCTGAACCTGCTCCCGCGAAACACGCGGCAAATCTTGCACGATCTCGCATCTCTCGGTAGCGCAGCCGAAATCGAGATTCTCGCCGTCGCATCGGGGCGGTCTGCGCAAGAGGTCATCGCAAGCCTGCGGTCGGCCGTGCAAGCCGGCCTCGTCGCCGGCAGCGGAACACATTACGCCTTCGTGCACGACCGCGTTCAGGAGGCCGCCTACGGACTGTGGCCGACCGAAGACAAGCCAGCTCTGCATCTTCGCATCGGCATGGCGCTGGCAGCACGCACGGCGCCGGACGAGCCGGGCGAGAAACTTTACGTCATCGCCAACCAGCTGAACCGCGGCCTGACCGCCGTTACAAGCGGGGTCGAACGCGACCGGATTGTTGCCGTCAATCTCTCGGCCGGCAAGCGTGCGCGGACCGCGGCGGCCTACAATGCCGCCGTCGTCTACCTCAAGGTCGCGCAGGATCTGCTCGGGAACGAAGCGCATCCGCGCTGCAGCCCGACAGCCTTCGCGGTCGTTTTATTGCGCGCGGAGTGCGAATTCCTGGTCGGTCACCTGGATGCCGCCGAAGTGCTGTTGCTGGAGCTGTCGACGAGTTGTCCCGACCTCGGGGCCAGCGCGGAAGTGACCAGACTTCGTGCCAACCTCTATACGATGCGAGGGCAGCTCGAACGCGCCGTCGGCGTCTGTCTGGAATTTCTGCGTCAAGTCGGAATCGACTGGCGCCCTCACCCGACCGACGACGAAGTCGATGAGGAAGGCCATCGCCTGCGGCGATTGGCTGCGGAACTGTCCGACGACGCGCTCCATCGGCTGCCACCGATGACCGATCCCGACCATCGTGCGACAATGGAAGTCTTTGCCGACCTCGTCACACCGGCGCTCCTCACGGACCTCAAATTGTCCCACATCGTAATCCTGGCAGCGGCGCGATTGACGCTGCAGCGTGGAATCTGGGAGGGCTCCTGCTACCCGCTGGCGTGCGTATTCCCAGTGCTGAATATCCGGTACGCCGATGCCGAGCTCGGATTCCGCCTTGCGCAATTCGGGGTGTCGCTTACCGACCGATGGCCGCAATTGAGGTTGAGCGGACGGACGCTGATGGCATTCGGCCAATATGTGATGCCGTGGGTCCAGCCGATCCGCTCCGCGCTGCCATTCATACGCCGCGCCCTGGAAATTGCATTGGCGACGGGCGATCTGACCTGGGTAGGCTATTCGTATCACGCACTGGTATCACTGCGTCACTTCAGCGGCGAGCCCCTCGAGGACATCTGCAAGGATGCGCAACAGGGGGTGGCGTTCGCCGAAGCCTTGGGTTTCGGGATCGCCGCGGCGCAATTGGCGGTGCCAAGAAATTCGGCGCTCAGCCTCATGGGACGCGGTGAGGAGAATAGCTTCGAGCTGCCCGATCTGGCTGTGCCTTCACCGCCGGGAAGCGCCTCGCTGCAAAGCACCTGCTTTGACCATATCGGACGAATCCAGGTCCACGTGATTGCCGGTCGCCACGCCGCCGCGCTGGCACTCGCCGAACCCGGAGACACATTTTTCCGGAACGTACGGGCGTATCTGGAATTGATGGAATACCGGTTCTATGTGGCGCTCGCCCACGCCGCCGCCTGTGATGCGTCGCCGCCCGAGCGCCGTGCGATGCACGTCGAGAGCCTGCGCCATCATCACCACGAACTCGCTATCCGATGTGCGCGTAACCCGGCAAACTTCGCCGATCGATCGACGCTGCTCGCGGCGGAGATCGCCCGCATCGAAGGCCGAGAACTGGAGGCGGAACAGCTGTATGAGGAGTCAATCCGGCTGGCCCGTGAGGCCGGTTTTGTGCAGATCGAGGCGATTGCCGCGGAGTGTGCGGCCCGCTTCTACGACGCGCGCGGCATTCGAACGGTCGTGCTTTCTTACCTGGCGAATGCGCGCGACTGTTACCTGCGGTGGGGAGCCTACGCCAAGGTGCGGCGGCTCGAACGCTCCAATCCGCATCTTCCTGCCTCCAGTCCGGGTTCCACCCCGGCAGCAGCCGCCTTCGACATGCCGCTGCACCAGCTTGACGTCAACGCATTGTTCAGAGCCTCGCGTGCGCTATCCGGAGAAATCGAAATCGACACATTGATCCGCACCTTGATGCAGGTCGTGATCGAGCATGCCGCCGCCGAACGCGGCATTCTGTTCCTGATGGGAAACGACAGTCTGCAACCTGCCGCGGAGGCTCATCTTGGCGCGAACGGCATCGATGTTACGCTGCGCGAAGCGGGCGGCGGCGACGTCGAATTTTCCCGATCGGTATTGAATTATGTCGTTCGGACGCGAACGAGCCTCAACTCAACCGCGCCGGCGAACAAAAGCCTGCTGTCCGCCGATCCCTATCTGCAGCAGCGGCCCGACATATCGCTGCATTGTCTGCCTATCGTCACGCAGGCCAAGATGGTCGGCGTGCTGTATCTCGAGAGCCACGTTGCGGTCGCGGCTTTTACGCATCAGCGCGCCGCGGTGCTGGATTTCCTCGCGGCACAAGCTGCGATTTCGCTCGAGAACGCGCGCCTCTACGCCAACCTCCAGCGCAGCGAAGCTTTCCTCGCGGATGGACAGAGCATCAGCCACACCGGGAGTTGGAGCTGGGACGCAAACACCGGGAAGCTGCTCTGGTCAGACGAGCACTATCGGATCTTCGGCGCCGACCCCGATAACGCGAAAGCGCCGACCGTCGCGCGCGCTTTTCGCATGGTCCATCCTGAGGACCGCACGGCCCTTCGCCGTGCCGTGCAATCCGCGATCCGCAATCGTGCAGCGTTCACCTGCGAGTATCGGCTGATCCGTTCGGATGGCGTCCGGCATTTGCAAGTGGTCGGCCGACCATCCATGGAGTGCTCCAGGGCGCTCCGAAGCTATATCGGCACGACAATCGACCTGAGCGACTACAGACAAGCGCAAGAGGCGTTGCAGGTGGCACAGTCCGACCTTTCGCGCGCTTCGCGGCTCGCCGCGGTCGGCGAACTGACCAGCCTGATTGCACATGAAGTACGCCAGCCGCTGACGGCCATCGCCGCGAGAGCCGGCGCCTGCCGATCGTGGCTTACCCGCGAGCCTGCCAATATCGGCAAGGCCGCTGCTTCCGTGGCTCAAATTGAAGGATATGCCCTTCACGCCAGCGGCGTGATGGAAAGTATCCGCCAGATGACCAGGAAGTCAGCCCCGATCCGAGCACCGCTCGATCTCAACGACGCGATCAGGGAGATGGTGACACTGTTGGGTAGCGAGATCAGCCGACAGCGCGTAGCGCTCAGGGTCGACCTGGCCGCGGACCTGTTCCCGGTTCTCGGAGATCGGGTACAGCTACAGCAGGTCATCATGAACCTGATGACGAATGGCATAGAGGCGATGGCGACCGTCGATGACCGGCCTCGGCTTCTCAGGCTTAGCACGCGCGCGGAACCGGCGGGGACCGCGACGGTCGCTGTAGCGGATGTCGGCGTTGGCCTGACGGCCGACAAGATGGAACGTCTGTTCGAAGCTTTCTTCACCACCAAGCCAAACGGTCTGGGCGTCGGCCTGGCCATCTGCCGCTCGATCATCGAGGCGCACGGCGGTCGATTGTGGGTCAGCGCAAATGCGCCGCGCGGAGCCGTTTTCCAGTTCACCGTGGCCGCCAAGGAGGAAGGAGTCGGAGCCGAATAGCCGACTATTTCCCCTCGTTCCAGATATCGGCCGCGAGCTTCCAGTCATTACCCGACTTCTCCCAAACGACGACATACTTCCCGGTCAGTTCTTGCGGCGCGGGCCCCTTGGTTTTCAGACTGAAGGTCCCGATCTCCCGCGCCGCTGTTGGGCCGAGCGGCCTGACGTCCAAGGTTACGAGCTTCGGATCGGTTACTTGCTCCGCCATCGCTTTCCACATTGCGCCGATCGCCATATTGCCTCGCACCATCGGCGATCCCGGCGGGAACGCGGTGGCATCGTCGGTATAGAGCGACGCAATGCCGGCGAAATCGCCGCTGGTGAAGAACTCCGTCCATTTTGCGTTTGCCGCCTCGATTTCGGCTTTTTGGGCGAACGCCGATGCCACCGACGAAATAACGAACGTTATCACCAGGACAGTTTTGTGCATGAACATCACCTCGCTTTCGGCTCTCCGCGACGCCAAAACCAGTTCGCGTAGCAATCCGCGACCGTAAAGGAATGCCTCGTCGGCGTTTGGCAGCGCGGCTCGACCTCGCTGTTACGAGAAATCCCGCATCAGTGTTGTAGCGATCCGCTCCAACGCCCAATCGACCTGATCGCTCGTAATCACAAGTGGCGGGGCAATACGGATCGTGTGTTCATGCGTATCCTTGGCAAGGATACCGCTGCCTTGCAGCGCCTCGCAGTAGCGGCGTGCATTGCCGGCTTCCGGGTGAAGTTCGACCGCGAGCATCAACCCGCGCCCGCGCACCGCGCGGACCGTATTGGCGCGGATGCTTCTTAAGCCGTTGATGAACCGCTCGCCCTGGACGGCTGCGTTCTCGATCATTCCTTCCTCGACCAGCACGCGCAGGGCCGTCCGTGCCACCGCGCAGGCGAGCGGGTTGCCGCCGAAAGTCGAGCCATGCTGGCCCGGTTTCAGCGTGCCAAGCACTGCATTGTTCGAAAGCACCGCCGACACCGGGTAAAAGCCCCCGGACAGCGCCTTGCCGAGCAGCGTCACATCTGCCTCGATGCCGTCGTGCTGTTCGGCAAGCAGCTTGCCGGTACGGCCCAGCCCGGTCTGGATCTCATCGAGGATCAACATCACATTGTGCGCGGTGCAGAGCTCGCGCACCTTCGTGAAGTAGCCGGACGGCGGGATGACGACACCCGCTTCCCCCTGGATCGGCTCGACGAGGAATGCGACGGTGTTCGGCGTGATCGCCTGCTCCAGCGCCTCGGCGTCACCGAAGGGGATTATCCTGAAGCCCGGCGCGAACGGTCCAAAATGTTCATGTGCGGCCGGGTCGGTGCTGAAGCTGATGATACCGAGCGTGCGTCCGTGGAAGTTGTCGGCGCAGACAATGATCTCGGCTTGTCCGTCGGGTACACCCTTCACCTCGTAGCCCCATTTGCGCACGGACTTGATCGCGCTCTCGACCGCCTCGGCGCCACTGTTCATCGGCAGCACCTTGTGGGCGCCGGTAAGCTCGGCGATCTGTTCGTAGAAAGGAGCGAGCTGGTCGTTGTGGAAGGCGCGGGAGGTCAGCGTCAGCTTACCCGCCTGTTCGACCATGGCGGCCAGGATTTTCGGATGGCAGTGACCCTGGTTCACCGCGGAATAGGCGGATAGGCAATCGAGATAACGGGTGCCCTGGGTGTCCCACACCCAGACGCCTTCGCCGCGCGACAGGATGACGCCAAGCGGTCGATAATTCTGTGCGCCGAAGCGCGCTTCAGTCGCGATAAAATCAGTGACCGGTAGACCCATCTTCTGTCACTCCAGTTGCCGCGAGCAACCACCAACGGGGTCTCCGATTTGTTTTATCATAAGCTTGCCCTGCGCCATAAGCCCCAAATGGCAAGACACGCTCGCGATCAACGGTAATCTTGCCTTGCCGGCGGCCGGCGGGATCGATCGCCGGTGGCGCGGCCGGCCGGCGCATCGTCGCGTGCTGTCCAGGAGTTGCCGCGTCATCGGATCAGGCAGAATTATGCCGCTCCTATTCGATACCCGGCCGAAAAATAGAGCAGCGTAAGCGGGCGTTACTTTCTCGAGCGGGGCTTCTTTGCTGTATGAAGCTCACGGGCGCGGCACTGTCCAATAAGACAGCGGTAGTCGTATCGGCTGCTTACCTCACCAGGTTATTATCGGTCACATCCAAACTGCCGTGTTATGATGATACTTACGATCAGGCGGGACCTCACATAGCGGCCAGCCGTATTCGCCAGGAGCAAAGAAGAGATGCTTACGGATGTAACCGTCCGACAGACGTCGCTCGAAGATAAAAAACTCGAAATCGTAAAATGGGCGTTTGACCGATTTTACGAGGCAGGATTTCACGTGGCCGGCATCGATTTGGTCATGGCAGGCAGCGGCATCCCGAAACACACCTTCGATGAATATTTTTCTTCGAAGGAGGAGTTAATCGAGGCCGTTCTCGAGTACTACGGCGCCGGAATCGTCTGCCAGCTCTTTGACCCGGTAATCTCGGCAAGTGATGATCCTCGTCAACAGATCGTCGCGTTTTTCGAGATGCGGAAAGTGGCGATCGACCAAAGTCCGGTTCGCGGATGTCTTGGGATCAAGGCGGCGCAGGAGTATCTCGGCAAACACGAGAACATCACCGCGTTGGGAAGGAACGCGGCACTGGGTGTGGAGCAACAATTCATCGCAATGTGCGAGCGGGCCCACTTCGGGGAGTTGGAGAAACTAGGAAAAGAAATCAATATACTATTTCAGGGAGCGCTGCTCCTTTCTCAAGTTCACGGTAACAGTTCCCCGTTCGTCTCGGCAAAGTCGGCGGTTGCAGCCCTGCTGGAAAAAGCCTCGGCAGAAGGATCTCGCGGAAACGGAGCCCGCAACGGGCAGTGATCATTTCGTTCTTTTTGATTTTGACTGGTCCGCGGCCATATCCGAATACGAGACGTGCCTGACCCCGGGCGCTTTGTACCTGCTTCGGGCGCTTCTTTTTGAAGTCCATTTTTAGAACAACCGCGCGTCCCCGGGACAGCCGCCGCAACGCTGAAAACCCATGCCAACGTATGGGCCGATCTATCTCAACCGAGAGATTGTGACCGTACGGCATTGGAGGCACGTTGCGGCCGCACGCCATGTAGTCATTGGGCGGTGGATGCGTTCAATCCATCAAAGAGATGACGCCATGCGCGCGGTTGCCGGGCGCCGATTGACACCGTCCACAGTCGAAATTCGGCGGCGCATCTTTCCGCTCCAGACCGCGTGACCATTCGTCCAATGAATGAAAGCGGCACGCCCATAACGAATTGGCCGATCAAGATCGGCCGTCAATTCGATTCAGCAGTATTAGGACGAAGGAGAAAACAACATGATCTCTGCGGCATTTCCGTACCAAAAGCAGCGACGGCAGGTCCTCGGCAGAGAGATGGCATATGTGGAGGTGGGTAAAGGCGACCCTATCGTGTTGCTGCATGGCAATCCCACCTCGTCGTATCTCTGGCGCAACGTCTTGCCCCACCTGGAGTCATTGGGCCGCTGCATCGCCCCTGACCTGATCGGCATGGGCGATTCCGAAAAGCTGCCTGACAGCGGCCCCAACTCGTACCGCTTTGTCGAGCACCGCCGTTACCTCGACGCCCTGCTCGAGTCCCTGAATGTGCGCGAGCGGGTGATCTTCGTCATCCATGACTGGGGCTCAGCCCTCGGCTTCGACTGGGCCAACCGCCACCGCGATGCCGTGAAGGGAATCGCCTACATGGAAGCGATTGTGGGGCCGCAATACTGGGATCACTGGGACACGTTCGGAATGCGTGGAGCCTTGCAGGCATTGCGTTCCGAACCCGGCGAGGAGATGGTTCTGCGGGATAATTACTTCATCGAACAAATCTTGCCGAAGGCCATTTTGCGCACCCTCACCACCGAGGAGATGGCAGAATACCGGCGGCCGTTCGCCGAACCGGGAGAGGGGCGCCGACCGACGCTGACCTGGCCCCGGCAGATTCCCATCGAGGGCGAGCCCGCCGACGTCTCCGCAATCGCGGCCGATTACGCGGAGTGGCTGGCGAAGAGCAGCGTGCCGAAATTGTTTCTGAAGGCCGAGCCCGGTGGGATCCTCGCCGGCGCGCCTCTCGAGGCTGCCAGCAAGTGGCCGGCGCAGACCGAGGTGACGATCAAGGGCATCCATTTCGTCCAGGAAGATTCGCCTGATGAAATCGGGCGGGCCGTCGCCGGCTGGATCGGGACCTTGCGTTGAGCGGCAACGCCGAGCGATGCTGCACGCCGCTCATACCAGGAAGGACCGTCCGCGAGCAGATTTGAATCGCCTCCTGAACGCCGGCCCTCTATGCTGGGTTCATGTCGCGCTTTCTGTGTCTGTCGATTGCCATCCTCCTGTCGCTGCTGCCGGTCGTCGCGCCGGCCGCGCCGGTGCATAAACGGCCGGCGCCACGCTGGCACGGCTATGGCTTCCTGCCGGGCTATCATCAGCCCCTGAACAACGCCCTGCCGGCCTACGCCCAGAAAAACGGGGCCGCTCGCCTGGCGCGCTACAACCGGCGGCCCTGGTACATCGATCCGACTCCGAGCTATTACGGGTGGGACGGCGAGCGGTATTATTTTGGCCGGCCCGGCTTTAACGGCGGTCGCTACAACGGCGGCAGCTACGGCCCTTGCTGGTCGCAGACGCCGATCGGACCGGCGTGGACCTGCGGCTGATTGAACGATCTATAGCCTTTGATCGGTTGAGCTTGCAACGGATGTAGCGGTCGACCGCCTTTAAATACCGTCGGCGCTTACCTTCATCAAATCGCGTTTGCCTGCGGCTTGCCCGGGTGCGTGCCCGCGCGCTGGGGGAGAAGCGCCACGCACGCGATGATGATGGCGGCGAGGATTGCCGACGCATAGAACCTGCTGAACGCCAGACCGCCGCTATCCAGCGGCTTGTCGAGAAGGTCCCCCAGCGTGGCGCCCAACGGTCGGGTCAGGATGAAGGCAGCCCAGAACAGCAACGTTCTCGACAGGCCGGTATAGAAGTATGCGACGGCAATCAGCACGAGGCCTGCGCTAAATACCAGCGCACCGCCTTCGTAACCAAGCCCGTTGCTGTCGGCCATCCAGTCGCCGAGCGCCGTGCCGAGCGTTTGCGAGAACAGGATGGCGACCCAGTAGAACGTCTCGATTCCAGGCGTCGAAACCGTGTTGACCGAAATCGATCCGGCGAACCAATACCAGACCGCGAGCGACGCCATCAGCAGCACAAACAGCAGCGAAGCGCCTCCGGGATAGCCGACGCCGAGCGAGCGATCTGCGAAGTCTGCCATGGTCGTGCCTGCCGTCGTGGTCGCGATCACGACAAACCAGTACAGGAACGGACGAAACTTGTTTGTCGCAATCTGGGCGATCACGGCGACGACGAAGATACTGATGAAGATGACGCTGCTGAGCGCATAGCCGAGGTCCATCGACATCGATACGGCGTCGCCGCCGGTTTCGCCGAGCGTCGTCGCGAGGATCTTGATGATCCAGAACACCAGCGTGACCTCCGGAACCTTGCTGCGTTCGGTCGCCTGATCCATGCGGATTTCCTTCGTTGTCGGGCTCGCGCTATCTTGCGGTTTTGCTCTGAGCCTCGGTGGCCCGTCGCAGCCGATTAAGATCGTCGAGCGAGGCCAGCGCCGCTTCCGGCCTCGCGGCCGCGAGCGAAAGCACCAACGCCTCGAGGCCGACGAGGGTCGCGCCATGCAACGCCATCTGACCCGGGCGCCCGCGCGGGATGGCCACGCAAACATCCGCCAGCCTTGCCAAGGGGGTGTCATAAGCTTCGGTGATCAGAACCGTGGGCAGGTGAAGGGCCCTGGCTTCGGCAAACACCGCCTTCACTTCGCGGTAGAGGCGGCCATAGGCCAGGATCAGCAACGCGTCACCTTTGCGTAAATCGAGCAGCTGATCGGCCAGCATGGAGCCGGTCGCGCCGATCGTCCGGCTGCGACGGCCATTTCGCGTCAGCAAGACGGAAACGTAGTCCGCGAGCGACGAAGAAGGGCCGATCCCGAATACCGCGATCCGGTCGGCCCCGTCCAGAACCCGCACACCGGCGGCCATTTGGGCGCGGCACCTTTCCGATCGCAGAACGTCGAGGCTCTCGGCATGCGCCTGCAAGATGCCGTCGAGTGCGGCACCGGTCGCCTGATCCACATCGACCAGCGTGCGGCGCATGTCATCGGCCGGCGTGGAGACCGACTCTCGATTCAGAATGGCGCTTTTGAGATCCGCGAGGCTGGCGAAACCCAGCGCTTGAATCGTGCGGAGCACGGTCGCATCAGACGTGCCGATACGCTCGCCGAGCGCGGCGGCAGAACTCGCCAGGACGATCTGCCGATTTTCGTCGATGAACCTTGCGACGCGCAGACCGGCGGCGCCGAGTTGCTGCTTCGCCCGTAGCACCTGATCGAGCCCGGCCCGGGAGTTGACGCCAGCTTCTGTCAAATCGGCACTCCCGGCGTGACCCTTGAGCTACGTAGCAAATTAATCTCGACGGCACATCACGTAGCATATACTACATAAATTCGAATTCAAGCGGATAATGTGGCGATGGCTCAGCGCTGCTCACGGACGACGCGGCTATGTCTCGGAGCCGGCTTGGCGCTGGCCTTGTCTGCGCGTTCCGCCTCTGCCGGTCCGCCCTATGTGTCCGATGACCCCGAGCCGACCGACTATCGGCATTTCGAAATCTACACTTTCAACAACGGGACGGGCACGCGCGCCGGAACGGCCGGCGAAAGCGGAA
Organism: uncultured Alphaproteobacteria bacterium; assembly: GCA_963756215.1. Taxonomy (GTDB): domain Bacteria; phylum Pseudomonadota; class Alphaproteobacteria; order Rhizobiales; family Xanthobacteraceae; genus Bradyrhizobium. The sequence goes on along the minus strand of CAVWMY010000013.1, from coordinate 998,777 downwards.
TAGATTTCAACTACGGCGCGGCGCCCGACCTTCAGTTGACCGCGACGCTGCCTGCCGGTTTTGACCGGCCCGCCGGCGCTGGCGCCAGCTTTGGCGCCAGCAACATCGAACTCGCCGCCAAATACCGCTTTCTGCATCAGGACGGGTTCGGGCTCGACGTCAGTGTCTTCCCGCGGGTCTTTCTTCCGAGCGGATCGAACCTCATTGGAGACAATCACACATCGCTTCTGCTGCCGATCTGGATTCAGAAGGACTGGAACGGCGGATGGTCGGCGTTCGGCGGCGGCGGATGCACTATCAGCACGTTCCGCGCCGAGGATTTCTGCCAGGTCGGCGGCGTCCTGACCTACCAAGTGCTGCCGAAGCTGCAGATCGGTGCCGAACTGTTTCACCAGACCGCGGATTCGAACGGCACGCCGGCGACCAGCAGCGTCGGTATCGGATGGCGCTACGACCTGACTGATAACTATCACCTGCTCGGCTATGTCAGGCGCGGCATCGAGAATACCGACGAGACCGATCAGGTTTCCTGGTACGCCGCCGTGCTGTTCACATTTTGAGTTGAAGTGTTCGCGCCCGGCCGACGCGCGCGACCAACAGAAGGAGACCTGAATGAGTTTCGAATCCTGGCAGGCGTGGGCTGTCTTGTCTGCGGTGTTTGCCGCCCTCACGGCGATCTTCGCGAAGATCGGCGTCGAAAACATCAACTCCGACCTCGCGACGTTCATTCGTACCGTCGTGGTTCTCTTCACCTTGTTGCTGTTGCTGCTGGGGACCGGCCAGTTCGCGCAACCCGGCACGATCACGGGTCGCACCTGGACGTTCCTGGTTCTGTCGGGTCTTGGAACCGGAGCGTCGTGGCTGTGCTATTTCCGTGCCCTGAAGCTGGGACCGGCGTCGCTGGTCGCGCCGGTGGATAAACTAAGCGTGGTGCTGGTCGCGATCTTCGGGGTGCTCGCTCTCGGTGAGCGGCCCACGCCGGCCGGATGGCTCGGCATCGCCATGATCGGCTGCGGAGCCGCGCTGATCGCATCCGGGACGTAAAGCCCATCACAGCCCACCACCGCGGTCAGGCTTGCCGAAGCCTTGACTCTCCCGGCTCAAATCCCGACAAAAGCCTCCGAATTATTGCCCCCTATCATCCCGTTGCCCGAGGAAACCCGATGTCGCTCGCCTCCCTTGAATCCACTGTCAACGCCGCGTTCGATGCCCGCGACGGCATCTCGACCGCCACCAAGGGCGAGGTCCGCGAGGCCGTGAATCAAGCGCTGGAGTTGCTCGACAATGGCCATGCGCGCGTCGCCGAACGCGAGGCCAGCGGCAAATGGAAGGTGCATCAATGGTTGAAGAAGGCGGTGTTGCTGTCGTTCCGCCTCAACGACATGAGCGCTATTCCGGGCGGGCCCGGCAAGGCGTCATGGTGGGACAAGGTGCCCTCGAAATTCGAGGGCTGGGGCGAGAACCGCTTTCGTGACGCCGGCTTCCGCGCCGTGCCCGGCGCGATCGTGCGCCGCTCGGCCTTCATCGCCAAGAACGTCGTGCTGATGCCGTCCTTCGTCAATCTCGGCGCCTACGTCGATGAGTTGACCATGATCGACACCTGGTCGACGGTCGGCTCCTGCGCCCAGATCGGCAAGCGCGTGCACATTTCCGGCGGCGTCGGCATCGGCGGCGTGCTGGAGCCGCTGCAGGCCGAGCCCGTGATCGTCGAGGACGATTGCTTCATCGGCGCGCGTTCGGAAGTCGCCGAAGGCGTGATCGTTCGCAAGGGCGCAGTGTTGGCGATGGGCGTGTTCCTCGGCGCCTCCACCAAGATCGTCGATCGCGACACCGGCGAGACCTTCATCGGCGAGGTGCCGGAATACGCCGTGGTGGTGCCCGGTACCCTGCCCGCCCGTCCCCTGAAGAACGGCCAGCCCGGTCCCTCCACCGCTTGCGCCGTGATCGTCAAGCGCGTCGACGAGCGCACCCGCGCCAAGACCAGCATCAACGAGCTGCTGCGGGATTAGCGCTTTCCCGTGAGCCGGGTCCGCAATCAACAAGACGCGATGGAAATCATCTCGCATGGCGCTGGCCCGGTGCCGGGGGCCCATGTTAAGCGGGAGGCGATGACCGACGCCCTTTCGATCGCCCGCGAGCTCGTGCGCTGCCGTTCAGTGACCCCGGCCGATGCCGGCGCGCTCGGCGTGCTCGAAAACATCCTCAAAGCGGCCGGCTTCGACGTTCACCGCGTCACGTTCGGCGAACCGGGCACCGCCGACATCGACAACCTCTACGCCCGCATAGGCACATCCGGCCCGCACATCAGCTTTGCCGGGCATACCGACGTGGTGCCCGCCGGCGATGAAGCGGCCTGGAGCCATGGCGCGTTCTCCGGCGACGTCAAGGACGGCTTTCTCTATGGCCGTGGCGCGGTGGACATGAAGGGCGGCATCGCCTGCAGCGTCGCCGCGGTACTCGAATATCTCGCCGCCAACGGCGGCAAGCCGCGACAAGACGATGGCGGCTCGATCTCGTTCCTGATCACCGGCGACGAGGAAGCGATTTCGGTCAACGGCACCGTCAAATTGTTGAAATGGGTCGCGGCGCGCGGGGAGACATTTGACCATTGCGTGCTGGGCGAGCCCAGTAATATCGAGACGCTCGGCGATTGCATCAAGGTCGGCCGCCGCGGCTCCCAATCGGGCACGCTTTATGTCGACGGCATCCAGGGCCATGTCGCCTATCCGCATCGCGCCGCCAATCCGGTGCCCGATGTTGCCCGGTTGATCGTGGCGCTGAGCGATGAGCCGCTCGACCACGGCAGCGTCCAGTTCCAGCCGTCGAACCTCGAATTCACCTCGGTCGATGTCGGCAACACCGCGAGCAATGTGATCCCGGGGCAGGCCCACGCGAAATTCAACATCCGCTTCAACGATCACCACACCCAGGAAACCTTGCGCAAGCTGGTCGACGAACGCCTGGCGAAGGCGGCAGGAAATCGCATTCGCGCGCGAATCGTGTGGGAGCCGTCCAACTCCAACGTGTTTGTGACCAAGCTCGGCGCCTTTACCGATCTCGCGGTCGCGGCGATCGAGGAAGTCACCGGCCGCAAGCCGGAGCTCTCGACCTCCGGCGGCACCTCGGATGCGCGCTTTATCGCCGGCTATTGTCCGGTGATCGAATTCGGCCTGGTCGGCCAAACCATGCATCAGGTCGACGAGCGCACGCCGGTCGCCGATCTGGATAAGCTGACCAAAGTCTACCGCGGCGTATTGGACCGTTACTTCGCATGACCGGCAAAATTCTCGTTCTCACCGCCATCGACGACGAACTCGACAAGGCGCGCGCGCCTGCAGGCGTCGAGGTGATCTACACCGGGGTCGGCAAGGTCAACGCGGCCAGCGCTGCGACGCTGGCTCTCCTGGTGCTGCGCCCGTCTTTCGTAATCAATTACGGCACCGCCGGAAAGATCAACGAGAAACTCGGCGGCCTGGTCGAGGTGGCGCATGTCGTACAGCGCGACATGATGGCGATGCCGTTATCGCCGCGCGGGCAGACGCCGTTCTCATCCGGCCTCGACCGGCTGTCCTCGGGCCACGGCAACGTCACCTGTGGAACCGGCGACAGCTTCGTCACTTCAAGCGATTCATGGCTGAACGAAAACGGCGTCGACATCGTCGACATGGAATTGTTCGCGATCGCCCATGTCTGCCAGCGCCACACCGTACCCTGGCGCGCTTTCAAGTTCATCACCGACGACGCCAACGACTTCGCCGCCGAACACTGGACCGCCAATGTCGCCGACGGGCAGAGCCTGTTTTGGGACGCGGTGAAAGGGCTGAAGAGCTGACGATCCGGAAGGCGATCTTCCCAATGAGAACGTCATCACCCGCAAAAGCGGGTGATCCAGTATTCGATGGCGCCAATGTTCATATACCGGCGCCATAACATACCGCGCGCCAGCTAATAATCCACCCGCACCAGGTAAAGGCCGTCCGGCGGCGCGACCGGGCCGCAGGCGCTACGGCTTCTTGCGTCGAGCGCCTTCTGCAGATCATCGGCGGTCCAGCGGCCCTCGCCGACCCATACCAGCGAGCCGACCATCGAGCGCACCTGGCTGTGCAGGAAAGAGCGCGCCGACGTCACGATATCGACGGCGTCGCCCGTCCTGATCACGTCGAGCTGGTCGAGGGTTTTCTCCGGCGACTTGGCCTGGCATTCGGTGTCGCGAAAGGTCGTAAAGTCGTGCTTGCCGACCAGCCGCTGTGCGGCTTCATGCATCGCATCCGCATCGAGCGAACGCGGCAACCGCCAGATCCGGCCGACGTCAAGGGCGAGATTGGCGCGGCGATTGCTGATACGATAGCGATAGTGCCGCCGCTTCGCGGAGAAGCGCGCCTCGAAGGTATCGGGCACGACCTCGGCGGACAGCACGCCGATCGGATGCGGCCGCAGATGAGCGTTGAGGCCATCGCGCAACCGGCCCGGGACGAAAGGTTTTTCAATGTCGCAATGCGCCACCTGCGCCAGCGCATGTACGCCGGCGTCGGTGCGTCCTGCACCGTGAACGCGGACCGGCTCGCCGCAGATGGCCTTGACCGCGGCCTCCAGCGCGCCCTGTACCGAGGGGCCGTTTTCCTGATACTGCCAGCCGCAAAACGGCCCGCCGTCATATTCGATGATGAGTTTGTAGCGGGGCATGTCGATCGATCTATCTCGGCTGTCATTGCCGGGCTCGACCCGGCAATCCATCGACTTCACGGCGTTTGTGAAGACAGATGGATACGCGGGTCAAGCCCGCGTATCACGATTGAAAGCTTTGTACGTCGGCTAACTGAAACGAATTCCGGCCTTGACCGGCGTGCCGCGCAGGAATTCCCCGGCTTTCATGGTCGCCTTGCCGGCACGCTGCAGTTCGAGAATCCGGATCGCGCCCTGCTGACAGGCCACTGCGAGCTGATCGTCGAGTACCTCGCCCGGCGCGGCCGAACGATCAATCACCTCGCCGCGCAGGACCTTGAGCCGCGCCGGCGCGCCTTCGATCGGCGCCTCGCACCACGCGCCGGGAAAGGGCGACAGCCCGTGGATGTGGCGCAGCACCGCATGTGCCGGCCTGTTCCAGTCGATCCGTGTCTCGGCCTTGTCGATCTTGGCGGCGTAGGTCACGCCTTGCTCGCTTTGCCCGGCGAGTTGCAGCTTGCCGCGTTCCAGCGCACCCATCGCTCGCACCATCAGGTCGGCACCGAGGGGCGCCAGCGCATCGTGCAGGTCGGCGGCCGTCATGGTCTCGGTGATCGCGAGGCGCTCGGCCATCGCCACGTCGCCGGTATCAAGGCCGGCGTCCATTTTCATCACCATCACGCCGGACTCGGTATCGCCCGCCATGATGGCCCGGTTGATCGGCGCGGCACCGCGCCAGCGCGGCAGCAGCGAGGCGTGCAGGTTGAAACAGCCCAGCGGCGGCGCATCGAGAACGGCCTGCGGCAGGATCATGCCATAGGCGACCACCACCGCGGCGTCGGCGCCATGCGCGCGAAACCTGTCGAGGGCTTCCGGCGTCTTCAGCGTCGCCGGCGTCAGCACGGTCTTGCCGAGCCGCCGGGCCTCCTGCTCCACCGGACTCAGTTGCAGCTTCATCCCGCGTCCGGCAGGTTTTGCCGCGCGGGTATACACGGCCGCGATCTCGTGGCCATGGGCCGCAAGCTCCAGCAGCGTCGGCACCGCGAAATCCGGCGTGCCCATGAAGATCAAGCGAAGCGGCATGCGAGGAACTGTCCCGGCCGAGAGAATTTACCCGTGATGGCCGGGCTTGTCCCCGCCATCCACGTCTTGAAACATCCACAAGAAAAGATGCGGATGCCCGGCACCGCAGACAAGTTTACGCCGTCTGCGCAAGCTCAACTGCTACGGCCGGGCATGACAGTTGATAGTTTTGTACCCTATTCCGCCGCGCGCTTGGCGGCCTTGGCAAATTTCTTCAACACGCGATCGCGCTTGAGCTTCGACAGATAATCCACGAACAGCACGCCGTTGAGGTGATCGATCTCGTGCTGGATGCAGGTTGCAAACAGTCCATCGGCGTCTTCCTCGTGCACCTTGCCGTCGAGGTCCGTGAAACGCACCCGCACCTTCGCCGGCCGCTCGACCTCTTCGTAATATTCCGGGATCGACAGGCAGCCTTCCTCGTAGACCGAAAGTTCGTCCGAAGCAGCAATGATCTCCGGATTGATGAAGACGCGCGGTTGCGGCGTCCTCTCGCCGCTTTCGTCCGGCTTGACGAGGTCCATCGTGATCAGCCGCAGCGGCTGGGCGACCTGGATCGCGGCGAGCCCGATGCCTGGCGCCTCGTACATGGTCTCGAACATGTCGTCGGCGAGCTTGCGCACTTCCGCCGTGACTTTTTCGATCGGCTTGGACACGAGCCGCAACTGCTTGTCCGGGAGGACGATAATTTCACGAATGGCCATGATTTCTGAGTACCTCGGCGGGCGATTTAATCCGCCGGTCTGCCGTGGTCAATCCGCGCCGATCGTCGCGTCAGGGGGGTCGTCGGCCGCGGAGACGGCTTGGGCATATCCGCCAAAATTAACCCGGCGTTAATCATAAATGTTCCCTCTTCGTTCGCTCTCGCCGTCGAATCGGATACAAGGGTGCCATGAATCAGATTCTTTTCATGATCGGCGAGCTGCCGATACGGATCGGCGCGGCGCTCACCGGCTTCGCGGTGCTGGTACTGCTGTTGCTGCTGGCCATTGCCATCGTGATCGCGCGGTCCGGCCGCCGCGGCGCGGAACTCGCAATGGCACATGCGCAGCGCGCCGATGAACTGGAAGTGCGATTGAGCGAAATGCAGCGCGCCCAGAGCGAGGCCACGGGCCGGGTCGATGCGATGGGACAGGCGCTCGCCGGCCGTCAGGCCGAGATGACGCGCGCGGTCAGCGAGCGGCTGGATTCGGTGACCCACCGCGTCGGCCAATCGATGGAGCAGACCACGCGCAACACCATGGATTCCCTCCGCGTGCTGCATGAGCGGCTCGGCATCATCGACAATGCACACAAGAACCTCACCGACCTGACCTCGCAGGTGACCACGCTGCGCGACGTGCTCGCCAACAAGCAGTCTCGCGGCGCGTTCGGCCAAGCGCGAATGGAGGCGATCGTCCAGGACGGAATGCCGCAAGGGTCTTACGAGTTTCAGTTCACGCTTTCGACCGGCAAGCGGCCGGATTGCGTGGTGTTCCTGCCGGACCAGCGCCCGCTCTGCATCGACGCGAAATTTCCGCTGGAGGCGGTGACCGCGCTGCACGACGCCCGCTCGGACGAGGAAAAGCGATTGGCCGCGCAGCGGCTGCGCGCCGACGTGATGAAGCATGTCAGCGATATCGCCGAAAAATACCTGATCGCCGGCGAGACCCAGGACACCGCGTTGATGTTCGTGCCGTCGGAATCGGTCTATGCGGAAATCCACGACGGCTTTGACGACGTGATCCAGAAGGCTTACCGCGCCCGCGTGGTGCTGGTGTCGCCATCGCTGTTGATGCTCGCGATCCAGGTGATGCAGCAGATTCTGAAGGACGCGCGGATGCGCGATGCCGCCGATCAGATTCGCACCGAGGTGCTCAATCTCGGCGACGATCTGGGACGGCTGCGCGACCGGGTGCTGAAGCTGCAGAAGCACTTTGGCGACGTCAACGAGGACGTCCGGCAAATACTGATCTCCGCCGACAAGATCGAAAAGCGCGCCGGCCGGATCGAGGAACTCGATTTCAGCAAGAGCGACGCGCCCGCGGAGACGCCGCGCGTCGTCAAATCAGCAACACCGGAGCTGTTCCCGATGCCGCGCAAGCTGCAGGCGGGGGAGTAGTCAAGTAAGGTAACCGGTCCTATGCAACAAAACCGGGTCGTCGCCCGGCGCTTTGTGCCTTCGCCTTGCATCAGAAGGTGGATCGGCGACGCGAAGCGGCGGCGAGCCGGATGGGCCTCTCAACACCCCTCACCCGTCTCGCGCCTGACGGCGCGAGCCACCCTCTCCTACAAGAGGAGAGGGGAAGTGAGCCGAATCTGTTAGCATCAAGCCATGACCAGCGCGCCGGACAGCCTGCCAGAGACATCGATGGCGCCGAAGCCGGACGCCGCTCCCCGCCCCTCCTGGCGCGACGGCCTCGCGGTCTATCTGCAGCGCCGGGTACTGATCGTTCTGCTGCTCGGTTTTTCCTCCGGGCTACCACTGGCGCTGTCGGGTTCCACGCTTCTGGTGTGGATGCGCGAATCCGGCGTCGACCTCGGCACCATCGGGCTGTTCGCGCTGGTCGGCACGCCCTACACGCTGAAATTCCTCTGGGCGCCGCTGGTCGACGCACTGCAGGTGCCGCTGTTCACGCGCGCCTTCGGGCGCCGCCGCGGCTGGCTGGTGTTCTCGCAATTGCTGCTGATCCTGGCGATCCTGCTGCTGGCGCTGACCGATCCGGCGCGCTCGCCGCTGTTCGTGGCGCTGGGCGCGCTCTTGGTCGCCGCGACCTCATCGACCCAGGACATCGTGGTCGACGCGTTTCGCGTCGAAAGCCTGCCCGAGAGCGAGCAGGCCGCCGGCATGGCGTCCTACGTCGCGGCCTACCGGATCGGGATGCTGGTCTCGACCGCAGGCGTGTTGTTTCTGGTAAGCGCGTTCGAGAGCACCGGTATCGCGCGCAACTCGGCGTGGATGTGGGGTTACGTCGTGATGGCGGCGATGGTGCTGATCGGCACCGTGACGGCCCTGGTGGCCACCGAGCCCGAGCAGTCGGCGCGCGCGGAGGCTGCGACCAGCACCGAGACGGCGCTGGCACGCGTGCTGCATGCCGCGACCGGCGCCTTCTCGGAATTCCTCAGCCGCCGGGACGCCTGGGCGGCGCTGGTCTTCGTGGTGCTTTTCAAATTCACCGACGCGTTTTCCGGCACCATGACCGCGCCGTTCGTGATCGACCTCGGATTCACCCGCAATGATTACGCCGCCATCGTCAAGGGCGTCGGCCTGGCCGCGACCCTGATCGGCGGTTTTGCCGGCGGCTTCGTGGCGCGGCGCTATTCGCTGGCGGCGAGCCTCTGGATCGGCGGGGTGCTGCAGGCCCTGGCCAACCTGACGTTCTCATGGCTGGCGCTGATCGGCGTGAACGAATGGGCGCTGGCGTTTGCCATATCGGCGGAAAATTTCACCAGCGCCATCGGTACCGTGATCTTCGTCGCGTATCTGTCGGCGCTGTGCAGAAACCCGCTGCACACCGCGACCCAATACGCGCTGCTCACCGCGCTGGCCGCGGTGGGACGCACCTATCTCTCTTCAGGCGCGGGTTACGTGGCCAAGGCGACCGGCTGGCCGCTGTTCTTTGCGATCTGCGTGCTGGTCGCGATTCCCAGCCTGGTCCTGCTGGCATGGCTGCAGCGCCGGGGCCATTTTGCGACGCTGGGGCCGATCAAGGTCTGACGCCTCGAGCGGCAGCCGACCCAATGCCTCAGTGATGCGTCACCACGCTCCATCTGGAGACCACCGCCTCGCTGATTTGCCCCGCTTCGTCGGCGCAGGCGACCTCCTCGACCTTGACCGAGACTTCCTTGCCGACAAAGCCTCGCAACTGCGCCACCTGGGCCGCGTTGTTGGTGACGATCTGAAAGGTTTCCGGGCCGGTTTCCAGGCCGCAAAGGCCGCTCGGCGGCGGCAACTGGCGCGGTTCGCTGGTGAGTTGATAGGTGGCGACGCGCTTGCCGCCGGCGCCGCTGCGCATCTGCAGGGCGTTGAGTTCACCCGACAACACGTCGCCGGCCTTGATCGGTTTGGCCGGCGTCGCAGCCGGTTCGGCGTCCTGCGCCAGCGCCGCGGTCGTAGCCAACATCGCGGTCGCGGCCGCCAATAAGCCCAGGCGCTTGCCGAATCGTCGTATCATCATATTCGTCGTTTCCATTAGTGAATTGCTGCGGCCGGTTCTAGCTTCGCCGAACCCGACGCGTCGCTCCTTCCTTTGTTGGGGTAGACCTTTTTCCGAAACCCGGTTTCCAGTTCTCGGAATCAGAACAGCGTCCGCTGCCGCATTGCGGCGGATAGCGTGCCCTCGTCGAGATAATCAAGCTCACCGCCGACCGGGACGCCATGAGCGAGCCGCGTCACCTTGACGTTCGCTTCCTGCAATAAATCGGTGATGTAGTGGGCGGTAGTTTGACCATCAACGGTCGCATTCAGGGCAAGAATAATCTCCGTGACCCGTGGATCGTGCGCGCGCGCGACAAGCGCGTCGATGGTCAGGTCCTGCGGACCCACGCCGTCGAGCGGTGACAATGTCCCGCCGAGCACGTGGTATGAGCCGCTGGTCGCGTTCGCGCGTTCCAGCGCCCAGAGATCGGCGACATCGGCAACCACCACGATGATCGACGGATCGCGACGCGGATCGGTGCAGACCGTACAGGGATTTTGCGTATCGATATTGCCGCAGGTCCTGCAAACCTGAACCTTGTCGATGGCGACCTGCAGCGCGCTGGTCAGCGGCGTCATCAGCACCTCGCGCTTCTTGATCAGGTGCAGCGCCGCGCGCCTCGCCGAGCGCGGACCGAGCCCGGGCAGGCGCGCCAACAGCTGGATCAGGCGTTCGATCTCAGGACCGGCAACCGCAGCAGGCATCCGTCAGCCGAGCCCCAGGCCCGGCGGCAGCCCGAGGCCACCCGTCAGACTTTGCATCTTCTCCTGCATCGCGGCTTCGGCCTTGCGCCGCGCGTCATTATGCGCAGTAACCAGCAGGTCCTCGAGGATCTCGCGCTCATCCGCCTTCATCAGTGAGGCATCAATCTTCACCGCCTTTACTTCCATCTTCGCCGTCATGCGGACCGTAATCAGACCGCCGCCGGAAATCCCCTCGACCTCGACATGGCCGAGTTCTTCCTGCATCGCCTGCATCTTCGACTGCAGTTGCGCTGCCTGTTTCATCATGCCGAGAAAGTCAGCCATCCGTCATTCCTCTCGAATTACTAGAGATCGTCGCTGTCGGAACTCTCGGCGGAATCTTCACCGATAGCATCGGATTCCGGCGGCTCGGCGGCAAGGCGGCGCACTTCGACGACCTTGGCACCGGGAAACCGCGCCAGCACTTCCTGCACCCGCGGGTCGGCTTCCGCGGTGCGTTCCCGCTGGCTCTTCTCGATCTCGCTCTGCGAGCGTAGCGTGGGCTGGCCCGGCTCATTGGACACGATCACGGTCCAGCGCCGGCCGGTCCACGCTTCAAGCTTGCGCGACAACTCGTTGATGAGCGTGCGGGAGGCGTGGCGTTCCAATGCGAGTTCGAGCCGGCCGTCCTCCATGCGGACCAACCGGACGTCGGCTTCGAGCGCGGCCTTGGTCATCAAGTCGCGCTTCTGGCCCGCAAGCGCCACCAGTTGCGGAAAGCTCGTGATCCGAAGCGCAGGCGCCGACTGCGACTCAGGCGCGGAGGCGATCGCTTGCGGACGCGCGGACGCCTCGGCACCCGAACGTGGGGTCCCGGATGCGCGCATCGCCGATGACGGCGAAGGTGGAGATGACAACGACGAGACGGTGGAGGCCGGCGCGCTCCGGGAGCCGGCGCCGGCCGCGATCACCGGCGACGCGTCACCATTCTGCTCGAGCATCCGGATCGCCTCGTCCGGCGTCGGCATGTCGGCGACATAGGCGATGCGCACCAGCACCATCTCGGCGGCCGCCGCCGGCCGCGTCGCGGCCTGCACCTCGGTGATGCCCTTTAACAGCATCTGCCAGGTGCGCGACAGCACCCGCATCGACAACTTCGCGGCGAAGTCGCGGGCGCGCAATCGCTCGGTCTCGCCGAAGGCGACGTTGTCGGCCGTCGCCGGCACGATCTTGACGCGGGTAACGAAATTGACGAACTCGGCGAGGTCGCTCAGCACCACGATCGGATCGGCGCCGGTGTCGTACTGTTCGCGAAACTCCGTGAAGGCTCCGGCGATGTCGCCGCGAACCAGCGAGTTCGAAAAGGTCGATCACGCGCGTGCGGTCGGCAAGCCCCAGCATCTGGCGCACGGCGTCGGCGCGCACCAGCCCCGCCGCATGCGCGATCGCCTGATCGAACAGCGACAGTGAATCGCGCACCGAACCTTCGGCGGCCCGGGCGATGATGCCGAGCGCCTCCGGCTCGACCTCGACGTTTTCCTTGGCGGCGATGTTGGCGAGATGCTTCATCAATACGTCGGCCTCGACGCGACGCAGGTCGAAGCGTTGGCAGCGCGACAGCACCGTGACCGGCACTTTGCGGATCTCGGTGGTGGCGAAGACGAATTTGGCGTGTTCCGGCGGCTCTTCCAGCGTCTTCAGGAAGGCGTTGAACGCCGCGGTCGACAGCATGTGCACTTCGTCGATGATGTAGACCTTGTAGCGCGCGCTGGCCGGCGCATAACGGACGCTGTCGTTGATCTGACGCACGTCATCGACGCCGGTATGGGACGCGGCATCCATTTCCAGCACATCCATGTGCCGGCTTTCCATGATCGCCTGACACTGCAACCCGGGTACCGGCATATGGATGGTCGGGCCCTTCACCGACCCGTCCGGCAATTCGTAGTTCAGCGCCCGGGCGAGAATTCGCGCCGTCGTGGTTTTACCGACCCCGCGCACGCCGGTCAGAATCCAGGCCTGCGGAATCCTGCCGGTTTCGAACGCGTTGGAAACAGTCCGGACCATGGCGTCCTGGCCGATCAGGTCCTCGAAGCTGGAAGGACGGTACTTCCGCGCCAATACGCGATACGGCTTGCCCGTCTCAAGGCGGCTGCCGGAATCGGAGCCATCCTGATGGGTGCTACCGGAATCGTTGGACGGCATATCGGAGGAAGACTCGGTTGGGGCGCCAGCGTCAGTCATCGATCGATCGATCCGCAATTGAGTGTCTCTCGAAGCCGGCTTGCGGAACAATGGTAGAATCCAGCGCGGGGCGCATCGCCCCTGATTTACGCGATTCACGAAAAAACAGGTAGGAGACTGACGAGCGACCCGATCCGGACCTCGTTAGGGCTGCTTCCTTCCGGACCTGACCCGGTTGGCGAGTGGCTCGTCCACCGCCAATCTCCCGGCCCTTATTTGGGGCCAAAAGGTCCGGAAAGCAAGCTTGGCGTCATCAAGCCTGGCGTCAGGACGGGTGGAGACGCCGTGGGCCAAGTCCGTCCGATAAACAGGCGCCCGGAATACCAGATCCTGCGCTTTCGCCGAGGCCGATGCCTTGGTATGACGGTGCGGCTAGTATGGTCCCAGACCCAGACGAAGCCATCGGCAAAACGATGGACGCACCAGGAAGACCCATGCCCTCTGATGTTCCCGCCTGGTCGCTGCATACCCAGCTCAAGAAAGACACCATCGACATCGGCGATTTGCCGCTCTGCCGCGTGCTGGTGATCAAGGACGCACACTATCCTTGGCTGCTGCTGGTACCGCGCCGGCCGGAAGCGGTCGAGATCATCGACCTCGATGAAGTGGAACAGGCGCAATTGATGACCGAAATCAGCCGCGTCGCGCGCTCGCTGAAAGAGATCACCAAATGCGACAAATTGAATATCGCGGCTCTCGGCAACGCCGTACCGCAGCTGCACGTCCACATCATCGCACGCCGTACCAGCGACCCCGCCTGGCCGCGCCCGGTCTGGGGTGTGGTACCGCCGCTCGCGCACGATGCCGGGGAGGTCCAGAACTTCATCAGCGCGCTTCGTCGTAAAATCTGGCTGGGTTAATTCATGTCGGCATTCGATTCGTTTCCCCTGGGCCAGCCGGCCTTCGTCACGAATATTCTCGATCGCGCCGCGCATCTGCGCAACGACGATGCCAAATTGCTGGCTCTGGAGGGCAGCCGTGATTCCCGCGCCTATGTGGTGCACCGCGACTCGCTTGTCGTAAACAAGGAGAACGGAAGCTCGCGTGCGCTGCTGACGCTCGACGAGGCGATCAGATACGGCGCCAATCCCGGCACCATCTTTTTGGGCTTGCGCGAGGGCGCAGCAGTATTCGGCATGGGCATTGGCGCTCCCGCGGTGGAAAAGCTGCTGACCCGCGACGACGTCGCCGTGACCGAATTGCGCGGCATGGCGATGCAGGGCGTGGTGCCGCCGGACCAGCTTTCGGCGATCGCGATGGCGAAGTCGCTGGTGAACTGGCACCAGCGCCACGGCTACTGCGCCAACTGCGGCACGCGCACCGGAATGACTCAGGGCGGCTGGAAGCGCGACTGCCCGAACTGCAAGGCCGAGCATTTCCCGCGCACCGATCCCGTCGTGATCATGCTGGTGACCTCGGGCGACAAATGCCTGATGGGCCGCCAGAAGCAGTTCATGCCCGGGATGTATTCGTGCCTGGCCGGCTTCGTCGAGGCCGCCGAAACCATCGAGGACGCGGTCCGCCGCGAAATCTTCGAGGAGTCGGGAATTCGCTGCACCGATGTGAATTATTACATGACGCAGCCATGGCCCTATCCGTCATCGCTGATGATCGGATGCACCGCGCGCGCGCTCAACGAGGATATCGTGGTCGACCGTACAGAACTCGAGGACGCGCGCTGGTTCAGCCGCGACGAGGTAGCGCTAATGCACCGGCGCGAACACCCCGACAACCTGTTTGCGGCACATCCGTTCGCGATCGCCCACCATCTGATCGGACGCTGGTTGCATGCGGGCTCCGAGACGGGTGCATAGCGGGAACTCTCGCACAGATCGATCATTGAATGTCGGACCCTGGTTCCGACAGACCCGGAGCCGATATGACGGATTCCCAGATGAATTTCCACGAAGCCGCGCCGAAGACCCCATCGCGTATTTTGTGTATCGGCATCCCGGTACGCGACCTGACGTTCCGTATCCAGGAGTTGCCGGCGCGCGGCTTCAAGGTGAGCGCCACGCATTTCGACGAAATCAGCGGTGGCAACGCCCTCAATGCGGCGATCGGAATCGCGCGCCTTGGCGTCCGCGTCTCGCTATGCGGGCCGATGGGGGATGCACGCGAGACTTCAAGCCGTTACATCTTCGAGAAGCTCGGCCATGAGGGCATCGACACCAAGCACCTCATCCACATGCCCGGCTTGGTGACACCGATCTCCAATATCATGATCGACCCCAGCGGCGAGCGCACCATCGTCACATTCCGCGATCCGGAATTATGGCGGGTCCGCCTGCCCAGCGCCGAAACGCTGCTGGCCGACTGCAGCGCGATCCTGGTCGAGAATCGCTGCGCGGATTTCTGCACGGAACTCTGCGCCGAGGCGCGGCGGCGCGGTATTCCCGTCGTGGTCGACGTCGATCGCGCAATGTCCCAGCGGGAAGGTCTGCTCACCGCTTCATCTCACCTCGTATTCTCCAGTGAGGCCCTGCAGGCGACCGCCGGGATCGCCGACGACGCCGAGGCGCTGAAACGGATGGTAGCGCTGACGCCCTCGTTCCTGGCGGGGACCCAGGGCGCGCAGGGCACGCTCTGGCTTGACGAGAACCGGGTCCTGCAGCGGACACCGGCCTTCCCGGTGCATACGGTGGACACGTTGGGCGCCGGTGATGTGTTCCATGGCGCGTTCACGGTGGCCATCACCGAGAATCAGGATATCCCGGCGGCGCTCCGCTTCGCTTCCGCCGCCGCGGCACTGAAATGCACCCGTTTCGGGGGCGCCTTTGCCGCACCGCAACGTGCTGAAGTTGAACAGCTTTTAGCCCATGGCGTGACGGTCGAACAAGCCGCACCCGGCCAGTAACCGCCTTGCTTTAGAAGAATATTCTCTATATGAGGAGATCAAACCTCACATATGGAAGAAAGTTCTTCTTATGACCGATCTGGCTGCCCACGCCATTGAGCCCAACCGGCGGCTCGACGCCATCGACCGCAAGATCCTGACCGTGCTGCAGGAAGACGCCTCGCTTTCGGTCGCGGAGATCGGCGACCGGGTCGGATTGTCCTCGACGCCATGCTGGAAACGGATTCAGCGGCTTGAAGCGGACGGCGTCATCCTGCGCCGGGTGGCGCTGGTCGACCAGTACAAGATCGGGCTCGGCATATCCGTGTTCGTGTCGGTAGAGAGCGCCGATCATTCGGAGACCTGGCTGCGCACCTTTGCCGACGCCGTCAGCGCCATGCCGGAAGTCATGGAAATCTACCGGATGGCCGGCGACGTCGATTACATGATGCGCGTCGTCGTCACCGACATGCAGAGCTACGACGTCTTCTACAAGAAGCTGATCGGCGCGGTGCCGCTGAAGAACGTGACGTCGCGCTTTGCCATGGAGAAGATCAAGTCGGTCACGGCGCTGCCGGTACCGGCGGTGTAAGCATCCACGAACGCCGCTCAGATCTTCTGATTGTACTCACCGACCTCGGGATGGGTGCGCAGCACTGAATCCATCGCCTCGAACAGGTCGCGCATCCGCTGCTCCGATACCGGGCTCTCGACCACCACCACCAGTTCCGGCTTGTTGGATGACGCCCGCACCAGGCCCCAGCTGCCGTCCTCGACCGTGACGCGCACGCCGTTGACGGTGACGAGATCGCGAATCGGCTGGCCCGCGACCTTTTCACCCTTCTTCTGCATCGTCTCGAAATGTTTAACCACGGCATCGACCACGCCGTATTTGGCTTCGTCGGCGCAATGCGGCGACATCGTCGGCGACGACCAGGTTTTCGGCAGCGCGTTTTTCAGGTCCGCCATCGACTTGCCCGGCGCGCGATCGAGCATTTCGCACACCGCGATTGCCGAGATCAGGCCGTCGTCATAGCCGCGGCCGAACGGCTTGTTGAAGAAGAAGTGGCCGGACTTCTCGAAACCCGCCAGCGCACCGAGTTCGTTGGTACGGCGCTTCATGTAGGAATGGCCGGTCTTCCAGTAGGTCGTCGTCGCACCCTGCTTTTGCAGCACGGGGTCGGTGACGAACAATCCGGTCGATTTCACGTCGACCACGAATTGCGCATTCTTGTGGATCGCCGACATGTCGCGCGCCAGCATCACGCCGACCTTGTCGGCGAAAATCTCCTCGCCGGTGTTGTCGACCACGCCGCAGCGGTCGCCGTCGCCGTCGAAGCCCAATCCGACGTCGGCCTTGTGCTCCAGCACCGCGTCGCGGATCGCGTGCAGCATTTCCATGTCTTCGGGGTTGGGATTGTATTTCGGGAAGGTGTGATCGAGCTCGGTGTCGAGCGGTATCACTTCGCAGCCGATGGCCTCCATCACCTGCGGCGCGAATGCACCCGCGGTGCCGTTGCCGCAGGCCACCACGGCCTTCAGCTTGCGCTTCAGCTTCGGCCGCTTGGTCAGGTCCGCGATGTAGCGCGCCGGGAAATTTTCATGGAACTGGTACGAACCGCCGACCTTGTTGTCGAATTCGGCGTCGAGCACGATCGCTTTCAGGCGGTTCATTTCGTCGGGACCGAAGGTGAGCGGGCGGTTGGCGCCCATTTTCACGCCGGTCCAGCCGTTGTCGTTGTGTGACGCCGTCACCATCGCGACACAGGGAACGTCGAGTTCGAATTGCGCAAAATACGCCATCGGGGTCATGCAAAGCCCGATATCGTGGACCTTGCAGCCCGAGGCCAACAGCCCCGAAATCAACGCATATTTGATCGAGGCTGAATAGCCGCGAAAATCGTGCCCGGTGACCACCTCCTGCTTGGCGCCGAGTTCGGTGATCAGCCTGCCGAGCCCCATGCCGAGCGCCTGGATGCCCATCAGGTTGATTTCCTTGCCGAACAACCAGCGGGCGTCGTATTCGCGAAACCCGGTGGCTTTCACCATCGGCTCGGATTCGTAGGCATAGGTATTGGGTACCAGCACGGATTTCGGCTTCGGAAACATGCAAATGGCCTCGTCGTAAAAAATGCTGAGAGCAGCACCGCAGCCATAGCGAATGCCGTGGCCGGACGGAAGGTAGGACGGGCGCTTTTGTGAGAGCTAATTGCGGCGGATTGGCAGCGAAGCGCTATTGCTCGAGCACCATCATGCCGTTGGCGTATTCAAAACGCTTCAACTTTGACAGGAAAGACAGCCCGAGCAGGTTCTCCGACAGCGCCTCGTCGGGCAGCACCATGGCGTCGACATCACGCATCACCAGTCCGCCGACATCCAGCATGGCGATCCGCGTGCGGGCGCCTTTGACGGTGCCGTTCGCGGTCGTCACCGTCGCGTTATATTCGCCGCGCGACGGGCGCAGACCGAACCGCGCCGCGGAGGTCTCGTTCAGCGCGATCACCGACGCCCCGGTATCGACCATGAAACCGATGCGCTGGCCGTCAATCCGGCCTTCAGTGGAAAAATGACCACGGGCGTCGTGCGGGATACTGACGCTGCGGCGGCCGCTATCGCTCTGCGCCGCGGCCATGATCTCGACAGGCGCGGCCTTTCTCGCGACGGTGTTGGCGAATGCGGGCGTCATACGATCCGCCATCTGAGCCATGACGGTGCCAAGGCCGGCGATAACAGCGGCAAAGATCATGATGTTACGCATCGCGTCACACTCGCGGTTCTAAAGCATGATCCGGAAATGTGGACACCGGTTTTCCGAACAGATCAGGCTCAAATAGTGGGGCAGAGCGGGATGGCGCTTAAGAAAGCCATCTCGCTCTAGCGGTTTCGAGCGAAGGAGCTATCGGTTCGCGGTCAGAAAAAGGCGTCGAACGAACCGCGAGACAGGCCGATATCACCACGCCCGCCGCCAAGCCGCGACCGGCAGCGGCGGTTGAGGCTTCTATTTTGGCGAAAAGGATGAGCGAAGCGTTAATGGCAGGCCAACCCGGCCAAAGTAACGTGCGGTACTTATGTGCCCCGCGGCTTGACCCGCCGGGTCGGCATCGCGCTTGCCGGATCCTCGGGCCAGGGATGCCGCGGATAACGCCCGCGCAGATCGGAGCGAACCGCCGCATAGCTGCCGCGCCAAAAGCCCGGCAAATCGCGCGTCACCTGCACCGGGCGATGCGCCGGCGACAACAATTCCAGCACCAGCGGCACCGCGCCTTTCGCAATCGAGGGATGGGTGTTGAGCCCGAACAATTCCTGCAATCTGACCGCGATGGTCGGCCCCTGCTCGGCCTCATAGTCGATCGGGAGTTGCGTGCCGGTCGGCGCCTCGAAATGTGTCGGCGCTTCGCGCTCCAACCGGGCCCTCAACTCCCATGGCAACAACGTCATCAGCGCATCCGACAGATCGCCGGAAGAGAGATCTTTCAGCGAGGTTTTGCCGTAAAGCGCCGGCGCCAGCCACGCCTCGCGCCCGGTCGCGAGCGCGCCATCGGACAGATCGGGCCACGGACTCGTTGATGCGTCGCTTTCGGCCTTGCGCAGGAAGCTCACGCGATCACGCCATTGTTTCGCTGGCTTCGACCATGGCAGTCGTTCGAGGCCTGCGGCGATCAAGCCATCGGCCAGCACCCGCGCCGTTTCGGCGGACGGCTCGATCGCCATCGGGGCTTCCGACAGCGTGATCGCATGCAGCGTGCGCTTGCGCCGCGCCCGCAACGCCATCGCGGTGCGATCGAATGCGATCTCGTCGGCGATTTCAATCTGGTCGGCAAAACGCCGCTCGATGTCGGCTTGCGCGATCACCGCGGCCAGCAGAATACGGCCTTGCGCCGCCGTCCCCGTCAATTCGCCGACGGCGATGAAGGGTGCGCGCGCCAGCGCCGAGGTCTGGTCCACGGCCGCGCCGCGTCCGTTCGCGAGCACGAAGCTGCCATTGCCGCGATTGCGCGCGACGCGGTCGGGAAAGGCGAGCGCGAGCATGACGCCGGGCGATAGTGGTTCGTCCACCTGCGCTGAGCTTTGCTTCTTGAGATTGGGGTTGGGGATGGCTCCAGCCGCAGACTCAGTGCCTGGAGACCCCCCTCCCCGGCCCTCCCCCGCAAGGGGGGAGGGAGAGGAAGAAACCTGCGAGGCCCAGCGCTGCGCCAGGCTGCGGGCGCTGGCGGCGCGTTGCGAACGGTCGCGGCGGAATTGATCGAGCCTGGACTCGAGATCGATGCTGTCGCCGCCGAGGCCGCGTTCGGTCAGCACCGCCGCGATTTCGGCGCCCGCTTCGCCCGCGCCGAGGCGATGCGAATCCACGATCATGCGGGCGAGCCGCGGCGGCAGCGCCAATGCGCGCAGGCTCTCGCCTTCCTCGGTGATACGCCCGTCGGCATCGAGCGCGCCGAGTTCGCGCAACAGGCTTCGCGCCTCCTTCAGCGCCGGCGCGGGCGGCGCGTCGAGAAACGCTAGCGTGGAAGGATCGGTCACACCCCACTGTGCGAGGTCGAGCACCAGCGAAGAAAGATCGGCACTGAGAATTTCGGGCGACGTAAAGGCCGCCAGCGACGCGGTCTGGGGTTGGTCCCACAGCCGATAGCAGACGCCGGGTTCGGTGCGGCCGGCGCGGCCACGGCGCTGATCGACGGCCGCGCGCGAGGCGCGCACGGTTTCCAGCCGCGTCAAGCCGATGTCCGGCTCGTAGCGCGGCACCCGCGCCACACCGGAGTCGACCACGATGCGCACGCCTTCGATGGTCAGCGAGGTCTCCGCGATCGACGTCGCCAGCACCACCTTGCGATGGCCCTTGGGCGCCGGTGCAATCGCACGGTCCTGCACAGCGGCATCGAGGGCACCGAACAGCGGCACGACCTCGATCGAGGCGTCGTGGATTTGTTCGCCGAGAAAGTTCTGGGTGCGACGAATTTCCGCAGCCCCAGGCAGAAACGCCAACACCGAACCGGGATCGGCGCGCAGCGCCGTGGCGATCGCATCCGCCATCTGCCGTTCCAGCGGCGCATCGGCCTTGCGGCCCAGATAGCGCGTCTCGACCGCGTAGGCGCGGCCTTCGCTGGCGATGACGGGAGCATCGCCGAGCAGGCTCGCGACCCGCGCTCCGTCGAGCGTCGCCGACATCACCAGGATACGCAGATCCTCGCGCAGGCCGGTTTGAGCATCGCGCGCCAGCGCCAGTCCCAAATCGGCATCGAGCGAGCGCTCGTGGAATTCGTCGAACAGGATCGCGCCGACACCCGACAATTCCGGGTCGGCGAGAATCTGCCGCGAGAAGATCCCTTCCGTGACGACTTCGATCCGGGTCGCGCGCGATACCTTCGACCCGAAGCGAACCCGGTAGCCAACGGTTGCGCCAACACGCTCGCCCAGCGTCTGCGCCATCCGTTCAGCACTGGCGCGGGCGGCGATCCGGCGCGGCTCCAGCACGATGATCTTCTTGTTTTCAAGCCACGGCGCGTCGAGCAGCGCCAGCGGCACCCGCGTGGTCTTGCCGGCGCCGGGCGGCGCCACCAGCACGGCGGTGTTGTTGCGACCTAGCGCGCGCGCGAGATCGTCGAGCACCGCATCGATCGGAAGAGGGCTATCGAAGCTGCGCGGCAATTATGACTCGCGTTAGTTCTGCCCTCTCCCCTCGCGGGAGAGGGTGGCGAAATCGAGCAAAAGCGAGATTGGGCCGGGCGAGCGGGCGAGGCAAGTATGAGCGTTCAACCCCTCACCCGCCCTCGTTTCACTCGGGGACCCCGCTCCCCGCAAGGACAGAGGGGAGACACAGATCATGCTTTCCCGCGGCCGACGCTTTCGTAGGTGAAGCCGTGCTCGGCCATGTCCTCGGGACGATAGATGTTGCGCAGGTCGACGATCACCGGATGCGCCATTTCGCGCCTGATGCGAGCGAGATCGAGAGTGCGGTACTGCACCCACTCGGTCACCACCACCATGGCGTCGGCGCCCTGGATGCAGGTGTAGGGATCGTCGCAATATTCGATATCGGGCAATTCGCGACGCGCCTGTTCCATGCCGACCGGATCGTGTGCGCGAACCTTGGCCCCCATGTCGAGCAAACCCGTCACCAACGGGATCGACGGGGCCTCGCGCATGTCGTCGGTGTCGGGCTTGAAGGTCAGGCCGAGCACGGCGACGGTCCTGCCCCGCAAATTGCCGCCGGCGGCGGTGGCGACCTTCCGCGCCATCGCGCGCTTGCGGTTGTCGTTGACCGAAAGCACCGCCTCCACGATCCGCAGCGGGACATTATGATCGAGCGCGATCTTGACCAGCGCGCGGGTGTCCTTTGGGAAGCACGAGCCGCCATAACCCGGCCCGGCATGGAGGAATTTCGAGCCGATGCGGTTGTCGAGCCCGATGCCGCGCGCCACTTCCTGCACATTGGCGCCGACCTTTTCCGAGAGATCGGCGATCTCATTGATGAATGTGATCTTGGTGGCAAGGAAGGCGTTGGCCGCGTATTTGATCAGTTCGGCGGTCCGCCGCTCGGTGTACATCAGGGGTGCCTGATTGAGCGACAGCGGCCGGTAGATATCCCCGAGCACCTTGCGGCCGCGTTCGTCGGAAGTACCGACCACGATGCGATCGGGAAACTTGAAGTCCCGGATCGCGGCACCTTCGCGCAAGAACTCCGGATTGGACGCCACCACCACATCGGCCGAGGGATTGGTTTCCTGAATCAGCCGCTCGACTTCATCCCCGGTGCCGACCGGTACCGTCGATTTCGTGACAACGACGGTGAAGCCCTTGAGCGCCTTTGCGATCTCACGCGCGGCGGTGTGAACATAGGTCAGATCGGCATGACCATCACCACGCCGCGACGGCGTGCCGACCGCGATGAAGACCGCGTCGGCCTCAGCGACCGGTGCGGCGAGATCGGTGGCAAAATCCAGCCGGCCGGCCTTGACGTTGGACGCGACCAACTCATCGAGGCCCGGCTCGAAAATCGGGATTTCTCCCCGACGCAAGGCCGCGATCTTGTCGCCGTCCTTGTCCACGCAGGTAACCTGATGACCGAAATCCGCAAAACAGGCGCCGGAGACCAACCCCACATAGCCCGTGCCAATCATGGCGATCCGCATAAGACAACCTGCCTGTAAAAGTTAACGAGAACCTCGATTTTCCCGGCGGTCTTAAATCATTTCCGACACAGGGGGAACGGCCATGCTTAAGAAAAGCGACATGTCATTTGTATGAATAAAGGAGAATGAAACCGTTCCGGCCGATGATATCGGACCAACGGCTCGGATTTAAATCAGTCGCCGGCAACGATAATCCAACAGGACCGCGGATTGCCGATACGGACTTGGGACACCGGCCGTAGAACTTCACATCTGCGGCACCGCGGCGAAAGAGGTCACCGATGAAATCGAACGGCACATCCGAAGCGACGAATTGCCGTGCACCCGCCGCCGACGGCCGTGTCGACTGGGTCGATTACGCCAAGGGCATCTGCATCGTCATGGTGGTGATGATGCATTCGGTGCTCGGGGTCGAGGCCGCCGCCGGCCAGACCGGCTTCATGCATGCGGTGGTCGAATTCGCAAAGCCGTTCCGGATGCCGGACTTCTTCCTGATTTCGGGCCTGTTCCTGCCGGTCGTGATCGACCGCGACTGGCGCACCTATCTCGACCGCAAGGTCGTTCATTTCGCCTATTTCTATGTGCTGTGGGTCACCATCCAGTTCGGCTTCAAGGCGCCGCATTTTGCGAGCGAGGCCGGCTGGACTCACGTCGCCATGATGTATCTGGAAGCCTTCATCGAGCCGTTCGGCACATTGTGGTTCATTTACTTGCTGCCGGTCTTCTTCGTCGTCATCAAGGCCACGCGACGCATGCCGTCGCCGGTGATCTGGGGCGTGGCGGCGCTGCTTGAAATGGCGCACGTTGCCACCGGCTGGACCGTGATCGACGAGTTCTGCGCCCGCTTCGTCTATATCTACTCGGGCTATCTATTCGCCGATTCGGTATTCGCGCTGTCCGATCGCGCCCGGGCGCGTCCCGGACTGGCGCTCGCGGGGCTCGCGCTCTGGGCGCTCGTCAACGGCGGCCTGGTGAAATTCGGCTTCAGCGAATGGCCGCTGATCTCGCTCACGCTCGGCCTTGCCGGCGCCTGCGCGATCATCACAACGGGCACGTTGCTGGCGCGCGCCCATCGGCTGACTGCGTTGCGCTTCTGCGGCGAACATTCAATCGTGATCTATCTGGCTTTCTTCCTGCCGATGGCGACGACTCGAACATTGTTGTTGAAGACAGGACCAATCACCGATATCGGCACGATTTCGCTCCTCGTCACCATCGCGGGCGTGCTCGGCGCGCTGGCGACCTGGCGGATCGCGCTCGCGGTCGGCGCGAATTTCCTGTTCGAGCGCCCTGCCGCGTTCTGGATCGCGCCGAAAAAAACGCGCGCCGCGCTGCAAGCGGCGGAGTAGATTTGGCTGTTCAGCGCCCCCGACCTCATGCCCGGACTTGATCCGGACACCCCCCTCTCCTCGAGAATGACTCCTGCAAGACAGGAGGGATGGCCGGGCACGGCGAGCGGAAGCGACGTCGTCCTTCGGACGCCTACGCCCGGCCTGACGAGAATCTAGTGGCGATCCCCCCTCCGAAGGCTGTCAATCGCCGCAAAAATCCCTAAGTTGCGGCCATGCCGAAAACATCCGAAAAAACTGCCGTGAAACCCGCCGTCCAGGCCGCCGCCAAGCTTCCAGGCAAGGGCGACCACGTTTTCCTGGTAGACGGTTCCTCGTATATCTTTCGCGCCTATCACGCGCTGCCGCCGCTCACTCGCAAATCCGACGGGCTACAGGTCAACGCCGTGCTCGGCTTCTGCAATATGCTGTGGAAGTTGCTGCGCGAGATGCCGCCGGACCACCGGCCGACGCATCTGGCCATCGTCTTCGACAAGTCGGAAATCACCTTCCGCAACAAGCTCTATCCCGATTACAAAGCGCATCGGCCGCCGGCGCCGGACGACCTGATTCCGCAATTTCCGCTGATCCGGGAAGCCGTGCGCGCGTTCGATCTGCCCTGTCTGGAGCAGGCCGGTTTCGAGGCCGACGACCTGATCGCAACCTATGCCCGCGAGGCGGGGGAGCGCGGCGCGATCACGACCATCGTGTCCTCCGACAAGGATCTGATGCAGCTCGTCACCGACCAGGTGACGATGTTCGACACCATGAAGGACCGCCGCATCGGCATTGCCGAGGTGATCGAGAAATTCGGCGTACCGCCGGAAAAGGTGGTCGAGGTGCAGGCGCTGGCGGGCGATTCGACCGACAACGTCCCGGGCGTTCCCGGGATCGGCATCAAGACCGCGGCGCAATTGATCGTCGAATACGGCGACCTGGAGACGCTGCTGCTGCGCGCCGGCGAGATCAAGCAGCCGAAGCGGCGCGAAGCGCTGATCGAGAACGCCGAGAAAGCGCGGATTTCGCGGCAACTGGTGCTGCTTGACGACAATGTGACGCTCGATGTGGCCCTCGACGAGCTTGCCGTGCACGAACCGGATGCACGCAAACTGATCGCGTTCCTGAAAGCGATGGAGTTCGCTACCCTCACCCGCCGCGTTGCCGACTATTCGCAGATCGATCCGTCGGACGTGGAGGCGGACGCTGCAAACAAGAGCGGTGGCGCGGGTGCTTCCCCGGCGCGTTCGGCTGCGAAACAGGGCGCAGGCGGCGCGACTGGCGATCTCTTTGCTTCGCCGCCCGCGGCGAAGGCGCCGGGCACGGCGGGCGCAGAGCGACAGGACAAGGCCGGCAGCCTCAAGGGCACTCCGGTCGCGCTTGCCGCCGCGCGCGCCGAAGCCGCACGCAACACGCCGGTCGACCGCAGCAAGTACCAGACGATCCGCACGCTCGACCAACTCGACGCCTGGATCGCACGCGTGCATGAGGTCGGCCATGTCGCGATCGAGGCCAAGGCCGACACGATCGATCCGATGCAGGCCGAAATGTGCGGCATCGCGCTGGCGCTCGCGCCCAACGACGCCGCCTATATCCCGCTCGCCCATCAACAATCCGGCGACGGCGCCGGGCTGTTCGCCGCCGGACGTGCGCCGGACCAGATCGAGGCCGGCGAGGCGCTGGCCGCGCTGAAACCGATACTGGAATCGGCGGGCATCCTTAAGATCGGCTTCAACATCAAGTTCAACGCGGTGATGTTCGCGCAACATGGCATCGTGATCCGCAACCATGACGACGCGCAGCTGATGTCGTACGCGCTCGACGCCGGTCGCAACGCCCATGGTCTCGACGCGCTGGCCGAACGCTGGCTCGGCCATGCCACGCTGAGCCATGGCGAACTGACCGGCAGCGGCAAGAACAAGCTTAGCTTCGGCCAGGTCGCGATCGACCGCGCCACCGCCTATTCGGCCGAGGACGCCGACGTCATCTTGCGGCTGTGGCGGGTGATGAAGCCGCGGCTGATCGCCGAGCGCATGACCACGGTCTATGAGACGCTGGAGCGGCCGCTGGTCTCAGTACTGGCGCGCATGGAGCGTCGCGGCATCTCGATCGATCGCCAGGTGCTGTCGCGGTTGTCAGGCGATTTCGCCCAGACCGCCGCGCGGGTCGAAGCCGAGATTCAAGAGATCGCCGGCGAGCCGGTCAATGTCGGCAGTCCGAAACAAATCGGCGACATCCTGTTCGGCAAGATGGGATTGCCCGGCGGCAGCAAGACCAAGACCGGGGCATGGTCGACCTCCGCGCAGATCCTGGACGATCTCGCCGAGCAGGGCCACGAATTCCCCAAGAAGATCCTGGAGTGGCGGCAGGTCTCGAAGCTGAAATCGACCTACACCGACGCGCTGCCGACCTATGTGCATCCGCAGACCCACCGCGTTCACACCACTTATGCGCTGGCGGCGACCACCACCGGACGGCTGTCGTCAAACGAACCTAATCTGCAGAACATTCCGGTGCGCACCGAGGATGGCCGTAAAATCCGCCGCGCCTTCATTGCCTCCCCGGGGCATAAGCTGGTGTCGGCGGATTACTCGCAGATCGAGCTCCGGCTGCTCGCCGAGATCGCCGATATCCCGGTGCTGAAGCAGGCATTCCGCGACCATCTCGACATTCACGCCATGACGGCGTCGGAGATGTTCGGCGTGCCGATCAAGGGCATGCCGGCCGAAGTCCGGCGCCGGGCCAAGGCGATCAATTTCGGCATCATCTACGGCATCTCGGCCTTTGGCCTCGCCAACCAGCTCGGCATCGCGCGCGAGGAGGCGTCCGCCTACATCAAGAAATACTTCGAACGCTTTCCGGGCATCCGCGCCTATATGGACCAGACCCGGGATTTCTGCCGGGCGCACGGCTACGTCGAGACGCTGTTCGGCCGCAAATGCCATTATCCCGACATCAAGGCCTCCAACGCCTCGGTCCGTTCCTTCAACGAACGCGCCGCGATCAATGCGCGGCTGCAGGGCACGGCGGCCGACATCATCCGTCGCGCCATGATCCGTATGGAAGATGCGCTGGCCGCGCACAAGCTCTCGGCGCAGATGCTGCTGCAGGTGCATGACGAGCTGATTTTCGAGGTGCCTGACGACGAGGTGGCGGCAACGCTGCCGGTAGTGCAGCATGTCATGCAGGATGCGCCATTCCCCGCGGTGCTCCTGTCATTGCCGCTGCAGGTCGACGCCCGCGCCGCCGACAATTGGGACGAGGCGCACTGACCAGGCGCGTTGCTCGCTGACTTGCCATTCGTCGCCAATCACTGACGGCGATGGCAGCCGGCTTTCAACGGCGCGGGCCTGGGATCAAGTTGGCCTGACGCGGCGAGCGGATCGGATTGCATTCTGAAGCCGCGCTCTCAATCAATTGAGATATTTTGACACCCCTCTGAAGCATAAATTCGGCAAAGCTGGATGTTAAGGCGCGAAGCGATCCCAAGTCGGGCGCGACCGTCGTCGACGGGGTCGCACCATTCTGATCACTCCGACCGAACAACGCTGACAATTGAAAATATCCGACCGGCATCCTTCCAAGACCGCGCGGACGTAGAGGAGACGAAGCCTTGTCGACATTTTTAGCTGCGCAACTCGAAGCGGTGCAAAACCGGCTGGAATCGGACATTTCCTCGGGACGGATTCCGGGCGCCGCGATCGTCGTTGGCCGCCGCGATCAGATCCTGTTCGAACGGCATCTCGGATTCTCCAATACGGCAACGGGTCATAGGGTTGCGCCGGACACCGTCTGGCGCATCTTCTCGATGACCAAGCCGATCGTCACCGTCGCGGCGATGGCGCTGGTTGAAAGAGGTTTGCTGCGCCTCGATCAGCACGTCGCCGAATTCATTCCATCGTTTGGCAATCTGCGTTTGGCCTGCGGCGATCAGGGGACCACTCCGGCGCAAAGCCAGCCGACAATTCAGGACTTGATGCGACATACCGCCGGGCTGGCCTATGGCTTCCTCGGTGATAGTCCGGCGCAACGAGCCTACGCTGCCGATGGCCTTTTGACCGCAGACCTGCCGCTTGCCGACTTCGTGGATCGGATTGCGGCTTTGCCGCTCGAATACCAGCCCGGAACAACATGGCACTACAGCCATGCGACCGACGTTCTCGGAAGAGTGCTCGAAGTGATCTCCGGCAAGGATCTCTATGGAGTGATTCTGGATACCCTGCTCGGTCCGCTCGGCATGACCGATACGGCGTTCGCGCTCCAGGATGACAGGCGAGATCGCGTCGCCCAGCCGCTGCCTCAGCCGCCCGATGCGAACGTTCGTTTCTTTGATCCATGTCGCCCGCGGCGGCGTCAAAGCGCCGGCGGAGGTCTGGTGTCGACCACGATCGATTACACGCGATTCCTGCGCATGCTGCTTAACGGTGGTAGCCTCGACGGCCGGCGCGTGCTGAGCGCACCGACGCTGAGGCAGATGATCGTCAACCAGCTCGGACCGGACATTCGCCGAGCCCCGTATTATCCGCCCGGCGCGGGTTACGGATTTGGATTGGGTTTCGCCGTGCGCACCGCCGAAGGCGAAGCCCCCTTCCCGGGTTCGCGCGGCGATTATTTCTGGAGCGGTGTCGGCGGCACCTATTTCTGGGTGGATCCTGTCCACGATTTCTTCGCGTTGTTCATGTTGCAATCGTCATCGCCTCAGCAACGGCTTCACTATCGAAGCTTGATGCGCAACATGATCTATGCGGCCATCGGCCACTGAGCTCGAGCCGGCGCTACGCGGCAGCGCGATGCCCGGGAAATATTCAACTGTCGACGGCGCCATTTACGAAATGGCGCCAGAGCGCAGCGCGGGTTAAGAAACATGCGTCCCGACTCCGCGAGTTCGCCATGCCCCAGTTTTCCGCCCTGCTCGGCTTTGCCCTGATCTCCCTCGGCCTGGTGCTGACGCCGGGGCCGAACATGATCTACCTGATTTCGCGCTCGATCACGCAAGGCTCGGCGGCCGGCATCGTCTCGCTCGGCGGGGTCGCGCTCGGCTTCGTGTTCTACATGTTGTGCGCGGCGTTCGGCATTACCGCATTCCTGTTCGCAGTGCCCTACGCCTATGACGCGTTGCGGCTTGCAGGCGCGGCGTATCTGCTGTGGCTGGCCTGGCAGGCGGTGAAGCCGAACGGCCGCTCTCCGTTCCAGGTGCGACAGCTCGGGGTCGACGGGCCGCGCAAGCTGTTTGCGATGGGGTTCGTCACCAACCTCCTGAACCCGAAGATCGCGATGCTGTATCTGGCGTTGCTGCCGCAATTCATCGACCCCGTCCAGGGCAGCGTGCTGACGCAGTCGCTGGTGCTCGGATCAATCCAGATCGTCATCAGCGTGAGCGTGAATGCGTTGATCGCGCTCACCGCCGGATCAATCGCGGTGTTCCTCGGCACGCGGCCGAGCTGGCTGCTGGTCCAGCGCTGGCTGATGGGCACGGTGCTTGCGGGCCTCGCAATGAAGATGGCGCTCGAGGCAAGGCGGGCGTGAGGCGTTGCTCACCTCGCCCCGCACCACCGGGCTAGGGAGCTGAAAATCCGCTTTGCTTTTGCTCAGTCCAGTTTCGCGTCCATGCCGCGCTTGACGCCGGGGCGGGCCATCAGGGTTTCGTACCAGCGCTTGACGTTGGGAAAATCGGCCAGATCGACCTTGTGGCGCGGGTGGCGCCAGGCCCAGCCGAGGATCGCAAAGTCGGCCACCGAGAGTTCTCCGGCAACGAATTCAAGTTTCGCGAGCCTGCGGTCGAGCACGCCATAGAGCCGGCGCGTCTCCGCCATGAAGCGCTGCAGGCCATAGGCACGGTCCTGCTCGTTTTCCAGCGCGATGAAATGATGCACCTGGCCCGGCATCGGGCCGAAACCACCCATCTGCCACATCAGCCATTCGTAAACCGGGATCCGGGCCGCCAGCGGCTTCGGCAGGAATTTTCCGGTCTTCTCGCCGAGATAGAGCAGGATCGCGCCGGATTCGAAGATACTGACGGGTTTGCCATCCGGGCCGTCGGGATCGACGATCGCCGGAATCTTGTTGTTGGGGCTGATCGCCAGGAATGCCGGCGCCATCTGTTCGCCCTTGCTGATGTTGACGGGGATGACCTTGTAAGGAAGCTCCATCTCCTCCAGCGCAACGCTGATCTTGCGGCCGTTCGGCGTGTTCCAGGTGTGCAGCTCGATGGTCATTTTGTCTTGCCCGTTCCTGCTTGTTCTCGTCCGGTCTTGCCCGTGAAAGCGGGAGTATCCCCTACCCCGGAACGTCCGGACCTTACAACCGCCAGCTTCGGCAGGGCTTCCCCGCGCTCGCGCCCGTCTGGCCCAGGCTTGCCGCTGTTGACGGGCGAGATCGGCGCTGGCATGTGCCGTCAACCGCCGATAGATTGCGCGCAACCCTCAAAAAATCCGAGAGAACCGAACCATTGTCCAAATCAGCCTCCCGTGCCCGCCTCGCCGAGATCATCCGCAAGCGCTCCTTCGGCCGTGGCGAAATCACGCTGGCCTCGGGACGCAAGAGCAATTTCTACTTCAATCTCAAGCCGACCATGCTCGATCCCGAGGGCGCCGCGCTTTTGGCGGAGCTGACCTATGAGGCGATAAGGGACGACGGCCTCGACTATGTCGGCGGCCTGGAAATGGGCGCGGTGCCGCTGGCCGGCGCGATCGCGCAGCTCTCCTGGATCAAGGGCCATCCGATCGCCGCGTTCTTCGTGCGCAAGAAACCCAAGGAGCACGGCGCCCGGCTCGCCGTCGAAGGGCTGGCAAAGGGCGAGAGCCTGCGGGGCAAGCGCATCGTCATCGTCGAAGACGTCACCACCACCGGCGGCTCGGCGCTGAAGGCGGTGGAAGCCGTGCGTGAGGCCGGCGGCGAGATCGCGCTGGTGCTCACCATGGTCGACCGCGATGAAGGCGCCACCGAAACCTTCGCGGAGGCCGGACTGCCGTTCCGCTCGCTCTACAAGGCGGGTGAGTTTTTGAACGACTGATCGCCATACACTTTTTCCTTCCTCGGTTTTGCCGAGATTTGGATACCGCCCTGAGTAGAACTTGTTCCGAGAGACCCTGGCCCGCTACGCCTGCTCTCCCGGAAGCGGAGCGGGGCGGATAAAGCGGGCGCCGGCATTTCTTTCGGCTGCCTCAATTCTTGCTCATAGCTCGTTTACCATCCCGAACTAATCTTGACCCAGGCCGAGGGGGCGACCGCGGCATTGGCTTTGTGGGGTGGTGTTCGTGCGTCCAGACCGGTCTTATCCGCGCGCGAAGCAGGGCGTCCTGCTTGGTGCCGCAATCGCACTGGGTTCCTTGGTGGCGCCGCACGCCGCGTCCGCCGAGAACCTGTTCGACTTCCTGTTCGGCGGAATCCAGAAGCAGCACCAGTCCTCGCCGCAGACAAATTTCTTCAACGATCCGTTCGGGCTTAATCAGCAGGCCGCGCCCCAACAGCGTCCGGTGGCGTCGGGCGGTTCCGGACCGGCTTTTTGCGTGCGTAGCTGCGACGGTCGGTATTTTCCGCTGTCGCGGGCAAACGCCTCGCCGGTCCAGATGTGCCAGGCGTTCTGCCCAGCCAGCCCGACGAAGGTGTTCTACGGCGGTTCCATCGATAATGCCTCGACCAGCACCGGCGAACGCTATGCCGACAGCGAGAACGCGTTCGCCTACCGCAAGGCGCTGCGCGCCGATTGCACCTGCAACGGCCACGACTCCGCGGGCCTCGCCCCGGTCGACCTGACGCTCGATACATCGTTGCGCGCCGGCGACGTTATCGCCACCACCGACGGGCTGGTGGCCTATTCCGGCATTCGGGTCGGCAACAATCAGGCCGCCGAGTTCACGCCGGTGGCATCCTATCCCGGCCTTACGGCCGATGTACGCGCGCGACTTGGCGAGATGAAAGTGGCGCCGGCGAGCGCCGAAATGACCGCCGAAGAAGCGCCTGCCTCGGCCTCGAACCGCACGGCCGCCCCGGCGCCAGTAGCGCCGAAATCCGCGCCGGCAAAGGACAAACGCGCCGAGGCGAATTAGGATTAAAGTTGTCGTTCCCAGATGCGCAATTGCGCATCTGGGTCTGGTCCTTCGGACCATCCTGGAACGACGACGGTTTTCGTCGCTTGGGCTCCGGCAAAGGCGAACTGCTTTTCAGCGCCCGACGATGACGCCGATCACGTTCGGTGCCGAAAGATATTTCTCCTCGATCGCCGCGCGCGCCGCCGCGCGATTTTCCGGCGTCAGCAATCCGCGCTTCTCGGCGAGGATCATCCAGCAATAGCCCCACCAGTCCGTCAGCATGCCGTTGTCATCGACGAGGTCGTAGCCCTGCTCGGCGGCGAAGATGCGCGCATGCGCCTCATCGAGCGTATCGAGCCAGGCATGGTCGGCGACGGAAAATAGATCGTCGCTGAAATCATCCGTCGTATAGCCCCACACCGACATGCAGACGGCGTTGAATTCGCGGTCGATCCGATCGTCGTCGACCAGTTGGCGGCGCGCGGTCTGGTGCAGCCGCGATAGCGAGCGCGCGAAGTCGGCAATGCGGGTGAGGGCGAATTGATCAAAGGCGATAGTGGACATGTAGTCCTCGGAAGTTCGGATAGACCCTAGATGTTGTATCGGCGCGTGCCGAATCATCATTGTATATCAAAGACTTGCTAAAGTGTTCTTAATTTGTTCTTGGATACTTTCTATGGTGCTCGGGTTGGCGACCTATCGTGAGGTCGCGTACTTGAAACCACGCAGGCAGAAGACCCAGGCAGATAATGGACAAACGAAAGCGACTGAGATTGAAAAGCACCTACGCGCCGCCTCCGACGCGATCAACCGCGGCCTCAGCGTGATCCGCACCCTCGAAAAAGATGATCACGCGATCTTCTCTTCAGCGGTGCTCTCGTCGAAATTGATTCCTGTCTGCATTTTAAGCTGCTGCGGGCGATCTATGCGCGGTATCCGGAACTGCAGCCACCCTCGAATGAGCCACCGCACATCATTAGCGAACTGCGGTGCGAAGGTGTCACGCTGCCAGCGCTCGTCTCGGAAAGCGATCTTGATTCAATCATCTTTTCCGCGCTGAAGCCGCGAGCGCAAAAGACCGCGTTGGTGGTCGCAAGGGCTTTGGACCGATGCATCGAACGTGCGTTCCCGGTCAGCGGCGAAATGCTCGGCGCACTTATCCAAGCATTGGTAGAATCCGACCGCATCGAGAGCGCCGGCGATGTTCGAATGTGGCGCCATAGTGAGGTGCGATTGAAGTCCCGAGGCTTGAACACGCCGACGTGCGTTGGTCACGAGCGAAACTTATTGCCTTCCCGGCGCGACGCGGGACAGAAGGGGCATTCGGCATAGCTTTGAACCCTGCAGCTTGAACTATCGCGCCGGCATCTCGGCAGCGGGCGCTGGTGGCGCTGAAACAGAACATCAGAAGAACGTCGCCGGCGATCTCGTTTATCAATGCCACGGTTTGGCGACGTCGCGTTTTGGCTGGACTTCCCACCACCAAAGCCCTCGGTGAAGGTCGCCGAATCGGCCCATTCCTTGCATAAAAAACATGCATGCCTTGCACAGGCGAAACCGACGGGTTTCGATCCCGGTGCAAGGCGCGTATCATTTCGCCGGGACAAGACCTTCAGGACGCAACCCTTGCCAAATTCAGCCTTGCCAGCAAATTTTGTAGCCCAGCGCCAACCTGTCGATGAGTTGGCGCTGGCCGAAATCAAGGGCGCGATACTCGCCAAGCTTCGCCTTGCGATCGGCAAGGACGCCGGCATGGCGACCAGGCATGACTGGTATAAGGCGGCGGCGCTGACGTTGCGCGATCGCATCGTCCACCATTGGCTAACTTCGGACAAGCAAAGCTATGATGCCGGGCGCAAGCGGGTTTATTACCTCAGCCTGGAGTTTTTGATCGGCCGCCTGTTCACCGATGCGCTGAACAATATGGGGCTGCTGCCGCTGTTCGAGATGGCGCTTGGCGATCTCGGCGTTTCGCTTTCGGATTTGCGCAAATGCGAGCCGGATGCGGCGCTCGGCAATGGCGGCCTCGGGCGGCTCGCGGCCTGCTTCATGGAGAGCATGGCGACGTTGGCGATCCCGGCCATCGGCTACGGCATCCGTTACGATTTCGGTCTCTTCCGCCAGATCATCGCGCAGGGCTGGCAACAAGAATATCCCGATGAATGGCTGGGCTTCGGCAACCCCTGGGAATTCCAGCGGCCCGAGGTGGTCTACCACGTGCATTTCGGTGGCGGAATCGAGCGCGTCACCGATTCCCAGGGACGCGAGCGCACGATCTGGCATCCGGCGGAAACCGTGCAGGCGGTGGCCTATGACACACCGATCGTGGGATGGCGCGGCCAACACGTCAATGCGCTGCGGCTGTGGTCGGCACGTTCGCCCGATCCGCTCAAGCTCGACGTGTTCAACACCGGCGACTATCTCGGCGCCAGCGCCGAGGAAGCGCGCGCGGAATCGATCTGCAAGTTCCTCTATCCGAATGACGAAAGTCCGGCCGGCCGCGAGTTGCGACTGCGCCAGGAATATTTCTTCGTCTCCGCCTCGCTGCAGGACCTGGTCAATCGACATCTTGCGTCCGACGGACAGTTGCGCAGCCTCCCCTCGAAGGCCGCGGTGCAGCTCAACGACACCCATCCCAGCCTCGCCGTCACCGAGTTGATGCGCATTCTGGTCGATCTGCACAACTTCCGCTGGGAAGAGGCGTGGAAGATCACCGTGGCGACGCTGTCCTACACCAACCACACGCTGTTGCCCGAGGCGCTCGAGACCTGGCCGGTCGAACTGTTCGAACGGCTGCTGCCGCGGCATCTCGGCATCATCTACCGCATCAACGACGCGCATCTTGCGCTGGCTGAGGCGCGCTGTCCGGGCGACGACGATTTCAAGGCCTCGGTATCACTGATCGACGAGAAGTCCGGCCGCCGGGTGCGGATGGGACAGTTGGCCTTCGTCGGCTCGCACCGCATCAACGGGGTCTCCGCGATGCATTCCGACTTGATGAAGGAGACGGTGTTCCACGACCTCCATCACCTTTACCCCTCGCGCATCACCAACAAGACCAATGGCATCACTTTTCGCCGCTGGCTGATGCTGGCTAATCCGCGCCTGACCGATCTGTTGCGCGATGCCTGCGGCGATGCCGTGCTTGACGATCCCTCGCAGCTTCAGAACCTCGAGGCTTTCGCCAGCGACAGCGCGTTCCAGCAGCAATTCCGGAAGGTCAAGCACCATAACAAGATCGCGCTGGCGCGATTGATCGGCGAACGCCTGAACGTCAGAGTCGATCCGGCGGCGTTGTTCGACGTGCAGATCAAGCGCATCCACGAATACAAGCGTCAGTTGCTCAACATCCTGGAAACGGTGGCGCTGTATCAGGCGATCCGCGACGAACCGCAGCGCGACTGGGCGCCGCGCGTGAAAATCTTCGCCGGCAAGGCGGCGGCAAGCTATCGCTACGCCAAGCTGATCATCAAGCTCATTAACGACGTCGCCGACGTCATCAACAACGATCCCGTCGTCGCCGGGCGCCTCAGCGTGGTGTTCCTGGCCGACTACAATGTCAGCCTCGCCGAAGTGATCATTCCAGCCGCCGACATCTCGGAACAGATTTCGACCGCGGGCATGGAAGCCTCCGGCACCGGCAACATGAAGCTTGCGTTAAATGGCGCACTCACCATCGGAACGCTCGAC
Organism: uncultured Alphaproteobacteria bacterium; assembly: GCA_963756215.1. GTDB lineage: Bacteria > Pseudomonadota > Alphaproteobacteria > Rhizobiales > Xanthobacteraceae > Bradyrhizobium. The sequence goes on along the minus strand of CAVWMY010000013.1, from coordinate 962,916 downwards.
GGCGCCAACATCGAAATCCGCGATCACGTCGGCGCCGAGAACATCGCGATCTTCGGCATGGAGGCGATGGACGTGGTGGTGCGGCGCAAGCAGGGCCTCGATGCGACCGATGTGATCCAGCGATCTCCGCGACTCGCGCGCGCCATCGACGCGATCGGAAGCGGCGAATTCTCACCCGACGATCCCGGCCGGTTCGAATCGATCGCCCACGCTTTGCGTTATCTCGACCACTACATGGTGAGTGCGGATTTCGATTCCTATTACGAGGCGCAGCGCGGCATCGACGCGCGCTGGCAGATACCTCCGGCTTGGACGCGAGCCAGCATCCTCAATGTCGCTCGGATGGCCTGGTTCTCATCGGACCGCACCATCCGCGAATATGCGCAGGAGATCTGGAACGTGCCGGTGCCCGGCCCATCGCCGGCAATGCTGGTCGAGCCGGCCGCGCAGCGCGGCGGTACGCGTTAAGGCAACGCCGACTTCTCATGGTGCGGAAGCGCGAAACGCCGTCTCGAACTATCAATGGCTTAGGCCCGATCGAGACGCGAATTTTCGTCTGCTCCTGGATGAAGTCCAGCGAGAGACTGCCTCTCCGATCCATCCAAAGCCATTACTTCCGACGTCATTGAACATGTATTGAGGGCAATGATACTCCGATGCGGCTTTGGCACCGGACCGTTGCAAATGGCTGATTGTTTGGAGCGTGCCCACCGCCCATCGGAGAACTCATGCTCCCCAAAACAACGTCACACCTCTTCGATGACGCCACGCGGATCACCGCCGGCGACAGCCGTTATCAGGGACGTACCAGCGACGACTACTGGGCATTTGTCGGACCGTTCGGCGGCGCGACCGCGGCGACGATTCTGCGGGCGCTGATCGAGCATCCGCAACGCACCGGCGATCCGCTCGCCCTTACCGTCAATTTTTGCTCACCGATCGCGCAAGGTGAATTCGATCTCGATCTCCGCCTGGTCAAAGCCAACCGGTCGACGCAACATTGGCTGGTCGAGATGACGCAAGGCGGCTCCGACGTCGCCACGATCGCTACCGCGGTGTTTGCCGAGCGCCGCCCCTCCTGGTCGCACCAGCCGGCCGAGTTTCCGAAAGCGGCCGCGTTCGAACAGACGCTGCCCTATGCCAAGGTCGCGGCGCCCTGGGTCAAGCAATATGATTTTCGTTTTGTCGAGGGCGAACCGAGGTTCGGTGCGTCGCCGCTTGCCACGCCGGTCAGCGCGTTCTCCAAATTATGGATCGGAGATCGCATGCCTCGAAAGATCGATGCGTTGTCGCTGATGTCGATGTCGGATGCATTCTTCGGCCGGGTGTTTCATGCTCGAGGCATGGTCGTACCGTTCGGCACGGTGTCGCTGACGACTTACTTCCACACCGACGCCGAGGGCCTCGCAGCGGAGGATATCAGCCGCGTTTTGGCTGTTGCCGACGCCAGCATCTTTCACCGCAGTTATGGCGACCAGCGTGGTGAGTTGTGGTCGCCCAATGGTCGCCTGCTCGCGACTACGAGCCAGATCGCGTATTTCAAGGCATGAAAAAGGGCGGCCCTTCGGCCGCCCGCTTCTTCGTTCCGGACGCTCCGTGTTCGGAGCGATCCGGAATCAGAGATGTCGTTGCCGGAACGCCCGGACCAGCTTTCCCCTACTCTGCCGCCAGCTTCACTTCCGGCGCCGCCGCGCGGACGTCGGCATCGACCTGCGCCTCGAACTTGGCGAAGTTCTTCTGGAACATTCCGACCAGCGCGCGCGCGGTCTTGTCGAACTCGACCTTGTCGGCCCAGGTCTTCACGGGATCGAGGATATGCGGCTCGACGCCCGGCAGCGAAGTCGGCACCGCAAAACCGAAATACTTGTCGGTGCGGAAATCGGCCTTGCGCAGCGAGCCGTTCAACGCCGCGGTCAGCAACGCCCGCGTCACCTTGATCGGCATGCGTCGGCCCGTGCCGTATTTGCCGCCGGTCCAGCCGGTATTGACCAGCCAACAATCGACGTCGTGCTTGGCGATCAGGTCGCGCAGCATGTTGCCATAGACCGAGGGATCGCGCGGCAGGAACGGCGAACCGAAACAGGTCGAGAATTCCGGCTCCGGATCATTGCCCAGGCCGCGCTCGGTGCCCGCCACCTTGGCGGTGTAACCGGACAAGAAGTGATACATCGCCTGTGCCGGCGTCAGCTTGGCAATCGGCGGCATCACGCCGAACGCGTCGGCGGCCAGCATCACCACATTCTTCGGATGACCGGCGCGTCCGGTCCGCGAAGCGTTCGGAATGAATTCGAGCGGATAGGCCGAACGGGTGTTTTCGGTTTTCGAACCGTCGTCGAAATCCGGCGCGCGGGTCTGCTCATCCAGAACGACGTTCTCCAGCACCGCGCCGAAGCGCTTGCTGGCGGCGTAGATTTCCGGCTCGGCCTCTTCCGACAGCTTGATGCATTTGGCGTAGCAGCCACCTTCGAAGTTGAAGATGCCGTCTTTGCTCCAGCCGTGCTCGTCGTCGCCGATCAGCGTACGCTTGGGGTCGGCCGAAAGCGTCGTCTTGCCGGTGCCGGAGAGACCGAAGAAGATCGCGGCATCGCCGTCGGGGCCGACATTGGCCGAGCAGTGCATCGGCATCACGCCCTTTTCGGGCAGATAGTAATTCAGCGTGGTGAAGACCGACTTCTTCATCTCGCCGGCATAATAAGACCCGCCGATCAGGACGATCTTGCGGGCGAAATCGATTCCGACCACGTTCTCGGAGCGCGAGCCGTGGCGTTTGGGGTCAGCCTTGAAACTCGGCAGGTCGATAATCGTCAGTTCAGGCACGAAGCTCGCGAGGTCCGACGCCTCGGGGCGGATCAGCAGCGTGCGGATGAACAGCGAATGCCAGGCGAGTTCGGTGAAGACACGGGTCTTGATCCGGTGGCTTGGGTCGGCGCCGCCGTACAAATCCTGGGCGAACAGCGTCATGCCTTCGGCATGCTTGAGGAAGTCCTGGTAAAGCGCCTCGAACTGTTCGGCCGTGATCGACTGATTACCGGCCCACCACATGTTCTTGTCGGTGGTCGCATCGCGAACCGTGAACTTGTCCTTCGGGCTACGGCCGGTGAACTCACCGGTGTCCGCGCATAGTGCGCCGTCGCTGGAAAGAACAGCCTCGCCGTTTCGCAGCGAATGCTCATAGAGCTGTGCCGCGCCGAAATTCCAGTTAACACCTTTGAGATTTTTTAAGCCGAATTTGCCGGCACCGTAGGCACCGTTGTGTACGCCCGTTTCTTGCACGGAAGAATCCTCCTAGAACCCGCATATCCTGGTAGCGCGAATGCAGCCAGACGCGCTTCAGTCGCGGTAACTTCGTTCAATATAGCCTTCCGGCTTCGACACGGCGACCTAAATACTGGTGAACGTCGCGCTTGCCAAGCCGATGCCGGGATATTTGGTTTATTCCAAGGCGGAAGCGGTGTCGTCCTAAACGCGTGCTGCAGCGCAGCCGAAGCCCGATTGCTTAACCGATCCGGCATCACGCGACGATCTATCGCGGCTGAAGTGCTGCCAAAGACTTGCTGCGCCGCACAACCGCCAAATCGGCGGCGGCCTCCCTACCGATCAACGCGAATGTTTCGCAGAATGCGGGATATGCATTTTTAGACGAGGAAGCATCGTCAAGATAGTTAAGCATGGCTTGACGCATCGCCTCGGCCGGTCCGATCGCCGCGGCGCGTCCGCGGCGCCGACTGGTTCAATTACGTAAGCCTGATGACGGCAAGCAGGCCTGCGTCGAGTTCGGTTGGCCGTTCCGGAGCGCTGGACCCGAGTGCGGCTTCAGCGGCGAAACAATTTGACAGCGTGACCCGAAAGCCGCGTCCGTTTGACGCTCGTTCGCGTCTCCGTCGAGATGCCGCCGCTGCCCGCCCTCATCGAGGTGTCGGACGAGGCGTCGCGGCCCGCAATAACGCCTCCAAACAACGGGAGCCGGACGCCAACCGGATTTCATCCGAAAACCCCTACTGAGCTACCTTGACTGCGCCTGCGGAGACAGCCGGCGGCCGCTGCGACAACATGGCTCAGAGGGCAAACGAGCCGCGGATCGAGGAAGCCGCCGCGCCCTTTCGATGGCGAGCGAATATTTTCCGCTATTCCGGCGCGCGGGCTTTGTCCGCCAGACGGACCAGCGTCTCGCGCAACTGCGCCGGCCCTGTCACCCGCTCCGGAAATTCCAAACGCAGCGTCATGGTACCGGCCTGCATGTCGAGGCCGTCGGGATCACAGCCGGTGCAGGACCAATCCCCCGACGCGGCCCCAAGCAATCGGGTTGCATAGAGGTTCATCGCCTCACGGTGATCGGCATTCATGTGATCGACGGCGCGCTGCTCCGCTTCCAGCAGCGGCGCGGCATCCGAAATTTCGCTCATCAACTGGCCCGGCGTGAGGTCGACGATGCGCCCGAATCCGGCCACCAGATGCGCCCAGGCCGGCTCGATGCGGAAGAACGAAAAATCGGCAAAATCGACGAAGGCCTCGGCAGACGGATGCACATTGAGGTATCGGCGGCGCATGGTCGTCGCTTCGCTGTTCGCCGCCTCAACTGCTCGCCCAGCCAACATGATCCGCGCGCCCTCCAGCGGGTCGCCTGCGGCTCGCTCGTCGAGCATCAACGAGACCCTGGCGTCGCGCAAAACATTTTTGGTGTGCAGTGCCAGCCGTGAGATCAGCAAAATGGGAGCCCCGTCGGGCTGACTGGCGAGGTTGACCAGCGAGCAATATGGATCGCCGCCGGCCGTCAGGGTCGCGAGCGCGCCCTGACGGCTGCGCCGAAGCAGCGAGCGCGCAAGCTTCGCGGGATCAAAATCAGTCGGGGGCTGCATGGAACTTTTCCGTATATCTCATTGCAAAACAGGTCTTTTTCCGGCTAAACCGGCACCTATATAGCCGGGAGCGGCCGGGCAGCTGCCGGCGTCAACCGGAACCGGTCACACTTCAGCCCAGCTTGCATTGCTCGTTGACCCGTTGGAAGCCCACTTAATGCGGCGTATGGCAAAATAGCTCGCCGTTTCAGCCACACGTTTTCTGGAAGCAGGCTCATGCCCACAATCGCCCTGGTCGATGACGACCGCAACATCCTCACCTCGGTCTCGATCGCGCTCGAAGCCGAAGGTTATCGGATCATGACCTACACCGATGGCGCTTCCGCGCTGGATGGCTTCCGTACCAGTCCACCCGACCTGGCCATCCTCGACATCAAGATGCCGCGCATGGACGGCATGGAGACTCTGCGCAGGCTGCGGCAGAAGTCGGATCTGCCGGTGATCTTCCTCACCTCCAAGGACGAGGAGATCGACGAATTGTTCGGCCTCAAAATGGGCGCCGACGATTTCATCCGCAAACCGTTCTCGCAGCGCCTGCTGGTCGAGCGAGTCAAGGCGGTGCTGCGCCGCGCCGCGCCCAAGGACCCGACCGCCGTGCCGAAGGAGACCGACGCCAAGGCGCTGGACCGCGGGCTTTTGCGCATGGACCCGGAGCGGCACACCTGCACCTGGAAGAATGAGCCGGTAACGCTGACGGTGACCGAGTTCCTGATCCTGCAGGCGCTGGCAACCCGCCCCGGCGTGGTGAAAAGCCGCAATGCCCTGATGGACGCCGCCTATGACGATCAGGTCTATGTCGACGACCGCACGATCGACAGCCACATCAAGCGGCTGCGCAAAAAGTTCAAAGTGGCCGATGACGATTTCGAGATGATCGAAACTCTTTACGGGGTTGGGTACCGCTTCAAGGAAACCTGAATCCGGCGCGCCCAGCGCGCACATTGTTGACTGACGTCGCCGCCCGCTTGACATAGAGTGCCGCGGAATTGGGTATGCGCGACGCGCAAGCAGATCGCATGACGCATCGAAACAACCGGTAGTTTGGCCTTTGCTCGATCGAACGCTGCCTGATCCAGAGCTCAACAACGAGGGCGCCTCTCCGGCCCTCGTTCTGGAGTCCACGGCCCCCGACGGCGCGGGCCGCAAAGGCTGGCATTGGCCGCTCGGCTGGCTGCAACGCGCCGGCCAGTTTTTCTTTGCACTTTCCTTTTCCAGCCTGACCCGGCGCATCGTTTCGCTCAATCTCGCCGGCCTGGTCGCGTTGGTGGCATGCATTCTGTATCTTTCGCAATTCCGCGCCGGCCTGATCGACGCGGAGGCGCAGAGCCTGCAGATCCAGGCGGAAATCATCGCAGGCGCGATCGCGGCCTCGGCCACCGTCGACACCAACACCATCACCATCGATCCCGACCGGCTGCTCGATCTGAAGCCCGGCGAAACCTACGGCGCGCCCGACGAATCTTCCGGGCTGGACTTTTCGATCAATCCGGAACGGGTCGCGCCGGTGTTGCGGCGACTGATTTCCCCCACCAAGACCCGCGCCCGCATCTTCGACCGCGACGGCGGCATCATCCTCGACAGCCGCAATCTCATCGTCAGCGGCGACGTGTTGCGGTTCGAACTGCCGCCGCCGGCGCTCGAAAAGCCCGGCTTCGCCGAGCGGACGATGATCGCGATCCGTACCTGGCTCAACCGTGGCGACCTCCCGCTCTATAACGAGCTCGGGCCCGAAAACGGCAACGGCTACCAGGAGGTCGTGAAGGCGCTCAACGGTCAAAAAGCCAGCATGGTGCGGGTCAACGAGCGCGGCGAGGTGATCGTCTCGGTCGCGGTGCCGGTGCAGCGATTCCGCGCGGTACATGGCGCGCTGATGCTTTCGACCCAGGGCGGCGACATCGACCAGATGGTGACGGCCGAACGCCTCGCGATTCTCAAGGTCGGTGGCGTCGCCGCGGCGGTCATGATCGTGCTGTCGCTGCTGTTGGCGAGCACCATCGCCGGCCCGGTTCGCCGGCTCGCCGACAGCGCCGAGCGGGTTCGCCGCCGAATCCGCACCCGCGTCGAAATTCCCGATTTCACCCGTCGTCGCGACGAGATCGGCCATCTCTCGGGCGCGCTCCGCGACATGACCGATGCGCTGTATAACCGCATCGAAGCGATCGAAATGTTCGCCGCGGACGTCGCGCATGAATTGAAGAATCCGCTGACGTCGCTGCGATCCGCGGTCGAAACGCTGCCGCTGGCGCGCAATGAAAACAGTCGCACGCGGCTGCTGGCGGTGATCGAGCACGACGTCAAACGGCTCGATCGGCTGATATCGGACATTTCGGATGCAAGCCGGCTCGACGCCGAGTTGCAGCGACAGGATATGGCGCCGGTCGATGTTCGCCGCCTGCTTACCACGCTGACGTCGGTGGCCAACGAAACCAAGCTGGGCCACGATGTCGGCGTCCAGATCCGCTTCGACGGGCGAAGCGCGCACGATACTTTTTCGGTGCCGGGCCACGATTCACGGCTCGGCCAGGTGATCTCCAACCTTTTGGTCAACGCGCAGTCGTTTTCCCAGGCCGGCGGCAAGGTGCGGATCGTCTGCCGTCGCGTGAAATCGGAAATCGAAATCGTGGTCGATGATGATGGGCCCGGCATTCGCGAGGATGCGCTGGAACGCATCTTCGAGCGCTTCTACACCGACCGGCCGCACCAGGGGTTCGGCCAGAATTCCGGGCTGGGGCTATCGATCTCGAAACAGATCGTCGAGGCCCATGGCGGCCGCATCTGGGCGGAAAACCGTGCCGGTCCTCCTGGCGAGGATGGCGAGGCAACGGTGGCGGGCGCACGCTTCGTGGTCCGGCTGCCTGCGCCATGACGGACGCCGCGGATACGAGCGTTCACGCGACGGCCGTGTTGGTGGGAAACCGCGCGGTGCTGATCCGCGGCCCTTCAGGGGCCGGCAAATCGCGGCTGGCGTTCGAACTTGTGCTTGCCGGACGCGCGGGGCAAATCCCGCCCGCGGTGCTGGTCGGCGACGACCGGGTTCACCTGCAAGCTCGCGGCGGCCACTTGGTGGTCCGGCCGGCGCCGCATCTGGCGGGCCTGATCGAAATCCGAGGCCTCGGCATCCGCTGCTGCGAATTCGCCGACGAGGCTATCGTTAACCTCGTCGTTGACCTGGCCGCCACCGACGGGGCGCGCCTGCCCGAGGCGGAAGCGCTATGGACGCAGATTCACGGCGTTCAAATACCGCGAATTCCGGTGGCGCCGGGGTTCGAGCCGCTGCCCATGGTTGCGGCATCTATAATAACAACTAAAAGTTTGGATTCGCTGCGACTTTCGCCAGATTGCGTGAAGGGAATTGGTAACCATATAAAGGCCAGTATTGCGCCCGAGTAGACCGGCGCAGGCTTCCCCTCCAAGGCCAAATTCCGGGAGAATCCCAAAGATCCCCTCTTGCGCGGGGGCTCTGGATGGTCAAAGTGGCGCGTTCGTGCGGTGCACCAAAAGCACCCACGAGGAGTTTTCGATGATTGGTCTAGTACTTGTGACGCACGGGCGCCTTGCCGACGAGTTCAAGGCGGCGCTCGAACACGTCATGGGCCCGCAAAAACAGATTGAAGCGGTCACGATCGGAGCCGAAGACGACTCCGATTTGTGTCGAAGCGACATCATTGAAGCGGTCAATCGGGTTGACAGTGGCGATGGCGTAGCGATCCTGACCGATATGTTCGGCGGCACGCCCTCCAACCTCGCGATTTCCTGTATGAGCCGACCGCAAGTGGAAGTGCTGGCAGGGATCAATCTTCCGATGCTGGTCAAGCTCGCCAAGGTTCGCGAAGAACGCTCGCTTCCCGAGGCGATCGCGATGGCGCAGGAGGCCGGCCGCAAATACGTCACCATCGCCAGCCGTGTCCTCGCCGGCAAATGAGCGACGACGCGCCGCCCGAAAGCAATGCCGGGCAAGGCGCCACCCCGCCGCCCGATGCGCTGACGCGGGAACTGCAGATCGTCAATAAACGCGGGCTTCACGCGCGGGCTTCGGCAAAATTCGTTCAGATGGTCGAGCGCTTCAATGCCGAGATCTGGGTGACCCGGGGCGGCGAAACGGTGGGCGGCACTTCGATCATGGGGCTGATGATGCTGTCGGCGGGGCCCGGGACATCGATTGTCGTCGCCGCGGCGGGCGCCGAGGCGGAAGCCGCGCTAAACGCCATCACCGAACTCGTTGCCGGAAAATTCAATGAAGAAGGCACCTGACCGGCGCTTGCAATGGGGTGCACGCCAGCGGTCACCTGATCGGCCATGCAAGGCGCAACGCGCCAACGGCTATTTCGCCGGCGGTACGATGTAGATTTTCCAGCTGGTCGACGGACCGGCATGCCCCTTGAAGAAGCGCTGCGTCGTCATGACGAGTTGCTCGCCGTCGGAAGCGTTCGCCTTCATCCATGCCTCGCACGCCGGCAATCGTCCATCCGACGTATCGCAAACGCCGATGAAGCCGAGCCGCCGCGCCTCCTCGAGCGAGGTCAGGCCCGAGGACCACACCTCGCCCGGCGTGTAGGGCGCGGGATGATCCGGACTGTAGAACGTCATCGGCTCGCCGATCTCCGTCGTCCCGGCCACCACCGCCCAGCGCGACCCGAAACGCTGATGCCAGGTTTGGGTCAACTCGCGCGCCAGCTCGGAGCGCGCCGTGTAGCCGGTAGCGCCGCTCGGATACTCGGCCAGCTCGCGCGCGGCGATATAAGGCGAAGCAGCGAAAACTCCCAGGCTGATGACGAGCCAGACCGCAGCGATACGCGCCAGGGCGATCTTCGGAAGACGGAGCGAGGGGATCGCAACCAGCGCCAGCGGCGTCAGGAAAAACAGCGAGATGCCCCAGTCGGTCTTCAGGTAAACGAGGAAAAACAGCGCGCCGAGCGGCGGCCCGATCGCGACCACGATCTGGATGATCCAGATATTGATAGCTTGCGATATATTCACACCGGGATTCGCGCCGCGCGACCAGGCGCGCGTCACCAGCGTCAGCGGCTGCCGTATCAGACGTACCCACCATCGCGGCGACCATGACAGCACGGCGGCCGCTACCACGACCGGCGCCGCGAGCAGCGCCAGATTGTGGCCGATATAGCCGAACACAAGCTGCAAGGTCAGCGCGCGGCTGGTCAGCGCATAAACATCTTCGGCGTAGGTGAAGGGAGCGAAATCGACTTCCCTGAGCCACCACAAATGCGGAAGCATCGCCACCACCAGCGCGCCGATTGCAACCCACGGCGCCGGCGAGCGCAGGAACGCCCACCGATCGGGATGCAGCAGCGTGGCTATCCCGATCGCGCCGATCATGGTCAACACCCAGTATTTGGTCAGCAGCGCCAGCGCAGTGGCCAGTCCGAGCCACAGCCCGGCGCGCACGGTCCGCTTCTCGAATGCGTACAGATAGGCCAGCACCAACAGCGGCAACGTTACCAGCTGCAGCAGATCCGCATTGTACTTGAAGCCCTTGAAATTGAAGATCGGGTAGAGCGCAAGCATCACCGTGGCGAAGAACGCACGGCGCCGGTCCACCACATGCAGCGCGATCAGCCAGCAGATCACCAGCCCGCAACCCAGCGTCGCCATTGCAAGCGCGTAAGCCGCCCAGTTGGTCGCCGGAAACACCGTGAACCAGAGACCCGCGACCCATCCCGATAGCGGCGGATGCTTGCCGTAGCCGAGTTGGAATTTCTGTCCCCAGGCATAGGCTTCGGCGACGTCGAAATGGATATCCTGCGCCGCCTTGAGATCGACCAGGATGAAGGTCCACAACACCGCATGCGCGATCGCAAAGCCAACCACGAGCCACGGACCTTCAGCACGGTTCGACGCCGCTGCCGCGAGCCACGCCGCCACTCGCCGAATCCCCGAAGATGTACGCGCCAGCTTCGCAGGCAGGTAATTTGCTAAAGCCATGTGCTGTTGGGTAGCGCGTTTTCGACCCAAGTGAAATCAGCTTGATGTGAAGTCGGGCGATCAGGAACCCGATTTATCGAGGCAAATCAGTCTTCCAGTTTTAATTCCGCCGATTGCTGAATTTCCGGGAAAGCCGGATTCGGGCCGCCGAAAGCTGCAATATAGTTGCGGCGATAGTTGCCGCGTCGGGGGGCGAATGCTATCCCGCGCCCATGACATCCGCACCTATTTCCAACATCCGCAACTTCGCCATCGTTGCCCATATCGATCACGGCAAATCGACGCTGGCCGACCGCCTGATCCAGCTCACCGGCGGCCTCTCTGATCGCGAAATGGCGGGCAAGGAACAGGTGCTCGATTCCATGGATATCGAGCGCGAGCGCGGCATCACCATCAAGGCCCAGACCGTCCGGTTGAACTACCACGCCAAGGACGGCAAGGACTATGTCTTCAACCTGATGGACACGCCTGGGCATGTCGACTTCGCCTATGAGGTGTCGCGATCGCTGGCGGCCTGCGAAGGCTCCCTGCTCGTGGTCGACGCCAGTCAGGGTGTCGAGGCGCAAACGCTCGCCAACGTCTATCAGGCGCTCGACAACAACCACGAAATCGTGCCGGTCCTCAACAAGGTCGACCTGCCGGCAGCCGAACCCGAGAAGGTGAAGCAGCAGATCGAGGACGTGATCGGCATCGACGCCTCCGACGCCGTCATGATCTCGGCCAAGACCGGCCTCGGCGTTCCGGACGTGCTGGAGGCGATCGTCACCCGGCTGCCGCCGCCGAAAGGCGACCGGGATGCGACACTGAAGGCGCTGCTGGTCGACAGCTGGTACGACGTCTATCTCGGCGTCGTCGTGCTGGTCCGTATCATCGACGGCGTGATGAAGAAGGGCCAGCGCATCCGCATGATGGGCACCAACGCCGCCTACGACCTCGAGCGCGTCGGTTTTTTCACCCCGAAGATGCAGCAGAGCGAGGAGCTCGGACCCGGCGAAATCGGTTTCATCACCGCCGCGATCAAGGAAGTGGCGGACACGCGCATCGGCGACACCATCACCGACGACCGCAAGCCGGTCACCGAAATGCTGCCCGGATTCAAGCCGGCGATCCCGGTGGTGTTCTGCGGCCTGTTTCCGGTCGACGCCGACGACTTCGAAACCCTGCGCGCGGCGATGGGCAAGCTGCGGCTCAACGATGCGAGCTTTTCGTTCGAAATGGAAACCTCCGCCGCGCTCGGCTTCGGTTTCCGATGCGGCTTCCTCGGGCTGCTGCATCTCGAAATCATCCAGGAGCGGCTGTCGCGCGAGTTCGATCTCAACCTGATCGCCACCGCACCGTCGGTGATTTACAAGATGCGGCTCACCGACGGGCAGATGATCGAGATTCACAACCCGATCGACATGCCCGATGTGGTCAAGATCGCCGAGATCGAAGAGCCGTGGATCGAGGCGACGATCCTGACGCCGGACGAATTTCTCGGCAGCGTGCTGAAACTGTGTCAGGACCGGCGCGGCTCGCAGAAAGAACTGACCTATGTCGGTTCGCGCGCAATGGTGAAATACGATCTGCCGCTCAACGAGGTGGTGTTCGATTTCTACGACCGCCTGAAGTCGGTCTCCAAGGGTTATGCTTCGTTTGATTATCATCTCACCGATTACAAGCCGGCCGACCTGGTAAAGATGCAGATCCTGGTCAACAACGAGCCGGTCGATGCGCTGTCGATGCTGGTGCACAGGACCCGCGCCGAAGGCCGCGGCCGCGCCATGGTCGAGAAGATGAAGGAGTTGATCCCGCCGCACATGTTCCAGATTCCGATCCAGGCGGCGATCGGCGGCAAGGTGATCGCGCGCGAAACCGTCCGCGCGCTGCGGAAGGACGTCACCGCCAAATGCTACGGCGGCGACATCACGCGCAAACGCAAGCTTCTGGAGAAGCAGAAGGAAGGCAAGAAGAAGATGCGGCAGTTCGGCAAGGTCGACATTCCGCAGGAAGCTTTCATCGCCGCGCTGAAGGTCGACAGCTGAAAGCGGGCCGCCGCCGTTTTATGGTCGACTGACTTTCCCATCGCGACTTAACATTCTCGTGATGTCGAGCCTGCGGCGCTGCGTGTTGGCGATTCTTAAGGACTTTCTGGGATTTATCCGCAATCTACCTCTAGTGGAATCCCGGTATCATGTTCAAACTTCGATCGATCGCGGCGCGCCTGATTCTGACTATCTCGCTGACCGTCGCGGTGGCCTGCGCAATTCTCGGAACCTTCTCGGTATTTCAGCAACGCGCGTTGACGCAACTTGCCCTCCAGCAGCAGCTCAAGCTGCAATACGACAGCGTCATCGCCGCGCTCGACTATGAGGGGCGCGCCGCACTAGCTGTCAGCGCCGCGATCGCAACCTTTCCTCCGGTCGTCGACGCGGTCGCCGCCGGTGACCGCGACAAGCTCGCTGCATTACTCGGTGATACAGAGACGGCACTGAAGGCGCAGGGCATCCCGGCGATCAGCTTCCACGTGCCTCCGGGTATCGCGTTATATCGGGTCCACCTGCCACAGGCATTCGGCGATGACGTCTCGAAGCGCCGCGTGACCGTGGCCGATTCGCTCCGCACCGGAAAACCGATCGTTGGCGTCGAACACGGAAAGGGCGATCTCGGTGTCTATGCCATGACCCCGATCATGCAGCGGGGCAAAACCCTCGCAGTCGCCGATATCGGCCTCGAATTCGGCAAGGATTTCGTCGACCGCATCAAGCAGCGCTTCGGCGTCAACCTCGCCGTCCACCGGCTCGACGGCGCGACCTTCAAAACGCTTGCTTCGACCTTCGACGGCCACGTGGTTGCGACCGAAGACGAACTCAAGCGCGTATTCGACGGCGCGGCACTGCAGCGCGAAGCAACGCTGGACGGACATCCCGCGGCGCTCTATCTCGGCCAGATCAAGAACTACGCCGGTGCACCGCTCGCGGTGCTCGAGGTCGTCAAGGACACCACGGCCTATGAAGCGGCGGCGGCGAGTTCACAGCGCAACCTGATTCTGGGCGCCGCCGTGATCCTTGCGGTCGCCATCCTGATGGCGTTCCTGCTCGGCCGCGGCCTGTCCCGCCCGCTGACTGCGATCACGGCGGTCATGAACCGTCTCTCCAGCGGCGATACCGAGGTGACGATCCCCGGCGCGGATCGAAAAGACGAGCTCGGCTCCATGGCAGCAACAGTCGACGTGTTCCGCCGCAACATGATCGAGGGCGTCACGCTGCGCCAGGCGCAGGAGGCCACCAAACAGCAGAGCGAGTTGGAAAAGAAGGCGTTGCAACGCCAGATGGCCGACCGCTTCGAGACCGATGTCCGGAGCGTGGTCGGCGCGGTCGCGCAAGCCAGCCGCGAAATGCAACGCGTCGCCGGCGAGATCACCACCAGCGTCAACGGCACCTCGGCGCGGGCCGCTGCAGCGGCGGCGGCGTCCGACGAGGCATCTACCGGCGTCAGTACGGTCGCCGCTGCCACCGAGGAGTTGGCCTCTTCCGTCGCCGAAATAGGCCGCCAGGTCACGCACTCGAGCGGTGTGGCCGAGGGCGCGGTGACCAAGGCCGGCCAGGCCACGAAAATGGTCGGCGGCCTCACGGCGGCCGGCGAAAAGATCGGCGACGTGCTGCGCCTGATCAGCGCCATCGCGAGCCAGACCAATTTACTGGCGCTCAACGCGACGATCGAGGCGGCGCGCGCCGGCGATGCCGGCCGCGGCTTCGCCGTCGTCGCGTCCGAAGTCAAGGAACTCGCCGCCCAGACCTCCAAGGCGACCGAGGAGATCGCCGGACAGGTTACCGCGATCCAGTCCGCCACCGGCGATTGCGTGGTCGCGATCGACGACATCAGCAAAACGATTCGCGAAATCAGCGGCATCGCAACGACGATCGCGGCGGCGGTCGAAGAGCAGGATTCGGCGACCCGTGAAATCGCACGGAGCGTTCAACAGGCAGCGGCCGGCACCGGCGAGGTCACGCTCAATATTGCCGGCGCAAGCCAGGCCGCCGATCAATCGCGCGCGCTGGCCGACAATGCGCTGATGGCGTCCGGCGAACTCAGCGAGCACGCCGCGGCGCTGCTCAAAAGCGTCGATACATTCCTAGCCGGCCTGCGCGACGCCGCCTAGCCGCCAGCGGCCGCCGGGAGCGTCGCCGATCCCATCACCGGATCAGTTTGACGGCGCTCCCGCGAGCGGGAACAGGATGCGCACGTACCCGGACCGGGCACTATCAAGAAGATGCGACCTGCATGGGCTCATTCGCACTGCAATACCCATCTTGATCGATGGCGGCAGATAGACCACCATGCGCCTTGCCAAATCAAAAACCCTGGAAAAGGGCGAGGAAACCCATGAACAAGATTCCCGGCTTCGGACTTATCGAGCGCGCGCGCGCGCTGGCGCCGCTGATCGCACAGGAGGCCGACGAAATCGAACGGACCCGGCGCCTGACCCCCGCGCTCGTCTCGGCCCTGATCGAGAACAGGCTTTACCGGGCGCTGTTGCCGCAGAACATCGGCGGCGCCGAGGCACCGCCCGAGGTCTTCATGCAGATGCTGGAAGAGGTAGCCAAGGCCGACGCCTCGACGGCCTGGTGCCTCGGCCAGTGCAATGTCTGCTCCATGACCGCCGCCTATCTCGACCCAGAGGTGGCGCACGGGATTTTCGACGCCCCGGACAGTATCCTGGCCTGGGGTGCGATCGCTCACGCGGTTCAAGTCGTTCCCGGCGGCTATCGCATCACCGCACGCTGGGACTTCGCCAGCGGCTCGCGCCAGGCCAACTGGTTCGGCGCCCACGTCCAGGTCACCGAACCCGACGGTACCACGCGGATGAACCGCAAGGGCGTGCCGGAAATCCGCACCATCGTCTTTCCCGCCTCTGAGGTCACGATGCACGACGTCTGGGATGTGATCGGCCTGAAAGGCACCGGCACCGATTCCTACTCGGTCGAAGACCTATTCATCCCCGAAAATTTCGCGGCGTTGCGCGACGACTTCTCGGCGCTGCGTGAAAAGGGACCGCTATACGGCATCACCACCTACACCATGTTCGGCCTGGGCTTCGCCGCGATCTCGTGCGGCCTCGCGCGGGCGATGCTTGATGCCGCGACCGACCTCGCGCGCGAAAAGGCGTCGGTCGGCCTCAAGGCGATGCGCGAGAACAACGCCGTGCAGGGCGCTCTCGGCCGTGCCGAAGGCAATCTGCGGGCGGCGCGCCACTACATCTATGGAACGGCCGCCGAAGCCTGGCGCGACACCGTCCGCGACGGCAAGCTCAGCGAGGAGCACCGCACCGCGATTCGCCTGGCTTCGACCTGGACCATCCACCAGGCAGCCGCGGTGGTCGACGCCGCCTATCACATGGCCGGCGCGACGGCGGTTTTCAGGTCCAACAAGTTCGAACGCCGCTTCCGCGACATGCACGCGATCACCCAGCAGATCCAGGCCCGCGACACCCATTACGAGGACGTCGGCAAGGTGATGTTGGGCGTCGGCGTAATCCCGCGCGGGCCCACCACCTGAGCCGGCGGTCTCGCCGCCTTGGATCACGATCCGATTACCGGGAATCGGACCATGATCCAATCTCTCTGTGCGGGCGTGATTTTTCTGAAAACCGGTTTTCCCGTCGGGACGGGGGCCGAGGGCATGCTGCTCCGAACCATGCCCTAGGCTACGGCCGCCGCCGCGCCGCACTGTGCTTCCAACAGGCCGATGATTTCGGCATTGGGCCGCGCCCGGCTGAACAGGAAGCCCTGCCCTTCATGGCAACCCTCGGCGCGAAGCCAGCTTAATTCGCTCTCGGTCTCGACGCCTTCGGCGGTGATGGTGACGCCGAGACCGGCGCCGAGGCTGATGATCGCCCGCACGATCGCCTGGGCTTCCCTGTTGGTTCCGAGGTCGCGCACGAAGGACTGATCGATCTTGATCTTGTCGAACGGGAAGCTCCTCAGATAGCTCAGGCTCGAATAACCGGTCCCGAAATCGTCCATCGAAATGCGTACGCCCAGGGCGCGAAGCGCGTGCAGCGTGGCCTGCACCTGGCTGCTCTTTTCCAAAAGCAGGGTTTCGGTGATTTCGAGTTCCAGCCGTCCCGCCGCCAGGCCGGACCGTTTCAGCGCGTCCATCACCAGCGACAGCAGGTTGCCGGCGCGAAATTGCAACGGCGACAGGTTGACCGCGACCCGGACGTCGTCCGGCCAATGGGCTGCGTCGGCGCAGGCGCGCTGCAGCATCAGTGCGCCGATCGCGTTGATCAGGCCGGTGTCTTCCGCGACCGGTATGAATTCGGCCGGCGAGATCATGCCGCGTTCGGGATGCGGCCAGCGCACCAGCGCTTCCAGGCCGCTGATGCGTCCCGTGGCGAGGTCGACCAGCGGTTGATAATACGGCTGCAGGATGTCGCACTCGATTGCGTTGCGCAGATCGATCTCGAGCTTGCGGCAACTCTGGGCGCGGGCATCCATGCCGGCCTCGAAGAAGCTGAACATGCCGCGTGAGTCGTTCTTGGCGCGCGACAAAGCCATATCGGCGCGCTTCAGGAGCTTCTCGGAGTCATCGCCGTCGCCGGGCGCCATGGCGATGCCGATGCTCGCCCCGATCACGACGGAATGGCCGTCCAGCCAGTACGGCTCGCCGATTGCATGTAATAGCCGCCTCGCCAGCAGCGCGGCATCCTCCGGGCGCGTCAACCCGCGCTGGACGATCGCGAATTCGTCGGAGTTGAGGCGGGCGAGCGCATCTTCATCGCGCAGCATCGAGCGCAAACGCTTGGCGACGCCGCGCAACAGCTTGTCGCCGATGCCGTGGCCAAGCGTATCGTTGACCGCCTTGAAGTTGTCCAGCCCGAGCACCAGCAGCGCGATCTTTTCCGCGCTGCGCCGGCTATGGAGCAGCATCTCGTCGGTCTGCTGGCGCAGCAAGCTGCGGTTCGGCAGCCCGGTCAGCCCATCATGTTGCGCCATGAACGCAAGCCGCGCCTCGGCCCGCTTGCGTTCGGTGATGTCCATCAGTGCGAGCAGCACCGCGGGCTGATCGCCATAAACCAGTTGGCGCGAATAGATTGCCAGGTCGATCAGCGCGCCATCGGCGCGCACGTGTTTCCAGGTTCGGGCCGTCAATTCGTCGCTGGAATAGTCGCCGGTCCAGGGCAGTTCGGATTCGAAGGCCTGGACGCTGCGGATGGTCAGATTTTCGAATTCCGCGCGGCTATAGCCGTAATGCGCGACCGCCGCGTCGTTGACGCCGAGGATGCGCTCGCTCTGCAGCGCGCATACGATCATCGGAACCGGATTGCTGTCGAACAGCAATCGGAATGAGGCCTCGCGCTGCTTCAATTCGGTGATGTCGACGCGCAGGCCGACGACGCCGCCATCTGCGGTCAGCCGCTCCTCGATCAGGATGCAACGGCCGTCGGCGAGAATCTGTTCGTGGCGCGTGCTGGGCTGGTGGAGTTTGGCGAGCCGCTCGGCGATCCACTCTTCTTCGCGGCCGATCGCTTCCGGGTAATCGCCGCGCTCGACGCCAATCCGAATCGTATCGTGCAACCGGGCACCCGGCTGAAACAAGTCCGAACTGCGGCTGTAAATTTCGGAATACTTCTTGTTCCAGAGAATGTAGCGGCCCTCGGCATCGAGAAACACGATGCCCTGAGGCAGGATGTCGATCGCCTCGCGCAACCGCTCGTGCGATTTTTGCGCCGCCGCTATCGCGGCTTCGGCCTCGGCGCGTTTGCGTATGATCTCGTTGAGGTCGACGGAAATCCGCCGGCGGTTGTCGCCCGCACGCTTCGGCCGGGGTTTCGCCGGCCGCCCGCCGATGCCGCCGCGTGCGGCTGGTTTTACTTCCTTGCCTGTCTTCGGCCGAATTCTCGGCATTGCTGAGCCTCACTCGCATTCTGCGGGCCTTGTTCTCCGATAACTATCTGAAAAAATGGTATCTCTTGCCGCCCGGCGACGACGGCAGGCGATTTCCCGCTGCCCGTTTGGAAGGCTGAGGCGTGTGAACGCGTGTGGTCGTGCCCCGCGATGTCGCGCCTCGAATGCGAATGTGCCGGACAAACCGTCAACGCACGATGCGGAATGCCCGACGCAACTCTTGATTGCACAAACAATGCGCGAAATGTGGCCGCGGAGCCCGAAAATTCGCCAGTGTTCGCCATGGTTACCGCTCGGTGAAGGCGATGCGTCGAATTTGCAAGCGCCGGGGCCGCGCCGCGGGTCGGCTGTGCTCGATTGCGTCCCAAACCGTGCGTCGGTTGCGCTACAGGATCTTCATCGAAGACGACCGGCGGGGCTTCCGCGCCAACTGTTGCCTTGCCCGGTCCGGGCGATAGACTGACGAGATGAATCTGCGTCTGATTCTGATTCCCTTGTTGGCCTCGGCGGTGATCGCCAATGCGCCGATCGCATCGGCGCAGGACAAAGGCAGTGTCGATCCAAAACCGCTGCCGCCGCTGGCCAATCCCAACGACCCCAAGCTCGGCGCCAAGGAATTGTTCGGCCGCAAAGTGCTGCCCGCGAAACTGCCGACCCGCGTGATCGGCTTCTATGCCAAGGGTTGCATCGCGGGCGCGGCAGCCCTTCCGATCAACGGCGACACGTGGCAGGTGATGCGATTGTCGCGCAATCGCAATTGGGCGCACCCCGACATGATTGCGCTGCTGGAGCGGCTGTCGGCCAAGGCCCACAGGGATGCCGGCTGGCCGGGAATCCTGGTCGGCGACATGTCGCAGCCGCGCGGGGGTCCGATGATCACCGGCCATGCCAGCCATCAGGTGGGGCTGGACGCCGATGTCTGGCTGACGCCGATGCCGAACCGGCAATTGTCGCGCAACGAGCGCGAGGAAATGTCCGCGGTGATGATGGTGCGCGCCGATCGCCTCGACATCGATCCAAAGGTCTGGACGCCGGACCACCTCAAGGTGATCCGCGACGCGGCGCAGGAGCCGCGGGTGCAACGCATCTTCGTCAATGCGGCGATCAAGAAGGCGCTATGCCGCGAAGCCAAGGGCGATCGCAGTTGGCTTTCCAAGGTGCGGCCGATGTACGGCCACGACTATCACTTCCACATCCGCATCACATGTCCCGCCGGCAGCGACCAATGCAAACCGCAACCGGATCCGACGGAGGGCGAGGCCTGCAGCCCTGCCGACCTCGCTTATTGGTTCAAGGACGAGGTCATTCATCCGAAGCCGCCGATCACCCCGCCGAAGCCCGAGCCGCCGATGACGCTGGCGCAGCTGCCGGCCGACTGTCGGCAGGTTTTGGCCGCTCCGGACGCCAGGCAATAACAAACCCGTGGGGCAAGTTGATTGGAATAAGCCC
This sequence comes from uncultured Alphaproteobacteria bacterium, assembly GCA_963756215.1. Taxonomy (GTDB): domain Bacteria; phylum Pseudomonadota; class Alphaproteobacteria; order Rhizobiales; family Xanthobacteraceae; genus Bradyrhizobium. Next base: position 942,779 of record CAVWMY010000013.1, on the reverse strand, counting down.
GGAAACGCGGTAATACCGTGATATCGCCCCGCCGTAAGCGCGGGTGAAGCTTCGGATCAGGGCTGCTGATCCCATTGCCATTCCCGATATGTCGCTGCCGACCGGCGCCGTGCCGGGAAAACCACGAAGGATATGCCATGCGCATCAGTGCACGTAACCAAATCAAGGGCACCGTCATCGAAGTGAAGAAGGGCGCGACCACCTCGCACGTCCGTGTCGACATCGGCAACGGCCAGATCGTCACGTCGTCGATCACCAATGAGGCAGTCGATGAATTGGGCGTCAAAGCCAAAAGCGCGGTGACCATCGTCGTGAAGGCCTCCGACGTCATGATCGGCGTGGATTGATCATGCGCACGCCGTTGCTGATCGCCTTTGCGCTGCTCGGGACCGGATCCGCCTCCGCGGCGGAAGAACCGAACGGCTGCGATAAATTCAAATGGCCGATCGAGCATGAGCGTGCAGCCCTGACTGCGCCGGATCGCATCAAGCTCGCATCCGGCGCAGAACTTGCCGCGGTGCCGACGGCGGGAATAACGCTGGCATTGCTCGCGACCGCCGAGGCCAAGCTGCCGACGCCGCCCGAGCGTGCGCCGAAAGAAGGCACTTTGGCCGGTTTCGCGCGTTTCAAGGACGCACCGAAGGCCGGCGTCTATACGATCGGTTTGTCAGCGGGAGCCTGGCTCGACGTCGTGCAGGATGGACACGCCCTGAAGCCGAAGGGTTTTAGTAGCGCGACCGGTTGCGACGGCATTCGCAAGGCGATGAAATACGAGATTTCCGCAAGCCCGTTCGTGGTGCAGGTCTCCGGTGCCCGCGAGAACGCCCTATCTGTGGCAATCTTGCCGTCCGACTAGACCAAGGAAGCCTTTACCCGCATCCCCAGACTGTTATCTTTTTTGGCGAGCGAGACCCCGATCGGCCGTAAGTCGACGGGATCGACGGAACGGTGCTTCCGCCTGTCGCGTTCGACATTTTTCACGCCAGATTTGCGCGCGCGATGCGCCGCGACAACGCATGGAGCGCCTCGATGAACCGTCCTGCCGGATTTTTCCTCGCCTTCACGATCCTGTTCGGATCGGCCTGGGCACCCGCGGTGGCCCAGAGCAGCGACAAGAGCCTCACCATATTCGCCGCAGCATCGATGAAGAATGCGCTCGACGACGTCGATGCCGCCTTCACCGCGAAGACCGGCGTCAAGACCGCCGCCAGCTATGCCGCGAGTTCGGTGCTCGCCAAGCAGATCGAACAGGGTGCGCCGGCCGATATTTTCGTCTCCGCCGATACCGACTGGATGGATTACGCGATCGGCAAGAAAAACATCAACGAAGCAACACGGGTCAACCTGCTCGGCAACAGCATCGTGCTGATCGCTCCCAAGGATTCCAAGATCGACAACGTGACGATCGGACCGGGCTTCGATCTCGCCAAGCTCGCCGGCGACGGCAAGATCGCCACCGGCGACGTGAAGGCCGTGCCGGTCGGCAAGTACGCGCAGGCTGCGCTCGAGAAGCTCGGCGCGTGGCAGGCGGCGGCGCCGAAATTCGCGATGGCGGAAAGTGTTCGCGCCGCGCTGGCGCTGGTGGCGCGCGGCGAAGCGGTGCTCGGGATCGTCTACGCGACCGATGCCAAGGTCGAGCCCGGCGTCAAGATCGTCGGCACCTTCCCGGCCGATACCCATCCCGCGATCATCTATCCGGTCGCGGCGACCTCGACCGCGAAGCCGGAGGCGACGGAATATCTCGCATTCCTGCGCTCATCGGCAGCCAAAGCCATCTTCGAGAAATACGGCTTCAAATTCCTCGCCAGCCCGGCCACCTGAAGCGTGTTTGATATTTCGCCGACGGAATGGACAGCGATCCAGCTTTCGCTGCGGGTCGCCACCGTCGCGACGCTGGTGGCGACGCCGCTCGGGATCGGGATCGCGTGGCTGCTGGCGCGGCGTGATTTCTGGGGCAAGTCGCTGGTCGACGCGCTGATCTATCTGCCGCTGGTGCTGCCGCCGGTCGTCACCGGCTATCTGCTGCTGCTGACTTTCGGCAAGCGCGGCCTTGTCGGCGCCTGGCTTGCGGATCACCTCGGGATCGTGTTCGCGTTTCGCTGGACCGGCGCGGCGCTCGCCTGCGGCGTGATGTCGTTTCCGCTTTTGGTGCGGCCGATCCGGTTGTCGATCGAGGCGGTGGATCAAAGGCTGGAGCAGGCGGCCGCGACGCTGGGCGCGGCGCCGTGGCGGGTGTTCCTGACGGTGACGCTGCCGCTCGCGCTGCCGGGCGTGCTCGCCGGCATGGTGCTGGGCTTTGCCAAGGCGATCGGGGAGTTCGGCGCGACAATTACCTTTGTGTCGAATATTCCAGGCGAGACCCAAACCATTTCGTCGGCGATCTACTCACTGATCCAGACGCCGGACGGCGATACGGCGGCGCTGCGGCTGGTGCTGATCTCGATTTTGATCGCGACGACGGCATTGGTCGCCTCCGAATGGTTCGTGCGCCGCGCCACGCGGCGGCTGCATGGGAACTGACCATGCTGCGCGTCGACGTTTCTAAGCAACTCGGAGAATTTTCGCTGGAGGCGTCGTTCACCAGCGAAGGACGGGTCACCGGACTGTTCGGCGCATCGGGAGCCGGCAAGTCTTCGCTGATCAACATCATTGCCGGCCTGCTCAAGCCCGATCGCGGCGTTGTCACCCTCGACGGCGAGACCCTCGATGATACCGCGGCACGCGTACATGTCCCGCCCTACCGCCGCCGCATCGGTTACGTGTTCCAGGATTCCCGGCTCTTTCCGCATCTCGATGTGCGCCAAAATCTTGCCTACGGGCGGCGGATGAACAATCTGGCGGACGATCCCGTTCAGCGCAAACGCGTCGTCGATCTGCTCGATGTCGGCGGGCTGCTGGACCGTCGCCCAGGGCAGCTTTCGGGCGGAGAACGTCAGCGCGTCGCTTTCGGTCGGGCATTGTTGTCAAAGCCGAAATTGTTGCTGCTGGACGAGCCGCTCGGTGCGCTGGATGAGGGGCGAAAAACCGAAATACTGCCCTATCTGGTGCGTCTGCGCGACGACGCCGGCATCCCGATGGTCTATGTCAGCCACGACGCCGCCGAATTGCGCCAGCTAGCGACCCAGATCGTCATGCTCCGGCGTGGACGCATCTCGGCGTTCGGCGGCGTCAAGGTACTGACCGGCGCCGCCTCGCCCGATTGATATCCCGAAGGCGGCGCTTCGTGCCTGGCAGCAACTAGCGTTGCACGTGCAGAACGTCGCCTGTGGTGACGTCGACATCGACCTCCATGTACCGGCCCGTCGCATCCCGTCCCTCGATCTGCCATTCATCGCCGGCAAATTGGGTGTGCGAGACTGTAACGAGCCCAAGCTCGGTCGCGACGTCGAGCGCAGCCTGCATCGAAGGCAGGCCTCCCGTGTCATAAGCCATCGCCGGGACGGCGGTCCCGAGCATTGCGGCTGCAACGATCGGCATGATGTATTTTCGCATCGGCTACTCCTGATCGGAACCCTTCGATTGATGCGCCGTCAAACGGCGCAACGCTGCTGGCAACGGCTCGAAGCGTCGTGCGTTCCGGTTTCGCGCATCACGAAATTGAGCAAATTTTGGGACGTTGCGGCGATTTGTTGGCTGCAGATTGACGATCGCGCGACAAGCCTGCCTGGCGTCGCCGCGGCCCGCTAGATCCCCGCCACCGACGACCACCACCCCGACAGCTTGCGCTTGAGTAGCGCCGTTCGTGTCGGCATCGCGGCCTCTTCCTCATCTTCCGGCAACCGCAGGCCGACGACGTTCACCCTGCCGCCGCTCAGCTTGCGCACCACCAGCACGATGGCATCGAGCGCAAGCGTATCGCCGTCCTTTGGCGCATGATCGAGATAGACATCGAAGTAGTCCGCCAGCGTCAGCTTGGCCTCGTCTTCATCCACGCGCACGCCGTAGACATCGGCGAGTTCGCCAAGCGTGTGCTCGCCGGATACCGTGAAATCGCCCAGCAGATGCGGATCGGGCGCCGTGCTCGGCAGCATGTCGACGAAGAAACGGTCGAGCGCCTCGGCCTTCTCCGGTGGCGCCAACAGGTAGATGTAGTCGCCCGCCGCGACCGGATCGGCCTCGGCGGGTGAAAGTATCCGCTGATCGCGAATGACCAGCGTCGGCTTCGACCAGGACGGGATCAATCCGCGTTTCAGATACAGGCTTTTGGGGCGGACGGGATAGCCGACCAGTTGCTGTTCGAGTTGGCCCGGCAGATCGAGCTCGACCCGTCGCGGCCCGCGGTCGGCGCGCGGCAATGCCACGTGGAGCCGGCGCGCCGCCGCGGCCAACGTCCAGCCCTGCAGCAACAGCGAGATGATGACGACGACAAAGGCGACATCAAAATAGAGGTAGGCCTTGGGCAGCCCGACCAGCAATGGAATCGAGGCGAGAAAGATCGCCACGGCGCCGCGCAGGCCGGTCCAGGCGATGAAGGTTTTTTCCCGCCAGTTGAAACGAAACGGTGCCAGGCACAGAAACACGGCGAGTGGCCGCGCCACCAGCATCAGCACCAGCGCCACGATGACCGCAGGGACGGCGCTGCTGAGCAGCCGCTGCGGCGACACCAGCAGCCCGAGCAGCACGAACATCACGATCTGCGCCAGCCACGTCGCCGCGTCGAGGAACGTCACCACCGAATTGTGCGCCCGGGTCGGCCGGTTGCCGATGATGATGCCGGCGAGATAGACCGCGAGGAATCCCGAACCGTGGGCGATCTGCGCGCCCCCGAAAATGACCAGCGCGGCGGTAGCGACGAACGGAGCGTGCAGGCCCTGCGGCAGCGCGACGCGGTTCAGCGCCAACACCACGAGGCGGCCGCCGATCACGCCGACGATCGCGCCGAGCACGGCTTCCTGGCCAAATTCCAGCACCACGTGCACGACCGAGCTGCCGCCGCTCGAAATCAGCTCAACCAGCATCAGCGTCAGAAACACCGCGAACGGATCGTTGGTGCCCGACTCGACCTCCAGCGTCGCGCCGACCCGCGGCCGCAGCCGCAAGCCCTGCGCGTGCACCAGCAGGAACACCGCCGCGGCATCCGTGGAGGCCACCACGGCTCCCACCAAAAGCGCCTCGGTCCAGTTCAGATCGAGGGCATATTTGGCGACGGGGGCGGCGATCAGCGCCGTCAGCAGCACGCCCACGGTCGCCAGCACCATCGACGGGGCGAGGACCGCGCGGATGCTTTGAAAGCGTGTTCTTAGACCGCCATCGAACAGAATCAGCGCCAGCGCCACCGAACCGACGAGGTAAGTCGTACGCACGTCGTCGAACCGCAACTGGCCCGGGCCGGCGTCGCCGGCCACCATGCCGATCACGAGAAACACCAGCAACAATGGCGCGCCGAAGCGCAGCGCGAGCAGGCTCGACAGGATGCCTGCCATCACCAGAACGGCGCCGAGAAGGATGGCTATGCTGACCGAGTCGAGCGAGGCCATGAGCTGTCGTAAATCCTTGCAAATACCTGCAATTGCATCCTTATCGTCGCCACAGTTCGACGCCAAGGCCATTTGTTGCCGCTGGCGACAATGTGCCCGATAAATCCGATTTGACAGAGCTTGCTTACGCACCGCGGCGATGGCATCCGCGCCATGGTTATGGAAATCTGCCGTCATTCGAATCGAGTTTGCTCGACCGCGCCGATCGGCCCTGAAAAGAGATTTTGACGATGGACCTGAAAGACATCATCGATTTCCTGCATACCGCCGCGCGATGGGTGGGCGCCGAGGTCGCATCGCCATGGTTTTACTTCCAGCTCGGCCTGGTCGTCGCCGGCGCCGGGCTGGCTTTTGCGGCTGGCGCCGCCGTTCGTTCGCGGATCGACCTGACATCGGTTGCAATGGGCTGGCCGGCGCCGCTCCGACTGATCGTGCGCGTCCTCGTGGAAAACTCTTCGACAGCGGTGTTCGCGGTGCTGATGCGCATCACCAGGGCGATCATGGTGGCATCGACCTGGCCGAGCCGGAGCTATTTGCTCGCCGTCTTCGCCAAGCTGGCGCTGGCATGGCTGGCCATCCGCCTCGTCACCTCCGTCATCCGCAACGAATTCTTCGTTCGCCTGATATCGCTATCGGCGTGGCTGGTGGCCGCGCTGAGCATTATCGGCCAGCTCGACTCGACCATCGACGCGCTCGAACTCGGTCTCCGTCGTGCTTGGAGGTCTGCGGCTGACGCCGCTATTGCTGATCAAGCTCGCCGTGCTGCTATCGGTAGCGCTGTGGCTCACCAATGTCGCCAGCAACTTCATCGAGCACCGGATCACGCGGTCGAGCGACCTGACGCCGTCGATTCAGGTATTGCTGGTCAAGATCATCCGGCTTGCGCTGATGGTATTTGCCGTCACGGTGGTCTTGAGCGCGGTCGGCATCAATCTGTCGGCGCTCGCGATCTTCTCCGGCGCGGCCGGCGTCGGCATCGGCTTCGGACTGCAAAAGATCATCGCCAACTTCATCAGCGGCATCATCCTGCTGGCGGATAAATCCGTGAAGCCGGGCGATCTCGTCACCATCGGCGACAGTTCGGGGCGCATCAGCGCCATGAAGACCCGCTACATTTCAGTCGCCGCCGGCGATGGCCGCGAATTCCTGATCCCCAACGAGGACCTGGTGACGCAAAAGGTCACCAACTGGACCTACACCGACAAGAACACCCTGGTGAAGGTCAATTTCGGCACCAATTACGATGCCGATCCGCGGCTGGTGTGCAAGCTGGCGATCGAGATCGCGGCCGCGGCCCCGCGTGCCCTCAAGGGCCGGCCGCCGGGCTGCATCCTGGTGGAATTCGCCGAGGCCGGCATGAAGTTTTCGCTGACCTTCTGGATCGCCGACCCCGACGGCATGGACAACGTGAAAAGCGACGTCATGCTGGCGCTGTGGGAGGCGTTCAAGCGCGAAGGCATCCGCGTGCCCTACCCGGTGCGCGAAATCCGTGTCCGTGGGGGTGCCTTGCCGGTGGAAAGCATCGTGGAGGTACCAAGTTGACACCGCTTGCCCTTCTGCGGTTCCCTTTGCCACGGGGGCGCCATTTTCCAACCTTGGCTTGCGTTGACCGCTCCGATCATTAAATTAAGACCGCAAATCGTTTCTTATCGCCCCGCCCGTGAAGCATGATCCACCCATGAGCTACGTCGAAGCCTCCGAAACTTCTCTTCTGCGCAAAACCGGGCAGATCAAGCTACATGGACCGGGCGGATTTGCCGGCATGCGCAAGGCTGGCGCGCTGGTGGCAAAGTGCCTCGACGAACTGACCGACCTCGTCAAACCGGGCGTACCGACGGCGCGGATCGACGATTTCGTCCGCGACTTCGCTTTTGATCACGGCGCCTATCCCGCGACCCTGATGTATCGCGGCTATCGCTATTCGACCTGCACCTCGATCAACCATGTGGTCTGCCACGGCATGCCCGGCGACCGCGCGCTGAAGGACGGCGATGTCGTCAATGTCGACGTGACCTTCATCGTCGAAGGCTGGTACGGCGATTCCAGCCGCATGTATGCGGTGGGTCCGATTGCCCGCAAGGCGGAACGGCTGATCGAAGTTACCTATGAAGCGATGATGCGTGGCATCGCGGCGGTCAAACCGGGCGCCACCACGGGCGATATCGGCCACGCCATTCAAAGCTTTGTCGAGCCGCAGGGTATGAGCGTGGTGCGCGACTTCTGCGGCCATGGCCTCGGCCGCATGTTTCATGACGAGCCGAACATCATCCATATCGGCCGACCCGGCGAGGGCGTGCCGTTGAAGCCCGGCATGTTCTTCACCATTGAGCCGATGATCAACCTCGGCAAACCCCATGTGAAGATTCTGTCCGACGGCTGGACCGCTGTGACGCGCGACCGTTCGCTATCGGCCCAATTCGAGCACTCGGTCGGCGTCACCGCTACGGGCGTGGAAGTGTTCACCCTGTCGCAGCGCAACGGCGAACAGCCGCCCGGGGCCGCTTGATCCGTCAAAATTGCCGCCTACGCGTTTAAGGCGGGACGACGACGCCAAGAATTGATCCGCACCGGGGCCAGTTCACGCCGTGACGGGTCGAAGCCTTGCGAAGCATTCCATAGTTTCGTTTGCCAGTTTGAGCGTGAACGCCGTGGCGGACATCTCCATTGCCAACGGCGCGGCCTGACCCGACCACAGCGGCGTAAAATCGCTATGCCCCTGCTGCTCCGCATCGGCACGCAACCGCGATATCTCTCCCATAGGCAACGGGAAATCCGGAGCATCATCCAAAACAGGGCCGATATCGAGCACCAGGCGGTTGGCGAGGACGCGGGCCGGCCGCCCGGTAAACACGTTGGTGATGACTGTCACGTTTTCACGCGCACGCCGCAGGGCCGCGAGATGCAGCGACGATGTCGCGGCCTCCGGACAAAAAAGAAACGCGGTTCCGATTTGCGCTCCCGCGGCTCCGAGCGCAAATGCGGCCGCTATGCCGCGACCATCGCCAATGCCTCCGGCGGCGATGACCGGCACGTTGACCGCATCGACGATTTGCGGCACCAGCGCCAATGTCCCGACTTGCCAGGCCGCGGCAAGGTTGGGGTTCGCAGCGAGAAAAGTCGCCCGATGTCCGCCGGCCTCACAGCCCTGGGCGATGACCGCATCGACACCCCGGGCTTCCAGCCATAACGCTTCTTCGACCGTCGTTGCCGACGAGATAATGCGGCATCCGGCCGCCTTGATCCGAGCCAGCAACGGCGGCGCCGGCAGACCAAAATGGAAACTTACGACTTCCGGCTTGGCGGCCTCGACCACCTTGCACATGGCGTCGCCGAACGGCTCGATCGTCAAGCGAGGTGGCGAGAGTTCCTGCGGAAGTCCAAGTTCGACAAAATAAGGCGATAGCCGATCGTGCCAGGTTCGCTCGCGGACAGCATCGATTTTTGCTTCGGCGTGACAAAAGAAATTGACGTTGATCGGCTTTCGCGTCAGCCGCCGCAACCGCTCGATCGTCTCGGCCGCGATCGGCGGTTGCATGGTTGCGCAACCGATCGACCCCAACCCTCCGGCATCGCACACCGCCGCGGCGAGTCCGACAGTCCCAAGTCCCGCCATCGGCGCCAAGACAACCGGCTGCTCGATTCCAAAGAGATCAACGAGACGTCGGTCTGGCCACATCGTACCCCTCCTACCATCGGCCCGCGGAAGCGCCACCGTCGACGTGCAGGATTTCACCTGTGACGAAGGCCGCCTTTTCCAGATACAGAACGGCGTCGACAACGTCTCGCATCTCCCCCATGCGGCCCACCGGTTGCAACCCGGCGAGAAACTGGTGTGCCTCCGGCATATGCATCGGTGTCTTGATGACGCCCGGCGAGACCGCGTTCACGCGGATACCCCGGCCGGCATACTCGATCGCGAGCGAACGCGTCACGGCATTGAGGCCACCCTTTGTCAAAGCAGCAACCGCCGCGCTAAGCGAAGCCATCGGCTGTTCCGCGATCGTTGCCGTAATGTTGATGATATGACCGGAGCCGTTCTGCAACATTCGATACACGGCCTTTTGCGACATGTGGAAGAACCCCGACAGATTGACGTCAATCATCGTCGCGAAGTCGGCCTGGGAGTAATCCAGGAAGGGCTTCGGAAGGAAGACGCCGGCGTTATTGACGAGCGTGTCGATTCGTCCGAAGCGTTCGATGGCCGCGCCGACGATACGGTCCGCGGTACCGGGAACGCCGATGTCGCCATCGACGGCCACGACATCCGGATCACGGCCGGCGTCGCCTTTGCTGATCGAACGCGAATTGGCAACGACGCCATAGCCGATCTCGCGAAATCCCCTGATCAGATCGGCACCGATGCCCCGCGAGGCCCCGGTAATCACCACGACTTTTTGTTCAACGGTCACGATCATCCCTGTTTCAATATCCGGGTATCTGACCAGATTGATGAACTACTTTTCGTTGTGCTGTCTTGGCACCGGTTGCTGGGTTTTTGTCATTTCTTGCTGCCAACAGAAAACAACGCGAATCGAGCGTCGACGGCCGGCTCGGCCAGCTTATAAGTTCAGGCCGCGGAATTCCTTCGATACTGTCTGGGCGTCAAACCCGTCACGTCGCGAAAAGCCCGGGTGAAATTGGCCTGGCACGAAAAGTTGAGCGCGAGCGCAATGTCGGCCAAACACCGTTCGCCACGGGCCAGCAATACTTTGGCGCGTTCGAGCCGCTTGCCGCTGACATAACGATGAGGCGATTGACCTACGGCGCTCTTGAATGACCGCGCGAAATGGAAGCGACTGAGGCACGCGATCGATGCGAGATGCTCGACCGTGAGATCGCCCTCGAGGTTGCTATCTATGTATTCCAGCACCCGGGCCAATCGTCGGCGATCGAGCCCTTCCTGGGTGAGCGCCGCGGGAGTCGAGACCACTCCGCGGGGATTTTGAAAAAGCCGTACCGCAAGACTGGAAGCCAATGTCTCGACAAGGAGCCGGCCGGCAGAAGTTTCGGTCTGGAGCTCAGCCAGAATCGCAAAGGCGATCTCGGCGACAAGCGGGTCCTGGAACGCGCGTTCGTAGCGAAGCAACTCCGGCCTCGTTTGATCGATGCCGCCGCCCCGACTATCCGGCGCCAAGCCGTTCGGCGGAAGATAGAGATGAAGCATCCCCGGCAAAGGATCCGAGATATCGATAAAGTCTCCCTTCAAACCGGCGGGAGACAACCAAATCATGCCGCGCTCGGCACGCGCGCGATTGATGATACCGCCGCCCCGCCGCGTGACGACCGATCCACTGCCGCGGACGTCGACGCAAATTTCCGTATCGGGCTGCACGTTGTCCCAGGCTATGACGCCGCCGTCATGGCTGCGCAGCTCCGCCGAAATCCCCGACCAGCGCCGACCTTTCGAAGTGGCCAACAGTCCGCCAGGACCATATTTCTCGATCGCGAGCCCAAGCATCGAAACCGGTTCCCTGCGAGGCCCCGGGTTCGTGGAAGACATTCCTTGGGGCTAAGAGCGGGATGTGGCGACTGACCAGGAGATCGCAACCTGCTTGGCGGCCTGCGCCGATAGACTTTCGCTCAAGCAAACGTGAAGCAGCGACATCGCGGGGTTACGCGCGATCGGTTGCGAGATAGGCAAGCGCCGCCAGCGGCAGCGCGATCCCGATCCATGACACCAGGGTCCAGCCACCGTTGGCATAGGCCCATCCTCCCACGGCCGAGCCCGCCGCGCCGGCGAGGAAGAAGGTCGTCATATAGAGCCCATTCAACCGCGCGCGAAGTTCGGCCCCGAGTGCAAACAAGGCGCGATAGCCCAGCACCACATTCGCCTGAACACCGAAATCGATGGCGATCGCCGCGCTCACCAATAACGCCATCGACCAGGTCGAGCCGAGATCGACCAACCGCGTCAGCGCGAAACCACCGGCGGTGAGCAAGATCGCCGCCGCGGTCATGGGCTGCGTCCAACCCCGATCCGCGACGCGGCCGGCAAGAGGCGCCGAAATAGCACCGGCGACACCGGCGAGAGCGAACATCGCGATGCCGTTTTGCGAGAGCCGGAACGCGGGCCCTGCGAGCAGCAGAGGAATTGTGGTCCAGAACATGCTGAAAACGCCGAACAGGCTGGCATGATAGAATGCGCGGCGGCGCAACACGACGCTGGTCCTCGCCAGATGCATCATCGACGCCAGCAATTGGCCGTAGCTCAAACGCGTCGTGGGTTTGCGCGGCGGAAGCAGGCGGTGCAACACCAGGATCAGCAGCGCCATGGCGACGGCCGAGACGATGTACACCATGTGCCAGGAAGACGCCGCGGCGATGAAGCTCGCCGCCGGCCGCGACAGCATGACGCCGATCATCAGCCCGGTGGTGACGTTGCCGACGGCGCGGCCGCGCGTAGCCGCGGGCGCCAAATGTCCGGCATAGGGAATCAGGATTTGCACGGCGACCGAGCCGAGGCCGATGAACACCCCGGCAACGAGAAACGGCAGTGGATGCGTCGAATAGGCGGCTGCCAGCAGCGCCAACGCGCCGAGGCTCGTGGTCGCCATCACCAGCCGCCTGTTCTCGACGAGATCGCCGAGCGGCACGATCAATAGGAGACCCGCTCCATAGCCGAGTTGCGTCATCGTGACGACAAGCCCGGCGGCTTGCGACGACAGTCCCAGCTCGGCGCTGATCGGGCCGATCAGCGGTTGCGCGTAATAGAGGTTGGCAACGATCAATCCGCAGGACACCGCGAGCAGCAGCGTCAGCCATCCTGAAAGGATACGGGGTGCGCGCGGAATATCCGAAACGATGGTGGTCACTCAGGTCTCCGTGTCGGAATCGCGCGTTTCAGGAACGAGCGGCAGGTCGGGCAGGCAATTCATGGCGAGATCAATTTTTGTGGGCAGACAAACGGCGACGCGCCGCCGCGCTGACGACGCACCGGTTTACTCACAGACGGACGCGTTCGCGGCGTCTTCGGATTCGACCTGCCTTGGGAATGGATTTGTTTGCGCGACCTTTGGGTCGGGTCGGCAAGGAGCGCCTCGTTCTACGCGAGGTTATCGCTGGCGCCGCCGATCGCGAAAGGCCCCGGCCGCACAGGATACCTAAGGGATTTCACGGAGAAGGCAAGCGTGCCTGGCGCGACCCGGGTCCCAGCCCGTCACATGGCTGTCAGCCCGGCTCCCTATTCTGTGAAGACAGGTGGCTACGCGGATCGCAAACCGATCTCACACTTCCTAGTTGCAAAATTTGCCGGGCACGCCATGTTACGTGCCGATGACCGCGAAGCCCAACGAACCGCAACCTTCGTCCGAACTTGCCGAAAAGCCGGATTATCACGGTCATCGCGACCGGTTGCGGGAACGTTTTTATAAGGCCGGACCGGACGCCCTGAGCGACTATGAATTGCTCGAAATGGCGTTGTTCGCCGCCCTGCCCCGACGCGATACCAAGCCGCTTGCAAAATCGTTGCTCAAGAAATTCGGGTCGTTTGCCGAGGTCATCCATGCACCGGAAGCGCGGTTGCGCGAAATCGATGGCATCGGCGATGCGTCGATCAACCAGATCAAACTTATCGCGGCAGCATCGACCCGGATCGCAAAAGGCCAGTTGAAACCGCGCATGCTGCTGTCGTCATGGCATGACGTGATCGGCTATTGCCGCACCAGCATGGCGTTCGCCGACAAGGAGCAGTTCCGGCTGCTGTTTCTCGACAAACGCAATCAGTTGATCGCGGACGAAGTGCAGCAGGTCGGCACCGTCGATCATACACCGGTCTATCCACGTGAGGTGATCAAGCGCGCGCTCGAACTGTCCGCCACCGCGATCATCCTGGTGCACAACCACCCGTCCGGCGACCCGACGCCCTCGTCTGCAGATATCCAGATGACCAAGACGATTATCGACATCGCGCAGCCGCTCGGCATATCCGTGCACGATCACATCATCGTCGGCAAGAACGGGCACAGCAGCTTGAGAGGTTTGAAGCTAATATAATGGCGTGTTCATCGACGGCACGAAGTTTGCCGATGCCTGGCTTTCGCTTGCAATTCATCGTGCCGAGCATGGGCCCCATTGCTGCCTTATCACAGCCTCCAAGTTAGGACTGAATGAACGACTTCACATATCCTTGGTTCCTGCCGTCACGGGAACCGAAACAGATGCATCGTGTTTTGGGGTTATCGTTTGCAGTCTTCTCTCGCCAACCGCTCCGTTCAATCCATGCAATCGAGGACATGGAATGACGGCATTCGTTGTCCTCGATGTTCCTCGCCGCTCCGCGAGCAGGGTGCGCAGCTACGCTGCACCAGCGCCGACTGCGAGTACCACACGACCGGATTTCCCGTCGTCAACGCGCAGCCAGTACTGATCGATTTTCCAGCCAGCGTGTTCGATCGCAAGATGTATCTGGGCAGCAACGGCTCGGCGCTCGATCGCGACGTGACGCGCAAGTCGATCGGCTCGCGCCTGCACCGCTTCGCCTTTGGCAAGAATCCGGTTGCGGCGGCCAATTGCAGGCAGTTCCTCGATCTCCTGAAGGAAACCTCCAAGCGGCCCTGCGTGCTGGTGATCGGCGGCGGCGCCATCGGCTCGGGAGCGGATCAACTCTACGACGACCCCACGATCGAATTGATAGGCACCGATGTGTACGCATCGCAATACACGGTACTGGTGGCCGACGGCCATAAATTACCGTTCGAGGATGGAATGTTCGACGGCGTTTGGGTGCAGGCCGTGCTCGAACACGTGCTGGAGCCCGCGACGGTCGTTGCGGAAATTCATCGCGTGTTGCGGCCCAAGGGACTGGTCTATGCCGAGACGCCCTTCATGCAGCAGGTGCACGAACGCGCCTATGATTTCTCGCGCTTCACCCAGAGCGGTCATCGCTGGCTGTTTCGACAGTTCGCGGAAATCAGCGCCGGCCCGGTCAGCGGTCCCGGCGTCGCCTTGATCTGGTCGATCCGCTATTTTCTGCGTGCGCTCGGCGCGGGCGACAAGATGTCCCGCGTGATTTCCCTTCCCTTCTTCTGGATCCGGTATCTCGACCGATTTGCCCGCGGCCGCGCCGTCGCCGACGCTGCGTGCGGCTTTTTCTTCCTCGGACGGCGGTCGGATCAGGCGATCAATCCCTATTCGATGCTGCGCTACTACGACCAGCAGGGATGATGCCGCGTCGCCTTTCGAGAACGACGCGGCATTTGATTTCTTCCGATGGGATCACGATCCTGAAACTCAGGCCCACTCGTGACGATCGATCTCATTTGGCCTGACACCTACCAGGTCAATGGTTTCAGAGCCTGCGTGCAACAGCGTCCCGCCGTGATGATCGGAGGATTTCGCGACGAACGCATCGTTCAGAATCTGCAATTGATCGACCTTGGGATCATAGTCGGTGATCACAGCGGTGTTGTGTCCGCCCTTGAGGTTGTCGAGGTTGAACACGAAAGTATCGGCGCCGGCGCCGCCGGTCATGGTCATGTGACCGCGGGCCGCCACCAGCGTGTCATTTAAGGCGCCACCGGTCAGCGTATCTCTGCCCGCGGACCCGACCACCAGTTGCGCCTGACCGCTCGCCGCGTCAGCTCCTGTCGGGTCGACGCCGCCAAGCGTGCCGGAGTGACGCTCGGTCGACACGAACGCATCGGCCTGCATCGCCGTCGTCCCTGTCGTGTCGCGCTCGATGATGTCCGAGAGCGTAGTCGACTTGATCTCGTTCAGGGTCTGGCGGTCGAAGCCCTGGTTCTCGAAATACATCCGGTCGCCGTCGCGCAGCGCGGTGAACTGATCGGCGATGATGGTGCCGAAGGTCTGGCCGATCGCGGCGCCGGCCGTGTGATCCTCCGCCAAGCCGCCGGTCCACAGATCGACGGCGTCGACCGTGCCATAGGCCTGTTTCAGTGCGGCGGCCGTCGCCGGATCCGAGGTGATCTGGTCGAAGCTCGTATAGGCCGTCAGTCCCAGGGCTTCCCGCGTCTGGTTCAGCGTCCCCAGTCCCAGATCGTGCGCGCGCTGTATGTTGATCGCGGCCAGGTCGGTTGCATCCGGGGGATCGCTGAGCAAACTGCGGAGATCTTCGACGATGTGTGTATCCAGCGGTTGCGCGGTGTCGCTGGAAAGATGCCGCAGCAGTCCGTCAGCGCCCCCATTGGCGGTGAATGCCGCCGGTGACTCGAAGAAGCTGTCCGCGAGCGACTGCTCGGCGGTGGTGGCGCCGAGATTGTTGATGCCGTTGATGTCGCTCGACACGATCGAATGACCGAAACGGTAGGCGGCGCCTTCGAACTCCTCCGAGATGGTCGGATTAACGTTGGGATCGTAACCGTGATAGGCCGGGATCGCGTTCGGGCCCAGTAGATGCGGCAGAAATTCGCTGTAGGTGATGTTGACCATTTCCGCTGTCGTGATCGCCTTCGCCGTCTGGTACAACTGGTCGCCGCTCCAGTTCGGATGCTCCTTGTGCAGCAGGTCGACCTGGTAATTGTGCTCGCGCACAAACAAAGTCTGCAGCGCGGTGAGATCCGGATTTTCCTGCGCCCGCGAGTCACCGGCCTCGAACGCCGGTCCCTGCGCGGTCATCACGATGGGCAGATTATCGCCCGCCGAGACTTTCATATGGCCATCCGCCGTGCGCAGGCTGGCCGCGGTGGCGGCGTCGGACCCATATACCTGCGAACCGTCGAGCCAGCCGGTCACCGTGTTGATGGCCGTCGCCGGGTGCCCCGCCACACCGGTCGCCGGATCGATCGCGACCCGGGTCAGCGGAATCAGGGTGCCTTGCGGCAGCGTATCGCCCGCCGGCACCGTGATGGAGATATCCGCGGTGTTGGTGCCGCTCGCCTCCAGGTCGAGATCGTGATCGACGAACTGACCCCAGGCATACATCATCCCGGACAATGCCACGCCGCCGACTTCGAGATGGGTGTCGGGGCCGTTCGCCACCACGATATTGCTGATCTCGCGCGGATTGGGGCCGGGCTGCATCTCGTCGATGCCGTCGGCGAAATTGGCCGGTCCTATCCGGGCAAAGTCGGTGTCGGCCTGGTTCAGCGCGGGATTTGCGAGATTGTTGTCGGAGCCGTCGATACTTCTAAAATGGAGCGCCATACGAGTCTCTCCTTTTTGACGGTTTGTTGCCCCCTGCTCCGACTTTATTGACTGCGTTTGGCGTGGCGCTTTGATGATTCTTTGTGATCGCGGCGTGACTCTTGAGTGACATCACGCAAGCTTTTCGACGGCAGGCCCGACGTCCATGCACGAGCGCGTGCAGAGCATCGGCCGATGCACAGCAAAGTTGCGTACCGTTTGAAACATTGCGCGTCAGGCGGCGCGCGCCCGGCCAAACGAGTTCACGCCGGGGAACTGAACTGCCGCCCACTCTGGGAGCGCCGCACGGACTGTCGATCGCGTGCCCCGCACGCTCGTTCGCGGTAACGACGCGTCTCGATGACGACACGTCTCAATTAAGAGCGCGGGGAATTTTCCGATTTAGTTCGCGTTCAATTTCCGTGACGAGGTCCATGAGGTCATCGGTAGTGAAGCCCGCAAGGGCTTCCCCGACCAGAATGTCCTGCCAGGCTTCCGGGTCGCCGTGCATATCCCTTGCCAGGGGTAGAAGATGATCCGCTACGACCACCATGACGTTGACCGCGCCGAGCAGTTCGTCGTGCACGTCGAGGACCGGCGTCGCAAACGGCAAGAAGCTCACGCGACTGCCGTTCGGACGCTCAGCGATCGCCGTGATGCCGCGCACGGCCTGTTTCGTTTTGATCGCGATCGCCATCGGGCATTGGTCGTGCGGAAGAAACTGCCCTTGGTCGGTGTAGAGCTTCCAGCTGACGCACCACCGATCGCTGCCCACGATCGGCCAGCGCCCGGCTAACTCGATGCAGCTTGGGTTGAAATAGGATACGAAACCCTCGGCATCGGTTACATAGATCGCGACCGGCAAGAGGTCGAGAACGAGAAACTGAGCGCGATCGCCGTTCCTTACAGCGCCGGTCGCCAGTCGAATGATCTGGTCGGTTACCGCATCTGATGGGACCACCGCACACCCCCATGGCAATGCTATGCGGATCACCTTAGCCTCAAAAGCGTCAAAGTTCCATATCGAGCACGTTAAATCGTCCGCGTGCCATCGATCTGCATTTAATTAGCTCTCGGTTGCCGTTCCCGGGCATCGGGTGCGGCCGGCAGAATGCCCCGCTTCGCGACGAACGCAGCGCCGCACCGACGCCGGGCCCGTCGGAGGAAAATAATCGTGGCTGCGAGAGCGGCGATCGTCCACGTGGCGCAATCTTACCTCAATGGTGCCGGGGTCATGAGCTGGACTTCCTCGACGACCGGCTCCACGCGATCCCGTCTTAGGCTCTAACATTCGCCAAAAGATCTGGCCGGGCAAATCGGTCGACGTCCGCGATCACGTTCCCATTGCGGCGGCCGCAGCGCGTCGCTTCAGCAGTTCGCGCTCGCGGCTGTTCCCTGCAAGCTCGGCCGCGGCCTCAAAGGCGACGCGCGCTTCCGCATAACGTCCGAGCTTGTGCAGCAGGTCGCCGCGAACGCTCGGCAGCAGGTGATAGGACTTGAGTGCCGGCTCGCATGCCAGGCGGTCCACGATGGCGAGTCCCGCTTCCGCACCTTCGGCCATGCCGACGGCCACCGCACGGTTAAGTTCGATGATCGGCGACCGGACGCGCTTGGACAACTCGGCATAAAGCTCTGCAATGCGCGACCAGTCGGTATCGTCGGCGACCTCCGCCACCGCATGACAGGCGACGATGGCCGCTTGCAGCGCGTAAAATCCGTCGACTTCGGCGATCTGCCGCGCCCGCTGGAGCGACCGCATCCCGCGCCGGATCTGGAGTTGGTCCCAGCGTGACCGGTCCTGATCGAATATGAGAATCGGTTCGCCGTCGGGATCCGTGCGCGCTGCGATGCGCGAGGCGTGAAGTTCCATCAAGGCCAGCAGTCCATGCGTCTCCGGCTCCTGCGGCGCAATGGAGACGAGCACCCGCCCCATTCGCAGCGCTTCGTTGCAGAGCCCCGGCCGCAACCAGTCCGGGCCTCGCGCCGCGGTGTAGCCTTCGTTGAAGATGAGGTAGACGACCTCCAGCACAGAAGCGAGCCGCTCCGAGAGTTCCTCGCCGCGCGGGGTCTCATAGGCCAGCCCCGATTCCGAAAGGGTCCGCTTGGCGCGAACGATGCGCTGCGCGATGGTGGGTTCCGGCTGCAGGAAAGCGCGCGCAATCTCCTCGGTCGTCAGGCCGCAGATCATCCGAAGTGCGAGCGCTGCGCGAGCCTCGCGCGACAAACGCGGATGACAGGCGGTGAAGATCAGCCGGAGCAGTTCGTCTCCGATGTCGTCGTCCAGCGCCGAATCCAGATCGGGCATGGCCTGCTGCTCCTGCTCCAGATCTCGCGCGACGATGTCGTGCTTGTGCGCCAGCATCCGGCTGCGGCGCAGATGGTCCAGCGCGCGGTGCTTGGCGGTCGCCATCAGCCACGCGCCGGGCTTTTCCGGGACCCCCGCCGCGGGCCAATGCTCGAGCGCCGCCAGCAGGGCTTCCTGTGTCAGATCTTCCGCCAGCGGCACATCCCGCAGCATCCGCGAAAGGCTCGTGATCAGCCGCGGCTGCTCGATCCGCCAGACGGCAAGGATGGCGCGGTGGGTGTCGGTCGCCATCATCGCCGCCGAGGCCGAGGGTGATTGTGGCGCGCTCGCTTCAAGAAGCGACTCGTGCACCCGCTTGGCACTCTATTTCCGAGTCGGCGGTCGCAAACATGCGAACCTCGCAGGTTCCTTCCCAGCCCGGCATGTGTTCCTTGTGGAGCCGCATGAACTCGACCGCCGCCGCCACGGCCTCTTCCTTGTCCCGCAATTCGAAGATCGCATAACCGCCGATCATTTCCTTGGTCTCCACGAAAGGGCCATCGACGACGCTGAGTTTTCCATCCGCGATTTTAACCTGCGCCCCCATCGAGACCGGCAACAGCCCGCCATTGTCGAGCATGCGCCCGGCCTTGATTTCACGCTCGGCCAGCTTGTGCATGGCCTCCATGAGTTCCGGCGTCGGGCGGGTATTGGGTTGGGGCGAAGTAACAATGTACATGAAGCGCATCGAAAACTCCTCTCTGGGGCGAGCCGCGGCCCCCCGGGGCACGCACCTGTCTCGCCATAGGGGACGACGAAGGAACCGGCGACGGATCGACAGGCGGTCTGAAAAAACTGACGGCACATAATGTCGTCATTTCGCAACCCGCGCCTATCGGCACAGACCCGCAATTGTTGCAATTTTCGCGTGCCGCTTCCACGGGACCCGGGAAGAAAAAAGCCTTACTGCCGCAGCAGGATAAGCGGATCGGCGCTGTCCGGCACACGCCGCCACTGGGCGTTATCGTCGGCTTCGAACTGCCAGGTTTCACCCTTGTCCGACATCAGCACGATCTGGCCGCGATCGAGCCGCCACTGCGTCGGCGCGAAAGCTGCGACCGCCGGGTCGCATTTCGGCTTCAGAAATACCTGGAAATTGTCGCCCGTCGCCTCGGTATTGGTCAGCGTCAGGCCGCAGATCGATTGACCATTGCCGCGAACCATCGCCCAGTCGCCGATCATCTGATCCATCGATTTCGCCAGGGAACGCGCGGCGGCGAGGTTCTGCAGGATGTAGATGCCCTCACCGGTCCGCATGCCCTCGAAAATCCCGGTCTCGACTTCGGTAAAGTCGATTACCGGCTGACCGGCGGCATCCTGCAAACGCACGATGTCGCCGAGACCTTTGATGCTCCAGGCCACGATGTCCTTGGTGAACGGCAGCGCCGTCGCACAGGCGGGCTCGAGTTCAAGCCTCAGGCCCTGCGCGGTCGCATCGTTCCTCAACGTGACGACACAGGTCTTGCTGCGCTCGGTGGTCGAGAGCTCCCACTGCCCCATCATGTCCTTCTTCAGGGTTGCATCCTGCGACCATGTCGGCGATCCACCGGCCATCGACGCCAAAACCGCGGCAACCGCCATTCTGGCGCGACGTTCCCGCATCAGCGCGCCTTCACCGGAGTTTCCGGCACCGGCGTCAATGGGGGCTTTCCTGCAAACCAGGTTTTCAAATTGTCGACCACCAATTGGTCCATGGCATTGCGGGTCACAACCGATGCCGAGCCGATATGCGGGAGCAACACCACGTTTTGCAGGGTGCGCAATTCGTCGGGCACATTCGGCTCTTTCTCGAACACATCGAGGCCGGCGGCCAGAATGGTTCCGGACTTGAGGGCCGCGATCAAGGCCTGCTCGTCGACCACCGTGCCGCGCGCGACGTTGATGATAACGCCGTGCGGCCCCAGCGCCTTCATGACATCGGCATTGATCATTTTCGCGGTCGCAGGACCACCGGGGACAATCACCACCAGCGTATCGACCGCCTTCGCCATCTCCATCAGATCGGGATAGTGCTGGTAAGCTACGCCGGCCGCGGGCTTGCGCGAATGATAGACCACCGGCACCAGCGAGGCCTCCAGCCGGCGTCCGATAGCCTGCCCGATCCGGCCCATGCCGACCATCCCGACCTTGCGATCGCGCAACGAGCCCGGGCTCAGCGGAAAGTTCTGGGTCTTCCACAGCCCCGCCCGCAGATAGCGGTCCGCCTTGATGAATTCGCGCAAGGTCGCGATCAGTAGCCCCATGGCGATATCCGCCACTTCCTCGGTCAGCACATCCGGCGTGTTGGTGATGACGATGTTGTGCTGACGGGCGTAGTTGACGTCGACGTGATCGTAGCCGACGCCGAAGCTGGAGACGATTTCGAGCTTCGGAAAACGCGCCAGTGTCGCGCTGTCGCCGTGCGCCGTATTGTAGGTGATCGCGGCGCCGCGGATGTTGGCCGCGATCGCCGGCGTCAGTCGCTCCAGGTCATGCTTGGTCTCAAAGGAATGCAGGACGAACTGATCGGAAAAACCGTTGTCGACGATCGGCTTGCTGGGTCCATAGATCAGCAGATCGACCTTCTCAGTAGAAACATTTCCGCTCGCCATCAGTTTTCCTTTCCAAGCGCGCTTTCGTGCCAGCGTCGAAGAACCAGGTGCGAAACCAGCGCCAGCAGCCCATAAATGACAATTCCGGCGGCCGAGAGCAACAGCAGCGCCGCGAACATTCTGGGAATGTTGAGTTGGTAGCCGGATTCTGCGATCCGATAGGCCAACCCGGAGCCCGCCCCCGCCGAACCCGCCGCGATTTCTGCGACCACCGCGCCGATCAACGACAGGCCGCCAGCGATCCGCAGGCCGCCCAGAATGAACGGCAGCGCCGCGGGCAATTTGAGATATCGCAGCGTCTGCATCCGCGACGCGCCGTAAAGCTGGAACAATCCGGCAAGATTGCGGTCCACCGAATTCAGCCCGAGCGTGGTGTTGGACAGCACCGGGAAAAACCCGACGATCCAGGCGCAGGCGATCACCGCGGTTTGCTGCGGCAGGTAGATCAGTAACAGCGGCGCGATCGCGATAACAGGTGTGACCTGCAGCACGACAGCGTAGGGAAACAGCGAGTACTCCAGCCATTTCGACTGGTTGAACAGAAGTGCTAGCGCTATGCCGCCAACCGCGGCAGCGATGAAACCCGCCAGCGTCGTTCGCAACGTGGTCAGCAACGATGACCACAGCACCGGCCAGTCGTCGATCAGCGTTCGGAAAACATCCAGCGGCCCCGGCAGCACATAGGGCGGAATTTGGTTGATCCGCACCACGAGGTCCCATGCCATGACCCCGGCCGCGAGCACCGCGACGGGGAGCAGGATTCGGACCAACGCCGAGGCGCGACTGTCGGCACCACGCTGCGCGCCGGACGGTGGCGATGCTTGCAAGGCATTCATCGGTCAGGCGGCCCCTGACGCTGCTCCGCCATCGCGGCCGAGACCGTACGGCAATAGCCGGCATATTCGACCGACGTGCGAAAATCCTCGGCGCGTGGTTCCGGCGCCTCGATGCGAAACTCCGCACCGATCCGGCCCGGCCGCGGCGTCATGACCACGACCCGTTGCGATAGATATACCGACTCGAAAACCGAATGCGTGACGAAGATCACGGTCTTGCGCAAACTGCGCCACAGCGCGAGCAGGTCGTTGTTCAGCCGGAAGCGGGTGATCTCATCGAGCGCGGCGAACGGCTCGTCCATCAACAGAATATCGGGATCCGTGACCAATGCGCGCGCGAGCGAAACCCGCATCTTCATGCCGCCGGATAATTCGCGCGGGTAAGCGTCGGCGAACTCGGCCAGTCCCACCTGCTTCAGCGCCTCGTCGACGCGCGCACCGGCCTCGACGGCAGTTGCGCGCGCCAGCTTCAGCGGAAGCCGCACATTGTCGCGGACGCTCGCCCAAGGCATCAGCGTCGGCTCCTGAAACACGAATCCGATCGAATGCCCGATACGCGCCGGACCGGGACGATGTGAAACCCGAACGGTGCCCGATGTCGGCGCGTTGAGGCCGGCGATCAGGCGCAACGCCGTGGACTTTCCGCAGCCGGACGGCCCGAGCAGGGACACGAACTCGCCGCGCCCAACGTCGAGGTCCAGCGGACCCAGCGCCATCACCCCGTTGTCATAAACCTTAGTGACCCCACGCAGGCTTACGGCAGGGTCAACCGAATCCGTCCCGGCTGACCCATCGTCGACTTCGAAGGAGTTGGCGGGATCGGCCATTGCGCCCTAGTTCTTTGGCCGCAGGTTCAGTCCGACGCCTTTGTTGGTGAAGCGCAGCGTGAATGACTTTCGGTAGTCGAGCTCAGGGCGGACGACGCCGGCGCGCACCATCTTCTCGAAGAAACTTGCCACCCTTGCCTCGGACATGGCGCCGATGCCGTCGCGCAATGCGTCGCCGGAATCGACAATTCCGTATTGCTTCATCTTGGCGACGGAATATGCCAACAGCTCGTCGGACATTTCCGGATTGAGCGCCTTGATGAGCGCGTTGCCCGGCGCATTATCGCCATACAGATAGTGGTACCAACCGATGATCGAGGCATCGACGAAACGCTGGACCAGATCCGGCTTCTTGTCGATCAGGTCACCGCGGGTCTCGATCATGGTCGAATAGGCGTTGAAGCCGTAGTCGGCCAACAGCAAAACGCCGGGCTTGAATCCGGCCGCCTTTTCGATCGCGAACGGCTCCGAGGTGGCATAGCCCTGCATCGCGCTCTGCTTGTCGGCGAGGAAAGGCTGGGGATTGAAAGTATAGGGTTTGACCTTCTGCTCGCTGAATCCGTATTCGGACTTCAGCCATTGGAAATAGCTCGCGATCCCCTCCTTGGACACGAACAGCGTCAGCGGCTTGAGATCCTCCAGCGTCGTCACCTTGGATTCCGGATGGGACACGAAGACCTGCGGATCCTTCTGGAATATCGCCGCAACCTCGACGACGGGCACCTTGTTGGCGACCGCGTCGAACGATTGCAGCGTGTTGGCGGTCAGGTAGAAGTCGAGCTTGCCGGCGATCAGCTGGATGCGGTTGTTGTCGTTGGCGCCGCCGGGCACGATCGTGACTTCGAGACCGTATTGCCGGTAGGTGCCGTCGGCCAACGCCTGGAAGAAGCCACCCTGCTCCGGCTCAGGGACCCAGTTGGTCCCGAACGAGACCTTGTCCAACGTCTGCGCTTGGGCAGACGAAACGGCCGCTGCAATAATCATGGCAGCGGCCATGAAGCCCGCCGTTAACACTCGCGGCAAAAGGGCCCGGTTCATGATTGGACTCCATAGGTCATTTTAGCACATGATGGGGTGGATCGTGCCGCTCTGGAGATGCACGACCTGTTCGGGAAACGGCAAACTACCCTGCCAATCCTGTTAAGGAAACGTTTCGCGCGATGTCATCAGGCGTTCCTCCCCGCGATTGGACCGACATTCACTGGCCGGACGTCTGTGGCGCAGGCGTGGAACGATGGATCGCGGTCCTGCCGCTGGCGGCGACCGAGCAACACGGACCGCATCTGCCCGTCGGCACCGACGTGATGATCGCCCAAGCCTATCTCGATCGGGTGCGTGAACTCCTGCCGGACAGCGCACCCGTGACCTTCCTTCCTCTTCAGCCGATCGGAATTTCGACCGAGCATATCGATTATCCGGGCACGCTGACGCTGCCGGTCGAAACCGCGCTGAAGACCTGGATGGCGCTTGGGATCAGCGTTGCGCGCGCAGGCATCAGAAAGCTTGTTCTGGTCACCAGCCATGGCGGGAACAGCGCCGCCATGACCCTGGTCGCGCAAGACTTGCGGGCAGAATACGGCCTTCTCGCGGTCACCACCGGATGGTCACGCTTTGGTGCGCCGGACGGGTTGTTTTCCGCGGAAGAACTGCATCACGGGATCCATGGCGGTGCCGTCGAAACATCGATCATGCTGGCGCGATACCCGCAAACGGTGCGCAACGGCGCGATCGCCGATTTCCGCTCCTCGGGCATTGCAATGGAAAAAGACTATCGCCGGCTTTCCGTGCATCGGCCGGCGCCGTTCGCGTGGCAGGCGCAAGACCTTCATCCAACGGGCGCGGTCGGCGACGCGACACAGGCGTCCGCGGAAAAAGGCCGTCAGTTGCTCGATCACGGCGCTGCCGCGTTTTGCGAGTTGCTCGCCGATATCGAGCGATTTGATCCGGAAACACTTGGCCCACGCCCGCGCGCCTGACCTGCCGCCATAACGCAGCCGAGCCTGAGCAACCATCGTCCGCGAAGCGAAAGATGACGAAATCGGCCTGGTTCGCAGGTGCAACTACTGACGCTCGGCGGAGTTATAACTGGCGCTATCTTCGCGCGAACGAAAGCGATTCCTTTTGGATTTGTGTCCGGCACGGGCGCCTCATCCACTCCCGTGCCGTATCCGACCCGCCCGGTTGTCCCCCCGGGCGGGTCATTTTTTGGACATCCGCTAAACGGGCCCCCGGCCATGGTGTTGCACGGTCGTCACTCAACAATGCCATGCAATGCAATCGCCCCAAGAGTTATTGCAATTGAGAATTACTTGCAATAATGACGTGGAAGGGGTTTTAAACCGCCCCTGATATAATTTTGACTGTAGCGATGGGCGAATTCGAAGTGGCCGAATTGACCGCTTCATTTCATTGGTGGCAGCAGCAAATCATTGCATCGCGACGAAAGAGCCCGCCGGAATGCCGACGCTGGATGTATCGACACGATGAGGCGCAGCAACCGAGTCCGCAACGGCTTGCTCACATGCGTCGGGCTTTGCATGCTCGCGGTGGCTGGCCCCGCCGCGGCCGCGGACTTACCGTTGAAGGCACCGGCCCTCAAAGCCGTCTATGACTGGACCGGGTTTTATATCGGCGGCCAAGTCGGCTATGGCGGCGGCAGTATCGGCCCCGGCACCAATCCGCTCCCCGCGCAGGGCGTGGTTTTTCCGCCAAGTCTGACTGGCCTGATCGGGGGTTATCAGGCGGGCTATAACCGGCAGTTTTCCAACCGTGTCGTGCTGGGGCTGGAGGCTGATGCATCGTTCACCAGTCCGCAGGATGCGGCACGACTGGTGCCCGCCCCCTTCAATGCGACGCTCGACTATGCCGGCACCGTTCGCGGCCGCATCGGGTATGCGTTCGGCCCGTGGATGCCCTATGCCACCGGCGGTTTTGCCTGGGCGCACAGCCACGTCAATCTCAACGATGCCAATGGCGACGTGTTCGCTGCGCCCGGACAGATCCATACCGGCTGGACGGTGGGCGCGGGTGTCGAATTTGCCGTCAGCGGCAATTGGAGCGCCAGGCTCGAATATGACTATGTCGATCTGTCGCGCCAGGCCTACGATCTCGGCTCGTTCGGACTACCGCGCGTCGACGTCGATCCCAGGGTTCACCTGGTCAAGCTCGGTCTGAATTACCGGTTCGGCGATACGCCCTGGGCGGCACCGGTTTCCGGAAACGACCAGACTGCGCTGCCGGAATTGAGCGTCTGGAACGTCCACGCCCAGACTACCTATTTGCCGTCGACCTATCCCTCCTTCCGTTCGCCCTATGCGGGGGCGCTCAGCCTGCCCGGGCAGGGGCAAACCCAGGCGACCTGGACCACGACCGCGTTCCTCGGCGTACGGCTCTGGCAGGGCGGCGAGTTCTATTTCGATCCGGAACTGGCGCAGGGATTTGGCCTCAACGGCACGCTCGGCCTCGCCGGCTTTCCAAACGGCGAAGCGCAGAAGGCCGGCGCCGCGGAGCCGAAATACCGTGCGCAGCGATATTACATCAAGCAGACCTTCGGCCTCGGCGGCGAACAGGAAGACGTCCCCGATGCCGCCAATCAACTCGCCGGCAAGCGCGACATCGACCGCATCACGCTGGTCGTCGGGCGCTTCGCCGTCGGCGACTTCTTCGACGGCAACGCCTACGCCAAGGACCCGCGCGCCGACTTCATGAACTGGGCGATGTGGGCGTCGGCGGCCTATGACTTCCCCGCCGACCTGCCGGGCTATACGCGCGGCGCGGTGGTCGAATTCAACCGCAAGGACTGGGCGGTGCGCGCCGGGCTATTCCAGGTGCCGAGCGCGCCCAACAGCGACGTGCTGACCTTCAAGACCGGCGGCAGCGTGGTCGAGTTCGAAGAACGCCACCAGATCTTCGACCAGCCCGGAAAATTGCGGGTCGGATTGTTCGCCAATAGCGGCAATACCGGGAATTACCAACAGGCGCTCACGATCGAGGACGCAAACCCCGCGCTCGACATCAACGCGGTGATGGCAAGCATCCGTCACGACAATCTCAAATATGGATTCTACCTCAACCTCGAACAGCAGATCGCCCGGGATATCGGCCTGTTCGCGCGCGGCAGCTGGAACGACGGCCACAACGAAATCCTGTCGTTCACTGACATCGATCGCAGCGTTTCGGGCGGGCTGTCGATCAAAGGCCGCTCCTGGGGGCGCCCGAACGACACCATCGGCGTCGGCGGCGCCGTCAACGGGCTTTCCGACAGCCATCGCGCCTTCCTCGCCGCCGGCGGCAACGGCCTTTTGATCGGCGACGGCCAGCTCAACTATCGTCCCGAGCAGATTTTCGAGACATACTACGCTTATGCGGTCGATAAGAATTTTACGGTCACCGCCGACTATCAACTCATCACAAATCCTGCCTATAACGCCGACCGTGGACCCGTCTCCATCTTCTCGGGCCGTTTGCACGGCGAATTCTAGCTAGCGCGCGATCCGAAAGAAGGGGGACCGGTGTTGCTCCGGTGCACCGCCGCGCGCGTGCCCGCAGATCGTGTTCGAACCGTAAGAAGGCGGCTGTCAATGGCGCTTCAGGATTTCCGCCCGGCCGCGCTGGGGCAGGCATTACGGCCCAACATCTGGGACATCGCTGCGTTGATCCTGGTGACCGGCGCCATGGTGTTGATCGTCTATGGCGGTGAACAGACCACCGCGCCGCTGTCGGCGCTCAACGTCGTCCCGGTGACGCTCGATCCGGCCAACCTTCCGGCCTATGCGCTGCGAACCACCCTGCGGATGCTGCTGGCGATCGTCTGCTCGATCATATTCACCTTCATCTACTCGGCGCTGGCGGCCAAGAGCCGGCGCGCCGAAATGGTGCTGATCCCATTGCTCGATATCCTGCAGTCGGTCCCGATCCTCGGTTTTCTGACCTTCACGGTCGTCTTCTTCATGAACCTGTTTCCCGGCCGCGTGCTCGGCGCCGAACTCGCTTGCGTGTTCGCGATCTTCACCAGCCAGGCCTGGAACATGACCTTCAGCATGTACCAGTCGATGCGCAACGTGCCGAAGGATCTCGACGAGGCGTCGCAAAGCTTCCACCTCAGCGGCTGGCAGCGCTTCTGGCGCCTCGACGTGCCGTTCGCGATGCCGGGCCTGATCTGGAATGCGATGATGTCGATGTCGGGCGGCTGGTTCTTCGTGGTGGCGTCGGAAGCGATCACGGTCGGCAACACCACAGTGATGCTGCCCGGCATCGGCTCCTACGTGGCGCTCGCGATTCAGCAACGCAATCTGCACGCCATCGGCTATGCGCTGCTGGCGATGTTCCTGGTCATCATCGCCTATGATCAACTGCTGTTCCGGCCGGTGGTGGCCTGGGCCGACAAGTTCCGGTTCGAGCAGACCGCATCCGGAAATGCGCCGACGTCCTGGATGCTCGACCTGTTCCGCCGGACGCGGGCGCTGCGGGCGCTTTCGATTCCGTTCGCGGCGTTCAACCGTGCGATCTCGAATTTGCATATTGCGCCACCCCGGCCCTGGAAACTGCCGTCGGCCCGGCGCGGCGAGCCGTCCCGCATCGTCGATGCGATCTGGCTGATCTTTATCATCGCCAGCACCGGCTATGCCGCCTGGAAGGTCTACGCCTATCTGTCGGCGACGCTCGACCTGTCCGACCTGTTCAGCGCCGTGGGCTACGGGTTGCTTACGCTGGCGCGCGTCATCGTGCTGATCGCGCTGGCGACGCTGGTGTGGGTCCCGGTCGGCGTCTGGATCGGGCTGCGGCCCAAGCTCGCCGAGCGTATCCAGCCGCTGGCGCAGTTCCTGGCGGCGTTTCCCGCCAACCTCGCCTTTCCTGTGTTCGTGGTGATCATCGTTCGCTACGGCCTCGACCCCAATATCTGGCTCAGCCCGCTGATGATCCTGGGCACGCAGTGGTACATCCTGTTCAACGTGATCGCGGGCGCCAGCGCGTTTCCGACCGATCTTCGCGAGGCCGCCGGCAGTTTCCACCTGCGGGGATGGCGCTGGTGGATCAAGGTCGTGCTGCCCGGCATTTTCCCGTATTACATCACCGGCGCCATCACCGCATCGGGCGGCTCGTGGAATGCCTCGATCGTTGCCGAAGTCGCGAGCTGGGGCGACACCCACCTGACGGCGAGCGGCCTCGGCGCCTATATAGCGATCGCGACCGAAGCCGGTGACTTTCCCCGGGTCGTTCTCGGCATCGCTACCATGTGCATTCTGGTGACGCTCTTCAACCGGCTGCTCTGGAGGCCGCTCTATGCCTTCGGCGAGCGCCGTCTTCGTCTCGGCTGATCAGGAGGAAACGCATGCTCGATCAAACCAACCGGACCAGCCTCGTCGAAATAAACGGCGTGTGCCGGTCGTTTCCGAAAGGCAGCGGCGAAGACCTGCAGGTTCTCGAACACGTCAACCTGACGATTTCCGCCGGCGAGATCGTCGGCCTGCTCGGCCGCTCCGGATCGGGCAAGTCGACGCTGCTGCGTATCATCGCGGGCCTCGTGATGCCCTCCGCCGGCCAGGCGAAATGCCGCGGCGAGACCATCAAGGGACCGCCGGACGGCGTCTCCATGGTGTTCCAATCCTTCGCGCTGTTTCCCTGGTTGACGGTGCTGCAGAACGTCGAACTCGGTCTGGAAGCGCTCGGGATCGACAGTTCGGAGCGCCGCACCCGCGCGCTCGCCGCGATCGACCTGATCGGTCTCGACGGCTTCGAGTCGGCCTATCCGAAGGAATTGTCCGGCGGCATGCGCCAGCGCGTCGGCTTTGCACGCGCCCTGGTCGTGCATCCCGATCTCTTGCTGATGGATGAGCCGTTCTCGGCGCTGGACGTGCTGACGGCCGAGACGCTGCGCACCGACCTGATCGATCTGTGGACCGAAAGCCGGCTGCCGATCAAATCGGTGCTGATGGTGACGCACAACATCGAGGAAGCCGTGTTGATGTGCGACCGCATCCTGGTGTTCTCCTCCAATCCCGGGCGCGTCGCGGCCGAGATCAAGGTCGACATGCCGCATCCGCGCAACCGCCTCGATCCGCCGTTCCGGCAGTTGGTCGACAGCATCTATGCCCGCATGACACAGCGCGCCGAGCCCAAGGCTCCGGCGCTCGAAGGCATTCCCGGCAGCGGCGTCGGCATGGTCCTCAACCACATCTCCTCCAACGTCCTCTCCGGCCTGATCGAGACGCTGGCGGGCGCCCCCTATAACGGGCACGCCGATTTGCCGGTGCTCGCCGGCAGCCTGCAGCTGGAGGCCGACGAAATCTTCCATTTCGGCGAGGCCCTTCAATTATTGAAGTTTGCCCAACTGAGCGAAGGCGACCTGATGCTGACGGATGCCGGCAAACGCTTCGCCGATCTCGAGACCGACGCCCGCAAGAAGCTGTTCGCCGAACATCTCATTAGTTACGTGCCGGTGATGGGGTTGATCCACCGCGTCCTCGAGGAGCGGCCGTCGCATACCGCCCCGGCGGCGCGTTTCCGCAACGAACTCGAAGACTACATGTCGGAGGAATATGCGGACGAAACCTTGAAGACGATCGTGTCGTGGGGCCGCTATGCGGAGCTGTTCGCCTATAACGAGCAGTCGGAATTGTTCAGCCTCGAAAACCCGCACTGACGATTGCTTCGCATCGCCTCGGAATGACAGATCAATCTTCATCGCTTGGCCGCGAAGCCGATTCTTTTCTTTTTAAACACGCCTATCCTGCTCGCCGCGCGATGCGCCCGAGTTGTTGCCAAACGTTCGCCCGGAAGGGCGCGGCGCGACCCTAAGAAGGGCGCGGGCGACCCTTAAGAAGGGCGCGGGGAATGCCGGGTGCCCGATGCACCCGCAGCCTCGTGCGCGCATGGTGGTAGTAAGTATGCGCACGAGTATTCACAGCGAGGTCACCGGAATCGCCCGGCATTCCCGCACGCAATGGTTTTACGGTTTACTTCGTGATCTCCCCGGCGATCGGCTTTTTGCCACCGTCGCCTCGCGGATTTAAGGTTTTGCCCGGCCCGGTTGGGCCGAACGCGCCTCCGCAAGACTTGACGCCGGCACCGAGGCGTCAGGACCACACGACTTCACCGTCCGCGACTGCGCCGTCGTCCTGCGTGCCCGGGAGCGCTCACGGAGAGCAATCCGCCCTGCGACCCCATCGCACGCCTGACGCAGCCCGCGTCCACCGCATCCCGCCCCGCGTCCGTGACGATCGCGATACGCCCCTTGTGTGGGACGAGACGGCAGCGGATATGCAGGTGATTTGGGTCGGAACGGAATGAAATTATTTTCGGCTATGGGAGTGGACAGCACCGACCACACCAAACCTGGCCCGTCGGGCGACGCTTTTTCAGATTAGAACATGAACTGTCGGCAGACCTCCGCTCCAGTGCGCACTCCGGACTCAGGTCGAACATCACGGCCCGTCCGAAAGCCTGCACAACAACGGCCCACCCGGATGGTTGGCGGAGGCTTCCTTCCTATCGCGTTGGCACAGTTGCTTTGATCGCCCAAGCCCCACTCGCAAAGCTGCGCGGGCCGTCTGGTTGACCACACAGATAGGCTCGACGAACTCTGGCCTTGACCTGCTCCGGGATATCGTTGGGCAGCGTCGACAGGAATGCAGCCAACGTGCCCTGGCCGTTGATAAGCGGCAGCCGATGGTCATCGAATTCCGCGAATTCCATTCGGATTGTCAGCGTCGCTTCACTCGCAAAAACGAAAATTAGCCCCGCAAGAGAACGATGTCGAAATTCAGGGACCGGTGGACAGCCTGGTCCGGCTGCAAGATGGGTGCGGCGATCAACAGGTCAGGACGAGGTGCGGAGTTGAGGAGCCGGTCGCAACCATTCAGTGGTTCGTCGGGGAAATACATCTGGGTAACGAGACGCTCAAATCGACCATGAACCTCGAAATGGATATGCGGGGGCCGTGTCCAATTCGGGCCTGCGGGATAGGCGCCCGGCTTTATTGTTTTGATGCGATAAACGCCGTCCTCGCCCGAACGAACGTCGGCGATCCCGATAAAATTCGGATCGAGCGCCGCAGGATTTGTGTCACAGGGATGCACGTATCGGCCGAACGTGTTTGCCTGCCAGATCGTCAGGGCTGCGACCGACACCGGATCACCGTTGCAATTGAGAATGCGGCCGGTCACCTCGATGATTTCGCCCTGCGCGATTCCGTCCGCACCGTCGATCAAAGTCAAATCCCACCCTTCAACATGCCTCCGCTTCAGCGGGAAAAAAGGACCCAGAGCCTGGTCCGGCGTCCGGTTCCTCATGAAGGAGTGTGCGGCGGGATCGGCTGGAGTAGTCATGGCTCGTGTCAATCCTCTGGCGAGAACCCGGAGGCATGGACGATTGGCCTCCACCGTTCGAGGTCCGATTTGATCAGTTGGGCGAAGTCGCCGGTGGTAAGGCTCATGGCATCGACGGAGAGCTTGGCGGCACTCGACCTGAATCGATCGGTATCGACCGCGACGCGGATTGCCTCGTTGAGACGGTGCACGGTTTCGGTTGGCGTATTTGCTGGAACGAACACGCCGAACCATTCTGTTGCTTGCAGGCCGGGATATCCCGCTTCCCGGACTGTAGAGACGTCGGGCAGCGACGCGGATCGCTGCGGTCCTGTTGTGGCCAGCGCCCGAATGGCGGCGGACTGCACGTACGGCAGCGCCGTACCGATCGGATAGATTGTCGCCGCGATGCGACCGCCAACTAGGTCCTGGATGCCGTTCGGTCCGCCGTAAGGCAGATGTACGAATTGAAAGTCGCCCGTCTTGGCCAAGCTGACGCCGGTAAAGTGCAGCATCGATCCTGCCGCCGCCGTGCCATAAGTGGCCAGCTTCGGGTTGGCTCGGCACCAGTCGGGGAAATTCGTCAGCGTCTTCACGTCCGGCGGCACCAGCGGTCCCACCGTGATCAGGAAGGGAAAAGAACAAACGGTACTGACCGGAGCGAAGTCCTTGAGCGAATCATAGGCCAGCGTCCTGTAGACGTGGGGAAATATCGTGATGTTGGACGCCGGCGTCAGGATCATCGACATGCCGTCGGCGGCGCTGGTCTTGAGGATGCCAAGGGCAAGGCGACCTCCTGCTCCCGGACGATTGTCGACAATGAACGAAGTCGCATCATCCTTCATGACGTCCACGAGCGTTCGCGCGGTCACGTCGATGGCGCCGCCTGCGCCAAATCCGACCAGTAGACGCGCCACGTTTTGGCTGGTCCGGGCTCGCGACGTAAACGGGAAGCCGGCAGAGGCGGTCCCGAGAGCCCCGCTCAGCACCAGCGACAGAAACTCTCGTCTGGTCGTCATGGGGCCTCCGCTATTCCGCTCACGCATCGCCAGTCTGGTCGGAGGCCCCCTTATCTGGTAGATGGAAAATGACGACACCCCTGTAACCTTCCGGTTAAGGTCGCCCGTCATGGATCGATTAACCCGAGCCGGCAGCCGCATCAAATTGCGCGATCTTCGTGTCCTCATCGCGATTGCGGACAGTGGAAGCATGGCCAAGGCGGCGGCAAAGCTGGGAATTTCCCATCCCGCCATATCCAAGACGATATCCGACATCGAAGCGACGCTCGGCGTTCGATTGCTGGATCGCGGATCGCAAGGGACCGAGCTGACGGCCCATGGAGAAGTTCTGCGCCGGTGCGGCATCAACATATTCGACGAAATGCAGCAGGGCCTTCGCTCGCTCGACCACTTATCCGATCCCAATTCCGGCGAAGTGCGGTTGGGATGCACCGACATCATTCTGAACAGTCTGGTGCCGCCGATCGTCCGAAGCTTCGCCAGGGAATACCCGGGTGTCCAGCTCGACGTGAAGCTCGCCAATCCGGGAGAGCATCAGGTTCAGCAATTACGCGAACGCCAGATCGACCTGTTGATTACGAGAGCGACCGCGCCACAGGACGACTTCAATTACGAAGCCTTGTTCGAAGAACCCTTTGTATTTGTCGTAGGCAATAAAAGCAGCTTCGGACGGAATCGCCGAACCACTCTCAAGGACATCATAGATTGCAAATGGGTGCTGCCGCCGTACGACAGCGCGCCAGGCGCGCTCGTTGCGGCTGTTTTTGAGGCGAATAGACTGTCGCCGCCGAGGCCGGCGGTGAAAACCATCGCGATCCAGCTTACCGTCTCGCTTATCGCAAGCGGAGAGTTCGTCGGCATTCTCCCGAGATCCGTTGCCGAACTCAGTGCGCACCAAGCCGCCCTCAGGATTTTGCCGACGAAATCATCCGGGCCGCGAATTTCCGCGGAAATTGTGTGTTTGAAAAACCGGACGCTCAGTCCGGCCGTCAGTGCCTTCATGGATTGTGCGCGGCGGGTCACCAAATCGCTTTTTGCGTAGCCCGAGCGAGCGGCAGTGCGGGAGACCCGCGCTGACCGACCGCACGGGAAATTGGTGCAGCAATCGAATTTGTTATACAATGCAATGCGCGAAGGGGCTTGCCTTACCATGGAGCAAGACCAGCCGAACCGGGTCGGACGGAGATTGTCGGCTATCGTGGCCGCCGATGTGGCCGGTTATTCGCGACTGATGGGCCTCGACGAGGTCGGCACCGCCCGCACCCTGCGTGAACACCGGGCCGTTTCCGATGCGTTGGTGGCGAAGCATGGCGGTCGTATCGTAAAGACCACGGGCGATGGTTTGCTGATCGAGTTTCCGTCGGTAGTCGACGCGGTGGAGTGCGCCGTCGCGGTGCAAGCCACTATGGCCGAGCGCAATGACGGCATCCCCCGGGATCGGCGCATGCTGTTTCGGATGGGGATCAACCTCGGCGACATCCTCGTCGAGGGCGAGGATATTCTTGGAGACGGCGTCAACGTTGCAGCCCGGCTTGAGAGTATCGCCGAACCCGGCGGCATCTGCATATCGTCTTCTGCTTACGATCAGGTTCGCGGAAAGGTCGCGGTCGAGTTTGCCGATTTGGGCGAACAGAAGCTCAAGAACATAGCCCGCCCGGTAAGGGCTTATACCGTTGTCCGCGACGGCCTTGGTGCGGGAACGAACAACGCCGCAATGCCATCGAGGCCGTCGACGCCGCGTCTTTCCCTGGTGGTGCTGCCGTTCGCCAACATAGGCAGCGATCCCGAGCAAGATTATTTCGTCGATGGAGTGACCGAAAGCCTGACTACCGACCTATCGCGCATCCGTGGCTCGTTCGTCATCGCCCGCAACACCGCATATACTTTCAGGGGCAAAGGCCGTCGATGTGAGGCGTGTCGGTCGCGAGCTGAATGTCCGCTATGTGCTGGAAGGCTCCGTACAGCGCAGCGGGCAGCGGCTTCGGGTGAACGTGCAGTTGATCGACGCCGAAACCGGCAACCACCTGTGGGCCGAGCGCTTCGATAAACCGGTAGCCGACCTGTTCGATATGCAGGACGAAATCGTATCGCGGCTCGCCAACACCCTTGATGCCCAACTCGTCACTGCCGAGGCTCGGCGCGCGGAGAGTTCGCCTCACCCTGACGCGATGGACCTGTATTTTCAGGGAAGAGCCTGTTTCAACAGAGGCATAACATTTGAAAACATGGTGCAGGCGCGGAATTTCTTCGAACGGGCCTTGGCGCTCGATCCCGGAAACGTCGAGGCGTTGGTCGGGATGGGATTGGTGGATACGTCAATCGGTGTAAACTTTTTCGACGACGACCGTGCGGCGCACCTTGCAAGCGCTGAAACAGCCGCAATAAAGGCGTTGTCGAGCGCCCCGCAGCATGCATTGGCCCACGCGGTATTTGGTTTGGTCCAGATTTCAACGAACCGGGCAGCACAAGGCATCGCTGAATGCGAGCGTGCGCTTGCCCTGGACCGGAATTTAGCCGTTGCCCACGGATGGATCGGTCTTGCCAAGGTGTTTCTGGGACATCCCGCGGAAACAGAGGCCCATATCCGGGAGGCGTTGCGGCTTTCCCCTCGTGATACCTTTGTTTTCCGCTGGATGATGTTCGTCGGCGTTTCGAAATTGCAGCTTGGTGCCGATGCCGACGCGGTCATGTGGCTTGGTCGCAGTATCGAGACTTACCGAGAGTTTCCTCTCCCGCATTTCCTCCTTGCCGCCGCCTTGGCGTTGCTCGGAAACCTCGATCAAGCCCGAGCCGCCACAAAGACCGGCCTCGAGGTCTATTCGAAGTTCACCGTAGCCCGCTTTCGCACCAGCGTGCCGAGCGATAATCCGGCATTCCTTGCCGGACGCGAGCGCATCTACAAGGGCATGCACATGGCCGGGGTGCCGGAAAGCTGATGTCGCTTCGGGTCAAACGCGTCGGTGCCCGCACCGCGCCCCCCTTTCGGACATCCCGCTGCACCGAGCTACGTGACGCGATGCGCCGGAAGCGACCGCGACGGCAGCCCGCGCCGCATCAGGTCACGCCGGAACGGCGACCCGTTTTAGGGCTGCGAGCAACTCTTTCGCCAGCGGTCCCGCCGAGGCGGGGTTCTGGCCGGTGATGAGGCGGCCATCAACCACGACATGAGGCTGCCAGTTGGATGTAGAGGAGTATTCGGCACCCTCGGCCCTTAGCGCGTCCTCGAGTTCGTAGGGCACGTCTTCGCGGGCGTAGTCGTACTCTTCTTTCCTGGAGAACGACGTGAGTTTCTTACCGCGCACGAATGGCGTGCCATCACCGAGGTTCACCCCGAGAAGCGAACACGGACCGTGACAAACGGCCGTCACGATCTTGCCCGTACTCCAGGCGCGCACGATTGCTCTTTGGACGTCCGCGTTGCGTTGGATGTCGACCATGGGCCCGAGGCCGCCGGGCACGAGGATGGCGTCGTAATCCGCGGCATCCACTTCCGACAGCTTGCGGCTGTGATTCAGCCGGCGAAAACCCTTGCTCTCGAGAAATTCCTTCTGGGCCGGGTCTTTCTCGTCGTACGCGTCGTAAGGCGTCCACCCGCCGGCAGGCGAGGCGAACTCCACCGCGATTCCCGCCTTGTCCAGCACGTCGAAAGGATGAGCGACCTCGGCGAAAAAGAAGCCGGTCTTGCGACTGTGCGGCCCGATCACGGCCGCGTTGGTGACGATGAACAGGACATGTTGGGTCACGTGCTTCTCCTCGGAATTCCGATCTCGCCGCGGCGTTACGCCGTCAAAATTGCACCGCCCGACGATAGCATGTCTCCGGCCGCGCGATCGAACCACGGCAGCCGCGACCCAATGCCGCTATGGATCGATCGCACCGGGTCGGGCAAGTGCCGCCCTTCCGGCCTGCCCCGTTTCGGACTTCCCGCCGCCGCACCGACCTGGGAGACGCGATGTGCCAACGGCGGACTTGCTGGCTATCAACGGATCGTCTCAATCGGTTGGTCCGCCACTCGCTCGGCGCTACGCCCGACCAGCGTTGAAAGGCGTCATGTTGCTCCGCATCGCGCGTTCTACGTGAGCCCGCGATTACGGGCCTGTGCACCACCGAGACCGCGGGAAACGCCGAAGCCAGCCGGTACGCGAGACGTCCGACTGGTGCTCGCGCTGGATATCAAAATGAAGTCCCGCCCCCGAATTTGAACTCCTGCACGACGTCGTTTCTTCCCTTGGTAAGCGGGATCGCGTAATCGAAGCGAAGCGGGCCGAACGGCGACGCCCAGATCAAGCCGACGCCGACAGAGCTGCGGATGACGTTGCTATCATCGAAATTCAAGGCGCATTGGCAAAATTTGCCGTTGATCACGCCATTGATTTCGCCGGTGGCGACATTGGAGGTTGGCCCCTGATAGTCCCACAGCGATCCGGCATCGGCATAGACCGCGCCTTTCAGGCCGACTTCCTTCGGCAGGAACCAGAACGGCATCTGGAATTCCAATGACGCACCCCAGTATTTGGTGCCGCCGAGCGCGTCGCCGGTCCCCGTGAACGGCAAGAAGGTCAGGTCGCGCGGACCGATACCGTTGGGCGCAAAGCCGCGAACCAGGTTGGGTCCCATCTGGAAGTCGTCGAGCATGCGAAGCGGGGTGCTGCCGACCTGGTTCAGGCTACCGGCCTGCAAGTGGACCAACGCGACGACGTCTGCCACCAGCGGCGCGTAGTACTTCCCGTCGATCGTCGACTTGAGGTAGCTGACGTCGCCGCCGACGCCGGCGAAGTCCTGCTTGAAGTCGAGCAGCAAGCCGTCGGTGGGGTTCTTGTTGTTGTCGAGCGTGTTGTAGCTCAGGGTATAGCCGATCGCCGAAACCCATTCCGCGCCTTGCGCCAGTTCCACGCGAACCGGCAGCGAGGATTGGCCGTCCACCAAACAGCCCGGAAGCAGGCCAGCCTGCGCATTACCCGTGGGATCGACGCCGCCCAAAGCCTGATTGATAAAGGCTGGCGTCGGCAGGAAGTTCGGTCCGGCGCGGTTATTACAATCGTCGAGCGTACCCGGCAGCGTGATGGACTGCTCGGTGAGCGAATAGCGCAGCTGCAACGACAAATCCTCGCGCAGGGCAAATCCCAGCCTGGGAGAGAAGCCGATGGTCGTGACACCGTAAGAAATATCGTCATCGACGTTGGGAAGCTGCTCGCGATAGTACACGTCAAGGCCGAGCGCGACGCGATAATCGAGCAGATAAGGCTCGACAAACGATAACGAAACCCCGCGCGCAAACTGGCCGTACGTCACCGACGCCTTCGCGAACAGGCCGCGACCCAGGAAGTTGCGCTCGGAAACGCTGACCTCGGCCAGCGCGCCATCGGTCGTGGAGTAGCCGCCCGACACCGAGAAGTCGCCGGTGGATTTTTCCTCGAGATCGACGTTGAGAATTACGCGGTCGCTCGACGAGCCCGGCTCGGTGGTGATTTTCACGGACTTGAAGAAGTCGAGGTTATTCAGCCGACGCTCGGCCCGATCGACCAGTGCGCGGTTATAGGCGTCACCCTCGGAGATATCGAATTCGCGACGGATCACGTAGTCGCGGGTGCGGGTATTGCCGCGCACGTTGATACGCTCGATGTAGGTCCGCGGGCCCTCGTCGATGGCGAAGGTGATGGAAACGGTATGCGCTTCGAAATTCCGGTCGCCGCGCGGGCGCACGATCGCAAAGGCGTAACCGCGGCGCGAAGCCTCGATCTGCATTTCCTCGACGGATTTTTCGAGCGCCTCGGCGTTGTACAGCGAGCCGATCGAGACATGGGAGAACCCGCTCAGTGTGTTGCCGTCAAGCGTGGCGATGCTGGACTCGAAATTGACCGCTGCAACGCGATATTGCTGGCCTTCCTCGATCTTGAAGGTAACCAGGAAGCCCTTCTTGTCCGGGTCATATTCGGTCAGCGCCGCCACCACCTGCACGTCGGCAAAGCCGTGCTTGAGGTAGTAGCGACGAATCAGGTCGCGATCGGCCTCGATCTGATCCGGATCGTAGGTATCACCGCCGCCAAGGAAGCTCAGCAGGTTCGATTCGTGGGTCTTGATGACGTCTTTCAGGCGATACGACGAATAAGCGTTGTTGCCGATGAACTCGATCTTCTTGACGCCGGTCTTCTCACCCTCGGTGATCGTAAAGACGAGATCGACGCGGTTATTCGGCTGCTGAATGATCTCTGGATTCACGTGAACGTCATAGCGGCCGGAATGCCGATAGATTTCGACGATGCGCTCGGCATCGGACTGCACCATTGGGCGCGAAAACGTTCCGCGCGGTTTGGATTGCACTTCCGCCGACAGCTGTTCGTCCTTGATCTTCTTGTTGCCTTCGAAGGCAACACGCCCAAGTACGGGGTTTTCGACCACGATGACGACCAGATGGCCGCCGGACTGATTGATCCTGACGTCCTGGAACAGGCCGGTTTCGATCAACGCCTTCAGGCCGTCGTCGATATTGCCCTGGTCGAGGCGCCCGGCGGCCCCCGGCTTGAAATAGGAGCGGATGGTTTCGACTTCGACGCGCCGATTTCCCTCGACCTGAATTGTATCGACGGTCTGGGCGACAGCGGGCGATGACGCAAGCATGGCCGTCAGTGCGGCAGTGACGGGAGCAGCAAACAGAAACAGGGCGGCGAACAAACACCCCCGCACTCGCACTCCAAAACTCATCCGCAATGTGCCCTTGTCATTTCCAAGCGGCAGCTACTTTGCGGATGTGGCGAAACAATCTTCGATCGGTTTCCAATTGTTTCCGATCGCCTAACGTAATGATCACGTAATCCTAGAGGCAACCATCTGTGCCACTACGTAACGAAACAACGGCCGAACGAGTTGAAGACGAGAGGACGCTCACAACTTTGTAACAAGACAAGGTCTGCGTCGGTCGGCATTATTTCCACCGCCATCGACACTGCGGATACGCCGAGCGTTTCGCAAGACAGGCCGCGGATGGAGAGGTTTGTGAAAATCAGCACATTCAAACACTCTGAGATCGTCTTTCCGGTGCTGTCGACCCCTGCAGTTGCTGCTGAGCAGATTGTTGTGGCCAGTTCGCTTCAGCGTGCGCGTCGCCGTGCCGTCAGAACGGCAGGTCGACATCGGGCCAAACGCGTGGCGCAGTTCGCGCATCGCCCCGGTCGATGACGAAGCGTTGATAGGGATCGCTGCATGAGTATTGCGATGGCCGATGTCAAACTCAACGCGCGCGCCGTTCGCATCAAGGCCGTCACGGCCGCGCTTTACGGCGAATGGGGCGGCCAGACCAAGATGGCGGCAAGCATCGGCATCTCAAAGCAGATGCTCTCGTTCATCATCCACGGCGACCGGCCGGTAACGGACAAGGTCGAGAAGGCCGTCGACGACGCGGTGGCGCGGGAGGCCGACAGGCTGCGCACAAAAGTAAAACAGCTGGACGAGATTGCAGGAAAGATCCTGCGGAGCACGGAGGGTGAAGGCGGCAACCGCAAGGCGCGGGCTTAGGACGCTGCCAGCGGTTATCGCTGCCAGCGGTTATCCGTGACGCCCGATCTCGGATCCGCTCGGCTGGCGGCTTGTGCTGATCGCAGCAGTCTCCAGGTGAATTCGCGCTAACAGCGCCATTCCAATGCAGTCCTTTTAAATCACGCGCTTGGAATGAACGCAGTGTCGCTTGTGTCGATGCCCGATCGGGTTGGAGCAAGGTAACTAATTTCGACAAGGACCATCCTTGCGGCTTAGCGAAGGTTCCGGCTTGGTCTGCAAACAATTTCCCATCACCCATGAATGGGATATTTGCCATTCGCCATTAAGTGTCGGCTGGCCGGCGCCGGCGGGCTTGCGGCTGCGAGCGCCCGGCAATAGCTGAATATGCCGAACGGCCGCAGGGAGAACGCGACAATGAAACTAAAATTGTCGGCTATCGCACTGCTCGCGGTGATCATGCCGGCGCAGACGCGCGCCGCAGCGCTCACCGACGCGGAGGCCACGTTCCTCGACCAGCTCGTCTCCGCGGGCGCGGTGCTCACACGACAATGCTCCGGCTATGAGGTCAATGGTGCCGATGGTGTCCGACGAGGCGCCATGCTTCTCGGCAGCGTCGAAGCTGCGATGGCGATGATCGACGCCTTTGATGCAGCCATAAAGGCCCACGACGGCAACGCCTACGACGCGCGTAAATTCCGCCCGGAAGTGTTCGAGGCGGCCGGCAAAACGTCCAACCGAATCCTGGCGGACATGATGAATGACCCGGAGGCGGCCTGTGCGGACTATGGCGATGCCAGCGTGGCGAACGGCTTGTTGAGACGGAATTGAACGGCGCTTGCGCACGCCGCGCAAGCGGCAAGCCTTCGAACTCGCCATTCGCGCCAAGACCCACAGGCGAAGCGGAAGCCGCAGGAAAAACTGTCAGCCGTTGTCAGGTGCATGCGGCCATCGCGCAATGGTGCGATCATTTCCGCCGATCTTGGTCCTGTTTCACGAGCGGAGCCGGCCCCACCTAGCGGACATCGTCAGCCGGGAAGCTTCCTTTTGATTCCCGGGTGGCCGTCCTGGTCCCTTCCGTCACACAGCCGCGATCACGAACGGCGGAGGAGAACAGACAAGGGCTTTCGCACCGGTCCGAGGTGGCTGGCTTCGGGCAAGACACTAGTAACAGGATTTACGTAATGGCTTTCCACGATTCGTCGCTCCCGCCGGTATTGCCGGAGGATGCCGCGCCCCTGCTGGCAACGATCGCAGGTTCGGTCCTGCTGCCGGGCGACGCCGGATACGACGAGGAACGCGCGGTCTGGAATTTGAATCACGAGCTGATGCCCGCGATGATCGTGGTGCCGCAGAACGCGGCCGATATTCAGGCCGCCGTTACCTTCGCGGCGCGACAGCGGCGGCCGGTCCTGGTGAAGACAACCGGCCACCAGATCGTCGGCCACGCGCGGGGCGCCGTCGTGATCGCGACCCATCGAATGAACGACATAACGATCGACGCGGCCGGCCGCACGGCCCGGGTCGGCGCCGGTGTGCTGTGGTCGGAAGTCATCGCGAGGGCGGCCGAGGCCGGACTGGCGCCGCTGAACGGCTCGAACCCCACCGTGGGAGTCTCCGGTTACACCTTGGGCGGCGGCCTCAGCCCCACCCTCGGCCGCTCCCACGGCTACGCCGCCGACCACGTGCGCTCGCTCGATGTGGTCACCGCGGACGGAAAACTGCGGCACGTCAACGCGGACTCCGAGCCCGACCTGTTCTGGGCCCTACGCGGCGGCAAGGGCAATTTCGCGGTGGTCACCGCGCTGGAATTCAACCTGTTTCCGGTGTCCCGCCTCTACGCCGGCGCCGTCTACTTCCCCGGTGAGCGGACGGCCGACGTGCTGCGGGTCTGGGCCGACTGGCATCCGCGCACCCCCGAGACCATGGTCACATCGTTCGCCGTGATGCGGATGCCATCGATGACCGGAGTGCCCGAGCCTGTACGCGGGAAGTTTCTGGTGTCGGTGCGGATCGCCTACAACGGCACGACCGCCGACGGCGAGCGGATGGTTGCGCCGCTGCGGGCATCGGCTCCAGCGGTCCTGGATACGGTGCGTGACATGCCGTACACCGAGGTCGCCTCGATCCACAGCG
Source organism: uncultured Alphaproteobacteria bacterium (assembly GCA_963756215.1). GTDB lineage: Bacteria > Pseudomonadota > Alphaproteobacteria > Rhizobiales > Xanthobacteraceae > Bradyrhizobium. Next base: position 899,674 of record CAVWMY010000013.1, on the reverse strand, counting down.
AGCCGATCGAACCGGTGCCCTACTACGAACGCGGCATCATGCTGCGGGAGTTTCCCGCTCAGGCGCAAAACAAGCTGATCGGGCTTGTCGGTCCGGATGCCGAGACCACCCTGGTGATCGCCGAGTTGCGCGCGCTGGGCGGCGCGTGGGACCGCGAGCCCGCGGCGCCCAACGCCGTATCGACCAGGGGCCTGCCGTACAGCCTGCTCGGCGTCGCAGCCGGTCCGCTATCGGAGGAGCAGCAACTGAAGAGGTCAGTTGCCGAATTGCTCGACGGCATGAAGTCCTGGCAGGCCGAGCGGAGGAACGTCAACAACCTCGCGCCGGACGAGGCGGCCGACGCAGCGGCGATTTACGGTCCGGAGCGCTACGCGCGCCTGGCCTCCATCAAGAAGACCTACGACCCCGCCAACATGTTCCGGCTCAATCACAATGTGATACCGGCCGCCTGATCGGAGCTGGCCGACCGGCAGGCGCCGGACCATCCGCACATGACGAGCGGCGCCTCGGCGGGTCCGGGCCTGCGGATATTCCCGCAACAAAGAGCCCGCAGTCATCACCTCACCCGCGCTCAAGCGACGATCATTGTTGCCGACGAAAGTGGCGTAGCAAAAAAAAGCGCCACGCAGTTCGTTCACCAGCGCGAGGCACGCGTTGCGGCCGCTTGTGAGCTTGACCGGCCTGCCCTGGCCCCCCAATGTTCGTTGTCGATACTCGGCGGCCGATGCTTTGGATGCGACATGCATCGAAGCTAAGTTCAGCCGACGAAGATCTAAATGGGGCATCGATGGCATCTCCGATCCTTGCCGGGCAGCGACGGGCGCTTCTCACGGCCATGGCGGCAAGCGCGACTGTGGTGTTTGTTTTCGATTCCGCGACTCCGGTGGAGGTCACTGCCGGAGTACTCTACGTTCCTGTCGTGCTGATGGCCGTCCGGGTGTTTCGACCGCGTGGCGTAATGATGGTTTCCATGGGAGCCATCGTACTTACGACGATAAGCCACTTCTTGTCGTCGGGTGAACCCTGGGCCACCACAGCTCTCATCAACCGGGCGCTTGGCATTTCGACGATTGGCGTCGCGACCATTGTCTCCCTCAAGAATCGATCAATGGAAATGGCGCTGCAGAGAGCGGAACTCGATCGCGTAACGCGGTTGATCACGTTAGGAGAACTGACGGCAACGATCGCACACGAAGTCAAACAACCGCTCAGCGCGATGGTGACGAACGGGAACGCCTGCCTGCAATGGCTTGCGAAACAACCGCCGAATCTGTCCGAGGCGCGACAGGCAGCCGAGGGGCTCGTCAAGGCCGGCTATCGCGCCGGCGAGGTGATCGAGCGTATCCGTGCCCTCATCGGCGGTTCGCCGACACGGAAAGAACGGTTCAACCTCAATGAAATGATCGTTGAAGCCGTAGCGCTGACGCAGGTTGAAGTGGAGCAGCATAATGTCTTGCTTCAGGTACAACTCTCGGAAGAATTGCCGCCCGTTCCCGGCGATCGCATCCAGCTCCAGCAAGTCATTCTCAATCTGCTCGTCAATGCAATCGAAGCGATGCGAGACAGCGAGAAGCAGCAACGAAATTTGCTGCTCAGTGCCCGGAAAAATGACTCGGACGACGTTCTGGTTACCGTGCGCGATTCCGGGCCGGGATTGGCCCGGGACAATCTCGATCGGGTTTTCGAAGCCTTCCACACCACCAAGGCCGACGGCATGGGTATGGGACTGGCGATCTGCCGCTCGATCATCACGGCCCATGGAGGACGACTATGGGTGACCAACGCCACACCCAGAGGCGCTATTTTTCAGTTCACGCTTCCCATTTTGGAAGCTTGAAACGCTGCGATGCGCCGCCGTATCGCGCAACACCGGCGGTCGCCGGGACAACACTGCACGACCGGGAAAACGTGGCTTGCGGTAACACGCGGGCTTTACCCCGCCGCGGAGAAACTGTCCGCCCGCGCCATCGCCCAGGCGTCGCGGAAACGCACGTCGCTGGTGCCGTCGATCAATTCACCCGGACGCAGCGCCGGATAGAGCTGGGCGAACGACTTCACGGAGCTGGAAGACGTGCGCTGCGAGAAATGGATCGGCCGGATCTGCTGCGGATGTTCGAGCCCCGCGGCGGCGATCAGTTCGGACAGCGCGTGCAGCGTGGAGTGATGATAGTTGTAGACGCGCTCGACCTTGTCCGGCACCACCAGCGCGCGATTGCGCGACGGATCCTGCGTGGTCACGCCGGTCGGGCATCGATCGGTGTGGCAGCTGAGCGACTGGATACAGCCCAGTGAAAACATGAAGCCGCGCGCCGAATTGCACCAGTCGGCGCCGAGCGCCATGGCCCGGGCCATGTCGAAGGCGGTGGCGATCTTGCCGGCGGCGCCGATACGGATGCGATCGCGCACGTTGATGCCGACCAGCGCATTGTGGACGAAGCTGACGCCATCGCGCATCGGCATGCCCAGATGGTCCATGAATTCCAGCGGAGCCGCGCCGGTACCGCCTTCATTGCCGTCGACCACGACGAAGTCCGGATAGATTCCGGTCTGCAGCATGGCCTTGCAGATCGCCAGAAACTCCCAGGGGTGACCGATGCAGAGCTTGAAACCGGCCGGCTTGCCGCCGGACAGCCGCCGCATCTCGCCGATGAAGGCCATCATTTCCAGCGGAGTCGAAAACGCCCGGTGATACGCCGGCGAGATGCAATCCTCGCCCATCGCCACGCCCCTGATCCGCGATATCTCTTCCGAGACCTTGGCGGCCGGCAGCACGCCTCCATGTCCGGGCTTGGCGCCCTGGCTGACCTTGAGTTCGACCATCTTGATCTGGTCGTCGGAGGCAATGCGCTGGAATTCGTCCGGATTGAACGAGCCGTCACGGTTGCGGCAGCCGAAATAGCCGGAGCCGATCTCCCAGATGATGTCGCCGCCGTTCTCCCGATGATAGGGGCTGACTCCGCCCTCGCCGGTATCATGCGCGAAGCCACCCTTTTTGGCGCCGGCATTGAGCGCGCGCACGGCGTTCGGGCTGAGCGCGCCGAAGCTCATCGCGGAAATATTGAAGACCGATGCGGAATACGGTTTCTTGCAATCCGGTCCGCCGATGGTGATGCGAAATTTTTCGTCCGCACGAGGCTTAGGCGCCACCGAATGGTGCATCCATTCATAGCCCTCGTGATAGACATCCTCCTGCGTCCCGAAGGGTCGCTTGTCGAGCGCCATCTTCGCGCGTTGATAGATGACGGCGCGGGTGTCCCGGCTGAACGGCATGCCGTCCTTTTCGCTCTCGAAGAAGTACTGCCGCATCTCCGGCCTGATCTCCTCGAGCAGAAAGCGGATATGCGCGGAGATCGGGTAATTGCGTAGCACCGCGTGGCTTTTCTGCAGGAGATCGCGAACACCGAGCAGCGTGAGCGCGCCGAAAATAACGATCGGAATCACAACCAGCTTGAAGACCTTGTGGTCGACGATCCCGATACCGAGCAGCAAAGCGGTGACGACGCCACAAATCGTGAGGATGATGAAGCGAGGCGAGAACGGAAGCAGCAACGTTTCCATGGGACCTCTCGGGCAATGCTATTGTTTTAATGTTTTTCGGCGGCAGCCTAATACAAAACCCACGCCAACCTGTACACGATATCGACCGCACCCGTCACCGATATGACGAGCGACGATCCGGCCGTCCGCCGAGCGAGCAATTCACCCGCGGACATCGCATGCCGCAGCTATTTTGCAGTGCAACCGGGCGCAGCCGGCGGCCCGGCCTAGTGGCTGTGCGGTCGCATTTCGTCGGGAATGCCGCGCCTTTGCAGGCCGCCCTGCCGCAGCCAGGCTTCGGTGCTCTCCACCGCGCGCTGGATATGATCGGCCGTTCGCGTGAAATCGTAGGGCGATCCCACCAGGGGACACAAGGGCGGCACCACGAAGTATTCGATCTCCGCCGGAAGATCTTCCAGGTCGCTGATGAGTTGCCGCGCGATCAGCAAAGTCAGCGCATGCAACACATTGGCCACCGCGCCGACCGGAGGCGTGTGGGGCGAACAGGCATAGCCCGTCGGCAGGATGATCAGGCGCCGCGCCCCCTTCGAGACCGCGACCTTCACCGGCGTGTTGCTCGAGATCGCGCCGTCGGCCAGGTAGAAATCCCGGTAGCGGACCGGCGTGAAGGCGCCGGGGATCGCTGTCGACGCCACGATCGCCAGCGCGGCCGAACCTTCCGACAATACGACGGTATCGCCCGAGACAATATCGGTGGTGACGATGTGAACCGGTAGCCTGGCGTCCTGCAGGTTTTGATAGGGCAGATGGTCGCGAACCAGTTTCTCAATCCCGTCATGCGGAATAAGGAAATCCCGCCGCCAGAGAAATCCCAGCAAGGTTCGCCAGGTGATCGGGAAAACATCGCGCCGTTGCAGGCCGCGCCAGATGGTCTCCAGATGCAGCACGCCTTTCAGCGTGGGATTGCCGGCGTAGTAAGCCCCGTTCAGGGCGCCGACGCTGGAGCCGACCACCATATCCGCGGAAACGTCGTGGGCGGCGAGCGCATGCATCATGCCCACCTGAATGGCACCGAAACTACCTCCGCCCGCGAAGACGAAAGCCGTCTTCGCCGGCCCGCCATGCCTGGATACGGACAAAGCCCCGCGCACTCCCCTTATCGACGCGTTGGTGCAAGGCCACGCGTCGTTTTGCAGGGCTTATAGCAGGCGGCGTGAGAATCGCACCATCAACAAAAGGTTGCCGGTGGAATCATGATCGCCTCGCACAAGCGCGGCGCTTGCCGATGCAGGCGAATTGCCCCGGCGGGGATGAGGAGACGGCGATCCGCGAAGTCGTCAGCGTTCGACAAACGCCTTTTCGATCACGAAATGACCCGGCCCATTGTGGCTGCCTTCGAGAAAGCCGCGCGCTTCGAACATCTGGCGCAGTTCTTCCAGCATCCCCGGGCTGCCGCACATCATGATGCGGTCGGTTTCGATATCGAGCGGCGGCTGACCGATATCGCCGAACAATTGCTCCGACGTGATCAGGTCGGTGATACGGCCGCGATTGCGGAACGGCTCGCGGGTGACGGTCGGATAATAAACAAGCTTCTCGGTCAGGAGGGGTCCGAACAATTCGTCGTCGCGCAAGCGCGCCACCAATTCCTCGCCATAGGCCAGTTCGGAAACCTGCCGGCAGCCGTGTACCAGCACGATGCTGTCGAACTGCTCATAGACCTCGGGGTCCTTGATCAGGCTTGCGAACGGCGCGAGCCCCGTCCCGGTCGACAGCAACAACAGCCGCTTGCCCGGGATCAGATTGTCGGCGATCAGCGTGCCCGTGGCCTTGCGCCCGACCAGGATGGTGTCGCCTTCCCTGATTCGCTGCAGCCGCGAGGTCAGCGGCCCGTCCGCTACCTTGATGCTGAAGAATTCGAGCAATTCCTCGTGGTTGGCGCTCGCCATGCTGTAGGCGCGCAGCAGCGGGCGCCCATCGACCTCGAGGCCGATCATGGCAAACTGCCCGTTGAGAAATCGAAAGCCGGAATTGCGGGTGGCGGTGAAACTGAAAAGCGTATCGGTCCAATGCCGGACAGAAAGAACTTTCTCTCTATGAAACGCGCTCATGATTTTTGGTTTTTCCGGTGGCTAGATGATAGAACAATCGTATCGCGCAGCCTTCGATCAGGCGAAAAAGCCCTGAAACGATTGGGGATTTGACGTTTGAACTACGCCGATGGGAGAGATAGTCAACCTACGTTGCAGTGCAATCGAGGCCCTAAAATTGCGGTTGGTTTATTTTGCAGTGAGGCTTGCCGCAAGCGCCAATAACGCCGCATCACGCGCAATTAACTTGCGGAAATTGGCGTCTGTCTGGCAGTTAATTTCAGTCCGGGATGCCGTTAACGATTGCACGTCGTTTCGCACATAGAGACCCACCGGACAGCGCATGCATCGCTTGCAACAACTCCGCTCCGGCAAGCCGGGCTTTTATCCCGACCAATCGGTCTATGCCGCGTTTGCCTGCGCCGAGTTTGGACTGACGTTCGAGGATATCGACGGCGGGACGGGACTCGTCGTCAGCGTTGCCTCGCCAACCCGGCGCATCTATTTCGGCGCCGGTCGATGTTCATGGTATCCGCAGAACAGCGCCACCTCGTCCAGCCTGGCGTCCGACAAATACTTCACCAACCTCATCCTCGAACGCGCCGGCGTGCCGACGCTCGGCGGCGAATATTTCTTCCTGCACGACCGGTATCGGGCTTACCGACCCGCAGGACACGAAATCGACGATGCGTTGGCGTATTTCAAGACGCTGGGCGCATCCGCATTCGTCAAACCGCTGGTGGGGTCGCGGGGGGATTTTGCGCAGTCGCTTCATGACGAAGCCTCGCTGCTTCGGTACATCGGTGACGTCGCGCGATATTACGATTCGATCCTGATTCAACCCGTCGTTTCCGGGGTCGAGTACCGGATCTTCCTGCTCGACGACGAGGTGCTGTATGCGGCGCGCAAACACCCGCCGTCGGTGCGGGGTGACGGCACGCGGTCTATCCGCGACCTCCTGATCGCGCATAACGCGGCCTTGCAGGCCCGCGGCCTTTCGCCGGCCGCGTTGAATGCCTCCGGCGACACCTCCCTCGATCGTGCGCTGCCGGACGGCGAACGCTGGATTATTCCGGGCCGAATGAACCTGAGCGCCGGCGGAACGATGGTGCTTGAGGCCCCGCATTCCGAGCGGGCCGTCACCGAAGCGCGCAAGGCGGCGCGCGCACTCGGCCTTCGCGTCGCCGCGGTGGACGTATTTACCGATATCGCAGGCGCCTCCGATGCCACCGCGGTGATCGAGGTGAACTCAAATCCCGCGATCCGGGTGCTGGAAGACTGCCAACGGCCCGACCTGATCCTGAAGCTCTGGCATCACACATTTTCCTCACTGGGCCTGCTCGCGCCGGGCGATGCGGCAAAAGCGGGGGCGAGCGTTGCCTGATTCGCTGTTCGATCTGCCGAAATACGGCGACGGCATTTGCCTGGCGCGGATGGCGCAATTGCTCGACGTCCTCGCGATCGACCGCGCATGGCTCGCGCGCATCGCGGTCGTCGTAACCGGCTCGAACGGCAAAGGCAGCACCGCGGCGTTTTGTGCCGCGATCGGGCAGGCCCACGGCCTGCGGACCGGCCTGTTCACCTCGCCGCATCTGTATCGTTTCAACGAGCGCTTTCAGGTCGACGGCAAGGCGATCGGCGATGACGATCTGGCACGCCTGGCCGCGCGGATCAGCACAGCGATCTCAGGGCTTTCGGCACAGCGGCCGACCGGACAATTCGGAGCTTTCGAAGCCCTGTTCGCGCTGGCCTGTCTCTATTTCCGGGAGCGCGAGTGTGATTTCGCCGTGTTCGAAGCCGGCATCGGCGGCCGCTACGATCCGGTACGCCTGGTCGGCGCGCGCATCACCGCCGTGACCTCGGTCGACTACGAGCATGTCGCGCTGCTCGGCAATTCCCTTGAATTGATCGCCTCCGACAAAAGCGACGCCTGCGCGTCCGGCGGCACCATTGTCTATGGCGAGAATTGCCGGAGCCTGCGGCCGCATCTGCTCGAATATAACCGCTACCGCGACGTCGCCTCGCTGTTCGTGCGCGACGAGATCGCGTTGTCGGGCGAAGAGGTCGCCGCGTCCGAGCAGCAGTTCGATCTTCGGATCGAAGGCTGCGAATTTCGTTCGCTGCAAATGGGCCTGTCGGGCGCGTTTCAATTCAACAACGCCGCCATCGCGGTCGCGCTGTTCGTGTTCTGGCTGCGCGAGACACGCCCGCAGGCAATCCCGACCGCCGTCGAGACCGCAGTACGCTCGGGCCTGCGCGAGGCGCGCTGGCCCGGCCGCCTCGATGTCATCCAGACCGACCCGCTCACTGTGGTCGATGTCGGCCATACGCCCGACGCGATCCGGCAGGCGCTGGCAAGCCTGCGGATTATTCATGGCGGCGAACGCTGGATTCTGGTGACCGGCGCTTCCGTCGACAAAAGAGCCGAAGAGATACTGGGCGCGCTGGCACCGTCGTTCGACACGGTGATCTGCACGGCGGCCCGTCACAAGGGCGCGGATCCCGCAGCCATCGCCGCCGCAGTGCGCAAAGCCAATCCGGAGGCCGCCGTCCATGTCGCCGCCACTGTCGCGGACGCCGTCGAGATCAGCCGCACGCTGGCAATGGCGCGCAACGAAAGGATCTACGTCGCCGGCGGGCTGTTCCTGGCGGTCGAATACGCGACCATCGCCACCGGCGGCTTCGCGCAAGATCTGAATTTTTTCTAGACGACCGTCGGCACCCAAGCCGGACATTAACGGCTCATTAACCATACCGGGCCAATGGTTTGCGGATAGGAGCCGCGCATGACCGACCTATCGTCCATCACCTCGTCCGCCAACGCCTTTATCACCAAGCAGACCGCGCAGTTCAACAAGGTCGCAACCGACGTCAATAACGGCTTCACGCGCGCCTTGAACAACGCCGAAATGGCGGTCGGCGCCAAACCCAAAACCGGCTTTACGAGCGGACCGACCTACGAGGCAAACTCGTTTGCCGGCCAAACCAAGGCGGCCTTCAACAACGCCGTCACCGCGACCAAGTCCGCGCTTCACATCAAGTAACGGAAGAGCGCTCCCGAACGCCGCCGCGGCCACGGCGCGGCGAACCGCGACAAGGCCTACCCTCGAAAAGGAAGCCACCCAAACCCGGGACTCTCGTTGTCCGGGCTATCCGCGCAAAAGCGGATCAGCCGTCACTGCTGCATCTGCAGTAACGACGACATCAGATCACTGCTGAGCGTCTGCGAGGGATTGGCGCCGATGGCACCGCCCGCACCGCTGGTGGTGTTTTGCAGATACTGATCGAGGGATTGTTGAAAGGCCGCGGCGGGGTCGGACGGTTTCGATTGCGACGGCTGCTTCGACGACGGCGGAGCCAATACGCTTGGGCTATTATTGACAGCGGCGACCATGACGTAATCCTCGCGACGCGGATATTGCTGCCATTCCAGGTACGACCTTATGGTTAACCGACCATGAATCAGGCTGGGTGATCCTCGCCCCGTTGCGTGCCCGATCCGCGCCGTGCATCAACTTCCGCGTTCGACGAATTGGAGCAGCGCATCACGAAGCCGCGCCATCACGCCATCCCATTTGCCGGTATCATCCTGACGAAACAAACGCGCGGTCGGGTACCAGGGAGTGTCGTCCCTGCCGAGCAGCCAGCGCCAGTCCGGGACATGCGTCACCAAAACCCAAACCGGCTTGCCCAGGGCTGCCGCCAGATGCGCCACGCTGGTATCGACCGATATTACGAGATCGAGTCGTGAAATGAGCGCCGCCGTGTCGGAGAAATCTCCAAGCGAGCCGGCGAGATCGAGAATCTTCCGGTTCGTCAAGAGCGTCTCGGCGTCCGCGCGGTGAACGTCCTTCTGCAAACTCACAAAGGTTGCGTCGACATCGAGTAACGGCAGCAACGTACCGAGACTGATCGACCGTTCCCGATCCCTGACGTGCTTCGGATTGCCCGCCCACGCCACGCCGATTCGCGGGCGGCCCTGTTTCCCGAGCCGGGCATCCCAGTCCTGCGAGGTTCGCTGCGGCGGACGCAGATAGGATGGGCTTGATGGAATCGTGGCAAGTCGTGTCTCGAGTGCCAGAGGCAGGCTGAGCAGCGGGCAATGGAAATCGAAGTCGGGCAGAGGATCGCCCCTGGCTATGACTTCGGCCACGCCGTCAAGACCCATCATGAGGCCCCGAAGCGGTTGTTGGACTTCCAGCACGACGCGCGCCCCGCGCGCCGCGACCAGCGCGGCGTAGCGGCAGAATTGAATCGTATCGCCAAAGCCCTGCTCGCTGTGAAGCAGGATGGTCTTGCCGGCGATATCGTCTTCGCCCAGCCAAAACGGTTGCTGGAAGTCACGCTTTGAACTTGCCGCAGAAGAACTTTCGTGCCGTCGTTCATATTCAATCCACCCGCGCTCGAAATCGCCGGTGAGAAGCCGCGACATGCTTCGGAAAAACAGTGCGTCGGCGTAGCCCGGCCGCGCGGCAAGCGCGCGGTCGTAACTCGCCAAGGCCTCGCCGAACCGCCCCAGCCGATGCAAGGTGAGGCCGCGATTGTTGAGTGCCACGGCATCGCATGGTCGCGCGGCGACAGCCCGTTCGTGGCTTGACAAGGCCTCGCCGTAGCGTCCCAGATCGTGCAACGCGACGCCACGGTTGGTAAGCGCGTCGAAATTATTGGGATCGAGGGCGAGCGCACGATCGTAGCTCGCGAGCGCTTCCGCGAAACGCGTCAGACCATGCAGCGTGACGCCGCGATTGACCAGGGCTTCGGAATAATCCGGCCGCAACGCCAGCGCGCGACCGAAGCTGTCCAAGGCCTCCTGAAACCGCTTTTGATCGTGCAGCGTAACGCCGCGGCTGGAGAGCGCCTCGGCGTAACCGGGGCGCAAGGCAAGTGCACGGTCGTAACTCGCCAACGCCTCGTCGAATCGCCCGAGCCCGTGCAGCGCGAGGCCGCGGTTGTGATACGCCTCGCTGTGATGCGGCTGCAAGCGCAGTGCATCATCGTAGCTTGCGAGAGCGGCGTCGTATCGCAGCAGTTTGACCAGCGCGTTGCCGCGATTGCTCAGCGCATCGGCGTTGTCCGGCCACAGCGCGAGCGCGCGATCGTAACTCGTCAGCGCTTCATCGAAACGCTTCAGATCGTATAGCGCGATGCCGCGATTGATAAACGCTTCGACGAAATCGGGACGCGCGGCAAGCGCCGAGCCGTAGCTGGTCAGCGCTTCGGCGTGCCGGCCGAGCGCCTGCAGGGTTATGCCGCGATTGCTGAGCGCCTCGGCGTGACCGGGCCGCAGGGTAAGCGCACGATCGTAATTCGCCAGGGCCTCGCCATATCGCTTCAGCTCATGCAGGACGCCCGCGCGATTGTTGAGAATCTCGACGTGATCCGGCTGAAGACCAAGTGCGCGGTCGTAGCTGTTCAGCGCCTCGTTGTACCGTTTCATCTGCTTCAACACGGCGCCGCGATTGTTCCACGCCTGGATGAAGTCCGGCTGCAGCGCCAGTGCCCGATCGTAATTGGCCAGCGCCGCATCGCTGCTGCCGAGCGAGGCGTTGATGACGGCCAGGAGATTCAGCGTGGCGGCGGAACCGGGATCGGCCGACAATACTTTCAGGCAGAACTGCTCGGCCTCGGCGAGCTTACCGGCCGCATAGGATTTCAAGGCGATATCGAACACCTGCGATATCGTCAGCGAGACGTTCGCCATTCCAGTCAGCCTTCAGCTATTTCCGAAACGACCGGGGCCCGGTCGCGTCTGCTTTATCCGACTCGCCCCGACACTGGCGAGCATGGAATGAGCATCCCGGTTATTCGGCGACCGGCCTGCCGGCGACACTGATTGGCCTGCGGAGCTTCGGAGCCGGCGCTAATTCGCCCCTTCGCCGTCATCGAGCACCTTGAAGGCTTCCTCGAGTTGCGGCGAGATCGCGACATTCAGCTTCTCGCCGGTCGGGAGCCGCGACATGAACCATTTGTTGTAAAGCGGGATCAGGTCGTGGTTGGTGCCGAGCTTGCGGAACGCCCGCTCCACCACGGCGGTGAGCTGCGGCTCGCCTTTGCGGAACATGATCCCATAGGGATCGTAGGACAGGTAATCGCCGGCGACGCGGAATTTGTCCTGCGACTTGTGCCGCGCGATCAGGCCGTAAAGCAGGATATCGTCGGTCGCGAACGCATCGGCCTTGCCGTCCACCAGCATCTGATAGGACTGCTCGTGATCCGGCGACACCAATATGTTCAGTCCGAGCCCGAACTTCTTGTCGAGCGCGTGCATGGCCTGCTCGTTGGTGGTGCCCTTGGTGACCACGACGGTCTTGCCCTGAAGGTCTTTCGGCGCCGAGATCGTCGATGCCTTCGGCACCATCAATTTGGTGCCGGCCACGAACATCAGCGGCGAGAATCCCACCTGCCTGGCGCGCTCGGCGTTGGCGGTGGTCGAACCGCATTCGAGGTCGATCTTGTTCTGCACCACCGCCGGAATGCGGTCGTCCGAGGTTACCTTGACGTAGTCGATCTTCAGGTTGGGATCGTCGACCTCGATGCCGATCTCATCAACGACCGCCTCGCACAGCTCGAGGCTGTAGCCGATCGGCCGGTTGGACGGATCGAGAAACGAGAACGGCGGCGAGCTCTCGCGATAACCGAGCCGCACCGTATGGATGTTCTTGATGCTGGCAAGCGTCGGGCTCAACCCTTCGCTACCGCCGGTCTGGGCCGCCGCCGCATTTGTCAGTAGCCACGCCGCCAGCAACAGGCTGCCGGCGAACGATGGCCTCGCAAACGCTTTGCGCATGCATCGCTCCCGTCAATGGCCGGCCATCGCGGGGACCTCGCCGGGAATCATGGTCGGCGGCACGACGTCGTCGGGGCCGAGCGCATGTTCGGGCGCAAGCTCGCCTTCCCACTTCGCCACCACCGCGGTGGCAAGCGAGTTGCCGATCACATTGGTGGCGCTACGCCCCATGTCGAGGAAGGTATCGATGCCCATGATCATCAACAGCCCGGCTTCCGGGATGTTGAACTGGCTCAAGGTCGAGGCGATCACCACCAGCGACGCGCGGGGAACGCCGGCAACGCCCTTCGAGGTGACCATCAAGGTCGCCAGCATCGCCAGCTGCGTGCCGAGCGACATCTCGATGTGATAGCTCTGCGCGATGAAGATGCTGGCGAAGGTGCAGTACATCATCGTGCCGTCGAGGTTGAACGAATAGCCGAGCGGCAACACGAAGCTCGAAATTCGCGACGATGCACCGAAACGGTTAAGGCCCTCGAGCGTCTTCGGATAGGCGGCCTCCGAACTCGCGGTAGAGAACGCGATCATCAGCGGTTCGCGGATCAGCCGCAGCAGATGGCTGTAGCGCGGCCCGATCACGATGAAGCCGACGATGATCAGGATACCCCACAGCAGCAGCAGCGACAGATAGAAGCCGCCCATGAAGACGACCAGCTTCCACAGCACCAGCAGACCGTTCTTCGCCACTGTCGCCGTGATCGCGGCCCAAACCGCAATCGGGGCGAACAACATCACGTAACTCGTGACTTTCAGCATGATGTGTCCGAGATCATCGATCAGGGAGAGGATCGGCTTGGATCGCTCCGGCGCCGCACCGAGCGCGACCGAGAAGAACACCGCAAAGACGACGATCTGCAGGATCTCGTTCTGCGCCATGGCGTCGGCGATCGAGGTCGGAATCAGATGGGTCAGGAATTTCTCGATCGAGAACGCCGAGACCGGCAGTCCCGTCGATTGCGCCTTGTCAGGCAGTGTGCCCGGGAAATTGGCGCCCGGCTGCAGCAGATTGACCATCACCAGGCCAAGCAGCAACGACACGAAAGATGCGCTGACAAACCAGCCCATGGTCTTTGCGAAGATGCGTCCAAGCCGGGCGCCGCTGCCCATGTGGGCGATGCCGCCGACAAGGGTCGCAAACACCAGCGGCGCGATGATCATCTTGATCAGACGCAGGAACAGCATCGCGATCAGGTTTACGGAAGCGGCGATATCGGACCGGCTGTCAGGAAGGTAACTGAAGATCAGCGCGCCCATCACGATGCCAAGCGCCATCGCGAACAGGATGTACTGGGTAAACCTGTTGGACATTATCTTCCCCCGTGCGTTTTCCGCGGTTGCAAGTTTGGCAGATTTTCAACCGGGCGCAACAAGCTTCATAAAAATGTCAGACGCCGCCATATGCGCTGGCATGCCACCGGTGAGCAAAATGTTCCCGTTGTGGAATGAGCCTTGGCGGATTAGCGTCGAACGCAGCGCACAATCTGTGCAGTTCGAGCATCTTCTGTGCGCGCGCTGCATCAAACAACGACACATTGGGAGCGAACGCGATGAGCAACACGGTCAATCGTCAGGTCCTGCTGGTCGAAAAGCCAACCGGAAAACTCGCCCCCGAACATTTTGCGATGACCGAGAGCGCAATGCCAGAACCCAGGGACGGAGAGGCGTTGCTGCGGGTGCGCTATATTTCGCTCGACGCCGCCAACCGGGCCTGGATGCACGGCGCCACCTATCGCGCGGCGGTCGAAGCCAACACCGTGATGGCCGGCGGCGGCATCGCCGAAGTGGTATCGTCGAAAGCCCCGGGCTTTGCGCCCGGCGACCTCGTGTTCGGCGACACCGGCTGGCAGGAATACGCCGTTGTTCCCGCCAAGCATCTCGCCAAAATGCCGACGATCGAGCCGATGACGCACCTGCTCAGCGTCTATGGAATCGCCGGCCTCACCGCCTATTTCGGCCTGCTCGACGTCGGCAAGCCGAAGGCCGGCGAAACCGTGGTGGTTTCGGCCGCCGCGGGCTCGGTCGGATCGATTGTCGGCCAGATCGCCAAGATCAAGGGCTGCCATGTGGTCGGCATCGCCGGCGGCAAGGACAAATGCCATTGGTTGACCTCCGACCTGGGGTTCGACGCCGCGGTCGATTACAAGGACGGCGTGGTGTTCAAGGCGCTGAGGGCCGCGGCCCCGAAGGGCATCGACGTTTATTTCGACAATGTCGGCGGCGACATCCTCGAAGCCTGCCTGGCGCAGATGAACAACCGCGGCCGCATCGCTTGCTGCGGTGCGATCTCGCAATATGACGGCGTTCCGTCGTCCGCGGGTCCGCGCGGCGTCCCCGGATTGATCGTGGTGAAACGCCTCATCATGCAGGGCTTCATCGTGATGGATTACATGCAGCAGCGCGACGCGGCGCTGTCCGACCTGCAATCATGGGTCACCTCGGGCAAGTTGAAGGTTCAAGAGGATGTCATCAACGGCCTGGAGAATACGCCCAAGGCACTGATCGGTCTGCTCGCGGGAGAGAATCGCGGCAAGCGAATGATTCGTGTGTGACGTCGGGCGTCGGCGTTCGTTTGATGCACGCGCGATTCTTGCCGGCAACAATCTGCTTGCGAGAATTTCGAAAAACGAAAATGATGGCGACGGTTGAGGATTTTTCCGTCAGTTTTTTCCAAGAGTTTCCGACTTTTTTTCGAGAGATTGAGTTCGGTTGAAGCGGCTGATCCGCCGCCAACGAAATAGGGATTATTCAGATGATCGACACGTGGAAACGCGCCGCGACGCTTTGGGCTTTGGTAATACCGGTCACGTTCGCGGCGACACTCCCGGCATTTTCACAGGCGCCGACCGATGCGCAGCGTAGCGCCATCAGGTCGGCGTGCCGGGCCGATTATGAAGCGCATTGCGCCAGCATCCCGCCCGGCGGCATGGCATCGCTGCAGTGCCTGCAGAAGAACATGTCGAGCCTGGCGCCGGGCTGCCAGACCGCGGTTCGTGCGGTCGAGGCTCCGGCTGAACCCAAGGCGGAAGCGAAACCTGAATCCAAACCCGCGGCGGCAGCGCCGGCCGCCGAACCCGCGGCTCAACCCGCGCCCAAGGCCGCCGCGAGCACTTCCGCCAAGAAGCCGAGCAGCGCGCAGGTCGCGGCGATCCGCAGCGCGTGTCGCGCCGATTACCAGAAAACCTGTGCCGGCGTGCCGACGGGAGGTGCGGCGGCGTTGAATTGCCTGGAGATCAACAAGGCGAAGCTGTCGGCGAACTGCCAGCAGGCGGTCAGCGCGGCAAGCGGCGGCGAGACCGCGCCGGCACCCGGCGGCGCCACGGCTACCGCCAGTCCGGGAGCGGCCACCGCCGCAGCGCCTGCGACGATGGCTTTGCGGCCGATGCGGCCGCGCGAGGAGTTGTTCGTCCTGAGGTCTGCATGCGGCGGCGATGTCCGCGCACTATGCGGCGGAATCGCTCCCGGCGGCGGCCGTATCGTGCAATGCCTGGCGTCGCAGGCCGCATCGCTTTCGCCCGCCTGCAAGGACGTTTTGGCTTCGTTTGCCGCACGGTAAGCTTCGTGCGATCCGACGTGATGCGTAGAACATTCAACTCAACGATCTAAAAAACAAACCGGGAGAACAATATGCGCTCGTTTCTGCTTCTTGCATTCGCGGTCCTTGCCTTCGGCGCCACCATGACCTTCGAATCGACCGATGCCAATGCGCTGGTCTGCGCCCGCGGCGTCTATCGTGCCGGCTGCGCCGGGTATCGCGGCGGCGTGGTGGTGCGCCGACCTGTCGCGGCCTGCCGCTGGGTATGGATCAACGGCGTTCGGGTACGGCGCTGCGTATGATGTTCGCCGGCTGCAGAGAGATACTTCCTGCAGCCCCGCCGCTCGCCGGCGATGCGTAGGAGGAGGCACTCGTGCGCATCGCCGTGGTCGGCGGAGGGCCCGCCGGGCTCTATTTCGCCTATCTCTGGAAAACACAGCATCCGACCGACGCGATCGATCTGTTTGAGCAGAACGCCGCCGACGCCACCTGGGGATTCGGCGTGGTGTTTTCCGAACAGGCGCTCGAATTCCTTCGCGCCGATGATCCCGGCACCGTGGACGCGATCACGCCGCGGATGGAGAGCTGGAAGAACATCACGCTGAGCCTGCGCGGCGAAAGCGTCGAGATCGACGGCGTCGGCTTTTCCTCGATCGGCCGGCTCGAGCTGCTCGGTATCCTGCAGCGGCGCGCAGCCACGGTCGGCGTGGCGCCGCGATACGGCACGGTGATCCGATCCATGGATCAACTGGCAGGTTACGACCTGATCGTCGCGGCCGATGGCCTCAATTCGCTGGTGCGCCGCAGTTTCGAAAACGCATTCGGCGCCTCGGTGTCGCATTCACCCAACAAATTTGCCTGGTACGGCACCACCCGGCGGTTCGCGACGCTCTCGCAGACCTTCGTCGAAACCGAGCTGGGCGCCTTCAACGCGCATCACTATCGTTATGCGTCCGACCTGAGCACATTCCTGGTCGAGTGCGATCCCACGACCTGGCGGCGTTACGGTTTCGGCGACAAGACCCCCGAGCAATCGCGGGTCATCTGCGAGCGGATATTCGCAGCCACGCTGGACGGACACCCGCTGATGTCGAACAAATCGGTGTGGCGAAGCTTTCCCTGGATCTGGAACGCGCGCTGGTCGCACCGGAACATGGTGCTGATCGGCGACGCGCTGCACTCGGCCCACTTCTCGATCGGCTCGGGGACGCGGCTCGCGATCGAAGATGCCATCGCGCTTTGCAAGGCATTGGAAGCGGAGAGCGAAATTTCCGCGGGCCTGGCGCGCTATGAGTCCGAGCGCAAGCCGATCGTGCAGAAGCTGGTGACGGCGGCGCGCACCAGTGCCGACTGGTATGAGAAATTCCCGGATCATATGAAGCTTGATCTGATGAACTTCGCCTACAGCTACATCACCCGCTCGGGACGGATCGATGACGCCCGGCTGCGCGCGATGTCGCCGGTCTTCATGGCGCGCTATGAGGCTTCGAAACGCGGGTTCTCACAGGATTCCCCGCGATGACGCGCCCGATCGCCGACCAGGTACCGCCGGACAATCCCGGCACGCGCGAGATCGGCTTTTCGATTCCCGAAAGCTACAACGCCAGCCGCATCCTGTTCGACAACCTGGCCAGAGGCCATGGCGATCGGCCCGCGCTGATCGGGCCGGCCGGATCGCGCAGCTACCTTCAGCTTTGCGACGATGCATCGCGATGGGGCCACGGCTTCCAGTCGCTGGGACTGATGCGCGGCGACCGCATCCTGATGTTTACCGATGATACGCCGGCCTATCCGGCGGCGTTTTTCGGCGCGGTGCGCGCCGGCTTCGTGCCGCTCCTGATCAATACGCTGACGCCACCCGACCTCTTGCAATTCTACCTGCAGGATTCCGGGGCGACCGTAGCCGTGGCCGACGCCGAATTCTGCGCCCGTTTCGATCGGACGGCCTGCAACGACACGCTATTGCGAACCCTTGTTGCAGTGAATGGCGCCGCGGGAGCGCACGCCGTGCCCAATGCCATGGCGGCGGAGAGTTGGCTGCAGGGTTTTCCCGCCGGGCTCGCCGAGGCCGGCACCCATCGCAACGAGATGGCGTTCTGGATGTATTCGTCGGGCTCGACCGGACGGCCCAAGGGCATCGTCCATCTGCAGCACGACATGGCCTATAGTGAAGCCGCATTCGCGCACCATGTTCTCAAACTCGCGCCGGGCGACATCTGCTTTTCGGTGCCGAAGATCTTCTTTGCCTACGGCTTCGGCAATTCGATCACCTTCCCGTTCTCGGCCGGCGCGGCCGCGCTGCTGTTGCCCGGCCAGCCGAAGCCGGCGGCGATTTTCGAAGCCATCCGACGTTTCCGTCCCACCGTGTTTTTCGGATTGCCGACGCTCTATACCGCCCTGACCAGGGCCGAGAACGCATCAGCCGTAGATTTCTCGTCGCTGCGGATGGCGCTGTCGGCCGCCGAGGTGCTTTCCGCCGACGTCTTCAACGGCTGGAAAGCGCTGACAGGAATCGAGATCGTCGAAGGACTGGGTTCGACGGAGGCGCTGCACATCTATCTCTGCAACCGGCCGGAGAGAAAGAAGCTCGGCGCCGCCGGCCTGCGCGTCCCCGGCTATGAACTCGCGCTTCGCGACCAGGACGGCCGCGAGGTCGGCGACGACGAGGAAGGCATTCTGTGGGTGCGCGGAGATTCCAACACCCCGCTGTACTGGAATCGGCCGGACAAGACCGCTGAGACGATCCGTGAGGAGGGCTGGATCTATACCGGCGACCGCTTCGTGCGCGACCGTGACGGCTTTCATTTCTTCCGCGGCCGCGCCGACGATCTCATCAAGATTTCCGGGCAATGGGTCTATCCGCTCGAGATCGAGCTTTGCCTCATCGAGCATCCCGACGTGTGCGAATGCGCGGTATTCGCCCTCGAACTGCCGGACCGGCGCATGACCCTGAAGGCCGTCGTGGTGATGAACAGCCGGGGCGTCGACGCGGCGGAGGCGACGAGGCGGTTACAGGATTACGTCAAGGCAAAACTGTTGCCTTACAAATATCCGCGCGAGATCGCCTTCGTCGACGAATTGCCGAAAACAGGCACGGGGAAGATCGACCGTCAGGCGGTGATGCGGATTTAGGGAAATGGATTGCATCCCTTCGTGGATGCCCAGCGCCGCGCGCTCGATCACGAAAACAGGAAGACTCCGATCAGCAAACCCGCTGCAAATGCCCACAGGCCTAGTGTGCAGGCTGAAACCATGCGGAGAAGGGTACGGAGGTCCTGCTCCTGCGGGATCTCTTCGGATCGATCCGTCATTGCAGCCGTCCCCCTGCGGTGGCCGCTAATCCGTTAAGGCACAATTCGCAAATCTTAGCTAAACGACGTCACCCTCCTCCTTATAGGCGCCCAAAACAAGGCAAGATTTGCCTCGATCGCTCACTTGTCGGTTAGAACGATATTCCTAGCCGGCAATTGCAGGGGATGCGGCGGCACCATGCTCCGAAGATGATCCATGCAAGACGCGGTATTTCCGCGATGGCGTTGGGTTACAACCGCCGGAGGCAGCAGGACGGCTCGAGACGGGGACGACGAAGCGTTTCGCCTAGTGAGCCAGCCCGGTGCCGCCATAAAGCCACGCCAGATCATCGTAGTAATTCTCCGACGTCTTCGCGCCCATGATGTCGTTGCGCAAGCGGGCGTGGTCGCCCGAGGGATGGTAGATGTGCTCGCCGATGGCGCGCGACAACAGTTGTACGCGGGCGGTGCGGGCGAAGCGCTGCGCCCGGTATGTTTCGAGCGCGGTCTCGTGGTCGTCCGGGTACGCGCCCAGCACATGCGACAGGCACACCGCGTCTTCCATCGCCTGACAGGCGCCTTGCGCGAAATATTGCAGCATCGGATGCGCGGCATCGCCCAGCAGCGCCACGCGGCCATCGATCCAGCGTTCGGCAGGATCTCGGTCGCACAACACCCACAGTCGCCAATTCTTGCCATGGCGGATGATGGCCTGCGCGCGCGCATGCACGTGCGCAAAGCCCCGCATCACCTCTGCATCGGACACCGGTTGGCCGGCGACCGGTTCGGGCGCATCGTTGTGACAGGTCACGACCAGATTGAACACCTTCCAGCCCGACAGCGGATAATGAACGATATGGCATTTCGGCCCGGCCCACAGCGTCGCCGCATTCCAGCGCAGATCTTCCGGCATCTGCCCGGTCGGTATCACCGAGCGATAGGTGGTATGGCCGGACACCCGCGGCGGCCCGTCGCCGAGGACCTGTTTGCGGATGTTCGACCACAGCCCGTCCGCGCCGATCAACAGTGCGCCGGTGACGCGCTCGCCCGAGGCCAGCCGCGCGGTGACCGACGACCCATCCTGGTCGTAACCGACGACTTCGCTGCTGACGCGAAGCTCGATCAGTTCGTGAGCCCGGCACGCCCTGAGGAACACGCCGTGCAGATCGCCGCGATGGACCACGGCGTAGGGATTGCCAAACCGGGCGCGAAAGGCATCGCGCAGATCGACATGGGTGATCTCTTCGGCGCTGAGCGCATCCATCAGCCGCAGCTGGTCGATATAGACCGCCATGCCGCGCGCCGCCTCACCGACACCGAGATAGTCAAAGGCATGGAAGGCATTGGGCCCGAGTTGGATGCCGGCGCCGATCTCGCCCAGCGCGGCGGCCTTTTCCAGCAGCACCGAGCGAATGCCGTTTTGCGCAAGGCCGAGCGCCGCCGCCAGGCCGCCGATGCCGCCGCCGGCAATCAGCACCGGTCGCGCGTTCACGCCGGACCCCATCAGCCTGATTTCCTGAAGTGTTCGAGCGCGTCTTCGGCGCGCAACGGCACCCGCGACGCTTCGTTGTTGAGATCGACCAGCTGCGTCAACAGTTCGAGAAGGGTTTCGCGATCCGCGGGCTGCAGCGGTTGCAGCATCCGCGCCTGTGCGCGGTCGACCGACGGCATGATATCGCGCAGCAACACCGCGCCGGAGTTGGTCAAATAGAGCAGCTTGACGCGCTTGTCTTCGGCGGCCGCCTTTCGCTCGATATGACCTTTGGCCTCCAGCCGCTCGATCACGCTGCCGAGCGTCGAACGATCGAAGGCGATCACGGCGGAAAGCCGCGTGGCATCGATGCCCGGATGGGTGCGAATCGCGACAAGCGAAGCATATTGCACCGGCGTCAGATCGTACGCCTTGCACTCTTCGACGAAAATCGCGACGGCGATCTGCTGCATCCGGCGAAACAGATAACCTGGCGCGGTGTAGACGGCGTCCATCGTGACGGAGAGCGATTTATTCGGCATCAGGCTGCCTGTCGGGTGCGGCGTCGACGAACGCCTTGAGGCTTTTCGCGGCGGTTTCCGCCTTCAGCAGGCACCGATACGGAGTGAGGTCGACGCCAAAGCGGCGGGCGTTGGCGAGTTGCGGCACCAGGCAGAGATCCGCAATCGTCGGCATGGCTCCAAAGCAAAACGGGCCGGCTTCGCCCGAGATCAGCTTTTCGCAGGCCGCAAGCCCCTCGCGGTTGGCCCACGCTGCCCAGTCCGTCACTTCCTGCTCGGGCACGCCGAGCTGCCGTAGCCGCGCCAGTACCTTGAGATTCTGCACCGGATGGGTGTCGCAGGCGAGCGCCATCGCGAAGGCGCGGACCCTGGCGCGGCGTAGCGGGTTCCTGGGCAGCAGCGGCGGCGCGGGATGGGTTTCGTCGAGCCATTCGATGATGGCGAGCGATTGGGTGAGGATGGCGTCGCCGTCTTCCAGCGTCGGGACCAGACCCTGCGGGTTGATGGCGAGATAGGCCGGTGCGCATTGCTCGCCCTTGCGAAGGTGATGCGGCAGGTGCTCGGCGCGCAAGCCTTTCAGGTTCAGCGCGATCCTGACCCGATAGGACGCGCTGCTGCGGAAATAGCCGTGCAACTTCATCGGTCCCTCCCTGCGCCGCTTTTCTGGTTTTGGCCGGCGGCATTGACGCTATTCAATTTGTAAGTATGCTGTCAATTAACGAACGCTACGTAGACCTGAAACAATACGTAGACCTGAAACAAACAGGAATTCGGGAGGCTGCCATGGAAGCCGTGCAGAAGACGCCGGAGCGCGAGGCGTTCTACAAGAAGATCGACGGCGAAAATCTCTCCGCGCTGTGGAATGTGATGGGCGACCTGATCACGCCGGAGCCGAAGAGCGCCTGCCGGCCGCATCTTTGGCGCTTCGACGCGATCCGCGACTACATGACCGAAGCAGGCAAGCTGATCACCGCCAAGGAGGCCGAGCGGCGGGTGCTGATCCTGGAAAATCCGGGGCTTCGCGGCCAATCGAAGATCACCACCTCGCTGTTTGCCGGCGTACAGATGGTGATCCCCGGCGATGTCGCGCCGGCACACCGCCACAGCCAGTCGGCGCTTCGCTTCGTGCTCGAGGGCAAGGGCGCGTTCACCGCCGTCGACGGCGAGCGCACCGCGATGGAGCCCGGCGATTTCGTGATCACGCCATCGATGACCTGGCACGACCACTCGAACCAGACCTCGGAACCGATGTTCTGGCTCGACGGGCTCGACATCCCGATGGTGCAGTTTTTCGATGCCTCGTTCGCGGAAGGTTCGAACGAGGACCAGCAGAAGATTACCAAGCCGGCCGGCGACAGCTTTGCACGCTACGGTCACAACCTGCTGCCAATTGATCAGAAGCGAAGTTCAAAAACCTCGCCGATCTTCAACTATCCCTACGGCCACACGCGCGAAGCGCTGGAACAGGCCAAGGCGCGCGACGAGTGGGATGCCTGCCACGGCCTGAAGCTGAAATTCTCCAATCCCGAGACCGGCGACTTTGCAATGCCGACCATCGGCACCTTCATCCAGTTGCTGCCGAAGGGATTCAAGACCGCCCGCTATCGGTCGACCGACGCCACTGTGTTCGCGGCGATCGAAGGCGGCGGACGCACCCGGGTCGGCGAGCAGACCTTCGAATGGGGCCCACGCGACCTGTTCGTGGTGCCGAGTTGGCAATGGGTCACCCACGAGGCCGACGCGGATTCGGTGCTGTTCAGCTTCTCCGACCGCCCGGTGCAGCAGAAGCTCGACCTGTTTCGCGAGGACCGCGGCAACGCGTGATGGTAACGCACGTCATTACACTATTCGCACTACCGCCAGTGCAATAGCCGCGTTTCCAGCCAATTGATCAGCTTGCCGACCGCGAGCCCGAACAGCGACAGGATCACGACGCCGGCCAGCAATTGATCGGTCTGCATCAGATTGCCGGCCTGCAGCACGAAGGCGCCGATGCCGTATTCGGCACCGATCATCTCGGCGCTCACGACCAGCAACAGCGCGATCGACGCGGTGATGCGGAATCCGGCGAGGATCGACGGCAGCGCGCCTGGCCAGATCACCCGGCGGACGATGGCGTGGAACGGTACGTTGAAGCTCTGGGCCATCCGGATCAAGTTGCGCGGCACCGCATCGACGCCGCTATAGACGGAAATGGCGGTCGAAAAGAACACGCCGAGCGCGATGGTGGCGATCTTCGGCTCTTCGCCGATCCCGAGCCACAGGATCAGCAACGGGAGCAGCGCGATCTTGGGAATCGGAAACAGCGCCGAGATGAAGGTGATGCCGACACCGCGCGCCACGCCGGAGAGCCCGACCGCAAAACCGACGATCACACCGGCGACGGTCCCGAGTACCCAGCCCACGCCGATCCGCATGATCGAATAGGACAGATGGTGCCAAAGCGCGCCACTGAGCGCCAGCTGATAGATCGCGCGCGCGATCGCGGTGGGCGCCGGCAGGAACAAGGAATTGACCAGCCCGGCGCCGCTGGCGAGTTGCCAGACCGCGAGCACAAGCGCGAGCGCGATCCAGCCGGCGTGACGACCCGCCCGCGGTGCAAACCCGCCGCCGCGAAAAGCAACCGGCCGCGGATCGGCATTGTGGTCGATCTGCACAGGCGCGGCGGGCTTTTCCGCTCGGTCATGCACGCTGCACCTCCCGCTCCGCGTCGATCGCGCCTTCGCGGATCAGCGCCCATAGCTCGTTTTGCACGGTCAGCAACTTGCCGCGCGCGCCGATATCGCCGCGTTCGCCGCGCGTCATCGGGATGCCGACGACTTCCCGGACTCGACCGGGTCGCCGTGACAGCACCACGATGCGGTCGGCCAACCGAACCGCCTCCTCGAGGTTATGCGTGACATAGACCGCGCCCATCGCGCCGTCGGCCAGCAGCCGGATGAAATCCTCCATCAACAGCTCGCGGGTTTGCGAATCCAGTGCCGACAGCGGCTCGTCCATCAACAGGATCGCCGGCCGCACGGCCAACGCGCGGGCGATGCCGACGCGCTGGCGCATGCCGCCCGACAATTGCTTGGGATAGGTGGTTCTAAAATCCGAAAGCGACGTGCGGCGCAGCGCATCATCGACGATCGCGCGGCGCTCGGTCGCCTCGAGCCCGGTATGCAGCAGCGGAAACTCGACATTGGCTTCGACGGTCGACCATGGCAGCAACGCAAAATCCTGAAACACGAACGTCAGCGGATTGAAACTTCCCGGCGGCGGCGCGCCGCGCAATTCGGCCGCGCCGCCGCACGGCTGCAGCAGCCCACCGATGATCGACAACAGCGTGCTCTTGCCGCAACCGGAGGGACCGACGATTGCGACCACTTCGCCGGCGCCGACCGTAAACGACACGTCGGCGAGCACCTCGAGCGTGCCGAAGCTGTGGCTGATATGGTTGGCGATCAGGTCCATGTACTCTTCGGCTTTGTGCAGTTCGCGAAACGCGTGGCTTTCCCGGTATCGTCATTGCCAGGAGCCAACGGGTCGCGCGAACGCGCAGGTGGTCCCGGATTGCTTCGCTGCGCTCGCAACGACGCTCCCGGCCTCATGTCAGCTCTATATCACGATCCCCTGCGATCAATCCGGCTTCACATAGTCCCTGGCGATGATGGCATCGACCCCGAACCCCTTGTCGACGAACCCCTGCTCACGCAACCAGTTGATCTGGTTTGCGACGTCCTTGACGTCCAGCTTGCCGTCGGGATCGATATAGGCGCAATTGCCGACCACCTGCTCGATCGGCAAATTGGTGTATTTCGCTATGATCTCCAAGAGCGGCTTTGTCTTTTCGTTGATCGGCGCCTTGCCGTCGGTGACCGCGGCCAAAATCGTGTCGTGATATTCGCGGTCGGCGCGCTCCAGCGCGCCGAGCAGCTTGGTCACCAGCGCCTTGTCGGCCAGCGCTTTTGGAGAGGCAAAGACCGCGCCGAGCTGCCATGGCGTTTCGTCGCCGACCCAGCCTAATAGCTTCGCCCCGTTGGTGTCCATCAGCTTGCGTGCGGTCGAGACCGGCAACAGCGCGGCGTCGACGGTTTCGCCCTGCAACGCGGCCGCGGCATTCGACAGCGATTGCAACGGCAACAGTTTCACATCGCTGAGCCTGAACTTGTATTTATCCGCGAGCAGGCCGAGCGAATAGTGAAAGCTCGAGCCGACCTGGGTCATGGCAATGCGCTTGCCGGCGAGGTCTTTCGGCGTCCTGAGACCGGCGGCGTAGGCATTGTTGCTGGCGAAATACCCGATCAGGGGATAGCCGGCTTTCTCGCGGCTCATGCCGCCGATCACCTTCAGCGTGCCCTTGCCTGCAAGGTTATAAAGTCCCGCCGTGAAGGCGGTGACGCCGAAATCGACATCGCCCGACGCAGTGGCAACCGCGATCGGCTGGGCCGCATCGAAAAATTTCAGCTCGACCTCGAGACCGGCCTCTCGGAAATAGCCCTTGTCCTGTGCAATGAACACC
Source organism: uncultured Alphaproteobacteria bacterium (assembly GCA_963756215.1). Taxonomy (GTDB): domain Bacteria; phylum Pseudomonadota; class Alphaproteobacteria; order Rhizobiales; family Xanthobacteraceae; genus Bradyrhizobium. The sequence goes on along the minus strand of CAVWMY010000013.1, from coordinate 873,981 downwards.
GGCGCCGACGACGACAACCGCAACACGCCCACTTTCGCCTTCAGCAATTCATCGGCGCGCGCGTTTACACCCGAGGCAAGCACAGACGTGATCAGCAGGCTCGCAAGCGCAAACCATTGTGATCCCATCCGCGCGTTGCCGGCGCGATAACCCTGCAACATCAAACTTTCTCCGTGCTTGTCTTTAGAGAGCCTCTTTTAGAGACCTTGGGGGACCGTCTGATCCAACCCGATAAAGGCGCCCTGATGTCTCAATTGGTGCTGCAGCCGGTCCACGGCAATGTCGCGCGGCACGGCGTTGCCGTCGAGCGCCAGCGCCGCCGCGGCTCCGGCCGCCTCGCCCATCGCAAAGCACGCGCCGGACACCCGCGCAGCCGATTGACCGTCATGGGTCATCGAGGCGCAGCGTCCGGCCACCAGCAGATTGTCGAGGCCTTCCGGCGTCAGCATGCGATACGGCAGTTCATTGAATCCTCGCGATTGCGGAATCGGCGGAAACTTGAAGACGACATCGCCAGCGACATGCGACTCGATCGGCCAGCCGTTGACGCCGATCGAATTGTCGAAGGAGGCGCAGCCGAGCACGTCCGCATCGCTCAGCATGTAGCCGCCGATCACGCGGCGAGTCTCGCGAATGCCGAGTTGGGGCGGCAGGTCGACGATGTAGGAATTCTCGAAGCCCGGTACCGTTCGCAGAAAATTGAACGCGTCGACCGCCTGGCGACGGCCGTCGATCTCGCCGCGGGTGAGATCGTCTGGTTCGAGTCCGTTGATCGCGGCGCCGTCGTCACGTGAAACCTGCGTGAAATTGACTCGCCATTCGATGTTCGAACGTTGCGGCCGGACGATCGCCGCCTTGCGCGGGAAACGATGGGTGCCGGCGGCTTCCGCCTGCGCCATCAACACCGGGATCGTGCGCCAGGCCTCGCCCGCCCGTTCCGGGTCGACGCCGTTGAGCCGAAACATCATCGATGGATACAGCATGCTGCCGGCATTATCGCCGACTTCGAAGCGCGCGCCGGCCCACGCTGCAAGGTCGCCGTCACCGGAGCAGTCGATGAATATCCCGGCGCGCACCGCGCGGCGGCCAGCCTTGGTCTCGACCATCAGTGCATGGATGCGCTTGTCATCCTGCATCACCACGCCGGCGCCGAGCGCGTGAAAGAGAACATCGACGTTGTGGCTTGCCAGCAGCTCATCGGCGGCGATCTTGTAGGCCGGCGTGTCATAGGCTTGCGCGAGAATCTTGCCGAGCACCAGATGCGGGGCATTAAGCCCGCCGAGCCGGTCGATCCGCGCCAGCAGGTCGGAGGCGATGCCCTGCACGACGCGACGCATCTCGCCATGGACATTGGCGTGAAGCCCGCAGAAATTCGTCACGCCCGCCGCAGTGCCCATGCCGCCGAGGAAGCCGTAGCGTTCGATCAAGAGCGTTCGCCGCCCGGCGCGCGCCGCGGCCACCGCAGCCGCCATGCCGGCGGGCCCACCGCCAAGCACGGCAATTTCATATTCGCCGTAGAGCGGCACGTGACGCGCTGGTTCTTCGATGGTGTTAGGCGACAAATCGAGTTTCCCGGTGCGAGCCTTGACGGTGTACAGGATTGGAACGATAAATTTAGTAATATCTCATATGAGCCGCGAGCCGGCACGAGCGCTACGCTCCCCACTTCGCCCCGCGCTTCTCCGCAAACGACGCCAGACCTTCCGAGGCCTCTTTGGTCCGGCGCTTGGCCGAATGCAGCCTGACCAGGCGCGCGTAGGCCTCGTGATCGACGCTCATTCCGCCGAACGAGCTTTCCATCGCAAGCCGTTTGGTCTCGGCCAGCGCTTCCGGCCCGTTGGCCAGCAATTGCTCCACGACCTTGTCGCCCGCGGATTCCAGTTCCGCCAGCGGCACCACCTCATGTACGAGGCCGATGCGGCGTGCCTCCTGTGCGCCGAAGCGTTCGCCGGTCAGCGCATAGCGGCGGACCTGGCGCACGCCGATGGCATCGCAAAGTTGCGGGATGATGATCGCGGCCGTCAGTCCCCAGCGCACTTCCGTGATCGAGAACATCGCGTTATCGGCCGCGATCACCACGTCGCAGGCGGAGATGATCCCGGTACCGCCGCCGAAGCAGCCGCCCTGCACCAGCGCTACGGTCGGGATCGGCAGCGTGTTGAGCCGCTGCACCGCTTCGAACGTGGCGCGCGAGACCGCCTCGTTCTCTTCAACCGAGCCAGGCCGCACCGCGTTGATCCATTTCAGGTCAGCTCCGGCCTGGAAATGTCTGCCGTTGCCTTTGAGCACGACGACGCGAAGCTGCGGTTTCGTGCCGAGGTCAGCTATCGCGGCCAGCACGCCACCAATGAGGCCGGCGTCATAGGCGTTGTTCACCTCCGGCCGATTCAGCGTGACCGTGGCAACGCCGTGCGCATCGAGGCTCCACAATACCGGATTGGCGGACATGAACGACACTCCCTGGGCATTTTTCGATTGTTGTGCCGGCCAATATGCCGGGCCGGTCGGGATTGATCCATCCCTTTCGGTCGGCTCGGCGTTGCACGTCGCATGGATGTTGCACAAGCCGCCAAGCCCGTGGAAACTGGCTGCGACTCGGTCAGGCATGAAAACGGGGATAGCTGAGCAATGCGGATTTGCATTTTCGGCGCCGGCGCCGTCGGCAGCCATTTCGCGGCACGGCTTGCGCACGCCGGCCATGAGGTATCCTGCGTGATGCGTGGACCGCATTTGGCGGCGGTGAAAGCCAAGGGCCTGACGCTTCGTGTCGGTGACGCTGAATTCACGGCAAAGGTGAAGGCGTCCGACGACCCGGCCGCGCTCGGCCGGCAGGACCTCGTCATCAGCACGTTGAAGGCAACCGGCCTTGGCAGCCTCGCCATGGGACTACCGCCGCTGCTTGGCGAGGATACCGCGATCGTGTTTGCCCAGAACGGCATTCCCTGGTGGTACGATCTCGGCCTGCCCGCGGACCACCCGACGTCGCCGGACCTCGCCTTTCTCGATCCCGGCGGCCGGCTGCGCGCCGCGATCCCGATGCGGCGGATCATTGGCGGTGTGATCTTTTCATCGAATGAAGTGATCGTGCCCGGCGTGGTCGCAAACCTTTCTCCCGATCGGAACCGGTTATTGGTCGGCGAATGCGACGACCGTGCGAGCCAACGGATCACGCAATTGCGGGCCGTTCTGACCGACGCCTCGATAGAGTCGCCTCCGGTTTCCCAGATCAGGGAAACGATCTGGTCGAAGCTTCTGACCAACATGTCGATGTCGGTGCTGTGCCTGGTAACCGGGCAGACCGCGCGCGCGGTGCGGGAGGATCCTGCATTGCGCGAGGTGGTGCCGCGCTTGCTCGACGAAGCCGACAGCATCGCGCGGAGCTGTTACCCCGAGGTCAAGCGCGTCACCCGCAGCGGCCCCGCGCCCGAGCACAAGCCGTCGATCCTGCAGGACTATGAACTCGGCCGCGCCATGGAAATCGATACGCTGATCCGCGCGCCCGGCGCTTTCGCCCGCGCCGCCGGTCTGGTGACGCCGATGCTCGACTTGCTGGCGGGATTGGCGGTTCGCCAGGCGCGGGACAAGGGGCTCTATCAGTCCCCGGCGTGATCATTTGCACGAGACAACCTGTCAAACGCTAACCGCCGATCGTGGCCATCCACGCGACGAACGCATCCAGAATCTCTTGCATCACCTCGTTGTCCTTCCGCCCCGAGCGCGCCGGTACATGGAAGGAATGATCGGCACCCTCGACCGCGTGCAGTGATGCCGACGGCGCGAGCGCCAGCACGACCGGTTCGAGCAATTTCATCTCCGCGAGACTGTCGCGGGTGCCCTGCAGAAACAGCATCGGGATCCGGATATCCGCAAGGTGCTTGGCGCGATCGCGCGACGGCTTGCCGGCGGGATGCAAAGGAAAACCGAAGAACGCGAGGCCCGCCACGCCGGGCAACGGCGCCGCAGCCTGCGCCTGCGAGGTCATGCGGCCGCCGAACGATTTTCCTCCCGCGATCAGCAGGAGTTCCGGACAACGGCGCGCGGCTTCCGCCACCGCGGCGCGGACCGCCGCTTGCGCCACGGCCGGCGAGTCGGGGCGCCGGCTGCCCTTCTCCATATAAGGAAATTGATAGCGCAGCGTCGCGACGCCACGCTCGGCGAGCCCGCTTGCAACGCACTCCATGAAAGGATGCGTCATCCCCGCACCCGCGCCATGGGCGAACACGAAACACGCCTTAGCCCGCGAGGGTTGGGTCAGAAGCGCCGACACCGGGCTCGCGTGGTCGATCACGACTTCAAGTTTTTGCGCGTCAATCACGTCAATGTGAAGATGCTCGGAGTTTGTCGATGGCGGCAGTCAGATCCTTGTATGTGACCGGCTTGGAAACATTTTGTAACACTGGACCGCGTCCCTTGCGCACCTCCAGTGTTCTTCCATCGCGCGCATGTGTCACCTGATAGCCCCGATATAACCAGACTTTACCTTCGGTAAAGGCGGGCTGTTTCTGTTGCTGTTGCACCATCACAAGTGTCCTCCCTGCATTACTGGCCGACCCGACAGGACCAACCACGCCAATCAATCCGGGCTCTCGCGCTGTGACCTACATCATAAAAGGTAAGTTAATCCTCAGGTAGTAGGTGCTACAAAACACGTTACACGGCGGGTCAAGGTTGGAAAAGATGGCATCAAATCCTATCGTCGTTGAAAACCAAAAAACAGGCACGGCTCAAGACATATGGGATATCGACGGACCGTCTTCCACCAACATCGAGGGATTTGCCGCCAGCATCAGCGTCAACGCGGGAAGCTCCATCGGCTTCAAGATCAATACCGATTCGACCGATTATAGAATCGATATCTACCGCCTCGGATATTATGGCGGCCTGGGAGCTTGTTTCGTCACGACGATTCTGCAAAACACGGCGTCGGTCCAGCCGCCGGTCGGCGGCGATCCCACGATCGGCCTGTACGACGCGGCCGACTGGAGCGTGACCACCACCTGGACCGTGCCCTCCACCGCCGTCTCGGGCGTCTATATCGCAAAGCTGACACGCCAGGATGCAATCGAGGGCGAAAGTCACATTGTCTTTGTCGTCCGCAACGACGGCACGAATCGGGACATCGTCTTCAAGACCTCGGATACGACCTGGCATGCCTACAATGGCTGGGGCGGGGCCAATCTGTACGGAGGCAACGCGACGGCGAGCCCCGACGGGCGCGCCTACAAGGTCAGCTACAACCGCCCCTTCGCCACGCGCGACGGAATCGGGACGTTTGCGGGTCCGCAGGATTTTGTGTTCAGCGGCGAATACGCCGCCATCCGCTGGCTGGAGCGAAACGGATTTGACGTCACCTACATCGCCTGCATCGATGCCGAACCGGGCAACGTACCGCTGACGAACTACAAAGTGTTCATGTCGGTCGGGCACGACGAATACTGGTCCGGCGATCTGCGCACCAACGTGGAGGCCGCGCGTGACGCCGGCGTCCATCTCATCTTCATGAGCGGCAACGAAGTATACTGGAAGACGCGATGGGAAGCCGACAGCAACGGCACGCCCAACCGCATCCAGGTCTGCTACAAGGAAACCCACGCGAGCGCCAAGATTGATCCAACCCCCATCTGGACCGGGACCTGGCGCGATCCGAGCTTCAGCCCACCTTCCGATGGCGGGCGTCCGGAAAATGCGCTGACCGGAACGATCTTCCAGGTCGATTCCTATCGCGGCGACACCATCACCGTTCCATCCAACCTCGCGCAATTCAGGTTCTGGCGAAACACCGCCGTTCACGCCGGGACGACCAACGAACTGGCCTCCGGCATGCTCGGTTACGAATGGGACGAAGCGCCGGACAACGGCTTCCGGCCCGGCGGATTGATCACGGTGTCATCGACCACGATCGACGTGGAGTCCTATCTGCTCGACTACGGAAACACCACCGGCGACGGGACCGCGACCCACAATCTCACTTTGTACCGTGCACCGAGCGGCGCCATCGTGTTCGGCACCGGAACCGTGTTCCTGTCGTTCGGTCTCGACACGACGCACGACGAAGTCAACGACGATCCGAATCCTGTGGTGCCGACGCCTGAAGATCCAAACGTGCAGCAGGCCATGGTCAACCTGTTTGCGGATATGGGCGTCCAGCCAGGGACCCTGCAAACGAACCTGGTCGCAGCGAGCGCCTCGACCGACCACACGCCGCCGGTTTCGATCATTTCCACGCCCACGGCGGGCGCCAACCTGGTGCAGCAGCAGCCGGTCACGATTTCGGGCTCCGCGAGCGATAGCGGTGGACTGGTCGCCGTCGTCGAAGTCTCGACCGATGGCGGAACGACGTGGCATCCCGCAACCGGTACGACAAGCTGGACCTACACCTGGTGGCCGTTGCTCTCGGGCACGTTCACTATCAAGTCCCGTGCGGTCGATGACAGCCTCAACATGGAGTCACCGGCCGCCGGTGTCACCGTGACGGTCACGCCCGCCGCAGCGGTCGGTTTGTTTACACCCGCAGACCAGCCATTTGCCATTCTCGCCAACGATCCGAGTGCCGTCGAACTCGGTGTGCATTTGACGATCGGCGCCGCCGGCACTGTCAGCGGCATCCGCTTCTACAAGGATGTCCAGAACACTGGACCGCATACCGGCAATTTCTGGGCCGCCGACGGTACGCTGCTGGCGACAGCGGCATTCACCGGCGAGACCGCGAACGGGTGGCAGCAGGCCAATTTCGTGACCCCCGTTCCCGTCACCGCGGGTACGACTTATGTCGCGTCGTACCATACCGCATCCGGCTTTTATTCGGCCGACCTGAACTATTTCTTCAGCACCCGTACCGTCGGCGCGCTCGTGGCTCCCGGAAACGGTGCCAACGGCGTGTTCACCTACGGATTGACGAGCGCGTTCCCCGCCAATTCGAGCTTGAACAGCAACTACTGGGTCGACCTGGTGCTCAATCGCGCCGGTGGCGCCGGAAATCTGCCTCCCGTGGCCAACAACGACAGCGGCTTTTCGACGCTGCAGAATACGGCTTTGCCGATTCCGGCCTCGGCGATTCTCGCCAATGACACCGACCCCAACGGCTACACGCTGTCGGTCACCGGCGTCAGCAGCCCGGTCAATGGAACGGTCACCTACAATGCGGCCACGCAAGTGGCCACCTTTGCACCCACAAATGGCTATTTCGGTCCGGCAAGCTTCAACTACGCGATCACCAACGGTCACGGGGGCACCGCCTCGGCAACCGTCTCATTGACCGTCACTCCCGCCGGCGTTGTCAGTCTTTTCCCGAGTGGAACGACGCCGGCGAACATCACCGTGGACGATTCCAATGCGGTCGAGTTGGGTGTCAAGTTCGAGGCATCGGTCGCCGGCCAAATCCTCGGAATCATGTTCTACAAAGGCCCGCAGAACACCGGAACGCATGTCGTCAACTTCTGGAGTTCGACGGGCACTCTGCTGGCCAGCGCAACCTCTGCCGATGAAACCGCGAGCGGATGGCAGACCGTCACTCTCGCAACGCCGGTGACTCTGACCGCCAACACGATCTATATCGCCTCCTATCACACCGCCGGCTTCTACTCCGCGGACGACAATTATTTCACGACCGACCACGTGAGCGGAGTGCTGACCGCGCCGAGCAACGCCAACAGCGGCGGCAACGGCGTCTTCGCCTATGGCGCCGGCAGCGGCTTCCCGACGAGCAGCTTCAGCGCCAGCAACTACTGGGTCGATGTGATCTTCAATCCCACCGGCGCCGGAACCCTGCCCCCTGTCGCAAACGACGACAGCGGCTTTACGACACCGCAGAATACCGTGCTCGCCATCCCGGCCGCGGCGGTTCTGGCCAACGACTCCGATCCGAACGGTTTCGCGATTTCGATTTCCGGGGTGAGCAACCCGGTCAACGGCACGGTCAGCTACGACGCGACCACGCAGGTGATCAGCTTTACGCCCACGACCGGCTATCTCGGGGCCGCCAGCTTCATCTACACGATCACCAACGGCCATGGAGGCTCGGCCTCGGCCACGGTCTCGTTGACCGTCGTCGCGTCCAGCACCGTCAGCCTGTTCCCGGCCGGGACGACGCCGGCAATCATCAGCGTGGACGATACCAATCCTGTGGAATTGGGGGTCAAATTCGAAACCTCGACCGCCGGTCAGATTCTTGGGATCCTGTTCTACAAGGGACCGGACAACACCGGTACGCATACCGTCAATCTCTGGACTTCGACGGGCACCCTACTTGCCACGGCGACATCCGCCATGGAGACCGCGAGTGGCTGGCAGACGGTGAATTTCGTAGCGCCGGTGACGCTGACCGCCGACACGATCTATGTCGCGTCCTACCACACCGACGGCTTCTACTCGGCGGACAGCAATTATTTCGCCACCAGCGTTGTCAGCGGGGTTCTCACCGCACCGAGCAGTGCGGGCAGCGGCGGTAACGGTGTCTATGTCTACGGCACCGGCAGCAGCTTTCCCACCAATACGTTCAACGCCACCAATTACTGGGTAGACGTGATCTTCACGACCACTGGCGTATAGCGCGCGACGGCAACGGATATCAGAGGCTTTCGAACAGCGGATCCGAGTTGTCGCGCTCATGCCAACGGTCGATCCAGACCGCGTCGGACAGCGGCGTGCGCGGCAGCCAGCCGGTGGCTTCCAGATCCGGCTTCTGAAAAAAATGCGAGACATAGCCCACGCAAAGATAGGCGATCGGCTGGATCGACGACGGAATGCCGAGCGCCGCGCGCAAATCGTCGGGCTTGATGATGCTCACCCAGCCGGCGCCGATATTCTCCGCGCGCGCGGCAAGCCAGAGATTCTGCACCGCGCAGACGGCGCTATAGAGATCCATGTCGGCCTGATGGGTTCGCCCGAGCACGACCTTGCCGGTCCGGCTGCGGTCGCAGGTGACGCAGATTCCGATCGGCGCCTCGACGATTCCCTGCAGCTTGAGGCGGCGATAGGACTTCTGCCTGTCGTCCTCGAACATCTCGGCGGCTTCGATGTTGGCGATCTCGAAGGCATTACGCACCTGCTGCCTGACAGCGAGGTCCCTGACGACGATAAAATCCCAGGGTTGCATGAAGCCGACCGACGGTGCGTGGTGCGCCGCCCGGAGCAGGCGCGCCAACACTGCATCGGGAATCGGGTCCGGCAGGAATTGCCCGCGAACGTCGCGGCGCTTGAAGATGGTTTTGTAGACGGCATCCCGTTCGGTTGCGGAAAACTCGGCATCGGCCTGGATGTCATTGGATTGCATGGTCATGCCTTTCAGCGGCCGGGAGCGGATTTGCGCAACAAATAGGTGTCCATGATCCAGCCGTGCCGGTCGCGGGCACGCCTGCGCGTCGCCTCGATCTCGTGCTTGACCTCCGCGAGACGGCCCGAAAGCAGGATCTCGTGTTCGGTTCCAAGATAGGCTCCCCAGAAGATTTCGAGATCCGGCTCGCTCAACGTCGCGAAGGTCTGCGCGCCGTCGAGCAATACCACCACGCTGCCGACGTCTCTCGGGAAACCGGCGGCGAGCTTGCGCCCGGTGGTCAGGAGCACGCTTTCGCCGATCTGGTTCAGCGCGATGCGGTGCCTGGCCGCCAGCACCTGCACGGCGCTGATTCCGGGGATAACCTCGAATTCGAGCGCAGAGGCCTTTGGCGCGCAGCCGTTCGATGATGCGAAGCGTGCTGTCGTAGATCGCGGGATCGCCCCAGACCAGGAGCGCGCCGACTTGGTTTTCACCGAGCTCGCGCGCGAACAATCCGCCATAGATGTCGGCAAGGCGGGCATGCCAATCGTCGACACCGTCGAGATAGTCGCCATCGGTCGCGCGTGCGGGAATGACGACGTCGACGGTGCGGTAGCGAGCGCCGTCGATGAAGCGCCGGCAGATCGTGGTCCGCAGCTCACGCAAGGCGGCTTTTTCGCTGCCCTTGTCGGGAATGAAAAAAACATCGACCTGATTGAGGGCCTTGATCGCCTGCATCGTCATGTGATCGGGATCGCCGACGCCGATACCGATGACGAAAATCCTGCGCATCCGTCTCTCCAAGGTTTTCAACGGTTGACGCCGACAATTCGCCATCCGTTGGTCAATCGATCGATCCGGGTCAGCGACAGCGGATCGATCGCAAAGCGCAGCGCCTGATCCGGCGCGATCTCAAGCGCGACCGCCAGCGCCGCGCGTATCGTACCGGAATGCACCACCAATATGACATCACCCGGCGGCAGCCCCGCCAGGCCGTCGCGGAAACGCGTCACCTGCTCAATAAAACTTTCACCGTTCGGCGGCCGGCTGTTCGCGGGCGCCTCCCAGAAATCACGATACGCCGTCCCGGGTTCGCGGGCGAGATCATCATGCCGGCGTCCCGTCCATTTGCCGAAATCCTGTTCGCGGAAATTAGGCTCGGCGACGGGATGCAACCCGAGCGCCGCCGCGGTCTGCAGCGTTCGGGTACTGGGGCTCGCGAACACGGCGGCCTGCGCCGGCAATTTCGCGCGCAACGCCGCGAATGCGGTGTCATCGCTGACGTCGGCGGCCGCATCGGAGTCGTGGATCACGCCCTTCGGTCCCGGCACCGGCGCGTGCCGGATCAGCCAAAGGCGGCACTCTGCGCTCATGGCAGCGCGCTCACGACAGCCGTGCGGCGAGCAGGACCAGCAGGGCGGTTTCGACGACCTGCTCGGTCGCGCCAAACACGTCGCCGGTCACGCCGCCGATCTGCCGCCACGTCAGCATCGCCATCGCTGCGGTCGCGACGACCGTCAGCAATGCCGCCAGCAGGGCCGTCTTCGCCGGCAGACATAGCGATGCAATCACCACCGCGATCGCGACCGCCGCAACGGCATCCGACGTTGCGGGGCGTCCCGCCGATTTGCCGAGCCCGTCATCGCGCGCAAACGGCATGCCCACCGCGAGCACGGGAATCGCCGCGCGCGCCAGCGCATGCGCCGCGATCAGCCCGGGGAGGATGGCGGCGACCGGCAAACTCGCCAGCGCCGACAGCCGCGTCGAAAAGCCGACCAATAGAACGATCGCGCCGTAAGTACCGAGCCGGCTGTCGCGCATGATGGAAAGTTTTGCGGCCCGGTCGCGACCGCCGCCGAACCCGTCGCCGACGTCGGCAAGGCCGTCCTCGTGCAATGCACCGGTCAATGCGGCGCCAGCGCCGAGCGCGAGCGCCGCCGCGGCCAGCGCAGGAACGCCCATCGCCAGCAAGGATCGGTCAACGAGGCCGACGGCGACGCCGACCAGCGCGCCGACCAGCGGGAACGCGCGCTGGGCGCGCGCCAGGACCTCGGGGACGAAACCTTCCGGATGCGGCATCGGCACCCGCGTCAGCAGGGAGACAGCCAGACCGAAATCGTCAACCCAGCTCCGCAGGCCCGCGATCATCTTCGATCGGTTTTCGCTGCCGATCATTTCAGTTGCACGCCGCAACCGGCGACCATCAGCCAGGCTTCCGTGGCCCGGGCTGCGGTGCGCTGACCAAGCAGACCCGCGAGATCGCGAAACCGGCGCAGTCCCCTGTCCATCGGCACCGGCCCCCAGCCAACCTCGTCGCCAACCACGACCACCGGATATGGCGCCGCGCGAAAGCCGTCGAGTTGACGCTCCCACGCACCGATCAAGCTCCCGTCGTCATGATCGAAACGATCGCCCAGCCACAGTGCGATACTGTCGATCACCGCGCCCGACGGCTCGGGCCGCAGGTCGGCCATTGCTTGCACGATATCGGTGGGCGCTTCCAGCGTGCGCCATGTTGCCTTGCGTTCGCCGCGGTGCCGGCGCACCCGCTCGGCCATTTCAGCATCGTCGGGATCGGCGCGGTAGGTCGCAACGAACACGACGTCGTCGCCCCAGCCGCGTGCGATCTCGACCGCACGGCGGCTTTTGCCGCTCCGCGTCGGCCCGGTGAGGAAAATCAGGTCAGCCATGCCGGCGATCTGCCCAAGGCTCCAGCGTGCCGGACAGCACGTCAGAAAGGTCCGCCATCTCGGTCAGGATGCCGGCGGCCGCCCGCAGCAGCGGCACCGCCAGCACCGCCCCGGTACCCTCGCCGAGTCGCAAGCCGAGATCGAGACAGGGTGTGGCGTCGAGCGCCGCGAGCAACAGGTCGTGACCACGCTCGGCGGACCGATGCGAAAACACGCAGTAGTCGCGCGCCGCCGGTTGCAGCCGCACCGCGACCAGCGCGGCCGCCGCGGCGATGAAACCGTCGACGATCACCGGGCGACGGCGCTCGGCGCTTGCAAGCACGGCGCCGGCCATCATCGCGATCTCGTAGCCGCCGAATTCGGTCAAAACGTCGAGCGGCGATACCGCATCGCTGCGCGAGGCGGCGCGTTCGGCGACCGCGAGCTTGCGTGCGATCCCGGCGGCATCGAGCCCGGTGCCCGCGCCGACGCAGTCGGCGAGCGGCGCCGGCGCGAGGCGGTGCATCAAGAGCGCCGCCGACGTCGTATTGCCGATACCCATTTCGCCGATCGCCACCATATCGGTGCCCGCTGCAATCGAGGCCGCGACGATCGACGCGCCGCGCGCCAGGCCATCGCGGGCCTCCTGCGAGGTCAGCGCCGCCTCGCGTGCCGCGTTACGGCTGCCACGCCGGATCTTGGCATCGATCAATCGCGGATGAGCGGGAATCTCGGCGTCGACGCCGGAATCGATGACCTGTACCTCGACGTTCGAGGCCCTCGCGAGCACGTTGACGCCGGCGCGGCCGGCGAGATAGGTCGCGACCATCGCGCGCGTGACCTCCGCCGGATAGAGCGAAACGCCTTCGACGACGATGCCGTGATCGGCGGCGAACACGAATACGGTCGCGCGCTCGGTGCGCGGCATCAGCGGATGCCAGATCAAGCCGAGCTGGACGGCGAGATCCTCCAGGCGCCCGAGCGCACCCAGCGGCTTCGCCTTGCCGTCGATGCGGGCGCGAAGTTGCGGTTCGAGCGACCGGTCGACCGGTTCGATCAGTCGATCGTTCAGCGCAACGGAAGTAAAGTCGGAAACCCTGGTGTGCATGGTGCCTCTCTTCGACCCACCGTCGAACGAGTTGATATCGGTATCTTGCGGCCGGTCTCCTGGCTCGCGGACGATGTCCTCGATCGTCTTCCCGAAGACGCCTGGCGGCGTTCAGTGACGTCATCGATCGCGGACGATCCGCCTACAGTTGCGGGGGCAGCCGCGGCATGGCCGGTCGAAGCCGACGCACCGCATTCCCGTTTCACCTCTTGCGAGGCACCGAAAGACGAAAATACGAGAGCATGATACAGCTCACCACGCAAGCGCGGACGGGATCGCCGACCGCAGGGAGACCATGAGCGAAGCGGCAACCCCAGAGATACAAGACGTCCTTGTGGTCGGCGGCGGCAGCGCCGCGCTGTGCGCCGCGATCGCCGCGCGCCGCAACGGCGCCGCGGTGCGTCTGGTGGAGCAGGCGCCGGCGACCCTGCGCGGCGGCAACACCCGTCACGCACGCAATTTCCGCCTGATGCATGACGGGCCGCGATGGTACGTGCCGGATACCTATGCCGAGGATGCCTTCGCAAAGGATCTCGTGCGGGTCACCGGCGGCGCAAGCGACGAGCGGCTGGCGCGCATCCTGATCCGCGGCTCCGCCACGATCGCGCAATGGCTCGGCGACAATGGTGTACGCCTGCAGGATCCCGCCAAGGGCGCCATGCCCTATTCAAGGCGCACGGCTTTCTTCCTCGGGGGCGGCAAGGCGATGATCAACGCGCTCTACGCCACCGCGCTGAAGCTCGGCGTGAGGATCGACTACGACAGCGAAATCGTCGCGCTTGCCTTCGGCGACGATCGTGACTGCGCCGCCGACATCATGCATGGCGGCAAGATCGAGCGTGCCACGGCGAGGACACTCGTGGCTTGCACGGGGGGCCATCAGGCCAATCTCGACTGGCTGCGCGAGGATTTTGGCGTCGCCGCCGACAATTTCATGATCCGCGGCACGCCTTACGCCACGGGTGCGGTCCTGCGCCTGCTGCTCGACGCCGGCGCGAAACCCATCGGCGACGCCGCGCGCGCGCACATGGTCGCGGTCGACGCCCGCGGACCCAAATTCGACGGCGGCATCGTCACCCGCATCACCGCGATCCCGCACGGCGTCGTCGTCGACCGCGACGGCCAGCGGTTTCATGACGAAGGCGCGGATGCCCGCAAGACGCATTTCGCCCGCTGGGGCGCGCGCGTCGCCGACTGCCCCGGCCAGATCGCCTATCTGATTCTGGATGCACAGGGTTTTGCGCGCGCCTTGCCGACGGCGCTTCAACCGATCCGGGCCGAAAGCATCGCTGCGCTCGCGACAAAGCTCGGCCTCGATCCGGCAGCCCTGCAGAGGACGATTGCGGATTTCAACGCCGCTACGCCCGGAGGCGATGTGCCGGTCATCGAGCGCCGCACGACCGGGCTGACGCCGCCGAAATCGCGCGCCGCGGTCGCGCTGACCGCGCCACCGTTTGCGGCCTATCCGATACGGCCGGGCGTGACGTTCACGCATTTTGGCGTGGCGGTCGACGATCACATGCGGGTGATGAACTACGATGGGCGGCCCGCGAGGAACGTCTTCGCAGCCGGCATGATCATGGCGGCAAACGTGCTCGGCGATGGTTATCTCGCGGGGCTGGGCGTTGCGCTTTCGACCGTGTTCGGGCGACTTGCCGGCGAAGAGGCCGCACAACAAGTGCGAGCCGATGCGGGCTAGACCGAGAGACCAACGCAGGCGGCCTCGAGCCGTTGCCATGCAGCTTCATCGGCCGGAAGGCCAAAGCGACAGTGCCGGGGTTCGGTGGCATAGCCCCGGATCAGGATCCCCGCACGCGCGAAATGGTCGAGCAGGTCGATATCGGCGGCGACTTCGAACAGGCCGAACAGATCGGTACCGCCAAGCGCACGCAGACCGGCACGGCCGAGGACTTCGTCGAGCCTTTGCCGGTCGGCCGAGAGTCGCGCCCGCGTCGCCGCGATCCAGGCGGCATCCCGTAGCGCCGATGTCGCGATTTCGCAGGCCGGTCCGGACACCGGCCAGTCGCCGAGCAGCCGGCGCCAGCTTGAAATATCGGGTTCGCCGGCGACAATAAAACCTACGCGCAGCCCCGCGAGCCCGAAGAACTTGCCGAGCGATCGCAGCACGACGACGCCGGCGGGCCATTCGGCTAGCGTCAGCAGCGATACATCGGCGCGCACGTCGGCAAAGGCTTCGTCGACGATCAGCCGCCGGCCGGTGGCCGTCCAGGCTTGCGCGAAATGGGTGAGTTCCGCGCGCGCGATCGTGCGGCCGTCGGGATTGTTGGGATTGACCAGGATGAGGGTCGCAAGCTCGTGCGACTTTGGGTCCGGCAGCGCGGCGATTTCGTGCACCTCTGCACCGGCGTCATGCCAGGCCGCGGCGTGCGAGCCGTAGGTCGGCGCCAGAATGCCGACGCGACCCGCGCCGATCACCCGCGGCAGCAGCCGGAGCGCGATCTCGCTGCCGGGTACCGGCACGATCCCGGCGTGCGCCGGCAGCCCGTAGGCCTCGGCCGCAGCCGCCGTCAGCCTGGCGATCTCCTCTGCCAGAGGCAGCCGCTGATAGCGGGCAAGCGGGATAGCCGGCACCGGCCAGGGGATGGGATTGATCCCGGTCGACAAATCGATCCATGGTCGCGGCGCCGTCGGATAGAGGCGCGCCGCGACATCGATCCGGCCGCCATGGATCCGCAAAGCGGCCGCCGACTTCCCGATCTCATCCCGCAAGCGCATGTTGCAATCCATGTTCGACCCGACCGCCCGCGTCCTGATCCTGATCGTCGCCTGCGGCATCGAAGCCGTGCTGGCCTATCCCGCCCCGGTGTTTCGCGCAATCGGGCATCCCGTTTCCTGGATCGGCGCGATGATCGCCGCGCTCGATTCCGCCCTCAACCGGCCGGACTATTCGTTTGCCACCCGCCGCTTCGCCGGCGTCGCGACGGTCCTGCTGCTGCTCGCCGCAAGCCTCGGCGCCGGCGTTGTACTGGAACTGGCCGCGGGAGCCATCCCGTATCTCGGACCGGCGCTGGCGGTCCTGATCGTCGCAGCGCTGATCGCCGGCGGCAATTTGGATCAGCACGTGCGTGCGGTCGCGACCGCGCTCCGCGCCGAAGGAGTGACCGGTGCACGGCACAGCATTTCTCAGATCGTCGGCCGCGATCCCGAGACGCTTGACGAAGCCGCGATCTGCCGTGCCGCGATCGAGAGCCTTGCCGAAAACGCATCCGACGGCGTGACCGCGCCGGCGCTGTGGTATCTCATCGGCGGTTTGCCCGGCATGATCGGCTACAAGGCGATCAATACCGCCGACAGCATGATCGGGCATCTGACCGAGCGACACCGCGCGTTCGGTTGGGCGGCGGCGCGGCTCGACGATCTCGTCAACCTGCCGGCGTCGCGGCTGACCGGGTTGATGTTCATCGCCGCCGCCGCCGTCGTGCCGGGCGCGTCGGCGTCGTCGGCATGGCGTGCCTATCGCCGCGATGCGCGGCACCACCGCTCGCCCAATGCGGGCTGGCCGGAAGCCGCCATGGCCGGCGCGCTCGGCCTGCGGCTCGCCGGCCCGCGCAGCTACGGCGGAGTCGTGGTCGACGATCACTGGATGGGCGATGGCCGGGCCGAGGCAACGCCAAGCGATATTGATCGTGCGCTGATGATCTACCGCGTTGCCTTCGGCGGCGCGCTGACGGTGGTCGCGGGGCTCGGCGTCATCGTGGCTTTGCTGCGTGGCTGACAGCGCGCGCCTCAGCGCGCCAGGCTGAGCAATCTCTCGACGTCGAGATGCGTTTCAAGATGTGCGGCGAGCGCGTCGAGCGTCTGTTCGACAAGTGCCTCGTAACCGAGCGAACTTGCGGGGGCGCCGAGCCGGGCAAGCCACGCCGCGCGCTGCGCATCGCCGGCGAAAAACCCGTGCAGATAGGTGCCGGCAACGCGGCCGTCGGACGAGACTGCACCATCCGGCCGCCCATCCTCAAGCCGCAGCAGGGGCCGCGTCGTGCCGGCACCGACGGTACGGCCGATATGCATCTCATAGCCCGCGACCGCCACCTCGTCGGCAATGGTGCGGCCTTTAACGGCGAGCAGCGACTTGTCGCCGCTCAGCTCCGTCGTCACCTCGATCAGCCCGAGACCAGCGGCCGTGCCCGGCGGACCTTCGATGCCGTCGGGATCGCTGACCTCGCGTCCCAGCATCTGATAGCCGCCGCACAGGCCCAGCACGCGGCCGCCGCGGCGGGCATGCGCGACGATGTCGACATCCCAGCCAAGCGCCCGCATCGCCGCCAGATCCGCAATCGTGGCCTTGGAGCCAGGCAAAATGACCAGATCGGTATCGACCGGCAGCGGCGCGCCGTGGCGCAGCAGCACAAGCTCGACGCCGGGTTCGAGCCGCAACGGATCGAGATCGTCGAAATTGGCAATATGCGGCAGCACCGGCACCACAACGCGCACGCGACGTCCGGCCGTATCAGGCGCGGCCGCATGCGACGCCTCGAGGCCGAGGACATCTTCGGCCGGCAGCCGGTGCGCGTCGGCAAAATGCGGCACCAGGCCGATCGCGGCCCAGCCGGTGCGCTCGGTCACGAACGCCATGCCGTTTGCAAACAATGAGGGATCGCCGCGCATCTTGTTGACGATAAAGCCCGCGATCAATTCCGCGTCACCCGGATCGACCACGGCGGCGGTGCCGCACAGGCTCGCGATCACCCCGCCGCGGTCGATGTCGCCGATCAGTATCACCGGCGCATCGACGGCGCGGGCAAACCCCATATTGGCAATATCATTAGCGCGTAGATTCACTTCCGACGCCGAGCCCGCGCCCTCGACCAGCACGATGTCGGATTGCGCGCGCATCCTGGCAAAGCTGTCGAGCACGTAGGGCATCAGCTCCGGTTTGCGCGACTGGTATTCGCGCGCCCGCGCGTTGCCGAACACGCGTCCTTGCACCACGATCTGCGCGCCCACCTCGCTTTGCGGCTTCAGCAGCACCGGATTCATGTCGACCGACGGCGGCACGCGGGCGGCACGGGCCTGCAGCGCCTGGGCACGCCCGATCTCGCCGCCGTCCGCGGTCACCGCGGCATTGTTCGACATGTTCTGCGGCTTGAACGGACGTACCTTGAGTCCGCGATTGGCCAGCAGTCGGCACAGACCGGCGACGATCAGCGACTTGCCGACGTCAGAACCGGTCCCCTGGAACATCAGCGCGCGCGCGGTCATCAGAATTCGATGCCGGCCTGGGTTTTCACGCCGGCGGAAAAATGATGCTTGACCGCGCCCATCTCGGTGACGAGGTCGGCGGCCTCGATCAGCGCCGGCTTGGCGTTACGGCCGGTCACGATCACATGCAGGTCGCTGCGCCGCGACGTGAGCTGCGCCACCACCTCGTCGAGCGGCAAATAATCGTAGCGCAGCGCGATGTTGAGTTCGTCGAGCACCACGAGGCCGATGGTCGGATCATTCATCAAGCCGCGCGCGATCTCCCAGGCGCGCTGGCAGGCGGCGATATCGCGCGCCTTGTCCTGGGTTTCCCAGGTAAAGCCCTCGCCGGCGGTATGCCAGCTCACGCGCTCGCCGAACGATTCCAGCGCGGTCTGCTCGCCGGTGGTTCGTCCCTTGATGAACTGTACGACGCCGACGCGCCAGCCATGGCCGAGCGCACGCAAGGCGAGGCCGAAGGCCGCGGTCGACTTGCCCTTGCCTGGCCCGGTGTTGACCATCAGCAGGCCCTTGGCGATGGTCTTCGACGCCTCTTCGGCATCCTGGACCGCCTTGCGTTTGACCATCTTGGCGCGGTGGCGTTCGGCCTCGTCGGTGTCGATTTCGCTCATGGTGTCCTGCGGTATCATCTGGTGGGCGGCGACAGGACCATATCGGTACCCTCTCGGCAACCGGCCAGGTCGGCCCGGGGAGTTCCCAGAGGGATTGAACTCGACGACGTTTCCGTCTGATTGAGTCCCTAGCCGACGGTGTCTTGTCTTCGGACCGGATTAAGAGGGAATACCGGGCGCAGGCGATCTGGGGAAGTTCCTCAGGTCTCAAGCGAAGCCGGAGCTGCCCCCGCAACTGTGAGCGGAAAGCCTGCACCAAAAGCCACTGGGTTTGCCCGGGAAGGTGGTGACGGCGATGACCCGTGAGCCAGGAAACCTGCCGTCGCCTGCCATATCGCCATTCCGGGCGGGGCGTCTCGGAGTGAGAAGGTTGGTCGAACGGAGTGCAGGTCCGCTCGCCGCTTGTCTGGTTGCCGCTTCGGCGGTCGCCATCCATTGACGGGCTTTGCTATGGACCAATCTGCGCCGGAAGCTCTCCTTGAAGAGGCGGTCTCCGAATCCCCGGAAACGGCGGTGACGCTCTACGTCTGCGTCACCTGCCTCGCCGGCGAAGATCGCGACACCGAACCCAGGGCCGGTCGCCGGCTGCATGACGCGCTCGCCGAGACGCGGCGCGGTCGGGACGATTTGCGGCACGTTCGCATCGTCGAGGCCGAGTGCCTTTCAAATTGCAATCGCGGCTGCAGCGTCGCCCTCACCGGACCCGGACGCTGGAGCTACATCTATGGCGATCTCGATCAGGCTTGCGTCGATGATCTGCTCGCCGGCGCCTCGCGTTACGCTGACGCCGACGACGGCCTGGTGCCGTGGCGGGAGCGACCGACGATCTTCCGCAAGGGTGTGATCGCCCGCATCCCTCCATCTCGCAAGCCGGTTTAGGAACGTCGCATGTCCTTTGAAAAAGTACCCGTCACCATCATCACCGGCTTCCTCGGCGCGGGAAAGACCACGCTGGTTCGCCACCTGATGCAGAATCCGCAGGGCCGCCGGCTGGCGATCCTGGTCAACGAATTCGGCGACCTCGGCATCGACGGCGATATCCTGAAGGGCTGCGCCGACGCCAACTGCCCCGAGGACGCCATCGTCGAACTCACCAACGGCTGCCTGTGCTGCACCGTCGCCGACGACTTCGTGCCGACCATCGAAGCGCTGCTGGCGCGGCCGCAGCCGCCCGATCACATCCTGATCGAGACCTCCGGGCTGGCGCTGCCGAAACCGCTGTTGAAAGCGTTCGAATGGCCGGATCTGCGATCCCGTATCACCGTTGACGGCGTGATCGCGGTGGCCGACGCCGAAGCCGTCGCCGACGGCCGTTTCGCGCCCGATCTCGCGGCGATCGCACGGCAGCGGGTTGCCGACGAGAGCATCGATCACGACACGCCGTTGGGCGAAGTGTTCGAGGACCAGGTCGCCTGCGCCGACATCGTAATCCTCAACAAGGCCGATCTGGTCGATGCCGGCAAGCTTGCCGCGGCACGCAGCACCGTGCTGGCGGAAGCGCCGCGCAGCATTCCGGTGCTCGACGTCACCGAAGGACGCATCGACCCACGCGTCGTGCTCGGGCTTGGGGCCGCGGCCGAAGACGATCTCGACGCGCGGCCGAGCCATCACGAGGATCACGACGACCATGATCATGACGACTTCGAGACCATCGTGGTGACTTTGCCGGCCGAAGCGACGGCCGAAAGTATCGTCGCCCGGATCGAGGCGATCGCGCGCGACCATAACGTGCTGCGGGCCAAAGGCTACGTCGCCATCGCCGGCAAGCCGATGCGGCTGCTGGTGCAGGGCGTGGGAACGCGGGTGCGAGCCCAGTTCGATCGTGCCTGGCGCGCGGACGAGCCCCGGCTCTCGCGCATCGTCGTGATCGGCGAACGTGGCTTCGACCGCGACGCGATTACCGCCGCGCTGACGGGGTAACGCATGCACATCCTGCTGCGGGAACGACATGGACTTGAGGAAGCGACGGCCGCCGAAGACCTCGGCCAGGCCCCGGCTGACCTGGTCGTGCTGTCGTTTGCCGACAGCGACCTCAGTGCATTCGCGACTGCATGGCGTGGCGGACGCGAAACGCTGCCGAGCCTGCGGCTGGCCAATCTGCGCCGCCTGACCCACCCGCTCTCGGTCGACCTCTATCTTCAAAAAACACTGTCCGGCGCGCGCGGAATCCTGATCCGGCTGCTCGGCGGCATCGATTACTGGCGCTACGGCGTCGAACAGGTCGCGGCACTGGCCGCGGCCAAGGGCATTGCGCTCGCGATCGTTCCCGGCGACGGCCGGCCCGACCCGCGGCTCGACGCCGCCTCGAACCTGCCGCCGTCGACACTGCGCCGGCTGAAGACGCTGTGCGACAGTGGCGGAGCCGATGCCGCACGCGCCGCACTGGCGCAACTCGCGCTCGCCGCGGGCCTGCCGGCGGTGCCGCCGGTTGCGCGCGCCGTCCTGCCTCGCCACGGCTTTTATGTTCCAGGCAAGGGCGTCGTCGAACCGGCCGATCTCGACCTCGCGCCCGGCGACACGCCGATTGCGCTGGTGGTTTTCTATCGCGCGATTCTCGCGGCTTCCGACACTGATCCGGTTGATCGGCTGATCGGCGAACTGGCGCGCCGCGGCGCGCGGCCGGTCGGCCTGTTTGCGACCAGCCTGAAAGACCCCGAAAGCGACGGCTGGCTGCGGCAGTGGATCGCCACGATTGCACCCGACGTGATCGTCAACGCCACCGCTTTTTCCGCGCGCGGCGATGGCAGCAAAGGGTCGGGTCAAACCTCGCCGCTCGACGTGGCCGAGGCGCCGGTGCTGCAAGTCGCGCTGTCGGGATCGAGCCGCGAATTGTGGGCGAAGTCCGATCGCGGCCTGTCGCCGCCCGACCTCGCCATCCACGCGGTGCTGCCGGAACTGGACGGCCGCCTGTTCGCGGGCGTCGCATCGTTCAAGCAGGTCGAGGCCGCCGATGCCGAACTCGGCTATGCACGCACGGTTCATCGCGGTGACGGCGGCCGTATCGCGGCGATCGTTGCGCGCGCGCTGGCCTGGATCGCGCTGCGCCGGACCGCGCAGGCCGAGAAGCGCCTTGCCATCGTGCTGTCGGCCTATCCCGGGCGCGACGACCAGATGGCACATGCGGTCGGCCTCGACGCACCGGAAAGCAGTGTCGAAGTATTGAACGTGCTGCGGGGTCACGGCTATGCCGTCGCCGATCTGCCAGCCGATGGCGCGGCGCTGATCGAGCGGCTGAAAGCCGCGGAGATCCGTTGGCCGCTCGAAACCTATCGCAACGCATTGGCGGGCCTCGATCCGGCGCTGCTCGCGAGCCTCGAAGCGCAATGGGGCGCACCCGAGAATGACCCCGCGATCTCCGGCGGCGATTTCGTTTTCAGGGCGAGCTGTTACGGCAACGTGCTGGTCGCGGCGCAGCCCGACCGCGGCCGGCACGCCGACCGCGCCGCCGAATATCACGATCCAAGGCGAGCGCCGCGGCATGGTTACGTCGCGTTTTATCTGTGGCTGCGCCAGGCCGCGCGCTGCGACGCGATGATCCATATGGGCGCCCACGGCACGCTGGAATGGCTGCCGGGAAAATCAATCGCGCTGTCGTCGGCGTGCTGGCCCGACGTGTTGCTCGGCCCGACGCCCGTGATCTACCCCTTCATCGTCAACAATCCCGGCGAAGCCGCCGCCGCCAAGCGCCGGCTCGGCGCCGTCACCATCGGGCACATGACCCCGCCGGTCAGCGCCGGGGCATTGCCGAAGGGGTTGCAGGCGATCGAACGGCTGCTCGACGAATATTCCGTCGCCGACGGCCTCGATCCGCGCCGGCGCGAGCGGCTGGCGCAGGCGATCGTCGAAGCCGCGCGAGAATCCGACCTCGATCGTGACAGCGGCCTTGCAGAGACGATGACCCCGCTGGAATCGGTGGTGCGGCTCGACAGCTTCGTCTGCGACGTCAAGGATATGCTGGTCGCCGACGGGCTCCACATTTTCGGTCGCGTTCCCATGCAACGGGCCGAGAATTCGACAGAGATCCCGTACGAGGCCTGTGCCGCCGGCGAACGCGCCGCGCTGCTCGCCGCGCTCGACGGCAGGCATGTCCCGCCGGGGCCGGCCGGCTCGCCATGGCGCGGGCGGCGCGATGTGGTGCCGACCGGCCGCAACCTCTTCACCGTCGATACCCGCGCGGTGCCGAGCCGCACCGCGGCCGAACAGGGCAAGGGTCTCGCCGATGCCTTGCTGACCCGCCATCTCCAGGATCACGGCGACTATCCGCGCCACGTGATGCTCGACCTCTGGGGGTCGGCCACGATGCGTACCGCCGGCGAGGAGTTCGCGATGGCGCTGCAGTTGATGGGCGTCGCGCCGGTGTGGGACACCACGTCCGATCGGGTCACCGGCTTTGACGTGATCACGCTGGCGATGATCGGGCGGCCGCGAACCGACGTGACGCTGCGGATTTCCGGCCTGTTCCGCGATGTGTTTCCGACATTGCCCGGGCTGTTCGAGCAGGCCGCGGCGGCGCTCGCGGCACGCGACGAGCCCGATGAAGAAAACCCCTATCGTGCGGCCGCAGGTCCCCGGGTGTTTGGACCAGCGCCCGGCGACTACGGGGCCGGCGACGCGGTGAGCGAGTTCACTCCCGCAACCTCGGAGGATGCCGGCGAAGCCTGGCTTGCCGCCAGCGCGTTCGCCTATGGCGGCGATGACGACGGCGCGGCTGCCCGTCCGGCGCTGGAGCGGCGCACCGCCGCCACTGACGCGTTCGTCCATTCGCAGGATCTGCCCGAAACGGATATCCTTTCCGCACCGGACTATGCCGCCCACGAAGGCGGCTTCGCCGCGGCCGCGCGCAAACTCGGCGGCACCGAGCCTGTGCTCTATCATGCCGACTCGACGACCCCGGATACGCCGCGAATGCGCACGCTCCCTGAAGAGATTGCGCGCGTGGTTCGCGGCCGCGCCGCCAACCCGCGCTGGATCTCGGGCCAGATGCGGCACGGTTTCCGCGGCGCGGCCGAGATCGCCGCGACGCTGGACCAGATGGCGGCGTTCGCGCATCTCGCCGGCGCCGTCGAAAGCCATCACTTCGACCTCTATTACGAGGCAACGCTTGGCGACGACGCGGTACGGCGCTTCATCGAGCAGGCCAACCCCGAGGCGGCAGCCATGATGCGTCAGCGCTTCCAGCAGATGCTCGCCGCCGGCTACTGGACGACGCGGCGCAACAGTGCCATCGAGACGATTGCGATACGGCCCGTAGATGCGAAGGCGGCGTCATGAACTATGCCTACGAGACCGATGGCGCCGCGATCTACCGGCGCTCGTTTGCCATCATCCGCGCCGAGGCGCGGCTCGAGCGGTTCGACGCGAACGATGAAAAGGTCGCGGTAAGGATCATCCACGCCAGCGGCATGGTCGACGTCGCCGACGACATCGTGTTCACGCCCGGTTTTAGCGCCGCCGCCTCGACAGCGCTGCGCGCGGGCGCACCGATCTTCTGCGATGCCCAGATGGTCGCCCACGGCATCACACGGGCGCGGCTTCCGGCCGACAACGCCGTGATCTGCACGCTGTCCGATCCGCGCGTGCCGGCGCTTGCGGCTGAGCTCGCCACCACGCGCAGTGCGGCGGCGCTGGAGCTATGGCGCGAGCGACTGGCGGGATCGGTCGTGGTGATCGGCAACGCGCCGACCGCGCTGTTTCGCCTGCTGGAAATCCTGCATGAGCCCGGCGTGGCACCGCCCGCCGCCGTGATCGGAATTCCCGTCGGCTTCGTCGGCGCCGAGGAATCCAAGCAGGCGCTGCTCGACAGCCTGAAGGCGCCGAGCGTCATCGTGCGCGGCCGGCGCGGCGGCAGCGCGATGGCGGCTGCCGCGCTGAACGCGATCGCGAGTGAATCCGAATGAATGTGCCTGCGACCGTCTACGGTGTCGGCCTCGGTCCGGGCGACCCGGAACTGATGAGCGTGAAGGCGGCGCGGCTGATTGCCAAGGCCGGCGTCATCGCGCATTTCCGCAAGCCCGGACGCCCCGGCAACGCCCGCACCATGGTCGACGGCCTGCTGGCGCCCGGAGTGGTCGAGGAGGCGCTGGAATATCCCGTCACCACCGAGATCGCGCTCGAAGATCCCGCCTATAACGACGCGCTGAGGGATTTTTACGACGCGTGCGTGCAGCGGCTGCTGCGCCATGTCGATGCCGGACGCGACGTCACGGTGCTGTGCGAGGGCGATCCGTTTCTCTACGGCTCGTTCATGCATCTGCACGGCCGCATCAACGGCCGCGTGCCGGTCGTGGTGGTGCCCGGCATTTCCGGGATGTCGGGCTGCTGGACGGCGAGCGGCGTGCCGATCACTTTTGGCGACGACATCCTGACCGTGGTGCCGGCGACGCTCGACGAAGCCACTTTGCGCGATCGGCTGCGCTCGATCGATGCGCTGGTGGTGATGAAACTCGGCCGCAATCTGCCGAAGGTGCGCCGCGCATTGCAGGCGACGGGACTTGCCGAACGGGCGGTCTATGTCGAGCGCGGCACCATGGCCGGCGAGAAGGTGTTGCCGCTCGGTGAGAAGACCGACGACGAGGCGCCCTACTTCTCGATGATCCTGGTTCATGGTCGCGGGCGCCGGCCATGAGCGGCTGGCTCGCCATCGCCGGGCTCGGCCCCGGCGCCGCGCAATTGATCACGCCGGAAGTGACGGACGCGCTCGCACAGGCCACCGACCTGATCGGCTACGCACCCTACGTGGCGCGGGTGCCGGCGCGCGAGGGCCTGACGCGCCACGGCTCCGACAATCGCGAGGAGCTCGGCCGCGCCGGCCTCGCCCTGCGGCTCGCCGCGGAAGGCAAACGCGTCGTGGTGGTCTCCTCGGGCGATCCCGGCGTGTTCGCGATGGCCGCCGCCGTATTCGAGGCGATCGATGCCGGCGATCCCGCCTGGCGCGATCTCGACATCCGGGTGCTGCCGGGCATCAGCGCGATGTTTGCCGCCGCGGCCCGGATCGGCGCCCCGCTTGGCCATGATTTCTGCGCCATCAACCTGTCGGACAATCTGAAACCCTGGGACCTGGTCGAGCGACGGCTGCGGCTGGCGGCGCAGGCCGATTTCGTGATCGCGCTCTACAATCCGCTGTCCTCGGCGCGCCCCAGGCAACTCGGCCGCGCGTTCGAACTGCTACGCGAGGAATTGCCGGATACCGTGCCGGTGATGTTCGCGAGCGCGATCAGCGATGCCAAGGAAGCGATCGAAACCGTTGCGTTGCGCGACGCGGTGGGGAGCCGTGCCGATATGCGAACGGTGGTGTTGATCGGCTCGTCGCGGACACGGCTGATCCCGCGCGCGAACGGCAAGGCTTTTGTCTACACGCCGCGTTCGGTCGGAGCCACGTCGTGATCGAGCCAGCGCTGCGCCTCCGCTATGGTTTCGACCCTTTCCCACACGGGAATGAAAGGACGGCGCACCATCACCACCGGAAGGCCGAGTTCGCGTGCGGCTTCGATCTTGGCCGACGCCGAATCGCCGCCGGCATTTCGCGCCACGACGATTTCGATGCGATGTTCCCTCAGCATCGTACGGTCGCCGGCGAAGTCGAACGGCCCCCGCGCCACGATCACCTCTGCGCCTTGCAGCGGCAGCGGCGTGCGCGGCGGATCGACCAGCCGCAACAGATAGGCGTGCTGCGGCCGGGCCGCGAAAACACCGAGATGCTGCCGGCCGATGCCGAGAAATACGCGACGCGGCGCCAAGCCCAACGCCTCAGCCGCCGCGGCGAGGTCGTCGACTTCGATCCAGCGGTCGCCGGGCCTGCGTGGCCAGGGCGGCCGCTGAAGCGCCAGCAGCGGCGTGCCGACGATTGCACAGGCGGCGACCGCATGCGCGCTGATTTGCGCGGCGAATGGATGGGTGGCGTCGACGACGCGCGCGATTCTCTCGGTGCGAAGATAACTCACCAGCCCGTCGATACCGCCGAAGCCGCCGACGCGCCAATCGATCGGCGGTGGTGTCGGATTCTCGGTACGGCCGGCATACGACAGCACCGCCTCGATGCGTGGGACTTTCGCAACCGCAGCCGCCAGCCGATTGGCCTCGGCGGTGCCGCCGAGGATCAGGACGCGCAATCGTTGGGTCCGGGAGGATGTCATGACAACAAGCGATGACATGCCGGCGCCCTGGCTGTCCATCATCGGAATCGGTGAAGACGGGCTCGAGGGGTTATCGGCGGCAGCGCGTGAGCAAATCGCGCGCGCCGAACTGATCGCCGGCGGCCGACGGCACCTGGCGCTGGCCGCTTCGCTCGGCAGGCCCACCCTCGAATGGGAGACGCCGTTCGCGGCATCGATCCCAAAACTGCTGGCGCATCGCGGCAAGCGCGTGGTCGTGCTGTGTTCCGGTGACCCGTTCTGGTATGGCGCCGGCGCCGTGCTCGCCGAGGCGGTGCCGTCAGCGGAAACCGTCGTAATGCCGGCGCCGTCGACCTTTACATGGGCCGCGGCGCGATTGCGCTGGCGGCTTGAAGACACGATCACGCTCGGTCTTCACGCCCGCCCGATCGAACTGCTGCGCCCGCATTTGCGTTCCGGCGCGCGCCTGATCGTGCTCGCGCGCGACGGCGCGGCTCCGGCACAGATGGCGGCCTACATGACCGGCATCGGCTTTGGCTCCTCGCGCCTGACGGTCCTCGAGGCGCTCGGCGGCCCGCAAGAGCGCATTCGTATCGCGACCGCCGCAAACTTCACACTCGATGACGTCAAGGCTCCGGTCGCGCTCGCTATCGAGGCCGCCACGGCACCGGACGCAGCGATCATGCCGCGCACGGCGGGATTGCCGGACGAATTGTTTGTTCACGACGGACAACTGACAAAGCGCGAGATCCGCGCGGTCAGCCTGTCCACCCTGGCGCCACGCGGCGGAGAATTGCTATGGGACGTCGGCGCGGGTTCGGGCGCGATCGGCATCGAATGGCTGCTGGCGCATCCCACCAATCGCGCCATCGGCATCGAGGCGCGCGAGGACCGGCTCAACACCGCGCGCGGTAATGCGCAGGCCCTCGGCGTGCCGCATTTCGATCTCAGGCTGGGCACCGCGCCCGATGCGCTCAAGGATTTGCCGGCACCGGATGCCGTGTTTGTCGGCGGCGGCGCCAGCGGTGACGGCGTGCTCGACACGATATGGGACGCGTTGCCGCCCGGAGGCCGGCTGGTGGTGAATGCGGTGACGCTTGACACCGAGGCCCTGTTGATCGCGTGGCAGGCGCGCCACGGCGGCGCACTGCTGCGATTATCGGTCGAGCGCGCCGGCGCGGTCGGCGGCCGTACCGGTTGGCGCGCGGCGATGCCGGTGGTGCAATGGAGCGTCACCAAATGAACCGTCTGGTGATCGGGTTGGGCTTTCGCGATGTAGCCAGCGCGCAATCGATCGGCGAGGTGCTGGCCGGAGTTTCCTTGCAAGCCGCCCGTCCGGAGCTTGCGACCGTGATCGCGGTCGCGGAAGACAAGGCCGCGCATCCGGGCCTGCTTGCCGTGGTTCAATCCGCCCGGCTGCCGGTAGAAACCGTTGCGGCCGAGGCGATGCGCCAGGCCGGTACGCGGGTCACGACACGATCCGAACTGGTCTTGGAAAAGCGCGGTGTCGGCAGCGTCAGCGAAGCCGCCGCACTGGCAGCCGCGGGACCGGGCGCGCGCCTGATTGTCACCCGCATGGTGTCGGCCGATCACACTGCGACCGCCGCCGCCGCCCTGAGCGAGGAGCTTGCGCCATGACCGTCCACTTCATCGGCGCCGGCCCCGGCGCACCCGATCTGATCACCGTGCGCGGCCAAAATCTGGTGACGCGCTGCCCGGTGTGTCTGTTTGCGGGATCGCTGGTACCGCGCGAGATTGTCGCGTTGTGCCCGGCCGGCGCGCGGGTAATCGACACCGCGCCGCTCGATCTCGATGCCATCACCGCCGAATTCGTCGCAGCCGATCGCGCCGGACTCGACGTGGCGCGGCTGCATTCGGGCGACCTCTCGGTCTGGAGCGCGATGGGCGAGCAGATCCGGCGGCTCGAGGACCACGGCATTCCCTACACCGTCACGCCGGGCGTGCCGGCCTTCGCCGCCGCCGCCGCCGTGCTCGGACGCGAACTCACCTTGCCCGGCGTGGCGCAGACCGTGGTGCTGACGCGCACCTCGGGCCGTGCCTCGGCGATGCCGCCGGGCGAGCGCCTTGCAGCCTACGCCGCGACCGGCGCGACGCTTGCCATCCATCTGTCGATCCACGTGCTTGAGAAGGTCACCACCACCTTGATCCCGCATTACGGCGCCGACGGCGCGGTTGCCGTGGTGGTGCGTGCAAGCTGGCCGGAGCAGGTCATCATTCGCGGCACGCTCTCGACGATATCGGCCAAGGTGCGCAGCGCCGCGATCGAGCGCACGGCCCTGATCCTGGTCGGACCGGCGCTGTCCGCACATGATTTCGCCGACAGCGCGCTGTATGACGCCAATTATGATCGCAGGTTCCGACCCTCCGCCGAGACCGGCCGTGCCCGCGAATAGCGCGCCCGGACTCGTCATATCGGCGCCTGCCAGCGGTAGCGGCAAGACCACGCTGACGCTGGCGCTGCTCGCGGCGCTGCGCCGCCGTGGCCGGGTGGTGCAGCCCTATAAATGCGGGCCGGATTACATCGACCCGGCGTTCCACGCCGCCGCCGCCCATCGCGCGTCGTTCAACCTGGATTCCTGGGCCATGGCATCCGACCGCTTCGACGCATTGCTCGATATCGGCGCCGATGCCGATCTTTGCCTCGCCGAAGGCGTGATGGGGCTGTTCGACGGTGTCGCCACGCGTGGCGCCTGGGGTAACGGCTCGACCGGCGATATCGCCGCGGCTACCGGCTGGCCGGTGGTGCTGGTGCTCGATGTCGGAGGACAGGCACAATCCGCTGCCGCGGTCGCACTGGGCTTTGCGCGCTATCGCAGCGATGTCACGGTCGCCGGCGTGATTCTCAACCAGGTGGCAAGCCCACGCCACGCCACGCTGGTGCGCGAGGGCTTTGCAGGCAGCGGCATAACAGTATTCGGCGCGATCGGGCGCGACAAAGCGCTGACCATGCCGGAGCGCCATCTCGGGCTGGTTCAGGCGCAGGAAGATTCGGCGCTGGAGGCGCGCCTCGCGGCGCTCGCCGACCTCGTTGAACGCGACGTCGATCTTGCGGCACTTGAAGCTGCAGCGGGTCCGACGCGACGGCATTCGCCAAAGCGCGCGTCGCGCTTGCCACCGCCCGGGCAGCGCATCGCGCTGGCGCGCGATGTCGCGTTCTCCTTTGTATATCCGCATTTGATCGAGGGCTGGCGGGCGGCCGGCGCCGAGATCGTCGCTTTCTCCCCGCTCGCCGATGAGCCGCCCGACCCTTCCTGCGATGTCGCGTGGCTGCCCGGCGGCTATCCGGAGCTGCACGCCGGGCAACTCGCCGCCGCGTCGCGCTTTGCCGACGGCATCCGCACCTTCGCGCAAACCCGCGCCGTGCATGGCGAGTGCGGCGGCTACATGACGCTCGGCACCGGCCTGATCGACGCTGCCGGAACTCGTCACGCGATGCTCGGACTGCTCGGCCTTGAGACGGATTTCGCGCAACGCCGGCTGCACCTCGGCTACCGGACCGCGACGTTGCTGGCGCCGATCCCGGGTCACAACATCGGGCGCGCATTGCGCGGCCATGAATTCCATTATGCGCGCGTCGTCGCGCAGCCCGATCCGCCGCTCGCCGACATCCGCGATGCCTCGGGCGAGTGTACGGCGGAAACCGGCAGCCGGCGCGGTCACGTCACCGGAAGCTTCTTCCACATGGTGGATGTGGTGGAGGATGTCAGATCATGACGGATCCCGCCTCCACATCTCCCGGCGCAACGTCGCTCGGCAGCATCGCACTGATCGGCGGCGGTCCGGGCGACATCGATCTGCTGACGCTGCGCGCGGTGGAGCGGCTGCGCGCCGCCGACGTCATTCTCTATGACGACCTCGCCGGCGACGAGATCCTGTCATTCGCGCGCGCCGATGCCGAACTGATCGCGGTCGGCAAGCGCGCCGGCCATCCTTCGCCGAAGCAGCAGGAGTTGAACCGGCTGATGATCGGCTACGCCCAGCTCGGCAAGCGCGTGGTGCGGGTCAAATCCGGCGATCCCGCGATTTTCGCCCGTGCCGACGAAGAAGTCAGCGCCGCGCGCGAAGCCGGCGTTCCGATCGAGATCGTGCCAGGCATCACCACCGCGACCGCGGCGGCGGCCTATCTCGGTACCTCGCTTACCAAGCGCGGGGTCGCCCGACGGCTGCAGATGGTCACCGGTCACGATGTCGATGGCCGGCTGCCGGAAGACCTCGATATCACCGCGCTCGCCGATCCCGGTGCCACCACCTGCGTGTTCATGGGCAAGGCCACCTTCGCCGCGTTGGCCGAGCGGCTGATCGCCCACGGCTTGCCAAGCGAGACGCCCACTGTGGTGGTGGAAAGCCTGGGATCGCCAGCCACTCAGGTGATGGCGGGATCACTGACCGAGATCGCGGCCCGCCTCGCCAAGGAGAAGCCCGCCGGGCCGTGCATGATCCTGTACGGCGCCGCGCTCGCCGGCGTCGGTCACGACAAGACATGACGCACCCCAGGCGCCTATTTTAGTTCCAATTCGTGCCGCCTCACCACTTTGCGGAAGCGGCCAATTCGAAGGTTCGCGGCGCGCCCAGCAATACCTGATCGGGATAGGTCGTATCGGACCACGCGGCGTACACGACGTTGGTCAGGTTGCGCACCCGAAACGTCACCCGCATCTTGTCGAGACTGGACCATGGCAGATCCCGGCCCGGAATATCGACGAAGGCATACAGGTCGGCCGTGGTATAGGCCAGCATCGTGGTGGCATCGTCACTGTTCAGATAGCGATTCCCGACGTGGCGGACCGAGCCTCCGATCTCGACCGGCCAGCGCCAGTTGTTGAAGCGGTAGGACGCGCCGGCATTGATGATGACAGGCGCCACATTCGCCGGCGTGTTGCCGGTGAAGCCCTCAAAATCGAAATCGACAAAGCGGGACTGGGTCAACGCGATGTTGCCCCAGATCTTGACGTTGTCGATCGGCCGCACGGCTCCCGCAATCTCGATACCCTTGCTCCGGATCTCGCCCGCCAGCGCAGAAGTCGTATCATTGATCGGCACATAGACGTTATGCCGCGAGATATCATAGGCGGCAAACGTCCACTCCGCCCTGTTGTCCCAGAACAAATGCTTGACGCCGGTCTCGTAGATGCGTGCGCTGGTCAGCGCCAGCGAGTTTGCAGGCGATATCGAGAAGATGCCGGCCGCCGCCGGATCGTAGGCGGTGGCGTACATGCTGTAGAACAGCAGGCCCTTTAACGGCTCGAACGTGTACGCCGCGCGATAGGACACCGGCGTCCACGTGGTGGCAAATGGCTGCCCCGCCGGTATCGTGCCGTCGGCGTTGACGCCGTCCCGCGCCAATGTGAAATCCTCGAACCGGACGCCCCCGATCAAGGAAAGCATCGGGGTGATCTTGAGGCGGTCTTCGACCGATCCCGCGAGGGTGTCGAGGTGGCTGTTGCGGAAATCCGGCTGCGGCACGCCATAGAAGCCGGGACTCGGGTTGAGCACGGAGACCGTGTCGGCCGGATAAACGTCCGGATTTCCCTCCTGGGCGAAGGTGATGTCGTTGCGGCTCACCTGCAACTGCGCGGCAAGCCGGTTTTCCATACCGAAGAAGGAGCTGTTCCAGATGAAGTCGGAATTGTCGCCGAACACATGCTGGTTGTGGGTAACGAAGAAACGGTCGCGATCGATGGTCGAGGTGTCCAGATTGAAGGCGTAGGTCTCGGCGTCGTACCAATGCCGCTGAGCGCGATAATCGTAGAACTGATTCTTGACGGTGACGTCGTTATTGACGGCCCATTCGAATCCGCCGCGCAGCCACAGTTCGTGCGCGCCGGTTGAATTGTCGGCCACGTTGTAATTGGTGGTCAGGGTTCGCGCGTCCACCGTCAGCGGTCCAAGGACGCTTCCGTTGAAGGTATTGACCGCCGTGCCGGAGACGACGCCGTTGATCGCGTAGGGGCCCGCAAACGAGACCGGGACCAGCGGCGTACCCCAATACGAGTGACCCTCATCCTGCTTGTACTCGATCGCGCCGAACACCTTGAAGCTGTTGGTCACCTGGTAGTTGAGTTGCCCGGAAAAGTTCGTGAGATTCTGATAGTCACCGTCGATGAAGCTGGCGGCCCTGGATTGGCCGATGTCGACGCGGTAATCGAGCCCCGGCACGGCCGTGCTGCCGCCCGAGCCGAAATGGGTTCGATAGCCGCGAAGGGTATCGATCGAGGTGTCCAGTTCGCTCTTGATCGTACCCGTGGTCGGTTGCTGCGTCACGTAATTGACGGAGCCGCCGATCGCATCCAGACCGGACATCAGCGACGACGGACCTTTGAGAAACTCGACGCGGTCGAGATTGGCGGTGTCCATGATACGTGAGGTGATATCCTGGGGACCGATCCAGATTCCGTTGTAAAGGATATTTACCGCGCTGCCGGTGAAGCCCCGCATTGAAAAGCCGGCCGGTGCGCCGGCGGAATCGCCGGCCAGTACGCCGACCGCGCCTGGCGCGGTTTCCGTCGTGGTCCGGTAGCCTTGCTCGCGCATCTGCGGCTGGGTAACGATTTCGACGCTTGCCGGCATTTCAAAGGCCGTCAGACCGAGACGGCTTGCGCTGGTCGCCACGACATTGGTGTTGAGCGGCGTCGGCGCTGCGGCATTGGTCGCATTTGCCGGCCCGGGGACGGGCTTGGCGGTCCTTGCCGCGCGGTTACGGCCGGCGGCACGGTTGCGCGCGCCGGCGCGATCGGCCTCGGTCGCGACGCGCTTTACGGGTTTGCGTTTGGGCTGCGTAACGACGATGGGCCCGATCGAGCCGGGCTCGTTTCCCACCTGCGGCGAGGTTTGACCCAGGCTCGGCGTCGCGCCTGCGCAGAGCAACGCGAACAATCCGAGCGGCGCGACCGAGCAGCGCAACGCGCGCTTGATGGGCACGCGCGAGCATACGACAGCCGGCGCGGCGCACCCGTTATTTACAAAAACCGACATGAGCATCATTCCGACGGCGAACGCCTGACCGTCACCGCGGTTGCCCCTACAGACTGCCTTCGCCCCTTTGGCAGGTGTAACAGGCTACTCTTGCCACATCGGACAACCCCGCCCGACGCGTTCGCGCGTGACAATGACCGGCAGCAGGTTTCCTGGCTCGCGGGTTATCGCCTGGACCACCTTCCCAGGGACCTGTCAGTCCCCAGTGGTATGATTGGTCGTCAGCTATCCGCCTACAGTTGCGGGGGCAGCCGCGGATTTGCCTGTCGCAACAGACTTACCGCATTCCCTTGGTTAGCCCTTTCGAGCACTACCGTTTGCAGACGTGGCATCCGATCGTAACTGCGTCAACGATTGAATCGATACGATGCCGGGCAGCACTTCAGAAAAATTCCGATAGAGGATTCTCTACAACTGTGGCGTTTCACCACAGCCCTCTCGCGCGGTCAGCAATCGACGTAAAAATCAATCCAACGTTGTCGGCCTGAGATCGTATCCCTTGAAGCGATAAATCAGGAACGACAGGCCCCAACTGACGACGAACAACGCCACGATGCCGTAACCGAGGGCACCGAAATTTTCGTTCAAGCCGGAGATCGCATCCCAGAAAGCGCCCTGCAGCTGAAACCGGCTGCCGACCAGCCCCAGCGTTTCGATGCCGCCGACCACCAACGCCACCAGCACCGACACCGATGTAATGGTCAGGTTGTAGAACAGCTTGCGCATGGGGTTGCGATACGCCCAACCGTAGGCGCCCAGCATCAACACGCCGTCGGTTGTGTCGACCAGGGTCATGCCCGCGGCGAACAGCGCGGGAAATATCAGCAGCGACCAGCTGGAGACGGCGTTCGACGCCTGCGCCGAAAGGCCGAACAAGCTGATCTCGCTGGCGGTCTCAAAGCCCAGCGCAAACAGCAATCCGATCGGATAAAGCTGCCAGCTCTGTGAGACAAACCTGAACAGCGGCCGGAACAGCCGCGCGAGCCAGCCGCGCTGGTGCAGCAGCGCATCGATCTCGTCTTCCGTCATGTGCTCGCCGCGCTCGGCCGAGCGAAACGCCCGATATACGCCGCGCAACACGATCAGATTTGCGATGGCGATGATGAAGAGAAACAGGGCCGATGCCGAGGTCCCGATGATCCCACCGATCTCGCGATAGGAAACCAGCCGGTCGCTCAATGCGTTCGCCGTCAGGGCGACGGCGAGCGACGCGACAACGACGACAGTCGAATGCCCCAGCGCAAAGAAAAAGCCGACCGCGACCGGCCGCTTGCCTTCCTGCATCAGTTTGCGCGTCACATTGTCGATCGCCGCAATATGATCCGCGTCGATCGCGTGGCGAAGGCCGAGGCTGTATGCCAGCACCGCGGTTCCAATCAGCACCGGCTGATGTGCGAAGGCCGTGAAGGCCCAGATCCAGGAGGCGAGATTTGCGATGATGAGAACGGCATAGATCGCAACGATCCTGCCACGAAAGCCGAACCACGCTGGCGCGTCGTCACGGGCCGGAATAACGGATTTCATGCCTATGGCCATGATGGCCCCTCACCTCACGAGACACTTCCATCGATGTCACCGCAGCGAAAGGCCGCCCCATGCGCGCGCACCGCACGCCGGTAGGATGACGTGTTCAGGCCGGTCTCCTGGCTTGCGGGTCACAATCCTTCCTCGCCTTCCCGGACGCTGTCCAAACAGCCCAGTGGCATCCGAAGAAGGACTAACCGCCTACAGTTGCGGGCGCAGCTCCGGATTTGGCCGCCATCGAGATTGCGCAAGCCGTACCGGATTCCCTCTGCTGATCGATCCGACCAGCATCCTAAACGGCGGCACTCGAAACCAAGCCGCCTCTATTGTCAATGGCTGAGGCCCCACCATCGCGGAGTTGACGCGCGGGCGCCGAGCGGGACGACGGTCATCAGCTCCAAGGGGCCGGCAGCCGCAGCGGCGCCGCCGGGCCTCACGATCCGTATGATTTCTGACGCCGGCGCCACGTTCCCGATCTTGCCTGCGATAAGGGCAGGTCTCATACTTCCGAAAACGGCGATCGGTAAGATTGCTCTCATTGCGGATTGCGTCGGAGACAAACATGCCCGTGAATCAAATACCTGGCCGCGCTTTCGTTTTGCTGCTTCTTTCCTTGACCGCGGCCCCGTTGCTCACCGCGCCCGCTTCGGCCAGAAGTTCGTGTTCGGCCGAACTTCGCCGCACGCGCATCGCTGTGGACAACGCGCTGGAAGCACATGCGGGAGCTGGTCCGTTCGCGCCGGAATCGAAGGCGGCAAAGCTGAACCATCAACCGACGCCGTCGAGCATCGCGCGCGCAGAAAACAGGTTTGACCATTGGCCAAATGGAGACGAGGCCGTCGCTGCCCTGCAACGCGCCCGCGAAGCCAACAAGCGGAGAGATACGCAAGGCTGTCTTGATGCGCTTCGCGAGGCCCGCCTGGCTATCGGCGCGAACCACTAGTCGCCAACCGCCGCGTCGGCATCGGGGCTCGACGCGCCAAATCACTCAGCGGCGGCGCGCGCGGTCGATTCGCGCGACGGCAAACCGGTCATCGAATCGAGCACGCCGTCGCGGCGGACCAACCCGTGAAACAGCGCCGCCGCGATGTGCAGCAGCACCAGCGCAAAGAATGCGAACGCCAGATAAAAATGCGCGTTCCAAAGGATCGTATGCAGACTATCGCTGTGCGGAGCAATCGCCGGGAGCCGTATGCCTCCGGAGAGCACGACGGGATAGCCGCCGGCTGACAGCATCGCCCAGCCGATCAGCGGCATTCCGATCATGAGAGCATACAACGCGTAATGCGACAGATGCGCCGCCAGCTTCATCGGCTCCGGCAAGTCAATCGGCAGGGACGGCGTACCGGAACGCAGGCGCGTCACCAGGCGAAGCAGCGCCAGCACGAGAATGGCGATGCCGAGCGACTTATGCGTCGCGAGCAGCGGCACGTATTTGGGCATCACGGTCGAGACCATGCCGACGCCGATGAAGAACATGGCCAGGATGCACGCGGCCATCACCCAATGCAGCAAGCGCTGGAGCAAGGTGAAATATCGACGGGATGCCATCATGGCTTGGTGCTCGTTGCCGTTCGAGGGTAATCCTTGGCCTCCGCCGTGCGGCGATCGAACGACACCGCATAGGCGGCCGATCGAGCCGCCGGGAACGGATCATCGGATACCTGTATGCCGGGGGGCAGGATGGTCGGATCGAAGTTGATGTCGCGACAAGGACCGTCTGCCTCGGCCTCTATCCGCTGAACGACGAGCGTGCCGGCATCCACCGTTTTGCGGCCTTCGGGCCAAGCCTTGCTTGGGTCCGAAGTCGGGTCTCCGGGATTGGCGACGGTCAATACCATGGTCCAACGCTGCGGCGCGCCGCGAACCCGTTCCACGATTTCCTGCTCCAGGAAGTCGGGACCGCGCTTGGCAAGGTCCTCCTCCGTGATCGGTACCGGTTTCGCCGCCGGCAGCAGCGACCATCGAACCGCGTGCTCGGCTGCGGACTTGTCGACAAAGATGAAAGCGTTGAGCCCGTTATACGGCACGTCGGCGTAACTGGCAGTCCAGGGCGCATTCTTGGCCCAGGCACCGAACGCCGCGATTTCCGGATGCGCGGCCGCATATGTCTTCATCGCGTCCGGATCCTTGCTGGCCGAGGCGTGCAGCAGTTCATAAAACGCCTGGGGCGAGGCAGCCGGGAAAACCGGAGCATCAATCATTGCGGTCCGCCAGACCTGACCGCCCGGTGTTGCGAGCTGGAGGCCCAAGCCCCTCACCCGAACCGTTGCATCGGGCGCGTTCGCATCGGGTGTGGCAAGATTGAAGCGGCCGAGCGCCGGAAATTGCCCTCGGGTGAAAACCTCGGCCTGCGAAAGCTCGGCGCCATTTCCGTTCGATTCGAACACGCCGGTAAAACAGATGCCCTTGGCGTGGTTTCGGCGATGGCCGAGCGACGGTCCACCGGGAGGCGCGAGGGCATCGACCATCTTTTGCGGCGTAAGCCGTTGCGGCGAGAACCATCCCGCCGTGTAAGCGAAGGCTGCGGCGCCGGCCGACACGATTGCGGCGATCAGGACCAGCGATCCGATTACGGAGCGCGCAGGCGATTGGCTCGGTTCGGACAAAACCTATTCTCCTTGGACAACGGCGCGAAGCCAAGTGTAGACCGTCACACCCACCTAGCCCACATTCAATTACCCTGTTTTCATCGCTGGATTGTTTTTCGAAATCTTTTCGCTCCTGCACAATTTCGTGACCCATCTTGCGACGACGAGAAGCTTGGCTGGACAGGCCATACACATCAGGCTGTTTTGATACGCGGCTGGAAGCCCTATTTAACTGAGACAAGGAAGCGGCAAAAATGTTCAGTTCCAATTGGCCGTGCGCCGGCCCGCGGCGGAATGGCGAACCCTGGCCTGACCGTGACGCCGGCGAGCGGAATCACAGGCGGCCTTCGCCGGTCGAACGTCATTTAGATCGGAGGCATGGATGAAAATCGGGATCATCGGGGCGGGCAATGTCGGCTGTGCCTGCGCCATGGCGGCTACCCTGCGGGGCAGCGCCCACGAAATCGTATTGGTCAACCGGACCCGAAAAACCGCCGAGGCCGTGGCGACCGATATCCGATACGGCGTCCCGGTCGGTCGCAAGGTCGACATCAGGGATGGCGACTACAGCGATCTCAGCGGCGCCGAGGTCGTGTTGATCACCTCGGGCGTGAACGAAAAAACCGGCGGGGCCACCGACCGCAACGATCCGCAGGGACGTCTGAAGTTGCTGGACAAGAACGCCGAGATTTATCGCGACATCGTTCCGAAGATCGTAAAGGCCGCGCCGTCGGCGGTGCTGTTGGTGGTGACCGACCCGCCCGATCCACTCGCAGACGTCGCGCGCGAAACCAGCCCCGGCGCCAAGGTGCTGAGTGCGGGTACCTATCTCGACAGCCAGCGCTTCCGGGTCCATCTCGGCAAACATTTTGGCGTCGACCCGGCGCATGTCGAAGCGCAGGTCATCGGAGACCACGGAACGGCCCAAGTATTTTTGTGGTCGTCGGCCCGGGTGGGCGGCGTTCCGATTGCGGCGTTGCTCGAAAAGCGTGGCGAAGCGCTCGCCGATCTGCGCGAGCAGGTTGAAAAAGAAGTGCGTTACGCCAACATCACCATCATCGAGGGACACGACGCCAGCCAGTACGGCATCGGCATTGTGGCCGTGCGGATCGCCGAGATGATCTGCAACGACGAACGTGCCGTGATTCCGGTCGGGAGTTTTCAGGAGAAATTTGGCGTCACGCTATCGCAGCCGAGCGTGATCGGCCGCGGCGGCTTGATCGAGGTGTTGGAACCCGATATGTCGGAGGAAGAACGGGCCGGGCTGCAGAAAAGTGCGTCCCTGTTGAAAGCAGCGCTGCAACGTATCGGCATGAAATGACGGCCTTGATGCGTGAAGGCGTCTCGAGCCGTTTCAGGATGATGGTTGACCCGACGGCTCCAAGGTCAATGTGACGTCGTAGATACCACGATCCTCCGGATCGGTCTTCACCTCGAAGCCCAGTTCGCGGCACATCGTCAGCATCACGGTGTTTTCGTGCAAAATCTGACCGTACACTTGCTTGAGGCCTTCGGACCTGGCGTATTCGATGATCATTTGCATCAGCGCCCAGCCTAATCCGTGGCCTTTCAGGTCCGATCGCAGCAAGATCGCATACTCGCCACGCTCACCCGTCGCATCGGAGTGAAGCCGGACAACGCCCAGCACTTCGTGCAAGCCGTCGCCGTTTGATTCATCAAAGGCGATAAAGGCCATCGCGCGCGCGTAGTCCAACTGGGTCAGCCTAGCCAGGAACGAATGCGAGAATTGCTTGATCGAGTCGAAGAAGCGCAACCGCAGATCTTCCTGGCTGACGTGCTCCAGCAATCGGCGGATCAGCGGCCCGTCATCCGGCTTCACCGGCCGCGCAAATATCCGCCAACCATCCCTGAGAACGAGATGCCGCTCCCATTGCGACGGATAGGGCCGAACCGCGGTTTCGGTCGCGGCGCGAGCGGTCGGTTCAGTCGGCGATTTACGATCAGCCACGGCCTTCACCCGCTCCTTCGTCGGAAGCCCGCAGCGCGCCTCGGTGACGACACGCGCCGGGCATCAATAGTCCGCTCGCAAGCTCTCTCACCGACACTACCGAGGTGGCTGCGCGTCTCGATATTGCTGCAACGCACTGGTCAGCGAAACTACAAAATCCAGCGGAATTTGGGACCCTCACCGTTTTAGCCTTGTCAGACCTTCCCGATAACGTCAGATTTGGAACCGGCCGAATTCCAATCTTTCCCGGTCAATCAACGACAAAATCCAGGGCGGAAACATGATAAAATCCAGGGGCAAAAATATGAATCGATATTCTATTTTGTGCGCCACATTGTTCGTCGCAGGCTCCTTTACCGGACCGGGCAACGCGCAGGAAGTCAAGCAAGACGCCAAATCGGCGCAGGGACAGGCGATAGTTTCGCCGGTGACACAGGCGCAGCTCAATGCGGCCGACAAAAACAGCAAGAATTTCCTTCTGACCAACGGCAATTACGCCCAGACGCGTTTTTATCCGGCCAAGCAGATCACACGCGGCAACGTCAAGAACCTGCACGTCGCCTGGATCTTCCAGACCGACGTCAAGGAATTGCTCGAGACTTCGCCGATCGTCGTTGATGGCGTCATGTTCGTGACGACGTCGTTCAGTCACGTCTATGCGCTCGATGCCAAGACCGGCCGGCAACTCTGGCACTACAATCACAAGATGGGACCGATCACCGTCTATTGCTGCGGTCCAAACAATCGCGGCGTCCAGGTGCTGGGTGATCGCGTCTACCTTGCCACGCTCGACGCCAAGCTGATCGCGCTGAATGCCAAGACCGGCGACGTGGTCTGGAGCACCGACATCGCCGATCCCGAACTCGGCTACAGCGAGACGATGGCGCCGACCGTCGTCAACGACAAGGTCCTGATCGGAACCAATGGTGGCGAATACGGCATCCGCGGCTTCGTGAAAGCCTATGGCGCAAAAACCGGCAAGCTGATCTGGACGTTCAATACGATCCCTGAAAACTCGGTCGGTGTCTGGGCCACCAAGGACGCCACCGGCCGCGACATGCATCGCGATATTCAGGCCGAGAAGGAACAGTTCGCCAAGGCCGGCGATCCCTATGCCAAGCTCGGGGGCGGCGTGTGGCAAAATCCCGCCGTCGATCTGGCGACGAACCGGATCTATTTCGTGGTCGGCAATCCGTCCCCCGACCTCGATGGTTCGAGCCGTCCCGGCGACAACCTCTACACCAACTCGCTGGTCTCGCTCGATCTCGATACCGGGAAGTACGTCTGCCACTCCCAGTACATTGCTCACGATGTGTGGGACCTCGACGCGGTTAGCCCCCCGGTACTGGTCGACGTGAAGGACAAGAGCGGCAAGACGATTCCGGGCGTGCTGCATGCCGGCAAGACCGGGCACATCTATGTTCATGACCGGAAGGATTGCGGCCTGATCCGCTTCTCCGAGGCCATGGTGGCACAGGAGAACATGTGGGTGCTTCCGACCAAGGAGGGCGCCCGCATGCTCCCCGGCGCCAACGGCGGTGTCGAATGGTCGCCGATCGCTACCGACCCGGGACAGCAACTCGCCTATGCGATCAACCTGCATCAGCCCATGACGTACCGGGTCGAGAGTTCGCCCTATCCGAATGGCAAGTTGTGGCTTGGCGGCGCCTTCACGGCGATTCCGAGTGAAGCGCAATCGGGCAACATTACCGCCGTCGATTACAACACCGGCAAGATCAAATGGCAGGTGAAGACGCCGGAGCCGATGATCGGCGGTATCCTCGCCACCGCCGGAGGTCTTGTCTTCACCGGCGAGGGCAACGGCAAGTTCGCGGCCTATAATTCATCCGACGGCAAGGAATTGTGGAACTTCCACGCCGGCGCCGGTGTCAACGCGCCGCCTTCCAGCTACACGGTGGACGGCAAGCAGTATATTGTGGTCGGCGCAGGTGGAAACACCCAGATCGATTTCCACCGCGGCAATAATATTATCGCGTTCTCGCTCGATTGAGCTAGTCGGCGATCATCGCAATGCGGAGCGGGACCGGGTGCGGTCCCGCTTCTTTTATGGTCTCCAGCGGATGGGATTGATGAGCGGCAGATTGAACGCGTGTATTTCCGGCGCCATCGCACTGGCTGCCATCTTCATCGGCGCGGCATCGTCGAGCGCTCAAGGCATCGAAGAGAAAATCCAGGTTTGCGGCGGCTGCCATGGCGTGGATGGCAAGCCGATCGACAACACGATTCCAACAATTTGGGGACAGCAGCAGGGCTATATCTATATTCAGCTGCGCGATTTCAAGCGGGGCGACCGGAAGAGCGACATCATGCAGCCGATCGTTGCGTCTTTCGAGCGCGACGATCTGCTTGCGATCGCGGCTTATTTCTCAAAGAAGCCGTGGCCGGATCTCGGTCAACCGCGTGCGCCCAAGGACGTCTCCGAACGCGCCCTGAAAGCCAACGGCTCCGTCGGCTGCACGGGTTGCCATCTCGATCACTTCCAGGGCGACGGGACAGTGCCGCGTCTGGCGGGAATGGGACGAGATTATCTGGCAAAGACCATGACCGATTTCCGTACCCGCGCGCGCGGCAACAATCCCGGCATGACCGATTTGATGCTTGCCACATCCCCCGACGACCTCGCAGCGCTAGCGGAATATCTGTCGGGCCTGTGACGCCAGCAGTGAAGGACAGTTTTGCTTTGCCGGCATCACGCCTATCGTACATTCTCGTCGCAAGGCCGAGCCGCTGCCCACTTTGCGCTAACGCGGCCCTCCGTGTCCGGCTATCCTTTAGCGCGGCGTCAGCTTTTCGCGCAGCGCGGACAGCACCGTCAAATCGGCGGCGCGCTTTCCGGCCTTGTCCTTCAGCGACGGATCGGCGCCTCGCGCCAGCAACAAGCCGGAAATCCCGGCATGGCCACCTTCGGCCGCGATCATCAGTGCGGTTCGGCCTCGGTCGTCGCGATCGTCGATATGGGCTCCCGCATCGAGCAGGTACGAGACAACCTCGATCGCTTGTGCTTCCGGAACGGCTTCATCCGGCCCCGCTGCCCACATCAGCAGGGTAAGATCGTTGGCATAGCGCGCGTTGAGATCAGCGCGGGTTACCGTCATCAACTGCTTGACGATATCGAGCCGCGCGCCGGCCGCTGCGTAAATGAGAGCCGGCTTCCCCGTATCGTCGGGTGCGTGACCGTCGGCCCCATGCGCAAGCAGTATTCCAACAATCGAATCCCTGCCGGCATACGCCGCCGCTGCCACCGGAGAAACGCCGCTCCGCCCGGTCAGATTGACGTCGGCGCCGCGCTCGATCAACCGCTCTACGACAGAAGCATGGCCTCTTTCGGCCGCATAATAAAGCGCGGTCGCACCGTTGAGGTCCCGCGCGTCGGTTGTGGCGCCACGGGCGAGCAGAAGGTCAAC
Source organism: uncultured Alphaproteobacteria bacterium (assembly GCA_963756215.1). Lineage (GTDB taxonomy): Bacteria > Pseudomonadota > Alphaproteobacteria > Rhizobiales > Xanthobacteraceae > Bradyrhizobium. The sequence goes on along the minus strand of CAVWMY010000013.1, from coordinate 830,507 downwards.
CATCTCCAGGTGGCCGGATTTTGCGGCGTGGCTGAGTGGGCGGCCCCCGATCCGATCGCGCGCGTCGACTGACGCGCCTTGGTCGAGCAGTTCCGTCGCCAGGTTGACACAGTTGCGGTCGGCGGATGAAAACAGCGTCAACGACACTTCGACCGCGGTGATCTGAGGTTTGCGGATTTCAAAATTGCGGGTCAATTCCCGGCAACGCTCCGAATCCGCGGCTTGAGCGAGCAGCGTCGCACCCAGTAGCGCCACGACGGTCGAACAAAGCATAGTGGCGCGACGATACAAGACGATCCCCCGAGACAGGTTTCTTCGTTGGGCCGAAGATGGCACGCCCGCAAGTCCTTGCCAACAATGCCGCTCACGCCGATTGACGGCAGGCGTTGTTGTTCGCTGTGGGGATGGTCAGGAAGGTAATGGTGCCGGGCGCGAACGCCGACACACCTGCCGCGATCGGATTGCCCTTGATATCGGGCAACGCACCACTCCCATCCAGGCTGAGCGTGCTGCCGTTGAGCCTCACCTTCGTGTCATTCAAGTCAGTCGCATCGAGGGTGTAGCGCAGCGAGGCACCATCGAGCGTGAGTTCATGCGATGCGACCTGATCGCTGTTGATGACCAGAAGGGAGACACCGCCCTGTATCCCCCTTTGGCAATGCGCATAGACACGAAGGCCCACCCGGGCCGGCACGCCGGCATCGAGCACGGTTGTTCCCATCAGTCGCCGCCACAACAGCGCAGCCCAGTATTTCGGCCTGGGCTGCAGCGTATCTTCATCGATCAGGCCATAATCGCTGGCCGCCAGCGTGTTGTGCATGACCACCTGCACGCCCCCGCGAGCCAGCCTTCCGAGCTGATCGAGATAGCGGAATGCATCGAGAAAGCTCACGGCCCAGGGATTACCGCCGCAGGCTGCATCTGCGGTCTCCGTCAGCCAGATCGGCTTGCCGGCCGCGTAGCGGTCGCGAAGCTTTTCGTTGAAGGCCAGCGCCCGAGCGGTACCCGCGAGCCGGTCTTCCGACAGCGCGGCATCCGGAGTGCCCTTGCCGCCGCATCGCTCGGAGAGCGCGCCGTAATAATGATAGGAGAGCGCGTCCAGGCCGGAGCCTGAAACAGCAAGCAGTTGGGGCGCTATCGCCGCCTCGTTTATCGAACCGGGGCCGAGGATCAACGTCTCCGGCGCCATGCTTCTGACCATCTTGCGAAATCGCCGGAAGTCGCGGCCGTAAGCCGTCGCATTGTAGCCTGCCGGTGCGCCGCCGATCGCCGGAAGATCGGGCTCGTTCATGAACTCGACAGCGGCAATTTTTCCTTCGATCGCGTGGGTGTAAGCGATTAACCGCCGCGCGCGATCCGGATTCCATATGCCGGCCGCGTCGCGGCTGCCGGCGCTGACGGCGAAAGAGGTCGCGATTTGCGCGTCCACGGCTTTGGCGAACGCAACCACATTACGCCATTGCGCGCGGGTCAGGATGCCATTGAAACCCATCGGCAGATCCGCCGGTGGATTATCCTGGTCGGCAAAATAGGTGGTGTTGGCCCAGGTACCGCTGACCCGAACGTAAGCAGGGCCGAGGGCGGCGGCGAGCATGCGTAGCCGCGCGTCGCTCAAATCGGCCGGCGGCCGATACTGGAACAATCGTGCGTCCGCGTCTCCCGGAATCCCTGATCCGGAATCCGCGGGCGCACTATCCACGCGGGATCGATAGGGCTTCCAGAACCTTCCACCGGTAATTTCCACCATTTCGACGTTGTAGGATTGAAAGCGTTCATCGACCGTGCCGATGCGCGCCATGCCGGAAGGCGTCAGGGACAGCGTGTCCGCAGCCGACAGACAAGGCAGCGGAGACAGCGCCAAGGCGAATGCGACACCGCCGCAGAACAGGGCGACGGCGGCGTGACGTAGCGAACGTTTGCCAGCCGATGATGGGGAGTGGGCTATCGATCGTATGGCCATGCTTGTCGTCCACCTGGGTTTCGGCACGATGCGCCGGATTTGATTTGCGGCAGCTCCGGAATATCAAATATATTTCTTGAAACACGGGCGCCACGCGCCAACGACAGATCTGTCTTTCAACCGTAATAAATGGGCGAACCCCTAGGGAGGCGCGGCGTGGCTGTTTCGACGCGTGATCTTGTCTGGTGTGCCGCGATGGCGATGGCCGCGTGCTGGACGCAATCGGCCCTTGCCCTGGACCCGCGTTATCCGGATTGGCCGTGCCAGCAATTGAAGGTTCCGGGGATTGCGGTCGCGAGCGTCTGGAACGGCCCCTCGATCGAAAGCATCGACACGACAAAAGCCAGCGACCCGAAGCAATCCGAACTTGTGGCGCGCCTGGCCGCCCGCCGCACCCCCATCGAGGAGGCGCGGAAATTGATTGCCGATTATGTCACCGGAACGAGTGCGGAAAAACAGGAAAAGGCCACGGCCCTTTTTGCCAGCCTGTATTCGACCCTCAACGCCCAGCGCGACGAGGTAATGAGCGGAATCGAGCGTTTTTCACGCAAGCAGAAGACCGCGGCCGAAGACATTCGCGAAGAAGCCCGCAAGCTGCGGGAAATCCAGGACAAACCTGACGCCGATCCGGCCCAGAACGAGGAACTCGCCAGCCGGCTGGCATGGCGAACGCGGATTTTCGAGGACCGACGAAAATCGACATCCTATGTCTGCGACGTACCGGTCCTGATCGAGAAGAGGCTGTTCGAGTTGGGGGCTGCCATTCAGAATGCGCTGAACAACGACGCGGCCGGCAAATGACGATTTCGGGAACGTCGGCTCCGCCAGAACCGGACCCGATGACTCATTCGTCGGGGCGCGGCTCCGGCGCGGCGTCCTGCAAAGGCAGCCCGGCGGCCAGCCAGCCGTCCGTACCCTCGCGATACCACGCGATATTGGAATAGCCGAGAGAGCGCGCGCGCTTGGCGGCGTTCCACGACATCCAGCAATCCGCCAGACAATAGAGCACCAGCAGCCTTGCGCGGTCGCCATGGGCCGCCTTCTCAAGGCCCTTCGCGAAATAGTCGGCGACGCCGGGCGCGAGTTCGCCATAACCCGTATCGGGGAGCCAGATGCTGCCGGGGATATCGGCGCGCGGCTTGTCGCGCCACAACGTGCCTTCGGGCAGCTTGGGCCGAGGCGGCCGCGGCAACACGTCGACAAAAGCCGCCGAACCGCCCCGCCAGATCTGTTCGGCTTCTTCCGTTGTTATGGTCCTGGCGCCTTGCACAGTCGCGGGCACCGGCGCGCGATAATCCTGAAGGCGATAGCCTTCCGGCTCGGGCACTGTTTCCGCGCGAACCTCCACGGCCAACGCCATCATCACCAGCGCGATGGAGGCGGCGGCCTTGATCACGGCGACTTGGAAGGCGTCTCGGCGGTGATCAGCGCGTTGGACTCGTCGAGGATCGGAACGTTGTAGCTGATCAGCAGCTTGTTGATCTCGGCCCGGTTTTCCAGGATCAGCTTGTTGAGCGTACGCTTCAATTCCTGGTCCGCCGGACGCACCGCCATGCCGATGCGGAAGGTCATCTGCGGGCCGGTCGTTTCCTTCACCAACGGCACCACGACCAGGGGAGGATTGACCTGCTTTGCAAAATACCCCGCCATCGGCCCCCAGAGGATGCCGCAATCGATGTCGCCCCGGACGACATCGTCGATCATGGCCAGCGCCGACGAATCGGCGCGGGTGTCGATGAACAGTGGATAGGATTTGGCCTGTCCCAACAGGCCGTTGATCGCCATATTCGTGCTCGGCGGTGTCTTCGCAACGACGCCGATCCGCTTGCCCTTGAGCCTCGGGTCGTCGATCGTGGCGACATCCTCGAGACCGCTGCCGGGCTTGCTAATCAGTGCATAGGTGGTGCGGTAATACGGCACTGTGATCTGCGCCTGGTCGTCGCCTTGCGGGAATCCCAGGATCACGTCGCAACGGTACGAACCCAACGTCATTCGGACGAAGCCGGTTGCCTGCGGGAAATAAGTATAGCTGAGCTTTTTGCCGAGCTTGGCGGCGAACAGCTCGGCGAGCTTGTTTTCAAATCCCTCGCCCTTGTCGTTCGAAAACGGCAGGTTGCGCGGATCGCCACAGGCGCGGAAGACGTCGGGATCGACGAGTTCAAGCGAGCCGGTCTCGCCGCTGGCCTGGGCGCGAGCCCCGACCGGCGACAGGATTGCGAGCCCAAACGCCAGAACGCTGGGCACAACCAGCGATGCCTTGGCCGTCCGCTCCGAAAATAGCGCGAGCGCGAACGCTTTGATCGTCAGTGAAGTCATTTGATGCCCGTGCAACTGGTCTCGGCAGCCTTGGCGGCCTCGGACTTGTCCTCGTGCGCCGGCGGTCGTCCGCCCGGAATCGCATCGTTGGCGCGCGCGCGCAGGTAGACATAGATGTCGTCGAGGTAGCACATCACGTTCACATTCGCCGCGAACGCCGGCATGACCTTGTCATTGGCGGCGTCAACATGACTGCGGCCGTTGGTGACGATGTTGGTGAAATCGCTGTAGCTCAGCGTCTTCAGTGAATTGGCCAGCGCCGGCGCGTAGGTCGATCCCTCGCCGTTGGGGCCATGACAGACGTGGCAATCCGAGTGGTAGCGGCGAAAACCGGAAAAAGTATACCAGTCGACCACCCCCTCCTGGCTCATCTTGTAGGTCGGGTTGCCCTCCTTATCCATGTACTTGCCGTTATCGGAGGAAGCGATCGCTGGATCGCCCGAACCATCAGCATAGGCGGCCGCGCCGGAAAAGATGCTCGCCATGACGGCGAGAGCGACTTTGTAACGATTGATCTTCACGTAAGCTGTCCCTGTGGAGCGTTGAAGAAAAAATCGGCGCGCAGCAGAACCGCGGCGCGCCGATCAATTTTCATCTCACCGTGCCGACGCGCCTATTCCGAAGGCAACGCGAACACAGTCAACGTCCCGCCCAGCGAGGTGTAGGACGCCAGTCCCGCATAACCACCGACGGCACCGAGACCAGCCGTATCGACGATTTTGTCCTTGCTGGGCAGCTTGCCCTGATCGACCGCGCCATGCCAGCCTGCGGCGTTTTCCGGCTGAAGCAGGCCGGCCGCGAGGCCGATACCCGCCCAACCGCCGACACCCGACAGCACGCCGACGTATTGCTTACCGCCGTGCTCGTAGGTCATGACGTTGCCGATGATGCCGGACGGGGTCTTGAACTTGTAAAGCTCCTTGCCCGTCTTGGCATCGACCGCCTTCAGATAGCCTTCGAGCGTTCCGTAGAACACGACGCCGCCGGCCGTTGCGAGAGCACCACCCCAGGCGGAGAACTGCTCCTTGTTGGACCAGATGATTTTGCCGGTCTTGTTGTCCCAGGCAATAAAGTTGCCCATATGCGTGTCGCCCTTCGGCGGGAACATTGCCACGGCGGCGCCGACGTAAGCCTGACCGGCGGTGTAGGACACCTTGTAAGGCTCGTAGTCCATGCAGACGTGGTTGGTCGGGACGTAGAACAGCTGCGTGTCCGGGCTATAGGCCGCCGGCTGCTCGTCCTTGGTACCGAGCGCGGCCGGGCAGATGCCCTTCGAGTTGCTGTCTTCGCCGTTATGCTGGGTGGAATAGGCGTCGACCACGAGCGGACGACCGTAGGTCTTGGACGATTTGTCCATATCGACCTTGGTCGCCCAGTTCACGACCGGATCGAACTTTTCTGCAACCAGCAATTCGCCGGTGACCCGATCGAGCGTGTAACCGAAGCCGTTACGATCAAAATGCGTCAGCAGCTTCCTGGGTTTGTCGGCGATGGTTTGATCGGTCAGGATCATCTCGTTGACGCCGTCGTAATCCCACTCGTCGTGGGGCGTCATCTGATAGATCCATTTGACCTTACCGGTATCGAGGTCGCGCGCCCAAATCGACATCGACCAGCGGTTGTCGCCCGGCCGTTGCACCGGGTTCCAGGTGGAGGGGTTGCCCGAGCCGTAATAGACGAGGTTCAACTGGGGATCGTAGGAATACCAGCCCCAGGTGGCGCCGCCACCGATCTTCCATTGGTCGCCCTGCCAGGTCGAGGTCGACGAGTCGGGTCCGACCGGCTTCCCGAGTGACGTCGTCTTTTCCGGGTCAATCAGCGTGTCGGAGTCCGGCCCCATTGAAAAGCCGCGCCAGGCCAGCTTGCCATCCTTGAGGTTGTACGCGCTCACCCAGCCGCGAACGCCGAATTCACCGCCTGAAACCCCGACGAGAACTTTATCCTTGAATATAAAGGGAGCGTCCGTTCCGGATTGGCCCTTGCCGGCCTCACCGTCCATCACCGACCAGACTTTTGCTCCGGTCTTGGCGTCGAGCGCGACCAGCGTCGTATCGGCCTGGTGCAGGAATATCTTGCCGTCCGCATAGGCGACGCCCCGGTTGACCGTGTCGCAGCACATGATCGGGATGACGTTCGGATCCTGCCTGGGTTCATATTTCCAGATGATCTTGCCTTCGTTCTTCAGATCGAGCGCATAGACCGTATTCGGAAACGGCGTATGGACGTACATCACGTCGCCGATCACCAGCGGTCCACCTTCGTGGCCGCGCAGCACGCCGGTCGAGAACGTCCAGGCTACCTGCAGTTTTTTGACATTAGATGCGTTGATTTGCTTGAGCTTCGAATAACGCGTGTTCGCGTCATCGCCTTGCTGCATCACCCACTGCTTGGGATCCTTGGCAATCCTGTCCAACTCTTCGTCAGCCCGCGACGCCGACCCGTACGCGGCCATGAGACCGCAGATCGACGTCGTAACGACCAAAACCCTCTTCATCGCTTCCTCCCTTGGTTTTTTTTGACCTGGAGGACGCTGACGCTCCCTGGATACGCAAACATTCTCCACGGGACGTCATTCGCCCTCTTTGGATGAATTGTTGTCGGCACATCGTCGCACCCGCGACCCATTTCACATCGCGTGAAGGTAGAGTGCAGCGAACAATGCCCACCTATGTCTTTCGTAAGCAACGGGCTCCCTATTCACCGTTGCACGAGAAGGCAGAAGCAAAAAAAGATTAGGTAACTCTTCGCGCATAAGCAAGTTATGATTTGGCCGAAATCGACGTCCGTCCGGCATCTCTCTCGCACTGCAATGAAAGCGGGAACCCCGCCTGAGTTCTGACGGGATCTGCGCGAGAACCACAACAAAAGAATTAAAAATTAGGATGGTCCATAGATCGACGGTTCACCGCAGGCGCTCAACTTGTTCGATCCTCGGACCGCCTTTCGATCGGCGCAGGACGGGCGCAACCGGCGGCTTGCTTTGGCTAACCCTGGTATGCATGCTGGTTTCCTGGCCGTGCGGCGCGGACCCGCAAACGTCGCCGTTGCCGATCGCCGAGATAGCGCCCGGCGTTTACGTTCACATCGGACCAATCGAGATGATGAACGAGGCCAATCAAGGCGACACCGCAAATGTCGGATTTATCGTCGGCGACGACGCGGTCGCGGTGATCGATACCGGCGGCAGCACGCGCGAGGGCGAACGCCTGCTCGCCGCAATCCGCGGCGTAACATCGAAGCCGGTGCGCTACGTCATCAATACCCACGTCCATCCGGATCATCTGTTCGGCAACGCCGCATTCGCACGCGACGGAACCACCTTTATCGGGCACAAGAACCTGCCTCGCGCGCTGGCGGCGCGAGGCGACTACTATCTCAAGGCATTTCGGGCCGTGCTTGGCGATCGTCTCATCGACGAGGTGAGGATTTTGCCGCCGACGCTACTGGTCGACGGAGAACGGGAAATCGATCTCGGCAACCGGTTGTTGACCTTGAAGGCCTGGTCTGCCGCGCATACCGACAACGACCTGACCGTCTTCGACCAGGCAAGTTCGACGCTTTTCGCCGGCGACCTCCTGTTCATCGAGCATCTTCCGGTCATCGACGGCAGCCTTCGTGGCTTTCTTTCCGACCTTGCTGCGTTGCAGCGCACGTCCAGCGAGCACGTTGTGCCCGGACATGGCCCGATCGTCGGCGACTGGCGCGGCGCCCTCAACGACGAGATTCGCTACCTCGATATCCTCGCGAAGGATGTACGCGGCCTCATCAACAGAGGAACCCCTCTTAGCCGGGCCGCAGGGGAGGCCGGACAAAGTGAACAGTCACGATGGAAGCTGTTCGAAGAGTACAATTCACGCAATGTTATTGCGGCATACGGCGAACTCGAGTGGGAATGACCTCGGCGGCCGGCAAGACCGGGCCCGGCTTGCCGCTTTCGGGGTTTTCCGGTAGATTTTTCAATGCTTCATTGTGGAAATGGATCTCGACCATGTCGGTGTTTTCCAGAGTGATCGTTCCGGTCCTGATGGCGGCGCTTTGCTTGGCGGGACCGCGCACTGCCAATGCTCAGGCCGCCTCGTCGAGCGCTGAGCTGCCCTCGGAAGCGACCTGGAACAACATCAAAGGCGACATCTTCAGGGATCGTCCGATCCTCGATGGTGCAGGCATCGTGGTACTCGATGCGCCACGGCGCGCGGAGGACGCCGCCGTCGTGCCGATCGGTATGCGTGTCAGCCTCACCGACGACGACAAACGAACGCTGAAATCGCTGACACTCGTCATTGACGAAAATCCTGCACCCGTAGCCGGCACGTTTACAATTGGTCCGCATTCCGGTGTGACATCGATTTCGACGCGCGTTCGGGTTGACAGTTATTCCTACGTTCACCTCGTTGCCGAACTCAGCGACGGCAAACTCTATGGCGTCAAGGCCTTCGTAAAGGCATCCGGCGGCTGCTCGGCGCCGACCGCATCGAACCCCGACGCCACCAAGTCGGCCCTCGGACAAATGAAATTCCGCACCTTCCGCGCGGAAGGCGACGTGTTGCCGGAAGCGCAGCTGATGCTCCGGCATCCCCAGAACTCCGGCCTGCAGATGGATCAGCTGACGCGACTCTACATCCCGCCGTTTTTCATCGACAAGCTCAATGTCTGGCAGGGCGATGAGCTCATGGTGACAATGGACGGCGGCATCGCGATCGCGGAAGATCCGAATATTCGCTTCAACTACAAGCCGAACGGCGCGGCCGATTTTCGCGTCGAGGCCGTCGACACCAGCAAGCACATATTCAAAAACGATTGGCCGGTCGAGAAGTCGATGCTGTAGCGAAGTGGTTTGCGCATTGCCCGTCAGAAACAGCGGATTTCTGCTTCAGCCTGGGCCCGCCGGAATTCCTGCAGTGCCAGCCGGGCTGGTTCGGTCGATCGAAACTCCGAGCCGACCGGCCCGGTGACCTGGGACATCGACAGAATCGTCTCGGCGGTGACGTAGCGATCATATGGGATGATCGAGGCAATGACGTCGATCGAGCAGGAGCATTTCTGCAGAAGTTCCTGCGTCTCGCTGTTGGCCTTCATGCACCCGAACACGTAGTCGGCGCGTGCCGCTGTCGGGTAGTCATTGAGGTCCTCGGCCCTCGCCTGCGCAACCGCAAGGACGACGATCATCGCCAAAAGCGCGCTTAATCGAAACAAGGTGTGCGTACGAACCATCGTCGGCACCTCTCTCGCCGCCACTGAAACCGTTTACGAAGAGACCGCTCACGAAGCGTCCGCTTACGGAGCCTTGGCGCAAGATTTCCGATTCAAGACTTATGATTTTTTGCCGTCGGCCCCAAATTGCTTGAGATAGGCGATGACATTGTCGATGTCGTCATCCTTCGTCAAACCTGGGAAGATCATCTTGGTGCCGGGAACCTTGGCGCGAGGATTCTTGAGATATTCCTTCAATGTCGCTTCATCCCATGTGAAGCCCGAATTCTTGTTGGCATCGCTGTAGGTGTAATCAGGATAAGTGCCCGCTTTGCGGCCCACCACACCATTGAGCACCGGACCGACGGCATTCTTCGCGCCTTCGCCGATCTGGTGGCAAGCCTTGCACTTGAGAAACACTTTCTCGCCGAGCGTTGCGTCCTGAGCGGCGGCAGCGCCGATCGAACCCACCAAGGCAAGGGCCGCGAAACCTAGAGATCGAAGATATGTCACTGGCTGATCCGCCATTCTGGATTCAATGAAATGGCGAACCTGTGATGCGCCAGTTCGATAATTTTGTCAGGATCAACATTCGAGGTCAAGCTTCAGGCGACTGCACGCCCGGCGGCGACGTCGGTTTTTGTCGGTGACCGCAAGCGTAATGCATCGTGTAACTGACCTTGCCGCCCATAGGCCAAACGGCCAATATCGAAATTGAACATATGCGCGCCAAGATGACTTCGAGATGATGCAGCTGCGGTTCGCAAAGCCGTGCACGCCATTTTTGGGTATTCACGGATCGTCCGCAGGGACAGGCAGGGGCTTCGGCGATGGTCATGACACCATTTGACCTCAACCAGACCCCGGCGCTTGCGATCGAACATGTCAGCCATCGTTATGGCGCGCGAGTCGCGCTGAATGACGTCAGCCTGACGGTTCGACAATCGTCGTTTACGGTTTTATTGGGATTGAATGGCGCCGGGAAGTCGACGCTGTTTTCGCTGATCACCCGGCTCTATGCGATCCGATCCGGTCAAATACGCATTTTCGGCCACGACGTTGCCGGCGAGCCGGGCGCGGCCTTAAGCAAGCTCGGCGTGGTTTTCCAATCCCGTGCGCTCGACATCGATATCTCCGTGCGGCAGAACCTGATGTATCATGCTGCACTGCACGGCATTGCCAGTTCTCGCGCCAGCGAATTGATCGCCCAGGTTTTGGACCGTGTTTCCATGACCGATCGCAGCGCCGATCGCGTCGGCAATCTTTCGATCGGGCAAATGCGACGCATCGAGATCGCCCGCGCGCTGCTGCACCAGCCCCGCCTCCTGCTGCTCGACGAGCCGACGGTCGGACTTGACATCAAGGCGCGCGCCGACATTCTCGATCACGTTCGCCGGCTGTCGTTGACAGAAGGCATCGGCGTACTCTGGGCCACGCATTTGATCGACGAGGCCGGCGCCGGTGACGACGTTGTGGTCCTCCATAAAGGCAGCGTGCTGGCACATGGCGCGATCGATGACGTTGTCCGCCGATCCGGCGGCGGCGACCTGCGTGAGGCGTTCAACCGGCTGACCGGCATCGCCGACCAAGGCGAACTGGAAACAGTCCGATGAACGCTGCCGTCGAAACGACAGACAAGCACGGCTTCACGCCCGCACAATATTTCATCTGCCTCAAGGGAATTGTTTGGCGTGAAGCACTGCGCTTCCTCCATCAGCGCGAACGCTTCGTCTCGGCGCTGGTCCGCCCGCTGGTATGGCTGTTCATTTTTGCTGCCGGATTCCGGCAAGTGCTCGGCGTCTCGATCATCCCGCCCTACGAGACCTATGTACTGTACGAGGTCTACATCGCTCCCGGACTGATCGCGATGATACAACTCTTCAACGGCATGCAGTCGTCGCTCACCATGGTCTATGACCGTGAAACCGGCGGCATGCGCACGCTGCTGGTCAGTCCATTTCCGCGCTGGTGGCTGCTGACCTCGAAACTGCTCGCAGGTACGCTGGTCTCGGTGCTGCAAGTCTATGCGTTCCTGTTGATTGCATGGTTCTGGGAAATCGAACCGCCGCCGCTCGGCTATCTCACGCTGCTGCCGGCGCTGCTGCTCAGCGGCTTCATGTTGGGCGCGCTGGGCATGCTGATCTCGTCGCTGATCAAGCAACTCGAGAACTTTGCCGGCGTCATGAACTTCGTGATCTTTCCGATGTTCTTCGCCTCGTCGGCGCTCTACCCGTTGTGGCGGGTCAAGGAATCGAGCCTGCTATTATATTATGTGTGCGAGCTCAACCCGTTCACCCACGCGACCGAGCTGATACGCTTTGCGCTGTATGAGCAGGTGGCGTGGATTTCGCTGGCGGTCGTTACCACCTGCACCGTCGTATTCCTGTTCGGTGCGATATTGGCCTACGACCCTGCGCGCGGGTTTCTCGCGCGGCGCAACACGACGGCGGGTTGACGTCGAACGCGACCGGGCTGGTCGATTTGATTTGCCGGGCCGCTCGCCGCCGAAGCGGGGACGCACCCGCCCCTTTCACTGTCACCGGTGATCCGCGCGGTCGAATGGAGGCCAGCTTAGAACTTCACTTTCAGGCCAGCATAGGCCGCGAGCGGCATGCCGGGGACGAAGGTGCGGGGATCGCTCAACGTCGCCAACAGGTTGCTGACACTCGACGACGCGCTGGCAAAACCGCCGGTTTGGAAGAACGTGCCACCGTAGTAATAGTGCTGATTGAGCACGTTGTTAACGAGGCCGAACAGCTCGATATTCGGCGTCACCTGATAAGAGGTGTGCAGGTTCAGCACCGTGTAGGCCGGCACCTTCGGGCTCTGGTTGGTGTCGTCGTGAATCAGATATTGACTGCCCGTGAAGTTGAGGTCGCCGCCGACTTTCCAGGCGTCCGTGACGGCGTATTCGAGGCCGGCCTTGAAGCGACTCGCCGGAATACCCGGAATATGATCACCGGGCTTGACGTTGACATATTGGACGTCGTCGTTGTTGGGGTCGGTCAGCGCATTCGGATTATTCGGTGAAAACAGCGTAATTGCGCTTCGATAGGTCGCATCGACGTAGGTAAAGTTGGCATAGGCATTCCAGCGGTCGTAGCGATAGTCGACCTTGGCCTCGATGCCCTGTCGCAACGTCGACCCGGCATTCTGGAAGAAACCGAAATTGTTGACCCCCAATGGGCTCGCAACTTCGATGATGTCGTCGTCGGCCAGGGTATGGAAGACCCCGAGGCTCCACGCCAGCCGGCCGGTCCTGGCGTCCGTTCCGTAACTGCCACGCACGCCCGCTTCGACGTTATGCGCAACCACCTGCTTGAGCGGCGGATCGGCGACCAGGAAACTGTCGATCATGCAAGGGTGGTTCGGGTCGGAGCATCCGAGTTCGAGCGGCGTCGGCGCGCGGTTGGCTTCCGAATAACCGGCATAAACGGTCAGGTTCGGCGTCACCTTGTAGGTCCCGCCAATGACCGGATTGAATCGCTGAAACCGGTTATTGCTGTTGAGCAGCGAATTCAGCCCTGTCTGATCCTCCAGATCGATCTGCGCGAGATTGAACCGGCCACCTGCCGTGACCGACAGGCTGTTCGTGATATCGAAGGTATCCGTCACGTAAACGCCGGTATAGGTGTTCATCGCGTGGAGATCGACCGAACTGAGGCCGGCATCAAATTGGTTGATACTCACGCCCGTGCCGGTGACGAAAAGATTCTGATCGACCGTTCCGAGTTCGCTGTCCGCGGTGAACTTGGTGAATCCATGATCGATACTGACGCCCGCTACAACATGGTTGTCATGGCCGAATATTTTGTCAGCGTTGGTGACCTGAGCCGTGCCGCCGTAGGTGTTGGTGTCGGTTCGGTTACGGTCGAGTTCGCCTAGAAATGCGGTGCCCAGGGTATTCGGCGTCGAACCATCGACCGGACCCGAAAGCGGGAGGCCGTCACCAATGCACAGGTTGGCGTCGCCGTTGCACGGCGTCACGTCGGTGCCATTACCGTCCACATGCGATTGCTTGAACCCGCGGTAGTAAACATTGCTTTGGAACGACAAAGTATCGGAAAAATTATGGTTCAGGGTGGTGTTGAGAAACACGAGTTGCAGATGAGTGCTCTGTGGCCAGGTATAGACGCTCGACCAGCGTTGATTGAGCAGCTCGACCGGTGTCGCGGCAACGTTCGCGAGTATGTTGTCGGCCCCGGTGAAATTAACGTGCATTTCGGTATCGTCATTGCGGGCGCCGACGTCGACGTACATGCGGTTGACGTGCGACGATGATGCGAAGTCACGCCATCCCCGGTCGTAGGCCAATTCATACATCGCATACGCCGATACATTGCCGTTCTGCGCGCCAACCTGCGCGCTGCTTTGCACGCGCCCGTAGGAACCACCCATCACTTCGACTTCAGCACCGTGATATGTGAAACCGTTCTTCATCTGGATGCTGATCGCGCCGCCGAGCGCGTTGAGGCCGAATACCGGATTGTTGGGAAAGAGCGAAAGCTTATCGATGGCTTTTTCCGGGATGAAATCCCAGTTGACCACGTCCCCCCAGGATTCGTTGATACGCACACCGTTTTGATAGACCGCTAATCCTTGCGGCGTTCCCTGCACCGGCGATGCCACAAATCCGCGATAATCGAGATCGCGCTGAAAGGGGTTGCCGGTCTGATCGCCGAGCGAAACTCCGGGTAACCCGCGATTTACCGCATCGAGGAAGGTCGCCGTATATTCGTGGTTAAAATCACTTGAGGTCATCACCGCGGTGTTCGACGGGACCTTGTCGCGGGAGATCAGGGTCAGATCGCGATCCGTCGGGGGAGGCCCCGGGATTGCTACGGGTACCGGCGCTGCCGTCGTCGCGGCAGCAGGCGTGCCGCGTGCTCTGGTCCGGGACGTTGACACCACCGGGGCGCTTTTTGGCCTGGTGGCCCGCGTGCCGGCCAGCGGTGCCGGGGCGATGACATCAATCTCCGGCAGCTCAGTCTGTGGCGGTGCGCTCTGAGCGGATGCGATCGACGGAACGACGTAGAATCCGACGGCGACAACAGAACCGATCGCCGAGGAGCGCCCGCCCCACCGGCCAGTTTTTCCACTTCTCATACGCTTCCCCTCACGACGCCTTTGGACGTCCTTCGCGCGCCCCGAAGACCGCCATAGCGCCACGGAGCCAGCTTGAGGGATTCCTACTTTTTTGTCATGTGAAGAGATTCCCAGTCGGAATCGGGAAAAATTCCCGATCGCCCCGGACGCATCGACAATTACGCCGGCCTACAACGTCGCGAACAGACGGCAGCGAAACTTAGGTCACGCACCGCTCAGAGGACTGGGAGATATCTTGGCTTGGACGCCCAATCGTTGCGCACGGTCGACGTCGACAGGTACCTTTAGGCGCCCGCCGGCGAGATGGCATCTGATCTCGAGAAGCCGAACCTGACCGGCCTTCGACGTCCGTCACCGTACAAGGTGTCATTTGCGATCCACCTTGCCCCGATGACGGCTCATTCATGTTGCCGGACGAAGCTTGCCCTTATTTCAAAAGCTTCAGCAGGGCCCGGCCCGCGGGACTGTTCAGTTCTTTGGCGTCCAGTGTCCCATCATTGTCCGGGTCTGCCGCCTTGAAACGCTGCTCGACGAGAGCAAGATACTCGTCCTTGGTCAGCGTACCGTCGTGGTCGGGGTCGGCGGCAGCCAGTTCCTTGGCCGACAACCTGCCCGCCAATTCACGCTTGTCCAGCGTACCATCCTTGTCACGTTCTAATTTGTCGAAAAGCTTTGAAGCCGCGGCCTTCGCTTCGGCGAGGTCTACCGTGCCGTCGTTATCGGTATCGAACATCCGGATCACACCGCTGCTGCGGGCTTTGGCCCAAGCCGGCATCATGGCGGCGAACATCGTACCGACCGCCAACGAAAAAACGAAAGCCCGTCGAGATAACATGGTATGGCCCTTCCCAATTCAAATTCATCGTCAATCCGGAGCCGCAGGCGGCCTGCTTCCGACCACTCAATACATGCAACCACTCAATACATGGTCATGCCGGCTTCGCGACGACGCTGCCAAGACGCTACTAAAAGGTCGGGAATAAGTCCCCTGAAAAATCACGTGAAAAGACGTTCAGGCTGACTGAAATGCCTGGGATTGCTTTATCCCGCAGGGAACCAGCGCCTCCACGGTCACCCCTTGGCCGGTCGACGCCACCGTCATGGTGCCCCCAAGGGCCAGCACCCGCTCACGCATTCCGATCATACCGAAGCCCTGCTTATGATCGCTGGGAAGACCGGTACCGTTGTCGCGGACGCTCACCGCGACCGCATCGGTCGCGCCGGATGCAGCCCCCGTCGGGAAAGACGGGGCCGATTCGACTGTAATCTCGACATGCGTCGCGCCGGCATGCCGGAACACGTTGGTCAGAGCTTCCTGGACAATCCGATAGACGGTCAACTCCGCCGTTTCACCAGTCGCCCCGAGCGATTGCGAAATCGAGGTCTGAACCACCACGCCGGGATGAGCCTCGCGCCACAGGCGCAGTAACGCGCCAATCGCCTCATACAGACCGAGTTCCGCCAAGCCCACCGGCCGCAGCCGTTCGAGAACCCGACGGTTGAACTGCTGCAAGGCATTTATCTGCTCGAGTATCGCGCCACCGTGCTTGCGCAGCGTCTCCGTGCCGGGCTCACCTTTGTCGGCGGATCGCATCAGCGTCGTGGCATGCGCCCGCAGCGCGAAGAGATAAGGACCGAACTCGTCATGCAACTCGCGGGCGATCTCCTTGCGCTCGGCGTCCTGCACCGAAACCGCGCGTTCGGCGAGCCGTCGCTGGTCTTCGACCGCGTCCCCCAGCGTTGCCGCAAGATGGTTGAGCTTGCCGCAGATCGACGCCAGTTCGGGCGGACCATTTAGCACCACGCGCGTGTCATAGTTACCGACCTCGATCCTCGTCATCGCGTCGGAAAGCGACCGGATCGGCGCCAGCGCGCGGCCGACCACCGTCATCGTGACCAGGAAAAGGGCAACGGCAATGGCGGAGCCGACCTGGAGCTGGGTCACGATCCCGTCCCAGATCTCGTTGATCTCGTCGTTCGGGTGTGAGGTGATCACGAGCGAGCCCGGCTTTCCCTTGATCGAGACCGGGACAGTCACGGCCGTTTTGTCCGGATGGATCAGCGCGACGAACCACGCCGGGGCCGGCGAGAGTGCGCCATCGTCGCCGGCATCGCCGTCCGCCGAAACTTGCGCTTCCCCTGCGTCGTTCTGCCGCGTGATGCTGACATGCCGCAGCCGGTTGAGTCCCTGGATAATCCCGTCCAGCCGGGCGTCGGGATCCGGTGTTTCGTTGAGATTTACAACCAGGGTTTCGAAAAATTCGCGCGCCAGGCGTATGACGCTTTGATCTTCCGCCTGCACCCGCGGCCCGGCCTCCAGCACCAGCCTGGTAATATTGACGGCCAGGCCGACCATCAAAACCAGCGCCATTAGCGTGTTGAGCCGGGCGCGCAAGGAAAGCTTCTGCCACATCATCTTTGTCCAGGATCGCGCCGCGCCGGCTTCGCCGTCCGAGGGATAGCGTTGACAGGAAAAAAGCTCGGCTATCTAATTGAACCGTACAATATTTGCGCTCGGGATACCTAATCCAGCCGGAAGTCGTTCGCGACAGGGGCGTTGCTGTTTCCGGCCTGAATGCGACGCAGCAATAGATGTTACTTTCGGAATTTGGATTTCGCTCATGCGCGTTTTGATCGTCGACGATCACCCCATTGTCGCTTCGGGTTGCCGCGCGTTGTTCGCGGGCGATGCCGAAATCGCGATCCTGGAAGCGTCCGATGCCGAGAGCGGTGAGCGTGTGTTTGCCGCCGAGCGCCCCGATGTCTGTGTCCTCGACATCAACCTGCCGACCGTCTCCGGATTTGAGCTGGCGCGGCGCATTCTCGCGCATACGGCCGAGGCGCGGATCATCATGTTCAGCATGAACGACGATCCGGTATTTGCCGCCCGCGCGATCGAGGTCGGCGCCAAAGGCTATGTCTCCAAGTCCGGCGACCCCTGCGATCTCGTCGAAGCCATTCGGGAAGTCGGAAACGGCGGAGTCTACTTACCCGCGGCGATGGCACGAAGCGTCGCATTCGCCGGCCCCGCTTTCGCACAGAGTCCGTTGTCGAAGCTGACGTCTCGGGAGATCGAGATCTTGCGCCTGCTGAGCTCCGGCAAAAGCCTGTCCGAAATCGCCTGGCTGGTGCATTCGTCCTACAAGACGATCGCCAATACATCATCCATCATTCGGCAGAAGCTCGGCTTGCGCTCCTCTTCGGAACTGGTGCGCTTCGCAATCGAGAGCCGGCTCCTCTGATTCCGGGTTTCAGCTTTCCGGAACGCCGGACGCGGACCGGGCAAGCCGTGCGCGCATCGCTTCGCTGATGGACGCAATGACGTCTTTGCTGCGCCCTTCCCGCGGCGGCAACCGCTCCTCAAAGACAACGTGAGTCGGCCGGTCGGAGAGAAAAAACAGGCGATCCCCTAACTGGACGGCCTCCTCGATATCATGGGTCACGAATAGCGTTGTCACCTGGGTCCGCGCCGTCAACGCCACGAGTTCGCTGCGCAGCCGGATCGCAACCGCTTCGTCGAGCGATACGAAGGGCTCATCGAGCAACAGAAAGTCGGGCCCGACAGCAAATGCCCGGGCGATCGCCGCGCGGCGCGCAAGCCCGAGCGACAATTCGCCGGGATATCGCGCCAGATGCGCGCCGAGACCGAGTATTTCGATCAGATCGGTGAGATCGAGGCCGACCCTGTCGGCAGGGAGTGCCAGACGGATATTTTGCTCCACGGTGCGCCAAGACAACAGGCGGGGCTCCTGAAACACGATGCCGAGGCGTCCTGCGCCGGGGGTCCGGAGCCGACCATGGAAGTCCGCATCGAGCCCCGCCGCGATCCTGAGAATCGTCGTCTTGCCACAGCCGGAAGGGCCGATCAAAACGCCGAACGATCCCGCCTCGAGCCGGAGATCGAGGCCGCGAACGACCTCGACCGGCGCGCCGTCCGCCGACAAAAAGCGCTTCGCATCGATACGAAGCTCAAGTGCCGCGGCGTCTCCAGCGGTTTGCACGTTGTTCAAGCGGTTGCACCAAAAGGCTTTCGATCGCAAGCATGAGCACGATAAAGCAGATCGCATAGCTCAGTATCGTCGCCATGTCGAACAACGAGAATGCCGACCCCAAGACGAAACCCACACCATTGGGGCGTCCGATCAGCTCGACCACGAGCACAATCTTCCAGACGATCGCGAGGCCTGAACGCGAAGCCGCCGCCAGATACGGCGCAAGTTGCGGTATGACGACATTGCGAATCCGCGAATACTTGCTGAACTTGAACGCCCGCGCCATTTCGTCGATCTCGGGGTCAAGCGCGCGGGCACCTTCGCGGACGACGACAATAACGTTCGGCAGTTTGTTGATGGCGACCGCCAGGATGGCGGCGGTTTCGTTCAGCCCGATCCAGATGTAAGCGAAAATGATGACCACCAGCGCCGGCATGTTGATGAGCACGATCAGCCAAGAGTTGGCAAACCGATCAAGCGCTTTGGAGCGCCCCATCGCGTAGCCGGCAATGGCGCCGAGGATCATGGCAATCGCGAAAGAGCCGGCCACCCGCCCGAGCGTACAGGCCATTTGGAACGGCAATTCGCCCGACCGGATATCGGCGAGCGTCGTAGCGGCAACCGCCAGCGGACCGGGCAGCAGCCGCGATTGCGCCAGCGCGGCCACGACGGCCCAAAGCAAAATCAGGACGACCAGCGAAAGCAACTTCGGCAACAACGCTTATTCTCCGCGCCGGGCCGGTTGATAGTAAAGCCCCGGATCAAGCTCTTTCGATGGGCCTACGAGTTGCGTGCCGCCGGCGCTTGCGAGCGCCTTGAACAGGGTTCGGGCATCGGCCGCTTCGGCGGCGATCGGCCGCCGTGGCATGCCCTCCCTGGTCCGGTCGCGATAGGCCTTGAATGTCGCGTCATCCTCGGCATTCATGAGCGGGCGTAGCGCGTTCCATTCTTCATCTGAATGCAGCATGATTTCATTGGCCTTTTGCGCGACCGCGATGAAACGTTCGATCGTACTGCCGTGATTGGCTGCAAATCCCTCCGAAAACGCGTAACCGATCAGCGCAACCGGCTGCGTTAGCCCGAGAGCTAGCTCGGCGTCCCGCACGTCGAGCAGGGAGCGATAGCCATGCGTCTCCAGCCAGGCGCAGAAGTTCCAGAAATTGAGGCTCGCCGCGGCCTCGCCTTGCTGCAGTTTTTGCGACATCAGCGGCGGAGCGCCGTACTGGAGAGTCGTATCGCCCTTGAGATCGATCCCCCGGCGGATCGCGGCCGCCTGCACGATCAGCCAGCTTTTGTCGAGCGGACCGCCCGCGATAGCGAGAACCCGGCCTTTGAGGTCCTCGATCCCCCGCAACGCCGAGTTGTTCTTCACCATGACGGCGCCGACTGCACTGGAGTAGGGATAGAACAGGAATTTTCCGCCAAGCGCGCGTGTGCGTGCGACCCATAGCCAATCGACGACGGCGAGATCGACCGAACCGCCATTGAGAGCCAGCTTGCCGGCGTCCGGCGAGGCGAATTCGGTGACTTTCAAGTCCAATCCGGCGCTATCGGCCAGGCCGTGGCGACGGATCACATCCAGTTGCCAGGCAAACGTGCCGGTAGTCTGCAGGCCGATGCGCAGGGCCTCGGCGGCCCACGTCGGAGCGAACCCGAGAACCAACCAGAGCACGAGGAATGTGCGGAATACTGATATTTTTGTCACGTCATCATTGATGCGAGAAATCCGCTGGTCTGTCCACTTGTGAAGGATTGCCTCGATCGCCGGATTCGCATTATTCGCAGCGCGAAATGGCAATGCCGGCAAGAAATAGTATAGAGTTGGGCGTTCCAGGGCGCCGCGTAATTATTGCAAAGAAGTTGGATGCAGTGCGGCAAATGTCCGCAAGATGGTACGAAGGCTGATCGGGGATCGACGGATTGAAGGAGCGTCTGACCATCGCCGCCGATCTTTCGCGATCATTGCGCAGATCGTTCAGTCCGGCGCGCAGACTATTGAGGCGCTTTGCCGCAGCCGGGATATCAGGTCAATCGGCCGCATTTTGCCTTTTAACCTTGTCCGCTCTTGTCCTCGCTCCGACCGGCGCCCGCACCGAACCGATCGAGACCGAGCATCTATTCGGCTTCACCATCGGAAGCGATGTCGGCGATCCCGGAGACAGGGAGATCGAAGGGTCAGTCACCGGGAGATTCGCGAAAGGCAGCGGCACCTACAACGCGGGCTCCAGTACATTATCTGCTGAATTCGTACCCTTGCCGAACCTTCGGACCGAGTTCACCGGCGTAATCAATTCCTATGGTATTGCCGGCGTCAGCGGCATCGCCGATCAGAACTACAACGCGTTTGGCGGCGTATCCGCCGACATACGCTACCGGTTCCTCAATCGCGACTCCGCGCCGGTCGGTTTTGCCCTTGGGGCCGAGCCGCATTGGGGGCGGGCCGACGACATCACCGGCGCACCCGGCAACTTATACGGCGTCGACTTTGTCGCGGCCGCCGACTGGGAGGTTGTTCCCGAGCGTGTCGTTGCCGCATTCAACCTGCTCTATCAGCCCGACACGATACGATCGAACCTGACCGGGACCTGGTCGTCGGAATCAACCGCCGGCGCAACGATGGCGGTGATGGCACAAGTTCGCTCGGGGCTTTTTGTCGGCGGCGAAGCCCGCTATCTGCGCCGTTATGATGGATTTACGCTGGATAACTTCGACGGCCATGCGTTTTTTGTCGGGCCGACCTTCTACGCCAAATTCTCCGAACGCGCGTGGATGACTATCGCGTGGAGCGTCCAGGTCGCCGGCCACACCACCGCGACTCCCGGTTCGCTCGATCTGGTCAATTTCGAGCGGCAGCAGGGGCGTCTCTTGTTCGGCGTAAGTTTTTAAGGCCGGCCACGGTCGGCAATCCAACATCGCTATTTGGTACAGCCCTTGAGGTCCTTTTCTTCGATCGTGAAGACCCCGCCCGTCTTGATCTCGATGCCCGGCACGATGCAGGTACGTCCGCTCTGATCGACGAACCTGACGTCGTACACCCCGGCGGCCGTGTCGGTAATCTTCAGGCGTTCGTCGTGATCGACGGTGCGATCGCGGTCGTTGTCGGTCTGGTTCGGCCCCCACGCACTTTTTCCGGGTGGCGAAAGTTGAAGCGACGTAATGGTATGGGCGGTCAGGTTCCAGAACCGGGTGTCTTTTGCCGAAGCGACGGCCGGAATGAACGTCAAGATAAAGGCCGTCAGAATAACCGCCCTGGCCATTTTGCACTGCTCCCAAAATGTTTCGGTCTGCGCCGAATGCGATCGACCGCGAAAGGCCGGAAGTGGATGATGCCACCACTGCGCGCCGGTGTTAACATCAATCAGGAACGCTCGCCGAAATCGGCAGACGGGGGAATGACGATGCCCACTGGCGTACTGGCGCGGATCGTATCCGTTGTTTTGGTGACGCTGGGCTGGACGGAGTCCGCGGCGGCCGCCCCGATCACGGCGATTTTTCCGTTTGAAATTTACGATACCAGCGGCGAACCGCCGCGGCCGGACCTGACCGAAAGGCTCGCGATGGCGACGCGGGTCCTGACCGAAGCGTTGGAAAAAACCGGGCGTTATGCCGCGGTGGACCTCGGACCGCTGGGAGCTGACGTCGAGGCAACGGCGCCGCGCTACCGGTGCGGGGATTGCTTCCTGCCCGTTGCCCGCAAGGCCGGCGCGGCCTACGCCGTCGTGTCCGTGGTACACAAGGTTTCGTCGCTGATCTCGTCAATGGACATATGGATCCTCGACGCATCCACCGGCGCCAGTGTCGCGCACCTGAATGGCCAGATCCGGGGCGACACGGCAGAGGCATACGAGCACGGCGTACGCTTCCTGGTCAGGAACCGGTTGCCGGAGGATTCTCCCGCAGCCATCGGTGCGCAGGCCAAATAGCCGCTACCGGCCGTAAACGGGCGATCTCGAACTCGATCACCCCATCAATCGTGCGGCATGCCAACGCAGGTGGTCATCCATGAAGGTCGATATGAAATAATAGCTGTGGTCGTAGCCGGGTTGGCGGCGCAAGGTCAGCGGAATGTCTGCCCGCGCGCAGACGCTCTGCAAAAGCTCCGGACGAAGTTGTTCGGTCAGGAATTGGTCGGCGTCACCGTAATCGACCAGCAGATCCGAAACCCGCGCACCGTCTTCGATCAGCGCGACGGCATCGTGCTTGCGCCAGTCCGTGCGATCGCTTCCGAGATAACCATCCAACGCCTTGATGCCCCACGGCACCTGCGAGGGCGCCACGATCGGCGAGAAAGCGCTAACCGCGCGATAGCGGCCCGGATGTCGCAAGCCTATCGTGAGCGCACCATGGCCGCCCATGGAATGACCGAGGATCGATTGTCGCTTTGGATCGACCGGAAATTGGCTGGCGATCAGTTCGGGGAGTTCTTCGGTCACGTAACTCCACATTCGGTAATTTTCCGCGTAAGGCTGCCGCGTGGCGTCGAGATAAAAGCCCGCGCCGAGTCCGAAATCATAGGCACCGGCGGGGTCGCCCGGCACGCCCTCGCCACGCGGGCTGGTATCGGGAGCGACAAAGACAAGTTCCAGTTCGGCGCAGGCGCGACGAAATTCACCCTTCTCGGTGATGTTGGCATGGGTGCAGGTCAGGCCCGACAGATACCAGACGACCGGCAATCTTGCACCGGCCCGGTGCGGGGGGACAAAGACCGAAAAGGTCATCGGCGTCTTGGTTTCGCGGCTGGCGTGCCTGTAAACACCTTGCACGCCGCCATGCGATAAATTCAGCGAAACGGTTTCGAGCGACATGATTTTGCTGCTCCGGCGTCACAACGACGCGAAGATGATCGGGCGTAATCGCGATCTGCCGGAGCGCGTCGCGGCTGGCGGGCTTATTTCATATCCGCCGGCCGCGGCTGCTTTCAGACGATGATCGATCTCGGCTTTCGAGCCTGGGCTGACTCTGCTCTAAGCCGCCTTGGATTTCGCCACATGGGTGGCGATCGCATCCATCAGCGCCGGGGACAGACAATCATAGGGCTCAAGCCCGAGCTCCTTGAGACGCGACCTGATCCCGCTCATCTCGGACGGGTCGACGCCGGATTCGATCACTGACGAAACGAATGCGGCAAATCCCGGAGCCGCCCAGCCGCCTTCGGTGAAAAGCTCGGGATGGACGAAGTCCAGGCCGTAGAACGGATGGGCCTTGTTCTCGATGCGGCCGTACATATGCGTACCGCATTCCTCGCAGGCGTACCGCTGGATCGCCGCCGACGTGTCGACAATGTGCAGGTGGTCGCCGTGTTCGATAACAGTCACCTTGTCGCGCGGGACAACGGCCACCATCGAGAAGGCGGCGCCTTCGGGCTTCCAGCATTTGGTGCAGCCGCAGGCGTGATTATGGGCAACGTCCCCCTGGATGCCGATCTTCACCGGCTCGTCTTCGCATTTGCAGACAAGCGTTCCGCCGGCGAAGCCGCCTGAACCCTGCTTAATCCCATTGTCAAGCGATGGATGGATATAAACAGCCATGGACCTATCCTCCTTGTGTTTGACGTTTTGTTTTGGAACGCAACTTTGATCTAGAACACGACGACGGAGCGGATCGACTTGCCTTCGTGCATCAGATCGAATCCCTTGTTGATGTCCTCGAGCGTGAGCACATGGGTGATCATCGGGTCGATCTCGATCTTGCCGTTCATGTACCAGTCGACGATTTTCGGCACATCGGTCCGCCCGCGCGCACCGCCGAACGCCGAGCCTTTCCAGACCCGCCCGGTGACGAGCTGGAACGGCCGCGTCGCGATCTCCTTGCCGGCTTCCGCGACCCCGATCACGACCGAGACGCCCCAGCCACGGTGACAGGCTTCCAGCGCCTGCCGCATGACGTTGGTATTGCCGGTGCAATCGAAGGTGAAATCCGCGCCGCCGTCGGTCAGCGTGACCAGATGCGGCACGATATCGCCGTCAATCTTCTTCGGATTGACGAAATGCGTCATGCCGAAGCGGCGGCCCCATTCTTCCTTGGAATCATTGACGTCCACGCCGATGATCTTGTCGGCGCCGACCATCCGCGCGCCCTGGATCACGTTGAGGCCGATGCCGCCGAGCCCGAACACCACCACGTTAGAACCCGGCGTCACCTTGGCGGTGTTGACCACGGCGCCGACGCCGGTGGTAACGCCGCAGCCGATGTAGCAGCTCTTGTCGAACGGAGCGTCCTCACGAATCTTGGCGACCGCGATCTCCGGCAGCACCGTGAAATTCGAGAATGTCGAGCAGCCCATATAGTGGAAGATCGGCTTGCCTTTGTAGCTGAAACGCGAGGTACCGTCGGGCATCACGCCCTTGCCCTGGGTGGCGCGAATCTGCGTGCACAGATTGGTCTTCTGGCTGAGGCAGCTTTTGCACTGCCGGCATTCCGGCGTGTAGAGCGGGATCACGTGGTCACCCGGCTTGACCGAGGTGACGCCGGGGCCGACCTCGCGGACAATGCCGGCGCCCTCATGGCCCAGGATCGAGGGGAAGATGCCCTCGCTGTCGAAACCGTCGAGCGTATAGGCATCGGTGTGGCAAATGCCGGTCGCCTTGATCTCGACCAGCACCTCGCCCGCTTTGGGCCCCTCCAGATCGACCTCGACGATTTCAAGCGGCTTCTTGGCCTCGAACGCGACCGCGGCGCGTGTTTTCATTTGCCGATCCTCCCTAATTTTTTCCTTGAAGCCGGGCTATTCCCGACTTTTGCGCTTTCTGAAGATCGTTCCACCGCCTGAAGGACGGTGCATCGATGACGTAGCACGCCGTAGCGTCGTGCGCGCTTAGCGCCAACGGCAGACGACGAGATCATGGGCAAGACTCTATATATTTCAAACATTGCACGCTGACATTCAATGTCAAGGCCGGCCGAATTTGCCGGTCGGGCATCTCGCCAAAGCCGAACATACATTACTAATATGGGATTCTAAAAGGAAACCGGGGGCGGCATTTCCTCGCCGTGTGCGATGCGGCACCGCGGAAGCAGCCAGTCCGGCAACCGGCGCGGGTGCGGCACGCTAGGTCGACTGGTGAGATTGCCGAGCCGGCACCGCCTGGGATTCACCGGGCCATGCGGGAACTGCGACCGCCCCGAAAGCAGGACGAGTGCAGCAATCTGAGACGTGGGGCGCAATCCGTCGTATTATTTGGCGTGTTACTTTAGCGGAGAGCACAAGGAATGATCGAAATCATCCTGACAGTCTGCGCCGTCGCCAATCCGGGCAATTGCGAAGAAAAATACCTCATGTTCGCCTGGGACGGCTCGATCAACCAATGCATGCAGGGCGCCCAGCCCTACATTGCCGAGTGGATCGGTAAACATCCCGAATGGGTCGCCACCAAATGGAGCTGCGATTATCCGGGTCACGAGAAGCGGCGGATCTAATTCGGCACACGCCGCCGCGGCGATAGCTTTTGTTCGTATCGCAATTTTGCTCTGTCTTATTCCTTGCTTATTTTTTGACCACGATCTCCGAGCAAACGCCCCGTTCGTCGCGATGGAAAACCGGGCTTGGCTCTGCGTTGGCTTTCAATTCGGGCCAAAGGCTACGCCCCAGGGCAATTCGCCAACCTGGATCGATTTGATGACTTTCTGAGAAGCGACGTCGATAACGGAAACGTCGTTCGAAACGCCGTTGGTTACCAGCAGATATTTCTCATCCGGCGAGAAGGCGCCGTGCCAAACGCGCTGCCCGACAAGCAAGTACTTCAGGACGGCGTGGGTGACGCCATCGACCACCGCGACCCGGTTGGCGGGACCCAAACTGACGAAGCCGAGCTTGCCATCCCTGGTGATGTTGATCCCGACCGGCTGGATCGATTCCGACCGCAAGCCCGGGACGGAGAACGTCACGGTTTGCTTGAGCTTCCGGGTCACCGGATCGATAATCGCCAGATTACCGCCGATTTCCGAGGTCACCCATAACTCCGATCCGTCGGGCTTGAACGCGGAAAAACGGGGGCGGGACCCGACGAGCAGATTTTCCACCACCTCCCGGCTCGCCGTATCGATAAAATGGACCATGCTGGTCGTTTCGGAAGGGCATATCAGCAGCTTGGAGTCCGGGCTGACCGATATCCCCTCGGGTTCGATCCCGACCGACACTTGGCCGGTCACCACACGTTTTTCCACGTCGATGATCGTCACCATCGCGTCATTTTCGTTGGCGACGTAGAGATTTTTTCCCGCCGGATCGAGCGCAAATTGCTCGGGATCAGGGCCGGACGGCAAGTTGCCGGCATCGCCGCGGCTCTTGGTGTCGAAAACCTGGATGGTATCGTCGTCACCGACCGCGACGAGGAGAAACTTGCCGTCGCGTGTGACCTCGATGCCGCGCGGACGCTGCCCTGTCTTGATGGTCGCAACCGTCTCCATCTTGTCCGTATCGATCACAGAGATCGAATTTCCCTTTTCATTGGAGACATAGGCAAGAAAGGCAAAGGCCGGGTCCAGCGAGAGAAGGAAACCAAACAACGAAAGGCCTGCGACCACGATCCGGCGCGACACGATCATGCGGTATTCCTCCTGTCGGGTCCGGCTCGCTTCGATCGAACTCGAACAATTTCATGACACTATCCAACGCAGTTACGATGAACGGCCGATCATAGCAGCTGGAAATCCATCGATCGACTTTCGCCTTGCTTGCGCCCGACGATAAAGAGAGTAGCCTGAAAGCTCAAACGGAAGGAAAGGCCGCGATCGGGTGGGCTCACAGCGATGGTTTGATCCACAGCCCGGCAATTCATGCTGCGGCGCAATCGGACCAATTAGAATGTCCGAGCGTAGAATGTTCGAGCCGTACGTTGGAGGCCTGATTTGCTCCGGCTTCTGATGGCTTTAGTGGTCCTCGTCTGCTTCAACAGTGCCGGCCGGTCCGATCAACCGCTGGAAATCAAGGTCGGCTACCTTCACGCGCCACCGTCACGAATTCGGATCTCGCTGATCGACGTGCCCGCCGCCAATGACGGCCTCGCCGGCGCACAATTGGCGATCGACGACGACAATACCACCGGTCGCTTTCTCAAGCAGCACTACAGTCTGGTCGAAAAACTGGTTGGCGAGAACGACGATCCGGTCGCCGCGATGAACACACTCGCCGACGAGGGCGCGGCGTTCATCGTCACCAGTCTCGACGCCGACCGCCTGTTGAAGGTCGCCGATGCCGGCAAGGCCCGCGGCATGACCATGATCAACGCCTTGGCGCCGGATGAACGCCTGCGCGAGCAGGATTGTCGCGCCAACGTTTTTCACGTCGCCCCCAGCCGTTCCATGCTCGCCGACGCTCTGGCGCAATATTTGGTCTGGAAGAAATGGCGGAAATGGATGCTGATCACCGGCTCGCATGAAAACGACGAGCTGTTCGCGGAGGCGTTGCGCCACGCAGCAACGCGCTTCGGCGCCAAGATCGTCGAGCAACGGGCGTACAAGGACACCGGCGGTGCGAGACGCACCGACAGCGGCATTGCCGAAATTCAACAGCAGATGCCCATGATCACGCAAGGCGCTCCCGAATACGACGTGCTGGTTGCGGCAGACGAAAGCGAGGTCTTCGCCGGTTATTTGCCCTACCGCACCTGGGACCCGCGTCCTGTAGCCGGTTCCGCCGGACTGGTGCCAACGACGTGGGATGCGGCGTTCGACCAGTGGGGCGCCGTGCAGTTGCAGAACCGTTTTACGAAAAGCTTCCAGCGATCCATGACTGCGCACGACATGCAAGTCTGGACGGCGGTTCGCATGATCGGCGAAGCCGCAAGTCGCGTCGGCTCGGGCGACCCAGCCAAGATGCTCGCTTTTATGAAAAGCCCGGAATTCTCCGTCGCAGCGTTCAAGGGCCAAAAACTAACGCTTCGCGACTGGAATCTGCAGCTTCGGCAACCGATCCTGCTGTTCGACGGCAGGAATACCGTGTCGGTGTCACCCCAGGAGGGCTTTCTTCACCAGGTCTCGACACTCGATACACTCGGCCTCGACCGGCCCGAGACCAAGTGCAAGCTCCAGTGAGGATACCCCTTGAAATTCGAGGAAACGGCAGGATTCATCTACCCGGATAATGACGCATCTTATGAAGGACCATGCACCGACGCCAACACACGAGTCTTGCGTGAGGCTTCCCTGCAGTCAACCACATGAACCGACAGCCGGCATTGCATCACGGTTTCCGCGATGGCCTGCCGACCCCCGGCTCGAGCGCACCTTCCGAGGCATCGCCGCCCCGCATTCCCTGCTGGCAGCCGGCTCCTTCGGATGCGGTCGTCAGGCTGAAACGGACATTTTGGCGATCTCGGCCGCGTTCGGCAGGCTTTCGACGTTCCAGCAGGCGTCCATCACCCGCTGGATCATGGGCGCCGGAATGATGCCTAGTGCCAGATCGGCAAATTTGGTTTCAAGCTGCTTGTCGGTCATCGGCACCTCCCCGCTGCCGATGGCGTGCGCGATGTAGCGGTGCAACCGTCGGCCATCCCTGAGCGTGATCGTCAAATCGACCTGCGCCGCGTCGATGCCCGGTGTCACCACCGGGACGACCTTGCTGCGCAGCGCGACCACGGCAGGATCGTTGACCGCCCGATCCGTGAACTGCTTCTCACCGGCGGCGCCTTCGACCAACGCGATTGCTACCGCGTGATAAATGCTGAACTTGCCCTCGAGGCCTTCGCGCGGGGTCTTCTTGCCGGTAAGTTCGAGCACCAGCGGATGCACTTTGAGGTCGACACGCTCGATCTGCTCCGCGGTCAGCTTGTTTTCGTTACGCAGCTGAATAGCGGCATCGATCGCCGGGTGCATCACGATCCCGCAGGCAAACGGCTTATAAGTGTTCAACCTGGATTCGTACCGATTGCCGAGATCGTCGAGAATCTCGCTATAGTCCTGCTTGGTGCTGACCGCGTTGGCCCATCCGCGCTTGGCCTCGATCATGCTATCCGAAGACGTGAAATTCTTCGATGCGAGCAGCGCCGCGAAGATACCATTGCTCGCGGCGCGCCCCGGACTGAAGCTCTTGGTCATCGTGCCGAAGGATTCACGCAAGCCCACCGGCTGCGACGCAGCGAGGCCTAGCGCCCATCTCATTTGCTGCTCGTTGAGCTTCAGCAACTTACCGATGGCCGCGGCCGATCCGAACACACCGGCCGTTCCCGTGATGTGCCAGCCGACATCGTAATGGTTGGGATATACCGAATTTCCGATTCGGCACTCGGTCTCAATGCCAAGGACCAGCGCGTTGAGGAAATCCTTGCCCGACACCGGCTGCATCTCCGAATAGGCGATAATGGCGGATGCCACCGGGCCGGCGGGATGAATGATGGTCTTCAGATGCGTGTCGTCATAATCGAAGATGTGGCTCGATACGCCGTTGATGAAGGCGGCGTTCATGATATCGAATCGCTCACGTCGTCCAAAAAGAGAAGCCTGGGCGGGGCCGGAGAACGGCCCCAGCGCCGCGACCGCGATATCAATCGTCTGATGATGCGATCCCCCGATCGCAACGCCGACCCAGTTCAAGAGTGTCCGCACACCTTCCTTGCGGACATCGGCCGGAAGATCGTCGTACCCGGCGGTGACGAGATAATGCGCCAGTTCGCGCGTCACCGGAGGCGTCGGTTTCGGTAAACCGGCGGGCGCAAGATCCGGAGTTTGCGCAAAAGCCGCGCCTGCGGTAACGGCAGCGAGAGGAAGTGCCACTGCGGTGTGAAGCAGCGTTCTCCGGTCAGTCGTTGGCATGCGATTTCTCATGAACGTTCGTGTCGACGCAACGAGCCCGGGCCACACTTGCGCGTGCGCGGACTTCTGCCACACCTTTTTTCAAAGGTGTTGAACGCCGTTTTGCTGAAGTCGCTGCAACAACGGTATCAACCCGTCGCTACAATTTACGTTAGATTTGGTACATCGCGATCAAGCTGTCAAACTCACCGTGAACACAGTGATGTCATCAGCTCGGCCGGTCCTTCGAAAGGTCGCCGCACCCGCTGCGGGCGGAGCGAAAGGTGACCTCGTTAAAGTTGAGCCAGGCACGATTTGCAAAAGTGGTTATCACTTTTCCGAAAAGATCACACTCGACCAAAGATTAGATCATGCTTCGATCCCATGTCATCGGATCATGATCTAATCGTCATCCGGCGTCGAACGCCGGCTCTGCGATGAACCGCGACCGTTCATATAATTGGGGCGGTACCCATCTCATGCGGGCGCGCGAGATCAAACACCCGGCCGCCCGGTGTCGTCGGATCGTGTCGCGAATTTCGCCAATTCACGACGTCCCTCGGCGAAGCTGTCGTTCCGTCAGGCGCCCGAAAGACTCGGTTCACGCTTCTGCGCTTGAACCTCGGGTCCCTTCATCGGATGGGCTTTCTGGTGCCATCCCCATGCCGTACGTACGATCGTTGCAAGATCGGAGAATTTCGGCCGGAACATCAACGCGTCGAACGCCGCGGTCGGATCAGCCACCAGCATGGCGGGATCGCCGGCTCTCCGATCCTTCTGCAGCACAGGAACAGGACGGCCCACCCCGGCATTGATCGCCGACAGAATTTCCCGGACCGAATATCCCTTGCCCGTTCCGAGGTTGAATGACCCGCCAACGTCGCCGGCAAGCAGCCGCTTGAGCGCAAGGATATGGGCGGCCGCCAGATCCGTCACATGAATATAGTCGCGGATCGCGGTTCCGTCCGCAGTGGGATAATCGCTGCCGAAGATCGCGAAATTCGCCGCGTGCCCCTGCAACGCCATCATCGCGCGAGGAATAAGATGCGTCTCGGGATCGCGCATTTCCCCGACGACGCCCGATGGGTCCGCACCACAGGCATTGAAATAACGCAAGCTGAACGATTTCAGGCCATAGGCCGCGCGGTAGTCGCGCAGAATCTGTTCGACCGTCCATTTCGAATGGCCGTAGGGATTGATCGGTGCACCGGCCTGGTTTTCCCGGATCGGCTTGTCGTCGGCGTTGCCGTAAACCGCCCCGGTGCTTGAAAAGACAAGATTGGAGCATCCGACCTCTCGCATGGCCTGCAGCAGCATCAAAGTGCCAACAACATTATTCTGGTAATATTTTTGCGGATCGGACATCGACTCGCCGACCTGGCTGAACGCGGCGAAATGAATGACGGCAACGGCGTTGTATTCGCCAAGCGTGGCGGCAACCAGTTCATGGTCTCGGACATTGCCTTCGACCAGAGGACCCCATTTGACGAAATCGCGATGCCCCGTCGACAAATTGTCGTAACAGACCGGATTGAAGCCGGCCTCGAACAACGCCTTGCAACAATGCGCTCCGATGTAGCCGGCGCCTCCGGTAACCAGGACTGACTTCACTTCGCTCATCTCATGCTCCAAACGTTACGTTACTGATATGTCTCGGCGCATCGTGATCGGGCTGCGGCCACGAGGCGATTGATTTTTGCTGGTGTCGGTCGAGGTTCACGCCGTCCGCAGCCGTACCGTTCCCTCCTCGCTGTCGGCCGCCGGTGCCGCGTCGCCAAAGCCATCTTCGTCCACCGTCACGCCGGTCAATTCATCCAGCTCCGACGCCAGCGCTGCGCGCCATGACGGCATGGCGATGCCATACGCTTCGTTGAGACGGCGGTGATCGAGCCGGCTATTTTTCGGCCGCGTCGCCTTCGTCGGATACTCCGATGTCGCGATCGCAACCAGGCGTTCGACTTCGAGCTTGCCCCCTCGCCTTCGCAATCCGGCGATGATGGCATCCGCGAATCCATGCCAGCTCGTTTCGCCGGACGCCGATAGATGGAGCAATCCACCCCTATGCTCGAACGGCTCGCAGGACCCACTCAATTCCTTTCGAAGAATTTTCGTCACGGCATCAGCGATGATCCGCGCGGAGGTCGGGGCACCGATCTGATCGGCGACGATTCGCAGCTCTTTTCGTTCGCCGGCGAGGCGCGCCATGGTTCGAAGGAAATTCTTGCCCTCGGAGGCATATACCCACGACGTCCGAATGATCAGGTGCCGGCAGCCGGCATCAGCAATCGCGCGTTCGCCGGCAAGCTTGCTCGCGCCGTAGACGGAAAGCGGCGCCGGCGCGTCGTGTTCGCGCCACGCTGCCGCGCCCGAACCGTCGAATACGTAATCCGTGGAGAAATGCAGCAGGGGTACATCGTGGCGCTTCGCCCATTGCGCCATCGCCGCCGGCGCGTCGGAATTGACTCGAAACGCCAGGTCACGCTCGTCTTCAGCGAGATCGACCGCCGTGTACGCCGCCGGATTGATGATCAGTTCCGGCTTCAGCTGATCCAGCGCGTTCGATAGCGTTGCCGGCTGCGACAGATCCAGCTGACGCCGGTCCGACTGCAGGACCGTGCCGAATTTGGCGAGTGGCAGCGATAGCGCGGACCCGACCTGACCGGTGATCCCGGTTAACAGAATACGCATCAGATTGATCCGTATTTCGGAAGGTTTGTGATATCGGCCAATCTACGGCCGGCGGCATCGCGCGCCGACAGCGTGGGCGCGTCGATACCCCAGGAAATGCCGAGCGCAGGATCGTTCCAGGCGACGACCAGTTCCTGCTCGGGATTATACAGTTCATCGCATTTGTAGAAAAAGTCCGCGGTTTCGGAAAGCACCGCAAAACCGTGTGCGAAGCCGCGCGGTACCCAAAGCTGCCGCCGGTTCTCGTCGGAAAGCTCTACCGACACATGCCGCCCGAACGTCGGGCTGCCGACGCGCACGTCCACGGCGACATCGAGAACCTTGCCGCGCATCGCGCTCACAAGCTTACCTTGTGCTCGCGGATTCTGCAGATGCAGCCCGCGCAAGATGCCGTAACTGGAGCGCGACAGATTGTCCTGCACGAACGGTCGCTTGATGCCGGCCGCCGCGTAGCGTTCAACCTGAAAGATTTCGGTAAAAAATCCTCGCTGGTCGCCGAATATTTTCGGCTCGATGATTAGCACTTCCGGAATATCAGTCTCGATGATTTTCATGCATTACTCGCGGCTCTCGGCATCTGTGTCGAAGTTTACTGAATGTCTTTAGCTCCTCAGCACTGACCATCTGGTATTGGAAATTGCTAAAGTTTTTCACAGGAGTTTCCATGAAGGGTATTATTCTTGCTGGCGGCAGCGGAACGCGACTCTACCCGATAACGACGGTTGTTTCGAAGCAATTGCTTCCGGTATTTGACAAGCCGATGATCTACTACCCGCTCGCGACCCTGATGTTCGCCGGCATCCGGGAAATCCTGATCATCTCGACGCCGCAAGACAGGCCGCTGTTCGAACGGCTGCTGGGCAACGGTTCGGAAGTCGGCCTCGAACTGTCGTACGCCACGCAGGACAAACCTCGCGGATTGGCCGATGCATTCATCGTCGGACGCGAGTTCATCGGTAATGACGACGTCGCGCTGATCCTTGGCGACAACATCTTCCACGGCAGCGGCCTGCCCGACCTTCTTTCCAAGGTCGCGATGCGCAGCCAGGAGGCCACGGTGTTCGGTTACGCGGTCACATCGCCTCAACAGTATGGCGTGGTCGAACTCGACAGCCACGGGCGCGCCGTCTCGATTGAGGAAAAGCCGCTCAAGCCGAAGTCCAACATCGCGGTGACCGGTCTTTATTTTTACGACAACGACGTCGTCGATATCGCGGCATCGCTCAAACCGTCGGCGCGCGGAGAACTCGAGATCACCGATATCAACCGGATCTACATGGAGCGCGGCGACTTGTTCGTCGAGGTCCTCAGTCGTGGTTTTGCCTGGCTGGATACCGGGACCCATGAAAGCCTGGTGGAAGCCAGCCACTTTGTGCAGATCCTCGAGCAGCGCCAGGGATTGCGGATCGCCTGTATCGAAGAGATCGCGTTGCGGTTGCGATACATCGGCATCGACCAGTTTCACCGGCTTGCCCAGCGCGCCTCGAAGAGCAGTTACGGACAGTATCTGCTGTCGATTCACCGTTCCTTTGCAGAAGAATCCAACAACATCAGGGCACGATCATGCGTTACGACGGCACAGCTGTATTCATAACCGGCGGGGCCGGCTTCATCGGCTCGGCCGTAATACGGCATTTGCTCGACCATACCGGCGTGTTTGTCGTCAATATCGACAAGCTCACCTATGCGTCGAACCGCTGCTCGATTCCGCAGGCCGACGGGCATCCGCGTTACGCCTTCGCCCAGCTCGACATCTGCGACAAGAACGGTTTGCGCGCGCTCTTCGAGCGCTACCGGCCGGCCGCGGTCATGAACCTCGCAGCCGAAAGTCACGTCGATCGCTCAATCGACGGCCCCGGTGAATTCATCCAGACCAATATTGTCGGAACATTCACGCTGCTTCAGGAAAGCCTGCATTACTGGCGCTCGCTGATGTCGCCGCGAGGCGATGCATTCCGCTTTCTCCACGTTTCGACCGACGAGGTTTACGGGTCGCTCGGCGCCTACGGTCTGTTCACCGAATTGACCGCCTATGCGCCGAACTCGCCCTATTCCGCGAGCAAAGCTTCCTCCGACCATCTGGTGCGTGCCTGGCATGAGACCTACGGGCTCCCGACGTTGGTCACCAACTGTTCGAACAACTATGGCCCATATCAATTTCCGGAAAAGCTGATCCCGCACATCATCATCAAGGCTCTCGCAGGCGAGCCGCTTCCGGTCTACGGCGACGGCCAAAATGTCCGTGACTGGCTGCATGTCGAAGATCATGCCAGAGCACTCGCGACGGTTCTCGAAAACGGTCGGGTCGGAGACACCTACAATATCGGCGGCCGTAATGAGCAGAAGAACCTCGATGTCGTGCGAATGATCTGCGATCAGCTCGATCAGCTGCGCCCGTCGCGTGACGGGGCACCCCGCCGGCGGCTCATAGCTTTTGTGACCGACCGCCCCGGCCATGACCGTCGCTACGCCATCGACGCAACGAAGCTTGAAACCGAACTCGGTTGGCGGGCCAGAGAGACTTTCGACACCGGCTTGAAGAAAACGGTCACGTGGTATCTCGACCATGAGCCATGGTGGCGCGAAATCCTCGAGCGCGGCTATCAGAGCGCACGCATCGGCGTGATCGAGCCGGAAGTCGCCTCCATCCCGCAATTGCCGACCGTGGCGTCGGCACCTGCAATCGCGGGTGCCGGGCCCGCGTTGGCCGAATTAGATCAAATAGCTTGATAGGCGATTCAGCACGACCCGAGATCCGGGTCGTGCGCGAGCTAAACTGTGCATACGAAAACGTAACCACTCGCAGAAGTTCGACGGGGCATGAACTATGGAATTGGGTATCGACGAAATACTGGCGCCTGCGAAGGGCGAAGCCGCGCGGGGACTTCGAAGTGCGAAGTCCAAAATGATCGAAGTCAGCCTTCCGGCGGGTGACCCGCGGCTTCCGGTTCCGGAGTTGCCGGTGAGGTTATCCGACATCAAGACCGCCGCCTCCGCGTTACGGACAGGAAAGCAAGCCGCGGCCAAAGCGCATCTGGTGAAGTTCGACCAGCTCCCCTTTATCGAGAGGAACGCCGCAGGCGAGCCCGTGCGCGGTCTTGCCATCGATCGCTGGGCCTACACCAACGGCGCGTTGCTGATTGCCGGCTGGGTGATTGGGGTCGGGGACGAAGAGATCAGGATCGACGGCGCCGCCGACGGCTCGGACGTTCTGGTTTCTGTGTTCCGGCGGCCGGACGTTGAAGACGCCTTTCCTGCGTTGCGCTCGACGACCAAGGGATTGCTGGCCGTCATCAAGCCGGGCGAAGCCGACCGCTTCAGCCTGTTCGGATTTACGGTTCAACTGCCGCCACGCCGGGAAAACGACACCTCCTGCGAGGCCCTTCTGGCGGAGCACCGCGAGCGAATGGGCTTCTTGCTCCGTAACCTGCCGCACGACTCCCCGGAGCTGTCGAGGGTTGCAGCACAGATTCCGGCCGCACCGGATACATACCGGCGCGCCCGCGGATTCCTGGAGCAGGCGCGGGGCGTTCCGAACCATGGAGGCCTGGTGATCGGATGGGCCGTCAACCTGCCGGGAGTCCAACTGGCACTGCTGGATCCGGCAGGGCGAATGATGACATTGGCCGGCGCGATCAGATGGTACCGCGAGGATATCGTCCAGGCCGTCGGCCAGGATTACGGCAACTATACATTCAATTCCGGTCTGCTGCAGGCGTGGCAGCATGCTTTCCGGATCGGCGACGAAATTCGACTGGTCGTGTTCGATGGCGATGCCGCCTACATGCTTTCAGCCGGACGCTGGGAAGCTGCGCCGACCGAACCTACCAGCTTTGCACGGTGGGCATTCGAACTTCCGACACCGCTGGACCGATTTTGCGAGCGGATGGAGAACCACGATGGCGCGATTATCGAATCGCTCATCGCCCGGGACCGCGCGCATTGGCGAACCGTCGTGCCCGATGTTCACCAGTTCGGTCTCCCGGTCGAAAATCCGAAATGCTCGATCATCGTGCCTCTCTACGGACGTTTCGATTTCCTTCTGAACCAGATGCTCGAATTCTCGGAAGACGAGCAAATCAAGCATGGCGCCGACCTGATCTATGTCGTTGACGATCCGCGCATCGCTTCCAACGTAGTCCAGCAGGCGTGGCTCCTTTACGAAGCCAACCGTGTTCCCTTCCGCCTGGTCGTCAGTCCCGACAATCGCGGCTATGCGGGCGCCAACAACCTCGGAATCTCGGTCAGCCGCGCACCCTATTTGCTGCTGCTCAATTCGGACGTGATCCCGGTCGAGCCCGGCTGGCTCGATAAGATGCTGGCCGCGATTGATCGCGATCCCAGCGTTGGGATCGTAGGCGCGCGCCTGTTCTATCCGAACGGGTCGATCCAGCATGACGGCATGTCGTTCCAGTGGGAACCGAGTTGGAACGCCTTCCTCAACAAACATCCGCGATCCGGCATGGAGGCATCCACGGTGTCGATCGAAGGAAAAAACCATGCGGCGGTCAGCGCGGCCTGCCTTCTGATCCGTCGCTCGACCTACAACTCGGTGGGCGGCCTCGACGAAGGTTTCCTGATCGGCGATTTCGAAGATTCGGACCTCTGCCTGAAGGTAAGACAGCAGGGATTGCGGATCATCTGCCTCGGCGACCTCAATCTCACCCATCTCGAACGTCAGTCGTTCACCGGAATCGGCGCCAACGGTTTCCGCGAGCGGGTTTCACGTTACAATGCCTGGCGCCACCAGCGCCGATGGTCCGACTATATCGAAGCGCTTGCACGGGTTACGGAGGTGTCCAAATGAAAGTCTTGGTAATGGCGCATGGGCATCCGGATTTCAGCATCGGCGGAGCCGAAATCGCCGCCTACAACCTATATACCGCATTGAAAGAGCGCTCCGAAGTCAGCGAGATCACTTTCCTGGCGAGAACCGATCACGCGTCGCTGGCGCCGGGCTCCATCGGACTGAAGCGGAAGAACGAATATCTCTGGCGGCAGGACATCGGCGATTGGTTTCGCCTTCAATCGTCTTATCCGAACTCGATTTACACCACGTTCCGCGAATTCCTGCAGATCAAAAATCCCGACGTCGTGTACGTGCATCACTTCGCCAACATGGGCATCGAAATCCTGCGCGAACTCAGGCGTACGCTGCCCAATGCCTTTATCGCGCTGACCTTGCACGAATATATCGCGATCTGCCAGCGCAACGGACAGATGGTCAAGAACAACACCAAGCGTCTCTGCTATCGGGAATCGACGGAAGACTGCAATCTCTGCTTTCCCGAACGTAGCGTCCAGGACTTCTGGTTACGAAAGCATTTTATTCAGAAGCATTTCGAGGCCGCCAATATGTTCATCTCGCCATCGCACTTCCTGCGACAGCGTTATGTCGATTGGGGCATTCCCGCCGACTACATCACCGTCATCGAAAACGGCCAACCCAGCTTCTCCGGACCTGCCGAAAAGCCGCGCGAGCAGCGAAACCGGTTCGGCTTCTTCGG
The DNA here is from genome assembly GCA_963756215.1 of uncultured Alphaproteobacteria bacterium. Lineage (GTDB taxonomy): Bacteria > Pseudomonadota > Alphaproteobacteria > Rhizobiales > Xanthobacteraceae > Bradyrhizobium. The sequence goes on along the minus strand of CAVWMY010000013.1, from coordinate 792,021 downwards.
CCAGGTGACGGAGTACAAGGGCGTCGATCTGTTGCTGCAGGCAATGCATATGATGCGCCCGCAGGTTCGCAAATCGATGCTGGTCGAGATCCATGGCGCCAACCTTGAAGTCCAGGGACAATGGCTCCGCGATCTGGTCGAAAAACTGCGTACGCCGCTGATCGCGGAAGGATCGCTGCGATGGGTCGGCCCGTATGAGCCGCAAGAGATGCAGCGCCGGATGAGCAAGGTCGATTGGGTGATCGTACCGTCGATATGGTGGGAGAACTCACCGATGGTGATCCAGGAAGCCTTTTGCAGCGGCCGTCCCGTCATCTGTTCCGGCATCGGCGGCATGGCCGAGAAAGTACGCAACGGTGTTGACGGACTTCACTTCGAAGCTCGCAACCCTACCGACCTTTCCGATGTGTTGACACAAGCCGTGACGACTACAGGCTTGTGGGACGAGCTCGCGTCCAACATACGCCAGCCGATGACGTACAGCCAATGCGCCGACGCGTATCTGCAGCTGGTGGCCTGATATGAAAAGGGCGGCGTGAGAACTCTCTCGCGCCGCGCCGGCCGGGCTCGCGCGTCGAGCGCCCTGAACATCTCATGTTTCCGCAAGGCGGCGAGAGTCGCGCTGCTGCTGCCGCAGAAAGCCGGATTGAGCGGGGTCGATACGCCTCTCCCGTCCTTGACGCGAGAAAAGTCGCGTTCAAGGGCCAACCGATCCCCCTCGGGGATCGGATTATTCATCTGACGTTGGAGTAGACGGCCGCGCTCCGAAGACGGCCCCGGACGATATCCGTGCTATCGACCTTAAGCTTCGCAGTCAGGGGTCAGCTTGCCTTGGCCAAGACAGGCTCCTGACGCAACTCGACCACGGGAGCTACGGCCGGGACGGCGTCGCGGATCGCTTTCAGCGAAGCACTCGGCGACAACCCCGCACCCTCGAGAATCCTGATGAACGCGGAACTGAGGCTTGAACGGGCCCGGGTGTAGGCGTGTTCGTCAAACTCAAACTGGTCTCGGACGTTATTCTCGTTCAGACCGCCCTTGATGGCCGAGTAATGTTTCGAAGGGATCGCCAACGTCTGACACAGCTCTTGGGTTCGGCTGTCGTGGGTAATGACCGCCCCTGGAATCCCGGCCTGGATCGCAAGCATGATACCATGGAACCGGGCCCCGACGACAAAATCGAATTTGCGTATCGCTTCCATCCAGGATCCCGCATCGATGAAGCAGGTCCCATATTTGCGGCAGAATTGCTTGAATTCCTCTTCACTCTTCTTCGGCGCGATATATCGCCGAATTTGTTCATATCGCTCCTTCGGAATATCTTCGGGCTCATCGCGGCAAATCTGGATCATATCGAGGTCATGCTGTCCGATATAGATGCCGTCGGTCCTCTCGACCATTTCCACGAGCTGGCGTTCAAGGGCCGCCAGCTCCGGCCAATACGGCAAACCTGCCGCCACGGCGATACGATTCGCGGAAGGCGCCGTCCAGGCGCGCTTCAAACTGGCTCCCAAATTCGGATTGGGGCTGATGAAGTTGGATGGGCAGCCGGTCACGATCGCTCGCTCGCCAAGGCCCAACTGTGCGAGCTGATCAAGCGTATATTTACCTCGTACGCCGATATTTGCCTGCCGGCTCGGCGCATGGGCGGCCAGCACATCGACCCACCGCCGCGTACCGCGGCTCAATTCGATGTCCTTTGTCAGATCGTCGGCTTGGGCACCAAGGCCGATCGCGATGATCGGCAACCCGATCAATTCGAGCCGCGCGGCGACGCCGCCGAGATCGGTGTGAATTCCAAGCTGATTTGCGCACGCAAACACAACGAGATCGCAATCGTTTTTGACACGGTCGACGGGAACGTCCCAGGGAACAATGTCGACCTTCTCGGCCATGGCGCTTAGATGCCAATAGAGCGAGGTGCTAAACGCAAAGTTTCCGGTATTTCCTCCAGAACGGTCCAGCAGATGCCTGGATTTGTGTGCAAACGAATCTGGCACCTGATGTGCGCCGGAGAAAATCGCGACCCTCATTCTCATTTCCTGTCTTTGCTGAGATCAAGACAGGATCGTATGCCGGATTCCCGTCTGTTCGATTACATCAGCCTACTTGGATTTAGTAAAATTTGGATCAATCAGGCCTCCGATCAACTCGCGAAACACCAGGTCCCTGTTAAGGGTCAGTTTGCAATCTTCGATATTAAAGCGAACCATCGACAGATATATGCGACCTCGCAGCTCGCCTTGTCGAATGACGCCGTTGTCGATCGAAACCAACGCCGGAAAAGCGTAGCGCGCGTTCAATAGGCAATCGCTTGCCGAAACGTCCGTGATCTCGGTCAACTCTTCAGGAGCACTCCAGTGGATGAGGTCGTCAGACCACGCCAAATCGACATGAAACCTGGTGGCGCCCGCGGAACCCGGTGATGTCTCGTGCCTCGTGAACACGGATACAAATCGTCCGTCACTCGTCTTCGAGATGCTTCCGACGCTCTGATCAAAGATCGGCAGGCATGGCTTGGTATCGCTTTTCGTCCGGCCGAGATATGGATCCGGGAAATCCGAAGTAAAATCCGCGCCGTCATAGGCCCGCCACGAGTCCGGGTCGCTCAGGTCAGACGACCTGAATAGGCAACTTCCAAAACGCTGCCCATCCCAGCCGGCCGTATAAATGTAAGTCCACCAGTAGCCCTGGTGGAACATTATATTGCTCGGGTTGAAAAAGCCGCGGCGTTTTCCTTGGCCTTCTTCCTGCTCATACGGCGACGCGGCGATTACCCTTGGCGGCATGCTCTGATGGAACGATTTGCCGCCATCGTCAGAGCGTGCATAGGTGATCGTGTTGTACCAGCATTGCTCATATACCTTAAACCTGCACTTTCCGGGGTGCTCGTTGGCGTGATACTCGTGATGAATAAGCGCGTGAACGGCTTTTCCATCCGAAGCCAACGATGCAATCCAGGAAAAGTCGTTGTAGAGGCTCGGATCCGCCTGCCGTCCGCTTTGGAATGCACTCGCGCATTCCGGTTGAACCCGCATCGTCGCAAGATCCAGCTTGCGGAAGCGATTGCTCCAGTTCGAGGCCAGAATTTTCTCATCCTCGCTTCCCTCGTTGAGGACCCGCAAGGCAACATCGGGGAAATCCTTGGCGTCACACCGGTCGGTCGCCCAGCGAAAGACCGTGATTTCGCGGCCCAACCCGGCTTCGCCGGCGTTCGCAACCGATAAGGGATGCGCTCCACTCGCCAGCGCGCCCGCCACGAGCACTTTGGTTAATCGGAAAAGAACACGTCGCATTCAATGCAATTCCCTTACCGGCTCAGACTTCGATCAACTTCGCCGCTTAACAATGCCAAAGGAACAACATCCCGGGCTCAATTTGCGGACAATCCTCCCGATTTTGGCAGCGTTTTGAAAGCCCGCCTGTGTTTGAATCCGTCTCATGATAGTATTGCAAAATGACAGCCGGAAACTGCGTCCCGAGACGGACAGCCTAAAAACGCGTCACGTGCTCAACATCGGCTCGGGACCGCGATCGATTCGCAGGGCGAATAAAGTGTTCGACCCGGCCGGGTGGCAGGAGGTCCGCATGGACCTCGACCCTGCGGTCCGCCCGGATGTAGTGGGCTCGATGACGGACATACACACCCATTTTCGCACAAAGCGCTTCGACGCCGTCTGGTCATCTCATAGTTTGGAGCATCTTCACGCCCACGAGATTCCAATCGCACTGAGGGAGTTCCGGCGGGTCTTGAGGGACGACGGTTTCGCGCTCATCACCTGTCCCGACCTTGAGACGGTGATGATGCTGTTCCTGGAGCACGGCTCGGACCACGTGGTTTATCGCTCAGCGGCCGGACCGATCACGCCTCTCGACATGATGTTCGGTCATTCGCGCTCGATCGCGGACGGCGCCGTGCACATGGCGCATCATTCCGGCCTGACATCGGATCGGTTGACCGGGCTCCTGCTCGAAGCGGGCTTCGCCGGAGCGATCACAAAACGGCGCGATTACGATTTGTGGGCGCTGGGCCTGATGGAGCGAGCGGACGGCAACGCGATTCAACGCCGGTTACGAGCCGGCGGCCTCGATATGTTCGACGGCCGGTAATGCAAGTATCGCAATCGACTGCGCCGCCGGCCAGCGCGCCGCTGTTCTGCGAACGGCCGATCGCGCTGGAAAAAGACGTGCTGCGCCGGCGCATCTATGCGCCGCTGGCCTACGCGCCGGTTCGTAATGCCGCCGTCGTGCCGATCGTCCATTCCGAATGCCTGACGCTCGCGTCCTGGTTCCCGCTGGTGTGGCAACGCCGCCAGGCGGGAATCGAGTTCGTCGCGATACGCGCGCTGCTCAACGACCAGCGCGCGCAACCGCCCGCCGCCCGAACGCTGCTGCCCTTGCTTCTTCACGCCTATCCTTTCGTGTTCGATGCGCGTCAGCCGATCCGATCCGACAGTCCGAAAATGCTCGACGACGTCTTTGCCGATGCGCCGACCGACATTGGCGCGTCTATCACCACGGTTCACCGCAAACTCGCGCGAGCTACTACCGGCCGGTTTCGGCTGCTCGACCGTTTCGCACATGAATCCCAAATTACGCGCGCGATCGGGAGCGCGCTCGCCGAGCTCGATGTGCTCGAACCTTGGCCGCTGAAGTTCGACATCGGCGGAAATGACGTCGAAATCCCGAACCTGCTGGTGATCCGTCCGTCGGCGTTCGAGCGCGGACATCTCGCGCGCCTTCTCGGTACCTATGGCGTGCCGTGCGCCCGGATGCTGGGTCTGCACCGCATCTCGCTCTACCGCGCAGGTGTTCTGCTGGCCATGGCCAAGACCTACTTCAGGGACAACCCGATGCCGCGAGATAACGCCGGCACCGCACCGCACGTCACAGAAGCGACCTTGGCGGAGTCGGTCCTGACATGACCCGCCTTGTTCCGGTTCGAGAGATCGCGCATCTGCGCCTTGTCTTGCCCCAGCATGACCGATGGATCGACGAGCTGACCTGGATTCCGGCCAGCCCGTCCGAAATCCATCTGGCGAGCCGCTATTATCCGATAGCTGTCCGAATTGAGGATCAGAAACCTCAGCTCGGACTGATCGTCGGCCGGCGTTACCTCGCCCACGGACTGCTGGACCCGGCCGGAAAATGGCGTGGCGCGTATCGACCGGTAAGACTTCGCTGCTTTCCGTTCGAAACCTCAGAAATCGGCGAAGACCCGCTGACCGATATCCTCATCGATCCCGATGCCGACCACCTGTCGCCGACGTCAGGTGTTTCTATCGTCGACGAAGCCGGGCGGCCCGGCCAGATGCTGATCGAACTGCACCGTCTGTTCAAATTGCTGAAGCGCGGACAGGAATTGTTCGCCGCCGCGCTGGATCAATATCTGGTGGGGGGCCTGCTGGTGCCGTTAGCCGATGGCGACGCGGCGGCTTTGGATCACGGCCATCCGCTCTATATCATCAATCCGGCACGCTTCGCCCAGATGGAAAATGGCGGGCTCGCCGCCATGGCGCGCCACGACTTTCTCGCCGTCGATATAGCGATCGCCTGCCAGTTCTCGCTGCAGAATCTGCGGCCCGAATACCGGCCGAAGGATGCCGGACGCCATGGTCGTCACCACAGCGAACCCGCGTCGTCGGGAATGGACACGACCATGATCGACGATTTGTCGCTCGTGCTCGATGATGGCGAACTGATTTCAGTAGCCGATATCGATGGCGTGCGCCCGGTTACCGAACCGGCGTAGCCGGCCGACCGGCCATGCAGCCTCGCGCCCGCCGAACCGGTCGTCCCGAAGCAGCAATGCTCTAGCGTTCCCGCAGCGATTTCGACAGCCGGCTCGTGAGCGGGGCCACCAGATACGACAGCACCGTACGCGACTGGGTCCGAACGATGGCGTCGACCGTCATGCCGGCAATCATCCGGTCCCGGACGTCCGGCGGGATCTTGTTGCGGTCAACCGCGACTTCCACGGCGTAGTACGGTTGCGGCGCACCGCCTGAGGTCGGGGCGTCGGTGATGCTGTCGCGCGAGATACTGCGAACCGACCCCATGATCGGTTTCAGTTCGAATTTCATGAATTGCGGCACGCGGATTTCGACGATTTCGCCGGTCAGGATGCGGTCGACATCGATGGGAAGGATCTTGGCACGCACCACAAGCGTATCGCTCAACGGCACGATATCGAGAATGGGGTCGCCGGGCTTGATGACGCCGCCGACGGTAAACATTTTGAGTTGCTGCACCGTACCCGTAACCGGCGCCTTGATTTCGATCCGCTGCAAGGCGTCGTTGGCAATGATCAACTGCTGCCTGGCATCGCTGATTGTCTTTCGGACGTCAGGCAACGCGTTGGCTGCTTCCTGGCGATAATCCTGCTTCAACTGGTCGATGCGGGCCTGGAACTCGGCCACTTTCTCCTTGGCCTTGGTCTTGTTGATTTGCGCGCCTTCGAACTGGCCTTGCACCTGGATAAGCTGGCGCTCGAGGGTCGTCACGCGCGGTAGTGCGACAAGCCCTTTCTCCAGCAGCATCTTGAGATTCGGAAGCTCGATGCCGATGGAGTCGATCTGCTGTTGCGCGGTCTTCTCGTCCAGGTCGGCTTGCCGGATTTCGTCCTTTGCCTGTGCAAGCTGCTGGCCGATCACTTCGGAACCGCGCAACAGGCTTTCACGGCGATGATCGAACTGGCTCTGATTGTCGTGAATCGCATTGACGATCAGCGGATCGTCCTTGAACTCGGTAACCTCCGGCGGGAAGGCAATTTTGTCGGTCATGTCGCGTTGCGCCATCAGCCGCGCCTGTTGCGCGCTGGCGATCGCCAATTGCTGGCGAAAGCCCTTGTCCGTCGCCGCGTCGCGCGTCGGGTCCAGGCGCAGCAAGGTATCGCCCTGCTGCACGACATCGCCGTCTCGCACCACAATTTCCCGGACGATTCCGCCTTCAAGGTGCTGAACCGTCTTCCGGTTGGATTCGACAGCTATCGCGCCGTCTGCGATCACCGCAGAATTGATGTGCGCGACCGCGGACCAGCCGCCGAGGAACACAAAGGTAAAGACTATGACGCCCGCCGCAACGTGCAGCATCCGCCGCCAATCGGTCGAAGCGATCGGCGCCGGCATTAATTCGATCCGTTCGGCTTCCATCGTCATGACCTCTGGCCCTCCAGGGCGCCGGAAATGACGGTCAGCGCAGGCGCCGCCGTCGAACGCGGAATCCGGTTGACGATCTGGTCGCGAGGACCGAAGGCTTGAACGGTGCCGTTGTTGAGCACCAGAACGTCGTCGCAATAGCTCAGGATGTTGAGCTTGTGGGTGATGATGACGACGGTGACGCCCCCGGCCTTCAACTGCTTGACCATCGCCAGTAACGACTGCTCGGCGAGCGAATCGAGGTTCGAATTCGGCTCGTCCAGAACGACAAATTTCGGTTCGCCATAGACCGCCCGCGCCAGTGCGATACGGCTGCGCTGTCCTCCGGACAATACATGGCCGTTGATCCCGACCGGCGTGTTGTAACCGTTGGGAAGCGACCGGACCAGGTCCTGTATGCCGGCGAGCTCGGCAGCGGCAATGAAACGATCGGGATCCGTTGCAGCGCTGGGATCGAAGCGGGATATGTTTTCAGCGATCGTGCCGGGCAGCAATTCGATGTCCTGCGGCATGTAGCCGAGATGGCGCCCGAGGCCGTCCTCGTGCCAATGGGCCAGATCGTGGTCGCCGATGGCCACACTGCCGCTGCGGGGTTGCCATGCGCCGACCAGGACACGCGCCAGGCACGACTTACCCGCGCCGCTCGGGCCGATGACCCCGAGGACACGGCCTTGGCCGAGGCTGAAAGTGACATCGTTCAGCAGCGGCTTGTCGCCGCCCGCCGGGACGGCAAATACCCGCGAGACCGATAGCGTTCCACTCAACTGCGACAGGGATATCTTCGGGGCCTGCTTTTGCGCGTCGCGCAACACGACGTCCAGTCGCCCCACCGCGGCAAGGAAATTCGAGTAGCTCTTCCAGTTCGACACCACCTGGTCGATCGGGCCGAGTCCGCGCGTCATCAGAGTCATGGCGACAAAGGTGTTAGCGAGAGTGACCTCATCGTTCAGGAAAAGCAGCGTTCCCACCGTGAAGATCAATGCCATCTGGTAGGCGCGCAGGAACTTGGTCGCGGACACAAAGATCTCCATGCGCCCGGCGGCGGCCGACTGCCATCCCAGCATGCGCAGATGAAGACCATACCAGCGGTCGCGCAGCGGCGGCAGCATGCCCAGCACACGAACGGTATCGGCGTTGCGCGCCACAGCCTGGCTGAACTCGAGCGACTTCATCGATAATTTCTGGTAACGGCCCACATCCGCTTTCGTCGTGCGATGATTGACGATCGCCAGGATCGTGGTCGCGCCAAGCATGAAAACGGCGATGAGGCCGAACACCCAGTTCACGATCATCATGACGACGATGAAGAGCGGCGACCAGATCGCGTCGAATATCGCGGTCAACGAGGTGCCCGAGAGAAAATCCCGTACGATGGTGAAGTCGGCCAGAATACCTGGAGCCCGCGACTGTCCTTTGCCGGAACGCTGGGCAATATCGAAGATCACACGGCTTAATCGCTCGTCGATCGCATTTCCGATCCGCACGAGTGCCTTCTTGCGAACCCATTCGAGCAATGCGTACATCGCGAGCATGAATGTAGCGATGGAACCCAGCACCAGCAGGGTATTAACGCTTCGGCTGAACATCACGCGGTCGAAGATCTGCTCGACATAGATCGGCGATGCCAGATACAGGATCGGGCAAAAGAAGCTGAAAATGAACAACGCCGCATAGGCCGGCAGAAACGACCGGACTTCGTTCAGCAGAGGCGACGAAAGCTTTTCTTTCACTGCACCCTCATTGTGGTCATCGGACGCGAACCGCAGAGGCAACGAATGCGCCGGCCGGGCGCACCGCCAAAATCGATTATCGGATCATACCAACTCGGGGATGCCCGGCGTTTGGCCGGACACCCCCGATCTGGAAAGTTGTGAGCCGCTTACAGGTGGTCGACCTTGTCGGTGAAGACGAGGTTCTCCACGTGGCTGACGGTAACCGTCTGACCATCCGTGAAGTGGATGACCGTCTGACCACCGCTGGTATGGAGCGAGGCAATGTCCGTCGACGCACGATGATCGAAGTCAACGGAGTCACGGCCGGCGCCGCCGTCGATCGTGTCGTTGCCGTGGTTCGAGTCGACATGGAAGACGTCGTTGCCGCCGCCGCCTTGAAGCGTGTCGCCACCGGTGCCGGCAAACATCGTATCGTTGCCGTTATCACCGATCAGCAACTGATGCAGGCCGGTGCCGCCGTGCAGGACGTCGTTGCCGCCGCCGCCCTGAAGCGTGTCGTAAGAGCCGTCGCCACCGAACAGGGTGTCGCTGCCGTCGCCGCCGGAGAGCAACTGGTGATCGCCGTTGCCGGCAATAAGGTGATCCGAACCACTGCCGCCATAGAGCGAGTCATGCGATCCATCACCGCCCGTCAGGGTGTCGTGGCCGCTGCCAGCGACAAGCAGCTGGTGATCGCCGTTGCCTGCGATCAGGTGATCCGAACCGCTGCCGCCGTAGAGCGAGTCATGCGACCCGTCGCCGCCAGTCAGCGTATCGCCGCCGGTTCCACCGACGAGCAGTTGGTTGTCACCGTTGCCCGCGATCAGGTGATCCGAACCGCTGCCGCCGTACAACGAGTCGTGTGACCCGTCGCCGCCGACCAGCGTATCGTGCCCGGTTCCGCCGACCAACAGCTGATGGTCGCCGCTTCCCGCCTTCAACAGGTCGTTGCCGGTACCACCATAGATGCTGTCCGCACCGTCGCCGCCCTGGATCACGTCATTTCCCGCACCGGCGATGACGACATCATTGCCGGAGTCGTGAAGTGTGACATGATCATTGCCGTCACCGGTCACGATCATGACGTCATGATCGCCGTGCACCGTGAGGTTGGCATCACCCGAGACGTTTTCGATGATCACCTTGAGCGCAGCGTCGGTCGTGACCGTGTTGGAGTCCGACGTCAGAACCAGCACGTCTGCTTTGGGATCCAATCCCTGACCGCCATTGCTGATTTGAACCTTCACCGACGGATCGTCATTGTCCCGACCCTGATGACCGAAGAAATCGCGGTCATTGTGGCCACCGTGATCGTTATGACCATGGTCGTGATGTCCATGATCGTCATGACCGTGATCATTGTGACCGTGGCCGTGATCATGATCATCTTCCTCGAAACCTCCGTGTTGCAGGAGATAATCGACGACCGCCGCTCGCGCGCCGGCGTCAATGTTGGACGAGAGAAGATGATTCAGCTCCGTCCTGTCCAGATCGTACGTCGCCATGAATATAACCCCTTTAAACGTAGCGCATCCAGAACGCCGAGCGTTCGTTCAGGATCGTTTAGACCAATATTAGCAACTGCGCGTTTTCGGCCGCTCGCATTGCACAACAACCGCACCTTTGCGAATGCGGCTGGCCAGAGTCAATCAATGGTTGACGCAGCATTGATATAGAACACGATACTCGGTTACGGTGTGGCAAACGAACAGACGTGGTTTCAATCAATATTCCTCGAACGTTTAATTCGAAAACTCGGATCAAATGTTAGTCGTCGAATTTTTCTCAAGTTCGGAATGACAAACTTTACCGAAAGATTCTCGAGGTAGTTATGTCCCCGTGCTTTTTGCGACTTTCATCTTCAATTCGAAGCCGGCAGAACATTCGGCATGACGGCAAAACGCCCGGTCGAACTCGCCGCCATCAACACGAACGTTTCAAGACGAACGATTGTCATTCGCGCAATCCGTTACATCATGACAAACGAACAACTATCGTTTCGATCAAAAATCGCTCGGCATTTAACGGTAAAACTTGTCCAAAGATGCCACCCGTTGGATATTGTTCGAGCGCTGCACAGTCAATTTTAACCGACGCCTCACGACGAGCATCCTCCACGGCGCCGCGACATCCGCCGGCCGGCAGCGCAAGCCTGCTACGACGCGAGCATGGGGTCGAGTGCACTGTCGGTCCGCAGCCATGACCCCAGCCGCTGTGCAACGGCTGTCGCCGATAACGACGGATCGAGCGGCAGATCTCCGGTTCGCGCCGGGCATCGACCACGCGACCAATCGAAATACGCCACCGGCAGAACGGATGTCATGACCGCCGACAGGCCGGGGTGTCCGAATAGCGGCTCGCTCAGACACGACACGAGGCGATCGAACCGATAGCGACGAATCAGCGCTTCCGACTCGGACGCATCGACCGAGCCGGTGACAAAAGCGGGGCCACTGCGAAGTAACTCGTCATCATCGGAGGTGCTACCGACAACAACGAGGTCGAGTTCGGGCTGGATGGTCGTCAAAGCGGAAATCAACCCGCGGATGAAATGGTGATCTGCGGGACTTTGTCGTATCGAGACCAGGCCTAGGCGCCCAACATTGCGATCCCGAAGCTTCGAAAGCGGACCGATCGAAGAGGGCTTGGGAAACGCAATCTCGGGAGAGAGACCGGCATCCGGCGCGAGTTTGGGCGCATCCGTCTCGGCGCGAATGGTTTTTCGCCGAGGCGCCACCCGGGACATAAAGGCTTCAGCCTGCCCGTCAGGCACCAGCACTCGATCGGCACTGGCGATCGCCAGACTCCAGAAGAACGGATCTTCGACAACCCGGTGGGACCGGCGGCGTTCGCCGGAAGGCGGCGTAGAAATCGATGCCGGAAGACGATCGTCGCTCCAACCCCAGTTCGGTATGCGCAACGAAGACGTCGTGAGGCACCGACAGTTCGAGAAGCGTGGCCACTACGCCACGCGGAATTCTCGCCAGGTCGAGGAACTCGATTCGCGCCAGCTTCGTGAGCTGCAGATACGACAACAACGCGGTGGCCGGGCCGGACGCCGGCAGGTCGAACTCGAGCGACTGCGGCACCCCTTCGGCCGCGTCGCGTAGCTTGGCGATGATCCGGCCCGATTCATGTCGTATTTCGAGAATCAACACGGCCGCCTCGCCACTCGCAAGCAAGTGTCGCGCCCGCTCGCGCGCGATCTCGGCGACGGTATCGCCGACCGTCACCAGCAGCGTAGCGGGGACGTGCGCCGGCGGGACGGCAGATTCGATCGCTTGTCTCGCAGCTTTTAACGGATCCGCCATAAGAAAGACCGCGCATTCGCGGCGGTAGTTCGGAAACTTCTGCTCGATGACTTGCAGGTTGCGGACCACGAGCGACCGTTTCTGCTTTCCGAACGAGCGGGTGCCGGCATGCCCGACAAAGATCGACGTCGCGCAGACGTGGCGAAATCCGTGCTGGCGCGCTCGCAAGCAGAAATCGACGTCCTCCAGATACCCGCGGTGGTAATCTTCCGACAGAGCACCGACCGCGTCGAGACAGGCGCGCGTTATATAAAGACAAAAACCGATCCCGTTGGGAATGTCGACCACACCGTCGGCATTGACGCGCGCGGCGACCTGGTCAAACTGCTCGACGGCAGCCACGCTGGTGAGGTCATTGGCCCGGTTGGGCACCGGAAAGCTGGTAAACTCGCCGTTGTTCGAGAGCGGAGTGACAGTGCCTATTTCCGGCGACAGCCGCGCCGCGGAGGAAAGCCGCGCAACAAGGCCGGGCGGAATGATCGTGTCGGCATTGAGCAGGATAATGTCGCCGAATGGAATTTCCTTCAAAGCCCGATTGATCGTACCGACAAAGCCCAGATTTCCGGCGTTGGTCAGAACCCGTAAATTCTTGCGTGGCGTCAGGCCGTCGATCAGTTTGCGGATGCGATCATCCGGGCTTGCGTCGTTGACGATGATCGCGCGATGGTGCGCCTCCTTGTCGAGTTCCCGCAACAGGCCGTCAAGGCAGGTCCGCGTCGCCTCGTAGTCGGCATAGACGGGAAGGATGACCGTTACCGAGGTATCCAGGCAAGCGACGGAAGGATCGTCCCCAACATTCGGCGCGCCCTCGTTCACGGCAGGCAACACTTGCGCATCGCGCTCGATCGTATCCGATGTCAATGGCGGCGACGGCATTTCAGGCAGCGCGACTTCGGCGACGAGCGGGTCACCGGCAACGGGTGCGGGACCGCCGACAACTCGCTGTTCGTCAACGCTTTGTCCGTTTGCACGCAATACTGCGCTCGCCCGCCGCCGCACTTGCGCGTCATTGTCGTGCTCGATCAGCGTCCGGGCCGCCGCGTTCTGTTGCTCGGCTGCACCCCAAGCCAGCATTCTACGGTTGGCGGCGAGATCATCCGGCGCAATCTGAATAGCGGTTGCGAGGTCGGCAAGGGCGCCGGCCCGCTCGCCCATCCGGTATAACGCCTCGGAGCGGAGCACGTAGCAGTGGGCCTCCGCCAGCGGCCGAATCCGGCACCGCCGGTCGGACAAGCGGTAGGCCGTTTCTATGTCGCCGCGTTGCAATGCCCTGACGCACATCACCTCCAGCGCCTGGTGGTGCGCACCGCCCAAACGCTGAAGGTCGTGCCGTGTCACGTGTGCCTGCCCGTAATGAGGTTGCTATCGGTGCTATTCCGAGACCACGCGTGCTCTCGAAACAGCAGTCGGCTGATGGGCGGCATGCGACTGGCCTTCAGCCGCCCGCGAACGAAACACGCGCACCCTGCCCTGCGACCTGGCCGTCGCCATCGCGGCGGTTGTCACTGCCGCCGTCAACACCGGTTGCAACGGGATGTTGATTTCATCGAGACGAAGTCGGAATCCGACCAGCGGCTCGCGCCCGGTCGGGCCTGACATCTCGATCTGCTTTCCACTGGTTCGCGCGATCGGCGCGCCGAGAAAAGCCGCCTCGGAAACCAGTCGAAAGCTCGAGGCTGCGGGGCCGGACATTTCGAGCCTGATCCCCACGATCGGCAACGCGCGTCCCCGCGTACCCGCATAAACGCCGAGCCCCATCATCCGTCCCGAGACGGCGTGAGGCCGCGCCAGCTTGACGCAATAGCGGATATCGAGATCGTCCGGCTTGTCCGGCCAGACGATCGACAGGCCTTCGATACGCGCCGGTGCCGAAGGGCCGGCGACCCACTCGTCGCTCCGCGCCATGACGTCGCCGATTCCGGCGACATGTCCGACGATCCTGAGGCCATCGAGGTCGATGTTGGCCTTGGCGCCGGGATCGTGCCCGAAATCGACGGAGCTCCCGGCGGACGACGATACTGAACGTGTTTCAGGCCTCTCGCCCTGGCTCAGCATTTCGACCTTGACGGTGGCCGCGGTCGATCCGTCCTCATCAAGCGGAACGACCTCGACAAACAGTTTTCCTGGTCGCATGGCGCGCACCAGAAGACAGGCCCCCGGCTGCCACAACACGGCCTCGGAATGCAGCGGGTTCGAAATAATTTCGACGTGCTTTTCATCCCTTGGATTTACCAACACCTCGATTTTCGGCGGCCGGCTTTCGTCCCCGGCTGTCTCGTAGCGAACGATCACAAGTCCTTTGTCGACATCTACTGCCTTGCTTTGCTTATTGCGCTTCATAACCGTTCGTTGCCCTTGGTTCGCCCGTCAACTCCGTCGACCATAGGAAACTTCTATCTATCGGGAGTTAATCGCACTGAAATGATTGTCGAGACATCTGTTACTAATATCGCACATTGATGTGCCATCAACTTCGAATGAAGCGCCCGGCTCCCGGCGATGCACGGATTGAATCAAAATGGACGTTTTGTTTATTCACAACAACTTTCCGGCGCAGTTCAAATACCTTGCGCCCTTCCTGGCGAAACAGCCGGGTATTCGCGTCGCCGCGATCGGTTCACGGACATCGCGCGCGGTCGAAGGGGTGCGGCTGATCAAGTACGCGATGAACAGTTACGACACGTCGTCATCCCATCCCTTCGCGAGGCGCTTCGATCTGGAATGCTATCGCGCGGAGCAAGTGCTCTACGCGCTCTCGACATTGGCATCTTCGGGATTCGATCCCGATATCATTATTGCTCATCCCGGCTGGGGCGAAACGATTCCGGTGCGGTCGATCTTTCCGCACGCCCGCCTGATCGTCTATTGCGAGTTCTTTTATGGCGGCAAGGAGCGCGACGTCGGGTTTGACCCCGAATTTCCGACGATCGGCGCCGATGGCAATGTGGCGCTACAATTGAAGAATGCGGCGACATTGCTCGCGCTATCCGAATGCGACGCCGGCGTGGCGCCGACGGCCTGGCAACGTTCGACATTTCCGGATGTTTTCCGAGCCAAAATCGACGTCCTGCACGAGGGCATCGATACCGAAGCGGTGAAGCCGGCGCCGAACGCCAGGTTTCGCCTGCCATCGGGGCGGCTGCTGACCGCACGGGACGAAGTCGTTACGTTCGCCGCGCGCAATCTGGAGCCGCTTCGGGGCTATCACATCTTCATGCGCGCGCTGCCCCGCATCATGGCCGAACGGCCGAACGCCGAAATTCTGATCATCGGCGGAAACGGCACCTCTTATGGTGCGCCGCCGCCACAAGGAACGACCTGGCAGTCCATCTTTCTCGACGAGGTCGCAACCCAAATAGACATGAGCCGCGTCCATTTCCTCGGACACATTCCATATCAAGATTATCTGTGCGCCCTGCATATATCGTCGGCCCACATTTACTTTACCTATCCCTTCACACTGTCGTGGTCGTTACTTGAAGCCATGAGCGCAGGCTGTCTCGTGATCGGCT
Organism: uncultured Alphaproteobacteria bacterium; assembly: GCA_963756215.1. GTDB lineage: Bacteria > Pseudomonadota > Alphaproteobacteria > Rhizobiales > Xanthobacteraceae > Bradyrhizobium. The sequence continues at coordinate 776,329 of CAVWMY010000013.1, read as the reverse complement.
CCGACACTGCTCCGCTGCATGAGGTCATCAACAAGCACAATGGCATCCTAGTGCCGTTTTTCGATGTTGAACGGTTGGCCGATCGCACCGTGGATGTATTGGCGCATCCTGATCACTTCCAGCACATGCGGTCGGCCGCGCGCCAGACGATCGTTCAGGACTATGATCTGAGAGAACGGTGCCTTCCCGCTTTGGCGGACTTTGTGCGGTACACGAAACTGCCGAAGCTGTTTGACAAGGCGTCGTAGGCGTCTTTCGGAGCCTGCCTCGAAGGCTCGCCCTTGGTCCGCCGCGACGCGCGGCCCTACAATGGATCCGAGGATCGCTCCTCCGATAGCGCACGGGGACCCCGCCGGAACCGCGGAAGCAACTCGCTGCGGCCGGGTCGCCTGTCGGACAGAGGATGTAGCGACCATCGCCGAGCGCATGTCGACATCGCTTCTCCCTGACATTTAGCCCGGGCGACCTGCCGCAATCGCTCGCGCCCCGGCCGATACGTACCGCGAATGAAACCAAAGTAATTCCGGATTGGAGTCAATTTGAATCATTTGTGAAACAACCATAGCGGGTTCTTTTCACGGATGCTCGATAATACCTCATGGCCACTCCTATCTTACCAGCGCGGCACGCAATACCTGACGAGACGAAGTCAATGACAATGTTCCATTCCCTGATCAGTGAAATTCAGGACACGACGGTATCCGGGTTAACGAAACGGCAACTAAGAGCTCTCACGCGCATCACCGATTTGTTCGTCGCCGGCGCCGGCCGCTATACGAGGAAACAGACCGAACTGTTCGACGAGGTATTTAAGATCCTCGTCACCGTGATCGAGCTGAAAACCCGGATCAAGCTCGCGCACCAGATCGCGACGAACCCGAATGCACCCGCGACGCTGGTTCGCGCCTTTGCCATGGATGATGCCATTGCGGTCGCGGCTCCAGTTCTTAGCCACTCGACCGCGCTTGACGACTCCGATCTTGCCGTCAACGCCAGCACGCAGAGCCAAGACCATCTCTATGCGATCGCGCAGCGCAAAACGATCAGCGAAGTGATCACAAAAATACTGATCGAGCGCGGTGAACCGGGCGTCGTCCACGCCGTTGCGAAGAACGCCGGCGCGCGGATCTCGGACGGCAGCTTCGGTGAGCTCATCGTCCGCTGCGCCAACGATTCAAAGCTCGCGCAGCATGTCGGCACGCGACGCGATATTCCCCGGCATCACTTTTTGAAACTCCTCGAAACGGCTTCGGCTTCGGTCTGCCGCAAGATCGTCGCGGCAAACCCGCAATTTGCCGACGCCGTGCAGGGTGCGCTGACGGAGGTGGTGGACGACATAAACCTCGGGGTCCGCAACACATCCCGAGATCACGCCAAGGCAAAGATAAAGGTCAAGCGGCTCACCGATTGGAAAGAACTCGGGGAAGCCAACGTCCATACCGCCGCGCGCGCGCAGAACTTTGAACAAACGGTGATGGCTTTGTCGGCCCTCGCGGGCTGCCCTATCGAGATGGCGGAACGGGCGGTGCTCAACGAAAACCCCGGAGCCGTGCAAGTTCTCGCAAAGGCCGCCGGCTGCTCCTGGGCGACCGTCAAGGTTCTCTTGCTGATGAACGTCGCGGACCGCAGACTGTCGAAGATGGATCTGGACTTGGCACGTGAACACTTCGAGCAGCTCGAAACCCGAACAGCCAAACGGGTCCTTGAATTCTACGACGCGCGCCGTAACGCGCATACCAACCCCAGCCCGCCAAATCTGTCCGACATGTCCGCGGACCTGGAATTGCCCGCGCGGTAAGCTCGCGAGGCACGGCCCCTCCTGGGTAGCCGCTGGAGAGACCAACTCACGCATCTGCACCCGACGGCGCGACATTCCGTCGGGCACGGATGCCCGCGGGACCCGTCCGATTTGGTCGTGATGACTGCCGACGCCGGATGGGTCGGGTCAAATGGCATGAAGCATAAAAAGCGGCGAGCGATCCGGTCGCGCGGAAAGAGTGGCGACAGGCAAAACAGGCCGCTTGTCGCTCAACGTCAGCCTGCTGTGACGCAGCAATCTCGCCAACACCAAGGTCGCTTCCGAGGTGGCGAGCTGCGCGCCAATACAAATGTGCGGCCCCGCGCCGAACGGAATGTAAGTAAAGCGGTCCCGCTTGGACTCACCCAAAAACCGGCCGGGGTCGAAAACCTCGGGCGACGGCCAGTATTTCGGGTTACGGTGCAGCAGAAACAGAGGCATGAGTACGATCGCCCCCTCCGGCACGACTACGCCGCAAAGCTCATGCCTCCGGGCAGACTGGCGGGCCGTCATGAAGGCGGGAGAATAGAGCCGCATTGTTTCGTCGATGATCGCGCGGGTGCGTTTCAGCTCTGGCAGGCTTTCCGCGGCATGATCAGGAGCGAGATTTACCTCCCTCGCCTCTTCGGTCACGGCCGCCTGCCATTCGGGGGCCTGGGCGAGCAAAAAGCAGGCCCAGAAAATCGTCAGGGACGTATTCTCGTATCCGCCCAGCATCATGGTCGCGACTTCGTCGGCCAGAAGATCTTCGCCGTCTACTCCGTGAGCCTGCGCGAGCAGATCAAACAAATCCCTCGGCGCATTGGACCTGTCCTGTTCCAGTCTGCTGCGGATGATGCTGCCGAGGAGTTGCATCCAGCGCCGGCGGAATAGCTTTCTACGCAAGCCGAGCAAGGTTGGCACGCCTCCGGGAAGGAGGAAATCCGACGCGGTGGGACGGCCCAGCGTTGCCACGTAGTGCGATACCATGCGTCGCACTTCTTCACCGAACTTCGTCGCCTCCAATGAGAACATGGAGGTCGTCGCGATATCCAAACTCAATCCCTGCAGAAAATCGAGAAGGTCGATCGGCTGATCTCTCGCCGCTTCCAGGCCGGCGCAGGCCGCTTCCGCGCACTTCATGATGTGTACGGTAAGCACCGGCAGGTTCCGCGGCGTGAAGGCGGGAGCAAGGGTTTGGCGTTGTCGTCGCCAATCTTTACCCTCACTAACGGGCAGACCACGACCGATAACCGGGCCAAGCACGCGCCGAACTGCGGCAACGCGCCGATACAGTTCGGTGTTGGTAGACAGCACCTGGCGGATCGCGTCGGGTGTGTTCACCAGCACCAAGGTTCGACCGAGAACCGTTCGCTTCACCACCGCTTCGCTCAGACAACTCGCTGGAAATGCGCTGAAGGCATTCCTACGCAGCATCGAGCAAATATGGAGTCCGCTCGCATTGTCCGGGGCCAGCGGAGGCATTGCTGGACTAAATGGCGAGGCCATCACGCCGACGCCTTGCACCATCGCACTCACCGAAGGCCGCTCCACTCGATTTTTTCCGCCGAACTGCGTGCGCTGTCGAACCACCGGCAGTTAAACTATCGACGCGCGACACGGCCGAAGGCGGAATTTGAAAGCATGCCGCCTGACAGCCATTCCGATCACCTGGCGCTGATCTCGCGTGCTTCAAGCGTGAGCCCGGATCGTTACATCAGAATTACGCCCATCGTTCCCTTGGTTACATCGGTAACCAAGGAGCGCTCGATTCCGGGCCGATGCGACTGGCCGCCGATACGGGTTTCGCCGACCTGGCGACGGGCTCAATTCAACCAAACGAAACGACTACATTCTCTGCGCGGTCCAGTATCCCGAGCACCGCGCAGTACCGGAGTAACCACTCCATGTCCCGCGGCCGGTCGTTCTCGTGAGCTTGCCGGCGCCCGCCGCGTACTTATCCTGAACAGCGACCGATGCATGGACTACGCCGCTTTGCGACACTCGCCCCCTGAACCTCACAAGATTTGGGTGAGTTATGATTCCTTCGGTCACATTGACGTTGAAGTTGTACGAAGGATCGCACGCCCCCCTTTGCGTCACAAAGACCAGGCTCCAGGCGCCATCGTAAGTCGATACCGGCTTCGCGACGGCCCCACTGGCATGACCAAGAAAAGCCGCAGCCATGCATACAACGGTAGCGTATCTCATCTGTTTTCTCCGCCTCCGCGGTTGGAATGAATCGATATGCAGAACGCTTGTTAAACTGAACTCCGACGACGGCTGAGGATCACGATACGCAGCCGCATTGACCGTCCGAACCGACAGGCGAACGAAGCAAGCAAGCGTTACGCCGCCCGGCGCTGATATATCGCGTCATGTTACCGAACTTCAAGCAAGTAACCGCCGTGGCAGATCACATCGACGTACTGATCAGGTGCGGCGAGGGCTAAGAGGCAAGGTGCTCGGTAATCGAAATATCTTGTGTTTCCTGCAGGATCGATTGCAGGCGCCGCACCAGCTCCGACAGGCGAAACGGCTTGTCGATGATCGGAAATTCGCCGGCGGCCTGGTGCCGCTCCAGCACATCCCCCGCGTTTCCCGAAGTGAGGAGGATTTTGATGCCCTCATTCCTGCGTCTCATTTCGCGGGCAAGTTCGACGCCGCTCATGCCATATGGCATCACGATGTCGCTGAACAGGAGATCGAACTCCTCGCCGCTTTCGACGATCCGGATCGCTTCGGCGCCGTTGCGGGCGCACAGCACCCGGTAACCGAACGTGGTCAGCATCGCCGAAGTGACCTCCAGCAAGTCCTCATTGTCCTCGACCACCAGGATTCGCTCCGAGCCTCCCGATGCGGCGGGCGCCGGAACAGGTTCAAGCTCGGCATTGGCGTTTTGTTCGGCTTTGGGCAAATACAACGCGACCGTGGTTCCTGCGCCCGGCGCGCTCTCGATCGCGGCGGAGCCACCGGATTGCCGGACAAAGCCATAGACCATGCTGAGGCCGAGCCCGGTGCCCTTGCCGATTTCCTTGGTCGTGAAGAACGGCTCGAAGGCCCTGTCGCGCACTTCGGGAGGCATCCCGAAGCCGGTGTCCCTGACGGACAGCCGGACATACGATCCGGGCGGGCAACCAGTGGCGCCTTCGTCGAGCACGACGTTCCGCGTCTCGATCTCGAGCACGCCGCCATCCGGCATCGCATCGCGTCCGTTCAGCGCCAGATTGAGCAGGGCGGTCTCCAGCAGCGACGGATCGACATTGCATAGCCACAATTGTTCATCGGTCCGCAGCCGTATCTCGCATCGTTCGCCAACGGCTTGTCGGACCAGCCCCTGGAATCCGAGAACAAGTTGGTTGGCGTTGACCAGCTTTGGAGTCAATTTCTGCCGCCGTGAGAACGCCAGGAGTTGCGCCGTCAGCTTGGCACCCCGATCGGTCGCCCGCCGTGCGGCGGCTGCGAACTGCCGCACCCGGCCGATGTCCTTGGTGTCCTCGATCAGCTCGAGATTGCCGGAGACCACGGTCAACAGGTTGTTGAAGTCGTGCGCGACCCCCCCGGTGAGCTGGCCGACCGACTCCATTTTCTGGCTCTGGTGCAGTTTCTCCTCGGTCTGACGCCGTGCCTCCAGCGCCTGCTTGTGTTCCGTGACGTCTCGGAAAAAAATCGCGAGACCGTCGCTGGTGGGAGACGCATTGACTGCGTACCAGACCTGTTGACAGGAATTGTACCATTCATATGAGACCGGCCGCTGCTCCGCGATGGCCCCTCGGAGCAGGCCGCAAAGGTAGACGTCGTTGGCGTCCGGAAACGCCGCGGGCAGCGTCATGCCGATGAGTTCGCGCCCCTCGGCGATCTGGGCCCTGGCGCGTTCATTGAAAAAGCAGATGCGGAAATCCCGGTCGACAGTGATTACGCTATCGGCCGTACTCTCGAAGATCATCGTGATCCGCGCCGCGGCTTGCTCGGCTTTCTCCTTTGCTTCGCGCAATTCCTGCTCGTGACGCTCCAGCGCATCGGCCATCGTATTGAAGGCGTCGGCGACCCGGCCGATTTCCGAACTCTCCCGGACGTCCACCCGCCGGGCATATTCACCGAGCCGCCACTGGTTCGCGGCATCGACCAACCGGCCAAGCGGGCGATGGATGAACCGCCGCGCCCCCAGCCATGTAAGCACCAAAACCAGCGATGTGCTGACGACGATCAGGAACATCCCGAACTGCGTGCGACCTTGCATTTCCGTGAAGGCCCGCGCCTTGTCGAGGCCGAAGCTCACGACAAGTCCCCCGGAATCGCCCTCCAGCGCCGAGTGGCCGACGATTCGCTCCACGCCGTCGACATCGACGATGTCGAGCGCAGCCGGCCCGCCTCCTGTCAGGTATTTGTCGCGGGTCACCTTGGTACCGACGAACCGATCATTATCCGGGTAGCGCGCAAGGTAGGTACCCTCGCGATCCGTGACAGCGAGCGCGGCTCCCGCGGGAACTCCTTTCTTGGCGATGTAATCCGCAAGCCAATCCAGGCTGAGGCTCGCTACGATGACACCGTCCAAGTGGCCGTCGTCTCCATGAAATGGCAGTGCAAACTGAACGACATTCCGGCCGGTTGCGAGACCTTTCGAGAACTCTCCGACCGTGAATGCATCCGTCTTCAGAGCGCTCGCGAAATAGGGCCGCGTAGCGATGTCGGGCCGGTGAGCGCTGTTGGTATAACAGAAGGGCGAGCCTTTCGAATCGGCGACGATAAGGGTAATGAATGCCGGAAACCGCTGTTTCATTGCGGTCAGGTAGGTGTTGCAGGCATCCCTATCGCGCGCCTTTATCGCCGGCAGTTCAGATAGCGCGATCAGGACCTGGCGAATGCCTTGGACGATCTGCTGCTGCTCCGCTGCGGCGAGTTTGGCCAGGCTAATCGCCTGCCCCTGGACTTCGAGTTGGCGCGATCGCCGTAAATCGAATTCATTGTAGGTTTGGACAGCGATCACGGGCAGCAGCGCAATGGCCACCAACACAAATAGGCGTGATAAAAGATTCACTTCTCGTCCGATTTAACCCAAAAACCCACACGCTTACTCTACGTGGGAACGATGTAACCCGTTTCAACCGGCCGCGGCTGTTACCCATGATCGAGCGTAACAATGCCCCGGGCCGTGCATGACGCGAGCTTTCAGCGAGGCGGCTTAGAACCCGGCGCCTATTCGAAGTCGACAGTCACAGACAATAAAGGGTTCGACTGAGAGTGGCTGCGGCCGGAACTACGATATCGTTAAGACCATTGCTTGACAATTATGCAACAACATCAGCTCCATTGTTTGGCTATGAGCATGCTTGAGCAATTGAGTATGCCGCTATGTCAGTGGCGGACCGCACTTTGGCAAGTACGGAAAACGTACTATGGCCTCTCAAGAGCGGAATCATCGTCGATGTCGCGCGACGCCAATGATCCTGAACTCAAAGACCAACGTAAAATAACAGCTTATCACGGTCTCGTGAAATCAAGCCGAAGTTCGGCCGAGGCCGACATGGCGTGCCAGATGGTGGTTGTCTGGCAACTCGCTTGAACGCGCCAGCGCCGCGGCGTCGGCTTTCTCGTCGTCCGCGTCACCGACAGATCGAAGCGCGCTCCCCGCCGACCGCCAATTCGAGATCATATGACAAAGAAGCCGTGCGTCGCATCGCGCCGCAATTGTTCGACAAGGCCATATTCCCAGTCGAGATAGGCTTGCATCGAGCCGACGTCGACACCGGTGCCCTCGTAGGGACGACGGTAGCGATGCGAGGGATCCGGCTTCGGCAAAATCGCGGGCCGCCCGATCTCGAGCATGCCATCATAGCCGCCGTCGAGCACGTAGGTCTCCCACCCCATTTGCGCCAGCCAGGACGCCGTCATGTCGGCGCGAATGGACATGTTGTCGGTCAGAACGATGCGCGCCCCGCGCACCGGCGCCGCCATGTCGATCTCCTGCACCAATTGCCCACCAGGGTAGTGGTGAAAACCGCCGATATGACCGGCGGCATATTCTTCTTCGCTGCGGACATCGAAGCGATAAAGCGTGCGACCGGCCTGCGCCTCGAGCGCGGCCATTTCTTCCAGACCGAGCCGCCGAACTCCAGCACGATAGGCGACATCGCCGGCACCGGCGTTCGCGCCCTCGAAGGCGCCGATCTCGCCGCGCCGGTCGGCGCCATGCTCGAGCTCCTGGTTTGCCAGGGTCCAGCCAATCGTCCCATTTCGCAACGCCAGCACCTTGTTGGTGACGCCGGCATTGATCAGTGACTGGGTGCCGATGATCGAGCGGGTACGCCCCGCGCAATTGACGATGATGGTCGTGTCGGGATCCGGCGCCGCGCGACCGGCGCGAAGCACCAATTCCGCGCCGGGCACGCTGATGGAGCCCGGTATATTCATGGTCGCATATTCATCGAAGCGCCTGACGTCGAGAATCCGGATATTGGCTTTCGCCGCGATCAGCGCGGCGACCTGATCCGCGGCCAATGACGGCGTGTGGCGACGGGACTCGACCAGTTCGCCAAAGGCCTTGGCATAGGAATTCACGTCCTTGAACAGTTCGTAGCCCGCGGCCTGCCAGGCATGGAGCCCACCGTCGAGTTCACGAACGTCGGTGTAACGCAATGCGGCCAGCCGATCCGTCGCCAGCGGAACAAGGCCTTCGCCGGCGTCGTAAACAACGATGGGCACATCCTTGCGCGGCAGTCGCGTCTCGGCTTCGAGCGCGATCCTGTCCGTCGCCATGTTGGCGGCAAACAGCGGATGCCCGGTGGCGTAGGCGGCCTCGTGACGCAAATCGAGAAGGGCGATTTCGTCACGCAGCAGCAGCGCACGACGGACTTGCGAGGGCGTGATGGTCGGCACAGTCATGGAAGGCAGGCCCGGTTGAGAATTGCGGTCAGCCTTACACGACGAAGGTGTCGCTGGCCATGCCGAGCATCCCGGCGCTCATGCCGACGGCCAGGCTCGCCCGGAATACGCCGGACCGCGCTGGGCCCCATTCGCAAAATAGATTCGCGGGCAGCAGGGTTTTTGCGTTCGAAGCTCGTTGACAGCCTCCGGTAGATGCTCGACGGGCTGCGATCGTGTTGTTAAGCCGATCCAGGCGAGGAGACTTTGAGTCGAGACATGACCGTTGCGATCGAGATGGGACACACGATGGCAGGCACGCCGGCAACCCTCGATCTGGAGGAGTTGCTGGCGACCCGGCTGTTGGTGCAGGGCAATTCAGGCTCCGGCAAATCCCATCTGCTTCGGCGGCTGCTCGAACAGAGCGCGCCCTGGGTGCAGCAGACCATTATCGACCCGGAAGGCGACTTCGTCTCGTTGGCCGAGCGTTTCGGTCACCTTGTCATCGAGGCCGCGGACCATACCGAGCGTGGCCTGCAAGTCACCGGAGAGCGCGCCCGCATCCATCGCGTCTCCACCGTGCTCAATCTCGAGGGGCTCGACGCCGAGAATCAGATGCGGTACAGCGCCGCTTTCCTTGGCGGACTTTTTGATGCCGGCCGCGACCATTGGTATCCGATGCTGGTGGTGGTCGACGAGGCGCAGCTTTTCGCGCCGGCGGTCGCCGGTGAGGTGTCGGACGAAGCTCGCAAACTCTCGCTTGGCGCCATGACGAACCTGATGTGCCGAGGCCGCAAGCGCGGCCTTGCCGGCGTCATCGCCACTCAGCGGCTGGCAAAGCTCGCCAAGAACGTCGCGGCCGAGGCGTCGAATTTCCTGATGGGCCGCACTTTTCTGGACATCGACATGACGCGCGCCGCCGATCTGCTGGGCATGGAGCGGCGCCAGGCCGAGGCGATCCGGGATCTGGAGCGCGGGCAGTTCATTGCGCTGGGCCCCGCCCTGTCCCGCCGTCCCCTCGGGCTGCGCATCGGTCCTACGGATACGCAGCCGCGCAATGCGATCCCGCGACTGCTGCCCCTGCCGGAAGCGACAGCCGACGCGCACGCCATCATCCTCGCAGCGCCACCGCCCGAGACGATCCGGCCGCCACGCCGCTCGCCGTCGCCGGATTTGCTCGGCCAATTGATGGCCGCGAAATCAGCGGCGCTCGAGATTCGTCCCGAAACGACCGAACAGCCGCTCGGCGCCGAGGAACTGGCGGAACGCCGCGAGCGCGTGGACCGCATTTTACGCGCCGTGATGGCGGAGCCCGACGCGGGATTCCGCGCGATCGGAGTACTCTATCACGAATTCGGCGTTCGCTGCCGGATCGAAGGCCTCGGTTCGGCGGTACCGGACCTCGGTGAATTCCGCCGCATGCTGACGCGCGCACGCGCCGGGCTCGGCTCCGATCTGGCCGATGATGATGCGTGGAAGGACATTTCCCTGCGCGCCGCGCTTCTTCCCGAAGATATGCAGGGTGTCTTCATGATGATCGCCCGCGCCGCGAAGGAAGGTTGGCCCTGCCCCGGCGATGCGGCGATTGCCCGGGCCTACGGCTCGCATTCATTGCGTCGAGCACGGCGACTGCTGACCTATATCGAGGAGCAGGGCCTCATCGTTTGCCAGCTCGACGGCACCGGTCGGCGGACCGTGACGCTCGTCGAACTGGCCTGGGCGACCGCACCGGGCGATCCCAACGCCGAAGAGCTGCCGGCGGAGCAAGGTTGCGGCGACTCGTCTCAATAGCGCCCGACATCGATAGGCTACCTCGCCGCGTCGAATTCATGTCGCTCGTTCACAGCGAAGCCAAAGCGAGTTGAAAGCGGACCGGCTTCGTTCGCCGGGAGTTCGCAAGCCTCAAGGTGCGAGATACTGCAACAGCTTTGGATCGTTGCGAACGTCCTGCGCCGATCCCTTCAGCGCAACCCTGCCACGATCCAGTACGTAGGCGCGGTTGGCAACCCGGAGCGCGAGATCGAGATGTTGTTCTACGACAACAATGGCGATCTCTTTTGCGAGCAGGATCAACCGCTCCGTGATTTCCTCGATGACGCCAATCCAGACGCCCTCGGTCGGCTCGTCCAGCAGCAACAACCGCGGTTCCGACAGCAGCGCCCGCCCGATCGCGAGCATCTTGCGTTCGCCGCCCGATAGGGTACCCGCGACCTGACCCATCCGCCGGCCGAGTTTCGGAAATATTTCCAGGATTCGATCGACCGCGTGGCTGTCACGGTTGGCAAGCGCGCCCACCGCGAGATTGTCCCGCACCGAGAGCCGTCCGAATACCGAATGCTCCTGCGGAACGTATCCGAAGCCCATGCGAATGCGCTGTTCCGTCGGTAGCCGACCAACGTCACGAGCGTCGAGGCTGACGGACCCGCCCAGCAATGGCAGCTCTCCGATGATGGCCTTCATCAAAGTGGTCTTACCCGCGCCGTTGCGGCCGAGTACCGCGACGCCGCCGCGCCAGGGCACACTCATGGTGACGTCGAACAGGACCTGACTTCGGCCATAACCGGCATCGAGATTCCGGATGTCGAGGTATTTGTCATCAAGCACGGCGGAGATAAACCTCCTGGACCTTGGGGCTCGACTGGATATGCCGGACGGAGCCGGAATTGAGCACGCTGCCTTGATCGAGCACGGTAAGCCGGTCGCAAATGTCACGAATAAAATCGAGATCGTGTTCGACGATGACAAGCGAGCAGCGCTTTTTGATCGGCTGCAACAGTTCGCCGGTGACGCGCCGTTCCTCCACGCTCATGCCGCCGGTCGGTTCATCCAGCAGCAACAGCTTCGGCTCCGCCGCCAGCGCCATCGCGATCTCGAGCCATTGCTGCTGGCCATGAGAAAGGGCGGAGGCCGCATCCGCCGCCCGATCCACCAGGCGGAATTGCTCGAGCATGTCCATGACGCGATCGTGCAAGATGCCCCGCGTCCGGGAAAACACCAAGCTCGGGAGCGAAGTCCGGGCTTGCAGCGCCAGCAGAATATTGTCGTACAGGGTCAACGTCGGCAGCACGCTGGTGATCTGGAACTTCAAGCTCATGCCGGCGCGAGCCCGCTCCGCCGGGGTGGCCTGCGTGATATCGCGGCCGGCAAAAGTGACGGTCCCGGTGGTCGGGAATTCCGCGCCAGCCACGCATTTCATCAGCGTGCTCTTGCCCGATCCATTCGGTCCGATCAGGCCATGAAATTCGTTTTCCGCGACCGTGAGTTCGGCGCCATTTAAAGCCGTGAGCTTGCCGAATATCTTGGTGATCCTACGCGCCTCAAGAAGAGCCATGACGCCCTTCCTTCGGTGGCCGGCCGAAGCCACCCACGCGTTCGCGCTCGCTGGCGATCAGGCTGATCAGCCCGGCCGGTCGAAACAGGATAACCAATAGCAGCAGCACACCAAGGATGATCGGCCAGATGTCCTGGTAGCTGTTCGACAACCAGAAGCTGAGCGCCTCGACGACGACGGTGCCGATCACCGCCCCGATCAAGGTTCCGGCGCCGCCGAACAAGACGTAAAGCACGACCTGGGTGGACATCACGACACCCAGCATGTTCGGCCACACGAAACCTTCGTGGACGGCATAAAGACTGCCCGCCAATCCTGCGATCGCGCCGGCAACCAAGAAGATGATCGCCTTGAGGCGCTGCACCCGGTAGCCAAAAAACGCGATGCGCGTTTCGTTCTCACGCAAGCCGGCGAGAGCCAATCCGAACTGCGATCCGACCAGAAAGCGGCACGAGAGATAGACCAGCACCAGAATGCTTAAAGCGAGATAATAGAATGCCGGCCCCTCATCCAGCTGATAGCTGCCGAGGTTCATGGATGGAATCGAAGGGATGCCGTTCTGCCCACCAAGATAATACCAGCCCCGCGCCAGCCGATCGAACGCATACGATCCGGTCAGCGTTCCCAATGAGACGAAAATGACGCTGGACGGATGCCGACCCAGCAGCAGGAATCCCCCGAGCAGCAATGCCAATGCAAACCCTATCAACAGGCCTGCCGGCAAAATGATGAAAATAGACGAGACGTCGAGATCGCGGGCAATCAGCGCCACGCCATATCCCGCCCCACCGAAGAACACGGCCTGCCCGAAGCTCATGATACCGGCGTATCCCCAGACCAGATCGAACGAAAGCGCGAACAGGCAGAGGATCAGGACCCGCGTAGCATAGATGGTCAGGTAATCCTGGAGCACGAGCGGCAGCAACGTCCCGATCGCCAGCACAACAATCTCTATGATCGGCAGACGATGCCAGCGGCGAGACGGCAGGGCATGAACGGGAAGGCTCAAGGCAGGCGGTGTCGTTTCGGTCATCGAATTGCCAGCACTTTAGCGCCACAACCGCGCCGCAGCTTTCCGCCGCTGCGACTCGCTCAGCATTCCCTGGGATCGACGAGACCTGCGCTGCGCGCGACAATCTCATAGCTGCCGGCCTTGGCGACCGCCGTGTACATGTTCATTCTGCAGTGCCGCTTGCCGGGAACCATTTCGGCCGGCCCGCCGGGCCCTTCGGCGATCTTGGCATGATCGAGCGCCGCAGCGACAGCATCCCGATCGACCTTGCCCGCCTCCTTCACCGCCGCTTCCCATAATTTGAGGCCGCGATAAGTACCGGTGGCGGCACTTCCGGCCGCGAACAGGAACGTGCCGGGAAATTGCCTGTCATAGGCCTCCTGGATCTTCGCGCTGACCGGATCATCCGAGGAAAGTGCCTTGAAATAGTCGAGACAGCTTGCCAGTCCCTCGATCTCGGCCGGCTGATTGATGCTCAACGTATTTTCGTCGTAATAGACGCAGGATAGCCGGCCGCCATTTTTCAAGAATCCCGCTTCATAGAGCTGCTTGAAGAACGGACCCACGCCAGGCGCGATCACGGTGTTGAACACCACATCCACTTTGTTGGAAACGATCCGGTTCACGGTCGCGCTGAAATCGATCTGGTCGAGCGGATAATATTCTTCAAACACCACTTCGCCGCCATTGGCTTCGATCACCTTTCGCGCGTAGACGTTCAGCGTGTGCGGCCAGACGTAGTTGGCGCTGGGTAAGGCAAATCTCTTGCCGCCGTTCTTGATCAGCCAGGGAATGAATTCATCGCACTGCTGCGCGGGCGTTGGCCCCGTACAGAACAGATAGGGCGTGCATTCCTTGCCTTCGTAGAGTTGCGGGTAGATGTAAAGTGTCTTGCCGCGCGCGACGATCACGTCCTTGATCGCGTTGCGCATCGAGCTCGTGACACCTCCGAGCACGAGATCGACCTTGTCCCGCTGTATCAGCTTGCGAACATTGCCGACGGCCACCGACTCATTCGACGCGGTGTCCTCGATGAACAGTTCCAGCGGCCGGCCGAGCAGGCCGCCGCCGTCGTTGATCGCCTTCACCACCATTCTTGCGACATTGGCGTCGGCGTTGCCGGCATAGCCGATCGGGCCGGTCAGATCGGTAGCAATGCCGACCTTGATGGGATCGGCAGCCGCGTTTGCCCATTCCGGGCGAATGACCCAACTGCCGACGCCGGTCGCAAGCGCGGTGCTCGCGAAGGCAAAATTGGAGAGAAAGCGTCGCCGGCTCAGTCGGCTATGGTCGCTGGACATCGAACTAGACCTCTTTTCCCGAAACCAGGCCTCGCGGCCTGAACTTGATGAACGCAATCGCCAGAACGAACACGAGGACGTCGGCGATGACAGGCGGGATGACCCACGGCAAAGCGGCGGACAATGTCCCGATCACACCGGCTCCGACGACCGGCCCCGCGAACGATCCGACACCACCGACCATCACGGCCACGAAGCCCTGAATCAGGAAGCGGAGGCCAAGATCGGCGAACAGCGAAAACACCGGTACGATCAGCGCTCCGGCAAGGCCCGCCAGCGCAGCTCCAAAGGCAAAGGTCGCGCCGTAGATCGCGTTGGTCGAAATTCCCGACGCGCGCGCGAGCGACGGGTTCTCCAATGAAGCCCGTATTCGCAGTCCGAACGCCGTACGCGCCAGCAGCAGGTAGCTGCCCGCCATGACCAGCGCGGTGACGATGATGATAACGAGGCGCCACAGGGAGAAGTGCATGGCGCCGAGGTTGAGCGAGCCGCCGATCGGCTCGGGGACCGAGATGTACAGGCCGCCGATCAGGCCGCGCACGATCTCCCGGATGATTAGACCGAGCGCATAGGTACCGAGCATCGCGACGATCGGTGCCGCATAGAACCGTCGGACCACCAGACGTTCCAGCACAAAGCCCAGGGCTCCGACCGCGAACGGCGCGAAAGCCATCCCGACCCAAACCGGGGCGCCCGCGTTGTGCACGACATAGGTGATGTATGCGCCGAGCAGAACGAATTCGCCCTGCGCAAAATTGAAGATCCCCATCATGCTGGCGATGATGCCGAGTCCGAGCACGACCAGCACGACAATAGCGCCGAAACTCGTGATCTCGAACAACGCGGAGAACAGGTTATCCATGCGGTATTACCAGCGAGCCTGGAGGCTTCCCGCTACATGGTCTTCCAGTCGCCAGACTGTTCGAAGGCGTGCGCGGCACGATAGATCGTCGACTCGTCGAAATGCCGGCCGACAAGCATCAAGCCGACGGGAAGACCGTCCACCAGGCCGCACGGTAACGACATCGCCGGGTGGTGCGTGATATCGAACGGCGCGGTATTTGCGAGCATCTCGAAGGCGCGCCCGATCTGCTCCTCGCGACTTGCTCCAGCAGCAGGCAACGGCGTCGCCTTCATCGGCGTCGTCGGCATCAACAGCAGATCGTAGGTCTTGAGCGCATGGTCGTAGGCCGCCGTCAGCCGCCGCGAGATATTCAGGGCTTTGCCGTAGTAGCGCGGTCCGAAGTTACTGTTGATGTAGGTTCCGAACATCAACATCATCTTGGTGGTCTCGGACAGCGAATCCGCCTTTTGACGCCAGCCGCGATGAAAGTCCATCAGCGACGTCGAATAGAGATCCGAGCGGCTCAGGCCGTAGCCATCGCCAAACATCATGGTCTGCGTCATGCCTTCGGTGCCGATCGGAGTCCAGACCGCCGAGGCCACCATGTGCATCGGGATAGAAACCTCTTCAACGCTGGCGCCGAGACTGCTGAACCGTCTCGCCGCCTCCCTGACACTTTCGCTCACGGCCGCCTCGGCGCCGGCCTGTTCGAAACCCTCCTTGACGACGCCGATTTTCAGTCCGCCGATGCCGGCGCCGAGCGCCTTGGTATACTCCTGCACTTTCGGTGATTTGATCCTGGGATCGTAGCCATCGTCACCCGCCAGCACCTCGAGCAACAACGCATTGTCGGCCACGTTTGCCGTCATCGGTCCGGTGTGATCGATGAAAATCTCGATCGGCATGATGCCGGTGTAAGGCACGAGGCCCCACGTCGGCTTCATGCCGTAGATGCCGCTAAAGGACGCGGGCATCCGTATCGATCCGCCCTGGTCGCCTCCGATCGCCATATCGACTTCACCGAGCGCGACCACGACAGCGCTGCCGGAAGATGACCCGCCGGCGGAATATCCCATCTTGTGCGGATTATGCACGGGGCCGGTCGAATTCGTGTGGCTACCGCCGGACATGCAAAACGACTCGCAATGAACTTTTCCGGCAATTTCTGCGCCGGCGTCGAGCATGCGCGTAACGATCGTCGCATCGAAATCCGGAACGAAGCCCTCAAGGGTCGACGACCCGTTCATCATCGGCACGCCGGCCAACATGATGTTGTCCTTCAGCGCGACGACTTTTCCCTTCAGCTTGCCGCGGGGCGCGCCTTTGACGGTGGACTTCCGGTACCAGGCATTGCGCGGATTTTCGTCGGGCCCCGGCCGATAACCCGGCGTCCGCGGATATGTCACGACTGGAACTTCGTCCGGCATGTTGGCGACGACGTTGTAAGCATCGACCGACCCTTGCATCAGTCCGCGAAAGGAAGCGACATCGTAATCGCTCAACGCCAACCCGCAATGTTCGGCGACGGCGCGCAGCTGGTCGGGCGTCGGAAGCGCTACTGACACGATATCTTCTCCTGTTAATGATCGCGCGACACGGCTGACGGGATCGCCGGAGCCTTTGGCGCAGTACCAAATGCGAGGCAGACAGCCTAACTCATCGGAATCATTAGAAACGGAAATATTTTCCTTTTCAAGTATTATTTCGTGCGGAGCCGTTTGACGGCGGCCTTGTGCGCCGTCAAAACTTTTCGACCAACCGGAAATCGAGGCCGTCGGCTTCAGCCAGATAGATCGGCATGCAAGCGCTTCCCCGGCGAAGGCCTATGCGTCCCCTCGCGCCGTCATAGTCCACGTTTATCGCGTTCGCGAGCAATGGCCCGGCAACTAACGATCCCGCGCGCGATGCGACCGCATCGAGAAACCGGAGCCCCTCGTAGCTCGACTGACCGACGGAACCGATCGGTGGGGCGTAGCGGCCGAATGAAGCCTGGTACCGGCAACGAAAGTCGTCGTTTTCACGCGACGCTACGTTCGCGAAATATCCGGACGCGCAGAAAAGAGCTTCCGTATTATCGGCTCCGATTCCGAGCAGGAGGGTTTCATCCATCGATCCCGCCAGACGAAGCATTTTCGACGCCAGGCCCTGCTCGGCAAAGGCGCGATTGAAAACGATACTATCCGTGCCGATCAGCGAAACGAGAACCACGTCGGGCTTGGCCGCGCGGATTCGAGCAAGATGCGCGCCGTGATCATGCTCGCCGATCCGCACAAATTCTTCGCCGACAACACGCCCGCCCGCATCGGCGATATATTTCTTGGTCGCCCGGTGGGACAGCCAGGGCCAAACGTAGTCGCTGCCGATCAGGTACCATCGGGAGGCGTGCTTGACGTTCGTCAGCCACTCGATCGCGGGACGCGATTGAATCCGCGGCGTCTCGCCGATCGCCATCACGCCCGGCGTTCTCTCCCCGCCCTCATATACGGGCGTGTAGACGTAGGGAATGCGGCCGGCGACAACTTTTCGAAGCGCGATCCTGACCGCGCTGATGTGGGATCCCATGATGATATCGGTGTCACCGGACGCAACTACGTCCGCCGCGGTCCGGACGACGTCTTCAACGCAGCCTCCGGTATCATGAAAGGCGATCTCGATTTCGCGCCCCAGGATGCCGCCGCGCCGGTTGATCTCGGAAGCCGCCAATAGCGCGCTGTTCGTCGCGGATGGCCCCCAGATTCCCGCAGGACCGGTCAGTGAAGTGAAGTTGGCGATCCGAAGCTTCTTGCGATCGCGACGCCGGCGAAAAAAATCCGGCCGCGGC
This sequence comes from uncultured Alphaproteobacteria bacterium, assembly GCA_963756215.1. Taxonomy (GTDB): domain Bacteria; phylum Pseudomonadota; class Alphaproteobacteria; order Rhizobiales; family Xanthobacteraceae; genus Bradyrhizobium. Next base: position 758,382 of record CAVWMY010000013.1, on the reverse strand, counting down.
GTCTGCATAAGGATGTTCCTACCGGGCCAGGACGGCGCCTCCAGCAGCCAATCCGGCGGCATCGAGACACCGCCGGTCATTTGAAGTTGCGTGGCTGAGAGCACATCGCTCTCCTTTCGGCTTTTGGTCGGCGCATCTCGACAACCGAAATACCCTAATGGAAAATATTGAATATTCAACGATTCAGGTGCATACAGAACAAGCAGGGGTCGCTCAATAATTGTCCAGAAAACGAGAACAGGGTCGAAGACCGTGGCTAGATCGCCGAGTAAACCAATTACCGAGCATCTCGCTTATCTGCTCGCGCAGGCAAACCGGGAAATCAATCGGCAGCTGGACGCGCGCTTCCGGGCCGAAGGCGTGCCGGTGGAACAGTGGCGTATTCTGAAAATCCTTTCGGACGGCAAAGGTCATTCGATGGGTGAACTCGCGGAAGCGGTGTTGCTCAATCATCCGACGCTGACGAAGATGATCGACCGTATGGTGTCCGACTCGCTGGTTTACCGCGTCCAGGATGCCGATGACCGGCGCAAGGTTCTGATGTTCAGTTCGGACCGCGGAAAGGCCCTGACCCAGCGCTTGAACTCACTTGCGCTGAGCCAGGAATCCCACATCGCCGAAAGTTACGGCAGCAGGGCTACCGCGGAGCTGAAACGGCTTCTGGAAAACCTGATTGAGAAAGCCAACTGAACGTCCGATCCGGCTGACCCGCTTGCAGGCCGGTCTCCGCCGGAATTTAGCAAAGCCATTTCACGTCAGAGGTATGATTTCAGGATCGAGCACCGAGGGTGCATTTTGGATCGACCATATTGCCAAGGCGCACGCGGCCCCATTGGGTGAGAAGCATACGCGTCGGGTTCATCAAAACCGAAATCGGCGCGCCCTCCTTCGGACGAACCACGAACAAATGGGTCGGTCCCCTGTTGGATCGGTGTTGCCTGGAGCAACGGCGCAGTCCTGTAATTGCACGGAGCCGGCGAAGCATACGCAATCCAGGATGCAACACGTATCTTCGGCTGCGAACAAATTGAGACGACAGGAAGTTATTGAATTTGTTGGACAAAGCGCAGCTCGCGCCTTGGCGATCCCGGGAAGACTCGAACTTCCGACCTACGGTTTAGGAAACCGTCGCTCTATCCGGCTGAGCTACGGGACCGAAGAACCCGCAGCAGACGCAGGCGCTTGAAGTGGTCCATAGCAGAGACAACGACCGATCTCCAGCCTCCTCGACTGTTCGCGGTTGTCCCGAACATACCGGCATGCTTAGTCTTCCGCACATTCGATAGGCGGTTGCTGCCGGGCAGCGCCGCCTACTCGCCCTACGGGAATTATTACACGACAACTACTTCCATGGGGCCGGCGCTGCTGCAAACCCCTTGTTTTCAGCGGATACATATCGCGACCGGTATAAGGAACAAACAACTCGCGTATCGCGTGTAGGAAAAAGTCCGACTTTCCGGGGTGACAAATCAGTCGAGAATGACGACAATCCGGAAAAATCACATTTCACAAAATCGTCTTGTATCCCTTGGGAATATGCTCTGTGTTCGCATCGCGCTCATTCGCCCTGCTTTTTGCCGCGGCCAGCACCGGAGTCGTGCTGCAGCCCTCGGCCGCGGCAGCGCAGTGGTGGTCGATCGGGCCGGCCGATTTCGAGGAATGCGCCGACGCGGCGGAGAAACTTCCCGCCAAGGAGGCGAAAGCGGCCCTCGCTTCCTGCAACGCGAAATTCGCCGGCCGCCGCAAACCCGGCGGCGGCTACACCTATTTCGATTTCATGCAGAACCGGAGTTTCGACATCGCGGGGCCGAATCCGACCGCGGAAGAACAGAAACACATCGACCAGCAGTACACCGTCTATCTCGACAGCCAGCGGCGCAGCCGCATCGCCGAGGCCAATGCGTCGCAGCAGCAGCAGCAGCAAAAACAGGAAACGGCGCAACAGCCGTTACAGCCGGCGACCGTCAAACGAGAAACCGCGCGGGTGCCGCTCCCGGTGCAGGCGCCCAACAAGCAACGCGCCGCCGATTTCAGGGCGCGCGCCAAGACCGCCCATTGCGAACCGCATTCCTTCTCCTGCGACTGGCCGAAACTTTCCGAAAGCCTCAACGAATTGAAAAAGCTGTTCGGCTCCTCCCAGGGCAAAGACATTGCGCAGCAGGACAAGGATCGCCGCGCGGACGGCAAGTAGCGCCAGGCTGTCCTCGGCTTCGGTATAGTCGCCGCCGCGGGCGCCGTTCCATGAGCGACGGGACATCGACGCCGGCGACGCTTGGTCAGCGCGCGGCGCGGCTCGGCTTGCGGTGGCGCCGGACCACCGGCTTCGGAGCGGGCGCAGGCTTGTAAATCGGCTGTGCGGCGCGCTGCTCCTGCAATCGCGCATCGTATCCCGGCGACGGCGTCACGGTGGGCGGCGCCGCATGGGCCCGCACCATGAGAGCGTTGACGGCCAGCGCCGAGAAGATCGCAAGCAGGCATCGTTTCGTTTCATTCATTCAACTTATCCTTTGCGGCTCCGACACGCCGAAGCTGCGCCGGTTCGATCGAGACTCGTAAGTAGCTTGATCTGGAACAGTGGAAACCGGTTTTCCCTCGCGACAGACGCGGAGCGTACGCAAGTAACGAGATAGGGCGGTGGCGATTTAAAGAAAGGCGTCACGCTTTAGAAGCGGATATGTTCGGGCGTCAGCCCCGGCAAGCCCGGGCCATCGGCCTCGGCGCGCTTGATCAGCGCGACGATGCGGCGGGACAGCGGCACCGGCAACCGGTGCCGCTCGGCGAGCTCAACGATAACGCCCTGCAGGTAGTCGATCTCGGTGCGGCGGCCGCGCTGCAGATCGTCCGACATCGACGAGCGCGCCTCCGGATCGATCTGCATGGTGCGCCCGAGCAGCATCTCGAATGCCACATCGGGCAGACGTAACAAAGTCGGCGTCCAACCCGCCGGTATCGGCGTCGACGAAACGGGTCTGATACCCTCCGCGCGGATCGCTGCGAGTCCCTCCGCCACCTGATCCGCCAGCAGCACCCTCCATGCGCGCTGCGCAAGCTGCGTTCGCAGCGGAAGGCCGGACAGCGCGTTGAGCGCGTTGTTTAGATTGACCAGGAGCTTGCCCCACTGCACGCCGGCAATATCCGCGGTCGCGCGCATCTTCAGGCCGGGCACCGTAAGCAGGTCTGCCGTGGCTCCGGCGTCCCGCTCGATCACGATGTCGCCGGATGTGGCGCGATGATATCGGCCCTCGCCCGGCGCAATCACATTGAACGGGACCATCGCCGCCAGCACGCGTCGGCCCGGCAATTGCGCACGCAGTACTGCGACATTGCCGATGCCGTTCTGCAGGCTGACGATAACGGCCTCGGGCGGTGCATGCGCAGCGATCATTTGGGCGATCCCGGCGGTGTCGGCGCTTTTCACCGTCACCAGCACCGCGCCGACGCCGCCGAGGATGCCAGGATCGTCCGACAATGTCAGTTGGCCCGGCGCAATCCGCCGTTCGAGGCCCTCGCAACTGCTCAGGCGCAGCCCGTTACCTTCAATTTCTCCGATCACGCGCGGCCGCGCCAGCAGCGCGACCTGCCGGCCGGCGGCAGCATACATGCCGCCGATGAAGCAGCCGATGCTGCCGGCGCCCGCCACTCCGATCGGTCTGTCAGCGATCATCCCGCGGCAATCTCTCGAAGCGTCCGATTTAATGATCGGATTTAATTAGCAGAGTTTAGCCGCCGGTGGCAGTTTAAGCACCGGCCCCGGAAGGCTGCGGCGGCCTGCGCCTTGTAACCGTCATGGGGCGCCGGTATGTTTTAGGAACGGGGCTGACAAAAACAGTAGGAGAGGACCATGGGTTTACTCGACGTACTGAACGGCATGCAGAACGGCCCGCGCGGCCCGAGCGACCCAAGCGCTGAAAATCAAAGCAGCGGCGGCATGTCGCCGATGACGATGGCGATCCTGGCCCTGCTGGCCTACAAGGCCGTAAAGCACCTCGGCGGCAGCGGGTCGAGCGCGGCTCCCACCTCCGTGCCGCCTTCGGGCGGCACCACCAATGCCAGCGTGCCGAGTAGCGGTGGCAACGCCGCGGGCGGCGGCCTTGGCGGCCTGCTCACGGGCGGACTGGGCGGGCTACTCGCCGGTGGCGCCGCCGGAAGCGTACTCAGCGGCGGGCTCGGTGACCTGCTCAAGCAGTTCCAGCAGAACGGCCACGGCGAAACCGCCAATTCGTGGGTGAGCCCGGGCCCGAACAAGCAGATCTCGCCGGGCGATCTGGCCAGTGCGCTGGGCTCCGACCAAATCAGCAACCTGATGTCGCAAAGCGGCCTGTCGCGCGAAGAATTGCTTTCAGGTCTGAGCCGGCATCTGCCCGACGTGGTCAACCATTTGACGCCGGACGGACGGCTGCCGACGGACTCCGAAATATCGGGCCGGATCTGATCCCGGCCGCGGCGCTTATTTGACTCTGCTTATTCCGGAAAGGACGATCGTCATGAGCGGCATTCTCTGGGTCATCATTGTCGGCTTCGTTGCGGGAATTATCGCCCGGCTGATTTCGCCGGGACCCAATAACCCCAGCGGCTTCATCCTCACCACCGTGCTCGGCATCGCCGGCGCGTTCCTCGCGACCTTTATCGGCCAGGCTATCGGCCATTATGGTCCGAACCAGGGCGCCGGCTTCATCACCGCGACGATCGGGGCGCTGATCGTTCTGTTCATCTGGAACAGGCTGGTGGCGAGCCGCGTGATCAGCGATCCAGGCAACAGGTAGAGCGCCACTTTCGTTGTTGCGAGCGGAGCGAAGCGAGCCGGGAGCCAAGCGATGGCGACCTTAGCTTGCTCCTTCGCCTCACAACGACGCGGAAGCCGTTACGTAACCAGATGCGCGCCGGCATCCATCCGGACCACTTCCCCGGTCATGTTGCTCGATTGCGGGGTGGCGAGGAAACACACCAGCCCGGCAACATCTTCCGCGGTCGAGGCGCGCTTGAGCGGCACTTTCGCGATCACGGAATCACGCACCTTGGCGGCGCCTTCGACGCCGCGGCCCTTGGTGAACCAGGGTGTATCGATATAGCCCGGGCAAACCGCATTGACGCGGATCAGCGGGGCCAGCGCCCGCGCCAGCGAATAGGTGATGGTGTTCAGCGCGCCCTTGCTCGCGGCATAGGCGATCGACGAGCCGATGCCGCTGATCCCCGCGACCGACGATACGTTGACGACGGCGGATGCTCGACCCGAAGCCTTGGCGCCGGCTTCCAGCAACGATCGCGCCGCCCGGACCATCTGGAACGGACCGATGGTGTTGACGCCGAAAAGCCGTTGAAAATCTTCCGCCGACAGCCCGTCGAGGTTTTCGTGCGCCATGTGCTTCGTGGTGCCCGCATTGTTGATCAGGGCGTCGAGGCGGCCCCATGGCGCGGCCGCGGCGACGATCTTCTTGCAATCCTCGTCGCGCGACACGTCGCCCTGTACGACCGCGATCTCGGCGCCGGCCGCGCGGCAGAGATCGGCGGTTTGCTCGGCTTCCTTCTGGCTCGAGGAATAATTGATCGCGATGCGAGCGCCGGCCTTGGCCAGAATGACTGCCGTCGCCGCCCCCAGGCCGGACGCAGAACCCGTCACGATCGCGCACAAACCATCCCCAGAACCATCCTTGGACATCCGCATTTCCTTTTGTTGATTTTGAGCCGCCCGCTCGCGGGCGGGGCGCGGTCTACCATATCGCGGCGCGAATTGCCCGCAAATCCGTCGAAGTTCGTTGCACGGAATTAATCCAGTCGTGACCGGCACTTATGCGGGCCGCGCAGGCTGCTCGTCGGCGAGCGGCGCTTGCCACGGCGGAGGCTTTTCCTCATCATGCGGCGCAAGAAACGGCCGGGCGGCGATGTTTGGCAAACCTGCCGGACCGGCGCCGTGCGGATTCAACACGAGGAACGCTGTGGCGGAGAGTGAGAATATTGTCGCCGAGACTGCGGAACGGATATTTGCCGATCTCGCCGATACCCAAACCATCAACCACGACAAGCAGGGCAATTGGAAAGCACCGCTCTGGCAGGCACTGACCGAAGCCGGATTGCCGCTGGCCTGGGTGCCCGAGGATTGCGGCGGCGCGGGCGCCAGCATGGCCGAAGGGTTCAGCGTGTTGAGCGCGGCCGGGCGTTTCGCCATCGCAGTACCGCTGGCCGAGACCATGCTGGCGGGATGGCTGTTGGCGCAGGCCAGGATCGCGTCGCCCGAAGGCGCCATGACGGTGGCGCCGGCCGCACCAAAGGACCGCGTTACACTCAATGCCGACGCCACCTTGTCCGGCCGCGCGCGCGGCGTTCCCTTCGCCAAGGCGGCGCAACACATCGCGGTGCTGGCCGAGGGTACAAGCGGAATTTCAATCGCGCTGGTCAAGGCGGGCGACTGCCGGATCGAGCCCGGGCTCGGTCTCGGCGGTGACAACAGCGACACCGTGACGTTCGACAAGGTTCATCCGGTGGCGATCAAGCCGGCACCGAAGGGTTTCGACCTCAAGGCGCTGCTGCTGATGGGTGGCGTGGTGCGCAGCCTGCAAATCGCCGGCAGCCTGGAAGCGATGCTGGACATCAGTGTGAGATATTCCAACGAGCGCGTCGCGTTCGAGAAGAAGATCTCGAAATTCCAGGCCGTGCAGCACAATCTCGCGCGTCTTGCCGGCGAGTCGGCGGCGGCGCTGGCGGCGGCAACGTCGGCAGCCGACGCGATCGCCAACGCGGCGTCGTTCGACGACGAGATATTCCTGGAAGCCGCGTCGGCCAGGATCCGCTGCGCGGAGGCCGCCGAAAAAGGCGGTGCGATCGCGCACCAGGTCCACGGCGCGATCGGCTTCACCAGCGAACACATCTTGCACCGCTACTCCTTGCGGGCACTGGCCTGGCGTGACGATTTCGGCTCCGAAAGCTATTGGGCTGTCGAGCTCGGCAAACTGGTCGCCGCGCGCGGCGCCGACGAGCTATGGCCGCTGGTGGCCTCGCGTTGACATGGCGCATGATCCGGAACCGCAGGTCCGAGTCAAAAGTGGACGCCGGTTGCCCGAAAAGATCATGCCTAAGGTAAAATAGAGCCTGCACGAAAGTCGAGATTCAGAATGACCGCTGCCCTTCGCTTCGACCCGATCCGCCTGCCGCCCGAATGCGAGCGCTTGCGCAAGGAAGTGCGCGCCTTCCTCGCCGAGGAGATCGCCGCCGGCACCTTTGATCCGCACAAGCCCAATCGCGAGGACACCGACGCGCCGGAGTTCTCCCGGCGTGTCGGCGCGAAGGGCTGGCTCGGCATGACCTGGCCGAAGAAATATGGCGGCCACGAGCGCAGCTTCCTCGAGCGCTACGTGGTGACCGAAGAAATGCGCGTCGCCAACGCGCCGACCCGGCGCTTCTTCGTGGCCGACCGGCAGAGCGGCCCGGTGCTTCTCAAATACGCGCCGGAGCGCATCAAGATGGACATCCTGCCGCGCATCTGCCGCGGCGAGGTCTGTTTCGCGATCGGCATGAGCGAACCCAATTCCGGCTCGGATTTGTTCGCGGCCAAGACCAAGGCGACCAAGACCGACGGCGGCTGGCTCATCAACGGCACCAAGATCTGGACCTCGTCCGCGCACATCGCCGACTACATGATCGCGATCTTCCGCACCTCGCCTTCGACCAAGGAAAATCGCCGCCACGGCCTGACCCAGTTCCTGGTCGACATGAAGACGCCGGGGATCAAGGTCAACCCGATCGGCCAGATCACCGGGCAATCCGAATTCAACGAAGTCGTGTTCACCGACGCCTTCATGCCTGATGATCACGTGCTCGGCGAGATCGACGGCGCCTGGAAGCAGGCCACCAGCGAACTCGCCTATGAACGTTCGGGCCCCGAACGTTTCCTGGAGACCTATTACGTCCTCACCGAACTGGTGCGCGCGGTCGGAAAAAATCCGGATACCCGCAGCGCCGAAGGCATCGGCCGGCTGGTGGCGCAGCTCCATACCATGCGGCGGATGTCGGTATCGGTCGCCGGCATGTTGCAGGCAGGCAAGGAGCCGGTGGTGGAAGCCTCCATCGTCAAGGATATCGGCACGGTCTGGGAACAACAATTGCCGCACCGGGTGCGCGACCTCGCGGCCTTTGTCGACGCCGACGCGAGCAACCACGAAACGCTGGAAGACCAGCTGTCGTTCGCGATCAAGACCGCACCCAAGCTCACCATTCAGGGCGGCACGACCGAAGTACTGCGCGGCATCATCGCACGCGGGCTGGGCTTGCGCTAAGGCGCGGGCTCGGGCTGCACGCATTCAACAAGGGAACATCATGACCCAATACACAGACATCGGCGTCGAGAAGCACGGGCACGTCGGCCTGATCGAAATTCGCCGGCCGCCGCTGAACTTCTTCGATATTTCGCTGATCAACCAGATCGCCGATGCACTGGAGGAGTTCGACCGAGATATCGAAATCCGCAGCTCCGTGCTCGCCGCCCAGGGCAAGGCGTTCTGCGCCGGCGCCAATTTCAACGATCCGGCCCGGCAGGAGCAGGAGGCGCGGATCGCGAAGGGCGATCCCGCCGACAGCCTCGGCCGCATCGACAATCTCTACCTCCACGCGGTGCGTATCTTCCGCAACAAGAAGCCGATCGTCGCCGCCGTGCACGGCGCCGCCATCGGCGGCGGGTTGGGATTGGCGGTGTCGGCCGACTTCCGCATCACCTGCCCCGAAGCGCGCTTCTCCGCGAACTTCACCAAACTCGGCTTCCATCCCGGCTTCGGACTGACCGCGACGCTTCCCGAACTGGTCGGCCAGAACAATGCGGAGCTGATTTTCTACACCAGCCGCCGCGTCACCGGCGAGGACGCCTATCGGATGGGGCTCGCCAATGAGTGCGTGCCGCAGGACCAGGTGCGCGCCGCCGCCATGAAGCTCGCCGGCGAAATCGCCGAATGTTCGCCGCTCGGCCTGCTCTCGACCCGCGCCACCATGCGCGCCGGCCTCGCCGACCGTGTGCTGGCCGCGACCAATCACGAACTCGCCGAGCAGACACGATTGCGCGCGACCGAAGATTTCAAGGAGGGCGTCAAGGCCACCTCAGAGCGCCGCATCGCCAACTTCAGGGGGCGGTGAGTCGGCCGCAAGCGGACTTCGACCGCTGCACTTTTGAAAGCCGATGCGCGGCATCGGCTTTCGGATGACGTGACACCGCGGAATTACCACCTCCCGCCGCGCCCGAGCCGCGCGAGCGGTCCAGCAAAAGCATCGACGCCAGCCGCCTTCAACACCGACGGCCGCGTCGATCCTGCACACCTATAATCGCAAGTTATGGGTTTCTTCAGCGCGAGTTCACCAACGAAGGTTACGTTGCGTTACCGTTATTAGATCGTAACAGTAACAGTATCGTGCCAGTAATGCATGCCGCCCGCCTGAATTCCCCTCGACCGGAGAGCGACGGAAGGCAGCCAACGCGCAAGTGCTTTCGGCGTTCGGCGCCTTTGCTGGCACTTGCTCTGGCCGTCCTCGCCATTGCCCCGGCGGCCGTCGTGAGTGCGGAAACGATCGACGATTCCATGAACTGGGCGTTGCGGTCGAGCTTCTCGGTCCAGGCCGACAACGAACGGCAGATTGCAACCGAGGAACGGCTGCGCGGCAGCGTCGATGCGTTCATGCCGTCCATCGCATGGATACATGAGCGTATCCTCTCCAGCCGGATCAACTATACGCCGGACTACGCGGTTCCGGATACCAACGGCCTCAACACGGTGCCGACGCAGGAGCCGAATGTGAGCGGCTTCCAGGCCGTGCTGCCCTTGTTCGATGGCTTCAGGCGATACAACAATTTCCGCTCCGCCCGTCTCGGCGTCGATGCGGGCAGGTATCTGCAGCTCGACAAGCGACAGCAGACATATCTGGATGCGGCCACCGCCTATCTCGCCGTCATTCGCGACCGCAAGCTGATCGCATTGCGCAAGCGGCAGGTCAGCGACATCGGGCAGATTGCCGAGCGCACCAAGGTCCGTCTCTCGACCCAGGACGCGACCCAGACCGATGTCGAGATCGCGCGTTCAAGATTGATCGCCGCCGAGGCCGCCGTCGAACAAGCGGCCGCGGAACTGCAAACGAGCGAGATCGAGTACGCGCGGATCACCGGCGCCCGGCCCGGCGACATGCCCGCTCCGCGGGTGCCCACCGAATTGCTTCCGGCGAATGTCGGGGAACTCAGGCAAGCGCTTGTCACCAGCAACCCGAAGCTTGCGGCGGCCCGTCTCGGCGCAGTCGCGGCAGGCTATGAAGCCAACGCGAAGCTGGCCGACGTGCTGCCGCAGGTCAATCTGGTCGCCTCCAGCATCGAGCAGAGCAACATTTCCGCCGCCTTGTACAAATTTCGCGACAACACCGTCAAAGTTCAGATGCGGGTTCCGCTCTACGAGCCGGGCGCGTTTCCCAGGATCAACGAGGCCGCCGCCCTCGCACGGCAGCGATCGTGGGAGACAGCCGACATCCAGAAGCAGGACATCGCGGCGGCAACCAGCCTCTATGTCAGGCATCAGGCGACGATCGAGCTGATCGGCCGCGCCAATGCGCGCGTCAAGACGATGCAGCGGGCGGTCGAGGGATACCGGATCGAGGGCGCGGCGGGCTTCCACACCGTCGTCGATACGCTGAACGCCCAGAACGAATTGACCGAGGCCGAAACGGTCCGCACCAACCTCGAATTCACCCGCGACGCCGAGGTCTTTGCGATTGCGGCATCGCTGGCCCGGCTCGGCCCCGCCCCCACGCAAGTGTCGGCGCTGCGCTGAACAGAGCCGATCCGGCGCCGCTCACGCGGTCAGCTTCGGCCTCGTGTAAGTCATCGGCGCGAGCCGGCCGTCCACGGCCTTATAGACCCGATCGACATGACGGAGCAGGCGATCGCTGTGGGTCACAAAGATCTTGGCGGCGGGAAGTCCGCTGAGCGCCTGAACGATTTTCTCCTCGGTCAGCGGATCGAGGTTCGCGGTAATCTCGTCGAGCAGCAGCAGCCGCGGGCGGCGTGCGATTGCCCGCGCGAGCAGAAGCCGCCGGCGTTGTCCGGTCGACAGGATCGGGCTTTCCCTCGACAGCTGCGTGGCGAAGCCCTGCGGCAGGCGATAGACCTCGTCGAGCAGGTCGACCGCACGCAACGCTTCCTCGATCCGGAGGCTGTCAATATCCGGCGCGAACATGGTCAGGTTGTCGAGCACCGTGCCGCCGAACAGCCCGTCCTCCGCGAACACCGCACCGAGATTGGCGCGATATTCATGCAGGCCGAACGTCTGCAGGGGCTGGCCGTCGATCAGGAGGCGCCCGGCGAACGGCGTATGAAGGCTGGCGACAACCTTCAGCAAGGACGACTTTCCGGATCCCAACTCGCCGATGATCGCGAGCGACTCATGCCGCTCGACATCGATCTCCAGGTTGACGTCCTCCAGCAGCGGCTTGGTGCCGCGATCGAACTGGATATCGATGTTCTCGAGCCTGAGAGTGCGGCGGATCGCCCGGTCGATCCTGGCCCGGCCGGCACTGGTTTCCGGGGTCTCGTCGAGCACGTCGTCGAGCCGGTCGAGATGCGCGCGCATGATCGATACCTGCAGCAGGTTGAGGATCAGCGAGTTCATGTTGGTGAAGAACGAGTTTCGCAGCGCGAAGAACGCGTAGAGAATGCCGATCGAGGTCACGCTCTTCATGACGTCGGTGACGCCGATATAGAGCGTGGAGACCGTGCCGAGCATGAAGACCACGTGAAGCAGAAGGTCCGTGTCGGTCGTCAGCTTCCTGGAGCGGAATCCGGCGTTCGCAAACCGCGTGAAACTGTCGAACCATTTGAGGCAGAACAGGTCACCGGTATTGTGGACCTTCAGCGTCGCAATGCTCTGCAGCCCGTCGATCAGCCGCGCCTGCTCTTCCGAGCGCGCCTCAAGCGTCGCCGTCGTGTATTCGGCGATCTTGGGATAGGTCATCAAGCGGATCGCGACCGCGATTACGAGCGTCGCGACCGACGCGAACGCCATCACCGGCGAGTAATAGAACATCATGATCACGATCATGATCGACATCGCGCCGTCGGCGACGGAGGACACGAAGCCGCTGACCAGAAAGGTCTTGATGTGGTCGATCGACGCCATACGCGTCAGGAAATCGCCGGGATGCCGCAATTCGAAGAATTTCACCGGCAGGCGGAAGGCGTGGCCGACCACGTTGCGCGTGAAGAACATCTCGAAGACGGTCGAAGACCGCAATGTCACGACGTCGCGCAACCATCGCGACAGCGCCTCGAATACCGCAAACAGCGCCATGCCGATGGCGATAACGGTCAGGAGATCGAGGTCGTATTGCGGAATGACGGTGTCGAGCGCGATCTCCAGGAACACCGGCGTCGTGAGCGCGAAGATGCTTGACGCGAAAGTGAGGACGGCGATCACCGCGATGGTGTGCTCGATGCCCCGGCACGCCCGGAACACGCTCCAGAAGCGCGATTTCTTGGCGGCCTTGATGGCTTCGAACTTGACCCTGGGCTCGAACTCGAGCGCGACGCCGCTGAAGTGCCGCTCGATATCCTCTGCGGCATAGACCCGGACACCGAAGGCGGGGTCATGGACGTGGAAGGCTCCGCCGACGATCTTTTCCAGCACGACGAAATGATTGGCGTTCCAGTGCAGCAGCGCCGGACATTTCAGGTTGGCAAGTTCTGTGACGTTGGATACCGAGAGCCCTTGCGCGTCGAGATCGAGCTGCCCGGCGAGTTCGACGATCTCGGCGAGGTTCATTCCGCTCTGCGACAGCGGGAACAGCGAACGCAGATAGGAAAGACTGATGTCGTGACGGTGAAAATTGGCGACCATCGCCAGACAGGCAAGGCCGCACTCGTTCGCCTCGCTCTGCAGGATCGTCTTGACGCGCTGCTTCCTGGCCAGGATGTTGATCATACGCGACCCCTCATGGCGCGTATCGGATCGAGCACCCAGTCGATCAACCTGCGCCGTTCGACGACGATGTCGGCCGACAGCGTCGAACCGAGGGTGAGCTTCTTCCTCTCGCCATAGGCCTCGATCTCGCTGTTGTCGGGCCGGACTTCCATCCGGTAGAGCGACTGCCGCGAGACCGGCCGCGGATCGAGGCCGTTGTCGCCCTCGGTCGCCGGCGCGCGGATCGCCGCCGACGAGATCGAGGTGACCGTGCCGTGCTGGATTCCGAAGGTCTTGAACGGGAACGCGTCGTATTTCAGAACGACCTTCTGGCCGACCTTGACCAGCCCGATGGCGCGCGCTGGAACGTCGAGAATCACGACCGGCTCGGCGTCGACATCGCCGATGGCGGCGACGAACTGCCCGGCGTCGACGGAATCGCCGGCCTTGCCGGTAATAGCGAGCACCTGGCCGGACGACTGCGCCTGCACCTGCAGCGCGGTTTCGGTTTTCAGATAAGCGAGCCTGGAATCGATCGTATTGATCTGGTTGGCGGCATTTGCACGCTGGCTCTCCTTTTCGGCCATCAGCGTCGCCAGTTCGCGCTGCTTTTCCGTATCCTGCCGCGTGTATTCCACGCGCTTGAGCCGGACCTCGGTCAACTGGCGCTCGTAGTCGAATTGCGAACGCTCGTAGGAATCCAGCACGTCCCGCGTCGCATAGCCCTGCTTGACGAGATCCCTGACGCGCTGAACCTTGCCGCGGGCCTGGGTGAGGGCTTCCTGAACGCTTTTCTCCTGATTGTCGACGGCGGCGAAAAGGGCCGTCTGGTCGCGCGCCAGCGACAGCTTTTGCTCGGCCACGCCCTGCAGGAAGGCGACGTCGCGCTCCATTTCCGCGACCTGGTTGGCCCTGGTCTGAATCAGCGTCTTGGCTTCGGCAGCGACGGCGGATTCGCCGCCGGAATTGGCCTCGCCGATGCCGAGCAGATAGATCGGCGTGCCGGCCTTAACCTGATCGCCCTGCTTGACGTAAACCTGCTTGATGAAGCCGGCCTTGGGGGCGTCGAGACGTGCGAAGCCGTGGGTCGCCGAAACAATTCCACGCGCCGTTTCGGTTTTTGAAAAGTGTCCGAGCCACAATCCCGCGAACAACACCGCGACCGAAGAGACCGCCAGCGAAGCGAGGATCATCACGGTCCGGTTCTGGCGCAAATCGATCGTCTCGCTGAGACGCGAGGTTTGCGCCGTCGCGGCTTTGGTTTGCAGCTCCGACAGCGGAGCCTTCAGTTCCCTGCCCCCGTTCGGCTCGACGATTTCTCCGTCGATTTCGAGTGCGCTCATCAAACCGCCTCGCCCAGCATCCCGGCATCCAGGAACTCATCGAAGCGCGGCCACATGTGCCACTGCTCCGGGGTCTCGCGAATCCCGTCCTCGATGTGCCGCCGCATGATCGAGGCGATCCGCGCCTTTTCGGACGGGCCTTTTTGATAGGTCTCGAACGGGTGGCCGATATTGACGACGTCGCCGTCGACCGAGGAATGCACCGCCAGCGGTATCACCGTCGCATCGGTCAAGCGCGCCAGCGAAACAACGCCCATGGCAAGCCGGATCGGCTTTCCGAACAGAGTGACGCTTGCCGGCGCACCATAGCTCGCGGGAAGGTCGGCGAACGAAACAATCACCGCGCCTTCCCTGGCGAAGCGAACGGCGTCGAGATATTTCTGCTTCTCGTTGACATTGAGAAAACGCATCTCGATGCCGAAATCGGCCACCCGCTGCATCGCCCGGGTTTCATCGGGGCGATCTTCTCTGGCGCGGAAAATCAGCATGCGCCTGCCGGCGAAATGATCCACCATGATCTTGGCGAACGGCAGCACGAAGCAGCCCATGTGGATCGGCGCAAAGATGATGGGATTGCCGCTGCGCGCCGCCTGTTCAAGCACGCCGCTGTCCGAAAACGAAATGGCGTCGAAATCTCTCTCGAGGCCGTGCCGGCTGCGCTTCAGGATCGCGGCCCATTCGGTCATCGCGATCATGTCCTGATAGACGATCTCCTGCTCGATCCGCGTTGCTTCCGAATTCGAAAGATGCAGCACGTATTTGAGAATCTCCTCCACGCCGAGCACCGGCGTCTTTCCGGTGAGCTGCACGGCTCTCCACCACAGCCGCAAAGCGCGCCGCCGCAGCCTCAGGGGCAGACGAGAGATGTCGGAGAGCATTTCGTGACCGGCCATCATGATTTGACGATAACCCGCACAGGTTAGAGGCCACTTAATTGCAGCGGATCGCCCGGGGCATTCTGCCCCAGACGATCTGGTCGTTCGCGAATGACCTGAAGCCACCGAAGCGGCTCAGCCAATCACCTGATGGCGATCAGGATACCGAGACCGAGGCCTTGACGCCCAGGATCGGCTTCGGAGCGGGCGCGGGCGCGCAGGGACGACCGTGACCACCCGAAACGTTACGAAGCGTACGCAGATCAAGTTTCGTCATAGTACTCTCCTTGAGCTTGCAATGACCGTTTGTCGATCATCGAGAGGCGACATTGCCTCGTCGACACAAATTGCAAGCGCGGCTCCGACAATCAAATGGTTTCGAATTTGTCATCACCTTAAGTTTAACTCTTCAGACGTGTGGTAACATCGTCATCGTCGTCGCGCGTCTCGTTCACGCCTTAAAATTATTTATTAAAGATTGATCGTGTTGCGCGCGAATGAGCATCGGTTCAACACTCTCTCAGCAAGGGAGAGTGACAATGAACATCATGCAACTTCCTTCCAACACGGCGTCCATGACGCAGCTCGCTCGGAGCTGAACATGGCCAAACATTATTTTCTTCCATCTCTGCGTAACCGGGCAGGCGTGTCGATGATACGATTTGTGAGCTACGCGATAGCGGGCGCGCTGTTGCTCTACGTCGCGGCGGCGGCGGCGCTGTATCTGTTCCAGGAATATCTTCTGATTTCGAACAGCAAGCTCGCCAGCACGCCGGCTCAAGCAGGCCTGCCCGAGGCCGTCGTGCAACGCTTCAAGACCGCCGACAACATCATGCTGACCGCATGGATGGTTCGCGGCGACAGCAAGTTTCTGGCGATCTATTTCCACGGCAACGGTGCTTCCCTGCCGGGGCGAACCGCACGCATCAGGGAATTGAACGGGCTGGGCTTGTCCGTGCTGGCCGTCGAGTACCGTGGTTTCGGTGCGACGGCCGGGCAGCCTGGCGAGCAGGGTTTCCGTCTTGACGCCGACGCTGCCTACGCCTACGCGCGCAGCCTCGGCTTCAACTCGGATTCGATCATCCTCTACGGAGAAAGTCTCGGAACCGGCGTGGCAACGGCATTGGCGAGCAGAAGCCCGGTCGCGGGCATCATTCTCGATGCGCCGTTTTCGTCGGCGGTCGACGTTGCCGCCGACCGCTACTGGACGTTTCCCGTGCGCCTGATGATGAGGGATCAATTCCGATCCGATCTCGTGATCGGCAAACTCGCCATGCCGATCCTGATCCTGCATGGCGAGGACGACGAGGTTGTGCCGATCAAATACGGCCGGCGACTGAGCACGCTCGGCGGGAACAACGTTACGTTCGTGGCGATCGAGCAGGCCGGTCATGTCGTGCTCGACAAAGATGAAGCCCAGCGTCATGTCAGGCGTTGGTTGTCGCAGATTTCCGGGCGGCGGCCGGCTCGCGACATGGCGCTGACGCCCGCTACGGCAAGGTGAGTAACGGTCTTCCGGCAAGCGCAAGCGCCGGACATGACCGAGCGTCGCTGCGTTGCCCGTTACCTCAACAACCCCGATATCATCGGACTCGATCGGCCCTTTCGCTTTTTTATGATGGCGGCACGACTTTCTGCCCCATAAAAAACACAGCGGCGCGACGAAACTCTATCTCAACAATGATGCGTGAACTTCGAACGGCCCGAGACGGGCCGCCAGCGAAGAACTTCTCCTTGGCGCAACGAAAGTTTTGTTGCGCGGAACCATTCGCGTTGCCGGCCTCGACGTGATGGGCGATCGAACAGCAGCGGCGTGGGCCGCTCACGAACGAAATCGGACCTGAGATGCGCAGAGCACTCGTCAAGCGGAAGACGCGCCGGCGTCGCAGTCATACGGGATGGATCATATTGCAGGACGGCTATACGCGCCTGGAGTGTCGCGTCGTCGACGTCTCCACGGACGGCGCACAGATCACCTGCAGCAAAGCCGACTTCCTGCCCAATCGCTTTGTGCTGACCTATACCCTGACCGCCTCGAAGCGCTGGACTTGCGAGGTGGTCTGGCGGCAAGGACGAACGCTCGGAATAAAATACACCGACGCCCCGAAACCCTCACGCCACGGGGCGGAAGCGAACGCCGCCGAGATCGAACCCGTCGCCTGACACCGTCAGCCCCCTCGCCGCGGCTGCATCGCGCACTTTCGCCGGATCGGAAACGCGGAACGTCAAGGCGCTCATCAAATCGCCCGCACCCTTCACGAACCGGAATGTGCAGTTGGGAAGGTTCAGTTCCGCCAGATCGCTTCCAATTCTGGCCTCGGTCACGCCGATGATGCTGCCCCAATGTGCGGCAAGGACCTCCGGATCCGGACTTTCCATTTCCACCTCAATCAGCGCCTGCGTGACGTCTTTGCGGATTGACGACTGCCAGTCCGGTCCGGCCGGCGGATAGGGTCCCAGGACGTCGTCGCTGCCGTCGGTGTGATTGAACTCGATGAACGCGGCGCGGCAATCGCGCGGGTGCAGTTGCACGCCATGATAGGGTGGATGATCGATCACATTGGCCGTGCGCACGCCCATGGCGTTGGCGTGGGCGCCGCGCTGGTCGGGATCATCGCAGCAGAAGATCGCCATGTAGCCGCCGCGGCCGCCGGTTTTCTCGATGAAGCGCCCGGCCGCGGTGCCTTGCTGAAACGGCGCGACCACTTCCAGCAGGATGGTATCGACCGGCAGCAGCGCGTTCTCCAGGCCGTATTTGGCGACGTTGCCGTCGCGGTAGCAGATGTCGAGGCCCATGATCGCGGCGATGTCGGCGATCACAGGCTCGAGCTGCGGCGCGACCAGGCAGATTTGTCGCAGCCGCAGATATGCCATCTCCATGCCCTCGCTACGTCAATGACCCTGAAACACCGGCTTGCGCTTCTCGACGAACGCCTTCGCGGCTTCCTTGTGGTCGGCGGTTTCACCGGCGCGCGAGTGGTGCATCGCCTCGGCATCGAAGCAGGCTTCCAGCGACAGATGCTCGGCGTTGTTGATGTTGCGCTTGATGTAGCCGAGCGTCACCGACGGTCCCTGCGCGAGCGACATCGCCAATTCGCGCGCCGCGGCCTCGACTTCGGCGTCGGGCACGACGCGCGTCACCATGCCGAGCGCCAACGCCTCCTGCGCCGTCAGCACCGGCGAGGTCAAATAAAGCTCGCGCGCCTTGGCGCTGCCGAGCAGATGCGTCAGGAAATAGGTGCCGCCGTAATCGCCGGATAATCCGACCTTGGCGAACGCGGTAGTGATCTTGGCCGACGCGCCGGCGACGCGGAGATCGCAGGCCAGCGCGATCGAAAGCCCGGCGCCCGCTGCCGCACCGTCGACCTGCGCCACCACCGGTTTCGGCATCTCGTGGAGAATCCGGGAGACTTCCATGCCGCGCCGCAGGTTGGCCATCTTGGCCTCGAACGGCAGCGGCGCACGGCCCGCCGCCATCGACTTCACATCGCCGCCGACGCAGAAGGTGCCGCCGGCGCCCTTGAGCAGCACGGCGCGGACTTCGTGATCCTCGGTGGCGCGCCGCGCCGCCTCGACCAATCCCAGCGTCATCTCCGGATTGAGCGCGTTGCGCCGATCGGGACGGTTCATGGTGATGGTGAGCAGCCCCTGATCGAGGTTCTGGAGGACGATGTCGTTGTTCATGAGGAGTTGCCTTCTTTGTTGTTGAAATTCATGCCCGGCTTCAACCGTCATTGCGAGGAGCGATAGCGACGAAGCAAGCCGGTCTTCGTTTGTGACTCTGGATTGCTTCGCTTCGCTCGCAATGACAGCTTGCGGTCTGCTACTTCTTCACCAGCGGGCAGCGCGACAGTTCGATCGACTGGAACGCCTCATTGCCGGGAACGGTTGCCAAGAGCTTATAGTCGTCCCAGCGCCCCTTGGATTCCGAAGGTTTCTTGACCTCGAACAAATACATGTCGTGCACCATCCGGCCGTCCTCGCGAATCCGGCCGTTCTTGGCGAACATGTCGTTGATCGGTGTGGCCTTCATGATCTTCATCACCGCGGCGGGATCGGTCGTGCCCGCGGCCTTCACCGCCTGGAGATAATGCAGGATCGATGAATAGACGCCGGCCTGCGCCGAGGTCGGCACCCGCTTGGTGCGTTCCATGAAGCGCTTGGAGAATGCACGGGTCTCGTCGTTGAGGTCCCAATAGAAAGCCTCGGCCAGCAGCAGGCCCTGCGCGGTCTCGAGGCCGACGCCATCGATATCGCTTACGAAGGCCAACAGCGGCGACACCTTCTGGCCGCCTTTCATGACTCCGAATTCGGCCGCCTGCTTGATGGCGTTGATGGTGTCGCCGCCGGCATTGGCCAGCCCGATCACCTTGGCCTTCGAAGCCTGCGCCTGCAGCAGATACGACGAGAAATCCGAAGTATTGAGCGGATGCCGGACGCTGCCCAGCACCTTCCCGCCCGACTTCAGCACCACATTGGTCGTATCTTTTTCCAGGTCTTGTCCGAATGCATAGTCCGCGGTCAGGAAGAACCAGCTATCCAGCCCGCTCTTCACCGCCGCGAGGCCGGTCACATTGGCCTGGGCGAAGGTATCGAAGACGTAGTGCACGGTATAGGGACCGCAGGCTTCATTGCTGAGGCGGATCGATCCCGGGCCGGAGAACATGATGATCTTGTTGCGGGCTTTCGCGATCTCGCCGGCGGCGAGCGCGGTCGCGGAAGCCGCGACGTCGAAGATCATCTCGACGCCCTGATTATCCAACATGTCCCGGGCGATGTTGGCGGAAAGGTCGGCCTTGTTGAGATGATCGCCGACGACGATCTCGATCTTGCGGCCGAGCACCTCGCCGCCGAAATCCTCCGCCGCCATCTTCGCCGCGGTCTCGCTGCCGGGACCGGTAATATCGGCGTAAAGTCCCGACATATCGAGGATACCGCCGAGTTTCAGCGGAGGCTGGTTCTGCGCCGCCGCCGGGCCGGCGGCCAGCAGCGCGGCGAGAACGCCGAAAAGAACCCGTTTCATGGCAGCCTCCCTGTGAATCGTCCGCCTGACGCGGCCTTAATTCTGTTGCGCCGATCATGCCGCAAGGCATGCACAGCGGCAAGCCGCGGTAAAACCGGCGTTTTCCGCTAAGTGGAATGCCTGCTCCATGCGACCGTGGCGCCATGCCCGCATCATTGCTATCGATCGCACCTAATTCCATGAGCAACGCAACCATCGCTCTCTGCCGCTTCCTGCTGACAGGCATTCTACTCTCGGCCGCGGCCGCTCCGGCCAATGCGGCGGGATGCGCGCTGGCGCCGCAAGGCGAAGGCCGCGTCGTCGAAGTCATCGATGCCCGCACCTTTCGCCTAGAGGACGGCCGCGATATCCGGCTTGCCGGCATCGAGCCGGTCACGACCGCTGACGCCAAGGCGAACCCCGTCGCGGCGCTGTCGGCGATCATCGCCGGACGGGAGGTCACGCTGCGCGGCGAAGACGACAATCCTGATCGTTACGGGCGCCAGCCCGCGCTGGTGTTTCTCGAAGCCTCCGACACGCCGGTTCAAAGCCTGCTGCTGGCGCGGGGCGAGGCGCTGGTCGCGGCCACCATGACCGATCGCGACTGTGCGTTGGTGCTGGGCCAGGCCGAAGCAGCCGCGCGGCAGGCCGGGCGGGGCATCTGGTCCGATCCAGCGGCCATAAAAAACCCGGAAAGTCCGGGCGATATTCTGGCCGGGATTGGGCGATTCACCATAGTCGAAGGCAAAATCTTGTCAGTTCGGCAGGCCGGGGCAACGACCTACCTTAATTTTGGACGGAACTGGACACGAGACTTTGCTGTGACTATCCCAAAGCGCACAATACCGGCGTTCGAAGCCGCCGGGATTGTGCTTAAATCCCTTGAAAATCGACGGGTTCGAGTCCGCGGCTGGATCGAAGCCCGTGGGGGCCCGCGATTGGAAGCGCTCCGGGTGGGGCAGATCGAGTTGCTGGGCGAGAATTAGCTTGCCGCAAAATCGAGTGACAACGGTGTCAGGGCGAATGCGACGGCGCGAAATCGGCATGACCCGCCGCCTTTGGGCTGCACCCATCTGGTTGGGCGCGGCGCTGACCGTGGCTGGCTGCAGCGAGTTCAACAAACTCCAGACCGCCGCCCCGGCGCCCGGCCCGACCATGCCCGCGGTCAAGCCGGCGCGCACCGTCGCGCAAACGCCGGCGGCCGAACGCGAGCATGAGCGGATTTTGTCGTCCTACGGCGGTGCCTATGACGATCCGCAGCTGGAGGCGCTGATTACCAAGACCGTCGACCGGCTGGTTGCGGCCTCCGACCGCCCGGATCAGGCCTACAAGGTGACGATCCTCAATTCCGGTGCGGTCAACGCGTTCGCGTTGCCGACGGGCCAACTCTACGTGACCCGCGGCCTGATCGCGCTGGCCTGCGACACATCGGAACTCTCCTCGGTGTTGTCCCACGAGATGGCCCATGTGATCGCCAAGCATGCTTCGATCCGGGAGGACCAGGCCCGCCAGGCGGCCATCGTGACCCGTGTCGTCACCGACATGAGCACCGACCCCGACCTCACCGCGCTGGCGCTTGCCAAGACCAAGCTGACGATGGCCAGCTTTTCGCGACAACAGGAGTTCGAGGCCGACAACATCGGCGTCGGCATCTCGGCCCGGGCTCATTTCGATCCGTACGGCGCCGCGCGTTTCCTGACCTCGATGGAGCGCAACGCCGAGCTGAAGGCGGGCAAGAACTCGGTCGATCCGCGCGCGCAGGACTTCCTGTCCTCGCACCCGGCAACGCCGGAGCGCGTGCAAGGCGCGCAATCCAGCGCGCGGCAATACGCCTCGCCCGAGAACGGCGAGCGCGACCGCGAAGTCTATCTCGCCGCGATCGACAACATCGTCTATGGCGAGGATCCGAGCGAAGGGTTCGTGCGCGGCCATCGCTTCCTGCATCCCAAGCTGGGCTTCACCTTCACCGCGCCCGAGACGTTCACGCTGGATAATACCGCGCAGGCCGTGATCGGCGTGCGCGAGGGCGGCGCCCAGGCCATGCGCTTCGACGTGGTGCGGGTGCCGGCCGAACAGTCGCTCGCCGACTACCTCTCTTCCGGCTGGATGGAAAATGTCGACAAGGCCTCGGCCGAGGACCTGACGATCAACGGCTTTCCGGCGGCCTCCGCGACCGCGCGCGGCGACCAATGGCAATTCAAGGTCTATGCCTTGCGGTTCGGCAGCGACGTTTATCGCTTTATCTTCGCGACCCGGCAGAAGACCACCGAGAGCGAACGCAATGCCCGCGAAACCGTGAACTCGTTCCGCCGGCTGACACTCGAAGAAATTCAGGCCGCGCGCCCGCTGCGCATCAAGGTCATCACCGCGCAACCCGGCGATACCGTAGAGTCGTTGTCGCACCGCATGGCCGGCGTCGACCACCCGGTGGAGCGCTTCCGCGTCCTCAACGGCCTCGACGCCCGCGCCCAGATCAAGGTGCGCGACCGCGTCAAGATCGTGGTGGATTGAGACCAGCGGGCGCCGCGACTAGGCAACTTCCGTCGTTAGGGGACGAGCGCCGACCGCGTGTGGCGCCGGCCTGATTTTTACGGGTCGTCATGCCGGGCTTGACCCGTCAGTCGATCGCACTTCTTCAGAACTTTTCTGAAGACGGTACGCGGGCCAAGCCCGCGTATGACGGCCGTACCCTGCGACCAGTAAAAAGCCCGGTCTTTCGACCGGGCTTGGTTAACTCGATCTGATGAAACGACTTACGCAGCTTCATCCTCAACCGCGGTGTCGTCGCCATCGCTCTCGCCGTCCGCATCGGCCTCGCCGTCGGCTCCGGCCTCGGCTTCCGCCTTGGCGCCGCGGCGCGGGCTCTTGGCGAGCTGGCCTTCGATTTCCTTGACCGCTTCGGTTTCCGTCACGTGCTGGACCACCGCGATCTCGCGCGACAGCCGGTCGAGCGCCGCCTCGTAGAGCTGGCGTTCGCTGTAGGACTGCTCGGGCTGCAACTCCGAACGATAGAGATCGCGCACCACTTCGGCGATCGCGACGATATCTCCGGAATTGATCTTGGCTTCGTATTCCTGCGCGCGGCGCGACCACATGGTGCGCTTGACGCGGGCGCGGCCCTTGAGCGTTTCCAGCGCGCGCTTGACCAGCGCGGGCTCCGACAATTTGCGCATGCCGACATTGGCGACCTTCGCGGTCGGCACCCGCAGCGTCATCTTGTCTTTCATGAAATTGATCACGAACAGCTCAAGCTTGGCGCCGGCGATCTCCTGCTCCTCGATGGCCAGGATCTGGCCAACGCCATGCGCGGGATACACCACGAACTCATTGGTCTTGAAGCCCTGGCGCTGGGTCAGCGCCTTCTTCGGCTCCTCGATGCGCGGCGCCGCGGCTGCCGGCTTGCTGGCAACGACGGGTTTGGCGGCGACCGGCTTGGCTATGGTCTTGGGCGCGGGCTTGGCTGCAACCTTGGGAGCAGCGGCCTTCGCAGTCGACTTCGCGGCAGTTTTTGCAGTCTTGTTGGGCATTGCGCTTCTTTTGTTTTTCGAGGATTTTGCAGCCGCGGCCTTGGTGGCGGTTCGAGTTTCCTTCACGGAAGCTCGGGCACGGCTCTTGGTTGCACTGCGACTAGCCGCAGCGGCTTTTTTCGAACCCTTGGAAACACTCTTTTTACGCGTTTTCTGTGACACAGCCTGCGCGCGGAACTGCCACGCCCCTGTTCGAAGTTTTCACGGGAACCGCTGACGCCAAGGATACGCATGGCTGGGTTCGGCTTGTAATGTGCCCAATATAGCACATTTTCCGTGAAAATCAATGATTTAGGGTCCATACGCAGCTTTTGCGGGTAAATATGCCCCGATCAACCGTCGTTAGGGTTAAGCTTGCGGGCGGTACGACCTGAAAGCCGCACCGGTCACTCCCGCAGGTCAGTCTCCGGTCCCCGCCGCCGGGGAAAAATATTTCTCGAACTTGCCCTCTACTCCTTCGAATTCCTTTGCGTCTGCCGGGGCGTCCTTTTTCTGGGTGATGTTGGGCCAGCTCTTGGCATATTCGGTATTCACCTCGAGCCACTTCTCCAGACCCGGTTCGGTATCGGGCTTGATGGCGTCGGCGGGGCATTCCGGCTCGCAAACGCCGCAGTCGATGCATTCATCCGGATGAATGACCAGCATGTTGTCGCCCTCGTAGAAGCAGTCCACCGGGCAGACTTCGACGCAATCGGTATATTTACACTTGATGCAGGCTTCAGTGACGACGTAAGTCATCCAGGGCTCCGGAACGAGTCAATTTTTCAGCGGTTGGCGTAGCGCAGGAATTCCGCAGCCGCAAGTGAAGCGAAGCGGCCTCCGAATCGGTTTTCGGCAGCGTTTTTGCCGTGTGGATGTGTCTTTGCGCAGATAATTATTCCTCGCCGTCCCGCAATTGCGGCTCCTGTCCTGCCGGACCCCGCAAATCCTCATAGAGAGCCCGCGCCGACGCCGCATCGCCGCGCCGCTCGGCAAAGCCGATCACTTTCAGGACACGCACGGTGCGGTCGAGCCCGACCGTCAGCACGTCGCCGATCTTGACGCCATGTCCCGGCGAACGCTCGCGCGCCCCGTTGATGCGGACATGGCCGCCTTCGATCAGCGCGGCCGCGCTGGTGCGGGCCTTCACCACCCGCGCATGCCATAACCATTTATCGAGACGCTGGCGCTCCAAACAACACCGCTTCGAACAAAACGCTCTTGCGCGAAACCCTTCGGACCGGAGCCGACGGTGGGCGCCGGTCCGCGGGACCAAAACGCGTCAGAACGTGCAGACTACTCCTTGCGGCCGGCGGCAAGCTGCTCCTTGAGCGCGGCCAGTTTGGCGAACGGCGAATTCGGATCGATCGGACGATCGCGCTCGCGCGGGCTGGCGGAGGTGGCATATTGGCGGTGCGACGGCCCGCTGTCGCGCTTGTCGCGGCCGCCCTTGTCGCGGCCGCCGAAATCACGACCGCCCTTGTCGCGCGGTTTATCGCGTCCACCCTTGTCGCGCCCACCGCCGAATTTATCCGGACGCCCGCCGCCCTTTTCGCGGTCGCCGTCGCGCCCCTGTTCGCGGCCCTTGCCCTGGAAGCGTTCACGCGGCGGACGGCCCTTGTCGTCGCGCGCTTCGGGCGCAGGCGCGGCCTCGGCGCTAACCGGCGCGGCCGCAGCATCAGCCGGCGCGCCCTCGCGCGGCTTGACGCGGAAATCGCTGTGGCGCCGTCGCCGATGCGGCGGGCGCTTGTCGCCCTCGCCGGCTTCGCCTTCGACGGCGGCCGGGGCCGCGGCCTGATGGCCCTGATGACGATGGCGGTTGCGATCGTGCCGCGGCCGGCGCTCTTCGGACCGGCCACCGGGCCGCCAGACTTCGACCAGTTCCGGCGCCGCGGCCGCATCGGGCGCGGCAGCCGCATCGGACGTGACCGCCGCGGCTTCAGCCACGTCGGCATTCGCCGTCGCTGCTTCGGTTGATTCAGCGCTGGCGGCTTGTTGCGGCGTATCGACCGTTTCAGTTTCGCTTGGCGCAGCCGGCTGCGGGGATTCAAGCAAACCTGCATCGGCAGCCACAACCCCGGTTTCGAGAGCCTGAGTTTCGAGAGCCTGGGCTTCGCGCGGTTGGCCCTCGAGCGCCTCGGCTCGCACCGTTTCGGCTTGCACCGGCTCGGCTTCGGTGACCACCGGCGGTTCGATTTCGGGCGGAGGCGCAAAGGCGATGTCGGGCAGCATCGCAGCGGACGGCGATGCAACGGGCCCAACGGCCGGCGGCGCATCGGGAACAACTTCGGCGAGGTCGACCGCCGTATCAGTCGCGGCCGGCTCGACCGACATGGCTTCCGTCGCAGTCGCGTCGGGCGGCGGCGTATCCGCCATCACGGCTTCAGCGGACGCTGCGTCAACCGCGGCCTCGCCGGACAGCGCTTCAGCAGACGCTGCTTCGGCCGGCGTTGCTTCGGCAGATGTCGCATCCACCGGCGCGGCCTCGACCGCGGGCGGCTTCGGCGGCAATGGCGGGCGGCGCTCCATGCGATAGCCCAGCGCGCGCAGGATCGAGGCGAAGTCTTCACCGGCCGAGCCGGCCAGCGAGGTCATCGCCTGCGTCACGACAAAGCCGCGACCGTCGAACGCACCGGCGGGCTTCTCGCCGGGCGAAGTCTCGCGCCACGCCAGCGCCGGGCGGATGAGATCGGCAAGCCGCTCCAGGATATCGACGCGCACCGCGCGCTC
The DNA here is from genome assembly GCA_963756215.1 of uncultured Alphaproteobacteria bacterium. Lineage (GTDB taxonomy): Bacteria > Pseudomonadota > Alphaproteobacteria > Rhizobiales > Xanthobacteraceae > Bradyrhizobium. The sequence continues at coordinate 732,015 of CAVWMY010000013.1, read as the reverse complement.
GCCGCATTGCCGATAGCCGAGCACGCGATAGGCGTCGCGCGGCAACGCCTTGTCGACGGGGAACGAGGTGCGGCCGCTGCCGGCGAGATGCTGTGCGTTCGACAGCACCGACAGATCGACATTGTCCTGCTTCTGCGCCCACAACAGCGACGCCAGCGCGCGCGCCGCCGGCTTCAACAGCGGCGGAATGTAGATGTGATAGGCCCCGAACCTGACGCCGTATTTGCGCAGCGAGGCGCGCGAAGGCTGGTCGAGATCCTTCATCTCGGCGGAAATCCTGGAGCGCTCGAGAACACCGAGCGCCTCGACCAGCTGAAACGCGATGCCGCGGCCGATGCCGGTGACGTCCTCGGCCTTGGCAAGGTCGAACAGCGGCCCGAGCAGTTTTTCGATATGGGTCTTCAGCCACAGATCGAGACGCGCCTGCACCGCTTCGCGCGGCGCACCGCTGAGGCGCTCGTCGGAGATGACGCGGATGCGCGGATGCAGCGCATCGTCGGCCGCAACCAGCTTGGCCACCGCATCGCCGGTCCAGCGGATGGTGCCGTCGGAGGCCAGCACGAACTGGTCGTCGGGCGCCGCCGACAACTTCTCGGCGCGGGCGTCGATCTCGCCGGCCAGCGCCTTCTGCGCGGTCGCCTGCAAGGCTTTCGCATCGGACCCGGCTTCCGCAACATCAGGCGCAAAGGTGAATCCGTCGAGCCGGCCGATCACATGGCCTTCCACGATCACTTCACCGGTCTTGCCGATTTCCGTATTCAAAACTGTGTTCTCCCGCAGGCGGCGCATCAATACACTGGTACGACGGTCAACGAAACGCTCCGTTAGCCGTTCATGCAGCGCATCGGACAATTTATTTTCAAGTTCGCGCGTAATCCCCTGCCAATGCTCGGGATCGGCCAGCCAATCCGGGCGGTTAGCGACAAAGGTCCAGGTCCGGATCTGGGCGATCCGGCCGGACAGGGTATCGATATCGCCGTCGACGCGGTCGGCCTGATCGACCTGCGCGGCGAACCAGGCATCGGGAATGCGGCCCTTTTGCATCAAAAAGCCGAACAATGTGGTCACCAGTTCGGCATGGGCGGCCGGCGCGATCTTGCGGTAGTCCGGGATCTGGCAGGCCTCCCACAGCCGTTCCACCGCTGCGGCGCCGTGCGCCATATCGCGCACATCGGCATCACGCGCCGCGTGATCGAGCACGCGCATGTCCTCGGCGATCGGGGCGCGGGTCAGCGTCTCATGTGACGGCGTCAGTGCCAACGACACCTGCAAGGCGCCGAGCGAGGAGAAATCGAGCTTGGAATTGCGCCATTGCAAAACCTTCACACTCTCGAACGTGTGGTTCTGCAGTGCATTGACCAGTTCCGGCTCGAACGGCGCGCAGCGCCCGGTGGTGCCGAAGGTGCCGTCGCGGGTGGCGCGGCCGGCGCGGCCGGCGATCTGCGCGAATTCCGACGGATTGAGCCGGCGGAATTGATAACCGTCATATTTGCGGTCGGAGGCGAACGCGACATGGTCGACGTCGAGGTTGAGACCCATGCCGACGGCATCGGTCGCGACCAGGTAATCGACGTCGCCGTTCTGGAACATCTCCACCTGCGCATTTCTTGTGCGCGGAGATAGCGAGCCCAGCACGACGGCAGCGCCGCCATGCTGGCGCTTGATCAATTCGGCGATGGCGTAGACTTCATCGGCGGAGAACGCCACGATCGCGGTGCGCCGCGGTTGCCGCGTGATCTTGCGGTCGCCGGCGAATTCGAGCTGCGACAGCCGCGGCCGTGTCACGATCGAGGCGCCCGGCAACAGCCGCTCGATGATCGGACGCATGGTGGCGGCGCCGAGCAGCAGCGTTTCGTCGCGGCCGCGGCGGTTGAGAATGCGGTCGGTGAAGACGTGGCCGCGCTCGAGATCGGCGGCGATCTGGATCTCGTCGACCGCGAGGAACGAGACGTCGAGATCGCGCGGCATCGCCTCGACGGTGGAGACCCAGAACCGCGCCTTCGGCGGTTTTATTTTCTCTTCGCCGGTCACCAGCGCCACCGCATCGACGCCGGCGCGATCGGCGATCTTGTTGTAGACCTCGCGCGCCAGCAGCCGCAGCGGCAGCCCGATCAGTCCCGACGAGTGCGCCAGCATGCGCTCGATCGCGAGATGGGTCTTGCCGGTGTTGGTCGGTCCGAGCACGGCGGTAACGCCGGCGCCGGGAGCCCGTTCACGGGCGACTTCTTGGGCGAACATGGGCGAAGTTGACGAAAAGGCCATGAGATCAGGGGATTTCTGCGCCGCGGGCGTTAGGGACGTGTTTCACAATGCGACGCGTCGGGGGTCGCGATTTAATCTCTGGAACGAGTTCCGGAACGAATCGCGCCCGAATCGCTAACTCCGCGCCACTCCTGATACGTTCACCGCAACATCTCGCATGGACACTCCGGTTCGACACTAGATCAAGTTTAAAGCACGCAAACAAGCGACGGTTTCCAGACGAAATTCCTAACGATGTCACGACCCCGGAGTTGAATCAGAACGGGAAGAGAGTCAACTGGATTCGAAGCTCCAAATTATTCATTCGTCATGGGCGGACAAAAACTCATGGTGCGACTTCGCGCTAGAGAACCTGTCCACGACCGCAACCAACTCACTACGTCAGCGACGTGGCGCCCTTCTCCCCTCCCCCTTGCGGGGAGGGGTGGGGGGTGAGGGTCTCCAAGCATTGAGCTTGTGGCTACCCCACTGATCACGTGAACCACAGAACCGCCGCGCCTTGCTCACCGCGTCCCACTCACTGCGTCTTGGCGACACGCGGCGGCGTGGCGGAGGTGATGAACTGGGTGGCTTCCAGCATCGCGGTGCCGAGCGGGGTCGGCACCACCATCCGGTACGGCACCAGGATGCGGGTGCCGGCGAGCGGGGCGAAGGCGACTTCCATGTTACGCTGTGCGGCGAGGTATTTGATCACCGGGCGATCGGGGATGTAGCCCGAGACCGGCGCGAAATAGATGGCGCAGACCACGACCGGGCCCTGATAGCCCTTCTCGGTCTTGACGGTTTCCATGCGCTTGAAGTCGAGCTTGAGATCGTAGCGCATGCGGCCGTCGAAGACCGGCGCGCCGGCGCGGCAGGCATCCGGCGTCAGCAGTTCGCCCGTGCCCGGCACGTGCAACAGCGCGCCGGTCATCGGATCATAGGCGCCGCGGCGCTGCGCGTCGGTGACCGGCAGCCGGCCGGGATCGACCGGCGGCACCGGATCGATCGAGAATTCCTTCACGGTGCCGTTGGCCAGCGCCATCCGGATGGTTTCGGACTTCTTCTGCGTCGTCATGGTGCCGACATAGCTCGACCCCACCAGCGCGCCGTTGACGACGCGGCCCTGGGAGGCGCTGGTGCCGGTGCCGCCGGCGAAGGCCTTCAAGAGCCCCGCGGTGCCCCCGGTGGCGGCGGCGGCAAAGCCGTCGTCGGTGATCTCGATGGTCCAGGTGCCCTTGCCGACGGGGATGCCGGCGAGCGTCGCCTCATAGCGCGCATCGAGCCTGCCCTGCGCGCCGGCGGGATGCAGCGGAATGAGAAGCGCGATTGCGAAGGCCATAAGGCCGCCCAGCGCCCGCGACAAAAAACGGGCCTGCCGGGACGGCATCGTGCAAGGCGTGGTCACTGCAAGGTCCTGCGATACGCGCGATAGTTGATTCATGTAAGCTAATTCATCCGGCGGACAATGCGTATTCCGCAAATGCATGCCTCACGGCCAGATCCAGGTCTCGTCTTTTTACAATTTCAAAGGCGGCCCGGTGAAAACATCTGGCCCGGTTACGAATATAAAGAATAAGCGTCAATTGAACGGGCGCGCCTCCGCGGGCAAATCCTCGCCGGAACGGCCGACAGCCCTGCGCGCAGCAGTGATTTCGGCTTCGAATGCGCCGTTTATGTGATGGCACGGAGCCGGCGGCGGACCCGCACGGCCTCGTGACAAGAACGGTCAGGAAAGCGTAACGGGAAACGCTAAAAAGGCCCGCAAATGCGCCGGGAACCGCGATAAAATCGCAGTTTTCGCACGGCCCCGCCGCGCAAAACCTTGACGCCAAACGCGGTCGCCCCTATACGTCCGCGGTTCCCTGGATGGACGTGTTGTTGGACCCCTTAAGCTTTCGCCCGCGATGGACGAAAAGCCCGGGATGCAAGAGGATTTTCTCAAGATGTCGCGGCGTTGTGAACTGACGGCCAAAGGGGTCCAGGTGGGCCACCGGGTGAGCCATTCGAACATCAAGACCAAGCGCCGGTTCCTGCCGAACCTGTGCAACGTTACCTTCATCTCGGACGTGCTGGGCCGCAATGTGCGCCTGCGCGTCTCGACCAACGCGATCAAGAGCGTCGACCACAATGGCGGCCTCGATGCGTTCCTGCTCAAGGCCAAGGCCGACGTGCTGTCGCCCCGCGCCCTCGACCTGAAGCGCGCGATCGAAAAGAAGAAGGCGGCCGCGGCCCCGGTGGCGCAGGCAAGCTGAGCTTTCGTCGACCGAACTTCGGGATTTGCGCGCTTGAAGCGGCCGGATCGGATGATCCGGTCGTTTTGTTTTGTCGCGCGCGTGCCGCGCGTCACTGCGCTTTCACATAGGGACATCCGCCGTCGGCGAGCGGCCGGAACGCGTCGTTGCCCGCCACCGTCGACAGATACTCGTAGACGTCCCACTTGCTCCTGGATTCCTCGGGCTTCTTGATCCGCATCAGGTACATGTCGTGGACCATGCGGCCGTCCTCGCGAACCACGCCGCCTTGCGCGAAGAAATCGTTCACCGGCGTCTTGCGCATCTGCGCGATCACGGTCTCCGCATCCACGGCGTTGGTCGCCGCCACCGCCTTGAAGTAATGGCGCAGCGCCGAATTGACGCCGGCCTGGTACGCGGTCGGCATCGCGCCGTGCCGCTTGAAGAATTCCTCGCTGAAAACGCGCGTCTCGGGCGTGCGATCCCAGTAGAAGGAATCGGTGAACAAAAGATCATGCGCGTGCGCGAGGCCGAGCGCGGGCACGTCGGTGAGCGTGACCTGCAGCGCGACCAGTTGCATGCTCTGGCGGATGTTGAATTCGTCGGCCTGCGCCACCGCGTTGCGGAAATCCGAGCCGGCATTGGCAAGGCCGAGGATTTTGGCGCCGGACGACTGCGCCTGCAGCAGGAACGAAGAGAAATCCGCGGTGTCGAAGGGATGGCGCACCGCGCCCAGCACCTTGCCGCCGGCCGCGACCACGGCCCGGCTCGCATCGCGCTCCAGCGCCTGGCCGAAAGCATAATCGGCGGTGAGGAAGAACCACGGCGTGCCGCCGCGCGCGACCACGGCCTTGGCGGTGGCGTTCGAGGATGCGTAGGTATCGTAGGTCCATTGCACGCTGGTCGGCGAACACTGCTTGCCGGTGAGATCGGACGAGCCGGAGCCCGAGATCAGGAACAGCTTCTTGCGCTCGCGCGTCAGGTTCTGGATCGCCAGCGCCACCGCCGAGTTGACGCCTTCGGCCACGACATCGACGCCCCTGTTGTCGATCCAGTTGCGCACGATCCCGGTGGCGACATCCGGCTTGTTCTGGTGATCGGCCGAAATGATCTCGATCCGACGGCCCGCGACGCTGCCCCCGATTTCCTCCGCCGCCATCTGCGCCGCGATCACCGACCCGGTGCCGTTGCCGTCGGCATATTGCCCGCTCATGTCGGTGATGATGCCGACGCGGAGAACGCCGTCTTCGGCGCGAGCGGGAGAGGTTGCGGAGAGCAAGGCGAGGCCGAGCGAGAGAAGCAGTCTCGATGACGCAGCCGTGATGGGGTTCATGGGGCCTCCCTTACGTTCTTGTTCTGATTGGGAGATAGTGATCGCAGGGATTTGGCGGGACTGCAACGCTGAAGGGGGGCGGGGGTGTGCGCCGGAGTGCGCGATCGAGAGTTGCTGTAGCACCCATCCCAATTGGAATTGGTACGGCATCGCCGCTCCCCTCAAATGCGCCGCAGGCGGCAGCGTGGTCTGGGTTGATACGCACTTGGATTGGACTGCGGTCAACGATTTAAACAAGGGAGTTAGTTAGGCCGCGCGAAATCGAGAACCACTGATTTGCCTGTCCAGTCCCCTCCTCAAAAATTTTCCACTTCACGTTTGACCCAAATCACCTGCATATCCCCCGCCGTCCCGGCCCGAAGAGGGGCGTATCGCGATCGTCACGGACGTTGGGCAGGGATGCGGTGGACGCGGGTAGCGTCGTCGCGCGCGGGAATGCAGGGCGGGCTTATCCATTGAGCGAAAGCCCGTGAGCAAATACCCGGCGCGTGGACGAGCGGCGCTATTGCGTACGGCAAAGCCGTGTGGTCCTGGCGCCCGTTGCTGGCGTCAAGCCGGCGGAGGTGAAGTCGGCCCAACCGGGTCCGGCCAACCTTAATCCGCCGGCGAGGGTGGCAAGACGAATTCGTCGCCCGGGAGAGCGCGTTATAAGCCGTTAAAACCATCGCGCAGGAAATGCCGGGTGTTCCGGTGAACCTGTGGTGACTACCATGCGCTCACTACACTTCGCGCATGGGCTGCGGGTGCAACGGGCACCCGGCGTTTCCTGCGCCCTCTGATTTTTGGGCAAAATAAATTGCAAAACTCGGGCGCATCATGCCGCGAGAACGTAAAGTCATATCCGGCGTCATGTGGTGTGATACGAAACTTCGAACTGCGATGTGCAATTGCGCGTCGGAGAATCCAGAGATGATCAACAGGGTTCGCGCAGGAGCGCGGTCCGGAATGACGGCGAGAGTTTTTCACTAAACAAGCATGCGTGAATTTGCTGTTTGAAATTCGAATCGGGCGACAAGCGGTAGCCCGCATGAGCGCGGCGACATGCGGGATCGCCTGTCCCTGAAATCGCGAAGCCCGTCAGCGGGCGAGCAAACGTGCGATCCGTTGGCTCATCATCAAGCTCGGCGCCGAGCTTCGCACCCGGCGCGCGTCCGGCGATGCGATTGATCTCACGACAGCGCGTCCACCGTGCTGCACAGTCGGTCCAGCTGATAGGGCTTCGGCAGGAACCGCGAACCTGCCGGCATCACTTCTTCGGGCCGCTTGCCCGAGGTGATGATGATCTGGATCGGAGGCCATCGATCGCGTACGGCGGCGGAGAGCCGCAGCCCATCCATGCTGCCGGGCATATCGATGTCGGTGAAGATCAGCCCGATGTCGTCGCGGCTTTCCAGGATGGCGATGGCCTCGGCGGCGTTATAGGCGGAAATGACGACATGCCCCGCCCGCTGCAGTTCCTCGCTCGCCATCAGATTAATGAGGCTCTCGTCCTCGACAACCAGGATCATCATGGGCCGGCCCGCCCTTTCAGTCAGCTAAGTGATGTACCCGACGTAATGTTCCGAAGCGCGAGGAAATCTCTTGCCGCGAAATCCATTGCGCGATCAATTCAGGCGCGACCGAGCAGGCCCCGGTAAATGCGGTCTGATCGTTTGATAACATTCGCGGGCACCGTGCAGCCGCGGCCGGCCTTGATCCGCAGACGATGCCGGCCCGAACTTCCGGGTAATTGCGGATGTGCCGCGCGGGAAACGTGTGATCGCCTATCACGAGCGCCCGGGGATGACCGAACCTGCCCCTCGGCGCCGACGGAGGTTTTACCATGACATCCGACGCGGGCGTTTCACCGGATACGGTTCAATCGGTACGAAAGGACCTGAGCCGCAGGCTATTTCCCGCCGGCGCCACGATCTTCTCGGAGGGGGACGCCGGAACGGCCGCCTATGTGCTTCTGCGCGGCAATGTCATCATCTTCATGGGGCTCGGGACGCCGCATCAGCGCATCATAACGGAGGTGAAACTCGGGGAGATGTTCGGGGTGCACGCGCTGATCGCCGACGCCCATCGCACGGCCTCCGCGGTGACCCCCGACGGTTGCGAACTGCTTGCGGTGAGCGAAACGAAGCTCAAGCAGAAACTCGACGAGGCCGATCCGTTTGTCCGCTATTGGGTCGAGTACCTCTCGAAACGCGTCATCGACCTCTCCACGCCATAGCCGCCCCGATGCCCGGCTCCCCGTCCCGCAACCCGCGCCGCACCCTGTTCGTCACGGTCCTGTCGTTGTTTCTGGCGGTGGCGCTGCTGGTCGCGACCGCCGTCACCGTCACCAATTATATCGAGACCCAGAAGACGGCCGTCAAAGTCGCCGACGACACGTTCCGCCAGACCATCAACCGGATCAACGAACAGCGCACCGCGTTCTTCACGCCGGCTTTTTTGCTGACCACGTTCCTGCGCAATGCGCCTTCATTGCAGACCGCCGATGGATCGAAGGACGCCGTCAGGCAATTGATCCTGGCGAGTCTGGGCGCGAGCCCGCAGATCTCCGCGGCCTATGTCGGCTACGATAACGGCAACTTCTTTCACATCCTTTCGATCACCGATACCGAAAAGGCGGTGGTCGAGCAACTCGGCGGGCCCCCTCTCACGCGATTTGCCGTCCAGGAGATCAGGAGCGACGACGGCGCGCGGACGCAGACCTGGACGTTTCTCGACACCGATGGCCGCGAGATCGGGACCTCGAGCAAGCCGTCTCCAACATATGATCCGCGCGACCGCGACTGGTATCGCGACGCCACGCAACATCCCGGCACCATCGTGCGGACGCTGCCCTATCTGTTCTCGGCCACGTCGCAGGTCGGGATGACGTTGGCGGAAGCGCTCGATCACGGCGGCGTCGTCGGGGTCGACATCACGCTCGATCGGCTGATGATGTATATCCGCTCGATCAGGCCGAACGACACGCATCGCTTCGTGGCTTTCGACGACAGGAATCACCTCCTGGCGCACTTCGATCCCGAAAGGATGTTCAAACACGCGAGTTCCGGCGATACCCGGTCGAGCGAACTCGCCACGACGGCCGATCTCAGCGATCCCGTGGTGCAGAAGGCTTTCCAGCAATTCACGCGGAACGGCGCCTACCGCATGGCGACGCTGGATGTCCGCGGCACCGACTATCTCGCCACGGTGGACCGCCAGGTCGGCCGGGATGGCGGCGCTTTCTTTCAGCTCTACGCGGCGCCCTTGTCCGACTTCCAGGGCACGCTGGCAGGCGCCGCCGGGCGCAGCATCCCGGTCGCACTGCTGGTGTTTCTGCTCACGCTGCCGGCGATCGTCTACCTGGCGCGCTCGATCTCGAAGCCGCTCTCCAGGCTTTCCGGGGAGGCCGACCTGATCCGGTCGTTCCAGCTCGACGATCCGATCACGATGCACTCCGGCGTGCATGAAGTCTCGACGCTGATCCGATCGATGTCCGGCATGAAGAGCACCATACGCGAGGTATCGAAGTTCGTCCCGAAAGCGCTGGTTCGGGACATCCTCGAAAACGAGACCCAGGTCGTGGTGGGCGGCGAAACCCGCCGCGTCAGCATCCTGTTCACCGACGTCAAGGATTTCACGCCGATCGCCGAGGGCATGTCGCCGGACAGCCTGATGGCCAACATGTCGGAGTATTTCGAGGCGCTGGCGTCGCTGATCATCAAGGCCAACGGCACCGTCGATAAATTCATCGGCGACGCCATTTTCGCCTTCTGGAACGCGCCGCTGGAAGTCAGGCGGCACGAACATGCGGCCTGCCTCAGCGCGCTCGAATGCCGCGCCGCATCCCGGCGCCTGAACGCGCGGTGGATCGATCAGGGCCTGCCGCCGTGGCACACGCGGTTCGGCGTTCACGTCGGCGAAGCCGTGCTGGGCAATGTCGGATCCTCCGACCGTATCGACTACACCGCGATCGGCGACAACGTGAACATCGCCGCCCGCCTCGAAGGGCTGAACAAATATTACGGCAGCAGCATCCTCGTCAGCGGGCAGATCGCGACCGTCTGTTCGGACGAATTCCTGTTCCGCCATGTCGACCGCACCCAGCCGAAGGGCGTCGGCCGCCCGCTCGATATCTTCGAACTGCTGGGCACGCTGGACGGCCCGGAAGAATTCCGCACCACGCCCGAGATGGCCAAGCGCGTCGAGGACTGGGATCGCGTCTATGAAGTCTACGCCGGCCGAGACTGGCTGCACGCGCTCGACGCGCTGGAGGCGTTCGCCGATCAATATCCGGACGACGTGCTGGCCGGAATTTATCTCGACCGCGTGGTGGGGTTCATGCTGGAGCCGCCGCAGGAGAACTGGGACGGCATCATCCGCTTCAGCAAGAAGTAGCGCGCTCGTCGCGCGATCGGCTATCGAGCGATTTGCCGGTCCAGCCCGTCGCCTGAAAAATATTCCGCTTCCGATTTGACCCAAATCACGGGCTTATTCGGCGCCGTCCCGGCCAAGCGACGCGCGAGCCGGGATGGCAGAGATGGAGGCGGAAGCGCGCTCCCCTTGCGGTGGGAAAGCGCGCGACCTGTTGGCGTTCGCGTGGCCTACGCCGCCCGCACCAGTTCGGCGTTGAGATGCTTGAGGCGCGGCATCACTTCCTGCTTCAGGAGCGTCAACGAATGACGCCAGGCTTCGGGCTTGTGCTTGTAGTCGAAGCCGAACACCAGAAGCGTGCCGAAGCCGCCGACATCGCGCCAGATCGCCTCGATCTTTTCGGCCACGGTGGAAGGCGAGCCGACCACCCAGTTGTTGCGCGCGCAATAATCGACGGTGACGTCGCTGTCGGGCACCTCGGGGGAATGCTTGAGGTAGTCCTTGAAGCCGAAATGGCCGAGCAACGGCAGGAAATATTCGCCCATCATGCGGCCCATCATGTCGCCGGAGGACAATCTCCACGCTTCCTCGTCGGTATCGGCGACGAACACCTCGCGCACCAGCCGCCAGTCCTGCCGGCTCGGCGTGCGCCCGGTCTTGGCGGCGCCGGCCATCACCGAATCCCAATGGCTCGAGACGTAGGCCGGGTTGAGGTTGAGGCTCATCGGAATGTAGCCGCGCTCGCCGGCGAGCTTGAGCGTGTCGGAATTCTTGCTCAGCCCCGCGACGCCGATCGGCGGATACGGCGCCTGCAGCGGCTTGATGTGGGGCTTGAGGAAATCGAACATGGTGTCGGGTTTTGTGACGGTCCAGAATTTGCCGGTGTAGGTCCAGGGGCCGTCCTCGGTCCACATCTTGAGGATGATCTCCAGCGCCTCCCGGGTCATGTCGCGGTTCTGGCCGGACATGCCGTCGACATTGAACATCGCCCAGTCGCTCGGCAGGCCGGAGGCCGCGACGCCGAAATTGAGCCGGCCGCCGGAGAGGTGATCGAGCATCGCGACGCGGTTGGCGAGTTCGGCGGGGTGGTGATAGGGCAGCAGGAAGCCGCCGGGCCCGATGCGAATGTTCTTGGTCTCTTGCAGCGCCTGCGCCACCAGCAGATCGGGGGAAGGATGCGGCTCCCACGGCGCCGTGTGGTGCTCGCCGATCCAGCATTCCTGGTAACCGAGCTCATCGAGCCAGCGCAGCACCTGCAGGTCCCAGTCGTGCCCCTCCTTCAGTCCGCACTCCGGCGGATGCGAGGGCATCGTGAAGTATCCGATCTCCATGGGTTTCCTCTCCTTGTTCGGTTTCCTCCGGCACGTCTTCGCGCGCCCGAGGAGAGCCTAGCATGAGGAATGGCCGGGAGTGGTGAGGAAATGTGGTCGCACCTCGCATGGTTCGGGGCGCGTAATTGGAACGCCATATGAGACAGACTGCTTTGACCGGCCGTGACGAATGGAAAATCCAATGCCGACCGTTAACAAGGGTGGTCGTACGCGGGCTTGACCCGCGTATCCATCGACCTTCGCAAACGAACTTCTCGAAAACGAGGCCATGCCGGGTCAAGCCCGGCAATGCCGGAATTACACGTGACGAATCACATTCGCCTCAGCGCGCCCCGAACGTGGTCTGGCCGAACAGCGTCTTCTGGGTCGAGGGCTGCGAGCGCCAGTATTGCGGCGGGGCGTCGACTTCGCCGCCGAGTTCGGCGGCGGCGTGCCAGCCCCAGCGCGGGTCGTACAGCATGCCGCGCGCCAGCGCGACCATGTCGGCCTTGCCCGACGACACGATCTCCTCGGCCTGCCTGGCTTCGGTGATCAGCCCGACCGCCACGGTGGTGACGCCGGTGGCTTCCTTGACGGCCTTTGCGAACGGCACCTGATAGCCGGGCGACAGCGGTATCTTCTGCAGCGGCGAAGCGCCGCCCGACGACACATCGATCCAGTCGACGCCCCGCTTCTTCAATTCCTTGGCGAATTCGATCGTCTGCGGCAGATCCCAGCCGCCCTCGACCCAGTCGGTCGCCGACACCTTGACCCCGATCGGCTTGCGCTCCGGAAACGCCGCGCGCACCGCCTCGAACACTTCGAGCGGATAGCGCATGCGGTTCTGCAGGGAGCCGCCGTACTGATCGGTGCGCTGGTTGGCGATCGGCGACAGGAACTCGTGCAGGAGATAGCCGTGCGCGCCATGCAGTTCGATGGCGTCGATGCCGAGCCGATCGGCACGCCTGGTGGTCGCGACGAAGGCATCGCGAATGCGCGCCAGCCCGGCGGCGTCGAGCGCGAGCGGCGGAAGTTCGCCCTCCTTGTGCGGCAGCGCCGACGGCGCCACGGTTTGCCAGCCGCCCTTGTCGAGCGGCACCTGCTGCCCGCCATCCCACGGCTTGTGGCTCGATCCCTTGCGGCCGGCATGTGCGATCTGCATCGCCACCGCGGCCTTGGAATGCTTGCGCACCGAAGCGAGGATCGGTTTCAACGCGGATTCGGTGGCGTCGTCCCACAGGCCGAGGCATCCCGGCGTGATGCGGCCGATCGCCTCGACATGGGTGGCCTCGAAGCAGAACATCGCCGCGCCCGACAGCGCCAGCGAGTTGACATGGGTGAAGTGCCAGTCATTGGCCGCGCCGTTTTCGGCGGAGTACTGGCACATCGGCGCCACCATGATGCGGTTGGCAAGCTTGAGGCCACGCAATTCGATCGGGGAAAACAGGGTGCTCATGGCGAAGGAAATCCCGGTGGGTGGGTGGAGGAGGCTTTGTCGCTATCTAACCATGTTCCGGCGGCCTTGGCCCCGGCGTTCGCGCGGGACAAACGACAAGCGTCTGCGCCGGGGTCATGCCTAAACAAAAGGCGCGCCGACAGGCCCAAGCCGACAGCGGCCGCATCGAATTGGTGAAGCGCACCGCAGCCGGCAGCGGTTACTGCGTGATCCCGGCGGACTTGATCAGCGCGAGGTTCGCCGCCGTCTCGTGCTTGACGAGGTCGTCGATTTCCGACGGCGCCATCGCCACCGTCTCGACGCCGAGCTGCTTGAGGCTCGCCCGCATCGCCGGATCGGCCAGCACCTTGACGCCGGCTGCATGAAACTTTTCGATCACCTCCCGCGATGTCTTTGCCGGCATGAACACGCCGAACCAGATCGCGCTGTCGGCGTCTTTCAGGCCCACCTCGATCGGCGTCGGCACATCGGGCAGATCTGCGGCGCGTGTCGGCGTCGACACTACGAGCGCGCGGACCTGGCCGGCGCGGATCAGCGGCAGCGCGGTTGCGAGCGGACAGAAATAGAAATCGACCCGTCCGGCGATGACATCGGCAATCACCTCGGCTCCGCCGCGATAGGGCACATGGGTGGCCTGAATGCCGGCGGCAAGGCGAAATTTCTCGGCCGAGATATGCACCGCGCTGCCAATACCGACGGAGCCGAACGAAATCGAGCCAGGCTTGTTTTTGGCGTCGGCGATGAACTCCTGCACGGTCTTCCACGGCCGCGACACCGGCACGATCATCACATTGGCGCTGGAGCCGATCATCAGTGCGCCGGCGAGATCACGGCGGGCATCGAAGGTCAGGTCGGGAAAAATCGCGGGCGCGATCGACAGCGCCGAGGAATGGGCAAGCACGCTGTAGCCGTCGGGTTCCGCACGCACGACGAGCCCGGTGCCGAGCGTGCCGCCGGCGCCGGGGCGGTTTTCAACCACGATGGACTGTCCGAGTTCCGCCGCCAACCGATCGAACACCACGCGCGGCACCACGTCGGTCGCGCTGCCGGCGCCGAACGGAATCGTCGCCTTGATCAACCGCGAAGGCCAAGTTTCCGCGTGCGCGGCGGAGATAGCGAAAACGCCGGCGAGAACACAGGCCGATCGGAAAAGTTTGGAGTGGGAAAAAATGGATGTGGAGAATTTGGAACTGAAGAATTGGGAACCGAACTTACGCATCGATACTCCTGGTTTGGGGCGCCAACATTTGCTTTCGCCGAAGCCTGCAAGAATTATTCCGCTCGGCGAGTTCTGGCGCAAGTTGACGAGATGTTGAACTCATTCGTCGTCCCGACCTTGCGTGGGACGACGATCTGGAGACACCCCTGCGCCGTCCCCCGATCAATCCACCAACGTGAACTGCAGCAACAGGGTGCGCTCGATCATCGAGAAATTGTCGTCCGAGATCAGCGTCAGGACGGTCTCCCCCTCCGGCGTGACGTGGGCGTCGATGCCTTCCATGTTGTCGATCTGGTCGCCCAGGTCGGCTTCGAAGATCGCGGGCCCGTCGACCACGGCGCCCGGCGCCAACGATGTCAGCGGGATGCTGCGGATCCGGATGCCGACGCCTTCGAGCAGCGAGAACTTCCGCTCCAGTATCAGAAGTTCGCCCGAGGCCAGCAGCGTCGCGTCGCTGATGTCGAATTTGTCGGTGCGGCGAACGCTGAATTGTCCGGGCAAGGGGCCGCCGACCAGAAACGCGATCAGGTTGCCATCGGCATCGAGGCCGCGCTCGGACAGCGCGATCAGCGTGCCCGCGAGCGGCCGGCCCTTGGGCACCCAGACCAGTGCTTCCAGCCCCTCGTTGAATGGAAGTTTCTTGACCGCCGGCGGCATCGGCACCACCTCGCCGCGCGCGCGGGTAAAGCCCTTGCTGAAATCGAAGCGCAGCACCTGGTTGACGCGCTCGAGCCCGATATAAACTTGGGAGCCGTCGATTGCGATCGACTCGGTATCGAACCAGCCGCGCGTGGTGATCGGCCTGCCGTCCGGACCGAGCATCGGCGCGGCCTCGACATCGTCGAGCCCGGTCATGACGCCTGCCTGATAGACGATGCGGCCGGTGAACCAGCGGCCCTTGTCGCTGAAGGAGATGAAGCGCTCGCCCTTGCTGTCGAGCCGGATGCCCGAAAGTCCGCCGAAGCCGCGGAAGCTGGAGGTCAGGACCAGGCCGCTGCGGTATTGCAGCGCGCCGAACCGCACCCGTTGATGGTCCCGGGTATCGAATGACGGGATCGGCCGGGCATTGACCTCGATCGAGACCGGAGACGCGACGGAATATTCATCCGGCTTCCGTGGCGGTGGTTGCGGCACAAGCTGCGCCCGCGCCAGCGACGGCATCGCCGCAAGCGACCATCCTGCGGCCGCGGATGTCAGGATGCGGCGACGGCTGAAAAGACGCGTGGGCATATCGGCCATCTCGTCGGAGACCCCTACACCAATCGTGCATAACCGGAAGCGCGACGCCGCTCCCGCTTGAGCATGATCCGGAAAAGTGGAAACCGGCTTTCCGAAAAGATCATGTCAAACAAAGAGAGGAGATCATGATCCGATTCCGTCTGATTGGATCATGATTTAGTGCAGCCGGCGGCGTCGGCCCGGCGAGGTCGGTGCGGCGCCCTGGGTTTCGCTGAACAATTCGGCGAGCTTTTCGGTGATGGCGCCACCGAGCTCTTCGGCATCGACGATGGTGACCGCGCGGCGATAGTAGCGCGTGACATCGTGGCCGATGCCGATCGCGATCAGCTCGACCGGCGAGCGGGTCTCGATCTCCTCGATGATGTGGCGCAGATGGCGCTCCAGGTAGTTGCCGGGATTGACCGACAGCGTGGAGTTGTCGACCGGCGCACCGTCGGAGATCATCATCAGAATCTTGCGCTGCTCGGAACGGCCGAGCAGGCGCTTGTGCGCCCAGTCGAGCGCCTCGCCGTCGATGTTTTCCTTGAGCAGACCTTCGCGCATCATCAGCCCGAGATTCTTCCGCGCCCGCCGCCACGGCGCGTCGGCGGATTTGTAGATGATGTGCCGGAGATCGTTGAGACGTCCGGGATTGGCCGGCTTGCCGGCGGCGAGCCACGCTTCGCGCGACTGCCCGCCTTTCCAGGCCCGGGTCGTGAAGCCGAGAATCTCGACCTTGACGCCGCAGCGCTCCAGCGTTCGCGCCAGGATATCGGCGCAGGTCGCCGCGACCGTGATAGGCCGGCCGCGCATCGATCCGGAATTGTCCAACAGCAGCGTCACCACGGTATCGCGGAACGTCGCTTCCTTCTCGTTCATGAACGACAGCGGGTGATAGGGATCGGTAACGACCCGCGACAGTCGTGCCGGATCGAGCATGCCTTCCTCGAGGTCGAACTCCCAGGCCCGGTTCTGCTGCGCCATCAGGCGGCGCTGCAGCCGGTTGGCAAGCCGCGCGACAATGCCCTGCAAATGCGCGAGCTGCTTGTCGAGATAGCTGCGCAGCCGTTCCAGTTCGTCATGGTCGCAAAGGTCTTCCGCCGCGATCACCTCGTCGAATTTCGGCGCGAAGGCGTGATATTCCGGGCCGCGCGGTTCGTTGACGCCGCGCGTATTCGGTCGCGTCGCCTCACCCGGTGTCTCGTCGTCGCCGAGTTCGCCGTCGTCGAAGGTATCGCTGGTCGAGGCCTGCGCGCTTTCCATCGCGCTTTCCGACATTTCGTCGGTCGTCGCCTGCGCCTGATCGGCGCTCATTTCCTGCGCCGCGTCGCTGTCGGGCGAGCCTTCGGCACCGCTCTGGTCGTTCTCGCCGTCGCGGCTTTCGTCCTGGTTTTCGTCGTCGTCGGCCTCGGCGTTGCGCTCGTCGCCGAGTTCGAGCGCCGACAACAAATCATGCACGACATCGCCGAATTTCGCCTGGTCCTCGGTGAGCCGGCTCAATTGATCGAGCCGGGTGCCGATCTTGTCCTCCAGGATCGGGCGCCAGAGATCGACCATCTTGCGCGCCGCCGTGGGTGGCGCGAGCCCGGTGAGCCGCTCGCGCACCAGCATCGCCAGCGCGTCCGACAGCGGCGCATCGGCCCGGTCGGTGATTTCGTCGAACTTGCCGCGGTGGAAATGGTCGTCGAGCATCGCGGTGAGGTTCTTGGCAACGCCGGCCATCCGCCGTGAGCCGATTGCCTCGACGCGGGCCTGCTCCACCGCCTCGAATACGCCGCGAGCTTGCGGATTTCCCGGCATCAGCTTGCGATGCACTTTCGGATCGTGGCAGGCCAGCTTGAGCGCGATCGAATCAGCGTGGCCGCGCACGATGGCCGCGTCACGCTTGGTCATCTTGCGCGCCGGCTCCGGCAGCCGTGCCTTGCCCGGCGCCAGGCCGGGCCGCTCGGCGGCAAACGTCACTTCGAGCTCGGGCGCTTTCGCGATCGCGCGAAGGCAGGAGGTGACCGCGCGCTTGAATGGCTCGGTCGGTGCTTCCTTCGAGCCGGTACGGAATTTGGTGTTGGACGTTGTCACTATGGCCTCACCCCGGTCGTCCCGGCGAAAGCCGGGACCCAAAACCACCTGCGGTCGTTGTTCGCACCGGCGCTGGCTCCATCGCTCTATCGGGGCTCCTCGGCTTATGGGTCCCTGCTTTCGCGGGGACGGCGCTTACGAAAGCGCCACGTTTACCGAGGATTCCGCGAGTTCGACGTTGAAGCAGCGCTGATAGAACTCCGCGACCAGCGGTCGCTCCAGTTCGTCGCATTTGTTGAGGAAAGTAACGCGGAACGCAAAACCGATATCGCCGAAGATATCGGCGTTCTCGGCCCAGGTGATCACGGTACGCGGGCTCATCACCGTCGACAGGTCGCCGTTGGCGAAGGCGTTGCGGGTGAGATCGGCGAGCCGGACCATCTTGTTGACGATGTCGCGGCCCTCCTGGGTGCGGTAATGATGCGCCTTGGCCAGCACGATCTCGACTTCCTCGTCGTGGGCGAGATAGTTGAGCGTGGTGACGATCGACCAGCGGTCCATCTGGCCCTGATTGATCTGCTGGGTGCCGTGATAGAGGCCCGAGGTGTCGCCGAGGCCGACGGTGTTGGCGGTCGAGAACAATCGGAATGCCGGATGCGGCTTGATCACCTTGTTCTGATCGAGCAGCGTCAAGCGGCCGGAAACTTCCAGCACGCGCTGGATCACGAACATCACGTCGGGACGGCCGGCGTCGTATTCGTCGAACACCAGCGCGATGTTGTGCTGCAGCGCCCAAGGCAGGATGCCGTCGCGGAATTCAGTGACCTGCTTGCCGTCGCGCACGACAATGGAATCCTTGCCGACCAGATCGATCCGGCTGATGTGGCTGTCGAGGTTGACGCGCACGCATGGCCAGTTCAGCCGCGCCGCGACCTGCTCGATGTGGGTGGACTTGCCGGTGCCGTGATAGCCCGTGACCATGACGCGGCGGTTTCTTGAAAAACCGGCGAGGATCGCCAGCGTGGTGGCGCGATCGAAACGGTAATCCGAGTCGACTTCCGGTACATGCGGGTCGACTTCCGAATAGGCGGGCACCTCGAGGTCGCTGTCGATACCGAATACCTGCCGGACGGAGACCTTCATATCGGGCAAACCGGTGGGCTCTTGCACTTTGGTCGTGGCGGCGGTCGTCATCAATCCTCCGAGGTCTCGGGGCGCTCCCGAAACCAGATTTGCGGTGTGGCTGCGGATGGGTGCTTCCGGAACCTAGCAGAGAGCAACGGATCGCAGAAGCCCGCGGCCCAATCAAAGTTCCATTGCTATTTCATAAACATAGGGTTGAAGGCGGATTTTGGAAGGCTGCCCTGCGAATCACGCCGTGCTTTTTCCCCGCTCGATTGCAAGCTCCCCGATCAAGCGGAATTTGATGGCACTTTCCATATCCACCAGGGTTTATGTTAGGCCTGCGGCTGGCCACCGCGGCCAAGCCGCCCCAGACCTCCAGTACGGGATTTTTGTGACTTCATTCATCGATTCACTGGTTGCGTTTGTCTCGGCAAATGCCTGGCTGGGCTATGTCACGCTTTTCCTCGCCGCCTTGCTCGAAGCCGTTCCGATTATCGGGTCGGTGATTCCGGGCTCCACCATCATCCTGGCGCTCAGCGCGCTGATCCCCAGCGGCGAATTGCGGTTCGAGTG
This sequence comes from uncultured Alphaproteobacteria bacterium, assembly GCA_963756215.1. Classification (GTDB taxonomy): domain Bacteria; phylum Pseudomonadota; class Alphaproteobacteria; order Rhizobiales; family Xanthobacteraceae; genus Bradyrhizobium. The sequence continues at coordinate 712,940 of CAVWMY010000013.1, read as the reverse complement.
GGTGCTCGCCGCAGCGGTCACGGGCGCGGCACTCGGCGACGGTGGCTCGTTCTGGATCGGGCACCGCAGCCAACGCGAAATCCTCTCGACCTGGCCGATGGCGAATTATCCCGGCGTGGTCGCGCAGAGCGAGGCGTTCTTTCATCGCTGGGGCGCCCTGGCGGTATTCTTCGCCCGTTTCGTGCCGCCGATTCGCGCGCTGGTCCCGATCACGGCCGGTGCGCTGGACATGCCGCCGCTGCGTTTTTTTGCGGTCAACATCCCCGCGATCCTGGTGTGGTCATTGGAGCATATCCTGCCGGGTATGCTGGCGGTGTCGCTGTTTGACCGGTTCGGCGGCATCGCCGGTGTGAGCGGCACCGCCAAGCATTATTGGATGGCGCTGGTAATAGGCAGTGCGCTGATCATCGCGCTGGCGGTTTGGATATTTCGCCGCTGGAACGGCGGCGGAGTGATCGAACCGGCCCGAAAACGCAGCTGACGAAAATGCCGCCAAACTAAAGGACTTGCATTCCCGACCGACATCCCTGGTCCGGGCTGAAATTTAGCAAGGAACACACTCAGACACGGCCGGGACAAACCCCGGCAGGACGGATTGCGAATCCTATTCAGGGACGGGCGAGGTCATGCGCCACGTACCACGGTCTTCAGATAATTGTATGCCTTGATGATTTCGATCAGGCGGTCCTCGGTGGAACGATCGCCGCCATTGGCGTCGGGGTGATGCTGCTTCACGAGCGCCTTGTACTTCGACTTGACGGCCTCGAGTGTCGCATCGGGGCCTAGTCCCATCACCTGCAGTGCCTTGCGCTCGGCGTTGAACACTTTGCGTGTCTCGGCCTTGGCTTCGGCGCCTGCTCCCGGACCCGGCCGCCAGCGGCCACGTCCGTTGAGTTCGCTGAACATGCTGAAGGGATCGACCGCCCCTTCCAGATCGGCTTCGGCACCACGCTTGCCCTTCTTGGTGCTGGTATTGGCACCCATTTTCCAGGTCGGACGGTGGCCGGTCAGCGCATCCTTCTGGTAGCGCGCGACCGCATCGGCATTCATGCCCTGAAAGAAATTGTAGGACTGATTGTATTCGCGGACATGGTTGAGGCAGAAGTGCCAATATTCCTTGTCGTTGGCACGACCCTTCGGCGCGCGATGCGGCCCCTTGTTCTTGCAGTCGGGCCATTCGCACATGACGGCTTCTTCACGCGCCTGCGCCTGCTGCTTCGCACTCAGCTTGTTGGGCTTGATGCGGATGGAGTCGAAGAATTTTGATGAATCGATCGGCATGGCTGACTATGACAACGCAATGCGAAAGGCTTCAAGTCTTGACATTGCGAATCCCTCACTCCTGATGACGCGCCATTGACGAATTACGGCCTTGGACGTATTGCCCCGCTCATGAGCATCGATCAACCGGTCAAACAGACTATCACAAACAAGTTGCGTGAAGCTTTCGCGCCGGAAAGCCTCGACGTCATCGACAAGTCGCATTTGCATGAAGGCCACGCCGGCCACCGGCCGGGCGGCGAGACACATTTTAGGGTTTATATCGTGTCGGGCGCCTTCAAAGGGAAGAGCCGGATCGAACGCCACCGCATGATTAATGCTGCACTGGCTGCGGAACTCGCAGGCTCCGTGCACGCTCTGGCGATCAAGGCCCAGGTGCCGGGGGAAGGCTAACCGTTAGGCAGTCGCTCGGTGCTGCCGTGATGCCCTGCTTAAACGGGCCATCGAATAATCCCGGCATCGAGGCCGAAATCGACCGGCACGACGCACTGGACGGCCCGCTTTCGCGGACGATGAAGCGCGGGTCGCGAAGATGGTGCTTAAAATGCCGTGCCCGCCCGTTTCGGTTTCATCTCTTCAAGCTCGGTTTCGCGGGGCACCGCGACGATGCGCAGCGCGGTGATGCGGTTGCGCTCGCGGCGCAGGACCCGGAAGCGGAAACCATGGAAGGTGAAGCTCTGACCGCGTTCCGGAATCGAACGAGCCTCGTGGATGACGAGCCCCGCCACGGTGGTCGCCTCCTCGTCCGGCAGGCGCCAATCCATCGCGCGGTTGAGGTCGCGGATCGGAACCGAACCGTCGACCACCACCGAGCCGTCGGGCTGGGCCCGAACGCCCGCCACCACCACATCGTGCTCGTCGGCGATGTCGCCGACGATCTCTTCCAGGATGTCCTCCAGCGTCACCACGCCCTCGACCTCGCCGTACTCGTCGACGACCAGCGCGAAATGGGTCTTGCGGCGGCGGAACGCCTTGAGTTGCTCGGACACCGAGCGCATCTCGGGCACAAACCACGGCGGCAGCGCGATGGTCGACACGTCGATCTTGGCGGTATCGCCGTCGGCTGCACGAATCGCGCGCAGCAGATCCTTGGCGTGCAGCACGCCGATGATGTTTTCAGGCTTCTCCCGCCACAACGGAATCCGGGTGTATTCGGTCGCCAACACCTCGCGCACGAGCTCTTCGGGCGGCAGGTCGGCATTGATCATCACCATCTCGGTGCGGTGAACCATCACGTCGGACACCTGGAGTTCGCTCAGATCGAGCAACCCGCCGAGCATATCGCGATCCTGCTTTTCGACCTTGCCCTCGTGGTGCAGAAGGTCGACTGCCCCGCGTAGCCGCTCGGTCGGCGACAGGATCGGCTGGTTGGCGCCGATCTTGATGCCGAGCGCCGTCATCAGCACCCGCACGATCGCCTCGATCACGGTGAGCAACGGCCCCAGCAGGAGCACCATCAGCGTCATCGGACGCGCGACCAACAGCGACACCCGGTCCGGCGCATTGATGGCGATGGTCTTGGGCAGCACCTCGGCGAAGATGACGACCATCACCGTCATCACGCCGGTGGCGTAGAGCACGCCGACATCGCCGAACCACGCCGTGAAGATGCCGGTGGCCAGCGCCGAGGCGCCGATATTGGCGATGTTGTTGCCGAGCAGCAGCGCACCGATCATCCGCTCGCGCATCGCAAACAGCCCGGAGACCACTCCGGCCTCGCGATTGCCCTGCTTCGACAACCGCAACATGCTGGCGCGCGACGCGCCGGTCAGCGCGGTCTCGCTCGCGGAAAAGAACGCCGAGATCAGGAGACAGGCAATGACGATCGAGAATGTAAACCAGTGCATGGGATGACGATCATTTCATTGGTCCGGTGAAGCGCTCGAGAAACTGCGCTTCCGGCTATTGCAGGTCATGCGCCGCTTCTGCTGGCCAGTTTGCGCGCCAGAAAATCGCGAACCAGCGCGGGTTCGACGTCGGGCGCGATCACGGCGCGCCCGACCGCCTCAAGCAGGATGAATGTGAGCCGCCCGCGCTTGACCTTCTTGTCCTGCGCCATCAACACCATCAGCGCATCAGCGTCCGGAAGGCCCTCCTGGGCAAATCCGGCAATATCCTGCAAATGGGTCGGCAGACCGACCCTGGCAAGGTGATGCCGGATGCGGGCCGCGTCGGACTCATTGATCATGCCGAGCTGTGCGGAAAATTCCGCCGCCAGCACCGTGCCGACGGCAACACCCTCGCCGTGGAACAGCCGGTCGGAAAATCCGGTCGCGGCTTCCAGCGCGTGACCGAAGGTGTGGCCGAGATTGAGCAGCGCGCGTTCGCCGGTCTCACGCTCGTCGCGCGCCACGATCGCGGCTTTGGCGCGACAGGACGCCGCAATCGCGTGTTCACGCGCCGCACCGCCGGTGAAAATGTCGGCGTGATTGGCCTCGAGCCAGGTGAAAAACGCTTCGTCGCCGAGCACGCCATATTTGGCGACTTCGGCATAACCGGCGCGGAACTGGCGCGGAGAAAGCGTGTCGAGCACCGCGGTATCCGCGACCACCAGAATCGGCTGGTGGAACGCGCCGAGGAGATTTTTGCCGCGCGGCGAATTGATCCCGGTCTTGCCGCCGACCGAGGAGTCGACCTGGGCCAGCAACGAGGTCGGCACCTGAACGAAGTCGACGCCGCGGCGCAGAATGGCGGCCGCGAAACCGGCGAGATCGCCGACCACGCCGCCGCCGAGCGCGATCACCAGATCATTGCGCTCGATCCTGGCGGCAATCAGCGCCTCGCCGACCTGTTCGAGCCCGGCATAGGTTTTCGAGCCCTCGCCTTCCTCGACGATGATGCGTGACGTCGCGATACCGGCCGCGGCGAGCGAGGCTTCGGTCGGCTCGAGCCAGTATTTTGCGACCGTACGGTCGGTGACGATTGCGGTGCGCGCGCCGGGCCGCAACGCGGCAATACGCCTGCCCAGCGACTGCAGTTCGTCCCGGCCGATGACGATGTCGTAGCCGCGAGCGTCGAGCGCGACGCCGACCGTGGTGGAATGCTTGAGCGGTGCGGTCATCATGTATCGTCCAGTCGGTCCGATGTCGTTGTGCCCGCGCGGTCACCGCACAGCCTGCTATGCAGGGCATCAAGGCACTCGTCGACGATTTTTTCGTGCGGCACGTCGCGCGACCAGATCGTAAGGTCGGCGTGCTGATAGATCGGCTCGCGCTCGCCGATCAGGCGCTCGACGGTTGCGGCGGGATCCGCGGTCTGCAGCAGCGGGCGATCGGCGCGGCGCCTCACCCGGCGCATGATGATATCCGCGTCCGCCTTCAACCAGATCGAAACCGCATTGTCGCGAATCCGGTGGCGCGTCTCTTCCCGAAGGAAGGCGCCGCCGCCGGTGGCAAGCACGGCGGGTCCGCCGTCGAGCAGGCGCGCGATCACCCGCGCCTCGCCGTCCCTGAAATAGGGCTCGCCATGCGTCGCAAAAATTTCCGGTATCGTCATGCCGGCATGCGCCAACTCGATTTCATTGTCCGCGTCCAAAAACGGCAGCCGCAGCCGTGCCGCCAGCCGCCGGCCGATGGTGGATTTGCCCGCCCCCATCATGCCCACCAGCACGACAGACCGCCTTCCCAGCGCCGCCGTAATATCGGCTTCCTGGGGGTTATTGGTGGGTGCCGGTGAGGCTGTCTCGGACATCTAAAGCTCTGTTACCGCCGGTCGCGGCGCTCCCCACACCTATACTACCCCCGTCGATACCGTTGCCAGAGAGTCTTGCAACGGCGGGGGGAACATGTTGGTAGTCGGCAGGCAGTCTAACCTGATGATTCCATGATTAATCCGCTTCCTGAGGCGTGCGCATGCCCAGCCTGTTCCGGTTCCTGACGGTCGTCGCCATCATCGCCGGGATCGTCTACGGGATCATTTTCGCGCTGGCGAACTTCGTTAACCCGAAGCCGCGGGAAATCACGGTGACCATCCCGCAGGACAGGTTCCTCAAGAAATAGCCGCTACAGTCTGATTCGCGGATGAGTGCGGCCGATTTCCTTGTCGGGGGACAGGACCGCCCCGCTTGCGGAGGCGTCGACAATTCCATGCATTCCCGGACTTCAGACCACAGGCTGATCGACCTGTTCATCGACATGCTGGCGGCCGAACAGGGCGCCGGCGCCAACACGATCGATGCCTATCGTCGCGATCTCACCGATTTCTCCGAATTTCTGGGCCATCGCGGCCAGGATTTCACCGGCGCCGAAACCCAGATGCTGCGGGATTACCTCGCCGATCTCGATGCCCGCGGCTTCAAGTCGTCAAGCGTCGCCCGCCGACTGTCGGCGATGCGGCACCTGTTTCGTTTCCTGCTCACCGAACGGATCCGAAGCGACGATCCGGCCGCGGTGCTGTCGGGGCCGAAGCGCGGCCGCGGCCTGCCCAAGGTGCTGTCGATTGCCGACGTCGATCGGCTGCTGAGCCCACGCCAAAGCCCTCGCCGATGCGCCGGGTGCCTCGGCGTCGCAACGACTGCGCGCGATGCGGCTGTACTGCCTGCTCGAAGTGCTCTACGCCACCGGGCTGCGGGTATCCGAACTGGTGTCGTTGCCGCGATCGGCGGCGCGCCGCGATACGCGAATGATCGTGGTGCGCGGCAAGGGCAACAAAGAGCGACTGGTGCCGCTGAACGAAGCGTCCCGACGGGCGATGGCCGATTACCTTGAGACGAGCGAGGCGCCCAAGCCCGCGGCCGGCAAGAGCGCTCCGGCCTCGAAATGGCTGTTTCCCTCGTTCGGCGAGAGCGGGCACCTCACCCGGCAGCATTTCGCCCGCGACCTGAAGGAGGTCGCGGCGGCCGCCGGCCTGGCGCCGCGGCTGGTGAGCCCGCATGTGCTGCGCCATGCCTTCGCGAGCCATCTGCTGCACAATGGCGCGGATTTGCGCATCGTACAGACCCTGCTTGGCCACACCGACATATCTACCACCCAGATCTACACCCATGTGGTCGAGGAGCGCCTCAAAAGCCTGGTGCGCGACCTGCATCCGCTGGCCGAGAAGTAGCCTCGGGGCCGGACGCCTTGACTTCGGCGCCTTCTACCCCGAAAGAATCATTTCCCGCCCGCGATTTTCCTTCGCGTAGCTCTTCCCCCAAACGGGTCCTGATCGGCGTCGGAATTCGCGCTAGTAAATTGAAGATGCTTGCTTTCTTCACGCAACCGAAATCCGCTTCGCCTGCCAACATGTTCGTCCCTATACTGAATTGATGCCGGATCCCATGCGCTCTTATCTCGATTTCGAAAAGCCCGTCGCCGAACTCGACGCCAAGGTCGACGAACTGCGTGCGCTGGCCGCGACCGGCAGCGACATCGGCGACGAAATTGCGCGGGTCGAGAGCAATGCCGCGCAGGCGTTGAACGATCTCTACGCCAACCTGACGCCGTGGCAGAAAACGCTGGTCGCACGGCATCCCCAGCGACCTCACCTGACCGATTTTATCGAAGCGCTGATCACCGAGTTCACGCCGCTGGCCGGCGATCGCAAATTCGGCGAGGACGAAGCGCTCGTGGGCGGCTTCGGGCGCTTCCATGGCGAGAGCATCTGTGTGATCGGCCAGGAAAAAGGCGCCAGCACCGAATCGCGCATCAAGCATAATTTCGGCATGGCGCGTCCGGAAGGCTACCGCAAGGCGGTCCGCCTGATGGAGATGGCCGATCGATTCGGCATTCCCGTGCTCTCGATCGTCGACTCCGCCGGCGCCTATCCGGGCATCGGCGCCGAGGAGCGCGGGCAGGCCGAGGCGATCGCGCGCTCGATCGACGCCTGCCTCTCGCTCGGCGTGCCCAATATTGCAATCGTGACCGGCGAAGGAATGTCCGGCGGCGCCATCGCCATTACCACGGCCAATCGCGTGCTGATGTTCGAACACGCGATCTACAGCGTGATTTCACCCGAGGCGGCGTCCTCGATCCTGTGGCGTGACGGCACCAAGGCCCAGGAAGCGGCAAACAGCATGAAGATCACGGCGCAGGATATGCTGCGCTTCGGCGTGATCGACTCCATCCTGAAGGAACCGGTCGGTGGCGCCCATCGCGATCCGAACACCATGATCGCGGCCACCGGTGACGCCATTGCGCAGGCCTTGAACGATTTGCGCAATCTCACCCCCGAGATGGTCCGCCAGCAACGGCGTCAGAAATTCCTCGATATCGGCCGCAAATTGGGCTGAACGGCGCGGGCGGCATTCCGGCACCTTTCCGCGTGCGGGGCGCGCTTCGCTTCCCCCCGGGGTTTTCGAGGCAATCTGGGATTTTGGCCCTAATTAGGCCCCGAGCCTGCTATTTAACCTCTGTTGACTATGCTCGAGGTGGACCGCAGCGCCATGCCCGGACCGGCTTGCGGGCCGGGGAACCAAAGGATACTATTTTAGGCAATGGCTTCAGGGCGCGGAAGCTATAGTTGGGGTACGGACTTGAGTTGGGGTAGGGACTTGCCCGCCAAGCGCGAGTATTTGGGGTGGAGCTTCCATTGATTGATCGCTCGCTGGTTCGTGCGCTCATCACGTCGGTTGCGCTGACGGCCGGGGCCTTGCTGGCCGGCTGCAACAGCGACCAAATTTCGCTTGCCAATAATGCCAAGGCCAACCAGCCCGTCTCGCCGAAACTAGTGGCCGCCATCGCCGAGAAGGACATGGACCTGCAGTCCCCGATCCTGATCCGGCTGTTCAAGCAGGAGGCGGAGCTTGAGGTCTGGAAGCAGGATCGCGCCGGCCGCTTCGCGCTTCTGAAGAGCTATCCGATTTGCCGCTGGTCTGGAGACCTCGGCCCCAAGGTCCGCGAGGGCGACCGCCAGGCGCCGGAAGGCTTCTATTCGATCTCGCCCGCGCAGATGAACCCGCAATCGGCATATTACCTTTCGTTCAATACCGGCTACCCCAACGCCTTCGACAAGGCGCTGGGCCGCACCGGTTCGGAATTGATGGTGCACGGCGATTGCTCGTCGCGCGGCTGCTACGCCATGACCGACGAGCAGATCGCGGAGATTTATGCGCTGGGGCGCGAATCCTTCTTCGGCGGCCAACGCGCCTTCCAATTCCAGGCCTATCCGTTCCGGATGACGGCCGCGAACATGGCCAGGCACCGCAACAACCCGAACATGCCGTTCTGGCGCATGATCAAGGAAGGCAACGATCATTTCGAGGTGACGAAGCACGAGCCGAAGGTCGACTTCTGCGAAAAGAAGTACGTCTTCGACGCCGCGCGGGCGCCCAACGCGACACGCGATCCGGTGTTCGATGCCTCGGCGAAATGCCCCGTCTATGTGATCCCCTCCGAAATTGCCGACGCCACGCAACGAAAAGAGCAGGCCGACGACGCCGAGGTGAGCAGGCTGGTTGCCAGGGGAACGCCGGTGGCGCGGATGAACACCGGCATCGACGGTGGAATGAACAAGGTTTTCGCCGCGGCGCTGCCCGATGGCGACACCGGATTGTCCGAGGGTGGCCAGAGCGTTTCGCTGGTGCGCGAGCGTCTGCCTGGAACGATTCCGATCGACCACGTCAATCCGCCGCGCCCACCGAACTTGTCAGAGCCGGAAGCGCCGGTCGTCTCGGTTGCCGCGACAACCCCGGCAGCGCCGACAGCAAAGGTCGCGTCGGCGGCCCCGAATGCCCAATCCGAGGGGTTCTTCAGCAGCCTTGCGCGCAAGGTCGGGCTCGGCAACGCCGCGGCCGACACAACGGCCACCGCGACGGCGCAACCGGCTGTTCCGGCCAAGTCAAAGGTGGCCGAAGCCAAACGCGGCGCGTCTGCGCACGCCGAGGCAAAGAAGCCGGAGACACGTCAGGCCGCGGCCCGCCCGCCCCTGAAGCCGTCGGTGACGGATACTCCGGCCACCGCACCGGCCGCGCAAGGCGCAGTGGTCGCCGGCGCCCATCCGACCGCTCCGGCCAACTCGTTCGACAACCGCTTCTCGGCCGCGCAGTAAGGCGCTTTTCGTCCTTCCGCCTTTCCGATAGCAGGCAGCCCCTCCGGCAATGATCGCCGCGCCCGCGCAAGCGGGCGCCCGACGCCATGATGTGGTGAGAGCCAACCGGGGCAGCGCCCGAAGTCAGCTGCGGCGTCACGCCGGTCTCAGGCATACCTGCCGTGACAGTGCTTGTACTTCTTTCCGGAGCCGCAGGGACAATCCTCGTTGCGGCCGACCTTGCCCCAGCTCGCCGGATTTTTGGGATCGCGGTCGGCGGCGGCCTGCGGCACCAGCGACGCGCCGGCAAACGCCATTTCGTCCTCGCCGGTATTGGGATCGAACTTGTGTGCTTCCATCTGCGGCAATACCGGCTGCTGCTCTTCCGGCGGCACGATTTCGACCCGCATCAGCTGCGCCGTCACGGCCTCGCGCAAATGCGCGATCATCGCCTCGAACAGGCTGAAGGCCTCTGACTTGTACTCCTGCAGCGGATCGCGCTGGCCGTAGCCGCGCAGGCCGATCACCTGGCGCAGGTGATCGAGCATGACCAGATGCTCGCGCCACAGATGGTCCAGGGTCTGCAGCAGAATGGTCTTCTCGACGTAACGCATCACGTCGGCGCCCCACTGCGCCACCTTGGCCGCCATATGCTCGTCGACGCGCTGTTCAATGCGCGAGAGCAACTCCTCGTCGGCGATGCCCTCTTCCTTGGCCCATTGATCGACCGGAAGATCGATGTCGAGCACCCGCTTCAACTCTTCTTTCAGGCCGGCAACGTCCCACTGCTCGGCATAAGCGTGTTCGGGCACGTGCTTGGTGACGACGTCCTCGACGAAAGCGTGGCGCATGTCGGCAACCGTCTCGGCAACGCTGTCGTCCTTCATCAGGTCGATACGCTGGTCGAAGATCACCTTGCGCTGGTCGTTCTGGACGTTGTCGAACTTCAGCAGGTTCTTGCGGATGTCGAAGTTGCGGGCCTCGACCTTCTGCTGCGCCTTCTCCAACGCCTTGTTGATCCAGGGATGGATGATCGCCTCGCCGTCTTTCAGGCCGAGCCGTGTCAACATGCTGTCGAGCCGGTCGGAGCCGAAGATCCGCATCAGGTCGTCTTCCAGCGACAGGAAGAACTTCGAGCGACCGGGGTCGCCCTGGCGACCGGATCGGCCACGCAACTGGTTATCGATGCGCCGTGACTCGTGGCGCTCGGAGCCCATGATGTACAGCCCGCCCGGCCGGATCACGGTCTTCGCCGGCTTCGAGCCCTTGGCCGGCTCGATCTCGACGACATCCTCAGCCTTCAGCACGATGTCGCGGAAGCGCTCGACGTCGGCCTTGATCTGCTCGATCTTCTTGGCCTTCTCGGCCTCGTCGGTGATCTCGGCGGTCTCGTGCTGGATCCGCATTTCGAGCGAGCCGCCGAGCTTGATGTCGGTGCCGCGGCCCGCCATGTTGGTCGCGATCGTGATCGCGCCGGGAACGCCTGCCTCGGCGACGATATAGGCTTCCTGCTCATGGAAGCGCGCGTTCAAGACCGCGAACAGCTTCGCCGGCTTGCCGGCACGGGCCGCGGCGTAAAGCTTTTCCATCGCGTTCGGGTTGCCGAAGTCGATCTGCTTGTAGCCGTGCTTTTTCAGATATTCGGCCAGCACTTCCGACTTTTCGATCGAGGCGGTGCCGACCAGCACCGGCTGCAGCCGGGCATTGGCGCGCTCCACCTCGGCCAGGATCGCGGCGTATTTCTCATTCTGGGTGCGATAGACCTCGTCGTCCTCGTCAAGCCGCGCGACCTGTACGTTGGTCGGGATTTCCACGACCTCTAGCTTGTAGATGTCGAACAGTTCGTCGGCTTCCGTCAGCGCCGTACCGGTCATACCGGAGAGCTTTTCGTACATCCGGAAATAGTTCTGGAAGGTGATCGAGGCCAGCGTCTGGTTTTCCGGCTGGACCTGGACATGCTCCTTGGCTTCCAGCGCCTGGTGCAGGCCTTCGGAATAGCGCCGTCCCGGCATCATGCGGCCGGTGAACTCGTCGATGATGATGACCTCGTCGTCGCGGACGATGTAATCCTTGTCGCGGGTGAACAGCGAATGCGCGCGAAGCGCCTGGTTGATGTGGTGGACCACCGAGACGTTCTCGACGTCGTAGAGCGATTCTCCCTTGAGCTGGTCGGCATCGCGCAGCAGCGTCTCGATCTTTTCCATGCCGGCTTCGGTCAGCGTTACCGTGCGCTGCTTCTCGTCGACCTCGTAATCGGTCTTGTCGAGCTTGGGAAAGAAGGTGTCGATGGTGTTGTAGAATTCCGAGCGGTCGTCGAGCGGGCCGGAAATGATCAACGGCGTGCGCGCTTCGTCGATCAGGATCGAGTCGACTTCGTCGACGATGGCGTAGAAGTGGCCGCGCTGGACCATATCCTCCAGCCGATACTTCATGTTGTCGCGCAGGTAATCGAAGCCGTATTCGTTGTTGGTCCCGTAAGTGATGTCGCAGGCGTAGGCCGTCTTGCGCTCGTTGTCGTCGAGTCCGTGGACGATGACCCCGGTCGTCAGTCCGAGGAAGCCGTAAATCTGTCCCATCCAGGCGGAATCGCGCCGGGCGAGGTAGTCGTTGACGGTGACGACGTGGACGCCCTTGCCGGCCAGCGCATTGAGATAGACCGCAAGCGTCGCGACGAGGGTTTTGCCTTCGCCGGTCTTCATCTCGGCGATGTCGCCTTCATGCAGCACCATGCCCCCGATCAGCTGCACGTCGAAATGCCGCTGGCCGAGCGTCCGCTTGGCGGCCTCGCGCACGGTGGCGAAGGCCGGAACCAGAATGTCGTCCAGACTCTTGCCGTCCGCCAGCTGTTGCCTGAATTCGGCGGTCCGCGCTTTCAACGCCTCGTCCGACAGCGCCGCGATCTCGGGCTCAAGCGCGTTGATGGCATCAAGCCGGGATTGATATCCCTTGATCCGCCGGTCGTTGGGAGAGCCGAAAAGCTTGCGGGCAAGCGCGCCGATCATACTAAATTCCTGTCTTTGCGGTTCGGCGTTGCAGCCATGCCGTGGTCCACCAGGTTGCCTATCAACTCACCGTGACGCATCGCTGATAAGGCCCCGATCCGGGAGCATCCGCCAAATGAGTGGGAATTCAGCAATCCATGGTTCAATAGCCAAAAACGCAACCAAATCACGCGCCCGCGCCATTGACCCGGTTCGGCAGAGATATGGCTGGGTCCGGGCCTTGTCAACGGCGGCCGGAGCTACCGATTCGAGGTCGCGGCAGGCCGGTCGTCGGGGGATTTCCAACCACGAGGCGGTCACAGGAACATCGCTTTTTGCCGTTACTTTCAACGTTTTCGCGGCGCGCCGGACGGCGTCGCAATAAGCCGCAAATTTGCGGTGACGCAAGCGTTTACCTGTCAAGGATTTCATCCTTTTGACAGACTTTTCGCGTTGCCAACTTCACCCGATTGGGCGAGTGTCCCGCCGCCCTAAACAGCCCCATAAGGATTTTCCATGACCACCTCGTTACCGGAAACAAAAACCGGCCCGCGTTTTGGCCTCGCCTCCGCCGCCCTGGCGGGGTGTCTTGCGATGGTTCTATTGGCTGGCTCCCCGGTGCGCGCCGAAGATGCAAATCCGGTGCTCGCCAAGGTGAACGGCTCCGAGATCCGCCAAAGCGACATGGCGCTGGCCGAGGAAGAATTGGGGCCGAGCCTCGAAAAGATGGACCCTGCGAGCAGGAAGGAAAACCTGCTGGCCTTCCTGATCGACATGAAGATCGTCGCCAAGGCCGCCGAGGACAAGAAGATCGAAAATAATGACGACTTCAAAAAGCGGCTCGCCTTCGCGCGCAACCGTCTTTTGATGGACAACCTGCTGGCACAGGAAGGCAAAGCCGCGCTTACCGACGAGGCGATGAAGAAGGTCTATGACGACGCCGCCAAGCAGATCACCGGTGAGCAGGAAGTTCACGCCCGGCATATCCTGGTCGAGACCGAGGACGAGGCCAAGGCGATCAAGGCGGAACTGGACAAGGGGGCCGATTTCGCCGAGCTCGCCAAAAAGAAGTCCAAGGATCCCGGCGCGTCCGATGGCGGCGATCTCGGCTTCTTCACCAAGGACCAGATGGTGCCGGAATTCTCCGCCGTGGCGTTTGCGCTGGAGCCCGGCAAGATATCGGATCCCGTCAAGTCGCAGTTCGGTTGGCACATCATCAAGGTTGAGGAGAAGCGCAACCGCAAAGCCCCCGATTTCGACCAGGTCAAGAGCCAGATCGAAGCCTATGTCACCCGCAAGGCCCAGGCGGACTACGTGACGAAGCTGCGCGAGACCGCCCAGGTCGAGCGGCTCGACCAGCCTGCGGCCGCTGCGGCGAAGCCCGATGCCAAGCCGGACGCTGCGAAGCCCGAAGCCGCCAAGGATTCGAAAATGGCGCCGTCGAAGAAGTAAATCGACTTCGCCGTTAGAGTTCCGTATTGAACGCCATGCCCGGCCCAAAACGCGAAGCGTGTCTTCGCGTTAGATGGGCCGGGCATTCCACGTCTAAGGCCTCGCTGAGAGGTGCTAAAGACAGGGACGACCGGGTAACGCAGACAGTTGACGTCGTCTGCGCAAGTCAGACTACCACGGCCGCACCTTGACGATCTGGTTGGCTCCACTTTTCGGATTTGCCGCATGTCCTCCGCTATCTCTCCCCTCGCCCCGACCGATGTCCCCGACATGCCCGGCATCGCCGGCGTGAGGCTCGCCACAGCCGCGGCAGGAATCCGCTACAAGAACCGCACCGATGTTCTGCTCGCCGTGATGGATGCGGGCACCACGGTTGCCGGCGTCTTCACCAAATCGAAATGCCCCTCCGCCGCGGTCGATTGGTGCCGTGCGAAACTTTCCCGCGGCGGAGCCGCAAAGACAGGTTCGGCCCGCGCGCTGGTGGTGAATTCGGGCAATGCCAATGCCTTCACCGGCAAGACCGGGCGCCAGGCGACGGCGCTGACGGCTGCGATCGCGGCCAAGGCCGTGGGGTGCGCCGCCAACGAAGTGTTTCTTGCCTCCACCGGGGTGATCGGCGAGCCGCTCGACGCCACCAAGTTCGACGGCGTGCTCGCTACCCTCGCTGACAAGGCCGAACCGGGCGAATGGATGGGTGCGGCAAGGGCAATCATGACCACCGACACCTTCCCCAAGGTCGCCACCGCAACCGTCAAACTCGGCAAGGCGAAGGTGACCATCAATGGCATGGCGAAGGGCTCCGGCATGATCGCACCCGATATGGCGACCATGCTGGCCTTCGTGTTCACCGACGCGCCGATCGCGGCAGGCGCCTTGCAGTCGCTTTTGAAAAGCAGTGTCGAGGACACCTTCAACGCCGTTACGGTCGACGGAGATACCTCGACCTCGGATACGCTGCTGGCCTTCGCCACCGGCGCCGCGGCGGCCCATGGTGCGCCGAAAATCGGCCGCGCCAGCGACCCGCGGCTGAAAGCGTTCGCCAAGGCCTTTCGCGCCGTGCTCGCCGACCTCGCCGAGCAGGTCGCGCGTGATGGCGAAGGTGCGCGCAAGCTGGTCGAAATCATCATCGAGGGCGCGACATCCAACGCATCGGCGCGCAAGGTCGCGATGTCGGTGGCAAACTCACCGTTGGTGAAGACCGCGATTGCCGGCGAGGATGCCAATTGGGGCCGCGTGGTGATGGCGGTCGGCAAGGCCGGGGAACCGGCCGACCGCGACAAGCTCGCGATCTCGTTCAACGGCATCCGCGTCGCCAGCCGCGGCGCGCGCGATCCATCCTATGACGAGGCGGAAGTCTCGCGCGCGATGAAGAGCCCTACCATCCAGATCAAGGTCGCAATGGGCTTGGGCAAAGGGCGCGACCGCGTCTTGACCTGCGACCTCACCAAGGAATACGTCGCGATCAACGGCGACTACCGGTCGTGAACCCAACGGCATCCGCGTCGCATGGCTGACGTCAAACTCACACTCGTGGTCGCCTGCGCGCTGGTCGACGCCGACAAGCGCGTGCTGATCGCGCAGCGCCCGGAAGGCAAAGCGATGGCGGGGCTGTGGGAATTTCCCGGCGGCAAGATCGAGGCCGGGGAGCGGCCGGAGCAGACGCTGATCCGCGAACTGCATGAAGAAATCGGCATCAGCGTGAGCGAGCCCTGCCTCGCGCCGCTCACCTTCGCGAGCCACGCCTATGACGACTTCCATCTACTGATGCCGCTCTACATCTGCCGGCGCTGGGAAGGCACCGTGGTCGCACGTGAAGGCCAGACGCTGGCATGGGTCCGCGCCAACAAGCTGCGCGACTATCCGATGCCGGCGGCGGACATTCCGCTGATCCCGCATCTGATTGACCTGCTGATGTGAGGAGGACTCTTCACCCTCCCCTGGAGGGGGAGTGTGGCGAATTCCGCTTCACCGCCGCTTCAAGGCTTACTTTCGCCGATCCCGGCCGCAGCGGCTGCTGCTGGCTTGCGTGCGGCGCCCAGCCCGAGAGCCAGATCACATCATAGGTCGCTCGGACCCGGCCGTCGGGATCGGCGAAACGTTCGGCGTAAAGCTGTGCCATCCGCAGCAGCGTGGCGCGACGGGTCGGCGTTCGCCGCCGCTCATGCAAGATGTTGGTCGCGCCCATCCGCCGCAGGTCGGCCATCAGCGCGAACGCATCGTCATATCGCACCACGACGCGATCGAGATCGGTCACCGGGAGCGCAAAGCCCGCGCGTTGCAGCAGACCGCCCGCGTCCCTCAGGTCGGCGAACGGCGCGACGCGGGGCGAAACGCCGCCTTCGCACTCGGCTTCCGCCGCTGCAAAAGCTTGCCGCAACTCGGTCAAGGTGTCGCCGCCGATCATCGCCGCCAGCAGCAGCCCGTCGGGTTTCAACGCGCGGCGGATTTGCGCGAGCACGCCGGGCAAATCGTTGACGAACTGGAACGCCAGTCCCGAGACGACGAGGTCGAGCGAAGCTGGTTGCAATGGGAGCACTTCCTCGGCCGAACTATCAGGGCTGATATGGGCGATGGTATCGAAACGATCGCGCAGGGGCGGCCGGAGCAGCATAGCCGGCGTCCAGATATCGGCGACATCGGCGAAATTCCGCATCACCGCATGCAACCGCTCTTCAATGTCTTCCGTGACGCGGTCGAGCAGGAATCCGGCCGGTCCCAACGCCTGCGCGCGGCGTTGCCGCGCTTGCAGCAAGGCGCGGTCGAACAATTTTGGCGCAACGGTATTTTCGCGGCTATCGGCCATGCCGGGTTGGTACGCCCATCGACCTGCTTCTGGCAATCCGCTTCGAAATCTCGGGGGCGCCGGCGCGCTCGATGCCGCTTGAGGAGAGTGCAAGCTGCCGCTAACCTTGCACCCATGGACGCTGAGACTGCCCCGCCACGCTCTATCGCCGGCCATTTGCGCGGCGCGCTTCGCGCCACGCAAGGCGTGTGGTCGCAGGCAACTCGGCTCGTGCTCGACATTGCGCTGCCGACGCTATGCGTGGCGTGCCGCGAACCCGTCGATGGCGAGGGCGTCTGCGCCGGGTGCTGGGCGAAGCTTTCGTTCATCGCGCCGCCTTATTGTCCCCGGCTGGGTATTCCCTTTGTCTATGATCCCGGACCCGAACTGCTATCGATGGAAGCGATCGCCAATCCTCCGGCCTACCGGCGCGCCCGCGCCGCGGTGCGCTACGACGATGTTGCGCGAACGCTGGTGCACGCGCTGAAATACCAGGACCGCACCGATCTGGCGCCGGCCATGGGCCGCTGGATGGCGCGCGCCGGCCGCGAATTGCTTATGGAGGCGGACGCGCTGATTCCGGTTCCGCTACATTGGCGCCGCGGCTGGAGCCGACGGTACAACCAGTCCGGCGCGCTGGCCCGCGTCGTCGAGCGGCAGACCGGCGTCAAGTTGGTATCCGAAGTGCTTCGCCGGGTACGGTCGACCGCGCAGCAGGTTGGCCTCTCCCGATCGCAGCGCGCGAGCAATGTCCAGGGCGCGTTCAAGGTGGCCGCCGACCGCCAGGCGGATATCGCCGGGCGACGCGTGATCCTGATCGACGACGTCCTGACCTCCGGTGCGACCGTCGATGCCTGCGCCCGGGCACTATTGCGCGCCAAGGCCGCGTCGGTCGACGTACTGGTATTCGCCCGGGTTGTGGACACCCACAAAGCACCCATATAATTCAAGTACTTCCAACGCGAGCATGCCATGACCGCTGCGATTGAAATCTATACCCGTCCGGGCTGCGGCTATTGCACCGCCGCCAAGTCGCTGTTGACGCGCAAAAACGCCGCGTTCACCGAATTCAATGTCGCAACCGATCCCAAGCTGCGCCAGGAAATGTGGGATCGCGCCGGCGCCGGCTCGACGTTTCCGCAGATCTTCATCGACAAGACCCATGTCGGCGGCTGTGATGAGCTCTACGCGCTTGACCGCGCGGGAAAGCTCGACGCGTTGCTGGCAGGCGAAAAGGCCAATTCATGAGCGCTGACCTCACCTTTACCGCGGCCATGGTGCAGATGCGCACCGGATTGTTGTCGGGTCACAGTCTGGAACAGGGCACCAAACTGATTCGCGAAGCCGCCGCGCAAGGCGCCGATTACGTGCTCACTCCCGAAGTGAGCAACATGATGCAGGTGAACCGCAAGGCACTGTTCGAGCATTTCGCTTCCGAAGAGGACGACCTCTCGCTCAAGGCCTATCGCGCGCTTGCGGCCGAGCTGAAGATTTATCTCCACATCGGCTCGCTGGCACTGCGCGCCTCGGCCGAGCGCGCGGTCAACCGCTCGTTCCTGATCGGCCCCGACGGCAACGTGATCGCCAGTTACGACAAGATTCACATGTTCGACATCGATCTGGGCGGCGGCGAGAGCTACCACGAATCCGCCAACTACCAGCCGGGCGAGACCGCCGTGCTGGCAGACCTGCCATGGGGACGTATCGGCCTGACGATCTGTTACGACGTGCGATTTCCGGCGCTATATCGCGCCCTGGCCGAAGGCGGCGCGGCGTTCCTCACCGTGCCGTCCGCGTTTACCCGGAAAACCGGCGAGGCGCATTGGCATACCCTGTTGCGCGCCCGCGCCATCGAAAACGGGTGTTTCGTGTTCGCGGCCGCGCAAGCCGGCCTGCACGAGAACAAGCGGGAGACCTTCGGGCATTCACTGATCGTCGATCCCTGGGGCACCGTGATCGCCGAGGGCGGCGTCGAGCCGGGGGTGTTCCTGGCGAAAATCGATCCCGCCAAGGTCGAGGCCGCGCGCAAGTCCGTGCCGTCGTTGCAGCATGGCCGGCGATTCACCGTGGCCGATCCAAAGCCGGCCGCCGAACACCTGCACCTGGTGCGGGGCTCGGCATGATTCATTATAATTTGCGCTGCGCGCGGGGCCACGCGTTCGAAAGCTGGTTCCAAAGTTCGTCGGCGTATGAATCGCAGGAGAAGCGCAAGCTCGTGAACTGTCCGGTGTGCGGCTCGGCGAAGGTGGAGCGCGCCATCATGGCTCCCCAGATCGTCAGCAAGAAGGCGCGCGACAGCATGATTCCCGCGCCTGCCGCGGCGGCCGCCACAACGGACGTCGCAACGCCCGCCTCCAACGCACCCGCTTCCACTCCGCTATTGATGGCGCAGGAACGGGAATTGCGTGCCAAGCTGCGGGAGCTGCGCGATCACATCGTGAAAAATGCGGACAACGTCGGCGAGCGCTTTCCCACCGAAGCACGCAAAATGCATTATGGCGATATCGAACACCGTCCGATCTATGGCGAGGCTTCGCCCGATGAAGCGCGCGCGCTGATCGACGAGGGCGTCGAAGTCTCGCCGATCCCGGTGCTGCCGGACGACCGCAACTGAATCACGCAAAACCAGGCTCCGGTTAAACCGCCACCAACAGCCCGACGCCGACCACGATCAAGGCAATGCCGGAAACCTCACGCAGCGAGACCGGTTGCTTGAACGAATAATATGCCACGCCTTGCGCGAACAATACTTCGACCAGGGCCAGCGTGCGGACGTTGGCGGCCGCGGTCAGCGCGAATGCCAGAAACCAGAACTGCGAGGCGAACGCCCCCATGAAGCCGGCGAACAGCGACGGCTGCCACATTCCCAGGATTTTCCCGAGCACGTCGGGCGCGCGAGCCAGCAAATAGATGGTCAGCACCAGGGTCTGCACGAACAGCCCGAACACCAGCGTATACGACGCGGCGGTCACGAACGACACGCCAGGCACGGTGATGATGGCACCGCGAAAGCCGATCGCCGAAAGTGCGAACGCCGCGGCGGCGACCAGCCCGATGATCGTCGGCTTCAGCTCGGCAAAACTTCGCTCGGAACTGGGCCGCAGCGCGGTGATGACGACGCCAATGGTCGCAACCAGGATCGCAACCACCTTGAGCATCGTGAGGTGATCACCGAGAAAGACAAAGCCGAAGATCGCGGTCTGGATCGCCTCGGTCTTCAGATATGCGGTCGTCACCACAAACGAGCGGTCGTTCATCGCGACCAGCATCAGCCCGGTGGCGATGATCTGGCTCAGCGCGCCCAGCATCAGCCACGGCCAGAATGCCGCCGTCGGCCACGGCACGGCATCGCCGGTTGCGGCGATCACCACCGCGAAGAAAATCAGCGAGAACGGAAAACCGAACAAAAAGCGGATATTGGTCGCGCCCCAGGTGCCGAGCGGACCGGTGAGGCTTCGCTGCATCGCATTGCGCGCGACCTGGCCGAGCGCGGCCGTGATCGTGAAGGGAATCCATAGCGTGGCAATGCTGATCATGGGCAAACGGATTTAGGTCGGCGGGGTGAGAATTCGAGCACCGTGCCGGGCGCGGCCCGTCCGGTCAACCGGAACGGGATCATGACAGGCCTGCGGCGCGGACCCCGTCATGAATAATCCGGCAAACGCCGCTCAAACCGCCTCTTCCGCGATCACCATGTAATTTACGTCCATATCGGACGACAGGCTCCAGCGATCGGCGAACGGGCTGTAGACGACGCCGGCCTGCTCGGTGATGGCGAGCTTGTTGTTCTGCAGATGGTGCGCGAGTTCGTCGGGCGTAACGAATTTGTCCCATTGATGGGTGCCGCGCGGCAACCAGCGCAGCACGTACTCCGCACCGACGATGGCGAGCGCAAAGCTCTTCCAGTTGCGATTCAGCGTCGATACCACCATCATTCCGCCGGGCTTGAGCATCGCCGCGCAGCGATTGAGGAACATCCCGACATCGGCGACGTGCTCGACGACCTCCATCGCCAGCACGATGTCGAAACGTTCGCGCATGTCCATCTGTTCGACCGTGGTGCAACGGTAGTCAATCGAGAGATGGCCTCTGTCGGCGTGCAATTTCGCGGCCGCGATGTTGGTGGCGGACGGATCTATCCCGATCACCTGCGCCCCGAGCCGGGTGAACGGCTCGCACAACAGCCCGGCGCCGCAGCCGATATCGAGTATCCGCAGGCCGGAAAGACAGCTCAGGCTCTTGACGTTGCGCTCGAACTTTCGGCACGCGGCATCGCGGATATAGGTCAACCGCAGCGGATTGATCTTGTGCAGCGGCGCCATCTTGCCGTTCGGATTCCACCATTCGTCCGACAGCTTGGAGAATTTCGCGACTTCGGCGGCATCGACGGTGGTGCCGGTTGCGCCCGAAGGACCAGGAGAGTTTTGTTGCATGGTCATGGATAAGCGCGCCGCCCTCTATCGCGCGGTGATGTGGTTACGAAAGTCGAGCGGCGACGCGATGGTTTCGATCGTCTTGGCGCCTTCGCCGACGCCCCGCACCATTACGTCGCCGTAGTTCAAGATGCGACCGAGAATATTCTGGTTGACGTCCACGCTCTCGACCTTGTCGAGGCTCATTTCAAACGTCTTACGCTTAATGAAGCCGGTCTTGTGGACAACGCGCAAATTGGTGACATCGGTTTCGGTAGTCCAGCGATGGAACCAGGCCGTCATCATCTTGTACAGCGCGGCGATGGCCGCGATCGCGGCCAACGACCAGCAGACCAGGCGCGGCGTGTCGGTGGCGACCATGTACGACAGAACGAGGAACACCGCAGCCACAACCCAGGCCGCAATCGCCGGCAGATAGAATATCCAGTGCGCATTGGTCGAATACAGCACCTTCTCGCCAGGTTGCAGGATATCGTCGATATAACGCCCCATTCCGTCCGCCTCAGTTTCGCAGCCTCGATTCGGGCCCCGCACGCCCATTCCCGGCCGTTACCCGGAATTACCGGCGCCCGGTTGCTTGCCCCCAACCGCATCGCTATGTATACGCGCCTTTTGGCCGATGCGCTCGGTTTCCGTGCGCATCATACCCATTACCTTCTCAGGGAATGCACCAGCCGTCATGGGTCGTCTCGTTATGAAATTCGGCGGCACGTCCGTCGCCA
Source organism: uncultured Alphaproteobacteria bacterium (assembly GCA_963756215.1). Lineage (GTDB taxonomy): Bacteria > Pseudomonadota > Alphaproteobacteria > Rhizobiales > Xanthobacteraceae > Bradyrhizobium. The sequence continues at coordinate 691,345 of CAVWMY010000013.1, read as the reverse complement.
ATCTCGACCGCATTCGTAATGTCGCGCTACACGTGAAGCGCGAGGTCGATGCGGGGCACGACGTTGCCGTAGTGGTGTCGGCGATGGCCGGCAAGACCAATGAACTGGTGGAATGGTGCCGCGACGCCTCGCCCATGCATGATGCACGCGAATACGACGCCGTGGTCGCCTCCGGCGAGCAAGTCACCGCCGGGTTACTGGCGATCGCACTGCAGGCGATAGGAATTCAGGCGCGTTCCTGGCAGGGCTGGCAGATTCCGATTCGGACCAGCGACGCCCACGCGTCGGCGCGAATTCTTGAGATCGACGGCAGCGAATTGCTGCACCGTTTCAAGGACCGCAAGGAAGTCGCGGTCATCGCCGGCTTCCAAGGCATCAATCCGCAAACCGGGCGAATCACCACGCTCGGGCGCGGTGGGTCCGATACCTCGGCGGTGGCGGTCGCGGCCGCGCTGCGAGCCGACCGTTGCGACATCTACACCGACGTCGATGGCGTTTATACCACCGACCCACGCGTGGTTCCGAAGGCGCGCCGGCTCGACAAGATCGCGTTCGAGGACATGCTGGAATTGGCCTCGCAGGGCGCCAAGGTGCTGCAGGTTCGTTCGGTGGAACTCGGCATGGTGCATAACATGCCGATTTTCGTCCGTTCCAGCTTCGACAAGCCCGAGGACATCGACCCGCACGGCACCCCGCCCGGCACGCTGATCTGCAGCGAGGAGGAAATCATGGAAAATCACGTCGTCACCGGTATCGCCTTTTCCAAGGACGAGGCCCAGATTTCCGTCCGACAGATCGAGGACAAGCCGGGGATTGCCGCGTCGATTTTTGGGCCGCTCGCGGATGCCAACATCAACGTAGACATGATCGTGCAGAACGTTTCCGAGGATGGCGCCATCACGGATCTCACCTTCACCGTCCCGGCCTTGGACTATAATCGCGCCCGCGAAACCATCACCGCGGCCAAGGCCAAGATCGGCTATGCGCGCCTGGACAGCGCCACCGACGTGGCGAAAGTTTCTGTCATCGGCAGCGGCATGCGCAGCCACGCCGGTGTCGCCGCCAAGGCCTTTGCGGCGCTCGCCGCACGCAATATCAACATTCGCGCCATCACCACCTCCGAAATCAAGTTTTCGGTATTGATCGACGCCGCCTACACCGAGCTCGCCGTGCGCACACTGCACACGCTCTACGGACTGGACCAGGGATAGGAGCGCAGGCATTCGGGCGGGCGCCTTTGCCTTTGGCCGAAGTCAGAGATGTCCGCGGCAGGCCCGGATTCGCGCCGGACGATCAAAGTCTGGAAGAATCTTCCCCTTAGCAACCGCAGCATTGCGCCGATCGTGGTGCCACGGCCCGTGGCAGGCGTTTTGCTTGGCAAAACAAGCCTCAATTCGCTATACGGCCTGAAGGGCAGTTACCCGCGAACTGGGACACGGTTTCGGTTCTCCGATTCGGCCGATTTCGCGGTATGCGAGGGCGCCGAACGAGTAAAATTGTCGTTTTGTTTAAACTTTAACGCCAGCCCGCTGCTGACCAGCCGGCCGGCCTCGCGGAGGAGATTTTAATACATGCGGAGCGCATCGGGAGGGCCCCGCGTCTTGCTGAGACGGCTCCGCGAAACCATGGCGGAGCAGGTCTCGGCCCAGGAACGGCTGGACAAGATCGTGGTGCTGATCGCGGCCAACATGGTGGCTGAAGTCTGCTCGACCTATGTGCTGCGCGTCGATAATACGCTTGAGCTCTACGCCACCGAGGGTCTCAACCGCGACGCGGTGCACCGCACCGTGCTGAGCGCGCATGAAGGCCTCGTCGGCCTCGTCGCGAGCGAGGCGAACCCGCTGAACCTGAACGACGCGCAAAGCCATCCGGCGTTCTCGTTCCGCCCGGAGACCGGCGAAGAAATCTACCACTCGTTCCTCGGCGTTCCGATTTTGCGCGCCGGTAACACCCTGGGCGTGCTGGTGGTGCAGAATCGCGCCAAGCGCACCTATGTCGAGGAGGAGGTGGAGGCGCTTCAGACCACCGCGATGGTGCTGGCGGAGATGATCGCCTCGGGCGAATTGTCGGCGCTGGCGCAGCCCGGCGCCGAGCCCGCGGCGCGGCATTCGCTGCACAAAACCGGCGCCGTGCTGTCCGACGGCATCGCGCTCGGCCATGTGGTGCTGCATGAGCCGCGCGTCGTCATCACCAATTACATTGCCGAGGACCTGCCGAAGGAGGTCAAGCGGCTCGACGCGGCGCTGGCCAAGCTGCGCGCCGACCTCGACCGCATGCTGGAACGCGGCGACGTCGCCGACGGCGGCGAACACCGCGATGTGCTGGAAGCCTATCGCATGTTCGCCAATGATCACGGCTGGTCGCACAAGCTGCACGAGGCGGTTGCCACCGGCCTGACCGCGGAGGCCGCGGTCGAACGCGTGCAATCCGATACCAGGGCGCGCATGCTGCGCTCTACCGATCCCTATTTGCGCGATCGCCTGCATGACCTCGAGGACCTCGGCCATCGCCTGATGCGACAATTGGTGGGGCAGGACCACGCGCCATCGCGCGAGCTTTTACCCGACAACGCGATCCTGATCGCACGCGCGATGGGGCCCGCGGCCTTGCTCGACTACGATCGCAACCGGCTGCGCGGACTGGTCCTCGAGGAAGGCACGACCAATTCCCACGTCGCGATCGTGGCGCGCGCGCTTGGCATTCCCGCCGTCGGCGAAGTGCCGAACGCTCCCGGCATCGCCGATCCCGGCGACGCCATTATCGTCGACGGCACCTCCGGCTCGATCTATGTGCGTCCATCTGCGGAAATCGAATCCGCCTATGCAGAGCGGGTACGGTTTCGTGCCCGGCGACAGGCGCAATATTCCGCCTTGCGCGACAAGCCCTGCATCACCAAAGACGGTCAGCCGGTCGAGTTGATGATCAATGCCGGCCTGACCATCGACCTGCCGCATATCGACGACACCGGCAGCTCGGGCATCGGCCTGTTCCGCACCGAACTGCAGTTCATGGTCGGGCAAAGCCTGCCGCGCACCAGCGACCAGCTCGCGCTGTATCGTGCGGTGCTGGACGCCGCCGGCTCCAAGCCGGTGACGTTCCGGACTCTGGACATCGGCGGTGACAAGGCACTGCCCTACATGGAGACCGTGATCGAAGAAAACCCGGCGCTCGGCTGGCGCGCGATCCGGCTCGGCCTCGACCGTCCCGGGCTGCTGCGCGGCCAGATCCGCGCCTTGCTGCGCGCCGGCGGCGGTCGCGCGCTGCGCATCATGTTCCCGATGATCTCCGAGATCGCCGAATTCGACGTCGCCAAGGGCATTGTCGAGCGTGAACTGACCTATTTGCGTCAGCATGGCCACGCCCTGCCGGAGCGCGTCGACGTCGGCACCATGGTGGAGGTGCCGGCGCTGCTCTATCAGCTCGACGAACTCCTCAAGAAAGTCGATTTCGTCTCGGTGGGATCAAACGATCTGTTCCAGTTCCTGTTCGCGGTCGATCGCGGCAATGCCAAGGTTTCCGAGCGGTTCGACACCATGTCGGCTCCGATCCTGCGGGCGCTACGCGATATCGTGCGCAAGGCCAATGCCGCCAAGAAATCCGCCTCGCTGTGCGGCGAAATGGCGTCGAAGCCGATCGGCGCGCTGGCGCTGATCGCATTGGGCTATCGTTCGCTTTCGCTGTCGGCCACCGGCCACGGCCCGGTCAAATCGCTGATCCTCGATCTCGACGCCAAGAAGGCCGAAGCGATGATCATGCCGCTGCTTGATGCGCCGTCCGGCAGCGTATCGATCCGCGAAAAGCTGATCGAATTCGCCGGCGCCGAGGGGCTCTCGTTATAGCGGCACATCTTGCCGTTATTACGCCCCTGTTCGCAATTCGAGACCAAACCATGTCGATGCTCCCTGAAGCCAAACTTGATATTCTACTGGCGCACCACGCCTCGCTTGAGGCCGAATTGATGAGCCAGCTGAGCTCGGAGAACTATGTGCGGATCACCCGCGAGCTCGCCGAGCTCAATCCGCTGATCGACGCGGTAAAGGCCTATCGCGCCGCCAATGCCGAGATGGCGGGAATCGACTCATTGATCTCCGATCCAGCGACCGACCCCGAGATGCGCGCGATGGCGGAAGCCGAGCGTGAGACGCTCGCCGCCCGCAGCCTCGAATTGGCGCAGGAGATTCGCGTCGCGCTGCTGCCGAAGGACGCGATGGACGATCGTAACGTGATGCTGGAAATCCGCGCCGGCACCGGCGGTGACGAAGCCTCCTTGTTCGCGGGCGATTTGTTCCGGATGTATGAGCGCTTCGCCGGCCTGCAGGGCTGGAAGGTCGAGGTCATCTCCGCCAGCGAAGGCACCATGGGCGGATACAAGGAAATCATCGCGGAGGTGCGCGGCCGCGGCGCATTCGCCAAGCTGAAATTCGAATCCGGCGCGCACCGCGTGCAGCGCGTGCCCGACACCGAGACGCAGGGCCGCGTTCACACCTCGGCGGCGACGGTCGCAGTATTGCCCGAGGTCGAAGACGTCGATGTCGATATAAAGAGCGACGACCTGCGAATCGAAACCATGCGCGCCCAAGGCGCCGGTGGCCAGCACGTCAACAAGACCGAATCGGCGATCCGAATTACACATATTCCGACCGGTATCGTTGTCATGATGCAAGACAGCCGCTCGCAGCACAAGAATCGCGCCTCGGCGATGAACATTCTGCGATCGCGCATCTATGACGCCGAACGCCGGCGCATCGACGCGGCGCGCTCGGCCGAACGGCGCGAGAAGGTCGGCTCTGGCGACCGTTCCGAGCGCATCCGCACCTACAACTTTCCCCAAGGGCGCGTCACCGATCATCGCATCAACCTGACGCTCTACAAGCTGCCGCAGGTGATCGCGGGCGAAGCGCTGGGCGAGCTGATCGACGCGTTGACGACTGAGCATCAGGCCGCGCAGCTCGCCGCCCAGGGAGCGGCGGCGTGAGTGCGACCGGAAGGTGGCGATTCGCCGACAGTGGAAATGCCGGGTGAGAAGTCCTTTGGCCGGGCTGACGGTCGACGCCGCGCGCCGGAAACTGGCGGAGCAGTTTCGGACCAATGCGATCAATTCAGCCGGACTCGACGCGCGGATTCTAGTCGGCCATCTGCTCGGCCTGGACTTGACCGGCATGATAGCAGCGGCGGCGCGCCCGATCAGCGACGACGAGGCCGCGCGACTTGAAGCGATGGCACGACGTCGGCTGGCCGGCGAGCCGATCGCTCGCATTCTCGGCCGCAAGGAATTCTGGGGGCTCCCGCTGCAGCTTTCCGCGGCGACGTTGATACCGAGACCCGACACCGAAACCGTGGTCGAACTGGCGCTCATGATGCGGCGGGGCGCGCCAAGCCTCGATCGGCGATCACGCCTTGCCGATATCGGCACCGGCTCCGGCGCGATTCTGCTGGCGTTATTATCAGAACTTCCTGACGCGGACGGGGTGGGCACCGATATCAGCGCGGCCGCACTATCGACCGCACGCCGCAACGCGGTCGATCTCGGGTTTGCCGATCGCGCCACCTTTGTCGCGTGCGATTATGCGACGGCGTTGTCGGGGGCCTTCGACCTGATCGTATCGAATCCTCCTTATATTCGTTCGGGCGATATCAAAGGTCTCGCATCCGAAGTTCGTGACCACGATCCGCATCGGGCGCTGGACGGCGGCGCCGACGGCCTCGATGCGTATCGGGCCTTGATTCCCCAAGCTGCCGAACTGCTGGCGCCTGGCGGCGCGCTGGTCGTGGAGGCAGGTCACGATCAAAGCCACGCGATCGAGGCGCTGATGGCGGCGGCAGGGTTAACGCGGACAGGGCCGCCGAGGGCCGATCTGGCCGGGATCCGGCGGGCGGTGGGGGGTCTGAAATTGCCCACATAAAGCCCGATTGGGAGGCAAAAAAACCACTTGGAATATCCTGCGGGAGCGACTACCTTCCATGTACAACATCGGTCCAGGGTGCTGGCCCCGTAGCTGATACGGGTGGAGGCCAGCGTTCTCACAGCGAGAGCCCGTCCCGAGTGAAAGGTTCCAAAAACGCAGGTCAAATTGAGCGCGATAGGCTTTAGAGGGCTGCGCCGCCGTTGACCGCAAAGCGAACGAAAGCCTGATATTGCGCCTAAAAACTCATGCGATAGACCTGTGCTCGTCTTGGCAGGCTGATTGAATTGGCGCAGCCGGCGGCGTGCACTGGATTGCTGGGGAACGCGTTTTTGTTAACCGCGACGTTTGGCAAGATTGGTGTGAAACCAAACTGCGTAGCGGTGGCGCGTGAGATGCGTACTGCATCGGGCGAAGCGATCACGATACCGACAATTCAGGGCGTTTAACCTCACGGCTGGTAATTTCACGGCTGGAATAAAGGCGAGACATGAGAAACGGTCAGAACAACAAGCGGATGCGTAACCGGAATAACAATAATAATAACAACAATAATAATAACCGGCGCGGCCAGAACCCGATGACGCGGGTGTTCGAGTCCAACGGGCCCGATATCAAGATCCGAGGCACCGCATCACACGTCGCTGAAAAGTATGTGCAGCTGGCGCGAGACGCGCGCTCCTCCGGCGATCCGGTTGCCTCCGAGAACTACTATCAGCACGCTGAGCATTACTTTCGCCTGATCGCCGCCGCCCAGGAACAATTCCGCCAGAACCAGCCGCAACCGCGCCCCGAGAATGAAATGACTTCGGAGGACGGTGACGACGAGAGCGAGAATTTTTCGAACTTCGGGCAAGAGCCCGGTTTCGTTCCGGCGCAGCAGCAGCCCTTCGTGCCGCGCGACAACCATCAGCGCGATAACCAGCCTTATCCGCCCCGCGACCGCGACCAGCACCAGCCTCGCGAGCACAACCACAATCGCGACCATCGGCAGCAGCCGCAGTTTCAGCCACAGCCGCCGCAACCACAGCCGCAGCCGGCGATGCCGGACGTCGGAGTCGATCGGCTGCCGTCGTTCATCACCGGGCCGCAGCCGCAGATCAATGGCGGCGGTGGCAACGGCGGATCCGGCGGCTTTGAGGGCAATGGTGGCGAGCGCTTTCCGCCGCGCCGCCGCCGTCGCCCGCACAACCCGCGCCCCGAAGGCGTGGCCGCCGCACCGGCGACGCCGGGTGACGATTTCAATCCGGGCAATGAATGATGCCGTTAGGCGCGATGATTTTTCTTCGCGTCGTCGATCTCATCATCTGAATCTGAGCGCGACCTTCAGACAAACGCTCCGCGTTCGAGAGTTCTGACCGCCTTACCGCTGCAATGACGACGGCACCAATACCGGCCGCCGCAGCGCCGGGATCAGCCGTGTGCGTTCGCGATGCGCCGGGATCGCGCGGTAGACCTGCTTGGTCGCCTCCACAATATGTACGCCGGCGAACGGCAGCGACAGCGCTGCACCAGCGCGTTCCCACGCGATCGCCGAACGGAGGAACCAGCCGCCTGCGACCGGCGGCACGAACAGCGCTTCACCCCACGCCGTCGGCGTGAACCAGGCCTGCCGCAACAATTGTGTGATCTGCGAACGCGAATAAGGCCGGCCGTGACCGAACGGGGTGGCGTCGGTACGCGTCCATACCCCGCGCCGATTCGGAATCACGGCGACCATTCGGCCGGACGGCGCCAGCACCCGCCACACCTCACGCAGCAAGCCCTCGGGATCGTCGGACATCTCCAGCGCATGGACCAGCAGGATGCGGTCGACGGCGGCATCGGGCAGCGGCAGCGAAAATTCGTCAACCAGCGTTGACAGCGTCGGCCGTTCGCTCGGCCATTTCAACACGCCCTGCGCCGCCGGCATGAACGCGATGCAACGCTCGCTGTCTTCGCGAAACAACCCGAGATAGGGCGTGGTATAGCCGAGGCCGAGCACCCGCTGGCCTTGCGCATTCGGCCACCGCTCCCGGATGCCGCGATTGATCAGCCGCCGCGCCACAATACCTAGGCGCTGCGAATAGAAGTCACGGAGATCGATCACGTCGATGGTCATAAATTCCAATCTAACACGGCGTCCGGCGCTTCGGCGCTTCGAATATCGCCTTGCACAATTGGCGTTAACGCCATAATTCCGGAGTATATGCGGCTGGCGCCGCAGCCGGACGATGGAGATATCATGGCCGCCGAAATCCGCGTTTTCCCCTGCCTTACCGACAATTTCGGTTACCTGGTCCACGACCCCGCCACCAAGGCGACTGCCTCGATCGACGCGCCCGAAGCCGCCCCGATCATCGCCGCGCTGGAGCGCGAAGGCTGGACGCTGACGGATATCCTGATCACGCATCATCACGAGGACCACGTCGGCGGCGTCGCGGAGCTGAAACAGAAATACCGATGCCGGGTCGTCGCGCCCCATGACAAGACGACGAAAATCGCGAATGTAGACCTGCGTGCCGCCCAAGGCGACGTCGTGAAGGTTGGCAGCCTGTTGACGCGCGTGCTGGAAACGCCGGGCCACACGCTCGACCATGTCAGTTATGTCTTCGACAACGAGAAGGCCCTGTTCGCCGCCGACACCCTGTTCTCGGTCGGCTGCGGACGGGTGGCCGAAGGCAATTATCCGATGATGTGGGACTCGCTGTTGAAGCTGCGCGTGCTGCCCGACGACTTCAAGCTTTACTGCGGCCACGAATATACCGCGGCGAATATCAAGTTCGCGCTGACGGTCGAGCCGGACAATGCGGACCTCAAGGCGCGGGCTGAGGAAGTGACCCGGCTGCGCGCCGCCAATCAGCCGACCATTCCGGTAACGCTCGGCAACGAGAAGAAGACCAATGTGTTCCTGCGCGCCGACGAGCCTGCGGTCGCTGCCAGTCTGCGGATGAAGGGCGCGAGCGGCGCCGAGCTATTCGGCGAATTGCGCGAGCGCAAGAACAAATTCTGAGAGCAAACACGAGCGGCTCAGCGCTTCCAAATCATGTCCCTGGCCGCGATCAGTCCTCCAACGGCGATCAGCAACGCGGCAAGGGCTATGCCGGCGCTTGGCTGCGCGAAGCCCGCCAGAATCAGGAATCCGGTCGAGAGCAGCGGCGTCGCATAGGACGCGGCCCCCAGCACACGGATATCACCGCGTTTCATGCCGATATCCCAGGCGTAAAACGCCGCTCCGACCGGGCCGACCCCGAGCGCCAGCACCGCGAGCCATTGCATCAACGTCTCCGGCCAGACCGTCGTCTCGACAATTCCGTGCACCGCCGCCGCAAGCAACGCGGTCACCAGACAGAAGCCCGCCACCGCATCAGTCGGCACCGACTGGAGCCGGCGCGACATCACCGAATAGGCCGCCCACACGAACGCGGCGACAAAGGCCGCGATCAATCCGGGGACCTGACCAGGCGCAAAGCCGTGACCGCGACTGCCCGCAAACAATAGCGCGGTGCCGGCCAGCCCGAGCAGCGCGCCGACCACATGATGCGGGGCCAGCCGCTCGCCCGGCAGCAGCGCCGAAAACAGCACGATCAAAAGCGGCCAGAGATAGTTCAGGAGGCCCGCCTCGGCCGGAGGCGCAAAGCGCAGCGCCAGGAAGTACAGTGCATGATATCCGAACAGACCGCCGACGCCGACGATCCAGGCCAATGGCGGCTGCCGCAACGCGCCGACCGCTTCGGGTCGCCCGACCCAGGTCAGAAATCCCACCAGCGCGCCAATCGCGAACGTCATGGCTGCGAGTTGAAATGCCGGGATTCTGCCGCTGGCCACCGTCAGCACAGCCAACAGCGACCACATCAGGATCGCGGTCAATCCGATCAGCGTAGCGGTGCGCGGCGTCATCGAACCCGTCATTGCCCCGACGCGCAATCGCATATCGGAGTTCATTCCGGATCCACGCCAGGAGGCGCGGCCCCGGAATGAAGCGTCACGTCATCACGTTTGATACTGGCCGCCATTGATGGTCAGGGTCGATCCCGTGATGAAGCCGGCGTCATCCGCCGCCAGGAAAACCACCGCGCGCGCGATCTCTTCCGGCTCACCCAGACGACTGGCCGGGATCTGGGGAATGATGCTCTTCTCCAGCACATCCTTCGGCACCGCCTGGACCATCTCGGTGTTGATGTAACCGGGACAGATCGCGTTCACGGTAATGCCGATCTTGGCATTCTCCAAAGCGAGCGCCTTGGTGAAGCCGATGTCGCCGGCCTTGGCCGCCGAATAGTTGACTTGGCCGAACTGGCCTTTCTGGCCATTGATCGACGAGATATTAATGACGCGGCCGAATTTCCGGGAGCGCATGCCCTCGATCACCTGACGCGTCATGTTGAACAGCGAGCCGAGGTTGGTGTTGATGACGGCGTTCCATTGATCGGCCGTCATCTTGTGAAAGGCGGTATCCTTGGTGATGCCCGCGTTGTTGACGAGAACATCGACCGGACCGAGTTCGGACTCGACTTTCTTGACGCCTTCGGCGCAACCGTCGAAAGAGCTTACGTCCCATTTATATACGGGAATGCTTGTCTCAGCCTTGAACTTCTCCGCGGCCGCATCGTTGCCGGCGTAGCTCGCCGCAACCTTGTAGCCTGCGGCCGTCAAAGCCTTGCTGATCGACGCGCCAATTCCGCGCGTCCCCCCCGTAACCAATGCAACACGTGCCATGTCGAATCCTCCTCGGTAATCTTTTTATAAACCGGAATTACTTAGGTGCTTCACACGTCTTCGAGATAAAAATGCCCGGCGCGAGACCGGGCACTTCGTTATTTTGTATCAGCGTCAGCCGAAGTTAACAGATAATCTTTTCATCAGCTAACTCACTCCGCTGCCTCTTGTTCAATCGCGTGCAATGCACATCGCGATGCCCATGCCGCCGCCGATGCACAGGGTGGCAAGGCCCTTCTTCGCGTCGCGCTTCTGCATTGCGTGCAGCAGCGTCACCAGCACGCGCGCGCCGGAGGCTCCGACCGGGTGACCGATCGCGATCGCACCGCCGTTGACGTTGACCTTGCTGGTATCCCAGCCGAGGTCCTTGTTGACGGCGCAAGCTTGCGCGGCAAAGGCTTCATTGGCCTCGATCAGATCGAGGTCGCCGATACTCCAGCCGGCTTTCTTCAACGCCGCGCGGGAGGCCGGGATCGGTCCGGTGCCCATGATCTTGGGGTCGACGCCGGCCTGGCCCCAGGACACGATACGGCCGAGCACCTTTCGGCCCTCCTTCGCCGCCTGCTTGGCGGTCATCAGCACCACGGCAGCCGCGCCGTCATTGATGCCCGACGCGCTGCCCGCGGTCACGGTGCCGTCCTTCTCGAACGCCGGCTTGAGCTTGGCCATCGCATCGAGCGTCGCGCCATGGCGCGGATATTCGTCGTCGCTGACGATGATGTCGCCCTTGCGCGACTTGACGGTCACCGGGACGATCTCGTCCTTGAAGTTGCCGGCCTTTTGCGCCGCCTCGGCCTTGTTCTGCGAGTGGACGGCGAACTCGTCCTGCTGCGAACGCGTGATCTGATATTGCCGGGCGACGTTCTCGGCGGTGTTACCCATATGGTAGCCGTTGAAGGCGTCCCACAGGCCGTCCTTGATCATGGTGTCGACGAGCTCGAGGCCGCCCATCTTGACGCCGCCACGCAGGTATTGCGCATGCGGGGCCATGCTCATGGATTCCTGACCGCCCGCGACGACGATTTCGGAGTTGCCGTTGAGCAAGGCCTGGTAGCCTAGCGCTACCGTACGCAGACCCGAACCGCAGAGCTGATTGACGCCCCACGCGGGGCTTTCCACCGGAATGCCGGCGGCGATCGAGGCCTGACGGGCGGGGTTCTGCCCCTGAGCCGCCGTCAGAATCTGCCCCATGATGACTTCTGACACCCGCGCCGGCTCGATACCGGCGCGCTCGAGCGCGGCCTTGATGGCGACGGCGCCGAGATCGTGGGCCGGCATGGTTGCGAAAGCACCGTTGAAACTGCCGACCGGGGTGCGGGCGGCGCTGACGATGACGACATCGTCGGACATGGACATCTCCTGGGCTTGAGAAATGGGATGGCGGGGCGGCCGGATGGCGGACCTGTCACTCCCACCCATCCTGTTAACCCAACCGTGAAGTGTCAATCGGTCAGCGATCGGAAAACGCGCAGCCGCGTCGCCTTATGCCTTGGGATTAACCCTGTGCTGCACAAAACGGTAGCCGAACCCCATTGAAAATGCTTACTTTGCTGCGTTGCGTTGCTCGTCTGCCCGTCGGCGATGCCGTCGGGTTCCCGTCCTCGGTGTGCATGTGTGAGCCAATGGCGAAATCAGACCAACCTACCACGATCAAGAAATACGCGAACCGGCGGCTCTATAATACCGGTACCAGTACCTATGTTACGCTCGAGGATCTCGCGGCGATGGTGAAGGACGGCGAGGACTTCCTCGTCTATGACGCCAAGACCGGCGACGACATTACGCGCTCGGTGTTGGCGCAAATCATCTTCGAACAGGAAAACAAGGCAGGCCAGAATTTACTGCCGACCACATTCCTGCGCCAGCTGATCCGTTTCTACGGCGACAGCATGCAGATGGTGGTGCCGAAATATCTCGAGCAGTCGATCGACACACTGACGCGCGAGCAGGAAAAATTCCGCAAGCAGCTGACAACGACATTCAGTGGAACGCCGTTCGCGCCGCTCGAAGAGCACGTCCGCCGCAACATGGAATTGTTTCAGCAGACGTTTTCGATGTTCAAGCCGTTCGTGCCGCCGCGCGGCGGCAGTTCGGTCCCGGTCGAGTCTGAAAAAGCCCCGGAGCCGGTCGTCGTCGAAAACGGCAACATGGACGACCTTCGCCGTCAGATGAAGGAAATGCAGGATCGTCTCGACCGGATGTCGAAAGAGACCAAGAGCGAGTGAAGCCGGACTCATTGGCCTGACGGGCGCGCACCTGATGGTCTCCGCGATGTCGGCTTGACGTTGGCCGTCCCCGCGCGGGAACCATGCGGGGAGAGACGATGGCTTTTCCCCGAATTGCCGCGCCGCGCAAAAACCTGACGCGGCTTGCCCGCCCAACTTGAAAACCGATCAACCCGCCGCCGGCAAGCCCGTCTCGACCGACGTATCCCAGGGGCGTTTCGATGATGCGAGCCCGATCAGCTGGCCCTGGATATAATCGCAGCCCCAGTCGCTGAGCATGGCCGCCGATTCATCGTCCTGAACCCATTCTGCGACCGTCTTGATCTCCAGCCGCCGCGCCAGATCGATCAGCGTCTGCACAAAGGCGCGATCGTCGACCGAACGGGCGATGTTCTGCACAAAGGCGCCGTCGATCTTGACGATATCGACGCCAAGCTTGCGCAGATTCCGGAACGAGGTGTAGCCGGCGCCGAAATCGTCGATCGCAATCCGGCTGCCGTAGTTTTTCAGCCGGGTGACGAAACCGCTGACGTCCTCGATATCCTGGATCGCGACGGTCTCGGTGATCTCGACGATCAACCGCTCGCCGACGCCGGGATGCGCGTGCATCAGCGATTCGATCGAGGCCCACCAATCCGGATCCATCGTGGTGTCGGGCGAGATATTGAGACTGAGCTGCACCTCGGGTGAGGCCGCCAGTTCGGCGATCACGAGTTCGAGCACGCGGTGATCCACCAGCCGTATCAGGCCGAGACGTTCGGCAACCGGAACGACGTCGGGTGCCAGCAAAATCTGGCCGTTATCCCGCTCCATGCGGACCAGGCACTCATAGAATGCCGCCGCGCGCGAGCGCGCCTGCACCACCGGCTCGAACGCCATCACGATCCGCTGCTCGTTCAATGCGGTGACGATTTCGTCGGTGACGCGGATGTTGATGCGACGCTGGGCGTCGCGCTCGGCATTCGGCCGCCACAGCGAAAACGATCCGGCGCGGCGCCGCTTCGCCATGTCGAGACTTTCCTGCGCGCGGTTTACCGCCTCATCGGCACTGCGCGCGTGGCGCGGCACGCTGACGGCGCCGATCGAAGCGGTGACGGAGACCGGACCGGATTTGGTCGGCACCACCTCATCGCGGATGCCGGCGAGAAAACGTTCGGCTGCGACATTCATGTCGTCGACGCTGCAGTTCTTCAGGATCAGCCCGAACTTGTTGCCGGAAAAACGGCCGAGCACATCACCGGCGCGCAACCGCGCTCGCACGCGGGCCGCCACGACCGAAATCACCGCGTCGGCTACATCGAAACCAAAGGCGTCGTTGATGCGGGCGAGATGATCGATCCCGATCAGCATGAAGGCGGAGGACGAGCGGAAACGCGTCACCTCCTCGATCGCCTCGGCCAGCGAGGCAATGAGATATGTGCGATTGAGCTCGCCGGTCAGCGGGTCATGGCGGGAGAGCTTCAGAAGTTGCTCGTCGCGCGCGTGGCGTTCGTTGTTGAGGCGAACCACGCCTTGTACGCGGACCGGCCTGCCTTCGGCATCGGCGAACCAGGTGCCGGTCTCCTCGATCCAGATTACGGGGGCGGAGGTGCTCGCCCGCACACCGTATTCGATCCGGTAGGGTGCGCCATTGTTGCTGCGAGCGAGCGGCGAAGGGCTGAGCGCGTCGGTCCGGATTGAGCGCGCCGGCTCGATCAGCCTGGCAAACGCGGCGCCGCTGGCCCGCGCTTCCGCCGGTATGTCGGGGAAAACCGACGCGGCATGATCGCTCCAGAGCATGGCGTCGGTTACGGTGTCCCAGACGAATGCGGCTTGGCCGAGCAACGCGAGAATCGTGGAAGCTTGCGGAGGGGCCAGTGTCACAGTCGCCTCGTTTCGGCACACCGCCGGAAGTGATTCCCGGCCACAGAATAGGTCCTATTTGGCCGGTAACCCATAAATAATCCGGAAACCATCCCAAGTGGTAACGGGGAACGAAGGTTGAGGCTTCGGCATAGCCCTTGCGACAACAGAATACGGGCCGCTTGAACGTCCCGTTGTGAAACAGATCACCCGAGATCGGATTTTCGATGCCAAAGCACGACCCGGCGCAGCAGACCGCAGATGATGGTGCCGCCACAGAGGCGAAGCCCGCCTCTGTGGCGCTGGTGCCCATGGTCGAGACGGCGCATTGGTCAATGCCGAGCCACGCACTGACGCCGCCCAACGCCATTTTCGTCACGCACCTGATCGCGACCAAGGAACAGGCGCCGCAGACCCGCAGTCTGCGTCGGGCGGCCCTGTGCGACGCTGATAGTGCCTACAAGGCGAACCAGCAACGTAACGAACCCGCCGGCCTTCGAGCGCGGCAAATCGTCTAGCGCCAGCCCGGCTCGGATCACTCGCCGGCGTTTATTTTGCTCGCCCGGCCCTCGCACGAAGCTGTGAGCCGTCCAATAATGCCCTGCGTCTCAGACGCGCGGCGCGGCCGGCGGTGGTTCGTGGCCCGTCTGCAGCCCCGGCGACGGCACTTCCGGCGATGCTGCGCCAGCCGAGATCCCGGGTTGCGGGCGATCCAGCAGCACGGATTCGGCAACTGACGCAGCGGCCGGAGCCGGCGGCACCGCTACGGGCTCGAACTGGGGTTCGGTTGCCGGCGGTTCAGCCTTTCTGGCGCCTTTCTTGGAGACCGCGGCGGCCGGCGCGACCGCCACGCGTCGCCGCGCTCGGAGCGCAACACCCGAGAGAAAGTCCACCAGCGTCAGCAGTGCCAGCAGGAAGTAGGTCGAATTGCCGAACCGGGGCCACAACAGAAACTCGGCGGCGGCGCAGCCGAAGATGATCAGCGACAACAGGTGATCGGTGAGATATTTCGCACCGGGTCGGGCGCCCTTGATGACCTCGAACAACAGCATCAGGATGCCAAGCGCCAGCAGGATATCGCTCAGCGTCAGTTGCCACGTGTCCCCGGACATCAAGGTCAGCTTCGCCACGGGATCGACGAAGGATACGCCGGGCATCAAAAAGACGATGATGTTGTAGATCGCGACCGGTATCAGAAGCAGCGGAAAACCGACCATCATCGGCGAGACCTTCTCTTCGAGCGGGAGAATCAGCGCGCTCTCCAGCCAATCCCTAAGGTCAGCTGGATTAACCGCAAACGCTCGCCGCGGGAACCGTCTTGACCCACCCGCTGGCCGAATTCAGGCAAGCGTTACCGATCGCATCCCGCTGCGCGTAGCGTCCCGCCATGCCGCAGATTTGGGCCCGCAAAGCAGGGGCCAGGCATGCCCGTTGTATCAGGCCTCTTTCTTGGCCTTCAGCACCTGCCGGCCCTTGTACATGCCGGTTTTCAAATCGAGGTGATGGGGGCGGCGCAATTCGCCGGAGTCCTTGTCCTCGACATAGGTCGGCTTCTTCAAGGCATCGGCCGAACGGCGCATGCCACGCCGCGATGGCGATGTTTTTCTTTTGGGAACGGCCATTTCGGTGTCCTCTAGGGGTGTTGTTCGCAGGGCATCGTCCGTAACCGGACAGCCCCACGCTTCCGGTGCGGGCTGAGATGCCGACAAGGCCGCGCTTATAGAGGATGCAAACGCGCAAGGCTAGCGGTTGTCTGCGCCATATCGTCCAAAACCGGCTCAAAAAGCGCGATTTTCGTGCCAGCAACGCTGCAATTCCGTAGCCTGGGCCCGCGCCATGTAGGTCCCGGCCAGGCGGCGCACACCGGGGCCCGGGTTGCGGGCGCTGCGCTTGACCGGATTGGGGAGGATCGCCGCCAGCAACGCCGCCTCGCGCGGCGACAGGCTCGAGGCCGGATGCCCGAACGCGTAGCTGGCGCCGGCTTCGGCGCCGAACTGCCCCGACGGCCCCAGTTCCGCGACATTGAGGTAGATCTCCAATATCCGCTGCTTGGGCAACACCCAATCGATCCACAGCGCCAGTGGCAGCTCCAATGCCTTGCGGACGATGCTGCGGCCCGGCCACAGGAACAGATTTTTTGCGACTTGCTGGGTAATGGTCGAACCGCCCCGGGCCACCTCCCCCTCCTCCGCGTCGTCGATCACGTCGCGGAGCGCGCCCCAATCGACGCCGTGATGGCTGCAGAATTTCGCATCCTCAGAGGCGACCACGGAACGCGGCAGCGACGGCGAAATCGCGCTGAAGCCGACCCATTGCCGTGACACCGGCGCCCCGGTCAGCCAGCGCCAGGCCATCAGGGTCGAAACCGGATGGCCGATGCGATACAGCGGGGCCAGCAAATAGGGCAGCAACAGTATCGCCAGCAAGATCAGCAATAAATTTCGGACGATGCGCAAATCCGGTATTTCCGGTTCAGCGCGGTTCCCCCCATGGGCCGGGCCGGAGTGAAATCTCCGTGAGAATCGCCAGTTTTTCCAGCGCTTTTAAGGCGCTACCGGCCCGGAACTGCTCGGCTTCCACTTTTGCCGACCCCGCCGGCGCACTGGAATTGACGAAGCCGGTGCCATAACCGATTGTCCGGCCAAATTGATCTGGAGCTATTTTTGATGACGACCGGCACTGCATTATCGGACTTTTCCAAGCGATTGGATCGGACCGCCGAGGACACCGAGGCCCTGCTCGCACGGCTTTTGTCCGATGCGGTCTTGCCCGACGAGACCGCGCGCCCCAAGCGGTTGATCGAGGCCATGCGCTATTCATCGCTTGCCGGCGGCAAGCGGCTGCGGCCGTTCCTGGTGGTCGAGAGTTCCGCCGTATTCGGGGTGCCGCGCGAGGCCGCGCTGCTCGCCGGCGCGGCGCTCGAATGCATCCACTGCTACTCGCTGATCCATGACGATCTGCCGGCGATGGACAACAGCGATCTGCGTCGCGGCCGGCCCACGCTGCACAAGAAGACCGACGACGCCACGGCGATCCTGGCCGGCGACGGGCTGCTGACGCTGGCGTTCGACATCATCACCCGGGACGAAATCCACAAGGATGCCACTGTGCGCCTCTTGCTGACCCGTGCGCTGGCGCGCGCGGCGGGCATCGGCGGCATGGTCGGCGGCCAGATTCTAGACCTCGCCGGCGAGGGTCGGTTCGGCGACCGGGAGCCTGTCGACGTGGCGCGCCTGCAGCAGATGAAGACAGGGGCGCTGTTGCGCTTCGGCTGCATCGCCGGCGCGATCCTCGGGCAGTCTTCTCCCAGGGAATACGAGGCGCTCGAGAATTACGGACGTGCGCTGGGCGAAGCCTTCCAGATCGCCGACGATCTGCTCGACGTCGAAGGCGACGCTGCGGCGCTGGGCAAGCAGACCGGCCAGGACGCGGCGCTGGGCAAGACCACCTTCGTCACGCAACTCGGGATCGACGGCGCCAAGCAACGCGTGCGCGACCTGCTGGCCCGCGCCGACACCGCGCTCTCGATCTTCGGTCCGAAGGGCGAGGTGCTGCGCGCCACCGCGCGATTCGTCGCCGACCGCAAGAACTGAAGGCGGCGATGCCAGGCAAGGAAGGCGAAGATCCGGTTCTGCTTCGCTTCCGGACGATGGCCAGGCCGGTTCGGCTGCTCTACGGCCGGCCGCGTACGTTCTTCGCCGTCGCCACCGGTATCCTGACGTTCTTCCTGCTTCCTGACCAGTTGCGGCTGGTCACGCGCCTGCTGATCGGCTGGGATATCTGCATCGCGCTGTATCTGCTGCTTGTCTACACGATGGTGGTGCGCGGCGGATTCGCGCATATCCGGCGCAACGCAATCCTGCAAGATGACGGCCGGTTTCTGATCCTGCTGGTGACGGCGCTGGGCGCCTTTGCCAGCATCGCCGCGATCGTGTCCGAACTCGGCACATCGCACCACACGACCGGGGCCTTGGCGCTGGCGACCGGGACCATCGCGCTGTCGTGGGCGACCATCCACACCACCTTTGCATTGCACTACGCACACGAATTCTACCGCGGCGCCAAGCCGGGAGGACTGCAGTTTCCCAGTGGCGACCAGCAGGAAAAGCCCGACTATTGGGATTTCGTGTATTTTTCGTTCGTGATCGGCATGACCGCTCAGGTTTCCGACGTCGGCATCACCGACAAGATCATCCGCCGTACCGCGACCGTGCACGGCATCATCTCGTTTATCTACAACACGGCGCTGGTCGCTCTGATGGTCAACATCGCCGCAAGCGCAATCTGACGATGCGTCGATCGCAAACGATTTGAGCCGATCTCCGAATTCGGATGCGCTGGCCTTACGACCTCGGCCGTTCCGGGGTCGAGTCTTGTCATGAGTCCGTCGGAACCAGTTTCAGTTCGCACTTTGCCAATCGCATTTTTTGTGGCCAAGATCGAAGGCACAATGCAACGCGGGAGAACAGAGCGTGACTTACGACCGTTCAAGTGTCGAGGCAGTCGTTAATCTCTATTTTGACGCCCTTTACGAAGGCGATGCCGACAAGCTCGGCGCGGCCTTCCACCCCTCCGCCGATCTGCGCTGGGTAGAAAAAGGCGAGTTGCAGGTCCTTACCGTGCCCGACTGGCAGGATCATGTGCGCAAGCGGCCCTCCGCCAAGTCCGCGGGCAAGCCGCGCGAGGATTTCATCGTGACCATCGACCGCTCCGATGAATCCACCGCGTTCGTCAAGGTGCGCTGCCAATTGCCGCCGCGCTATTTCACGGACTACCTGGTGGCGATGAAACTCACCGACGGCTGGCGGATCGTCTCCAAGTCCTATCGCTTCGATTTGCGCGCGTAAGCGCCGGGCGAAGAGGGGACGCTGAGGGCGTGGCAGCCATCTTCCAGATATTCCTGATTCTGCTCGCGGTGCTGGCGGGCACCGCGCTGCTGGCCCGGCGAATCGATATCGCGCCCGCGATCCTGCTGTTGGTGGTGGGCATCGCCCTCGCCTTCGTGCCGGGAATGCCTTCGCTGGAGTTGCCGCCCGAGCTGGTGCTGCTGATGGTGCTGCCGCCGCTGATCTATTCGGCCAGCGTGGCCATGAGCTGGCGCGAATTCAAGTTCAACTTGCGTCCGATCATCCTGCTGGCGGTCGGCTGCGTGATTTTCACGGCCTTCATGGTCGCCGCCGCGACTCACTACCTGATCGGGCTGCCCTGGAATTCGGGTTTCCTGCTCGGCGCCATTGTAGCGCCACCGGACGTGGTAGCGCCGCTGGCAATTGCCCGTAAGCTCGGCCTCCCGCGGCGGATACTCGTCATTCTCGAGGGCGAAGGGTTGGCCAACGATGCCACCGCGCTGATCCTGTATCGTTTCACGGTGGTGGCGATCTCGACCGGCCTGTTCTCGTTTCCGGAGGCGGGCGCCAGCTTCGTCGCCATCGTCGTGGGCGAGATGCTGTTCGGTGCCGCGATCGGCTGGCTCAGCCTCAGGGCGCGTCACCATGCGCGCGACCCGCAGATCGAGATCACGTTGTCGCTGATCACGCCTTACGTCGCCTATTGGGTGCCCGAACATTTCGGCGGCTCCGGCGTGATCGCGACCGTCGCGTGCGGTCTCTACATGAGTTGGAACGGGCCGTTGTTGATTTCCTCGGCGACGCGTCTGCAAGGCATCTTCTTCTGGGACTTGGTGATCTACCTGATCGAGGGATTGCTGTTCCTGCTGACCGGCTTCCAGATGCGCCTGCTGTACGAAAAATCCAAGGCGTTTCCGCTCGGAGACATCCTGTCCGTGACCGCGCTGGTCACCGCGGTCATCATCGTTGCGCGTTTCGCCTGGGTATTTCCCGTAACTTATCTGCCGCGGTTCTTGAACAAGCGGTTACGCGAGCGCGATCCGTATCCCAGCTGGCAGACTACATTCATTATCGCCTTCACCGGCGTGCGGGGCGCGGTGTCGCTGGCGGCGGCGTTGGCGCTGCCTTTCGCGCTGCCGGACGGGCAAGCATTTCCGTTCCGCGACCTGATCCTGTTCGCTTCGTTCGGCGTCATCTTCATCACGCTGGTCGGACTGGGACTCGGCCTGCCGCTGGTGGTTCGCTGGCTCGGGATCACACAGGCCGGGCGAGCCGAACATGTCGCGGAACTTCAGGCGGAGATCGCGGCGCGGCGAGAGGCGCTCGGCGTCGCGCTGGAGTCGCTGGATGCCATCACCGACGACCGCGAACTATCCGACGAAGTGGTCAAGCTGTTGCGCGCCCGCCATGAGATCCGACTCAACCAATTGCCGGACTCACTCGATCCCGAAGTGGACGACGTCTCGGCGGCCGGAATAGGCCTGACGAGGGAATTGATCGCGACCGAACGGAAATTCATCCACCGGCTACTGCGCGACGGCAAGATCACCGACGAAACCCGGCGCCATATCGAACGCGATCTCGACCTCGAGGAAGCGAGCTTGGCCAACCGCGAATTTCGCAAGATCCCGCTGTAACGACCCTCATATCCGCGGAGACGCGTAGCCGGCGATCATCGGCGTTGAAATCGACACGGCGCCGAATTCGAGATCGCCGCTTTCGTTGATGATGACTACGGATGTCCGCTACTCCGCCGCCGCTTGACCGCCGCGCCCGACGTAACCGACCTCATCGCCAAAGCGCTCCACCATGACCGCGGGCAAATCCTTCGCCTTGTTTGTCACGCAGGCGCCCGACCGCACCGCGTAGCGTTGCTGGTACCCGAGATGCGCGGGCGCTTCGCCCCGCTGCAGCGCGCGAGCGCATCCCATCACCAGCTTGCGGAAGTGCATAATACCGAGATCGGTCGGACCGAGATGCTCGCGGGTTCGATCGGCGATCGGTCCCTGGCTGTCCTGCACCGCCGCGTCCTGTTCGGATACGCCCTTGATGCCGGTGTAGCTTTTGGTTTTCTGCAGCCTGCGGTCGATCAGATAATCGTTCGACTTGTTGCGCAGCGGCACGTAATTGTCGTCGACCTCGGAGATCACGCCGTTGCCACGATCGTAATTGTCGCGCTCGGCCTGTGTCAGCGGTCGCTCGGGATTCCACGCATAGGTGTAGATCCAGCAATTGGTATCGGTCACCGGAACAAAGCTCTGGCCGAAAATATTTTCGCCCGGCATCGCGCTCGGCGCATAAGTATGGACCGGCATCAGGAACTGGGCGATGCGCCAATAGATGTCGTCGCCGCCAGTGAGACGGCCGCCTGCGATCGTCAGCCCGGCATCGTGCGGGTTGATCTTGATGACCGGGCGCGGATCCTCGGCGATCCAACGCATATGATCGACGTTCATGCGCGCGATCGGATTGACGAAATGCTTCTTGATGTCGAGGATTTCGTTCTCTTCCTTCTCGAAGCTTAGATGCGCGAAGGTGAAGTGCGCGGTATCGATCGAGCCTTCCAGCGCCTGCACCCAGTTGCAGTCCTGCCATTTCTTCGAGACGTAGCGGTGCGAGGCCGGTACCAGCGCCATCTCCAGCGCGGGTAGTTCGGGGACCTGGTCCGCTGGTCCCATATAGGCCCAGATCATGTCGCCCCATTCGCGCACCGGATAGGACTTGATGCGGATCAGGTCCTTGGCGTCGAGATCGGGATATGAAGTCGGCATGTCGACGCAGCGGCCGTCAGTGTCGAATTTCCAGCCGTGATAGACGCAGCGGATGCCGCATTCCTCGTTGCGGCCGAGCCAGAGATTGGCGCCGCGGTGAGGGCAATATTGGTCGATCACGCCGACCACGCCGCGCGAGTCGCGGAACGCCAGCAACTCCTCGCCCATCACGACAATCTTCTTCGGCGGACCGTCGGCTTCCGGCAATTCCTCGGACAACAGCACAGGCAGCCAGAAGCGGCGCAGCAATTCGCCCATTCCCGTCCCGGCACCGCTTTCGGTCAGGAATTGATTGTCCTCGGCGCGGAGCATCGGCGTCCTCCGGTTTTATTTTTGCTTTTGACCAAGATTGACGTAGCCGAGGGCGCCCGTCAACGCGCGTTCGGCCGCGCACGACCGGGTTGTGAGAAATCTGGCAGATGCTAGTGTTCCGGCAAAACACACGATCCAGGGAGGCAATGATGAAGAAGAATCTGGTTTCTCGCCGCACCGTTCTGGCCGGCACGGCCGCGGCCGGCGTGTTCGGCCTTGCGGGATCGCGCAGTTACGCGGCCGACGTGCAGTGGAAAAAATACGCCGGCACCACGCTCGAGGCCAATCTCATCAAGGGGCCGCGCGGAGAACTGCTGCAGAAATATGCATCCGAGTTCACCGACCTGACCGGCATCAAGGTCGAATCGGAAATCATCCCGGAGCAGCAGCAACGGCAGAAGGCGGTCATCGAACTTACCTCGGGCAAGCCGAGCTTCGACGTCGTCCACGTCAGCTATCACGTGCAGAAGCGGCAATTCGACAAGGCCGGCTGGCTCGCCGACATGACCGGCTTCATGAACGATCCGACGATGACGACGCCCGACCTGACCGTAAGCGACTTTTCCGCCGGCGGCTTGAAATTCGCCCAGAACGACAAGGGCGAAATGCATTCGCTTCCCTGGTCCGTCGACTACTTCATTCTGTACTGGAACAAGGACTTGTTCGCGAAGAAGGGCGTCGCGCTGCCCAAGACCTTCGACGAGATGGTCGTCGCCGCCGAGAAACTCAACGATCCCGCCAACGGCATTTACGGCTTCACCGGCCGCGGCCTGCGCAATGCCAATATGGCGCTGTGGACTAATTTCTTTCTCAACTATGGCGGCGAGTTTCTCGACGACAAGGGCAACATCCTGACCGACGGTCCCGAGGCCATCGAGGCCACCAAGACCTATCAGCGCCTGATGAAGTCGGCGCCTCCGGGTGTCGCCGGCTTCAACTGGATGGAATCGATGGCCTCGCTGACGCAGGGCCGCGCGGCGATGTGGATCGATGCCGACGGCTGGGCGCCGCCGATCGAGGACCCCAATGCCTCGCGCGTCGTCGGCAAGATCGGCTACGCGCTGGTGCCGGCCGGACCCAAGGGGCAATATTCGTCGACCTATGGCGACGGCATCGGCATCGCGCAGGCGAGCACCAAGAAGGAGGCTGCCTATCTCTATTGCCAATGGGCGGTCTCGAAGACCATGGGCGCGCGCCTGCTGCAAAGCGGCGGCGGGGTGCCGTTCCGCAGCTCGATCCTCAATGACGAGGCGGTGCGCAAGGGCGTCAAGACCCAGGAATGGCTGGACGCGGTGGTGGCCTCGTCCAAGATCAGCAAGCTCGGCCTTCCCGTGATCGTGCCGGTCGCGGAATTCCGCGACATTGTCGGCGCCGCGCTCACCGCGACGCTGTCGGGGGCCGACCCGGCGGCTGAGTTGAAGAAGGCGAACGATCAATTCCGTCCGATCCTGGAGCGCAGCGAAAAGGCGTGAGCGAAGCAACCGCAACAGCACGGGTCCAGGCCGGATCGGATCCAGTCCGGTCGGATATCGACGCGCGCGATCTGCGCGGCTGGGAGCCGCCGTCCTATTGGCCGTTCATCGCGCCGGCACTCGTCGTGGTGCTCGGCGTCATCATCTTCCCGTGGGCCTACACGATCTGGATGAGCCTGCATGAATGGAAGGTCGGCTCGGCGCCGACCTTCGTCGGTCTCGCCAATTACATCCGGCTGCCGAGCGACGCCCGTTTCGTCGAATCGATCGGCCACACGCTGCTCTACACCGCGCTGTCGGTCGTGCTGCCGCTGATGCTCGGCACGTTCGCAGCGGTGGTGTTTCACGCCAAATTTCCGATGCGGGGCCTGCTGCGCGGCCTGTTCATCCTGCCGATGATGGCAACCCCGGTGGCCATCGCGCTGGTGTGGACGATGATGTTCCATCCGCAACTGGGCATCCTCAATTATCTGCTGTCGCTGGTCGGGCTGCCGCCGCAGCTCTGGGTGTTTCATCCGGCGACCGTTATTCCGTCGCTGGTGCTGGTCGAGACCTGGCAATGGACGCCGCTGGTGATGCTGATCGTGCTCGGCGGGCTGGCCGCGATCCCGACCGAACCCTATGAGAGCGCGCAGATCGACGGCGCCACTCGCTGGCAGACCTTCCGCTACATTTCGCTGCCGCTGATCATGCCGTTCCTGTTCATCGCAGGCATGATCCGCATGATCGACGCGGTCAAGAGCTTCGACATCATCTTCGCGATCACGCAAGGCGGGCCCGGCACCGCCTCGGAGACCATCAACCTCTATCTCTACAGCGTCGCCTTCGTTTACTACGATGTCGGCTACGCCTCGGCGATCGTGGTGGTGTTCTTCGCCCTGATCGTGGCGCTGGCGGGCGCCCTGCTTCGGCTGCGCCAGACCACGCACTGGAACGACACCGGAGGCAGCGCATGAATCCGGTGCGACGGTTGCTCGGCCAGGTAGGTCTCGGCTTCGCACTGCTGGTGATCGTGTCGCCGGCGGTGCTGTTCTTTCTGTGGATGCTGTCGCTCTCCGTCAAGTTCGAGGTCGACAATGCCTCGTACCCGCCGGTCTTCATTCCCGAGCATTTCAACTGGAGCAACTACACCACGGTGCTGGCCTCCAACCGCTTCTCGACCTACTTCATGAACAGCTTGATCGTCACGGGCGCGGCGACCGCGTTCGCGCTGTTGGTCGGCGTGCCCGCGGGCTACGGCATGGCCCGGATGCGGGCACACAAGTCCGCGATCGTGATCCTGATCGCCCGTATCACGCCCGGCCTGTCCTATCTGATCCCGCTGTTTCTCCTGTTTCAATGGCTCGGCCTGCTCGGCACGTTGTGGCCGCAGATCATCATCCATCTCGTGGTCACGGTGCCGATCGTGATCTGGATCATGATCGGCTATTTCGAGACCACGCCGATGGAGCTCGAGGAGTCCGCGCTGATCGACGGCGCCAGCCGCTGGCAGATTTTTCGCCACGTCGCGCTGCCGATCGCGCGGCCGGGCGTGGCGGTCGCCTTCATCCTCGCGGTGATCTTCTCCTGGAATAATTTTGTGTTCGGAATCGTTCTGGCGGGGCGGGAGACGCGGACGCTGCCGGTCGCGGTCTACAACATGATCTCGTTCGACCAGCTGAGCTGGGGCCCGCTGGCGGCGGCGGCGCTGATCGTCACGCTGCCGGTGCTGCTGCTGACGTTCTTCGCGCAGCGCCAGATCGTCGCCGGCCTGACCGCCGGCGCGGTCAAGGGCGGCTGAACTCTGGAATGTTGCCTCACCTTTGTTATGGAGGGGATAATGCCGGCCGAGCGCGATATTTCTGATCACTACACGCATGGCAATCTCACGTCGGCAATTCGCGCCGGGATCGTATCGCTCGGCAAGACTGTCGATTCCGTCACCGTCGACGATCTAGCCGCCGTCGATGAGTTTCATGTCGGGGGCCGGGCGGCCTCCGAACATTTTCTCGATCAGCTGGATCTCACCGCCGAAAAACGCGTGCTCGACGTCGGATGCGGCCTCGGCGGTGCGGCGCGCTTTGTCGCCGGCCGTTACGGGCCCCATGTCGACGGCATCGATCTCACGCCCGAATATGTCGAGACCGGAAGCGCGCTCTGCGGATGGGTCGGGCTGCAGGAGCGCGTTCACCTGCATCAAGGCAGCGCGCTTTCGATGCCGTTTTCCGAGCGCACATTCGACCGCGCTTACATGATGCATGTCGGCATGAATATCGCGGACAAGGCCGCGCTTTGTTCCGAGGTTAGCCGGGTGCTGCGACCGCGCGCCCTGTTCGGGATCTACGACGTGATGAAAATTGGCGACGGCGAACTCACCTACCCGGTGCCGTGGGCGACGACAGCGGCGACCAGCTTCGTGGTCGAACCGGCGCAATATCGGCAAGCGCTCGAGGCCGCCGGCTTTGCGGTGCTGGCCGAGCTCAACCGGCGCGACTTCGCGCTCGCCTTCTTCGAGCAATTGCGCGCCAAGACCATGGCGGCCGGCGGTCCGCCGGCGTTGGGACTTCATGTCCTGATGGGCCGGAACGCCCCCGACAAGATCCGGAATATGATCCGCAATATACAGGAAGGGCGGATCGCGCCGGTCGAGGTGATCGCGCGCAAAAATTGATCAAGCCAGCCTCACACCGGCCGCTCGCCCTTCACGGTGACGCGGGTGCCGGCGCGGGTGTGCGGCCAGTAATCCCACATCGCGCGGTGCTGGGCGCAGCGATTGTCCCAGAACGCAATCGCATTCTCGGTCCAGCGGAAGCGGCACTGGAACAGCGGATTCTCGGCATGTTGGTAGAGGTAGGCCAGCATCGCGTCGCTTTCGTCGCGGGGGATGCCGATGACGTGGCGGGTGAAACCGCGGTTGACGTAGAGCGCCTTCTTGCCCGTCACCGGATGGGTGCGCACCACCGGATGCTCGGCGCTCGGATAGGAAGGCCGGTCGGTGACGCCGTAATTGGCGTAGAGCCCGCGATAGGTCGATTCCCCGTCATGCAGCGCGGTGAGCCCGTCGAGATAGGTCTTCATGCGGTCCGACAGCGCGTCGTAGGCCGCATACATATTGGCGAACAGCGTGTCGCCGCCGCGCGGCGGGCACTGTTTGATGTAGAGGATCGAGCCCATCGGCGGCTCGAGGTCGCAGGACACGTCGGTGTGCCAGCCCTCGCCGTTCGCGCGCGGTGAATCCTTGTCGGCATAGATCTTCATCAGGGCCGGATCGTCGCCCTCATGCGGCGCCGCCGGGTGAATATGCAGCTCGCCGAACTTGCGGCCGAAGGCCAGATGCTGCTGCGGCGTGATGTGCTGGTCGCGAAAGAAGATCACGAGGTTTTCGGCGAGCGCGCGGTGAATCTCGTCCATCTGCCGATTGGAGCGCCCGTCCCCGGAGACCAGCCCGCCGATGTCGACGCCCGAAATCTCGGCGCCGATGATCGGGGTGAGCTTTTCAACGGCGATGGTCTCGTAGGGCTCGGCGTCATCGGCGACATGCCGGTAGCGCGGTCCCTGCTTGCCGGACAGCGAGCTCATGCGCATCCCCCCACTTCTGAAACACGATCCTTCCTTGTCCGGGATCGTGTCTTGGTCTCGATCCTTGGCCTCGTGTCCTCGCCTACTCCGCCGCCGTCACCGTCGCAGCCGGTTTCTTGGCGCCGGCGCCGTAGCGCTGATCGATGTAGTCGATCACCAGTGCCTTGAAGTCGGCGGCAATGGTCGGGCCGCGCAGGGTACGGAATTTCTGGCCGTCGACGAACACCGGCGCGGCCGGGGTTTCGCCGGTGCCGGGCAGCGAGATGCCGATATTGGCATGCTTGGATTCGCCGGGACCGTTGACGATGCAGCCCATCACCGCGACGTTGAGTTCCTCGACGCCGGGATATTGCGTTTTCCAGCCCGGCATCTCATCGCGGATGAAATCCTGGATCGAACGCGCCAGTTCCTGGAACGTGGTCGAGGTGGTGCGGCCGCAGCCGGGGCAGGCCGCGACCAGCGGCACGAAGGTGCGGAAGCCCATGGTCTGCAGCAATTCCTGCGCGACCTGAACCTCCAGCGTGCGGTCGCCGCCGGGCTCCGGAGTCAACGAAATCCGGATGGTATCGCCGATGCCGTCTTGCAGGAGAATACCGAGCGCCGCCGACGACGCCACGATGCCCTTCGATCCCATGCCGGCCTCGGTGAGGCCGAGATGGATCGCGTAATCCGACCGCGACGCCAACGTCTGATAGACCGCGATCAGGTCCTGCACCGCCGAAACCTTGGCCGACAGGATCATCTTGTTCTTGGGCATGCCGAGTTCTTGGGCCCGGGCGGCGGACAAAAGCGCCGACTGCACCATCGCTTCGCGGGTCACCGCGCGCGCATCGCGCGGATTCGGCGACGCCGTGTTCTCGTCCATCAGCTTGGTGAGCAGTTCCTGGTCGAGCGAGCCCCAATTGGCGCCGATCCGTACCGCCTTGTTGTTCTTGTTCGCGATCTCGATGATGTCGGCGAACTGCGTGTCGCGCTTGTTCTTGAAGCCGACATTGCCGGGGTTGATGCGGTATTTGTCGAGCGCCTCGGCGCAAGCCGGATAATCCGCCAACAGCTTGTGGCCGATGTAATGGAAATCGCCGATCAGCGGCGTGGTAATGCCGCGCTTGCGCAAGCCGTCGCGGATATGCGGAACGGCGGCGGCGGCTTCGTCGCGATCGACCGTGATCCGTACCATCTCCGAACCCGCGCGTGACAGCGCCGCGACCTGGGCAATGGTGCCCTCGATATCGGCGGTGTCGGTGTTGGTCATCGACTGCACGACGATCGGGGCACCGCCGCCGACGGCGACATTGCCGACTATGACCTGGGTGGTTCTGTGCCGGGACTTGGGGCCGGCGACGTCGTCCTGCGGCGGGGTAACGGGCTTGTTCATGGGGGTCTCAAATATCAGGTTTTGGTGACATTCACCAAGGGAACGGCGAAAGCTGCGCGCCCCTCACGGTGCCGGACGTTTTTCTCTTAGGTATCAGCGGCTTAGATGGCCACCTCAGCGGGGCGCAAGACCCGAAGGCCACGCGATCCCCTGAATCGGTATATTGGACAGGAACGAACGGATTGAAAGGGCAAGCCTTGCATCGGGCGCCGGCTTTTCAGCAGGGTTATCGCGTCCCGGCGTTGGGCAAACAAGGGAAGATTGGGCATGTCTGACCAAAACGACCTCATCACGTCGGCGGAACTCGCAGAAATCCTCGACCGGCCCGAACTCCGGCTGTTCGATTGCACGACCTATCTCGAGCCCGCCCCGGAAGGCAGCCACCAGCCTTACCTGGCCGTCCCCGGGCGTCACACGTTTGAAGCCGGGCATATTCCGGGGGCGGATTTTCTCGATCTGCAGCGCGACTTCTCCGATTCCGACCACGGAGCTTCGCTTCATGATGCCTGCCGTGGCGCAGCTCGAGGCAGCCTTCGGCGCGCATGGCATCTCCGCCGCCAACCGGGTGGTGCTGTACAGCATCGGCACCCCGATGTGGGCGACGCGCTTCTGGTGGATGCTCAAATCGCTCGGTTTCGATCGCGCCGCGGTGCTCGACGGCGGCCTCGACAAATGGAAAGCGGAAGGCCGTGCCATCGAGACGGGTCCTGCGAAGGGGTACACGCCGGCGACGTTCACGGCCAAACCAAGAAGCGGATATTTCGTCGGCAAGAACGACGTGCTCGCCGCAACCGCTGAGCGCAACACACTCATCGTCAATGCGCTCGGCCCGCAATTCCACAGAGGACTGGAGCCCAGCCGCTACGGCCGGCCGGGACGCGTGCCCGGCAGCTGCAATGTATCGGCGGCGACGTTGCTCGACCCGCAGACAAAGGCCTTCGTGTCGCTCGCGGACGCCGAGGCGAAGTTTGCCGCGCAAGGCTTTCGCAAAGACAAGCGCGTGGTCGCCTATTGCGGCGGCGGCATCTCCGCCACCATCGATTTGTTCCTGCTGCATCGGCTCGGTTATCGCAACCTCACGCTCTACGACGGCTCGATGGGTGAATGGGCCAAGGATGCATCGCTGCCGATCGAGACGGGATAGGCCCGTGCCCTCGCGGGCACGATGTCGATCGGTGTAGCCCGGAGGAGCCAACGGGTCGCGCGAACGCGCGCCCGATGACAGGCTCCGCGATATCCGGGAAAGACGCCCCGCATATCGCTGCGCTCATGCGGGCTACGGTTGCCTGCGACGGGACGACGTAGACGCAGCGAAGAAGCCCTCCGTGTTGACCGATGTAGCCCGGATGAGCGTAGCGATATCCGGGAAGGACTGCCCCTACGGTTGCTACGGTTGCGCCGGGGACGTTGCGGGCGCCTGCGGAGAAGCCCTCCGTGTTGAGCGATGTAGCCCGGATGAGCGAAGCGACATCCGGGGAAAGACTGCCCCGCATATCGCTGCGCTCATGCGGGCTACGGTTGCGCCGGGGTCGTTGCAGCCGCCAGCGAAGAAGCCCTCCGTGTTGACCGGTGTAGCCCGGATGAGCGAAGCGATATCCGGGAAAGGCTGCCCCGCATATCGCTGCGCTCATGCGGGCTACGGTTGCGACGGGGTCGTTGCAGGCGCCAGCGAAGAAGCCCCTGTATTGACCGGTGTAGCCCGGATGAGCGAAGCGATATCCGGGAAAGGCTGCCCCGCATATCGCTGCGCTCATGCGGGCTACGGTTGCGCCGGGGGCGTTGCAGGCGCCCGCGAAGAAGCCCTCCGTGTTGATCGGTGTAGCCCGGATGAGCGAAGCGACATCCGGGGAAAGACTGCCCCGCATATCGCTGCGCTCATGCGGGCTACTCGTGCTCCATGCTCAGCCGTCACGATGGAGCGTGCGTTTACGCTCTCGCGGCGCGATGCGCCCGGGTTTTGTAAATCATTCGCCCCAAATAACGAGGGCGCGGCGCGACCCTCAAGTGAGGGACGCAGGAAACGCCGGGTGCACGGTGCACCCGCAGCCCGTGTGCAACGGGTAGTAAGCACACGGTAGTCACCACAGGTTCACCGAAAACACCCGGCGTTTCCTGCGCGATGGTTTTAACGGCTTATGGCGCGCTCTTCCCGGCGACGAATTCGTCTTGCCACCGTCACCGGCGGATTAAGGTGCATCGAAGCCCGGTTGGGCTCGTACACCTCCGCCGGTTTAGCACCAGCAACGGGTGCCGGAACCACACGCTTTTGCCGTCCGCAGCGACCTCGACCGATCCGCGGGTCGGCCATGTGCTGCCGACCGCATTTCAGTCGAGGCGTTGAAGCGCCGTTCGTCCACGCGCCGGCGAAATGCTCACGGACTTTCGCGCAATGGAAAATCCGCCCTGCAATCCCCACACGCGACGACGCTGCCGCGTCCACCGCATCCCATCCCAACGTTCGTGACGATCGCGATACGCCCCTCGTGAGGGATGAGACGCGCGGGATAAGCCGGTGATTTGGGTCGGAAGAACAGCGGAATATTTTTCAAGCGAGGGCTGGACAGGGCAAATCAATTTGCCGGGCCTGGTCACCGACACAAGCAAGTCGGCTTCCTGCGTCGGGAGAAGCGTGATCTCGCAAGCGATCCGCCTCGCGCCATGCGTAGCCGACCATCGCAGGCGAACGTCGCGGATTGTTCCATGGCCCTCAATCCGGCCTTCTGCTATCGATACTCGCTGAAACAGGACGAGAACGCCGATGGATCTTTTCGCCGCGCGCGCGCTGCCACTGGGATTGCCGATGCTGGCCGCCGCGGCATTCGTTTGCCTGTCATCGCCCGGCTTCGCCGCCGAGGAGGCCGACGC
Organism: uncultured Alphaproteobacteria bacterium; assembly: GCA_963756215.1. Taxonomy (GTDB): domain Bacteria; phylum Pseudomonadota; class Alphaproteobacteria; order Rhizobiales; family Xanthobacteraceae; genus Bradyrhizobium. The sequence continues at coordinate 659,477 of CAVWMY010000013.1, read as the reverse complement.
GCCGAAGGGCGCGGCGGTCACGGTGATAAAGGTCGCGAAATCCTGCTTTCCCAACATCGTCGAGGCGTCGGGCATCGTTCGGCCGCGCGCGGAAACCGCGGTGCGGCCGGATCGGTTCGGGCTGAAGGTCGCCGAAGTGCTGGCGGATGCCGGCGACACCGTCACGGCGGGCCAGACGCTGGCGCGACTGACACCGCCCGAAGGCGGCGCGGTGCAAGTGCAGGCGCCGGTGGCCGGGCTGATCACCAAATCCACGGCGATCGTCGGCGCCGTCGCGTCGGGCAAGGGCGAGCCGCTGTTCACGATCCTGGCCCGCAACGAGTTCGACCTGATCGGCACGGTGCCAACCCGCGACCTCGGCAAACTCAAGGTCGACCAGACCGCGCGGGTCAAGATCATCGGCGCCGGCGAAGTCGACGGCAAGGTCAGCCAGGTGGCGCCCACCGTCGAGCCCAACAGCCAGTTAGGTCAGGTCACGATCGCGATAACGCCGGCCATACGGCTTCTGGTGAATTCGTCGGGACGCGCGGTGATCAAGACCAGCGAAAGCTGCAACGTGGCGGTGCCGCTCACCGCCGTGCTCTACGGCACCGCCGGCACCGTCGTGCAGGTGGTGCGGCGCCAACGGGTGGAGACCCGACGCGTGGAGGTCGGGCTGATGTCCGGCGGCCAGATGGAGATTCGCGATGGCCTTGCGGAAGGCGATCTGGTGGTGGTGCGGGCCGGCGCACTGTTGCGCGAAGGCGATCCGGTGCGCCCGGTGACCGCCGCGGATGCGAAGTAGTTGTCAGACAGGACGGGGCGGCGTTTGCGACCGGTGCGTCAATTGGCTTTAGCTGCCGGCGTTTTGGGTCGAGAGGCGGAGCTCTTCGATCAGCGAGGATGACACTACCGGCACCTGCTCGCCGTCCGAGCCGCGCGCGACCGCAACGCGGGTTTTGTTGAACGAGGTCTCGACGCCGGCCTGCGCATCGAGGTTGTTGAGCAATTCCGACACCAGCACGCTGTACTGACCGTTGGAATTGTCGGCGACCCGGCCGGGCGTGGCCGAAGTCAGCACCAACGCGTTCTCGGGCGCGCTGATCGGCGCGAGGCCGTGAGAATAAGCGCGGAAACGACGCTCATAGGGATTGCGACGCGAGGCGTCGATCACGGCAAGCTTGGCGTGGGCGCCCTGCGCCTGCATCGCCTCGAGTACCGATTCGATGCTGAGGCCGTTGCGACGCACATCGGACTCTTTCCAGATCGTCGCGTCGACCGGGATCATGTAGCTCTCGCGGCCGACCTGGATGCCGTAGCCGCCGAAGAACAGCAGCACCGTGGAGTTGGGCCGGATCCGGGATTTCAGCCGCTCGACCGCGCGGTTCATATCGTCCTTGCTGGCATCCTCCACAACATCGACCTCGAAGCCGTCGCGCCGCAGCGTCGCGGTCAGCGCGCGCGCGTCATTGATCGGCTGGTTCAGCGGTGCGTTGGCGTCCGGATAATGACCATTGCCGATTACCAGCGCGAGCCTTGCGGCGGACTTCACCGTGACGTTTTCCTGCGCCGCCGTGGCGGCCTTCGCGGCATCGAGCGCCCGCAAGTTCAACGCCGCATGGGCGCCGATAGCCAGCGAGACCATGCCGGCGAAGGCAGCAGCGATGGTCAGCGAGCGGCGAGAGAATGGAGGCGGCTTATGCATCACGTTCATTCCTGGTCGCGGCCAAAGGTTCGCAAAGTTACTCGCGCGCCCATGCCGTCTAGGTTTGAGGGATTGCCGGACAATCATTGTCCAAATGTGCACAATTTGCGGCACCGCAATACGCGAACCCTTAACCCACGCGTAGGCCAGGGGCAAGCCTGACCTACGAATACGCCTCTGCAGCCAGCGCCGTTCCGTTAAGGTTGTTAATAAATTGTCGGAATCTGTGTGATCTCGGTCACATTTGTATTTCCTAAGAATTCGTATAGTTTTTCAAAGACTTGAAGGGTCAAAAGACCCAGGGGTAAGGGGGGAACGGGCGGCGCTGCCAGGCATCGCTCGGAACATCCATGGATTTCCAGCAGCTTGCCGGAACCGCGTATCGCGCGCTGACCGCCCGAAAAGACGGTCCGTCGCTGTATGACGTCTGCGATCCCGTGCTGCTAAGTTACGATGGCGGCGACCGCCATCTCGGCAAATTCTATAAAACCGCGCTCGGCAACCCGGCGTTGCGGCCGCTGTTGCGACGGACGGGGCTTACGGAGCTTCGCGACGGCGCGCGGCTGCAATCGCTGCGCACGGCCCTGATCGGCGCGCGCGACGACCCCGAGCCGGACTGGGACACGATCGGCCGACCGGTGGCGGCGCTGCTGGACACGCTCGATCTCAGGCATCCGCCCCCCCGGCCGACGCCGGCACCGGCGCGCGCTCCCGACGCGGCCGAGATAGAAGCCGCAATCCACGTCTGCGGCTCGCATCTGTTGCGCTCATTCGGCAGCAACGGCTTCATCCCGACCTATGCCGCCTTCAACCTGATCGGCGACGCCGATGTGGGCGGCCGCGAATTGATGATGGCGCTCGCCGGCCTCAACGCGCGCGGTTACAAGAACTCGACGCTGCTGTTCAATCTGGCGCGGGTGTTCATCGCGCGCTCGCCGGCCCGCGCCTTGATCAATCCGCCCTGGCGCGGCATCGCCGAGCCGATGTGGGAGCCGATGCAGATCCGCCATCGCTCCGCTTATTACGACGCGTTCTTCATCGAAGCGCTGTTGAGTTTTATCGATACCGGCCTCGTCTCCGCCGAGCAGAGCGCGGCGGCGCGGCGCGCGATCGCCGCGATGGTGGAGTTCTGCCTGGTCACCAGCCGTGAGGAGGTGCGCGCATCGGACGGCGGTCGTTTCAGCATCGTCACCGCGCTGGCGCCGCTGCCGCATCCGCGCTTCAGCCGGTTCTTCGCGCATATCAAGCAGGACCTCGGCTTCGGCGTCTACGTGCCGGACGGCGACACCACGGCCTGCGCCTTCTCGGCGGCGATGCAGGCCGGCTCGAACGATCCGATGCTGGCGCAGCCGTTGCTCGATCTCTATGCCGGCTACCAGGTCAGCGCCGGCGTCAATGAGCCGCGGGTGACGGTGCCGCTCAACGACACCATCGATTACGAGGGCGGCATCGTCACCTGGATCGACAGCCTCGCCGGCGAACGTCCCTTCGGCAACGACCTCGACCCGACCCTCAATCTCGACATCCTCGAGGTCAGTTTCCGCAACCTCGCGCGGTGGCAGGTGATCGAGACCCCGCATCGGCTCGGCATCGTGCGCCGGATTATCGGCTTCCAACGCCGGCTGGTGCAAAGCGGCGCCTTTGCCGATCCGCGATCGCATATCTATTATTTGCCGGAGCTGTATTGCGCCTATTTCGGCCGCTGCTACGCCGCGTTCGTCGCGCTGCCGCCGGCCGCGCGCAGCGCGATCGATCCCGGCGGCGCCTTCGGTTTCATCCGCGGCAAAGTGCTCGGCTATGTCGAGGACGTACTGATCACCGCCGAGATGAACGCGTTCGATGCGGCGCTGGCGCTGATCGCGCTCGGGCATCTCGGCGCGGCGCCCGCAAGCTTCACCCCTGCCCTGCACTGCATCGTCAGCCAACTCGGCGAAGGCGGCCGGCACGGCCCGTTCAAAGCCTATGAGTGGAACAAGATGAAAACCCCGATCCGCATCCTGGTGGGCGGCCCGGAGGTGACTTCGGCGTTCGTGCTGATGGGGCTGGCGCTGGCGCGGCGGGCGCTGATGCGGCCGGCAGGCCCCTAATCGGCCTTCCTTATCGCATTAAGTTGACAGCAAGGGCTTCGCCGGGACTGGTGTACTGCCTAAATCCGCAGCACAATCTCCGGGGCGTCATACACGCCCACATTGAATACGGTATCTCGCATGTTGAAGAAATTTCTGCTCGGGATCGCGATTGTGGTGCTGCCGGCCATGGCCGAGGCCGCCGACGTCACCGGCATCGCCAAGGTACGCGAGGGCGACCAGATCCAGATCGGGGGCACCCGGATTCGACTGGGCGGCATCGATGCGCCATCGGTGGACCAGCTTTGCCTCAACACCACCGGCGAGCGCTGGACCTGCGGTGTTGCCGCCCGCGACGAGCTTACGCATTACACTGACAAGAAGACCTGGAACTGTCACACGATCCGGGTCGATCGTCGTGGCCGCTTGCTGGCGCGATGCGAGGTCGACGGCGAAGACATTCAGAAATGGCTGGTCAGGAACGGTTGGGCGCTGGCCTATACCCGGGTTTCGCATGATTACGAGGCCGACGAAAAAGCCGCGCGCGAGGCCAAGGCCGGGATGTGGCAGGGCGCCTTCATCGCGCCGTGGGACTGGCGCGTCCGTAACAAGAAGACCGCCATTCTCGGCGCCGCCAAACCGCCGCCGAATGCCCACGCCATCTTGTTGGCGTCGGCGTCGGGGCCGGTCGCCCCCTCACCGGACTGCACCATCAAGGGCAACGTCAACGGTGCCGGCGAGTGCATCTATCACACCCGCGCCAGTCGCTGGTACGCGCAGATCAAGATGCAGATCAGCAAAGGGACCCGCTGGTTCTGTTCGGTCGAAGACGCCGAAGCCGCAGGCTGTCGCGAAACCCGGCGATAACCACGTTTGCGCAACGGCCTTCCCGACGACATTCGTCGGGATTTCACATCGATTTTTCACACCTGCGAAAACGCCGCCGACGCATTCCGGCGCGGCTGGCCCGAGCCGCTTTGATTTCGCAGCCGCCCGTGCCAGCATGGCGCCGCCCACCAACAAGGAAAACGAATAATGGTTGTTCGCGCCGGCCGGGAGTTTTTGGCGATCCCGGGTCCCACCACCATGCCCGACGAAGTGCTGCGGGCGATGCATCGTCCCGCGCTCGACATCTATTCCGACGCCATGGTCGACATGACCGACAGCCTGCTGCGCGACCTCGGCCGGTTGTTCGCCACCAAGGGCCGTTCCTACATCTATATCGCCAATGGCCACGGCGCCTGGGAAGCCACGCTGAGCAACGTGTTGTCGCGCGGCGACAAGGTGCTGGTGCTGGAAAGCGGCCGCTTCGCGATCGGCTGGGGCAACGCCGCGGCCGCGATGGGCGCCGATGTCGAGGTGCTGAAAGGCGACTGGCGCCGCGCCGTTCGTCCCGCCGAAGTCGAGGCCAGGCTGCGGCAGGACAAGGATCACACCATCAAGGCGATCCTCGCGGTGCAGGTCGACACGGCCTCCGGCGCGATCAACGACATCGAAGCGATCGGCAAGGCGATCAAGGCGGCCGGTCATCCCGCGCTGTTCATGGTCGATACCGTCGCCTCGCTCGGCTGCATGCCGTTCGAGATGGATGCCTGGGGCATCGACGTCGCGATGTCCGGCTCGCAGAAAGGCCTGATGGCGCCGCCCGGCCTCGGCTTCGTCGCAGCCAACGATCGCGCCCGCGAGGTGCACAAGAACGCCGGGCTGCGCACGCCCTATTGGGACTGGACCGAGCGCGAAGGCATCGAACATTACCGCAAATATGCCGGCACCGCGCCGGTTCACCTGCTGTTCGCGCTGCGCCAGGCGATCGACATGCTGTTCGCGGAGACGCTGCCCCACGTATTCCGGCGTCACCGGTTGCTGGCCGGCGCGGTACGCCGCGCGGTCGCGGTCTGGGCCGAGGGTCAGGTGCTCGGCTTCAACATCGCCGAACCGGCCGAGCGCGCCGACACCGTCACGACCGTGACGATGTCCGGCGGCCATGACCCGCTGGCGCTGCAGCGTTACTGCACGGAGAAATGCGGCGTGGTGCTCGGGGTCGGCATCGGCGAACTCTCCGGCCAAGCGTTCCGGATCGCCCATATGGGGCACGTCAACGCGCCGATGATCCTGGGCACGCTCGGCGTCATCGAAGTCGGCCTCAACGCGCTCGGGATTCCGCACGGCAGGGGCGGCACCGAGGCCGCGATCGAATGGCTCGCCAAAAGTGTAACGGCTTGAGCGCCGTCAAGCCTTTTCCCGGCGGCATTTTTCGTGCTTATACGGTGCCGCAGAATAGCAATAAATGGAGCCTGACCTGAAGCCCTCGGCGGTCAGGACCAAGGCTCCAACCATAATAATAAGTGCGGAGGAATCCCATTGGCGTCCGTCGAACTGGACGGCCTGACCAAGCGGTTTGGATCGCTGGCGGTCGTCGATAACGTCTCGCTGCGGATCGATCATGGGCAGTTGGTTTGCCTGCTGGGTCCTTCGGGTTGCGGCAAGACCACGACATTGCGGCTGATCGCAGGTTTTCTGGAACCCACCGGCGGCGAAATCCGCGTCGGCGACCGCCTGGTCTCATCCAAGGCCCGCACCTTGCCGCCCGAACAGCGCAAGATGTCGATGATCTTCCAGAGCTACGCGCTGTGGCCGCACATGACGGTGGCCGAGAACATCGTCTACGGACTGCGGTTGCGGAAAATCGACCGCGACACCATTGCCAGGAAGCTCGATGCGATCCTTGCCACCACCAAGCTGGAAATCCTGGCGCAGCGTTATCCCGGCGAATTGTCGGGCGGACAGCAGCAGCGCGTGGCATTGGCTCGCGCCCTGATCGTGGAGCCGGAAACGCTGCTGCTCGACGAGCCGCTATCGAACCTCGACGCCAATTTGCGCGAAGAGATGCGCTTCGAGATTCGCCGGCTGCACGACGAATACCGCTACACCACGGTCTACGTCACCCACGACCAATCCGAGGCGATGACGACCGCCGATTTGATCGCGGTGATGAATGCCGGCAAGATCGACCAGCTCGGCACGCCGCAGGACATCTACGACCGGCCGCAATCGGAATTCGTCGCGCGCTTCATCGGCGCCAGCAATGTCATCAAGGCCACCGCCCGCGACGACACCCACGTCACCTTCGCCGGCGCGACGCTCAAGGTGGTGGGCGCGAAACTCGGCGCCGGCCAGAGCGCCGCGGTCGCCATCCGCCAGCACGACATCGCGCTTTCGACCAAGGCGCCGTCCTCGCCCGAGAATGCCGTCAAGGCCACCGTAACGCGGCAGGTCTTTCTCGGTGCCAGCCGCGATTACATGGTCGAGACGCCTGACGGCACGGTGCTGCGCATCGTCACGCCGACCGAAAACGCGGTGCCTCGCGGCACCGAGGTCTGGCTCTATCTGCCGCCCGAGCGGTGCCGCGCGTTGGAGCGCTAGTCCGGCGCCGGAGCCGCAAGCGCCGACAACAAGCCGACAGGAGGAAACCATGAAAAACGACAAGCCGTCGCGACGCGAGATTCTGCAAGGCGCGCTGAAAGGTTCGACCGCGCTCGCCCTCGGCGCGGTATTCGCCGCACCCGCCCGCGCCGAAGCGCCGCCGGCCGAGGCGATCACCCCGCAACTGATCGAGGCCGCGAAGCAGGAAGGCAAGGTGGTCTGGTACACCGCGATCGATCTGACCGTCGCCGAAAAGATCGCGGCCGCCTTCAAGGAGAAATTCGGCGGCATCGAGGTGCGGGTCGAGCGCACCGGCGCCGAGCGGGTGTTTCAGCGCATCGGCCAGGAATATGCCAGCAACGTCCACGCCGTCGATGTCGTGAACTCGTCGGACGCCTCCCACCTCCTGACCTGGAAAAGCCAGGGGCTGCTGCTGCCTTACGTGCCGGAGGACGTCGCCAAATACTACAAGCCCGAGCACCGCGATGCCGACGGCACCTATGCCGGCTTCCGCGCCACCTTGAGCCCGATCGCCTACAACACCAAGCAGGTCAAGGCGGAAGATGCGCCCTCGAGCTTCAAGGACCTGCTCGATCCAAAATGGAAGGGCAAGATCGTCAAGGCGCATCCCGGCTACAGCGGCACGATTTTGACCGCGACGTTCGAAATGGTTCGCGACATCGGCTGGGAGTACTATGAGAACCTCGCCAAGCAGAACATCATGCAGGTGCAGTCGGCGACCGACCCGCCGAAGAAGCTCGCGCTCGGCGAACGCAGCGTGATGGCCGACGGCACCGAATACAACATCTTCCTGCTCAGGGACGCGGGCCAGCCGGTCGAGGCGGTGTACCCGACCGAGGGCACGCCGTTCGTCATCGGCCCGAACGGCATCTTCAAGGCGGCGCCCAACCCCAATGCGGCCAGGCTGTTCCAGAACTACTGCTTCACCCCGGAAGCGCAGCAGATCATCATCGAGGTCGGCGGACTGCGCTCGCTGCATCCGCAAGCCAAGGAGAAGCCGGGCCGCAAGCCGCTCGCCGAGATCAAGCTGATGAAAGAAGACGCCGAGAACGCCGAGAAGCAGAGCGAAGCCATCAAGGCCCGCTATCAGAAGATTTTCCACGTTTGAGTCCTCATTGCGAGGAGAGGCCCGCGCGATGCGAACATCCGTAACCCGGCGCGATGTCATCAAGGCTTCGGCCGCGCTCGGCCTCGCCGCGTTCGGCACGCGCGTGAAAGCCGCGGGCCCGGAGCCGGCCTCGATCACGCCGGCGCTGGTCGACGCCGCGCGTAAGGAGGCAAAAGTGATCCTTTACTCGTCGATGGATCTTCCGGTCGGCGAGAAACTGGGCAAGGCGTTCGAGGCGACCTATCCGGGGATCGAGGTCCAGATCGAGCGTTCCGGCTCCGAGCGGCTGTTTCAGCGCCTCAACCAGGAATTCGCCAGCAACATCCGCGCCGCCGATGTCGTCAACAGCTCCGATGCCTCGCACTTCATTACGTGGAAGAAAAACGGCTGGCTGGCGCCCTACGTCACCGAAGACATCGCGCAGCATTTTCTCCCCGAATATCGCGACCCCGACGGCATGTTCGCCACCACGCGGATCTGGCTGTCGTCGATCGCCTACAACACCAACCTCGTGAAGCCCGAAGACGCGCCGAAAAGCTTCGCCGATCTGCTCGACCCCAAATGGGCGGGCAAGCTCGTCAAGGGTCATCCGGCCTATAGCGGCACCATCATGACCGCGACCTTCCAGATGGTGCGCGAACTCGGCTGGGACTACATGGAGAGATTGTCGAAGCAGCGCGTCATGCAGGTACAGTCATCGACCGATCCGCCGAAGAAACTGTCGCTCGGCGAACGCGCGGTGATGGCCGACGGCAACGAATACGGCATCGTGCTTTTGAAGGAAGCCGGCCAGCCGGTCGAACCGGTGTATCCGACCGAGGGCACGCCGACGATCTCGGGGCCATCGGGCATCTTCGCGAGCGCGCCGCACCCCAACGCCGCCCGGTTGTTCCAGGCCTGGCTGCACACCCGCGAGACCCAGCAATTCTTCATCGACTTCACCGCGCAATATTCGGTGCACGCCCAGGTGCAGGCGAAGCCCGGACGGCGCAGGATCGGCGATCTCAAGCTGATGAAGGAAGACGCCGCGGGCGTGGAGAAGATGACCGAGGAGATCAAGACGCGCTATGCGCGGCTGTTCAAGGTCTAGACCTGCCCTGTCATTGCGGGATGCGCGCGGCGCAGGCCCGGAATGACGAACAACACGAATTTTTGGATTGAAGGCAACATGACCATCACCGCCCTCGACACCCCCAAGGCAAAAATCGACTGGACCAGGCCGGTGCTGTGGCTGTTTGCGGCGTGCCTGGTGGTGCTGATCGTGATGCCGCTGTCGTGGCTCGCGGTCTACGCCGTCACCGATCAGGACCATCACGTCACGCTGCGGAATTTCGTCACGCTGTTCACCGACCCTGATTTCCTCGATCCGTTGCTGACCACCGCCATCATCGCGACCACCTCGGCGGCGATCTGCTGCGCGGTCGCGGCGCCGATGGGATGGCTGGTGTCGCGCACCGACATGCCCGGACGCCAATTCATCCGCGCGCTGGTCACGGCCTCGTTCGTGACGCCGCCTTTCCTCGGCGCCGTCGCCTGGGAGTTGCTGGCCGCGCCCAACAGCGGCTTGCTCAACCAGCTGTTCCGGCTCATCACCGGCGCGGATAGCGACGAGCATTTGTTCAACATCTATTCGCTGACCGGCATCATCTTCGTGATCTCCTGCTACACGTTTCCCTTCGTGTTCGTGCTGGTCGCCAACGCGCTCGACACCATGCCGGGTGAACTCGAGGATGCTTCCGCCATTCTCGGCGGCAAGGCGTGGACCACGGCGCGGCGGGTCACGATTCCGCTGGCGCTGCCGGCGCTGGTCGCCGGCGCGATGATCGCGTTCCTGCAGGCGATGACCCTGTTCGGCTCGCCGGCGATCCTGGCGCTGCCCGCCGGCTTCCACACCATGACCACCAAGATCTGGAGCCTGTTCCAATATCCGCCGAAGCTCGAACTCGCCGCAGCGGCCGCCGTACCGTTATTGCTGCTGACCATCCTGCTGCTGCAGGCGCAGAAATTCATCCTGGGACGACGGGGCTATTCCGTGGTGGGCGGCAAATACGGCGCACCGCGCCGGGTCGAGCTGAAAAAATGGCGCTGGGCGGCGCTGGCGTTCTGCCTGGTGATCCTGCTCAATCCCGTGTTCCTGCCCTATCTGGCGCTGCTCAACGCCGCCTTCTCGCCCAACGCGACCACGCTGGTGACGCCGTCGACGCTTACCCTGCACAACATCGTCTTCGTGTTCACCGAACTGTCGTCGACGCAGCTGGCGCTCAAGAACACGGTGATCCTGGGCACTGCCACCGCGACCATCGGCACGCTGCTCGCGCTCGTGATCGCCTATGTCACCACGCGCCGGGTGATCGCGGGTTCGCGCGTGCTCGGCTTTCTCGCCACCGCCCCGGTCGCGGTGCCCGGCATCGTGCTCGGCGTCGGGCTGTTCCTCAGCTACACGCGGCCGCCCTTCGTGCTCTACGGGACGCTGTGGATTCTCCTGATCGCATTCCTGACCATCAACCTGCCGTCGGCCTACCAGCAATTGCAGGCGGCCTTTGCGACCATCCACCCGGAACTGGAGGACGCCAGCCGCATCCTCGGCGCGACGCGGCTGCAGTCGCTGCGCCAGATCACCGCGCCCCTGCTGCGTACCGGCGTGATCGCGACCTGGTGCTTCATCTTCATCGGCGTGATGCGCGAGCTGTCCGCCGCGATCGTGCTGTTCACCTCGCAAACCAAGGTGCTCAGCGTATTGATCTACGACCTCAACGAAAGCGGCGACCTCGCCGCCATCGCCGTCCTGGGCATCTCGATGCTGGTCATCACCTTCGCGGTGGTGCTGGCGGTCAACCGGATCCCGATGTTCGGCGCCAGCGCCGGGGCGCGGTTGCGCAACAGCTAGAGCGGAAGTCTTTCGGATTTTGATCCGGCTCGGACGTTGAACGAGACGTTGGTTGTTCGGAGAACCGTTTGGAACAACCATTCGAAAGGAGTGATCCGATGTCGGCGCACGCTCCTGACCGGCGACGCTATTTCTTGCCTTGTGGTGCAAACGATTGGTTGCCGAACGGGCGATCCGCTGCCGGGGCTCGGATTACGATAAAGGCTCGCCCCATCGACCGATGGCAGGCATTGCAACCCTCCGTCAAACCCTCGAAGGCCCGGGAAAACTGCTGCTTGTCCTTTGCGCCGATCGCATCGGAAATCGCCTTGATCGGCTCCGTCAGTTTGACGATATTTGTCGAAGGAATCCCGGTATAAAACCTGGCGGCCTCGGCCTGGCTGTCCGTGAGCTGCGTCAGCTCGAATGCCGCCAAATCCCAGTTGCGAGCTGTGCCCGCCAGCCACAGCTTCATGTGCTGCGACTGGATGACGTTCATGATTTCGGTGAGGCGCGGAATATAGCCTTCGCCGGTCGATCCGGGAAATCCTGATTGCGCCAGGGCGACCGGCATCGTCGTGATCGCCGCGAACAATGCCGCAACTGACCGGCGTACCTTCATCGGCAGCTCCCGCCTATTTCGTTTTGAATGCCCTGCGCTATTGAGCACGATCGTTCGATTGCGATCAATACACCGGCGGTTTTCATGACGCGGAAGCCTTCAAGATCGCATGACGGCCGGAAGACGAACGCGCGCCCGCTGGACAGCGAGCGGAGTTCTGACCCTTATTTTTACCCGATTGCGGTTGCTGGCCTCCGCCGGTCGTAATAATGATATGATATATCATTAGGTTGATGCTTCAGGCTATGCATCGCGATCAAGTCAACTCTCTTTCACGCAGCCGACGGAGATTGTCGTGACCAAACCAAGCATCGTTTTCGCGCATGGCCTCTGGGCCGATGGATCATGCTTCGGCAAGCTGATCCCAGCGCTGCAAGCCGAAGGCCATGAAGTGATGGCCAGTCAGCACGGCCTCGATTCGCTCGCGACCGACGTCGCCGCGGTGAAGGCGTGCCTCGCCCGGGTCGCCGGCCCGACGATCCTCGTCGGTCATTCCTATGGCGGAACACTGATCACGCATGCCGGGACCGATCCGCGGGTAGCCGGGCTCGTCTATATCGCGGCGCTCGCGCCGGATGCCGATGAAACTTCCCAGAGCCTGCTCGGGAAATTTCCGACGACACCGGTGTTCGACCACATCGAGGCGCCGGAAGGGCGCATCTGGCTCAAACAAAGCGGTGTCAAGCACTTCGCGGGAGACCTGCCCGAGGCGGAGCAGAAGCTGGTGTATGCCACGCAGGGAGCACCGGTGGCCGACCTCTTCAACCAGAAGGCCGAGGGCACGGCATGGAAATCCAAGCCGAGCTGGTATGTCCTCGCCACCCAGGACCAGACGGTTCATCCGGAACTACAGCGCTTTGTCTCGAAACGCATGAAAGCAACCACGACCGAAGTCACGTCGTCTCACGTTCCCATGCTATCGAAGCCCGATATGGTGCTCGATGTCATCCGCAAGGCGGCAAGCGCAGTACCAGCGCCATCCCGGTGAGCCCGATCGGCTCGACGCAGGTGAAGTCGACCGCAAAGGGACCGTTGCCGGCGCCTCGAGTTCAGGCCGATCCCCGCGAGCGATCGCCGCTCACGATTTCGGCGACGGGGGCCGGAACAGAATGGTGTAGTCGACGATGACCCGAAGCTCGTTTTGTGGATTGCGGACATTGCCTTGTTGCCAAAGGCTGGAATATTGCGTCTTGAACCGAAAGCCTTTCAAGGGCCCGTCGGTCGGCCGGTACTGAAGCCAGACGTCGAGTTCGCGGCGATCGGGAATGGCCGACTGCGTCGCAAGGTCGATCGCATCCCAGCCACGCGTGTACCAGACGCCGGCGGATACGCCTGTCAGTCCCATTGCGTAGCCAAAGTCGTAAGCCGCACTGCCGCCGAAGGCCTTTTCGTTCGCGAGTTCGAACGAAATCTGCTGCATGTCGGTGTAGTTCGGCCTGGTGCCGAACGGCGAGAATATGTTGGACTCGTTGCCCATGACGGAGCCGGCGGCGAACAAGGTCCATCCGACGTATTCCATCTGCAACTTCGCCGAGGTCTGGTAGGTCATGAACGGGCTGCCCGTCAGCAGATTGGCACCGACGCTTTGCTGGGTGATGAGGTTCGCCCCGACGATCCAGTTGGGCATCGTCTTCGGTTGCTTGAAGTCGTACTCGACCTGCGCGAAGCCGGAATTGACGTAGTCCTGGATGTAGTAGTCCATGAATACGGTAGACAGTCCGGAGATCGGCCGCCACTTGACCATCCCGAACGCCGCGCCATGGTTGACGGCATCGCCTGCAAGCGCATCCGACATCGGGATGAAATCGTTCGAATCCCGCTCCTTGACGGTCCACAGGTAGCCCAGCGCGTAGTCGTAGGTGCGATCCTTGTCAGGAAGTGAGTCCAGCGTGATGCCCCCGAACGTGTTGGGCACCATGCGGTTATCCTGGGGGTTGATCAGCGGCGTGTCGACCAGCTGATAACCGCCGCGGAATTCCTGGTCGCCGAACTGCGCTCGTCCATAGATCTGGCCGAGTGTCCCGATCGAGTTCTGCCCCGGCGCCAGCAGCCTGGTCCCCTCCTCGTCGAACGGCGCGAAGAGTTTTTGCGAGGTGTAGTACGCCGCGTGCACTCCGAAGATGTCGTCGACGAGACCCGAGCGGAATGCCAGCCAGCCGCCGACTGCCCACCCCTGGGATCGCGTTCCGTCGGCATTGTCGCGCGTCAGGTCGTAGGTTCGCGCCACGAACTGGACCAGGGAGTCGCGGAAGAACGCCGGCGTATCGGCCGGCATATTCCAGTAGACCTCATTCATGTACGGCTGGGGCGGGATCTTGTTCACGGTCCAGGATGAGAGGCGTTCCTGGTCCGCGATTTCCTGCCGGTCCGCCGGCAAGAGCTGGGAGGTCTCGCCGGATCCGCCGGAGCTCGCCGTCTGCGCCATTGAAGGTGTCGTCACGAAGAGGGCGCCGGTGCAAACCACAAGGGCGAGCGCGAGCGTGCCGACGCGCAGGCGGCCGATCGCGTGGCCGGCCGTGATCGTCGTGAGAAACGCCGGACGTTCACGCCTTTGCGCGATCAACCAGTCGATCATGCAGTCCCCACTGCCTGCGCCCGGTCAACGACCGAGCTTGATCTCGCCTACTTTTCCACCCTGTGCCTGATAGGACTCAACATAGCCGCGCGCGACAGCGCGCACGGCACGGCCGATATCATCGTACGTATCATCCGCCAGATTGGCGAACGAAACCCGCACGCTCCAGTTCGGCGCATCGAAACCGCCGCCGTTAAGCAACACCACGGCGTGGTCTTCGGCCAATTTGTAGACGAGGTCGAGCGGATGGACGTTCTTCTTCAACCATTTGACCATGTCCTCGCCGACGTATTTGCGCAGCCAGAATTCGAAATCGATGGTGCCGTAATAATACGCGAAGTTGGGATTGGGCTTGACGTCGAGCGGCAACCCTTCCAGCAGCGACTCGACCCGGCGGTGGCATATGTCCATGCACGCCGTCTGATAAAGCTTCTTGTCGTCCATCAATTCGCTGAGCGAGAACAACGTCATCATCACCTGCTGCGGCAGCGAAAGGCCGGCGGTATGGTTCAGCGCCACGTCGCGGCTGTCGGCGACGATCCGGTCGATCATCTTGAGTTCGCGGGGCGTGAGCGTGATCGAGCCGTAGCGCTTGTCGAGAGCCGCCAACTCCTTCTCGGGCAGCTTTGCGATCATCTCGTCGAGCAGATGGTTCTCGTGCAGCGCAATGACCCCGAGCCGCCAACCGGTGCAGCCAAAATACTTCGAATACGAATAGACCCCGATCGTGTTGTGCGGCAGGTCCGCCATCAGCGAGCGAAAGCCGGGTACGAAGGTGCCGTAGACGTCGTCGGTCAGAAGGATAAGGTCCGGCCGCTTCTTCTTGACCAGGTCGACGAGTTTCTTGCGCGTGTCGGCATCCATCGCCATCGAGCTCGGGTTGCCGGGATTGCAAACGAAGAAGGCTTTGATGGCGGGATCTTCCAGCTTCTTGAGCTCCGCGTCGGAATACTGGAAGCGGTTCTCCTGGAGCGCCTTCACATGCACGGCCTTGAAGGCGTAGTCCTCGAGTTCCGCGATTTCCATATAAGGCGTGAAGATCGGCGTGCCCAAGGCGATGGTGTCACCCTTCTTGAGGATGCGGTTCGCCATCAGCGATTTGAAGATGTAGCACATGGCGGCCGTTCCGCCCTCGACTGCGTACAGCTTGAATTCGCCCCGCGGCGGCTTGTCGCCGCACATCGCCCACATCAGGTAGCGGTGAACGACCTTCTCGGCGTGAACCAGCATCCGGTCGGGCACCGGATAGTTGTCGCCGATGATGGAATCGGTCAGTTCATAAACAAAGGCATCGGCGTCGAACCCCAGATTCTTGACGCTGAAATCGACGGCGCGACCGAGGAAATCCGCTCCCGGCGCATCCGGATGTTTTGCCAGCCAGGCTGCGAGCCGCCCGGCGGCGCCTTTTGGTTGCGGCATGCCCGCAACCCCGGCCTGAGGGTCGTCCATCGAGCGGCGCGCTTCGGTGAGTGCGAATTGACCGAACAGGAAAAACGCCTCGCGCGGCGCGGTCGCGATCCAGTTCGGATTGCCTCGGCCGGCGTTGAGCAGCGCTTGGGCGGACTTGGCGGAACTGGCCTTTGCAAATTTGATCAAACCGTCCTTGATCTCGAACGGGCTCATCTTGTCGAATTGTGTGTAGTCGACCGTCGTCATGACACTCTCCACCGCTCCGCCGGCGACCAACGCCGCGGTTTTTGACGAGGCCGCCGTCAGGCGACCTGATGTGGTCGCGCCGTCACATCATCAGGACGATTGCCATACCGAAGATGGTCAGCAGCGTGTTGCCGATGGCGTAGGGCATGCCGTAACCCAGCGCCGGTACCTTGCTCCCGGCCGCTTCCTGGATCATGCCGAGCGCAGCCGTCGTAGTCCGCACCCCGGCGCACGCGCCGAACAGAATGGCCGGATGAAACTTGAAGACATAGTGCCCGAGATAGACAGCGATGATCAGCGGGACCGAGGTCGCAACGATGCCCCAGACGAACAGGCTGAGGCCGACCTCCTTCAGGCCGGCGACGAAGCCCGGGCCGGATGAGATGCCGACCACGGCGATGAAGACGTTGAGCCCGAGCGTATTGAGCAGTGCGAGCGCCGGTCCCGGAATGCGGCCGAATGTCGGGTGGATGGTGCGCAGCCAGCCGAGGATCAATCCGGCCAGCAGCGCGCCGCCGCTGGTGGAAAGCCCGATTGGAACGCTGCCCCATTTATAGCTGAGGGCGCCGACGAGCCCGCCGACAAGGATGCCGGCCCCGAGAAAAGCGATGTCGGTGGCCTCGACCGGCCGGTCGGCATAGCCCAGGTCTTTCGCGGCGGCGTCGACACCGGATTTGCTACCGACGAGCGTAAGGATGTCGCCGCGATGGATTTCGGTGCCGGGCAGGATCGGAAGTTCGACCATGTTCCGTGTGATCTTGCGCAGGAAAACACCGTGGGCCGAGGGGCGTTGACTTAGCTCGGCCAGCGTCTTGCCCGCGACTTCCTTGTTGGTCACGAGTATGTCGGTCATTTCCACGGGGACATCGAGCAGGGGCTTGTCGTCCACTTCCCTGGCGCGGTCCGTGATCAGATTGACCAGCAGGTCGCGCCGACCCGCGACTGCGACGACATCGCCGGATTTTAGAACCAGGTCGGGTTTCCATTCCAGGATATCATTGCCGCGGCGAATACGTTCGACGAGAAGCCGCCCGTCGGGCGCGCTGGCTTCGGCCTGAGCCACCGTCTTTCCTACGACCGGCATCCCCGGTTCCAGCAAATAGGCGCGCATTTCCCAGTTTCGCCGGGCCGACATGACATTATCGCCGATGCCTCCGGCGCCCAACTGCTTTTCATATTCGGCGCAGACCTTGGGGAGATCGATGCCAAGCAACCATGGGCCGAGCTTTGCCAGCACGATCGCGGAGCCGATCGTTCCGTAAATGTAGGTCACGGCGTAACCGATCGGAATTTTGTCGGCGAAAGCCTTGGCCTGTTCGGCGGGCAAGCCCAACCGCATGATCTGATCTGTCGCGACACCGATCGAGGCCGAGATGGTCTGCGAGCCGGCATAGAGACCGGCGGCATAACCGAGATCGAGTCCCGCGAACTTCGCGCAGATCAGCGGCACGATCAGGCAAAACACCAGCACCACAACGGCAAAGCCGATCTGTCTCGGCCCTTCCCTTGCGAGCCCCTGAAAGAATTGAGGACCGACGCCGTAACCCACCGCAAACAGAAACAGCAGGAAGAAGACTGATTTTACGTTCGGCGATATCGTGATCGCCAACTGTCCGATGACCACGGCGGCAAGGAGCGTCGCTGTGACGTTTCCCAGGCTGAAGCCGCCTAGCTTGATCGGTCCGATCCAGAAGCCGACCGCCAACGCAAGGAAAATCGCCAATTCGGGATATGTCCGAAGCGTCGATACAAGCCAGTCCATCCTCGCCTCCCCAGCAGAAGCCTTTTCGGCAGCTTGCTTGTCGACGTCTCGCCTGATCTCGTCTGTCGTATTCAACCAGACATTTTAGGCCTGCCTGGAAGCCGTCCCCGCACTAGTCTATTTTGTCGCAGCCCCGAACGCGGTCCGGGAGTTCGCGTGGAGTTTCTATTTCAGGTTAAATCGTCGCGCACTTGCCACGCCCCGTCAAGCGAGAAGAACGGCTCTTGCTTTCAAGCGGTCCAAGGTTTGCTAAAAACCGACTAAAAATACTGACCCGATCGAAGGTGGCGGAAAGTTCAGGCCAGCGATGCTTCCGTCTCGCGATCTCCGGAGCGTGGCCATCAAGGTCCCGATCACGGCCTGTCGGCAGCCATCTCAATCTGGAAATTCCTGCATTCGAACCGATATAAGCAGGCCCGCCAGCGTCGTCGGACCGAACGAGGATTAAGTGACAAAAGCAGCAAGCAAGACATCTCCGCAACCGGCCCCGGTCGCCCCGCGCCGACCCCATTCCTTTACCACCCACGGCATTACCGTCAGCGACGACTATGCCTGGCTGAAGGATGCCAACTGGCAGGAGGTGCTGCTCGATCCCTCGATCCTAGACGGCGACATCCGCAGTTATCTCGAGCAGGAGAACAGCTATACCGAGGGCCTGCTCGGCCACACCGCCGGCCTGCAAAAGACGCTGATCGCGGAAATGCGCGGGCGCATCAAGGAAGACGATTCAAGCGTGCCGTCCCCCGACGGCGCTTTCGCCTATTTCCGCAAATTCCGCGATGGCGGCCAGCATGAAATGTTCGCCAGAACCGCGCGCGACGGCGGCGAAATGACGATCATCCTCGACGGCGACGCGCTCGCCGCCGATCATGACTATTTCAAGTTCGGTGGCGCACGGCATTCCCCGGACCACCGGCTCGAGGCCTGGAGCGCGGATATCAAGGGCTCGGAATATTTCTCGATCCGGGTCCGCGACTGGAGCGATGGCAGGGACCGGGACGACCTGATCGAGCAGACCGACGGCGGGGTGGTGTGGAGCGCCGACAGCACGCACTTCTTCTACGTCAAACTCGACGAGAATCACCGCCCGATGCAGGTCTGGCGCCACCGCCTCGGCACCGCGCAGGCCGACGACGTGCTGGTCTACGAGGAGCAGGATGCGGGCTGGTTCACCCATATCCACGAAAGCGCCAGCGGCCGTTTCTGCGTCATCGCCGGCGGCGACCATGAGACATCCGAGCAGCGGTTGATCGATCTCGCCGACCTCGAGGCACCGCCGCGGCTGGTCGCGGCGCGGCAGGACGGCGTGCAATATTCACTGGCCGATCGCGGCGACCAGTTGTTCATCCTCACCAATGCCGACGGCGCGATCGACTTCAAGATCGTCACCGCGCCGTTGGCCGCGCCCGAACGCGCCAACTGGCGCGACCTGATCGCCTATCGCGAAGGCGTCTACATCATGGATATCGAGCTCTATGCCGGCCATCTGGTGCGGCTGGAGCGCGCCAACGCGTTGCCCGCGATTATCATTCGCGATCTCGCGACCGCCGAGGAACACGCGATCGCCTTCGATGAGGCGGCGTATTCGCTCGACACCATGGGCGGCTACGAGTTCGAGACAACCAGCCTGCGGTTCTCCTATTCGTCGATGACGACGCCGTCGGAAGTCTACGACTATGACATGACGAGCCGAACGCGCGTCTTGCGCAAACGCCAGGAAATTCCGTCCGGCCACAACCCGGCCGACTACGTCACCACCCGCATCATGGCGCCCTCGCACGACGGCGCGCTGGTGCCGGTGTCGATCCTGCATCGCCGCGACCTCGCGCGCGACGGAAATGCACCGCTGTTGCTGTATGGCTACGGCTCCTACGGAATGGCCATGCCGGCGTCGTTTTCCACCAACCGGCTGTCGCTGGTCGACCGTGGTTTCGTCTATGCCATCGCGCATATCCGCGGCGGTTCTGACAAGGGCTGGGGCTGGTACCTCGACGGCAAGCGCAAGAAGAAGACCAACAGCTTCGACGATTTCGCGGCCTCGGCCCGCGCGCTGATCGATGCCGGGTATACGAGCGCCAAGCGCATCGTCGGCCATGGCGGCAGCGCCGGCGGCATGCTGATGGGCGCGGTCGCCAATCGTGACGGCGAATTGTTCGCCGGCATCGTTGCCGAAGTGCCGTTCGTCGACGTGCTCAATACCATGCTCGACGATACGCTGCCGCTGACGCCGCCGGAATGGCCGGAATGGGGCAACCCGATCGAAAGCGCCGACGACTTCCGCACCATCCTGTCCTATTCGCCTTATGACAACATCGCGGCGCGGGACTATCCGGCGGTGCTGGCGATGGGCGGGCTGACCGATCCGCGCGTCACCTATTGGGAGCCGGCGAAGTGGATCGCGCGGCTGCGCGCGACCATGACCGGCGGCGGCCCGGTGCTGTTGCGCACCAACATGGGCGCCGGCCATGGCGGCGCGTCGGGCCGTTTCAACCGGCTCGACGAAATCGCCGTCGCCTATGCTTTCGCATTATGGGCAGTCGGGTTGGCTGACAAGAGCGCGGCGATTTCGTAGCCCGGATGAGCGGAGCGACATCCGGGTTATCTTTGTCCGGTACGGTCCCCGGATATCGCTTCGCTCATCCGGGCTACGCCTCGTCGATCCGTCATTTCGGGGCGTGAAGCGAACCCGGATCCGCCCAAAATGACAAGCCGAGATGCCGATCATGCCGAACTACACCAAGAAAGACTTCCCGACCGATAACGTCCGCCGCTTTCTCGAGCCGGGTCCGATCGTGCTGGTCAGTTCCGCCTACAAGGGCGAGGCCAACATCATGACCATGGGCTGGCACATGATCATGGAATTCCAGCCCTCTTTGATCGGCTGCTATATCTGGACCGCGAACCACAGCTTCGAGATGATCCGCAAGAGCAGGCAATGCGTGATCAACCTTCCCACGCAGGATCTCGCGGCCAAGGTCGTGAAAGTCGGCAACAGCTCCGGGCGCGACACCGACAAGTTCGCCGAGTTCGGGCTGACGCCGAGGAGCGGCACGCATGTCGGGGCGCCGCTGATCGAGGAATGCTACGCCAATTTCGAATGCAAGCTGGTCGATTCAAGCCTGATCCGGAAATACAGCCTGTTCGTCCTCGAAGTGGTGAAGGCGCACGTAGCCACTTCCCCCAAATATCCCAGGACGATTCACTACCGGGGCGACGGCGAGTTCATGATATCGGGCGAAAACACCGCCCGGTATCGCAAGCTGTTCAAGCCGCAAATGCTGTGAGCGCTGTGCCATCCGCGGGAACCCCGGTTACCGCGGCAACTTTTATATTACATACGTCATTCAAATGTCCGTGGGGGACATTGAGCGGTCACATGCGCTGCCCAAATCAGCCCCGGGCGCGGGGCTCACAGGCGATGTCGGACGCTGCCGGACCGGCATACACCGCAAACGCATCATCGATGCACGATGTACGAAGGAACCATGCCATGAACAAGACCTGCATAACGGCGGCGCTGCTGCTGTTGCTGGCCGCACCGCTGTCGGCGCAAGCCGAAGGGGTCAAGATCGACCCGGTGTCCAAGACCGACGTCACCTCGAGCGGCCAGCCGATCGTGCTGCCGGGGGGTCACGTCAACGTCGTCACCTCGACGTACGAAATTCCGCCGGGCGCCAAGCTGCCCGTGCACAAGCACAATTATCCGCGCTACGGCTACATGATGTCCGGGCAGTTGCGCATTACCAACATCGCGACCGGGAAAAGCACGACCTTCAACCCGGGCGACTTCATCGTCGAATTGCTCGGACAGTGGCACAAGGCCGAAAGTACCGGCACCGACCCGGTCAAGCTGCTGGTGATCGATCAGTTGCCCAAGGGCGACAACAACACGATCCTGCAAGACAAGAGCGCCGCGTCGGCGCATTGAGCGGCGCCTACCTTGCGTTGGCTTTCCGCCATGCCGCAAAATCGACGAGCGTCTGCTCGTCGGTCGCGGGATAAAGCCCGAAGATCGAACGCCCCGCCCGCACCTGCTCGGTGACGAAATCCTCGAACGCGGTCATCTCGAACGCCTCATCGGCAATCTCGCCGGCAAGGTGCGCGGGAATCACGATCACACCGTCGCTGTCGCCGAGAATGACGTCGCCGGGAAACACCGGCGCGTCGCCGCAGCCGATCGGGCCATTGATTTCGATCGCCTGGTGCAGCGTCAGGTTGGTCGGCGCGCTGGGCCGATGGTGGTAGGCCGGAAAGCCGAGCCTGGCGATTTCAGCGGAATCGCGAAACCCGCCGTCGGTGACGACCCCGGCGACGCCGCGCTGCATCAGCCGCGTCACCAGGATGGCGCCGGCGGACGCGGCGCGGGCATCCTTGCGGCTGTCCATCACCAGCACCGCGCCGGGCGGACAGTCTTCGACCGCCTTGCGTTGCGGATGAGAGCGGTCGCGAAACACGTCGAGCTTGTTGAGATCCTCGCGCGCCGGCATATAGCGCAGCGTAAAGGCCTCGCCCACCAGCGTCGGCTGATCGGGGCCGAGCGGATGCACGTCCTGAATGAACTGGGTTCGAAAGCCGCGCTTGAACAACGCGGTCGCGACCGTTGCGGTCGAGATGGTCTTGAGTTTGTTGCGGATGGCGTCGGTCAGTTTTGTTGTCATGGTTTCCATCCCGGAGTTCGTCATTCCGGGATGGTCCGCAGGACCGGACCCGGAATGACAGCCTCATCAATAAATCGACGGCTCGCTAACCGGCGCGCCGAAGCCGGTTTCGAGGAAATCGAAGTCGCAGCCCTCATTGGCCTGCTTGATGTGACGCGTGAACATCCAGCCATAGCCGCGCTCATAGCGGGTTTCCGGCTTTTGCCTTGCGGCGCGCCGCTTCTCCATCTCGGCCTCCGGGATATCGAGATTGATGGTGCGCGCGGCAACATCCAGCGTGATCCTGTCGCCGTTCCTGACCAACGCCAGCGGGCCGCCGATATAGGCTTCCGGCGAAACATGCAGGATGCAGGCGCCGTAGCTGGTGCCGCTCATGCGCGCGTCCGACAGCCGCACCATGTCGCGCACGCCCTGTTTCACCAGCTTGGTCGGAATCGGCAGCATGCCCCATTCGGGCATGCCCGGACCGCCCTGCGGGCCGGCGTTGCGAAGGATCAGGACGTGGTCGGCCGTAACGTCGAGGTCGGGATCGTCGATCGCCTTCTTCATCGAAGGATAATCGTCGAACACCAGCGCCGGGCCGGTATGCCTGAGGAAGCGCGGCTCGCAGGCGCTCGGTTTTATCACGCAGCCATCTGGAGCCAGATTTCCCTTCAATACCGCGAGCGCGCCCTCGGCATAGATCGGGTTGGCGACGGTCCGGATCACGTCGTCATCATGGACTTCGGCGTCGGCGATATTCTCGCCGAGCGTCTTGCCGGTCACGGTGATGCAATCGAGATGCAGGTGATCGCGAATCCGGCTCATCAGTCCGGGCAGGCCTCCCGCATAGAAGAAGTCCTCCATCAGGTACTTGTCGCCGGAAGGCCGGACATTGGCGATGACCGGCACCTTGCGGCTGGCGATCTCGAAATCGTGCAGGCCGATGTCCTGGCCGGCGCGGCGGGCCTGCGCGATCAGATGAATGATCGCGTTGGTCGAACAACCCATTGCCATCGCCACCGTGATCGCGTTCTCGAAGGCTTTGCGGGTCTGGATCTTGTTGGGCGTCAGATCTTCCCAGACCATTTCGACGATGCGCCGCCCGGATTCCGAACTCATGCGGATGTGGTTGGCGTCCGCGGCCGGGATCGACGACGCCCCCGGCAACGTCATGCCGATCGCTTCGGCGATCGCGGTCATGGTCGAGGCGGTGCCCATGGTCATGCAGGTGCCGTAGCTGCGGGCGATGCCGGCCTCGACGTCGACCCAATCCTTGTCGGAGATTTTGCCGGCGCGGCGCTCGTCCCAATATTTCCAGGCGTCGGAACCCGAGCCCAGGGTCTTGCCCTTCCAGTTGCCGCGCAGCATCGGCCCCGCCGGGAGGTAAATCGCGGGCAATCCCATGCTGGTGGCGCCCAACAGCAACGCCGGCGTGGTCTTGTCGCAGCCGCCCATCAGCACCACGCCGTCGACCGGATGGCCGCGCAGCAATTCCTCGGCGTCCATCGCCAAGAGATTGCGGTAGAGCATCGTGGTCGGTTTCAGCAGCGATTCCGACAGCGAGATCGCCGGCAGTTCCATCGGAAAGCCGCCCGCCATCAGGATGCCGCGCTTGACGTCATCGACCCGCGACTTGAAATGCATGTGGCAGGGCTGCGCATCCGACCACGTGTTGAGGATCGCGATCACGGGGCGATCCTTCCACTCTTCCGGCGCGTAGCCCATCTGCATGGCGCGCGAGCGATGGCCGAAGGCGCGCAAATCGTCGGGGGCAAACCAGCGCGCGCTGCGGAGCGTTTCCGGAGTTTTCTTCTTTTCTGTCATTGGGTCACCTGTTCGAGAGAGACCGTGAAAGTCGTCTCGTCGGATGGTTGGCACGGCGCGCATTGCGCATGAACGCCGCCTAATTACAAGGGCCTCCGGCAGGGCGACCACCGGCAGCGCCGCATGGGTAACATGCCGGACGCAGCCTGCGTGACCGGTTCGCTCGACCTGCCGGCAGGAATTTTCAAGAAATGCTTGCGCGGCAGCGGCAACGGTTTCACAACCGGACATTGATTTGATTCCGTCCGAAAGAAACTGGCGTGGCTAAAATCCTGGTCGTGGACGACGACGCTGCGGTCCAGGCGGCTGTCCGGCTTCTGCTCGAGCGCGCCGGTCATAGCGCGGTAGTGGCCGACGACGGCCGCAAGGGGCTGGCGATGTTCGAGGCCGGCGACTTCGATCTGTTGTTTCTCGATATTTTCATGCCGGGCATGGACGGCATCGAAACCATGCGGCGGGTGCATCAGCAGCGGCCGCGAACTCCGGTCGTCGTGATTTCGGGCAAGCCGGTCGTGTCGGATCCGGCCAAGGCGCCGGACTTCCTGACCATGGCCACCAAGCTCGGCGCAGTCTGCGGCCTGCAAAAGCCGTTCAAGCCCTCTGATCTGCTGGCCGCCGTCGCCGCTTGCCTTGAGGCGGCCAAGCGCACGGCCTCGCCCACCGCTACAGCCACCGGCGCCTCTTGCGGGTAATGGGTCAGGAGTTCGCGCGCGGCGGTCAGCACCATCCGAATGAGATCGGCGGCGTTGCGGGCGCCGAGCTTCTTCATGATGTTGGCCCGGTGGTCTTCGATTGTTCGCGGGCTGATGCCGAGCGTACGCCCGGCCTCCTTGTTCGAAGCGCCGGATGCAAACTGCTCCAGCACTTCGCGCTCACGTCGGGTCAGCGGCTCGCGCCCGGGAAAATGCAGCGTGGCGATTTTCGACCCGATGCCCTCGTTCTGGCGGCGCGTATAGGCCCCGACCGCCTCCTCCAGCCGCGCCAGCAGCTCGCTGCCCCTGAAGGGCTTTTCGATGAAGTCGAGGGCGCCATGCTTGATCGCGCTCACCGCCATGCTGATGTCGCCACGCCCCGAAATCACGAGTATCGGCGCGGGATAGTCCTCGCCCCGCAGTTCCTTCAGGATATCGAGGCCGGACTTACCGGGAATGTGCACGTCGAGCAGGATGCAGACGGGAGTCCGGGTTCGCGTGACCGACAACAGCGCTGCGCCGTCGGCAAAGCAGACCACCTGATAGCCGCCCGCCGACAACACCAGTGAGAGGGTTTCGCGGACGCCAGGATCGTCGTCCACCACGAATATCTCGCCGCGGGAAGGTGCGTCTTCGGCCATGTATCACGTCCATCAACAGTGAGAAGGTACGCCCAATGGCATGTAAGTGCGGCAGAAGCCGCACTTACCCGTATTTGTACGGGACCCGGACTTAACGCACAAGTAGCGACGACGGTATTAGGAAGCGCTGCGAAGGAGCCACCATGCAGACGGCCGCGGGCAGCGACACGCCCGAAATCGAAAATCCCGATCATCGTTCCGTTCTCTCGGACCTGCTGGCCCTGGCCGAGCGCATCGAGGCCAGCATGAAACTGCTCGAACAGGCGATCTCTTCGGAAACGACCTGCAGCGACCCCGAGATTCGCGACAGCGTGTTCGTTCTGGACGACGTCACGCCGTGCTACGCCAGAGCCGGCGCGGCCTTGCTTGCCTGCCAAATCGGGCTCGGCGAAGCGCTGCACTTGATACGGGACATCCCGACATCCGCCCCCGATCCGGGCCGGCTCGCGCGAAGCCGCGGACGTCTGGCTGGTTGCAGGTAACGCCACCGCCGAGGACTCCCGGCAATCCGGCGCACGCTCAGCTGCTCATATGAGTATCCTGCGAGACGACAGGTGCTTTCTTCTTGCTCTTCCCCAGCAGGAATTGGACGTCCATCTCGGCGCCGTTGACGCGGATCAGTTCGCACCTGCGATAGGCCAGGCCGGTCGACGACAGCAGCAGGAAGAACTCCTTGAGATTGAGGCCTTGAATGGAGCCGTCCACGGTCAGCACCGCGTCATTGTCCGATATCGCATTAAGCGTGCAATCCCGACGCCACGTTCCGTCGATGCCCATGATACAGACGTCGTAACCACGGCTGAACGTCACACGTTCCGGTCCCTTATTGTCCGCTGCCATGGTTCAACGCCTCGTCATTGCGGCGACCCTCGATCCCGACGCCGATGCGGCTGCCCCATTGGTCGAACTCGATTGTGAACCGTCGGGGCGATACAGCCCGCGTCGCTCTTGATGAGGCTTGAAGACGTCGGTCAGTCCGACCACCGTTTCTGCCGCGCCCAGCAAGAGAAAGCCGTCCGGCTCGCTCACCCTGGCGAGGCGCCGGAAGATGCCGATCTTGGTGTCCTGGTCGAAATAGATCAGAACATTCCGGCAGAAGATCACATCGAAAACCCCCAGCTGGGAGAAGTCATGCAGCAAATTCAGTTGCCGGTGCTGAACCATCGCGCGAATGTCGGCATTGACCTGCCAGAGCTCCGCGGTCTGCTTGAAGTATTTGACCAGCAGCTGGATCGGAAGACCGCGCTGAACCTCGAACTGGCTGTACAATCCCGATCTCGACTTCTCGATCACCTCCCGCGAAAGGTCTGTTGCGAGGATTTCGATTTGCCAGCCGGCGATCGCCGCTCCCATTTCCTTCAGGCACATCGCCAGCGAATAAGGCTCCTGGCCCGTCGAACCGGCGGCGCACCAGATACGGATGCGGCGACGGCTCGCGCGCGCCTGCAGAAGTTCCGGAATGATCGTGTTACGGAAGTGATCGAACGGAACCTTGTCACGGAAGAAGAACGTCTCGTTGGTGGTCATGGCTTCGACCACCTGCGTCGTGATGTCGGTCGGCGTACCCCTTAGTTTCTGCACGAGCTCGCCGATGCCTGACAGACCGCACTTGCGCGCAAGTGGTAACAGCCGACTTTCGATCAGATACTGTTTGTCGGCGGACAGATCGAGGCCGGAACTGTCTTTGAGAAACTTGCGCAGATATTCGTAATCGGGCGGGGTCACGTCTTCATCTCGGCTTTCTGCCTCATTCATGGGAAACAGCTTGCAGGCAGTGACGTCGCGGTCGAACTTAACTGCGCCCCACGCCAGAAGGCCGCGCCTCGTCCGTCATGGTTCAACTACGACGGCGTATTACAACCTATAATCGTTACGACTTCGCATCCAGGCTAATCTTCAGCACCCGAAAAAATACGAATGATGTGGTATCAGGCGGCGTCGTTCGAATTTAAGTAAAAACATCGCAGTGAAATCCGCAGGGCTTGCTCCGCATTTTCACGTCTCCATGCAGTGGCGGTGGTAACCGCCGGTGCGGCACGACGATGCAGACGTGACGCCGCGCTGATGATCGAAATGAGCGCCTGGTTAATAAATACCTGCTCGATAAATGCCTGCGCCGCGCACGGGCGTCGGACGCGCTGATTTCTGCAAGCGCGGCCGATCGCGAGGCGAAAGACGACCACGGTGCCTGAACGAAAGCCCGAACATACCCGCCGCGGCCGCGATGAGCAGGCGCCCCGGCGCGAGTT
This sequence comes from uncultured Alphaproteobacteria bacterium, assembly GCA_963756215.1. Classification (GTDB taxonomy): domain Bacteria; phylum Pseudomonadota; class Alphaproteobacteria; order Rhizobiales; family Xanthobacteraceae; genus Bradyrhizobium. Next base: position 631,648 of record CAVWMY010000013.1, on the reverse strand, counting down.
AAACCGATTTACGCCGACCGCACGGGCTTGCGATCTGCCCGATCGCTCGTCTTTCGAACTAATGATTTGTGTGCCGTTAACCCGCGAGGCGCTAAGCGTCCGCCATCCGTCGGTTGGGTTCCCGTTTATGCATGAGATCGCCTTTGACGCCGCACCTCGTTCATCGAACGGATTTTTGGCGGCATTGAACCACGACGATTATGAGTTGATCCGCCCCCATTTGCGAACCGTCGAGCTGCCGCAACGTCTCATGCTGGTCGAGGTCGATGACGCGCTCAAGCGCGCATACTTGCCGCATCAAGGCATCATCTCTCTCGTGGTGAAACTTGCGCGCGGCGACCAGGTCCAGGTCGCCATGATCGGTCGCGACAGCATCTTCGGCACCTTCGCAGCTCTCGGCGATCCGACCGCGTTGAACAGCGCGGTGACGCTGATCCCGGGCGTCGCCTCCACGCTCGACATCGATCGTCTGCGTGCGGCGGCCGATCGAAGCGCGACGTTCCGGGAGGCACTGGTACGGCATGGCCTAGCGGTCCACGCGCAAATCCAGCAAGCCGTCGGGTGCAACGCCTCCCACACCGTGGAATCCAGGCTGGCGCGATGCCTGTTACAGACCAGGGATATGTCCGGCAGCGACAGACTGGCCCTGACGCAGGAACTGATGGCGCAGATGATCGGCGCACGCCGCAACAGCGTGTCGCTGGTGGCCAACATGCTGCAGCAGGCCAATTTCATCCATTACAGCCGCGGACACATCGAACTCAGCGATCCGGATGGGCTGAGCAGGACCGCCTGCGAATGTTACGCCACGGTCAGGGCGCAGTATGAACGATTGCTTTCTCCCCGGCCCCTGTTGTGAAGCAAGCCCGGGACAGCACCCTGGGCCGGGTGAGCCGCATTTCCCTGGGACACCTACTGAGCCACGGCGTTGGTCCGCGCCGGCGAACAAGCCGCAACGCAATAAAAAAACCCGCCGGTTTGGCCGGCGGGCTTTCATCTCATGTCGCTAACAGCGCGACCGATCAGGAGATCCCGGTACATCCGCGGAAATCTCGCATCGGCCTGCGTCAGACGGCGCGGAGGTTTTCCGCGCTGGTCTTGCCGCGCATGCTGTCGACCTTCGATTCGAAGGAGAGCTTCTGGCCTTCATTGAGCGAGCCCATGCCGGCGCGCTCGACCGCGCTGATGTGCACGAACACATCGTTGCCGCCGTCATCCGGCTGAATAAAGCCGAAGCCCTTAGTTGCGTTGAACCACTTGACTGTTCCGGTCGTCATTTAACTTCTCCAAGATGCGCGAATGCGCAGGCTTGCCCGCACGAACCTTCGCGCGAGCTCAATCCGATTTCAGCGATGTCTTGGGGAGGGGAGCCGGTTAGGCGCGATCAACAAGCAAATCGATTATTCGAATACGGGTCGTCTACGCTACTGCTATCGATTTAGCAAGCGATATGATCCGGGCGATGGCCGGGCGGCTCAACGTAACGACACGCAACGGAGTTCGGGAGTGTGGAACCGGTCAGTCCAGGCGTCTGATCTGCTCCTCGGTGACCACGCGCTCGATATTGTCGGTCTTGCTCTTGATGCGGTAGCGCGGCCGCCCGTCCGCCTCGATCGGCAGGCAGGTGACGATGGTATAGATGCTGCGCTCCCGCGCGCCGGCACGGCCCTGCGGACCTTGCGCCTGATGATGGACATTGTCGTTGATCGCGAAATTATGGGCCATCGCTTGCCTTCCGGTTGGAGAGCGGCTTTTAGTCAGAACTGCCTCCGAAAGCAACTGAATCCGGGCTACGGCGCCGTCCACATAGACCAAAGGTGCATCCGCTGGCGCCTTGCCCTAAGCTCTGGTCGGTCTCCGGAGTTTGCGTCGTCACAGCGCTTTGACGAGATGGCAGCCGGCCTCCGCCAAAGGCTTGGTCGCGTCCTGCGCCGCCGAAGCGCACGGTTTCACCGGGCACGATCGAGAGATCTGGGCGACGCGGTCAACCTCGCCATGTATCGATGCGCGTTCGTGACCGGCTTCACGACACGGCGCTATACAAGAACGGCATTACAGCTTGAAACGGATGCGAAGGTCGTCGGACCGAAACAATGCCATACCTGCCGGGACAGGACAGCACGATGCGTGTGTGCTGAGATCGCGAGGTTCCGATGCACATGACCGCCCCCGAAAAGCCAGCCCTGTCGAACCCGGACTGGCCGCTCGATATCTACGCCACTCTCAAATCCTTTGGCGTTGCGCAGATTTGCTACGTGCCGGACGCGGGGCATTCGAGGCTGATCAACCTGTCGCACCAGGACGCGGCGATGAAGACCACCGTTCTGACCACCGAGGAAGAAGGCATCGCGCTTTGCGCCGGGGCCTGGCTGGGCGGCGACCGTTCCGTGCTGCTGATGCAGTCAAGCGGCGTCGGCAACTGCGTCAACATGCTTTCGCTGATGAATTCCTGCCGGTTTCCATTGCTGACGCTGGTGACCATGCGCGGCGAGTGGGCGGAATTCAATCCCTGGCAGATTCCGATGGGCAGCGCGACGCCAGGCGCGTTTGAATTGATGGGCGCGACGGTCATGCGCATCGATCGTCCCGACGAGGCGGGAGAAGTGGTTTCAGCGGCGGCCAGTCTTGCCTTCGAGGGTGACCGGCAGATCGCGGTCCTGATCTCGCAACGCATGCTCGGACGAAAGAAATGGGTGGAGCAAAAGTGATGGCGGTGTCATTCGGAACCATGGACCGGCGCGAAGCGGTCAAGGCCCTGCTGGTCGATCGCCGCAATCTGCTGGTCGTCACCGGGCTGGGATCGCCCTCCTATGACGTGTTCGCGGCCGGCGATCACGATGCGAACTTCTATCTGTGGGGAGCGATGGGTGGCACAGCCATGGTCGGGCTCGGGCTCGCGAACGCGCAACCGAAAAGACCGGTGGCCGTCATCACCGGCGACGGCGAAGCGTTGATGGGGCTCGGCGGACTGCTCACGATCGCCGTCCGGAAGCCGCCGAACCTGACGGTTGCGGTTCTCGACAATGGTCACTTCGGCGAAACCGGCATGCAGCTCAGCCATTCCGGGCTCGGATCGCGCCTGGAGGTCATCGCCGAGGGTGCCGGCTTCGGCTTGGCGATTGAGATAACCGAGATGGAAGGCATCGCAGCGCTTCGCGGCAAGCTGCATGACATCAGCACCGGCCCCCGTTTTGCGCGGATCAAGATTGCGGCCGGCGATCACGCGCGCGCACTGCCGCCGCGCGACGGCGTGTTCGTCAAAAACCGGATGCGCCAGCATCTCGGCTTCGCAGTAACCTGATTTAGGAACCGGACGGCTTTGCGCTCGCCGTCGTGATATCCCAAAGCCCTTCCTCGACGAGGTCTTGAATCTCCTGGCGGATCATCGTCGAGATCGTCGTGGTCGCCACTGAAGGGCGGCGATCGGCAGGCGACGCCAGGATCAGTTCGCGCGTAATCGCCGGTTTGGCGATCGGTGCGGCTTCCAGCCTGCCCTCCAGAACTTCATTGCGCACGGCGGAAGGCGGCAGCAGGGTGAATCCGATTCCTTCTTCGACGAGACTGGTCAGAACACGAAAGGAATCCGCCTCCATCAACACCTTGAGCGTCAGCTTCTTGCGCGCCGCGGCGCGTTCGATCAGCGCGCGCAGGCCATGAGAATGGCTGGGCAGAACGAGTTTCTGTGCGGCAAGCCATCCGATCTCGACTTCTCGCCGCCCCGCGAGCCCGCTGCCGCGCGGACCGACGGCCACGATGCTGTCGCGGCCGAGCGTTTCGACAGAGAGATGAAGGTCGACCGAAGGGCCGTAGATGATGGCGAGGTCCATCTCTCCCCGGTGCAGCCACTCGACGAGATGACCGCCATAGCTTTCGACGATCAGGAGCGAGACGTCGGGCAGGGTTTCAATGATGCGACGAGCAAAGCGGGCGGACAGGATGCAACTCACCGTCGGCACCAATCCCAGTACGACGCGTCCCGACGGGCTTCCGCTGACCGATTGCAAGTCGTCGCGGACCTGTTCGATCTGCCGGACCAGTCCGGTGGTTCGCTCCAGCAAAAGCTGACCCGCCGCGGTCAACAGCATGCCGCGGCCGTTACGCGTGAAAAGCTCCGTCCGAAGCTCGTGCTCGAGCAACTTGATCTGCCGGCTCAGCGCCGGCTGGGCGACCCGTAACCGATCGGACGCCTTGCTGAGGCTGCCGAGCTCGGCAACCGAGCGGAACGTACGAAGCTGCCGTAAATCCATCTGAATGATCTTGCAAAATGATATTGCCGCCTGATCCGATATATCAATTTGATAATCCGTGCATCAGCGATTTCGATCATCCAGCCGGTCCTGCGGGCGAGCCGTCGATCGACATAAAGAGACGGTGCCGGCGACCGTCGCCATGGAGGCGGAAACGCGGATACGGTATGGGATCTTTTCGTGTACGGGGGCTGCGCTCCGTTACGGCGCACCACCTGCACGGTCGCGTAGAGGTCCTGCGGCGGCGCGAGGCTTGTAGCGCGACAGGAGCGCATTCCTCCAGCTAACACCGGGGATTCAGCGATGCGGGCGGCGGCCATCGGTCTATTGCTGAGTGTCGCGTTGGCGCGATCGGCATCGGCCTTTGACGCGTACGACCCGGCCAATTGCAGCGGCGCGGGTTGGGACGACAAGCGCGCCCTGACCGTCTCGAAAGTCGCGGTCCGGCCTCGCGCCAACTTCGTCAAAAGTCCCTATGATGACGATTTCACGGCCACAGGCTGTCCGGCGACGACCAAGGCTTGCGAGAAAAAGGCCTACCTCGTTACGGGCGACCTGGTGCTCGCCGGACAGACGCGAGGCGATTTCACCTGTGTCTCCTACCAGTCGCCGCTGACAAAAAGCCAGATTTGGGCGAACGGCTGGCTGCCCAGCGCGGCGCTGACGCCGGTTGCCCCGATGGCCTCGCCGAAAATGTCGGATTGGACCAGCACATGGCGCCATCCCGGAGGCAGCATCGAAATCAAGCCCGGCGACGACGGCAAGTTGCAGGTTGAAGGCGAAATGGTCGTTCCGACGGCGCGCGACTTTCATAACGGTGGCTTCAGGGCACGGGTCGCGCCGCGAGATAATATGATCGCCTTCGCTGACGACGGTACGAACTATGGAGAAGGTTGCCAGGTGCGGATGCAGCGCATCGGCCCGTGGTTGATGGTCGCGGACAATGCCGGCTGCGGCGGGGCCGGCGTCAGTTTCACCGGGCTCTACCGCCGGGGGAAGCAGGGGGGCCGATGACCGCTTTCGCCGATCACCCCGATGCTTCCGCAGCACGTAGGTCCGACTGACAATTCGAAGGATCTCGGCCCGCGTGTCGATCCCGCGAAGACTTCGCCATCAACAATGCGCGCAAGCGATAGGCCGTCGCCGCGATTACGGAAGGCCAACACGTGCACGCCAGGCTGTCCGGGATCATGGCCTGGTACATTAGATCAATCTTGGTCCTTATAATGTAGACCAAGAAGAACCATGATCGAATCCGTCAAGCTGCAAACATAAGGATTCATCATGAGTAATCGTCTCGACTATGCGAAGACTTCGCCCGAAGGTTACAAAGCTTTGGGCGGCGTGTATGTCGCAATTCAAAAATCCGGGCTGCCGAAGCAATTGGTCGATCTCGTCTATCTGCGAGTATCGCAGATCAACGGCTGCGCCTATTGTGTCGACATGCACTCCCGCGATCTGCTCAAGTCAGGCCTTGCGGTCGACAAGCTGGTTCTGCTGCCGGTTTGGCGCGAGGCGGGCGAGCTGTTCAGCAAGCGCGAGCGCGCCGCCCTCGCTTTCGCGGAAACCGTCACGCGGGTGGCCGAAACCAACGTTCCCGATGCCGACTTCGAAGCCGCTGCTGCCGAATTCAGCGGCAAGGAGCTCGTCGATCTCACCTACGCGATCGGTTTGATGAACGCATTCAACCGACTGGCCATCACATTCCGCGCGACGCCCGCCGCGGTCGAGAAAGCCTGAAATACCGATGGAGCGGGAGATCAAGATCGAAAATATCGAGCAGGTCGTGGATATCGGCGCGTGTCACGCCGTTATGTCGCAGCTACGCCCAGACCTGCAGGACGCGGATTCGTTCATTCGACAGGTGATGCGCCAGCGCGAAGGTGGCTATCGCCTGTCGGTCGCACGGTATGAGGGGCAGGTTGTCGGTGTCATCGGCTATCGCTCCCAGGAGAACCTTTTGTACGGACGGTTCGTCTTTGTCGACGACCTGGTCGTGGATGAGGAGTTTCGACGGTATGGCGTGGGCGCCAAACTGCTTGCTGTGGCGCGCGGCTATGCCCGGGAGACGGGCTGCAGGCATTTCGTGCTCGACACCGGTTTGCACATGGCACTGGCCCAGCGCTTCTATTACCGCCAAGGACTGCTCGCTCACGCCATGGGATTTTGCGAGGCTCTTTGATCGACCGAAACGACGCGGAGATACCTTGATTATTTGCTGAGGTCGTGCGGGCTGAAATTCTCGATCAGCCGCAGCAGAACCCGCGCGCCGGCCTCGGCGTCGGCGAGCGCGACATGCTCGTCGGGATGATGGCTGATGCCGCCTCGGCAGCGCACGAACAACATGCCGACATCGGCGATGTCGACCATCGCCATGCCGTCGTGTCCCGCCCCGCTGGGAAGCTCGAACACGCGATGGCCCTCGCCCGCCACAGCTTCGGAGATTTGACTCTTGAGCCACGGCGCGCATGGCACCGTACGGTTTTCATGTGTCACGTCGATCTGTAGTGCCAATTGCCGCACCTTCGCGATGGCTTCGATCCGCCGGACGATATCGGCCACCGCCAGTTTGCGATGCGCATCGGCCGCAGCACGCACATCGATGGTGAAAGACACCTGCCCCGGAATGACATTGGTTGCGCCGGGCATGGCCTGAATGTAGCCGACCGTACCAACCAGCCCATCGTGATCGGTCCGGCAAAATTCCTCGATTGCGACAATGCATGCCGCAGCACCCGCCAGCGCATCGCGACGCAGTGCCATCGGCACCGTCCCGGCGTGGCCGGCCATGCCGGCAAGCCGCGCCGCAAGCCGCGTGGCGCCCGATATCGCGGTCACCACGCCGACCGGAAGACCCTGGCTTTCGAGCACCGGGCCTTGCTCGATGTGCAGTTCGACATAAGCGTGCAACTCGCGGCGAGCCCGCGCCGCCGCACCGATGCGCTCGGGATCCAGGCCGAATTGAACCATGGCGTCGCGCATCGAGACGCCACCCCGGTCCTTCGCGCCGAGCACGCTCTCGTCGAATCTTCCAGCCACGGCGCGGCTGCCGAGCAAGGTCGACGCGAACCGAACCCCTTCCTCGTCGGCGAAGCCGGTGACTTCGACCGCGAACGGCAAGCGCCGCCCTCTCCTGTTCAGATCGGCGACACAGGAAATCGCCGTGATCAGTCCGAGCGGACCATCCCATTTGCCGGCGTCGCGGACGGTGTCGTAATGCGAGCCCAGCATCAGGCAGGGCAACCCGGGACGATCGCCTTCATAGCGACCGCAAACATTCCCGATCGCGTCGAGATGCGCGCTCATGCCGGCCTCACGCATCCAATCCAACAGCAGATCCGCGGCGGCGCGATGCTCGGCAGTCAGGAAAATCCGCGTCAAATGGTCCGGCGTCTCGGAAATCCCTGCCAGCCGATCGATGCGCGCGACGATCTCCTCGCCGAGCGAAGATCTTTCAGGCTCGCGAATTCCGGCAGCCATTGTGCTGTGCTTTCCCGATAACGATGCATATCCCGGGCATCGATGAACATATGCTTGCATAATACAAGTTCGATGCCAGCGCGACCGCTGGTGCGGCGGCCCGCCGGAGAGTCTGCCGTCCGGCTTGCAGTCCATCGCCAACGGACGCCTATCACCCGCAAAGGCACGACACTCGCCTAACCCTCTTGCGCACATTCACAAAATACGGCCTGTTCCGCCTCGCCGTTCACAGGCTCCGAATTGAACGGGCCGAAATAAATGAGATTGGATCGATGGATTATGTGGAAATGATCCAATATCAACTTGGTACAAAGATTGCGACGCTGACGACGATTTCCGGCAAAGCCACCTAAGTCGGCGGCGGCGGGTCACGCCGGAGGAGCAGGCATGAAACTTGGAAGGATTGCGCGGCGGCATCGCTTGCGAGGTGGCGTCGCCTTGACGGCCTGCCGGCGCTGCCGTGGCGAGTTGGTTAATGAAGCCGGGGTCGAACGGCACATGGCCGGGTATTCATGGATGACATGACCGATCCCGTTCCTGGCAGGGATGACGCGCATTTTCTGCGCCGGTCCTTCGAGGTCGCCCGCCGCGCAGTGACTCACGGCAATCATCCGTTCGGCGCCATCCTGGTCGATCCGCAGGGCAACGTGTTGATCGAGGCCGAGAACGGCTACATGCCAGCGCATGACGGCACCGCCCATGCCGAACGGTTGCTGTCGACCCGGGCCTGCACCACGCTAAGCGTTGCGGCCCTTGGAGCGGCGACGCTCTATTCGTCCGCCGAGCCCTGCGCGATGTGCGCAGGCGCAATCTACTGGGCGGGCATTGGCCGGGTCGTGTACGGCCTGAGCGAGCACCGGCTCCAGGCCATCACCGGAAACCATCCGGAAAACCCGACGTTGAATTTGCCCTGCCGCGAGGTATTCGCGAGCGGACAACGACCGACTACCGTCGTTGGGCCGCTATTGGAAGACGAGGCCGCGGCGCTGCACGACGGCATCTGGAAGACATAGCGCGTTTTCGAGCGAACCTGATCCGCTTCGCGTGACGAAGCGTGTCAGACAAAAGACCAGAGCCCGGTTCTGATGCGATCAGAATCGGGCCCTGGCTTGCGACTCGCCCGTCGTACTGCAAGCGAGTGGAGGTGGTGCCGCGGAGGCTCACCGCGGCACCGACGTGGGTCAGGCGATTAGAATTTCACAGTAACACCGGCGTAGACGGTCGATTCGGTGCAGCTGTTGGTGCTTGGCGTACCGGGTCCCGACAACGTGCAAACGCCGGGCGCGTTATTGTGGTCGAGACCGAATTTGTTCTGCCAGTAGCGATAGGCCACCCAAAGATCGACGAAGTGCGTGTACTTCGCTCCCCAGACTGCCTTACTGGCGTCGAAGGTCAGACGAATCGGTTCGCTGTTCAGCTCCACCTTGGTCGCTGTGCCGCCACCGGCGAGCCCGAGCGGCGCATTCTGATTGCCTTTGGGCCCGTACCAACCTGCGCGACCGCTGATCGACCAAAACTGCATGTTTTCGGGCATGAAGCCCAAGTCCATATAGTAGTTGGTCTCGACTGCCCATGTGGTCTTGTAATCGGTGTTACCGTCATCAAGGCAGGTCAAGCCGGGGATGCCCGGACCGAAGACACCGCACTGGGTGAAGGCATTGTGGTTGATTTCCTTATAGGCCAACGGTGCTATGTCGATGTAGCCCTTGTAGGGAAGATCGAAAGCAAACTGCAGACCGCCGACGAAGGCGCGTTTGGCTGGCGCCAGGAAGCTATTTTCGGCTTCGGCGTCGGCGCCCACTTCGAACGAAATATTGCGAAGGGGACCGATACTGAACGCCTTGGTGTTGAAGATTTCGTTCCAGCCGAATGTGCTGCGGAACAGGCCGTAAACCTCGGAAGCGCCGGCGCAGTTTGCCGGGGCGCCGAAGATGGTGCCGGCGTTCGTGCAGGGTCCCGCGGGATCGTTATGATCCGATTTGAACAGCGAAATGGTGAAGAAGTTAGTGCCGTAAGCCCACGCATCGAAGTGCGTGAACGAATAAACCGATTTCGAGGTATTGCCATTGATCGACCCGTTCGGCCGAACGCTGAAGGCGCCGGGATCGGTGCCGTTCGGCATCCATGAATAGGTCACCCTGTTGTCGATCACGAAAAAGAACGGCTGATCCACGACCGGTTTGGCTTTAGCCGGCATCGTAGTCAGGTCCGCCGCGCTGGCGGAGCCCATTGGCGCAAACGCGCCAAGCGCGGCAATTGCCAGAGCCGCGGCTGTAGTTTTCTTAGTTCGGTTAGACATGATGCAAACCCCCGAGTTGACGAACTGGACGATCGAAGTTGTTGGCAACGACCTTTGCCTCCTTCGCGGAAGTGCGAAAGCCTCAAGTTTTTTCGTGGTTTGCTAAAAGTTTTGGCATGAACCCGCCGTAGGCAGACGCCCCTCGCGCCTGTTCGCGGAGGGTGGGGCGCTCGCAAAACTCCGGCAAAGATCAAGCAAACGTGAAGTTAGCCCTGCTTTCGCAGGCTCTCTCGACAAACGGTTCGCCGCAACCAAGAATTGCATCAAGATTAGCTGCCGACGTTAGGCAGTCTTCGCCAGATCGACCGATACTGCTCATCTTTGGAGCAGCTATGCTTCGGCGGTTTTGATTTGACGTCGACCGTCACAATTCTGCAACAGACCGGCGGGCTAACTTATTAGGACGGCCCGGGCCAGCTAAGAAAACCCAGCTAAGAAATTGGGATGAAATGCCCAACGAATCGATCTCACCCGATCGAGACGCGTTTGGCTGCTGAAGGTTTGGGCAAACGCTGGCGCTTTTTCGCTACTTACGGCAACGTTCAAATTGGCCCAATATTCGGCCCGCCGTTTCCTCGCACCATCGACATTGAATGCTTGATCCGACGTCCCCCGGGCTGCATGCCAGCGCAACACCGTTACTTCAGACGGTTGGGCTGACCAAACGCTACGGCGATTTTCTCGCCAACGCGTCGATCGACATCGATATCTGGCCACGGCAAATACATGCCCTGCTGGGCGAAAACGGCGCCGGCAAATCCACGCTCGTCAAAACAATCTACGGATTGGTTCAGCCGAGCGGCGGCGAGATGCGTTGGCAGGGCGAGAAAATGACGCTCGCCGGCCCGTCGGAAGCCCGCGCGCGCGGCATCGGCATGGTATTCCAGCATTTCTCGCTGTTCGACAACCTAACCGTCGCCGAAAACGTCGCGCTGGGCCTCGACGGCAAGGAATCGTTCAAGGACATCTCGGCGCGCCTGAAGCAAGTGTCCAAGGTTTACGGGCTTCCGCTCGATCCCAGGCGCGAGGTCTGGCAACTGTCGGTCGGTGAACGGCAGCGGATCGAAATCGTCCGTGCCCTGATGCAAGATCCTAAATTCCTGATTCTGGATGAGCCGACCGCGGTGCTGACCCCGCAGGAGGCCGATCAACTCTTTCTCGTGCTGGATCGGCTCAAGGCCGAAGGCCGCGCGATCCTCTACATCAGCCATAAGCTCGAAGAGGTGAAACGGCTTTGCGACACCGCCACCATCCTGCGCGGCGGCAAGAAAGTCGCCACCTGCAACCCGCAACAGGAAACCGCGGCGTCGCTCGCCCGCATGATGGTCGGCGCCGACATCAAGCAGGTCAGGGCACCGGCGGGGCGGCGAATTACGATCCCGCGCCTGGTCGTCAACGACCTCAGCCTCGCGCCCGACGATCCGCATGGCGTAAGGCTTGAGGGCATCTCGATCGAGCTCAGGGGTGGTGAAATCCTGGGCATCGCCGGGGTTGCCGGCAACGGCCAGGATGAATTGTTCGCGGCCCTTTCGGGTGAACGCTTATCGCGGGACCCCGGCACGGTGGTGATCGACGGCATCGCCGCGGGACATCTATCCATTACCCGGCGACGCAAGCTTGGTGCGGCATTCGTCCCTGAGGAACGATTGGGTCATGGCACCGCCCCACGCATGAAGCTTTCGGAGAACGCCCTGCTCACCGGTCACGCGGCGGGCAAGATGGTCCAGCATGGTTTCGTCAACACCGCCGCCACGCTCTCGACGGTCGACCGCGCTACCGCGGCCTTCGACGTCCGCAAGGCCAAGCGCGATCCCGAAGCGGCAAGCCTGTCGGGCGGCAACCTGCAAAAATTCATCGTCGGCCGCGAAATCCTTCGCAACCCCGCGGTGCTGGTGGTCAGCCAACCGACCTGGGGCGTGGACGCCGGCGCCGCCGCCGTCATCCGCCAGGCGCTGCTCGATCTCGCCGCGGCGGGCGCCGCCGTCCTCGTAACAAGCCAGGACCTCGATGAACTCGCCGAGATCACCGACCGGATCGCCGTGATGTTTCACGGCCGCCTCTCGGCCCCGTTGGCGACCGCGGACGCAAGTCGCGAGCAGCTCGGCCTGCTGATGGGCGGCAGCCGTCTGGAGCAGAAGGAGGCGGCGGATGCAGTTCATCCTTGAAAAGCGCGCCGAGCGATCCAACACGGTTGCGCTGATCTCGCCGCTGATCGCCATCGGCCTGACCATCGTGACCATGAGTATCCTGTTCGCGATCCTTGGAAAAAACCCCATCTCGGCACTCGGCGTCTACTTCATCGATCCCCTGACCGACAGCTATTCGCTGCAGGAAATCGCCGTGAAGGCGACCCCGCTCGTCATGATCGCGATCGGCCTGTCGCTCTGCTACCTCGCCAACGCCTGGAACATCGGGGCCGAAGGACAATTCCTGGTCGGCGCCGTCGCCGGCAGCTGGCTCGCGGTCAGCACGCAGGGCACCGACGCCGGGCCCTGGGTGCTACCGGCGATGCTGGTGCTCGGCGCGGTGGCGGGCGCGCTCTACGCCTTGATCCCGGCGATCTGCAAAGTCAGGTTCGGCGCCAGCGAGATCCTGACCAGTCTGATGCTGGTCTATGTCGCGGAGCTTTTTCTCGACTATCTGGTGCGCGGCCCATGGCGCGACCCCGCCGGCTTCAACTTCCCGACCACCGCGGAATTCGATCCGGTCGCAACCGTGCCGGTCCTGGTCGAAGGCGGCCGGCTGCATCTGGGCGCGGTCATCGCGCTGATCGTCGTTGCCGCCGCGACGGTGCTGCTCGGGCGCACCATCAAGGGCTTCGAAATCCGGGTCGTCGGCGCCGCCCCGCGCGCCGCGCGGTTCGGCGGCTTCAATTCCAACCAATTGATCCTTTTGACGTTCGCTATCTCCGGCGCGCTCGCCGGGCTGGCCGGCATCATTGAGGTGGCCGGGCCGGTCGGTCACCTGCAGCCGGGCGTCTCGCCAGGCTATGGCTTCACCGCGATCATCGTGGCGTTTCTCGGACGCCTCAACCCAATTGGAATATTAATTGCAAGCCTGTTCCTCGCACTCACCTTTATCGGCGGCGAGCAGGCCCAGATCGCGATGAAAATCCCGTTGGACGTGACCAAGGTATTTCAAGGCATCCTGTTGTTCTACGTGCTCGCCTGCGATTCGCTCATTCTCTATCGCTTCCGGCTCGTTCCAGCGTCCCGACAGGTGTCCCGTGGAACTGGCTGAGGCAATCATCCTTTCGGTGCTCGCCGCGTCGACGCCGCTGCTGATCGCCGCCACCGGCGAATTGGTGACCGAACGTTCCGGCGTGCTCAACCTCGGCGTCGAGGGCATGATGATCGTAGGCGCCGCCTGCGGTTTCGGCGGCGCGTGGCTCAGTGGCTCCGTCATCATCGGTTCGCTGTGCGGAATCTTCGCCGGGGTGCTGCTGTCGCTGATCTTCGCGATGATGACGCTGGGCCTCGCGGTCAACCAGGTCGCCACGGGTTTGGCCCTCACCATCCTCGGCGTGGGACTATCCGGCCTGATCGGCGCCGGATTTGTCGGCGAAAGAATTACGCCGGCTGCGCATCTGCATATCCCAGGCTTGACCGAAATCCCGCTGGTCGGACGCATTCTGTTCGGTGAAGACGGCTTCGTCTATTTCTCGCTGGCGCTCGTGGTGGGCGTCTGGCTGTTTCTGTACCGAACCCGCGCGGGACTGATATTGCGGGCTTGCGGCGACAACCACATTTCGGCGCATGCGCTGGGATATCCGGTGCTGCGAATCAGGACATATGCGGTGATGTTCGGCGGCGCCTGCGCGGGCCTCGCCGGAGCCTATCTGCCGCTCGCTTATACGCCCTTCTTCATCCCCGGCATGACCGCCGGGCGCGGCTGGATCGCGCTGGCGCTGGTGGTGTTCGCCTCGTGGCGCCCCGGACGTCTCGTGCTCGGGTCGTATCTGTTCGGCGCCGTGACCATCCTTCAGCTTCACGCGCAGGGTTGGGGCATCGGCATTCCATCGCAATTCATGTCGGCATTGCCGTACCTCGCCACCGTGATCGTCCTTGTTTTGATTTCGCGCACACGGACCGGGGGCTCGACCGCCCCTGCCGCCCTGGGCACGGTCTTTGTGCCCGATCGATAGGCCTGCCCGATGCGCGCGCGATGGGGCGCGTGCGTATCGGGAGTTTGTGTCCACCCCTTTGGTAACCGGAGAAACATATGAGAAAAATTCTCATCGCGGCGGCGACTGCCATGTTCGCCATCGGAGCAAGCGTGGCCGGCGCCGCCGCCGCCGACAAGCTCAAAGTAGGCTTCATCTATCTCGGCCCGGTCGGCGATTTCGGCTGGACCTACCAGCACGAACTCGCCCGCCAGGCCCTGGTCAAGGAATTCGGCGACAAGATCGAGACCACCTATCTCGAGAATGTCAGCGAGGGCCCGGACGCCGAGCGCTCGATCGAACAATTGGTCCGCGCCGGCAACAAGCTGATCTTCACCACTTCGTTCGGCTACATGGATCCCACGCTCAAGGTGGCCAAGAAATATCCCAACGTGCACTTCGAGCACGCGACCGGATTCAAGCACGACAAGAACATGTCGACCTATAACGGCCGGTTCTACGAGGGCCGCTACATCCAGGGGGTTATCGCCGGCAAGATGTCGAAGGCCGGCGTGCTCGGCTACATCGGCTCGTTCCCGATCCCCGAAGTCATCATGGGAATCAATGCCACGATGCTCGGTGCGCAGTCGGTCAACCCCAACATCAAGGTCAAGATCATCTGGGCCAACACCTGGTTCGACCCGGGCAAGGAAGCCGACGCTGCCAAGGCGTTGCTCGACCAGGGCGCGGACGTGATCATGCAACACACCGACAGCCCGGCCGCGATGCAGATCGCATCCGAACGTGGCAAGCTGGCCTTCGGCCAGGATTCAGAAATGATCAAGTTCGGGCCGAAATCCCAACTCACGTCGATCATCGACAATTGGGCTCCCTATTATATCGAACGGGTCAAAGCGGAGCTCGACGGGACCTGGAAGCAGGAAGATTTCTGGGGCGGCCTGAAGACGAAGACCGTGGTCATGGCGCCCTACACCAACATGCCCGACGACGTGAAGAAGCTGGCTGAAGAGACCGAAGCCGCCATTACCGCCGGCAAGCTGTTTCCGTTCAAATGCCCGGTCATCGGTCAGGACGGCAAGGAGATCGAGTGCAAGGGCGACGGCCGACTTTCCGACGTCCAGGTGCTGAGCACGAATTTCTATGTCAAGGGCGTCGACGACAAGATTCCCGGCAAGTAGGTCTCCGAGCCGTGCACGCTAACGAGAGGGTAGCCGCAAGCTCAGTGTTCGTGGCTGCCCTCTCTCCAACTCTCCCCCACAAGGGGGAGAGAGCCGACCGTGTTAGGCGGCCGAGCTCGAATCGAAACAAAAGCAATCACCCTGCCTGCATCGCTCGTGCGGCCGTGCCGTGGCGCCGGATCAGATCGGCGATATCGAGTCCGGGAATCGCGCCATCGACGACGGCCCATTTGCCGCCGACCATGACGCGGTCGGCGCGATGGGCGCCGCATAGAACCAGCGCCGCAAGCGGATCGCCGTGGCCGGAAAAGCGCAGTTCGTCGAGCTTGAACAGCGCCAGATCGGCCACCTTGCCCACGGCGATTTCACCGAGCTCCGGCCTGCCGACGCAGGCGGCGGATCCTCTGGTGGCCCACCGCAATGCGTCCTTGTGACTGACGCGGCCGACGCCGTAGCGGGCGCGCTGCAGCAGGAACGCCGCCCGCACTTCCTGCATCAAGTTGGATTCGTCGTTGGACGCCGAGCCATCGACGCCAAGGCCGATCGCTACGCCTGCATCCTCCATGTCGCAGACCGGGCAGCAACCGGAGGCGAGCACCTGGTTGCTGCAGGCACAATGGCTGATCGCGGTGCCGGCCTTGCCGAGCGCTTTCATTTCCTGCGCGTTGAAATGAATACCGTGCGCCAGCCAGGTCCGTGCATTGAGCCATCCGCACTGTTCTAGATAATCGAGCGGTCGACAGCCATGCGTCTGCTCGCAGAAACGGTTTTCGTCCTCGCTCTCCGCCAGATGGGTATGCAGGCGAACGTCGAGCCTCTCGGCCAGCACCGCGGTCGCGCGCATCAGTGATGTCGTCACGGAGAAAGGCGAGCACGGCGCCAGCGCGATCTGCACCATCGCGTCCTCGCCGCGCTGGTGATACCTGGCGACGACGCGCTCGCTGTCGGCGAGAATGGTGTCTTCGTCCTGCACGACGCTGTCGGGCGGCAATCCGCCGTCCCGTTGCGAACGGTTCATCGAGCCGCGGGTCAGCAGCACCCTGACGCCCAGCCGCCTCGCGACCGCGACCTCGATGTCGACCGCGTCCTCGAGCCCGGCCGGAAACACGTAATGATGATCGGTCGTGGTGGTGCAGCCGGACAACAGCAGCTCGGACATCGCGACGGTGACCGCAAGGTCGAGGGCCTCGGGCGTCAGCCGCGCCCAGACCGGATAAAGCGCCTGGAGCCACGGAAACAGCTCGCGATCCAGCGCCGCCGGCAGCGCCCGCGTCAGCGTCTGGTAAAAATGATGATGGGTATTGATCAGCCCGGGCAGCACGACATGTTCGCCGGCCTCGAACACCGTCGCTTGCGTCGTGGGCCGGCTACCGCGGCCCACAAGTTCGACGATCTTGCCGTTCCGGACCACGATGCCGCGCTCGGCACCCTCCGCGAGAACAGCCAGGGGGTCCTTGATCCAGATAGCGGGAGTTTGATCCATGGCGGGCGGCACCTCCGGCGATAAAGGTTGAAAAGACGTCTCCGAAGACGTCTCCTGAATCATCCTGCAATTCAAAGACCAACCGGGGATCGTTCCCGGAAATTGGCGTCCGTCTTGCACAGCAATTGCAAGACAAGTTCACCGCTTTGAAACGACAAGGGTATCCATGGATTTGAACACTGTCACCGAGGTCGCACACCCGCGCAGCCGGGCGCAACTGCCGGTTTGGACGGCGGGCGATGCCTGGCTGGCCGGCGGGACCTGGCTGTTCTCGGAACCCCAGATAAACCTGACCCGGCTGATCGACCTGACCGATCTCAAATGGCCGGCCCTGACGATCGAGGAACGGGGCCTGTCCATCGCCGCGACCTGCACGGTGGCGCAGCTCGACGCGTTTACGTATCCGCCGGACTGGATTGCCTCGCGGCTGGTCAACCAATGCTGCCGCGCGTTCCTGGCTTCCTTCAAGATCTGGAAGACGGCAACCGTCGGCGGCAATCTGTGCATGTCATTACCTGCCGGGCCGATGATCGCGCTGACCGCCGCGCTCGATGGCCTCTGCACGATCTGGAAAGCCGATGGCGACGAACAAAAGACCGCCGCGCTCGACTTCGTCACCGGCAACCGGTGCAACGTCTTGGCGCCGGGCGACCTGCTGCGCCAGATCGATCTTCCGCTGGCCGCGCTGACGCGGCGCACCGCCTTTCGCCAGATTTCATTGACACCGGCCGGCCGCTCGGCCGCGTTGCTGATCGGCAGCCTCAACAGCGGCGATGACCTGACGATCACGGTGACGGCGTCGACGACGCGACCCGTTCAATTGTCGCTTCCGGCAATTCCGCAGCCGAAGCAATTGCGTGAAGCCATCCTGGATGCCATCCCCGACCAACTCTACCACGATGATGTCCACGGCAAGCCGGCGTGGCGCAAGCACATGACGCTGCGGCTTGCCGAGGAAATCCGTTTCGAGTTGCAGGGCCTGGCGCGACCATGACCTTCCAGATCAACGGCCAGGCGTTTTCGGAACGTCCCCGGGCCGGACAATGTCTGCGAACGTTTCTCCGCCAGCTCGGATATTTCGGCGTCAAGAAAGGCTGCGACGCCGGCGATTGCGGCGCCTGCACGGTGCTGATCGACGGCGAGCCGGTCCATAGCTGCCTGATCCCCGCCTTTCGCGCCGACGACCGTGCCATCACGAGCATCGAGGGCCTCGCACCCGGCGGCGGTATTCACCCGATGCAGCAGGCTTTTCTCGATGCGCAGGCATTTCAATGCGGCTTCTGCACTGCCGGCATGATCCTGACCTGCGCATCCCTGAACCAGGCGCAACGGCGGGATCTCGGCGCCGCGCTGAAAGGCAATCTGTGCCGTTGTACCGGCTATCGCTCGATCGAAGACGCGCTTCTGGGCAAGCGGAACGTCGAAGGCGCGCAAGCCGGCGGCGCATTCGGCCGCAGCCTGCCGGCGCCGGCGGGACCGCTGATAGTGCGCGGCACGGAGCATTATACGTTCGATGTCGCCCTGGAAGGCATGCTTCACATCAAGCTGCTGCGCTCGCCGCATCCGCACGCAAGGATTACTTCGATCGACAAGACGACGGCGCTCGCTGTTGCCGGCGTACAAACGGTGCTGACCTTCGAGGACGCGCCGGACCGGTTGTTCTCGACCGCGCGCCATGAGAAGGACTGGATGGATCCCGACGACACCCGCGTGCTGGACAATGTCGTCCGCTTCGTCGGGCAGAAGATCGCCGCCGTGGTCGCGGAGACCGAAGCCGCGGCGGAAGAAGGTTGCCGCCGCCTCCGCGTCGAATACGAAATCCTGCCCCATGTCACCGATCCGGCGCAGGCAACCCAGCCGGGCGCGCCGGCGATTCATCCGGACAAGACCGCCGAACACCGCGTCGCCGATGCATCGCGCAACATCGTCGCCGAAACCCACGGTGAGTATGGCGACGTCGCAACCGCGCTCGCCATGGCCGCCGTCACCTACGAGGGAACATTTACCACGCAGCGGGTCCAGCATGCGGCGCTCGAGACCCATGGCGGGCTCGCCTGGGTCGATGCGAGCGGTGCATTGAACGTCCGCTCCAGCACCCAGGTGCCGTTCCTGACCCGACGCGCGTTGGCGGACATTTTCAACCTCTCGCCGGAAAAAGTGCGTGTGTTCTGCGAGCGCGTCGGCGGCGGCTTCGGCGGCAAGCAGGAGATGTTCGTCGAGGACATCCTGGCGCTCGCCGCGCTGAAGACCGGACGGCCGGTCAAGCTTGAATTGACCCGCGAGGAACAGTTCATCGCGACCTCGACGCGGCATCCGATGCGGGTGACGGTGACGGCGGGCGCCGACAAGGACGGAAATCTGACGGCGTTAAAGCTTGATGTGCTCTCCAATACGGGTGCCTACGGCAACCATGCCGGCCCGGTGCTGTTTCATGCCGTGGGCGAATGCATCGGCGTCTATAATTGTCCGAACAAGAAGGTCGACGCCGTCGCGGCCTATACCAACACCGTTCCGGCGGGCGCGTTTCGCGGTTACGGCCTGCCACAGACGCTGTTCGCGGTGGAAGCCGCGATCGACGAATTGGCCAGGCAGCTCGGCATCAGTCCGTTCGACATGCGCCGCCGCAACGTTATCAAGCCGGGCGACCCGATGCTGTCGCCGCCGGAATCGGAGTATCACGACGTCTTCATCGGCAGCTATGGGCTCGATCAATGCCTCGATCTGGTCGAGCGCGCGATGCAGGCCCCGGCGCCGAGGGTCGAATTATCGGAGGATTGGCTGCTCGGCGACGGCATCGCGCTCACGATGATCGATACAGTACCGCCCGCCGGCCACTTCGCGGATTGCACGATCGCGCTACGGGACGATGGCGGCTTCGAACTCACGGTCGGCACGGCGGAATTCGGCAATGGCACCGCCACCGTTCACCGCCAGATCGCCGCAACCGCGCTGGCAACCACCGTCGACCGGATCAATTTGCGGCAATCCGACACGGCTCATGGCGGCCACGACACCGGCGCTTACGGCAGCGCCGGCATCTTTGTCGCCGGACGCGCGACGCAGGCGGCGGCGGAAAAGCTGGCGCGCGACCTCATCACGTTCGGCGCCCACATCGCGGGCAAAGACCCCAAAGCCTGCGCACTGGAAAAGGAGGCCGTGGTCTGTGATCGACGGCGCCTGCCCTATGCCGACCTGGCAAGGTCCGCGCGCAGCGACGGCAAAACACTCGCGGCCAGCGGCACTTCGGCCGGCTCGCCACGCTCGGTCTCCTTCAATGTGCAGGGCTTCCGCGTCGCGGTGAACACGGCCACCGGCGAAATCAAGATCCTGAAAAGCGTGCATGCCGCGGATGCCGGCAAGATCGCCAATCCCATGCAGTGCCGCGGACAGGTCGAGGGCGGCGTCGCGCAGTCGCTAGGCGCCACGCTTTACGAGGAGATGGTGATCGACGACGGGGGCCGCGTGGTCAATCCGGCATTTCGTGATTACCACCTGCCCTCCTTCGCCGATCTTCCGCGTACCGAGGTGTTTTTCGCCGACACCGCGGATACGCTGGGGCCGATGGGCGCCAAATCGATGAGCGAGAGTCCCTATAACCCCGTCGCAGCGGCGCTCGGCAATGCGCTCGCCGATGCCACCGGCATTCGTTTCACGACGGTGCCGTTCAAGCCCGACCGGCTGTGGCCGCTTCTGCATGCGAAATTCGGCTAGAGTGCCGTCATTGCGAGGAACTCTCGCGACGACGCAATCCCGCTCTTGCTGTTGCCCTGCATTGCTTCGCGGAGCCTGTCATCGGCGCATTGCACCGATCCATCGACTCGCAATGGCGAGGTCCCTCACCCCCGTCCCACCGTGCATTCGATCTGGCCATGCGGCTCGTCGGTCGGCAGGAACACGTCGTTGTTGTTGTCCAGTCCGAACGCCGTGAGATTCATCGGGATGAAATGCATGTTCGGACAGGCCATGCTGATCTCGGAAATCTCCGGTACCGCCGCCAGCGCCGCTTCGCCCATCCGATAAAGGCTGTCCTGCACGCTGGCGCTATAGGTGGTGCTGAACACCTCAAGCACGGTCGCGAGAATTTTGGCGTTGGTCGCCGGATAGCTCGCGGGCTTGGCCGACCACTTCCAGGAGGCAACCATGCTGGTTGCGCACATCCGGTCGTCGGTTTCCTTGATCGTCGTATAGGGATCCTTGACGTAACCCTCCCAGCCCGACTGGGTCGATTTCATGAACGTGAAGCCGTCGATCCCGGACACGAGCGACGAGCCTTGCCGCGTCGCGGTCACCTCGACGAACGGCTTGCCGTTGCTGTCGAGAATAAAGCTGTGCGGATGCGGCTTGCCGCCGAAGCTCAGGCGGCTCCATTTGGTCTCGTGCGCCGTGACGTCAACCGAGGCCACCTGCGGATAGAGGTCGAGATACCTTCGCGCCAGCACCTGGCAGAACTCCTCGGTGCCGAGCCCGGTGTTCTCGCGCGCGACGATATTGACGATGTTCTTGACGGTGTCTGTCGAAACCGAATCGGAGTTGTCGGCGTGGGTGAAGGTCCGGGCAAAATCGCCTTCGAGCATGGCCTGGACGTTGAGCTGACTGACTTCTTGGCGCTCGCCTACGCGGTGAATTCGCATGACGCGAACCCGCGCCTTTCCATACCTGTTCTTGATAAGCGGCACGCGCGAGACCTCCGGGTTCGGCCGGCGCATTCGTTGCACGCCGGCTTGGACAGATAAGCCGTCATTGAGCAACGTTCGTGCCATCGGGGCAAGTATTCTCGGCTTTGGCACAGACCTTGTATTGGGTTCCTGGGGCACCGGGCCGGGGGGCCTGCGCCAGGAGAATCGGCTCATGAACACCGAGATCCATCCGGTCGACCAGATATTGCCGACCCCTCGCCTGCTGGCGCTCGGGCTGCAACATGTCCTCGTGATGTATGCCGGCGCGGTTGCCGTTCCCTTGATCATCGGCCGCGCGCTGAAGCTGCCGCCGGAAGACGTCGCGTTTCTAATTAGCGCGGACTTGTTCGCCTGCGGACTGGCTACGCTGGTGCAATGTATCGGCTTTCCCGGTGTGGGCATCCGGCTACCCGTGATGATGGGCGTCACTTTCGCCTCCGTCGGCCCGATGCTGTCGATGGCGGCGGCGCCCGACATCGGCCTGCTCGGCATCTACGGCTCGGTAATGGCTGCCGGAATCTTCGGCATCATTGCCGCGCCTTTCATCAGCCGATTGCTGCCGCTGTTTCCACCCGTGGTGACCGGCACCATCATTCTCGTCATCGGCCTCTCGTTGATGCGGGTGGGTATCAACTGGGCAGGTGGCGGCCTGCCCACCTTGACCAAGGTGGTCGACGGCGTTCCTGGCGCCTTTCCCAATCCGGGTTACGGCCAGCTGCCCGGCCTCGGCATCGCGCTGTTCGTATTGGTGGTTATTCTTGGCTTGATCAAATGGGGTACCGGTTTCGTCGCCAACGTCTCGGTTCTGCTCGGCATCATCGCCGGCGCGATCCTGGCGAGCCTGCTCGGTGTCATGCATTTCGACAAGGTTTCGGCGGCATCGTGGGGCGCGCTCGTGCTCCCGCTTCACTTCGGATTTCCGCAATTTCATCTGGTGCCAATCATCACCATGTGCATCGTGATGATTGTGGTGATGATCGAGTCCCTCGGTATGTTTCTGGCGCTCGGCGAGATCACGGGCAAGACAATCGATCGCGACGCGCTGACCCGCGGATTGCGCGCCGACGGCGTCGGGACCGTACTCGGCAGCCTGTTCAATACGTTTCCCTATACGTCGTTCTCCCAGAATGTCGGACTGGTCAGCATCACCGGCGTTCGATCGCGCTGGGTAACCATTGCAGGCGGCGGAATCATGCTTCTGCTCGGCCTGATACCGAAGATGGCGGCGCTTGTCGAAGCCGTGCCATTGGTTGTGCTCGGCGGCGCGGGGCTCGTGATGTTCGGCATGGTGGCCGCGACCGGCGCACGGATTCTCACCGCGGTCGATTTCAAGAACAACCGCTACAATCTATTCGTGGTCGCGATCTCCGCCGGCTTCGGCATGATCCCGCTCGCGGCGCCGAATTTCTTCCGTAACCTGCCGCACGACCTTCAGCCGCTGCTGGAATCCGGCATCCTGCTGTGCGCGCTGGTGGCCGTGATTCTGAACGCGTTTTTCAATGGCGTCGGCAGTACGGTTGCGGCGGAAGCCGACGCGGTTGCCGCGGCATCTTCGGCGCAACATGTGTGAAGAGAAGCGATCTGCGCCGGACTTTAGATCGTGTCCCGATTACCCGGATGCTCTGGGTGCGGAGATTAGCTGCCCCGATAGGTCGCATAGCTCCAGGGCGTGACCAGCAGCGGCACGTGGAGATGACCTTCGGGCTCGCTCACCGAAAACCACAGCGGAATCCGGTCGAGGAAGGGCGGGTCGGACAGCGCAACCTCGCGGTCGGCAAAGTATCTGCCGACGCTGAACGTCAGTTCGTAACGGCCGATCGGAACCGGCCGGTCGTGGATCAGCGGCTGATCGGTACGGCCATCCGCATTGGTGATCGCGCGGGTCACGACACGGGCAGCGCCGAGGTCCGAAAGCTCCACCAGTTCAAGCGCGATCCCCGCCGCCGGCCTCCCGCCATGAGTATCGAGCACGTGAGTCGACAACCGCCCGTGAACCTTGAGCAAATCGTCCGATGTCACCAGCGCATCGAGACGCAACGCGGCGATGCGGCTGATCTCCTCGATCGATCTCTGCATCTCCGCATCCGCATCGTTGGGCAGCCGGCGTTCGAAATCGCGCAGGATCGAGTCCTTGGTCTGGCGGCGAACGCAGACGATATAGGGAAATCCAAACTTGGCGCGGTAGGCATCGTTGACGCGACCGAACGCTTCATATTCGGCATCCGACAACCGATCCAGCCCGACGCTGTTTTGTTCGCCGCTGGACTCCGCGGTGAGACCCTCGGCGCGCTGCGTCTTGTCGGCAAGATCGGGGTGCGCCCTGATCAAGGCGAGCCGACGTTCCGGCGCGGCCTGGTCGACCGCGGCCGTCATGGCCTCGAACAGTTGCGTGACGCCGGCGAAAGGCCGCGCCGCCGCCGCCCGCTCGGCGATCCACGGCGAATATTCGAAAACGTTCGCCAGCGCGGCGACGAAATCGTCGGTGCTGCAGGCGTTCAAATCGGCAAGCCTTTTTTGCGACATGTCGCGCGATCCTATCCCGTACCCGGCGCATGATCGGCGAGATCCGCCAGATTGGCGTACCAATGCCGCGCAATCTGCAGCCGCGTCGGCACCCACACACGCTCATGTTTGTCGATGTATTCGAGAAACCGCATCAGCGCCGCGGCGCGCCCGGGACGACCGACGATCCGGCAATGCAACCCGACCGACATCATCTTGGGTGACGTTTCACCTTCGGCGTACAGTACGTCGAAACTGTCTTTCAGATAGTTGTAGAACTGATCGCCGCCGCCGAAGCCCTGCGCGTTGACGAAGCGCATGTCGTTGGCATCAAGGCTGTAGGGTATGATCAGATGCGGTCCCGCAGGTCCCTTGATCCAGTATGGCAGATCGTCGGCATAGGAATCGCAGGAGTAAAGGAAGCCGCCGGCTTCCATCACCAGCTTGACGGTGTTGATGGAGGACCGCCCGCTGTACCAGCCGAGCGGGCGCTGCCCGGTCACCTCGGCATGAATGCGAACCGCGTCCGCGATCTGGGCCCGCTCCTCCGCTTCCGGCAGGTCCTTGTGCTCGATCCATTTCAGGCCGTGACTGGCGATGTCCCAACCCGCCTCCCTCATGGCCGCAACCGCTTCCGGATTTCGCTGCAGAGCGGTCGCAACCCCGAACACCGTTACCGGCAGTTTGCGTTCGCTAAAGATTCGCCATAGCCGCCAAAAACCGGCGCGCGAGCCGTATTCGAACATCGATTCGATATTGGCATGGCGTTGCCCCGGCCATGGCTGCGCACCCAACACGTCGGACAGGAAGGCTTCGGAAGCGCGGTCCCCGTGCAGAATATTGTTCTCGCCGCCCTCCTCGAAATTCACCACGAACTGGACCGCGACCCGCGCATTTCCCGGCCAGCGCGGGCTGGGCGGGGTGCGACCGTAGCCGCGGAGATCGCGAGGGTAATTGTCCCCGGCCACCTAGACTTCCTCGAAACGGATCTTCTGCGCGCCTTTCCACAACACGGTCTTGCCGAACGCGGTCAGGTTCTCAAGACCCGAGGTTAGCGTGATGAAATGATTGCCGGCCAACTGGCCCATCTTGCTGGCGAAATGGACGCCGCCATAGGCCAGCAGAATTTCGGTTTCGCTGATACCGCCGGGATAAAGGATGATCTGGCCGGGCGCGGGATAGCTGGTGTGGTTCTCATAGGAAACGCCGAAATCCAGATCGCCGAGCGGCATCCAGACCCCCTCGCCGCTCCAGCGGACGTGGATCGCCTGGCTCTCGAACGGCATCGCCTTGCGAAACGCCGCGCAAGTCTTTGGCGCCTGTTCTTCTTCAAAGCGGGCCTGAAACCTGAAGTCGCCGGCGTGGATAATGAGTTGGCCCATCTATCTCTCACAATTTATCGAAATGGATTCGGCTGTCATTTTGCAGCAGCTAACAGTCGAAGCAAGGATCATTCCGCCCCGTCTTCGACGGGCGGGCATCTATTGTTTTCTTTCATAGGACCAGCCGAATATCCCGCTGCGCTGCACTTCTGGCTCCGGAGCCGGAGCTGGAGCCGAAGTTGGAGCCGCAGGGGCTTCCGCCTGGGGCTGCGGCGCGGGTTGCGTCGGCGTCGGCAAATTCTCGCATTTCATCGAATAGACCAGCGTGCCGTTGGCAGTCCGGCCGATCGGAGCACAAGTGTCGACGTGAGCGGTCGCGCCCTTGGGCGCTGACTTGGTCTGAGCCAAACCCGGCGATGAAACCAGCAGGAGTAAAAGTGTCACGTATTTCATCGGCTGCATTTGCACTGAACACCCTCTCTCGTTTGAAACGGACCAGCAAAGCCAGTTTATCAGGGGGAAACCGGGGTTGCTGCTGAATTTTTAATCGAAATATTTTTTGACCAAAGAAATTGCTCGCCGCTTCGTGATGACGGGTGACGTAATAATCCGTCCCACATGGCGTTATGTAGGCGTAGCGGCACTGCCGGCGAGGCGCTCATGCCTCGTTATTAGCCGCGCGAATTAGGGAGATTTAAAAATGAAAAAGACTATCGCGATACTTCTCGGTTTGACTCTGCTTGGGGGCTCCGCGATTCAAGGTGCCTCTGCGGCAGAGCGTCACAGAGCCCACAAGGCCGTCCGCGCGGCACCCGTGAGCGAACAGGTCCGCAACAGCAATGCCTATTTGCCCGCTCCCCAGGCGCAGCCCGATTATAACTACTACGCCAATCGCGGACTGTCCGCTCCCGCCGGTCGCTAACTTAACTCGATCGCGGTTAAACAAAGCCGACCGCTCGCTGCGGTCGGCTTTTTGCTTTCGTGCTCCAGCGGAATCGAGGCGGCCGTCGGCGCCGATCGGTTCAGGAGGATGCATGGTCGAGCATCCTCACCTGTCGACCATCTCGTCCAGGAAGCGCAGCAGCGCTAGATTGAAGTCATCCGGCTCCGTGACGGTCGAGGCATGACCACCTTCGGCGGCAAGCCACAATTCCGCGCCGGGAATACCGACCGCCAGCGCCTCCGAGGAAAGATAGGGAACGAGCACATCGTCCCGCGTGCCCGCGACCAGCGTCGGGACCGTGATCTCGGCCAGCCGCGCCGAAACGTCGAAAGCCAGCAGCGCGCCGATTTGTTTCGTCAGGTTTTCAATGCCCTGGAAATGCGCGATGCCATGCGCGACTTCGCGCGCGACACGGTCTTCATGGCGCATGAGCCACGCCGCCGGATAGAGAAAGATCGGCTGGGCCTGAACATAAGCTTCGGGGCCGGATCGTTCGAGCAAGGCAAGCCGTGCGGCAAAACACCGGCGCGTATGGGAAGACGCGGTCTGCCAGGCGTTGACCAGAATAAGACTCGAGACCCGCGAAGGCGCGCGGAGCGCCAGCTCCATGCCGATCAGGCCGCCGAGCGCGTGGCCCAAAAAATGGCACCGCTTGACCCCCGCCTGGTCGAGAACGTCGACCACATCGTCAGCCATCGCCGAGACCGTGTAGCCTTCCGGCAATGCGGTCCTGTTAGCGCCGGTGCCGCGGTGGTCGTAGGCGATCACATGGAAGCGCTCCGCCAGCACGGTGAATTGCGGCTGCCAAAACGTACCGAGACCGCCGAGACCGGCCGACAGCACGATCGTTGGCGCTTCGTTTTTTTCGCGACCGAAAGTCTCATAGTTCACGGTGCGCGCTTAACCCTTGCGTCCGACATGGGCGACACTGGCGATCTCGACCAGTGCATCGGGCTTGACGAGGCCGCACTGAATGCAAAAGCGCGCCGGCTTTTCGCCAGGGAAGAATTCGGCATACACCTTGTTCATCGCGGCATAATTGGCCCAATCAGTCAGGAAGATGTGATTGAAGGTCACGTCCGCCATGGTGCCCCCGGCGGTCTCAACGACGGACTTGATGGTTTCCAGCACGTGCCGGGTCTGGGCTGCCACGTCTCCGACATGAACGACGTCGTTATTCCTGTCGAACGGCAGCGTGCCCGATACATACACAATGCCGTCGGCCATGGTGCCCGGCGAAAATGGCGCGATGGGCGTACCGGAACCGGGCGGGGTCACGATCGTCTTGGGCATGATTCATTTCTCCCGGGGATCTACAGGTGCGGTCTGGAGCACAGCTCCGCAGAAATCGGCGACGTTGGAGACCCAGCCAAAGAACTTCTCGATGTTGTAGAGCGAGGCCTGGCGCACGAAGTCAGGGCCGAGATGATGAACGGCGTCTTCCAGGACCACGCTGAAATATTCGAGATGGAAGGCGTCGCGCAGTGCGGATTCGACGCAGACATTGGTCGCCACGCCGATGAAGACCAGGGTGCGGATGCCGCGCGAGCGCAGCACGCTGTCGACATTGGTGTTGAAAAAGCCGCTGTAACGGGTTTTCGGGATAAGAATGTCGCCGGGCTGCGGCGCAAGACCGTCCACGATGGCGTAATCCCATGTACCCTTGGCGAGCAGGGTTCCGGCAAGTTCGGGGCGCGCCCGCATGGTCTTCAGCGCGTTCGATTTATGCCAATTGGGTGAACCGGGACCGCCGGCCTCGACATAATCCTTGTCCCAGCCGTTTTGGAAGAAGATTACGGTGCAACCCGCGCTGCGCGCGGCCTCGAGCGCCTTCCTGCTCTGTCCGATCGCGCCGGCCGCTCCCGAAATGTCGAAGCCCGCGATATCGACATAGCCGCCCTTGGTCGCATAGGCGTTTTGCATGTCGACCACGATCACCGCCGTTTCAGCGGCGTTGATCCTGAGTGGTTCGGGCCGCGCCGGCAGAACGACCGGTGACGACAGGCGACCGGTCGATTCGATGGCGATGGCGGATGAGAGTTTGCTCATCATCATGCCACCTCGGCCACCGGAGCGGCCTTGCGACTCATCATGTGTGGCTGAATGCGTTCGCCGAAGGTGGTAACGCCGTTCACGAAATCATCGAAGGTCAGGAGAACGCCACCGGTGCCGGGCACCGCGGCAACCTCGTCGAGCATGCGCGCGACGCTTTCATACGAGCCCACCAGCGTGCCCATATTGATATTCACGGCCGAAGTCGGATCTGCCATTTGCCGCACATTGGCGTCGGCCCCCGACGATTTGTCGGCCGCGCTCTGTTGCCCGAGCCACGCGATCGCTTCCTGATCGGCGCCGGCCTTGATGTATTCCCACCTGGCACGCGCCGCCGCGTCAGTCTCGTCCGCGATGACCATGAAGAGCAGATACGATTTGACGTGGCGGCCGGTCTTGGCGGTGGCAACCGCCAGCCTCGTGTTCAAGGACGCGAACGCGGCGGGGGTGTTGACGCCCTTGCCGAATCCGAAATTGTAATCCGCATATCTGGCGGTGAAGGCAAGACCGGAATCGCTTTGGCCGGCACAGATCAGCTTCATTTCCGCGGCGGGCCTCGGACTGAGGCGGCAATCGTCCATCTTGAAGAAGTCGCCTTTGAAGTCGGACTGGCCCTTGCCCCACAGATCGCGAAGAATCTGAACGTACTCCGCCAGATACTCATAACGCCTGGTGAAATACTCGTCGCCCGGCCACAAGCCCATCTGGGAATATTCCGGTCGCTGCCACCCGGTGATGACATTCAATCCAAATCGACCGTGACTGATGGAATTGATCGTCGACGCCATGCGCGCCACGATAGCCGGCGGCATCACCAGCGTCGCCGCCGTGGCGAATAATTTGATCTTCGTCGTGACCGACGCAAGCCCGGCCATCAGCGTGAAGGATTCGAGATTATGATCCCAAAATTCGGTCTTGCCCCCGAACCCGCGCAATTTGATCATCGAAAGTGCGAAGTCGAAGCCGTATTTCTCGGCTCGAAGCACGACTTCCTTGTTGAGATCGAAGCTCGGCTTATACTGGGGCGCATTCTCCGACAGCAGCCATCCATTGTTGCCGATCGGGATGAAAACACCGACTTCCATAGTGGCCTCCTGAACTGAACTTCGCAAATCGGACACAAGTCCGGTAAGCACAACCCGTGCCATCTCACGGATTCGCCGCTTTGGCGCCATCGCGCCGAACCGGGTAGCCGATTACAGCAGAGCCGCGCCGAAGTTCTGTTCGGGATCGACATCCGGCATCAGGCGTCCGGTCGGCTTTGCGGCTTCGCCTCCGGTGCGCGCCAGAAAGCGGCCATAGCCTGCCTCCACCGAACGTTTGCCGTCCGCCACGATGACGCGCCCGCGCAGTAGCACAGTCGTTGGCCAGCCTCGCAGTTTGCGGCCTGCGAACGGCGTATAGCCGGTCAGGTCGTGCATCATCGCGTCCTCCAGCGTGACTTCCCGCTTGGGGTCCCAGATGGCGATGTCCGCGTCGGCGCCGACGGCAATCGAGCCCTTGCGGGGATGCAAGTTGTATATCTTTGCCGGCGCGGTTGCGGTTAGCTCGACGAATTTCTCGAGCCCCAGACGGCCGCTGGAAACCATCGCGTCGAACAGCAATGGTAACCGGGCTTCCAGTCCAGGCAGGCCGTTGGCCACTTGCTTGAAACTCGGATTGAGGCCAGCGCGTAGTTTCCCGGTTTCGTCGAATCGATAGGGCGCATGATCGGATGAAACGGTTTGCAGGTCTCCGAGCGCAAGGGCCCGCCACAGGGCTTCCTGATCGGAAGCGCGGCGCGGCGGAGGACTGCACATCCATTTGGCACCTTCCATGCCGGGCCTGTCGAGATCGCCGGCGGTGAGAAAGAGATATTGCGGACAAGTCTCCGCGAAAACCTTGAGGCCTTGCCCGCGCGCATCCCGGATGATCTTGGCGCCCTCCGCCGTCGACACATGAAAAATCATGATCGGTTGATCGATGAGGGCAGCCATCCCGATAAGCCGGTTGATGGCCTCGGCTTCCGAAACCCGGGCATGGCTGACTGCGTGATACTTCGGCTGGGTGTAGCCGCGAGCGAGCAGCCTTTTTACCATCCACGAGATAATGCCGTGGTTCTCGGCATGGGCGCAAATCAGCGCGCCGCCATCGCGGGCCGCAAGGAGAATGTCGAGGAGGGGCTCGTCGTCGATCTTCAGACGGTCATAGGTCATGAATACCTTGATCGAAGCGTGGCCCTGCTTGATCAGCGCCGGCAGATCCGTTTCCAACGTCTCCTTCGTCGGGTCGGCGATGATCATGTGAAACGCGTAGTCGATGACGGCGCCCTTGCCGGCGAGGACATGATAATCATCGAGCACCTGCGGCAGTCTCATGCCAACGTGTTGGGCTGCGAACGAGATCACGGTGGTGGTTCCGCCGAACGCGGCGGAGACGGTCGCACTCTCGAACGTATCCGCGTTCATGATGCCCGCGGCCGACAGTTGCTCGATATGAGCGTGGCCATCCACGCCGCCCGGTAAAACCAGCTTGCCGCGGGCATCGATCTCGCGGCGGCCTTGGGATAGCCCGCGGCCAACGGCGACGATCGTCTCGCCGGAGACCGCGACATCGGCCTCGAATACATCACTTGCGGTCGCCACCTGTCCGCCGCGAATGATGAGGTCGTAGGCAGGCTCGGTCATGGCACACTCCTCGGGTCGTGACTCTCGTACATTCACCAGAGAAAAGCACAGATCGTGCCGCGACACTCCCCGGCGCCCTCGGGAGTGACCGCCGTGAATGCATCGTCCGGTGGCACGCTCGTTGCTTCCTGGTCATCCCACAGGAAAAAATCATGTCCCGGCCGCGTATTCTCGTCATCAATCCCAATTCCAATCATCTTGTCACCCAAGGGCTCGAAGAAACCTTGAAGCCGCTCGGCTTTGAAAACGGACCCGAAATTGTTTGCATGACGCTCGCCGATGGGCCCTATGGAATCGAGAGCCAGGCCGACGCCGATGGTGTGGCCATGCCCCTGCGCCGTTTGATCGAAGGCGACAACAGCTCGGCCGCCTTCGTCATTGCCTGCTACAGCGATCCCGGTCTCCACGTCTGCCGTGAAGCAACGGACCGGCCGGTGTTCGGTATCGCCGAATGCGGCGTGCTTGCCGCGCTCGCGCGCGCGGAAACCTTCGGCGTCATTGCTGTCGCCCAACGCTCGATCAGTCGCCATGCCCGCTATCTCAGGCAGATGGGATTGAAGGAACGCCTGGCGGGCGAACGACCCCTAAACATGAGCGTAGCAGAGACAGCTTCCGGCGAAGGAACGCTCGCGAAGATGATCGAGGTTGGCCGCACTCTAAAGGATCAGGATGGCGCCGGCGCCATTGTGATGGGCTGCGCCGGCATGGCGCGCCACCGCGGATTGCTTGAAAAGGCGCTCAGGATTCCCGTGATCGATCCCACGCAGGCGGCGGTGACGATGGCAGTCGGTACTGTGCAACTGGCGCAACGGTAGCGTTCGATAAGGAATCGGACGCGCGAGGATGCCCGCCGGCGCTCTTCTCCCGACGACTTAGCCGATGATCCGTCGTGCCATGACCCGCCGATTTTATCGGTTGCGGAGGGCACGTCCGTTAGATGGCTTTTCCTACACCTGTATTCATGGAGGCGGCACCGCGCCGGTGCGGCTCGTGATCAGACCATAGTGCTCGATGCGCCGATGGCGACCGAAGTCGAAGATCGTTTGCTTGCCGAAACTGGTGGCGTCGAGATCGCAGGGGTACACCAGGAGTTCATCTGCTTCGGTCCTGGCCTCGACGACGATTTCTCCGCTCGGATCAACGATAAGGCTGCCACCGATCAAGGGGAAGCCATCCTCCACGCCGGCTTTTGCGACGCACACGACCCACGTCGAGTTTTGGTACGCGCCGGCCTGCGCGGATAGCCGATTGTGGAACAATCGTTTCTCCGGTCCCTCCTCGCTCTTCTGCGAGTTGAACGAAGGCGTATTGTAGCCGATCAGCACCATCTCGACGCCTTGCAGACCCATGACGCGATAGGTCTCCGGCCAGCGCCGATCGTTGCACACCGCCAAGCCGAAGATACCGCCAAGCGCGCGCCAGACCTTGAAGCCAAGGTCGCCCGGCTCGAAGTAGCGCTTCTCCAAATGCTGGAAGGTGCGTTCCGCATCAAACTCCGAATGGCCCGGCAGATGGACCTTGCGATACTTGCCGACGATCCTGGCGGACTTATCGGTGAGAATGCAGGTATTGAAATGGTGTCCGTCCGGCGTCAGCTCGGCGTAGCCGAAACTCATTGCCATCTCGTACCGGGCGGCGCGCTCGAACAGCGGCATGGTCGCCGCGTTCGGCATCTCGCGTTCGAACCAGGCATCGACTTCGCGCTGCTCCTCGATGTACCAGCGCGGAAAAAACGTAGTGAGCGCAAGCTCCGGGTAGACGATGAGATCAGCTTTCCGGGCTTTGGCTTCGTCCATCAACGCAATCATGCGCTTGACCACGAGTTCGCGGCTGTCGGCTTTCTGGATCGGACCTAATTGAGCTGCAGCAACGTTGATGACGCGCATGGATAATCCTCGAATGCTTTCGTAGTCTTCCATCAATAGAGCAGATGAAACCGGTCAGTTGTGCATTTCAAGCACACCACCGATGCTGCCTGAGATAGTGGCGGCGCAGCTCTAGCGCCGTTCGAACGACGCAAAGGAACCATGATAGGATTTTGGCCGCGGAGGCGCATAGGCTCCGACTTTTGATGTCTTGAGGCGGAGGGCACCGAGGGCTTCGGCCAGTTTGACCGCGCCCGCGACGCCGTCGATCACGGGCAGGCCATGCTGTTCCGAAAGATGCGCGGCCAATGCAGCCATGCCGGCACACCCGAGAACGATCACATCGGCTCGTTCCTCTCGCTTCGCGAGTTCGATTTCCGCGCCGATTTGAAAGGCCGCATTTGACGCGGGATCGTCGAGTGAAAGCACCGGCAGCTCGCATGCGCGCACCTTGCCGCAACGACCGGCCAATCCGTATTTCAGCAGGTTGTTTTCGATCGCGGCGATGGAACGCGAGAGCGTGGTGACGACCGAGAAGCGATGGCCCAGCATCGAGGCCAGATGAAACGCCGCCTCACCGATCCCGATGACCGGTGCCAGCGCGATGCTACGCGCTGCTTCCAGGCCGGTGTCGTCGAAACAGGCAATGACATGCGCGGAAGCCCCGGTGGCCTCGCCCTTGGCGATTTCGGCCAGCATTCCCGGCACTGAAAGCGCCCCGTCATAGTATCCCTCGACAGACGCCGGTCCGTCGGGGGGATTGACGGCGACAATTTCCGTTCCGGGCGCCGCCACGGCGGATGCAGCTCTGCCGATCTTCTCGGTCATGGCTGCAGTGGTGTTCGGGTTGACGACGAGAATGCGCATGGACCTACAACAATCCCTTGCCGGCATCCGAGCCGTGCCGTCGTTGCCGGGCCTGAAGCACTAGGATGACACCCAATGCCGCGAAAATAACCACGAAGGACACCGCGCTCGTCAGTGTTCCCAAAGCATAAATATCCGGCTTGGTGACCGTCGTCGTAAGGCCCTGCAATTCGAGCGGCAAGGTATTGACGGAGCCGATCGTCTGGCTCGATCGCGCCAGTTCATCCCAGGACAGGGTGAAGCCAAACAGACCGATGCCCACCACGGACGGCAATATGATCGGCAGCACGACATGGCGAAATGTCTGCCACGGCGTTGCACCGAGGTCGCGTGCCGCCTCCTCAAGCGTGCCATCGAACCGGTTGAAGATCGCAAACATGATCAGCAGACCGAATGGCAAAGTCCAGGTAAGGTGGGCGCCGAGGCCGGACGTAAAAAGCCCCATCGCCGTCGTCCAGCTTCCGTCGCCAGTCTTGATGATGAAGTCGTCAAGCAGCCGGAATTCCAGCGCAATACCGAGCGAGGTAATGATCGAGGGCATGATCAGGCTTGCGATTGCCACATAGAACAGGATCGTCGCGCCGCGGAAGGATTTGCGGAAGGCCATGCCGGCCGAAACCGAAAGAACGACCGTCAGCAGCATGACGACGAGGCCGAGCTCCAGCGACCGCTTGAAAGCGGCCCCGATGTCGACGATGCCGCCCCCGGAGAACACCTTGCCGAACCAATGAAGTGATACACCGTTCATGGGAAAGGTCAGGCCGCCGTCAGGCCCTTGAAACGAGAGAATGTAGATCGCAAACATGGGCCCGTAGAGAAACAGGACATAGGCGATAAAAAACGCGGCAAGAAGATAAAACGATCGCGATCGCTTCTCGGCCATTTCACAGCTCCTTGCGGACATCGACGATCCGCGTCAGCGCCGAAATGATCAGAATTGTAATGCCGAGCAGGATCACCGCATTGGCCGCGGCCGCCGGAAACTGCAGTGCGTTGAGGCGTGATTCGATGATCTTGCCCGCGGATGCGATCTGTTGCCCACCCATCACGCCTACCGTGACGAAATCTCCCATTACGATCGTGACGACGAAGATCGAACCAATGACGATCCCCGGTTTCGCCAGGGGAATGATGATATTGACGAGGGTTTGCCAACCGGTCGCTCCGGCATCGTAGGCGGCTTCAATCAATCTTTTGTCGATGCGGATCATCGAATTGAAGATCGGGACGACCATGAAGAACGTGAAAAGGTGCACCAGCGCCAGCACGACGGAAAATTCGGAAAACAGCAGCCATTCCAGCGGTTGCTGGATCAAGCCCGTGCCCTCGAGCGCCTTGTTTACCAGCCCGTTCCGACCGAGAAGCGGAATCCACGCGATCATCCGGATGACGTTCGACGTCCAGAACGGAATCGTGCAAAGCAGCGTGAGCACGATCTGCCACGTCTTGGACCGAACGTGGAACGCGAGGAAATACGCGACGGTGAACCCGATCAGAAGCGTCAGGCCCCACGTCAGCAGACACAATTCCACGGTCTTCAGGTATGTCTTCAGGATCGTGCAGAGGTTCGGCAGATCCGCGATGCACCCCTCGAACGTATCGGTATAGCCGCGCAGACTGAACGCGGGGATCATTTCATACTCGTTGTAATCCCACGCGCTGACGATCGTTACAAAGGCCAGTGGCAACAGAAAAAACAGCGAGAAAACCAGCATCATCGGCGCGGCCTGAAGCCACGCAACGAGGGATTTGCGGTCTTGCGCCATAGGACGGCCGATCATGGTCACCGAGAAGAAGGACTTGCCGCGCACTTCACGCGGCAAGTCCGTGATGGCATCAGGCGGCGATGAACTCATTCCATTTGCGGACCATGTAGTCGTTCTCGTCCATCACTGCGTTCCAGCAGGCGACCGCGCCCATCCGATCGTCATACGAACCACCGTCGCGGACGGCGCCGGCCTTCTCGAGAATCGTGCCGTCCGGCGCCTTGATATCGCCGACAGCCGGCTTGCCTTCCATCCAGTAGCCCCATTCATCGGGCGCCATGTTGGCCTTGGCGGTCGAGAGCACGGCTGAATAATAGCCCTGGCGATTGAGATAGGCGCCGGCCCAGCCCGAGAGAAACCAGTTCACAAATTCATAGGCCAGGTCGAGTTTCGGACCCGAAACCGCCTTGGAAACGCAGAACCCGGAAGCCCATGAGCGATAGCCTTCCTTGAGAGGCTGGAACGTACAGGCAATTCCCATGGAGCGAACTTTAGTCACCGCCGGTGACCACATCGATTGGATGACGGTTTCACCTGACGCCATCAGGTTGACGGATTCGTTGAAGTCTTTCCAGAAGGCGCGGAACTGGCCGGCTTTCTTGGCTTCGGTCATGATCTTCATGGTGAGATCAATCTCGGCCTTCGTCATGTTGCCCTTGTCGGTATAGGTGTGCTGGCCGCTGGCTTCGACCACCATCGCCGCGTCCATGATACCGATCGACGGAATGTTCAGAATCGAAGCCTTGCCCTTGAATTCGGGATTCAGCAACTCGGTCCACGAGGCGACGGGCCGCTTGATCAGATCGGGCCGGATGCCGAGGGTGTCGGCATTGTAGACCGTCGGGATCAGCGTCACGAATTCCGTCGGCGCCGTCGAAAACTTCTTGGAGTTCGCCCCCTCGAGGTAAAGCACCTTCCATGGTGCGGTGCCTTGACCGCCGATCTTCTTTCCATTCGGCAACTGCCCCTTGGTGAACACGGGGGTGATGTTGTCGAATTCCTTGATCTTCTTGGCGTCGAGCGCGAGGATATTGCCTGAGGGGACAAGTTTCTTCAGCGCAAAATATTCCGTATCGAGCACATCGAACGAGTTCGGTTGGGTGATCACCCGCTTGGTCACATCGTCGGTCGTTGTGGTGATGTATTCGATCTTGATCCCGGTATCCTCGAGGCATTTCTTCGAGATATCGTCGCCTTCGTTCACCGCCGTCCCGAGATAGCGCAGAACTTTCGGCTCGGCGGATTGCACGTAGGGAAAGCCGGTAATCGCCCCCGAACCGGCGGCAATGCCGACCGCTCCGGCAGCGCCCTTCAACACGGCGCGGCGGCTGACGCCGCCATTCATCTTCCAACGACTGGGCATGGTGATCTCCAAGAGTTTCAAGCCGCCTTTTCAGACCGGATGGTTGCAGAACTGCGGGGACTCAGTCGACTTGCAAGCTCCGGATCCCATGTGGCAATGACGCGTTCGCCAACACGATAGTTGGCCGCATCGAACTGGCTCTCCGAAAGCTGGGCCGAAATGTCGGCGCGATCCTCGATGGCGATCGCAACCCGAACATAGGTTCCCTGGTACTCGATCTCGCTGATTTTGCCTGTGACCGACAGGCCATTGACGGTGTCGCCCGCTCGCTTCAGCAACAGCCGGTCAACCCGAACCGCAAAGGTCTCCTCGCCCACGGCGATGACATTGTGGCCTCCGATGAATTTCGCGGTGAACTCCGTCCGCGGACGGTTGAAGATTTCGCGCGGCGAACCCTGCTGCTCGATCCGCCCGCCATTCATCAGCACGACGATGTCGGCCAACGCCATCGCTTCATCCTGCCCGTGCGTGACATGGATGAAGGAAATTCCAAGCTCTCGCTGAAGCTTCTTTAGTTCGGTTCGCATGCGAAGTCGCAAAAACGGATCGAGCGCCGAAAGCGGCTCGTCCAGCAGCAGAATTTGGGGCGACGTTATCAATGCGCGGGCGAGAGCCACGCGTTGCTGCTGGCCGCCGGACAGTTGCCGCGGCAGTCTCGCCGCATAAGCCTGCATATCGACGAGTTCCAGGAGCCTGGCAGCCCGAGCATGGCGCTCGGTTTTCGCCACGCCCTTCATCTTCAGCGCGAAGGCCACATTGTCGATGACGGAAAGATGCGGAAACAACGCATAGGACTGGAACATCATCGCCGTATTGCGGTCGGCCGGCGGCAGATCGGTCACATTCTTCGGACCGACGATGATATCGCCGGACGTAACGGATTCGTGGCCGGCGATCATGCGCAGGGTCGATGTCTTGCCGCAGCCGGAAGGTCCAAGCAGGCAGCAATAGGAGCCCGCGGGAATCTTGAGATTGATTGCGTCAACCGCGGTCACACTGCCGTACGTCTTGGTAACTTGCACCAATTCCAGTGCGGCCGTGGTCGTCATCCATTCGATCCGTATTTTCTAGACGCAAACCCGGGCGGTGCAGGCCCCAATTCGAGCAATTGCATGCAACAGGTGTGCCAAAGAGCGGGGCATTCCCGATTGAAGTCGGTGTTCAGCAATCATCCGAATCTCGGGAATCCCGGATCATTCGTCGGGTCGACGCACCTCGCTGCGGCGAGCTTCAGGACCCGAGCAAATGACGTGATGAAAAATTGTGCCGCTGTTGCAAAAGCAGTAGTCGGAAGATCGAAGCGATCGCGCCCGTCGCCCTCTGAAAGCGCCGACTTATCGTGCTTGCCATTTTTCCAAACCGACGATATCGGCTGGACTCGCCGCGTCTGCCCGGCCGATAACTTTTTTCGCGACGATTGACGGCGTGCCGACGCGAAGATCCGAAAAAGCCGCGCCGTCGGGTGAGCGGAGCGAGGCGATTGATATGCGCAAAACATCGGTGGGCATCTTTCGTATCACCACCAAGGGTCCCGGTGACGTCACCGGCCTGCTGAATTTGATCGAGTCGGGCGCGATCGATCCGGGGTCGATCCTCGCGATACTAGGGAAAACCGAAGGCAACGGCGGCGTCAACGATTTCACGCGGGAGTATGCGGTATCGGCGCTGTGCGCCGCGCTGGCGCCTTACCTCGATCTATCCGCGCATCGTGTCGAGGAGCGGATCGCGTTTGTGATGTCGGGCGGCACGGAAGGGGTGCTCAGTCCGCATATCACCGTCTTCACACGTACGGACGTTGTCGATCGCCAATCCCTGGGTGTCTCCGGGAAACGCTTGAGCATCGGGATTGCCAAGACGCGAGATTTCCTGCCTGAAGAAATTGGACGCCGCGTACAGATCGAAGAAACCGCCACGGCGGTGGCGACCGCCATGGCAGACGCCGCCATCGCCGACCCTCGCGATGTGCATTTTGTGCAGATCAAATGTCCGCTTTTGACCAGCGATCGCGTCGAAGCGGCGGCCGGTCGCGGCAAGCGGACGGCGACTCACAACGCATACAACTCGATGGCGTACTCGCGCGGCGCTTCGGCGCTCGGGGTGGCGGTGGCCCTTGGCGAGATCGGCAACGAGGTCGACGACGCGCACGTCCTTCGAAATTTCGAGTTGTTTTCGTCGGTAGCGTCCACCTCGTCAGGTATCGAACTCATGCACAATGTGGTCATTGTCTTGGGCAATTCGGCGTCATCCACAAGTCCGTATGAAATCGGACACGCCGTGATGCGCGACGCCATCGATTCCGCGGCGGTGATCGACGCGTTGAGGAGCGTGGGCCTTCACGCCGGAAACGGCGCTGCGTCGAATGCAAACCGCGAGCTGGCCAACATCTTCGCCAAGGCGGAAGCCTCGCCCAATGGCAGCGTGCGCGGATTTCGTCACACGATGCTCGAGGATACCGACATCAGCGCGACCCGACACGCCCGCGCCGCTGTTGGCGGATTAATCAGCGGCCTGTCGGGGACCGGCGCGGTCTATGTTTCCGGCGGAGCCGAACATCAGGGTCCAGCCGGCGGCGGTCCCGTGGCGGCCATTGCCCGATTTACCGGGTGAATGTCTTTTTACGACGCAAGCTTGGCTGGCGGGGAATGCTTCGCCGCGTCGTCGTGGCCCCGATCGTTTGCGGCTTGATTTGCTTGGCGTCGATCCAACCCTGACCGTCGGCGATCTGGACGGGCGGTGCATATCCGCGGTACCTGCTCGGCCATCCCTGCGACATGGCAACGTGGCGCAACTTGGCGAGGAGTTTGGACCGTTCGAGAGCTTGAACCGTCGGCAGCGGGCCGAAACAGGCGGATCGAGAAATGCCTGATTCGATTCAATTTCCGCGCATTGCTCATGGCTGGCGGAGAGGGAGGGATTCGAACCCCCGATAGGCTTGCACCTATGCCGCATTTCGAGTGCGGTGCATTCGACCACTCTGCCACCTCTCCAGGCGCCATGACGGGTGATTTGGCCCCGCGGTCGGGGCGAGTTCTAGGCGAGGATGGCGGGTCAGACAAGGCGGGGCCGGAGAAATTCCCGAAAGGCGCCAACCGCCGCACGATAAAAAGTGGGACCGCCAGACGCGGAAAACACCGGCGGTCCCGTGCCGCTGCCTTGAAATTCTGGCCGGGGAAGTGCGGCTTCGCCGGTCAGGTGGAGCGACACGGCGACGGTAGCGATCCGCGCGTCGACGGCAACGCGAACTCGGTCTTAACCTAACTACTCAAGGTTACCGGACGGCCGCCTCAGTCCTTGCTCTTCTTCTCTTTCTTGCCGTTATCCTTGTCGTCCTTCGCGTCCTTCTTCTCTTTACCATTATCCTTGCGGCGATTGGTAAAGCGCGCATTGCCCAGCCCGGTCCCGATCGTCAACACGCCCCAGCGCTCGACGTCCTGCATGAACGGCACTTCGGAAAGGCCCTGCGCCACGCCGTCATTGTGCATCAGTACCGCGGTGTCGTGATTGCCGATCTGGGGAATGGCTTCGACGAGGCTCGTCGGCAGGTTGAATTTGCTGCTCTCCCAGTTGCCCGGCAGGTTCTGCGCGCCTTTCTCGATCGAACCGTCTTCATTGATGACGCCGGGACAGGCGATGCCGATGAACGGCGCAAGCTTCAGGCCTTTGGCTTCGGCGGCGGCGATCAGGTCCTTCAGCATCTTCGCCAGCCGCTTCACCGCGCCCTCCCGCGTCGGCTCGTCGTCGGCGTGGCGCCAGAGATCCACCTTCCAGACCTCGGCCTTCGACAAATCGGGAGCTTTTTTCCAACGGGTTTCAACCACGCCGCAGCGGATATTGGTGCCCCCGATATCGACGGCGAGAATGCTGTCATAGGCCTCGAATATCCACGAAGGCGCCAGATGCAGGCAGCCGATCAGGCCGGCCTCATCCGGGTGAAAACGGATCGGTACCAGGTCGATCTTGAAGTCTTCGGCCTTCAGAATGAGATCGGTACGCGCGATCGCGAGTTCGCCGACCCGGCTTTGGCGGAACCCGCCGCCGACCACGATGCGTTCGGTATCGGCCCAGGCCTTGGTCTTGAGAAATCGCCCGGTAACATAAGCCAATTCCTGGGCGAATTGCTCGATCGCTCCGTGCACCAGCGCCGCGGCGCCGATGTCGTCGCCGATCAACGCCTCGTCAAGGGTGGCCTTGCCGATCGCCTCGGCGGTTTTGTTACCGAGCGGATCTTCGCCGCTTTTCTTCAACGGTTTGCGCAGCGACTCCAGAATCTCTCGAAAAGCGCCCTTGCTGGCGCGGTCGCCGATAAACCCCTCGTCGTCCTTGAGTTCGATATTGAAACTGTCGACATCCACCGAAGGCAGACGCATTGCCCCGTGGCGCGCTATGCCCGTGGTCGTGATGGTATCTTCAGCCATGTTGCCCTCTGCCCGATCTGGAACCCGGGGACAACGGACGGGGAACCCGATGGTTTCATCCGGGGCGCACGGCGAACAGGGAGCGCCGGATAGGCTATTTTTGGGCGCCAACCCCCTCATATTTGGCCGGTTTTCAGGTTGGTCTACCTTGACTCTGGTTTGCCACAAGATATAAGACCGCCAACCCGGCGCGGGATTTTCTCGCGCTGTTTGTTTTTGCGTGGCTTTTCGGGGCGTTCCCGGTCGCGCGGAAATCGTACCCATAACGACTGAAGAAAAAGCCGGCCCGGATTCGTCCGAGGCCGGGATCGAACACGAAGGAATCAAACGATGTTCGCAGTCATCAAAACCGGCGGCCGGCAATACCGCGTCGTTCCGGATGATGTGCTCGAGATAGGCAAGATCGCCGGCGATGTCGGGACGATCGTGCAGCTTGGTGAAGTTCTCCTGGTCGGCGGCGACTCGCCGGTGCTCGGGACGCCCACGGTTGCCGGGGCTTCGGTTGCGGCCGAAGTGCTCCAGCACAAGCGTGGCCCGAAGGTGATCGCGTTCAAGAAGCGCCGCCGCAAGAATTCGCGCCGCAAGCGCGGTTATCGCGACGAACTCACGGTACTGCGTATCACCGAGATCCTGACCAACGACAACAAGCCGACCATCGGCCCACGTCCGAAGCGTGAGAAGGTGGTTGTCGCTCCGACCGATGGCGACGACGAGGCGCCGAAAGCCGCGAAGAAGGCTCCCGCCAAGAAGGCGGCGGCTGCGAAAGCACCGGCGAAGCCGCGTGCCAAGCCGGCGGCGAAGAAGGCCGCCAGCGATAAAAAGTGAGCGCGACGAAGTAAAATTTGAAGCGTGATGCAGTTTGAAGTGATTCCATCACGGAATTGATCTAGGATTTAGAGAGAAGCTGGAGACAGGCCATGGCTCACAAAAAAGCAGGCGGTTCGTCGCGCAACGGTCGCGATTCGGCAGGCAAACGCCTCGGGATCAAGGCTTACGGCGGTGAGCGGGTGATTCCCGGCAACATCATTGCGCGTCAGCGCGGAACCACATGGCATCCCGGCCTTAATGTCGGCATGGGCACAGACCATACTCTGTTCGCCAAGATCGAAGGTCGCGTCGAATTTCGTGCAAAGGCCAACGGCCGCACTTTCGTATCGGTGATTCCGGTGATGGAAGCCGCGGCTGAGTAAACGGTGGGCGATACGAGTCCGCCGGTCCTGTTGAACCGGCGGAGCTCCTGAAGGCTCCAAAGGGGAGGCGGGAAACCAGCTTCCCTTTTTTATTGCGCGTGTTCCGCCAGGGCGGATGACGGTTTTGCGACCGGGACCCGCGCAATATCCAAGCGTTGCGTTTTATTTTCGCAAACAGGAGCCCGACATGCTGCAGGATATCCCGACACCGACGTTGCGAGAGTCCACTAGTTGCGTCCTCGAGACCGAACGGCTGACACTGCGCAGGCCGACGCTCGCGGACGTAAAAGCGATTGCTTTCCTCGCCAATGACCGCCGCATTGCGGAGAACACCCGCCGGCTGCCGCATCCTTACCTGCAAGACCACGCCATCGAGTTCGTCCGCGCCATGGCCGACAGTCCTCGCGAGACGGTATTTCTGATCGAGCACAATTTCACACCCATCGGCGTCGTCGGCGTCGATTGGCGCCAATCCGCCGCGCCTGAGCTCGGCTATTGGCTCGGCTTCGAACATTGGGGCCAGGGCTTCGGTACCGAGGCCGCGCGCGCGGTGATTGATTTCACCTTCGAGGAATTCGATGTCGAGCACCTGATTTCCGGCGCGCGCGTGACCAATCCGTCGTCCCGCAACATCCTGGAAAAATGCGGATTCCAGTGGAGCGGCGTCGAGTTGCACCGCTTCGAAGCGCTGGGGTCGTCGACGCCGGTCGATTGCTTCCGCCTTTCCCGCGGGGTCTGGTCCTCGCTGAAGAACTGGGGCAGCTCGATAAGGCACGCGCGATAGCCCCTTGTCATCGTCCCCGCGAACGCGGGGACCCATAACCAAAGGCGTTCGTTGCTTGTGCCGGATGTAGCCCCAGCTCGTCACGACGTGAACACTGGTAGTTATGGGTCCCGGAGCGCGCGGAGCCTGTCGTCGGGCGGCGCTTCGCCCCGACCCGTCGGCTTCTCCGGGACGACGGCACGTCTGCGCGTTCACACCGGCGGACTGACCACGGTCTCCTCGCGCCCGAGATCACGCTCGCGAAGGAAGATGTACAGACCGGCGGCGATGATGATGGCTGCCCCGATGATTGTCGCCTTCGATGGGACGTCGCCGAACACCGCGTAGCCGAATATCACCGCCCAGACGATCATTGAATATTGATACGGCACCACGACGCTCGCCGGTGCGAGCTTCAGCGAGCGGTTGACGCAGAACAGCGCGGCGACCGAAATGCAGCCGGCCAAAGCGAACAGGCCCAGGCTGCCGGCGCTCGGACTCACCCAGCCGATCGGCGCCAGCAGCGCGCCCAGCAGGAACGTGCCGGCGAACTGTGTCGACACCAGCACGATATCCGGCGTCGCCCGCAGCGAGCGGGTGATCAGCATGAGCACCGCAAACGATAGGCTGCCGCCGAGCGCGATCATCGCCGGCCAACTGATCGTCTGCGACGACGGCCGCAGCGCAATCAACACGCCGCAGAAGCCGACCAGGATCGCACTCCAGCGCCGCCAGCCGACCCGTTCGCGAAGCACGACCGCGGACAGCGCAGTGACAAAAATCGGACATGCCAAATAATAGGTGATGACGTCGGCAAGCGGCAGATAGACGGTCGCGAGAAAAAAGGCCGCCACCTCGAGGGTCGAAAGCACGGCCCGGAGCGACAGCAGCCACGGCCGTTCGAGGCGTCCGAACGCTGCGCGCTGCCGCCACACCATCGGCAACAGCACGATCAGCGCCGCGCAGGCTCGTAACCACAGCAGCTGCCCGACCGAGTAGGTCGCGACCATGAATTTTCCGAGCGCATCGCCGAACGAGAACATGAAGATCGACAGCAGCATCAGTCCGACGCCGGCGAGCCGGGCGGAACGATCGTCGTTGTAGGCCGAAATTTTAGCGAACAGCGTCATCGGTGACTGCGCAGTTGCCCCACGTTCTCGCCATGACCGTAACAGCCGCCAGAGAGGGCGTCGCTTCCGCTCGCCAGCACTCCGACCTGCCACGTGCTCCTTGTCGCGCCGTTTTAAAGACATCGATGCCGGGAACAAGCCCAGGCGCGATGTGAGCCGGCATGAGGAGATTCGATTGTCGCGGCGAGGCGTCCGCGATACCTGTAGGCCGAGTTATGAAAACCGTACAGGAACAGGCATGACCGGGTTCGACCCCGCGGCGCATCGCGTGGTGCCGCAACAACGCTGGTTCGAGGATTTCGTGCTCGGCGAGCGCTTCGCGATCCCGAGCCGCACCATGACCTCGGCGATCTTCGCAGCGTTTCAGACCGCCAGCGGCGACACCCACCCCGTGCATTACGACGTCGAATATTGCCGCTCGCGCGGCATGCCCAACCTGCTGGCGCACGGCTTCCAGACCTTGATCCACACGGCGCCGGGAAGCGGGCTGTTTCCCTT
The DNA here is from genome assembly GCA_963756215.1 of uncultured Alphaproteobacteria bacterium. Lineage (GTDB taxonomy): Bacteria > Pseudomonadota > Alphaproteobacteria > Rhizobiales > Xanthobacteraceae > Bradyrhizobium. The sequence continues at coordinate 586,820 of CAVWMY010000013.1, read as the reverse complement.
CATGGTGGAGGAATCGCTGGTCGGGTTTCTCGAGCAATCGAGCCGGTTCCTCAAACCCGTCTACGCGGACGACACCATCTATCCCGCGCTCGAAGTGACCGAACTGGAGCCCGGTCGCACCACCGGCACCGTGACCTTGCGCAGCACGGTGTTCAACCAGCGCCGCGACCTGGTGCTGGAAGGCTTGCAGAAATTTCTCATCCGCCGCCGGCCAACGCCACCGTGACCAACTCGACGCCCGGCAGTGAAAGTCCCGAAAGTTAAGGCTTTTCTGCAATATCGACCAGGCTGTGGGTTGCCGCACAGGCACCGCTGCCTTAACTAGAGGGTCGGTGCAGCACCGAGGTTCAGAACCTTGGTTTGATGCGTTTTCTTCCCGCGAACCGGTATTCCGTCGCGCGAAAACGCTATGGTAGGCCCATGAAATTCCTCGATGAAGCCAAGGTCTATATCCGCTCCGGCGACGGCGGCAACGGCTGCGTGGCGTTCCGCCGCGAGAAGTATATCGAATTCGGAGGCCCCTCCGGCGGCAATGGCGGCCGTGGCGGCGACGTCGTGATCGAAGTGGTCGACGGCTTGAACACGCTAATTGACTATCGCTATCAGCAGCACTTCAAGGCTCCGAAGGGCACCAACGGCATGGGCAAGGACCGCCATGGCGCCAACGGCAAGCCGATCGTGCTCAAGGTTCCCGTCGGCACGCAGGTGTTCGACGAGGATCGCGAAACGCTGATCCATGATTTCACCGCGCTCGGCGAAAAATTCGTGCTCGCCGAAGGCGGCAATGGCGGCTTCGGCAACGCCCATTTCAAGTCATCCACCAACCGCGCGCCGCGTCATGCCAACCCCGGCCAGGAGGGCGAGGAGCGCTGGATCTGGCTGCGGCTGAAGCTGATCGCCGACGCCGGTCTGGTCGGCCTGCCCAATGCGGGCAAATCGACCTTTCTCTCGGTGGTGAGCGCGGCAAAACCCAAGATCGCCGACTATCCGTTCACGACGCTGCACCCACAGCTCGGCGTGGTCGATGTCGACGGGCGCGAATTCGTGCTGGCGGACATTCCCGGCCTGATCGAAGGCGCGCACGAGGGCGCCGGGCTCGGCGATCGTTTCCTCGGCCATGTCGAGCGCTGCCGCGTGCTGCTGCATCTGGTGGACGCGACCTGCGCCCATGCCGGCAAAGCCTACAAGACCGTGCGAACCGAGCTTGAGGCCTACGCTGGCGACCTCGCCGACAAGATCGAAATCGTGGCGTTGAACAAGATCGACGCAGTGACGCCGGAGGAATTAAAGACACAAAAAGATCGGCTGAAACGCGCGGCCAAGAAGACGCCGCTGCTGATCTCGGGTGTCACCCGCGCCGGCGTCAAGGACGCGCTGCGGGCGCTGGCGGAAATCATCGGCGAGGCGCCGGTATCCGGAAAGGCCAAGGGCGCAGCTCAAGCGGAGCCCTGGGCACCGCCGATGCCGCAGGGCTGAACTTTCGTTGGCATCGCGCCGAAGAACTCTACCCGCCACCGCCTCAAAATATTCCGACAGCACCCATGGCCCGCCCGAATCTAAAGAACTTTCGCCGCATCGTCGTCAAGGTCGGCTCGTCGCTGCTGATCGATTCCGACGCCGGCGCAGTCCGAGCATCCTGGCTGGCGGCGCTTGCAGCCGACCTTGCCAAACTGCATCAGGAAGGCCGTGAAATCCTGATCGTGTCATCAGGTTCGATCGCGCTCGGCCGCAGCCGCCTCAAATTGCCGCGCGGCACCTTGAAGCTCGAGGAAAGCCAGGCCGCCGCCGCGGTCGGGCAGATCGCTCTCGCGCGAATCTGGTCCGAGGTGCTCGGACATCACGGTATCGGCGCCGGACAGATTCTGGTGACCCTGCAAGATACCGAGGAACGCCGCCGCTATCTCAACGCCCGCTCGACCATCGGCAAGCTGCTGGAGTGGCGTGCGGTGCCCGTGATCAACGAGAACGACACGGTCGCCACCAACGAAATCCGCTACGGCGACAACGACCGCCTCGCCGCCCGCGTCGCGACCATGGCAAGCGCGGACCTGCTGATCCTGCTCTCGGATATCGAGGGACTTTACGATGCGCCGCCTGGCCGCAATCCTGACGCGAAACTGATTCCGATCGTGGAGTCCGTCACCTCCGATATCGAGGCCATGGCGGGCGCCGCGGAATCGGAGTTCTCGCGCGGCGGCATGTATACCAAGATCGAAGCCGCCAAGATTGCGACCACGGCCGGCACCCACATGCTGATCGCCTCCGGCAAGATCGAGCATCCGCTGCAGGCGATCGCCGACGGCGGCCTCTGCACCTGGTTTCTGACACCGGCCAATCCCGTCACCGCGCGCAAGCGCTGGATCGCGGGCTCGCTGGAGCCGAAGGGCACGCTGACCATCGACGCCGGCGCGGTGACCGCGTTACGCGCCGGAAAAAGCCTGCTGCCGGCAGGGGTGATCCGGATTGACGGGCAATTCGCCCGCGGCGACGCCGTGGTGGTCCGCGGCCCGGATACCCATGAAATCGGCCGCGGCCTCGTCGCCTATGACGCCGAGGACGCCGAAAAGATCAAAGGCCGCTCATCGCCCGACGTGATGGCGATCCTGGGGATCAGCGGCCGGGCGGAAATGATCCATCGCGACGACCTCGTGGTCGGGCGAGGCGGTAGCTCCGCCGGGAACTAGGCCATTGGGCTGGCCGCGCCTTTCGGCATGCCGTTTGCGGCTCTTCGCAAGACACAGATTTCCGTGCTAGGACATGGCCTTAACCAATGACGGAACCGACATGACCGCGACGCTTAAGGCCATTGACGGAAACGCTGACTTGCCGGCTTTGATGGCCGACCTGGCCGCGCAAGCCCGCGCCGCCGCACGGACGCTGGCGCTGGCGCCGCCGGACCAGAAAAACAGCGCGCTCGACGCCATGGAGCGCGCCATCCGGGCCAACGCAGCGACGATCCTCGCTGCCAATGACGAAGATGTGGCGGAGGTCCGCGCCGGCGGCGCGACCGCCGCCTTCATCGACCGTCTGACGCTGACGAAGGCACGCGTCGATGCGATGGCCGACGGCATCCGGACCGTGCGCGGCATCACCGACCCCGTCGGAGCCGTGACCGAGAGCTGGCAGCGTCCGAACGGCATGACCATCGAGCGTGTGCGGGTCCCGCTTGGCGTCGTTGCCGTGATCTTTGAGAGCCGCCCCAATGTCGCAGCGGACGCCGGAGTGTTGTGCCTGAAGTCGGGCAATGCCGTGATCCTGCGTGGCGGCTCCGACAGTTTTCGCTCATGCCGCGCCATCCACGCCTGCCTGGTTCAGGGCCTGCGCGAGGCCGGCCTGCCGGAGGCCGCGATCACGCTGGTGCCGACCCGCGACCGCGCGGCCGTAGGCTTGCTTCTCACCGGCTTGAACGGCGGTGTCGATGTCATCGTGCCACGCGGCGGAAAGAGCCTGGTGTCGCGGGTCGAAGCCGAGGCGCGCGTGCCGGTGTTTGCGCATCTCGAGGGCGTCAACCACGTCTATGTCGATCACGCCGCCGATCTGGAAATGGCGAAGTCGATCGTGCTGAACGCCAAGATGCGCCGCCCCGGCGTCTGCGGTGCCGCCGAGACCCTGCTGATCGATCGCGCCGGCGCCTCCGTCAGTCTCAAGCCGCTGGTCGAGATGCTGATCGATGCGGGCTGCGAGGTGCGCGGCGACGACGCCGTCCAGCGCGCCGACGTCAGGGTGAAACCGGTGTCCGAGGAAGACTGGGACACCGAATATGAAGATGCGATCATCGCCGCCAAGGTGGTCGATGGCGTCGATGCGGCAATCGCACATATTCATAATCACGGGTCGCACCACACCGACGCGATCGTGACCGAGGACGCCGCCGCCGCGCGCAAGTTTCTCAACGAGGTCAACTCGGCGATCGTGCTGCATAACGCGTCGACCCAATTCGCCGACGGCGGCGAATTCGGCTTCGGCGCAGAAATCGGCATCGCGACCGGGAAATTCCACGCCCGCGGACCGGTCGGCGCGGAGCAACTCACGAGCTTCAAATATCGCGTTCACGGCACCGGGCAGACGCGACCGTGAAGCCGGTCGCGCGCGCGGGCTCAACGGCATTTCTTGCTGACGCTCACGCAGCGGGGCACAGCACGACGACCCGCGAACTTCCGACGCGGAGCACGCGTTGACATCGGTTACAACTGCGCTGCCATCCGTCGCACGGGCGCTTCCGTTCTTCACCGACGGCATGCGGATCGGGCTGCTTGGCGGCTCGTTCAATCCACCGCATGCCGCGCACCGCGCCATCAGCCTGTTTGCGATCAAGCAACTCAATCTCGATCGGGTATGGTGGCTGGTAACGCCGGGCAATCCGCTGAAGTCGCACGGGGCGCTACGCGACCTCGGCGCGCGTGCGGCCGCGGCGCGCAACATGGCGAACGATCCGCGGATCGACGTGAGCTGTCTCGAAGCTGTCATCGGAACACGCTATACCGTCGACACCATAACCTATCTGCGCCGCCGCACGTCCGGCCTGCGCCTGGTCTGGATCATGGGCGCTGACAACCTCGCTCAATTCCATCGCTGGCAAAACTGGCAGCGCATCGCCGCCGAAGTCCCGATCGCCGTGATTGATCGCCCGCCGCAGAGTTTCCAGGCGCTCGCCGCGCCCGCCGCCCAGGCGCTGGCGCGCTATCGCGTTCCCGAGAACCAGGCCGCCCGACTGGCAGACCGGCAGCCGCCGGCCTGGGTTTTCCTGACCGGCATGAAACTGAACCTGTCGTCGACCGGACTCCGGAACCCGGACGGCAGCTGGAAGTGACGCAGATCGGGTTACTGGAACATTGAAACCATTAACCCCACATGCGTAATATGGTGAGTGGGCGCCGGATTTGGCGTTCGCGATACAGTGAAAGGAAATGGTCCCTGGCCACGTCTGTATTGTCCAAGTCTGTTTTACCGAAGTCTGGTTCGGCCAAGTCTGCCTCGTCCAAGACGCGTAAAACATCGACGCACACCGCGACCTTGAAGGCGCAAACCGACGCCGACAAGACGCTGAAAATGGTTCTCTCCCGCCTCGACGACATGAAGGCGGAAGAAACAGTCACCATCGACCTTCGCGGCAAATCTGCATTTTCCGACTACATGGTCGTCACGTCAGGCCGGGCCAACCGGCATGTCGGTGCGATCGCGGAGAATGTCACCAAGGGTCTCAAGGAAAACGGAATCAAAACCATCCACGTCGAGGGTCTGACGAACTGCGATTGGGTGCTGATCGATTCCGGGGACGTGATCGTTCACGTGTTCCGACCCGAGGTGCGTGAGTTCTACAATCTGGAAAGATTGTGGACGCAGAACCCGACGGGACCGCAGGCGGTCTGACGATGGTGTGAGCCGATGCGAATCGGCTCAAGCGCATGCTCGCATGACGCGCGCATCGGAATGCGCGCGGGCCGCCGAGCAAGCGCATCGCAGTGATCGGCCGACGCGCGAGCGGTTTGGCAACAGGTTGATGTGCGAGCTTGCATGGCCATGCGGTCGGACGCATACGAAATTCCGCGAACTAAATATCTACCGTGGCGGAAAATGCCGGTATGCGCCTCATCGTCGTTGCAATCGGCCGATTGAAGCAGGGTCCCGAGCGGGAACTGGCGGACCGCTACCGCGAACGCTTTGACGATATCGGCCGCAAGCTTGGTTTTCGCGGCCTCGATGTCCACGAAATTCCCGAAAGCCGCGCCCGCGATCCGGCCACAAGGATAAGCGAGGAAGCCGCCGCAATCCTGGCCGCAGTTCCCGACAAATCGATCGTGGTGGCGCTCGATGAACGTGGCGAACATATCGACAGCGCCGGTTTTGCGCGGCATCTTGGCCGCTGGCGTGACGAAGCGGTCGGTCATACTATTTTCGCGATCGGCGGCGCGGACGGACTTTCGCCCGATTTGCGGCGCAAGGCTAGGCTGAGCATTGCATTCGGCTCCGCGACCTGGCCGCATCAAATGGTACGCGTCATGCTTCTGGAACAAATTTACCGGGCCGCCACCATCTTGGCCGGCCATCCCTATCACCGCGCCTAGGCGCCCACCCGACCCAACGAGAAGCAACCCCAGGGTTCGATGCAGCCAGACCGGAACCCATATTTGTCTTCCGAAGGCTGCCGGCGCGGTCAGCGGCAAGGATTTCGGATTCCACTTTCCGTCGCGCTGCTGTCCGCCGGCATGGGCGCGTGGCCAGCCGCGGGCCAGGTCACAACCAAATCCCAAATCCCCGCACAAGCTTTTGCGCAGGCCGCGGCAACACCGCCGGTCGCGGCGCCCTCACCCGACGCCATCAGGGCACGCGAGCAAGAGCTTGAGTCGACCCGTGCGCAGCAGAAGGGGGCTGCGGACGCCCAGGAGAAGCTCAAGGCCGATATCGCCGCCATCGGACAGGACCGCAGCAAGCTCAATCAACAGCTGATCGATATCGCCGCGCAAGTTCGCGGCGTCGAGACCAAAATCGACGACGCCGAGATGCGGTTACGCCCGCTCGACGCCCGCGAGCAACAAATTCGCGGCTCGCTTGATTCGCGCCGAACCGAAATCATCGAGGTGTTGGCCGCCCTGCAACGCGCGGGCCGGCGCACACCGCCGGCCTTGCTGGTCAGGCCGGAAGACGCGCTGCAATCGCTTCGCACCGCGATGCTGCTCGGATCCGTGGTGCCTGAATTGCACGCGCGTGCGCAGAAATTGGCCGACGACCTCGGCGAATTGGTTGCGCTTCGCAAGACCATTGCCGCCGAGCGCGACCGGCTCGCGGCCGACCGTGATAATCTCAGGAACGACCAGACGCGCCTTGCAGCCCTGATCGACGAACGTCAACGACAGCAGAGTTCGATCGAAAAAGACATGGAGGCCGAAAGCGCACGCGCCATTGCGCTATCCAGGCAGGTCGACACGCTGCAGGGCCTGATCGCCAAGATGGAGCAGGATTCGAAAAGCGCCGCAAAGGCCGCGGCGACCGCCAGCCTGCAGGGCACGCCGGCCACTCCCAACGGCAAGCCCGATGTGGGGGCCCTCAAGAACCCTTCGCGAACCAGCCCGGCGATCGCTTTTGCCTCGGCCAAAGGATTACTTGCGCTGCCGGTTAACGGCACCAGGATTTGCGATTTTGGCGGTTCCGATGGCGCCGGGGGCATAGAAAAAGGCATTTCCTTGGCAACCCGGGTCGGCGCCCAGGTAACAACCCCGTGTGATGGATGGGTTGTTTACGCCGGGCCGTTTCGCAGCTACGGACAACTCTTGATCCTCAACGCCGGTGGCGGGTATCATGTGCTGATCGCCGGGATGGAGCGCATTTCGGTTAACATCGGCCAGTTTGTACTTACGGGAGAGCCGGTCGCGACTATGGGATCGACGGCCCAGGTTGCATCCATCCTCGCCGCCAACGCGAGCCAGCCCGTGCTCTACATTGAGTTCCGTAAGGACGGCACTCCAATCGATCCAGGTCCATGGTGGACCGCAAATGAAGGCGAAAAGGTTCGCGGATGATGCGCAAGACTTCCCTGGTTCTCCTTAGCGCCGCTACCGGCGCGGCACTGACGCTGTTCGTGACCCAGCCACGCTCCGTGTTCATGGGATCGAGCGCGCGCGCCGCCACGTCGGACACGTATCGCCAACTCAATTTGTTCGGCGATGTATTCGAGCGCGTCCGCAGCGACTATGTCGAAAAGCCGGACGACAGCAAGCTGGTCGAATCGGCCATCAGCGGCATGCTGTCGGGGCTCGACCCGCATTCAAGCTACATGGACGCCAAGAGTTTCCGGGATATGCAGGTGCAGACCCGCGGCGAATTCGGCGGCCTCGGCATCGAAGTCACGATGGAAGACGGCCTGATCAAGGTGGTCTCGCCGATCGACGATACCCCGGCGTCCAAGGCCGGCATCATGGCCAACGACATCATCACCAACCTTGACGACGAAGCCGTGCAGGGCCTGACGCTCAACCAGGCGGTCGAGAAGATGCGCGGGCCGGTCAACACCAAGATCAAGCTGAAGATCATTCGCAAGGGCCAGGACAACCCGATCGACGTCACGCTGGTGCGCGACAACATCCGCGTCCGCTCGGTGCGCGCGCGTGTCGAGGCCGACGACATCGCGTATATCCGCATCACCACCTTCAACGAACAGACCACCGAAGGTCTCAAGCGCGAAATCACCAACCTGCAAAACCAGATCGGCGACAAGCTGAAGGGCTATGTCATCGATCTGCGCAACAACCCCGGCGGGTTGCTGGAAGAAGCCGTGACGGTGTCCGACACCTTCCTCGAGCGCGGCGAGATCGTCTCGACCCGCGGCCGCAATGCCGAGGAAACCCAGCGCCGCGTCGCTCATCCAGGCGACCTGACCAAGGGCAAGCCGGTGATCGTTCTGGTCAATGGCGGCTCGGCCTCGGCTTCGGAAATCGTCGCCGGCGCGCTGCAGGATCATAAACGTGCCACGCTGGTCGGCACCCGCTCGTTCGGCAAGGGCTCGGTGCAGACCATCATACCGCTCGGTTCCGGCAATGGCGCGTTGCGGCTCACCACCGCGCGGTATTTCACTCCGTCGGGCAAGTCGATCCAGGCAAAGGGCATCGTTCCCGATATCGAAGTGTTGCAGGACGTGCCCGACGAGCTCAAGTCGCGCACCGATACCAAGGGCGAGGCGTCGCTGCGCGGCCACCTCAAATCCGAAGGCGACGAAAAGACCGGCTCGCAATCCTACGTCCCGCCGGACGCCAAGGACGACAAGGCCCTGAAGATGGCGGACGACCTGTTGCATGGCGTCAAGGTCAATGCGTCGGCGCCGGCTACCGGCGACAAGGCCGCAATCGACAGCAAACCTGCCAAGGAAGCCAACTGACCACTTTCGCCTGACCGATTATTGCGAACAGGGCGGCCCCGGGGCCGCCCTTTTTGCTGGCCGGTGCCCGTGCTGTGCTGTCGCGCCAACAGTCCGCCTTTTTACTGGCACGCCGCGGAGCCGGATTTGCCTCGAAATTGCCTTGCCGTGGTATCTTCGAGTCGGCTGATTCGGGGAGTTCCATGGCAGAGACGGCCGACGATCTGAGCGCACCGCTCGGTCAGGAACCGGTGCGCGGGAAGCGCCGGGTTCGGCTGCCGTTCACGGCGACGCAAGTGCTGGTTTGCCTGCTCGGCCTGTTCCTGGCTACGTTCGCCGGCTTCGCGGTCTTCAATGACAATCCGTTCGGCGGCGAACCGGTGGTGCGCATGGCGCTGCCTCAGGCGAGCCCGGGCGACAAGTCGGCGACAACACCGCCGGCGGCTTCCGCGCCGGTTGCGCACCCCGCCGCCAAGCAGGCACCTGCAAGCGAGCCGAGAACCGTCACCATTATCGACGGCTCAAGTGGCGCGCGTCACGACGTCCCGATCGGCGGCGATGGCGCGCCGGATCAGACAGCGGCCGAAACTCCGCCGCCGATGACGGCCGGGATCGATGCGCGGCTGTTGGAAAAATCGCGATACGGCATGATTCCGACGGTCTCGGGAGGTCTCAAGCCGTTTACGGCCTACGCCGCTGAAGCCGACCGGGCCAAGGCTGCAAAGACGCCGGTGGTCGCCGTCGTGGTCGGCGGCCTAGGTATCGGCGCGGCCAAGACCACCGACGCCATCGTGAAATTGCCGGCCGCGGTGACGCTGGCCTTCACCCCCTACGGTTCGGATCCCGGCAAGCTGGCCGCGCGCGCACGCGAGCAACGGCACGAGATCCTGCTGCAGATTCCGATGGAGCCATTCGACTATCCGGACAACGACCCGGGACCGCAGACCCTGCTCACGACCTTGAATCCGGAGCAAAATCTCGACCGCCTGTATTGGCATCTCAGCCGGTTCCAGGGCTACGCCGGGATCGCCAATTTCATGGGGGGACGTTTCGTGGTCGCCGACGCGGCGATGCTGCCGGTAATCCGCGAGGCCGCCAAGCGCGGACTTAGCTATTTCGACGACGGATCCTCGCCGAGGGGCCTCGCCGCCCCGCTCGCGGCGGCGCAAACGCTGCCGTTCGCCAAAGGCGACATCGCCATCGATACGGTACCGACCGCCTTGGAAATCGACCATGCGCTCGCCGACCTGGAAAAACTGGCGAAGGAGCGCGGGGCTGCCGTCGGTGTGGCGTCGGCGCTGCCAATTTCGATCGAAAGGATCGGGGCCTGGGCCAAGACGCTTGAAAGCCACGGCATCTTGCTCGTGCCATTGACAACCGTCATGCTCAAATCAAAATCAAACTAGAGTCAGGCTGAACCATGGATCGACCGAATTGAACCATGCTCGTCGAGTGCCTTGTTGGACCATGATCTGCGCACCGACGCGCCGCGTTCGTCCCGCCGTAAAGCCGGTCACCATTTTTCCAAATCCTGATCCAGACTGGCGCGACGTCAGACTTGGCGTGCGTTCGCCTTCCGGATCGACCTGCAAGAGGCTGTAACCGCATGCCGCGCTACGAAGACCTGCCCTACCGAACATGTGTCGGCATGATGCTGATCAACCAAGCGGGGCGTGTCTTCATCGGTCGCCGCGCCGGTGGCATCGAACATGTCGACGAGTCCCATGTATGGCAGATGCCGCAGGGCGGCGTCGATCCCGGCGAGGGCACCTGGGAGGCCGCAAAGCGCGAACTCTATGAAGAGACCAGCGTCCGCTCGGTCGAAAAACTCGGCGAGATCGCGGACTGGCTGGTCTACGACATTCCGCGTACCGTAGCGGGGCGCGCCTGGAAGGGCCGTTATCGTGGCCAGCGGCAGAAGTGGTTCGCGGTTCGCTTTACCGGAGAGGACGCTGAGATCAACGTTGCGAGCCCCGGTGGCGGCCACAAGGCCGAATTCGTCAGTTGGCGATGGGAGCCGATGAAGAATCTCCCCGACTTGATCGTGCCTTTCAAGCGGCCGGTCTATGAGCGCGTGGTGAAGGAGTTTTCCGGGCTCGCGGGCGATTAGCACCTTCCGATTTTGACCTGCCGGGCGCGGTTGCGATGGGTCGCGCTTGCGCGCGCAAACGGATTGTCGCCCCGACCATCTTGCGCGGCAGGCCCGGTCCGGCAAAGCCTGATCTCGACCGCTACGGTCCCAGGACGTTATGATCCGGCCATGAGTATCGAAAAGCCTTATCGCCCCAACGTGGGGATCGCGCTGTTCAACGTGTCGGGCGAGGTGCTGATCGGACGTCGTTTCAAGGATGACGGTCCGGAAATTGTCCTTCCCGGTCTTGAATGGCAGATGCCGCAAGGTGGCGTCGACGCCGGAGAGGATTTGCGCGCCGCGGCGATGCGTGAACTCTGGGAAGAGACCGGCGTCGTCAGTGCCGAATACCTCGGTGAGACAGATTGGTTGACCTACGATTTTCCGCCGTTCGATGGTCCGGTCAGTCATCGACTGGCGAAGTTTCGCGGCCAGCGGCAGAAATGGTTCGCGCTCCGGTTTGGCGGGCGCGACGACGAGATCGATCCGCTGATGTCACGGAACGGCCAGCCTGCTGAATTCGATGCCTGGCGATGGGAGCGACTCGATGGGGTCGCTGACCTCGTGGTGCCGTTCCGCCGTAACGTTTACCTGGCCGTGGCGCAGCACTTCGCGAAATTCGCGCGATAATTTGGCTTTGAAACGCGATCGCGACCGATCAGATGATTCAACATGACCCCGGCGCGGGCGTTCGCGTGGGCGCAAGAAACCACAAGTGCCTTGCGCTTAGCTCGCCCCGCCGCTCCGGGATCGCGCGTTAGTGCATCGCCGTTGTATTCAGCTGATTCTGGATGCTCTTGAAGTGGTCGAGCCGTTCGATCGCGCGATCAAGCTCGGAGCCGTCCTTCTCTGCGAGCTTGGTTTCCATATCGGAAATCTTGTCCGAAAGCGCCTGTCGGTCCAATTCCTCGATGGAGGTCGCGACGTCGGCAAGCACGGTAAGGCCCTTGTCGGAAACCTCGGCAAGACCGCCGGTGACGATGATCTTTTGACGGGTCCCACCCGTGGTCACCACCAGAATCCCGGACGAATCACGGCCACGACCGGCGCATGACCGGCGAGCACGCCGAAATCGCCTTCGACGCCGGGAACGTCAACCTGGTCGACTTGCCCGGAGAAAGCGAGCTTTTCCGGGGAGACGAGATCGAAGTGGAAGGTGGTGGCCATCGAGCTACTCTCTCAGTTGTCACCCGCGGGCTTGACCCGCGGGTCCATCAATCAAAAATTTTTTCGTAGCGATGGATTGCCGGGTCAAGCCCGGCAATGACGATTTACAGGTCAGGCTGCTTCGGCGGCGAGCTTCTTGCCCTTTTCGACCGCCTCTTCGATGGTGCCGACCATGTAGAATGCCGCTTCCGGCAGATGGTCGTACTTGCCTTCGCAGATGGCGCGGAAGCCCTTGATGGTGTCGGCGAGTTCGACGAACTTGCCGGGAGATCCCGTGAAGATTTCGGCGACGAAGAACGGCTGTGACAGGAAGCGCTCGATCTTGCGGGCGCGCGCGACCGCAATCTTGTCCTCTTCGGAAAGCTCGTCCATGCCGAGAATGGCGATGATGTCCTGCAACGATTTATAGCGCTGCAGCACCTGCTGGACCATGCGCGCGGTCTGGTAATGCTCCTCGCCGACGACGAGCGGCGACAGCATGCGCGAGGTCGAGTTCGAGCGGATCGACCGCCGGGTAGATGCCCTTTTCCGAGATCGCGCGGTTCAGCACCGTGGTGGCGTCCAAATGCGCGAACGAGGTGGCGGGCGCCGGGTCGGTCAAGTCGTCGGCCGGCACGTAGATCGCCTGCACCGACGTGATCGAACCCTTATGCGTGGTGGTGATGCGTTCCTGAAGCGCGCCCATGTCGGTCGCAAGCGTGGGCTGATAGCCCACCGCCGAAGGGATACGGCCGAGCAGTGCCGACACTTCCGAGCCGGCCTGCGTGAAGCGGAAGATGTTGTCGACGAAGAACAGCACGTCCTGGCCCTGGTCGCGGAAATGCTCGGCAACCGTCAGGCCGGTGAGGCCGACGCGGGCGCGCGCGCCCGGCGGCTCGTTCATCTGACCGTACACCAGCGCGCATTTGGAGCCTTCGCCGCCGCCCTTCTTGTTGACGCCGGACTCGATGAACTCGTGATAGAGGTCGTTGCCTTCGCGGGTACGCTCGCCGACGCCGGCGAACACCGAATAGCCGCCATGGGCCTTGGCGACGTTGTTGATCAGCTCCTGAATCAGCACGGTCTTGCCGACGCCGGCGCCGCCGAACAACCCGATCTTGCCGCCCTTGGCGTAGGGCGCCAGGAGATCGACGACCTTGATGCCGGTGACGAGAATTTCAGCTTCCGTGGACTGATCGGTATAGAGCGGCGCCTCCTGGTGGATCGCGCGCATATCCTCGGCCTTCACCGGGCCCTGTTCGTCGACCGGCTCGCCGATCACGTTCATGATTCGGCCAAGTGTGCCGGCGCCGACTGGAACCCGGATCGGCGCGCCGGTGTCGCTGACTTCCTGGCCGCGCACCAGACCCTCGGTCGTATCCATTGCGATGGTCCGCACGGTGGATTCGCCGAGATGCTGCGCCACTTCGAGCACCAGGCGGTTGCCGCCGTTCTTGGTTTCGATCGCGTTCAAAATGGCCGGCAGGTGGCCTTCGAACTGCACGTCGACGACGGCGCCGATGACTTGCGTAATGCGTCCGGTCTGGTTGGCGGGGGTAGCCATCAAAATTTCTCCTTCGAATTCGATCTCAAACAGCCGTCGGCCCGATCAGATCGCCTCGGCGCCCGAGATGATTTCAATCAGTTCTTTGGTGATCATCGCCTGACGGGTTCGATTGTAGATCAGGGTTTGTTTGCGAATCATGTCGCCGGCGTTGCGGGTGGCATTGTCCATCGCGCTCATCTGCGCGCCATAGAACGAGGCGTTGTTTTCCAACAGCGCGCGGAAAATCTGTACCGCGAGATTGCGCGGCAAGAGCCCGGTCAGAATCTCGTCTTCCTCCGGTTCATATTCGTAGGCCGTCGCGGGGCCCGCATTGGCGGGCTTGTCTTCGACCACCAGCGGGATGACCTGCTGCGCAGTCGGGACCTGCGCGATCACCGACTTGAAGCGCGAATAGAACAGCGTGCAGACATCGAACTCGCCCGCCTCGAAGCGTGCGATGACTTTCTTGGCGATATCGTCGGCGTTTACGAAGCCGAGCTGGCGGACCGAGCGCAGCTCGACGCTTTCGACGATCTGTTTCTCGAAGGTGCGGCGCAGCTGCTCGTAGCCCTTGCGGCCGACGCAGAAGAACTTGACCTCCTTGCCCTGATTGATCAGGGCCAAGGCACGTTCGCGGGCGAGGCGCACGATCGAGGAGTTGAAGGCGCCGGACAGGCCGCGCTCGCCGGTGCAGACGAGCAGCAGGTGCACCTGGTCCTTGCCGGTTCCGGCCAGCAGGGCCGGCGCTCCGGGCGAACCCGCGGCCGCGCTCGCGATATTGGAAATTACGGCATCCATTTTTTCCGCATACGGCCGCGCCGCCTCGGCCGCGGTTTGCGCGCGGCGCAGCTTCGACGCCGCAACCATTTGCATGGCCTTGGTGATCTTCTGCGTCGCCTTGGTGGAGGCGATGCGGACACGCATGTCTTTAAGTGACGCCATTCTCAGTCCACCCTAGCGGCCCGATCCTCGATCCGGTCGCAAACCCCTCATAAAGACGCGGATGGCCGGGACGGGCCCGGCCATGACATCGTCAAGCAAACGTCTTGGCGTAACCCTCGACCACCGTCTTGAGCTTCGCCGCGGTATCATCGCTGAGATCGCGGCTGTCACGGATGGTGTTGAGGATGTCGACGTTCTTGCCGCGCAGCAGCGACAGCAACCCGTCCTCGAAAGCGCGCACCTTGGCGACCGGAAGCGCATCGAGATAGCCGTTGACGCCGGCATAGATCACCACGACCTGCTCTTCCATCTTCAGCGGCGAGAACTGCGGCTGCTTGAGAAGTTCGGTCAGGCGCGAGCCGCGGTTGAGCAGGCGCTGCGTCGAGGCATCGAGATCGGAGCCGAACTGCGCGAACGCCGCCATTTCGCGGTACTGCGCCAACTCGCCTTTGATCTTGCCGGCGACCTTCTTCATCGCCTTGGTCTGCGCCGATGATCCGACGCGCGACACCGACAGACCGACGTTCACCGCGGGGCGGATGCCCTGGAAGAACAGGTCGGTTTCCAGGAAGATCTGGCCGTCGGTAATCGAGATCACGTTGGTCGGAATATAGGCCGACACGTCGTTGGCCTGGGTTTCGATGATCGGCAGCGCCGTCAGCGAACCAGCGCCGTGATCATCATTGAGCTTGGCGGCGCGCTCGAGCAGGCGGGAATGCAGATAGAACACGTCGCCCGGATAGGCTTCGCGGCCCGGCGGGCGTCGCAGCAGCAACGACATCTGGCGATAGGCGACGGCCTGTTTTGACAAGTCGTCATAGATGATGACGGCGTGCATGCCGTTGTCGCGAAAATACTCGCCCATCGTGCACGCGGTGAACGGCGCGATGTACTGCATCGGCGCCGGATCGGACGCGGTCGCCGCGATCACGATCGAATATTCCAGCGCACCCTGCTCTTCGAGCACCTTGACGAACTGCGCCACGGTGGAACGCTTCTGGCCGATCGCGACGTAGACGCAATACAGCTTGATCTTCTCGTCCTTCTGCGCGTTGAGCGGCTTCTGATTCAAGATGGTGTCGAGCGCGATCGCGGTCTTGCCGGTCTGACGGTCACCGATGATCAACTCGCGCTGGCCGCGGCCGACCGGGATCAGGGCGTCGATCGCCTTCAGGCCGGTCGCCATCGGCTCGTTGACCGATTTGCGCGGAATAATGCCGGGCGCCTTGACGTCGACGCGCATCCGCTTGTCGGCCTGGATCGGCCCCTTGCCGTCAATCGGATTACCGAGCGCATCGACGACGCGGCCGAGCAGCCCCTTGCCGACCGGGGTATCGACGATGGCGCGGGTGCGCTTGACGGTCTGGCCTTCCTTGATCTCGCGGTCGGCGCCGAAAATCACGATACCGACGTTGTCGGTTTCGAGATTCAGCGCCATGCCGCGGGTGCCGTTCTCGAACTCGACCATTTCACCGGCCTGGACATTGTCGAGACCGAAGACACGAGCAATACCGTCGCCGACGGACAACACCTGCCCCACTTCGGAAACCTCGGCCTCCTGGCCGAAATTCTTGATCTGGTCCTTGAGGATCGCGGAAATTTCCGCCGCGCGGATGTCCATCAGCCTGCCTCTTTCATCGCGTGCTTGATCGAATTGAGTTTGGTGCGAAGCGAACTATCCACCATGCGACTGCCCAGCTTGACCACGAGGCCGCCGATGATGGAGGGATCGACATTCACGTTGAGCGCGACGTCCTTACCCGTCACCGATTTCAGCGCGGCTTTCAGGGCGTCGAGATTCTTGTCGGTGAGCTTTTCGGCCACCGTCACGTCAGCCGTCGCTTCGCCCTTGAAGTTGGCGACCAGCGCACGAAACGCACGGATCACGTCGCTAACGGCGAACAGGCGACGGTTGGCGGTGAGTACCTTCAGGAAATTTGCCGAAATGCCGGAAATGCCGGCCTTGTCGAGCACGGCTTCGAGCGCTTTTGCCTGCGCGCCCGCTGAAAACACCGGGCTGCGAACCAAACGCCTGAGGTCGGGACTGTCAGCCAGCATGGCGTCGAATTTGTCGAGATCGGCCCTTACCGCGTCGATGGATTTCTCATCGCGCGCCAATTCAAACAAAGCCGTTGCATAACGGCCGGACACTCCCGAGACGGACGGATCTTTTGCAGCCACAAGCACGCTCTTTTTAGCTGTTAAATTCGCAAGGCAAAAACCGTCGCCATTGATGCGGCGCCCATCCAAGCCCTTGGAATTCAAGCGGGACTTCGATTTCCGACCGGCACGAGAGCACCGGGACCGTTAAAATCGCGGCTTTGCTAACATAGCAGGCGCGCAGGTGCAACATGACGGCGGCTCTATGGCGACGCGATCTTTCGCGTCGGCAACTGCGCAGTTCAAGCCTCGACGCGGCGCGCGAACGCGCCTCCGGCACCGCCCTCCGAATTCACAGCGGATAAAAAAGACTCTGCGACGCTTCGCCGCCGGCAATCGTTCCAGCGCTCCATGCATGGCTCCATGAACTGAGCGCGGGAACGGGTACCACGGTGCGGACGAAATGCGTCTCGCGCATTACTTGCGCACATCTCGCATACACCTCGCTGCCAACGTCGATGACTTATGTCTGTAGTAATTCCAAGTAATGCATCGGTTAATGAATAGTTAATGCGACCGCAGTGAGCAGCAGTCCGCCTGAAGCGTTGCAAGTAACAAGATATTTCAGCGCGAGATAAAACGGTTTTACTGCCAAGTTTCTGCCTTATTGGGTCACCAAACGGCGATTGCTACGAACCTGGACGGGGGGTCCACTTGCCACCGATGTGGCAATACTAGTTTGAGGAACTGTTTAATGCTCACAGCTAAGAAGACGGTACTGGGAAGCGTAACCCAGTCTCGTGCGGCGCTTGCCGTTGTTGCCGCAGCTCTGGTGTTCGGCGGAGGTATCACCGAAGCCTCGGCCAAGTCTCATCGCCACCACCATCATCACGGCTATCGCCACCACCATCATCACTCGGCCAGCAATACTGACGGGGCTTGGTCAGGATCGTCCTGGCGCGATGCCAACGCTGCGATCGCCCCATCGTCGGGCCGCAGCTTTTCAGGCATGGCTTCTTTCTATGGCAACGAGTCCGGAAGCCGGACCGCCTCCGGCCAGCGCTTCAATCAGAACGCAATGACGGCGGCTCACCGCAGCCTGCCGTTCGGCACCCGGCTGCGCGTCACCCATGGCGGTCGCAGTGTTGTCGTGACCATCAACGACCGGGGCCCGTTCATCCGCGGCCGCGTTCTCGACCTCTCCACCGGCGCTGCCCGCGCAATCGGCCTGACCAGCTCCGGTGTCGGCCGCGTCACCGCCGAAGTCGTCTCTTAAGGCTCAAGGACGCCGCATCCTTCCAACCAGTAAGCGTTGCGTTGCGTAACGGCCGCGGAAGTTACCGCATGCCGACAACGAGCCTGCCGTCGCGAATGACGGCAGGCTTTTGTATTTCGATATCAAAGAAAGCTTTGCGGATCGACGTCGACCTCGAGCTTGAGGTTACCCTTGGTCTTGGGGCCGGCCGCGAGCCATTCGCGCAAGTATTCCGACATGTCGACATTGCGCAATGACTTGACCAGCAGCCGGAAGCGGTAGCGGCCCTTGATGACCGCCAGCGGCGCTTCGGCGGGTCCCAGCACCTGAATCCGCTCGTCGATCGGCGCGATCGCCGCCAGACGGCGTGCAAAGCCTTCCGCGGTCGGCCGGTCGCCGGCGGAAATGATCAGGCTCGCCAGCCGGCCGAACGGCGGATAGCCGGCGCGTTCGCGACTGGCGATTTCGCTGGCGTAGAACGCCTCGCGGTCGCAGGCGACCAGCGCCTTCATCACGGGATGCTCGGGCTGGTGGGTCTGAAGGTAGCCGATGCCGCGGCCCTGCTCGCGTCCGGCGCGCCCGATCACCTGGTTGAGCAGTTGAAACGTCCGCTCGGCGGCGCGCGGATCGCCATTGCTCAAGCCGAGATCGGCATCGACGACGCCGACCAGATTGAGTCGCGGAAAGTTATGCCCCTTCGCCACCAATTGGGTGCCGATGATGACGTCGACGCGTCCCTCGGCGATTTCATTCAGCTCCGAGCGCATGGTCTCGACCGAGGTGATCAGATCGCTCGACAGCACTATGGTACGTGCGTTCGGGAACAAGCCGGCGGCCTCTTCCTGCAGGCGCTCGACGCCGGGGCCAACCGCGACCAGCGATTGCTCCGCCGCGCAATGCGGACAGGTCGGCGGCCGCGGCATCGAGAAACCGCAATGATGACAGACCAGCCGCTGGCGGAACCGGTGATCGACCAGCCACGCATCGCAGATGGTGCAGGCAAAGCGATGGCCGCAGGTCCGGCATAATGTCAGCGGCGCATAACCGCGGCGGTTGAGGAACAACAGCGCCTGCTCACGTCGCTCGATCGCGATCCGCACCTGTTCGGCGAGGCGCGGCGAAATGAAGCGGCCTCGCGCCGGAGGTTCGCGCCGCAGGTCGATCGCCTCGATATGCGGCATATGCTGACCGCCGAATCTCGCCGGCAGCACCACCCGCTGATAGCGGCCCTTGCGCGCATTGACCTCGGACTCCACCGACGGCGTCGCCGAGGCCAGCACAATCGGAATCTTGGCGATGTGGGCGCGCACCACCGCCATGTCGCGCGCATGGTAATGCGCACCCTCGTCTTGCTTGTAGGCCTGGTCGTGCTCCTCGTCGACGACGATCAGCCCCAGCTTGGCATAGGGCAGGAACAACGCCGATCGTGCACCGACCACGACATGGGCTTCGCCCGTCGATATCGCCGCCCAATTGCGGGCCCGGGTGCGCGGGGTCAGTTCGGAATGCCATTCCAGCGGCCGCACCCCGAAGCGCTGGGCGAATCGATCCAGGAATTGTCCGGTGAGCGCGATCTCCGGCATCAGGATCAACGATTGCTTGCCGCGTCGGATGACTTCCGCGATCGCCTCGAAATAGACCTCGGTCTTGCCCGAGCCGGTCACACCGTCGAGCAGCGCTACGTGAAAACTGCCGTTCGCCGCCAGCGCCCGCATGGCGTCGACCGCGGTACGCTGCTGGCGTGAAAAGCTGGGTTCGGCGAATGACGGATCAGGCGCGGGCGGCGCCAGCACGCGCGGCATCGGCTCGACGCTCAGGGTACCTTCATCGACCAGGCCGTCGATTACACCGGTGCTGACGCCGGCCTCTTTCGCCGTCTCGGTTTTCCCGTGCAGCAGTCCGTCGGAGAGAACATCGATCAGCCGCCGCCGCGCCGGTGTCATGCGGGCCGGCGGTTTGCCGATCAGGCGCACGCCCATCCGCATCCGTTCCGGGCCGAGATTCTCGCCCATCCGCAGCGTCATGCGCAGCACCATGCCGCGCGCCGATAGCGTATAGGCGGCGACCCAATCGACCAGCGCGCGCAGTTCCTCCTTCAGCGGCGGCACGTCGAGCTTCTCGCCGACGTCCTTCAACCGGTTATGCAGGCGCGGATCGGGATTGGCGTTTTCCGCCCACACCACCGCGACCACCTGGCGCGGGCCGAGCGGCACGCACACCACATCGCCGGCCGCAAGCTCCATGTCGCGCGGCACGCGGTAGGAATAGGTCTGATTGAGCGCGACCGGCACCAGCACATCGACGACGCGCGTCGACGATGCGGGCGAACTGCTGGCGCGGACGGAATGGTCCATGAAGAATCAAACTCGGGGGCGGAAGGGACCGCGTTAACTTAAGGCCGGGCGACGGCCGCGACCAGTGTCCGGTCGCGTGCCGGCAGGTTAGCGAATGGTAAACGAAAGAGGTGCGATATAATCGATCGAGATCAGGCACCCTTCCGAACCGGTTCCATGGCCAAATCAAATCCAGCCACGACCTCGCCGACGAAGTCCTTGCCGCGTCAGCCTGCGCTCGCACCGACGCTTGAACCCGGTGTCGTCGCCGGCGCCGCCGACGACCTCGTGCGGGAAATGATGCACTGGCTGTCGCATCTGCGCGCCGAGCGGCGGCTGTCGCCGAAGACGCTCGAAGCCTATGCGCGCGATGTCCGCCAGTTTCTGGGCTTTCTCGGCGAGCATTTTGGCACGCAAGTGACGTTGTCGCGATTCGCTGCGCTGGAGGCCACCGACGTCCGGGCATTCATGGCGATGCGCCGCGCCGGCGACATCGGCGGACGCTCGCTGATGCGGGCGCTGGCCGGCCTGCGTTCGTTCGGACGCTTCCTTGAGCGCGAGGGCAAGGGCAAGGTCGGCGCGTTGTCGGCGATCCGCGCACCCAAGATCGGCAAGAGCCTGCCGAAGCCGATTCAGGTTGCGGCCGCCAAACGCTTCGCCGACGCCGACGAGCGGGCCGGCGAGGATCGCGATCCCTGGATATGGGCGCGCGATGCCGCCGTGATGGCGCTGTTGTACGGTTCCGGGCTGCGCATTTCCGAAGCGCTCGGCCTGAAGCGGCGCGACGTGCCGGAGCCCGGCGCCGGCGACGTGCTGATCGTGACCGGCAAGGGCAACAAGACCCGGATGGTCCCGGTGCTGCAAAACGTGCTGACGCTGATCCGCGATTATGTCGCGGTCTGCCCGCACCCGCTGCCCCCTGAAGGACCGATCTTCGTGGGTGCGCGCGGCGGCCCACTCAGCCCGCGAATTATTCAGCTCACCATGGAACGCCTGCGCGGCGCGCTGGGCCTGCCCGACAGCGCGACGCCGCACGCCCTGCGGCACTCGTTCGCGACCCACCTCTTGAACCGCGGCGGCGACCTGCGCGCGATTCAAGAATTGCTCGGCCACGCCTCGCTGTCGACCACGCAGATCTATACCGGCATCGATAGCGAACGGCTCTTGGAGGTGTATCGCACCGCGCATCCTCGCGCGTGAGATCGTAACTCATGTTTGCGGATCGAACCCGCATTGGCGCTTGCCCCTTGCGCGGCGATGCCGTTCAATCAATCCTAAGCTTATAGCAAGGGCGGGGGACGAATCATGAGCGCGCAGGAGAGCCTGGAGCAGGCGGACCACGCCAAGGAAGCTTCGAGCGAGAACCGCAAGATCGCATTGCTGATTGCCGTCATCGCGCTCTGCCTGGCGCTGTCGGAAACTCTCGGCAAGGGCGCGCAGACCGAATCCATCAGCAAGAACGTCGAGGCCTCCAACCTCTGGGCCTTCTTTCAGGCCAAGAGCATTCGTCGCACCGTGGTCCAGACCGCGTCGGATCAATCCCGATTAAGCCTCGGCACGATCGGCGACGATGCCGCCAAGGCAAATCTGCAAAAGCAGATCGACGACTGGCAGAAGACCGCGGCGCGTTACCGGTCGGAGCCTGAAACCGGCGAAGGATCGGAGCAATTGGCGGAGCGCGCCAAACACGCCGAGGAAGAGCGCGATCTGGCCACGGCCAAGTATCATCACTTCGAGCTTGCCTCCGCGGCATTCCAGATTGCCATCGTGCTGGCATCGGCGACCATCATCACCGGCATATTCGCGCTGGCCTGGGTATCGGGCTTGCTGACGCTGGCAGGCGTCGCGTTTACCGTGCTCGGCCTATTATCGCCACATCTGCTGCATCTGCCGTGACCGCGGTTGCGCGACGACATCGCGCGCTATGCTCGGCTTGATGACAACTAGCGCGCTTCGTGCACCCTCTTGCGGAAGCGCTGGATCAGCCGCAGCGTGCGCGAGGACCAGCCTTGCCCGTCGCCGCTCAAGGCTTTCTTGATCCGCTGTTTGATCGGGTCGACCAGCGCGTTTGCCTTTGCCCGCAGCGCCAGGATGAACTCATACAGCGTCTCGAACCATTGCATCTGGAGCAGTTTCGGCCGCGTGACATCGAAGATGAACGCCGCGACGCCGACGCCGAGGAATTTCGCCAGGATAATGGTGCAGATCGCGCTCAGCCAGTATTCGTGGGTGAGCAACCACAGCCCGACCAGCTTGAGTGGAAACAGCGGGATCACCGGCACGATAAACACGATCAGCGTCATCGCCGGCGACAACGTATCGACGCGATCCGAAAGCCATTGCTTGAAGGCGCGCAACGGGATCAGCGCCACCACCCAGGCCACGATCGGCTCGAGGTGATCCCACAGCCATGCTTCGATCAGGAAGATGATCGCGAGGAAGACCAGCAGTGGCTGAAGCAGGCGGCGCATCATGGGTGTCGTCCTCGCCCGGCGCTACCAAGCGTGGTTCACATATGTATCGCGCGTTTGCCTACTGCAAGCGCGGCTTCCTTGACCGCTTCGGAGCGTGTCGGATGCGCGTGACAGGTACGGGCCAGATCTTCGGCGGAACCGCCGAACTCCATCAGAACCGCCGCCTCGTGGATCATTTCGCCGGCTTCGCGGCCGACAATGTGCACGCCAAGCACGCGATCGGTCTTCGCATCTGCGAGAACTTTAACGAAGCCGTCCGTGGCTTGGTAAACCTTGGAGCGACCGTTGGCGGTGAACGGGAACTTGCCGACGGTGTAGGCGATGCCCGCCTGCTTCAACTCCTCTTCGGTCTTCCCGACCGATGAGACTTCCGGCGTGGTATACACGACCCCTGGGATAACGTCGTAATTCACATGACCGGCCTGGCCGGCGAGAATTTCCGCGCAGGCGACGCCTTCATCCTCGGCCTTGTGCGCGAGCATCGGTCCGGCGATGACGTCGCCGATCGCATAGACGCCCTTCACATTGGTGGCGAAGTGCGCGTCGATCTGAACCCGGCCGCGATTGTCGAGCGCGACGCCGGCCTCCTTCAGGCCGAGGCCCTCGGTGTAGGGCACGCGGCCGATGCAGACCAGCACCACGTCGGTCTCCAATGTTTCCGGCGCACCGCCGGCGGCGGGCTCGATCTTCGCGACGAGCGTTTTGCCCGACGCGTCGATCCCGGAGAGCTTGGCCCCGAGCTTGAACGTAAAGCCCTGCTTTTCGAGGATGCGCTCGAATTGCTTGGCCACCTCGCCGTCGGTCCCGGGCAGGATGCGGTCCAGAAACTCGACGACGGTGACCTGGGCTCCAAGCCGGTGCCACACTGAACCGAGTTCAAGGCCGATGACGCCGGCGCCGACGATCAGCAACTTCTCCGGCACCTTGTCGAGCGACAGCGCGCCGGTCGACGACACGATACGCTTTTCGTCGATCTCAATGCCTTTCAGACGCGCGATGTCCGAGCCGGTGGCGATCACGATATTCTTGGTTTCGACAAGCTGCGTCTTGCCGTCGTTGCCGGCGACCTCGACCTTGCCGGTGCCGAGAATCTTGCCCCTGCCGAACAACACGTCGATCTTGTTCTTCTTCATCAAGAACTCGACGCCCTTGACGTTACCGTCGATGCCCTGCTGCTTGAAGGTCATCATCGAGGGAAGATCCAGCTTCGGCGCCGAAACGCCGACACCCATCTTGGCAAACGAATGGCCCGCTTCCTCGAACATCTCTGAGGCATACAGCAAAGCCTTAGAGGGCATGCATCCGATGTTCAGGCATGTGCCGCCGAGCGTTGTGTTCTTCTCGACCACGGCGACCTTCATGCCGAGTTGCGCCGCGCGGATCGCGCAGACGTACCCGCCCGGGCCGGTGCCGATGACAACAAGATCGTAGCTAGCCATGATTGCAGTCCTGTAGCTGAATACGTCGGAGCTATTAGCGCCCGCCCGACACATCAAGGATGGCGCTGGTCACATACGAGGCATCGTCCGACATCAGCCAGACGATGGCGTTGGCGATTTCGTCGGCCGTGCCGATCCGCTTCATCGGCACGCTGCCGGCAAGGCGATGCGCGCGATCCGGATCGCCGCCGCTCGCGTGAATCTCGGTGTCGATCAGCCCGGGCCGGATCCCGGCGACGCGAATGCCCTCGCTGGCGACTTCATGACCCAGCCCGATCGTGAACGAATTGATCGCGCCCTTCGACGCCGCGTAATCGACATAAGTGTTGGGCGAACCAAGCTTGGCCGCGACCGATGACAGATTGACGATCACGCCGCCCTTGCCGCCATGGCGCGTCGACATTCGCTTCACCGCTTCGCGCGCGCACAGCATGCTGCCGACGACGTTGACGGCCATCATGCGCTGGATGCGCTCGACCGACATATCCTCGACCCGCGCCGTCGGCCCGACGATGCCGCCGTTGTTGACGAGCGCGCCGAGCGTCCCGAAGGCGTCGGCGGCCTTGAACAGCGCCAGGATATCGCTCTCGCTGGCGACATCGCACTTCACCGCGATTGCCTTGCCGTTGCTGGCGCCGATTCGCGCAACCACTTCGTCGGCCGCGACCTTGTTGGTGGCATAACCGACGACGACTCGAAATCCTCGCTTCGCCGCGGCGATGGCGGTCGCCCGGCCGATGCCGCGGCTACCGCCGGTGATGATCGCTACCCTGTCCGTCAATGTCGCCCCCATGCTTTATTTTCACGTTATTATCTTGAGGGCCGCTGTTCCGCCGCCCCTGGACTTCGGCAGGCTATCAAAGATCGAGCACGAGCCGCGCCGGATCTTCCAGGCTTTCCTTGACCCGCACCAGGAACGTCACGGCTTCCTTGCCGTCGATGACGCGGTGATCGTAGGACAGCGCCAAGTACATCATCGGGCGAATCTCGACCTTGCCGCCGATCGCGACCGGGCGATCCTGTATCTTGTGCATGCCGAGGATGGCCGATTGCGGCGCGTTCAGGATCGGCGTCGACATCAGCGAGCCATAGATGCCGCCATTGGTGATGGTGAAGGTGCCGCCCTGCATTTCGTCGATCTTGAGCTGGCCGTCGCGCGCGCGCCGGCCGAAATCGGCGATGTTCTTCTCG
This sequence comes from uncultured Alphaproteobacteria bacterium, assembly GCA_963756215.1. Classification (GTDB taxonomy): domain Bacteria; phylum Pseudomonadota; class Alphaproteobacteria; order Rhizobiales; family Xanthobacteraceae; genus Bradyrhizobium. The sequence continues at coordinate 561,415 of CAVWMY010000013.1, read as the reverse complement.
ATATCGGCAATCGACTTGCGGTCGGCGTCGCGCACCACCGGCACCACCAGACCCTTGTCGGTGCCGACGGCGACGCCGATGTGATAATAATTCTTGTAGATCAGGTCGGTGCCGTCGATCTCGGCATTGGCGGCCGGGATATCCTTCAACGCCTGCACGCAGGCCTTGGTGAAGAAGCCCATGAAGCCCAGCTTGCTGCCGTGCTTCTTCTCGAACACGTCCTTGTACTGGGCGCGCATCGCCATGATGTGGCTCATGTCGACCTCGTTGAAGGTCGTAAGCATCGCGGCGGTGTTCTGCACGTCCTTGAGGCGGCGCGCGATGGTCTGGCGCAGCCGTGTCATCTTCACGCGTTCCTCGCGCGCGGCATCGTCGGCCGGCGACGGGGCGCGAACCTGCACCGCGGCCGCGGGCTGATTGATCGGTGTCGGCGCCGACGCGGCCTTCTCGATCGCGGCAAGCATGTCGCCCTTGGTGACGCGGCCATCCTTGCCGGAGCCGGGGACGGTCGACGCATCGACGCCGCTTTCGGCCGACAATTTGCGCACCGACGGCGCCAGTGGCGCGTCAACCGGCGGCACCTTCGGCGCGGCCGGAGCGGGCGCGGCAACGGCAGGCGCCGCGGCCGATGCAGCGGCGGGCTTGGCCGGCGCCGCGGCCGGCTTGGCGACGGCTCCCGCGGCACCATCGGTGATCTGGCCGAGCAACGCGCCGACCGCAACCGTCTCGCCATCATTGGCGGCAATTTCACCCAACGTGCCGGCGGAAGGCGCCGGGACCTCGATCGTGACCTTGTCGGTTTCCAGTTCGACCAACGGCTCGTCAACCGCGACGGCGTCGCCGGCCTTCTTGAACCAGCGACCGATGGTGGCCTCGGTCACGGATTTGCCGAGCGTCGGAACGCGAATTTCAGTCATGATGTCATTTCCTCTTTGCGTCACGGCTGGACTCGTCCCGGCCATCCGCGCCTTCAATCAGTTTCACAGGGCAAGACAGTTCAGGAGCGGGCGTGATGCCCCGGACCAGCCCGGGCATCACGACTTCGGCCAATACTAGTTCAGCGCCTCGTCCAGCAGGGCCCTCAGCTGTGCCAGATGTTTCGACATCAATCCGGTAGCCGTCGCCGCGGCCGCCGCGCGTCCGGCGTAACGCGGACGCCTGTTCGGCGCGTTGATCTGGTTCAACACCCATTCGAGATAGGGTTCGATGAAGTGCCAGGCGCCCATGTTGCGCGGCTCCTCCTGACACCAGACGACCTCCGCATTCTTGAACCGCCCGAGTTCCTGCACCAGCGTCTTCAACGGCACCGGATAGAGCTGTTCGACGCGCATGAGGTAGATGTCGTCGACGCCGCGTTTTTCGCGCTCATCGTAAAGATCGTAATAGACCTTGCCCGAACACAGCACGACACGACGAATCTTGTCGTCCGGAACCAGCTTGATCTTTTCATCGGGCAGCATCGCAGCGTCGTCGTAGAGAATGCGATGGAAGGTAGTGTTGGCGCCCAGCTCGTCGAGCCGGGAGACGGCCCGCTTGTGCCGCAGCAGCGACTTCGGCGTCATCAGGATCAGCGGCTTGCGGATTTCGCGATGCAGTTGCCGTCGCAGCACATGGAAGAAATTGGCCGGCGTCGTGGGATAAACCACCTGCATGTTGTCCTCGGCGCACATCTGCAGGTATCGCTCAAGCCGCGCCGACGAATGCTCCGGTCCCTGGCCTTCGTAACCATGCGGCAGCATGCAGACCAGGCCGGACATGCGCAGCCATTTGCGCTCGCCCGACGAGATGAACTGGTCGAACAACACCTGGGCGCCGTTGGCGAAGTCGCCGAACTGCGCTTCCCAGATCGTCAGCGCGTTCGGTTCCGCCAGCGAATAGCCGTATTCGAAACCGAGCACCGCCTCTTCCGAGAGCAGCGAGTTGATGACCTCGTAGTGTCCCTGATCGCCGCCGATATGATTGAACGGCGTGTAGCGGCTCTCGTCTTCCTGGTCGATCAGCACCGAATGACGCTGCGAAAAGGTGCCACGCTCGCTGTCCTGGCCGGACAGCCGGACATGACGGCCTTCCTGCAACAGCGTGCAGAACGCCAGCGCCTCGCCGGTCGCCCAATCGAGGCCGACGCCGCTTTCGATCGCCTTGGCGCGATTTTCCAGGAACCGCTGGATCGTGCGATGAACCCGAAAGCCGTCCGGCACCTTGGTGATCTTGCGGCCGATGTCCTTCAGCTCCGCAACGTCGACGCCGGTGACGCCGCGACGTGCGTCTTCTTCGGCATCGGCGGACTTGAAGCCGGCCCATTTTCCGTCGAGCCAATCGGCCTTGTTGGGCTTGTAGCCCGTACCGGCTTCCAGTTCGGCATCGAGCCGGGCGCGCCAGTCGGCCTTGACCTTCTCGACCTCGCCTTCGGTCATCACGCCTTCGGCGACCAGCCGCCTGGAATAGATTTCCAGCGTGGTCGGATGCGAGGCGATCTTTCTGTACATCACCGGCTGGGTGAACGCCGGCTCGTCGCCTTCGTTATGACCGTGCCTGCGGTAGCAGAACATGTCGATCACGACGGGCTTGTGGAATTTCTGCCGGAACTCGATCGCAACCTTGGCCGCGAACACCACGGCTTCCGGATCGTCACCGTTCACATGGAAGATCGGCGCATCGATCATCTTCGCCACATCGGAGGGATAGGGCGAGGATCGCGAATAGCGCGGATAGGTCGTGAACCCGATCTGGTTGTTGACGATGAAGTGCAGCGAGCCGCCGGTGCGATAGCCCTTGAGATCGGACAGGCCGAAGCATTCCGCCACCACTCCCTGGCCGGCGAACGCGGCATCGCCATGCATCAGCAAGGGCAACACCGAAATGCGCTGGTCCGGCGGATCGCCATGCTGGTCCTGCTTGGCGCGGACCTTGCCAAGCACGACGGGATCGACGATCTCCAGATGCGACGGATTGGCGGTGAGCGACAGATGGATGCGGTTGTTGTCGAACTCGCGATCCGACGACGCTCCGAGGTGATACTTGACGTCGCCGGAGCCCTCGACCGCGTCGGGATTGGCCGAGCCGCCCTTGAATTCATGAAACAGCGCGCGGTGCGGCTTGCCCATCACCTGGGTCAGCACGTTCAGGCGGCCGCGGTGCGGCATCCCGACAACGATTTCCTTTACGCCGAGGTTGCCGCCGCGCTTGATGATCTGTTCGAGCGCCGGGATCAGCGCCTCGGCGCCGTCGAGACCGAAACGCTTGGTGCCGGTGAATTTGAGATCGCAAAACTTCTCGAAGCCCTCGGCTTCGACCAGCTTCGTCAAGATCGCGCGCCGGCCCTCGGGGGTGAAGCTGATCTCCTTGTCCGGTCCCTCGATGCGCTCCTGGATCCAAGCCTTCTGGGCGGCATTCGAGATGTGCATGAATTCGACGCCGAGCGTCTGGCAATAAGTGCGTTCGCAGATCGCCACGATCTCGCGCAACGTCGCGTATTCGAGCCCCAGCACGTGGTCGAGGAAGATCTTGCGGTCGAAATCGCCGTCGACGAAGCCGTAGGAACGCGGATCGAGTTCCTCGCGGTCGCGCGGCGCCTCGATGCCGAGCGGGTCGAGCTTGGCGTGGAAGTGGCCGCGCATGCGGTAGGCGCGGATCAGCATCAGAGCCCTGACGGAGTCGCGGGTCGCCTGATGGACATCGGCTGCCGAAAGGTCGGCGCCCTTGGCCTGCGCCTTGGCCGCAAGCTTGGAGCCGACGGCCTTTTCGACCTCGATCCAGTTGCCGTCCAGCGCGGAGGTCAGCTCGTCGCGCGGCGCCAGAGGCCAGTTATCCCGGCCCCAGGACGGCCCCTCGGCGTTCTTTCGGACGTCGGCCGGCTGGTCCTGCAAGCTCTTGAAGAATTCCTGCCATTCGGGATCGACCGAGGTCGGATCTTTCTCGTAACGAGCATAGATATCGTCAATGTAGGGGGCGTTGGTGCCCTGCAAAAACGAGGAGAGGGCAAAAGCGGCATTCGCGTCTTGGCGAGACATGATTGCGTCCTGGTGATTTCGATTCGCGCATGGAATACGGCGCAAGGGCCGACCCTGGCAGGGGCGGCATGGCAGGCGATGTTTTACCTCATATGGGGCGATAGTTCGCGCCGAAAAGAACCAAAGGTTGAATTAAGATTTCAACTTTTCAACGAGGGTCTTTCCGAGCCGCGCCGGCGACGGCGAAACGGTGATTCCGGCCGCTTCCATGGCTGCGGTCTTGGAACCGGCGTCGCCCTTGCCCCCGGAGATGATGGCTCCGGCGTGGCCCATCCGGCGGCCCGGAGGCGCCGTGACGCCCGCGATGAAGCCGACCATCGGCTTCTTGCGCCCCCGCTTGGCCTCGTCCTTGATGAACTGGGCGGCATCTTCCTCGGCTGAACCGCCGATTTCGCCGATCATGACGATCGAAGTGGTCTTGGGGTCGGCGAGGAACATCTCCAACATGGCGATGAATTCGGTGCCCTTGACCGGGTCGCCGCCGATTCCGACCGCGGTGGTCTGGCCGAGGCCTTCCTGGCTGGTCTGAAACACGGCTTCATAGGTCAGGGTACCCGAGCGCGAAACAATACCGACATTTCCCGGCTTGAAGATATTGGCCGGCATGATGCCGATCTTGCATTCGCCCGCCGTCATCACCCCAGGGCAGTTCGGCCCGATCAGCCGCGATTTCGACCCCGACAGCGAGCGCTTCACGCGCACCATGTCCAGCACCGGGATGCCTTCGGTGATGCAGACGATCAGCGGGATTTCGGCATCGATGGCCTCGCAGATCGCGTCCGCGGCCCCCGGCGGCGGCACGTAAATGACGCTGGCGTCCGCACCGGTCTTGTCGCGCGCTTCCGCCACCGTATCAAATACCGGCAGGCCGAGATGGGTAGAGCCGCCTTTGCCGGGCGAGGTGCCACCGACCATCTTCGTGCCATAGGCGATCGCGGCTTCGGAGTGGAACGTGCCGTTCTTGCCGGTAAAGCCCTGGCAGATGACTCTTGTGTTCTTGTCGATCAGGATGGACATGGCTGGGACTGCTTTCGGAAACGACCGTGAGGGGTCAGTGGATACGCCGATAGACGCCGGTGAGCACGTCAGCCCACCCTTCGGCGTCGGGCGAAAACTGGATGTTCATGGTGTAGCTTTTGTCGTCGACGATTTTGTAGACGTGGCGCGCGTTGCCGCGCAGCGATCCGCGCACCAGCGTCAATGTCTGGCCGCTCCATCCGCCGGATGCCGGCGACGGCGGATAATAGCCGAGTGAATCGTGCCAGAATAATTTGTAGAGCCTGTCATCGCGGTCATAGGTGAACAGGGCGTGGACCGCGAAGCTTTCCTTACCGTCCCGGATCTGGCGCATGTCCTGGATCAGGTAGAAGCCGTTGAGGTCGATGCGGGCGGTGACATGCGAAGTAGCGGGGCCGCCGGCGGTCCAGCGCGAGGGATGGACCATCTCTTCGCCTTGCCAGTCGCCCGCAAACACCGCGAGCTTGCGGTGCTCCTCGAGCGGCGCCGGCGTGGCGAGATGGTCCCCGGCCATCGGTTCAGGCTCCCTTGACGGCCTTGACGATCTTCTGCGCGGCGTCGTCGAGATCGTCGGCGGGCAGCACATTGAGGCCGGATTCGCGGATGATCTTCTTGCCTTGCTCGACATTGGTGCCTTCGAGCCGCACCACCAGCGGCACCGTGAGGCCGGCTTCCTTCACCGCCGCGACCACGCCTTCGGCGATGATGTCGCATTTCATGATGCCGCCGAAGATATTGACCAGGATGCCCTTCACGTTGGGGTCCGCGGTGATGATCTTGAAGGCCGCGGTTACCTTGGCCTTGTCGGCGCCGCCGCCGACATCGAGAAAATTCGCCGGGGCCATGCCGTAGAGCTTGATGATGTCCATCGTCGCCATGGCAAGGCCGGCGCCGTTGACCATGCAGCCGATGGTGCCGTCGAGCGCGATGTAATTGAGTTCGTATTTCGATGCCTCGATCTCCTTGGCATCCTCCTCGGTCTCGTCGCGCAGCGCCACCACGTCGGGATGGCGATAAAGCGCATTGCCGTCGAACGTCACCTTGGCGTCGAGCACACGCAGTTCACCCTGCTTGGTAACGACCAGCGGGTTGATCTCGAGCATCGCCATGTCCTTGGCGGTGAATGCCGTATAGAGCTGGGTCACCAACCTCTCGGCCTGCTTGGCGAGGTTTCCGGTCAGGCCCAACGCCTTGGCGACGGTGCGGCCGTGATGTCCCATGATGCCGGTGGCGGGATCGACCGAGAAGGTCACGATCTTCTCCGGCGTATTGTGCGCTACGTCCTCGATGTTGACGCCGCCTTCGGTCGAGACCACGAACGACACTTCGGAGGTTTCGCGGTTGACCAGGATCGAGAGGTAGAACTCCTTGTCGATGTCGGAGCCGTCCTCGATGTAAAGCCGGTTGACCTGCTTGCCGTGCGGCCCGGTCTGCACCGTGACCAGCGTCGAGCCCAGCATCTGCTTGGCGAACTCGTTGACCTCGGCGACCGATTTGGCGATCCGGACACCGCCCTTGTCGCCGGCAGAGGCTTCCTTGAATTTGCCTTTGCCGCGGCCGCCGGCGTGGATCTGGCTCTTCACCACCCATACCGGGCCGGGCAGCGTTTTCGCGGCAACGTCGGAATCGGAGGCCCGCAGCACCGGCACGCCGCGCGAGATCGGCACACCGAACTCATGCAGCAGCGCTTTGGCCTGATATTCATGGATATTCATTCGACGCTCCCGAGTCCGGTCCTTGAGTCTGATCTAGTACCGATCCGTCGAGCCGATCAATCGGCGCGATGGACCGATGGATGGCTGATGCGATCAGCGGCCGAGCAGGTCCGGCGCGATCTTCTTGCAGGCGTCAACCAGACCCTGCACCGCACCGACCGACTTGTCGAAGGCTTCGCGATCCTTGCCGGCCAGCTCGATCTCGACAATGCGCTCGACGCCCTTCGCCCCGATCACCACGGGCACGCCGACATACATGTCCTTCACGCCGTATTCGCCGTTGAGGTAGGCCGCGCAAGGCAGCACGCGCTTCTTGTCACGCAGGTAGCTCTCGGCCATCGCCACCGCCGACGCCGCCGGCGCGTAGAAAGCCGAGCCGGTCTTCAGGAGGTTGACGATCTCGGCGCCGCCGTTGCGGGTGCGGTCGACGATCTCGTCGATCCGGGCCTGCGAGGTCCAACCCATCTTCACGAGGTCGGGCAGCGGGATGCCGGCCACCGTGGAATACTTCACCAGCGGCACCATGGTGTCGCCGTGGCCGCCGAGCACGAAGGCGGTGACGTCCTCGACCGAAACGTTGAATTCGTCGGCGAGGAAGTAGCGGAAGCGCGAGGAATCCAGCACGCCGGCCATGCCCACCACCTTCTTGTGCGGCATGCCCGAAGCCTTCTGCAGCGCCCAAACCATGGCGTCCAAGGGGTTGGTGATGCAGATCACAAAGGCGTCCGGGGCGTATTTCTTGATGCCGGCGCCGACCTGCTCCATCACCTTGAGGTTGATGCTCAGCAGATCATCGCGGCTCATGCCGGGCTTGCGCGGGACGCCCGCGGTGACGATGCAGACCTTGGCGTTATCGAGCGCTTCGTAGGAATTGGCACCGGTGAAATGAGCGTCGAACCCGTCCACCGGGGAGGACTGTGCGATATCGAGCGATTTGCCCTGCGGCACGCCCTCGGCGATATCGAACATCACGACGTCGCCGAGCTCCTTGAGGCCGATGAGGTGAGCCAGCGTTCCGCCGATCTGACCGGAGCCAATCAAAGCAATCTTATCGCGCGCCATGGGAAATCTGTCCTTTGAACACTAAGGAGGAGGTTGGAAGGAAGCTGACTGGCTGGTTATCCCTTTCGCCAGTTACGTTCAAGTCGCGGCGTGCCCAATTGTCGGCGTGCCGAGATTTCGAGCAGACCCCTTATTCCCGTCATTTCGGGGGCGCGCGTCAACGCGAACCCGGTTTCTTGCTCCGATAATCTCTGCATTCCGGGTTCGCTCGCAAGGGCTCGCGCCCCGGCATGCCGGCCGTCGGACTAGGTCTCCACCAACCCGGTGCTGGAGCCGCTTGCCGCGGAATCCTTGGTGCCATGAGGAAGCGCCAGGTAGGATTCCGAGCTCATTTCGATCAATCGCGACGAGGTGCGCTTGAATTCGTTCGCCTCGTAGCCCTCGGTGGCCAGATACAGCGAAATCGGGTCGGCCTCCGCGGAGGCCAGCAACTTCACCGCGTTGTCGTAGAGCGCATCGATCAGCGTGATGAAACGCTTGGCCGCGTTGCGTTCGGCGTGATCCATCACGGGAATATGGTCGACCAGAAGCGTATGGTAGTCATGCGCGAGCCGCAGATAATCCGACGCCGCCAGCGGCTCTTCGCATATCTCCGAAAACGAGAACCGCGCGACGCCGTTCGCCGAACAGGGTACGCGAAGCACACGGCCCTTGATCGTGATCTCGCGCGGAGCGCAGGCAGCGCCGCCCGTCATCCGCGACCAGGCCTTGTCCAGCGCCGCATCGGCCGCGTTGTCCGCCGGCACCAGCCACATTTTCACGCCCGCGAGCTTCTCCAGTCGGAAATCGGTGCGTGCGTCGAGCCGCAGCACGTCCATATGGGCCGCGATCTGGGCGATGAACGGCAGGAACAGCGCCCGGTTCAGGCCTCCCTTGTAGAGATCGTCGGGAGCGACGTTGGAGGTGGCCACCACGACCGTGCCGAGTTCGAACAGCTTCGAGAACAGCCGCCCCAGGATCATCGCGTCCGCGATATCGGTGACGTGAAATTCGTCGAAACACAACAGCCAGGCCTGGTCGAAGATCGAGCCGGCGGTCAATGCGATGACGTCGGCATCCGACATCTCGCCGCGCGCGATCCGCTGACGAAACTCGTAGATCCGTTCATGCACCTCGGCCATGAATTCGTGAAAATGGGCGCGGCGCTTGTGCGCGACCGCACTCTGCTGAAAGAACAAGTCCATCAGCATGGTCTTGCCGCGCCCGACCTCGCCATGAATGTAGAGGCCTCGCGGCGCCGGTTCGTCCTTGTCCGCAAACAACCGGCTCAGCAAACCCTGCTTGCGCACCGGCTTGTAGCTGGCCAGCCGTTCCTCGAGGCCGGCAAGGGCCTCGGCGGCGCGAGCTTGCGCCTCGTCCGGCTCGATCGCACCGGAGGAAACCAGGGTCTGGTAGTGGGCGCGGAAAGGAGCCGCGGCAGTGGTGGACAGCATGGCCACCTTTACGGCCCCAGCTGCGCAGAAATTGCAAGCCGTGAATCGGTGCGGCGGCTATGCAGACGGAGCCGTCCAGCGGTATCACGCGCTCAGCGCGTAGGAATCCTCGACCACATAGGGCCCGCCCCCGGTCGAGGCCCGGGACGAGAACAGCACGAACCGCGACGCCGTGAACACCCGGGTCGGGAAATAGCCGCGGACCGATAGATAGTCCGCGACATCCTGATTGGATGCGTCGCGCAACCGCGCCAACGTCACGTGCGGCGTAAATTTCCGGCCCTCCGGGTCGAGGCCGATCCGCTGCATCAGCCGCTCCAGCTCCGCCTGCAATTCTATCAACGGCCGGCTCGGCACCACCGAGGCGACCACCGCGCGCGGCTTGCGCCCGCCGAAGCTCGACAGGCCCTGCAGCGCAACCTCGAACGGCTTGCGGTTGATCCGAAACAGCATCGAGGCGATTTCATTGGCGGCAACGCCGTCGATATCGCCGATGAAGCGCAGTGTGACGTGGTAATTTTCGGGGTCGATCCAGCGGGCGCCAGGAAGGCCACCGCGTAAATTGGAAAGGGTCTGGCCGATCTCGGCCGGAATTTCCAGTCCGGTAAACAAACGGGGCATCGCAAAACTCCCGATGCGAAGGCACCCTTCCGAAACGGCGGGACCGGCTTTCGGAAAAGAATGCCCTGGAAACAAAACCCGGCAACGAATCACCGATACCAATTTTTACCGTAGTTGTGTGACTCTGCGAAGGATGCGTTGCAAACAACAGGGGATACATCGCACCAGGGTTATCGTTGCCTTTTTTTCAACTGCGCTGCCCGGCTATGGGGCCAAGAAATGCCTTCACGGTGGGCAGGATGTTTTTCACGATCACATCGACGCCCTCCGCCGTCGGGTGCTTGCCATCGGCCTGGTTGAGCTTGGCATCGGCCGCGACCCCCTCGAGGAAGAACGGATACAGCGTTACCCCGAACGATTTCGCCAGATCCGGATAGATCGCGTTGAACCGAGCCGTGTAGTCGGTGCCGTAGTTCGGCGGCGCCAGCATTCCGCACAACAACACCGCGATCTTGCGCGCCTGCAGCCGCGCCAGGATATCCGACAGCGCAGCATGAGTAACCTTGGGGTCGGTACCGAGCAGGGCGTCATTGGCGCCCAGTTCGAGGATGACCGCGTCGGTCCCGTCGGGCACCGACCAGTCAAGCCGGTCGCGACCACCGGAACTGGTATCGCCGGACACTCCGGCATTGATCATATCAACGTCTATCCCGTTGGATTTCAAGGATTTTTGTAATCGCGCGGGGAACGCTGCCGACGCCGACAGGCCAAGGCCCGCGCTTAGGGAATCGCCGAGTACGACGACTTTGAGTGGTCTGGCTGGCGGAGCCGCCGGCGTTTGGGCCGAGGCGAACTGGACGGTCATCAATATTACACCCAGTAACAATATCTGCATCAAAGCGCGCATCCGACCCTCGACCGCGACTGTTGAAGTGCCATATGACCGATCAATGAACAGTCTCATCAAACCCTCGTTATTGGCCGGCATCGAACCGGACACCATCGCCATCTCGAACGTCAATCTGTCGCTGGGAACCGGAGCGGCTCGCGTTCATATCCTGAAAGATATCAGTCTTACCGTGGCAACGGGTGAAGCGATCGGCCTGATCGGGCCCTCCGGCTCCGGGAAATCCACGCTGCTGATGGTGATGGCAGGGCTGGAGCGGCCGGACAGCGGCGAGGTGGTCGTCGGCGGCACCTCTTTCAATGCCCTGGACGAAGACGAGCTGGCCCGCTTTCGCGGCCGCCAGGTCGGCATCGTTTTCCAGTCGTTTCACCTGATCCCGACCATGACGGCGTTGGAAAACGTTGCGGTGCCGCTCGAACTCGCCGGCAATCGCGAAGCGTCACAGCGCGCGGCGCACGAACTGGCCGCGGTCGGGCTCGGCGACAGATTGCATCACTACCCCACGCAGCTCTCCGGCGGCGAGCAGCAGCGCGTGGCGCTGGCCCGCGCCCTGGCGCCGGATCCCGCCATCCTGGTCGCGGACGAGCCGACCGGCAATCTCGACGAGGCCACCGGCAAGCAGATCGTCGATCTTCTGTTCACCAAACACGCCGAGCGCGGCATGACCCTGGTGCTGGTGACCCATGATACGTCGCTGGCGCAGCGCTGCGACCGTGTGGTGCGGTTGCGCTCGGGCCGTATCGATGGGCCGTCGGCGAACCGCGAAACCGCTTCATGAGCACGATGGCCGCGCCGGTGCGGAAGAGCCGTGGCGGATCGCTGGCGCTGCGCTACGCGCTGCGCGAACTGCGCGGGGGGTTGCGCGGCTTTTACGTTTTCATCGCCTGCATTGCGCTCGGGGTAACCGCGATTGCCGGCGTCGATTCCGTCGCGGCGAGCCTCAGCGAGGGATTGGCGCGCGAGGGCCGCACATTGCTCGGCGGCGACGTTGCATTCTCACTGATACAGCGCGAAGCGACACCTCAGGAAGTCGCCTTTCTCCGCTCGCGCGGGCACGTATCGGTCGCGGCAACGTCGCGCGTCATGGCGCGGACCGCCGATGGCCAGTTCGCCCTGGTCGAACTCAAGGCCGTGGACGGCAAATACCCGATGCTGGGCGAGCTTTCGCTCGACCCGGAAATGCCGGTGGCCGATCTGTTGGCCGAGCGTGACGGCGCGTTCGGCGCAGCGGTCGATTCGACCTTGCTGGCGCGATTTGGTCTCAAGATCGGCGACCGCGTCACAATCGGCGGGGCAACGTTTCAGATGCGCAGCGTGGTCGACGCCGAGCCGGATAGGCTTGCCGGCGGCATCGGCCTTGGCCCGCGCTTTCTGGTCAGCGAAGCGGCCCTGCGCGCGACCGGGCTGTTGCAGCCCGGCAGCCTGGTGCGCTGGATCTACAGGGTCAAGCTGCCCGACAATGCCGCCAGCGATGCCTCCGCGACGGCGCTGATCGACGCCACGCGGGCGTCGTTGCCGGAAGCGGGCTGGGAGATCCGTTCGCGCAGCAACGCCTCACCTCAGCTTGAGCGCACGGTCAATCGCTTCACCCAGTTCCTCAACCTTGTGGGCCTCGCCGCGCTGTTGATCGGCGGTGTCGGCGTCGCCAACGCCGTCAAGAGCCATGTCGATCGTCGCCGCGACGTCATCGCGGTTTTCAAGGCGCTCGGCGCCACCGGCCGCGACGTCTTTGCCATCTATCTGACGCAGGTGAGCATGCTTGCCGTGATCGGCGCGGGGATCGGCCTCGTCGTGGGCGCGGCTCTGCCGTTCATCATCGTCGGTGGTTTCGGCAACCTGCTGCCGCTGCCGATCGTGCCCGCCTTGCATCCCGGCGACCTCCTGCTGTCTTTTGCTTACGGGCTGCTTACCGCGTTCGCTTTCGGGATGTGGCCGCTCGGTCGTGCCCATGACGTGCCGGTGGCGGCGCTGTTTCGCGACATGGTCGACGCCGACCGGCATCGTCCGCGCTGGCGCTACTTCGCGCTGATGGCGCTGGTGATAACGCTCCTGGTTGCGATGGTTGTCGGACTTGCCTTCGACAAGCGGGTCGCGACCATATTCGTCGCATCCTCGATCGGCGCCTTTGCGTTGCTGCGCGGCGTCGCTCACGCCTTGATGGGACTGGCGCGCCGACTACCGCGGACCGGCATTACGATGCTGCGGCTGGCGGTCACCAACATCTACCGGCCTGGGGCGTTGACACCGTCGGTGGTAATTTCGCTGGGCCTGGGGCTCGCGGTGCTGGTGACGATCACGCAGATCGATGGAAATCTGCAGCGGCAATTCCTGGCTGGGCTGCCCGACCGCGCGCCGTCGTTTTACTTCATCGACATTCCCTCTACCGAGGCCGACCGCTTCGGCGCCTTCCTCAAGCAGACCGCGCCGCAATCGACCGTCGAGGATGTGCCGATGCTGCGCGGACGCATCATCGCCGCCCGCGGCGTCAAAGCGGAAGATCTTAACGCCTCCACCGATTCCGAATGGGTGCTGCAGAGCGATCGCGGCCTCACCTATACCGGCGATATCCCGAAGGGGTCGAAGGTGGTCGAGGGTAAATGGTGGGGTGCGGGATATAACGGCCCGCCGCTGGTCTCGATCGAGAAGAAGATCGCCGACGGGCTCGGGCTCAAGGTCGGCGACCCCATCGTCGTCAACGTGCTCGGCCGCGACATTTCCGCCACCATCGGCAACACCCGGACGATTGATTGGCAGAGCCTCGGCATCAACTTCGTGCTGGTGTTCTCGCCCAACGCCTTCAAGGGTGCGCCACATACCCATGTCGCAACGCTGACCGAGGCCCATCCGGATCCGTCCGGCGACGCGCGCATCATCAAATCGGTGTCGGATGCTTTTCCGATGGTGACGAGCGTGCGGGTTCGCGAGGCGCTGGAAACCGTCGGCACGGTCGTCACCAACCTGGCGCTGGCGATCCGCGGCGCCAGCGCCGTCACCCTGATCACGGCCATCCTGGTGCTGGGGGGCGCGCTCGCCGCCGGCCATCGCCACCGGGTCTATGACGCCGTCATTCTCAAGACCCTCGGCGCGACACGTGCACGGCTGCTCGGCGCCTATGCGCTGGAATATCTGATGATCGGCTTTGCCACTGCCCTGTTCGGCGTGATGGCCGGTTCGATCGCGGCCTGGCTGATCGTGACCCGGCTGATGACGCTGAGCTTTGTCTGGCAGGGCGTCAGCGCCGCGGGCGTGGTGGCGGCCGCGCTGACGGTCACGGTAGGACTCGGACTTGCCGGCACCTTGCTGGCGCTGAACCAGAAGCCCGCCACGGTGCTGAGGAATTTGTGACAATTGTAGCCGACGGTGCTCTCGGTCTGTCGACGCCCGGTTCGGTTTGCAGCGCGGAGCGACATTCAGCCGCGCATCTCAGCTTGCAGCGAATGTGTTAGTTTCCCACATACCAGCTTGGGACAGAGGCCGGTTTGATGACAGAAAATTAATGTCAGCAAACGGCGGTATCTGAGATAGATTCCTAGCCGTCGCCGCAAACCCCTTGCGCTCCGCCGGATAAACCACGGGACATTCGACCATGTCGGACCTTGACCGCAATTACGCTTCGCCCTTCGGCCGGGCCGCCGGGCGCGCTGACGCCGCGACCGTCGATGCCGGTCTGCGCGCCTACATGCTGCGCATCTACAACTACATGAGCATCGGACTGGCCATCACCGGCCTGGCCGCGCTTGGCGTCTATATGATTGCCGTCGCCGACGGCTCCTCCGCCGACGCCATCCGGATCGGCAAGCTTTACCTGACGCCGGTCGGCTATCAAATTTATGTCGGCCCGCTGAAATGGCTGTTCATGCTGGCGCCACTGGCGATGGTGTTCGCCATCTCCGCCGGCATCAACAAGTTCAAGCCCGCGACGACACAGCTGCTGTTCTGGCTGTTCTCGGCGTTGATGGGCGTGTCGCTGTCGTCGATCTTCCTGATCTACACGCACACCTCGATCGTGCGCGTGTTCTTCATCACCGCGGCGGCGTTCGGTGCACTCAGCCTGTACGGCTACACCACCAAGCGTGACATGACCGGCATGGGCTCGTTCCTGATCATGGGCCTGTTCGGCATCATCATCGCGAGCGTGGTGAATATCTTTATCGCCAGCTCGGCGCTGCAGTTCGTGGTGTCGGTGGTCGGCGTTCTGGTATTTGCGGGCCTCACCGCCTGGGATACCCAGCGGCTGAAGAACGACTACATCTACGGCTACGCCTCGCAGGGCGGTGACGTGGCTGAGCGCGCGGCGATTTCCGGCGCACTGTCGCTCTACCTGAACTTCATCAACCTGTTCACGCTGCTGCTGCAGCTGCTTGGCCAGCGCGACTGACCGCCACGCTTTCACTCGGAAATAATCCAGCCCCGGCCGTCTCGGCCGGGGCTTTTCTTTTGCCCAAAGCAAAAATAATCTTCGCGCCATGTCCGCTCCCGAAATCAGGCCAGCGACCGCGGCCGACCTTCCCTCCATCACCGAAATCTACGATCACGCGGTGCGTCACGGCACCGCTACGTTCGAGCTGATTCCGCCGGACTTGCCCGAGATGACGCGGCGCTTCGCCGCACTGGCGGACGGCGGCTTTCCTTATCTCGTCGCCAGCCTGGACGGGCACGTGGTCGGCTATGCCTATGCAGGGGCGTACCGGCCCCGGCCGGCCTACCGGTTCACGGTCGAGAACTCGGTGTATCTGCAGCCCTCGATTCACCGGCGCGGAATCGGCTTGCAATTGCTGCAGCGGCTGATCGCCGAATGCGAACCACGCGGCTATCGACAGATGATTGCGGTCATCGGCGATTCCGCCAATGCCGGATCGATCGGCGTGCATACAAGATGCGGCTTCCGGATGATCGGCACTCACCCCAATGTCGGTTTCAAATTCGGCCGCTGGCTCGACACCGTGATGATGCAACGCGCGCTCGGCGACGGCGCGACAACCGTGCCGGCGGATGGTTCAATCGCGGCGCCGCGGTAGCTGCGTGACGTTCCGCGTTTGCGCGGAGATCATGCGGTGAGATGAGGCCGGGATCCGACGCCGCCCGATGCGATCATGATCTAGATCAGCGCAGGCTTGCGGTCGATCACCAGCAGCACGCGGTCGAGTTCGTGGCCGCGGCGCAGGATCAACCCGGTTGCCGAAATCACGCTATACATCCCCTGCTTGCGCGCCAGCCGCGGGTCCTTTTCGATGCGATAGATCGGGATTTCGGAGGCGCGGCGGAACACCGAGAACACCGCGCGATCCCTCAGGAAATCAATGGCGTAGTCGCGCCACTCGCCGTCGGCGACCATCCGGCCATACAGATTTAAAATGCGATTGAGTTCGAAACGATTGAACGTCACCCGGCTCGGCGCGGCGGCCGCCGCGATATGGCGCGCGCCCGCGCGGTTATCACTTGGATCGGCGTCCTCCGATATCGAACTCATAATGGATCTCCTGTCACCCCCTCCATGATTGCGCCGACGACCTGCCACCGCAAGAGCCCCCTGCGGACCGGGCACAAATTCCGGGCGCGGACAGTGCAAAAGGGGCGCCCGGCCGCCAAACCGGCCGTCACGGGATCGTTATAAGGAATCATAATACCGCCCCACTTCTGCCCAGCGACCGCCCTCCTGAGTTGCGACAAAAGAATACTGCGTTGGCCCGGTCCTTTCGATGCCGGATTCCTCAGCCCCCAGCCCCCCGGGGTCGTCGGGATCGGGCCTGTTCGCAGGATAGTTTATCCCCATACTGGGCCAACATTTGTTGGTCCATTTTCTTTTGGGGTGGCTGCTGCTTCCCCGTCGGCGGTGGGGATCGCGCTCCGGCAACCCTCACAATCCCAATGAAAATTGCATCCGGACCGTGCATGCGATCCGTGACGTCAGATGGGATGATCCGGAAAAATTAGTTCAGTGCAGGGTGGTGTAAGCCGCGCCCAGCATCGGGCCGGGCCTGTCGCGGTTACCGTCCTGGACATAGACCACCGCGGCATCGACGTCTTTGCCGGTGATGTTTTCCAACGGCACAGTCCAGGAGTCGGCGGTGCCGTTCCAGTCCCCTACCTTGAGCAGATTGCGCACCACATTGTAGTAGGTGAGTTCGCGGCCGCGATTTTCACCCCGTCCGATCGAGATCGGCACCGCTTTTGCGACCGAGCCGATCCAGACTTCACCATGTCGCGCGGCAGGACCATTGCGGTATGGAGCAACGGAGACATTGATCTGCTTGCCGGTCACCGTCATCGAGACCGGCACCGACATCACATCTTCATTCTTCTTGGTTTGGCCGATGGCGTCTTCGATGCCGGCACGGTCGCTTCCGATCACATGCACCGATCCGTTAACGACGGCCTGGGGCGTGTAAACATCCCGATCGCCGCGCATATGAGAATAGGCCTTCTGACGCGCGCTGAAGCGCGAATCCGCCAGGGTGTCCTTCCAACCGAGATAGTCCCAGTAGTCGATCGGCATGCTCAAGGCGATGACCGAGGGATCGCGAGCGAGTTCGCCGATCAGCTTGTCAGCGGGCGGACACGCCGAGCAGCCCTGCGATGTAAAAAGCTCCACCACCGCACGCGGCTCGGCATGGGCGGGAGTTACAATTGCAATCACGGGAGTTACGATTGCAGCCCTCAAAAAGGTGACAAGCGCGTCCGACCATCGCATAATACGACCACAGTCCATTGTCGCCGCCCTGCTGCTGACCCGGATATGTCCGTGTCGCCGCCATTATTGCGTTTTTCCTGCGGTACCTCTCCCGTACCGGCCTCCTGAACGCAAGAAGGCGGCTCTTTAATAGGCCGCCTCCCCTTGACTCGCTACTCACTTAGCGGTGAGGCATTGATGACGATTCGTTCACGCTGCCAGTTTGCGCAACACGTAGTGTAAAATACCGCCATTTCGGTAATATTCGAGCTCGTCCAGGGTATCGATCCGGCATAACAGCGAGATACGCTGCAGCGCGCCGTTGCCGGATACGATTTCCGCCGTCAGCTTCTGGCGCGGTTTCAGTTCCCCCTGCAGCCCCCGTATGGTCACGGTTTCATCGCCTTTCAGCCCGATCGACTGCCAGGACGTGCCGTCCTCGAAGGTCAGCGGCAGTACGCCCATTCCGACGAGGTTGGAGCGGTGGATCCGCTCGAAGCTCTGGCATACCACGGCGCGAACGCCGAGCAGCCGCGTGCCCTTGGCGGCCCAATCGCGCGACGAGCCATTGCCGTATTCGGCCCCGGCGAAAACCACCAGCGGCACCTGCTCGGCCTGATACTTCATCGCGGCATCGTAAATCGACATCTGCTCGCCGTCGGGCCAGTGCTTGGTCAGACCGCCCTCGGGAATATTGCCGTCAGCACCCTTCAGCATGAAATTCTTGATGCGGATATTGGCGAATGTGCCGCGCATCATGACCTCATGGTTGCCGCGACGCGTGCCGTATTGGTTGAAATCGGCCGGGCGCACCTGATGCTCCGACAGATATTTTCCGGCAGGCGAAGTCAGCTTGATCGAGCCGGCCGGCGAGATGTGATCGGTGGTGATCTTGTCGCCGAACATCGCGAGGATCCGGGCGTCGACGATATCGACGACCGGCTCGGGCTCTTTCTTCATCCCTTCGAAGTAGGGCGGGTTCTGCACATAGGTCGAGCTCATATTCCAACGATAGGTCTCGCTCTCGACGGTCTTGATCTTCCGCCAGTTGGTGTCGCCCTTGAAGACGTCGCCGTAACGCTTCTTGAAGATCGTGGCGGTCACGAACTTCTTCATCACCGCATTGATCTCCTTGGTCGTCGGCCAGATATCCTTGAGGTACACCGGCTTGCCGTCCTTGCCTTCGCCGATCGGCTCGACCGCGAGATCCTTGGTCACCGTTCCCGCCAACGCGTAAGCCACCACCAACGGCGGCGAGGCCAGATAATTGGCCTGCACGTCCGGGCTGACGCGGCCTTCGAAGTTGCGGTTACCCGACAGCACCGCTGCAGCGACGATGCCATTGTCGTTGATGGATTTGGAAATGTCCTCTTGCAGCGGGCCGGAATTGCCGATGCAGGTGGTGCAGCCGAATCCGATCAGGTTGAAGCCGACCTTGTCGAGTTCGGCCTGTAGTCCGGAATTGGTGAGATATTCCGCGACCACCTGACTGCCCGGTGCCAGCGACGTCTTGACCCACGGCTTTGCCTTGAGGCCCTTGGCGGCGGCGTTGCGCGCCAGCAGGCCCGCCCCGATCAATACGCTCGGATTGGACGTGTTGGTGCAGGACGTGATCGCCGCGATCACCACGTCGCCGTGGCCGATATCGAAATTGTGGTTTTCGACCGGGTAGCGCTTCGAGGCTTCGCCGGGCTTCTTGTATTCGCCAGCCAGCGCCGTGGAAAACCCTTCCGCGACCACCGGCAGCGCAACGCGTCCCTCGGGACGCTTCGGTCCGGCCATCGACGGCACCACGGCGGCGAGATCAAGCGTCAGCGTTTCCGTAAACACCGGATCGCTCGACTTGGCGGTGCGGAACAGGCCCTGCGCCTTGGCATAGGCGCTCACCAGCGCGACGCGGTCAGCCTTCCGGCCCGAAGTCTTGAGGTAGTCGAGGGTGGCCGCATCGACCGGGAAGAAACCGCAGGTCGCGCCATATTCCGGCGCCATGTTGCCGATGGTCGCCTTGTCCGCGACCGAAAGATAATCCAGGCCGGGGCCGAAGAATTCGACGAACTTGCCGACCACGCCCTGCTTGCGCAGCATCTGCGTAACGGTGAGCACCAGGTCCGTTGCCGTGACGCCTTCCTTGAGTTGACCCTTGAGTTTGAAGCCGACCACTTCCGGCAGCAACATCGACAGCGGCTGGCCAAGCATTGCAGCTTCCGCCTCGATACCGCCGACGCCCCAGCCGAGTACGGCCAGACCATTGACCATCGTGGTGTGCGAGTTGGTGCCGACAAGCGAATCCGGATAGGCGACTTCGAAGGTGCCGGTCTTCTTGCCGACGGTCATCTTCTCCTTCTTGGTCCATACCGTCTGTGCGAGGTATTCGAGATTGACCTGATGGCAGATGCCGGTGCCGGGAGGTACCACGGAGAAGTTCGAGAACGCGCTCTGGCCCCACTTCAGGAATTCGTAGCGTTCCTGGTTCTGCTTGTATTCCTCGACCACGTTCTTGGCGAAGGCCTTGTTGTCACCGAAGAAGTTCACGATCACGCTGTGGTCGATCACGAGGTCGACCGGCACCAGCGGGTTGATCTTCTCGGCATCGCCGCCGAGCTTCTGCATCGCGTTGCGCATCGCCGCCAGGTCGACCACCGCCGGCACGCCGGTGAAATCCTGCATCAGGACGCGCGCCGGACGGAACGCCACTTCGTGCTCGAGCTTGCGTTTCTTCAGCCACTTCGACACCGCCACGATGTCTTCCTTCTTGACGGTCCGGCCGTCCTCGTTGCGCAGCAGGTTTTCCAGCAACACCTTCATCGAATATGGAAGTTTGGCGATTCCCTTCAGACCGTTTTTCTCGGCGGCCGGCAGGCTGTAATAAACGTAGGTCTTGGCGCCGACCTTAAGGGTCTTTTTGCATTTAAAGCTGTCGAGCGAGGTCATGTGAGGCAATCCCAATTCGTCGTTGTCCCCGGCAAGGGTATCAAAGCACCGTCACCAAGGCTGTGCCTGATGGCTTGCAGCACCTGAGCATGTGCGGCATCAAGTTCCGGCTTACAAAATCTTTTAGAAGCTTTCCAGTGGCGCCGCCACACCGGCATCGTGCTGCAGCAATGCGCAGGTCAAAAATTCGGCCGTGACGCCGGGGAGCTCCTGAGAGGCGGTGAAAGGACACAATGCGGCTCTCGGGACGCGGTATCAGGTGTGTGCGAGGCGGCCGCGAAGTGCTGACCGACCTCGATTTCGACGTCGCTGCGGGCGAGACTCTGGCCGTGACCGGCCCCAACGGATCTGGCAAAACATCTTTGCTGCGAACCATCGCCGGCCTGCTCGTGCTGGCCGGGGGATCGATCGATCTCGAGGGCGGCGAGCCGGAACTGACGCTGTCCGAGCAGGCGCATTATCTCGGCCATCGCGACGCCATGAAACCCGCCTTGACCGTGCTGGAGAACCTGTCGTTTTGGCGGGATTTTTTCGGCGGCGCCGCTTCCGATCCCTTGGAAAGCCCCGTGGAAAGCCTTCGCCTGGTGGGGCTCGACCATGCCGCGCACCTGCCGGCAGCCTACCTGTCGGCCGGCCAGCGGCGACGGCTGTCGATCGCGCGGCTGCTGGCGGCGCGGCGGCCGATCTGGTTGTTGGACGAGCCGACCTCGGCGCTCGATGCCGCCGGCCAGACCTTGTTCGCGGACCTGACGCGCGACCACCTCACGCGCGGCGGCCTCGTCGTCGCAGCCACCCACGCCCCGCTGGGGGTGGCTGCGAGAGAGTTGCGGATCGAGGGGCAGACGTGAATCACTGCCTGCCGCACCCCCATCGCCAACCCCTCCTTCTCCCCTCCCCCTTGCGGGGTCCGAGGCGAGCGAAGTTCGCTCTCGAGGTCGGGGGTGGGGGGCAACTCGCTCAAACGGCCAAGACAGGATCATCGCGGGGCGGCGTGCCATGACCGCCCTCGCCGCGCTGGTTCGACGCGACATCCGGATCGCCACGCGCGTCGGTGGCGGTGCACTGATCGGCGTGCTGTTCTTTCTCACCGTGGTCGTGCTGATGCCGTTCGCGATCGGACCCGACCTTGCGCTGCTCGCGCGGCTCGGACCCGCGATTCTGTGGCTCGGCGCCCTGCTCGCAAGTCTGCTCACGCTGGACCGCCTGTTCACGGCCGACCACGAAGACGGTTCGCTCGACCTGATCATGATGAGCCAGACGCCGCTGGAACTGACCTGCGCCGCCAAGGCGCTGGCGCATTGGCTTGCCGCGGGCCTGCCGCTGATCGTCGCCACGCCGGTGCTGGGGCTTCTGCTCAATCTCGACGCCCACGCGACCCTTGCGGTCGCGCTGACGCTCTTGGCCGGCACCCCGGCGCTGACCTTTACCGGCATGATCGGCGCGGCGCTGGCCGTGACGTTGCATCGCGGCGGACTATTGCTGGCGGTGCTGGTGCTGCCGCTGTCGATCCCGGTGCTGATTTTCGGCGTAGCTGCGTCGGAGGCGGCGATTTCGGGGCCGTTGTCGTTCGGAACACCGTTTTCGATCCTGTGCGCGCTATCTCTGGTCAGTTTCGTGATCGGCCCGTTGGCCGCGGCCGCCAGCCTGCGGCAGGGCCTCGATTGAATGCGGTATCGAAACCATCAACTCCGGCTGAGCCGGTATGAAACCGCGGAAGTCGCATTGTATGCGCAACCCGCAGCTATTATCAGAATGCCATGACGCTGACTGACCTCGCCAATCCCACCCGGTTCCTGTCGCTCACCGCGCGCGTCCTGCCCTGGCTCGTCGCCGCGACCGCGATCCTGCTGCTGGTCGGCCTGTATCAGTCGGCGATGGCGCCGGACGATTACCGCCAGGGCGCTACCGTCAAGATCATGTTCATTCACGTTCCGAACGCGTGGCTGTCGATGTTCGTCTGGGGCGTCATGAGCGTCGCCGCGCTGGGCACGCTGGTCTGGCGGCACCCGCTGGCCGACGTCGCCGCCAAGGCCGCCGCGCCGATCGGCGCCGCATTCACGTTCCTGGCGCTGGTGACGGGTTCGCTGTGGGGTCGCCCGATGTGGGGTACCTATTGGGAGTGGGATGCCCGCCTGACCTCCGTGCTGATCCTTTTCCTGATGTATCTCGGACTGATCGCGCTGTGGCGCGCGGTGGAAGATCCGTCGCGGGCCGCGCGCGCCGCGGCGGTGCTGACGCTGGTTGGTGCGATCAACCTGCCGATCATCAAGTTCTCGGTCGATTGGTGGAATACGCTGCATCAGCCGGCATCGGTGTTCCGGATGGGCGGCTCGACGCTTGATCGCGCGTTCTTGATCCCGCTGATGGTGATGGCGGTGGGATTTACGCTGCTGTTCGTCACGCTGCATCTTGCGGCGATGCGCAACGAGATTCTGCGCCGCCGGGTCCGGGCCCTGCAGATGATGCAAGCCAGCCGGCGCGCGGCCTGAGCGATGATGGCACTCGGCCCCTACGCATCCTTTATCGTGACGTCCTATTCGCTGGTCACCGCCGTGGTGCTGTTCCTGATTGTCTGGATCGCGCTGGACTACAACCGGCAAAAGCAGCGCCTGCGCGAGCTTGAGGCAAGCGGCGTCAGCCGGCGTTCCGGGCGCAGTGCGGTCGATGTGAAATGAGCAATCTCGAAACCTCAGGCGCCGCAACATCATCCCAGGGCGGCGCAGCGGAACAGCGAACGCCCTGGCGTCGCTTCGTGCTGATGGCGCTGCCGCTGGTCTGCTTCGTCGGGCTGTGCGTCCTGTTCTGGTTCCGGCTGGGCGACGGCGATCCTTCACGCATCCCCTCCGCGCTTATCGGCCGCCCGGCACCGCAAACCAGCCTGCCGGCGCTGGAGGGATTGGTGAATGGCGCGGGTCCGGTGCCCGGGCTCGACCCCGCCATGTTCAAGGGCAAGGTCAGCATCGTCAACGTCTGGGCCTCGTGGTGCGTGCCCTGCCACGACGAAGCGCCGCTGTTGACCACGCTCGGCCAGGACAAGCGCCTGCAACTCGTCGGCATCAACTACAAGGATGCACCGGACAACGCCCGCCGCTTCCTCGGTCGCTATGGCAACCCGTTCGGCATCGTCGGTGTCGACGGCAACGGCCGTGCCGCGATCGAATGGGGCGTGTATGGCGTCCCCGAGACCTTCATTGTCGGCCGCGCCGGCACGATCGTCTACAAGCTGGTCGGCCCGATCACGCCCGAAAACATCGACACCGTCCTCAAGCCCGAGATCGAAAAGGCGCTGCGGGCCGGGTCCTAAACATCCAATCGTCGTTGCGGGGAGCGAAGCGATTGCTTCGCTCCGCTCGCGTGTGACAGCGAAGCGACCGAGCAGTTCACCGCTTGCTCACGTCGCCGGCGTCCGCTTCGCTCGCCTCCAGCGAAGCCGGATCAAGATGGTAGCGCTTGATCAACGGCATCTGCGTGATCGCAAAGATCATCGTCAACGGGATCACGCCGAACGCCTTGAACGCCACCCAGAAATCAGTCGTCTGGGTACGCCAGACGATTTCGTTGACGATCGCCATCGCAAGGAAGAACAGCGCCCAGCGCAACGTCAGCGCGCGCCAGCCTGACGGCGTCAGGTTGAACATTTGGTCGAACATGATCGCGATGAAGGAGCGGCCGAACAACAACCCGCCGCCGAGGATCAGGGCGAACAAGCCATAGATGATGGTCGGCTTGACTTTGATGAAGGTCTCGTCGTGCAGCACCAGTGTCAGCGTGCCGAACACGATGACGATGACGCCGGTCACCAGTGCCATGATCGGCACGTGACGCGTCACCACGTAGGACGCGATCATTGCCGCGACCACGGCCACCATGAAGGCGCCGGTGGCGACGAACAGATTGGATTTGGCGTTGGCAAGAAAGAAAATCAGCAGCGGCCCGAGTTCGGTCGCAAGCTTGAAAAGCGGATGCGGCTGTTTCTTGTCCATCGTGTATCACCTGCGTTGCCGTCATCATCCGCGAAGGCCGATGATCCGGTAGTGCGAAGCGTCTTCCGATTCTCGCGGATGGCGCGGCATACTGGATGCCCCGCCTCCGCGGGACATGACAAGAAAAAACTAAGACTTCGATCCCGGCGATGGCCTGCGCGAAATCGCGCGCCGTGAACGGCGCCAGATCGTCGACCCCTTCCCCGACGCCGATGAAGTGCACCGGCAGTTTGTGCTTTTCGGCGAGCGCCACCAGGATGCCGCCGCGTGCCGTGCCGTCGAGCTTGGTCATGACAAGGCCGGTGACCCCGGCGGTTCGATGAAACGCTTCGACCTGCGACAGCGCATTTTGTCCGACCGTGGCGTCGAGCACCAAAAGCACCGCATGCGGCGCCGATGCGTCGACCTTGCGGATGACGCGCACCACTTTTTCCAGCTCGTTCATCAACTCGGCCTTGTTCTGCAGCCGGCCGGCCGTATCGATCAGCAGCACGTCGAGCCCACCGTCCCGCGCGGCGGTCAGGGCATTGAAGGCAAGGCTTGCCGAATCCGACCCCTGCGCGCCGGCGACCACGGGCGATTTGGTGCGGTCGCCCCAGATTTTCAGTTGCTCGATCGCGGCGGCGCGGAAGGTATCGCCGGCCGCCAGCATCACCTTGCGGCCTTCGCCGACAAGCTTGGCTGCGAGTTTGCCGATGGTGGTGGTCTTGCCGGAACCGTTGACGCCGACCACGAGAATCACGAACGGCTTGCGCGCATCGTCGATGACCAGCGGCTTCGCCACCGGCGACAGCACCTTCTCCACCTCGGTCGCGACCACGCCCTTCACGTCGTCGGCCGAGATCGCCTTGTCATAACGGCCGACGCCGACGGCGGTCGCGATCCGCGCCGCGACGTCGGTGCCGAGATCGGCGCGCAACAACACGTCCTCGATGTCGTCGAGCATCGCGCGGTCGAGCTTGCGCTTGGTGACGAGATCCGCGACCGCGGATCCCAGCGAACTCGAGGTCCGCTTCAGCCCTGCGGACAGCCGTCGCCACCAGCTCTGTTTGGTCTTTTCCGGAGTGGTATCGCTCATGTCGAGGCTGTGTTAGCGGTTTCGCGCCATGAACGAAAGCCACAACGAACCCTTCGATGTTCCCGAATTGACCGCGGAGGAAATTCAGGCCCGCGTGCTTCATCGCGACGGGCTGATGCTGGTGATCGACAAGCCGGCCGGGTTGCCGGTGCATCGTGGCCCGAAGGGCGGTGCCAACCTTGAGGCGTCTTTCGACGCATTGCGGTTCGGGCTGCCGAGACCTCCCGTTCTCGCCCATCGGCTGGACCGCGATACCTCCGGCTGCCTGGTGCTCGGACGCCACCGCAAAGCCACCGCCTCGCTTGGGCTTCTGTTCAAGCATGGCAGGATTTCGAAGACCTATTGGGCCGTGGTCGAAGGCGGCCCGGCCGAAGACGAGGGCACCATCGACCTGCCGCTCGGCCGCCTCAACGCGGAGCGCGGCTGGTGGCAGAAGCCCGATCCGGAGGGCCAGCCCGCCACCACCAACTGGAAGGTATTGGGACGCGGCGATGGTCTTGCCTGGCTCGCGCTCGAACCCGTGACCGGCCGGACCCATCAATTGCGCGTGCACGCGGCCGCGATGGGCTGGCCGATTGTCGGCGACAATATCTATGGGACCGGTCCCCGGTTCGGCGAACCCCGCCTGCATCTGCATTCGCGCGAGATCGGCATCCCGATTTCCCGTAACAAGGAACCGGTGCGCGTGACCGCCCCGGCTCCGACGCATTTGCGCCAACGGCTTCAGGCCTGCGGGTGGAACGGGAATTAGTTTTGCCTTTCCGGCTGCGACATTTCCGACTCGGCACGATTTACGGAACATTCAGCTCTTGCCGTTAGGTATTTGCGAAGGTCTAGAACAGCCCCAAGCCGCTCAGGATGAGCAATGCCGCATGCCGCCCAGTCGATCGTCAATGAAGTTGATGCTGCGATAAGCGTCGGCCCCGCGGAAAGGCACCTGGAAACGATCAAGCGTGTGACGGATCTCTTCCTGTTATCCGCCGGAAGTTTCGACGGCGAGCAGATCGAGGTGTTCGATCGGGTGCTCGAAAGGCTGATCAAGACAATCGAGTTGCGGGCGCTTGCGGATGTCAGCGCGCGCATCGCCCTTGCTGAAACCAGCATGCAGCTTGCCGGTATTGCCCAGGCACCGCCCGCGGCCGTCCGCCGTCTTGCCCGACATGACGAGATCGCGGTCGCCGGGCCCGTTTTGAGCGAGTCCAACCGGCTTGACGCCGACGACCTGGTCGAAATCGCGCAGACCAAAGGCGAGCCGCATCTGATGGCGATTTCAGGGCGCTGGTGGCTGACCGAAGTCGTAACCGATGCGCTGTTGGCTCGCCATTACCCCACGGTCAGTCGCCGGATCGTCAAGAATCCCGGCGCACGGGTATCCGCAAGGGGATTCGCCATCGTGGTGGCCCAAGCCGTATCCGATCCCGAACTCGCCGTCGAAACCGGCATCCGGGTCGATCTGCCGTCGCCGCTGCGGCGGCAGCTGCTGCGCAATGCGACCGAGGCTGTCCGATCGCGGCTGTTGTCGCGGGCGCCGCCGGATATTTTCGAGGAGATCCGAAGCGCGATCGCCGACGTCACCACCGGAATCGATCGCGAGATGTCGGCAGTTCGCGACTTCACCGCAGCCAAGCGCCTGGTGGCGCAGCTGAACCACGGCGGCGAACTTAATGAAGCGACCTTGTTCGGGTTTGCCAAGGCGCGAAAATATGAAGAGACCGTCGCCGCGCTGGCGCTGCTGTCCAAATCCAGCATCGAGGTCATTCGCCCGTTGATGCAAAGCCTTCGCGACGACGGCGTCCTCGTCCCTTGCAAGGTGGCGGCGCTAGGTTGGGAGACCGTGATCGCGATTCTGGAAAGCCGCTATTCGACCGGGTCGTTGGGGCCGCATGAACTCGCCACGGCCAAGAGCCAATTCGCGAAAATAACGCCCGAGAATGCCCGCCGGCTGCTGAAGTTCTGGGAAGTGCGCTCGACTTCGGCTGCGCCGAACCGTTGATCGACGCGCCTTGATCGCAAGCCTGAATTGACCCGCCGTACTGCTGCGCCGCCTTATACCGTCAGGCGCGCGCCGTCGTGACCAACGACGGCCAGCGTCCGCACCGCCCCCGGCGCTTCTCCGCTGATCGCGACCGGGATGAAATGCTCGGTGCGGCCCTGCGTCGCACTTTCAATCAAGACTTGCCGCGACCGACCCAGTTCGGACGCAAGCCGCCGCGCCAGCGCCGCCTCGCCCGCCTCCCGCAACCGTTTCGCACGCGCCTTGATGACGTCGCCCGGCACCTGCGGCATTCGCGCTGCCGGCGTGCCGGGTCGCGGCGAATAGGGAAATACATGCAGGAACGTCAAGCCGCATTCCTCGACCAGATCCCGCGAGCGCTCGAACATCGCTTCGGTTTCGGTCGGAAAGCCCGCGATGATATCGGCGCCGAGTGCGATGTCCGGCCGAAGCCGCCGCACCTGTTTACAGAACTCGACCGCCTCAACGCGGGAATGCCGCCGCTTCATCCGTTTCAGGATCAGATCATCGCCGGACTGCAGCGAAAGGTGCAGATGCGGCATCAATCGTTCATCCTCGGCGATCACCTCGAGCAGATCGCGATCGACCTCGACCTGGTCGATCGATGAAATCCGCAACCGATTCAATTCAGGCACGTGCCGCAGGATTTGCCGGATCAGCAACCCCAGTTTCGGCGCACCCGGAAGGTCGGCGCCGTAGCTGGTGAGATCGACGCCGGTCAGCACGATCTCGGCATGGCCGCGCTCGACGAGCGCGCGAACCTGCTCGACCACGGCGCCCATCGGCACCGAGCGCGAATTGCCGCGGCCATAGGGAATGATGCAGAAGGTACAGCGATGATCACAGCCGTTCTGCACCTGCACGAATACCCTGGGCAGGCCGGCCTTGAACCCATCCAGCAGGTGCGGCGCCATTTCCCGGACCGACATGATGTCGGCGACCGCGATCTTGGCGCTTTGCTCGATTCCGAACGACGGCGCGACGTCGAACGCCGCGCGCGCCAAACGCCACGCTTCGCCGCGCATCTTGTCGTCATTGCCGATGACGCGGTCGACTTCGGTCATGTCGGCGAACATTTCGGCTTGCGTCTGCGCCGCGCAGCCGGTGACGACGATTCGCGCGGCCGGCCGCGCCCGCTTGGTCCGGCGGATCGCCTGCCGCGCCTGGGCCACGGCCTCGTTGGTAACGGCGCAACTGTTGATGACGACGACGTCGGCGAGGCCCGCGCGCTCCGCCTCGCCGGCGATCACCTCGGATTCGAACGCATTGAGCCGGCAGCCGAACGTGATGACCTCGACGCCGGGCATATCAGGCCACGCCGGCAAACAGCGCCGGATCGAATCGTCCCTCATATTCGAAGGTCGCCGTGCCCGTCATCAGCACGTGATCGTCGCGTTCGCGCCACTCGATCGAAAGCTCTCCGCCCGGCAACGCGACCCGCACCGTTCGATTGGTCCGCCGTAACCGCGCGGCCGCCACCGCGGTGGCGCAGGCAGCCGAACCGCAAGCCTTGGTCAGTCCGGCGCCGCGCTCCCAGGTACGGATCGTGATGTGGTCGCGGTCGACGATATGAGCGAGCGTGATGTTGGCCCGCTCCGGAAAAATCGGATGGTTTTCCAAAAGCGGACCGAAGCGGGCGAGGTCATGGGCCTCGACGTCGTCGACCCAGAAGATCGCGTGCGGATTGCCCATGCTGACCACGGATGGCGAATGCAGCACCGGCGCGTCGATCGGCCCGACCTGCAATTCGATATATCGGGTGTCGCGAAATTCTTCGGCGAGCGGAATATCCTGCCAGCCGAATTTCGGAGCGCCCATATCCACGGTGTAGAGGTCGGCCGCCGGACCCTGCCAACAGTTCAACAGCCCGGCCGCGGTCTCGAAAGTGACGGCGGTCTGGCCGGTTTTCTCGAACAGCCGCCGTACCACGCAACGCATGCCGTTGCCGCAGGCCCCGGCCTCGGAGCCGTCATTGTTATAGATGCGGATGAAGGCTTCGGTGCCCTGCAACCGCGGCGGTTGCAGCACCATCAACTGGTCGTAGGGTACGCCTGCCGGCGAGGCGACTGCGCGCGCATCCGCCGCCGTGACCGCGGCGGGTTTATCGCGCAGGTCGACCACGACGATTTCATTGCCGATGCCGTTCATCTTGGCGAATGCGTGGTTGGCGAGCGCGCTCATCAAATATCCCAATTTATGCCTGCCTTATATGGCGAATAATGGCGGATTGGCCAGTGTACCCTGCAGGGCACATGATAGATCTGTCATGGGGCGAAAGCTGAAATTGCGTGCTAGGAATGGCTTGGTTTCGCCGATGTGAGCGCGAGCCGGGCCGCGCCAAACGTCGTGCACTCTGGGAATGCCATGGAGAATTACCGAATGATTTCGATACGCCGTTTTCGCTTTGCCGTGCTTGCGCTCGTCCCGGTGGCCGCGATTTCGCTGGGCCTCGCCGTCGCAAAGGCGCAACCGGCGCCTGCCGCCAGCACGCCCGCGGCGGCGCCAACCCCGGGCCCGGCGCCCGCGGCCACACCCGCGCCCCCGCCGGCCGAAACCAAGTCACCCGCTGATACGCCTGCGGCGGAACAGGCACCGGCTTCGCCGCCACCCGCCGCCCCGATTCAGGCTGCCGATCCCTTCGGCGAGGAAATCGTGCTGCCGGCGAAGAAGGTCGTCATCGTCAAGGGCAGCGCGAGCTGGGATGCGGCGTTCGATACCCTGATCGAATCGTTCAAATCGCTGACGGCATTCCTGGACAAGCAGAATATCGCGCGAACCGGCAATCCGATGATCGTCTACACCTCGACCGACGATACCGGCTTCACCTTCCTGGCCGAACTGCCCGTCGATCAGGAGCCAAAGAACCTCGGCAAGGACATGAGCATCGGCCAATCGCCCGAAGGCAAAGCGCTGAAGTTCGTCCATCGCGGATCCTACGACAACATGGACAACACCTACGAAGCCATCACCAATCACCTCGACGACAAGAAGCTTGAGGCCAAGGACACTTTCATCGAGGAATACATCACCGATCCGCTGAAGACCGAAGAGGACAAGCTGGTGATCAACGTCTATGTGCCGCTGAAATGAAACCGATCCGACGTCACGCCATCCTTGCCGCCGTGGCCGGCATGCTGCTGACTGTTCCTGCTTGGGCACAGACCGCGCTCCCGGCGATGATCTCCGTCACCGGTGACGCCTCGATATCGGTGGCGCCGGACCTCGCGCAGATCGAGGCCGGCGTTACTTCGGACGCCAAGACGGCGCGCGAGGCCTCCGAGGCCAACAATGTCGCGATGAGCAAGGTGCTGCAGGCATTGAAGGCCGCCGGCATCGACGCCAACGATATCCAGACCTCGCGACTGTCGCTGCAGCCGCAATATGCGCCGAACCGCAGCCCGGGCATGGTCACCGGCTATCATGCCGGCAATCACGTGACGGTTCGCCTGCGTGACGTCGCCAAGGCCGCGGGGACGATCGACACGCTGGTCGGTGCCGGCGCGACCGACATCGGCGGCATCAATTTCACGGTGTCGCAATCCTCGAAGCTGCTCGACGACGCGCGCGAAAAGGCCGTGGCTGACGCCCGTCGCAAGGCCGAGATTTACGCCAAGGCCGCCGGTGTTACGCTGGGTGCGCCGATCAGCATCTCCGAGGAAGGCGCTCCCGCTCCGGTATTTCGCGGCAAGATGGTCGCCGCGCCGATGGCGATAACGCCGGTGGCGCAGGGCGAGGAGACACTATCGGTCAGCGTCAGCGTGTCCTGGGCGATCAAGCAGGCGGGGCAGTGATTCCAAAACCGGATGCGCGATCCTCACGGCGGAAATGCCTGCCGTCGTCATAACCACCTCGGGTGGTTTCGCGGCTTGATTGGCCCCGAAACCGACCCGTAGCGCCTGTAAAAGCGCCACTTTTGGCGAGTTTCCTTGACTTTGAAGAACGGTGGGGGTTTAACCCCGACCAATCCTCGGAAAGACGTTCTTTTCGACCCGCCGCCCGGTCCTGGAGACCGGAGGTCAACGCCCGACAGCGCGATGCGCCCTCGGGCGTAAAAGTGTTTGGGTATGCCTCATCCTGAGGAGCCGCGAAGCGGCCTGTCGCAGGATGAGGTTTAGTAAAATCGTCACCGTTCGAGACGCAGGTCGTGCCTGTTTCTCGGGGTGAGGCACAGGACGACGCAATTGTTCGACAATCTGTCGGAAAAGCTTGGCGGAATTCTCGATCGGCTGACGGGGCGCGGCGCGCTGTCCGAAGCTGATGTCGATGCCGCGATGCGCGAGGTGCGACGCGCGCTGCTCGAGGCCGACGTATCGCTCGACGTGGTCCGGAGCTTTACTGAACGGGTCCGCGAGCAGGCGGTCGGCGCCACCGTGGTCAAATCGGTGACGCCGGGCCAGATGGTGGTCAAGATCGTCCATGACGAACTGATCGCCACGCTCGGCGCCGAAGGCCAGAGCATCGATTTCAACGCGGTGCCCCCGGTCGCGATCATGATGGTCGGACTGCAGGGCTCCGGCAAAACCACGACCACCGCGAAACTCGCCCGGCGCCTGACCCAGCGCGACAAGCGCAAGGTGCTGATGGCCTCGCTCGACGTCTATCGTCCGGCGGCGATGGAGCAATTGGCGGTGCTGGGCCGCGATCTCGACATCCAGACCCTGCCGATCGTGGCCGGCCAGAAGCCGCCGCAGATCGCGCGCCGCGCCCTCGAAGCCGCGAAACTCGGCGGCTACGACGTGGTGCTGCTCGACACCGCCGGACGCACCACGCTCGACGAAGAGATGATGAGCGAGGCGGCGGAAATCAAAGCCACCGCGAACCCGCACGAAGTGCTGCTGGTCGCGGACGCCCTCACCGGCCAGGACGCGGTCAACCTGGCGCGATCGTTCGACACGCGCGTCGGCCTCACCGGCATCGTGCTGACCCGGGTCGACGGCGACGGCCGCGGCGGCGCCGCGCTATCGATGCGCGCCGTCACCGGCAAGCCGATCAAGCTGATCGGCACCGGTGAAAAGACCGACGCGCTGGAAGACTTCCACCCGGACCGCATCGCCGGTCGCATCCTCGGCATGGGCGACGTGGTGTCGCTGGTCGAGCGGGCTGCGGCGAATATCGACGCCGAGAAGGCCGCGCGTGTCGCCGAGAAGATGCGCAAGGGCCAGTTCGATCTGTCCGACATGCGCGAGCAGTTGATGCAGATGGCCAATATGGGCGGTATCAGCGGCCTGATGGGCATGATGCCCGGCATCGCGAAGATGAAGAACCAGATCGCCAACGCCGGAATCGACGACAGGATCATCAAGCGTCAGGTCGCCGTGATCGATTCGATGACGCGGCAGGAGCGCAAACATCCCGACGTTCTCAAGGCCAGCCGCAAGAAGCGCATTGCATCGGGCGCCGGCGTCAAGGTCGAGGACGTCAACAAGCTGCTCAAGATGCACCGCAACATGGCCGACATGATGAAGGCGATGAGTTCGGGCAAGCGCGGTCCGATGGCCGGCATCGCGCAGGCGATGGGCTTCGGCGGCGGCATGCCGTCGCCGGAACAGATGAAGGCGCTTGCGGAAAAAATGCCCGGCGGTGCCGGACCGGGCGGGATGCCCTCACTGCCCAAAGAGCTCCCCGGCGGACTTCGTTCCGGGTTGCCGAACCTTCCCGGACTCACCGGCTTGAGCGGCAAGCCGACGCTGCCGGGACTCGGCGGCTTTCCCGGATTGGGGAAGAAGAAATGAAGGATTTCGTCATCCCGGGCCGGCTTGCAGCGCCGAACCCGGAATCGCGATGTGAACGATCGCCGAGATTTCGGGTCTGCGTGCTTCGCACGCATCCCGGAATGACGCGGAACAATTAAGCAAACAATCAGGTTTGAAGGAGAACTAAATGTCAGTCGTTATCCGCCTCGCCCGCGCGGGCACCAAGAAGCGCCCGGTTTATCACGTCGTCGTCGCCGATTTGCGGTTTCCCCGCGACGGCCGCTTCATCGAACGGCTCGGCCACTTCAATCCGCTGCTGCCGAGGGAGAACGAGGCGCGGCTGAAACTCGACGTGGACAAGGTCAAGGTCTGGATCGCCAAGGGCGCGCAGCCCTCGGACCGCGTGACTCGCTTCCTCGACGAAGCCGGTGTGGTCAAGCGCGCACCGCGCAACAACCCGGAACGGGCGGTGCCGCGCAAGCAGCGCAAGGCCAACGCCGAAGCCGCCGCTACAGCCGCTGCTGCCGCCGCCAAGAAGTAAGCACGACCGCGCGTGGCGATGCCGGCACACATCTGCATCGCCCGAATCGGCGCCGCACATGGCGTGGGCGGCGCGGTCAAGCTGTGGACCTTCACCGAGGATCCGTTCGCGGTGAAGAGCTACGGACCGCTGACCACCAAGGACGGCGCGCGCCAATTCGAGGTGACCCATGTCCGCGAGGCGAGGGATCACCTGGTGGCGACGCTGAAGGGCGTTACCTCACGCGACGAGGCCGAGCGGCTTAACGGTATCGAGCTCTATGTCGCGCGCGACCGCCTGCCGGCGACGGATGATGATGAATATTATCACGCCGACCTGATCGGGCTTGCGGCGGTCAATGCCGCCGACGAGCCGCTCGGCCGCGTGATTGCCATCCACAATTTCGGCGCCGGCGATATCATCGAGATCGCGCCATCCAACGGTGCTACCCTGCTGCTGCCGTTCACCAACGCCGTGGTGCCGACCGTCGATATCGCGGGCGGCCGCGTGGTGATCGAACTCCCGGCCGAAATCGACGGCGACGAGTTTGAGCCCGCCTGATCCCTCGCGGCCATGGTAGCGTGACAGAAGGCGACGAGTTTTATCCGATGATATGGCGCAGCACGGTCCTGACCCTGTTCCCGGAGATGTTCCCGGGTCCGCTCGGCCTGAGCCTCGCCGGCCGGGCCCTGGAGGCCGGGCTGTGGGAGCTTGAGGCACGCGACATCAGGGATTCGGCCACCGACCGCCACCGCAGCGTCGACGATACCCCGGCCGGCGGCGGGCCCGGCATGGTGCTGCGCGCCGATGTACTGGCAGCCGCGATCGACGCCGCGGATCAAGCCCGGAGCCAGGAAACATCCCGGCCCCGGTTGCTGATGAGCCCCAGGGGTCGTCCGCTGACCCAGTCGATGGTGACGGAACTTGCCGCCGGACCCGGCCCGCTGATCGTGTGCGGACGGTTCGAAGGCATCGACCAGCGCGTGATCGATGCCCGTCAGCTCGAGGAGGTCTCGATCGGCGACTACGTGCTGTCCGGCGGCGAGATTGCGGCAATGGCGCTAATCGATGCCTGCGTCCGGCTGCTGCCGGGGGTAATGGGGAAGCTTGCTTCCGGAACCGACGAGAGTTTTTCCGACGGATTACTAGAGTACCCGCAATATACCCGCCCCCAGAGCTTCGAGGGCCGGCCGATCCCCGAGATCCTGCTGTCCGGCGATCATGCCCGGGTGGCAGGCTGGCGGCAGGCCGAGGCCGAGGCCCTGACCCAGGCGCGGCGGCCCGATCTGTGGGCCGCGAGGCCAACCTCCTTGCCAGGCCCTTCGACGGCTCGGCAAAAACGCCCAAAAAACAAGACGGAAGGGTGACAACGCGCCGGCTTTGCCGTATAGGAGCGCCAAATCCGCGCAATGGCAGGATAGATGGACGTTCGCGCAGCCCGCGTCACCGGCTGGGGCGCGCCGCCGATGGAGATTTTTACGATGAACCTTATTCAACAGCTCGAAAAAGAGCAGTTCGACAAACTGTCCGCCACCAAGACCATTCCGGAATTCAGCCCCGGCGATACCGTGATCGTCAACGTCAAGGTGGTCGAAGGCGACCGCTCGCGCGTGCAGGCCTATGAGGGCGTTTGCATTGGCCGGACCGGCGGCGGACTTAACGAGAGCTTCACCGTTCGCAAGATTTCGTACGGCGAAGGCGTCGAGCGCGTGTTTCCGGTGATGTCGCCGATGATCGACTCGATCAAGGTGGTGCGTCGCGGCAAGGTGCGTCGCGCCAAGCTTTATTATCTTCGCAATCTGCGCGGCAAGTCGGCCCGCATCGTCGAGAAGAAGTCGGACCGCGCGCAAGCCGCTGCCGTCGGCGAGTAATTCACTCACCGCATGGATGCGACGGGAAGCGCGGGAAAAGCCCCGCGCTTTTTTATTGCACGTTGCCTGTTTGGCATAAGCCGCCGGGCATCGATTGATTGTGGCGATGGAAGGCCCCATGTTAGGAAGCGATATGGCTCCGGATCAAACCAGCGTTGTTCGCCGGCACGGCGTGCGCATCGTCATCGACGATCGCAGCCGTTTGCCCGGACGCTTCTTCGGACGGTTCATGACTTCGGCGACGTCGGGACTTTGTCGCGCGCTTTGATGCCGCGCTGACGCTTCGCCGGATGGCGCTGCCGCGCCCGACCCGCTCACTCAGAAATCTTTTTCCAAGGGCTTACGCTCATGTCCAAACCGACCACGCTGTACGACAAAATCTGGAACGATCATCTGGTTCACGAGGCCGAGGACGGCACCAGCCTGCTCTACATCGATCGCCATCTCGTTCACGAGGTGACTTCGCCGCAGGCGTTTGAAGGGTTGCGCGCCGCCGGGCGCAAGGTCCGTGCGCCGGAGAAGACCCTGGCCGTGGTCGACCACAATATTCCCACCACCGACCGTTCGAAGCCCAATCCGGATCCGGAGAGCATCGAGCAGATGCGGGTGATGGCCGAGAATGCCAGGGAATTCGGCATCGAATACTACAACGAGTTCGACAAGCGTCAGGGCATCGTGCACGTGATAGGCCCCGAGCAGGGCTTCACCCTGCCCGGCACCACCATTGTCTGCGGCGACAGCCACACCTCCACGCACGGCGCGTTCGGCGCGCTGGCCCACGGCATCGGCACCTCCGAGGTCGAACATGTGCTGGCGACGCAAACCCTGATCCAGAAGAAAGCCAAGAATATGCGTGCCGTCGTCGACGGCAAGCTGCCCGAAGGCGTCACCGGCAAGGACATCATCCTGGCCATCATCGGCGAGATCGGCACCGCCGGCGGCACCGGCTACGTGCTGGAATATGCCGGCGAGGCGATCCGCGCGCTTTCGATGGAAGGCCGCATGACCGTCTGCAACATGTCGATCGAAGGCGGCGCCCGCGCCGGCCTGGTCGCGCCGGATGAAAAGGCTTTCGAATTCCTGAAGGGCCGGGCGAAGGCCCCGAAGGGCGAAGCCTGGGATGCGGCGGTGCGCCACTGGGAAACGCTGCGTTCCGACTCGGGCGCGCATTTCGATCATGAAATCCGGCTGGACGCGGCCAAGCTGCCGCCGATCGTGACCTGGGGCACTTCGCCCGAGGATGTGGTGTCGATATCGGGCGTCGTGCCCGATCCCGACAAGATCGAAAACGAGGCAAAGCGGCTCTCGAAGCATCGCGCGCTGCATTACATGGGCCTGAAGGCCGGCACCAGGATCACCGACATCAAGCTCGACCGCGTCTTTATCGGCTCCTGCACCAATGGCCGCATCGAGGATCTGCGCGCCGCGGCGAAGGTCGCCGAGGGCAGGACCGTCAACAGCAATGTCAACGCCATGATCGTGCCGGGCTCCGGCATCGTGAAGGCGCAGGCGGAGGCCGAGGGCCTCGACAAGATCTTCATTAAAGCCGGCTTCGATTGGCGCGAGCCGGGCTGCTCGATGTGTCTTGCCATGAATCCGGACAAGCTGGCGCCGGAAGAGCGCTGCGCCTCGACATCGAACCGCAATTTCGAGGGCCGGCAAGGCTTCAAGGGGCGCACCCATCTGGTGTCGCCCGCGATGGCGGCGGCGGCGGCGATCGCCGGGCACTTCGTCGACATCCGCGAGTGGCGGTAAATCGCTGCCGCGCGCGATTGTGACTTCATTCGCGCGCCGCTCCGGCTTCTTGCGTCAACCTCGAAGCGTTCCGGCAACACGGCGTTAATCAGCTGGGAGCAGACTGCGGTCATGGGCAAGGCGTTTGCGCGCCGCGCGCACGCGGCAAGGAGCGGGCCATGGCCGACAAGGCTGAATATGTCGATGCGATCAGCGAGGCGACGCGCCAGCTGCGGCGGCGCTATGCGCCGCGTGTGATCGAGCCCGAAGTCAAGGAAACCTCGCGGCTCAGCCACTGGCCGCCGGACCGCTGGGTACAGTGGCGGATGGAGACGCTGACGCCCTGGAAGCTCAAATCCTGGAAATTCAAGAACTGGGATTGAGGGATTTCGGCGGCTGAACCGGCGCCGAATTCGCCGGTCCGCGATATCGGCAATTTCACTGGAACGTGAAATGGACCAGACCCGTGCGGGCCTGGTCCCCCTCAAACCAATGCAGCAAGCAATCAACGACGCCAGTGATGCCAATGATGATGGTGCCAATGGTGATGCCAGCCGACCTCCGTCGTCATCGACCTTGAGCCGTCCTGCGCCGCGGCGGTAACACCCGGATTGTTCAGCGTCATGGCCTGGGCGCCCCCGATTGGAGCGGCCAGAACGAGCAATGCGCCGACGGCAGCAAACCCGATCACTTTCTTCACGATCATGTAGTTTCCCTTGCATTATTGGTGTCACGCCGACGCTGTGGCATTCGAGCGATCGAACGCACAGTCTCAGCACAGCTAACAAATCAGAGTGAGCGGCATGGAGGTGGGATGAACTGCGCCGGGGAATCAAACGCGCGGACGAGCGCATCGGTTCCGCGTTCGCATACGATATTCGCGAGTGTGGTTTTGCGCGACCTGATCGATCCGGTGGAAAGCTAGCCCGGACGCCAGAAGCAGTTCATGCGCGGCACGATCACCGTGCCGCTCGGCCGGAATTCCTGCACATAGGTGGCGGTACAATCCCGCACCGCATTCGCCCCCGGGAAATAGCGCGGATAGACCCCATCGGGTTCCGGCTGGTAGCGCGGATAGATCGGTACGCGCCGCAGCGGACGTTGCCGGCGCACCGGCGGCCCATCGGGCACCACGGCCTGCGCGAATTGCTGCATTCCGGATCGGGCCGCGGTCTGTGCGCTGCTCCCGGAGGCCGGCAACAACAAGGCGGTCACCAATCCGATCGATATCGCCGCCGCGCCGATTCGCATCATCGAGCCCATCCAACGTGTTGTGGCACTGCTGTTGCGGTTCTAACATCCGCGTCCTCTTGCAGCTAGGTGGGGATTTGGATTTGACGGACCTGATGTGGACATCGGCCAAGGCGCCTTCGCTGGGCGAGATGGAGGCCATGGCACATGCCGAGTTCGAGCGCCTGCCGAGGGGCTTTCGCGACCTTTGCGAGGGCGTGGTGATCCGCGTCGATGATTTTCCCACCGACGAGGTCCTCGACCAGATGGAGGCGGAGAGCGAATTCGACCTGCTCGGCCTGTTCCAGGGCATCGGCCTGCCGTTCCGCAGCAACGACGACATCGCCCGGCTGCCCAATATGGTCTGGCTCTACCGCCGGCCGATCCTGGATTACTGGGCCGAGCACGACGAGACGCTGGGCCAAATCGTTCGGCATGTGCTGATCCACGAGATCGGTCACCATTTCGGCCTTTCCGACCCCGACATAGAGGCGATCGAGGCCGCGGCCGACTAGCCGCTTCACCGCTTTTTTACCTTGGACCGGGGCTGCGATCGGGATAAAACCCGTCACAAGTCTGGTTGCAACCTCTCACGCGCGAAGATCAGGGTCATGGACAAGTTCACCACGCTGGAAGGCGTCGCGGCGCCGCTGAAGATCATCAATGTCGATACCGACATGATCATCCCGAAGCAGTACCTGAAGACCATCAAGCGCACCGGCCTCGGCAAGGGGCTGTTCTCGGAACAGCGCTACCTGGACGACGGCAGCGAGAACCCGGACTTCATCCTCAACAAGTCGGGCTATCGCAAAGCCAAGGTGCTGGTCGCGGGTGACAATTTCGGCTGCGGCTCGAGCCGCGAGCACGCGCCATGGGCGTTGCTGGATTTCGGCATCCGCTGCGTGATCTCCACCTCGTTCGGCGACATCTTCTACAACAACTGCTTCAAGAACGGCATCCTGCCGATCCGCGTCGCGCAGGAGGACCTCGACAAGCTGTTCGACGATGCCGACCGCGGCTCCAACGCGACGCTCTCCATCGACCTCGAGAAGCAGGAAATCCGCGGGCCCGACGGCGGCACGCTGAAGTTCGAGATCGACGCGTTTCGCAAGCACTGCCTGCTCAACGGCCTCGACGATATCGGGCTGACGATGGAGAAGAAGGGCTCGATCGACAGCTACGAGGCCAAGCTCAAGACCGAGCGCGCCTGGGCCTGATCCGTCTCCGATTCCTGGTTGGCGCGTTCTCTCCGCTCGAAACGCCATGGAAGTGACGCGCATGCGGCCGGATGTCGTCACCTTCTGGCACGGCCCGCTCGATGCGCTCAGGCGATTGTGCCTGAACTCGCAGATCGCGGCCGGTCACAAGGTCACGGTCTATAGTTTCGACCCGCTGCCGGGATTGCCCGATGGCGTCGGCAATGCCGAGGCGGAAGCCGTTCTGCCGCACGCCTTCTCGGAAAAGCTGCGCCCGCCGCAACCGGACGGCGGCTGGCGCGATTGGACCACGCTGCAGTTTTCCGATTTCTTCCGGATGCGGCTGATGGCGCAGCGCGCCGGGCTGTGGCTCGACGCCGACGTGCTGCTGCTGAAGCCGGTCGAGATCGATCCGTCGAAACCCTATTTCGCCTGGGAGCGGCCGCGCCAGCTCGGCAATTCCGTGCTTTATCTCTCGGCGACCGATCCGATCGTCCGGTCGTTCGAAGGGCTGATGACGCAAGACGAATTGACGCCGGACTGGCTGTCGCTGCGGCATCGCCTGACGTTCGGCTTGCGCAAACTGCGCGGCAAATCCAATCGGCTTTCCGATATCCGGGTCGCCATCTATGGCCCGGCGGCGCTGACCGCGCTCGCCCGCCGCGCCGGCGAATTGCAATACGCTCTGCCGAAGAAATCGTTCTATGCCGTGCATGCCGAGCCGAAGCTTTTTTTCGAGCGCTCGGATTATTCGGCGTTGATCGGCGACCCCGAGATCATCGGGCTGCATGTTTCGCCGAAAGGCCGCGGCAATACGCAGCCGCTGGCGGGCAGCTTGTATGCTTGGGCGGCGGAGCGGTTTGGCGCGCGCTAGTTTTTTCAACTCTCAAACAACCCTTTTCAGTCCGGACAAACGCTCACGGCCTCGCGGCGCATCGCGCCCGAGTTGTGCCGGAGTTCTGCGCCCTGAACAGAGGGCGCGCGACTCTAAGGGCGCGGGCGACCCTAAGAAGGGCGCGGGCGACCCTGAGAAGGGCGCGGGCGACCCTGAGAAGGGCGCGGGGAATGCCGGGCGCTCGGTGCGCCCGCAGCCTCGTGTGCGAAATGTGGTGGCACAAAATGCACACGAGTATTCACAGCGAGTTCACCGGAATCACCCGGCATTCCCGCACGCAATGGTTTTAACGGCTTACTTCGCGCTCTCCCCGGAGATCGGGCTTTCTTGCCTCCGTCATCGGTGTGATGAGAAGCGCCATCACTTGCGTGATGCGCGAACATCATCACCGACTTGACGCCAGCGTCGAGGCGTCAGGACCACACGACTTGGCCGTCCGCAAGACGCGCCCTCGTCAGAAGCGCCGCTCGCGTCCACCGCATCCCGCCCCGCGTCCGTGACGATCGCGATACGCCCCTGCTGTGGGGCGAGACGGCAACGGATATGCCGGTGATTTGGGAAAAGACGAAACGAAAATATTTTTCGCTATGGGAGTAGACAGCGGCGACCACACCAGACCTAGCCCGTCGGGCGCGACTTTTTCATGTAATGTTTAGAGCACGATCTGTCGACCGATGTCCGCTTCGGTACGCAGTCAGGATCAAAGTCGGACATTGCGGCAGTTCCGAAAAGTGCCAAGAGGCGATCTCAGCAGCTCATGCAGAGCTTATCTCAAGACCGTTCGGGCCCCAAAAATCCGTGAACCAGCGACCCACGATCGCCTTGTTGTCAGTTTCCTTCGACATGTAGCTAACTCCTGTATCCCTGTGTTCAATTTGAATGGACGCCTTGGAAACGGGATGCGGACCGGCCTGGACCATTCCGTCATGGCTGACGTGCAGCGCAGAGTGCGGATCAATCGCCGGCCTCTCGAAACAGCTGTCGCAATTCTGATTGGAGCCAGTCTCCACAGGGAGCTGCTATCGAATGAAATTCGTGCATGTCGTGCTCCCATCTGCGCGTTGTCACGATAGGATTTCACGCAAATCGATCCACCCGATTTCCGACAGCTGCACCAACACGAGTAGCCTTTGGGTCGATCGCGTCGGTTCGGGCAAGTGCCCCCCACTTCCGCTCTCCAGTTTGGACATCCGGCAATACTGAGTTTCGAGCCGCGATGTGCCGGGAACGGACGCGAGCCCGGCTGCTGGCTTAATGCTTCAGTACGCGGCGAGAACCATTTTCTCGCAAATAGGCCACCAATTTACGGACATGTGGCGTCGCGGATCGAAGGCTTCTCACGCAAAGCGTCAGGTGACGCACAGCCCAACCGTCGGTCAGCGGAACAATGCTGAATGCCGCCAGGCGACGCCAACGCCGCGCAGCCGCTTGCGGAACGATTGCAAGACCAGTGCCCGCTTCGACCATCCGGCAGATAACGTCGAAGCTGCTCAGCCGCACGCGAACCTTCAACTGCTTTCCCAAACGCTCGGCTTGGCGATTCACAAATGACTGCAGCGCACCCGCGTTATCGAGCCCGATATACTCGTAGTTTAGCGTGTCGGCAAAGGCGACCCGCCGTTTTCCAGCCAAGGGGTGCCGCTTCGGCGTGATCAGGACCAGCACGTTTTGTGCAAAGGGAAAGGTCTCAAGCTGCATTTCGGGGTCAATCGCGCCCGCGACGATGCCGATATCCGCGCGTCCCGCCGCGATGATGCGCATGATGTCCGGGCTCTTCGCCTCTTCGAGGTCGACATCAATATTCTCTTGCCGTGCCAAGAAGCCGGGGAGCATAGCTGGGACGTATTCCAGCATCGCGACCGTATTCACCAACAGACGTACATTGCCTCTCAGGCCCTTGGCATAGCCGTCCAGTTCTCCGCGCATCTGCTGGAGTTGCTCGGAAACGGCCCGAGCATGTTGCAGTAGAATCGATCCAGCTGCGGTCAGCTGAATGCCACGGCGGCCGCGTATCAGCAGGCCAGTTCCGAGCGTTGCTTCCATTTCGCGGATACGTTCGCTTGCCGCCGCGAGCGACATGTTGGAGCGCCTCGCCCCATGCGTAATATTCGACGCTTCGGCGACGTGAATGAACAGCCGCAAATCGGTGAGATCATAGCGGAATGGCACGGCGGTCAGCCTTCGGCTCAGCTTGAGGCTATCTTAGCAGGTTCCGGATTTTGGAAAATGCCAAATCGAGTCAGGCTTCGCGCCGGTCACCACGCGCTGAGGGAGCCAAAATGCTCGACACGATGTGCAAGATGGCAATGGCTTTCGGCGTTGCCGTAACAATTGGGGTAGCGGCGGTCGCGGACGAGCGGCATCCGCTTGTCGGCAATTGGAAGCTGGTCTCCTGGCAGGTTATCGGGGAGGACGGGATGGCTCGAGATGCGTTCGGCCGAGCGCCGAGCGGATACCTGGTGATCACGCCTGAAGGGCGCACGATCGTTCTGACCACCGCAACGGACCGAAAGCCGGGCACCGACGATACCGCCCGCGCAGCACTTCAGAAATCGATGCTGTCATACACCGGCCGTTATCGCGTCGAGGGCGGAGATTTCATCACCAGTGTCGACATCTCATGGAACGAGGAGTGGAACGGCACGGAGCAAAGACGCCACTACCGGATCGAGGGCGACAAGCTCTTCATCGAAACTGCACCAGCACCCAGCATGGTGTCTCCGGGCAAAACGGACTTCCGCCGACTCGTTTGGGTCCGCGAGCGGTAGCTGCCGGGAAAAGCCAATTGCTACCTCATGTCTTCTTCGGTTCAATTGCGTTGGTTTGTCGGTGCGCAGTCCATTTCCCGGTCTGCCCCCAATTTCGAACATGCGGCTGCACTACCCTATGTGCCCCGATATGCCGGAAGCGGAAGTGACGGTGGGCGCCCTGCAGATAAAAAGCCGCCCGAAGGCGGCTTTCAAACTCAAAGTCGATCTCGCGGATTAGACGGTATCGGAAGGCCCGCATTTAGCGAGGATCACCGCCGCCGCCAATTCCCAATCCGATGTCTTTTTTCGGATACTTGACGAAGGTGGCGGCGTGAGCAGCCTGCAGCTGGAGAATGGGACCGTAGATCCACTCATAGTCGCCATTGCTCCGGGTGAGACGCTCCTTGGGGTCGCGATAAATATCGAAGATCCAGGGGGCAACCGCGACGGGCGCGAAGGTCGACATGCTGATGTTGGAGAAAGGCT
Organism: uncultured Alphaproteobacteria bacterium; assembly: GCA_963756215.1. Lineage (GTDB taxonomy): Bacteria > Pseudomonadota > Alphaproteobacteria > Rhizobiales > Xanthobacteraceae > Bradyrhizobium. Next base: position 517,659 of record CAVWMY010000013.1, on the reverse strand, counting down.
GCTCAATCTGGAAGACCATGAAGTAGCCCTTGAAGTTCGCCCAGCGGATGGCCGAAAAATCAGCCTGATTGTACGAGAACACCGCCTGGCGGTTGGTGTCACCGTCATCCGCGAGCAGAAAGCTCGTCTGGTTGACGCCGTCGATATAACGTTCTGCTGGAATCTTATTCTCGATGCCTCCCAGGGCGAGCGAAGTGTTGAACAAGTCCATGATATCGAAAAGGCCGTCACTGACGCGTCCCGGCTTTATCATGCCGGGCCAATAAGCAATGCCTGGCACGCGGACGCCGCCTTCCCAGGTGGTGCCCTTGCCGGCACGGAAGGGAGTGAAACCGGAGTCCGGATAGGAGTCCTCCTCGGGACCGTTATCAGATGTGAAGAACACGAAGGTGCTCTCGGCCTGGCCGGTTTCTTCGAGCGTCTTTTTGAGACGCCCGACGATGTCGTCGACTTCGACCACGGCGTCCCTGTAAGGCAGTTTCGCTGCGCTGCGGCCCTGATAGCCGTCGCCGGGATAGTTGTCGAAGTGGACCTTGGCGAACGAATGGATCAGGTAGAAAGGCTTTTTCGCCTGGGCCGCGCGCTTGATGAAGTCTACCGAAAAGTTAGCAAAGTCCTGATCAACGTTTCCCATTTGCTGGGGCGTCTCGAGCGGATAGGCAACTTTCAGATCACCGCCCTTTTTGCCTTCGACGATCCCGTTGTATTCGCTCAAGCCCTTGAAGGTTTTCAATCGCTCGGGGTCGAGGATCAGTTGCGAATATTTGGCAAGGTTCATGTATTGCGTGTATTCGCTGACAACAGACAGAAATCCGCGGAACTCATCATAGCCGACGTCCTGCGGCTGCATGCCTTTGGCTTCGCCGATGTGCCACTTCCCGGACAATCCGGTGACGTAACCGTTTTCGCTCAACAGCTTCGCAGCCGTAACCTCGTCGGCCCATGGGTTTTTCGTAGGATGATCGCTGGCAAGCAGAGGACGCGTGAGGCCGCTGCGAGCGGGAATACGGCCCGTCATCAAAGCCGCGCGAGAGGGCGTACAGACCGGAGTCGCATAGGTTGAAGTGAGCTTCAATCCGCCCGCGGCCAGGCTGTCGATATTTGGCGTGGCGGCTCCAAGCATCGATCCGCCGCCGAATGAACCCGGATCGCCATAACCCATATCGTCCACGAGTATGATGAGAATGTTCGGCTTGCGACCATTCTTCGTCTCAAACTGCCGCAACTTCTCCAATGCCGCTTGCTGCTGGGTCGGATGCGGGATCGCAGGTTCGAGGTAGTCGGCGGTCCTGACTGTGCGGTCCCAACCCTTCGTATCTTGGGCCCGCGACGCCGCGGTCATCAATGTGAGTGAAGCTGCCAACAAGTAGAGCAAAGTACGCTTGCGAGCCTTCATTTCTGATACTCCACAACCGAGGTCGGTTCCCCACCCCTTCGCGATACTCGCCCTCATCAGTTGTGCTGTCAATTTGGCTAGGGCGAGGAACGCATCGGGTTGCAACGTCCCTCGACATCCCGCCGCACCGAACCAACCGGCGCGATAGGCCAAACCGGAACGTGCAGTCGCAAGGCGACCACCTCATTCCGCGCCGACGAACACGCACCCGTGCCTCACTTCGGGCACCTACTTCGGCACTAAGGCACCGACCGGACGCGCTCGAACGTCAGGACCCCGACGCCTTCGCGTCCGTCGACAGGACTTTTGTTCGATTCAGTCTTGATCACGAGTGTATCGCCCTCGATCGCGTAGAAGCGGACTTGTTCAGTCCCAAGTCGGCGTCCATCCCATTCGATATCGATGTGATGAACGACCTTCCCGGATGACAATTTATATGCGCCGCCATACGCAAGCATTCCCTTGTGCAGTTTAATCCGCTCCTCATCGGTCGGATCAGCCTGTGGACGTATTTGATTGTCCGACACGAAAAACGCCAGCATTCGCCCGTCAGCCGCGTAGCTCAGATATCCATCGGGTCGCTCGCCCATCTGGTTGTAGCGTTCGCCGGTCTCGGCGACTTCCCGGACAAAGGACTTCAACCTCCATGTGCCGAGCAGCGGATTATCCTGGGCCGCGGCGGTCGCGGTCGCCAATGCAGCCAACAGCAACGGAATCAGCAATATTCTACGGATCATGCGCCGCTCCTTTGTCGTCGCGTCGAAATTAGAACCGTGATGCATAATATTACGATGGAAAAGTAGCACCTCGATGGGACCATGTCAGCCGAGGTCAAACGCGCCGGTTCGGGCAAGTGCCGTCCACTTCCGGTCCGCCCTCAGTTTCGCACATCGGCTGCACCGAACTCCGGGACGCGATGCGCCGGATTCGGACCCTTGGTGCCGGCTTTCGCATAATCACGAGCGACGCTCGGCACGCCAAAGCTGCAACGACCGCTATCCTGTGCTATCCCGCAGGCCCCGGCCTTCTCGCTCGACGGCTTCGGCGCGGGATCGCCGAAGGGATCATGGGGTTACAGTGGCACAACCTCCCGATGGCTCCCCGGCCATTCGGCCTATTGGCCTTTCTCGAACGCATGCCCACCTTTGGGTGTAGTCAATCCAGTACTGGCCGTCAGTGCGGTGTTGTGGGATGAATTGCCCCATATACCGCGAGCGCCCCGTACAATGATTTCGAGGCTCCGGCCAAGCTGGGAGACCAGCCCTGAGCTTGTAATGGAACGTTTTTGAAAATCGGAGGAAGCACCACCATGAGAGCACTATTATCAATTCCGTTAGCCGCAGCTCTTACATGCGGCATGCTGTCCGCGGGAGCCGCAGAGCCGCTCAAACAGCAGCTCGTAGGCACCTGGAGCGTCACTTCATTTGTAAACGAGAATGAAAGAACCGGAAAAACAACCAACGTATTCGGTTCCGATCCGAAGGGATATTTCATGTTCGATGCGGCAAATCACTTCGCGATCAATCTCATCCGTTCGCGACGTCCAAAATTCGGCAATCGCGACTTTCCGACTGCCGGGGAAAGCAAAGCCGCTCTGGAGGGGATGATCGTGATGTTTGGCGACTACGAAGTCAATGAAACCGAACATTCGATAACCTTGCATGTCATCAGCGGCAGCTTTCCCACATGGGACAACACGAATCAGAAGCGTTTCATCGCGATCAACAACGATGAGCTCACATACAAGAATCCCACACCGGCATCCGGCGGGGGTACTGCCGTGGTGACTCTGAAACGCGCGAAAAGCGCAACGGAGTGATCTTTTCGCCAGACCGGCGTCGTGGGCGCATCGTTTCTGCTCAAAAGAAATCAGTCCAGGTGAACAGCATGACAGCGAAGAATCCGGAAAAGCAGAATCTCTGATTCTGCTTCAAAACCCCTCGCGGAAAATGTCCTTTGCTCGCTCGTCCAGAGCTGCGTAAAAAAGTGGGCCAAGGGCTCCCTTGTGTATCTCGCTGGAGAGGGACTTCCGAAATACACCGGCAAGCAGACATGCTCAGTGCCGCTCGGCATGTCTCAACGTGCCGGAAGCCGAACGGCGTCATGCCACCTTCGGCTCAGCTTGCCAGGGCTTCCTTGGCTTCCGCGCCGGAGCGTCGAGTTGCCCGGTAACGGCCGGGCGATAGGCCGTGATGTCGGTGGAATAGCTTCGAGAATGCGGCGGCGGTCTCGTAGCCGACCCGGCGCGCAATCCGGGCGATTCCCTCGTCGGTAGTTTCGAGCAGAAACGCGGCCTCCATCATCCGGCGTGCGATCAGGTAACGCTGCATCGGCTGGCCCACGAGCTCGGTGAAGCGCGCCGAAAACGCCGAGCGGCCGAGCCCGACACGCTGCCCGAGGTTGCGAAGGGTCCAGGGCCCGTCCGGCTGTTCGTGGATCAAGTGAAGCGCCGGTCCGATGTGCGGGTCCGATATCGCGCCAAGCCATCCGCCTTGTCCCGGACCGAGAGAATTGATCCAGCTTCGTAGCACCTCGACAAAAAGCACTTCCGTCAGTCGCGAGAGCGCGACGCCTTGGCCGGGGCGCTCGATCGCGGATTCGCTCACCATGCGCTGCAAAATCGCCTCGAGCCAATCACCGTCCGCCGCCGGCTTCAGGTGAAGCACGGGCGGAAGCAACTCCAGCACGCTGCCTTGCGCGGGCCGCGACACGGAAAAATTACCGCAGATCATGGTCGACAGCGGCTGCGTGCTTCCTCCGTGACGAACAACTCCAAGACGCGGGGATGGTCGAGCGGCCTCGTGAACCGGGACCGGCGTCGTCTGGCGATCAGAATAAATCACATGCGGCTCGCCGCGTGTGACGACGACAAGGTCGCCCGCGCTCATGGGGGTCTCGCTTCCCTGTTCGAGTGCGAGCGTAGCGGAGCCACGACTGAGATAATGGAACAGGGCGTAGGGACGCGCCGGTAACGCCAGATTCCAGGGATGGCCCAGCTCGAAGTGAAACAGCAGGGTCCCGCCAAGACGCACGCGATCGAGCATTTGGGCAAGCAGGTCCATGTATCAAACGTTAGTCCGGTGGACGGTCCGACGCAATACTTGGACGGTTGTGCCCTACCGTCTGAGAAATCCACATACTAGGTCACGTCGCGTCGGTCGGAAGTGCTGGGCGAGCAATTTGGCCAACAGCAACAGAGAACCGCGAGCTCAGGGAAACGTCCGCCCATCCCCCGGACCCTGCGTGGTCAGACATCATGATAGGAAAACTAGATGCTAGGAACTCTACTCTCATTTGCTTCCATGCTTTTTGCCGTAACGGTATTTGCCACCTCCGCCCAATCAACTGAACTGCCCGAACGGGCGGTTCGCAACATCGTGCTCGTACACGGCGCTTTCGTGGACCAGACCAGTTGGCAGCCCGTTGCCGATATCCTGACGAAGAAGGGCTACAACGTCACGCTCGTCGAAAATCCGCTCACCTCCCTTGCCGCCGACGTTGAGGCCACCAAACAGGCGCTGGCGAAACAGGACGGCAAGACCGTTCTCGTCGGCCATTCCTGGGGCGGCGTGGTCATCACGCAAGCCGGTGACGATCCCAAGGTGTCGGCACTCGTCTACGTTTCGGCTCTGGCGCCTGACGTGGGACAATCCATGGCAACACTCTCCAAGATCGGTCCGGTAACCGAAGGTGCCGCGGCGGTTCATCCCGACGACAAAGGCAACCTCTACATCGATCCCAAGGTGTTTCCTTCGGCTGTCGCGGCCGACCTTCCGCTAAAGATCGCCGAATCCCTCGCAAACCATCAGCTTCCGCTGAACGTCAAGGCGTTCGAGGCACCGGTGGATATCACCGCTTGGCGCGACAAGCCGACGTTCTATGTGATCACCACCAAGGACAAGGTGATCGCACCGGAGGCTCAGAAATTTTTTGCCGAGCGCATGAAGGCGCAGATAACGGAAATCGCCGGCAGCCATGCTTCGCTCGTCGTTCATGCACCGGAAGTCGCCGCGGTGATTGAAAAGGCCTCGCTGGTGAAGTGACAAGGCCGCTCCCGGCGCTTCGCGCCGGGAGCGGCCACGCCTCTCCAAAAGTAATAGGTCGCACCGGACCGCGAATAGCGCGAACCGCCAAGACTGCGGAGCATCGACAACCCTTAAATAAGGTCTCGCCTTGAGTAAGGCCTCGGTCGCCGCGCCACGCCGGTCCTCCCAACTCGGTTCACACACCAAGCATTCGAAGGATGACATGACCCAGATCGAGATCGCACAAGACGGCCCCACCCTTGAGACGGCACCCACCCGCTACATCGAAGGCAGGGGAATCCGCTTCGCCTATCGCCGCCTCGGCCCTTCGACCGGAACGCCGCTGGTCCTTCTGCAGCACTTCTCGGGCAATATCGATGCCTGGGATCCCGCCGTCGTCAACGCCCTCGCCGCCAATCGCCCTGTAATCGCATTCGACAACGCCGGGGTCGGCCGCTCGACCGGTCAAACGCCCGACAACATCGCGGCGATGGCGCAAGACGCGGTCACCTTCATCCACCTGCTTGGCTTTTCTAAAATCGACCTGCTGGGCTTTTCCCTCGGCGGTTGCATCGCCCAGCAGATCGCGGCCGAGCACGGGCAACTGATCCGCAAGCTCATCCTCGTCGGCACCGCGCCGAGAGGCGGAGAGGAACACCTGTTAGCGGTTCTGCGCGAGGCGTTTTCCCAAACCGATGCGCCGGACCCCCGCCTGCCGCTGTTCTTCACCGAGTCGTCCGCTAGCCGGGCGGCCGGCCTGGCGTTCCTGAAGCGGACCAAGGTACGTCAGAACGATCGTGACACCGATAACGGCCGCGCGGTGACCGATCAGCAAGCTAAGGCGCTGATCACCTGGTGCGCCACACCTGATCCCGAGCACACCATTCTGCACGCCATCCACCAGCCCACGCTTGTCGTCAGCGGTAGCAACGACACCATGCTGCCCGCGAGCAACGCCTACGCAATGTTCAAGGAACTGAGCGACGCCCAGTTGGTGCTTTATCCGGATTCAGGGCACGGTGCCCTGTTTCAGCATCACGCGATATTCGTCAGCCACGTCAGGACCTTTCTGGATGCACAGCCCGCGGCTGCCTGACTCCCGGCGTTCCGAAGCGATCAGAGGCACTTTATTCATCAGAGTTATTAGGAGGACAAATGACAATCGCCAAAGTCGAGGTGGAGCGTTTCAGCCTCACGAGCTTAAAACCATTCGACGCTATTGTGGCCGCGCTCAAGTCGGCGGTCGGGCAACCCGACATCGTCGAATTTTTCAAGGAGACGAGGGCTACAAAATCCTTCCCGGATTTGCAGCGCGTTGTAGAACGCGGCCTCGGCCGAACGGACCTCATGCTCTTCGCGGAATTCGACCAGGGCGACATTGTGCGTCGCGAATCCGGATCGAGCACGCCTAAGATCATGCGGTTTGTGATCGGCAACCCGCTCATCATGAAAGAAATGGTCAAGCACGTGCCCGATGCGGCATCTTACGCTCCTGTCACCCTGCTGGTCGATGAGCGTCCCGATGGCGTGCACGTCTCTTATGACAAAATGGAGAGTTATCTGCTGCCTTACGGCAGCCCGGAAGCTCTTGCGGTCGCGCGAAGTCTCGACGCGAAAATCACGGCCTTGCTACGCGAATGTACGAGCTAAGACGTCCCGATGAAGGCTTCGGCCGACGGAAGTCGTAACCCACCAATCGGGGAACGCGGCGGGCGTTGTCATGACAAGAAGTGAAATTCCTGCATATGCGAGACACTTCCTGTCACTCACGCTGCCCCGGCTCTCGCCGCCGGGGCTGCCGCCTGCTCCCGCCGCCAGGAAAGAGCCGCTGATCTCTTGACCCGCGCAAGCGATCAGGATTGGGGACCGACATACCTGAGGCGACTGATGTCGGATTGCCCTGCTCGGGGAATTCGAGCGTCGGCGTGACATGGCCGACGAGTATGCCGGGTGTCACCGATGTCTTGATGTACTTGGTCTCGCCCGCCGCCAATTGGAACGTCACCGCATTCTCGACCTCGGTTGCCGTTGTCACAGCGTATTTCCCGGGGGGACGGTCGACATAAGAGAAGCCGCCGGGCACAGACCGGCCGACAACTTCATTGTTCATCCGAATCTCGGGCTGAACAGCCGCTCCCCCGAAATCGCTCGGCCGCGTGAAGTAGACTCGGCCTAAACCGGGCTTCAACGCCGGGATCTGCAAGGGCGGTTCATCGAGGCCACGTGGACTTGCGCAACTCGCCAGCAGAAATCCGACAAGCAAAAGGGGCAGTGCCCCCGATCTTCGACCTCATAAATGCCCCATCTCGATACTGGATAGCGCCCAGTTACAAATCAACGGCAAACAAACGAACTGCCGGCAATGGCCTCGGTGTTTTCGTCGCCCCACGGCTCAATTGGCATACACGCGCTGATTGCGCAACGCCTTTTGCTCCACGCGATCTCCGAGCAGATCGCCTCCGATGACAACGGAATCCAAGCTCCGCGCCCCCTGGCGCTGCGGCATCGTCCGATGTTCGACTTGCACGAACTGCGCCGCAAATCGGACCGCCTCGCCGAGTTCAGGGTCGCAATTTCGGGCGCGGCGACCGCGAAGGCGGCCAGCCGGTATTCCGCGACATTTGAACTGCACTTGAGCGGCGCGGAGTACTGGATCATCCGCCTTCGCGGATGAAGACGGCGAGCATGTTCGCCCGCCCTAATGTCCCATCGCGGCGATAGCGTCGGCAATTGCGATGGTGCGGCGAGCCATGTCGGCGTGCAGCCGCTCCACCATCTGGCCGTCGAGCCGGATCGCGCCGCGCGAGGCGTTCTCCGGCTGGTCGAACGCGGCGATGATCTTGCGCGCGTGGGCGACTTCCTCCGCCGGCGGCGTGAAGATGGCGTTGCAGGCTTCGATCTGGCCGGGGTGAATCAGCGTCTTGCCGTCGAAGCCGAGGTCGCGGCCTTGCGCGCATTCCTGCCCGAAGCCGTCGGTATTGCCGAGATCGCTATAGGGCCCGTCGAGAATCTCCAGGCCATGGGCACGCGTCGCCAGGATGCAATGCGTGATCATCGGGACCATCGCGGCGCGGCCCGGCGCCATCCGGATTCGCGTCTCCCGCGAAATATCGTTGGGACCGAACACAAATCCTTCGAGCCGCGTCCTCGGATCGCGCGACGCGGCGGCGAGTTCCTCGGCATGCAGCACGGCGCGCGCGGTCTCGATCATCGCCCAGACCCGGATCGAGGCGTCGGCGCCGACGGCGCTGAGCCGATCGCCGACGGCGTTGAGATCCTCCACGCTGGAAACCTTGGGAACCAGGATGCCGTCGGGACGGGCCCGGCCTGCCATCGCGATGTCATCGATCCACCACGGCGAATCGAGGCCGTTGACCCGGATCAGCAGTTCGCGCTTGCCAAAGCCCTTCGCCGCGATCGCCTGCGCGATCTGGTCGCGCGCCAGTGCCTTGGCATCGGGCGCCACGGAGTCCTCGAGGTCGAGGATGAGACCGTCGGCGGGCAAGTTGCGGGCCTTTTCCAGCGCCCGCGCATTCGATCCGGGCATGAACAGCAGGCTGCGGCGCGGACGGATCATGGCTTCGTTCCTCTTGCCCTTGAAGATATAGACCCCGACGCGATATCATCTTGGCCTATCATCCGAAAGGCTTGTTCCAGCTTCCGGCATATGGTTAGCCACTGGCATGGCATCGTTTCCGCAAGAACTACTCGACGGCTACCGGACCTTCACCTCGCAACGTCTCCCGACCGAACAGACACGTTACCGTGAACTGTCCGAGCGCGGCCAGGCCCCGGAAGTCATGGTGATCGGCTGCTGCAACTCGCGGGTCTCGCCGGAGGTGATCTTCGACGCCGGTCCCGGCGAGTTGTTCGTGGTGCGCAACGTCGCCAATCTGGTGCCGGTGTATCAGCCCGACGGCGGCGCTCACGGTGTTTCGGCGGCGCTGGAATATGCGGTACGGGCGCTGCGCGTGAAGCACATCGTCGTGCTCGGCCACGCGCAATGCGGCGGCATTCGCGCTTTCATCGACAAGATCGAACCGCTGTCGCCCGGCGATTTTATCGGCAAGTGGATGTCGATGTTCGTCAAGCCGGGCGAGACGGTGGCGCAGCGCGACCGCGAAACGATGCAGGATTTCACCGTCCGGATCGAGAAAGCCGCGGTGTTCCGCAGCCTCGAGAACCTGATGACATTCCCGTTCGTGCGTACCCTTGTCGAGCGCGGCGAACTGCATTTACACGGCGCCTATTTCGGCGTCGCCGAAGGCTCGCTGTTCGTGCTCGACCAGGCGGCCAAGGAATTTCACAGCGTGCGGGAAGCGAAAGCAGGCGATTAGGAACAGCGAATAGCGAATGGCTCGAACCGAGACGTATTCTCTATTCGCCGCCTCCCATTCGCCATTTACTCACCCTTCGCCGCCGTGATCCCCGCCGCTCCAGCGATCGGCCAGCGCCAGCATGAACGCCGACACCACGAACATCAGATGCACGCCGACCAGCCATGCCAGTTTCTGACCGTCGACCACGGTATCGATGTTCATGAAGGCCTTCAGGACCTGAATCGCTGAAATTGCCACGATCGAGGCCAGCAGTTTCTGCTTCAGCCCGCCGAAATTCACCTTGGTCATCCAATCCGGCCAATCCGGGTGGTTACCCGGATCGATCTTGGAAACGAAGTTCTCGTAGCCGGAAAACACCACGATCAAAATCAAATTGCCGGTCAGCGAGACGTCGATCAGGCTGAGTACGCCGAGGATGATGTCGGATTCCTTGGAGCCCGGCGCGTGGAGGATGAACTCCCACAGGATCATGCAGAATTTCAGCAACAGCACCGCGAGGCTGATGACGAGCCCGAAATAGAATGGCGCCATCAGCCAGCGGCTGTTGAAGATCAGGCTCTCGAAGCCGTCCTCGATGCGCTTGAGGCGCGGATTGGGTCGGTAGGGCGCCGGTTGTTCGCTCATCGCAATTCCGGCTCCCCCACCATCGCGCGTCGCCGCGCCTTACGCCGCTTTTTTCTTGGCGCTGATCAGCTTGCGGTTGATCAGGCATTCGGCGATCTGGATCGCGTTCAGCGCCGCGCCCTTGCGTAAGTTATCCGACACGCACCACAGCACAAGACCATTTTCCACCGTCGCGTCCTCGCGGATACGGCTGATGTAGGTCGCGTCCTCGCCGGCCGACTCGTAGGGCGTGACGTAGCCACCGGGTTCGCGCTTGTCGATCACCAGGCATCCCGGGGCGTTGCGCAGGATGTCGCGGGCCTCATCGGCCGAGATCGGCTTTTCGAATTCGATGTTGACGGCTTCCGAATGGCCGATGAACACCGGCACCCGCACGCAGGTCGCGGACAATTTGATTTTGGGATCAAGAATCTTCTTGGTCTCCATCATCATCTTCCACTCTTCCTTGGTGTAGCCGTCCTCCATGAACACGTCGATATGGGGAATCACGTTGAAGGCGATACGCTTCGGAAATTTTTTGTTGACGAGTTCGCTGTTGGTGTAGACCGCCTTGGTCTGCGAAAACAGCTCGTCCATGGCATCCTTGCCGGCGCCCGACACCGATTGGTAGGTCGAAACCACCACGCGCTTGATGACCGCCTTGTCGTGCAGCGGCTTCAGCGCCACGACGAGTTGCGCGGTCGAGCAGTTCGGGTTGGCGATGATGTTCTTCTTGACGAAGCCGGAGACCGCGTCCGCGTTGACCTCGGGTACGATCAACGGCACGTCCGGGTCCATCCGCCAGGTCGACGAATTGTCGATCACGACAGCGCCGGCTGCGCCGATCTTCGGCGACCATTCCTTTGAGACCGCGCCGCCCGCCGACATCAGGCAGATATCGACGTCGGAGAAATCGTAATGCTCGAGCGCTTTGACTTTCAGGGTACGGTCGCCATAGGACACTTCGACGCCCACGCTGCGACGTGAGGCCAGCGCCACCACCTCGTCAGCCGGGAATTTACGTTCGTCGAGAATGTTGAGCATTTCCCGCCCGACATTGCCGGTCGCTCCGACCAGCGCGACTTTGTAACCCATCGTTCACTCTCCGAAGAAGAAATAGGCCTCGCCCTGCCCCGCAGCGGAAAGGGAGAAGGCAGCGCTTCTATGCGAGAAAAGCCCTCAAGACAACGTTGGATCGGGGTGTGCGCGCATTGGCTGCAAACCGTTGGGCCAGCCATGCCTCCCCATCATACCGGGCACAAATCCATTCGCGTCAGCGGGCTTCGCCGTCGCCCCGGCCTATGTGGGGATTGTAGCGCCACCTGTCATCGGCGGCTGCGTGTTTAAGCTTGTGACGCGAGCCGATTGTCCGGCGTTTTGCCGCCGCGACGGTTCAAGCCTCACTTCCCGATCGCTGCTCGCGCGGCCCCTCGCTCGGCACTATCTCGCCGTTAAAACAATGGGTTACATATTATTTGAGCATTTGGGCGCGGCTCCAAGACGGCTTTGGCGAGGCTGCCAAGGACAAAAGCCGATGATCGGGATCAAAGCGCACCCGGCGGGCGACTCGATTGACGCCGAAACCGCCGCGCTCCCCTATCACGACCTGGCTACCAGCGATGGCAGCCCTCGCGGCAGCGGACCGGACCCCCGATCCCCCCTTGAGCGACTACGCGGCGGGCCGCGAGCGGACGCGCTCGCAAAGCCTACCGCCGGCTGGTGCCGGTCCGGTTTCAAGATGCTGTTTTCACGCAACTATCGGCACCCCGCCGTATTATTGTCGGACAGTGTGGCCTGATTGACCTTGTGGCCGTATGGCCCCGGCCGCTAAAGTGAACTTCGATCGGATGTGGCGACTGCCAGACCAAGAGGACATGATGACCTGGAAATTTCCTGCTGCGAGCAAGCTCGCGGTGCTCTTTGCCGCAAGCACAATCGTCGCCGGTGGTCTGGGGATGACCCCGGCAAGCGCGCAGTCCACTCGCCTGAAATACGACAGGGATGGCCGAGTCACCTACGGCCCCAACGGGCCTAACGTCGTGGTGCAACAGGGGCCGCATACCCGGGTCTTCATCACCAAGCGCTCCTGGCTTGACGCCGGCGTCGAGGTACTGCCGGGCGACCGCAAATTCACCGATTACGCGATTCCGCCGGATATCGGCTACCCAACCTTCGCGCGGGAGAACAACAACCGCCCGATCGATCGCCAGCCGCTGAACCCGCCATCCGACATGGGCGGATACCCGCTGACGCTGCCGCTACCGCCGTACAACTGAGCGCCGCGCGCCCTGACGAAAATGCCCGGCTTTGACCGGGCATTTTTTATCGGCGGTACTCGGACGAGGCGGCAATTGGCGACACCAGGCATGATTCGAAAAAACCGTGCCCTCGGGCTCTCACCCGGCCGGCGGAAGCCGGCTTCCCGGAAAAATCGCGCTCGAACAACGAGATTAGATCCTGTTCCGATTTCCCCTAATCGGAACAGTATCTAGGCATGCCGCGCCTGTAATTCCTTCAGGATCGCCTCGCCCATCTGCGCGGTCGAGACGGCCGTGCCGCCATCGGACTTGATGTCCGCCGTACGCAGTCCCTTGGCGAGCACCGCTGATATCGCCGCATCGAGCTTGTCGGCCAGCGCGCCCATATCGAACGAATAACGCAGCGCCATGCCGAACGAGGCGAGCATTGCGATCGGGTTGGCCAATCCCTTGCCCGCGATGTCCGGCGCGGAGCCGTGCACCGGCTCGAACAGCGACCGGCGCTTCTTGGTCTTGGCATCGACTTCGCCGAGCGAGGCCGACGGCAGCATGCCCAGCGAACCCGTCAGCATCGCCGCGATATCGGACAGCATGTCGCCGAACAGATTGTCGGTGACGATGACGTCGAACTGCTTCGGCGCCTTCACGAGATTCATGCCGCCGGAATCAGCCAGTTGGTGCTCGAGCTGCACGTCCTTGTATTCGCGTGCATGGACCTGCGTGACTACCTCGTTCCAAAGCACGCCGGACTTCATCACGTTGCGCTTTTCCATCGAGGTCAGCTTGTTGCGGCGCTTGCGCGCGAGATCGAACGCGACGCGGGCGATGCGCTCGATTTCATAGGTGTCGTAAACCTGGGTATCGACGGCGCGCTTCTGGCCGTTGCCGAGATCGGTGATGGTTTTCGGCTCGCCGAAATAGACGCCGCCGGTCAACTCGCGCACGATCATGATATCGAGGCCCTCGACCAATTCCGGCTTCAGGCTCGAGGCGTCCGCGAGCGCGGGATAGACCACCGCCGGCCTGAGATTGGCGAACAGGCCGAGGTCCTTGCGCAACCGCAACAGACCGGCTTCGGGCCGCGCCTCGTAGGGCACGCTGTCCCACTTCGGACCGCCGACCGCGCCGAAGATCACGGCATCGGCGGCCTTCGCTTTGGCCATGGTGTCCTCGGCAATGCTGACCTTGTGCGCATCATAGGCGGCGCCGCCGACCAATCCCTGCTCGGTCTCGAAGTGGGCGATGCCTTCCACGCTCAGCCAATCGATCAAGCGCTTCACTTCCGCCATTACTTCGGGGCCGATGCCGTCGCCGGGGAGAAGCAGCAGTTTGTGGGTCGCCATGACTGGGGTCCTATCGTGTTCGATGTTCCGGGACGGCGCAGCGGGGCAGGACGCGAGAATCCCGGGATGTAAGGCGGCGAGATTTCGGGTTCGCGCTTTGAGGCGCCCCGGAATGACAGCGGATCGGATTGCTAGTGCGGTGTTGCGCGAATGGCAAGATACCAATGCCGGCCGCGCCTCTGTGCAAGTCTTCCCCGGCCTGCCACAGTGGAACCAGCGCCGGAGAGCTCCCTTGCAAAGTCCCGACCATCCTTCGCCTTACACGCATCCGGCCCGCCTGATCCTGATCCTGTCGCTGGCGCCCACGGTCGGTCTCGGCATCGGCCGCTTCGCCTATTCGCTGGTGCTGCCGGATATGCGCGACGCCCTGGGCTGGTCGTATTCCGCCGCGGGCTTCATGAACACCATCAATGCCGCGGGTTATCTCGCCGGCGCGCTGGTCGCCGCGGGGCTGGTAAAGCGATTTGGATTGGCCGCGGCCTTGCGCTGGGGAACGCTGGCCTGCGTGGCGTCGCTCGCGCTTTGTGCGCTGTCCGGCAATTTCGTCGTGCTGAGCCTGGCGCGGCTGATCGCGGGCGTCGGCGCGGCAGTCGCCTTTGTCGCCAGCGGGGCGCTCGCGGCAAGGATCGCGCAAACGCAGCCGGCCCGGGCCAACTTTCTGCTCAGCCTGTTTTATGCCGGGCCCGGCCTCGGCATCGTGCTGTCCGGATTGATCGCGCCGTTCGTGCTCGGGGCGGCCGGGCCGGGATCGTGGTGGATCGTATGGTGGGCGATGACGCTGCTGTCGATCGCCCTGACGATTCCGCTGTTGCTGGCGCCGATCGACGCCGGCACCGGTCTCGGCGAGGCGGCGGCGGCCCGGTTCGCGGTCGGCCCGGTCCTGATCTATCTCGCCGGCTACTTCCTGTTCGGCGCCGGCTACATCGCCTACATGACCTTCATGATCGCCTATGTCCGCGACGCCGGCGGCGGCGCGGCCGCGCAGAGCGCATTCTGGTGCCTGATCGGGGCCAGCGCGTTCGTGACGCCGTGGGTTTGGCGTCGCGTGCTGGCGCACGACAGCGGCGGCATCAGCACGGCGATCATCCTCGCCGTCAATGCCGTCGGCGCTGCGCTGCCTTTGTTCGGGCATTCCGCCGCTCTGCTGACGCTGTCGGCCCTGATATTCGGCGTCTCATTCTTCGCCGTGGTCGGCTCGACCACCGCCTTCGTGCGCTTCAACTACCCGCCCGCGGCATGGCCCACCGCCATCGCAGCGCTCACGATCGCCTTCGGCGTCGGCCAGACCCTCGGGCCGACCGTCACCGGCGCGATCACCGACGCGCTCGGCAGCCTGTCCTACGCCCTCAACGCCGGCGCGGCGATGCTGGCGGCCGGCGCCATCGCATCCGCATTCCAAAAAAAGCTTTCCCCGCCATGAAGGCCGGGTTCAGCTCCCGCTGAATGAATTGTAGCCCTGGTCTTCCCAGTAGCCGCCCTTGTAGTCGTTGGTGACCTCCATCGAGATCACGTATTTCGGGTTCTTGAAGCCGAGCTTGGTCGGCACCCGGATCTTCATCGGATAGCCGTAGGCCCTCGGGAGAATTGCGTCGCCAAACTTGAATGACATCTGGGTTTGCGGATGCAGCGCCGTCTCCATGTCGAGCGGGCTGTTGTAGCCCTCGGAGTTGGCGCACTGAAACCAGCAATATTTTGCCCGGGTATCGGCGCCGACCAGCTTGAGGAAGTCGCGCAGCGGCGTGCCGGTCCAACTCCCGATCGCACTCCAGCCCTCAACGCAAATATGCCGCGTCACCTGCTTGACCTGCGGCAGCTTGTAGAGTTCCTCGAGCGTCCATGATTTCTTGTTGTCGACGAGGCCGCGGACCTCGAACCGCCAATCCTTGCCGTCGATGTCGGGTGCGTCGTCGACCTCATAATAGCCGTTGAACGGGAACGGCGTCGTGACCGCACTGTCCGGGAAGGTCGGCGCCAGCGTATTCGGATTGAAGATCAGCGCCTGTACGCGGTCGTTGAACTTCGATATCTGCGCCAGCAACCGGTCGGCCGAAAAACTGTCCGTCACGTCGCATCCGGTCAACAGCGTCAGCGCGCCGAGGCTGGCACCCCCGGCAATGAAGCGACGGCGCGTCGGATCCGGCATCACCTTCACGGCGTCCTTGATCAAAAGCTTCTTGTCGACGCCGGGAATCAGAAGCGATCGCCTGCGGCCCATGATGTGCACTCCTCGAAATCTCGTTAGAGCCGGGTAGCTTTTCTTCGAAACGTCATCACCGTCTAGCGGCCGATGATCATGGCGCGCAGGCTCTTGGGTACCAGCAGCGCCAGCGCGACATGCACCACCAGGAATGCGACGATCGCGGCCATGCAGACGAAATGAACGTAACGCGCGATGTCGTAACCGCCGAAAAATGCCGTGAGATATTGCAGCTGCACCGGCTTCCAGATCGAAAGGCCCGACAGCACGATCACGATGCCGACCACAATAATGCCGGCATAGAGCAGCTTCTGGACGTAATTGTACTTCGTCAGATCGGCATGCGACAGCTTGCCGGTCAGCGCCGCCCTGGTGTCGGCGATCACCCCTGACGCGGTGATCGGCAGCAGCTTCCTGCGGAAGCGGCCGGTGACGAAGCCAAGCGTCAGATAGACGAGGCCGTTGACCATCAAGAGCCACATCGCGGCGAAATGCCAGAGCAGCCCGCCGCCAAGCCAGCCGCCGAGGGTGATCGAATGCGAGAAGGCGAAATTGAACAGCGGCGAGGCGTTGTAGATCTGCCAGCCCGACATGATCATCAACACAATCGCGACGGCGTTGATCCAGTGCACGATCCGGACCCACGCCGGCTGAATGGCCTTTACCGAGGGCGCTACGTGCTCGTCACTGACTGTAATGCTGGACATCGCGGTTCCGTCGCTCGATGGGCCGGTACGCACTTATACGCCGGTAGCCGTGATTTCGTTACCGCAATGCGGACGATTAAACCGACGCTTATTGGCTGTTAATCTTCACAAAAAAGCGAGCCGGGATGACCCCGGCCCGCTCAGCTGCGCCACTTAGAAGCGGGCGCAGGTAATGCCGGGTTACTTACGACGGCATCAGGACGGTATCGACCACGTGGATCACACCGTTCGACTGGTTGACATTGGATATCGTGACGGTCGAGGAACCGCCCTTGGCGTCGATGATCATCACCTTGTCGCCCGCCCGCTTGACGGTCAGTTCGTCGCCCTCGACGGTCTTCAGCTTCTTGCCGTCGGTCAGGTCGGACGCCTCGAGCTTGCCGGCAACCACGTGGTAGGTGAGGATTTTGGTCAGCGTCGCCTTGTTCTCGGGCTTCACGAGGGTGTCGACGGTGCCGGCCGGCAGCTTGCCGAACGCAGCGTTGGTCGGGGCGAACACGGTGAACGGACCCTTGCCTTCCAGCGTGTCGACAAGACCCGCCGCCTTCACCGCGGCAACCAGGGTCGTGTGATCCTTGGAGTTGACGGCGTTCTGGACGATGTTCTTCGAGGGGAACATCGCGGCGCCACCGACCATCACGGTCTTTTCGCCGGACATTTCACTCTTCATCATCTTCTTGTCTTCGGCACTGGCGGGCGCAACGACGCTGGCGGTGACAGCGAGCGCGCTGAAAGCGACAGCCGAAAGAAGTGCAATACGCTTGGACATGGATCGTCTCCCGGTGGATTGAGGTGACCGGCGGAATCGCCGGAAATCTTGGCAAACAACGGCGGCGGAAGCTGACGTCCGGTTGCGCCGTCATGGGCCGAGTTACGGGAGCGTCGTAAGACGGTTTCAGGAATATATTTGCCGTGCCGTGAAACTTCTGTCGGCGCGACACGTCGGCGCCGCCGGAAAAGTTTCAAACCGCGCATACGGACCGACCTGCCGTCATGCGGGAAACGCCGAGCGAAGCAGCAATGGCAGGGAATGGCCGGGGAATAGCCCGGCCATAACCCAAGAACGATATAGGATGGCTGCCTCGGCAGGCGCTATGCGGGCTCGGCGGGCTCGCGGTTGGCCGGCATCTGAATGAATCCCCGGTTCCAGGTCGGGCTGATCAGTATCTCATTGATGCAGACCCGCGGCGGCATGCTGGCGACAAAGGCGATGGTTCGCCCGAGGTCCTCCGATTGCAGCATTCGCGCCTGCTCCTTCTCGCTCGGCACCACCGGGCGCAATTTCAGGATCGGCGTCGCAACCTCGCCCGGTGACAGGCAGCAGGCCCGCAATCCGTTGACGCATTCGTCCATGTTGAACGAATGGGTCAGTGCCAGCACCGCACGCTTGGTGGTGGTATAGGCCGGGCCCGGCATCTTCGACACGTGACGGCCGGCCCAGGAGGCGACGTTGATGATGCAGCCGTCCTGCTGCCGACGCATCGCCGGCAGCACGGCCCGCATGCAATACAGCACGCCGTTGAGGTTGATCTCGACCAGCTTGTCCCAACCCTCCAGTTCCATGTCCGCCCAACTGCGCTTGGGAACATTGATGCCGGCGCTGTTGACCAGGAGATCGATCCGGCCGTGTTTGGCGAGAATTTGATCGGCGGCCCTGGTGACGTCGTCGGATTTGCTGACATCCAGCGCAATCGACTCGGCCTTGCCGCCTGTTCCGGTGATTTTGGCTACGACGGCATCGAGGGCGTCCTGCCGCCGCCCCGAAACCACCACCGTCCAGCCGTCGGCCGCCAGCGCTTCCGCGCCGGCCTCGCCGATGCCGCTGCCGCCGCCCGTCACCCAGGCCACGCGTTTCCCGCCATTTGTCATGCAAACTGTCTCCGTTGCTTTGTGAACGGCGTTTTTGCTATTGAACGCCTTGAGATTTAGCGGCCGATCGGGTCCAGCCGCGCCCGCAATGATGCATTAACGCACCCCAGAAGACCATCATGAACGCCAACCTGTTTTCCCGTCTGTTCGATCGTCTCGACGATCCGGCCCGCCTTGCGATCGAAACGGTCGACGGCCAGCGCATCAGCTATGGCGATCTGATTGCGCAGGCCGGACGGATGGCAAACGTGCTGGTCGAAAGCGGCGTCACCCCGGGCGACCGCGTTGCGGCGCAGACGGAGAAGTCGGTCAGCGGTCTGGTGCTTTATCTCGCCGCGGTGCGGGCCGGCGCGGTGTATCTGCCGCTCAACACCGCCTACACGCTCACCGAACTCGAATATTTCATTGGCGACGCCGAGCCGGCGGTCGTGGTGTGCGACCCCGCCAAGGCCGAAGGCATCGGCAGGATCGCGGCCAAGGTCGGCGCCAAAGTGATGACGCTGGGGGCCGACGGCAAGGGATCGCTCACCGATGCCGCCGCCAATGCCAAGGCCGAGTTTGCGACCGTAGCTCGCGCGGACGACGACCTCGCGGCGATTCTCTATACGTCGGGCACCACCGGCCGCTCCAAGGGCGCGATGCTCACGCACGACAATCTGGCGTCGAATTCGGTGAGCCTCGTCGACTATTGGCGCTTTACCGACAAGGACGTGTTGATCCACGCGCTGCCGATCTATCATACCCACGGACTGTTCGTGGCGAGCAACGTCACGCTGTTTGCACGCGCCTCGATGATCTTCCTGCCGAAATTCGACCCCGAACTGATCATCAAGCTGATGGCGCGTGCGACCGTCATGATGGGCGTGCCGACGTTCTACACGAGGCTCCTGCAGAGTCCGGCGCTGACACGCGAAGCTACCGCCCACATGCGCCTTTTCGTCTCTGGCTCCGCGCCGCTGTTGGCCGAGACCCACCGCGAGTGGGCTGCGCGTACCGGCCACGCCGTGCTCGAACGCTACGGCATGACCGAGACCAACATGAACACGTCGAATCCCTATGACGGCGACCGCGTGCCCGGCGCCGTGGGCCATCCACTGCCGGGCGTCTCGGTGCGCGTCACCGATCCGGAGACCGGCAGGGAGATCGCACGCGACACCGTCGGCATGATCGAGGTCAAGGGCCCGAACGTCTTCAAGGGCTATTGGCGGATGCCGGAAAAAACCAAGTCGGAATTCCGCGAGGACGGATTCTTCATCACCGGCGACCTCGGCAAGGTCGACGCCAACGGCTACGTCCACATCCTCGGCCGCGGCAAGGACCTTGTGATTTCCGGCGGCTTCAACGTCTACCCGAAAGAGATCGAAAGCGAGATCGACGCCATGCCTGGCGTGGTCGAATCCGCCGTGATCGGCGTGCCGCATGCGGATTTTGGCGAGGGCGTCACCGCCGTCGTGGTGTGCAACAAGGGCGCTCCGGTGGACGAAGCTTCGGTACTCAAGGCGCTCGACGGACGGCTCGCCAAATTCAAGATGCCGAAACGGGTGTTCGTGGTCGATGAATTGCCGCGCAACGCCATGGGCAAGGTGCAGAAGAACATCTTGCGCGACACCTATGCGACTATTTACGCCAAAGCGAAATGAGACGCATGCGATCCGAGGCGGCCCCGCCGCCTCGGCGGGCCAGACGCCCATTATCGAAAATTTAATCACGCTATATCGAGCGTCGATTTAATTTTTAAGCGAATTAAGCGTTCGTTATTTAAAATCTGGAACTCTGGCGGTGGTAAAAACCTACGCCCGATGGGTATCAGATGCTTCATCCGCGCCGATTTACACGGGTCCGGCCCAACGGCCAGATGTCGAGCACCGGGAAGATCATCGTCACCCCGCAATCGCCGGTGATCGACTGCACGGTCGTCGATTACGCGCCGGGCGGGGCTTGTTTGGAAATTAGGGGATCGGTCGTTTTGCCGACCAGGTTCGAATTGCTCTGGGCCGGCACCAAGAAAAAATGCCGCCTGGTCTGGAAAACCGGGAGGCGGGTCGGCGTTGCGTTCTGACGCCGATCACCGTCTCGCGAATAGTTTCAATCCACCGACGCGTTGAAACGCTGCGGTGTAAATTTGAGTTGGTGTGTCCGCCCGCTTTTTCGGGCGACGATTGCGTAAACGGACAGGGTTCGGTCAATGGCCTTCGGAGACCGCAAGAGCGAGCGCGTCGATTTCGAACGCGGCATCCATGTGCACATGATGGGGATCGACGGTACCTGGCGCAGGGACTGCCTGATGGTCGACGTGTCACAGACCGGGGCGCGCTTGAGCGTGGAGGGACCTCTGGAAGGTCTGGACCTCAAGGAGTTCTTCCTGCTGCTGTCGTCGACGGGTCTCGCCTACCGCCGCTGCCGCCTGGTGCGGATCGCCGGCGATCAGATCGGCGTCGAATTCCTGAGCGCAACCGCAAAGCCGAAAAAGGCGACCCGGCACAGCCGCGAGGGAGCGCCGGGATGACGATATTCATCAGGTGCGGTTGCGAGGCGCTGTACGAGCAAATCGAAATCAAGACTGCGCAGTTGGTCGAGGATAGCGCCGACTGCAGGGTCTGTGGTTACCGACTCAAAACGTGGCGCGGCAACAAGGTGCTTCTGTTCGAGCTCGTCGAAGATCCTACGGGATGAAGATTTCTCACCATGCTCGTGCATATCGTTGCCGATCACCAAAGCAAAATCTCCGAACTCCGCTCGCTGATAGGATCACAGCACCGCATGACATCGGCGCTGCTGAACAGCGACGTCACGTCAACGGAATGCGATGCGGCGATTGCGGCTGCGGATCTACGGATCGCCGACAATATCGCCGCGCTCAAGGAAGTTTCGGCGAAACTCAGGGGCGCCCGGCGCCGGGTTTTTGTGATCGAACGGAAGGCGCGCCTGTGGGCCGCGCAGGCCTATGCGCTGGGCGCAACCCACGTCCTGTTCAGTCCGTTGGATCAGATATCGCTGCTCAAGGCGTTGGTCGAGCCGACCAATCCGGCCGAGCCGCCCGCGGACTCCGTGCATTTCGTCAACGAAGCCGCCGCCGCGGGCGCTGCCTCCATCGCTTTGATGTTTTCCGCCGTACTCGGCGGGAGGGAGATCGACATCGCCGGCGCGAAGCACGCCGCCGCCAAGATCGCCGACGCCGTGGCGGAGGGCGGCCTGTCACGCTGGCTGGATACCGTGCGCCGCCATCACGAAGGCACCTATCAGCATTGCCTGCTGGTGACGGGAACGGCCGCGGCGTTCGGGCTGCATTTGGGGTTGGCCAAGGCGGACATGGAACGGCTGTATTCGGCCGCCATGTTTCACGACATCGGAAAGGCGACGATCCCGCTTGCCGTGTTGGACAAGCCCGGGCGGCTTGACCAAGGCGAACGCGCTCTGATCGAAACGCATCCGGCGGCCGGATACGAGGCACTGAAGGGGACGTCCGGCATTTCAACGGAAATCCTCGACGCCGTGCTTCATCACCACGAGTATCTCGACGGCAGCGGCTACCCGGACCGGCTCGGCGCCGCCGACATATCCGACATCGTGCGGATCCTGACCATTTCGGATATTTTCGCGGCCCTGATCGAGCATCGACATTACAAGCCGACCATGCCGCGGACAGAAGCTTACGAGATCCTCCGCGGCATGCACGGCAAACTCGAGCGACCGCTGGTCGCGGCTTTCAAGGAAGTGGCTCTCAATCGCTGAAGCGGCGCGCCGGCAATGTTCGCGCGATCCGCGGCGCGGCTTACAGCAGGCTGAACATGAACCGGCTGCCGGCAATCAGGAGATAGGCGCCAAACGCCAGCTCCAGCGTCCGCTTCGACATCGCATGCGCCGCACGCACGCCGAGCGAGGCGGTCAAGAGGCTGGTCGGCATCACCAGCACCGCACCGATCAGCGAGACGTAACCGAGCGCAAACGGGAACTGCAACGCGGCGACGCCGGGATAATGCGCGGCAGCGGGCCAGCCGGCATAGACGTAGCCAAGCGCGCCGGGAATCGAGATCAGCACCGCAAGCCCCGAAGAGGTCGCGACGGCCTGATGGATCGGCCGGTCGTAGAGCGTCATCAGCATATTCGAGAACAGTCCGCCGCCGACGCCCATCAATGTGGAAAGCACGCCGATGGCGAGTCCATAGATTTTCATCAGCGGCCCGCGCGGCAGGTCGTCGCCGAGCTTCCAGGTCGCGCGCGCCAGCAGCAGCCGCGCAGCGGCCGAATAGGCCACCATCACGAACACGATCTTGAACAACCGCTCCGGCGCATAACGCGCAGTGACGCTGCCTACGATCACGCCGATCAGGGTCGGCAACCACCATTGCCGAAGGATTTCCATATCCACCGCGCCGCGCGCTTGATGAGCCCGGTAGGAGCGGATCGAAGTCGGGATGATGATGGCGAGCGAAGTGCCTATGCACAGCGGCATCCGCACTTCCAGCGGGACGCCGGCGAGCCTGAAGCACTCATAAAATACCGGCACCAGGATGGCGCCGCCGCCGATCCCGAACACGCCCGCAAGGAAACCCGCCAAGGCACCGACCGCCACCAGCGATAATGCGAGTTCAAGAAGCTCAGCCGTATTCAAGCCCGCGATCATCGTTCCCACCCGTTGCGCGGGTCCGTGACCGCACATTCGTTGCTGAATCCAGCTTCATTCACATCAGTCGAGGGCTCGGCGAGGCTGTCAATCCCCGCAACTGCAAGGCTCATCTGAAGCTATGAACGGCTATTCGCAAACGTCGATTTCGCCGTTGCACTCATTGTTTCGACTTCGTACATAGAATTCATCTACCGCGATCCCGCACAGGGCCTGCGCGGGCCCGCAAACTATCGAAGCCACTGATGACCGCCAGGATCGAACGACCGCTTTCGCCGCACCTGCAGACCTATCGCTGGACCTTGACGATGGCCTTGTCCATCGTCCACCGCGCCACCGGCGTTGCCCTTTATTTCGGAACCCTTTTGTTGGCGTGGTGGCTGATCGCCGCCGCCACAGGCCCCACCGCCTACGCCAATGTGCAGGCGTTCACGACCAGCTTCCTCGGCCGCCTGATCGTCTTTGGTTATACGTGGGCGTTGCTGCATCACTTGCTGAGCGGTATCCGGCACCTGGTTTGGGATCTCGGTTACGGCTTCAAGGCCAATGAGCGCGAAGCGATGACCTGGGGCGCGCTGATCGGCGGCATTTCGCTCACCGTGCTGGTGTGGATCGCGGCCTATGCGATCGGAGGCGGCCGATGACCGCGCAAGATTCCCCACCCGCGAAGTCGATGCGTACGCCGCTCAGCCGGGTGCGCGCTCTCGGCGCGTCGCATACCGGCACGGGCGATTTCTGGCGTCAGCGCGTCACCGCGGTAGCGATGGTGTTGCTGATCGTGCCCGTGATCGTCGTGGTGATGATGCTGCTCGGCCGCAACCAGGCCGGCGCGGCCCAGATTCTCGGCTCGGTACCGATCGCGATCATCCTGCTGCTTTTCATCATCGCCAGCACCGTGCACATGAAAATCGGCATGCAGGTGGTGATCGAGGACTACGTTCACAATGAAAAGGTGAAACTCGCCTCGATCATGGCCAACAACTTCTTCTGCATCGCGGTGGCCCTGGCCTCGATCTACGCGATTCTCAAACTGTCATCTGGAGTGTAGCCCATGGCCGAGGGCAACGGGAAAGCCACGAATGGCGCTGGTGGCCCTGCCACCAATGGAAAAGCCTATCCGATCGAGGACCACACCTACGACGTCGTAGTCGTCGGCGCCGGCGGCGCCGGGCTTCGCGCCGTGGTCGGCTGCAGCGAGGCGGGCCTGCGCACCGCCTGCATCACCAAGGTGTTCCCGACCCGCTCGCACACCGTCGCGGCGCAAGGCGGCATCTCCGCCGCGCTCGGCAATATGCATCCCGACGATTGGCGCTGGCACATGTACGACACCGTCAAGGGGTCGGACTGGCTCGGCGACCAGGACGCCATCGAATATATGGTGCGCAACGCCCCCGAAGCCGTTTACGAACTTGAACATTGGGGCGTGCCGTTCTCGCGCACCGAAGACGGCAAGATTTATCAGCGGCCGTTCGGCGGCATGACGCTGGACTACGGCAAGGGCCAGGCCCAGCGCACCTGCGCCGCCGCCGACCGCACCGGCCACGCCATGCTGCACACCATGTATGGCCAGGCGCTGCGGCACGCCGCGGAATTCTATATCGAGTTCTTCGCCATCGACCTGATCATGGACGACCAGGGCGTCTGCCGCGGCGTAATCGCGCTCAAGCTCGACGACGGCACGCTGCATCGCTTCCGGGCGCAGACCACCATCCTGGCCACCGGCGGCTATGGCCGCGCTTACGCCTCCTGCACCTCCGCGCATACCTGCACCGGCGACGGCGGCGCCATGGCGCTGCGTGCCGGCCTGCCGCTGCAGGACATGGAATTCGTCCAGTTCCACCCGACCGGCATCTACGGTTCGGGATGCCTCGTCACCGAGGGCGCGCGCGGCGAAGGCGGCTACCTCGTCAACGCCGAGGGCGAACGCTTCATGGAGCGCTATGCGCCCTCCGCCAAGGATCTCGCCTCGCGCGACGTGGTCTCGCGCGCCATGACGATCGAAATCCGCGAAGGCCGCGGCGTCGGCAAGAAGAAGGACCACATCTTCCTGCACCTCGACCATCTCGACCCCAAGGTGCTGCAGGAGCGGCTGCCCGGCATCTCCGAGTCGGCGAAGATCTTCGCCAACGTCGACGTCACCCGCGAGCCGATCCCGATCCTGCCGACCGTGCACTACAACATGGGCGGCATTCCCACCAATTATCACGGCGAAGTGCTGACCAAGACCAATGGCGACGATAACGCCATCGTCCCGGGCCTCATGGCGCTCGGCGAAGCCGCCTGCGTCTCGGTGCATGGCGCGAACCGGCTCGGCTCGAATTCGCTGATCGACCTCGTGGTATTCGGCCGCGCCGCGGCGCTGCGCTGCGCCGACAAGCTGACGCCGAACGGCAAGCAACCGGAGCTGCCGGCAGATTCGGCCGACAAGGCGCTGGGACGGCTGAATCATTTTCGCCATGCCTCGGGCGGCACCCCGACCGCGAAGCTGCGCGACAGCATGCAGCATGTAATGCAAAACAACTGCGCCGTATTCCGCACCGGCGAAATCCTCAACGAAGGCCAGAACCTGATTCACAAGGTGTATGGCGGCATCGGCGACATTTCCGTCAGCGACCGATCGCTGGTGTGGAATTCGGATCTGGTCGAGACGCTCGAATTCGACAACCTGATCGTACAGGCGGTGGCGACAATGGACTCGGCGGCCAACCGCACCGAAAGCCGCGGCGCGCATGCGCGCGAGGATTTCCCCGATCGCGACGACAAGAACTGGATGAAACACTCACTGGCCTGGATCGACGACGGGGGCAAGACCTCGATCGATTATCGCCCGGTGCACGATTACACCATGACCAATGACGTTCAGTACATCCCGCCGAAGGCGCGGGTGTATTGATCTCCACCTGTCAGGCGCGGGCAAGAGCGTGAAGCACGACTTCAAGCAAATTGCCCGCGCATCCATCCTTCTTCGAAGATGGATTGCCGGGGCAAGCCCGGCAATGACGAATTGAACCGCAAGGGCAATGACAGATGGTTGAATTCGCACTTCCCAAGAATTCGAGAATCAGCGGCGGCAAGGCATGGCCGAAGCCGGCGGGCGCGACCGCCCTGCGCGAGTTCAACATCTATCGGTGGAATCCGGACGACGGCAAAAATCCCAGCGTCGATACTTATTACGTCGACACCGCTGATTGCGGCCCGATGGTCCTCGATGGCCTGATCTGGATCAAGAACCACATCGATCCGACGCTGACTTTCCGCCGCTCCTGCCGCGAAGGCGTCTGCGGTTCCTGCGCCATGAACATCGACGGCCAGAACACGCTGGCCTGCACCAAGTCGATGCACGACGTGAAGGACGGCGCGGTCAAGATCAACCCGCTGCCGCATCAGCCCGTCATCAAGGACCTCGTCCCCGATCTCACCAACTTCTACGCGCAATACGCCTCGATCGAGCCGTGGCTGAAGACCACCACGCCGACGCCGCAGAAGGAATGGAAGCAAAGCCACCAGGACCGCGAGAAACTCGACGGTCTCTATGAATGCATCCTCTGTGCATGCTGCTCGACATCCTGCCCGAGCTACTGGTGGAACAGCGAGCGTTTCCTCGGCCCCGCCGCGCTGCTGCAGGCTACGCGCTGGGTCAAGGATAGCCGCGACGAGGCCACCGGCGAGCGGCTCGACAATCTCG
The DNA here is from genome assembly GCA_963756215.1 of uncultured Alphaproteobacteria bacterium. Taxonomy (GTDB): domain Bacteria; phylum Pseudomonadota; class Alphaproteobacteria; order Rhizobiales; family Xanthobacteraceae; genus Bradyrhizobium. Next base: position 490,612 of record CAVWMY010000013.1, on the reverse strand, counting down.
AAGATCCGTTCCGGCTCTATCGCTGCCATACCATCATGAATTGCGCCAAGGCGTGCCCGAAGGGCCTCAATCCCTCCGAAGCGATCGCCGAACTCAAGCTGAAGATGGTCGAGCGGCAGATGTAGCCCGCCGGACCGGCTTCTATCAGCACCGGAACAGATAGTTCTCAGGTTCGAAAGGGTGACACTCTCCGGGGTGTCGCCCTTTTCTGCGTTGGAGCGACTGGATGCCCGAATGGATGAGGCGGCATTTCGCGAAGTCGCGTGGTTCGCTCGGCGCCCGCCCCGCTCCTGAGACGTAAGGCCGCACAAGACACCCAAATCGCATTATCTGCGGATGACTGCATGCGATTTTGCTTGGTTAGAAATCCTCTAAGACCCACGATCTCCGGAGCTTCGTTGACTTCCGTCGCGCCCGCCGTCTCCTTTCACAGGGCCGCGCAATTTGCGCGGCAGGATCGAAAGGAAAAACTAAATGAAGGGGCTCGGAAAGGCGCTGCTCGTATTCTCGATCGCAGCGCTCGGCGCATCTGCCGCGTCGGCAGACGGTTACAAAAACTGCACCAAGATGGAAAAGGCTTCCTGGAAGCCGGCGAGCGATGCGGAAGCCAAGGCGAAGGCGGCCGGTTATGAAGTGCGTCGCTCCAAGGTCGAGGGCTCCTGTTACGAGGTCTACGGCGTCAAGGAAGGCAAGCTCTACGAACTGTTCTACAGTCCCGAAGATCTGACCCTGAAGCACACCATCGCAAAGTAGCCGGACCGGCGTGCTCGACCCCGTCAAAACATCCCGCGCCGCCTCGACAGATCTTAACTGTCCGCCGAAGCCGGCGACGATGCCGGTCTGGGATCGGCCTCTTCGACTGTGGCACTGGGCGCTGACCGTCTTCGTCCTGATCGCCTGGGTTACGCCGAATACCTATGACAAACTGCACAGATTTGCCGGCTACACCGTTATCGGGCTTGTTGTGTTTCGACTGGCATGGGGATTTCTCGGGACGCGGCATTCCCGGTTCCGGATGCTGCTTCTCAGGCTCCGCGCCGCGCCGAGCTATCTTTGGAGCTTACGCCAGCGCAGAACCGGACGATATCTCGGCCTGAACCCCGCGGGCGCGGCGATGCTTGTGGCGATGCTGGCGATGCTGGCGGTCTCCGCCGTGACCGGCGCCATGCAGGTCACCGTGACCTTCTTCGGGGTATGGTGGGTCGAGGACACCCACGCCTATTCTTCGGATGCCGTCATCGTGCTCGTCGTCGTGCACGTCATCGGCACGATCCTGATGAGCATCCTGCAGCGGGAGAACCTGCCGCTGGCGATGATCACCGGCCGAAAGCACCGTCGCAGAAGCTGATAAGTACGGCACCGATGGCGGCAGCGCGTCGCTTGAATATCAAGTCTGGCAACCGGATGAGAGATTCAGTGCCTTCAGGAAGCTGCCCAGGGCATTCGGCTTGCAAGGCTCGACCACGAGCTTCGAGCGCTCGGTATTTGCAACTCTCTTGCCGGAATTAGCGGGATTGTTGGCCGCGCTTTGGGTTACGTTCTTGGTATCGCTCTTGGTTGCGCTCTTGATTGGGCTCTTGGCTTTATTCGGAAGCGTATTCTTAATTACATTCTTGGTCGGATTAGTCTTGGCCATCGGATTAGTCTTGGCCACATGAGTGACCCCGTTTTTGGGTCTTGGCCTCGGAACCAGCACCGCCGGCTTCCTGCTGTCGGCAGCGGACGCAATCCGATCGGCCGGCAGCGCGGTCGGTTGCCAGCGGACCGGTATCGATTCCACAGGCAATACCAGCTGCGCAGGCAGTGCCGGCTGCATCGGCACATCATATCGCAGGTAGTTGATTTCGAGCCGATCGGCCTTCGTCAAGGTGTCATACGAGCCGTCAAAACCCACCGTCGCTGATGCCTGCGGTTCGCTCGCGGGCATGGTCTGCCGTGGCGGCGTCCGGGCCTCCATCGCGACCATGGTGCCGACGCCGATCAGACTGGCGAACGCGAACAGCATTGTTCTCACCGCGACTGCTCCCCGACCAAGCATACGCATCCCCGCGTCGGGAAAATCTCACGATTTAATCAAGGCAGCTTGGCGACGCGCTTCCGAATCCGCGAAAGAACTTTGGCAACATCGTTAACGCGGATCGGCACGATCATCGAGCGTCCCACCCGTTCGAGTGTGACTGTCTTGTTCGAACAGCTTTCGATCCGATCGGCCCTGCCGGGCGGGCGACGCAGGTGCGTCGCCCGCGAATGTTCAAAACCGTTCCACCGGCATCGAGAAGACGTAACCGACGCCACGTTCGGTTCGGATCATGCTGGCCGCGTTCGGACCGTTCTCCAACTTCCGCCGCAACCTCAACACCTGAACGTCGATACTCCGATCCAGGATGTCTTCGTGAATCCGAATCGCATGCAGCAAATGCTCTCGCTTCAGAGGCCGGCCGGGCGCCTCCAGAAATGCCAGCAACAAGGCGTACTCGCCCTTGCTCAGGTGAATTTGCGTCTCGCCGGGGTCCGTGAGTTGTCGGGCGCGCCGGTCCAGCCGCCAGCCGCCGAATCTGTAACCGCCGCGGTCTGCCGTCCGCACCGGCGCGACGCGCATCATCTCCCGCCGGCGCAGGATGGCGCGGGCACGTGCGAGAAGCTCCGCGGGCCCAAATGGTTTTGCCATGTAATCGTCCGCGCCGAGTTCGAGACAAACGATGCAATCAAGTTCATCGGAGCACTGGCCCGTCATGATGACGGGAATATCCGACGTCGAGCGAATCGATCGCAGCTCGTCCAGACCGTCATTCATGCCCGACTGCTGATCCATGATGATCAGGCTGGGAGGCGCATCGGTGGATTTCAACTCACTCCAGTTGGAGGCCGAGCTGGTGGGAACGTTGCGGTCGGAAAAGTAGCCGCTAACCGCCTGCTGCATCGTCTCATCGTTATCAACGATCAGGATGTAGCCTGTCTCTCTGATCTGCGCTTGCAATTCTTCCATCTCCTTTAGCGAACCGGAGCATGGAGTAACTCTGCTGGCGCTTTACGACTGTGAGGCGCTTCATAATTCACGAAAGCGTTTTATCGCTTGAACGGCTGTGATCGATACGCTTCTGCAGGGCGGTTCGCGCGCATACAGCGCAAGGTGACGCGGTGGCGCAGCCGAAGCGCGAAGGTGCGGCGTGATCGGTTTCGGAAACCGCGACGGGGCTGACGCATGATCTCGACCGAAGGCCGCGATCGCGGAACTGGATATCGATTTCGCAGAGACTCTCACTCCCTGAATCGGCGTAAGATGCCGTTTCGAAGCGAAAGTCATTCCGCTGCGGCGTTGGAGCCGCCGGTAAAACCGGCTATGCATGCGGCGGTTCAACATTCCGCGAGGACTTCTTGAAGACTTCATCCGGCCCATCCGCGAACGCCGCAACGCCCGCCAACGACGTCGCGGCGCCGCCGTTCGGGGCGTTCGCCCCCAACGCCGCACAGCAGGCCATCATCGCGCTGGCACAACGCTCGCGGCTGAAGCGTGGCGCGTTCCGCCCGATGCTGTCGCGGCTGGTCAATTTGCTCCGCGCCGGCCCGGTAGATGTACAATACCAGGGGGCCTCGTTCCGCTTTTATCACCAGGCCAGCGCCACCGAACGCGGCGCTTTGTTCAATCCGGATTACAACATCGAGGAGCTCGATTTCCTGCGGATGCATACGCGCCCCGGCGGCGTCTTCGTCGATGTCGGCGCCAATGTCGGCACCTATGCCATGGCACTGGCGCGGCACGCCGGCCCCAGCGGCAAGGTGATCGCGATCGAGCCGCATCCCGTCACCCATGCGCGGCTGGCGTTCAACCGCGACGCATCGAATTTCGCGCAAGTCATCCTGGTCGCCGCCGCGGCCGGTCCCTCCGACGGGGAGTTGATGATCGAGACCGACGGCGACAACCTCGGCGCCAGCCACATCGTCACGGACGAGCGTTCCGGCAATGCGATCAAGGTGCCGTCGCTTCGACTGCAGCGAATCCTCGGCGAGGCCGGTGTCGACCGCGTCGATGCGCTCAAGATCGACGTCGAGGGTTTTGAGGACCGCGTCCTCACCGGCTTCTTCAGGGAAGCACCGCCGTCGCTGTGGCCGCGCGCGGTCGTGATCGAACATTTGTCGCGGAACGAATGGCGAGAGGACTGCATTGCCGACATGCGCGCGCGCGGCTACGCCGAGACCGGCAGGACCCGCAGCAATACGCTGCTGGTGAAGTCGCAGGACTAGTTTTGCCTGATCGTCCGGCCCCATAGGACCGCCCAAGGACCGCGTGCGCCAACCCGGGCCAACCCACCGAGTTAGCGAACCCACCGAGTTAGCGAAAATGCCTGACCAGCCGATGGAGACGCCGATGATCGACCACGTAGGTTTCCCTGTTTCCGATTTTGCCCGCGCCAAGGCTTTCTACACGAACGCGCTGCTGCCCCTCGACTATCGTCTCGTCATGGAAGTAACGCAGGAGCAAAACGACGGTGACCCCTCGGCGGGTTTCGGCGCTGACGGCAAGCCCGATTTCTGGATCGGAGGCGAAGGCGGATTGAACAAGCCGCTTCATGTCGCGATTCTCGCCAAGGATCGCGCCGCCGTCGACGCTTTCTACAAAGCGGCGATCGCAGCGGGCGGTCGCGACAACGGTGCGCCGGGTATTCGCCCGCACTATCATCCCAATTATTATGCGGCCTTCGTGTTCGACCCCGACGGTCACAATGTCGAGGCGGTATGTCACGCCCCGGAATGATGGGTTCCCCGCGCCTTTAAAGAGGAACATCGACAACGGTCTATCGTTATCGCTCCAAGAACGGGTCTGGGATTCTCAAATGGAGCGAAACATGGCCAAGGACGATGTGCGCGACGCCGATCGCACCGAGACAAATCGCAGGGATATCGACCGAACCTGGGAACTCATGAAAAAGATCGGCTTTGCGATGCTGGTCACCCATGACGGCGACAAGCTGCGGGCGCGGCCGATGCACGCCAGCATAGATCGCGAGAGCAACGCGATCTATTTCCTGGCCGATGCACGGCGCCACAAGGACGAGGAGATCGCGCACAACCCCGGTGTCAATCTATCCTTCGCCGATACCGGCGATCAGAAATACGTTTCGGTGATCGGAACTGCCGTCGTGTCCAACGACCGCGCCAAGATCAAGCAATTGTTTTCGACGCCGGCGAAGGCGTGGTGGAGCAGCGCCGACGATCCTAATATCCGCGTCTTGAAGATCACTCCCGATGAAGCCGAATTCTGGGATTCGCCGGGCGCGGCGATCAGCTACGTGAAAATGGCGGCTGCAGCGATCAGCGGCAATCCTCCTGATCTCGGCGATAACCGCAAGGTCGCGCTGTAGATGCCGATCGAACCTCCGGAAATTCCTGCACCGACACCAGTCAACCCGACGGAGCCACCGCAGGAGGATCCGCCGGGCAGCCCGCGTCCCGAGGTGCCACCTCCGGTGCGCGAACCCGGCGAATTGCCGCGACCCGAAGAGTTGCCGGGCAAAATTCCGGAAGAGCTGCCGGTGCAACGGCCCCGCGAAAACTTGCGCGCGTCCGGGTAGGTCATGAATAAGCCGTGAATAGCGACGCGTTGCGGCTTTGCCGCTTGCAAATAAAAGCAACGCCGACGTAGTAGGCTGCCACAATGCGGCCTAACGCTTATTAGTTGATCGCCTGACGTTTTCGCTGATGTTTTCCCGGGGACCTAAATCGACATGACAAAATTTCGTCTGGCGCTGCTCGCCACAACAACTTTGACGGCGATGCAATTTTTCGCTGTGCCATCGCACGCGCAAACCGCGCCGCTCATTGTCGCGCAAGCCCAAGGCGAAGTCGGTCCCGACGGCAAGCCGAAGCCGCCACCAAAAGGCGCGCCGCCGAAGCCCGCGCCTCCGGCCGCAGCGCCCAAGCCGGCACCGCCGCCTCCGCACGTTGCTCCTCCTCCCGCCGCGGCGCCACGTCCCGCGCCCCCCGCCGCAGCGCCGCCACCCCGACCGAGCGCCCCGCCGCCTCGCCCCGCTGCGCCGCCGGCGGCCGCTCCGCCACAGCGTCCGGCACCACCGGCTGCACCGACGCCACACGCCCCGCCACCGGCGGCGGCGCCGTCGCGTCCTGCGCCACCGGCTGCGGCACCCGCGCCGAAGCCTCCGGTCGCGCCCGCGCCCAGTGCGGCACCCGCGGCCGCGCCGCCGGAAAGGTCCGGTCCAGGACGCGAGCGGCCTGCACCGGGTTCCGCGACCCCGCCTGGTGCTACCAGAACTCCGCCCTCATCGACCTCAACGCCCCCTGCTGCCGGGACCAGGACAGCGCCTGCAACGCCGTCGGCGACTCCGGCTGCGCCGCCCGCTGCAACATCCACCGCCCCTTCCGCGACACCGCAAACGCAGACTGCGCCCGCGGCACCTCAGACCGCGCCCGCCGCGGCTCCCAACGCCGTCAGGACGCCGTCCGCGGCGCCGAACACACCCGCGCCGAATGCGGCTCCCGCGGCCCAGCCGAATGCCGCGAGCCCACAGGCCGTCCCGGGAGGCCAGGCCGGCCGACCGCCGGGTGCGCCGGGCAACGGCGGAACGCCAGGTGGCGCGCCGTTCGTCCGCCGCGCACCGCCCACCGTCAGCACGCCGCTGCCGGCGGTCCCGCAGGCGGCCCAGGCGCTGACCCCGATTGCCCCGGGAGCGGCGGCACAGGGGCCACGCCGCCTGGACGACTTCCGAGGCCAGCGGCGTGAGAGCCAGGAAGGCGGTCGCACCGTGTTTACCGAACCCGGCCGCGTCATCGTGCGCGATCCCGGCGGTCAATCGTTCATCCGCCATGACGAGGTCGATCGCTTCCGGTTCGGCGCGCGCGATATCCGGACGGACCGGGTCGGCGGCGACGCTCGCACCATCGTGGTCCGTCCCGACGGCAGCCAGATCATCACCGTGGTTGGGAATGACGGCCAGTTGCTGCGCCGGATCCGCAGGGATCAGCAGGGCCGCGAGATCATCATCATCGACAACACCTATCGCGATCCCCGCGCGGTCGGCGGCTTCTATGTCGACCTGCCGCCACCCATCATTCGGATTCCCTATGATCGCTACATCGTCGATGCCGACATTGCGCCGCCGGATCTGATCTACGACACCATGGAAGCGCCGCCGGTGGACCGGATCGATCGGCGTTACTCGCTCGACGAAATCCGCTACAGCCCCTCGGTACGCCAATTGATGCCGAGCATCGATCTCAACACCATCAACTTCGAAACCGGCTCGTGGGAGATTCCGCAGGACCAGGCGGCGCGCCTGCAGTCGATCGCGGACGGTCTCAACCGGGCGATCCAGCGCAACCCGCGCGAGGTGTTCCTGATCGAGGGCCATACCGACGCGGTCGGCAACGACGTCGACAATCTGTCGCTGTCGGACCGGCGCGCCGAATCCGCCGCCGAACTGCTGACACAGCAATTCGGGGTACCGGCGGAAAACCTGACGTCGCAGGGATACGGCTCGCAATATCTCAAAGAGCAGACCGACGGGCCGAGCCGCATCAACCGGCGCGTCACCATCCGCCGCATCACGCCGCTGCTCAACGGCGGCGTGGCTGCGCTGCCGCCCCCGCCTCCGGGCACCGCACCGCCGCGGTGAGGCATCCTTCAATCGAAAACCGATGGCCGGGAGCAATCCCGGCCATCTCGTTGAAATCTACCAATTGTCCGCCGTCGCGAGGGGCCCTTGCGACATGCGCGTCAAGCGCGTGCTTGCGCCGTTCAGCTCTTGTCGCTGTCGAGCCTGAAGATGTGCGAACCTTCACCGGTCGATAGCAGCCCGGAGTCGGTATAGATATCCAGTTTGGCGCGGCTATCGGCGATATCGAGGTTGCGCATGGTGAGCTGGCCGATGCGGTCGGCCGGCGTGAACGCCGCATCGCCCACCTTCTCCATGCTCAGCCGCTCCGGCCGATAGGTCAGGTTGGGACTCTCGGTATTCCGGATCGAATAGTCGTTGCCGCGGCGCAGCTCGAGCGCAACTTCGCCGGTGATCGCCCGCGCCACCCAGCGCTGGGCGGTTTCCCGCAGCATCAGGGCCTGAGAATCGAACCAGCGTCCCTGGTAGAGCAGCCGGCCGAGGCGCATGCCGCTGATCCGGTATTGCTCGATGGTGTCTTCGTTGTGGATGCCGGTGAGCAGACGTTCGTAGGCGATGTGCAGCAGCGCCATGCCGGGCGCTTCATAAATGCCGCGGCTCTTTGCCTCGATGATGCGGTTCTCGATCTGGTCGCTCATGCCAAGGCCATGCCGACCGCCGATGGCGTTAGCCTCGAGAAACAACGCGACCGGATCGGTGAACGTCTGGCCGTTCAACGCGACCGGCTGTCCCTCGTTGAAACGCACGACGACCTTCTCGGCCTTGACGCTAACGTCGTCCCGCCAAAACGACACGCCCATGATGGGGTTGACGATCTGGATGCCGCTGTCGAGATGCTCGAGATCCTTGGCCTCGTGGGTGGCGCCGAGCATATTGCTGTCGGTCGAATAGGCCTTTTCGGCGCTCATCTTGTAGCCGAAGCCATGGGCCGCCAGAAATGCCGACATTTCAGCGCGGCCGCCCAGCTCATCGATGAACTGCTGGTCCAGCCAAGGCTTGTAGATTCTGAGATTGGGGTTGGTCAGCAGCCCGTAACGGTAGAAGCGCTCGATATCGTTGCCCTTGAACGTGGAGCCGTCGCCCCAGATGTTGACGCCGTCCTCTTTCATGGCGGCGACCAGCATCGTGCCGGTCACGGCACGGCCGAGAGGCGTGGTGTTGAAGTAGGTGACGCCGCCGGTAGAGATGTGGAAGGCCCCGGACTGGATGGCGGCGATACCTTCGTGCACCAGCTGCGTGCGGCAATCCACGAGACGGGCTTTTTCGGCGCCGTATTCCAGGGCCTTGCGTGGAATTTCGTCGTAATCGGTCTCGTCAGGCTGGCCGAGATTGGCGGTGTAGCCGAAAACCCGGGCGCCTTTTTGCTTCATCCACAGCAGCGCCGCGCTGGTGTCGAGACCGCCCGAGAAGGCGATGCCGACTTTTTCCCCTTTGGGCAGGCTTTTCAAAATCGTACTCATAGAACATCCAATCGATCAAAACCCTAACGCCGCTCGTGGCCCGAATGCGCGAATATCAAATTTCGCGCCGAGGGGCACGCGTTTAATAGCGGCGGACGTTATGAAGTCGCCCGCACCGACGGCGCCGGCCCCACCTCACGGCCGCGCCAGCGCTGCCGCAGCCGGTACCCGGGCCATGCAAATCGCGTCAGCGCGGCGTCGACACCCTCGTCGGTGAGGCGGGTGCGCGGCCAGCGGTAGATGTAGCCGTGGGCGAGCCAGATCACCAGAAACGTCACCAGCGCGGCGGTCGCGACATCGGTAAAGAAATGACCACCAAAGGCCATCCGGAGCACGCTGGTAATCACGCCGAACAGCGTGGCCGCGACGTAGGCCAGCGGCCGCCACGCCGGCGGCGTCAGCGCCGCGGGCGCAAAGGTCCAGAACGCAGTGGCGCCTTCGCCCGAGAAAAAGGAGCAGTTTCGGGTGCAGCTGCCGCGGGGATCCCACCACGGAACGAATTCCTGCGGCCCGCTGAATTGCGTGACCACGACCGGACGCGGGCGGCCCCAATGACTCTTGAAGCCGAGATTGGTGAGCACGCCCGCGGCAAGAAACAACGTCACCAGCAGGAACGCGACCGCGCGCCCGGACATCAGTAGCGGCCGGTCCGGCCGTACCAGCTTGATCGCAAGCGCGATGATCGCCGGTAGCGCAAGTCCCCACGCGATCCACATCGCCGCATCGCGCGCGAAAGCGGCAACGGCATCGAGCTTCAATGGAAATATTCGCGTCGCCGGATCGTAAAACAGCGCGGCAAGTTTCAGATCGAGTTCGGGGTAAATCCCAAACAGAAGCCCGATCACGATCGTGATCGACAGTGCGATGAAAAGTCCGGTCCGGTTCATGGCGCGGGGTTTAGCCGAGGCGATTTGGGATGAAAAGGCTTGAACGTTTCTCTCGCCGCTTGCGCAAGAGGAAGCAGGAGATACGTTCATTTCACCCCGGTGGACGGGACTGCGATGGCAGCGGTGGCGGCGGCAGGTGTCGGGGACGCGGCTGCCGCCATGCGCCGGCATTGCGGCCGGCGATCATCCAGTACACCACGCCGGCGACGATGCCGGCGCCGGTCATGATTTCGAGGTGACGGCGGACGATGCCCTCGAAACGAAGCGTTGCCGGATCGAACGGGACCAGGCCGAGATAGCAGGCGAGACCGATCAGGCCACCGCCGATGGCATAGGTCAGCAAGCCCCTCACATAAAAGGCTTCGGTAATCAGCACCACGATCATCGCCGGCAACAGCGCGAACCCGCTGACAAAGATGAAGCCGAATCCGATTACGATATTCAACGCGCCGGAATCGATCGGGCCGCTGCCGAGATCGCTGAATTCCGGAAACAGCACCGCGCAGACCACGATCATGCCCGCCACCAGGCAGGCGGCGAGAAATCCGAACAGGATGACGAACAGCCGGCCGATCAGCGCCATGAGTTCAATCCGGGATCATCGTCATTGCCAGCGCAAGCGAAGCAATCCGGGGATACGGGCAGGGCTCGATTGCCTGGTCGCGACTGCTCCTCGCAATGACGCCTTTCAGTCGCGTCATCAGCTTCAATCCGTCATCGCCATCGCGCGCAGCGCCTGGCGCTCGCGCGCCGACAGTTTCTCGGTTTCGGATTTGAGCTGGCCGCAGGCGGCGAGAATGTCGCGGCCGCGCGGCGTACGCACCGGCGAGGAATAGCCGGCGTTGAAGATATATTCCGAGAATTTTTCGATCTGTTCCCAGTCCGAGCACTCATAGCGCGTGCCGGGCCACGGGTTGAACGGGATCAGGTTGATCTTGGCCGGAATCCCCTTCAGCAGCTTGACCAGCAGTTTCGCATCCTCCAGCGAATCGTTGACGCCTTTGAGCATCACATATTCGAAGGTGATGCGCCGCGCGTTCGACGAACCCGGATAATCGCGGCAGGCCTGCAGCAATTCGGCGATCGGATATTTCCGGTTCAGCGGCACCAGTTCGTCGCGAAGTTCATCCCGCACCGCATGCAGCGAGATCGCCAGCATGACGCCGATTTCGTCGCCGGTGCGCACGATGTTCGGTACCACGCCCGAGGTCGACAGCGTGATGCGGCGGCGGGAAATGCCGATGCCTTCATTGTCGCCGACGATCAGCAGCGCATCGCGCACGGCATCGAAATTATACAAGGGCTCGCCCATGCCCATCATCACCACATTGGTGACGAGCCGGCTGCCGGTCGGGGTGTCGCGGTCGGCCCAGTCGTTGAGGCGATCGCGCGCCACCATGATCTGGCCGACGATTTCGCCGGCGGTGAGATTGCGCACCAGCCGCTGCGTCCCGGTATGGCAGAACGAGCAATTCAGCGTGCAGCCGACCTGGGAGGAGACGCACAGCGTGCCGCGGTCGGTTTCCGGAATATAGACGCACTCGACTTCATGCGCCTTCTCCACCGCGTCGCCGCTCGGCAAACGCAACAGCCATTTGCGGGTGCCGTCGTTGGAAATCTGCTCGGCGACCACCTCGGGCCTGGCAACCGTGAAATGCTGCGCAAGTTGCGCCCGCATGTCGCGCGATATGCTGGTCATCTCGTCGAACGACTTGACGCCGCGGACATACATCCAGTGCCACAGCTGCTGCACCCGCATCTTGCGTTGGGCCGGCAAGACGCCGATTTCACCCAGTCGCTCCGCGATCTCCGCGCGCGATAGCCCGACCAGCGACGGCTTCGCCGGCGGCTGGTAGGTCTCGCTTGCGATCTTTTCCAAAGGCGCTGTCGCCTCGGGTGCTTCGACGGTCGTCTGCATCACGTGACCATAGGTTTCTGTCGCGTAGGACATCTCGATTCAATTCGTCGCGCCGGGGCGTAATACCCGGTTTTGGCGCAGGCTACGTACACTTGTCTGCGCTGTAGCCGGGTATTATTAGATACCGCGGCCCGGCTACGAAGCCCGTTTCCGCACCGCCTATATAACATCCGAGATGACAAATGCGACGGCGTCAGCGCCGGCAGTCTTGCGCCAGCTTGTCGAGCGCCTGGGAAAGACCCTTGGTCGAGAACGTATCGGTGGTTTCGGTGCCCTTCGCCGACACCGCCTTTACCACGACATCGGCTGCCTTGCGCATGGCATCGACCATCCGCTCTTCCTCGGCCGCGTTCTTGATCCAGAGACCGTCGCCCTGGGTGTACATCGAATAGCTGGCGCCGCCGACCTGGAGCGTCGATTCCGAGCCCGGCTTCACGGTGTAGCCGATCATGACCGACACTTCGTTGGTGACCTTTTCCGCCGGGCGCGTGGAGACGAAAGCATAAGCGGGATCGCGCGGGCAATTCGGCGGGTTGGTTTTCGATGATGCCGGCTTGGCGAGCGCGAAACATACCTTCTTGCCGTTCGGGGTCGCGGTATAAGCTCCCCAGGTACCGAACTGGCCGATCAAAGTCGGCTCCGCGCTCCCCGCGACCGCGGGCTTCGGTTCCGGCTTGGCCTCCGATTTCGCCGCGGGCGGCTTGGCCGGAGCCTTTGGCGCGACGCTCTGCGCCAGTGCCGGGATCGCAACCCCGCACACCAGCACACTCGCAATCAGGATTGCAGGAATTCGCCGCACGGACATCACCGAATCTCGTTCCCTCATCATTGTGACCTGAAGATGGCCCGGCATGCCAGTGTCATGTCGTCGATGGATAGCCGGAAAGTGTCTTTTTGGGAAGGCACTTACGGGTTGGGATCGTGGACGCCGCGAATTTCCGGTGAATGCGCCGGATAACTGCGGTGCGGCTCGCCTTCAACTTTTCGCGCGGCCTGCGCGCTGGCTTTCCCACTGCGCTTCGGTCCACTGCAACAGATCTTCGGCGCCGGAACTGCGCAGATGCGCGCCGCCGTCCTGCACCACCATCTCGCCGTTGATGTAGCCTGCGCCATCCGAGATCAGGAAGCTCGCGAGATCGGCGAGTTCGCGATGTTCCCCGGTGCGCCCCAGCGGATTCCGCGAGGCCCAGCCCTGGTCGCGCCCCTCGGGCCGAAGTTGACCCGCCGCACCCGCGGTCGGAAACACGCCGGGCGCAATCGCCACGGTGCGAATGCCCTTTGGTCCCCACTCCACCGCAAGGCTTTTGGTCATCGCCAGGATAGCCGACTTCGCCATGGCCGACGGCACCGTGAAGGCGCGCCCGGTAATCGTTGAAGTCGACAGGATGCTCAGTACGACGGCCTTGTGCCGGGCTTCAATCCAGCGCCGGCCGACGGCAAGCGTGCAGTACATCGTGCCGTGCAGGGTGGGCGCGAGAATCGCATCGGCCGCGCGAAACGACAGATGCTCGGTCTGCGCGATGAAAGTTGCCGCGGCGTTGTTGACCAGCACGTCGATGGGCGCCTCCCGCCAAATCGCGTCGACCATGGCCTCGACTTGCGCGCCGTCCCGGATGTCGCATCTGACTGCGGCAACCTTGCCGCCGAATTCGCGGCGCAGCTGCTCGGCGGTCGCCTCCAGCAATTCAAGCCGGCGACCGCAAATGGTCAGGTCGGCGCCGAGCTCGACGAAACGGCGGCCCATCGCCGCGCCGAGCCCGGAGCCGCCGCCCGTGATCAAGATGCGTTTTCCCGCCAGCAGGCCTTTTTCAAACATCGTTTCAATCCTTCGCTCGCGCCGGAATCACCGAAGGCTCGGCCTCGGCCGCACGACGACGCTATCCGAATCAGATTGTAGCCCGGCGTCAAATCCGGCATGAAGCGGACTGCGTCCATTGTGCAATGATAAGCTTCCAAAAGCAGGTGCCTCGATGAAAGCCATTCTGTGTTCGCAATATTGCGGTCCCGACGATCTGGTCCTCGCCGACATTCCCGATCCCGTCGCCGAGCCGGGCCAGGCCGTGATCGCCATCAAGTCGGCGGCGCTGAATTTTTTCGACCTGCTGATGATCCAGGGCAAATACCAGATCAAGCCGCCGTTTCCGTTTTCGCCGGCTGCCGAAGTCGCCGGCGTGATCGAAAGCGTCGGCGCCGGCGTTACCGATCTCAAAGTCGGCGATCGTGTGGTGGCGTCGTGCGGACATAACGGTGCACGAGAAAAGATCGCGCTGCCGGCGAACTCGATCGTCAAGATTCCCGACAACCTGGATTTCGACCGCGCCGCCGAAATCATCATCATCTACGGCACCGCGCTGCATGCACTGGAAGACCGCGCCAGCCTCAAGCCGGGCGAAACGCTGGCCGTGCTCGGTGCGGCCGGAGGCACCGGGCTCGCGGCGTGCGAACTCGGCAAGCTGATGGGCCTGAAGGTGATCGCCTGCGCGTCGTCCGAGGAGAAGCTCGAGTTCGCAAAGGCGCACGGCGCGGAACTCGGTCTCAATTACGCAAAGGAAGATTTGAAAGAGGGCCTGCGGCGGCTTACCGGCGGCAAGGGAGTCGACATCATTTTCGATCCGGTCGGCGGCGCCTACGCGGAGGCCGCGCTGCGTTCGATCGCCTGGGAAGGCCGGTTCCTAGTTATCGGATTTGCCGCCGGCGATATTCCAAAAATGCCGCTTAACCTCGCCCTATTAAAGGGATGCGATATCCGGGGCGTATTCTGGGGCGCCTGGGCCCGACTTAATCCGGACAAGAATCGCACCAATCTACAAAAACTCGTGAACTGGACCGCGGAAGGCAAAATATCTTCGCACGTGGACCGCACGTTCCCGCTCCATGAAACCGCTAAAGCATTGAAAATATTGGCGGATCGAAAGGCGATGGGCAAGGTCATCCTGCATCCCTGAGCGAACGGAAACAGGGAACCAAACCCCCGTTTATCGCTTATTTAATTTGCAGGAAATTAAACCGCCCGCTACTTGCCACAATTAAACCAAAGAATCTCCTAATTGCCACCGGCCGCCGTCGTTTTTTGGGCCGATTTGCGATGCGAATTAATAGGTAGTAACGGGCACTCTGGTTTAACTAATAATAATAGGAATTTAATACCAGAGATGCCCGATTGTTGCGTTTGTGGAGGCATCAATGGAACCAAGGAAATATGGCTCCTCGGAAGAACCGAGAGCCGACGGATTCGAGGAGGATATCAACGATCCTCGATTTGCACCGTATCGATACGCACGATCACGCGCCGCGAACACGAACGCACCTCCGGATGAGTCCGTTCCGTTGTTTCTTTCCAGTCTCGCCGATCAGGCCAGACAACGGGCGATGGAAGACGCTTGGGAAAACGACCGCCGGAATGTGGCCTGGGGACCCGAAGAAGATTGGGAGCGGCAAGAGGCTTGGGAAAATGATCGCCGCGAAGCCAAAAAGGTCGTTTCCCGCCGGATCCTGAAGACCGGCATTCTCGCCGTGGCGGGTGCCGCCGCCGCTTTCGCATTTCTGTCCCTGGAAGATCGCAGCGGCCTCGTCGACAAGGCGAGTGCTTCTCTCGCGGCGATACTGCCGACCTTTTCCACCGCGTTCGGCCGCTCGTCGGCGCCGGCTGTCGAGACCGTCGCGACCGACCGGGCGCCTGTCGCTGATCGTACGCCGCCGACGGCGCCGGCACGGGTGACGACCGCGGCTCCGACGCGTGAGGCCATTGCCAGCGCGTTTCAAACCGCGCTTCAGAGCCAGCCTGCACCGCAAGCTCCGCCTCAGCTAAGCCAGCCGGACATCAAGCAGCCGCAGGCGGCACTAGCTCCGGCTCCGCCGCCGCCGAGGCGTATCGATCCCGACGAACTCACTGCCTTGCTGAAGAGGGCAAAGGGCCTGATCGACGTCGGCGATATCGCGTCCGCGCGTTTGCTGCTCGAGCGCGCCGCGAGCGCGCGTGAAGCGAAAGCCGCGCTGCTTCTGGCGCAGACCTACGATCCGGCGGTGTTGGGACCAGCGGATATGCGCAGCATCACCCCGGATCCCGTCATGGCGCGCAGTTGGTACCAGAAGGCGGCCGAACTCGGATCGGCCGAAGCGCAGCAGCGCCTCGCCCAGATGCAAAACTGATTTCACACCTTTGAGGGAAAAAATGCGTCGTTTGATAGCCATGGCAGTATTCGCCATTACGATGACTTGCGGCTTGGTGGCACGGGCCGAAGACAACGACTATGACCCGGCCAAGGTCAGCGACAGTCTCAAGGCGATTTTTCAGTTCGGCTCGGCCGCGACCAAGCGCGCCCTGAATGAAAACACCGTGACGCTGATCTCCGGCACCATCGGCGGCACCTATGTTCAGTTCGGCGCCGACTTGGCTTCCGTGCTCGACGACGGCAACCAGCTGCGCGTGCTTCCCATCGTCGGCCGCGGCTCGGTGCAAAGCGTTGCCGACATTCTCTTTCTGCAAGGCGTCGATATCGGCATCGTGCGCGTCGACACGCTCGATTATCTTGAGCGGAAGGGCTTCGCAAAGGACATCAAGCGACAGTTTACCTACATCACCAAGCTTTATAACGAAGAGATGCAGGTCATCGCGCCGAAGTCGATCCACAACTTAAAGGACCTCGAAGGCAAGACCGTCAGCGTCGACCTTCCCAATGGCAGCACTTTCGTAACCGCGCTGACGGTGTTCGAACGGCTCGGGATCAAGGCGAATTTCGTCTATGTCGAACAGCGGATCGCGATGGAGCGCATGCAGGCCGGTCGCGGCATCGACGCCGTGGTTGTGGTCGGCGGCAAGCCTTACAAGTCGGTCAGCAGTTTCAACAATGACGGCCGGTTTCACCTGGTCACGGTGGACTATCCCAAGCAATTGCAGGGCGACTATCTCCCGGCCACCCTCACCTCGGCGGACTATCCCAATTTGATCGCCAAGGACGAACCACCGGTCGACACCATCGCGGTACCCGCGGCGCTTGCGGCCTATAATTGGGCACCGAAGAGCGACCGCTATCGGAAGCTTACTTTGTTCGTGGATGCTTTTTTCACAAAGTTCCCGCAGTTCCAGAAGCCGCCGTTCCATCCGAAATGGAAAGAGGTTTCGCTCGCCGCGCCGCTGCCCGGCTGGACGCGTTTTCGTCCGGCCCAGGAGTGGCTCGACAAGCACGGCGTCGAGCCCGTGACGCGCGAACGATTTGAGGCGTTCCTGAAGCAAAATCCGGCCGCGGCAAAGCTGCAGACGGCCGACGACAAGGAAGTGTTGTTCAAACAATTCCAGGCGTGGGAAGCTTCGCAAAACGCCAAGGCCCAGACGAGACCGGCGCCGGCGGTGCAGCCGCGATAAGCTGTTCCGCGGGCTTCTCGCACCCCTCTGCTCGACCGTGAAGATCGGGCAATCATCGCGAAGGGTGCGTTCCGACGCCCGCCGAATCAGTCTGTCGTATCGGCGGGGTCGGTTTCACGCTTTAGAGCAGCGCGCGCGGCCTCGCGATGATCCGGCGTGATGTGCGTGGTCACCAGCCTGATCGCGGTGGCCAACACCGCCGCGTCGTCGGTAAAACCGAGCACCGGCAGCATGTCGGGGACGAAGTCGAACGGCAGGATAAAATAGGCAATGGCGCCGAGCAGCGTCGCCTGCACGTGGCGCGGCGTCCGCTTATCGAACGCGCAATAGAAAGCGGCGACCAAATCCTCCGCGAACGGAAGGTGTGCCACCACCCGCTTCAGCTTGATCCAGAACTGCCTGCGCACACTCTCGCGGTCTCTGGCCAGCTTTTCGGCCGGCTTGAACCCCATGGTATGTTCGGCTGCCATCGGCCGGGCTCCCTCCGTCATGACAGTTGCGGTGACGTGCCGCAACCGGCTCCGTAAAACTGGGTATGGGTGCCGCAGTTACAAGGTCGTGCGAGCCGCTCAGGCCACGCCGAGCTGGGCCGCCATCGCGTTCATGGCCTTGGCCAAGGCGATGTCGCGGGCGGTAACGCCGCCGGCGTCGTGCGTGGCCAGAATTACCTCCACCGTCTTGTAGACGTTGCGCCATTCGGGGTGGTGATCGCTTTTTTCGGCCGCCAGCGCCACGCGCGTCATGAAACCGAAGGCCTCATTGAAATCCTTGAAGGTGAAGGTTTTTCCGATCGCCTCGCGGCCCGGGGTATCCGCCCACCCCGGCAGACCCCTGAGGGCCTGGTTTCGTGCCTCCGCTGACAGCCGCTCCGCCATAATATGCTCCTGTTTCCGACCAACTTCTGGCTAACGCTGAAGAACAGCGCGGGGTCCCCGATCCGGGCCGGTAACCATGCTACAGCAGCAACCCGCGCGCTGGCCGGAATCTTGTTACAATGTTAGCGTACCCGCAGTGGCAGCACGTAATTGACTCTCGAGCGATTGCTGGATCAATGACCTTGGGCCGCGACTCCGCCGAGCCACCGAAGCCGCTGTCGCCACCTCCGGCAAAGCGGCGGCTGATGTTCGTCGTGCTGGCGGGGATTCTTGCCATCGTCGGCACGCTGGCGGGCGCCTATTACTTCTCGATGCGGCCGGTGACCTTGCGAATAGCGGTCGGCCCCGCCAACAGCGATGACGTCAAGGTGGTGCAGGCGCTGACACAGGCTTTCAGCCAAACGCACAATCACATTCGTTTACGCCCGGTGCAGACCGATAGCGCGACCGCGAGCGCACAGGCGCTGGCTGACGGCAAGGTCGACCTCGCCATCATCCGCGGCGACCTCGACGTGCCGAAGAACGCGCAGGCGGTGGCGACGTTGCGCAAGAACGTCGCGGTGTTGTGGGTGCCGGCGGCCGCGAAGGGCAGGAACAAGAAGGCCGGCTCGAAGATCACCAAGATTCCACAGCTCGCCGGCCGCCGCATCGGCGTCGTCGGCCGCACCCAGGCCAATGTAGGCTTGCTCAAGGTGATCCTGCAGCAATACGGCGTTGATCCGGCCAAGGTCGATATCGTGCAGTTTCCGGTCAACGAAGTCGCCGACGCGATCCGGAGCCAGAAGGCGGATGCCTATCTGGCCGCCGGTCCGGTCAACAGCAAGATCACGGCGGATGCGATCGCCGCATCGACGCATGACGGCGGCAGCCCGACGTTCCTGGCGATCGATTCGGCCGAAGCGATCGCGCAGAACCACCCGACCTACGAAGCATCCGAGATCCCCGCCGGCACGTTCGGTGGTTCGCCGGACCGACCGGACGAAGAGGTGAAGACCATCAGCTTCTCCCATCACATCGTCGCGCGCAAGGATTTGCCGGAATCGACCATCGCCGCCTTCACCCGGCAGTTGTTCGCGATCCGGCAATCGGTGATGACGGAATTCCCGCTGGCGGCGAAAATCGAAACCCCCGATACCGACAAGGACGCCGCGATCCCGGTGCACCCCGGCGCCGCGGCCTTTGTCGACGGCGAAGAAAAAACCTTCCTCGATCGCTACGGCGATTTTATCTGGTGGGCTCTGATGGGCCTGTCGGCGATGGGCTCGGCCGGCGCGTGGTTCGCCGGCTATCTGAAGAAGGACGAGCGCAGCATCAATGCCTCCACGCGCGAGCGGTTGCTTGAAATGCTGGCGGCGGCGCGACGCAGCAATTCGAGCGAAGAGCTCGACCGGATGCAGGCCGAGGCGGACGATATGCTTCGCGACACCCTGCGGTGCTTCGAGCACGGCGTCATCGAAGCCGGCGCGCTGACGGCGTTCAACATCGCGCTACAACAGTTCCACACCGCCGTCGCCGACCGCCGGACGATGCTGACCAGCACGCCGCAAAGTCCGCAACGGGCGGGCGTCCAGTTCCGCACGGCGGGAACGCTGTAGACGGCGGTTTCTGTAATCGCTTCGTCACATAATCTTCCTAGGCCTGTAAGGCCTACAGCGCATCCTTGGGTCGGTTGGGAGATTTGCCATGACGATCAAGATTTCTCGCTTCGCGTCGCGCGGACTTTCGCGCCGGCGCTTTCTTTCCACCGCCGCCGCGACCGGCTTCAGCACGCTTGCGATGCCCTATCTCAGCCGGGCCGCCGATCGCCCGCAGATCAGCCATGGCGTGCAATCCGGCGACGTCGGCACCGATGGCGGCGTGGTGTGGTCGCGGGCCGACCGGCCCTCGCAAATGATGGTCGAGGTCGCCACCACCGAGTCCTTCGCCAATGCGCGTGCGCTGCCGCCGATCGCGGCGCTGCCGGAGAGCGACTTCACCGCCAAGATGCTGCTGGAGAACCTGCCCGCCGGACAGGATATCTTCTATCGCGTCCGCTTCCGCGACCTGTCGCATACCGACATCGTGGGTGAACCGGTCGTCGGCCGCTTCCGCACCGCGCCGGCGGATCGGCGCGACGTCAGTTTCGTCTGGGGCGGCGACGTCGCCGGACAGGGCTGGGGGATCAATCCCGACGACGGCGGCATGGTCACCTTCGCGGCGATGCGTAAACACCGCCCGGATTTCCTGCTGCATTCCGGTGACACCATTTACGCCGACGGCGTTATCCCGGCCGAGGTGAAACTGGCCGACGGCAAGGTCTGGAAGAACGTCACGATTCCGGAAAAGGCCAAGGTGGCCGAAACGCTCGACGAGTACCGCGCCGCGCACAAGTACAATTTCCTCGACGACAATGTCCGTGCATTCAACGCCGAAGTGCCGATCTTCGTGCAGTGGGACGATCACGAGGTCACCAACAACTGGTCGATCTCGAAGCAACTGCCTGCCGCCTACAAGGAGCGCGACATTACCCTGCTCGCCGCGCGCGCCTCGCGCGCGTTCCACGAGATGTATCCGATGCGTGAAAGCATCGTCGAACCCGGCCGGGTCTACCGCACCCTCAATTATGGTCCGCATCTCGACGTGTTCATGCTGGACGAACGCAGCTATCGCGGCGGCAACGGCCCCAACCTGCAGACCAGCTATGGCCCCGACGCCTATTTCATCGGGCCCGATCAGCTCGCCTGGCTGAAGCGCGGGCTGCTGAACTCGCGCGCCACCTGGAAGGTGATTGCCTCCGACATGCCGCTGAGCCTGATCGTCTATGACGACGCGACCAACCGGAAGGGCTCGGAGGCGTTTGCACAAGGCGATGGGCCGCCGCGCGGCCGCGAACTCGAGATCGCCGACGTGCTGCGTTTCATCAAGACCGCGGGGATCGCCAACACCGTGTGGCTGACGGCGGACGTGCATTACGCCGCGGCGCATTACTACAACCCCGACAAGGCGCAATTCCAGGAGTTCGAGCCGTTCTGGGAATTCGTCGCTGGGCCGTTCCACGCCGGGACCTTCGGACCGAACGAACTCGACAACACCTTCGGCCCCGAGGTCAGGTTCATCAAGGCGCCGGGCGCCAAGCAAAACCTGCCGCCGTCGGAAGGCATGCAGTTCTTTGGCCACGTCCAGATCGAAGGCGCGACCGGCCGCATGACGGTGACGTTGCGGGATCGTGCCGACGTGGCGTTGTGGTCGACGACGCTGGATCCCAGGATTCAGTAAAGTGTGCGTCAACTGATAACGACCGACGCAAGCGCGCCAAGAAGTGCGGCGAGCCGATCCCTGTCGCCGTTCTCGAACCGCCGATGCACCAGCGCCGGCGCTGCTGCGACGAATGTGAAGCGCGCGATATCTCGGCCGGATCAGGAGTTGGCGAGACCGCCGGCATGATTGTTCAGCAAAGCGCCGAGCGCCTCGCTCGAAAACGGCTTGGGTAACCTTGGCCGGTTCGAGAAGTTTGCGGGCACCCCGACGTCGGCGGCATAGCCGGTCACGAAGGCAAACGGTATCTTCAGCGCTTCAAGCCGTTCGGCGATCGCGAAGCTTTTTTCGCGCACCAGTCCGACATCGAGCAGCGCGAATTCCGGGACGCGATCGGCGATCATCGCCAGCGCCGCCGCCACGCTGGCGGCACACCGCACGCTCTTCACCCCCAACTCCAAAATCGTATCCTCGAAATGGAGGGCGATAATGGGGTCGTCTTCGACAACCAACACATCAGCGGGGACGGCAAGCGTGCCGGAAGAAGCGGGTTCCATGTTCGGCCGGGTGCGGTTGTAATTTGTAAGAATGAATGGGCCGCCGTCACCGAGGCCTTGATTGCGCCGCAGCCGGTTCCACGGGTGAAACCGACCATAAGCCCGCGACCCTGTCTGTTCACTTGTGCACACAAAATTCAAATAAGATCGGCTATCGTGTGCGGGAACCTGGGAACCTCGCAATGCCCGCGCCGAATTTGCAGACCACCGGTGGTAGCGAACGGCCGCTCAACAACCTTTTGCGGTGGTTGAACAGTAATGATTTCGCTTTGATTGCTCCTCACCTCGCACCTGAGGAGGCCGGCGCCAACGAGTTGCTGTACAATCCCGGCGACGCGGTCGACGTGGTCCACTTTCCCTGCGGCCCGAGCCTTGCGACCTACATGGTCGCCAACGAGGATGGCCGCGACGTCGAGACCATCCTGGTCGGACGCGAAGGCGCCGTCGGCGGCATTGTCAGCGAAGGCTACCTGCCGGCCTATACCCGCATCGTGGTCAAGTTCGGCGGCCCCTTCATGCGCCTTCCGATCGGCAAATTGGAGGCGGCAAAAGCCAGGTCGTCGACCCTTCGCAACGTTTTCGCGCGCTACGCCGACTGCATGCTGGCGCAGATATTCCAGTCGACGGCCTGCAATGCGATCCATTCGATCGAGCAGCGCACCGCCAAATGGATCGTGTCGGCCATGGAACGCTCCGACGGCGACACCACGGTTCCGCTGACGCATGAACAGCTCGCAACGCTGCTGGGCGTCGGCCGCAGTTACACCAGCCGCGTCATTCAGGTCTTCAAGGCCGAAGGCATCCTGGAGACCCGGCGCGGATCGATCGTGGTGCGCAACCCCGAGGGGCTGCGCCTAAGAGCCTGCCTCTGCAACGAATCGGTCAAAAACCACTTCGAGGAAGTGCTGCGCGGAGTCTACCCCGCCGGCGACAATCAGGGCTCCTGACGGGCGCCGGGTTTGCGGCGAAATTCAGCTAACCAAATCGCAAACAACGCATTGTTTTTCGGCGATTTCTGACTATATTGCGCCGCAACGAGCAAGGTGTGCCCGGTCCTTTTGGCCGGGCTTCCTTTTTGGGCCGAGTACGCCCCGTCGAATTCCAGGTTTTCGAGTGCGATCCGGAAAAGTCGGTCCCGGTTTTCCGTCGAGATCGCGCTCCAGCCATGGTCCGAGCCAGAAGAATAGCCATGAACCTTCGCAACGTCGCCATCATCGCCCACGTCGACCACGGCAAGACCACGCTGGTCGACCGCCTGCTGCAGCAGTCCGGCACCTACCGGGATAACCAGCGCGTCGTCGAGCGCGCGATGGATTCCAACGACCTCGAGCGCGAGCGCGGCATCACGATCCTGGCCAAGGCGGCTTCGGTGCAGTGGAAGGATACCCGCATCAACATCGTCGACACCCCCGGCCACGCCGATTTCGGCGGCGAGGTCGAGCGCATTCTCAACATGGTGGACGGCGCGCTGGTGCTGGTGGACGCCGCCGAGGGCCCGCTGCCGCAAACCAAATTCGTGGTGTCGAAGGCGCTCAAGGTCGGCCTGAAGCCGATTGTCGTCATCAACAAGGTCGACCGTCCCGACGCGCGGCCGACCGAAGTCATCAACGAAGTGTTCGACCTGTTCGCCGCGCTCGACGCCAGCGAGGAGCAGCTTGATTTCCCGATCCTGTACGGTTCGGCCAAGCAAGGCTGGATGGCGGATCGCCCGGACGGTTCGCAGGACGCCGGCATGCAGCCGCTGTTCGACCTGATCCTGCGCCACGTCGCGCCGCCCACCGTCGAAGAGGGACCGTTCCGCATGATCGGCACCATCCTCGAGGCCAATCCTTATCTTGGCCGCATCATCACCGGCCGCATCACCTCCGGCTCGATCAAGCCGAACCAGGCCGTCAAAGTGCTGCATGGCGACGGGGCGCTGATCGAACAGGGCCGCATCACCAAGATCCTCGCCTTCCGCGGCATCGAGCGCACGCCGCTCGAGGAGGCCGAGGCCGGCGACATCGTCGCGATTGCCGGCCTGACCAAGGGTACCGTCGCCGACACCTTCTGCGATCCGTCCGTCGATACGCCGCTGGTGGCGCAGCCGATCGATCCGCCGACGGTGTCGATGTCGTTCATCGTCAACAACTCCCCGCTCGCCGGCACCGAAGGCGACAAGGTCACGAGCCGCATGATCCGCGACCGCCTGCTGCGCGAGGCCGAAGGCAACGTCGCGTTGCGCGTGGTCGAGGCCGACGACAAGGATTCCATGGAGGTGTCCGGACGCGGCGAATTGCAGCTGGCGATCCTGATCGAGACCATGCGCCGCGAAGGCTTCGAACTCAGCGTGTCGCGGCCGCGCGTCGTGCTGAAAAAGGACCCGGCCACCGGTGCGTGGCAGGAGCCGATCGAAGAGGTCGTGATCGACGTCGACGAGGAACACTCCGGCGTCGTCGTGCAGAAGATGAGCGAGCGAAAGGCCGAGATGATCGAGATGCGCCCGTCCGGCGGCAACCGGTTGCGGCTGGTGTTCTACGCGCCGACCCGCGGCCTGATCGGCTATCAGGGCGAGTTGCTGACCGACACCCGCGGCACCGCCATCATGAACCGCCTGTTCCACGGCTATGCCTCATACAAGGGCGACATCCAGGGCCGCCGCAACGGTGTCTTGATCTCCAACGACCAGGGCGAGGCCGTCGCTTACGCGATGTTCAAGCTGGAAGACCGAGGCCCGATGATGATCGAGCCGGGCTGGAAGGTCTACAAGGGCATGATCGTCGGCGAGCACACCCGCGAGAACGACCTTGAGATCAACATCCTCAAGGGCAAGCAGCTCACCAACATCCGCACCACCGCGAAGGACGAGGCGGTGCGCCTGACGCCGCCGATCCGGATGACGCTCGAAAAGGCGCTGGCCTATATCGAGGACGACGAATTGGTCGAGGTGACCCCGAAGTCGATCCGGCTGCGCAAGAAGTTCCTTGATGCCAACGAACGCAAGCGCGCTGAAAAATCCAAGGAAGCGGTGGCGTAAAGTACGGGCGAGCGGCGGATAGAGAGTGGCGAGTGGCCGACAAACGCGCCATATAAGCAATACCCTATTCGCTACTCACCATTTGCTGTGACACATGCCTTCGCTCCCTTCCGAAGTTGATGTCGCGATCATCGGTGCCGGCGCCGCCGGCCTCGGCGCGGCGAATGCGCTGAAAAAATCCGGGCTCTCGACGATCGTGCTGGAAGCGCGTGACCGCGTCGGCGGCCGCGGCCACACGGTCATGGCGGCCCCCGGTGTCGCCTTCGACCTCGGCTGCGGATGGCTGCATTCGGCGAACAAAAACCGGTTCGTCAAGATCGCCGAGCAGCTGAATTTCGAAATCGACAAGACCCGGCCGCCGTGGCGCGAGCAGAGTTTCCATACCGGATTTCCGCCTGCCGAGCGGCAGGACTTCATCAAGGCGCTGGACGCGTTCTACGATCGCGCCGAACTAGCCGGCAAGCAGGCTGCCTTGACCGGCCGCGATGTCGCGGCGAGCACGTTGCTCGAGCCCGGCAATCGCTGGAATCCGATGATCGATGCGATCTCGAGCTACGTCAACGGTTGCGAACTCGACGTCGAATTGCTGCTCGACATGGAGGCTTACGAGGACAGCGAAATCAACTGGCGGCTGCGCGACGGCTACGGCACGCTGATCACGGCCTATGCCGCGAGCCTGCCGCTGGCGCTCAATTGCGCGGTGACCACGATCGATCATTCCGGCGCGCGACTGCAGATCGAAACCACGCAGGGCACGCTGAGCGCCGGCAAAGCGATCGTCACGGTGTCGACCAACCTGATCGCCGACGAGGCGATCCGTTTTCGTCCCGCGCTGACGGCAAAGGTGGATGCCGCGCGCGGCCTGCCGCTCGGCCTCGCCGACAAGGTGATGCTGGCACTGGACGAACCGCGCGGCGTTGAAAGCGAACTGCCGAAGGACGGCAGCCTGCGCGGCGCCACCATGCGCACCGCGATGGGCGCCTATCACCTGCGGCCGTTCGGAAATCCCTGCATCGAGGGCTATTTCGGCGGCAGTTTTGCCCGGGCACTGGAGAACGCCGGCCCCGGTGCACTCGCCACGCAAGCCATCGACGAGGTCGTGGCGCTGCTCGGCAATGACTATCGCCGCAAGCTCAAGCCGCTGGCGGAATTGCGCTGGGCCCACGACCCGTTCGCGCGCGGCTCCTATTCGCACGCCCTGCCCGGCCGCGCCGGCGACCGCGCGATCCTGGCGGCGCCGGTCGACAACCGCCTGTTCTTTGCCGGCGAAGCCACCGCGCCGAACTTTTTCTCCACCGCGCACGGCGCGCTGGAGAGCGGAGAGCGAGCGGCGGGAGAGGTTTTGCTCACGAATAGCCGGCTACTCCATCACCCTCGCCCGCATATTCGCATCCGGCAAAAAGCATTCATCGTATTTCCCGAACAACCGATAGCGATTGCGAGCAACCATACTGTACACCGCGTCGCGCCATGGTTTCGGCACGACGCGCAGCGCGCGCACCCAGCCCCAGCCGGGCAGATTCGAAAGCACCGTCAGCGCTGCGTCCGATTTGAAACAGGCGATGCCACCGTGAACGACGGCGTTGGTGTCGGGATCGCCGGGGTCGATGCCGAAGGCCCGAGCGAGCCGTGCGCCATAACCGGATTGGATCGCGGTGAAACGAAAGCGATGATCGCGATCACGCGCGGCGACGAAACGGACCCAGCGCGAGCAGAACACGCAGACGCCGTCGTAGAGAATCACGTCATCGTCCGGCCACGGATTCGACGCGCCCGGCGTCATTTTTTCCGGGCGGACTTCGATGCGACGACCGGCTTGATCACCGCTTCCAGCGCCGGACCGAAGATCTTTTCGCCGCCGTCGGTATCTGCCAGCGCGTGGCCTTCGCTGCCGAACGCCGACAGCACGCGAAAATCCACCTTGTCGCCCCCGGCGCGGAATGCGTCGGCCAATTGCCGCGACAGATCGGGCGTGAAGTAGCTGTCATTGCCGGCCACCAGCCACGTCACCGGCACCCGCGCATCCTCGCCGAATTCGCCCGCCGACGAAATCAGTGTGCGCGGCGCGCAAACCTGATCGGGCTGGTTATTGGCGTGACCGCCGCGACCGGGTGAGAACGCGATGATCGCCGCGATCGCTTTCGGATCTTCGCCGGCGAGCGCCAGCGCGCCCCAGGCCCCGTCCGAATGCCCGAGGATCAGGGCGCCGCCCGGCCGGATGAAAGGTTGACTGCTCAAATAGCTCAGCGCCGCCTTGATCGAGTCCGCGGTCGCGTAGCCCGCACGGGAATAATTGGCGTCATCGCAACCACCCTGGTCCTCGAGGTATTTGCCGCCGGTGGCGCCGTGGCCGGGCCGCTCCGGCACCAGCACGGCATAGCCGCGCGCCACCAGCCATGTCGCCAGCGCGCGATATTCCGGCTGCGGCATTTGCGCACGACGCGCGGCGTCTTGCGTCGAGTTGTGCGCGATCAGCGCCAGCGGAAACGGCCCATCGCCGGCGGGGCGAAACAGCAGCGCATGGGCCGCGAGGTCGGGATCGGGAGACGGCACCAGCCATTGCTGCCGCCGGTCAGGCTGGCCTTCCGCCCCTTGCGCCCCGAATTGGGTCTGGGCGTGCGCACCCTGCGCATAAAGCGCGCCGAGAACGACCAGGGCGGAAACAGCCTTGAAGAACTTCATTAATTTACCTGACACGGCCGTGAGCTAGGAAACGATCGGCGCGCACACTACCCGCGGCGAATCGAATCTGGCGCATTTTTTCGTGACCGGCCTGCCCCGAAACTCTGGTTTTGGGTGCCGAGGGTCCGGCATTCACCCGTCCCAGACCGTTTCGGGCCCCCGATTGTCCTTTTTCGGTACAACTCGGTGGCCGGACTGATGCAGAAAATCCACAAGTTAACCGATAATTAAGGATGGACCTTGAAGCCGGCGCGCTGAGTTGCTTTGATTGGGGTCATGAGCACAACCCTGATCGAGGTACGGCCGGCCAAAGCTGCAGATGCGGCCGCGGTGGCGTCCACCCATGACGAAGCCTGGCGCTCGGCCTATCAGGGCATCATTCCCGGCGCCGAGCTGGAGAAGCTGATCAACCGCCGCGGTCCGCAGTGGTGGGACAGCGCCATCCGCAAAGGCAGTCGCGTCAGCGTGCTGGTGTTCGGCGACAAGGTCGCGGGCTATGCCAATTACGGCCGCAACCGGGCCCGCAGCCTGCATTTCGAAGGCGAGATCTACGAGCTTTATCTGCGGCCCGAATTTCAGGGTCTCGGTTTCGGCCGGCGGCTGTTCACCGCAGCGCGGCGCGATCTCGTGCAGAGCGGCCTCAAAAGCATGGTGATCTGGGCGCTCTCCGACAACGATCCGGCGACGGAGTTCTACCGCGCGCTCGGCGGCCGCATGGTGGCGCGCTCCTCGGAAAAGTTCGGGCCCAAGTCGCTCGACAAGGTTGCCTTTGCCTGGACCAACTAAAGCCTGACTTGATCATCAACGTTTGATCGCGGTCGTGGCGACTGTGGTTGCGCGCCTGGGGGCAAATCGGTCTCTCTGTGAAGTCGGCTGGAAGTCAACGGCGCGTGAGCCGATGCGCGCACACGCCTCGTGCTGTTTGCCCGCGCATGGCGATCGTGTACTGACTGAGACAAGTGCTTGAGCAACAACGGAGCTATTTATGCGCATTGACGCTATCTCGATCGGAATGGATCCGCCGCGTGAGATCAACGTCATCATTGAAGTGCCGGTCGGCGGCGAACCGATCAAGTACGAGATGGACAAGGAGGCCGGCACGCTGGTGGTCGACCGGTTCCTCTATACCGCGATGCGCTATCCCGGAAATTACGGATTCATTCCGCATACGTTGTCGGGCGACGGCGATCCCTGCGACGTGCTGGTGGCCAACACCCGCGCGATCGTGCCGGGCGCCGTGATGCGGGTGCGGCCGGTCGGCGTGCTGATGATGGAAGACGAAGCCGGCGGCGATGAGAAAATCATCGCGGTGCCGGCGTCGAAGCTGACCCAGCGCTACGACAAGATCAGGACCTACAGCGACCTGCCCGAAATCACGCTTCAGCAGATCGAGCATTTCTTCGAGCACTACAAGGATCTCGAACAGGGCAAATGGGTGAAGGTGCTGCGCTGGGGCGGTCCGGAGGATGCGCACCAGTTGATCATGGAAGGCATCGAGCGCGCCAAGGCGAAAGGCTAGGTCTTGTTCCGATGATATGGAATCGGATCATGATCTAATCTGTTCGTTGGAGCATGATTTTTCCGGAAAACCGTTTTTCACTTTTCCCGATCATGCTCTGGCGCCTGCCGCCAAAACGAGACCGTCATCATTCCGCGACACGCGTCTGCGCGTCCGACCGGGATGATGATGATTTGCACGGCCGAAGCGTATTCGGCCGGGTTCAAACAGCGGGCTTGGGCAATCCGGCGATCGCGCAGGCCGCGCGCAGCGTGTTGACCAGCAGGCAGGCCACCGTCATCTGGCCGACCCCGCCGGGCACCGGCGTGATCGCGCCGGCAACGGCGGCGGCCTCGTCGAAGGCGACATCGCCCACCAGACGGGTCTTGCCGTCGGCGCCCGGCAGCCGGTTGATGCCGACATCGATTACGGTCGCGCCCGGCTTGATCCAGTCGCCGCGCACCATCTCGGGCTTGCCGACCGCGGCGTAAACCAGGTCGGCTTGCGCGCACAGCCGCGCCAGCTCCCGCGAGCGCGAATGCGCAATCGTCACCGTGGCGTTTTCATTGAGCAGCAATTGCACCAGCGGACGCCCGACCAGATTGGAGCGGCCGATGACGATCGCGTTCATACCCTGAAGCGAGGCATGCACACTCTTGGTGAGGATGATGCAGCCGAGCGGCGTGCAGGGCGACAGCGCCGCCAACCCGCCGGCGAGACGCCCGGCATTGCTCGGATGCAGCCCGTCGACATCCTTGGCCGGATCGATGGCGTTGATGACAGCCTCGGTGTCGAGTGATTTCGGCAGCGGCAGTTGCACCAGGATGCCGTGCACGGCCGGATCGCGATTGAGCCGCGCGATCAGCGCCAGCAGATCGTGCTGCGCGACGTCGGCGGGCAGTACATGCTCGAACGACGCCATGCCGGCGGCCTGGGTCTGTTTGTGCTTGCTGCGAACATACACCTCGCTGGCGGGATCGTTGCCGACCAGCACGACGGCGAGCCCGGGGATGAGCTGATGCTCGCGCCGCACGCGGGCGACTTCATTGGCAACGCGGGTCCGCAATTCCGCGGCAATGAGTTTTCCATCGATGATACGGGCCGTCATCTCAATCCTTTATCGGTCGGTTAGGGAGCGCCAGGCGCGCTGGGCCGCGCGACAGCCGTAAGCTTCCGCAACGTCTCGCCGAGCCGCTGCGGATCGCCGTCGACCGCGACCTGCTTGAAGCGCGAAGTCATGCCGGACAGGACCCGCACGCTGGCCTTGGGCACGCCGAGCGCCTTTGCCAACACCGCGGTGACGGCGCGATTGGCCTCGCCGCCTTCGGCAACGGCGCGGACCCTCACCTTGACCACGTGACGGCCGTTGGCGAGCGTCTCGACGCCGTCGATATCGTCGCGGCCGCCGCGTGGAGTCACGCGCAACGCCACGCTGATGCCTTGGGTGGAATAACGCCAGGGATTATCGGGCATCCATCTGGAATCCCTGCGTTCGGTCAGAAGACGCTGGGATAGATGTAATAGACGATCACCTTCTGAAGGAACATGATGATCAGGATCAGGATGATCGGTGAGATATCGAGACCGCCGAGGTTGGGCATGAACGATCGGATCGGCGCCAGCAACGGTTCGGTGATCCGGTACAGGAACTCCGCCACTGCCGCCACGAACTGGTTGCGCGTATTGACGACGTTAAAGGCAATCAGCCAGGACAAAATGGCGGAAGCGATCAGCAGCCAGACGTAAAGATCGAGAACGATAAGGACGATATCGAGGACGGCACGCATGGCAGGCTTACTCGCGGGTTCGGTCGCGGATTCGACCTCTCGCTAAATATCGGGTCATCCCCCGCCAAACAAGGGAACTTCCGGGGCAAATAGTCCTGAAAACAACGATTTTTCGCCGGTTGACTTGACCTTGGCGCGGATTGTAAATGACGGCGACTGCTGGCCGCTGTCGCGATATCGCGGCGGCCACAGAGGGGCCATAGCTCAGCTGGGAGAGCGCGTCGTTCGCAATGACGAGGTCGGCGGTTCGATCCCGCCTGGCTCCACCAGCCTTCGCTCGCTTCGCGAGCTTCGGCTCGGCAAGCCGACAAACGATCGTAGCGAAGCGAGCGAAGGCTGCCGCGTCGTAGCCCGCAGGGCGAAGACGGGCCGGTCAGGTTCATCCCGGCCGCGAGCTTCGGCTTGGCAAGCCGACAAACCGATCGTAGCGAAGCGAGCGAAGGCTGCCGCGTCGTAGCCCGCAGGGCGAAGACGGGCCGGCCAGGTTCATCCCGGTCGCGAGCTTCGGCTCGGCAAGCCGACAAACCGGGCCGCGACGTTTGGCGATCTCCTTCGGGCCGGCGCAACCGCCATTTCCCGCATCGACTCTTATTCCGCGGCTTCCGACATCGCCAGCATCGGCGCGCGCGCCAGCCAGTCCTCGAGAAACCGCTTCAGCCATGCGCGTTCGGTAACGTCATGGACGGCACGGTCGGCAAAGTGCTGATGCGGCGCCCGCGCACCCGGCAGTGCGCAGCGCTCGTGACCACGGGTGGTCCAGCAATGCATCATCGCGTAGGTCACGTCGGGGTGAAACTGGAAGCCGAAGGCGTGGCCTGACTGGAAGGCCTCCACCGGGAAGTCACTTCCTTCGGCGAGCAATTCGGCGCCGCGCGGCAGCTCAAACCCCTCGCAATGCCAATGATAGACGTGATCCGGCCAGCCCGGACAGGCCGCATGGCCGGCCGCCGTGGGCCTAATCGGGTAATATCCGATTTGCGCGCGGCCTTGCGGATGCGGCGCCACCCTCGCGCCGAGTTGCCTCGCCAGCATCTGGGCCCCCAGGCAAATTCCGAGAAACGGCCGCTGCTCGCGCAGCGGCACCGCGATCCAGTCGATCTCGCGCCGAACGAAATCGTCCAGATCGTTCGCACTCATCGGACCGCCGAAAATAACCGCGCCGGCGTGATCATCCAGCGTTTCAGGCAGCGAGTCGCCAAACCGCGGACGTCTTATATCCAGGCTGTGCCCGAGCGCCCGCAGGGCATTGCCGACACGGCCGGGCGTCGAGCTTTCCTGGTGCAGAACGACCAGGACCGGCCGCTGCGGCTCCGCATCCGTCGCAGGCGCGGCGCCGGACACGCCGGGGAAGTGCAGCAGGGCTTCGGTTTCAGTGTCGTTCGGCAGGAACGGCATCGTTCTCGTGGTCTTTTCCGTTGGCAGCGACGCGGCCGGAATCATACCTAACGACCGTTAATATCGCGTGTGCCTCATGTGATTCTGAAAGCAAATCGCGGGCCAAGAACCGGCGCCCAAAGCATGGTCCGGAAAGGCGGCAACCGGTTTCCCGAAAAGATCATGCTCGAACAAGGAGATGAGATCGCGATCCGATCGGATCGTGATCGTGCTAGCGGCGCTTGCGCAGCTGAACCCGGCCGACGGCCGCCAGGATGAAGCCGCGCGGAAACAGCCGCAGCAGAATTGGCACGGCCCTGATCCCGAAGCCGGGCAGAACTGCGCGCTTGTTGGCCATCAGTCCGCGATAACCCAACTGTGCGACGTTGGAGGCGGAGACATTCAGGATGACCGAATCAAGTCCGGGCTTGACCCCCGCGCGCGCCTGAAATTCCGACGGCACCGGACCCGGGCAAATCACCGACACGCGGACGCCGCGGGGGGCGAGCTCGCGGCGCAAGGCCTCCGTGAAGGACAGCACATAGGCCTTGGAGGCGTAATAGACCGCCATCCCCGGCCCCGGCAGAAAGCCCGCGATCGAGCTGACATTGAGAATGCCGCCGCGATGCCGGATCAGGCTCTCGGCAAAACGCAACGACAGATCGGTCAGCGCGCGGATGTTAACCGCGATCATGTTGAGCTGCGCGGCCCGATCGATTTCGATCGCATTGCCCGACAGCCCAAAGCCGGCATTGTTGACGACGAACTCGACCTCGACGCCTTCCGTGGCCAGCGCCGCCTCGATCTTGTCGCCCGCATCAGGCTGCTCGAGATCGCACGGGATCACCATCGGGCGCGGGCCGCCAAGCGCCATGATTTCGTCGGCCAGCTTCGTCAGCCGATCCTCGCGCCGCGCCACCAGGACGACGCGATGGCCGTTCGCCGCGAAAACGCGCGCGAGTTCATTACCTATCCCCGCTGAAGCTCCCGTAATCAGCGTTACACGCTCGGTCACAATCGATGCTCTTGGTTCGTTGGCAAGAAGCGGATGACTCCCAAGGGAGCAGACCGCCTTAGGCAAGCTGTGTGTCACGCGCTAGTGACCCGCAGGGATTGAAGGGGTTTGACCGCGCATACACGGCGTTTCAATCGCAGCACTCGAAGGCTTATAGCGGTCGACGTGGGCGGAACATATTAAAAATCCGTCATGTCGCGACATCGGCAATATCCGAACCACGGTCGACCGGCGCCCGAACCCGGTTGGCCACGCGGTGCTTGAGATCGATCCGGTCACGCGACGACACACCCAAAAGATCCGCCGCGCGCCATATCACGTTATCCTCGAACTCGTTGATCTGGCCGTCGGCATAGACCACCTCCCACATCATTTCAACGATGCGAAGCCGGCCCTCCTCGTTCACCGAACGCATGATAACGCTGGTGAAATGATAGAGATCGACAGCCTCGCCCTCCACCAGCGTCGCGGACGCGATCAGTTGGTCGGCCGTGCCGCGATCGAGCCCGAAGTGGGCTTCGAGCAGGCTGTGGAGTTTGCGCTTTTCCGCTTCCGACGGCTCACCGTCGATCGAGATGACATGAATCAGTAACGCGGTCGCTGCCAGACGATATCCGGTATCATCAAAAACTCGATCGCCATGCGCGGGAGAAACGACATCGGCGATGAATTGGCGTAATCCCTCGAGCATCAATCTCTACCGATCGTCGGTGGGTGCTGTCGACCGCCGCGACGGCGGTCGAAATGCAGGCGCTGGTGCAGCCGCTAATACCATCGCAAGGAATATATGGTCGAGAAAAGCAACGCGCAATCCATGTCGGCGCCGCACCTCGTATTACCAAACGGCAATCTCGGGCCCATCCGGCGTGAATCCGCTGGTTTCGACCGCGGGCAGGTCGATGCGGCGGCGATCGCATTACCTAAGATAGAAGGACCGCCGCGCTTCGTCAGGGTATCTCGTAGACCACGATCTTGTCGGCAATGCCCCGCAACGCCGCCTGCTTTTGAATCGGCTTGATCGACTCCTTGTCCAGGATGGCGGCGACAGCCGGCGCATCGATCACCGGGCCCGTGATGTGGATCGCCTGCGAGTTTGCCAGGCCCTGCACCCGTGCCGCGATGTTGACGGTCTGACCGAAATAATCCTGCCGCTCGTTGAGCATCACGGCGAGGCATGAGCCTTCGTGAATGCCGATCTTGACGACGAGGTCCTTGGTCCCGCGCTCGTCGTTGAGCAACTCCATGGCGGAGCGGATTCGCAAGCCGGCCGCGAGCGCCTGTTCGGGCCGACCGAAGGTCGCCATCACGGCATCGCCGATCGTCTTCACGACCGCGCCCTTTTCCGAATTGATGATGTCGAGCAGCGCATGGAAATGCGCGCGCACCAGGTCGAAGGCGGTGAGGTCGCCGACCCGCTCGTACAGCGCGGTCGATCCCTTCAAGTCGGTGAACAGAAAAGTCAGCGACGTGATCTTGAGGCGCTGGTCGATGTTGAGATTGTCGGCCTTGTACAGGTCGCGGAACGTTTGATTGGTCAGCATCCGCTTGGCGGTGAGGAACGGCTTGCGCTTGCCGATCAGGCGATGAAGCGCGTCGGCAGCGACGAACACCGTTGGCAGCACGCGCAGGTCGGTCTGATTGTCGAGCGACAGCCGCAACGGACCGGGGCGCAAGGTCGTGGTGCCCACCGGCGCCTGGACCTTGTTGTAGATCAGCGACAATTGCTGCCGCTCCGTGGTCGGCTCGCCCTGCACGTCGATGAATTGCGCGGCGTGCGTCACCGGCTCGAACGCGATGACGAAGTCGTTCGGCAACTGCAAAGACAGCACCGCCTTCTCGTGCGGCGGAAGCTCCAGTGCATCCAGCGTCACCTCATTGGCCAGCGAGGCAAAATTTGCTTCGTTGAGGTCGACGCCGGAGCTCCAGAAAACCTGCTTGAAATATTCCCAGAGCGGCAGCGAATGCGGATCGTGGGCTGCGATCCGACGGACCTGGGGACTGACGGTGAAGGCGACCTCGACCTGTTCGTCGACCGATGCTTGGTAGCCGCAGGCGCACAATCCGCAATGATAGTCGTCGCTGCGCAGCGACTTCAGCGTGCTGTGGGCATCGAGTACGCCGCCGCAGCCGGGACACAGCACGTTCCAGGTGAGGTCGAACAGTCCGAGCTGCGAGGCATGGAGCAGGCCGGAGATCACGCGCTCTTCGTCGAGTCCGGTCCGCGCCGAAAAATCCAGCGCGTTGATTCGATTGAGTTCGTGGTCTTCGCCCGTTTCAATCAGCCGCCGGATCGCGTCGGCAACCGCCGGATCCGCCGTCTGATTCAATACCGAAAATTGGCCCCGGGGGTCATTCATGTCGTAAGTTTAGAGCAGATCATGGCTCCCTCCAAGGTTTTCGCAGATGACGTTTTTTTGCGCGACGGTTTTCGTCAGCGGCGAGCAAGTCGAAACATCGGCGAGCGATCGGGCTGTGTGGTCACCACGCCGATCGGCATCACCGGCTCCCGATCGACGAGCGTGATGCGGAACGCGCCTACCAGTTTGGCCAGTGCCAGCGTCGCCTCCACCAGCGCAAAGTGCGCGCCGATGCAGACTCGCGCGCCGACACCAAACGGCAAATAGGCAAACCGGTCCGGCGGCGGCGACGGCGCCATGAATCGCTGGGGCATGAATGCGTTCGGCTCGTTCCAGAGCTTCTCATGCCGATGCAACAACCACGGTGCAATCATGACCAGATCGTTCGGTCTGACCGGGATGCCGGCGATCTCGTCCGCCCCGGCGGCCGCGCGCGCGATCAGGAATGCCGACGGATAAAGCCGCAGCGTCTCGTCGATCACCGCGCGGGTGAATTTCAGCCGGTCCGGTTCGAGCGCTCCGGCGATGGTCGCACTGCGAACCTCGTCGGCCACTTCATCCTGCGTGACCGGATCGAGCGCGAGCAGATACAGCGACCAGAACAGCGCGACACCGGTGGTCTCGTGACCGGCGAGAATCATCGTCGCCACCTGATCGCCGAGCTGCGCATCGGTAAAGGATTGACCGGTCTCGGGATCGCGCGCGGCATCCATCAAATCGAACAGGTCGCGCTGCGGCGCGTTCTCGCGTTTGCCGGCGGCGCGGCGTTCGGCCATCAGCATCGCCACGAAGCGCGTCCATCGCCGGCGGAAGCGGGCGCGGGAGAAATCCTGCGGGCTCGGCCAGCTCAACGGCAGCAGCAGGTCGAGAAAATGCGGGCGCGCCAGCCGCTCGCCGTATTCCATCACGAAGCCGCGCAACGCCGCGCCGTGACGGTCCATGCCGAACGAGAACATGGTGCGCCCGGCGATCTCCAGCGTCATCCGCTGCATCACCTCGCGTAAATCGACCGGTTCTCCGCCGCGCTCTCCGAGCTTTGCGATGACATCATCGGTCGCCGCAACCATATGCGGCACCAGCGTCTCGACCGCCCGCGGCGTGAAGGCCGGCGCCAACGTCCGCCGCTGATGCTTCCACGCACGTCCTTCGGCGATCAGCAGGCCGTCACCGAGCACCGGGCGCAATACCCGCAGGCCTGCCGGCGTCCGCGTGTAGTTCTCGTAATTGTCGACCAGCACATGCCGGATCGCATCCGGCGCATT
The DNA here is from genome assembly GCA_963756215.1 of uncultured Alphaproteobacteria bacterium. Taxonomy (GTDB): domain Bacteria; phylum Pseudomonadota; class Alphaproteobacteria; order Rhizobiales; family Xanthobacteraceae; genus Bradyrhizobium. Next base: position 453,700 of record CAVWMY010000013.1, on the reverse strand, counting down.
GAGGATCAGGCTGCCGCGCCCGAAGAAGCGGCCCTGGATGACGTCTTCCTCGTAAGCGCGCTGCCCCCAGGTTCCGATCGCGCTCTTTCGCATCACCGCCATCCGCCCGAAGGCGGTCATGGTCTCCGGCGCACGCGGCGGAGCCGGCGGCACCAGCGGCACGCGCGACAGCGGCACATTTTCGGCTTCGGCTAGTTGCATCGGCGGCCTCGTGACACCTTGACCGATACAGCTAGTCAGCCGGCGCGGCGACCGCAATCCGGCTTTCCCACGCGGGTTGCCATGGGCGACGCCTCGAAGCGGCGGATTGTCCCGCCGCGACCGGCAAACCGGCCGCCCGGCCATTGTTTTTCAGTGGCTTAACCGTGCCGTCGCTGCCCCAATCGCCGCCTGGAGACTGGACAGCCGAGGACTTTCGCAGGCATCAATTCAACCGCCCAGCGAAATCAAGGGAATCACGATGCCGGCCCAGGGGCCGGGACCACCGGAACGGATGATGAGCGACCAGCCGAAGCCTTCAAAGTTCGCCGCCGACGGCCTCGCCGCTCCGCTGCGCTATTCGGTATTCCGGCGGATCTGGCTCGCGAGCCTGCTTTCCAATCTTGGTCTGTTGATCCAGGGCGTCGGCGCCGCCTGGGCCATGACGCAGATGACCGCATCCGCCGACAAGGTAGCGCTGGTGCAGACCGCGCTGATGCTGCCGGTGATGCTGATCTCGATGCCGGCGGGCGCGATTGCCGACATGCACGACCGGCGTGTCGTCGCGCTGATCTCGCTGTCAATCTCGCTGTCTGGAGCAACCGCATTGTCGGTGCTGTTCTGGCTCGGCCTGGTCACGCCGGAAATCCTGCTGGCGCTGTGTTTCGTGGTCGGCAGCGGCATGGCGCTGTTCGGTCCCGCGTGGCAGTCTTCGGTCAGCGAGCAGGTGCCGGCGGAAACGCTGCCATCGGCGGTGGCGCTGAACGGCATCAGCTACAACATCGCCCGCAGTTTCGGCCCGGCCATCGGCGGCATCATCGTTGCCAGTGCCGGCGCGGTTGCTGCGTTTGCTGCCAACGCGGTGCTTTATCTGCCGCTATTCACGGTGCTGTTCCTGTGGCGCCGTCCCAAGGTGCCATCTCGCCTTCCCCGCGAGCGTCTGAACCGCGCGATCGTGTCGGGCGTGCGCTATATCGCCAATTCGCCCTCGATCCGCATCGTGCTGGCGCGAACGCTGGTGACCGGGCTGATCGGCGGTTCGGTGTCGGCGCTGATGCCGCTGGTCGCGCGCGACCTGCTGCATGGCGGCGCGCAGACCTACGGCATCATGCTCGGCGCGTTCGGCGTCGGCGCGGTGATCGGGGCGCTCAACATCACCGAGGTGCGCAAGCGGCTGACCGGCGAGGCTGCGGTACGCGCCTGTACGCTGTGCATGGGCGGCGCGATTGCGGCGATTGCGCTCAGCCGCGAACCGGTGCTGACCGCGGCCGCGCTGGTCGTCGCCGGCGCGGTATGGATGCTGGCGGTCGCCTTGTTCAATATCGGCGTCCAGCTCTCGGCGCCGCGCTGGGTGGCCGGCCGTTCGCTCGCGGCGTTCCAGGCCTCGATTTCCGGCGGTATTGCGCTGGGTAGCTGGGGCTGGGGACGGCTGACCGACGCCGCCGGCGTCGAAACCGCGCTGTTGGTCTCCGCCGGCCTGATGTTTCTGTCGCCGCTGCTCGGGCTCTGGCTGCAGATGCCGCCGGTCGGCGCCCGCAACGAGGACGCCGAAACGCTGGCGGATCCCGAGGTGCGCTTGTCGCTGACCGGGCGCAGCGGACCGCTGGTGGTCGAGATCGAATATCGAGTTGATCAGGAAAACGCCCGCGCCTTCCACGGCGTGATGCAGGAGGTGCAGCTCAGCCGCCAGCGCAACGGCGCCTATGGCTGGTCGATCGCGCGCGACATCGCCGATCCTGAATTATGGACCGAACGCTATCATTGCCCGACGTGGCTGGACTATTTGCGCCAGCGCAACCGCTCGACGCAATCCGAGCGCGCGCTGCATCTGCGCGCGATGGGCTTTCACCTCGGTCCCGACCCGGTGCGGGTCCGCCGCATGCTGGAGCGACCCTTCGGATCGGTGCGCTGGAAGGAGGATTCTCCCGACCGCGCCGCCAACGAGGTGCTGCCGGTGTCGACATCAGCGGCGGGCAGCAGCACGTAATTTCCCAAATGTCATTCCGGGACGGTCCGAAGGACCGGGCCTCGGCGGCGCAATTGCGCGGCGTCGTTCGCGTGTTCGGCGCGCCCCGGAACGACAAAAATTGTCACTGCCCGTGGTCGGTCAGGACTTTCTGGCAACCCTTGCTGATCCGGGCGCGGTTCTGTTGAAGGCAGGCCAGCACGACCTGATCGCCGCCATTCATCACCGCGCGGCAATGACGGCTGACGTCGCGCGCGCAGGCGTCCTGTCCCGGCCGCTGTTGGGCCGACGCCGACGAGACCGCCAAAATAAACGGAACGATCAAAAGAAATCTGGCCATGCCAATAGGTCCTCGCCCACTTCAATAGGGGATGATGAGATTCCGCCGCGCCGGGCCTGTCAATGCGCGCCTGCGCCTTTCGGTCGCGCTCGGCGCCTAAAATAGTCGGGCTGAACAACGCCGCGTTTGGACGACGTTAACGTCTATTTCTCATTAATGACACAGACGCGATAGGCGGCCACGACGGGAAACACGAACCTCCGTCCACTGACCGACGCTTCATTTTCGAACGAAAAGGTCGCGCCGCCGGTTCCGACAGTAACCCTGTGTGGTGAGGACGAGTGAAAATGCGTAACGCGGTAGGCCTGATGGTGGCGAGTGTTGTTTCGGCGGCACTGATCGCCGCGGTATGGTTGTGGACATCGTCGCCGCGCGCTGAACTCGCCTCGGCTCCCGCCACCGTGAAGGCCGCCCAGGCCGAGCGGTTGCCCGCCTCCGCCAAATCAGACGATACCGTCGAGGTGACCGCCGCGATCTCCGGCAAACCGGCCAGCCCTGCCGCCGCCGCGGCACCGGCGACCCTCGCCGTGCAGCCCGCCACGCCCTGCGCCAATCCCGACGCGCTCGGCGTCAGCCGCGTGGTGGAAGTCGACACCACCGGCGGCCCCGGCTTCGGTTTCGAGCATTTCAAGCAGCTCGACTTTCTCGCCGACAAGGAAGTGGTGCTGACCTTCGATGACGGCCCGTGGCCGGGCAATACCCCGGCCGTGCTCAAGGCGCTCGCGGACCAGTGCACCAAGGCCGTGTTCTTCCCGATCGGCAAGCACGCCACCTACCATCCCGAAATTCTCAAGCAGGTGGCCGCGGCCGGCCATACCATCGGCGCCCACACCTGGTCGCACGCCAACCTCAACAGCAAGAAAATCACTGACCAGCAGGCCAAGGACGAAATCGAAAAGGGCTTCAGCGCCGTCAAGCTTGCGCTCGGCACCGCGCCGTCGCCGTTCTTCCGTTTCCCGGAGCTTCAGCACGGCCCCGCTTCGGTGGCCTATCTCGGTACCCGCAACATCGCGATCTTCTCCTGCGACCTCGATTCCTTCGACTTCCGCAAGACCAGCACGCCGGACAAGGTGGTGCAGACCGTGATGAGCAAGCTCGACAAGCTCGGCAAGGGCGTCATCCTGATGCACGACTTCCAGAAGCACACCGCCGATGCGCTGCCGGAACTGCTGCGCCGCCTCAAGGCCGGCGGCTACAAGGTGGTGCTGATGAAGGCCAAGGCGCCGGTGCAGACGCTGGCCGAATATGACGAAGGCCTGCTCAAGGGCGCCGCGCTGCCGGTTTCGAGCGCGCGCCCGGTCGGCAGCGTGGTGCAGACGATTGCGCAGTAGCGACGGCGAAAGCGGCGCATGGAACCGGCATCACTCCTGCGTTATCCCCGTCGCGAGATGATGTGATCTGCCCCGCGCCGCCTCGCCACAAGCTCATAAAAGCAATGCTTATTATTGGGCTTAGAGGGAGATGGTCGCCGATCGACCGCGCCGTTCGGCCTGTTGCAATAGAGTCGCGGACGCCGGGAAAATAGGTCGGCCGCGCCTCCGGCTGTTGCATAATTATCGGCGAAGCCTGATTTTGGAGGGTATCGATGGTTCCCTCTGCGAGAAACACATGAAGTCGACTAGCGCCAGCCCCGGCTATTTCAGCACGCTCTCATTTCAGTTCCCGCGTTGGTCATTTTCATTGAGAGTCGCAGCGATCGTGGTCTTGCTGGCTGGCGTCACCGCCCAGGGGAGGCCGGCGCAGGCGGCTCCTGCCGAGCCTGCACCCGCCCACGTTTACCTGATCCGCGGCGTTCTCAATATTTTCTCCCTCGGCATGGACCAGATGGCGGCCCGGTTGCAGCAGCAGGGCATCAACGCCACCGTCCACAACCATATGCTGTGGGCGTCGATCGCCGATGATGCCGCCGCCGAATACAAGAGCGGACGAGTCAAAACGATCATTCTGGTCGGGCACTCCTCGGGGGCGACCGTTCTGCCGGATATCGTGGCGCGGCTCGATCAGCAGGGCGTTCCCGTCAAGCTGGCGGTCGGGCTGGATTTGGTGTTCCGCACGGCTCTCGCAGGCCATGTCGGGCGCTATGTCAATTTCTACGTTGCCAGCGGCTATGGCACGCGCGTCGAGCAAACCAGGGGTTTCCAGGGAAAGCTTGAGAATATCGATGTCGAGACGGTGCCCGGCGTTTCGCACCTGACGATCGACAAGAACGAGCTGATGCAGCGCAAGGTGATCGCCGAGATCGACGCGGCGGTGCTCAGCGGTCCGGGCCGCTCGCCGGCTCAGGCAAAGCAAGCCAAGCCACGGCCACCGCTGGCCCGCGAGACGCCGACCACGCCCACCGCGGCGCCCACCGCCAAGCGCGCGGCGGTTGCGGACTGACCGCGAGGATAAGCGACGCCGACACCTCCCGGACAAACGCGCAAGCAGTTCGCCCGGGATCGCGTAACCGAAAGCGGGTTGGATGTTCAGACGCCATCCCGCTCTTCTTTTGCCTGCCGGGAGCATAATCCGATCAGGCGGAATCGGAGCCCGTTCCTAGAAGCGGGTAAACGGCACGATCATCGGCACGCGGTGACAATAGGGACCATAGACCTCCGCGCCCATCTCGGCGCTCAGGAAGGTCTCCTCCATGCGCGCCTTGCGCCATTCCCCGAACGAGATCAGCAGCGCGCCCAACAGCGACGTCCACGTCGCCACCGCAACGCCGGTCGCCAGGATTGCGAGGATCAGGCCGGTATAGATGGGATGGCGCACCAGTCCGTAGGGTCCGGTATCGACGATGCGGTGTCCCTCTTTGTGGGTGATGGCGTTCGACCAGAACCGTCCAAGGTGAATTCGCGCCCACCACGTGAACGAGACTCCGATCAACACCACGACGCCCAGCAGATAAGTACCGGCATTGCCGGGATCGTAGAGTTGTCCCTCACCCAGCGCCGCCGCGGTCCATGGCGAGAGCAGGATGGCTCCCAGCAGAATGGGCAGCCGATACACCCACGAATCCAGGGTTTGAACGTGCGTCTTGGTTCGGCCCGACCAGAACGATGCGCCGACCCAGCTGAGAACCCAGGCAAGCCAGATCAGCGCGAGCAATTTCGTCGGCCAGGTGACGATCCAGCCGCTCGCGACCAGATCGTAAATATTCCCGTGACTAAGCATGCTTTAAAATCGTGTTAGCGGGTGTACCGATCATGTGCGAAATAGTCTCCTGCAAAACGGGCTGGATGCGACGGGGCGTGTATCCGAGTTCACGCCGGGCCTTCTCTATCGAAAGCGCCGTCGCCTGGCGAGCGATCCGGACGCCCTCGACCGTGGCCGATGGCGCGCGTCCCGTCACGTAGTCGGCCTTCAACTCTATCACCCATGCCGCCAGTTCCGCGAGTTGGCCGGGAACCGGAATCACGAGCCTGCGACGCCCGGCGGTCGCCGCCATCAGCGCGAGCACCTGCCGCAGCGAAACGTCGTCGCCGCCGAGAAGATAGCGGTGACCGATGCGTCCCTTTTCCATCGCCAGGATGAAGCCGACGGCGACATCCCTGACATCGACGAGGTTCAGGATAAAATCGAGATAGAGCTGCAAGCGCCGGTGTTCGAGAAAATGTCGCAGCATCGCGGTCGGCGGCGTCGAATTGTGGTCATGGGGACCGATCGGCATGGTCGGACAGGCGACGATCACGGGAAAGCCCGCCGCGGCGGCCTGCAGCGCCAGGCTATCGGCCAGCATCTTCGAACGCGTGTACGGCCCCGGCATGCTCTCGACCGTGAGAGAGACGTCTTCGTCGGCCGCGATGCCGTTCGACCGGGATGCTCCGAAAAGGATCGACTCGGTCGAGCAATGCATCACCTTTGCCACGCCGGCTTCGCGCGCGACGGCAAGGACGTTTTCAGTTCCGGTGCAATTGACCGCGTGAAAATCTGTCCGGTCGCGCCTCCACATGCCGGGCAAACCCGCCAGATGGTAGACTTGCTCGACGCCGGCCATCGCCTCTTGCAGCAGCTTCCGGTCGAGCACCGAGCCGTTGACATAATCGACGCCCGAAAAAGCGCTGTGCGGCCCACGAATGTCGAGCACGCGCACCTGCCGGTTCCGAGCCACGAGTTCGGATACCAGATGCTGTCCGATAAAGCCGTTGCCGCCGGTAACGAGTATACGCGTCATGAATGTGCGTGGGGCTCGCTTCGCCGGTCGGCCGGATAGAGCGATGCGCGGATCGGCGGGTGCTGACCGGTTGGCGCAATGATCGCAGCCAGGTCCCCGCGGAAGCCGAGCGCAATGAACAATTTGGCCATCACGAACATGGGGCCGAGCAACAGGTGCGACGGATTGTCGACCAGCGCGGGCTGTCGTTGCTCGAACACCCGATGCCCGATGATTTGCGAGGCGACGCCGATCACGATCAGAACGGCGGTCAGGGTCCACATGCCGGCGACGCTGGTGTGATCGGCGATCAGCGTCGCAGCCGTCAGCAGCACCGCGGCCACACCGGTGATCGCCAGCCCGATCGGCAGGTCGAGCATCAGCCAATAGACCAGCACCGGCAGCACCAGAATCATCGCCAGGCTGGTTTGCACGCCAAACACCGCGAGCGGCCACTGGGTGAGCGGGAGAAGCGATCCCAGGAACAGCACGATGATACCCAGTACATGCATTGCACAGTTCATGGGATCACGGTGATACTCCACGTAATCCGCCAACTGACGCTTGAAATACGTGGTCATACACCGGTCCTTTTCGTCCCCGTGGCTCGGGACGTCCTGTGGGAGATGGTCACACACCACGAAACTTCGCGTCATCCTCGCGTGCCGACCGGGTTAGTAAAACGGCTGTTCAGGCCAAAGTCAAAGCTTGCAGGGCCGAGGTTCCGAACAGCCGGGCTTGATTTATCTGGCCTTTTGCGGCTGGCGCTTGCGCGCCCGACGCAGCGAGCCAACCGTTAGCGCCTCCCAGTTATGTCGGTGTCGCGCTCCGGCGAAGTCCGGATTCAGTTCCGACTGCGAGAACGATGGTGCCGCAAACAGGACTCGAACCTGTGACCCCGTCATTACGAATGACGTGCTCTACCAACTGAGCTATTGCGGCGAACCACGCGGCGTGTCCGGAAATGCGCCCGAAAACGCCCGCACCTGATATCGGTCGCGCCGGCTTTTGGCAAGAAAAACGGCGCCGGCGTTCGACGGCTCAAGCACCCCAGCGCGACAAAAACCCGCGCCAGCCGCCGGCCTGGGCGTTTGCCGACCCGATTTGTTCCGCGAATTCATCACGGCCGCCCTCGTCGTCGATGCCGGGATCGTCGGGCGCCCGCACGATCGGAATCACCGGCGGGATGCTCGAAGCCGCCGCCTTGAAGGGATCCCTGGATGGATCCTTGGACGGTTCGGTGCGCGGCAGGTCCTGTCGTGCGCGGAACAGCGGCGCCGTCGCGACCGCAGGTGATTCGGAAGGCTGCGATGGCGGCGCGGGTGTCATCGGCGGCGGCGGTTCGGCCGCAGCCGGCGGCAGCGGGGCATTGTCCTGCGCAGCCGTCGGCGCGGATTCGATCGTCGCTGCCGGCGGGGCTGCGGAAGACTCGCTTGTCAGCGCGGCGGCCGGCTCGCGCAAGGCCGGCGGCGGCGGCGCCAGCATCGCTTCCTCGAAGGGCGAGGGTTCGATCGCGTCGCCCTTGTCCGAAGGCAACGCTGCAAGCGGCGTCTGCCATTGGAACGCATCGAGCCGTCCCGTTACCGGCGATACCGGGCGCCACGATGCCGAGACATAGCCATCGGCGGTCCAGACCGGGTCGTGCAACGCGCGCACCGCGCGCTGGGTCCAGGCCCGCGCGCGGCCGCTGTCGCCATGCTCGATGCGCTCGATCTCCGCCATCAGCATCGCCACGCGCTGGGTCGGCGCCGCGATGAACGGCGCCAGCGCCTCGCGCGCGCGCGCGAATTCGGTGGCATCGATCGCGGCACGCGCGAGCGCCAGCGCGCTCTCGATATGTCCCGGTGCCTTAGCGGCGAGGGTCTCGATTCGCACCAGCCGCTGCCGCGCGGAATCGCCGAGCTTCACATGCGCATAGGCATCGGCGAGATCGGGATGCGGCTGCGCCAGCCACGCCGCCTCGATGATCCGCATCGAGCGCCGCACCTGATGCGCCTCGCTCTCGAACTTGCTCGCCAGCACCGCCGCGGGGACCAATGTCGGCGCCAGCTTGACGGCCTCCATTACGCTGTCGCGAGACTTGTCGCGATCGACGGTTTCCAGTTCCAGCGCGCGTGCCGTCAACAACACCCCGCGCTGACGCCGATAGGTCGGCTTGTCGATCAGGCCGGCCGACAGATTCGTATCGAGGATCGACAGTGCGCCGTTCCAGTCGCTTCTGGCGCAACGATAGCCGAGCACCGCATGCGACGCCCAGGTCGACGACGGCGCGAGTTTCAACGCCTCTTCCGCGATCATGACCGCGGCGACCGGATCGTCGGCGCGCTGGGCTTCGACGAACAGGCCGCGCAGACCCAACAACCTCGTATCCGCCCGCTCGGCCATGGCGCGGAAGGCGCGTTGCGCGCCGGCGCGGTCACCATCGAGCTGGGCAGATTGTGCGTGCAGCAACAGCGCCAGCGGATCCTGCGCGGCATGGCGGCGCGCCGCATCGGCATGAACCCGCGCCGCCGCAGCATCGCCGTGGCCGATTGCGAGCAGGCCTTGCGTGATCGCATGCCGACCCCGTGCCTGCCGCCGTTCGCGCCGGCGGCGTCTGATATGACCGGGCGTGCGCCAGAGCGCGCGCAGCACAGTCCATAGGACAAGCGCCACCACCACGATGATGCCGACCGCCAGCGCCAATACCGGCAGCGTGGTTTCGACTCGCCAGCCGGACCATGACAGCACGACATCGCCGCCCTGATCGGCAACCCACGCCGCGCCCGACGCCGCCAGCGCGATCAACAGCAGAAACAGAATGATCCGGATCATCGACAGCCTATTGCGCGGTGTTGGCGAGCGCCGTCATGGCATCCGCCGCAAACTGGCGCGAAGCGGCCAATGCCGCGTCGCGCGCCTCGGACTTGTCGATCCATGATTGCGCCGCGGCCCGATCGGCGGGCGACAGCGATTTCAACTCGCGCCGGGCTTCATTGGAATTGTTGCGCAGCGCCGCCGCGGTCACCCGCGCCACCACCGCGCCGCGATCATTGCCTACCGCGTCGGTGCGCTCGATGCGGACCAGCCGCGATGCGCCGACCTTGAGTCGGTCGACCAGATCCGCGCTTGCGTTATCGACCGGCGGCGCCGGCGGCGACAGCTTCGGGACCAGCGTCAGCAGTTCGCGGCTCAACGTCGCCGCGGTCGGCACGCCGGTAGCCGCGAAACCGTCGAGCGGCTTCAAGGCGTCGGGGTTGACGGCCAAGGCTTTCGCGGCGGCGAGGCTCGCGGTGTAAGGATCGCCCTGCCGGATCGCGATATCGAGCAGCGACGCGACCACGACCCGGCGCAGGGCCAGGTCGTCGGCTGACTTCGCGCTTTGCTGCGCGATCGCATTGCCCTGCGCGCGGCTCGCGCGCTCGATCTGGTCGAGGCGCGCGGTGATCCCGGACAGATCGACCGCCGGCGCGGCTTCGCCGGGCGCGGATCTGGCGCCATCGGCATCGGCGGCAAGTTTTTCGGACTGCGTCCGCACCGCGGCGATTTCGTCATGCAAGGAGGCCAGCGAACTCTCGAGCGCCAGCAGCCGCGCGGCCGAAGCCGGATCGGTTGCCGGCGCGACCGGCCGACTGGCAACATCGTCGACCTTGGAAGACAGGCCCGCGACACGTGCATTGAGGGCATCGACAGCCTTCGCACTGACCTGCGGCGCCGGAGGGGTCGCCGGCTGCACTTCAGGCCAACCCAGCATCCAGCCGACCCCGATCACCAGCGCAGCCGCGACCGCGCCGGACAGCGGCGCAATCACCCAGGGCGAGACCGGCCGCGCGACCGGTGCGGCGGCTTTCGCCGGCTCCGATTCCCGTGATTCGGGCTGCACAGCTTCTTCTTGTGATTCGGGCCGCGCAGCTTCTGCCGGCTCCGGTTCCTGCTTCGGGCTTACCGGCGGTACGCTTGTCGCGGAAGCGCGGGTTTCAGCGGAAACCTCGCTGGCTTCGAGGTCGATAGTGGGCGGCGCGCGCCTGGCACGGCCGGAATCCGGCGGCGTGGCATCGTCCGGCCTGTCGTGCAGGTCGGGCCTGTCTTGCGGCCTCTCTTTAAGCCCTTCTTGGAGCCCGTCTTCGGGCCTGTCATCGGCCATCGGGAGCATTCCTCATTTACGGAGATCGGACATTACCAGATTTGACGACCCTGATAGCGCGATCAGGGGTGCAAAGCACGTTCGAGCGCCTCGAATAAGGCGACCTCATCAGGGGAGCGGGCGGTCAGGACCCGGGCGGCGCCGGCGTCGCGGACGGTCGAGGCAACGGCATCGGAGATGCAGCATTGCGGTATCGCCAGCGCCGAGATTTCGATGCCGCCCCTCCGCGCGGCGTCCACGAAGGCGCGGGCGCTGCGCCGCGAATAATGCAGCACCGCATCGACCTCGTTGGCCGCAAAGGCGGCGCAGGCCTCGGGCGGCAATTCGGACACCGGGGTCATCCGGTAGGTCGTATGAATGACGACGCTGAAGCCGCGCATCCCGAGCTCGCCGGCGAGATCGCGCGCCAGATCGGCCCCCGCCAGATAGAGCAGCGGAAGGGTGGAATCGAGTTTCCCGGCCTTGGCGCGGGCGACCACGTCATCACGCAGGCCGTTGACGCCGCCCTGCGAGGCGCTGACGGTGGTAAAGCCGGCACGGCGTGCGGCCGCGGCGGTATGCTCCCCGACCGCGAACAACGGCAAGGCGAGCAGGCGGCGCGCTGCGGGATGTGATTCGAAGCCGCGCAACGCATTGGCGCTGGTGACGATCACCGCGCCGTAGCCCGCGTCCAGATCGTCCTGGAACGCCAACGATTCAAATCGCAACACCGGCGCGAGCACGACGCGGAGACCGCGCGCGCGCAGGGTCGCGGCGGTGGCCTCATTGTCCGGATGCGGTCGGGTGACGAGAACGGCCATGCATCAAACTCTCAAGTCCCAACAAGTCCCGAATTCCTGTCCTGACGATCTTGCCGGATTCAAGACTGGTCCGGAGCCACTTCAATTCCCGAACGCTCGGGTTTTGGAACCGCGGAAGATTGCACTTCGAGACCTCGCAGTGCTAGAGCCTGATCCGTTCTGAAACGCCCAGGGGTTGATAGGGAAACGCCGCTTTCGGCAGTCGCGCAAGGGCTCACATTGGCTAACGACACCCGCATGCCCGTACAAGGTCTCGTTCTCGGCATCGAGACGACCTGTGATGAAACCGCCGCCGCCGTGGTCGAACGCCAGGCCGACGGTTCCGGACGGATTCTGTCCAATATCGTGCGATCGCAGACCGAGGAGCATGTTCCGTTCGGCGGCGTGGTGCCGGAGATCGCGGCCCGCGCCCATGTCGATCTGCTCGACGGCATCGTCGGGAGCGCGATGAAGCAGGCCAATGTCGGATTTGCCGACCTTTCCGCCGTCGCCGCCGCGGCCGGCCCCGGCCTGATCGGCGGCGTGATCGTCGGCCTGACCACGGCCAAGGCGATCGCGATGGTGCATGACACGCCGCTGATCGCGGTCAATCATCTGGAGGCTCACGCGCTGACGCCGCGGCTGACCTGCGCGCTGGCATTTCCGTATTGCCTGTTCCTCGCCTCCGGCGGCCATACCCAGATCGTCGCGGTGATCGGCGTCGGAAAATATATCCGTCTCGGCACCACGGTCGATGACGCCATGGGCGAAGCCTTCGACAAGGTGGCAAAGATGCTGGCGCTGCCCTATCCGGGCGGCCCGGAAGTCGAGCGCGCGGCGCGCGGCGGCGACGCCAGGCGCTTCGCCTTTCCGCGCCCGATGCTCGGCCGCGCCGATGCCAATTTCTCGCTGTCGGGATTGAAGACCGCCGTGCGCAACGAGGCGAGCCGACTCGGCGAATTGCAGCCGCAGGACATCAGCGACCTCTGCGCCAGTTTTCAGGCGGCGGTGCTGGAATCGACCGCCGACCGGTTGAGCGTCGGCTTGCGGCTGTTTCACGAACGATTCGGGCCGCCGCGGGCGCTGGTGGCCGCCGGCGGCGTCGCCGCCAACCAGGCAATTCGCGGCGCGCTGCAGGATGTCGCGGCGAAGGCGCAGACCACGCTGATCATTCCACCGCCGGCGCTATGCACCGACAACGGCGCAATGATCGCCTGGGCCGGCGCGGAACGGCTGGCGCTCGGCATGATCGACGGCATGGAGGCGCCGCCTCGCGCACGCTGGCGGCTCGACGAGAATGCGACGGCGCCGGTGGGATACGCCAACACCCGCGCGGGGTTTTAGGGGTTTTTGATGAACCAAAAATCGCCGCGCGAGTGCGTCAGCTACCTCGCCCCGCTTGCGGGGAGCCGCAGGCTGCGCGCAGCGGGGCCTTCGGGTGAAGGGGTACCGCGTTCACCCTCATCGTCGACTTTCGCGGCTGGCAGTCCCTCACCCCAACCCTCTCCCCGCAAACGCGGGGCGAGGGAGATTAGCTGAGCTCGCCGGATGTCACCCTTCAAATCCGTCGCAGTGATCGGCGCCGGTGCCTGGGGCACGGCGCTGGCCGACGTCGCCGCGCGGGCCGGACGCGAGGTGATGCTCTATGCGCGCGACAAATCCGCCGCCGCGCAGATGAAAGCATCGCGGGAAAATCCGCGGCTGCCGGGAATTTCGCTCGACCCGCAGCTCGAAGTGACCGGCGATCTCGCGCAAGCGGCAGGCGCGGACATCATCCTGATCGCAACCCCGGCACAACATCTGCGCGCGGCCGTCACCGCGCTGGCTCCGCATCTCGACAGGGACACGCCCGTCGTCGCCTGCGCCAAGGGCATCGAGCGCGGGACCCACAAATTCATGACCGAGGTGATCGGGGAAACCGCACCGCAGGCCACGCCGGCGATTCTGTCGGGTCCGAGCTTCGCCGACGACGTCGCGCGCGGCCTTCCCACCGCCGTGACGCTGGCGGCGCGCGATGAAGAAGTGGCGCGCGCGCTGGTGCAGGCGATGGGGTCTGCGACCTTCCGTCCCTATCACACCACCGATATTCGCGGCGTCGAGATCGGTGGCGCGGCAAAGAACGTGCTCGCGATCGCCGCCGGGATCGCGGTGGGTCGAAAACTCGGTGCCTCGGCGCAGGCGGCGCTGACGACGCGCGGCTTCAGCGAACTGGTCCGGCTTGGACAAGCCTGCGGCGCGCGCGGCGAAACCATGGTGGGGCTCTCAGGCCTGGGTGACCTGATCCTGACCTGCTCCAGCCTGCAATCGCGCAATTTCGCACTCGGCATCGCGCTCGGACGCGGCGAGGCGGCATCGCCGGGAAAACTCGCCGAGGGCGAATTCACCGCGCCGGTGTTGATCGAACTGGCGGCTTCGAAGCAGGTCGATATGCCGGTATCCTCGGCGGTGGCGGCAATCCTGCGCGGCGCGATCACGATCGAGGCGGCGATCGAGGGCCTGCTGACGCGGCCGTTCAAGGCGGAGGGATGACAATGGCGTATTGGTTGGTGAAATCGGAGCCGTCGGCATGGTCGTGGGACCAGCAGGTGGCGAAAGGCGCCAAGGGCGAAGCCTGGACCGGCGTGCGCAATTTCACCGCGCGGCAGAACCTCGTGAAGATGAAGAAGGGCGATCGCGCCTTCTACTATCATTCCAACGAGGGCAAGGAGATCGTCGGGATCGCGGAAGTCATCAAGGAGGCCTATCCCGATCCGACCGACAAGACCGGCAAGTTCGTCTGCGTCGACATCAAGGCCGACAAGCCGCTGAAGACGCCGGTGACGATGGCCGCGATCAAAGCCGACAAGCGGCTCACAGAGATGGCGCTGGTGAAATATTCGCGGCTGTCGGTGCAGCCGGTGACGGCGGAAGAGTGGAAGATCGTCTGCAAGATGGGTGGGCTTTAGCGATTAACTTCTCCCCTTGCGGGAACCTTGACAAGGGGCGCGGCTAGGCAGCGCGGGGGCATCTCATCGAATGTGCGCCCCCGATAGTGCCGTCCGGTGATCTTTTTGCGAATGCCGCCCCACTGCTTGAAGAAGAATGCCGCTCCTGAATTGCGACATGCCATCTCGACCTCGCCGACCCATTCTTCGGCCATGGGTCGCGCACGCGGGCCGCTTTCGCCACCGACGATTGCCCATTGGATCCCCGTCAAATCAGCCCCAGCCACCGACCCCAACAAAGGCTCGAACGAAACAAACCTCACAACAGCATTAACCTTGCGCAGGTCGTTAATGCGGCCGAGATAATCGGCACTTTCGACGCTTGTCCCGAGCCATAAATTCGGCAGCACCGGCAGCGACGCCGTGATATCCGCCATCATATCCGGTCGCTTCGTTAAAATCTGATAGGTGTGCTGTGGAGTTGCCAGCATTGCGCGCCAGACGGCGGCGACAAACTCGGATGGCACGGCTTCGTGAAACAGGTCTGACATCGAATTCACAAAAATCCGGCGCGGCTTTTTCCAACCTGCTGGGATGTTGAGCGCCTCGTGATCGAGTCTGACTTTGCCAGTCCAAACCGCTCGCTTGCCGCTCTTGCGAGTTAGACCGCGATATTTTTTTACACCCATTGCGTCCAGCCGGCCTGCCATCCGCATGGCGTAACAATTCGTGCAACCGGGAGAGATCACCGAGCAGCCAGCGACTGGATTCCATGTCGCGTCGGTCCATTCAATTGAGGTGTCAGCCATCACAGTTCCCCCCTCAGAAAAGCGATCCTTGTCCGCTCAAGTTTTGTACGTCATTCCACAGCTTCTGTCCGAGTGCATTTGAACTCAGGAATACCAACCAATAAAGACGTTGGTTCTTCCCGCCAACGATCAGCGGTATGCCGGTCGCCGGATGCGTCCCCAGCAAACGAATAGACTTAAGCCAATACTCAATAAGTGATGCACGCAGGGCGGCCATTGATTGGTTCGTATCGACAGCATCACGCCAACCGGGCGCAAAATTGTCGAGCGTAGGGTCGCCGACGCGCGAATATTCGTCGAGATTACGCTGCAAATCCTGCAGGCTGACATGGATGATCATGTCCATCCGTTGAACACGTAACATTCTCTCTATGATCGAAAATGGCAGCTGAGCGAGTTTGAAGGGGTCAAGAAACGCAAGATGAAGACCGTACGGATTGATCGAGTTCATAACCTGATCGACAACGATATTTGCGTCGCCGACATAGGTCGTCGCCGCTCCACCTAGTGCCTTGATGCGCCGAGCGAGTGCGGATGAGTTCTGCCTATCAAGGTCAGAAAGATGCATCTCGGAAAATGGATGTCCGCTGGCACGGCCGGCCTTGAAAGCCACCACGGCACTCCCATCGATAATTTGATTGGTGCCCGTGACCAGTGATCGGCCCGCTCCGGAATACAGCTCGATGTAACTTGCACCTCCCGTTCCAGCTGGCGGCAGGAACTTCGCTCGCGCGCCGTGCGACGCTTGGATGTATTTCCGCAGGCGATCATGTTTTTCCGTCGCCCACGGGCCAACCTCACCGATTGTTAGCCCGTCGGCTGGGTCAAGTTGCTGCTTAATTGGATTTTTGGACACCAGACACCCTCCTAAAAAGGGTTGTATTACCTTGCTACAACCAGAGGGTTAACGCCGATCACGTTAGGTCGACTGATGAAGCGGCGCTCACTACGGGCCGTAAATTTTCCGCCGCCCAGTCGCTGATGTGTGCTTATCCCTGCAAAGGGAGCGCTTAAGCGACGACAGCGCAAAATTGACTTGCAACCCGGATCATCTCACCAGCGTGCTAGCGCGCGGTGCTCACTAACGCATCGTCCTACTCCGCGTGATGATGAAGTGGCCCGTGATCGAATCACTGGCAACCAGCGCTTTTGGGGTAGAGATGAAGACCGCCCTTGCGGCGGCGCTCCCCAGGATCAGCTTTTTCCAGTTTCCCCAAACAATTCAAGCTGATTTGGATCGTCCAGCCTTTCCGCGAAAAACATTTCGCTTCCGTTTTGACCCAAATCACGGGCTTATCCCCCGCCATCCCGTCCCACCAGAGGGGCGTTTCGCGATCGTCACGAACGTTGGTGCGGGATGCGATGGACGCGGCACGTCACGAGACGAATGACGTTGCGCGCGGACGGCAAAGCCGTGTGGTCCTGACGCCCCGACGCTGGCGTTTAAGTCCTCGAGAAGCAAGCTTCTCGCGGGCGATGGTGGCAAGAAAGCCCGGTCACCAGGGAGAGCGCGTTATAAGCCGTAAAACCGTCGTGCAGGGAATGCCGGGTCGCTTCCGGCGTACCTGTGGTGACTACCGTGTGCTTACTACCTTCTGCACACGGGCCGCGGGTGCGACGAGCACCCGGCATTCCCTGCGCCCTCTATCTCGAGGGTCGCGTGCGTCCCTCTTCTTTGTTGAGGGACAACGTTGAGGCATCAACTCGGACGCGTTCGCGTCGCGGGAATGCGCGCGTATTTCCGAACTTGTCAGCGTCATTGCGAGAAGTTCTTGCGACGAAGCAGTCCAGTTCTTGCTTGTTGTTCTGGATTGCTTCGCTGACGCTCGCAATGACGAGCGCGTGGATCGGCTGTTTGAAACCTGAATCGGAAAATCGCTTGGGCGACGCAACCTGATTTGTCGACGCGTCGTCTCTCGCCTCACGCCGCGGCGGTCGCGACAACCTGGGCCAGCAATTGCTCGCGCTTGCTCTGCGAGCGATAGCCCTTCATCGTCGCGGCGAAGCGCTCGAGGATGCCGTCTTCGAACGCGGTGACGATGGTGTCGTGGACATAGCTCTTGCGGCAGATCGCCGGCGTGTTGGACAATTCGTCGGCGGCGGCGCGGACGGCTTCCAGTACCTGCTTGCGGCGGCCGCGCGCACTGGCGGCCGGTGAAATCCGCGACAGCGATTCCAGCACCACCGCCGAGGCCATCAGGGTGCGGAAGTCCTTCAGCGAAATCTTGATGCCGGCGATCTCGCGCAGGAACGCATTGACCGTCGCGGTGGAAACGCCGCGAACGTTGCCGGCGTTGTCGCGGTATTGGAACATGCGCTTGCCCGGCACCTCGCGCAGAATGCCGATCGCGCGCACCAGCTTGGCGGCGTCGCATTCCTTGCGCACGGCCTTGCCGCCCTTGGCCTTGAAGGTCAGCACCACGGAATCGTCTTCCAGCAAGACGTTCGACTTCAAAAGCGTGGTGGCGCCGCGGGTGCCGTTGAGGCGGGCGTAGGATTCATTGCCGGGCCGAATCGCGGTGCGCGCGATCAGCTCGATCACCGCCGAGAGCGCGAATTCGCGAGTCGGCTGGTCGCCCGAAAGGTGCATCGAAACGTTGCGGCGGATCTTCGGCAGCGCGGCCACCAGTTTCGCCAGCCGGTGCGCCTTGCGCTGCTCGCGGACCTTTTCCCAATCGGCATGATAACGGTATTGCAGCCGGCCCGCGGCATCGCGGCCGACGGCCTGCAAATGCGAGTTGGGATCGGGCGAATAGCGCACCTGCGCATAGGCCGGCGGCACCGCCATCGAGTTCAGCCGCTTGATGGTGCCGAGATGGCGGATGCGGGTGCCGTTGGCGCGCACGAAGGAATAACTCTTGCCGCGCTTGATGCGGCGAATGGTCAGTTCGTTCTGGACGCCGAGCTTGAGGCCAAGCTCGCCGGCGAGTTCCTCGACGCTGGTTTTGACCGCAGCCGTGGCCCTGGCGGCGGGGCCTTTAACGGGCGCTTTCGGCCATTGGCCCAGCGCTTTGGCCAAGGCAACCTCGGGATCGGCGGAAACGGGCCGCGTAGCCTCGATATTCACCTGATCCATCATAATGTTAGACGCCTTGTTCCGCCTGTCCGCTGGTAATGCCGGTTATTGTTGTTTGTTCCGGAGGGGCTATCCGGCCCCGGTCAGGCCATTTAGGGGCACGACAACCCCAATACGAGTCCCATGTTGCCGCAGGGAGGTTCTCGGATACCGCTGCATGGGTGCCTTCGGCCGATAACGTTGATTTTGGGTTGGATCAAAACGCGATCGTGATCGAATCGGAGGGCCCGGACCGGCAGGCGCGGTGCCGACGAACGGAGGTTGGAGCGGTTTCCGCCTTGTCGCAGCCCCGCCCGGCGACGCATAATAATTTCGACAGGGAACAGGGCTGCTTGTCGCCGCATTTCCTGGCGGTTAAGGGGAGGGTTACGGGATGTCCGAGAAGATTTACGACGTGTCTGCGGAGTGGAAGAAGCGCGCTTTCATCAACCAGGCCAAATACCTCGAGATGTACGCCCGCTCCGTCAGTGATCCCAACGGGTTCTGGGCCGAACAGGCCAAGCGCGTCGACTGGATCAAGCCTTTCCACAAGGTCGAGAACACGTCGTTCGCGCCCGGGAAAATCTCGATCAAATGGTTCGAGGACGGCGTCCTCAATGTCGCCTGGAACTGCATCGACCGGCATCTCGCCAAGCGCGGCGACCAGACCGCGATCATCTGGGAGGGTGACGACCCCTCCCAGTCCAAGCACATCACCTACCGCCAGTTGCACGACGAAGTCTGCAGGATGGCCAACATCCTGCGCACCCGCAACGTCGGCAAGGGCGACCGCGTCACCATCTATCTGCCGATGATCCCGGAAGCCGCCTACGCCATGCTGGCCTGCGCGCGAATCGGCGCGATCCACTCGGTGGTGTTCGCCGGCTTCTCGCCCGACAGCCTCGCCCAGCGCATCACCGACTGCAAATCCAAGGTCGTCATCACCGCGGATGAGGGCCTGCGCGGCGGCAAGAAGGTGCCGCTGAAAGCCAATGTCGATGCCGCAATCGCCAAGAGCGGCGGCGTCGACTGGGTGGTCGTGGTCAAGCACACCGGCACGCCGGTCGAGATGGATCCGGCGCGCGACTTCTGGCACCACGAAGCCGCCGCGATGGTGACGACGGAGTGCCCGGTCGAACACATGAACGCGGAAGATCCGCTGTTCATTCTCTACACCTCGGGCTCGACCGGCCAGCCCAAGGGCGTGCTGCACACTTCGGGCGGCTACCTCGTCTACGCCGCGATGACGCACCAATACGTGTTCGACTATCACGAGGGCGATATCTACTGGTGCACCGCCGACGTCGGCTGGGTCACCGGTCACAGCTACATTCTCTATGGACCGCTGGCGAACGGCGCGACCACGCTGATGTTCGAAGGCGTGCCGAACTATCCCGATCATTCGCGGTTCTGGAATGTGATCGACAAGCACAAGGTCAACATCTTCTATACGGCGCCGACCGCGATCCGTGCGCTGATGCAGGGCGGCGATGCACCGGTCAAGAAGACCTCGCGCAAGAGCCTGAGGCTGCTCGGCAGCGTCGGCGAGCCGATCAATCCGGAAGCCTGGGAGTGGTATTATCGCGTCATCGGCGACGAGCGCTGCCCGATCGTCGACACCTGGTGGCAGACCGAAACCGGCGGCATCATGATCACGCCGCTGCCGGGCGCCACCGCGCTCAAGCCGGGTTCGGCGACGTTGCCGTTCTTCGGCGTGGTGCCGGAGATCGTCGACGCCGACGGCAAGGTGCTGGACGGCGAGACCACGGGCAACCTCTGCATCGCAAAGTCGTGGCCGGGACAGATGCGTACCGTCTATGGCGACCACGCGCGCTTCGAGCAGACCTACTTCTCGACTTACAAAGGCAAGTACTTCACCGGTGACGGCTGCCGCCGCGACGCCGACGGCTATTACTGGATCACCGGCCGCGTCGATGACGTCATCAACGTCTCCGGCCATCGCATGGGCACCGCCGAGGTCGAGAGTTCGCTGGTGGCGCACGAGGCGGTGTCGGAGGCCGCCGTGGTCGGCTATCCCCACGACATCAAGGGTCAGGGCATCTACGCTTATGTGACGCTGATGGCGGGCCGGGAGCCGAGCGAGGCGCTGCGCAAGGAACTGGTGGCGTGGGTGCGCAAGGATATCGGCCCGATCGCCTCGCCCGATCTCATTCAGTTCGCGCCCGGCCTGCCGAAGACGCGCTCCGGCAAGATCATGCGCCGTATCCTGCGCAAGATTGCCGAGGACGAGCCGGGCAGTCTCGGCGATACCTCGACACTGGCGGATCCGGCCGTCGTCGACGACCTGGTGGCGCATCGCCAAAACAAGAAGGACGCGGGAGCCTAGGGCTCACGCAGGAGGAGTTTATGCGGGGGCTTATCGGAATACGCGCAGGTCGCCTGGCGGCGGTCGCGCTTCTTATGCTGTGCGGCATGGTGCCGGGATCGGCGGGCGCGGCGGCGGCCAATCTCGACGAGGCCTGCGGCGGCCCTGAAAAAATAACCTGCAATTCCGCTTTGTTTTGCCGGCTCCCCGCCGGGCAATGCACTTCCGCCGAGGCCGCCGGGACCTGTGAAAAGGCGCCGAGCTTCTGCATGCGGGTCTCGCGGCCGGTGTGCGGCTGCAACGGCAAGACCTACCTCAACGAATGCGAAGCCCGGCACGCCAAGGTCGCAATCGACTACAGCGGTCGTTGCAAGAAGTCGCCGGCCACCGATGCCACCCCGGCGCCGCCGGCGGCCGCCAAGAAAAGAGCGCGAAGCCTGCCAAATAGCCGCAGGCGCCGCGTTGAATGCAAGGACGGTGTTTTCAAGTCGTTTACTTTGTTCCATCATTTCCCCTCCTCCCTCCCGCCGGAAGGGTCTGAAGCCTCCGCGCGGAAACCGGTTGGTTAGGCACACGGGCCAAGATGCCGTGGCGGAACGAAGTGGAGAGTATGATGTCACTGAGGATTGCGGTGGCGCTGGCAGCCACCATCGGGGCGAGCGTGTTGATATCGACGGCGGCCGAGGCGCGGCCGAATCTGGTCGGGTTTCGTGGCGATTTTGCTCCGGGCACGATCGTGGTGCGGACCAATGAGCGCCACCTCTATCTGGTCGTCGGTCCGGACAGCGCGATGCGCTATCCCGTCGGCGTCGGCAGGAGCGGCAAGCAATGGGAGGGAGTGACCCGGATCGACGGCAAATTCCGCTACCCGGCCTGGTCGCCGCCGGCAGAGATAAGGCACGACAAGCCCTCGATGCCGGACATCATTCCCGGTGGTTCGCCGCACAATCCGATGGGTGTCGCGGCGATGACCCTGGCGGGCGGCGAGTACGCCATCCACGGCACCAACGTGCCGGGCTCGGTCGGCGGCTTCGTATCCTACGGCTGTATCCGGATGCTCAACGAGGACATCACCGACCTCTACCAGCGGGTCCCGGTCGGCACCGAGGTAGTGGTTTCGCGCTGATCTCGGGACGTCGGAAAACGCTGATACGGGATGCCGCGCCGGTGGTGCGGCATCGGGGGGCGTCCAATCATGGCGCGCCTTTCGATTGGAACGTGCCCCGCTCTCAGAAATCCGAAGCAATGCCCTTGTTTTCCCAATCGCCGTAGCGGGTGGGTTCCGGGCCCTTCGGCCCCTGCAGTTCCCTGGGGGCCGGACGTGCGTCGGCCCCGGCCGCGCGTCGCCGCTCCTCGGCCTCCGCGAGCGCGCGTTTGGCGGCGGGTGACAGCGGCTTGCGTTCTGCGGCGGATGCTGCCGCGACCTCGGGTGAAGAATTGTCCGTCATCGGTTGATGATCCTTGGCCCGCGGAATTGGCCCGTATTATCCAACGCCAGCGATTTTCAGATCATACCTGAACTGTGAAATCACAAGGGCGATTCTTACATTTGGCATATTCGCGTGCCAGAGATGCCTTGCTTTCGATGGCCCCGCGTATCCGCGCAATCGCCATCGCTTTTCCCGAGATTGTCCCCGTTCCAATGCCTTCTCAACGATTCGCAATGCCATCCGAAGTGCCCGGGCTTGCGGCGCGGCGGATCGCAGCAGACATCCTTGACGGTGTGCTGCACAAGCACCGCACACTCGACGATCAACTCGACGGCGCCGGTGCCCATCCCGGGCTGAAGACGCTGGCCGATCGAGACCGCGCGCTGATGCGCCGCCTGGTGGCGACGATCCTGCGGCGGCTCGGCACGCTGGGCCATGTGCTGTCGCGCTTACTCGATCGCGGCATTCCGACCGACGCGCCCCGGGCGCAAAGTGCCTTATTGATCGGCGCCGCGCAGATTCTCTGGATGGACGTTCCCGATCACGCCGCGGTGGATTTGTCGGTGCGGCTCGTGCAGTCGGATCGGCGCGCGGCAAAATATGCGGGTCTCGTCAACGCGGTATTGCGCCGCTGCGCGCGCGAGGGACAGCCGTTGATCGACGAGGTCAAGTCGCAAACCCTCGATGTGGCGCCATGGCTGCTGGCGCGCTGGATCGCCCATTACGGCGAGGCCACCGCGCGCGACATTGCGATCGCCATCAGCCATGAACCGTCGCTCGATATCACCGTGAAGTCCGACGCGCCGCAGTGGGCCAACCGCCTGCACGGCGAGATTCTGCCGACGGGATCGGTGCGCACGCTATTGCAGGGCTCGGTGACGATGCTGCCCGGCTTCACCGAGGGCCAGTGGTGGGTTCAGGACGCCGCCGCCGCGTTGCCGGTGCGACTGCTCGGCGACGTCGCCGGCAAAGCCATCGCCGACCTCTGCGCCGCGCCGGGCGGCAAAACCGCTCAGCTCGCCCAGGCCGGTGCGCGTGTCACCGCGGTCGATCGTTCCTCAAACCGCATGGCACGGCTGCGCGACAATCTCACCCGGCTCGGCCTGCAGGCGGAGACGGTGGTGGCCGACGCGGCGGAATGGCAGGGCGGCGGCGGGGGCTTTGATGCCGTCCTGGTCGATGCGCCCTGCACCTCGACCGGCACTATCAGGCGCCATCCCGATGTCGGCTGGTTGCGGCAGGAAGCCGATATCGGCGCGCTGACCGCGCTGCAGAATCGGCTGTTACATAGGGCGGTTGCGCTGCTGAACCCCGGCGGAACGCTGGTCTATTGCACCTGTTCGCTGGAGCCGGAAGAGGGCGAACAGGCGGTATCCGCCCTGCTCGCCTCCGAATCATCGGTGCGCCGCGTGCCGATCGAGGCTGGCGAAGTCGCGGGCCTCGCCGAGATATTGACGGCCGAAGGTGATTTGCGAACCTTGCCCAGTCATTTGCCCCGGGAGGAGCCCCGGCTGGGCGGCCTCGACGGTTTTTACGCCGCGCGGCTGGTTAAATCCTGATTTTGTACGCATTTGCGGACACGGCGCCGATTCGCGTCCTTGCGCGGAAATCATGCTCAAATAATAAGATGGAGTGGAATGGCGATTCGAGGAAAAGCCATCCCGCTCCGACCAGCCCTCTATTCTGAAGTTCGCTGAGGGGGTGAGGCAATCTCGAGCGAGCTTCGGATTCAGGACACTGGGCAAGGCGTGTCGGTCGCAGCACTCAGACGCATTTCGACGCTGGTCGTGGGCCGCTTCGCGCGGAACGTGATGGCGCGCGCGAGCGGCAGTTCCGTGACGCTGGCGCGGCTGTGGCCGGGCCGCGCCGATCGCCTCATCATCGCCCCTCACGACCTGCGCACCGCCGATGCCACCCGGGCCGCCGAGATCTATGCCGGCCGCTTTGTGTTCGCCGGCAAGATCGTCACCTGTCACGGGCGCTCGATCTTCGAACTCGAGCCGCCTTCCGAAGATTGGGACGTGGCGCTGCTGGGATTCGGGTGGTTGCGGCATCTGCGTGCGGCCGATACGGCGTTGACGCGCGCCAATGCCCGCGCGCTGATCGACGACTGGATTTCAAATCCGGCGAACCGCCGCGCGGTCGGCCGTCGCGCCGACGTGATGGCGCGTCGCGTGATCTCCCTGTTGTCCCAGGCGCCACTGGTGCTCGGCGACTCCGACGACAAATTCTACCGGCGCTACCTGCGCGGGCTGACGCGCGATATCCGTTATTTGCGGTACGCAATGGCCGATATGCCCGACGGCGTGCCGCGGCTGCAAGTGATGATCGCGCTGTGCTACGCCTCGCTCTGCCTCGCCAACCAGGCGGGCTACGTTCGCGGTACCACCCGCAAACTCTCCGACGAATTGCTGCGGCAGGTGCTGCCCGACGGCGGCCACATCTCGCGCAATCCCGGCGCGCTGATCGAGCTGTTGATCGACTTGTTGCCGTTGCGACAGACTTTCGCCGCCCGCAATATCGCGCCGCCGCCGGCGTTGCTGAACGCGATCGACCGCATGATGCCGATGCTGCGTTTCTTTCGTCATGGCGACGGCAATTTCGGGCTGTTCAACGGCATGAGCGGCACCCCATCCGATCTGCTCGCGACCTTGCTCGCCTATGACGATACCCACGGCACGCCGATGGCAAGCATGCCGCATTCCGGCTATCAGCGGCTCGATGCCGGCGCGATGACGATCATCATGGATACCGGTGCGCCGCCGCCGCCGAATGTCAGCCAGGAGGCCCACGCCGGCTGCCTTTCGTTCGAGTTGTCTTCCGGACCGAGCCGGATCGTCATCAACTGCGGCATGCCGACTACCGGCCGCGACAATTGGCGCGCCTTTGTACGCAGCACGCCGGCACATTCGACACTGACCTTGCACGACACTTCGTCCTGCCAATTCGTCGAACTGTCGGCGATGAAGCGGCTGCTGCAGGGAGCGCCTGTGACGAGCGGACCCGGTCAGGTCGAGAGCTTTCGTGAAGCGGTCGACAATGGCGAGATGCTGACGACGTCGCACGATGGCTATCTCCCACGCTTCGGCCTGTTGCATCGCCGCGTGCTCGTGGCGGCGAGCGACGGCTCGCGGCTCGACGGCGAGGACGTCGTGTCACCGCCCCCGGGCGGGCGCGTCAAAGGTCACGGCACCGATTATGCGGTGCGGTTTCATTTGCATCCGGCGGTGAAGGCCAGCCGGCTCAGCGACGCGCGCGGCGTGATGCTGGTCCTGCCGAACCGCGACGTTTGGACCTTCGAGGCGCTGGACGACAAGGTCGAACTGGAAGACAGCGTGTTCCTGGCGGGAAATGACGGCCCGCGCCGCACCGCCCAGATCGTGATCCGGCAGGACTCGCAGAGTGCGGCCAGTGTGCGTTGGAGCTTCGTTCGTTCCACGACATCGCCCGCAGCGACGACGGCCCGGCGCAACGCCCGCCGCGAACCCGAATTGCCGCTGTAGAATTAGAGGCGGCAGGCCTCGCATGCGGCTGGTACCGGTTTCGTGGCCGGCAAAACCGTGCTACGCGGCGGACTTGCTTAACAGGACCGATCTATGACCGACCATCCGCGCCGTGTAACCCGCGCCCTCTTGTCCGTTTCCGACAAATCCGGACTGATCGAATTCGCTCGCGCGCTGGCGGCGCTGGGCATCGATCTGGTCTCCACCGGCGGCACCGCCAAGGCGATCGCCGCCGCCGGCCTGAAGGTCCGGGATGTTTCGGAACTCACCGGCTTTCCGGAGATGATGGATGGAAGGGTGAAGACCCTTCACCCCAAGGTGCATGGCGGGCTGCTCGCGATCCGGGACAATGCCGAGCATGGGCAATCGATGAAGGATCACGGCATCGCGCCGATCGATCTTCTGGTGGTCAACCTGTATCCGTTCGAGGCGACGGTCGACAAGGGCGCCGGCTTCGAGGAGTGCATCGAGAATATCGACATCGGCGGTCCCGCGATGATCCGCGCCGCTGCGAAGAACCACGACGACGTCGCCGTCGTGGTCGAGGCGCAGGATTATCAGGCGGTGCTCGAGGAGCTTGCCGCCAATCAGGGCGCCACGACCTTGACGCTGCGCCGCCGCCTTGCGGCGAAGGCCTATGCGCGCACCGCCGCCTATGACGCTGCGATCTCGAACTGGTTCGCCGGCCAGCTCAAGACCGAGACGCCGGATTTTCGCGCCTTCGGCGGCCGGCTGATCCAGCCGCTGCGCTATGGCGAAAATCCGCACCAGACGGCGGCGTTCTATCGCACGCCCGACCGGCGCCCGGGCGTTGCCACCGCGCGGCAACTGCAGGGCAAGGAATTATCCTACAACAACATCAACGACACCGATGCGGCCTATGAATGCATCGCCGAATTCGATCCGACGCGCACGCCGGCCTGCGTCATCGTCAAGCACGCCAACCCCTGCGGCGTCGCCGAAGGCGCCGACCTCGTCAGCGCTTACCGCAAGGCGCTGGCCTGCGATTCGACCTCGGCCTTCGGCGGCATCGTCGCCGTCAACCGCACGCTGGATGCGGACGCCGCGCGCGCCATCACCGAGATATTCACCGAAGTGATCATCGCACCCGACGCGACGCGGGAAGCGATCGCCATCGTTGCCGCGAAAAAGAATCTGCGGTTGTTGCTCGCGGGCAGCCTTCCCGATCCCCGCGCGGCCGGCCTCACCGCCAAAACCGTGGCCGGGGGCCTGCTCGTGCAGAGCCGCGACAACGCCGTGGTCGACGACATGACCCTCAAGGTCGTGACCAAGCGGGCGCCTACCGAGGCTGAGCTGCGCGATTTGAAATTCGCCTTCCGTGTCGCCAAGCATGTCAAATCCAACACCATCATCTACGCCAAGGATCTCGCCACCGTCGGCATCGGCGCGGGGCAAATGAGCCGGGTGGATTCGGCGCGCATCGCCGCGCGCAAGGCGCAGGACGCGGCGCGCGAGTTGAAGCTCGCCGAGCCCCTGACCAAGGGTTCGGTGGTTGCGTCCGACGCCTTCTTTCCGTTCGCCGACGGCATGCTGGCCTGCATCGAGGCCGGCGCCACCGCCGTGATCCAGCCCGGCGGTTCGGTACGCGATGAGGAAGTCATCAAGGCCGCCGATGACCACGGCATCGCCATGGTGCTCACCGGCATCCGGCATTTCAGGCATTAAAGCCCTGGTTGGATCATTACCTCTTTCGTCATTTCCGGGCGCGCGAGGCGGGAGCCCAGAATGACGACGTTCGATGCGGCTATAGTGTCCCGAATGACGGCCGCCGTTTTCAGATCTACTCCCTCACCCGCGCCAGCAGCGCCAGGCCCGCGACGAAGAACAACACCAGCACGGCCATGCCGGCCTTCTGGCTTGCGGTCACCGCGGTGATGATGCCGATCAGCAGCGGTCCGATGAACGAGGTGACCTTGCCGGTCAGTGCAAACAGACCGAAATACTGCGCGATGCGGTCTTTCGGCGCGATCCGGATCAGGAGCGAACGCGACGCCGCCTGCAGCGGGCCCCCGGCTGCGCCGATCAGGCATCCGAGCACGACGTAAGCGCGCTCGGCGGCGGAGGCGAACAGTCCGCCGTTCGGCGCCGGCGGTGTCACCTCGATGAAAAAGATGCGGTCCTTGCTCACGAGCAAGATCGCGACGATCGCGAGCAGCAGGACGCCCATGCTGCCGGCGATGACGCGCTTCGGGCCAAGCAAATCATCGAGCTTGCCGCCGAGCCATGCGCCCAGGGTGCCGGCGATCGCCAGGATAATGCCGAAGCTGCCGATTTGAATCGTGTTCCAGCCGAACGTGCCGGCGGCATAGATGCCGCCAAACGCGAACAGCGATACCAGCCCATCGGTGTAGATCATGTTGGCGAGCAGGAACGCGGCCAGCGATTTGTGCTTCGGCAATTCGCGCAAGTTTTGCCGCAGATCGGCCAATCCCATGCGTAGCGCACCGCGCAGCCTTTGCTTGGCGGGGTAATCGGGCGTGAACAGAAACATCGGCAGCACGAAGATGACAAACCAGACGCCGGTGAGCGGACCGGTGATGCGGTCGCCCTGATGCGTGACGGGATCGAGGCCGAACAGCGGGGTTAGCCCGAACAGGGTGCGTCCGCTTTCGGGATTGGCTGCGAGAAAACCCAACACCAGGACCAGGCTGAGGATGCCGCCGACATAGCCGGTGGCCCAGCCGGTGCCGGATAGTCGTCCGATGCGGTCCGGGGGCACCAGCGTCGGCATCATCGCGTTGTTGAAGACGGTGGCGAATTCCACTCCGACGGTTGCTATCCCGTAAGCTACCAGCAGCGGCGGAATCACGCCGAGATCGCCGGGCTTGGCGAACCACATCAGGCATGAACCGATCACCAGGAGCGCGCCGAACACGGCGATCCAGGGCTTGCGGCGGCCATTCGCATCCGCGATCGCGCCCAATACCGGCGACAGCAACGCGATCACCAGGCCCGCCGCGGCGGTCGCGAAGCCCCATAACGACTGACCGCTCGCGGGATCGGCGGCCACGTGGGTGGCGAAATAGGGCGCGAATACGAACGTCGTGATCAGCGTGAAATAAGGCTGCGCCGCCCAATCGAAGAAAATCCAGCTGACGACCGCGACGCGCGGCGGGTAATCCTGCCGTAAATTGGCGCCGCGAACCTGTGAAAGGGCGATCGTCATACTTTAAATGTCCTGTCTGGTTGCGTGAGCCGTTTGCCTGTCGGGGGCAAGCTCATATAGCATCGATGGCGGCAACTCGAACACGAGGCGAAATGCTGACGATGATCGCTTCCTCTTCAAGGCGATGGCCGATCATCGCGGGCATCGTGCTGGTGGTTGCATCGGGCGGATTTGCCACGGCGCAGGAGCAGCGCCGCGGCTTTTATACGCCTCCGGCCGCGGAGACCGTGCATGGCGTCTTCGCCGAGCACGGCATGGTGGTCGCGCAGGAAAAAATCGCCGCGCAGGTCGGCGCCGACGTGCTCAAGCGGGGCGGCAACGCCGTCGATGCCGCGGTCGCGACCGGCTTTGCAATGGCGGTAACCTATCCCCGCGCGGGCAATATCGGCGGCGGCGGCTTCATGCTGATCCATTCGGCCGAGCATCACGAGGATATCGCCATCGACTATCGCGAGACCGCGCCGGCGGCGACCACGAAGGAAATTTTTCTCGGAGAAGACGGCAAGCCCGATCCGGCGAAGTCCCGAGATTCCGCCCTCGGGATCGGCGTGCCCGGCACGCCGGCCGGAATGGCGCTGGCGCTGGAAAAATACGGCTCGGGAAAATTCACGCTGGCGGAATTGCTGCAGCCCGCCATCGCGCTCGCGCGGGAGGGCGTCATCATCGCTGACGACAGTGCCGACACGTTGCCGGACTGGCATCGGCGGCTGGCGCGCTGGCCGTCATCGTCGAAGATATTCTCCCGCGCCGACGGCACCTCGCTGCGCGAAGGCGACAGGCTGGTGCAAGCCGATCTCGCGGCAACATTGACGGTGATCGCCGAGCGGGGCGCTCGGGGGTTCTACGAGGGCGAGATCGCGCAAAAGCTGGCGAAGGGAATTCGTGATGCCGGCGGCATCATGACCTCGGACGATCTCGCATCGTACCGGCCGGCAATCCGGGCGCCGGTGCGCGGCAACTACCGAGGGTACGACATCGTCTCGATGCCGGAGTCGTCATCCGGCGGCATCGTGCTGCTGGAGACGCTGAACATCCTGGAAGGATTTCCGATGCCGGCGATGCCGCAGGGCTCCGCGCCCTCGCTGCACCTCTTGATCGAAGCGATGAAGCGCGGCTATGCCGATCGCGCGCGCTATCTCGGCGATCCCGCCTTCGTCAGCGCTCCAGTCGCCATCCTGATTTCGAAGGACTACGCGGCCAAACAACGCGCCGGCATCGATCCCGACCACGCGACACCGTGGACCGATGCGCTCCCGGCGACGCCGCCGCGCGAAGGCAGCAACACCACGCATTTTTCGGTGGTCGATGGCGCCGGCAACGCGGTCAGCAATACCTACACACTGAATTTCAGCTACGGCGTCGGGCTGGTGGCCGAAGGCACCGGTGTGCTGCTCAACAACGAGCTTGACGATTTCACCGCGGCGCCCGGAGCTTCCAATGCCTACGGGCTGGTGGGATTCGAAGCCAACCTGCCGGCTTCCGGCAAGCGGCCGTTGTCGTCGATGACGCCGACCATGGTGCTCAAGAACGGTAAGCCGGTGCTGGTGACGGGCTCGCCCGGCGGCAGCCGTATCATCTCGACGGTGCTCCAGGTGATCGTCAACGTGCTCGATTATCAGATGAACATCGCGGCCGCGGTCGCCGCACCCCGGCTCCACCATCAATGGCTGCCGGATGAAGTCCGGATCGAGCGCGGCTTCGCTGCAGAGACCATCGCCGCACTGAGGGCGAAGGGTCACACCGTGGTCGAGCCGCTCGGCCAGACCTCGGCGAACTCGATTGCGGTAACGGACAAGGGGTTGCTCGGCGCGCCTGATCCGCGTACCCGTGGCGCGGCGGCGGCCGGGCAATAGTTCCGGCCCGCAATCCGCAAGGGCGCGCATCGGCGTCACGACCGGATCGCCAATCAGCGCAGATTGGAGGGCCGCCGCGCAAGCCGGTCGCGCGGGAATGAAGGAAACCCGGCCAGATAATTTTTGGGGAACGTGACCATGCGTAGCACCGTCGATCGATCCGGCGCGATCGAAACCGCGCCCATCGAGGATACCAGCCTGCTGGCATTCTACCGCGACATGAACCTGCCGGAACGGCGGACGTTCTGGGCTTGCGCGGCCGGCTGGGCGCTCGACGGCATGGATTTCATGATCTATCCGCTGGTGATCGGCACCATCATCGCAATGTGGAAGGTCGATCCGGGCACGGCGGGCCTCGCTGGAACCGTCACGCTGCTGTCTTCCGCCATCGGCGGCTGGCTCGGGGGCTTTCTGGCCGACCGTATCGGACGCGTCAAAACCCTGCAGTTCACCATCCTCTGGTTCTCGCTATTCTCGTTGATCTGCGCCTTCGTGCAGAATTTCGATCAGCTGCTGATCGCCCGCGCCCTGCTTGGCCTCGGCTTCGGCGGCGAATGGGCCGCCGGCGCCGTGCTGATGGGCGAGGCGATCCGGCCGCAGTACCGCGGCCGCGCAGTCGGCTCTGTGCAATCCGGCTGGGCGGTCGGTTGGGGCCTTGCGGTACTCTCGCAAGCAATCCTGTTTTCCTGGCTGCCGCCGGAAATCGCCTGGCGCTGGATGTTTGCGATCGGCGCGCTGCCGGCAATCCTGGTGTTCTTCCTGCGCCGCTATGTGCAGGAGCCGGAGATCGCCGCGGCCACCCAGGCCCGCCAGGCCGCCAGCGGCGACCGTCCCGGGCTTGGCGAGATTTTCGCGGGACCGATTCTCAAGACCACGGTTTTGGCATCGCTTGCCGCGACCGGTTGCCAGGGCGGCTACTACGCCATCACCTTCTGGGTGCCGCGCTTTCTCACCACCGAGCGCAACCTCTCGATCGTCAGTTCGACCGGTTATCTCGCCGCGCTGATTATCGGATCTTTCGCGGGATATCTGGTCGGCGCCTGGCTCTCCGACAAGATCGGCCGGCGCAAGCTTTTTCTGTATTCTTCCATCGGCGCCATCGCCGTGGTCATCGCCTACACGCAGTTGCCGTTGAACAATCAGATCCTGTGGTTGCTGGGCTTCCCGCTCGGCTTCTTCGCGTCGGCCTATTTCTCCGGCGTCGGCGCCTTCCTGACCGAGCTTTATCCGACCCGGCTGCGTGGCTCCGGCCAGGGCTTCTGCTATAATTTCGGCCGAGGCATCGGTGCGCTATTTCCGTTCCTGGTCGGCGCCCTCTCGACGACGACGTCGCTTGCCGACGCCATCGCGATCTTTGCGGTCGCGGCTTACGGGCTGTTTTTCATCGCGGCATTCGCGCTGCCGGAGACGCGCGGCAAAGTGCTGCACGCCGATGCCTAGAGCGCGAGCGCGAGCCGGAGAGTAGGATAGGACGAGATGCTTCGAAGAAGAGGCAGCGCACTCTCGCCTCGGTAGGCCAAAGCAAATCGGAGTTCGCCTGATGACCTCGCTGAAAGGCAAGACGTTGTTCGTATCGGGCGGCAGTCGGGGCATCGGGCTTGCCATCGCGCTACGCGCCGCGCGCGACGGCGCCAATGTCACGATCGCGGCGAAAACCGCGGAGCCGCATCCTAAACTCGAGGGCACGATCTACACGGCGGCCGAGGAGATCCGCGCCGCGGGCGGCAAAGCCCTGCCGATCCTCTGCGACATCCGGGAGGAGGCGCAGGTGATCGCCGCGGTCGACCAGACGGTGGCCGAGTTCGGCGGCATCGACATCTGCGTCAACAACGCCAGCGCCATCAGCCTCACCAATTCGCAAGCCACCGAGATGAAGCGGTTCGACCTGATGATGGGCATCAACACCCGCGGCACCTTCATGGTGTCGAAATACTGCATTCCCCACCTCAAGAAGGCGGCCAATCCGCACATCCTGATGCTGTCGCCGCCGCTCGACATGAAGACGAAATGGTTCGAGCATTCGACCGCCTACACGATGGCGAAGTTCGGAATGAGCATGTGCGTGCTCGGCCTCTCCGGCGAACTGAAGGCCGCAGGCGTCGCGGTCAACGCGCTATGGCCGCGCACCACGATTGCGACCGCCGCGGTCGGCAATCTGCTGGGCGGCGATGCCATGATGCGCGCGAGCCGCAAGCCGGAGATCATGGGGGACGCCGCCTATGCGATCTTCACGCGGGTAGCTCGCGAGTTCACGGGGCAGTTCTGCATCGACGACAAGGTGCTGTATGCCAGCGGCGTGCGCGACTTCGAGTCCTACCGGGTCGATCCATCGGTGCCGCTGATGTCGGACTTTTTCGTGCCCGACGACGACGTTCCGCCGCCCGGCGTTACGGTCCGGCCGTTGCCGTCGGTCGGCGGAGTGCAGAAACCGGGTTAGATGACGCTTCAGCGCCCGACCGTGTACGGGCCGCCCTTTTCCAAGGCGCGACTGTAGGCCGGCCGGGCGTGGATGCGGTCGAGAAACGCCATCGCCTTGGGGTGTCCCTGCTCAAGCCCGGCGCGCGCCGCGGCGGCTTCCAGCGGAAAGCTCATCTGAATGTCGGCAGCGCTGAATTCATTGCCGGCGAACCATTCGCTTTTATTCAATTCCGCTTCCCAGAACGCCATGTGCTGCTTGAGCTGCGGGTTGACGAACGCGGTCAGCGCCTGGTTGCAGACCTTGCGCACCAGCGGGCGCAGCAGCGCCGGCGTGCGTTTCGGCATCATCGTGAACAACAGCTTCAAGAATAGAGGCTGCATGGCGGAGCCTTCCGCATAGTGCAGCCAATAGGTGTAGCGCAGCCGTTCCGGCGATCGCGGCGGCGGGATCAGATGGCCGTCGCCATAGGCGTCGATCAGATATTCGGCGATCGCGCCCGATTCTGCGATGGTATTGCCGTTGTCGGTGATGACGGGCGATTTGCCCAGCGGATGGATCGCGCGCAGTTCCGCCGGCGCGCGCATGTCAGGCTGACGCTGATAGCGGACGATCTGATAGGGCACGCCCAATTCTTCCAGCAGCCACAACACCCGCTGCGAGCGTGAATTGTTGAGATGATGGACGGTCAGCATCGCGATTCCCCCCTCGAACAGCGTGTTTCTTGTTGGCTCATCGGTCCTGCCAGCCGGAAGCTCGAAAGTCGAGCCTTTGAAGATTAAAATATTACCCGGGTATTATTGACCGGCAGGATTTATCCGGGTAATATTGCTTCATCGCCAAGCTGAGGAACTTCTCTATGAAATCGCCGTCCGGTGCCCCCTATATTGCCTTCGATGGCGACCGTCGTATCGCCGCCGGTGATCTCCACGATATTGCCCGTGTGGCAAAAGCGACGCTTGAGCGAAGCTCCGACGCCTCCGTATTGGTCTTCGATTGTGACAGCAGCCTTCCGATCGATCTGGATTTTCGCGGCACGATCGACGACGTATTGGAGCGACTGCCGGCTGTCGACGGCACTGCACGCGCCACGCCGGAATTGGAACCGGAAATGGCACCGAATCGCGGCCCCGGCCGCCCCAGACTGGGTGTCGTCGCGCGCGAGATTACGCTGCTGCCGCGACACTGGGAATGGTTGGCGCAGCAGCCCGGCGGCGCGTCAGTCGCGATCCGCAAGCTGGTCGAGAACGCGCGGCGCAACAGCGACCGCAAGGATCGCGTCCGTGCGGGGCAGGAAGCCGCCTATCGGTTCATGTCGGCGATGGCCGGCAACAAGCCGCATTTCGAAGACGCCGTTCGCGCGCTGTTTGCGCCGGATCCGCTCCAATTTGCCGCGCTGATCGCCGACTGGCCCGCCGATGTCCGGAACCATGCCGCCCGGCTTGCCGAGCGCGTATTTAACGATGACGTGCGCGCGGCTTCCGGTTGATCCGGTAGCGGCGAGCCGTTAGGGTGATTGGAATGATAAAGATCATATAAGAACATTCATTTGCCAGGGAGAATGCCGTGAGCGCGAAGACCCCGCAATTCTTGTTCGATTTCGGCAGCCCCAACGCCTTCCTCAGCCATGAGGCGATCCCGGCGATCGAGCAACGCACCGGCGCGAAATTCGAATATGTGCCGATCCTGCTCGGCGGCATCTTCAAGGCCACCAACAACAAGTCGCCCGCCGAAACGCTGGCGGGCATCAAGAACAAGCGCGAGTTTCACGCGCTCGAGACCGAGCGGTTCGTGAAACGCTTTGCCGTCAGGCCTTACGCCTCCAATCCGTTCTTTCCGGTCAACACGCTCAACCTGATGCGCGCAGCGGTTGCCGCTCAGCTGGAAGGCGTGTTCGAGAAATATGTCGAGGCCGCTTTCCACCACATGTGGGTCGAACCGAAGAAAATGGACGACCCGGAAGTTGCGTCCACGGCGCTCGCCGCATCCGGGCTCGATGCCGCAAAGCTGCTCGCCCGCGCGCAGACGCCCGAGGTTAAGACCAGGCTGATCGAGAATACCCAGGCCGCGGTCGAACGCGGCGCGTTCGGCTCACCAACCTTCTTCGTCGGCACCGAAATGTTTTTCGGCAAGGAGCAATTGCGCGAGGTCGAGGATATGCTCGCAGGCAAATAGCAAGTAACAACTTCCCTTATTCCGGGATGACCCAAGGGCCAGGTCCGGAATGAGAGCGTTAGTAGGCCGGTTTGGTGGAGAGCGTCACATGCAGCAGCGCAACGCAACGGTCGCGGTCATCGGCGCCGGCGATTACATCGGCGGCGAGATCGCCAAGAAGTTCGCCGCCGAGGGCTTTACCGTATTCGCGGGCCGGCGCGACGGCGCCAAGCTCGAAGCGCTGGTCAAGGAGATCGAGGCATCCGGCGGATCAATCGTGGCGCGGACGCTCGATGCGCGGAAGGAAGACGAGGTCGCGGCTTTTCTCAATGACGCCGACAAGCACGCGCCGCTGGAGGTGACGATCTTCAACGTCGGCGCCAACGTCAACTTCCCGATTCTGGAAACCACCGATCGCGTATTCCGCAAGGTCTGGGAAATGGCGTGCTGGGCCGGATTCCTTGCCGGCCGCGAGTCGGCCCGGCTGATGCTGCCGCGCGGCCAAGGCAACATCTTCTTCACCGGCGCCACCGCGTCCCTGCGCGGCGGTAGCGGCTTTGCCGCCTTCGCCAGCGCCAAATTCGGCTTGCGCGCGGTCGCACAATCGATGGCGCGCGAATTGGGTCCAAAAAACATCCATGTCGCGCATCTGATCATCGATTCCGGTGTCGACACCGCCTGGGTGCGCGAGCGCCGCGAGCAACTCTGGGGCAAGGAGGCGCTCAATAATCCCGACCTGCTGATGCCGCCGGCCTCGGTCGCGGCATCCTACTGGCAACTCTATCAGCAGCCGCGCAGCGCCTGGACCTTCGAACTGGAGATTCGTCCGTTCGGAGAAAAATGGTAAGAGGGGCGGAATAGCGAATGGTGAGCGGCGAATAGGGACGAGGGAGTCTCCAGCCATTCGCTACGCACCATTCGCCCCTTACAACAAACGACAAAAGGACTTGAACGATGCGGATTCTCGTGGTTGGCGCCGGCGCGATCGGCGGCTATTTCGGCGGCAGGTTGCTTCAGGCCGGCCGCGACGTGACTTTCCTGGTGCGGCCGCGACGCGCCGCCGAGCTGGCGGACGCCGGCCTGGTGATCAAGAGTCCGCTTGGCGACGCGACGCTGAAAAATCCGCCCGCGGTGCAGGCTGATCGCCTCGCCGAAAAATTCGACGTCGTGCTGTTGAGCTGCAAGGCATTCGACCTCGAGGATGCGATCAAGTCGTTCGCCCCGGCGGTGGGACCGCAGACCGCAATCCTCCCGCTGCTCAACGGCATGCGGCATCTGGACATGCTCGACGCTAAATTCGGCCGCGAGCGGGTGCTCGGAGGTCTCTGCGCGATCGCCGTGACGCTCAACGACAAGCGCGAGGTGGTTCAACTCCAGCCGATGCAGTCACTGACCTTCGGCGAACGCGACGGCAAGATGTCGGACCGGGTTCGTGCCATCGCCGATGTCTTCGCGAGCGGCAATTTCGGTTCGGTCGCCAGCGACAACATCATTCAGGATATGTGGGAGAAGTGGGTGTTCCTCGCGTCCGCAGCGGCCTCGACCAGCCTGATGCGCACATCGATCGGCAACATCGTGGCCGCGCCCGGCGGCAAGGATTTCCTTCTCGGCATGGTCGATGAATGCAGCGCGATCGCGACCGCCGAGGGTTATGCACCCCGCGCGCCATTTCTGGAGCGCAGCCGCGGCATGCTGACCGCCGAGGGATCGCAGCTGACGGCATCGATGTTCCGGGACATCAAGGCGGGCGGACAGGTCGAAGCCGACCATGTGATCGGCGACCTGATCGCGCGCGGCGACGCCGCCAAGGTGCCGGTGCCGAAGCTGCGCATCGCCTACATCCACCTCAAGGCGTATGAGAAGCAGCGCGGTTGATTCCAGTTTCCTTGCGTCATTCCGGCGAACGTCGGAACGACGCAGGCTTAGAGATGCGCGAGATAATGCGCGAGCGCGGTGATTTCTTCATCGCTCAGGGGGTAGGCGACATCGGTCATCGCCGCCCCGGCACCGCCGGTTCGCGCACCCGATTTGTAGTCGTGCAGCGCCTTGACCAGATATTCCTCGCGCTGACCGGCGATGCGCGCGACGGCCTTGGTTCCCGCAAATGAATCGGTATGGCAGGAGGCGCAGCGCCGTCCCACGGCGGCTTCCGCGCCTTTCCTGGATAGATCGGGATTGTCGTCGGGTTTCGAATCCTTGGGCGGCGTGAGCGAGGCATAATAGGCGCCGAGACTGCGAACATCCTCATTGCTGACCTGCTCGGCGATCGCCTGCATCTGCTCGTTCTTGCGCGCGCCGCCGCGGAAGAAAACCAGCTGCCACTGAATGAATTGATCCGGCTGTCCCGCCAGCGAGGGAATGTTCTCGGTTTGCGAGATGCCGTTCTCGCCATGACAGCCCGCACACAGTTCGGCCTTCTCCTTGCCGGCGGCGATAGCGTCCGCAGCGTGAAGAGGCGCCGTGCGCGCCGCCGAAAACAACATCGCAAGAATGAGCAAGGCGAAGGTCAGCGAGCAACGGCGCATAATCGGGATCCTGACTCCAGCTCCGTCCCGGACGCGCTCTGGCGCGAGCCCGGAATGACGCACTTTGTTATCGTTGGACGGAGCGCCAGTGACACTCTGAAAGACCCGAGGCCGCGGCTGCTTCAACAGGCAGCCGCGGCCTCGCATGTTCAGCGCTTAGTTCTTGCTGTAGCTGATGCGATAGATCGCGCCGGCCCAGTCGTCGGCAACGAGGATCGAGCCATCCTTGTCCTGAATGATATCGGCCGGCCGGCCGAGATAGCCTTGGTCGCCCTCGATCCAGCCGGATGCGAGCACATCCTGTTTGGCATCCTTGCCATCCGGTCCGACGGTGACGCGCACGATGCTGCCACCCTGATATTTATGCCGGTTCCAGGAGCCGTGCTCGGCGATCAGGATGCTGTTCTTGTAATCGGCGGGAAACTGGTCGCCGGTGTAGAACTTCATCCCCAGCGGCGCCACATGGGCGCCGAGGTTGAGCACCGGCGGGGTGAATTCCGAGCATTTATGACCCATCGCGAACTTCGGATCCGCCATGTCGCCCTGGTGGCAATGCGGATAGCCGAAGTGCTCGCCGAGTTTCGAGACCATGTTGAGCTTGTCGCTCGGGGTATCGTCGCTCATCCAGTCGCGCGCGTTTTCGGTGAACCAGTAATTGCCGGTGCGCGGATCGACATCCCCGCCGACGCTGTTGCGAACGCCGAGCGCCACGATTTCCGCATTGCCGGTCTTGGGGTCGACACGGCAAATCTGCGAGACGCTGGTCGGCGGAATCCCGATGTTGAAGGGAGGCCCGAATGGAATATAGAACCAGCCGTCCTTGTCCGCCGCCAGATATTTCCAGCCATGCGCGGCGTAGGAGGGCATGTCGTCATAGACAACCTTGCCGTCGCCGAGCTTGTCGAGATTGGCTTCCGCGTCGTCGTATCGGATCAGCTTGTCGACGGCGACGACGTAGAGCGCGCCGTCCCGGAACGCGAGCCCGGTCGGCATGTTCAGGCCTTTGAGGATGGTCTTGACCTCTTTCTTGCCGCCCTTGTCGGTGATGGCGTAGACGTTGCCGAGACCGAACGAGCCGACGAACAGCGTGCCCTTGTCGCCCCAGGCCATCTGCCGCGCCGCCAACACACCCGGTGCGTAGACTTCGATCTTGAAGCCCGGCGCCAATTTGATTTTCTTCATCATCGCCGCCAGCTCGGCGTCCGATGCGCCGGTCGGCGGCCCTGACGGCGGCGCCAGGCCCTTCTGCGCTTCGGTTTCATCGCCGAGGAACCAGTCGTCCGGCGGGTGCGTCCAAAATTCCTTATTGCCGGACTGATAGCTCTTGAGCCCCGTTTGCTGGGCGCTGACCGGGCTTAGCCCCGCGACCATGGTGATGGCCGCGAACGCAAGGACAGATCGATTGAAAGCGGATTTCATCGCGTCACTCCCTAAGCAGCCTGTATCGGCCGCGAATGTTATTGATTGGACGTGTTGAGAAGCGAACCGGGTAAGCCTTTGTCAGGTCTGCGGTGAGGTGGGGCAGACACGCCAAATGCTATCACATCCGCCGAGCGTGAGAAGAGCGCAGGGCAGGGCGCCATCGAGCCAAAACAAATTGAGAAAAAATTTCCTCAAGCGCATTTCATTCGAGATTATTCGTATGCGCCGGTACGCCGACCATCCCCGGCTTCTTGCGAACCGACGCGGCATCGGGCCGTTTGGCAATTGCTCGCGCATCAATCGTTCGTCGCGAAACAATACATCCTCCCAGCTGCGCGCCGATGGCAACCACGACCGGCCTACGTCCATACGCATTCGGGATCGGATCATCGACGTGACGGATTACGCCGCAACAAGAGGCTATCGCGAAAATCCGGCGGTCTGGAGACAAGCGGATGGACTGGAACCCGATGTAATGGCCATGGTTTCTTCGCGATTGGCGTGCGGGAGGTCTCATTTTTCGATAACATGAGGTTGAACGACGATTTCGGGGGACTTCGGACCGCAAGTTGGACGAGCAACACCAAACACCACCGGTGTCGAGGCACTTCTGAATTCGTCTGAATACACACCGCTTGGGATATCGCGCACTCCGTTCGAGACACCGGCAAATGGCCCACCCAGAAATTGGTATGCCACGTCGAAGCGCACGACCCTCCGTCGCGCAGCTGATCCGCGCCACGCGACCCGCGATCCCTGCTCTTATCTTCGGCTTGCGCCTCTGGGCAGCGGTTTGCCTCGCGCTCTATGTGGCGTTCTGGCTTGAGCTCGACGAGGCACAGTGGGCCGGCACTTCGGCGGCGATCGTCAGCCAAACCAGCCTCGGCGCCTCGCTGCGCAAGGGTTCAGCCCGCATGGTTGGAACGGCGATCGGCGCCGTGGCGATCGTGGTCCTGACGGCCTGCTTTCCGCAAAACCGCATCGGCTTCCTCCTTGGCCTGGCACTGTGGGGTGCCGCCAGCGGCTTCTTCGCCACCATCTTGCGCAACAATGCGTCTTACGCGGCGGCATTGGCCGGCTTCACAACGGCGATCATTGCCAGCGACCTGCTCGGCCCGACCGGGGGCGCCAACGGCTCCGTGCTCATCCTGGCGATCGATCGCGCCAGCGAGATCTGGATTGGTATCATTTCCGCGAGCATTGTTCTTGCCGGGACCGATTTCGGCGGCGCGCGGCAGCGGCTGGCCGCGCAGTTCGGCGCCCTCGCGGCGGAGATCACCAAGCAATTCGCCGGCACCTTTTCCTTGGTGGGACCGGAGCAGACGGCAACGCGGCCGATCCGGCGCGGACTTGCGGCGCGCGTCATCGCATTGTGTCCCGTCATTGATGAAGCGATCGGCGAGACCCCCGGCTTGCGCTATCGCTGGCGCGGATTGCAAGCGGCTGTCGACGGCCTATTTACCGCGATATCAGGCTGGCGTGCAGTCGCCACCAGTCTCGAGCAGATGCCGGGCGGGCAAGGCCGCCACGAGGCGAATGTCATCCTGCAACGGCTCCCGCCAGACCTGCGCTCGGACCTCACGCCGACCGACGCGGCAATCTGGGCCGCCCAACCGTCCCGACTGAGACTTGTCTGCCGTACGGCGGTGCGAGCCCTGGTCGGGCTTCCCGCAACCACACCCTCGCTACGGCTCATGGCCGATGCGACAGCAGAGGCTCTGCTCGGCATCTCGCGCGTGCTGGATGGAATATCGCTGCTAGTCGATCCAAGCCGAATGGTTCCGCCTCGCCGCGTTTCTCACTTTTACATCCCCGATCCGTTACCCGCCTGCATCAGCGCAGCGCGTGTCTTTGTCACGATCTCCGCCGTCGCACTGTTCTGGATCATCACCGCGTGGCCCAGCGGCGCCTTGGCCGTCGCCTTTGCAGCGATAGGCATTATCCTGCTGTCGCCGAGAGAAGACCGTGCCTACGCCGGCGCACAAACTTTTCTGCTGGGCATCGCCTTGGCGACAGTGCTGGCAGGCACGATCGAATTCGCAGTGCTGCCGTCTGTACGCACTTTCACCGGCTTTTGCCTGGCCATCGGCCTTGTCCTGGTACCGGTGGGGGCCTTGGCCGCCCAATCCTGGCAAGCACCGATTTTCGCAACCGTCGCCAATGTGTTCTTTATTCCATTGCTCGCACCGGCCAACCAAATGACTTACGATACCCAGCAATTTTACAATAACACGCTCGCCATATTCTCGGGCATGGGGGCTGTCATGTTGGCCTTGATCCTGTTGCCGCCGTTATCGCCGGCGGTGCGGGCGCGTCGCCTGCTGGAGCTGACGTTGCGCGACCTGCGCCGGCTGGCGGCGGGCCGGCCGACCACTACTGAGGATTGGCAAGGTCGAAACTATCACCGTCTGGCCACGATGCCGGACCAGGCGGACCAACTTCAGCTTGCGCGGATGGTCGCCGCGGTTTCAGTCGGCACCGAGATTATCCGCTTGCGCCATGTTACGCGACGGCTGGGCCTCGGCGCCGATACCGACGCGGCGCTTGCCGCGGTGTCACGAGGTGACGGCGTGATCGCCGCTGCGCGCCTGGCTCAGATTGATCACTCGCTCGCAGCGCGGCCTGATGACACCAAGTTCAGGGCGTCGATCGGACTTCGGGCACGCGGCAGCATCCGCGTGATACAGGAAGCGACCGCACAACATGCCTCGTATTTTTTTGAATCCGGGGCGCTGTGATGAATTTCACCGAAATTAATCTGTTGGGTGTGTACGTCGCTCCGATCTCGTTGATGATGATTGCGGCTTGGCTGATACTCATACCGGTTCGCCGGTTCGCAGACCGTATCGGCCTCGTGCGACAGGTCTGGCACCCCGCTTTATTCTGGTTTGCGATCTACATGATCGTGCTCTCCACCATCGTCCTCTTCATCGCCGGTTGAGGTCGCCGATGTCAGATGTCAAACTCAAGTCCGAACAAGCCGCTCCACAGCACGGCGATGACGACGTGCTTCCGTTCCGCGCTCGCGACAACGCTCGCTCGCGCATCCGGATCATGCCAATTCTCGTCACGCTCGGCACAGTGGCGATAGCCGTCGTGTTCACTTATCTGCTCTGGCAGGCCTATATGGCGTCGCCCTGGACGCGTGACGGCACGGTGCGCGCCTACGTCGTGACAATGGCGCCGGAAGTGGCCGGTCGGATCGTCGAACTGCCGGTCACAGACAACCAGTTCGTCCGCAGTGGCGACCTCCTGATGGTAGTCGATCCCACCAATTATGAGATCGCCGTCCGTCAGGCCGAGGCCGCAGTAGAGCAAGCGAGCGCGGTCGCGAAGAACGCACAAGTGGAGTCGGATCGCCGACAGCGGCAGACCGATTTGTCAGTCTCGGCGGAGGAAAAGCAGACATTCGCCAGTAGCGCCCAGAGCGCCGACGCCGCCCATCAGTTGGCCCTTGCCAACCTCGACCAGGCACGGGTCAACCTCAAGCGTACGCGCATCCTGTCACCGGCCGACGGCTACATAACCAACCTGCTCACGCAGCTCGGCAACTACGTCAATGTGGGGCAAAGAAGTATCTCCGTAGTCAAAGCCAACTCATTTTGGGTCGACGGCTACTTCGAAGAGACCAATCTCGGCACGATCCGCGAGGGCGACCCGGCCATCATCAAGTTGATCGGATACAATCAAATTATCCGGGGCCGCGTCGATAGTATCGCCCGTGGCATCAATGTCGCGAATGCGCAGCCGGACGCAGCGGGGCTCGCCTCGGTAAACCCGATCTTCACCTGGGTGCGGCTGGCGCAACGCGTTCCCGTCCGCGTCCACATCGATCAGGTGCCCGACGGCGTGCGCCTGGCGGCCGGTATGACCGCCACCGTGCAAATCGAGCCCAAACCCAGACAATAGGCCAGCGGACGCGAAACGGTTTTTCCCCGTGTCGCTTCGCTGCCGTGTCGTTTGAAACGAAAGGCCCGCCGTGCGAGCGGGCCTTCGTCAAAATTCCTGGTGAGGGAAATCTGGAGCGGGCGAAGGGATTCGAACCCTCGACCCCGACCTTGGCAAGGTCGTGCTCTACCACTGAGCTACACCCGCATCCGAGAGATTGGCGGCGATCGCTCGCCAGCAACGGGCAGAGCTATGCCAAATGCCGTCAGCGAATGCAACAGCCGATGGCGGGCGTCAAAGCAGGCGGATGATCCCGGTATCGACGGCAAACCGTCCAAATCGACCGGAAAAACAGCAAATGGGCGCTTCGCGCGGGCGACGATCCCTGTTTATACGATTCGGACCCAATTCCGCGTGCCTCACGCCCCCCGATCGGGCTCCCGCCTGCGCCGCCGACCCATGCCGGGTAGATGTTGAAATCGCGAATGATTTCCATGCGGCCCAGCGTTCTCTGGAACAAGGTGCCGGGTGGCCCGAAACGTGGCGTCACTTCTTCATATCGAACCCGGCCAGCCGAGCCGTGGCTCCCCGGGGAGCGCCGCCAAGCCGATTTCCCGAGGCAAAAGCCCCGGCGTGGCTCGACGGGTGGCGTAAAGGAGCCGCGGGCCGATTGAAATTTCGCGGCCACCCGCCACTTAGGGGAGAGACCTTCTGAACCGCCGTCTGGCCGTGCTAGAAGCGGCGCCATCAGGACAGCAGACGAGGATTCCGTGACGATAATCGAGCAGGGCAACGGGCCAACCCCACCGGTGGCGCCCGATCTGATCAAGGAAACCACCACCCAGACCTTCGTGAAGGACGTCATCGAGGAATCGAAGCGCCAGCCGGTGCTGATCGACTTCTGGGCGCCGTGGTGCGGGCCTTGCCGCCAATTGACGCCCATCATCG
The DNA here is from genome assembly GCA_963756215.1 of uncultured Alphaproteobacteria bacterium. Lineage (GTDB taxonomy): Bacteria > Pseudomonadota > Alphaproteobacteria > Rhizobiales > Xanthobacteraceae > Bradyrhizobium. The sequence continues at coordinate 409,719 of CAVWMY010000013.1, read as the reverse complement.
AGAAGGCCGTCCGCGCTGCCAACGGCAAGGTCAAACTGGTCAAGATGAACATCGACGACCATCCGGCGATTCCGGGCCAGATGGGAATCCAGTCGATCCCGGCCGTGATTGCTTTCGTCGACGGCAAGCCCGCCGATGGCTTCATGGGCGCGGTCCCGGAAAGCCAGGTCACCGCTTTCATCAACAAGCTGACCGCCGGCATGCCAGGCGCCGGGCAGCCCAATATCGCCGAAATCCTGCAGGAGGCAGACGCCGTCCTGGCCGAGGGCGATGCCGCAACGGCCGCGCAAATCTACGCGGAAGTGCTGGCGGTCGACCCGGGCAACATCCCCGCACTGGCGGGGCTTGCGAAGTGCTATGTGGCGACTGGCGCTGTCGAGCAGGCCAAGCAAACGCTCGCCTTGGTTCCGGAATCTAAACGCGGCGACGCCGCCGTCAAAGCGGTGCAGGCAACGCTTGACCTTGCCGAACAGGCCCAGGCCGTCGGCCCGGTGGCCGAACTGGAACAGAAGGTCGCCGCAAATCCGCTTGATCACCAGGCCCGTTTCGATCTCGCCACCGCGCTCAACGCCGCGGGCAAGCGCAGCGATGCGACCCAGCAGCTGCTGGAAATCGTCAAGCGCGACCGCAAATGGAACGAAGATGGCGCGCGAAAGCAGCTGGTGCAATTCTTCGAGGCCTGGGGTCCGACCGATGAGGCCACCGTCGAAGGCCGGAAGCGGCTGTCGACGATTCTGTTTTCGTAATTTCGTGGTGCGCATTCCGCTTGGCGGGCGGCGCACTGCCCCTCGATCGAGTTGACGCCGAGCGGGTGGACTTCTCCGCGGTAGAGTGCGCACATAGGGTTTACTTTGTTCTGGCACTGGCGTGGGGACACAACATGCCGATCAATGCCGATTATCGCGGGCCCGGCGATCTACCCGAGGTGATTCCGGTGTTTCCGCTGCCCGGCGCGCTGCTGCTGCCGCGCGGCCAGATGCCGCTCAATATCTTCGAGCCGCGCTATCTCGCGATGGTCGACGATGCGCTGCGCGACGGCCACCGGCTGATCGGAATGATCCAGCCGGACGCGTCGCACTCCCAGGATGAAGCCAGGCCGGCGCTATTTCGGGTCGGCTGCGTCGGCCGTATCACCCAACTCGCCGAGGCTGGCGACGGCCGCTATATCCTCGAACTCACCGGCGTCGCGCGCTTCAGGGTGGTCGAGGAGGTGAAAGTGCTGACTGCATACCGCCAGTGCAAGGTGGATTATTTTCCGTTCCTCGATGACTTCACGGCACGAAAGGGCGAAGAAGCGGTCGATCGCGAGGCACTGCTCGCGGTGCTGAGGGATTTTCTGCGGGTCAACAACCTCAAGGTAGACTGGGAGGGCGTCGAGAACGCCCCAAACGAGGCACTGGTCAACGCGCTGGCCATGATGTCGCCCTATGGGCCGCCGGAAAAGCAGGCCATGCTGGAGGCGCCTGACCTGAAGACCCGCGCCGAGATACTGATCGCGGTCACCGAAATGGATTTGGCCAAGAAGCGGACCAGCGGCGATCCGCCGCTGCAGTGAATACCCGATTGGAACGTTTTCGAACTCAGCGTTGATGGTCGGTGCAAACCCGTGTCATCCCCGAAGGAAATCGAGGTCAAGCTGCAATTGCCGTCCGCGAGCGTCGCGCGGCTCGGCCGCGTGCCCTTGTTGCGCCGGATCGACAGTTCGAAGCGAAAGGAAGAGCAGGTTTCGGTCTATTTCGACACCGAACGCCTCAAGCTCAAGCACAACGGCCTCACACTGCGCGTCCGCCAGGTCGACGGTCGATATATTCAGACCATCAAGTCCAGCAACGGCAGCTTGTTCGAACGCGGTGAATGGGAGATCGAAGTTCCGGACAACCGGCCGGACTTGAAGCGGGCGGACGCATCGGCGCTCCGCTCCCTGGGGATCAAGAAGCTCCGCAAGCAGTTGCGTCCAGTGTTTGAAACGCGTGTGCAACGGACTACCTATCCTGTGACGCACACGGACTGCGACATCGCCGTGACGATCGATCAAGGCGAGATCGGTGCCGGTGACAGCCGGCTGCCGCTGTGCGAGGCGGAATTCGAACTGAAGCGCGGCGACAAGGCGCGCCTGTTCCAGTTGGCGCGAACATTCGCCCGCGCCACCTCCGCCGAGCTAGCCGTCAAAAGCAAATCCGAACGCGGTTATGAAATTCTAGCCGGTGACGCGATCCCGGTCGTGAGAGGCGCCGCAATCGCGATCGCGCCTGGAATGCCGGCGAAAGCGGCGTTCCAGTTGATCGCATTCGACTGCCTGAAGTTGATCGTCGCCAACAAGCCGGCCATCCTTGCCCGCGATCCCGAAGGCATCCATCAAATGCGCATCGGCCTGCGCCGCTTGCGTGCCGCGATATCGCTGTTCTCGGACATCATTGATGACGCGAAAACGCGCGGCATCAAGGCAGAGCTGAGATGGCTCACCAACGAACTCGGGCCCGCGCGCGAATTCGAGGTTTTCCTGACCAAGGTCGTGACCCCGCTCCGAGCACGACGTCCGCGACCCGCCGGGATACGAAGCATGTCGCGCGAACTGATGGACCGGCGTGAAACCGCGATCGCGCGCGCCTTGTCCGCATTGTCATCGAAGCGATTTCGCGAGCTGACGCTGAATGTCGCTGCCTGGGTCGAACTCGACGCCGGACGCGAGTCGCGAAGCAAACGCGGATCGACGCGCGGCAGGCTGCCGATCGAGACGGTAGCCTGTGAGCAACTCAGGCGGCGCTGGAAGAAGATTCGGAAGCGCGGTCGCACGCTTGCAAAACTGGATCCTCAGGCCCGGCACAAGCTTCGCATCCAGGTCAAGAAACTGCGTTACGCTACGGAGTTCTTCGAAAGGCTGTTCCCCGGAAGAAAGCGGGAGAAACGTCACGCCGCCTTTCTGTCGGCCTTGAAGGATATCCAAGATTGCTTGGGCGAACTGAACGACATCTTCGTGCACGAGAAGCTCATGGGAGGAATCGCCAAGACCCCGGTCGCCCGGACGGACGGCAGGGCTCGGCGCGTATTCGCCGCCGGCTTGCTGACAGGCTTCATGGAGACGCGCCTCGAACCAGTGCTTGCCGCCGCAGAGCAATCGCTTTCGGCATTCGAGAAACTCGAGCCCTACTGGAAGTAGACCGCTGCCGCCGGCTACGACTTATCCCGCGGCTTCGCGGGTGGCATCGGCGCAGGGACATCTCAGGATCGAATATGTTAGAGGTCGAACGTGAGCAAGCTGGAGACACCAATGACATCCCCGCCCGAACGCCTCGAAGGCACCGTCGACCCCAAGCTCTTGGAAATTCTCGTCTGCCCCATGACCAAGGGCCCGCTCGAATTCGACGCAACGCGGCAGGAATTGATTTCACGCTCGGCCAAGCTGGCCTATCCGATCCGCGACGGCATCCCGATCATGCTGCCCGAGGAGGCGCGAAAAATCGATTAACCATGGCGATCCGGACCTTCTTTGGCGCGCTTGCAGTAATCGGGCTGGTGGCGATCGCTGCGAGCGCTGCCGCCCAGGGGATCGAAACCAAAATTCGTGTCGGCCCCATCGATGCCGTGCTGTCGATTCCGCGAGATGCGGATCGGCCGCCGGTCGCGCTCTTGATTGCCGGCTCCGGGTCGACCGATCATGACGGCAACGCGCCGCAGTTCAAACCCGCCACGTTGAAGAAGCTTTCGGAACAGCTTGTCGCGCGCAAAATAGCGACGCTACGTTACGACAAGCGGGGTGCCGGGGGATGGAAAGCGGAATTCGGGCGCCCTGAGGATTTTCGCTTCAAGGACTACGTCGACGATGCGGCCACGCTGGTGAATTATCTTCGCAGCAGCGGAAAATTCTCGCAGGTCGTCCTGGTCGGCCACAGCGAGGGCGGATTAGTCGCGATCCTGACCGCGCGGCGCCTTCCGGTCGACCGCCTCGTTCTGCTCGCGACCGCCGCACGACGCCAGGGCGATCTGGTCAAGGTCCAGCTCGAAAAGACTCTGGCGCCCGATGTATCCGCGCCGATCGCCGCGGCCATCGACGCGATCATGGCCGGTCAAATCGTAGACCCGCCGCCCCGCGGGCTGGGGATCGCGCCATCGATGCAGCCCAGCATGGCCTCGGCCTTCACCGAAGACCCGATCGAACCGTTGAAATCGATCGTACAGCCGACACTGATCATCAATGGCGGCCGGGACCGGCAGGTGGCGCGGGTCGATTACGCGGCGCTTTCCGCGGCATCTCCCGTCGCGAAAACGCTGTGGCTGCCGGACATGAATCACGTCCTGGTGGACGTCGCCGACGAGGCCGACGACATCAAGGCCTACAGTGATACGGAGCGGGCGCTCGACCTGGAGATGATCGATACGGTGGCGAACTTCATCCTGGCCGGTGAAGCGGCAAAGTGAATCGTGGTCGCGTGCTCCGATCGCAGGGGCGACCGTCCACGCTACAGCGACTCACCCTTCAGCAGTCGCGGTACCTCGCCCGCAAGCCCCGCCGCCTGGCGGATGAACAGGCTTTTAAGCGGTGGCGCGCGATCGACCAACCCGAGCCCGATATCGCGGATCGTGCGCAGCAACGTCGATTCGTTGGAGAACAACAGGTTCAGCGAATTGGTAGCGAATCCCATCGCCATGGTGTCGAACCGCCGCCAGCGCTGATAGCGATCGAGTACGTCGGCCTGGCCGAGGTCGATGCCGAGCCGGGCCGCATCGACGACCACTTCGGCAAGCGCGGCGACGTCCTTGAGGCCCATATTGAGCCCCTGCCCCGCGATCGGATGAATCACATGCGCGGCATCGCCGACCAGCGCCAGCCGTTCGCCGATGAACGAGCGCGCGACGAAATAGCCGAGCGGAAACGCGCGCGGCTTGTCCAGCGCCTTGATCTCGCCGAGATGCAGCCCGAAGCGCTGCTCGAGTTCGCCGTGAAATTCGTCCTCGGCAAGCGCCACGATGCGCGCGGCCTCCGCGCGCTTTTCGGTCCACACCAGCGACGAGCGCTTTCCCGTCAGCGGCAGGATCGCAAACGGTCCGGCGGGAAGGAAATGCTCCTCGGCGCGGCCATGATGATCACGCTGATGGCCGACCGACACCACGATGCCCGACTGATCGTAATCCCAGCCGTGGGTGACGATGCCGGCCCGCTCGCGCAACCTTGAGCGAGCGCCGTCGGCCGCTACCAGCAGGCTCGCCTCGACGACGCGGCCGTCGGAAAAGGTTACCTCGATGCCATCGGCGCGAGTCGCGAAATCCGTCACCGCAGCCGTGGAGAGCTCGACGCCTTCGGCTTCCGCGCGTTGCGCCAGCACATCGATGAGATGGCGGTTTTCGATCATGTGCGCGAACGGCTCGCCCGGTTCGACCTGCCCCTTGAAGGTCAGGAACACCGGGCGGGTGGCATCCTCCAGTTTGGAATCGGTGACCACCATGTCGAGGATCGGCTGCGCCTGGGCCGCCACCTGATCCCATACCCCGATGGCCTCGAACAGCCGGCGGCAGGCCGCGACGATGGCGGTCGCGCGCGGGTCGCGGCTCGGCCTCACCGCAAGCGCCGGATCGGCCACAATCACGGGAATACCGGCGCCGAGCCCCTGGCGAAGCGCCAATGCCAGCGCCAGCCCGGCAAACGCGCCGCCGCCGATCACGATGCTTCGCTGTGCCGCCATACCAAAACCTTACCCACTCATACCCTTGCTACCGGACTATAGCTGGGCGAAACAGGTTCACCAAACCTCGTCGTTTCGGCACAGGGCGTACTTTGAACCCCGCGATCCCTGGCTTATTGGTGCGACATCTCGCGTGAATACACGGCCGGATTGACCCAGCGATCCAAACCAGAGGCACTTTCATGTCCAAAGGCCTGATTGACCTGATTTCGATCCTCGACCTCGAGCCGCTCGAGGTGAACTTGTTTCGCGGCAACAGTCCGAAAACCAGCTGGCAGCGGGTATTCGGCGGCCAGGTGATCGGACAGGCCATGGTGGCGGCGTGCCGCACCGTCGAGGGACGGCTGCCGCATTCGCTGCATTGCTATTTCATCCTGCCGGGCGATCCCCAGATCCCGATCGTCTACGAGGTGGAGCGGCTTCGCGACGGCAAGAGCTATTCGACCCGCCGGGTCACGGCGATCCAGCACGGCAACGCCATCTTCTCGATCATGGTGTCGTTTCACATCGAGGAACAGGGCTCCTTTGACCACCAGGACAAGATGCCCGACGTGCCGCCGCCGGAGAAGCTCACCGCCGAAGAGGTGGCGAAGCAACCGATGTTCCGGGAGATGCCGGACTTTATCCGCCGGTATTACGAATCCGATCGCCCGATCGAACTGCGCCCGGTCGAACTCGGCCGCTATTTCGGCCAGAAGATCGACGACGGCCGCATCCATGTCTGGATACGTACTGCCGCGAAACTCCCAGACGATCCCGCGTTGCATATGTGCGCGCTGGCCTATGCGTCGGACTTCTCGCTGCTCGACGCCGCGATGGCGCGTTACGGCCGCACCTTGTTCGACAAACGCATGATGCCGGCGAGCCTCGACCATGCGATGTGGTTTCATCGGCCGTTTCGGGCCGACGAATGGCTTCTATACGCGCAGGACTCGCCGAGCGCGCGCGCCGGTCGCGGCCTCACCCGTGGCATGATCTTCAAGCAGGACGGCACATTGGTGGCCTCCGTCGCGCAGGAAGGCTCGCTTCGCGAGCGCAGGTGAGTGGGAGGGCGCGGGTCACGCCGGTTCGCTGGTTGGCCGGCCGCCGGTCGGGCACGGCGGTACGGTGGCGATACCGCGGGAAGTCATAGGACGTGGTAGCCATCCCCCGGCCTAAGCTTGAAATTTTTGCCCTTTACTGAAAATGATGGCAAATACGCCTGAGCCTGTGCTGGCAAACGCCAGACGGACGGTCTTTTGGAGTCTGAGCCATGAAGCTCGTTGTCGCGATTATCAAACCTTTCAAGCTCGACGAGGTGCGCCAGGGGCTTACCGGGATCGGCGTAACCGGCATGACCGTGACCGAAGTAAAGGGTTACGGCCGACAGAAAGGCCACACCGAAGTTTATCGCGGCGCTGAATATGTGGTGAATTTTCTGCCCAAGTTGCGCATCGAAATCGCCGTCGCGTCGGACCTTGCAGACAAAGCGGTCGAAGTCATCACCAAGAACGCCCGGACCGGCCAGATCGGCGACGGTAAGATATTCGTGACACCTATCGACCACGCCTTGCGGATTCGTACCGGAGAGACCGACAGCGACGCGCTTTAGCGCCGATCCGGTAACGCCGCATCGGTCCGCTGCATCGGCTCCGTTGCACCTGTCTTTGGCGCATGACTTGTCGGCAAGCGTTTCACGCTTGTCCCCGCACTTCGCTCGCACCCGGCAACGGCGCCTGGGATGTGACCCATAAAATCATAACCGGCTGGGGAACTACCATGGGGACGCGCGCGTCTCGTGCAGCGGCTTGGGCTGCATTGACAGCTCTTGGGACGATCGTGGCGACACCGGCGCTTGCACAAGCGCAGGCGGTCAATGGCGCCGATACCGCGTGGATGATCGTCGCGACGGCCTTCGTGCTGATGATGACGATCCCCGGCCTGGCGCTGTTTTATTCCGGCATGGTGCGCAAGAAGAATGTGCTGGCGACGATGGCGCAAAGCCTTGCGACCGTCGCCCTGGTTTCGATCCTCTGGGTGGCGTTCGGCTATTCCCTGGTCTTCGTCGGCGGCGATCCATGGCTCGGAACGCTGGACCGCTGGTTCCTCTCCGGCATGACCATGGACAGCATCAATCCCGCCGCGAGGACGATTCCGGAAGCCCTGTTCATGTTCTACCAGATGACGTTCGCGATCATCACCGTTGCGCTGGTGGCGGGGTCGGTTGCCGACCGGATGAAGTTTTCGGCCTATCTGCTGTTCTCGATCGGCTGGTTCACGGTGGTCTACGTTCCGCTGGCGCACTGGATCTGGGGCGGCGGCTTCCTCGCCTCGGCCGGGGTTCTCGACTTTGCCGGCGGTCTTGTGGTGCATCTCAGCGCCGGGATCGGCGGCCTGATGGCGGCCAAGGTGTTGGGCCGACGTCGCGGCTACGGCGTCGAGAACCTGTCGCCGTTCGATCTCTCGCTCGCCGTAGTCGGTACGGGGTTGCTGTGGGTCGGCTGGTTCGGCTTCAACGGCGGATCGGCGTTGGGGGCAAATTCGCGGGCGGTGATGGCGATCACCGCGACCCACCTTGCCGCCTGCGCCGGCGCGCTGACATGGGGCGCGATCGAATGGTCGCTTCGACGCAAACCCTCAGTGCTCGGCATGATTTCCGGCGCCGTCGCCGGCCTCGGAACCATCACGCCCGCTTCCGGATTTGTGGCGCCGGGGCATGGCATCGTGTTTGGAATCATCGCCGGCGTCGTGTGCTTCTGGGCCTGCACCTGGCTGAAACACCGGTTCAATTACGACGATTCACTCGACGTGTTCGGCATCCATGGCATCGGCGGATTAACCGGCACACTGCTGGTGGGGATATTTGCGACTGCCGCGATCGGCGGTAGGTCCGGCCTGGTCGAAGGCAATCCGCACCAGCTGCTGATCCAGTGCTACGGCGTCGCGGTCACGCTGCTGTGGTCTGCCGGGATGACATGGGTCGTGCTGAAGCTGGTGGGTGCCTGCCTGCCATTGCGGGTATCTCGCGAACAGGAGTTGGAAGGCCTCGATATCTCGCAGCATGGCGAGGCCCTGCAATAAATTGCCTAGCCCTGGCTACTCGAATACCTTCTGGTGCCCTCGCCGTGGGCACGATTATGACGGCCGTTTGGCTCGCCTACAAATTAGGCACCAATGACTAGGCATTGGGCGCGACCGAATAGCGCAGATCGGCCCAGACTCGCGAAAGCTCGAAAACGTCCGCATTCATAGTCCGTTAGGGAACCCGCCCGATCTGGCACGGCATTTGATTCTAAGGGGGATGGCTGTGCCCGCGTAGTGAACTCCGCGTGGTGAACCTCAGTCGAGAACGCCCGGTTATTTTTCTCCCGGGCCCAAGCGGGGATAGGACCCATGAAAATTGTTATGGCGATCATTAAGCCATTCAAGCTCGAAGAAGTCCGCGACGCCCTGACCGCCATTGGCGTTCACGGTCTCACGGTGACGGAAGTCAAGGGATATGGCCGGCAGAAAGGCCATACGGAAATCTACCGCGGCGCTGAATACGCGGTGAGCTTCCTGCCCAAGATCAAGATCGAGGTCGCTGTCGCCTCGGACCAGGTCGACAAGACCATCGACGCCATCACGTCTGCGGCCAAGACCGGCCAAATCGGCGACGGCAAGATCTTCGTCATCAACCTCGACCATGCGGTTCGTATCCGCACCGGCGAGGCCGATGCCGCGGCCCTTTGATTTCACGCTCAACAACTTTATTAATCAGGAGTTAATCAGATGACGTTCAAGCGTCCCACCCCCGCGGGATGGGCAGTTCTCGGACTAGCAGCGCTCTGCGCCGTAGGCTTCGTCGATGCCGCGCTCGCTCAGACTGCTGCGCCCGCCGCCGCCGATGCCGCGGCTGCTGCTCCGGCTGCCGCTGCGCCCGTCCCCAACAAGGGCGACACCGCCTGGATGCTGGTCTCCAGCGCCCTCGTTCTGATGATGTCGATCCCCGGCCTCGCACTGTTTTATGGCGGCCTCGTCCGCACCAAGAACATGGCCTCGATCCTCACTCAGGTGTTCGCGATCGTCGCCATGGTCGGCGTGATCTGGACGCTTTACGGCTACTCCCTCGCCTTCAGCGACGGTGGCAGCATGACGGCCTATGTAGGCGGCCTCAGCAAGGCCTTCATGCACGGGATCGATGCGAATTCAACGGCAGCCACCTTCTCTAACGGCGTCGTCATTCCCGAACTGGCCTACTTCGTATTCCAGATGACGTTCGCGATGATCACTCCGGCCCTGATCGTCGGCGCGTTTGCCGAACGCATCAAGTTCTCCGCCGTGATGCTGTTCATCCTGTTGTGGGTCACCTTCATCTATTTCCCGATCGCGCATTGGGTTTGGTATGTGGCGGCTCCCGATGACGTCGCAGCGGCTGCCAAGGCGCTCGCCGCCGCGGCGGACGGCGCGGCCAAGACCGCGGCGCAGGCCAAACTCGACGAAGTCACAGGTTCGGTTGGCTGGCTCGCGGGCGCAGGCGCCCTCGACTTCGCCGGCGGTACCGTCGTGCACATCAATGCCGGCATTGCCGGTCTGGTGGGCGCGCTGATTGTCGGCAAGCGGATCGGCTACGGCAAGGACCTGATGGCGCCGCACTCGCTCACCATGACGATGATCGGCGCCTCCCTGCTGTGGGTCGGCTGGTTCGGCTTCAACGCCGGATCGAACCTCGAAGCCACCGGCACCACGGCGCTGGCCTTCGTCAATACGATGGTCGCGACCGCGGGCGCTGCGCTGTCCTGGCTGCTCACCGAATGGATCGTCAAGGGCAAGCCCTCCTTGCTGGGCATTTGCTCCGGTGCGGTGGCGGGCCTGGTGGCGGTGACGCCGGCTTCGGGCTTTGCCGGTCCGATCGGCTCGCTGGTACTCGGCCTGATCGTCTCCCCGATCTGCCTGTTCTTCGTCAGCACGGTGAAGAACGCCCTTGGCTATGACGACGCCCTCGACGTGTTCGGCGTCCACTGCATCGGCGGGATCGTCGGCGCGCTCGGCACCGGCATTCTGGTCAACCCGGCACTCGGTGGCGTCGGCATCACCGACTACACCAACATCACTGGCAACAATGCCGGAACCTATGACCTCGTCACCCAGATGATCGCGCAGGGCAAGGCGGTCGGAGCGACGTTGCTCTGGTCGGGTATCGGCTCGGCGATCCTCTACAAACTGGTCGACATCATCGTCGGCTTGCGTCCGACCGTCGAGGAAGAGCGCGAAGGTCTCGACATCACCGACCACGGCGAGCGCGCCTACAACATGTGAGTTCTCCCGGGGCGCGATCTCACGAGGTCGCGCCCAGAACTACGGCCCGGGCACATACCCGGCAATGCCCGGACCGTCGAGGGGCTCCAGCGCAAGCTGGGGCCCTTTTTTCTGCTGCAATCGGGGCTGGATGGACGGCGCCACCGATGGTTAATCGCGTCTTAACCTCGCCGTATCTATGGTGGTTTGATCCTTTTCCGGCCGGCTCGATCCGCGATCGGCCGCTGCAGGAGTGCTGACATCTCGACCATGGCAATGACCGCTTCATCGCGCGCGCCCCAAGGCGCCGGCAGCCAGGACAGCGAACGTTCGCCGTTCGCGCGGCTGACCGAACTGCTGACCCCTTATCAGCCGGCCAAACCCTTGATCACGCTGTCGTTGGGGGAACCGCAGCATCCCGTGCCGGGTTTCGTCGCACCGGTGCTGGCCAAGCACATTGCCGACTTCGGCCGCTATCCCATCGCCAAGGGCATCGAGCCTTTCCGACAAGCGGCGGCGAACTGGCTTTCCACCCGATTCGACCTGCCGCGGCCGATCGATCCGGAAACCGAACTCCTGGTGCTCAACGGCAGCCGCGAGGGACTGTTTTTCGCGGCGATCGCGGCAGCGCGTTACGTCGGCGAACGCAAAGGGCCGCCTGCGATCCTGGTGCCCAATCCGTTCTATCCCGCCTACGGCGCCGGTGCGCGCGCGGCCAATTGCGAGACGATCTATCTGCCGACCACCCTCGGCAACGGATTTCTTCCGGACCTCGATGCGCTTGACGATGCGACGCTCGCGCGCACGGTGGCGATGTTCATCGCCTCGCCGGCCAATCCGCAAGGCGCGGTAGCTTCGCGCGCGTATTTCAAACGGCTGAAAGCCCTCGCCGACCGGTTCGGTTTCATGATTTTGAGCGACGAGTGCTACTCGGAAATCTACACCAGGGAAGCGCCCGGTAGCGCGCTGGAATGTGCCGGGCCCGACTTCACCAACGTCATCGCCTTTCAGTCGCTGTCGAAGCGGTCGAACCTGCCGGGCATGCGGGTCGGTTTCGCGGCCGGAGACCGTAAATTTCTTGGCCGGTTTCACGAGCTGCGCAACGTCGCGGCGCCCCAGGTGCCGGTGCCGCTGCAGCATGTTGCGGTCGCGGCCTATGGCGACGAGGCCCATGTCGAAGAGAACCGCCGGCTCTACGGGATCAAATTCGACCTCGCCGATCAGATCCTCGGCAATCGCTACGGTTATTTGCGTCCGGCCGGCGGTTTCTGCGTCTGGCTCGACGTGTCGGCGCACGGCGGCGACGAGGCGGCTGCGGTGAAACTGTACAAGGACGCCGGCGTGCGCGTGGTGCCCGGAAGCTATCTGGCCCGGCAGCAGCCGGACGGCAGCAATCCCGGCGCCGGCTATATCCGTCTGGCATTGGTCGCCGACGCCGAAACAACAGCCGAGGCGTTGCATCGGCTGGTCGAAACTCTCGATTAATCGCAGGTCCTCATGAGCATGCCAGCGATCGAACGTGTCATTCCCATCGTCAGCCACTTGCCGGCGTCGATGCGGGAGGCGTTGGCGCGGCGGTTTCGCGAAGTTACCGGCCTGGGTCTGATCGGTGTGGCCGGTGTGGCGACGGCAGCGCTGATGACATGGTCGGTGCAGGATCCAAGCCTCAGCCACGCGACTTCGCGCGCCATCCGCAACGTCGTCGGCTATCCCGGCGCCATCGGCGCCGATTTGCTGATGCAGATTCTCGGACTCGGCGCGATCATGCTGATCCTGCCGATCGCGGTGTGGGGCTGGCGCATGATGACCCACCGCACCTTCGACCGCGAAGCGTTGAGGATTGCCTGCTGGATCCTGTGTACGGTTATATCGGCCGGCTTTGTCAGCTGCTTCCCGCATGGTGGCGCGTGGCCCCTGCCGACCGGACTCGGCGGCGTCGTCGGTGACGCGCTGGTGCGCGCGCCGGCCGTGGTGTTCGGACCGCCCGGATTGATCTATCGCTTCGTGCTCGGAAGCCTGCTCGGTACCGCGATGATCGCGACATTCCTGATCGCCTGCGGCCTCGGCTCGCGGCCGCAGGACGACGAATCGGCGGCGATCGAGGACGACGAAACGCCGTTCGCGGAAGAGGAGGACGGCGGCTCGGTCTCGCTGGGATGGGCGTTCCATGCCGCGATGAGCGCGAAGGCGCGACTGGGCTGGTTGTTGACCACGGCTTACAGATCGTTGGTCGCAAGCGGACCGGCGGCTCGCGCCTCGGCATTTGAACGCCAGGAACCCGATTTGGGGCGTCGGTCCGCGCCGTCGCTGGCACCCCAGGCGGAAGAAGAATTCGATGACGAAAAACCCGAAACGGACGACGACGAGGACGAGGACGAGGACGAAGCTCCCGCCGCCCGCACGCCGCGCAAGAAGGCCGCGCCGCGGACCCCCGCGCGCAAGTCCTCAGGCAAATTCGAATTGCCTTCGGTATCGGTGCTGACCGCGCCCAAGGCCTCGGACCGCCAACCGCTCAGCAAATCCGAACTGGACAGCAATTCGCGCGCGCTGGAAGGCGTGCTCGGGGACTTCGGCGTGCGCGGCGAGATCGTCAAGGCAAATCCCGGCCCGGTGGTGACACTGTACGAACTCGAACCCGCGCCCGGCATCAAATCGTCCCGCGTGATCGGTCTGGCCGACGATATCGCGCGCTCGATGAGCGCGCTGTCCGCGCGCGTCGCCGTGGTTCCCGGCCGTAATGCCATCGGCATCGAACTGCCGAACGCGCACCGCGAAAAGGTCTACCTGCGGGAACTGCTTTCGGTGAAGGACGGCAACGAATCGATCGCGAAGCTGCCGCTCTGCCTCGGCAAGAACATCGGCGGCGAATCGATCATCGTCGATCTCGCCCGCATGCCGCATCTTCTGATCGCCGGCACCACCGGTTCGGGTAAATCAGTCGCGATCAACACCATGATCCTGAGCCTGGTCTATCGGCTGCGTCCGGATCAATGCCGCCTGATCATGGTCGATCCCAAGATGCTCGAACTCTCGGTCTATGACGGGATTCCGCATTTGCTGACGCCGGTCGTGACCGACCCGAAGAAAGCCGTGGTCGCGCTGAAATGGGCGGTGCGCGAAATGGAAGAGCGCTACAAGCGCATGGCCAAGCTCGGCGTACGCAACATCGACGGCTACAATGCGCGCCTCGGGGAAGCAAAATCCAAGGGCGAGGAGCTGACCCGAACGGTTCATACCGGCTTCGACAAGGAGACCGGCAAGGCGATCTACGAGGAAGAGAAACTCGACCTCGAACCGCTGCCCTACATCGTCATCATCGTCGACGAAATGGCCGACCTGATGATGGTCGCGGGCAAGGACATCGAAGGCGCGGTGCAACGCCTGGCGCAGATGGCCCGCGCCGCCGGTCTGCACGTCATCCTTGCCACGCAGCGACCTTCGGTCGACGTCATCACCGGCACCATCAAGGCAAACTTCCCGACGCGTATTTCCTTCCAGGTCACCTCGAAAATCGACAGCCGCACGATTCTCGGCGAAATGGGCGCCGAGCAGCTGCTCGGTCAGGGCGACATGCTTTACATGGCCGGCGGCGGACGCATCAGCCGCGTCCATGGTCCCTTCGTCTCGGACGAAGAGGTCGAGAAGGTGGTGCGCCACCTCAAGACCCAGGGCCAGCCAGAATACCTCGAGGCCGTCACTGCGGAGGAGCCGACCGAGGAAGACGGCGCGGTGTTCGATGCTACCGGCATGGGCGGCGATGGCGGCGGCGACCTGTTTTCGCAAGCGGTCGCGATCGTCAAGCGCGACCGCAAGGCGTCAACCAGCTACATTCAGCGCCGGCTGCAAATCGGATACAACCGAGCGGCCTCACTGATGGAGCGAATGGAACTCGAAGGCATCGTTGGTCAGGCCAACCACGCTGGCAAACGCGAAATTCTGGTCGAAGCCGAAGAAGGCGGTTTTTGAGCTGCCTTGCTAGCCCCCAAGGATCGCCGGAATTGAAACAATATTCTCACGGAAAAACGTTACCTGCCTAGACCGAAGCACGATAAAATGGCCGAGCGCCAGCGGGACGACGCGTTGAATAGGGATTCGGGATTTCGAATGATAGAGGAACTGGCGATCGGCAGCATTCCCACCCGCGTGGCGATGCTGATCGCGGCATTGATGGTGAGTGCGGTAGCGCCGTGTTCCGCGCAGAACGTTCCCGTTCCCAAACCTGCGCCAAAAAGCCGCAACATCGTCCTGAGCGCGTCGGATGCCCCACGGGCTCCGATTACCACGGGCACGACCCAGGCGCGGCCGCCGGAGCCCTTCATTCCCGACCCGCGCCGCAATGTGCCGGTCAATATCTTTGCGTCCTTCGACGCCAACCAGAAGGCTCAAGCCGCCAAGGTGAGCGCCTATTTGTCGTCGCTGCAGACGCTGGTCGGAAATTTCATCCAGGTCGGACCTGACGGCAGCCGGACCAAGGGCGATTTCTATATCCAAAAACCCGGCAAGGTTCGGTTCGAATATGAGGCGCCGAGTCCGATCGCAATTGTGGCCGACGGATCATCGGTGGCGGTCCGCGACCGCAAGCTTGCGACCCAGGATATTTATCCGCTGTCGCAGACGCCGTTACGGTATCTGCTGTCGGATCGTATCGATCTCATGCGAGACACCAACGTCGTCAGCGTAACCTCGGACGACGTGTTTACCAGCGTCACGATCGAGGAGAAGCAAGCATTGGTCGGCACCAGCCGCCTGATGCTGATGATCGGCGCCAAGGACGGACAGCTGAAGCAGTGGACGGTGACGGATCCGCAGGGCTACGACACCACGGTTGCGGTCTACAATCTGGATACCACCAAGAAAGTCGATCCCAACATGTTCAAGATCGACTTCACCAACTATTCGACCCCGCCCGGCTAACGCCAGACTTCATCCTGCGACGCGCGCGCCGATACGACGCTCGTTGGGGCGGTCGTAAGGCTCGTCTCCGTCCTTTGCGACGCGGACACCCGACCCTACCGATAAGATATATTCTTTCTCTTGCGCCGATCCCCTAGCCCCGATGGCACTCTCTCTGACGACATGGAATATCAATTCGGTGCGGCTGCGCATCGATCTCGTCGCCAAATTCCTTAAATCGGTGCGGCCGGACGTGCTGTGCCTGCAGGAAACCAAGTGCATCGACGATGCCTTTCCGCTCAAGCGTTTCAAGCGCCTCGGCTATGAGCATGTCGCGCTGAACGGCCAGAAGGGCTACCACGGCGTTGCGGTGATTTCGAAGCTGCCGTTCGAGAACACCGACATCCGAACTTTCTGCGACAAGGTTGATTCGCGGCACATCTCGGTCTCGTTCGGCGCCACGGCGCAGCTGTCAAAGCCGCTGGTGCTGCACAATTTCTACGTTCCGGCCGGCGGCGATATCCCGGACCCCGCGCTCAATCCCAAATTCGAACACAAGCTCCGATTCCTCGACGAGATGAAAAGCTGCGAGCCGTTGCACCCGCGCGGCGACGACCGGCATATCCTGGTCGGCGACCTCAACGTGGCGCCGCACGAGAACGACGTGTGGTCACACAAGCAATTGCTGAAGGTGGTGTCGCACACCCCGATCGAAACCGAAAAGTTGCTGGCAGCGCAGGCGCACGGCGAATGGATCGATGTTGCGCGCGAGCGCATCCCGCTGTCGGAAAAAGTCTATACGTGGTGGAGCTACCGCGCCGCGGACTGGACGCTGGCCGACCGTGGTCGCCGGCTCGACCACATCTGGGTGTCGCGCGCCCTCAAAGACACCATCCGCGATTTCCGGATCGCCCGCGATGCCCGCGGCTGGGAACGGCCTTCCGACCACGTACCGGTGACGGTGACGCTGGACGTATAGGCCGGCGTCGTCGCGCGCCAAAGAAGCGCACGTAAACCCTACACGACTTAGCTGCTGAGCTTTGCGCCCGCAATCAGGATGTCGCTGGCGATCTGGCTGGTGCGGTTGGCGAATTCGTCGCGCAGCCGCCGCGCTGCCACCGGGTCGCTTTCGAGTACCCGCTGAAACAGGCTGCGGGCAAGACGAATGACCGAGGAATGCTCCAGCGCCGTCGCGGTGGACGGCCGCGCCATCGCAACCAGCAGCGCAAGCTCCCCGATCAGATCACCGGGGCCCGCGACCACTTCGGCACCATGCTCGTCCGCGATCCGGAATGCGCCGTGCTGAACGATAAATCCGGAATCGGCATCATCGCCTGCCGTGAAGAGCTTGTCGCCGCGCGCAATATTGCGCTGCTCGGAACCGATTGCGAGCATCCGCAAAGCGGTCGTCCCTAGCAGGCGCAGTGTCGGAACGCGCTCGAGTAAGGCAACATCATCTTCGATCGACATCTAAGACCGGTGATCAGGACGCAGCAAATATGGAATCGCTGCCCGGACCGTATCACGGCACCAGCTTGTAGCCACCGGCTTCCGTCACCAGAATCTCCGGATTGGCGGCGTCTTTCTCGATCTTCTGTCGCAGCCGGTAGATGTGGGTTTCCAGGGTGTGCGTCGTCACGCCCGAGTTGTAGCCCCATACTTCCTGCAGCAGCGTCTCGCGCGACACCGGCAATTGGCCGGCCCGGTACAGGAACCGCAGGATCGCGGTCTCCTTTTCGGTCAGTCGCACCTTTCTCGCATTGGCGCCCGTCAACATCTTGGAGCCTGGCCGGAAGCTGTAGGGACCGACCGAAAACACCGCATCTTCGCTCGCTTCGTGCTGGCGCAGTTGCGCCCGTATCCGAGCCAGCAACACCGCAAAGCGAAACGGCTTGGCGACATAATCGTTGGCGCCGGATTCGAGCCCGAGAATGGTATCCGAATCAGTGTCGTGCCCGGTGAGCATGATGATGGGTGCCTTGAATCCGCCCTTGCGCAGGCTGCGCACGACTTCGCGGCCGTCGGTGTCCGGCAGCCCGACATCCATCAGCACCAGATCCGGTGCATTGGCCTTGGCTGCATTGGCACCCTTCGCACCGGTGTCGACGGCGGACGCCTCAAATTCCTCATGCAGCGACAGCTGCTCGACCAAGGTGTCGCGCAGATCATTGTCATCATCCACGATCAGGATCTTGCGGGCATTGGCCATGGCGTACAAATCCTCTGGGCTGACCTAAGCGGAAGCGCTTTCAGCCAAGTCTGGTTGTTCAAAGTTTGATTCAGCAGTCTTGTTGTTTCGTTAGGAGGTAGGAAACTGTTACGGATTCTCAAGCCGGTTTTGTAGTCTACTCCAGAACTTGCGTGCATTTAGGTGAATGTCCTGTAATGCCACAAAATCCGGACTATCGGTCACGCATGACAGCCATGGCGGATTGCGGCGTGAACAGAAAGACAATTTTTTTCAATGGCTTGTGATGGAACTTTGGCTGCCGGCATACTTGGAACGATTCTAATCAGAGCCGTCGCCGGCAATCCACGCCGTGGCTGGCTGACAACCGACAGACTGACGATTCCGGTGGCGCTCGGCCGCGGTGGAATCAAGGCCAACAAACGCGAGGGGGATGGCGCTACCCCGAGGGGCACCTTCCGGCCGCGCCAATTGTGGTGGCGCGCCGATCGCCACCCGCGGCCCCGAACATTCCTGCCTGTCCGCGCCATCCGGCCCGCCGACGCCTGGTGCGAAGACCCGACAAGCCGGCATTACAACCAGCCCCTGCGGCTGGATCGCGGCGATGAAGGGGACCGGCTCACCCGCGATGACGGCCTCTACGATTTCATCATCGAGATCGACCACAATTGCTCGCCGCGGGTCGCCGGCCGAGGCAGCGCCGTGTTCCTGCATTTGGCGCGACAGGATTTTTCACCGACCGCGGGATGCGTGTCGATGGCATCGCCGGCCATGCTGCGTTTGCTGGAGCGGCTCGGTCCGCGGACGCGAATCGTGATCGGCTGACGCTGGCCGGGCGTACTCCTTTGGAGCTTCGACTCAGCGTGTTCCAAATATCGCGCTGCCGACGCGGACGTGGGTCGCGCCGAACTGAATTGCTATTGCGAAGTCGGCACTCATGCCCATCGACAGGCTGTTCAATCCGTTTCGCGCGGCGATTTTGGCGGTCAGGGCGAAATGCGGCGCCGGTGCCTGGTCGACCGGCGGAATGCACATCAGCCCGGAAATCGGCAACCGGTATTTTTCACGACAGCTGGCGATGAAGGCATCCGCTTCCGCCGGTGCGACGCCCGCCTTCTGCGGCTCCTCGCCGGTGTTGAGCTGAACAAACAATTCAGGCCGCCGTTTTTGAGAAATCATTTCCTTGGCTAACGCTTCGCAAATACTCGGGCGGTCGACCGAATGGATCGCGTCGAACAGCGCTACGGCTTCCTTCGCCTTGTTGGATTGCAAAGGCCCGATCAGATGCAACTTCAGGTCAGGATAAGCCGACATCAGCACCGGCCATTTTGCTTTCGCCTCCTGCACCCGATTTTCGCCGAAAATGCGCTGTCCCGATTGAAGTACCGGCATGATCGCGTCGGCCTCGAAGGTCTTGGACACCGCGATCAGCGTGACCGACGCGCGATCCCGGCGCGCTTCATTGCAGGCGCGCTGGATCTCACTTTCCACCGAAGCCAGCGAACTTGGTAAAGGCCGGGTTGTCGCCGACGGGTTTTCAGGCGTCATGACTTCTATCGATTGCAAATTTATGGAGTAGTTCGAATTTTACCAAATCCGGGAAAGGCTTTTTGAACCCTTACCTCTATGTTCCCTTGCGGGGCCGGGGAGTAATGATGTCACGTTTTACTTTCAACCGCAAAAGAGCAAAGGTCAAAAAGCTGCTCGGAATCCGGGCGCGGCTCGCACTGCTGGCGCTGATTCTGGTAGCGCCGCTGATGCTGGAGCGGGCCCGCTCGCTTGAGGACACCCGCGCCAGACAGATCGTTCTCGCCTCCAAGGAATTCTCCGAACTCGCCCAGCACAGCGCCGACACACAGCGCGAAGTTATCTCGTCGGTCGAGACCATGCTGAAGTCGGCGGCCTACATTCGCGCATCGGCAGGCGGTGTCGGCCGCAGCTGTGACATCCTGCGCGCAAGCCTGCCGGTCAATCTGCCGTGGATCAGCAGCCTGATGATCGTCGGCCAGGATGGACATGTTCAATGCGCGACCAATAACGCGCTGGTCGGCCTTGATCTGAGCCGACGCGCCTACCTCAAGCAGGCGCGGGAATCCCACGGCATCGTGTTTAGCGATTTTCTGTTCGGCATCGCCTCGGAGAGACCGATCGTCGCGGCGGCCTTCCCGGTATCCGCCATCAAGGAAGACTCCGACGCGGTCATCGTCGCCGGCATCAGCCTCAGCTGGATGTCGAAGATCATGGGCAATCTCAGCGGCCGTCCAGGGATTTCGGCGGTCCTGATCGATAGCACAGGTGTGGTGTTGGCGGCGCCGGAGGATCAGGCCAGCATGGTTGGCCGCGGGTTGGATACGGTGCCGCTGTTGTCGGCGATCGCCGAGAAGGCGATCGGCTCCGAACAGGCCGAAGGGTCGCTGTCGCTCGTCGCGGCTGACGGCTCCGAGCGCGTGGTCAATTTTGCGCGTATTCCGGGCACGCAGTCGCGCCTTATCGTCAGCATCGACGAGACCAAGGTTTCGGCGGCGATCAACCGCGACATCCGCACCGCCTATTTGCAGCTCGGTTTCGTCTGCCTGTTCGTGCTGCTTGGCGCGCTGGTTGCGGCGGAGAAGCTCATCATCAATCCGATCGACCTGATGGTGGCGATGGCGAAGCGCTTCGGCCAGGGCGACTGGTCGGCCCGGGTGGCGGGCAGTCGTTTGCCGGCGGAATTCGTCCCGCTGGCGCGCGCGTTCAACGCGATGGCCGCGCAGCTAACAGAGCGCGAGCGCGAATTGCTCGCCAGCAACGACCGGCTGACGGTAATGGCGTCGATCGACATGTTGTCGGGGCTTGCCAACCGGCGCGGATTCCAGAGCCGGCTCGACTTCGAATGGATGAAGGCCCAGCAATGCGACGCCGAGCTGTCGCTGCTGATGATCGACGTCGATCACTTCAAACTGTTCAACGATACTTACGGCCATCCAGAAGGCGATGTCTGCCTTGGCAAGCTCGGCGAAACCCTAGCCAACATAGCCGCGGAGACGACGGGCTTCGCCAGCCGTTATGGCGGCGAGGAATTCTGCCTGCTGCTGCCCAATACGGACGCGGCACGGGCTCAGCAGATCGGCGAAATGGTCCGCCAGGCAGTGTGGGACCAGGCGATGCCGCACGCCACCAGCGTCCATCGAAACGTCACCGTCAGCATCGGGGTAGCCAGCGCCAAGCCGAGCGGCACCCAGCGGCCCGGCGATTTGATCGAAGCCGCCGACGCCGCACTTTACGCGGCCAAGCATCGGGGCCGTAACGCCGTGGTCGAGCACGGCTTTATCCGGACGACCGGCAGCGGCATGGCAATGGCGAGCTAACCGACCGGCCGCTACTTCCCGGAAGCGGCTAAAGTGATCGGAACGGCCGTACCGGCCGCCGGCCCAAACCGTTGACCACGCAGCCGCTTTTGTGGCCTAGTCCGCCGTCTTCTTGACCGGCCCCTACTCCACGAAAAGCCCGTAATTTCATGACCTCCGAACGCTACAACGCACGTGAATCCGAACCGCGCTGGCAACGCCAGTGGGACCAACAGGCGATCTTCACCTCTAAAAACGACGATCCGCGGCCGAAATATTACGTGCTGGAGATGTTCCCCTACCCGTCCGGCCGGATTCATATCGGACACGTGCGGAACTATACCCTGGGCGACGTGCTGGCGCGGTTCATGCGCGCCAAGGGGTTCAACGTTCTGCATCCGATGGGCTGGGACGCGTTCGGGCTGCCGGCCGAAAACGCTGCGATCGAACGCAAGGTCGCGCCCAAGGCCTGGACCTACGCCAATATCGCCGCGATGAAGAAGCAGTTGCAGTCGATCGGGCTGTCGCTCGACTGGTCCCGCGAATTCGCGACCTGCGACCCTTCTTATTACAAGCACCAGCAGAAGATGTTTCTGGATTTTCTGCGGGCGGGTCTCGCCGAGCGCGAAAAGCGCAAGGTCAACTGGGACCCGGTCGACATGACCGTGCTGGCGAACGAACAGGTGATCGACGGCCGTGGCTGGCGTTCGGGCGCTGTTGTCGAGCAGCGCGACATGAATCAGTGGGTGTTCAAGATCACAAAATATTCGCAGGACCTGCTGGATGCGCTCGATACGCTCGACCGCTGGCCCGAAAAAGTGCGGCTGATGCAGCGCAACTGGATCGGCCGCTCCGAAGGCATGCTGGTGCGCTTTGCGCTCGATCCCTCGACCTCGCCTGCCGGCGAAACCGAGCTCAAGGTCTTCACGACGCGGCACGACACGCTGTTCGGCGCCAAATTCATGGCCATCGCGCCGGACCATCCGCTGGCGCAGGCCGCGGCCGCCAAGAACCCGGAACTCGCGGCGTTCATCGCGGAGACGAAGCGGCACGGCACGGCACAGGAGATCATCGATACCGCCGAAAAGCTCGGCTTCGATACCGGCATCAGGGCGATCCATCCGTTCGATCCGGACTGGACGCTGCCGGTCTACGTCGCGAACTTCGTGCTGATGGAATACGGCACCGGCGCCATCTTCGGTTGCCCCGCGCACGACCAGCGCGACGTCGATTTCGTCAACAAATACGGCCTCGGCAATACGCCCGTCGTCTGCCCGGAAGGCCAGGATCCAAAGACCTTCGTCATCACGGACACCGCCTATGACGGCGACGGCCGGATGATCAATTCGCGTTTCCTCGACGGCATGACGATCGCGCAGGCCAAGCAGGAAGTGGCAAAGCGGCTGGAAGGCGAAATTCGCGGCAACATGCCGGCCGGCGAGCGGCAGGTGAACTTCCGTCTGCGCGACTGGGGCATTTCGCGTCAGCGTTATTGGGGCTGTCCGATCCCAGTGATCCACTGCCCCACATGCGACGTCGTGCCGGTGCCCGACAAGGATTTGCCGGTCGTGCTGCCCGAGGACGTCACGTTTGACAAACCGGGCAATGCGCTGGACCATCACCCGACCTGGAAATACGTCCGCTGTCCGCAATGCGGCGCCAACGCCACGCGTGAAACCGACACCATGGACACTTTCGTGGATTCGTCGTGGTACTTCGCGCGCTTCACCGATCCGTGGAACGAAAATGCGCCGACCACCCCCGGCGTGACCAATCGATTGATGCCGGTCGATCAATATATCGGCGGCGTCGAGCACGCGATTCTGCACCTGCTGTACAGCCGCTTCTTCATGCGTGCCATGAAGGCGACCGGCCACATCGATCTGAGCGAACCGTTTGCCGGCATGTTCACCCAGGGCATGGTGGTGCACGAGACCTATCAAAAGGCCGATGGCGGATACGTCATGCCGTCGGAAGTCAGGATCGAGACCGGCGATAGCGGCCGTCGCGCCAGCCTGATCGAAACCGGCGAGGAAGTTTCGATCGGTGCGATCGAGAAGATGTCGAAGTCGAAGCGCAACACGGTCGATCCCGACGATATCATCGCAACCTACGGCGCCGACGTCGCGCGCTGGTTCATGCTGTCGGACTCGCCACCCGATCGCGACGTGATCTGGAGCGACGAGCGCGTTCAGGGCGCGGCCCGCTTTGTGCAACGGCTGTGGCGGCTGGCCAATGAATCCGCCGATGCCATTAAGGCCGGGCCGCCGGAGCGACCGGCGGCGTTCGGCGCGGACGCCCTCGCCCTCCGCAAGGCCGTGCACGGGGCGCTGGACAAGGTTTCGACCGGCATCGAAAGGCTGCATTTCAACGTTTGCCTGGCGCATATCCGCGAATTCGCCAACGCACTCGGCGACGTGCTGAGCCGGGAAGGCAAGCCGACGCGGGAACTGACGCCCGATATGCTGTGGGCCGTCCGCGAGGCCGCGGTCATGATGGTGCAATTGTTCGCGCCAATGATGCCGCATCTGGCCGAGGAATGCTGGCAGGTCCTGGGGCAGCCGGGGCTGGTTTCGGAGGCCGATTGGCCCCAAATCGAACGCGATTTACTGGTTGAAGCCACCGTAACGCTGGTGGTTCAGGTCAACGGCAAAAAGCGGGGTGAGGTCACAGTGGCCAGCCAAGCGCAGAACCCGGAAATTGAGGCTGCCGTTTTGGCGCTCGATGCGGTAAAACAGGCCTTGGGCGGCAAGCCTGTCCGCAAGGTGATTATCGTGCCCATGAGGATCGTGAATGTCGTTGGCTAGAACCGGCGTCGTCGTTCGGCTGCTCGCGGTCATAGCGCTCGCTGCGCTGACGGCCGGCTGCTTCCAGCCGATGTATGCTGAACACGCCGATGGCACGCCCGGCTTGCGCGACAAACTGGCGACGGTGGAAATCCCACCCGTTTCGGACAAGCCCAATGCGTCACGGGAAGCGCGGGTCGGCGTCGCCATTCGCAACGCGCTGGCGTTCAAGCTCTACGGCACCGCCACGGGCGCGCCGCCGCTCTATCGGCTGGTGCTCAGGTTCAACAGCAGCCGTTCCTCGTTGATCGTCGATCCCACCACTGGACTGCCGAGCACCGAAAACTACGGCGTCGATGCGCAATACAATCTGGTCGAGATCGCCACCGACAAGTCGGTGATGACCGGCACCGCGTTCTCCCATCTGTCGTACGACATTCCGGGAAGCTACCAACGCTTCGCGCGCGCGCGCGCCATTCGCGATGCCGAGGACCGCGCCGCGCAGGAAATCGCCGAGCGTATCCAAACCCGGTTGGCTTCCTACTTCTTCAGCGGCACCTGATTTGGTTGCGCTGAAAGGACGGGACATCGACGCCTTTCTGGCCCGGCCGGATGCGGGGCGGCCGATCATCCTGCTTTACGGCCCGGACGCCGGCCTCGTCCGCGAACGCGCCGACACGCTGATGGCCTCGGCGGTCGACGACCCCAACGACCCGTTTTCGCTGGTGAGACTGGACGGCGACGAACTCGCCGCCGAACCGTCGCGGCTGGTCGACGAAGCCATGACCGTGCCGCTGTTTGGCGGTCGCCGGGCGATTCGGGTCCGTGCCGGCTCGCGCAGTTTCGCGGGCGGCGTTGATGCGCTGGCCGGCTTGGCCGTGAGGGATTGCCGTATCGTCATCGAAGCCGGCGATCTGCGACCGGAATCGCCGCTGCGCAAAGCGTGCGAGCGTGCCAAAACCGCAGTCGCAATTCCCTGTTATCCCGACGGCGAGCGCGACCTCGCCAGACTGATCGACGATGAATTGCGGCTGTCGAACCTGCGTATTGTCCCGGACGCCCGCGCGACGCTGACGGCATTACTTGGCGGCGACCGCCAGGCCTCGCGGAACGAATTGCGCAAGCTCGCGCTCTATGCCCATGGCAAGGGTGAGGTCACGCTTGAGGACGTGATGGCCGTCGTTGCCGATGCATCCGAGCTGAAGATCGATCCGATCGTAGACGGCGCATTTGCCGGGAGGCCGGACCTGGTCGAAACCGAATTCGCCAAGGCGATGGTTGCGGGCACCTACCCCGGAATGATCGTTTCCGCGGCTCAGCGGCAGGCAGCATGGCTGCACAAATCGGCGCTTGCGATGGCGGAGGGTACCCCGGCCACGGCTGTACTCGAGGGTGGATTTCCGCGCCTGCATTTTTCGCGAAAAGCGAACGTCGAGATCGCGCTCCGGCATTTCAATCCTGCTCGGTTGGCGGCGATCATTGACCAACTCGCGACCGCCGCGCTTGAGATGCGCAAACAGGCCCCACTGGCGGCGGTGATTGCGCAACGCGCCCTGCTCTCGATCGCCGTCAACGCCAGGCGACGAGCCTAGTTCTTTGTGCTTGTCGGCGCTCGTTATGAGGAATCAGCTTTTCGATTCGAGCCTCTGGATGACTTCATCAAGCTGATCGAGATCGCGATAGCGGATCACCACCGAACCACCGGGATCGCGGTGTTCGACATTGACCTTGAGCCCGAGTGCATCGCTGACCCGTTTTTCCAAGGCGACAGTATCCGGATCTTTGATCTTGCCGCCGCGCGGCTTCTGGATTTTGCGAACCGGCACGCCTTCCTCATGCGCGAGCGCTTCGGCCTGGCGCACATTGAGGCCTTCCTCGACAATGCGTTTGGCAGCGGCGGCCGGATCGGGCACGCCGATCAACGCGCGCGCGTGACCAGCCGACAACTGGCCCGATGCAATATAGGCCTGCACTTCGGCGGGGAGCTTCGTCAGCCGCATCATGTTGGCGACGTGGCTGCGGCTCTTGCCCACGATCTTGGCAATCTCGTCCTGACTGCGTTTGAATTCATCGGCCAGCGCGTGATAGCCCTGCGCCTCCTCCATCGCGTTGAGGTTTTCACGCTGCACGTTTTCGATGATTGCGATCTCGAGCGCATCGCTGTCGCTGACATCGACCGGAACGATCGGCACCTCGTGCAACCCGGCGATCTGCGACGCGCGCCAACGACGCTCGCCGGCAATGATCTCATAGCGATCCTGCGCGCCCTTGACCGCCCGCACTACGATCGGCTGGATCACGCCATGTTGCCGAATTGAATCGGCGAGTTCGCCGAGCTCGACATCGGCAAACTCGCGGCGCGGATTGCGCGGATTGGGCTTGATGAACTCGATCGGCACCTTGCGCTGCGCGCGCGGCCGCTCGACATGTGCCGCTTCGCCGCCGACATCACCGATCAGACTTGCAAGACCTCGCCCCAATCGCGAACGCGCTTCGTCGGCCATCGCCAGCTCCCTTGGATTCACGTGCAGCACTCCGGAATTCGAATCGTAAGGTTTCGGTTAGTCGTAGGGTGGCAGAGGCGCTCTTCGCGCCGTGTCCACAGCAGACTCCGCAGATCGTCGATGGTGGGCACGGCAAAGATGCCTTAGCCCATCCGCGACGCTCGCATCAAAGTGTGCGCAGCTCGCGCTCGCGCTGGATCACTTCCGTCGCGAGCTTGAGGTAGGCATCGCTGCCGACGCATTTGAGGTCGTACACCAGCACCGGCTTGCCGTAGGACGGAGCCTCGGAGATACGGACGTTGCGCGGAATCATGGTGTTATAGACCTTGCTGCCCATGAATTGCCGGACGTCGGCGACAACCTGATTCGATAGATTGTTGCGCGAGTCGAACATCGTCAGCACGATGCCATGGATGGACAAGTTGGGATTGAGCGTGGAGCGTACCTGCTCCACCGTCTGCAGCAGTTGCGACAACCCCTCGAGCGCGAAGAATTCGCATTGCAATGGGACTAAGATGGCATCCGACGCCGCCATCGCGTTGACCGTGAGAAGATTGAGCGAGGGCGGACAATCGATCAACACGTAGGTGTAGTCGGAATCCGGCGACACGTTGATGTTGAGCGCAGCGATCGCATCGCGCAGCCGAAACGCACGATCGCGCGTCGATCCCAGTTCCAGTTCGAGACCGGACAGATCCATCGTCGAAGCCGCGATATGCAGCCGCGGCACCGCGGTCGCCACCACCGCATCGCGCAGCGGCGCTTCGCCAATCAGCACATCGTAGGTCGAGACGCTGCGGTTGCGACGATCGATTCCGAGCCCGGTGGAGGCGTTGCCCTGCGGATCCAGATCGACCACAAGCACGCGTTCACCTATCGCTGCGAGCGCCGTGCCCAGGTTGATCGCCGTGGTAGTTTTGCCGACGCCGCCTTTCTGGTTGGCGAGCGCCAGGATACGTGGATGGCCCGGCGGGTTTTGAGCCTTATCTTCTTGATGTATCTCATCAATGACGGTCATGCGCGGGCGCCATGGGTTGGGGCGGACGAATCGCGGCGCTCGATTTGATCGAGCTCGACGATCCAGCCGTGTCCACCGGTACGGCTGGAATGGAGATTCGGTTTAATGGTCCAATATTTGGTAGCTTCGGTCAACTCGGCCTCTACATCTTGACCCTTTAAAAACAAGGCTTTGGCGCCTTGCCGAACCAATGGCTCTGCGAAGCCGATGAGTTGATGTAGCGGAGCCAATGCCCGCGCGGTCACGCAATCGACCTTGCCCACCACGCTATCCACATTATCCCCGATATCCGCCAGATGAATTGTTCCGGGCACGCGGGTGATCCGCAAGGCCTCACGCAGGAACGCACCCTTTTTGGCGTTGCGTTCGACCAAATGAATCATCGTGCCGGGAACCTCGGCCAGCGCGCAGGCAAGTACCACACCGGGAAATCCGCCTCCGCTGCCGAGGTCGGCCCATATCCTGGCCTTCGGCGCGAGTGCCAGAAGTTGCAGCGAATCGGAAACGTGCCGTGTCCATAAATTTGCCAACGTCGAGGGCGCGACAAGGTTGGTCTTGGCCTGCCACTCCAAAAGAAGGCCAATATATTGGTCGAGACGCCCCGCCGTTTCACGTGAAACGGGCGTCAACGCCAGTGCCGCGGCTCTGTCGGAAGGGTCGATCGGATTCGGTGAAACTTTGTGAGGTCGCTGGGCCATTGGCTGACGTGACAATGATGAGCGCGCTGTGCCGCGCGCCTGCGCTATTAGCTATCCATTGATTCGGAGTTGCCGGCTAGGCCCCCCAGCAAAGGGTGGCTCGTGGCATCAGGCTTTCTGACAAATTTCATCCCGTCCAACCGCCGCGCACCGGTCCTGATGGCAAAACGATGGGAACGCAGGGACTCACAGCGGAGAGAAGGGGTTGACGTCGTTCAGGGTCGCCAGAAACGTTTGCCGGAATGAGCTGTCCTACCTCGGACGCCTCGAACCGGTTATCAACTTGGACAAGGTACGCCCCGTTTCCCCTCGATCGGGAAGAAAAAGGAAGAGGTCCGCGCTCGGATCGCGCGAGCTATCCCCTGCCCTCCGCCACCAGATGCCAACAGTGCCAGAGCGAGCGAGCCGGTATCGATCTCACCTGCCGATCTGGCGCTTTTGGGGACGGCGCAGACAATCTCGCAGCGGCGACGGGCACCGCGGTTGTTTCACGTGAAACAATGCTACGCCGAGACCGCGACCGGCCTCCGCCGCGACTGCCGACGCAGATAGGCAGCCAAAATGCCGAGTGCCGCCGGGGTCAGGCCGTCAAGTCGACCCGCCTGCCCCACGGTTCGGGGCCGAGCCGCCTCTAGCTTCGCGCGGGCTTCGTTGGAAAGACCAGGCACCTCTGCGTAGTCGATATCTCCGAGAACGAGACTTCTCATCGCGCCGGAACGCTTCGACGTCGGCGGTTTGGCGCTTCAGATAGACATCGTATTTGGCGTCGATCTCGAGGTGCACCGCGATGGCAAACTCAACGGCCGACAATTCCGGCCAGATGTTGCGGATGTCCGACCAGCCGATCTCCGGATAGGACAGCAGTTCAAAAGCCGAACGGCGATGACCGTCGCGGTTAAGCGCCAACCCATATTTGGCGGCCTCGTTTGGCGTGAGCGTAAGTGTCTTTGACAATGTTTTCGCCGCCTGGAGTGCGGTCATCTTGGCGGCATGACGCAGCGCGCGGTCGCTCCCGACGCACCCCAGCGCGATCCCCTTGTTCGTTAGACGTTGATCGGCATTGTCGGCGCGCAGCGTGAGCCGATACTCTGCCCGCGACGTGAACATCCGATACGGCTCGGTGATCCCGCGGGTCACGAGGTCATCGATCATCACGCCGAGATAGCCATCGGCCCTGTCAAAAACGATCGGTGCGCCGCCACTGGCGGACAAGGCCGCGTTCAACCCGGCCACAAGCCCCTGCGCCGCGGCCTCCTCATAGCCCGTCGTGCCGTTGATCTGACCGGCCAGGAAAAGACCTTGCAGACGCTTTGCCTGCAACGTCGCATCGAGTTCGCGCGGATCGACATGGTCGTATTCGATGGCATAGCCGGGCCGAACCATCCGAACCCGCTCCAGTCCAGGAATCGTCTCCAGGAGCGCCGATTGCACTTCCTCGGGGAGCGAAGTCGAGATGCCGTTCGGATAGACCGTGCTGTCATCGAGCCCTTCCGGCTCAAGGAATATCTGATGCCCGTCGCGGTCGCCGAAGCGAACGATCTTGTCTTCGATCGACGGACAATAGCGCGGCCCGCTGCTTTTGATCTGCCCGGAATACATTGGCGAGCGATGTACATTGGCGCGGATCAGCTCGTGCGTAGCCGGCGTCGTACGGGTGATGCCGCACTGGATCTGGGTTGTCGTGATCGCATCCGTCATCACCGAGAATGGCTCGGGCGGATCGTCGCCGGGCTGCATTTCCACCGCGGCCCAATCGATCGTGCTCCCGTCGAGGCGTGGCGGCGTTCCTGTCTTCAGGCGGCCGAGCGTGAATCCGGCGCGCTCGAACGAGCGCGAAAGTCCTATCGCCGGTGCTTCGCCTACCCGGCCAGCCGGCCAATTTTTTTCGCCGAGATGGATCAGCCCGCGCAGAAATGTCCCGGTCGTAATGACCACCGCCCCCGCCCGCAGCTCGCGACCATCAGCCAGACGAATGCCGGTCACCCGATCGTTCGTGATCACGAGTTCATCGGCCTCCCCCTCGATCACGCAGAGATTAGGAGTTGCCTCGATCGCTGCCTGCATGGCAGCGGCATAGAGCTTACGGTCGGCCTGAGCCCGCGGCCCGTGAACAGCCGGACCCTTCCGGCGATTGAGCATGCGAAATTGAATGCCGCCCGCGTCCGCAACGCGCCCCATCAAGCCGTCCAGCGCGTCGACTTCGCGGACCAGATGACCCTTGCCGAGGCCGCCGATCGCCGGATTACAAGACATCGCGCCGACTGTACCAAACCGGTGCGTAACCAGGGCCGTGCTGGCGCCCATGCGTCCCGCGGCGGCGGCGGCCTCGCATCCGGCGTGGCCCCCTCCGATCACGATCACGTCGAACGATGTCGCCGAAGAAATCATGGCGGACTTGTATATTGAGACGCTGTCAACCGGAAGCGGCTGCAAGAGATTTTTCGGCGTTTCACGTGAAACGAGCGTCTAGCGTGCAATGAGGCGCGAGCCAATTCTGTTTCACGTGAAACGACGAAGCGTAGAAATGAACTAAGAATTATTACTTCCCTATGCAAAACTCTCGAAATATGACGTCCAGAATGTCCTCGACGTCCACCCGGCCGAGCAGACGCCCCAGCGTGTAGGCAGCGGCCCGAAGATCCTCCGCCGCAAACTCGTCACCCTGCCCGATCACTTCAATGCTGCGATGCAGCGAACGCGAGGTTTCCTCGAGCAATCTGCGTTGGCGCTCGCGTGTAATCAGGCCGCCCTCCCCGCCACCGAAGTAGCTTTCAGCAAACGATACCAGAGCCGAAACCAGTTCGCCGACGCCGTCCCCTTGCTTCGCGGATATTTCAAAGTCGACTCCCTTCTGAGCCGTCTCACTGTTCGCTCGGCCAATGGCCCCGCCACGTTCCGCGTCGAGATCAACCTTGTTGCGCACGATCCATGCAGGTGCTGTAGCTGCACGCCGCGCTCCCGGGTCCGGCGAATCGGTCAGCCAAAGGACGAGGTCCGCTTCCGCGGCTTTTGCCCGCGCCCGGCGAACGCCCTCCTGCTCCACCGGATCGTCTGTCTCCCGAATACCCGCCGTGTCGATCATCGTCACCGGATAGCCGTCGAGATCAAGCTGGACCTCGATCGCGTCCCGCGTGGTGCCGGCATGGGGCGAGACAATTGCCACCTCCCGCCGCGCCAATTGATTCATCAGCGTCGATTTGCCGACGTTGGGCGGCCCGGTGATCGCAACCACCAGGCCGTCACGAAGCCGTTCACCTTGTGCTTGCACCGCAAGCACTTCGTCTATTTCGCCGGCGAGAGTGACCATCCTGTCCCGCGCTGGCGCAAGCAGCTCGGCGGAGACGTCGCCCTCGTCGGAAAAATCGATCCCCGCCTCGATCAACGCCGACGCTTCGATGATGCGCTCACGCCAACTGCGGGCCTTGTCGCCCAGCAGTCCTTTCAACTGCCGCAAAGCCTGACGGCGCTGGCGATCCGTGTCGGCATGGATCAGGTCGTCGAGCCCTTCCGCCGCGGTGAGATCGATTTTGCCGTTCTCAAAGCTGCGCCGGGTAAACTCGCCCGGCTCCGCCGGTCGCATCTGTTCGAAGCGCGACAGCGCGGCAAATAGCGCCGCCAGTACCGCCCGACCACCATGAACATGGAATTCCGCGACGTCTTCCCCCGTCGCGCTCGCCGGCCCCGGGAACCAGAGTACCACCGCATCATCGATTGGCTGTCCCTGGAAATCGCGCAGCAATGCCCGCGTCGCCCGACGCGGTCCCGGCACCTTGCCTGCGAGTAAGTTCAGCGACGCAGCGGCCTGTGACCCCGATACCCGCACCACGGCGATCGCGCTCGGCGGTCGACCCGATGACAACGCAAAAATGGTGTGATCCCGTGAGTGCATCGCCTATTTGTCCCCGGGCTCTCCAACAGGCAACAATTTCGGATCGCCTATTGCGAAGTCGCCGGGACGAGATTGAAAATATCCCCGCGCACAACGTCGCGCAGCATTTCCCGCGCGAATATGGATCGCCCAACCCAACCGGAGATTCTATATAATATGACGATAAATCAACAGGTTATGTCGACCCTATCAAGGCCGTAGTCGGCTCGCGCTGCATTTGTGCTGCAGCAACCTGCAGCATTTTGTGCAGTAACGCGGCGCCTGAGCAGAACCCAAGCGCCTTCCGAATTCCGTTCGCCGGCTCAGGTATTCATGGAATCGAAGAATTCCGAGTTGTTCTTGGTGTTGCGCAGCTTGTCGAGCAGGAAGTCGATCGCATCCATGGTGCCCATCGGATTGAGAATGCGGCGCAGCACGTACATTTTCTTCAGGAGCTGCGGGTCGGTGATCAACTCTTCCTTACGGGTACCGGATCGCGAGATGTCGATTGCCGGGAACGTCCGCTTGTCCGAGACCTTGCGATCAAGAATTAGTTCCGAGTTACCGGTGCCTTTGAATTCCTCGAAGATCACTTCGTCCATGCGGCTGCCGGTATCGACCAGCGCTGTCGCGATGATGGTCAGTGAACCCCCCTCCTCGATGTTGCGCGCGGCACCGAAAAATCGCTTCGGCCGCTGCAGCGCGTTGGCGTCGACGCCGCCGGTCAACACCTTGCCGGATGAAGGCACGACGGTGTTGTAGGCTCGACCCAACCGCGTAATGGAATCCAGCAGGATCACCACGTCGCGGCCGTGCTCGACCAGCCGCTTGGCCTTCTCGATCACCATTTCGGCAACCTGCACGTGACGGACTGCCGGCTCGTCGAAGGTTGACGAGACCACCTCGCCCTTCACTGACCGCTGCATGTCCGTGACTTCTTCCGGACGCTCGTCGATCAACAGCACGATCAGGTAGCACTCGGGATGGTTGGCCGTGATCGAGTGGGCGATATTCTGCATCAGCACGGTTTTGCCGGTCCGCGGCGGTGCCACGATCAGGGCGCGCTGGCCCTTGCCGATCGGGGCCACAATGTCGATCACCCGTGCGGAAAGGTCTTTCCTGGTGGGGTCCTCGAGTTCAAGCCGGAACCGCTGGTCGGGAAACAGCGGCGTCAGATTGTCGAAATTGACCTTATGCTTCGATTTCTCCGGATCTTCGAAATTCAGCGTATTGACCTTGAGCAGCGCGAAATAGCGCTCGCCTTCCTTGGGGCTGCGAATATGGCCTTCAATGGTATCGCCAGTACGAAGCCCAAATCGGCGGATCTGAGAGGGCGATACGTAAATATCGTCCGGTCCGGGCAGGTAATTGGCGTCCGGCGACCGCAAAAATCCGAAGCCGTCGGAGAGCACCTCGACAACCCCTTCGCCGATAATGTCGGTCTCCTGGATCGCAAGTTGCTTGAGAATGGCGAACATCAGCTCCTGCTTGCGCATCGTGCTGGCGTTTTCGACCCCTTTTTCCTCGGCGAACGAGACGAGTTCAGCCGGAGTTTGAGCCTTGAGGTCTTGGAGTTTCATTTCCCGC
This sequence comes from uncultured Alphaproteobacteria bacterium, assembly GCA_963756215.1. Lineage (GTDB taxonomy): Bacteria > Pseudomonadota > Alphaproteobacteria > Rhizobiales > Xanthobacteraceae > Bradyrhizobium. The sequence continues at coordinate 375,917 of CAVWMY010000013.1, read as the reverse complement.
ATTGGGATGGTCCTGTGGAAAAACGTGGAGGGATGGCGAGGCGGCTTTAAAAGGAACGCGGACGCGAGTTCAGGAAGGTCCGCAGGACTGAGCGAGGAAAGGGCCGGTGAGGCTTCAAACCTGATGGGGTGGCCGGTTCAACGAGGAAACCGAAGCACAACCACATCCGCCTGCGTGGGGTGGGATTTGAGCAATATAGAAAATTAGCCGGTGTTTCGCAAGACGGTGTAGGAAATCCGTATTGCCGGTACCTTCCATCAGAACGGCTTCACAACTACCAAAATTACAATCCCTATCATCAGCGCAGTCGGTAGTTCATTGATATAGCGATAGAATTTTTGACTTCGCTGGTTGCGGTCGGCTGCGAAATCCTTGACGCAACGGGAAAAGAAACCGTGAACTCCCGACAGCAACACCACCAGCAACAGCTTGCCGTGCAACCATCCGGCCGCAAACCAATGCCCGGCGACGGCGAGATAAAGTCCCGCCAGCCAGGTCACGACCATCGCAGGATTGATGATCGCTTTCAGCAGGCGACGTTCCATCACCTTGAAGGTTTCGGACTGCTTCGATCCGATCTCAGCATCGCAATGGTACACGAACAGCCGCGGCAAATAGAGCATGCCAGCCATCCATGAAATGACGGCGATGACATGCAGCGCCTTGATCCACTCGTACACCGTCGATGCCCCGCTCGTTCTCAAAGCCACGCTGTTGGCGTCCACTGACGCCGGCCGTTACGGCCGACATCAACGCTGCCCGCCAAGCTCTCTTGGTCGACCTCACTTGGCCCGAACGGAGAGATATCCGCAAGACGCTCTTATCTAAATCAATAATTTTAGAATCTTAGGTTTGAGTTTAAGTAGCGGTGAATTGGGCCTACCCAATACAGTCCCGAAATTCCGGAGGCTTGTTCACAACCGTCAACAGTTCCGCCGATAAATTCGGGCATTCGAATAACGCTACATCCGTCAAGCTCTTGTGCTGGTTCGTCGTCACCTTATGAAGAGACAAATCCACATAACCCCACTATCATTGAAGCCGGCGACCGAACTTGTTCGTTCGGGGAGGCCTGTGAAGAAAAAACCGGGTTATCCCGGAACCACCGACCCGCGACCGATTCTCTCGGATACACTCCACAGCGATTTACAGTTTACACAGGGGTCATGGTGCCCACGATCGGCAATTATTTTCACCTTCACCTGGTTTCCGATTCGACCGGCGAGACGCTGATTACCGTGGCGCGTGCGGTCGCGGCCCAATACGCCAATGTGACGCCGGTCGAACATGTCTATCCGCTGGTCCGCAGCCAAAAGCAGCTCGACCGCGTCCTCGATGAAATCGAAGAAGCGCCGGGCATCGTGCTGTTCACTTTGCTGGAAAAGGATCTGGTCGCGCGGTTGGAAGCGAAGTGCAAGGAAATCAATATCCCGAGCCTCTCGATCATCGGCCCGGTGATGCAATTGTTTCAGGCCTATCTCGGCGCGGCCACCACCGGGCGCATCGGCGCCCAGCACACCCTGAATGCGGAATATTTCAAGCGCATCGATGCGCTGAACTACACCATGATTTACGATGACGGCCAGCATGTCGAAGGACTGGAAGATGCCGACGTCGTGCTGGTCGGCGTATCTCGCACCTCGAAGACGCCGACCTCGATCTATCTCGCGAACCGCGGTATCCGCACCGCCAACGTGCCGCTGGTGCCGGGTATCGCAATCCCGCACCAACTGGAAACACTGAAGAAACCGCTTGTGGTCAGTCTGCACGCGACGCCTGAGCGCTTGATCCAGGTGCGGCAGAACCGGCTGTTGAGCATCGGCGCCGGAAGCGGAAACGACGACTACATCGACCGTCAGGCCGTCGCCGAAGAAGTTGCGTTTGCGCGGCGGTTGAGCGCCAAGTTCAACTGGGCGCTTCTCGATGTCACGCGTCGCTCGATCGAGGAAACCGCGGCCGCGATTCTGAAACTGATCGCCGACCGGCATAAGCATCGGCTTTCGGAATGACGGTTTGGCGAGGAAAATGTCCGTTGATCCTTGCCTCGCAAAGCCGAGCGCGGCAGTTGCTGTTAGCCAACGCCGGCATCAGTTTCGAAGCCATTCCGGCCGATATCGATGAGCGCGAGGTTCAGCGTGCCTCAGGTCTCAAGGGGCCGGGTGACATTGCTTCATTGCTGGCGCGACGGAAAGCGCTTTCGGTATCGTCGAGCCGGCCAGGCAAGATCGTGGTCGGCGCGGATCAGACCTTGGCGCTGGGTGCGCGGTTGTTCAGCAAGCCCGCCGATCGCGCCCAGGCGGCGGAGCAGCTGCGTAGCTTGGCAGGCGGCACTCATGAATTGCACGCCGCCATTGCCGTTGCCCGCGACAGCAAGATACTGTTCGAGGCCGTCGACGTTGCGCACATGACCATGCGATCGCTCAGTGATGCCGAAATCGACGGCTATCTCGATCAGGCAGGAGAGGCCGTGGTGACCAGCGTCGGCGCTTACCAGCTGGAAGGTCTGGGTATTCATTTGTTCGAACATATCGACGGGGATCATTTCACTATCCTCGGTTTGCCGCTGATCCCGCTGCTGGCGTTCCTGCGCAACGAGCGGCTGGTCGCGTTGTGAGGCAGGGCGCAGCTACATGATAGTTCTTGGCTTGACCGGCTCGATCGGGATGGGGAAATCGACTACCGCCAAGCTGTTCGCCGAAGCCGGCGTTCCGGTTTACGATGCCGACGCCACGGTTCACATGGTTTACGAAGGGGAGGCGGCGCCTGCGATCGAGGCGGCTTTTCCGGGCACGACCGTTGACGGCAAGGTCGACCGCAACCGGCTGTCGGCGAGGGTGGTGCACGATGCCGCCGCGATCAAGCGGCTGGAGGAAATCGTGCATCCGATGTTGCGTGCATACCACCAAAAATTCCTCGACGAGGCCGAGCGATCCGGCGCGCCCGTCGCCGTCGTCGACGTGCCGCTGTTGTTCGAGACCGGTGGTGAGAAACGGGTCGATGCCGTGGTAGTGGTCACGACCTCTCCGGAAACTCAGCGCCGGCGAATCCTCTCTCGCGACAACATGAGCGAGGAAAAACTCGATGCCATCCTGGCGCGGCAATTGCCGGACGCCGAAAAACGCAAGCGCGCGGATTTTATCGTGGATACCTCACATGGGCTCGATCCCGTGCGCGACCGAATCCGGGACATCCTGGCCGAGGCTGCTAGGATGCCGCGGCGGCGGTCCTGATTCGTGACGCCTTGGCTCCTCCAGGTTTCCCGGCTTCTCTAGGTTTCACCAGATGCGCGAGATAGTTCTTGATACCGAAACCACGGGGCTCGACCCGCTACGGGGCGACCGGCTGGTCGAGATCGGCTGTGTCGAGATATTCAACCGCATGCCGACCGGGCAGGTATTTCACCGGCATATCAACCCGGAACGCGACATGCCGGCTGAAGCTTTCGCCGTGCACGGTCTTTCCAGCGAGTTCCTCGCCAACAAGCCGCTGTTTGCGCACGTAGTGGAAGAGTTTCTGGAGTTCATCGCCGATGCACCATTGGTGATCCACAACGCTTCGTTCGACATCAGCTTCATCAACGCCGAACTCGAACGGATCAAGCGCCCGGTAATTTTACGTGAGCGGCTGGTCGACACATTGCTGCTCGCGCGGCGCAAGCATCCAGGCGTTTCGAACCGCCTTGACGATCTCTGCTCGCGTTATGCGATCGACAACTCACGCCGCACCAAGCATGGCGCGTTGCTCGACGCCGAACTTTTGGCGGAAGTCTATATCGACCTGATCGGAGCGCGGCAGTCGCAACTCATTTTGGCGTCGGAAGCCCGCGATGCCCGGGCCGGCAGCTATGGCGACACGCCGCGGCGGCAACGGCTTGAACCGCTCGCCGCGCGAGTTACGGAGGCCGATCGCGGGGCGCACCGCGCTTTTGTCGCTACCTTGGGCGACAAACCGATCTGGTATGATTTCCTTGGCGTGGCACCCGCCGTGCCGGAAAACGCGTAAGCCCGATCTCGCTTGGATCTAACTTGCAGACCTAACTTGTAGGTCTAACTTGTAGGTCTAACTTGGCTTGATCTGGGCGGCCTGTTCAGTGGCGGCTTGTCGTTCCATGTTTTGCCGGTATAGCCCGACAAAATCCACGGGGTCGAGCATCAGCGGCGGGAAACCGCCGTCGCGAACCGAGGTCGCGATGATCTCGCGTGCAAACGGAAACAGCAGGCGCGGACATTCGATCATGACCAGCGGGTGCAGATTTTCGTTCGGGACGTTGACGATGCGGAACACTCCGGCATAGGTCAGGTCAAAGCTGAACAAGACCTTTCCGGCGTTCTCTGCCTTGCCCTCGATCAACAATGCCACTTCATATTCATTTTCGGCGACATTGTTGGCGTTGACGTTGATCTGGATGTTGATCGCCGGCTGTTGCGACTGAGGTGCCAACGATGCCGGGGCGTTCGGATTTTCGAACGAGAGGTCCTTGGTATATTGCGCCAGCACGTTCAACTGGGGAGGAGGGGCTGCCTCGGGGGGCGTACCGTTGCCGTTGGTCATCGAAGTCTCTCCTGGAACGTTTTCAAGCGAGCAGGGACCGGTTTGCGTTTGAATTCGCTCAAAGGGCGAAAAGGCCTCTGTCCGGCGAGTGGCTATCATAGCCACGCCTCGTTCCACAAGGACGACAATTGCTCAAACAGGCCGGGCAGGGCGGGGAATTGCGGCTGAACCCTTGGGCGCGGAAGCCTGAAGCCGGACGGTCGCGGGAGATCCTTTAAATCCTAACCGGGCTGGCCAGCGAGGATTGACTCTAAATTACTGAATATGCGCGATTTCCAGGCATCATCGGGGTTTCCCCTCAAGGCAAAAACAGGCTACAATTGAAGACGTGGCAAACGGGCGAGAGCTTGGCCTATTTCCTCCGGCATGGCCGTATCATGCCAAAGCGCGCCATTGGCTGGGCATAGTTTCGTGCCTACATGCTGCAAACTCATCCATGAGGTAATCTCTGCCGTCCCCTCCTGGGGAACGCTGTACCGCCGGACCCATTGTCGGCGTAGACCAGAAAGCGAATGCGACGTGGATATTTATACCATCATCTTCTTGGCGCTGGCGGTCTTCATCTTCCTGCGCCTGCGCAATGTCCTCGGTCAGCGCACCGGAAGCGAGCGGCCGCCCTATGACCGCGCCGCCCGCAACGTAGTGCAGGGAGCACAGGACAATAACGTGGTCCCGATGCCGGGCACCGTGATCGACCAGGCCCCGCTGGCGCCGACGGCGGACGTCGTTCCGCCGAGCGATCGCTGGAAGGGTCTGGCGGAGCCGGGTACGCCGCTTGCACAGGGACTCGATGCCATTGCTGCCCAGGATTCCTCGTTTGATCCGCGGCATTTTATCAGTGGCGCACGCAGCGCCTATGAGATGATCGTGCTGGCATTTGCCAATGGCGATCGTCGTGCCCTGAAGGACCTGCTGTCCTCGGAAGTCTTCGAGAGCTTCGACGGCGCGATCAAGGAGCGCGAGAAACTCGAGCGAAAAACCGAAACCCGGTTCGTTTCGATCGACAAGGCTGAACTTATCAATGCCGAAGCACGGGACCGGGCTGCGCAACTCACCGTCCGCTTTGTGTCGCAGATGGTGTCCGTCACCCGCGACAAAGCCGGCACGATTGTCGATGGCAATCCGGACAAGGTTACCGATATTACCGATGTTTGGACATTCGCCCGTGACGTCACTTCACGCGATCCGAACTGGAAGCTGGTTGGTACGGGCAGCGTTCAGTAAAGCTCGATACGCCGCGGCAGGTGCGATCGCCGCCGCGTTGCCCTTGATTTCGATCGCCGATGCGGTCGCACGCCCCCACTACCATCCGCCTCGCCAGCTTGTTTGGCCGCTCACCATCAGCGGCAGCCAATACGCTCCCATCGCATGGGCAGACGTCGCCGGCTGGAACCAAGACGACCAACTGGCGGCGTACAAGGCATTTCGCGACAGTTGCAAGGCGGTCTCCCAGCAACAAGCCGCTCCGTCCGATCCCAAGGCGCTGGGCGCCTCGTTGCGGGACCCTTGCCGCGCGGCCCGGGCCGCGGATATCGCCGACGGCGCCGCGGCACGGCGCTTTTTCGAAGAACATTTCCTGCCGTTGCAGATATCCCGGCTCGGAGAGGATGCGGGCTTCGTCACCGGCTATTACGAACCCATAGTCGAGGGGTCGCGGACCCGGACTGATGTCTACACGGTGCCGGTCTATCGCCGGCCTTCCAACCTGTTCGTACGCGGTTTCAAGCAGGACGCGACGGGACTGCCCAACAAGGGCGAAGTGTTCCGCAAGATCGGCCGCCGCAAGCTCGTGCCTTACTACGATCGCGCCGCAATCGAAGACGGCGCCATTGCCGGTCGCGGCCTTGAAATATGCTGGCTCAAGGATCAGACCGACCTGCTATTCACCCAAATCCAGGGCTCGGCCCGGGTTCGTCTTGAGGATGGCTCCACCATCCGAATCAATTACGACGCCCATAACGGCTATCCCTACACGCCGGTCGGCCGCATTCTGATCGAGCGCGGCATCATCCCGAAAGATCAGATGTCGATGCAGCGAATCAGGGAATGGATGGACCAAAATCCGGACGGCGCCAATGAATTGCGCCGACTGAACCGTTCCTATGTGTTCTTTCGCGAGGTGCAACTCTCCGACAAGGATGAGGCGGTCGGAGCACAGGGCGTGCCGCTGACGCCGGGTCGATCGATCGCCGTCGACAAGTCGTTGCATGTCTATGGGACGCCATTTTTCATCGAGGGAGAACTTCCGATCGAATTGGAGCGATCCAGGACGCCGTTTCACCGGTTGATGATCGCGCAGGATACCGGCTCGGCGATCACCGGGCCCGCGCGGGCCGACCTCTATTTCGGCGCCGGGCCTGACGCCGCCAAGGTATCCGGCCGTCTCCGGCATCCCATGCGGTTCGTCATGCTGGTGCCCAAGAGCCTCAATCCGGTGGCGCGAGGCCGCGAAATGCCGCTGCCCGACCCGAGGCCGTCACAGAAGATCGCCAAACTGATCCCGCAGGTCGATCCGCGGAAGAACCAACCGAAGGATCTAAACAACGCCACCGCTCCGGCCTCGCCGCCCCTCGGTACGCAAGCGGCGAATTCCTCGATTGGCGATGCCACGATCGTGCCATTGCCGGAAGCCCGGCCGGTCGTCGAACCGATTCGCGCGCGGCGTCATCACCGTCGCGTCTGGCGCTATCGCGGCGAGTGATGAAACGTCCTCGGCCTGCTCCAGAATTGCCCGAACCGCCGCGGCGCAAGCGCGCGCTGAGCGACGAGGAGCGCGCTTTGTGGGAAAGCGTGGCGAAGCAGACCAAACCGCTGCGGAAGAAGTCTCATGCCGCAAAGCCTGTCGCCGCCGCGGCACCGCAGGGTGTGACGCCGGGCGTCGTACGGCCGGCGGTTTCACCGTCTGCGCCTCCCAAAATGGTCCGCGCGCCGAGGCCCGATTTACCACCGGCGGCGCCCCCGCTGGCACCGCTCGGGCGTCGCGAACGATCGCAACTGGCCCGCGGCCGCAAGGAAATCGACGCCCGGCTCGATCTGCACGGCATGACGCAGACCCGCGCCCATCGCGCGCTGTCGGGCTTCCTGCAGCGTGCACACGCGGAGGGCCTGTCATTCGTGCTTGTTATCACCGGAAAAGGCCGAATGACGGGAAGTGAATCCGAGCGCGGTGTGCTGCGACGCCAGGTGCCGCAGTGGCTCAATCTGCCGGAATTCCGCGCCATGGTGGTCGGTTTCGAGGAGGCGCATATCGGCCATGGCGGCGAGGGCGCGCTCTACGTGCGCATCCGGCGACCAAGAGCCTAGGCCTGTCCGACCAGCCGTGATCTTTCCACCCCGCGCGATCAGCTCCGGACCCGCAGGGGACGACAAACGACGCGGCTGGTTACAAAATGAACCGGCTCAGATCTGCGTTCTTGGCGAGATCGCCGACGTGCTTCTGGACATAATCTGCGTCGACCTGGACGACATCGCCATTGCGGTCCGGGGCGGCAAATGAAATCTCGTCAAGCACGCGCTCCATCACGGTCTGCAGCCTCCGGGCGCCGATATTCTCCACGGCGGAGTTGACCGCCACCGCCACGTCGGCGAGCGCGTCGATTGCGCTATCGGTGATGTCGAGCGTCACGCCTTCGGTCTGCATCAACGCGACGTATTGCTTGATCAGCGACGCTTCCGGTTCGGTCAGGATGCGCCGCATATCGTCGCGCGTCAGTGCTGCCAGTTCGACCCGGATCGGCAGCCGCCCCTGCAATTCCGGCAGCAGGTCCGACGGCTTGGCGATATGAAACGCGCCGGAGGCGATGAACAGAATATGGTCGGTTTTCACCGCGCCGTGCTTGGTCGACACCGTGGTACCCTCGATCAGCGGCAGCAGGTCGCGCTGCACGCCTTCGCGCGAGACGTCACCGCCGCTGCGGCCATCGCGCACGCAGATTTTGTCGATCTCGTCGAGAAACACGATGCCGTTGTTCTCGACCGCGTTGATGGCCTCCTGCACCAACTGGTCGCTATCCAAAAGCTTGTCGGATTCCTCATTGACGAGAATCTCGTGGGAACCCTCAACCGTGAGGCGGCGGGTCTTGGTCCGTCCGCCCATCTTACCGAAGATGTCGCCGATCGAGATCGCGCCCATCTGAGCTCCCGGCATGCCGGGAATCTCGAACATCGGCATTCCGCCCGAGGATTGCGTCTCGACTTCGATTTCCTTGTCGTTGAGTTCGCCGGCGCGCAATTTCTTACGAAACGAATCCCGCGTCGCAGCGCTCGAATTGGCACCGACCAAAGCGTCCAGCACCCGATCTTCGGCGGCGAGCTGGGCCCGGGCTTGCACGTCCTTGCGCTTGCGCTCCCTGGTCTGCGCGATCGCGACTTCGACGAGGTCGCGGATGATCTGTTCGACGTCGCGGCCGACATAACCGACCTCGGTGAACTTGGTGGCCTCGACCTTGATGAAGGGCGCGCCCGCCAGCTTTGCCAGTCGCCGAGCGATCTCGGTCTTGCCGACCCCGGTTGGCCCGATCATCAGGATGTTTTTCGGCAGCACCTCTTCGCGCAGGCTGCCGGTGAGCTGCAGTCGCCGCCACCGGTTGCGCAGCGCGATCGATACCGCGCGCTTGGCGTCGGCCTGGCCGACGATGAAGCGATCAAGTTCTGAGACGATTTCACGAGGGGAGAAGTCGGTCATGGGCTCTAGCCAGGTTTGAATGGATGCGAGGACAAGCTGGATGGACGTGTCAGGGGTGCCGGGCCATCAGGTTCGACCCCGCTTTGGCATAGGTGCAATTCACCGTCATCCATCAGCCGCCCTGCAAGGTCTCGATGGTCACGTTGCGGTTGGTGTAGACGCAAATATCGGCGGCGATATCCAGCGCGCGGCGCACGATGGTCTCGGCATCCTTATCTGAATCGACCAGCGCGCGGGCCGCGGCCAGGGCGTAGTTGCCGCCGGACCCGATTGCCATCACGCCGGCTTCCGGCTCCAACACGTCGCCGGTGCCGGTCAGGACCAGCGAGACATCCTTGTCGGCGACGATCATCATCGCCTCCAGCCGGCGCAGATAGCGGTCGGTGCGCCAATCCTTGGCGAGTTCAACCGCCGCGCGGGTCAATTGTCCCGGATATTGCTCAAGCTTGCTTTCCAGGCGTTCGAACAGGGTGAAGGCGTCTGCCGTGGCCCCGGCAAAACCGCCGATGACATCACCTTTGCCAAGCTTTCGAACCTTTTTGGCGTTGGATTTGATGACGGTTTGGCCGATCGACACCTGCCCGTCGCCCCCGATCACCACCTTGCCGCCCTTCCGAACCGTCAAAATGGTCGTGCCGTGCCAGACCGGCGATTCCGTCTGTGATGCCTGCATGGAATACCTCGCGTTTACCGTCGGGATTTAAGGACTGGCCCGTCCGGTTACAATCGGCGTCCGGAAATCCGGTCACCATAGGTTCAAGATTGGCTCAAGTTCGCTCCCACGGGGTCGATACCGCAGTGGCGAAGGCAGGATGAGCCTGTTAAAAGGGCGCGTTTTCAGCACGGGAAAGCCCTTTTCATGCGCACCGCGACCATCAAGCGCAAGACCAAAGAGACCGATATCGAGGTCACGGTGAACCTTGATGGATCAGGCGTGTCCGACGTCGCGACCGGAATTGGGTTTTTCGACCATATGCTTGATCTGCTGGCCCGCCACTCCCGAATCGACCTCAGCGTAAAGGCCGTAGGCGACCTGCACATCGACCACCATCACACCACGGAGGATGTCGGGATCGCGCTCGGCCAGGCGATGAAGCAGGCGCTCGGCACCATGGCCGGCATCACTCGCTATGCCGCCGTCCACATGCCGATGGACGAGACGCTGTCGCGCGTTGTCATCGACATTTCGGGGAGGCCGGTGCTCGTCTTCAAGGTCGAGTTTCCGCGCGACAAAGTCGGCAATTTCGACACCGAACTGGTTCGCGAATGGTTCAATGCGTTCACGATCAACGCCGGGGTGACTTTGCACGTCGAGACCTTATATGGCGAGAACAGCCATCATATCGCCGAATCCTGCTTCAAGGGTCTGGCGAGGGCGCTGCGCGCTGCGGTCGCGATCGACCCGCGCGCCGCGGGCGAGGTGCCATCCACCAAGGGTCAGCTAGGCGGCTGATTGCTTGTTCGCGGCGGAGCGTAACGATGCCGGTCTACACAGTTCACGCCCCCATGGGGTTCGACACGAACGCTGGTGCGACCGACAGGTACGCCTTCGTTCGCGACGGATTTCACGTGTGGGCTATGCTTCTCGGCCCGGTGTGGCTTGTCTGGCACCGGCTTTGGCTGGCGCTGATCGGCTGGATCGTGGTCACCGTGGCGGTCGAGATCGGGATGATGGGCTTTGGGGCCGGTACCGGCGCTATCCTTGTCGTCGACCTCTTGATCGCGCTGCTGATGGGATTTGAGGCAGCCAGCTTACAGCGCTGGACGCTGTCGCGGCGCAATTGGCGCCAGCTCGATATCGTGGTGGCCGACGATGAGGAAGCCGCGGAGCGGCGGTTCTTCGATCGCTGGACGGCGGAGCGAAATGAGTTCAGCTACGATCAATCGACGATCGATCGCGGCGCGCCTCCGCCCACGCGGGATGTTCCGGGCCGGACCTTTTCGCGCCCCCCGAACGACATCATTGGTTTGTTTCCGCAACCGGGAGCCTCGCGTTGAGCGTTGCCATCATCGATTACGGTTCCGGCAATCTGCACTCGGCGGCCAAGGCGTTCGAGCGCGCGGCGCGCGGGACGGACAAGATCGTTGTGACCCGCGATCCCGAGGTGGTGTATCGCGCCGATCGTATTGTGCTGCCCGGCGTCGGGGCGTTCGCCGACTGCCGCAAGGGCCTCGACGAGCTCGACGGCATGATCGAGGCGATGACGGAAGCGGTGCGCCAGAAGGCGCGGCCGTTCCTCGGCATCTGCGTCGGCATGCAGTTGATGGCGACGCGCGGCAAGGAGCATGTCACCACCGATGGCTTCAACTGGATCGCCGGCGACGTCGAAAAGATTTCGCCGCGCGCGGAAGAATTGAAAATTCCCCATATGGGCTGGAACACGCTCGATATGGTCCGCGAGCATCCGGTGCTGGAGCGCTTGCCGCTCGGACCGAAGGGCCGCCACGCTTATTTCGTGCACTCCTATCATCTCAACGCCGCCAACGAGGCGGACGTACTGGCGCGCGCTGATTACGGCGGCCCGGTGACGGCAATCGTCGGCAAGGACACTGCCATCGGTACCCAATTTCACCCCGAGAAGAGCCAGCGCTTCGGGCTGGCGCTGATCGCGAATTTTCTGAAGTGGAAGCCGTGATTCTCTTTCCCGCCATCGACCTGAAGAACGGCCAATGCGTGCGCCTCGAACAGGGCGACATGGCGCGCGCCACCGTGTTCAACCTCGACCCGGCGGCGCAGGCCCGCGCCTTTGCGACACAGGGATTCGAGTATTTGCACGTCGTCGATCTCGACGGGGCCTTCGCCGGCAGGCCGATGAATGCGCATGCCGTCGAAGCCATGCTCAAGGCCGTGACCATGCCGGTGCAGCTTGGCGGGGGTATTCGCGACCTCGGGACTGTCGAGGCCTGGCTCGCCAAGGGTATTGCGCGTGTCATTATCGGTACCGCCGCAGTTCGCGATCCCGAGCTGGTGAAAAGCGCGGCGAAAGCCTTTCCGGACCGTGTCGCCGTCGGCCTCGACGCACGCGACGGCAAAGTCGCGGTCCAAGGCTGGGCCGAGACTTCGGAGGTGACTGCGCTTGAAATCGCGCAACGCTTCGAGGATGCCGGCGTTGCCGCGATCGTCTTCACCGATATTGCCCGGGATGGCTTGCTGAAAGGCCTCAACCTCGATGCTACCGTCGCGCTGGCGGAACGTATCTCGATCCCGGTGATCGCATCGGGCGGCCTGGCCTCGATCGACGACATCAACGCGATGTTGGCGCCGCAATCGCGCAAGCTCGCCGGCGCGATCGCGGGTCGCGCGCTGTATGACGGCCGGCTCGATCCCGCGGCGGCACTGGCGCTGATCCGCAACGCACGTGCCGCGGCCTAGAGTGCCATGCCTTCTGTTCGAACAGCGTCGCACCGAACGTTATCATTCGAGCATGAGCCTTTTGGAAAACCGGTGTCCGGCTTTCCGGATCATGCCCCAGGAGATTTTCGATGTTCAAGGTGCGCGTGATTCCCTGCCTCGACGTCAAGGACGGCCGGGTCGTCAAAGGAGTGAACTTCGTCGACCTGCGTGACGCCGGCGATCCCGTGGAAGCGGCCATCGCCTACGATGCCGCCGGTGCCGATGAGTTGTGCTTTCTTGACATCACGGCCACGCATGAAAATCGCGGCATCATGCTCGACGTCGTCAAGCGCACGGCGGAGGCCTGCTTCATGCCGCTGACGGTCGGCGGCGGGGTTCGCACCGTCGACGATATCCGCACCTTGCTGCGGTCCGGCGCCGACAAGGTATCGATCAACAGCGCCGCGGTCAGCCGCCGCGAATTCGTCAAGGAGGCTGCCGAGAAATTCGGTGATCAGTGCATCGTGGTCGCAATCGATGCCAAGCGCGTCAAGCGCGCCGGCGGCTCGGAGCGCTGGGAGATCTTTACCCATGGCGGCCGCAACTCTACCGGTATCGATGCCATCGAATACGCCCAGGAAGTGGTTTCGCTCGGCGCCGGTGAAATCCTGCTGACGTCGATGGATCGGGACGGGACCCGGCAGGGATTTGATCTTCCGCTGACTCATGCGGTTGCCGACAGCGTTGCGGTCCCGGTGATCGCCTCGGGCGGGGTGGGTAATCTAGACCACCTGGTGGACGGCATCCGGCATGGGCACGCGACCGCCGTATTGGCGGCATCGATTTTCCACTTTGGGGAATTTACCATACGACAAGCCAAGGAACACATGGTGCGCGCCGGGCTGCCGATGCGGCTCGATCCCTGACAACTCTTTGTGACGGAAGTGCTAAATTTCTGAAAATGGACGTCGCCCTGATTTCCAGGCGCGCAGGTGAGTTGGTAGATGTCGCGTTTTACGATCCATGAGCTTGCCGCCATCATCGACGCCCGCGCGGCATCGGGAGGGGAGGCGTCCTATACCCGCAAGCTGCTGGACAAGGGTTCGGAACATTGTGCCAAGAAATTAGGCGAAGAGGCGGTGGAGACCGTCATCGCCGCGGTCGAGAACGATCGTGACCATCTGATCGGCGAAAGTGCCGACCTGCTGTTTCACCTGCTCGTTCTGCTGAAGTCGCGCGGCGTGAAGCTTGAGGATGTCGAGGCCGTGCTGGCACAGCGCACCAAGATGTCGGGATTGGAAGAGAAGGCCGCGCGCAAGCCGGACTAGCGTTCGATCCTGGCAAGCGAAGACCGAGTTACGCCGGCACGAATGCGAGGGGTTTGTCCGGCCACTGCGCGCGAACAGAACGGGCTTGGGTTTCACAGCTAAAGGCGACGTCATGGATATTCGGACGGCGGACCAGCAGTACAATCCCTACCGGATTTTCACGCGCGAGCAGTGGGCGCGGTTGCGTGACGATACGCCGATGACGCTGGAGCCGGGCGAGTTCGAGCGGCTGCGTTCGCTGCATGACCGCCTCGACCTTAAAGAGGTCGAGGACATCTATCTGCCTTTGTCGCGGCTGTTGTCCATCTATGTCGATGCCACCCACCGGCTCTATCAGGCGCAGCGCCAGTTTTTGGGAATCCGGGACCGCAAGCTGCCCTACACCATCGGTGTGGCGGGCTCTGTGGCGGTTGGGAAGTCGACTACCGCGCGCGTGATTCAGGCGCTGCTGGGCCGCTGGTCGCCACGGCCAAAGGTCGATCTGGTGACGACGGACGGTTTCCTGTTTCCCAACGCCGTGCTCGAGCGGCAAGGCCTGATGCAGAAGAAGGGCTTTCCCGAAAGCTACGACTTACCGACACTGCTGTCATTTCTAAGCGACATCAAGGCAGGGCGGCGCCAGGTGAAGGCGCCGGTTTATTCGCATTTGACCTACAACATTGTCCCGAATCAATGGATCGAGATCGATCGACCCGACATTCTGATCGTCGAAGGCGTCAATGTGCTGCAGACCGGCCGATTGCCGCGTGACGGCAAGGCGGTCCCGGTGGTTTCCGATTTCTTCGATTTCTCGGTTTATATCGATGCCGACGAGCCGGTGCTGCGCCAATGGTATGTGCGGCGCTTTCTGGCCTTGCGCGATACCGCATTCACCGATCCGCGGTCCTACTTCCACCGTTACGCCGTGTTGTCGGACGAGGAGGCAACGGCGACCGCAATCGCGATCTGGGAGCGAACCAACCTCGCCAATCTCGAAGACAACATCCTACCGACGCGGCCGCGCGCGACGCTGATCATGAAAAAAGGCGCCGACCATGTGGTGGAAACCGTGGCGCTGCGCCGGCTTTAGTTCGACACCCTTTCCGTCCGCGGTCTCACCGGGTTATTCGCACCTCAGGCGGCGAGATATCGCCCGGCCGCCAGGGTAGCCAGTGCGTCGGCAAGCTTGTCGCGATCGAGAGGCTTGATCAGGAAGCCGTCCATTCCGGCTTCGAAACAGGCGTAACGATCTTCCACCAGCGCGTTCGCGGTGAGGGCGAGAATCGGTGTCGGTCGCCCCGGCTGGCCGGCCTCGCGGGCGCGGATGCGCTTGGTGGTTTCGATGCCGTCGAGTCGTGGCATCTGAATGTCCATGAGAATGAGGTCGTAAGGCGCGTTGGCAGATTTCGCCGCGAGCCAGGATTCCAGCGCCGCCTCGCCGTTGGTGGTGATGACGGCGTGGTGTCCCAGCCGCGTCAAAAGCGACCGCATCAACAGTGCGTTGATTTCGTTGTCTTCAGCCACCAGGATCGCCAGCCCTCGTACCGGTGCGGCAGCCGGAGCCGCAGGGTGATCCGGCATATCGAGCGCGGCGCCCGCAGCCAGGCTCGGCGCGCCGACTTCCGGCGCTTTGGTCAGTCGAGCCGCCAGCGAAACTGCGCGCAACGGCTTGACCAGATAACCCGTGAATGCCGATGCGAGTTTCAGTTCATGACGCGCGGCCGGCGTAACCATTACGATCCTTTGCGTGGCGTGAACGCGCGACGCCTCGGCCAGTGCTTCGACGTCGACCGCGCCCAATGCACGATCCAGCAGGATCGCGTGCCATGACCGCTCCGGCAACAAGGCCTGGGCGACAGCGATATCCGACACCACGCAGGTCTGGCCGCCCCAACGCTGCAGCCGTCGCGCCACCAGCGAAGCTTCGATGGTCTGCGGCGCCACCAGCATGATCGACAAGCCCGTGAGGTCAGGTGCCGTGAAGGGCTTTTGTCCCCCGTCGGTGCCGTTGGCAGCAACCAGCGGCACCGACACCTCGAAGGTCGAGCCGATACCGGGCTGGCTCTCCAGCGTGATACGGCCGCCCATGCGCTTGACGATACGTTCGCTGATGCTCAGTCCCAGCCCGGTGCCGCCATAGCTCCTGGCGATACCTTCGTCGGCCTGTTCGAATTCGCGAAAGATGCGTTCGCGGGCCTCGGGTGCAATGCCGATGCCGCTGTCGCGGACCAGGAAGCTGATTTCACCGGGCGAGAGTCCCGGCTCGACGATCAGCGCCACGCCGCCGGTCGAAGTAAACTTGATCGCGTTGCCGGCGAGGTTGAGGAGGACCTGCCGCAGGCGCGCTGCGTCGCCGATGACTTCGGTCGGTAGCCGTTCATCGACATAGGCCGCGATCTCGAGCTGGCGCGCCTGCGCCCGAGGTGCCAGCAGTTCGGTAATATCCTCGATCAGGCCGGCAAGCGCGAAGGGGCGCTCGTCGAGATCGATCTTGCCGGCTTCGATCTTGGAGTAGTCCAGCAATTCCTCGATCAGCGCGAGCAGGGCATCTCCGGAGGTTTTCACCGCTTTGGCATAGGTCATTTGTTCCGGGCTCAGCGGCGTATCCAGCAGCAAACCGCTCATGCCGAGGATGCCGTTGAGCGGTGTCCGGATCTCATGGCTGGCCATCGCGAGAAATCGTGACTTCGCCCGGTTGGCTGCGTCGGCGTGGTCACGGGCTTCGCCGAGCGCCCGTTCGGTCTCGGTGCGGTCGGTGACGTCGCGACCGACGCACTGCATTTCGGCCGGCCGGCCAGCGTCCGACCGCACCAATCCTTCGCGCCAGGCGACCCAGCGAGGACCACGCGGGGTTACGACTTTCTGGTCATGAATCCGGGTGCCGCTGCTCTCGATCGCGGTTTTGCCTTGCTCCAACACGGTAAGCGCGAAGCGACTGCCGATCAGCGCAGCGCGCGGCTGCGCGGCGAGTTCGCAATAGGCATCATTGACGAACGTGATGCAGCCGTCCGCGTCGCGCAGCACGATCAGGTCACCTTGCGATTCGAACAGGCTGCGGGCGCGCTCTTCGGCCTCCTGCAATTCCCAATTACGGTCGGCCAACGCTTCGTTGTGCAAGGCGACCTTGCGAAGCCTGCGGCGCATCCAGCGCAAGCGCATGCTCAAGGTGGCGAGCGCGACGCAGGCGATCGCGAACAGGAAGCTGGCGCCGATGGCGAAGGCGTGGGGGTTGTAACCGGAATGTTCGGCGCGGCTTCCCGCGATGAAGCCGTATGCGCCGCCAAAGGCGGCGGAGAAGATCATGAAAGAGCGGACCGCAGCGATCAGCCGCTGATGGCGGCGCATGAAACGGCGGATGCGCAACTTGATTCGAAAGCCCTGCCCCATCACTGACCGCCTTGAACTTGCCTTTTGCAGCCCGCCATCGCCGGGCACGGGCGCCGTTGGGGATGCCTTCCGAAGATATCGCCTGTTGGCGACGACGATGGGGCGACGACCTTGCAAAGTGTTTGAGGACATCGCGCCGGATGCGGCGTGATGAGAACAGGGTTGATAAAGCGTTAAGTGCCGATCCGGGGCATGATCAGGACGAGAGTTTGCCGATACCGCACGCGGCGCGATGCTTCGGGTTTATCTGTAGCTCGGCTTTAAAGGGATGCGGCGGTCGGGCGAGGGTGTGCGCCGTGGGCTCCGACGATGAGCGCGGCGGCGTCGCGAGCCGTGACGGTCTTCGACCTGACGAATATTCGGTAATCCGCCGGGCCAAGATGCGTGAGATAAATCAGCGGTGCAGAGCCTGAGCGGTGTGCAGAGATCGCGACGAATTGCGTCGCCGCGGTAACTCCGCAGGCATCGGCATCCGCGCTGTCGTCGTCATCGACCACGGCGAAATCGGCGGCTTCGGCGCTGTCTGCAATCTGGACCCGGACGTTTGCCGCGGTAGGATCGTCGGTGAAGCTGACGTGAAGGTCCGCACGCCAGGGCAGGGATGCGAGCTCGACCGTTTCGTCGCCGATCGCGACGCAGGGGGTTGGGCCGGGCACGAGATCAATGCGCGCCAGGAAGGCTGCGATCATCAACGGAAGAACCGAAACCAGAATTTTGAAACGCAACATGACACGCTACTCACTCGGCCAGTGCCCGCGATCAGCGCAGGCTTATGGTTGGCGAAGTGTGAATAAAACTCGTTACCATCGAGTTGATGTGCCGGGTTCACCGCGCGAGATCGTGGGTGATATCAGGCGGCGCGCCGCACGTCGTCGGCGAGCGCCCGATAGGATAAAGCTTCCGCCAGATGCAGTCGGCCGATCTTCTCGGCGCCATCGAGATCGGCCAGCGTGCGCGCGACGCGCAACACGCGGTGATATCCGCGGGCGGACAGCCGCATGGTTTCCGCGGCGTCGCGCAGCAATTTTGTTCCCTGCGCATCCGGCTGCGCGATCTGTTCCAGCAGCGACGCCGGCGCCTCTGCATTGGTGCGGATATGCGGGAGCCCGGCTGCGGCATAGCGCGCCAGTTGGACGTCGCGCGCAGCCGCGACGCGCGCGGCGACCTCGGCGGAGCCTTCCGTGGGCGGGGGCAGGATGAGGTCGGTCGCGGTGACCGCCGGCACCTCAATTCGCAGATCGATGCGATCCATCAGAGGACCCGAGATGCGGGCCTGATAATCCCCGGTGCAGCGATCGATCCGGCCGCGCTTGCAGGAATAGCCGGCCTCGAAGGCATGGCCGCAGCGGCACGGATTCATCGCCGCGACCAGCATGAAGCGCGCCGGATAGGTGACGCGATGGTTGGCGCGCGACACCGCGACCTCGCCGTTCTCGAGCGGTTGGCGCAGCGAATCCAGCACGCGCGGATCGAACTCCGGTAGTTCGTCGAGAAACAGCACCCCCTGATGCGCGAGCGAGATTTCGCCGGGCTTGGCCCGCATGCCGCCGCCCGTCAGTGCCGCCATGCTGGCGGAATGATGCGGCGCGCGGAACGGCCGCTTGGCGGTGAGCGCGCCGCCTTGAATCGCGCCGGCCACCGAAGCGATCATCGATACTTCGAGTAATTCGGACGGGGAGAGCGGCGGCAGGATCGAGGGCAGGCGGGCTGCCAGCATCGACTTGCCGGCGCCGGGCGAGCCGATCATCAGCAGGTGATGGCCGCCGGCCGCGGCGATCTCGAGCGCGCGCTTGGCGCTTTCCTGGCCCTTGATGTCGCGCAAATCGAGCAGATTCGCCTCGGGTGCATGAACTTTCGGCTGCGGGCGCGACAGCACCTGCGTGCCTTTGAAATGATTGGCGATCTGAATCAACGAATTGGCGGCGACGATCTGGATGTCCGGGCTCGCCCAGGCTGCCTCCGCGCCGCAGGCGGCAGGACAGATCAAGCCTTCGTCGCGTGAGTTGGCGCCGATTGCGGCCGGCAATGCGCCGGCCACCGGTGCGACCGATCCGTCGAGGCCGAGTTCGCCGAGCACCGTGAAACCGTTGAGCGCATCCGGCGGAATGGCGCCGATTGCCGCCATCAGGCCGAGCGCGATCGGCAGATCGTAATGGCTGCCTTCCTTCGGCAGATCGGCGGGCGCGAGGTTGACCGTTATTCGTCGCGCCGGGAGCGCCAGTCCTGAGGCAATCAGCGCCGAACGAACCCGCTCGCGGGCCTCGGAAACCGCCTTGTCCGGCAGGCCGACGATGGCAAACGCGGGCAACCCGGGTGCGACCTGTACCTGGACGTCGACCGCGCGGGCCTCGATCCCCTCAAACGCTACGGTGGAAACCCGTTGAACCATACTGCCCTCTGCCGCAATCCAAGGTAGCGGAACTCGGCGAGGCGCGCAAGAACATTACAGGAACATGTTCCAGGTAAGCACGGTCGAACACACGCCTGCTGGAGCCGGCCGGGGGCGGCCTGCTCCAGGCAGTTTGTCAGCTCAGAGCGTCATCACCATCGGCTCGGCAATATAATGAAAGCCGTCGCCGTTCTTCACCACGTGGCCGTAACCCGGCCAGGGGAAGTGATACGACATGACCGCGATCTTGTTGGCCGCGAGCATGGTCAGCATTTTCACGCGCGACTGCGCCGCCTGCTTCGGATCGGTGTCATAGGAAAATTCCATCAGCGGCCTTTCGAGCAGCAGGATCTGGTGATGGGTGAGATCGCCGAGGAAAGCGAAGGATTTGCCGTCTGACGTCACCATGAACATGTGGTGGCCAACGGTATGGCCAGGCGCCGCCATGGCCTGAATGCCGGGCAGGAATTCCTGACCGTCCTTGAAGAACACCAGCCGGTCGCGCACCGGCAGCAGGTTCTTGCGGGCGTGAACCACGAAATCCTTCAGTGGGCTGCCCATCTTGCCTTCGTCGGTCCAGAAGTCGAAATCGCTCTGCGCGATATAGAATTGCGCGTTGGGAAACAGCGGCTTGTCGTCCGCTCCAACGATGCCGCCGATGTGGTCGATGTGAGCGTGCGACAACACCACGGCGTCGATGTCTTCAGGCTTGATGCCGGCTTCGGCCATGCTTTTCTGCTGGCGCCCGGTGGTCGGCCCGAATGCTTTCGATGTGCCCATGCCGGTATCGAACAGCACCAGCCTGTCACCCATATTCACGATCGGTGAGTTCTGCTCAAGCACGACATTGTCGGGCGACAGGAAATTGTCCGACAGCATCTTCTTCACTTCTTCCTTCGGTACGCCGATGAACGTGCCGGAGGGATCGCCGAGCGGCAGCGGTCCGTCGGAAACCACGGTGACTTCGGCACCGCCGAGAATGAAGCGGTGGAAGTAGGGTGACTGGGTGCCGAGTTTGGGGGCACGCGCCAGCGCGCTGCCGCCGAGCATCGTTGTTGCGCCGAGACCGGCGCCGAGAGCAAGCAAGGATCGTCGCGAAACAGGGTATGTCATGCGTCTTCCTCCACCTTTTTTGTAAAATTGGGCGCGTTGCCGCCCGGACGAACCCCTGCGCTGGATCCGAACCGGGCAGCGATATGCTGCGCCCGGTTTCAGAAGCTGGCAAGCGCTTTGGCGGTGTCCCGCGGCGACACTCGGCCAGCCTTGCGACGGCCTCACCGCGGTCGCGAACTGGAATTTTCCACCGCACCGGTGCCGCGCGACAGCACGAGTGCTGGCTAAACCGACGTCTCCTCGCGTTCGCGAAGCGTCAGGGGAGCACGGGCTCCGGACCCGAACGATCGTAGCAGATCGGTAAAGGTGATTCGAAGACAACAGTTAGATTGCGAGACGTTCCGATAGGTCTATGCCAACGGATCCTTTGTAAACCGGCCGGCATGGCGGAAGAGCCATGATCGGGCGGGGAATGGGATTGATATGTTGCAAAATCGACGTCGCAGCGAACGTCAACAGTGCCGCAGGGTCGCGAAGATTCAATTCGGGATCGGCTCGTTGCCGCGCGACTGCATGATCACCGACGTCTCGAAGGGCGGCGTCAAGGTCGTGGCCGAATATCCGGAAATCCCGAGCGAATTCACCATCACTCTGTCGACAGGCGACACCCGGCAATGCCGGCTCGCATGGCGCATCGGCTGCGAATTCGGCGCCGAATTCATCGACTGAAATCACGGCGATACGATCCTACTTTGAAAAGTCATTCGGCGCGCTTGTTCGACTTGCCGCCATGACGTCATCCGATTTTGTCGTGTCGCCCCGCGCATCTTTTTACGGCGCGCGACCGCGACATCAATGCGCTCGTTCGGGCATCATCAGAGAACCAAGAACGCGCGCCGATCGTTTAACTCGAAGTTAGGGTTACTGTGCGCATTTCGGGCTTGGTCTGACCACAGGTCAAGTGAATGCGCCGACAGCTGCCCGAACGACATTACTTCGCAACACGCCTCATCTCGCCGACACTATCAGTGATCTTGGTTTTCGGGCTTTGCAGCTGTCAGACTGCCGGCATGTCGGATATCACGGGTTCGCTGGGCGAAAAAACCGAAGTGGCCGGCACGACCGAGCATCGAAGCGAATTGGAGATTTACGGCGACCGTTTTCGCGCCAACCGCAAAGATGCCGATGCGGCGTTAAAGTACGGAAAGGCGCTCCGTGCCGCGGGGCAGCGGGCCCAGGCGGTCGCGGTGCTTGAAGAGGCAACGGTAGCCTCGCCCGGCAACAAGGCGCTTCTCGCGGGTTACGGGCGCGCACTGGCGGACAACGGCGACTTCCAGCAGGCATTCGATGTCCTCGGCAACGCCCACACGCCCGATGATCCCGATTGGCGTATCCTTTCGGCTCAAGGCACGGTGCTTGATCAGCTCGGAAGATACGACGAAGCACGCCAGTATTACGGAAGCGCGTTGAAGATCGCGCCGGACGAACCCTCGGTGCTCTCCAATCTAGGCCTTTCCTACCTTCTCTCGAAAAATCTGCCGAAAGCGGAGGAGACGCTACGACGCGCCGATGGCCGCCCAGGCGCCGATCCGCGCGTGCGGCAGAATTTGGCCCTGGTGGTCGGGTTGCAGGGCCGTCTCGCCGAAGCCGAAAGCATCGTGCGAGCCGGTCGATCGCCGGAAGAGTCGGCAGCGAATGTCACCTACCTCAGACGGCTGCTATCCCGGAATGACAATGCGCATGCAGATGCCGGCGGGATAGCAGCGGCGTCGGCGAAGCTGCACGATTGAGCTTCGACCGACAGGCGTCGGCTTGCCTCGTTACCTTGCCCGCAATTTCTCAAGGATAGGCGAAAGCAACGAACGCTGCCGCTTCCTTGGTTCGGCGCGGCCGGTCAGCCGGCGCGCGATCTGCAGAAACATCCTGGCGGTGCGATGATTGGCGGAAATCTCCGCGATCATCTGGCCGTTATTGGCGGCGGTGCCGAACATTCGCGAATTGAATGGTATCGAGGCGATCGGCTGGCTTTCGACGGTCTTGTCAAAGCCGCGCGCGTCGATTTCCGGACGCTTCGCCATGCCCACCTGGTTGAGACAATAGAGCGGCAGACTGTCGTTTGGCCGCGCTCCCTTCAGCATGTTCAACAAGTTCTTGGTGTTGCGCAGGTTGGCGAGGTCCGGCTCGGCCACGATCAGGATGTCGTCCGCCCCGACCAGCGCGCGCCTCGTCCATCCCGACCATTGGTGGGGAATGTCGAGCACGATGCAGGGCGTTGTCATACGCAACGTGTCGAAGATTGAATCAAACGCTTCCGCGCCGAAATCGTAGACCCGGTCCAGCGACGCCGGCGCTGCCAGCAGGCTGAGATGTTCGGTGCATTTTGCCAGCAGGCGGTCAACGACGACGGTATCGAGCCGGTCGGGCGAGAACACCGCGTTGGCGATACCCTGCAGCGGGTCCCGATTGTAATTGAGGCCGGCGGTGCCGAACGCCAGGTCGAGATCGATCACCACGGAATCCAGCGCCAGGTCGCGGGCAATCGCCCAGGCCACATTGTGCGCGACGGTGGACGCGCCGACGCCGCCTTTGGCGCCGACCACCGCGATGACCCGACCGGCGGTGATGGCCTCCGACGCCGAGAAAAGACTGCAGATCGAGCGCACCACGTCGAGCGTAACGACCGGTCCAACGACGTAATCGTTGACGCCGCGACGAACCAGTTCGCGATAAGGCACGGCATCACTGACGTTGCCGATCACGACAACGCGGCTGCCGGCGTCGCAGACTGTTGCGAGCTGATCGAGATTGGCAAGGATGTCGCTGCGGCCTTGCGTCTCCAGGATGATGACGTTCGGAGTAGGCACCGTCAGATAGGTCTCGATCGCGGCTGCCGTACCGCCCATTTGAACCGAAAGATGAACCTTGGCGAGGCGACGGTCTTCGCCCGCCAGGCGTACAATGTTTGCGGTTTGCTCGGTCTCGCAAAAGGCCTGCACCGACACGCGGGGTGCGGGAGCAATGTAATCGTCAGCCGTCCGCACGGCATCCGGTTGTTCGGCAGATTTCGATCGGGCGTCGCTATTCATTTACCTGCATCGCTCAGTGCGGCCTTGTCGGCGTCGGGATAGGTGGTCGCGGTCGAGTTGCCCTTGCGGTATTTTTCGAAACCCTCGGTGCGCCGCGCCGTGTACGCGGGCGTTTCCGGCCGCGGTTGCACCAGGTCCGATGGGTTGTCGATCATCGCCGCGAGATTGCGCTGGGTCGCACAGCCGAAATTGTGATACGATCTGTTCTCCGAATAACCCGGGTTCATAATTGACGGTCCGAGGTCTTCGGGCCACAAGCCGCAAGGTCCGGCCACCGCCGACATTTTCGGATAATTCAATCGGATCGTCGCCAACTGGCGCGGGTCGTTCGGGCGATACCGACGGACCGCAATGGCCCGCGGGGGCACGCCGGCAGCAGCCAGCAACGATCGAATTTCGCCAAACGCATCCGCAGCCGCTGCGGCGTTCGGGGTATCGACCGGCACATCGGCGATGATCGCGCCGGTTGCCTCGCGGCGCCACGCTTGCGCCAACCCGATCACATCGGTGCGTTGCGATGCGGACAGGCCGCCGCGCGCATGCCCGACAAAGATCACGACCGACTGATCCGTCTCCTGGATAGCGATCGGATGGCGCAGACGGTAATCCTCGGGGACGGTCGCGGTGGTGATTTCCCCGCCGTTGTTCACGCATGCGGCCAGCGCAACTGAAACACCGACCAACGCTCCGGCGACGCGGAAGGCATGAGTGCGGTCGAGGGTCATTCTGGTTGTCATCATCCCGGCCCGCCTCAATCCGTGATGAAGCCAAAGTCGCACTGGCAGCCCGCAATCTGTTCGACGCGGCCGGAAACTCCGTAAATTCGGTTGATGCGGGCCAGCAGCGCCGATTGCGCATCCGATGCAGGTGCGAAGCCGTCGTCGGGTCGGGACAATTCCTTCTGGGCAACGGCCCGGACAATATAGGGTGTCACCAAAACCATCAGTTCTGTCTGGTTGTTGATGTAGTCCTGGCTTCTGAAAAGCTGTCCAAGGACCGGCAATTCGTCGACGCCGGGCAGTCCGTTGACGGCCTGCTTGGTCTGCTCCTGGATCAGGCCGGCCATTGCCATCGAGCCGCCCGATGGAATCTCCAGCGTCGTTTCAGCGCGACGAGTTTTGATCGAGGGAATCGTCGTTCCACCGGCGCCGCCGGTCAACGAGTTTTCGCTGGAGACCTCCGACACTTCGGTCATCACCCGCAGGCTGATCCGGCCCTCGGTCAGCACTACCGGCGTGAAATTGAGGGAGATGCCGAACTTCTTGAAGCTGACCGTTTGGATGCATTGTCCGATTGCGCCCGCCGTGGTCGTCTGGCAAGTCACGCCGGTTGGAATCGGGAATTCACCGCCCGAGATAAATGTCGCGGACTCGCCTGAAATCGCCGTCAAATTCGGTTCCGCCAGGGTATGTATCACGCCCGCGCTTTCTAACGCCCGCAAGGTGGCCTGGACCGATGGATTGGAGCCGAACGATCCTACAATGCCGTTGCCGGGAACGAGCGGCGCATTGTTTGCGGTGAACGGGTTTGCATTATTGAAGGTCACGACCGAGTTGCCATAATTCAGCTTCGCGCTGAGATCGATACCCATCTGCTTGATGATCGAGCGCTGAACTTCGGCAACCGTGACTTTCAGCATCACTTGATCGCGGCCCCGCACCACGATCGAATTGACGACCTTGTCGGCACCGCCCGCAAGCCGCGCGGCGAGATCGCCTGCCTGTTGCGCTTCGATCGGACTCGAGACCGAGCCAGTCAACACCACACCGTCGCCGACGCCTTCGATATGAACGTCGGCGCCAGGCATCGCCTGTTTCAACGTCGCGCGCACGCCGTTGAGGTCGCGAGTGACGGCGATGTCATAGGCCGCGATTTGTTGGCCGTCGGCATCGAAGAACACGACGTTGGTCTGGCCGACGGCGGCGCCGATGATGTAGGCGCGCTGCGCCGAACGAATGACCGCGTTGGCGATCTTGGGGTCGGCCACCAGCACATCCTTGCTGTCGCGCGGCAAATCAATGACTACGGATTTGCCGATGCCGAGCGCGAGGAAGCGGGTCTTTTGGCCGCCGGCGCTCGACGTCGCCGCGCGGACGTCACTCGCCACCGAGAGCAGCGGGACCAGATTGAGCGTCAGCATCGCGACAGCCGAGAACGACAGAACGCGGGCCAAGAACGCACGCGTCATAGGTCGGTTTCCACTGCATTCCATGTCGATCGTCCCCCTCGTCACTTCTGTGGCTTGGTCACTTCTGTGTTGCCGTTAAGGTCGAGACGCCGTAACGGACCACATTGATGCTGTCGCTGCGCTTCGAAGCCTGATCGTCGTCATTGGTGGCGACGACGTTGGCGTCGGCGATGCTGCGCAACGCCAGCGACAGGGTGCCGCTTTGGCGCGCGCGGGCCAGCGTCTCGGCTTGCTCGGGTTTCAACTCCAGCGTGACGGTCTTGCCGACCACGGCGTTCTGGCCGTCCTTTTCCTTCGGAGCCTGGTCGATCGCGAGAACGCGAATGTTGCTCAGGATGATTTCGGACTGAACGGTCTCGCTGGAAGTGCCGTGATCCGGGTTCTTCTCGTGCTTCGAAAGAATGACGTCGACACGGTCATTGGGCAGTATGAAGCCGCCGGCCGCTGTCTCCGGCGAGATTTCAGTCGAGACGGCGCGCATGCCGCTGGGCAGGATCGCCGCCATGAAGCTCGAGTCCTTGCCGATGACGAGCTTCTGATCGCGAATTGGCTCGCCCGCGATGAATGGCGCACGTGCGATCGAACCGGCGATTTGCGTAGCTGCTTCTGGTCGTTCGTTCCGGCGTATGAAAGTGCTGCTTGCAGCCGACGCCGGCCACGTTTGCCATTGCATGTCCTCGCGCCCGACCGATTGGCCGAGGCCGATGTCGGTCTTTGCAACCAGGACGTCGATGGTTTGCAACTGTACGACGGGCGGGGGAGGATTGTTTTCAGGCCCTGTACCGCTTGCCAGATATGCGGCAGTGCCGCCAGCACCAAGAGCAATGGTCAGGACGACGATACGTGCGGCATTCATACGCTTCTACTCTTACGCCGGGATCGCTTGAGCTGTACGGCCCTCGGGGAGCCTCAGCCTGTTCCCAACGTCTGACTAGGTGGTAAAAGTGTAAGCAACCTTGCGGAGTGAAGCGTTAGCGGAAAGCCGTTCGGGGACTTTATCGTCATGGTGAACGGGGCGTTATCGTTCGAAAACAAACGCGTATTTCTTGCAAGCTGAACCGGCCGGTCACATGAGCGGGCGCTTACAGATGTGAACATGACATCTCGCGCTCGTCGAGATCGGTGTCAAGCATCGCGGGCGACGATGCGTCTTCGATCTTATTGACGGTCGCTGAGGGACGCGACGCAGATTGCTGCGAATGCCGCGTCGCCTATCTCGAATGATACCCGCGCTCGGCGACCGGATTCGAATCAGGATTTCGCTTTTGACCGCTTGGCTTCGACCACGTCCCAGATTTTCGCGGCGACGTCGGGTCCCCCGAGTTGCGCGATGGCGCGAATGCCGGTGGGCGAGGTCACGTTGATTTCGGTCAGGTTGCCGTCGATGACATCGATGCCGACGAACAGCAAACCGCGCGCGCGTAGCGCCGGTCCCAGCGTCGCGCAGATCTCGCGCTCGCGTGGCGAAAGTTCGGTCGCTTTCGCGGCGCCGCCGCGGACCATGTTGGAGCGAAGATCATCGGCTGCCGGCACCCGATTGACCGCGCCAGCAAACTCGCCGTCGACCAGGATGATGCGCTTGTCGCCGTGCTTGACCTCGGGAAGAAAGCGCTGGATCACCCAGGGTTCGCGGAACGTCACCGAAAACATGTCGAACAGCGAGCCAAAGTTCATGTCCTGGGGCATCACGCGGAACACCGCGGCGCCGCCGTGGCCGTGTAGCGGTTTCATCACCACCGCGCCGTGTTCGTCGCGGAACGCGTTGATCTCGTCGAGGTCGCGCGAGATCAGCGTCGGCGGCATCAGTTGCGGAAAATCCATCACGAACATCTTTTCCGGCGCGTTGCGTACGCTGGAGGGATCGTTCACCACTAGCGTCTTGGGGTGAATGCGTTCCAGAAGATGGGTCGAAGTGATGTAGGCAAGATCGAACGGCGGGTCCTGCCGCAGCAAAATGACGTCGAATGCCGCCAGCGGCTCGCGTCGCGGCTCGCCCAGCGTGAAATGATTGCCAGGTTCGTCTCGCACCGTCAGCACCTGCACCGGAGCAACCAGTTCCTCGCCGCGCAGCGAGAGCTTGTCGGGCGTGTAATACGACAATCCGTGACCGCGCTTTTGTGCCTCCAGAAGCAGCGCAAACGTGGAATCGCCGCCGATGTTGATGCGCGCGATAGGATCCATTTGGACGGCGACATTCAGTGTCATAAGACGATCCGTGGTTGGTCGTGTTGGAGCAGGTTTCTAAAGCATGATCCTGAAAAGTGGAAACCTTTACGAAAAGATCATGCTGCGACAAGGAGATGAGATCACGATCCCAAAAACTCGAAATCTGGTCATAAACAGATCGGGACTTAAGGGCTGGCGTCGAATGCCGCCACCAGATGGCGCGGCAGACGCCGCGGCGCAATCAGCACGGCGTCGAAACGAAGATCAAATTCCGCATGTTCGGGATGCGCCATCAGCCAGGCCTGCGCGGCATCGATGATGCGCCGCTGCTGGCGCGGGGTCACAGCGTAGGCGGCATCGTCAAGAGTGGCGCGGGCCTTGACCTCGACGAAGACCAGCAGGCTACGGCGGCGGGCTACCAGATCGATCTCGCCATAAGGTGTCCGAAAACGCTTGGCGAGCACGCGATAGCCCTTGGCCATCAGAAAAGCGGCGGCACGGGCCTCGGCGGAGACACCGGTTCGGAACGCGGCAACCCGCTCGGGCGCCGCAGCTCTCGGCAGCGTCGCGCCGTCCGGGGCGACAACGTCGTCAGTCTTCGTCATCTCCGTCTTTCGCCTCCTTGGCGAGTTCCAGTGCCCGGGCGTAGATCTCGCGTCGCGGGCGCCCTGACAACTCGACAGCATGCGCCACCGCATCCTTGACGCTGTCGCGTTTGAGCCGGGTTCGCAACAAATCGTCCAACTCATCCCCGCCCATGAGCGCCCGGTCGGCCGGCGGGCCTATCACCAGCACGAATTCGCCGCGCGTCTCCAGCGTGTCGGCGGATTGCGCCAACTGAGAGACCGGCTCGCGCCTGATATCTTCGTGCAGCTTGGTCATTTCGCGGCAGATCGCCGCTTCGCGGCTGCCCATCAGCAGCGCGAGATCGGCAAGCGTATCGCGGACGCGGTTTCCGGATTCGAACATCACCAGCGTGGCGTCGATCCGCGCGAGCTCGGCCAGCCGCGCCCGGCGTGCGATCTCCTTGGATGGCAGAAACCCTTCGAAGAAAAACCGGTCGGTCGGCAGCGCCGCTACCGACAGCGCTGCCAGCACCGAGGAAGGCCCCGGCACTGCGGTCACGGGATGGCCCGCCGCGCAAACTTCGCGCACCAGCTTGAAGCCGGGGTCAGATATCAGCGGGGTTCCCGCATCCGAGACCAGCGCGATGGCGGCGCCTTGCGCCAGTTGTTCGAGGATTTTTGGCCGCACCAGCGCAGCATTGTGCTCGTGATAGGGTTTGAGCTGGGCCGAGATCGCATAGCGCTCGGTCAGCCGGCGGGTGATGCGGGTATCTTCGCAAGCGACGATATCGACGCCCGCCAGGGTTTCCAGAGCACGCACGGTGATGTCGCCGAGATTGCCGATCGGGGTTGCCACCAGATGGAGCCCCGGGGCGGCCTTGGGAGCCGTCAAAACATGGCCGCCGAGCGCGAAGGTGCGGGAGGCGGGGGGCGCCAAGCCTTCAATTATCTGTGTGTTGGCAGTTTTTGCGCGCATAATACTCAATCTAGAGAGGACGTAGCGCTTGCGCCACCTCGCGGATGGTTCGTAAGCAGGCGGGGCGTTGCGCGCCAAGGCGAAGATGCCGATTGTGCAACCCGTTCCGGTGTCGCAAGGCTAAAATCCGTTTATTTCGGTTAACTATTCGCCGACAATATGCCTGAATTCGCCTTCCTGATCATCGCGAAGGTGACGTCCTGGCCGAATTCGGTCGGTCAAGAGATAGAGAGATGATGGTGGGCGGCCCGTTCAATTCCAAACCTCAGAATGAGGTGATTCGGTCTTCCGGGCTTCAAACTGGAGGGGCAACCCGCCGAGCGGCGATCGGCTTGATTTTAGGCGCGCCGTTGCTTGGTGCCTGCTCCGGGGTTCAGCAAAGCCTTAGCCAATTCTCCAATCCATTCGGTTCGGAGCAACCCGGCCCGGCGCCGGCGCCGGCCGGCCCGGCCCAGCAGCCGCTGACGGTCGGCAGCGGTCAGGTCAAGGTCGGGCTGCTCCTGCCGCTGTCGGCTTCGGGTAACGCCGGGGTTGCCGCGCAATCGATGAAGAACGCCGCCGAGATGGCGCTCGCGGAGTTTCAGAACCCGAATATCCAGCTTCTGATCAAGGACGACGGTGGTAGCCCGCAGGGCGCACAGCAGGGGACGCAGCAGGCGCTTGAAGAAGGCTCGGAGATTATTCTGGGCCCGCTATTCGCGCTGTCGGTGCCGGCAGCGGCCCAACTGGCGCGCGGACGGGGCGTGCCGGTGATAGCGTTCTCGACCGATTCCAGCGTTGCCGGGCGCGGCGTCTATCTGCTGAGCTTCCTGCCGGAGTCCGACGTCAACCGGATCGTCGAATATTCGGCCAGCATCGGCAAACGATCCTTTGCCGCGCTGCTGCCCGACAATGCCTATGGCAATGTGGTCGAGGCCGCTTTCAAGCAAGCCGTCGGCCGCAAGGGCGCGCGTATCGCTGCGTTTGAAAAATACGGCAACGACCGCGCGGGGCCGGCGCGGACCGTGGCACAGGCGCTGGGTTCGGCCGACGCGCTCTTCATCGCCGATGACGGCGATTCCGTCGTGACGGTCGCCGACGCGCTGACGGCCGCCGGGGCCAATCTGAAAAATATCCAGCTTCTGGGCACGGGACTGTGGGACAATCCCCGTGTGTTCGCGAGCCAGTCGCTACAGGGCGGCCTTTATGCCGCGCCGGACCCTTCCGGCTTCCGAAGCTTCTCTGGACGCTACCGCGCCAAATACGGCTCGGATCCGGTGCGGACGGCGACCTTGGCCTATGATGCGGTGGCGCTGGTCGCTGCGCTGGCGCGAACGCAAGGACCGCAACGGTTTTCCTCCGACGTGCTGACCAATCCATCGGGATTCGCAGGCATCGACGGCCTGTTTCGATTTCGCGCCGACGGCACCAACGAGCGCGGCCTCGCAGTCATGCGAGTCGGATCGGGCGGCGGCGTGGCGGTCGCGGGATCTCCGAAGAGCTTTGGCGCGTAGCTCGGTGTCGTCCTTGCTTTCGCGGGCCGACGTGTGTGTCAGCCTATGCAGCCAAATCGGCGACGACGGCGTCCAGCACGGGAAACCCGAGCTGCGTCACCCGCAACCGGCCGTCGGTGTCGACCAGGATGGCGCCCTCCTCTCGCAGCACCGCGATACGATGCGGATCGAGCGCGCGACCCGCCAAGGCCGCGTACCGCTTGGGGTCGATGCCCTCCTTGAGGCGCAGGCCCATCAGCAGGAATTCATCGGCGCGTTCTTCGCTGTTCAGGAGGTCGTCGGTGACGATTCCGTCGCCGGTGGATTCGACGCGCATCAACCAGGCCTCGGGGCGTTTTTCGGTTGCGACCGCGTGCCTCACGCCGTCGACATCGAGGCGACCATGCGCACCGGGCCCGATGCCGGCATATTCGTCGCCACGCCAGTAGACCAAATTATGCTGGCACTCCGCGCCCGGACGCGCGTGATTGGAAATCTCGTAGGCAGGCAGTCCGTGCTGCGCACACACATCCTGTGTGACGTCGTATAGCACCCGCGCCGTCGCCTCGTCCGGCGTTTTCAGTTTGCCCGCCGCATGCAGCCCGAAGAACGGCGTGCCTTCCTCGATCGTGAGCTGATAGAGCGAAAGATGTTCGGCCGCTTCCGAAATCGCGAGCTTCAGTTCGTCGGCCCACATCTGCGGCGTCTGATCGGGGCGGGCATAGATCAGGTCGAACGAATAGCGATCGAAGGCGGTGCGCGCGATCGCGACCGCGTCCAGCGCCTCGCGCGCGGTGTGCAGCCGGCCCAGCGCTTTCAGCGAGGCGTCGTCGAGGGCCTGCACGCCGAGCGAAACCCGATTGACGCCGGCCGCGCGATAGCCGCGAAACCGCGTCGCCTCGACGCTGGTGGGATTGGCCTCGAGCGTTACTTCGGCCCCCGGTGCAATGCGCCAGTGCTTTCCGATCGCATCCAGGATGGCGCCGACGGTTTGCGGTGCCATCAACGACGGTGTGCCGCCACCCAGAAAAATCGACGATACCTCGCGGCCCGGTATGCGTGCCGCCGTGGTCTCGATTTCGCGGGCGAACGCCGCCGCGAATCTCGCTTCGTCGATCGGGGCATGACGAACGTGGCTGTTGAAATCGCAGTATGGGCATTTCGACAGGCAAAAAGGCCAGTGCAGGTAAACGCCGAAGGCGCCTGCTTTTCCCTCTCCCGCTTGCGGGGGAGGGTTAGGATGGGGGTCTCTTTGCAAGGTAATCAAAGTGCTCCCTCTCGTCGCGCTCTGACCGAGCGCGCCGACCTCCGCCGCGAGCGGAAGAGGTGAAGAAAGAAAGTTCCAGCGTCAGCGCGACTCAAGGCAAATCTCCGCCAGTTTCACGAAAGCGCGGGCGCGATGCGATAGTCCGAGGCCGAGCGGTGGTAGGCCATGCTTCTCGATACTGATCATTTCGCCGAACGTACGGGTATGGCCATCGGGCATGAACGCCGGATCATAACCGAAGCCGGCACTGCCGCGTGGCGGCCACACCAGCGTGCCGTCGGCGCGCGCTTCCACTTCCTCGAGATGATCGTCGGGCCAGGCAACGCATAGCGCGGAGACGAAATGCGCCTTTCGCTGTTCCGGCGTCGTTGCGCCGCGCTCCAGCAAAAGGCGTTCGATTCGAGTCATCGCCGCGGTGAAATCCTTCGACGGGCCGGCCCAGCGCGCCGAGTAGATGCCGGGGGCGCCATCCAGCGCCTCGACCACCAGCCCGGAATTGTCGGCGAACGCCGGAAGTTGCGCGGCCTGTGCTGCGGCAATCGCCTTGATGCGCGCATTGGCGGCGAAGGTGTCGCCGGTTTCGTCGGGCTCGACGAGGCCGAGCTCGCCGGCCGAGATCGCCTCGATGCCGTAGGGGGCCAGCAGTTCACGCATCTCGGCGAGCTTGCCGGGATTGTGGGTCGCGATCACGAGCTTGCCGGTGATTTGACGATGCATGTGCTTTCTAGTCTGCGCCTGTGCGCGCGTGTTTTCGAATCACGCGACGGCCATTTTCTGTAGGTCCACCAGGCGCGTCACGCCTTTGCGGGCCAGCGCCATCAAGGCCAGGAATTCGTCCTGCGAAAACGGCGTTTTTTCCGCAGTGCCCTGCACCTCGATAATGCGGCCGTCGCCGGTCATGACGAAATTGGCGTCGGTTTCGGCTTCGGAATCCTCGGCGTAGTCGAGATCAAGCACCGGAGTGCCGTTGTAGATACCGCAGGAAATCGCCGCGACGTTGTCGCGCAAGACGTTGCCTTTGATCATATTGCGGGCCTTCATCCAGCCGATGCAGTCGGCTAGTGCCACCCAGGCGCCGGTGATTGATGCTGTGCGCGTGCCGCCATCGGCCTGCAGCACGTCGCAGTCCACGGTAATCTGGCGTTCACCAAGCGCCTCGAGATCGACCGTGGCGCGCAACGAGCGGCCGATCAGGCGCTGAATTTCCACGGTCCGGCCATTCTGCTTGCCGGCGGAAGCCTCGCGGCGGGTCCGCTCCAAGGTCGCCCGCGGCAACATGCCGTATTCGGCCGTGACCCAGCCGCGGCCCTGGCCCTTGAGCCAAGGCGGCAGGCGTTCTTCCAGCGTTGCCGTCACCAGCACGTGGGTATCGCCGAATTTGACCATGCAGGAGCCTTCGGCATATTTGACCACCCCGCGTTCGAGCGACACGGCGCGCAGTTCGTCGGGCGCACGGCGGCTTGGCCGCATGAGATCCTCCGGCAGTTCCAAGAGTACGGCAAAAACGGTACGTTCGCGGTGCTTGTAGGAGGGGGCGGCGACAGCGGCAAGGGTTTTGGCGGTCCCTTCGCCGTAAAGGCTGCTTGTCAGCGACCGCCGTGATGGACAGATTAGGGTCTGTCGAAGGAGTTGCCTGTGGCCCACCACGATCCGATCGGCCTGATTACGCCCAATGCCGGCCTAGCGCAGCTCAACGAGCGCTCGCGGGACATATTTCGTCAAATTGTAGAGAGCTACCTGGCGACCGGCGAACCCGTCGGATCGCGCAATATCTCGCGCTTGATCGCGGTGCCGCTTTCGCCGGCCTCGGTGCGCAATGTGATGTCGGATCTGGAGCAGCTGGGCCTGGTATATGCACCGCATACCTCGGCCGGCCGGCTGCCGACCGAATTAGGACTGCGGTTTTTCGTCGATGCGCTGATGCAGGTTGGTGATCTCACCGAACCGGAGCGTCAATCGATCCAGACCCAGCTCGCCTCGGTCGGCAAGGCGCAGTCAGTCGAGGCAGCCCTCGGCGAGGCACTGACGCGGCTCTCCGGCCTGACCCGCGCGGCGGCGGTGGTCCTGACCGCCAAATCCAATTCGCGGCTGAAGCATATCGAGTTCGTGCGACTGGAACCGGAGAAGGCGCTGGTGGTCCTTGTCGGTGACGATGGCCAGGTCGAGAATCGCGTGCTGACGCTGCCTTCCGGCGTCCCCTCGTCGGCGCTGACGGAAGCCACCAATTTTCTCAATGCGCGAATCAGGGGAAGCACGCTCGCCGAAGCGCGCCTCGAACTTGAGACCGCATTGGCGCAAGACCGGACCGAACTCGATCAGTTGACGCAAAAGGTGATCGCGGCGGGGCTCGCCAACTGGTCCGGCGGCGAGAACGACGACCGCCAGCTGATCGTACGTGGTCACGCCAACCTGCTGGAAGATCTGCATGCGCTGGAAGACCTGGAGCGTGTCCGGCTGCTGTTCGACGATCTCGAGACCAAGCGCGGGGTGATCGATCTGCTAGGCCGCGCGGAAAGTGCCGAAGGGGTGCGAATTTTCATCGGATCCGAAAACAAGCTGTTTTCGCTGTCGGGGTCGTCCACGATTATCGCGCCCTATAGCGATGCCGCGGGTCATATCGTCGGCGTCCTCGGCGTGATCGGGCCGACCCGGCTCAACTATGCCCGGGTAATACCGACCGTGGATTATGCCGCGCGCATTGTCAGCCGGATGCTCGGCGGATGAGCTAGCCGGCGCGGTTGCGCTTGATTTTCGGCGGCTAAAGCACGATATCCGGGCCTGACAATCCTCCCTTTATCCCAAGCTATTTCAAGAAGGCAGTCTATGACCGATCCGAGCCGGCCAAAGGATGATCCGGTGAACCCGGCGCAACCCCCCGAGCCCATGGTTTCCAAGCCTTACATCATGCCCGACGAACCCGAGCAGGGATCCGTCGAAGCGATGGCCAAGGAGGCGGCGGAGGCGCGCGACAAGATGCTGCGCACGCTGGCGGAAATGGAAAACCTGCGTAAGCGCACGGCACGCGAGGTTGCCGATGCGCGGACCTACGGCATTTCAGGTTTTGCGCGCGACGTTCTTGATATTGCGGACAATCTGCAGCGGGCGCTCGACGCGGTTCCGGCGGACGCAAGGGCTGCCGCCGATCCCGGATTGAAGGCGTTGATCGAGGGCGTCGAGCTGACCGAGCGGTCGCTTCTCAACGCGTTGGAAAAGAACGGTGTCAAGAAATTCGATCCGTCGGGCGAGAAGTTCGACCCGAATTTCCAGCAGGCGATGTACGAGGTACCAGACCCGTCCGTGCCCGCCGGTACGGTCGTCCAGGTTGTGCAGGCCGGTTATACGCTCGGCGAGCGGGTGCTGCGGCCGGCCCTAGTCGGGGTGTCCAAGGGTGGAGCGAAGGCCAGCGCGGCAGCCGGCGGCCACGACGGTTCGGCCTGAGCGGTCAGGTTCCCCAAGGTGCGAAGCATGGCGCGGGCTTAGGGCTTGCGTCGCAAAGCCACGGACAACAAGCCCGGCATTCAGCGTTGCTGAATGCCGTCCCGCACCGAGCGGAAGCGCGGGAAAGCGCTCGCCCATTGGTCGCGCGGGGCGCTGCCGACGATGCGCATGACGGTCGGGCCGTTGAACCGCAACCATTGAACCACGGTGACCGGGGTATTGTCCTTGCCGCTGGTTGCGTCGATGCGGGTTTCGTAGCCGGGCGATCCCTCGATCCGGATCGGCTCGGACATGGTGAGGCGCGCGTCGCGGACCCCGGGGATCGCCCGCGCGGTTTCCTGAGCGAACCGGTCGCGGTCCTCAGGCTGGTTGGGCGCGTTGGCGAGAAGGCCGATCACCATGAAGGGGGAAGGCTCGAAGCCGGTCGTTTCGTCGCCATCCGCCAGAATGACGGCAGCCCCGGCCCCCAAAGCGCGGACATTCTTGAAATTGCCGAGCTCCGTAACCTTGAACGGCAGCTGGGCAAGCTGCTCGGTAACCGGGACTTCGTTGCGGATAACCGCCGACGCAAACATCTGCCGGACAGCATCATCGGTATAGATCTTGCCTGCGTTCTCGGGAACCTGCATGGCGACGTAGCCGGAGAACGTCGGACCGGGCAGGATCATCGAATAGCGCCGCACATTGACGTCACCGTCTCTCGCGTTCTCCGCGGTATAATAGCCGGTGCCCGCGGCGGTCTCGATGCTCTCGGGCTTTGCGCCGGGGATGCTCGCCGAATTGGCCTTGAAGGCATTCATGACTTCGGTGTAGGCGCCGGTCGGCAACTCGGCGACCAACACCTTGACACCGTGGTCGTCGGTCTCGAAGCCGACGAAGCCCTTTGCGGGCGCCAAGCCCACCAGCGGCGTCATGCCCACCCGCGACCCCCGCGGAAAGACCGCATCCGCCGCAAAGGCCGACGACAGGGTGGCAACGAGTAGTGCGACGGCGGACAGTAGTTGTGTGAGCTTCATGAAAAATCTACTGGGTTGGTATTGGGGCCGTTCAATGGTCCGCGGGCTGCGGACCAACGCCGGGTAACAGCACGCGCCGGCCGCCTGCTTTTAGCTGTTTTACCGCCCCAGTAACAGGCCGCGGTGTAATTACGTTCCGTTGAGCCGCCGTCCCGGGACCGCCGGCGACCGCCCCGGCAGGGCCGCGGATCGCTATCGAGTGCCGCAGGGTCAACACCGGGGACACGATCTTTCACGGGTGCGGGTTTTCGTGACCCAAGGTTGCGTCCGGTCCTTGCAGGCCTGCCCCCCCCTCCTATATGAGGCTGATCTTCGCAATATCGCGAGTATTTGATCGTCTGGGGGGTTGGATTGGTGCGCCGCCAGGGCCCAGCCAACCTGCCGCAAAAAGAAGGGTGAGGACCATGGGAAAGGTCATAGGGATCGATCTCGGCACCACGAACTCGTGTGTTGCCGTAATGGATGGCAAAGCAGCAAAAGTCATTGAAAATGCCGAGGGTATGCGGACGACCCCGTCGATCGTAGCTTTCAGCGATGACGGTGAGCGGCTTGTTGGCCAGCCGGCCAAGCGCCAGGCAGTGACCAACCCCGAGCGGACTTTCTTTGCGGTCAAGCGGCTGATCGGCCGTCGCTATGATGATCCGATGGTCGAGAAGGACAAGAAACTTGTCCCCTACAAGATCGTCAAGGCATCCAACGGCGATGCCTGGGTTGAGGCCGATGGCAAAACTTATTCGCCCTCGCAGGTTTCCGCCTTCATTCTTCAGAAGATGAAGGAGACCGCCGAGGCCCATCTCGGCCAGAAGGTCGACCAAGCCGTCATTACGGTCCCTGCTTATTTCAACGATGCGCAACGTCAGGCCACCAAGGACGCCGGCAAGATCGCTGGCCTTGAAGTGCTGCGCATCATCAACGAGCCGACCGCGGCCGCGCTCGCCTATGGTCTCGACAAATCGAAGTCCGGCACCATCGCGGTGTACGACCTCGGCGGCGGCACCTTCGACGTTTCGGTGCTTGAGATCGGCGATGGCGTGTTCGAGGTGAAGTCCACCAACGGTGACACTTTTCTCGGCGGTGAAGATTTCGACATGCGGCTCGTCAGCTATCTGGCCGATGAGTTCCAAAAGGAGCAGGGCATCAACCTGCGCAACGACAAGCTTGCCTTGCAGCGCCTGAAAGAGGCCGCCGAAAAGGCCAAGATCGAATTGTCTTCGACCACGCAAACCGAGATCAATCTGCCGTTCATTACGGCCGATCAGACCGGCCCGAAGCATCTGACGATGAAATTGACGCGCTCGAAGTTCGAGGCGCTGGTCGATGACCTCATTCAGAAGACGATCGAGCCGTGCCGCAAGGCGCTGAAGGATGCGGGCCTCACCGCTGCCGAAATCGGCGAAGTGGTGCTGGTCGGCGGCATGACCCGGATGCCGAAAGTCCAGGAGGTCGTGAAGCAGTTGTTCGGCAAGGAGCCGCACAAGGGTGTTAACCCGGACGAAGTGGTTGCCATCGGTGCGGCGATCCAGGCCGGCGTGCTGCAGGGCGACGTCAAGGACGTGCTTCTGCTCGACGTGACGCCGCTGTCGCTCGGCATCGAGACTCTGGGCGGCGTGTTCACGCGAATCATCGATCGCAACACCACGATCCCGACCAAGAAGAGCCAGGTGTTCTCGACCGCCGAGGACAACCAGAACGCCGTCACCATCCGCGTCTTCCAGGGCGAGCGCGAAATGGCGGCCGACAACAAGGTTCTCGGTCAGTTCGATCTGATGGGTATTCCTCCCGCGCCGCGCGGCATGCCGCAGATCGAGGTGACTTTCGACATCGACGCAAACGGCATCGTCAACGTTTCGGCCAAGGACAAGGCGACCGGCAAGGAGCAGCAGATCCGGATTCAAGCATCCGGCGGGCTTTCCGAAGCCGACATCCAGAAGATGGTCAAGGACGCCGAAGCCAACGCGGCCGAGGACAAGAAGCGCCGCGAGGGGGTCGATGCCAAGAACCATGCCGACGCATTGGTGCATTCGACCGAAAAGGCGTTGGCCGAGCACGGTTCGAAGATCGATGAATCGGAGCGCCGCGCCATCGAGGACGCGGTCAGCGATCTGAAGGAAGCACTGAAGGGCGACGACGCCGAAGCGATCAAGGCCAAGACCAATACGGTTGCTCAGACCTCGATGAAGCTCGGTGAGGCCATGTACAAGCAACAGGCCGAGAGCGACGCTGCCAAGGATGCTGCAAAAGACGACGTGGTCGACGCGGAGTTCACCGAAGTCGACGACGACAAGAACAACAAGAAGTCTGCTTAAACGGCGACGACCATGGCCCTCATTCCAAAGAGCGCGCAGCGCGCCTCAAGGGATGGGGGTCATTTTTCGTTAAGCCAAGGGTTGCATCTTTCAAGGATGCATTCCTTCGGTATGACGATGAAATTCGGGCGGATTTGACGAATGTCCACCAAGCGCTGTTATTACGAAACTCTCGAAGTTGAACGGACCGCGGACAACTCCAAGCTCAAGGCGGCATTCCGCAAGCTTGCGATGAAGTGGCATCCGGACAAGAATCCGGGCGATGCCACCAGCGAAGTCCGCTTCAAGGAAATCAATGAGGCCTATGAAGTCCTGAAGGACGGCGACAAGCGCGCCGCCTACGACCGGTTTGGGCATGCGGCGTTCGAGCAAGGCGGCGCCGGTCCGGGCTTCGGTGCCGGCTTCGCCTCGTCGTTTTCCGACATTTTCGAAGACCTGTTCGGCATGGCCGGTCAGCGCGGACGCGGCGGCGGACGCGAGCGCGGTGCCGATCTGCGCTACAATATGGAAATCACGCTGGAGGAGGCCTTCCAGGGCAAGACCGCGCAGATTGAAATCCCGGTCTCGGTCACCTGCAAATCCTGCTCAGGCACCGGCGCAAAGGCCGGCACCAAGCCGAAGACCTGCTCGATGTGCGGCGGCGCCGGCCGGGTTCGGCAGGCGCAGGGATTTTTTACGCTGGAGCGGACCTGCCCGGGTTGCCAGGGCCGTGGCCAGATGATCGAGGACCCGTGTCCTTCCTGCTCGGGCTCCGGACGCGTCACGCGCGAGCGGTCTTTGTCGGTCAATATTCCGCAGGGTGTGGAAGACGGCACCCGTATCCGGTTGGCTGGCGAGGGCGAGGCCGGTGTTCGCGGCGGCCCGCCGGGCGACCTCTATATTTTCCTGTCGCTCGCAACGCATCAGTTCTTTCAGCGCGATGGTGCCGACCTGCATTGCCGCGTACCGGTATCGATGGTGACCGCGTCGCTCGGCGGCGAGTTCGAGGTGCCGACCATCGACAAGGGTAAGACGAAGGTGAAAATCCCTTCGGGAACCCAATCGGGCCGGCGTTTCCGCATCGCATCAAAGGGCATGCCGGTGCTGCGCTCGCGGCAAATGGGTGACATGTACGTTCAGGTTATGGTCGAAACTCCCCAAAATTTGACCAAGAGACAGCAGGAATTGCTCGCCGAGTTCGAAAAGCTGTCATCCGGCGCAACCCAACCCGAGGCTGCGAGTTTCTTCACCAAGGTCAAGGACTTCTTCGGCAATCGCGCCAATACATAGCGCGGACGGAGGCAAGCCCGGTTTTGCGGCGAGCGCTAAAAGCAAAACAGCGCATCATCCCGCCGTTGGACCGTAGTTGCTTCGACGTACCGCGCGCGGCGGCCATGCTTGACCGTTTCAGTTGCGACCTATACGTCTTTGTGACCAATTTCTAACACTACCGCCCAATCGCGGTCCCGCCTGGTAGCGACAATGCCATTGCAATCGTCCGTGCGTGCGCTGAAAAAGCCCCTACGTCTTGATGACGAGGTGCGTTTTCTTCGTTCATGGATTGAGAAGCCGCTGCATATGGGCGCGGTGATGCCCTCTGGACGCATCTTGGCGCGCACCATGGCGCAGTATGTCGACATCAATTCTTCGGGGCCGGTCGTCGAACTTGGGCCCGGGACCGGCGCAATCACCAATGCGCTGATCGAGCATGGTGTCGATCAAAAGCGTCTTGTGCTGGTCGAATATAATCCGGGCTTCTGCGCGCTGCTGCGTGATCGCTATCCCAATGCGAGGGTGGTGCAGGGCGATGCCTATGCGCTGCGCGACTCGCTCTGGGATGTACTCAAGGATCCGGCGTCGGCCGTTGTTTCCGGCCTGCCGCTGGTGACGAAACCGATGCTCACGCGCCTGAAGCTTATCCGCGATGCTTTCGCCGCGCTTTCGCCCGGCGCGCCGTTCGTGCAGTTCACCTACTCTGTGGTGCCGCCGATTCCTAAATCGCTGCCGGGCGTGTCCACCGAAGCTTCCGAGCGCATCTGGATGAACCTTCCGCCGGCTCGTGTCTGGGTATATCGCAAGGGCCGATGACAAGGTGCGCTTCGTAAAACCGGTTGCTGGTTTTGCGAAACATACGGGCAGCCGATTAGTCGCGCCGCAGGGCGATCCTGAGCGATTTAGATTATGTCCGCGCTGAAAATCCTTGTGATTCCCGGATCGTTGCGAACCGGCTCGCTCAATGCGAGGCTGGCGGCGACGACAGCACTTGAGCTCGCGCAGGCGGGGGCCGAAGTGACCCGCATTTCCCTGGATGATTTTCCGTTGCCGATCTACGACGGCGATCTGCACACCAAATCGGGCGTGCCCAAGAATGCGGTCAACCTCAAGCGAATGATGGCAGGCCACCACGGCGTCCTGATCGTGACGCCGGAATACAATTCGTCAGTCCCGCCGCTGGTGAAGAACACCATCGACTGGGTGACGCGGGTCCAGGATATCAATGAAACCCGCGGCCAGGTGTTTCGCGGCCGGGCGTTCGCGATCGCCGCCGCATCGGAAAGCCGCCTCGGCGGCAGCCGAGCGTTGTCGGCGCTGCGGTTGATCTTGTCCGCCTGCCAGGCGACCGTTATCCCAAGCCAGCTCGCACTTTCGTTCGCCGGCGAGGCCTATGACGATATGGATCGATTGAAACATCCGGCCGATATCGACGCGCTCAAGGCGATGGCGCGGCAACTGATCGAATTTTCCCAGCGCATGATGTGAGGTGAGATGCAGCCCGCAAATATCCTTCCCCGCGACCGGTTGATCGTAGCGCTCGACGTATCGGGCGTGGCGGCTGCAGAAGCGATGATTGCAAGGCTTGGCGACAGCGTGACATTCTACAAGATAGGTTACCAGCTCGCTTATGCCGGTGGCCTTTCCATGGCGCGCGATCTGACGGGCGCGGGCAAAAAGGTCTTCCTCGATCTCAAGCTGCATGACATCGGCAACACCGTGGCGCGTGGCGTCGAGAGCGTCGCAACGCTTGGCGCCACTTTTCTGACCGTACACGCCTATCCGCAGACCATGAAGGCCGCGGTCGAGGCGCGCGCGGGGTCAAGCCTGAACATCCTCGCCGTCACGGTGTTGACGTCCTATGACGACGGCGACCTTCGCGAGGCGGGATATCGCCTCGGCGTATCCGATCTGGTCGAAAGCCGCGCCAGGCAGGCGCAGACGATCGGTGTCGATGGCTTGGTGTGCTCGCCGGAAGAAGCGGCTGCCTTGCGCAAAATTGTCGGTCATCAGATGAGCCTCGTGACGCCGGGCATTCGGCCCGCGGGTGCATCGGTTGGCGACCAGAAGCGCATCATGACGCCAGCCCGCGCTATCGCCGCCGGCGCCGACTATCTTGTGGTCGGCAGGCCCGTGATGGAGGCCCCCGATCCAAAGGCCGCCGCCGACGCCATTCAGGCCGAAATCGCGCAGGCGCTGTCGTAATTCGAGCGAAGTGGATACCGGTTCGCGCCGAGAATAGCGTCAACAAAGAGGAGAAGCGCCGATGGCGAAGGGCTACTGGATCGCACGTGTCGATGTTCACAACATGGACGGTTACAAGGATTACGTCGCGCAGAACGGCGCGGTGTTCGCGAAATTCGGCGCCAGGTTTCTGGTGCGCGGCGGCAAGTTCGAGGTCAGGGAAGGCACGTCGCGGTCGCGCAACGTGGTGCTCGAATTCAAGGATTATGAGACGGCGCTCGCCTGTTACAATTCGCCGGAATATGCGCGCTTGGTCGCGATCCGCGGTCCCCACGCCGAAAGCGACCTCGTGATCATCGAGGGTTATGACGGCCCGCAGCCCTGATTTCCGGACCGATTGGTTGCCGGAACATCCCGTCCCGGCTATAGGCAACGACGAGGTTAGACACATGTCCGACATGCGCTTGATCGTTGCAGGGGCGGGCGGCCGGATGGGCCGCACGTTGACGCGCGCGATCACGGAAACGCCGGGTGCGGTACTGGCCGGTGCGCTGGAAGCCCCGGGTTCGGAACTGCTGGGCAAGGACGCCGGGGTGCTGGCAGGTTTGCCAGCGAACGGGGTTCAGCTTTCTGCCGATCTGTGGTCGCTGTCGGCCAAAGCGGATGGGATCCTCGACTTCACCGTACCCGGCGCGACGATCGCCAACGTTGCGATCGCGGCCGAGCGCGGCCTGGTTCATGTGATCGGCACCACTGGTCTGTCGGCCTCCGACGACGCCGTGATCAGGAGCGTCACCTCGCGCGCCATTGTGGTCAAATCAGGCAATATGAGCCTTGGCGTCAATCTGCTGGCTGCGCTGGTGAAGCGCGTGGCGCAGTCGCTGGATGACGGGTTCGACATCGAGATATTGGAAATGCATCACAAGTCCAAGATCGATGCGCCGTCGGGCACGGCATTGATGCTCGGCGAGGCCGCCGCCGCGGGTCGCAAGATCGCGCTCGACGAACATTCGGCGCGAGGTCGCGACGGCATCACCGGCGCGCGGCAATCCGGCGACATAGGCTTTGCTTCGCTGC
Source organism: uncultured Alphaproteobacteria bacterium (assembly GCA_963756215.1). Lineage (GTDB taxonomy): Bacteria > Pseudomonadota > Alphaproteobacteria > Rhizobiales > Xanthobacteraceae > Bradyrhizobium. Next base: position 332,219 of record CAVWMY010000013.1, on the reverse strand, counting down.
GCGGCGGCACCGTTGTCGGCGATCACAGCGTGATCTTTTCCGGTCCCCACGAGCGCATCACGCTTGCGCATCATGCGGAGGATCGCAGCCTGTTCGCGCATGGCGCGCTGAAGGCTGCATTATGGGCGCATGGCAAGAAACCCGGCCTCTATTCGATGGCCGATGTGCTCGGCCTCGGCGACACATGATCCGCAGCCCGACCAAATGCGAAACATTCGTTTAGTGATCACGTTCAACAGCAAGCTGGTGCGGGACGACGGTCGGAACAAAGGTCTTCCTGCTCCAGCGACTTTTTGAAACCGGAACGGAAATCATAGTAATGAGCGATCGTCTTCTTGTGCTGGTGCGTCACGGCGAGAGTGAATGGAATCTGAAGAACCTCTTCACCGGTTGGAAAAATCCGGACCTCACCGAGAAGGGTGTTACGGAAGCCAAGGAAGCCGGCCGCAAGCTGAAAGCGGAGGGGTTGTCGTTCGACATCGCATTTACCTCGGAGCTTTTGCGTGCGCAGCACACGCTTGATCTGGCGCTGGCCGAAATCGGCCAGACCGGCCTCCCCATTAAGCGGAACCTGGCGCTCAATGAGCGCGACTACGGTGATCTCTCCGGCCTGAACAAGGACGAGGCGCGCAAGAAATGGGGCGAGGAGCAGGTTCTGGTCTGGCGGCGCTCCTACGACGTGCCGCCGCCCGGCGGCGAAAGCCTGAAGGATACGCTGGCGCGCACGCTGCCGTATTACGTTCAGGAGATTCTGCCCGGCGTCTTGCGCGGCGAGCGCACGCTGGTCGCGGCGCACGGCAACTCGCTACGCGCGCTGATCATGGTGCTGGAAAAGCTTACGCCGGAAAGCATCTTGAAGCGCGAACTGGCCACCGGCGTGCCGATCATCTACCGGCTCAACGCCGATGCCACCGTCGCCTCGAAGCTCGATCTCGCCGTGTGAATTCCGGCCGCAGTCGGAGGGCATCACACCCTACTGCATCCCGACCTGTCCCGCTTCCCAGCCAAGCATCGCCTGCTTGCGGGTGATGCCCCAATGATAGCCGGTCAATGCACCACCCTTGCCTAGCGCACGGTGGCAAGGAACCACGAACGATACCGGGTTACGACCGATGGCGGCGCCGACGGCGCGAGACGCTTTCGGCTTACTGATCTTGGTCGCGATATCGGAATAGGCAACCGCGCAGCCCATCGGAATCTTCAGCAGCGTTTCCCAGACCCGGACCTCGAAATCGGTGCCGATCAGGACCACGCGCAACGGCTGCTCCGCGCGCCATAGCCGGGGGTCGAAGATTTGCTTGGCCAGTGCCGCCGTCCCGGCGTGGTCTTCGACATAGGCCGCGTTCGGCCAGCGCCGCCGCATGTCGGCGAAGGAGGCCTGCTCGCCGCCGGGGTCGGCGAAGGCAAGGCCGGCCAACCCGCGCTCGCTCGCGATCACGATCGCGGTACCGAACGGGGAGGGATGAAATCCGTAACGCAGCGTCATGCCGGCGCCGCCGTTTTTCCACTCTCCCGGCGACATCGCCTCGTGGGTAACGAACAGGTCGTGCAGCCGCCCCGGACCCGAAAGTCCGGAATCGAGGGCGGCGTCGAGCACACTGGCGGAATCGCGCAGTAGTCCCTTGGCGTGATCGAGCGTCAGCGCCTGCATGAAGGCCTTCGGGGTCAGCCCGGCCCAGCGGCGAAACAGATGATGCAATTCGTCGGGGGTGACGCTTGCGGCGTCCGCCATCGCTTCGATGGTCGGCTGAGCGCGCCAATGCTCCGAGATGAAGGCGATGGCGCGCCGAACCGAGTTGTAGTCGCGGAGCGCCGCATCCTGCGGACCAGGTTTGCTGAGACGATGATTGTCGAGGGCGAGGCTCATCATGGTTCCTGATGTAGGCGCTGTGCGCCCGGCGAACCACCCGATTCCTGACAGCCTTCAGGTCGTCGGATTGTAAGTCGGCCCGCGCTTGGCGGCCTGCAGTGCGGCCAGCAAGGCCTTGGCAAAACTCGCTTTTTCATCAGGCCCGAGGAAATTTGCGATGGCGATCCGGCGGCCTCGCGAAACCAGGTAAAGCCGCTCGATGCCGAATTCCTCGTGGACCTCCTGGTCAAGCCGAACCCACAGCGGATTGAGCACCCATTCCGCGACGTGGCCGCGGTGGCTGACCCGTCGCACCCGCAACTCAGAGGCCGTTACCGAAATTTCCTCGGCGGCCCTGGCGTGTCGGAAATTGATGCGGAATGCCCAATAGATCAGCAATACGTCGAGGCCAAAAAAGCCGAATACCGGCCACGCTCCCATCAGGAGAAACGCGATCCCGGCAGCAAAACTGATCGCGCCGAAAAATGTCATCAACACCAGGAACCCGGTGCGGTTCAGCGAACGATGCGGCGTCAACAGCGCCGAAAATATTTCCGGCGATGTAATCTCCGGATCAAAGTCGTTGCCTGCGGTCATGGCCTGTCAGTATATCCCGGTCATGGCGAAAATCACCGACAAACCTCGGCCCCGAACGGAACTCGCGCGTGCCGAACGTGCCGGCAACTCTTCAAAGATTATCTTGGAAAAGCGTTCGCCGAATAAAGCCAAGCCGTCGACAGCGAAAAAATCGCTGAAACCTGCTCCGGGCAAAGCAGCGAAGAAGACCGACGCCTCGGCCAAGGCCAAACCCAAGGTCAAGTCCAAGATCAAACTCAATTACCCTGGTCCGCTGCCGAGGTCTATGAGGCGTTCAGCCGTTTTCGCAAAGCCAATCCCGAGCCGAAGGGCGAACTGGAGCATCTCAATCCTTACACGCTGCTCGTTGCCGTGGTGCTGTCGGCGCAGGCGACAGACGCCGGCGTCAACCGCGCGACGCGCGCGTTGTTTGCGGTCGCGGACACGCCGCAAAAGATGCTCGCGCTCGGTGAGGACAAAGTGCGCGATTACATCAAGACGATCGGGCTCTACCGCAATAAGTCGAAAAACGTCATCAAGCTGTCGGAAAAACTGATTGCGGAATTCGGCGGCGAGGTGCCCCGTACCCGGGCCGAGCTTGAATTGCTGCCCGGTGCCGGCCGCAAGACTGCCAATGTCGTACTCAACATGGCATTCGGCGAGCGCACCATGGCGGTCGACACCCACGTTTTCCGCGTCGGCAACCGCACCGGACTAGCACCGGGCAACACGCCGCTCGAAGTCGAACTCGGCCTCGAGCGTGTGATCCCGACCGAATTCATGCTGCACGCGCATCACTGGCTCATCCTGCACGGCCGCTACACCTGCCTCGCGCGCGCGCCACGCTGTGAGGTATGCCTGATCAACGATCTCTGCCGCTGGCCGGAAAAGTCCGTTTAGGGCATGAATTTCGGTTATATCTGGCGTGCGATCTACCGGCAGCGAAGTTTCCGGCCGGTGATTCGCGGACCAGATTTGGTGTGGAGGATGACTTGAGCCAGCAAGAGCAGATCAGACCGGTGTCTGCTTCGGGGCAGTCGGGACCGTCGGGACCCGCTGCGAGCCCGCCGATTCCCGTGGCGCCCGCATCGCAGACCGAGCCGACCCGCCGCGGAACCTGGCGCCGCCTTGCACTTCCGATATTTGCAGCGCTGGCCGCCTTCGGTTTCGTTGCGCTGGCGACGCTGCGCTGGGATGCCTGGGTCGGTGCCGCCGCCATCCAGACGACCAACGACGCCTATGTTCGAGCCGATGTCACGACGTTGAGCAGCCGGGTGTCCGGCGAAGTTCTCACCGTTGCCGTAAGCGACTTTCAGCACGTCAAGGCTGGCCAACTCCTGATTCAGATTGATCCTGCCGACTACCAAGCGCAGGTGGCTCAGGCGGAAGCCGGCGTCGCGGCGGCACAGGCGGCGATCGACACGCTGACCAACCAGGTCGAACTGCAATACGCTACCATCGCGCAAGGCGAGGCGCAGCACACAGCCGCGCTCGCGCAGCAGGTGGAAGCGGGGCAGGAGCAGGAACGGCAGCAAACCCTGACGCAAACACAGGCGGGTACGCGGCAGAGACTCGAGCAGGCTGTCGCCGAGTTCGCCCGTGCTCAGGCGGATGTTCGTGCAACGCAAGCTGTTGTCGCCGAGGGGCATCATCAGCTCGATGTGCTGGCCGGTAACAAGAAGCAGCGCATGGCAGACCTGGAAGGAGCCAAGGCCCTGCTGGCGATGGCCAAGCTCAAGCTCGGCTACACCAAGATCGTCGCGCCGTTTGACGGCGTGGTCGGGCAGCGGCAAGTTCAGCCGAACGATTACGTCAATATCGGAAGCAACCTTATCGACGTGGTGCCGCTGCCGAACGTCTACGTCATCGCCAACTACAAGGAAACTCAGCTGACTCGGGTCAGACCCGGCCAGCCCGTCACCGTGACCGTCGATACTTTTTCGAGTGAGACGTTACACGGCCGCGTTGAACGGATTGCGCCCGCCAGCGGCTCGCAATTTGCGCTGCTGCCGCCCGACAATGCGACCGGCAATTTCACGAAGGTGGTGCAACGCATTCCGGTCCGAATTCAATTCGACAAGGGCCAGCCGTTGCTGGAGCGCCTGCTCCCGGGCATGTCGGTCGTTACTCGAATTCATACCCGTGAAGTAGGCGCGGATGGCGGAGAATGAAACCAGCGGTCACGGACCGGTTTCGCGCGGCGCCGTTGGCGCCCGGCCGCTGTTTGCGGTCGGCGCGGTGCTGCTCGGCTCCTTTCTCGCGAACTTCGACACCCGGCTGACGTCGACGGGATTGCCGGACCTCCGCGGCGCCTTTTCGTTGACCTTCGACGAGGGGGCCTGGCTCAGCACCGCCAGTATCGGCTCGCAGATTTTCATCGCGCCATCGGTTGCGTGGCTTGCAACCGTGTTCGGCCTGCGTCGCGTGCTGGCCATTCCAAGTCTTGTCTATGTAGCGGTGTCATTGGCGATTCCGCTCGTCCACAATTACACCACGCTGATCGCACTCAGCATCGCGCACGGTCTCTTGCTGGGCACGTTCGTGCCCGCCACCCTGATGATCATCTTGCGGAACCTGCCGATCAAGTGGTGGTTGCCGGCGGTCGCGATCTATTCGATCCGGGTCGGCTTCGCGTTCGATACCAGTTCATCTGCGGTCGGCTTCTATGTCGAGCATTGGGGATGGCAGTGGCTGTACTGGCAGGGCGCGATCATCGCACCGCTGATGGGGGTGATGGTCTATCTCGGAACACCCCATGAATCCGTCAATCGTGCGCTCCTGAAGAACGCCGACTGGGGCGGCATGTTGCTGCTCGGGACCGGACTTTCGATGGTTTACGCGGGCCTCGATCAGGGAAACCGTCTCGATTGGCTGCAATCCGGCACGGTGGTCGCGATGCTGTTGGGCGGTAGTCTTTTGTGCATCGGATTCCTCATCAACGAAACCATCGTCGATGAGCCATGGGCCAACATCGATGTGCTGTTTTCGCGCAACGTCGCCCTCGGGTTGATGACGATTCTTCTCTACACGCTCACCAGTCTGTCCAACTCCACGCTGGTTCCGAATTTTCTGGGAACCGTCACGGCGCTGCGGCCTGAACAAACCGGCGAGGTGCTCCTCGCCTATGGTGCGCTTCCCATGCTCGTGCTGGTACCAGTCTCGATTCTGTTCCTCAGGCATATCGACCCGCGCGGAATGCTGATCGTCGGTTTGTCGTCATTCGCGGCGGCAAGCCTGCTCGGAACCCAATTGACGCATGAGTGGGCGCTGGATGATTTTATCCCCGTTGTGATTCTGCAATCGGTCGGCCAATCCTTCACGCTTCTACCCATCATCATTATCCTGCTCAGTAACGCCGACCCCACCCGTGCTACGGCGTTCGCAGCGTACATCCAGATCATGCGGCTCGGCGGTGCCGAGATCGGCATTTCGCTGATGGGCACCTGGCTCCGTGTCCGCGAGCAGATCCATTCCAATTTCATCGGTCAGCATGTGGCCAGCGGCAGCGCCGACGTGGTTCTCGCACTCAAGCGCCTCTCTGGAAGTTTTGTCGGGCACGGCGAGGGGATCGCGCCGGCGCGCGCATTAGCGTCGCTGGCGACGCTTGTGCAGCGCGAAGCGAACGTGCTCGCATATATCGACGGATTTTGGCTGACGTTCTGGATCGCGATCCTCGGGCTTGTACTGGTGACGCTGATGACGCCATCCCGCAAAGGGCCGTTCACACCGGTGCCATTTGCGGGATGGCATCTGCCGCGATGGTTCGGACTGTATCGGCGCTAAACTCGAAGCAAGGCCGGTATCCGCTTTGAGCCGCGCCCACTCCCCCTCCCCCTCCGCGGGCCCAGATCTAAGCTGCCGGCAAGCCTGGCTTGCGGCCCGGTTCGATCAACTCCGGTCGCGGGCCGGAAAGCCGCTTGTGCATGTGGACCATGAACGCCATACCGAATAGCGGGGTCGCCAGGTTGACGATCGGTATCGACACGAACGCCGCGATCACGAGCCCCGCGACGAACAGGATTGCCGCGTTGTCCCGGCGCATGGCCTTGGCATCGGCCGGTGAACGAAATCGCATCGCCGCGAGTTCGAAGTATTCCCGGCCGAGCAGCCAAGCGGTCGCAATGAAGAAGGCAACGAACCCCGCCCCGGCGAAGAATACGAACGGCAACGCGATCAGATAGACGACGATCGTGAGTAACGCCGTCTTGATGCCCTCGGTCATGGCGAGGCCGAACGGCAGTGCGGTTCCGGGGCGCTCCGCAGGGTAATATTCGCGCTCGACATGGTCGGCTACGTCGTCGACGAATACGCTCGCCACCAGCGAGGTGATCGAAGGCATCAGAAATACCGCGCCAACCACGACGCCGAGACCGGCGGCAATCGAGACGATCCAGGCAAGGATATTAATCGGCGTATGGAAGCCCGGGCCCAGCATCGCCTCGGCCCAGCCCTCGCCGGAAGTCGCAAGCCAACTCAACAGGCGCTGCAAGCCGATCGCCAACACCACGACCAACGCCAGCGCGAGCCCAATCGATCGCCACAGGATCGAGCGCATCGGCGCCGACAGGATCTGCGATAGCGCCTTGGCGGCGGCGTCCAGCATGGCGGTCAGGTCCCGGGTTAACGGCTGTACCAGAGGTAAAGCCATCGGCTGAACTCGGCAAGCGGACAAAACGAGCCTACAAAAGGGGGACAGCCTTGCCGCCCAACGGCGCGGACCCGTTGCCCCGCGCTCGGGCCGGCGGCCGGAATCCTATTCGGAATCGAGTGCGTGACCGAGCACATTCGGGCCGAACGCTCCGATCACCACGATCACGACGATCATCGCCGATGTGATCAGGCTGAACACGCCGGAGACTCCCCCGTAGCGCAGCACGTAGGCGATGATGAAGCCCGAGAACATCGCGCTGACCCGGCTCATCGAATAGACAAAGCCGCACGCGCGCGCCCGGATTACGGTCGGGAATACCTCGGTCTGATAGGCGTGATAGGCGTAGGACAGGGTCATGTTCGCCGCGGTGACCAGCACGCCACACAGGATGAGCGACGTCGGCTGGGCGAGTTGTGAAAACGCGATCCCGAATACGCAGATCGCCAGCGATGCGCCGCAGATGATCCATTTGCGTTCGATACGATCGGCAAAGCTCCCGGCCAGTAGCGGCGCGATCGGGTAGGCAAGGGCGACAATGACGGAATATTGCAGGCTCTTGGTAATCGTAATGCCCTTTTCCACCAGCAGAGCGGGCACCCAGTTTGAAAAACCATAGAAGCCGAATGCCTGGCAGAAATTGAAGATCATGAAGACCATGACCAGTGAAACGTATGGCGGCTTGAACAGGTCGGCAAAGCCGACCTTGGCGATCGGCCCCGTGCGAGCAACAGTCAGCTTCTTCGTCGGCAGCGGGGAAGTTGTGCTGGCGGAGCCCTCGAGCCTGCCCAAGATACTTCGAGCCTCCGCGAACCGACCCTGGCGCGCAAGCCACAACGGACTTTCGGGCAGCGTCAGGCGCATCATCCAGATCACAATGCTGCCGGCAGCGCCCGCAATCACCACCCAACGCCAACCGTCGACGCCGTGGGGCGTTAGCGGAACCAGCCACCACGAGAGTGCGGCCACGACGGGAACAGCCACGAACATGACCGCCTGGTTGACGGCAAAGGCGCGGCCTCGCATCCAGCTCGGCACCATCTCGGTGATATAGGTGTCGATAGTGATGATCTCGACGCCGACGCCGATCCCGGCAAGAAATCGCCACAGCAACAACCCGCCGGTGGTGGTTTGGCAGGCCATGACCAGGGAAGCCGCGGAGTAGGTGAGCAGCGCGTAAGTGAACACCATCCGACGTCCGAAGCGGTCGGCCAGAAAACCCAGAAAGAAAGTGCCGATAAACAATCCGGCAAACGTTGCTGCCACAAACGCGCCGATCCCCGAAAATCCGAAGAAGACCTGTGTGGTAGTGGTCAGCAGTCCGCTTCGCGCGAGGCCCGGCGCAATATAGCCGGTGAAAAACAGGTCGTAAATTTCGAAGAAACCGCCGAGCGATAGCAGAATGACGAGGCGCCAGACATACGAAGAAGCGGGCAGGCTCTCGATCCGGTGAGATATCTCGTCAGCGCCGCTTCGTGGGGCCGCGAGATCAAATCCGGTATCGACGCCGACGACGCTCATGATTTCCTCCCTCGGAAAGCCCGCAAGACATCATCCAGCGGAAACGGTTTTCTGCTTCGACCATCTTGGTGGCCGATGGTTGCTATTTGTGAGCCAAAATGTGCGAGCTATCGACGATAGCGATCAACACGAACGGCCTCGCGTAGGATCAACAGCGAGCCGCAGGCCGGGCGCAACTGGATCAGCGATCCGGCATCAAAGGAAGATGTACGACCATCAAATCTACGTTTTCAGAACCCGGAATCGCGTGATCGCGGCTAAAAGTATTCTCAGACGACGCGCGCCGCGCTACGATAAAAGCCGGCTCTGAACGGGAGACAACATGAGTGAAACGGAACTGCCCCTGGCGGGGGTGAGGGTCGTGGAAATGACCCACATGGTGATGGGTCCGACCTGTGGCATGATTCTGGCGCAACTGGGCGCCGAAGTCATCAAGGTCGAGCCGCCTGCCGGCGACAAGACCCGCAGCCTGGGCGGCATGGGCACTTCGTTCTTTCCGTTGTTCAATCGTGGCAAGCGTAGCGTCGTTCTCGACTTCGCGAAAGCGGAAGATCGGGAGACCATGCACCGGCTGCTCGCCAGCGCCGACGTGTTCCTGGAAAATTTTCGTGACGGACAGTTGGAAAAGCAGGGACTGGGGCCCGACGAGCTGCGTCAGAAATATCCGCACCTGATCGTTGCCGGACACAAAGGCTTTTTGTCTGGTCCCTACGACCATCGCCCGGCGCTCGATGAAGTCGTGCAAATGATGTCGGGCCTGGCAGCCATGACGGGAACGCGGGAGAAGCCGCAACGCGTCGGCTCTTCAGCGAACGATATTATGGGAGGCATGTTCGGCGTAATCGGGATTCTCGCCGCGCTCTATCAAAAGCGTAGCGGCGTTGCGGGTACGGGGGGCGGCACCGATATTCGTATCGGGTTGTTTGAGAACTGCCTGTTCCTGGTCGCGCAGCATATGGTCGAGTACGAGATGACCGGCAACAAGCCGCGCTCGATGCCGGAACGGGAACATGCGTGGCCGATCTACGACATTTTCGAAACCGCCGGCGGCGAGCGCATCTTCATCGGCGTGGTGACCGAGGGGCACTGGCAGAGCTTCTGCCGCGAGTTCGGCCTGCGGGAGTTTTCCGACGATCCGACGCTGCGCAGCACGACCGACCGCATTCTGGCGCGGGCCCGCATCATTCCGCGCGTTACCGAGGAAATCAAACGCTGGGAGGTTCAGGAGCTCTCCGCGAAGCTCGACCGGCTGAATATTTGCTTCTCGCCGATCAATCGCCCCGAAGACCTGCTCAGAGATCCCCACGTGCTGCGCCCCGGCGGGCTCGTCAACAACACCAACGCGAACGGCAAGCCGTTTCGAGTTCCCGCGCTGCCGGTGGAATGGAATGGCGGCAATCTCGGTGAAGGGCTTAAGGTTCCGGTGCTCGGCGCCGACACCGATGCGGTCCGCGCCGAGCTCGAAAGCAGGCAGGTTTCTCCCATCGGCAAAACCGCAGCGAGGCGCGCATGACCCGCATTCAGGATATTTACCCGAGCAACCGCGTCACCTTGCGCGAGGTCGGACTGCGGGATGGTCTGCAACTCGTGAAGAAATTCCCCTCCACGACCGCGAAGCAACGTTGGGTAGCCGAGGAGTACGGCGCCGGCGTTCGACATTTCGAGGTCGGCTCCTTTCTGCCAGCGAAAACCTTTCCGCAGTTCGCCGATGTGCGCGATGTCGTCGCAACGGTCGCATCGCTGCCGGGCGCGCATGGCATTGCGCTCACACTCAACGAACGCGGTGCCAACGAGGCGTTGGAGTCAGGCGTCGCCGAAGTTGCCTCGGTGCTGTCCGCGACTGAAGAACATAGCCAGGCCAACGCCAACCGCTCGCGCGATCAGGCCATTGCCAATATCAAGCGGCTTTGCGATTTGCGCGATGCCAGCGCGCACAAGCCGCTGGTCAACGCAGCGATATCCATGGCGCTGGGCTGTTCGATCGCCGGACCTGTCGACCCGAAGGAAGTGCTTCGGCTGGTCGAGAAGTGCTTTGAGGCAGGCGCGGATATGGTGGGTATCGCTGACACCGTCGGCTATGCGGGTCCGAAGCAGGTGGGGGATCTCACCAGGGACGCGGTGAAGATTGCCGGATCCAAGGCGATTTTCGTTCACCTGCACGATACCAGGGGTATGGGAATTGCCAACGCGTCGGCGGCGCTCGATTCAGGCGCGCGCGTTCTCGATGGCTCGCTTGGCGGTCTCGGTGGTTGCCCGTTTGCGCCCGGCGCGACCGGCAACGTGGTGTTCGAGGATCTGGTGTTTCTGTGCGAAAGCAAGGGATTCGCGACCGGTATCGATATCGACAGGCTGGTAGAGGTGCGCTCGATCCTGCGCGCCGAAATGCCCAACGAGCAACTCTATGGCGGAATGGCCCGGGCCGGCTTGCCCGACCGAAAATCCGCGGTGGCCGCCTGACCGTCGCTTCCTAGGCTGCCGGTTCGAGCGCTTGCTCGCCCGACGAAGACCGAGGCTCCAGTGGGGAGACGAACTCGTCTTCCGCCGCCGCGGCAAGGATTGCTACTTCTTCAACCTGAAGCGGCGTTTCCTGGTCAGTCGCTTCAGGACAGAAGGGCGGTGAAAGGGCCGCTTCTGGAAACACGCCGAATTCGCCGGCTACCTCCCGGAGCGGCTTCTGCTTATCGGCCCAGTGCAGCATCGTGTAGTCGAAGCCGTGCACAATGGTGGGTTTGACGATTTCGAAATAGGGCGAGATGTCGAAATCGCGGGGCATGTACAGCGATGAATCGCGAATGTGCAGAATTTCACGGCGCGCCTTTCTGCTGGCGGCCCGTGTGATCTTGGGCAGGATCGGATAACGCACGGCGTCAAAGGCCTGTGCGATCAGCGCCGAGCAGATGATCTTGGTAGGATCACCGGAGCCGAAGGCGATCATGCGCCGTCGCCAGCGTTGCGGCACCGGCAATGGAATCAGGTAGCGCATCAGGTCGACGATGTTCTTGGTGTCGTAGCCGAAGCCGATCCGGTTGATCGCGTAGCGGCACACCGTATTGCGGTCCTCGAACGACAGACCGACCGGGCGACAGAGCCGGGTGTGGTAGGGAAAATACTTCGACAGCGGCGCGGAAGTCACGCCCTCACCGATGTTGGCTTCGATCAGCACATGCGGTTCGCCGTCGGGCTCCGTCGCGCCGTCGATCGGGCCGACAAAAAGCGCGGCATGCGACCAGGTGGACTGGGTCAGGTATTTTATGATGCCGGAAACCCGGTTGTTGCCTTCGACCAGCAGCACGTCGCCCTGTTCGATGACGCCACGCAAATGTTCCGGATCGCTCGGCGTGAACGGCTCATAACCCGGCACTTCCTTTTGCAGGTAGCCCGCGATCACCTTGCCGACAGTATCGAGCACGACGCCCATGACAGTTTCCCCCCAAGGACCTTTGCGGCCGCTTTTTCCCTCTACTTAGCATGGTCGAAAGCCGTTGCAATTTGGTTCATGCCTTCGCCGAATCGATCATGATTGATTTACCATGGCGGTTGCTGCACGGGACCGAATGCGGCAAGTTCACCTCGATCCGGAATCAGGAACTTGCCGCTTTCGTGCCGGCGTCGGAGCCCAGAGAATGCCGGAAACCCATGATTCCAGTGTGGTTTTACTCCAGCCTCATCCGCGATCGAATGGCGGCACGATAAAATCCGATGGTTCGGCCGCCTCGCGCAGGCGGCTCGTCCTGCTCAAAGTTTCGGAAACCATGACATGACAATCACGCGTCGCGCATTCCTGTCGGCGTCTGCCGCGTTGGTGACGAAACCCGCGTTCGGCGCGCGCGCAGGCGCGCCGTCGTTATTCCGGGAGGCCGATATTGTGGTGATCGGTGCGGGAGCAGCGGGTATTGCCGCAGCGCGGCGGATTCAGGCGGCGAACCGAAAGGTGATTGTGGTCGAGGCATCCGGCCAGATCGGCGGTCGTTGCCTCACCGACACCGCCACGTTCGATGTGCCATTCGACCGCGGCGCCCGCTGGCTGCACAATCCCGACACCAACCCGATGATCAGGCTCGGGCGCGATGCGGGGCTGGACATTTATCCGGCGCCGCTCGGCCAGAAAATCCGCATCGGTCGCCGCAATGCGCGGGCCGGCGAAACCGAGGATTTTCTCGCCGCCCTGGTGCGCGCCAACCGCGCAATCGACGATGCTGCGCGTGGCAGGGCTGATACGTCTTGCGCTGCGGTGCTGCCGAAGGACCTGGGCGATTGGGCCGGCACCGCCGAATTCGTGCTCGGCGCCAATGCCACCGGCAGGGATTTGAAGGACGTTTCCGTGTTCGACAAGGCGCGCGGACAAGACCGCAACGCAGCGATCGCCTGCCGCCAGGGGCTGGGCACGTTGATCACGAAACTGGGCGCGGAAATTCCGCTGGTGCTTTCGACGCCCGCCAATCGTATTGCCTGGAGCGGACGCGATGTGACGGTAGAAACGCCGGCGGGCAAGATCGCCGCGCGCGCCGCCATCGTCACCGTGTCGAGCAATGTACTGGCCGCGGGAACCATAAAGTTCACGCCCGATCTTCCCAAGCGCCAGTTCGATGCTGCCGCAAACCTCAGTCTTGGCAGCTACGATCGCATCGCGCTGCAACTGCCCGATAACCCGCTTCGGCTTTCACACGACGATCTCGTGATCGAGCAGAGCAACTCGACGCGCACCGCGCTCTTGTTTGCGAACATGGCATCATCGTCGCTGTGCGTGATCGATGTAGCCGGCTCGTTCGGCCGCGATCTCTCCGCGCAGGGCGAACCCGCGATGGTTGCGTTTGCGGTGGAATGGCTGGCCAAACTGTTCGGGAACGACATCGCAGCGGCGGTCAAGAAGAGCAGTGTGACGCGCTGGAACGCGGCGCCGTTCGCGCTGGGGGCGATGTCGTCGGCGGCGCCGGGTGGACAGCCGTCGCGGAGGATCTTGGCGGAGCCGATCGGCTGCATGTTCCTTGCCGGTGAGGCTACCCATGAAACGCTGTGGGGAACCGTCGACGGCGCGTGGGAAAGCGGCGAGCGCGCAGCCGACGCGGCATTGAGAAAAATCGGCGCCGTCAAAGATGCGACGCCACCACCGCAGCCGGCGGCCAAGCGCCGGCGCCGCGGGTCCTCGTCGAGCGGCGCGATTCCGCCGTCACCGATCAATTGATAGGGTAAGCGTCCGGCACAAGCGCGCTTTGCCAACGCTTGCTCGCATCAGACCGGCAGCGCTAGTTGCATCAAATCCTTGGCAACGATGATCCGGCCGGAGAAGTTTTTCTTTACGTCACGGGTCCAGTCGTCGTCGGTGACCTCGGGATCGTCGCCGGGTACGAAATGGCTGAGTACCAGCACTTTGACCCCGGCAGCGGCGGCGACGCGGCCGACATCTTCGGTAGTCGTGTGGCTATCGAGCAAATGCTTCTTCAGCGTGGCGCCGTTCCTGGTCTTGATCACGAGACGATCGACCGCGGGCAGGTAAAGGGCTTCGTGCACCAGCACATCGGCGCCCTTGGCAAATTCCGCCAGCTTCGGGTTGTAGGCGGTGTCGCTGGAAAAAACGATAATGCCGTCCGGCGTCTCGAACTTGTAGGCGAAATTATCTGTGATCGGCGGATGCGGCGTGCGGAACGCCGTCACCTTTACGTCCGCGGTCTGCAGCACGACGCCGTCGTCGGCGATGTCCTTGGCGATCAGTAACGGGCGCGGATCGGGACGGCCCTCATCCTCGATCCGGGTTTCGACGTCGAACTTGTTTAATTCCCAATAGGTTCGGGTCATGGCCTCGAGGCCCTTGGGCCCGAACGAATGCACCGGCGTCGAAAGCCCGGCGGCCCAGGCGTTGTAGAACAGGTTGCCGTATTCGAGGTTATGATCGGAATGGTGATGGCTGATGAAGATATATTTCACCGACGGGATTGGAACGCCGGCGGCGACCAGTTGATGGCTGACGCCCACGGCGGCTCTCCCGTTGGTCTTGTTCTTGTGTGGCGGTGCGAACCTAGCGATATTCGCAACAATCAGGCAAAAGCCGGACTTTAGTTATGACGCCGGATCAGCGCAGCAGGCCGTCGAGCGCAGGCAGGCCGATGATAACCGCCGCCGCGATCAGGACATAGCAGATCGCACGGAAGAGTTTCTCGCTGGCGCGGCCAAACAGGCTGGCGCCGCACCAGACGCCGACAGCATAGACCGGACCGACCAGCAGCGAAAATCGGATCGCCTCCGGCGTGACGAGGCCGGTGAACGCATAGCTTACGAGCGAAAAGCAATCAGAAGCGCCGAAAAACAGCACGATGTTGGCGCGCGAGACCACCGAGGGGATCGGACGGCCCAGCCAATAGCCGACGATCGGCGGGCCGCCGGTTTGTGCCAGTCCGCTGCCAAAGCCGGATAGCGCGCCGACGCCGGCCGAAATCGCCGAATGTTCTTTCCCGCGATAACGCCATCCCGAAACCAGCAGGATCAGAAGTACAAATACAAAGCCGGAGATGATCCAGCGCGCGGTCACCGGATCGAGCCTGATCAGGAAGTAGGTGCCCAGCGGCACGCCGACCAGCGCGCCGAGCACCATCACTGCGGTGGCTTTGCGGTCGGCATGACGCCATGCATTCGGAAGTAACGGCGTTGCCGCGACGAAATCGATGATGAGCAGGAGGGTGGCGACCAAGCGTGGCGCAGCGACGCTGCTCGCCAGCGGCATGAAGATCAGCGCCGAGCCGAAGCCGGAAAATCCTCGCGCTGTTCCCGAGACAAAGGCGATCGTGCAAATCGCGATCGCCGCGCCGATGCCGCCGCCGGCCGGGATGAGGTCGGAGAGGTTCATCCCCCTGATGTCGGGATCATGACGGCAACCGAAACTCGCCTCGCGCGTTCCGGTGTCATGCCCGCAAGCTGCCGCCGGTCTTTTTGGTAACCTCGGCAACGATCTTGGCGGCGACCGCGTCGATTTCCTGATCGGTCAGGGTCTTTTCTCGGGGCTGGATCGTCACCGCGATGGCGATCGACTTCTTGCCGTCGTCGATGCCTTTGCCCTCATAGACGTCGAACACCGTGACCTCGGTGATCAACTTCTTGTCGACCCCCTGCGCCGCCCGCACCATGTCACCGGTTCGGACGCCGCGATCGACGATAAAGGCAAAATCGCGCGACACCGGCTGGAATGCCGATAGCTCCAGCACCGGCTTGGCACGGGTCGGTTTCTGCCTGGCATCCGGGACGCGATCGAGGATGACCTCGAATGCAATCAACGGGCCGTCCGCACCGAGCGCCTCGAGCGCGCGGGGATGCAACTCGCCGAAATATCCAAGGATATTCTGCGGGCCGATCTGGATGGTGCCGGAGCGCCCCGGATGCAGCCAGTTGGGACCACCGGGTACGATCTGGAGCGCCTGCATCGGCGCGCCGGCCGCCGCCAGCACCGCTAGGGCGTCAGCCTTTGCGTCGAGCGCGTCTGCGGTTGCCGAGCCCGACCAGTGGCGCCCCATGCCCTTCGACGAAGCAAACCCGTGGCGGATGCCGGCGGCTGCGGTCAGCTGATCCTGCGGCTTGTCTCCCTTGAAGACCTGTCCGACCTCGAACAGCGCAACGTCAGGAAAGCCGCGGTCGCTGTTGGCTTGCGCCGCTGCGATCAGGCCCGGCAGCAGGCTGGGCCGCATGTCCGACAGGTCGGATGCGATCGGATTTGCCAGTGCAAGTTCGGCCTGCCCGCCGCCGAATAGCTCCGCAGCCGGCTTTGCGATGAACGACCATGTCACGGCCTCGACCAGGCCACGCGTCGCAAGCGCGCGCTTGGCACGGCGGGTACGCAACTGGATCGCGGTCAGGATCGGTTTGCGTGGCGCGTCGCCGCGCTCGAACGGCGTCATCGGCACCTTGTCGACGCCGACGATGCGGACGATCTCCTCGACGATGTCGGCCTTGCCATGCACGTCGGTTCGCCAGGAAGGCACCGCGATCTTCACGATCGGACCGTTGCCTGCCAGCATGAAGCCGAGATGGCCGAGGATGCGTTTCACCTCAGGCAGGGGAACCTCGATCCCGGCCAGTCGCTTGACCTCGGTCAGCGGAAAGTCGATCACGCGGTCGACGCCAAAGGCGTTGCCGACCACGATATTCTCCGACGGCGCGCCGCCGCACAGCTCCATCACCAGCCGCGTAGCCATCTCCAGCCCCGGCACCATGAAGGCCGGGTCGACACCGCGCTCGAAGCGATAGCGTGCATCCGAATTGATGCCGAGCTTGCGGCCGGTCTGTGCGATGTTGATCTCGTTCCACAGCGCCGATTCGATCAGCACATCGGTGGTGTTCTCATCGCAGCCCGAGGCCTCTCCGCCCATGATGCCGGCGAGCGATTCGACGCCGCGATCGTCGGCGATCACGCAGACATCAGGATTGAGCGTGTAGGTACGCCCGTCGAGCGCCAGCAGCGTCTCGCCCTCGCGCGCTCTCCGCACGCTGAGATTGCCCTTCACCTTTGAGGCGTCGAACACATGCAGCGGTCGTGCCTGGTCAAAGGTCATGAAGTTGGTGATATCGACCAGCGCATTGATCGGGCGCAGGCCGACCGAGGTCAGCCGATGCTGCAGCCATTCCGGCGACGGGCCGTTCTTGACGCCGCGCACCAGCCGCAGCGCAAAGCCCGGGCACAACGTGGCATCCTCGACGGTCACCTGCACCGGGCACGGGAATTCGCCCTTGATCGGCTTGATCGCGGGATCCCTGAACTTGCCCATGTCGGCGGCGGAAAGATCGCGCGCGATGCCGTGCACGCCGGTGCAATCCTGCCGGTTCGGCGTCAGGTTGATTTCGATCAGGGGATCGCCGAGCCCGGCCCACCGCGCATAAGGCGCACCGACCGGCGCGTCGGCCTGCAGCTCCATGATGCCGTCATGGTCCTCCGAGAGCTGCAACTCGGCCGCCGAGCACAGCATGCCGCGGCTCTCGACGCCGCGGATGGTGCCGACCCCGAGCGTGATGTTCTTGCCGGGAATGAATGTGCCGGGCGGCGAAAACACGCTGACGAGCCCGGCGCGCGCATTCGGCGCGCCGCAAACCACCTGTACCGGCGCGGCGCCGTTACCCGTATCGACCATGCACACCCGCAAGCGGTCGGCATTGGGATGCTGCTCGGCCGAAATCACCCGCGCGATGGTGAACGCCGACAGCGCCTTGGCCTTGTCTTCCATGTGCTCGACCTCGAGCCCGATCATGGTCAGCTTGTCGGCAAGCTTTTCAACCGGCTCGTCGGTGTCGAGATGTTCCTTCAGCCAGGAGAGGGTGAATTTCATAACGATCGCTTCCCTGGCACATCATGTTCCCTCTCCCGCTTGCGGGGGAGGGTTAGGGTGGGGGTACTTGCTTCAATCGCCGAGATAATCGTTTCAAGCACACCGGTTCGATTGGTCATCACGTCGTGATTGCTAAAGCGAAGAACGCGAAAACCTTCGGCTTCGATTGCGGCAGAACGGATAGAATCCGCCGCCTCTTGCGCGTCGGCAAAGTGGTGTCCGCCGTCTAGCTCGATCACCAGCTTGGCCGCGTGACACAAGAAATCGGCGATGTAGCTTCCAACGGGGACTTGGCGCCTGAAGCCAACTCCAATCAGACGATGTTCGCGTAGTTCCGACCAAAGGATTCGCTCGGCATCGGTTGAATTCTTCCGGGGCGCGCGAGCGTTGTCGCGCTGTTTGGAAATTACTTTCCACGTCGGGTTTCTGGGACGATCCATGGTGGTCTCCGGAGCGTGAATGCCCCCATCCCACCCCTCCCCCGCAAGCGGGAGAGGGGGCTGGCCGTGCCGAATGGATGCGCTGCGACTCACGAACTCAAGCCTCCCGCGAGGGTCGGGACATCAAGCGGCTTGAAACCGTAATGGCTGAGCCAGCGCACGTCGCTCTCGAACAATTGCCGCAGGTCGGACATGCCGTATTTCAACATCGCAATGCGATCGATTCCCATGCCCCAGGCGAAGCCTTGATACACGTCGGGATCGATGCCGCAGGCGCGCAATACGTTGGGGTGAACCATGCCGCAGCCGAGAATCTCGAGCCAGTCCTCGCCCTCGCCGAACCGGATTTCGCCCTTGCCGCGCCGGCACTGAATGTCGACTTCGAGCGAAGGCTCGGTGAAGGGAAAGAATGACGGCCGGAACCGCATGTTGATGTGGTCGACCTCGAAGAACGCCTTGCAGAATTCGTGCAGGATCCATTTGAGGTGGCCGAGGTGCGATCCCTTGTCGATGACGAGGCCCTCGACCTGGTGGAATTGCGGCGTGTGAGTGGCGTCGGAGTCGATCCGATAGGTGCGGCCCGGGCAGATGACGCGGATCGGCGGCTTCTGGCTCAGCATGGTCCGCACCTGCACCGGCGAGGTGTGCGTTCGCAACAGCATGCGCGAGCCGTCTTGCTTCGGGTTGAAGAAGAACGTGTCGTGCATTTCCCTCGCCGGGTGACCTTCGGGGAAATTCAGCTTTGTGAAATTGTAGTCGTCGGTCTCGATATCAGGCCCTTCGGCGATCGAGAATCCCATATCGGCGAAAATCGCCGTGAGTTCGTCCATCACCTGACTGAGCGGATGGATGCGGCCCTGCTCGGCCGGGGTTTCCCGCAACGGAAGCGTGACGTCGATGGTTTCCGACGCCAGCCGGGCGTCGAGTGCAGCGGATTTCAATATGTCGCGACGCGCGGTGAGCGCCTGTGTGACCTTGTCCTTGGCGAGATTGATCGCCGCACCTTGGGTCTTGCGCTCGTCCGGCGACATCTTGCCGAGCGTTGAGAGTAGCGCGGATATTGAGCCCTTCTTGCCGAGCGAGGCGACGCGCACCGCTTCCAGCGCCGCCTCGTCGCCGGCGGCGGCGACCTGGCTCAGGATTTCGGATTCAAGTTGAGGGAGGTCGGTCATGACAATCCTTTTGACCAGGATGCTGAACCGATGCTCCCAGTCCGTCGTGCCCGGGCTTGTCCCGGGCATCCACGTCTTACAGCGCGGGCGAGAACGAAGACGCTGACGGCCGGGACATCAAGCGGAGACCCGTCTCGCGCTTTCGCCCGGCCATATCAACTTCAGCAAACCTCACACAAGGCCTGCCAGCGGAAGCTTACGCCGCCAGCGCCGCCTTGGCCTTTTCGGCGATCGCCTGAAACGCCGACGGCTCGTTGATGGCGAGATCCGAAAGCACCTTGCGGTCCACCGTGATGCCGGACTTGGACAGCCCGTTGATGAAAACGCTGTAGGTCATGCCGAACGGACGGACCGCGGCATTGATGCGCTGGATCCACAACGCGCGGAAGGTGCGCTTCTTGCGCTTGCGATCGCGGAACGCATATTGCCCGGCCCGTTCGACTGCGTTTTTGGCGGCACGGATGGTGTTCTTGCGGCGGCCGTAGAAACCCTTGGCGGCCTTGTAGACTTTCTTGTGCTTGGCGTGGGAGGTCACACCGCGTTTGACGCGAGACATGACGAATCTCCTTTATCTGAAAATGGGTGACGGATCGCCGCGCGGACGCGGCTTTGGCAAAGTGGAGGATCGCGCGTGGCGATCAGGCGTTCGGCAAGAAGTACTTCTTGACGTTGTCGCCGTCGGTCTTGAACAGCACGCGGGTGCCGCGGAGCTGACGAATCTGCTTCTTCGTCCGCTTGATCATGCCGTGGCGCTTGCCGCGCTGGGCGTGCATCACTTTGCCGGTGGCAGTCACCTTGAAGCGCTTTTTGGCGCCTGACTTGGTCTTTAGCTTGGGCATTTGGCTCTCCTGTTGCCGCAACACGAAAACGCCCGTGAAGGCGTCCGGTCGGCTAAAATGCTCGTTAGAGCGTTGAAAATGCTGAATTATTTCCGAAACGAAACAATCCGCATGGTCATCGACACGGCAGCCCTTGATCAGCCGGGCGATGAAGCCTGCGCTTATGGCAGAGGAAGGCCCGGTTGGCAACGCCGAAGCGCTTGCGGCCGGCCCGGGCCACCAAGCCGAATCCGCCATCGGGCCACTGTCCGTGCCGGCTAACAAGACGTCCTATACGCTGGAAAAGTCCCGGCAGTCGTCGGGACAACGGGGTGCCACCTCACACCGAGGGGAGGGCAGCCGTTGCGCTTCAGCGCGGCGCCAGAACCATCACGACCTGACGCCCTTCGAAACGGGCGTCCTGTTCGACCTTGGCAAATTCGGCTACGTCCGCCTTGACCTTGTCGAGGAGCTTGGTGCCGATTTCCTGATGGGCCATTTCGCGGCCGCGGTAACGCAAGGTAATCTTGACCTTGTCGCCTTCTTCGAAGAAGCGCTGCATAGCGCGCATCTTCACGTCGTAGTCATGATCGTCGATCATCGGCCGCAGCTTGATCTCCTTGATCTCGACGACTTTCTGTTTCTTGCGAGCTTCCGCGGCTTTCTTCTGCGCCGAATATTTGAACTTCCCGTAATCCATGATCTTGCAAACGGGAGGATTGGTGTTCGGCGAAATCTCCACAAGGTCCATGCCGGCTTCGAGCGCCATCTTGACGGCGACCACTGTTTCGATCGTGCCGTGATTTTGGCCGTTCTGATCGATCAGCTGAATCTGTGCATTGCGGATTTCATCGTTGGTGCGCGGCCCGTCTTTGGCGGCGGCGGGCGGGGCTCTATTGGGACGGCGAATGGGTAACTCTCCAAAGTTGTGAAGGAAGACTATAGTTTGAAGGAATAAGGCTCAGCGGGCAAGCAAACTTGCACTTTCGCGCCCAAAAACCATCAAATACGAGACATTTTGGTCACGCCGACAACGCCGGCCGGCGCGAAACGTTCAATCCGCCCACATAGACAGCATAAGTTCGCTCTGCAAGCATTACTGTCGGTAATCGACCGGTACCCACGTCCGTTGACGGATACGGCAGGCTCGATCAGACAGCGGGAAGGGCGAAAGAAGCGAAGGTTCATGACACAATCAGCAGCGCATCCCCGGGATCCGGAACCGACATTCATCGAGGTCGGCCAGCACGAGGCACGGCGCCGCATCGCGGTTCGCGCCCGTGCCGGTGGCGGCCCGGGATTGTTCTGGCTGGGCGGTTTTAATTCGGACATGCGGGGCACGAAGGCGTTGGCGCTGGACGGATGGGCCGCCGAGCAGGGCCGGGCCTGCGTTCGCTTCGATTATTCCGGTCATGGTGAGTCCGGCGGCGCATTCATCGATGGCACTATCGGGCGCTGGCTCGAGGAGAGCGTCGCCGTGTTCGGCCAATTCTGCGAAGGCCCCCAGGTCCTGGTCGGCTCCTCGATGGGCGGCTGGATCGCGCTGTTGCTGGCGCGCGCAATCGCTCAGCGCGCCGCAAGCCGCGCTTCGCTCGCCGGCCTGGTATTGATCGCTCCGGCGCCCGATTTCACCGAAACTCTGATGTGGAAGATTTTCTCGCCGGAAATTCGTCAGGAAATCGAGACCAAAGGCGTGTGGCTGCGGCCGTCGGCCTATGGCGAACCTTATCCGATCACGCGCGCGCTGATCGAAGACGGTCGGCGCCATCTGCTGCTCGGCAGCGCCATCGAGGTGGGGTGCCCGGTGCACATTCTGCAGGGAGCGCAGGATCCGGATGTGCCCTGGCAGCATGCATTCGCGCTGACCCACCGTCTGCCGGTCGATGATGTCGTGCTCACCATGATCCAGGACGGCGATCACCGCCTGTCGCGGCCGCAGGACATCGCGCGAATCATCGCCGCCGTGGCGGAGATGCGATAGGCTCCTAGGCTGCCAAGCCGGGAGTAGTCCGATGAATCCTACTGCCATGCTCCGCGCGTTCTGCGATGCCGTCGAACGGCGCGACGGCATCGCTTTCGCGGCGCTTTTCACCGAAGACGGGGTCTATCACGATGTTTTCTACGGCACTTTCGCAGGCCGGGAGAAGATCGCAGCCATGCTCGACGACTGGTTCTATCGCACGGCGACGGATTTTCGCTGGGACATGCATACGCCGGTCAGCGACGGTGAAACGCTCTATGCGCGCTACACATTCAGCTATCGCTCGACGCTACCGGAGGCCCAAGGCGCGCGCGCCATGTTCGAGGGCGTCGCCATCATGACGCTCCGCGATGGCGGCATTGTCAGCTATCGCGAAGTTGCCAATACCGCTACCGCCTTTGCGGACATGAATTTTGCCGCCGAACGCGTCGCCAAAATTGCGGCGAAGCAGGCCGTCGCCCTGAAGGCGCGCCCGGAGATGAAGCGACATCTGGCGGACTAGGTGCTTTATTTCGTCGCCTACGGCGGCGGCTTCGGCATCGGTTTGCGTTGCGCCAGGGCTGCAACCGTGGAGGTCCCGATCGGGCCGTCCTGATCGTAGAGATTACACTCGCCGATCGCGACGCCGTCGGTGGCGTGGTGATTCACGACCTCAAACCCGATCCATTCCTTGACCGGCAAGCGATGCAGATACAGCGTGACGTCGCTGTTGATATAACCGAGACCATGGTCGCCGGCATTGGCGAACGGACTGGCGAAATCTGCCGCCACCGCGACCCGCACGAACGGCGTCAGCGGCGTGCCCTCGACGAGGTCGCGCACTTCGCTCATCCACAGTCGACGCGGGCCCAGCGTGCCCATCGCGCCGACGATGGGACGGGTAGTCCATTTGCCGTTCATGCCGAGCCGGGGATCGGTCGGGGCAGGGATGTCCGCCGGCGCCGGCACGTCCCAGTTCGGGGGCGACCAGACCTGGCCTTCGGGATTTTGCGTTTTGCGGAGCAATTGGCAGGACGCGCGCGCCATGCCGACCCCGCCGCTGAAAAATTCGGCTTCGACCAACTTGATACGCAGCCCATCGCGGATGATACGCGACGTGATCTCGATCGGCGCCAGGCTGGGCAGCCGAAACATGTCCACCGTCAGCCGCGCCGGGACGAAGCCATCGGCGCCGTGGCGTTGTTCGATGGCGAAAGCCAGCAATCCTATGATGACGCGGCCATGCAGCGATTTCGGGTCCCACGGTCCGCGCGCTGCATCGGTGGGAATGTAGGCGTCGCGATCTCTGGTGAAGAAAGGTTGAGCAGTCATGGGGCGGGACGATGACGGATTCGCCGGCTCCTGTCATCGTCCGCGAACGCGGACGATCCAGTACGCGATGATGTCTCGATTTGTTCGGAGCGCTTTGGAATACTCGGCGCCCGCTCCTGCGGGAAGGACGGCAAGAGTCAGGCACGGCACCATTCCGCGCGCACGGCGCTGTCTCGCTCCACGCCCACGCGGTCCGACGCCATTGCCTCAAATGCCTCGCGCGGCAGCGACTGCGAGAGCGCCCAAACCGCGGCGCCGCGAACCAGCGGGCTGTCGTCGTCGAGTAGCCGGATGGCCTCGAGCGCCAGCACGGGGTCGTCGGCATTGCCGATGGCGATGAGCACGTTGCGGATAAACCGGTTGCGGCCGATGCGCTTCACCGGTGATTTGGCAAACAGCGCTCGAAAGGCCGCGTCGTCGAGCCGCGCCAGGTCGGCGAGTTTCGGAGCACGCAACTGGTCGCGCGCGGCAAGCTTTGCTTCGCGCCCCTGTTGGGCGAATTTGTTCCAGGGGCAGACCGCGAGGCAATCGTCGCAGCCATAGATGCGGTTGCCGATCGCCTTGCGGAGTTCGCGCGGAATCGGCCCCCGGTGCTCGATCGTCAGATAGGAAATGCAGCGCCGCGCGTCGAGTTTGTAGGGCGCAGGAAACGCCGCCGTCGGGCAGATATCGAGGCAGGCCTGGCACGAGCCGCAGCGATCGATCTCGGGATTGTTGCGCGGCAGATCGGCGGCGGTGAAGATCGCGCCGAGAAAAAGCCAGGAGCCGAATTCGCGCGACACCAGATTGGTGTGCTTGCCCTGCCAGCCCAATCCCGCCGCTTGCGCCAACGGCTTTTCCATCACCGCCGCGGTGTCGACGAACACCTTGACCTCGGCGCCACCGGAGGCGGCGACCAGCCAGCGTGCCAGCGCCTTGAGCCGCTTCTTGACCACGTCGTGGTAGTCGTCGCCCTGCGCATAAACCGAGATAGCGCCGCGTGTGCGCTGCTGCAGGATGTCGAGCGGGTCCTGATCGGGCCCGTAATTGACGCCGAGCAGGATCACGGAACGCACGCCGGGCCACAGCACGCGCGGATCGGTGCGGCGCGCGGGGTGCGCGGCAAGCCAGTCCATGTCGCCATGCGCGCCGTCGTCGAGGAAAGCGTGGAAATGCCGCGCCACCTCGGCAATCGAATCTGGACCGGTCACCCCAACGCAATCGAAACCGAGCGCCCGGGCTTCGCCGGCGAGGTTGATCTTGAGTTCATCGGCAGGGAGTTCGACGGCCGTATTCAGAAGTCGAGATCCACATAGGTTCGCGACGCCGGCACGCCCGCGAGCCATTCGCTCAGCAGCGGACGGAACGACGGGCGGGATTTCACCCGCGCGTACCACGCCTTTGCCGCGTCGTCCTCGATCCATGGCACGTCGCCCAGATAGTCGATCGCCGAAAGGTGCGCGGCGGCGGCGAGGTCCGCGTAGGTAATCTGGTCGCCGGCTAGATAATTCCGTGTCTGCGCCAGCCAGCCGATATAGGCCAGATGATAGCGCACATTTGCCTTGGCGGCGCGGATCACATCCGCCGCCGGCGCGCCGCCGCCGTTCTCCTCGCTCATGAAGCGCTTGTAGATGCGTTCGGTGACCAGCGGGTTGGAAGCCTCCTCGAAAAACTTCTCGTTGAACCAGGCCATCAGCCGGCGCACTTCGATACGCTCCGCCATCGTCGTCGGCAGCAGCCGGCGACCATTCATTCCGGCGCCATGGGTCTCGTCGAGATACTCGGCGATAATGGTTGCGCCGGGGACGGCGGCCGCGTCTTCCGATATCAGTACCGGCGTGGCACCTGCAGGATTGATCGTCAGAAATGCCTCGCGCCGCTCCCAGGGACGCTCCTCCACCAGCCGCAGATCGAGGCCGTATTCGCCAAGCGCGAGGCGGATAAAGCGCGAATGCGGACAGAACGGATGGTGGAACAGCGTGAACATGAGGTCCTTGGTAATTTTATGGTGATTAAGAAAGTATCACCGGCCGAGATACGCGTACGCCGCAGCAACGCTGTCAAACTACCTTAGCGGGGGAGCGAGGCAACCCTGCGTTCGCGTTTTTTGCGATTGCGGCGGTTGGACGAATAAGCGAGAAGAGCGCGGCGCTGGGCTGGTTTCAATCATAACGGACGGGGTCATCATGTCTGATGCGTTGAGAGCGGTGATTCTCGGCATTATCGAGGGCGTCACGGAATTCCTGCCGGTGTCCTCGACCGGGCATCTGCTGCTCGCGGAACGATTCTTCGGTCTCGGCGAGGGCAGCTTCTGGGATAGCTTCACCGTGCTGATTCAGCTCGGCGCGATTCTTGCCATTCTCGTGATCTATTTTGGCAAATTGTGGAGCGTTGCGACGGGCATGTTTACCAATTCCGACGACCGGCGATTCGTCATCGGCGTATTGGTGGCATTTTTGCCCGCGGTGATCATCGGTCTGATTGCAGGGAAATACATCAAGGAATTTTTGTTCAACCCCTGGGTGATCTGTTTCTCGCTTATCGTCGGCGGCGCGATCCTGTTGTGGGTCGATCAGCTCGATCACAAACCGCATGAACACGATGCCACCAAATTCCCGCTGCCGATGTACCTGACGATCGGCTTCGCGCAGTGCCTTGCGATGATTCCCGGCGTCTCGCGCTCCGGTGCGAGCATCGTGGCGGCCATGCTGCTGGGCGCCGACAAGCGCGCCGCGGCGGAGTTTTCGTTTTTTCTGGCGATACCGACCATGATCGGGGCCTTCGCTTACGACTTCTACAAGAATCGCGCGGACATGAACGCCGATCACATCGGCATCGTCGCGATCGGATTCGTGGTCTCCTTCGTGACCGCGATTATCGTCGTGAAAACGTTCCTGAGCTATGTCACCCGCAACGGCTTCGGGTTGTTCGCGTGGTGGCGCGTCATCGTCGGCACACTCGGCCTGATTGCACTGGCGATGGGACGATAAGCGACACGGTCTCAGCCCGGATCGTCACGCCGCGCTTTGCCGCGACGGCGTGAGGAAAGCTAGGCGCTCTTCTTCTGGAATTGCCCGGCGGCGCGGAAACGCCAGAGATATTGCGGTGCCACGGCTTCGAGTGAATCCGGGGTAATTCCAAGGCCTTCCAGCGTCAAGCCGGCGGCTTTCGCGGCATCCGACACCACGTTGTCCGAACGCAGCAGCGCCACCTGATCCGGCGTCAATTTCAAGGCGCCGGGCGCAAACTGCAGCAACGTGGCCTGGAGGTTAGCCAAACCGAACGGTAGCGAAATCAGCGTGCGGTGGCGCTCGGCGGTTGCGAGGATGATTTCGATGATCTCGCGCATCGTCAGCACCTCCGGGCCGCCGAGTTCGTAAGTAGCGCCGGCCCTTGCCGTGCCGTCGACGGCGTCGGCCACCGCGGTCGCGACATCGCCGACATAGACCGGTTGCATTTTGGTCACGCCGCCGCCGATCAGCGGAAGCACGGGCGATACTCTCGCCAGCGCCGCGAAGCGGTTGGTGAATTGATCCTCGGGCCCGAACACGACCGACGGCCGCAGGATCGTGGCCGCCGGAATCGCCGCGCGCACCGCCGTTTCGCCGGCGGCCTTGGCGCGGGCGTAACGCGACGGGGAGTTCTCGTCGGCGCCGATCGCCGAGACATGCACCATTCGGGCGCCGACCGTGCCGGCGGCCTTGGCGACCGTGCCCGCGCCCTCGCCCTGCACCGCATCGAAGGTCTGTGCGCCGCCCTCGGCGAGAATGCCGACGAGGTTAATGGCGACGTGCGAATCACGCATGGCGGCCTCGACCGATCGCGGATGACGCAGATTGGCCTGCACGGCATGGATCTGGCCGACCTTGCCGAGCGGCTGCAGGTGCCCGGCCAGTTCGGGCCGCCGTACCGCGACTCGAATACGGTAATCGCGCTTGGCCAACGCTCGAACCACGTTTCGGCCGATAAAGCCCGATCCGCCGAAAACCGTGACCAGCGTATTCAGATTCGATGCCATGGGGTGTTCCTGCCAGCCGAACGCGAGGGATTCTCGGGGCTATTTAGCGCTTTCGCGCGGCGTCGTCATGTCTCAAGGCCAGCATATTTGGCTTGCGACCCCGCCAATTTGACAAGCACGCGACCGATCAATATCAACCCGCCCGGGCCCAGGTGGCGGAATTGGTAGACGCGCTGGCTTCAGGTGCCAGTGGCTTCACGGCCGTGAAGGTTCGAAGTCCTTTCCTGGGCACCACTTTGCCCAAGCCCGTGATTCCGCAGAGACCCGAGAGCACGAAATCTCGGCGTTCCTATACCCGCCCGGTGGCCTATGGCCGCAATAACCGGCTGTAAATTCGCAGTTTCGGCATTATCTAGGGCGGTAAGCCACTCGCCCGCCGCTCGCCTCTTCGTGATTGGGGCGCTAGCTTGGTCCGCACCGATTCGACGAGGTTCATCGAAGCCATGACCATCCGCCTGCACCGCGGCGATTTGCCAGATCTGTCCCGCTATACCGATTCGGTGGCGATCGATACCGAGACCATGGGGTTGCATCCGCATCGCGACCGCCTCTGCGTGGTCCAATTGTCGAGCGGCGACGGCACCGCCGATGTCGTGCAAATTCCGAAAGGAGCGGCCGATGCGCCAAACCTGAAGGCGCTGCTGGTTAATCCAAAGATTACGAAAATCTTTCATTTCGCCCGGTTCGATCTGGCCGCGCTTTATAACGCCTTGGGGGTGATGCCGCAGCCGGTGTACTGCACCAAGATCGCCTCGCGGCTCTCCCGCACCTATACCGATCGCCATGGTTTGAAGGATCTGGTGCGCGAGGTGCTCAACGTCGACTTGTCGAAGCAGCAGCAATCGAGCGATTGGGGTGCCGAGGCGCTGAGCGAGGCGCAACTGGCGTATGCCGCCTCCGACGTGCTGCATCTGCATGGCTTGCGCGAACGGCTGGATTCGATGCTGGCGCGTGAGGGCCGGACGGAGCTTGCCAAGGCCTGTTTCGAATTCTTGCCGACGCGGGCCCGCCTCGATCTGGAAGGCTGGGATACCGAGGACATTTTCGCCCATTCGTAAGCTTCGGAACCGGCGGTTGCGCCGCTGCCGCCCCGTTGCGGCCATACTCATAGCCCGAGGTCCGGGCTGCACCAATCGCCGATCCCGAGTAGAGTGGGGCTGGCGCGCCCGGCAAGGGCACGACACAGGTTTTGCCGGGCGCCGGTTTGCAAGCCCGGGAACGGGCCGCAGGCCAGCGTTCAGGAGTGCTTGGTCTTTTTTCAACCCGCTCACGCCCCGCCAACGGCGCGAGTGCCTCGGAGCAGCGGTGAATTCGGTTCAAAGCCCGACCTATCAGAGCGGCATGGAGGCGCGCTTTGCGATTGCAACGCGCCACAGCCGAATGGTGCGTCTGCTGCGCATTGCCGTCCCGGCAGCCGTGTTGCTGTCGTTGGCGACGGTCGTCGGGGTGTCGATCTTCAATCCGTTCCGGATGCTGCTGCCGAAGCTGCCCGTCGATGCGGATAACCTGATCGTTTCCGGCACCAAGATCACGATGGAAGCGCCGCATATGTCGGGCTATACGGCCGATCGACGGCCCTACGAGGTGTGGGCCAAGACCGCGACCCAGGATGTGACCGATCCGGATCACCTCGACCTGAAGACGATACGCGCCAAGGTCTTGATGGCGGACCAGTCCACGCTCACGCTGGACGCCAGGGAAGGCTCGATGAACACCAAGGACCAGCTGCTCGACCTGCATCACGATATATTTTTGCAGACCTCGACAGGCTACGAAGCGCGGCTGGATCAGGCATTTGTCGACATGGGCAAGGGAACGGTGTCCTCGGATGACCATGTCGATGTCAAATTGACCAACGGCACGCTTTCTTCCGACCGGCTCAGGATAACCGGCAGCGGTGAGGTGGTCATCTTTGAGGGTCATGTCGTGATGCATTTGGATCATTTGGATACTGCAACAGGTGCGTCCGATCAGTCGGTCACTGCATCCGCGGCTCCCGTGGCGCCCGCCGAGCCTCCGCCGGTACGTCCCAGCAAGCCGCGCGCATCGTCCAGCAAGAGCGTCAACTCGAAATGACAGACATCATCATGTTTCCGCCGCGTCGCACTGAGATCAGGAGAATAGTGCGGGGCGCTCTGACCTCGGTTTTCGTGCTGACGTTGCTCGCCGCCGGCCAAGCCAGCGCACAGAGCGCGGTGCAGGGGGTACCCAATGCGATGCAGGGCTTCTCGCAAAACCGCGACCAGCCCATCCAGATCGAAGCCGCCACGCTCGAGATGCGCGACAAGAAAAAGGAAGCGACGTTTTCCGGTAACGTGAAGGTGGTGCAGGGCGATACCACGATGACGTCCAAGACGCTGGTCGTGTTCTACGAGTCGGGCGACGCGTCCGGGGCAGGGACGCCCGCCACCGGCACGACCTCCGGCACCGCAAAGGCCGCGCCGGCGAAGGCGGCTCCGGCCGCGATCCCCGCTGCCGCTCCCGGTCCCGGCGGCGCTTCCTCGATCAAACGGCTGGAAGCCAGAGGCAACGTGGTCGTCACCCAGAAAGATCAGGTCGTGACCGGCGAAACCGCCGTTTTCGACACCAAGACCAACCTCGTGACCATGCTTGGCGGCGTTATCTTGACCCAGGGCAAGAACGTGCTTCGCGGCGACCGGCTGATGGTGGATATGACGACCGGGGTATCACGGGTAGAATCCGACAGCGGCCGCGTGCAGGGCCTGTTCCAATCCTCCGGGCAGGGCGGCCCAGGGACGCCGGGGGCGGCTTCTCCGGCGCCGGCGTCCAACCCGGGGTCGAGTAAATCCAAATAATATCAATCGTTTGCCGGAAAATCCAAGGCATGACGGTTGAAGCGGGGCGTGCGAGGCTGTATCTACCGGCCCGCCGAAGTGGGGGGCCTCGGAAACCGGGGGTGTCTCGCTGGGCAAGGGACGTCCATTCATTCATGGCTCGTAGGCGAAATGAACCGCCACGGGCTGTCGCGGGATCACCGTGAAAGGCTGACAGAGCGGCAATGGTGGATTTATTCGGCATGTTCCGTCGACGTCCGGCGAAACGCGGTGAGTCAGGATTTGCGCGCGCGCGCGATGACATCACGATGCTCGGCGATTCCTTCGGTGACATGCTGGCGAGCCCCGTGCGCGATGCGCCGGCGACTGCGCGCGAGGCGCCGGTACCGAGAATCGATACGGCACGGCCAGAAAGGCCCGCCGCGTCGGCCGAAAAGCCGCGCCCTCGCAGGACCAATGGCGCGGCCGCGCCGCAGCCGCGGGCGGGTTACCTGGCTGTGCATAGCGTGGAAAAGAGTTTCGGGTCGCGCCAAGTGGTGCGCGGCGTCAGCATCTACGTTCGCCGGGGCGAGGCGGTGGGCCTCCTGGGGCCGAACGGCGCCGGCAAGACCACGGTGTTCTACATGATCACCGGCTTGATCCCGGCCGATCGTGGCGCCATCGAACTCGACGGCCACGACGTGACCAAGTTGCCGATGTATCAGCGCGCCCGGCTCGGGATCGGTTACCTGCCGCAGGAGGCCTCGATCTTTCGCGGCCTCACGGTAGAGCAGAACATCCGGGCGGTGCTGGAGGTCGTCGAACCCTCCCGGAAGAAGCGCGAGGCCGAACTCAATTCCTTGCTCGACGAATTCAACATCACGCGGCTGCGCAAAACGCCGTCAATCGCGCTGTCCGGCGGTGAGCGTCGCCGCGTCGAGATCGCGCGCGCGCTGGCAACTCGCCCCAACTACATGTTGCTCGACGAACCCTTTGCCGGCATCGATCCGATCGCCGTGGGCGACATCCAGGACCTGGTGCGCCACCTCACCAACCGCGGCATCGGCGTATTGATTACCGATCACAACGTGCGGGAAACGCTGGGCCTGACCGACCGCGCCTAC
This sequence comes from uncultured Alphaproteobacteria bacterium, assembly GCA_963756215.1. Taxonomy (GTDB): domain Bacteria; phylum Pseudomonadota; class Alphaproteobacteria; order Rhizobiales; family Xanthobacteraceae; genus Bradyrhizobium. Next base: position 300,706 of record CAVWMY010000013.1, on the reverse strand, counting down.
ATCGTCTATGCGGGAGAGATCTTGACCGAAGGCAGCCCGGAGGAGATTGTCAACGATCCCGACGTCCGGCGCCTTTATCTCGGCGAGGAATTTCGGCTATAGCGACTACCCGGCGTGTAGCCGGCCTGTATGCCTGATCGACGGGCAGTTCGGGTTCCCTGTTTAGGGATTGTGCGCTGTAGTCCATTTTTCCGATTGGTCAAGCCGTGTACATCGGCTCCAGAGTAGTTTAAGCAAGAATCGGACCAACTTTAGGGATCGGTTTTTGCCTGCATGGCGCTAACGCAGCGATTAGAGTTCCGCCAGTCTCAGTCGCTGGTGATGACGCCGCAGCTGATGCAGGCCATCAAGCTGCTGCAGCTGTCGAATCTCGACCTTTCGGCCTTTGTCGAAGACGAATTGGAACGAAATCCACTGCTCGAGCGCGCCAGCGACGGCACCGAGCCGCCGGTCGCCGGTGAAGCATCGCCGGAGCGGGCCGATTTCTCCGGTTCCGACGATCAGGGTTACGGCGACGATGCGGGCGCGCATGCTGAGGCGGGCCAGGCATCGGCCGGCGAGGGCTTCGAGCCCGCCCAGGAAGAATGGCTCAGCCGCGATCTTGGCAGCCGCGCCGAAATCGAGCAGACCCTCGACACCGGCCTCGACAACGTCTTTCCCGAAGAACCGGCCGAGGCGGCGGCGCGGACCGCGCAAGACGCCGCGCCCACGGCCTATACCGAGTGGGGCGGCGGCGCCTCCAACGACGACAGCTACAACCTCGAGGCTTTCGTCGCCGCCGAGATCACGCTCGGCAGCCACCTTGCCGAGCAGATGGCGGTGGCCCTGACTGCGCCGGCCCAGCGCATGATCGGACAGTACCTGATCGATCTGGTGGACGAAGCCGGTTACCTGCCGCCGGATCTCGGGCAGGCCGCCGAGCGGCTTGGTGCATCTCCGAAAGACGTCGAGGCGGTTCTGGCGGTGCTGCAGAAATTCGACCCGCCCGGCGTCTGCGCGCGGAATTTGAGCGAGTGCCTTGCGATCCAGCTGCGCGAACTCAATCGTTATGACCCTGCCATGCAGGCGCTGGTCGAGCATCTCGATCTCCTCGCCAAGCGAGACATCGCCGCCCTGCGCAAACTGTGCGGCGTCGACGACGACGACATCACCGAAATGATCGGTGAAATTCGCCGCCTCGATCCGAAGCCGGGGATGAAGTTCGGCGCGACGCGGCTTCAGACCGTGGTCCCGGATGTGTATGTGCGCCCGGGCCCCGATGGCGGTTGGCACGTCGAGCTCAACAGCGACACGCTGCCTCGGGTGCTGGTCAATCAAGTCTATTATAGCGAACTGTCGAAGACGATCCGCAAGGACGGCGACAAGTCCTATTTCACCGATTGCCTGCAGAACGCGACTTGGCTGGTCCGTGCGCTCGATCAGCGCGCGCGCACCATTCTGAAGGTTGCCACCGAGATCGTGCGCCAGCAGGATGGCTTCTTCACCCATGGCGTGGCTCATCTGCGGCCGCTCAATCTCAAAGCCGTCGCCGACGCTATCCAGATGCATGAATTGACCGTGTCGCGGGTCACCGCCAACAAATACATGGCGACCAATCGCGGCAGTTTTGAATTGAAATATTTCTTCACGGCTTCGATCGCGTCGGCCCATGGCGGCGAAGCTCACTCGGCGGAAGCGGTCCGCCACCACATCAAACAGCTGATCGATGCCGAGAATGCCGCCGCGATCCTGTCCGACGACACCATCGTGGAACGATTGCGCGAATCGGGCATTGATATCGCCCGCCGCACCGTCGCAAAATACCGCGAGGCGATGCGCATACCGTCTTCGGTGCAACGCCGCCGCGACAAACAGAGCATGCTTGGCAATGCGCTCTCCGCACCTCCTGGAGCTGCCGACCGGTCCCGCGACACCGCGCCGGCTTGATTGCGGACCGGCTAAATCGGGATAGTGTCGGGTTCAATTCCAGAACCAATCGAGGCGACCACCATGACCCTTCGGATCTCGGGAAAAAGCATCAGCATCGGCGAGGCGCTGCGAGGCCGTGTCAGCGAGCGCACCGAGGAAGTCCTGCGCAAGTATTTCGACGGTAACTATTCCGGCCACATCACGCTGAGCAAGGACGGCTTCGGCTTCCGCACGGATTGTGCACTGCATCTGGATTCCGGGATCACACTGGAGGCCGATTGCAACGCCGTGGATGCCTACGCCAGCGCCGACCAAGCGCTGCTGATGATTGAAAAACGCCTGCGCCGTTACAAGAACCGCTTGAAGGATCGTTCCGCCCGCAAGGCCTATGTGGCTTCCGCAGCTTTGGCGGAGATCGCCGCGCCGACGCTGGATGCGCCGAGCTACGTTATCGAGGCGCCGTCGTCCGATAGCGATGATGAGATGGAGGGCTACAATGCGGTGATCATCGCGGAAGCGACAACCTCGCTAAAGCGGCTTTCCGTCAGCGAGGCCGTGCTGGAATTGGATCTGACCGGAGCCCCCTGCATGGTGTTCCAGCATGGCGGCAGCGGCCGGGTGAACATCATTTATCGGCGTGCTGACGGCAATGTCGGTTGGATCGATCCGCCAGCGGTCAATTCCGGGAGTAACTGAATACCTCCGCATGCACGTTCCCATTGTGTTGCAGCCGGGGCCCTCACCTAAGGATAGGCCGGGGAACTGCTTCGCGACAGTTGGCACCGGTCATGCGTTGGAGTAGAAGCCCCCAGCCAGGGACCCGGATATGAACCGATCCCGCCACATCCAGTTGATGCTAGCGCCTAAAACCTATTTCAAACCCTGACGGTTATTCACCTCGGAACGCCCCATGACGATTACCGATCTGGTCGCACCCGAGGCGATTCTTCCCGCTTTGAAGGTCAACAGCAAGAAGCAAGCGCTGCAGGAATTGGCGGCGCGGGCCTCCACGCTGACCGGACAAAACGAACGCACCGTCTTTGAGGTCTTGCTGCAGCGGGAGAAGCTGGGGACGACCGCGGTGGGTTACGGCGTTGCGATCCCGCACGGCAAGCTGCCCAAGCTTGAAAAGTTGTTCGGGCTGTTTGCCCGTCTTGAGCGCCCGATCGACTTCGAGGCGATGGACGGCCAGCCGGTCGATCTCGTGTTCCTGCTGCTGGCGCCCGAAGGCGCGGGCGCCGACCACCTCAAGGCGCTGGCGCGGATCGCGCGGCTGTTGCGCGACCAGGACGTCGCCAAGAAGCTGCGCGCCTCGCGCGACGCGCAGGCCATCTATTCGGTGCTGGCGCTGCCGCCGGCGAGCGCGGCGTAGATCTGTTCTCCCTGTAAGGCCGCCTTCTCGCGCGTATGGTCACCACGTCAGCCGCCGCCTCGGTTTGGCAGAGAAGTCGCGATTGGCTTGGCCCGTCGCGCCAATGTTCAGGGCGAAGCGGCCGTCGTTACCGCTACGCCGGTTTGGTCTTCCTTTGAAAGAAGGAGGAACCCGGCGAGACACGGATTTTTGTTGAGCGGCGACCAAAAGAGCATCTGATCAATCATCGGCGGGTTTGTCACCTTCTTGAATACGGCGCCCTTGATCTGTGAACGCTGCATGGACGCCGGCACGAATGCGATCCCAAGCCCTTCCGCGACGAAGTTGACGATGGTTTGCTGCAAATAAACCTCGAGGCCGATGATGGGATCGAAACCGGCGGCCCGGCAACGCCGGACGATGCTGTCGTGAAGTGCCGGCGCCTGCTCGCGCGGGACGATCAGAAACCGCTCCTGCGCGAGGTCCTCTACCCGAATTTCGTTTGATCTCACCCGCGCATGACGTTCCGGCAAAACCAGGCTGAGCGGCTCCCGAAAGAGCGGCCGGGCTTCGAAGGGCGAATCTTCGCCGGCAGGGAAGCTGATCGCTATATCGATCACGCCATCCCTCAAATCGGTTTCAAGCGCGTTCGGCATCAGCTCTCGGACCCGCAGATCCACATTTGGAAAAGCCCGCTTGTAGCGACGGGTGAGGTCGGGCACCACGCTATAGGCAGCGCACATTGTAAAACCCATGGTGAGCCGGCCGGCTTCGCCGCGCCCCGTGGCGCTGGCATTGCGCTCCGCCTGCGCCACCAGTCGAAGAATCTCGGTTGCGTCCCGCAACAACTGTCGGCCGGCTGCGGTCAGGGCGACGCCTTTGGGAGAGCGAATAAACAACGCGGTACCAAGCTCCCGCTCCAGCGCCGCGATCTGTCGGCTCAGCGGCGGCTGGGAGATGTGCAGGGCAGCGGCGGCGCGACCGAAATGACCGACGCGCGCCAGTTCACAAAAATATCGCAGCTGATTGAGCGAGGGCGACATCGCGCATCATACCTCAAGGGTATCAAGTTGGGCCAAAATGGAATTGGAATGGAATAGCTCGGCCCGGTAGTCAATCGGCCATCGCTTCATTCCGAGGTTCCCGTTCCGCCATGCTAACGTCGCTCTCCGTCGTCTGCCCCGTGTTTGCCGTGATCGTTGCCGGTTTTGCCTGCGGCCGCCTCGGAGTGCTCGGTCCAACCGCAAGTTCGGAATTGAACCGCTTCGTTGTCTACCTGGGCTTGCCGGCATTGTTGTTCCAGGTCATGGCCGAGGCGGACTGGATGGCGCTGTGGCAGCCCGGCTTCATCGCCTCGTTCGCGATCGGCGTATTCGCGATCTTCGGCGGCACGCTGATCTACCGGGTTGCGCGCGGCCATCACTTGACGGACGCCTCGATCGACGGCCTCAACGCCGGTTATGCCAATGTCGGTTACATCGGATTCCCGCTCTGCGAACTGATCTTCGGACGCCAAAGCCTGGCGCTGGTGACGATTGCAACCATCATGACGGTGAGCGTGCTGTTTGCAGTTGCGATCATCTTCGTGGAAATAGGTCTGCAAACCGAACGCCGCGCGCATCGCCTGTTCGCGAAAATCGGCAAGGCGCTGATCCGCAATCCCCTGCTGGTCGCACCGCTGCTGGGGCTGGTGTGGTCCACATTCCATACGCCGATACCCGACGCGGCTAAAACCGTGCTTCACATGGTGGGTAACGCGGCCAGCCCCTGCGCCTTGGTGTCGCTCGGTCTATTCCTCGCAGCGGGGCATCGCGGCGCCCGGTCGAGCCGGCCGGTGGCAATCACGCTTGCGGCGTTGAAACTGGTGATCCAGCCGGCAATTGTAGCCATCTGCGCCTATGGAATCTTCAAACTGCAGCCGGTGCCGGCCGCAATCGTGGTGTTGCTCTCGGCGTTGCCGACGGGCACGGGCCCTTTCATGATTGCCGAGTTCTACAAGCGTGAAGCCGTCGTGACATCGGGAACGATTCTTTTCACGACCATGGCGTCCGTCGTATCACTGTCGGCCTGTCTCGCTCTGCTCGGCCACGCCCAAAACTAAAGCGCGCCGGCCCCCGACCCATTGGGGACAAGCGCGCAACAATTTTACGCCAGTAAGCCTGCAACAGTGGCGATGGCCGCTATGCCGCCCCAACCACGTCAGAGACAGCAACGGGTGCTGCTGTCGGTGACTGTGTGCTCAAAGGCGTGCTTGCCGGGCCAAATGACACCAGCAAGAGCTGGGTCAGTGACACCAGCAAAGAGCTGGGTCAGTGAACGCTGACGGCCTGCAGTTCGTTGCTCCAGGCATTGGCGACGGCCGCCTCGCGGCTGTCGGTCAGCATGATCGGTGTTCCGTCAGCGGCATGGAGCGCAAAGAGCTTCAGCCCCGGCGCAATTTTCGGCGCCTGCGGAAACAGCCCCGGAACGTCCTCGGAGCGGATCTGCTTCACATAGGCGATATGGCCCTCGCCCAGGGTCGCCAACGTCTCGGTGGAGACGGTATCGGGTTCGAACGCAACATTACCTTCGGTCATGGTCTCGACTCCTATGTCAGACTAAGCGGTCGAGTCCGCTACTCGTTCCATTATTCGTGTTCATTGATAGCGATTGTCTTAACGAGCTTTTCAGGCTCTGGCCGGGCAAGATCGATCGACAACAGCCCGTTTTTCAGGTCCGCGCCCAGCACCAACATCCCCTCCGCCAGCACGAAAGTGCGCTGGAAGTGGCGCGCGGCGATGCCGCGATGGATATATTGCCGGGCCTTGTCGTCCTGCTGCCGGCCCCGGATCACCAACTGGTTTTCCTCAATAGTTATATCGAGTTGGTCGCGGGTAAATCCCGCCACCGCCAGCGTGATACGCAGCCGTTCGGGCTGGCCGTTGGCACGATCGCAACGCTCGATATTGTAAGGAGGATAGCCGTCGGCGCCCTTGACGACGCGATCGAGCACACGCTCGATTTCGTCGAACCCAAGCAGAAACGGACTAGATAACGAAGGAACACGAGACATTTCAAAGCCCTCTCGAAGCGACTTTGAGGGGCCCTTGCGGCGCCCCATTTTCGGCCGTTCGGCGGATTGCCATCCGGTCAACAAGCAATATGGATATGATTTGGTGGTTGTTCAAGCGCCTGTGGATACACGAGAAAAGCCTTGGGACGTGGGTTCCACCCGTTAACGGAACCGGCCGTATCCATATCGGCGGAATTCAGGGGACGGTCCGCCGGCGGCCATCGGAACTGAACAGATGCAGCTTTTGATAGGGAGCCACCGCCCTGATCCGTTCTCCGATATCCGGCGCAATCACGCCGGGTATCCGCACGATCAATTCGCCGGGAGGTAACTCGCCGGGATTAGCGGCGACGCCCTGCGCTTCCCGTTGCCGGGTGCCGTAGAGGAAGGTTTCGGCACCGACGCGTTCCACCGTCTCCACCGTGAGATCGAAAGCCACCCCCGCGAGCGCGTCATTCGACACCACAAGATCCTCGGGACGAATCCCCAGAATGCCGGCAGCAACGGGTGCACCTTGGCCCGCCCATAGCGATTTAAGTTCGCTTTCGGAAAGTTCCAGCAAATTCATCGGCGGCGCGCCGATGAAGGAAGCGACGAATGTCGTTGCGGGCTTTTGATAGATATCGAGCGGGTTGCCGATCTGCTCGACCCGGCCGCCGTTCATGACGACGAGAACGTCGGCCAGCGTCATCGCCTCGAGCTGGTCGTGGGTGACGTAGATCGAGGTCGTCTTCAACCGCCGCTGCAATCTGCGAATTTCGACGCGCATGGCGATCCGCAATTTGGCGTCGAGGTTGGACAAAGGTTCGTCGAACAGGAACACCTTCGGTTGCCGTACGATGGCGCGCCCCATGGCGACGCGCTGGCGCTGGCCTCCCGACAATTGCCGCGGCTTGCGCTCGAGCATGGCGCCAAGTTCGAGAATGCGGGCGGCTTCCCGGACGCGGGCATCGATCTCGGGCTTGGGGGTGCCGCGATTGCGCAGGCCGTACGCCATGTTGTTGTAGACGCTCATATGCGGGTAGAGCGCGTAGTTCTGGAACACCATGGCGATGTCGCGTTCGGCCGGCTCGATCTGGTTGACGACGCGTCCGCCGATATCGATCTCACCGCTGGTGATGGTCTCAAGGCCGGCGACCATTCGCAGCAATGTAGATTTGCCGCAGCCGGAAGGCCCGACCAGCACGCAGAACTGGCCATCGCCGACCTCGAAATCGACGCCCTTGATGGCCTCAAAGCCGCCGGGGTAGGTCTTGCGGACGTTGCGGAGTTTGACGTTAGCCATGATGCTGGCTCGGCGAGCGGCGAATAGCGAATAGCAAGTGGCGAGTGGCGAATAAGGAAGTACGATGACGCGACGGTGCTAAAGCTTCACCGGACATTCGCCATTCGCTACTCGCCATTCGCCCTCTCACTTCTCTGTCTCGACCAGTCCGCGCACGAACAGCCGTTGCATCAACACCACCACTGCGACCGGCGGCAGCATGGCGAGAATTGCCGTCGCCATCGCGAGTTGCCATTCCGCCAATTCGTCGGTCGTCGTCAGCATCTTCTTGATGCCGATCACGATCGTCTGCATGGAATCCTTCGTGGTGATCAAGAGCGGCCACAGGTACTGATTCCAGCCATAGATGAACTGAATCACGAACAAGGCCGCGATCGTGGTCATCGATAGCGGCAGCAGCGTATCCCAAAAGAACCGCAACGGTCCGGCACCGTCGATTCGCGACGCTTCCAGCAATTCATCGGGCACCGTCATGAAGAATTGCCTGAACAGCAGGGTGCCGGTCGCCGACGCGATCAGGGGCAGGATCAACCCGGCATAGGTGTCGAGCATGTGCAGGTCGGAGACCACTTTATAGGTCGGATAGATGCGCACCTCGACCGGCAGCATCAGCGTGATGAAGATGATCCAGAACGCCGTTTTCCGGAACGGAAAGCGGAAATACACAACCGCATAGGCCGACAGGATCGAAATGAAAATCTTGCCGACCGCGATTCCGGTCGCCGAGACCAGCGAGTTGAAGAGCAGATGGCCGACCGGCTCGCGGCTGTTACGCGATGCTCCGACGAAGACCGCGCGGTAATAGTTGTCGAGCACATGACTGCCCGGCAGCAGCGGCATGTTGCCGCCAACCACCGTGGCGGCGTCATGGGTCGACGCAATGAGCGCCACGTAGACCGGAAAGGCGACCAGGAACACGCCGAAGGTAAGGATAGCATAGGCGATGGTGTCGACCCAGGGGCGGTGCTCGACCATCAATATTGCACCTTGCGTTCGACATAGCGGAACTGGACGGCGGTCAGGACGATCACGATGATCATCAGCACCACCGATTGCGCCGCCGAGCCGCCGAGATCGCCGCCGAGCCGGCCGTCCGCATAGACCTTGTAGACCAGCGTCGTGGTCGCGCCGGCGGGGCCGCCGCCCGTCACGGCATCGATGATGCCGAACGTATCGAAGAACACGTAGACCACGTTGACGACGAGCAGGAAGAAGGTGGTCGGCGAGAGCAACGGGAAAATGATGGTCCAGAACCGCCGCATCGGACCCGCGCCGTCGATCGCGCCGGCTTCGATAACGCTCTTGGGAATGGACTGCAGCCCGGCCAGGAAGAACAGGAAATTATATGCGATCTGCTTCCATACGGCGGCCATCACCACCAGGGTCATGGCGTGGGCGCCGTTGAGCAGCGGATTCCAGTCGAAGCCGAGCATGCGCAGCGGTCGCGCCAACGTGCCGAGCGTCGGGTGAAACATGAAAAACCACAATACGCCGGCGACCGCAGGCGCCACCGCGTAAGGCCAGATCATGAAGGTCTTGAAGGAGGCGGCAGCCTTCAGGTTCTTGTCGGCCTGGGTCGCGAACAACAGCGCGATCGAAAGCGACAGCGTTGCAACGAGGGATGAGAACACCACAGTCGTCAGCATCGCCTTGTAATATTCGGGCTGGGCAAACAGCGTCTGGTAGTTCTCCACGCCCACGAATTCGGAAGTCAGCCCGAATGCATCCTCGCGCAGGAACGATTGCCAGACCGCCTGGCTCGCCGGCCAATAGAAGAACACCAATGTGATGATGAGCTGCGGCACGAGCAGCAGATAAGGAAGAAGCTTGCCGTTGAAAAAGGCGGATTTTTCCATCTCGAAGCGTCGTGGTGTTTCGTTCCGGGTTTGGAAATCTCCCGCTCTGCCGCAGCGGGAGATTGCGAGGATGGCTTACTTCGCGGTTTTCTCAAACGTTCGCAACATGGCATTGCCGCGGGCAACCGCCGAGTCGAGCGCGTCTTTGGCGGTTTTCTGGCCCGCGAGCGCCGCTTCCATTTCCTCGCTCCAGACATCCCGCATCTGCACCATGTTGCCGAAACGCAGGCCGCGTGAATTCTCGGTCGGCTCCCTGTTGGTCAGCTCCTTCAAGGGCGTCTCCAGTATCGGATTTTTCTCGTAGAAGCCGTCCGCCTTGGTCTTTTCGTAGGCCGCTTTGGTGATCGGGAGATAGCCGGACTCCTGGTGCAGTTTGGCCTGGCGGTTGGTGTCCGACAGGAACGCAAAGAACTTCGCAATTCCCTTGTATTCCTCCGGCTTCTTGCCGCCCATCACCCAAAGCGAGGCGCCGCCGATGATCGAGTTCTGCGGCGCGCCCTGGACATCGGGATAATACGGCATCGGCGCCGAGGTGAAGTCGAACTTGGCGGTGCTCTTGGCGGTCGCGTAATAGCCCGACGAGGTCAGGAAAATCGCGCACTCGCCGGAGCCGAAGCGGCTTTCGCTGGCATTGGCGCGCCCTGAATAATCGTAGGTTTTGTCCTTCTGCAGGTCGATCAGGCTCTGCAGATGTTTGATGTGCAGCGGCGAGTTGAACATCAGCACGGTACCGAAACCGTCAAGCCCGTTCGCCTGGGTGCCGATCGGCACGTTGTGCCAGGCGGAAAACTGCTCGATATGCGCCCACGTCGCCCAGGCGTTCGAGAAGCCGCAGGTGGTATGGCCGGCCGCCCTCAGTTTCTTGGCAGCATCGAACACTTCCGGCCATGTCTTCGGGATCTCGGCAACGCCGGCTTTCTTCAACTCGTCCTTGTTGATCCACATCACCATCGAGGAGGAATTGAACGGGAACGACAGCATGTCGCCTTTAGCGGTCGAATAGTAACCGGTAATCGCGGGAAGATAGGCCTTGGGGTCGAATGGCTCGCCGGCGTCCTTCATCAACTGATAGACCGGCTTGATGGCGCCTGTGGCGCTCATCATGGTGGCTGTGCCGACTTCGAACACCTGAATGATGTGCGGTGCGTTGCCGGCACGGAATGCGGCGATGCCGGCATTCATGGTGTCGGGATAGCTGCCTTTGTAGGTCGGGATGACCTTGTACTCGGACTGGCTGGCGTTGAACTCTTCAGCAAGCCTGTTGACGATGTCGTTGTTGCCGCCGGTCATGGCGTGCCACCACTGGATTTCGATCACGGCATACGCAGGCGTTACGGCCGCGAGCGCAAGCGCGACGACGCCGGCTAAGGCCGCGCCGAACTGTCGAAGCTTCATCAAGTTCCTCCCATTGCACCATCGATTCGTCTCGCGCGGCAGCCGCCGGATCGACGTTCGAACCGTGTCGAGCAAGAATGGTACGGGGGAAGCGGGGACCACGAAAGCGCTAAAATGGATGGCTCGAGCCTGATCGGTTGCGGTCCGCCGCCTGCGGAATCCGCGGAGACGGCGGACGGTTTAGCGCTTCCGCTCGGTGCCGCAGACCACGTCTTTCGCCACCAACGCGTCGATCTCGTTTTTGGAATAGCCGAATTCCGACAATACTTCCGCGGTGTGCTCGCCGAATTTCGGCGGTGTGCGGCGCAGGCTGGGCTTGCTGCGGGCGAGGCGGATCGGGGAAGCGACGCCCTTGTACCAGTCCTTTTCGACGACGTCGCCGCGATAGAGGGTATGGGCGCTGGTCAGCGCCTGGTCGATCGATTGCACCGGTCCGGCGGGCAGGCCGGCAGCGAGCAGTCGATCGCACAGCGGGGCGGCGTCGTGCTCTGCGAACACCGCAGCAAGCTCGGCACGCAACGCCTCGCGATTGGCGACGCGGTCCTTATTCCGGGCAAAGCGCGGATCGCTGCCAAGCTCGGGTTTGCCGATCTCCTTGGCCAGTTTGCGGAAAGTGCCGTCATTGCCCACACCGATGAAGATATCGTCGGTGCGGGTCGGGAAGATCGCATAGGGGACGAGGTTCGGATGCTCGTTGCCGGTGAGCTGCGGCGGCTTGCCGTGCATGAAATAATTCGCGGCATGAGGATGCATGACCGCGAGGCCGGTTTCGTACAGCGTGGTTTCGAGAAACTGCCCTACTCCGGAGCGCTGCCGCTCCGACAGTGCCATCAGGATGCCGATCGCGGCGTAAAGGCCGGTGGTGATGTCCACCACGGGAACGCCGATCCGCATCGGCCCGCTTTGCGGCGAGCCGGTTGCCTTGATCATCCCGGTCATGGCCTGGATGATGGCGTCATAACCGGGGTTGCCGCCGCGCGGTCCGTCGGCGCCGAAGCCGGAGATCCGGCAGTGCACAAGTTTGGGAAACTTGGCGCGCAGCACATCGTTGCCGATGCCCCATTTGTCGAGCGTGCCCGGCTTGAAGTTTTCGATCAAAACGTCGGCGCTCTCCAGCATCTTCATCAGCACGGCCCGGCCGCCCTCGGAAGCGAGGTCAAGCCCGATCGAGCGCTTGTTGCGGTTGATGCCGACAAAATACGCCGCGTCCTCGCCGTGGAACGGCGGGCCCCAGTCACGCACCTCATCGCCGGCCGGCGGCTCGACCTTGATCACGTCCGCGCCGTGGTCGGCAAGAATTTGCGTACAATAGGGTCCGCCGAGAACGCGCGTGAGATCAATCACGCGCAATCCCGCCATCGCGCCGGGAGCAGTTTCAGTGGTCATGAGCCGTTTCTTGCGAAGTTATCAGGAGTGGTGCCGAGCCATTAAGCATCACAAGCGCTTGTTCGCAAATGCCCGGCCGGAGCCCGACTTCAGGTATCTCTCGAATGCAACGGCCTGCTTGTCGTCGCTGAATGCGATATAGGTCTTTATCCGCCAAGGCCTGTATTTCGAGGTATGCGCAACCTCGCCGGCGTTGTGCTTGGCCAGTCGAGCGCGCAAATCGTCGGTGATGCCAACATAAAAATGTTCGGAATCGAGACTTTCCAGAATGTAGACGTATTTCATGGCGTCTGCCTCGCCCTTGGCCCCGCTCTGAAGTCTCCGGCCGATTTCGTTTGCCACGTCCGTCTTCGCCCTGCGGGCTACGACGCGACAGCCTTTGCTTGCTTCGCTACGAGCGTCCGGCACGGGCTTGCCGAGCCGTAGCTTGCGAAGCAAGCGAAGGCTGGTGGAGCCAGGCGGGATCGAACCGCCGACCTCTTGCATGCCATGCAAGCGCTCTCCCAGCTGAGCTATGGCCCCGAAGTTTTGCCGTCTGAGCAAAATCGGCCGGAGAACCGGTCTCCGCTTTTTCCGATCAGCTCACCGCGCATCTTGGGCGACGCGCGGCGCAGAACCCTGAACACAATTCAGGGCTGATCTCAAGTCTCCTCGTCACCACCGACGTCGCCGATGATGTCGGTGACGTCCTCGTCGCCTTCTTCCTCGTCGGCGATAAAGGTCGAATCGTCATCATCGTCGTCTTCGATGGTCTCATCGATCTCGATATCGTCTTCCGACTCGGGAACGACGGCCTTGACCTTGCCGGTGTTCTCCTCGGCATCGGCTTCCTCGAGCGGCACCAACTCTTCGGCCTCGGCCGGTTCCGGCATGGCCTGGGCGGCGGCGGCGGAAGCCGCGGCGGCACGTGCAGCGGCGTCCGCACGGGTCCGCGGCGGGGGCACGGGCGCAATCGGCACGATCTCGCCCGTGTAGGGAGAAATCACCGGATTCTTATTGAGGTCGTAGAATTTCTTACCCGTGGTCGGGCAAATGCGCTTGGTTCCGAGATCGGATTTGGCCACGTGTGGAATCCTGGGAATTTCTGAAAAACGGTGCTTCACTTGGCTAGTTGCCGCGCCGCTGTCAATAGCGGTTTGCGGGACGCCGACAGCGGCGTGACGCCGCGCGGGCCATGTGATACCTGCGGCCGCTGCAGAGGAACACAATCTTGACCCATTCAGACAGGCCCACCGCTAGCCCCACGCCGCTTGAGGCGCGTTCGAGCGGTGCCTTGACCGGCAGGGCCCGGGTGCCCGGCGACAAGTCGATTTCGCACCGCGCCTTGATTTTGGGCGCATTAGCAGTCGGCGAAACCAGGATTTCGGGCCTGCTTGAGGGCGAAGACGTCCTCAACACCGCCAAGGTCATGCGGGCGCTGGGCGCCAAAGTTGAGCGGATCGGCGAATTTGCGTGGACGGTGCACGGGGTCGGCGTCGGCGGATTCGCGCAGCCCGAAGCCACGCTCGATTTCGGCAACTCTGGAACCGGTTGCCGGCTGGTGATGGGAGCGGTAGCCGGCTGCCCCATCACGGCGGTCTTTGACGGCGACGCTTCGCTGCGCAGCCGGCCGATGCGGCGGGTGCTCGATCCCCTGGAATTGATGGGTGCCCGGGTGAGCGCCAGCCGGGATGGCGGCCGTCTGCCCTTGACGCTGGTGGGGGCGCGCGATCCGCTCCCGATCCTCTACCGTACGCCGGTGGCGTCGGCGCAAATCAAATCCGCGGTGCTGCTGGCGGGGTTGGCGGCGCCGGGGGTTACCACCGTGATCGAGAGCGAAGCCAGCCGCGACCATACTGAATTGATGCTGAAGCATTTCGGCGCCGAGATTCGTCTCGTCGCAGGAAGGCCGACACGGTCGTAAAATCGCGCTTACCGGCCAGCCCGAATTGCATGGCGCCGAGGTCGTGGTGCCGGCCGATCCATCGTCGGCGGCGTTCCCCGTCGTGGCGGCCCTGATCGCCGAAGGCTCCGACATTGTCCTGCCGGACGTCATGACCAATCCGCTCCGTACCGGGCTGTTCACCACGCTGCGCGAGATGGGGGCGTCGATCGAGGAAAGCCAGGTTCGCGGCGATGCCGGCGAGCCGATGGCGCAGTTACGGGTGCGGGCGTCGAAATTGCGGGGCGTCGAGGTGCCGCCGGAGCGCGCACCCTCGATGATCGACGAATACCTGGTGCTCGCCGTCGCGGCGGCCTTTGCCGAGGGCACGACCGTCATGCGCGGCTTGCAGGAGTTGCGCGTCAAGGAATCCGACCGGCTCGAAGCGACCGCCGCGATGCTGCGAGTCAACGGCGTCCGGGTCGGAATTTCCGGCGACGACATGATTGTCGAGGGCAGGGGGCATGTCGCTGGCGGCGGTCTTGTGGCCACCCACATGGATCACCGCATTGCGATGTCGGCGCTGGTCATGGGGCTTGCCTCCGACAAACCAGTGAAGGTCGACGACACCGCCTTCATCGCCACCAGCTTTCCGGACTTCATCCCGATGATGCGCGCGTTAGGAGCCGTGTTTTCATGATTATTGCAATCGACGGACCGGCAGCTTCCGGCAAAGGCACGCTCGGCAAGCGGCTCGCGCACCATTACGGCTATCGCCACCTCGACACCGGGGTAATCTACCGCGCGGTCGCCAAGGCTTTATTGGATGCCGGCGCCGACCTTACCGACGAGCCGCTGGCGGTTGCCGTCGCAATGGAACTCGATCCGGAGAAGTTCGGCGATCCCATACTCAAGACCCAGAGGGTGGGCGAAGCGGCGTCCGTGGTTTCGGCGATCCCCCGGGTGAGGGAAGCGCTCGTCAACTTCCAGCGGCAATTCGCAGCAGGTCCGCCCGGCGCCGTGCTGGATGGGCGCGACATCGGAACCGTGATCTGCCCGGACGCCGATGTGAAGATCTTCGTGATCGCCGATCCCAAGGTTCGCGCCCGCCGTCGCACCCTGGAGGCGAACGCCCGCGGCGAGGACGCCGACGAGGCCCTGGTGCTGGCGGATATCCTCAAACGCGACGAGCGTGACCAGAATCGCGCCACTGCCCCCCTGAAGGCAGCGGCGGATGCTCACTTGCTCGATAACTCCCGTTTGGATATAGAAGGCGGTGTCCGGGCCGCCATCGACATTATCGAGGCCGTCCGAGCGGGCCGGCATCGGGTTTGAGTACTATTTCAAACTAAACCGATGCCGTCATTGGAGGAAAGTCCGCTCCAGGTTCTTGAAGTCGATATGCTCGTTTCAGGCTCCGGATAAATCAACGTATCGAACGTGCAGGTATGCTGCCGGCCCGCCCTCGCGATTTTTTCGCGGCGAGCGGTCGTCAGGAATTGCGGACCCCTGACACCTCACGCGCGATGCGCCCTTAACCCAAATGGCCGGCGACACCCGTATCTGGAGAACAAATGGCTTCGACTGCTGCTTCATATAATCCTTCCCGTGACGATTTCGCCGCCATGCTCGACGAGTCCTTCGCCGGCGGCAACCTTCAGGAAAGCTCTGTTATCAAGGGCAAAGTAGTTGCGATTGAAAAGGACATGGCCGTCATCGACGTCGGCCTGAAAACCGAAGGCCGCGTGGCGCTGCGTGAATTTGCCGGGCCCGGCCGCGAAAACGATCTCAAGGTCGGGGACGAAGTCGAGGTGTTTCTCGACCGGATCGAGAACGCGCTCGGCGAGGCCGTGTTGTCGCGCGACAAGGCGCGCCGCGAGGAAAGCTGGGGCAAGCTCGAGAAGGCCTTCAACAACAACGAGAAGGTCCACGGCGTCATCTTCAACCAGGTCAAGGGCGGCTTCACCGTCGATCTCGACGGCGCGGTGGCCTTCCTGCCGCGCTCGCAGGTCGACATCCGCCCGATCCGCGACGTCGCGCCGTTGATGAACAACTCGCAGCCGTTCCAGATCCTGAAGATGGATCGCCGCCGCGGCAACATCGTGGTGTCGCGCCGTACCGTGCTGGAAGAGACCCGCGCCGAGCAACGCCAGGAATTGGTGCAGAACCTCGAAGAGGGTCAGGTGATCGACGGTGTCGTCAAGAACATCACCGATTACGGCGCGTTCGTCGACCTCGGCGGCATCGACGGCCTGCTTCATGTCACCGATATCGCCTGGCGCCGGGTCAATCACCCGACCGAGGTTTTGACCATCGGCCAGACGGTGAAGGTCAAGATCATCAAGATCAACCACGAGACCCACCGCATCTCGCTCGGCATGAAGCAATTGCTGGACGATCCGTGGCAGGGCATCGAGGCGAAATATCCGCTCAATGCGCGTTTTACCGGTCGCGTCACCAACATCACCGATTACGGCGCATTCGTCGAGCTGGAGCCGGGCATCGAGGGCCTGATTCACGTCTCCGAGATGTCCTGGACCAAGAAGAACATGCATCCCGGCAAGATCGTTTCGACTTCGCAGGAAGTCGAGGTGCAGGTGCTCGAAGTCGATTCCGTGAAGCGGCGGATTTCGCTCGGTCTCAAGCAGACCATGCGCAATCCCTGGGAAGTGTTCATCGAGAAGTTCCCGGTCGGATCGACGGTCGAAGGCGAGGTCAAGAACAAGACCGAGTTCGGTCTGTTCCTCGGTCTCGAGGGCGACGTCGACGGCATGGTCCATCTGTCCGATCTCGACTGGAAGCTTCCGGGCGAGCAGGTGATCGACAACTTCAAGAAGGGCGACATGGTCAAGGCCGTGGTGCTCGATGTCGATGTCGAAAAGGAGCGCATCTCGCTCGGCGTCAAGCAGCTCGAGGGCGATCCGTTCGCCGAGCCGGGCGACGTCAAGAAGGGTGCGGTCGTGACCTGCGAAGTGCTCGAAGTGAAGGAAAGCGGCATCGAGGTTAAGATCGTCGGTACCGATTTCACGACCTTCATCAAGCGGTCCGAACTGGCGCGCGAGCGCTCCGATCAGCGCGCCGAGCGTTTCGCCGTGGGCGAAAAGGTCGATGCGCGGGTGATCCAGTTCGACAAGAAGGCGCGCAAGGTTCAGGTCTCGATCAAGGCGCTCGAAGTCGCCGAAGAAAAGGAGGCCATCGCGCAATACGGCTCCTCCGATTCGGGCGCGACTCTGGGTGACATTCTCGGCACCGCGCTGAAGAATCGCACCGACAAGTAAGGTTTGCCGTTCGGATTTCATCGATCAATCAGGCCCCGGTTTCGACCGGGGCCTTTTGTTTGTACCGCCTTCGACAGAGGAAAGTGGCCGAGCGAAGGGTCTTGTTTTCTTCATATTGCGCCGCAATTGGTGTATTCAGATAACCGGTCGGTCATGCTGCGGGTGCGCGGCGGGCCGATTGCTCCAGGGGAGTTTTAATGTCGCTTGATTCCGATGTGATCGTCGATCGCCGCAGGATGCGCCGCAAGCTGACATTCTGGCGTGTCGCCGCCGTCGCCGTGGCGATCGCGGCAATCGTTGCGGTAGGCATCATCGCAAGCCCGGGCGGACGTGGCGCCCTCGCGTCAGGCTCGATCGCCCGCATCACCCTCGAGGGCCTTATCCGCAGCGACCAGGACCGTGTCGAGGCGCTGGAGCGGTTGGCGGATTCGAACGCCGCTGCCGTTATCGTCCATATCAATTCACCCGGCGGCACCACCGCCGGTTCCGAGCAATTGTACGATTCGCTGACCCGGCTGAAGGCGAAGAAGCCGCTGGTGGTGGTGGTCGACGGGCTGGCTGCATCCGGCGGCTACATTACGGCGATTGCCGCCGATCACATCGTCGCGCAGCAGACCTCGCTGGTCGGCTCGATCGGTGTGCTGTTTCAGTTTCCGAATTTTACCGACTTGCTGAAAACCGTCGGCGTCCAGGTCGAGGAGGTGAAGTCTTCGCCGTTGAAGGCGGCGCCCAATGGGTTCGAGCCGACCAGTCCGGAAGCGCGCGCGGCGCTGGATTCGCTGGTGAAGGACTCCTACGCGTGGTTTCGCGGTCTCGTGAAAGAGCGCCGGGGCATGGACGACGCGTTGCTTGACAAGGTCGCGGACGGACGGGTCTTCACCGGCCATCAGGCCGTCGATCTCAAGCTCGTCGATCAACTCGGTGACGAAAAAACTGCGGTCGAGTGGCTGATCGCGCAAAAAGGCGTGAAACGTGATCTACCGGTACGCGATTTTAAACTCTCGCCACGTTTCGGCGACCTGACTTTCCTGCGAACTGCCGCTTCCATTACCCTCGACGCGCTCGGCTTTAGCTCGATTGCGCGACAGGTCGAGCAGGCAGGCAGCCTGCAGGCGATCGGGCTCGGCGGCATGCTTGCGTTGTGGCAGCCTGCGGGGTCGAATTAAGCAGCTTATGTCCGGTCGCCGTCGCGGACTCCCGCATTACGGGTGCCGCCAAACCCTCGATTGGGGCATTTGTCACGTATTTTCGCGTTGTCCAAAATTCATTTAGCGTCTTGACAGTTCAAGCCATTTTCACGGAAATGGACAACCGCATGTCCCCGGACCCTAGGCTCGATGATCAAATCCGAACTCGTTCAACGTATCGCCGAGCACAACCCGCACCTCTATCAGCGGGATGTGGAGAACATTGTAAACGCGATCCTCGATGAAATCGTCGCGGCCTTGGCGCGTGGGGACCGGGTTGAGCTGCGCGGATTTGGCGCCTTTTCGGTGAAGCACCGTCCGGCCCGTGCCGGCCGCAATCCGCGCACCGGCGCGCACGTGCCGGTTGATCAGAAGAGCGTTCCTTTTTTCAAGACGGGCAAAGAAATGCGCGAGCGGCTGAACCGGGACGCCGGCGCGCCCGAGGCCGGCGCGTAGCGTCCCCGGATCACGCGTTTTTCGGTTGTAACGGCTGCCGCGCGGCGAGATACCTGTTCGCCGATCTCCATTGATGCGAGAGACGGTCATGCGAAAATTCTTCACGGCGTTGGTGCTGATTCCGCTGGGCGTCATTTTCGTCGTATTCGCGGTTGCCAACCGGCATCTGGTGACGGTGTCGTTCGATCCATTTAATTCTGCCAATCCGTCGGTCGCGGTCCGGCTGCCGCTGTTTGTGGTCATTATCGCGATGGGGATGCTCGGTGTCGTGGCGGGCAGTTCCGCGACCTGGTTCCGGCAGCATCGCTGGCGACGCGCAGCGCGCCAGTACGAAGCCGAGGCGCGCCAGGCGCGGGCACAGGTGGCCGACCTGCGCGCCGCCGCGGGTGTTACGAGAAGCGCCGCCCAGCCTTTTCCGGCGCTGCTGCCGAGCCGCGAATACGGGGCTGCCGGGCGAGACAAGCAGGGCGCGACATTGTAGAACGCA
This sequence comes from uncultured Alphaproteobacteria bacterium, assembly GCA_963756215.1. Classification (GTDB taxonomy): domain Bacteria; phylum Pseudomonadota; class Alphaproteobacteria; order Rhizobiales; family Xanthobacteraceae; genus Bradyrhizobium. Next base: position 281,204 of record CAVWMY010000013.1, on the reverse strand, counting down.
GGCCCGTGCCGCCCGATCGGGGCTGCGGATCGCTCTTTTAACTCGTGCCCTCAACATGTCCCTGCTTGTTAAAATTTGTGGCCTGTCCACACCGGAGACGCTGGACGCCGCGCTGCAGGGCGGCGCGGATATGGTGGGATTCGTGTTCTTTCCGGCGTCGCCCCGTCACGTCGGGCTGGATGCCGCACTCGAATTCGGCCGGCAAGTGCGGGGCCGCGCCACAAAGGTTGCGCTCACGGTCGATGCCGACGACGCGACGCTCGCCAATATCGTGGAGACGTTACGGCCGGATATCCTGCAACTCCACGGCCGGGAATCGGTGGCGCGGCTGCGGGACATCAAACAGAGATTTGAACTACCCGTGATGAAGGCCATCACGGTCGAGACCGCTGCCGATCTGGCGCTGTTGCCGGGTTATGCGGCCGTTGCCGATCGTATTCTGTTCGATGCGCGGGCGCCGAAAGGCGCGACGCGGCCCGGCGGACTCGGCGCTTCCTTCGACTGGCATCTGCTCGAGAGGCTCGCGCTGACGCTGCCCTTTATGGTCGCGGGCGGACTCGACGCCGCCAACGTAGCTGAAGCCGTCCGCATCACTCGCGCGGGCGGCGTGGATGTCTCCTCAGGCGTGGAGCGCTCGCCCGGCATCAAGGACCCCGAGTTGATCCGCGCCTTCATTCGCGCCGCGCGCGCGATCGAACTGACTTCACCGCCTCCCGGTTACGGGGCCAAGCCGTCCGCAGCACTCGACAAGAAGAGTTTATGAGTCGATGAATCCAAACCTGCCCAACTCTCTCCGCAGTGGGCCCGACGAGCGCGGGCATTTCGGCATTTTCGGCGGCCGCTTTGTCGCGGAAACGCTGATGCCGCTGATTCTCGATCTCGAACAAGCCTACGCCGCCGCCAAGGCCGATCCCGCGTTCCAGACCGAGATGAACGGCTACCTCAAGACCTATGTCGGCCGGCCGTCGCCGCTGTATTTCGCAGAGCGCCTGACCGAACATCTCGGCGGGGCAAAGATTTACCTCAAGCGCGAGGAGCTCAACCACACCGGCTCGCACAAGGTCAACAATGTGCTCGGCCAGATCATGGTGGCGCGGCGCATGGGCAAGAAGCGCATCATCGCCGAAACCGGCGCCGGCCAGCACGGCGTCGCCACCGCGACCCTGTGCGCGAGGTTCGGGCTCGACTGCGTAGTTTATATGGGCGCGGTCGACGTCGAACGGCAGCAGCCCAACGTGATCCGGATGGAAATGTTGGGGACCAGGGTAATCCCGGTGCAGTCGGGCTCCCGCACGCTGAAGGACGCGATGAACGAGGCGCTACGCGACTGGGTGACCAACGTGCACGACACGTTTTACTGCATCGGCACCGTTGCCGGTCCGCACCCTTATCCCGCAATGGTGCGCGACTTCCAGTCCGTGATCGGCAACGAGACCCGGGTGCAAATGCAGGAGGCCGAAGGACGGCTGCCGGACTCGCTGATCGCCTGCATCGGCGGTGGCTCTAACGCGATGGGCTTGTTTCACCCGTTCCTGGATGACCCCTCGGTTGAAATATTCGGAGTCGAGGCTGCCGGTCATGGACTCACTCAGCTCCACGCCGCTTCGATCGCCGGTGGCCGGCCCGGCGTACTGCACGGCAATCGCACCTATCTGCTGATGGACGATGACGGTCAAATCCAGGATGCCCATTCGATTTCGGCGGGGCTGGATTATCCGGGCATCGGCCCGGAGCATTCCTGGCTGCACGAAACCGGGCGCGTCAAATATCTCTCCGCGACCGACGAGGAGGCACTCGCGGCGTTTCAGTTGCTGACACGGCTTGAAGGCATTCCTCCGGCGCTGGAGCCGGCGCATGCGATCGCCAGGGTAATGGAGCTTGCGCCACAGCGGTCCCGCGATCACCTGATGGTCGTCAATCTGTCCGGCCGCGGCGACAAGGACATCCCCCAGATCACGGAAATTCTGAAGGGCAGGAAGAAGTGACCACGCGCATCGACACTCGCTTTGCCGAGCTCAAGAAGCAGGGCCGCTCGGCCTTCGTCACCTTCCTGATGGCCGGCGATCCCGATCCGGCGACTTCGCTTGCGATCATCAAGGCGTTGCCGCAGGCCGGGGCCGACGTCATCGAGATCGGCATGCCCTTTACCGATCCGATGGCGGATGGTCCGGCAATCCAGGCCTCGGGGCTGCGCGCGCTCAAGGCAGGCATGACCCTGAAGAAGACGCTCGAATTGGTCCGGGCGTTTCGCAGGGATGACGATGTGACCCCGCTGGTGCTGATGGGTTACTACAACCCGATCTACATCTACGGGGTCGATCGATTCCTGGTCGATGCGAAGTCCGCGGGCGTCGATGGCCTGATCGTCGTCGATCTGCCGCCGGAGGAAGACACCGAGCTGTGTCTGCCGGCGATGAAGGCCGGGCTCAATTTCATCCGGCTGGCGACGCCGACCACCGACGACAAGCGCTTGCCGGCGGTGCTCGCAAATACCTCGGGCTTCGTCTATTACGTCTCCATCACCGGCATCACCGGGGCCGCCGGCGCCGATGCCACCACGGTCGGCGAGGCGGTTTCCCGCATCAAGCGCCATACCAAATTGCCGGTGTGCGTCGGTTTCGGCATTCGCACGCCGGAGAGCGCCCGCCGCATTGCCGAGCATGCCGACGGCGCGGTGGTAGGGTCGGCACTGGTCGATGCCTTGCGGGCCAGCCTCGATCCAGAAGGGCGCGCGACCGCGAAAACGGTCGGTGCGGTGGTTGATCTGACCGCGTCGCTGGCCCGGGGGGTGCGCGGCGCAAAACAGGCCGCGGAATAAGTCGCAATCGCGACTTACAGGGGCTGCTTGCCGGGTCCCGCCCGGGGCGCCATATATTCGAGGCGGTCGGCGTTTGATCGCGATTCGGAGCGAACCATGAATTGGCTCACCAACGTCGTCCGGCCGAAAATCCGCAACATCCTGCGCCGCGATACGCCGGAGAATTTGTGGATCAAATGCCCCGAACTCAGGGCAACTCGTGTTCTACAAGGACGTCGAGGCCAACCAGTTCGTTATCCCCGGTTCGAACTATCACATGCGCATCGGCGCGGTGGCGCGGCTGAAATCGATCTTCGATAATGAAACCTGGTTCGACGTCGCGCTGCCGGAGGTGACCGCCGACCCGCTCAAGTTCCGTGATGAGCGAAAATATGCCGACCGCATCAAGGATGCCCGTACCAAGACCGGACTGAATGACGCGGTCAAGGTCGGTTACGGCAAGCTCGAAGGCGCTGCCGTCGTGATCGCGGTTCAGGACTTCGACTTCATGGGCGGTTCGCTCGGCATGGCGGCCGGCGAGGCGATCGTGCGCGGGCTTGAACTCGCGGTCGAGAAGAAATCTCCCTTCATCGTGTTCGCCGCCTCCGGGGGCGCGCGCATGCAGGAAGGCATCCTGTCGCTGATGCAGTTGCCGCGCACTACCGTCGCCGTCCAGATGCTGCGCGAGGCAAAGCAGCCTTACATCGTGGTGCTGACCAACCCGACCACCGGCGGCGTTACCGCCTCCTATGCCATGCTTGGAGATGTGCAGATCGCCGAGCCCGGCGCGCTGATCGGATTTGCCGGCGCGCGCGTCATCGAGCAGACCATTCGCGAAAAGCTGCCGGAAGGCTTTCAGCGCGCGGAATACCTGAAGGACCACGGCATGATCGACATGGTGGTGCATCGCCACGATCTGCGCCCGACGCTGGCACGGCTCTGCCGGCTGCTGACGAAATCTCCCGCTTTGGAAGTTGCGTCAAAACCTGCGCCGGTTGTCGATCCGTCGCAGATCGCAGCGGCCGCGGACCTCTCTCCGGCTGCACCTCCGGCGTGAACGCGCCAGCCCACTCACCATCACCACCGTTGCGCGAATTGATCGCGCGGCTGTCTGCGTTGCATCCACAACGTATCGATCTCGGCCTTGAGCGGATGCACCGGTTGCTGGCTCAGCTTGACCATCCCGAACGCAGGCTTCCGCCGGTCATCCATGTTGCGGGCACCAACGGCAAGGGTTCGACGATCGCCTATCTGCGCGCGATCCTGGAAGCGGCGAAACTGCGCGTCCACGTCTACACCTCCCCCTGTCTCGTTCGTAGCAATGAATGCTTTCGTCTCGGCCGCGTTGGCGGCGGCGTGTTGGTCAGCGATGAAGAACTGCGCGCAGCATTCGAGCATTGCGAGCGGGTCAATGCGGGCGCGCCGATCACCATCTTCGAAGCTGAAACCGCGGTGGCTTTCTGGCTATTCGCGCAGCATGAGGCGGACGTGGTGCTGCTCGAAGTCGGTCTCGGCGGCAGGCTCGATGCGACCAACGTGATCGACGCGCCACTGGCCAGCGTCATAACGCCGGTCAGCCTGGATCACATCGAATTTCTCGGCGACACCCTGGCGAAGATCGCCGGCGAGAAGGCCGGCATCCTCAAGCGCGGCGTGCCGGTGATTTTGGCCGAGCAGGCGCCCGAGGCGATGGCGGTGATCGAGGCGCAGGCGAAGCGCCTGCGTGCGCCCCTGCATGCAACAGGACAGGCATGGCACGTCAGTGTCGAGCGCGGCCGGTTGGTCTACCAGGACGATCGCGGCTTGATGGATCTGGCGGCACCGCGGTTGTTCGGACGGCATCAATTCGACAATGCGGGACTTGCGATCGCGACGCTGCGCGCGCTCGACGCCTTCAAGATCGATAGCGCGGCCTTCGAGGCCGGAATCGTCAACGCCGAATGGCCGGCGCGGATGCAGCGCCTCGCCTCGGGTGCCCTGGTGGACCGGGCGCCGTCGGGCAGCGAGCTATGGCTCGATGGCGGCCACAATGCCGAGGGCGGCCGCGTCGCCGCCGCCGCCGTGGGCGATCTGGAGGAGCGAGTACCGCGGCCGCTCGTGGTGGTTGCCGGTATGACGGCCAACAAGGACGCCGCGGCGTTCCTCGGCAATTTCGCCGGCTTGACCCGGCACATCATTGCCGTACCGATACCGGATCGTGACAATGCAATGCCGCCGGATCGGCTTGCCGACGCCGCGCGTGCCCTTGGCATGCGTGTGGAGGTCTCGTCCGGCATCGAAGCGGCGTTGCAGTCTTTGACGCGGCTTGCCTATGAAGTGCCGCCGCGCATCCTGATTACGGGCTCGCTTTACCTCGCCGGCCACGCGCTCGCCGTCAACGGCACGCCGCCGGGATAGGCCCGACAACCGGAGGCAGGATGCGCTTTGCTGCGATTGCCGATGTCCACGGAAATTATCTCGCGCTCGATGCGGTTATCGCCGATATCCGCGCGCAAGGCATCGGTGAGATCGTCAACCTCGGCGATATGGCGAGCGGACCGCTCGACGCGCGGCGGACCATGGATGCATTGATGGCGCTCGACGCCGTTCACGTGCTTGGCAATCATGACCGCTATTTGATCGACCGGCCGCCCGAGAGGATGGGGTCGTGGGACCGACCCGCGCACGCGCAACTCGACGCGCGTCACCTCGATTGGCTGCGCACCGTGCCCCCGACGCAAGTATTCCGCGATCAGGTCTTCATCTGTCACGCGACGCCTGACAGCGATGAGGTCTATTGGCTGGAGACCGTTCTTCCGGACGGCACGGTTCGGATGGCCTCGCTTGAGGCGATCGAACATACCGCCAAGGGTATCGTGCAGCCGCTGATGCTTTGCGGCCACAGCCACATCGCGCGCGCGGTCCGGCTTGGCGACGGGCGCATGGTCGTCAATCCCGGCAGTGTCGGTTCTCCCGGCTATCGCGATGTCCATCCGTTTCCGCATGTCATGGAGACCGGCACGCCGGACGCAAGCTACGCGATCCTGGAAAACGCCGATAGTATCTGGCGCGCGACTTTCCGGCAGGTGCCGTACGACCATGACGCGATGGCGGCCGTGGCGCGCGATAACGGCCAGCGTGAGTTGGCGTCAGCGCTGGCGACCGGCTGGATCCGGTAGCCGCGAGCCGCCGCGCAACGTCCGTAAAATGGTTCACGCCAACAGCTTCATCGGATCGACGGCTCTCTGTTTCAATTGCTCGAACGTGCACTGCCTCGGCGCCTTGTCCGGACGCCAGCGCAAGATTGAGGTGCCGTGGCGAAACCGCTCGCCGCTGAAATGATCGTAAGATATCTCGACGACGAGTTTCGGCTGCAGCGGACACCACTGCGCGGAACGATCGGTCGACCAGCGGCTCGGTCCTCCCGGCGCGTTGCCGGTAAATCCCGGTTTTGCAATCAGCGGTTCAAGTTTGGCCGTTAGTGCAGGCTTTTCCTGTTGTTTGATGGCGGAACTGAATCCGACATGGTGCAGCAATCCGTCGTCATCATAGAGGCCGAGCAAAAGCGAGCCGACGACCTTCTTGCCGTTCAATTGATTGGTGGCGTAGCGGAAGCCGCCGACCACGCAGTCGGCGCTGCGGAAATTCTTGATCTTCTGCATGCCGTCGCGGTTGCCGGACTGATAGGCCAGGTCGAGGCGCTTGGCGATGACGCCGTCGCAGCCCCCGCCGGCTTGCGCCAGCCACTTTTTCGCGATCGCGTAGCTCGTTGTCGCGGGTGACAGCCGAAATATCGGGTGCGATTTGAACTGGCTTTTTGCAAAGCTTTCCAGCGCCGGGCGGCGCTTGGCGAGCGGTTGCGCGGTGAAGTTTTTGTCCGCCGCGTTCCTCAGCAGATCGAAGGCGAGATATAGCGCCGGTGTTTCCTGCGACAATTTCCTCACCCGGCTGTCTGCGGGGTGAATTCGCTGCAACAGATCGTCGAACGCGAACGCCTTCCCCCGGGGCACGACGATTTCTCCGTCGAGCAGGAATTTGGTTGCCCTGAGTTTCAGCGCCGCATCGACCAGTTCTGGAAAGTAGCGGGTGAGGTCTTCTCCGGATTTCGAGCAGAGATCGACTCGATTGCCGTTGCGCAAGAGCAGGCAGCGAAAGCCGTCCCATTTGGGCTCATACTGCCATTCGTCTCCGCGAGGAATCGCATCGACGGAACGCGCCTCCATTGCGCCCGGCAGCGCGGAGCGCGAGGGTTTCGGCGCAGCCTTTCGGCCAGAGGTCGGCAAGGGCGGCACTCCCCAAAGCAACAAGGACGCCACCCCAACGCAAACGGCCGGCATTTTGCCGGCCGTTGAGTTCGAATTATTATCGAATGAAGATCAGACGGCGGAAGTGATCCACTGCTGCAGCTTCTGCTTCGGTGCGGCGCCGACCTGGCGCGAAGCCATCTCGCCGCCCTTGAAGACCATCAAGGTCGGGATCGACATCACGCCGTATTTCGAGGCCGTCTTCGGACTCTCATCGACGTTCAACTTCACGATCTTGACCTTGTCGCCCATCGCGCCGGAGATCTCCTCGAGCGCGGGCGCGATCATGCGGCAGGGGCCGCACCATTCGGCCCAAAAATCGACCACTACCGGGCCGGTCGCCTTGAGCACTTCGGCTTCGAAATCGGCATCAGAAACCTTGCCAACGGACATGGAACGTACCTCGTTTGGTTTGGAAAACGGCGCGCCTGGGAATCGCGCCCTCGATATTAAGGACAAACCTATGAACGCGGTCTTGCCGGGTCAAGCTCGGTCAAGCCGGCATGATAGGATGCCAGCTCAGTGTCCAACGCGGGGGCGGATATCTCCATTAATTCAGGGATTTCGGTCCACAAGAGGGCGGCGCGGACGATCCGGCCGGGATAAAGCTTGCTCAGCACCGCGCGGTAAAGCGCCAGCTGGCGGACATAGGCCGAAGGTGCCTTGGTCGCCTCCCCCGGCGGGGCGTGGTTGGTCTTGAAATCGATGATGAGGACCTCGCCAGGCGTCACCGCCAGCCGGTCGATTTGCCCGGAAACCAACGCCGGCGGTCGTCCTGGCCGCGTCAGCCGGCCAACGATCGAGACCTCGGCACGGCTGCCGGGCGCAAACAGGGCAGCGAAGCGAGGGTCGTCGATCAGGCCGAGCACGCCGTCCGCCAGTGCGGCGCGGTCGGCTTCGGTCCACCCGTCGGCGTTGCGGTCGAGATAGCGTCGCGCCGCGTCGCGGCGGCGCTCTGGGGCGAGGTCGGGAAGCGATTGCAGCAGCCGGTGCACCAGCGTGCCGCGCTGCAAGGCGCGGGCGCGTTCTCGTATCGACTCGCTGGTTCGAACCCGATGACCCTCCTGCTCGGCCGGATCGGAGGGGCGCAGAAAAGGCTCGACCGGGGCTTCCGGCAAAGCCGGCATACGCAACCAAGAGGGCAACACGATCGGCGCGGCGGCCGCCGGGACCACCGTTGGAATTGTTGGAGCGGCGGCATCTTCCGGCCGCGAATAGCGTTTCACGGCGCCGCCGGCGGTCTCCATCTCCTGCAACTGCAACCCGGAATTGGCGAGGCCTCTGACGATCAGGTCGTACCAGGAGAATTTGCGTACCGAAGTCATGTTGCCCGGCATGCAGCCGCCGACGATCAGGCGGTCGGCGGCGCGCGTCATCGCCACGTAGAGCAGCCGGCGATATTCGTCCTCGGTCTCATCGAGCATCGCCGCGCGGGCCGCAGCGACGCCCTTGGGATCGTCGGCCTTTCGGCCGGCCCAGATGACGACATCGGGCACATCAGGCGCAGCGGCGCCCTGGGGCAGGTGAATCAACCGCAGACGTTGCGTATCGGAAGGCGATGTCGTGGTGTCGACCAGAAACACCACGGGAGCCTCCAGGCCCTTGGCGCCGTGCACCGTCATGACGCGGACCTCGTCGCGAGAGATTTCCATGTCGCGCTTCACTTCGGTATCGGCCGCGCGCAGCCAGGCCATGAAGCCCTGCAGCGAGGCCGGGGCTTTGCGCTCGTAGCCGAGCGCCAGCTCGAGAAACTCGTCGAGCGCGTCGGTGGCTTCATGGCCGAGCCGCCGCAGGATCCTCGCCCGTCCGCCGTCACCGCCGAGCAGCCAGGCATAAAATGCGAACGGCGTCTCGGTCGCAAAGCGGCGCTCACACGCCTCGAGGCGCGCGAGTGCATCCTTGAAGAGGCCAGAGGTCACCGCGTGATGGTGTAGCGCCTGCCGCAGCGATCCCTTGCGCTGCCAGGCCAGCGTGAACAGGTCGTCATCGCCAAGGCCGAACAGCGGGCTCTTCAGCGCCACCGCGAGCGCCAGATCGTCCTGCGGCAACAGCAATGCGTCGGCCAGGTTCATCAGGTCGATGATCGCGATATGCTCGGTGAGCTTCAACCGGTCGGCCCCGGCGACCGGTATATTGGCGTGCTTGAGCGCCTGGATCACGGCGTCGAAGGCGTTGCCGCGCCGGCGCACCAGCACCAGCACGTCGCCATAGCGAAGCCGCCGGCGTTCACCGAGGCTGCCGGTCATCGTGCCGCCCTCGACCATCGATCTGATCTCGGCCTGGATGCGCTTGGCAAGCTTCACTTCCGGACTTGCCGACGTCACCCCGTCGAACGGCGCGCGCCAGCCTTCGATATCGTCCTTCTTGTCGGGCTGCTGCAACTCCCAGAGATCGATCAGGCTTGGGCCCGCATCAGTCAGCGCGTTGTGCAGGGGATAGCCGATATCGGCGGAATGGATGCTGCTGAAGATTTCCTCGTCGCGAAATACGTGATCGACGGATTGCAGGATCGCCGGTCCGGAGCGGAACGAATAGGTGAAGGAGATCGGATCGAATTTCAGCCCGGCATCGATGAACTTCTTTTGCAGGCCCCTGCGGCGGTTGTCGAACTCGCGCGGGGCGGCGCCCTGAAACGAAAAGATCGACTGCTTTTCGTCGCCGACCGCGAACACCGTGCGGATCACCCCGTCGCGCGCGCCCTCGCCCGAGGTGAATTCGGAAATGATATGCGCGACGATGTCCCATTGTCGGGGACTGGTGTCCTGCGCCTCGTCGATCAGCACGTGGTCGACGCCGCGATCGAGCTTGTAGTGCACCCAACCGGAGGTCACCCGATCCAGCATGATCAGCGTCTTGTCGATCAGGTCGTCGAAGTCGAGCAGGCCGCGCGCCTGCTTCTCGCCTCGATAGTTCGCCGCCGCCGCGGTCGCGATGCAGAGCAACGCCTGGCTGCGGTCGCGGGTGATGATCGCGCGCCGCTTTTCGATCAGCGAGCTGAGGCGGAAGCTCTCCTGGTCGAACAAGCAAGCGGTGGCCGGATTGTCTCGTCCAAAGTTCTTAGTCACCACCGATTTGCGGGGCGTGCGATCGGCGTCGGTAAGGAAAACGGACAGATAGGCGTCGACTTGTGCACTGTCGCTCGACACCAGCGCCTGCCGAAGCCGTGCGGCCTGCTCCTGATCGGTCTTGCTGCCGCGGTCGAGGATGAGGGCAATCTCCTCCCAACGCGATCGTGGCAAATGCGCCCCATCGACGATCGAACGCTCGACGTCCTCGATGCGATCGCCGGCAGCGACCCCGAGCGCCGCCGACATCTGCGCGGCCGCGTTGTCGGCATGTCCCACGGAATCGGTCCAGGCCATGAAGTGATCGCGGCTGAGGCAGGCCTCCCGCACCACATCCTTGAAGGTGACATCGGCAGCGCTTGCCATCGCGATATTCAGCGCGCGCCCGGCCGGGCTTTCGGGATCGCGCGAGGCCTCGAGCAGCACCGCGAGATTGGCGCGTTCCATCATTTCGTTCTGGTCGCGATCATCGAGCACCTGGAAGCGCGCGGGTACATTGGCCTCGAATGGAAATTGCTGCAGCAGCCTCGTGCAGAGCGCGTGGATGGTTTGTACTTTCAGCCCGCCCGGCGTTTCCAGCGCGCTGGCAAACAGTTCGCGTGCGCGCAGCCTCAAACGCTCGTCCGGGCGCGATATTCCCGCCTCGCGGATCGCTGCGTCCAGCGCATCGTCGTCAAGTGTGACCCAATGGCCGAGGGTGGAGAATACCCGCTCCGCCATATTGGCGGCGGCCGCCTTGGTGAAGGTGATGCAGAGAATCTTTTCCGGCGGCACGTCGCTGAGCAACAGCCGGATCACCCGCTGGACAAGTACGTGGGTCTTGCCCGATCCGGCATTGGCGGAGACGAAGGCGGACGACGCGGGGTCCGACGCCCTTGCTTGCGCGGCGCGGACGGCGTCGGGGATCGATCGCGGGGCCTTTACCATTCTTCGATCCCCAATCCGCCGGCGGCGGACCATTCCTTGATGCGGGCGAGGTCGTCATAGTTGCCGTAGCGGTTCGACCACATCGACAAATTGAGCGAGGTATAGGGCTCGGTCTCGCTTTCGAAGCGGCGTATCAATGTTTCGAGCTGTTGCCGCGCATAGTCGGCGGCATCGTCGGGAGATTGCGGTTGATCGCCGGGCCTGACCTTGAGTTCCAGCGGCTTCTGTTCGCCCGGCGGGTTGTTGCCGCTAAGCCGGACGTAGCCGATTTCGCCGACCGAACTATCCGCCGGAATGTTTTCGAAGCCGCCTTCGCGCAGCATGGCCGCTTCCAGCGTGAGTTGCGGCGACAGTCCCATCCGGACCTGTTTTCCGGTCGGCGGTTGCCCGGTCTTGTAATCGAGGATCGCGTAAGTGCCATCTCGGCGGCGTTCGATCCGGTCGGCGCGGGCCGACAGCGTAAACGTGCGCTCGTCATCCAGCGGAATCGTAATGGCGCCGCTGATTTCGGCGACGATGGCACTGAGATGGTGGCGACGGCTGGTTTCCCAGCCGGCAAACCACGCAGCGATGCGCTGAAACCGTGGCCACCACAACGCGCGGGCCTCGGGGCGCTCCATCAGCGGCGCGAAGTATTTTTGACCGATGCGGCGCAACGCCAGCGCGGGGTCGTCTGGAAGCGCGGTTGCGAAAGTCTGTGTGAATTCGCCCAGCGCGTCGTGGATCGCCGAACCGCGATCGGCGGCTGACAGCGGCATATCGACGGGATCGAGCGGCTCGAGCCGCAGGATATGCTTTGCGTAGATCGTGTAAGGATCGCGCAACCAGTCCTCGATCGCGGTGACCGACAGCCTCAAGGGTCGGGCGGCGCGCGGCGGCCGGGGTTCGGGTTGCCGGATCGGTTCGATCTTGTCGGGCCGGTCCAGTTCGCCAGCAAAGCGAACGTAATGTTCGCCTGCCGCAATCGCGGCCTTCCAGCGTTCGTCACCGGCGACCGCTTCCAGTCTGTGCAAAAAACGTGACGCCACCGCCGGCGCGCCACCGACTTTCGCGGCGTGGCTGAGGATGACCTCGTCGTTGCCGAGCAACTGCGCGAAGTCGTGCGCCGACAGGCCGATGCGTCGCTCCGGCAAATCGAGGCCGAGCGCATGCCGCATCGGACGGCTCAGCCACGGATCGACCCGCGGGGCGGGCGGCCAGACGCCCTCGACCAAGCCGCCGAGGATGACGCGGTCGGACTGGGTCAGCCGCGCTTCCAGCGGACCATAAATTCGCAGCTGCGCGTTCGCGACCTCCGGTCGCCGCACCACGCGATCACTGAACGCGGTCTGGAACACTTGTGGATAATCGTTGACGTCGACCAGCAGGCCACTCGGCGACTGGTCGCCAAGCAGGTCGTCGAAGGCGGCCGCCAGCGCCAATCCCTGATGACCTTCGAACGCGAGCGCCACGCCGTGCGGGTCGCGCGACAGCGCCATCAAGAGATCGCGATGCCCGGCGGCGAGCGCGGCAAAATCATGCGGATGCGACCGTGCGAGGCGCTCGATCGGGGCGAACGCGGCCCGCAATTCATCGATCAGCGCTTGCGCGCGATCCAGTTCTTCGTTGCCGAGCCTGGCCCGCGGCTCTCTGACGTGCAGCGCGGAAGGTTCGCGGCGCCGCAGCTTGCCGAGTTCCGCGCGGAAGCGGGTAAATTCCTGTGCCAGCCCGCCGCTGCCCGGCGGCGGCCGGGTGCCGCGCAGCAGAGCCAACTCGAGCGTCGCGACGGCGTCGGTGAAGGCGCCCGGCGCGCCGCCCAGCCGGCACAGCGGATGCTTCAACAGCGCCAACAGGGTCGGCGGCTCTAATGCCTTCGCGGCGGCTTCGGCAGCGAGCCGCGCGAAAATTCCGGCCGACACGTCCATCAGCGCGTCACCGCCGGAATCGTCGAAAACAAGATTCCAGCGATCGAGCGCGGCCATCACGCGTCGCGCCAAGGCGCGATCCGGCGTTACCAGCGCCGCCGACTTGCCGAGATGTCGCGCCTCGCGCATCGCGACCGCGATCGCCAGCGCTTCCATTTCCGGATTGGCTGCCGCGATCACCGCGAGTTCGCGCATGCCGCGCGCGATCCTTGCAACGATGTCCGGCTGCGCCAGACGCCGGTGCCACTGCGCCGAGGCATTCGAGGGCCGCATCGCCTCGGAGGCCAGAACGTCGCGGCCGTATGGCGACGGCTCGCCCAGAATTTCGACGTCGCCGCGCTCGATCCCGAATTGCTGCAGCAGCGCATGCATCGCAAACTGCGGATGGTTGGAGGCCGGCGCCGTCGTGAATTGACCTGCTGCGTTACGGATACCTCCGATCAACCGCCACGCCGCGTCGTCGAGATCGGTATCGAGGCCCGGCAGCACCACCGCGCCGTTCGGCAAGGTGGCGACGGCATGGAGGAACTTCGCCGTCACCGGCATCGAGCCGGTCGAGCCCGCCGCGATCACCGGACCGTCGTGATGGGCGGTCAGCCGTGCAGCTTCCGCGTCAATCAGCAGGTCGCGCCGCGCGGCTGGCTCGATTTTGCCGCGCTCACCGATGATCGCGGGCCACGTCTCGCGGGCGATTTTCAGAAATTGCAGGGTCAGTTGCCAATATTGGTCGAGGGCGTCCGGCACCAACCCGTCGAGCGCGCTCCACGCGACCTTGCGCGTGACCATGTCATCCATCAGCCGCGCCAGATCGTCGGCCAGCGCGAGCGTCGATTCGGGGCCGCCCGTCACCAACGGCGCCTGCAGAGGGTCGTCCGGTCGGATTTGCCTGGCCCACAAGGCGATCAATTGCGCCAGCAATAGCCGGCGCTGCAGGCCCTCCATCGCCGGCGGCGTATCCAGGGCGGTCAGTGCCGGTGAAGCCGCCTGCGCAAAGGCCAGTTCGTCCTCGTCGATGTCGCCCAGCGCGACGATGCGCGGCAAAATCGCAGCGTCGGTTTTTAACTCTTCGAGGAAGATCTCCCGCGCCATGCGGCCGGCGCGTCGCGTCGGCAAATAGAGCGTCGCCTGCGCCAGCCGCTCCGGATTGGCCCGGGCCTCGAAGCCGCCGATCAGTCTGCCGTCAACCAGCGCGGCAATGACGGTACGCAAAAACGGCACGGAGACGGGGACGCTGAAAACGCGCATGGACTTCCTGATTCGCGGGTCAGGGCCCATCATGGCATGGGTAGATTTCTGGTGCGATTTCTATTCGCCGGGCCTGAACTCAGGCCACGCTTTCCAGGAAAGCCTCTTCCGCCGCATGCACCGCGTCGGGCGTGCCGACATGCATCCAGACGCCATCCAGCCGCAGCCCGAACAATCGCTCCTGCTCGTTGGCGCGATCGAACATCTTCGTCAGCGAAAACTCGCCGGCAGGGGCATCGGCGAATAGCGACGGTGAAATGATCGCCGCGCCGGCATAGACGAACGGAACCACCTGATGCTCCTTGCGTTTGCGCAGGGCGCCGTCGGGCAGCATGGCGTAGTCGCCGCGGCCGCCATAGCCGATACTGCTCGTCGTCGGCGCCATCAGAAGCAGGATATCCATACGCGCGGGGTCGAAGGCTTCCGCCAGCCGCGCGAGATTGGTCCGCACGCCGTCGATCCACAAGGTATCCGCGTTGACGTGGAAAAACGGCGCCGCGCGGAGCAACGGCAGCGCCTTGACGACACCGCCGCCGGTGCCGAGCACGACGTCGCGCTCGTCGGAAATGATAACGCGTGGCCTGGTGCGCCCGGCGACGTGGTCGATGATCTGGTCCGGCAGGTAATGCACGTTGACGATGGCTTCGCTGACTCCGGCTTCGCCGAGCTTATCGAGCACGTGATCAAGCAGCGTCCGGCCCGCCACGCGCACCAGCGGCTTGGGCATGTGGTCGGTCAGGGGGCGCATGCGCAGCCCGAGGCCGGCGGCGAGGACCATGGCTTTGGTGGGATGAGCGGACATATCAGGAGTCTTCGGTTCCAGAGTATCGGCCGCAAAAAGCGGTTTCCGGGTTTGCACTCAGTGGACGCAAGCCGTTCAAAGTAACACGATCATAGCACGGCGATTTGGATACCGCATCGCTGGTAGATCATCGCCATAGCGGGCCGACGTGACGGTTGTGCGACCGGCCGGCCGGCGATTTAGCCCTCCGCGTCCTGGGTTGCCCCATGTTTGGAGGATTTCTTCTTTTTGTCGCCGGGTTTCAGAAACGTGACGCCGATTTGATCGCCGTTGACCCAGGACAATTCGCAACGGCGGTAGGCCAGCCCGGTGGAGGAAAGCAGCAGGAAGAATTCCTTGAGGTGCAATCCCTCGACGGAGCCCTCGACGGTGAGTTTTGCACCGGTTTCCGACACATCCTCCATCCTGCAATCGCGCCGCCAGGTACCGTCGATGCCCATCATGTGCGCCGCGATTCCGCGTTCGAACGTGACGCGCTCGCCCTTGCGCCGTTCCGCCACCATGGCCGTGGTCCTTCCTCAAGCAGCCGCCCGCCCTTCGCGAGCCGGCGTCAGCTGCAGCCTAGGGCGGCTTGGGCTAACGGGCGGTAAATCACCCGGCTGGTGGCGGGACATTGGCCGCATACCACTCCCGGAACCGCGCCAGCGTCGGATGGGCCAGCGAGCGGCTGAGATAGGTCCAGATGCGGGGCTGATGACGCAGGTATTGCGGCTTACCGTCGCGCCGGTTCAGCCGCGCAAAGGTCCCCAGCAAGCGCGTGTTGCGCTGCGCCGACATGACGGCGTAAAGCTCGGCGAACTGCGCCGCATCGAACGCCGCATCATCGGCGCGCCGCGCCTTGATGTAGCGCATCAGCAGCGCCAGCTCGAGCTGCTCGGGCACGTCGATCCGAGCATCCTGCAACAGCGACACCATATCGTAGGCGGCAGGTCCCAGGACCGCGTCCTGGAAATCGATGATGCCCACCTGGGCGGTCCCGGACCGGTCGCCAAGCCAGATCAGGTTGGGCGAATGAAAATCGCGCAACACCCAGGTCCTGTTCATTGCCCTGGGCATCGTGGCGGGCCCGGCGGCGTGCTTGGCCAGCAGGTCGCGCCACATGGCGACGAATTCCGCGCGCGCGCTCTCGCTCGGTGCCGTGCCGCGGTCCGGCAGGTACCATTCGAGCATCAGGCCGACCTCGACCAGCAACGCATCGGTGTCGAATGCGGGGATAACGTAGCTCGCCTGCGTCGTCAGAGGCAGTGCTTCGGGCAGCGGTTCGCGATGCAGCGCTGCCAGCATGTCGGTCGCGGCCTGGTACCGCTCGGGGATAGGCTGCGGCGGGTCGTTTTCGACAAAACCTTCACTGCCGAAATCCTCGGTGATGAGCAATCCCGCATCGAGATCGGCGTGATGGATCGCAGGCGCGGAGAAGCCGCGTTCACGCAAGCCGTTGGCGATGGCGACGAACGGCTTGACGTCCTCGGCCAAGTGTACGGCCGCGCTGTATGACTTGCCGTCATAGACCGGCGGTCCATCCGGCCGCCGCGGCGAGTTCATCAGGATGAAGACATCATCGTCGCGGATCAGCCGGGCATAGGAACGCGTCGACGCGTCGCCGGCCATGCGTTGACGTCTGGCATCGGCATAGCCGGCATCTGCGAGGAACTGACGGAGCGTCTGCAGCCGCGTGACCTGTGCTGCAGCTTTGCCGTGGCCGGTGATCTCGGCGGCGCGGGCGGCCGATCCGAGCGCCGCTCGATGGCTGAGCGCGATGTCGATGCGATCCGCGGGGAGCGCGTCAGGAGCGCGCTCGGGCCATTCGATCAACGCGACGGTGGCCTCGGGCAACGGCGATAACCCGATCTCTTCGAGTTCCGCGGGATCATTGACCCGGTAGAGGTCGGCATGGACCAGCTGGTAGGACGGCAGGTCGTAGGTTTGCGCCAACGTGAAGGTCGGACTGGGAACCTCGACCGCTTCGTCGCCGGCGAGATAGCGGATCAAGGCTCGTGCCGCGGCGGTTTTCCCGGCACCGAGGTCGCCCGAAAGCGTGATGACATCCCCGGGGCCGATCAGCAGCGCCAGGTCGGCCATCAGATCGGCGGTCGCCGTCTCGTTCGCCAGCGCCAGCGAGATTGTGACGGGTTCCGTCATTCCGCGGCGTTGCGATGCGCGGCCTGATCGATCGGGAAGTCGCACGTCACGGTCGTGCCCCTGCCGACGATCGAGTCCACGCGCACCTTCCCTCCGTGCAGTTCGACAAAGGAGCGCACCAGCGACAGCCCGAGGCCTGCGCCACGATGCCGCGAACCGTTGGAATGGCTCTCGAACCAGTCGAACACCTTGTCCTTGACGTCAGGCGAAATTCCCGGTCCCGAATCGGTGACGCGGAAGACGACGCTGTGCTCGGTGCGCCGAGCACTGATGGTGATGGCGGTATCTTGCGGCGAGAACCCGACGGCATTGGCCAGGAGATTGTACAACACCTGTTTGACGCGGTTGCCGTCGCCGGTGAATTCGCCGATGCCCGGATCCGTGTCGACCCTGAGTTCGATGCGGTCGGTGGCGAGGCGATCCTGGATGCCCTCGGCCGCCGCCTCGATGGTCCTACGGATGTCGACGGGTCCAAGCTCGAGCGTCATCGCGCCGGCGTCGATGGTGGCGAGATCGAGGATGTTGCTGATCAGGGCGAGCAGTGCGCTGGTCGAGGCGGTGATGTAGTTGAGATACTCGGCCTGTTTCGGCATCAGCGGGCCGGTGGTGGGATCGGTCAACAGATGCGCGAAGCCGATGATGGTGGTGAGCGGAGAGCGCAGTTCGTAGGAGACGTGGTGGACGAAATCGACCTTCATCTGGTCGGCCGCTTCCAGCGCCTCGTTGCGCTCCCGCAGTGCGCGTTCGACATTTTCGGTGTCGGTGATGTCCTGGAACGTCAGCATGGTGGCGCCGTCAGGCAGCGGCGTGGTCATGCAGTCAAGCACGCTCCCATCCCGCCGCTCCAGCTTCAGCAATACCTCGGCGCGGTTTTCGATCGCGGTGATGGCCTCCCGAAGCGTGCGCCAGGCATTACCGTCGTCGAACAGCGGCCGACACCAGGCTTCGACGGTCTCGATATGCGGCTGTTGCTGCAGCGCCTCGGGCGACAGTTTCCACATCGTGGCAAATGCCGGATTGAACAATTGTGCGCGGCCGTTGCTGCCGAACACGGCGACCGCCTCGGTGAGGTTGTCGAGGGTTTCGCGCTGCACCCGGATCAGGCCGTCAAACCGCCGCGCCAGATCGAGGCTTTCGGTGACGTCGTCGAACAGATAGGTGACGCCGCCTTCCGGATTGGGGGTGGTGACGACACTCACCGCGCGGCCGTCGGGCAGGTACCAGGTGTCTTTCTCGGGTTCGACTGCGCGGTAGGCCTCATGCAGCTTGGCCTTCCAGGCGCGGAAGTCCGGCTGCTCCGGCAGCTTGCGCGCGGCGCGAAGCCGGTCGAGAACGCTCGAATCGTCGGGGGTGTTGTCGAGGAATACGTGGTCGAGGTCCCACAGGCGACGATAGGAATCGTTGTAGAAGGCGAGCCGCCGCTGGCCGTCGAATACGGCGACGCCGGACGACAACTGGTCGAGGGTGCGCCGGTGCGCTTCCGCCATCCGCACCAGCGCGGCGCGTAGTGCCGCCGGTTCGCTGGCGTCGATCGCGATGCCGGCGCTGCCGCCCTCGACGTTCAGCGCGTGAACGTCGTAGATGCGCCGCTCGCCGCCGATCACGATCGGCAGCCGCGCCGTAAACGCAGCCGCGCCATTCAGGGCGCGTTCCATGTCGATGCGGTCGGCGCTATCGAGCAAGCCGACGTCGCGATCGATTGCATCGGCGACGCCGAGCGCTTCCGTGGCGCGTGCGTAGGCGGCGTTGACGTAGTTGAGGCCTCCGTCGGCGCGTTTGGTCCAGATCGGCCAGGGCGCGGCGGCGGCAAACCCGCGCAGCATTTCGGTTTCTTCGTGCAGCGCTTTGTGCCGGAGGTTGGTTTCAGCGAGTTCGCGGCGCAAGCCGCCGAGTTCGCGAATCCGGACAATGGCTTGGCCGCCGATGGCGCGGCCCATGGCCTCGAAGGCGTGGCCGTTCGAACTGGTGAGGTTGAGCAGAAAACCCTCACCGGCCTCGCGCAATGCGTCGACCGCATGATCCATCCTCAGGGCCGGTTCGGGCGGCAACCATGTTCCGAAAGCCAGGATGCGTTGCGGGGGATGGGCCTGTGAATCCTGCGACGTCAGCAGCGAGACGTCGCCGCTGATTTGCGGACGATTGTCGCCCGCCGCCCACGAGATCAGGATCTGTGGTTCGGCAAACAAAAGCGCGCGGAAGCGGTCGGCCTCGATCTGCAGGCCCTGAATATCGGCGCGTAGCCGCGCCTCATTCTTGGCCGCGCGCACCCGCGTCCGCATCAACAGGATTGCCGCCACCACCGTAAAGCCGAGGAGCGCCAGCGCCGTCGTGAGTACTGCGAATTCCTGATGGTTCAGCTCAAACAGACTCGAAATTCCGTTCAGGAGTGGTAGATCGCCGGCATGACCTGGCGTAGCCGAGACTAGGGTGGCGCCAAAGCCGATCAGGCCGTTGCGCGCCAGTGATGTGCACGACAGCAGCGTCCGACGTATCGACTCGATCACGCCTGACATGTTTGCCCCAAAACCGCACGACTTTGCGCACGGCCCGAACCCGCCGTTCGCGAATCGAATGACAATAACCCCATCGGGAGTCAGCGGGTAAGAGTCCAGACCGTGAACGCAAAAACCCTTCGGGAAAAAGCCGCGACTTTTACGAAAATGGGTCGGGGCTTTTCCGCGCTAACGTCCGGTAGAACCGAAACCGCCGCTGCCGCGCTGGGTGGCGGAAAGGGACGTCGCGGGAACCAGCTCTACGCGCGCCACGGGGGCGATCACCATCTGCGCGATCCGCTCGCCGCGCCGGATGTGAAACGGCACGTCGCCGTGGTTGATCAGAAGAACGCCGATCTCGCCGCGATAGTCCGCGTCCACCGTGCCCGGCGCATTCAACACCGTGACGCCGTGCTTGGCCGCGAGGCCGGAGCGGGGACGGACTTGCGCCTCATAGCCGGGCGGCAGCGCGATGGTTAGTGCGGTGGGGACGAGGCCGTATTTTCCGGGCCCGAGCGTCAGCGGCGCGGCTTCCGGCACGGCGGCCTGCAGATCGAGCCCTGCGGCATGCGCGGTCTGATAGGCCGGCAATGCCAGGCCTTCGCCATGCGGCAATTGCCGGATCTCGACCTCGATAAGGGCGTTCACGATGGTTGCTCCGTGGTTGTTCAGCGCATGATCCGGAAAAGTGGACACCGGTTTTCCGAAAAGATCATGCTCAAATATTGAGATAAAGCGGGGTGGCGAGCCACTCCACCTTTAAGTGAAAGTCTTCGCAATCCGCGCCACCAGTTCGGTTGCGACCTGCGCCTTGGTCATGACCGGCCAGGATTCGATGGCGACATCGGGTCCATCGACCGGGTCTTCGCGCCTCAGCAGGTGAACCGTATTGCGGTCTCCGCCCATGACGCCCGTCGCCGGCGAGACGTCGTTGGCAACGATCCAGTCGCAGCCCTTGCGCGCGATCTTGGCCTTGGCGTTGTCGATCAGGTGCTCGGTCTCGGCGGCGAAACCGATCACCAGTTTCGGCCGGCGCTCCCTCAGTTTCGAAACCGTTGCCAGGATATCGGGATTCTCCACCAGCTGCAGCGGCGGCAGGCCGGCTTCGGTTTTCTTCAGCTTCTGCCCGCCCTCATGGGCCACACGCCAGTCGGCGACCGCGGCCGCGAAAATCGCAACATCCGCCGGCAGTGCCGCCTCTACCCGGTCGAGCATTTCGCGCGCGGATTCCACCCGGATCACCGTCACGCCGGCGGGGTCGCGGAGTTCGACCGGGCCCGAGATCAGGGTAACGTCGGCGCCGGCGGCCTGCGCCGCGGCCGCGATGGCATAGCCCTGTTTGCCGGAGGAGCGGTTGGCGATGTAGCGCACCGGGTCGATCGGCTCGTGCGTCGGGCCCGCGGTGATCAGGACTTGTCTGCCCGCGAGCGGCCGCAGCTGCGGCGGACGCAGCAATCGGTCGGCGGCCGACGCTATTTCCAGGGGCTCGGCCATCCGGCCGACGCCAGCCTCGCCGGCCTCGGCCATGTCGCCGGCGTTGGGGCCGATCATGACGACGCCGTCGCGCTGGAGCTGGGCGACGTTGCGTCGGGTGGCGGCGTTGTTCCACATCAGCGGGTTCATCGCCGGCGCCAGCAGAATCGGCCGGTTGCTTGCCAGCAGGATCGCGGTGGCGAGATCGTCGGCGTGCCCCTGCGCCATTTTCGCCATCAGATCGGCGGTCGCCGGCGCGACCACGATCAGGTCGCAGTCACGCGCGAGGCGGATGTGACCGGCGTCGAACTCGCTCGCGGGGTCGAACAGGTCGGTAAAGGCGCGTTCGTTCGAGAGTGCGCTGGCGGCGAGCGGGGTGACAAATTGCTGTGCCGCCGTGGTCAACACGCAGCGAACGCGAATGTGACGCTCCTTGATCCGCCGGATCAGGTCGAGCGCCTTGTAGGCGGCGATACCGCCGCCGATGATCAAGGTGACCCGCGCAGACTCGGTAGCGGCGACGAGCGGGGCGCGAGATTCGGCCGGCGCCGAAGGATTGGCGGCCGGGTCCGGGTGGTTGCGCGACGCCTCGCGCAGGATCACCCGCACCTCATCTTCGACCGAGCGGCCGTTACGCGCAGCTCGGAGCCTCAGCTCGTCGCGGATGGCGTCGTCGAGTTTTCGGATGGTCAGGCTGGCCATTCTGGTTTCCGGGAGTATTGCTAGCAACGCTATCACAAAGTGATTGCGTTGCAATCATATCTGCCGGATGGCGAACAAAATAGCGATAAAGGTCCCCGCGATCACCCACAGCGCCACGGTGCGCCATCGGCTCCTGCGGGCTTCGGCCTGACTCATCGCGGCAATGGTCGCCGGCGCCAGCGCCAACCCTTCCCGGGTCATGGTTTCCAGTTGCTCGAGCACGGCGACTGATCGCGCGGCGATCGCCGGCAGCCCCGTCAGCACGCGGCTGAGCTCTCCGGCGCCGGCCATTGCGCCCTGGACGCGTCCGATCGGGCCGAGATTGCGCTCGATCCATTCGCGGACCACGGGGTCGGCGACCTTCCAGATGTCGAGTTTTGGATCGAAGCTGCGCGCGACGCCTTCGACCACGACCATGGTCTTTTGCAAAAGAATCAACTCGGGCCGAGTCCGCATGTCGAACAGGCCGGTGACCTCAAGCAGGAGCGTCAAGAGCTTCGCCATCGAGATTTCTTCAGCGGTGCGATTGTGGATAGGCTCGCCGATCGCGCGGATCGCCTGCGCGAAATTCTCCACCGAATGATGCCCCGGAACATAGCCGGCCTCGAAATGCACCTCGGCGACACGACGATAATCGCGGGTGATGAACCCCAGGAGTATCTCGGCCAGAAAGCGACGCTCCTTCAAGCCAAGCCGCCCCATGATGCCGAAGTCGACTGCAACCAGCCGCCCGGCATCGTCGAGGAACAGATTTCCAGGATGCATGTCGGCATGGAAGAAGCCGTCCCGCAGCGCGTGGCGCAGGAAACTCTGGATCACCTTGCGACCGAGGTCGGGCAGGTCGACCTGCGACTGTTTCAGTCGCGCATGGTCGTTCAGCGCGATGCCGTCGATCCATTCCATCGTGAGCACATTGTGCGTGGTACGGTCCCAATCCACTTTTGGAACGCGAAAATCAGGATCGTCCCGGGTGTTTTCGGCCATTTCGGACAGCGCGGCAGCTTCCAGCCGAAGGTCCATCTCCATCGCTACCGAACGCGACATCGTATTGATGACTTCAATCAGCCGTAGCCGGCGGGCTTCGGCCGAATGGGCTTCCGCATTGTGCGCGACAAAGAAGAAATCGCCGAGGTCGCGGCGAAAGCGTGCGGCGACGTTGGGCCGGAGCACCTTCACCGCGACCGGCGTGCGCACGCCGTTCTGTTCGGTTTCGCCGCGATGCACCTGTGCGATCGAGGCGGCGGCGACCGCGGGACCAAGATGCACGAAAGCCTGCGCCACCGGGCGTTCCAGCGACGCCGTGATCACGGCCTCGGCCTCTGCTTGCGAAAACGGCGGTAGCCGATCCTGCAGGCTTTCCAAGTCACGCGCCATCATCACGCCGACCACATCCGGACGGGTGGCGAGAAATTGCCCGAGCTTGAGATAGGCCGGTCCCAGCCGCGTCAGCGCACGCGACAGGCGTGGGCCGGACTTGACGCCCGGGCGCTCGACCAGCCGTGCAAGGCGAAGCGCGAGTTGTCCCGGAGCGGGCACCAGGCTCGGATCGACCACGCCGAACACGCCTTCGCGCGCGAACACGAAACCGGCGCGGGCTAGTCGCGCGATGTGCGTCAGTGCAGAAATCACAAGCGCCAGCCCGAATGCAGCGCCACGATGCCGCCGGAAAGGCTCTGCGAGGACACCCGCGAAAACCCGGCGGCCCGGATCATCTCGGCGAACGCATTCGGCCTGGGAAACTTGCGGATCGATTCCACGAGGTAGCGATAGGATTCCGCATCGCCGGTAACGGCGCGACCGAGCGGAGGGATTACCTTGAACGAAAACAGGTCGTAAATCCGATCGAGGCCGGGCACGTCGACGGTAGAAAATTCCAGGCACAGAAACCGGCCGCCGGGCCTCAGCACCCTGAACGCTTCGCCGAGCGCCGCATCGATGCGCGGCACGTTGCGAATGCCGAAGGCGATGGTGTAGGCGTCGAAGGCGCCGTCGGGAAACGCCAATGCCTCGGCATTGCCCTCGACGAAAGCCACACGATCGTCGAGGCCGCGCAACGCGGCGCGCGCCCGGCCGACCGAGAGCATGTCGGAATTGATGTCGCAGACCGTGGCGCGAAAGCCGCTACCCGCCGCCTTCGCCGCGCGAAAGGCGATGTCGCCGGTGCCGCCGGCCACGTCAAGCAGCGCAAATGGCGTATCGCCGCGCGGCGGATTGAGTGCATTGATCATCACGTCCTTCCAGACGCGATGCAGCCCCGCCGACATCAGATCGTTCATCAGGTCGTAGCGCTGTGCCACGCTGTGGAACACATCGTTCACCAGCGTCTGCTTGTCGCCCAGGGGGACATCCCTGAAGCCAAAATGTGTGGTTTGGTCGGGCCGATCCATCAAGTCATCTCCGCTGGTCCGCCGATCTGAAGTTGTTGCAGAATTTGCTGCAGCTTCGATCAGCGGCGCCAGGACCGTAAATTTGCCGGCGCCTCCGACTTTTCCGAAGTTCGTACAGTAGGCGCCGCGCGGCTATGCGAACTTCGGAAAAAGGGGCCCCAAGCGGACCATAGCGCGCCCGCCACAATGGCGCTATCACGTCACGTCCAGAAGGTGAATGACCTCAATGCCCGAACTGCCCGAAGTCGAGACCGTCCGGCGCGGCCTGCAGCCGGCCATGGAAGGATCGAAGATCGTCCGCGCAGAGGCGAGGCGCAAAGACCTCCGGTTCCCGTTCCAGAGGGACTTCGTCGCGCGGCTTGAAGGTCAGACCGTGACCGGGCTCGGGCGTCGGGCGAAATACCTGCTGGCCGATCTTGCCTCGGGCGACGTGCTGCTGATGCACCTGGGCATGTCGGGCTCGTTCCGTGTCGTCGACGACAGCGACGAGAAAACGCCGGGCAAATTCCTCCACCCGCGCAGTGACGATCGTGCTCACGATCATGTGGTGCTCCACATGTCATCGGGCGCGGCCGTGGTCTTCAACGATCCGCGCCGTTTCGGCTACATGAAGATCATCGCCCGCAATGCCATCGACCAAGAGCCGCTGCTGAGCGGGCTCGGCCCCGAACCGCTCGGCAACGAATTCGACGCGGCCATGTTGGCGCGTTCCTGCGCCAACAAGAAGACCAGCCTGAAGGCGGCATTGCTCGATCAGCGCGTGGTCGCAGGGCTCGGCAACATCTATGTCTGCGAGGCGCTGTTCCGGTCGCAGCTGTCGCCGCGTCGGCTGGCCGCGACGCTGGCCACCCGGAAGGCCGAGCCGACCGATCATTCCAAGCGGTTGGTCACCGCGATCCATGCGGTCTTGAATCAGGCCATCAAGGCCGGCGGGTCGTCGCTGCGTGACCATCGCCAGACGTCCGGCGAACTCGGCTATTTCCAGCATTCGTTTCAGGTGTACGACCGCGAAGGCGAGAAATGCCACACCGCCGGGTGCAGCGGGATAGTCCGGCGCTTTACCCAAAACGGGCGCTCGACCTTCTGGTGCCCGAAATGCCAAAAATAAATATCGGGGAGCAACAAATCCATGATCGGTAATTGGCGGGATCGCGCCGGCACGACGTTCAAGTGTCAGAAGCGGCCGGCGGCGGGCAGTCGCGGCATGGTGGTCAGCAATCATCCTTTGGCGTCGGCGGCAGGTGCGGAAATGCTCGCCGCCGGTGGCAACGCCATCGATGCGGCGATCGCGACACTGTTCACGCTGACCGTGGTCGAGCCGATGATGGTCGGCATCATCGGCGGCGGCATGGCGCATATCCGGCTGGCCGACGGCACTCATCGCTTCATCGACGGCCAAAGCAGCGTTCCGCGTGCCGTCCGGCCTGATACCTACCGATCCAAGCCGGGCTCGGCCCATGACGTGTTCGACACCATCGACGATGAAAATCTCAATGGCCCGAAGGCGGTCGCGACCCCGGGCTCGCTGAAGGCCTGGTGCGAGACATTGCACAGGTTCGGAACCATGAGCCTTGCCGACGTCATGCAGCCTGCGATCAGGCACGCTTCGCGTGGCTATGCGGCCACGCCCTATCTGCACGAGTGCATCTCCGACAGCGCGGAGGTAATGCTCAAGGACAAACCGATCTCGGCGATCTACCTGCCGGATGGCAAGCCGCTGAACGCCGGCGAGCGCGTGGTGCAGTCCGAATATGCGGAGACGCTTACCCACATTTCGAAGCACGGCGAGGCGGCGCTCTATGGCGGCCCGCTCGGCGATATCCTGGTGGACTATATGAAGGCGCGTGGCGGCTTCATCACGCGCGATGACCTCACTTCCTACAGGACCGTCGAGCGGGCGCCGGTACGAGCCGAGTATCGCGGCTGGGAGATCCTCGGCCCGCCGCCGCCCGCCGCCTCCGGCGTCCACATCGCGCAGATGCTGAACATCCTCGAAGGCTATGACATCGCCGCGAAGGGCTTCGGTACCGCCGAGACGATCCATCTGCTTGCCGAGGTCCTGAAGATCGCCTTTGCGGATCGCGCAGCCGCGAGCGGCGATCCGGATTTCGTAGGGGTGCCGGTGACCCGGCTGACCTCGAAGGAATATGCGCGCGAACGACGCGATGCGATCGATACGCGGCGCGCGCAGCGATGGGGCGCGGGCGTGGCTCAACTCGAAAGCGCCCATACGACCCATATGACGGCGGCGGATGCGATGGGCAACGTGGTCGCGACCACGCAAACCATCAACAACCTGTTCGGCGCCAAATTCCTGATCCCCGGCCTTGGCGTCCTGCCCAACAACTACATGAATCTCTACGATCCCCGCCCCGGCCATGCGCTGTCACTCGCGCCGGGCAAGCGCGTCACTACCTCGATGTCGCCGATGATGGCGCTGCGCGGCGGCAAGCTCGTCTATGCGCTCGGCCTGCCCGGCGGAAAGCGGATATTTCCGAGCGCGTTGCAGGCGCTGCTCAATCTGATCGATCACGGCATGAGCCTGCAGGAAGCTGTGGAGGCGCCGCGAGTCTGGACCGAAGGCAACGCGCTCGAGGTCGAATTCGCGATCCCGGATGCTGTCCGTGCCGAGCTCGCGTCATGGGGTCACAAGGTCGCGCCGGTGGCGACGGTCGCCGGCGGCATGAATGCGATCCAGTTCGGCGATGACGGCGCATTGACCGGCGCCGCCTGCTGGCGTGCCGACGGCACCCCGATCGGGCTCGCCGGCGGGCTGGCGCGCGCCGGCGTCCGGTTTGGGCTTGAGTGACGCGCAGCGCGATCCGCGATCCCTCGCGGGGAATGCGACCCGGGTGCGTCCAATTTAGCTTTCCGGCACCCCGGCTAGCCGCATGCCCTCGCAACTGCGCTCGCGTCCGGCGAGGTAGGACGGGTTGTCGCTCAACGCGTTGACGCGGTAGCGGTGGAGGTTGAAGCCCGGGTCGAGCGCGAGGCCTGCGCGCGCCGCGGCCCGCGCCGCCGTGATCTGGCCGAGCAGGGCCAGCGCTTCGGCAAGATGAAAATGCGCCAGCGGGAAATTGCGGTTAGCCTCGATACTGCGCCGCAGCCAGACCAGTGCCTCGGCGTCCGCGCCGAGCTGCAGCTTGGCGATTCCGACAAATAACAGCCACCGAAAGGCGTAGACGTCACGCGGCGAGAGCCGTAGCGCGGCCTCGATGTGGGCCTCGGTCTGCTCCGGGCGGCCGACAAAATACTTGGCCATTCCGATGCAGCCGTGCGCGTCCGCAAGATTGCGATCGAGCGCCAATGCCTGTTCGCATTCGTGGATGCCCTGGGCGGCGCGGTTGGTGAACATGTAAACCACCCCCAAGGCCAGATGGGCCATGGCGTGCCGGGGATCCCGCGACAGCGCACCGGTTACGGCGGCTTCGGCGGTCGCAAGGTATGCCGCTCGATCGTCGGTCACGAACGACCCGGCGTAAGTGGCAAGCACGATCGCGAGCGCGACCTCGGCGTCGGTGTTTCTCGGGTCGAGCGCAAGGGCGCGTTCGAAAAAGCCTCTGGCTTGCGCCATGTATTCCGGCGCCAATCCCTTGTTCCAGCACGCCCTGCCCTGGAAATACAGGTCCATGGAGTCACGATAGGGCAGGTACGAGGCGCGCTGCGCTTCGGCCTCGACGAGTTGGCTATCCAGCGTGTTGGCAAGCCGCGAGACGATTTCGTCCTGCATGTCGAAAATATCCGCGACCGGCTTGTCGAAACGCTCCGCCCAGAGATGATTGCCGGTTTCGGCATCGAGCAGTTGCACGTTCACCCGAAACCGGTTGCCGCTACGCTGCACCGAACCTTCGAGCACGTAGCGGACTTTCAACTCGCGACCGATCAGCCGCACATCCGGTGATCTGCTTTGATAGGAGAACGCGGTGTTGCGGGCGATGACAAATGAGCCCTGGATGCGTGACAGGTCCGTGATCAGGCTCTCGGTGACACCATCGACAAAATAATCCTGTTCCGGGTCGCCGCCGATATTCACGAACGGCAAAACCACGATTGACAGGTGGGGCACCGAAAACGGCCGCGCGGCGGATACGCTGGCCGGCACCACCGTGCCGGCTTCTTTCCAAGCCACGGCATAGGCCCGTACCGGCCGCGAGATGTTCTTGAGATTCTGCTCGCCGAGATCGATGAACTCCGCCGCGATCTTGCCGCGAACCTGTTCGAACGCGGAAGACGAGATGCAAATGCCGCCGGGTTCGGCGATGCTTTCGAGCCGTGCGGCGATATTCACGCCGTCGCCGAACAGGTCATGCGCGGCGACGATGACGTCGCCGATATTGATGCCCACGCGGAACAGCAGCCGCGTGTCCTCGGCGTCGCCCTCCGCGTCCTGTTGAATGCGGCGTTGGAACTGGATCGCTGCGCGCACCGCATCAACGGCGCTCGGGAATTCGGCCAGAAAGCCGTCTCCGATTGTCTTCACGATACGGCCGCCGTGTCCGGTTACCGCCGGCACGATGCTGTCCGTCAGCAGCACGGTCAAATAGCCAAGCGTCGCCTCTTCGTTATGGTGCATGAGGCGCGAAAAGCCGACGGCATCAGCCATCAGTATCGCCGTTAGCCGCCGCTCCAGACGCTCGGCAACCTTGAAGCACTCGGGGTCAGAAAGGGTCATCGCGATATCTCAGGTTATGCCGGTGCCCCTCCGGTCTGGCTGAACGTGAGTGAACATGCCTTTGCAAATCGCTATTGCTCGATTTCTTTGCAACTGAAATCGAAGCAAACCAAAGTCCTGAAAAAAACTACATCCGGCGACGCGACGCGCGCGCAGGGTTGCCGACCGGCCGGGGTATTTCCGACCGCCTTTACTCGGCGATCATCTCCCCGGAGCCGCCGAGCTCGGCCGGAAAATCCTTAAGCTTCGGCAACCCATCGCGCATCGGCAGTACCGTCTCGGCGTAGTTGACGTGTACCCCGGCGACGAAGGGAAAGGTCGGGATCGTTGCCGCGAACACGTCCACAAGGCCGAGGGTCGGATGAGTTGTCATCAGGTGGCCGCCGCATTTCGTGCAATACTGGCGGTTGCTTACTTCGGTCTTCTGAAAGTTAGCAAGGTATTGCTTGCCGGACTTGATCTTCACCGCCTCCGGCTTCCACAGCGTAAAGGCATTCACGGGTCCGCCGGACCATGAACGGCAGGAACGGCAGTGGCAATATCCCATGCCCTCCGGTGTGCCCGTGACTTCGACTTCAACCGCTCCGCAAAAACAGCTTCCAGAATGATTCACGGCGGATTCCCTCGTGTGTCTGCATCCACGCTAGCATAAGCTAGCTACAATTTGCGCCACGGCAATAGCATCGATACCTGTGCCTTGTAGCGGCGATAGTCATCGCCGAAGAGGTCGACCAGATCGCGTTCCTCGAGCAGGATGCCGACAAAGATATAGACGGTGGTGACTGCCGCAAACAACATGTGGCCGACCGACATCGTCGGCGCCGCCCAGAACGCCATGATGAAGCCAAGATAGATCGGGTGCCGCACGAACTTGTAATATAGCGGCGTTCGAAACCGTGGCGTCGGCATCTCGCGTCCGGTGAGATTGGTGGCCACCTGGTGCAATCCGAACAACTCGAAATGGTTGATCAGGAACGTGCTGGTAAACACCACCAGCCATCCTATCAGCGAAAGACCGGTCACGGTCAGGGCAATCGGCGGATGGTCAATTTGCCACACTATGGTCGGTATTGGACGCCACTGCCAAAACAGTAGAATAAGCGCCAGGCTGGAGAGCAGCACGTAAGTGCTTCGCTCAACCGGTTTCGGCACGTATTGCGTCCACCATTGTTTGAATTGCTTGCGGGCCATCACGCTGTGCTGGACGGCAAATAACGACATCAGCAGGAGGTTGACGACCAGCGCCTGCGTTATCGACGAGACCGCGCCGGTGTCGATGGTTTTCGGAACCCACCAGCCCGTGACGAACCCGATGGCATACAGGATGGTACCGAAAAATGTGAAATAGGCGCCGAGACCATACAAGAAGGCAATGAGCTTCACGATCCGGCTTCCCGGCGCGTCCGGGCTGATGGCTTGGGTCTGGGTCATAATTTTTTCCGAGCAAATTCGCGAACAATAACAGGGTCCTAAAAATACGCTTCGAATATGCCGGAACACGCGGCGCAAGGCTTTGCCCGACGCTTGATTTATCCGTGAGACGGGCCTGATTTTCTGTTGAGAGGGACGCGGAGCGAGGCGCGACGTGCAATTTATTTTCGACAACCACACACTCGATACGGATCGGCGGGAATTGCGCCGCGGCCTGGAGCCGATTGCCGTCGAGCCGCAGGTATTCGACCTGCTGGTTTACCTGGTGCGCAACCGCGACAGGGTCGTCAGCAAGGAGGATATCATCGCCTCGGTCTGGGGCGGGCGCATCGTATCGGAATCGACGCTGACCAGCCGTGTCAATGCGGTGCGAAAGGCAGTCGGCGACAGCGGCAAAAACCAGCAGATGATCCGGACAATTCCCCGCCGCGGCCTCCGCTTTGTCGGAGCCGTGCAGACGCAACCCGACGAGCATCGTCGCCTGCCGGAGCAGGCTCCGGCGCCGGAAGAAATCCAAGCGCCGCCGCGCGCGGCTTTGCCATTGCCCGATCGGCCCGCGATCGCGGTGCTGCCCTTCACCAACATGAGCGACGATCCCGAGCAGGAGTATTTTTCCGACGGCATCAGCGAAGACCTCATCACCGCGCTGTCCAAGCTGCGCTGGTTCTTCGTGGTCGCGCGCAATTCGTCCTTCACTTACAAGGGCAAAGCCGTGCATATGAAGCAGATCGCCGATGAACTCGGCGTCGGCTACGTCGTCGAAGGCAGCGTGCGCAAGGGTGGCGATCGCGTGCGCATTACGGTTCAGCTCAACGACGTCGTCACCGGCAGTCACATTTGGGCCGAACGCTACGACCGAGACATTGCCGATGTATTCGCGGTTCAAGACGAAATCACCGAGGCCATCGTGGCCGCGATCGAGCCGCAGATCTACGCCGCGGAAAACTTCCGTGCCCGGCGCAAACCGCCCAACAGTCTCGACGCCTGGGGGCTGGTGATGCGGGCGCTGTCTCATTATTGGCGGGTGACGCGCCAGGATAACGTCGCCGCGCAGGCCTTGCTGGAGAAGGCCATCACGATCGATCCGAACTACGGCCAGGCGTTCGGCGTCCTTGCCACCAGCCATTCGTTCTGCGCTCATATGGGATGGGAAGAGACGGCCACCACTTTGCCGATTGCCGAGCGCGCGGCCACGGCGGCGATCGCAGCCGACAGCGAAGATCCGTGGGCGCACCATGCGATGGCCGGCGTTCATCTGGGGCGGCGGCGCTTCGACAATTCGCTGTGCGAGTTCGAGCTGGCGCTGCGGCTCAATCCGAACTTCTCGCTGGCGCAGGGCTATCACGGTCTGGCGCTGGCCTATTGCGGACGCTGGGAAGAAGCCCATGCGGCCGCGCGCCGGGCGCTGCGGCTCAGTCCGCGCGATCCCCTTTCAGCGATTTATTACGGTGTCGCCGCTTATGCCCGGTTCGGCAGCTGCAACTACCAGGAAGCGATACAGCTTTCGCGTGAAGCGATTCGGCAGCGCGGCGATTTCGTCGGGGCGCTGCGGGTGCTGACGGCTGCGGCAGGAATGGCCGGAGAGGCCGAGGTTGCGGCGCTTGCATTGCAGGAGCTTCGCCGCGCACAGCCGAACGTCTCGCTGGCCTGGATCGCCAACCAGATGCCGTGGCGCTACGCCGCCGATTGCGATCATTACCTGCAGGGCCTTCGCGGCGCAGGGTTGGATTAGCCGTACGTACAATGCGCCAAAAAACGGTCCCGGCTTTCCTGAAACCGTAACGCCTGGAACGACAACGGTCTCGATCATCGATGACGCCGCTTACTTCCTTACGCAGATGACGCGGACGACCGATGCCTTGGCGTCGGGCTTGGCATCCACCGATCCGGTTGCGGCTACGCCATTGGCCCTGAGAAATTCCTGAACGGTTTGTGCAGGGATCAGCGCGGCCTGGGTTGCCGGGACCGCGGCCGGCGTTCCCGCTACCGCCACCATCGGCTTCAACAATGCAATGCCGACGAATTTGCCGTCGGCATCGTGCGCCGCGGCGCCGGAAAAGCCCAATCCCGGCGGCGGCGATAATGCAATATCACTACCGTTGCCGACCCGGGTAATCGATGCGCTGACGCTGCTCGCCAAGCCGCCACCACCCTGATTCTGCGGATCGGCGACGCCTGTCAGTTCGACGGCGGATTTTGGCGGCGCGCCGGGCGCGATATCGATCGGCTTCAGCCCGCGGGCACCATAGATGCGCAGCAGAACCAGATTGTGGTCCTTGTCCTCGGCGAGGCGGTCGGCATTGCCGAAGCCGGCGATCGCAATCGTCAGGCAGGCATCGGTGACCTCGCGGTCCGCGACGATGGTGCCCTCGTTGTCGACAACGATGCCGGTGCCGTACTCCACGGTCTTGCGCGGCGCTGGACTGGCGGTCTGAATGCCGGTGGGAAATGGATCGAACGCGCTCGACATCGCGATCACGGCCGGTTCGACCGTATTTTCGATGGCCTGGTCGTAAAGGATGGTGAGGATGCGCACCTCATCGCCGCGAAATGTCCCGCGCAGGTAGAATTTCTGCAGGCCCTGCAGACCCGACAGCACAAAGAAATCCGGTTTGACCACGGTGTATTTGATCAGGCGCCCGGCATTCTTCTCTCGCTCCGCGAGTTTGGCGGTGGTGGGATCGGCTTCCTTGCGCCGCGTCAGCACAACCTGGATCGTTCCGGACGGCGAACTCCACCTGACACCGTCGGTGTCGCTGCTTTGTTGCGGCACCAGCTTGGCCGGGAGGCCCAGTCGCACCCCGGTGCCGGCGTCGGTGAGAACCTTCCAGCCCACGCTGTCCCGGCGTCGTTTCGCGGCCTCGGCAAGCACGCTCCGCTCCTGCGGATTAAGCAGGCCGGTCGGCTTGCCGCCGTGCTCCTTCTGAAATTCCTTGATCGCGGTCACCACACGCTCGCTGACTTCACCGGTGATCGCGCCGTTATATTTGCCGATCCAGACGAGATCGGATTGCAGCGCCTGACGTTCTCCCGGCGTCATCGCGTTCGCGGTGCCGGTCGGGGTCTGCGACGCGGGTTTGATCGGTGTCGCGGCCACCGGACTCGGCTTGTTTGCCGCCGTCTGCGCTCGGACAATCCCGGGAACAAATGCCCCCGAGATCACAATTAGCACCACCATCAACATCGATATTGCTGTCCGCACCGATCTCATGAGACACCCGCGCCCATTGACGCCCGCGCGATCAAACACATCTGGCTTGGTAGGCAGCTGTCGCGGGAAGGTTCAAGCTGGGCCGGCGCTTCATCCCGAAAGGCGGGTATTTGTCGGCGCCGCGAAGGTTTAGTATGAATTTCCGTGGTTTCGTGATGCGCAACAGTTCACCCGCCATGAGGGTGGGGCGATCACAGTGCGGTTGAAGGAAACAGGTCTGCGATGTTGAGTACCGACGAACTCGAACGTTACGCCCGTCATATTGTGATGCGCGAAGTCGGCGGCCCGGGACAGCTCCTGCTGAAAGATTCTTCCGTGCTGGTGATCGGTGCGGGCGGCCTCGGCGCGCCCGCGCTGATGTATCTCGCCGCGGCCGGCGTCGGCATGATCGGGGTGGTCGATGACGACACCGTGTCGCTGTCCAATCTCCAGCGTCAGATCATCCACACCACCCCCGACATCGGTCGGCGCAAGGTCGATAGCGCCGCGGTGCAAATCCACGCCCTCAATCCTCATGTCAGGTTCGCGGCGCACGCCGTTCGCCTCGATGCGAGCAATGCCATGACGCTGATCGGTGGCTACGATCTCGTGCTCGACGGGTCCGACAATTTCGAAACCCGCTACCTGGTTTCCGACGCCTGTTTCCTTGTGGGCAAGCCGTTGATCACCGCGGCGCTTGGAGTGTTCGACGGATCGCTGACGACGATTCGTGCGCACGAGAAGAATGCCGACGGCCAGTTCAATCCGACTTACCGCTGCTTGTTTCCGGAACCGCCGCCGCCGGGTACGGTGCCGGCCTGTGCCGAGGCCGGTGTGATGGGCGCGCTGGCCGGCGTGCTGGGATCGATGATGGCGCTGGAAGCGATCCGCGAAATCGTCGGCTTCGGCGAGGGGCTGGTCGGGCGATTGCTGATGATCGACGCGCGCGCAATGCGGTTCGAGACGCTGCGTTACCAGCGCGATCCAGCGAACCCGCTCAACGGCGACGCACCTGTCATCACCGATCTGAGCGGGCATGGTTGAACGTCAGGACGTTTTCGCGGGCCTTTCGCTATCGAGATGCGCGAGCTGTGCTTCAGGGTAGCGCGCGCCGGCAGCCGCACCGGGTGGGAATGCTTTGGCAAGCGCCGCAAGATGCGCCGGGGTCAGCGTCAGTTCGAGGGCTCCGAGCGCTTCGGTGAGGCGATCACGGCGCCGGGCGCCAACCAGCGGCACGATATCCTTGCCCTGCGCGGCCACCCAGGCGATTGCGACCTGCGCCGGAGATGCGCCGACTTCATTGGCGATCGTGCGCAACTGATCCACCAGTGCCAAATTGGTGTCGAGATTGCCTGCCTGGAAACGCGGGCTCATCACGCGAAAATCCTGTGCACCGCTGCGATCTTTCGACCAGTGCCCGCTGATGAGACCGCGCGCGAGCACACCATAGGCAGTGATACCGATGCCGAGCTCGCGGCAGGTCGTCAGAATGCCGTCTTCAATGGCACGCGAGATCAGCGAATATTCGATCTGCAAATCCACGATCGGGTGCACGGCATGGGCGCGGCGAATGGTGTCGGAGCCGACTTCGGAAAGCCCGATATGCCTGACATGACCGGCCTTTATCATCTCGGCGATGGCTCCCACGGTTTCTTCGATTGGCACCGCTGGATCGAGCCGCGCCGGACGGTAGATGTCGATGTGGTCGGTGCCGAGCCGTTGCAGCGAGTAGGCCAGGAAGTTCTTCACCGCGACCGGACGGCTATCGACGCCGCCGAAGGTGCGGGCAGGATCGCGCAATGCGCCGAACTTGACGCTGATCTGCGCGAGGTCGCGGCTGCGTCCGGCAAGCGCTTCTCGGATCAATATCTCGTTGTGACCCATGCCGTAGAAGTCGCCGGTGTCGAGCAGCGTGATTCCGGCATCCAGCGCGGCGTGAATGGTAGCGATGCTCTCGCCGCGGTCGGCGGGACCATAGAAATCCGACATGCCCATGCAGCCGAGACCGATCGCGGAGACCTTTGGGCCGGTTGACCCGAGTTGGCGTTTTTCCATGGCTCTGTCCTCAAAATATGGCGGCGGATCATCGCCCGCGGCCTGACAAGGCTCGATATGCACCCTCCCGATTGCGTCGATAAGCTGGACAATGATAAATAGCTTGTTCACTATATCGAACAATGAGCGATCTGGACCTTCGCGACCTCGACGCCTTCGTCGCCGTCGCCCGCACCCGCAACTTCCGGCGCGCGGCCCTGGAGCAGCGCGTCTCGGTGTCCAGCCTGAGCCAGCGATTGCGCGACATGGAAGATCGGCTCGGCGTTCGCCTGATGAATCGCACCACCCGCAGCGTCGGGCTTACCGAGGCCGGCGAGCTGCTGCTGGCCCGCGTCGGACCCGCGATGCGCGATGTCGGCGATGCGTTGGATCAGGTGCGCGGCTTGTCCGGTGTGCCGTCTGGACGGCTGCGGATCAATGCTCCGCCGCCGGCGATTGGCCTTGTGCTGGCGCCGATGGCTGTTCCATTCCTTCGAACCTATCCGTTGATCGAACTGGAAATTGTCAGCGATAGTTCATTCGTCGACATTGTCGCCTCCGGTTTCGACGCCGGCGTGCGGTATGGCGAACATCTGGCGCAGGACATGATCGCGGTTTCACTGGGGCCGCCGCAGCGTTACGCGGTGGTGGCGTCGCCGCAATATATTGCGCAGCATGGCCGGCCAAAGCATCCAAAGGACTTGTTGAACCATTCTGCCATCCGCACCCGCTTCGGTAGCGGTGTGATGCCCGATTGGGAGTTCGAGAAGGCTGGCCGGATCGTGAAGGTGGCGCCGCCGGGAAACCTGATCGCAAGCGATCCGCAGTTGGCGCGGCGCGCGGCCCTCGACGGTCTCGGCTTTTGGCCGACCTTCGAAGGTTATGTTCGGGAGGATGTGAAATCCGGCGCGCTGGTCAGCGTGCTCGAGGATTGGTGTGCGCCCTTTCCGGGGCCATTCCTGTATTACCCAAGCCGGCGCCAGCGGCCGCCAACGCTTGAGGCTTTCGTGGCGTTTGTTGCCGAGTGGCGGAAGCGGGAACGGACCAAGCAGGTCTAATCCTGCGCTTCCCGGGAGCGAGGCGGGAAAGCACCGGTCGTCATCACAACATGCTCGGCAGCACCCGATCCGGTGGCTTGTGGTTGTCGAGGAAGGTCCTGATGTTGATGATCACCTTGTCGCCCATTTCGACGCGGCCCTCGATCGTGGCCGAGCCCATATGCGGCAGCAGCGTGACCTTGCCGGCGCGCGCCAGCCGCACAAGCTTCGGATTGACCGCCGGTTCGTGCTCGAACACGTCAAGGCCGGCACCGGCGATGTCGCCGGCTTCGATCAACTTGGTCAGCGTCTCCTCGTCGATCACCTCGCCGCGTGCGGTGTTGACGATATAGGCGTCCTTGCGGATCAGCTTCAGCCGCCGCGCCGACAGCAAATGGAAAGTGGCCGGCGTATGCGGGCAATTCACCGAGATGATGTCCATCCGCGCCAGCATCTGGTCGAGGCTTTCCCAGTAAGTGGCGCCCAGTTCGTCGGCGATGCGCGGCGCCACGGGCCGGCGGTTATGGTAGTGAATCTGCAGGCCGAAGGCATGCGCGCGCCGCGCCACCGCCTGGCCGATGCGACCCATGCCGATGATGCCGAGCCGCTTGCCGCCGATGCGATGGCCGAGCATCCAGGTCGGTGACCAGCCCGGCCAATTCTTGCCCTCGGTGAGGATGGAGGCGCCTTCGATCAGCCGGCGCGGCACCGCAAGGATCAGCGCCATGGTCATGTCGGCGGTGTCTTCGGTCAGGACCTTCGGCGTGTTGGTCACCGTGATGCCGCGCGCATGCGCCGCAGCCACGTCGATATTGTCGACGCCGTTGCCGAAATTGGCGATCAGCCTCACCCTGCAGTCGGGCTCCTTGAGGATGGCCTCGGTAATCGCATCGGTGACCGTCGGCACCAGCACGTCGGCGGACCGCACCGCCTCGGCGATTTGCTGCGGCGTCATCGGGACGTCGTCGAGATTGAGCCGGGCGTCGAACAGCTCGCGCATCCGAATCTCGGTCGAGTCCGGAAGCTTGCGCGTGACGACAACGAGAGGCTTTTTCTTGACCGACATGTCCTGCTCTTGAGAGATTTTATTCAGACCTCATTAACCTGGTTGTTCGACACTGCCGTTGCAGCGCGATCCCGGCGTTTCCGTGGGGCTCCCAATATTCCGCTGGATTCCCAACGGAAAAATCGGGTTCAGCTTGTGTTCTTGGCATTCCATCCTCTCTAGCAGAAGACCGGGCCAAGACAAGAACCCCGAAAGTGAGATGCCGAGGGCGGCGCGCAGGGTTCAGGGCGGCACCCTGGTTCAACGCCAGAGATTTGAATTGCGATCTCGGCAGGAGACGAGTTGATGGCGTTGGGACGTTTCTGTTCGGTGGTGATGTTGGCGGCGGCGCTACTGGGCACTTCGGCCAGCCCGGGGTTCTCGGCCAAGGATGCGGCCGTCACGACGAGCGGGCTGCCGGTACCGCGCTATGTCAGCCTCAAATCCGATCATGTGAACGTCAGGGCCGGCCCGACCAAGGACAATGACGTAGCCTGGGTCTACACCCGTTCCGGGCTACCGGTCGAAATCACCGCCGAATTCGAGAATTGGCGCCGGGTACGGGATTCCGAGGGCGCCGAAGGCTGGGTTTATCACTCGCTGCTGTCTGGCCGACGAACCGCGGTCGTCACGATGAAGAGCAAAAACGAGCTGGCGCCGATCTATGATCGCGCCGATGAAGCCAGTGCGGTCGCGGCGCGTCTGCAAGCCGGGGTCGTGGCTCAGGTCAAGCGATGCGTATCCGGCTGGTGCCACGTCGCCGGCAACGGCTTCGACGGCTGGATTCAGCAGCAGCGGCTATGGGGCGTCTATGCCGATGAAAAGGTGGATTGAGGCTTCAGCACCAGCCACCAGTGCCGGACAACATCAACCGTCATTGCCAGGCTCGACCCGGCAATCCGTCCACCTTTTGAAAAAAATCTAACGAGGATTGATGGATACGCGGGCCTGGCGCGCGTATGAGACGCTAGCGCGGCACTCAGCGCTTCTTGCGCAACCGGACGACCATGTCGACCCGGGCAATCTCATAGCCCTCGGGAATTTCAGGCATCTTCTGCAGCATCAGATGCGGATCGGGGATGTCGACCAGCTCGTGATTGTTTTCCAGGTAGAAATGATGATGCGTCGATACATTGGTGTCGAAATAGGTCTTGGTGCCGTCGACGCTGACCTGACGAAGCAGGCCCGCATCCGTCAGCTGGTTGAGCGTATTGTAAACGGTGGCCAAGGACACAGGAACCTTGGCGAGGGTGGCCTCCTCGTAGAGCATTTCCGCGGTCAGGTGACGCGCACCCTTGCCGAACAACAGCCACCCGAGTGCCATCCTCTGGCGGGTCGGACGGAGGCCTGCAGCCTGGAGCATTTCGTTGACGTCATGCCAGGGGCAGCCGGTCAGCGCCGGCTGGTGCGCCATTCCGTGGGTTGCCGGGATGACCGCGTCATCATTTAACGTCGAAGCGTCGTCGCTCATTTCCACGTCAGGCACCACACTCTGCATCCCAATACTATCTCTTGCAAATATACGGACTATCTTCGTCAGATGCAAGTTTTTCGCAACTAGAACAAGCCCAAGGTTAAGGCGAAACGGTGACGGTTTCGGCGATTTAGCCCCTTCTCCTGCTTTGCGGCCCGCCGGGCCTATGTTAGAGAGCGCCCGGACTTGCCTATGTGATTTGTGCATAGGCGGGCATCAGTTGCGCAAACTCATATCGCCCCGCGGTACATCGCGCCGAATTGCAAGGTTGGCACGATGCCCACGCCAAACGGGTCCGAAGGCGCTCCATCGGGATTTTAAATAAAGCGAGGCACGATGCTGGATCGGCGCAGCGGTTATCAATATGAAGATTTGCTGGCATGCGGCCGGGGCGAACTGTTCGGGCCCGGCAATGCCCAGTTGCCGTTGCCGCCGATGCTGATGTTTGACCGTATCAGCGAGATCTCGGAAACCGGCGGGGAATATGGCAGGGGTATGGTCCGCGCTGAACTCGACGTGAAATCGGACCTCTGGTTCTTCGGCTGCCACTTCAAGGGCGATCCGGTGATGCCGGGATGTCTCGGCCTTGACGCGCTCTGGCAGATGGTCGGTTTCTTTCTGGGCTGGAGCGGCGGCGAAGGCCGCGGCCGGGCGCTGGGCCTCGGCGAATTGAAGCTTGCGGGGCAGGTGATGCCGAACGTGCGCAAGATTGTGTACAATGTCGATATCAAGCGCGTGATGCGCCTAAAGCTGGTGCTCGGCATCGCCGACGGCTGGCTTTCGGCCGATGACGAGATTATCTATCGAGCGAAAGACTTGAGGGTCGGGCTCTTCAAATAAGATGCCGCATTGCAGTCGGGAACGTAACCTAGCTATCCGGGCTGACTGCGCGGTATCGATCATAAAAATAGTCATGACACCAACATGCAAGGGCGGAGCGAGGCGATCATGAGGCGGGTTGTCATCACGGGGATGGGCATCGTCTCCTCGATCGGAAACAATACTCAGGAAGTGCTCGCGAGCCTTCACGGGGCGAAATCCGGGATCACGCGTGCGGAAAAGTATGCCGAGATGGGTTTCCGCTCCCAGGTGCAGGGAGCGCCGACGCTGAATTCGGCCGACGTCATCGACCGCCGCGCGATGCGCTTCCTGGGCGAAGGCGCCGCGTGGAATCATGTCGCGATGGAGCAGGCAATCCAGGACGCCGGCCTCGAGCCCGCGGAAGTTTCCAGCGTTCGCACCGGCATCATCATGGGTTCGGGTGGTCCGTCGGCCCGGACCATCGTCGAGGCCGCCGATATCGCACGCGCCAAGGGCCCGAAACGGGTCGGGCCGTTCGCGGTGCCGAAAGCCATGTCATCGACGGCATCCGCGACCCTTGCAACCTGGTTCAAGATCAAGGGCGTGAACTATTCGATCTCGTCGGCCTGTGCGACGTCGAACCATTGCATCGGCAACGCCTACGAAACGATCCAGCTGGGCAAGCAGGATGTCATCTTCGCCGGCGGCTGCGAAGAACTCGATTGGTCGCTGTCGGTCCTGTTCGACGCGATGGGCGCGATGTCCTCGAAATACAATGATACCCCCGCAACCGCGTCCCGCCCCTATGACGTCAGCCGCGACGGTTTCGTGATTGCCGGCGGCGCTGGCGTGGTGGTGCTCGAAGAGCTCGAACATGCCAAGGCGCGCGGCGCGCGCATCTACGGCGAAATCGTCGGTTACGGCGCCACCTCGGACGGCTACGACATGGTCGCGCCATCAGGCGAGGGCGCCGAGCGCTGCATGCGGATGGCGATGGAAAACGTCAATACCAAAATCGACTACATCAATCCCCACGCCACTTCGACGCCGGCGGGCGACCCGCCGGAAATCGAGGCGATTCGCAAGGTGTTCGGCTCCGGCGAGAAGTGCCCGCCGATTTCCGCGACCAAGGCGCTTACCGGACACTCGCTTGGTGCCACCGGCGTGCAGGAGGCGATCTATTGCCTGCTGATGATGAATAACGGTTTCGTCTGCGAAAGCGCGCACATCACCGAGCTTGATCCCGCCTTCGCCGATATGCCGATCGTGCGAAAGCGAATCGACAACGCCAGGCTGAACACGGTGCTGTCGAATTCATTCGGATTCGGCGG
Source organism: uncultured Alphaproteobacteria bacterium (assembly GCA_963756215.1). Classification (GTDB taxonomy): domain Bacteria; phylum Pseudomonadota; class Alphaproteobacteria; order Rhizobiales; family Xanthobacteraceae; genus Bradyrhizobium. Next base: position 239,973 of record CAVWMY010000013.1, on the reverse strand, counting down.
CACCAACGCGACGCTGGTGTTCCGACGCATGGACGCGTGAGAATTCGTTCCCGTCATGCCCCCCCCGAAAGCGGGGCATCCAGTATTCCGCGGATCTCGTGGGTCATCTAACGCTTATGATACTGGATCACCCCCTTCGCGGGTGATGACGTTAGAGAGATGAGTGGAGCGCAAGCCGATGCAAGACCTGATGAAGGGCAAGCGCGGGCTGATCATGGGCATCGCCAATGATCATTCGATCGCCTGGGGTATTGCCAAAGTGCTCGCGGCCCAGGGGGCCGAATTGGCCTTCACCTATCAGGGCGAGGGACTAGGCAAGCGTGTCAGGCCGCTTGCCGAACAACTCGGCGTGGCTATGGTTCTGCCCTGCGATGTCGAAGATATCGCAAGCGTCGACACCGTGTTCGAAACGCTGAGGGCGACGTGGGGACATCTGGATTTCCTGGTTCACGCCATCGGATTCACCGACAAGAACGAGCTTCGTGGCCGCTATGCCGATACCACGCGGGAGAACTTTTCGCGCTCGATGGTGATTTCCTGCTTCTCCTTCACGGAGACCGCCAAACGCGCAGCCGCGATGATGCCGGAGACCGGCGGTTCGATCATCACGCTGACATTCGGCGGCTCGACCCGCGTGATGCCAAATTACAACGTGATGGGCGTGGTGAAGGCCGCGCTGGAAGCGTCGGTGCGTTATCTGGCGTTTGATTTTGGAAGAAAGAAAATCCGGGTCAATTCGATTTCGGCGGGTCCGGTCCGGACGCTGGCGGGAGCCGTGATCGGCGATTCCCGCGCCATGTTCGCGTTCCAGCAAAAGCATTCGCCGCTCGGACGCGGTGTCTCGCTCGACGAACTTGGCGGGGCGGCGCTGTATCTACTGTCCGACCTGTCGACCGGGGTTACCGGCGAAATACATTTCGTGGATTCCGGTTACAACATCATCTCGATGCCGCGACCGGAAGAGTTGAAGGCGGAGTAGCGCGGCGCATCGAATTTCATCCCGATGTCAGCTTTTCGGCGACCTGAAAGGCCGGGCGCGCCACGCATCGCGCGATATAGGCGTCGAACGACGGACGCGACGGCACCATCTTGAATAATCGGACCGCGAAATTCAGCGCCGATCCGACCGCGACATCCGCAGCAGAGAAATTCTCGCCGAGAATCCATGGGCCCCTCGTCAGCGCGTCTTCGAGCACGTCGAATACGCGTTGCGCGTCGCCCCAGCCGGCCGCCACGGAGCTCATCTCGATCTTGGTTGCGACCTGCACCATCGCCGGTTCGATGCAACCGGGCGCGAAAAACAGCCAGTAGAGATATTTCGCGCGCAACGGATCGCCCAATGCGGGCGCGAGTTTTGCTTCGGGATAGCGTTCGGCGACATAGGCGCAGATGGCGGCGGCTTCCGCCAGCGTCGCATCGCCATCGCTCAGCGCCGGCACCTTCCCCATCGGATTGATTGCCAGATACTCAGCCGCGCGCTGCGCGCCGGCGGTGAGATCGACCCGCACCCGCTCATACGGCTGCCCGGTCTCTTCCATCAACCACAATGCGGAGAACGCGCGCGAGCGTGGCGCCCAATAGAGTTTTATCATCGGGAAATATCTCCAATCCGACGCAAGGCTGAGTAAGGCATAAATCGAAATTAGAGGTTGCCGAAAACGCTAGCAAGGGGAGTTCGGACTGTGCAGCGCGCTGAATCGATTGACCGCCGCCGGTCGGCCTATGGCTTCCGCCAGCGATAATATTTCATCATGAATGCGATCCCCGGCTCGAACGCTTCCCTTTCGAACACGAAGCCTTCGCGCTCGTACCAGCGCCAGGCCTTTTCGTTTTCGCGCACGCAGCGCAACCAGATTTCATCCGGCAGCCGCGCTCGCGTGAAGGCGAGCAATTGTCGCCCGAGACCCTGGCCCTGATATTCCGGCGCGACGAACAACTGGTCGAGATAGCAATCGGGGATATGCAACGCCAGCATCGCGGCGACCACGCCGCCATCGTCGGCGACATAAAGGCTCCAACCCTTCTCGATCTCCAGCGAAAGCCGGGCGCGCAACTGAGCCTGCAGGGAATCGCTGACGTCTGCGAGGCCGGTCGAAACCCAGCTGGTCATCCAGACCCGGGCGATGGTGTCATGGTCGTCCGCGCGGGCAGGGCGAATGGTCGGTTGCATTGGAGACTCGCCGGGGGTCGATAGGGTCTCGCCGGCCAGTCTTGCAAAACCACGCGCAAATAAAAAGCCCCCGCGATTGCTCGCGGGGGCTCTATCGGTTTGGACTCGGTGCGACGAAGTTAGGCCGCCGCCTTTTCCACGATGTCGAAGCGGTCCAGGTTCATCACCTTGGTCCACGCCGCCACGAAGTCTTTCACAAACTTATCCTTCGCGTCGGAGGATCCATAAACTTCCGCGAACGCTCGCAGTTGCGAGTGCGAGCCGAAGATCAGATCGGCACGCGTGCCGGTCCATTTGGTTTTGTTGGTCTTTCGGTCGCGTCCTTCATACGCGTTCTCAGAACCCGCCACCGGATGCCATTGCACGCCCATATCGAGGAGGTTGACGAAGAAGTCGTTCGTCAGCGTCTCGGGCCGCGTGGTGAAGACGCCGTGGGTGGATTTGCCGGCATTTGCGCCGAGCACGCGCAAGCCACCGACGAGAACCGTCATTTCGGGACCGGTCAGGGTGAGCAATTGCGCCCGATCCACCAATAGCTCCTCGACCGACATTTGATGCTTGCCGCGAACATAGTTGCGGAAACCATCGGCGGTCGGATCGAGCGGGGCAAAGGAGGGAACGTCGGTTTGCTCCTGCGACGCGTCCATCCGGCCCGGTGTGAACGGCACCTTCACAACGTGGCCGCCGTCCTTTGCGGCTTTCTCCACGCCGGCGACACCGGCGAGAACGATCAGGTCGGCGAGCGAAATCTTCTTGCCGCCGGACTGCGACGCGTTGAAGTCCTTTTGGATCGCTTCGAGCTTCGCCAGCACCTTGGCCAATTGCGCCGGCTGGTTGACGTCCCAGTCCTTTTGCGGCGCGAGCCGAACGCGTGCGCCGTTGGCGCCACCGCGCTTGTCGGAGCCGCGGAACGTCGAAGCCGAAGCCCAGGCCGTTCCGACCAGCTCCGAAACGGAGAGGCCGCTTGCCAGGATCTTGGCCTTCAGCGCCGCAATGTCCTGCTCACCGACCAGTTCATGGTTGACGGCGGGAATCACGTCCTGCCATGGCAGCTGCTCCTTGGGAACGAGCGGGCCAAGGTAACGCGCAATCGGACCCATGTCGCGGTGCGTGAGCTTGTACCACGCCCGGGCAAAAGCATCCGCGAACTGGTCCGGGTTCTCATAGAAGCGCCTTGAAATCTTTTCGTAGGCGGGATCGGCGCGCAACGCGATGTCGGTGGTCAGCATGGCCGGCGTGTGACGCTTCGACGGGTCATGCGCATCCGGCACGGTGCCGGAGCCTGCGCCATGCTTGGGCGTCCACTGGTGTGCGCCGGCCGGGCTCTTGGTCAGCTCCCATTCGTAGCCGAACAGGTTCCAGAAGAAGTTGTTGCTCCACTTGGTCGGCGTCGTGGTCCAGGTGACTTCGAGCCCGCTTGTGATCGCGTCACCCGCGATGCCCGTGGCGTATTTGCTCGACCAGCCGAGGCCCTGCTGTTCCAGTTCGCCGCCTTCCGGCTCAGGGCCGACCAGGGATGCATCGCCCGCGCCGTGGGTTTTGCCGAAGGTGTGACCGCCGGCAATCAGCGCGACAGTTTCTTCGTCGTTCATCGCCATGCGCCCGAACGTCTCGCGGATGTCCTTGGCCGAGGCGAGCGGATCCGGCTTGCCGTTGGGCCCTTCCGGGTTGACGTAGATCAAGCCCATCTGCACGGCACCGAGATGACCATGAAGTTCGCGGTCGCCGGTGTAGCGCTCGTCACCGAGCCAGGTGCTTTCGTGGCCCCAGTTGACGTCATGCTCGGGTTCCCAAACATCGGCACGGCCGCCGGCGAAACCGAACGTCTTGAAGCCCATCGATTCGAGGGCGACGTTGCCCGCCAAGATCATGAGGTCGGCCCATGAAATCTTCCGGCCGTATTTCTGCTTGACCGGCCATAGCAGCCGGCGCGCCTTGTCGAGGTTCGCGTTGTCAGGCCAGCTGTTGAGCGGCGCGAACCGCTGCTGGCCGGCACCTGCTCCGCCGCGGCCGTCGCCGACGCGGTAGGTGCCCGCGCTGTGCCAGGCCATGCGGATGAATAGCGGACCGTAATGACCGAAGTCGGCGGGCCACCACGGCTGCGAATCCGTCATCACCGCGTGAAGATCCTTGATCACGGCATTCAGATCGAGGCTCTTGAACTCCTTGGCGTAATCGAAGCCTTTACCCATCGGGTCCGACAGGCTGGAGTTCTGGTGGAGAATGTCGAGGTTCAGCTGCTTCGGCCACCAATCACGATTCGTCCTGCCAGCCGAGTGGATGACCGGGCATTTGCCCGCGTTTTCGTCCGTCTTTGTGTCCATGTTTCTTCTCCGATCGTCGTCTGTAGTTTCTTCGAGTGCTTCGTTATCGAACGAATATGACCTGTGCTGCTGCCGACCAGTCCCGATTGCCTTCAGGGCGGAGTTTCAAGCCAGGCCCCCGTCTGCATCGGCTGCACCGAGGTTTGATTGTCGGAAATCCGATTGGCAGCGCCGGTCGTCGATTGGGGGCGGTCAGCCATGGCCGTTATCTGTTCCGGTAGATGGGGCGCACATTTGGCAAGGGTCAAGCCGAAGACACGGCGATCTGGAGCGGCCAAATCGATCCGGGTCCAAGGGCGGGCGCCCTCTCGCCAAACTCGCCAGCACCTCACATTGGAAGATATCTAACATCAGGTCCAGTCGAATTGTCTTGGGCTCTCGATCAGTTTATCTGATTGAAATGATCACGCTGCGACAGCTTCGTTATCTCTCCGCGCTCGCCAAGCACGGTCATTTTGGCCGCGCCGCCGAAGCCTGCGCGGTCACGCAACCTGCGCTATCGATGCAAATACGCGACCTGGAGCGAACCCTCGGCGTCGCCGTGGTCGAGCGCCGCCCGGGCGACGTTATGCTGACGGATACCGGCCGCGAAATCGCGCGGCGCGGCGAGGAAGTGCTGGCGGCGTCCCGCGATCTGGTGGATTTCGCCAAGCATCGCGGCGGTCTGTTGATGGGACGGCTGATGCTCGGGGTGATCCCGTCGCTCGCCCCTTATTTGCTGCCGCGGATTCTTCCGTTGCTACAGACCAGGTTTCCCGAGCTTCGGCTGGAGTTGCGCGAGAGCCAGACCAGCCAGTTGCTCGAAGACATCAAGAGCGGCGCGCTCGACGCCGCGATGCTCGCACTTCCGGTCCGTGAGGCCGATATCGACACGATCGCCCTGTTTGAAGACCTGTTTCTGCTCGCGGTCCCCTCGGGCGATCCGCGTCCGGCGACGGCGCGGGTTGCCGCCGAGGATATCGATCAAAGCCGGTTGATCCTGCTTGAAGACGGCCATTGCCTGCGCGATCAGGCGCTGGCGTTCTGCGCGACTGCGGCGCGCGGACGCGCAGGCGGCATGGCGTTTGGCGCCTCCAGCCTGACCACGGTGATGCAAATGGTCGCCAACGGCTACGGCGTCACGCTGATCCCGCAGATTGCCGCCGACGTGGAGCGGCGCGACGCGCGGGTGAAATTCCTGCGCCTGCAAAATCCCGAGCCCGGCCGCTCCATCGGCCTGGTATTCCGTCACACCTCGCCCCGCAAGGCGGATTTCGCCGCGCTCGGCAAGGTCGTAAAGGAGAGCCTCGACGTTTCGCCGGTAGCGAAAGCGAGCAAGAGACGGAATTGAACGGCTACCGCAATCCGGAAGGCCGGTTTGCACTTTTCCGAATCATGCTCCAGCGACTCTCGATCGCCGTTGCAGATCGGCGCGGTCAAACGCCGAGGGTGCCGGCCTTGGCCGCGGCGTAGCGTTCGCCGATGACCTTCCAGTTCACGGTGTTCCACCACGCCTTCAGATAATCGGGGCGGCGGTTCTGGTAGTTCAGATAATAGGCGTGCTCCCACACATCGTTGCCGAGCAAAGCGCGCTTGCCGTCCATGATCGGACTGTCCTGATTGGGGCGGGTTTCGATCGCGAGCTTGCCGTCCTTGGTCACGGTCACGAACACCCAGCCCGAACCGAACACGCGCCCACCGGCGGCGTTGAAGTCGGTCTGGAATTTTTCCATTCCGCCGAGATCGCGATCGATCGCCGCGAGCACCTCGCCTTCCGGCTTGCCCCCGTTCGGTCCCATGATCTTCCAGAACATCGTGTGGTTGGCGTCACCGCCCATGTTGTTGCGCACACCGACGCGGATCGTCTCGGGCACCGCGGCGAGATCTCCGAGCACGACCTCGATCGGCTTGTCGGCGATCTGCGGATTGTCCTTCGCAAACGTGTTGAGGTTGGTGACGTATGCCTGGTGATGCCGGTCGTGATGGATTTCCATGGTCTTGGCGTCGATATACGGCTCGAATGCGTTGGTCGGATATGTCAGCGGATCGAGTTTGAAGGGACCGATGGGCGCAACAACGGTGGCTTGCGCAAAGCTGAGACGGGGCGAGGTTGCGATGGCTGCGAGACCGGTTGCTGCGAGCATGAGGCGGCGCCGGGACATGAATGGCATCGTGGCTTCTCCGTTTGGTGGATCGCACGAGGCGCCTGGCTGCGCCGCGAACATCCAGTGGAACACAACGAGCAACTACGTGTCTGGCCGTGAGGCTGTTTCGCCGACGATGTCACGATACCGCGGCGGAATCGTGCATAATTGTCATCGGATCGTGATTTTCCCGGTGACGGCTCAAACAAAAAGGGCGGCCGTGAAGCCGCCCTTTTCGTTCTTTGCCGTGGGTTGAAGACTTACTCGCCGGCGACTTCGCGCGGCGCTTCGGTCTTCTGCTTGGCCTCGAGGTCTTCGCCGGTGACCTGGTCGACCGCCTTCATCGACAACCGCGTCTTGCCGCGATCGTCGAAGCCGAGCAGCTTGACCTTGACCTTGTCGCCTTCCTTGACGACGTCGGAGGTCTTCTGCACCCGGTTGGCCGCGAGCTGGCTGATATGGACAAGACCGTCCTTGGCGCCGAAGAAGTTCACGAACGCGCCGAATTCCATCACCTTGACGACGGTGCCGTCATAGATCTGGTTGAGTTCCGGATCGGACGCGATCGACTTGATCCACTTGATCGCGGCTTTGATCGATTCGCCGTCGGCGGACGCAACCTTCACCGTGCCGTCGTCCTCGATGTTGACCTTGGCACCGGTCTTTTCGACGATCTCGCGGATGACCTTGCCGCCAGTGCCGATCACTTCACGGATCTTGTCGGTCGCGATCTTGAAGGTCTCGATACGCGGCGCGTATTCGCCGAGTTCGGCGCGCGCGGCGGTCAAGGCCTTCGACATCTCGCCGAGGATGTGGATACGCCCGTCCTTGGCCTGGCTGAGCGCGACCTTCATGATCTCTTCGGTGATCCCGGCGATCTTGATGTCCATCTGCAGCGAGGTGATGCCCTGGTCGGTGCCGGCCACCTTGAAGTCCATGTCGCCCAGATGATCCTCGTCGCCGAGGATGTCTGACAGCACGGCAAAGCGCGAGCCTTCCAGAATGAGGCCCATGGCGATGCCCGCCGTCGGCCGTTTCAGGGGAACGCCGGCATCCATCAGCGACAGCGATGCGCCGCAGACCGAAGCCATCGACGATGAGCCGTTGGACTCGGTGATCTCGGACACCACGCGCACCGTGTACGGAAATTCGTGGTGCGGCGGCAGCACCGGGTGGATCGCGCGCCAGGCCAGCTTGCCATGGCCGATCTCGCGACGCTTGGTGCCGCCCAGGCGCCCGGTCTCACCGACCGAATAGGGGGGGAAGTTATAGTGCAGCAGGAACTGCTCCTTGTAGGTCCCCGACAGCGAGTTGATGTACTGCTCGTCCTCGCCGGTTCCAAGCGTGGTCACCACCATCGCTTGGGTTTCGCCGCGGGTGAACAGCGCCGAGCCATGGGCACGAGGCAGTACGCCGACCTCGGCGACGATGTTGCGAACCGTCTTGACGTCGCGGCCGTCGATGCGCTTGCCGGTGTCGAGGATGTTCCAGCGAACGATCTTGGCTTCCAGCTCCTTGAAGACGGCGGCGATGCGCAGCTTGTCGTATTGCGGCTCCTTCCCTTCCGGGAAGTAATGCGCCATGACCTTGTCCTTGGCCGCGCCGACCGCGTTGTAGCGCTCCTGCTTGACCGGGATGGCGTAGGCTGCGCGCAGATCGGTTTCGATCAGCCCGAGCATTTCCTTTTCCAGCGCGCTCTCATCGACGATCTTGACATCGCGCGGCTCCTTCGCGGCCTTCTCGGCCAGCTCGATGATCGCGTTGACCACCGGCTGGAAGTGCCGGTGCCCGAACATCACGGCGCCAAGCATGATCTCTTCGTTCAGCTCCTTGGCTTCCGATTCGACCATCAGCACGGCGTCGGCGGTGCCGGCGACAACGAGTTCGAGCTGGGTTTCGGCCATTTCGTCCAGCGTCGGGTTGAGCACGTATTCGTCGTTGACGAAGCCGACGCGGGCGGCGCCGATCGGTCCCTTGAACGGCGCGCCCGACAGCGTCAGCGCCGCGGAGGCGGCGACCATCGCCACGATGTCAGGATCGTTCTCCATGTCGTGCGAGAGCACGGTGACGATGACCTGGGTTTCGTTGCGCCACCCGTCGACGAACAGCGGGCGGATCGGGCGGTCGATCAGACGGGAAACCAGCGTTTCCTTTTCCGTCGGCCGGCCTTCGCGCTTGAAGTATCCACCGGGGATACGGCCTGCGGCGTAGGTCTTTTCGATGTAATCGACGGTCAGCGGCAGGAAGTCGACGCCTTCGCGCGGCGATTTCGCAGCGACGGCGGTGGCAAGAACGACTGTCTCGCCGTAGGTGGCGAGGACGGCGCCGTCGGCCTGGCGGGCAATCTTGCCGGTTTCAAGCCTGAGCGGACGGCCACCCCAATCGATTTCGACGGAATGAATATTGAACATTGCGATCTTCTTTCATGGTTCGCGAAGGCACGAACGCCCCAAAACACAAAAACCATGCGCAAGATTGCGAGACGCTGATCGCGGCCTTGCCGCGGTTTCAGGGTCCGGCGATCCTGCCATGGTTTTCGGGTCTTGAATGGCGCCCATCCCTCCGATGGTACGGGCATCTTGCCCGTTGCGCCCAGCGGCCGGATTGCTGCTGGACGTCATTGCGCATGAACGCCGAGGAAAACCGTAAACGGCGGCTTTCGGCGTCATGCGAAAACGCGCGCAAATTGCGCGCGCGCGTAAACTAAAAACTCAACGACGAATGTTGTGCTTTTCGAGCAAGGCCTTGTAACGCGCCTCGTCCTTCTTCTTGATGTAATCGAGAAGGGAGCGACGCGTCGACACGAGCTTCAAGAGGCCGCGACGCGAATGGTTGTCCTTTACGTGGGTCTTGAAATGCCCGGTGAGATTATTGATGCGTTCCGATAGGATCGCGACCTGAACCTCGGGCGAGCCGGTGTCGCCGGCCTTGTTGGCATTCGTCTTGATGACTTCCGCTTTACGTTCGGCGGTAATCGACATCGTCAAACACTTTCATTGTTGCGAGCCGGACTGGCAGTCAGTCCGGTCAGGTTGAACACGCGCTTGGGGATGAGTTCGCCATTGCCAATTTCGGCGAGGGCCAAAAGCCGACCTGCCACCGTGACATAGACTGTGCCGCTACTATTGGGCGCATCCCGTCCGCGCAACAAAACGGCCTGACCCCGATGGAGCCTTGCCGCATCAGCCCGTGTGACGGCCAGTGCCGGGATGTCGTCCAGCGCGGTCTCAACGGGCAAAAGCGCGTCGGCGAGGCTGCCCTCGCCAGACGCGGCTCTATCGCACAAAGCCTCCAACTGTTCCAGCGGAATCATGTCCGCCTCGCCGAACGGGCCGACCAGGGTTCGCCTCAGCGCGCAGATATGGCCGTAACAGCCGAGGATTCGTCCGATGTCGCGGGCGAGTGCCCGCACATAGGTTCCCTTGCCGCACTCGGCCTCGAACACCGAATGGCTGTTATCGGGTTGTTCCGCAAGGGTTAAATGGTGAATCTCGACCGGCCGTGGCTTGAGTTCCACGGTTTCGCCGTCGCGTGCGAGATCATAGGCGCGTTCGCCCTGGACCTTGATGGCCGAATATTGTGGCGGGGTCTGTTCGATCACGCCGGTGAAGCGCGGCAGCAGTTCCAAAATGGCATCGCGGGATGGCCGCAATTCGCTGGTCTTGACGATGCGACCTTCGGTGTCGTCGGTATCGCGTTCCTCGCCCCAGCACACCGTGAAGCGATAGCGCTTGCGGCCGTCCATCACGAACGGAACGGTCTTGGTGGCCTCGCCCATCGCGATCGGCAGCCCGCCGGAGGCGAGCGGATCGAGCGTACCAGCATGGCCGGCGCGCTTGGCCTGAAACAACCGCTTCACCACCGCGACCGCCTGGGTGGACGTCATGCCGATCGGCTTGTCGAGCACGACCCAGCCGTGGACATCGCGCTTGTCGCGCCGTGGCTGGTTGTTCGGACGCGGCTGCTTGCCGGCACGCGGACGATCGCCGGCATGATGGGCATGCGAAGAAATATTTTTTTCAGCGCCGGTCGAATCGCCGATGGGCGGCTCGATCATGTCGTTCGCGGTGGTCACGATCATCAGCTTTCGTCCGAATCGGGTGCGAGGTCTTTTTGCACCGCAGGTGTTCGCAGTAATTTCTCTATCCGTTCCGCTTCGTCGAATCGCTCATCGACCCGGAAGCGAACATCAGGCGCAAATTTTAGGTTAACGCGCCGCGCGACTTCGCCGCGCAAGAACTTCTTGTTGCGCTCCAGCGCTGCGATCACGACGTCGGTGTCGCGTCCGCCGAGCGGCATCACATAAATGGTCGCGAGTTTCAGATCCGGCGACATCCGCACTTCGGGGACGGTGACGATATGGCCCTCGAGGTCGGGATCATGCACGCTGCCCTGCGCGAGAATATCCGCGATCGCGTGGCGCACGGTTTCGCCGACGCGCAACTGGCGCTGCGAGCCGCCCGAGGCGGAGCTCTTTCTGTGGTGATGGGGCATTGGCGTTTTCTCGATGGCCTCATGGTTCGAGACGCGCGGCAAATGCTGCGCTCCTCACCATGAGGGGTAGGTCTCGACCGGGTTAGGTCCTCATCCCGGGGAGCGGCCGTTTGGTCGCGTCTCGAAGGATGAGGCAGGCAGTGCGCTCTGTCAGGTTTGGACTTACAGAGAGCGCTGGATCGTCTCGACGCGATAACACTCGATGACGTCGCCGACACGCATGTCGCCGTAATTCTCGAACGCCATGCCGCATTCCTGGCCGGCGGCCACTTCCTTCACTTCGTCCTTGAAGCGCTTCAGTGTCGACAGCTTGCCTTCGTGGACCACGACGTTGTCGCGGATCAGGCGAACATTGGCGCCGCGCTCCACGGTACCGTCGGTGACGCGGCAACCGGCAACCTTGCCGACCTTGGAAATGTTGAACACTTCCAGGATCTGGGCATTGCCGAGCATGGTCTCGCGCAATGTCGGCGCCAGCAGGCCGGACATCGCCGTTTTGATGTCGTCCACGAGATCGTAGATGATGTTGTAATACCGGATCTCGATGCCGTTGCGCTTGGCCGCCGCGGCGGCCTCCTTGTTGGCACGAACGCTGAAGCCGAGAATGGCGGCGTTGAAGCCTTCGGCCAACGTCACGTCGGATTCCGAGATGCCGCCGACGCCGGCATGCAGGATACGGGCGGCGACTTCATCGGTGCCGAGCTTTTCCAGCGATCCGAGAATGGCTTCCAGCGAACCCTGCACGTCGGCCTTGACGATCAGCGGGAATTCCTTGCGGCCCGAGGTCTTGAGCTGCGACATCATCTGTTCGAGCGAGCCGCGCATGCCGGAAATGCTGGCGGCGGCATTCTCGCGCTTCTGATGGGCGCGATAGCTCGTGACCTGGCGGGCGCGGGCTTCGTTTTCCACCACGGCCATCCGATCGCCGGCTTCCGGCGGTCCATTGAAGCCGAGCACTTCGACCGGCACGGAGGGACCAGCTTCGTCGATAGTCACACCCTGGTCGTTGATCAGCGCACGGACCCGGCCCATTTCGGCGCCGGCGACGATGATATCGCCGACCCGCAGCGTGCCGCGCTGAACCAGCACGGTCGCGACCGGGCCGCGGCCGCGATCGAGCTTGGCTTCGATCACGGTGCCCTCGGCAGGACGTTCCACATTGGTCTTGAGGTCGAGCAGTTCGGCCTGCAGCGCGATCATTTCGAGCAGGCGGTCGAGATTGGTCTTGTTCTTGGCGGAAACTTCGACGTCGACGACTTCGCCGCCGAGCGATTCGACCTGAACTTCATACTGCAGCAGTTCGGTGCGCACGCGGTCCGGCTTGGCGTCGGGCTTGTCGATCTTGTTGATCGCCACGATCATCGGAACTTTGGCCGCCTTGGCATGATTGATCGCCTCGACGGTCTGCGGCATCACGCCGTCGTCCGCGGCAACCACCAGGACCACGATGTCGGTCACCTTGGCGCCACGGGCGCGCATCGCGGTGAAGGCGGCGTGGCCGGGCGTATCGATGAAGGTGATCTTCTTGCCGCTTTCGGGCGACGTCACCTGATAGGCGCCGATATGCTGCGTGATGCCGCCGGCTTCGCCGGATACCACGTTGGCATGGCGAAGCGCGTCGAGCAGCGAGGTCTTGCCGTGGTCGACGTGGCCCATCACGGTCACGACCGGTGATCGCGGCTCGGTATCGGTGGAATCGTCGACGACGTCGAACAGGCCTTCCTCGACGTCGGAGGCGGCGACGCGCTTGACGGTGTGGCCGAGTTCCTCGGCGATCAGTTGCGCGGTGTCGGCATCGATCACGTCGGTGATCTTGTGCATCGCGCCCTGCTTCATCAGCAGCCGGATGACGTCGACCGCGCGCTCGGACATGCGGTTGGCCAGTTCCTGGATGTTGATGGCTTCCGGGATCACCACTTCGCGGATGAGCTTTTCCTTTGGTTCATTCGAGGCATGACCCTTCAGGCGCTGGGTGCGGCGGCGGAACGATGCGATCGAACGCTCGCGCACGTCGTCGGCGTTAAGCGCGGTGACCAAGGTCAGGCGGCCGCGCTGCTTTTGCGGGGCCGGCTTTGCCGTTGTCTTGGGCGCTGCGACCGGGCGGGCTGCGCCGCCGGGGCCACGGCGAATCTGGCGCGGACCTTCATCCTCGTCGCTGGCGTCGGCGGCGACGCCGGGGGCGCGCGCCGGGGGAACGGCGGGGCGGGCTGCCGCCGCCGCGGCGGCGGTGGTCGCGGCGGCACGGGCCTCGGTTTCGCCGAAGCGCTTCTTGGCCTCGAGTTCGGCCTTGCGCTTGGCTTCCTCGTCCAGCCGGTGGCGTTCTTCTTCGGCCTTGCGGCGAGCTTCGGCGGCCTCGCGTTCGGCCTGCTCGATACCCTCTTTGCTGTTGCGGCGCTTGGCTTCCTCTTCGGCCAGCCTGCGTTCTTCCAGATCGCGCAGCCTGGCGTCGGCCAGTGCGCTGGCGCGTGCGGAACGCTCGTCCTCGGTCAGTGTGCGCAGCACCACCCCTGAATTGCTGCGCGGCTGGACCGGCGGCGTGGGGCGGGCGAGCGGCGGCTTCGCGGGCGCAGGCGCTGGCTTCGCGACCACCGGTTCCGGGGTGTGAGGGGCGGCATCCGCCCCCGGTCCGTCACCGCCGATGCGGCGCTTTCCGCGCTTCTCGACCACGACCTGCTTGGTGCGGCCATGGCTGAAACTCTGGCGCACGGTGCCCGTCTCGACGCGCGGCTTGAGCGTCAAGGTCTTGGTCGGAACACTCAGTGTCTTGTCGCCAGGCGTTTTGGTATCAACCATTCAGCAGTCCTAATCTTTTTGCGTCGTGCGTGTCCGCACGGTCTGTATTGGCGAATTCGTGGCCGCATGGTCGGCTGTCTTGTCGTTATCCGCCAACCGGTATCGGACCAGGGTTTGGCTGCGCGACAGGAACGTTTTGCTCGCTGGGCCCGCGAGCAGCGCAGCATGTATCACATTTGACCGGCCTAGTGCCAAATCCAATTGTTCCGAGGTCAGCGCGGTGATGACCGGAAAGTCACGTGTTTCAGTGCCATTCCCGGCATTTTGCCTGGCAAGACCGTCCAATTTGCGGATTCCGTCAGCCGCGCCGTCCGACGCGTGGATCAAGGCGCAGACGGCTCCCTGGTTTTGGCGCCGGCGCTGTTCCAGAGCGTCTTCGACCTTGCCGAAGCCGGATACCACCTGACCCGCCTTGGCGGCCATGGCAAGGGCCTCGACCACGCCACGCACCAGCAGCCCTTCGGTGTCCGCCACCAGGGCCGCCGTGACGCGCAGCTCACGTTTGAAACTTTTATTAAAATGGTTACGGCGTACGGCTTCTGCAACCGCGTGACGCGACGCCGAAACCCACAGCCCGCGGCCCGGCAACTTGCGTTTCAGGTCCGGCACCACCTCGCCCTGGGGCGAGACGACGAACCGGATCAGTTCGTCGATCGGCCGTACCTGCCGCGTGACCGCGCACATCCGCATCGTCGCGGACCTGTCGGTCCGCGGTCCGTTGTCGAGATCGGGGTCAGCGAAAGCAAGCATCCGTGTGCCATCTGCCTTTTCATCTGCGCGTAGTCTGGGCGCAGAACCCTGGTGTCGTCTTGAGAAGCACCGGCTTACACCGGCTGTTCCTCGGTCGCTTCGGCCGGCTCGGCCTTTTTGGCCAGGTCGGCCTGGGTGATCCAGCCGGCGATCACGCGCGCCTGCATGATCATGCTCTCCGCGTCGTCGCGCGAGATTTCGTTGGCGTCGAGAATGCCGGGGTACTTGGTCGGCTCGCTGCCTTCCTTGCGCTCGGTCCAACCAACCAGGTCGTCGGTCGCGCAACCGGCCAGATCCTCGACGGTTTTGATGTCATTCTCGCCAAATTTGACCAACATCTTCGAGGTCACGCCGGGTACCGTCTTCAAAGCATCATCCACGCCGAGTTCCTTACGTTTGTTTTCGAGTTCGGTTTCGAGCTGTTCGAGGTATTCGCGGGCACGGCTCTGCAGTTCGGTCGCGGTTTCCTCGTCGAAACCTTCGATGCCGGCCAGTTCTTTGACGTCGACCATCGCCAACTCCTCCACCGAGGTGAAGCCTTCGGACGCCAGCAATTGGCCGACGACTTCGTCGACGTTCAGCGATTCCATGAACACCCGCGTGGAATTCTCGAAGTCCGCCTGACGCCGCTCGGACTCTTCCTGTTCGGTTAGGATGTCGATGTCCCATCCGGTCAGTTGCGAGGCGAGCCGTACGTTCTGGCCGCGTCGGCCGATCGCCAGCGACAACTGGTTGTTGGTGTCGGGAACCACGACTTCGATCCGCTCGCGATCTTCGTCGATCACGACCTTGGCGACCTCGGCGGGAGCCAGCGCGTTGACGACGAAGGTCGCAATGTCCGGTGACCACGGGATGATATCGATCTTTTCGCCCTGCAACTCGTTGACGACAGCCTGCACGCGCGAACCGCGCATGCCGACGCAAGCGCCGACCGGATCGACCGAGGAATCCCGCGAGATCACTCCGATTTTTGCACGTGAGCCGGGATCGCGGGCCACCGCCTTGATTTCGACGATGCCGTCATAGATTTCCGGAACCTCCTGCGCGAACAGCTTCGCCATGAATTGCGGATGGGTGCGGGAAAGAAAAATCTGCGGTCCGCGGGTTTCGCGCCGTACGTCGAAGATATAGGCGCGGACGCGGTCGCCGTTGCGGAATACCTCGCGCGGCAACATTTCGTCCCGGCGCACGATGGCTTCGCCGCGGCCCAGATCGACGATCACGCTGCCGTATTCGACGCGCTTGACGATGCCGTTGACGATGTCGCCGATGCGGTCCTTGAATTCCTGATACTGGCGGTCGCGCTCGGCCTCGCGCACTTTTTGCACGATGACCTGCTTGGCCGATTGTGCAGCGATCCGGCCGTATTCGAGCGGCGGCAGGGTATCGGCAATGGTGTCGCCGACCTGGGCGCCCGGATTGGCGCGCTGGGCGTCCAGCAGCGATATCTGGTTCGACGAATTCTCGACCTGATCGACCACCAGCATGTGGCGCGACAGCCGCAGTTCGCCTTTCTTGGCGTCGATCTCGGCATGAACGTCGGTCTCGCTGCCGTAGCGGGCCCGCGCGGCCTTGGCGATGGCGTCTTCCATTGCCGCGATCACGATGGAGCGGTCAATCGATTTCTCGCGGGCGACTGCGTCCGCGATCTGCAGCAGTTCAAGTTTGTTGGCGCTGACAGCTGCCATGGCTCAGTCTCCTTCGGTGGGATCGATTTCGTCCCTTCGCAGTCGTTCTGCGGCGAGACGATGTTCCTTGGTGTTGTTCGGCGTCTTTTTGGGCTCGCTCGCGCGGCCGGCTTTAGGCTTCAATTTCGGCGTCGGTTTGTTGCTTTTCGCCGGATGACTTTTCTTTGCATGCGGAGGCGGCGGCGGCTCGAGCCCGAGACTCTGGCGCAACTCGCGCTCCGCGGCCTTGCCGCGCCGCATCGATTCCGCGATCAACTCGTCGGTCAGGACCAGCCGCGCGTCCGAGATATCTTCCATGGTCAGCACGACATCGGCATCGGCATCTTCGCCGGCGCGCGCGTCATCGCGGCGTATCCGGACCGCGCCGCCTTCAACGCCCTGCAACGTGCCGCGGAACCGTTTGCGGCCCTCATGCGCGACCGCCATCTCGATCTTCACGAGGTGGCCGGCGTAACGCTCGAAATCGGAACGGCGCACCAGCGGCCGGTCGATCCCGGGGGAGGAGATCTCCAGCCGGTAGGCCCGGTCGATCGGATCGGCGATATCGAGTACCGGCGACAGCGCCTTCGAGACCGCTTCGCAGTCTTCGATCTGCATCGATCCGTCGGGCCGTTCCGCCATGATCTGCACCGTGCAGCCGGTCTCACCGGAAATCTTGATCCGAACCAGCCGGTACCCCATGCCCTGCAATACTGGGCCGGCCACCGCCGACACCCGCGCCGCCGCGCCCGGCTCGACAACGAGGCGCGGTTCGGCGAGCAGATCGGGATCGATGGAACCAGTCGTTGGGTCGGTCATGTCCAGGGTCAAAACGGGTCTAACTTGAGCTGTTTACCGTGCGTTCGGCTGCAGACTGCACCTCGATTGCGTCCGGTCGGGCCACCCGGCCGCGCCCGGCAGTTACCTGCATCGGGGACGTTCGGGTAATAAAAAAGAGCGGGTCCCGAGGGGCCCACTCTCAATACGCGATCGTATGAGAACCATAAGTTGCCGCCGATATAGCGGTTTCGCCGCTATCCGGCAAGGCCCGCGAGGGCTGCGCGGGCGATTTTGCAGCCGTTCCGGGTTGATTGTGAACCTAACCCTTCCTTCATCAAGCGCCCCTAAATTCCCTGAAAATCCGCCCGGTAACGCCGGTTGCAGCCCCTGGCGTCCGTTGCCTCGGGCGCGCGCAAGGAACTTCGGAAAAAGGCAGCGTGCGGTTCGAGTATCTTCCATGGCACTTGCTTCGTCGCTAATCCCCGAGCTCGATGAGATCGTCCGACATGGCGATCCCAAGCGGCGGTCCGAGGCCGCCCGGCGCATCGCCGAGCTTTTTCTGATTGGTGCCGCGAATTTTCGTTCCGATCACGTCGATCTGTTCGACGGCGTCCTGGTCGATCTCGTTCCCCATACCGAGCTCGCCGCGCGTGCCGATCTGGCCGAACGGCTTTCCTTTCTCGCCAATGCGCCGCGTGCGGTGGTTGGGCTGCTCGCGCGAGAGGATGAAATCGCGATTGCGGGACCGCTGCTGCGCCGTTCATCCGTGATCGATGAAAAGGCCCTGATCGAGATCGCGCGCGTGAAGGGACAGGCGCACCTGCTGGCGATGTCCGAACGTTCGACATTGTCGAGCGAACTCACCGATGTCATCGTCCGCCGCGGCGACCGCGATGTGGTCCGGCGCGCGGCCGGCAATGTCGGGGCGCTTTTTTCACCAGCCGGATATTCCGCGTTGATCAAGCGCGCCGGCCATGACGGGGTTCTGACCCTCGCCGTCGGCCAACGGGAGGATCTCTCGGCCGCGCAATTGAAGGATCTTCTGGCGGGATCGATCGATATCGTCCGCCGTCGCTTGCACGAAGTGGTCAAGCCCGACAGGCAAACCGCGATCAGGCAGGCGATGAGCGAAATCTCCGGCGTACCCCAGCCGGTCGAGAGTCGTCGCGACTTCGTGCCGGCGCAGCGCGCGATCCTGGCGTTGCACGGTGCCGGCGAATTGAACGAGACCGCGTTGCTCGGTTTTGCCAAGAGCTACCAGTACGAGGAATTGGTTGCCGCGCTGTCAGCGATGTCGGCGGTGAAGATCGCTACCCTCGACCGCCTGATGTCGGGCGATCGCCACGATCCGATCCTGATCGTCGGCAAGACCATCGGCCTCGAATGGGCTACCGTGCGCGCCTTGATCCTGCTTCGGCTGGGACCAAACCGGGTGCCGTCGCCGATGGACATCGAGACCGCGAGGGTGAATTTCAGCCGCCTGATACCTTCGACCGCGGAGCGCGTCGTGAGTTTTTGGCAGACCCGCCAGTCGGCGTGATGGTTCAGGCGGATCAGCCGAGTTTCCCGAACCGCAGATAGGCCGCCTCGCGGCCTTCGCGTTCGGCTTTGCGGCCGTAGCGCGTCATCGTGTAACCCGGCCATGGCTGGCGCCAGTCGGAGACGCGCTCGGCGGTCCAGACGAAATTGGGCGAGCGCGCTAGATGGAACAAGGTCCACGCGCAGTAATCCGCGATATCGCTGACAAATCGGAACTCGCCGCACGGTTGCAGCGTGCGCGCCATGGCGGCGATGGTTTCGTCCTGTACGAAACGCCGCTTCCAGTGCCGTCGCTTGGGCCACGGATCGGGGTGGATCAGATCGATCCGCGCAAGCGCGAGCGGTGGTGCCCATGCCAGCAGTTCGGCGGCATCGCCGGCGAACAGCCTGATATTGCCGATATTGTGGGCTTCGATCTGCGTCAGGATTTTCGCCATGCCGTTGACATAGGGCTCACAACCGATGAACCCGGTCGCCGGATAGGCCAGCGCTTCCGCGATCAAATGTTCGCCGCCGCCGAAGCCGATCTCGAGCCTGACACCATCGATCGCTCGGTCGAAGTGTCCGGCGAGATCCGGCGGGCTCGCGCCGGTGATGTCGAGCGACAGCCGCGGCAGCAGCCCTTCGATCAGGTCGGCCTGATGGAGACGGAGTTTATGGCCCTTGCGACGGCCGAAAAACGATCCATGCGTGCGTATCGCATCCGGCGATGCATCGCGGTCTCCGGGATCGCGGCTCATCGCAGTGTCTGGTACAGGCGGTGCAACAGCCGCGCCCTCGGCTCGATCGAGGAGAGGTACATCTGCTCGTAGTGGGTATGGGCGCCCTGGCCGTCGACCCCGAGGCCGTCGAGCGTCGCGGTATGCGGCGCGGTAAAATTGCCGTCGGAACCGCCGCCGGTCGAACTGTCCACCAGGTCAAATCCGATTTCGGCCGCGAGCGTTTTGGCGTGCTCGTAGAGCGCGGCGCCGGCGTTGCTTTTCTCATAGGGCGGACGGTTCAACTCGCCGGTCACCCTGACTTCGACGCCATCGGTTCGCGATTGCACGTTCAGAATCCGGGGGACCAGATCGTCGGCATCCGCAATGGTCGGCACGCGCATGTCGACCTCCGCATAGGCTTCCTCGGCGATGACGTTCGGCTTGGTGCCGCCCCTGATGACGCCGACATTGACGGTGACGCCGCGCTTCACATCGTTCATGGCTTCGAGCGTCTGAATGATATTGGCGAGTTCCCGGATTGCGCTGCGGCCGTCCTGGGGCCGCGTGCCGGCATGCGCGGGGACGCCTTTGACGAAGACCTCGAAGCGCGCGACGCCTTTGCGTCCGGTGACGATTTTTCCGCCGTCGCGTGCGGGTTCGGTGACCAGCACGTATTTTGCCTTGCGGCCTTCGGCTTCGATCAGCGCGCGCGAGGTCGGGCTGCCGATCTCTTCATCCGAGACGTAAAGCTGGGTCACGCCGAGCGGCGAACGCACGGGCGCGGCACAAAGCTGCCGGAACGCATGATAAGCCAGATAAGCGCCGCCCTTCATGTCGTAGATGCCGGGACCGAAGGCGCTGTCGCCCTCGATCCGGAACGGCAGCCGTTCGATGAATCCCAGGGGATGAACGGTATCGAGATGACTCAGCACCAGAATGCCCGGCTGGCTTTGCCCCCAGGAGGAGCGGGCGACGACATGGTCGCCGCAACCGTCACGGCCCGCGATGCGCTCGACGGTGGCCGGCAGGTCGCGGTAGCCGTCCGCGACCAGCGTCGCCAGCCGGTTGACCTGTGCCGGCGCTTCGGTCGGTGTTTCGATCTCCACCCAGCGGCGGATGCCATCGAGGATGGTTTCGGTGCGGAAGGGGTTGGAAGAGGCCGGGGTGTCCATGCCGTTGCCTACATCGAAAAGCAAGCGATGTCATTTCCGGGTGCGCCGGCGATGCTATTTCCGGACGGGCGGTGGCGCGGCAAAAAATCCGGTCCGTCCGAATCCGGACTCCGCGCCACGGACTTGGATGACGGGCCGCTGTCAGCGCCGGTCGGGGCCTTCGCGGGCGGCGATCTGTTCGACCATATCGACGATGCTGCGCCGAAGCTTTGCGTCGCCGATGCGCGTGAAGGCGCGGGTCAGGGCCAAGCCCTCAGAAGTCGCCAGAAAATCGGAAATGTAAGCCGGCGAGGCGTCTTCGCCGAGATTGTCGGCGCGCGCGATGCCGCTCGGGCCGCCCTCGAACAGGAACGACACCGGCACCTGAAGTATCTCCGATATTTGCTGAATGCGGCTGGCGCCGACCCGGTTGGTGCCCTTCTCGTATTTCTGAATCTGCTGAAAGGTGAGACCCAGCGCCTCGCCGAGCTTTTCCTGACTCATACCCAGCATGATACGGCGCATGCGCACGCGACTGCCGACATACCTGTCAACAGGGTTGGGCGCTTTGGTCGACATCCAAACACTCCTTGAGTCACGCGGGGGCATCGGGCAGAGGAGCGCAGTGCAGATATTGGGGAGCAAACACCGTCAATTTCTGCGGGAAGGGTAAGAGAAATTCAGACAGTTTGAATCAATTGACCGAATTTATTCTCCACCACTATGGCCAGAATGCGAATGATGCCCGATGTGTCAACGGACAGCCGCGTGTGTGCCGGTGTTTTTGACGACATCTAAAACCAAACGTTAATACGTATTAAATAAATCCGTACTAAAAGGAGCGCTTCGCGCGGCTCCGCCGCCAGATGGCAAATGCCAGGGCGACCGCGACCAGAATGCCGGCGGGAATATCACCGAGCCGGGCGTAGACGGTCGGCGGAATCGCCGCCGGCAAGCCGGCGTCGAGCACGCCTTCGATACCGAGGCCGAGCTGCGCAACAATCCTTCCCAGCGGATCGATCACCGCCGAAATGCCGGTATTGGCGGCGCGCACCACCGGCAGCCCTTCCTCGATGGCGCGCAGCCGCACCTGCTGCAAATGCTGGTGAGGACCGGTCGAAATCCCGAACCAGCCGTCATTGGTCAGGTTGATGATCCAGCCCGGCCGATCGTCGTTTGACGCGACATCTCCGGGGAAGATCGCTTCGTAACAGATCAAGGGCAGCGCGCGGGGCGCGTTCGGGACGTCCAGGGTGCGGCGAATCGTGCCCGGAATGAAGCCGCCCTGAACCCTGGTCAGCTGCTCCAGGCCCAGTTTTTCCAGCAGGTTCTGGAACGGCAGATACTCGCCGAACGGCACCAAATGCAGCTTGTCGTAGACCGACAACACGCTGCCATCGTGATCGATCACGTAGATCGAGTTATAGGCGCGGGTGATCTTGACGCCGGGCGGCAGATCGGGGGCGCGCACCGCCCCGGTGATCAGTACCGTGCCCTGGGGCAACAGATCGGCGATCTCTGCCATCGCATCGGGTTCGCGCGTCAGGAAAAACGGAAACGCCGATTCCGGCCAGATCAGGATGTTGGCATCGCGCACGCCGGTGGATTGCGGACCGGACGCGCGATCGGACAGCGTCAGATATTTCTGCATCACCTCCGCCTTGGCGGCGTAGTTGAATTTGACGTCCTGCTGCAGGTTGGGCTGCATGATCCGCAGTTTGGTGTTGGCAACCAGCGTGGTCGGCTGCTGCGCCAGGCGCACGCCGCCGAAGATCGCCATCGCCGCGAGCAGCGCCAGCGCCATCACCGGCGCGATCCATGGCCGTCGGCCGCGCGAGGTTGCATCGATCAGCACCGCCGGACTGGCGAAGATCACGACGCTCAGGAATGTCAGGCCCCACAGGCCGATCAGCGACCCCGTCTGCGCCAACGCCAACGGTTCGGTCAACGCGTAGCCGAACGCGTTCCAGGGAAAGCCGCTCACCGCGTGCCCGCGAAGCCATTCGCTGATCGTCAGCGAAGCCGCCAGCGCGAGCAGCCGAGAGCCGTCCCTGGTCCAGATCAGACGGGCGACGGCGAAGCCGAGCGCGGTATAAAGCGCAAGAAAGGCCGGCAGGCCCAATACGGCAAAAGGCATCAGCCAGGCGAAGGTCGATGCATCGACCAGGAACGCATTGCCGATCCAGTACAGCCCCACCACGAAATAGCCGAGGCCGAACCACCAGCCGGCCATCGCCGCCGCCGGCACCCCGCGGCCGCGCCCGGCGCCGGCGCCGTCGATCAGCCAGACCATGACCGGAAAGGTCAGGAACAGCACCGGCCACGCGTTGAACGGCGCCATCGCCAGCGCCGACAGCGCGCCCGCAATCAGCGCGATGGCGGCGCGTTTCCACCCCCAGGCCAGGATGATGGCAAGGCCTGCCATGCGCAATTTGCTGGCGGATGTCACGGCGAGCCGGCTCCGTCGGCGGGCGGCGGGTTGGTGTTGTCGTTGGCCTGCGTGGTTCCGGTCTCCGGCGCATTTTCACGGCGCCGGGGCTCGCGCTGCGTGCGCGGCGCGGGACGTTCCTTGCGGGCGCCGATGCGCAGCCGCTTGACGCGGCGAGGATCGGCATCGAGCACTTCGATTTCAAAATTGCCGGGCCCGGAAATCACCTCGCCGCGCACCGGCAGCCGTCCGACATGGGTGACGAGGTAGCCGCCCAGCGTCTCGACTTCCTCTCCGGCTTCGCCGGTGACGAAATCCTCGCCGATCACGGAGCGGACGTCGTCGAGACTGGCGCGCGCGTCGGCGATGAAGGTGTTGTCTGCCTGCCGCACGATCGCCGGCGGTTCGTCGCTGTCGTGCTCGTCGTCGATCTCGCCGACGATCTGCTCGACGATATCCTCGATCGACACCAGGCCGTCGGTGCCGCCATATTCGTCGACCACCAGCGCCAGGTGGATGCGGGAGGCCTGCATCTGCACCAAAAGGTCGATCGCCCGCATCGATGGCGGCACGAACAACAGCTTTCGGATGATGTTGGCGTCCGCGAGCGGCATCGCGAGGTCGACCGTGCGCAAATCGAGGCCGGCCGGGAAAGGTTTCTTGCGCCGGGCTTTAACTGTGTCGTTCACCCTGGCGCGCACGGTCATGAAGGCCAGGACATCGCGGATGTGAACGATGCCTTCGGGATCGTCGAGGGTTTCGTTGTAGACCACGAGGCGCGAATGCGCCGCGCTTTCGAACAGGCTCATCAACTCGCCAAGCGGGATGTCGCGCTTGACCGCGACGATATCGGCGCGATGGATCATCACGTCCGCGATGCGGCGTTCATGCAGGCCGAGGATATTGCGCAGCATGGTGCGCTCGATCGCCGAGAAGCCCACTTCATCCGGCGTGCTGGCATCGAGCACGACCTGCAGATCGTCGCGTACCGATCCGGGCTTCCATCCGAACAACGTGCGGATGGCGCGGACCAGCCAGCTATCGGGGGCGGGACGCAGAACGTCACCCTCGTGCACCACCGCCGGCAGGTTGCGCGTGTTGCGCGGATTGTCGTGGGTCGGTTCGGAGTTCCGCCATCTCAGTCTATCCGCTCCCGGCCCGCATACGGATCGGGAATGCCGAGATGAGCAAGGATCTCGGTCTCGAGGCCCTCCATGGTCTCGGCGTCGTCATCATTTTCATGATCGTAGCCGATCAGATGCAGAAAGCCGTGCACCGCCAAATGGCTCAGATGATGATCGAACGGCGTCTGCTCTTCGTCGGCTTCCTTGCGCGTCGTCTCATAGGCGATCGCGATGTCGCCGAGCATCCGGGGTGCATCCTCCGGTCCGCCGGGGCCGGCCGGCTGCTGCGCCGGAAACGACAGCACGTTGGTCGGCTTGTCGATGCCGCGCCAGTTATTGTTGAGGGTGCGAATGCCGGCATCGTCGGTCAGCATGACCGCGAGTTCGGCTTCGCCGGGACCTGTGTCGACAAACGCGGCCGCGGCCTCGACCGCGCGATGGATGGCGGCTTCGGCGCCGGGTTCCGTCTGCCAGCACTCGGCGACGACAAGGACCTCGGTGACAGGGGCGGCAATGACGGTCATGGGTCTAAAATTTCTGTTGCGATGGAAGATCGCTCCCAGCGCGCGACGGAAGAATTTGACATCAGGGCCTGCGAATTGCCGGCCGCTGCGACAATCCCTCATAAGCGGCGACGATCCGCGCCACCAATTCGTGGCGGATCACATCCTCGGCGGTGAACTTCACCTGGGCGATGCCTTCGACGCCGTCGAGCAATTTGGCGGCTTCGGCGAGGCCCGACGTCTGGCCATTCGGCAGATCGACCTGGCTGGGGTCGCCGGTGATGATCATGCGGCTGTTTTCACCCAGCCGGGTCAAAAACATCTTCATCTGCATCGAGGTGGTGTTTTGTGCCTCATCGAGGATGATGACCGCGTTGGTCAGGGTACGGCCGCGCATGAAGGCCAAAGGCGCGATCTCAATTTCGCCGGTCTGCAACGCGCGCTCGACGACGCGTGAATCCATCAGGTCGTACAGTGCATCATAGATCGGCCGCAGATACGGATCGACCTTTTCGCGCAGATCGCCAGGCAAGAAGCCGAGCCGCTCGCCGGCCTCCACTGCCGGCCGCGACAGGATGATGCGGTCGACTTCCTTGCGCTCGAACAATTGCGCGGCGTGGGCCACCGCGAGCCAGGTCTTGCCGGTACCGGCGGGACCGATGCCGAACACCAGTTCATGCCGCTTGAGCGCGCGGATGTAGGCGTCCTGCGCGGCGGTCCGCGCCCGCACCGGACGCTTGCGCAGGTTGATGGCCTCGAACGACGGCTTGGCGGTTTTGGCGTCGAATTCGAACAGCGAACCCTGCGCGATCACGGCGCGGATCGCGCCCTCGACGTCGCCCTGCGCCACGTCGTGGCCCTGGGTCGCCTGCGCGTACAGTGTTTCGAGAACGCGCCGCGCGGCGTCGCAGCCGTCGCGCGATCCGGCGATGGTGATGTGGTTGCCGCGCGAATCGACCACGACGCCAAGCCGGCGCTCGATCAGCGCCAGGTTCTGTCCGTACGGGCCGACCAGCGCGGAAGCGCCCCGGTTGTCGTCGAAGTCGATGACGACCTGGGTTTCGGGCGGGACGGGCATGTCGCGGTCAAGTTTGCGGCTGGGAGCGAGTAAAGGCGAATCCGATGCACTTTTTGGCAAGGGTTCAGGCTCCCGTATTCAATGGGTAGGAATGGACGGCGGAAGAGAGGGGTGCTTCGGAAACAGCCGGCGGCACCTGGGCCGGGCCTGCCAGCCTGCCGAGCAGGCTGTAGCGCTCGAGGCTCTCTACGGTAACCGGCAATACCTGCCCGATGATATCAGCCGAGGCCATCACATGGGCTGGCTGCAGATAGGCGGTGCGGCCGACGATCTGGCCGGGATTGCGCGCCGCGCGTTCGAACAGCACATCGACCGTGCTGCCAATCGCCGCCTGATTGAAGGCCGATTGCTGGCTGTCGATCAACTCCTGGAGCCGCACCAATCGCTCGTCCATCTCAGCCGCTGACACCGTCTCCCGCATGTCCGCCGCCGGCGTGCCCGGCCGCGGCGAATACTTGAACGAATATGCACCAGCGTAGCCGATTTGTGTGACCAGAGCGAGGGTCGCGGCAAAATCTTCCTCGGTCTCGCCCGGGAAGCCAACAATAAAATCTGATGAAAAAGCAATGTCTTGCCGCGCAGCACGAAAACGCTCGACGACGCGGCGGTAATCCTCGGCGGTGTGTTTGCGGTTCATCTCCGCGAGAATACGGTCGGAACCCGATTGCACCGGGAGGTGCACGAACGGCATCAGCGCCGGCAGGTCGCGGTGGGCATCGATCAGCGCCTCGTCGACATCGCGGGGATGGCTGGTCGAATAGCGTAGTCGCGCCACACCGGGAAGCGCGGCGAGGCGGCGCAGCAAGGCCCCCAAAGACCAGATTCGTCCGTCCGGGCCTTCGCCGTGATAGGCGTTGACGTTCTGGCCGATCAAGGTGATTTCGCGGACGCCGTTGTCGGTCAGCCTGCGGACGTCGTCGAGGATCTTCGCGACCGGCCGAGACAGTTCGGCGCCGCGCGTATAGGGCACCACACAGAAAGTGCAGAACTTGTCGCAGCCTTCCTGCACCGTCACGAATGATGAGATGCCGCGCGCGCGGATCGCCTCGGGCTTTGGCGGTGCCAAAAATCCGAACTTGTCTTCGACCGGGAATTCGGTTTCCAGCGCACGGCCGAGGCGTTTCGCCTGCGCCAGCAACTGCGGCAAATGATGGTAGCTTTGCGGACCCACCACCACATCGACCGCCGGCGCGCGGCGGATGATCTCCTGGCCTTCGGCCTGAGCGACGCAGCCCGCGACCGCAATGCTCACCTCGCGCCCATCGCGCGCCGCCTCGTCCTTGACGACGCGCAGCCGCCCCAGTTCCGAATAGACTTTCTCGGAGGCCTTTTCGCGGATGTGACAGGTGTTCAGGATGACCAGATCCGCGTCGTCGACGCTTGCGGTCTCGACAAAGCCCTCCGGCGCCAGCGTGTCAACCATGCGTTGCGCATCGTAGACGTTCATCTGACAGCCGTATGACTTGATGTGCACCTTTCGCGGCGGCTTCATGGAACCTGAAATGATGGGTCGACGTGGCGCCAATACGGCGTGGGGCTCACTTATAGGTGCAAGTGCCGGAAATCCAGCACGGTAGGATCGGAAAAATCACCCATCTACGGTACTCCGGCACGCCGCGGCCTTGATGTTGCCGCCCGGATCGCTGTCGAGGCGCTTCTACCGCCGATCGAGTGCCGTGGGCGCGATTTCGGGGAATGTTTCGCGCAAAGCGGAGTTAACAGCAGGGAAATCTGCCTACCAACGCAAGGAGGCTCGAATGATCAAGGTTGCGATCAAGCTTCGGATGCTGGCGCCAATTCTGATGGCGCCGATTGTGGTGGCGCTAAGTATGGCGCCCTCGGTGAACCCGGCCCGCGCGGCCGGAGGGGGAGGCGGCGGCGGTGGCGTGAACGATGCGATGAATCCCTCGGCGGCACCTTCTTCCCCGCCTGCATCAACCTCCGCAAAACGGTCGGGCACCAAAGCCACCCAGAAAGCAAAGAAAACCGGCAAGCAGTCCGGCATTGTCGACCCGGGTTTTCGTCAAGGCTACCGCGCCGCCTACGAGACGATCTACGACCGCAACGACTATACCGCCGCCATCGAGCAGTTGAAGGCGCTCGGCCATGACGATCATCCGAACGTCGCCAACCTGATCGGCTATTCCTATCGCAAGCTCGGCGACTACAAGCTCTCGCAAGTCTGGTATGAGCGTGCGTTGAAAGCCGACCCGAACCATGTGCTGACCTGGCAGTATTACGGGCTGTGGCAGCTCGAACAGGGCAATCGCGACCAGGCCCAATACCATCTGAGCCGGATCGCTTCGATCTGCGGCACCGACTGCGACGAGTACCGGTCGCTGGCGGCCGCACTCGAAAAGCCGCCAGGCACCGGACTGGTTTATTGAGTCCGGTTGCAAGCGCCTTCTTCACCCTCCCCCTCAAGGGGAGGGTAAGCAAGAATAGCGCGCCCGCTTGTTGTATATGCGGGGAGCACTACCGTCCGCGGGGAGAGCGAAGAAACCCATCATCAAACGCAACCACGTTCTAATCGACCAGCGCGCCGAGATAGCGGATCGCTGCAATACTCGGCAGGAACGTGTAGGCGCCGCCGCGGGTCTGGACGAAACGCGGCAGCCCGCGCAGCCGGATCGTTGCGCCTGACTTGAGCGGCACGTCGAACCAGCTGCTCCCGGGATCGTTGGCGCCGACCACCGGATCGTTCGATCCGGTGATGCGCGGATCCTGCAGGCCGAGGTTCAGCCAGTCGCACGACATGGCTTCGAACTGCGCGCCGAGATTGGCGCCGATGAAGTTGCCGAGCAGGCCGCGTTCTGCTTCCCCGCCGGATTTTCTCTCGGTCTGGGCCGGATCATGGTCATAAGGCGGTCCGTACGGCATGCCCCGGCGGATCAGCCGCCGGCTGTGATTCGCTACCCGTTGCACGATCTGTCCGCCGCGCGGGTTGCTGCGCCGGATATGGGCGCCGTAAGGACAGCGGGAAGCGGCGTCATAGTCGAAATCGGTCATGCTCACCGGGGGCGACGGATCGGGCGTATCGGGCGACAGCGCCAGCGGCACGCCGTTGCGCCAGCGGCCGCACAGGTTGGCGGCGACGATCTCGCGCAAGGCCGCGTGACGCGAAAGCCCACTACCGATGGCCGCCTCCGCACCGGCCGGCAGCAACTCGTCGATATCGGGATGCCCAAGCAAATCCGTCGCGGCCGTATCGAGATACGTCTCGAAGCCCACCACGTCCTGAGCCAGCACCCGGAACGCATTGAAGCTGCCATTGTGGCCGAGCGGCTCCGGTCGCGGCACCCGCCACGTCACCCCTTCGAAATTGGTCGGATAGCCCAACAACACCGTGCCGAGCGGCGCCATCGGTTGATCGTCAAAGTCGCCGGGGTCGTGAACTTCCGCGAAGCGCGGTTGCGAGATGTTGTCGCGATAGCCGAAGTGGACATAGTCGCCGTGGAAATTCCAGCCCTCGCGCACACCGAGCAGTTTCAGCCCTGACGTGCCGTTCACGGCCTGCTGCTGCACGCGATCCAACTGGTCGATTTCGTCGGCATAGATCGTCGCGATCAGATGCAGCCGCCCGGGGTCATCGAACGGCGCCGGCCAGGTTTCGGGCGCGCTCGGCCCGGCATCGCCGAGCTTCAGCGCCCGGCTGTTCATCCCCTCGACGAATTCGGTCGGAAACGTATTGAGCGAAGCGGCCGGCGTGCCGAACGCGCGCAGTCCCTGATAGGTCAGGCCGACGTTGAAACAGGTGTCCGGCTTGGCGATCCACGTCGTCTCCGGGGTGATCTGCGGAACAGTGTCGCCGCCCGATACGCTGGCGGCGAGCCAGCGGCGCGCGGTGTGGCGATCGGCGACCTCCAGCATCAAGTGTCGGACGCGGGGCTTGCGGTAGCCGCGCACGATGTTGCCTTGGACATCAGCGGCGTCGAAGGCGGCGCTCACCAGCCGATTCCAAACTGCCGGCGGACTTGGGCCACCGAATATCCGGGATAGGCGCGGTAACCGCTGCCGAGCGAGACGTTCGGATTGACGCGCAGTTGCAGGATCAGGTCGCGCGGAAGCTCGCGCAGGTCGTCATTCCCCGAGGCGGTGTCGCCGTTGACGGCTTCCTGGTCTCGCAGAATGCCGGTGGCCAGGTCCGGCACCTGGTACATGTCATGCGCATGCACCCAGTCGATGAACTTCTCGACATTTCGTTCGGAAGGAATCACGGCCTCGCCCCCTTCGACAAGCCCCACCACCGCGTCAAACACGCTGCCGATGGTGGCGATGAAATCGCGGATGTAGTTGGTGAAGTCCCCGTCATAGACCGAGAACATGCAAATGTTGTCGTCGACGATCACGAAGCGCGCGAAGTGGACGGTGCCGACATTGTCCAGTCCGGCGTAAATCTCATCCTTGTTTGCCGCGATCGCGAGCGCCGCCTTGGCGCGTCCGATCGGCGACTTGTCCTTCAGCGGCATGACGAGGTTCATCATGCGCTGCAGATTGTCGCCGGGCTGAATCGAAAACGGCGGTCCGCCCGGCTGCGGTTTCACCGGCCTGCGCCACGCCCAATAAGGCACGAGAATCCACTTTGCCACGAACTGGAACAGCGC
Organism: uncultured Alphaproteobacteria bacterium; assembly: GCA_963756215.1. Classification (GTDB taxonomy): domain Bacteria; phylum Pseudomonadota; class Alphaproteobacteria; order Rhizobiales; family Xanthobacteraceae; genus Bradyrhizobium. Next base: position 209,744 of record CAVWMY010000013.1, on the reverse strand, counting down.
CGTGTCAGGCAGCCCGTTCACAAATCGGTTCAACCAGGCACCGTCGCCCGACATCGGCTCAACTCCGGTTGAAGGGGCATGGCGTGCCGCCACGCAATTCACGCGAGAACTCGTAAGCGTCGCGGCGGGCGCGGAGGATCGGATCATCGGAGGCTTCGATGCCGGGCAACAGCCGGCACGGATTGAAGCTGATACGTTCGGCGTCCGCGGTTTGATTCGCTGCGACATTGGTCAGCGTCAGCGTGCCCATCACGACCCGAACGCGCTTGGCGGGCCAGGGCTGGGTCGGATCGTCGAGCGCATCGCCGTCCTCGCCGATTGTCATCGTCAGCATGAATTCGGCCGGCCACTGCTGCAGGCGGCCTTCAAGCTCTTGCTGCAGGTACCTATCGACGGGCGGCAAAGCGGGATCGGTGTTGAGCACGCCGGCGACCGGCTGCCAGGAGAAACGAACGCTGCGGCGAACCCCATCGGGCGCAATCACGACGAAGGTATGCACGGCGTGGTAGGTGGCGCGAACGTAGCTCACGGGAGCGCCGATCGTGCCGGCCTGGAATACAGCGAGCTGGGCGAACCGGTGCCGGTTGGCGTAATCCAGCATCCCGAAGCCGGGGCCTTCGGTTTGTCCAGGGTACGGGTCGGGAAGAGGCTGCTTGAGCTGCAGCATGTCCAGAATTTTGCGCCACGGCGATTCCCGCTTCATCGGCTTCGGCTGCGCGGCCTTGCTGAAGGCAAGAAAGTCGTCGACCGTCGGCGCGAAGAATTCGCCGAGCGTCATCGCGATCAGGTCGGTAGCGGCGTCGTCCCGCAGGTGGAATCGCGTTGCCATGCCACGGACGTCGGACCATCCGTCGTGCTGAACCGGACTCCCCGATCCGTTGGAGAATCGTACCGACGCCGGTACGCGCTGTCCCTGGAAGTGCTCGGCAATGCAAAAGCTGCGCGCGACGTCGGAGGCCGTGAAATAGCCGTCAACACCGATGCCGATCGTATGGACAGGCCGCGTGCCTTGCTTGTGATCGGGAAAATCGGAAATGACGGCTTCAACCAGCCGCTTTGCTACGGAAGAATCGTCCATGCCCCTGCCCCGATTGTGGACGGACTAATATTGCTTCTTCAAATGGATGGCTTTCCCCGACACCGCCGTGCCGGAAACGGCTTCGCTGAGCTGACGGCCCATGCCCTTCCACACGTCGATAATGTACGTCCGGGTCTCCATCAAATCAAACCGGGATCCACGCGCCATTGCCAGCTCGAATGCGCGCTCACCCAATCGCTCTCGTGAATCATTGACGACACTTCTGGAAGATCGGTCGAGTTTCAGCGGCGAAGCTTTGAGTGCGCCAGCCAGCACGGCGAGATGTTCATCCTCTCCGAGGTCGGCGAGTGGCGCGAGCAGGGAGCGGATGATGAGCCAGGTGTAAAAGGTTGCGCCGTGGTTCGGCAGATCGATCAGCGAACGTACCTGAATGGCCAGCGCTTCGGTGGGGACGGCCTGCCCGGCCTGCAGATCGGCGATCAGGTGTTTCACCCGCTGCGCGCCCAGATGATTGCCGGCGAGGTTCGCCCATTCCATCGAGGTCTGGTACTCGCTCATCGCCTTGTTGGGGTCCTTGTAGCTCTCCAGGCTGCCTCGGGCGTAATGAATGTAGCCCATCAATGTCGGTTGCATCGACGTTTGGCCGATTTGGCTGGCTCCGTTCACCAGCTCTCGCGCGCCATCGAGATCCCCGATGCGCGCCTTGACGACGGCCGCGAGGCACAGGGACATGATCTCGCAGGGCCGGTTGCCGGCGCGCCGCGCCTGTTCGATCGCCACAAGGTGATAGTCAAACGATCCTGCCGCATCTCCGGCCCAGCGTGCCATCTGACCGACGACGCCGGAGAGCCAGCCCTGGCTGGATCGCAAGCCGTCGGCTTCGGCCTGGAAGCCCCGTTCGATGAAAGCGCGGGCCTTTTTCTGATCGCCTTCGTCATGGAATGCGCGGCCGGCGGCGCCGGCCAGCAGGATCGGCGCTTGTTCAAGCTGATCGGCGCCCGGTCGCGCCATGATCCGCTCATACCAATTGGCGGTTTCCGCGCCACGGTGCGAGTAGTTGAAGAGGAACAGGGGCGCGGCGAGATCCGCCGCCAGGTTCAGGTCCCGCGTCAGGGCGCGTTCGAAGGCGGTGCGCAGATTGGACAGCTCGTCGTAGATCGCGTTGGCGGCCTTGGCTTCCTTGACGCTCGACATCTGCTGACCCAGCTCCCGGCACCGTTCGGCATAGACTTTGCCGTGCTGGGTTTCGATCGTCTGCAGCAAGCCGGCCTCGTCGAGCCTTTCGCGTCCGAAGGCCTGGACGGTTTGCAGCATCCTCAATTGATGGTTGCCGGTATCGCGCGTCAGCAGCGAGGATTCCACCAATTCATCGATTCCGCCGAGGACATCGGATTCGTCGGGCATGTCGATCGCGCAGACCGCCAGCGCCTGTTCTTCGCGGAAAGGACCGGAGAACACCGACAATCGCTGCAAAATCTCCCGGCTGTTCGGATCGAGCAGGCTGTACGACCATTCGAGGGTCTGGCGGAGCGTCTGCTGGCGGCCGGCCCGGCGACGAAAGCTCCGCGCGTGGAGATCGAGCGGGTTCGTCGTTCCGTTCTGGATGCTCTCCAGACTAAATCTCCGGAGATGGCCGGCCGCGATCTCGATGGCGAGGGGGATGAATTCAAGATTGGCGCAAATGCCTTGAATGCGCGCGAGGTCCTCGGGCGTGGGTTGAAATCGCCGATCGGCCAGGCGGCCGCGATCCACGAACAGGCGAACGGCCGCGGACTCCTCGTCCGGTCCGTCCGAATCCAGCGAGGAGACCTGATAGACCGCCTCGCCTTCGACTCCCAGCGTGCGCCGGCTGGTGTTGACCAACAACAACGCGCCACAGGCCGAACCCAATTCGGTGACGGCATCGGCGATCGGATCGAGCACGTGCTCGCAATTGTCCATGATCAGGATCGCGCGGGCATGCTGCAGACGCTCGATTACCCGCATTTGCCATTCCACGCCGGGGAGCGGTGAAATCAACAGCGCCTCGGCGATCGCGGGCCAGACATCGCTATCCCGCTCCAGCGCCGACAGGTCGACAAACCATGCGCCGTCCGGAAAGGAGGATTCGACCGAGCGGGCGAATTCGATGGCGAGCCGGGTCTTGCCGATCCCGCCATGGCCGGTGAGAGTCAGTAACCGCGACTCGTGGGTCATTTGCACGAGATCGTTCAGTTCGCGTTCACGACCGAGGAACGAACTCAGATTTGCGGGGAGATTGCCGCTCGCGCTTTCGCGCTTGCCGCTGATCGGTGGGAACGCGCTGGGCAGATCCGGGGCGCAGACCTGATAGACGCGAATCGGCTCGATGCCCTTGAAGTGGTGTTCGCCGAGGTCCGACAGGTCGAACGGCATGAAGTCGGGCGCCAGTCGCTCCGCCGTGACGCCCGACAGCAGAATCTGATCGGCGCTGGCCGCGCTTTGCAGCCGTGTGGCGGTGGGAACGGTGAGGCCGAAGAAATCGCTTCCGCGCGCCCGCGACAGCCCGGTGTGAATGCCGAACCGGATCTGGAGCCGCCCGGTGACGCCCCAACCGGCCCTGAGCATCTCGCGTTGTGCTTCGATCGCGGCCAGCACGGCGTCGAGTGGTCGCTCGAAGATCGCCAGCACACCGTCTCCGGTGTCCTTGAACGGGTAGCCGGAACGACGGCGAATGGCGCCGTGAAGGATCCGATCGTGCAGATCCATGGCTCCGAGCATCTCGTTGGGGTGGCGACGGAGCAGGGCGGTGCTGCCGACAATATCGGTCGTAAGGATCGTGCTTTCCCGGCTGCCGGGCAGGGATGCCGACAATTCGGGCTCGGTGATGGACGGATGTTCAGCCACGCGACGCCGCCTTGCTCATCCCTCGCGCTCAGACTTAGGCGCCGGCATATACCTACCCCAAGGACACTTACCCCGGGAGTATGGGTTTGAGTTGATCAATGGCACGCCCGCACCCTACATAACTCACATGGCCCACGGTCTGGAGAACCCGGAAAATACGGTTGTGAGAGAGCCCCGAACCTCTACGTCAGATTGCTTTGGTCCGCAATCGCGATATCGACCGTCAGCGCCGGTCGGGCGCCGCTTCGGCGGCGATCAGCGCCGGCAATTGCCGCATGTCGTCGAATGTCGCGCGGGCGCCGGCGGCCCGCAGGGTCTCGGCATATCCGGCCCGGCAATGGCTGCCGCCATGGAAGCCGAGCACTGTCATTCCGGCGGCAACCGCGCCGGCAATGCCGGCAAGGCTGTCCTCGACCACAAGACATCGCCGCGGCGGCGTCTTCATCTGCGCGGCGGTAAACAAAAACAGGTCCGGCGCGGGCTTGCCGTGGGTTACCTGTGAAGCCGAGAAGATGTGCGGTGCGAACCGTCCGTAGAGTCCGGTACGACCGAGACTGACGCGCATGCGCTGCTGCGAACCGCTCGAGGCCACGCAAACCGGCTGCGCGATCGCATCGAGCGCCTCGTCGATGTAAGGCACGGCGACGAGGTCGGCCTCAAACCAGCGGAATAAAGTGTCCTGTAATTGGACATGAAAGTCGTCGGGCAGGGGATGGCCGAGTTCGGCCTCGACTTCGAGGTTGGCCTGGCGTGTCGAGCGGCCGAGGAAGCGGTGAAAGACCTGCTCGGCCGTGATCGGATAGCCGTGGCGGCTCAGGACCTCCGAATGCGCGCGGCAGGAAATGACCTCGCTGTCGACCAGCACGCCGTCGCAATCGAAGATGACGAGATCGACATTGCGATCCCGGCCCGGAGGCGTTTGCCGCGCCGGCGAGACTGCGTCATCCGCGTCAGCCTGATTGCTCTGCGAATTCTTGTTCACGTGGATCGAAATGCCGGGCTAAGGATTACGATATCAGGACTTGTCGTCATCCAGCGGCACGCAATACAGCTCCAGCCGGTGATCGACCAGCTTGTAGCCGAGCTTGCGGGCAATTTCAGCCTGCAACTTTTCGATCTCCTCGGAGGTGAACTCGATCACCTTGCCGTCGCGAAGGTTTATCAGGTGGTCGTGGTGACTGTCGCGCATCTGCTCGTAGCGGGCGCGCCCCTCGCGGAAATCGTGCCGTTCGATGATGCCGGCATCCTCGAACAGCTTGACGGTACGATATACCGTCGAGATCGAAATCTTGTCGTCCACGGCGACGCAGCGGCGATACAACTCCTCGACGTCGGGATGGTCGACCGCATCCGCCAGCACGCGGGCGATGACCCGGCGCTGTTCGGTCATGCGCATGCCGGTCGCGGCGCAACGCGTCTCGATAGTGGTGCCCTTGGGCGCGGAGGTGGTTTTCAGTGCGGTCATGATGTTCGCCCTGGAGCAACGCACGTTCCGCCGAAATGGATGCAGCCTGGCGAGAAAATCATGCGTCCTGCTGTGGTTCGGCGCGGCCGGCCAAACCGGTGGTCGCTTTCGCCGGTCGCGCTCGGAGTGTTTTGCCACCCTGCCGACGCTACGACAAGTCGCGGCGCATCAACAGGGCGTCCAAATGTTCCCCGTCGGGCTGCTGATAATAACGTTCGCGACGGCCGGCGATGCCAAATCCGGCCCGTTCGTACAACCGTCGCGCGGGTTGATTATGTTCCTCGACCTCGAGAAACACCGTGCGGACGCCATGGCCCGCCAGATATCCGAGATGAGTCAGCAACAGATTGCGGGACAGGCCGCGGCCGCGATGGCTTGCCGCCACCGCCACCGAAAGTATTTCGGCTTCATCCGCCGCCATCCGCGACACTGCGAAGCCGATAATCCGCCGGCCCGCTCGCAGCCGGTGGACCAGCGTGTTGCGTTCGGTCAACATGCTCTCGAACTCGCCTTCGCCCCATCCGCGGTGAAACGATTCGGCATGAAGCCGGGCCAGCATCCGCGCGTCGCGCAAGGTCGCGGGTTCGACGGCGGCGGGCCCGCCGTGCCACCATTCGGCGAACCATGCCATCATGGCTCCGACAGTTGCGGAGCTTTCTGCCGCAGTCCCTGGGCCGGTTTCGCATCGGGAGCGCGCAGATAATAGGGCCGGGCCGGCGCGGTTTCGGGGCTGACGGCGACGCCGAGCCAGGCCACCCAGGCGATGTCCGGCGCCGGCTGGGCGTCAACCTGAAACGGCGCGGGCGCGTCCGCCGGCCAGCGATCCGCGAGCAGTCGCGCCGCGTTGCCGACCAGATGCGGCGCGCCAAACCGGGATGCGGCGAGCGCTTCCTCGATCGGCGCGAGCCGCGGCGCGATCAACGGTCCGCCGTCGCCGCTGACGACCTGAAGGTAGACATGATCGTGCCGCGCATCGATGGCTGCGATGACGGGCGCCCCACTGTTGGTGCTGACGATCGGCGCGGCATAGGCCGTCAACGTGGTCACTCCGACAACCGGCTTGCCGGCGGCGAGCGCGATGCCGCGCGCGGCGGATAGTCCCACCCGCAGGCCGGTGAAACTGCCGGGGCCGGTGGTCGCCGCGATGCGGTCGAGGGCGGCGAAACCGACGCCGGCCTCCTTCATCACGCGCGCGATCAGCGGCATCAGCGCTTCGGCATGACCGCGCTTCATCGGCTGCGATTCCTGCGCCACCGGCACGCCGGCGCGGGTGTCGAGCACGGCGGCGGCGCAGGCGTCGAGCGCGGTATCGATGGCGAGGATCAGCATCGGAGGGTGGCGAACAGCGAGCGGCGAATGGCGAATGGGGGATCAGGGCGCCGCGTTATTCGCCATTCGCTGCTCGCCATTCGCTACTCCCAAATCAAATCGGCAAATCACATGGGCCGCACTTCGACAACGTCCGGCACAAAATGCTTCAGCAGGTTCTGGATGCCGTGCTGCAGCGTCGCAGTCGACGACGGACAGCCCGCGCAGGAACCCTTCATGTTGAGATAGACGATACCGTCCTTGAAGCCGCGGAAGGTGATGTCGCCGCCGTCATTGGCGACCGCCGGCCGCACCCGGGTTTCGATCAGATCCTTGATGATCCCGACCGTCTCGGCGTCGTTCTGGTCGAAGAACTCGTCCTGCTCGTCGGCCGCCTGGTCGCTGGCCGCGCTGCCGTCGGCGAGCAGCGGTGCGCCCGACATGTAGTGCTCCATGATGGCGCCGAGAATGGCCGGCTTGAGATGCTGCCAGTCGCTGTCGTCCTTGGTCACGGTGACGAAGTCGGTGCCGTAAAACACGCTGGTGACCCCGGGCACGCCGAACAGTCGCTCGGCGAGCGGCGAGCGCACGGCGGCCTCGCGATCGACGAACTCCATGGTACCGCTGTCGAGCACGGTGCGGCCGGGAATGAATTTGAGGGTGGCGGGATTGGGCGTGGCTTCGGTCTGAATGAACATCTGTTTTCTCCGGCGTCGCCGGTTCAAGGCCGGCGCGTGGTTTCCCCTAGCAGATGGCGACGGCAAAAGCACGATCAAGGCCGGCAAAGGCTGCGAATGGCTGCAATATCCGTTAATTAGGCCTGTTCCCGGCCTCCTTCAGGACAGCGCGTCGATATCCTCGTCGCTGAGGTCGCCGGGTACGATGGTGACGGGAATCGGAAACGACCCGACCACCCCGGCGATCATCGTAATGAGCGGGCCGGGACCTTCCGGGCCGGGACTGGCCGCCAGCACGAGTTGGGTGATATCGACGTCCTTGTCGATGACGTCGAGGATTTGTTCGGCGGGGTCGCCCTCGCGGATCACCCGTTCCGGCGTGATCGCGGCAATGCCGTTGGCGCGACCGGAGGCACGGTCGAGCGCGGCTTCCGCATCCTCCAGCGCCTCGGCGCGCATGATGTCGACGACCCCGAGCCATTGCTGGTTCTGTTCCTCGAGCTCGATGAGGCGCAGCATCACCACGCCGCCGCCGGCCCGCATCGCCCATCGGCTGGCATAATAGACCGCGCGGTCCCATTCGGCGGTGTCGTCAACGATGACGAGACATTTGGGACTGTGGCCCGTCTCGTAGCTTCGTCGCTGGGTGGTCATGCGAGGTCCGAGGGCTTGCGCGCCAAAACGGCACATGCTGCCACGGCGCAGCCACGTTCGACAAGCGGCGGCGGCGCCGGTGCGGTGCTTTCTCTAATATTACCGCCGCGTCGCGGTCAGCGCTTGCGGATAAAGCCGACGATATCCCGTGCCGCCCGCATGGTTTCCGCCGCGATCGCGCCGGCCCGCTCGGCGCCGTCGATCAGGATCGAGTCGACATGGCCGGGATCGGCCATCAGGCGCTTCATGTCGGATGCGATTGGCGCCAGCTTGGCCACGCACATTTCGACCAGCGCGTTCTTGAAGTTGGAGAACTGCCCGCCGCCGAATTCGCCGAGCACCTCGGCCTTGGTGCGGCCCGACAGCGCCGCATAGATCCCCACGAGATTGTCGGCCTCGGGGCGCGTTTCCAGGCCCTTTTCCTCCGACGGCAGCGGCTCCGGGTCGGTCTTCGCCTTGCGGATCTTCTGCGCGATGGTGTCGGCGTCGTCGGTGAGGTTGATCCGCGAATTATCCGACGAATCGGACTTCGACATTTTCTTGGTGCCGTCGCGCAGCGACATCACCCGGGTCGCCGGTCCCGTGATCAGCGGCTCCGGCTGCGGAAAGAACAATCCGTCGGAAAAGCCGTGGCCGCGGATCGAGTCGCCGAAATCATTGTTGAATTTCTGCGCGATGTCGCGCGACAGTTCGAGGTGCTGCTTCTGGTCCTCGCCCACGGGTACATGGGTGGCGCGATACAGCAGGATGTCGGCCGCCATCAGCACCGGATAGTCGTAGAGGCCGACCGAGGCGTTCTCGCGGTCCTTGCCGGCCTTTTCCTTGAACTGCGTCATGCGGTTGAGCCAGCCGATCCGCGCCACGCAATTGAATATCCAGGTCAGCTCGGCATGGCCGGGCACCTGACTTTGATTGAAGACGATGTGTTTGTTCGGATCGATGCCGCTGGCGATGAATGCCGCGGTCACTTCGCGGGTGTTGCGCGCCAGTTCCGCCGGGCCGCCCCAGACCGATGTGGGCTGGGTGATGGCGTGCAGGTCGACCACGCAATACAGGCAGTTGTGCGTCTGCTGCAGTTTCACGAAGTTGACGATCGCGCCGAGATAATTGCCGAGATGCAGATTGCCCGTCGGCTGGACGCCCGAAAAAACCCGTTCAACAATCGCCATAGCCAATTTCCCGCTGTTAAGCGCCGTCGTTTGCCACGCGCCCTTCAGTCGCGCAAGTCGCGGGCAGACGGCCGCCGGATCGCGGCAACCGCCTCGTCCCAGCGCGCCGCGCCCGATACGGCCAGCAGCAGGCCGTAGACCGCCATGCCGGCCGCGATCAGGATCAGCAGGACCGCCGCCTGCGCGAGGCCGTGGCCGTTTTCGGTCAGGGCCGGCGCGAAGCGCGCGGCCAGCCACAACAGCCCCCCCATCAGGAGCGCGGCGGCCGCGATGCGCGGCAGCCGCCGGCGCGCGTCGGCGTCGATGACGAAGCCGAAGGTCGCGGTGCCGCGCCGGACCAGCGCCAGCGCGGTGGTCCAGGCCCCGAGCGCAATCGCCGCGGCGATGCCGTCGGCGCCGAACAGGCGGCCGAACACCAGCGCGGCCGCGATCGCGACCGCGAGGCCCTTCACCGTCGCCCATAGCGGCGTCGCGGTATCGCCGCGCGCGAAGAACGCCGGCGACAGCGCCTTGACCAGCACATGCGCCGGCAGGCCGAGCGACAGCCACATCAGCGCCCGTGCGGTGCCTTCGGTGTCGGCGGCGGTGAACAGGCCGTGCTCGAATAGCATCCGCACGATCGGTGTGCTCAGCGCGATCAATCCGAGCGTTGCCGGCAACGCCAGCCCGACCGCCAGTTCCAGCCCGCGCGACTGCGCGTGCATCATCGATTTGCGGTCGTCGCCGCGCAGCGCGCGCGTCAGCTCGGGCACCAGCACCGTGCCCATGGCGACCCCGACGATGCCGAGCGGCAGCTCGATCAGCCGGTTGGCAAAATAAAGCCACGACACCGCCGCCGGCGCTCCCGAGGCGACGATCGCGCCTGTGACGATCAAGAGCTGCGGCCCGGCGCTAGCGATCATGCCCGGTATGGCTTTACGGAGAAAACCGCGCATCTCGCCGTCGAATGCGATGCGCAGCGGGGTCGCGGCGCCGGCGCCCCGGCGCAACACCAAAATCAGCAACTGCAGCAACCCGGCGACGCCGACCGTCGCCGCGATCACCTTCGCGGCCTCGGCGCCGCTCTGTCGCGCGGCGAGCAGCGCGATCATCACGGCGATCAGGGCGATGTTGAACAACAGCGGCGAGAACGCCGTCAGCGCGAAGCGGCCTTGCGCGTTCAACAGCGCCATCATCACCGTCACCGGCCCGGCAAAAGCCAGATACGGCAGCATCAGCCGCGCATTGTCGATCGCGAATTGCAGCGTCTCTTGTCCGGCAAAACCCGGCGCCAGCGCCTTGATCACCAGGGGCATCAGCACGCCGATCAGCGCCGTGGCCGCGATCAGTGCCGCGCTGACGGTGCCGAGCACGCGGCCGGCGAACGCGCTGGCGGCGATGGCGCCGTCCGCGTCGCGCACCCGCAGCCACGCCGGCACCAGCGCCGCGTTCAGCGCGCCCTCGCTCAGCAGGCGCCTGACCACATTGACCAGCTGGAATGCTACCAGAAACGCATCCGCCACCGGGCCTGCGCCCAACAGCGCCGCAATCATGGCGTCGCGCACGAATCCGAGCAGACGCGAGGCCAGCGTTCCCGAGGATACCGTGAGGAAGGAGCGGATCATTGGCGGCTTTATAGAGCATGACCCGGAAAAGTGAGCACCGGTTTTCCGATAAGGTCGTGCTCAAAACAAAGCATGACCCGGACGCGGAGGGCCGCGTCAGCGCAAAGTGGGCGCCGGTTTTCCGATAAGGTCATGATCGCTGAAGACCGCTTTACTTGCTGAGGTGGGGCCGATCTGGTAGGTCGCAGCCTTCGCAAATGGCCGCAACAGGACGTGGTGATGACTTCAGCAACATATGACGTTCTCGGAATCGGTAATGCGATTTTCGACGTTCTGGTGCAGACCGATGACGACTTTCTCGCCCGCCACGGCATGACCAAGGGCGGCATGGCGCTGATCGACGAGCCGCGCGCGACGGCGATCTACCAGGAGATGGGCCCGGCCACCGAAATGAGCGGCGGCTCCGGCGCCAACACCATCGTCGGCCTTGCGAGTTTCGGCGCCCGCACCGCCTTCATCGGCAAGGTCAAGAACGACCAGATCGGCGGCCTCTACACCCACGACATCCGCGCCGCCGGCGTCGCCTTCCAGACCAGGGCGGCTTCTGATGGACCCGCGACCGGCTGCTCCTACATCCTGGTGACGCCGGACGGCGAGCGCACCATGAACACCTATCTCGGCGCGGCGCAGGATCTCACGCCGGATGACATCGACGATGGCTTGGTCGCATCCGCCGCTATCCTCTATCTGGAAGGCTATCTCTGGGATCCGCAGAGCGCCAAGGAAGCCTTCGTCAAGGCCGCGAACATCGCGCACGGCGCCGGCCGTCAGGTGGCGCTGACGCTGTCGGATGCGTTCTGTGTCGGTCGCTATCGCGACGAGTTTCTCGACCTGATGCGCAAAGGCACCGTCGATCTCGTATTCGCCAACGAATCCGAACTGCTGTCGCTGTATCAAACCTCGGATTTCGACGCCGCCTTGAAGCAATTGCGCGCCGACACCAGGCTCGGCATCGTCACCCGCAGCGAGAAGGGCTGCGTGGTGGCTTCGACCGACGGCGTCATCGCGGTGCCGGCCCATTCGATCGCGAAGATGGTCGACACCACCGGCGCCGGCGACCTGTTCGCGGCCGGCTTCCTGTTCGGTATGGTGCGTGGCGCAGGTCATGAGAACGCCGGTCGCCTCGGCGCGCTGGCCGCGGCCGAAGTGATCCAGCACATCGGCGCCCGGCCGCAGGTGTCGCTGAAGGAATTGGCGAAGAAAAACGGGCTGCCGGTGTAGCCTCTGCCGGTCAAGCCGTCAGGTTTCGGACAGCTTCGGCCGCAAGGCGATCACGCGGCGGCGAGCCGTTCACGCCCGTGCGGCGTGGTGAAGTCGAGCACGGGGCCGACCGGAACGATTCCGGTAGGATTGATCGCGCGGTGGCTCTCGTAATAGTGCCGCTTGATGTGCTCGAAATTCACCGTGCCGGCGACACCGGGCCGCTGGTAGATGTCGCGTGCATAGGCCGACAGGTTCGGATAATCGACGAGACGTCGGATGTTGCACTTGAAGTGTCCGACATAGACCGCGTCGAAACGGATCAGCGTAGTGAACAGCCGGATGTCGGCTTCCGTCAGCCTGTCGCCAAACAGGAAGCGCCGGCCGGCAAGGCGTTGCTCGAGCCAGTCCAGCGTCTCGAACAGCGGGCCGACCGCTTCTTCATAGGCAGCCTGGGTGGTCGCGAAGCCCGCTTTGTAGACGCCGTTGTTGAGCGTGTCGTAGACGCGGGTGTTGAGCGCATCGATCTCGTCGCGAAGTTCGCGCGGATAGTAGTCGCCGCGCCTGGCGCCGAGATCGTCGAACGCCGAATTGAGCATCCGGATGATCTCGGAAGATTCATTGTTGACGATGGTGTGCCTGTGCTTGTCCCACAGCACCGGCACGGTGACGCGACCGCTGTAGCGCGGATCGGCTGCTGTGTAGACCTGATGCAGGAATTCGGCGTGGTTGACGCTGTCCGCAATCACGCCGGGGCCGTCGGCGAAGGTCCAGCCGCGTTCCGCCATCAGCCAGTGCACGACCGACACCGGGATCGTGTCCTCGAGCCCTTTCAGCGCCCGCATGATCAGCGTGCGGTGCGCCCAGGGGCAGGCGAGGCTGACATAGAGGTGATACCGGCCGGCCTCGGCCGCAAAGCCTCCGTCGCCGCTCGGCCCCGCGCTGCCGTCGCGCGTGATCCAGTTGCGGAACGAGGTGGCGTTGCGCACGAAGCGGCCGCCGGTCTCGTTCGTTGCGTACCACACGTCGTGCCATTCGCCGTCGACCAGCATTCCCATCTCGGCCTCCTCAGTCGGTGATTGCTCCGCTCATGGATGCGAAGCCTTTGCGCGGCGATCATGTCCATACGATAAACAGGGCGAGACAGCGTTGCGGAGAAAAGCCGTCCCGCTCCGGTGGTGGCCCGCTCAGGTGCGGGTGATCGAGATGCCGCCATCGACCAGCGAGGCGGTGCCGGTAACGAAGCTGGCGTCGTCGGAGGCCAGATAAAGCACCGAGCGCGCCAGCTCTTCCGGCTGGGCCACCCGCTTCAGTGCGTGCATGTTGGTGATGAACGCCGTCTTCTCGGGGGTATCGTTCATTTCACGATACATATTGGTCTCGACCGCGCCGGGCAGGATGGCGTTGACGCGGACGTGCTGCGGACCGAACTCGGCGGCCAGCGCCTGGGTCAGGCCGATCAGGCCGGACTTGCTGGCGGCGTAGGCGGCCCTGCCGGGGAACGCGAAGGTGTGGCCAACGAAGGTCGAGGTGAAGATCACCGAGCCGCCGCCATGCTTGACCATTTCGGCGATCTGATGCTTGGCGCCGAGGAAGGAGCCGATGAGGTTGACGGCGACCGCGTCGCTGAAACCGGCCTCGGAGACTTCGGTGGAGGGGCCGGCCTCGCCCATCACGCCGGCATTGTTGAAGGCGACGTCGAGCCGGCCGTAGCTCTTCACCGCCAGCGCCACCAGCGCCTTGTTGTATGGCTCGGAACGCACGTCGCCCGCGAGCGCCACCGCGCTGCCGCCGCGTGCCTCGATCTCGGCGACCAGGCTCGCCAGTTCGGATTCACGCCGGGCGCCGAGCACGAGCCTGGCGCCCTCCGCCGCGAACAGCTTGGCGGTGGCGCGGCCGATGCCGACGCTGGCGCCGGTGATGATGGCGACCTTGTCGTGGAGGCGCCGCGGTACGGCTGAACCTGCTGTTTGCGTAGCCATTTGAGGTGTCCTTGATTTGTTCGGGTTGGCGGCCGCGGCGACCGCGGCCTTGTTGCCGCATAACTTAGGCGGTCCTGAACTTGGAAGAAGGGGCGGAAGCTGGTTAGATCATTCAGTTTTCATGAATGATCGGGTGCGGCATGGATCGTCTGCGGGCGTTCGAGGTATTCGCGGCGGTGGTGAACCAGGGCAGTTTTACCCGCGCCGCCGACAAGCTCGAGACCTCGCCGGCCAACGTCACGCGCTATGTCAATGAACTGGAGGAAGCGCTCGGCGCCCGGCTGCTCAACCGCACCTCGCGGCGGCTGTCGCTGACCGAAACCGGAAAAACGCTGTATGATCGCGCGTTGTCCATCCTCGATGACGTGGCGGAAGCGGAAGCCGTCGCATCGAGCGCGTCGATTCAGCCGCGCGGCCGGCTGCGGATCAATGCGCCCCTGAGTTTCGGCATCCGGTACCTCGCGCCGCTGTGGCCGCGCTTCGTCGCGCGCTATCCCGATATCGAACTCGATGTCAGCCTGGGCGACCGGGTGGTCGATCTCGTCGAGGAGGGCTATGACATGGCGGTTCGCATCTCGCGCGGCGGATCGCCGGCCGTCGTCAGCCGCAGGCTTGCCGCCACGCGCCACATCGTCTGCGCCTCGCCGCGATATGTCGCGCGCCACGGCGCGCCCGCGAACCCTGAAGATCTCAAGGCATGCGCCTGCATCACCTACACCTATCCGGACCCGGCCGAGGAATGGCGATTGCTCGATGATGCGGGCAACGAGCATACCGTTGCCGTGCGCAGCATCATGCAGACCAACAACGGCGATACGCTCCGCGCTGCCGCGCTGGCCGGGCTCGGAATCGTCCGCCTGCCGACCTTCATGGTCGGCGACGATCTGCGGCAGGGAGGGCTGGTGCCCTTGATGAGCGGCTATCGCATGCCCGAGATCGACGTGCTGGCGGTCTATCCCAGCCGCCGTCACCTCAGCGCCAAGGTGCGCGTCATGGTGGACTTCCTGGTCCACGCCTTCCGCGGCACCCCGCCCTGGGACAAGGGAGTGGGAGGGAGGAAGGCGACGTGAGGGTGGGCGTTCGTAAGAGCGCAGCGACATGCGGGGACAGTCTTTCCCGGATATCGCTTCGCTCATCCGGGCTACACCGCTTGACACGGGGGGCTTCTTCGCTTGCGCCCGCGATGAGGTGGTGCGAGGCGGCCCGAAAATTGAATTGCGCATCTGCGTCGTCCCGGCGCAGCAACCGTAGCCCGCATGAGCGCAGCGACATGCGGGGCAGTCTTTCCCGGATATCGCTTCGCTCATCCGGGCTACACCGCCCAACACGGGGGGTTCTTCGCTTGCGCCCGCAATGACGTGGTGTGCGGCGGACCTGAAAATTGAATGGCGCGTCTGCGTTGTCACGGCGCGGCAACCGTAGCCCGCATGAGCGCAGCGACATGCGGGGTCAGTCTTTCCCGGATATCGCTTCGCTCATCCGGGCTACACCGCCCAACACGGGGGGTTCTTCGCTTGCGCCCGAGATGACGTGTGCGGCAGCTCCGAAAATTGAGTGGCGCATCTGCGTCGTCGCGGCGCGGCAACCGTAGCCCGCATGAGCGCAGCGACATGCGGGGCAGTCTTTCCCGGATATCGCTTCGCTCATCCGGGCTACAACGCCCAACACGGGGGGTTCTTCGCTTGCGCCCGAGATGACGTGTGCGGCGGCCCTGAAAATTGAACGGCGCGTCTGCGTTGTCACGGCGCAGCAACCGTAGCCCGCATGAGCGCAGCGATATGCGGGGCAGTCTTTCCCGGATATCGCTTCGCTCATCCGGGCTACACCGCCCAACACGGGGGCTTCTTCGCTTGCGCTTGCAATGACGCGGTGCGAGGCGGCCCTGAAAATTGAATCGCGTACCTACCTGGTCCCGGCGTGGCGACCGCGGCAACCGTAGCCCACATGAGCGCGGCGACGTGCGGGGTCAGTCTTTCCCGGATATCGCTTCGCTCATCCGGGCTACACCGCCCAACACGGGGGGCTTCTTCGCTTGCGCTTGCAATGACGCGGTGCGAGGCGGCCCTGAAAATTGAGTGGCGCGTCTACGCCCCGGCGCCTTCTGATTTCAAGGCGCGAAGGTTTTGGCGCAGCTCGGGCGGAATGCGCCGCGAGAATGTGGAAGTGCGTCTCGACCCATCAATATGAAGCCGTCATTCCGGGCCTGCGCCAAACGGCGCATCCGGGAATGACGACTTGGCTTGAACGCGCGCATTTTTGCGATGACGATCTCTCGCCGATCCCGCTCACGCCGCCTTCAGCGTTGCATCAAGCCCGGCATAGACGCCGCGTTCGAAGGCCGCGAAGGTTTCCAGGCACTTCTTGTCGGCGAACGGCAACAGCTGCATCAGAATCGCGCCGGTGACGTGGCGCGCGGGATCGATCCAGTAATAGGTGTTGGCGAGGCCGGCCCAGGCGAGGCTGCCGGGGCTGCGGCCCTCGGGCGTTTGCTCGGTGTTGATCAGGAAGCTCAACCCCCATTTCTTCGTCATGCCCGGAAAGAAATCGGCATCGTTGCTGGCGGTCGGGATCGCCGATTTCAATTTGGTCATGTTGAGTTCGCCGATGTGGTTCTGTCCCATCAAGGCGACGGTCTCGGGCTTGAGTACCTGGTTGCCGTTGCCGCGGCCTTTGTTGAGGATCATCCGGGTGAATTTCATGTAATCAGCAGCGGTGCCGTAGAGCCCGCCGCCGCCCATGTGGAATTCCGGATTCTGCTGCATCTCGAACGGGATCGGCGTCAGCGATCCGTCTTGGCCGCGGGCGTGCATGCCGACCAGGCGTTGACGTTGCGCATCGCCGAGCCTGAAGCCGGTGTCGGTCATGCCGAGCGGCGCGAAGAGATGATCGCGCAGATAGGCGTCGAGCCGCTGGCCGCTCGCGGCCTCGACCGCCTTGCCGACGAAATCGATGTTGCTGCCGTATTCCCAGCGCGTGCCGGGGTCGGAGACGATCGGCGTCTTCAGCGCGTCGTTCCTGCAAGTGTTGAGCGACGGCAGTCCGGTCTTCTCCAGATATCGCACGATGTCGCCATTCCATATGTCGTAGGCGAAGCCGGCGGTGTGGGTCATGAGGTGGCGCAGGGTGATCGGTTTTTTCGAAGGCCGAAGTTTCGGTTCGCCGTCGGCGTCGAAACCTTCGAGCACCCGCGGCGCGGCGAGATCGGGCAGCACGGTGCCGATCGGCGCGTCGAGCGAGAGCTTGCCCTGCTCGACCAGTTGCATTCCGGCGGCGGTCGTGACGGCCTTGGTCATCGAAGCGATCCAGAACACGCTGTCCGCGGTCATCGCGTCAGCCTTGGACAGATCGCGTTTGCCATACGCGCCCTGGTAGATCACCTCGTCGGCGGTGGCGACGATTGCTACCACACCGGGAATTTCGCCGGTGTCGGTTCGCTGGCTCAATACCCGATCGATTTCCGATTTGTTCTGCACGAAACACCCCCTGGTTGTTTTTTTAAATTCGTCGAACTTCCTCCCGGCGACTACGACCAGCTTTTTTATACCCGCTCACTTCTCTATCGCAATTACGTGATTGCGTCGCCCCGGCGCGGTTCCCGTCCGGGCTAAATTGCACACTCACCATAATGTGCGGGGGATCGGCGCATGCGGTCGGTGACGTTGCGGCCGCGCGACGGTAAGTTTCTGCGGACGTTAAGGTTGAGAACGTTGTTTCATTGTAAGACACTCAGGTTTCAGCACAAATGAGCGTCGCCAAACCTGCAATTTTACTAAATTCACCGACGATTTTGCGCGCTGCGCGGAGACCACGATGATCTCGACCTGGAGCGAATGGAAACGCTATCCCCGCCCCGGGCGGAGCGAGAATATCGAGGCGCCGATCAGCCCCGGCATCTTCGAAGTCCGCTACGCCGGCACCGGCGCGCAGCATTCGTTCGCCGCGGTCGATAATGTCGCGCAGGCGTTGTCGAAGCTGCCGGTGGCGACGAAATCCTGGTTCGGCCGCCGCGACCCCGCGTCATTCCCCGACCTCGAATATCGCACCTGCGCGGCGTCGTCCAAATCCGACGCCAAGGCTGCCGCGGAGCGCATGATCGGCCGTCGCGACACCTATATGAGCGGCGCGGCTTAAGGCGCGCGAGGTCTTTTGAATTCGTGGAGGCTGACGGGCGTTCGGGGCCGGTGTCGTGCGGCGCATTTGGGTCTATACTTATCCCCAACACCAAAAACCCGAGGAGTAGCGCCATGACCCCGACCGCCGCCGCCCGTGCTTCGCATGCCTCCAGTTCCTCGCTGCGCGACCGCCTGAAAGATACGTCACTGCTGCGCGAGCAATGCTACATCGACGGCGCCTGGACCGGCACGCCTGCAAACCCCGTCACCAATCCGGTCAACGGGGTGGAACTGGCCAAGGTGCCGAAGATGAGCACCGCGGAAGCGACGCAAGCCGTCGAAGCCGCCGAACGCGCCTTTCCGGCGTGGGCCAAGCTCACCGCCAAGCAGCGCTCCAATATCTTGCGCAAGTGGTTCGACCTGATCGTCGCCAATCGCGAGGACCTCGCGCTGATTCTCACTTCGGAGCAGGGCAAGCCGCTGGCGGAAGCGCTGGGCGAGGTCGACATCGGCGGCGCTTATGTCGAGTTCTTCGCCGAGGAAGCGCGGCGCGTCTATGGCGAGACCATTCCGACGCAGCGGTCGGACGCGCGGCTTTTGGCGATCAAGCAGCCGATCGGTGTCTGCGGCGCGATCACGCCATGGAATTTCCCCTGCTCGATGATCACCCGCAAGGTATCCCCGGCGCTGGCCGCCGGATGCACCGTGGTGCTGAAGCCCGCCAACGAGACCCCGCTGACCGCGCTGGCGCTGGTGGCGCTGGCCGAGAAGGCTGGCGTGCCGAAAGGCGTGTTCAATATTCTCACCGGCAACTCGTCGGCGATCGGCAAGGTGCTGTGCGAACACCCTGCCGTGCGCTTCGTCGGTTTCACCGGGTCGACCGAGGTCGGCAAGATTCTGTACCAACAGGCCGCGGTCGGGGTGAAGAAACTCGGGCTCGAACTCGGCGGCAACGCCCCGTTCGTGGTATTCGACGACGCCGATATCGATGCCGCCGTCGAAGGCGCGATGGTTTCAAAGTATCGCAACATGGGCCAGACCTGCGTCTGCGCCAATCGCCTCTATGCCCAGGACAAGATCTACGATGCCTTCGTCGAGAAGCTTTCCGCCAAAGTCGCGGCGATGAAGATCGGCGACGGCACCGAGGCCGGCGTGACGCAGGGACCGTTGATCAACATGGAGGCCGTCGACAAGGTCGAGAAACACATCGCCGACGCGGTCAAGGGCGGCGCCAAGATCGTCACCGGCGGCAAGCGCCATGCGCTCGGCGGCAGTTTCTTCGAGCCGACGGTGCTCGCCAATGTCCGGCCGGACGCGCTGGTCGCGCATGAGGAAACCTTCGGTCCGCTGGCTCCGGTGTTCCGGTTCAAGGATGAAGCCGAAGTGATCGCGATGTGCAACAACTCGCCGTTCGGTCTTGCGTCCTATTTCTATTCGCGCGATCTCGGCCGGGTCTGGCGGGTCGCGGAGGCGCTCGAATCCGGCATGGTCGGTGTCAATACCGGCCTGATCACCACCGAGGTTGCGCCCTTTGGCGGCGTCAAGGAAAGCGGCCTCGGCCGTGAAGGCTCGCATCACGGCATGGAAGAATATGTCGAGATCAAATACGTGATGATGGCCGGCGTATAATTTCACGGCGCAATGCCGAAACGCGAAGAACCGGTCGGCCGCGATTGCGCGGCGGGCCGCCGGCGGTTACGGCCGTAATAGCTCAAACACACAAACGAGATTTGAATCGATCCGCTCTTGCACGTAAGTGATTTCGGCATCTGTCTTCTTTGGAAGGTATCGGCAACCTCATTATCCCATCCAGGGCCGGGTTCAATTCGATCAACTCTGTTACCGACATAGCATATGTCATAGCCGGCATGAACGCGGTGACGGCTGCGCTATCTTATCGCCGGGAACGGGCCGGACGGTTCTGGCCGATGGTGTATGCGTCGGGAAATGCGATCCCGGGATTGGTCGAACGGTTTGCGACGGCGATTTCATCGGAAAGCCGATGCGACGACCTCTCCCGGCTCGCGCGCCGCGAGTGCTGAGTAGGCCGACGGCGCGAAGCAAAATCCACACCCCCCGGAACGACGGTCGGAATAGTGAACCTCTTATCACGCGTCTTCTTACTGGCGGCTGTCGCGCTCCTGCCTACGATTGCGATCCAGGGATATATTGAATTCGACCTGCGACGCGCCCGCGAGATCGAAGTTTGCCGTCTGGCCCTCAGCCTGGCCAAGCAGGCCGCCGCCGAGCAGCAACAGATGGTGCAAGGAATTCGTCAGGTCTTGCTCGCACTGTCGGAGTTTCCGGCTATCAAGGCGAGGGATAGCCAAGCGTGCAACGCGTACCTGGCCGAGTTGCAGTCACGGTTTCCCGCATCCATCACCTTTGTCGCCAGTGACGTGAACGGCAAGTCGTTCTGCAGCAGCAGCAATACACACATGTCGATCGGTATCGCGGAATGGCCCTACTTCGCGACATTGCTGAAAACAGGAACGTTCACGGTCGGCGAATTTTCGTCGGGTCCGTCAAGCAGGCAAAAAAACATCGAGTTTGCGTTACCCTTCAACGGCGATGACGGCCATGTTGGCGGCGTCGTCGAAGCGAGCCTGAGTCTGGAGTGGCTCGCGGGTTATATCGCCCGCAAAAACGTCCCCGCGGGAGCTGCGATCGGCATTGCAGATCGCAACGGAAATTACCTCGCTCGATATCCTTATAACGACAGGTTCGTCGGCACTCGGATGCCCGGCGAGAAGTACCTGAAGATGGATGAGCAGGGTGCCGTCGAGATCCTGAATATCGACGGCACGGAGAGAGTTCGAGGGTTTCTCGGGACTGGGACCCGAGTCAGGAGGTTTGGTGGTCAGCTTTGGGCTCGACAAAGCACGCGCCTATGCCAAAATCCAGGAGCGGACCCGACGCGACGTCGTCCTGATTGCTCTGAGCACTTCGCTGGTTCTGCTGCTGACCTGGCTCGGCACCAAGCGATTCGTCGATCGCCCGCTGGGCCAGTTGGTCGATGCCGCGAACCAGTGGCGACGAGGGGAGTACTCCCGGCGCGTCGACATTCGAGACAAATCGGAAATCGCGCGGGTCGCCGGTGCGTTCAACTCCATGGCCGATGCGCTGGTACGTCGCGAGCAGGAACTGTCGGTGGCAAAGGAGAAGGCCGAGGAGGCCGCAGCGCGGATCACCATGATCTTCGAGAGCACGACCGACAGCGTCATCATCGTCGACCGCAACTGGCACATCTGCTATCTCAACGGGCCGTCGCTGGGGTGGATCGTCGATAGCCTGGAACGGATCGGCAAACATGTGTCGGAGGCATTACCCGAGGTCGCCGCGGTAGAGCTTCTCGATCAGCTTCAACGGGCCGTCGCCGAGCAGCGCTCGGCCTCGTTTGAATTCCGCTGTCCTCGCACCGGGATATGGTATGCGGTCAATGGGTTTCCCTCCAACGAGGGCGTCGCGATTTTCTTCCGCAATATCACCGAGCATAAAAAGGCGCTCGAAGCCCGCCGCCTGACCGAGGAGCAGTTGCATCAGAGCCAGAAGATGGAATCGGTCGGCCAACTCACCGGCGGTGTCGCGCACGACTTCAACAACCTGCTCACGGTGGTTTCCGGCAACTTGGAACTGATCGAGGACGCCGACGACCGCGCCAAGATCCGGCAATTCGCCGCGGCTGCGCGGCGCGCCGCCGATCGCGGGGCCAAGCTGACCGGGCAATTGCTGACCTTCTCACGGCGGCAGAAACTGAACCCGAAGTTGGTCAACGCCAACCAGCTTATTACGGATTTTCAGGGACTCATTCGCCAGGCGGTCGGCGCTACATGCGAGGTCAGGCTGCGAGCCCAAGAACAACTGTGGCTGTGCAACGTCGATCCGTCCTTGCTGGAATCCGCCCTGCTCAACCTGGCACTGAACGGGCGTGACGCCATGCCCGACGGCGGCGTGTTGGAAATCGAGACTTGCAACGTCGTCCTCGACCACGAAACTGAAGCGATCCCGGCGGGATCATATGTCCGGCTGTCCGTCACGGATGCCGGATCCGGCATCTCGCCGGAGGTGCGTGATCGGGTGTTCGAGCCCTTCTTCACCACCAAAGAGATCGGCAAAGGTACCGGGCTTGGCCTCAGCATGGTCTACGGTTTCGTCCGGCAATCCGGCGGTCACGTCACCATCGATAGCACGATGGGCGTCGGCACCAAGGTAGCGCTCTACTTGCCCAGGACCGCGGAAAAACCGGGCGTCGAGGTGAGCGTCGTTCAGGAAGAGCCGATGCCGCGCGGCTCCGAACGCATCCTTGTCGTCGACGACAATGAAGATCTTCTCGATGTCACCTCGGCGATGCTCACCACATTCGGCTACGAGGTCGCCTGCGCGAGCAACGGCGCCGAAGCGATCGAGATGCTGGAACGCGGCGAACAATTTGGACTGCTGTTCAGCGATATCGTAATGCCGAACGGCATGAGCGGCGTCGAGCTTGCCCGCGAGGCGAAGCGACGCAACAAGAGCATCAAGGTGCTGCTCACTTCGGGCTTCGCGGGTAACATCCTGGAACAGCACCAGGCGGTGAACGAATTTCCGATTATCGACAAGCCCTTTCACCTGCCGGAACTGGCGCGCCGGCTGCGCTCAATCTTGCGCGACTCGCGCAGTTGATCGATCGTTGGTGCCGGTCAACTTTGAGTGCCGTTGGCCTAACGCCGGCCCGGTGCGGTCTCTGGAAATCGGTCGCAAACCGCCAACCCCTGGATTGCTTCACGCGAATCTCCGCGGCGTCATATGCCGGGAAGTCGGGCGGCGCGTTGCAGGAAATGCATTTGGCAGCTGAAGTAGTTTCATTTCCTTGCGGCCAGCAGCCGGCTTAACGTCTCGGGCGAGTGGCCGGATCGCCAGATTTAGTACGCAAAATCGTGACAGCACGAGAGCGTCGTGGAAGTGTCTCCCTTCTCGGCGTTGCGCGACGTTGAAAAAACGAAGCCGACAAGCAACACAATGCACAGAGCTAGAACGCCGCCGCCAGCGATCCGCCCGTACCATGGTGGCAAGGGTCAAGTTGCCGTCGGATTGAGACGCGCCGAGTGATGGTCTTGAAGCCGCTTGACCAGCGAGGCTTGCTCCCCCCGGGTATTTCCCTTGGGTCCGTGGCTTTCGCTGTCCGGATCTGGATAGCGGCAATCGTCGCATTGTATTTGAGCTTCTGGCTTCAGCTTGAAGCGCCGTCGACGGCGATGGTAACGGTTGCAATCATCGCGGAGCCAACTCGCGGCCAGGCCTTGGAGAAGGCAGTCTTTCGTGTAATCGCGACTGTCATCGGCGTTGTGGTTTCCATCGTCATCACCGCGCTTTTCTCCCAGTCGAGGGATCTTCTCCTGTTAGCCTATGCCGCTTGGATGGGGCTCTGTGTCTACGTTTCAGGATTGCTCGACGGCAGTCGTGCCTACGCCGCGGTTCTCTCCGGTTACACCGTCGCGTTGCTTGCGATCCAGCAAATCGATAATCCGGCGCACGTATTCGAGTCCGGCATGGCGCGCGGCGGAGCGATTGTCATCGGAATTGTGTCCGTTGCAATTGTCAACGATCTGCTCTCGGCGCCCGAGCGACATACGAAGCTTGCAGCGCAATTGGCCGACATCCGTTGCCGGATTGTCGGCTTCGCGAGGGCGGCGGTTCTCGGTCAGGCCGTGCAGCCAATTACGTCGGCCGCCTTGCTGGCTGACATAGCGGCACTGCGGCCGGAAATAGCGAGCCTGGAGTTTGAGTCCTGTGTCGGCCCGGTCAGAAGCGCAGCAGGCCACAACGCGATGGCTGCCCTCGTGGCCGAGATACATGCTGCGCGGACCCTCGATGTACTTCCGGTGATTGCTGACGGAGAATGCTCCGAGCGGATATTGCGCGCGCTTGAACGCGACACAAACAACCCCCCGGTACCGACGGTCGTGGGGAACGCCGACATGCAGGGCGATGCAGCCGCCACGACCGCCTTGGCCTGGACACTTAAAGAGCTGCTGAGAAGAGACGAGCAGGTGCGGGAAAGTCTTGCCGACCTGCGAGCCGATCGACGTCCTCCATGGCACTGGCGTGCGCTGATCTATCGGTCCCATCGAACTGCGGTTGAGGGCGGCATTCGGGCTGCGATCTGGCTAGCGTTATCGGGGACCGTGCTTGCGTATGCTGGTTGGCCCGCGGCGAGCAGTTCCCTTGCTGTCGTCGGCACTATCGTCGGCCTTGGGGCGCTGACACCGAATTCCCGCGCGATGACCGCGTTTTCGCTGGTTGCGGCAGCCATTGCCGGCCTGCTGGCCGGGGTTCTCGAGTTCGTCATCCTCGATGGCGTCGACGACTTTCCTTTGCTTGCAATCGGGCTTGCTCCGCTCATGATCGGCGCCGCACTACTGGTAACATCGTCAAACCGCATTGTGTCGGCTGTCGGTCGACTGAGCCTTATATTCGCCGTAGCAATATTCTCGCCGAGCAATCCACAGACCTACGACGCACAGTCGTACGTTTTCTCTTACCTCTTTACATGTGTCGCCACCGGGTTGTTATTGGCGGCGCAATTCCTTGTTCCGCCGGTTTCGGACGACCGGCGCAGACATTGGCTATTGCTGTCCGCCCGGCGAGAGCTCGCTGGGGCATTGCCGCGGAACAAGCGGCACGAACCCGAAGAGGGGATGTTTCGTGACGCCGTGCGGATCGGTCAGATCCTATCGGCCGGTGGAGCTGCTCCAACTAACCGGGCGGCAGTCGAGCAGATGCTTTCTCATTTCGACCAATCCTCCATCATCCGGTTGTGCGCGGATAAGCTCGAGGCGCTCGCCGATGCCAAGCTGGCTGGAGACGTGCGCAACGCCTTGAACAAGCGGGCGCCGCGGGCTCTTCGTGACGCTTCCCGTGCGTTGCACGACGTGGCGCCCGCAGACCCACTCGTGGCCGATCTCAGTGCTGCTCTCATGGTCGCGTGCTACCACTTCGAAGCCGCCTCCAGACAGCGCGCCCATCTCGTCGAAGCTGCGTGATGACCCACACCTTCCGCGAGTTGGTCATCGGGAGCGTTTTGGTTGCGCCGTTCATCAGCTATGCGATTGCAGCCCTGGTTGCATTGCTCCTGATCAGACCTTTGCTGCGCTTGATTGGATTTTCGCGGATTTTCAGCAGTCCGGCGATCGCCGAACTCAGTCTCTACGCAACGATTCTGGCGTTGCTCGTCCTGCTTTTCTAGGAAGGATTTCAATGCACGTCGCCGGCCAGGACCAGATTATCGATCTAGAACAACAGCAATCGGCTTTCGCGGTGGAGGCAACCCAGGCCGACGGTTCGCCCGAACTCAAATCGATTCCGCGTGCGAAAGTCGAGCAGCCTGGGCCCGGCGAGCCAGAACCATCCGTCGCTGCCCGGCTGCCGTCAGCGGGGCGAAGAGCCGCAAAACAGTTTCCGCGGTCGATCATGACGACGCTTGCGACCCTGGCGATCCTTCTGGTGGCGGTGATTGTGTCAATCGTGGCGTGGGACCAATATGTAACTACACCGTGGACACGCGACGGCAGCGTTCGCGTCCAGGTCGCGAGCATCGCACCTCAGGTGTCCGGTCAGATTACACAGGTGTGGATCACCGACAACCAATTCGTCAAAAAGGGAGACTTTCTTTATCAGATTGAGCCCTTTGATTTCGACGTTACTCTCCGTACGAGCAGGGCGTTATTGGAAGAAAGGGAAGCTGACCTGCACGTGAAGCAACTGCAGTCGGAACGACGGCAACGGCTATCGGATTTGGCGACCACGCCGGAAGAACAGCAGGTATTTCAAGGCAGCGCCATACAGGCGAAAGCGGCGCTCGATGCGGCCCGTGAACAGGTCGCCCAGGCCGAGATCAATCTGAAGCGAACCGAGGTTCGTAGTCCGGTCAACGGCTACGTCACGAATCTCCTGCTGCGAGTGGGCGACTATGCCCATACGGGCATCAGCAACATTTCGGTCGTCGACAGCGACAGCTTCTGGGTGGACGGTTATTTCGAAGAGACCAAGCTGGCTCGGGTGTGTGTCGGAGACCGCGCCGAAGTCAGGTTGATGGGTTATTCTACCCCGATCACCGGCCATGTGACGACGATCACGCGAGGCGTCAGCGTGTCCAACGCGGCGACCGGTGTTCAGGGGCTTCCCAATGTTGACCCGGTCTACACCTGGGTACGATTGGCACAGCGCATCCCCGTCCGAATAGCCATCGACGAGGTACCGCCCGGTATCCCGCTCGTGTCGGGTGCGACCGTGACCGTGACGGTACGCGACGGTTTGCCGGTTGAAAAACAGAGCTTGTTTAATCGGGCGAGGACTGTTCTGGCGACGAGTCTCTCCGACATGGTAAGTGGCGTGTCGCCGCGACCAGGCTGCATCTTGCCCCATTCTTGAATAAGCATGAAGTTCAGGAAGCCGTCGACGCCTCCCTCGCACGGATCGCGAGCGACGCAACGTACCGGCTGACGGCTGCCCGAACTAAGTACTTTCCGCAAAAGAGACTTCTTAGGAAGATAACTTAAGCGCGACCTGCTTTTGACCGAAGCAGTCGTCATCGGAGGGGCATTTGGCTTAAGGTTCGGGCGGACATTGCCCGATGTCGATGCTAAAATACCGGGTATCGACGGTAGATGGGATAACCGATGAAGGCAGATAACTCGGGTCGAAATCCGGCGATTACTGCGACTTCGCGATCTCGGCAAGGAAGCAGCCCTCTTGACGACTTCGAATTGGCATGGCGGGTCGAACGGCCCGATCTCGATCTGGCGATGGCCGCTACGCTGCTGCGCATGGAGCGCGCCAATCATTTGCGCGAGGCTCGGTTCGGTGCGATTGCGAAAGCAATCGGGCTGCAGACCGGCGAACTCTATGTGCTGCTTGCCCTGAGGCGTTCCGGCACACCGTACGAATTACGTCCCACGGATCTGTTCCGCGCGCTGCTTGTGACATCAGGCGCCATGACCAAACGGGTCGCGCGACTTCAGGAGGGCGGGTTTATCCGGCGGGTTTCGGCAGACGACGACGGCCGCTCCGAATTGGTGAGGCTGACGGCGAAGGGAGTGGTAACGGCGGACCGCGGTATCGAGCAGATCGCGCGTGTCGTGCAGCGAGTGAAGGTCGAGAGCAGCTTGACCGATCACGAGATAGCGGCGCTGGACCGGTCCTTGCGAAAGCTGTTGGGCGTCAAGATGTTCAAGCTTTCGAAAGCGTCGACGAGGGGTGTTATGAAGCGGAGCACCCACCGCAGGACGTCTTGAGGCCTCAGACCAGCAGAGGTTTCGCAACGACCGCCATCTCCTGCAACAGCGGGATAAATCGATCGATCATTTCTCCGGTGCTGACACGATCGACATGGGCGCCGATGTTGGCGGCGGCGATGATCGCGCCGTCGTATCGGCGGATGGGAACGGAGACCGATCGGAAGCCGGCCTCGGCCTCCTGGTCCACCAGCGAATACCCTTTATTTCGGTCGGTGATGACGGTCGCGACAATCAGGGATTTATCGACGATGGTCTCCGGGGTCTGCGGCTTCACCGGCATGGCGTCGATCGCCGCGGCGAGTTCTTCGTTCGAGAGGCGGCCGAGCAGGACGCGTCCGACCGACGTGCAGAAGGCCGGCAGCCGGTAGCCGATGTCGATGCCCGCCGGGAAGACCCGTGTCGGACTGGCCCGGGCTATGAAGACCGCCTCGTCTCCGTCGAGCAGCGCTAGAGAGCAGACCTCCTTTGCCTTGGCCGAGACCTCGTCCATGAGGGGTTGCATGACAGTGCTGATCTGATTGGACGCCAGATAGGCTGAAGCCAAAGTCAGTACATGCGGCGTCAGTGAGAATAACCTGTCGTCGCCGCTGACAAAACCCGACTTCTCGAGCGTCATCAGGATCCGGCGCGCCGTGGCGCGCGGCAGATTCGTTTCCTTGGCGATGTCGCTGAGCGTCATCGGTCGGCGATCGACGCCAAAGCATTGGAGCACGCGCAGCCCACGATCCAGACTTTCAATGAACTCCGGTCCCTCCCGTCTGGCCTCTGCTTCTTCAGCCGTGCGCTTGAGTTTGGGCATTTGGCGTTTAGGGTCCGTTCCCCGTCATTCGTCCGGTCTGGATTCGTCTGATTCCGCAGCCAAGATTCCGAATCTGTTGACTATATACCAGCGCCCGTAGCGGGTTTGAGCAGGGATTTGAAGTCGAATGACATATCCCTGATCTGGTCGGGACTCGGTGACGTCCCGGCGGCGATCAGTCTTCTCGCCGCCATCTGGTCTCCGGCGCGATTGAGGCTGTCGACCGCGACGAGTTTCCCCTGCCTATAGTAGAAAACCGAGAACTTTCCTTCGTCAATCGAACCGCGGATCGCGTGGTCGTCGAAGTTGCGCGATATTCCGACGATCTGGAGTTTCGTATCGTACTGGTCGGACCAGAACCGCGGCACGGTGGCGTAAGGTCCCGTGCTTCCGGCGATCGCCAGGCCGGCGGCTTTGGCCTGGTCTTGGGCGTTCTGTACGGATTCGAGGCGCAGCCAACCGCCGGCGAAACCGTTGTAGTGCGTGGCGCAGTCGCCGGCCGCAAAAATATCCGGATCGCTGCTATGGCCATGGTCGTCCACTGCGATCCCGTTGCTGCAGTTCAACCCGGCATCCGCAGCGATCTGGTCGTTGGGTAGCCCGCCGACGCCGACCAAAACGAGGTCGGCTTGGATCGGTGCCCGGTTCTTGCAACTCACCGATGTGACATGACCGCTCTGTCCCTCGATCGACACCACGCTCTCGCCGAGTCGCACGTCGACGCCCTGCCGCAGGTGCATGTCGAGCAGAAACTCTGAAACGATCGGGGACACGGCGCGCTCCAGCAGGCGCGATGCGCCTTCGAGCACGGTGATTTTCTTGCCCAGCTTGCAGGCGGAGGCGGCGACTTCGAGACCGATAAAACCACCCCCGACGACAACAATCTCGGAAGCGCGCTGCAGCGAAGCCTTCAGATCAATCGCATCCTGCATGGTTCGCAAATAGCTGACGCCGTGCAGATCGGCCCCGGGTACGGAAAGTCTTCTGGCGCGGGATCCGGTCCCGATCAGCAGCTTGTCGAATGCGAGCCTCGAATGGCCGTCAAGCAAGACCTTTCGCGATCGCCTGTCGATGTCCGTCGCGCGGACACCGAGCAGAAGCTCGATGCCTTTGCCGGCGAAAAAGGTCTTGTCCCGCAGGACGAGGCTCTCTTCCGTAGCCAGATCGACCAGGAAATCCTTAGACAGGGGCGGGCGCTGATACGGCAGCCACTGCTCGTCCGCCACCAGAGTGATCGGCTCGGAATATCCGGCGTCGCGTGCGGAGAGGGCGCCCTGAACGCCGGCGTAGGATGCACCGATGACGACGAGGCCGCTCATCATTGGACCTTAGGCACGTAGACTGTAAGCGTCTCGGCGGGGAAGGGCGGCTTGAGCTGACAACTCAATCGGCTGTTCGGCTTTCTCGGCGCGGCGACGGCGCCCAGAAGTTCGAGTTCGTCGTCACCAGGCACAGGCAGCGCGTGCATTTGCGCTTCGTCGACATAGACGTGGCATGTCGCGCAATCGAGACAACCGCCGCATTCGCCCTCGATTCCCGATACGCCGTTGCGGACCGCCGCTAGCATGACGCTGACGCCCGATGCGATCTCGACCCCGCATTCGGTACCGTCCTGCTGGACATATTTGACCCGCGGCATCCCTCAACTCCGTTAACTGTCTATCGAACATAAGTTCGTCTATCGGACATATCAAGCAGAAAAGGACGGTAATGCCCATGTGACATCGCGCTTACCGGGTAATCCGACGAGGTTCCTGTGAACGAGGGCTTGCGCTGTAGCAAAAATAGTAGCATTCTAAATTTATCGAACCATTGTTCGTCTATCGAACAAAGAGGAAATTCCATGGTCGGAAAATTCTTGGCCTCCTTGGCACTGGGGGCGGGCCTGTGTTTCGCAGCCGGAGCGCCGTCGGCTGCCCAGCAAGCAGACCTGAATGCGCCCCAGCTCATTCTGATCAACGGAAAAATCCTGACCATGGACGGTCGATCGACGGTGGCGGAAGCGCTGGCCATCAGGGATGGCAAGATACTCGCGACCGGAGCCGGCGCTTCAATCAAATCCCTCGCCGGTGCAGGGACCCGTGTTCTTGACCTTGCCGGCAAGACCGTCGTGCCCGGGCTGATCGATACCCACGCGCATTTCAAGGCGGCCGGTTTGTCGGAATACGTCGTGAATATGAGTCGGGCGAAGAATGTCGCCGAGGCTCTCGACGCGATCCGGGCTTTCGCCGCCAACAAGAAGCCGGGCGAATGGATCGTCGGCGGCCCCTGGCATCCGCCGTCACAACTCGCCGAGAAACGCTATCTCACCCGACAGGAAATCGACAGCGTCGCTCCGAACAATCCGGTCTACCTGCGCACCGTTGGCCACTTCTCGATGGCAAACAGCATGGCCTTGCAGCAGGCCGGTGTGGGCAAGGACACCGCGAACCCGAGTGGAGGGTCCTTCGAAAGGGACCCGTCCGGCGAGTTGACCGGTATTCTCGTCGAGACGGCGATCGACCGGGTCGAAAAGGCTGTGCCGCCGTGGACCGCGGATGATGAGGTGCGGCAATTCAAAATCGCCGAGGGTGTCCTGAACACTTTCGGGATCACCAGCGTGGTCGAGGGCGCGACAGAGGCCCGCGACATCCGGACACTCCAGAAGATCGCGCTTTCCGGAGACGCAACCGTCCGCGTGGGCCTGATGTTTCGCCCGGAGCCGCCGGCGGACATGTCGGCGTGGGAAGCGATCATGTCCGGCAATGGCGCGTCGTCCGGATTCGGTGATGACTGGCTGAAGTTCGGCGGCATCAAGATTTACTACGACGGCGGGATGACGCTGAAGACCGCGCTGACGCGCGACGCTTACCCCGACTCGCATGACGACTATCACGGCATCGCGCAGCAATCGCCTGAGCGACTGAAGCAACTGGTGTCGATCGCAAATCGCTACAATTGGCGCGTGGGTGTGCACGTCGTCGGCGACCTCGGTATCGATCAGGTGCTTGATGCGTTCGAGGCGGCCGACAAGGAGAAGTCGATCCGTGACCGACGCTTCATCCTTATTCATGCAAGCTTGATTCGGCCCGAACAGATGGAGCGCGCTCACCGACTCGGAGTCCGTGCCGATTTCCAGAACGTGTTCATGTGGGACAAGGCTGCCACCGTCGAGCGCTTCCTGGGGCGGGCGACCGCCGACCGCGCAGTGCCTACCAAAACGATGATCGAGAAGATGGGTCTCGACAGCCTCGGCGCCGGAACGGATTTCCCGGTCAACCCCATCAATCCGCTCCTCAACATGTACATCATGGTGACGAGGAAGGATCCCAACGGCAACGTCTACGGCGCTTCCGAAGCCATCAGCCGCGAACAGGCGCTGCGTCTCTATACGAGTGCGGCCTCGCATTATATGTTTGAAGAAGGGCGGAAAGGCACGCTTGAGCCGGGAAAGCTTGCCGATCTGGTGGTTCTTTCGGCGGACTACATGACCGTGCCGGAAGATCAGATCAAGGACATCAAGGCCGACATGACGTTGGTTGGCGGCAAAGTCGTATTTCAGCGCTGAGCCGCGGCGCAGGTGAGCGAAACCGTCAAGATTTGAAGGAGACCGCACCATGATGAGCCAACAGCAAAACGACCTGATTACCCGTATCGGTCCGGCTGATCCCGCGGGCAAGTTCATGCGGATGTACTGGCAGCCGGCCGCGGTGGTCGACGAATTGCAGGGCGAGCGCCCGATCAAGGCCGTAAAGCTGCTCGGAGAAAACTTCGTACTCTTCCGGGACGAAAGCGGACGATACGGAATGATGGATCGGGATTGTCCGCACCGTGGGGCTGATCTGGCGTTCGGCCGACTGGAAGATGGTGGGTTGCGCTGTGCCTTCCACGGCTGGCTTTTCGATGTCAACGGTCAGTGCCTGGAAACCCCGGCGGAGCCGGTTGGCTCGTCCCTGTGCAAGAATATAAAGCAGCGCGCCTTCCCGGTCGTTGAGAAGGGGGGAATTCTCTGGGCTTATCTCGGGGAGGGCGAACCGCCTGCGTTTCCCGAGATCGACTGTTTTGCGGCCCCTGACGCCTACACCTTTGCTTTCAAGGGATTGATCGAGTGCAACTGGCTGCAGGCTTTGGAAGTCGGGATCGATCCTGCCCACGCTTCATTCCTGCACCGCTTCTTCGAGGATGAGGACACGTCGGCGTCCTATGGCAAACAGTTTCGCGGCGCTTCCGCGAACAGCGAAATGCCTATGACCAAGGTGTTGCGCGAATACGACCGGCCGATCATCAATGTCGAACACACCGAATACGGATTGCGGCTGGTCGCTTTGCGCGAGATCGACGACGAAAGGACGCATGTCCGCGTCACCAATCAGCTCTTTCCGCACGCGTTCGTCATTCCGATGAGCACCGAGATGACGATTACCCAGTGGCATGTACCGGTCGACAACGAGCACTGCTACTGGTTTGCGATCTTCACCAGCTACACCGTGCCGGTGGACAAGAATAAGATGCGCGAGCAGCGCCTCGAGCTGTACGAACTGCCGGAATATCGTTCGCGCAAAAACAAGGCAAACGACTACGGCTTCGATCCGCACGAGCAGGCACACGCCACCTACACCGGCATGGGCGCCGACATTAACGTCCATGACCAGTGGGCGGTCGAGTTGATGGGGGCGATCCAGGACCGTACCCGCGAGCATCTCGGTCAGTCGGACAAGGCGATCATCCAATATCGGCGGTTATTGCGCCAGGAGATCGAAAAGGTCGCGCAAGGCGGAAAGCCATTCATGTTTCTGGACCAGGCGCACGCCAGGAGCATTCAAGGTCCGGCGACGATGGACGGTATCGGTCCGACCAAAGGTTGGGAAACCTATTGGATGGAAGTCGATGTGAAGCGGAGGCGGGGTGCTCCCTGGGCGGCTCCGGTACCGACGGAGCTTACGGAAAAGCTGCCCCATCTGACCGCGGCAGAGTAATTACAGGCACGGATCCGGTCTGAGGGGGGAATGCGCCGTGAGTTTCGTTAGGAAGCACGGGCTCTGGTCCGATGAGCAAAACGACGCGGCCGTCCGTTTGCGACGGGCCGCCGAAGACAGCAAGCTTGAGACGATCCGGTTATCGTTTCCCGACCAGCATGGGATCCTGCGCGGCAAGACGCTGATCGCATCGGAAGCCTTGAGTTCGCTCGAAAGCGGCTGTTCGATCACCACGACGATGCTCGCCAAGGATACGTCGCACCGCACGGTGTTTCCGGTGTTCACGGCCGGGGGCGGCTTCGGTATGAGCGAGATGGAAGGCGCGGCAGACGTCCTGATGGTGCCGGACCCGACGACGTTCAAGGTTTTGCCCTGGGCGCCCACGACGGGATGGCTGCTGTGTGATCTTTATTTCGCCGACGGAAGGCCGGTCCCGTTCGCAACCCGCGGCCTCTACAAGTCCGTTCTGAAAAAACTATCCCAACGCGGCTACGACTTCGTGGCCGGCCTCGAGGTCGAGTTTCACATTTTTCGGGTCAATGATCCGAAAATGCAGCCGGCTCATGCGGGGCAACCTGGCGAGCCGCCTGAAGTAAGCCTTCTCTCTCACGGTTACCAGTATCTGACGGAGCAGCGCTACGATCAGATGGAGCCCGTGCTCGAACTCATTCGACGCGATGTCGTTGCGCTCGGCCTGCCGCTACGCTCGATGGAAGTCGAATACGGTCCGAGCCAGGCCGAGTTCACGTTCCAGCCGACGGTCGGTCTGGTGCCGGCCGATACGATGGTGCTGTTTCGTGCCGCCGTAAAACAGATCGCTCACCGCAACGGTTATCACGCGACGTTCATGTGTAGGCCACGGATTCCGAACGTCGTGTCATCCGGCTGGCATCTCCACCAGTCGCTCGTGTCGCGAAACACCGGCCAGAATGCGTTCATGTCCGAAGTCGCGGGCGAGCCGCTGTCGCCGTTTGGCAGGAGTTATCTCGCCGGTCTGCTTGAGCACGCACGTGCCTCGACGGTCTTCACGACACCGACGATCAACGGCTACAAGCGCTATCGATCTTATTCTCTGGCGCCCGATCGGGCGATCTGGGGGCGCGATAACCGCGGCGTGATGCTTCGCGTCCTCGGTGGTCCGAACGACAAGGCCACGCGCATCGAGAACCGGATCGGAGAGCCTGCGGCCAATCCATATCTGTACATGGCATCGCAGATCCTCTCCGGGCTGGACGGCGTGGAGCGCTCACTCGATCCCGGTCCGTCCGCGGATACGCCTTACGAGACGAACGCAAACCTGTTGCCGAAATCGCTGCGCGAAGCGGTGTTCGCGCTCAAGGAGGATCCGTTCTTCCGAAGCGCGATGGGCGCGGAAATACTGGATTACTACGTCCACATCAAGAATGCGGAAATCGAACGTTTCCAGGCGGAGGTCACCGAATGGGAGCAACGCGAATATTTCGAGATGTTTTGAGATAACCCACAGGCACGCTGACGGCCGGACGGCCGGCGTGCGGTAAGAGAGGCTTGCGATGAATACGTCAGTCAGAGTGCTTTCCGTCGTCGCCGCGTTCGCGATGACGGCTACCGCCGCCGCGGCAGACGTCATCAAGGTCGGCGTGATCGGGACCATGTCGGGTCCGTTTGCGCTGTTCGGTCAGAATTTCAAGATGGGCATCGACGCGTGGGTCGCGCAGCATGGCACCAAGGTCGGCGATCACCAGGTCGAGTTTGTCTATCGTGACGAAGAGTTGCCGAACCCGGCGAAATCGAAGGCTTTGGCCCAGGAGCTGCTCGTAAAGGAAAAGGTGCAATACCTTGCCGGCCTCTATTTCACCCCGGACGCCTTGGCGATTGCTCCGCTGCTCGAGGAATTGAAGACCCCTCTCGTCGTGTTGAACGCTGCGACTTCCGCGATCGTCGAGAAAAGCCCCTATATCGTGCGCACCTCGTTCACGATGTGGCAGAACACCGTTCCCGCCGCGGAAGTCGCCGGAAAGAACGGCTCGAAGAAGGTTGCGATTGCTGTCAGCGACTACGGACCCGGCATCGATGCCGAGGCCGCCTTCAAGAAGATCTTTGAAGCCGACGGCAAGGTGACCGAAACGATCCGGATGCCGCTCAATACCACCGACTTCAGCCCGATCATGCAAAAGATCAAAGATTCCGGGGCGGATACGATTTTCACCTTTCTGCCCGCCGGGCCGCCGACCCTCGCCTTTGTCAAAGCCTATATCGACAACGGCCTGAAGGCGGCGGGCGTGAAGTTGATGTCGACCGGCGATGTCGTGACCGAGCCGGACCTCCCTAACCTCGGAGACAGCGGCGTCGGCATACTTTCCACCTATCACTACGCGGTCTCCCACGCGTCACCGGAGAACAAGGCGTTCCTGGATCAGATCGTGAAGGACGGCGGCAAGCTTGAAGATGTGACGATGACGTCCGTCGCCGCTTATGACGGTGCGCGTTTGATCTACAAGATGATCGAAGCCACCGGCGGACAACGCGATCCTGAAAAGGCGATCGCCGCGGTAAAGGGGATGAAATGGATCAGCCCGCGCGGGCCGGTCTCGATCGACCCGGACACTCGGCATATTCGACAGAACGTCTATCTGCGCGAAATAGCGAAGCAGGACGGTAAGCTGATCAACAAGGAAATCCAGACCTTCGACGCCCAGCCGGATTGGGCGCTCAGCAAGAACTGATCTTCTCGAACCCTAGCGACGATGCTGCGCGGCTTCGTCGCTTCCTTTGCGTGATGGCCCGTTTTTTGCAGAATTGCTCTGCAAAGATGCTCTTTGAACAGCTAAACATTTGCGACGTTGCAGAGCTCCGCCGGGTGAACCGCTGCCGCGATGGCGAGGGCGCAATGAGATGAAATCATGAGAACGGTCTTGAGCATCGGTGTCGATGCCGTCGCTTACGGCATGGTGCTGTTCACGATTTCGATCGGGCTGTCGATCATGATGGGCTTGATGCGCGTCGTGAATCTCGCCCATGGCGCCTTCGCGATGATTGGCGGCTATCTTGCATCATATGCATTGCGCGCGATGGGAATGAACTATGCTGTCGCCATACTCCTCGCCGTCGTCGGTACGATACTCATCTGCGCTCCCTTGGAATTCCTGCTCTATCGCCGCATCTACCGCAAATCCGACGCCTTGACGCAACTGTTGCTCACTATCGGCATCACGTTCTTTATTATCGGTCTCGCGAATTTCGTCTTCGGCCCCACGCTCAAGCCGATACCCCTGCCGGCCGCCTTGAGCGGCCCGCTGGATATCGGCTTCCGGATGATTCCGACGCATCGGATGTTCGTGATCGCATGCGGCGGTGTAACCGCGCTGGCGCTCTGGTATCTTCTCGACCGAACCGAGTTCGGCGTGCGCCTGCGGGCAACCGTTGACAACAGCGATATGGCGGAGGCCCTTGGGATTCGCACCGAACTGATCTATTCCGCGACGTTCGCGCTGGCGGTTGGCCTTGGCGCGTTCGGCGGGGTGATCGGCGCCGAATTGCTTCCCGTCGAGCCGTTTTACGCGCTCCGCTACATGGTGGTGTTTCTCGTTGTCGTGTCGGTCGGCGGAGCCGGATCCATTTTAGGGGCCTTGTCGGCTTCGTTGCTGCTCGGGGTGGCCGATACCGCCGGCAAATATCTCGCGCCCGAGTACGGCGAGTTCTTTTTCTATCTGGCGGTGATCCTGATTGTATTTCTGTTTCCGAACGGGCTGTTCGGACGGGCGCATTGAAACGGGTTTGGCCATGACGACAATCGAGATATCGAACGTGAGGCGCTCGCTTCCGCCCGAACTGATCGGGTTGGCGACGATTGCGGCGCTCGGTGCGGTCGGATATTTCCTGTTTCCGGACGATCTCGCGTTTTTGACACGGTTGATCGGAATCGCGTTCCTTGTGCTCTCGCTCGATCTCGTGACCGGATATTGCGGGATCGCGACACTCGGACAGGCCGCACTTTTTGGTATCGGGGCCTACGCCGCGGGCAATGCTTGTATCGCCGGCCTAACCGATCCATTTGCGCTTCTGGCGATAGGTGCGGCCGGCGGCGCGCTTGCCGGCTTGGTATCGGGCGCGCTGATCACGCGATTTCGGGGATTGCCGCAACTCGTCATCTCCATCGCCTTCAGCCAACTGGTCGCAGCTCTGGCCAACAAGTTGTCTTCGGTAACCGGCGGGAGCGACGGCCTGTCGGACATCGTCCCTGCGCCCGTGCTGGGCGTATTTACATTCGACATGTACAGCCGGACCGCGTTTGTTTTCTCGGTCGCCGTTCTGGCCGTTGTTTTTGCTTTCTTGATCAGGTTCGTTCGATCGCCGTTCGGCCTGCTCTGCCGCGGCATCAAGGACGACGATCTTCGCGCCCGGATGATCGGTGCCGCGGTCTATCCCCGCCTCGTGCTCATGTACGGCGTGTCCGGAGCGGTCGCGGGCATAGGCGGCGCGCTGACGGCGATCACCGCCGGCGTGGTCGGCCTGGACAGCGTCGGATTCGAACGTTCGGCGGAGGCGCTGGTCATGCTTGTCCTTGGCGGGGCGGGCAATTTGTGGGGGGCGTTGACCGGCGCGGTGCTCTTTCAACTCTTCGAACACGTCGTTTCCGCCGCCAATCCCTTCCATTGGATGACTTTAGTCGGGCTATTGTTGATACTGATCGTGGTCTTCGCGCCGAAGGGCATTTTTCACGGCGTATCGGTCGTTTGGTCCAAATGGCGACCTCAGGCAGGGCTGCGATGACGTTGCTCCTCGGATTAAGCGGCGTCTCGAAGTCGTTCGGAGGACTGCAAGTCAACCGCGACGTTTCGTTCGATCTCCTGAGCGGTGATCGTGTCGCGCTGATCGGACCGAACGGAGCCGGCAAGACAACTCTCGTCAACATCATTTCCGGAGACGAAGCGCCGACCAAAGGGCGGATCACCTTCGATGGCGAGGACATCACCCGCCTTTCGATCGCGCATCGCGCCCATCGCGGCCTGGTGCGGACGTTTCAGATCACGCGGTTGTTCTCGACGTTGACTGCGGCGGAAAACGTCGCCCTGGCGATAATGCAACGCAAGGGCATGACGCGGCGCTTCCTGTCGGTGGCGGGAAGTTCGTCGGATGTTCGGGACGAATGCCGGGAATTGCTCCACCTTCTCGGGATCGATCACCTTGCCGCGCTGCGCGTGTCGGAACTTGCATACGGGCAGCAGCGACTGCTGGAAATGGCGATCGGCCTTGCGCTCAAGCCGAAGGTGCTTCTCCTGGATGAGCCGGCAGCGGGCGTTCCGCACGATGAGGCGCCGAAGATATTGCAAGCCATCGAATGCCTGCCGGCGGATATCGCCGTTCTGATGATTGAGCACGACATGGATCTGGTTTTTCGTTTTGCGAAGCGGGTTCTGGTGCTGGCCAATGGCAGGTTGATATTCGAGGGGACGCCCGCGGCAGTCACCGCTGACGAACAAGTCCGCCGTGCGTATCTGGGGAGCTATGCCGATGTCCGCCGCACGGCTTGAGGTCGCCGATGCGGGTGCCGCTTGAAATGCCAACCGTGATGGAGTGTTCGCACATGAATTGACGTCAGGTACTCGGATCGATGGCGGGAACGCTGCTGTCAGCGCCATGGCGAGGCGCGCATGCCGCGGCGGCCGAAGGGACGAAGATTGTTCTTCTTGGAACGGCCGGGGGTCCGAGTCCGAAGGTTTCTCGAGCGGCCCCCGCCAGTATGATCGTTGCCGGAGGCGCGTTGTACGTCGTGGACTGCGGCAACGGGGTTGCCCGCCAGATCGTGCGCTCCGGATATCAGCTCAAGGCTTTACGCAGCATCTTCATCACGCATCAGCATTCGGATCACAACCTCGATTACGGCAACTTGTTCTATCTCGCTTGGAGCGCCGCGCTGCGGGAGCCGGTGAACTCGTTCGGTCCCCCGCCATTGGTCGAAATGACGAAGAAATATTTCGAACTCAATTCTTTCGACATCAATCTGCGCATCCACGATGAGGGCAGGCCTGATCCGGCTCCCTTGCTTGTGCCGCACGAAATCGTCGGTCCAGGGGAGGTCTTCAAAGACGAGAACGTTACCGTCCGGGCCGTGCTGGTCGATCATCCGCCGATCAAGGTTGCGTTGTCTTACAGGTTTGACACCGCGGACAGGTCGGTGGTGTTTTCGGGCGATACCCGCAAGACCGACAGCCTGATCGAAATCGCGCGTGGTGCGGACGTGCTGGTTTGCGAGGCCCAGTATCTGCCTGGAATTCGCGGGCTCGCGAAACGACTCGCCGCCGATCCATCGAGAGAGCAGGCGATCTATGACAGCATCTCCGGCAACGCGCTGAGCGTCGAGCAGGCGGGAGAGGTCGCTCAGGCGTCCGGCGTGAAGACCCTGGTTCTCAACCACTTCGTGCCCGGAGATGACAGCGTTCCCGAGGACGTCTGGCGCGAGCAGGCGTCGAAGGCCTTTTCGGGCGAGATCATCGTCGGCAAGGATTTGCTGAAGGTCTGAAGATATGGACGAGGCCCCGAGAATCGATCGCCGGGACGTTCGCCACGCCGGCAGGGCCGTCCTGAACTCGATCCGCCGCGCCTATGAAGGAGCTATGCCGATGCCAGCCAGCCGGCTTGAAGTCACGGGCGTGAGTGCCGGTTACGGCGCAACCCGGATCATTGCCGACATGTCGTTCGAAGTGCCTGCCGGAGGTCGCCTGGCGATCCTCGGCCGCAATGGCATGGGCAAGACTACCTTGCTCGCCACGCTGATGGGGTTGTCGACACGCCACGCCGGCGAAATCAAGGTCGACGGAACCGATGTTGCGGACATTCGCACGTCGTCCCGCTCGCGGCGTGGCGTCGGCTACGTCCCGCAGACCCGCGGTATATTTCGTTCCCTCACCGTGGAGGAGAACCTCTCGGCGGGATTGAAGGACCGGTCGCGGGATGCGCTCGCCGAAGCCTACGAGATGTTTCCTAGGTTGGGCGAACGCAGGCGTCATCTCGGCATGCAGTTGTCCGGCGGCGAGCAGCAGATGTTGGCGATGGCGCGCACCCTCCTGGGAAAGCCGTCCTTGCTGCTGCTCGACGAACCGCTCGAAGGTCTGGCTCCGGTGATCTGCGACGAACTCATGGCCATGATCTCGCGCCTGGCGGCGTCGGGCGAGGTGACGATTGTCCTTGTCGAACAGCAGATCGAGCGCGCTTTGGATTTCGCCGACCGCGTGTTGATCCTGGAGCGCGGTCGGGAAGCATGGCTGGGTGCCCCTGAAGAACTGAGGTCGAGCCGGACGCTCGTCGACCGCCTTCTTGGCGTCGGCATCCACTGAGGCTGGCCTACAGCTGTTCCTAAATGTGTCGGCATGCGCGCTTCGATTTCACTTTCACCATGGCAGGGACGTCGTTCCGGCTATTTACGTCTTCCTGGCCGGAAGCTCTTTGTGCAATTGCTCGAGCGCCCGGCGCAGGCCGTGGAGCTGATCCACGAGGTGAAGAATGACGTCGATCCCCTCATCATTGACGCCGAAATCCGATTTCAAATCCCGGATGAGGCAAGCCCGCGCGACATCCAGATCCGAGAAGTTCATTTCGGCGGTGGCTTGATCCGGAATCAGCCAGCGCTGTTCGAGCCAAAGCTCGAGTGTCTGCGACTGGATGCGCGCGTGAGCGAGGAGTTCCTGCTTGTTCACGATCATGATGTGCTGCCCTCGCGCGGGTTGAACGCTTTGCCCTTATCCCAGCCGGCGACGAATGCCTCGAGTTCGGGATCTGGCGATTTGGGTAAGACCACCTTGAGCTTGACGAACTGATCGCCGTGGCCGCCGCCGCGCCGCGGCGCGCCCTTGCCTTTCAGGCGCAGGGTCGTTCCGGTGTTTGATCCCTTGGGTACCGCCATGGTCACGTCGCCGGTCGGTGTCGGAACGCGTATCCGCCCACCCAGCACGGCTTCGGAAAGCGAGACCGGCAATTCCAGGGTAATGTCGTCGCCCTCGCGTGCGAAGCGGGGATCGGGCACGACCTCCACCTCGATCAGGGCGTCGCCGGCACCTCCCGTCCCGGCGCCGGGCGCGCCCTTGCCGCGCAGGCGAAGGATTTGGCCGTCAACCAGGCCCGGCGGAATGTTCACATCGAGCGTACCGCCGTCCGGCAATGTCAGGCGCTTGTTCGCCCCGGTGACGGACTCTACAAAACTGATCGGCAGCTGATAGTGCAGATCCTGCCCGCGCCGGTTCGCGCGCGCCCTTTCGCTGCGCCGCAGAAATTCGGCGAGCGCGTCGTCCGAATCCATGAAATCGGCGAAACCGGAGTTGTCGGTATAGGGATGTCCGTTGTCCGCGGTGGCAAAATCCCGGTAGAAATGCTGCTGCGGCCGTTCCGCGCCGCTGGCGTCGATCTCGCCGGCGTCGAAACGTTTGCGCTTGTCGGCATCGCTCAACAGGTCGTAGGCACCGGCAACTTCTTTAAACTTGTCTTCGGCCGCCTTGTCGCCTGGATTAAGATCGGGGTGCAGTTTCTTCGCCAGTTGGCGATAGGCCTTCTGGATATCCGCCGAAGAAGTCGTCGGGGTGACGCCGAGAACCTCGTACGGATTTTTCATGACCTGCCCCGCCTAGAATTAACCGAAGAGGAGACGCTTCGATGCCGGAATACGATCTTTACATCAATCCGCAAAAGCCGACAGTGGGTCTCTACGTGCGCAAAGGGGCCGGCCTTCCCGATCTGGCCGATGCCACGACATGGTCGTTTGACGGAACAGCGGCGCAAGCGGAATTGCCGCCGGACCTCGTGAAGCGGATCGAGGCGGACGGTCACGCCTTTCGCGACATGGACTAGGCCTGGAACGATTATCGGGGAAAGAGAGGCCGGGTCGCATCGCGTGGACGTCGGCCGTCTTCCGTAACATCCTTTTGAAGAGCGGTGTGAATTGCCGGGTTGCGCGCGGCCCCGGCGGTTTGGGATATGGTGCATCAACATCGTTCCCGCCTGGTTGATAGCCCTTTGCCGATGCCATCGAGTCTCGCGGGTATCCGCCGCCCGGAGGCGGACCCGAGAGCAAAGCGCAGGATAACAATGCCCGCAGACCCGTTCGAATTCCCCGCCTGCCGCCGGATCGAAGATCGGGTCCGCGACCTGATTGAAACCGAGCGCCAATCGGTCGCGCATCGGATGGACCACCTGCAACGGGTAGCGCGCAACGCGCGCGCGATCCTGGCGTCTTACCCGGCCGCCGATGCCGAGATCGTGTTGCTCGCGGTGCTGCTGCATGATGTCGATCAACCGTTCGACGACAAGAAGAACCATGTGTCGCGCAGCGCCAGGCTCGCTGAACGACTGCTTGCGGAGATCGAATACCCGGCGGAGCGCGCGGCGCGGGTTCTCGAAGCGATTCGGCAGCACTCGACCGAGAACGTGGCCGACGCTCCGCCCACCACGGTCGAAGCGCGAATCCTGTTCGACGCCGACAAGCTGGACGGGTTGGGGCCGCACGGAATCCTGCGGGTGTTTGCCCTCTCGCGGCAGATGGGCAGACCGCTCACGGAGACCATCGCCTGGTATCGCGGGAAGATCGCGATTGCCGAAGCGAACATCCAGACGCCGGAAGGGCGCGCGCTCATGAAAAACAAGCTGCCGCTGGTAGAGGCTTTCCTTGCTGCGCTCGACGAAGACCTCGATCCGGCGTTACGAGGTTGAGTTGTCTGGCGGGACACGTTCCCCTCATCGGCTCAAGCTACCTTCAGCTCCGTGCCTGTGATCCGGCGATAGGCCTCGAGATAGCGCTTGCTGGTGGCGTCCACGACGGCGGCGGGCAGGGGTGGCGCCGGCGCCTCGCCGTTCCAGCGGCCGGCGCGGCGCTCGGTGTCGAGATAATCGCGCAGCGGCTGCTTGTCGAAGCTCGGCTGCGG
This sequence comes from uncultured Alphaproteobacteria bacterium, assembly GCA_963756215.1. Taxonomy (GTDB): domain Bacteria; phylum Pseudomonadota; class Alphaproteobacteria; order Rhizobiales; family Xanthobacteraceae; genus Bradyrhizobium. The sequence continues at coordinate 166,750 of CAVWMY010000013.1, read as the reverse complement.
CTGTCCCGGCCGATAGGCGTCCGCCGCCCAGAACCGTGAACTGTCGGGGGTCATCGCCTCGTCGATCAGGATGATGTGGCCCCGGTTATCCCGGCCGAACTCGAATTTGGTGTCGGCGATGATGATGCCCCGCTGGCGGCTGACCTGTTCGCCAAGCGCATAGACCGTGCGGGTCATGCGCTCCAGCGTGGCGGTGACCTCGTCGCCGAGAATTGCGCGCATCCGCGCCACCGTGATGTTTTCGTCGTGGCCGGTCTCGGCCTTGGTCGCCGGGCTGAAGATCGCAGGCTCGAGTTTGCCGCTTTCAAGCAGGCCGGATGGCAGCTTCTCGCCGGCCAGCGTCCCCTGCGCGGCATATTCCTTCCAGGCCGAGCCCGAGAGGTAGCCGCGGATGACGCATTCGATCGGAAATACCGTGGTGCGGCGGCACAGCATCGCGCGGCCGGCGAGCGCGGCGCGTTGGGCTTTCAGCGCCGGCACTTCTCCTATGATGGCATCGGCGTCGGCGCTGATCATGTGATGCGGCAACACGCCCGCGAGCTGCGCGAACCACCAGGCGCTGATCTGGGTCAGTACCGCGCCCTTCATCGGGATCGTCTCGGCCATGACCACGTCGAAAGCGCTGATGCGGTCGGTCGTCACCAGCAGAACGCGGTCCTCGCCGACGGCGTAGATGTCGCGGACCTTGCCGCGTCCGATCCGTGGCAGGGGCAGGTCACTGGCGAGCATCGTGTTCATTGATCGGACTTTCGATAGCGGTGCGGTCCGCGGCAGCCGCGCGTTTGCATGAGACGAAAAAGGAAAAGTTCATTCCGGCAGTGGAATGAACTCATGTTCGTTGGGAACATGCGCGAAGCGACCGCTTTTCCAGTCTTCCTTGGCCTGTTCGATCCGCTCTTTACTGGAGGAAACAAAATTCCACCAGATGTGGCGCGGCCCTTCCAGGGCATCGCCGCCGAGCAACATCATCCGCGCCGGCCTCAATGCTTTCACGGTGATGCGATCTCCGGGGCGGAAAATCAGCAATTTCGGCCCCTCATAGCGAATGCCGGCAATCTCGATCTCGCCGTCGATCAGATAGATGGCGCGCTCTTCGTGGTCGGGGTCGAGCGGCACGCTGGTGCCTTCTCGCGCCGTCACTTCGGTGTAGAACCATGGCGATACCATCGCGACCGGCGACGAGACGCCGAACGCGCGGCCGGCGATCACGCGCGCGGTAAAGCCGCGGTCCTCGACAACGGGCAAATCGGCGGCGGCGTAATGCTGGAACGATGGCGCGACTTCCTCGGAGGCCGCCGGCAGCGCGATCCAGCTTTGCAAGCCCAGCATCTTCTGGCCGTCGCGGCGCTGCACATCAGGGGTGCGCTCGGAATGGGCGATGCCGCGCCCGGCCGTCATCAGGTTCATGGCGCCGGGCTGGATTTCCTGGATGTTGCCCTCGCTGTCGCGGTGCATGATGCTGCCGTCGAACAGATAGGTGACGGTGGCAAGCCCGATATGCGGGTGCGGCCGCACATCCATGCCCTTGCCCGCGATGAATTGCACCGGGCCGAAGTGGTCGAAAAAGATGAACGGGCCGACCATTTGGCGCTTGCCGTGCGGCAGCGCGCGACGCACCTCAAATCCGTCGCCGAGGTCACGGGTGCGGGGGACGATGATGAGTTCAAGCGCATCGCACGATTTGCTATCGCCTAGAATGGGATCGTTGGTCGGAAGCCAGCTCATCAGATATCTCCATGATCTCTGAGCCATCTTAGCAGAAAATGCCCGGCGCCGTCCAAGTGCTGTGTTGCAAGGGTTCGCGATCTCGCGGCAGGAAATGCCCGAGCTTTGCTTCTAAGTGCAGCGCCCTTCATGCGAGGGCGCAGGCGACCCCCTCCAAGATAGAGGGGGCAGGCGACCCTCGAGATAGAGGGCGCAGGCGACCCTCAAAAGAGAGGGCGCAGGGAATGCCGGGTGCTCGTCGCACCCGCGGCCCGTGTGCAGAAGGTAGTAAGCACACGGTAGTCACCACAGGTACGCCGGAAGCGACCCGGCATTCCCTGCACGATGGTTTTACGGCTTATAACGCGCTCTCCCTGGTGACCGGGCTTTCTTGCCACCATCGCCCGCGAGAAGCTTGCTTCTCGAGGACTTAAACGCCAGCGTCGGGGCGTCAGGACCACACGGCTTCGCCGTCCGCGCGCAACGTCATTCGTCTCGTGACGTGCCGCGTCCATCGCATCCCGCACCCAACGTCCGTGACGATCGCGAAACGCCCCTCTGGTGGGACGGGATGGGGCGAGCTTATGAAGCTGATTTGCCCGCCAAGTTAAGTAAAATCTTTTAGCAGCCGGGGCTGGACGGCCCGGATAACGTTGCAGGCATTATCGAATTTTGTTTTTTTCGCATATGCCGAAAAGGCCGGCGTAATTGATTTTAGATATGCTTGGGACACCGCATTCGGATATCGCCTCGTGCGGATGCGGCACCATCACACGCAATTACGAATTTATGAAAGCCACGAGACCTTCGATTCGATGGATGACGCCGTCGCGTCGGCGGACGTTCTCTGGCGGCATACAGGACTTAAGTCCGGCATTGCGGCACTTGAGGATTGCGGCACTCAAGGAATGTGCCGACGGCCGACATCGCGAGAACCTCAGCGGCGTGTAAAAAAATCGAGCCGCCGATGGTCTGTTGAGGCTGCTGTGCGCGGTTCATACGGGCTACCGAACCAGCTCGCACAGGCCGCAACGACTGCCCGTTTCATGTAGTCGGTGCCGTAGGTGCGGGGCCCCCTTGGCGAACGTCAATTCAGCCGCTTTAACACGACGAGTACACTGCCGCCGCTGGAGCCTGACGCGTTGGTAAACCGCATTTCGTCACCCGAAATCGAGAAAGGGCGTTTCTGCATGACGCCATCCCAATTGGGAAACGAACTGGCCTCAAGTTCAAAATTGATAACTTTAGCGGTTTCATCGACGGTGTACTTGCCGAAGTACGAAATAGAACCTTGAACGGCGCCTTTGTATTCTTCGGAAGTGCCCTGCAGCCTGCTGCCCGATGCGAACTTGGGTCTATCCGGGTTTGCAATGAACAGCGAGAAGTGTCCACCGCTATCGAACATCAGGATGCCCTTGGGCTTGATGCCGTAGGTATTGACTTTCGTACCATCGGCATTGGTGGTTTCATTGATCAGGAAGCTCCAGCTGCCGACGATATCTTTCGAAGACTGCGCCTTGGCTGAAAGACTGAAAGAGCAGAATGAGAGGAGGAGAATGAAAACGGCAATACCGCGATTTTGCATGGTTTCGCTCCGATGGTTAAACGGCACTAAAGAATAACTTACAGTAACATGCCGCCGCCCGACGTTCTGAGGTGCCGCGACATGCGAGGGATGTTTCTGCGAAGCTCTGCTTTGGGGCAAACTCTGAAACGACTCGAAACGGGCAAATGTTTTCCGCATGGCCCTCGGGCTCGAACGTCGGGCGATGATCGGCTTGCGTAAATTACCAGTCGCGGCAATGCTTCTTTGCGCAGCGCCCGCCGGCGCTACTACGAACAAGGGTGGAAATCGATGATTGCTCCACTGAAGCCGGGCGTCACGTTTGGCGGTCCGAACGGCCCGCTCATCGAGACCGAGCGGCTGATCCTGCGGCCATGGCGCAGTGACGACATCGCGCCGAACACGGCGATGCTGAGCGATCCCGCTTCGGGCCGGTTCATTACCGCCGACGGCAAGCCCGTCACGGACGCGTTCGCCGGCTGGCGGAACGCGGCAATCATGTCCGGTCACTGGATGCTGCACGGGATCGGCATGTTCGTTGTCGAGGAAAAGCAGTCCGGCCGCTTCGCCGGACGCGTTGGACCCTGGAAGCCGCCGGGCTGGCCGGAGTTTGAAGTCGGCTGGGGTATCGCAAGCGATTTCCGCGGCAGGGGCTACGCGGTCGAGGCGGCCCGGGCGTCGATCGATTGGTCGTTCGCGACATTCGATATCGATCGGATCATCCACTGCATCGATCGGGAGAACATCGCGTCGCAGGCCGTGGCGCGACGGTTGGGCGCCAAAAAAGAGCGCGAGTTCGAATTGCTCGGTCATGCCGCGGACATCTGGGTGACCACGCGCGATGCCTGGACTGGTTCGAAAAACTGAAACCAACCGGCCGTGGCACGGCGACACGTCGGGGGCGGATCGTTTCTGGTCTGCTTCGCTCGACATCCGGCGAACCATGGGCGCCTCTAAATGGGATGCCTGTAATGTGCGGCTACGCGCCGTCGATCGGGCGTCCGTCGATGGCGCGCCGGACCACCCGGCGGACCTTCGCGTTCGACAGGAACAGGTCGTGGTTGATGACGCCCCAGCCTTGCGCGGAGGCGTCGATCACGTGCAGGCCGAGCCGGACCAACTGGGCCTTTTCGGCGGCGCCGACGCGGGTGATGCCGCCGGCGAGGAAGCCCGACACGGCCAGCGCCCGGTCGTTGGTTGCGGTCACCACCGTAATCTTCCCCGCAAGCGGGCCGATGTGCGCGACCGAGGACGTGAAGACATCGAGGTCGATGTCGGGCGATGCGAAGACTACGGCGCCAATGCGATCGCCCACAGCCGGCTGCCGTGCGTAAACCTGGCGCAGCGCCTCCATCGCCAGCATGGTGCCGACCGAATGTGCAACGACGTGGATGCGGCCGGTGTTCGGATTCGCCATCAGTCCGGTCAACACCTGATCGAGCGCATCGCGCGACCACATCGCGCTCTCGCGGTCGTAGCCGTAGTCGAACAAGTTCGCCTTCGATGGCCAGGAGAACACCATGGTTTCGCCGCGGAAGCGGATGCCGCCGGAGAGGCGGGCCGCGTCGAGCGCCGCGCTTTCAAAGGTCTGGTTGAAACCGTGCACATAGATGAGCACGTCACGGCTGCCGCCGGGCACGGCGTAGAGATCGCCGATCTGGCCGACCTGTTCGACCGCATCGAGACGCCAATCGTCCAGCCCGATGGCATTGAGCGAGAAGCGGCCATCGCCCGGAGGGGTGAGCTTGGCGCGTGCGAGGCTCAGGCCGGTGGCGCGTTCCGACCCATACCAGGGCTTGGTGCGGGCGTCGTTCACCGGCTTGCGCGTGGTGGCGACGAGAAGCGTTGGATTGGCGGACAGCTCGGCGGCGTCGTAGGGCGCGCCGGCGGTGGAGAGCGCGTCGCTGGCGCAGCCGCCGACCGAGGCACAGAGCGGCAACGTGGAGACGGTTGCAAGCGCGCGCAACACGGTGCGACGGCTGACAAGCGGTGATTCAGGAACTCGACACGACAATTTGCTGGATGCCTCAACGGTCACTGCGTGGTGCAGCGCGATCACGGCGAGAATAGGGGACGATCGGGGAATTTCTACGAGCGCGGAACTTTTGTTCCTTGGTGCCCTGGTCCAGACGCCGTTGCCGTCGCCGTTGCATGAGTTCAGGCGACCAGCTTCTCCAGTTCGCGGCTCAATTCGTGGAGGTTGTAGGGCTTGCGAAGGATGGGAAATTCGGAGTTGGTCGCGGATTCGCTGTAGCCGGTGACCAGCAGGATCGGAAGACGCGACCATTTTTTCCTGATGGTCCTTGCCAAGCCGATGCCATCCATTTTGCCGGGCATCACCACATCGCTGAAGACGATGTCGATGCCGTCTTTCTCGAGCTCGATCAAGGCCGACGGTGCATCCGAAACCCAGTGCACGCGGTAGCCGAGTTGTTCGATCAAGCCCGCGGTCGCTTTCGCAACTTCCGGATTGTCCTCTACCAGAAGCACGGTCCCGACCCCGCGCGCGGAATGGGTCTCGGGCTCGGCCTGTTTCTCCGCGTGGGACAGCGGCAGGGACATGGTGATCCTGGTGCCTTCACCGAGCTTGCTCTTGATGCTGATGGTGCCGCCGGCTTGATGGGTAAAGCCGTGCACCTGCGACAAACCCAATCCGGTCCCCTTGCCAACCGGTTTCGTGGTGAAGAACGGATCGAATACCTTGTCGAGAATGTCCTGGGGTATTCCAACGCCGGTATCTTCGACGGAAACCTCGACGACATTTTTATTGTTTCTCGTCGTGATGACGACGGATCCTCCGTCAGGCATCGCGTCTCGGGCGTTGACGACGAGGTTGACGAGCGCCGTTTCGAACTCACCCGGATCGACCATGATCGATCCGACATCGGGCGCCGCATCGATGCGAAGCGTGACCATGCTCCCCAGACCGCTCTTCAACATGTCCGTCATTGCCGTAAGTCGCTCGGCCAGCGCGAGCGATTGCGGCTGCACGCTCTGCCGACGTGCGAATGAGAGCAGTTGGCGGGTGAGGGACGCCGCCCGTTGCGAGGCGGCCTCAATCGACTGAAGGGCCCGGACCGATTTGTCGCTCGTGATCTCTTTCTTGATCGTATGGATATTGCCGGCAATGATCATCAGGAGATTATTGAAGTCGTGCGACACGCCGCCGGTGAGTTGGCCCAAGGCCTCCAGCTTTTGCGATTCGGCCAGCTGCTTCTGCACCTCCGCGAGCTTTTCCTGGGACTGCTTTCGCTCGGTGATGTCGCGGGTGATTTTGGCGTAACCGATCAGTTCGCCCGCGTCGCTACGGATCGGATCGATGACGACGCTGGCCCAGAAGAAGCTGCCATCCTTCCTGACGCGCCATCCCTCTTCTTCGTAGTGCCCCGTCTCAAGGGCGATGCGAAGCGCCTTCGCGGGCCTGTCGTTGGCCCGATCGCTCGGCGTATAGAATTTGGAGAAATGCTGTCCGACGATTTCGCCGGCGCTATAGCCCTTGATCCTCTCTCCTCCGGCGTTCCAGTTCGAGACAATGCCGGAGGGGTCGAGCATATATAATGCATAGTCGGTAACGCCGCCGACCAGGGTCTTGAATTGGCTCTCGCTGCGATTCAATTCGTCAAGCGCGTCTTTCCGCTCCGTGATGTCGCGCACGATCTTGGCAAACCCGACGAGCCTGCCATTCTCATAAATGGGATCGATGACGACAGAGGCGAAAAAGCGAGTGCCATCCTTGCGGACGCGCCAACCTTCGGCGGAGAAATGTTGTTCCTTCAGCGCTGTTTGGAGTGCCTGGGCCGGCAGGTTGTTCGCCAAATCATCCGGGGTATAGAAGACCGAAAAATGCTGACCGACGATTTCGCTGGCCTTGTAGCCCTTGATCCGTTCGGCGCCGGTATTCCAGTTGCTGACGATCCCCTCGGGATCGAGCATATAGATCGCGTAATCGGTGATTCCTTGTACGAGCAGGCGAAAATTACGCTCGCTCTCGAACAACTCGCGTTCGAGTTTCTCGCTTTTGGCCATAATGTCTCCCGCCCGACCATGTGAAACGACCTACGGCGGAGTTTGTTCCCAAAATAGTTAAAACCACCGCAGAGGCCCCGAGGGTCTTTTGCGGTCTGCCTGGAAAGATGCCGGCTTTTAGCTCGTAGGCTTGATCTTCCCGCGCAGCACATTGCATGGTTGCAGGATCAACGTGAATGACATCCTGGACGTGTACCGGCAGGTCGATCGGAAACGCGCCGCCGGCCGGTGCGTCCTACTGACGGCCCAACTGCGTGGCCTTCTCAACCCGATCGAAGCGTTCGAGCGACAGGATCGCATCCGCCAATTGATCGGCGCGGCCATTCAGAACCGGGCGGGCCAGCGTGAGGAACTTCTGCTGCATCGCTCGGGCATCCGGAAACGAATTGGGCTCGCCGGACGGATCGGCATAGAGCCGCTCGTGCACACCGTCATCGGTGGTGATGCTGACGCGGGCGCCGAACGGATGGGTGCGGCCAACCTCGAGCCGGTCGTCCTGCACGACGTCGAACTTGTCCGCCAGCGCATCGACGGCGGCATCGCCGAGCCGCTCATAGTCGTCCCAACCGAAGCTGCCCTGATCGAGCGCGACGGCGCCGGTGAAGAACATCGAGAACTGTCCGCCGACGATCGAGGTCGGATGCCGCTTGGTCGCGGCGTCGCCGGTCAGCGTGATGCCGTTGCGGTGCAGGCCGATCTCGACGCGCTTGATCTGGTCCGGCGTGAGATTGTGCTCGCGCCGCATCGCAATCAGCGCATCGAGCGCGGCATGGGTGTAGCGGCAACTCGGATAGGGCTTCACGCCGATATTCATCGTCTCGTAGGTCGTGCCGAGCCCGGCCACGGCCTTGTCGGGATGGGCATTGTCACTATAGCCGACCAGAAGCCCGTGCTTGCCCTCGACCGATTCGGTAGCGCCGACGAATTCATTGCGCGCCAGCGTCGCGGCGATCACGCCGTTCATGGCGGCGGCTCCGACCTGATAGCGCTTGTTCCAGGCGCCGTTGACCAGGAATTGCAACGAGCCCGCGGCCTGGCTGCCGGAGACGCCGAATGCCGCGACGATCTGATCTTTCGTCAGCCCAAACAGCTTTGCCGCCGCCGCCGCGGCGCCATAGGTTCCCGCGGTCGCCGTGGGGTGAAAACCGCGCGCATAATGCGAGGTTGGATCGAGGGCGTTGCCGAGCCGGCAGCAGACCTCATAGCCCGCAACGATCGCGGTCAGCACATCGCGGCCCGATGCGCCGACGAGTTCGCCGACCGCGAAGGCCGCCGGGACCACCGGCGCGCTCGCATGCAAAGACGAATCCGCATGGGTGTCGTCGAAATCGAGGGAATGGCCGAGCGCGCCGTTGAGCAGCGCCGCCACCGCGGGCGTCCAGGTCTTGCTGTCGCCGAACACGGTGGATTGTCCCTTGCCGTCGAGCGCCAGTGCTTCGAGCATCCCGAGCAGCGAGGGTGTGGATTCGGCGTCGCGTCGCGCGCGGATCGCACTGCCGAGGAAATCGAGCGTCAACGCCTTGGCGCGCTCCAGCACTTCCGGCGGAATGTCGGCGAATTTCAGGTCTGCGACGTAAGCAGCGAGCTTTGCGGTTTCATCGGCCATAGGGGGCTCTCGGCGTTGCCTCGTTATCAGTGTTTAAAATCAGGTACGGCCGCCGGGGCGCGGCGTCAACCTGCGCTACGTCGGGTCAGACCCTTGCTTTCCATGCGCCAGACCAGGAGGTCGATGCGGTCCTGACCGAAGAACGGCTCGTTGTCGAAGGTGAAGGTCGGGACGCCCCAGTGGCCGGACGCGGCGTGGGCCGCTTCATTGCCTTTGATCACCTCTTCGTAACGCGCGGGATCGGCCGCGACGGCAGAATCCATCGCGGCGAGGTCAAAGCCCGCCGCGACGGCGGCGCGCGCGAGATGATCGCTCTCGTTCCATCCTTTCACCGTTCCGTCCCACAGCACCCGGCTGACCGCGTCAGTGAACTCGAGCGCACGGCCCTCCAGCTGCGCCGCGGCGCCGAGCCGCGTCAGGCGGTGAATGTAGGGCTGGTGCTCGGCGACATCGAGCGTCGCCATGTCCTGCACGATCGGGTCGGGGCGCGGAAAGCGGAACGGAATGTCTTCGTGTCTGGCGACGCGGCTGCTGTCGAGCACGACGTAGCGGGCAAACTGCGGATTGGCGCGTTTGAAAAATCCGGGCACCCGCACCGCAAGCGGATAGACCGGACGAAGGTTCACGATCAGGTCGTAGTCGGCGACCAGCTTGCGCGTCTTCGGCAGCGCCAGATAGCTGTAGGGACTGCGGAATGAAAAGAACAGATCGACGGATAAGGTCATTTGAGCAATCCGGGCCGGCAATGCAGGCGTCGAGACTGTCATCGCGGGCGCAGCGGCGCAATCCGGAAATGCCGCACGATAAGGCGGCTTGCTTCCGCCTTCCGAAAAAAGGGTTACGGCAGACGGGTCGTCGCGTGATTGCTCGCAACGTCGAAATTTCAGGTCGAAGATCGCGTCTCCACCCGCCGCAGCATGGCGGGCACGATGAGGCGGTGAAACGGCAGGATGATCGCCAGATAGATGCGGCCGAGCCGGTTATGCGTCTTGACCAGCGTGGTCGCGGTGACCTGCCGGCCGGTCCCCGACGCTGCTACGTCCACGACAAGGCGGAAATCCAGATGGGCGTCGTTGAATCCGGTGACGAGGCGATCGGGGTGCTCGCTCAGAACCGGAAATATTCCGATCGTTGCCCGCGAGACCGTCGCGCTGCGACGCGGTGTTTTCAGGCCGAAAGGCGCGACCAGGAAATTCCGCAACCCCATCAAGGCGTCCATCCATCGTGGCGAATGTCCTGTCATCGCCTGGGCGGCGCCGCGAGCATCGAGCGCGCCATTTGCAACATCGATCGCGAAGGCATCGACGAAGTCGGCGCCGGCCAGCAGCGCGGCGATGTCAGTTGCGGGGACGACCTCGCGGACCTTCATAGCCGTTGCAGCCTGCGCGCCAGCCGCCTGAAGCGCAAGACGAGGAGCGTGGCATAAACCGCGGTGCCGCAGGACAGGCCGATCCAAATGCCGACCGCGCCGAGCGCAGTCTGGAAGCCGAGCACGCAAGCCGCGGTGAAGCCGACCAGCCAGTAGCTGATGACGGCAAACAGCAGTGGCACCCGGGTATCGTTCATGCCGCGAAGCGCACCCGCCGCGATGGTCTGGATGCCGTCGGCGATGAAGAAGGTCGCGCCGACCAGCAACAGGGTCGCGGTGAGCGCGACGGCAGCCTCGGTGTTCTCCGCCGAGCCGAAGAACAGCCGCGCAATGGCATACCGGCTGGCGATCACGGCCAGCGTCAGCGCCGCAACCATCGCAACGCCAAGCAGCGCCGCAACCAGGCCGGCCCGCTTGACCGCGCCCGCATCGCTGCGACCGAAGGCCTGCCCGACCCGCACCGTCGCTGCCATGCTGATGCCGAACGGCACCATGAACAGGATCGCCGTCACCTGCAGCGCGACCTGGTGGGCGGCCAGCGCGGTGGTGCCGATCAATCCCATCAGAAGCGACGCGGCGGAGAACAGCCCGTATTCCAGCGTCAATGCGATCGAAATCGGCGCGCCGATGACGACCAGCCTTCGCATCAAGGCGGCGTCGAACCGCCAGCAATGTCCGAGGACATGATACTTCCGGAACGGCCGCTGCGATGAGGCGATCCAGAGAGCCGCCAGGAAAGTGCCGAGATTGACGATCGCGGTGGCGAGGCCGGCGCCGAACAAGCCGAGCCGCGGCAGCCCCCACTCGCCGTAGATCAGCAGATAGACCAGAAGCGCATTGGCCGGAATCGCAACCAGCGTGATCCACAGCGCCGGCTCGGGCCGATTGACCGCGCCCATGAAGCCGCGGATCGCCAGAAACCAGAGCGCGGGCGGTACGCCCCATGCCAGCCCGAAAAGATATTGCTGCGCGAGCCCCGCGACGTCCGGCGCCTGGCCCAGCGCGAGCAGTATCCGCTCGCCATATAACGGGAGCAACATGATCGGTATGGAAATCAGCAGCGCGGCCCAAAGCCCGGTGCGTAGCGCGCGCCGGACCAGCCGTGGCTTGCGGGCGCCGAAGGCTTGCGCGGCGAGCGGCGCCACCGCCGATACCAGCCCCATCCCGACGGTGAAGCCGACAAAATACACCGTGCCCGCCAGCGCGGCGGCAGCGACGCCGTTATTGCCGAGACGGCCGATGAAAGCGAGATCGGTCGCCATCATCGCGATCTGCCCAAGCTGCGTCAGCGCCATCGGCACCGCGAGCTTCAGCGTTTCGGCCAGCTCGCGGGCGAAGCGGTTGCGGCGGGTGGTCGCGGCCCTGCCCGGTGCCGATGCCGGCTTGATTTTATCGAGGACTGTCATGAGGGAAGCCTAGCACCCTCATTGGTATAAAAGGTGTCGGTGAGACCGCGTCGCGTTGCGTGATCGGCAAAAAAGACGCGGGCCTTTGCTCACGTCAAATACGGGGACGTCCGCGCGCGGGTCGCGCTCTATTCGCCGTCCGGCGTTCGCGCGGGAACGCGGGTGATCCTGGCGCCGAGCGCGTTGAGGCGCTCGTCGATGCGTTCATAGCCGCGCTCGATCTGGTCGGCATTGTTGATCGTGCTGACGCCTTCGGCGCATACCGCGGCCAGCAGCATCGACATCCCGGCGCGAATGTCGGGCGACGACATCAGCGCGCCCCGCAGCCGGCTCGGCCCGGCGACGATGGCGCGATGCGGATCGCAAAGCACGATGCGGGCGCCCATCGAGATCAGCTTGTCGACGAAGAACATCCGCGATTCGAACATTTTCTCGAACATCAGAATCACGCCGTCGCACTGGGTGGCGGTGACGATCGCGATCGACATCAGGTCGGCGGGAAAGGCCGGCCATGGCTGGTCCTCGAGTTTCGGGACGTGGCCGCCGAAATCGTCCTTGATCTTCATGGCCTGGCCGGGGGGCACGATGAGGTCGTCACCTTCGATCCCGCAGACGACGCCGAGCCGCTCAAAACCCATCCGGATCGAACGCAGGTGCTCGACACCGGCGCGTTCGATGCGCAGCGGCGAACGCGTCACCGCGGCGAGCCCGATCAGCGAGCCGACCTCGATGTGATCGGGGCCGATCGAATAGCTCGCACCGCCAAGCGTCGCGGGCCCATGCACGATCATGGTGTTGGTCCCGATGCCCTCGATGCGGGCCCCGAGCGCCACCAGGAAATGCGCGAGGTCCTGCACATGCGGCTCGGATGCGACGTTGCGCAAATGGCTGGTGCCATGGGCGGCCACGGCGGCGATCAGCGCGTTCTCCGTGGCCGTCACGCTGGGTTCGTCGAGGAAAACGTCCGCGCCCTCGAGGCGCGTGGCGCGGAATTCGAGCCGGTGCGTCGCGGTGACGGTGGCGCCGAGCTGCTCGAACGCCAAAAAATGCGTATCGAGACGCCGCCGCCCGATGACGTCCCCGCCGGGGGGCGGCAGGGCGACCTCGCCGCAACGGGCCAGCAACGGCCCCGCCAGCAGAATCGAGGCGCGTATCCGCGCGCACAGCACCGGATCGAGATCCGCGGCGCGAACATCCCTGGCGTGGATTGTCAGCGTGTTGCGATCCCGCCATTCGGCGGACGCGCCGACCGAGCGGATCAGCTCCACCAGCGTTTCGGTGTCGCGAATCCGCGGCACATTCTCCAGCGTGACGGGATGCTCGGTCAGCAACGCCGCGGCCATGATCGGCAGCGCGGCGTTCTTGTTGCCGGAGGGCGCGATGGTGCCGCCCAGGCGGTGGCCGCCCTCGACGATGTATTGAATGGGCGGCACGGCGGCTGTATCCGGCTTACGAATTTCATGATCCATGGCGGCCCTCTCTTACGCAAGGTTGGGATTCGACAAGATACGGGAATCGTGAGGTCGCTGCGCGAAACCGAATTGATCCGGCGGTTCGCGAGCGTCGCGGCAACCACGGCGCTTATCACGACATCCCTGAAAACCGAAACCGGCCCGATGGAGACATGCCGTTGCGTTGCCTGTATCGCCGGCCGAACCGGCGCCCGCAGCTTTGGCCGCGCCGCCAATCACCCTGTCGTTGCCCCCGGGCCTTCGGCCCAACGGAAGTTTGAAGTCGGTCACCTTTAACGAACACGCCAAACCGGTTATGGCTCAACGCGACGTCGCACGCGCTTCGGTTGATGGAAAAGTCTCTGCCTCTGGTATGCTCGCTTCTACCGGCGAGCGAACTCGCATGGAACTTTGTGGCTATCAATTCGCTATCCTGAAGCTGTAAGCGCGGCATGAGTACGGCCTGGAGAGGCAAAATGCGTTTACGCGGGTTCCTGCTCGGAATTCTCGCTGCGATCGCTATCGTGATCCTGGGTGGGTTCGCCTGGGTGTGGCGGCCTGAGATATCCCCGATTTCCGTCGCCCAACAGCCAAGTCGCGACGAGCGGACGATCAGGCATGGCGCCGCGCTGGCGGCGATCGGCAACTGCAACGATTGCCACGTCTCCAATTCCGGAAAGGCCTATGCCGGCGGAAGGCCGATCCCGACGCCGTTCGGAACGATTTTCGCAAGCAATATCACCGCCGATGACGAGACGGGAATCGGGACATGGTCCGAAACCGCCTTCGCCCGCGCGATGCGGGAGGGCGTCGACCGCCAAGGCCGCCAGCTTTATCCAGCCTTCCCCTACGATCACTTCACCAAGGCTACGAGCGAGGATATCACCGCGCTTTATGCGTTCCTGATGGCTCAAACGCCGGTTCGCAACGCGGTTCCGGCGAACGCGCTCGCGTTTCCCTTCAGCATTCGTCCGGTCGTGGCCGGCTGGAAGCTGTTATTTTTCCGCGAGGCACCGCTTCAGCCGGACGAAAGCAAGGGCGAGGCGTGGAACCGGGGCCGCTATCTGGTCGAAGGCCTCGGCCATTGCGGCAGTTGCCACACCCCCCGCAATGCGCTCGGTGCAGAAAAGGCAAGCCGCATTTATGCCGGCGGCGCGGCCGACGGGTGGAACGCGCCGCCTTTGAATTCGGAATCGATCGCGGCTCATCAGTGGACGCCCGATCAGTTGGCCGAGTACCTGTCCACGGGCTGGCATCGGTTGCACGGCGCGGCGGCCGGACCGATGGTCGATGTCACCAACAATCTCGGGCGGGCATCGACGCAGGACGTGCGGGCGATCGCGGTTTACATCGCCTCGCTGTCGGCGCAACCGGGAAACAACAATGGCAGCGTGGCGCCGCTCCATGGCAACGCAGTCGCGGGAGCCTCACCCGAGGTGGTCGCGATCTACAATGGCGCGTGTGCCAATTGCCATAACGGTCGAAACGACGTCGGCCCTTCGAAGGCGATATCGCTTTCGCTCAGTACTGCCGTTCGGCAGCCGGGTTCGGCCAATGCCGTTCGCGTCATGCTTTGGGGCATTCGTCCGCAATCCGGCAATCCCGGGGCCTACATGCCGGCCTTCGACGGCATCCTGACCGACCAACAAATCGCGTCTGTCGCGGAATATGTGCGTGCGCGATACACGGACCAGCCGCGATGGACAGACGCGCAACAGCAAATCTCGCAGGCAAGACAGCAAGGGGTTGAGCCATGACGATCGCTTTGGAGGTCAATGGAAAGTCGCATGAGATCGACGCCGATCCGTCGACCCCCTTGCTTTACGTCTTGCGGAACGACCTCGAATTGCACGGTCCGAAGTTTGGCTGCGGCCTCGGGCAATGCGGCGCCTGTACGGTTCACATCGACGGGCGCGCGACCTTTTCCTGCCTTTTGCCGGTCGCCGCCGTCGGCGATCGCAAGGTCACGACGCTGGAAGGCCTGCTCGAGGACGGCCGGCCTAACAGGCTGCAGCAAGCCTTTATCGATGAGCAGGCCGCCCAATGCGGCTACTGTATTTCCGGCATGGTGATGCGGGCGCAGGCGCTGCTGCACGGCAACGCCCGCCCGACCGATGACGAGATCCGCAAGCATATGCGGCCCAATCTTTGCCGCTGCGGTACGCACGCGGCCATCATGCGCGCGATCAAACGGGCGTCCGCCGCTTAAGGAGAGGAAGTCATGAACGCTCCCTTCATTCAAACGCGCCGCGACCTTCTCAAGCAGACCGGAGCGTTGGTCGTGGCCTTTTCCCTCGCGGGTTCGCGGGTCGCCGCAATCGCCCAGCAGCTTCCGGGGGCGAAAAGCGTCGCGCTCGATCAGGTCGATTCATTCCTCGCCATCGACAAGGACGGCATGGTGACGGTCTACGCCGGCAAGGTCGAACTTGGCACCGGCGTGCGTACCGCTCTCACCCAGATTGTCGCCGAGGAGCTCGATGTTGCCATGGCCGACATCAATGTCATCCAGGGCGATACCGCGCTGACGCCCGACCAGGGGGCGACCTATGGCAGCCAATCGATTCAAACCGGCGGCGTGCAAATCCGCCAGGCCGCGGCAACCGCGCGAAGCGCACTGCTCGACGAGGCGGCCAAGCAACTCGGCGCGACCAAACAGGACCTCGTCGTCGTCGATGGCAGGGTTCACGCGAAGTCGGGCGGCAACGCGCTCGCCTACGCCGAACTGATCGGCGGCAAGCAATTCACCCTGAGCGTCGACCCTGCGGCGCCGGTGAAAAATCCCGCCGACTACAAGGTCGTCGGCAAGCCGATGGTGCGGCTCGATATTCCGGGCAAGCTCACCGGACAATTCACCTATATGCAGGATTTTCGCGTTGCGGGGATGCTGCACGGCCGCACCGTGCGACCGCCGGCGATCGGAGCCAGGCTCGAAAGCGTGGACGAGTCGTCGGTCAAGGACATTCCCGGCCTCGTCAAAGTGGTGCGCGACGGCGATTTCCTCGGCGTTGTCGCCGAGAACGAATGGTCGGCGGTCCGTGCCGCCCGCGAGATCAAGACCACATGGTCGAAGTCTGAAACCTTGCCCGATGAGAAAAAGCTCTGGGAACATGTGCGGGCAACCAAGATCGTCAAGGACGACGTCACCAGCAATATCGGCGACAGCCGGGCGGCGATGGCGGCCGACGGCAGGAAGCTCAGCGCCACCTACGATTTCGCGATCCACACCCATGGTTCGATCGGTCCGTCTTGCGCGATAACTGAATTCAAGGACGGCAAGCTGATTTCCTGGTCGGCATCGCAGGCCACCCATAATCTGCGCAAGCAGCTCGCCCAGATGTTTTCAATGCCGCTGGACGACGTGCGCTGCATCTACGTCGACGGCTCCGGCTGTTACGGCCGCAACGGACACGAAGATGCCGCCGCGGATTCCGCCATGCTTGCAAAGGCGGTAGGCAAGCCGGTCCGCGTGCAGTGGTCGCGGGCCGACGAGCATGGCTGGGATCCGAAGGGGCCGCCCACCCTGATCGACCTGCGCGCCAATCTTGATGGGTCCGGCAGCGTCTTGGCGTGGGAGTCCGAGTTCTTTATTCCGCAGGGCGCAGCAGGCACCGTCGAACTCGTGGCGGCGACGCTGGCGGACAAGCCGGCCGACCATGCGCTTTCTCCCGGCGGCATCATCGGCGACTCCGCGATCGGCTATAAATTTCCGAACATCAAGACCGTCTGTCACCGGTTGGAGACGACGCCGCTTCGACCGTCCTGGATCAGGACCCCCGGGCGGATGCAGAACACTTTCGCGAACGAATGTTTCATCGACGAGATTGCCGCGGCGATCCACGCCGATCCGCTGGAGTTCCGTGTCAAGCATACCGACCCGGCCGACAAGCGCGGCCTCGACATACTCGATCGCGTGGCCAAGCTGGCGAGTTGGGATAGCCGCCCGTCGCCGCAAAAGGATTTCGGCGGCAACATCGCGAGGGGCCGTGGCGTCAGCTACGTCAAATACGAGTTGGTGCGCACCTATATCGGCGCGGTCGCGGAGGTCGAAGTCAATCGCGCAACCGGCGATATCCGCGTTACCAAGTTCTATGTCGTTCACGATTGCGGACAGATCATCAATCCGAACGGGATCAAGGCTCAGATCGAGGGCAACGTGATTCAGACGGTCAGCCGCACGTTGAAAGAGCAAGTCACCTACGATCGCGGCATGGTGACGAGCCTCGATTGGGCGAGCTATCCCATCCTGACCTTCTCCGAGGTGCCCGAGATCGTGATCGAGCTGATCGACCGGCCGACGGAAAAGCCGTGGGGCGCGGGCGAGCCGACGGCGGCGGTGATTCCCGCGGCCATCTCGAACGCGGTCTTCGATGCGACCGGCGCGCGGCTTCGGTCGGTGCCGTTCAGGCGGGACAAGGTAAAGGCCGCGCTGCAGTCGATGTAGACGAGGCCTCGATGCGGCCGAGGTTGCCGTACCGATAATTCCGGAACGATACTTGATCGAGCCGGAATCAGCTATCGACGGTGTTTCGGCCCCGGAACGGCGCCTGATCGTGTCACCTTGCTTTTGCGGACTGCATCTGCGACGCGGCTTGCTCCAGTAAGACTGAAACCGCGGCTTTCGCGCATACGAAGGCCGAACTGTCGCCGGTTACATGGGCGAGCAGCACGGCCCCTTGAAACAGGACGTTGATCTGCTTTCCGAGCCTGGCCGATTGGACAAATCCTGCCTGCTTGCAAAGCGCGATAAACCGCTCCTCGACATGGGAGACCGAACGCCTTCCGAGCGCAACGATACCCTCATGCTTGCCGGCATATTCCTGTGATGCCTTGATCCCCAGGCATCCGCGATCCGGAGCTTCATCGATCATCGTTTCGCGGATGTCGAAGAACGCCATGATCTGCTTCCGCGGATCCCTGATCGCGGCAGCGGGGTCAAATAGTTCTTGCGCGATGAACTCGCCGTAGTGCGCCAGGACGGCTTCGATCAGCTCCTCCTTGGACGAGAAATATTTATAGAGCGTGCGCTTGGAGATGCCGCTTCCGGCCATGGCGGTGTCGATGCCGGTGGCATGGAACCCGCCTTCGTAAAATCGGTCGAATGCCCATTTTACGATTTCCAGTTTCTTGTCGCCGACTCGCGCAGTTCCAGCCATCACGGCACCTTCACAAACTTTCTAACCCCCCGAATAGCAAATCCGGTTGACCATGAAAACCATTTGGTTTACCCGCGGCGCAATGTAAACGAATAAGTATACCTCTTGCGGCGTTTCGATCCGGTTTGCGCGGCCAAGTACGTGCGAAGCCTGAGTTATCGCGACGAACGGGATTGCGAATGTGAGCGATAAAGACGTCGTCCTCGACAATGCGATCTGGTCCTCGCTTACGTCGAGGCATTCCGACCTTGCCGAAGGAAAGCGACAGGCTCGTCGTTATCCGCCCGCGGTTTCGCCGCTGGGCGCCGTCCAGGACCTGTCGGATGCGAGCCTTGAGGCCCTTGCCGCGTTGCTTCGCCCGGGTGAGGAAGTCGCCTTGGGCGGCCTGAGCGAAATCGCGGTGGGCGGTGACCTGCAACCTTTTGCACGGATGATCCTGAGACAGATGATAAGATCATCTCGCAGCCGGCCGAACACGGCACACCATGTGATCCCGCTCGGCGCCGACGATGTGGCCGACATGATGGCCCTGGTCGAAACCACAAAGCCTGGCCCTTTCCGCGCCCGAACGCACGAACTTGGCCAATACCTCGGGATCCGTGTGGGCGGCCGGCTTGTCGCTATGGCGGGAGAGCGGCTGCGCCCCGTCGGATATACCGAGATAAGCGCCGTGTGTACCCACCATGATTATCGGGGACGGGGGTATGGACGGGGCCTGGTCGAAACGCTGGTGAGTAACATCATCGACCGAGGCGATGTGCCTATCTTGCATGTCGAAAAGGACAATCCGGCAATCTCCCTTTACGAAAAAATCGGATTCTCGATCCGGCAGACGATCCATCTTGTGGGTCTGAGGAAATCGAACTCTCCCGCTTCAGGATGACGCGGGCGGAGCCTCTCGCACCCGGCCCGATAGCGGCTTTGTGAACACGATCGATCTGTACAGCGGCGTGAAGTTTGGCGAACTGGCGGTCGGGGTGATCGGATCCCGGCCAGCTCCGATGTTCGACCGCCGCCATGAGACGCTTGTGTGCGCCATCAAGGATGGCACGGATCGACCGATTGATTTGTAGGAGAATTACCATGCCTTACGCCGATGCCAACGGTCAGCGCCTCTACTACGAAGACACGGGCGGAACGGGCCCGGCGATCATCTTCTCTCACGGGCTTCTGCTTGACGGCACGGCGTTCGCGCCACAGGTCGCGGCGTTGCGCGACAGATACCGCTGCATCACCTGGGATGAACGCGGGCATGGCCGAACCGCAGGCGAAAGACTTGATCCCTTCTCCTACTACGATTCCGCCGATGATGCCGCCGCACTTCTTACCTTCCTGGGCGTCGACAACGCGATTCTGGCCGGCGTGTCGCAGGGAGGCTTCCTGGGAATGCGGTGCGCGCTGACACATCCGGAACGGGTGCGCGCCCTGATCTTGATCGCCTCGCAGACCGGAATTGATGATGCTGCGACGCTGCAGGGCTATCAGCAGCTGTTTGATGGATGGATCGCAAACAACCTGCCGGAAAAAATTGCGACAATCATCGAGAACATCATTTTGGGACCGGGATATCCGGATGCGCCCGTTTGGAAGGAAAAATGGCGCGCGATGACCGTTCCGAACCTGGCGAGCGCTTTTGACGCGCTCGTTCGCCGCGATGATATCGGTGCCAAGGTGTCCGCCATCCATGTGCCGACGTTGATCATCCATGGCGATGCCGATGCGGCCATCCCGCTCGCGAAAGCCCGGGCCATGCAGGCGTCCATTGCAAATGCGGAGCTTGCGGTGGTGGAGGGCGGTCACTCCGTGAACACGACACACCCGGCGGCAGTCAACGCGGCGATTGAATCCTTTCTGGCGAGACATGGCCTCCAGGAGACACGGCCTCTAAGAGACACGGCCTCTAAAGCATGATTGGAAAAAGCGGAAGCCGGCTTCCGAACAAAATCATGCTCCAACGAGGAGATTAGATCGTGTTGCGATTCGCGTCGCGCCCCTCAATGAGCCGGCTTGGTAGCGGCGTTCCGGTCGACCGAACGTAGCGACAGCGCCAACGGCACCATGATCAGGGCGATCGCCCCCAATGCGAAGAACACGTCGATATAGGCCAGGATCGAGGACTGGCTTTGCAACATCTGGTTGACGATCGCCACGCTGGTCCCGGATGAACTGCCGGTAGCGGTGCGTCCATTCAGATACGCCTGGATGCGGTTCAGCGTATCATTGTAGAAGGGATTCCAGGAGCCGAGGTGCTCGACGAGGCGGCTCTGATGAAACTGCTCGCGCCGCGCCAGTATGGTCTGGCTCAGCGCCACCCCCATCGACCCGCCGAAATTTCGTGCGAGGTTGATCAGCGCCGAAGCCTGATCGGTCTTCGACGCCGGAATGCCGTCATAGGATGCGGTCGTGATCGGAATGAAGATGAGCGGCAAGCCGATCCCGAGATAGATCCGCGACAGCGCGAAATACCAGTAGTCTGCGTCGGCTGTCATGCGCAGCACGTCGACCATCGCGTAACAGGCGATCGCCGCGCCGACAGCGATCAGGTACCTCGGCTGCACAAAACTGAGTCGGCCAACGACGACCATCATGGCCATGGTGACGATCCCGCCCGGCGAGATCGCAAGACCGGCCAGCGTCGCGGTGTAGCCGAATTGTTCCTGAAGCAGCTGCGGCAGGATCTGCGTGGTCGCGATCAGCAACGCTCCCGTTACCAGCATGATGACGAAGCATGTTCCGAACTGACGGCCGGTCAGCATCTTGATGTCGATCAGGGGATACGATCGGCTGAGTTCCCACGGAATGAATAACAGCAGCGCGACGGCGGCGATCACCGCGAACGTCACGATAAAGGATGAGCCAAACCAGTCGTCGATCTGGCCGCGGTCGAGAACGACCTCCAGGGAACCGAGGAACGTCGCGACCAGCAGGAAGCCGACGACATCGAAGTTGGGTCCCTTCGCCCATAGCCGTTGACGTTCCTTTTTCTTCTCCGGCGAATTGGGAATGATCAGGTAGATCAGCACGAGCGAAATCAGTCCGATCGGCACATTGATGAGAAAACACCAGTGCCAGGACAGGTTATCGCTCAACCAGCCGCCAAGCGTCGGTCCCACTGCCGGCGCGACGACCACGGCGATGCCGTACAGAGCAAAACCCTGGCCGCGCTTGTCCGGCGGAAACGCGGCCGCCAGGATCGATTGCGCCACCGGCGTCATTCCGCCGCCGGCCAATCCCTGCATGATCCGGAAAACCAGCAACACCTGCAAATTCCAGGCGAAGCCGCACAGCAAAGAGCTCAACGTGAAAAGCGCGATGCAGACCAGGAAGAAATTCTTGCGACCGAACATTTCCGCGATCCAGCCGCTGGCGCAGAGCACGATCGAGTTCGCGACGAGATAGGTCGTGATCACCCACGACGCCTCATCGCCGCTGACGGCAAGTCCGCCCGATATGTAACGCAGGGCGACGTTGGCGATGGTCGTGTCGAGCACCTCCATGAACGTCGCTATCGCTACCAGCGAGGCGATAATCCAGGGATTGGCGCTGCCGAATTCACCTTTGGCCCGAGCGTCCGCCATCGGCTTGGCTCCGGCTCAGGGACGGACGGTGACGGTGGGCACCACCGACATTCCCGGTCCTAACTCCACCTCGGGACGCCGATCGAACGTTATCTTGACCGGGACGCGCTGCACCACTTTGACAAAGTTGCCGGTGGCGTTTTCCGCCGGAAGCAGGCTGAACGCGGTGCCGCTTCCCGCCTGAACGCTATCGACCCGGCCGGGGAAGGACCTGCGAAACGCATCGATTTCGATATCGACGGGCTGTCCGATCCGCATGTCGGCAAGCTGCAATTCCTTGAAATTACCCGTCACCCAGATATCGAGCGGTACGACGACCATGATCGATTGTCCCGGCGCTGCGAGCGCGCCCACGGCGGCCGTCAGCTTGGTGACGCGTCCGTCCACGGTGGCCCGCAGCTCGGTCCGCTGCAGATCGGCGTCGGCGCGATCTTTCTGCGCCTTGGACTGGTCGAGTTGCGCCATCGCGCCGATCTTTTGCGCGCTCAGGACGTCGATCTGGCGTTCGGCGGAGACTTTCGCCGCATTCGCCGCGTCGAGCGCGGCCTGCTTGCCATTGAAGTCGGATGAGGCTTGCTGCGCGCGCTGAACAGTGCCGGCGCCTTTCTGCACCAGGTCCTGGTAGCGGATATTCTCGTCGGTTGCGAATTTGAGCGCCGCCTCAGCCTGTGTGACTTGCTGCGTAGCCTGCTCGACCTGAGCTTTCTGAGCGGCAATCTGGGACGTCAGGTTTTCTACCGTCGCCTCGTTCTGCCGGATTTGTGCATCGACCTGATCGACCGCGGCCTTATAATTGCGCGTATCGATCGTCGCGAGCATATCGCCGCTCTTGACGATCTGATTATCCGTCACCGCGACGCTGGTTATGCTGCCCGAGACCTGCGGGCTAACCAGCACTGGCCGGCCGTCGATGAAGGCATCATCCGTACTCTCATAGTGACGGGCATGGAGATACCACGCGAAGCCAGCAACCATGCCGACGACGATCAATCCGAAGCACACGATCATTGCGATCGGATGCTTTCGGAATGCGCCCCTGAGGCCTTCGGGGTTCTGTCCGTCGGCCTGATCGGGCTCGTGGCCGGGCCGGCTGCCCTTCCGGTTCTCTTGTTTTGCGGTGGGACCTTCCGATCGGGTCTCTGGATCATGGGCGGAAGCGTCCCGAACCTCCGCCTGAGACGACGGAACCTTCGGATTCCGGCGCACGTCCCTAAGCGATGTTCCGGATGATGCGTCCAGGCTGGTCGGAGCAAAATTCATACGGCCTCGCTTGCTGCGCACGGCTTATTCACATTTGTTACGAATGAAACAAACCGAGCAGCTTTCGACTTGTTCCGCGGGTGCCTGGTACTGCCGTGTGTCGGCAAAGAGAGGCGCCGCCGGGTTCGCGCCACCTGGGAACGAAGTCCGGACCCATTCTGTTATCTGCGTCTGGCGGGAGTGCGCGCGATGCCTAAAGAAAACGATCTGGAGGGTCGACAGGACATGGGCGGCAAACATGGAGGGCAGGCCGGCATGCCGAAGCCCGAGTCTGGCACTTCCGCTCAGCAGGGAATCATTAGCGACAAGCAGGGGCAAGAGCAGCCAGTCGACAAGGCCCGCGCCCAACATGTCAGCCGCAAGGACAAGGGAAACGATCCGCCGGGCGACGCCGAGCAATAGTGTCACGATCAGAGGTCGTTAAGGCGGGTGCGTCTGTCGCGGCCGGGCGTTGGACCGATCGCGGGCGGAATCAGGAGAACGAAATGACCAATCGATCCGATCTCATCAAACGCGCGGAGGATCTTCGCCAGCAGGCGGAACGGGACGTCAACAATACGACGCATGAGCTGCTCATTCGAATGGCCGATCGCTACGTTCATCTCGCGGAGAGCCGGGCGGCATCGGATGCGCATCCCGTTTCAGCGGCATCCGTCAGCGATATCTTCACTATCAAACAAGACTGACGACTGCGGTTACGTAATTAGTTTGAACACCTGTCGCGGCTTCGCTGTTCGGCCCCGTGATGCCGCGTGCGCGCAGCTTGGTTGGAAACTCGCGCCGCATTCACGCGTTGTAGCTAAATGGCAAAAAAATCTCGCGCTCCCTGGAAGCAACCCAATCCGCGCCTGAGCGCCGGCAAGCAATCCAGGCATTTGTCGCCTGCGAAGAAGGCGTCGGCGAAGGCCCGCGCCCGCCGGGCCGGCCGCCCCTATCCCAACCTTGTGGATAATATGCGCATGGCAGCAACGGCGAAAAAGAAAACGAAAAAGACAACGAAAAAGAAAACAGCGAAGCCGCGAACCGGCAGAGCCGCAGGCAAACGCGTCGCAAAGAAAACCACGAGGAAATCCGCGCGCCGGCGGGCCGCCAAGCATCCCCCCAAGCCACCGAGCAACCGGACGGCGAGCCGAGAGAAAGACCCGAAGGGCGGCTTGACCGCCGCGGGGCGGAAGGCGTTTGCCCGCCACGATGGCTCGCACCTCAAGCCCGGCGTGAGGAAAAAGCTTGCCGACATGACGCCGCAGGACATGCGGCGCAAAGGCAGCTGGGCCGTTCGATTTTATGGCCGCAAAAAGCTGCCGCCGCTGGTCGACAAGCGAGGGCGGCCGACACGCCACGCTTTATCCGCCCACGCCTGGGGCGAGCCGGTCCCGAGGACGGTTGCCGCGGCGCGGCGGATTGCGGCCAGAGGCGAACGTTTGCTGCAGCGGTATCGGCGGACGAAAGGCGAGGCGTAAGATCTGGCTTGAGCGAGGCATTGCCTTGGCCGCCCGCCTCGTCGCCTGTTCCCGCCGTTTTTTTACCCGATAGACAGCCTTGCCTCAGACGTCAACATTGGCGCTGAGCGAGTTATCCTGGATGAACTCGCGGCGCGGCTCGACGATGTCGCCCATCAGCTTGGTGAAGATGTCGTCGGCCTCGTCGACTTCCTTGATCTTGACCTGCAGGAGCGAGCGTTCGTTGGCATCGAGCGTGGTTTCCCATAGCTGGTCCGGGTTCATTTCACCGAGGCCTTTATAACGCTGCAGCGACACGCCCTTGCGACCGGCATCGGTGACCGCCTCGAACAGGCTGACCGGACCGTGGATCGGGATTTCCGCATCTCGTCGGCGCAGCAGGCCCGGCTTCGGATAGGCTTCCTGCAATTTTACGGCGTAGTCGTCGAGCTTGCGCGCGTCGGCGGAGCCGAGCAGCGCGTCGTCGATGATGGCGACGTCCTTGACGCCACGCACGGTGCGCTCGAACGTGAAGCCTTCGCCCTCGGTGAAACGGCCGACCCAACCACGCTCGACCTCTTCGGCCAACGCATCGAGCCGTCGCGCGATGTAGCTCGCAGCGGCGTGCGCGGTGGCGACGTCGCCGGTGACCTTCGGATTCAGCACGCCGGCGATCGCCGCCTGTTCGACCACCTTGCGGTTATAGCGGCTGTGCAGGTTGTGCAGCGTGCCGCGGATCACGCGGGCGTCCTCCACCAGCGCCCGCAGGTCGAGCCCGCCGCGATCCTCACCGGACGCCAGCTTGAAGACGCAGTCCTCGAGGCCGGTGTCGATCAGATAGTCCTCCAATGCGCGCTCGTCCTTCAGGTATTGCTCGGACTTTCCGCGGTTCACCTTGTAGAGCGGCGGCTGGGCGATATAGAGGAAACCGCCTTCGATCAGCGATGGCATCTGGCGGAAAAAGAACGTCAGCAGCAACGTGCGGATGTGCGCGCCATCGACGTCGGCGTCGGTCATCAGGATGATCTTGTGATACCGCAGCTTGGAGAGGTCGAAATCGTCACGGCCGATGCCCGTACCCAACGCCGTGATCAGCGTGCCGATCTGCTCGGAACTCAGCATCTTGTCGAAGCGCGCGCGCTCGACGTTGAGGATCTTGCCGCGCAACGGCAGCACCGCCTGGAATTCGCGATTGCGGCCCTGCTTGGCGCTGCCGCCGGCGGAATCACCCTCGACGATGAACAGTTCGGATTTGCCGGGGTCCTTCTCCTGGCAATCGGCAAGCTTGCCGGGTAACGAGTTCATGTCGAGCGCGCCCTTGCGACGCGTCAGTTCGCGCGCCTTGCGCGCCGCCTCGCGGGCGGAGGCGGCTTCCACCACCTTGCCGACAATGACCTTGGCTTCGGCGGGATGCTCTTCAAACCATGCCGCCAGCGCCTCGTTGATGACGTTCTCGACCACGGGACGGACTTCGGAGGAAACCAGCTTGTCCTTGGTCTGCGAAGAAAATTTCGGATCGGGCACCTTGACCGAAAGCACTGCGGTCAAACCCTCGCGGCAGTCGTCGCCGGTCAGCGCGATCTTTTCGCGCTTGGCGATGGCATCGGCATAGCCGTTGACCTGACGCGTCAGCGCACCGCGAAACCCGGCCAGATGGGTGCCGCCGTCACGCTGCGGAATGTTGTTGGTGAAGCACAGCACGTTTTCGTGGTAGCTGTCGTTCCACCACAAAGCGGCCTCGACCCCGATGCCGTTCATCTCGGCTTTGATCATGATCGGCGATGGCACCATCGCCTTTTTATTGCGGTCGAGATATTTCACGAACTCCTCGACGCCGCCGACATAGCGCATTTCCTCGCGCTTTTCGACCGCGTGGCGCATGTCGGACAGCACGATGTTGACGCCGGAATTCAGGAACGCCAGTTCTCGCAGCCGATGCTCGAGCGTGGCGAAGTCATATTCCACATTGGTGAAGGTCGCGGTGGAAGCGAGGAACGTCACCTCCGTGCCGCGCTTGCCGTGGGAATCACCGACGGCCTTCAGCGGCGCCACGGCATCGCCGTTGGCGAACTCGATGAAATGCTCCTTGCCGTCGCGCCATACCCGCAACTGCAGCGAACTCGACAGCGCGTTGACGACCGAAACGCCGACGCCGTGCAATCCGCCGGATACCTTGTAGGAATTCTGGTCGAACTTTCCGCCGGCGTGCAGTTGGGTCATGATGACCTCGGCCGCGGAAATGCCTTCGCCCTTGTGGATGTCGACGGGGATGCCGCGGCCATCGTCGCGCACGGTGACCGAACCGTTGGCGTTGAGCACGACCTCAACCGCGGTGGCATGGCCGGCGAGCGCCTCGTCGATGGAGTTGTCGACGACCTCATAGACCATGTGATGCAGGCCGCTGCCGTCATCGGTGTCGCCGATATACATGCCCGGCCGCTTGCGGACCGCATCGAGGCCCTTCAAAACCCGGATAGATTCGGCGCCGTATTCGATGGGGATGGAATGCTCAGTGTCGGCGATCGATTGCCGGGCAGGTTCTGTCATGTGAGGCCTTCGAGGATGTCCCGAATCAGCGGCGCAAAACCAGGCGCTGATTGGCTTGTTTATGCCATGAAACGGGCTATGCGCCTAGCGCAAAGCATCAATCAATAAGTTATTGAATAAATGGGATTTTTTAATGATTTTTCAAGGTGCCAAAAAGCCGATTCCGGGCCATCGAAAAAGCCCGATTTGAGCGTCCGTCTTCAGCTCCCCGAAGCCGGATTTTTTCGGGCCGTGAGGCGGGATTCGGCGGCGAACGGCGCGGCGAGAACTGCTAGAGAGGGCGCTGCAGCCGTCCGGCACTTTCGCCGGCGGAGTAACGTGCGCCGCGCATCGATCCCTGTCGGCTGATGCGCATGACGCGGTTGGGTGTGTTCCGGATCGGCTGATGTTGTCTCCGCCTTCAAATCGATACCGCCCTGATATCGATGGTTTGCGGGCCATCGCGGTCGGGCTGGTGGTGATCTTCCACGCGTTCCCGGATGCGCTCCCCGGCGGCTTTATCGGCGTCGATATCTTCTTTGTGATTTCCGGCTTCCTCATCACCGGCATCATCACCCGCGAACTGGAGCAGAAGCGCTTCAGCCTGGTCGGATTTTATGGCCGGCGGATCCGCCGGATTTTCCCGGCCCTGATCGTCGTATTGGCGGTGACCCTGGTGCTGGGCTGGCTGTGGTTGCTGCCGGCCGCCTATGCCCAGCTCAGCGCCGACGTTTTTGCCAGCGCGGCATTCTTCTCCAATATCGCGCTGCTGCTGCAGTCGGGCTATTTCGATATCGAATCCGGCAGGAAGCCGCTGCTGCATTTGTGGTCGCTCGGCATCGAGGAACAGTTCTATCTGTTCTGGCCGTTGATCCTGATACTGGTCGCGCGGCTGCGTTTTGGCGTCTGGGTCGTCGCGGCTGGGCTCGGCGTGGCGTCCTTCGTGCTCAACGTGGCGCTGATCGGCTCAGATCCGGTGGCGACGTTCTATCTGCCTCTCACGCGGGCGTGGGAACTGCTGGCGGGGGGCGCGCTGGCCTGCGGTTGGAGCCGGGTCAGCCAAACCGGCACGGCGAGCAATCTGCGCGCTTTGGTGGGTTTTTTGTCGATTGCGGCGGCGGCCGCCATTCTCGATCCGCATCGGGCCTTTCCGGGCTGGTGGGCGGCATTGCCGGTCGCTGGCGCCGTGCTGTTGTTGTCCGCGCCCAAAGCGTGGGGTTGCCGGCAGGTGCTGTCCCGGCCGTCATTGGTCTGGATCGGTCTGATCAGTTATCCGCTCTACCTCTGGCATTGGCCGCTATTGGTGTTCTTCGCGATCATCAAATTCGCGCCGCTCACCCTGCTGGAGCGTGGCCTGATCGTCGGGCTGAGCGTTGCACTGGCCTGGTTGACCTACCGGTTCATCGAATTGCCGGTCCGCTTTGGCCGTCCGGGTGCAGGCCGCATATTCGCGTTGTCTGCGGCGATGGTGTTGATCGCGGTGGCGGGCGGCGCGATCTTCGAGGGACGCGGCTTCGATTTTCGGCTGCCGCCCGAAATACGCGCAATGGTGGATGTGCCGGAGCAATCGGCGCAATGGCGCGTCCACAGCTGTCTGCTCGATCTCAGCCACGAAACCGCGTTTGCCGATAGCTGCGTCGATCGCGATCGGCGGCCCCTGGTACTGGTCTGGGGGGATTCGACCGCGGCATCTCTGATGCCCGGCCTGCGCCAGGCGCAGCAAACCCGTGGTTTCGGCATCGCGCAACTGACATCCAGTTCGTGCCTGCCGGTGCTGAATGTCGACATCCCCGGTGCGCCGAACTGCCGTGCAATCAACGACAAGGTCTTGTCGCTTGCCCGGAAGATCAAGCCCGACGTCGTGCTGCTGGAGGGCACTTGGGACTGGGATCGATATTTCGACAGCGTCGCCGCAACGATCGTCGCGCTGAAACAAGAGACCGGCGCCCGCGTGGTTGTTCTGGGCGCGGTACCGTGGTGGAAGCGCGGGCTACCGAACGAGGTGATGCGCTATTTCATGTTGTATCATCGCTTGATCCCGGAGCGCTCCAATCGTGCCGAGCCCGATCTATCCGGGGCGGCCGTTCGCGCAAAACTTGCCGCGCTCGGCGTGGATTATATTTCGGTGTGGGATACCCTGTGCAACACCGACGGCTGTTTGACGCGCATCGGCGACACGGCCGGCGACATCGTCGCGAGCGATCAGGTGCATTTGACTGAAAAGGGATCGGAATTCCTGGTTCACGCCATTATCGACCGGGTGCTCGGGGAGCAGGCGGTGGCTGAACCCGGCAAGTCGCAATGATGCGGGATGGCAATTCCAGGAAAACGCTATCCGGCTCCATTCCGTCGCGTGATGGTGCCGGAGTTGACGTCGAAAGTCTCGCCTGCGCCGCCGATACCGGCGAAGGCGGCGGGGTCGGCGCCGGTCATCCAGACCTGGGCGCCAAGTTTCGTCAGTTCGCCGAACAGCGCCGTGCGCCGGCCGGGATCGAGGTGCGCGATCACCTCGTCGAGCAGCAATAGCGGCGTGATGCCGGTCATTTCCGCGACGAGGTTGGCATGCGCCAGCACCAACCCGATCAGCAGCGCCTTTTGTTCGCCGGTGGAGGCGTCGCGCGCCGGCATGTTTTTCGGCGCGTAGACAACCTGTAGGTCGGTGAGGTGCGGGCCGTCGAGCGTGCGCCCCGCCGCGGCGTCGCGCGCGCGCCCCTGGCGCAGGATCTCGCGATAGCGATCCTCCACCGCAGTGGCGGGCTCCCGCATCAGCGCGTTTTCCATCCAGCCGTCGAGCATGATTTGCGCGGAGGGAAATGCCGAGTCGGCGCCGCGCGCGCGCAGCATCGCAGAGAGCCGGGTCAAGGTTTGGCCGCGCATCGCGGCGACGGCAACGGCGAGCTCGGCGGTCTCGCGCTCGATCGCGTCGCACCAATGGTCGTCGAAATTGCGCACCTCGAGCAGGCGGTTGCGCGATCGCAACGAGCGGTCGAGCGCCGAGACCCGCGCCGAATGCTCGCTGTCGATCGCCAGCACCAGTCGATCGAAGAATTGTCGTCGCTCCGATGCGGCGCCCATGAACAGCCCGTCCATCGATGGTGTCAGCCAGACCATGCGCAGATGGTCGCCGAACGCCGTAGCCGAGCCCACCGGCTCGCGGTCGATCCGGCAGCGCCGGCCGGCCGCCGCCGCCTCATTGGCGGGCGCATCGAGGCCGGTGCCGAGCGTGGCCAGGCCCAACGCTCCCTCGACCTCGGCGGATACCGCCCACGAGCCGTCGCCCTGGATGTCCGCGACGTCGTCAAGCGTGGCGCGGCGCAGGCCGCGCCCGGGCGACAAGAATGAGATCGCCTCGATACAGTTGGTCTTGCCGGCGCCGTTGGGGCCCACCAGCACCACCATGTCGCTCCGCGTCTGCAGGCTCGCCGCACGATAGTTGCGGAAGTGCGTCAGCGTCAGGCGATGGATGCGCGAGGGGATCATGACAGAAGAGATATCGATCTTTCTTCCCTCTCCCCTTGCGGGCCTTGTGGGAGCGGGTGGCGCCGAACACCGTTCGGCGACGGGTGAGGGGTATCTTGTGGCTCAACCAGCTTCGCGAAAATGTCCTCCAAAACGCCGATGGACTGTTGCAACACGCCATTGTTCCAGTAACGCACAACTCGGAACCCGTCAGTGATCAAGACGGCTTCCCGCTCCGGTCGCGCTCCGTCGATGCGTGTTGGCTACCGTCGATTTCAACGACGAAGCGCTGCTCAAAGCAAACGAAGTCGAGAATATAGCCTTGAAAAGGCACCTGCCGACGGAATTTGAAGAGATCCAGACGACGATTCCGCAGCAGTCGCCACATTGCCGCTTCAGCCTCGGTCGCCTCACGGCACATCTTTTTTGCGAAATTGCGGATGCGCTTTGGAGCTGGACGATGGCGTGGCGTTTGCGGCACGTACCCCTCACCCGCCTCCGCTCCGCTCAGGCACCTTCTCCCGCAAGGGGAGGGGGAAGTGCAAGCCCGGCAATGACGACCGAACGGTTGCTACACCCGCATCGGCATCAGCACGTAGAGCGCGCCCTTGGAATCCTTGTCCTGCACCAGCGTCGGCGAGCCCGGATCGGCCAGGCGCAGCACCGCGACCTCGCCCTCGATTTGGGCCGCAATGTCGAGCAGGTAGCGCGAGTTGAATCCGATATCGAGTGCATCGGACGCGTATTCGACTTCAAGCTCCTCGGTGGCGCTGCCGGAGTCGGGGTTGGTCACCGACAGCACGAGCTTGCCGGCCGACAATGCCAGTTTCACGGCGCGGCCGCGCTCGCTCGATATGGTCGAGACGCGGTCCACCGCGGCCTCGAAATCCTTCTTGTCGACGATCAGTTCCTTGTCGTTGTTTTGCGGGATTACGCGGCCATAATCCGGAAACGTGCCGTCGATCAGTTTCGAGGTCAGCACGACATTGCCGATGGTGAAGCGGATCTTGCCCAGCGACAACTCGATCCGCACCTCCGCCTCGTTGTCCTCGATCAGGCGCTGCACCTCGCCGACCGTCTTGCGCGGCACGATGACGCCCGGCATGCCGGCCGCGCCGGCCGGCAGCGGCAGATCGACCTGGGCGAGGCGGTGTCCGTCGGTCGCGACCGCGCGCAAGGTCGCGGTCTTGCCGTCGCCGGCGGCGTGCAGGTAGATGCCGTTGAGATAGTAGCGCGTTTCCTCGGTCGAGATCGCAAACTGCGTGCGATCGATCAGCCGCTTTACATCGGAGGCGGCGAGGGTGAACGAATGCACCATGTCGCCGGCGGCAAGATCCGGGAAATCGTTTTCAGGCAGGGTCTGCAGCGTGAAGCGCGACCGGCCGGCGCGGATCGCCAGCACCGAGCGGTCGCCGTCGCCTTCCAGCACGATCTGCGCGCCATCGGGCAGCTTGCGCACGATGTCGTAAAACATGTGCGCTGGAACGGTGGTCGAGCCACCGGTGCCGGCTTCCGCCGCCAGCGTTTCCGTCACCTCCAGGTCGAGATCCGTCGCCTTCAGCGAGAGCTGAGAATTCTGGGCGCGAACCAGCACGTTGCCGAGGATCGGGATGGTATTGCGCCGCTCGACCACACGATGGACGTGTCCCAGCGATTTCAGGAGTTGCGCACGTTCGACGGTGACCTTCATAGCAATACCCGCCTGATCCGGTGATGGAAAAGCCGGGCAGCCGAAAAGCGCGCCGGCGTCTGAAACCCGGAGAACCCGACCAAGGCTGGACCTGATCGATCCCGGGGGGACACCAAAGTGGCGCGGATAGCGCGCAAGCGCAAGAGAGCCGTTAGGCCGTTCCCCACGTTTCGCGGCTGTTCGAACCGCGGTGGACCGTCCCGGCAGGGGCGCCCGGACGGTTCCTAAGCGGCATTTCCCAACCGGCGGTTCACTCCTGCAATTGGCGCTTGAGCGATTCGACCTCTTCGGAGAGCGCGATGTCCTTCGCGACCAGCCCCTCGATCTTGCGCACGGCATGCAGCACCGTGGTGTGATCACGGCCTCCAAACCGGCGGCCGATCTCGGGCAGCGAGCGCAGCGTCAGCGTCTTGGCGAGATACATCGCGACCTGGCGCGGGCGGACCACATTCGCCGTACGTCGCGACGACAGCAGGTCGGAGCGGCTGACGTTGTACTGTCGCGCCACCACCCGCTGGATGTCCTCGATCTTGATGCGTTTGGGCTCCTGCGGACGGACCAGGTCGCGGACCTCGCGTTCGGCCATCTCTAGCGTGACCGGCTGAGCATTGAGCTTGCTGTGCGCCAGCAGCCGATTGATCGCGCCCTCGAGATCGCGACCGTTATGGGTGATGGTGCGCGCCAGATAATCCAGCACCTGTTCGGGCACGTCGAAGCTCGCATGATGCGTGCGTGCCGCGGCGACGCGCGATTTGAGGATGCCGAGCCGCAGCTCTTCGCCGAGCGATCCCATCTCGACCACGAGGCCTCCGGCCAGCCGCGAACGCACGCGGTCGTCGAGACTTTCGAGATCGGAAGGCGGCCGGTCGGCCGCGATCACGACCTGGCGTCCGGCATCGATCAGCGCATTCAGCGTGTGGCAGAATTCGGCCTGGGTCGATTTGCCCTGCAGGAATTGCAGGTCGTCGATCACCAGCACGTCGATGCCGCGCAACGCTTCCTTGAAGGCCAGCGCGGTCTGGGTTTTTAGCGCCGCGACGAAGCCGTACATGAATTTTTCGGCGGTGAGGTAGAGCACCTTGCGTTCGCTGCCCGAATTGCCGGCCCACGTCACCGCCTGCAGCAAATGGGTTTTGCCGAGGCCGACGCCGGCATGGATGTAGAGCGGATTGAACATCACGCTGTCACCGCGTCGCCCTTCCGCCACCTGGCGGGCGGCGGCATGGGCCAACGTATTGGAACGGCCGACAACGAAGCTTCCAAAGGTCAGGCGGGGATCGAGCGGCGAGCCGCCGAGTGCGTCATGGCTGGCAGAGACCGGCGCGGTCGCGGTTGCGCGCAGTTCCGGCGCGGGGCGGCCGTCAGGCCGCTCGGCGCGCCGGGTGTCGACTTGCACCGGCACATCCTTGGCGGGCGCCGCGCATCGCATCGCCGTGCGCACGGTGAGGTCGATGCGGTGCACTTCCGGCATTTCGGCCTGCCAACAAGAGAGAACGCGCTCGGCGTAGTGCGCCTGAATCCAGCTCTTGAGAAACCGCGTCGGCACCGACAGGTGAACGCTTTCCGGCTGCACGCTTTCGAGATCCATCCGCGCGAACCAGCTCGTGTAAACGTCTTCCCCCACGCTCGAACGCAGCCGACCCTTCACGCGCGACCAGCGGTCCTGTTCCATATTTGACATTGTTTGACGACTTTTCTGAAGGAGTAAATCTTTGGTTGTGAAAGCCGCCGTACGGAGGTTTCCGCGCGGCGGGACCTCAAGCGGGATACGTCTTCCGCCATAGACCAGCCGCTCGGCACGAAGCCGCTTGGCAGGTCAGGGGTGGAAGAGAAGCGTTCCGCGAGGTCAGCGCGTACTCGACGTTCTGTCGGGGGTTCGCGCAGGAGGCCGCGTGCTCGCAGCGTCCAAGGTAATCAAGGCGACACCGAAGGCGCCAAACACGGTTTCGCCGGAGAATGAAATCTGATCGTCCGCCGCGATGATTTCGTAAAGCATACAACCTCCCCGTCCCGCCGTGATCGCCCACGGCAAGTTGTCATTCCAGATGTGCCACAAATTGCGTCGGCAACGCCCGAACTTCAAAATCGTTCAGTTGTTCGCCGTGTAGTTCAGCCCCTCGTTCTCGTTGTCCACCTGCTTCGCCTCCGGCACCGTCGGATTTGCTCTGTGCGTATTTCTCTTGTTCGAAGCGAACGGGACCCAATGCCCCGTCTGAGAAATTTCGACACAAAACCGCTGCCCTCATATCGCTATGAGTTTCAACCCAACGATCGCTTGGAAAGCGTCGCTAACGCGCACACCGCCGCCGATTTGCACGTTCGCCCATGGTTCTCAAACCGCGCTGATCTAGAGAGCCGTGGGCGCCGCGGACCCCTTAGAGATACATCATGGCCTATTTCCCGCAACGGAAATGATTTAGCGCCGTCGCCGGCTAAATCGACTTCGCGATCGCAAAATCGGGCGACGGTTTGCGATCGAAACGACAAGGTTTTGAATCTGTACGTAGATTCGAAACGAATTGCCGCCGTCACATTTCCAGGGGCTGCCCAAAATAAATTCATAAATTGTTTACGTTTGAGCGGGGCGGGGCCGAATTTTCGAACAAGCCGATCCCGCTATGCCGATAAGTGACTACGCAAGCGCGCATTTTTTTGCGCATCGAAATAGGGTAACCCGGATCGGCTTTCGAACCTTCGCACTTGCGTTTTCAAGCGCGAGGTTGCGACAGCGGAGCCATTAACGTCGATATCGCCATAGAAACCGCGTGCGCGTGCTGCATCCGGGTTTGGGAAATCGGCGGCCGGAGTGAAGCTCAGTAAAAATACGGAGTTCGCAATTTATTCGTCACGCGTGCATCCGTTTCAGCAATGTCACAGCAAAAGAAAAAGCGCAGCGCTGCGGGACGGTGACGTATATTAATTTCGTTCAGTAGTATCGATGCCACTACACTGCGCCGCATCGCTACTCGTATTGCGTCATGTGCAGTTCGCGCCGGTCATTCGCGCCAGTCAGGAAATAACGGGCTCGCAAAAAATTGCACGGCGATCACTCGCCGAACAATTCTACGCGCAAAGAAAAAGCCCGGCAGTGCCGGGCCTTTGACATGTATCGATTTCAATCAGTTTATTTTGCGAGCTTCGCGATCCGATGCGCAAGCCGCGAAACTTTTCGGCTCGCGCTGTTCTTGTGAATGATGTCGCGCTGTGCGGCGCGCATCAATTCGGGCTCGGCGCGGGCCATCGCCTTCAGCGCGGCATCACGGTCGCCGCTCTCGATCGCTTCTTCGACGGTGCGAACCGCGCCGCGCATCTGAGTGCGGCGCGACTTGTTGATGATGGTGCGGCGGGCAATCTTGCGCGTCGCTTTCCTGGCAGATGTCGTGTTGGCCATATTCTTAAATTCCTTCGGCGGTGATCGGTCGCTGGTCGTCAGGCTTGAACGCGCCGGCCGTTCAACCGCGGGATCGACGCTGGGTATTTCAGGATATTCCAGAGGAATGCCATTACCGGAGCAGAAATGCTCGCATGACGGCGCCGCTCAAAGAATAGCGGCGGCGGGATTGCGCCCGCCGCCATTGGTGGTCTTATAGAGGGCACGGCTTGCAGCGTCAACGCCTTCCCGTCCACTCCGGAACCGGGAAATTCGGCCATGGGGGGCGGTAAGCTGCTGACGAGGTTGAATTTCTTGGAGACCCCCGTTATTGGCTGACGGCGCCTGGGGTGGGCAGTGAGAGGGCGATCGATGATCCGGGGCTTTTTCCGACTTGTGGGACTGCTGCTGCTGGCCGGCGGCTTCGTCTTTATGGTCTATGACGGCGCGCGCTGGGTGGCCGACCAGAGCTTGCGCTTCACCCGGTTCGGCGAGTTCTGGAACGATATCCATCAATCCAGCCAGCAGGCCCTCCGAGTCTGGGTGGAGAGCCACGCACCGTGGCTCTGGACCCATGTGGTGCGCGTGGTGCTGGATCAACCGGTCTTCGCCGTGCTTGGCGTGCTCGGCATTTTGCTGATGCTGCTGTTCCGGCCGCGCAAACCGCTGATCGGCTATTCCCGATGACGCGGCATCCGTCGGCGCGTCCGGTCGATGGACTTGGCAGAGTCACGGCTGCCTCTGCAACGGCAGCGGCGGTTGATCGTAGACTCCGTCCCAAACCATTTTTTAACCATAACCGGTGCAAGACTTGAGCTGTCTCGCTTTGAGGGAATGCTCCGGTGCGGTTTGCGCGCGCGTTTCGATTGCCGATCCTTGCCGCCATTACTGCGCTCGGCCTGTCCGGCTGCATGCACGCATCCGGACCGATGGCGACGTCCCAGCCGAATAGCGATCTCGACGCGATGGCGTATGGCGGCCCCGGCGATCCGGCATCCGAGCGTGCTGCTGCCGCGACGCCAGCAACTGCCGATTCCGGCGGTGCCATCGGCGCGCTTCGCGTGGCCTTTGCCGGACCGCGCCCGCGTTCATATCCGTCTTCCACGGCTGCGGCATATGCGGCCGCGCCGATGCCGGCCGTCCGTGATGCCGCGTACCGGCTCGACGCCGGCGACAAGCTGCGGGTCGTGGTGTACGGCCAGGAAGGTCTCACCAACACTTACGCCATCGACGCCGGCGGCTCCATCACCATGCCCTTGATCGGGGCGGTGCCGGCGCGCGGGCGAACCACGGCCGGGCTGGCATCGGAGATCGCCGTCAAACTGCGCAACGGCTTCATCCGCGATCCATCGGTGGCGGTGGAGATCGAATCCTATCGGCCGTTCTTCATCCTGGGTGAAGTTGCAGCTCCCGGCCAATATCCTTACGTGCCGAATATGACCGTCGAAAGCGCGGTGGCGATCGCGGGCGGGTTCTCGCCGCGCGCCAGACGCGACAGCGTCACGGTGACCCATAACGAGGGCGCCGGCCCATCGCGCACGGTGGTGCCGCTCGGCACGCAGCTCGGCCCGGGCGATACCGTGCTCGTCAGCGAGCGCTGGTTCTGACGAAGTTTTTCGATGCGCAATTGCGCATCGGGGAATCCGGAGATTCTCCGGTGCGCGCGCGCATATCGTCGTTCGCTCGCACGCCTCGGAAATGACGACATTAAGCCTGCGCGCGAGTTTCCCGGCTTACTTCTTCAGATGCTTGGCAAAGAAGTCGAGACTACGCGTCCAGGCGAGGTCGGCGCTCGGCTTGTCGTAGCTTGCCCGTTCGTTGCAGCTGAAGCCGTGCTGCGCACCAGGATAGACGAAGATCTCGACGTCGGGCCTTTTGGCGCGGATCGTATCGACGTCGCTGAGCGGAATGCCGGTGTCTTTTTCGCCGAAATGCAATTGCGTGGGCACTTTCGGCTTGTCGTCGGCGAAGCGCACGACGGCGCCGCCGTAATAGCCGATCGCAGCCGAAAGGCCCGACAGCTTGGTCGCCGCCGCATAGGCGACGCTGCCGCCCAGGCAGAAGCCGATGATGCCGACCGGCCCGGCGCCCTCGAGCGCGTCGACCGCAGCCTGGGTATCGCGCAGGATCGCCGTCCAATCGGGATTGGCGACGAATTTGCGCGCCACCTCGATTTCCGCGGGCGAATAGCCGGACTGGAAATTGGGTTCGGTGCGATCGAAGATCGAAGGGGCGATCGCCGCATAGCCAGCGTCCGCGAAACGGTCACAGACCGCGCGGATGTGATGATTGACGCCAAAAATCTCCTGGATCACCACGACGGCCGCCTTTGGCGTGCCCGCGGGGTCGGCGCGATAGCCACCCAGTTGAAAACCATCCGAAGCCTTCAGCTTGATATCTTGTCCCACGGGTCATCCATCTGGTTGAGAGTTGCATTGAAAAGGTGATTTTCGCCGCGCGTTCCATCTGTATTAGGGCCCGGCCCGAACAATTGCTTCGCGAGCGAAAGACACGGCGGCCAGCTTGGACTGTGCCACATTCGGCTGGCGGCTCCAATCGGCTACCGGTCAGGCGGATCCAATCTAGCCGCCGGCGGGTCGCCCGAGCCCATCGAGGAACGGCAGCACCGCTGCGATGAATGCCTGCGGCTGGTCGATGTTGACGGCGTGGCCGGCCGCCGGGATCACCACCTTGGCCGCGCCGGGGATTTTTGCCGCCATATAGTCGGAGGCTGCAAGGAACGGCGCGTCGTCGGCGCCGACCACCACCAGGGCCGGCACCGCGATATCGGGCAGATGCTCGATCACGCGGGCGTCGCGCTGGGTCAGCATGCCGCGTGCGGCATGCGCCAGCCCCGAGGCGTCGCGATGGCTGACCGTCGAGCGCTCGCGGCTGGCGGCCTTCAGCACGGCAAGACCTTCGTGCTCGAAGCGCCCGGCCGTATCGTGGGCGCGTTTGTTCCAGCTGTCGCGGGCGTCGTCCTTTTTGAAGCCCGGTCCGGTATCGATGATGAGCAGAGCGCGGACGCGGGCCGGATGGACGCGGTGGAATGCCAGCGACATGTAGCCGCCCAGCGAAAGCCCGCCGACAATTGCGGTCTCGGCGCCGACGGCATCGAGCAGCGCTGCGATATCCGAAACCGTCAGCGCCTCACTATAGGCGGCGGGATCGTCCGGATAATCGGACTGGCCATGGCCGCGCATATCCCACAATACGAGCTTGTGGTCCTTCGATAGCGCCTCGATCTGGCCCTGCCACATCGCCGACGTCGAGGAATAGCCGTGGGTCAGGATCAGTGCCGGCCCGCTGCCATGCACCTCGTAATAGATCTTGACCCCGTCGCGATCGATTTTCGGCATTTGATTTGATCCGGTGATTTGAAGGCGGATGCGCAGAACAAAGCGATCCTAGCGCGATCCGTTCGCCGTTGTGAAATGCCGAACGCTAAATTTGTAAGGTTCACGGTAGGGCGCCGTTCAGGACGCCTCTTAAGTCCTGTGGAACCCTGCCGCAGGTATCCTTTGCTGTCAGCCGCCGCCGCAAGGAAAGAGGATTCATGGCAGCCCTAGCAAAAGACACATCGACCACACGCCGAGTGCTGCTGGCATCGGATCGGAGCGACCAGAGCAGCGAACTGGCGAGCATTCTGCGGTCCGTGGGCGAAGTCGATACCATGTCGACGTCGGACATTCCGGATGCGCCCGCGGGCCGCTTCTCGGGCGTAGTGGTCGACATCAATCTGCGATCGCCCGAAAGCGTACAGCGGGTTCGCAATAAACTGCAGACCGAAGCCTATCGTTCGCTGCCACGCTTGTTCGTGCTCGCGGACGCCCTTCACCACGGCACCATGCAGGCCTGGGCGTTGGGTGCGACCGATACCATCGCGCGGCCGTTCGATGCCGATGGCATCCTGCAACGCATTCGCTCCGCATTCCCGGACAGCATTGGATTCGACACGACCGAGCGCGGCGAAGCCTTGAACGCGGGCGTGGCCGCCGCGCACACGGTGATGGTCAGGATGTTCGAGAAGCTTCCGGCCGGCGTGCCCCTGACGTTCACCGATATCGTGGACGCCGAGTACAAGATACTCAAGGCCATCAAGCATACATCGCTGCGCGAATGGCTGACGGTCATCGGCTGCCACCATAACGACAGCTACCGCCACTGTCTCTTCGTCACCGGCTTCGCGGTGGCATTCGCGCAGCATCTCGGCATGCGCGAGGACGATCAGCGACGGCTGGCACGCGCTGCGTTGCTGCATGACGTCGGCAAGGCATTCATCTCCACCGATCTCCTGGACAAGCCGGGAAAACTCACCGATGCGGAAATTGCCGAAATCCGCAAACATCCGCGGCTGGGCTACGACGCCCTGGCGGCCCAAGGCAATTTTCCGCCGGAGATGCTGGACGTGATCCTGCATCACCACGAATTCCTCGACGGCACCGGCTATCCGGACGGCCTGCGCGGCGACCAGATCAGCGACATCGTTCGCCTGACCACGATCGTGGACATCCATGCGGCGCTGGTGGAGAAGCGCACCTACCGCGAGCCGTTCACGCACGCCAAGGCTTTTGCGACCATGGAAGAGATGGGCGCCAAGCTCGACCAGCAATTGCTTCAGGCTTTTCGTGCGGTGGCGCTGGGGGCGTATTGATATCCCTCAATGGCTCGCGCGTGCCGCCAGACTTTCAAACGGTGACGCCGCGTAGACCACGTTGCCGCCGACCATCGTCAACACCGAGCGGATCTTCCCGACCTGCTCGACGGGCGCGGTGAGGTAGTCGGCGGACAGCACCGCGAGGTCGGCGAACTTGCCGGGTTCGAGCGTGCCGCGCTTGTCGTCATCGTTCGCCATGAAAGCGGAGTTGCGGGTGCACATCTCGAGCGCCTGGCGGCGGCTCGGGGCCTCCGTCGCTCCGCGGGTCCGGGTGCCGCCGATCGTGGTGCCGTCGAGGTACCATTGCAGCGCCACGAACGGATTGTAGGACGAAACGCGATGTGCGTCGGTGCCGCCGGCAACCGTCAGGCCGAGTTTCATGGCCGTTGCAATCCGCGGCATGTCCGCGGCGCGGTCGGCGCCGACATCGCGTTGCAGCCGCTCGCCGCCGAAATAAAGCCCGTCCTGGACACCCCAAACCAGGCCCAGCGACTTCATCCGCTGCAGGCTCTCCGCCGACGCGTCGTACAAATGCAGCACGGCCCAGCGCAGATCCCGAACCGGGTAGTCCTTCTCGATGTCTTCGACGATGTCGAGCAGGTCATGCACGGTACGATCGGGATTCCAGTGGATCTGGATGGTGTAGCCCTTCGATGCCGCCCAGCGCAGCAACTCCGCGAGCTTGGCTTTGCCGGCGGGAGTAATGTCGCCATCGGTCCAGTCGGCCCAGACAAGAATCTCGCCGGGGCCGTTGAAGTGCAGCACGGCGTCGCCGAAGCCCTGCGGCAGCAACTGGGTCAGGTTCTGCAGGTCGGCGAGTTCGCTGCCCGGCTTCGGCGCGCAGAGGTGATAGGCGACACGCACGGTGAGCTGCTTGTCATGCCATAGCTTGAACACGGTCTGATAATTGGCGGGATACATGCTGACCCCGCCGCCGTCGACAATGCCAGTGATGCCGAGGCTGTTCATCTCGGTGAAGAATTTCCTGGAGCCCTCCGCCTGTTGCTCCGGGGTCGGACGTGGCAGGCGATCGAATATCTTGCCGAGCGCACTGCCCTCGGCGATGACCGTGCCGGTCGGTTGGCCATTGCGGTCGCGTTCGAGCCTGCCGCCTGGCGTGACGTCGGCGTCTTCGCGGATGTTGAGTGCCTCCATGGCCTTCGGCGTCAGCAAGAGCCAGTCGTAGAGGTGCTGGATGTAGACCGGATTGTCCGGCGCGGCCGCGGCCACCTCGTCAGCAGCCGGTCGCCGCTTTTCGGCAAACTGTTCTTCGGTCCAGCCGCCGGCGACCACGATCCAGGAACCCGGCTTTTGCGACTGCGCGGCCTGGTGAATTCTTTCCAGCGCTTCCTTCAGCGTCGGCACGCCGATCCAGTTTACTTCCGTGCCGAATGTCAGCGCGGCGCGGATGCCGTGAATGTGCCCGTCGGTAAGTCCGGGAATGACGGTGCGGCCGCCGAGGTCGATCAGCTCCGCGTTGCTGCCGGCGAGTTTCTTCATGGCCGCGCTGGTGCCCGTTGCCAGCACCTGGCCATGCGCAATCGCCAACGCCTCCCGGATCGAGAAGTCCTTGTCGACGGTGAGGATCTTGCCGTTGAAGAGCACGGTATCGGCCGATTGCGCCGAGGCGGCGCCGATCGGCCAGCCCAGCGACAGGGCCGTCAGAATTGCGAGGCCGCAAAACCGCCGGGCGGAAGATGAATTGAAACCTGACATGCGCTCGCCCCCTACTTGTTCTTATTACTCGCCGCATCACCGGGCCGCCGGCCCGGCGTAGCTGTTTCAAGCCGGCATCTTTTCACCCCAGCATCTTGCGCAATTCAGCCTTGGCGACCTTCTCCAGGGTCGAGCGCGGCATCTCGTCGACGAAACGGATTTCGCGCGGCAGTTTGAAGTCGGCGAGGGCGTTGCGGCAGGCGGCCATGACGGCATCGTGCAGATCCGGCGGGGCGCGGTCGACGCCTGCCTGCGGAATGATGAATACCACCGGGACCTCGTCGAGCATCGGGTGTTTTTTCCCGACCACCGCGGCCTCGCGCACGCCGGGTACCACGGCGATCACCTGCTCGATTTCGGAGGCGGCGACGTTCTCGCCGCCAACCTTGAGCATGTCCTTGGCGCGGTCGCCGAACTTGATGAAACCGCGCTCCAACAGCGTCACGCGGTCGCCGGTTACGAAATAGCCGTGCTCGTCGAAGCTTTCGCGGGTCGCCTTTTCATTGTGCAGATATTCCGCAAACAGCGATAGCCCGGGGACGCCCTTGATCAGGAGGTTGCCGGTGCCACCAACCGGCGTCGGCGCGCCGTCATCGTCGGTGATGCGGATGGCATATTCCGGCGCGGCCCGGCCGATCGACATCGGTGTGTTGGGCTGATCGATCTCGCCGACGATGCCGTGGGTGATGGTTTCGGTCATGCCCCACCAGCCGATCATCTTGATACCGAAAGCGGCGAAGGCGGGTGGCTCGCAGATCGCCGTGCCCCACAACCGGAATTTGTGCCGCTTCGGAACCTGGTGCTCAAGCAGTGCTTTCATGCAAAACGGGATCGTTGAGGTCCAGGTGCAGCCGTGCTCCAGTGCCGCGGGCCAGAACCGGCTCGCCGAGAACCGCGGCTGGATCACGCAGGTTGCCCCGACCCACAGGCTCGCGAGCATCGAATAAGCCAGTGCGTTGGTGTGAAACAGCGGCAGGTAGGTCTGGTGTACATCGCCGGCGTGCAAGTCCTGATGCGCCGCGTTGACCTTGGCACCCCACAGTGCATTCGCGTGCGTCCACAACACTGCCTTTGGCCGCGAGGTGGTGCCCGAGGTGTATTGTACGCTGCATGGCGCGAGCGGATCGGCGGCGCGGCGCGGCCGGTCGGCGCTGTCGGCGAACAGGGCCTCGAAACGCTCGCCGCGTGGCGGGGCGGCGCCGGGCGCAGGCGCCACGCCGGCGTCGTGCGAAGTTACCGCGAGCCAGCGCAGGCCGCGGCAATGCGCCGAGATCGTTTCGGCGTAGGCCGGCTGGGTAACGGCGGCGACCGCTCCGCAATGATCGGCGAAATAGTCCATTTCCGCGGGCGCCGAACGGGTGTTGGTGGTGACGGCGATGGCGCCGAGCTCCGCGCTGGCGAACCAGGCCAGCAGAGCTTCGACGCAGTTATCGAGATGGATCAGCAGGAATTCGCCCGGCTTGACGCCACGCGCGGCAAGGCCGGCGGCGAGCGCGCCGACGCGCTCGTGAAATTCACCGTAGGTCCAAGTTCTGGCCGGCGCATCGAACGGCGCCCAGATCAGGAACGGATGATCGCGGCGGACATCGGCGCGCATTCGCAGCAGCCAAGGCACGTCTATCCCGGCAAAAGGCCCGACCACCCCCGCTGGCGCATGCTGCGCATTCGACATTCGTCCCCCCGTGCAGCTCTATCGGCGGCTGCGTGTGGTTTTTGCTTGGAGGCAAGTGTGCCATCGGATCGTGCGGCGATCAAATGGCTATCGAAGCGGATATCACCGCGTCGCCGACGCCAGCGCGCATTCAGGAAGGGCTGTCCTCGTACGACGAAATCTCGATCAGGCTGCCGTCGGGATCCCGGCAGTAGACCGACCGCAGCGTGCCGCGGGCACCCTGCTTTGCGACCGGACCTTCTTCGATAGCGACCCCGCATGCGCCGAGATGTGCAACCACCGCCTCCGGCGTGGCCGTGGTGAGAAAGCAGAGATCGTCGCTGCCGGCCGCTTCATGGTCTGCCGTAAACCATTCAACCTTGTCGGCGTCGCGCGGCCGCACGTTGATTTTCTGGTTGCCGAAAATCAGCGATGTCCTCACCGGCTTGCCGTGGCCGGGGTCGAATACCCTCACCTCCATGCCGAGAATTTTTCGATACCATTCGGTGGAGCGCGCGACGTCGGAAACGTTGATCACGATATGATCGAGCGCATGGACCTTGACAGACATGGGTTATCCTTTCGTCGCGGTAGATGCGGCGGCATCGCACTGGCCGCATCACGCTTTGTTTGTTACAACGTCGGCCATCGTTAGTTCAACAATAAGGAAGCCGCG
Source organism: uncultured Alphaproteobacteria bacterium (assembly GCA_963756215.1). Classification (GTDB taxonomy): domain Bacteria; phylum Pseudomonadota; class Alphaproteobacteria; order Rhizobiales; family Xanthobacteraceae; genus Bradyrhizobium. The sequence continues at coordinate 122,449 of CAVWMY010000013.1, read as the reverse complement.
ACAAGCGGCTTCGCGAAGAAGAGCAGGGAGCGACGCATGATTTCACGGCGTGCCGCAATCGGGTTGGCTGGAACGGGTCTATCGGCATTGGTGCTGTCTGGCCGCAGCGCTTCCGCGTTGGATTATCCGACCCGACCCGTTCGTTTCGTCGTGGGATATCCGGCGGGCGGAGCCACCGACATCATTGCGCGGCTGATCGGTCAGCGCCTCTCCGAGCGGTTGGGCCAACAATTCGTGATCGAAAACAAACCGGGCGCCGGTAACAACATCGGGACCGAGGCGGTCGTCAACGCCACGCCGGATGGTTACACGGTTCTGCTCATCAATCCGGCCAACTACATCAATGCTTCACTTTACGCCAACCTCAAGTTCAATTTCGTCAACGACATTGCGCCGGTGGCGTCGTTCAACCGGGTGCCGAATGTGATGACGGTCGCACCCGCGGTGCCGGCGAAGACGGTTGCGGAATTCATCGCTTATGTGAAGGACAATCCCGGCAAGGTAAACCTGGCATCATCGGGCAACGGCACGTCGGTGCATCTCTCGGGTGAATTATTCATGGCGATGTCCGGCGCCAAGATGTTGCACGTTCCCTATAAGGGGGCGGCGCCTGCCATCACTGATTTGCTCGGCAACCGCGTCCAGGTAATCTTCGACAACATGCCTTCGATCATTGGGCATATTCAGTCGGGCAGCGTCCGCGCATTGGCGGTCACGACGGCAACACGGTCTCCCGAGCTTCCGGACGTGCCGACCGTTGGCGAGACCGTGCCGGGCTATGAAGCGAGCGCGCTGTTCGGAATGGGAGCCCCGAAAAAGACGCCGCCGGAGATTGTTGCGAAGCTCAATCAGGGGATCAATGCGGTTCTGGCCGAGCCGGAAGTCAAGAAGCGCCTGATCGAACTCGGGGGCGATCCACTGATCAGCACGCCGGACGCCTTTGGCGGGATGATCGTTGCCGAGACCGAGAAATGGGAGAAGGTGGTTAAATTTGCAGGCTTGCGGATCGATTAAGGCCGGATCGATTGAGGCGCCGCGGGAAGATTCGTAGCACGCGAGCGCGCGGCCGTTTTCACGCCCGTTTGCGGCTCGCGGGCAGCGGCACCCTCGGCCGCGCCGCGTCGGCGGCGAGCCTCAACAACCCCTGCAGATCGACGAAATCATCCGCTCGGCCTTGCGATCTTCCTTGTCGACCGCGGGGTCGCCGGTGCCGAGCGCCGGGCCCCGCGCGGCACCACTGACCCCGCCGGAAGAAAGCGCTGTGCCCGACGAGTTGGTCCCGGGCGCAACCGGGCTGGTTCCAGACGCGCCCCCCGTGCTCAGGCTCGAATGGTGCATTCCCATTCCGCCACCCATGCCACCACCACGGCTATAGGCCGCAGCCGGCAACAGGACGGAGAGAACGACGCAACCGATTGCCAATGTCTTCATGGCTGATCCTCCATTTGGCATTCGCAAGTTCAACAGGGTCAGCCCGGCGGCGGTTCCTTCACAAGTCCGCAAACCATGCTCGTCTGATTTGCATGGGCGATCACGGCGGATCACGCGAAAACGGTCCTACGTCACCGCGGCCTTCGCTTTGGCAAAGGCGATCCCCTTGGCTTCCGAGCCGACCGCCGTCAGCGCCGCGATGATGATCGCAACCGTACCTGCGACGGCGGCAAGGGCGAGACCGTAGTTGCCGCCGAAATACGTGGCGATGCCGGCCTGAAACGTCGCGTTCACCGAAGCCAGCAGATTGCCGAGTTGATAGACGAACCCGGGAAATGTGCCGCGCGCGCCATCCGGCGACAATTCGTTGAGATGCACCGGTATTACGCCCCACGCTCCCTGCACGGTGAATTGCATCAGGAAGGCGCCGACCGCCAGCCAAACCGGGCTGGCGGAAAAAGCCCAAAGCGGAATCACCGGCAGCGATAGCAGCGCCGCGATGACGATGCATCGCCGCCGGCCGAAATGTTCCGACAGCGTTCCGAACAGGATGCCGCCGCACATGGCGCCGATGTTGTAGATCACGGCGATGGTGCCGACGACATGCGGCGGCAGCTTATGTTCCACTTCCAGGAATGTGGGATAGAGATCCTGCGTGCCGTGGCTGAAAAAATTGAACGCGGTCATGAGAACGACCGCATAGATGCCGAGCCGCCAGTGCGATTTCAGAACCGCAAACGTACCGCCGCGCGCGGCGGCAGCCTCTTTGCCCCAACTCGGCGACTCCGGGACGTTGCGGCGAATGTAAAGCACCAGCAAAGCGGGGATCACGCCGACCATGAACATCCCGCGCCACCCGATATAGGGATAAAGCACGCCGTAGACGATCGACGCCATGAAGTATCCTGCGGGGTAACCCGACTGCAGCAAGCCCGAGACGAATCCGCGAGCGTGAGGCGGGATGCTTTCCATCGTCAGCGAGGCGCCGACGCCCCACTCGCCGCCCATCGCGACGCCGTAGAGCGCGCGCAACACGATGAACACGGTCAGGCTCGGCGCAAAACCCGACGCAAATTCGAGGATCGAATACAGCAATATGTTAACCATCAGGGTCGGTCGGCGACCCCAGCGGTCGGCGGCCCGGCCGAAGATGAATGCGCCGATCGGGCGCATCGCCAGCGTCAGCAGGATGGCGATCGTGACTTCGGAAATATCCGTGTTGAATTCAGCGGCAATGCTCTTCAGCACGAACACCAGAAGGAAAAAATCGAACGCGTCGAGCGCCCATCCGAGAAAGCTTGCCAGGACGACATGCTTCTGGTCCCGGGTCCAGCCCGACAATGCTGCGATAACCATTCGGTAGCCTCAAACGATACGAGGCCACCATGTTTTACGGAATCGATCGGGTCAATAGTACGTGCCGATGCTCCGAACGCGTCATTTGTCCGGCAAGGTCAGGCTTTCGCTCAACTGCGCTTCTTGGTACAAACGGTGATAATTCCCGCGGTCGTCGTGCACTGCCACGGATCGCTCAAGACCGCACCGGCAAGCGGCCTCGGTTGGGTTAGTCCGACGGATAGAAACGTAGCGGTGCAGGTAAGGGTCACGATCGCAACACCGAGTGCGATCGCTTTGCGGGTCCAAAAGGTTGAGGTCATCGCCTTCACTCCTTATCCCAGCAGGGGGAGAATACAACGAAACGCCAAATTCCTATGTGAGCAGGATCACAGCTTTGCCTGCATCATTCCCCGGAATCGAGAATGTGATTGGATCGTGAGAAGTCGTGTTCGGGGGTTCCCTCGGCACCGGCTCGCCAAAAAAGGATAATGACGGTTGACCGATTTCGCGGTACCGCCCGGTTCGCCCGGAATTGCTCCGCGCTGGACCTCGAGCGCCAAAAGCGCGGTGGGTACGGCTGCGCGCGCGGAAAGCCGGGCATGGTTCACGATCAGCCACGGTATTCTCAACGAGATTTATGCGCCGAGGCTCGATACCGCCTGCATCAGGGATTTCGGGTTCGTCGTCACCGCGAAAGACTATTTTTCGGAAGAAAAGCGCGACACCTACCACACGGTCGCGATGATCGAGGATGGCGTTCCGGCGTTCCGGCTGGTCAACACGGCCATCGATGGCCGCTACCGGATTTCAAAGACGGTGTTCTCCGATCCCCTGCGCGAGGTGGTCCTGCAAGAGATCCGGTTTGAAGCGCTGGTCGGGACACTCGCGGATTACCAGCTTCATGCCATGGTTGCTCCCCATCTCATCAACGCCGGCGCGCATAACACCGCCTGGTACGGCGACTTCAAGGGGCACGAGATGCTGTTCGCCAAAGGCAGGGTGATGGCGCTTGCGGTAGCTTCGTCGGTGCCATGGCTGGCCCGATCGGCCGGTTACGTCGGCACCTCTGATGGCTGGCAAACGCTGGCGCGGGGCGAGGGGTTGCGGAGCGACTATGTTCGGGCGGAAGACGGCAATGTCGGGTTGTCGGGCACGCTGGACATCGCCTCGCAAGATGGGCGAGCGGTGCTTGCGATCGGTTTCGGCGCGTTGCCGGAAGAAGCCGGACTGCGCGCCGTGCTGAGCCTGCAGCAGCCGCTGCAGCCGATGCTGGAGCATTATTGCGCGGGTTGGCGTCAACGCCAGGCCGAGCTTTTGCCGCTCGACGAACCGCGTGACAGCGGACTGAATCGCTATCGCGTCAGCACGGCCGTACTGGCCACGCATCGGGATGAGGCTTCGGGCGCGATCATCGCCAGCCTGTCGATTCCCTGGGGCTTCTCCAAGGGCGATGATGACCTCGGCGGCTACCATCTGGTCTGGCCGCGCGACCTGGTCGAAACCGCAGGCGGCCTGTTGGCGGCCGGCGCCACGGCGTCGGCGAAATCGGTGCTCGACTATCTCATGGCGATCCAGGAGGCGGACGGACATTGGTCGCAGAATTCATGGCTCGATGGCCGGCCTTACTGGAGCGGTATCCAGATCGACGAAACCGGCTTTCCGATCCTGCTGTACGACATGCTGCTGCGCGCCGGCGCGATCGAGCCCGCGGACCGGGCGCGATACGCCCCGATGATCCAGGCGGCGGCGGGCTACATCGTGCGCAACGGGCCCGTGACCCAGCAGGACCGGTGGGAAGAAGATGGCGGCTATTCGGCCTTCACCATTGCCGTCGAGATATCTGCGCTGCTTGCCGCCGCCGACGCGATGGCAGCCATGGGGCAAACTTCGATTGCGAAGTATCTCGCTGAGACGGCGGATGGCTGGAACGAGCAGATCGACGATTGGGCCTATGCCAGGGATACCGAAATCGCGCGCCGGCTCGGCATCGACGGCTACTACATGCGCATAGGCTTTTCTTCGGGCGACGCCAATGCGAGGTCGCATGGGTTGATTCCGATTCGCAACCGGCCGGACGGAAACGAGGCCCTCGAAGCCGGGCTTCTGATCAGTCCCGACGCGCTGGCGCTGGTGCGATTTGGCCTTCGCGCGGCCGACGATCCGCGCATTCTCAACACCGTCAAGGCGATTGACGCGCTGTTGCGACGCGACTTGCCGGGAGGCTCCTATTGGTATCGCTATAATGACGACGGTTACGGCGAACATCCCGACGGCGCCCCGTTCGACGGCGTGGGCATTGGCCGGCTTTGGCCGTTGCTGACCGGCGAACGGGCGCACTACGAACTTGCGGCCGGCCGGCCTCAGGAGGCGCGGCGGCTGCTGGCCGCGCTCGAGGCCTCTGCCAGTACGGGAGGCCTGCTGCCGGAGCAGATCTGGGACAGCGACGACATCCCGGAAAAGGAGTTGTACCTCGGGCGACCCTCGGGCAGCGCGATGCCGCTGGTTTGGGCGCATGCGGAGCATATCAAGCTGCTGCGCTCACTTCGGGATGGCGCCGTGTTCGACATGCCGCCGCAAACGCTGAACCGGTATGTGAAGAATACGCCGCCGCCGGCGCCGGTGGTCTGGCAGCTTACCGGGCCGGTCGCGCGCATCGCGCTGGGGCGCGTGCTGCGTCTGGAATTTCTGGAGCCGGCGCGGGTGCATTGGTCGGTCGATGATTGGACCACGACAATCGACGCGCCCACTACCGCAACCGGCCTCGGCATGCACGTGGTCGACCTGCCGACAGGCCGTTTGACCGATGAAAGTACGGTCCGCTTCACTATTTACTGGCCGGAGCGATGCCGCTGGGAAGGCATCGATTTCCAGGTCGCGATCGTCAAGGCGGCTTGACGGCGCGGCTCCCTGCAATTTCAACCGGATGGATGTGCGGTGATGAACGGACAACGGAAGATCAGGCTGTTGCTGGCAGATGTCGATGGCACACTGGTGACACAGGACAAGGTATTGACCGAGCAGGCCGTCGCCGCGGCGCAGGAGTTGCGCAGCGCGGGCATCACGCTGGCGCTCACCAGCGGCCGGCCGCCGCGCGGCATGAGCATGCTGATCGCGCCGCTGAAGCTGGAGGGGGCGATAGCGGGTTTCAACGGCGGCGTGTTCGTTCGCCCCGACCTGTCGGTGATCGAGAGTCGATTGCTCGATTCGGCGACCGCCCGCCAGACGTTGCAATTGATCCTCGATCAGGGTCTCGACGCCTGGCTCTACACCGAAAAAGAGTGGCTCATCCGCGACAAACAGGCGCCGCATGTGGCGCGCGAGGCATGGACGGTGAAGTTCGATGCCAGGGTCGTCGATAGCTTCACCGACGCGGATTTGGCCGATGCGGTAAAAATCGTCGGCGTCTCCGACGACCTCGCGCGCGTGGCCGCGTGCGAGAAACTGGCGCAGCAAAAGCTTGGACAGCGAGCCAGCGCGGCACGCTCGCAACCCTACTACCTCGACGTCACCAACCCGAATGCCAACAAGGGCGCCGTCGTGCTGACGCTGGCAAAGCTGTTGGGCATCGACCCGCAGGAGATCGCGACCATCGGCGACATGCCCAACGACGTCTTGATGTTTCGCGAAAGCGGCCTGTCGATCGCCATGGGCAATGCGAGCGACGACGTCAAGTCGCAAGCCACCGTCGTTACCGACAGCAATCAGGACGAGGGCTTCGCCAAGGCGGTGCGGAAGTTCATCCTCAAGACCGCCATGTGATCGGGACGATCGCCAACGCGGCAACGCGCGGTCTTTTTGACGGCGTCCGTCGGATCGCGCTGCAACGTTGTCCGGTACCCGGCTAAGTCGTTAGGGATAAGAAGCCTGTTCCCGTTTGTTCTTGTCCTTGATTGCGCGCGCTGTTCGCGACCCGGTCGAAATGATACCAAGGGACCATGTCAGATCTCGCCACCCGTCAGGGATCCTCCACCGGCTTTCTTCCCCGGATCGAAGCGTTGCGTGGCGTCGCCGCGCTTTCCGTCGTCGGCTATCACGTCGCAGTCGCCATGTCGGCCAGCGCGCCGTACGGCCGTGTCGACGCCCTCATCTACAAGGTCCTGTCGGCGGCGTTGAACGGCACCGGCGCCGTGGTGGCTTTCTTCGTCATCAGCGGTTTTGTTCTCGCCCGCTCGCTCGCCGCCAATCCCGATCCGGTCCGCTTTGTTCGCAACCGTGTCTTCCGCCTGCTTCCGGCCGCCGCCGCGATCGTCGCGCTGTTCACCTTTCTGCATTGGCGCTTCGGAATCTTCGTGGGTTACGAGGGCGATTTCTCGCCCGCCAATGTGATCCTCAACATGCTGATGATAAAATCGGACATCAACGGCCCGATGTGGTCGATGACGGTGGAATGCGCGGCCACGCCGCTGATCCTGTTCAGCGTGTGGCTGTTCGACAAACGTGGCGAGCGGTCGGTCTGGGCGGTGATCGGCGTTTTGTTCGCGCTCTCGTTCTGGGGAGCGTATGTGCATTTGCTCGGTGGCGTGACTAACTTGGCGCCGCTGTACGCCTTCGTCGTCGGTTGCCTGGTGCATTTTCGCGGCGAGCAGGTGGCGGCCGCCATCGGCCGGAAGCGGACGACGCCGGTCGCGGTGCTGTCGATGGTCGTGTTCGCTATCTGTGGATCGAGAACCCAGTCGGGAATCGTTCTGGCGCTGGAATGCCTGGCGGCGGCGACCTTCGTCATACTGGTCGTTTGGCAACCGGCTGCTCCGCTGTTCAGAGTGCTTGATGCCCGGCCGGTCCGGTTTTTCGGAAGCATCTCCTACAGCTTCTATTTGCTGCATCTGTTGGGCATGAGCGTCGCGTTTCGGCTGTTGCATCCGCTGGAGCTCTACGCCGCCGGCATGCCTGTATCCGCCGTCACCGTTCTGGCCTCCATCGCGTCGATTCTGTTGACGGCGCCGGTTGCCTATCTGTCGTGGCGCTTGATCGAGGTCCCGGCGATCGCTTGGGGACGCAGCCTGTATCCGTATCGGCTTCCGGCGCGGGAGCCGGCCCAATCATCCGGCTAAAGCCCGCTATACGGCACCCGAACCGCGACGCTGCGGATTTGCGAGTTTTGCAAAGGCTCTATCTTCCCGGCACTCGGAAGTCGACGGGCTTCGGCCGGCTGAGGAACAGGTGTGGTGGCATGAGTAGATGGCGCCCCCGCGGCTTGGTTTATTTGACGCTCTTACGTCAATGACATGAATTGCACCAAAAAATCACGCGGTTCGGCATCACGCCACTTCCGCCGCGGCGCGTGATCCGAACTCCCGGCGCGCAGACCGACTTCGCTCAAGCCGCGCTTCATCGCATCTTGCGGTTCGCAAAACTTTCTGTCAGCTCGCCCCGATTCTGATTCCATTTCTTGATTCTTAGTTACGCGAGTCTGTCGTTTGCTCGTCATTGGCGTGTCACGCGGTGAATTTACAACCCGGCCGCCAGCCAAAGGCCGCTTCTGTCTTTTTAGCCTGACCGGAAGCGTCCCCTTCTTTTTTCAGCTTTAAAAGAGAGCTCCATGCAACGTAACGTTAGCAGGGCTGCGTCTGCCCTTTGCTTATCGATGCTGTTAGTCGCACAAGGCGAATATCCGGCGTTAGCCGCTTCGCCGCAGGACAAGCTTCAAACTTCCACCCCGATCAAGCATGTCGTCGTCATTTTCGGGGAGAACGAATTGTTCGACCATTATTTCGGCACCTATCCGCACGCGACGAATCCGAAAGGCGAGCCGGTCTTCACCGCCGCGCCGGATACACCTGCCGTCAACGGATTCACCGATGCGTTGTTGAATAACAATCCAAACCTGAATCCCGCCAACGGTACCGGCGCTGCCAATCCGTTCCGTCTCGATCGCTCGCAGGCGCACACCGCGAGCCAGAATCACGCTTACGGTCCCGAAGAGGCAGCCTTCGATGGCGGCAAGATGGACCTGTTTCCGAAGAACACCGGCGCGGCCGGCACCGGCGGCACCGGCGTGTTCAACACCAAGGGCCTCGTGATGGGCTACTACGACGGCAACACCGTCACCGCGCTATGGAACTACGCTCAGCACTTCGCGATGAGCGACAACTCCTACAGCTCGACCTTCGGTCCGTCCACGCCCGGCGCGATCAACCTGATCTCGGGCCAGACCAATGGCGCGGTGGGCTTCGCCGCCAGCAACGGCTCCAATCCCGGCAACACGGTCAACAACATCGTTGCCGACGGTCAGGGCGGCTTTACGATGTTCGGTGACAGCGATCCCCACGGAGATGTCTGCTCCTCGACGACGAGCCCGACCACCGAGATGGCCGGCAAGAATATCGGCGATCTCCTCAATGCCAAGGGCATCACCTGGGGCTCGTTCATGGGCGGCTTCAACCTGCAAGCGGTGAACGTCAACGGCACCACCGGCTGCAAACGAAGCACGTCGTCGCCCACGGTCGGCTCCAACGTCACCGACTACGTCCCGCATCATGCCTGGTTCCAGTACTATCCCTCGACGCGAAACCTCAGCCACACGCGGCCGACTTCGGTCGCCGCGATCGGGACCGCGTTCGACGGCGGTGCCAATCACCAGTACGACATCACGGACTTCGTCGCTGCGGTTCAGGCGGGCAACCTTCCGTCGGTCAGCTTCCTCAAAGCGCCGGCGATCCAGGACGCTCATCCCAGCAACTCGGATCCTCTCGATGAACAGGTTTTCGTGGTCAACATGATCAACCTGTTGCAGCAGAGCCCCGAGTGGAAGAGCACCGCGGTGGTCCTCGCCTATGACGACTCGGACGGCTGGTACGATCATGTGCAGAACATCATCAACCCGTCGGCCAGCGCGCAGGATGCGTTCAACGGACCGCAGCAATGCGCCCCGCTGCCGGGAACCAGCGGTGCACTTTCCACGCCGCTGCCCGGCCTGAACGGCAAACCGGTCAATGGCCGCTGCGGTTACGGCCCGCGTCAGCCCTTGCTGGTGGTCTCGCCCTTCGCCAAGCCGAACTTCGTCGATCATACGCTGACGGATCAGTCCTCGGTTCTGCGCTTCATCGAAGACAACTGGCTGAGCAGCGAACGTGTCGGCCAGGGTTCGTTCGATGCGATCGCGAACCCGATCGACAACATGTTCGACTTCAACCAGAAGCCGAACCCGAAGCTGCTGCTCGATGCCAACCTCGGAACGAAGCAGTAACTGCAAGCGATAGCTGCAAGCACCCACGGCACAACTCGAAACCGGGGCGGATGGAAACAATCCATCCGTCCCATTTTCTCATTCTGTTCCCATCCTGATCTGTACGAGTTTTCAATGAGGCGTTTCTCGCAGCGCGTACCGACGCCGTTCCGCGCGTGGTCCGTCCGGCTTCCCATCATACTCTCGGCTTTACTGACGGCGGCCTTCTCGGCCGCCGACCCCGTCGCTCCGGCAAGCCAGGTCACAGGCCAGCCCAGTACGGTCGAACTCTCGGCGGTCGCGGAACTGGGGCGTCAGATGTTTTTCGATCCGTCTCTGTCCGGGTCCGGACAACAGGCCTGTGCGTCGTGTCATAGTCCCGCACATGCCTACGGCCCGCCAAATGGCCTCGTGGTGCAGTTTGGTGGACCGGACATGAAACGGACGGGTATCCGCGCGGTCCCGTCGCTGCGCTATCTCGAGCACGCTCCGAATTTTTCGATCGGTCCGAGCACCGAAATGGCGGATAACGATCCGCCCCCACCGGAAGACACGCCGGCAGCCGCGATGCCCGGGGGCGATGTCAGGATTGTCGCGGTAGCCAAGGCCGCCAATAATGCGGCGCGCGCGGCCGCCGAAGCGACCGTTCCGCGCGGCGGACTGGATTGGGATGGCCGGGCCAACACGCTGCAGGATCAGGCGCTCGGTCCGCTGCTCGATCCGAATGAAATGGACAATCACAGCGCCGCAGATGTACTCGAGCGGCTCAAACATGCGGCCTATGCCGACGAACTGAAGAAATTGTTTGGTGCGAGGATCTTTGACGAGCCGAGGCTCGCTTTGGACGAGGCTCTGTTCGCCCTGGCCCGATTCCAGGCCGAGGAGCCGAGTTTTCATCCTTACGACAGCAAATACGACGCCGTCCTCGCCGGCAAAGCCACCCTCAGCGAAGCGGAAGCGCATGGCTTGAGGCTGTTCGATGACCCGAAGAAGGGCAATTGCGCATCGTGTCATATCGACAAGGCGACCCTCGACGGCGTGTTCCAACCGGCCTTCACGGACTTCCAGTTCGAAGCGCTCGGTGCTCCCCGCAACCATGACATTCCGGCCAATCGCGACCCGGGCTACTACGACCTCGGGCTGTGCGGTCCTTTGCGCAAGGATTACGCGACGACGACCGCATATTGCGGCCTGTTCAAGACCCCGACGCTGCGCAATGCGGCGACCCGAAAGGTGTTCTTCCACAACGGGGTCTTTCATTCGCTCGAGCAAGTGATGCACTTCTACGTCGAGCGCGAAACCGATCCGGCGAAGTGGTATCCGAAACGCGCGGACGGCGGCATCGATCGCTACGACGATCTGCCGCCGGCCTATCGCGGCAACGTCGACATTGTCGATGCGCCCTTTGACAGCAAGCAGGGCGAGCCGCCCGCGCTGGATGATGCCGAAATCGCCGACGTCATCGCGTTCCTGAAGACCCTGACCGATGGCTATCGGCCCGGGCAATCCGCGAGCACGACGCCGGCGGCTCGCTGAAACGGTTGCCACATTCCATTGAAAAGGCCGCAGGCATTGTCGCGCTGCGGCCACCGGGCTCAAAATAAGTCAGTGTTGAAATTCGATCCGCCAGCCCCGGTGCCTCTGAGACTGGCTCGAATTAAGCGGGGTGTGGAGTCAAAAATGCTGTTCCGACTCCAGGAACATGGCGACCGTGGCCGACCGGATACACGGCCTTCCAAAAAGAAAAAGCCGCTCCCGGTTAAGGAGCGGCTGTCGATTGGTTGGGACCGCGATCAGTATCGCGTCACGGCAGGGGCACCGAAGTGATAGTTCACGCCCGCCTTGACCGTGTGGAATGCGCCGCCGAAGCCGATACCGCCCGGGACGAAGGAAGTCAGGTAGGCTTCATTGTCGTAGTCGGCGTACATGTATTCCACCTTGCCCGACCAGTTCTGCGCAAACATGTATTCGACGCCGCCGCCCAGGGTCCAGCCGGAATGAACGTGGCTCTCGGAGAAGCCGAGACCGAACGCGGACGCCGAGAGTTTATTGTCGGCCCAGGCGTAACCGCCCTTGGCGTAAAACAGCGCGGCGCCTGCGGTGACACCGATACGGCCGGTGACGCTCCCGAAGGCGTCGACCTTCTCCGAAAGGGTGACGCCGAATGCCGAAGTCGGAGTCCGAAATGTCGGCACCCGCGGCGTCGGCCTCCAGGCCGAATACCCACTGATTGATCTGCCAATTGTAGCCGATCGTGCCGCCGCCGAAGCCGCCGTTGACATCGCTCGAATTGGTCGACGCGCCTACTCCGAGCGCCGTCACGCGAAGACGATCGGACCAACCGTAACCGCCCATGGCGCCGATGTAGAAGCCGCTCCAGTTAACGCCTGGATTGAAGGCGGCCGGAGGCGCCTTGGTGTAAGACGCCAGATCCGCCGCCGCGGCCATCGAAGAGAACGCGACCAGCGCGACGGAGGCAAGAAAGAGTTTCTTCATAGACAATAACCCCAAAATGAAATGCTGCAACGCGCGGGTACATGCACTGATTTGAACGCGGAGGCTGTAGCAAAAAGGCAACACGCATTCGGCGGGTCATTGCAGGATGAGCGAAATGTTAATCTCGCCCGGCCGAACCGAGCGCGGCACCGGATTGCGCGCCGTGGTTCAGATATGGAGCGAGGGTCGACAGGTGATCCTTGTTGGCTTTGAAAATCATGAAACGGCGAAAGTGGACAGGAAGTAGGTACGCAGCGCCTGGTCTGTCCTGCTCCTGGCCTCGGCGACGGCATCTGGACCCGCGCCGGTTCCCTGTACAGAGAAGAACGTCAGGTCATGCAGTCCGATGATGCCCAGGATGGCGGTTAGATACGGCGTGAGGAAATCCGGCTGACGGGCGCGCTCTCCGGAAAACTTTCCGCCCGACGATATCGCGATAAAGACCGGGCGGTCGCGCAGCGTGCCTACCTTTCCGGCGGTGGTGATATTGAACGTCCGACGCGCGCGAACGATGTGGTCTATCCACGCCTTCAGTACCGAAGGTACGGTCAAATTATGCATGGGAGTTCCGATGACCACAACGTCCGAACTTTCGAGCTCCTGAACGAGCTCTTCGGAACGGGCCATCGTACCCAGTCGGGAAACGTCGGCGGAAGACGATTGTGAAATCGCATAATCCGTGTCGATATGCGCTATGCCGCCGCCGCCGATCACGCGATTGATCACGGTCGCGGTCGGATCGTTCTGCAGCAAAAGGCCGATGATCTTTCGCGAAAGCCGATAGCTCTCGGCGGCTTGCCCGCGAGGGCTGCAACTGACATGCAGAATTTTCTTCATCTCGTCATCTCCGACTTGGCTCCGGATGTTGCGGCCCGCGCCTTGAAGCCGGCGCGCCGCGATAGGTAAGCATCTACGGGCCGCGCGGCCGAGGCCAAGGGCCATGAACGGACATTGCAGCTGGGCCATGATTGTCGCAGGCGGTTCGCCCCCGGCCAAGCGGCCGCAGCGGATGAAGTGTCCGCAGCAGCCCGGACGTTCTGAAACTCCGGGCGCTGCGGAATAATACTCAAGCGTAACTAAACGGGCCGGCGCCCCGACGTCGTTTCAATTGCTTTCGGCGATCACCCGGGGTCAGACTGGCCGGTCATTTCCAATCGTTTGCGAGAAACGGCTAGGCCATGACCATCGCCAATACCAGCAAGATATCGCCGTTGGATCCGAGGGCGACCGAACCTTTCTATCGGCAGATTTACGATCGTTTTCGCAGCGCGATCGGCAGCGGAGTATTGAAGCCGGGTGACCGCATTCCCTCGGCGCGCGCGCTGACCAAGGAACTGGGTTTGGCGAGAGGCACGATAGAAACGGCGTACTCCCTGCTGGCTGCCGAGGGATACATTCAGGCCCGCGGCCAGGCCGGGACCATCGTGACGCCGGGCCTCAAGCTGCGTTCGCCCGTTGCGACCCCGCCACCCCCCTCCAGGCCCGCGAGTGCCACGACCAGTTTTCGTCCAGACTCGATCCTGCCGTTCCAGATGGGTTTGCCTGCCCTGGACAAGTTTCCCCGAAAGATCTGGGCTCGCCTGGGTGCACGGTGTGTCCGCGCCATGCAGCCGTCCGACATGGTGCATCCCGCTGTATCCGGCTCGCCGGCGCTGCGTGCCGAGATCGCCGCATATCTCCAGGTTTCGCGCGGAATCAACTGCTCGCCGGCTCAGATATTTGTGACCTCGGGATATCGTCACACCATCGGGTTGATCGGCCATAGCTTGTTGCAGGCGCAAGATCGCGTTTGGCTCGAGAATCCCGGATATCCGCCGACGCGGGAACTGTTGGGACACATGAACATCGCGGCCGTTGCGGTGCCGGTCGATCGCGATGGGATGGTGGTGTCCGACGGAATGAAGCTGGCGCCGCGGGCGCGCGCGGCGGTGGTCACGCCCGCGCATCAGAGCCCGCTATGCGTGTCTTTATCCCTGCCTCGCCGGTTGGCGTTGTTGGATTGGGCGACACGAAATCGCGCATGGATCGTCGAAGACGATTACGACGGCGAGTACCGCTATGTCAGCCGACCCTCTGCCGGCGTTGAAGAGCCTGGATCGTGACGGACGCGTGCTCTATGCAGGCACCTTCAGCAAGGTGCTTTTTCCGGGCCTTCGGCTTGCCTATCTCGTCGTGCCGGAAACGCAGGTGGAGCGGTTTGAACAGACCATGCTGGCCCTTGCGGGGGGCAGCGCCGAGCTTACGCAATCGATCGTCACGGCCTTCATCAGGGAAGGCCATTTCGCGCGTCACATTCAGCGGATGCGAAAGCTCTATGGCGAGCGTCGGCGAACGACGGCCGCGGCTCTCGAGAGCGTGTTGGGGAATCATCTGCGAATTGATTCGCAGCCCGGAGGAATGCATTTGATCTTGCGGTTACAAGGCCGGCGTTCGGATCGTCGGCTGGTTGCGCGGATGCGGCAAGACGGCCTGTATGGGGAAGCCTTGACGAACTGGACGTTTGCCGGCGACGGGGCCCCGGCACTGCTGCTCAATTTCACGAATATCGACTCTCAACGCACCGCCGAGACCCTCGGAAGGCGCATCTTGAAGCTGATCTGACGGTGGCGTGGTCCGCATTTACTTTCCCGGCCGCCGTCCCCGGCCCCGAGGCATGATCTGCGGCGAGCGCGAACCACCGCGCCAGCGTTTGCGGAAAACCGTTACGTGTGTGATCGAAAGCGCGGCGTCACTCGTTGCCCTGAACGAAGAGTTGAATCAGGGCAATGAGAACATCAGGCGCATCCTCCTGGCTGAAGTGGCTGGCATTCGGCAGCTTGACGATGGGACGACCCGGCCAGATTCCCTTGAAATCGGCGATCTGGACCGCGGGCGAGATAGCGCGGTCCTTCATGCCTACCGCGAGCATGGCGGGCTTTGACTTCAGGTTGTCGACGAGCGGAAAGCCTTCAGCGACGTAGGGAAAGACCCGGCCGAGCAGCACATCCAGCGGGAACTCGATCGCTCCGATGCAGTCCTCTTTGGTGGGAAACGCCGAGCCGTAGGCTGCGAGCCAATCCGAATTCACCGCCGACAGATTCTCGAGGCCGATGATCTTCATGATGCTGAGAATGTTGGTATCCAGATGTCCCAAGACCTCGCTCAGCGTTCCCGCCTCATGGTGCTCGCGAATGAACCGAAACCAGGGCGTGCTCGGGTCGAACTCGGCGTTGCCGTAGCCCGCCAGCGTGTTGAGAAGGAACAAGCGCTTGACGCGATCGGGGTGTCGCAGCGCGAAGGCCGAACCGATCGGACCGCCCCAATCCTGCATGACCAGGGTGATGTTCCGCAGATCGATCGCTTCGATCAGGTTCGTCAGGTTGTCGACATGGGTTTTCAGCGAATACTCGCGCCCGCGGGGAGTTTCGCTTTTGCCGAAGCCCATGTGATCGGGAACGATGACCCTGTGCGTTGCAGAAAGCGGCGGGATGAAATGCCGGTAAAGGTAGCCCCATGTGGGCTCACCATGCAGACAGACGATCGGATCGCCGTCGCCCTCGTCGATATAATGCATGCGAAAGCCGTTGCCGTCGAAATAACGCGGCGAAAACGGCCATGTTCCGCCGAAGGTTTCATGCGCAGCAATCATGATGCCGAATCTCCCGTTGCAGATCGCCGTCGGTACCATATGACGATCGTCATTCCATGGCGTCGCGAAGCTTGGTATCAACGGCCGAGTCGTATGCCCTCAACAGCTAAGTCGGCGGATCACTCGAAAACAAGGTCGTCGCGCCGACATGAAGGGTAAGGTTTGCGTGATCGTTGTGATGGCACGCCGCGCGCATTACCGTGATAACGAGGATTGTCTTGCTGGCCCCGCCGCTGCCGTGAAATCGCGGACACGCCTCTTCACAAGCGACGCGGATTTCCGACTATGGCCGTGATCGTAGCCGATGATGCCGCCCAGATAAGGCATTGACGGTCGTCATCGGGAGGCCCGGGTGAAGTGCCGGAAACTTTTTCGGGCCGGCCAGGCGACGACATCCGGAACGGTGCGAGCTTTGAGAGCCGCTGGCGCACCCGACACGATTCGAACGTGTGACCTTTGCCTTCGGAGGGCAACGCTCTATCCAGCTGAGCTACGGGTGCGTTGGAGATCGTTTAGCCGATTGGCCGGGCCTCGGCAACGGCCCCGCCGGGACCGGGTTGGGCTGGAAAAGCATGCCGCTTCCGCCGGTCAGCCACCCCTCAGGCGGGAATGATGACCTTGCCGATCGGCCAGAGCGCTATTCCGGCGAGCTTCAGGTGGGCCCATGCGAAGGGGATGCCGACGATAGTCACGGCCAGCCCGACCGCGGTAATGAGGTGCCCCAGCGCCAGCCACCAGCCCGCCAGCACCAGCCAGATCAGGTTGCCGATCAGGCCCAGCAGGCCGGTGCCGATATCGGGCTGTCCGGTCAGGCTGTCGCGCCGCACGGCCTTTTGGCCGAACGGCAGCAGGGTATAGGCGGCGATGTTGAAGGCGGCGCGGGCCCAGGGGATGCCGATGATCGTGATCGCCATGATGACGGCCGCGACCAGCCAGGCGACGGCCATCCACAGCCCGCCAAAGACAATCCAAAGGATATTCAGCAAGATCGAGACGGCAGGCATGCGATGGCCCCGACAGTTGAAATGTTGCGCGGTCGCGCCGGATCAATTCCTTCGGCCCTTATAGGCCGTCGCGAACGCGGGCGATAGTAAATGGGCCGGCAAAGGGGGCATCGCGATGCGTTCGCAGCAGCCGCGCCCTTGAACCAATCCCCGGCGCGGCTACTCTTGCCCCAGCCACCCGGCCTTATGCCGAGGCCGGCCAACGCGGCGCAAGTCCGCGAAATCAGGGAGTGAACGATGAAAGCACTGCTGGCGGCCCTCTCGATGGCGACGCTGATCGTGACTGCGGCGGCAAGCCGTGCCGAGGACATCACCCGGTTCGCGCCGCTCAAGCCCGACGAACTGTCGCCGGCCCAGAAAACATGGGCCGACATGATCGCCGCGCCACCCCGCAACGCCAAGTTCGGCAGTCCGCCTTACCGCGCCTATATCCGCAACCCTGAACTGGCGCCGCGGCTGTCGGCGCTGTCGGATTATCTGCGCTGGAACAGTTCGCTGCCGCCGCGCTTGAGCGAATTCGCGATCCTGCTCACCGCCCGGCAGTGGACCGCGCAATATGAATGGTTCGCGCATTACCCGCTGGCGCTCAAGGCCGGTCTCGATGCGAAGATTCTGGGCGATGTCTCGGCCGGCCGGCGCCCGGATAATATGAGGGACGATGAAGCCGCGCTGTATGATTTCGTCACCGCGCTCTATCGCGACAAGAAGGTCACCGATCCCGTCTACAAGGCGGCCGTCGACAAGTTCGGCGAGCGCGGCGTGATGGATATCATCGGCATCATCGGCTACTACGATCTAGTCTCGATGACGCTGATTACCATGCAGGCGGGTGCTCCGAACGACAGCGTGCCGCCGCTGCCGGCATTGTCGAAATGAAACTCACATGCGTCCGGGCTAAAACATGCGGCGTTCGCATGGTTCAAGACGCGGCGAAAACGCCGCTGCTCGCGAGAAGGCCATCCGCCTCACAAATTGAATACGGCTGAAGCGCGCTAACGTTCGCCGCGCGAGTAGGCCGGGCGGCTTTCCTGCGGTGGCCGGCTGGCGGAAGTGACGCGCGATTCGCTGAGGATGCGGATCACCGGCTTGAGTTCTTCGAGCAGAATCGGCCGGGCAAAGTAGTAGCCTTGCGCGTAGCGGATCCTGGTGGCGGCCTGCAAATAGGCGAGTTCTTCGAAGGTTTCAATGCCTTCGGCAATCATGGTCATGCCCAGTGCGTCGCTCAACGATTCGATCGCGCGCAAGATGCCCTGGCTGCGCGGCCGTTTATGGATATCGGTGATGAAGGAGCGGTCGATCTTGATTTCGTCGGCGGTAATATCCGCGAGCGCGGATAACGACGAGTAGCCGATGCCGAAATCGTCGATCGAGATTCCGACCCCGAGCTTGCGGAACATCGGCAGGATTTCGGTCTGGAAGTGGCTCTTCGCGACGAAGGCGTCTTCCGTCACCTCGATCATGAAACGTTCGGGATAGCCGGTTGCCTCGAGGGCTTCGGCAAACGAGCGCATGAATTTCACGTTGCCGGCCTGCTTGGCTGCGACGTTCATGCTGATGCTGGTATCCTGGCCGAAGGTTTCGTTGATCAGGTCGATCGATCTCACGATCTCGGCCAGCACCAGGTGGGTCAGTTCGTCGATCAGTCCGAGTTCGACGGCGAGATTGATGAAAGTGCCGGGGGCCTGAATCACTCCATCGTCGTCGCGCAACCGGACCAGCGCCTCGATGCCCATGATATCCTGGGTCCGGATGTCGACCTTGGCCTGGAAGGCGCAGCAAAAACGCTTCTCCAAGATGGCAAGCCGAAGCGATTGCTCGATCTTCATTCGTGCCAGCGCCTCGCGCTCCATGCTCGCATCGAAGAACACCGCGGCGCCCTTGCCTTCGCTCTTGACGCGATACATCGCGATGTCGGCGTTTTGGCGCAACTCCTCATAGTCGCGTCCGTGTTCGGGATAAAGGCTCACGCCGATCGAGGTCGAGGCAAATATCTCAGACCCGTCGATGAAGAACGGTGCCTTCAACCGCTGCAACGTGAACTGGATGTATTCCGCCACCTCCTGCTCGCCCTGGATCGGGTTCAGCAACAGCAGGAATTCGTCGCCGCTGATGCGTGACAGCATGTCGGTGTCACGCAGGTCGAGCGCCAGTCGCTTCGCGACCTCCACCAGCAGCGCATCGCCGGCGGCGTGGCCATAGTAGTCATTGATGTGCTTGAAGTTGTCGATGTCGAGAAAGGCGAGCGCAAACCGAGTGGACGACTCCTCGCGCCGCAGCAGCGCGTTGGTGCGGTGCTCGATCACGCGCCGCATCGGCAGACCGGTCAATTCGTCGTAATAGGCGGAACGGAATAGCTGGTCCTCGACGGCCTTCTGCTCGCTGATGTCGGCAGAGCTTGACAGCAGCAGGTTGCGGCCCGCGATGCGCACCGGCCGATGCGAAGTCAGAAAGACCTGCTGTACCCGCCCGTGAGTCACGCATTCTTCCGCGACAACCGCGCGACCGGCGCGCAGCAATTCGGTGCCGGTTTCGCGTCGCTGGACGAACGGCTCCGATTGCGCAGACGTCGCAATCCCGAACTGGGTTGCTGCGGCGTCGTTCACCAGCAGAAAGTGTCCTTGCTCGTCCTGAACGGTGACGCTGCTGGGCAGCAGCCTTACCACATCCCTCAGGATGCTCAACTCGCTGTCGACAGCGAATTCGTGCGCGTCTTCCATACCGGCGTTCTGCTGATCAAGTTTGTGACGGCTTTGCATACGCGCCGACCTTGCCAAACTCTCTTGTAGTTTTGGTTAAGTGGCAATGGGAAACGCGATCGTACGACAGGTTGCACTCGATTTCGAACGATGCGTGGCGGGTTGTCATTAACAGAGTCTCAACGTCAATTCGCAATGTGGTAGACAGCTGCGACGACGGCGCTCCCGACTCAACTTCGCGGTATCCGGCACTGCATCGTACAGTGAATTCCGGTTCGCAAGAAAACGATCTCGGTCTTACCGTCGAACGGCTTCAGCGCCGACGTCAGCAATTTGGTACCGAAGCCGGCTTCTCCTACCGGTCCGACCGGAGGACCCTCGGTCTCATCCCATGCGATGGTCAGACGATCGTCCGAGACCGACCACGACACCTGCAGCAGCCCGCGCAAGGAGGAGAACGCGCCATACTTGCCGGCGTTGGTCGCGAGTTCGTGGAATATCAGCGCGAGACTGACGGCCAGCTTGGCAGGAAGATACAGCGGGTTGCCGTTCAGCGTAAATCGTACATGGCCGTAAGGTCCGAGTTCGGAGATCAGCAAATCCTTGATGTCGCATCCCGTGCCGTCGACTTTTGCGATCAGATCGTCGGTGGCCGAAAGCGCCCGTATCCGCCCATCGATGGTTGCCCAAACCTGCGGCTGGTCGTGAAGGACCTGATGAAGCACGGCGTGGACAGTCGACAGTTTGTTTTTCAGCCGGTGCTGCAATTCATCGACGACAAGTTTGCGGTATTCCTCTTCCTGGATCAACCGCTTGGCGATATCGCGCTGCCGCGCTGCCACCGTTCGATAATGTTCGATGCCCCATATCGTGAAGCCGCACACCACCAGAAATACCGCCAACAGCGCCAGTCTTCCCAAATCGAAGCGCGCATCGCTGAAGTTGAGAACCAGGCCGAGCGTGCCGCCGGCAAGCGCGGTCGCGGTACCGACCCGTGCGCCGCCGAAGGCGGTGGCAAACAGGACCGCCGGAAAATAAGGAGTAAAAAATACGTCCGGCCGGATCAGGGAAAGAACGTATCGGACCACGGTCGACAGGACGACGCAGCTGGCGGCAAAACCGGTGCTAAAGAGCGGCGAGGGTTGAGAAACTCCCTGCCAGCCGCGCCGAAACTCGTCGATTAATTTCACCATGCGTCAGTTGAGCCAGATCAGCAAATCCAAAACAAGGCCGATCATAAAGGAAATTACCGTGTCCGCAGCGGCCGAATGATCCTATGCAACGCAACAAAGCCCTGCTTGCTTTGTTCCGGCGCCCCGGGGATACATGGCATAACGGCGACAAAGAACAGGAGAGTGACATGGGACGGCTTGACGGCAAGGTTGCGGTTATCACCGGTGCGACCAGCGGGATCGGATTGCGGACCGCCGAAATCTTCGTTGCCGAGGGCGCGAAGATTGTCGTCGCCGGCCGCCGCGCGCCGGAAGGCGAGGCTTTGGCAAAAAAGCTTGGCCCCGCCTGCGTCTTTCGCCAGACCGACGTCACGGACGAGGCGCAAATGCGGGCCCTGATCGGCCAGGCGGTCGAAACCTTCGGCCGCATCGACTGCCTGTTCAACAATGCCGGCGGTCCGGCCCAGACCGGCGGCATCGAAGGGCTCGAGGTCGCGCGTTTCGACGCGGCGATGGCAACGCTGGTGCGCAGCGTCATGCTCGGCATGAAGCATGCCGCGCCCCACATGCGCCGCCAGGGCTCCGGCAGCATTATCAACAACGGCAGCATCGCCGGTAGGCTTGCCGGATTCTCCTCGTCAGTCGTCTATGGCGCGGCCAAGGCGGCCGTCATCCATCTCAGCAAATGCGTCGCCATGGAGCTCGGCGAATCCGGCATTCGTGTCAACTCGATTTCGCCGGGCGCGATCGCCACCGGCATTTTCGGCAAGGCGCTCGGCCTGTCGGTCCAAGCGGCGGAAAAGACCCCCGACGTAATGCGCGAGGTTTACAAGACCGCACAGCCGATCCAGCGTGCGGGCCTGCCCGACGACATCGCGCATGCCGCGGTGTTCCTCGCCAGCGACGAATCGAGTTTCATCAACGGGCATGATCTGGTGGTCGACGGTGCCATCACCGGCGGCCGCAACTGGACCGCGCAACAACAAGGCTATGTCGCGTTGCGCAAGGCCTTCGATCAGGGCGCAGGATAAACATCCGGAAGGCATGAGTTGTCGCCGAGGGCTGGCTCGCCCGCGGTTCAGACCGGCGACAGCGACACCCGCAGGCCGTCCCGCGGTTTGGGGATCGGCCACATCTGCCAATCCGGCGTGGCGCCGGGCGAGAGCGTGACGCTGAGGTTTTGCAGGAAATGCCGCGTGAAGCATTTCGCCTGCATGTAGGCGAAGTGCAGCCCGATGCACATATGCGCGCCGCCGCTGAACGGCACAAAGGCGAAGCGGTGGCGGGCGCGCTGCGCCTCGTCGGTGAAGCGCGCCGGATCGAAGCATTCGGGATCCGGCCAGATCTCCGGCATGTGGTGGGTGAACAGCGGGTTGACCGCGAGCAGGGTGCCCGCCGGTATGGCATGGCCCCGAAAACTGAAGTCGCGCGTGGCGCGGCGCGGGATCGAAGGCACCGGCGGTCTCATCCGCATCGCCTCCTTGAACGCCATCTCGGATAGCGGCATGGCCTCGAGGTTATCGAATGTCGTAGGCTCGCCGGCGGCCACGCCCAGCGCGGTCACCTCGTCACGCAACCTTTGCTGCCATTGCGGATTGGCCGCCAGCGCGGCGACGAATGACGTCAGCGACGATGTCAGGGTGTCGTGCGCGGCCATCATCAGAAAACTCATGTGGTCGACGATATCCTGCGTCGACAGCAGCGCACCGTCGTCATGCGTCGCCCGGCACAGTTGCGAGAAAATATCCTCGCCATCCTTGGCGCGGCGGATCGGTATCTGCTCCGAGAAATAGGCGACGACGCGCTCGCGCCCTTTCACGCCGCGCGCCATCTGCGTGCCGGGCCAGGGTTGCCGGATCGGGGCGACCGATGCGGCGACCATATCGACGAAGGCGCGGGTAATTTCGTCGACCTCGGGGCCGATGCCTGCGCCGAGAAAGGAATTTGCGGCGAGATCGAGCGTGAGCTGCTTCATCGCAGGGTAGAACAGCATCGGCCCGGGCTGCGTCTTCCACTGCGCAACCCGCGCCGCGATACCGGCATCGAGCGCCGCGAGATAAGATTTCATCGGTCCGGATTTAAACGCGACCGAAAGCGCTCGCCGGTGCAGGCGATGTTCGTCGAAATCCAGCAGCATCAAGCCGCGCGGAAACAGCCGGCCCAGGATGGTCCCCCACCCATAGCTCGACGAAAACAGCTTGCTCTGGTCGAACAGCACGAGTTCGTTGGCCTCAGGGCCGAGCAGGCTGATGCTGGTTTCGCCAAGGACACGGCTGCGATAAACCAGCCCGTGCTTCGCCGCCATCCGCTCGACTTCGCCTTTGGGATCCGCAAGGATCGCCAGCGTCCGGCCAACAACCGGCCAGCCCTCGTCCCCCGGGATGTGAGCGAGCAAATTGCGCTTGGGCGGCTTGAGAACCATGGCGGACGAGGCCATCGCCTGCGGCGACATGACAACTGCTCCGGTTGATGCGGCGCGTTCGGATCAACGCGCCGCAGTGCTTGGCTCACGCCTTTAGCTTCGCAGCTTCCTTCTGCAGGTCCGGGGCGTTGATGGTCGGGATCGCGACGCGCCCGGGACCGGTAAGCGGAAGCGCCGCGGCGGCCTTCTCGTTTTCCATGATCTTGGCCATCACGGCTTGCCCGGCCCGCTCGAACACCGCGCGGTTCTCGACCAGGAACTGCCGCGATTTGCGCAGGCTGTCGATATAGCCGTTGATTTCCGGCACCACGTAACGTGCCACCATGTCCCAACTGCGGCGGGTATTCTCCGGATTGGCCCAGTCATGCACGAAGCCGACAATGGTGCCGACGCCACCGGAAACGTCGATCAGGTTCTTGATGGTTTTGATCAGATCGTCCGGGGTGCCGATCGTCGAGGCGGCGTTTTCGCCGCCGGCGGTTTTTTCCACGGCGTCTTCGGGAGAGGTGAACGGCTGCAATCCCGGCCGTTGCAAGGTGCCGACATTGTATTCGTTGTGCCAGCGCATCAGCCCCGCGCCGGCTTCGCGGCGCGCCTGTTCGCGGCTCTCGGCGATGTGCCAGCTCAACAGCACGCGCCAGTCCGATCGGCTGACGGTGGTGCCGTGCTTCTTGGCGGCGTCTTCCGCGAAACTCCATTGCGTCGGCAGCGCCATCAGGCCCTGCGTCGACATCGAGCCGAGCGAAATGATGCCGATGCCGTATTTGCCGGCCAGCGTCATGCCCGAGGGCGAGATCTGCGACGCCACCACGAACGGCATCTCTTCCTGCAACGGCAGGATCTGCAGCGCGGCGTCGTTCATGGTGAACCAGTCGCTCTTGGCGGTGACGCGCTCGCCGTTGAAGAGCCGGCGAATGATCGCGATCGCCTCGTCCTGCCGGTCACGCTGCGTCATCGGGTCGATGCCGAGGGTGTGCGCGTCGGAAGCGAGCGCGCCCGGGCCGGAGCCGAAGATGGCGCGGCCACCGGTCATATGGTCGAGCTGCACCATGCGCTGGGCGACGTTGAAGGGGTGATGATAGGGCAGCGATATCACGCCGGTGCCGAGCTTGATGCGTTTGGTGCGCTCGCCCGCCGCGGCGAGAAACATTTCCGGCGAGGCGATCATTTCCCAGCCGCTGGAGTGATGCTCGCCACACCAGAACTCGTCATAACCGAGTGCATCAAGTTGCTCGACCAGATCGAGATCCCGGCGGAACTGCAACATCGGGTGCTCGCCGATCGGATGGTGCGGGGCGAGGAAGGCTCCAAATTTGAGGCGCGCCATGGATTTTCTCTCCGGGTCTTGTTGTTCTTTGCATTACGCGGTTTCAAACTAAGGAATGGGACAGCGCAAGGCAATCACGAAGGCGGAACGGCTGATGCGCTGCCGTCATCGGCTTCACGGACATGCCGTAGCCCGGAATTCTCTTGCCGGTCGCGATCGGGGGAGATGTGGCGGGGCAACGCCGGAAGCCTCGACGGTCGCTACCCGGGAACGCCTGACCGGCGATCGCATGGCCTTGGCCTGGCGACGTGGCGCGCTCGGAGGCTTGTTCACGTCTAGAGCTGTTACGCGCGCGACGTAGCGCGATATTACCACCGTTTCCCGGGGGCGCTGCCGCGCTTCCGAAACTGTCGTCCGCTTCAGTAACTGTTCTATTTCCACCAGGCCGCGGCGCCGGATGCCGCCGATTATTTTTGTTTCTGCCGTCCACCTGGAGCGGCTATCGCTGCAATTTAAGGCAGCGGATCGGATCGATTGCCTGGATTATCCGGTGGATTATCACCCTGCGCCCGATTTCTGACGTGGATAGGACGTCCAGCCGCTTGAATCTCAGCCAATTTGCCTGCAGGCACAACTTGTCGTGAAACCGACAGTGTACAGTCTTATTATTTTGCAGTGCAGCAACTATTTGTTTTGGATCGACTTATACGACTTTATCATGCGCCTCTCGCTTAGGAGCTGCCGTTGTCCCTCGCCAAGAATATCGAATTGCTGCGACGTCTGCCGAAGCTGCCGGGACTTAAAGGTCCCGGAGGTTTGGCACGAGGTTTGACGCCGGACAGCCGCGGTCCGCTGGTCGAGATCACCGACTTCGGGACCAATCCGGGAGAACTCAAGATGTTCTCCTTTGTCCCCGATGGTCTGCGTGCGACGCAAGGGCTGCCCCTTGTCGTGGTTCTGCATGGGTGCAGCCAGACCGCTGCCGGCTACGATCTGGGCGCCGGCTGGTCCAAGCTCGCCAAGCATTACGGTTTCGCATTGCTGATGCCGGAGCAGCGGTCGTCGAATAACGTCAACGGTTGCTTCAACTGGTTCAGTCCGGAAGACACCACGCGCGATCACGGTGAAGCATGCTCGATCCGGCAGATGGTCGCGCGTATGACTCACGACAACCGCATCGACAAGCGTCGCATCTATGTTACCGGGCTTTCGGCCGGCGGGGCGATGACGTCGGTCATGCTTGCAACCTATCCCGACGTGTTCGCGGGCGGCGCGGTCATTGCGGGACTGCCGTTCGGCGTCGCCAGCAATGTTCGGCAAGCGTTGAGCGGAATGTTTCAGTCGCCGTCTCGCCCGGCCGACCAATTAGGCGATCTGGTACGTAACGCGTCAGGGCACAAAGGCCCCTGGCCAAAATTGTCGGTTTGGCATGGTAGCGCCGATCGCACGGTCAACCCCGCGAACGCCGACGAAATCCTCAAGCAATGGCTCGACGTGCATCATCTACCGCAAGCGCCGATGTCGGAGAGCACCGTCAACGGTTATCCCCGACAGGTGTGGTGGGACAAGGATGGTGAAACCATCATCGAATCCTACACCATTACCAACATGGCGCACGGCACTCCACTTGGTCTGGCCGACAACGACGAGCGATACGGTGCGGAAGGCGCGTTCATGATCGAGGCGGGAATCTCATCGTCGTATCACATCGCGCATTTCTTTGGCTTGACCGAACGGCTGCACGCGGCCAAAGCCGCCCCGACCGAATCGCCCAGCGCCAAACTGATTCCGTCGGTCTCGCCGATATCCGCACCACTCCTGCCATCGGACTTCACCAAGGTGCGGCGACCGAAGGAAGCGCCGGTTCGAGATGCCGCGCCCCCGCGGAGCCGGACCGTCGATGTAAGCGATGTCATCACCCGCGCATTAACGGCCGCCGGCCTGATGAAGTAGCGGCCAGCGGAACGGTTCTCCGCTCAAATCACCTCATAAGCGAAGAACAGCGTAATGATCGCAATGGCGATCAGGCCGGCCAGGAAGCACTGGTCGGCGAGAGACTCGCTGCGCTCGCTGAGGCGTGGGCGATCGGGATGGCGGATCGAGATATAGGACGCGATCGCGCTGGCCAGGAACAACAGGGATGCGAGCGCGGCGTATTCGTCGACCCGACTCGGACCGATATGCGCTTCCGCCAGCTTGACCAGCCCGATCAGCGTCGCGCAGACACCGATCATGGTGCCGGAACTCGGCAGAATATGCTTGGAGAGGGCGCGCCGTTCGCCCACCTCGGCGTCATCGTCGGTCAGGTCGTGGTCGGATTTACGATGCCGTTCGCGGGACAGCGTGCCGTCTGTGGCGACCCTGCGCGGATACCCTCGCGGGTGGTCGTCATTGCGTTCCGGTTTTTCCACGACCTCGCCCGCCGGACTGTTCGATTACATCGCGCCGGTAAGGAACGGGTTGGTCATGCGCTCCTGGCCGATGCTCGAGCCCGGCCCATGGCCGCAGATGAAGCTGACATCGTCACCGAGCGGCAGCAGCTTGTCGGTAATCGACTTGATCAGCGTGGCATGATCGCCGCCCGGAAGATCGGTTCGCCCGACCGAGCCGTTGAACAACACGTCGCCGACATGCGCGAAACGCATTTCCTGGTGGTAGAACACCACGCTGCCGGGCGAATGACCCGGGCAATGCAGGATGTCGAAGCTCAACTCGCCGACCGAGACCTTGTCGCCTTCCTCGAGCCAGCGGTCCGGCGCGAAATCGCGTACGCCGGTCATGCCGAAGCGCGCGCCGCTCGACACCACATTGTCGAGCAGGAATTTGTCCTCGATATGCGGCCCCTCGATCGGCACCTTCAACGCATCGCGCAATTCGGCTGCGCCGCCGACGTGATCGATGTGGCCGTGGGTCAGCCAGATCTTTTCGACATTGACATCGGCCTGCTTGATCGCGGCCTGAATCTTGGGGACGTCGCCGCCGGGATCGATCACCGCGGCCTTCTTGGTGACATCGCACCAGATCAGCGTGCAGTTCTGTTCGAACAACGTCACCGGGACGATCAGCGCGCCGGCCTTCGGCTTGGTCTGGGTTTCATTTGTCATTGTCGCACATTGCCGATTTTTGGCGTTCCGCCAAGCAAAAATAAGGTGAAAAATCCGCAACTCTGCCGTTTCGCCGTCATCTTCTCGCCGTTCAATCCAAGCCGCTATGCTGTTCCGACGCATTTTTGCGCGGCCGATTTCAAAAGAATGATTGCGAGATGGATCAGAGCAGCGCCCCCTGGTGGCAGAGTGGCATTTTTTATCAGATTTACCCGCGCTCGTTTCAGGACTCGAATGCCGATGGCGTCGGCGACACCGCCGGAATCATGGCGCGGCTGCCCTATCTGCAAGCATTGGGCGTCGACGCGATCTGGCTTTCGCCGATCTTTCCGTCCCCGATGGCCGATTTCGGTTACGACATCTCCGACTACACCGGCATCGACCCGTTGTTCGGGACGCTTGGGGATTTCGATGCGTTGCTGAACGCCGCGCATTCGGAGGGCTTGAAAATTATCCTCGACCTCGTCCCGAATCATACCTCGGAGCAGCATCCGTGGTTCACGGAAAGCCGAAGCGCGCGCGACAATCCGAAGCGCGACTGGTACATCTGGCGCGATCCCGGTCCGGAAGGCGGACCGCCGAATAACTGGCTATCGGAATTCGGCGGCAGCGCGTGGACGATGGATGCTGCGACAGGTCAATATTACTATCACGCTTTCCTCGCGCAGCAGCCGGACCTCAACTGGCGCAACCCGGAAGTGCGTGCGGCGATCTACGATGTCATGCGTTTCTGGCTTCGCCGAGGGGTCGACGGTTTCCGCGTCGACGTCATCTGGCACCTGATCAAGGACGCGGAATTTCGCGACAATCCGCCCAATCCGTATTACCGCGAGGGGCGCCCGCCGCACGAAAAGATATTGGCGCGCTATTCCACCGATCAGCCGGAGGTGCACGAGGTGGTCGCGGAAATGCGCCGCGTCATCGAGGAATTCGACGCGCGGGTGCTGATCGGGGAGGTCTATCTGCCGATCGAGCGCCTGATCGCCTATTACGGAAACGATCTCAAGGGCGCGCAGATGCCGTTCAATTTTGCGCTGCTATCGACGCTGTGGAGCGCGCGTTCGATCGAGAAGATCATCGCCGACTACGAAGGCGCGCTGCCATCAGGCGCATGGCCGAACTGGGTGCTGGGCAATCACGACCGCCCGCGGGTGGCGGGCCGCATCGGGCAAGCCCAGGCGCGCGTCGCCGCGATGTTGCTGTTGACGCTGCGGGGAACGCCGACGCTCTACTACGGCGACGAGATCGGCATGCCCCAGGTCGCGATCTCGCCCGATCAGGTGCGCGATCCCTTTGAGAAGAACGTTCCGGACATCGGTGTCGGCCGCGACGGCTGCCGGACGCCGATGCAATGGGATGCGACAGCCAATGCGGGGTTCTCGCAATCGACGCCGTGGCTGCCGCTGGCGAGTGATTTTGCCCACGAGAACGTGGTCAATCTCGAAGCCGACGCGCAATCGATCCTGAGCCTTTACAAGGCGCTGATCCGGCTTCGGAGGGAAACGCCGGCGCTGACATCAGGCGAATACGCGCCGATCGCAGCGGCGGGTGACCTCCTGATGTACCGGCGGCGGAGCCAGGGAAACGCGGTGGTTGTCGCGCTCAATCTCGGCGACGAGCCGATTTCGGTGACGACGAGTTCGATCGGATCGGGCGGCGAGATACTGCTGTCGACCTTCCTGGATCGGCAGGGTGAAAGCGTGGAAGGCGTGCTGGATTTGCGCGGCAACGAAGCCATCATTGTCGGCGAACACGTTCAGGCCGGATGAGCGGCGTTACCCGACGGATCGGTGTCGATGTCGCTGCGCTTCAATAAATAATCCAGCCCGCCGACGCGGTACCAGCGGTAGCCGTAACCTTCGAGCATCAGCGTGTGCTTGCCGCGCCGATCGGTTCGGCTGTGATCCTCCGTCAACAGGTTGACCAATAACCTGCCGGTTTCGCCGGAAATTCCGGATGCGAACGTTACTTCCCGCGGCCTTTCGTCCAGGTTGTGCACGAACAGGACGGAATTATTACGCCAATCGTACCGCACGATTAAAACAGATGGATCGCGCATCGGGATCACCTTGAAGTCGCCCCAGCCGATCTCAGGGACTTCCTTGCGCATCCGGATGATCCGCTCGGTCCAGTTCAGCAGCGAGCCGGGGTCGCGACGCTGTTTGGCGACGTTGACGTGTTCGAACCCGTAAGGACCTTTATCGATGACGGGCGAGCAGGGCCTGTCGCTCTCGGTGAAACCCGCATGCGGTTCGGTCGACCACTGCATTGGCGTGCGTGCGCAATTGCGCTCCGGCAAATCGAGATTGTCGCCCATCCCGATTTCATCGCCGTAACGGATCACGGGCGTTCCAGGAAGCGTGCATAGCAGGCTGTAAGCGAGTTCGAGGCGGCGGCGGTCGCCGCCGAGCATCGGCGCAAGGCGGCGGCGAATGCCTCGATCGTAAAGCTGCATGTCTTTGTCTGGCCCGAATTGCTTGAAGACAACGTTGCGCTGCGTCTTGGTCAACCGGCCGAGGTCGAGTTCGTCATGGTTGCGCAGAAAAAGCCCCCATTGCGCCGCGGCCGGCCGCGGTTGGGTTGCCTTGAGCGCCTTGGCCAGCGGCCGCGAGTCGGCGGACGCCATCGCGTAGAACAGATGCTGGTTGACGTGGAAATTGAACATCATCTGCATGCGGTCGCCGTCGTCGCCGAAATACTCCATGTCGGTTTCGGGCAGCACATTGGCTTCCGCGAGGATAATGGCGTTACCCTGCCGCCATTGCAGGAATTCGCGGAACGACCGCAGCATGTCGTATTGTTCGATCGGCTTCCGAACCTTGGCGCCCTTGGTCGATATCACGAACGGAACGGCATCCATGCGAAAGCCGGAGACGCCGAGCTGGATCCAGAAGCCCATGATCTTGAGGATTTCCGCCTGCACGCTTGGGTTCGACGTGTTGAGGTCGGGCTGGAAGTCGTAGAAGCGATGGAAGTACCAGGCACCGGCTTCCTTGTCGCGAGTCCACGTGGATTTCTGCACGCCGGGAAACACCATCCCTTTATTGGCATTGGCGGGCTTCGTGTCGGCCCAGACATACCAATCGCGATAGGGAGAATCAGGCGAGCTTCGGGCGTCGCGAAACCAGGGATGCGCGTCCGAGGTGTGATTGACGACGAGATCGATGATGACGCGGATGCCGCGTTGCCGGCAGCCATGGGTGAATTCGACGAAATCGCCAAGCGTTCCGTAGCGCGGATCGACGCCGTAATAGTCCGCGATATCGTAGCCGTCGTCCTTGCCGGGCGACGGCTGGAACGGCATCAGCCAGATCGCGGTGACGCCTAGCCCCTGCAGATAGTCCAGTCGCCGCAGCAAGCCCTTGAAATCGCCGACCCCGTCGCCGTTGGCGTCCATATAGGTGCCGACGGAAAGGCAGTAGAACACGCCGTTCTTGTACCAGAGATCGTCGATCATGCTGCGGCAGCCTTTGTCGATCAGCCGGTATCGAGCGGCGAATTGATAAGCGGCAGGGCTTCGCTGGGTTCCCGCGCTCTTGACCGTCGGCGAAGCCAAAACCGGTTTTCACGGCGTGGGTAGCGCTTTATGATCGGGTCGATGGAATTGCAGGCCCGCCAGATCAATCTCGTGCCGCCGCCGGACGGTCGCCAGTCCGAGACGGCGCTGGCGATCGCGCGCGGCACCGCGCGGCTGTTACGGTCGCTCGGATTTTCCTGCATCAGCGAATTGCCGTTGCCGTCGGGACGGCGCGCCGACCTCGTGGCGTTGAACGAGCGCGGCGAGATCTGGATCGTCGAGATCAAATCGTCGGTCGAGGATTTGCGCGCCGACCAGAAATGGCAGGATTATCGCGCGCATTGCGACCGGCTGTTCTTTGCTTTCACGCAGGACCTGCCCTGCGAGATATTTCCGGCGCAGACCGGCCTGATCGTCGCCGATGCCTACGGCGCCCACATGCATTGCGAGGCGCCTGAGCACCGGATGCCCGCACCGACCCGAAAGTTGATGACGGTGCGATTCGCAATGGCCGCGGCGCAGCGGATCAATCGCCTGGTTGATCCTCAGGGCCACGGCGAGTTCTGATGCAGCCAAGCCGGGTTACCGGCTCGGTCGACTTGCACCATGAATGACAGTTTTAAGACGGCGGATTTGATTTTTCTCTGCTGCCATTCGCTGCGCTCGCGCGTTCAGTTCCCGTTGCCTTGATATACGGAGCCGAACCAATGCCAAAGGCCGCTTCAGATGCGCGGACAGCCGATCCGGATGCAAAAGATTTTGGCCTGCTCGACCAGTACTGGCGAGCGGCCAATTATCTGTCGGTCGGACAGATCTATCTGCTGGCGAACCCGCTGCTGCGGGAGCCGCTGCGGCGCGAGCACATCAAGCCGCGATTGCTCGGTCACTGGGGTACCACGCCCGGGTTGAATTTCGTTTACGCGCATCTCAACCGAATGATCCGCCTGCGCGAGTTGAACGTCATCTACATCTGTGGTCCCGGCCATGGTGGTCCCGGAATGGTCGCCAACACCTATCTCGAAGGCAGCTATAGCGAGGTCTATCCGGACATATCGCGCGATGCCGACGGTATCCGAAAGTTGTTTAGGCAGTTCTCGTTTCCCGGCGGCATTCCGAGCCACGCGGCGCCGGAGACACCCGGCTCGATCAGCGAGGGCGGCGAACTCGGCTATGCGCTGGTGCACGCTTACGGCGCGGTGTTCGACAATCCCGACCTGATCGCCGCCTGCGTCGTCGGCGATGGCGAAGCCGAGACCGGACCGCTCGCGGCGTCCTGGCATTCCAACAAGTTTCTCAACCCGAAGCATGATGGGGCTGTGCTGCCGATCCTTCACTTGAACGGCTACAAGATTGCCAATCCGACGGTGCTGGGGCGGATGAGCGATGAAGAGATCAGGCATCTCTTCGCTGGCTACGGATACGAGCCGTTGTTCGTGGAGGGCGACGATCCGCAACGAATGCATCCGTTGATGGCGGCTGCGCTGGAGACGGCATTCGATCGGATTCGCGGTGTTCAACAGGCTGCGCGAGCCGGAAACGGGACGGGACCGCGGCCGACCTGGCCGATGATCGTGCTCCGCAGTCCCAAGGGATGGACCGGTCCAAAAGAAATCGATGGCCTGAGGGTTGAGGGTTTCTGGCGTGCCCACCAGGTGCCGATCACCGACCCGCGAACCAATCCCGATCATCTCGCGCTGCTTGAGCAATGGATGCGGAGCTACGGGCCGGAAACGCTGTTCGACGACGCCGGGGGTCTGCGGCCGGAATTGCAGCAATTGGCGCCTGTCGGCGAGCGGCGCATGGGGTCAAACCCGCACGCCAATGGCGGGTTGCTGAAGCGCGAACTCAAATTGCCGGATTATCGCGACTACGCCATCGAGGTGCCGCAGCCGGGCCGTGCGGTCGGCGAAGCGACACGCGTGATGGGCCAATTCCTTCGCGACGTCATGAAGCTGAATGCGCAGGCCCGCAACTTCCGCATCATGGGACCGGACGAGACCGCATCCAATCGCCTCGATGCGGTATTCGAAACCACCGACCGTGTCTGGATGGAGACCATCGAACCCTACGATGTCCAGCTCGCGCAGGACGGCCGCGTCATGGAGGTGCTCAGCGAGCACCTGTGCCAGGGTTGGCTGGAGGGATATCTGCTCACCGGCCGCCACGGCCTTTTCAATTGCTACGAGGCTTTCGTCCACATTGTGGACTCCATGTTCAACCAGCACGCCAAATGGCTGAAAGTCTCGCGCAGCCTTGCTTGGCGCCGGCCGATCGCGTCGCTCAACTACCTCCTGACCTCGCACGTCTGGCGCCAGGATCATAACGGCTTCAGCCACCAGGATCCCGGCTTCGTCGATCTCGTCGTCAACAAGAAGGCCGATATCGTCCGGGTCTATTTTGCGCCCGACGCCAACACGCTGCTGTGGATCACCGACCATTGTTTGCGAACCTATGATCGCATCAACGTCATCGTGGCCGGCAAGCAGCCTTCGCCGCAATGGCTGACGATGAAGGAAGCGGCAACACATTGCGACGCCGGCATCGGCATGTGGACGTGGGCCGGCAGCGAGAATTACGGCACGGAGCCCGACGTCGTGATGGCATGCGCCGGCGATGTTCCGACGCTGGAAACGCTGGCCGCGGTCGACCTGCTGCGAAATGCGTTGCCTGATCTTAAAATCCGCGTCGTCAATGTCGTCGACCTCATGACCTTGCAACCCAAGGACCAGCATCCGCACGGAATCAGCGACAGCGATTTCGACGCGATGTTCACCCGGGACCGGCCGGTGATCTTTGCCTATCACGGCTATCCTTATTTAATTCACCGTCTCACCTATAGCCGCACCAATCATGCCGGCATGCACGTCCACGGCTTCGAGGAGGAGGGCACCACCACGACTCCGTTTGACATGGTCGTGCTCAACCGGCTCGATCGATATCATCTCGCGATCGATGTCATCGATCGAGTCCCCGGGCTTGCGGTCTCCGCGGCCCACATCAAGCAGGAATTCCGTGACCGGCTGCTTGAGCACACCCGTTACGATCGTGAGCACGGCGAGGACATGCCCGAAATCCAGCGCTGGGTCTGGCCCCACAGGAGAGCGGGCGACTAGACTTCCTTCGATCGTCCGTCGCGGCAGGTATTCTCGCGCCAGGGTATTCTCGATGTCTCGAACCGTCCTCGCCCTGAATGCAGGATCCTCCAGCATCAAGTTCGGCCTGTTCGAACGCGCCGGCGCCGAGCCTGCTCACCTGTACGCAGGCGAAATCGCGGACATCAGCGGCAAGCCTCAGTTCACGGTCAAGGACCGGCAAGGCAAGGTCGTCCTTGATCGAACGTGGGCCGCCCCGCGCAACCCGGAACAGGTCCTGGATGAAATCGTCGACTGGGCCGACCGGAATGCGGGCGGCGGCCTTGTCGCGGCCGGTCATCGCATCGTGCATGGTGGATCGCAGTTCATCGCTCCTGCGCGGCTGGACCGAGAAACCATCGAGCAGTTGGCGCTTCTGACACCGATGGCGCCCTTGCATCAGGAAGCCTGTCTGTTGCCGGCACGGATACTGCTGTCGCGTCGTCCGGATATGATGCAGGTCGGGTGTTTCGATACGGCGTTTCACGCCGGGCTCACCCCTCCGGCGAGCCGCTTCGCGCTGCCTCGCAGCTGCGAGGAGGACGGCATCAGGCGTTACGGCTTCCACGGCCTGTCATATCAATTCATTGCGGGAAAATTACGCGAGATTTCGCCGATCCTCGCCGCCAAGCGAACCGTGGTCGCCCATCTCGGCAGCGGCTCGAGCCTGTGTGCGATGCGCGACGGGCGGAGCTTTGACACCACCATGGGCTTCACGCCGCTCGACGGAGTAATGATGGGTACGCGCTGCGGAACCATCGATCCCGGCATCTTGCTTTATCTGCAGCGCGAGCGCGGCATGTCCGCGGAGGAACTTGAGCAGCTGCTGTATCGCAAGTCCGGTCTGTCGGGCGTTTCCGGCATTTCGAGCGATATGCGAACGCTGCTGATGAGCGACGATCCGCGCGCGGCCGAGGCCGTCGACCTGTTCGCATTCGAAGTTGCCAAGGCGGTCTGTGCCATGGCCCTTACGCTGGAGGGAATGGATTGTCTGGTTTTCACCGGCGGTATCGGCGAGCACGCCGCCAAAGTGCGCAAGCTGGTCTGCGGCAGGTTGCGTTGGCTCGGCGTCGAACTGGACCCCTCGGCAAACGACAAGTCGGCCGATGTGGTTAGCTCGGCCGCCAGCGCAGTCGAAATTCGCGTGATTCCCACCAGCGAGGAAACCACCATCGCAAGGGAGATTTTTTCGCTGGATCAAGTTCCGATCGCCGGGAATCGGAACCCGGTCTAGTCTCCTTGTTTGAGCATGATTTTTTTCGGAAAACCGGTTTCCACTTTTCCGAATCATGCTCCGACGGCCGTTGCCGGGCGAAGATCCCGCCTGAAACGAGGGATTATCGCGGCGCCCGCTTGGCGAGGATGCGCTGCAGCGTGCGGCGATGCATGTTCAGTCGCCGCGCGGTTTCGGAGACGTTGCGGTTGCACATCTCGTAAATGCGCTGGATATGCTCCCAGCGCACACGGTCGGCCGACATCGGATTGTGCGGCAGCTCCGATTTCTCGGTGCCACTCGCGAGCAGGGCCGCCACGACATCGTCGGCGTCGGCGGGCTTTGAGAGATAATCCACCGCGCCCATCTTCACCGCGGTGACGGCGGTGGCGATGTTGCCGTAACCGGTCAGCACGATCGCCCGGGCGTCGGGGCGCTTGCGCTTCAGCGCCGACACCACGTCGAGGCCGTTGCCGTCGCCGAGTCGCAAATCGACGACCGCAAAGGCAGGCGCGGACCGGCCGATTTGCGTCAAGCCGTCGGACACGCTGTCGCAGGACGTGACGGTGAAGCCACGGGTTTCCATGGCGCGCGACAGTCGCTCCAGGAAGGGCTTGTCATCTTCCACGATCAGCAGTGAGCGATCGGAATAATCATTTAGTTCGGCGATGGCGGTCACGGTTGGTCATCCTCATGTCGAACGACGCATCATAGGGCGTCGCAATCTCCGATGCCAAGGCCGAATAACGTCTAATAAGGTCCGTTCCGGTCCGGTCCCACCGGATTTGAAGGTAATCTAAGGTGCCGGCTCGGTCGAGATGCTGCCGGCCTCGAAACGACTGCGCGGCCAGGTGATCTGGACCACCGCGCCGTGGTCGGGAAAGGTCCGGTTTACGAACAGAACGTTGGCGCCCGTGCGCTCGAGCAGCGTGCGGGCGATAAATACGCCGAGGCCGAGACCGGTATGTCCGCCCTGCGCCTCATCGGCGTTGCGTCGACGTGACAGATAGGGTTCGCCGATCCGCTTCAGCACGTCGGGCGCAATCCCGGGGCCGTCGTCGGAAATCACGATCTCGACCGTTTCGTTGAACCATGCCGCGTTGACCTCCACCGTGGACCGCGCGAAGTCGACGGCATTTTCCAGGATGTTGCCGACGCCATACAGGATCGCCGGGTTGCGCATGCCGATGGGCTCGGGCGTGGCGGCGACCGCGATCCGTACCTTGATCGCCACGTCGAATCCCCGATGCGGCGCGACGGCTTCCTCGATCAGCGTCGACAGCGGCATGCGATCGAACGGGGCGCCGCTCGCCGACAATTGGGTGATCTTTGCCAGGATGTCCCGGCAGCGCTGCGCCTGTTCGCGCAGGGTCTTGACGTCGCCGGCCAGCGGGCTGTTGTCCTGCAGCACCCGCTCGAGTTCGCGCGAGATCAGGACGATGGTCGAGAGCGGGGTTCCGAGTTCGTGGGCCGCCGCGGCGGCCAGGCCGTCAATTTGTGTGAGATGCTGCTCACGCTCCAGCACCAGTTCGGTGGCGGCGAGCGCATCGGAGAGCTGGCGGGCGCCCTCGGCCACCTGGAACGCGTAAAGGCTGGTGACGCCGATGGCGACCACGATCGAGAGCCAGACCCCGAACAGATAGATCGCCGGCAGTACCAGCGGATCGTCGGCGTCCCACGGCAGCGGGAGATGGATGAACACCAGCAGCGAAGCGCAGACGATCGCCAGCACGCCGAGCGCGATCGTCAGGCGGATCGGCAACGCCGTCGCCGAAATCAGAACCGGCGCCAGAAACAGAAATGAAAATGGATTCTCCAGCCCGCCGGTGAAAAACAGCAACCCGGCGAGCTCGATGATGTTCAGCGCCAATAGAGCCGCCGCATAAGCCGGCGCCAGCCGCTGCATCGGATTGAATGTCATCTGCAGCGCAAGCGTGAGCAGGGCGGACAAGCCGATGATGGCAAGGCAGGGGATAACCTCGACGTCGAATTCGAGGGCCTGCATCACGATGAAAATCGCCGTGAGCTGGCCGAGCACCGCGAGCCAGCGCAGCCGCAGGATCGTGTCCAGCCGGACATAGCGTCGTGGATGACGAAAATCGGAGGCTGCGGCGTCGGTCATGCCTGAGCTTAGCCGCGCGGCGTCTCGATCACAAACCAGCTTGGTCCGGCTGCCCACAGGTTGACCTCAACGTGAGGTCTGCTCTCGGGCCTTGCGCCGGCGGCGGCGATGGCCCAATGAACGGTTCGTTATGTTGCGCTATGACACATCTGCCTCCGGGTTATCCGCGGCCGATCCGGAAGGATCTGCGGCGATCGAGGTCGCCCGCCTCGTCAAGCTCTACAAGACGACCCGCGCCGTCGATGACGTTTCGTTCCGGATCGCGCGCGGCAGCATCACCGGACTGCTCGGCGGCAACGGCGCCGGCAAAACCACCACCATCGCGATGATCATGGGGCTGGTGCTGCCGACCTCCGGGCGTATCCAGGTGCTCGGCTGCTCGATGCCCGACCAAAGCGCCGACGTGCTGGGCCGGATGAATTTCGAAAGCCCCTACGTCGATATGCCGATGCGGCTCACGGTGCGGCAGAATCTCACCATCTTCGGCCGCCTGTATGCCGTGCCCGATTTGCGCGAGCGTATCGCGGAACTCGCCGCCGATCTCGATCTCGGAGACTTCCTCGACCGCGCCAACGGCAAGATCTCCGCCGGGCAGAAGACGCGCGTCGCGTTGGCCAAGGCGCTGATCAACCGGCCCGAGCTGCTGCTGCTCGACGAGCCGACGGCCTCGCTCGATCCCGACACCGCCGACTGGATCCGCCAGCATCTAGAGACCTATCGCAAGGCCAGGGGCGCAACGATCCTGCTGGCGTCGCACAACATGCTGGAGGTGGAGCGGTTATGCGACCGCGTCATCATCATGAAGCGTGGCCGCGTCGAGGACGACGATAGCCCGGACAGGATCATGGCCCGCTACAACCGCACCACACTTGAAGAGGTGTTTCTCGACGTCGCGCGCGGCCGCGCGCAGGAGATCGCGCCATGAGCGGTCTCGTCGCCCAGCGCGGCATCGCGCCGCACCGCATCGCCGCGATGGTGATGCGCTATTGGTATCTGCTGATGTCGTCGTGGCCGCGGCTGTTGGAGCTGATCTACTGGCCGGCGCTGCAGATCATCACCTGGGGATTTCTGCAAATCTACATCGCGCAGACATCGGGTTTTTTCGCCCGCGCCGGCGGTTCGCTGATCGGCGCCGTGATCCTGTGGGACATTCTGTTTCGCGGTCAGCTCGGCTTTTCGATCTCCTTTCTCGAGGAGATGTGGGCGCGCAACCTCGGCAACCTGATGATGAGCCCGCTCAAGCCGATCGAGTTCCTGATCTCGCTGATGATCATGAGCCTGATCCGGCTGGCGATCGGCGTGATACCGATGACGCTGCTGGCGCTGTTTTTCTTCGACTTCAATTTTTACGGCATCGGACTGCCGCTGATCGCGTTCTTCTGCAATCTGATCTTCACAAGCTGGTCGATCGGGATTTTCGTCTCGGGTCTGGTGCTGCGCAACGGGCTCGGCGCGGAGAGCATCGTCTGGACGATGATGTTCGGCATCATGCCGCTGGCCTGTATCTATTACCCGGTCTCGGTGTTGCCGCACTGGCTGCAGTACGTTGCCTGGGCGCTGCCGCCGACCTATGTGTTCGAGGGTATGCGCGCGCTATTGATCGACCACGTGTTCCGCGCCGACCTGATGGTGTGGGCGCTGGCCATCAACGTGGTGCTGTTTATGGCGTCGTTTGCGATATTCCTTGCACTTTTGCGCAGCGCGCGCCGGCATGGGTCGCTGATCCAGGGTGGCGAATAGGCCACTTATCCCGTGAAATTGCGGGCTTTGGCAGCAGCGGCCGCATATATAGTGATCTGTGCATTGACGCATTATTACGCATTCGGCACTATGCTGCGATGCGAAAGGGATCTGAATAGATGGCGATTGGTGAGTTTGGCGGAGCACCGCCGCTGGTGGCGGAAGGCAGCCCGGCGCTTACGACGCCGATCTACTGGATGTACGAAATGGCGCACGCTTCGCTCAACCCGGCGCGCGCGGTCACCGATGCCACCAAGATTCTGTTTCAGAATCCGCTGAACCCCTGGTCGCATACCGAATTCGGGAAATCGATCGCCGCCGGCTGCGAGGTGTTCGAGCGCACGACACGCCGTTACGGCAAGCCCGAATGGGGCCTCCACGACACCGAGGTCAACGGTGTCCGTACCCCGGTCGATATCCGCGTGGTCTGGGAAAAGCCGTTCTGCCGCCTGTTGTACTTCGATCGCAAACTGACGCGGCCATTGCGCGCCCCGCAGCCGCGCGTGCTGATCGTCGCGCCGATGTCCGGCCATTATGCGACGCTGTTGCGCGGTACGGTCGAGGCCTTTCTGCCGACCCATGAGGTCTACATCACCGACTGGTCCGATGCGCGGATGGTGCCGCTCGCCGAGGGCCGCTTCGATCTCGAAGACTACGTCGATTACCTCATCGAGATGCTGCATGCGCTGGGCGGCAACATGCATGTGATCGCAGTATGCCAGCCTTCGGTGCCGGTGGTTGCGGCAGTGTCCGTGATGGAAGCCGAACAGGATCCCTATGTTCCGGTCTCGATGACGCTGATGGGCGGCCCGATCGATACGCGGCGCAATCCGACGGCGGTCAACAACCTCGCCGCCGAGCGCGGCATCGACTGGTTCCGTAGCCACGTGATTTCCAAGGTGCCGTTTCCTCACCCTGGCGTGATGCGTGACGTCTATCCGGGCTTCCTGCAGCTTAACGGCTTCATCAGCATGAACCTTGATCGCCACATGGACGCGCACAAGAACCTGTTCAAGAACCTTGTGAAGGGCGATGGCGACCTCGTCGACAAGCACCGTGACTTCTATGACGAGTATCTCGCGGTGATGGACCTCACGGCAGAGTATTACCTGCAGACCGTCGATCTGGTTTTCGTCAAACATGCGCTGCCGAAAGGCGAGATGACTCACCGCGGCAAGCCGGTCGAGCCGTCGAAGATCACGCGCGTGGCATTGATGACGGTGGAAGGCGAGAACGACGACATCTCCGGCCTCGGCCAAACCGAAGCGACGCACGCGCTATGCACCGGAATTCCCGATCATCGCCGGGTGCATTACGTACAAAAAGGCGTCGGACACTACGGCGTGTTCAACGGATCGCGTTTCAAATCGGAAATCGTGCCGCGCATCAACGATTTCATGACCTCGTCGGCGAATGGAATGTCGTCTTTGGCGCGAGCAGCCGAATAAAGCGTCGCATTCGGGCTGTTTCGGTCGGCGAACACCGCATTCGACGGTGCGGTGCTGATTTGGGGGGGCAAGTAACTGTCTGAATAACACGAGGAAATTAGCCAATTCTGGGTTCCACAAAGAATGAATTTGGATTCCTAATTCAATTCATTGCTCCTGGGGTCTTTTTCGTCAGAAATTTTTGTTCCAGCCCCATCCTGTAGAGGCCCATTGCCGATTTGCCCCTGTATATTGGGCAAATGATTTGTTTTTCCGCCGAACGATTTCACTGGCGTCGGATATGGCAGAATCGGGGAGAAATTCTAATCCCCGGACTTGCAGACATGGCCACTCGCGCCCTCCTTTATCGGCGGCCCGCCGAACCTTCGACTCTACTCGTCAAACACGGCTCTCAAATCTATTCAATTCGCCTGCGCCGGCACCGCCGCGCGCGGCGCTACACGCTGCGGATTCATCCCAGCGATCGCGAAGCGATCCTCACGATGCCGCCGCGCGGCACACTTGCGGAGGCCAAGGACTTCGCGCAGCGTCACGGCGGCTGGATCGCGGCGCGCCTTGGCCGATTGCCGAAGGCTGCACCGTTTCTTCCGGGCACCGTGGTGCCGATTCGTGGTGTCGGGCATCGGATCGTGCACCGCGCCGGCGTGCGCGGAACGGTGTGGCCGGAAACGCGCGACAGCGGCGAGCGGGTTCTCTGTGTGGCAGGCAGCGCCGAACATATCGAGCGGCGGGTGAACGACTATCTGAAGCGCGAAGCCCGCAACGATTTGCAGGAGGCGGTACAAACTTATGCCCGGGCGCTGGGCGTGCGCGTCAAGCGGCTCTCGATCCGCGATCAGTCGAGCCGTTGGGGTTCCTGCACCTCGGCGGGGTCGCTCTCGTTCTCGTGGCGGCTGATCCTCGCACCGCCGCACGTGCTGGACTACCTCGCCGCTCACGAAGTGGCGCATCTGGTCGAAATGAATCATTCGCCGCGGTTCTGGCGGGTGGTCGACAAGGTCTGCGATGACGTCGAACGCGCCAAGCGCTGGCTCGATACGCATGGCAACGACCTGCACCGTTACGGCATCCAGGATTAAGTGTCGTACCCGCGCATGATCGTCACCGCCGTCATACCCCGCATAGGCGGGGTATCCAGTATGTTCGGCCGTTCCAGTTAAATCTGGGCGCTCTGGAATACGGGGTCCGCCCGCCTTTGCGGACGGTGACCGGCGACACTGATGCGCAGATGCGTTGCCGACGCAACGCCTGCCATTACCGTCCGAACAGCCGCTGCATCAGCCAGCCGTCAAGTCCCGCATCCGCCTCCGGGCGGACTGAACCGCGCGGCGGCGCCGGACGGTTCGACGCTGTCCCAGGGAACGGTGCCAGCGATGCCGGCGCGGCCGACGGCGCACTGACCTGGGAGGCGGCTTGCGCCAGGTTCGAAAATGGCCCCGGCACTTGCGAATAGGGCAGGGCGGCGACCGCGACGCCCTGATGGGCCGCGCGCATGAAACGGGTCCAGACTTCGACCGGCAAGCCGCCGCCGGTTGCCTTGCGGGTCGGCGAGTTATCGTCGTTGCCGAGCCAGACGCCGGTCACGAGGTCGGCGGTGTAGCCGATGAACCAGGCGTCGCGGAAATCCTGGCTGGTGCCGGTCTTGCCGGCGGCCATCCAGCCCGGCAGTTCCGCCTTGCGCGCGGTGCCGCTGAGCAAGGTCTCCTGCATCATGGTGTTCATCATGCCGACGTTGCGGGGATCGATCACCTGGCCGAGCTGATCGGACGGCCGCGCATACAGCACCTTGCCTTCGGCGGTGCGGATCCTGAGTACGACATGTGGGCTGACGCCCAGTCCTCCATTGGAGAACGGCACGTAAGCGCCGACCAGTTCGGTGAGCGATACTTCCGACGTCCCCAGCGCAATCGAGGCGTTGGCCTCGAGTTTCGAAGAAATACCGAGCCGATGCGCGGTGCGCACCACGTTCTTGGGGCCGACCTCGAGGCCGAGTCGCACCGCAACGGTGTTGAGCGACATCGCCAGCGCCTGCGTCAGCGTCACCGCGCCGAGATATTCATGCTCGAAGTTCTCGGGCTTCCAGCCCTTGACGTTGACCGGCGCGTCTTGCCGGATCGTGTCCGGCGTGAGACCCGCCTCGATCGCCGTCAGGTAAACGAACGGCTTGAACGCCGAACCCGGCTGGCGCTTGGCGGTCACGGCCCGGTTAAACTGGCTGTCGCTGTAATTGCGGCCCCCGACCATGGCGCGCACCGCGCCATCGGGGGTCATCGCCACCAGTGCACCCTGGCTGACGTTGAACTTCACGCTCTTGGCCGCGAGTTCGTCGATCACCGCGGCCTCGGCGATGCTCTGCAGCTTCGGATCGATCGAGGTCTCGACCACGATATTCTGGTCGACCTGCCCGACGAGATCGTCGAGCACCTCGCCGATCCAGTCCGCGACATAATTGACGGTGCCGGCGCCGGCCGGTTTAACGTTGTAGGAGGGATGGCCGATCGAGGCTTGCGCCTGCGCCTCGGTAATGAATTTGGCGTCGGCCATTGCGGCGAGCACGACCTGGGCGCGCTTTTCGGCGCCTTCGGGATTGCGGTTGGGCGCCAGTCGCGACGGCGATTTGACCAGGCCCGCGAGCATCGCAGCCTCGGCCAGCGTGACGTTCTTCGCGGACTTCCCGAAATAGCGTTCCGCCGCCGCTTCGACGCCGTAGGCGCCGGAACCGAAGTAAACCCGGTTGAGATAGAGTTCGAGAATCTCGGTCTTGGAATGCTTGCGTTCCAGCCAAAGCGCGAGCTCGACTTCCTGCAGCTTGCGCTGGAAGGTGCGCTCCTGCGTCAAAAACAGGTTCTTGGCGAGCTGCTGGGTCAGCGTCGAACCGCCCTGCGAAACGCCGCGATGCACGATATTGGCGACCGCCGCGCGCAGGATGCCGAGCGGGTCGACGCCGTAATGCGAATAGAATCGCCGGTCCTCGATCGCAATGAACGCCTTCGGCAGATAGGGCGGAAGATCCTTCAGCGCGACATTGGCGCCCGCCATTTCGCCGCGCGTTGCCAGCACGCTGCCGCCGAGGCCGGTGATCTGGATCGTCGGCGGCCGTTTCGGAATTTCCAAC
The DNA here is from genome assembly GCA_963756215.1 of uncultured Alphaproteobacteria bacterium. Taxonomy (GTDB): domain Bacteria; phylum Pseudomonadota; class Alphaproteobacteria; order Rhizobiales; family Xanthobacteraceae; genus Bradyrhizobium. The sequence continues at coordinate 78,440 of CAVWMY010000013.1, read as the reverse complement.
GACTGAATCGGCGGCAGATGCGCGCCGACCCAGACCACCACGCCGACCACGGCGATCGCGGCCCACAGTCCGAGCACGGCGCCCCAATAGGCGAGGCGATAAAGCACGGAACCGATGCGGGATTTCGAACGCCGCGCCGGCCCGCCGCGGCTCGCGCGCGGCTTGCGCTCGGCGGGCGGCTCATCGTCACCGCTATCGGCCTTGCGTTTGGCGGATGATTTCTTCGGCTTGCTGTCGCCGTTCGGGATCCGGTCGGCAGGATTGAGACGTAACTCCGAAAGCGAGGCGGCGAGCCCGAACAGCGGCTCCTTGCGCCCACCGCTTTTTTTTCGTCCCAACGCCATACGCCCACGCCCACGCCGTAACCCTCGGCAGACTAGCGGGTCGGGTTTAAAACCGTGTTAAACGATGGTTAATCGTAATCCCGCGACGCGCCGCCAAGTGGCTGATAAAAATGGCGTTTAGATGGGCTTAACGTTACCGCTCGGGCGAGGCCGCAAGACGTCAATGCCCGGCACAGGGCCGGGCATGACGAGAGTGTTGGGAACCGGTTCTGGTCCGGCTCGCAAGCGCGACAAAACCCGCTCAACCGGCTGCGCCGGTGTCCTCGATGATCGGGCCGAACAGTTCCCAGCGTTCGCCGTTGAACTTCATCATCTGGAGCTGCTTGTTGACCCGGTAATCATTCGGCGTGGTGTTGCCGACGATTCCGGGCAGCGCCAGGTCAAGCTGAACGTTCTTCAGGTTGGTGGCCTGCTTCAGCACGTTCTCGCGGGTCAGGTCGTCGCCGCACTGCTTGAGAACGTGAATCAGGAGCTGCGTCGTGCTGTAGCCATAGGTGTTGAAGCTCGAATCCTTGTCGCCCTCGGGATAGTACTTCGCCATGAAGTCGAAATACCTCTTCATGCCGGCGTCGTCCTTCCAGGTCGGGTCCAGCGGATCCTTGCCGTAGTTGACGCTGATCACGCCCTTGGAAGCTTCCAGTCCCGCCGGCTTCAGCACGGCGCCGACCGAGGTGGCGTTGATGTCGACGATGTGCACCGGCTGCCAGCCGAGTTCGGCGTTCTTCTTGATGGCCTGGGCGGCCTGCTTCGGCGTCGACGCGCTGAACAGCAGGTCCACACCGGCGTCCTTCAATTTGAGGATCTGCGAATCGACGGTCGGATCGGCGACCTCATAGGAAGCCTCGGCGACCACCATGGTGGCGGCCTTGTCGCCGAGACCGGCCTTGAGGCCGTTCAAATAGTCCTTGCCGAGATCGTCGTTCTGATAGAGCACGCCGACCTTGGCGTTAGGATAGTTCTTGAGAATGTACTGGCCGTAGATCCGGCCCTCGACGAAGTAGTTGGGGTTGAATCCAAGCGTCCAGGGAAAGTTCTTCGGATCGGTGAATTTGGACGCTCCGGTTGCCGCGAACAGCTGCGGCACCTTTTTCGTATTGAGATATTTCTGGACCGCCGCGTTCGAGGGCGTGCCGATGATCTGGAAGGTCAGCAGCACCTCGTCGCTCTCGACCAGCTTGCGAATCTGCTCGACGGCCTTGGGCGGGCTATAGGCGTCGTCGTACTGGATCAGATTGATCTTGCGGCCGTTCACACCGCCCTGATCGTTGACCATCTTGATGTAGGCCGCCTGGGCCTTGCCGATGGTCGCGTAGGCGGACGCCGGTCCGCTGAACGGCACGGTCTGGCCGATCTTGATCTCGGTGTCGCTCGCGCCGCTATCGTATTTCTTTTGCGCGTAGGCCGATGTTGCCGACAGCGCGATCGCGACGGCGGCGCCGGTCAGCAGGCGGAAAATCCCATTCCTCATGTCGTTGTTTCCTCGTGTGTGTGATTGTGTCGACGGTCGTGGTCCCGGGGAAATCATGCGAGTCCCGGCCGGGCGCCGTCGTTGGCCGGATACTGGCGGAACGGGTGTTGCATTGCAAGGCAAGGTCGGACCCAAGGGATGCGGCCTTGCGCCAGTAACAGCAGAATTAGCGCGATTGCGGCCGCCGCCGCCTGCACGAACGGGATCCTGCGGCTGACGGTCGCGGTATCCCTGACGCCAGCCAGCCGGCGTCGGGGAAGCCATTAAAGAGGCCCTTGATCGGCCGCCCGGCGCGGATCATGCCGCCGGTTTGGCCGCATCCTCATCGTTGACCAGCAGGTGGATCAGCGCGCTCTTGATCGCTGCCTGCCGCGTCGGGGCGTTGATCTGCGCGCCGAGCAGGTCGGTGACGTAGAATACGTCGCGGGCGCGCTCGCCGAACGTCGCGACGTGGGCGGACGCGATGTTGAGGTTCAGCTTCGAGATCGCGGTGGTCAGTTGATACAGCAGGCCGGGCCGGTCGAGGCCGGATACCTCGATCACCGTGTAGCGGTCCGACCACTGGTTGTTGATGATCACTTCCGGCTCGACCACGAACGGCCGTGCCTTGCCGCGTCCGGAGGCACGGCGCGCCACCGCCTCGGGCAAGCGCAACTTGCCTTCCAGCACGTGCTCGATCATTTCGCCGATCCGCGTCGCGCGCCGCCCTTCGTCCTCGTCGCGGTCGTATTCGCGCGTGATCGCGATGGTATCGAGCGCGCGGCCGTCGGTGGTGGTGTAGATCTGGGCGTCGACGATGTTGGCGCCCGCCGAGGCGCAGGCGCCGGCGATGATCGACAACAGCCAGGGATGGTCGACCGCCAGAATGGTCAGCTCGGTGACGCCGCGCGCCTCGTCGAAACCGACATTGATGGCGAGCTTGTGGCCGGCGGTTTCGTTGGCCTTGATGAAACGGGCGTGACGAATCTTGCGGGGCAGTTCGACCTTGAGCCAGTACGCCGGATAGTGCCGCGAGATATAGGAATTGAGTTCCTGCTCCGGCCATTCGGCAAAGGCCGCGCGAAATTCCGATTGCGCCATGGCGATGCGCTGCGCGCGGTTGACCTCGGAGAAACCGCCGGTGAGCACCGGTTCGGTTTCGTAATACAGCGTCCGCAACAGCTGCGCCTTCCAGCCGTTCCAGACGCCGGGGCCGACGCCCCGGATGTCGGCGGTGGTCAGGATCGTCAGCAGCTTCATCTGCTCGACCGACTGCACGACGGCGGCGAAATTCTCGATGGTCTTGCGGTCCGAAAGGTCGCGCGACTGCGCTACCGTCGACATCGTCAGGTGCTGCTCGATCAGCCAGGCGATCAACTCGGTGTCGGCGGCATTGAAGCCGAGCCGCGGGCACAACCGGCGCGCCACTTTCGCGCCCGCGATCGAGTGATCCTCGGGCCTGCCCTTGGCGATGTCGTGCAACAGCGTGGTGATGTAGATCACCGCGCGATGCTCGGGTCGGATCTTGCGCATCAGGTCGCTGGCGACGACGAACTCGTCGTTGCCGCCGCGCTCGATCTCCTGCAGGTAGCCGACGCAGCGTATCAGGTGCTCGTCCACCGTGTAGTGATGATACATGTTGAACTGCATCATCGACACGATCTTGCCGAAGGCGCGAATGAAGTGGCCGAGCACGCCGGTCTCATTCATCCGCCGCAGCACGATCTCGGCGTCGTTCGAGGTCAGGATCTCCATGAACAGCCGGTTGGCTTCCGGATTCTCGCGCAGCGGGGCGTTGATGAGCTTCAGCGACCGGGTCACGGTGCGCATCGCGTCCGGATGGAACGCCAGATTGTTCTTCTGCGCGAGGCGGAAGATCCGGATCAGGTTGACGGGGTCCTGCTTGAAGACGTCGGGCGCGGCGAGGTTGATGCGGTTGTTGTCGACGATGAAATCGTCGCTGTCGGGCACCCGCCGCGCCTTCACGCTCGGCCGCAGCCTCGCCATCATGCGGCTCAGCACCGGCGCCGGCTTGGCCTGCTGGTCCTCCAGCTTGGCGCACAGGATCGCGGTGAGATCGCCGACATCCTTGGCGATCAGGAAGTAGTGCTTCATGAAGCGCTCGACGTCCTGCATTCCCGGATGTGAGGTGTAACCGAGCCGGATCGCGATTTCGCGCTGCAGGTCGAACGACAGCCGCTCTTCGGGACGACCCGAGAAGAAGTGGATGTTGCAACGTACCGACCACAGGAAGTCCGAGCAGCGCCGGAAGGTGCGGTACTCCTGCGCGTCGAACACGCCGTGCTCGAGCAGTTCGTCGGTCTCGCGCACCCGGTAGACATATTTCGCGATCCAGAACAGCGTGTGCAGGTCGCGCAATCCGCCCTTGCCGTCCTTGACGTTGGGCTCGACCAGATAGCGGGATTGCCCGGCGCGGCGGTGGCGCTCCTCGCGCTCGGCGAGCTTGGCGGTGACGAACTCGGCAGCGGTGCCCTGCACGACTTCCTTGTCGAAGCGGTCGACCAACTCGTCGTACAGCGGCTTGTCGCCGGTCAGAAAGCGCGTCTCCAGGATCGCGGTGCGGATCGTCATGTCGCCGCGCGCCTGCCGGATCGATTCGTCCACCGAACGGGTGGCGTGACCGACCTTCAGCCCCATGTCCCACAGGCAATAGAGAATGGCTTCCGCGACCTGCTCGCCCCAGGCGGTTTGCTTGTAGGGCAGGATGAACAACAGATCGATGTCGGATTCCGGCGCCATCAGCCCGCGTCCGTAGCCGCCGGTGGCGACGACCGCCATGCGCTCGGCGCCGGAGGGGATCGGCGAGCGATAAAGATGCCGCGTCGCCGCGGTAAACAGGATGCGGATGATCTCGTCCTGGACGAAACACAGCCGCTCGGCGCAATGCCGGCCGTGACGATCCTTCAGCAGAATGGCTTGCGCGGTGGCCCGCGCCGCGGTCAGCTCGGCCTTCAACAACTGCGCCAGTGCGGCGCGGAACACATCCTCGCGTCCGGCATGTTTTTCGGCGAGCGCGACGATCGCGGCGGAGATACGCGCGGTATCGAAACGTTCATCCGCTTCCCGGCGGGCCTCGGTCACAACGCTGTCCATGAACTATCCCGATATCGGACGCCGCCGGTGCTGTCACGGGACATTGTGGCCGAACAGCAGCTCCATGCTGCGTTTGGCCGTTTTTGAGCAATGCCGTTCTCGTCACCGCACTCCGGGCGCACGTATTTTCTCGTTGACGTACCCCCATAACTCATTGAAATAAAAATCGTTTTCAGAAAATCAATCAGGAGGATCAGCCATGCCAAAAATTTCCCGGCGCGCGTTGGCGGCGCTTTTTACCGTCTGGACGCTGATACCCGGCTGGGCGTCCGCCGCGGATGCGCTCAAGGAAATTCGCATCGACTGGGCGACCTACAATCCGGTGTCGATGATTCTCAAGCAGAAAGGGCTGCTGGAGAAGGAATTCGCCAAGGACGGCATCAGCGTCGTCTGGGTGCAGTCGGCCGGTTCCAACAAGGCGCTCGAATTCCTCAACGCCGGCTCGATCGATTTCGGCTCGACCGCAGGTTCCGCGGCGCTGGTGGCGCGGATCAACGGCAACCCGATAAAGTCGGTCTATATTTTCTCGCGTCCGGAATGGACGGCGCTGGTCACGACCAAGGATTCCAGGATCGCCACGGTCGCCGATCTCAGGGGCAAGCGCGTCGCGGTGACCCGCGGCACCGACCCGCATATCTTCCTGGTGCGCGCGCTGCTCGGCGCCGGCATGAGCGAAAAGGACATCACGCCGGTGCTGTTGCAGCACGCCGACGGCAAGACCGCGCTGATACGGGGCGATGTCGATGCGTGGGCCGGACTCGACCCGATGATGGCGCAGGCGGAAATCGAGGACGGCGCCAAGTTGTTCTTTCGGGATCCGGCCGCCAATACCTGGGGCATTCTCAACGTGCGCGAGGCATTCCTGAAGGATCATCCCGACGTCGTTCGCCGCGTGCTCGCCACCTATGAGGAAACGCGCAAATATTCGGTGGCGAATTATGACGACCTGAAGCAGACCTTCATCGCGGTGACCAAACTGCCCGACACCGTGGTCGACAAGCAGCTCAAGGAGCGCACCGAGCTTACCCATAACCGCATCGGCGCGCCGCAACGCGAATCGATCCTTGCAGCGGGGCTGGCGCTGCAGCAGGCGGGCGTGATCGACGCCAAGGTCGACGTCAAGGCCGCGCTCGACGGGCTGATCGATGATCAGGTCCCGCTGCCGACGAACTAAGGGGCGTTGTTTTCCCTCTCCCCTTGTGGGAGAGGGTGGCTCGCACCGTTAGATGCGAGACGGGCGAGGAGTCGCGGCCTATCGTATTGCGGCTATCCGACAGCCTTCGGCCGCCACCTTCTCCCGCAAGGGGAGAAAGCGAAAAGAGCGGCCTTCAGGCGGGGCCGTTCTGTCTCATGCGCTCCACCTTGCAATTCTGACCGGGAAGCATTCTTGCTATGGCCATGACGGTTCAACTATCCGCACTCGAAAAGGCCGAACCGGTCGCGACGTCCCCGTCCATCGGCCGCCTGCGGCGTTGGGCTCGGCCGGCGCTGGGATTGCTGCTGCCGGTCGGATTGGCGCTGGCCTGGGAACTCGCGGTCCGGTTCGGGCTGTCGAATGGTCGCCTGGTGCCGCCGCCGACGAAGATTTTCGCCACCATTGTCGAACTGGCGCGGAGCGGTGAACTGATCCGCCATATTGTCGCGACGTTGACGCGGGTATTCGCCGGCTTCGGCCTCGGCGTGGTCGCCGGCACACTGCTCGGCGCCGTCTCCGGCTATTGGGGACTGGCGCGCCGGCTGCTCGATCCGACCGTGCAGGCGCTGCGCGCGATACCTTCGATCGCCTGGGTGCCGCTGTTCATCCTGTGGCTCGGGATTTTCGAGACCTCGAAAATCGCGCTGATCGCAACCGGGGTGTTTTTTCCGGTCTATCTCGGCGTGATGGGCGCGATCATGGCGGTCGATCGCAAGATCGTCGAAGTCGGCCGCACCTTTCGCCTCAGCGGGCCGGCGATGATCCGCCGCATCCTGCTGCCCGCGGTATTGCCGGCCTATGTGGTGGCCCTGCGGGTCGGGCTCGGGCTGGGCTGGATGTTCGTTGTTGCCGCGGAATTCATGGGGGCGTCGGAAGGGCTCGGCTATCTCCTGATCGACGGCCAGCAGCTCGGCAAGCCCGCGCAGATCCTGGCGGCGATCGTGATTTTCGCGATCCTGGGCAAGACCACCGACTGGCTGATTGAAATCGCCTTTGCGCCATTGTTGCGCTGGCAGGACGCGTTCGGCCGCCAAAGCGGAGCGGCCTGATGCTGGTACTGGATCGCCTCAGTAAAACCTACCCCAATGGCGTCAACGCGCTGGCGCGCTTTTCGGCCGAGATCAGGCTGGGCGAGATCGTCGCCATCATCGGCGGCTCCGGCTGCGGAAAATCCACGCTGCTGCGCGCCGTCGCCGGCCTTGACCGTGCCACCTCGGGCACCGTGACGCTCGACGGCGCGGTGATATCGGCGCCGCACCCCAAGATCGGCATTATCTTCCAGGAGCCGCGGCTGTTGCCGTGGCTCAGCGTCGCCGACAACATCGGCTTCGGCCTGTCGGACCTGCCCTCGGATGTTCGCCGCGAGCGGGTCGCCCGCGCGCTGGCGCGGGTCGGCCTTGCCGACAAGGCCGATGCCTGGCCGCGCGAACTGTCCGGCGGCCAGGCGCAACGCGTCGCGATCGCGCGCGCGCTGGTGCCGCAGCCGGAAGTGCTGCTGCTCGACGAGCCGTTCTCAGCGCTCGATGCCTTCACCCGTCGCGACCTGCAGGATCATCTCCTGGACCTGTGGGCCGACACGCGGCCGACCCTGGTGCTGGTTACCCATGACGTCGATGAGGCCGTGGTGCTGGCCGACCGGGTCTTCGTGATGCGGCCACGGCCGGGGCGCCTGTTCGAACAGATCGATGTCAACCTGGCGCGGCCGCGCGACCGCCAGTCACCCCTGTTTGACAATTTCAAGCGCCGAGTGCTGACCGCGCTCGATCGCTCGCTCGACCGCAACGTGCCCGATACCGAGGCCAAATCGACCGCCGGCGAGGCGCTGTGGTGGTGACACCGGCCCTCTGACCCCTTACATCCGATCACGCATCACTCCGGGAGAGAGAAAAATGGACGCTGCCGCACTCCGCGCCACCCAGGCCCCGATCAAGGATCGCTACAAGACCGATCCGAAGTCCGCGATGATCACGTTGAAAGCCAAGGGCTCGATCGACAACGATGGCATCGCCTGCAAGGTCGAGACTGGACGCGCCTTGGCGGTCGCCGGCCTGCACCCGGCCACGGGGGGATCGGGGCTTGAACTGTGTTCCGGCGACATGCTGCTGGAAGCCCTGGTCGCCTGCGCCGGCGTGACGCTGAAGTCGGTGGCGACCGCGATCGAGGTGCCGCTGAAGGCCGGCCATGTGGTTGCGGAAGGCGATCTCGACTTCCGCGGCACGCTCGGCGTCGACAAGGAGGCGCCGGTCGGCTTTGCAGAAATCCGGCTGCGTTTCGACGTCGAAACCGAGGCGCCGCAGGACAAGCTCGATCTCCTGCTCAAACTCACCGAGCGCTATTGCGTGGTCTACCAGACCATCAAGAACGGCCCGAAGGTCTCGGTGTCGATGCAGCGGGTGTGAAGGGATGTGGCTCCTCTTCCTCTTGCGGGGTCCGAGGCGAGCTGCGCTCGCTCTCTAGGCCGGGGGTGGGGGTCCGCGAGCACTGAGTTTGCGGCTCACGTCCCGGCCCGCCCCTCCCTCGCAAGGGGGGAGGGAGAACAAAGTCTGCGCGAACCATTATGTCCCCCGACCTCACCTTTATCCTGACGCTGGCACTACGCATGGCGATTACCGCCGCGTTCGTGGTGTCGGCGTCGGTCATTACCGAAAGATCAGGACCTGTGATCGGCGCGCTGGTAGCGACGTTGCCGATTTCGGCGGGACCCTCTTACGTCTTTCTCGCGCTCGATCACGACGCGGCCTTCATCGCCGAGGGCGCACTGGCGAGTCTGCCGATCAACGCGGTCACCATCGTGCTCGGTCTGATCTATGTGGTGCTGGCGCAGCGTCATGGCGCGCTGGTCAGCTGGTTCGCCGGAGCGGTTGTCTGGGTCGCGCTGGCGTCGCTCTCGCGCATGATCCAGTGGTCGCTCGCCGGCGGGCTCCTCGCCAACGCCGTCGCGTTCGGGATTTGCATTCCGGCGATGGCGCGCTTCCGCCACGTCAGGATGCCCTTGATCACGCGCCGCTGGTATGACATCCCGCTGCGCGCCTTGCTGGTCGCGACCCTGGTGGGCACGGTGGTCACGCTGTCGGGTTGGGTCGGCCCTAAGGTCAGTGGCACCATCGCGCTATTTCCCGTCGTGTTCACCAGCATGATGCTGATCCTGCATCCGCGCATCGGCGGCCCCGCAACCGCGGCCGTGATTGCGAATGGCGGCTGGGGACTGCTCGGGTTCGGTGTGGCGATTGCCGTACTGCACGCCACGGCGTTGCAATTCGGCTCCGTGATGGCGCTGAGCCTGGCACTGGCAACCTGCGTGAGCTGGAATCTGACGCTATGGTGGAACGGGCGGCGAAAGCTGGCGCGGTGAAGACATCACCGTCATTCCCCGATGGTCCGAAGGACCAGACCCGGAATCTCGAGATTCTCAGATGTGCAATTGCACATCACAGTCCTTAGCCCGGACGAGCGTAGCGAGATCGGGGAAAGAACATTGGCAAACTCCCGGATATCGCTTCGCTCATCCGGGCTACATTCCTCGCAAGGCAGCGAACTACCGCTTCGGCAGCTTCGCCTGCAACGCGTAGAGCGCTTCGAGCGCGTCGCGCGGCGACATCTCGTCGGGATGCAGCGCGCGCACGGCTTCGATCAGTTGTTCGGCCTCGCTCGGCGGCGCCTTATCCGCCGCTGCGCGCGACGGCACCGCGAACAGCGGCAGATCGTCGGCCAGCGCGCGTGCGGTCTGGCCGCGGTCCTGTGCTTCCAGTTTAGCCAATACCGATTTGGCGCGCGCGATCACCGGTGCAGGCAGGCCTGCGAGCTTTGCCACCTGGATGCCGTAGGAGCGGTCGGCCGAACCCGGCAGCACTTCGTGCAGGAACACCACCTCGCCCTGCCATTCCTTGACGCGCACGGTGGCGTTGAACATCCGCGGCAGTTTGGCGGCGAGCGCGGTCAGCTCATGATAATGGGTCGCGAACAATGCCCGGCAACGGTTCGAACTCGTGCAAATGCTCGATCGCCGCCCAGGCGATCGACAAGCCGTCGAACGTCGCAGTGCCGCGGCCGATTTCGTCGAGGATCACCAGCGAGCGTTCGCCGGCCTGGTTGAGGATGACGGCGGTCTCCACCATCTCGACCATGAAGGTGGAGCGCCCGCGCGCGAGATCGTCGGCGGCGCCGACGCGCGAGAACAGCCGGTCGACGATGCCGATGCGGGCGCGCGTCGCCGGCACGAAACTGCCGATCTGCGCCAACAGCGCGATCAGTGCGTTTTGGCGCAGGAACGTCGACTTGCCCGCCATGTTCGGACCGGTGATGAGCCAGATCTGCCCCGACTTCTGTGCCGGGCTTGGCGACAGGTCGCAGGCATTGGCGATGAACGGCTGGCCGTCGCGCTTCAGCGCCTGTTCGACCACCGGATGCCGGCCGCCTTCGATGGCAAATCCGAGTGAACCGTCGACCTCGGGCCGAACGTAATTGTCGTCGACCGCGAGTTTCGCCAGCGCAGTCGCGACATCGAGCAGCGCAAAGCCATGGGCGGCGGCGTGTAAATCCTCGCCTGCAGCGGTGACCATCGCCGAGAGCCGCTCGAAAATCTCCAGTTCCAAGCCGAGCGCGCGGTCGCCGGCATTGGCGATCCGGGCTTCGATCTCGCCCAGTTCCGATGTCGTGAAGCGGACCTGGCCGGCCAGCGTCTGGCGATGAATGAAGGTCGCGTTCAACGGCGCGCTCATCAGCTTGTCGCCGTGCTGCGCGGTCACCTCGACGAAATAACCGAGCACATTGTTGTGGCGGATCTTGAGGCCCTTGATGGATGTCAGCTCGGCGTAGCGTGCTTGCATCGCGGCGACGACGAGGCGCGAGGCGTCGCGCAAATTGCGGGTCTCGTCGAGCGCGCTTTCGTAACCCTCGCGGACGAAGCCGCCGTCACGCTTGATCAGCGGCAATTGCTCGGCCAGCGCGCGTTCGAATTCGCGCGCCAGTTCGCGCGACGGCCGGCGCAGCGCCTCGGCGATCCCGGCGATTTCCGGAGGCGGCGCCTGGAGCCGGGCGAGCAGCGCCAGTGCCTGGTCGGCGGCGAGGATGCCGTCGCGCAGGCCCGCCAGATCGCGCGGACCGCCGCGGCCGACCGACAGCCGCGCCAGCGCGCGCGACATGTCCGGCGCCGCGCGCAGTACGTGGCGGATTTCGTCGCGCACGGCGCTATCGGCGACAAAGGTGCCGACGGCATCGAGCCGGCGCGCGATCACGGCACTGTCGGTGAGCGGTGCGGCGAGCCGTTGTGCGAGCAGGCGCGATCCCGCCGACGTCACCGTGCCGTCGATCGCGTCCAGCAGCGATCCGCGCCGCTCGCCGGCAAGCGTGCGCGTCAATTCGAGATTGGCGCGAGTGGCAGGATCGATCGCCATCGTGGTGCCGGCGGCCTCGCGCGCCGGTGGCGCAAGCGGCGGCCGCTTTCCGACCTGCGTGCGCTCGATATAAGTAACGGCCGCGGCGGCGGCGGTAGCCTCCAGCCGCGACATTGCGCTCAGCCCGTCCATGGTGGCGACCGCGAAATAATCGCACAACCGCCGCTCCGCCGTGGCGCTGTCGAAGAAGTCCCGCGTCAGCGGCGTCACCGCCGGCAGTTCGCGCAGCAGTGCGCCCAGATCGGCGTCGCCATAGAGCGCGTCGGTAACGATGACCTCGTTGGGATTGATGCGCGCCAGCGTCGCCGCCAGTTCGCCGGTCGCGCATTCCGTGACGATGAACTCGGACGTCGAGATGTCGATCCAGGCAAGCCCGATGCGGTCGCCGCCGGCAGAACCGCGGGCGCGCGCGATCGCCAGCAAATAATTGTTGGCCCTGGCGTCGAGCAGGGTGTCCTCGGTGAGCGTGCCCGGGGTGACCAGTCGCACCACGCCCCGACGCACCACGCTTTTGTTGCCGCGGGCGCGGGCGGCGGCCGGGTCTTCGGTCTGTTCGCATACGGCGACGCGATGGCCGGCCGAGATCAGCCGGTGCAGATAATCCTCGGAGCGCTCCACCGGTACGCCGCACATCGGGATATCCAGCCCCTGATGCTTGCCGCGCTTGGTCAGTACGATGCCGAGAGTTTTCGAGGCGATTTCGGCATCCTCGAAGAACAGTTCGTAGAAATCGCCCATCCGGTAGAACAACAACAGCCCGGGATTGGCGGCCTTGATCTCAAGGTATTGTTCCATCATCGGCGTGACGCGCGCCACCGCGTCTGCGGTCCTGTCGGCCGCCTTGTCATTCGCCCTGTCGGCGTCCTGGATCGGTTCTGGTGGCGCGGGGATGGACTGCTGGATGGTCATGGGACACGCAAAATACAAAATTCCGCGTGCCGATCCTATCGGTTTGCCGTTTCTATCCCGGTTTTCCACCCCCGGCCGTCCCGTTCCCGATCACCTCCGCTTGACAGACATGACCGCCCTTGCGCGAACGCGATGCTGGTGCACGCGGATCATTTGACCTGCCGCGGGCGCGCTCCTAAAACTCGCCATCAATTCGCGCCGCTCGGCCCATGAAACGCGGCATATAGGGAGAGTTTCAATGCGTGATGTGTTTGTTTGCGATGCCGTGAGGACCCCGATCGGCCGCTTCGGCGGGGCGCTGGCCAAGGTGCGCGCTGACGATCTGGGCGCCGCCCCGATCAAGGCGCTGATGGCGCGGCATCCCAACCTCGACTGGGCGCAGGTCGACGAGGTCTATTTCGGCTGCGCTAACCAGGCCGGCGAAGACAACCGCAACGTGGCGCGGATGGCGTTGCTGCTCGCCGGCATGCCGGACTCGGTTCCGGGTCAGACGCTGAACCGCCTGTGCGCCTCCGGGCTCGATGCGGTCGGCGCCGCGGGTCGCGCGATCCGCGCCGGCGAGATCGATTTCGCCATTGCCGGCGGTGTCGAATCGATGACGCGGGCGCCGTTCGTGATGGGCAAGGCGCCGGAAGCCTTCTCGCGCTCGGCCGATATCTTCGACACCACCATCGGTTGGCGCTTCATCAATCCCTTGATGAAAGCGCAATACGGTGTCGATGCGATGCCCGAGACCGGCGAGAACGTTGCCGAGGAATTCCAGGTATCGCGCGCCGATCAGGACGCATTCGCGATCCGCTCGCAGCAGCGCGCGGGCAAGGCCATCGCATCGGGTTATTTTGCCGAGGAGATCATCCCGATCTCGGTGCCCGGCGGCAAGGCCGGCCCTGCGACGGTCGACAAGGACGAGCATCCGCGTCCCGAAACCACGCTTGAAGGGCTCGCCAAGCTGAAGCCGATCGTGCGCAATCCCGGCACCGTGACCGCCGGCAATGCTTCCGGCGTCAATGACGGCGCCGCCGCGATGATCCTTGCGTCCGAAGCCGCGGTGAAAAAGCACGGGCTGGTGCCGCGCGCGCGGATCCTGGGCCTTGCCTCGGCCGCGGTGCCGCCGCGTATCATGGGCATCGGTCCGGTGCCGGCGACCCGCAAGCTGATGGAGAAGCTTGGATTGAAGATCAGCGATTTCGATCTGATCGAGCTCAACGAAGCCTTCGCTTCCCAGGGTATCGCCGTGCTGCGGCAACTCGGCGTGCAGGAGGATGCCGATTTCGTCAATCCGCACGGCGGCGCGATCGCGCTCGGGCATCCGCTCGGCATGAGCGGCGCCCGGCTGGCGATGACGGCGGTGCACGGCATGGAGAAGCGCGGCGGAAAACGCGCGCTCGCCACCATGTGCGTGGGCGTCGGCCAGGGTGTCGCGATGGCGATCGAGAAGTTGAACTGAACCTTCGTCATTCCGGGAATCCATACCTCCTGTCGTGGTTATGGATTCCGGGCTCGCTCGCTCCGCTCGCGCCCCGGAATGACGGTCTTTGATGAGGACGCTGTCCATGACCCTTTCGTATCCCGTATCCAGCCTGACGGCGCATCCGGCGCGGCTGTCGCCGGATTATCGCAGCGCGATCAAGCGTTCGCCGCAGAAGCCGCTGATCCCGATGCGCCACACGCTGTCGGAATTGACCGGACCGGTGTACGGCCACGAGACGGTGCGCGAGAACGATCATGATCTCACCACGCAACATGCCGGCGAGCCGCTCGGGGAGCGCATCATCGTCCACGGCCATGTGCTCGATGAAGACGGCCGCGGCGTGCCGAACGCGCTGGTCGAACTATGGCAGGCCAACGCGTGCGGTCGTTACGTCCACGTCGTCGACCAGCATCCGGCGCCGCTCGATCCCAATTTCACCGGCGCGGGCCGCGCTCAATCCGATGCCGACGGCTATTACAAATTCATCACCGTCAAGCCCGGCGCGTATCCCTGGGGCAATCATCACAACGCATGGCGGCCGGCCCACATCCATTTTTCGGTGTTCGGCCATTCCTTCGTCGCGCGGTTGGTGACGCAGATGTATTTCCCCGGCGACCCCTTGTTCGAGTTCGATCCGATTTTCAATTCAGTGCCGGACCAAAAGGCGCGGATGCGGATGGTGTCGTCTTTCGATCTGGAGAACACCCAGCCGAACTGGGCGCTGTGCTACCGCTTCAACATTGTGCTGCGCGGGCGTAACGCCACGCCGATGGAGACCAAGTAAGTGCAAAAAGGTTTGACCCCGTCGCAAACCGTCGGTCCGTTTTTCAAATATGGACTGACGCCGAACGGCAAATACGACTGGAACGACGCCTTCACCAATAACCTCGTCACACCGGATACCTCGGGCGAACGCATTTGCGTCGAGGGCCGTGTGTTCGACGGCGACGGCCAGCCGGTACCGGATTGCATGCTGGAGATCTGGCAGGCCGACGCGCAGGGGCGCTTTTCGGACCCGCAGGACACGCGCGCGCAGCCCAATTCGACGTTCAAGGGGTTCGGTCGCTGCGGCACCGATCCGAACGGCGATTACAGTTTCGAAACCATCAAGCCCGGTGTGGTGCCGGATCAGGACGGCAAGCCGCAGGCGCCGCATCTTGTGGTGGCGATCTTCGCGCGCGGCATGCTGCTGCATCTCTATACGCGGATTTATTTCGACAGCGAGGGTGCGAACGCCGTCGACCCCGTGCTGGCGCTGGTGCCGGCCGATCGCCGCGCAACGCTGATCGCGACGCGCGATCTCGGCAACGGCAATGCGGTCTATCGTTTCGACATCCGCCTGCAGGGCGAGAACGAGACGGTGTTCTTCGACGTCTAGAAGTGAAGGGCAATCGAACGCCCGAGAGGCGACCACTTCGGTGGACGTCGTTCAGTCCTTGCCGGTCTCGCGGACAAGTTTGGATCGTTGCTTGCGTGGTGGCTGCGCCGAAACTTCCGGTGCGATCGCGTTTAGCGAGCGGACCGATGGCTGCTCCCGCGATGGCTTGTTGAAGATGCCGGCGGCGTCTTGTGTCAGCGCGTGATCGACGCATCCTTCAATGTGGGACACCATGATGCCGAGCGCGCGTTTTGAATCGCGCGCCAGCGCGCATTCGAGCAATCCTTGATGTTCGCGCGCGGCAATCTCTCCGCGGAACACCACCGCGATCATCTGGTAGCGGAGGTAGCGGTCATAGATCGAGGCATGCGTATCCAGCAGCACGTCCGAGCCGCAAGCGGAAATCAAGGCGTGGTGAAACTCCCAATCGCACCGTTTCCAGAGCTGCTGATCCGGGTCGCTGCCCGCTAGCAGGCGCCGCTCGATGACGGCGAGCTTATGGTGCGCCGAGACCACGCGGCCTTCCCAATCGAGATCGCCCGCGGCAAAGGATTGCTCGATGGCATGATTTTCGAGCAGCAGCCGCAGTGCGGCCACCTGCCTGAACTCGTCGGCGGAAACCGGCGCAACCTCGAATCCACGCTGGCCTTCCGCGACGATAAGGCCTTCGGACGACATCCGGTTCAGTAACTCGCGAAGCGTGCTGATGCTGGTCCCGTAGCTCTCGCTGATTTTCTCGAGCTTGAGCCTCTGGCCCGGAAGCAGAACGCCAAAAATAATGTCGGTCCGGATCCGGCGGTACGCCGTTTCTCCGACCGTCTCAGTTGATGGCGTGCTGATGAGCAAGGACTGTCTCCCGATGCTGCTACCGGCCATAATCGCACGCTCGACCTCGGGCTTCAACGCGCGATCCGATAGAGCGTCTTTTCATGCCGTAGTTCGTCATGGCGCAGCTCGCGGTCCTGGCGCTCCGGTGGCGTGCATGGTGGCACGCCAGCCGAATACGATTGCGGGCCCGATCACGGTGCCCGGTCCGGGATATGTTCCCCGGAAGATCGACGCGGCGTCGGCGCCGGCTGCGTAGAGACCGTCGATGGGCCGCGCGTTGACGTCGAGCACGCGGGCGTCCTGATCGATGCGCAGGCCCGCGCTGCCGGCGAGATCGGCCGGCCAGACTGCAACCGCGAAATAAGGGCCGGGGCCGATGCGGCGCAAGCAGGGGTTTGGCGCATTGTCGGGATCGCCGTTGAAGCGATTGAGGGGGCTCGATCCGCGTCCGAAATCCTCGTCGGTTCCGTCCGCGGCAAAACCATTGTGGCGTGCGATTGTCTGCTCCAACCGCTCGGCGTCCACGTCGATTTTCCGCGCCAGCGCCGCGACCGTGTCGGCCTGCTTGAGATAGCCGGCCTCGAGGAATGGTGCGAGATCGCGGGTGCGGGGATGGACCAGGCCGATGCCATATTTGCGAATGAACGCGGCATCGCAAATAAGATGCGCCGGTACGGCGGGCTCATGCCGATCCCGGCGCAACATCGCGACGACGAAATCGTGGTAGGAATCGGCTTCGTTCACAAAGCGCAGGCCGGCGCGATTGACCGCGATCAGCCCCGGTTTGGCCCGATCCAGCATGATATGCGGGTACACCGAGGCAGTCCCATCGGTACGCTGCATGACCGAGCTTGGCATCCATAGCGCCGGGCTCTGCATATCGTCGTCAAGACCGGCGCCGGCCCGCAGCGCCGCCGCGATCCCCTCGCCGGTGTTGCTGCGCGGCGCCAGGCTGAAACGCCGCGCTTCGTTGGGAAAAAGCCTGGTTCGCAGTTCGTCGTTCCAGCCAATGCCGCCGGTGGCGATGACGACGCCTTTGCGGGCGCGTACCGTGCGTCGACCTTGCGCGCCGCTCAGGATCGCGCCGGCGACGCGGCCGCGTTCGAGCACGAGCTGGTCCAATCCGGTTTCAAACCGGATCGGGACAGAGCGGGCGCGCAAGCTGTAAAGCAGGCGCGCCACTAGTGCGTTCCCCATAATCAGGCGGGTGCCGCGCCGGTAGCGCAACCGGTCTGCGGCATGACGCGCGATCAGGCCGATCGCGTGCATCAGCGCCTCGAAAGACCCGAACGGTTCCAACAGGGACGGGATGTCTGCCTTGCCGACCATCATGCCGCCGAGTACCAGGAATTCCGGTCTTGGCGGTCGAACCCGGGCAAAGTCCGCGCCCAACCTGCGGCCGTCGAACGGCGCCACGCCCAGCGCCCGGCCACCGAGGGCCGCACCCGGACGATCCTGATAATCGGGATGGGCGGCGGCCGGGATGAAGTGGACGTCGGTGTGGGCTTCGAGATAATCCAGCACAGCCGGACCGGTGTTCAGGAAAGCGGCGCGATTTCCGTCTGCACCCGGCGGTCCCACGACAGTGTTCAAATAGGTCTTTGCATCCTCGATGGAGTCCGGGATGCCGGCCCGCGTGCTTTGGTGGCTTCCGGGAATCCAGACGGTCCCGGCCGATGTCGATGTGGTGCCGCCGACCATGTCGGTCTTTTCACAAAGCACGGTGCGCAACCCCTCGATCGCGCCCACCAGCGCGGCGGTCATTCCCGCGGCGCCGGCGCCGATCACCAGCAGATCGACCGCTTCATCTGATCCTAGTGCGGACTCGTCAGGCATCACGATGACTTTGTTGTTTTAGAGGAGCCGCCTAGCGCAGAAAACCAATCGAGATCCAGGGAACGAACGCAACCAGCAGCAAGCCGATCACGAGCGCGACCATATAACCGACGATGGGCTTGAGACCCGCGTCCGGATGCACGCGGCTGATGGCGCAGGCGGCGTAATAGCCAACGCCGAACGGCGGCGCGAACAGTCCGACACCCATCGCCAGAATGATGACCATCGCGTAGTGCACCTCGTGGACGCCGACCTGCTTGGCGATCGGAAACAGCAGCGGTCCGAACAGCACGATGGCCGGGATTCCCTCAAGCACGCTGCCGAGAACGATGAAGGCTGCCATCGAAACCAACAGGAACGTCGGAATACCGCCGGGCAAGCCGGTCATGGCGTTGGCGAGGTCCCTTGAAAATCCGGATTGCGTCAGCGACCAGGCCATGCTGGTCGCCGCTCCGATGATCAGCAGGATGCTTCCTGACAACGCCGCCGTTTCGACCAGCATGGGGTAGATCCGCCGCCAGTCGAATCGGCGATAGATGATCAGGCCGGCCAAAGCGGAGTAGGCGATGCCGATCGTCGAAACCTCGGTTGCCGTGGCCACGCCCTGGATCACGGCGGCGCGGATCACGAACGGCAATGCGATGGCGGGCAGCGCGACCAGCAATGCCCGGCCGATTTCCCGCGTGGTGGCGCGCTTCACCTGCGAGAGGTCGTCGCCGCGATTGCGCCACCACACCACCAGGCAGAGGATCGCGCCGACCGCCACGCCGGGAAGCAGGCCGCCGGTAAACAGGGCGGCGATCGACACGCCCGTGACCGAGCCGACGGTGATGAGAACCAGGCTCGGCGGAATGGTTTCGGTCTGCGCTCCCGTCGCCGCGAGCAGCGCCACCAGTTCACCCGGTTCGGAGCCGCGCGCCTTCATTTCCGGAAACAGTGCAGGCGCGATCGCGGCCATATCGGCCGCCTTCGATCCGGAAATGCCGGAAACCAGATACATCGCGGCGATCAGCACATAGGACAGGCCGCCACGCACCGGCGCCAGCAGGCTGGCGAGAAAATTGACCATCGCGCGCGCCATGCCGGTCATTTCAATCAGCAAGCCGAGGAAGACAAACAGCGGCACCGAAAGCAGGATGAGGTGCGACATGCCTTCTTCGATACGGCCGACCACGACAACGATCGGCGTCGCGGTCGTCAGCGCCTGGTAGCCGAACGTGGCCAGCCCGAACGCAAAGGCAATCGGAACGCCCGCAAAAACCAGGCAGGCCACCAGCCCGACAAAGAAGATCAGCAAATTGATGTTGCCGAGATTCTCGAAAATCGGCTGCAGCAGGATCAGGCCGCCGACGATGGCCGCGCTGGTCGCGCCAGCGGCGGCGACGTAGCGCCAGTTGCCGGCTTCGACGAGCCGCAACAGCGCGATCGCGATCATCAAGGCGAATCCGACCGGCAGCGCGGTCGCGCGCCAGGCGCTGGAGATTTCCATCGCGGGCGTCGTCACCGGGATTTCGTCGACCGCGAAGTCGTAAGCCGATCCGACGATCAGAAAAAGGAATGTCAGCGCCGCCACGATCGCCACGACGTCGAGCAACGCCCGTGCGGGCGGTGACAGCATGCCGACGAACGCCGTCATCCGCATGTGCTCGGCGCGGCGAAGCGCCACGACCGATCCCAGCATCGCGAGCCAGAGAAACAGCGTCGATGCCAGCTCATCCGACCAGATAATCGGATGGTGGAAGGCGTAGCGCGAGATCACGCCGCCAAGCAGGACGAGAATTTCGAGAAGCACGAGCGCCGCGGTAGGAATCTCGACAAGCGTTCCCAGCGCGTGGTCCAGCCGGGCTGTCCATCGCCGCTTTGCCACAAGCGAGCGGTCGCCTCCCGGCGCTTCGATCTTCATCTCATCGCTCCCGAGCAGCCGCGAGCTGCGGATCAGGACAGCGGTCCGGAATATTTTTCCAGCGTTTTCCAGGCCTCCGGGCCGTACTTGGCCTTCCATTCCGCATAGAAGCCCGCCTTGGAAAGCGCGTCGCGAAACAGCTTCTTGCCGGGATGATTGAATTCCAGCCCTTTGCCCTTGAGCGTCGTCTCGAGTTCGACGTTGAGGCGCGCCGTTTCCGTCCGCTGCTTCAGCGTCGAGGTTTCGAACGCCTTGGTGATCATCGCCTGGTCTTGCGGCGCCAGCGCCTTGATGCGCTTGCCGTTGGCGATGATCCACAGGCCGTCCCACATGTGCTCGGTGATCGAGCAATATTTCTGAACCTCGTAATATTTCCCGGCCTCGATCACCGTGAGCGGATTTTCCTGTCCATCGACGATCTTGGTTTGCAGCGCCGAATACAGTTCGTTGATGGTGATGGAGGTCGGCGAGGAGCCAAGCGCGGTGAACAGCGACACCCAGACCGGGCTCGGCGGCACCCGCATCTTGAGGCCCTTGAAATCATCGATCGCGTTGATCGGACGGGTGCTGGTAGTGACGTTGCGGTAGCCGCTGTCGAGGATCTTCGGGTAAGCGTACAGGCCGGCCTTGTCGAGGCCTTCGCGAATGGTCGCACCGAGATCGCCGTCCATCGCCTGCCAGACGTGATCATAGTCCGCAAACGCAAAGGCCATGCCGCTGATTCCGGCGACGGGCGCAACCACCTGCATCGAAATTCCGGAAGCGGTCATCATGTCCAGCACGCCGGAGCGGACCTGCGTCAGCATTGCCGCATCCGAGCCGAGCTGCGCGTTCGGAAAAAACTGGATGTCGATCCGGCCGTCCGACTGCCTGCGGATGTCCGCGCAGGCTTCCTCCATCGCCATCGATGCCGGATGGGTGGCCTGAAACTGGCCTCCGACCTTCAGGCCGACTTTGCCGCCCTGGGCCAGCAACGGCGCTGTTCGTGCGGCGAGCAGACCGCCGATCGCGGCCGCGCCCAGCTGTCGTCGGTTGATACGCATATTGTCCTCCCGGGACCGTTTTGAACGTCTTGAATCGCCGCCCGGTACCGCCGGGATTTCGTCGCGACAATCCGGCTCAGCGCGTGGCGACGGCCGCGATGGCGTCGATTGCCAGAGCGTAGCCGAGGCCGCCAAGGCCTGCGATGACGCCGGTCACGCCATGAGACATCAGCGATTTCTGGTACATCGGCTCGCGCTTGTGGATGTTGGTGATGTGGACCTCGACCTTCGGACCGTCGAACATCTTCAGCGCATCGAGCAGCGCGATCGAGTGAAACGAGAAACCCGCGGGATTGATCACGACGCCGGCCATGGTGTTGCGGGCCTCGTGCAACCAGTCGATCAGCGTGGCCTCGGAATTGGATTGGCGAAAATCGACTTCGAGGCCGTGGCTCTTGGCACGCGCGACGCAGCGCTGCTTGATGTCGGCCAGTGTTTCCTTGCCGTAGATCTCGGGCTCCCGGACACCCAACAGATTCAAATTGGGCCCGTTCAGGACCAAAACCGTCCCCGCCATTTCAAGGCCTCCCGATGTCTTCTTTTTATCCGCTACCGTTAGACTTAAAACACCAGATGATTGCAATATCAACTGATATTGTTTGTTGTATCATATACTATGGGGTTTAATGCAACCTGCGGAAACTCGACTCGACCGCGCCAGTTCGCGCCGGGCGGCTTAATCTGTCGGCACGGCGGTCCCAGACACACGGGCGGATCGGGCCCGCCGCGCAAGCCGAACGAACGGGGACGACGATGTGGAATAGCGGTCGGGGATTTATGGCGATCTGGAGCGATGTCGCGCCGGTCGATCTCCAATTCTATCACGACTGGCTGCTCAAGGAGCATTTTCCGGAGCGTGTCGGAATTCCCGGATTTATCTCGGCCCGCGTCTTCAGGCGCGAGCTAAGCCCCGACTATCAATTCTTCATCATCTACGAGACGGAGACGCCGGACGTATTGGCAAGCGCCGCTTACGTGGCAAGGCTCAACGATCCGACGCCAAAGTCGCAACAGGTCATGCCGAAGCTGAAGAACTTTGTCCGGGGCGCTGGCCGCGTCGTGCAATCGAGCGGCGTTTGCGGCGGCGGTGCCGTGAAGGCGCTGCGGTTTCCAGAACCTGCCGCGTCTCTCGCTGACGAAATGGTTCGGCGCAAGCTGTTCAAGCAACTGATCGAGATGGATCGCGTGCTCGCTGTTCGCCTGTTCGAAGTCGACACCGCCGCGACCACCATTCAAACCGAAGAAAAGAAAATCAGAATCGGCAAGGAGGAGATCTACAGCCAACTGCTGCTGATCGAGGCGGCGGACTTCGAGGCGCTTGGCGCCGCCTCGGAACTCTTGAAGGGCGTGCTGTCCGGGGTAGAGGCCGCCGGCCCTCCGTTCGATCAGTCGTATTGCTTGATCGCCGAACTGCAGGCACGAAGCCTCAGATAGAGCACGCGACCTTCCATCGCTCTCTGCTGGAGCCCAGTGTCACAAGGCCGGCTGACGCGGCGTGCTCAGCGTGGCCTATCCGGATACGATTTTATTCGATCTGCGCCTGCACGGCGGTCCCGGGCTTGTTCGAAGTTCCCGAGACGATCACGAGATAGCGACGCGGCGAACGCTCCTCGCCGCGCACGATCTGCCGGATCGGCCCGACGGCGTTGACGATCGCCGCGCCGGCAGGGTTGGTCCTGAAGTCAGCGAGCGGTTCGAGTTTGCCGCCGCCGTTGGCCTGTTGCGCCAACCCAAGCACATATTCCTGTTCCGGCTGGAGGCCGGTGACCGCGGCTTCGAGTATCTGGGTCAGCCCCTGATCGAACAGCGTGACGCTGGTCGGCGCTTTAGCCGCGGCATCGCCTCTTCTGGCGGTGGCGAGCGAAGCCAACTGCAGATGGGTCGCCTGGCCGGCGATGTTGAGCGGCTTGAGACCCTGCTTGCCGTCGCCTTCCGGTACGGCGTTGGCGATATAGGCGATCGCTTGCGGTGCCTGGCCGATCGGACTGGTCGCAATCACCTTGTTGGTCGCGGTATCGATCGCGACCATTCCATCGGCGTTCTCAAGTCCGACGTAAACCCGGCTGCCGTCGCCCGAGGGCCAGATGCCGTGCGGCAGCTTGCCGACCGGAATGGCCGCCACCTGCGAGAAATCGTCGGTGCGGAACACCTTCACCTCGTTCAATCCTCCGATCGTCACATAAGCGAAGCTGCCGTTGGCATTGCGGACGATGTTGACGTGATTGGTGATGGGTCCGGTATCGATTGATTTCAATACCGAGAACGGCGGTTGTGCATCGAACACCATGGTCCGGCCGGTATCTTTCAGCGTCATCCAGACCTGCTTGCCGTCAGGCGTCGCGGCGATGTTCGGGCAGAACGGACTGTCCTGTTTGACGTGGCCGACGATCTGGTGATCGACAACGGTGACGACGACCGTTTCAGGGTTGAAAGACGAGCAGACGTAACCGTATTTGCCGTCCGGTGAGAAAATCTGCATGCCCGGGCCGGCCGGAACCTTAATTCGCGTCTTCTCCTCGAAGGTCTTGCCGTCCAGCACCGAAACATAATCCTCGCCACGAACCGTCACCCAAACTTCGTTGCCGTCGGGCGTGAAGAAGGCTTCGTGCGGCGAGCGGCCGACATAGGTCGTGTGTTTCACCGCATTGGTCGCGGTATCGATGAAGGTGACGGAGTTGCTGCCGATCGAGACAACGGCGATCGTCTTGTGATCCGGAGAGAATCCCATGCCGTGGACCAGAACCTGCCCCTTGTAGAGCGGGCTGAAATTGCCCGGTTGCGGGTCGCCCAGATGAATGACCCCGACCAATTTGTTGTCGACGGGGTCGGTCACCGATACCGTGTTCGAGAATTGCTCCGCGGAATAAACCCGGTCACGATGGCTGACCGGAATGTCCTGATCGGATGCTGCTCCCGGTGCCTGGCCGGCCCAGGCGGCCGACTGCATCATGAGGCAAGCGATCGTGACAAAGCCCGATATCGAATGGCGGTTCATTGGGAAACTCCAGTGGATCGGAAAAAGGCCAAAGCAGATGCGAGAAGCCCGCGTGAAGGGACGACCTGTGTCGGCGACGGAATGGAGGGCGGCAGCGGATCTCCCACAGCGAGCCGCATCGCTGCGATCTCCTGCTGCTGAGTTACGATCAATTCCTGGGCCAGCCGCCTGATCTGTTCATTGTGACCGTTACGCAGCACGGCCTCGGCCATCTCGATCGCGCCCTGATGATGCGGCACCATGATCGAGACGAAGTCGCGATCGACATCGCCGGTCGGCGTGATGACCATACCGGACATCATCTTGTTCATGGCCGCGTCGTTTTCCCTCAGGAACGGCGTTTCGGCCGGAAACTCGGCTTCGGTCGTCGAAGAGCAGATGGTGAAAGGAGAAATCGCGGCAGCCGATCCGAACCCGCTTCGCGCGCCGATGAGGAAACCCGCTACGGCGACCGCCGCGACACAGGTCAACACCGCCGGCGATGAGATCGATGCACGCGAAAGAGACATCGGGATGCGCCCTTTGAAATTTCAATGGTCGAGATTTTTTCAGCCCGTTTTCGGGCGCCGTAAGTCATTCGATTGCAGTGCAGAACTGCCGCCGGCCGTCGCGCTATCCAATTCGCATTACGCCGCCCGAGTAAACGACGCCATTCCATCTGCACCGCCGGCAAATAGCGGTGCGGCGCACAACCGATGTCATCACCGAGTGGGGGTCGGAGATTTGCTGACGCCGGCGGCGTTTCGGATCGCAGCTTAAAAAAGCGCGATCGCTTCTGTCACTTCACTTTTAATTTAAGTTCGGGGTATTTTATTCGGATGGCGGGTTCAAATGTAGGACGGCGAACGATCCCGCCCTAATCGATGACGGCGTGCTCCGCCGGCGCCGACTGCGCGCGCAGCGCGGCCTTCGTCGAGCCGATCATCAGCGCCAGCGGAATAGCGACGAGGGTGACGATCATCACCATCTGATAATCCAGCGCGAACGCGATGATCTGCGCCTGCATGCCGACCACCGCATCGGCCAGCGCCCGGCCGCCGGCGGAGTTCAGGTCGACCATGCGGTGGACATCCGGCATCTGCAGCGCGTTGTTGAACGGGTTGATGTGCTCGGACAGAATGGCGTAGACCCGGCGGCCGCCCTCGGTCAGTTGCGCAATGACTATGGAAATGCCGATCGAGCTCGCGACGTTGCGCAGCAAGGTCAGCATCGAGGTGCCGTCGGTACGCAGATGATGGGGCAGCGTCAGGAACGCCACGGTACTGAGCGGCACGAATACCAGCCCGAGACCGAAGCCCTGCGCGATGCTGACGACAATGATGGTGGGAACATTGGTCTGGTCTGTCCATCCGGTCATGTAGAACAGCGACAGCGACATCAGCGCCATCCCGGCGATGATCAGCATCCGGGCCTCGACATGCTTCATGACGCGCCCGACCAGCATCATCGCGACGAACGTGCCGACGCCGCGGGCCGCCAGCAGCACGCCCGCGGTCAGGATCGGATAGCCGATCACGTTCTGCAGATACGGCGAGGACAGCGCCATCGTCGAATACAGCACCAGCCCCATGATGGTCATGAAGACGCAGCCGCCGACGAAATTGCGGTCCTTGAAGATTGCGAACTGGATGAACGGCTTCGCGGTGGTGAGCGAATGCGCGAAGAAATAATAGAAGCCGATGATCGAAACGATGCTCTCGATGATGATCTCGTTGGATTCCAGCCAGCCGAGCTGTTCGCCGCGGTCCAGCGCCAGTTGCATGGAGCCGATACCGAGCGCCAGCGCCAGGAATCCGAACCAGTCGAACCGCAATTCGGTGTCCATCCTGGTTTCGTCCATGAAGGCCAGCAGCCCGAGCACGGTCACGATCCCGAACGGGATGTTGACGAAGAATACCCAGTGCCAGGAATAGGTCTCGGTGAGCCAGGCGCCGAGCGACGGTCCCATGATCGGTCCCATCATCACGCCCATGCCCCAGATCGACATCGCCTTGGCGCGCTCGTGCAGGGCGTAGGAATCGAGCATCACCGCCTGCGACAGCGGCACCAGCGCCGCGCCGAACACGCCTTGCAGCAGGCGGAACAGCACCATCTGGTTGATGTCCTGCGCCACGCCGCACATCACCGACGCGATCGTGAAGCCGGCCGAGCAGACCACGAAGATGCGCTTGCGGCCGAAGCGGTTGGCGATCCAACCGACCGGTGCGGTCATGATCGCGGCGGCGACGATGTAGGAGGTCAACACCCAGTTGATCTGGTCTTGCGATGCCGAAAGGCTGCCCTGCATGTACGGCAACGCGACGTTGGCGATGGTGGTGTCCAGCGCCTGCATGATGGTCGCAGTCATCGCGCAGATCGTCACCATGTTCCGACGGAGGCCCGGAACGGCACTCGGGGCGACCGGCGCGCTCATAATGTCTAGTCCTGACCTGCCGCGGCCGGCGACAGGCCGAGCAGTGCGGCGAGCGAACGGCGATGGTGCGTGTCGATCGTCGTATAGGCGCTCATGCCGGCTTTCAGCTTTTCGACATATTTATCGTTGCTGTCGAAATAGATTCGCACCGGCACGCGCTGCACGACCTTGACGAAGTTGCCGGTGGCGTTCTGCGGCGGCAGGATCGCGAATTGTGCACCGGTGCCCGGGCTCAGCGAGCCGATCGTGCCCTTGAAGAGGTGATTGGGAAAGGCGTCGACGTCGATATCGACCTGCTGTCCGACCGCGACGTAGGTGAAGTCCAATTCCTTCAGATTGGCGTCGACCCAGGGCTTCGACGTGTCGATGACGCTGAACACCGGCGTGCCCGCGACCACGAAGCGGCCAAGCTGGATCTGGTCGACCTGCGTGGCAATGCCGGCCATCGGCGCACGCATCACGGTGTGATCGAGGTTGCGCTCGGCCTGGGCGAGGGCGGCCTTGGCCTGGAAGTAGGGTGGAAACTGCTCCAGGGGCAAATTGGGATCGCCAAGCAACTGGTTTCGGGCGCTGGCAATCTGCTGCTGGACGAAGGCGGACTCGGCCTTGGCGGTCACCGTCGCGTTAGAGGCGTTGTCGAGATCGAGTTGCGAGCCGAAATTGCTCCGCGCCAGCGTGCTCTTGCGTTCGACGTCGCGCTGCTTCAGTTCGACGCTCTGCTGCATCAGGTCGCCCATCTGGCCGTAAATCTTCAGGTTGGAGACCAGGTTGTTGTAGGTGGTGCGCGCCTGCTCCAGCGTGGCCTTGGCTTGGGATTCTGCAAGGCGGAACGGCACCGGATCGATCTCGAACAACTCGTCGCCCTCGTTGACGTGCTGTCCCTCCTTGACCACGACCTTTTCGATCTTGCCTGAGATGTCGGGGGTGATCAGCACCTTCTGGGCACCGACATAGGCGTCGTCGGTGGTCACGTAGCGACCGCCGTTGAGATAGAAGGCGAATCCGGCGATTAGCACCGCCACCGGCAACACCACAAGCAACAGCACGCGGCGATAACGCCGCATCGCGGTCCTTAACCGGCGCGGAGCTGCCACGGCCGTCGCGTTGTCCGCGGCGGACGGCTTTCCCCGCTGTTCGGGCGCGAGTTTGAGGATGGGCTCAGCCATAACGCTGCTCCTTCTTTGCAGGTTCGCCGGCCGGATTCTGAATCGCGTGGCGCACGTTTTCCTTGATGGATTGGAGCTGAGCGACCAGACGATGCGCGTCCGCGGGGGTGATGCCCTCGAGCGCGGTCGCCGTCAGTTCGGAGCGCAGCCCGCTTAGTTTGGCGAGCAACGGCCGCGCGGCCTTGCGCAGATAGAGCCGGTTGACCCGGCGGTCGGTCTCATCGCCGCGGCGCTCGATCCAGCTGTTGTCGCAGAGCTTGTCGATCAGCCGCGTCAGCGTGATCGGCTGCATTTCCATTTGTTCCGCCAGTTCGGACTGCTTCAGGCCTTCGGCCCGCTCCACCTTGGCCAGCACGGCCCACTGGGCGCGGGTAATACCGTAGCGCGCGGCCTGCTTGTCGGCGTATTGCCGCATCAGGCGCTGCACCTCACCGAGGGTGAAAAGGAAATTCATGTCGACGGAACCGCGGGGCATTCGCTCTCTCTATCCGTAAGCTTTGGATATAATAAGCTTGCTTATGAATTAAGGCGGTAGAATGGAGGGCTGCCCCGACTAAACCACATGGCTCGGACCGGAAAATTTTAACAAAATACGGGCCGGGATTTGGATTGTGCGGCCAAAATGCTACATCAGGGGGAGATGACCGCGACCAAACCGACGTTTCCGGCCCCGGGCCACGACCACGACCGCTGCACTGCGGATGCGATGCTGCATGCCGAACGGGTCTGCGAGCGGCGGGCGCAAAAATTCACGCCGATCCGGCGCCAGGTGCTGCAGGCGCTGTTGTCCAGCCACCGGCCGCTCGGCGCTTATGAAGTGATCGACGAACTTGCCAAATCGATGCCGCGGCCGGCCCCGATCACGGTCTATCGGGCGCTCGATTTCCTGATGGATAACGGCCTTGTCCATCGCATCGAAAGCCGCAACGCGTATCTCGCCTGCGCCCACGACCACGATGCCGCCGCCATGGTCGCGTTCCTGATCTGCGATCATTGTGGTTCGGTCGGCGAGATTCCGGCCTCTCCCGTGGCGCAGAGCCTCAACGCCGCGGCGCGCGCCACCGGTTTTACGCCGAAATTATCGGTGGTCGAGATCACCGGGACCTGTGCGCACTGCCAAGTATGACAACTATAAGATTATAAACCGTCGCTCCTGACGGGATAACAACAACGCGGCGACAAGCCGGCCACGAGGATCAATGCCGTCAAATCAAGCGGTTCTATCGGTCGGGCGTCCGCTCAGCGCGGGCGCCATCGCGCTGATGCTGATGTTGTGCCTGAGCTGGGGCTTCAATCAGATCGCGGTGAAACTGGTATTGCCCGATATTCCGCCGATGCTGCAGGCGATGATCCGCTCCGCCGGTGCACTGCCGGTGATCCTCGGCATCGGCTGGCTGCGCGGCGTCAAATTCTTCAGGCGCGACGGGACCCTTGGCCCCGGACTGTTCGCGGGCCTGTTGTTCGGCGTCGAATTCGTGCTGATCTTTCGCGGGCTGTTGCTGACCTCGGCGTCACGCGCGGTGGTGTTTCTCTATACGGCGCCGTTCTTCGTGGCGCTCGGCTCCTACCAGTTCCTGGGCGAACGGCTGTCCGCCCTGCAATGGGGCGGATTGGCGTTGAGTTTCGCCGGGGTGGCGCTCGCGATCGGCGTCCCGCAGCCGGATGTCGATTCCAGCGTGCTGCTCGGGGATCTCATGGTGGTCGGCGGCGGGGCGCTGTGGGCCGCGACCACGCTGGTTGCCAAGGGCACGGCGCTGCGCAACGCGGCGCCCGAGAAGGCGCTGGGTTATCAGGTCGCGCTATCGATTCCGATCCTGGGCTTCGCTGCCTGGCTGTCGGACGAGACCATCACGCACCCACCGGCCTCGCTTTCGATATCGCTTCTGGCCTATCAGGCGGTCTGGGTGGTGGGGCTGACCTTCGTGCTGTGGTTTGCGCTGGTGAAGACCTACTCCGCCAGCAAATTGTCGGCCTTCACCTTCATCACGCCGCTGTTCGGGGTCGCGGCGGGCTACATCATCATGCATGACAAGCTGACGCTGGCCTTCGGCGCGGCGGCGCTGTTCGTAATCGCGGGACTTTATTTCGTCAACAAGCCGGACCCGAAGTTGCTGCCCGATCCGAACCTCCCGGCGTAAACGAAAAGGAAGGCTGCGCCCGTCGATCGATTGATGGGCGCAACTCCATACTCGTCGGCGCGGCCGCTTGCGATTTGCAAGCGGCCGCCGCGCTTTCACTTCTTGCCCGGAACAATGAAATGCTTTTCGTGCGGGAATTTACCGGCGACTTCGGTCGGTAAACCGAAATTTGTGGCCAGCACATCAACGGGGTTCGTAGCCAGCCATGCCGACAGGTCGTTCGATTGATAGATGCCGTGGTTGAAGCCGATCAATATACGCAGCACATCCTTGCCGGTATTCTTGATGTAGTGACCGGCGCCCATCGGAGCGTAGCCGGCGTCACCGGCCTCGAATTGCTCGATCACGACGTTACCTTCGGCCAGGAACACGCCCATCTCCGCCGTGCCTTCGAGATAATATTGCCATTCGTCAGCCTGGGGATGCCAGTGCAGTTCCCGCATTGCGCCCGGCTCAATCTCCAGAACCGAGCCCGCCATCGATTTTGAGATGGGAAATTCGTTCACCGTGACGGTCTTCTGTGTGCCTCCGCCGGCGACACGTCGCGGCTGCTGAGCCCCTAGGGGATAGCGATGCGTAGAGGTCAATTCCGGGTCGGGACGGTCCGAACTGATGAACGATCGATCGTCAGGGATCGGTCCTTTGGCGAAATAAACTTCACCCTTCGGCAATTTCGCCACGTCGGCTTCGCTCCAGCCCAGGCTTTGCGAAACGACCGAAGCGGGCGTCCGCGAGATCCAGTCCGTGACGCTGAACGTGTGGTCTTCCGAAAAGTCGCCGTTATCGAAAATGAGGATGAAGTGGCATTCTCCCGGTCCAATGCCCTGAATCGAGTGCCCCCATCCGCGTGGAAAATACCAGACGTCGCCCGGACCGAACGTGTCCGTCTCGCAACGTGTCGGCATCCCGGAACCGTCCGGATGCAAAATCGTGGTTCGGCAGTTTCCGGAAACGATATAGCCCCACTCGGCGGCGTTTGCGTGCCAGTGCATTTCCCGCATGGCGCCGGCTTCGAGGCGCATGGATACGCCGGCTATTCCCCGGCTGGCGGGAAATTCATGCACGGACGCGCCGCGTGTTATCCCGCCTGGGCCGAGCCGGGGCTTTTCCTTTTCAAGACGGTAACGAAAAGACATTTTCGGCGCATCGCTCATGGCTAGTATCCCTTGTGACAGATTTACGTGTTGATCCCAATCTTGATGCCGGTGTTGCCTGACGTCCCTTCCGACAACGGTGCTGACCTTTCGAGCCGTATCCGGTAGGCGTCCTATATAAGCTCCCATTCCACCGTAATGGTACTCGGCTGGACGCGGCGCCCGGAACTGGCCCTCCAGTTTATGACAGCTGTTGCTCAGCCAGAAACGGCGTATCGAGAATAACTGCTTCCGCGCGATCCGGCCCACGACTAAATCGCACCGATGAACGCGGCCCTCTGCCACATACAGGCCAGGAAATAATCGCAACAACAACGCACGGGGCATGACGGCATCTGGGGACATTGTCCCCAGAGCTGCGTCTTGCACCGCGGTTTATTTAGCAGATATGCGGGT
This sequence comes from uncultured Alphaproteobacteria bacterium, assembly GCA_963756215.1. Classification (GTDB taxonomy): domain Bacteria; phylum Pseudomonadota; class Alphaproteobacteria; order Rhizobiales; family Xanthobacteraceae; genus Bradyrhizobium. The sequence goes on along the minus strand of CAVWMY010000013.1, from coordinate 47,317 downwards.
CGTCGCCGACGTCGCAAGTCGCCCCGTCCGCGGCATCCATTGCAAAGGAGTCGATGCGGGACGCGCGCGCGCCGGCAGGGCCAGCAAAGCCGGCAGGGCCAGCAAAATGGTGCGTGATGGGAGCACTTGGATTGGCCGCTGTTGCGGGATGCCACGAGGTTACGTGGCCGGTGCGAGCCATGGCGGGAGTTGTGAGTATGACAGCGGCAATAAAAGCAGCCGACAGAAGTTTGGACTGGGTCATTTTTTTCTCCATCTGACAAACCCATTATTCGGGTTGTCAGATGACCAGACGCACAACCGGGCCCCTTGTTACGGGAACACATCCGTCACACTGAGTCACGATCACGCGAACATAAGTTTGATGCCGAGCGCAGAGAGTGCGCCGCGGGTCGGTCGCGGTTGGGGACGATGATTCCGAGGACTGTGATTCCCCGCGCTGAAAAGCGGCAACCGTGGGGCGGCGGTTCGGTGTCGGCGTTACCTGCGTAGGAAGGGCCGCGCGAAACGTTCGTAGATTCCGTCGCGTCGCCTTCGAATCGCTTCAATGCAAGAATGAAACGACGGGAATCCGGCCGGGATGACGGGCCTTGTCGTCGCTTTGATCCTCGCTAACAGCCCGTGCAAATTCCCGTATAGGTCCTGGGCTGGCGCCGGCCGCGCGAACGAGGCGGGGATTTTTTCGATCTGCGATGATCAGGGACAATGATGCGCTGGGACGCTCCGGCATAGGGCGGCGTTACCGCCCGCGACGGCGATGAAACGATCGGTCCGTAGTTGACCGGTGGTGGCGGGGAGTTCGTACCGAGCGGCGGCAGTCGCGAGGCGTTGCCGATGCCGCTGGGGTCGCTGAGCACCCTGGGATTAGCGGGTCCGAATGGCACGCCGCTGATCGCCGAATTGCCGGCGCCCGCCGATCCCGCCGGCGGCGTGATCTGCGCATACGCGCCGCCCGGTGCAACCAAGCCGCCGAGCAGCAGAATGAAAATAAACGCGGTACCGCGGCCCATTATGTTTTTCCAAGCAGCAAAGTCAGAGGCGGCAAAAAGTCAGAATTAGTTGTCGAACTTCACAATCCGTTTCCGGCGCCCGACAGGATATCATTCGGCCCCGACCCGCGCGAGTGCGGAGAATCGCGGCGGCACCGCGGGCCGAACAGCAAAGCCGTCCCGGAGGCCCCGAGCCAACGGGGTGCCGAGCCGGCATTCCGCGGTCTTTCAATTCTGTGTATCCTCCGCGCGCTATCGATCCTGGCTGGCGGTGTCGTCCTGTTCGAACGCCGCACCGGGCAAAAAAGTTGCACTTCAACATGGAATGCAAGGGAAGAAAAAATGAATCGAATACTGAGCACACTCGCCGTCGGCGCCAGCCTGTCGGCCGGTCTCGTCATTTCGGCGCAGGCGGCTGACGTCTCGCTGGCCCGCTTCGACTGCGGCACGCCGCAGGCGCCGACCGCCGTCAATGAACGCTTCTCGGATACCTACGCTTATGGCGACCTGAAAGTTCAGTTCGTCTTCAGCTGCTACCTCATCAAGCATGGCGACGACTACATGCTGTGGGACACCGGCCATGCCATGACGGCGCCCAATGTCGCGCCGAAGGTCAGCCTGGTCGACCAACTCGCCAAGATCGAGGTCAAGCCCGACCAGATCAAGTATGTCGGAATCAGCCATTATCACGCCGATCACACCGGCCAGGTTGCCTCGTTTCCGAAGGCGACGCTCTTGATCGGCGCCAAGGAATGGGACGCGATCTCCAGTCCAAAGCCGCCTGAAGGCGCCAACTTCAAGCCGTTCGAGAGCTGGATCAAGGGAGACAGCAAGGTCGAGCCGGTCGCGCTCGACAAGGACGTGTTCGGCGACGGCTCGGTGATCATGCTGCGCACGCCGGGCCATACCGCGGGCCATTCCAGCCTGTTGGTCAAGCTGCCGCAGATGGGGCCGGTAATTCTCACCGGCGATGCGGTCCACTTCCGAGAGAACCTCGATTCGGACGGCGTCCCCGCCTTCAACTACGACCGCGCCCAGACCGTGGCCTCGATCGAGCGCCTCAAGAAAATCGCGTCGAACTTAAAGGCGACCGTCATTATCCAGCACGACGCGCGCGACATCGAGAAATTGCCGGTGTTTCCCGCGATGGCGAAGTAGCCGCCGGCGCAACGGCCTGATGACGTTGCCGATCCTGATAAGCGCTGCCCGGCTTCGGGCGGCGTTTATGCTTTGGCCTTGAGGACGTGCGGCCGGCTGAAGCGTAGCCGATGACTCGTATCGTCGCTCCGTTGCGCACGAGATGCAGACTCCGATCGGCACAAGCGCAGGTCACGCTGATGTGTGAGCCCGTTGACGACGGCCGTAACCAAAGCGCCGTTCATCGCTACGCCAGTAGTGCAGTTGACATCCTCTGGTAGTGCGGCGCTGCGAGCCTCAACCGCGTTGAAACACGTTGGGTGTTGAAACATATGAGGACAAATATGCGCATGATCCATGCACAAGACGAACTCCACATCGATGCATTGGCTGTCGGTGTTACTCTGGTGGGCACAAACGGCGCCGATACGCTGGTGGGAACCGCGGGGGACGACTCCCTGGTCGGCCAGGGGGGCAACGACTCGCTGATCGCGAGCGACGGCAACGACAACTTGTTCGGCGAAGACGGCGACGACAATCTGTTCGGCGAGAACGGCGACGACCACGCCTGGGGCGGGGCCGGCAACGACAATATTTGGGGCGGCGCCGGCAGCGACCAGATCTTCGGCGAGGCCGGCAACGACCACATCTTCGGAGAAGACGGCAGTGATGAACTATCCGGTGGCGACGGCAACGACACCATCTCCGGCGGCGCCGACAACGACACTCTCAGGGGTGATGATGGCGATGACCAGTTGTCTGGCGATGCCGGTAACGACCTGCTGGTCGGCGGCAATGGCGCTGACGTCCTCCACGGTGGAGACGGCGACGATTTTCTCGTTGGCGGTGGGCTTGCCGACGACGGACCTACGCTGGCCGATGGGTCAAACCAACTGTTCGGCGAAGCCGGTAACGACACGTTGCAGGGCGGCAACCTGAACGACATGCTTGATGGCGGCGATGGCCTAGACGTCCCACGGAGGTGACGGCAGTGACCTCTTGTTTGGTGGATCCGGCAACGATCAGCTGTTCGGCGATGCCGGTAACGACGAGTTGCACGGCGGCGATGACTTAGACGTCCTCCACGGTGGTGACGACAATGACCTCTTGTTTGGTGAATCCGGCAACGACCAGCTGTTCGGCGATGCCGGTAACGACGAGTTGCACGGCGGCGATGGCCTAGACGTCCTCGACGGTGGTGACGACAATGACCTCTTGTTCGGTGAATTCGGCAACGACCAGCTGTTCGGCGATGCTGGCGACGACGAGTTGCAAGGCGGCGACGGAAGCGACATTCTCCACGGCGGGGACGGTGATGATGTTCTGTTTGGTGCTGGTGTTCAGACCGTGGCTGACGGCAATGATCAGCTGTTCGGCGAAGCCGGTAATGACGAGTTGTACGGCGGCGATGGCACCGATACCCTTGACGGGGGCGTAGGCAACGACGAGTTGTTCGGCGATGCCGGCAACGACAGGTTGCTGGGTGGCGACGGCGATGATGAACTCGCCGGCAACGAGGGCAGCGACGTGCTGATTGGTGGAGCGGGAAGTGACACCTTCGCGTTCTGGGCGGTGGAGGGCTCTGGCCACGACGTAATCTCCGATTTCCAGTCGGGGCTCGATCGCGTTGACCTCGTCGGATACGGAACGAACTTCAACGTGTTCGCCCATATCACCGACACCGCTGCCGGCGCGGTGCTTAATCTCGGCAACAATGAGACCATTGAGTTCGCCGGCGTGCACGAAGCGGCGCTCCATGCCAGCGACTTCCACCTCTTCGCGGCATAGAGAAAAGCGGACGACGGCTTCGTAGCCCCTGTAGCGATGGCTTAGCCGCCGTCGCTACGTTTTTTGCTTTTCTGCCCTTTTGCTTTCGTGCCTGTCGCAGCCTTCGTTTTCACAGGCGCTTTTTTCTTCGGTCGGGCCTGATTGTAAGCGATGGCAGCGCGGACGAGATTCTTCAGGGCCCGCTCGTCGATTCGGTCGCCCTCGAGAAAATCGATCGCGCGCCTCTCGTTGCCTTCGAGGCCTGCGTTGAAGAGCTTGTCGGGATCGGCGAACTTGGCCCCATAGGCAAAGGTGAGTTTGACTTTGCCCTTGTGCGCATTGGCGACCGCGATCATTCCGTGGCGATACCACACCGGGCTTCCCATATATTTCCATTCCTCGGTGATCGCGGGGTCGGCCGCAAGAATGCTCTTGCGGACAGCGGCGAACGTCTCGCCGCGCCAGTCCCCGAGTTCCGCGATCATCCGTTCAATACGTTCCGATGGAATCATGGGTTTCAGGCCTCGCACCATGGTCGATCCTACGGGCACACCGACGTTGCCACCACCTTATTAAAGCGAATGCAAACGACAATAGCCGTACGGCAAACGCGTGGACGAACTCGTGCCTTTACCGGCCGCCTTCACCAGCTTTCAGTCTCGCTGGAGGCCGAAAACCGCTGCACTACCCAGTCGATGAATACCCGCACGCGCGGCGAGAGCTGGCGGTTGCGCGGATACAGCACCGATACCGGCGCGCTCGGCACCGGATGTTCCGGCAGGATGCGCTGAAGGTGACCATCGGCCAGATCGCGCTTGACGTGGAACACCGGCATCTGCGCGATCCCGAGGCCCCGTCTTACGCCGTCCAGAAAACTCTCGGGGCCCGTTACCGAAAATGGCGCGGGCATGTCGATGCGCGTGATGTTCTGGCCGTGAACGAACTCGAACGGCGCGAGCGCGCCCGTGGATAATGATCGCAGCCCGACCGAGCGATGGTTCGCAAGATCGTACGGTGTCCGCGGACAGCCGTGGCGTTTGAGATAGGCCGGCGCGGCGCATGTGACGCGCTCGAGCGTGGTCACGACGCGGGCCACCAGATCGCTGTCGCGCAACGCGCCGTAACGGAGCACGCAATCGACGCCTTCGCGCACCACGTCCACCCAGCGGTCGCTTTCGCTCATGGCGATCTGGATTTCGGGATACTTTGCAAGAAACCCGGGCAGGCCGGGCATCAGGAAATGTCGCGCGAGCGTTCCCTGCACCTCGACCCGGAGCGTCCCCTTCGGCACCGCGCCGCTGAAGGCGCCTTCGGCGTCCTCGATATCGTCGAGGATTGCCAGACAGCGTCGATAATAAGCTTCGCCGTCGAGGGTCGGCCTCACGATGCGCGTCGTGCGCTGGAGCAGCCGCACGCCCAGGCGTTTTTCAATCTGCTGAATTGCCTGGGTCACGGTGGACCGGGGAATGTCGAGGTCATGTGCCGCCTGGGTAAAGCTGCGCCGGTCCACCACCCGCGTGAACAGCCGCATCGCCTCTAGCCGGTCCATAGTCTTCCAATTGTTCTGATATACCGAACAGTATGGCTATATCTAGCATCATTATCTCGGGTTGGCTATCTGATACCACCGCAGCTAATGGCTCTGGTACCGGGCCGTTGCAAGTGAAGAGGTCAAAATGAACACCACCACCAACAAGGTCGCATTGGTCACCGGCGCATCCCGCGGCATCGGCGCCGCCGTAGCCGAGCGGCTTGCCGCCGATGGATTTACCGTCATCATCAATTACGCCGGCAGCACCGTCGAGGCGGAGGCGCTGGCCGGCAAGATCGAAAAGACCGGCGGCCGGGCCACTACGGTACAGGCCGACGTCAGCGACCCCGCCGCGGTTGCCCGCATGTTCGATGCGGCCGAGACGGCCTTCGGCGGCGTCGACGTGTTGGTCAACAATGCCGGCATCATGAATCTGGTTTCGATCGCCGAGGCCGACGACAAGCTGTTCGACAGCCATGTCGCGATCAACCTGAAAGGCAGCTTCAACACCATGCGCGAGGCGGCAAAGCGGCTGCGCCAGGGCGGACGCATCATCAACATGTCGTCGAGCCAGGCCGCCCTGCTGTTTCCGACCTACGGCATTTATGCCGCGACCAAGGCGGGCGTCGAAGCAATGACCCACGTCCTGTCAAAGGAGCTGCGTGGTCGCAACATCACCGTTAACGCCGTGGCGCCGGGGCCGACCGCGACCAAGCTCTTCCTCGACGGCAAGCCCCAGCAAGTGATTGATCACCTCATCAAGCTCGCGCCGCTGGAGCGGCTCGGCCAGCCGGAAGACGTCGCCAATACGGTTGCCTTCCTCGCCGGTCCCGACGGTGGCTGGATCAACGGCCAGGTGCTGCGCGCCAATGGCGGGATCATCTGATCGCCCGATCGCGTGTCCGCCTATCGCGTCGTCCGCCCGGGGCGCGGACGACGCGCAAGTAAAATGTTTCAGCCGAAGTCGCATCAGGCGGCTATTCTTGCGAGCAGGCCGCACCGGACTTTTTGCTCCGGCTTACATGTTTATCCCTTTGCGCCCACGGGTCGCGCGCGGTGCCGCTTTTCGGCGTAAGGCAGCACGAACATATAGAGACCACTGAACATCAGAAGGAATAGCGGGATCAGCGGCGAGTAGACCAGCCAGAGCGGAGGCTCTCCCAGCGCGCGCGCGCCGAAATTGGCGATGACCGTTGCGGTAAAGGCGATCGACAGCCAGCGGTGCACCCGCCGAATCCATGGGTTCAGATTCACGTAAGTCTCCTGTGAAGCGAGTGGGGGCAGTATTAGGCGTCAATGCGCCAATAGTTGCTCAAGCTTGGCAAAGAACTGCTGCCACCCGTATTTGGCGCCTTGGTAAGCTTGCTTCTGGTCCGCGCGGAAGCCCGATTGCTCCATGCGCAAATGGGTGCCGGTGCCGGTCGGCGTTAGAGTCCAGGTGACGACACTTTCGAGGCCCATGGCATCCCACGTATAGGACAGCATTTTGTTGGGTTCGATCGCCACGACCTTGCAGTCGACAGCGCCCCAGTCGCCGCGAAGATTGAAACGATGATCCAGGGCTGGCTTGAAATCGTTCTTCATCAGCCACTCCTCGATCAAATGGGGCTGCGTCAGCGCGCGCCAGATCTTTTCCGGCGGAAAAGCGATTTGCCGTTCGACGACGACGGCGAGCGTTTCGGTCCCAGTATTCATTGGTCAATCCTTTTCAGCAGATCTTCGAGGTGATCGAACCGGCGTTGCCAGAACCCGGTCATTTCGCGGGTCCAGTCAGTCAGCGGCGCCAAGGCTTGGAGCTGCGCGCTGTAATGCGTCTGGCGCCCTTCGTGGCGATCGTGCACCAGCCCGGCCTGCTTCAGCACGCCGAGGTGTTTCGAGACCGCCGGCTGCGAGACGCCCGCATCGGCCGTCAGCGCCCCGACGGTCTGCTCTCCCTTTCGGCACAGCCGCTCGAAGATGGCACGGCGGGTCGGATCGGCGAGTGTTTTGAAGAGGGCGTCGTGCGCGTTGGGCATCTGGAATATATATCTCGCTGGCTATGGATTAATTCATAACCGTCGGGATATGCGTTTGTCAAGCGATCCGACCGGTCGGCGCCCCGAGCTTTGAAGGGGTTAGCGACGATCGAGCTTCGACCGGCAGCCCGCGCAGCAAGCGATCAGACCAGTTTAATAGCGCTATCACCCACCACGCGAAGGTCTATCCCGTCGATCAGCACCGCGCGGCGGCCCTCGGCCATGCTCATGGTGGCCAGCGTCTGTCGTAGCGTGCTGACGTTGGATCCGAGCGACACGATGCCGCCCAGCACCGCCGCGATCGATCCGATCGCGACGACCGCACCTGCCGTAACCAGGCCGAGTATCATGAAAAGCAGCATCGCGGCTCCGCCGACAATCGCGGCTTTCGAGGCGAGAATGAATTTTCGGCATCGCTCGGCGACTTCGGCAAGGTCCTCGAGTTGCGCTTCGATCTGTGAAATCTCGTCGCTCGGTTCGTCTTCGACCATCTGGTTCAACATTGGATTTCGCAAGGTTCGTTACGGCAGCGGCGGGAGGGCTGCCGATGTCCCCGATAGCACAAGGCAATCGAGGGCGTCGGCAGTCGGAGTGTTACCGCGTCCGTAGCCTTGCGACTACTCGCTATTATATGAGGCGGACGATGTCGGTCGGTGGTTACGAATTGGCGATCGAAAATCGTCGCTCGCGCCGAGCATCGAGAGAAACGCCGATCACCTGTCGGCGTGTTATCTTGCGCCCGTGTTACACAACGGTTTGGGCTTTACGATCTGGTGCTCGGTTGGTCGACAATTCATCTGGAGCGGATTCAGGCGCCACCATCCGGCGCCGAAACCGAGCGTCGCGCAGCCGTCGTAATCTTCCATGAAGCCCGACAGCGACGCGCAACGGCCTCAGCGCTGGACATGCTGAGGCCGTCGTCATCGCGCGCTCCATGCCATTGCGGGAGCACGTTTACGGAACGCCGCACGGGTCACAACGTTCCGATCCTTGCTCTGCTCGGCGATTATAATTCCACCTGCCGTTTGGCTTCCGTCCGCGCCGCCGTTGTTCCCTTGTTTCCCGTTGTTGCTCGACAAGGCGTCTCGCTGGATCAGTCTTGCCTTGCGATCAAGCTGGCCCGCTCCCCGGCGCAATGAACGAAACCTCACTCGCCGCGCGACGAGCAGCGTTTCGGAATTCAAAATTAAATAGAATTAACTATTTACTTTATTTACGTCTTGTAAGGTCGCACGGTCAACAAGCAACGGATGTCGACTGTCCGACATGATGTTCAATATTTGTGACTTGTTGATCCCCCGATGAGAGGGATCGAACCTTTCGCCGCTCCCGACGTCATCCGAGATAAGAGGGAGGTTCGTCATGGTTCAACACTGCGTCCGTGAAGAGTTGGAAAGCAGGCTCGAACAAACGCAAACACGCTTGCTCGCGATCGTCGAGCACACAACAGCACTCCGGAAGCTCAGGCGTTCGCGTGACGAACTTCGCAACAGGATTCAGGCGGCAATCGAGAGGGTTGAAAATTCCGCAATTACGGCTCATCAGGAATTGAACCGGGGCTATCGAGAGAGCCTTCCCGCGGACGAATAATTTTTGCTCGAGATGATACCGGCCGACGGCATTTTTGAAAAATTGAATCGCGCATCTGCGTCGTCCCGGCGCGGCGACCGTAGACCGTAGCCCGCATGAGCGCAGCGACATGCGGGGCAGTCTTTCCCGGATATCGCTTCGCTCATCCGGGCTACACCGCTCGACACGGGGGGCTTCTTCGATTGCGCCCACTACACCGCCCAACACGGGAGGCTTCTTCGCTTGCACTCGCAATGATGTGTTGTGCGGCGGCTCTGAAAATTGAATCGCGCATCTGCGTCGCCCCGGAGCAGCGACCGTAGCCCGCATGAGCGCAGCGACATGCGGGGCAGTCTTTCCCGGATATCGCTTCGCTCATCCGGGCTACACCGCTCGACGCTTGCGCCCGCAATGACGTGGTGTGCGGCGGCCCTGAAAATTGAACGGCGCGTCTGCGTTGTCACGGCGCAGCAACCGTAGCCCGCATGAGCGCAGCGATATGCGGGGCAGTCTTTCCCGGATATCGCTTCGCTCATCCGGGCTACACCACTCGACACGGGGGGCTTCTTCGCTTGCGCCCGCAATGACGTGGTGTGCGGCGGCCCTGAAAATTGAACGGCGCGTCTGCGTCTTCCCGGCGTAAGGCCGGGAAGACCAAGCGCGGGCATCACCGATTGAACAACTGCTTCATGATGTCGTTCATCGGGCGGCTTTCCGGCGCGGCCTGTGGCGAATCGCCTTGAGGCGGGGCTGGCGTCGTTGTCGATGCCGGCGATTGGCTGCGGCTTCGCTCGAGGCCCTGCCGGATCAGGTTGCCCAGGGTCTCGCCGAGCTTGCCGAGTTGATCGGACGATCCGTTCGCATCGCCCGATCCATTATCGGCGGATCCGCCGCCGTCGCTGTCGCCGGGCGCGGCCTTGGTGCCGAACAGGCCCCTGCCCATTGCCTTGAGCTTGTCGTAGGCGGCGTCTGGATTGTCGAGGATGCCGGCGACGTCAGGATAGATGTGCGGCTCCGCCCACGGGCCGTCGATGACGACGGGAATGCCGAGCCCGACCGGATCGCCGGTGCGGCCCTGGCCTTCGGTGGTCATCACGAGCTTCGGCTCGACCCGGAACGCCAGCGACTTCTCAGGCAGGTTGATGGTGCCCCCGCCGGTGACGCGCACCAGCGGGCCGACGAGGTTAAGGTCGCTGGTGGTGGCCTGGCCCTTGTCGACGCGGAACGAGGCGGCGAGTTGCGTAAGGTCGGTGGCCTGCTGCTTTTGTTCCTGCCAGCCCGACAGCGTGCCCGAGGTCAGCGAGCGGATCATCGCCGCGACGTTGACGCCGCGCAGCGCGCCGTCCCGGAACACCGCAAACACCGTGCCGTCGACATTCGACATGATGGCGCGCTGGCTTGCGCCGGAAGACTGCAGGGCGAGTTTGGCCTGCAACCGTCCGTCGAGCTTGTCGAAGCCGGCGAGGCCCTGCAGCAGCGGCAGCGCGCGCACGCCGGTGAGGTCGCTGCGCAACGTGTAAGCGGGAGCGCCGCCGGAAACATCGACGCTCACGTCGCCGTTGCCCTGGCCGTCATAGGCGCCGAGATTGGCGAAGCGGCATTTGAGCACGCCGCGCTCGAGCGTCGCGTCGATCGCAGCCGGCGCGATATGCACGTCGCCGACGTTCAAGTCGGCGGCGGAAAGCCTGGCCTGCAGGTCGACGTAATTCAGGCCGCCGAGGTCGACCGAAACATTGCTCCAGGGTTGCGATGGCGGCGCGATGCTGCCTCGCGGCGGCGCAATATCGAGTTTCTGGAAATCGAGGTCGAGTTTGACCAGGGGCTTGCTGGCGAGATCGACCGAGGCCCAGCCATTGAACGCGCCTTCGCCGAGCGCGCCGCTGACGCCGTTGATCAGGATCACCGCGCCGTTGCGCCGGACCTCGGCTTTGGCCGACAACGGGCCCGGCAACAGGCCGGGCGCGTTCCACGTCATTTCCACGGGCATGGTCTGCCGTTCCGGCGCCGGCGCGGCCTTGATGTTGAAAGTCACCAGATGCTCGCCGGCATTGACGCGGCCGGCAATGGCGACATCGCGGTCCCCGCCGATCACGGCATCGGCGTTCACGCCCTCGATGCGGTCGTCGACGTGGTCATGCAGGTTGAACAGCGAAATGGTGCCGTCTGTCACCGTGACGCGGTCGATCGCTACCACGTCGGCTTCGGGTGTCGGCGCCGCCGGTTTGGCGGACGGAGACGGCGCGGTCCGTTCGCGCAGCAGCGGCACCGACAGCACCGGACGGTCGATGCCCAGTGTGGTGATCTCTGGATGACCCGACCACAGGCTGGCAAACGTCATGTCCGCCGTGATGCGACCGATGGTCACGCGACCGTGGCCGTCGGCCGCGGCGGGATCTCCGAGCGTGATGTCGTTGAGCGTCAGTTTGGGCGACGGCCACAGCGCCACGCTGCTCGCGCCGGCAATCGTCATCCGGCTGCCGGTCGCTCGCTCCACGCGCGCCGAAATCGCCGAAGTCAGAAAACCCGCGGGAATTCCGAACGCCAGCAGCAATGCTGCGATCGCGATCATGACCGCAACGACGGAGGCGGCAATCTTAAAAGCTTTCATGACGGCATTCCGACCCGGGCAAGCAGTCTCGATTGCAACCACAGCGGATACGGACCGCGGCGTGACCCTACCCCGGAAAGCACAAGCCGCTCGGCGGCGAATTGATCCACGAAGGCTGCAAAGTTATATGAGTCATGACACACTTGAAGCGACCATTTTAAAACCACCGTTTTGACGTTCCGAAAGCCATTGCCGAAGAGCTTGCCAGGGGGATCGGCAAGGGATTGCCAAAGGGATTTGCATGAGTATTCAGGCCGAATTTGCGGCTATTTTGAAGATGAATCCGATGTTCGCCAATTTGGGTGCAGGCGAATTGGAGGGAATATCCGGACTATGCGACATCAAGGAGTTCGGCACCGGCGAGGTCCTGTTCCGGTGCGGCGACCGCGGCGAAGCACTGTTCGGAATCCGCCGTGGCCAGGTCCGGATCGAGACTGGTGTCGCCGATAGCGGCCTCCGGACCCTGAGTTTTCTCGGGCCCGGCGAGCTCTTCGGCGAAGTCGCCGCGCTCGACGGGCAAGGCCACAAGTCGGCTGCGACCGCGGGCGAGCCGACCGAAGTGTTCGTGCTGCGCCGTGATGATTTGCTGGACCATCTCGAGCGCGAACCGCGCGTCGCGATCAAACTGATCCAGTTATTGAGTGCGCGCATCCGCTGGATGAGCGAGCGGATGGAAGAATCGGCCGTGCACCCGCTGCCGGTTCGCCTGGCGCGCCGGCTGTGCGCGCTGGCCGCCGACGTCGGCTCCGAGGTGCAAATTTCGCAGGAGCAGCTCGGCGTTTTCGTCGGCGCCGCGCGCGAAAGCGTCAACCGCCAACTGCAGCTCTGGCGCAAGGATGGCATGCTGGATCTTCAGCGAGGGCGGATCGTGCTGGTGAACCTGGACCGGTTGGCCGCGGTGGCAGGATATGTGCACGCGGACGATGGCCCTGAGGCTTCGTCGCCCTTGTCGATCACGGCGCGGCGTTCGGCGCGATGAAGGCGTGGAATTCGGCGAGAAGGCGCGCAAAGGCCGGCTCGTGTTCGAGGATCAAATGGTTCGGGCTCTCGAGCGCAACGAAACGCGCGCCCGGTATTCCCGCGGCCATCCGGCGTCCCGCTTCCAGCGGCACGCGGCCGTCGTTACGGCAATGCATCACCAGCGTGGGCACCGTGACCTTGGACAACAGCGACGTCACATCGGCTTCGCCGATAGCGATCAAATTGCGTACGGCGTCGGCCGGCGAGGCGGAGATTCGCTGAAACTCGTTGAACCATTCCTCCTGGGCCTTGGTGGCACCGGGAATGAACTGCGAGGTGAACAACTGTCGAAATGCCGGATTTTCATGGCCCCACCCGACCCGGGCCAGTGTCAGCATGGCTTCGCCGGCCTGCTTTTCGGCCTCGGTCCGCGCCCGCTTGCGCCAGCCGAGCGCAAAGCCGCCGACCAGAACGAGATGTGAAATTCGTTGGGGATGCCGGGCGGCATATGCAATCGATACGGCGCAGCCCTGCGATATGCCGAGCAGCGCGAAACGATCGAGACCCGCCGCATCGACCACCGTTTCGAGATCGTCGACGTAATGATCGAACGAAATGTCGGCCACCTCGCGGTCGGACAATCCGTTGCCGCGGGCGTCATATCGAATCAGGGTATTGTTGCGCGACAGCTCGCGATACAGCGTGCGCCACACCGGGTTTTCGAAATCATATTCGATATGGGTCATCCAATTGCCGGTCTTGACGATCGGCGGCCCCTGACCGATGCGCGCATACGCCAACTGCACGCCGTCCTTGGCCTGGCAAAAATGCACCTGCTGCCCGAGAGTGTCGGCGGCGGGGATCGCGACCGGCTCGTCCGCGACGGCGGCCGTAGGCGCGGGAAGCCCCTCGATATCCTTTGCCGTCAGTCCGAACACGCCGACGGCGCGGGCGATGTTCTTTACCGTCTGCTCGCCGAGGTCGGCGAACGCAATCGACAGCTTGTCGCGGATCTGATCGTTGGCGGCGCGCGAGATGCAGATGCCGCCGGGCTCGCACAGCGCCTCGAGCCGTGCGGCGATGTTGACGCCATCGCCGAAAATATCGTCATCGTCGATGATGATATCGCCGATGTTGATCCCGATCCGGAACACGATCTGCTTGTCCTCGGGAATGCCGAGGTTACGCTTGGCCATGCTGCGCTGGACCTTGACGGCACATCCCACGGCGTCGACCACGCTGGCGAATTCGACCAGCAGGCCATCCCCGGCGGTATGGACGATGCGGCCGTGATGTTCGGTGATGGCGCAATCGACCAGTTCGCGGCGATGCAGTTTGAGGGAGGTGTGGGTGCCGATTTCGTCGCTGCCCATCAGCCGGCTGTAGCCGGCCACATCCGCAGCCAAAATCGCCGCCAGCCGCCGCTGCATGGCCTATTCCCTGGTTACGGCCCAAACCGTGGCAATTTTGCCTACGATTCTCCGGCCCTTCAAGCCCGAAACCGGAGCGGGCGGACGGCGTGTCGTCGCACGCGCCGTGGCGCGTGGCCATCCGGCTAACTCACTCCGCGGCCGGCGGGCGCGCGATGCTTGGCGGCGACGGCGGCTGCTTGCGATCGTCGTCCTCGATATACGGCAGCGGCTGTTCCAACTCGGGATGCGTGGCGATCAGCCTCTTGCCGAAGCGCCAGATCAGTGCGCCGAGATCGTCCATCATCATGAACATCGCCGGCACGAACACCAGCGACAGCACGGTTGAAAACACCAGGCCGCCAATCACCGCCAGCGCCATCGGCGAGCGGAATTCGCCGCCGGCACCGAACGCCAGTGCCGATGGCATCATGCCGGCGCACATCGCGATCGTGGTCATGACGATGGGTCGCGCACGCTTCATGCCGGCGTCGATGATCGCCTCCTCGCGCGGCTTGCCGGCGCGGATCGATTCGACGGCGAACTCGACCAGCATGATGGCGTTCTTGGTGACGATGCCCATCAGCATCAGGATGCCGATCCACACCGGCGTGGTCAGTTGCTTGCCGGTCAGGAGCAGCGCGAAGATCGCGCCGCCGATCGAGAGCGGCAGCGAGAACAGGATGGTGATCGGCTGCAGGAAGGTGCCGAACAGCAGCACCAGTACCGCGTACACCATCATCAGCCCGGCGGTCATTGCGGTGGCAAAACCGTCGGAAAGTTCGTTCAGGCTTTCGGCGTCGCCCGACGGGCTCACCCTGACGCCCTTCGGCAGGCTTTTCATCACCGGCAGGTCGTAGATCAACTTGGAGGCGTCGCCGAGCGCGGCGTTGCCGACGAGGTCGGCGGCCACGGTGGCCTGCCGCTCCCGGTCGTAGCGGTTGATGCTGGTCGGGCCCTGGTCGAGCTTGATGTCGGCGACAACCGACAGCGGCACGCCGCCCTTTTCACCGTGTTCGCCGAGTGGCACCCGCAATTCCTCCAGCAGCGGCAGGTCGCCGCGGGCGGAGTCCTCGAGCTGGACCCGGATCGGCACCAGCCGGTCCCCGGCGTCGAACTTGGCAAGGGCCGGTCCTACATCGCCGATGGTGGCGACGCGGATCGTCTGCGACAGGCTCTCGGTTGAAACGCCGAGCCGCGCGGCGAGGTCCGCCCGCGGCTGGATCCAGAGTTCGGGCCGATCGAGCGAGACCTCGGAGATCACGTTGGCGATGATCGGAATCCGTTTCATTTGCGTCGCCAGTTCGCTGGCGACGTTGCCGACAATATTGCTGTCGGCGCCGGTCACGACCAGCGAGATTGCGCGCAAGCCGTTCTCGTCGAGGAACCAGTAGCGGATGTCCGGAACGTTCGCGAGCTCCTTGCCGATCTCGAGCTCAAGCTCGCGCTGCGTGATCTTGCGTTCGGTCTTCGGGGTGTAATTGATGATCAGCGCGGCGCGGCGTACCTCGAACGGTCCGGGCGGCACCCGCCCGCCATCGACGAAAACGCTGGTGACCTCGGGGTGCTTGCGCAGCCGCGTGACGATTTCCTCTGTCACCTTTTCGGTGAACGCGAGTTGCGAACCCGGCGGCAGTTCCATCGCCAGCAGGGAGCGCGCGGTGTCCTGGGCCGGCAGGAAGCCTCGCGGCAGCAAGGTGATGCTCCAGATCGACGCCGCGAAGATGCCAAAGCCGATCAGCACCGTGATGAAATGATGCTTCACCGACCAGGCCACGAGCTTGCTGTAGGCTTCCAGCAGGCGTCCCGGCCGAGGGTGGTGATGAGGATGGTCCTTCAGGAAGTACGCCGCCAGCATCGGCGTGACGAACCGCGCCGCCAGCAGCGAGAAGAACACCTGCACCGAGACCGTGATGCCGAACTGCTTGAAGAACTGCCCGGCGATGCCGGACATGAAACTCGCCGGCGCGAAGATCGCGATGATGGTGAGGCTGATCGCGATCACGGCGAGGCCGATTTCGTCGGCGGCCTCCAGCGCGGCGTGATACGGCGACTTGCCCATCCGCATGTGGCGCACGATGTTCTCGATCTCGACGATGGCGTCGTCGACCAGGATGCCGGTCGACAGCGTGATGGCGAGGAAGCTGACGAGGTTCAGCGAGAACCCGAGCAGGTCCATCGCCCAGAACGCCGGGAAGATCGACAGCGGCAGCGAGATCGCGGCGATCAGCGTGGCGCGGATATCGCGCAGGAACAGCAGCACGATGATGACGGCAAGAATGGCGCCTTCGAACAGGGTCGAGATCGCGGCTTCATAATTGCCCTTGGTAAAATTGACCGAACTGTCGATCAGCTTGAGGTCGACGTCGGGATAAGCCTCCTTGAGGGCGTCGATCCGCTTTTGGACCGCCGCGGCGACCACCACGTCGCTGGCGCCCTTCGAGCGCTTGATGCCGAGCGCGACCACAGGCTCGCCGTTGAAGCGGGCAAAGGTGCGGCGGTCGGCGATGGTGTCGGTGACGGTGCCGAGATCGTCGAGCCGTACTTCGCCGCCGGAAAACAGCGGGATCATGGTTCCCGCCAGCTCGTTCAGCGTCTTGGCGCCCGCCAGGGTGCGGATCGCCTGATCGTCCTTGCCGATCTCGGCCCGGCCTCCGGCAAGGTCGACATTGGTGCCGCGCAGGCTTTGGCTGACATTGACGGCCGTGAGGCCCGCGGCTTGCAGACGGTCGAAATCGAGCGAGACCAAAATTTCGCGCTCGACGCCGCCGATACGCTCGACCTGGGAAACGCCGCGAACGCCCTGCAGCGCGCGTTTGACCACGTCGTCCACGAAATAGGACAGTTGCTCAGGGGTCTTGCCCGGCGATATTGCGGCATAGGTGACGATCGGCAGCCCGATCACGTCGACGCGCTGGATCAGCGGCTCGGTGACGTTCTGCGGCAGGTTGCTGCGAACGCGGGTGACGGCGTCCTTGACGTCGTTCAGCGCGCGGTCGGTGTTGGTCTCCAGCGCGAACTGGATCGTTGTCAGCGACAAGCCGTCGGTGATCGACGACGAGATGTGCCGCACGCCTTCGACGCCCGACACGCCGTCTTCGATGGTCTTGGTGACCTGCGATTCCAGTTCGGCCGGCGCGGCGCCAAATTGCGATACCGCAACCGAGATCACCGGAATATCGGCGTTGGGCAGCCGCGTCACCGCGAGCTTGGCGAAACTCACCCAGCCGAGCACGAGCAGGATGATCGAGAAGACGATGGCTGGAAGCGGATTCCGGATCGACCATGCCGAGATATTGAGCGCCATCAGCGTACCCGCGTTCGATCGAGGTCTTCGGCGAACATGGTCTTGATCTTGTCGCCGTCGTGCAGCGAACTGCCGGCATCGGCCACGACGATTTCGCCGACGTCGAGACCTTCCAGGATTTCGATGCTGGTGTCGGACACCAGCCCGACCCGGACATTTCGCGTCTCCACCGTGTTTCCTTTGACCACCTGAACGGTCAGATGGTCAATGGCGGTGCGGGGAATTGCGACGCCGCAGCTGCGCTTGGCGTCGATGCTGGCGCGGGCGAAGGTGCCGACCTTGAGCGAGGGGTTGCCGGACAGCGATATCCTGACATGGCCAAGCTGGCTGGCGCGATCGATCTCGGGCGAAACCAGCCTGACGCGTCCCACCAGATCGGGCGCGTCGTCCCGGCTGACGCGAACCGTCGCGCCGGGGTTCAGCTTGAGCATGTGGACGGCAGGAACCTGGGCGTCCAGTTCGATCTCGTTGTCGACGGCAATCCGGAACATCGGGCCGGCCTGCGGCGATGCCGGCGCGCCGACGATGGTTCTGACCTCGGTGACAAGGCCCGCGGCGGGGGCCCGCAACGATATCGGCCCCGGACGGGCCGATGCGCCAGGCAGCGGCGGCGGGGTCAGTCGCGCCAGCTCCTGGTTTTCGGTGACCGTGTCGCCTTCGCGGACCAAAAGGTCGGTCACCCTGGAACCCTCCTGGTCCACGCCCACGACCGCTTCCCGGCGCGGCACGACGAATCCTGTCACCCGTACCTGGTCGGAAAAGCAGGCATTGGTGGATTTCGTCACTACGACCAGGGCCTGGCCCGGCGTGTCCTTTGGTTCGGGGCGGGAGCGGTGCTCGAACCAGTAATATGTACCGCCCAAGACAACAACGGCGACCGCCGCCAGCGCCGGCTTGAGGTATTCGGAGAATGTCATTGCCGGATCAATCCAGACTTGTCTCGTGAGGTGCACTCGCCGGCGCACGTCTACGTTGTTCCAGATCGCCGGAATCGAACACGACGCGCGTCCCGCAGGCTTACGGGCGCATTCTAGCTGCTAAACGTCACCTGGCGCCACGCCCCTTTCGCTCCGTCAATGCACGCCGTAGCTGGCGAATTCCTTGACGATATTCGGGTCCATCGCCTTTGCGTTGGAAATATCCAGATCGCCCTCCGACGTCGCGCCATTGCGCTGCTTGGCGAGGCCGCGGCCATACAGCGACGAAGTCAGCCGCGGATTGATCTTCAGCGCCGCGTCGAAATCGGCAATCGCGTTTTTGGCCTGCCCGTTCTTCAAGTTGAGCAGGCCGCGGCTATCGAGAGCATCGACGAAGCTCGGGCGCAGACGCAGCGCCTCGTTGCAATCCTTCAGGGCCGCCTGGAGTTCGCCGATCACGGTGCGTGCCCAGCAGCGGTTATTGTAGGCTTCCACATCCTTGGGATTGAGCCGCAGCGAATCCGTGAAGTCAGAGATCGCAAGCGTATAGGCGCCCTTGCTGGCATAAACCTGGCCGCGCCGGTAAAGCGCATTGGCGTCGTTGGGGTTGTCGGCGAGCTTGACGGTCAGGCCCTTGATGGTGGGATCGTCGGCCAGCGCGGAAGCCGGCGGCGCTTCACCCTTTTCGTCCGGTTTGTCAGCGGTTGCCTGGTCAGCGGTCGCCTTGTCGGCAGCCGTCTTGTCGGCAGTCACCGCCGGAGTTTCGGCCGGTTTCGCCGGTGACGAATCGGGCTGCGGAGATGCCGGGGGCGGCGAGGCCGTCGCGACCGCGTCGGATGGCGCCGGGCCCGACACAGTCAGTGTATTTCTGGGCGTCGTTCCCGGGATGAATGCGAAATCCTCGGCCAGTGAGGAAGAGATCCAGGGAACTTGCTCGCTGCGCGAGGCGCGGGTGACGCCGACGCGGGTTCGATTGAGCGTTTCTTCGGCCATCAGATCGGGAACGCGCATTTCCTTGAGCAGCTCCTGCGCGAACAAGCTGTGATCGCCGCCATTATCTGAAATGACCGAGCTGAGTGCGGCCGAATACATCACCAGGGTGCCGTTGGGTGCGATCACCGGTGCAAGGCCGGCGGAGAAACTGCGGAACCGGCGCTCGAACGGATTGCGCCGGGACGCATCGATCAGGGCTATCTTGACGCCGGCGCCGCGACTGTTGATTTCGCCGAGAACGGTTTCCAGGCTGAGGCCGTCGCGGCGAACATCGGACTCGGTCCATATCTGCGCATCGATCGGAATCATGTAGCTCTGGCGTGCGGCCTGGACGCCGAAGCCGCTGAAGAAAACCAGCACGACCGACCCTGGCTTGATGCGGCCGTAAAGCCGATCGAAGGCGTGTCGCATCGCCTCGCCGGTCAGGTTTTCGCCGACCTCGACGTTGAAGCCGTCGCGCTTGAGTTCGGCGGCGATGTCGCGGGCGTCGTTGATGGGCTCCTTGAGCGGTGCATCGGCGTCCGGATATTTTGCGTTGCCGATGACCAGGGCAAACCGATCGGCCTGACCATCCGCGGCAACGGCCCAATTGGCCGGCATAACCGTCACAATCAGGGTCATGAGCAAGGCAAAGCAGATTTTCATGCGAAGGAGGTCCACCCAACAGGGCGCCGGTCCCAGCTTGCGCCACGGCGACCCTACCCACAGAAACGGCATTATCAAACCAGCCTAGTGCAGCGTCAACCGCTGGGGGGATTGCGGCCGTCGCGAAACCTACCGCGACGGTCCGCCGCAGGGTTTGACCTTTACAATCGGCGATGGCTTGCTGCGCCGACCTACCTCCGCCCCGAACCAAGAAAAGTGAAACCGATGGGAAACGTTCACGAGATCTACGCCCTCCGCTACGCGACGATGTCGCCGCGCACGCCGCATTTGAATTACCTGGTGCCGGATCCGCACGAGACCACGGCCCAGGACCTCGACTATTTTGTCTGGCTGATCCGCGGGCAAGGCCGTGATATTCTGGTCGATACCGGCTTCAATGCCGAGGAAGCCCAGCTCAGGGGGCGCAAGCTCACGCTCAACCCGGTCGATGCGCTCGAACGCTTCGGCGTCAAGGCCGACAGCATCCGGGACATCGTCGTCACGCACCTGCACTATGATCATGCCGGCAATCTCGATCGCTTTCCCAATGCCCGGTTCCATCTGCAGGAACGCGAGATGAGCTATGCGACCGGGCGCTGCATGTGCAACGGCATGCTTCGGCATCCGTTCTCGGTCGAGCATGTCACGTTGATGGTCCGCCATGTCTATGGCGAGCGCGTCAGCTTTTATTCGGGCGACGGGGAGATCGTGCCTGGGGTCACGGTGCATCGCGTCGGCGGCCATTCCGACGGGCTGCAGGTGGTCCGGGTGGAGACCGCGCGCGGACCGGTGGTGCTGGCGTCGGATGCATCGCATTACTACGGCAATTTGCATCGTCGCAGTCCGTTTCCGATCGTCTACAATATCGGTGACATGGCGCAGGGCTGGGAAACGGTCGAACGGCTGGCCGGCCATCCCGACCGCGTTATTCCCGGCCACGATCCGATCGTGACCGAGATCTATCCCCGCGCCGGCGACAAGGCCGACGCATTTGCCTTGCATTTGCCGCCGTCGCGATCGTTTGCCAAATAGCCGGCACCGCGAAGCGTTTTCGGACCATGCGGGCCGCGATCCGGGCGAGAAACCGGTTCGTGCCAAGACCAACGTGTCAAACAAGACGAGCAACCAATGTCAGTGTATCAAACGGTCGGTTTCATCGGCCTCGGCGTGATGGGCGAGCCGATCTGCCGCAACCTGGTCAGGAAAAGCGGCGCGGCGGTAATCGCGTTCGACCTCGCGGCCGAGCCGCTGGCGCGAATGCGGGCCGAAGGCGCCTCGACTGCGGATTCAGTTGCACAAATCGTGACCCGAAGCGACATCGTGTTTCTGTGCCTGCCCAGCGCCAGGCATGCGCGGGCAGTGTTCGAAGGCGATGGCATCCTGAAACATATCCGACCCGGCCAGATCGTCGTCGATCTCGGGACATCCTCGGTCAACCAGACCCGCGATTTTGCCAGGCAGTTGCAGGCCAAAAGCGCATCATGGGCCGATGCGCCGATCGCACGCACGCGGCAGGCGGCGCAGGACGGTACGCTCAGCGTGATGGTCGGCGGCGCGCCGGAACTGTTCGCCGCGATCGAGCCGTTGATCCGCTGCTTCGCCACCGATGTGACGCATTGCGGCGGCGTTGGCGCAGGGCAGGTGACGAAGATCCTCAACAACATGGTGCTGTTCGAGACCGTCAACGCGTTGGCCGAGGCGGTCGCGGTCGCCAAACGCAACGGCGTCGATCCGGCATTGCTGCTGAATACGCTCTCGAAAGGCTCGGCCGACAGCTTCGCGTTGCGCAATCACGGCCTGAAGGCGATCGTACCGGGGACGTTTCCGGATCGCGCGTTCTCGACGGAATATGCCTTGAAGGACCTGTCCTATGCACTGGAACTGGCCGGTGATGCCGGCGTCAAGATCCGGGGCGCCGAGCTGGTCGGCCAGATTCTGCAGGAAACCATCGATGCCGGATCTGGCGAGGCGTATTTTCCGGTGATCGCCAAGCATATCGATCGGGCCTAGTCACGTCATTCCGGCGCGATAAAGACGGCGATGTCAGTACGCTTCCGCCCCGTCCGCACCCTCGCGCGTCTGCACCAGATCGAGGCTTTGTTCGATCTTGCCGAGCATCAGCGCAAAATCCTTTAGTTCGCGCAGCGAAAGGCAAGACAGGATGTCCTGCTCCTTGCGCAGCAGCCGTGGTATCAATTCCTCATACAGCGCCGTCCCTTTAAGCGTCATGCGCAGCCGGTATTCCCGACGGTCATCGCTGTTCTCGACGCGCTCCACGAGTTGTCGGTTCAGCAGTGCGGTGACCGCGCGGCTGATGGTGGATTTATGGGTGCGGGTGCAATGCGCGATGTATTGCGCGCTACAGGCATCGTTGCGGAAGCCGAGCGTCGCCAGCACGCGCCACTCCGGAATATCGAGCCCATAGCGCTCGCGATATTCGCTGGACAGTGCGGCGCTGACTTCGGCTGCCAGCCGGTTCAGCCGAAACGGCACGAAACGAAACAGGTCGAGTTTGGCGCCCTGATCGGAGGCGTCGTTCTGCCGTGAGGCTGCACCGATCCCGGATCGCGTCCGGGGAATGCTTTCGCTCAAGGACGCTTTCGTCAAAAATCGCTCCAATGCGGGTTGACGCCGGAACGGGCCGGGAGTTTAGATAGTTGCAGATGCGACTATCTTAGCGGGATAGATTTCCCCTGGCCAGAGCAACCCGAGGGCATGGCGCAGCGATCCAACATTCAGTTCGGCTATGTCAGGCATCCCGACCAGGACCGGAATGCCGGCGAGGCGACACAGCATCCCGTCGTGGTGGTGGGTGCCGGGCCGGTCGGGCTGTCCCTTGCGATCGATCTGGCACAGCGTGGCCAACCGGTGGTGCTGCTCGACGATGCCGACCGGATCGGCGAGGGATCACGGGCGATCTGCTTCTCGAAACGATCGCTGGAGTACTGGGACCGGCTCGGCATCGGCCAGCGCATGGTCGACAAGGGCGTGGTGTGGAGCGTCGGCAAAATTTTCCACGGCGACGCGCAACTCTATCAGTTCAACCTGCTGCCCGAGCAGGGGCACAAGCGACCGGCCTTCATCAACCTGCAGCAATTTTACGCCGAAGCCTATCTGGTGGACCGGGTCCAGGAACTTGCGGGCATCAGCCTGCGCTGGCGCAACCGGGTAACGGGCCTCGAACCTCGCAACGACCACGTGGTGCTGACGATTGCGACGCCGGATGAATCATACCAGGTTCATGCCGATTACGTCGTAGCCTGCGACGGCGCGCGCTCAGCGTTGCGGCAAATGGTCGGTGCCGAATTCGCCGGACAGGTGTTCGAAGATCAATTCCTGATCGCCGACGTCAAGATGAGCGCGGAATTTCCGACCGAGCGCTGGTTCTGGTTCGATCCGCCGTTTCATGCCGGGCGGTCGGCGCTGCTTCACAAGCAGCCGGACGACATCTGGCGGATCGATCTGCAACTCAACCGCGACGCGGATCCCCTGGCGGAGAAGCGGCCGGAGAATGTGCGGCCGCGGATCGCGCGCATGCTCGGACATGACCAGTTCGAGTTCGAATGGATCTCGCTTTACAAGTTCCAGTGTCGCCGGATGGAGAGATTTTTGCACGGCCGCGTGCTGTTCGCAGGCGATGCCGCGCATCAGGTGTCCCCGTTCGGCGCGCGCGGTGCCAATTCGGGCCTGGAGGACGCCGAGAACCTGGCGTGGAAGCTCGACCGCGTACTGCGCCGGCTTTCGCCGGCAACGTTGCTTGACACCTATCACAGCGAGCGCAGTGCGGCGGCCGACGAGAACATCCGCGAATTGACCCGCTCGACCGATTTCATGGCGCCCGGTTCGCGCCAGGAGGCACGGCTGCGCCAGGCCGTGCTGTCGCTCGCCGAGGAAACCGAATTCGGCAAGCGCATGATCAATGGCGGTCGGCTCTCGGTGCCGTCGATCTACGACTTGCCGCTGTCGAGCGCCGATAGCGAGGTCTGGCGCGGCGGACCGCGGCCGGGCGCCTCGATGTCCGATGCACCGGTCACCTCGCCCGGCCGCGCTTCGATGTTTTTGACCGACGCTTTCATTCAGGCCGGAACGCGGTTTACGCTGCTCGGGTTTGGCAATGGCGCGGAAGTCGACGCGCCCGACGGCGTCGAGGTGATCCGCATCGGCGGTCCGGATGGGTTTTCCGATGCGACGGGGCAGGTGACCGCGCGGTATGATGCAGAACCGGGCACGGCCTACCTGCTGCGGCCAGACGGCTATGTCGCAGCGCGCTTTCGGCATCCGACCCGCGCCGCGCTCGATGCCGCATTGGCGCGCGCCACAGGCTGCAACTGAAGAGGTTGGATCATGGCCTTGTCGACAAGCTCGAACTTCAACGCGCCGGACGATGCGTTCCGCGCCATCGTCGAGTCGCATCGCGGATTGACCGACGCACAGAGCGCCGATCTCGATGCGGCGCTGGTCCTGATTTTAGCCAACCATATCGGCGATCTCGCGGTGCTGCGCGAGGCGATCGCGCTGGCGCGGCGGCGCATGATCGATGCCAGTCAGCAACAGCAACAGCAGCAGCAATAAGCAAACTTAACCGGTTAGCGGGGAAATTGAATCGATGGCCAAGGGTTTTGCGTCCACGACGGATATGGCGGAAAAGAAAGTCACCTTCTCCGAGATCGGCACCGATCTCTATGCGTTTACCGCCGAGGGCGATCCCAACTCGGCTGTGATCGTCGGCGACGACGGCTGCATCGTGTTTGATGCGCAAGCGACACCGGCGATGGCGAATAAAGTGATCGAGCGGGTACGGACCGTCACCGACAAGCCGATCAAATATGTGGTGCTCTCTCATTACCATGCAGTGCGGGTGCTCGGCGCCTCCGCCTACAATGCGCAAGGCATCATCGCTTCACAGGAAACCCACCGGCTGGTCGGAGAACGCGGACAGCAGGATTGGGATTCGGAATATGGCCGCTTTCCGCGCCTGTTCCAGGATGCGCAGAGCATTCCCGGCCTGACCTGGCCGACGCTGACGTTCGAGGGCGAGATGTCGATCTATCTCGGCAAGCGCGAGGTGCGGTTGATGCAACTTGGTGCGGGACATACCTCCGGCGATATCGTGGCGTGGGTACCGGACGCCGAGGTGATGTTTTCCGGCGACCTGATCGAATATCATTCCGCCTGTTATTGCGGCGACGCGCATCTGCGGGAATGGCCGGCCACGCTGAACGATATCCGCGCCTTCAATCCCAAGGCGATTGCGCCGGGGCGCGGCGATGCGTTGAAGGGCGTTGCGACCGGACGCGACGCCATTGCCATGACACGTGATTTCGTCACCACGCTCTATGGTGCGGCGGAGGCGTCCGTTGCCAGGGGGCGCAGTCTTAAGGAATTGATGGCCGCCACCCGTGAGGTGATGGATCCGAAATTCAAGGAATTTGCGATCTACGAGCACTGCCTGCCGTTCAACGTCTCGCGTGCGTTCGACGAAGCATCCGGCGTCGATGATCCCGTGATCTGGACCGACAAACGCGATCAGGAAATGTGGGCCGCCTTGCAAGGAGGGTAACCATGAACATCAACACTTCGCCTGACGTCATCAACCGCAGCTCGGTCGGTGTAACGCCGGGCTACATGTCCGGCTTCGGCAACAGTTTCGAAACCGAAGCATTGCCCGGCGCGCTCCCGGTCGGGCGCAACTCGCCGCAACGCTGCGCCTACGGGCTTTACGCCGAGCAATTGTCCGGCTCACCATTCACCGCACCGCGCGGCAGTAATGAGCGATCGTGGCTGTACCGAATCCGACCCTCGGTGAAGCATTCCGGGCGCTTCACCAAGGCCGATGCCGGGCTTTGGCGCACCGCGCCGTGCCACGAATTCGAATTGCCGATCGCGCAGTTGCGCTGGGATCCGGCGCCGATCCCGAAGGAAGCCAAAACCTTTCTGCAGGGCGTGCAGACCATGACGACGGCAGGCGACGCCAACACGCAGGCCGGCATGGCCGCGCATGTTTTCCTGATCACGAAGTCGATGGTCGACCAACATTTCTACAACGCCGATGGCGAGATGCTGTTCGTGCCGCAGCAGGGCAGCCTGCGGTTCATCACCGAGTTCGGCCGCATCGATATCGAGCCCGGCGAGATCGCCATTATTCCGCGCGGCGTGAAATTCCGCGTCGAGATTCCCGGCGGCCCGGCGCGCGGGTATCTTTGCGAGAATTACGGCGGCGCCTTCACGCTGCCGGAGCGTGGCCCGATCGGGGCCAATTGCCTTGCGAATGCGCGCGATTTCCTCACGCCTATTGCCGCCTACGAAGACAAGGACACGCCGACCGAGCTGTTCGTGAAATGGGGCGGCGCGCTGTGGAAGACCCCGCTGCCGTATTCGCCGATCGACGTGGTGGCCTGGCACGGCAATTACGCGCCTTACAAATATGATTTGCGGACTTTCTCGCCGATCGGCGCGATCGGCTTCGATCATCCCGATCCCTCGATCTTCACGGTGTTGACCTCGCCGTCGGAAACCGCAGGCACCGCCAACATCGATTTCGTCATTTTCCCGGAGCGCTGGGCGGTGGCGGAAAACACCTTTCGCCCGCCCTGGTATCACATGAACATCATGTCCGAGTTCATGGGGCTGATTTACGGCGTCTACGATGCCAAGCCGCAAGGCTTTGTCCCAGGCGGCATCAGCTTGCACAACCAGATGCTGCCGCACGGCCCCGACCGCGAGGCCTTCGATCACGCCAGCAATTCCGAGCTCAAGCCGGTCAAGCTGACAGGCACCATGGCCTTCATGTTCGAGACGAGATATCCGCAGCGCGTCACCGCGCATGCCGCCACATCGTCGACGTTGCAGGACGACTATGCGGATTGCTGGAAGGGGCTGGAGAAGAGGTTCGATCCGAACAGGCCGTGATGCTTCACGTCATTCCGGAGGCATCGCGCAGCGATGAACTACGATGTGCGATTTGCACATCGGAGAATCTGCGAGATTCCGGGTCTGGTCCTTCGGACCATCCCGGAATGACGGTACAAAACTCACCAGGACCAAATCGTGCCCCACCCCAACGAATCCCAACTCCGCTCCTTCATCGACGTGGCTTCCACGTCCGATTTCCCGATCCAGAATCTGCCTTACGGGGTGTTCTCGTCCAGCGATGGACTGGCCCCTCGCGTCGGCGTGGCGATTGGCAATCACGTGCTCGATCTCTGGCAGTTGGAGCAGGATTGCCGGCTGGATGTCGAACCGGGCGTCTTTGCCGCCGCGAGTCTCAACCCCTTCATGGCGCAGGGGCCGGAGGTCTGGTCCAAGGCCCGCGCTCGGATCAGCGAATTGCTGCGCCACGACAATCCGGAATTGCGCGACAATGAAGCGTTGCGGAAGCGCGCACTGATCCCGATGGCAAATATCAGGTTACATCTGCCGATCACGGTGGCCGGCTATACCGATTTCTATTCATCGAGGGAGCACGCCACGAATGTCGGCGTCATGTTCCGCGGCAAGGACAATGCGCTGCAGCCGAACTGGCTACATATGCCGATCGGCTACAACGGACGCGCCTCCACGGTTGTTGTCGGCGGCACCAAGGTGCGGCGGCCGCGCGGCCAGCTCAAGCCGCCGAATGTCGAACTGCCAAGCTTCGGACCGTGCAGGCGCCTCGACTTCGAACTCGAGATGGGGATCATTGTCGGTCAGCCGTCGGCGATGGGTGAGATGCTGACCGAAAGCCAGGCGGAAGAGATGATCTTCGGCTTTGTGCTTTTGAACGACTGGAGCGCGCGCGACATCCAGCAATGGGAATACGTGCCGCTCGGGCCGTTCCAGGCCAAGGCGTTTGCGACCTCGATCAGCCCGTGGATCGTGACCCGCGAGGCGTTGGAGCCGTTCCGGGTGCCCGGTCCCACGCAGAACCCTGCGCCGCTGCCCTATCTGAAGCAGGCGCTGGCGAACAATTACGACCTGCAGCTTGACGTCGGCCTGCGTACCGCGCAGATGCGCGAGGCGATGCGGATCTGCCGCACCAATTTCAAATACATGTACTGGTCATCGGTGCAGCAGTTGATGCACCACGCCTCCTCCGGCTGCGCCATGAATGTCGGCGATCTCTTGGGGTCTGGCACCATCAGCGGCCCGGAGAAACATGAGCGCGGCAGCCTGCTCGAAATAAGCTGGAATGGCACCGAGTCGATCGAGTTGCCCGACGGCGCCAAACGCACCTTTCTTGAAGACGGCGATTTGCTGGTGATGCGCGGCTGGTGCCAGGGCGACGGCTATCGCGTCGGCTTCGGCGAAGTCGAGGGGACGATACTTCCGGCGACTTAGGTTTTCGTCATTGCGAGGAGCGTAAGCGACGAAGCAATCCAGTTTTTGCGCCGCAGCCCTGGATTGCTTCGATTCGCTCGCAATGACGTTTGAAGAGCGCGCGGTCAGAATCTCTATCGCTGCTCCGGCGAAATATTTCTGATTTTCGCCGAATGCGCCGCGATATCCGCCTCGCTGTATTTGAGGTGCACGCGCTTGTCCGACGGCGGATGCTTGGTGACGCACACGCCGGGCCGCCATTGTGTAGTCGGCCGGATCGGGCGCGGCACAAAACCCCCGCCGCAATTCGGGCAGACATTCCCAAGTTTGGTCTCGACGCAGTCCGCGCAGAAGGTGCATTCATAACTGCAGATCCGGGCGTCCGCGGCCTGCGGCGGCAGATCCTTGTCGCAATATTCGCAGTTCGGTCGAAGTTGTAGCGCCATGGTGGCCTCGCACGATATGCGGCCACTATGCCAAATCCGACGAGGGATCCGAATGGCGAATTTCCCTCGATTTGGGACGTGCTCAGGTCCCGATGAGAAGCTTTACCTTCCCGCGTTCCACTCGCGCGTCAGCTCGCCGATGTCGGCCTTCGTCGCGTCGCGGATCGCCGATGGCGTGCGCGAAAACCGCGGCGCCGGCGCGGGCTGGGTAACGCCGTGGCGGGTAACAAAAATCTCGCGTGCCGCCATGTGCGGATGATCGGGCGCCTCGTTCATGGTCAAGATCGGCGCGAAGCAGATATCGGTGCCTTCCATCAGCGCGCACCATTCGTCACGCGACTTGGTCTTGAACACATCCGTGAGTTTCTGCTTGAGCGCCGGCCAGGCCTCGCGATCCATGTGGGCATCGAAATCGGCATCGGTGAGACCGGCGTGTTGGCGCAGCAATGCGTAGAATTGCGGTTCGATCGAACCGATCGAGACGAACCGGCCGCACGAACATTCGTAGACGCCATAGAAATGCGCGCCGCCATCGAGGAAGTTGCTTTCACGCTCGTCGGTCCAGCGCCCCGCGGCCGCCATGTCGAAGAACATCGACATCAGCGATGCCGCGCCGTCGCACATCGCGGCGTCGACTACCTGTCCGCGGCCGGATTTTTTTGCCTCCAGCAGCGCGGCCAGCACGCCGACCACGAGATAGAGCGCGCCGCCGCCGAAATCGCCGACCAGATTGAGCGGCGGCACCGGTTTGTCCTTGCCGCCGATCGCGGCCAGCGCGCCGGTGACCGAGATATAGTTGATGTCGTGGCCGGCGGCCTGCGCCAGCGGGCCGTGCTGTCCCCATCCGGTCATGCGGCCATAGACCAGGCGCGGATTGCGAGCGTGCACCGCTTCGGGACCGAGTCCCAGCCGCTCCATCACGCCGGGCCTGAAGCCCTCGATCAACGCGTCGGCATTGGCGAGAAGATCCAGCGCCTGCGCGACCGCGGCCTTGTCCTTGAGATCGAGTTCGACCACCTTGCGTCCGCGGCCCGCGACGGATTTGAGATTCTTCTTCGCGCCGACGCGATCGAGCGTGACCACTTCCGCGCCCATGTCCGCGAGCATCATGCAGGCAAACGGACCCGGTCCGATGCCGGCAAACTCGACGATCCGAAAGCCCGCCAGCGGGCCGGAAGTGCGGGTGGCGGATTCGGGCGCGGCCTTATCGAGCACGTTGTTTTCCATTGAGCGTTTCCGACAGGATTGTGTTGCCTCGGAAGGGAGGAGGCAAGCGCCTTTTGCCGGGAACATGGTCAAAAAAAGCGGCGCGCCTTGGCCGCGCGCCGAATGCGCCGATTGTGAAATGATCTGCCGATCAGCCGGCTTCGGTCACGGCGCGTTGCGCCATCACCTTGATCAGATTGGCGCGATAATCCGACGATCCGTGGATATCGGACAAAAGCCCAGCGGCCGGTATCTGCACGCTATCGAACGCGTCCGCCGCCCAGTTCGCCTTCAGCAGATCTTCGATCGCCGGCACCCGCATCACGCCGGCTTGCGAGGCGCCGGTGGCGGCGACGCGGACCTCGCCGGCCCTGGTCTTGGCCACGAACACCGCGGTCAGCGCGAAACGCGAGGCAGGATGGCGCATTTTTGCGTACCCGGCCTTGGCCGGAATCGGGAACGCGACGGCCGTAATGATCTCGTCCTCTGCCAGCGCCGTCGAAAACAGCCCGGTGAAGAAATCGTCCGACGCGATCGAGCGCTTGTTGGTCTTGACGGTGGCGCCGAGCGCGAGCACGGCCGCGGGATAATCCGCTGCCGGATCGTTGTTGGCGATCGAGCCGCCGATGGTGCCGCGATGGCGCACGGCGGGATCGCCGAGCACCGAAGTCAGATGCGCGATCGCGGGGATTGCTCTCTTTACCTCGGCGCTCTGCAGGATGTCGTAATAGGTGGTCGCGGCCTTGATGGTCAGCGTGTCGCCGGACACTTCGATGCCCACCAGTTCCTTGATCCGCGCAAGATCGATCACGTCCGAAGGCGCCGCCAGCCGTTGCTTCATCACCGGAATCAGCGTGTGGCCGCCAGCGAGATATTTCGAGTCAGAACCCTTGGCAAACAGGGCCGCGGCTTCGTCGACGGAAGAGGGGCGGTGATAGATTGTCTCGTACATGGCGTTGCTCCCGGTAATCCTGCTTCGGCCTTCTTGTCGCTACGGGATGCGCGCTCTGCGCGCAGGCCCGGAATGACGAGCGTCAACCGTGGATGGCGTGCCACACCCGGTCGGGTGTCGCCGGCATTTCCAGCCGGTTGTGCCCGATCGCATCGGTGATGGCGTTGATAACGGCGGCGGAGGAACCGATCGCGCCGGCCTCTCCGCATCCCTTGACCCCGAGCGGATTGCCGGGGCACAGCGTCGTGGTGTGCGACAGCTTGAACGACGGCAGATCGTCGGCGCGCGGCATGGCGTAGTCCATGAACGAAGCCGTCACCGGCTGGCCATTGTCGTCGTAAACCGCGCCTTCCAGCAGCGCCTGGCCGATGCCTTGGGCAAGGCCGCCATGGACCTGTCCCTCGACGATCATCGGATTGATCAGGCGGCCGAAATCGTCAGCCGCGACGAAATTGACGAAACTCGTCTTGCCGGTGCCCGAATTGACTTCGAGCTCGCAGATATAGGTCCCGGCCGGGAAGGTGAAGTTTGTGGGGTCGTAGAACGCCGTCTCCTTCAGGCCGGGCTCCATGCCGTCGGGCAGGTTGTGCGCGGTGTAGGCTGCGAGCGCGACCATCGGCAGCGCCATCGACTTGTCGGTGCCGGTGACTTTGAATTCGCCGTTCTCGATGACGATGTCGTTTTCCGATGTTTCCAAGAGATGCGCGGCGATCTTCTTGGCCTTGGCTTCGACTTTTTCCATGGCCTTGACGATGGCGGTGCCGCCTACCGCGATCGAGCGCGAGCCGTAGGTGCCCATGCCGAACTGCACCTTGTCGGTGTCGCCGTGAACGATCTGCACCTGGCTGACCGGCACGCCGAGCCGCTCCGCGACCAGTTGCGCGAATGTCGTTTCGTGCCCCTGGCCGTGGCTGTGCGATCCCGTCAGCACCTCGATGGTACCGACAGGGTTGACGCGAATCTCGGCCGATTCCCACAGGCCGACGCCGGCGCCGAGACTGCCGACCGCTTTCGAGGGAGCGATGCCGCAGGCCTCGATGTAACAGGAGACGCCGATGCCGCGCAGCTTGCCGTCCTTCTTCGCCCTTTCCTTGCGCGCCGGGAAACCAGCGTAATCGATCGCCTTCATCGCGGCATCCAGCGACGCGCCGAAGTCGCCTATGTCATAGGCCATGATGACGGGAGTCTGGTGCGGGAATTGCGTGATAAAATTCTTGCGACGCAATTCCGCCGGATCGACTTTCAGTTGGCGTGCCGCCGTCTCCATCATGCGTTCCAGGAGGTAGCTGGCCTCGGGCCGGCCCGCTCCGCGGTAGGCATC
The DNA here is from genome assembly GCA_963756215.1 of uncultured Alphaproteobacteria bacterium. Taxonomy (GTDB): domain Bacteria; phylum Pseudomonadota; class Alphaproteobacteria; order Rhizobiales; family Xanthobacteraceae; genus Bradyrhizobium. The sequence continues at coordinate 15,250 of CAVWMY010000013.1, read as the reverse complement.
GACCGGCGTCGTGTTGGTATAGACGCCCATCACCTCGGCATAGATCGCGGGGATGTTGTACTGGCCCGACAGCAGCGTGGCGTAGAGATAGGTCGGCACCGAAGACGAGAACAGCGACATGTAGGCGCCGAAATTGGCGTGGGTCTTGACCCGCAGAGCGAGGACCTTGTTATCCTTGTCGAACGCCATTTCCGCCTTCGAGACGTGATCGCGGCCATGCGCATCGGTAAGGAAGGCTTCGGTTCGATCGCCGGTCCATTTCACGGGCCGTCCGACTTTCTTGGAGGCCCACAGCGCCACCATCTCTTCCGGGTAGATGAATATCTTGGAGCCGAAGCCGCCCCCGACATCGGGCGCGATCACCCGCAGCTTGTGTTCCTGCGCGATATTGTAGAACGCCGACAGCACAAGGCGTGCGACATGCGGATTCTGCGACGTGGTGTAGAGCGTGAAATGCTCCTCGGCCTCGTTGTACTCGGCGATCGCCGCGCGCGGCTCCATCGCATTCGGCACCAGCCGGTTGTTGGTGAGCTCCAGCGTGACCACATTGGCCGCCTTGCCGAAGGCTTCCTTGACGGCGCCTTCATCGCCGATCGACCAGTCGTAGACCACGTTGCCGGGAGCCTCGGGATGCAGTTGCGGCGCCCCCGGCTTGAGCGCGGCGCGGATGTCGGCGGCGGCCGGCAGTTCCTCATATTCGACGACCACGGCTTCCGCCGCGTCTTTGGCCTGGTTCTTGGTTTCGGCGATAACGACGGCGACCGCCTGTCCGACGAAGCGCACGGTTTCCGGCGCCATCGCCGGCCATGCGCCCATCTTCATCGCCGAGCCGTCCTTGGAGGTGATCGCCCAGCCGCAGATCAGATTGCCGATCTTGTCGTCGACGATCTGCCGGCCCGTCAGCACGCCGACCACGCCGGGCATCTCCATCGCCGCGGAAGAGTCGATGCTCTTGATTTTGGCGTGGGCGTACGGGCTGCGGATGAAGTGCGCGTGGGTCATGCCCAGCAGCTTGATATCGTCGACGTAACGGCCCTTGCCGGTGATAAAACGTCGGTCTTCCTTGCGCACGACGCTTGCGCCGATACCTTCAACGCCCATGTTCTGGTCTCCCTGCCGGAGCATTATTTTCCGCCGCTTCCATCGAAGTCGGGCGGTCTTGAATTGTTGCGGTCGTTCGCCGGTGCGGGCGACTATTCCGCGGCCTGTGCAACCCTCATGCGGCCGGCGGCATCGAGCACCGACTTGACGATGTTATGATAGCCGGTGCAGCGGCAGATGTTGCCTTCGAGCTCATGGCGGACCGTGTCTTCGTCGAGGTTGCCGCTGTGCCGATGCACGATGTCGATCGCCGACATGATCATGCCCGGGGTGCAGTAACCGCATTGCAGGCCATGATTGTCGCGGAAGGCGGCCTGCATCGGGTGCAACTCGTCGCCCTTCGAGATGCCTTCGATGGTGGTGACGGTGGTGCCATTGGCCTGCCCAACCAGCACGGTGCAGGATTTGACGGCGCGACCATCGATGTGGACGACGCAGGCGCCGCACTGGCTGGTGTCGCAGCCGACATGGGTGCCGGTCAGGTTCAGGTGGTCGCGCAGGAGATGGACCAGAAGCGTGCGGTCCTCGACGTCGGCCGAGACTGCTTTGCCGTTTACGGTCAATTTGACTGTAGACACGCCGATACCTCCCGATGCTTTTAATTATTCCAATTAGAAGCAGGGGGCCGGAACATTGCAACTACGATTTTCGTCGCGGACGGTGTTGCAATGCGATCCGGTTCGGAAAAGTGCCCTCCTCCGCGAGGGCTCGGAAGATGCCTTATGCAAATTTGCGCCTTTCTCCGCTTGAGGCTTGATGGTCTATTCCCGGCGCCTTCGGCCGGGTACGCGATCCCGGCGTAAGCCTCGGGTTTTATAGGACAACGCCGCGCAGGGGAGCCTTTTGACGTGATCGATAAGCGGGTGAAGACGATGGCCGACGCCGTGGCGGGGGTTCGTGACGGATCGACGATCCTGGTGTCCGGATTTGGTGCGGTCGGGGTCGCCGACAATCTTCTCGAAGCCCTGCACGATCAGGGAGCGAGGGAGCTGACCATCGTCGCCAACAATTCCGGCAACGGGGACTATGGACTGGCGCGACTGATCAATTCCGGCCGGGTTCGCAAGGTGATCTGCTCCTATCCGCGCTCCGGCGACTACAGCGCTTTCCTGAATGCCTACCGGGCCAAAAGCCTTGAGCTGGAATTGGTCCCGCAAGGCACCATCAGCGAGCGTATGCGCTGCCACGCCGCCGGCCTCGGCGGATTTTTCTCGCCGGTATCGGCGGGCACGAAACTCGGGGAAGGCAAGGAAACCCGGGAAATCGACGGCCGGCTTCATGTGTTCGAGAAGCCGCTAAAGGGCGACGTGGCGCTGATCAAGGCCAACAAGGCGGATCGCTGGGGCAATCTCACCTATATAAAGTCGGCCCGGAATTTCAATCCGGTGATGGCGATGGCCGCGGATCTGACCGTGGTCGAGGTCGATGAGGTCGTGGAACTGGGCGAACTGGATCCGGAAGCGGTGGCAACGCCGAGTATTTTCGTCGACCGCGTGGTCGTTGTCGGAGCAAGTGCATGAGTGGCCAATCCTATCAATCCGAGTCCTACCGACCTTTGTCGCGCGACCAGATGGCGTGGCGCGCTGCGCAGGACTTGCCGGAAGGCGCCTATGTCAATCTCGGCATCGGCATTCCGACCTTGGCCGCAAGCCATGTGCCAGCGGGGCGCGAGGTGATCTTCCATAGCGAGAACGGCATTCTCGGCATGGGTCCGAAGCCTGAGCCCGGGCAGGAAGATCCTTTTATGATCGACGCCGGCAAGAACAAGACGACGCTGGTCCCCGGCGGCTGTTTCGTTCATCACGCCGACGCCTTCCTGATGATCCGCGGCCATCATCTCGATATCAGCCTGCTCGGCGCCTTCGAGGTCTCCGAAAAGGGCGATCTCGCAAATTGGACCACCGAGGATCCGGCCTTTCCTCCAGGCATCGGCGGCGCCATGGATCTCGCGGTCGGTGCCAAGGAAATCCGCGTCATCATGGAGCACACCGGCAAGAAGGGCGAGCCGCGCATCCTCAAGCGCTGTAATTATCCGCTGACCGCTGCCGGCTGCGTCAAGCGGATCTACACCAATCTCGCGGTGATCGACGTGACGCCTCAGGGCCTTTCGGTGATCGAGATGATCGCCGGGATGACGCTCGAGCTGCTGCAGGCGTTGACCGAGCCGACGCTGCAACTCGCCTCACGCTGGCAGGCGTTGTCGGTTCCCGAGGCCCGGGCCGCCTAGGCGGCCGTTCGGTCGGGAACCGGCCGGGCGCTTCCCGGGCCGGAGCCATTTGGAGCGAGGCACGGACGGCTTGGTCCGGCAGCGACGCTGCCAGTGTGATGCGGCCGGAGCACACATTTACCGCCTTTTATCCATTCTGCCCTAGGTTGTGCCCCCGGGAGTCGGGGCCGCTTTCCCGATTCCACGGCTTTTCAGAACGAAAACGGGGGCTGACGTGGGATCGTTGAAGCGTATCGGGCTGCAATCGTGGGCGCCCAGATTTCCGACCTTGCGGTTTCGCGGCAAGATCATGCTCGGCTTTGCGATGGTGCTCGCCGTATCGGCCGGCAGCATGGGTTTTGCCTATCTCGGATTTGAGCGCGTATCGACCGGCGTTGCGTCCTACCGCAACAGCGTGTCCGAAGCCGACCTGGCGCGCAACATCGACCGCGAATTGACCTCTTACCGCGGGCTGGCGCGATTTTATGTGGTGACCGGGAAAGAGGAAGACGGTCAGACCGCGCTGAAGGCCGAAGCGCGTCTCAAAGACGCCATCGATCAATCGATGAAGGGCACCACGAATCCGGCGCGCCTTGACCAGATCACCCGCCTTGGCCGGGAATTCCGCGCCTTCACAAAGATCTTTGCCGACATCATGAAGGTCAAGGGCGATAGCGCGCAAATCGTGCAAGACGAACTCACGCGCGGCGGCAATCTGCTGCGCTACAAACTCGACGATCTCGCCAGCAACGCCTCCGAGGCGGAGTTGCCGGCGGTCGAACTCGGCATCAAGCAGGTGGCCACGCAATACCAGGCGATGTCGACGCTCGCCAATACCTTCGTCGCCAATTCCGACCTCAGCGTTGCCAACACCGCCCTGGCGCGGCTCAAATTCCTCGAAAATGCGCTGCAGGCGGTGTCCACGACCGACGACAAGATCGGGTCCGGTCTCAAGGACGTTGCCGCCCAGCTTGCAAGTTACGGCAAAGGCCTGGGCAAACTCATCGAGAACGCAAAGTCGATCGAGGAGTTGACGGCCGAAATGACCGATTCGGCAACGGCGATCATGCAGGGTTCGAGTGTCATGAAGTCGGACCTGCTTTCGGATCAGCAAAGACTTGAAGCCGAGTCCGACGCGACCATCCGCGATACCGAACGCCTGATCGGCATGCTTGCGGCCGGCGGCTTCGTGCTGGGCGGCGTGCTCGCCGTATTGCTCGGCAAGGGCATCTCTCGGCCAATGACTGTAATGTGCAAGGCGATGCGCGAATTGGCCGGCGGCAAGTTCGACGTCGTGCTGCCCGGTCTCGGCCGTAAGGATGAACTCGGAGAAATGGCTGCCGCGGTCGAGGAGTTCAAGCTGCAGGCGATCGCCAAGGCCGAGCGGGATGCCGCGGCGCAGGATAGCCAGAACAAGGCCAGCAGCGCGGCGCGCCGCTCCGAACTGATTCGCTTCGCGGACGAATTCGAGGCTGCCGTGGGCGCCATCGTGTCAAACGTTTCGGCATCGGCGGTTCAACTCGAATTGGCGGCGGGCACGTTGACGCGAACCGCGGAAACTACCCAAACGCTCTCGAGCCAGGTCGCAGGTTCGTCGGAAGAGGCCTCCAGCAGCATGCAGTCGGTCGCCTCGGCAACGGAGGAACTCTCCGCGTCCGTCAATGAGATCGGGAAACGGGTGCGTGAATCCAACCACATCGCGGAGGCTGCCGTGGTTCAGGCACAGGCAACCGACGAGCGGATCGGCAAGTTGTCACGGGCCGCGCAACAAATCGGCGACGTCGTCAAATTGATTACCGCGATCGCAGAGCAAACCAACCTGCTGGCGCTCAACGCCACCATCGAGGCCGCCCGCGCCGGGGACGCCGGCCGCGGCTTCGCGGTTGTGGCCTCTGAGGTCAAATCACTGGCCAGCCAGACCGCGAAAGCGACCGACGAGATTTCATCGCACATCGCCGGCATGCAGAGCGCAACCCAGGAGTTGGTCGCGGCGATCAAGGAAATCGGCGAAACCATCGGCCAAATTTCGGAAATCGCGTCATCGATCGCCAGCGCCGTCGAGCAGCAGAGTTCGGCGACCCGGGAGATTGCCCGCAGCGTGCAGAATGTCGCGCAGGGGACCGATGAAGCGGCGGCGAATATCACGAAGGTCAATCGCGGCGCCACCGATACCGGATCGGCATCGGAGGAGGTCCTGAATTCGGCGCGAACGCTTTCTACCGAAAGTACCCGCCTGCGCGCCGAACTCGACCGCTTCATGGGTAATATTCGCGCGGCCTAATGTTTCCCGAGAATTCGGCGTCATCATCCGCGAAAGCGGATGACCTGTATTCGCCGGCGCGTTTCCCAATTCCTACGTAGCGCCGCGATTACCGGCTGCCCGCTTTTCGCGGGTGTGACGGCCGTGCGGCCTGCCTCGTTCATTCGCGATGAAACTGTCGCTTCAACTCGCCCTTGGCGCGCTGCAAGCGCTCGCGTTGCGCTTTGGGTAAAGTCTTGCCGGCGCGGTTGATGTAGAAGGTCAGCATGGAAAGCGCCGAGCGATAGGCTCCGGCCTTGCGGCGCGAACTGTGTTCCGCCGAGCGCTTGAGCGAGGCTGCAATTTTCTTTGGGTCCATCAGCGTGAAGACGCCTCGTTTTAGATCGAGTGCGTCGCTGTCCCGCGTCACCCGCTGGGACCAGCGCTTTGCAGAAGATTTGGCGGTTGATTTTTTGGCTACGGGATGTCGGCGGGCCGAGCTTGCCTTCCGCGCGGCTTTCTTTCGCCTTGCCTCGCCGGTCGTCTTACGGGCCGAGGCTTTGCGTGTCGACGTCTTGCCCGCGCGCGGCTGGCGTGAGGGCGCCCGTTTTCGTACAACCATGGCTGAAACTCCTTGCCGTTCCGGCTGGAAACCGCAGGTGTCCCGATCGGTTCCGTCTTCTATGCGCTTTGGCGGGATGGAACCTCCATGCGCCTGATTTGTTGACAGGGGTCGGCCCCTTGGACGGGGATCGCCGGGGTGTGGCTGTTCGTTGATCGATTCGACAGATTTGCGGCACGGTCCGTCCGGCCGTGTGGCGCGTTTGATCTGCAATTGCAGTAGGCCGGCACTGGGAGCAAAGCGGCATGGCCGGTTCAAACGACGCGACAATCAGTTCGGGGGATGGCGCGACCGCATCATATGTCTCGAACCGGGCCTTCGACCCGGCTCCGTGGCGTGCCTCGGACGACGGTCGCGTCGTCGAAACCGATATCGCCTCCCGCCTCGATAACCTGCGTTGGAGCGGTTTCCATACACGTGTCGTGGTCGCCCTCGGTGTCACCTGGATACTGGACGGATTGGAGGTCACGTTGGCAGGCGCACTGTCGGGCGCACTGAAGGAAAGCCCCTCGCTGCAGTTCACCAACTTCGATGTCGGCTTCGCCAATAGCGCTTATCTCGCGGGTGCCGTGCTCGGCGCGCTCGGCTTCGGCTGGCTCACCGACCGCATCGGCCGCAAAAGGCTGTTTTTTATCACGCTCGCGGTCTATCTCACGGCGACGGCGGCCACGGCGATGTCCTGGAACCTCGCAAGTTACGCGTTGTTTCGTTTCCTCACGGGCGCCGGTATTGGCGGCGAATACACCGCAATCAATTCGACGATCCAGGAATTGGTACCGGCGCGATACCGCGGCTGGACCGACATCGTGATCAACGGCAGTTTTTGGCTCGGCGCCGCGCTGGGGGCGGTCAGCGCAATCATTCTGCTCGATCCCGCGGTGATCGGTCCGGATCTCGGTTGGCGGCTTGCCTATTTCACCGGCGCCGGCCTCGGTCTTGTCGTTTTCGTGATGCGGATGTGGATTCCGGAAAGCCCGCGGTGGCTGATCATCCACGGTCACCCGGAGCGGGCTGCCGCGATCGTAGGCGACATCGAGCGGTCGGCTGTCGGAACGCTGCAGCAACCGCCGCAGGGGGCATGGCCCAAGATCAAGCTGAGGATGCGCGACCACACGCCGCTGCGCGAGGTGGCGCATACGTTGCTGTCGGCGTATCGCCAGCGCACCTTGGTTGGTTTGACGCTGATGATCGCGCAGGCGTTTTTCTATAACGCGATCTTTTTCACCTTTGCCCTGGTGCTGAGCGACTTTTACGGGATCGCCTCGGATCGCGTTGGATGGTACATCCTCCCGTTCGCGGCCGGCAATTTCCTGGGTCCGCTGCTGCTCGGGCGGCTGTTCGATACGCTCGGACGAAGGTTGATGATCACGTTTACCTACGGCATCTCGGGCGTGCTGCTGGCGCTGTCGGGCTATCTGTTCGCGCAGGGCTTGCTGAGTGCGCAAACCCAGACCATCGCCTGGATGGTGATTTTCTTCTTTGCCTCGCCGGCGGCGAGCGCCGCCTATCTCACGGTCAGCGAAACCTTTCCGCTGGAAGTCCGCGCGCTGGCAATCGCGCTGTTCTATGCGGTCGGAACCGGCATCGGCGGCGTCGCCGGTCCGATGCTGTTCGGCGCGCTGATCGACACCGGATCGCGCGGCAGTCTGTTTGCGGGCTATCTGTTCGGCTCGGTTTTGATGATCGTGGCGGCGGCGGTGGCGTGGCGATATGCCGTCGCGGCCGAGCGCCAGCCGCTGGAATCGGTCGCGCGGCCGCTGGCCTTTGTGGAGTAGAATGACATGAATCAAGGATCGGTGCAGATGGTGTTGCGGGAAGATCTTTCATCGGAAGAGCTGCCGCCGGACGCCGTTCTGGTGCCGCGCGCTTTGCTGCCACATCTAAGCGAGATGGCGGTGCTGCTCGACATCGACGGCACCCTGCTCGACTTCGCGCCGACGCCCCGGGAGGTCTGGGTGCCGCCGGGTCTGGCCGAAACGCTGGGCGGTCTGCTGCAGCGGACCTCCGGCGCGCTGGCGCTCGTCAGCGGTCGCTCGCTGAACGACATCGATTTGATCTTTGCTCCGCAGCAGTTTCCCGCGGTCGGCGGCCACGGAGCGGAGATGCGTCTTCTGACTGACAGTGACGCTGACGCGGCCGTGACCTATGCGCCGCAGATGGACAAGGAATTGAAGCGGCGCCTCGCGGCGATCGCCAAACTCAGTCCGGGAATTCTGCTGGAAGACAAGGGCTACTCCCTGGCGCTGCACTACCGGCTGGCCCCGCATGCGGAAAAGGCGATTTACGAGGCGGTGTCTCTGATCCGGGCCGACCTGCCGAACGCGCCGATCGAAGTGCTGCCCGGAAAATCCGTTTGTGAAATCAAATGCGCCGGATTTAACAAGGCAACGGGCGTGCTCGAATTGATGAAGCATGCGCCTTTCCAGGGCCGCCGTCCGATTTTTATCGGCGATGATGTCACCGACGAGGTGGTGTTCGGCATCATGCCTGATCTAGGCGGGTTCGCGTTCTCGGTCGGCAGACGGGCGCAGGGTGTGGCCGGTCATTTCGATGAACCGCGCGACGTGCGGGCTTTTCTTGCCCGCTTGCTCGATGGCACGATTGAACGCTGATCGTCGCCGAAATTATCCGGCTCGAATCATCCCGATCTCGACGGTTTTCCACGCGCATGCGAATTCTGCGTTGGAACTCGAGTGTTCGCGGCGTTTTCAAACTACCCCATTTTTGCCGTCAATCGATCTGGTTCCGCATCTTTTCCAGCCCGAATTTGGTTTCATTTGGTTGAAAGGGTGATCAGGAACCATCTTGATGAATGGTTGTTAACACGCGGGCGAACCATCGGGAGGGGAACCCCAGTGAAACTTGTTGTTGTTTCTAACCGCGTTTCCCGCGGAAAAGCTAACGAGCCCATGACGGGCGGACTTGCGGCAGCCTTGCTGCCGGTGGTGGAAAAGTCAGGAGCGATTTGGGTAGGTTCAAGCGGTCGCGTCCGCGACGGTGGGCAAAAGGATCCTTTCGCAGAAATCGAAGCACTTGGAGCCGGTGCGCTGGCGTTGCTGGATCTGCCGGCGGCGCATTACGGAGGCTACTACGAGGGGTTTGCGAACTCGGCATTGTGGCCCGCGCTGCACTCCCGCACCGATTTGATTCGCGCCTCCAACGAGGACTATTTTTCCTATCGCGAGGTCAACAGTTTCGTCGCGCGGGCGCTGATGCGGTTTCAAAAGCCGGACACCGCGTTCTGGATTCAGGATTATCATTTTCTGGCGCTGGGGGCGGAGCTGCGTGACCTCGGCGTGACACAGCCGATCGGCTTCTTCCTGCACACCCCGTGGCCGGCGCATACGGTGATCGGCGGGGTTCCCCATCATCGCGAATTGATCGAGGCCATGCTGGCCTACGACCTGATCGGGTTCCAGACCCAGGACGATTGCGAGAATTTTCTTGGATATCTTTCATCTGATCTTGGCCTTGAGATCGAAAATGATGTCGTGACGTCCCGCTACGGCAAGTCGCATATCAAGGTATTTCCGATCGGCATCGACCCGCAGAAATTCGCCGAGCAGGCCGCCAAAGCAGCGTCGCATCCGGATGTCTCGCGCCTGCGGCGCAGCCTTAACGGCGAAAAACTGGCGATCGGGGTCGACCGGCTGGATTACTCCAAGGGACTGGTCAACCGCATGCGGGCGTTCGACCGGATGTGGACGTTGCAGCCGGCGCTGGCACGAACGGCATCCTTGCTGCAGATCGCGACGCCGTCGCGAGGCGCCATCGAAGCCTACGGCAATTTGCAGGACGAGCTTGCGAAACTCGTGAGCGACATCAATGGCCGCCACGGCGAAGTCGACTGGACCCCGATCCGCTACCTCAACAAGGGCTACAGCCAGACGGTGCTGGCGGGCCTCTATCGCGCCGCCCAGGTCGGCGTGGTGACGCCGTTGCAGGACGGGATGAACCTCGTCGCCAAGGAATATGTCGCGGCCCAACATCCCGCCGATCCCGGCGTGCTGGTGCTGTCGAAATTTGCCGGCGCGGCGAACGAGTTGGATACGGCGTTGCTGGTCAATCCGCACGATATCGACGGCATGGCGCGAACCATAGCGACCGCGCTGTTGATGCCGTTGCCCGAGCGGCGGATGCGGTGGGAGGCGATGATGGCCAAGCTACGTGCCGGCACGATCCAGCAGTGGTTCACCGATTTCGTCGATGCGCTGCAGGAGACCCAGCTCGACAAGGGCGCCAGTGAGCTGCCGGAAGTCGAGTTCGACAACCCCACGGTCGCTGTTGTCGGTCAATTCGGGCGCGCGCTACCACTAGAGATCGCTGGGGAGCCGTCGTCCATCCAGTGGGGGCGACGGCGGCATCCTACAATTCCCCGTTTCGGCCCGGCTGAGCCCAGCCAGCAATCAGGTCCTTGCTGCGGCGATCGGGAAGCCGGTTCGCGGGCACGCCGCCCTTCCAAACCGGCTTGCCGCCCAAATCGTCGCCGCCGATCACCACTTTTCAATCCAAGGCTCCGGATCACGCCGCGGCGGGCCGCCCGAGTCATAAAATTATCCAGTCTATTCAATTGTTTGTAGAAATCGCCACGGCCGCGGCCGCAGTCCCTTGCAAAAATCCTCGTGCCCCTTCAAGAGAAGGCATCCAACGACAGGGCATCAGGAGAGATGGCCGAGTGGCTTAAGGCGCACGCTTGGAAAGCGTGTGTGCGGGAAACCGTACCGTGGGTTCGAATCCCACTCTCTCCGCCAGTCTGCCCAAGGCTGCATATTCTCCGGGTGAACTCGTGAGCAAATAACCCCAGTAATAGCAGCGATTCGCAATTCGAACTCTGGACGCCCGATCCGCAGGAGCTGGCCTATTGTTCTCCGAAAAGCCCGTTTCTCTCCGAAGCCCTGCACTCCGTCCATTCGGTACGGTTCTCGAAATTCGAGCGTTTGGAGGTGCTTATTAACTTCAGCGGAAAGAGGTTCTGCCACTTCTCTCGGCAGGCGAGAGCGTCGCCATTTCGAAGTTTGAATCCTTCCTCAGCCAAGCAGTCGTGCATTCGGCCGGGCTTCCCGAAAGACGCGAGAATCGCACGGAAATCCCGATTTTCGCATATCCTACTTTGTCTCTGGATTCCCAGTTTGCCAATCTTGGCGTGCAAAACGCCGATAGTCTCCGGCCATGCCCGCTGATATTCCCGCTTTGGGGAGACTATCCCTGGAGATTCGGTGCGATCACGACTGCCGCTCGACGCGGAAGTGGGGCTCTGACGTCGTCTCCACCTCAGCCTTTGCCCGATTGGAATTCCAACCCGTTCACTGAGTTCGTTCGAGTCAGGCTGGCAAAGCGTCGGATAAGGGGTCCATAATGACGGTCGTCGATCTAAATCCTGTTCCTGCAACCAAACAGCTGTCTTCTATGATTAGAAAAATTGAAAAGCCGCCCTACGGGCTGGCTTCTCAATTTACACGGATCGCCACCGCGAGCACAAATACCCTGGCAGATTCCGCTCGACGATGGCTCGGCGCTTAATCGAGGCACCAGATCGGTCAGGAACGTGCATACACGCTATCTGTCAGTCCGAATCCTCCGGCCCCAGCCAGGCAGTGCGGGCAGCAGAGAGACTGCCTCTGCATAGGTCAGAAAGGCCCACAATTAGCGGGCTTCTGCGACTAGGAGGTCGGTCTCCGCACTCCCGGATGGCTAGACTGACGATCAAATTTGCCGAAAGTCTCCGGCCTACGCCGCGAGTGTTCCCGTTTTTGGGAGACTGGCGCCGGAGACTGGGTTCAACCGCCACTGCGTGGCGCGAGCCGCAGCCAGATTGGCCGTCGTCTCTGAGCCTTAGAGCGCTATTGGGAGCCAACCTCAACTGCCGTTCGAGGTTTAAAGTGAACTTCGCTAGTTTCGAATGTCGTCGCCCCGCTCCAAGTTCGTGCAGGTGGCTGACGGCTACAAGTGAGGATCTTGGCCCTCAAACGGTGGCACTCCGGTCGAAACGTTGCTTTCATCAGCCGCACTGGACCTGGTTTCTCCCAGCGAAACCGGTGAACGTCTCGAGGTCACGGCCGGGGCCGCTGGTATTAAGTAACAAATCCCCGTTGCGAAGTCAGCTTTTTTGATGGCTGGCCGAATTAGGCGACTCGCCCTTTCACGGGCAAAGAGGAATGCTCGCGGCTGAAGCTCTCGTTCCGGACCCAACCTTCAGGCTGAAGGCTTTGAGGTGCCCGGGTGAGATGTCTATGCCGCAGAGCGCCACCGCCCGACTCCAAGAAGTGGGAGGGGAAGCCAGACAAACTCCAATACTTCTCACCACGGTACGGGTGATTGAGGCGGACAAGGTCAACGTCCACCCGGTTTGTAACGTGCTATTGGTAGCGACCCAAAGCCACTCACTGAGAAGCAAACCCAGCGAAAGATGATGAGTTTCTTCGAGCGTCTAAAGACAGAAGCATCCGGCGAGTGGCGGGCCTACACCGAGCATCCCTTCACGAACGGGTTGGCAGACGGTTCGCTCGCCGAAGCGGCGTTTCGTCACTACCTCGTTCAGGACTACCTGTTCCTCGCCGAGTTTGCTCGCGCCTACGCTCTCTCCGTCTACAAGTCGCCCAAGCTCGCTGACATGCGCGAAGCGGCGGCCGGCCTCTCGGCCATCCTCGACATCGAGATGAACCTGCATGTGAAGCTCTGCGCCGGCTGGGGCCTGTCGCCCAGCGATCTTGAACAAACCGCTCCGGCGGTCGAGATGCTAGCCTATACAAGCTACGTGCTCGACACGGGAATGCGCGGCGATCTATTGGCACTCAAGGTCGCGCTTGCCCCCTGCGTGATCGGCTACGCGGAGATTGCGACCCGGCTCGCCTCGCGACCAGATGCGCACGCTGCAACGAACCCATATCGCGTTTGGATCGCCGAGTATGCCGGTGCACCATACCAGGAGGTCGCAGCGAAAGCGCGGGCGCACCTGGAGGCTCTCGCCGATCTCTACGTCACGCCTACCCGCGAGGAAGAGCTGATCGTGATCTTCAAGGAAGCCACCCGGCTCGAGGCCGACTTCTGGGAAATGGGCTGGCGTGCGGGCCAGCGTGTTGAATAGTCACTGACTGCATGCTCGGTTGTGTCTCAGATTGAAAACTGAAACTTTATGCTTAGCGGTTGCGGACAAGCGAAACCCAGGAGACGCCCCGCTTGCAAAGCCGAAATTTCTTGCCCGCCGGAACATGGGAAAGCGGTCCGGCCAATCACGCAGCCCGGTGGAGTCATCTATCAGTAGTTATCCCCCGGCGGTCAAAGGATTGATCCAAATAGTGAAACGAACGTTAGATGAGTTTGTAACGCCGACGATGGGGCTTGCATACCGATGTTTTGGAATCGTAGGGATTCCGTTTTGCATACCGCACGCCCGACAGCACCGTCAGTTTACCGGTTACTACTGTGTGCGTATTGGTTAAGTTGAATTTATATCGGATAAGGCGCGATGCGTGCATTCGTTCTTGCTTGGCGGCTAGCCAGCGTGGGTTTTGCTTTTTTGATAGCTACCGGAATTCCTGCCATGGCTCAGGACAGGCGCTGTCTGTCCATCGCTGACGTGAATGAGCGCATAGATTGCCTGGAGAGTGGCGGAGCAAATTCCAATGCGGAGACGAGCTTCCGCCAAAACGCCCGACCGCCCAAGGAAACGATTGTTGGCCCGAGCTTCGATTGCCGGGCAGCAGCAAGTTCAATCGAGCGTGCGATATGCAGTGATCCTACGCTGTCCGAATGGGATTATCCATCTGAACGTCTGCACGCATCGCACTGTACGCAAATCGAAATTCAGAAATGGCCCTCGGGATAGGCATGTCACCACGTCCGAGAAAACGGCCGGCGAACGGGTGCCTACCCATAAATAGCAATAAGAAGACCATGACCGCGAGGCCAAAACTATCATGGTTTATTGTTCTGATTACTTCCCGAAAGTTTTTACCCTGCAGTTCTGGTGGCGTGAACGTCTCTACTCCGACTTCGCAGGCAAACCGCTTTCCATTTGCGGTCCATTGAAAACTCTCGCAATCGATTAGGCGGAGCCGCAGGATCCGGCTGAGATAGGAATCGTTGACCTTCTCTGCCTTGGCCAATTCCGCCGAGGAGCCATACTCGCCGATATCGAGCTCACGTCGACCAAACATTACGTTAAGCCGCGGCATGCTGCCTGCAATAAAATACGGAAAGAAGTGATGGCATATATTCCTAGCAATGATTGGCCGGGTGATGCCCGCATTTTGATCGGGTTTAATTCCTGTCAGCATAATGCGAGTGCCGACTTCCCCAGCTTCACCCTTGGTTTTCGTTAGACCGACCAGGGAGTTGTCAAGGTTAGGGTCGAACTTGAACGAAACTTGTTCATGCCGATCAAGGCCGACTTCAAAGGTACTTCTGACTTGAATTTCGTCAAACACTTTTACCCATATCAGACGGCCCACGCCCTTGCCACCGATCGAATACTTTTGCCTGGTGTCGCAGGTTTCGAACGAGGCCAAGTGAGTTGGGTTCAGGCCGATCCCGTTGTCTGAGATGGCCAGAAACTTGAGCGACTTGTCGGTATTCAACTCAATCAAAACATTGATCATGCCGCGTTTAGCAAACTCGGCCCTGCCAAACCTCTCTTCGATTGCTTGGATCGCGTTACTTACTGCTTCGTAGATCGAATACAGAAGCGCGGTCTTGCCATCGGGCAATCGCATGTTGCCGATACGCCCCAGCACATCAAATTTCATGCCCGAACCCCCCACTTGCCGTGATCAACCCTAGATGGTGTCGGGTGTCTTCGTCTAGTGGCTTTGGTATCGAGTCGAGTTTCGGACGGCCGGCGCGGCGTTAGTAATCGAGTCGTATTCCATGAGGCTCGCTGCTGTCGTCGGGTTATGATTTACCGCCGGCTGATTTCCGAACGGAGCGGGGGCTTGGCTGCGCTGGGGCATTAGCCTGATAATTCCATAACGTCTGATTTGCGGATCCGTGCTGGCCCCGTCGCCGCGGCCGTTACCCGACAAGTACAAAACGAGCGCGCAGTTTCCCTTCATTCGCTCCAATTATTTCAAGCAGTTGCGAATCC
>CAVWMY010000012.1:0-364642 GCA_963756215.1 uncultured Alphaproteobacteria bacterium | reverse complement strand
GCGCCTTCAACTCGACAAAACTACCGACTTCGGGCGCCGTGCCCTTGCGCACCGACAGCCGAACTCTTTCCAGCTTAGCGTTGACGCGCGGGCCGTCCATCTGCGTTACCCGCAGCACGAACCGGTCGGTGCGCTCGCGGATATCGCGGGCCTCCACGAAGCCTGAAAGCTGCACCGAGTATATCGGCCGCGCGAGCACGCCGTGTGCGATCAGGGCCGTCTTCCAAGTCGCTACTGCAAAACCCGACGCTGTCGCAGCAATCAGAACCGCAACCGGAAATAGCTTTTTCCGCCGCAGCAGAAACGCCACTACGCAAAGCGACGCGGCTGCAAGCGCGGTGACCCAGCGGAGCGGCTCATGGCCGGCCGCGAAATAAAACGCGATGCCTGCGCCGAATGCCACCGGCACCCACGGCAGAAGCCGGCCGGCGCCCGCTTCCGCCGCAACCCATTCGCGGATTTTCGCAGTGAAGTCGGACCAAGCGTCAACGCCAGAGGGCAGGAAGCCGCCGGCTTGTGCCACACCACGCGCCGGCCAAGTTCCGGCATAGCCCTGCGCCGGGCCTCGGGCCCCGCCTCGCTCCGCCATCAAAGTTACGCCTAGCGATCCCCTTTGTGACCGCCATGCTACCGTAGGGTGTTACTGCGCGAATGGCGATTATATACTTGACACCACACGCGCGAGGAATAGACAAATGACCGCGAACGGACCCAATTTGGTGCCTGAAGCTGGCGCGCCCGCTTTTGTCTCAAGAGAGAAACTGTCTGAAGGACTCCACGACGCCCTTCACAAGATCGCGGAATTGCATAAGCGTTGGGATAATCGGCTCACCGTCGATAAGCCCAGGTTCATGCACCGCTATGTCGAATTTGAATTGCACATTCTCGTTAGGTTCTTCATCGGGAGTCCCGATAAGGAGTTCTTTGCCTGCTTCGAGCGGGAAAAGTTTGTCGGCCGGGCGGATGAAAAGGCTTATGGCCGGGATCGCAATGCCGCCGGGCCGGGACGTGTGGCCCCTCATGTGGGCCGTTATGATGGCTCCAATATCGACGCTATTAAAAGCGGAACCCACCGTGATAATGAGGCGGTGCTTGTCGATGTTGTTCAGACGGTGGAAGGTCCAGAGACTACTTCCCTTGCCTCCCGCGTATGGTTCGAGCGCGCAGATCGCATCAATAGCATCCTGCCGCATTCCCTCTACCTTTCCGGCAAGTCCGGCTTTGAATTTTTTGGCGCTCTGAGCAACCGGAAAGCTTGTCTTGTCCCGATACCCGTTCGCGTTCCCGGAACCGACCAGATACAGTTGTTGAGCAAGGTGGTCGAGTGCGTCCCGCAGACAGTGAAGGGCGTCGCCAGCAATAGTGGCCACGATGACTGGTACGGGTTGGACGCTTTCGACGTAATAGATCAGCTTTCGCGTCTCAGGATCGCGCTTGGTCCCGACTTTATAGGGATTGGAGTCAACAAAGGACTTGATTGTCGACTCGAGGCAACCGATATGCTGGTCGGCCCGTTCAATCTTCAAATTAATTAGAGCAATTCTCTCTTCTGCGGTCATGAAGGCTCCAAATGAATAAGAAAACTTCGGAAGAGGAGTACGACGAAAAAGAAGCTCAAGCCCGCTTTGAGGCCGCGCTACGGGCCGGGCTCAAAACATCGCCCAAGCCGCTGAAGGAAAAGCCGAAGGTGAACAAGGCGACGGAAGAAACGGCTAAAGCTAAAACCCACAAGAAATAAGGGTGGATAATGTCGTCGCCAGCTACCGCTTCGGTTTCGTTGATGGTCGCGGCTCGGTCTGCCGCTGCTGCTTTTTGGCTTGGCGTTCTTTGTAGCGCCGTTGCTGTCTGCTTATTTTTGGTGTCGCTTCAGATTGCGACTGGATCGCCCCTGTTGGATAAGGGTCTGACCCAGTCGCATAAACGTGGACTTGGTCAACCAACTGATTCCAATCCAATGTTGTGTTCATCGAGCAGCCGGCCAACAGCGTCAAAAGCAGCCCAATGAGAATTGGCTTTCCGCTTGCTGAAACTTTCTTCTGAATAGCTAGCGCAAGCTCAGGTGATGCCTTTTCTATTTTGGAAATGACTTCGGCTTCAGGTTTACCTTGCTGGCTCTCGCTTAATGCAGTTTGAAGGATACTTAGAATAGCAATTGTTCTTGGTGGCGCGTCGATCACCCTGATTGAATTGCCGACAAAATCGAACGTCCCGTCAATTGCCCCTGCGGTGTTGCCGCAATTGGGGCAAGCAACCCCAACGCGATGAAATGTTATGTTAGAGCTATTATTGAAGCTCATAAAATCAGAAACAAAAACTAGCCCGCAATATGGGCAGTGGCATGGAAGGCCAGCCATTCAGTCCCCTCTATTTAGATCTACTTTCCGCCGCGCTTTGCGCGCCAGCGCAGGAAGCGCCGGGCAATCCTTGAAAGGTCCCGCTCAGTTAGCTTGACGATACGTTAGACGCTTGCCAGCCGCGCCCTTGATGGCAAGGTCCGCACGTTCCCCATCGTGGATGCCAAGCGCAACCCGGTTGGAATAACGGAAGTCAAATTCGCAGAGATAGCGGTGAAGGTGCTTTTCAGCGCAGTGCTGATAAACGCCTTTCATGCCGCGTTTGAAGATCGAATAGTAGCCTTCGACCGTGTTGGTGTAGACGTCGCCGCGAACGTATTCGTCATGCTTGTGGGCGACAGTTTCATGGCTGGCAAACTCCTTGCCAATGCTCTTGTAGGAAGTGCCTTCGTCGGTCATCAGGCGCGCTTCATTGCTGATGTTGGCGCGCAGGATCGGCTGCAAGTCGGCAATGCGAACGCCGTCAACGTGGAAGCTGCGGGCAGAACCGCCGCGCTCAACGAGGGTGAGGACCACGTTCTTATTGGCCCATGCGCTACGGCCCTTCTTGGGCGCGCCTTCGAGGCGACCGATAAAAGTTTCGTCGGCTTCAACCACGCCGCCGTTGCCGCCCATGGGGGACACAAGGCCGCCCGCGCGCATGGCTTCGCGGATGCGATGGGTAAGAAACCAAGCCGACTTGTAGGTAATGCCCAGAGCCCGGTGAAGCTGGTGGGAGCTAATGCCCTTCTTGCTGGATGCCATCAGGAAAAACGCCTGTAGCCACACATTGAGCTTGATGTGGCTGCTTTCCATGACGCTCTTGGTGGTCACGCTGAAGTCCTTGCGGCAGCCCTTGGCCTTGCAGCGGTAGGTGCCGGGCTTCTTGGTGGCAAACGACTCGTTGACCGTTCCGCAGTGCGGGCAAACGCGCTCAGAGCCCCAGCGGAGGGCTTCGAGGTATTCGCGTGCAGCCTCGGGGGACTGGAAATGGGGAGCGTTGAACATGGACTTGGACATGGGGAGCAATCCGGGTGCCGATGGATGGATACTACCCATGGTCATTGTGGTGTCAAGTATATAATCGCCGCGCGAATGGGCATGTTATACTTTACGTACCCAGCCGGGTCGGCTACCCTTCTAGTCGGGGTTGAGCCGTGAGTTGGGCCAGCGATAGGCTGGAAGCCGTAATCTGCGGGGTGGCCCCGAGGCTTCTCAGAAGGCTTCGCCTCGTCATGCTGACTGCTTACATTGATGACAGCAATATCGGCGATCCGCCCGTGTACATCATGGCCGGTTGGATCGCGTCGGTCGATGTGTGGAAATCGTTCTCAACCGCCTGGGACGATGTTCTGCGAATGAGCCCTCGCGTCGGGTATTTTAAATATGACGATGCGATGGGTGACGGTGGACCATTTCACGGGATATCGACCGCGCTTCGGGACGAGAAAGTCAAGCTACTGGTCGAATGCATAGCCGACGCCAACCTTCTTGGTATCGCAGCCATCATTCACCACGCCCCGTTTGAAAGGCTCTTCCTAAGAAGTCCGTCTAAGGAGTTGCGCAATCCCTACTGGCACTGCTTCTACGGGATCGTGATGCGTATCATGCGGCACCTCGACTCGCAGGGTAGCGACGATGATATCCAGCTCGTTTTTGACGAGCAGCATATGCAAGAGCCGCGAGTAATGGAGGGCTGGCGCGAATTTATCAAAGGCGCTCCTCCAGAGTGGCAAAAGCGGATATTCGGGCCGCCTCACTTCCTTGACGACAAAAAGGTCGTCGCCCTGCAAGCTGCGGACCTTCATGCCGGATGGTTGCGCGAACTAGATGGCGCTCATATTGAGGGCCGAAAACTCCCAAAACCAATTTGGGGGGAGCGCGCTGATCATATTCGTAAACTAAATTGGGTAATGGATGATGTGATAGCGGCTCAAGTCTACACGGCCGTTTATGGGCACAGACCGATTACGTATAGTTTCGCCTATGGCTATTCGTCACGCGTTGGGTAGGTTTTGGACGGAACAATTTCCCTAAAGACTCCTTCAAACGCCCTTCCGCTTTCATCAACGCCAAGCTCTCGAGCGATTTCTTTAAATCGCTCGGACTGCTCCTTGTCAGTCAGCTTAGGTTTCGGCTTTGCCTTTTTTGGCGCGCCTGCTTTTGCCATATGGCGGTCCTTCGCTAATTAGCTGTCCTATATTTCAGACGCTTGCCGACAACGCCCTTCAATGCGCGTTCTGCTCTCTCAACGTCATTGACGCCCAGAGCGACGCGGTTGCTGTATCGGAAATCGAACTCACTCAGATATCGGTGCAGATGCTTCTCACTGCAATGCTGGTAAACGCCTTTCATGCCTCTTTTGAAAATCGAATAGAAGCCTTCTACGGTGTTGGTGTAGACGTCGCCGCGCACGTATTCGTCATGCTTGTGGGCGACGGTTTCATGGTTGGCAAACTCCTTGCCAATGCTCTTGTAAGAAGTGCCCTCATCGGTCATTAGGCGCGCTTCGCTGCTGATGTTGGCGCGCAGGATCGGCTGCAAGTCGGCAATGCGAACGCCGTCAACGTGGAAACTGCGGGCAGAACCGCCTCGCTCAACGAGGGTGAGGACCACATTCTTATTGGCCCATGCGCTGCGGCCCTTCTTGGGCGCGCCTTCGAGGCGGCCGATAAAGGTTTCGTCGGCTTCGACCACGCCGCCGTTGCCGCCCATAGGCTCAACGTCGGTCACGCGCATTGCTTCGCGGAGACGATGAGAGATGAACCAAGCGGTCTTCAAGGTGCATCCGAGAGTGCGGTGAAGCTGGTTGCTGGAAATGCCCTTCTTGCTCGACGCCATCAGGAAAATCGCCTGTAGCCAATGGCGCATGGGGACATGGCTGCCCTCGAAGATGGTCCCGATCTTCACGGTGAAGGGCTTGCGGCACTGGTAGCACTTGTAAGCTCCGATCCGGGTGGATTTGCCAGCCATCTTGGAAATGCGATCCACGCCGCCGCAGTGCGGGCAAACCGGGCCATTCGGCCAGACCCGCGCCTCTACGAAAGCGTAGGCGGTTTCCTCGTTGTGGAAATGCTTATCTGAAAGAACTGATTTCATGGCGAAAACCCCTTATGCCGCAACTATATGCCAGCACATTGGGTACGTCAAGTATCGGCGCTAAAAAGGTGATAAATGAAACACGATTTGGCTACTGGTATCAGCAACGGCGCTTCGGAAGTGCCAGACGACTGGAATGACATCGCCGAAGCCAACTCAAGGGCAATGGATGAGGACAGGGCTACCAGAAAATCTCTTTGTTCAAATTCGCCCTCACAAATTGAAGGCTTATACTCTGAAGGAAGCGATGCCAGTTTTGCGGCCCAATGAAGGCCATACGGCCGCCGCCAGCGTCCCAGACCGCTACAGCCGAACCGCGCAAACCAGCCTTGTTTGCTTGGAATTCTAGGACGGCCAACTCTTGGTCTTTGTCCAATTGACTTAGATGACCAAATCTCGCTTCGAGCGGGAAAATGATCATGTCCTGCCCTTGCTCGTGGATGTGCGCAACTTTGTAATGAGGCAATGGCTGCTCCTATCGAAAATAGATCGATCAATTTGGTGCAACCTAAAGTACAGGCCGGGTACGTCAAGTATAATATGCCCGCGCGAATAGGAGAACGAACGCAGAATCGCGCGTGGGTCGATCCTCCGCAGCCGGATGAAGGCCCTGCTCCGTGTGCGTAAAAATCACTTCCGCTTGCCGAATCTGGCGCTGTAGAGCGCGATGATCAGGAGGCCGCCCGCGCCGCCGGCAGCCAACAGAGAATCCGCACGAATCGTATGCCGCGATAGACCAAATGCGTAATGTTCGACGTAGGCCAGGATCCCGGCAGCCATGGCCGCCGTCATCACGAACGCGATCGCACCAGCAATCCTCTCTTCCATTACGTTACCGACCTTATCTCCGTGCGTGGATGCTCAGCCATGAGGATACGCACCGCGCTGCCCTCCTCAATGGTTGTGGTTCCTTTAGCTGATTGACAATGGTAGCAGCGGTCGCGGAGACCGTAGCCAACGCGCGCCTGGGATGACTGATATTTGAACCGTCACTTTTGGAAGAGAAGCATGCCGATAACACCCGATCAAACTGGGTGCGCTGCGCGGGAAACGCCAGGGTTCGGTCGGCACAATGTCGGGCATAACTTGCCTGCACCTGCTGGAAAATCAAGAAAGTGCCCGATTCCGAAGTACATATCCGCCAAATGCGAATGAGACCCGCCATCCTGTTATCCGCCCTCCTATTGGCGGCGGCCATCCTGTTAGTGTTCCGAGGCGAACTCCACGCGCGCGGTCCGCACGGCCCGCATGATCTCGCGGAGCCCTTAACCTGTGGATTTTGGGGCCCGATGTCGGCCGGGATGTCCTGCCAATAGAGATGCGCGTTACCTGCCCGACGCCCGGCCCATTCGAAATCGGCACGATTCGGCGGCACGCGCCGTATGGTGCGCGCCGAGCTACCGTGTGACCCGGCGGCCCGGATAGAGGCCGGACGAGATCGGCCTAACCGCCCGTCCCAACGCCCCGGGGCCAGGGCAACGGCAGGACTGGTTGTGAACCTTTGAGCCCCGAGCGCCAACTCATCATGGCAGGGTTCCTCAGGAGGCTCACATGACCTACTGGCGCGATGGGATG
Organism: uncultured Alphaproteobacteria bacterium; assembly: GCA_963756215.1. Classification (GTDB taxonomy): domain Bacteria; phylum Pseudomonadota; class Alphaproteobacteria; order Rhizobiales; family Xanthobacteraceae; genus Bradyrhizobium. Next base: position 357,635 of record CAVWMY010000012.1, on the reverse strand, counting down.
GTCGATAGACCGGAAACCGATGGCACGGCTTATGCGACGGGTTGGACGATTAGTGGGCTGGCCGTAATCGGGACCATTCTTGCCGTTTGGGTGCTCGGCATCTAGTCGTGCTATACGCATAAGCTTTTCGGGCACCCGTGCGGGTCGCCGGCTCGGACCGGTCTGGTTGAACCTGCCGGACAAAGCTGAAATTAGGCATTTTCTGCAGATATCGTCGATGTTACGGAGGTGAGAAGGTCCAGCCTCAGGATTTTGCGTGACCGGCCCCGAACTGAGAAAACTTCGCGACGACCTTGGGGACGCGATAGGCAGAGCGCTTTCGCTTGCCGATATGGCCAAGCTTTGCGGCCTTGGCCCGGAAAAGGGCGGCGAAACCATCCGCAAATGGGAGATCACCGGCCCCAGCGGGCCGGCGACCGAATTGTTTCGTATTCTGGCGATGGCCAGCGATCGGTACCCGATCCTCGAAAATTTTAACGTGTTCGACCGGTTCAATATCGCCGAATCCGATCGGCCGGCCAGGCGCGAGGCGTTTCGCGAGAGAATGCGCGACGAAGTGCGTCAGCGACTCGACTGAGGTGACGCCTGCCTGGCCACGTCGCACTTTATCGTTATCCACTACATCGAATGCAACGCAGCATTGTGTGTGACGTTACTTGCGCGCCACCGGTCCCCGCACGAAATTTGTGCGACACTATCCCTCGTTGAGGGGTGTGCGTTGGAATGCGGGACATGGACAAACCGGGCGCGAGATTCGACTACGAGCGCTATCGCAAATTGCTGGCCGAAGCGACCGACGAACAAAAGCGGCTTGCCCTCATCGATCTCTTGGTCGCCGAAAAAGCCAAAGAGAAATTGGCCGAAGAAACCCTTCGTGCCCAACTGGCGGAATTGGGACTGATCGCAAAACCGAAAGCCGGTTAGGCTGCGAAAGGCCATCCCCAAGTCGGCCTTGCGGCTTTCTTCAAAAAAAGCATTGCCGAGGAAAATGAACCGCCAAATCAACCAAAAATGATTGGCGGAAAAAATTCCTACAATTTACGTCGTACAACGTGAGGTGGTGAGCCCGACCTACCTGGCTCGGAAAACTCCAACATCCGTTGAATCCGCGTGAGGACGACGTGCAAGCGCTTGACATTGAAGCGGTCTGCAACAGCATCGCTTTGCGAAATCCGTATTTCGCTTTCTTGGACCTCGAGCGGAAGAGCAACGTCGGGGTGCGCGGCACCTTCGCCGCCGAGCACAACACAGGACATGAGCGCGGCCCGGTCGCCGCGGCAGAACTGGTGCGCCATCTCGCAACTTTGGGGTCATGCGCCGCCGTCGTCAACGGAATCTCGGCACCCGCCTATTACCTCGGCACGAAGGGACGTCTAAAACTGCTGCGTAATTCGCATGATCGCGAGCAAGGCGGCACCTTCCTCGCCGTCTCGGAGGTGCTCGGTCAGGACAGGAAATCGCTGATCGCCCAATCAGTCGCCTCGGGCGAGGAGTTTCTCGCGCATTTCCACTGCGAGTACCAGGTACTGCCGGAACCGGTCTTCGCTCGTACCTTCAAACACTATCGCACCGAACCCGTACAAGACCCGGACAGTTCACCCTACAAGGAACCGATCGAGCTCGATTTCGAGCACCCGCGGGAATTGTCGTTGACAGCGCATAGTCGGCCGCTGCCGAACGGCAGGTTCGCCGGGCATTTCAGCGAATATCCCGCTTGGCCGGCCTCGGTCTATGCCGAAACCGTCTCGCGCATCGCGGGCCGCCTGCTGCACCATATGCTCAATCGGGAAGTGGGTTACAGCGTTGTCCGGATGGATGTCGATGCGCTGCGACTCATCTCGGCGTCCGAAAACGTTTCCTTCCACGTCACCTGCGTGTCGGCGTCCGAGCTGCTGTCCCACTACGTTTTCTCGTCCCAGATCCGGCGTGGCGACACGATCGCGGCCACGATCGAGATGGAAGTCTACGTTTGACCATGATGAGGATCGATATTCCGAGCGTCGAGCGCATGAGCGTTCCCGATCGCCGGCAGTACAACCGCTTTCCGTCCAACCTTGTGCGGGCTTTGCTTAAGACCCGCGGCTGCACGCCAGGCTATCTGGATCTGGGCTTCGCGCTCATCGATGCCAATGTCGACACCAGGCGGCGCGAACTGGTCATCCTGCGCGTCGCGGCGCTCAGCGACAGCGCCTATGAACGCATGCAGCATCTGCCTCCGGCCAGGAAGGCCGGCTGGTCGGACGCGGATATCGCCGCGATCGAGACGGGGCAGTCCAGTCACTTGGCCCCGGCCGATGGTGCCCTGCTGCGCTTCGTCGACGAATGCGTGCGTGACGTCCGGGTCTCGGACCGAACCTTCGACGCAATCCGCAAATTCCTGTCCGAGCAGGAGATCGCAGAGGCTACGCTCCTCATCGGCTACTACATGATGACCGCTCGCTTCCTCGAGACCCTCGAGGTCGATCTGGATGACGCGCCGTGCGCGGTGCTGACAAGTAGCTAGATCCCGATCGTCAAATCGAAAAGACAACAAACCATGAAACTCGAGAGCAAGGTTGCGCTCATCACCGGCGGCAACAGCGGTATCGGTCTCGCCACCGCCCGCCGGTTCGTCGCGGAGGGCGCCCGCGTCGTCGTCACCGGTCGCAACCGCCGGAGGCTCGATCAGGCTGCGAGTGAACTTGGCCCGAACGTTGTCGCACTCGAAGCGGATGTGACGGAGCAGACGGCGTGCGAGTTGGCGGTCTCGACGGCAATCGAACGCTTCGGACGGCTCGATATCGTCTTTGCCAACGCTGGCGTGTTGACGGCGACACTCGCCGGACAGACTGCCGGCGAAGCGTTCCACGATATCCTGCGGACGAATGTTACCGCGGCTTTCCTGACGGTGCAGGCCGCTTTGCCGCATTTAAAAGACGGCGCTTCCGTGATCTTCAACGGCTCAGTTTGGGCAACCACCGGTCCCGCCGGGCTTTCCGCTTACGGGGCGAGCAAGGGTGCGCTGCGTTCCATGAGCCGGGTGCTCGCTTCCGAACTGGCGCCACGCGGCATTCGCGTCAACACAGTCGTTCCCGGTGGCACCAGAACGCCGCTCTGGTCGATGGTATCCTCGACGGCTGAGCCTTACGTCGAGGCGGAGACCTTGTACGCCAACCACATTCCGCTGGGCCGTTTCTGCGATCCTGACGATATCGCCAACGCCCTTCTCTACCTTGCGTCTGACGAGTCTTCCTACGTGACTGCCGCCGAGATTGTGGTCGACGGCGGTTACAGCGGCGCCCCGGCAGGCGCTCCGATCTATCGTTCATAAGGCAAGCGCGCCGCACCTCGGCGCCCGCCGCAGTCTAGCTGCGGCACGACGGCGTCAGACCGGTTGCAGCCCGGCAGGCCATGGACTTGGAACACAATGGGATTGGGACCAATGTCGACCCCCCTTGAACAAGATGCACTTCGTCCGCTTAGCTCATTGGAGCACTATGCATGGCTGAGCGACCAGAATAGCCCGAAGCACTTTTCGATAACGGCCGAAGTCAGGGGGCATACAACCGTAGCGTCATGGCGTTCGGCGCTTGACGCGATACAGTTGCGGCACCCTTTGCTGAGAGCCGGCGTAATGCCGGATGGCGACGGACGCCTTCATTTCGTTCAGGAGACTTTGGCTCCCATTCCTCTTCGTGTCGTTCGTCGCGACGCCGGGAGAAGCTGGGAGCGGGAGCTTGAGAGGGAATACGCGACGCCTTTTGGCGTGGCAGATATTCCTCTGATGAGGGTAGCGCTCCTGTACGGAAAGGAAGCATGCAATGTCATTGTCACCGTTCATCACGCGATAGCCGACGGATTATCCATTGCCCATTTAATCCGCGATCTGTTGGAAGCTTTGTCGGGCAAAGCCCTGAAGGTACTGACAATACGACCTTCACATGAGGAGGTGTGCAGTACGCTGAAAATCCCTCACGGGGAGATTGCATCGCAAAAGCGCGCGACTCGGCTTGAACGATACATTGACTGGAACCAAGATCGGCTCGCCATTCGCAGCCATCGCTTCTCGGCCGAAATGACCGACAGGTTGCGGATACGAAGTCGCGACGAACTGACCACCGTGCATGGCGCCCTTTCGGCGGCCTTTATTTTGGCCGCCCATCAACTTGCCAAACGGGACAAGAGCCCGATTTACCTTTTGTCGGCCGTAGATACCCGCCGGTTCCTCGGTCTCGATTATGACCTCAACTTCTCGGTCCTGTTCCCTACGCACCCCTACGACCTGAGCAACTCACCACTATTGTGGACGCTGGCGCGTGGCATCACGCGCGACCTGGAGCCGCTAAGGACGCTGCCTGGGATTGCGGGCGCCTTCAATGCATTCGATAGCTTCGTTCACCAGGCGACCCCAGCGGACATCGCCGCTTTCGAACTCCAGATGGTCGCGTGTGACGTCTTGGTGTCCAACCTCGGAGTGATCCCGTTTGAAACCAGTTTCGGGTCGTTGACCTTGGAAGGCCTGTGGGGACCAAGCGTCTTAATGGGGACTGAAGGGGAGCAAGCGATTGGCGTGGCGACGTTGCACGGCGCAATCCACTTGCTCCATACGAGTTTTGCCCCACTTCCGTCGCTGCTGGAAACGGCCGAACGAATATTGCTTGCAGCCCTCGCAAGCGACAAATGACGGCCGCCGAACGTGCGACGCGCGACGGCTTACCGGCCGCCGACGCGCAACTCGCCTCAGCCCTTGCCGCCGACTTCTTTCGCGAAGGTATCGCGCAAGCCGATGGTCCGGTTGAACACCAGGTGATCGGGCGCTGAATCCTTGTCGCGCACGAAATAGCCCTGCCGCTCGAATTGCACGGGTCCGGGTGAGCCGTCTTGAGCCACCGCGAGTTCGACCCGCGCATCCCGAAGGATCTCTAGCGATTGCGGGTTCAGATCGGCCGCGAAATTGGCAGCGTCCGGCGTCGGGTTGCTGAACAGCTGATTGTAGATGCGGATTTCCGCAGGCACCGACTGGACCACCGGCAGCCAGTGCATGGTTGCCTTGACCTTGCGGCCGTCGGGCGCGTTGCCGCCCTTCGTTGCCGGATCATAGGTGCAGCGTAGTTCAACGATCTCGCCGGCCGCGTTCTTGATGACGTCACGGCACTTGATGAAATAGGCGTAGCGCAGCCGCACTTCGGTGCCCGGCGAGAGACGGAAAAACTTCTTCGGCGGATTCTCCATGAAGTCGTCGCGCTCGATGTAGAGTTCGCGTCCGAAGGCGACGCGGCGAGTGCCCGCCGAGGCATCGTCCGGATGGTTGATGGCCTCGATCTCCTCGACCTGGCCTTCCGGATAATTCTCGATCACGACCTTGAGCGGCCGCAGCACGGCCATCCGCCGCAGCGCGGTGCGGTTAAGGGTTTCCCGGATCGAGAATTCCAGCATGCCGACATCGACGACGCTGTTAGCCTTGGCTACCCCGATCCGCTTGATGAACTCGCGCACCGCCGCCGGCGGCACCCCGCGCCGCTTCAGTCCGGCGATTGTCGGCATGCGGGGATCATCCCAGCCGGCGACATGACCGTCCCGCACCAACATGGTAAGCACGCGCTTCGACAGCAGCGTATAGGTCAGGTTGAGCCGGGCGAATTCATACTGATGCGGCTTCGACGGCACCGGCAGCTTGTCGAGCAGCCATTCGTACAGCGGCCGGTGGTCCTCGAACTCCAGCGTACAGATCGAATGGGTAATTCCCTCGATCGCATCCGACTGCCCGTGCGCGTAGTCATAGCTCGGGTAGATGGACCATTTGGTTCCGGTTCGCGGGTGATGCGCGTGCAGGATGCGGTAGAGCACGGGATCGCGCAGATTGATGTTGCCGGAGGCCATATCGATCTTGGCGCGCAGCACGCGGGCGCCGTTCGGGAACTCGCCCGCCTTCATGCGTCGAAACAGATCGAGGTTTTCCGCCACCGAACGGTCGCGGAACGGACTGTTCTGGCCGGGTTCGGTCAGCGTGCCACGCCGCTCGCGGATTTCGGTCGGGGACTGGTCGTCGACATAGGCGTTGCCCGCCTCGATCAGGCCCTCGGCCCAGGCGTAAAGCCGGTCGAAATAATCCGACGCATAAAACAGGTCCGATCCCCAGTCGTAACCGAGCCAGCGCACGTCGGCCTGAATCGAATCGATATATTCCTGCTCCTCGCGCGTCGGATTGGTGTCGTCGAACCGGAGGTGGCAGCGCCCGGCAAATTCCTGAGCGATGCCGAAATTGAGCGCGATCGATTTGGCGTGGCCAATATGCAGGTAGCCGTTCGGCTCCGGCGGAAACCGCGTCACGATCCCGCTGTGTTTCTTGGCGTCGAGATCGGCCTGGACGATGTCACGAATGAAATCGCGTCCCGTCTCCATCGCCACCGGTTCTACTGTCATTCTGATTTCCTGTTCGGGATCTGCGGACTTTCTGCCAAATTCGCCCGTTGCAGCCAAGCCCGCTTTGCCCAAGCCTTTCTTGATCAAGTAAGCCGTGTTCAAGCAAGGCTTTAGTTATGTACGGTTCCTGCTATACACCACCGCGCCTTGCATATGCCCCCTTTGTCCGCGACCCACTTCCCGAATGACTGATCCCGTCGTCACCCGATTTGCCCCCTCGCCCACCGGCTTCCTCCATATCGGAGGGGCCCGCACAGCGCTGTTCAACTGGCTTTACGCGCACCGGTGCGGCGGCAAGATGCTGTTGCGGATTGAAGACACCGACCGCCAGCGTTCGACCACGGAGGCGATCGATGCGATTCTGGACGGGTTGAAATGGCTCGGACTCGATTGGGACGGCGACGTGGTCTACCAGTTCAGCCGGGCCGCACGCCATCGCGAAGCCGCCGAGCAGTTGCTGGCAAGCGGCAAGGCGTATCGGTGCTATGCGACGCCGGAGGAGCTGACGGCGATGCGCGAAAAGGCCCGCGCCGAGGGTCGCACCCGGCTCTACAACGGCTTATGGCGCGACCGCGACCCGTCGCAAGCCCCCGATGGCATCAAGCCTACCATCAGGCTCAAGGCGCCCCAGACCGGGGAAACGGTGATCGAAGACCAGGTCCAGGGCCGCGTGGTCTGGCAGAACGAGAATCTCGACGACCTCGTCCTGCTGCGCGGTGACGGCAACCCGACCTACATGCTCGCCGTGGTGGTCGACGACCACGACATGGGCGTCACCCACATCATCCGCGGCGACGACCACCTGATCAATGCCGCGCGCCAGAAGCAGATCTACGATGCGCTCGGCTGGGACGTTCCCAGCATGTCGCATATTCCCCTGATCCATGGCCCCGACGGCTCCAAGCTTTCGAAGCGCCATGGCGCGCTGGGGGTGGATGCTTACCGTGCCTTGGGATACCTGCCGGCGGCCCTGCGCAATTACCTGGTCAGGCTTGGATGGAGCCACGGCGACCAGGAGATATTCTCGACCGAGGAAATGATCGCGGATTTTGACCTGTCAGGCATCGGACGATCGGCCGCCAGGTTCGATTTCGCCAAGCTGGAAAACCTCAACGGTCACTACATCCGCCAGGCCGAGGATCGCTCCCTTGTGGCCATGTTCGAGGACGTCCTGAACTACGTCCCGAACGGCCCCGACCTCAAGGCCAAGCTCAACGACACAACCCGGGCACAATTGCTGCGGGCGATGCCGAGCCTGAAGGAGCGCGCCAAGACGCTGATTGAACTGATCGATGGCGCCTACTTTATCTTCGCCGATCGGCCGCTTCAGCTGGAGCCGAAAGCCGCGGCCCTGCTGACGCCCGAAAATCGGGCACTGATCGGGAGGCTTCGTCTGGCACTCGAGGTCGTCACGGCCTGGACCGCCGAAACCACCGAAACCGCCATGCGCGGCTTCGCGGAGGCAAACAACCTCAAGCTTGGCGCCGTGGCGCAGCCGCTTCGCGTGGCGCTGACCGGGCGGACCACCTCGCCGGGGATTTTCGATGTTCTGGCGGTGCTGGGGCGGGAGGAATGCCTCGCCCGGCTGGCGGATCAGGCTACCGCGTAGGGGTGCCATGCCCTGCCCGCCTCCCACCTTGCAGCGCACATAGCAATACGATACGCATTTTACTGATACCTCTAGACAATCCGGCCGGCCTCGCCATTTCATAGATGTGCGCTAAGGCGAACCCGGTCTCTCGCAACGATCTCATCGGGGACTTCAACGATGGACGCAAAATCCAGCACCAAAACTGCAACGCTGACGGTAGGCAACAAGACCTACGATTTTCCGATTCTGAGCGGCACCATCGGGCCTGATGTAATCGACATCGCCAAGCTCTATGCCCAGGCCGGGATGTTCACCTACGACCCCGGCTTTACTTCGACCGGCAGCTGCCAGTCCAAGATCACCTACATCGACGGCGACGCCGGAATCCTCGAATACCGTGGCTATCCGATCGAGCAGCTCGCCGAACACGGCGATTTCCTCGAGACCTGTTACCTTTTGCTGTACGGAGAGCTTCCGACCGCCGCGCAGAAGAAGGATTTCGACCAGCGCGTGATCCATCACACCATGGTCCACGAGCAAATGGCTCGCTTCTTCCAGGGCTTCCGCCGCGACGCCCATCCGATGGCGATCATGGTGGCCGCGGTAGGTGCGCTGGCTGCGTTCTATCACGACTCCACCGATATCAACGATCCGCAGCAGCGCATGATCGCCTCGATGCGGATGATCGCAAAGATCCCGACCTTGGCGGCGATGGCGTTCAAATACACCATCGGACAGCCGTTCGTTTATCCGAAGAACTCGCTGAGCTTTGCCGAAAACTTCCTGAACATGTGCTTCGCGGTACCCTGCGAAGAGTACAAGATCAACCCGGTGCTGGCTGATGCACTCGACAAGATCTTCATCCTGCACGCCGACCACGAGCAGAACGCGTCGACTTCGACGGTCCGCATCGCCGGCTCCTCGGGCGCCAATCCATTTGCCTGCATCGCGGCCGGCATCGCCTGCCTGTGGGGCCCGGCGCATGGCGGCGCCAACGAAGCGGCGCTGGCGATGCTGGCCAGCATCGGCACCGTCGACAAGATTCCGGAATTCATCAAGAAGGTGAAGGACAAGAACAGCGAAGTCCGCCTCATGGGCTTCGGACATCGCGTTTACAAGAACTACGATCCCCGCGCCAAAATCATGCAGAAGATGTGTCACGCGGTGCTCGCGGAGACCGGCCATGGCGACGATCCGATGCTGAAGGTCGCGTTGGAACTGGAAAAGATCGCGCTCCACGACGACTATTTCATCGAGCGCAAGCTTTACCCGAATGTGGACTTCTATTCAGGCATCACGCTGAAGGCGATGGGCTTCCCGACCTCGATGTTCACGGTGCTATTCGCGGTCGCGCGCACCGTCGGCTGGATCAGCCAGTGGAGCGAGATGATCGAAGATCCGCAACAGAAGATCGGCCGGCCGCGCCAGCTCTATACCGGCGTCGCGCGGCGCGACTACGTCGATATCGCCAAGCGCAAGTAACGCACGCCGATCGGGCGTAACCCGCAAAGCCGGATGCGGTCAGCGCATCCGGCTTTTGCTGTTCCGTTTTCGTTTCAATTGGCTAGTCGGGATTGCCGCATTGTCGCCAACACGATTTCGGCCGCGCGCACGCTCGGCGGCTGGTCGCCGGTCGACATGATCGTATCCAGCCTTGCAACGGCTTCGAGTTGGCGCCGCCGCAGTGGTGAATCCGACAGGATTTCCCGTAGCGCCGGGAGCAATTTTTCCGGCGTGCAATCCTGCTGGATGAATTCCGGCACGACGTTCTCACCGATCACGAGGTTGGCGAGGATCACGGAACTGACGCGGATCGCCTTCAGCACGATCCATGCCTCGACGTAGCCGGCCTTGTAGGCGGCCACCATCGGCACACCGGCCAATGCCAGTTCGAGCGTGACCGTGCCCGACTTGACGAAAGCCGCATGCGCGATCCGGAATGCCGCCTTCTTTTCCTGTTCGCCGACGACGATGCGTGGCTGAACCGGCCAGCCCTTGGCGGCTTCCCGAACCGCCTCCTGCAGATGAGGCATGGTTGGAAGGATCAACTCGAACGGCGTGTCGGCCCTTAGCCGGGCGAGGGTTTCGCCGAACACCGCCATGTGATGCCGGATCTCGCTGCGACGGCTCCCCGGCAGTACCAGCAGCACCGGCGGGGCGTCGTCCCGGCGCTTCTGCTCGTCGGGATCCGGCCGCAACGCTGCGATCTGTTCGATCAGGGGATGGCCCACATAGCTGCAGGGAGGACCGTCAAGTTCGCGATAGGCCGCCGGTTCGAACGGCAGCAAGGCAAGGACATGGTCGACATAGCCGCGCATCGCGCGCGCCCGGCCGGACCGCCACGCCCAGACCGACGGGGAGACATAATTGACGATCGGAATCGAGGCATCACGGGCGCGCACGCGCTTGGCCACCCGATGGGTGAAATCCGGACTGTCGATGATGACGAGAACGTCCGGCCTATCGCGCGTCACCGCGTCGACGGTTTGACGGATCAGCCGCAGCAGCTTCGGTAACTGCTTCAACACCGCCGCCAGACCCACAATCGACAGTTCTTCGATCGGAAACAGCGACGTCAGTCCCTGCTGCGCCATCATCCGGCCGCCGACGCCTTCGAACCGGACCGCGCCTCCCAGGCGTTGTCGCAGCACCGTCATCAGGTTGGCGCCGAGCCGATCGCCCAACTCCTCGGTTGCAATCAGGAATACCCTTCGGGCGGCCTCGCCTGTTGCCTGAATAGGCGTCACGCGGGCAGACCGGTCACAAACAGGCCCGCGGCATCGGCTGCCGCGATCATGGCCTGAGGGTCGACCACCAGGGTATTACCGGCCACGATCGCGATCCCGGCGAGCTTCGCCGCTGCCGCACCCTCGACGGTTCGCGGTCCCATGGTCGGCAAATCGAACCGCAGGTCTTGTCCGCTCTTCGGTGCCTTCACCAGCACGCCGCGCGCGGCCTTGGCCCGGATGCGTCCTTCCTCGCGCAGCCGCGTGACACGCGCAAGCAGCCCGTCAGTGCCCTCGATGTCCTCCACGCCGACCACGTGACCATCGATCACGACGGCGGCTTGGCCAATGTCGTAGGGACTGAGTGCACGCAGAACCTCGCGTCCCCGCGCGATATCCGCGGTAGCGCCTTCGTCAGGCGCCGCCCTGGTAAGGCATCCCTCGGGCATCAGCAGGTCGGGCGCAACGTCCTTGATTCCGACCATCCTGAACCCGTCCCGTTCGAGAATGCCGCCGATTCCCGACAACAGATGATCGTCGCCGCCGCGGAAAGCCGCCAGCACGCGACCAAGGATGCGCAGCGTCCCCCAGTCGAGGCGAATCTCCGATAGTGCCGGACGCACCAAGCTGCCGATAAACAGCAGGTCACGGCAGTTCTCGGCGCGGAACAGGCTCACTGCCCGGCCATACTGACCGATCGAAATCCAGTGATGACGGAAACGTTCTACCCGCACCGGATCGCAGGCGCCGCGCAGCCCGAACAGAACCGGTTTGGCGCCGCGCGCGATCAGGGAGTCCGCGACCGCGAACGGCATCGCACCGCCCCCTGCGACCACGCCTATCGGCGACGAGATTTCCAAAGCCTTGCTGGTCGTGGCTCCGGCCATCGTGCGCTTAGCGGCGGTTGTGTTCGTCGGCCGGCAGGCAGAGCGCGCGATGCTTGCCGTCGCCGATAAAGGCTAGGATTTCGGCGATCGCCGGATCTTCGGCGGCCAAGGGCCCTACCGCGCGCAGCCGCTCGGCAAAGATGCCCGGTCCGTGGAACAGCTTCTGGTAGAACGACCGCAGCGCGGCGAGGCGCTCGCGCGTGAATTGGCGCCGCTTCATGCCGATGATATTGAGGCCCTCGAGGCTCGCGTACTGGCCGTTCACGAGTCCGAACGGAATTACGTCGCCGCGCACACCGCATACGCCGCCGACCATCACCTGCGGCCCGATCCGTGTGTGCTGATGCACCGCCGACAAGCCGCCGATGAAAACAAAATCGCCGATCTCGCAATGTCCACCGAGCGTGGCCGACGTGGCGAAGATCACGTCGTTGCCGACCTGGCAGTCGTGACCGACATGGCTGCAGTTCATGAAGTAACCGCGATCACCGACGCGGGTGAGCCCACCGCCCCTTGGGCTGCCGCTATTCATGGTCACGGACTCGCGGATGGTACAGCCGTCTCCGATCTGGAGCCGGCCGGGCTCGTTGAGATTGAGTATTTGCGGCGCTGCGCCCAGCGAGGCGAACGGATAGATCGTGCAGCCGGCGCCGATGGTGGTCTGCCCGGTGACATTCACATGCGCGATCAGCTTGCAGTTTGCGCCGATCACGACGTCGGACCCGATGATGCAGTAAGGTCCGATCGTGGCGCCCTCGCCGATCACGGCGCCATCCTCGATCCGCGCGGTGGGGTCGATCATGCTCATCGAATGGTCCGGGCCAGCCAGCAAACGCTTGGCGTTGGATGTTTGGGGTTCCGCGCTGGTTAGCGCGGCATAGCAACCCTGTCCAGTGACGTCTGATTATCCTGCATTTCAATGGCTTTGGGGCGGAATCCAGAGCTGAAATCTCCGGATCGCACAGCCGCGCATCAGTCGGCCAGCATCGCTCCGACGTCGGCCTCGGCAACCAATGTGCCGTTCACCTTGGCATCGCCGTGAAACCACCACATGGCCTTGCGCCGGCCAATGCTGCGCATGTGATATTCGATGGTATCACCAGGCAACACCGGCTTGCGGAACTTGCATTTGTCGACAGTCAGAAAATACACCGCGCGCGGCTTCTCGGTACCCATCGCCAGGATGCCGATCACGCCCGCGGTCTGCGCCATGGCCTCGATCATCATCACGCCGGGATACACCGGCCGCTCCGGGAAATGACCGAGGAATACGGGCTCGTTAAAGGTGACGTTCTTGATGCCGATGCAGCTGTGATCGCTGCGGACGTTGATGATCCGATCAATCAGTAACATCGGATAGCGATGCGGCAACGTCTTGAGGATCATGTTGATGTCCAACATCTCGAACTCGATCGGTGCCTCCGACATTATTCGCGCCCTTCACCCTTCGGATTGACCGTGCTGTCACGCACGAGGCGCTCCACGGCGATGATCTCTCGAAACCACTGCTTGGTCGGCTTGGCGAAATGACCACCCCAGCGGCCGTTGGCAGGGATGTCGTCCTTCACCGCACTCATTGCCGTAACCTGGGCGCCGTCGCCAATATGCAGGTGGTTGTTAACGCCGACCTTGGCGCCCAGCGCGACATTGTCGCCGATCGTCAAGCTGCCTGCGAGCCCGATCTGGGCCGCGAGCAGGCAATGCCGCCCGATCGTGACATTGTGGCCGATCTGGACCTGGTTGTCGATTTTTGTACCTTCGCCGATTACCGTGTCCCGCAGGCTGCCGCGGTCGATCGTGGTGGCGGCTCCGATCTCGACATTGTTCTGGATCAGGACACGACCGGTCTGGGGAACCTTCACATGACCATCCGGTCCGAAAAAAATGAAACCGTATCCATCCTGGCCGATATTGCACCCGGGATGGATCAGCACGTTATTGCCGATCAGCGCACATTGAATCGCGCATTTCGCGCCCACGTTGCAGTCCCTGCCGATTCTGACCTCGGCCCCGATCACGGCGCCTGCGCCGATGACCGTCCCGGCGCCGATTTCGACGTTCGGACCGATCACCGCCAGCGCGTCAACGATCACACCATCCTCGATATGCGCAGTCGGATCTATGATGGCAGACGGCGCGATACCCGTATTTCCGAACCAAGACTGCGGACGAAGCGCTTCGCTGTAAAACGTGCGGGCGACTTTCACAAAGGCGCGGAAAGGATTGGCCGCCCGTAGCACCGACACGTGGGCGGGAACGGCCGCCTCGAATCGCTCGCTGACCAGGCACGCCCCTGCCTTGGTCAAAGCAAGCTGATCGGCATATTTGAGGTTATCGAAAAAGGTCAGGTGCATCGGACCGGCCTCGTCGAGCGAAGCCAGCCCAGCAATTTTTTGATTTTCGCGCGACGCGTCGACCAAATGCGCCTTCGTCAACGCGGCGATATCGGCCAGCGTTGACGAAGGAGGTCGCTTGAAGAATGTCGGATGCGCCATTCCACCCGTTACAGTCCGGCCTGGAGTCAAGCTCAGAACGAGGTCCCGCCGCCGAACTTGAACTCCTGAACGACGTCGTACTTACCCTTCGTAAGCGGGATCGCGTAATCGAAGCGAAGCGGACCGAACGGCGACGCCCAGATCAAACCGACACCGACAGAGGTGCGGATGACATTGGTATCGTCGAACACCATTCCGCAGTTGCAGCGAACACCATTGACGAGGCCGTTGACTTCACCTGTGGCGGCCCATTGGGTCGGCCCCTTATAGTCCCAAAGCGATCCGGCATCGGCATAAACCGCGCCCTTGAGACCAACTTCCTTGGGCAGGAACCAGAACGGCATCTGCAATTCGGCCGACGCACCCCAATACTTGGTGCCGCCGAGCGCATCGCCCGTTCCCGTGTAGGGGAAGAAGGTGAGATCGCGCGGACCGATACCGTTCGGCGCAAAGCCGCGGACCAGGTTGGGACCCATCTGGAACTGGTCAAGCATGCGCAGCGAGGTGTCGCCGACCTGATTGAGCATGCCGCCCTGGATATGGATGAGGCCGACGATATCCGACACCAACGGCGTGTAGTACTTCGCGTCGATTGCGGACTTCAGATAGCTGACGTCACCACCGACACCGGCGAAGTCCTGCTTGAAGTCGATGAGCAGACCGTCGGTCGGGTTCTTGTTGTTGTCGAGGGTGTTGTAGGTCAGCGAATAGCCGATGGACGAGGTCCACTCCGCGCCTTCCGCCAATTCCTTGCGAACCGGCAACGACGATTCACCATCAGACAAACAGCCCGGAAGCAGGCCGGCCTGCTGATTGCCGGTCGGGTCGACGCCGGGGCTCGAAATTCCCGGGCCGCCATTGTTGATATAGGCCGGTGTCGGGAAGAACGCCGATCCCGGGAAAATGTTGTTACAATTGTTCAGCGTCGGCGGCAGCGATATTTCCTGCTGGTAGAGCGAATACCGCAACTGCAACGACAGGTCTTCGCGCAGACCAAATCCCAATCGCGGAGAGAAGCCGACCGTCTTGGTTCCGTAGGAGATATAGTCGTTGGCGAGCTGCTCGCGGTAGAACACGTCTAGACCGAGCGCGACGCGGTAATCGAGCAGATAAGGCTCGACAAACGATAGCGATACGCCGCGCGCATACTGGCCGTAGGTAACCGCCGCTTTCGCATACAAGCCGCGACCCAGGAAGTTGCGTTCAGAAATACTGACCTCAGCCAGCGCACCGTCGGTCGTGGAGTAACCGCCCGACACCGAGAAGTCGCCGGTGGATTTCTCCTCGAGATCGACGTTGAGCACCACGCGGTCGCTCGATGAGCCCGGCTCGGTGGTGATTTTCACGCTTTTGAAGAAGTCGAGGTTCTTCAGGCGACGCTCGGCCCGATCGACCAGTGCCCGGTTATAAGCGTCACCTTCGGAGATATCGAATTCGCGACGGATCACGTAGTCGCGGGTGCGGGTATTGCCGCGCACGTTGATACGCTCGATGTAGGTCCGCGGGCCTTCGTCAATGGCGAAGGTGATGGAAACGGTGTGGGCTTCGAAATTCCGGTCGCCGCGCGGGCGCACGATCGCAAAGGCGTAGCCGCGGCGCGAAGCCTCGATCTGCATTTCCTCGACGGATTTTTCGAGCGCCTCGGCGTTATACAGCGAGCCGATGATGACACGGGAGAAGCCGCTGAGCGAATTGCCGTCAAGCGTGGCGATGCTGGACTGGAAATTGACCGACGCAACGCGATACTGCTGGCCTTCCTCGATCTTGAAGGTAACCAGGAAGCCCTTCTTGTCCGGGTCATATTCGGTCAGCGCCGCCACCACCTGCACGTCGGCAAAGCCGTGCTTGAGGTAATAGCGGCGAATCAGGTCGCGGTCGGCCTCGACCCGGTCGGGATCGTAAGTGTCGCCGCCGCCGAGAAAGCTCAGCAGGTTCGATTCGTGGGTCTTGATGATGTCTTTCAGGCGATACGACGAATAAGCGTTGTTGCCGATGAACTCGATCTGCTTGACGCCGGTTTTCTCACCCTCGGTAATCGTGAAAACCAGATCGACGCGGTTATTCGGCTGCTCGATGATCTCCGGATTGACCCGCACGTCATAGCGGCCGGAATGCCGATAGATTTCGACGATGCGCTGGGCATCGGACTGGACCATCGGGCGCGACAGCGTTCCGCGCGGCTTCGACTGAATTTCAGCCGACAGCTGTTCGTCCTTGACCTTCTTGTTGCCTTCGAAGGCGACACGTCCAATTACCGGGTTTTCGACCACGGTGACGACCAGCCGGCCGCCGGCCTGATTGATCCTGACGTCCTGGAATAGGCCGGTTTCGATCAACGCCTTCAGGCCGTCGTCGATATTGCCCTGGTCGAGGCGCCCACCGGGCCCCGGCTTGAAATATGAGCGTATGGTCTCGACTTCGACGCGCCGATTTCCCTCGACCTGAATCGTAGAAACCGTCTGGGCAGCAACGGGCGACGACGCGAGCGCCGCACCGAGCGTGGCGACGACCGGCGTAGCGACCATAATCAGGGCGGCCAGTAGACCCCCCCGTACTCGCATTCCAAAATTCATGCGCGACGCGCCCTTGTCATTCCACTGCCGGGTCACATCTCTGCGATCCGACAGAATCCCCGTGGTAGTTCCGCTTGTAGACAATTTTGCGAGAACGGCAAATGTCCTATCGCGCCGCAATTCCAATTTCGTCCCCCGACGTTGCCCATCGGCCACGCCAGCCGAATGAAATCTCATGATGCGGCCAGGTGCAGGATGTCATTATAAGTTGCAAAAACCATCAACATCAGCACCAGCCCCAGCCCGATTCGAAATCCCATTTCTTGCGCCCTTTCGGACAGGGGCCGGCCCCTGACGGCCTCGAACGCGTAGAACAAAAGATGACCACCGTCGAGCAGTGGAACCGGAAACAGGTTCAGTAGCCCTATCGATATCGAAAGAACCGCGGCAAGATGGATCAACGCCGCAAGGCCGATGGAAGCCACCTGCCCCGAAATCTGGGCGATTCGCAGCGGGCCGCCGACCTGGTCGGCCGCCTCACGTCCGGTAAAGACGCCGCCGATATATGCCAACGTGCGGTCGATCACGAACCAGGTTTCCTTGACACCAAGCCACAGCGCGGTGCCGGGGTTCACACGTTCGGTCGTGACGTCACCCGGCGATGTCGCGCGGGTGATTCCGAGCACGCCGATTCGATGCGCGTTCCCGAACGGATCCTTCACTTCCCTGAGTTCCGGCGTCCCCTTCAACTGGACGATGGAATCGCCGCGCTTGATGGTGAACGACAGCTGTTCGCCGGCGCCAACTCCGACAATGCGTTGCATGTCGGAAAAGCTATCGATCGGCTGGTTGTCGATTGCCGTCACCACGTCGCCAACCTGGAAGCCGGCCGCCGCCGCGGCGCTGCCTACTTCGATCTTGTCGACACGTGCTGACGTCGACGGCTTGCCGTAGAATGTGAACAGCGCGGTAAAGATCACTATCGCCAGCAGGAAGTTGGCGATCGGGCCGGCGGCGACGATTGCCGCGCGCGAACCAACTCCCTTGTGATGGAAGCTGCCCGCACGTTCTTCTTCGGTCATGCCGGCGAGCGCCTCGGACGACGGCGTGCTGGCTTCGCTGTCGTCACCAAAAAACTTGACGTAACCGCCCAGCGGAACCGCCGAAATCTTCCAGCGTGTGCCGTGCCGATCGTTGAAACCGGCGAGTTCCGGACCGAATCCGAGCGAGAACGTGAGCACCCGCACGCCGGCCCAGCGGGCGACCAGAAAGTGGCCAAGTTCATGGAAGAAAACGACGATGGTCAGGACGAACAGGAAGGGAATGATATAACCGACAAGGCCATGGCCTAATACACTGAAACTATGCAGAAAAAACTCTGACATCCGATTCCCCTCGGCAAGAGCCGACGGCTCTGCCCCCAAGCCCTACGATGCCTTTGCGGCAATTTGAGGCAAGAGGGTGGCCGCCATATTTCGCGCGTTATGGTCAACGGCAATCGCGTCATCTGCCGAGCCCAACGGCGCCAGGTTACCGGTGCGAATCCAGCCATCCAGCGTTGCCTCAACCAGCCGCGCAATCGCACCGAACTTGATCTTGCCGCCGATGAACGCCGCCACCGCAACTTCATTGGCAGCGTTGTAGACAGTTGTCGCGCCGTGACCGGTCCGCAGTGCGTCATAGGCGAGCCGAAGGCCGGGGAAGCGGTCGAAATCCGGCGCCTCGAAGGTCAATTGTCCGATCTTGGCGAGGTCCAGGCGGGCGGCGGGGCCGACAATGCGGTCAGGCCAACCGAGACAATGGGCGATCGGCGTGCGCATGTCGGGAGCACCCAACTGTGCGACGACCGAGCGGTCCGAAAATTCGACCATGCCGTGCACGATGGATTGCGGGTGCACCAGCACGTCGATCTCGTCCGGCGCCAGTGCGAAGAGGTAGGAGGCTTCGATGACCTCGAGCCCCTTGTTCATCATCGATGCCGAGTCGATGGTAATTTTCTGCCCCATGCTCCAGTTCGGGTGCTTCAGGGCCTGTGCCAGCGTCGCCTGCTCGATATCAGCGCTGGCCCAGGTCCGGAACGGTCCGCCAGAGGCCGTGATGATGACGCGAACCAATTCATCCCGATTGCCGGAACCAAGCGCCTGAAACAACGCGTTATGCTCGGAATCGGCCGGCAGGACGCAGGCACCGGCCTTTGCCGCGCGCTGCATGAAGAAATCGCCGGCGCACACCAGACATTCCTTGTTCGCCAGTGCCACCGTTGCACCTCGATCCACCGCCGCCAGCGCCGGCTTCAGGCCGGCGGCGCCGCTGACGGAGGCCATCACCCAGTCCGCCGGCCGCGCAGCCGCCTCGATGATCGAGCTGTCACCCGCACCGCACTCGATTCCCGTGCCAGCCAGGGCGTCCTTCAGGTCTTGCAGGAGATTGGGATCGGCGATCGCCGCATAACGGGCGTCGAATTCGATCGCGAGCTTCGCCAGCGCTTTCACGTTGGTGTTCGCCGTCAGGGCTTCGATTCGATAGCGGCCCGGAGACGCCCTCAGCAGATCCATCGTGCTGTCGCCGATCGAACCGGTGGCACCCAGGACGGAAACGGCACGTATGGCGGATGCCACGGCCTTGCTGTTACGCAACGGTACTGCGCTCATTTTTTCACCAAACCATAAGACCGCGGCCGACGCCATCCACGCCGCCACGCAAAAAACCAAAAATCGCAGCCACGACCACCGCGGCAACGAAACCGTCCAACCGGTCCAGCAACCCGCCATGACCGGGAATGATGTGACTGGAGTCCTTGACGCCGAAATGCCGCTTTACGGCGGATTCAAACAAATCCCCCAGCTGGGAGATAATGGAGAGCGCCGAACCCAGCAACAGCAACACCCCGGTTCTGCCGAGGCCGCATGCGGCAAACCCGGCGGCGACGGCAACGCTTGCTACAAAGCCGCCGAAAGCGCCAGCCCAGGTCTTGTTGGGACTGACCCGTGGCCAGAGTTTCGGTCCGCCGATACCGCGGCCGGCGAAATAGCCTCCGATGTCGGTCACCCAGACCACGAGCAGGATCAGCATCAGCGCCGTGAAGCCCTCGACCGGATCAAGCCGCACCAGGATCGAGGAGAGTTCAGCGGCCGTTGCATAGCCAAATCCCGCCATGATCCAGACGTGCCGCTCTTGCGCCAGCGCCGTCACAGCCAACAGCCCCAGCAAGAGGACAGCGAGCGCAACTTCGATCTGTCCAAGCGCGAGAAGCAAACCGGCAACGCCGAGCGCCAGGATGCCCGACCCAACCACCCGGTTCCAGCCCGCCTCCCCCACGATCATCAGCCATTCCACGTAGAGGCCGATCGCAGCCACGGTCACCAGCGCGGCCCACAGCCAGCCGCCGGCATAGGCAATCGCGATTGCGGCCGGCGCAAGCACCGAGGCTGCGATAACGCGCATCAACAGGTTGCGCGCGCCCCGCTCCGCGAGCGCCGCGGGCGCGGCTTCTCCCTCGGTCACGATCCGGTTTTCGCGACCAGACCGCCAAAACGGCGTTCCCGCCGGGCGTATTCGGCGATCGCTCCTTCGAGCGCGGCCTTATCGAAATCCGGCCAGTGCATGGGGACAAACACGAGTTCGCTGTAGGCAGCCTGCCACATCAGGAAATTCGAGAGCCGCTGCTCACCACTGGTGCGGATGATGAGGTCGGGGTCCGGAATGTCCGGCGCATCGAGATATTGACCGATCGCATCGGCATCGATCGACGACACCTCGCGGGTCCCCGCCGCGACCTCGCGTGCAAGTCGCTGCGCAGCCTTGGCGATTTCCTGACGCGAGCCGTAATTGAAGGCGACGATGAGGTTGAGCTTGGTATTGGCCTTGGTCAGTTCCTCGGCTTCGCCCAGCAGCGCGCAGATATCAGGCTCCAACCCCTCACGCTCACCGATCACCCGCACCCTCACCCCATCGCGATGCAGGGTCGCAAGGTCGTTGCGGATGAAGCGGCGCAGCAGGCCGAACAAGTCGCCTATTTCGGAAGCCGGACGTGACCAGTTTTCCGAGCTGAACGAGAAAATCGTCAGGTGGAGAATACCGAGTTCGCTGGCGGCGCGAACCACGCGCCGCAACGCTTCAACCCCCCGGCGGTGGCCCTCCGCGCGAGGCAAACCACGGGCTGCGGCCCAGCGGCCGTTCCCGTCCATGATGATCGCCACATGCATCGGACCGCCGGGTCGATCCGGTCCTTCAGTGGCGGCGGCGGCGTTCGGCATCGTTCAATCCTTGGAGCGTTTTCAAGCGACGTGGACACCGGTTCGCATGTCAACCAAATTTACGCAGATTGCGTAGACTTGTGGGCATTAGAAAACGCGTCGAAACAATAGATGGCATCAGACGGTGAGGATTTCTTTTTCCTTCGCCGCAAGCAACTGGTCGATCTCCGAAATCGTCCCGTCGGTCGCCTTCTGCACATCTCCGGCCAGACGCTCCTGATCGTCCTCGGAGATTTCGTGGTTCTTCTCGAGCTTCTTGACCGTATCGAGACCATCGCGGCGGACATGACGCACCGCGACCTTGGCCGCTTCGGCATATTTGTGCGCCACCTTCACCAGCTCCTTGCGGCGCTCCTCATTGAGTTCGGGAATTCGAAGCCGGAGCACCTGACCCTCGGTAGCCGGGCTCAAGCCCAAATTCGAATCGACGATCGCCTTCTCGACCGCCTTGACCATCGATTTATCCCAGACCTGCACGGAGAGCAGGCGCGGCTCCGGTACGCTGACGGTCGCGAGTTGGTTCAGCGGCATATGGCTGCCATAGGCCTCGACCTGCACCGGCTCCAGCATCGAAGCCGACGCCCGGCCGGTTCGCAATCCGCCCAGCTCATGCTTGAGCGATTGGGTGGCGCCCTGCATCCGGCGCTTCAACTCGTTGATATCGAAACCAGCTGTGGACATAACGCTCTCCTGTCCTTCAAGACTAACCGTCACCGCCTTGGCAGGCCTGCGCGGTCTGATGCCAACCAGCCTGTCAGCCGGCAACGATGGTACCGCGACCCGTGCCACGAAGGATCGCGCCGATCGAACCCGGTTCGGCAATCGAGAAAACGATGATAGGCAGCGACGTCTCGCGGGCAAGCGCGAAAGCGGTCGCGTCCATGACCTTGTAACCGCCCTCGATTGCCTGCGAATGGGTCAGGCGGTCAAATCGTTTGGCGGTCGAATCCTTTTTGGGATCGGCGCTGTAGACGCCATCGACATTGGTGGCTTTCAATACCGCCTCGGCGCCGATTTCGGCGGCCCGCAACACCGCTGTGGTGTCGGTGGTAAAAAACGGATTGCCGGTACCGCCGCCCAGCAGCACGATCCGCCCCTCCGCGAGATATTTGTGCGCCGACCCTCGGGTGAACAACTCGCAAACCTGCGGCATGACAAATGCGGACAGCGTCCGGGCCGGTGTCCCCCGTCGCTCGATTGCTGCTTCCAGCGCCAGGCAGTTCATGACCGTGGCGAGCATGCCCATGGTGTCGCCGGTCGGACGCGAAACACCTTTCGACGACACCTCGACGCCGCGGACAATATTTCCGCCGCCAACCACCACCGCTATCTCGCCACCCAGTTGCCGCGCTGCGATCAGATCGCCCGCGATTCGGTCGATGGTCGGCTGGTCGATGCCAAACGATTGCGCGCCGGCGAGGTATTCGCCCGAGAGCTTGATCACCACGCGACGATAGACCGGCTCAGCCATGATGCGATCGCTTTCCTTCAGGCTCGGGTGAGCCGCTCCCGACGCCATGCCCCCGAGAACATTGGCGCCGAGATGACCGATCAGCAGTTACTTCTTACCGCTGGCCGCCGCGACCTCGGCCGCGAAATCGGTTTCCTGCTTTTCGATTCCCTCTCCGAGAGCATAGCGTATAAATCCGGTGATCTTCACTGGCGCACCGACCTTGCCCTCAGCTTCCTTGACCGCCTGGGCCACGGACTTGCCCTTTTCGTCGTGGATAAACGCCTGCTCCAACAGGCAAACTTCCTTGTAATAAGTCTTCAGGCCGGACTCGACGATCTTTTCGATCACATTTTCGGGCTTGCCCTGCTGGCGATATTTGTCGGCCAGCACATCCTTTTCGCGGCGCACCACGGCCGGATCGAGCCCAGCCGGATCCAACGCCTGCGGATTGGCCGCAGCCACGTGCATCGCGAGCTGCCTGCCGAGCACGGCAAGTTCATCAGCCTTACCGGCCGATTCGAGCGCGACGATCACGCCCATCTTGCCTGCACCCTCGATTACGGCGTTATGCACGTAGCTCGATACCACACCGTGGCCGACTTCGAGCGAGGCCGCCCGACGCAAGGTCATGTTTTCGCCGATCGTCGCAATCGCGTCGGAGATCGCGGTCTCGACCGTCACGCTGCCCGCCTTCGCCGCCTTGATCTTCTCGACGTCGGCTCCGACCTCAAGCGCGATCTGCGCGATCATCTTGACCAGCCCCTGGAACTGCTCGTTCCGCGCGACGAAGTCGGTCTCGGAATTGACTTCGACCACAACGCCCTTATTGCCCGATGTCACCGCGCCGATCAGGCCTTCGGCGGCGACGCGACCGGCCTTCTTGGCGGCCTTGGACAGACCCTTCTTGCGCAACCAGTCCTGCGCGGCGTTCATGTCGCCGCTGCTCTCGGTAAGCGCAGCCTTGCAGTCCATCATGCCCGCGCCGGTCGAACTCGCGAAGGTCCTTGACCATCGCCGCTGTGATTGTTGTCATTGTTGCAAATCCTCTGCCTGCAAAGACGCTGCCTGCCAAGACGATGACGGCGCAGCTTTTCGCCCCGCCGCCATCCACCATCAGGAACTAGGTCAATTGTTGTTGGCCGGAAGCTCCGACCAACGCGCTTTCGTTTATTCGGCTTCGGCGGTCATCGTTTTGGCTTGGGCCACCCAGCCATCAGCCCGACTCGGAAGCCCGACCTCTTCGCCGATCTTATGCGCGGTGTCGTGATCGAGTTCGGCGAGCTGCCAGTAGTGGAAGATGCCGAGATCGTTGAACTTCTTCTCGATCGCGCCGGACACGCCGGTAAGCTTCTTGAGGTCGTCGGCGGAGCCGCGTGGTCCGGCCAGCCCCTGGAAGCCGGCAGGCTGCGGTGCCGGAATCGCTTCCGGAACCGGTTGAGCCGAAGCGCCGATATCGATGCCGGAGTCGCCCTGCGCCCGCGAGATGCCGTCGATGGCCGCACGCGCGATCAGATCGCAATACATCGAGATGGCACGGCCGGCGTCGTCATTGCCAGGCACCACAAAGGTAATGCCCTTGGGATCGGAATTGGTATCGACGATCGCCGCAACGGGAATATTGAGCCGCTGCGCTTCCTGGATCGCGATATCTTCCTTGTTGGTGTCGATCACGAAAATCATGTCGGGCAGACCGCCCATGTCCTTGATGCCGCCCAGCGACCGGTCGAGCTTGTCGCGCTCGCGCTGCAGCGTCAGACGCTCCTTCTTGGTGTACTGCGCACTCTCTCCCGAGCCGAGCATCTCCTCGAGCTGACGCAAGCGCTTGATCGAGCCGGACACCGTCTTCCAGTTGGTCAGCGTGCCGCCGAGCCAGCGCGAATTGACGAAATATTGCGCCGAACGCTTCGCGGCCTCGGCGACGCCATCCTGCGCTTGCCGCTTGGTGCCGACGAACAGGATACGGCCGCCCCGGGCGACGGTATCACTGACCGCCTGGAGTGCGCGATGCAGCAGCGGCACGGTCTGGGCAAGATCGATGATGTGAATGTTGTTGCGGGCACCGAAAATGTAATCCGCCATCTTCGGATTCCAGCGGTGCGATTGGTGGCCGAAATGAACGCCAGCTTCGAGCAGCTGACGCATAGAAAACTCGGGTAGCGCCATGGTTTAATTCTCCGGTTGGTTCCTCCGGAAACGTGTGAGCAAACGAGCCTTATGGCCCGGTTGCCACCGGACGGCCTTTTGAGCCATGTTTCCGTGTGAGATGGCGCGGTATATAGCCGGATTCCCGCGAGAAGCAAGGAAATAAGGCCATTTTGACGACCCTAAACGGGTAAACCTCGTCCCACCTTGGAACCCGGCCGACCGGGAGCCCAGGCCCCCCGATAGCGTCAGGTTGCGGGGGTTCCGCGATATCCGCCTAAGTAGGCCGCCGAACGATCCCTCCCCCGGGTCGGTGGGCCGGGCTCCTTTTGGCGGGGGTCAACTCCGTTTGCAACGGCGCCAACTGCGCCACGAGATTTCGCCATCTGCCGGAATCCGTTGAAAGCACGTTCCAGGTTTGGAATGTTGGAGACGTTTCTCGGGATCGAAGGAAGGGTCGCCCGTGCTGGAGAAATTCGAACGCTATCCGCTCACCTTCGGTCCCACCCATATCGAAAAGCTGGAACGCCTCGGCGCGCATCTGGGCGGTAAGGTCGAACTCTACGCCAAGCGCGAGGACTGCAATTCGGGGCTGGCGTTCGGCGGCAACAAGCTGCGCAAGCTCGAATACATCATTCCCGACGCGATCGCTTCCAACGCCGACACGCTGGTCTCTATCGGAGGCGTGCAGTCGAACCACACCCGCATGGTCGCCGCGGTCGCGGCAAAAATCGGGATGAAGTGCCGGCTCGTTCAGGAAAGCTGGGTGCCCCACGAAGACGCTGTCTACGATCGCGTCGGCAACATACTTCTCAGCCGGATCATGGGTGCAGATGTCGAGATGGTCGACGAAGGATTCGATATCGGCATCCGCAAGAGCTGGGAAGAGGCGATCGCGGACGTGAAGTCAAAGGGCGGCAAGCCCTACGCGATTCCGGCGGGAGCCTCGGTGCACAAGTATGGCGGCCTCGGTTATGTCGGCTTCGCCGAGGAAGTGCGCGCACAGGAGAAGGCGCTGGGCTTTGCCTTCGACTACATCATCGTCTGCACCGTTACCGGGTCGACCCATGCCGGGATGCTGGTCGGTTTCGCCAGGGATGGCCGGGAGCGCAAGGTGATCGGCATCGACGCGTCCTTCACTCCGGCGCAAACCAAAGCACAGGTGCTCGGTATCGCCCGGAACACCGCTGACCTGGTCGAGCTCGGCAAGGAGATCGTCGAAGACGACGTCGTGCTGATCGAGGATTATGCATACCCACGCTATGGCGTTCCGTCGCAAGAGACCAAGGAAGCCATCCGCCTTTGCGCTCGCCTCGAAGGAATGATCACCGATCCCGTCTACGAGGGGAAATCCATGCAGGGCATGATCGATCTCGTGAAAAAGGACTATTTCCCGAGGGGATCGCGCATACTCTACGCCCATCTGGGCGGCGCACCGGCGATCAACGGCTACGCCTATACGTTTCGCAACGGCTGAGTGGCGCCGGTTGCGGCACCCGGAGGCGCGACGCGCGTCTGACCCGAGAACAGGACGTCCAATTCCCGGCCAAGACCGAGAAGCAAAGGACGCGCCGGCGCGGCTCACCTTAGACGATCCGAGATCGCTGAGATGCGCGATGCCAGCGCGCCTCGTGAATGTGCCAGCTTAGCAGTTCCGCAACATTGCGCTCCAGTTGGACAGCGGCCGCCTTTCTCCCTCAACGCGAGTATCGTCGACGATACTCGGATAACATCCTTGAATCTACCGATCAACACAACTCAACTACAGGTATAGTCCGATCGATTCACCGCCGAAACATTTCCGTAGCAAAGGCTTGGCTCAATAGCGCGGGCTTGTTGGTCGCAACGTGAAAGGCAGTTCGAAAGAAACGCCATCACCGAGCGGCGAGACAACCGGCCATTCCGTTTGGTCGCTTCACACTGCGCGAAGGTTTTCGCTGGTCCGAAAGAGAGAACGTCGATGTCGCTACAAGAGATGCTGATTTTGGTGGATTCAAAAGACCAAACGATTGGGTTTGGTGAAAAAATGATGGTGCACAGGCAAGGCCTTTTGCACCGCGCTTTCTCGATTTTTGTTTTCAGCAATGATGGGCGCCTCATGCTGCGAACCCGAGCGCGCGATAAATATCACTCACCGACCCTATGGACAAACGCGTGCTGCGGACATCCTCGACTGGGAGAAAACACTCTCGCAGCGGCACGCCGCAGACTTCTTGAGGAGGCGGGATTCGATTGCGAATTAGAATTGAAGGAAATGAAAACGATTAGTTACTACAGCGACGTCCAAAGCAACCTCATCGAACACGAATACAATCACATTTTCACTGGAATACTCAACGGAGAACCGACGCAGACTCTCCAAGAAGCATCCGAATGGAAATGGATCGAGCTACCTAATTTGTACAAGCGCCTAAGATCGAATCCCGCCGAGTTTACCGCTTGTTTCAGCACTATTTTGAGCAAATACGGCGAAGCCGAAGTCAAGAACTGGCATCGCGCGGAGTTAGACCGTCGTCGTGCAGTGTTCGAAAGCCCGAGCATCACTTACAGGACGTTCTTGACAGAGAAGCGCTAGGCGAATTGCGGGGCTTTACGCGGGCACGAACGCGGACCCTGCATCTCGCCGATCGGCACACTCCAATTACCGGCGCAGCCAGATCCGTTATGCGCTGAACAGATTTGCGCGGCCAAGCTTTGGCATTGTTGCGCTGTGCGGAAAAACTGGCCGCAGCGCGGAGCATGGTTCGACAGAAACACGAGCGCCGTCCGGCGCGAGACAATCGACCATCCCGTTTGGTCGTCCTCGTCGCGTGAAGCTTTCGCTAGCCCAGAGAGAACGTCAATGTCCCTGCAAGAGATGCTGATTTTGGTGGATTCAAACGACCGAATGATCGGATCAGGCGAAAAAATGATGGTCCACGAGCAGGGTCTTTTGCACCGCGCCTTCTCGATTTTCATTTTCAACAATGATGGGCGCCTCATGCTGCAAAACCGGGCGCGCGATAAATATCACTCAGCCGGCTTATGGACAAACACGTGCTGCGGACATCCGCGGCCACGAGAAAATACCCTCGCCGCTGCACGTCGCAGACTCCTTGAGGAAATGGGGTTCGACTGCGAACTGACGGAAATGAAAACGATTAGCTATCGCAGCGACGTCCAAAGCAACCTTATCGAACACGAATACAACCATATTTTCGTTGGAGTGTTCAACGGAGAACCCACGCCGAATCTCCTGGAAGCGTCTGACTGGAGATGGATCGAGCTGCCCGAATTGTACAAACGCATCAGATCGAATCCCGCTGAATTTACCGTCTGGTTCAACACGATTTTGAATAAGTACGACGAGGCCGAAGTAAGACGCTGGCAGCGTGCAGCGTCAAATCGTCGTCGTGCCATATTCGGAAGCCCGACTACTACTTACAAAGCGTTCCTGTCAGAGAAGTGGCGGGCAATCAGTTCGGCTTTGGATTTGGCCGGACCCGATGCGGATTGCACATTGGCACGAATTGTTGAAGCCATTGCCCCCTGGGGAGATCGACAGCTAGGCACGCGGCCTCCGTACCGCTCCTTCATGTCGAGCGACGGTTTTCCCGCCGAATTCTCCGTGAGCTGGCGCGGAGGAATACCGGAGGCGAGAATCACGATCGAATCGCTCGGAGAGCAACCGACCGCATTGAGCGCACAGACAGCCGGGCAAGAGCTGACTCGAAGAATTGCCAGCCTGCCGGGCGTTTCTATCGATAGATACCTGCTCGTCGAGGATCTCTTTATCTCACCCGCCCCAACCGTCGGTCGACCGACCGTATGGCACGCAATTGGCTGCCGAGCCGGTGCGCTACCTTCTTTCAAGGTCTATCTTGATCCGCGAGCGCACGGTGGCGGCAACGAAGGAGATGTTGCGATTGAGGCGCTCGACCGATTGGGTCTCCGCCGGGCCTGGCAAAAGGTTGGAGAGCAATATGCCGAGTTGCGTGACCGTGGCCACGTCTTGGATCTTTTTGCGCTTGATTTAGCTCCCGGAGAGCATAGTCGGGTCAAACTGTATTTCAGGCATGGCCCCACGACATTTGCCGAGTTGGACCGGATTGCTTCGTTTGCGCGACATCACGACACGCGCAAACTGGCCGACATCGTAGGTCAGATCTATGGCGACGCAGTTACTGCCGGGGATGATCTGATCTCCAATGAACCTTTAACCTGTCTTGCCCTTCGGCAGGACGTCGACCAGCCGAACGAGGCCAATATCTATCTGCGTCTTCCCGGCGCAGTCGCTTCAGATGCAGTGGCGGCGCAACGTATCGATCAAATCTTGCAAGCACAGGGCATCAATCCGGGGAGGCACACGCGACTGATGGCTGCGTTGGCTCCATTCGACCTTACCGCCACCAGCGGAATACAGCAGCTGCTGAGCTTCCGAACGACCGGAGAGAGAGAAAAGGCGGACGTCGGCGTATATCTTCGGCTCAACGTCTACGATCAGCACGATTAAATTTCGCAAGGTGAACTCGCGCGTCTCGGTCGTCGATGCCAAGCTGGCTCAGGATGCGCGAGCTCCGTCCATACCGGATGATTTACAGCGTCTGCACGTCGACCACGCCGGCCACCGCCTTGATCGCGCCGGCTATCTGCGGTGAGACCTTGAAACGACCCGGCAGCTTCATCTCGACCTCCGTTTCGAGGTCGAGCATCATCACCAGCGACACGTCGCCATCGGCGCCGACGGCCGCAGGAAGCGGTTTCGCCTGCGGCGTGCGCGGAGCGCCGTTGGCGGCGGCGCCTTCGGGCATATTGAGCCGCCGTGCGATGGATTCCAGCGGCTTGGTGTCGCGCACAAATATCCGCAACCCCTTTTGGGTTTTCGCCGCGGCCGCATCCAGCGGCTCGGCGTGCAGCACCCGCGCGCGGACATCCTCCCCCTGCAACTCGGCTCCGAGTTGCAGCAACACGGCCGCTCCGGGTTCGAGCACATCGCGATATTGGGCGAGCCCCTCGGAAAACAGCACCGCCTCGAAATGGCCGGTGGGGTCGGACAGCCCCATGATGCCCATCTTGTTGCCGGTCTTGGTCCGCCGCTCCATGCGCGAAACAACCGTCGCGGCGACCTTGCCGGCAGTCGCGCCGGTCTTTACCGCGCGGGAGAACTCGGCCCATGTCTGCACCCGCAGCCGCTTTAATGCGACGGCATAGTCGTCGAGCGGATGGCCGGACAGGAAAAAACCGATGGCGTCGTATTCGCGCCGCAGCCGTTCGGCCGGCAACCACGGCTCAACCTGCGGCAGCATGATGGTCGGCGCATCCGGCGCTCCGCCGAACATATCGTTCTGGCCGATGGTTGCAGCTTCGTGGCTGCGCTGACAGGCCGCCAGTATCGCCTCCGCGCCGGCAAATACCCGCGCGCGGTTGGAGTCGAGCGCATCGAATGCGCCGGCAGCGGCGAGACTTTCGATAACGCGCTTGTTGATGGCGCGCGGATTCACCCGCGCGGCGAAATCGGCGAGCGATGTGAACAAACCGGATCGCCGCGCCTCCACCACCAGTTCGACCGCCTGATGACCTACGCCCTTCAGGGCGGCGAGCGCGTAATAGATGGTCCCGTCGCTAACCTCGAAAGTGGGCCCGGAGCGATTGATGGAGGGCGCCTCGACCTTGATACCGAGCCGCTGCGCTTCGGCGCGAAACTCGCTGAGCTTGTCGGTGTTGCTGAGGTCGAGCGTCATCGACGCCGCCAGGAATTCAACCGGATAATGCGCCTTCATGTAGGCGGTGTGATAGGACACCAGGGCGTAGGCTGCCGCATGGCTCTTGTTGAAGCCGTAGTCGGCGAATTTCGCAAGCAGTTCGAAGATCGTCTCGGCCTGCGCTTTCGGTACGCCATTCTTGACGGAGCCCGCGACGAAGCCGGCACGCTGCTTCTCCATTTCCGCGCGGATCTTCTTGCCCATCGCACGCCGCAGCAGATCGGCTTCGCCGAGCGAATAGCCGGCCATGACCTGCGCAATCTGCATCACCTGTTCCTGGTAGATGATGACGCCGAAGGTCTCCTTCAGGATCGGCTCAAGCGTGGGGTGGAGATATTCCGGTTCTTCATCGCCATGCTTGCGGGCGCAATAGGTCGGGATATTCGCCATCGGACCCGGGCGATAGAGGGCCACCAGCGCGATGATGTCCTCGAAGCGGTCGGGCCGCATGTCGACCAGCGCCCGTCGCATGCCCTGGCTTTCCACCTGGAACACGCCGACGACGTCGCCCCTGGCCAGCATCTGGTAACTCTTGGCATCGTCGAGCGGCAGCGTTGCGAGATCGACGTGGACGTCGCGTTGCTTGAGCAGCTTCACGGCGACGTCGAGCACCGTCAGCGTCTTCAAGCCGAGGAAGTCAAATTTGACCAGTCCCGCCGGTTCGACCCATTTCATGTTGAATTGGGTCACCGGCATATCCGATTTCGGATCGCGGTAGAGCGGCACCAATTCGCTCAGCGGCCGGTCGCCGATGACAATCCCGGCGGCGTGCGTCGAAGCGTGACGGGTCAACCCTTCGAGACGCTGCGCGACGTCGAAAGCGCGCGCCACCACCGGATCCTCATCGCGAAACGCCTGCAGTTTCGGCTCGCTCTCAATCGCGGCGGCCAGCGTCACCGGAGCGGCAGGATTTTGCGGCACCAGTTTGGTCAACTTGTCGACCTGCCCGTAAGGCATCTGCAGGACACGTCCGACGTCGCGCAGCACGCCGCGCGCCTGCAGCGTTCCGAAAGTGATGATCTGCGCCACCTGATCGCGGCCGTAGCGCTCCTGCACGTAATCGATCACCTCGCCGCGTCGATCCTGGCAGAAGTCGATGTCGAAATCGGGCATCGACACGCGTTCCGGATTGAGGAAGCGCTCGAACAGAAGCCCGAACCGGATCGGATCGAGATCGGTAATGGTCAATGCGTAGGCGACCAGCGACCCCGCGCCGGAGCCGCGGCCCGGGCCGACCGGAATGCCCTGGGCCTTGGCCCATTTGATGAAGTCCGAGACGATCAGGAAGTAACCCGAATAGTTCATGCGGGTGATGACGTCGATCTCGAAGGCGAGTCGCGCGTGATAGTCCTCCTCGGACGTGCCCTGCGCGAGGCCATGGACCCGAAGCCGGTTGCTGAGCCCCTCCTCGGCCTGGCGGCGCATTTCCGCCGTTTCCTCGCTTTGCGCGTCAGCGGCGTTTGCACCCGCGCCGACCGTGAACCGCGGCAGGATCGGCTTGCGCGTCTTGGGGCGGAACGCACAACGCTCGGCGATCTCGACCGTAGAGGCCAGCGCCTCCGGCACGTCGGCAAAGAGCACCGCCATTTCAGCGCGGGTCTTGAAGCGGTGATCCGGCGTGAGCTGGTCGCGATCGGTTTCCGCGATCAAACGCCCGCCGGCGATGCAGAGCAGTGCGTCATGAGCTTCATAGTCGTCGGCCGCGGCAAAATACGGCTCGTTGGTCGCGACCAGCGGGAACCCCTTGGCATAGGCGAGATCGATCAGGCCGCCTTCGGCGCGCCGTTCCTTTTCGATGCCATGGCGCTGCAACTCGACGTAGAGCCGGTCCCCGAACAGGCTCGCCAGGCGGTCGCAACGGGTCGCCGCCAGCGCCGCCTGGTCCGCCGATATCGCCAGCGATATCGGCCCGTCCGGTCCGCCGGTCAGCGCGATCAAGTCTTCGGCATCGCCTTGCAACCAGTCGAATTTGATATGCGGCGCCTGATGCGTTGGCGTTTCCAGAAACGCCCGTGAATTCAGCCGCATCAGGCTGCGGTAGCCGCGTTCCCGGGCCGCCAGAAGCACGATCCGCGCGGGCGCCGCCGCGAGCGCATTGCGGGCATTCGGATCCTGGTCGCCGAAATCTACAGCGAGCTCGCATCCGACGATGGGCTGGATGCCATAGCCCGCGAGCTTGTCCGAAAACTCCAGCGCCCCGAACATGTTGTCGGTGTCGGTCAGCGCCAGCGCCGGCTGGCGATCCGCCTTGGCCAGTTCGGCGAGCTTCTGGATCTTGATCGAACCCTTCAGCAGCGAATAGGCCGAATGGACGTGAAGATGGACAAATCCGGCATTGGGCATGGGCGCGGGCGGCTTCTGCTAAGGGGTACGGGAGCGGGATAGCGGTTTGGGGATGAAAGCCGCCTTGAAGGCCGACTCGCAATCCAATGGTGAAGCGCCGAGATCAAGCTGTCCACGCCGAACGTGCAATTTAAGGCCGCCGTCCGGCTTTTCCCCAAAGACCACCGCCGACACCCGCCTCTCGCCCCGGTCGGTGGTGTCCTGCTGACCCAGCGTCGAGTCGTTTACCGGCAGCTGTGCAACCAGTTACGGAGCCGCCGGGTCATCTTGTTGCCGACGCTGAAAACACCCATTCCGACCACGAGGAAAAGCAATGCGTAAAAGCACCAAATCGCAACAACGCCCAGCAAACCGCGCAGATCGACGCCAACGTCACAGATCAGCAAGAAAAGCGCCGCCGTTAACGCGAGGGCACCGACCACAATGATCGAGAACACAAATCGAACCCACCAAACCACGACTTCGCCCATGCCTCACCGTGATGATCCCTCACCCGTTTGCTTGTCCGGACTCGCGTTCATCCGCTTCAAAGCTGCGAAAACAGCTGCGCCCAGACCGCGATCATCCCGACGAACAGCGTGATCGACGCCAATGCCGCAGCCTCCTCCACGAAAACTCTCAACATATCCGCCTCCTGCTAAAGGGAACATATGAGGAACATTGTTCCTTTTTTGTTCTAGGAGTCAATGGGGCCGACGGTTCGACCGTGCCAGAATTTTGCGGTTGGTTAACTGGCCACGCCAACCGAACCCCGGCCGGGGCCGGCATGGCCCACGGCATGGGGCAAACCTTGGTCTGTTTCCCGATTCCATCACGGCCTTCGGTAACGGGCGTGCCCGGGTAAGGCTTTGCCTGCTAACGGAAAGTTTTTTCGGGCTGGATCGTGAGGCGGATGGCGACCTCCGCCGATCCGTCGAAAACCTCAATGAGATGGCCGCAAAGCACGCAATGGAATTCGCCCACGATTCCGCTGCGGCTGCTGAGTTCGAGCCGACGATAGCCGGCATGACAGTTCGGACAGATAACATCAGATTTCTTCATTGGCTGAACATGGGCTCCCACCGCAGCTTTCCCAGCCGGGAATGCTGTCACGATCCACTGATCTGCTAATCGTTGACCGGCGCCTTAGTTCGAAAAGCGCCGCCCCGCATGGTTAACTGGAGGCGAGTTTGGCGCCGCGATGAGGAAGCCCCCGCTGGTACGGTACTCGATATGCGTCGACGGGAGTTGACGGGAACCTGCGGAGCCGGCTTGGGTTATACCGATCGGATTCGAACGACAGGCGGCTGCGGCCGAAGGGAGGTTCTCATGCGTGAGCGTAGAATGGTTCTGGCTTTGCTGGCGATCGGTAGCTTGACGGCGATCGGCACGGCACCGGCCCATGCGATCGGTACCCGGTATCCCTTCTGCATCCAGGGGAACGAATATCCGGGTCTATCGAACTGCACCTTCACGAGCTACGAGCAATGCGAAGCGACCGCCTCGGGGCGCTTCCTTTATTGCATGGAAAATCCCTACTACATCCCCGGCGGCGAGCCGCGCGGCCGACACGGTCGAAATCGTGTTCCTGCGGGTTATCAACCCTATCCGGGCTACCAACCCTATCGTTACTATTGACCGGATGATTGGCCGCGACCTGCGGCGTCAATTTGACACCGGGAATGGATAGCGCGAATGCGTTGGTCTTCGCCGGCTGTGGTGGCGATCGGCCTCATGGCCGCAAGCGGTAGCGCTTCGGCCGCCGCCGGCAACGCGGCCTTTTGCATCCAAGGATGCGATTTCGGTGGCGGGCTTGGTGACTGCAGTTTTTCCAGCTACGCGCAGTGCCAGGCCACAGCATCAGGCCGCGATGCCAGTTGCGCCGCCAATCCTTACTTCAACGCGAACACCGCGGCGCAACCCAACCGCAACCGCCAGTCCCACAGGAAATATTGATGCGCCTTTTGCCTTGGGCGATCCCGCGATCGGTGCGGTTGTCGCAGCCGCACCGGCGCAAGCGTTAGCAAGACGGTCGCGCCGCCGCGACGGCGAAGCGCCCTTATTCGAGTTCGATGACGCGACCCTTTTCCAGCGATACCCGCCGGTCCATTCGTCCCGCCAGTTCCATGTTATGGGTCGCTATCAGCATTCCGACCCGGGTCGCTTTGACGAGCTGCATCAGCGCGTTGAACACATGGTCCGCCGTATTCGGGTCGAGATTGCCGGTGGGCTCGTCCGCAAACAGGACGCGTGGGGCGTTGGCCACAGCGCGCGCGATCGCGACCCGTTGTTGCTCGCCGCCGGACAATTCAGCGGGCCGGTGTTTGATACGATCGCCGAGGCCGAGATAGGCGAGGATTTCGGTGGCGCGCTTGATGGTCTCGGAGCGCTTCAGGCCCCGGATCATCTGCGGCAACATGACGTTTTCGAGCGCGGAGAATTCCGGCAACAGCCGGTGCGATTGATAGACGAAGCCGATATCGGTGCGGCGGATCTGGGTGCGCTCGATATCGGATAGGCCGGAGGTCGCGGTACCCCCGACATACACTTCGCCATCGTCGGGACTTTCGAGCAGGCCGGCGATATGCAGCAGCGTCGATTTGCCGGCGCCCGAGGGCGCCACCAAGGCCACCGATTGTCCAGCCCACAGCGCGAGCTTGGCGCCGTCGAGAATGGTCAGCGTGCTCTCGCCCTGCGTGTACTGGCGCTTGATCTCGTGGAGATAAACGACCGGCACATCTTTCGTCTCCTGCGCCATCAGTTCCTCACTCGTACCGGAGCGCATCGACGGGATCGAGACGGGCAGCCCGCCATGACGGATACAGCGTAGCGAGGAAGGAAAGCGTGAGGGCCATGATCACAACCGCGCTCGTCTCGCCGAAATCAATCTCGGCCGGCAGCTTGGAGAGGAAATAAAGCTCCGGAGAGAACAGTTCGGTGTTGGTCAGCCAGGACAGGAATTGCCGGATCGATTCAATGTTCAGGCAAACAAGCATGCCGACCAGGAAACCGGTCAACGTGCCGACCACGCCGATCGAGGCGCCAGTGATCAGGAACACACGCATGATCGATCCCTGCGAAGCACCCATGGTACGCAGTATCGCGATATCGCTGCCCTTGTCCTTCACCAGCATGATCAGCCCCGACACGATGTTCAGCGCTGCAACCAGCACGATCATGGTGAGGATCAGGAACATCACATTGCGCTCGACCTGGAGCGCGTTGAAGAAGGTGGCGTTACGCTGCCGCCAGTCCACCAGAAAGACCGGTCGTCCGGCGGCTTCGGTCACGGACTTGCGGAAACCGTCGATCTTGTCGGGATTGTCGGTGAAAACCTCGATCGCGGTTACGTCGTTGTTGCGATTGAAGTAGGCCTGCGCTTCAGACAACGGCATGAATACAAAACTCGAGTCGTATTCCGACATGCCGATCTCGAACACCGCGGTGATCTTGTACGGCTTGATGCGCGGCGTCGTGCCCATCGGGGTCACAGCCCCCTTTGGCGAAACCAGCGTGATGCTGTCGCCGGCATGAAGCGACAATTGATCGGCCAGCCTGCGGCCTATTGCGACGCCCTGCCCGTCGTCGAAGCCCTCGAGCGTACCTTGTTTGATATTCTTGGCGATCGAGGTCAGGTTATTGAGATCGTCGGCACGAATGCCGCGAATGAATACACCGGCGGCATTGAATGGCGACGATCCCAGCCCTTGGCCGTCGACCACCGGGGCGGCGAGCCTGATGCCCTGGACCTGGCTGATCCGGTCGGCCACATCCTTCCAGTCGGTCAACGGCGATTCCAGCGGCTGCACCAGGAGATGGCCGTTGAGGCCGAGAATCTTGTCGAGCAGTTCCTTGCGAAAACCGTTCATGACCGCCATCACGATGATCAGCGTGGCGACGCCGAGCATGATCCCGAGAAACGAAAAGCCGGCAATAACGGAGATAAACCCCTCCTTGCGGCGCGCACGCAGATACCGTCCCGACAGCAGCCATTCGAATGGCGCAAAAGGTGGGGTCCGAATTGGCTCGCTCATGGGTTCATCCATAGGTCGATTTTCACACGATTCGGGCTAATTGTGGCCGCCAAGCCCGGCCGTTGGGCGCTGCGGTGGATAATTGATCACGCGCCGAGCCGCGCCAGCACGTCCGCCGGGCTCACATTCTCGCGTGACCCGTCGCTACGCCGCTTGAGTTCGACCTTGCCTTCGGCGAGGCCTTTGGGACCGACCAGAATCTGCCAGGGAATGCCGATCAGGTCGGCGGCAGCGAATTTGGCGCCGGCGCGCTGGTCGGTGTCGTCATACAGAACATCGACACCTTTCGCCGACAGTTCGCGGTAGAGATTTTCACATGCGGCATCCGTGTCTTCGGCGCCTTGTTTCAGATTCAGGATCGCGGCCCTGAACGGCGCCACCGCCTCCGGCCATTTGATGCCGGCATCGTCGTGGCAGGCCTCGATGATGGCGCCGACCAATCGCGACACGCCGACCCCGTAAGAGCCGCCGTGGATTGCGACCTCCGCCCCGTCGGCGCCCGCCACCATCGCTTTCATGGTGTCCGAATATTTGGTGCCGAAGTAGAAGATCTGCCCGACCTCGATGCCCCTCGTATGTACCCGCTTCTCCGCGGGCACTTCGTTATCGAAGCGAGCGGCTTCGTGGACGTCTTCGGTGGCAGCATAGACCGAAGTCCACAGCTTGATGATCGGGGTGAGATCGCCTTCATAGTCGACATCTTCGCCGGGCACCGGAAGCGTCAGCACGTCGCTATCGCAATAGACGGCGGACTCGCCGGTTTCCGCCAGCACGATGAATTCGTGGCTGAGATCGCCGCCGATCGGGCCGGTCTCCGCGCGCATGGGAATGGCCTTCAATCCCATCCGGGCGAAGGTCCGCAAGTATGCGACGAACATCCGGTTATACGATCGTCGTGCCGCCGCCTCGTCGATGTCGAACGAATAAGCGTCCTTCATCAGGAACTCGCGGCCCCGCATGACGCCGAAGCGCGGGCGCTGCTCGTCCCGGAATTTCCATTGAATATGATAGAGATTGAGCGGCAGGCTTTTGTAGGATTTCACGTAGGCGCGGAAAATCTCCGTGATCATTTCCTCGTTGGTCGGCCCGTAAAGCAATTCGCGCTTGTGCCGGTCGGTGATCCGCAGCATTTCCGGACCGTAGGCGTCGTAGCGGCCGCTCTCGCGCCAGAGATCCGCCAATTGCAGCGTCGGCATCAACAATTCCAGCGCGCCGGCGCGGTTCTGCTCTTCGCGCACGATCTGCTCGATCTTTTTCAACACCCGCAGGCCCAGCGGCAGCCACGCATAAATGCCGGCCGCCTCCTGCCGGATCATGCCCGCGCGCAGCATCAGGCGATGCGACACGATCTCGGCTTCCTTCGGATTTTCTTTCAAGATGGGCAGGAAAAACCGCGATAATCGCATGGGCAAACTCAAAGAATCGGTGGGACACGGGAAGCCAGCAGTGAAACCGGATCGGGTGGGAAAACACAAGGGCGGCAGGCGCGAAAGCCGCTCAAACCGCGGATTTGCGGCCTTTTTTTGCGGGTGACTTTGACGGTGCGAATAAGGCGCGAGCGGGTCGCGATGCCGTAGCAGACATAAAAACCTCAGGGATAATTAAGGCGCCGGCACATCCAGTTCATCTTCCAGCGTGATCTTTTGGAAGTCCGAGATCAGGGCGTCGATCTTCATGTGCCACGGCCCGGGATAAGGAAGCGGCACGTCGGAGACGTGCCAATAGCCGTCTGGGCCGAGCGTGGCCGAGCGCTCCAGCGGCTCGACGCCGCGTTCGGGCAGGCCGAGCGCCAGCGTGACTTCCTTCGCCGCGAGCGGGCTGGCATCGCCATTCATCAACTGCAGCACGAAGCTGTCGGTACCGACCTTGCCGGGCGAAACCAGCACCTGAAACATCGCATTTTCGGTATGGATATGAACGGCGAGCGGCGCATATACCGCCGCCGTCAACGCGCGCGGCGGCGGGGTAAAGCGCCAGCCGGCCACCGCCGCCAGGATCCCGGCGGCGACAACGCCTTCGAGCAGGATCGACCGGAGCAGCGGCCGTGTCGCCGTGGGATCAAGCACGAGCGCCGGCGTCAGGCGAAAGCGATTGAGCGCGGCGAGCCCCAAAAGCGCGATGACGAGCACGAGCTTGACCGACAGGATCAGTCCGTATCGGGTCTCGATGAGCGCAGCGAAACTATCAAGCTGCGTGATCGCCAGCGTAAGCCCGGTCAGGACCAATACGCCCACCACGGGTACCGCGGCACGCGAGAACCGGAGCAACGCGGGAAGAAGCGTCGGCTTTGTGGCCGATGCGGCCAGCGGCGCGAAGGCTCCGACCCAGAACGCAACGCCCACGCCGTGCAGAAACACGGTCGGCCGCATCAGCCATTGCGGCGACGCCGTCGCGGCGTGACCGCTGGCGGCCAGCGCGAGCCCGACACCGGCCATCGCCAACGCCGCAAGACCGCGGCCCACGTGGGCCGAGGCGGTTCGCAAGGCAACGATGCCCGCAATCATCGCGGCCGTGGCGACCAGCAGCGACGGCCCCAGACTTGTCGCCGCAGCCGCCGCCCACGGCGGGGACGTCACGATGGCGCGAAGACCCAGGCCGAGCACATCGAGTCCCTGCAACCCCAACGAAATGACCGCGCTGGCCAGACCAATCGCCAGGGCCGCGACAATCAGTTTGGTTGCCGCCGGCGGCGCCTTCGCAATCCAGGCGCCAAAAAAAGCGCCTCCGACGCCAACAAACAGCCCGAGATAGACACCGATGCGCGCCAGCCAGATCAAAGCCGCCACGGAGCGGACATTCGTCGGCGCCGGCGCGGCACCGGTCGTTGCCCCGATCGAAAATACCAGCGAGCCGCCTACCGGGTGTCCGTCCTGGGAAATGACGCGATAGCTGACGACCTGGGTCCCCCGAGGCAGCTCGTCGGGTAGCGTCAAATAAATGGTCTGGTCCACCGTGTGCACAGCGGTGTCGCCGCGGCTCACGCCGCTTGCATCAATCAGGCGGACCACCACCGGCGTCACGCTCTCGTTGAAGCGCAACTGCACCATCTTCGGCGCGACCGCCAGCACGCTGCCGTCGTTCGGCTCCGCCGAAACCAGCGAGGCATGCGCCGAAACCCCGGTAGCGAAGCACAGAACGGACAACAGCGTCATCAAGCCGGCGATCAGGCGCATCATCCGGACCGATCAGGGTTTCGGCATCAGCTTGACCCCCGGCGCGGGCGACTTGCTTTCACGGGCGGCGCCGGCATCGCCCTCGGTCGGAATATCGATCCAGCGGCTGATGCCCTGCTCGCATTCCTGCACCACCGGAAAATACAAGGTCGTATTCGGCTTGAGGTCGGCGGTCAGAAACGTGTTGATGACGAATTCATCATAGAAGTCGTCGGGCAATTTGCCGCCGCTCCACGCCACTTCCTTGACGCCCTCCGACAATTTGGTGCCGTGAAAATCATATTCGCCGGCGTATTTGCCCTTGATCGCCTCGACATTCCAGCCGGGCTTCGGCATCGGCTTGACCCCGATCACGCCTTGCGGAATCTGGACGCGAATCCTGGTGGTGGCCGAGCCGGCGCAGCCGTGCGGCACCCTGAACACGGCCTTGTACGACGTCCCGATCGTCGCTTCGCGTGTTTCGAGAGTGATATGCGCGTGCGCCGTCGAGGCCGCGAGAAAGGCCGTGATAACGGCAACCAGACCGGAGCAGCGTTTGGCATTTGACATCGGACAGCTCACATCTTCATTCCGTCGGGCTTCTTGACATCCCTCCCGCCTGACGCCGCGGGGGCTTGCGCGCCGATCCCCTGCACGTCGAGCGACAGCTTCACCTCGCCCGCCTTCTCGAACTGGAGCGTGAGCGACACCTGGTCGCCCTGGTTGAGCGGATGCTTCAAGTCGAACAACATCAGATGCGATCCTCCGGGTGCCAGCTTCACGGTCTTGCCGGGATCGATCTCAAGGCCCTTGTCGAGCGGCCGCATCGTCATCACGCCGTTGTTCATCGCCATCTCGTGAACCTCGACTTTGCCTGCGACCTCAGCCGACGCGCGCGTGAGACGATCCGGTGTTGCTCCCTTGTTCTCGATCGTCAGGTATCCGACGCCGATTTTCGCGCCCCCGGGAGTGGCTCGGCTCCAAGCCTGCGTGATCAGGAGATCACCGGCCCTGACCTCCTGCGCCCGCCCGGGCGCGGCCACCAGCGTGGCGAGCAATGCAGCGGATAGAAGCGTTCGTACGATTGATGTCATCGGATATTCCTTCGGCACAGGCCCGTCTTAGAACGTATATTTTCCCGCCAGCACGTAGGTCCTGCCGGGGAACGGATGGAACAGGAAGTATTGCTCGTTGAAGAGGTTATCGATCCCGAAATCGAACGAGAAATTCTTGGTCGCGGTGTAGTGCACCTTCATGTCGGCAACGATGTAGTTGTCGAAGGCACCGTAGACGTGGGAGATGATGTCGGTGTTGTCGAGCGTGGAATACTGCTTGCCGCTGTAGCGCGCGGCGAAGGTGAAGGCCCAGCTTTCGTTCGGCCGGTAGGTCACCCCGGCTCTCGCGCGCAAGTCCGGCACGAAGGGCACGCGCTTGCCGACGACCGTATCGGGCAAGCCTGTCAACGGATTGGTGCCGGCCCAGGTCGGGTCCGAAAGAATCCTTGAATCGACATAGGTCACGCTGCCGAAAATCTGGAGTCCCTTGACCGCGATGTTGTCTTTCTCCGCGGAGAGTTCGACACCCTGCATCCGGATTGCGGCGACGTTGCCGACGGTCGTCGTCGGTACCTGAGCCCCGGTGGTCGGGTTGGTGGCAAGATTAGTCTGCGAAATGATCGCGTTGTTGGTTCGCTCCTCGAAAAGAGTCAGACGGACGCGGCCGTCGCTCCAGTGCCGCTCGATGTTGAGTTCCCCGTTGAGGTCCTGCTCCGGTGTCAGATTCGGGTTGGCAAAGGTCGCGACGCCCCCCACGGATATGTTCTGGTAGAGTTCGGCGACTGTCGGATAGCGATACGCCTCGCCGAAATTGGCCGTGATATTCCAGTCCTTGTTGGGATCGTAGGACAGCGACGCCTTCGGCGAGAAATTGGTCGACTGAAGCTCAGGCTGATTTATCGATGCCGTCGAAGTGATGGCGCCCGCGGCGTTGGTCGTGGTGTTGAGGTTATAGCCGTTGATCGCCTCCCACGAACTCGAGCCGCCCGCCAAGTGTCAGCTTCACGTTAGGAACGATCTTCCAGGCATCCTGGACCCAGAGAGCCTTGGTCCATGTTTCACCCTCGCCATCCGAGTACAACCTGCCGGTGCCCGTGGACGACGTGGCATACCAGACCGAGGACGCATACACCGGGTTGTCCAATTGGTATCGATCGGCGTGCACGCCAAAGCTCACTTCATGCGGGCCATCGTAGCCATAGGGCCGCCAGATGCCCTTGGCATCGGCGTTCTGCCAGTTGGTCCCGTCCATCCGCGTGATCTTGCCGTTCGAAGAGTAGCCGACCCCCGTCGGGGTCACGGTGAACGGGTTGAGCTGCGTATCCTGCAAATAGTTGTAGCTGGACCCTGAGAGGTCGAAGTCGAAGACGCCTTTGGTGTCGCTCTTGATCGAGACGGCATTGCTGAGATGCGTTTCATCCCAGACGTACTTGTTGCTGGCGAAGCCCGGATTGTTGGCAAAGGTCGGCAGGCCGGTCGCCGTGGAGGTCAAGTAAGTCTGAGGATCGGACGTCTGGTGATTATTCCAGACCCCCAGCGAATAGGTCGCCTGCACCAGCGGCGTAATGTCGTAAGCCAGCCTCAGGTTGGCGGTGGTCTGCAAGGAGTGAGCCAGGGTGCCGGTGCCGATGACGTCGGCGGGAAGACCCTGCTTGTTCAACGCCGGGAAAGTCCCGGTCGTGCCGCCCGGGATGGTCGCGCTGGTCGTGTAGGTCAACGGCTGCTGATAGGAGTCCTGAAAATTGACGCTCAGCAGCCACGACAAATTGCCGACGCGGTTGCCGGCGGCCGCGCTGGTGAGGCTGCTGGCATAGGTATCCTTGGTGCCGTATTGATTCCACGGCATCACCGACACCGTTTCCTTCGCCGTCGCGAAAGCGTGGTCCGGCATTTTGGATGTGTATAGCAGCACCCCGCCGATCGAATTGCCGGGATAGGCAGCTGCAAAC
The DNA here is from genome assembly GCA_963756215.1 of uncultured Alphaproteobacteria bacterium. GTDB lineage: Bacteria > Pseudomonadota > Alphaproteobacteria > Rhizobiales > Xanthobacteraceae > Bradyrhizobium. The sequence goes on along the minus strand of CAVWMY010000012.1, from coordinate 314,917 downwards.
GGGCCATCGAGGAAATCGATCCGCCCGATGCCTTCCGTCGGAATCAGATTCCAGTGCGGAGAACCATTCTGGTTGTTGTTGTTGATCAGCGCGGAAATCAGAAGGTCGTCATAGTAGATCAGAGTCCGCGCGCTGGAATTGAGACCCCAGGTCCGAGTCGCCAGCACCGCCTGATTGTCGCCGTCGTTACGCTTCCGGACGAACAGGCTCGGGAAATACTTGATCGCATCCTCCGGGTCCTTGAGGTTGATGGTCTCGTCGATTTGCTTGGCGGTAATGCTGTAGGATTCCTGCGGCAGCGCAAACCTCTGCTTGATGGGCGGGACCCCCAGCGACACGGTCTCGCCGCCGCCCTCGGTGTTGACGACGACGGCCGGCGCGCGCGCCTCCGGCGCCCTCGCCCCCGGTTGCGGGGGCCTGCGGAGCGCAGCGACCCGACCGGCCGGCTTGCGCATGGCTCGCTTCGGCGGCACCCGCGGCGCGTCGACCGTGACCGGCGGCAGCACCTGTGCGGCATCCTGTGCTTTTACAGGCGTCATCGGCGCCAGCAGCACAATCTGCAGGGCCGCGACGCTCACGCCACACAGGGCATGAAGGCGAAACATCTGAAAATCCTGGTGCTGACACGGTGATCAGCTTGCTCAACGGCGTTATCGGGCGCGGCGAAAGGCGCACCGATGATGAGGTCTTCGCAAAATCAGGAGATCGACGGGGGCGCGCGTGCCTGCGCATGCGCACCGGCCCGGGTGGCGAGCAATTCCGGCGCCACCTCGCGCCAGACCACGCGTAGCGTCTGCCGGTACGGCAGCGCGACCATGGCATGCGGCGCATCGAAGGCGGCGTTGGCATGGGCCGCGCAACACAGCGCACACGCACCGTCATGGGAGTGAGGTCCGCCAGTCCGATCGGTCGGGTTGCCGGATTGCGCCCCCTCATCGTGACAGATGATGGCGGCGTGAAGGGGATCGGAAGCGGCAATACCGGCGGCCCAGCACGCGGCTATCGGCGCCAAAATCTGCACCGCCAAGGCTACCAAGACGATCGGAAGGAATTTCCGCAACCGCCGCCGCATCGATCAAGACCACCCTTTTCGACAGGCGCCACCTAATCATTCCGGGAGTTTGGAGTTGAGACCGAGTTCCAAGCATTATCCAGCGAACGTTTTGAAATAACGTTTCGTGCCGCTGGGGCTTCGTGCTCTTTTTCGCCCCGGCATGCTACTTTTGTAGCGGGAAAACGGGTTGCACGAGCCGGTTGTGCCGGAAAGGGACCAAATGGCAATCATTTCGTAAAATGCTTGAATTTTGAACAATCGTTGCTGAAATTGATGACAAGCCAAAAAAGATAGTCTACCAATGCACATTCAGACTAACCGAGAGGTTGAAGTCTGGTGGTCCAAGTCTCGGGAGGAGCCCTGACGCGCACAAGCAGCGTCGCCCCGTCCATCAAGATCAAATCCAACTATCGGGGAAATAGGGTCGACACAATTTTTGGAGCAGGGCTTGGTGCCCTGCTCTTTTTTTCGCGGTGTTGTGAACAACAACACGCTGGTGATGGCGACAAGTTGCGATGAAGCGATCGAGTTTTCACCGTGACATCATCCAATCCAGTTGAGCGCAGCTTTGAACTCGCCGCCGGGCGATGCGAAGATCTGACGCCGCTGGTCTACCAGCGACTGTTTCAACAACATCCCGAAGCCCGGACGATGTTTCGAAGCCAGGGCAGCGAATCGGTGAAGGGTTCGATGCTGGCGCTGACCGTCGACGCCATGCTTGATCTCGCCGGCGACCGAAGCGGGCGTTTCCGGATGATCGCTTGCGAAGTCTCTTCGCATGATGCTTACGGTACGCCGCGCGAACTGTTTGGCGAATTTTTCGGCGTGATCGCGGCCACCGTACGCGAGATTTTGGGCGCAGATTGGTCGCCCGAGATGGATGAGGCGTGGCAGCAATTACTGGCGGAGATCGACGGCGTCATCGCTCAAAGCGACGCGCAGGTTTAAGGATCCTGATTTATCAATCCCGCTCGAGGAAACTCGAACCGATGTCGGCCTTCTTCTTGATCGGATCGTAGTCACAATAGACGCCGTCCGCGACCAGCGTGTAATTCGCCACGACCGAATATTTGTCCAGTTTCACCGAGTTCAATCCAACGATGGAAGTATTGGTGCCGGTATTCCATTTGAACGGGGTCGAACTCTCGGCCCTCTCGCAAGCCGCCACGGCTTCCGCGAAGACCTGACCTTCGACAAAAGCCTTCACCGTCCGGAGTTGGACCGACATTTTCCATTCAATGTAGAACGCTCCGGCAAGCCCGATAACGATCAGGACCAGCAACCCGATCGTCGTCCTCTGAAACGTCATTGTATTTCCCCTCGACTGACAACAAACACATCGGTCAAAACGGAAATCCCATCAACCGGGACAGCCGATCGACGTTGAGATATCCGGCGGCATACGCCAACCAGGCGACGCCGAAAATGACCGTAGAGATCACCGTGGTCCAAATCAGCTTGCGCCCCATCTGGCTTGCGATCGGCGCACCGGGATCGCTGCCGGGAACACCATCGCCGTCCTCATGCTGGCTGCGCACGCCGAACGGCAGCGTCAGGAACAGCGCAATCCACCAAATGACGAAGTAGATCGCAAAAGCGGTGGAGATCGTGTAGATCATGCGGATTCAGGCCTGTTCGATTTCAACAAGCGCCCCGGAAAAGTCCTTGGGATGCAGGAACAGTACCGGCTTGCCGTGGGCGCCGATGCGGGGCACGCCATCGCCGAGCACCCGCGCGCCCTCCTTGATCAGAGTATCCCGCGCCGCAACGATGTCGGGCACATCGTAACAAATGTGATGGATGCCGCCGTCGGCGTTGCGGTCGAGAAATTTGCTGATCGGCGAGTTTTCGCCGAGCGGCTGAATGAATTCGATCTTGGTATTCGGTAGCGTGACGAACACGGTGATGACGCCGTGCTCCGGCAGCGGCACCGCCGCGGAGATGTGGGCACCGAATACGGCACCATAGATTTTGGCGGCCTTCTCGGCATCCCTGACCGCGATCGCCACATGGTTGAGCCGGCCCAGCATGATACGCCTCCACTCTCGGGGCACCGCACGAGACGCCCCAGTTTCACACCATGCCCTAGACCGTCAGGACGTGGACGTAGCAAAGCGGTTTCTTGCCCCAGTGCTCGTTGACCGTGGCGCGTACCGCCCGGCGTACCGATTCCGCCGTCGCGTCGGGATCGCGCCGCCGCGCCCGCGGCAGGCCCTCCACGATCGAGACGACGGCGTCGAACACGATCTCGTCGATGACCTCTCCGGCAGTATTCTTCTCGGGTATGCCGACAAGATCAACCTCGGGGTCGTCGGCCAACTCGCCCTTTTCGGTCATCGCGATCGCCACGAAGACACAGCCGGCGAAGGCCATCCTGCGCCGCTCGACGACGGCGCGCGATTTCGAGTTCTCCAGGATCGCGCCGTCCTTGTAGAGCCGCCCGGAAGGCAGCTCTTCAATCACCGCGGGATCGCCCGGCCCAAGCCGTACCAGATCGCCGTTACGGCAGATCAGCACCTTCGGCACGCCGGCGGCCCGCGCCAGCTTGGCGTGCTCGAACAGATGCAGCGCCTCGCCGTGCACGGGAATCAGCAGTTGCGGGCGCACCCATGAAATCATGTCACGGAGTTCGTCGCGACGCGGATGGCCTGAGACGTGCACGAGGTGGGTGCGATCGGTAATGACTTCGATGCCGAGCGAAATCAGACCGTTGATGATGCTGCCGACCGCCTTTTCGTTGCCGGGGATGGTGCGCGAGGAGAAGATCACGCAGTCGCCCTTGTTCAGCGTCACCTCGGGATGATCGTCGTTGGCGATCCGCGCCAGCGCCGCACGCGGCTCGCCCTGGCTGCCGGTGCAGAGCGCCAGCACTCTGTCGGGCGGAAGATGGCCATAGACGTCCGCGCTGCGGAAGCTCTGCACGCCGTCGAGATGGCCGGTTTCGCGCGCAACCTGCACCACGCGCTCCATCGCGCGGCCGACCACCACCACTTCGCGTCCGGCGAGTCGCGCCGCGTCGGCAACGGCGCGCAGGCGTGCAACGTTGGAGGCAAAGGTGGTTACGGCGACACGGCCTTTGGCGCCCTTGACCAGTTCGGCGATGGTTCTGGCGACCTCGGTCTCCGATGGCGAGCGCCCTTCGCGCACGGCATTGGTGGAATCGCCGATCAGCGCCAGCACGCCCTCATCGCCGATTTCACGCAACCGCCTTTCGTCCGTCGGCAGACCGATGAGAGGCGTCGGATCGATCTTCCAGTCGCCGGTGTGCAACACCGTGCCGGCCGAGGTGCGGATCGCGAGTGCGTGGGATTCCGGAATCGAATGCGCGACCGGGATGAATTCGACGCTGAACGGGCCGAGATCGATACGGCCGCCCGACGGCACCACCGTGACCGGAATCTCCGGTGCGTTGCGCTCGGCGGCGCATTTGGCTTCGAAAAGGGCGGCACTGAATTTGGTCGCGTAAATCGGGCATTTCAGCTTCGGCCACAGATCGATGATGGCTCCGAAATGGTCTTCATGGGCATGGGTCAGCACCAGGCCAACAAGGTTCTTGCGCTCCTTTTCGAGAAAGCTGATGTCGGGCATGATCAGGTCGATGCCGGGCAGATGCTCCTCGTCGCCGAATGACACCCCGAGATCGACCGCGAGCCACGATCGCTGATGGCGGTTGCCGAGGCCGTAGATCGACAGGTTCATGCCGATCTCGCCGACGCCGCCGAGCGGCGCAAAGGTCAATTCATCCGGCCGCGCCATCAGGCTGCTCCCACGGTGGCTGCTGAGCCGAAATAGACATCGCCGGCCGCAACGGAGATCCGCCTGCCGTCGGACGTCCTGACAATCAGGCAACCCTGTTCATCCAACGTGTCGAATATCCCCTCCAGGATCGCTCCACCAGTCTGGATCGCGACCGGTTGTCCAAGACCCGCCGCCCGCGCAAGCCAACGCTGCCGGATCTCGCCAAAGCCGCGGCCGTCGTCCCAGATACCGCGCAATTCGGCCCAGCAGTCCGATAGCACAGCGAACAGATCCTCGGCGCCGATGTGGACGCCGAGCGTCGAAAGGCATGTTGCCGGCGTCGGCGTGCCCTCAGGTGCGGCAACCACGTTGGTGCCGATCCCGACCACCACGGCCAGCCGCCGATCTGCCGTGGCCTCGGCTTCGAGCAGGATGCCGGCAAGCTTTTGCCGTCCCGCCAAGAGGTCGTTCGGCCATTTCAGCGAAAACTTCAGCTGGTCCGATCCCGCCGACCTCAGCGAGGCTTCGACACTTACCTTTTGCAACGCTTGGTCAAGCGCAAGTCCCGCAGCAAATCCCAGCGTCGCCGCAACGGCTGGCGATACATCGGTGACCTCCAGAATGCTGCTGGCGAGATTGCCGCGCGGCGCGATCCAGGAACGATTGCGTCGGCCACGACCCGCCGTCTGCTCCGATGTCACGAACCAGATCGGCCCGCATTCGCCGTCGCGTGCCCGCGACAGGGCTTCCGCGTTAGTCGAGCCGATGCTGTCGAACGCCGCGAGTTGGTAGCCCGCGGATTTGGCCCGCGGACCAAGTGCAAATGTCATCGAAAATACGATCCAAACCGTTCGAGATGTCGCAATAAAAGCAAGACGCGCGTTCGGCCGTGGCGACGCGTCGAGTGACCGCGTAATCCATGGCCGCTCATGAAGTCCCGGGATCGCTTCGCAGCGGTTGCGGCCACGGCCTAGAACAGCGACTTCGCCGCTACCGTCGCCGCGCTCACCAGCGGTCCCGGATAGACGAAGAAGAACAGATTGAACAGGCCCGCAACCGCCAGCACCGTACGCAATTCGACCCGCATCGGATCGAGTTTGCCGAGCGGCTCATCGAAATACATCACCTTGACGATCGACAGATAATAAAACGCGCCGACCACGCTGGTGAGCACGCCGATCACGGCCAGCGCAAACAGGCCCGACTTGATCGCGGCAACGAATACATAAAACTTGCCGAAGAAACCGGCGAGCGGAGGAACGCCGGCAAGCGAAAACAGCAGCATCGCAAACAAGAAAGCCAGCAGCGGATTGGTACGCGACAGTCCCGCGAAGTCGCTGATGTTCTCGACGTGCTGGCCATTGCGCTTCATGGTCAGAATCACGGCAAAGCTGCCCAGCGTCATCGCCACGTAGATCGCGATATAGACCAGCACGCCCTGCGCGCCCTCGGCGGTGCCCGCGGCCAGTCCGACCAACGCAAAGCCCATATGGCCAATCGAGGAGTAGGCCATCAGCCGCTTGATGTTCTTCTGTCCGATCGCGGCGAACGATCCCAGTGCCATGGATGCGATTGCGACGAACACTACGATCTGTTGCCATTCCGGAACGATGCCGGGAAATGCGGTGAGCGCCACCCGGGTGAACACCGCCAGCGCCGCAACCTTGGGCGCCGAGGCGAAGAACGCCGTCACCGGGGTCGGCGCGCCTTCATAAACGTCGGGCGTCCACATGTGGAACGGTACGGCGGAGACCTTGAAGCAGAGCCCGGCGAGCAGGAACACGAGGCCAAACACGATCCCGATGCTGCCGGTCTTCACGACGGCCGCGATGCCGGCGAAACTGACAGTGCCGGTGAAGCCGTAGATCAGCGACGCGCCGTAGAGCAGCATGCCCGACGAGAGCGCGCCGAGTACGAAATATTTCAAGCCGGCTTCCGTCGATTTCGCGTTGTCGCGGTTGCTCGCCGCCACGACATAAAGCGCAAGACTCATCAGTTCGAGCCCGAGATAAAGCATGATGAGATCACCGGCCGAGATCAGGACCATCATGCCGAGCGTGGAAAGCAATACGAGGATGGAGTATTCGAAAATACGGCGGGACGGGTCCGCCAGAAACTCGGCGGAAAGAATTAGCGTTGCGGCCGAGCCGATTAGCGCCAGGACCTTGAGATACCGGGCGAAGTCATCGACGATGAAGCTGCCGCCGAAAGTCGTTAGTTTTCCAGCCGGTAGCCACACCAGTTCAAGCACACCCGTAAGCGCGAGCAGGCAAACCGCGAGACTGGTGATCAACCCGGTCGTCTGCTGGCCGCGATAGGCGCCGAGCATCAGCAGCACCATGGCGCCAGCGGCCAGCACCAGTTCCGGCAGCACGGGCAGCAACTGATAACCTGCACTCTGAAAGCTCATAGCCTCGTCCTAACCGAGAGCCCGGTTCTCATTTCGGAACCGAGTCTCTCTCCCCTCAATTTGACGCGCTTTCATCACGCGAACCAGTTTCACTTCGCCCGAAAACGCTTGGGCTTTTCACTGCAACAACGCGGCTGCCTGTGTCGACAGAGCGTGGCTGTAATTGGCAACAAGCTGCTGCACGGAGGCCGCCGACATATCGAGCACCGGCTTCGGATAAACGCCGAACAGGATGGTGAGCACGACCAGCGGCAGCAGCGTCAGGCATTCACGGGCGGTGAGATCCTTGATGGTGGCCAGCGACGGCTTTACCAGCGCGCCAAACACCACCTTCCGATAGAGCCACAGCGCGTAGGCCGCGGACAGGATCACACCGGTGGTGGCGAAGAAGGCGGTGGGAAGCGAAACTTTGAACGTACCGATCAGCGTCATGAACTCGCCGACGAAACCGGACGTGCCGGGCAAGCCGACATTGGCCATGGTGAACACCATGAATACCAGCGCATAAAGCGGCATGCGGTTAACCAATCCGCCATAGGCGGCGATCTCGCGGGTGTGCATGCGGTCGTAGACGACGCCGACGCAAAGGAACAGCGCGCCCGAGACGATCCCGTGCGAAATCATCTGGAACACGCCGCCCGCGACACCCTGGATGGTGCCCGCGAAAATGCCCATGGTGACGAAGCCCATATGCGCCACCGACGAATAGGCGATCAGCTTCTTCATGTCCTCCTGCATCAACGCCACCAGCGAGGTGTAGATGATGGCGATGGCCGACAGCGAGAAGATCAGCGGCGCGAAATCGTGCGAGGCCAGCGGGAACATCGGCAGCGAAAAACGCAGAAAACCGTAGCCGCCCATTTTCAGCAGGATCGCCGCCAGGATCACCGAGCCCGCCGTCGGCGCTTCGACGTGCGCATCCGGCAACCATGTGTGCACCGGCCACATCGGCATCTTCACTGCGAACGAAGCAAAGAACGCCAGCCACGCCCAGGTCTGCAGGCTACGCGGCACCGCCGTGTGCATGAGTGTCGGAATGTCGGTGGTGCCGGCGTTCCAATATAGCGCCATGATCGCCAGCAGCATCAGCACCGAGCCGAGGAACGTGTAGAGAAAGAACTTGAAGCTTGCATAGACCCGGCGCGGACCGCCCCATACGCCGATGATCAAGAACATCGGGATCAGGCCGCCTTCGAAGAACAGGTAGAACAGCACGAGGTCGAGCGAGCAGAAGGTGCCGACCATCAACGTTTCCAGCAGCAGAAACGCCATCATGTATTCGCGCACCCTCACCGTCACCGATTTCCAGCTCGCGACGATGCAGAATGGCAGCACGGCGGTCGTCAGGATGACGAACGGCAGCGAAATTCCGTCGACGCCCATATGATAGGTGATGGCGCTGGCAAGCCACGGCGCCTTTTCGACGAACTGGAAATCCGCCTGCGCGGGATCAAACCGCATCACCAGGATCAGCGAAACCGCGAAGGTGACGACCGTGGTCCACAGCGCGATCCAACGCGCGTTGCGCGCCGCCGCCTCATCGCTGCCGCGCGCCAGCAAATAGACCAGAAGCGCGCCGACCGCCGGCAGGAAGGTGACGACCGAGAGAATGGGCCAGGTTGTCATTACTGGCCTCCCACGCCGAACATGAACCAGGTGATCAATCCCGCGACGCCGATCAGCATCGCGAACGCATAGTGATAAAGATAGCCGGTCTGCAGACGAACCACATTTCGGGTGACGTCAAGGACCCGCGCCGAGACGCCGTCGGGCCCGAAACCGTCGATGATGTAGCCGTCGCCGAACTTCCACAGGAAGCGGCCTAACCATTTCGTCGGGCGAACGAAGATCAGATCGTACAGCTCGTCGAAGTACCATTTGTTGAGCAGGAACTTGTAGAGCAACGGCTGCGATCTCGCGAGCTCCACCGGCAGGTACGGGCTGCGTATGTAGAAGATGTAGGCAACCGCGAAGCCCAGCACCATCATCACGAACGGCAGATAGCCGAGCCAATGCGGCATCTGCTCCATGTCCTCGAAGATGTGCGGGTTCATCTTGAGCGATTCCCGGAAGAACTCCTCGGCGCCCTGGCCGACGAACAGCTGCTTGAACGGGAATCCGGAGAGGATCGACCCGGCAGCGAGAACTCCGATCGGGATCAACATCCAGATCGGGCTCTCATGCGCCGCCTCATAATGCTCCCGATCATGAGGTTCGCCGAAAAAGGTCTTGAAGATCAGCCGCCAGGAATAGAACGAAGTGAGCGCGGCCGCGACGACCGTCAGAACGTAAGCGTAGGTCGAAAACGGGTTATGCGACGCATAGGCGGATTCGATGATCGCATCCTTGGAGAAGTAGCCTGCGAACATCGGAAAACCGGTCAGTGCCAGCGTGCCGATGCACATTACGGTGAATGTGTAAGGGATCTTGCGCCACAGCCCGCCCATGTTGCGGATATCCTGCTCGTGGTGCATCGCGTAGATCACCGAGCCCGAGCCGAGGAACAACAGCGCTTTGAAGAAGGCATGCGTGAACAGATGGAACATGCCGACCGAGTAAGCGCCCGCACCCATCGCCACGAACATGTAGCCGAGCTGCGAACAGGTCGAATAGGCCACGATGCGCTTGATGTCGTTCTGCACGAGACCGATAGTCGCGGCGAAAAAACATGTAGTGGCGCCGAAGAACATCACCACCGCCTGCGCGTCGGGCGCGAGCTCGAACAACGGCGACAGCCTCGCCACCATGAAGACTCCGGCCGTGACCATGGTCGCGGCATGAATCAAGGCCGAGACCGGGGTCGGGCCCTCCATGGCGTCCGGCAACCAGGTGTGCAGCAGGAACTGCGCCGATTTACCCATCGCGCCCATGAACAGCAGCAGGCAGGCCAGCGTCAGCGCATTGGCATGCCAGCCCAGGAAATCGATGGTCTTGCCGGTGAGGCCCGGCGCGCTTCCGAAGATGGTGTCGAAATCGATTGAGCCGATCAGCATGAAGATCGCGAAAATGCCGAGCGCGAAACCGAAATCGCCGATCCGGTTGACCACGAAGGCCTTGATCGCGGCCGCGTTCGCCGAAGGCTTCTGATACCAGAATCCGATCAGCAGGTAGCTCGCAAGTCCCACCCCTTCCCAGCCGAAGAATAGCTGCACCAGGTTGTCCGATGTCACCAGCATCAACATGGCAAAGGTGAACAGCGACAGGTAGGCAAAGAACCGCGGCCGGTTCGGGTCCTCGTCCATGTAGCCGATCGAATAGAGATGCACGAGCGACGACACGGTGGTGACCACGACCAGCATCACGGCGGTCAGCGTGTCGACCCGCAGCGACCAGGCAACTTGCAGATCGCCGGAGTTGATCCACGGGAATAGCGCAATCCGCGCGTCGTGATGCATGAAGCCGACGTCGACGAAGGTAAACCAGGACAGCGCCGCTGCGGCCAGCAGCAGGCAGGTGGTGATCAATTCAGCCGCGCGCGATCCCACGGCCGGAGGCTCGACCGCGTGATGGTCGTCGTGGCCGTGATCGTCGTGCGCAGCCGGTTCGTCGTGGCTGGCGTGGATCACCGCAGCGTCGGCGTTGATCGGGGTTGTGCCGTGCGATGTCGCGCCGTGGCCGTGCACGTCGTCATGATGCTCGACGGTATCGCCGCTCGGGTTGCGCCCATGCGCGCCGAATATCGCGATCAGGCCCGCAAGCAGCGCGCCGATCAGCGGCAGGAAGACGATTGCCTGGATCATTTGACGCGCTAACCCTTCATCAGATTGACGTCTTCAACCGCGATCGAACCGCGGTTGCGGAAGTATACCACCAGCACCGCAAGACCGATCGCCGCCTCCGCCGCGGCAACCGTCAGCACGAGCAATGCAAACACCTGGCCGACGATGTCGCCGAGGAAGGTCGAGAACGCCACCAGGTTGATATTGACTGCGAGCAGGATGAGTTCGATCGACATCAGGATGACGATGATGTTCTTGCGGTTGAGGAAGATGCCCAGAATTCCGACCGTAAACAGGATCGCCCCGACCGCGAGGTAATGTCCGAGACCGATCGTCATTGTACCCACTCCGGCGCATCGACGTCCTGCAGGCCCTGCCCCGACGCCACCTTGCGCACGCGCATCGCCAGTTCGGGCGTCCGCGCGTTCTGCACGTTGATATCCTGCCGCTTGACGTTGGCCTTGTGGCGCAGCGTCAGCACGATCGCGCCGATCATGGCGACCAGCAGCACCATGCCCGCGATCTGGAAGTAGTGGATGTACTTGGTGTAGAGCACGAGGCCGAGCGCTTCGGTATTGCTGACATTGGCCGGGATCGCCGAGGTAATCGACTTGGCAACGCCGGGATTGATCACCCAGCCGCCGCCGACCAGCAGCAGTTCCGCCAGGAAGATGCCGCCGATCACGAGCCCGATCGGCAGGTACTGGCTAAAGCCTTCGCGCAGTTCGACGAAGTCCACATCGAGCATCATGATCACGAACAGGAACAGCACCGCAACCGCGCCGACATAGACCACGATCAGGATCATGGCGAGGAATTCGGCGCCCATCAGCACGAACAGGCCGGAGGCGTTGACGAAAGCCAGGATCAGGTACAGCACGGAATGCACGGGATTGCGCGACACGATCACCATCACGGCGGACGCGACGCAAACACCGGCAAACAGATAGAAGAACAACGCGGGAAGGATCATGCGAATGCTCCTTCCGTCATTCCGGGATGGTCCGACGGACCAGACCCGGAATCTCGAGATTCCGGGTTCGCGCTTCGCGCGCCCCGGAATGACGTGGAGAGGTGGTGTACGGTCATACGCTCACCTCACCGGTATGGCGCGTCGAGTTCGATCGATTTCGCAATCTCGCGCTCCCAACGGTCGCCATTGGCGAGAAGTTTCGCCTTGTCATAATAGAGTTCCTCGCGGGTCTCGGTCGCGAATTCGAAATTCGGTCCCTCGACGATAGCGTCGACCGGACAAGCCTCCTGGCACAGACCGCAATAGATGCATTTCACCATGTCGATGTCGTAACGCACGGTGCGGCGGGTGCCGTCGTTGCGGCGTGGGCCGGCCTCGATGGTGATCGCCTGCGCCGGACAAATCGCCTCGCACAGCTTGCATGCGATGCAGCGCTCTTCGCCGTTCGGATAACGGCGCAAGGCATGCTCCCCGCGGAATCGCGGCGAGATCGGCCCCTTCTCGAACGGGTAGTTCAGCGTCGGCTTCGGCTTGAAGAAATAGCGCATGGCGAGAAAGAACGCCGAGACGAATTCGGACAGCAGCAGCGAGCGGGCTGTGGCGTTGATGTTGACACTCATAGCGACCTCATTTCGGCGCAAGCCCCGCGAATTGCAGCACGCTGGCGACGATCACCACCATCGCCAGCGACAGCGGCAGGAACACCTTCCAGCCGAGCCGCATCAATTGGTCGTAGCGGTAGCGCGGCACGATCGCCTTCGCCATCGCAAACAGGAAGAACATGAAAAATAGCTTGAGCACGAACCAGATTACCCCGGGCACCCAGGTGAACGGCGCATAGGGGATCGGCGGCAGCCACCCGCCCAGGAACATGATCGTGGCCATCGCGCACATGGTGGTGATTGCGACGTATTCGCCCAACATGAACAGCAGATACGGCGTCGAGCCGTATTCCACCATGAAGCCCGCCACCAGTTCGGATTCGGCCTCCACCAGATCGAACGGCGGCCTGTTGGTCTCGGCGAGCGCCGAGACATAGAACACCACGAACATCGGGAACAGCGGCAGCCAGTACCAGCCCAGTATGCCCCACTTCGAATTCTGCGCCTCGACCACGGCCGACAGGTTGAGTGATCCGGCACACAGCAGGACGGTAATGATGACGAAGCCGATCGAGACCTCGTAACTCACCATTTGCGCCGCCGCGCGAAGCGCGGCCATGAACGGGTATTTCGAGTTCGACGACCACCCGGCCATGATGATGCCGTAGATCGACAGCGACGAAATCGCAAAGATGTAGAGCACACCCACATTGATGTCGGAAATCACCCAGCCGAGATTCATCGGGATCACGGCCCAGGCGGCGAGCGCCAGCACGCACGATACCAGCGGCGCCAGCAGGAACACGCCCTTGTTGGAGCCGGCGGGAATGATCGGCTCCTTCAGCACGAACTTGAGGAGATCGGCGAACGACTGGAACAGGCCGAACGGTCCGACCACGTTCGGTCCGCGACGGATCTGCACCGCCGCCCAGATCTTGCGGTCGGCCAACAGGATGTAGGCGATCGCGATCAACAGCACCACGAGCAGCAACAAGCTCTCGGCGATCATGATGATCAGCGGCCACAATGTACTGGTCCAGAATTCAGCCATCACTTCACGCTCACTCCGCGGCGGTCAGCATGTGCCCGGAAGCCAGGCGGGAGCATTCCGCCATGACAGCCGACGCGCGCGCGATCGGGTTGGTCAGGTAGTAATCCTCAACGACGGTCCTGAACGGCGCCTTCTCGACCTTGCCGCCCTTGCCTGCCGCCAGCGCCTTCAGGTCGGCCGAATTGCCGGCTTCGATCTGGTCGACGCGCATCAGATGCGGCACCGCCTTGAAAATCGCCTGGCGTAGCGCACCGAGGGAATTGAACGGCAGCTTTTTGCCGAGGACGTCCGACAGCGCGCGGATGATCGCCCAATCCTCCCGCGCCTCGCCGGGCGGGAACGCCGCCCGGTTGGCCATCTGGACCCGGCCCTCGGTGTTGACGAAGAGTCCCTGCTTCTCGGTATAGGCCGCGCCCGGCAGGATTACGTCGGCGCGATGCGCACCGCGGTCGCCATGGGTACCGATATAAACCACAAACGTACCATCGGGCACCTTGATCTCGTCCGCGCCCAGCAGAAACAGCACGTCGAGCGTGCCGAAGGTCGTCATCTGGGCGGCGTTCAGGCCGCCCGTTTCAGCAGCAAAGCCGATATCGAGCGCGCCGACGCGCGAAGCGGTATCCTGAAGCACCGCAAAACCGTTCCAGCCGTCCTTGATCGCCCCGACATCCACCGCAAGCTTGGCGGCCAGCGCCAGCACCGCGGCGCCGTCCTGCCGCGAGGTCGCGCCCGCTCCGACCAGCACGATCGGATTTTTGGCAGCCTTGAGCACATCCGCAAAGGCATGCTTGCCGGCGGCGAGATCGCTGAGCGAGTCCGTGCCCGCGCCGAGATAATCATAGGTGTAAGTCAGATCGGACTTGGCCCCGATCACGCCGATCTTCAGTTGGCCGCTGCGCCAGCGCTTGCGGATACGCGCGTTCAGAATGGCGGCTTCCCTCCGCGGGTTCGAGCCCACGATCAGAAGTGCATCGGCCTGTTCGATGCCGGCAATGGTCGGATTGAAAATATAGGAGGCGCGCCCTCGCTTGGGGTCAAAGGCGTCGCCGCTTTGGGTCGCCAGATTGGCCGAGCCGCACTTCGCCAGCAATTCCTTCAGCGCGAACATTTCTTCGACCGCGGCAAGGTCGCCCGCGATGGCGCCGATCCGCTTGCCGTCGAGGCGGCCGGCCTTCGCCGCGATCGCCGCAAATGCCTCCGACCAGGACGCGGGGCGGAGCTGGCCGTTCTCGCGGATGTAGGGGCGATCGAGCCGCTGCGTGCGCAGTCCATCGACGACATGGCGGGTCTTGTCGGAAATCCACTCCTCGTTCACCGCCTCATTGACGCGCGGCAGGATCCGCATCACCTCGCGGCCGCGGGTATCGACCCTGATCGCAGAGCCAACGCCGTCCATCACGTCGATCGATTGGGTCTTGCCGAGTTCCCACGGCCTTGCCGCAAACGCGTACGGTTTCGAGGTCAGCGCGCCGACCGGGCAGATGTCGACCAGGTTGCCCTGCAATTCGGAGGTCAACGCGGTCTCGAGGTAGGTGGTGATTTCCATATCCTCGCCGCGGCCCGTTGCGCCCATTTCGGGGGCGCCGGCAACTTCGGCCGAGAAGCGGACGCAGCGCGTGCACTGGATGCAACGGTTCATCGAGGTCTTGATCAGTGCGCCCAGGTATTTGTCTTCGACCGCGCGCTTGTTCTCGGCGAACCGGCTGGTGTCGACGCCGTAGCCCATCGCTTGGTCCTGCAGGTCGCACTCGCCGCCCTGGTCGCAGATCGGACAATCAAGCGGATGGTTGATCAGAAGGAATTCCATCACGCCCTCGCGCGCCTTCTTCACCATCGGCGAACGGGTTGAGATTTCCGGCGGCTCACCCTTTGGGCCGGGCCGGCAGTCGCGAACGCCCCAGGCGCAACTTGCGACCGGCTTTGGACCGCCCTTCACTTCAACCAGGCACATCCGGCAGTTGCCCGCGATCGACAGCCGCTCATGGTAGCAGAATCGCGGAATTTCGGCACCTGCGGCCTCGCACGCCTGCAACAGCGTGTATTCGGCGGGAACATCGATCTCTTTGCCATCGACGATGAGTTTAGTCATTGCCTCAAGTCTTTCCCAGCTTGCAGTCGGGTGGTGTTACGCTGGCAGTCTTCATGGACGCCTTCACCCACTGCTGGGTGTCGGCGCTATAGGTCGCAAGATAGGCCGGCTCAACTGCGTTTTTCTCGCACAGGAACGGCAGGTGCGGTTTCAGGTCGTAGGTGCAGGATGCCGACCATTCAGCCCTGCCGGTGAAGGCGGCGGTGGCTTCCTCGCAGGCATAGAGGAAATAGGAGACGAAGCTCTCATACTGGACCCGCTCGTCGCGATTGCCGGCCTTGATCGCGTCATAGTCCGGCGCCGAGAATTTCGGATTTTTGAACGCGAGGTCCGTATAGCCCAGAAATGCCTGCCGCGCACTTGCCGCCCGATTGTTGGAACGGATTTCGTTGATCTGAAACAGAATCGCAACAAAGCCGAGCAGCGCAACGGCCGCTTGCGCCATCTGCGCCAGCGTCCCGTATTTGTGCCACCACAACAGGCCCGGTTGCGACATCAAGATCACTCCGCCGCCACCATATGCGCGGGGTCGAGAATGCCGGCATCGTCGATGTCGGCCTTGCGCGTATATTCGTCGATACGCTCCTCGATCTCATGACGGAAATGCGCGATCAGGCCCTGGATCGGCCACGCCGCGGCGTCGCCAAGCGCGCAAATGGTGTGGCCTTCGATCTGCTTGGTGACCTCGAGCAGCATGTCGATTTCGCGCTTGTGCGCGCGGCCCTCGGCCATCCGGGTCAGTACCCGCCACATCCAACCGGTGCCCTCGCGGCACGGCGTGCACTGGCCACAACTCTCGTGCTTGTAGAAATAGGAGATGCGGGCGATCGCGCGGATCAGGTCGGTAGACTTGTCCATCACGATGACGGCGGCGGTGCCGAGCCCGGAGCGCAGTTTACCCAGGCTGTCGAAATCCATCGGCGTATCGATGATCTGCTCTGCCGGCACCATCCGCACCGACGAACCGCCGGGAATAACCGCCTTGAGATTGTCCCAGCCGCCGCGGATGCCGCCGCAATGGCGTTCGATCAGTTCGCGGAACGGAACCCCCATCGCCTCTTCGACATTGCAGGGGCGTTCGACATGGCCGGAAATACAAAACAGCTTGGTGCCGACATTGTTGGGCCGGCCGATCGCGGCGAACCACGCTGCGCCGCGCCGCAAAATGTCCGGCGCGACCGCAATCGAACTCCACGTTGTTGACGGTGGTCGGGCAACCGAAGAGCCCGACATTCGCCGGAAACGGCGGCTTCAGCCGCGGCTGGCCCTTCTTGCCTTCGAGGCTCTCGAGCAGCGCAGTCTCCTCGCCGCAAATATACGCGCCGGCGCCGTGCGCGACGTAGATGTCGAACGGCCAGCCGTTGATATTGTTCTTGCCGACCAGCTTGGCCTCATAGGCCTGGTCGATCGCCGCCTGCAGATGTTCGCGCTCGCGGATGAATTCGCCGCGCACGTAAATATAGCAAGCGTGTGCATTCATCGCGAAACTGGCGAGCAGGCAGCCCTCGACAAGCAGATGCGGATCATGCCGCATGATCTCGCGGTCCTTGCAGGTGCCCGGCTCGGACTCGTCGGCGTTGACCACGAGGTAGCTCGGCCGGCCGTCGGTCGATTCCTTGGGCATGAACGACCATTTCAGCCCGGTCGGAAAACCGGCGCCACCTCGCCCGCGCAAGCCCGACGCTTTCATCTCGTTGATGATCCAGTCGCGGCCTTTGTCGATGATCGCCTTGGTGCCGTCCCAGGCACCACGGCGGCGCGCGCCTTCAAGGCCCCAGTCGTGGAGGCCGTAAAGGTTTCGGAAGATGCGATCCTTGTCGTCCAGCATGACGTGAAGCTTCCCCGGGGTCAGCGATTGGACTGCGTATAGGCCAGCGCGGCGGCGCATCCACCGAACGCCAGTGCCCATAGCAGACTTGAATCAAGCGACGCGTCGAGCACGTAGCGTTGCAGCAGGAAAATGAACGCGCCGGCCGTCGCGGCGTGCAGCGTGATATAGCGCAAGCGCTTCACCGGATCGACACTCCCGAGTCCGGCAGCGCTCATAATCGAGCCCCGCCTCATGTCGTTTCCTTCAGCGTGGTCGGTCCGCCCATCGGCGCCGAGAACTGTCGGCCGTCTTGCGGCCCGGGTTTTACCGGCTTCCCGGAAGCAAAACCGTCCAGCACCTTGCCGAAGCTCTCCTTGGTCAGATCCTCGTAGGTATCCTTCCAGATCAGCACCATCGGTGCATTCACGCAGGCGCCGAGGCACTCGACCTCTTCCCAGCTGAAATTGCCGTCCGCCGAAACCTGGAACGGATCGTGGTGGATGCGGCTCTGGCACATCTCGATGATATCGGCCGCGCCGCGCAACCGGCACGGCGTGGTGCCGCAAACCTGGACATGGGCCTTTTTGCCCACCGGCTGCAGCTGGAACATGGTATAGAAGGTCGCGATCTCGAGCATGCGGATGTAGGGCATGTCGAGCAGGTCGGCGACGGCCCGGATCGCGACTTCCGAAACCCAGCCCTCATGCTGCTCCTGGACCCGCCACAGGATCGCGATCGCCGCCGAGGCCTGGCGCCCTTCCGGATATTTGGCGATCTGCGCCTTCGCCCAGGCCAGGTTTTCAGCCGTGAACTCGAACTTCGCGGGCTGCTGTTCCTTTGGTGCAAGTCGGCGGACGGACATCTCTCTTAGTCTCTCATTGCGGGCGGCGGCGGGCGGCGTTGGCGTTCAGGGCATTGATCCTGTCCTGCCAAAACGCGCTTGCCGTGCCGAATACGTTATAGCCAACGTGGGTCGAAACCTTGATGCGGTCCAGAATCGACAGCTCGGTGACGGTTTCCAAACGATTGCTCTGGGGATCGTAGACGATCAGTTTCAGCGGGGTCTGTTCGAGAATGTAGCGCGACACCAGATGCTGGCGGTCGTTGCCGTGCTCCTCGCACAGGATCACGCTGTCGCCCTGCAACAGCCGCGTGGCGCCCTTGATCGCCTCGATCTCGACGCCCTCGACATCGAGCTTGATCAGGTATTTCCCGCCAGGCGAAACCTTGCCGTCGTCGAGCAAATTGTCGAGCGCCAGCACCGGCACTTCTTCCCCGATGCCGGCCTGATCCCCGGCGATGCTGAAAGCCTCATGCTTCGTACCGGAGAGCCGCGCCGTTCCGCGCGCGGCACCGATCGCACACTTCATCAATTCAAAACGATCGCCGTTGATCGCCGCGTTGTTCTTCAGCTTGGCGAAGTTCTGCGATGACGGCTCGATCGCGATCGCCTTGTGCGAACCCAGCGGCGCGCTCGAAACCAGCACCGACCAATAGCCGTAATTGGCGCCGCAATCGATCAGCGCGTAATCGACGTCGGCGGAATCCCGAAACAACAGCTCGAGTTCATCCTCGTAGTGATAGGAGCGATTGAGCAGCTTGCTCCAGTAACCGTCCCCATAGGGAAACTCGAACGTGGCGTCCGCGTTGAGCTTGATCGCAATGTTGCGCTCGGGCAGCGTCTTGCGCAGCAGATTGGCGCAGCCGATGTAGCCGCGGTGCGAAAAATGCGACGAAATCTTCGAACCCGTCGCCAGCGCCAGCGCGGCCGTCCGCTCCCACAGGTTGGCTCCCACCAGGGCCCCTGAAGTGCGGTCAAACTGGATCGGCGCTTGCGCCATCAACGGTCGACCTCTCCGAACACGATGTCGAGCGAGCCGAGAATGGCCGAGACGTCGGCCAGCAGATGCCCCTTGCAGATGAAGTCCATTGCCTGCAGATGCGCAAAGCCCGGCGCGCGGATCTTGCATTTGTAGGGCTTGTTGCTGCCGTCAGCCACGAGATAGACGCCGAACTCGCCTTTCGGCGCCTCGACCGCGGCATAGACCTCGCCGGCCGGCACGTGGAAGCCCTCGGTATAGAGCTTGAAGTGATGGATCAGCGCTTCCATCGATCGCTTCATCTCGCCCCGGCGCGGCGGGAATATCTTGTGGTCCTGCACCGCCACCGGGCCCTGCCCGTCGGCTGCGCGCAGCTTGGCGATGCACTGCTTCATGATGCGCACGGACTGGCGCATCTCTTCCATCCGGATGCAGTAGCGGTCGTAACAATCGCCGTTCTTGCCGATCGGAATGTCGAAATCCATCTCGGCGTAGCATTCGTAAGGCTGCGCCTTGCGCAGATCCCACGCGGCGCCCGAGCCGCGCACCATCACGCCGGAAAAGCCCCATTCCCACGCCTGCTTCAGCGTCACCACGCCGATATCGACGTTGCGCTGCTTGAAGATTCGGTTGCCGGTCAGCAGCGTCTCGAGGTCGGCGACGACCTGGAGGAACGGATCGCACCAGGCATCGATATCGTCGATCAGTTTCGGCGGCAGGTCCTGATGCACGCCGCCGATCCGGAAAAACGCCGCATGCATCCGCGAGCCGGACGCGCGTTCATAGAACACCATCAGCTTTTCGCGCTCTTCGAATCCCCACAACGGCGGGGTCAAGGCGCCGACGTCCATCGCCTGGGTGGTGACATTGAGCAGATGCGACAGGATGCGGCCGATCTCGCAATACAACACGCGGATCAATTGGCCGCGGCGCGGCACTTCGATCCCGAGCAGCCTCTCCGCCGCCATGCAGAATGCATGCTCCTGATTCATCGGCGCGACATAGTCGAGGCGGTCGAAATACGGGATCGCCTGCAGGTAAGTCTTCTGCTCGATCAGCTTCTCGGTGCCGCGATGAAGCAGGCCGATATGCGGATCGACACGCGCAACCACCTCGCCGTCCAACTCAAGCACAAGCCGCAGCACGCCGTGTGCGGCGGGATGCTGCGGCCCGAAATTGATGGTGAAATTGCGGAGGTTTTGCTCGTTCATGGTCAGACCTTCGGCCCCGCCTTCTCATCGCCTGGCAGCGGCGGGTAATCCGCGCCTTCCCATGGCGAGAGGAAATCGAACTTGCGGAATTCCTGATTGAGCCGCACCGGCTCATAGACCACCCGCTTCTCCTGGTCGTCGTAACGCACCTCGACGAAACCGGTCAGCGGAAAATCCTTGCGCAGCGGATGTCCGTCGAAACCGTAGTCTGTCAGGAGCCGCCGCATGTCCGGATGGCCGATGAAGATCACGCCATAAAGATCGTAGCACTCGCGTTCGAACCAGTCGGCGCCGGGAAACACATCGATGATGGACGGCACTTGCGTGGTTTCGCCGGCTTCTGCGCGGATGCGGATGCGCTCGTTCAACGTCGGCGACAGCAGGTGATAGACCACATCGAAGCGCTTTTCGCGGCCGGGATAATCGACCGCGGTGACGTCGATCAAGCTGACGAAGCGGCAGCCCGGATCGTCACGCAGGAAAGTCACGACATCGACGATCTTCTCGGCCTGCACCATGATCGTGAGCTGACCGAATGCGATCGAATGGCCGGTCGCGGCCGCACCCAGACCGGCGACGACTTTTTCTCCGAGACTGCTCAATGCTTCGCTCATCGCCATCCATCAATCCACAATAAACAGCCGCGCGCCCTTTACGGTGTGCGAACGATGCGGCTCGGCGCCGTCGGCAACCTGATAGCTCATGCCAGGCGTCAGCGTGAACGAGCGGCCATCGGCAAGATCGGTCCCGAGTTCGCCATCGACGCAGAAGAGGATGTGACCCTTCTGGCACCAGTGATCCGCCAGATAACCCGGCGAATATTCCACGAGCCTCACCCGGATGTCGCCGAACTGACGGGTACGCCACGTCGCAACGCCGGCATCCCCCCTGTGCGTGGTCGCCTCCACGCTCGCCCAATCGGTGGTGCCGAAGGGGATGTCGTTGATCTGCATCGCCCTCACCGTTCGATGGTTCCGGTCCGTCGGATCTTCTTCTGCAGCAGCAGGACACCATAAAGCAGCGCCTCTGCGGTCGGCGGGCAGCCGGGCACATAGATATCGATCGGTACAATGCGGTCGCAGCCACGTACCACCGAATACGAATAATGGTAGTAGCCGCCGCCATTGGCGCACGATCCCATCGAGATCACGTAGCGCGGCTCAGGCATCTGATCGTAGACCTTGCGCAGCGCCGGCGCCATCTTGTTGGTCAGCGTGCCCGCCACGATCATCACGTCGGACTGCCGCGGCGAAGCGCGCGGCGCAAAACCGAAGCGCTCGACGTCGTAACGCGGCATCGAGACTTGCATCATCTCGACCGCACAACAGGCGAGACCGAACGTCATCCACATCAGCGACCCCGTCCGCGCCCAGGTGATCAGGTCGTCGGCGGCGGCAACGAAGAAGCCCTTGTCGGAAAGCTCGTGATTGACTTCGAGGAAGTAAGGATCATTGGCGCCCACCGGCCTGCCGGTCGAGGGGTCGAGGATGCCGGTCGCGGCCGGAGCGACCGCGGGCGTGGCTCTTGCGGTTGGGGTCGCAGGGCTCAGTCCCATTCGAGCGCGCCTTTCTTCCATTCATAAGCGAAACCGACGGTCAGCACCGCAAGGAAAACCAGCATCGACCAAAAACCGGTCGCGCCGAGCTTTCCAAAGGCCACCGCCCAGGGAAACAGGAACGCCACTTCGAGGTCGAAGATGATGAAAAGGATGGCAACCAGGTAGAAGCGGACGTCGAATTTCATGCGCGCGTCGTCGAAAGCGTTAAATCCGCATTCATACGCCGACAGCTTCTCTGGATCGGGCTGCTGGAACGCAACCAGGAACGGAGCGATCAGCAAGACCAAGCCGATCAGGCTTGCAACTCCGACAAAAACCACAAGTGGAAGGTAGTTTTGTAAGATGCCGTTCATCGGCTGCCTTTTCCTGCGATTTCCGCGTCCCGCAGATTCGTTGATTAGAATTATTCCGAGGCTTAGCGCAGCGCACCAAAGGGCGCAAGACAAGCAATTTTGACGCTGTCACCCGGCCCATCGACGGGCGGGAAAACTGCGCCCAGCTATCGCGCGCCTATCGTAACGCGGGCGGACGCCCGCGCAGTAATGCATATCCGACAGGTGCTCGATGCGACTTGCCGTTTGAAACTTCAACCGACGGGCGACACCACGCCGATGCCGCGTCACACATCGGTCGGGTGTCGCCCTGGTGCGGGTTTGCTATTTCTGTCGCGGGGGCGACGAAAGCGGCGGGCGCAACCGGTGAAGGCTGCGAAACGCCTCTTCCCTCGATCGGATTCAAGGCTTCCGTGCTCGCTCTGCACGCTCTCGCCTCAAAGCGAAAGCCCTGCCTAAACCTTCTCATTCGAATACGCAGTAAATCTTTGTAGTTTAACTTCATATGTGTTATGGTTCTCGAATGAAGCGGGAATCAGTCGATTCGGAAAGCGATCAAGCCTCCGCGCTGGCGGCGGAGCTCCGCATCGTGATCGGCGCCCTCAAACGACGCTTCCGTGAGCAGTACGACGCAGGTGATGACCTGACTTCGGCCCAAAAGTCGGTACTCCTGCGGCTCGAGCGCGACGGACCCACGACCGGGAGCGCGCTGGCGCGGGCCGAGGCGATGCGGCCGCAATCGATGGGCGCGATCATCGCGGCCCTGGAGACGGCCGGCTTCGTGGCGGGCGCGCCCGACCCCTCGGATGGGCGGCAGACCATCATCTCGCTCACCGATCATTTCCGCAGTTGGATCAGCGCGGCGCGAGCGGCCCGGCAGGACTGGCTGCTTCGCACCTTGCAGGCGCGGCTGAACGCGCAGGAACAGCACCAGCTCGCAGGTGCCGTGGAGCTCCTCAAACGCCTCCTCAATTCCTAGGGCCCACGAGGTTCGCCCATGACCTTCACCACCCTCGACCCGACGACCCCGGAAATCATCGATCTGCCCGGAACAAGGAGCGACTGAGAATGAACTGGCTTGCCCTCGTATCGTACTTCTTCGGCGGCGCTTTTTTGACGAATGCCGTTCCGCATTTCGTCAGCGGTGTGATGGGAGAGCCATTCCAGAGCCCATTCGCGAAGCCGCCGGGGCAAGGACTTTCCTCGTCGACCGTGAACGTGCTTTGGGGCTTCCTCAATATCGTCATCGGCTACGTCCTCATCTGCCGCGTCGGCGATTTTGGATTGAGGACTACGATTGACGTCGTGCCGTTGGGTCTCGGCATTCTCCTGATGGGCCTGCTCCTCGCGCGGCTGTTCGGCCGCTTCCATGGCGGCAACTTGCCGGAGCGTTCATGAGCGCTTCGGCGACGGGTATCGATCGCCCATGAGTTCGCGGCCAAAGGACAACGGCCCGCCGGGGACGGCTGGCGTCGATCAAGCCGATCGGCTTGCTCCCGACGTTTGGAAAGTGGTCGCCGTCGCGACCATCGGCTCCTTCATGACGGTCCTCGACGCCACGGTCGTCAACGTGTCGCTCTCCAGCCTTGCCGCCGATCTGCACGTCCCTCTTTCGACGATCCAGTGGGTGACGAGCGGATATCTGCTGGCGCTTGCGTTGATGCTGCCGCTGAATGGCTGGCTCGTCGATCGCATCGGCGCCAAGGCCCTCTATCTCTGGTGCTTTGCGGCCTTTACCCTGTCTTCGACCCTGTGCGGGCTGGCTTGGTCCGCGCGTTCGCTGATTGCCTTTCGGATCTTGCAGGGCATGAGCGGCGGATTGCTCGCCCCTATGGCACAGATGCTGATCGCCCGCGCCGCCGGCAAGCAGATGGCGCAGGTGATCAGCGTCGCGGCGTTGCCGGTTCTGCTCGGGCCTCTGCTGGGACCTGTCGTCGCGGGCGCCATCCTGCAATTCGCATCCTGGCGCTGGCTTTTCCTCATCAATCTGCCGGTCGGCATTTTGGCGTTCGCGCTGGCGGCGGCATTCCTGCCCGACGATCGGGAGGAGACGCGGCCGCGCGATCTCGACCTGCTCGGACTGGCCCTGTTATCGCCGGGACTGGTGCTGTTCCTCTACGGCTCGGACCATCTGGACGAGCGGATCGGTCCCGCGGCCTTGGCTGTTTCCATCATCATGTTCGCGCTGTTCTACCGCACCGCGCGGGCCAAGGGCGATTCCGCCTTGATCGACGTTCGGCTGCTTCAGGGCAAGGTGTTCTCGGCTTCGATCGCCGCCATGTTCATGACCAACGGCATTGCCTTCGCCGGCCAGATGCTGATCCCGATCTATCTGGTCCGCGCCTGCGGCCTTTCGCCAAGCCTGACCGGCTGGCTGTTGGCGCCGCTGGGGCTGGGCATGATGTGCACCTTTCCATTCATGGGCCGTCTCACGAAGCGGTTCGGCGTCCGCAAGCTCGCCGCGTGCGGCGCACTGCTGGCTCTGGCCGGAACCCTGCCGCTGATCTTCCTGGCTCAGCACGAACTCGTCATCGCCGTCCTCGCGGCCAGCCTTTTCGTTCGGGGCGTGGGCCTCAGCGCCATCAGCATTCCCTCGATCACCTCGGGCTACGCGTCCGTGGCGCGCCAAGACTTGCCGATGGCAACGACGACCATGAACATCGTCCAGCGCCTCGGCGGGCCGACGCTGACGACGCTCTGCGCCACCTTCCTCGGCTGGCGCCTGTCGGCGACGGCGGCGCTTGCCTCGACGTCGGGCGCCTTCATCGCGACATTCAGTCTGCTTTGCGCCCTGCACGCGCTGCTGTTCCTGGCCACCCTTCGGCTACCCTGGCTGGTCCCTGACGCCGGGCCCTTGCACCCGTCCCCCGCGGCCGGCGCTCGGCCTGCCTGAAACAACGTCGGGTAATTGGATTCACGCATCCAGCCCGACGACCGATCCGGCGCCAGGGTCGATCGCCGTCAGCTCAGCGGACCGGTATAATGTTCCAGCCGCGTCCAGGCTTCGCTGCCATAGGTCTTTTGCCATTGCCCGTAGAAGCCCGCTTTCGCCAGCGCCGCCCTGAACTGCACCGGATCCGGCTTGCTGAAGGTCATGCCCTTGGACGTGAGATCGGCCTGCAACGAGCGATCCAGTTCCTGCAGATCGGCGCGCTCGTCGATCGCGGCGGCATCCAAACTGCGATTGACGATCTCGAGCAGATCGGCCGGCAAGCCTGATAGCGCGCGGCGGTTGGCGACGATCCAGTATCCGCTCCAGCAGTGGTTGGACAATGCGCAATATTTTTGCACCTCATACAGCTTCCCCGTCGAGACCTGTGCCAGCGGGTTCTCCTGCCCCTCGACGATGTGGGTCTGCAGGGCCGAGTAAAGCTCGCTGTAGCTGATGCTCGAGGGCAGCGCGCCCAGCCCGGAAAACAACGAGGTCAGCAACGCCGTCACGGGAACGCGAATTTTGAATCCCCTGAGGTCGTCGACATGGTTGAGTTGCCGGCTCGACGACGAGGTGATCTGGCGGAAGCCGTTGTCCCAGACCTTCTTCATCGGCACGATGCCGGTCTTGCCGATGGCATCGCGAACGAGATCGCCGAGGTCACCGTCCATCGCCGCCCAAACCTGATCGTAGGACGAAAAGGCAAAACCGATACTGGGCAGACCCGACAGCGGAACCAGCGTCGACAGCGTGAGGCTCGGCGCCGCCAGCAACTCGATGCCGCCGGCGCGAAGTTGCGACAGCATTTCGGGATCGCCGCCGAGTTGGCTGTTCGGGAAAACGGTGACGTTCAGCCGGCCGCCGGATTGAGTTCCGATCGCGCGCGCCGCCTCGACCAGTCTCACGGTCAGGGGGTGGGTATCGGGAGTATTGACGCCAAGCTTGAAGTCGAATTCAGCGGCGGCGTCGGCTCGGCTGCCGAGCGTGGTCGCGAAACAGGCTGCCGCGGCGGAGCCGAGCAGTTTCCTGCGGGTTATTTTCATTATTTTTCTCTCCCGGGCGGCCGCTTTTGCGCGCCCGGACCGAGTTTCCGCCGAACCGCCCGCGTTCGCAAGCCGCGCGGGCCGCAGGGGTGTTTTCCCCAGGCGAATACCATCGAAATGCGGGAACTTCGGATGAAACCATTTTCGGCATCAGGCGAAACCGTTCTGAAACAAGCGCACGGTAAATCTGCACCCAACAAAGCGGCGCCAAGACGCCTGGAGGCTCAGATGAACCACTCTATTCACTCGGCAGACCGTGCGACGCACCGGAAGATCGTGATGATAGCGCTCGTTGCCGGCACCGTGGTTGCAGGGATCGGTATCTTCGCGCGCGCCCAGTCGGACTATGCCCAAACGGCACATGTGACCAAGGCCGGAAAGCCTGTCGCGGTGACCAGTTCGGACGCCCTGTTGGTCCGGTAAAGGATCCGGAAGCCACAAAACCCCACAGCAAGACCGCTTAGGGACGGCCTTGTTACTTCCTGCGTCGTTGAAGCGATATGTCGCCAAGGCGCATGGGCAGCGGAAAACGCGGTGGTATCTGCCAGCACTGCGTTCCTTGCATGGCTCCCCTCTTGCACAGACTTATCTGAAACTCAGCAAAGACTTGATCGTATTTGTGCAGTGCACCATTATAGGGCTCATTGGAATGAATTTTTTTCTGACACTTTTAGCTATCGGAACGGTCGGATGCTCTCTGCTGGTAGGTTTCGCAGGCCGTCCGGCGATGCGGCAAAGTTCCCGTCAAAGAGATGTGCGAAAATCAGAAATCTGAAAACCGAACATGTAGTTCCCGCGCGTTGATCGTGGGTTGAAATGATTTAAAGGCGGCAAATTCGGCCGGAGAATGGATTTGAGAATGCCAAGCATGAAGCACGATACTGATTTTATTGCATACGTTTCGCAGGATCTCGGCATGCAGATGTCTGATTTACGGAAGCTGCGTGAAGCCGTGCGCACTGCGGAAGCAGCCGCCCACTACCGGAGCGATCACGGGGTCGACCAGCTTTCCGTTATCCGTTTCCCCGAAGCGGCGACCCGGGCGCAGGCGCCGGTCAAGATCCGGAGATGGCATTAGGCTGTGGTTAGGGGGCGATCGGGACGCGATCTGATTGAAGGGTATCTGCCGCATCGGTTGGTGCCAAGCGTCGCGCCCGAACGATCGGACGCAGATTGATCGGATCTCTGTCCGAAGCTAATCCGCCTCTTCAAGCTCCGGAACGTTACGCAGCAGAAAAGCCAGAACCACCACCGACGGTGTCCAGGCGAGCATTGCGCCGAATAAAATAGCCTGCAACGTCGTCATGATTGCTCCTGGGTGTCCCAACCTGGAATCATCAGAACCATCACGCTATCAAGATCCAGCATTCGGGTTCTGTTCCGACGAAAAGAAGGTAATGCTGCGGCGCAGGGCGCATGTTTGGCATGCCGATTTGCAGGAAGCCCCGGGCCGCGGCCTCATGGCTCTAGTGTGGTTTCGCGTTGGTGCCGATCGCCCCCATCGGCCGGGTTACCCGTTTTGCAACCATATTGGCTGTCAGCGCGGCATATTTCTTGAAATGCTCGGAAGCGCGGTGCGCCTTGAAGGCGGCTTCGTTGTCGTAAACTTCGTAGAGAAAAAGGTGGTTCGGGTCGTTGTCGAGCACGAGGATATCGAACTGGCGGCAACCGGGCTCCTGAATGGCCGCCGTGCTGTTTTCCTTGATCGCGGCGAGATAGTTGTCCCGCTCGGCCGGCACGATATCGAGATCGACCGCGTTGATGTAGAGACCCTCAGGCGTAGCGGCGGCGCGGCCGCCTGACATGGGCAGCAGCATCGCCGCCGCTGCACAGACCACGGCAACTGCCGCAGAGATCAAAACCGGCCCTTTCATCTCGCTCGCCTCCCCGATCGTGATTGTTTTTTCCAAACCTGACGTGCTTCCTAAGTTTTGTCGAGGACGAGATTGCGCCGACCCGCTGCTGCAGTGCACGCAATTTTCACCGCAGCGCGAACTAATTAGTAACCGCTTCGATGCCAGGACAGCAAAGCTGTCCCATGTCTCCGCTCTCGTCTCATTTAAGGACAAGAACCTCGAACTTTGTTTCCATTGGGGCGGCGTGCAACCTGTCGCGAGGATTCGATTGGCTTCTTGCAGTTTCTCGATGAGCTTTGCCGACCAGGTACGCGCATGATCGAGCGCGCGCTGAAGATGGCATCCTGCCTGCGACCTCGCCAAGCGAACGCTTCGAGATGAAGCGTGTCTGTCTCGCCGGGGCGAGAGCGGTTGTGTCGTTTGTCGAAGCGCCGCCTGTCGATCGCGTTGCGGATGCACCCTGGCGCGCCGCGCTATTTTCGGATGGGCTGACGCGAACATCGTCGCGGTGGCGTGGACTTTCATTCGCCTGCGAGCCGCAAGGCCGATGGCGCAAGGCCCGTCGCGCAAAACCGGTTAGTCAAGCAAGGAAGCGGGCGAGCGGATCAGCCAATGCCCGCGCTGCTGGAGTCACGGCTGGACGAGATCCAACCCGCCCTGCGCGCGCGATCGTGTTTTTCGAAGCCGGCTAAGTCATTGAAATGATGGCGCGAGAGACGGGGCTCGAACCCGCGACCTCCGGCGTGACAGGCCGGCGCTCTAACCAACTGAGCTACTCCCGCGTGGTTGCGAGACCCGCAGGACGTGGGACTTAAAGGGACGGCCATTCCAAGTCAAGGAGGTTGCAAATCCCTTTGTCGTGCGCGCCTTTTTTGGCGCGGCGATGCGATTAACGGCCTATTTACAGGGAAAACAGCGTGGTCATTCGCCACCCGAATCGTTTAAGGCCTGCTACGTCTCAATTTCCTGAGCCATCAACATCGAGGAGGGCCAAATATGGCGAAGAAAGCAGCGACTCCGGCGACCATCACGCTGAAACATCTCGCGGCTGCGCTATCGGAAGAGCACGAATTATCGAAGAAAAGCGCTGAGGCTATCTTGAGCGACCTCGTCAACCGGATCACCAAGCACCTGAAAAAGGGCGAGCGTATCCGAATCGTCGGCCTCGGCATCCTGCAGGTACGCAAGCGCGCCGCCCGCATGGGCCGCAATCCCGCCACCGGCGAGGCGATCCAGATCAAGGCCAGCAAGAAGGTCGCTTTTCGCGCGGCCAAGGAACTCAAGGAAGCCGTCTGAAGGCATTTCAAGTTGGTTTGACGCCATTCCGGCGCGGTAGCGCGGCCCTCGGAATGGCGTTTTTGCGTACTACCTGCTCAAAAGCCCCTTCCCTTGCTCTCTTGCCGCGGCCTCGATCGTGCCATTGCCTCCCGATTTCACCCATACCGTCACCGAGCGGTTTTTACGCTACGTGGTCATCGACACCCAGTCTGACCCGGCCTCGTCGACCTGCCCCTCCAGTGAAAAGCAGAAAGACCTCGGCCGACTGCTCGCCGCCGAACTCCGGGCGATGGGGATCGCCGACGCCCATCTCGACGAGCATGGCTACGTCTACGCGACCATTCCGGCGACGACGGACAAACTCGTCCCGGTGATCTGCTTCTGCTCGCACATGGACACCTCGCCCGATTGCACCGGCAAGGACGTCAAGCCGCAGGTCGTCCGCAATTACCGTGGGGGCGATATCGTGCTGCCCGGGGACACCGCACAGGTCATCCGCGCCGCCGAGCATCCCGCCTTGGCGGCGCAGATCGGCAACGACATCGTCACTTCGGACGGCACCACCCTGCTCGGCGCCGACGACAAAGCCGGCGTAGCCGAGATCATGGATGCGGCGCAATTCCTGGTCGATCATCCCGAGATCAAGCACGGCACCATCAAGATCCTGTTCACGCCCGACGAAGAGATCGGCCGCGGCGTCGACAAAGTCGACCTGAAAAAGCTCGGCGCTGACTTCGCCTATACTCTTGATGGCGAGAACGCGGGGAATATCGAAGACGAGACTTTCTCGGCCGACGTCGCCACCATCACTATCGAGGGCGTCAGCGCCCATCCTGGCTTTGCCAAGGGCAAGATGGAGCATGCGATCAAGATCGCCGCCGCCATCGTCGATCGACTGCCGAAAAGCAGCTGCACACCGGAAACCACCGAGGGCCGGCAGGGCTTTCTGCATCCGATCGCCATTTCGGGCGCACTAGAGCTGGCTACACTCGGCATCATCGTGCGCGATTTCGCCGATGACGGTTTGAAGGAAAAGGAAATCCTGCTGGAGAACATCATCAGATCGGTGATGACGGATTTCCCGCGCTCGACGTATCGCCTGGAGATCAAGCCGCAATACCGCAACATGAAGCAGGTCATCGACCGCCACCCCGAAATTGTCGACTATGCGATGGAAGCCATTCGCCGCGCCGGCCTCCGACCCGTGAAGACGTCGATACGCGGCGGCACCGACGGCTCGCGGCTGTCATTCATGGGGCTGCCCTGCCCCAACATTTTCGCCGGTGAACACGCCTTTCATTCCCGGCTGGAGTGGGTGAGTACGCAGGACATGGAAAAAGCGGTGCAGACCATCGTCCATCTCGCGATGATCTGGGAGGAGCGGGCTTAGAGGGGGCAAGCGATACACCCGCCTGCAGCACCGTGGTGAGGCCGCCTGAGTCGAGAACGCGCGCGCAATAGGTGTGGGCTCACGAGGCGCGCGCGGTGACGATCCATATCGACCCGGCGAGCGACACGGTCTGTCCGCGCACGAATGGCGCGAGAACCTCACGGATTGACTCCGTAGCGGCGGCACGCACCTCGGCCGGCGCGCTTTCCAGCGCGCGATTTGCCGGTCCGATCTGAAGCGCTCCCTGGACCGCGGCATCGAGGCCGCCTCCAATGGCGATGTCGAGCGAAAGAGCACAAGCCTCCATCGCAATCCCGGCAAAGCCTGCCCCGGTGAGAATTCGATGCACGCGCGCTTCGGATGCGAACGCGAACGGCCCGGGGTCTTCCGGCCCCTGCGGGGGGAGTTTCGGCACGTGTTTATAGACCGCCTGCAGCGGCGCCATCATCCACGGATTGTCGCGCGGCTCGCGCCAACAGGCGAATGCCAGCCGGCCGGACGGCCGCAGCGCCTTGCGCATATTGGCAAACGAGACCGCCGGCTCGGCGAAGAACATCACACCAAATCGCGAGGCCAGCAGGTCGGTACTTGCGGGATCGAACGGATAGATCGTGGCATCCGCGAGCACGAAATCGATCGGCAGTCCCGCCGGCGCGCTCTGTCTTGCCTGGGCCAGCATCGGCCCCGACACATCGACACCGAGGGCGTGCCCGGATGGTCCGACATTTTGTGCGAAGGCGATCGTGGTTGCGCCGCTGCCGCAACCGACGTCGATGATGCGCTCGCCAACCCTTGGTTTCGCGCGATCGATCAGGATGTCTGCGACCGGCCGAAGCAGAACGTCTTGCGCCTGCTGCCGAGCGGCCCAGCGTTGACCGCCCGGCCCGTTCCAATAGGCAATCTGGTCGGTGTTCTGATCGTGGCCGATCGGGGCTTCCATGGTCATGTCCGGGCCCGGCGAAGTATGCCTGAATGAATGTTGCCTGCTACTTCGCCTTCTTATCGGCGCCGTCGTCCATATTGCCACCGTTGGCGACGCATTTGCTGAAATACTCCCTTTGTTGCACCCCTGACCCTTTCGCGCTGCCGGCCGCGGGATTGCCCGCCTCGCGCGGGGGAAATGCCTTCGCCAGAAGCGCGTTGCACTTCTTCGCCACTTCCAGGGTGATGGCCGATGCGCCGTTCGGCGCCAACGCCGCCGCGAACAACACGAACGCGAAGCCGGTCGTTCTCGATTTTGATGGGACGAACATGGCTGACTCGCCTTTTGCGAACGCACAGGAATCAGGGCGGTGATCCGGATGATACCTGCGAGTAAGGAATTTTTCGGTTGAAAAGCGATTGATAACAGAAAGCTGCCGCGCATCGGCGCCGGGGCAACACAAAAAATCTCGTCGTTACGACTCGCTAACTGGTAGGCGGCGAGAGATTCGAACTCCCGACCCTCTCGGTGTAAACGAGATGCTCTAACCAGCTGAGCTAGCCGCCCTCACCCCCTGTTTAGCCTTGCGGAGCCCTGTGGCGCAAGGTCGGACAGCGTCAGTCGGCCGGCGCGCCCGGCAATTCCCCGAGATCACTGATCCATGGCGCTGCCGAGCGGCACCAGATCTGGCGCGTGGGCTTCAAAAGGTCGCGCTGGCGGATGCTGCCCCAGCGAATTCCCCAATCATCTGGGCCGCCTTCACCGCTGGTGAAAAGCGGGGAACCGCATTCCGGGCAAAAATGCTGAAACCGCGTCCGTCCGTTATCACCCGTCTTGGCATAAATCTTCGGCGCCATCCCGGTCATGCAGATCTGTTCGCCCTGACAAATCACCGTTACCCGGTAGGGTGAGCCGCTGAGACGCTGGCAATCCGTGCAGTGGCAGATCGTTACCCGTTCCGGATCGATCTCGGCCCGGTAGCTCACGAGGCCGCAATGGCACTGCCCATCGATCTGCATGGCGTTCTCACACGGCAAAAACCGCATTGTATCCATAAAAAAACGGCGCCCGAAGGCGCCGTTTTATCATTTTCGATGGGCTCTGGTCAGTGCGCCGTCAAGCCACCGGCCGCCTCGTCACCCGCGTCCGGCTTGACCGGCACCTTGGTGTCCTCTTCCCAGACGATCGGCACCGGCGCCCGCACCAGGGCCTTGGAGACCACGTCGTCCAGGCGCGCAACCGGAATGATGTTCATCCCGCCCTTGATCGCATCGGAAATCTCCGTGAGATCCTTGGCGTTATCCTCCGGGATCAGCACCGTCTTGATGCCGCCGCGCGCCGCGGCCAACAGCTTCTCCTTCAATCCGCCGATCGGCAGCACACGCCCGCGCAGCGTGATCTCACCGGTCATGGCGACATCGTGCCGGACCGGAATGCCGGTCATCACCGAGATGATCGCAGTCGCCATCGCGACGCCGGCCGACGGTCCGTCCTTCGGGGTTGCCCCCTCCGGAACGTGGACGTGGATGTCCCGCCGGTCGAACAGCGGCGGCTCGATGCCGTAGTTGATCGCGCGCGAGCGCACATAGGATGCCGCCGCCGAAATCGACTCCTTCATCACGTCGCGCAGGTTGCCCGTGACCGTCATCTTGCCCTTGCCGGGCATCATGACGCCCTCGATGGTGAGCAGCTCACCGCCGACATCGGTCCATGCGAGGCCGGTGACGATGCCGACCTGGTCGTCGCTCTCGATCTCGCCGTAGCGATACTTCGGCACGCCGAGAAACTCCTCGAGCGACTTCTCGGTGACCTTCACCGACTTCTTCTTGGAGATCATCAGCTCCTTCACCGCCTTGCGGGCGAGTGTCGACAGCTCACGTTCCAGATTACGCACGCCCGCTTCGCGGGTGTAACGGCGGATCATCAGCAACAATGCGTCGTCGTCGATCGACCATTCCTTGGAATCGAGGCCATGCTTGGAGATCGCGTTCGGGATCAGGTGCTTGCGCGCGATCTCGACCTTCTCGTTCTCGGTATAGCCGGCGATCCGGATGATCTCCATGCGGTCCATCAACGGTCCCGGAATATTCAGCGTATTCGCGGTCGTGATGAACATCACGTTGGACAGGTCATAATCGACTTCGAGGTAGTGATCGTTGAAGGTCGAGTTCTGCTCGGGGTCGAGGACCTCAAGCAGCGCCGACGACGGATCGCCACGGAAGTCGGCGCCCATCTTGTCGATCTCGTCCAGCAGGAACAAGGGATTCGAAGTCTTCGCCTTCCTCATCGACTGGATGATCTTGCCGGGCATCGAGCCGATATAGGTGCGGCGATGACCACGAATCTCGGCTTCATCGCGCACGCCGCCGAGCGACACGCGAACGAATTCGCGTCCCGTGGCCTTCGCGATCGACTTGCCGAGCGAGGTCTTGCCGACACCGGGAGGACCGACCAGGCAGAGAATCGGACCCGTCAGCTTGTTGGCGCGCGACTGCACCGCCAGGTACTCGACGATGCGGTCCTTGACCTTCTCGAGCCCGTAGTGATCGTCGTCAAGCGTGGCTTGCGCCGCCACCAGGTCCTTCTTGACCTTGGACTTCTTGCTCCACGGAATCGACAACAGCCAGTCGAGATAGTTGCGCACGACCGTCGCCTCTGCGGACATCGGCGACATCTGGCGCAGCTTCTTCAACTCATGCTGCGCCTTGTCGCGCGCTTCCTTCGAGAGCTTGGTCTTGGCGATTTTCTCCTCGAGATCGGCGAGTTCATCGCGGCCCTCGTCGTCGCCGAGTTCTTTCTGGATCGCCTTCATCTGCTCGTTGAGATAGTACTCGCGCTGGGTCTTCTCCATCTGGCGCTTGACGCGCGAGCGGATGCGCTTCTCGACCTGCAAGACCGAGATTTCGCTCTCCATCAGCCCGAGCACCTTCTCGAGGCGCGCGGTCACCGACAGCGTTTCCAGGATCGCCTGACGATCGGCGATCTTGACGGCCAGATGGGAGGCGACCTGATCGCCGAGCTTGGCGAAATCGGTGATCGCCTGAACCACGCCGACGACTTCGGCGGAGATCTTCTTGTTGAGCTTCACATAGCTCTCGAAATCGGACACGACCGAGCGCGCCAAGGCCTCGGCCTCGACGGAATTCGCGTCGGTGTCGGCGAGCGCCACCGCGGTCGCCTCGTAATATTCGGTCCGATCGGAATATTTCTGGACGCGGGCACGCTCGAGACCCTCGACCAGCACCTTCACGGTGCCGTCGGGCAATTTGAGCAACTGCAGAACGCTCGCAAGCGTACCGGTTTCGTAGATCGAGTCCGGAGCCGGATCATCATCCGACGCGTTCTTTTGCGTCGCGAGCATGATCAGCGCGTCGTTCTTCATGACCTCTTCGAGTGCGCGGATGGATTTCTCTCGGCCGACGAACAACGGCACGATGATGTTTGGGAAAACGACGATGTCGCGAAGCGGCAGCACCGGATAAGAACGGCTCTCGCCGTGTACGATGGTTGGCCGGGGTTTTGGAGTCGTCATGGCCTATTCCTTTTGTTGTGCCCCCTTGCACGCAGTCCGCCATTTTGCGCGACCGCCACAAGGTGCCGGGATGGGTCGTTTGGCTTGTTACGGCCTGCTTCCCTGGATCGTCGAGGGACGAATCTCAAACGCGATTTCCGCCACTGATGAGATAAAGTGGCTATCGGCTTTGGGGGTGTCAAGTCTCAGAAATGCCCGTCAATTAGGGCTTAACGCGAACAATGACAAAACGAAAAAAGGCTGCGGGATCAGTCCCCCGCAGCCCTCTTTCTGCAATACTCTGAACGAAGCTCGCCGGCGCGATCACGCGCTGGCGCTGGTTTCCACCGCGCGGTCGGAGCGATCGGCATAGATGTACAGCGGCCGGGCGGTTCCTTCCACCACTTCGCGTGAGATCACGACCTCTTCGACGCCTTCGAGACCGGGAAGATCGAACATGGTTTCAAGCAAGATGCTTTCGAGAATTGAACGCAGCCCCCGCGCACCGGTTTTGCGTTCGATCGCTCTGCGGGAAACCGCGCCAAGCGCCTCGTCGGCGAAAGTCAGCTCGATGTTCTCCATTTCGAACAGCCGCTGATACTGTTTCACCAGCGCGTTCTTCGGATCGGTCAGGATCTTCTTCAGCGAAACCTCGTCGAGATCTTCCAACGTTGCAACGACCGGCAGCCGGCCGACGAACTCCGGAATCAGCCCGTATTTCAAGAGATCTTCCGGTTCGACGTGGCGGAAGATTTCGCCGGTGCGACGATCTTCCGGCGCCAGCACCTGCGCGGCGAAACCGATCGACGTCGAGCGCCCGCGCGCGGAGATGATCTTCTCCAGGCCCGAGAACGCACCGCCGCAGATGAACAGGATGTTGGTGGTGTCGACCTGCAGGAATTCCTGCTGCGGATGCTTGCGGCCGCCCTGCGGAGGAACGGAAGCCACCGTTCCTTCCATGATCTTCAGAAGCGCCTGTTGCACGCCTTCACCCGACACGTCCCGGGTGATCGACGGATTGTCGGATTTGCGGCTGATCTTGTCGATCTCGTCGATATAGACGATGCCGCGCTGCGCGCGCTCGACATTGTAGTCGGCCGCTTGCAGCAGCTTCAGGATGATGTTCTCGACGTCCTCGCCGACATACCCTGCTTCCGTCAGCGTCGTCGCGTCAGCCATCGTGAACGGCACGTCGAGAATCCGGGCCAGCGTCTGCGCCAGCAGCGTCTTGCCCGAACCGGTGGGACCGATCAGAAGGATGTTGGATTTCGCCAACTCGACATCGTTGTGCTTGGTCTGATGGTTCAGGCGCTTGTAGTGGTTGTGAACGGCAACGGAGAGCACCTTCTTGGCGTGGCTCTGCCCGATCACGTAGTCATCCAGAACCTTGCAGATTTCCTTTGGGGTCGGGATACCGTCCCGCGACTTCACCAACGAGGATTTGTTCTCCTCGCGGATGATATCCATGCACAATTCGACGCATTCGTCGCAGATGAACACGGTGGGGCCCGCGATCAATTTGCGGACTTCGTGCTGGCTCTTGCCACAGAACGAGCAATATAGCGTGTTCTTGGAGTTGCTCGTGCCGACCTTACTCATTCTTTTCTCCGTCCGCCGTTCGATCCCTTGTGCCCGATCGTCCCATTTCGGCACTAATCGCCAGTAAATGATAGATAGAGCAAAATCCGTACCAAAAAAGACCCTACACCTCTGATACCGCAAACCGCGGCCAATTCGAATCCCCCAAGATCATAGCCTACCCACCCTAGCCAACCATGCTGCCAGCCGACTATCAAGAATTCCCTAACCAGACCGTCGCCGGGCGCCTGTGACAATAGCGTGATTTGCGGCAATCACGCGAGCGTTAGATGCCGAAAACAGGCTGGCGTTGCTTGATTGCCACGCTGCCGACCGGCACGAAAGCGGAACTCAATGCCGATTCGGGACACCAAGATACCCCCACGCCGGTCGTTGCCGCGAAGGCCGCCGTCGTGGGAGGCGGCGCACCGGTCACCCTCGTAACGCTACGGGGTTTTCGGGGTCGACTCCTCCGAGCGCTTGTCGATGACCTTATCGACAATCCCAAAGTCCCGGGCCATCTCGGCGGTAAGGAACTTGTCGCGTTCCAGCGCGTCCTCGATCGCCTTGTAAGTCTGCCCGGTGTGCTTGACGTAGATCTCGTTGAGCCGCTTCTTGAGGTTCAGGATTTCCTGCGCGTGCAGCATGATGTCGGTGGCCTGGCCCTGAAAGCCGCCGGAGGGCTGGTGCACCATGATCCGCGAATTCGGCAGGGAGAAGCGCATATCCTTATGTCCCGCCGCCAACAGCAGCGACCCCATCGACGCCGCCTGCCCCGTGCACAGGGTCGACACCGGCGGACGGATGAACTGCATCGTATCGTAGATCGCGAGCCCCGACGTCACCACCCCGCCGGGCGAGTTGATGTACATCGAGATTTCCTTCTTCGGATTTTCCGCCTCGAGAAACAATAGCTGGGCGACCGTCAGCGTCGACATCCCATCCTCGACCGGTCCGGTCACGAAGATGATGCGCTCTTTCAGCAAACGAGAGAAAATGTCGTAGGCGCGCTCACCGCGATTGGTCTGTTCGACCACCATCGGGACGAGGTTCATGTAGGTTTCCACCGGATCGCGCATTAATCACCTAAAGGTTTGCGGAGCGACATCCATTGGCAAGGTAGGCTGAACTTTGCTTGCCCGGCGCGGACGAACGCCTCGTGATGCAGGACTTTAAAGACAACGCACAGATATGGGTCAATTCAGCCGGGACAAGCCCGCGCCAACATCCTGTGGAAGCATTCCAGTTGAAGCTGATTCGGCCGGCGTGGCATAGCGACGCTTTCCGTCGCCGTGCCCCTTTCGCCCCACATGCTTAACAGGCCGCTGCCGTCAGGCTGTCGCCTTCTCCGCCTCGTCGTCCTTGAGCAACTCCTCGCGGCTCACCTTCTTTTCGGTCACGGTGGCGAGCTCGAGGATGAAATCGACGACCTTGTCCTCATAGATCGGCGCACGAAGCTGGGCCAGCGCATTGGCATTATTGCGATAGAAGTCCCAGACTTCCTTCTCGCGGCCCGGCATCTGGCGGGCGCGCTCGATCACGGCCCGGCTGACTTCGTCGTCGGTGACCGTGATCTTGTTCTTTTCCCCGATCTCGGACAGCACCAGGCCGAGCCGCACCCGGCGGTCGGCAATCTTGCGATACTCTTCTTCGGCGGCCTGCTCGGTCGTTTCCTCGTCGGCAAACGTCTTGCCGTTGGATTCCATCTCCGCCTTGATCGAACTCCACATCAGGCGGAATTCTTCCTCGACCAGCGACGGCGGCGCCTCGAAGCGATGGGTTTCATCGAGACGATCGAGCAGCGTGCGCTTGACCCGCTGGCGCGTGGCGCCGGCGAATTCAGCCGTCAGCCGCGCACGCGCGGCCTCTTTCAGCTTGTCGAGCGATTCGAGGCCGAGCGACTTGGCGAACTCGTCATCGATCACGGTCTCCTGCGGCGCCTCAACCAAGGTTGCCGTGGTTTCGAATTCCGCCGGCTGGCCGGCAAGCTTCTCGCTGGCGTAGTTCTTGGGGAAGGACACCTTCAACGTGCGCGTCTCGCCGGCGGCGATACCCTCCAGCTGCTCCTCGAAGCCGGGGATGAACTGCCCGGTGCCGATCACGACCTGGATGTTTTCGCCCGTGCCACCTTCGAACGGCGTGCCGTCGATGGAGCCCTTGAAGTTGATCGTGACCCGGTCGCCGGTTTCGGCCTTCGCACCCTCGGCCTTGGCAGCATAGGTGCGGTTCTGGTCGGCAATGCGCTTGATCGCCTCATCGACATCGCCGTCGGTCACGTCGACGACCTGTTTCTCGACGCTGAAGCTCTTGAAGTCAGCCAGCTGGATGGGAGGCACGACCTCGATCGAAACCGTGTAGGTCAGATCGGACTTGCCGTTGAGGATGTCGTCGACGGCCTTCTCCTCAGTCGGCATCGTGACTTTGGGTTCGGTCGCCAGGCGGAAGCCGCGCTCGGTGAAGATTTGCGAATTGGTATCGCGGATCGTCTGCTCGACCGTCTCGGCCATCACGGAGCGGCCGTAGACCTTCTTGAGGTGGCTGACCGGTACCTTGCCCGGGCGGAAGCCGTTGAGGCGAACCTTGCCCTTGAGATCGTCGAGACGGGCGTCCGCCTTGGCATCGAGATCGGATGCGGGAACGCTGATCTGGAATTCGTGCTTCAATCCCTCAGCCAGGGTTTCTGTGACCTGCATGGTGTCAATCTTCTTCCGCTTGGTCCGGCCTGACGGCGAGGACATTGTAAATCTGTTCGACGCCCGACTTTAGAAGTCTGCGCCGGTGGTTCGGCTAACCCGCCCCGGCGAGGACAAGTTCTCCAGTAATCGTCATGCAAACGCTGAAAGCGCTTGGTGCGGGCGGAGGGACTCGAACCCCCACAACTTTCGTCACTGGAACCTAAATCCAGCGCGTCTACCAGTTCCGCCACGCCCGCCGATAGCATCATATCCGGCCGCGATGCCGCGAGCGGCGGGCTTATAGCATGGGCCCGCCGTTTCGCAGCAAAAAAATGGCCGTTAGGCTTCCCGGCTGTAGCTGCGGCAACTGGACATATCCAGCGGAAAATGATCCGCATCTTTCATGGCAGATCGCATTCGACCGATTGACCGACGCGAATTGATGAGGGGATTCGGGGCGGCGGCTGTTGCCGCCACCTTGCCTCCCATGCCGGCTTTGGCAACGCAAACCCGCATCGTGAGGGCCGGTCCCCGGACCATCTCGCTTCGCCCGGGTGGACCCGACA
Organism: uncultured Alphaproteobacteria bacterium; assembly: GCA_963756215.1. Lineage (GTDB taxonomy): Bacteria > Pseudomonadota > Alphaproteobacteria > Rhizobiales > Xanthobacteraceae > Bradyrhizobium. The sequence goes on along the minus strand of CAVWMY010000012.1, from coordinate 274,799 downwards.
CCGCGATCTGGTCGCTTGATGGTCCCGACCTTCGATTCCGCCGCGGCGATTTCCAGGAAATCCAGTTCGGCAACGATCTGCCGGTCGCGACCGCGCTCAACTGGCGCGGGATCGACGGAGCCTCGGCGGCCGAGCCGCTCGCGGCGCGCCGGCCTCTCGCGACCGGAGCAAAGGACTCCTTCGCAATTCCGTTGCGCCAGGCCGGCACCTTCTTTTGCGACCCCGGCCTCCTCGGCGACGGTCAGGATCGGCCCTCGCGGGGAGCCCCTCTGGTTATCGCCGAAAGCGAGGCGGTCGGCGTCGACCGCGACGAGGTCCTGCTGTTCGAGGACTGGCGTCTCCGCGCCGACGGTACCGCGATCGCCCCGGGCATCGCCCCCAAGGGAACCGCCCCGATTTATACCGTCAACGGAGTTCGGACGCTGGACATCCCTGCCCGCGCCCACGACCGTCTGAGGCTCCGCTTCATCAACGGGTTTCAGCGCAATGTTATTGCTCTAAAAATCGAAAACGCCTCGCCTTGGGTGATGGCGTTGGACGGACAGCCGGCAGAGCCGTTTCTGGCGCGCAACGGCGCGGTGGTGCTCGCGCCTGGAGCCAGGCTGGACGCCTTCATCGATGCCGCCCCGGGCTCAACGTCGTCCATCCTTCTGCATGACGGAACCGAGGCGCGCCCGATGGTTAGGCTAATTGCGTCGGCCGAAGCGCCGGTCCGCGCCGCCCCGCTTGGCGTTGCCCCGCCGCTGCCGTCGAACGGCCTACCGATCAGGCTCGACTTGAAGGCTGCCCTGCGCGTCGATCTGCCGCTCGGCGCGTCCCCGGCCGACTGGGTCCGGCCCACCGATTTCACGGCGTCGGCGGCGCCCGCTTTCTCGGCGAAGGCCGGCCGCACGGTCGTGCTGGCCCTGGCCAACCGCGCCGATGCGACAACCGTCTTTCACCTTCATGGACATCATTTCAGGCTGCTGGACCGGCTCGATGACGGCTGGAAGCCGTTTTGGCTGGACACATTGGCGGTCGAGGCCGGCCAAACCCAACGCATCGCGTTCGTCGCCGAACATGCCGGGCGCTGGCTCCTGGAGACAATGGCAACCGATTGGGCCGCGCCGCGCCTGGTGCGGTGGTACAGCGTCGCATGAGCCGATCGGGATAACCCTTTCTATCCCCGCCATTCGCAGCTCGCGGTGGCGACAAAATACCCGGTGTGAGCGGCCGCCCACATCACCCGGCGAACATCGCGCGCTTCAATACTCTATGTCGAACGCATCGTAGAGGCGCCGGAACACGGCCGGCAGCACTTCCGGCAGATCTTCCGCGATCAGGCCGGGACCGGCCTCTTGGCCCGCTTCGCCGTGCATCCAGACCCCGATACAGGTCGCCTCGAACGGCGGCGCGCCTTGCGCCAGCAATCCGCCGATCATCCCCGCCAGCACATCGCCGGCGCCTGCGGTTGCAAGCCACGGCGGTGCGTTGGCGGCGATGGTGGCGCGGCCATCCGGCGAAGCCACCACCGTGTCCGGCCCCTTGAGCAGCACCACCGCGCCGGAACGCTCGGCGGCGGCGCGCACCCGTTCAAGTTTCGAGCGAAGTGGATGCTTGTTGCTGATGTCGCTGAACAGACGCGGAAATTCGCCTTCGTGAGGTGTCAACACGACGTGCCGATCGGGCGATGCCTTGACCGCCTCGAACAGCCGGTCCGGTGCGTCGGCGAAACTCGTCAACGCATCTGCGTCGAGCACGAGCAGTCGGCTTGCAGCCAAAGCGGTCAGGACGAAATCCCGCGTGCGCCCGCCAACACCGGCCCCCGGCCCGATCACGCAGGCGTTAAGTCTCTTATCGGCCAGCATCTCGCCAAACTCGACCGCGGTGTCGACCGCCCGAAGCATCACGGCGGTCAGTGCGGAGGCGTTGACGGCGATTGCTTCCCGCGGCGAGGCCAGGGTTACGAGTCCGGCACCGACCCGCAGCGCGCCGCGTGCCGACATCCGCGCCGCGCCGGTTGCGGTGATATCGCCGGAGACGACGATCGCATGACCGCGCGCGTATTTGTGGCTGTCGATCTGCGGCACCGGAAAGGCGCCGCGCCACACCTGCGGGGTGTTCTCGAACGTCTTCGGCGCGATTTCGCCGAGCACCCGCGTGTCGATTCCGATGTCGGCCAGCCGAACCCGGCCGCAATGCAGCCGGCCCGGCAACAACAGATGCGCCGGCTTGCGGCGGAAGAAAGTGATCGTTTCCGCGGCGCGGATAGCTATCCCCATCACCGCCCCGGTGGTGCCGTTGATCCCGCTGGGCAGATCGACGCTGAGAACCGGCGCGCCATTGGCGTTGATCGCCTCGATCATATCGTACGGTTCGCCCTTCACGGGGCGATTGAGACCCGCGCCGAACAGCGCATCGATGATCAACGCCGGCCGGCCTATGGCCTGGGGATTGAAAGGCAGCACCGGATGTTTCCAGCCGCGCGCGGCCGACGCCGCGTCGCCTTGCAGGCTGTCGCGCTCGCACAGCAGGATGACCGAGACGTCGCGTCCGCGCGCCGCAAGCTCCGCCGCTGCCACGAAGCCGTCGCCGCCATTGTTGCCGCGGCCGGCAACCACCAGGATCGGCCCCTCCTCCGCAAGGTCCATCGCTGCCTGTGCAACGGCCTGCCCCGCGCTCATCATGAGAGCGAAGCCGGGCGTACCTGCCGCAATGGTGAGCCGGTCGGCGCGCTCCATTTCAGCGGTGGTCAGAATTTCCATGGCAGATTCCCAACACAACCGCCTCATGCTGAGGCATTTTCTTGACAGCGTGCAGACGTGGTTGCCCGCACCTGCACACATTTTGATCCGTTTGCTTAATTGGTGAGCTGCCGATATTGTAGCCGCTCACGGCAATCTCCAAAGGATCCGCGTTAAAAGTCTGATAACGTTCCAAAAACAGGCGGCCCATCAACTTGGCATAGACCCTGCTTTTGGGGAAGCCAACTCTGGCCGACAGCCAGCCCGCAATCTCGCGACGGATCGTCCGGTTCATCGGCCATAATGCACGCCAGCCCGTCGGCCACCCTGCCCACAGGCGCTACCTCTATATCTGCACTCACGAATATCGAATGCCCGGGAGACTTCAGTGAAAAAAATAGAAGCCATCATCAAGCCGTTCAAGCTCGACGAGGTGAAGGAGGCACTTCAGGAAGTCGGATTGCAGGGCATTACCGTCACCGAAGCCAAGGGATTCGGACGGCAGAAAGGGCATGCCGAACTCTACCGTGGCGCAGAGTACATTGTGGACTTCCTGCCCAAGGTTAAAATCGAGATCGTGATCTCCGATGACCTGGTCGAGAAGGCGATAGAGGCGATCCGGCGCGCGGCCCAGACCGGCCGCATCGGCGACGGTAAGATCTTCGTGTCCAACATCGAGGAAGCCATTCGCATCCGAACGGGGGAATCCGGGCTCGACGCCATCTGATGCCTGCCGATATCCCCGCCCTTTTCGGGGGATATTGTGTTGGCCACGACCCAATTGTATTGAGCAATGACCGTTGGTCGCCGCCTGCGGCCAGACCACGATTCCAGTAATCCATAAGGGGTGCTCATGAAGACCGCCAAAGACGTCCTGAAGTCGATCAAGGACAACGACGTCAAATACGTCGACCTGCGTTTCACCGATCCACGCGGCAAGTGGCAGCACGTGACTTTCGACGTCAGCATGATCGACGACGACATTTTCGCCGAGGGCACCATGTTCGACGGCTCATCGATCGCGGGCTGGAAGGCGATCAACGAATCCGACATGTGCCTGATGCCTGATCCCGTGACCGCGACGATCGACCCGTTCTTCGCGGAAACCACCATGGTCATCACCTGCGACGTGCTGGAGCCGACCACCGGCGAGCCCTACAACCGCGATCCGCGCGGCATGGCCAAGAAGGCCGAAGCCATGGTCAAGTCGATGGGCATCGGCGATACGGTTTTCTTCGGGCCGGAAGCCGAATTCTTCGTGTTCGACGACGTCCGTTTCCAGACCACTCCCTACAACACCGGCTTCAAGCTCGACTCCTCGGAATTGCCGATCAATTCGGACACCGAATATGAGGGCGGCAACCTCGGTCACCGCATCCGCACCAAGGCCGGCTACTTCCCGGTACCGCCGCAGGACTCGGTGCAGGACATGCGGTCCGAAATGCTCGGCGCGATGGCCAAGATGGGCGTCAAGGTCGAAAAGCATCACCACGAAGTGGCGTCCGCGCAGCACGAACTCGGCATGAAGTTCGACACGATGACGCTGATGGCCGACCAGATGCAGATCTACAAATATTGCATCCACCAGGTCGCGCATATCTACGGCAAGACCGCCACTTTCATGCCGAAGCCCGTCTATGGCGACAACGGTTCGGGCATGCACTGCCACCAGTCGATCTGGAAAGACGGCAAGCCGGTCTTCGCCGGCAACAAATATGCCGACCTCTCGGAGACCTGCCTGTCCTACATCGCCGGCGTGATCAAGCATGCCAAGGCGATCAACGCCTTCACCAATCCCTCGACCAACTCCTACAAGCGCCTGGTTCCGGGTTACGAAGCGCCGGTGCTGCTGGCCTATTCCGCGCGTAACCGCTCGGCCTCCTGCCGCATCCCCTATACCGCCAACCCGAAGGCCAAGCGCGTCGAAGTGCGTTTCCCCGATCCGATGGCCAATCCCTATCTCGGCTTCGCGGCGATGCTGATGGCCGGTCTGGACGGCGTCAAGAACAAGCTCGATCCGGGTCCCGCGATGGACAAGGACCTTTACGACCTGCCGAAGGAAGAACTGAAGCAGATCCCGACCGTGTGCGGTTCGCTCCGCGAGGCGCTGGAAAACCTCGACAAGGATCGCGCGTTCCTCAAGAACGGCGGCGTGTTCGACGACGACTTCATCGACAGCTACATCGAGTTGAAGATGAGCGAAGTCGAACGCTTCGAGATGACCCCGCATCCGGTCGAATTCGAAATGTACTATTCGCTCTGATCGTGTTCGCGGGGCCAAGCCCCTCAAACATCCGGTTTTCGAAAGTCGAAAAAGGCGCTCCGAACGGGGCGCCTTTTGTCTTTGCCGGATGTCTCTGGCGGACGAGCCGGCTGAACCGGGTCCGGCAAAACCTTTAGTCCGCCGGCAAGGGTGCAAAGACGAATCCGTCACCGACGGTGTTCCCCATGGACGTTCGGGTCGGCCTTATTCCCCAATGTATTTGCAGGTCCCGGCCAGCCAAGGCTCTGCGGCAGCGCCGGAAACCGCAACACCCGAAATCAAAACCAACCTCTTCATCAAAAGTCCAATCCCAGGCGCCGCAACATGCGATCCCATTTCTTCGCTATCGCGTCCTCGTCCAAAATCGGCGGCATTTCCTTTACGCATTCGTTGCCAACCCGCTCCACGCACCTCCGTGGTGTCGCGCTTGTACTTATTTCGAACGCCGCCCAAACCACCAATCCAACTGCGCAAGCGTAGACAACCAAAAACAACACGTCTCGGCGCAAGATTTCACCTCAAGAGCTCAGCGTGCTCTTATGGGTAAAATCCGACGATGCAAAGTTACAAATACGATTCCGCGCAAACGTGATGGCGACTTCCCGCTTCGGAGCGATTCCCTTCCGTTTCCAACACTTTTCTTCTTGGACCGCCCTTGAACATAAGGGCATATGCCCATAATTCGCTGAAATGATGTGGCGGGTGAATGACGATGCCGATTTCCGGGAAGACCAAAGTGAAAAAGGGAACATGTTTCGCGACCTCGGTGCGCAAGGCGTCGAGGCGCCTCACGCAGCTTTATGACGACGCGCTCGCGCCGAGCGGCCTGCGCTCGACGCAATGTTCCATTCTGTCCGAGCTCGCCTCCCGATCGGAGTTGCCGACACTGTCGGAGCTCGCCGAAGCGATGGTGTCGGACAGATCTTCACTCGGTCATACACTTCGGCCGCTGGTTCGGGACGGCTATGTCGCCCTGCGTCGCGGAGAGTTGGATCGGCGCACGCAAAGGGTTGTCCTGACAAATCGCGGCCGCAAGAAATTCCGCGAAGGCCGGAAGCATTGGCAGACGGCGCAAAAGACCATTGTCTCGCTATATGGCGCCAAATGGTCGGAGAACCTACGGGCTATTGTTCTGACGATCGCCCACGATGACCGGCTTGGCGCCTTGATGGAAGACGCTGCGTGAAGGCCGGACCGAGCGAATTGCGCGGCCCCGACTACCGATTGCGCGCGATTACGCAATTACGGTGACAGTGCACTTAATTAGCGGATGAGCCCACGAAATCGATCGAATTAAGTGCACTGTCACCGTAATTGTGTAATTCCTCTTTCGCATCTTCGTTCAAAGAAGGCAGCATTTCCCCTGCTCATTCGCCGCCAAGATTGGAAACGCGCCCCTCGCGATAAATCACGACGCGACGTTCTTTGATACGAACTGGCCGACGCATGTTTCAAAGGTAACACTTCTCGTCTTGGAACATGCCCGCCCGATCCTGTAATACCTCGTTCAAGCTGGCATGTTGTGCGGTGAGAATGTGAGCGAAGCCGAGTTTGACCAGGTGCACACCGTCATATTGACTGACGCACTTTGGCTGGAAACTTTGAGAACCGACGCGGTTTCCGTCGTTCCGTGGAAGGCAGCGAACGACAATCAAACGGCTTGGCCGTTTATTCCATTTCCGGAAGGGTGGTACGCCGTCTGAATGGATGGCGACGTCATTTCATCAGGCCTGTTGCGGTGACGGTGCACTTGGTTGGCGTGATCGAATTAAGTGCACGTAATAAAGCGCCGCAACGTGCGGTCCCATTTTCTATCGCGTGCTCGCCCGGGGTCGACAGCATTTCCCTCGGGCACTAGCCGCCCGGGCCGCTCCCTGCACGCCCGTGACGTCGCGTTTCCATTTATCGCCGTAATAGCGTGATCGGAAGGAAGCCCAACGAATTGATCGAATTAAGTGCACTGTCACCGTAATAAGTAATAGTAAAACGTAATACAGCGCGCGCTTCCCGGCGCGCTCCCTGATCGAGCTCGTTGTTCATGCCGACCGCTATGCGCGGTCGAGGGTGTTATAAAACAAATCCCTCGATCCACATTTTGCTGCGGCCGTAAGCAGGCCCGGGACTCGTGTTCGCCGCGAAGCCGCGGGTCATACGTCCCCGCGATTTATTTGCCGTTGGGGGCCCAGTTCCAGGCCAGGAAGCTCCAGTCCTTGCTGGACTTTCCCAGCACCACCGTAACGGTCGCGTTTACCCGGACCGGCTCGCCATGTTGCTTGAAGCCATAGACGGCCGGCAAGACGACATAGGCGTGCGTGCCGTCGACATCGACTTCCGTTGGCTCGCCGAGCGTCTGCCAGGAATCGGAGATGTCCAAGGCCTTCGATTCGACGGCATAGGCTTTCACCCAATCCGCCACGGCCGTCGGCCCCTGGAAAATATACGGCGCGGTGCTGTCGAGAAGAACGACCGAGGGTGACATATGGCGCTTGGCCCCCTCGATATCGTTGCGGCTCCAGGCATCGACGGCCTCTTTAACGAGCGACACGACTCTCGCCTTGTCGTCGCTCGTAGGTTCGGCTGCCGTTGCCGTGCCGATGGTCATGAGAAGGCATAACGAGGCAAGAATTCTACGCAATTTTTGGTCTCCTAACGGCCGGGATAGCCGCCGCGTGCGATTAGCTGCATACGGCTACAGGGTGATTACAGGGCAACTACAACTGTCACGGGAACCTTATCCTCACCCCAAATTGAATGATCGGGCGATGGCTCTATGTGCGACGTCCTATCGAAACGCGGCCATGACCAAACGGTCGAACAGGCGGTCCGACAGGTGACGGCGTAGAAAGAGGATCGGTCCGGCCAGCTGACCGGCATGATATCGCGTCTTCGGCCGGCGCGCGTGCAATGCCTTGAGGATCAGCTTGGATATCAGGTCTGGTGGAGTGCCCTTGGTGTTCGTCTGAATCTTCACGTATTTTGCAAGAAGATCGCGGTACACGCCTGCACCCGAGACCCGCTGGGCTTCGCGTATCGCTATACTACCCCATTCGGAGGCTGTGCCGCCCGGCTCTATCACAATCACATCGATACCGAACGGCTTGACCTCGAGCCGCAGCACGTCGCTGTAGCCTTCCATCGCGAACTTCGAGGTGTGATACCAACCGCCCATCGGCGTGTAGATCTTGCCGCCGACGGACGTGACGTTGAAGATTTTCCCGAATTTCTGCGCCCGCATGTACGGCAGCACCAGCTGAATGAGGCGAGCGTTGCCGAATAAGTTGGTTTCGAGCTGACGGTGCGCATCCTCGAGGGGCACATCTTCGATCGCACCATATTGACCGTAACCGGCCGCATTTATCAGAATATCGATATGCTTTTGCTCGGCGAGAACTTGGTCCACACCTGCTTCTACCGATGCCTGATCGGTTATGTCCATCTCTATGGCATGGCCTCCCCGCGCTACGATATCCTCCATTCGCTTCACCCGACGGGCTGCGCCATAGACAACATAATCCTCCGCCAACAGGGATAGGGCGGCATTCTTGCCTATTCCGGAGGAGGCACCGGTGATGAGAGCGACGAGTTTGCGATCGGGGCGTTGGACCAAGTTGGCACTCCTGATGTAACTGGTAAGCCTGCGAGGCTCTGACGAAATTCATCGTCCGTTGATGCTTTGGTGATCGTGCGGTTCTGGACATCAAGGCCATGGGCTGACGCGCCGTCAGCATATTGACCATGCGCGCGCGGTGTATGGGTCGGCACTCGGTGGAGCAATGCTGTTTGTTATAGGAAACCGCGCAAAACCGCGTGAACAGGTTTCTTAGGAGTGCCTTTATCCTAGGCAGAAGTGATTTGCGGCCTGTCCAGCATTGACCTTAAAAATATTTCCTCTTTTCTTCCGACCCAAATCACCGGCTTATCCCGCGCGTCTCATCCCTCACGAGGGGCGTATCGCGATCGTCACGAACGTTGGGATGGGATGCGGTGGACGCGGCAGCGTCGTCGCGCGAGGGGATTGCAGGGCGGATTTTCCATTGCGCGAAAGTCCGTGAGCATTTCGCCGGCGCGTGGACGAACGGCGCTTCAACGCCTCGACTGAAATGCGGTCGGCAGCACATGGCCGACCCGCGGATCGGTCGAGGTCGCTGCGGACGGCAAAAGCGTGTGGTTCCGGCACCCGTTGCTGGTGCTAAACCGGCGGAGGTGTACGAGCCCAACCGGGCTTCGATGCACCTTAATCCGCCGGTGACGGTGGCAAGACGAATTCGTCGCCGGGAAGAGCGCGCCATAAGCCGTTAAAACCATCGCGCAGGAAACGCCGGGTGTTTTCGGTGAACCTGTGGTGACTACCGTGTGCTTACTACCCGTTGCACACGGGCTGCGGGTGCACCGTGCACCCGGCGTTTCCCGCGCCCTCACTTGAGGTCGCGTTGCGTCCCTCTTGGGATCGCCGCGCCCTCGTTTGAGGGTCGCGCCGCGCCCTCTCTTCTTTTGGGGCGAATAATTTACAAGACTCGGGCGCATCATGCCGCGAGAGCGTAAACGCACGCTCCATCGCGACAGCGAGTAGCCCGCATGAGCACAGCGATATGCGGGGCAATCCTTCCCGGATATCGCTCCGCTCATCCGGGCTACATCGATGAACATCATCGGTGACAGCTGAGCATGGAGCACGACGTTTCAGCAGCCGTAGCCCGCATGAGCGTAGCGATATGCGGGGTCGTCCTTCCCGGATATCGCTTCGCTCATCCGGGCTACATCGATGAACATCATCGGTGACAGCTGAGCATGGAGCACGACATTTCAGCAGCCGTAGCCCGCATGAGCGCAGCGATATCCGGGGCATCCTTCCCGGATATCGCTTCGCTCATCCGGGCTACACCGATCAGCCTCATTGCCGGGGGGCGCATTCGTGTCGCGGGAGCGTAAGCGCACACTCCACCGTACCAGCTGAGCATGGAGCGCGACGTTTCAGCAGCCGTAGCCCGCATGAGCGTAGCGATATGCGGGGTGGTCCTTCCCGGATATCGCTTCGCTCATCCGGGCTACACCGATCAACATCATTGCCGGGGGGCGCATTCGTGTCGCGGGAGGTAGACGAACGCTCCATCGTACCAGCTGAGCACAGAGCACGACGTTTCAGCAGCCGTATGAACAAACCACGCCTCGGGTTTCGGATCCCTGCTCTTGCGCTAACGGCGCTGGCAGGCCAACAGTGCTTCGCCGAAAGCCCGAAACAGCGCGCGGTTGATTGGATTGCGCTGCGGATCATATTCGGCGTGCCATTGCACGCCGAGCGCAAAACCCGGCGCATCGGCGATCCGGATTGCCTCGATGGTGCCGTCCTCGGCGATGCCTTCGACCACGACCCGCGCCCCCGGCTCGAGGATGCCCTGGCCGTGCAGCGAGTTGACGCGGATGGTTTCGCAGCCCAGCAGCCGCGCAAAGACGCCGTCGGAAACGAGGCTGACATCGTGCCGGTCGGCAAAGATGACGTTTGGATCGGGATGGATTTCGCCGTTCTCCAGTCGCGGCATCCTGTGGTTCATGCGGCCGGGCAATTCACGGATCTCGGGGTGGAGCGATCCGCCGAAGGCAACGTTCATCTCCTGCAGCCCACGGCAGATGCCGAACAACGGAATGCCCCGGGCGACACAGGCCTCCGACAAAGCCAGCGCCACCTCGTCGCGATGCGTATCGTAGGGCTCGTGCCGGACATGCGGTTCGGTACGGAAACGCGTCGGGTGGACGTTGGCGCGGGCGCCGGTCAGCACCACGCCGTCGACGGCATCCAACAATGCGCCGATATCGGTGATATCGGGCGATCCTGCGAACATCAGCGGCAGCGCCCCCGCCACGTCCGCCACGGCGCGGAGATTGCGTTCTCCCACCATCTGGGTCGCGAATCGATTTTCGATGCGATGGGCGCTCCCGATCACACCGACCACCGGCCTCCTCATTGCCTGGTTTCCACTCTTGTGCCGCGGTTATTTATTTAAATCATGTGACAAAGATCATGCCCGGCAGCGGGGGACGGATCAATACGCAGTCCGGCACAGCCCCGATGCTATTTTCGCGTACAGCCCGCGTTGGCCGCCTCGCCGCGCCGCGCCGCCCGGACAGCCCCTGCAAGGATCGGCCTTGATCCGCCGACCTTTTATCGAAAGAGTGCGAGTTGAAATGAAACCAGAAGGAAGCAGCGTGGCAGTTCCGGTTGATCATCGCCTTCAGGCCCGCGGCGATCTGGCGTGGGCGATATCGGTCGGCGGGATCGGCGTCGTCGCATTCGCGGCGCTATTGCTTTTCGCCTGGGCCTTCGCCGCGACTTTGTTTCTGATCTTCGCCGGCATGCTGCTCGGCGTCGCGCTCAACGCCATGACCAACATACTGGGCCGGGTGGTAAGCTTGCCTCATGCGCTGCGGCTCACGATCGTCTGCCTGGTGCTCGCGGGCCTGCTCTCGGGCGTAGTCTTTCTCGGCGGCGCCACCATCGCCCGCCAAGCCACGGTGCTGAGCGACACCATCAAGTCGCAGTTGATCAACGTCAAAGCGTTCCTCGAGCGCAACGGGATCGACACCAGCTATTTCGACCTCGCCAATCCGCCTCCGGCATCGGGAGCATCGTCCGCTCCGGCTGCACCTGGCGCGGCGCCGACGCATAACCTTCCAGGCGCGGACGCCCTCGCCTCCAGCGGCGGCGCGATCGTGAGCCAAACGCTCAAACTCCTTCTCGGCACGGTGAGCGCGGTCGGCAATTTCTTTATCGTGCTGTTTCTCGGACTGACCTTCGCCGCACAGCCGAGCGTCTACCGCTCCGGACTCCTGTTCATAACGCCGGCGCGGCAGCGCGCGCGTGCCACCATCATCGTCGACCGCATCGGCGACACATTGGAGCGCTGGCTGATCGCGCAGATCCTGACCATGGCGGCGGTCTTCCTGGTGACCTGGATCGGGCTCGCCGTCATCGGCATCCAGAGTTCCTTCATTTTGGGCATCCAGGCCGGACTGCTTGCTTTCATCCCCACGGTCGGCGCGCTGGTCGCCGGATTGATCGTGGTGCTTGCGAGCCTCGCCTCCGGATGGGTCGCCGCGCTGAGCGCGTTCGTTCTTTTCCTCGGCGTGCACGCGCTGGAAAGCTACGTCCTGACGCCGATCATCCAGCGTCAGGCGCTCGACATACCCCCGGCTACGCTGTTTGCGTTCCAGATCCTGCTCGGCGTCGTGTTCGGCATCTGGGGGCTGGCGCTGGCGCTGCCCCTGATGGCGATCGCGAAGGTCATGATCGACTATTTCAAGGCCGGGGAAACGTCCCCGGATAGCGCCGCCGTTGGGGTATCAGCCTGAGGTCACGACCGTCTCGGTGTGCTCGACCTCGGGCGGCGCGGCAAAATACTGCCCGACCAGCCCACGCCATGCCGCGAAGTCCTCGGAGCCGCGAAAATCGACCGTATGATTTTCCAGCGTCTCCCACTTCACCATCAGCCGGTAGCGAGAAGGCTTCTCGATCGACCGGTGCAACTCAAAGCCCTTGCCGCCCTTGGCGCGCAGGAACAGCGGCCGGGCCTTGGCGACCGCCGCTTCAAAGTCTTTCTCGGTGCCGGGCTTGATGTCGATTTGTGCGATTTCAGTGATCATCGGTATGACGGCCTCTCCTGGAGAACTGCCCGATGGGTGTACCCCGGATGACCGGCAAGAAAAAGGTGCCTCACGGCGCCCGCATCACGCTATACGCCGGTCGGTCAATTCAACAGCAGCACGGAGCCTGCGACAATCAGCGAACAACCGACGAACATCACGATCGGCCATGGGCTAGACGGCTGGTCGTACCGGCCCTGCGCGCGCCGTTCCGATATCAACGCGGTCTCGTATTCCTCGGATGTCGAAAACATGCAGGCAAAGCCCCCGCGTGCCGATGTCGCCGCGTTTTCCAGCGAAACCAGGGCGGCGCGGATAGTCGGGCTGCGAGGCGTCTCCATGGTGCCGAGGATAAGGCGTGATGGTAAAGGGCGGGTTACCGGTTTCGCTCGCGGCTTACGCGATGCTGACCATGCCTGCGCGCTGTGCCGGCTGATCCGGCAGGCCCGCGGTCTTTCGCCGCCACTTCTCCAGCGACAGCGGCAGCTCTTCGGCGGCCTCGACGCGATTACGGCCGCCGCGCTTGGCCTGATAGAGCGCGGTGTCGGCCGCCGCCAACAGCACCTCCAGCTCGGTGCCTGCCGGACCACCGGCCACCCCGATACTCACCGTGGTCTCTACCGGGCCGTCCTCGACCACAATGTCCGAAATCGGCAAATGCCTCGCGGACGCGCTCGGCCGCAAGTACGCCCTCCTCCAGCGAACAAGGCAGCAGGGCCGCGAACTCCTCGCCGCCGATTCGCCCGGACAGGTCCGATATCCGCAAGGTGCTGACGACGATGGTGGCGAACAGCTTGAGAATTTCATCCCCCGCAGGATGACCGAAGCGATCATTGATCGACTTGAAATGATCGATATCGAAGATCAGCGCGGTCACGGGACGACCGGCGATCGCTTCGCGCTCGATCACCCGGGACGTCGCCTCCGCGAAGCCGCGGCGATTGAACATTCCGGTCAGCGGATCCATCGAAGCCGCCGTCTTGTGCGCGGTGACCGCTCGCTCCGATACCAGCATGAAGATGACGAATACGGTTCCGACCGCATAGAGAACGAGTTCGATGGAGAACAGCGTCGCCCAGATGCTGCCGGCAAATCCGCCGTCATGCGGCAGCAGGAGATCGCCGAGCAGGATCGGCAGCATCAGGACGAAGCCGTGCAGTATCGGCACCAAAATCGTCGGCCAACGCCGTTGCACCTTCCTGCGGCGCTCGGTCCACAATTCGGCAGCCGTCAGCGCCGCATAAACGGCAACAATGCCCGCGCCGATCGTCGAACGCGTGGCGGAGGCGTCGGGCGCGAGCGCCATGACGGTCGCGACCCAGACGATCGCCCCAAGAACGAGGCCGGGCAGAAACGGCTTGCGGCCGTGAAATACGCGCGCCGCGTTCCAGACCATGCCGCAAGCCAGGAACCCGATGGCCGTCAGGGTCAGCGAAAGCGTTCCGCCGAGCCCGGTTCCACCCAGCGTCCAGAGCGCGACGGAGGCAGCCCCGATCAGATAGGCGGTTCCCCACCACTTCAGCGCCGAAATGCCCTCCTGCCTGCCGAAATACAGCAGCATGGCGCCGAGCATGGCGGCAACCATCGTGGCGACGAGATAAAGCGTCGAAGTGTCAAGCAACATGAATATGCTACCAACCAAAGGTCTACGGAAATCGCCGACTTGAAAAATGCGTCGGGCATGGTGGCGAATGCTAGGGCAGCGGTGTTGGCAATCCGTTTGTGACACTCCGCAAGTTTTCAAGAAAAACTGCGACAACTCATCGAGAAATGCGCGCTTGAGCCGGTAAATCCGCGGCCGAAAGCAAAAAGGGCACCCGAAGGTGCCCTTTTTCCGAAATTCATCGTCGCAGATTTCAGCGAGGCAATTAGCGCTTCGAGAACTGGAACGACCTGCGCGCCTTGGCACGGCCGTACTTCTTGCGCTCGACCACGCGCGAGTCGCGGGTGAGAAAGCCGCCCTTTTTCAGGACGCCGCGCAACTCCGGTTCGAAATAGGTCAGCGCCTTCGAGAGCCCGTGACGCACGGCGCCCGCCTGGCCCGACAGGCCGCCGCCGGTCACGGTGCACACCACGTCATACTGACCGGCGCGAGCCGCGGCGACCAACGGCTGCTGGATCATCATCCGCAACACCGGGCGTGCGAAATAGACCTCGATCTCACGGGCATTGACGATGACCTTGCCGGCGCCCGGCTTGATCCAGACGCGGGCAACCGCATCCTTTCGCTTGCCGGTGGCATAGGCGCGCCCGAACTTGTCGACCTTCTTGACGTATTTCGGGGATTCCGGCGCCGCCGGCTTCAGCGACGCCAACTGGTCGAGAGACTGCATGGTATCGGACATAATTATGCGGCCCTCATGTTCTTGCGGTTCATCGAAGCGACGTCGACCTTCTCGGGTTGCTGGGCTTCATGCGGATGCTCCGGTCCCGGATAAACGCGCAGATTCCCAAGTTGCACGCGGCCCAGCGGCCCGCGCGGGATCATTCGCTCAATGGCCTTTTCGACCACGCGCTCGGGGAAGCGGCCCTCGAAAATCGACTTCGCGGTACGTTCCTTGATGCCGCCGATGTAGCCGGTGTGATTGTAATAGACCTTGTTCTCGCGCTTGCGACCGGTCAGCACTGCGTGCGCAGCGTTGATGATGATGACATGGTCACCGCAATCGACATGGGGCGTATAGATCGGAAGGTGTTTGCCGCGGAGGCGCATGGCGACCAGGGAGGCGAGCCGGCCGACCACCAGACCTTTGGCGTCGATCAACACCCACTTCTTCGTCACCTCGGCGGGTTTTGCCGAAAACGTTTTCATCTGAAGAAATCCGTGAAATGGAGACATCGGGCGCAATCGCACCGAACTGCGCGGTTTCTAAATAGCTCGCGCTCGCGCGTCAATGCCGAAAGACGATAAATATCGTCGCGAAAACAGAGGCTTATAAATATGGTTCTATATTACCTCTAAAAACTCTACGTGTTTGGAATGGAATAGGTCGCGGTCACGTGGGCAATCGGATCAGCCGACGTTCCCGACAACAGGTTTACCTCGCCAACCGCGAGCCGTTTGCCGAGTTTCAAGAGACGGGCGGCCGCGAGCACATCCTGCCCCGGCTGGCCCTTGCGGAGGAAATTGATGTTGAGGTTTGTCGTCACCGCGAGGCCGACCGGCCCGATCGCCGATAACAGCACCACATACATGGCGAAATCCGCCAGGGCCATCAGCGTCGGCCCCGAGACCGTACCTCCCGGCCGCAGCATGCTCACGCTGTAGCGCTGCCGAAGCAGGCATGAATTGCCGTCGGCGCTTTCGATCGCGATATCGCCGCCGCTGAAAGTCTGGGGAAACTCGCGGAGGAGAAATGCCTCCAAGTCCGCCACGGTCATTTTTGCAATAGCCATATCGCTCCGCCTGCCCTCGCCTGTAACCGTCTGTTACACTAAGGTTACAAGGTTACGGGTTCACCCAACCGGATATTTCGATGACTGGCCAATCTGCCCGCGCCGCGCTGCCGCAATCGCCGAGCCTGATCCGCGAAAGCCTGGGCAGCGTCACCGTGCTTACGCTCAACCGGCCCAGTGCCCGCAACAGCCTTTCGGAGGGCCTGATCGCGGAGTTGCACGCGGCGCTCGATGATATTGGCGGTGATGCGACCGTGCGCGCGGTGGTCATCGCAGCCAATGGCCCGGCCTTTTCCGCCGGTCACGACATGAAGGAATTGACCGCGCGCCGCGCCGATACCGACCTCGGCCGAGCCTATTTCGCCGAGATCATGACCGCCTGTAGCGCGATGATGCAGGCCGTCGTGCAATTGCCAAAGCCGGTCGTCGCTGCGGTTCAGGGGGTCGCCACCGCCGCCGGCTGTCAATTGGTCGCAAGCTGCGACCTCGCGGTGGCGTCGGAAGTCGCGACTTTCGCAACGCCGGGGGTCGATATCGGACTGTTCTGTTCGACCCCTATGGTGGCGCTCTCCCGCAATGTGCCGCGCAAGCAGGCGATGGAAATGCTGCTCACCGGCGAACCCGTTTCGGCAACGACGGCGCGCGAAATCGGGCTCGTCAACCGGGTTGTTGCATCCGGCACCGAACGCGAAGCGGCAATCATGCTCGCACGTAAAGTGGCGCTGAAATCATCTTACACGGTGAAGCTCGGCAAGGCCGCGTTCTACCGGCAAGCTGAAATGAGCTTGGCCGACGCGTACCGCTATGCCGCAGAGGTAATGACCGAAAACATGATGGCCCGCGACGCCGAGGAAGGCATCGGAGCCTTCATCGAAAAGCGTGAACCGAAATGGCAGGACGGGTGATATCACTTTTCCCGTCGTTACGAGTGCAAGCGAAGCAATCCAGTGCTCCAGGAAAAACTGGATTGCTTCCGCCTTCGCCATCATCGGGGGCGCCGAAGGCGAGACCCGGTGACTCCTCGTCCGGGTGCCTTCTCGTAATGACATAACGGATTATTTTTAGAATGAACCACGACGCCTATCCCGACGCTTACATCCGCCAAATTCTGAATGGCGTTAAATCCATCGCGATGGTCGGCGCGTCGCCGGTCAACGTCCGGCCAAGCTATTTCGCATTCAAATATCTGGCGCAGCGCGGCTACGACATGATCCCGGTCAATCCCGGCCATGTAGGCAAGAGCCTGCTCGGCAAACCGTTTGTCGCCTCGCTCGCCGACATCGGCCGCCCGGTCGACATGATCGACATTTTCAGGAATTCGAGCCACATCATGCCGGTGGTCGATGAAGCGCTAAAACTCACGCCCTTGCCGAAGGTGATCTGGATGCAGCTCGGCGCGCGCGACGACGTGGCCGCAACCAAAGCAGAGGCTGCCGGTATCGCAGTCGTCATGAACCGCTGTCCCAAGATCGAATATGGCCGGCTCTCCTCGGAGATTTCGTGGATGGGCGTTAATTCGAGAACGCTCAGTTCGAAGCGTGCGCCGATGCCGACCCAGGGCATGCGGCTTTCGCTGAACCGAATGAGCGTGGGCGGCGGCGAGACCACCGCGTCCGATCGCGCCGCGAAGAGCAAGAACGACCTCGCCTGAGATGAACTTGGGGACGATTATTCCGGTTACGCACCAAAACGAACACGACCCATCACAACGATGAACGAGACATCGCGCCGCCTTGACTGCGGCGGGCTCTGACGCGATTGTCTGGCATGGCGCGGCCTCTGGTTCGCGTTGTCTTCAACCATCAGGTCACATCAGCTCGCACCATGACTCATCCTTCCATCCGCATCCGGACGCGCGGATCGCTAGCGATGAGATTGTCGGAAAGGAAAAAGAATGACTGATCGTCTTCCGGGATTTTCGACTCTCGCCGTGCATGCGGGCGCGCAACCTGACCCCACCACCGGCGCCCGGGTGACGCCGATCTATCAAACCACCTCGTTCGTGTTCAATGACGCCGATCACGCCGCCTCCCTGTTCGGGCTGCAGGCATTCGGCAACATCTATACCCGCATCGGAAACCCGACCAACGCGGTGTTGGAAGAGCGCGTGGCCGCGCTTGAAGGCGGCACTGCCGCGCTTGCGGTGGCGTCCGGACATGCCGCGCAGCTCGTTGTGCTTCAGCAATTGCTGCGGCCCGGCGACGAATTCATCGCCGCACGCAAACTGTATGGCGGCTCAATCAACCAGTTCACGCATGCCTTCAAGAGTTTCGGCTGGAACGTGGTCTGGGCCGACCCCGACGACATCGGCAGCTTCGAGCGCGCGGTGACGCCGCACACCAAGGCGATTTTCATCGAATCCATCGCCAATCCGGCCGGCAGCATTACCGACATCGAAGCGATCTCGGCGATCGCCCGCAAGGCGGAGGTGCCGCTGATCGTCGACAACACGCTGGCGACACCGTATCTGATCCGGCCGATCGACCACGGCGCTGATATCGTCGTGCACTCGCTGACCAAGTTTCTTGCCGGGCACGGCAACTCGCTCGGCGGCATCATCGTCGATGCCGGCACCTTTGACTGGTCGAAGGGCAATAAATACCCGATGCTGAGTGAGCCGCGCCCGGAATATCACGGCATCAAGATTCAGGAGACGTTCGGCAATTTCGCATTTGCGATCGCCTGCCGTGTCCTCGGCCTGCGCGATCTCGGTCCCGCGCTGTCGCCGTTCAATGCATTCCTGATTCTGACCGGCATCGAAACGTTGCCGCTGCGCATGCAAAAGCATTGCGAAAATGCCCGGGCGATCGCGGAATTCCTCGCCGGCCACCGCGCGGTGGCGTCGGTCAATTACGCCGGCCTGCCCTCGGATAAATACAACAACCTGGCCCGCAAATATGCGCCGAAGGGCGCTGGCGCCGTGTTCACTTTCAGCCTTAAGGGCGGCTATGACGCCGGCGTCAACCTGGTCTCGAACCTGAAGCTGTTCTCGCACCTCGCCAATGTCGGCGATACCCGCTCGCTGGTGATCCATCCGGCATCCACCACGCACAGCCAGCTCGATGACGCGGCCAAGGTGAAGTCGGGCGCGGCCCCCGACGTGGTGCGGCTGTCGATCGGCATCGAGGACAAGGAGGACCTGATCGCGGACCTGGAGCAGGCACTGAGCTCCTGACCGCCCATCAAATTCGACACCAGTCGAAAATCGGGAATCTCTCGTTAACCATCTTTCCGGCATATGGAGGCATTGAATCAGCCAGGTGATTCGGAGCCTAGCCATGCTGCTGCGTTTGATGACGCCCGTTCTGGTCATGGTTGTTGCGGCCGGATCCGCTTGGGCTGCCGATCTTCCGGACGTCACCATCTATCGCAAGGCGCCTCCGCCCCCTTATGTCGGGCGAGGCTATGTCGAGGTGGATTCGGACGTGCTTTTCACGCCCTCGGACGGGGCTGTGCCGTACATCCCGCCCCTGATCACCACGCCTCTGCTTCCCGGATCCCAGATCCTGCCCGGCTATTACGGCTCGACGCATTCCTACAACTATCAGGGCCCGTATTACGGAGGGCCGAATCTCAGCTATTGGTATCGTCTGCCTTACGCCTGCGGCGTTTACGGCTATTGCTAAGGGCTTCGGGCTTCGCCGGCCCGCGCGGCCTTGTCCCGACGGGTCAGGCGGCTGTTTCGCTGCACCACCGAGTAGGTCGCGAGCGCAAACACGATCACCAGCAACTGCAGGGAAATCGCCTCGAGTGTCGGATTGAAACCGATGGCGTCGAGCCATCGTAGGCTCTTCAACTCCGTGAACGGCAGAATCGACTGCTCCTGGAATTCCTGAATAGCCTCACCGATGAACTTGATCGCCATCGCGAACAAGAATGCCGATGTGATGATGAACAGGGGACGTAACGGGATTTTCTGCGCGATCAGGTTGATGAAATAAAACAGGATGACAAGGCCTACCGTCGCGGCGCCGAGCCCGGCGAACAGGCCCGCACTCCATCCACCTTCGGTAGTCGCGAGCGCGTTGATGAACAGTACGGTTTCGGCTCCCTCGCGGAAGACCGCGAGAAAGGCAAGCGTTCCGACCGCCCAGACGGTGTCCCGTGCCAGCGCACTGTCGACCCTCTGCGCCAGGTAATCCTGCCAGCCGCGCGGATTCTGTTTCACCATCAGCCAGCCGCTGACATAGAGCATCAGGACTGCGGCGAAGAGAATGATAATTCCCTCCAGCACGTCGCTGGTCTCCCCTGAATTCAGCACCGCAAACAGCCAGGCGGCGACCAGGCTGGCGCCGATCGCGGCGAGCGCGCCGCCATAGAGCGCCTGGACGCGGTGACCCGCGCCGACCTTGGTGAGATAGCCGGCCAACGCCGCGATCACCAACATGGCCTCGAGGCCCTCGCGAAGCAGGATGACGGCAGCCTGGATGAACGCGGACGACATGAACGAACCCTTTGTTGGCTCATCTTATTTATCGGCTAACTTATTTATCGGCCAAGGCACCCAAGTAAAGCCGTTGCGCGCCACACGACTTTGTCAAGTCGTCATCCGAGTCGAGAAAGTGTTAAAAACGCACATCGTTGCCGCTATCCGAAGAGTAGAATAGATCAAATCAGCCGGGTTGGCCGACCGGCACGACCAACTTCCGCGGCGCGGCTTGCGGCTGCCGTGCGGCCAGGCGTTCGGCCTGAAAAATCGCGAACGTCAGTACCGCTATCGCGACAGCCTGGTGCGTCAACGCGAGATCAATCGGAACCTGGTTGAGCAGCGTGAGGACACCGAGCGTGGCTTGCAGCGCGATGGCGGCGACGAGCCAGAACGCGCCTCGGATCACGGCGACATCGGCGCGCATGCGAACGGCGTCGAGCGCGTGCAGCACCGCCACCAAAAACAGCGCATAGGCGGTCATGCGATGCTCGAACTGTACCGTGAGGGTATTTTCGAACACATTGCGCCACCACGGCTGTTCGAAGAACAGTCGTTCCGCGGATGGAATGAACCCGCCATCGATATCGGGCCAGGTGTTGTAGACCTTGCCTGCGCGCAGTCCGGCGACCAGCCCGCCCAGATAAAGCTGCACGAACGTCAGCACCAGCAGCACAACGCTGGTGAGCTTCAGCCGCGCGATCCCGGCCACACTCGCCGCCGATCGCGGCCGGTTCGACAGCCGACGCAAGGTCCAGACGATCGCTGCGAAGATCAGAAGCGCCAGCACCAGGTGGGTGGCGAGGCGATATTGCGAGACCTCGACGCGCGTCGAAAGACCAGACGCCACCATCCACCAGCCGACCGCCCCCTGCAATGCGCCGAGGCCGAAGATCAGCCAGAGCCGCCGGCCGATGTCCGCCCGCACCGCGCCACGCCACAGGAACCAGAGAAACGGCAAGAGATAAGCGATACCGATCACGCGTCCCAACAGCCGATGGCTCCATTCCCACCAGAAGATCGACTTGAATTGCGCCAGGTCCATCCCGGCATTGAGTTCGCGATATTGCGGGATGGTCTTGTAGGCCTCGAACGCCTGCGCCCACTCCGCCTGGTTGAGCGGCGGCAGCGCCCCGGTGACCGGCTTCCACTCGACAATCGAAAGCCCGGATTCCGTGAGACGTGTCGCGCCGCCGACCAGCACCATGACCGCGATCAACGCGGCGACCGAAAACAGCCACCACCGGATAGCGCGGATATAAGTGCTTTGCTGTGCAGGACTAGCTGTCATCGGGGCTGTACTTGCGCGGCTGCTGTATTTAAATGACTTTGCGCGCCCGTTATAGTCCGCCCCTTCCCGCGCGCAAGCCGGGCATCCGCAGCGAATTGCACATTTCTGTCATGACGATACGCACCCGCAAATTATTTGGAACCATCGCCCTTTTGATCCTGGTGGTGGTGTGGTCGCTGATGGGAATGGCGGCCGCGCAGATGCCATGGCTGGCGAATTCCGGACTGTTGCAGGCGGTTTTCTACGTCGTCGCCGGGATCGGCTGGGTGCTGCCGGCAATGCCGATCGTCAGCTGGATGTTGCGACCGGACGTCTAAGACCATCGCGCAAGCGCGGCATCCGGTTGCACTTCCTGGTCGATGTCTCCGCGTCTGATCGAGTGGGCCATTCTCCGGCCCGGGAGCACGCTGCCCGACAGCATCACGCGCATGGCGCGCAACGAACGCAGCCGGCCATCCCAACTGATGCGCGGAAGCGCGTGCAGGTTGGTACGCCCCGCGGTTTCGACTACGCCAGATACCGCCGACGCGGCGCTGACAAAACCCGCATCCGCAGCCATCGCAACATGTTGCCGGCGCCAGGACCCGACGTCGCCGAACGGATAGGCGAAATGCCTGATCTCGCGGTGGAACACGGCCCGGGCCACCGCGGCTCCCATCGCCATTTCGCGCCGGGCCGCGGTATCCCCGAGGTTTGACAGGATCGGATAGTTGACGGTCGCGCTGCCGATCGTGATCTTCGGATCGGCCGCAAGTTTTGCGAGATCATCCCAATCCATCGAGGCATCGCGCGAGATTGCGGTGAGGTCGACCGAATATCGCTTGCAGAGATCTTTGATCGCCGACGAAAGCTCGGCGGGCGGCAATGCGCGCATCCAGCTCTCGAGAAAGCGGTACAACTGATATTTGCTGGAATTGTCGTCAATGCTGAACCGTAATTCCTCGCGGTCGATCACGAGACTAAGGCGGCTTTCGTGCGCGATGATAGCCTCGAGCGCGAGCCACCATGCCTCGCCTACTCCGTCCGGAAAGGCCGTCGGCACATAGACCGCGAACGGCACGTCATGTCGGGACAACACCGGATAGGCTGAGGTTATGACGTCCTTGTAGGCGCCATCGAAGGTCAGGCAAACAAATCGCCGAGGTGAGGCCAACGTAACCGCCCGGCTGCACGCCTCGTCCAAGCTGATGATGTCGAAGTTCCACCGCTTCAGCGCGCTGATCGTTCGATCGAGGAATTCCGGTGTAATTTCCCAGGACTTGGTCGGCTGGAAATGCGACCGGCGCCGCGGCCGCACGCGCTGAAACCGCAAGATCACGCCGGCGCCGCCGGTATATCTCTGCACCAGCAGGGAGTAGCCGCTGAAATAGGCGAGTTCCAACCTGACGCGCTGCAAAAATCCGGTGTCGGACGGCAACGTCTGGTCTCCCTCCATGCATCGAACTGCGCTTCGCCGCTGCAGCATTGTCCTTACTGTTTGTTGACATTTCTTTGCAAAGCTCGCCGAACGCTGAAAAATGTAAACATTTTCTTTTGAGCAGGTTTTTCAATGACCATCGCCGCCGCGATCGAAAACCGAACGGCGCAGGCGCCGGTATGGTCGAAAACAAGCCGCATCGCGACCGTCGACGTTATATGTGATCTCGGTCGGGCAGAGCCTATCTGGCGCAGCCTCGAAGACGCACAACATTTGTCGACGCCGTATCAACGGTTCGATTTTCTCGCTCCCTGGCAACGGCAGGTCGGGCAACGCGAAAACCTTCAGTCCTTCATCGTGGTTGCGAGTGATGCGGACCGCCGCCCTTTGATGCTGCTTCCGCTCTCCCTCTCGCACGAACATGGCGTTCGCGCCGCGAGCTTCATGGGCGGCAAGCACACGACTTTCAACATGGGCCTGTGGGATCGTGATTTCGCGACCAGCGCTACCTCGGGCGACCTCGACGCGCTGCTATCGGCGCTGCGCGCCCGCTCCGAGGTCGACGTCTTGACGCTGCATCGACAACCCGAACGCTGGCGCGATTTCCCGAACCCGATGGCCATGCTCCCGGGTCAGGCTTCGGTCAATGGCTGCCCGTTGATGGTCATGGTGCCCGGGGCAACGCCCGAGACATGGATCAGCAAATCGTTTCGCGGCCGGCTCAAGGGTAAAGAGCGCAAGCTCAAGGCCCTTCCAGGCTACCGCTATTACGTGGCCTCCACCGAAGCCGAGGTCACGCGGCTGCTCGATGCGTTCTTCCGTATCAAGCCGCTGCGGATGGCAGAGCAAAAGCTACCGAACGTGTTCGCTGAACCCGGCGTCGAAAAGTTCATCCGCAGCGCCTGTGCGGCGCCGGTTGCCGGCGGCGGCCACGCCATCGATATCCACGCGCTCGATTGCGACGACGAGGTCATCGCGATCTTCGCCGGCGTCGCCGACGGCCATCGCTTTTCGATGATGTTCAATACCTACACGATGTCGGAGAGTGCACGCCACAGCCCTGGGCTGATCCTGCTTCGCAGCATCGCCGACCACTATGCCGGCCAGGGTTACCGGTCGCTTGATCTCGGGATCGGATCGGATGACTACAAGCGGCTGTTCTGCAAGGACGATGAGGCGATCTTCGACAGCTTCGTTCCTCTCAGCTCGCGCGGCAAGATTGCCGCAGTTGCGATGTCGGGGCTCAACCGCGCCAAGCATCTGGTGAAGCACAATCCGGCATTGCTTCAGATGGCGCAAAGGCTGCGAAGCGCGTTTCGCTAGCCTGCCCCCGAGCGGCACAATCGAGCAGCTTCAGGCCGCCGCTACCCGCTGACCGGCATCATCTACCGCATCCGACGGCAACGACGGCGCGCTCAGCATCGTCACGTCGGAAAAACCGACCGCCTTCAATTGCTCATACATCTTGCTGCGCGCATCGGCGCTGATCGATGCCGCCGGTACGACCACGGCGCGCGCCTGCGCCGTCAGCAACTCCGCGGGCAAGTCGGAGGCAGAGCCCGCGTCGAGCAGCAAGTGGTCGTAGACCCGCAGCAGCGCGTCGATCGCAAGTGCGAGCCGTGGAGACTGTAGCAAAGAGCGATCCGCGCCCGGGCGCCCGGCGCCCACGAGATGAACCCGTGACGACCGATCCTTGGTGATGATCTGCGAAAACGAGGCTTCGCCGAGCATCAATTCCGCGAGCCCCGGCGCCATCGGGTCGGCCGAGACCGCGGCCATGGTCGGCAGCGCCGCCGACAAGTCGACCACGACGACCTTTGCGTCGGCGGCCAGCAGGCGCGCCAGCTGCAGCGCCGTCCACGTGATGCTCTCGCTCGAGGCGCTCCCGAGGACCGTGACCTTGCGGGCGGCATCACCGGCATCGCGCAAATCCCGGGCGAGCCGCTCGATTTCGGTGATTTGGCTCGGGGCTTCCGGTTCGGGCTCGCCGCCTCCCATATCCGGATCGGGAGCCGTCGCGGGCACATTCGCGGATGTTGGTTCAAGTATAGGCGCTGCTGCGGGTTCAAATTCAGCGACAACTGAAGCTGTGACGTCAGGGACGTCGACTGCGGCCGGCGCATCAACCGCAGACGCGGCAGCAGCTACGATCTCGGCGGCGGGCGACGCCATCGCTTGCGGCGCCGTCATGCGTAACAATTCGCCGGTCGCGATCGTGCCGGCGCACAACAGCAGCGTCGCCAGCGTCGCGATCAGAACGATCGGCAACTTCTTGGGATATGCCGGCGCATTGGAGACGGTGGCACGGGAGATGATGCGGCCATCGGCGGGAGCGGCGTCGATGTTTTCGCGGGTGTTCGCTTCGCGATATTTGGCGAGATAGGATTCCAGGAGGTCACGCTGCGCCTTTGCTTCCCGCTCGAGCGCCCGGAGCTGGACGTCCTGGCCGTTGGTAGAGGTCGCCTGCTGCTTGGATTGTTCAAGGCTTGCGCTCAACCCCTCGACCCTGCCGCCGGCGATGCGGGCATCGTTGTCGAGCGAGCGCGAGAGCTTGCCCGCCTCTTCGCGGATTTGATTGTCGACAGCTGCGAGCTGCGCCTTCAACTCCTTGATGCGCGGATGACCGTCGAGCAGCGTCGAGGACTGCTCGGCCAACTGCCCGCGCAACGTCGCACGCTGTTCAGCCAGCCTGCGGATCAGTTCGGAATTGAGAACTTCGGAAGCCTCGATCGGTTTGCCGCTCTGAAGCATCTCGCGGATCAGCCGCGCCTTTGACTCCGCATCCGATTTCAACGCGCGGGCGTTGTTCAGCTGCGTGTTCACCTCACCCATCTGCTGATTGGACAGCGTGGTGTTGTTGGTGCCGACGAAGAGGCTGGATTTGGAGCGAAATTCCTCAACCCGGGATTCGGCATCCGCAACCTTTTTGCGCAGACTGTCGATTTCGCCCGAAAGCCATTGGCTTGCGGCCTTGGCCTGTTGCTGGCGCGCGTTCTGCTGCATCACCAGATAGCCGTCGGCGATCGAGTTGGCGACACTCGCCGCAAGCTCCGGGTTCTGCGACTGGAATTCGATCACGACCACGCGCGATTTGTCGACCGCGTAGGCCGTGAAGCGTTCGAAATACGCATCGAGGACCCGCTCCTCCGGCGTCAACGAGAAGGGATCGCGGCCAATTCCGAACAGCGCCAAAATCGACTTGAGCGGCGAGATGCCACGCAGGACCGGATCGAATTCCGGCAGCTCGGCAAGGTTGTTTTTCTTGATGATTTCGCGCGCGAGATCGCGCGACAACAGCAACTGGACCTGGCTCGTCACGGCCTCCGGGTCGAGCGCGTTGCGCTCCTCGGTACGCTCGCCGTTCGGCCGCAGGAAGATGTTCTCGCGCCCGTCGATCAGGATGCGCGCTTCCGACTTGTAACGGGGCGTAATCAGATTGACCGCGACGATCGAGAGCACGGCGACAAGCAGCGCCGGGCCAATGATCCAGATCTTTTTGCGCATCAGTGCGTGGCCCAGCGCGCGCAAATCCAGATCGCCCGTCATTGCCGCTGCGGCGGCCCTATAGGTCGGCAACACGGATTTCAGCGCGACCGTTCGGACCACCGGCTTTTGCCCGGCCGCCATATCCGCACCGGCACGCCAGAACGCTAAACGCATCGCTCACTCCCGCAGACGCCACGACTCCACCCAACGCAGGCGATTACACTCCATTAAGGTTGCCGCGCGGTTAATTCGGCACAATTTTGCCACGGTATTTCGCCGCCGCGACCGGCGTAGTCATGTTTTCTTAACCATGAAAGCCCTTAATCGGAATCAACATTTTACGCTGGGTTGTCCGATGCGCGCCGTGCACGCCACCTCTTTCTGTCTGCTGGCGGCGCTGGCTTTGGCTGGCTGCATGAAGCCGACTTCTCCGCTCGCCTCGGTACAATCGCAAAGCGATCTCGACGCGATGGCCTATGCTTCCGTGGCTATGCCCGCCGTGCATGATGCGGCCTACCGGCTCGACGCCGGCGACAAGCTGCGGGTCGTGGTCTACGGCCAGGACGGCCTCACCAACAGCTACGCGATCGACGCCGGCGGCTCGATCACCATGCCTTTGATCGGAGCGGTGGCGGCGCGGGGCCGAACCACGAGCGGCCTCGCCTCCGAGATCGCGGCCAAGCTGCGCAAGGGTTACATCCGCGATCCCTCGGTAGCGGTGGAAATCGAATCCTATCGGCCCTTCTTTATCCTCGGTGAAGTCGCCGCCCCCGGCCAATACCCTTACGTGCCGAATATGACCGTCGAAAGCGCAGTTGCGATCGCCGGCGGTTTCTCGCCGCGCGCCAGGCGCGACCGTGTCACGCTGACGCATAACGACGGCGCCGGCCCATCGCGGACCTCGGCGCCGCTCGGGACCGCGTTGGGTCCCGGCGATACCGTACTGGTTGGAGAACGCTGGTTCTGATCATGCCCAACATTTCAGATCAGCCACTTCGTATCCTCCATGCGGTGCGCGCGCCGGTCGGCGGAATCTTTCGCCATATCCTGGATCTTGCCAATGGTCAGGCCGAACAAGGCCACCATGTCGGCCTTATCGCCGACAGCCTGACCGGGGGCGAACGGGCCGAAGCCGCATTGGCGGAGATCGCCCCGTGCCTCAAGCTCGGGGTCTATCGGCTGGCGATCCGCCGCGAGCCTTCGCCCACCGACGCGATGGTATGGGTGCATTTCAGGCGCCTGATCCGGCGGCTGAACCCGGATGTGCTGCACGGCCACGGCGCCAAGGCCGGCGCCTTCGTGCGGTTGAAAGGCGCTTCGAGGACCACGATCCGCGTCTACACGCCGCACGGTGGCTCGCTGCATTACCCGCTGAATACGCGAAAAGGCGCGCTCTACGGCCACCTCGAACGCGCATTGATGAACCGGACCGACCTGTTCCTGTTTGAAAGCGCCTTCGCGCGTGACACCTACCAGCGGACCATCGGCAAGCCGGCGGGCCTGGTTCGCTGCGTGTTCAACGGCGTCACGGCCGACGAGTTCGATCCGGTCGTGAAGGCCGGGGACGCCACCGATATCGTCTACGTCGGCGAGTTCAGGCTCATCAAGGGAGCGGACCTGCTGGTGGACGCGGTGGCGCAGCTTCGCGCCGACGGCAAACCCGTCACCTTGACCCTCGCCGGCGACGGCGAGGAGACCGCCGCGATCAAGGCGCAAATCCAGCGGCTGGACCTCGGCGAAGCCGTCCAATTCATCGGCCACGTCAAGGCGCGCTACGGATTTTCCAAGGGATCGCTGCTCGTCGTCCCCTCTCGCGGCGACTCCATGCCTTACGTCGTGATCGAGGCAGCTGCGGCTGGAATACCCATGGTCGCCGCCAATGTCGGCGGTATCCCGGAAATATTCGGATCGCATACCGACGCCCTGTTTGCGCCGAATATGCCGGCCGCAATGGCGGACGCTATCAAGATCGCGCTTGAAGATCCGGCCGCCGCGCTGGCGCGTGCGAAATCGCTTCGCGAAAGAATTTTTGAGCATTTTTCACAGAAAGCCATGGTCGAAGGCGTTCTGGCGGGCTACCGCGACGCATTCCGAGCGCCCCGAGCCTAGGCTTGCTCCACAAGTACCACCTCCGCAGAAACGCGACAAAACGTTTTGCCGGTTTTCGCGGCGCCGCAACAGACCGTTAACTGTTCTTTACACCCGTAACAGTTTCTTCTGATTTGTCCTCTAAGTCAGAAAGTGGACCCTACACACGCTTGCACGCGCACCGAGATGTGCGGCAAGGACCGACTTGAGCGGCTGCACCATGGAACCGATCAACGAGCGTGCGATGTTGGCCGCCGCAGCGGCAGCAGCTCCATCAGCTGATCGCCCCAGGGTCGAGCGCCGCCGCCGGCTGTCCCCGGCCGCGCTGGTCGTAACCGATCAGAAGGTCCGCCGAGCCTACTCGCCGATCGTGATCGCGGGTGCGGCGCGGCTCGCCGACTTCCTGCTGTTGAGCATCGTCGGGATCACGCTCTATTTCGGATATGTCGTACGACGGAACGGTTTTCATTGGGAATATGTCGCGGCCATTTTCGGCATGAGCATCGCTGCGGTGCTCTGCTTTCAGGCGTCCGATATCTACGAAGTGCAGGTATTTCGCGGCCAGCTTCGCCAGCTGACGCGCATGATCTCTTCCTGGACCTTCGTTTTCCTGCTGTTTATCGGCGCGTCGTTCCTCGCAAAACTCGGCGGAGAGGTATCTCGGCTCTGGCTCTCGGCATTCTTCGTCGTGGGACTGGCGTCGCTGATCGGCGAACGGCTGCTCCTGCGCGGGCTGGTGCGGCGCTGGGCGCGCGAGGGCCGGCTCGATCGCCGCACCATCATCGTCGGCTCCGACCAAAATGGTGAAAAGCTGGTCGAGGCGCTCAAGGTCCAGGACGATTCCGATATCGATGTGCTCGGTGTCTTCGACGATCGAAACGATAGCCGCGCGCTCGAGACCTGCGCCGGTGTGCCGAAACTCGGCAAGGTCGACGACATCATCGAATTTGCCCGTCGCACCCGCGTCGATCTGGTGCTGTTTGCGCTGCCGATTTCGGCGGAGACGCGGATCCTCGAAATGCTGAAGAAGCTATGGGTGTTGCCGGTCGACATCCGGCTTTCCGCCCATAACAACAAGCTGCGCTTCCGGCCCCGCGCCTATTCCTATCTCGGCACGGTACCGACGCTCGATGTTTTCGAGGCCCCTATCACCGACTGGGATCTGGTGATGAAGTGGCTGTTCGACCATATCGTCGGCGCCATCGTTCTGCTGCTGGCGGCGCCGGTGATGGGGCTGGTGGCGCTCGCGGTCAAGCTCGACAGTCCGGGGCCGGTGCTGTTTCGCCAGAAGCGGTTCGGGTTCAACAACGAGCGCATCGACGTTTTCAAGTTTCGCTCGCTCTATCACGATCAGGCCGATCCGCTCGCCTCGAAGGTCGTGACCAAGAACGACAGCCGCGTCACCCGCGTCGGGCGCTTCATTCGCAAAAGCAGCCTTGACGAACTTCCGCAACTGTTCAACGTCGTGTTCAAGAGCAATCTCTCGCTGGTCGGACCGCGCCCCCACGCCGTGCAAGGCAAGCTGCAGAGCCGATTGTTCGATGAAGCCGTGGACGGCTATTTCGCGCGCCACCGCGTCAAGCCGGGTATCACCGGCTGGGCGCAGATCAACGGCTGGCGAGGCGAAGTCGACAGCGAAGAGAAGATCCAGAAGCGGGTCGAATTTGATCTCTACTACATCGAGAACTGGTCGGTACTGTTCGATCTCTACATTCTTCTGAAGACGCCGCTGGCGCTGCTGACCAAGAACGAGAACGCGTATTAGGCGCTTCTGTCATGGGCGGCCTGTGAAGTCGAATTTACGTCGCCGAAGGCCGGGTTTCGTTAAGTTGCGTAGTGTTGCGGGTGTGTGATGGCGTATGCGGCGATAGCCGGGAATTCCCTTCCATCGGTGGCGCCGGCACCGGGCGTGCTCGCGCTGCAGCGTGCGCTGATGTGGCTTATCGGCGCGTCCGGGGCGATCGTTTTCATCGAGCCGAGCCCTTATGAACTTGCAACGATCGCGGCCATCGTCATTTTCATTGCGACCGGCTTGCGGCTGCGGTTGGTTTTCGTGCCGCTGTTGCTGCTGCTGTTCCTGATCAATGTCGGCTATTCGATCTGCGCCATCCCGTTCATGGACAAGCCCGAAATCGTCAACTGGATTGCGACCTCGTGGTACATGGCGGTGACGGTGTTATTCCTCGCGATGGTGATCTCCGAAGACACCGAGGCCCGGCTCGACATGCTGCGCCGCGGGTTGATCGTGGGCGCCATGATCGCGTCGCTGGCCGCGATCGGCGGCTACTTCAATCTCGTTCCCGGCGGGCATGATCTGCTGACGCTGTATGAGCGCGGGCGCGGCACATTCAAGGACCCGAACGTATTGGGCGCGTTCCTGCTCCTTCCGGCCTTGTTCCTGTTGCAAAACGTGGTCTCGGAGCCCGCGCGAAAGTCACTCGGAAGCGCGATAGCTCTCGGCGTCGT
Source organism: uncultured Alphaproteobacteria bacterium (assembly GCA_963756215.1). Classification (GTDB taxonomy): domain Bacteria; phylum Pseudomonadota; class Alphaproteobacteria; order Rhizobiales; family Xanthobacteraceae; genus Bradyrhizobium. The sequence continues at coordinate 243,608 of CAVWMY010000012.1, read as the reverse complement.
GGCGCTGGCGATCCTGCTGGCGTTTTCACGCGCGGCATGGGGCGGATTGATCCTCACCTCGGCCTTCATGCTGGCGATGATGGTCCTTACCAGTCCTTCACCGACCCAGCGCTCCCGCATCGTCTTGATGGCGGTGGCCGCGACAATTGTCGTAGCGGTGTTGCTTGCCGTGTTGCTGTCGTTCGATTCCATCAGCGACATGTTCAAGCAGCGCGCGAGCTTCGATCAGAGCTACGACGAAGGCCGTTTCGGCCGGTTCGGACGCCACATCCTCGGGGCCCAGATGGCGCTCGATTTGCCGTTCGGCATCGGGCCGCTGCAGTTTCACAACTATTTCCCCGAAGACACCCACAACTCCTACCTGAACGCCTTCATGTCCGGCGGCTGGATTTCCGGCATCTGCTATCCGACGCTGATGTTCATCACAGTCATCATGGGATTTCGCCACCTGTTCCTGCGCGTGCCCTGGCAGCGAGCCTATCTGGCGATCTTTGCCGCATTCCTGGGGACGGTCGGCGAAGCCTTCATCATCGACACCGACCACTGGCGGCACTTCTGGATGATGCTGGGAGCAATGTGGGGCATGTTCGCCGCCGCGCAACGCTACCAGCCTGCTTCCGAGCCGGTGGTCTCAGCGTCCGCACGGTGATCCGCTTGCCTTGCTCGCGGGTCGACCGCCGTCTTCCGGTCCACCGCTGGGAGGGACGAGTTACGCCTCGACCGCAAAGGTCAGACCGGCGTGATCGACGAGCCGCTTGATCAGTTTGTGCTGCATCGCCGCGCCCGGGGTCCAGAAACCGGCCGGCACGTCGGGCGTATCGCGCAACAAGCAGATCGCGCATTCCGCGATCATCTTCGAAGTCGAGCCGTAACCGGGATCGCGATCGCCCTTCACCGAGGCGCGCGCCTGGCGGCCGTCGGCAGCGATCGCGACATAGAGGAGATCATAGAGCCCGTTCTCACGCTCTTCTTTCGACGGTCCCTCGCCCGGTTTGGGACCGGCCGAGGCGGCCATCCTGTTGTTGGCCGCCACGATGCGCTTGGCCTCCGCTTCGCCTTCGTCACCGGGCCCCGCGATTTGCATCTCGTCGTAGACGAAGTCACGTCCGTACGGGAAACCCATCAGCATATTGGACCGATGCACATTGCGCGTGTTGATGTTCGACATGAAAAACGGCGTCAACCAGGTCTTCAAGTCCTCGTCGAAAACAGGCTTGTTGCCCCGCGGCTGCTTCGGTCCCTCGAAACCCGGCGTCAGCGCGAAGGGGTCGCGCACCAGCGCCAGAAGGCTTTGATCCTTTGCCGCGGCCTCGAAGATGGCCCTTCCGCTTGCGGCCGTGCCGCCGGAGAACGTGCCAATCATCTCCCGTACCCGGCCCTTGACGCGGGCAGTCGGCGCGCCGAATACCCGCTTGGCCTCCTCCTGCACGAAGAAAGCACCGAGTTCGAACGGCACCGAGTCGTAGCCGCAGGAGAACATGATCCGCGCGCCCGACCGCTGCGCGGTCTCGAGATGCGCGTCGATCATCCGTCGCATCCAGGGCACCTCTCCGCACAGGTCGAAATAGTCGGTGCCCGAAGCCGCGCACGCCGCTATCAGCTCGTTGCCATAGAGCAGATAGGGCCCGACGGTCGTCACCACCGATCGGGTCTGGTCGAGCATGGCCTTCAGCGAGGCCGGATCGCTGGCGTCGGCGACGATCAACGGCGTATCCGCCGGCGCGCCGATCGCATCGCGCACCGAGGCAAGCTTGTCCGGATTTCGTCCGGCCATCGCCCATTTCAGATCGCGATCGTCCCGGTAGTGCCCGGCGAGATATTCGGTCACGAGTTGGCCGGTGAAGCCGCTGGCGCCATAAACAACGATGTCGAATTTCGCCGAAGGCTTCATCATCAAATCCCTGAGGTAGGTTGTCGGTTCGGCCCGATGGTTCAGACCCGTATTACTTCTTGTCGTACGAGGCGCCCATGCCGGCGCGCACGTCATTCTGGATACCATAAGGTGCGATCGGATAGCGCAGCCCATTCCTGGAAAGCTGCTTCATGCCCGATATCGCCTTGGCCAGATGCGAGGGCGACAGCGCCATCAGCATCTCCTCATCCGGCACGCCGCCGTAACGCCGCTCCGCAAAGCACGGCAGCGAAAGGCTGGGCTCGCCGGTCTTGAGCGCCCGTCCCCAGGAATCGGCGCACGCGGTTTCGCCGACCACGCCCCATTCGAACTTCTTGTACCCGGTATATTGCAGGCCGTTGATGAGGATGATCATCTGGCCGGGCGTCGCATAGACCAGGCAAATGTCCGGCGGCTCAAGCCGTCCGCTCGCCAGCGGGCTCACCGCCAGCGCCCGATACTGGCCGAAAGGAACCACGTCCAGCGCCTGCTGACGCTTGCGCGCATCCTCGGCGGTACCATGCCAAACTCCGACGTAGGATTCGCCGGCGAGCCACTTCTCGTCTTGCGGGGCCAAGCCGATCACCGCCCGGCACTGCGCTCCGACCAGATCGTCGGCGGTGATGCCGACGGTCCATCCCAACCGCGACGCCATGCTGACGATCTGATCGGTGGTATGCACGGCGGTCGGCCGCCTGATTTTCGGCACCGCTTCCATGTCCTCGACCCGCGCGAACATCTTCATGCCGATCACGGTGGTCTTCAGGCGCAGCAAACTGTTCAGATCGGCCACCATGCCGGACGGATCGAACGATTGCTGCGGCGTTTGCTGTTGCATGATGCTCTCTCCCAAATCGGCACGGATCGGCCCGCGATCCTATCCTGCTTGCCGGCGCGCTGCGACCCGCGCGGCCGATCAAGGGCGCGGATCGGTTGCAGCCGGGCCCGGGAACAAATCATCGATCTTGCCCGTGAGCCGATAGGCCAGGAGTCCGATCCATTCCCGCAAGCCGGTGTCTACGCGTCCGAGCCCGTCGCCGGCAAAAGGAAAAAATGCCAGGAGATCGGCGCGCCCACCAACCCGCCAATCCACCGGGTATGGCTCAACCGGAAACCCGGCCTTTCGAAACAGGCCTACCGAGCGGGGCATATGATAGGCTGACGTCACCAATAGCCAACGCTCGCCGGGTTTCGGCGCCGCGATTACCTTGGAAAATTCGGCATTCTCCTGGGTGTTGCGAGAACCCCGCTCGACCATCAGACGCGACTTGGGAACACCCAGTTTATCGAGAAGCGCGCCGGCATAGTCGGCTTCTCGCGCTTCGTTCGAGATCAAATTTCCGCTGCCCCCGGAAAACAGGATACGCGCATTCGGATATTGGCGGGCGAGCGCGGCGGCCTCGGTGATGCGATCGGCCGCGTTTCGGATGACCGGCACGCCGTGCGCCGCTGATAGCTCCGCATCGATCGGTCCGCCGAGCACCACAATGCCGTCCGGCGCGCCGTGGCTGGCATCCCATGGCGGAAAGCGAGATTCCAGCGGATAGAGCAACCAGTTTCCAAGCGGCGAAAACGCCGCGATCGCGAGCAGCACGAGGGCGCCGGCCATCAGCTTGCGACCGAGCGAGGCAAAACGCGTCGCCAGCAAGATCGCGCCAAGCAGGCCGAGGCCGATCAGAAAATTCGTCGGCAACAGCATGACGCCGATGGTCTTGGAGAGCAAAAAGAACAAGAGAAGCCTCTTCGAATGTTTGGTACAGCGTCATACGCTGTCCCTACCCGCAAGCCAAAGTATCCTCATGACCCATCACCATCTGCATTCCAGCCCCGAGACCTGCCATTGGGGCTTCTTCGAGGCCAGGCTGAAGCCGGTCCTGACCATCGCCAGCGGCGATGAAGTGACCGTCGAGACCATCACCGGCGTTCCGGAGGTGGTGCCAGACCGCAACCGGTTTCACGTGCCGCCCGAACTCGACGAGGTTCACGCCAAGAACGAACGGATGTTGCCGGGCCACATCCTGACCGGTCCGATCGCGGTCGAGGGCGCCGAGCCCGGCGACGTGCTCGAGGTCGACATTCTCGACGTGCAGCTTCGGCAGGACTGGGGCTTCAACCTCATCAAGCCGCTGGCCGGCACCCTGCTCGACGATTTTCACGAGACCCGCATTCTCAATATTCCGCTGGACCGGGAGCGGATGGTCGGCCGGCTTCCCTGGGGGCTGGACCTGCCGCTCAAGCCGTTCTTCGGCGTGATGGGGGTTGCGCCGCCGCCGGCCTGGGGCCGCATCACGTCGCTGATTCCACGCGCGATCGGTGGCAACCTGGACAACAAGGAACTGACGCCGGGCGCCAAACTCTATCTGCCGGTGTTCGTGCCGGGCGCGCTGTTTTCCTGCGGCGATGGTCACGGCGCCCAGGGCGACGGCGAGGTCTGCGTCACTGCGATCGAAACCGCCCTCGCGGGCCGCTTCAGGCTGACGGTGCGAAAAGACCTGCGGCTCGCCTATCCCCGCGCCGAGACGCCGACGCATTACATGACGATGGCGATGGACCCCGATCTCGACCAATGCGTGGTGCGGGCGCTACGCGACATGATCGTGCTGCTTGGCGAGAAGCGCAATTTGTCGCGCGAGGATGCCTACACTCTTTGTAGCCTGGCCGCCGACCTGCGGGTGACGCAGACGGTGAACGGCTCCAAGGGCATTCATTGCATGATCGCCAAGACGGTCGTGCACGGATGACTTGACGGTCTCATCCCCGGCGACGCCGACAGGTCTGCACCAGAGCGGCCCGACGGCAGGCAACGCATCGATCCCGGCAACGGCATCGTGAACCCTGGCGGTCGTCGGGGGCCGTCACATGGCCTCCAGAAAGAGGTCTCAGGGAACCGTAAATTTCTGCCGGATACAGCTCGTGAGTTTTTCGGCAACGATTTCAACGATCGGGGGATGGAGCGCGAATTGTTATTGACTCCGGACGATGTCTAAATAGACTCTAAATAGTTACTTTTAAGTACAACCATTAAAGGCTAGCTTTTTGGCATGGCCACCGAAAAAGCCGAAACCGACCGCGTTCCGATTACATTGGCACTTTCGACCATCGCGTATCTGGAAAAGCTGGTGAGACAGGGCACTCACGGTACCAGCGTTCCCGGCGTCGCGAGAACGCTGGTCGAAGAAGGCATTCGGCTCGCGATCAAGGACGGACTGTTGGCGATCCGCGACAACGGCAAGTCGCCGTAAGGGGAGCGTTCAGGACGCAAGCCAGTTTCGGCCGACAAGGTGGTCAACCGTATCCGAAAAATCACCCACTACCTGGGGAGCGCCCGCATGCGCGCCAACGAACCTACTTGGACTGACGAACGCATCGCGCTGCTGAAAAGCCGGTTTGAAGCCGGCCTGTCGTGCCGGGAGATCGCCGCAGACATCGGGGTCAGCCGCAACGCCGTGATCGGCAAGCTTTCACGCCTCAACCTGACGCGCGAAAAGACCGGCGACGAACCATCTCTCCCGCGAAAAAATGGTCCGAAGGGACGACGCGGAAAGACAGCGCCGAGACTTCAACACCAGATGCTCCGCGCGATCTATGCCCGGCCGCAACAACTTGCCGAGGAGCCGATCCACGACGGACGGCAGTGCTCATTGTTCGACCTGAGCGAGGAGCGCTGCCGCTGGCCGATCAACACGCCGGGCGATGAGGACTTCTGTTTCTGCGGCAACAGGCCGGTCGATGGCCTGCCCTATTGCGCCGGTCACAGCCGGCTCGCCTACCGGCTGAACTCTTACCAGCGCGTCGCGAGGAAGTGAGGCTGTCGCGCTCAGCCAAGCCGCCAGCCGACTTCGGCGACAAAGCTTTGGTAGAACTCGGCGTCGTAGGCCCGTTCTGGCGTCTGCCGAACCCGCGCGTCGAGTTGATGCGCGTCTTCGCCGATCAGGATGCGCCAGCGCTCCGCCTTGACGCCGTCGAGGATGACTTTGGCCGCGGCCGCGGCCGTCATCGGAGCTTCGTCGCGAAACGTCCGCGCGCGGTCGAGCGCGATACCCTGAATGTCCTCATCCGACATCGCTGATGTGTCAGTGCCCATGCCCTGCAACCGCTGGCGCGCCTGCAATATCTCGTTCGGATTGAGCCGGTCCGACTCCGTGCCGCTCTGCACTTTCCTGGTGTTGGATACGATCGAGGTGCCGATATGGCCGGGCATCACGACGGAGCATTTGATGTGCGGCGCGTTCAGCCTGAGATCGTTGATCAGCGCTTCGGTAAATCCCTTTACGGCGAACTTGGCGGCGCTGTAGGCGGTGTGCGCAACGCCGAGCCCAACCGAGGCCCAGAAGCCGTTGACGCTGGACGTGTTGACGATGTGAGCTTGATCGGCCTTCAGCAGCATCGGCAGAAAGGTGCGAACACCAAGATACACCCCGCCCCAGCAGATGTTGAACGTCCGCTCCCACTGTTCGCGCGTGTTGGTGAACAGGCTGCCGCCGCCGCCGATGCCGGCGTTGTTGAACAAGAGATGGATCCTGTCGGTGGCCTGCAGCTCCGCAACTTCGTCGCGGAAGCGCTCGAGTTGGTCTTCAATCGAAACGTCGGCAACGTGAGTTGTAACCCGCAGGCCCTGCGGCAGCTTTTCGACCTCGCAAAGCCGTTTGGTCTCTGCCATCGCATCGGCCGAGACGTCGCACATCGCGACATTGCAACCTTCGGCAACAAGCTGGCGTACCAGCTCTCGGCCCATGCCCGTGCCACCTCCGGTAACGACCGCTATCCTTCCGGCAAAATCCTTCATGGAAACCACTGACCTTTTCTGCTGCAGGCATGTGAGATTCCGGATGACGTGGCGGCAATCCTCCCGCCGACCTCCCCGAAGCGGACTCGAAGTTACAGGTAGGCAATCGCACCCAAAACGCCGGTCCGGCAAACCTTAGATGCGGCCGAGGCAGCTTGACAAGCATTCGGGTCGGTTGAAAGCTTACGATAACGGCCGATCCGAGCCGCGGGAGGAATGCAATGGCCCATGTCGTGGTGATGTATAAAACGCCAAAGGATATCGCCGCTTTCGACGAGCACTATTTCAAGATCCACGTCCCGCTGGCGAAGAAAATGCCGGGCCTGAGAAAATTTGAAGTCAGCAAGGGATCGGTCGCGACCCCGGCCGGGCCCTCTGCCTTCCATTTGATCGCAACGCTTTATTTCGACGACCTCGCCGCCGTGAAGGCCAGCTTCGCCAGCGCCGAAGGCAAGGCCGCGGCGGGCGACGTGCCGAAGTTTGCAACCGGCGGCGCGGATATGATCCTGTTCGATACACGCGAAGTATGAGCCGATCGCGACTTGGGAACAGACCGGCCACGAAACGGCCGGTCTTCTCAGCGTCAGAACGCTTCTGGATCCGCTAGTTCGCGGTACTGCCGGTCTTGGTCCGCTTGACCGGCGCGGTCTTGGCGACCGGCTTTGCCGCAGCCTTGGGAGCATCGGTAGCACGCGTGCTACCCCAGGGATCGACCGGTCCCTTGTCGGGGATGTTGCCGAGAGATTCGCGATAAGCCTTATCGGCGGCTTTGTCGCTTCTCTTCTGTTGATCCGTCTTTTCCTTGTCCTCCTCGCCGTATCTCGGGATATGGCCATCTTGCTGAGCGTGAACCGGTCCCGCCAGTAACGCGACGATCGCCACGGCGCAGAAAACTCTCATGCGTATCCTCCCTGCGATTTGGCTTTACATACCATCGGCTCCGCTGTGACGCCAATAGACGTAAGGCGCAGCGCTCAACGCCGCGCCCGCTTCGAGCCGCGTTTCACAAAAGTCATCCACTCTGCCCGTGGAACCGCGCGTCCGGTCGCGCCGGCAACCCCGATTACCTTCCAGTGTGCTCCGGTCGGCCAAGTTGTCATGCCAAGTTCTCGCGAAAGGTTATTGCGTCAAGTTCTTGCGCCGAGCCCCGATCGAAGCTAAGGGAACAGCATCGGAGCGTGGCGCAGCCCGGTTAGCGCACTAGTCTGGGAGACTAGGGGTCGGAGGTTCAAATCCTCTCGCTCCGACCAAAATTCAGGATTATTTCAGCGGCGTCGTCGGGTGCCCGGTTTATCTCGGAGGTCCGTTTACATCGCCCGAGAGCATCGCCCGTGTTGCGACATCGAAGGCTGCCAGAGGCGCCGATTGACGCCTCGGCTGGTGTGGCCCCCCTGTCTTAAAACAGCCGTTGGGCGGGCGAGCACTTTGCGGACATATAAGCAAGGAAACGGGCTGATCCTCCTGCTCGAAGGGACTGACGCTCATTCGGTTTCATAACGTTCATGGAAAGAGTTCCGGACACCCTGTCGAGGCTTCCCCATGTGGACAGAGCGGGTAGCTCACTTCCAAAAGTGACATCGGTTTCACTGACCCTGATCAAGGGAAAGTGGACATACAGCGGAGGCTTAAAGGATCGCCTTTCAAGATCCAGGATTGCCGTTTCGCCGTCTATTTCAGTCGGCTTGCCGTCCAAATTTATCGTGCCCTTGCATACCAGTGTCACGGGGGCGGCGCGAACCGTCCCCACGGCAACAAATAGCAGGCATATCATAAAAGTAGCTTTCAACATATAATACACCCCCTGGTAGAACCATAAGGCTGTCGCCCTGCATACTCAAAGGGGGGACCGGCGCGATAGATGAGCAGAATCGTTTGAGCCCCGTATCCCGGCACCTGGAACTAAGTTCCGGCAAGTCCAGATTGGCACCGCGAGGCGGCGCGATCACTCGACCAATTTTCTGATCAAACCTCTTTCAACGCCTTGTCGAGCAATTTCCGGCAAGCAATCAGATCCTGCAGGACGGCTTCGAGCCGCTCGATGTCGAGCGGGCGTGCCGACGCGGCAACGCCGGCGATGGCGCCGTCGTCTTCCTCCAGCGCATCACCAAATATGTTGTCGTCGTCGCTTTCGGCGTGGCGCGAATCCGTACGTTCGCTTGCGGCCTCGTAGTCGTCGTCATCGTCATCGATGCCCAGCGCGGTATCGTGACCGTCTTCCGACAGGCTGCGCCCGATCGCCTCCTCCACCGCTCCGAACGACGGCGTGGCCGATCCATCCGCCAGCGCCTGGACCGATTTGATGCCATGTTCCTTGAGGATGCGCTGCACCCCGCGAATGGTGTAGCCCTCGCCGTAGAGCAGGCGGCGAATGCCCTTGAGCAAGTCGACATCATCCGGGCGATAGTAGCGCCGGCCACCGCTCCGCTTCATCGGCTTGATTTGAGTAAACCGCGTCTCCCAGAATCTCAGCACGTGTTGCGGGATGTCGAGATCGCCCGCAACTTCGCTGATGGTTCGGAACGCATCCGGCGCTTTGTCCAAATGCCCGCTCCTATTCGATCGCCCGGTTGGAAAGAAAAGTGGGCGAAGTCTAACCGGCCTCGGCGACCGCCTGCCGGCCTCGTCCCAGGCCGAAGTCACGCGGCCTTATCTTACTCAGCCTTCGCGCCGCCGTTACCGTTACCGCTGCCGTTGCTGTGACCGTTGATGCGCTGCTTCAGGATCGCCGATGGCTTGAATACCATCACCCGCCGAGGCGAAATCGGAACTTCGGTTCCGGTCTTCGGATTGCGACCGATACGCTGGCCTTTTTTGCGGACCATGAATGATCCGAAGGAAGACAGTTTCACCGTCTCGCCCTTCTCAAGGCAATCGGTGATCTCCTTTAGCACCAGTTCCACGAAGGCAGACGACTCCGTGCGCGACAAGCCTACCTTTTGGTAGACGGCCTCGCACAGATCTACGCGTGTGACTGTTTTTCCGGTTCCGGTCATCGCCTGCCCCAACTCACGGCGAACAATTCATAACTGAAATTATGAGGTTAACGCCCGATGGTCAACAGCGCTCATCGATGCAACGGCATGAAACGAGCCGCGCGTTATATGGACATATCGACAAGCCAGCCATTACCAACGTAACAGGACGGAGCCCCAGGTGAAGCCGCCGCCCATCGCCTCCAGCATCACCAGGTCGCCCTTCTTGAGGCGTCCGTCTGCGACCGCCACCGATATCGCCAGCGGGATCGAAGCGGCCGATGTGTTGCCGTGTATATCGACGGTCAACACGACTTTCTGCGGTGCAATATGCAGCTTATGCGCTGAGGCATCGATGATTCGCTTGTTGGCCTGGTGCGGGATGAACCAGTCGATGTCCTCGGCAGTCGTGCCGGTGGCCTCGAACGCATCCACGATCACATCGGTGATCATGCCGACCGCGTGCTTGAATACTTCACGTCCCTCCATCCGGAGATAGCCCACCGTCTGCGTCGAGGATGGGCCACCGTCGACGTACAGTTTCGACTTGTGGCGGCCATCGGAACGCAGATGCGAGGTCAATATGCCACGGTCGGACAACTTGCCGGGCTGCTCCTGCGCCTCAAGCACGACGGCGCCCGCGCCGTCGCCGAACAAAACGCACGTACCCCGGTCGTTCCAGTCCAGAATTCGCGAGAACGTCTCGGCACCGATCACCAATGCCCGCTTGAAAGCTCCGCCGCGCAGAAAATTGTCGGCAGTGGCGAGCGCGAAGATAAACCCCGAACACACCGCCTGCAGATCGAATGCCGCGCCGTGGTTGATGCCGAGCGCGCTTTGCACGGCAACCGCGGTTGCGGGAAAGGTGTTGTCCGGCGTCGAGGTCGCCAGCACGATCAGATCGATCGACTGCGCATCGATTCCGGCATCGGCAAGCGCCGCGCGCGCTGCATTGACCGCCAGATGCGAAGTGAACTCACCCTCGGCGGCGATGTGGCGCTGCTTGATCCCGGTTCGCTGAACGATCCACTCGTCCGAGGTGTCTATTCGTGCCGCCAGCTCGGCGTTGGTCAGGACCTGCCGCGGCAGATAGGACCCGGAGCCCAGCACAACTGAACGTATTGCGGTCACGAAACGGCCTCCTGAGTGGTCGGCATCAGCGCGCTGCCATCGCGATTGAGCATCTGATTGATCTTGGTGAGGAGATCGTTACGGGCCGTCTCATAGCCAACATCGACGGCATAAGCAAAGCCTTCGGCGTCGACTCCGCCATGGCTCTTGACCACCATGCCGGTCAATCCAAGGAGCACACCGCCATTGAGCCGATTAGGGTCCAGCTTGTCGCGGAGCGCCCTGAAGGCGCCGCGCGCAAACCAATAGCCGATTTTGGCCATCAAGGACTTCGATATCTCGGTGCGGAGGAAATCGCCGATCTGACGCGCAGTCCCTTCAGCAACCTTGAGGGCGATGTTGCCGCTGAATCCTTCGGAGACGATGACGTCGGCTGCGCCTTTGCTGATGCCGTCACCCTCGACAAAGCCGACATATTCGAGCTGGGGCAGGTTCATTGTGCGCAGCAATTCGGCCGCTTCACGAATTTCCTCGTGGCCCTTGATCTCTTCGACCCCGATATTGAGGAGGCCAACCGTGGGTCGCTGGAGGTCGAACAACACGCTCGCCATCGCGCCGCCCATGACAGCCATTTCCACCAAATGCTGCGCATCGCCCCCGATGGTCGCACCGAGATCCAGCACGATGGAATCGCCCCGCTTGGTCGGCAATACCGCCGCAATCGCCGGACGGTCGATTCCGGGCACCGTTCGCAGACAAAATCGCGCCATCGCCATCAATGCGCCGGTGTTGCCGGCCGAGACCGCGACGTCTGCCTCTCCCCTCTTGACGGCGTCGATCGCCAGCCACATCGACGATGTCTTGCGGCCGCGGCGCAACGCTTGGCTCGGCTTGTCGTTCATGCTGACGGCAACGTCGGTATGAATGACCCGTGACGCCGCCTTCATCGCCGGATGCTTGGCGAGTTGGGGTTCGATTAGCGCGCGGTCTCCGAACAACAAAAACTCTGCGTCAGGATGCCGGGACAATGAAACGGCGGCGCCGGGAATGACGACCGATGCGCCGACATCGCCACCCATGGCGTCAAGCGCGATTCGAACCTTCTGAGGCATGAACGTCCCGGAAACCTGATCTTGTGCGGACTTGAAAACGCTCGGCCGCAAACTGGAAATCGCCGCGGATAACGGCGATCGGCGAAACGCAACGCTGCGCCCCGGCCGGGCCGGGACAATAACGGGTCTTGGTCCCGACACAACCTCTTGAGCAAGCCCTTTTAGCGATCACAGCGCTGTGAGGCAAAATCGAGACACTGAAACAATGATAGGCGATTCAAGGCGTTAAGTCGAATTCTGGAATCAACCCAAGTTGACCTTGACTGGGGTGTGGACCCGACGGCAGGTCAATGGCTTTTGGGCTTCTTTCCCTTGGGCGGACTGGCATCGGGCTTAAGCACCTTGAGCGCCGCAAACGGATGGTCCTCCGGATCGGGAGCTATGACCACGGGCTCGAAAACCGCGTCGGGCTTGCGCGGATAGGGATCGATCGCCAGCAACAGCACGTCGGTCGCCAGCCGGCCCAGGTCGATCATGCCGTTCTCGATCGGCTCCGGCGGGTCCGGAATCTCGCTTTCGCCGTCATCTTCCACCAGGTCAGCCAGTTCGGGAATCTGCTCCGGAGGTGCGAAAATCAGATCGATCGGCTCATCGATATCGTTTTCGATCGGATCCAGGGTGACGACGCAGGTTTGCCCAATCCGCGCCTGGACGCGGCCCGCCACGTGAACGCGGCCGCCGCTCAAAGGCGTCACATCGAATGATGCCCTCGCCGACTGGACCTCACGCAGACCCGCAACCTCGGCCATGGCATTGCGCGACGCCTGGTTGGCCTCGAGGTCGCGGTGCAATCCGGTATCCGGTATCTGCTCGACCGCGATGGGGATGCTCCAAGGGTCGGACTTGTCCACATTAGCGTGCATTCTGTTCATGGCCGCGCATCCAGGGGAACCAAAGCAGGCAAGGGAAACTTCCATAACGCGCTCTGCAACGTCGCCGCGTCTTGCTTTGCCAACGCGGCAACCGCCGCCTCGGCATACCGTGCCAGCCGACGGGCGTCTCGTATGCCCTCGCCGTTCAATATATTCTTGCACAGCGCCTGCGCCAGCGCTTCCTCGCCCGCGCCCAGCGCGAGATCATAGGCCGCGGCTCGCCCGTAAAAGGCCTCCCCGAAGGCCTGCATTCGTTTTGGTACGGTGAGGTCGCCGACCCCCATTTCGCGCAAATTGGCATCCATATCGTCGCAGAAATGATCGAACAACGCCTGCGTGAGGCCGGATTCGCCCTCGATTTCTTTCAGTCGCCGCAACACCATCCACAGGTGCAATATCAAGAGATCAAAGCGGCCGTTGACAGTGTCCGGCACGCCCAAGTGCCGGTAAAACAACGGTTCTCGCGCCTGCGCCACGATCATGCCATAGATCGCTTCGATGGTGCCGCGGGGGGACACCCGGGATCTTTTGAAGTGATCGAACGGCCAAATCATTTTGGGTTCCGCAAGCGAGCCCTTCGTGCCCGCGCTTGTTGCAATCCGACGTGCTGCCGGGTACGTCAACCCCTCACGCGATGCAAGGGGACAGGGCCAATTCCTGAATGACTGACACGAGCCGGACAGGCACTCACAATCGCACGCCGCGCGGTCTGACCGCGCGCTGGCGACGCATACGCGCGACCGCCGCCGTGGTCGTGATCTGCGCGGCGCTCGGCGGCTGTTTCACCAGCGAGCAGTTCCAAAAGGGCTATATCCTGCCCCCGGGCGCCCTCGAGCAGATCCCCATCGGCGCGAGCCAGGATCAGGTGCTGATCGTGATGGGAACGCCCTCGACGGTCGCAACCCTGAACGGCGAGGTGTTCTACTACATTTCGCAGCGTGCCGAGCGGCCGGTCGCCTTCATGAACCAGAAGGTCGTCGACCAGCGCGTGATCGCGATCTATTTCGACAAGAACCGCCAGGTGCAGCGGCTCGCCAATTACGGACTGCAGGACGGCAAGATATTCGACTTCATCAGCCGCACCACGCCGACGTCCGGCCAGGAAATGAGCTACCTCACGCCGCTGTTCAAGCTGATGAGCTTCCACTGAGCCTGGCGTTCGACCGCACCACTCTCAAGTAGAGCCTCCTCAACAAGAACGGCTCAACGGAAAACCCCGCGGTTCGCACCGCGGGGTTTGTTTTTGATCGCCAATTTATCCGATCACAAGGCGCCGCTCAGTGCGCCAGGATCGCCAGCAACAGCAAGGCCACGATGTTGGTGATCTTGATCATCGGATTGACCGCCGGACCCGCCGTGTCCTTGTAGGGGTCGCCGACGGTGTCGCCGGTCACCGCGGCCTTGTGGGCGTCGGAGCCCTTGCCGCCGTAATGGCCATCCTCGATGTACTTCTTGGCGTTGTCCCAGGCGCCGCCGCCCGAGGTCATCGAGATCGCGACGAACAGGCCGGTCACGATCACGCCCAACAGCATGGCGCCCACCGCCGAGAACGCCGCCGACTTGCCGGCCGCGCCGCCGCCGGCAATCCCGTAGATCACGAAATAGACCACGATCGGCGATAACACCGGCAACAGCGACGGGATGATCATTTCCTTGATCGCCGCCTTGGTCAGCAAGTCGACCGCCTTGCCGTAGTCAGGCTTGTCGGTGCCCTGCATGATGCCCGGCTTCTCGCGGAACTGACGACGTACTTCTTCGACGATCGCGCTGGCGGCGCGGCCGACCGCGGTCATGCCCATCGCGCCGAACAGATACGGCAACAGGCCGCCGAATAGCAGGCCCACCACGACGTAAGGGTTGTTGAGCGAAAAATCCGGATTGACCCCCAGGAAGTATGGGTGGTTCGCGGCATCCCCAATGAAGAATTTGAGGTCCTGATTGTAGGCCGCAAACAGCACCAGCGCGCCGAGACCGGCCGAGCCGATCGCATAGCCCTTGGTGACCGCCTTGGTGGTGTTGCCGACCGCGTCGAGCGCGTCGGTCGCCTTGCGCACTTCCTTCGGCAGTCCGGCCATTTCGGCAATGCCGCCTGCATTGTCCGTCACCGGGCCGAACGCGTCGAGCGCCACGATCATGCCGGCCAGCGCCAGCATGGTGGTGGTCGCAATCGCTATGCCGAACAGTCCGGCAAGGCTGTAGGTCACGAGAATCCCGGCGATGATCACCAGCGCCGGACCGGCGGTCGCCTCCATCGAGATGGCGAGGCCCTGGATCACGTTGGTGCCGTGCCCCGTGACCGATGACGCCGCAATCGACTTGACCGGTCGATAGTCCGTGCCGGTGTAGTATTCGGTGATCCAGATAATCAACCCGGTCACCACGAGGCCGGCGACGCCGCATTCGAACAGCGCCATGCCGGTGTAGTCGACGCCGGGGATCTTGTCGAAGCCGACCAGCCAGTAGATCGCGGCTGCGACGCCGATCAGCGACAGGATGCCGGTCGCGATGAGGCCCTTGTAGAGCGCCCCCATGATCGATTGGCTGGCGCCGAGCTTGACGAAGAAAGTACCGATGATCGAGGTGATGATGCAGATGCCGCCGATCGCAAGCGGCAGCGTCATCATGTTGGCGAGCAGCGGCGACTTGGCGAAGAAGATCGCGGCGAGAACCATGGTGGCGACCGCGGTCACCGCATAGGTCTCGAACAGGTCAGCCGCCATGCCGGCGCAGTCGCCGACATTGTCGCCGACATTGTCGGCGATCGTGGCCGGGTTGCGCGGATCGTCCTCGGGAATGCCGGCTTCGACCTTGCCGACGAGGTCGCCACCGACGTCAGCGCCCTTGGTGAAGATGCCGCCGCCGAGACGCGCGAAGATCGAGATCAGCGAGGCGCCGAAGCCCAGCGCGACCATGGCATCAACCACGGTGCGGCTGTTGACGGCCAGGCCCAGGAAATGCGTCAGGTAGGCAAAATAGATGGTGACGCCGAGCAGCGCGAGGCCCGCGACCAGCATGCCGGTAATGGCGCCGGCCTTGAACGCAAGTTCAAGCCCACCCGCCAGCGAAACGGTGGCGGCTTGTGCGGTACGCACGTTGGCGCGAACCGAGACGTTCATGCCGATGAAGCCGGCCGCCCCTGACAGCACGGCGCCGATCAGGAAGCCGACCGCGACCAATGTTCCAAGGAAGTAGGCAAGCAGCGCGAAGATCACGATGCCGACCATGCCGATCGTGGTGTACTGACGCTTGAGGTAAGCCTGAGCGCCTTCGCGCACTGCCGCCGCAATTTCCTGCATCCGCGGATTGCCCGCGTCCGCCTTCATAACCGATGCCGTGGCCCATATCGCGTAAACAATCGAAAGCGCTCCGCAGAGCACAATCACCCATAATGCTGTCATTGAATTTGCCTCAGGTCCTTTTTCTCACCCCAACGCCATTCCGCGATCGCGGCAGCGCATTAAAAATGAGGTCGGCTCTGCCAAGGCAGGGCAGCCTCAATTGGCCGCGACCTTGCCAAAATCACACCCCCCGCGCAACGCTGCGAAAGGCCTAAATGGTCGATTTCACATGGTTTTCTGGGTCTAAGGCTGGCTTGGCCGGCTTTTCTAATAAATCTCAGAAATGACTGTAGGACAGGCGTTTCAGGGATATCTCCCCGCCGTTCGCGTCCAAAAACCTCGGAACCGACGGCCCGGCAGTGATGGTGCCGATGCAAGTTGCGGCCACGCCGGCGATTGCCGCACTCCGGATAAAGGAATCAAACCGATTCTCTGAGACGGTGCTCAAGACCTCGTAGTCATCACCGCCCGACACGATCGCCTCGATGCCGACCGCGCCGCGCGCGAGCAAGCCGGCCGCGGCGATGGATAAGGGAATCCGGGGGCTATCGATGTCGGCGGATACACCCGATACGGCGCAAAGCTTCGCGAGGTCGCCGGCGAGACCGTCGGATACGTCCATTGCGGCGCTGGCGTGATCGGCAACGGCGCGGCCCAGGGCATTGCGCGGCTGGGGCACGCGATAACGTCCAACCAGCATTTCCCTTGCCGCGGCATCGTCGGCGAGCGCGGCAGCGATCGCACCGCCTTTAAGGATATCGAGGCCCAGCGCGGCATCGCCTATGGTTCCCGTGACCACCACCCGGTCCCCGGCTTTTGCCCCGTTACGGCGGACCATCGTGCCCACCGGCGCGCGTCCGAACGCCGTGATGGAGATCATCAGCGGTCCGGGCGTTGAAACCGTGTCGCCGCCAAGCAGCGGACAGCCGAACTGCACCGCGTCTTCGCCGAGCGCCAGCGCAAACGGCTTCAGCCAGGCTTCGTCGGGCGCGCGCAACGCCAAGGTCAGCACGAAGCCGGCCGGCACAGCACCTTTCGCGGCGAGATCGCTGAGGTTCACCCGCAGCGCCTTGCGTGCCACCGTATCGGGTGGATCATCGGGCAGGAAATGCACGCCCTCCACGATCGCGTCGGTGGTCACGACAACATCTTCGCCGGCGGCCCTCAGGACCGCCGCATCATCGCTGAGACCGAACGCGCCGGGATCGGTCGCCAGCGGCTTGAAATAGCGTGCGATCAGCGAATCCTCGGCCGAAAGATTGTTGTGCTGACCGGCCATGCTGGTCCCCTCAGCGCGCAAACTCGTCGCTGCGAAATTGGCGGGCGATCTGGTCGAGCACGGCATTCACCATGCCGGTCTCGTCAGCCTCCACGAAGGCGTGCGCGACGTCGACATATTCCGAAACGACCACCCGCCCCGGCACATCCTTGCGATGCTCAAGCTCGTAGGACCCGGCTCGCAGCACCGCGCGCAGGATGGCGTCGATCCGTTTCAGCGGCCAGCCTTTCGACAGCGCCTCGTCGATCAACGGATCGAGTTTGGCCTGATCGCGCACCACGCCGGCGACGACATCGCGGAAGAAGGCCGCCTCCGCCGGCAAATAGGTGTCGCCTTCGACTTCGTTGCCAAGCCAGTGGCTTTCAAATTCGGCAAAGATGTCGTTGAGGCCGGCGCCGCCAATGTCCATCTGATACAACGCCTGCACCGCGGCAAGCCGCGCGGCGCCGCGCCGGTTGGCTTTTCTGTCCAAAGCCTTGTTGTCCAGGTTTCTCGCCGGTTTTCTCTCCTGGCCATTCTTGTCTGTTGCCATCATCAGCCCCGGGTCAGCCGGCGCTGGATCCGCAGCATCGCCAATGCCGCGCGCGCGGCATCGCCACCCTTGTTGAGTTCGCTGGCACGAGCCCGGGCCCAGGCCTGCGCGTCGGTATTGACCGTAATGATGCCGTTGCCGAGCGGCATTCGCCTGCCAACCGCAAGGTCCATCAGCGCGCGTGAAGATTCCATCGCGACGATCTCGAAATGAATAGTGTCGCCCCTGATAACGCAGCCCAGCGCGATCACGGCATCGTAGGGTTTGCCGTGGCGCTCGGCGGCATCGAGCGCGATCGCGATCGCGGCCGGTATTTCCAACGCACCTGGCACGGTGATTACGTCGTGGCCGACGCCGGCGGCTTTGAGTTCCGCCACCGCGCCCTCCATCAAGGCGTCCTGGATGTCGTCGTAGAAGCGCGCCTCCACGATCAGCGCCCGCGCGCCCGAGATGTCGGTTTGATCCTTTAACTGAGCGCGCCGCGCGTCTGCCATGTCATTCCACAGATGTGATTGCCGTGCGGGGGTTTTAGTCGCCGCGCCGCAGGAAGCCAAGCATTATACTGCCCCGCCGTGGCTCGCGATCAGCCCGCTGCGATGACCTTGTAGTCGAACAGATAACCTTCCAATGCGGCTTCGACGGCCGAACGTTTCGCCGCAAGTCCGGCAGGCAGCGTCACCGTAACATCGGCCCCGCGTTTTCCGCCGGCGGCGACGTCCACCTGGACATCATCGACGCCGACCGCCTTGAATATTTCTTCCACGACGACCCTTCGCACGGCGTCGCAGCGTAGCTGCGGCTTGAAGATTTTGCCGACGCCCGTCATCGGAATGGCATCGAGGATGACGATGTTTTTCGGCCATGCCGGCCGCTCGGCGATCAACGGGTGGGCAAAGGCGAGCAATTCTTCGGCCGTCGCATGGGCGCCCGGGCGCAACGTGACGTAGCACATCGGAAGTTCGCCGGCGTACCGGTCCGGCATCCCGACCGCGGCGGCCAGCGCCACCGCCGGGTGGGTCTCGATCGCGCTTTCGATCAGCACCGGATCGATATTGTGGCCACCGCGGATGATCAGGTCCTTCGACCGCCCCGCAATGAAAATGCGTCCTTCCTCGTCGCTATAGGCAAGATCGCCACTGTCAAGAAAGCGATCCCGAAGCGAACTCGCATTGTGGTTCGGATCACGATAGCCCGGCGTGACGTGCGGCCCGGAAATCGTCAACACGCCGACCTCGTATGGCGCGCAGGGTCCGCCGAGCCGGCCATCGGCACCGAGCTTGCGGATCACGATCTCGGTATAGGGAATACGAAAGCCGACTGATCCCGGGACTGGGGTGCCGAATGTCGGATCGATCGCCAGCACCCCGGCGGTTTCGGTCATGCCGATTATCTCATGAATCTTCTTGTCGGTCATCGCCTCGAACTTCTCGCCGACGGAACGCGGCAGCATCGACGCGCCCGTAAACGCAATGCGGACCGACGAGAGATCCGCATCGACGGGGACGTTGAGCAACGCGGCGAGACCGGTCGGAACCGCGCCGATCGCAGTGGCCTTGGTGCGAGCGACGATACGCCAGAAATTCTTGACCATCAGCGGGTTACGCATACCGGAAGGCGACATCACGATGACGTTCGCCCCGCCCAGGAAGGCGGACAGGCCAATCGAGATTGCGCCTCCGACATGAAACAACGGCAAACCGCTGGTGACGATGTCGGTCTCGCCAATGTCATACAGCACGACGGCGCCGAACGCGGCGACGATCTGGTTGCGATGGCTGTGGGCGACGAGCTTCGGCTGACCGGTGGTCCCGCCGGTGTGGAAGTAGGCCGCGACATCATCATCGCGACGCGCGTTGCCGGACAAAAGTTTTGTAGGATGCTGACTTGCCAGCGCGGGCGCGAATTCGATGACGCCCTCCCGCAGGGGCGCCTCGGAAACCGATACCCGAACGATCTTGAGGTCGGGTATTAACGCTTGGACGGCGAGAGCTTTTTGCCAGATGTCGAGTTGCGGGTGCGGTCCCAGCGCCACGAGAACGGTCGCGCCGGACGCTCGAATCAATTCGGCGATGTTCTGTGCCTGCAGCAGGAAATTGATCGGCACCGCATAGCCGGCGGTCTCCGCACCCCACAGAACGAAATGGGTCTCGACCAGGGCCGGCAGAATGTAGGCGACGCCCGGCGCCGGTCCGCCGATCGAGGTAAACAGGTTCGCCGCCTGTGTGACGCCCTCCAGCAATTGGCGGTAGGACAACAGGCGCGGTTTTTCATCGTCCTCGCCCGTCATCACCATGGTCAGCGCGGTGTGGTCCGGATGCCGTGCGGCGCTCTTTACGAAGATATCGTAGACGCTGCGGGCATCGTACCGTTGCGCAAACGGCATCTCGTTTTCGAAGCGGATCACGTCCGCCAGCGTTGCAATCGGATAGTCGCTGAAGACCGGCACCGAACATCTCCTCGAAGACTTCGGCTCGATGAAACCAGTTCCAGCGCGCCGCTTACACACGCCAAGTAGTCGCGCACAAGCAGATAAGGAATATCGAAAACGCACAGACGTTACAGTGGTAGCCAGATTCACGGATTCAGCCGCGTCGCGAACAACCTCGCCGCGCCAACTCCGCCCGGCGTGCCTATTTCATTTCCGCGAGCCGCGCGGCGTAGCGCGCCATCAGATCAATCTCGAGATTGACTTCATCGCCGGCGCGCCAGCTGCCCAGCGTCGTAACGCTGAGCGTGTGCGGGATGATCAGCACCGAAAACAACACGTCCCGCGCCGTGTTCACGGTCAGCGACACGCCGTCGAGGGCGACCGAACCCTTGGCGGCGACGAAGCGCGCCAGTTCACGCGTGGTCCTGAGTTCGAACCGCGCCATGTCGGGCAGATCGTCGCGCTCGACGATGGTGGCCACACCATCGGCGTGCCCGGCCACGATGTGTCCACCGAGTTCGTCGCCCATCTTCAGCGCGCGCTCGAGGTTGAGCCGGGTGCCGACCTGCCAGCGTTTGGCCGTGGTCATACCGAGCGTCTCGGCGGCAGCATCGACATCGAACCAGGTCCTGCCTTGCGTGACGCCCGAGGCGACTACCGTCAGGCAAACGCCGTTGCAGGCGATAGAGGCGCCGTCCGCAATCGTCACCTGCTCGTAGCTGCACGCGATGCGCAGGCGGTGCAACTGGCCCTGCGCGGTCGGCGTCAGGGCCGTGATCTCGCCGATGTCGGTAACAATTCCGGTGAACATTATGCACGCTCGTAAATCGTCAGAGTATCCTTATCGAGGGTCTCGCTGGTCCGAATACGAAAACCCGGCGACTGCGTAATTGTCGTCAGCGGCAGTGCGTCCAGTGCTGGCACGCCATCGGCGCCGATCGCATCGGGCCCGCGCAGCAACCAGATTTCATCGACGAGGTCGGCCGCGATAAAAGACGACGCCACCCTGGCCCCGCCCTCCACCATCAGCCGCGTGATGCCCTTTTCCGACAGCGCATGCAGCACGGCCAACAGATCAAGTCCGGGCGGCGGGCTGCTCGTGGTGGCGACGCGCATGATCTGCGCGCCGGCTGCGCCGAGTTTTGTCGCGGCGGCGGCCTCCGATAGGTCCGACGTCATGATCCATAGCGGCGTCTCGCGCGCGGAATGAATCAGCCGGCTGGTGCCGGGCAACCGCAGCGCGCGATCCAGCACCACCCGAACCGGCGAGCGCGCCGCCATGCCGGGCAGACGGCAGGTCAGAAGCGGATCGTCCGCCAGGACGGTGCCGATCCCGACCAGGATAGCGTCGCTCTGGGCCCGCAACAGGTGCACCCGCGCCCGCGCCGCCTCGCCTGTGATCGCGACCGGCTGACGAACTGCAGTCCCGATCTTGTCGTCCGCGGATACCGCAAGCTTGAGGATCACATGCGGACGCTTGTCGCGGACGCGCCTGATGTGCCCGGCATGGTCGCGCGCCGCCTCGATCGCGCCCAAGCCGATATCGACTGATATGCCGGAGGCACGGAGGCGGGCATGGCCTTGTCCGGCCACCAGAGGATTGGGATCTTCGATCGCCGACACCACGCGCGCTATTCCCGCGGCAATGGCGGTATCGGCGCAGGGCGCCGCCCTGCCGACATGCGAGCACGGTTCCAGCGTCACATAAAGCGTGGCGCCGCGCGCAGCCGCACCGGCGCGCGCGAGCGCCTCAGCCTCGGCGTGGGGACGGCCGCCCGGCTGCGTCCAACCGCGGCCGACGATGACGCCGTCCTTGACCACGACCGCGCCGACGGCTGGATTGGGCCAGGTCCGCCCCTGCCCGCGCCGCCCGAGAGTCAGGGCGAGTTGCATGAAGCGCTGGTCGGCCGCTTTCGACAGTTTCGATTTCTGCGCCATCTGGTCTTCCAGAATGCGGAAGATCACTTGCGTAACAGCGCCGGTGGCCGCGCATCCTCGTCGCCGGAGAGTTCGCCGAGCACGGCCTCGAAATCCTTGGCCTCGCGAAAATTGCGATAGACCGAGGCAAAGCGCACATAGGCGACGTCGTCGAGCTGGCGCAGATGCTCCATCACGATTTCGCCGATCGCCTCCGATGAAACCTCCGCCTCGCCGCCGCTTTCAAGCTCGCGCACGATCGCCGACACCATCTTCTCAACGCGCTCGGCGTCCACCGGCCGCTTGCGGAGCGAGATCTGCAGGGATCGCACCAGCTTGTCGCGGTCGAACGGCACACGGCGGCCATTGCGCTTGATGACGGTGAGTTCGCGCAGCTGCACCCGCTCGAAGGTGGTGAAGCGGAAATTGCAGGCGATGCAAACGCGCCGTCGCCGGATCACGGCCGAATCCTCCGTCGGACGCGAGTCCTTCACCTGCGTATCGAGACTGTTGCAGCTGGGACATCGCATCCGGCAGAACCTTACTGAGAGAAGCCCTTACTGATAGATCGGGAAGCGGTCCGTGAGCGCTTTGACCCGCTCCTTGATCGCCGATTCCACCAGCGGCGCCTGGCCGTCCTTCGACTGCGCGATGGCGTTGAGCACTTCGGCAATGAGACCGCCGACCTGCTGGAATTCGCCGACGCCGAAGCCGCGCGTGGTCGCCGCCGGCGTTCCCAGACGCAGGCCGGAGGTGACGAACGGCTTCTCCGGATCAAACGGAATCCCGTTCTTGTTGCAGGTGATCGCCGCGCGCACCAAGGCCTTCTCCGAGACGTTGCCCTTGAGGCCTTTCGGTCGCAGGTCCACCAGCATCAAATGGTTGTCGGTGCCGCCCGAAACGATATCAAAACCATGGGTCCGAAGGCTCTCGGCCAGGGCCTTGGCGTTTTCGACGACGTTCCTGGCGTAGACCTTGAAGTTCGGATGCAGCGCTTCGGCGAAAGCAACCGCCTTGGCCGCGATCACATGCATCAGCGGGCCACCCTGCAGGCCCGGGAAGATCGCCGAGTTCAGCTTCTTGGCGAGCGCTTCGTCGTTGCACAGGATCAAACCACCGCGGGGGCCGCGCAACGACTTGTGCGTCGTGGTGGTGGTGACGTGGGCGTGCGGCACCGGCGAGGCATGCACGCCTCCGGCCACGAGCCCTGCGAAATGCGCCATGTCGACCAACAGATAGGCGCCGACGCTATCGGCGATCTCACGAAAACGCTTGAAATCCCACGCCCGCGAATAGGCCGATCCGCCGGCGATGATCAGCTTCGGCTTGACCTGTTCGGCCTGCCTGGCGACCGCGTCCATGTCGATAATCTGGTCCTCGCGCCGCACCGTGTAATGCGAGGCCTTGAACCACTTGCCGGACATGTTGACCGGCGAGCCATGGGTGAGATGTCCACCGGCGGCAAGATCAAGACCCATGAAGGTATCGCCCGGCTGCAGCAGAGCCAGGAACACGGCCTGGTTCATCTGGCTGCCGGAATTCGGCTGCACGTTGGCGAACTGGGCGCCGAACAGCTTCTTGGCGCGGTCGATCGCCAGCGTCTCCACCACGTCGACCCATTCGCAGCCGCCGTAATAACGGTTGCCGGGATAACCCTCGGCATATTTGTTGGTCAGCACCGAACCCTGCGCTTCCAGCACCGCGCGGCTGACGATGTTTTCCGAGGCGATCAGCTCGATCTCATGGCGCTGCCGGCCAAGCTCGCCGCGGATCGCGGCCGCGATATCAGGATCGGCTTCGGTGAGCGAAGCGGTGAAAAACGAGTCGGCGCCGGAGGCCGGCTTGGCGCTGGCAGAAGAGCTCATGGACGAAATATCTCCACCGCCACAGCCGGTTACCGGCATCGCAGGCGGTCACAGGTGGCGGTTTCTAGCGGCGCTCGCGGGATACCACATCGACCGGAATTGGCCAAGCGCTTGCGGTATCAGGTTGAAATTTATGCAAGATATGGTGTGGGAAGCGGTGTTTGCGAGGCTACCTCCGACCGGCGCCCGAACTTCCCTCCCCTGGGGGAGAGGGAGAAGCACCATCCAACCGGCAAAATCGCATCTACTTCGCAAACCGATACTCGCCGCCTTTTTCGATACTGCGCTGGAATGCCGGCCGCGCGTGCATACGCGCCAGCCACGCATTCAAATCCGGATACGGCCCGAGTGTGTCGAACGCCTTGGCCATATCGCCGACGAAGCTCATCTGGATATCGGCGCCGGTGAGCGAATCGCCGATGAAGAACTGCCGACCCTTCAGTGCGCCATCGACATGGCCGAGGTGGTTGGCGATTTCGCTGTCGATACGAGGAAACAGCGGCGCGCCCGCCTCCTTCAACCTGCCGATATAGAGCTTGAGCATCAGCGGCAGCATCGCCGAGCCTTCGGAGTAATGCAGCCACTCGTTGTAGGCTTCGTATTCGGCGCCGCCGTGGGGCGGCATCATCGTGCCCTTTCCGTAGCGGCGGATGATGTAGTCGACCACCGCGCCGGATTCCGCGATTTTGATATCGTCGTCGGTGATCACTGGCGACTTGCCGAGCGGATGCACCGCTTCCAACTCCGGCGGCGCCAGCCGCGTCGTCGCGTTACGCCGGTAGCGCTTGATCTCATAGGGCGTGCCGAGTTCTTCCAGCAGCCAAAGAATCCGCTGCGAACGCGAGTTGTTGAGGTGGTGTAGCGTGAGCATGGAGGTTTCCTCGGGGGCTGTCGCAGCGCGGCGATCTTATCAAGAGTGCCATCGTATCGAGACTATCGTTGCGGACACAAGCCAGCTCGTCGACAACCCTTCCGTCATACCCGCCACCGGGTCTCGCCCTCGGCGGATGTCCAGTACTCCGCAGCTCTTCGATTCCAACACCGGCCACTGGAATACTGGATCGCCCGCGTTCACGGGCGATGACGATCGGGTGCGCGTCTGCGCTCTCGCGACGCGATGCGCCCGGGTTTTGACGATCGTTTTCGCCCAGGAAATCGGAGGGCGCGGCGCGACCCTCGAAAACCGAGGGCGCGGGCGACCCTCAATTGAGGGCGCGGGGAATGCCGGGTGCCCGAAGCACCCGCGGCCCGTGTGCGAAAGTAGTGTGCACACGGTAGTCACCACGGTCGCGCCGGAACACCCGGCATTCCCGCACGCAATGGTTTTAACGGCTTATGCCACGCTCTCCCCGGCGACGAATTCGTCTTGTCACCGTCGTCGGCGGATTGGCGGTGTTGCAAGGCCCGGTTGGGCTCGCAATACCTCCGCCGACTTGGCACCAGCAACGGGTGCCAGGACCACATGGTTTTGCCGTACGCGACCCGTCTTCGCCAGGAGGCTCCGGCGGCATGTGCACGTCCGCCCGAGCATTGACGAAGCCGGAAGCAACATCGTTCGTCCACGCGCCGGCCCGATGCTCACTGGCACTCGATCAATCGAGCGCCCGCCCTGCAACGCCTTGCGCGACGACGCTGCCGCGTCCACCGCATCCCGTCCCAACGTTCGTGACGATGGCCAACGCCCCTCTTTCGGAACGGGATGGCGCGGGACAAAGGGGTGATTTGGGTCGAAAGGGAAGAGGGATTATTTTTGCGAACAAGGCTGGACCGGCCAAATCAGCTTGATCCGGCTCGGAAAATTGCTCGCAGCCGCTGCCGCGACTGGAAACGATGAGCCTGTTACAGTCCGGTAAACCCGGCCTTCACAGGATCGCTACTGCCGTCGAGCTCGCGCAGATAAGCCAAGCCGCACACCGCCAGTCGATGCGGGTCCTTTTCGCCGGCCTCGAACAGCATTGAAACATATTGTGTCACCTTGATCCGTGCACTCTCGGTTGCGGCGGCAGAGCTGTTCATCAGCAGCACATAGGTCTGCATGATCCGGTCGATAGCGGCTTCCATGGTATCCTCTTGTCGATGTTCAAACGGCTTCGCCGGCCTCGAATCTGGATATTGCCTTGTTGGCAAGACGAAGTTTGTTGTATTCGCCGCGGTGAAACATCTCGACGATCAACCCCAGCAAACGGTCGTTGGTAGCGACGGTGTTTGAGATGGCGCCGGTTTTTCGCAGGTAGTTGGCAGCAATGGCATAGGCATCACCGACCGCCTCGACACTCGCTACCTGCAATCTGCACTCGGCCACCATGATCCCGGTCCTTCGCTATGGTCATATAAAGCGCGAGCCGCGAACATGTTCCATTTTCGGCCGCAGCATTTCTGCACCGCCCGGCAAAAACGAAAAACGCACCGGCCCGGAGAACCGGACCGATGCGACTGGGGAAGTTCTGTGTCGGTTGGCCGCCGGTCTTTTGAGCTGCCGGCTTGGCTTGTCCGCCGATGTATTCCCGAAGCTCGAGAAATTCTCAGAGCCGATACAGTATCTGATCGGTCCAGAAGCGCTCGAGGCGGTGCAGCGACTTGTTCAGCGTTGCAAACTCCTCGTTGGAGATGCCGCCGACCTGCTCCACGGTCTTGACGTGCTTCTGATAGAGCGCGTCGACGATGCGACGGATTTCCTGACCCTGCGGGGTGAGGCGAATACGGACCGAGCGGCGATCGACGCGCGAACGCTGATGATCAAGAAAGCCAAGCTCGACCAGCTTCTTCAGATTGTAGGAGACGTTGGAGCCGAGATAGTAGCCGCGCGTGCGCAGCTCGCCCGCCGTCAGCTCCTTGTCGCCGATATTATACAGCAGCAAGGCCTGTACCGAATTGATGTCGGCGCGACCGCGGCGATCGAATTCATCCTTAATGACGTCGAGCAGGCGGCGATGCAACCGCTCGACCAAAGTCAATGCTTCAAGATAGAGCGGCTGCACCGGAGCCTGACCCGGAGCGCGTTCAGCGGTTTCCACCGCCGTTGCAACGGCTTTCATCATGACACTTCCCCTGCTGTCGTTTTATCGACTTATTCGACGAAACTTGTGTCCCGTCTGATAGCTCGACCTTAATGGGGCGGTTTGAAGATCAGCTTAAATAAGACAATAAAGAGATCATGAATTTAAGACAGTGAATCGTGGATTAAGCCCATGGATAAAGGACTTTTCGAAACCTTTCATTGACGGTGCAGCCAGCTTGTTCACGCTTCGTCTGTTCGATCTGTCGCATATGGAAACAGCATCGTTCAATTTGGAAATACCTGCGTAACAGGTGTGACCGCGGCGTTAGGGTGACTCAAAAGTTACCTGCAAAAATTTGCGAAAAATCCGACGGGCGATGGCGTGGCGGCTGGGTTCCCGCCGGTGCTGCGATATTGTCCAGGTCGGCACACTTCCGCAACGATCGGTGCGGCCACGAATATCGATGTCGGCGCGCCTTATGGCGGGCGTTCCCGCGCCGCCATCCATGCGAGCGCCAGATAGGCTGCGAGCATCACCGCCTCGAGGCCTACGACCGCGAGGCTGCCGCCATAGATTCCCGGAAACATCAGTTCGATCACCGCCATCGACACCACGGTGGTGAGCCAGACCACCGCGCCCCACGGCGTGGCGAGCCACAAACCGACGGCGGCGACGAGTTCGATCACCGCGAAATACACCGTCGCGGTTTGCCAGGCCATCGGCTGGTTTTCAAATGCCTCTTCCTCACCGCCGATAAAGCCGGTGACCTGCGCCCAGTGATAGAGACCCTTGGCGACCGAAACGACGGCCATGATGCGCAGGAACAGCACCAGCCGCCGGGTCCATATGTTTTCGTCGTTCTCTATCCGCCCGGACGAAATCGCCGCCACCGACATGGCGCTATCCCGCGACGGATCACGCGATGGGGTTTCAGACATGGAGGGCCATGCCTATCTGCCGAAACAACCTGTTCATTTCCGGAGTCATGGCCCGACCCGGCGCCAAAAGCAATCGGCGTTGCCGCAGACCAAGGCCGCGATGACGGAAGCAACGCCAGGTGCTAGGCTCGAACCATTCAAATCCAGACGGGCGCGCCGACGATTGCGCCGCAGGAGACACAGTCATATGGCGATCAAATTCGGACGTCCGATCGAAACGCGTGGTGCGCCTCAGCAGCAGACGGCCCCCGCGGCCCCCGGCCTCGATCTGGTGGTCCGCCCGCGCCGCAACCGCAAGGCCGAATGGGCGCGGCGCCTGGTGCGGGAAAACGTGTTGACCACCGACGACCTGATCTGGCCGCTGTTCGTGGTCGAAGGTCACAAGCAGCGCACCGCCATCGCCTCGATGCCCGGGGTGGAGCGTCTTACCGTCGACCAGGTGGTGCGCGACGCCGAGCGCGCGGTGAAACTGAATATCCCCTGCCTGGCGCTGTTTCCCTTCACCGAGCCGTCGCTGCGTGACGAGCGGGGTTCGGAAGCCGTGAACGCGGACAATCTGGTGTGCCAATCGGTGCGCGCCATCAAGAAGGAATTTCCGGGTCTCGGCGTGCTCTGCGACGTGGCGCTCGATCCCTTCACCAGCCATGGCCATGACGGGCTGATCGAAGACGGCCGGATCCTCAACGATGAGACGGTGGCGGTGCTGGTGCGGCAGGCGCTGGTGCAGGCCGAGGCCGGCTGCGACATCATTGCGCCGTCCGACATGATGGACGGCCGAGTCGGCGCCATCCGCGAGGCGCTGGATGCGGCCGGGTTCCTCGACGTGCAGATCATGGCCTATGCCGCGAAATACGCCTCCGCCTTCTATGGTCCGTTCCGCGACGCCATCGGCTCGGCGAAGACGCTGACCGGCGACAAACGCACCTATCAGATGGACAGCGCCAATTCCGACGAAGCGCTGCGCGAGGTCGAGCTCGATATCGCCGAGGGTGCCGACATGGTGATGGTCAAGCCCGGCATGCCCTATCTCGACATCGTCCGCCGGGTCAAAGATACCTTCGCGATGCCGACCTTCGTGTACCAGGTGTCCGGCGAATACGCGATGATCGCGGGCGCCGCCGGCAACGGCTGGATCGACGGCGAGCGCGCGATGATGGAAAGCCTGGTGGCCTTCAAGCGCGCCGGCGCCGACGGCGTCCTGACCTATTTCGCACCGCAAGCGGCGGAGAAACTCAAGGCCGAAAGCTGAACTCGCCGGCGGAGACGTCATTCCGGGATGGTCCGAAGGACCGGGCCTCAGATGCGCGACTGCGCATCGGAGAATCCCGAGATGGTGCGAGTACACATGGTCGTTCGCGCTGTCGCGCGCCGCGGAAAGACGGTGTAGCTGCAAGCACGGCGCCGACGCCCCGAAATCGCCGAAATAATGCGCCCTCCTCGCCGAACTAAGGTCTTGCAAGCGCATTGGCCGTTCCCATGTGCTGCACTGGGAATGCACAGTCGGGAGGACTGATCGTGTCTTACAGCGGCTCGGGGAATACGGGGCACGGCGCCTGGCGTAACGACGGCGGAATCCGTCCTCACGCTTTTGATCCCGCGACGGAGCCCGAATTGTTTCGCGGCGTGCTGACGCGGCGGGCGATTGCGTTCCTGATCGACCTCGTGATCCTTTCCGTTCCGGTCATCGTGGCCTGCCTGTTCATCGCCGTGTTCGGCGTGGTGACGCTCGGGCTCGGCTGGGCGCTGTTCTGGCTGGTGTCGCCGGCTTCGATGATCTGGGCGCTGGTCTATTACGGCGCCACCCTGGGCGGTCCCCACTCGGCCACCCTCGGCATGCGCATGATGGATCTGGAGATGCGCACCTGGTACGGCGCGCCGGGTTATTTCGTGCTGGGCGCGATGCACGCGTTCCTGTTCTGGGTATCGGTGTCGTGCCTGTTGCCCTTCGTTCTGCTGGTCGGACTGTTCAACGGTCGCCGGCGCCTGCTGCACGATATGCTGCTGGGAACGGTGGTCATCAACAATTCGGTGCGGATAGCGGCGCCACAACCGGCACGCACATTCTAACCGTGTGCATGCGGGCCACGACAACTAAAACGATCTTGGCGGCAAATCGATTGACCACGGGCCTGCGCGGCGCGATGCTGGATGTCCGTGCTTTGGAGGCAGACGGCACCCCGTGACCCAGCATTCGCGCGACACCCCGCAATTCTACCTCACCGCCCCCTCGCCCTGTCCGTATCTGCCGGGACGGCATGAGCGCAAGGTGTTCACGCATCTGGTCGGCGACAAGGCCGGCGATCTCAACGACCTTCTGACCCATGGCGGCTTCCGTCGCAGCCAGTCGATTGCCTATCGTCCGGCCTGCGATCAGTGCCGTGCCTGCGTTTCGGTCCGCGTCGTCGCCAACGAGTTCCGGCCCTCGCGCAATTTCAGGAAGATCCTCGCGCGCAACGCCGACATCATCGGCGAGCAGCGCAGCCCGGTACCGACCTCCGAGCAATACTCGGTGTTCCGCGCCTATCTCGACCGCCGCCACCGCCATGGCGGCATGGCCGACATGACCGTGCTCGACTACGCCATGATGGTGGAGGACAGTCACGTCGAGACCCGCATCATCGAATACCGCCGGCGCGACGCCGACAGCAGCATCACCGGTCGCGGCTCCGAACTGATCGCGGTGGCGCTCACCGACGTGCTCAGCGACGGATTGTCGATGGTGTATTCGTTCTTCGAGCCGTCGGAAGAAAGCCGCTCGCTCGGGACCTACATGATCCTCGACCACATCAACCGGGCCCGGCGGCAGGGATTGCCTTACGTCTATCTCGGCTACTGGATCGAGGGCTCCAAGAAAATGGACTACAAGGGGCGCTTTTTGCCCCAGCAGCGTCTCGCCCCTTCCGGCTGGTTGCGCATCGACGCCGCGAGCGAAGTCCCGTCGGAACCGCAGGACTAACGGCGAATGGAGTTATTCGCTATTCGCCGTTCCTAGCCATTTAAATAATCCCACACCAGCTTCGCGTTCAGCGCGATGATGATCGCAGCCGTCAGCGCCGCCAGCAGGGTGAGCCAGCGCGGCGCGACGAACGGCCCCATCTTGCCGCGGCTCGCGGTGAACATCACCAGCGGCACCACGGCGAACGGCAATTGCAGGCTGAGCACCACCTGGCTCAGGATCAGCAGCTGCCCGGTCCCCTTCTCGCCATACCAGATCGTCACCACGACCGCCGGCACGATCGCGATCATCCGCGTCACCATCCGCCGCAGCCACGGCGCGATGCGCAAATTCAGGAATCCCTCCATGACGATCTGGCCCGACAACGTCGCGGTGATCGTCGAGTTCAGCCCGCAGCACAGCAGCGCGATCGCAAACAGGGTCGGCGCCAGCGTCGAGCCGAGCAGCGGCGCCAGGAACGAATGCGCCTGGTCGAGTTCGGCGACGTCGACCTGGCCGCTACGATGGAACGTCGCCGCCGCCAGGATCAGGATCGAGGCGTTGATCGTCAGCGCGAGACACAGCGCGATCGAGGAATCGATGGTCGCAAGCTTGATCGCCTCGCGCCTTTCCGGAACGCTGCTGCCGTAACGGCGGGTCTGCACCAGGCCGGAATGCAGATAGAGATTATGCGGCATCACGGTCGCGCCGAGAATGCCGAGCGCCAGATACAGCATCTGGGGATTGCGGAGGATCTCCGTGGTCGGCGCAAAGCCGCGCAGCACCGCCCCCCAATTCGGATCGGCCATCGCGATCTGTACCGCAAAGCACGCCGCGATCACGCCCAGCATCGCGACCACAAAGGCTTCGATCCAGCGGAAACCAAACGCCTGCAGCGCCAGGATCAGAAACACGTCGGCGGCGGTAATGATGACGCCGATCTCGAGCGGAATATGAAACAGGAGGTTAAGCCCGATCGCCGTGCCGATGACCTCGGCGAGGTCGGTCGCGGTAATCGCGATCTCCGCCGACAGCCACAGCGGCAGCGAGACCCAGCGCGGGAAAGAATCCCGGCAGGCCTGCGCGAGGTCGCGGCCGGCGCCGACGCCGAGTCGCGTGCACAGCGACTGCAGCACGATCGCCATCAGGTTGGACAACAGAGCGACCGTGAGCAGCGAATAGCCGAAGCGGGAACCGCCGGCGAGCGAGGTCGCCCAGTTGCCGGGGTCCATATAGCCGACTGCAACCAGATACCCCGGCCCCAGGAACGCCAGCAGCTTGCGCCAAAGCGAGCCCTGCTTGCGCGTCCGCACCGAGGCGAACATCCCCGCGAGCGACGGCTCGCCGCGCTGGCCGCGCCAACCCGGCTCGTCGAGCCATGCGCCGGCCGCCGCATTCGGCGGGAGATCAGCGGGTAAAACCGGAGTACGAGCGTCCATCCTCCTAAGTTGGGGTAGATCGCGATTAAATGCAACTCATTTGCAACTGCATCTGAGGCGATGGCGGGGAACGCCGGCCTGTCATGCCGAAGCTCGTGGGTTCGGAAAGCGGGTGGGTTTGCCCCGTCGGGCGCGGGACACTGGCGGCCGCATCGAGACTGCTGGACCAGGAGTTCCGCCATGACCCCAGCCGAGAGAACCGCCACCCTGCCCGCGAGTTTCAACCGGTTGGCCTGGTCGAACCTCGCCGCACAATCGGCCGAGCAGATTGCGCTGGCGGCAGCGCCCATTGTCGCGGTGTTGCGGCTCGGGGTTGGCGAGGGCCAGACCGGCCTGCTGCAGACCGCGCTGACGCTGCCCTTCATCCTGTTTGCGATTCCCGCGGGGCTTTTGGCCGACCGGATCTCGCGGCGCTGGCTGATGACGTCGGCGGAAGCGCTACGGGCCGCGGCGCTGACCGCCATCCTGTTGCTGATCGCATTGGACCTGCTGACGCTGCCGTTGCTCGCGCTGGCGGGCTTCGTCGCGGTGTGCGGAACAGTGGCCTACAGCGTCGCCGCGCCGGCGCTGGTGCCGTCCCTGGTTACGCCGCCGTTGCTGCCGGCGGCGAACGCCCGGATCGAACTGGCGCGCACCGTGGCCTTCGCCAGTGGACCGGCGCTGGGTGGCGTGCTGGTGGGATGGATGGGCGCGGCGCCGGCCTTCGGATTTGCCGCGGCACTCTCGATCGTCGCGGTGATGCTGCTGTCGGGGATTTACGAGCCCGCCCGGGCGCCGGCGCCGCGACGTCATCCGCTACGGGAAATCAAGGAGGGCGCCGCGTTCGTGCTGTATCACCCGCTGCTGCGCCCGGTATTCGTCACCCAGTTCATTTTCAACACGGGCTCGTTTTTGGTGCTGGCGGTGTTCGTGCCTTACGCGGTGCGTCGTCTCGGACTGACGGCCATCGGCGTCGGTACGACGCTCGCGATGTACGGCGTCGGCATGGTGGTCGGGGCGCTGGCGGCGACGCGGGTGATGCAGCGCCTGTCATTCGGCACCGTGATCGGGCTCGGGCCCGTGACCGGTTTCGTTGCATCGGCGGTGCTCGCGCTGACCAGTTTCATCCCGAGCCCGTTGCTTGCGGGCCTCGGCTTCTTTCTGCTCGGCGTCGGGCCGATCCTGTGGGTGATCTCGACCACGACGCTGCGCCAATCGGTGACGCCGCCGAGCCTGCTCGGCCGGGTTTCGGCGATCAACATCATGAGTTACGGCGCGCGACCGCTGGGTTCCGCGCTCGGCGCCGTCATCGGCGGCCTCTACGGCGCCGAAGCCTGTCTTTATCTGGCCGTTGCAATCTTCGGGGCCCAGGCGGTCGTGATCCTGATGTCCCCCGCCGTCGCGCTGGCGCGGCAGCCGGAAATGGTCGGCGAACCTCTGTCGCGCTTGCAGTCCTGCTGAGGGCAGATTGCGCCGTTGGGGTTGCCGGTTTTGCTTTCCTCATTTGCATGATATACGTCATGTAATCTGGAGGGGGAGCGCGCCATGGCCGAACAGACCGTGTTGATGACGTCGGTTGCGCCGCGGCCGGAGGTTGCCTCGACTTCCGCCGAGATCGCGGTGCTCGCAGCACTCGCCGCGACCGGGACGCTCGCCACCAACATTCTGCTGCCCTCGCTGCCGCAGATGGCCGCCTCGCTCAAGGTGTCGAGCGCGGCGGTGACCTCGGCGATCACGGTGTTCCTTGCCGTCTTCGCGCTCGGCCAACTCGTGGTCGGGCCGGTGTCCGACCGCTACGGCAGGCGCTGGCCGGTGCTGACGGGTTTCGTGGTGTTCCTCGGGGGCAGCGCATGGTGCGCCCTCGCCGATGATTTGCCGAGCCTGCTCGCCGGTCGGGTGGTCCAGGCCGCCGGCGCTTGCGCCACCTCCGTGCTGTCCCGCGCCATCGCCCGCGACCTCTTCAGCGGCGCGGCACTTGCCCGCGCGATGGCGCTGATCATGATCGCAATGGCGGCCGCGCCCGGCTTCTCGCCGCTGCTCGGCGGCGCGCTCGATCATTATTTCGGCTGGCGTGCCGAATTCATCTTTGTCGGAATCTTCGCAGCGATCGCCGCGATCGCCTACGACACGGTGTTCGGCGAGACCCATCACGCGACCCGAACACCGCTCAATCCGGTCACGATCGTCAAAACTTATTTCGGCCTGATCGGCGACCGCCGCTTCCTGGTGCCGGCCGCAACCGTCAGCCTGATCATGGGCGGACTGTTTGCGATGTTTTCCGCGGCACCGCGCATTCTGATCGAAGGGTTGCATTTCACGCCGATCCAACTCGGCCTGTTCTTCGCAGGCACGGTCATGGTGGTGTTCGCCGCCGGCATGCTGGCTACGAAGTTGGCGCCGCGCTTCGGGCTCGACCGGTCGATCCGCGGCGGCCTGCTCGCCGCGGCCGCGGGCAGCGCCGCGATCCTGCTGGTATCGCTGTTCAGCCCGACCTTCCTGCCGTTTCTCGCGGCGATGTGCGTCTTCCTGCTCGGCATGGGCATCGTCAATCCGCTGGGCTCCGCGCAGGCGCTGTCGCCGTTCGGCGAAAAGGCCGGCGCGGCTTCGGCGCTGCTCGGCTTCTGGCAGATGATGGCGGCGGCAATCGGGGTTTGGCTCGCGGCGACGGTCTCACACGAGGCGATGCTCGCGCTCGGAGCCGTGCTGACCGCGGCCTCCGTACTGGCTGTGGGACTCTATGCCCTGCGAAAAAAATCACCGTAGCCGCTCTACATTACAGTCGAATGGCGCATGCCGATGCTCCGCGGAACTGCTCGCAAATCGGGCAACTTCTTTCGAATTGTATACGCGTCGACGCGGGTCCCGTGCCTCAAACGCAACCAACACGCTAGAGTGAATCCGATCACAGGAGACCTGTCGCAAGTGTGAACAGAGTGCCGTTGCGCATCTTTCGACTTTCTCGATAAGCAAAATACCACTCGGGCAACGCTCGAGGCTCATCGGCAGAAGTCGCGACGAGCGGTCAAACAGTCACTCACGCGCACAAGAATTCTTCAGAATGAATGAACTTGATCCACAGGTGATCACGTTGTTGCGGCAGCTTCATGCGAACGCGGCGCTGCAACCGCGGCCCGATCGCACCCTGTCGGCGGAAGAGAAGATTGCGAACCTGCGTCAGAGGATGCGGCGCTGTGATGCGCGACGGTTTCCTTTCGAACCCGTCTTTCGTGTCGAAAACATCAACCTGCCGGGGCCCGCAGGAAAGATTCCGGTTCGACTTTATGTCCCGCAGGCAGAGGCGCCGGTTGCGGAATTGATGCCGACGCTGGTCTACTATCATGGTGGCGGCTTTGTCGCCGGGGATTTGGAAACTCACGACACCCTGCTTCGGGCCATTGCAAATCGCGCAGGGTGCATGGTCGTTTCCGTCGCCTACCGTCTCGCTCCCGAGAACCCATACCCCGCGGCAAACGACGATGCATGGGCGGTTCTTCGCTGGATGGCGGACCATGGATCCGAGGTCGGGGCGGACTCCGAGCGGTTGGCGGTCGGCGGGGATAGCGCCGGCGGTCTTCTGGCGGCCTGGGCCGCCCAGCAGGCAACTGAAAGCAGCTTGAAGTTGC
The DNA here is from genome assembly GCA_963756215.1 of uncultured Alphaproteobacteria bacterium. Lineage (GTDB taxonomy): Bacteria > Pseudomonadota > Alphaproteobacteria > Rhizobiales > Xanthobacteraceae > Bradyrhizobium. Next base: position 207,632 of record CAVWMY010000012.1, on the reverse strand, counting down.
GGCTGCAGATCTTGCTCTACCCCAATCTCGATGCGACAACATCGAGCGCCTCGTGGAGCGAATTCGGAACCGGCGAATACATCGTGTCCCTCGCCCAAATGCTCGAATGGTATGACGCCTATCTTCCAAGAGGCATCAATCGAGCAGATCCCAAAGTATCGCCGCTGTTCCAGACAGAACTGGCCAGGGTGCCATCCGCTTTTATCGTGACGGCGGATCATGATCCCCTCAGCGATGAGGGAAATGAATATGCGGCCAGGCTGAAGGCGGCCAACGTGGCCGTCGACCACACCTGTTGGCCCGGCATGATTCACGGCCTGGCGTCGTTCGCGGGCGCGCTCGATGCCGGAGAAATTCTGATCGACCAGACCGCATCGGCGCTCCGAAACGCGTTCTGGCCGGCCTCCTGGGCATCGAGATAACTTCCGTCGGAAATGGGTCGCGCAAGGCGTCCGTTCAAAGTCGACGCCGTCGACGATTCCCATGTGGCGCGGTGACGGTGGTGCCACCGACCCGCCGGCAGCGATGCAACCGGCCGGACGCAGGACACGTCGCGGCTGGTTGCCAAATCGGGCGCAACGCGCCACTTCTACCGCCGGCCCCGCGGGCGAATTGAGCAGGGCAGACCTATCCCGACTGCAAAAAAATCCGCCGATACGATAACTGGCGTTTTGGATACGGTCTGTCCTCTGCTACCGCTTGGCGAGATACAAAACTGGGATACGTTCCAGAACCTGTCGTGGCGGGAGAGATGAGATGCCGACCAGAGATCCCCTCAACTGGATGCTGTCCGATGCAATCCAGACCCTTGCCCGCGCCGAGCGATTGCATTCGCAGTTCCTGAAGCTGCGCCCGGGGGCCGGGGCGGATGAACCGAGTTGGGAACCGCCGATCGACGTGCTGGAAACCGACCGCGAGGTACTGATCCTGATCGCACTGCCCGGCGTCGATCCCGAGGAGGTCGAAGCCGTGATCGATCAAGGTATTCTCATCGTCAGCGGACGCCGCGTGCTGCCGGCGGAACTCCGCAATGCGCGGATCCATCGCCTTGAATTGCCGCAGGGCCGCTTCGAGCGCCGCATTTCGCTGCCGCTGGGCCGTTACGTCATCAGCCGCTTCGCCACATACGGCTGCGTCGGCCTGCGTCTCACCAAATCCGCGTAAGGAGAAGCCACGTGTCATCAGAAGCAACGACATCCGGCCAACCCGCCGCCTCATCCACCAATCAATCGGTTTCGATTCCTGCGGACGCCCTCATCATCGTCCCCGTCCGCAACACGGTGCTGTTTCCGGGAATGGTGGCGCCGATTACGCTGGGAAGGCCGCAAGCAATCGCCGCGGCCCAGCAGGCGGTGCGCGAGCAGCGCCAGATCGGGATCCTGCTGCAGCGCGACGCCGAGCTGACCGAACCCGGTCCGGACGACCTCTACCGTGTCGGCACCGTCGCCAATGTCATCCGCTATATCACCGGCCCCGACGACAGCCATCACGTCATCTGCCAGGGTGTGCAGCGCATCCGTGTGCTCGATTTCCTTCCGGGCACGCCGTTTCCGGCGGCACGCGTCCTCAACATTCCCGAACCCACGACGACCTCGCCGGAGATCGAGGCGCGCTTTCTGAATCTGCAGCGCCAGGCGATCGAAGCCGCGGAATTGCTTCCGCAGGCGCCGCAGGAACTGATCGCGGTCCTGCAAGGCACCACCGCGCCCTCGATGCTCGCCGATCTCGCGACCTCGTACATGGATGTCAAGCCGCAGGAAAAACAGGAAATCCTCGAGACGATCGACCTTGCGCTTCGCATGGACAAGGTTTCACGGCATCTGGCCGAACGCATCGAAGTGCTTCGGCTCAGCAACGAGATCGGCCAGCAGACCAAAGCCACCTTCGACGAACGCCAGCGCGAGGCGATCCTGCGCGAGCAGATGGCCACGATCCAGCGCCAGCTTGGCGAGGGCGACGGCAAGGCGCAGGAGGTAGCCGAGCTGAACGCGGCGATCGCCAAGGCGAAGATGCCGGCGGAAGCCGAGAGCCAGGTGCGCAAGGAGGTCCGCCGTTACGAGCGGATGCCGGAAGGCGCCGCCGAAGCCGGCATGGTTCGCAGCTATCTCGACTGGCTGATCGATCTGCCCTGGAGTCTGCCGGAGGAGAAGCCGATCGATATCGCCGAGGCAAGGCGCATTCTCGATCAGGATCATTACGGCCTGGAGAAAATCAAAACCCGGATCATCGAATATCTCGCGGTCCGGAAGCTTGCGCCGGAAGGCAAGGCGCCGATCCTTTGCTTCGTCGGCCCGCCCGGCGTCGGCAAGACCTCGCTCGGGCAATCGATCGCGCGCGCGATGGAGCGGCCGTTCGTGCGCGTCAGTCTCGGCGGCGTTCACGACGAAGCCGAAATCCGCGGTCATCGCCGCACCTATATCGGCGCGCTGCCGGGCAACATCATCCAGGCGATCAAGAAAGCCGGCGCGCGCAATTGCGTCATGATGCTCGACGAGATCGACAAACTGGGCCGCGGGATTCAGGGTGACCCTTCCGCCGCAATGCTCGAAGTGCTCGATCCCGAACAGAACGCGACCTTCCGCGACAACTATCTCGGCGTGCCGTTCGATCTCTCCCGCGTCGTGTTCGTTGCCACCGCCAATATGCTCGACACCGTTCCGGGCCCGCTGCTCGACCGCATGGAGATCATCAGCCTGGCCGGCTACACCGAGGAGGAAAAGCTCGAGATCGCGCGGCGCTATCTGGTCCGCCGCCAGCTCGAGGCCAACGGTCTCAAGCCCGAACAGGTCGAGATCGACACCGACGCGTTGAGGCTCATCATCAAGGGATATACCCGGGAGGCCGGCGTTCGCAGCCTGGAACGCGAGATCGGCAAGGTCTTCCGTAACGTCGCCGTGCAGATCGCGGACGGCAGCACCGACCGGGTCGTGCTGGCCGCCAAGGAGGTTACGACCGTGCTCGGCCAGCCTCGATTCGAAAACGAGGTCGCCATGCGAACAAGTATCCCCGGCGTGGCCACGGGTCTTGCCTGGACGCCGGTCGGCGGCGACATCCTTTTCATCGAAGCCTCGCGCACGCCCGGACGAGGCGCGCTGATCCTGACCGGCCAACTTGGCGAAGTGATGCGCGAAAGCGTGCAGGCCGCGCTCACGCTGGTAAAAGGCCGCGCCGTGCAGCTCGGCATCGATCCCGCGCTGTTCGAAAAGAGCGACATCCACGTCCACGTGCCCGCGGGCGCCACGCCCAAGGACGGGCCCAGTGCGGGCGTCGCGATGTTCACCGCCCTCACCTCGCTGCTCACCAACCGCACCGTTCGAAGCGACACTGCGATGACCGGCGAGATTTCGTTGCGAGGCCTGGTGCTCCCGGTCGGCGGCATCAAGGAAAAAGTAGTCGCCGCCGCCGCCGCGGGCCTGACCCGCGTCATGCTGCCGGCACGCAACCGTCGCGACTACGACGATATTCCGCAGGGCGCCCGCGATCGGCTGGAGTTCATCTGGCTCGAGCGCGTCGACGATGCGATCGCGGCCGTGCTGGAGAAACCGGCCGAGCCGGCGACGGCCGAAGCGGCGGCGGAATAAGCATCCGGGGATTCCTGACGGCATGGATTGATCGGGCCGCCGGCGGAACGGTACGAGCGCTTCGTATCGAGCGTCCGTTCCCGCCGACGACAAGAACCTGGGTAAGAATACTTGGCGCGTGCGCGCAACTAAGCGCGTCAGGTCGGTGACGTTTTGAATGAACCCGACGATCATTATTGAAGCGAGGTAGAACCTCCCGCCGGGCTCACACGCTCATCCGACCCTTTTGAAATAGTAATTCGCAAAGCCTTCCTGGCAGTGGCAAAGATTGCTTATGGCGCGCTGACAATTTGTGTTTGTTGCGCAGAAAAACCGAACACCTGTCTTTGCCAATGCGGCCCCGCAGATCCGTCGATACTAACAACCCGCAGCCGCCGCTCTGGCATCCACCTTGCATACGACTCCCGATGCCGGAGCAAGGAAAGCACGATGTTCATAACGCTTGTGGCCGTTCTCTGCCATGTGTCGTCGGGAGTTCCCGGCGCATGCGTCGAGGAAATCATCACCGACAGTTCTAAGAGCGAAATCACGCTGCAAAGCTGCATGATCCAGGGGCAGATCGGCGTGGCAAAATGGATGTCGGAACACCCGATCTATCACGCCGACTGGACGCTGCAGCGCTACAAATGCGCGGCGGGTCACTACGAGTTGCACGTCAAGGCGTGAAGCTGGCGATAGGACCCGGCCCCGATCGGGCTCGTTACGTCGCGAGGTAACGTTCATAGCGCCCGGCCGCCGCTTCATCCGCCGCGATGCCGGGGTCGAGCGTGTAGAGATCCTGCGCGCGACCGATGCCGCGCAGCGCAAACCTTCCGGTGGAGACGAGGTAGCCGCGCCCGGTTGCATCGAGGCCCGCGCAAAAATCGGCTGACGCCAGCAATTCCCGGTCGACCGAGCGGCACATCGAGGCGATGCGGCTGACTTCGTTGACCGCCGGCCCCACCACGGTGAAGTCGAGCCGGTCCTCGCTGCCGATGTTGCCGTAGAACACCTCGCCGACGTGCAAACCGACATAGGCCGACGTGGTCGGCCGGCCTTCAGCCGCGCGGCGGTCGTTGAGCGAAGTCATGCTGGTGCGGAAGTCGTACTCGGCCCGCAAGGCGGCACGCCGGGCGGCATCCATGTCATCGCCGGTGAACATCGCCAGCACGCCGTCGCCCATCAACTTCAGCACATCGCCCCCGGTGTCGTGGATGGCATCGATGGCGGCTTGCGCATAATCGTTGAGAAACGGAATGATCTCGTCGGGCGCGACGGTCTCGCTGATCGCGGTCGAACCGCGCAGGTCGGAAAACCACAGCACCGCGTTGATGCGCTCGGTGACACCGCGCGATATCCGGCCGCGCAGAACCTGCTCGGACGCATCGCGCCCGAGATAGACCCGGCCCAAGGTGCGCGCGATGGCGACTTGCGCGGCGGATTTGATCGCAAGGCCCAGCACCGGCACCATGTCGCGTAGCGCCGCCAAGCCTTGCGCGCTGAAGCCGCCGGCCTGTCGCGTCAGCCAGTATGAATAAATGCAGTCCATCTGGCCGATGCTGCCGGCTTCGCCGAACCGGTGCACGAAAGCCAGGAAATGCCGATGCCCGCCGGCGGCGAGTTCATCGATCATCGAGAAGTCGAGCGAGGCGCAATCGGCGAGATCGATCAGGATCTCGTCCTGGCCGTGTTCGAGCATGTGATAGAAAGTCGAGCGGCGCCAGGTTTGCGCCGCGTTGCCCTCGCTGGTCGACCGATATTCGAACACGTCGCTCTCGTTGGTATCGACATCGCTCCAGCGAAACCCATGCCCTTCGAAAACCGGGTGCAGGGTATCGATGAAGACGAGCCCGCGCGACAGCGGTACGCCCTGCGCACGGCAGCGCTCGCAAAACCCGCGCACCAGATCGTTCTCGGCGGCGCCGGCCAGGCCCTGGCTGACCACCCAGTTCATCAGATTCAGACGAGATGTTGCATCCATACGATACTATGCCCAGCAATTACGCGTGATGAAAAGGCCGGCAGGATGACACCGCGGATGGCTTGACGTCCATGGCGAAGCCAACGCAAATGCCATGCAAAAAGCTGGGACGAGCGAAGCCGATGACGGTGATCGAGAATGATGGCGCCTAAGCCATGAGCAGACGCCAGCTTCCCGTCATCCTCGCGCTCGGCACGACACAAACGCTGGCCTGGGCTTCCAGTTATTATCTGCCGGCCATTCTGGCCGATCCCATCGCGCGCGATCTGGGCGTCTCCAGCAACTGGATATTTGCGGCGTTCTCGGCATCGCTGGTGCTGTCGGCCCTGGTTGGGCCGCGCGTCGGCCGGCAAATCGATCTGGTCGGCGGCAGGTCCGTGCTGTCGGCCTCCAACCTGACGCTGGCCGCGGGGCTGATGCTGCTCGGCAGCGCCGGCTCGATCCCGCTGTTGATCGCGGCGTGGCTTGTGCTGGGCGTCGGCATGGGGTTTGGCCTGTACGACGCGGCCTTCGGGGCGCTCGGACGCATCTATGGCGACAGCGCGCGCCGGGCGATCACGGGCATCACGCTGATCGCGGGTTTTGCCAGCACGGTCGGCTGGCCGCTGACCGCGTTGGGGCTGCAAACCATCGGCTGGCGCGAAACCTGTTTTGCCTGGGCGGCTGCGCATATCGTGATCGGCCTGCCGATCAACCTCTTGATGCTGCCTCCGGTCGCGGGCGCGAAGGCCGTCGCCGCATCGTCGATCAAGCCGCACATCCCGATCGATCGCACCATGGTGCTGCTGGCGTTTGCGTTTGCGGCGGCATGGACCGTCACCGGCGCAATGGCGGCGCACCTGCCCCGCATCCTCGAGGCTGCCGGCGCGACGGGCGTGCAGGCGGTGGCGGCCGGTGCGCTGATCGGACCGGCGCAGGTGTTCGCCCGAATCGTCGAGGCCAGTTTCCTCAGCCGCTATCACCCCGTCGTGTCGACGCGGCTGGCCTGCCTGATGCATCCGATCGGCGCCGCCATCCTGGCGGTCGCGGGCGGTGGCGCGGCGAGCGTGTTCGCGCTGTTTCACGGCGCCGGCAACGGCATCCTGACGATCGCGCGCGGCACGCTGCCGCTCGCCATCTTCGGCCCGCAGAATTACGGCTATCGGCTCGGCATCATCGGCGCACCGGCACGGATGGCGCAGGCGGCGGCACCCTTGGCGTTCGGTCTGCTGATCGAACACATCGGCAGCCGCGTCCTGATCGTGTCGTCGGCGCTGAGCCTCGCTGCGCTGCTGGCACTGTGCCTGCTGCGATCGGAGCCGGCCGCAAAAGCGGCATTGCCGGAATAACAGCGGCGCCGGCTGAACGCGCTAATTCCCGCAATCGCTCGGCGCGGACGCGCCGGCAAAGCGCCCCATCATCCATTCGACTGCGGCATCGGCACTGTCGTGAGCGGCGGAGCCGTGGCCGACCCCGGGGAGCCAGAGCATCCGCACCGGCGTGCCGGCTTCGCATTGTCGCTTGAAGTAGGCGCGCGTCACGTCCGGCCGGACCAGATCGTCGGTGGTGCCCTGCGCCAGAAACAGCGGGATGCCGCGTGGCAGCGCGCCCGGCGTATTGTCCAAGGCAAGGCCCTTCCAGGGTTCGACCACGGCGATGTTCTGCACCGACAGGAAGTGCTGCTCCAGCGGCCGCTCGGTGCGGCGCCGCTCCCAGATGTCGAAGACTGATTCGATGCATTCGTCGGCGAGCCGATCGACCGTGGGAATTGCCTCCGGCAGCACGACACGGTCGATCGGTGCGCCGAACACCCGCGACCACGACCACAGCGTCATCGCTGTCAGGTTCTTGCCGCCGGCAGTCTTGAAATCGTCTCCCATCAGCGTGACCAGTTCGGTCGCCGGCGCGGCCGCTGCGACGCCGACCAAAGAGAGATCGGGCGCGTAGGTTTTGGCGAGCAGACCGGTGTAGAGCGCGGCCTGCCCACCCTGCGAATGTCCCCACACCGCGAAGCGGTTGCCCTCGCCCGCGCCCGGCATCAGCCGCGCGACGCGCACGGAATCCAGCACCGCGCGGCCCTCGCTGACGCCGACCAGATAAGGATGCGGACCGGCGGTTCCGAGGCCCGGGTAATCAGTGGCGACGACCACGGCGCCGAGTTCGACCATCGGCCGCAGTCCCATGATCTGCTGGAAACCGAAGATCGCCAGCGACGGCGCGCAATGCGGCACGACGCCGGTGGTCGGGTGCGCCCAGGCTATGATGGGGCGGCCACCCGGCGGCGGCGGCCCGGGCGGGATCACCACCACACCGGAGACCGCGATCGGCTCGCCGCGAAGGCCGGTCGATCGGTATAGAATCCGATAGGCTGCCGCATATCCCGGCGCGAACAGCATCGGCTCCGAGGTGATCAACGTGCCGGGCGGCCCCGCCAGATCCCGAGGGCTCGCCTGATAGAACGACGTCTGCGCCGACACGCGCTGTGCGGCAAAGCAAAATCCGAGAATGCAGAGTAGCGCAAAGGTACTGCGCCCCGTCTGTCGCAGGCGGCCGAGCATCGCGGCGAACCACGCAAATTTCATCAGCTCACCCCGGTTCCGACCGATCATCCAGGCAACGCCGCCGGCAATTTGGCCTTTCAATTCTAGCCCGATTGAAGCAGAAGTTTCGAATGGAAAATAATACCGGTCCGGACACGGGATTTCAGGCCCTGGTGCAATGGGCAATGACTCCGCCGCAAGCCTACGGCGTCTATTTCATCTGCCTGATCCTGATCGGCGGGTTCTCGTTCTACGCGGGCACGCTCAATCCGAAGAAGGCCCCGCCCCCGCCGACGATTTCGGCGCCGCGCAACTGAACCGCAATGTGAGGTTCGAGCTCACGCAGTCTCCTGCGCGCGCGTCCGAGGCTGCGTCGTGGCGATCCATATCCCCGCAAATACCCCGCCGAGCCCGATCACCAGATTGGATGTGATGGGCTCGCCGACAAGCTGCGCCGCGAGCAATCCGGCCGCGATCGGGTTGACCGTCATGGTGTTGGCGACGCGGGTCGGCGTCGCGCGTTGAAGCGCCAGCACCCACAGGATGAACGCAAGCGCGCCGCCGGCTATTCCAAGGTACGCGCCCGCGATCCATTGCGACGCACCAAAATTACCCAGGATCGCGATGCTGCCTGTCAGCCATCCGACGACCACAAGCGCCGCCGCGCCGGCGCCCATGCCGACCGTGAGGAAGCCCAGCGCGCTCGATCGCCGAATGAGCGGACGCGACAGAACGTTGTAAAATGCCATGCACAGCACCGCGCCGGTCATGATGAGTTCGCCTCGCCATGCACCGGCAGGCGCCGTCGAAAGACCGGAGGCAAGGGCGGCGATGACGCCGAGGAAGGCAACGCAAACCCCACACGATTTTCGCATCGTGAGCGGCTCGACACCGAGCAGTGCGCCGACCACCATGGTTTGCAACGGCAAGGTCGCCAAGGCGAGGCTGGCGCGGGCGGCTGTCGTATAGCCGATGGCGATGTTGTAGAGAACGAAAAACAGACCGAAGAAGCAAAGCCCCAGCAGGACGACGGCAGGCCAGTCGCCGCGCGCCGGCCAACGCGCCCTGAGCAACAGCGCCACCGGCAACAGGCACGCAAAGCCTATTCCCCATCGCAAAATGGCCAGCGTCACCGGATCGGCATCGCCGACAAGATAGCGGGTGACGGCCGCTGCGGTGCCGCCGAGACAGCTCGATACCAATGCGATCGCGACCCCGGTCGCTTCGGCCATCCTTATCTCCTGTCGCGCGAATGCCTGCTATGGCATCCTGCCGAACGGCGGCGTTCAGGCAACTACCTGGCAGGTATTCATGTCGCGGAAACAGAGTTTTGCGGACAGCTTGCGATGGTGGCGTCGGCATGCGGGCCTGTCGCAGCTCGATCTCGCCGGGCGCACCGAAATCTCGCAGCGCCATTTGAGTTTCCTGGAATTGGGCCGCGCCTCGCCAAGCCGAGAGATGGTGATGCGGTTGGCGACCGCCCTCGACGTGCCGTTGCGCCAGCAGAATGCCCTGCTCATCGCCGCCGGCTTCGCGCCCGTGTGGCGGCAGACAAACCTGGCGGCGCCCGAACTCAGCCAAGTCAGCGATGCTCTCGACTACATGCTGGCCCAACAGGAACCCTTCCCCGCCGTCGCGGTCGATCGACACTGGAATCTTCTTAGAAGCAACGCGGGAGCTGTCCGGCTGGTCGAATTCCTCGTCGGACCGTTGGCGCCGGATAAACCGGTCAACCTCGCCGATGCGCTGGTCGCCCCAGATGTGTTGCGCCCACATCTCGTGAACTGGACGGAGGTGGTGCGCTACTTCGTCCGCAGCGTCGAGGCCGACGCGGCGGCCGACGGCTCGTCCGAGACCTCGGCCCTTTTCCAGAGGCTGCTCGCCTATCACGGTGTTCGCGAGGCATCCACCGCCGCGCCGGCCGAATGGGCGGTGACGCCGGTCCTGCCCATGCATTTCCGAAAGGGCAAAACCGAGTTGCGGCTCTTCACGACCATCGCGACGCTGGGCATTCCCCAGGACATCACGCTGCAGGAGCTTCGGGTCGAAAGTTTCTTTCCGATGGATGAGCAGACCGCAGGCATCCTGCGCGGCTGGTCTGAACCGAAGCCAGCCGCGCCATCAATCGCAGGATAACATCCGCCGACGCGCGGTCAGGGTCGTCCCGCGGCCGCGGCGTGGTGCGGACAAAGTTCGACCTCGACGGTGATGTGGCAGAGGCCCTTCAGGCCGCCGAGGCGGCGCTTGTAGACAGCGGGCGCCAGCGGGTGATCCGATATGACCGAGATCACCGCGGCGCGATGCCCGGGACCGACCTGCCACAGATGCAGGTCGGTGACGCGGTCGCCCTTGGTCTCCAGCCGCTCGCGGATCACGGCTTCGAGGTCCTTGTCGGCGCAGACATCGAGCAGCACCGCGCCGGAATCGCGGATCAAACCGAACGCCCAACTGCCGATCACGAGGCTGCCGATGATGCCGACCGCGGGGTCGATCCAGCTCCAGCCGGCATACATCGCCGTTACCAGCGCCGCGATCGCAAGAACCGAGGTCGCGGCGTCCGCCAGCACGTGGACGTACGCCGCGCGAAGGTTGTTGTCGTGATGGTGGTGGTCGTCGTGGGAATGGCCGTGGCCGTGATGGTGGCCATGATGATCGTGACCGTGCGCGTCGCGCAGCAACCATGCACTGACGAGGTTGACGCCAAGTCCGAGCACCGCGACCGCGATCGCTTCGCTGTAGGCGATCGCAACCGGATGAACCAGCCGCATCGCGCTTTCGTAGGCGATCTGCACCGCGATCAGCCCGAGGATGATGGCGCTGGAAAACGCGGCGAGATCGCCGAACTTGCCGGTGCCGAACGCAAAACGGGAATTGCGCGCGTGCTGGCGCGCGAACAGATAGGCCAGTGCGGCGATGCCGAGCGCCGCCGCATGGGTCGCCATGTGCCAGCCGTCAGCCAGCAGCGCCATCGAACCGAAGAACGATCCGGCCGCGATCTCGCCCACCATCATCGCGATCGTCAACGCAACCACGAACCAGGTGCGCCGCTCGTTCTCGGTGTGCCGCGCGCCGAGAAAGACGTGGTCGTGGGTCCATTGATCGAGGGAGTGCGAATGCATTGTTCAATCTCCGAAACGTTTCGCGCTTTTGCGGCGTTCGAATGGCGCGGTTTTAAACCACTTCCGCCGGCGCCAGCCTGCAGACTTCGCTGCTGGCCTCGATCTGGAGCGTGGCGTGGTGGATATTGAAGCGTCGTGACAGTTCCTCGCAGACTTGATGCAGGAACGAGTCGTCGTAGCCGCCGGGACAGACCAGATGCGCCGTCAGCGCCGTTTCGTTGGTGCTCATGGCCCAGATGTGCAGGTCGTGCAGCTCGGTCACGCCTTCCAGGCGATTCAGATAAGCCTCCACCTGTCCAAGCTCAATTCCCTTCGGTACGCCGTCAAGCGCCAGATTGACACTGTCTTTTGCCAGGCCCCATCCGCTCGCGAGCACAACCGCCGCAATGCACAGGCTGATCGCAGGATCGAGCCACAGCCAGCCCGTCGCCATGATCAGGAGCGCGGCGACCACCACGCCGAAGGATACCCCCGCATCGGACGCCATATGCAGATAGGCGCCGCGAATGTTCAGATCGCCGTGGCGGCCGCGCATGAACAGCAGGGCGGTTGCACCATTGACGATGATGCCGAGCGCCGCGACCACGACAACGGTCCAGCCGGCCACCGCCGCCGGCTCCTGTATCCGGTTGATCGCCTCGACGGCAATCCCGCCCACGGCGACGAACAGGAGGCCCGCGTTGAACAGCGCCGCCAGGATCGAGGCGCGCCGGTAGCCGTAAGTGTGCTTTTGCGTCGGCCGCCTTCCCGCCAGCCACGCCGCGCCCCATGCCAGCAGCAGCGCGATTACATCGGAGAAATTGTGGACGGCGTCCGAGATCAAAGCCAGCGAATTGGCGGCGTAGCCGAATACGAGCTCGGCGATCACGAACCCCGTATTCAGCGCGACGCCGACGGCAAACGCGAATCCGAAATGATCGGGCGCGTGGCTATGCCCGACATGGCCATGCGCATGACCTCCGTCATGCCCATGCTCGCGACCGTGGTCGTGATGATGATGATTGTGGGCCATCAAGGTTTCGCGACAAACAATACGGCTCGCTTCGATGCGCTCACTATAGCGCGGACCAACCGCCGAATACTATTACGTCGCGACCGCCGAAGCGCGGCAGGAGTGGCCGCGGCGCGCAACGCGCCCGCCAACCGACGGTCTCCGCGCGATCCCTACTCCACCCCGCGGTTAAACTTGTTCGATTTCGGCAGGCCGTGGGCCAGGCGGCCGGCGTCGGCACGGTTGCCGCGCCAGTCGGCCAATTCTTTCATGGTCATGCCGTGGTCGCGGCCGGCGGAATCTTTCCAGGTCAGGCCCGCCTTCGAGTCAAACACCGCAACGTCGGACAACGAGCCGCCGGAATATTTTTGTAACCGCACGCCGCGGCCGCGCGCCATTTCCGGCACCTGGTCGAGGGGGAAAAGCACCATCTTGTGGTTGGTGCCGATGATCGCGACCGTGTCGCCCGAAACGGTCGTGATCGCCCGCGCCTCGTTCGGCATGTCGACGTTGAGCACCTGCTTGCCCTTGCGGGTATTGCCGACGCAGTCCTCTTCCTTGACGATGAAACCCTGCCCTTCGCTGCTCGCGATCAGGAACCTGCGTTCGCCCTTGTTGACGAACAGCGCCACGATCGCGGCGTCCTGTTCCATGTCGATGAACATCCGGATCGGCTCGCCATGGCCGCGCCCGCCCGGCAGCTTGGCGACGTCGAGCGAATAGAACCGGCCGTTGGTGGCGAGCAGCAATAGCTTCGAGGTGGTCTCGGCAAAGAAAGCCTTGTCGAGCTTGTCGTCGGTCTTGAAGGTGAGCCCCGAGATATCCTCGACATGCCCCTTGAGCGTCCGCACCCAGCCCTTGTCGGACACCACGACCGTCACCGGCTCGCGCTCGACAAAGGCTTCCTCGATCGCGGCCAGATCGTGCTCGGGAGCGTCGGCGAATTGCGTGCGGCGTTTGCCGAGCGGCGTCTTGGGCCCAAAGATGTCGCGCACCTTGCGGACCTGCTCGCCGACCTTGGCCCACTGCTCGGTCTCGTTGCCGAGCAGTGCTTTGATCCCCTTCAACTCGCTGCGGAGATTCTTGTCCTCGGTGCGGATCTCGAATTCCTCGAGCTTGCGCAAGCTGCGCAAGCGCATGTTGAGGATCGCCTCGGCCTGGACTTCCGTCAGCTTGAACGCCTTGATCAATTCCGGCTTCGGCTCGTCCTCGGTGCGGATGATCTTGATCACCTTGTCGATGTTCAGATAGGCGATCAGGTAACCGCCCAGCACTTCAAGCCGGTGCTCGATCTGCTCCTTGCGGTAGTTGGAGCGTCGCAGCAGCACGTCACGCAAATGATCGAGCCATTCGCGCAGGCATTCGGCAAGCCCGAGCACCTTGGGGATGCGCCCCTTCACCAGCACGTTGAGGTTCAGCGGAATCCGGCTTTCCAGTTCGGTCAGCCGGAACAACGATTCCATCATCAATTCGGGGTCGACCGCGCGGGACTTCGGTTCGATGACCAGGCGGATGTCCTCCGCCGATTCATCCCTGACATCGCCGACCAGCGGCAACTTCTTCTCGTTGAGCAGTTCGGCGATCTTTTCGACGAGCCGTGACTTCTGCACCAGCCACGGGATTTCGGTGATGACCACGACCCAGGTGCCGCGCGAACCCTCTTCCTGACTCCACTTGGCGCGGGTGCGGAACGAGCCGCGCCCGGTCATGTAGGCCTCGGTGATGCTCTCCTTGGAATCGATGACGATGCCGCCGGTCGGGAAGTCCGGACCCTTGACCCATTTCAGCAGCGCTTTCGACTTCGCGTCGGGTTTGTCGATCAGGTGCAGCGCCGCGTCGCAAAGCTCGGCGACATTGTGCGGCGGAATCGAGGTCGCCATGCCGACTGCGATGCCCTGTGCGCCGTTGGCGAGCAGGTTGGGAAAGCCGCCGGGCAGTACCACGGGCTCTTTGGACTGGCCGTCGTAGTTGGGACGGAATTCGACACCGTCCTCGTCGATGCCTTCGAGCAAAAGCCGCGCGACCTCGGTCATGCGCGCTTCGGTATAACGATAAGCGGCGGGATTATCGCCGTCGATGTTGCCGAAATTGCCTTGGCCGTCGACCAGCGGATAGCGCGAGGAGAAGTCCTGCGCCAGGCGCACCATCGCGTCGTAGATCGCCTGGTCGCCATGCGGATGGAACGAGCCCATCACGTCGCCGACGATCTTGGCGGATTTCTTGAACGCCGTGCCCGGGTCGAGCCGCAACAGCCGCATGCCATAGAGGATGCGCCGATGCACCGGCTTCAAGCCGTCGCGGGCGTCCGGCAGTGCCCGGTGCATGATGGTGGACAATGCGTAGGCGAGATAGCGCTCCTCGAGCGCGTCGCGCAGCATCACCTCGTGAATTTCGGCCGGTTCCGGCGGAATCAGTCTTTTGCCCATAAACCCAGGTCTTTCAACGGTTTCCCAGCGATACTTCAGAGCCTTTGCGAGCCGTTTCCCAAATTGGTAGGAAACCTTGCAGGGCCGACTCAAGCGCAGAAAGCTAGGGGCTTATACCCAAAAAAGCGGCCCTGCGAGGGCCTACTTGACCCGTCGAATGCGGTTGTTCCCCGCGCCGTGCCCTTGTCGCAGCAAGTCGCTGGTCCCCTCGGCGAGTTACCCGTTGCCGATTCCTTTCCGCAGTTGCTGATAGGCGTCGCGTAGCTGCGCCTCGATCCGCAGCCAATCCTCTTCGGTGATCGCCTGCCCGCGGGCGTCGCGATAGGACATCGCTTCTGCGCGGTCGATTCCGAATGCAAGCAGCGCGGGATCGCCCTGTCGTTTGCCGTAGGTGAGCGCAGCTATTTGAGCGATGATGACACCATAGTCGCGCGGATCGACGGCTTCGCGCCGGGCTTGCCACCAGTCGAGCTCACGCGACGCGAGTTCTTGCGGATCGATAGCGACCGGCGCGGCCTCCCGCAACAAGCGATAATACGTAACGAGAAAGGGAATGGCTCTTTCCGCTTCGGCCCGCGAACGCGTCGGATGGAAGGCTCTGGCGGCTTGCGCGGCCGAAAGTGATATTCTGAAGCTTGCGAACGGCGAGAAGTCGAACATCCGCGACGATTCGTAGAGGTGGCAGAACAGCATCAGGTAATGCTTGGCGTAATAGTCTCGCCACATCGCGGTTTCGAGCCGCGCGACTTCTGCGGGATCGAAATTCCGCAAATCAACCCTCCTCGGAGCGACCGCATAGAGACCCAACGCCGCAAGCAACAGTGCCAGCGCAGCAGCGTGCTTTAATCCCATGGCAGCCCCGGTTCTGATTCATGTTTGCGGCTCCGGTGTTCACTCCAACACAAGACGTTGCAGCGCGATGAATACAACGCGACGGAGGGAGAGAGCCGATCGGCGGCAGCGCCCCGCCCCGCGAACGATTTCAGTTCGCGCCGGGTTGCAAGTGCTCGCCCGGTTCTCACCTGAAGGGGTGTGCCATCGAGCGCAGCGGCGGCGGCGCTTAATATTTCGGGTAAAGAGTGCTCAGATAGTCGGACAGCGTGGTGGGATCGCCGCGTGTGCTCTGTCGCAAGGGCTGATTGCTCAACAGCACGCCGGCCTGCGTCTTGTAATCGGGGGCCACGTCGTCGGTCGGCTTCAGCGGATGGCTGAGGATCTCCTGGTATCTGTCATAGGCCTGTTGGGTGCCGACAAAGATGCAGACGCAATGCTGGGGTTCGGCGTAGGAATAACGAACGGCTTCGCCGGCACCGCTCACCACGAAGCGATGCGCCGGCAGCGCGCGCAGCGCTTTTTGACCGGCCGGATCGTTGGCAAATTGAACACGAAAACCGGCGGACGACAGATAAAAGCTGTTCTTTTCCAGGGAAACTTGGCCAGGCGCCTCGGCAGCCGCCAAGCCAAACGCGTACAGCAACAGCCCAATGGCCGGGAACAGGCGCAAAGCTCTGAGATCACGGACCCGAAAGCGCATTGCAATTTCCCCTGCTTCGTCCTGCCGAGCTTTACGTCGGTACAATGCCGCGAGCAGTGTGCCAAGATTGTGTTGATGTGCCGAGGGCGTGGACACGATCAAAGGAGCGTCATCGGCGTGGTCACCGATGAGGAATCGAGGTTGTCCGCAGGAGCGTTGCCTTCGATCGCCGGGACAATTGCCTGGCGCGCCTTCGCTTTAATCCCGTTGCCCGGACGAGCCGCCGCACTAAGGTTAGAGATGGCTACTTCCTACCGCCCTTGATCCTATCCATCGAGAGCGGAATTTTAGCCTCAATCTCAACCCCGCCCTCGACAGAGGCGGGGTTTTTTCCGTGCGCATCATCGCTCGTCGCACAATAGCTCGTTCGTTACGGAACAACCGCCCCGGCCCGATGCTTCACCACCGCATTGATAAAGCCGTCGCGGGCGTCGGAATGACCCTGCCCGCGCGGTTCCAGCACGTGACGCAGCAGGAACAATCCGGTCAGCCGAAACCCATCCTGCAAGTCCTGATCCGACCAACCGTTCTGGCCGCTCATGTCCTGGCGCAGGAACGGCGGCAGCCGCAGCAGCCGGTCGCGCCAGGGATCGCCGGCGCGCCGTGACACCGCCCCGCCTGATTTCGGCGAAACGTAAATCAGCTCGGAGGTCTCGCCGGTCGCGGCGCAATTCTCCAGATCGAGCCCAAAACCGAGCTCGGTGAGCATCGCCAGTTCGAACCGCACCAGGTGAACCGCCGCCTCGCCGGCGTCGTCGAAATCATCAAGGATGTGCTCGACCTGGTCGTAGATGTCCCGATGCGGATCGCGTTCGGGCAACAGCCGCGCCAGCGAAGCGAGATGCGTCACACCATACACGGCGTAAGACGACGCCAGAACGCTCGCGGCCCGCAACCTGGTTCCTTCGATTGCGTAATAGCCGAGGTGCTCATCCAGCCGCGCCCGCCATACCGCGTTCACGCTGTTTCCGGGCTGCAACAGCGGACGCATCCGCGAACCCGCGCCGCCGCGCACCAGGCCAAGATGGCGGCCATGGTCGCGGGTCAGGAGTTCGACGATGGCCGAGGATTCGCCATGTCGCCGCACCCCCAGCACAATGCCTTCGTCGGTCCACTCCATGGCGACACTTTACAGGATTTCGTTGTCCGGCGCAGCTTGACGCGCACCGTTCCGAGAAGTGCCTGTTCAGCGCGCCCGGACGCTCGAGATTCCGAGACGCCACGGAATCAGGACATTGAACTCATCCGTTGAACCAGCCCCGCGCGTCGCCAGTGTAGGACAAATACAGCCCGGCCGCGGTTAGCGCGCAGGAAATGATCTCGATGCCGCTCTCGAAGGCTAGGCCGCTCTCGCCGAGGATCTGCAACAGCGAAAGAACCGATAGCACCAGCGAGCCGATCAGCACCCAGCGCGGCCAGTTCTTCCGTCGCTGGGCGGCGAGCCAGACCAGGAAAACCAGCAACAGGATCAGGCCGGCCGCCGTCAAGGTCGCGGTGGTAACCATCGAGTCCGTCATGTCCGGAGCCGGCGTACGATCCTGGAATGCGACCGACAATGCGTCCAGTGTCAGCGACAGATACATCAACGCTTCAAACCACACCACGTTTCTGGGTACGTTCATGGGACGCCGGTTATTCCTTGGGAAATTCAAGTCCCATTTCGCGGTAACGGTTGGGGTCATCGCCCCAGTTTTCGCGCACTTTCACAAACAAGAAAAGGTGCACCGGGTGGCCCACGATTTCCGTCAGTTCCTTGCGCGAGTCCGCGCCGATCGACTTGATCGTGGCGCCGCCCTTGCCGAGCACGATCTTGCGCTGGCTCTCGCGCTCGACAAAAATCGTCTGCTCGATGCGAACCGAACCGTCCTTGCGCTCGGTCCAGCTATCGGTTTCGACCGTCGATTGATATGGCAGTTCCTGGTGCAGTTGGCGGAAGATCTTCTCCCGCGTGATTTCTGCCGCCAGATGCCGCATCGGCGCATCCGACATCTGATCCTCGGGATAGAGGAACGGCCCCGACGGCACCATTGCGGCGAGCGCGCGGCGCAAATCGTCAACGCCGTCGCCGGACAGCGCCGAGATCATGAATGTCTCCTCGAACCGCAGCCGGTCATTGGCGGCCTGCGCCAGCGCCAGCAATTTCTCGCGCGGAACCAGGTCGATCTTGTTCAGCACCAGGATTTTCTTGTGTGCAACCGAGCCCACCTTGGTCAGGATCGCGTCGGCTTCCTCGTCAATTCCTGACTTGGCGTCCAGCAGCACGCAGACCAGATCGGCATCATGGGCTCCGCTCCAGGCGGTCGACACCATGGCGCGGTCGAGCCGCCGTTTCGGCAAAAAGATGCCGGGCGTGTCGACCAGGATGATCTGGGCGCCGCTTTCGATCACGATGCCGCGAATCAGTGCGCGCGTGGTCTGCACCTTCCGCGATACGATCGTGACCTTGGAGCCGACCAGGGCGTTGACCAAGGTCGACTTACCCACGTTCGGGGCGCCGATCAGCGCAACGAAGCCACAGCGTGTCGCGGCCGAGGCACCCTCGCCGCGCGATTCATCCGTCATTGCTACCGCCACCGACGCCTTCACGCGAGATCATCACCGACGCCGCTACCTTCTCGGCAGCGCGCTTGCTGCCGCCGACGCCCTCGGCCGGCTCCAGCCCCGGCAAATCCACCGCCACGCGGAACTGCGGATCATGATGCGGCCCGGTGCGTTCGATCTCGCGATAGACCGGCGTCGGCAGGCCTTTGCCCTGAGCCCATTCCTGCAGCACCGTCTTGGGGTCGCGCAAGGGCCGTCGCGGCTTGCGCATCCGCTCGGTCCAGTTCCGTTCGACGAACTGTACCGCGGCATCATGGCCGCCATCGAGGTAGATCGCACCGATAACCGCTTCGCAGATGTCGCCCAGCACGGATTTGCGCAAGCGGGCGCTCGCCCCGGCCCCGACCGCGCCGAGCTTGATATCGTCGAGCAGCGCAAGCGACTTGGCAACGTCGGCGCAACTTTCCTTGCGGACGAGATCGGCCAGCCGCTTCGACAATTCGCCCTCGTCGGCGTTCGGGAAGGCGCGGTAGAGCATGTCGGAGACGATCAGCCCGAGCACGTGGTCACCGAGAAATTCGAGCCGCTGGTAACTGTCACCGCGCTTGCGCGCGGGTTTCAGTGCGGAGACATGGGTCAAGGCGGTGGCCAGCAGCGCCGGGTCGGCAAACCTGTGGCCGATGCGCGCCTCGATTGCCGCGGTCGCCGCCTTGGCGCTGACCTTGTTGCGTTTTTTCTTCGCCGCCGGTTCAGCGTCAGGCGGAGGACTGGCTTCGCCTGGTGACGGTGGAGGCTTGATGTCCTGCGCTTCTTCGTTCATCGCACGATTGAGAATATGCGATTCCACCGCACCGCGGTCGGCCAGCGCCAGAACATCCAGGCGTGTTCGCCCTCTGCGATGGAAAAGAAAATCATCTGGGCACGGCCGATGAGATTCTCGAACGGCACGTATCCGACCGCCGACAGCACCCGACTATCGGTTGAATTGTCCCGGTTATCGCCCATCATGAAGAAGTGGCCGGCCGGGACAGTGTAGACATTGGTGTTGTCGTAGAAGCCGTTGTCGACGCAATCCAGCGATTCATAGCTGACGCCATTCGGCAGCGTCTCCTTCCAGCGCTTCACCCGCGCCGTGGCGTCGGAGCCACAGGGGTCTTCACCGACGTAATCGCTCAGCCGCTCGCGTACCACCGGCTTGTCGTTGATATAAAGCAGACCTTCCTTCATCTGGATGCGGTCGCCCGGCAACCCGATCACCCGCTTGATGTAGTCGGTGCTGTCATCCTTCGGCAGCCGGAACACCACGACATCGCCGCGGTTCGGCTCCGAGCCGAAGATGCGGCCCGAAAACAGCGGCGGCGACAACGGGATCGAGTAATGGCTGTACCCGTAGGAATATTTCGAAACGAACAGATAGTCGCCGACCAGCAGCGTCGCCTTCATCGATCCCGACGGGATGTTGAAGGGTTGAAACAGGAACGTGCGGATCACCAGCGCGATCAAGAGCGCATGAACGACGACGCGGACGGTTTCACCCAGGCCGCTCTCAGCTTTTGTACCGGATGTCACGCTCATCGCTTTCCCAATTCCCGTCCCGACTGCCACGATGCGGCAGTGCATTTTCCTCTCGCGAATCGCAGGGGGTTCGCGTCAAGGAAGTGGTCAATTCTGGCTAGAAAGCGAATCCTGCATCCGAACTCGCCCTGTTCCTGCGGCGTTTTAGACGGTTGTTCGCAGCCACGCAATCAACGGCAGCCTTAAAACTTGCTAATCCTTTGATCGGACGATGATTTTTTGTTTACTGGCCTGTAGCGAGCACGATATGGCGACGGCTCACGGATTGCCCGGCCCGGCCGCCGAAATTATGACGAAAGCCTGCGCCAAAGGCCAATCGTCGGTGATACTGAGGTCTATTCGCGCCTCGAGGCCATTTGGCGTCAACGCTTTCAGCCGGGCCAGCGCCCCGCCTGTAAGCTGCAGGGTCGGCCGGCCGCCCGGCAGGTTTACCACCCCCATATCGCGCCACCACACCCTTTGCCGGATTCCGGTTCCGAGCGCCTTGGAACAGGCCTCCTTCGCGGCAAACCGCTTGGCGTAGGTCGCCACCACCATCTTCTCGTTCTTGGCGCGGCGCCCGGCGCGGGCGCGCTCGGCTTCGGTGAAAATGCGGTCGAGGAAACGATCGCCGTGACGCTCGATCACGGCCGCCACCCGGCGGATATCGATCAGGTCCGAACCGATGCCAATGATCATGGCTTTTTGCGTCCGCGATCCATTGCGGCCCGCATGGTGCGAACGGTCTCGCCGAGGCCGACGAACAGCGCCTCCCCGATCAGGTAATAGCCGATGTTGAGCTCGACGATTTCCGGCAGGGCGGCGATCTTCTCGGCGGTACTGTAATCGAGCCCGTGCCCGGCATGGACTTCCAGGCCGGCAGCGCGCGCCAGCGCGGCTCCGCTGACGATGCGCCGCCACTCGGCCTCCGCCTTCGCCGCATGGCCCTCGACCACGGCATCGCACCAGGCGCCGGTGTGGATTTCGATGACCGGCGCGCGCAGCTCCGCGGCCATTTCGATCTGCCGGGGCTCGGGCGCGATGAACAACGACACCCGGATGCCGGCATCGTTCAATTGGGCAACGAACGGCTTGAGCGCGTTGTGCTGTCCGACCACATCGAGGCCTCCCTCGGTGGTGAGCTCTTCCCGCCGCTCCGGCACCAGACACACCGCATGGGGCTTGGTCGCAAGCGCGATCCCCAGCATGTCGGCCGTCGCGGCCATCTCGAAATTCAGCGGCTTCGATATCTCCGCCTTCAGGCGCGCCATGTCGTCGTCGCGGATATGACGACGGTCCTCGCGCAGATGCGCGGTGATACCGTCGGCGCCCGCCTCGATCGCGGCAAGAGCCGCGCGCACCGGATCTGGATTGAGCCCCGCCCTGGCGTTGCGCAGGGTGGCGATGTGATCGACATTGACGCCGAGACGCAGCGGAGGAGCTTTCGACATAGCGGACTCTTGAGAGGACCTGACTGTCATGCGCGGGTTCGACCCGCGCCACCATCTTCCTGGAAAGTATGGATTGCCGGGTCAAGCCCGGCAATGACGAAAAAGATTATCCATTAACGCGTTCGACCCGCGCCACGACAGCCTTGGCCCGCAATTGGGCGATGATGGCGCTGAGATGTTTGAGGTCGTAGACCTCGAGGTCGATGGTGAGTTCGGTAAAATCCGGTGAGCGCCTGGACATGCTGATGTTGTCGATATTGCCGTCGTGTTCGGCAATCACGGTGGCGACTTGGGCGAGGCTGCCCGGCTCGTTGACGTTCTGGACCATGATCCGCGCCGGGAAACGCTGCGGTGTCGAGTCGTCGACATCCCAGCGCACGTCGAGCCAACGCTCCGGCTCGTCCTCGAAGTCCCGCAACGCCGGCGACTGGATCGGGTAGATGGTGATGCCCTCTCCGGGCGAAACGATGCCGACGATTCGGTCGCCCGGTACGGCGCCGCCGTTCGGAGCGAACTTGACCGGCAAATCGGAATTGATGCCCCGGATCGGAATGGCCGTCGGGCTACGGGCCGCGTCGGCCGGCGACTTCTTCTCAACCACGCCCTTTTTGCCGCCAAACCGGCCGATACGCTCTTCCTTGTAATCGGGATACATGGCGCGGGCGACGTCGGAGGCCTTCATCTCCCCGCGCCCGACCGACGCCATGACGTCGTCGATCGAGGCCCGGGCCAGTCGCGGCAACGCGCCCTTCAGTTTGTCATCGGCGTATTCAATCTTGGCGCGCGCGAACAAACGCTCGACGATGCGGCGGCCGAGGCCGGCATATTGATCGCGCACCGCGGTTCGCGTCGCCCGCCGGATGGCCGCCCGCGCCTTGCCGGTGACCGCGAGCGATTCCCAGGCCGACGGCGGCGCCGCCTGCGCTTTCGAGGTCAGCACCTCCACCTCGTCGCCGTTTTGCAGTTCCGAGGACAGCGGCGCGAACTTGCCGTTGATCTTGCAACCGACCGCGCTGTTGCCGACATCGGTGTGCACGGCGTAGGCGAAGTCGATCACGTTGGCATGGCGCGGCAGCGCGATCAGCTTTCCCTTCGGCGTGAAGCAGAATACCTGATCGTGAAACAGCTCCAACTTGGTATGTTCGAGAAACTCTTCCGGATTGGCACTTTCCGACAATATCCCGATGGTGTGACGCAGCCAGGCGAAGGCGTTGGATTCCCGCTTGAGCAGTTCGGTCGGTGAACCGACGCCGTCCTTGTAGAAGGCGTGCGCGGCGATGCCGAGTTCGGCGATCTGGTCCATCTCCTCGGTGCGGATCTGAAGCTCGACGCGCTGGTTGCCGGGACCGATCACGGTGGTGTGAATTGAACGATAGTCGTTTTGCTTGGGCGTCGAGATGTAGTCCTTGAAACGGCCGGGCACGACCGGCCAGGTGGTGTGGACAACGCCGAGCGCCCGATAGCAGGCTTCGACGCTGTCCATCACGACGCGGAATCCGAAGATATCGGACAACTGCTCGAAGCCGACCGACTTGCGCTCCATCTTGGTCCAGATCGAAAACGGCTGCTTGCGGCGGCCATAGACGTGCGCCGCCATGCCGTTTTTCTGGAGATTCTTGGAAAGCTGGGTCTCGATTTCGCCGATCAGGTTGCGGTTGCGGTCCGCGAGCGCGTCCAGCCGCTGCATCACCACCGCGTGGGCTTCCGGATCGAGCGTCCGGAATGAAAGGTCCTCGAGTTCCTCCCGCATCTCCTGCATACCCATGCGGCCGGCCAGCGGCGCATAGATGTCGAGGGTCTCTTCGGCGATCCGGCGCCGTGACGCGGGGGGCACGAACTCCAGCGTACGCATGTTATGCAGGCGATCGGCAAGCTTGATCAGGAGAACGCGGACATCGTCGGCGATCGCCAGCAACAGCTTGCGCAGGTTCTCGGCCTGCTTGGCTTCGCGCGAAACCAGTTCGAGCCGTTTGAGCTTGGTGAGCCCCTCCACCAGGGCGCCGATCTCGTGCCCGAATACATGATCGATTTCGGCGCGGGTGGCCTCGGTATCTTCGATGGTGTCGTGCAGGAGCGCCGCGACGATGGTGGCGTCGTCGAGCTTGAGATCGGTGAGGATCGCGGCGACTTCCAGGGGGTGCGAGAAATAGGGATCGCCGGACGCACGGGTCTGGGTGCCGTGCGCCTTCATGGCGTAGACATAAGCGCGGTTCAGCAGGTCTTCGTTGGTGTCCGGATTATAGGATCGGACCCGTTCGACCAGGTCGTACTGTCGCATCATCCGCGTTCGCGCCGGCCTCGCCGGCCGGGCCGTAGCGTGCGGCGTCGGCGCCACCGCGACCGTCTCGGTCGCAGCCTGCATTTGCCGTTGGCTGCGGCGCCAAATCGCCATCGAACGTCACCTTCCAGCGGGCTTCGAAAGCGCCCGCTCACCATCATCTCATACTAGTGCATTTTTTGAACGAAACGCGTCCCGGTAGTGAGCGAGGCCTCCTTGCGTAAGCAACACTCGGTCTTCGGCACGCGGCACACTGTAGCGCGAAACAGGCGGCCCGCCGATCAAATCGAAGGCAGTTTTTGCGCAATTCGACCATGCCGGTGCGAGCGCCAAGGTAACCATGGAAATGCCGGCAAAAGCAAAGGCCCGGACGCTTGTCCGGGCCTTTGGTAAATTGATCGGGATCAGGAGGTCCCGCGGGCATTGGCAGCCGCTTATTCGTCCTCTTCCGGTTGCTCTTCCGGGGGAGCCAGACCCTCGAGGCCCTTCAGGAGTTCCTCTTCAGTCATCCGCTCGACGGCAACCTCGGTGTCGTCGGCATCGACACTGGCGCCGGCCGAGCCGATCAACGGCACGGTATCGGGCTCGGGTTCATCGACCTCGACGAATTTCTGCAGCGAATGCACCAGTTCCTCGCGCAGATCCTCCGGCGAAATCGTCGAATCGGCGATTTCGCGCAACGACACAACCGGGTTCTTGTCGTTGTCGCGGTCGATCGTGAGCTGTGAGCCGGACGAGATCATGCGGGCACGGTGCGCCGCCAACAGGACCAGATCGAACCGATTGTCGACCTTATCAATGCAATCTTCCACGGTGACGCGCGCCATCGACTGTCGCTCCGCTAGTTAGGACCGAATATGTTGGTTATAACGGGTAGTTATAGCGCGCGGCGGTTTTCCGCAAGACCAATTTGTGATTTGGCCCCGGCAATCGCCTCTGCTACCCCCCAACCCGGCCAGAAGGCTGGAGCGTCCAGGCATATCCGGACTCGTCAGGATATTGCCGGGAGCAACGAAAAATAGCTTCACTAGCTTCATTACAAGTCAAAAAGTAGGGGTCTTTCGCCCTCGCCCCACCACATTTGCGGTGGTGTTTATATGCGTGGATTCACCGAACTTTAGGCAAGCTACCCTGAAATGCGCGGCCGGTTACCGCCGCGCCAAAAACGTTAACAACGCGAGAAAACTTGATGTCATCAGCTTCCAATAAGATCGCGCTTTTTATCGATGGCGCCAACCTCTATGCAACCGCCAAGACGCTCGGCTTCGACATCGATTACAAGCGCCTTTTGAAGGAGTTCCAAAGCCGAGGCACCCTGGTTCGCGCGTTCTATTACACCGCGATCATTGAGGATCAGGAATATTCGTCGATCCGTCCCCTGATCGACTGGCTCGATTACAACGGTTATACCGTTGTCACCAAGGCGACCAAGGAATTCATCGACGCGAGCGGCCGCCGCAAGGTCAAGGGGAACATGGATATCGAGCTCGCGGTCGACGCGATGGAGCTCGCCGAGCATGTCGATCAAATGGTGTTGTTTTCCGGCGACGGCGATTTCCGGTCCCTGGTCGAGGCGGTACAACGCCGTGGTGTCCGGGTGACCGTCGTCTCGACGATTTCCAGCCAGCCGCCGATGATTGCCGACGAGTTGCGCCGCCAGGCCGACGTCTTCACTGACCTGATGGAATTGCAATCCAAGCTCGGTCGCGACCCATCCGAGCGCCCTGCCCCGCGCGAGCCCCGCCATCACGCGCCGCAATTCCTGCAGCGCGCAACCACGACGGCGCCGAGGGCCGATGACGACGATTTCGACGATTGAGGATGACCGCGTGGACGGCAAGCCGTCCCCCGTCGACACTCTCCCCGACTTCGAGCCCGGCCGCGATTGCCCACTTTGCCCCAGACTGGTCGCTTTTCGCGAGGCGGCGCGCGCCCGCGAGCCGGAATGGTTCAACGCGCCGGTTCGTTCCTTCGGTGATCCCGACGCACGGCTCCTGATCGTCGGCCTTGCACCGGGCATGCAGGGTGCCAACCGCACCGGCCGGCCGTTTACCGGCGACTACGCCGGCGACCTGCTCTATGCAACCCTGCTCGAATACGGCTTCGCCCGCGGCGTTTATCAGGCCCGGCCGGACGACGGAATGACGCTGGTGGATTGCCGGATCAGCAACGCGGTGCGCTGCGTGCCGCCGCAAAACAAGCCGGTGCCGGCCGAAATCAACACCTGCCGGCAATTCCTCGCCATGACCATCGCGACCATGCCCCGGCTGCGCGCGATCGTTGCGCTCGGCCGGATCGCGCATGAAACGACGCTGAAAGTGTTGGGTGTTCGCAGTGCCGCGGCGCCCTTCGGGCACGGCGCGATGCATCCGGCCGGCAACGCGACGCTGTACGACAGCTACCACTGTTCGCGCTACAACACGAATACGCGGGTGCTGACCCCGGAGATGTTCCGCAGCGTGTTCGCGAAGGTGCGCGCGGATCTCGCGAAGTAGGCCCGCCCGCTTGCTCTCCGGATCGTTACCTATCGCGCCGGCGGCGCGACCGGGTTTTGCTTCAACCATTCCAGCACATCGCCGGCGTTTCGGTCCGGCGGAAACACCGGATAGAAGACGTGAGTGATGCGGGAGTCGTCGATGATCAGTGCGAGACGCCGGATCAGGGTCAGGCCCGCCACCTCCATCACCGGCAGACCGAGCGCGCGCGTGAGCTCGAGCTTTTCGTCCGACAAGACCGCGAACGGCAGATGCAGCCGTGACGCCATCTCGGCTTGATAGACGTTGCTCTGCGTCGACAGGCCAAACACGTGGTTCGCTCCGGCCGCCTTCAACTCCGCGAACAGATCGCGAAAGGAGCAAGTCTGCGGCGTGCAGCCACGCGCACCCGGTATCATGTCCCAGTCATCGACCAAACCGATCTTCCCGGGTTCGCCGGTCCGGGGATAGCCGAACACCACGGTGCGTCCCGGCAGCGTCGAAAGCGTGACCGCGGAATCGTCGGTGGCGACCAGGCTCACGGGCGGGATGGTCATGCCGACGAGATGTGCCGCCGCGCCGTCATCGGCAGGCGCCGGTATTTTGCTCCAGTCAACTTCAAGAAGATTGGGTTGAGTCATTTTTTACGTCCTCAAGGTAGCGAGCAGCCGGTAACACCAGGAATGAACAGGGAATTATCTAGTTCGCCATTCGCTATTCGCCACTCACCATTCTATCCCCGCGCTCGCATCAGGCGGCCCTTTTCCCTGCCCCAGTCGCGCTTTTTCTCGCTTTCACGCTTGTCGTGCAATTTCTTGCCCTTGGCCACCGCCAACAACAGCTTGGCCCGGCCGCGCTCGTTGAAATACAGCTTCAGCGGAATCAGCGTCATGCCCTCGCGATCGACCGCGCCCATCAGCTTGTTGATCTGCTTCTTGTGCAGCAGCAGCTTGCGCGGCCGCTTCGGCTCGTGGTTGAAGCGGTTGGCTTGCAGGTATTCCGGAATATTGGCGTTGATCAGCCATATCTCGCCGTCCTTGGGATCGGCATAGGATTCCGCGATCGTGGTCTTGCCGTTGCGGATCGATTTCACTTCAGTGCCGGTCAGCGCGATCCCCGCCTCCAGCGTGTCCTCGATCGCATAGTTGAAGCGGGCCTTGCGGTTTTCAGCGACAACCTTGATTGCGCGCTCAGTTTTCTCGGCCATCATCAAATTCCCACGCCAGCGATCGCATTACACCGCGGCGTTTGCAGCTCAAGATTTCTTGAGCAGGTCGCGGATCTCGGTGAGCAGTTCTTCCTGGCGGGTCGGCTTCGGCGGTACCGGCGCCGCTTCGTCCTTCCGCTTCAGCGTGTTCATGGCGCGAATGACGAGGAACAGCACGAAGGCGACGATGAGGAAATTCAGCGTCAGCGTGAGGAAGTTACCCCAGGCCAGCACGGCGCCCTGCTTCTTGGCGTCGGCCAGGTTGGTCGCGGTGACGGTCTTCGACAGTCCCGTGTAATAGTTGGAGAAGTCGAGACCGCCGGTGATCGATCCGATGATCGGCATGATGATATCGCCGACCAGCGACGACACGATGGCGCCGAAAGCGGCGCCGATGATGACGCCGACCGCCAGGTCGACGACGTTGCCCTTCATTGCGAATTCGCGGAATTCCTTCAGCATCTGCAGGCCTCTCTCCTCAGCATCCCGAATCGGAAAACTCACCGCGACGACGCGAAGGCTCAGTTGATCAGGCCCGCATGCACCATCGCGCTACGCACGGCCGCCCGCGTCGGCTCCGACACCGGCACCATCGGCAAGCGCAGCTTCTCGTCCATCTTTCCGAGCAACGACATCGCATACTTCACCGGAGACGGGTTCGACTCCATGAACAGGTTGGTATGCAGCGGCATCAGCTTGTCATGCAGCTTGAGCGCGGTTGCGACGTCACCTTTCTGCCAGGCGACATGAAACTCCGAGCACAGCCGCGGTGCCACGTTGGCGGTTACGGAAATGCAGCCGTGGCCGCCATGGGCCATGTAACCGAGCACGGTCGCGTCCTCTCCCGACAGCTGATTGAAATCCTCACCCATCGCCGCGCGTTGCTGCGACACCCTCACCATGCTGGCGGTCGCATCCTTGACGCCGGCAATGTTCTTCAGCTCGAACAGCCGCGCCATGGTGTCCACGCTCATGTCGATCACCGAGCGCGGCGGAATGTTGTAGATGATGATCGGAATTCCGATCGCATCGTTGATCGCCTTGAAGTGCTGATACATCCCCTCCTGGGTGGGCTTGTTGTAGTAAGGCGTCACCACCAGCACTGCATTGGCGCCAGCGGTCTCGGCATGCTGGGCCAGTTCGACGGCTTCCTTGGTTGAATTGGAACCGGCCCCGGCGATCACCGGCACGCGGCCCTTGGCCTCCTCGATGCACCATTCGACGACGCGCCTGTGCTCATCATGGCTCAGGGTCGGACTTTCGCCGGTGGTTCCCACCGGCACCAATCCATGAGTTCCCTCGGCAATCTGCCAATTGACCAGGCCGCGGAAGGCGGCCTCGTCGAGGCCGCCGTTCTTGAAGGGGGTGACCAAGGCAGTGAAAGAACCCCGAAAATTCGTCTTGGCTGCCATGGACTTCCTCCAAACGTGGGCGAGCTGCCGCCTAAGCTGATCAAGGCATGCAGTCATACCGGGTCTCGCGACCCTGTGAAAGGGCCGCGCGGGCCTGCCCCCGGCCGCGATTTTGCCGTGGTGAGAGCGCAGACACCACAAAACTCAGCCCTATCCGGTATTTTGTCCGCATATTAATCAAATAGACCTTTAGCTACAGCGACCGATGATTCGCCGCGAAGGAACGCCGTGACTCACTCCGCCCGCGCAGCCGCCTTACGATCGACGGCCCTGTCGACCTGCCTATCGATTGCCCTGATGACCGGCCTTGTCATCGGGTGGTCGGCACTGGCGAGCGCAACACCTGCCACGCCGAAAGTTCCGCTGCCGAAATCGCGGCCGATCGCGCGCGGCCTCGACGCCAAGACGTTGCCCGTTGCAAAGGCCGCCCCGGCGTCAAAGACCGCCAGCAATAACCTGCCGCTTGCGCCTGCTCACACACCGCCCGCGATCGAATCGGCCACCCGGAAACATGCCGCGCTTCCGCCGGCGCGCAAGCCCACGATTCCGGCTGCAGTCGCCGCGACTTCCTCGACGTCGCAGGCCGATGCCGACACCCTGGATAACGTAATCGAGCTCGTGCGCAAGCACAGGCCCACGGACGCAACCGAGGCCGAAGCGGCGATTTCGGATCCCGTGGCGCGGAAGCTTGCGGAATGGATCATCCTGCGCAGCGACGACAATGGAGCGTCGTTCGAACGCTATCGCGCTTTCATTACCGCCAATCCGAGCTGGCCGTCGCAAATCTTCCTGCGCCGCCGCCTGGAAGCGGCGCTATGGGACGACCATCGCGATGATGCAACCGTATGGTCGTGGTTCGAAAACGAGTCGCCGGTTTCGCCCAAGGGGAAATTCGCACTGGCGCGAGCGATGCTGGCACGCGGCGAGCGGGCCAATGCAGAGCGGCTGGTGCGCGACGCCTGGCGAAACGATGGGATGACCGAGGACACCGAGAACACCGCGCTGGATATGTTCGGTGCATTGCTGGCGCCGGGCGATACCAAGGCGCGGATGGACCTTTTCCTCTACGGGACCGACCAGGAGGCCGGTGCGTTGCGCGCGGCGAGGCGGCTCGGCAGCGGCGAAGTCGCGTTGGCGAGAGCGCGCATCGCATCCAACCACAAGGCGGGCAATGCGCGGGCTTTGCTCGAAGCGGTCCCGCACGAGCTGCGCGGAGATGCCGGCTACGTCTTCAGCAAGATCCAGTTGCTGCGCCGTGAAGAGAAATTTGCCGAGGCCGCGCAGCTGATGCTCAGCGCGCCAAAGGATCCCGGCCGGCTATACAATCTCGACGAATGGTGGGTCGAGCGGCGGCTGATGTCGCGCAAGATGCTCGATGTCGGCGAGAATCGCTCCGCCTATCTGATCGCGCGCGACGCAGCACTGCCGGCCCGCGATATCTACAAGACCGAACAGGAGTTCACCGCCGGCTGGATCGCGCTGCGCTTTCTCAACGATCCGTCGACTGCCGCGCAACATTTTGCGCGCATCGGCGTCGGCAGTGTCAACCCGACCGCGCTCGCACGTGCCGGCTATTGGCAAGGCCGCGCCGCCGAAGCCGCGGGCCGCAATCAGGATGCGCGAGCCGCTTACGCGGCGGCCGCCGAGCAATCCACCAGCTACTACGGGCAGCTGGCGCGAGCGAAACTCGGCCTGCCGCAAATCGCATTGAACGGGGTGCCGGCCGCGCGCGGCCGCGGCGTCGAGCGGCTGGAAATCGTCCGCGCGGTGCAATTGCTCTATGCGCTTGACGAGCGCGAGATCGCCATCCCGATCCTGGGCGATATGGGTGAAAACGGCGATCCCGACGCGCTGGTGGGCTTGGGCGAACTCGCTTCGCGCAACAGCGACGCGCGCGGCATGCTGCTGCTCGGCAAGGCGGCGCTCAATCGCGGACTGCCGTTTGATTTCTATGCCTATCCGGTGAACGGGATTCCGCCCTTCAGAGCCATCGGGCCCGACGTCGAGCAGAGCATCATCTTCGCGATAGCCCGGCAGGAAAGCGCCTTCAACCCCGCCGTGGTCTCGCCGGCGCAGGCCTATGGGCTGATGCAGGTGACCCCCGATGCCGGTCGTTACGTCTGCAAGAAATACGGCGTGAGCTTCGATCTCGCGCGCATGAAGACCGATCCGGTCTACAACGCGGCGCTCGGCTCGGCCGAACTCGGCGGCCTGCTCGAGGATTACCGCGGCTCCTACATCATGACCTTCGCGGCCTATAATGCCGGGCGCGGCAGCGTTCAGAAATGGGTCGCCCGTTACGGCGATCCGCGTGATCCCAAGGTCGACGCCGTCGACTGGGTCGAACTGATCCCGTTCTCCGAGACCCGCAATTACGTGCAACGGATCATGGAGAATCTGCAGGTCTACCGCGCGCGATTTGGCGGCGGCACGCGGCTTCAGATCGATGCCGACCTGCGCCGCGGCGCCAGCCTCGAATAACACCGTCGTCGCGGCGTCGGCGCTTCGTCCATTCCTGAACCGGTCCGAGACAGATGCCAGCCGGACCAAGAAAAACCCCCGGCAGTTGCCTGCCGGGGGTTCTTTTAGATCGTGGTCAGATGATCAAGATCAGAAGTTACGCTGTGCGCGCAGCTCGAGCGACACGGTGCCCTGGTTCTTGAACTGATAGACGCCGGTTGAGGTCGGGAACGCCGAAGTCTGCGTACCCGAGACCGAACCCTGCATCTTGGTGTTGAGGTAGGCGTACACCACTTCGCTGCTGAACGTCAGGTTCTTGACGGGAGTCCAGCGGGTGGTCAGGCCGATTTCCGACAACGTGAAACCGGGGTCGCAGGTGGTGATACCGCCGCCCTTGTTGTTGGTGGCGAGGATGTACGTACCGCACCAGAGGTTTTTGGCAGTGTTGTTGTAGTCGAGCGTAACCATGCCGCCGAAGAGGCTGCTCGACCATTCGGGGCTCCAGTTGTGGTTGAACGCACCACGGATGCCCCAGGACTGGGTCAGCTGAATCGGGGTCACATTGCCCGCACCACCGAAGATACCGTCAGTGATGGCGCCCAGCGCAATGCTGCCGCCGGCACCGCCATTGGCGTTCTTGATGCGGTAGAACGAACCGCCGAGCGCACCGGAGGTGCCGATGGTGTACTTCGACGCACCTTCAGCCCAAGTACCTTCGAACTTGACGTCGTCGCCGGCGCCAGTCGGAATGTTCTTGATCTGCAGGGCAGCGCCGATCGCACCACCGACCTTGCCGTCCGGATGTCCCGAATCCATCGCACCGACCTGGGTGCTGAACCCGGAGAACTGCGAACCCAGGGTGTTCGCGGTCAGGTTATAGCCGCCGTCAACGTAGTGCATTGCGGCCGACACCTGGAAGAGACCCCAAGCCTGGTCGATGCGGATGTTGCCGACGACGTCGGGAACATAAGCACCGCTATAGGCCGTGCCGAGCGGCGTGACGTTGGAGCTCGGCGCGCCGTAGAGACCGAAGTTTCCGCCTGCGGTGGCAACCGTGGCAGCGTTGATGACCTGCGTACGGTTATAGTCGTTCGCGCTGCTGTCATCGATGCCGATCGTGGCCGACACACCGTTACCGAACTGTGCGGTGTACTGCACGTTGTTGATGCCGGTGACGGTGTCGTAGCCGCCGACCAGATAGGCGGTGTTGTTGCCCGGATAGCCCTGCCACGGGGTGCTGAAGCCCGAAGCCGACTTACCCAAGGTAAAGCCCGCGAACTGGATGAACGCGAACTCGAGACCCAGACCGCCGTTGCCGGAGAAGTTGTTGACTGCTCCACCGTTCAATGCGGCGGTGTTGACCGACGATTGCAAGTTGATGCCGTTGCCGACGCCTTCGGTGCCGAACGTGAAGTCAGCCTGACCGAAGGTACGAACAACACCGTAGTCGGTCACGGTTCGGGTATCGACGGTCAGTGCGAAGCGCGAATAGTCGTTATACATATTCGCGTAGCGCTCTCCGATCGCGCCACCGCCGGAGAAGAAGGGCTGGCCACCGTTGCCGCCGTTGATCGTCAAGTCGGTACGCAGATAACCGCCGATTTTGACGCAAGTGTCGGTGCCCGGGATATAATAGAAACCAGCACCATATAGGGAGCAGACCCTCACATATTCGACCGCTTTGGCCTTCAAGGGAAGATCAGCCGCTTGAGCTCCGCCCACGGCAATAAGCGCCGCGGCCGAGCCTAAAACTAGGCTCTTAACCACCTTCATAATAACCTCCAAGTTGCTCAACAGGGAAGGTTCCGTGTCCGCTGGGTGAAGCACCCTGGGGGTTGGTTCCCTTTTCCCTTCCGTCCCGTTCAGCCAATCGCGCTCTTCAAAAACGCCCACACGAATGCGGGGCGGCTGAAGCGCACCACCTGAGAACGAGGCGACTTCGGGATGCCCCCCTCCGTCGCACCATCACAATTACCGATGGCCCCTGCCCAGGCAACAAAGGAACCGTCTTGCAGGGCTTGACGCTTCCCGTTTTTGGATGGGTGTTGCACAAATAACACGTAGTTGTGATTGACCCATTTAGCTAAAGCATTGTTATAAAAAGATAATTACGTGTGGAATTTTTGGCATGGGATACATGCCTTGGAAGACCCTCGCCTGGATGGGCCGCTCAACGGCCAATGTGAGCCGAATCACACATGGGAATCGGCCTCCCGGCAGTTGGTCACGCTCGCAGCCGGCAGCCCCGAAACGCCGCCGTGAACGCCGCGGCTCACAAGCGGCTGCACGACCGCTCGCAGATTCCGAGCAGCCGGGTTCAGATCAAGTTCTTGTTTTGTGTCCGCGAGGAAAACGGAAAAGCCTCAAGTTTCCGGAATCTCGTGACTGCGATGGCGATGAGGCTCTGGCTGCTTCGCCGCCTGGCGACGCTCGGTTTCGAGCGGAACCGCCATGCTGTTGCGGATCGCGACCGACAGGTCGGCTTGGCTGAAAGGCTTTTTCAAGAGCGTCAGTTTGCCTGCCGGCGTCTCGGGGATCACGCGCTGCGCGGTGTACCCGGAGGTTAGCAGCACCGGTAGTTCAGGCCGCAGCGAAGCAATTTGCCGTGCCAGTTCGACGCCGCTCATGCCATCCGGCATGACAACGTCGCTGAGCACGAGGTCGAGCGCGGTCTTTGCCTGAACGATTTTCAGCGCCGTCCGTCCGGTTTCGGCCGACCGCACCGAATAGCCCAAATCCTCCAGCATCCCGACAGTCGTGGCACGCACGGCAGCGTCATCCTCGACGACCAGAACAATGCCGGTGCCGGTTTCGAGACCGGCCTCGACCACCTGTCGAACAGCCGCGCGGGGCTCCGTCGACCTTTTGAGATGCACGTCGATCACCGTCCCCTGCCCCGGCGTGCTGGTAACCGCGACAAATCCCCCGGACTGCTTGGCAAATCCATAAACCTGGCTCAACCCCAAGCCGGTCCCCTTGCCGACATCCTTGGTAGTGAAGAAAGGCTCGAACACGTGCGCGAGAACTTCGGACGACATGCCGAACCCCGTATCCTCGACCGAAATCACCGCGTACTCACCCGCCGACGCTCCCCACTGCGAAGCAAGGGCATCGCCGACGCGCCGATTGGCGGTCTTGATGCGCAGACTTCCGCCATCGGGCATCGCGTCACGGGCATTGATGGCGAGATTCAGGATGGCCGTCTCAAGCTGGTGCGGATCAGTCCGGCACAGCCAGAGATCCTCCTCCTTGATGAACTCCATCTTGATCGTTTCACCGACGGCACGGTCGAGAAGATGCTCGAACGCCGGAACCAAATCGTTGATCTGTACCACTTCCATATGCAGGTTCTGCCGGCGGGAAAATGCCAGCAGTTGTTGATTCAACCTGGCGCCGCGGCCTACTGCCTGCCGTGCCGCATCGAACAGCATGCGAACCTTGGGCTCGTCGGCCATGCGACGGCCCAACATGTCCAGACTGCCTCCGATGATCATCAGGAGATTGTTGAAGTCGTGCGCTATGCCACCCGTTAGCTGGCCCACAGCCTCCATCTTCTGGGCTTGCCGCAACTGCTCGTCGACCTCGCGCCGTTGTGTTATGTCCGCGGTGACGCCGGTGATCCGAACGGGCCGCGGGCCGTCATAATAGGTGCGCCCCTTCACATTGACCCAGCGCACCGCACCGTCGGCGACCCGACGGACCCGGTGCTCGAATTCCACACTGCCGGTCTCCCTGGCGCGTTCGAACGCCCCGGCGACCTTGGCACGGTCTTCGGGCACGAAATGGCTGACCAGCGTCGCGAGGTCAAAGAACAGCCGATGCGTCTCGTCGCCGAAGATATGGTCGTGCCGCGCAGAACATCGCATCTGGTCGTTGACGATATCGAGCTCCCATATCCCCATCTCCGCGGCATCCAGCGTCAGCTGCAAGCTTTCCTCGGTCTTGCGCCGTTCCACAATTTCGCTGGCCAGCCTGACGTTGGCTGCGGCCAATTCGCGGGTTCGCATCTGGCTGAAAGTCAGGTCCGTTACGATGCCGCAGACCAGTCTTGGCATGCCCTCATCGACCTTCAGGTCAATCAGCGAAATGTTGACGGGCACCTCGATGCCGCCTTCGGAAACGATTGCGAATTCTCCGGCCACGCCCGGCTCGGCGCCGGTCTTGATCATGCGCATCAGCGTCTTGCCTTCATCGGCGTTGAAGAAGCTGGTCAGCGATAGACCGATGATGCTGTCATGCGGACTGCCGGCAAGGGCGGCGAAGCGTTCATTGCAGTACAGGATCGTGCCGTCGCCAGAGAGCGTCACCGCGCCCTCCTGCATCTGCTCGACCAGCACGCGGTAAGGCCGGTCGGCGTTTTCAAGCGTATAGACCTGCTGCCCGGCCGGACCGGCGACCACCACGGCGTCCACCTCGCCGGTGCGGATCGCCTCCAGGGTCTGCTCGGCCTCCCGAAGCCGCGAGATCAATTCCTCGCTGGTCAGGGATTCGTAATCCGAGGGTTGCTGGCTGGCTAAGGCGTCCGTCATCGCGCTTTCATGGGTCTGGCTTGAGGGAAGTCAGATGCAAACCCGCCAGAACCTTTTCCCTGTCGGAGAGGTCGCCGATAATGCGACGCAGCGGTTCCGGCAATATCTTGACCAAGGTAGGCGTCGCTACGATCTGCAGTTCGCGCGTTGCGTCGGGATTTGCATAGACGTCGACAACTTCGAGATCGTATTGGCCGTGAAGATTTTCCTCACAGATTTTGCGCATATTTGCGATGGCGCGTGCCGAACGCGGTGTCGAGCCGGTGACGAACAGGCGCAGCTTGTAATGTCCGTTCGGGTTGCCGTCTCTGTCGTCGGTCATGCTCCGCTCTTTCCGACCGGCCTGAGGTCGAGGCCCACAATGACTTTCTCGGAGTTGGACAAATCTCCGATCATCCGCTTGAGCGGCGGCGGAAGCCGACGGACCAGCGTGGGTATCGCCACGATCTGGTCGCCCGCGGCCAATTGCGGCGTCACCACCAGATCGATCACCTCGATCTTGTAGCGGCCCGCGAGATTTTCCTCGCATATCTTCTTGAGATTGGCGATCGCAGCGAGGGATTTCGGCGTTTGACCTGCAACATAGAGGCGCAGGTTGAACTCCATGGCTTCATCGTCGGTGCCGCTCATAGCTGTCATCAGATAGCTCCGCGTTTCCTTGCCATCGCGGCGCGATCCGCTGTTATCGAAGCACTGCGGACGTTCTGGTGCTCGACGAGTTTCGAAACCTCGTCCTCTTCGGCATCCAGCGCCGCGCGCATTTCGGCGATCTGGCGCTCGAGAGCGGCGCGCTTGCGCGCCATCTGGCGTTTATGTTGCTCGATTTGCTCGATCCGTTCCTGATGGGCCTCCCGTTCACGCGATTCCTGCGCCATTCGGGCAGCCCCGGTAAGGACGCCTTCCGGACCGAGGTAGGGTTCGGTAAGATGAATGCCGTTATCGCTCAGTTCATATTCCCTGATCTGCTTGGAGTGACTCATTCCGCGCGATTTCAGCAGATAGAGGATGCGGTTGCGCTCGCCGTCGGCCTCGACGTCGCGCAGCGATATCCAGGTATCCATCAGCGACGACACGCTTCGCTCGCTCTCGCTCATCTGTTCGTCGACCGACGCAAGACTGGTGAAAACAGCCGTGATCCCGTGCGTCTTGCAGATGTCGGCCAGCCGGACCAGGGTGGCGTGGATTTCAGCCGAGGGGCCGCGGAACGCCGATATCGGATCCACAATGATCGTGGCCGGCTTGAACTGCTCGATGTCTCGGTTCATGCGGGCAAGGTGCATTTCAAATCCGAACAGACTCGGTCGCGCGGCTTCGAACTTGAGTAGTCCTGACTTGAGATGCTTCTCCAGCTCGATGCCGACCGACCGCATGTTTCGCACCACCTGGTCGGGAGATTCCTCGAAGGCGAAATATAGGCAGCGTTCGCCGCGGTCGCAGGCTGCGGCCGCGAACGCGGCGCCAAAGGTGGATTTGCCGGTACCGGCGAGACCGGAAATCAGAATGCTCGATCCCTTGAAGTAACCGCCGATGCCGAGCATGGCGTCCAGGTCCTCGACACCGGTCGGAACCGCCTCGTCCGAGATCGCGTGACCGAGACCTGCCGATGTGATCGGTAGGACGCTGATGCCTTGGTCGTCGATCAGGAACGGATATTCGTTGGTGCCGTGCGCCGAGCCTCGGTATTTAACCACGCGCAGACGGCGCGTGACGACCTGTTCCTGGACGCGGTTGTCGAGCAGAATGACGCAGTCGGAAACATATTCTTCGATCCCGAACCGGGTGAGCTGGCCCTCGCCGCGCTCGGCGGTGACGATCGCGGTGACTCCCTTGTCCTTGAGCCAGCCGAACAGCCGCCGAAGCTCCGCGCGAAGAATGGTGGTGTCCGTCAGCCCCGAAAACAGCGCTTCGATAGTGTCGAGAACCACCCGTTTGGCCCCCACCGTATCGATCGCGTGGCCGAGCCGAACGAACAGGCCTTCCAGGTCGTACTCGCCACTTTCCTCGATTTCAGCCCGCTCGACCCGGACATAGTCGATCACGAGCTTCTTGCCCGCGATCAGCTCGTCGATGTCGAAGCCGAGCGAATGGACGTTAGCCGCGAGATCCCTTTCGCGTTCCTCGAAGCTCATGAACACGCCGGTTTCGCCGAACTTGTTGACGCCGTTCACCAGGAAGGTCACGCCGAACAGCGTCTTGCCGCATCCCGCAGATCCGCAAAGCAACGTGGGGCGGCCGCTCGGCAGGCCGCCGAGCGTGAGGTCGTCCAGCCCGCCGATTCCGGTCGGCGTTTTGGGAAGATGTACCGACGCTCCAGATGACGGCGCCGGACCTTTACGATTTCGCATCAGACGACCTTTTGAAATTACTTCCACGGCCGATCTTCCGGCCGCCAAATGATTGCCCCGTCGTTCTCGAAACTTCGGAGGCGTTGAAACGCTCCTTGAGCGCGGTCTCAAGAAAATTGGTCAACGTCCGGTTTTCCTCCTTGGCGCAGATGCGCGCTGCGGCGAGCAATTCAGGATCGAGCCTAATGGTAATCGGTTGTTTCATTTGCGGGTCCGCCAAACCAAACGCATTGCTTGCGTATTCGTTCAGCAATACGGCGCCGAGCGAGAATATTTTAGGACCCGCGGAACCAAATTGTTGCTGTTGAACGAAAGGTACGGTCGGGATGCTTGTCCGATTTTGCCGCAAAGAGAGAAATTCATTTGGGCCGATTGGCTTTGTCGGTCCGAGACCAATCAATTCTTTCATCGCGCGACAGGATTACATGACCATTACCCAATCAACGGTCCACAATTGAACACAGCAACGGCATCCGGATCGTACAGCGCGCGTTGACGCTTCCTCGCATTCGTAATCTTTGACCGCCATGGCGTCGTAGCTACCAGAACGCGCCGCGCCGATCTCCTCGCGTCGCTTTCGCGTCCGCCTTATGCCACTGGAGCGGGGCCCGTGACTGCCGAGGAGCACCGCGAACACAAGAGGCTCGTGCGGGCGGCACGGCGTGCTCGCAGGAAAGCGGAGAGCGAAGGCGGTCGGCGCGTGCCACCGTCCCAGCTGTGCGCCGATCCTGGCCCGGGCGATCACAGGGCCGGACCGGAAGCGCCGCGCGGCAAAGGCCAACCCGGAAGAGATCATGCGGGCCGCCTTCGAGGGGCGATCCTATCCGCCGGTTCCGTCGCGGGGCGCCGAATTGGCCGGGGCACCGGATGAGCCGCACGGCGAGCTGCAGGTGCCGACCAGCCCAGGGCTAGGACCACGAAAGCCCCGCCACCAAAATGCAAAATCCGAGCTGGTGGGATGCGAGCTGATCGGGCGGCGATGTTGGGGCCGTCCCAAGCGCCCTGGTGAAATCGCTCACGACTTCAGATGCTTAGGCCACGGAGATGGCGGAGACGGAGGGATTCGAACCCTCGATAGGGCTTTACAACCCTATAACGGTTTAGCAAACCGCCGCCTTCAGCCACTCGGCCACGTCTCCAACAGCGTCGATATGCCCGACGCCGGGGCCTGCCGCAAGCGTCAGATTCAAGGCTGATGTTTTTCCCCGCCAATTGAAGGCTTGCAACCTCAAGCGCCGCCCTCAGGTTCGGGGCAAAAGTGCCCGACAGGTGGCTTGACGTAGCCGCGCTATTCAGGGGCCTGCACATCCTCGGCGGCGTGCGCAACACCGGGCCTGCCGGTGCCTCTGCTACGATTGCTGCATCGATCGTCTGAAGAGACCCTACCTTCTCGGCGATGTCGAGCGCTTGACGCGCGTCAACCCCGGCTACGTCGAGGACGTCCTCGCGTCGCTGGATTGCGCCCGACACGCGGAGATATTGCCGGATACGATGATGGCGCGCCATCCCGGACCGCCATTGCGCCTGAACCGATCGAGCCACGACGAATCCCTGGCCTCATGTCGCGCGTGACGACCCATGGCCTTGTGGAAGCGGCAAGAAGGCAAGGAAAGGCTGCCTATCCCCGGGAAAGTCGCCCGATGACGGCGGAAGGTCGCCGTCAGTGCGCGGTCATCCAGGTCCGCGCTTCGCGCTGTGCCGCGGCGATCTCCGCTTCCGACATCATCTCGGCGACCTCGCGGCGCAATGGAATGGCGTCGGTGCGACCCTTGAGTGCGGCAAGGTTGAACCACTTGTGCGCGGCGACGAGATTGACGACCCCGGAGCGGCCGCTGGCCCAATACAGCCCACGCTCGAACAGCACGTCGGGAATAGCGCTTGCTTCCACCGGCATTGCCGCATCCAGATCGATGTGCCCCTGAAACATCCGTCATCTCCTTTTTGGTTTTTGGCCGCCCCGTCCGAGCGCGGCTCCCGTCCACAATTTGAAACGTCCCGTTATTCCTCAACGCCGTTTGCCGGCTTGTTGGGATCATCATGGCCGATCAAATTTGAAGGGCAGTTTAAATATCGCGATGAATTGAAGATGAACGCGAAGGCGGCGGCGACCTCCGGAAAATCGCAGAAGTGCCCGTTTGACGGGGATTATTCGCAAATCGTGAGGTTCGGTTTACCCTGCCGTTTCGTCAAACGATAACCATTGCCGGCGGTCGGGCTGCGCTCGAGCGAGTTCGGCCCGAATTTCCCCGGCCGAGGCCGAGAACCGGTCCCACCATGCACTGAAGACGTCGCTGTACGAGCCCGCGGATGGCTACAGCGAACGATCAGCATGTCTGGCGATTTGGGAAAACAAGCACCGGGCTCGGCGCCGGCGGGGGAACGAGGGCGTCGGCGAACACGTCAGGACCAGATTTCATTGAGACCTCGGCCCCGATGAAATTGCGGACCACAGATCCGCACCGAACGAAGAAAACTCGTTTCTTCTGCCGGACCGGTTTTCAGAAGGAGCGAACTCCTCGAAAGGACGGTCCAGCCGTTTGACCTGATGTCTCGCCGACACCCTCTTTCGTCAGCAGAGCCGCCGGCTCGATATCCGCTTAGTGAAGCAGACCGTCCTGAAGGCTCTTGTGACGCGCCGGCATCAAGTCGCCGGCAATGTCTTAAGCGAAAGTTACTTCTTCTTCTTGGCGACCTTGCGGGTCTTCTTCGCAGTCTTCTTCACTGCGCTCTTCGCCTTCTTCGCCTTCTTAGCTTTCTTGGCCATGTTGCCCTCCTAATGTAGTGAGATGGCTTTATCGCTGTGTGCACTCGGGAATCGAAATGCACTCCATTCCGAATACACCAACACATTAAAAAAAACAGCGTCCCGCTTAAGGAAGTGTTGATGCAGCGGTGGCAGCGCGCGCGATGCGCGCGACGCAACGGTGCCGCAACGCATCCGCGCAAGGATGCGGGTTATGCCTGAAAACACGACGTCGGCACTTGTCAATACCGATGAAAAGCCCTGCGCTGCAGGGATTTCTGCGATTCACGTAAGAAACGCGCCACGCGTTGTCGATGCCGTCGCGAGTTGCTCGCGCCGGCCGAAAATCCTCGGCGCGGACTCTGAGTCGCCATTTTTGGCAATGAAAAAATTTTCGTGCATAGCGGCTTCGCGTCGCTTCGGCGCTCACCAAGACCCGATTTTCGCGCGAATCGTCGCAGGCGATTCGCAACTGCGACGGTCGTCGAGACGATCGATTACCACCCATTCGGGTGTACGTGATGTACGGCACACACGCTCGATCGACGTCACAAGCACGTCGATCGAGCGCGCAGCACCAAACTCAGATACCGAGTTTCGACTTCAGCAGATCGTTCACCGACTGCGGATTGACCTTGCCGCCGGACGACTTCATCACCTGGCCGA
Source organism: uncultured Alphaproteobacteria bacterium (assembly GCA_963756215.1). Lineage (GTDB taxonomy): Bacteria > Pseudomonadota > Alphaproteobacteria > Rhizobiales > Xanthobacteraceae > Bradyrhizobium. Next base: position 165,842 of record CAVWMY010000012.1, on the reverse strand, counting down.
CGAACCAGCCGATCAACTGCGGCTTGGCGCGAGCCTGCGCGACCTTGTCGGGATTGGCGGCGATGATGTCGTCGACCACCTTCTCGATCGCGCCGAGATCGGTGACTTGTCGCATGCCGCGCGCTTCGACCAGCGCGCGCGGGTCGCCGCCCTCCTGCCAGACGATCTCGAACAGATCCTTGGCGATCTTGCCGGAGATGGTGCCCTCCCCGATCAGATCGACAATCGCGGCCAGCTGTGCCGCCGAGACCGGCGACGCCGCGATGTCGCGACCTTCCTTGTTGAGGCGTCCGAACAACTCGTTGATCACCCAGTTGGCGGCGAGCTTGCCGTCACGCGCCTGGTTCGCGAGCTTCGCCAGCACGGTTTCGTAGAACTCCGCGCTCTCGCGCTCGGCCACCAGCACGCCGGCGTCATAGGCCGACAAACCCAGTTCGGCCACGAAACGAGCCCTCTTCTGGTCCGGCAATTCGGGTAGGTCGGCCCTCAACCCGGCGACGTAGGCCTCGCTGAATTCCAGTGGCAACAGATCGGGATCCGGGAAGTAGCGATAATCGTGCGCCTCTTCCTTGGAGCGCATCGAGCGGGTCTCGCCTTTGCCGGGATCGAACAGTCGTGTTTCCTGGTCAATGGCGCCGCCATCCTCCAGGATTTCGATCTGGCGCCGCGCCTCATACTCGATCGCCTGGCCGATAAAGCTGATCGAGTTCATGTTCTTGATCTCGCAGCGCGTGCCGAACGGAGCCCCTGGCTTGCGTACGGAGACGTTGACGTCGGCGCGGAGCGAACCCTTCTCCATGTCGCCGTCGCAGGTGCCGAGATAGCGCAGGATCGAGCGCAGCTTCGTCACATAGGCCTTGGCCTGCTCGGAGGAGCGAATGTCCGGCTTGGAGACGATCTCCATCAACGCGACGCCGGACCGGTTGAGGTCCACGAACGACAGCGTCGGGCTCTGGTCGTGCAGCGACTTGCCGGCGTCCTGTTCCAGATGCAGCCGCTCGATGCCGACGGTGGCGGTCTCGCCGCCGGCTAATTCGATCGTCACCTCGCCCTCGCCCACGATCGGCGACTTGTACTGGCTGATCTGATAGCCCTGCGGCAAATCCGGATAGAAATAATTCTTGCGGTCGAACACCGAGCGCAAATTGACCTTGGCATTGAGGCCGAGCCCGGTGCGGACCGCCTGCCTGACGCATTCTTCGTTGATCACGGGCAACATGCCCGGCATGGCCGCATCGACCAGCGAAACGTGCGCGTTCGGCTCGCCGCCGAACTCCGTCGAGGCGCCGGAAAACAATTTCGAATTCGAGGTCACCTGGGCGTGGACTTCCAGCCCGATCACCATTTCCCAGTCGCCCGTGGCGCCCTTGATCAGATTGGCGTTGCTCACACTCATGCCGTTCCACCTTCGATCAGCGCGGAAACGATCCGCTGCCATTCGCTTTCAAGAGAATCCGTTGCAACCGGCTTGCCCGCTTGCCGATACCAATATCCGGCATTGCCAAGATCACCTTCGACCCGGTGCAGGTAGGCGTGGACCCAGGCCGCATCGCGGCCCGCATCGTCCTGGACGATCCGGTGCGCCTGCTCCCAATTGTCCTTCGCGGCCCACCATAACCCAGTCAACGGCGCCGCAAGGCCGGCCGCGGGCGCCTCGCCCGAGAGGCTGGCTTTGAAATCCGCCGGGCTCACCACCACCTCGGCGGCGTAAATCTTCCCGCCGCCTGCTCGATCGTCTCGCCGAGCGAGAACAGCGTCTCCTCATCGAACGGACGCCCGATGAGTTGCAGGCCGAGCGGCAGGCCTTGCGAATCCTTGCCGGCGGGAACCGCAATGCCCGGCAACCCCGCCATGTTCACCGTCACCGTGAAGATGTCATTGAGATACATCTCGACGGGGTCGGCGCCCTTCTCGCCAATGCCGAACGCCGCCGACGGCGTCGCCGGCGTCAGGATCGCATGAACGCCCTTGGCGAAGCAGTCCTCGAAGTCTCTTTTGATCAGAGTGCGAACCTTCTGCGCCCGCAGGTAATAGGCGTCATAATAGCCGGCCGACAGCACGTAGGTACCGATCATGACGCGGCGGCGAACCTCGGCGCCAAAGCCTTCGGCGCGCGTATTCTCGTACATCTCGCCGATCGAGCGGCCGGGCACCCGCAGTCCGTAGCGCACGCCGTCATAACGCGCGAGGTTCGACGAAGCTTCCGCAGGCGCCACGATGTAATAGGCCGGCAGGGCGTATTTGGTGTGCGGCAGCGACACCTCGACAAGTTCGGCGCCGGCTGCCTTGAGCCAGGCCGCGCCGTCGCTCCAAAGCTTTTCGATCTCCACCGGCATACCGTCGAGACGATATTCCCGGGGGATGCCGATCTTCATGCCCTTGACCGATTTGCCGACCGCCGCCTCGTAATCCGGCACATCACGATCGACCGACGTGGTGTCCCTGGGATCGTGACCGGCCATCGATCGCAGCAGAATTGCCGCATCCCGCACGCTGCGCGCGATCGGACCCGCCTGGTCAAGCGAGGATGCGAAGGCGACGGTGCCCCAGCGCGAGCACCGCCCATAGGTCGGTTTCATGCCGACGGTCGCAGTGAATGCCGCCGGTTGGCGGATCGAGCCGCCGGTGTCGGTGGCGGTCGCCCCCATGCACAGAAGTGCCGCGACAGCCGACGCCGAGCCGCCGGACGAGCCGCCCGGCACCAATGCGGCCTCGGAGCCTTCGCGCCGCCACGGATTGACCACCGGGCCGAAGCACGAGGTTTCGTTCGACGAGCCCATCGCAAACTCGTCATTGTTCAGCTTGCCGAGCATCACGGCGCCGTCACGCCACAACTGCGAGGTCACCGTGAACTCATAGGGCGGCACGAAATTGCCGAGAATCTTCGAGCCCGCGGTAGTGCGAACGCCCTTGGTCGCGAACAGGTCCTTGATGCCTAGCGGGATGCCGCCGAGCGGACCTGCGCCGCCCTTGGCGATCTTGGCATCGGCATCGCGGGCCATGTCGCGGGCCTGGTCCGGCGTTTCCATCACGAAGGCATTGAGCACACGCGCGGCCTCGATCGCCCGCAGATGCGCATCGGTCAGTTCCAGCGCCGTGAAGGATTTGCGCGCGAGGCCGTCCCTGGCCTCGGCGATCGTCAACGATGTCAAGTCAGTCATTTATCAACCGGGCTGCAGAAGAACGGAGAAAGCGTCTTGTCGCTGGCCGGGTCGTCCCTTCTGGCACTGGCCTTGTCGGCCGCCTCGAGTTGGTCGAGCACCGCATCCATCGCCTTGTCGGGATCCGCGATCTTGCCCTGCCGCTCCATGGCGTCGAGGTAGTTCATGTAGGCCTCATAGGCCTTTTCATCGTCGCAAAGCAGGCACATCGGATTTCCCGTTTCGAAGACACTTTTGTTCGACGCGCGTTCCGCCCCGGACCAATCCACGCCAAGACGCTACGCGCTATTCAACAACCTTCGGCACCAGAAAGAAATGGTCCTGAGTCTCGGGCGCATTGGCGACCACCTCATCCGCGATCTCGCCGTCATTGACCACGTCGGGACGCTTCTTCATTTCCATCGGCGTTACCGAGGTCATCGGCTCGACGCCCCCGACATCGACCTCACCGAGCTGCTCGACAAAGGCCAGTATCGCATTCAGTTCGCCCTGCAGATGGGGCACCTCGGCATCAGTGACCGCGATCCGCGCAAGATGCGCGATACGGCGAACGGTGGCGGCATCAACCGACATAAAATAAGGCCTCTGCATACGGAACTCAGACCGCCGTATAGCAGAGGGCCCTTTTGCGCTGCAACCGCATGTGCCTACTTTAGCCGGCGAGATGACCGAGCCGTGCCAGCGCCGCTCCCGCCAGGGCCCGTGTCAGTTCCGCAGCCGGCATGTCGCGCCCGAGCCGGACCGCCTGCCCGGCCCAAAGGTTGGTGAAGTCGACCTTGCCGAGCTTTTCGGCTGCGGCCTTCAGGGGACCCAGCGCGGTCGCGGCGTGAGGAAAGGCCGGCGCATCGATCGAGATCGGTCCGACCTCGCGCATCGCCCGATTGGCTACCCCACGGGCGGGGCGTCCGGTCATGACATTAGTGATGACGGTGGAGTCATCGCGTGCCTGGGCCAGCGCCGATCGGGCCGGCGCAATAACGGTGGATTCCGGGCAGCGCAAATAGGCGGTGCCGATCTGCACCCCCGACGCACCCAATGCAAAAGCCGCGGCGATGCCCCGCCCATCCGCGATACCACCCGCCGCAATCACCGGGACTTTCACCGCATCGACCACCTGCGGCACCAGCGCGAAGGTGCCGGGCTGTTCCGCAATCGTCTCGGTCAGAAACATGCCACGATGGCCGCCGGCTTCCGCGCCCTGGGCGATGATGGCGTCGGCGCCGTTTTCCTCGAGCCAGATCGCCTCCCGCACGATGGTGGCGGACGCAATCACGATACAGCCCGCCGCCTTGACGCGCTTGAGCAGCGCGCGATCCGGCAGGCCGAAATGAAAGCTGACGACCTCGGGCTTGAGCTCTTCGACCACCTCGCAGGCGGCGGCGTCGAACGGGGTGCGGTTGGCGGCATTGACCGGCGCCGCCGGGTCGAGCCCATGCTCGTCATAATAGGCTGCAAGCCGCCTCTTCCATCGCGCCTCCTTCTGCGGGTCGGCTTCGGCCGGTGTATGGACAAAGAAATTCATGTTGATCGGCGCCGACACGCGCTGACGGATGATGTTGACCTGGTCTCGCGCCTTCTCCGCTGACAGCATCGCGCATGGCAGCGAACCCAGTGCCCCGCCCTGCGCCGCGGCGATCACGAGTTCGGCGTCCATGACTCCCGCCATTGGTGCCAGCACGATCGGAAACTCGGTCTTGAACAAATCAATGAGTCGGCGATCCGGCCACATGCTGTCTGCTCATTCGCAATTGAAGGGATGGGTGCCGGCGTCGCTGCCGCAAGCAGCCACTCTAGCACCCCGCGCAACCGGCGCGCTATGCCGCGAGCCGCTGCCTGACGCTCCAGCGATGCAACGCCACCACGGCCCAGATCGCCTCGACCAGCCCGAACGGCCAAGCGCCCTGCAGGAACCCGTAGGCCGACCCCAGCGCGCAGGCCCCCGCGAAGCCGAGGATGAACCACGGACTTCGGTCCTCCAGCGCGTAACACAGCAGCATCGCGCTGACCGCGAACAGCCCGAATAGCGTCAATCCGTTCATCGTCATCCGTTCCTTTGCAGACATCGCCGGCCTCGTGGTATGCGGAGACATGCCCGCGCTCATTTTACCGCTGATCGATGCTGTCGCGCACTGGCCGGCGCGGGGCGCGCTGGTCGGGCTTGATCTGGGCACCAAGACCATCGGGGTTGCGGTATCCGATCCCGATCGGAAGCTCGCGACCGGGGTCCTAACGATCCAGCGCAAGGCTTTCAAGGCGGACGCGGCGCACCTGCTCGCGATTGCCGGCGAGCGCCGCGCCGTGGGCTTCGTGCTCGGCCTGCCCATCAACATGGACGCCAGTGAAGGCCCTCGCGCGCAGTCGACCCGAGCCTTCGCCCGCAACTTTTCGAAAATGACCGATTTGGCTCTCGCGCTGTGGGACGAGCGGCTGTCCACGGTCGCCGTCGAGCGCGAATTGATCGGCATGGATATGAGCCGCGCCCGGCGCGCCGAGGTGATCGACGAGCACGCCGCGATCTTCATCCTGCAGGGCGCGTTGGATCGGCTGGCGAAACTCGGCGGCAATCGCTGAGGATGGCGATCGTCGTTGCGCCCTCGCTTACCTTCTTTCGTCTTCGCCCATTGGCTCACTCGCCTGGGGCGAGGGTTCGCACCTGATATCGCGAGAGACGTCGATGCTTCCGGCGTGACAGGTAGAGGATGAACCCGGTTACGGCGATCACGGGCATGCAGAGCGCGGCCAGCATGAACAAGAGCCGTCCCGGCCATCCCAGCAATGTGCCGCGATGGATGTCCAGTACGTCGGCGAGAACCTTTTCGCCGAACGGTTTGTCCGCATAGATTTCAGACGACCCAATCCGACCGGTCACGGCATCGATCCGGAATTCGTCGCGGGCCCCGTCATGCCAGGCACCGTGCGACCACGATCGAATGCCCACAGCCGTACCCCCATCGGGCGGCAACATGAGGAGCACCTTGACGTAGCGCTTGCCCTGAGACTGCAGGAAGCTCGACCACACGCGATCGAGCATCAACGGCGCGGCATCGGCAGCCTGCGCTTTGAGCGGCCGCTGTTGCATCGATGCGGACGGAGCCGCGCGGCTTGAAAACAGCCAGATCGCCCCGTTCCTGTACCAATCGAACGAATACCACAGGCCGGTGGTGACGATGACGAGATAGATCACCATCACCCACGTTCCAATCACCGAATGCAGCGACCGGTGAAAACCCCGGCCGCGCAACGTCAGGTTCGGCTTCAGCCACGCGCTGGCACTGCGGGTTTGGCGCGGCCATCGCAGGACAAGCCCCGAAATCAGCATCGCCGTGAAGCCAAGCGCGACCACACCGGTAACTTGCCGGCCATAGCCCCTGATGTCGCCCGGGATCAGCAGCCAGCGGTGCACCTTGCGAACCGTCGCGAAGAAATCTTCGCCGCGCGGTACGCCGAGCAGATCACCATCATAGGGATCGACATAGACCGACGTCGGTTGCGAGCCGCGGCCGTTGTGGACAAACCAGATGCGCGCCGCGGCGGAGGGATCGCTGGTCATCATCACCGCGGAGACCCTGCCGAAGTCATGCGCCGGCCGCAGCCGCGCGATCAATTCATCCGGGGCAAGCATCGATGCGGGACGCGGCTCGACCCGCATGATCCCGGCATTCAGCATGTCCTGAATTTCGTCTTCGAAGCTCATCATCGCGCCAGATGTCGCGATCACCACCAAAATCAGCGATATCGTAATTCCGACGAGCGAATGGACCTGCAATAACGCGGCCTTGATCGGACGATGGTCCATCGGCTGAAGACATCTCGGTGAAGGGATCTGCTCGGGCGGAACGCGATCCTGTCTGCGAGGATCGTCGGTCGCTCGAAAATGCCGCGCGGTTATATCCGCGACCGGATTGTCCTGCCACCAAACCAGTTTGTAATAGCTCTATTCTGCAGTTCCGAAATTCGGGCCTGCCCATGCTCCAAATCAATCTCCGGATACCAAATGATATTCACGGATAACCTAGCTGGCATGACCTTGCTTCTGCCCCTTGCCATGGGAGGTCGCTCACTTGACGCTTGCGAGGTTCGGCACTTTCCGCACCAACTTTGCAGTGAAGCTCAGTGAAAGGTTCAGGGGGACGATTATCTCGTCAGCATCATGGTTTGCACCACGGCCGCCAGGTTGTTGAGGCCATGCAGCAGGATGGTCAACCAGATCGAACCGCTGCGGTAGCGGAGATAGCCGAGCAAGAGACCAATCGAAAACACCTCGCCGAGAAAGAACCAGTCGTACTGGAGGTGCAGCGCCGTCCACACCAACGATGACAGCACGATGGCACCGGCCGGTCGCAGGAATGTTTCCGACCAGCCGCGATAAAGGAAACCACGCGCGAACAACTCTTCGGTGATAGGCGCAGCGACGCAGAAAGCCAACACCAGAAGCCACAGCGCGCCCTCAGCGCTGGCCGATCGCAGCACGTCGCCCATGAACCCCGGGGTAACTTCGCGTCCCGCCAGCCGCGACACCATGTCCCAGCCCATGACCAGGACGATCATGGCGACGATGCCGATTGCAACGTTGCCCCAAGACGTCCAACGCAGCGCCAGATAATCCATAAATGAAGTGCGCGACAGCCGTATCGGCAGCCACAGCGCGGCGAGCACAGCGGGTAGTCCCGTGATCACGGAAAGCGAAATGGTCAGGCCCGCGCCGAGCACGTGGATCGCAGCCGCCATGTCGAACGATCCCTCCTGGCGCATAACGAACCAGGCCACCACCGCGACCTGACCGACGAACATCGCGGCAAAGATGAACAGACCCCACAACAAGGTTCCCCAGAATTTCCAGATCCGTGGCGGGCGCTGCTTCGCGGCAACCGGAGCGATTGGATCATCCGTCGCCTGCGCGGCAGAATTCACCGCGGGTTCCGCAGAATTTTCGAGGGAATCCATCAACTGACTTTCAACGCGTGTGAGCGATTGGGACTGTTGTCGCGGCCGGCTGATCCGGCGATCCCGGTGTCTAACCCGGAAAACACAACAAATCGTGGATGCACCCGCAGCCTAGCTGCATCGGGACAGGACATTCCACCGCCACCTCAGGCGATTTACGGCAACGCCCGCGCCAGCAGGCTCCTGACGTCGTCATTGCCGAGATCGACGGCGCCATACATGCTCGCATGATTTCCGGCCAGGCGGGTTGCCGCGAATAGTTCCGCATGATGGGGTGACACCCGGTTAAGCGCGGCTGCCGCCGCCAGCAGCGCCAGTTTTTCAACCGCCAGCCGCGCAACGCGCTCACCGTCCGGCTGGCGGAACGCCTTGCCGATGAATGCGACCGCCTCGGAGGCGCCCGCCAGGGTACCGCTTTCGGCTGCGAGCTGCTGCAACACCGCCACCGCGGCGTCGGGCTCGCGCGACAGCGCCCGCAGCACATCGAGGCACATCACATTGCCCGAACCTTCCCAGATCGCATTGACCGGAGATTCACGGTAATGCCGCGCCAGAATGCCCTCCTCCACGTATCCGTTGCCGCCGAGGCATTCCATCGCCTCGTAGAGAAAGCCGGGCGCGCTCTTGCAGGTCCAGTATTTGATCGCCGGCGTCAAAAGCCGCATATACGCCGCCTCCCCTGCATCGTCGAAAGCCCGGTCGAACGACCGGCACAATCGCATCACGAGCGCGATCGACGCCTCGACATGCAGCGCCATGTCGGACAGCACAGCCCGCATCAGCGGTTGATCGGCGAGGCGCTTCTGGAACACGCTGCGATGACGGGCGTGGTGCAGCGCGTGCGCGAGCCCGGACCGCATCAGCCCGGCCGAGGCGATCGCGCAATCCTGTCGCGTCAGTTGCACCATCTGGATGATGGTGCGGATTCCCTTGCCTTCGTCGCCGACGCGCACCGCATAGGCGCTATCAAACTCAACCTCGGACGATGCGTTGGAGCGATTGCCGAGCTTTTCCTTCAGGCGCTGGAAATGCAGCGCGTTGACGGAGCCGTCCGGCTTGAAACGCGGCATGAAAAAGCAGCTAAGTCCGTCGTCGGCCTGCGCCAGCACCAGGAACGCGTCGCACATCGGAGCCGACATGAACCACTTATGGCCGGTGATGAGATAGGCCTCGCCGTCACGCGTCGCGCGGGTAATGTTGCTGCGCACATCGGTGCCGCCCTGCTTTTCGGTCATGCCCATGCCGAGCGTCATGCCGCGCTTGCCCCACCAAGGGGCGAAGGCGGGATCGTAAGCGCGGGTCGCGATCACGGGCATCGTCTTCGCCAGCAATTCCGGCTGCGCCGCCAGCGCCGCGACCGACGCCCGCGTCATCGTGATCGGACAGAGATGGCCGGTTTCCACTTGCGCCGCCATGTAGAATTTGGCGGCGCGAACCACCTCGGCGGCCCCGCCGGCCGGCTTGCCCAGCGCACTCCAGGTCGAGTTGTGAATCCCCGCATGGGTGCTGCGCGCCATCAACTCGTGATAGGCGGGATGAAACTCGACTTGGTCGCGCCTGGAGCCGCGCGCATCGAAAGTCCGCAGTTTTGGTGTGTTCTCGTTGGCGAGGCGCCCCCGTTCGGCCATGGCGGCAGAACCCCAATGCTGCCCAAACTCGGAGAGTTCCTGTTCGGCCGCCGCGCCGCCGTTGGTCGCGACCGCATCCGCCAACGGCCGGTCGAGCGCAAACAAGTTGACGTCCTCGAACGGTGGCGACTGATTGAACACCTCTGATGCCGCGGATGAAACCTGGGCCATGGTCTGTCTCTCGCGCTGGAATCTGCGAGTGCAGTCTACGCCGGAACCCGGCCGATTTCACTCGACGCGCGATTTCGCCGCGGTCGGCCTTGTTTCGCTGCTCGACCTTGAATTGCGGGCTTTCCTTTAACCCTGACGGCCGACAGACCGGGGGATAACTCGGCAGCGGCCTATTGGCCCTTGCCCCCCGCGCCAACCCTCCCTATAGCTCTGGTTTTAATGACCCCTGCATCTAAATCGACCTTTGTCCTTGGTCACCGGCACTTGCTGGGAATCGAGGGCCTTTCCGCTGCCGATATCGCCGGCCTGCTCGACCTTTCCGAGGAATACGTCGAACTCAACCGGCAGGTCGACAAGAAGCGCACCAGTTTGCGCGGCCGCACCCAGATCAACCTGTTCTTCGAAGCCTCGACCCGTACCCAGTCCTCGTTCGAACTGGCCGGCAAGCGCCTCGGCGCCGACGTCATGAACATGTCGGTGTCCTCCTCCTCGATCCGCAAGGGCGAGACCTTGATGGACACCGCGGTGACGCTGAATGCGATGCATCCGGACATTCTGGTGGTGCGGCACCACGCCTCAGGCGCGGTCGAACTGCTGGCACGCAAGGTCGACGGCTCGGTCGTCAACGCCGGCGACGGCGCCCACGAACATCCGACCCAGGCGCTGCTCGACGCGCTCACCATCCGACGCAACAAGGGTCGCCTCGAGGGCCTCGTGATCGCGATCTGCGGCGACGTCATGCATTCGCGCGTGGCGCGCTCCAACATCATCCTGCTCAACACCATGGGCGCCCGCGTCCGCGTGGTCGCGCCCTCCACGCTGTTGCCGCGCGGCATCGAACGGATGGGCGTCGAGGTGGCGCGCGACATGCGCGAGGGCCTCGACGGCGCCGACATCGTCATGATGCTGCGCTTGCAGCGCGAGCGCATGAACGGCTCGTTCGTGCCGTCGAGCCAGGAGTACTTCCATTATTTCGGCCTCGACCAGAAGAAGCTGGCCTACGCGAAACCGGACGCGCTGGTGATGCATCCGGGCCCGATGAACCGCGGTGTCGAGATCGACTCGATCGTGGCGGACGGCGCGCAATCGCTGATCCGCGAGCAGGTGGAAATGGGAGTGGCGGTGCGGATGGCGGTGCTCGAAGCACTTGCCCGCAACCTGCCGAACGCGTGACGTCATGCTGACCGACCGTCGCCCCATCCTGCTCGCCAACGCCCGCGTCATCGACCCCTCGCGCGATTTCGACGGGATCGGCGATGTCCTGATCGCCGATGGCCTGATCCGCGACGCCAAGCGCGGCATCGGCGCTGCCGGCGTGCCCGAAGGCACCGACATCGTCAATTGCGCCGGCAAGATCGTCGCCCCCGGGCTGATCGACATGCGCGCCTTTGTCGGCGAACCCGGCGCCAGCCACCGCGAAACCTTCGCCTCCGCAAGCCAGGCGGCCGCGACCGGCGGCATCACCACCATTATTTGCCAGCCCGACACCTCGCCCACGATCGACAATTCAGCGACGGTGGACTTCGTGCTGCGCCGCGCCCGCGACACCGCCATCGTCAACATCCACCCGATGGCGGCGCTGACCAAAGGTCTGCGCGGCGAAGAGATGACCGAGATCGGCTTGCTCAAGGCCGCCGGCGCGGTGGCGTTCACCGACGGCGACCACAGCATCACCAATGCGCTGGTGATGCGGCGGGCGCTGAGCTATGCCCGCGACTTCGACGCGCTGATCGTGCATTACACCGAAGACCCGCATCTGGTCGGCGAAGGCGTCATGAACGAAGGCGAATTCGCCGCGCGGCTCGGGCTATCAGGCATCCCCAACGCGGCCGAGGCCGTCATGCTCGAGCGCGACATGCGTCTGGTCGCGCTGACCGGCGGGCGCTATCACGCGGCGTCGCTGACCACGATCGACTCGCTGGAAGTCCTCAAGCGTGCCCGTGATGCCGGGCTTGCGGTCAGCGCCTCGGCCTCGATCAATCATTTGACGCTGAACGAGAACGACATCGGCCCCTACCGGACCTTCCTGAAACTGTCGCCGCCGCTGCGCACCGAGGACGATCGCCGGGCGCTGGTCGCAGCCGTCGCCTCCGGCCTGATCGACGTCATCATGTCCGATCACAACCCGCAGGACGTCGAGGTCAAGCGCTTGCCGTTCGCGGAAGCAGCCTCGGGCGCGATCGGGCTTGAGACCATGCTGCCGGCGGCGCTACGGCTGATCCACAATGGCGAGATGGATTTCAAGACGCTGATCCGCGCAATGTCGACGCGCCCGGCCGAATTGCTGGGCCTGCCGGGCGGATCGCTGCGCGCCGGCTCGCCCGCCGATGTGATCGTGATCGACGCCGACACGCCCTGGGTGCTCGACCCCGCCGATCTGAAATCGCAATGCAAGAACACGCCGTTCGATGAATCCAGGTTTTCGGGCCGAGTGCTTCGCACCATCGTGGGCGGCCGTACCGTCTATGAGCATGTGTGACGAACGCAAAATATAAGAAGATGACGTAGGGGGAACGGCGATGTCGCCTGACGTACTGCTGCCGGTGGCCTTCATCCTGGGCTATCTGCTCGGCTCGATTCCGTTTGGCCTGGTCCTGACGAGATTCGCCGGCACGCCGGATCTACGCTCGATCGGCTCCGGCAATATCGGTGCCACCAACGTATTGCGCACCGGGCGCAAGGGCCTCGCCGCGGCAACCCTGATCGGCGACATGCTCAAGGGCACGATCGCGGTGATCATCGCCGGCTATTGCGCCGGACCTGATGCCGCGATGCTGGCGGCACTCGGCGCCTTTCTCGGCCACCTGTTTCCGGTGTGGCTCAAGTTCAAGGGCGGTAAAGGCGTGGCCACTTATATCGGCGTACTGCTCGGCCTGCTATGGCCCGCCGCATTGGTTTTTTGTCTGCTTTGGCTCGCGGTCGCCGCGATCTCACGCTACTCGTCGTTGGCGTCCTTGACCGCAAGTTTCCTGACGCCGATTTTGCTGTGGGGCTTCGGCCACTTCGCCCTCGCGGCGTTGTTTGCGGTGCTTACGCTGCTGCTCTTCTACATGCACCGGGAAAACATCAAGCGCCTGGTGGCGGGGACCGAAGGCAAGATCGGGCAGAAGACTTAGTCTCATCAATCTACGCGGTCGCCAACGCTTTCTCCACGAAGCGCGCTGCCGCCAGCGCGCCGGCGTCGTCGCCAAATCGTCCGATCACCTGCACGCCCACCGGCAATCCACCTTCGGCGAGATAGCCGGGGATATTGACGCAGGGTACACCCATCAACGTCCATAGCCGGTTGAAGCGGGCATCGCCGGTCGAATCCAACCCCTTGGGCGCGGCGCCCGGCGCCGAGAATGTCAGCAGCACGTCGACTTCGTCAAAAACCTTCGCCAGCGCTTTTCGGGCGCGGTGCGCGATCCCGCGCGCCTCGTCATAGGCTTGCGGCGACAGTCCGACGGTCTCGTCGAGCTTTTCGCGGGTCAGCGGCGGGATGGCATCGTGATGCACGCGGTATTCCCAGGCCAGCGCCCGATGCGCCTCGAATTCCTGCACGGTGGGATGGATACGCCACGCTTCCGCGACGATCTCCGGCAGGCTAAGCGTGCGAACCGATGCCCCCGCGCGTTCCACCGCCGCAACCGCGATCCGCAACGCCTCCGCGCTTTCGACGTCCGGCGCGCCGGCGAAATCTTGCGACACCAGCCCTATGCGCGGCGCCGCCTTGGGCGCCTCGCCCGTCAGCTCGGGCCGCTTGCTGATGGCGGAAAGCCCGCGCGCGAGGTCTTCGACACCCGCCGCGAACAATCCGGCGGTATCCAGCGTCCACGAATAACATTTGATGCCGACCATCGGCAGCAGCCCGTAGGACGGCTTGATCGCGGCGACGCCGCAGAACGACGCCGGCCGGATCACCGAACCGCCGGTTTGCGTTCCCAATGCCAGCGGGATCATCCCGGCGGCGACGGCTGCCGCGGATCCCGACGACGAACCGCCGGGCGTGTGACCATGGTTGCGTGGATTGAGCGTCGCGGTCGGATCGCGCGAGGCGAACGCCGTCGTCGTGGTCTTGCCGATGATGGTCCCGCCCGCCGCCCCCACCATCTCGACCACCGATGCATCGGCACGCGGCCGCCAGCCGAGATAGATCGACGAGCCCATCTCGGTCGGAAAATCCGCCGTGTCCATGATGTCCTTGATGCCGACCGCGATGCCGCGCAGCGGTCCAGAGCCACCCGCGCGAGCGGCAGGATCATGACAAACGAAGGCGCCGATAGCTTTGTCCTGCGCCTCGATGGCCGCGAGCGATTGCGCAATCGCGGCGTCTGGAGAAAGCTCTCCTTGATCGATCCGGCGCTGAATTTCGGCAAGCGATAGCATTGGCGGTGTTCCCTGCGATGACCGCCGCGTTTTACGGAGCGTGTCGAAATCGGACAAGCCGTCGCGAGGCAGAACAGGCATGACGGCCCGCCAACGTCCAACCCGTTGCCCACACCGTCAGGTTGAGTCATGGTGCGGCCACAGGGTGACATCGTGGACGCAAGCACTATCCATCACACAACCAGACTGACCGACGCGCAGCGGATCGACTGGCTGCGCTTGATCCGCTCCGACAATGTCGGACCGCGCACGTTCCGTTCGCTGGTCAATCATTTCGGCAGCGCGCAGGTAGCGTTGGTGCGGCTGCCGGATCTGGCGCGGCGCGGGGGCGCCGCACGCACCAGCCGAATTTGCAGCGAGGACGACGCACGCGCCGAGCTTGCCGCAAGCAAAAGGCTGGGCGTCGATCTGGTTGCGCCTGATGAGGCCGGTTATCCGCCGCGGCTCGCCACGCTGGATGACGCGCCTCCCCTGCTCGGCGTGCGCGGCGCGATCGAAGTGCTGATGCGGCCGATGATCGCGATCGTCGGCTCCCGCAATGCTTCGGGCGCGGGCCTGAAATTTGCCGGCCAACTGGCGCATGATCTTAGCGAGGCCGGTTTTGTCATTGCCTCGGGCTTGGCGCGCGGCGTCGATCAGGCGGCGCACCGCCTGAGCCTCGACGGCGGCACCGTAGCGGTGCTGGCCGGCGGCCACGACCGCATCTATCCGCCCGAACATGTGGATTTGCTCGCCGCGTTGCTCGGCGCCGGTGCCGCAATCTCCGAGATGCCGCTCGGCCATGGACCGCGCGCGCGGGACTTTCCACGGCGCAACCGGCTGATTTCAGGCGTAGCGCTCGGCGTAGTCGTGGTCGAAGCCGCCCATCGCTCGGGATCGCTCATTACCGCGCGCATCGCCGCCGAACAGGGCCGCGAGGTCTTCGCGGTGCCGGGCTCGCCGCTTGATCCGCGCGCCGCCGGCACCAACGATTTGATCAAGCAGGGCGCCACGCTGATCACGGAGGCGGCTGACGTCGTCAACGCGGTTGCGCCGATCATGGAGCGACCGATCGCATTGCGCGAGCCTGACGGCGACGAGCCGTTCGATCTTGAACCCGACGCCGGCGATCGCGCGCGTGTCGTGAAGCTGCTTGGACCTACTCCGATCAGCCTCGACGATTTGATCCGGATGGCGGACGCCTCGCCCGCCGCGGTGCGGGCCGTGTTGCTGGAGCTCGAACTCGCCGGACGGCTCGAACGTCGCGGCGGAATGGTGTCGCTGATCTGAACAGAATGTACGGCGGCTCAACCGGGCTCGTTGCGTCCGTCGAACCGCGCGCGGGCGCTTTCGATTTCGGGTTGATGTTCACGCGCCCAGGCACCGAGCGTTTCAACCGGCTTCCACAGGCCTCGCCCGAGATCGGTCAACTCGTAATCGACCCGCGGCGGAATGGTGGGAAATACGGTTCGCGTCACCAGGCCATCGCGCTCCAGCCCGCGGAGCGTCAGGGTCAGCATCCGCTGCGAGATGCCGCCGACCATGCGCTTGATTTCGTTGAAGCGACGTGGACCGCCGCCCAGCAGCATGATGACGTAGATGCTCCATTTGTCGCCGACCCGGGCGAATACAGAAGCCACCCCGCGGCATTCGCTGCCTTCGTGGGAACTGGGTGGCGGGACGGTTACGCGGCTGTGCTCGGGTATCATCGATGTGCTCGGGTTTCAAAAATGTGCGTTCTTGCGGGATTTTCAGATGGTCACTCATATAGCGTCAGTTACAAATCTATACCAAGGGTGATCCAAATGAAACTTTTGCACATCGACTCCAGCGTCCTCGGCCCCCACTCCGTCAGCCGCCAGGTTTCCGCCGCCATCGTGGACCGGCTGCGCCAGGCGAACCCGGGCCTCCAGCATGTCTATCGCGATCTCACCTCGACGCCGCTGGCGCATTTGTCCGGTTCGCACCTTGCTGCCGCGCAAGGCGCCGCGCCGGAAGCCGCCTTGCAGCCGGACCTCATCGCCAGTCAGGCCGTATTAGAGGAGTTCCTTGCCGCCGACATCGTCGTGCTCGGTGCGCCCATGTACAATTTCACGATCCCGAGCCAGCTCAAGGCCTGGATCGACCGTATCCTGGTAGTAGGCAAGACTTTTAAATACGGCCCACAGGGCGCCGAAGGATTGGCCGGCAACAAGCGGATCATCGTCGCTGTCTCGCGCGGCGGTTTTTACGGCGCAGGCACGCCGGCCGCGGTCGGCGAACACCTTGAAACCTATCTGCGTTGGGTTTTCGGCTTCATCGGTATCGCCAAACCGGAATTCATCTCGGCCGACGGTGTCCAGACAGGACCGGAACACCGCGAGAAGGCGGTGGCCGGTGCGCTGCAAGCCGCGACCGATCTTCACGCGGCGTAATCAGGCGAAACACAGCCCGCTGCCGGCAAGCGACGGCGGCGGGCTGAAATCACCAATTCTCTTTATAGGGACGAACCTCGACATTAAACGACCAGGCGCTCTTTGGCTGATGCGCCACGTGCCAGATTTCGTCGGCGATATCGGCCGGCCGGATGAAAAAATCGTCAGGCGCATCAGGACGTCTGGCTCTTGTCCACTCCACGTCGATGACGGCGTCGATCAAGACGTAGGCGACGTGGATTCCCTTGGGACCCAATTCACGAGCCACTGATTCCGCCAGAATGCGCTGCGCCGCCTTGGTCGGTGCAAAGCCTGCGAAGTTGCTCTTTCCCCTCAGGGCCGATGTGTTGCCCGAGGCGATGATGGCGCCTCGACCCGCCTCGATCATGGCCGGGGCAACGTGGCGGGCCAGATGCAGCAGCGCCATCACGTTGGTCTGGAAATTGTGTTCGAGCACGGCGGGATCAATCTCCAGGAAATTGCCCCAGACGCCGCCGACCGCGTTATGAATCGCAACTTCGGGCGGCCCGAATTCGGCATCGATCCGCTTCAGGGTATCGGAGAATTCAACGCCATTCGTGACGTCGCAAACAAACGCCCGCGTTCCCGGGATTTCCTTCTCGAAGCCGCGCAGGCGGTCTTCGTTTCGCGCAATCATCGCGACGTCGTAACCACCGGCAACGAAGCGCTTGACCACCGAGAGTCCCGTACCCGGACCCACACCCGTCACCAATGCCAGTTTCCGGCTCATGCTGCAGCTCCTGTCGGCGAATGACCGTTAAGGCGTGCTTCGACGAACGGCAGTCGGTCGTGACCAAAGAACATTTCGTCTTCCACGAAGAAGGTCGGCACGCCGAACACGCCGCGATCGGCGGCTTGCCTTGCCTGCTCGACCTGAAGCTTGGCAATGTCCGGCTCCGAGGCCAACCTCCAAAGATCGGGGGCGATAATTTTCCTGTTCTTTAGAAAATCGCTGCGGCCTTCCTCGCTGGCGAGATCATCGTCGCTAGCCCACATCGCCTCGAACAACGCGTCGTTGACCTGATCGAAGATGCCAAGCCGCTGCGCTGCCAGGGCGGCGCGCGACAGCGATGCGCCGTCGAATCCGCCGGCGTTCATGGCCTTTAGTACTGCCCAATTGGGTGAGAATTTGATTCCGTATAGTTTAGCACATCGCTGCGCATCCATCCCGGAGTACCGGGCCTTGGCTGGACACTCCGGCGACGGCCGGTTGTTCACAAGCTTCATCACGGCCACGATCTCCAGCGGCTTGTGATCAACGCCGATCCCCATGGTCCTGAGCCTTGCATTTGCCAAATAGGCATACGGACTCCGGTAGTCCGACATGAACTCGATGCGCACGCTCAACCTCCTTTTTTATGCCGCGGATTGATCTTTCCCAAACCGCCGCCCGGTCAGTATTCCGGCGATCCCGCAAGCGGTTGCATTATTAAACCGTATTGCTACGTACCGGATTTGGTTTAATAACGCAACCACACAACGGCGTGATGAGAGAAGACAGCCGTTCGACCTGAGAGGATAAGACGGTGAAACGGACCAGCCTTGAAAACGCGGAATGTCCGGTTGCGCGATCGCTGGATGAGATCGGCGACTGGTGGTCGCTGCTGATCATCCGCGATGCCTTGCTGGGGCTTCGCCGTTTTGGCGAATTTCAGAAGAGTCTTGGTCTCGCCAAGAACATCCTGACTGTCCGGCTCCGCGCGTTGGTGGGCAACGGTATCCTCAAGACGGCGCCCGCCTCCGACGGCAGCGCCTACCAGGAATATGTGCTGACGCCTAAGGGACGCGGGGTCTTCCCGGTACTGGTCGCGCTGCGACAGTGGAGCGAGGAGTTTTGTTTCTCGTCCGAAGGCTGCACCGTCATGCTTGTCGACCGCGACAAAGGCCGGCCGGTGCGAAAGCTCGAACTGCGCGCCGAGGACGGCCGCCTGCTCGGCGATGGCGATATTCAAGTGCGGTCGAAAACCAAGCCGAGGACGAAAGCCTCGCGCAGCCGATAAACCTGTGAGGGCCGCCTCGCGGCCCGGAAGTGATCGATCAAGACCCCTGCCCGCCGAGGGAACCCATCGGCGCGCACGATAAAGACATACGCCGGGGATTGGGGTTGTCTCTATGCAGGCGCGGATTGTTTCCACGCAGGGTCCAAGGCTTGATCTCGTGTCGTGCCGCACTCAAGCGCGTCGCCTACCGCCATAAACCGGTTCTTGCCGAACCCGAGCCGTGACTTGAATCTATCGTCTATTGCCGCGAGCGTTGGCTTCGCAGTGCGTTTGGGTTCGCTTTCCGAAAAGAGACCGGCCTTACACCCACCGCGTGGCGGCGGCTGTATTGGCTGTGATTTCCGTGCAATCGCACGGCTTCAAACATCCCCGATCATTGCCGGTGCCGGCGTGATGTTCGGTGCGGCATGACGAGTCTTCGCGTCGATCAGGGGCTTTAAGGACGGTGTGCTCGGCCGGTGCCACCAATTCGGTCGAACATACCGATCCGGAAGCTGGCCGTTATGGCAAAAAAGCAGTCTGAGGGCGCAACTAACACGAGCACTTTACCACTTTTCGGATAGGCAAGCTGACCAATTCGAGGGCCTCGCGGCACCCGGCGATTTGACAGCGACCCTCGCTGCACCCATGTTCGGGGCGAAACGGCGGATGCGAATCTCGCGAAACCGGCCGATCTTTTCCCCGTAAGCCATTGGAATGACATGAATATCGTCATTGTCGAGTCGCCGGCGAAAGCCAAGACGATCAACAAGTATTTGGGCGGATCCTATGAGGTTCTGGCCTCGTTTGGTCATGTCCGCGATCTGCCGGCGAAGAACGGATCGGTCGATCCCGAGGCCAATTTCCAGATGATCTGGGAGGTCGACCCAAAGGCAGCCGGAAGAACTCAATGACATCGCGCGGGCGCTGAAAGGCGCGGACAAGCTGATCCTCGCGACCGACCCCGATCGTGAGGGCGAGGCGATTTCCTGGCATGTGCTCGAAGTTCTAAAGGAAAAGCGCGCACTCAAGGACCACAAGATTGAGCGCGTGGTCTTCAATGCCATTACCAAACAGTCGGTCACGGATGCGATGAAGCATCCGCGCGAAATCGACGGCGCGTTGGTCGATGCCTATATGGCGCGCCGCGCTCTGGATTACCTGGTCGGTTTCACGCTCTCGCCGGTGCTGTGGCGTAAGTTGCCGGGGGCGCGCTCCGCCGGCCGGGTGCAGTCGGTCGCGCTGCGGCTGGTCTGCGACCGCGAGCTCGAGATCGAGAAATTCGTTCCGCGCGAATACTGGTCGCTGGTCGCGACCCTGATTACGCCGCGCGGCGACGCCTTCGAGGCGCGGTTGATCGGCGCCGACGGCAAGAAGATCGCGCGGCTGGACATCGGCACCGGAGCAGAAGCCGAGGATTTCAAAAAGGCCATCGAGGCCGCCAACTTCACGGTCTCCACTGTCGAGGCCAAGCCGGCCCGCCGCAACCCGCAGGCTCCCTTCACCACATCAACCCTGCAGCAGGAAGCCAGCCGCAAATTGGGCTTTGCGCCCGCGCATACGATGCGGATCGCGCAGCAACTCTATGAGGGCATCGACATCGGCGGCGAGACCACCGGCCTCATTACTTATATGAGAACGGACGGCGTGCAGATCGATCCTTCGGCCATTACGCAAGCGCGCAAGGTGATCGGCGAAGACTACGGCAAGGCGTACGTGCCGGAGGCGCCACGCCAATACCAGGCGAAGGCCAAGAATGCGCAGGAAGCTCATGAGGCCATTCGTCCCACCGACATATCGCGCCGTCCCGCCCAGATGCGCGGCCGCCTCGATGCCGATCAGGCTAAGCTCTATGAGCTGATCTGGATCCGCACTGTGGCGAGCCAGATGGAATCGGCGGAGCTGGAGCGCACCACCGTCGACATCGCCGCCAAGGCGGGTGCCCGCGTGCTGGAACTGCGTGCCACCGGCCAGGTGATCAAATTCGACGGCTTCCTGGCGCTCTATCAGGAAGGCCGCGACGACGATGCCGACGACGACGACAGTCGCCGCCTGCCCGCCATGAGCGAGGGCGAAGCGCTCAAGCGCAAGGACCTCGCCGTAACCCAGCATTTCACCGAGCCGCCTCCGCGATTCTCGGAAGCTTCGCTGGTCAAGCGCATGGAAGAACTCGGCATCGGCCGGCCCTCGACCTACGCCTCGATCCTGCAGGTGCTGAAGGACCGTGGCTATGTCCGGCTCGACAAGAAGCGCCTCCACGGCGAGGACAAAGGCCGCGTCGTGGTGGCCTTCCTGGAGAATTTCTTCGCCCGCTATGTCGAATATGATTTCACCGCGGCGCTGGAGGAACAGCTCGACCGCATCTCCAACAACGAGATCTCCTGGCAGCAGGTGCTGAAGGATTTCTGGGGCGACTTCATCGGCGCCGTCAACGAGATCAAGGACCTGCGGGTAACGCAGGTGCTCGATGCGCTCGACGATATGCTGGGGCCTCACATCTACGCGCCGCGCGAAGATGGCGGCGATCCCCGGCAGTGCCCGAGCTGCGGTACCGGCAGGCTCAACCTCAAGGCCGGGAAGTTCGGCGCCTTCGTCGGCTGCACCAACTATCCGGAGTGCCGTTACACCCGCCCGCTCGCAGCCGACAGCGAAGCCAGTGCCGACCGCATCCTCGGCAAGGACCCGGCGTCGGACCTGGACGTCGTCGTCAAGGCCGGACGGTTCGGCCCTTACATCCAGCTCGGCGAGCAAAAGGATTACGCGGAAGGTGAAAAGCCCAAACGCGCCGGCATTCCCAAGAACATGTCGCCTGGAGACATGGAGCTCGAACTGGCCCTAAAACTGCTGTCGCTGCCGCGCGAAATCGGCAAGCACCCCGAAACCGGTGAGCCGATTACAGCGGGCCTTGGTCGCTTCGGGCCCTTCGTCCGCCACGAGAAGACCTATGCGAGCCTCGAGGCCGGCGATGAGGTGTTCGACATCGGGCTCAACCGTGCGGTGACGTTGATCGCCGAGAAGATCGCCAAAGGCCCGAGCGTTCGCCGTTTCGGCGCCGACCCCGGCAAGCCGCTGGGCGATCATCCGACCCTTGGCGCCGTCGCGGTCAAGAGCGGGCGTTACGGCGCCTACGTCACTTCGGGCGGCGTCAATGCCACGATCCCGAGCGACAAGACGCAGGACACCATCACGTTGCCGGAAGCCATCGCGCTGATCGACGAGCGCGTGGCAAAAGGCGGCGGCAAGCCGAAGCGCGGCGCCAAGGCCAAGACCAAGACCAGTGCCAAGAAGGCTACCGCCAAGCCTGTCAAGGCGGACGAAGCCAAGCCCGCCAAAAAGACGACTGCGAAAAAGGCCGCGGCCAAACCGAAACCCGACAAGCCGAAATCCGATGCCGCCAGCAAGGCACGGGCGCCGGTGACGACAACAGCCAAGACCTCGGCCGCCAAGACCTCGGCCAGAAAAGCCACCAAGCCCGCCGCTAAAAAGAGCGTCGGCAATGCAAGCGGATAAGGCGAACGGTTAAGGTGTCAAAACAACGCGACAAGGTCTTTCCGAGCCGGGATGCCATCGTTGCTTTCATTCGCGCGAATCCCGGAAATATCGGAACCCGCGAAATCGCGCGTGAATTCGGCCTCAAGAACGCCGACCGCGCCGAGCTGAAACGGATACTGCGCGAGCTGGTCGATCAGGGCACCATTGCCAAGCGCGGCAAGAAGATCCAGGAGCCGGCCGCGCTGCCACCGACCGTCATGGTCGACATCTCCGGCCGCGATACCGATGGTGAGTTGATCGCGACACCCACTGAATGGGACGAAGAAAGCGGCGAGGCGCCGAAGATCCGCATCCATGTTCCGCGCCGTCCGCAACCAGGCACCGCGGCCGGCGTCGGCGACCGCGCGCTATTGCGTGTCGAGAAATCGGAAGACACCGACGGCGCGGCCTATCGCGGCCGCGTCATCAAGGTCATCGATCACGCCAAGACCCGCGTTCTCGGAATCTTCCGCGCCCTCCCCGGCGGCGGCGGACGGCTGGTTCCGGTCGACAAGAAGCAAGCCGGACGCGAACTGAACATCGCCAAAAGCGACAGCAACGGCGCCGAGGACGGCGATCTCGTGAGCGTCGATCTGGTACGTTCGCGCGGCTTCGGCCTTGCGTCGGGCAAGGTCAGGGAGCGGCTGGGATCGCTGGCTTCCGAGAAGGCCGTAAGCCTGATTGCGATCCACACCCATGAGATTCCGCAGACGTTCTCGCCGGCCGCGTTGCGCGAAGCCGAAGAAGCCGAGCCCGCGACACTCAAGGGCCGTGAGGACTGGCGCGATCTGCCGTTGGTCACCATCGATCCGCCCGATGCCAAGGACCATGACGACGCGGTTCATGCCGAGGCCGATTCCGATCCCAACAACAAAGGCGGCTACCTCGTCACCGTCGCGATCGCCGATGTCGCGTTCTATGTGCGGCCGGGGTCGGCACTCGATCGCGACGCGCTGATCCGCGGCAACTCGGTCTATTTCCCCGACCGCGTGGTGCCGATGCTGCCGGAGCACATTTCCAACCTGTTATGCTCTCTGGTGCCGGGCGAACCGCGCGGCGCGCTCGCGGTGCGAATGGTGATCGGCAATGACGGCCGCAAGCGCTCGCACAGCTTTCATCGCATACTCATGCGCTCGGCCGCCAAGCTGAATTACGCGCAGGCACAGGCGGCAATCGATGGACGTCCCGACGATATAACCGGTCCCCTGCTCGATCCGATCCTCAAGCCTCTCTATGGCGCCTATGCCACCGTGAAGCGTGCGCGCGACGATCGCGATCCGCTCGATCTCGATCTTCCCGAACGCAAGATCCTGCTCAAGCCGGACGGCACGGTCGACCGCGTCATCGTGCCGGAACGGCTCGATGCTCACAAGCTGATCGAAGAGTTCATGATCCTGGCCAACGTGGCCGCGGCCGAGATGCTTGAAAAAAAGGCGCTGCCGCTTATTTACAGGGTGCACGATGAACCGACGCTTGAGAAGGTTCACAATTTGCAGGAATTCCTGAAAACGCTTGATTTGCCGCTTGCGAAAAGCGGCGCGCTGCGCCCGGCGCTGTTCAATCGTGTGCTGGCGCAGGTCAAGGGACACGATTCCGAACCGCTGGTGAACGAAGTGGTGTTGCGCTCGCAAGCCCAGGCCGAATATTCGGCCGAGAATTACGGCCATTTCGGCCTGAACCTGCGGCGTTACGCGCATTTCACTTCGCCGATCAGGCGATACGCAGACCTGATCGTGCATCGTGCGTTGATCCGGGCGCTCGGGCTTGGCGAAGGGGCGTTGCCGGAAACCGAGACAGTGGAAAGCTTGAGCGAGATCGCCGCACAGATTTCCGTGACGGAGCGGCGTGCGATGAAGGCCGAGCGCGAGACCGCCGATCGTCTGATTGCGCATTTTCTCGCCGACCGTATCGGCGCCAGTTTTCAGGGGCGGATTTCCGGTGTCACCCGCGCCGGACTGTTCGTCAAGCTCAGCGACACCGGCGCCGACGGCCTGATCCCGATCCGGACGCTGGGGACCGAGTATTTCAACTACGACGAGACCCGCCACGCGCTGGTCGGCTCGCGCAGCGGTGCCATGCATCGGCTGGGGGACGTCGTCGATGTGCGTCTGGTAGAAGCAGCTCCGGTAGCGGGCGCGCTGCGTTTCGAATTGTTGTCGGAAGGCCACGTTGTTCAGCGCGGACGAAAGCGTGATCGCATGCAAGGCAACGGGGCGAGCATCCAGGCGGACGCTCCGGGCAAAAAGCTCCCGGGACGGAATCCGCGCAGGAAAGATCGCAAGCCGGTCAAGGGCAAATCCGGCAAGTCAAAGAAAGGCAAGTCATGGTGACCGTGAGCACAGCCCCCAAGGTCTGGACCCGAGATGTCGTTGCGGGCGAGAAGCGCGATGTATGGACCTCGATGAAGCGCGGCTTTCGCGGCCGCTGCCCGCGCTGCGGCGAAGGCAAGTTGTTTCGCGCTTTCCTGAAAGTCGACAATAACTGCTCGGTATGCGGCCTCGACTTCACGCCGCACCGTGCCGACGACCTGCCCGCCTATCTCGTCATCGTCATCGTCGGCCACATCGTGGTGCCGTTTGCCTTGATGATCGAAACCAATTATTCGCCGCCTGTCGCATTGCAGCTCGCGGTCTATCTTCCGTTCACGCTGATTGCTTCGCTGCTTTTGCTGCAACCGGTCAAGGGCGCCGTGGTCGGAATGCAATGGGCGCTCCGCATGCACGGTTTCGATGAGAATGCGCCGGACGACACACCGCTTTAGCCTGATGAAAAAACAATAAAACAACTTTCGGGGGTGGAATGACCGAAGCTGCGAAAGTCGAGCAGGACGAAAAAGAGGCTGACCATCATCCCTACTTTCGTCCGAAGGACGCCGCCACGCTGATCCTGGTGGACCGCAGCACCGTCACCCCGAAGGTTCTGGTCGGCAAACGCCACGACAAGGTGGTGTTCATGCCCGGCAAGTTCGTGTTCCCCGGCGGGCGGGTCGACAAGGCGGACAATCGGGTTCGCGTCGCTGCGCCTATTCCTGCAGCACTCGAGGCCAATCTGCTCAAGGGCAGCCCCAGGATCACCGCCTCGCGGGCGCGCGCATTGACGGTGGCCGCGATCCGTGAGGCCTGCGAGGAAACCGGCCTGTGTCTCGGCCGCGAAGGTGATGGCGCCGCCAGGCTGGAAGGCCCCTGGAAGCCGTTCGGCGACGCAGGTCTTCTCCCCGATCCGTCCGGATTATTCCTGATCGCACGCGCGATCACCCCGCCCGGCCGCGTTCGGCGCTTCGATACGCGGTTCTTCACCGCCGATGCTTCAGCGATCGCGCACAGGGTGGAAGGCGTCATTCATGCCGAAGCCGAATTGGTGGAATTGGTCTGGGTCGAGCTCGGATCGAAACCGCTTGCCGACCTGCACCCCATGACCAGGAACGTCCTCAACGAACTGGAAAAGCGCCTCGCCGCCGGACCGCTGAACCACGACGCGGCGGTACCTTTTTTCCACTTCTATAGCGGCAAGATGCAGAAGGATGTTTTGGGCGAGGCACATCCGGCCTCATCATAAGGAGCCGCCACCGGGGCCCGTGCGGAAGCGCAGCCCGATGACAGGCGCCGCGCCGTGTCGCATCGGGGGCTTATCGTCTCTGGATTTCGAGTCTGTGCTTCGCCCATCCCGGAAAGACGGGACGGAGATGAATCCCGCCAAACTGACTTTCAAAACGCAATAATCTTCTTCCTGGGTGTGATGGCTTTGCGGTTGAGGCTGCCTATTTCTACCCGAGCTATAAGATTGGGGGTCAGCGATGGCAAAACGTCAGCTTAAACTCGGCGCATTCATGCGGCCGGTCAGCATTCACACCGGCGCGTGGCGGTATCCCGGGGCATGGCCCGACGCCAATTTCAATTTCGGCCATATCAAGCAACTGATCCGGAAGCTGGAGGCCGGCAAGTTTGACGCGTTCTTCATGGCGGATCACCTGGCCGTGCTGAACATGCCAATCAACGCGCTCAAGCGCAGCCACACCGTAACGTCGTTCGAGCCGTTCACGCTGCTGTCGGCGCTGGCGGCCGTCACCGACCATATCGGGCTGGTCGCCACCGGCTCGAGCACTTTTGACGAGCCCTATCACGTCGCCCGTCGCTTCGCCTCGCTCGATCATATCAGCGGCGGCCGTGCAGGGTGGAACATCGTCACCACCTCCAATCCGGACGCGGCGCTGAATTTCGGGCTTGAAGACCACATGGAGCACGCCGAGCGTTACAGGCGGGCGCGCGAATTCTACGACGTGGTCACGGGCCTGTGGGATTCCTTTGCCGACGATGCGTTCGTGCGCGATGTCGAAGCTGGCCTGTTTTTCGATCCGGCAAAAATGCACGTGCTGAACCACAAGGGCAAATATCTCAGCGTACGCGGCCCGCTGAACATCGCCCGGCCCGTGCAGGGCTGGCCGGTGATCGTGCAGGCGGGTGCCTCCGACGACGGCAGACAGCTTGCCGCGGAAACCGCAGAGGCCGTTTTCACCGGTGGCGGCAGCCTAGCCGACGGGCAAAAGCTTTACGCGGACATCAAGGGACGCATGGGAAAAGTCGGCCGCGACCCCGAACACCTGAAGATCCTGCCCGGCGCCTTCGTGGTGGTCGGCGACAGCATGGAAGAAGCCAAGGAGAAGCGCGCCAAGCTCGACAGCATGGTGCATTACGATAGCGCCATCGCGTCACTTTCGGTGCAGCTCGGCACCGACGCCTCCGGCTTCGATCCCGACGGGCAATTGCCGCCGATTCCCGAGACCAATGCGAGCAAGAGCGGCCGCCAGCGGCTGGTCGACGCTGCGGCCCGCGACAAGCTTACCGTGCGGCAGCTCGCTCAGCGCGTCGGTGGTTATGGCGGGCTGTCGTTCGTCGGCACGCCCGTGACCATTGCCGACCAGATGGAGGAATGGCTGACGAGCCGGGGCAGCGACGGCTTCAACATCATGTTCCCGTTCCTGCCCGCGGGCCTGGCCGATTTCGTCGACAAGGTCGTGCCGGAACTGCAGAAGCGCGAGATATTCCGGCGAGAATATGAGGGCAGGACCTTGCGCGAAAATTTAGGGCTGCCGAGGCCGAAAAACCGCTTCTTCGAGGGTTAACCAACCGAGATCATGGCCCGATTGGATTGAATCCGGCCATGATCTCAACTCGTTGTTTCAGCATGATCTTTTCGGAAAACGGGCTTCCACTTTTCCGGATCATGCTCTAATTGAGTTGGCTTGTACCTGCGGAACCTTGACTTTGGCCGATCTGAAGCTAGGTTGCGCGGCAAATGCGGGCCTGATGGGCCGGCGTCCGATTCCCTTTATATTTGAGGTTTGAACATGGCCAAAGCGGTCACCATCAAGGTCAAGCTCGTCTCCTCGGCGGATACCGGCTTTTATTATGTCGCAAAGAAGAATTCGCGCACGATGACCGACAAGCTGGTCAAGAAGAAGTACGACCCTGTCGCGCGCAAGCACGTTGAGTTCCGCGAGTTCAAAATCAAGTAAGCTTCGCCTTCTGGGCGAATTGAAACGGGGCCCCTTGGGCCCCGTTTTGATTCTCGTACCGCTCGAAAACCTAAGTCTCCAGATTGAGCAGCTTTGCCGCGGTGTGGCCGAGGATGTCGGCTTTCTCGTTTTCGCTGAGATCGCTGCAGGCGAAAATATGATCGACCGGCTGCAGCTGCCAGGGAAAGGGATAGTCGCTGCCCAGCACGATCTGCCCGGCCCCGACCTGCGCCGCCAGATGTCGGATGGCTTCGGGCGTGAACACCAATGAATCGAAATAGATCTGCTTGAGGTACTCGGTCGGCTGTTTCTGCAGCTTGATCTCCGCATCGCAGCCCTTGGGGTTGACCAGACAGGCATGATCCGAACGGTCCGCATAGGACGGCAGGAAACCGCCGCCATGGGCCGCAATCACTTTAAACTTGGGATAGCGATCGAAGGTGCCCTCGAAGATAAGGTGCGAGAGCGCGATCGTCGTTTCCACCGGAAACGCGATCGCATTGGCGAGCCAGCCGTTACCCGCCACCTGCTTGTTAAGCTCGGGGACGCCTTGCGGATGAATGAACACGGGAACGCCAAGTTCTTCCGCCTTGGCCCACACCGGATGGAATTTGGGATCGGCAAACGCCACGCCGGCAACGTTACCGCCGATCGCAGCCCCTTTCATGCCCTGCTTCTTTACTGCGGTCTCAAGTTCCTGCACCGCGAGATCTGGCGCCTGCAAGGTGAGCGAAGCAAAGCCGGCAAACCGGTCGGGCTTCGAGGCGCACAACTGCGCCAGTTTCTCATTCTGAATTTTAACGACCTGGCCAGCCAGATCGCGGTCGCGGTCGTACCAGTTGGGATTGACCGACAGCACTTCCATATCGACGGCCTGGGCGTCCATGGCCGCAAGCCGTTTGTCGATCTCGATGACCGTCTCGTCCGCACCCCTCACTACGTTAGGCGGTATGGGGCCGAGTAGCGCGGTCGCCTCAGGAATTACGCAGTGCGCATGCACGTCGATGGTCCTGACCCGTTTGCCGCCGACCATGACCGGTAGTTTTTGGCGTACCGGTTGCTGCGCGTGCGCGCTCTGTAGCAGGCCGCAACTGCAAAACACGATGCCGGTGGCGGCCGCAGCGGTGCCTTTTTTCAAAAAATCACGGCGGGTAGTCATGATGATTTCCTCCATACTGCCGGCCTGGTCTGTCCCCCAAGCCATGCTAATTTTGTTCGGATTCCGCCGGACCGGCGGATGGACAGGTTCAAGCTCAGCGTAAGACGTGCAGGCACCCGGCCGCAAGACTCGTGCTGGCCCGCGTCAATATTATCGGGTTGCTCAGTTGGAATGCCGCGGAAAGCGCCGTCACCAGCGTGAATCATAAACCGCGCGCAACGCCGCGGAGCTGCAGGTCTATTTTGTCACCGGATGCGCTTGGTCGGCGTGACAGAAAACGCGACGTGCCTCTCGGTTCGCGCCGAGTGCTGCCAAATTGCCGTGCAACAGCGAAATGGCGCGTTGGGCATGAAATCAAAGAGCACCAAGTGGCTGCCCGGAACTGGCGATTTAATATTTTCGGCTTATCGGCTTTGCCGATGCCATTTCCGGTGGTGCAGGCGAAATGGCGAAAGTCACAAAGGTGCTCCAAGTGTTCGCCCGGTTCTCTACCTCCAAGTCCTTATAGCCCCTCACATTGACATAACCCTGATACTCCTTGGAGATGGGTATGATGAAACCGATCTGTGGCCCGATGCCAACCCCCCGCCCCAAGACGCCGGCGACGCAAACGTAGAACTGTGCCTCGCGTTTGTCTCGGACCGCGCCCTACCTGGCGGCCACTAACGGCGGCTCGCTCGGCCGCACCAGGGCGAACGCGACCTGGATAATCCCCGCCGCGAGCCCGACCGCGACCCCGATCCGCCACGCCATGGTGTAGGAGCCGAGCGCATCGTAGATGAGCCCTCCTCCGTATGCGCCGACGAAGCTGCCGATCTGATGGCTCATGAAAGCGATCCCTTGGATCATCGCCTGCCATCGCAGCCCGAACATCTCGGCGACGGCGCCCGCCACCAGAGGTACGACGCCGAGCCAGAGGAACCCCAACATCGCGCCGAACAACAGTGTCGTCGCCGGCGATGCCGGCAGCATGAAATACCAGGCCAGCACCAGCGAACGTAAAATGTAGATCGCGCCCAATAGCGCCAGCTTGTTCCAGCGCTGGCCGGCCCAACCGAAGAAAAGGCTGCCGAGTACGTTGAAGCCGCCGATAACGCCGAGTGTCTGCGCGCTCAGCATCGGATCCAGGCCGCAGATCGCGAGATACGACGGCAGGTGCGTCGAGACAAAGACGAGTTGCATCCCGCAGACGAAATAGGCGCAGGTCATCACCACAAAGGACGCGTTGCCGAATGCGGTTTTCACCGCCGCCCCCGCCGAGGCACTGCCGATGTCATCCGACGAAGGCCGGGGCAGCGGTATCTTGTCGACGCCGCCGGCGAACCATGCAGCCGGAATGAGCCCCAGCGACAAAATCGCAAAACCGACGAGCCCGATCCGCCAGCCGTAACCTTCGCTGAGCACCTGCCCGATCGGCGCGGAGAACAACGCTCCAAGCGATCCGGCGGCCGAAACCATCCCGAGCACGGTACTGCGCACCGCAGCGGGCACCGCCCGCGCCGACACCGAGGTGGCGATCGAAGCCGCCGTGCAAGCCAGCGATATCCCGATCAAGACACCCGCGCCCATCATGACGCCGACAAAGCCATGGGCGGTTACCATCATAGCGAGCCCGCCGACATAGAGCAGCGCGCCGACCAGCATAATCACCCGAAAGCCGTAACGCACAGTCAGCGCGCCGGCGAGCGGTTGCAGGAATCCCCAGGCGAGGTTTTGCACGGCAATCGCGAGCGTGAAATCGGAAACCGAGATTCCGACATCGCGGGTCAAAGGCTGGAGAAAGATTCCGAGGCTCTGACGCAGGCCCATGCTTAGCGAAAGCATCAGGGAAGCGCCGATCAGAATGGGAAGCGAAGGACGCAGGAGTTGAAGCAGGGGCATGGTTGTTCTTCTCCCTTTCGGTCCCTGGCCCGAAGAGCCGGGACCTGCGGTCGCGCCAACCTGACACGGCTGGCTTGATTACACCGATCGGTGTAATTAGAGTCGCAGCAGGTTCCGCTGTCAAGGCGGAACAACAAAGGTCCGTGTAAAATGCCCTCGCCGGCCAAGCCCGACATGAAGACGCGAATCCTCGAAACCGCCGATCGGCTGTTCTATCTGCAGGGCATTCGCGCCGTCGGCGTCGACACGATCGCGGCCGAGATCGGCATCAGCAAGCGTACGCTCTACAACCATTTCCCGTCGAAAGACCGGCTGATTGCGGCCTATCTGGCGGGTCGTTTCCAGCAGGCGCCGCCGTCGGACATGCCGCCTGCCGAACAAATCCTCGGGTATTTCGATTCGCTGGAACGTCGCTTTGCCAGCAAAGACTTTCGCGGCTGCCCGTTCGTCAACGCGGTTGCTGAACTCGGTGCGGAAGACCGCGCGGTAAAAAAGATTGCGATTGCTTTCAAGGAAAGCCGCCGCGTCTGGTTTCGCAACCTGTTGACGCAATCGGGTGCGACCGACGCCGACCGCCTCGCAACGCAACTCGTTGTGCTGGTGGACGGCTCGATCGCGCAGGACCTGGTGCGGGACGATCCCTCGATGGCGCGAGCCGCCAAGGAAGCCGCGCGCGTGCTGCTGGCGAATGCGGGGGTGAAAGTCGATTGTGGTAGCAGCGCGGGAACACTGCAGGCCTCAACCAAGACGCGTTAAGCCGCGCTGTGGCCTTTCAATACGCCGACGTGCCGGTTACTTTCTAAAATCAGCATCTGCGGCAAGCAGCGGCGATAAGGGGGAAACGGCGATGGAAGACTTGAAGGTGACCGCCAACGGTTACGACTTCAAACCGGCCCGCGAGGCCATGCAGCGCTATGTCGACGGCAATCTGCTGTCCGGCATTTCCTGGGCGGTGATGGTTGGCCGCGATCTGGCGGACGTGGACTGCGTCGGATGGGCCGACAAGGAAGCGCAGACGCCGTTGCGCACCGACCATATTTTTCGTGTCTTTTCCAACACCAAGCTGATCACCTCCTGTGCTGCGCTGTTGCTGTTCGAGGAAGGCAAGCTTGGGCTTGACGACCCCATCGAGAAATTCATTCCCCAGCTTGGAAATCGGAAAGTCCTGCGTCCCGACGCCACCTCGCTTGATGACACGGTGCAAGCCAAGAGTTCGATCACCATCCGGCAGTTGCTGAGCCACAGCGCAGGACTGAGCTATGGCATCTTCGATCCGGGCACCGTCATCTTCAAGGCGCTTAACGAGCGCGGCGTGAACAACCCCATGACGACGCTGGCGCAGATGGTGGACGTGCTGGCCGACCTGCCCCTGATCTATCATCCCGGGACGTCATGGGAATATTCGCTCGCCATCGATGTAGTCGCACGACTGGTCGAGGTCGTCGGTGGCCAGACCTTCGACAAGTTTATCAAAGCGCGAATTCTGGATCCACTCGGCATGGTCGATACCGGCTTCGTGGTGCCCGAGAAGGATCGGGGTCGGCTCGTCGCGTATTACGCCGGCGCGGACCTGATGGAGCCGATGAAGCCGGGCCTCACCCGAACCGACCAAGCACCCTTTCCGAATGCCTATTTGCATCCCTTCGCAAGAACTCAATGGGGGCGGCGGCCTCGTTTCAACGATGCCCGATATGGTGGCCCTGATCCGTAGCCTTCTCCCGGGCGGGCGGACCCTGCTCAAGCCCGAAACGATCGCGATGATGATGACCAATCAATTGCCTGAGGGCCAGTGGATACGCTTTGCCATAATGGGCCCGCAGCCCGGCAAGGCGCACGGCCTGGGCGGTGGGCTGATCCTGGAGCCCTCTACATTCGATCATCCCGACGCTTCGGGCGAATATTATTGGGGTGGTGTCGCCGGCACGCAATGGTGGATCTCACCGAAGCGCAATATGGCGGGCGTGGTGATGGCGCAGCGCCAGATGGCATTCGTCCATCCGTTCTCGTTCGAATTCAAACGGCTGGCATATGAGGCGGTGAAACAAGGTGCCAGTGAGGCTGTCGCCTGACCCAACCGACTATTGTCAGTCACGCCGCCACTGATACCACGCGGTTGCGGCCGTCGTGCTTGGCGCGGTAGAGCGCCGTGTCGGCGCGCTTGAGCACATCGGCGACGGCCTCGCCCTTGGTCTCCAGCGTCGCCAGTCCGATCGAGATCGTGACCGCGATACGTTTGGCGCCCTTGTTGATCGCAAAGGACTCGCCGGCGATCGAGCGCCGCAGCCGTTCGGCCACCATGCTCGCGACGTGCAGGTCGGTCTCCGGCATCACGATCACGAACTCCTCGCCGCCGTAGCGGCAAGCCAGATCAATGCCGCGGATCGACTTGCGTATCCGGACCGCGAATTCGCGCAACACGTCGTCGCCTGCATCGTGGCCGTGATTGTCGTTGATCGACTTGAAGAAATCGATGTCGAGGATCATCAACGCCAGTGGCTTGCCGCGGCTCGCGGCCTGCTCGGCCAACGTCCCCAGGTGGCTCTCCATGTAGCGGCGATTGTGCAGGCCGGTCAGTGCATCGGTGATCGCCATCTCGATCGAGTTCTGCACGTTGTCGCGCAGGTGATCGGTGTAGCGGCGCTTGCGGATTTGGGTCCGTGCGCGCGCCAGCAATTCGTTCTTGTCGACCGGACGCAGAAGATAATCGTTGACGCCGATCTCGAGCCCGCGGAGCAGTCGCGTGTTGTTGTCGGCGTCGGCAATGGCAAGAATAGGAACCTGGCGGGTCCGCTCCAGCGAGCGCGCCTGGCTGCACAGCCGCAGGCCGTCGAAATTCTCCAGGCCGAGCGACACGATCAGAAGATCGTAATTACCCTCGGCGGCGTGAAACAGCGCTTCTGTCGGGTTGGTTTCGACGTCGACGGTATGTTCAGCACTCAGCACCGGCGCCAGCCGCTCGTAGGACGACGCGCGGTCGTCGACCAAAAGGATCCGGCCGCCCTTCCCGGTGTCCGCCACTGCGCTGCGCTCCGGCGCCTGCACGCCGATCTCGAGCGAGGTGATCGCGCGCATGCGCAACTCGTCGGTCATCATCTTCAGCCGGGTCAGCGACCGCACGCGCGCAATCAGCACGACGTCGGACACCGGCTTGGTCAGGAAATCGTCGGCGCCGGCCTCAAGACCGCGCACGCGATCCGCAGGGCTATCCAATGCAGTGACGATCACGACCGGAATGAAATGCGTGGCCGGATTGGATTTCAAGCGCCGACACACCTCGAAGCCGTCGATGTCCGGCATCATGACGTCGAGCAGGATGATATCGCATTCGGCGCGCGCGCAAATGGCAAGCGCCTCGGTGCCGTTGGAGGCGGTCAATACGTCGAAATACTCGGCCGAGAGCCGCGCCTCCAGCAGCTTGACGTTGGCCGGAACGTCATCGACGACCAGAATGCGCGCGGACATCGAAAACTCCCCTACCCCACGAACCGTCGAACGGTCTCGATAAATTTTCCGACTGAAATTGGCTTCGACAAATATGCTTCGCAACCGCCCTCGCGAATGCGCTCTTCGTCGCCCTTCATCGCAAACGCCGTGACTGCCACCACGGGAATGGCGCGCAGTTCCGGATCGTCTTTGATCCATTTGGTGACTTCGAGACCGGAGACCTGCGGTAATTGAATATCCATAAGAATAAGATCGGGGCGCAGCTTGCGAACGAGATCGAGCGCTTCGAAACCGTTGCTGGTCCCGGAGGTCTGGTAGCCATGCGCTTCCAACAGATCGCGAAAGAGCTTCATATTGAGCTCATTGTCCTCCACGATCAGGACGGTTTTTGCCATCCGTCCCTCCAATCCCCAATAGGCAGACCCGGCATCCGGCGCGTCACGGACCACGCAGAGCGTGTCAAAAAGTGAATTTAAACTAGCGCCAGATTCGTTCTAACCCGTTAAACCCAAGCGATTTGTTTGTGCGAAGCAATTTGCACCGCCTTGTCGGCGTTCGGCAGACTCGGGCATGATGCTTGGAAAATAGAGACCATAAGTTACGGAAAGGCAAATAGGTCCATTGAAGAAGCGCGCTCACAACCCTAGGGAAGTAGCTGAAATCGTTGCGATTCAGGCGCTTTCCTTCGTCGCCGGCGATCCCGAGCGCCTCGGCCTGTTTCTGGCTGAGAGCGGGATTGGTCCCGAAACGCTGCGCACGGCCGCCTCGGACCCGCGGTTCCTCGCTAACGTGCTCGATTTTGTCATGCGCGATGACGCAACCGTGAAAGCCTTCGCGGCGGCCTCGCAACTCCACCCCACCAATATCGCTGCCGCCCACCAGGCCCTGAACGATCCGCAGTGGGAGCGCGATGTGCCGTGAGCGCTGTCGCGCCAGTGCCCGCCGGCCCGAGCGCGACCTGTTTTTGCCGGGATTGCCTCGTCGATCTCGATATCAAGGCCCGGCGGTGCAGCGAATGCGGCTCGCCTCGCCTCGTTCGTCACGGCGCGCTGTCCTCACTGGCGCTCGCCCACATCGACTGCGACGCCTTCTACGCGACCGTCGAAAAGCGCGACAACCCTGAACTGGCCGACAAACCTGTCATTATCGGCGGCGGCAAGCGCGGCGTGGTCTCGGCGGCGTGCTATATTTCTCGAACCTTCGGCGTGCGCTCGGCCATGCCGATGTTCAAGGCGCTTGAGTTGTGCCCGGGCGCGGTCGTGATCCGGCCCGACATGGCTAAATATGTCCGGGTCGGACGCGAGGTCCGTCATGCCATGATGGCGCTGACGCCACTGGTCGAACCGCTTTCGATCGACGAAGCGTTTCTAGACCTTGCCGGCACCCAACGCGTACACGGCATGATCCCAGCCAAGGTTCTGGCGCGCTTTGCCCGCGAGGTCGAGCGCGATATCGGCATCACGGTTTCGGTCGGCCTGTCTTGCAACAAATTCCTGGCCAAGATCGCCTCCGATCTCGACAAGCCGCGCGGCTTTGCCGCGCTCGACCAAGAGGAAGCGCGGACCATGCTGGCCGCCAGACCGGTCGGCTTCATCTTTGGAGTCGGGCCGGCAACCCAGGAGCGGCTTTCGCAACGCGGTTTTCGCACCATCGCCGACCTGCAGCGCGCCGACGAAATCGAGTTGATGAAGCAATTCCCGACCGAAGGCCGGCGGCTGTGGCGGCTGGCACGCGGCATCGACGATCGCCGCGTCGTGCCCGATCGCGGCGCCAAGACCATTTCCAGCGAGACCACGTTCGAGACCGACATCCGCGATTTCGGGACACTTGAAAAAACCCTGTGGCGACTGTCGGAAAAGGTGTCATCGCGGCTCAAGAGCGGCGAACTGGCGGGCTTGACCATCACGCTGAAGCTGAAGACCGCCGATTTTCGGCAGCGCACCCGTTCGCAATCGATTCACACTCCCACGCAATTGGCGACGAAAATTTTCGCAGTGTCGCGGGAAATGCTGGCGAAGGAAATCGACGGCACCGCGTTCCGGCTGATGGGTACCGGCGTCAGCGCGCTCCGTGCGGGTTCTGCGGCCGACGACACCGACATGCTCGACCGCCGCTCGGCCCACGCCGAGCGTGCCATTGACGGCCTCCGCAAGAAGTTCGGCAGCACGGCGGTGATCCGAGGCATCGCCTATGAGGGACCGGAGAAGACGGGAGTAGCGACAGCACAACCTGTTCCTGACCGTCCGCCCAGAAGCGTCTTGAAGGACGAACCCTGAAAACGTTCCGCCCTCCGAAACTTTGGCCGGAGGCGGACTCCTCCGGGCTGGGACACGTTTTACTTACGCGTCTCGTCACTTACACGGCTTGGCATCCTTGACGTCCAATTTCCCCATCGCGCCGGAAATCACGAAATCATTGTAGTCGAGTACCAGCGCGCGGGAGACGCCGTTCTCATACAGCTCGAACGACATCGCGTAGACCGGGGTCTGTTCGCCATCGGTAGGCTTGGCGCCGCGATCGAAATAGCTGACCGTGACCGGCCACCGCGTCAGCGATTTCATCGCCTGGCTCGCCGTCGAGGGGTCTGGCGTGGTGACGCTGCGGTCGTCGCGAATTGGCTGCCCGATCACGGTAAGCGTGTTGTAGACCTTCTCTCCATTGTCGGACCCGTCATACACCGCGAGTTCAAGCAGGGATTTTCCGGCCTGTGCCGCCTCGATGATGCGCTGGATTTGCTGGGTCGGAAAAACCGTGTTGCCGTCGAGCGTGAACGTCTTGGCCTCGGGCTGCTTCAATTTGACCGTTACATGATCGCCGGTTCGTTCAGCGACCCCGTCGACCGGACTGGAGTTGGCGTCGTTCATGCGCGAATTGATCTTGAAGCGATAGCTCTTGCCTGCGCCGTCCTCCCAGGAACTCGAGCGCAGGTCGCTGAGCGTCAGCTTGTCCTCGCTGCTTTCCAATTCCGAGACCTGCCTGAATTCGGAGGTGTATCCCTCGCAGGCATTTCCGGAAAAATTATAGAGGATACGTCCGCGTGCGCTGTTGATCGAACTGCTGCCGCGCGACTTGACCAGGCTGAGGTCATAAAGCGCCTGGTGTGCCAGGAATGGCGGGCCCGCCGCATCGGCGCGACCGCCGGAAAAACCCGATCCAAGTGCGACGACGGCGATCACCAGCGTCAACGATCGGGCATTGCGGGGCAGACTGAGCGGGCTGGCCATGGCGCTTTCTCGGTTGGAATTCGTCAGGTTAGTGACCGCCGCATTACGCCGCAACTAGGGCCGGGTCACGAAAAAGTACGCATAACCGTCGCGCCGCGCTGTTTTTCGACAAGGTTTTGTGCGAATTGGGGCGGGGAACAGGCGCCTGCGCCAGCTGGCGCTCGCTTGCATGTCATTGCGTGATAGGCGAAACAAGCGCGCCCGGTCGGCTATATCGGGTGGCAATTGCATTAAACGGGGACGAAAAATGGCGGGTACGATCGAACAGAAGCTTGCGGCACAGGGCGTGGTCTTGCACGAGCCCGCAAGTCCGATTGCCAATTATGTCGGTTTCGTACGGACGGGAAATCTGCTGATCGTTTCCGGCCAGGTCTGCGTCGACCCGCAGGGCAAGCTGATTGCCAAGGGCAAGCTCGGTGCAGGCGTTACTGTGGAGCAAGGCAATGCCGCGGCGCGCGGCTGCGCGATCAACCTGCTGGCGCAGGTCAAGGCGGCGCTCGGTGACCTCGACAAGGTGGTCCGCGTGGTTCGGTTGGGCGGCTTCGTCAATTCCGCGCCGGACTTTCTCGACGGGCCGAAGGTGCTGAACGGCGCTTCCGACCTGATGGTTGCGGCCTTCGGCGACAAGGGCCGCCACGCGCGCACCACCGTCGGCGTCGCCTCACTGCCGTCGGACGCGGCAGTCGAGGTCGAAGGAATTTTCGAAGTCTCATGAGGACCAAGCGGTGCGCGCGCCCGATTGGCTGACGGCACGGCCGGTGGCCCATCGCGGCCTGCACGATCGCGCGCGCGGCATCCTTGAAAACATGCCCGGCGCGGTCAACGCGGCGCTCGCCGGAAATTTCGGCATCGAAGTCGACCTGCAGGTCAGCGCCGACGGCGAGGCCATGGTGCACCATGACGATGCGCTTGGTCGCCTTACGGATGGCTCCGGCGCGCTGCGCGACCTGACTGCCGCCGTGCTCAAGACGGTCCCTTTCAAGGGTACCGCCGAGCGGATGATGTCGCTCGGCGACCTCTGCGCGCTGGTTGCCGGCCGTACGCCACTGGTGATCGAGGTGAAGAGCCATTTCGACGGCGACCGCAGGCTGGTGCGGCGCATGGCGGAGATTCTCGGCGCCTACCAGGGCCCCGTTGCCGGCATGTCATTCGATCCGGACCAGGTGTTGGCGCTGCGCGAACTGATGCCGACACTGCCCCGCGGAATTATAGCGCAGCGCCGCTACACCGAAGCCGACTGGCCCGAAGCGTCAGCGGCTCAGCGCCGCAGCATGCAGCATCTGCGCCGTGCCTTTGCGACCCGTCCGCAATTCGTGGCCTATTGGGTCAATGACCTGCCCTCGACCGCGCCCTGGATTGCACGCAACGTTTTCGGCCTCCCGCTGCTGACCTGGACCGTGCGCACACCGGAGCAGCGCGAACGCGCCGCCCGATATGCCGATCAGATGATTTTCGAAGGCTTTATACCGGGAACCTGATCCAACTCCCCTGACCCTTGAACTCATGCACGAGATGCACGATCTTGGATGGGTTGGTCACTGCAAGAGATGGCCTATCGTGACGAGAGACCGGTCGAAGTCGTCGATGGCGTCATCCAAACTGTCCCTCGAAGCCGTATCATCGGCCAGTCAGATTCCTGCCGCGGACTGGAATGCCTGCGCAAATCCGGGCGCCGATCTGTTCGGCCTGGACGGTTTCGACACGCTGGCGCCGGCCAGCTCCTGTGGCAACGCAACACCCCGTTATAACCCGTTTGTTTCGCACGCTTTTTTCTCAGCAGCCGAAGAATCAGGTTCAGCCTGCGCCAGAACCGGCTGGGGGCCTCGCCATCTCATCGCGCGGCTTGACGGTGCCATCGCAGGGATCGTGCCGTGTTACCTGAAATCCCACTCGCAGGGCGAATACGTGTTCGACCGCGGCTGGGCCGACGCTTATGAGCGCGCCGGCGGACGCTATTACCCCAAGCTGCAGGCGTCGGTTCCCTTTACCCCGGCGACCGGCCCGCGGCTCTTGATCAGGGACGGCGTCGATAGCGGCGGCGTCGGTACCGCGCTTGCGAGCGGGTTGGTGGCGTTGTGTGAAGCCACCAACGCCTCGTCGGTCCACGTGACGTTTGCGCGTGAGGCGGAACAGAAGTTTTTGGCCAAACACGAATTCCTGCGGCGTACGGACCAGCAATTCCACTGGCACAACCAAGGTTACGGCAGTTTCGAGGATTTTCTCGCCACGCTGAATTCACGCCACCGCAAGGCGATCAAGCGCGAGCGACGCGAAGCGATCGCCGCCGACGTTACGATCCACACCCTCACCGGCAACGACATCACCGAGGATGCGTGGGACGCCTTCTTTGAATTTTATATGGAAACCGGCTCCCGGAAATGGGGACGCCCCTATCTCACCCGCTCGTTCTTCTCGCTGATCGGCGCCAGCATGAACGAAGACGTGCTGCTGGTGATGGCCCGGCGCAACAACCGATGGATCGCCGGCGCGATCAACTTCATCGGGTCCGACACCCTGTTCGGCCGCAACTGGGGCGCGATCGAACACCATCCGTTCCTGCATTTCGAGGTCTGCTATTATCAGGCGATCGATTTCGCAATCCAACGCGGCCTAAAAACCGTCGAGGCGGGCGCGCAAGGCGAGCACAAGATCGCGCGCGGATATCTGCCGCAAACGACCTATTCGGCGCACTACATCGCCGACCCCGGCTTGCGCCACGCCGTTGCCGACTATCTCAAGCGTGAGCGAGCCTATGTGGCCGAAGCGGGTCGCGAACTCACCGAGGCTGGTCCGTTCCGCAAAACCGCCGAGGACCCGTCTTGACGTTTGGTCCGGGGCGGTGACAGTGCGGCCGAATTAGGAGAGACCTCATGACCGCATACGATGCCAACAACATTTTCGCCAAGATCCTGCGCGGCGAATTCCCATGTTACAAGGTCTACGAAAACGACCACGTACTGGCCTTTCTCGACATCATGCCGCGGTCTCCGGGACACACCCTCGTGATCCCGAAAGCGCCTGCGCGCAATATCCTCGACGTCACTCCGGAGGACTTCGCCCATGTTGCGCGCGGCACCCGTACGATCGCCCGCGCGGCCATGAAAGCCTTCAGGGCCGACGGCATTACTATTCAGCAATTCAGCGAGCCGGCAGCCGGACAGGTGGTCTATCACCTGCACATGCACGTCATGCCACGCCACGAAGGCGTTCCGCTGTTACCACCGGCCAGCCGGAAGGAAGACGCAAAAGTGCTGGAAGACAACGCGGCAAGGCTGGTCGCGGCGCTGAAGGAAGCATAAGCTTCCCTCAACGCGAACCAAACCGGTGCCGATCATGCGTTGGTTCAATATGGCCGTGATCATCGTCCTCGTCGCGGCGACGGTCATTTTCGCTTGGCAAAATCTTGGTCAGGTCACGGTGTCCTTCCTGGGCTTTCGAATTACCGCGCCGCTGGCGGTCCTCGTCGTGGTCATCTACGTGCTGGGCATGGCAACCGGCAGCAGCGCATGGGCGTTACTGCGCTGGGCGTGGCGCGGATCGAAATAACCGGAAGTCACGGCTCCGGTTTGCTTCGCTGACGCTGGCACCGCTGGCATTGCTGCCTTCACTCCGTCTCGAAGTCACCGGCCTGTGGCGGTGCTAGCGGCGTGAATTCGCAGCGGTCGGGCTTGAGGTCGAGCAGCGGCGTCTCGTCGAGACAGTCGAGGCCGCGCACCAAAACCGTGCTGCCCTCGATGCCGACCAGCTTGACGATCGAGGTCGCGATCGGATTTGGCCGCACCGGTGAGCGCAGCGAAAACGTGCCGCGGGTCTTCTGGTTGTTCTTCGGGCTTTGCAGCACCAGATCGCGGCGCGACAAATGCAGCCAATAGATCACTTCGAGGTTTGAATAGAAATCGACGCCTTTCAGGGCCGGCACCCATGGCTCGAAGATCTCGAGCCGGCAAACCGGGCCGTCATGCCGCCCCTGCCGGGGCGTCTCCAGCCGCGAAGTCCAGGGCGTGCGGATGCGGCCGATGAAGACGAGACCGCCATCCCGCGCTGCCGGCATATCGACGGCAAGCTCACCGTCGCGAAGTTCACTCTCTCTAACCATGGTTCAATCCAACGAGATATTTTGAGTCCTGACCACGTTCGACCATCGCGCACGGTCAGCGTCAATGAAGTCATTGATCGCTGCCGCACTGCGCGGACGGAACACCGGGAAGCCGATTTTCTCGAGAGAAGCGCGGAACGCATCGTCGTTCAGCGCGCGATCGACGCTGGCGCTGATTTTCGCCGCGATATCGTCGGGCAGCTTTGCGGGTGCCGCGATACCGTACCAAACACTGACGCGATAGTCGGGGTAACCGCTCTCGGCAATGGTCGGAACATCCGGAAGATCGGGACTGCGCCGCTCGGAGCTGACCCCCAACGCACGTAACGATCCCGATTTGATCGGCGGCAATGCGGTGCTGAGCGAATTGAACATCACCTGGATATTTCCGGCCAATAAATCAGCCAAGGCTGGCCCGGCCCCCTTGTAGGGAACGTGGGTCATTTGGACACCCGCCATCTCCTTGAACATTTCGCCGGCCAGATGAATGGTACCGCCGGTGCCGGCCGATCCGAAATTCAGCTTGCCTGGATTTTGTTTGGCGTAGGCTACAAACTCCGCCAGCGTCTTGGCCGGGACGGACGGATTGATTTCCATGACCACCGGCAGATCGGTCACCAGCGCGAGCATCCGAAAATCCCTGACCGGATCGTAGGACAACTTTTTGTACAGTATGGGGTTGAGGACGATGATGGAGGCTGCCGCCACGAGCAAGGTGTAACCGTCAGGTTCGGAACGAGCTACCATCTCCGCGCCGATAGCGCCCTGGGCCCCGGCCTTGTTCTCGACGATCACCA
The DNA here is from genome assembly GCA_963756215.1 of uncultured Alphaproteobacteria bacterium. Taxonomy (GTDB): domain Bacteria; phylum Pseudomonadota; class Alphaproteobacteria; order Rhizobiales; family Xanthobacteraceae; genus Bradyrhizobium. The sequence continues at coordinate 123,533 of CAVWMY010000012.1, read as the reverse complement.
CCTGCTTCAAATCCCGGCCGAGATAATCGGCGACCAGCCGACCAAGGAGGTCTGTCGGTCCGCCCGCGGCATAGGGCACAACAAGCTTGATCGGATGCGTCGGGTAATCGGCGGCGCCCACATTCGTCGCAAGCGTCAGAACCATGAGGCCGGCGATAAGAACTCTCGCGCCACCTTTCATCTCATTCCTCCGGCTTTTTATTATGTCTCGACATTAGCCGAGCCGCGATCACCCGCAAGTCGGAGGACCAGCCGGCTACGTCCCACCCAGCCACCATTGGCCGGCCAACAGGACGGCCTCGCCACAAATGACGCCGGCAAGCGTCGAGCGGCGCGACAACCAAAATGCGGCAAAGCCGAATGCGACCGCCGCGTAACGCAGCCATCCCGGCACGTTGGCCAACGCGCCGGGTGGTTGGACCAGTATCTCGGCGATAACGCCGGCGAGGATGGCGGTTGCCACCGCCCTTACCCAGACCAACAGCTCCGATCCCTCGTCGATGCCGCCGCCCAGCCAAAGCCCGAGCATGCGCCAGATCTGGTTGGGGATGACACCCGCGATCAGCAGGATCAGCAGGGCATGCCAGTCGCCGATGAAGCCGCTCATGCGCGCGCCCGCCAGCGGTGAACGCCGTAAGCGATGGTGCCCGCCGACACGCCGCTGATCAGGATATCGACGCCACTATCCAGCCATGCCGCCAGCGGAAACAGCAGCAGCCCCAACACCAGCGCAACCGCGTCGGCAATCTCCCGGCAGTTGCGGGCGGTGGAGAACAGGAATGCCAGCGGCGTCAGCATCAGGATCGCCGCCGCGAAGGTCGGCGACAGGCTCGCGGCCAGCAAATATCCGATCGTGGTCGCGACCAGGCATACGCAGACGAGACCAATGCCAAGTCCCTGAATGAAGGCAATTCGCCGTTCGCGCGGCACCTGCGGCAGGAAGCGAAAACATTCGACCCAGAGGGTTACCGCAGTGAGATGGGCAACCAGTATCAGGTGGCGCCGCTTGGTTTGCGGTGTGCGCATTAATGGCAGGACCGACACCACCATCGGAAACAGCCTGATGGCGCTGACGGTGACGGCGATCGCCGCCTGAACGATCGTCGCCCCCGAGCCAAGCGTCGAAATCAGGATGATCTGCGCCGGCCCGGCCCAGACGAAAGCCGTCGCAGCCAGCGCCCAAGCCAGACTGAAATGCGTGTCATGCGCTAGCGCCCCGATGCCGAGATAGGTTGCAAACAGCACGAGCGTCAGCACGGTCGCAGCAAGCGATCGCATTCCCCACAGGAACGCGCGCAAGGAGCTGTGCCATTGGGATGAATTGAGCGGGGGTAACGACACCAGCGTCCGGATCGGTTGATAACAGCGATTGCTGCGCCGCATAACGCGGACGAAACCGTGGCGCGTCAAGCGAAGGACCGTTCAGGGCCGCTATGCGGATATCGCGGTCAACCCGGCAGATACATGTTCCGCAGCACGAAGCACGCGCCGCCGGCACGACGGATACGATTGCAAAGGTCGTCCGCCGCGATACGCGTGTCAGCGCCGATCCGAACCTGGTAAAACTGGCGGGTGCCGCGGTTACGCATCACCGAACTTAACAGGCTCGGATCCTGATCGCCGATCACGGCGCTCAGCCGCTTGATCGCGCGGGCGTACATCGCAAGCGCCTGGTCGCGATTGAAGCCTGCCGCGAGTTGCACACCCCACGGCCTGTCGGCCCCAAGCTTCACATGTACCTCCAGCTGGGTAACAAACGGGTTCGGCGCCCGCCGCAGCAGCGCCATCAATTCGCGACAGCCCAGGCGCGGCGCGACCGTTTCGTCACGCGGCGGCTTGCCGTTTCTGGCGGCCGCAGCCCAATCGTCGACCGTCGAGCCGGTGATGGCGGAGACGTAGTTGCGCGTCTCCTGTGGCATCGAGCCCGAGCCCGCCAGCCATTCCTGAACGCGGCGTGGTCCGGCATTGTAAGCCGCGGCGGCAAGCCCGAGATTGCCGAATTGCCCGCGCAATTCGTTGAGAAACTCGGCGGATTTCGGCAGCGCTTGAACCGGATCGAAGGGATCGAGCAGACGGCGTTCGCTCGCGGTCCCCGGCATGAATTGCGCGATCCCCTGCGCGCGCTGGCCGCTGCGCGTGACAGGGCCGACGGCATCGGACTGAAAACGGCTCTCCTGCCAGATCACGCGCGCGAAAAATTCGACCGGCAGATTCTGCGACCTCGCCGCCAACTCGATCATCAGGCACATGGCCTCACGGGTGTCGTTATCCCCGGCGTTATCCGCGGCCTTTTGCGGCGTGCCCTTGGTCGCCAGTTCCTCGACGCTGGGGCGGGCCACATTGGTCGTCGTGGACGAGGCATCGTCTGCCGCGGTTGCCGCTGCCAGCGGCAGCGCCAACGTCAACATCGCAGCGCCAAGCATTGTTCGCAGTCGCATCGCCGTTGGCACCGCCATGCTGTCTCGGACCTGCTTATACCCGCGAGAACCGTCCTGACTGTTTTCACAATTAATGGCGCACAAGTGGGAGTTCAGGACAGCCCCGCAACAATATATGCGGGTATCCGGGCCATTCGAAGCCCCAATATGCGCCCGACCGACCGTGAACGGTTTACGTTAACGCCGCATTTTGGCCACCGCGCCTTTTCGCCGGAATCCAAGCTGCGTAAGGTCTTGCGCAGGAGGAGCATCGACGATGGACCGACGCCAGACTGCGCGTGACAAGGTGACCTATGACGGTGTTGTCGAGATCGGCAAGGCCGGCGAGGCGAAGCATCGCGTTGTCCGGGACGTGTCAGAAAATGGCGCCAGCATCGAGTTCGGGGATGCCGTCAGGTTGTCCAGGGAGCCGATATCGCTGAGGATCGCGCAGAAAGGCCGGTCTTTCCTCGCCAGGATCATCTGGTGGCGCAACCATTTCGTGGGCGTGGCCTTTTCCGACACGCCCCCCGCCCGGCCGACCTCCGATCTGGATGAGCGGCTACGCCAAAGCCAAGCGAAAAAGCGACAACTGCAACGCCGCATCAATGAGCTGCTGGACAAACGCTAAAAACCTTCGCTGAAGGCACACGGCGTTCCCTGCGCCGCCGCGGACCCGAGGGACAAGCCGAGGGTTGCAAAATGTCGTCCAATCTCGGATGCCATTTGATGCCGGAACGCAGGATTACACTCGCTATGTCATCCACTGTGATCGAGCACCCAGACGGCCTGCCGCTGCCGCAGCGCAATTGGGCAATCCTCACCATCGCACTCGGTCTCGTGATGGCCGTCGTGGACGGCGCCATCGCCAACGTTGCCCTGCCCACCATCGCCAAGGCGCTCGAGGCAAGCCCCGCGTTCTCGGTCTGGATCGTCAACGGCTATCAGCTCGCCATCACGATCTCGCTGCTGCCGCTGGCATCCCTGGGTGAAATCATCGGCTATCGTCGCGTCTATCTGGCGGGCCTGTTGCTGTTCACGCTGGCCTCGCTGTTTTGCACGCTGTCAAACACGCTGCCCCTGCTCACTGCCGCGCGGATCGTGCAAGGATTTGGTGCCGCGGGCATCATGAGCGTAAACGCGGCCCTGGTTAGATTTACCTACCCGCGCGCGCTGCTCGGCCGCGGTATCGGTTTCAACGCCCTGGTTGTCGCGATCTCGGCCGCGCTCGGCCCCACGGTCGCCGCGCTCATTCTGGCGGTCGGTACATGGCCCTATCTGTTCGCGATCAATATTCCGTTGGGGATCGTGACGTTGGCGCTGGGATGGCGCTTCCTGCCCCATATCAACCCGGCCAGTCATGCGTTTGACTGGCAAAGCGCCGGCCTTAGTGCCCTCACTTTCGGCCTCGGTATCGCGGCGATCGACAGCGCGGGTCATGGCGAGTCGCAGTATCTCTGGCTGTCGGAACTAGTGGTCGCGGCGATCGCCTGCGTTCTACTGGTCAACCGGCAGACGCATCTTGCCTCGCCGTTACTGCCGGTCGATCTGTTGCGGATTCCGATCTTCGCGCTGTCGATCGGCACCTCGATCGCATCGTTCTGCGCCCAGATGCTGGCGTTCGTCGCAATGCCTTTTTACCTTGAAAGCCATTTCGGATATTCGGCGGTGCAGATCGGGCTGCTGATCACGCCATGGCCGATCGCCGTCGCATGCACGGCCGTGCTGGCTGGCCGACTGGTCGAACGCTACCCAGCCGGCCTGCTCGGCGGCGCCGGCTTGTTGCTGTTCGCGGCGGGACTAGCCACGCTGGCGCTGTTGCCAGCCGATCCCACCAATTTCGACGTGATCTGGCGGATGGCGTTAGCGGGCGCGGGCTTTGGCTTGTTCCAGACTCCCAACAACCGCACCATGATCGCCGCCGCGCCGCGCGAGCGCTCGGGGGGTGCAAGCGGCATGCTGGGAACGGCACGGCTTCTCGGACAGACGATCGGCGCGGCGCTGGTGGCGCTGCTGCTGGCACTTTATCCGGTGCAGGGCACGCGGATCTCGCTGTTGAGCGGAGTCGTCTTTGCGCTGCTCGGGGCCGGCCTCAGCATGTTGAGACTATCCTCTCGGGGCGGCAGAGGCGCCGAACGCGTGCAGGTCCAGGAAAGCCAACGCCTCAAAGGTGAGTAAGCGCGATCGATCGCCGGCCGGGCAAGGCCCATCGAAAAGCCGGCGGTCTTGCGACACGCCGGCTTGCTATTCTCGATGTATGACCGCTTACGAGGCCTTGACCAGCGGACCGCGCGGCGCCGGCCCCTTGGGGCCACCGCCACCACCGGGACCGTTCGGCCTCGGCTTTCGCGACGTCGTGCGCTTGCGGGCGCCGGGCAGCTTTTCCGGCTTCGGCGTCACCGGCCCTTCGACGAATTCGAAGCCGATCTTCTCCTGGTCGGGCTCCGTGCCCGCCTCGTCCCTGACCAGGACGACGCGGACATGGCCGCCACCCTTGAGCTTGCCGAACAGCACTTCGTCCGCCAGGGGCTTCTTGATGTGCTCCTGGATCACGCGCGCCATGGGCCGCGCACCCATCTGCTCATCATAACCATGCTGAACCAACCAGGCCTTGGCAGGCTCCGACAGTTCGATCGTAACATCGCGGTCGGCGAGTTGCGCTTCGAGTTGCAGCACGAACTTCTCGACCACCATGCCGATCACGTCCGCGTTGAGATGCGCGAACGAAACGATGGCGTCCAGCCGATTGCGGAACTCCGGGGCGAACTGGCGGTTGATCGCCTCGTGATCATCGCCTTCCCGCTTGTTGCGCGTAAAGCCGAAAGCCTGGCGCGCCAGATCCGCTGCTCCCGCATTGGTGGTCATGATCAGGATCACATTGCGGAAATTGACCTGCTTGCCGTTGTGGTCGGTGAGCCGGCCGTGATCCATGATTTGCAGCAGCACATTGTATAGATCCGGATGTGCTTTCTCGATTTCGTCGAGCAACACCACGCAATGCGGATGCTGGTCGACGCCGTCGGTGAGCAAGCCGCCCTGATCGAAGCCGACATAGCCCGGAGGTGCGCCGATCAGGCGCGACACCGTGTGCCGTTCCATATATTCCGACATATCGAAGCGGATCAGCTCGACGCCGAGGGAGGCCGCGAGCTGCTTTGCCACCTCGGTCTTGCCGACGCCGGTCGGACCCGAGAACAGGTAGCTACCGATCGGCTTTTCCGGCTCGCGCAGACCGGCACGAGCCAGCTTGATGGACGCCGAAAGCGCATCGATCGCCTTGTCCTGTCCGAACACCACCCGTTTAAGGGTCTGTTCGAGGTGCTTGAGAACTTCGGCGTCGTCCTTCGACACGCTCTTTGGCGGGATGCGCGCCATAGTCGCGATCGTGGTCTCGATTTCCTTGATGCCGATGGTTTTCTTGCGCTTGTTCTCCGCCACCAGCATTTGCGCCGCGCCGGATTCATCGATGACATCGATCGCCTTGTCCGGCAGCTTGCGGTCGTGGATGTAGCGCGACGACAATTGCACCGCCGCCTCGATGGCGTCGTTGGTATATTTCAGGTGGTGGTAGTCCTCGAAATACGGCTTGAGACCCTTGAGGATCGCAATCGCATCTTCCACCGTGGGTTCGTTGACGTCGATCTTTTGGAACCGGCGCACCAGCGCGCGATCCTTTTCAAAGTGCTGGCGATATTCCTTGTAGGTCGTCGAGCCCATGCAGCGGATCGTGCCCGACGCCAGCGCCGGTTTCAGCAGATTGGACGCATCCATGGCACCGCCCGACGTCGCGCCCGCGCCGATCACGGTGTGGATCTCGTCGATGAACAGGATGGCGTTGGGATGCGCCTCGAGTTCCTTGAGTACCTGCTTCAGCCGTTCTTCGAAATCGCCGCGATAGCGCGTGCCCGCGAGCAACGTGCCCATGTCGAGCGAGAACACGGTTGCGGCCGCCAGGACCTCCGGAACTTCACTGTCGACGATGCGTTTGGCCAGGCCCTCGGCGATTGCCGTCTTGCCGACACCGGCTTCGCCGACGAACAGCGGATTGTTCTTCTGGCGGCGGCACAGCACCTGGATCGCACGATTGATTTCAGCGTTCCGCCCGATCACCGGGTCGATCTTGCCGTCCCGCGCCTTCTTGTTGAGGTTGACGCAGTAGGTCTCCAGCGCCTCGCCCTTTTTCTTGGAATCCTCGTTACCCTTGGTCTCGGTTTCTTCGTCGACACCACGGACCGGACGGGCCTCCGACACGCCGGGGCGTTTAGCGATGCCGTGGCTGATGTAGTTCACCGCATCGTAGCGGGTCATGTCCTGCTCCTGCAGGAAGTAGGCAGCATGACTCTCGCGCTCGGCAAAGATCGCAATCAGCACGTTGGCGCCCGTGACTTCCTCGCGGCCGGATGACTGGACATAAATCACGGCGCGCTGAATTACGCGCTGGAAACCCGCGGTCGGCTTGGCGTCGTCGGCCCCGTCCGTGACCAGATTTTCGAACTCGGTCTCAAGATAATTGACGAGACTGGTGCGCAGCTTGTCGAGATCGACGCTACAGGCACGCATCACCGCCGCTGCATCGGAATTGTCGATCAGCGACAATAAAAGATGTTCGAGCGTCGCGTATTGGTGATGACGCTCATTTGCGATCGCAAGCGCGCGATGCAGTGATTGTTCGAGACTCTGGGAAAAAGTCGGCATTCGCGTCCTCTACGGCCCTTTGCCATCATGATCGCCGTTGGCCGGTCAGGCAACAACAACCTTTCTCATATAGTTACATCCGATCATGGCGAAAGACCGGTTCCGCAATTCGTTTTTCGCCGGGATGCCACACACCATCCCCATCTAAAATGCGCGAGCTATCCGGACCGAAAAGCGCGCAAGGGTCCGGCCCACCGCGGTATCTCAGCCTGATCGGGTGAAATCTCCAGTGGAAATCCAATGCAAAACCCGTTCCGGATTTGGAAAACATCCAGACGGTGCGGCAATCGGTGCGGCCAGTTCGTCGGGGACGGTCGCTGCGGCGTCAAATCGGCCGTATCGGGCCTACTTCTTTTCCATCACACATTGCAGGGGATGTTGATGCTTACGGGCGAAATCCATCACCTGGGTCACCTTGGTCTCGGCGATCTCGTAGGTGAACACGCCACACTCCCCGATACCGTGATGATGAACGTGGAGCATAATCTTGGTTGCGGCCTCGACATCCTTCTGGAAGAATTTCTCCAGGACATGAACGACAAATTCCATCGGCGTGTAATCGTCGTTTAATATCAGCACCCGATAAAGGCTCGGGCGTTTGGTCTTCGGCTTGACCTTGGCGATGACAGATGTGGCCGGACCGGTCCCACCGGCAGGGTTCTCGTCGGTGCCCATTCGGGGAGCGGGTGCGGCGATCGAAGACCGCGTCGACAAATCATATCTGGACGTGAACTGAAGCATGGCACCGGCGTTCGAGAGCTCCGCGGAAACCGGATGGCGACCGGGCATAGGGGTTCCCGGACACTCCGCCGGATCGCCGCTCCGTCCCGGATCGACGCGTCCGCTAAATCAATAGCGGGAATATGGGCCGGGCTTCGGGCCGCCGCAAGCATGCAAATACACGTCAGATGCAACTTGCCCCGGACCCGAGCCCGGTTTCGGCGACTCGGCAGGGTTAATCAATTCCAATCAGTTTGACAGAGTAACACCCCGGGCCGTTTAGCCGCCGTTGACGATGATGCCACGTTGTCGGGACGATATCGCCGCCCGAGCGCCCATCGCGGTTTTTTGGCAGGCGAGATTTACCACCTGTTTAGTCGCAGCAACCGAGAAAAGCGGGAGGAACCCAGCCACGGTGAGAACCATGCCCTGCGCATACATGATCCGTTATATTCGTGAAGCGGCCGGCCGTTTCATCGCCGCGAACGACGGCAATATCGCGGTGATCTTTACCATCGCGCTCGTGCCTATCATCAGCTTCGTCGGGGCGGCCATCGATTACAGCCGCGCCAACAGCGCCAAGTCTGCCATGCAGGCGGCCATGAACTCGACGGCTCTGATGCTTTCCAAGGATCTGACCAGCGGCAAGATCACGGCGGCCGACATCGGCACCACGGCCCAACGCTATTTCGACGCGCTGTATACTAACCCGGACGGCAAGGTGAAGCCGATTCCGGTCACCGCGACCTACACGGCGGATAATGGCAATCTGGGCTCGACCGTCCAGATCACGGGATCCGGATCGATCACAACCGACTTCATGAAAGTGGCCGGCTTTCCGACCCTCAGCTTCAGCAGCACCTCAACCACCGCGTGGGGCAACGTGAAGATGCGGGTCGCGCTGGCCCTCGACAACACGGGATCGATGGCCGACAACGGCAAAATAGCCGCCCTGCGAACCGCGGCGAGCAACCTCGTCGACCAGCTCAGCGCGCTTGCCAAGAACGACGGCGACGTCCTGATTTCCGTTATTCCATTCGCCAAGGTCGTCAACGCCGGCTCCAATTATTCCGGGGCGACCTGGATCGACTGGACGGACTGGCTGAACCCGCCGACCAGCCAACCCAACAACGGTAGCAACTACGGGACCAACTATCAGGCGGCATTGCCGATGAATTGGCACGCCATCGGACCGGGCTCGGTGTGTCCGTTCACCAACAGCAGCGGCGGCTTCGTTTGCACGACCGGCCCGGTAAACGCCAGCTCGACGGCAACCACTAACGGCAGGAACGTGATCCCGTCGAGCGGTACGTATAGCGGCTACATTTGCCCGAGCGTCGACTATAACTCCCACACGCTCTACAATGGCTGCTGGGACAGCGTACCAACCAGCCCTGCCAGCGGCGTGTTCTGCTCGGGCGACAAAAATTGCGCCTGCCCGACCAATTCCTCCGGGAATACCATTTCGGGCTGCAGCTGCACGGGGAGCAACAGCAGCAAGTCATGCACCGGCCTCACCTACACCCATCACTGGACTCAGCCCAGTGTCGGCGCTGGCGTTTTCGTTGGGTTTACCGGCAACAAGTGGACGCCGACCAATTCCACTCCCGCCGTCGCCAATGTCTGGACCGCCGCCTCCACCAATCCTATCAGCACCTGGACCGGCTGCATCACCGACCGAACCCAGAGCTATGACACCACCAGCGACGCCCCTACGCAAAATATGGCCGCCACGTTGTTTCCGGCCAATCAGTACTATGAAAACTCCGAAGCCTACTGCGCACCCAGGAACTCTCCGCTGCTCGAGCCTGTCATGCCGCTGAGCTCCTCCTGGAGCACTCTCAAGAGCAATATCGCAGCGATGCAGCCGACAGGCGGCACCAACCAGGCTGTCGGGCTGGCCTGGGCATGGCAATCATTGTTGCAGACCGGCCCGATCCCAGCCCCGGCCGAGGATTCGAACTATACTTACAACAGGGTCATTATTCTTCTGTCCGACGGTCTTAACACCGAGGATCGGTGGCCTGCCTATGGCAACGGCAGCACGCAAGACAGCGCCGGCGACATCGACGCCCGGCAGACCCTGCTCTGCAAGAACATCAAAAACCCGATCGACCCCAAGACCAACAAGCCGATGTACACGATCTACACGATCCAGGTGAATACGAGCTCGCCTGCCGATCCCACCTCAACGGTGCTCAAGAATTGCGCGACGGATTCAGACAAGTTTTTCATGCTGACCAGCGCCAATCAGATCGTCACAACCTTCAACTCGATCGGAACCTCGCTTAGCCAGCTGCGGATCGCGCGATAATCGCGGCCACGTCACAACAAAAAAAGCCCGGCCGCACGGCCGGGCTTTTCTGTAGAGAACCGCAAGTGGGGATCAGCGGGTCGCCGGGGCGAACTTGGCTGCCATCGTTTCGAGCGGCTTGAACGTCTGCTTGGCAAGATCGGTATAGAGGCTTGCGATCTTCTGCGACTCCGCCATGAAAGTCGCGCAGGAAGATTTGACATACTCGGTCTGAACTTCGACCGCCTTATCCAGCGACTTCACGCCGGACAGTTTTTCTACGTACGATTTGGTGTCTTCGGCAGACTTCGTGGCGTAGCTGCCGTAAGCGCTTGCAATCGCCTGAAGGCCGGTTTGCAGCGAAGCCGCTGAAGCAGCGACATTGTCGAACTGTTCTTTTCCGTACTGCTGAATGTCTTCGATTTTGACCATTATACGGTCCTTCCTCAGACTCGTTTCGCGGATCGGCCGAGGGGTCCCGGCCTGCCAACCTCAGATACTGTGCATTGCACAATACAGCAAGCATTCCTTGTGCGACGCACAAATCGTTAAGTTTATGCTCAAACGGCACCGGCCCGCGCAAGGGTTACTTAACTCTTTGGAAACCCTGGCAATCTAACCTAATCCCGCGGCTGTTCGCGTTCCCGACAAACGTCAGAAAAACCTGTTTGCGTACAGCCGGTTAGTTGAGCGGCAACCCGATAGGCCATTCTAGCGACACGGTCTGGCTCCAGATCGGGCGCCTTAAGGCAGAAATCAGCCAGGAACGCCTCGTCGGCTGTTGGGCATAATTTGGCCCCACGAACCGGTGAAGCAGGACAGGAAATGGGACGGGGAAGTTCATGCTTCGTATAACCTTGGCTTCCTCGCGCGCGCTGCGGAGTTGTGCTTTCGGGCTGACCGCTACGGCGGCCACGATCATCCTCACAACCGGCGTCGCCGAGGCACGTCACGGCAGGCATCATCACGCCGCTCGCCACAGCCACACGGAGTCTGCGAGCGCCGGCCCGGCGTTCTCTTCGATCATCGTGGACGCGAACTCCGGCTCGACATTGGCTTCCAACAGCCCGGATGGCCTTCGGCACCCCGCCTCATTGACCAAGGTCATGACGCTCTATTTGCTGTTCGAGCGGCTCGAGTCCGGAAAGATGACCATCGACACCGAGATGCCGGTCTCCCAGCATGCCGCCGACCAGGAGCCCACCAAGCTCGGCTTGCGCCCCGGTCAAACGCTGCGCGTTGAGGACGCCATCAAGGGTATCGTCACTCGCTCGGCCAACGACGCCGCTGTCGTGGTCGCCGAAGCGATTGGCGGCAGCGAGGATGACTTCTGCAAAATGATGACCCGCAAGGCGCACGCCCTCGGCATGAGCCGGACGGTCTACGTCGATGCCTCCGGGCTGCCAAACGACGATCAGATTACGACGGCACGCGATCAGGCGACCCTCGGCCGCGCCATCCAGGAACGCTTTCCGCGGTATTACCGCTATTTCGCCACGGCGGCGTTCAACTACCGCGGTCAGGTCATCCGCAACCACAACCACCTGCTCGGCAACGTCGAAGGCGTCGACGGCATCAAGACCGGCTACACCCGCGCTTCGGGCTTTAACTTGATCACCAACCTGCGGCGCGGCAACCGTCACATCGTGGGCGTGGTGATGGGCGGTCGCAGCGGCGGCTCGCGTGACGCCATCATGCGCACCCTGCTTGCGGAGAACCTGGACAAAGCGGCGACCACGCTGACCGTTGCCGCGGTCTCCGAGCGGAGCCCCGCCGAGCCCAACACCGACGTCGCCGAGACTGAGGCTGCGCCGTCACGGCGGGCGCAGGCAGTTCTCGTCCAGACCGCGTCTGCCGAGCCGACCGCAACGCCTGCGGCACGCGCGAACCCGCCGGCATCGCGCTCGATTCTGGCTGCCGCCGCCGCGGCGGTGCCTTCGGCACAGCCCAAACCCGAGCCAGCGCCATTTACCAACGGGGTCATTCAGACCCAGCCTATTTCGGTAATCCCCGGCTCGTCTGAACCGATGAAGCCCGTCAAAGTGAAGACCGTCCAGATCAAGGCCGCGCCGATGAAAATTGCTTCGGCCGGACCAACGCAGACGACCCCGCCCATCACCAACTCCGCACCGGCGGCGCGGACGGAAGTGCCGGAAACCTCTGGCGCCGTCGTCGCCAGGGCCAAGTCCACCAAGACCGACACCGGCAGGACCGACATGCCGCCGCAGCCGGCGAATTTCGGCACCGGAAACGGCGTGCTCGGCGTATTGCCGGCTTCCAGCTTGTCGAGCGCCCCATCGTCGCCGATGATGGCCTATGCCGACCCCACCCCGCGCCCGCAGACGCAAGCCGTCCAGCAGGGCGGCAGCGCGAAGCCGGCGGCCGTCCGTACCGGATGGATCATCCAGGTCGGCGCGCTGGAAAGTGAAAGCGAAGCCCAGGACCGCATTGCAGCCGCACGCAACCAGGCACACGGCCTGCTCAGCAAAGCCGACCCCTTTACCGAAACGGTCGTCGCCAAAGGCGACAAGAAGCTTTACCGCGCGCGCTTTGCCGGCCTCGATCGCGATCAGGCCGAAGCCGTTTGCCGGGCGCTGAAACGCTCCGACATCTCCTGCATCACGGTTCGGAATTAAAGTACAGCCGCGTCGCGCCCGATCCGAGGCCGGCCGAGTTGCCTATTTCAATATCCGGACGAGACGCGCCGGCACCCGCTTCTTCGGGTTTTTCGGCAGATGTCAGCCGTGATTTTTTGCGGATATTCGCAGCTATTGACCGATCAAATTCACGTTCCGCAAACCTCTCGTCAACGTTTGGCAGTTAGAAACGAGACAGGTCAGAGATCGACTACGCCGGATAACAAAGGCGGGCGATGACGGGGCGTCGACCGGAGCGGAAGTCGGAAGCAACTCGCTGTTTGTAGCGTTTAGTAGCGTTGCCGGAGTTAGCTGTGATGCGTGCGAAGCAGAGTATCCTTGGCCTCGTTTACACGGGCGGCGAGGTACGTCGACCCCCCCTGGTCGGGATGCAATTTCTTCATAAGACCGCGGTGCGCCCGGCCGATCTCGCTGCGCCCCGCGCCCGGCTGCAGGCCAAGGATCTGATAGGCCTCCTCGTCCGTCATTTTGCCGCTCGCCGCCGCGCGGCTCTGCCCCCCTGCCGTATTTCCCTGCGCGTTCTGACGCCAGGCGGGAAACCTGCGGTCCAGATAGCTTTCAAGTAACGCGACACTTTCGGCATCGAAGCTGGAAGCCATTGCCAACAGTTGCGAGAGATCGAATTCGCCTAGCGAGTGCCCCGCATGAGGGCCCGCGATAACGTTGCCATTGAGTTCGCCGCTGTCGTGATCGAGACTCATGTCGAGAAACCGCGACCGGACCTGCGACGCCTGTCCGGATGATCGTCGTGCTCCCGCGCCGCCGAACATCCCGCCAATAGAACCGAACCCTGAGGTTCCAAACGGCGACCAGCCGAGCAGACCGGCGCCGAAAATGCCGAGCGGAATAGCCACCGCCAATTCGCCCCTGAGGCCGGTGAACGCCGCAACCGCAAGTGCGAGCACGCCGCCGCCGATCTTGATGGCGCGGGCAAGCACAACAGGGTTCGCCGCCCGAAGCATCTGCAGCAGCGAATAGAGAACGACAACAGCGACGGCGCCGGCAATCAGTGTGGGCATAGTTTTAATATAGCGCTCTAAACGATAAAAAGCATGCCCACGTGATGCCGTGCCTTTTCAGAGCATGATCGCGGAGCGGCGGAAAGCGGCTTTGCCTCGGGACAAACCCAAGGCGTCTGTTCGGAGGGTCATCCTCAAACAAGCAGATGAGATCAGAATCCGGCGGCGGCGGATAACGCGATCACTTTATCTGCCCGAGCAGTTTGGCGGCGCCACTTCCGGTTTTCGACAGCTGCCGCAGCGCCTCGCGTCCGCCGGCGGCGTAGGCCGCTGCCGCGCGCAGCAATTCGCGCAACTGCGCCGCGGCGCCCGGATCGAACCTGCACCATGCGCCCCCCGTCAAACGCGCGATCTCCCGGAACGCCTGCTCGGCCACCGCGTCGTGCCCTTCCTGGAACATGAATACCGGCACTTTGAGAAGTCCGAGTTCGCCCGCCTTGGCGCAGAGCAGATCTACGGCCTCTTCCATCGCATCACCGACGAAGACCACCGCTCGCACCGCGGATGCCACCGCTTCACGGCGCGCTTCCGATAACACCTTGCCGATCTGGGTATTGCCGCCGCGGCAATCGATCTTGCCCATCAATTTTGCCAACTGGGCGCTATCGGAAATCCAGCCGCTGGCCCGGCATTCGTTGAAGCCGCGGTAATAGACCAGACGGATATCGAGGCTGCCGATGCCGGCTGCCTCGCGAAACATGTCAGCCTGGAGCGCGCAGGCCATATCCCAGGTCGGCTGCCGGCTCATGGTCGCATCGAGGGCAAACACCAACCTGCCCCGGGCGCCCGCAGCATGGGGCGACATCGCGCGAGCCTTGGCAACGAAGGCGGCAATGTCTTCCGACGCCGACGGCAGCGTTTCCGCTTTACCGCTCTTGGCTGAAGACACCTCGCCTGCAAGCTTCGGTTTAACGGGATCTCCGGACATGATCGCTCGCTGATTGCTGCAAGCTCATGTGGGACGAGATCGTGCAGCGGTCAATGCACCGCAACTTCGCCTTTCACAGCGGCCAAGCCGTGTGGGTTGAGGCGCCGCCGACGTCAGTTCTTCTCCGACGAATAAAGCGCAACCGGACCCGGCTGGAGGATTTGCGGGCTCTTCGTATCGACCGGCGCTATATCGCTGTCAGCCTTGTCCAGAAACTTGTCGAGCATGTCCTCAATCGAGGACTTGGCCTGATCCGGACCGGTGTCGCGCATGTCATTGTGCTGGAAGCTCGTATTTACGACCGTAATCCCCAGCTTCTTGCACATTTCAGGGTCGGGAATGACGCCCGGATCGGTCTTGAACTGTGGATCCTTGGAGCGGAACGACAGGATCTTGAACCGGCCGTCGGTGACGAAGGGCACGCGCAGATTGTCGAGTGCGACGACCTTCTTGGTCTCGTCAGGATACATCTTGGCGAACAGCATCGAGATGTCGGCGCCCGCGGAATGCCCGACAAGCGTCAGGTGATCATAGTCCGCGTGCGGTTCGATCTTTCTCATTTCCTCGACGGCGAAACGGATATTGGCCACGCCGCGCTCATATTGCGGCAGTCGACCGACGTACATTTCACCGACTTTCGTTACCATCGGCGGATCGGTCGGCAGATCGTGCTGGACGCTGACCGTAATGTATCCGCGCGCGGCAAACAGATTGGCGAGGAATGAGTACTCGGTGAATTTGACGGTGTTGCCGTGGCTTAGAACCGCAACCGGCAGCGCGATCATGCCGGCATCGGCCTGCATCTCCTTGTCGCGCCGGACCGCGATATCGACCTCGACCGGACGGTTGTCCCGGGTCGTATCGTAGAAGGTGATGGTCTGGTGGCGGATCGCCCATTTGCTTGCGGTGAAATAAGCAACCGCAAACAGAGCGCTCAGCGAAACCAGAACGGCAATCCCACGCTTCATGTGATCCTCGGCGCATTACCTCAAAGGATGGATTTGGCTTCTCGGACTCTGCGGCCCGTTTTTGCTAATATACGTCACGGCGACGTGACAGGAAGAACAAATGTTGTGAATAGGCCGCCTGATCATTGTGCGATGCACCCGAAATTTGTGCAGGTGCACATGAGCAGGAACGCCCTCCTCTCGAACCTTTGACGCCCCAGGTCCTGGCCGGTTCGAGTCTTACGTAAACTTCACCTGAAACAGCCCCGAACGCTGGCCTTGGAATGATGGGGCGCCGTGTGAAACAAGCGCCTGCCCTCGGGAAAGTTGCCCTGTTCCATCCAAGTAACCTTGACGCGATGCACCATAAAGGTACATGGACACCATCTAAAATCAGACGCTGATAATATCGTGGAGTTCGAGCGGCTTGCCGGCCTGATCGAACCACTCCGCACGGTTGGCCGCCCTGCGCCGGCCACGCTCGTCAAGCGGGAGTTTCAACTGACGCAACAGGCTCGTTACTTCTTCGCGCGCGGTGACATGGCCCATGCTCGGACGGGTCCCTAGCGTCGCTTCGTCGAGCTCATCGAGCGCAGTCAGGCCACGCGGAAAAAATTCGCGGTAAACCACCCGTTCGGCGAATCCGTCGATCGAGCGAAAGCCGAGCCGGAATGAGAGGTCCTTGAGACTTTCGGCGACGAGCTGTTTGTTGCGCGACCCCAGCATCGAAAGGCGGTTGCGGACTACGATCCAGTCGCAGTTGGTGCCGTCGAGCTGGCGGCGGCTGCGTCGGCTGTCGCGCACCATCTCCGCATAATGGCTCTCACCGGTCACCGAATAGGTGGCGGGGTCGACGGTGCCGAGTACATCGAAATCGAGAAAGCTGTCGTTGATCGGGGTCACCAGGGTGTCGGCCATCGAGTGCGCCAGGCGCATCAGATAGCTGTCGGAGCCAGGCGTATCGATGACAAGAAAATCGAAGCTGCGCTCAACCGCACTCACGGCGTCCATGAATTGCTGAAACTCGCACGATTCGTTGTCGGCGATCTGCATGGTTTCGCCGAGCTTGATGCAGCAATGCACGGGCATCTCGAGATCCAACCCGGTGCGGCGCGCCCAGGCGCGCCGGTTGTCGATGTAACGGGTGAAGCTTTGCTGACGGCAGTCCAGGTCAATGGTCGCCACGCGCTGGCCTGCCTTCAGCAGCGCGACAGCGATATGCAAAGCCGTGGTTGATTTACCCGAGCCGCCCTTCTCGTTGCCCAGTACAACGACGTGAGCCGAACCCGACCGCCCCTGGGTAGTTTGCAGCAGCATTTTGCCACCCCTGTGGATATCTTCAAATCAGGAGCGGCGACGGTCAAGCGAAATGCGCGGCGCGGCCTTCAAATCGTTGCTCAACCGTCTTAATCATGAATCGCGCGCCGGAAGCAGCCGCAGCCGCATCATCAGCGAGCCCGATTGGCGCGAGGGCTTCCGGCTTGATAGAGTCGCGATCTCCGCAAGGCCATACCGGCCATCCCCTAACTCCACTGAACGAGCCCTGATGTCGCGAAGCCCCATCATCGCCCGCACGACTCCCGCGTTGCACCGCGCCCTCGATCGGCTTCGAGTACGAAAGGCTACGGTCGCCCTGGTGCCAACGATGGGAGCGCTTCACGACGGCCACGTGTCGCTGGTTCGACTGGCCAGGCGCCGTGCCACCAAAGTAGTGGTATCGATCTTCGTTAATCCCACCCAATTCGCGCCGACTGAGGATTTCGGGTCCTACCCGCGCACCTGGAAATCGGATGTCGCCAAACTCGCCGCCGAGGATGTCGACCTGATCTGGAATCCGGACGCCAAGGTGATGTACCCGGATGGCTTTGCGACGCGCATCGTCCCGGAAGGTCCAGCCACGGCCGGTCTCGAGGATCGCTTTCGTCCGCATTTCTTCGGTGGCGTTGCCACGGTGGTCGGCAAGCTGTTCGCGCAAATCCGACCAGACTTCGCAATATTCGGCGAGAAGGACTACCAGCAATTGCGGGTGGTTGCGCGCATGGCACGGGATCTCGACCTCCGCGTCAAGGTTGTGGGATCCCACACCGTGCGCGAACGGGACGGCCTCGCGATGTCTTCCCGCAACGTCTATTTGTCGGCGGACGAGCGGCTGGCGGCGCCGGCGCTGTATCGTGCCATGAAGGAAAGCGTCCGGCGCCTGCGGGCCGGCGACGACGCCGCCGTCACAATGGCGCACGGCGCCAGAATGATCGCCGAGGCCGGATTTGCGCTGGATTATTTTGAGGTCCGGCATGCCGAAACCCTGGCGCCCGTAGACTCAGCCGGCGATGGGCCGCTGCGGATATTGGTCGCGGCAAAGCTCGGCAAGACCCGGCTGATCGACAATGTCGCGGTGTGACGCCGGCTACAGCAACCCGAGATCGCGCAGTTCGCGACGCAAAGGCTCCGGCATGGCCGCGATGCCGGCGCCCGCCGAGCCGAGATCGGGAGGCACGTCGGTGTCGGCGAAATAGCGCCAGCCCTGGAAAGCCCGCATCGGTCGCGGCAGCACGGCGATCACCTTGGGCTGCATCACCAATCGACAACGTCCGATGCCGTCGCGGTCACGGAACGGTTCGATCGCAATGATCTTTTCCCGCGCGGCGATTTCGCCGCGAATCACCCAATAGAGCGAGCCGCCCGCCAGCACTTCTTCGTCGCGCTTCGGGGTCATGCGGGTGATGTGGATATGGTGGCGCGGCAAGCCCTTTTGCTTGGCCGTTCGGATACGCTCGGCAACCCAGCCTTTCAGTTCCTTGACGGACTCACACCCAACGGCAAGCTTGATAATATGAAGCGGCATTGTTTTTAGGGTTCTTGGCTCTTGAAATCAGCGATCGGCGGCGATCGCGTCCGTAAGGTCATTCATTTGTCGCCGCGGGCGCGGGTGCAGTCACTGGCGCGGGTGTCGCGGTCGCTGGCGCGAGCTGGACCGGCGGTGCCGCCGGTCGCGGCTTCGGCGGCGGCTTTTTGGCCGCCGCTAACGCCGGCGCCGCCGCCGCGGAAGTTGCCGCAGGGGCCGGCGGTGGCGCGGCTGGACGCGGCGGCGTCGTCGCGGGCGCGCGCGTCGACGCAGTCGCAGCTGGTTCAGGCGCCATGATGCTCACTGCGGGGGTCGAGGCTGCGCTGGGAAATTCGGCGTTTGTCGGCCGGCCCGTGGGCGCGGAGGACGGAAGCCCCGCGAGCGGCCCGACGACGGCCGGGGCGTTCCACGTCGGCGCATAACGCGACACCAGGCCCTCATAGACCCGCTGATCCATGTTCGCCACGATCTTGTTGTGGTCTATCAACGAACGGAACGCACTGCATTCATCCGGAGTACAGTGCTCACGTACCAGCAGTACGTAAGCCGCCAACCCATAGCGGTCGCGCTCGATGGCGCCGCGCAGCGCCTGCAATTCCGGACTGATATTCCTATCGGCCGAAGCGACCCCGAATGTGGTCAGTTGCGTGATCCTGGACGCGGTATAGGAAACTGCAGCGGCAGTGGATTCAGCCGAACCGAACAATATCTTTTCGCATGCCGTCAAAACCGCCTCGCCCGCCAGATCGTCGATGCATGACAGTGCAGGCAGCGTGGCACCGAAGGTTCGGGCCGGTTGGGTGCCGGCGGAACCGGCCGCGGCTGGTGCATCGACCCCGCGCATGGTGGCGGCGCCCGCGGTGCCGACCGCCAGCAGCGTGATGACGACCAGCGCGCCGTTGGCGACCGATCTGTCAGCCCGCAACAGCGCCACCAGTACGATGACCGCAAAGCATGACGCCGCGGCCAACGTGAGCCAGATTGGCAAGGTCGGCGAATGCCAGATTTGATCGACCGATGTAGCCGTGGCCAAGTTCATGCGCGATGTCCCTCGGCGCAGCATAAATCGCTTTCACCGAAAGTGAATGCCGATCTTGATAGCCTGTGCAGAACGGTGCAGGGAACGGGCCTTTCGACGGTGGGCGAAACGGGAACCGCCTCGCCCCGTCCGATACGCGCGATCAGTCAGGTGCAACTGTTCAGGAAATAGCGAGCTGACTTTCCTTGGCCACCCGCTCGAAAGCCTCGGTCGAATTTTTGATGCGATACTGACAGTCATCGCCTTCGGTTGGGAGCAACCGGATCACCTCATAGGTGCCGCTGGCGGCCGGTCGCGCGACATTGCTGGCGGTAAAATAGACGGTCTCTCCAACGGTGAACTTGTGCTTCAACGCCCTTCTCCATCACGCAAAGAACGCCGGTCATGCTCACGGTCCCGCAGCAATGGCCGACTGAAAACCCCGGTTAACCCTAGCATGGGGCGGGTTCGTTTGGCCAGTTACATCGGGGCATAGCAAGTACGCGAATTTGCAGTTTTTTCAGTGCGATAATCACTTTTCGTAAGTTCCCGCGGCGCCTGCCCGCGGCCTCCCGGAACTGCCGTTTTGCGGCTCAGGATGATGAAGGGAGGCTGCCGTTCGGGCTCGCACCGTCCACTGCCTTGGGAAGTTGATGGGCCAGGACCTGGGCGAGCTGATCGACCGGGATGTTGAACCGAGCGGCCAATTGCTTGACGACATCGCTGCCCAAGACCTGCTGAAGTTGTTCCGCGGTGATCGGCAGGTTCGCCCCGTTTCCAATCCAGGATTTGACCTGATCGCCGAAGCCGGACTGCTGGAGCTTGTTGACGATGGCAGAAAGTCCGCCCTGGCCGCCGCTGCCGAGAACCTCGCTCAGCACCGCAGGAAGAACCGCGCCGCCGAGTTGGCCGAGCGCGCTTCTGAACTCTGGTGAATTTTCCAGTGAATCGAGAATTCCCATCGTCGAAGTCCTTTCGCGTGAAGTCGGTTTCGAATTCAGACTGGCTTAGTGGCGGCCGGTCAAGCCAAGATGACGCCGGCGCCGGGCGGGTCGTCTCACACCGTTTCGAACCTTTCGATCACAAGCGTTTCGGCGAGGGCGGCACGGGTCCACTCCTGGAAGGCCGGCAACGCCATCATTGCCGCCATGTAGTCTCCTGCCGCCGGCGCAACCTCGATCGCATAGGTGCGAAAGCGGTGCACCACCGGCGCGAACATGGCATCGGCGCCGCCAAAGCCGCCGAACAGGAACGGCCCGGATTTCCCAAAGCGTTCGCGGCATTCGATCCAGATCTGCTCGATGCGCGCAATGTTGGCGCGTGCTTCGGCCGACAGCGCTATGGCCCCGACAGGACGGTGCAGGTTCATCCCGCACTCGTTGCGCAATGCCATGAATCCCGAATGCATCTCCGACGAGATCGAACGCGCATGAGCCCGAGCAGCACGGTCCTCGGGCCACAGCCGGGCTTGCGGAAAGCGCTCCGCGGCATATTCGATAATGGCCAGGGAATCCCAGATCGTAACGTCGCCGTCGACCAACGCCGGCACCTTGCCCGAGGGTGTCACGGCAAGGATACGCTGCTTGTCGGCCTCGCCGGTGTAAAGCGGGATGAAGACTTCCTCGAAAGCGATGCCGGTGGCCCTCAGCGCCAGCCAAGGTCGCATCGACCACGACGAATAGTTTTTGTTGCCGATGACAAGCTTAAGGCCCATGCGCGGAAATTCCTGTTTCAGTCCGTCATCTTGCCATGCCGTGCGGCAACCCCTCAAGCCGCCGGGACAGGCGCCGCGTCAGGATGCGTCGGTGAAATCCCGCGGGGTAAAGCTCAGGTCAAGCTTCTTCCATTCGCCGTATCTATCCGCGGGCAACATCGCGTAGGGCTGGCACGCCTGTAATGCCTGGATCGCACTCTGCATCAGTATGGGCCCTTTCGCGGAGGCGCTGGCTTCGATCAGGATCGGGTCCATGGCAAGCCTGCCGTCAGGAGTCATCAGAACGCGCAGTTTGATCGCGACCTTGTCGGACGGCGCGATGGATTTCGGCAACTTTGCGCAGGTCTTGAGATGATTGCGAAATTCGGTGACGAGGTCGGACGCAATGTTGGCGGTTCGGGTAGCCATCGCATCGAAGCCGCCACCGGGCGGGCCCTGCGGCAGCCCGAGCATCACTTGATACTTCACCGAAAGATCGGGCTGAGCCGGAACGTAGACAGTCGAGGGCGATGTCGCCGTCGGCGGGGTCGACGGCAACTGCACTGGCGGCTGTGGCGGTGGTTGCGGCTGCGGCTGCGCGACAGAAAGGGCCGGTGAGGACGACGTCAGCGACGCCTGTGCGCCAGGCGGCGCGGCAGCTGCCTGGGAGGCGGCTGGCTGGGGGGCGGCGGGCTGGGGCGCCGCCGCCTCGGGAGGTGCTGACTCAGCGGCAGCCGCGTTCGAGGAATTGGAAGCGCTCGACGTCGGAATATCGAATGAATTGGAAGGCTTCGTTTCCGGTACGGGATCGGGCTGCGGCTCCTTCTCCGCGACATCCTCAGGCGGGACCAGGTCAACCGCGATCGGCTCGACACTGACCGCGCCGAAGGGATGAATGTCGCTGAAGAAGATCAGCAGCATCAGAAACGAGAAATGAACGATCGCCGATGCCGTGATGCCTGAGCGTATGAATTGACGCGGTTCCACCGTACTCGACCGAGGCTCGATTGCCGTCCCTGCTTGTTGTCATCCTGCCCGCGCCTAGCATAGCGGCCAAACCGGCCGCCTCAATCCCATTTCGGCGCCAAACCGAAATCGGTTAGCCGAGCCTTCGCATTTGCCAGCCCCGAAATCCGCCCCATTTCCTCGTCCGACAGCGAGAAATCAAAAATGTCGATATTTTCCGATAGTCGTTCGATCCGCGATGTCCGCGGGATCGCAGCAACGTTTTGTTGCACCAGCCAGCGAAGGCAAACCTGCGCAGCGGTTTTGCCATGGGGTTTCCCGATCCCTGCCAACGTCGAATTGTTCTTGATCCGGCCCTTCGCGACCGGACTGTAGGCGACCACGGCGAGCCCGTTTCGATCGCACGCTTCCCGGACCTTGGTCTGGTCGAGATAAGGATGAAATTCAACCTGATCACACACCAGTGGCGCCGAGCAGGCCGCGATTGCCTGCTCGATCAGGGACACGGTGAAATTCGAGACGCCGATGTGACGGGTCAGCCCGAGTTGTTTGACGTGGGCCAGCGCACCCAACGTCTCCGGCAGCGGCACCCGTGGGTTTGGCCAATGCAGCAGCAACAGGTCGACGTCGGATAGATGCAGCTTGCTGAGGCTCTCCTTGGTGGAACGTTCAAGATCGTTCGGCGCGAAATGGGTGGTCCAGACCTTGGTCGTAACAAACACATCGTCGCGCCTGATCCCGGACGCGTGCAGGCCCTCGCCGACTTCGCGTTCGTTCTCATAGACCTGCGCGGTGTCGATGTGGCGGTAACCGAGCCGCACCGCCTGCTCGACCAGACGGGCGCAGGCGCGCCCGCGCAACTCCCAGGTCCCCAGCCCTATCGCAGGAATCTTTGCGCCGTTGGCCTCGACGGTCCACATCGACGGGTGCTCACACGATCTCGTGCCATTATGTCCGCGCGAGACCGCGATGCCAATATCGCCAACCGGGTTTTCACCCGGAGATCGGCTCTGGGTCGGAAGCCAATGCCGCAAACACCGTCTCTGGCGCGTGGGCAATCACAGCGAGCAGCGCGCGCGCAGGCCCGCGCGGCGAGCGCTTGCCCTGCTCCCAATTGCGGATGGTCTCCACGGGCACGCCGAGCCGAGCGGCGAATTCAAGCTGGGTCAGCCTCGCCCGGCGGCGCAGGTCACGCACCACAGGCGATGGCGCCCGAATCTCTTGAGCGGCGGGGACCGCCGCGACGGAGGTCAACCGCGGCGCGAACGGGAACTCACATCCGTCACGAAGCTCTACGATCCGCCCGTCCGCTTTCAGCCGCAACCGCTGCATGCTCGCCTCCAAGCCCGGGAGGAATTCTCGCCGATGCGCGTTAAGACTCGATTAACGATGCATGCGTCTGGCGGAATAGGCCTATTTGAGCCCGAACCAGAGTGTCGCGATCCCGAGAAACGAGAAGAAGCCGACCACATCGGTGATCGTCGTGACGAACGTGCCTGACGCGACCGCCGGATCGGCCCGTACCCGCTCGAGCACCATCGGGATCAGAATGCCGCCAAGTGCGCCGGCCACGAGGTTGCAGATGATTGCGAGACCGATCACAACGCCGAGTCCGGGAATCTTGAACCAGGCCACTGCCGCGATGCCGGTGATGATCGCGAACGCCAGACCGTTGACAAGGCCGACGAGACCTTCGCGCATGACGACGCGGAATGCGTTGTTGGAGCCGAGTTCGCGGGTGGCCAAGGCCCGCACCGCCACGGTCATGGTCTGGGTCGCAGCATTGCCGCCCTGGCTAGCCACGATCGGCGCAAGGACCGCGAGCGCGACCATCTTTTCCAGCTGACTTTCGAACAGGCCGAGCACCGACGATGCCAGAAAGGCGGTGGCGAGATTGACCAGCAGCCAATTGAAGCGGCCCCTGGCGATCGTCCAGACGTTGTCGGACAGTTCTTCGTCGCTGGTTACGCCGCCGAGGGCCTTCAGGTCCTCGTCGGCCTCCTCTTCGATCACGTCGACCACGTCGTCGATCGTGATCACTCCGACCAGTCGGTCGGTGGTATCGACCACCGGCGCTGCGACCAGATTATATTTGCCGAACAGCCGCGCCACCTCCTCCTGATCGTCCAGCACCGAGACGCGGCGGCGATCCGGATCGATCAGATCGGCCAGCGGCACCGGGCGGCGCGAACGCAGCAAGGTGTCCAGTGACACCGCACCCTGCCAGTGCTGTGCGTGATCGACCGCATAGATCTCGTAAAACCGGTCCGGCAGGTCGGGCGTCTGGCGCATGTAGTCGATCGCCTGCCCCACCGTCCAATCCGGCGGTACTGCGATGAACTCGCTCTGCATCCGGCGCCCGGCGGAATTCTCCGGATAAAGCAGGCTGCGTTCGACGGCATCGCGCGCCGAAGGCGGCAATTTCTCGAGGATTTCCTCCTGGTCTTCCTCGTCGAGCCCTTCGAGCAATTCGACGGCATCGTCGGATTCCAGTTCGCGAACGCCTTCCGCAACCGTCTCCGGCTCGAGTTCCTCGAGAATTTCCTCGCGAACGGTATCGTCGACCTCATTGAGTGCCGAGAAGTCGAAATCCGTGCCGGTCAGTTCGACAAGGTTGACGCGGTCCTCAGGGCCGAGCGCGGCGATCAGATCGCCGAGATCGGCCTCGTGCAGTTCCGCCACGATGGTGCGCAACAATGGTGCGTTGACGTCATGAATGGCCCGGGCGATTTCCTCGACGAATTCGGGGCGAATTTCGCCACTTTCGTCCCGCATTCGGAGCAGGTCAGGCGCCGACGCATCGGCCGGCTGGGCAACGTCGACTTCTTCGGCCATGCCACGCCTCGCCGTTTGACAAGATTGCTAAACTCGCTTGAGCTCTTGTTTCAGGCATTACCCAAAGGGCGATACCCAGCGCAATGATTAATATGGACCGGGCAAGGCGACCCGCGACACTGATGCGTGCGCTGTTGGGCGGTATTGTCGCCTCGGTGATGTGGATCGCTACGGCCGAGGCTGCGAACTGTCCCCGCAAGGATGCGCTTGGGACTTCGCGTGTGCTGGCCGTCGACGCCGCCGCGACGCCGCGGGTGGGATTGAAGAGCTTCCCCCAGACGCTGCCGCTTGAAGACCATGAGGTCGTGCTGACGTTTGACGACGGACCTTGGCCGCCCACGACGCCGCAGGTGCTGGCGGCCCTGGACCGCGAATGCGTGCAGGCGACGTTTTTCCTGATCGGCAAGCCTGCGTCCGAACACCCCGAATTGGTGCGCAAGATCGCCGCCGCGGGCCACACCGTGGCATATCATAGCTGGAGCCATCCCAACCTTGCCGAGATCAGGCCGGATGCGGCGATCGAGCAAATCGATCGCGGCATATCAGCGGTAGAGATGGCGCTGCACGGCGTCGCCACCACCAAGCCCAGCACGCCGTTCTTCCGCTTTCCCGGCTTTGCGAGCACGCCAGCAACGCTCGATTTGCTGCAATCGCGCGGCATCGTGGTATTCGGCGCCGATCTGTGGGCCAGCGACTGGAATCCAATGACGCCGGAGGAGGAATTAAAGATACTCACCGACCGGCTGAACGCCGCAGGCAGGGGGATCATCCTGCTGCACGACCCCAAACGCCACACTGCAGCCATGCTGCCGGCGTTCCTGCGCTATCTCAAGGAAAATCACTATCGCGTGGTCCACGTGGTCCCCGCCGCGCATAACACGGGCGTTGCCCGCATCCCCTGAACCTGTACCGGCGGCGGAACCCCAATTATTAAGGCGTCGTTCACGACGCGGGTGCAAACTATGCCCATAGAAATTCGGATGACGGTGGTTCATGATCGCTAAGGGATCGGCGGAGGTTCGGACACGGCCATGGGCCGTCCTCGGCGCCATGCTCTCTTTCGGGTTCCTAACCTGCGCCGCGACTCCACCGGCATCTGCCGCCGACTGCCCCGGACATCCCGACGCGCTCGGCACGTCCCGAACCCTGGTCGTCGATCCCCGGGAACATCCCCGGCTCGGAACCATGCAATATGCTGAAACCCTGCCGCTGCGGGACCACGAGGTCGTGCTGTCGTTCGATGACGGCCCCCTGCCCCATAACAGCGATCAGGTTCTGGCGATCCTCGCGTCGCAATGCATCCAGGCGAACTTCTTCATCATCGGCCAGATGGCGCGAACCTTTCCGGGAGGCGTCCGCAAGCTCCGTGACGCCGGCCATACCATCGGCACCCACACCCAGACGCACCCGCTCACCATGAACAGGTTGCCGATCGAGCGCGCCAAGGCCGAAATCGACGACGGCATCGCTTCGGTCAGGGCCGCTCTTGGCGACGATGCCGACAAATCGCTGTCGCCGTTCTTCCGGTTTCCCGGGCTGCTGCGCGCGGAAGCGAGCGAGGACTATCTGGCCTCCAAGGGCATCCAGACCTGGAGCGCCGATTTCCTGGCCGACGACTGGCGGCATATCTCGTCGCAGCGGGTTTATGATCTCGCCATCCAGCGGATCGAGGCCAAACGAAAAGGCATTCTGCTGCTTCACGACATCCAGGCCCGAACGGTGGCGGCGCTGCCCAGAATTCTCCAGACTTTAAAAGCACGCGGCTACAGCATCGTTCACGTGGTGCCCGCAACGGCGGACCGCCCGGCGACGCCGACCGAGTCGCAGCAATGGCAATCGCATCCGCCGTCAGAATCCATCCCGGTCTCGCACTGGCCCAAAATACCCAACTTCGTTTTTGCCGATGCAAGCCGGCTGGCCGTGCCCTCGCTATCGGATTTCGATGGGCTAAATGGCACGCTGGTGCCCTCCGCAGAGCCATTCGATCGCATCGGTCAGCGGGAGCAAGGCGCTCCGTTGCCCCGGCAAGCGCCGTGGCCCCGCCAAGTGCCGGTTACTGTGGCTAGTGCTGCCGCCGTTCTGCCAATTCCGGCTGCGGCCGTTTTCGCGATACCGGAATTGCCTCACCCAACTGCGCAGGCGGTCGCCCTGCTCGCAGCCGCCACGCCGCGAACCGTCGTCACAGACCGTGACGCCGCGCGCGCGACTTCCGCGGTCAGCGCGGGTAAATCCTCCCGCGGCAGGCTCGGGTCGAGACGTGGCGGGCGCCCCAGGGCGTCACGCCCAAATTATGGCGGCGCAATTCCGGTCGCGGCGCATGCGAAGCGAAATCCGCTCAAGCATGTCGTCCAGGTCAAGAAGAGAAACGTCTGACGTTTCTCACCGGGCCGTCCATATTCGCACCGACACGATGTGGATCTGCCTGATCAATTTCATCTGTTGGCAGAATCTCCCGCCACGCGCAGCCTGAGCGCGTAGGCTGATCCATTGAAGTGCGACGAGTTGCTCCGACCAAGTGGCGAAGATCGATCTACGAGCAAGCGACATCTACCGATTCGACTGGCAAGCGGTAGGCAAATCCGGCACAATATCCAAGTACCAATTACTACCGTCCGGGCGTCGGCGCCTGCGAACCAAAGCCGTGACGATATCGGCGTCGCTCGTCGTGATGAGGCGGTTGCCGAAGCAAAGGGTGCGCCGGGCATGGTGCGCGCCGGAGCGATCGGAACAGAGGTGGCATGACAATCCATCTTGCGGAAAAGCCGGCGCTGGTGTGGGCGGCGGAAGACCTGGCGCAGCGGAGCCTGGAGCGGCAGAGCGCGACGATCCGTTATGGCTTTTCAATTGTCTGCGTAGCAATTGCGCTCGGTGGAGCGCTCGCATGTCAGTACTACGGCTTCCGCGCCGCGGCTTCACCGTTCTTCGACATGGCGATCGTCCTCACGGCTTGGTACGCCGGCGTTGGGCCGTCCGTGCTGGCGGTGTTGCTATCTACGGCGAGCGCGAGTTACCTCTTTGTCGAGCCAAAATATTCCTTCGAAATTTCCCGCGATGAACTGCCGTACTTTTTGCTCTTCACCGCCTGGGCGACGATCATTGCCTGGTTTGTGACAGTCCGACGCCGCATCGAGCGGGATCTCCGTCTAGCGCGCGATAAACTCCAGAACGAAGCCGAGGAACAAGTCCAACAAACCAACCTGCTCAATCTCACACTGGATCTCACCCACGACGCCATTCTCGTCCGCGATATGGACGCCCTAATAACGTACTGGAATCGGGGTGCGGAGGAATTGTACGGATGGTCGCTAGCCCAAGCGATGGGGAAGCAGTCTCACACGCTCTTTCGGACTGTTTTTCCGGCGCCGCTTGCCGACATCGAATCGCAGTTGTTGCGAACCGGACGATGGGAGGGCGAGCTTAAACATACCAAACCCGACGGCAGCCAAGTAATCATGTTCAGCCGGTGGTCGTTACGGCGTGACGAGGCGGGACTGCCCGTCGCGGTCCTGGAGACCAACAACGACATCACCGACCGCAAGCGCCGGGAGGGGCAGATCGAGCGCCTCAACCAGCAACTTACCCGGCGGTCCGCCGAGCTCACGAGCGCCAACACGGAGCTGGAGGCGTTCGCCTATTCCGTCTCGCACGACTTGCGCGCGCCCCTTCGTCACGCAGTCGGATATTCGGAGCTGCTACAGCGACACGCCGCTTCCTCGCTGGACGAAAAAAGCCGGCGGTACATACAGACGATCCTCGATTCATCAAAACGAATGGGCCAATTGATCGACGATCTCCTGGCTTTCTCGAGGATCGGTCGGACCGAAACCAGAAAGACGATGGTCAGCCTGGACCAGCTCGTGCAAGAGCTCGTCGCGGATATCCGGCAGGACACGACGGGACGAGACGTCCTGTGGAAGATTGGCCCCCTGCCGGTCTGCTACGGCGACCGCTCCATGCTGCGGTTGGTGGTCGGTAATCTTCTCTCCAATGCCATCAAATTCACACGCATCCGAAGCCAGGCCGAAATCGAGATCGGATGTGTGGACAGTGAGGATGAAGCAGACGTGTTCGTGAGAGACAACGGCGCCGGTTTCGATATGCAGTATGCAAATAAGCTGTTCGGCGTGTTTCAGCGTCTGCATCACCCTGAGGAATTTGAAGGCACCGGAATAGGGCTCGCCACCGTACAGCGGATCGTCCACAGCCACGGCGGAAAAGTCCGGGCCGAGGGAGCCGTCGATCAAGGCGCGACATTTTACTTCTCACTCCCTAAAACCCGGGATGCAGCGGCTGAAAGGACCGCAAACACGCCATGAGCGAGCTGGGACGCATTTTGATCGTCGAAGACGATCCGAGAGACGTCGAACTTACTTTGACGGCGCTCGGCGAATATAATCTGGCAAACGAAGTCGTGGTTACCCGCGACGGCGAAGAGGCTCTGGACTATCTCTACTGCCGCGGCAAGTTCGGCACGCGTTCCAACGACAATCCCGCCGTCATGCTGCTGGACCTGAAACTGCCGAAGGTAGACGGATTGGAGGTCTTGCAGCAGATCAGGTCCGACGAACGCCTGAAGTTAATACCGGTCGTGGTGCTGACGTCCTCGAACGAGGAAAAGGACATGATGAGAAGCTACAAACTCGGTGTGAACGCATATGTCGTGAAACCGGTTGATTTTCACGAGTTCGTCAATGCGGTAAAGGAACTCGGCGTCTTCTGGGCGGTCGTCAATGAGCCGCCGCCGGGCAGCATCAAGAAGGCGCCCTGATGTCGTCACTCCGCGTGCTCTTGCTGGAGGACAGCACGGCGGACGCGGAGCTCATTCAAGAGCTGCTCGTGAGCGCGGATCATTCCGCCTGTGAAGTGACGCGGGTCCAAACGCGAGCCGAGTTCACCGCCGCTCTTGAAGACGGTGCGTTAGACATCATTCTCGCCGACTACACACTTCCTTCGTTCGACGGTCTTTCGGCGCTGAAACTTGCGCTCAGCGCTCGCCCCGATCTGCCGTTCATCTTTGTCTCAGGCTCACTCGGCGAAGAGATCGCCATCGAAGCGCTCAAAATCGGGGCCACGGACTATGTTCTGAAGACGCGGCTATCGCGGCTCGTACCATCGGTGCAGCGCGCGCTGCGCGAAGCTCGGGAACGAGCCGAACGCAAGAAAGCCGAGGAGGCGCTGCGGCGGAGCGGGATTTATCTGGCCGCCGCGGAACAATTGAGTCAGATCGGAAGCTTCGGCTGGAACGTTTCTAGCGGAGATATCTATTGGTCGGATGGCGCTTATCGAATATTCGGATACCAACCTGCGACAAAGCCCACCATCCAATCGGTCATTGACCGTACGCATCCGGACGACCAGAACCGCGTGCGCCAAATCATCGACCGTGCCGCGAGCGAGGGCCTCGAGTTCATCACCGAGCATCGGCTTTTGATGGACGACGGTGCCGTCAAACATGTTCATGCCGTGGCCCATCGCTTGACCGGCGGCCAGGATCCCGAGCGTTTAATCTTCGTAGGTGCGGTAACGGATATTACCGAGCGCAAACGCGCCGAAGAAGAGCGCGAACGATTGCGTCAGCTTGAGGCCGACCTCGCGCATTTGAACCGCGTCAGCATGATGGGAGAGATGGCCGCCTCGCTGGCTCACGAGATCAAGCAGCCGATCACCGCCGCCATTGTCAGCGCCAAGGCCTGCGACCGGTGGCTGCGTCGTGACGTGCCGGACATACAAGAGGCGTGCGATGCTGCCGCGAACATGGCGACGAGCGCGACGCACGCCGCTCGCATCATCGACAGCATTCGCTCACTTTACCGGCGCGATGCGCCGGAGCTTGTTCGGGTGGATCTAAACGAAATCGTTCGAGAGATGGTCGCCCTGCTGCGTGACACGGCGAAGCGGAACGCGATTTCCATCCGTGCCGAACTCGACCCGGAGCTTCCGACGGCCATCGTGAATCGCGTCCAGCTCCAGCAGGTGGTGATGAACCTGATGTTGAACGGCATCGAGGCGATGAAAGACACCGGCGGTGCACTGACCCTGACATCGAACAGGAACGCGGACGGTCATTTATTGATCTCGGTGAGCGATTTGGGCGTCGGACTTCCGGTCGACCATGCCGAGCGCATATTCGAGTCGTTCTTCACCACTAAAGCGCAGGGCACCGGGATGGGACTGTCCATCAGCCAAAGGATCATCCAGTCGCATGGCGGCCGCTTGTGGGCCACCGCCAATGCAGGTCGAGGCGCCGTCTTTCAGTTCACACTCCCCGGCGAAGGTCCTGCTCGCCGGTAGAACGCCGTCAGAGGCTCGAAACGAAGATCGAGCGGAACGTTCTCGAAATATCAGAGCGTACCAGCTTAAAAGCCCTCCCAAATTGGACCCGGACCACATACGCCGTAAAGAAGGTCATCCAGGCCGCGGGCGGCAAGCGAATTCGAAAAGCGATGGCCCGCGTCTTGAGAGGCTGGCCACCGGTACGATCGAGCCGGTCCTGCGGACCGGCGATCACAAAGCAGGACTTCGGATCACATTCGCGCCACGGACTCGTTCTTTCGCCTTGGTCTGACCAAACTTGGCCGTCACCTCGGCGCCAAATCGACCATTTGATCGACCTGTGAAACGAGGAAATCCATGAAGGCTAACGGTCCCGCTCCCTCAATCGAATTTTGCCGCCGCGATCTTTTCGGCGGCATTGCCGCCTTCGTGGGAGCGACGATGTTGAACAAATACGCGATCGCCGCGCCGGCGACCGATGGCCCGTTCGATGCCGGTAAAATCCGGGCGCTCGCCTTCGACATACAGGGCACGACGTTGGATTACTACACGCCTCTGGCCGACATGATGAAGGGCGTCAATCAGCAGAAGGGCCTCGCGCTCGATGTGGATGTCGTGATCACGGAATGGCGCAACGGTTATAGTGAAGTCATTGGTGAAATCCTGGCGGGAAAACGCGCCTGGATTCCGACCGAGCAAGTCTACGCGGATGCGCTCGATCGTGTTCTCGATCGGCACAATGTCGGAGAAAAGTTTTCAGCACCGGATCGCGCTCGGATGACCGAAGTCTGGGCACAAATGATTCCCTGGCCGGATACGGCATCCGGGCTGGAACGGCTTCGCAAGAAGTTCGTGCTGACGACCCTGTCGAATTCGGGCATGCAAACCGTCGGCAAGATGCTCAAGCGACTGGATCTCCGCTTCGATTATATCTTGACCGGGGAACTGGCACACAGCTTCAAACCGGATGGTGGAGTCTATCGCCTGGTCTCGCAAAACCTTGGCGTTCCCGTCGAAAACGTCATGATGATCGCATGCCACAAGTACGATCTGAAGGGAGCGCATGAGTTCGGCTTTCGTACCGGCTACATCCCGCGTCCGCGGGAGCTTGGGCCGGCAGGCAAGCCGGACACCCGGCAGGATTCCTACATCGATGTCATGGGAAACGACTTGAACGATCTTGCATCCAAGCTCGGCGCGTAGCCGAAGACACCCGTTGCGCCCGTGTTGGATGCGGGAACGTCGGCTCGGTGGAGCACCGCCCGAAAGGTCGGTGCCCGGGAGCAAAAAAGCCAGTAAAATCAGACGGGATTTGCGGAAATGGTGCGCTCGGAGGGACTCGAACCCCCACGATTTTACTCACTGCCACCTCAAGGCAGCGCGTCTACCAATTCCGCCACGAGCGCTTGTTGGGTACCGGAACAAGGCCGGACCGGATCAACGGCGCGGGATGTAACAAATCAAAGATGTGGCGACAAGGCCTACCCGCAGGATGGTCTGGATATCCGGGGAGGCAAAATTTCCGTGAGCCGGCCTAGCGGACGCCGGGCAGCCTCGGCAACATTTGCTTGACTTCGACCGCGATACGGTTGCGATCGACAAGCACCACACCACTGGCGATCGGCAGGTTGTTGGCGAGGATTTTCACCTCATCGGCCTCGGTCGCATCCAATTCGATGATGGCGCCACGGCTCAGGCGCATTACTTGATGGATGGGCATCGACGTGGTGCCGAGAACCACCATGAGATCGACGGTGACTTTATCGAGCGTTGGCACTGGAACCTGGATGGCGGGCGCAAAATTGCGTGGTTCCACATCACCACGTTATGGTTAGCCAATGGTTAATGATCGCCAAAGCCTCGATTTCACGACTTTTTCGCGCACGCCTGCCGCGGCGGAGGTGGAATGGCGGATCTCCGACGCCCCGGTGCCGTACCTCGAGGCCGTTGCGGCGATGGAATCACGGGTGGCGGCGATTGCGGCCGGCGATGCTCCCGAGTTGGTCTGGCTGCTCGAACACCCCCCGCTCTATACCTCTGGCACCAGCGGCAACACCGGCGACCTGCTTGAGAGCCGCTTCCCGCTATTTGCGACCGGACGCGGCGGACAGCTCACCTACCACGGCCCCGGCCAACGGGTGGCCTATGTGATGCTCGATCTGAAACACCGCCGCCCGGATGTGCGGGCTTACGTTGCGGGGCTCGAGGCGTGGATCATCCGCACGCTGGCGGCCTTCGGCGTGCAAGGCGAACGGCGCGAAAACCGTGTCGGTGTCTGGGTGAAGCGCCCGGACAAGGGCGAAGGCTTTGAAGACAAGATCGCGGCTATCGGCGTGCGATTGCGGCGCTGGGTGTCATTCCACGGCATCTCCTTCAATGTGGCGCCCGACCTTACGCATTTCGATGCGATCATACCCTGCGGCGTGGTGGACCCACGCTACGGCGTCACCAGCCTCGCCGATCTCGGCCATCTCGCGACCATGACCGATGTCGATGTCGCGCTCCGGCAGGCATTCGGCGAGGTGTTCGGCGAGGTCGGGACCCGCCCGGCGCAAACCGCGATCTGACCGCTGCCGCCCGGCTGCCCGATGCAGCGGGAACGATGAGCGTGCCATTCGCCACGCTCACACCTCGACGTCCATCGCGGCAAACGGTATCGTTCGAGCCAAAGCAGCGGCGGCTTATCGATGAAGAATGGACTTTATTCTGTTCACATCCATATGCTCGACGGCGTCCGGGGCCGCGACAGTGGCGTGACTATTCTCCGAGACGGCGTGCTGTTCAGCGGAGGACCCTATTTCTGGTCGGCGGGCGCCTATACCTTCACGGACGGAAGCTGGAAGGGTCACTTCCGAACCAACCAGCACACGCCCTTTCCCGATCCATTGGCGCGTCCCCTGTTTGCCGGACGGGAAGTCACCAGCGGCTTCTCAGGCACCTTCTCCGGCGACATGGCCGAGATATTCGGAACGACCTTGGCGGGAAGCCGAAGCCTGAGCTTTCGCGCGACGCTGAAAAAGCTCGTAGACCTGTGACGGACCGACTTCAGATCGTCGGCAACACCGAGAACCGATCGCCAGCGTACCGCAGGTGAAGGCCGTCCGAATTGCCGGATTCGTCCTGAACGGTCTCGACCCGCGCCATCGAGGGACCGCGCCGACATCGTGTGATCACTTCCGACACGACGTCTGCCGGTCCCACAAGCAGCGCTTCCACGCTGCCGTCCCGGCGATTGCGCACCCAGCCCTCGAGGTCGCACGCCCTCGCCTGCTGCTCGACCCAGGCGCGGTAGCCGACGCCCTGCACGCGGCCCCGAATCGTCACCTGTCGGATCGCGGCTGTCATCTACCGTTTCACGCCGAGAAACTCGGTGCTGCGCTTCGTCATGTCCGCCTCGCGTGTGACACGGCCCGTCAGCTCCGACGATGCTATCCCCTGCAGGCTTTTTGGAGACGCACCGTCCCGCAACGCCTTCAGTGTGTCGTAGACGGCTTGCGTGGCCGCGGCGAACGGGGCATGCCCTTGCAAAGCGATCCGCACCCGCTGCCCGGCCAGATAATCCAGCGCCTTCATCTCCTCGGGTGCGCCGCCAAGCACGATCGGCAGCCGCGTCGCGGCCGCGATGGCCTGCAATTCGGCGCGGGTTTTGACGCCGGTAAAAAACAAGGCATCGACGCCAATGGCCTCATAAGCCCTGCCCCGCGCAATCGCATCATCGAGCGAGCTGATCGAGGCGGCGCCGGTACGTCCCATGATCACCAGCGAGCGATCGCCGCGCCCGTCCAGCGCGGCCTTCATTTTGCCGACGCCCTCCTGGAGCGAAATCAGCTGCGGCTTGGCCTCGCCGAAGGCCTGCGGCAACAAGGTGTCCTCGATCGTGAGCCCGGCGGCGCCGGCGGCCTCCAGTTCTTGCACGGTGCGACGGACGTTCAGCGCATTGCCGTAGCCGTGGTCGGCATCGACCAGCACCGGCAACGCCGCCGCGCGCGACATCCGGCGCATCTGCTCGGCGAGCTCGGTCAGCGTGATCAACGCGATATCGGGGTCGCCGAGCACCGCGAGCGACGCCACCGATCCGCCGAACATGCCGACCTCGAAGCCCAAATCTTCGGCGATCCGGATCGAGGTCGCGTCATAGACCGATCCCGGATGGATGCAGGATGATCCGGACAGGATCGAACGCAGGGCTTCGCGGCGCTTGCGGAATGGCATCGAGTAATTCCCCGGTCTATGCCTCGTTGCGAGGGGTTTCATTGCCGTCATTGCGAGGAGCGCTTGCGACGAGGCAATCCAGTCCTTGCTTGTTGTACCGGATTGCTTCGTTTCGCTAGCGATGACGTTACGACGGCTAGGCAAACTCGAGAATGAGCGCGTCGACCGCGAGCGTGGCGCCGGCGGTGGCGTGGATCTTCTTGACCGTGCCGTCCCGCTCGGCACGCAGTACGTTCTGCATCTTCATCGCCTCGATCACCGCCAGCGTTTCGCCGGCCTTGACCTCCTGGCCTTCGCTCACCGCGATCGACACCACGAGGCCGGGCATCGGGCACAGCAATTTTTTGCCGGTATCGGCCGCGGTCGCAACCGGCATCAACCGGGCCGACGTCGCCTCGGCTTCGGTGAATACGTAAACCGGGACTTCAAAGCCCTGGTGCGCGAGGCGGATGCCGTTGGCGATCGGACGCACCTGCATTGCTACCGAATGGCCGTCGATGGTGCCTTGCCAGACCGGCTCGCCCGGCGTCCAGGCCGAGACCAGCTGGTGCACATTGCCGGGAGTGCCGTCGGCGCCGACGAATCGCACCGCGATCCCATCGGCTTCGCGCGCAATATCCAGCATGACCTCGTCGCGATCCAGCCAGACCGCGCGCCGCCGCTCGCGTTGCACCGGTCGGCCGTTCAACTGCCCCGAAATCTGCCGCTTGCGCTCGCCTAGCACGTGATCAATCGCCGCAGCGACCGCCGCCAGCCTTCGCGCGACCTCGCCTTCCGGCGCCCGCGCCGCAAATCCCTTCGGGAACTCCTCGGCGATAAAACCGGTCGACAGATTACCCTCGCGCCAGCGCGGGTGGTTCATCAGCGCCGACAGGAACGGGATATTATGGCGAATACCGTCCACATAGAACGCATCGAGCGCGTGCGACTGCGCCTCGATCGCGGCGGCGCGCGACGGCGCATGGGTCACGAGCTTGGCGATCATGGGATCGTAATAGATCGAGATTTCGCCGCCCTCCTGTACGCCGGTGTCGTTGCGAATGGTGATTCCGCCTGACCGCGCTTCGGTCGGCGGACGATATTTCACCAACCGTCCGATCGAAGGCAGGAAGTTTCGGAAGGGATCCTCCGCATAGACGCGCGACTCCACCGCCCATCCGGTCAGCGTGACGTCCTTCTGCGCCAGCGACAGCTTTTCGCCGGCGGCAACGCGGATCATCTGCTCGACCAGATCAATGCCGGTAATCAATTCGGTGACGGGATGCTCGACCTGCAACCGTGTATTCATCTCCAGGAAGAAGAAGCTCTTGTCCTGTCCGGCAACGAATTCGACCGTCCCGGCGGAATTGTAGTTGACGGCCTTGGCAAGCGCGACCGCCTGTTCGCCCATCTTGCGGCGGGTGGCCTCGTCGAGCAGCGGCGACGGCGCTTCCTCGATCACTTTCTGATTGCGACGCTGGATCGAGCATTCGCGTTCGCCGAGATAGATCACGTTGCCATGCTTGTCGCCGAGCACCTGGATTTCGACGTGGCGGGGATTGACGATGAACTTCTCGATGAAGACGCGATCGTCGCCGAACGAGGATTTGGCTTCCGCCTTGGCCAGCTCAAAGCCCTCGGCGACTTCGGATTTCGAGTGCGCGATCCGCATGCCCTTGCCGCCGCCGCCGGCGGAAGCCTTGATCATCACGGGATAGCCGATCTCGTCGGCGATCCGGACCGCGTGCTTGTCGTCCTCGATCACGCCGAGATGGCCCGGCACCGTCGAGACTTTGGCTTTCGCCGCGGCCTTCTTGGATTCGATCTTGTCGCCCATCGCGGCGATGGCGCCGGGGTTAGGACCGATGAAAACGATGCCGGCCTCGGCAAGCGCGCGCGGAAACGCCTCGCGCTCGGACAGGAAGCCATAGCCCGGATGCACGGCCTCGGCGCCGGTCTTGCGGCAGGCCTCGACAATTTTGTCGATCAGGAGGTAGCTTTCGGCGGCGGCCGGCGGCCCGATCAGGACCGCCTCGTCGGCCATTTCGACGTGCAGCGCATCGCGGTCCGCCTCGGAATAGACAGCGACTGTCTCGATACCCATTCGGCGAGCGGTCTTGATGACCCGGCAGGCGATTTCGCCGCGATTTGCGATCAGAATTCGTTTGAACATGTTCTTGTTTACTTGCAACCTTCGGGCGGGATTCCAGGCCCCCGCGGACCAGACCCGCAATCTGGCACGCGGTAGCCGCTGTAACAATTCCGTCGTACAGCAAAACTAAACAGAGGCAATGGTCTAGCCTGATTTTGCCTCTTGTGGGGAGATTTTGATGCGTCGCGCAATTGCATTGCTGTCCGCCGGTTTAGTCACCCTTCTCGCAGACGCCGCCTCGGCGCAGAATACGCCCCACAATCTGATCCTGTTCGTACCGGACGGCCTGCGCGGCCGGATCGTGACGCCGCAGACCGCGCCCGCGATGGCCGAGATCCGCGACAAGGGTGTCAATTTCAAGAATTCCCACTCGCTGTTTCCAACGTTCACGACCGCCAACGCCTCGGCAATGGCAACCGGCCACCACCTCGGCGATACCGGTGATTTCAGCAACACGATTTACACGGGGTATCCGGTGACGGCGGCGGATGGCACGGTGACGCCGTTCCTGGAAACTGACCCGGTGCTGCGCGACGTCGACGAGCATTTCGGCGGCGACTATCTCAACGAGGAGACGATCCTGAAGATGGCGCGGGCCAAGGGCTACAGCACCGCGGCGATCGGCAAGGTCGGCCCCACCCTGATCTTCGACCATACCGACAGGATCGGCACCGACGGGCTGCACTCGGTTGTGATCGATGACGCGACCGGCAGCAAGAACGGCATGCCGCTTTCGGAGGAGATCAAGGCCGCCCTGACCAAGGTCGATCTGCCGCTTGCTGCCCCGTCGCGCGGCGACAACGGCAAGGCCGGTGATTCCAAGACTGCGGGCACCGTGGTGCCGAACACCGCGCAGCAGGCCTATTTCGCCGATGTCGCCGCCAAGGTCGTGTTGCCGATATTCAAGACGCGCAACAAGCCGTTCGTGCTGGTGTTCTGGTCGCGCGATCCCGACGGCAGCCAGCACAACAACGGCGACAGCCTCAACGCCGTCGCGCCAGGGATCAACGGGCCTACCTCGCTCGCCGGCATCAAGAATGCCGACAACAATCTGGCGCAGCTGCGCAAAGCGCTCGACGAACTCGGCCTCGCCGCGAGCACCAATATCATCATTTCCTCCGATCACGGCTTCTCCACGATCTCGAAGGAGAGCAAGACCAGTCCTTCGGTGAAAAACACTTACCCCGACACCCCCGCGGGTTTCCTGCCGATGGGCTTTCTGGCGATCGACCTCGCCAAGGCGCTCGACTTGCCGCTGTTCGATCCGAACAACAACAACGCGCGTGTCGCCGATAACGCTTATCCGAAGGCCGGTAACGGCCTGCTTGGCAACGATCCGGTCAAACCCGATCTCGTCGTGGCCACCAACGGCGGATCGGACCTGATTTACCTGCCCGCCCGCGACAAGAAATTGGCGGCGCGCACAATAAAAGCGCTGCTCGAACAGGACTATGTCAGCGGGCTATTCGTCGACGATAAGCTCGGCCGCTTCCCGGGCACGCTGGAAATGTCCCAGCTCGGCCTCAAGGGCAAGGCGGTCACGCCGAATCCGTCGATCGTCGTCAACTTCCGCTCCTACACGACCGGATGCGACGAGCCGACCAACTGTTCCGTGGAAGTTGCCGACACGGTGCTCCGGCAGGGACAGGGCATGCATGGCAGCTTCGGACGCGGCGACACCATGAATTTCATGGCGGCGATCGGGCCGGACTTCAAAACCGGATATGTCGATCCGCTGCCGGTCAGCAATGCGGATGTGGGGATGACGATCGTCCAACTCATGAACCTGCGTTCGGCCGGTTCCGGCGGCCTGACGGGCCGCGTCATGTCGGAAGCCTTGCCGAACGGGATCATACCAAAGGTGGCCGACGGATCGCTGGTTTCCAAACCCGCATCGAACGGGTTGAAGACTGTCGCGAAATACCAGCGGGTGCTCTCGCAGCGTTATTTCGACGTCGCCGGATTTCCAGGCCGGACGGTTGGGCTCGACGAGGAAAGCGGCAAACAAAAAACGGCAGGGAAGTAATCCCCGCCGCCCAACAAACGAAGCCGCCGGACGATCTACATGCCGATGTCGAACACATTCGGCACCAGCGGTGCGGCCGCACCGACGATGGTGGCGACCAGCATCATCAGGGTGCGATTGCTGCAACGCTTGCCGCGCATCTGGCTTGCGATCCATTGCAGCACTTCGGTATCGACGCTGACCGATCGCGTCGGCGCCCAGCTTTCGATCGCGGTTTCCGGCGACAGCGCAACGGTGCGCGGCGGCACCGGCAGTCCGGACACGGAGGCCGCGTGATGCACGACCGCCTTGGCCAACAGATCGTCGAAGCGACCATTGTCGCTGCGCTCCGCGCCGGCGTCGTCGATTTCGAACAAGGCTTCTGCTTCAGCTCGGCTGACCGGTTCATGTTCGACAGCGGCTGCGGTCAGGATACGGGCGCACCAGGCGGCGTCGGCAGCATCCAGTGCGCGGGAAAAATGAACGCGGCCCTTGGCGGTGGGGCCCTCGCCGGTGATGACGCCATCACGCACGACGGTCAGCGCTTGCGCAGCAGTTTTCCGGCAGGATATCTTTGATGGTTCTAGTGCGCCGATCAATTCGGCAAGGTTAGCGAGCGGGGCGGACATCAGTAGTCACTCTTTTCAGTTTTTTGTTCTCGGCCAGCATTTCCACGCGGGCGTAAACGTGTAGTTAATGATTCGAAATAGCGGTTGCGAGTTTTCCAGAAGGTTGCCTTTTTATCGCGATGACATTTGCCACGGGTTCAACCGAAATAACACCGCCTGATTGCAAATATAGTCGGCATGACAGCGGCGGTTGCTGACTTTTCACGCCAATGTGGTGTTTTCGCCGCAGGACTTCGATCAAAAAAAGGTGCTAGGAACTCGCCGTGCAAATTTAATTTTATCGTTTCCGCAGGCTGTTATCTCCCCTACCCTCGACACTCTCTGTAAAATGCGAATTTCTACAATAACTTGAATGAGATGAGGACACAACATGGCTCTTCAGATTGGCGCAGTTGCCCCGGACTTCGAGGCGGAGACCACCGAAGGCAGGATCAAGTTCCACGACTGGATCGGCAACAGCTGGGCGCTCCTGTTCTCGCACCCCAAGGATTTCACGCCGGTTTGCACAACCGAGCTCGGTGCGCTGGCCAAACTCAAGCCGGAGTTCGATAAACGCGGCGTCAAGTTGATGGGACTGAGCGTCGACCCCGTCGACAGGCATTCGAAATGGTCCGAAGACATCCGGGAGACACAGGGCACGGCACCGAACTATCCCATGATCGCCGACACCGATTTCAACGTGTCGAAGCTGTACGACATGCTGCCGGCCGCCACCTCCGGCGACGCCGCGACACGCACCGCGGCCGACAACCAGACGGTTCGTAACGTTTTCATCATCGGCCCCGACAAGAAGATCAAGCTCGTGCTGGTCTACCCGATGACGACCGGCCGCAATTTCCAGGAGATTCTGCGCGTCATCGACTCGATGCAGATGACCGCGAAGCACCGTGTTGCGACGCCGGCCGACTGGAAGCAAGGCGACGACGTGATCATCGCAGGCTCTGTCAGCGACGACGAGGCCAAGACGATCTATCCGCAGGGCTGGAAAGCACCGAAGCCCTACCTCCGGATCGTGCCGCAGCCGAAGTAACGGCGTCACGGCGAGACGTATCACAGCGAAGCGGTCCTAAGCCGGTATACGGGCGCGATTGCTTCGCTGGGTTCATTGCCGGGCCACGCCCTGGTCCGCCGACACGGGGCCGCTGCGGATCCCGTGTCCACACAACGGTCTAAATCTTGGGCGCCAGCCAATCGGCAAGCAGAAGGCCCGACGTCGACGCCACCGCGGTGACGAACGCCCCCCAGGACACATCGACCGCGACCACCGGCCAAGTCCAGTGCCTGAGCAGCGACAGCGACGTCAATTCAAACGTCGCGTAGCAGAAGAAACCGAACAGCGCGCCGTACAACAGCGTCGATTGCCAGTTCGCGGTCGGCGTGCCGCTGACGAAGACCAGGATGCCTGCGAGATATAGCAGGTAAAACAGGATCGCGGGCGCGGGGCGAATCTCGCCCAGCATGTCGCCGACTTGCGAGGCGAAGAAACCCCTGGCAACGAATCCCAGAAAAAGCAGATCAATCGGGGCAAACACGACCGCGGTCGCCAGATAAAGTACGACATACCGTTTCATCGCCCGCCTCCAGCCACCGCCTACGCCCATGAATGAGTACGGATCAACCGCGACAGAGTTGCAATGTCTTTGCCCGGCTGGACGTTATCGCGTATGCCCCCGCATCTTCTTGCCTGGCGACGACCTGGGGCTTGGCGATCAACCTGCCCTGCATGCCGCCGCCGTGGTAAATGCGCGGACGATTTGCTCAATCAGGTGCCTTTGCACGCGCCACTCCAACCGAACTCACCCCGTCACACCATAATTGAACCGGAATGCCGCCATGCGCAGCAGGAAACCCGCCGACATACACTCGCCCTGGACCGCGGGGCTTCTGATCGGCCTCCTATTGGCGGCCCTGCCGGTCGCCGTATGGCTTGACCTCAAAAACCTGACCGAGGTCGCGCTGCGCCGACAGGCCAGCGACCTCAACTCGGTAATCAGCAGCGTGCGCTCCTATTACGCTTCCAATGTCGTAGGGCGGATCCTGGCTCATCCGGGCGGTACCCAGGTTGTCCACAATTACGAGACCATTCCGGGTGCGATCCCACTTCCCGCGACCTTGTCACTGGAGCTTGGCAAGGTCATCAGCGAGCAGCAGCAGAATATCGGCTATCGCTTCGTTTCCGACTTTCCTTTCAAAAATCGCGCGCCGCACCCGCTGGATGATTTCGAGCAAACCTCCCTGCAAAGTCTGCGCGAGAATCCCGACCAGAGGATCGTCGAAGCAGCCAATTCAGTATTCCGCGACCGCGTCCGGCTGATTGCCCCGGTTGTCATGGCGCCGGCCTGTGTGAGCTGCCATAACGTCGACCCTGCGAGTCCGAAACATGACTGGAAGGTGGGCGACGTACGCGGCATCCAGGAAGTTTCCATCTCGCAGCCGATCGCCGCCAACCTGTTTTCCTTTAAATATCTGCTGGCCTATTTTGCGTTGGCGGCCATCAGCGGCGTTTCATTCCTGGTCATGCAGCGCCGTCAGGCCTTGCAAATCCAGGGCATGAACAGCGAACTGGAATCGACCAACGACTTCCTCGCCACCCTGTCGCTGAAGATCTCGCGCTACATTCCACCGCAAATCTACAAAAGCATCTTCAGCGGCCAGAAGGATGTCACCATTCATACCGAGAGAAAGAAGCTGACGATCTTCTTCTCCGACATCCAGAATTTCACCGCCACGACCGAGCGGCTGCAGCCGGAACAGATCACGCAGCTGCTGAACGAGTATTTCACGGAAATGTCGGAAATCGCGCATCAACACGGCGGGACGGTGGACAAGTTCATCGGCGACGCGATGCTGATCTTCTTCGGCGATCCCGAAACCAAGGGCGACCGCGCCGATGCCCAGGCCTGCATCCGGATGGCCTGGAACATGCAGCGCCGCCTTCTCGAACTCAATGCAAAATGGCGGGCCACCGGAATTCAGCACCCGTTCAAGGCGCGGATGGGCATCAACTCCGGCTATTGCAATGTGGGTAATTTCGGCAGCCTTGACCGAATGGACTACACGATCATCGGGGCCGAAGCCAATCTGGCGGCACGGCTGCAATCCATCGCCGAGCCCGGCGGCATCGTCGTCAGCTACGAGACCTTTGCGCTCGCCCGCGAAATAATCCAGGCGCACGCGCTGCCGGCGATTACGATGAAGGGCATCAGCCGCGAAGTCATCCCCTATTCGGTGGATAGCGTCCGCGATACCGCCACAGCGGGCGACATTATGGTCGAGCGAACCAGGGGGCTCGATTTCTATCTCGACCCCACGGATATCGACGCCCAAGGCATCGATCGAATCCGGTCGATATTGACGGATGC
This sequence comes from uncultured Alphaproteobacteria bacterium, assembly GCA_963756215.1. Taxonomy (GTDB): domain Bacteria; phylum Pseudomonadota; class Alphaproteobacteria; order Rhizobiales; family Xanthobacteraceae; genus Bradyrhizobium. Next base: position 79,891 of record CAVWMY010000012.1, on the reverse strand, counting down.
CCTCGCAAAGCTTGATCGCCGCCCGCCCGGACCGCAAGCCCGTGGAGCCTAGGTCCGCACGCGAGGAACCAAAGAAGCGCCTCGGCGGTTGAATTCAGCGATGGCCAACCAGTCCGGGTCTCCCTGTATCGTCTGGTTTCGCGACGACCTCCGGCTTGCCGATCACCCGGCCCTGCATGCCGCTTCCCGGACCGGCGCGGGCGTGATTTGCCTTTATGTGTTCGACGAAACCGGACCGCCCGGCGGTCGGCCGCTCGGCGATGCGGCGCGCTGGTGGCTTGCGCAGTCGCTGCGATCCCTGCAGGGAAGCCTGCGAGCAATCGGCGCCTCACTGGTGCTGCGAAGGGGGCCCGCCGCAACGACCATCGCCAGTCTGGCGCGCGAGGTCGGTGCTGGCGCCGTATTCTGGAATGATATCTCGCAGGCTCCGTATCAGGCGGTGGCCGGCGAGGTCACCGCTCACCTCAAGGCCATCGGCGTCGCCGCCCACAGCCTGCCCGGCGATCTCCTGGCTTCCCCGGACCGCATCCGCAACAAGGACGGCCGGGGCTTGCGGGTCTTTACGCCGTTCTGGAAGCGGGTGCAGGCTCTGGGAGACCCGCCCAAGCCGTTGCCGGCGCCAAATTCTCTGGGCTCGGCGCCGGACATTCCCAGCGAGCCGCTCGAAGGCTGGGGCCTTGAACCGACAAATCCGGATTGGGCCGGAGGATTTCGCGAAAGTTGGACCCCCGGCGACAGATCGGCCCATGCGCGACTCGCGGCGTTTCTCGGAAGGACGCTGGCCGGGTATTCGACCGACCGCGACCGGCCTGATCGCGCCGGGACATCAGGGCTGTCGCCGCACCTGCGTTTTGGCGAGATCAGCCCGCGCCAGATCTGGCACGCCGCGCGCTTTGCCGCCGACGCTCGCGACTCGCTTGCCTCCGACACCGACAAATTCCTCAGCGAACTGGGCTGGCGCGAATTCTGCCGCCATCTGCTGTTCGACACGCCGGACCTGGCGACGCGCAATCTGCAGCCCGCCTTCGACCGCTTTCCTTGGCGGCAAGACGAGCGCGCGTTGCGGGCCTGGCAACGGGGCCGCACCGGCTATCCACTGGTCGATGCCGGGATGCGCGAACTCTGGCACACCGGCGCCATGCACAACCGGGTGCGCATGGTCACCGCATCGTTCCTGGTCAAGCATCTCCTGATCGACTGGCGTGCGGGTGAGCGATGGTTCTGGGACACGCTGGTCGATGCCGACCCCGGCAGCAATCCGGCAAACTGGCAGTGGGTCGCCGGGTCCGGCGCCGATGCCGCGCCGTATTTCCGCGTCTTCAATCCCGTCCTGCAGGGCGAGAAGTTCGATCCAAGCGGTGCGTATGTACGGCGCTGGGTACCGGAGCTCGCGCAACTGCCAGACGGCGTGATCCATCAGCCCTGGCGCGCGACACCGCTCGAGTGCGAGGCTGCGGGCGTCCGACTCGGCGCCACGTATCCGCTACCGATCGTGGACCACAAGGTCGGCCGCGAACGGGCGCTCGCCGCCTATGCCGAAGTCCGCAACGCCTGAATCCAAGGCGTCTGTTTGACGTGCGAAAAAATCTCGCTATCGTCGTTGCATCGTTAAACCTCGGGGGATGAAATGGACGACGACAAATCGATTATCGAACAGATGACCGACGCGGTGAGCGGCGCGGCGACGGCAACGACGGAAGTCGCCAAGACGGCTGCGAAGAAGGTCAGGAAAGCGGCCAAGAAGGTTGCGAAAAAAGTGACGGGGAAGAAGGCCAAGAAAGCGAAAAAGGCCACCAAGGCCAAGAAAGCCAAGAAGGCCGCGAAGAAATCGGCCAAGGGGACCAAGAAGGCCGTCAAGAAAACCGTGAAAAAGGCTGCCAAGGCCAAGAAAAAGAAAGCCAAGAAGTCGAAGCGCTGAAACAAGCGGCGCGCGGCGAAACCTCCGGGCCAAAAGCCCGGAGGTTTTGCTTTTGGAATCACTGCCACGACATGTCAGGCCAGCGCACGGCGGTTGACCAGGAACACCGCGGCAGCACATGCAACCAAGCCCGCGATCGCAACATGGTCGAGCCGCTCGCCGAACAGCGCATAGGCCATGATCGCGGTTACCGCCGGCACCAGATAGAACAGGCTCGCGACCGAGGTCGCCGCCGAGCGCCGGATCAGCCAATACAACAGCCCGATCGACCCGATCGACAGCACCACGGCGAGCCAGAGCAACGAAAGAACGAACTCGGCGGTCCAGTGCACCACGCGGCTTTCGAACAGCCAGGCGCTTGCCGCAAACAGGATCGCCACCGCGACGTATTGGATGAGGTTGCCGGCGCGCCAGTCGATCCGCCCGCAATAGCGCCGCTGATAGAGCGTCCCCAGGGTGATGCTGACCAGCGACACGCCGGACGCGAACCACCCCCACCCCACCGCCCCGTCCATTGGTCGGTCGTGCAGGATCAGCACCACGCCCCCGAGCCCAAGCAGCAGCCCGGCCCATTGCAGCGGCGTAACGCGTTCACCGAGCCAGCGGTTCGCCAAGGTCGAGGTCAGAATCGGTTGCAGGCCAGGGATCAACGCCGAAAGCCCCGCGGGGACCGAATGGGCGATCGCGACCGCGGTCCCGCCCAGATAAAATCCATGCACCAGGAGGCCGGCGACGATGCTGTGGCCAACGCCCACCCGATCAGGCCATCTCGGCCGCGCGATGGCCGCGATGATCGCCATCAGGCCGACCACCAGCACCATGCGGATGGCGAGATAGGTCAGCGGCTCCGCGCCGCGCAACACGTATTTTGTGCCGATAAAACCGGTGCTCCAGAGCACGACGAAGATCGCGGGCGCCGCGCGCGCGGCAAGGCTGTCAGTTTTGTTGTTCATTGCCGGTCTGATGCCTGAAGGGATCGGGCGCGGCAATCGTTAAAAGCGCAACCCACCGCTACATGGCAACAAGCCGCCGAACCGGTGCCAGCGGGAAGACTTTCTAGAAAACTCTTCGGGACCAGGATTCTGGATAATACGACATCAGGTTCGCGTGCCTTCGGCACTGGTGACCTTGATCCCGTAAATGAAGCCGATCGGCTCGGAAAACCAATCGCGGATTTGCGCTCTTGATCCCTCAAGCTTGCAAATCGAGGCTACAATCCGCCATCCGGACTGGTTTCGACCCCTTCATGGCCGTGACCGATGCACCGCGGAAGCGTCGACCATCGCGGTCCGTCGTGGCCTCAATTGCAACATGGCGTGTCGATTGGGCCGCAGCCGCCCGGCTTGTCATGACGGGCACTTCCGTTTCCTGCTGGATTGGCAATGCACAATCGGTGTAGCACAGTCGATCATCGCCAAATTCATGAAGGTGGGGAATGGCCGAAGCAGACCTCGATGTCCTGATCCGATCGATCGCCAGGAAGAAGAACAAGGACCTCATGGAAGCCGCGAAGAAACGGCACGGCCGGTATATGGCGATGGCGGCCAAGGCTACGAGCAAGGAGACCAAGCAGCGCTACAAGCTGATCGCGAAGAACACCGTTCTATACGCGACCGCTGCGGCCAAGCGCTTGCTGATCTCCGCCGACAACGCGGCAGATAGCTACGCGCGATCCATGAAGAAGGCCGCCGAGCAAGCTCCGGAGAAGGCCGCCGCTTCGGGCAAGCCCGCCAAAAAGAAGCCCTGACAAAGTCCCAACCATCGGCGCGCGTCGGCAGGCCGGCGCGGTAGCCGACGCCCCGGGTCCACCGAACAATCGAGCGACGCGGGAGGCCGCTGCACAGCTGTCCGCCGCCGGTATATGATGACAATCTGGCGCGCTCGGAGAGATTCGAACTCCCGACCCTCGGAATCGAAATCCGATGCTCTATCCAGCTGAGCTACGAGCGCATCAGTCTTTTCAACGACTTACGGTGCATGCCAGAACGCCCTGCCCTGTTGCGTCCCGGCACGCCCCGCAAACTTGTTCGCATTTGGCTACGGACTTTTCAATACCCCGCACGCGGCGATGTGAGGGCGATCCCCGCTACAAGCCACCTCAATCCGGGCCTTGGCCCGAGCCGTAGCGGCCCACAAGCCGACCGCCGTCCGAGCTTCTCACGAAGCGGCCATGGTTCGGCGCAGTCGCGCGATCGCGCTCGGAAGGCCGCGCAGCTTGATGATCCGGCCTACGGTGTTGTAGTCCTCCGAGAGCACGCGGACGTTCTCGTAGACATCGCTGAGCATGCCCTGCTTCGCATACGGCAGCACCAGCTGGTCATCCACCATCGCGGCCTCGAAGAACGCGATAATGGTCTGCCGCAGTACGGCAACGTCGTCAGGCGATTCGGCGCTGAGCTGGATCGCATCGGGATGCTTCTCGCGAAGAGCCGCGCGGTCCGCTTCGCCGACGCGATCGATCTTGTTGAGGAGCAGATACGACGGGACGCCTTCCGCGCCGATCTCGCGCAGTACGTCGCGGCTTACCTCGAGCTGAGATTCGTAGGTAGGATCGGAAGCATCCACGACGAACAGCAACAGCGAGGCTTCGAGGGCTTCGGCGAGCGTAGAGCGGAACGACGCGACCAGATCGTGCGGCAGCTTCTTGATGAAGCCGACCGTGTCGGAGACCAGCACGCGGGGCCTGGTTTCGGGCTGCAGCGCCCGAACCGTGGTGTCGAGCGTCGCGAAGAGCTTGTCCGCAACCAACACCCCGCTCCCGGTGAGCGCGCGCATCAGCGAAGACTTGCCGGCGTTGGTGTAGCCGACCAGCGCAACCCTGAGCTGGTCGCGTCGCGCTGACCGGCGCTGCTCGTTGTCCCGCTGAATCTCCTCGATCTGGGCCTTCAACTCGGAGACCCGATCGCGGATCTTGCGGCGATCGAGTTCGAGCTCGGTCTCGCCGGAGCCGGGTCCCTGCTGGCGCCCGCCGCCGCCCGACGATTCCTGCAGCCTTGGCGCGACGTATTTCAAACGCGCCATCTCAACCTGCAGCTTCGCCTCGCGGCTGCGCGCATGGCGATGAAAAATCTCGACGATGACGCCGGTCCGATCGAGCACTTGCGCACCGGTCGCACGCTCGAGGTTGCGAGCCTGGTTCGGCGAGATATCGTTATCGACGATCACAAATTCCGGCCCCGGCTGCGCCTCCGGGTCGGGCTCGGTGCGCAGCACCGGCGGCTTCTGATCGTCGCGTTGTTCGAACCGCTCACGCGCCTTCGACTTCCGGGCAATAGCCATTGAGCGGATTTCACCGGTTCCGCCGGTCATTGCCGCAAGCTCTTCGAGCCGCCCTTTTCCGAGTACGGTCGTGCCGCCGATCTCGTCGCGCTTTTGCGAAAACGTGCCGACAACCTGGTAACCCAGCGTTTTCACCAGGCGGCCCAATTCCTCCATACTCGCCGCATGCGCGGCGTCATCGACGCCCGGGAGCTGGACGCCGACGAGGATGGCGCGCGGAACTGGTGCTCTGGTTTCCATATTGCGTGCCGGATTTCCCCAATGCCATCGATGGCACGGTCGCCGTTTGCTGGCAAACAAGAAGTTCGCTAGCGATGCGGCCGGCCGTTACGCCGCCTTGCGGAGCGGCGTCATGTCGGCGCGTCGGCCTGCGAAGGCACAGCCGCACTCGTGAACGGATCCGGCCTCGATAATGAAGCCGCGCCGCTCCAGCGCGGCACGAAGGGTGTCATTGGCCGCCGCCTTTTGTGGATCAACCCAGACCACCAACTGGCCGGCCGGACCGAGAAATTTCACCAGCCGATCGAGCGCGGTCTCAAGGGCCAGGAATGTGCGCCGACGCCAATCGACCAGCGCAACGTCGTACTGGCCTGCCGGAAGGCCGCAATTCGCCATGCCCGCGACGTGAAGAAATCCGCGCTGACTGAGTTCCAGCATCAACTCGACGCTCTTGGCGCCCGCGATGACGATGCGCTGCTGCTTCGAGCAGCGCGCTAGCTCAATCATGGGTTCGATGATCCGATCGCCCGCTGTTATCGTCCGAGAAGAAGCCATGCTGTCACCATTTTAACCTATACCTGAGAGCCGACGTGGAGATCACTGGACGCGCCGACGATCAGGCCCCACGCAACCGGGCTGTGTTGGATCTGTGATGATCGCTGGTTCGGGACGAGCCCGATTTAGCCGACCTCGAAAGTAAAGCGGGGCGCGATCGATGCCCTCACGCGATCAGCGCCGACCGTCGTTTTTCCTCCGCGCAATCGACGCCCAGTCAAACTGATGTCGTCTCACCAGAGAAACGCCTGTCAAACGACAGCCCAGCTACAGTAGATAAAGCCGCATAGGGAAGCGAGATGGTGCAAGTCATCGCCGCATAATGGCGGCATTAATGCCCGTCGGCATTGCGTTGCAGCCTCGGCACCGCGAACCGGTTGCGGCTTGCGTCCATGCGCAGCCTATATCGCGTCGTTCGGATTTTCGTTGAACGGAATTTGGCGCCGGCGGCCTCGATTGTGGATGATCCAAAAATAGCTTCGATCTATCCACCTTTATTCCCGGCAAGTCCGATTTCATTATTAAAAAGGAACCGGCGTCGTAATGTTGCTGTCACATTGCTCAGACAAGACGGCGGCTGATGAAGCAGTCTGTTGACTGGATTGCGCAGACCCAGCGGCTCTTGCGAATGAATCGATACGGATATTCTATCTTCTGCGACGACATTCGAAACGAGCCCGGCGGCAAGCTGAGCTTCGTCGGCTGCTATAACGGCGTTATTTTCATTTCAGGCAACTTTCCGCTCGTGCTACCAAAATTATGCGTTCACACACATATCCTTTCACCGGCGTCACAGCCCTTCAGTTCGATTGTCGTCCAGTGCTATCTACCCGGCGACGAAAAGCCATTTTTTGAAGAGCCGATTGAAACTCCGGAGCATCACGACCAAACCCAGCTGGTCGCAAACTTGAAGACCGATACCTCCGCGCCATTGTTCATTGTCGCAGCGACGAGCCTTATTTTTACGCCACTCGAGTTGCGCAACGCGGGCCTCATGCGCGTCCGCGCAATAGTCAACTCGGATCAAGAGATCCGACTTGGCTCGCTGCGTATCGAACACGCTTCCTGATTCTTAATTCAACAGTTACCGGCGGCCGCAAGCACGCAATTGGGCGTCTGCTTTTGCGTGCATTGGCACGTGCCTTCTGGACGCTGCAGAGCACGTAAACCTTAACAAGTAGTGCATCAAAACTGTCATCCGCTTGTTAGGTTAAGAATGTTTTAAGGCGCGTCGAGGGCAGCGATCCCCGCTGACCCCACTTTGGAAAATATAGGACTACCCATCCCATGAAAATGATGACTGCTTTGGCGCTCGTCCTGGCGAGCGCGCCGGCCGCTTATGCCGCATCGGCCGCCCCGGCCAACGAATCGTTCATCGAACAGGTCGGCGTTCACAATAACGCAACGGTCTCGCAAAAGCATGGCAACAACAACCAGGCGACAGTTCAGGCCGGACAGTTCAACTCTGTGTTGAGCACGCAAAAAGGCGCGACCGCGGCCGCCGCGAACAACTCCGCCAACTTCCAGATCGGCAACGCCAACACAGCGACGATCTCCCAGAAGAACGGCAACAACAACCAGGGCACGTTCCAGGCCGGCAGAGCCAATGACGTGCAAACGACGCAAGTCAGCAAGCTCGCGAACGGACTGAACAGCTCGGGCAACGTCCAGGCCGGAGACTTCAACTCCGCCAAGACCACCCAGACCAACACCCCGCCGAACTCGCAGGCGACCGGCGTCACCTACGCAAACAACTCCTTCAGCGCCCAGTTCGGTACCAGCAACAACGTCACCGCCAAGCAGACTGGCGGCCAGAACAACCAGGCTACGGTGCAGGCCGGCTCGAACAACGTGTCGACCGTCAAGCAGTCCGACAGCGCTATCACGCCTACCCCGGGCGCGGTGGTCGGCGGTGCCAACACGTCGTTCACGGGACAGTTCGGCGACAACAACCATGTCGTCACGTCGCAGAAGACCGCGGACGCCAGCGGCGACTTCAGCAACGCGAACGGTTATGGCAACGCTTCGGCCTCGCTCCAGTTCGGCAGCGAAAACCAGGCGAACATCAAGCAGAACGGATCGGGCGCCGGAAAAGGCTTCTCGGTACAGCCCGGTACATATAACGCGTCCGCGACCGTTCAGGCCGGCTACGGCAACAACGTCTCGGTAAACCAGGGCGGCAACACCGCCGGCAATTTCGGTGCGACGACCGCAGCCCAGGCTGCGAACGATACCAACGCTTCGTTCGTCAGCCAGGCCGGCAACCAGAACGGCGCCAATATCACCCAGACCAACGGCGGCAACGCCCAGGCCACGTTCCAGGCTGGTTTCAAGAACAGCGCCACCATCAACCAGAGCACGCAGGCCCTGGGCACCGGCAACGGCAACAACGGTGCCGTGACCGCGCAGATCGGCGCCTTGAACAAGGCCACGGTTAACCAGGCGATGGCGGTACCGCTTGCGGCGGGCGACAACGGCTCGTTCATCAGCCAGGTTGGCGGCTCCAATACCGTGAACGCCACGCAGTCCACCGGTCTGCAGGCGAGCGCCGGCAACAATGCGCAGGTCGCATTGCAGGTTGGTTACGGCAACGTCGCCACGGTCTCTCAAGCGACCGGCGCGAACGTGTCAAACGCCTCGGTAACCGCGCAGTACGGCTCGCACAACGTCGCGGTCGTTACGCAGAAGTAACAAGATCAGGCGGCGGGCGATGCCCGCCGCCTACTTGTTTTGCTGGCTCAGGTAAGCGTCTTGCGCGGCGCCTTCTTTGCCGGACTGGGCATCGCGCAACTGATGGCCGTCGGGTAACGCCGGCCTAACCGTTCGTGTTCTTCGGTGCGATGATCCTGATCGGCATGTGACCGATCGTCGAGGTCATCGGCGCGATATTCTGCCCTTCCGCCTGGTCAGGGCGACGCAATTCAAACGTGATTTCCCGGTCGAGCGCCCACGCGAAGTCGGCTAACGACCGTAACGTTATCTCGGCTTCACCCGACAACTGACGGTTGATATTGGAACGGCGGCTTTCCAGCCGCCGCGCGAGTTCCTGCTGGGTCAGACCGGCCTGCTTCTCTTCCGTGACGGCTCTGAGGAGTTCTCTGCGAACCCGTCCGATGAACCTGCCGGCGGTTCGGGATCGTTCGCCGATATCAAAGCGAAAGAACGTCATCAGGCGAAACTCCCTTCACACACAACGTCGCATCGATACCGAGTTCGCGGCGCAGCCTGCGGATTGCGATGCGGTAACCCCGATAGAGATCATGGTCCTTGATTGTGTCAGCCCAATTGCCGAACACGGCGACAAAGCAATCCTTCGCAACAAACCATCCGAAGATTCGGACATCGGGCGTCTTCAATTCCCAGACCGCATTCTCTTCCGATCGGATGACTCGAAACTGCCTTGTAAAGATCAGCTGCTCGCCGCTCAAGAAGGAATGGAAAAGATCGTCAATCTGTTCGGCAGGAGAGATAGGACCGAGCAGCTGTATCGGTTGAGTACTCTGCAAAACTCCGCGTAGCCATTCGACAAATGGCGGAGTGCCATAGAGCAACCGCATCGGCTGGGCGGGCGGCGCAAGATCGACCTCGATCCTCACGATAGCCCCGCTATTCACAAGGTCGGCAATGGTCGGCATGAGCGGAACGATCGTTGTTGAAGCGAAAACCACAACCCGCTGAACCCATTTGTTAGGCGATTTTTTGTTGCAATCATCACTGTTACACGACTGTTACATAACGACCTTAGAGATTTCGATTAAATTCAGCGGGGAAGTCGGCGGCTGTCAGAAAACGGCAACCAACCGTCTCTACTCATGAGCGCAGACGACGATCGCCGCTGGGTAGTCCTTTCTGGACAACGAACTCGAATGAGCGCAATGCCAGTCCCCGTCCCACCCACCGCTGGAATAGAATGTGTGATTAGAGCTCAGCCTGACAGGGACTTCCTCAAGCTCGAGGCGGTCGTGCGTTCTGCCAAGCCGATTGCGGGACAATACAGCTTCCTTGTCGCCAAGCGGAGTTCAACGGGCGAAAGCAACAACACTCAAAGCGGAGAGTTCGCTTTGCAAGGCGAGCCAGAACAAGTTTTGACGACCCTCATTCTCGATCGTTCGGCGATCGGACACTATCGCGCCGAGCTTTCGCTTCAATCAGACCAAGGGAGATTTACGTGCACTTCACCGTAAAAAGCATCAGGTTACTACAGGCCACACTGGTCGCGACCTCGATGCTGGCCGCATCCCCCGGAGCGTTTGGGCAGTCGGCCTATATCACCCAGGTCAATCCTCGATCGTCTGGATTCACATCAACGAACGCTCCGCAGCCGACGCAAACAGTCCCGGTATTCCAGTACACGCCAAGCCAAACTGCTTTCGTTGCCACGCCGGAAACGGCGACGCCGGCACGCAACGGCAACTTTGCTCAAACGTTGCAAATCGGAAGTTTCAACCGGGTTCTACAATCGCAATCCGGCGGAAATAATTTCTCCAATGTCGGCGTGATCGGTGGCAAGAACAACAATGTCGGCGTGTGGCAGGCTGGCGGCGATTTATCCAATCTCAACTTGATCAACACGCAAGGCATGTCCATCGGTGTGTTTCAGCCCCGAGGCGCGGCGCCGGTCAACATGTTGATTGCGCGGCTGCCCAACGGCAGCCTGCTGATCAAACGATGACCTCAAAACTTTTCAACGGATGGATTTGCAAATGAGCAGAAAATATTGGGTAATTGCCGCGATCGTCGCGATCGTTGCGGAAGCGTCTGCTCCCGCGTCGGCATCCGAAATGGTTTATCATCCCGTCAGTCCGTCGTTCGGCGGCAATCCGCTCAATGGCAGCTTCCTGCTTTCCACGGCGCAGGCGCAGGGAGAAGGCGTCAAATCCGGCCCGCAAGGACCCGACTTGTCAGGTCTCAACAATGCCTTGAGCAATCTCGGCAACAACCTCGGCAACGGCGGCGGCGGCAATAACGGCGGCGGCTCGCCCGTCATCGTCATCCCCTCGTCCCCCTAGACGTCAGACTTGCCGGATTTCGAAGCTCGCTGGATTTCAGATCATGAATAGACATCTGCGGAGTATCGCGTCTTTGGCGATGCTCTCGTTAAGCTTGGGCGGTTGCATGACCGGCTCGGCTCAGGACCCCATGGCGCATCCGGCCACCCTCGTCCCGGACACCAAGACCGGCATCGTTCTCGAGAGCCTGCCTGCCCCGCGGCGGAAGCTTGACGTTTCGGTCTACAATTTCCCCGACCTCACCGGGCAGAACAAACCGAACGACAATTTCGCGGAATTCTCGCGCGCCCTGACGCAAGGGGCCAGCGCCGTTCTGATCGACGTACTCACCAAGGCCGGCGGAGGCGCTTGGTTCGATGTCGTCGAGCGCAACGACTTGCAACCGTTGCTTCAAGAACGCCAGATTATCCAGAATACCCGCACCGCAGCCGAAGGTGACAAGGCACCGAGCCTTCCCCCGCTTCGCTTCGCCGGCATTTTGATGGAAGGCGGCGTGATCGGTTACGACAGCGACGAAACGACCGGCGGTATCGGCGCCAACTATCTGGGCATAGGCGCCAGCACCCAATATCGCCAGGACATCATCACCGTCGCGCTGCGCGCCGTGAGCGTGCAAAGCGGTCGTGTCTTGGCGTCGGTCACGACCACCAAGACGATCTATTCGATCCAGGTCAACGGAACGGCGTTCCAGTTCGCCGCTGTCGATCAGCTCCTGCAGGCCGAACTTGGCTTCACCAAGAATTCTCCGGCTACTTTAGGGGTTCGCGAAGGCATCCAGCTCGCGGTCTATGCGCTGATCTTCGAAGGCGTGAAGAACAATCTGTGGCAGTTCAAGGATCAGGTCGCCGGCGCGGCGTTCATGCGCGAGCTCGAAAAGCAGCGCAAAGCCAGCTTCATTCAAGCCAACGCACAGGCTGCGCCGAAAACTTGAGGTGCCTTCGCCAAACTATCGGGAGGCCGGGCGTGCCTGCTGGGTGGCCGTATAACACGCCTGCGACGATGCATTCTGGGCGTTACACGTTATCGGGGCCGTCGGGCCGGTACTCGGAGCCACCGTGTTCGTTAGCGCTTCCGGTGGCGGCTTCTGAAGCTTCGTGCTGGGGGCAACGAGACCGCGTGATTGTTGAATGTAGACATCCGAAGCAAGCGCCTCGGTGGGCTGCGCCGACTGCGAATGTGCCTTACTCGAAAACACGGCTGGTAGCATCGCAACGGCGACCAACATCCATGCCCGTGTTATCATCGCTAAATTCCTTGTACGAAGGAGGCACCGGCAGCAAACCCGTGTACCGCGCCGGATTCTTGCAAGACGGTTGTTGCGACGATAGCGCAATTTGGCCGGCTCGCAAACGCGATCGCGCGATACGGACTCATCAGCTTGCGATGAGCACCTTGTTGGCGGCGTTCTGCGTTCTGCTCGCCACGATCACATTGCCGAGCGCCTCGTTTGCGAATCCGTTGCCGACGGGCGCGAGCCGCGTTGTCAGTGAAGTCTCGATTGTCCAGGCCCGTCCGGGCTTGACCCTACGCATCAGGCGACAACCGACCCTCACTCCCGCGCATCCACCTATCGAAAACAATTCCGCGCTGAAGGAGATGGCGGAACAGGCCGCAACCCGGCACACGTTGCCGACAGACTATTTTCTACGGTTGATCCGGCAAGAGAGCGGATTTAATCCCAACTCTGTAAGTCCCGCAGGCGCGCAGGGGATCGCGCAATTCATGCCGGGTACGGCGAGCGACAGGGGTTTGAAGGATCCATTCGACCCCGCCGAGGCATTGCCGAAATCCGCCGAGCTTCTGAACGAACTCCGGACTCAGTTCGGCAATCTCGGTTTGGCCGCCGCCGCCTATAATGCCGGTCCGGAACGGGTTCGTCGCTGGCTCGCCGGCAAAAGCCAGTTACCCCAGGAGACGGAAGATTATGTCCGCGTGATCACCGGACATGATGCGGTGGATTGGGCGAAGTCCAATGACATGGCGATCAATCCAGGTCCCGATCCATTTGGTATTCCGTCGCGCGCTCGCTTCAATCGTCTTTCCTGGGAAGCGCAACTTCTGGCTACGCTTCAGGCGACGCCATCCGCTGAATCGACGCTACCGACAAGACCGACCTTGTCGTCGAAACGCGGCGAATTGTCATTGTGCTCGCACTGTATCGTGCAGTCCGCCTATTGATGTGATCCGCTTCATATCGCCTGCGCGTCAGCAGGACTAGGGTAGCGAGATCGGTCCCTTCCCTGGATTGCCGGATTTGGAGGCCTCAATGACCGCCCTTGCCATCGTCATCGCACGCGCGCTTTTCAACGAATCACCCGAAACCGCCAATCTCAAGATGCTCGCTCTGTTTTGTGGTACCGGGCTGCTGGTATCATTGTTGCTGATAGTCTGCGGCGTGGCCCTCGGCTCCGACTTTTTCTAGCCGAGCAAGCCGCCCGAATAGCGCCCAGCAAGCGAAGAACGCGTTGAGCGGGCATCCAAGCTTGCGCCCGGCCAATCGCGGGATATCCAGTTAAGATTGAACTTGAGAGGAATTCGACGCAGCGTTCCGAGAACGCCAGTCACGGTTTGCCTGAACCGATTTAGTAACGCCGGGCGTCAAACATGGCTTGGCGGATCACCAGATGCTTTTGCCGAAAAACCCGAATGTCGGCTGCTGCGCAATCAATATAGTTGATTGGGGCGCATGCCTTCTTGCAACCCTCCGCTTCACGGGTCGCTTCATTTCGGGCTTCTTGGGATCGACATGCTGAGCTTGCTTCGACTCGGCCAGCTGGAACTGTGCGAAGGCTTCCCGCACGCGCGCCTTGGCCTGAAGGTCCGGCGGGCTGCCATCAGCTGCATTGGCCGGCGCCGGCTGGGCGCTTGCCCCCTTTAGAAGCATGATGGTCGGTTGCGTTTCGGCCGAAATATTGGTGTCGAAAACCACCGGCTCGGGCCATTTCCTGTCCGTATGTATCCGTATCGTCGGCAGCTCCGCCGCCGTGTCAGCTATCTCCACAGCAGGTTGCTTCGGCAACTCCGCGCCGACAATGAAGAGCAGCGCGAGCAGGACACCTCCGACAAACATGAAATATCGCGCCAAGGGCATTGGATTAACTCCCCACGCAACCGCGCACTCGCACAACCTATTGTCGTTTAGTTAGTTCCCGCCTGACCCGCTTGGTTCAAAGGAACAGGGCATTATCGCTGCTTCGTGAACAGAAATGTCGTCGCCCAGTGTCCCGGCGCCCGGACTGACCTGGTTAAATCAAATGGCGCTGGCGTTCACCAGCGAGCATCTGGCGCGATCGGCGTTAACATTAACGTAGCCGATGTGGATGCTGCTGAAGGTCTTTCTGCTCCTCATTTTGACCGTTTCATGGATGATGCGAGTGCGGCTGGTCACGTAGCTGCCGTCCCTGCGGCCGAAGGCACAGTGGATCTCGATGTCTTTGATCGCATATTCGTTGCGGTTGCGAAGCGTAAAGGTGACCAACGCTTTCGAGCCCAGACCACCTCGCCGCCAGCGCTGCGACGAGATGGTCAAGCCATCCAGTCCCGCGCCTTCCGACGTGGTCTCCTGATGAGGCGCGCTCCCCTCCTGGACCGAAGCTGTCGCGGGTGCGGCGGCCGTCTCCAGGCGCACCGGTTCGCTTGCCGCCTCGTCGACCACCTCGGGAGCACCGGGACCGGACGGCATCATCATCCACCCTCCCAACGCGGCAAGGATCAGCGCCAGCCCGGCCACCGCCAAACGGTAGTGCTCGTAACCGCGGAACTTGCCCGAAAACAAGCGACCGGTAGCGCCCAGCCTTGCAAATTCCAGACGATACAGCCCTGTGTTCATGGTTACCCCATCGCAAGGCGACGCGCGGTGCCAAACACGACTGCGAAAGCGGTTCTTGCCGCAACTTCATCAATTCGTAAAACCTGGAAAGGTTGCGCCCACCGGTGGTAGCGCGTCGGCATGCAATGAAATCGGGGCCGCCCAAGGCTAAGAGGTATAGCCATCCGGGAATCCGGCCGTTAAATTTACCGGGAGTAGTGCTCCGTGCGCCAATGGACGGCAGCGTCGGAACAAGCGCCGCGATGTCCGCCAAGAGGGAAACCAACGATGCCGATCGTAACCTGGGACCATGTCCATTTGCGCAGCCCCGACCCGGAGGCGACTGCCGCATGGCTGGAAAACATCCTGGGTGGCGTGATTCTCAGAAGCCCGGGCCGAATTGACGTCAAACTCGGCGGCGCCGATGTTTTCATAGCGCCGGTTGCTCCGGGAGATGGCGTTAACACTGCGCCGGTCACGCCCTACCAAGGCCTCGATCACTTCGGCCTGACGGTGAAGGACATCGATGCGGTGGCGGCCGAGATCAAGGCCAAAGGCGTGGAATTCACCAAGGAGCCGACCACGATTCGGCCCGGCGTTCGTATTTGTTTCATTCGTGGCCCCCAGGGCATTTCAATCGAATTGCTTGAGCGCGACAAAAAATATGCGTGAGAAGTCGGGGCGCTAGCGCAGGATGTGGCGGCGATCCGGCGGATGGCGCGCCGGACGGTCAGCTTCGGTTCTTCGTTTCACGGGGCCTGAGACGGCCCAACGAAACCTTTCTGGGCGGCGCCGTATTTAAAATAAGGAACCGTGGCGCTTGAGCAACGGGGGAATCCTGTTTCGCCGGCGCAGAGGCGGCAATTGGGACACAGTTGCGATCGGGACACTATGAAGAACGGTCTATATTCGATCCATGTCACGCTGCAGGACGGCCGATCCGGCAAGGGTAGCGGCGTAGTCATGTTCCGCGATGGCCAGATCCTCGGGGGCGATGCCTACCTGTATTATGTCGGCAGCTACATGGTGAAGGGCAGCACGTTCAAGGGCGAGGTCCTGGTCCAGAGCCATACCCGTAGCCCGGATGCCAACCCGTTGTTCGGCGGTCCAAATCCGGTCGGCATCGGCGTCTCCGGCACATTCACCGACACCGCGGCCGTGATGGATGGAACCGCGCTCGTCGGCAAGGCCAGCCAGATTTTCAGGGCGACCTTGCGTTTTCTGGCCGAAGCCTAATAGCCGCTGTTCCGGAACGGTCGCGTTGCAGGACCGCAAATCGACCGGCTATTCGGCCGCTTGTTCCAGCGGGGCCACCTTGGGAAGAATGATCTGGATTCGGGTGCCTTTGCCCGGCTCGGAATTGAGGTCGAGGCGGCCGCCCAGGCGATTGGTCACGATGCTGTAGACGATATGCAGGCCGAGCCCGGTGCCGCCCTGGTCGCGGCGGGTCGTGAAGAACGGATCGAACGCCCGGCGCCGGACGTCGAGGCTCATGCCACATCCATCGTCGGAAAAAATGATCTCGACATTGTCCTTGCCGGACTCGCGCACCTGAATGTCGACCGCTCCGGGCCGCCCGTCCGGAAAGGCGTGTGCGACCGCATTGAGGAATAGGTTGGTGAGCACCTGTCCATAAGGGCCCGGATAGCTGTTCATGGTGAGGTTGGGCTGACAGTCGACGGTGAGCGTCAGATGGTGTTTTCGCAGTCCCGGCCGCAGGCTGAGCACGACCTGCTCGGTCAGGTCGCCGAGATCGAAGCTGCGCTGATCCGAATAGTTCCGATCGGCCGCCACCTGCTTGAAGGACTGGATCAATTCGGCCGCGCGATTGAGGTTTGCCACCAGTTGCGATGACGCATCGCGGCTGGTTTCGAGAAAATCGGTAAGGCGAGAGCGCCTGAGGACGCCGCGCTCGACTTCCGCGGTAAACAGCGCCGTCTTGCGCTCCAGCGACGAGGCCACCGTCAGACTGATGCCGACGGGATTATTGACCTCATGGGCGACGCCCGCCACCAGTCGTCCGAGCGCCGCGAGCTTTTCCGCCTCGATCAGCGAATTCTGGGTCTCCCTGAGATTGCGCAATGCGGCCTCGGCGGAGTCCTTCGCCTTGCGCATCTCCAGTTCGCCGCGTTTGCGCTCGCCGATATCGAGCGCGACGGTAACGATGCTCTCGATTTCGCCGTCGGCGTCCAGCAGAGGCAGCTTGTTCACAAGCCATTGCCGCAAATTGCCGGCCGAATCGGCGTATTCCTCTTCGTAAAATCCGAGTCCCTTGCCGGTCGCCAGCACGCGTCTGTCGTTTTCGTCGGTCTTTTGGGAACCATAGCGGGACATTAGATCGCTGGTGGTTCGGCCGATCGCGTCCGCCGGCTCGATGGCGAAAATGCCCGCCATATAGCGGTTCATCAGGACATAGCGGAGTTGGGTGTCCTTGACGTTGATCACCGCCGGCACGGTATCGATCACCTGCTGTAGCAGCCGCCTGCCCTCGGCGATCGCATCCTCGGCGCGTTTCTGGTCGGTGATATCGCGCACCGTTCCTTCGTAGCGGATCACCTCGCCGTCAGCGTCGCGCACGACGGTCGCGCTGTCGGAGAGCCAGAGGATCGCCCCACCGCGCCGGCGAACCTGGTATTCGAACTCGCGCACCATGCCGTCGCGTCGCATCAGCGCGCGATATTCGGCCCGCGCCGACGGATCGACATAGACCATGTGCGCGATATCGCTGATGCCGCGGATCAATGCTTGCGGCGTCTCGTAGCCCATGATGCGCGCCAGCGCCGGGTTGGCGTTGAGGAGCGTGCCGCCCGGCGTCGTCACGTAAATCCCGTCGACCGAAGCTTCGAACAGTTTGCGATAGCTCTCCTCGGCGAGGCGTTGTTCGGCCAATGCGTGGATGGCCGCTTCGCGCGCGGCGTCGACGTCGGCCAGCGAACGGCGAAATACCTCGGCGGCGCGCGCGATGTCGCCGATCTCGTTACGCACGTCGGTTGCGGGAATCGAGGTGTGTTTCTCGCCGCCGGCAAGCGCGCGGATTGCCCTGGCGATAGCGCCGAGCGGACGAACGGTCCGGCGCACCACGAACAGAGCGGCCGCCAACCCGACCAGCACGCCGGCGATGCCCAGGATAATGCTTTGCCACTTATCATCACGCAGCGTCCTGGCGAAATCATTGGCCAGCAAGCGCCCCCGGCTTGCGCTCACGTCACGCAACAGATCGGTCACCCGTCCGATCTGCCGGCCTTCGGTCCCCAGCACGTCCTTATCGAGCTTGGCGATCTCCGCCTCGGTTGCCGAAATCGAACTGATCGCATCGGCATAGGCATCGGCCGCCGAACGAAGTGTGGGATCATCGATCGGTAGCGACCGCATGCGTTGCGCGGAATACTCGGCGGCCAGGGGATCGCGTGCCAGCAGCGCCGCGTTGATCTGATTCTGGGCCTTGAATAAACTTCGAGCGGTGTTCCGATCCGTGACTTCCGCGATCGCCGCTTCAAACCGCTCGCGCACCGGCGACAATGCCGCAACCAGCTCCGCGCGCCGACCAATCAAGGCCGTAACGTGCTCGATGCCTTCGCGGTAGTTCGCAAAGCGCTGCGTCACGCCGTCGATCATGGCCTGCTGTTCGGGAGCGAGTTCCAGGCGCGTCGTTTTCAGCAGCGCGCTCAATGCCGCCGCCGCCTCGCCGACCCGGCTGGACTGCGCATTGGGGTCGGTGACGAAATCGCGGGCGGCGAACCGCAACTCGTTTACGCGGCCGTCGATCTCCTCGGCCAGATCGCCGACATCCTGCAACCGCTGCAGCTCGACAAAGGTCGCGTCGATATGGCGGATGGCAATGACGCTGGCCATACTGGTCGCGGTGATGACCGCGAGCACCAATAGGAAGCCGCCAAAGGTCAATTGGCCGATCGATAGCGAAAATGACCGTATTCGTTGGACGATGGCGGCGAAGGGCATGGGTCGCGAACCGGCTCCTAACTGTCTACTTATACTCTGCAATCCGCCCCGGGGGGAACCCGCCTCGGGGTGCGGTTTCGGCTTAGTCCGGCGGAATCCCCGCCTCCTTGACGACCTTTGCCCACAGCGCGATGTCGGTCTTGATGATGGCACCGAACTCCGCGCGCGAGGCCGCCTGCGGCGGACACCCCGCCAGATCGAGTTTCTGCCGCACGTCCGGCGTCGCCAGCGCCTTGTCGAGCGCCTGGCTGATACGCTCGACGATCGGCTCCGGCGTGCCCTTGGGAACGACGATGCCGAACCACGGCATCACCTGGGCCTCGGCGTAGCCCTGCTCGGCCAGCGTCGGCACGTCGGGAAAATATTTGGAACGGCCATCGTTGATGGCGGCGATAATCCGGATGGTACCCGTCTGCACCTGTGCCAGCGCCTGATTGGCGGACAGGAAGGTCGACGTGATCAGCCCGCTGGAGATGTCGGCCACCATCTGCGGATAGCCGCGATAGCCGATACCGGGAACATCGATCCCGGCCGATCGCTTGAACAGCTCGAAGCCGAGATGGCCGGTCGATCCCTTGCCGGGATGGCTATAATTCAGCTTCCCCGGCTTTTCCTTCGCGAGCGCGACATATTCGGCCACGCTCTTTACCGGGAGCGTCGTCGGAACGATGAAGAAATTCGGCGCCCGGCATATTTGCCCGATCGGAACGAAATCACGCACGGGATCCCAGCGCAGCGACACATTCAGTGACGGGCTTGCGGTGAAGAAGGTCGTCACCACCAGCCAGGTGTAGCCGTCGGGTGCGGCGCGTGCGACCTCCTCCGCGGCGATGGAGCCGTTGCCGCCGGATTTCGATTCACTGAGGATGGTTCCCTTCCACTGCTCGGCCATGTTCTGCGCCACGATGCGCCCGAACACGTCGACCACGCTGCCGACCGAATAGGGAACAATCATGCGTATCGGATGATCCGGAAAGCTGCCTTGCGCGCCTGCCGAGGCTGACGTCGCGAGCAACGTCAGCCATGCCCCGATCGCTACGCCGATGCGCCCGGCCATCCTCATGCGCTTTCTGCCCTGATGGTTCCGCGCCACGTCACGGCGTCCGGATTTTCCCGGCAGGATGCCGACAATCCCCGATGTCGGCAAGGCGTGTCGCCTGGCGCGCCGGGCGCGCGCAAGCTCTTATCCGAGCGAGCCAACCTCGAAGACCTCGCCGTCGTAGCCGGCCTCGGCGGGAATACGGAGCTGCCGGCCGCCGTTGAGCCTGGTCATGACGGGCGTCACCGCGACGATCGGCCTGCCCCTGCTGTCGTCAAGAGCGGCGCGGGCATTCGGTTGCTTGCCGAGCTTGATCAGGTTGCGCGTGGTCGGGAACGGCAGCTTGAATCGCCCGCTCTCGCCGCCGGCAAGCGCCTCGCGTGGCGACACCCAGATCGAATCGGTGGATTCCCTGCCGTCATGGGCGCCGGCCTGGGCCGGCGGCGCCAGCGCGAGGAAGAACCAAGTATCGAACCGCTTCGGCATCCCCTCCGGCGTGATCCAGTGCGCGTAGGGAACCAGTTCATCGAGCGCCAGCGCGACGCCGCTTTCGGCGAGAACCCTGGGGAAGCTGGTCTTGCCCTCGCACAGGGCGGCGCGATGCTCGGCCTCGATCTCGCTCGCCCGCCCGGCGTCGACGAGGGTGGCCGAGCCCCGCGGCCGGGCCAGCAGGATTCCGCTTTCCTCGAAGGTCTCGCGGATCGCCGCGATCCGGAAGCTCAATGCCGCGGCGTCGAGACCCTCCCCGCCAGAATACAGGTCAGGCCGTTCGATGATCTCCTTGTCGCTGGCGTCGACGCTGCCGCCGGGAAACACCAGCGCTCCGGAGTTGAAATCGATTTCATAATGGCGAACCATCATGAAGACCTCGATCTCGTCGCGGCTCTTGCCGTCGACGTCGCGGCTCTTGCCGTCGACGTCGCGGCTGTTGCCGTCGACCGCGGCCGTGCCGTCCCGCAACAGCAAAATGGTGGACGCCGGACGCGGCGCGACGGTTTCGGCCATCAGCCGCTACTCCGCCGCACTGGCGTGCGGCTGCAGGTTCGCACGCTTGTCGATACGGGCGACCCGCGACAGCAGATAGTCCACTTCCGCTTTCGCCGTCGCGGTGATGGTCGCCCCGGGCTTGCGTTGCGCGCTGGAGGAGATGATGCCGCGCTTCTGCAGCACGTATTTGCGCACCGACAATCCCGCGCCGGGCTGCTGCTCGTAGCGGATCAGCGGCAGATGGGCGTCGAACAGGTCGTGGGCGGCGTCGCGCTTGCCGGCCTTCGACAGTTTTACGACGTCGATCAGCAATTCCGGGAAAGCGTAGCCGGTCATCGCGCCGTCGGCGCCACGCTCCATCTCGAAATCGAGGAACAGGCCGCCATTGCCGACCAGGATCGACATCGGCTTCAGCGAACCATCCTTCTGGAAGCCGCGCAGCGTCGAAATCTTTTCCAGTCCCGGCCAGTCCTCGTGCTTGAGCATCACGCAGGACGGGCTGTCCATCACGATCTTGCGAATCACCGCGGGCGTGAACACCACCGTCAGGGTCAGCGGATAATCCTGCAGCACCCATGGAATATCGTTGCCGATCGCTTCCTGGGCCTGCTTGAAGTAGCTGACGATCTGGTCATCGGTACGCAGATGCGGCGGCGGCGCGATCATCACGCCGGCCGCGCCCGCATCCATCGATGCCTTGGCCAGCGAGCGCATGGCGGCAAATCCCGGCGCCGAGACGCCGACGATGATCTGCATATTCTTGGCGCGTTTCACGAAGCGGATCGCCACCGCTTCCGCTTCCGCCGCATCGAGCTTCGGTGCTTCGCCGAGAATGCCGAGCACGGTCACGCCATTGCACCCGACTTCAGCGTAGAAATCGGTCAGCCGGTCGATGGATTTCTCGTCGATACGGCCGTCATCGTGGAACGGCGTCGGCGCAATAGCGAAGGTTCCTGCAGCCTGGGCGGTGAGTTTCATGAGAGATGCCTTTGAATGACGTTAACTTCGGTCATTCCGGGATGCGCCTCTTGGCGCAGGCCCGGAATCCATACTCCCCGTCGTGGTTATGGATCCCGGGCTGGCTCGCTTCGCTCGCGCCCCGGAATGACGATGACCATATATCATAAAGCGTTTCTAGAACCGCCGCGCGCCCATCCTGATCTGCTCCTCGGAGAAGAAAATCTCCTTGGCGTGGTCGACCACGTCCTGTGCCTTCCAGCCGGTGTGCGGCGGCTTCCAGCCATCCATTTCCATCATCCGCATCTCGCGAACGCCGCGTGGGCCGGAGACGCCGAGCACCTTGCCGGTCTGGTCGCCCGACAATTCGCTGACCATGTATAGCACGGCCGGCGCGATGCCGTCCGGCCCCAGCGCCGCGCCCGGATTTTCGATGTACCGCGGCAGATCGGCGGTCATCCGGGTCAGCGCGCCCGGCGCCAGCGTCCAGATGCGGATGTTGTATTTGCGGCCTTCGATCGCGAGCACGTTCGACAGCCCCCAGATGCCGCCCTTAGCGGCGCCATAATTGCTTTGGCCGAAATTGCCGATCAGGCCCGAAGTCGATGAAGTGTTGACGATGACGCCGCCGCCGTTCTCACGCATCCAGCGGAATACCGGCTGGGTGACGCAGAAGGTGCCCTTCAGATGCACCTTCAGGACCTTGTCCCACGCGGCTTCGGTCGCCTTGGCAAAGGTCTGGTCGAGCAGGATGCCGGCGTTGTTGACGAGAATGTCGGCGCGGCCGAAATGCTTGATGGCATCGTCGAACACGGACTGGCCGCCGGCCATGGTGGAAATATCGGCGCCGTTGGCGACCGCGCGACCACCCTCCGCCCTGATCGCCTCGACCACCTTCTGCGCCATCGAGACGTCGCCGCCCGAACCGTCACGGGGCCCGCCGAGATCATTGACCACAACAGCGGCGCCCTCGCGCGCGAACAGTTTGGCGTAGGCTTCGCCGAGGCCGCCGCCTGCGCCCGTGATCAGCGCAACCTTGCCGTCGAGTAATCCCATCGTTTCTTCTCCCTTGTGTATTATCGGCGCAACTGACGTTGCAGCAGTTGGTCGCCTCTCCCCGCAAGAGCGGGGCGAGGGAGCAGGCCATCGCCTTGGCGCCTCGTCATCCCAGCAGTGTCCTTCCGCTCTTGATGACCGTGACGTTGCGGGCCTTCACCTTGGCTTCAAACGAGATGATGTTGCCGTCCTTCCAAAGATCCATGGTCACGGTCTCCCCGGGATAGACCGGAGAAGAAAACCGCGCTGCGTGCTGCCTGAAGGCCGAGGCGTCGTAATCGGCATAGGTCTGCAGAACGCCGCGGCAGGTGATGCCGTAGGTGCACATGCCGTGCAGGATCGGCCGCGGAAATCCGGCGCGCCTGGCGAATTCGGGATCGGAGTGCAGCGGATTGCGGTCGCCGCAGAGCCGGTAGACCAGCGCCTGGTCCGGCCGCGTAGCGATGTCGATGGTCTTGTCGGGGCTGCGCGTCGGTACCTTGTGCGGCTCGGGCTGGCCCTCGGAGGGTCCGCCGAAACCGCCATCGCCGCGCGCGAAGCGGGACGCCACCAGCGTGGCCAGCTTCTCGCCCTGCTCGTCCTTCAGCACCGTCATGTGCCGGATCACGGCACCCTTGTCCTTGCCCTTGTCGAAAACATCGAGCACGGACGAATCTGCGGTGATGTGAGCCGCGGTCGCAAACGGCTTGTGGAATGTGATGTCGCGCTCGCCATCGACCACCATCACCCGATTGAGGTTCATCTCGCCGGGGCCCGAGCCCCAGGCCGCAACCGACGCGAAGGTCGGCACCACCTTCAGGGGGCGCGGCGTCGCCACGCCCTCATTGACGAAAGCGAGTTCTTTCTCGTCCATCGGGTCCGCGCCCATTCCGATGCCGTACGCGTAGAGCATCACCTCGCGATCGGTGTAGGCGTATTTCTGGCCGAGGTTCTTCAGCGCCATCAACTCATCGTACTTGATCGGCATCGCTCGTCTTCTCCCGAACTAACTTTCTTTCACCGCGCCTGTCGACGCGCCCTCTCCCCTTGCGGGAGAGGGCTGCACCGGCGCCGGCAACATACTCTGCTCGGTGAGGGATAAGCTCCGGAAAGACCCCTCATCCACCTTCCCCCGCCAGGGGAGAAGGAAAGATCAGTCGTTACGCCGGCGTGAAGAACGGCAACGGCGCGCCGTCGGTCGGCTTGAACACCACCTTTACCTTCTGCCCGATCTTGAGCGTGTCCATGTCGCAGTCGACGATATTGGTCTGCAGCGACGGGCCTTCCTTCAGGGTGACATAAGCGATCGCATAAGGCCCGGTAGCGGATTTGCGCATCAGGCTGAAGGTGTAGATTTCCGCCTCGCCGGAGCTTTGTTCCCACACCGTCTTGTCCGAGAAGCAGAACGGGCAAATCGAGCGTGGAAAATAATGCGCCTCGCCGCACGCCGTGCAGCGCTTGATCATGAACTTGCCCTGCTTGGCCGCTTCCCAGAACGGCGCGGTTTCAGGATTGCCTAGCGGCGCCGGATATTTCTTCGCATCGGTCATCACGCACGCTCCAGAATGCAGGTTGAGGCGGCGTGGCGGACGCCGAGCAGGCCGCCGGTGCCGTGGGCGACGGCCAGATCACAATTCGGTACCTGGACCTTCGGGTGCGCTTCGCCACGCAGCTGGCGTACGGCCTCGATGATCTTGGTCATGCCGCCGCGGTTGACCGGGTGGTTGCTGCAGAGACCGCCGCCGTCGGTATTGAAGGGCAGCTTGCCGACGCCGGAAATAAGATTGCCGTCGGCGACGAACTTGCCACCCTCGCCCTTCTTGCAGAAGCCGAGGTCCTCCAGCTGCATCAGCACGGTGATGGTGAAGCTGTCATAGATCGAGGCGTATTTGATATCCTTCGGCGCGATGCCGGCTTCCTCGAACGCGCGAGGTCCCGACCATACGCCCGCGGAATAAGTCAGGTCGAGATCCTTGCCGCCGCGCGGTCCCTTCATCGCTTCGCCATGGCCGATCAGGCGAACCCGGGGCTTCTTCAGGCTCTTGGCGATCTCCGGCGTGGTCACGATCAGCGCGCCGCCGCCGTCGGTGACGACGCAGCAATCCATCCGGTGCAGCGGGTCGGAAATCATCGGCGAGTTCAGCACGTCCTCGACGGTGACGACTTCTTTCAACATCGCATGCGGGTTGTATTGCGCGTGATGCGAGGCGGCGACCTTGATCCAGGCCAACTGCTCACTCGTGGTGCCATAGTCGTGCATGTGGCGCATGGCACACATGCCGTAGGCATTGTGCGTGGTCGCACCGTAAGCCGCCTCAAAATCGGCCTCGGCTCCGGCGGCGCGGGGCGGCATGGGGCCGGTGCGAGGCTTGCCGGCAAGCGTGATCAGCGCGATCGAGCATTTGCCCGCGGCGATCGCTTCGGCGGCATGGCCGAGATGGATCAGATAGGAGCAACCGCCGGTCTCGGTGGAATTGACGTGGCGTACCTTGAGCCCCAGGTAATCCACCATCGGCCAGGCGCCGCCCGGAGCATCGCCGGCGCAGAAATACCCGTCGACGTCGGCTTTCGTCAGCCCGGCGTCTTCGAGCGCGCCCTTGGCGACCTCGGCATGCAACTGCGCGGTGGATTTGTCGGGTGCGTGCCGGGTCGGGTGTTCGTAAATCCCGGCGATGTAGGCTTTGCCCTTGATGGTCAAATCGTTCTCCGCTGGCGTTTCTTCTTTCCAGCGTTTTCTCGCCTGTTGGGGCTGCCTTGGCAAGCGCCGAAATATTCCGTCATGCGAGAGGAGCATGAGGCCACGTTCTCGCGGCGCGTCGCGCCCGAGCTATGATTGATTTCTTGCCCCTCATCTATCGAGAGGGCACAGGGAAGACCGGGTGCCGGCCGGCACCCATGGCCCCCTGTGCGCCGAAGTCGAGCACAAATGCACAGGAGGAATGACCACAGGCGAAGCCGAGACCTCCCGGCCTTCCCTGCGCAATGGTTTGACGGCTTATGCCGCGCTCTCCCCGGAGACGAATTCGTCTTGCCTCCGTCACTTCGCGAATTGACGGCGAAAGCCGATCCCGGTCGGGCGCCTTTCGCCTTCGCAAAGCTTGGCACCAGCAACGGGTGCCAGGACCACACGGTTTTGCCGTACGCAACGATGCCGCTCGTCCTGCGCGGGGCCCGATCGCTCACGGCCCAAGCCGCCCTGCAACCGCCCTCGCGCGCGACGCCGTCGCGCCCACCGCACCCGCACTCCACGTATCGTGACGACGCGTACGTCCCTCTTCATGAGGCGGGTCGCGCAAAGAGGACAGCAATTTCGGGAAATGGAAAGCGGATTATTTTCACCGACCGAACTGGACGCCGCAAATCACCTTGAACGTGCTGATGAAATTCGTTTCGGTCCGCAACGCATTTTGCCGTTTGTCCCGCGCCAGGTTGCGCGAACGATTGTGCGAAACGCTCGCTGATTTGCCGAGGGCATGGCGTTCGCGAAGACCGGGGTAACGGTGCGCTTGGGAAGAAACAGCCCGCGCTTCCGACAGCGTCGACCTTAACAGTAGGCCCGCTATACCTTCGTCGCGTTTCCGTTACCCCATCGGATGTCCGGCGTGTACCTATGTCCAATTGAGTTGTTGACCCCCGCAGTACTAAATTCGACCGATCGGAAGACCCCGCGCGGACACGAAGGTGCGGCGGTGAAAAGAAGGACGATCGACGAACAGCGGGGCACAGCGTCATAGGAGACATCAATGCCCGACCGCTCCGGAAGTCCGAGATCAAACAGAGACGAGCGATGCGCAGTCTGCGGCGGCAAGTTCGGTCTCATCAGGCACTATTCGTGGCGGACCCCGCTTTGTTCCGCGAAGTGCGTCGACCGCTTGAGAGCCCGCCGAGCAAATGACGGCATCTGGCTGCTCAATTTTCGCATTGCCTTGGTCCAGGCGTCGAAGCACCGCGCAAGAGCTTCGTAGCGTCTCGCACCTTATGAGCACGCTATGGACGAGCCATGCGGCACAGGCTTCGCACTGCGCGCTGCAACCATAAACGACCGGGCGATTGCTGATCAGATCAAGGCCGTTTGCCGAGCAGTTGTCGGGGGCGATCCGGGCGGACTTTGCGTGTTGCTGACGCCCGAAGCATCCGCTCGATCCGCCGCCCAATACGACAACTCACGCCGCGGAAAAAATGCCTGGTGACGTCGGGATACGCCATCGGTCACGGGCATTTTACAAATCGTTACCGCCGCAGAGCTTCAACAACAGCGCCGGGATCATAACATACCATGCGATTATTATCGTCATCTTATCGAGAACTTTCCCCGGATCGGGTAGTCGTTCTCTAACTTATGTTTGGAGCGAATATGGGCGAGGTGATTCAGTTTCTCTCGAGATCCGAGCGCGAACGCGCCCGCCTGGTCCGACAAGCCCGGGCGATATACGACAGCATCTTCCCGCCGTCGCACCGTCTCGGCGAGTGGGACAGGGTGGCGATGAACCACGCGGCCGACGGCGTCCACGCCCGTCGAAGCGACGAGGTTCTTCCCTCATGATCAAGGTCGTCGCCGTGCTCTGCAGCCTCTCCTCACCGGGGAACTGCCACGAGCAGACCGTCACCACGTCGGATTTCGCAGAAATCTCGATCCAGTCCTGCCTGATGGGCGCGCCGCAGCTTGCCGATTGGATGAAGCAGCACCCGACCGAACGCCTGGCGGGATGGCGTTGCGAGATCGGCAAGCGCGAAAGTAAGAAAGCTTAAGAGCGCGCTTTAAGTCGGCCTCGAAGGTGCACCACATGCGGCTTCATGGTGAGGCGCTTTCGCCGCCTTCACTGAGGTCTCCTTCACCGGCCGCAGCCGCAATTCATTTCACCTCCGTCTCGGCCGAGATCAATTCCTTGCCTGCCGTGGTCGTGATGGTCAGCCGTACTCGCTCATCGTTGCGATCGGCGGGGACCGTCGACGAAATGCGATTGCCGTTCTTCGGATCGGCCGTCACCATGGCGTCGAACAGGATCGCCTCGCCGCGTTTCAATGTTACATGCAAGGGCGTGGCCGGCTCGAGGCTGAAGAACTCCAGATTCACGCCGGACGCCCGGGCTGCCAGATTGACCAGAATGTTTGCGTTGGCATCCGTCACGTTGCGCATGCCAACGGTGGGACTGTAGGTCTCGGGAATCGACACCTCCCCCTGCGCCGGGAAGCTGGCGCTGTGAAAAAACTGGTCCGAGACCCCGGCCCACAATTCGACGTAAGGCCGCTGTGGAGACGGGTCTTGGCGCGGGTCGGTTTCGTTGGTGTACGACGAAAATCCCCACGTCCACATTTTAAGGCCGGGCGTGACCGCGTTGTCCGCGATGCGCATGATCCCCTCCTCGTTGTCGTGGTTGATCACGCCCCAGAAATTGCCGCCCTGCATGTCGGGCGCCGCATATGCAATGCCCATCGACGGCCAATTCCTGAAATAGCGCAGCTTTTCGAACCGGCTCCTGCCATCACCCAAGCTCGCGTCGGCCTCGGCAAGGTTGGCCGACCAGCGCGGCGTGCTGTAGGCCTGGATCGGCGCGATGATTTCGGCGCCGCCGGTCGCCTTGGGCCTGTTCGGGTTCGATCCGGGCGCGAGCGTCGTGCACGTCCAGTACTCGTAATCGATCGCGACAGCCTTTGGATTCCTTAAGACCATGCGCGCATCGATCGCGGCACGACCGGCTTTCAGCGTGACGTAGTAGGTCGCCTCGATGCCCGTCGAGCCCGGCTTGAAACCCGCAGGCGCCGCCGAGTAGGCGAAATCGTCCTTCAACGACATCGACACGGTGACTTCGTCGGCGCTTTCCTTCTCCACCTTGAAGTCCCACGGCTTCAGCCAGGTCTTGCCGTGCTCGGGATCGGGAAATGTCGGGAAGATTCCGCCATACACCATGAGCCAGTCGTAATAAAAGGTGCCCCCGTCGATGCCGTAGGGCACGCCGACTTCGGTGCGATAAAGCTGCTCATGGCCAGTCGGCTTGTAGATGACGGAGATAATGCGTCCGCCGAATTCGGGCAGCAGCGTCACCTTCAGATAGCGGTTCTCGATCACGTGGGTCGGAAAGGTACGATCGACAATCATCGTCTTGTCGAGCGAGCCGCCTACAAACCCGTTCTCCGCATCGGTCGCGTATTTGACCGTGCTCCAGGCCATTGTCGATGTGCCGAGAAAAACCCTGTCGGGGATCTCCGGCGCCGCCTGCGCGACGGCGTGAAATGCCCAGACCGCAACAAGCGCCACGCCCCCAAGACCGGCAACGGTGCGCGAACGCGCGTAAATGGCCATTTACGTCGGCCTTCGAATAGGCGGGAGCGCCCTGCCCGCAAATTTCAAACTGGTTCAGGCGAAGAATTAAGCGGTCAAAATACCATTCGATCACTTCATCGCCTGCGTGGCAGGCAATGAACGCTTGGGGACGCCGAACGGCGCCGAATGCTCCAGCCTCACTCTGCCGCGATCTGCCGCGGCGCGGGTGGCGGGTTGACGAGATCGGCGGACAACTGCGCGTGCCGCACCTTCGCCTCCTGCACCGATTTCTCCTTCACCGGGCCATAGCCCCGGATACGGTCGGGCAGCGAGAGCAGTTCGACCCCCGTGTCCAATGTCGGCGGCGAAAGCGCGCCGAGCACGGCGGCCACGTCCTTCTCGTAAGCCGTGATCAGCTCGCGTTCGAGCCTGCGGTCGGCGCTGTGACCGAAGATGTCGAATGCCGTCCCGCGCAGGCCGCGCAGGCCGGCGAGAATTTTGAACACCGGCATCATCCAGGCGCCAAACGCCCGCTTCTTCGGCCGCCCCAGCGCATCCGTCCCTCCGCCCAGGATCGGCGGCGCCAGATTGAAGCTGATCTTGAAACCGCCGTCGAACTGGTCGCGCAGCTGCTTTTCGAACCGGCCGTCGGTGTAAAGCCGCGCCACCTCGTACTCGTCCTTGTAGGCGAGCAGCTTGGCGTAGTTGATCGCCACCGCGCGCGGCAATTCGTCGCCAAAGCCGCGATCGGTGGCGGCATCGCGAACTTTCTTCACCAGGTTACGGTAACGCTCCGCGAGCTGTCCGTTCTGGTAGTCGGTCAGCAGCGCGCTGCGATGCGCGATGATCTCGTCGAGCGACATCACGTCCAGCGTCTTCGGCGCCACCGTTTCGTCCTGGCCTTTCATCATCGCGGCCAACCGTGCCGGGTCGAGCGCCGCCAGACGCCCGAGCTGGAACGCCTGGGTGTTCATCTTCACGGCAACACCGTTGACCTCGATCGCCTGTTCGATGGCCTTGGCCGAAAGCGGCAGCAGACCCCTCTGATAGGCGTAGCCCATCATCATCATGTTGGTGGCGATGGAATCCCCGAGCAGGATCTCGGCCGGCTTGGTGAAATCGAAGAACGAGGAATCCTTGCGCAACGCGGTTTCCAGCACGCTGTTGACCTTGCGGCTCTGGAAATTGAAGTCCCGGTTGAGGATGAAATCCGCAATCGGAATCAGATGCGTGTTGATCACGCCGGCGGTGCGGCTCGATTCGCAAAGCGTCATGGTTTCCTTGGCGCCCGCCACCACCTCGTCGGCCGCCAGCACGAGATCGGCGGTGCCGGTGACGATGCGCGAACAGGTCACGTCGGCGGTATGCTCGGAGAGCCGGACATGGCTCAACACCGCGCCGCCCTTCTGCGCGAGGCCCGACATGTCCAGGATCATGCTGGCCTTGCCTTCGATGTGGGCGGCCATGCCGAGCAGAGCACCGATCGTCAGCACGCCGGTGCCGCCGACGCCGCCGACCGCGATGTTGTAGGGCCGCTCCAGCGTGGGCCGCGATGCCGGCTCCGGCAAATCGCCGATATCGCCGACCCCGGCCGGCGCGCGGCGGCGAAGCTTGCCGCCGTCCACCGTGACAAAGGACGGGCAGAAACCCTTGAGGCAGGAATAATCCTTGTTGCAGGTCGACTGGTTGATGGTGCGCTTGCGCCCCATCTCGGTTTCCAGCGGCTCCACCGAGATGCAGTTCGACTGCACCGAACAATCGCCGCAGCCTTCGCACACGGCGGGATTGATCAGCACCCGGCGCTGCGGATCCTCCATCGTGCCGCGCTTGCGGCGGCGGCGCTTTTCGGCGGCGCAGGTCTGCACGAACACGATCGCCGAGGCGCCCTTGACCTGGCGCAGCGTCTTCATGACGGCATCGAGCTGGTCGCGATGCGCGGTCTTGGTGCCCGGCGCAATTTCGGCGGCGGGATAGGCGTCGGGATTCTCCGAGACCAGGTAGATGTCGCGAATGCCTTCGCTGTGCAGCTGGAAGGTGATCTGCTGCGGCGACAATTCGCCGTCGACATGCTGGCCGCCGGTCATCGCGGTCGCGTCGTTGTAGAGGATCTTGTAGGTGATGTTGGCCTTGGAGGCGACCGCCTGACGGATCGCGAGGCTGCCGGAATGGAAATAGGTGCCGTCGCCGAGGTTGGCGAACACGTGCTCCTCGTTGGTGAAGGGCGCAACGCCCACCCAGGGCACGCCCTCGCCGCCCATATGGGTAAAGGTCTCGGTATTGCGGTCCATCCACAGCGCCATGAAGTGGCAGCCGATGCCGGCAAAGGCGCGGCTCCCCTCCGGCACCTTGGTCGAGGTGTTGTGCGGACAGCCTGAACAGAAATACGGCGTGCGGGTGATCGGCGCCACCGCCTGCATCTGGCTGGCCTGGCGGCCGTTGAACCAGTCGGCCTTGGCGCGGAGCATCGCGGCGATTTCGGGATTGAGGTTGAGACGCAATAGCCGCTCGGTGAGCGAACTGGCCAGCGACGCCACGCTCAGCTCCTCGGCGAACGGCAGGAACCGCTTGTCGTGCTCGTCCATCTTGCCGACGATGCGCGGACGAACGTCGTCGCGCCAGTTGAACAGTTCCTGCTTGACCTGGTTCTCGACGATCTCGCGGCGTTCCTCGATGATCATGATCTCTTCGAGGCCGACCGCGAACTCGCGCACGCCCTGCGGCTCCAGCGGCCAGGGCATGCCGATCTTGTAAAGCCGCAGGCCGATCTTGGCGGCGACTTCCGGTGTGACGCCGAGTTCGCGCAGCGCCTGGCGGATATCCTCGTAGCTCTTGCCCGAAGCCATGATCCCGAAACGGGCGTTCGGCGAATCCATCGTGATACGGTTGACCCTGTTGGCGCGGGCAAACGCGATCGCCGCAAAGCCCTTGTAGTCCTGCAGGCGGCGGTCCTGGTCGTAACGGTCGTCGGGCCAGCGCAAATTGAGACCGCCCGGCGGCATTTCGAAATCGGTCGGAATGACGAACGGCGTCATCTCGTCGGTAAGATCGATCTCCGCCGTCGTTTCCACGGTCTCGGTGATCACCTTCATGCCGACCCAGCAGCCGGAATAGCGCGACATCGCGATGCCGAGCAGGCCCATCTCGATCATCTCGTGGATGCTGGAGGGGTAAAGATAGGGCATCAGCGCGGAGATGAAGGCGTGGTCCGACTGATGCGGCACGGTGGAGGATTTGGCGCCGTGATCGTCGCCCGCCAGACACAGCACGCCGCCGTTTTTAGCCGAACCCGCGGCATTGCCGTGGCGAAACACGTCGCCGCAACGATCGACGCCCGGACCCTTGCCGTACCAGATGCCGACCACGCCATCATGCTTGGCCCCGGGCGACAGATTGAGCTGCTGCGAGCCCCAAATCGCAGTGGCCGCGAGGTCCTCGTTCACGCCGGGCTGGAACTTGATGTTGTACTGCTCGAGGTGCTTTCGCGCCGCAAACAGCTGCTGGTCGTAACCGCCGAGCGGCGATCCCCGGTAACCGGAGATAAAACCCGCGGTGTTGAGCCCTGCGGCCCGGTCACGGCGGATCTGCGCCATGGGCAGGCGAACCAGTGCCTGTATCCCCGTCAAAAAGATGTGCCCGGAGCCCTGCGTGTACTTCTGATCAAGACTGATCGGACCTTGGTTGATTCCCATTCCAACCTCTTAAATCTGTGCGGCGGCTTGTGGTTTTTCGTTTTCTGGCCAGCCATTGAGCCCGTTGTAAACAGTCTATGTCGGTTTTTGTACCGGACGCATCACAAATCTGCCAATCATGGCCCCGTTCCGTAAATCGCAATTTCATGCCGAAGCCCGCCGCATTCGTTTACAGGTATGTCGCTGCGGCATGTCGCCGCGAAACGACGTGACGCGCTCTTCGTTACGGTTTCAGGTTATCGGACGCTGGGGACAATTGATTGGCGCAGGGGCATCACGACGGCAGCGCGGCGGCGCTTCTCAATGCAGTCATGACGGCAGCTTTGGCGAGCGTGCTTTTGTGCACTGCATCGCCTTGCAGCCGCGCGCAGGCCCAACCGTCGGCCGAATTGATCGCGCATGGCAAGGCGCTGGTGGATGCGGGCGATTGCGCGAGCTGCCACACCGCCGATCCGGCAAAACCGTTCGCCGGAGGCAAACGGATCGACACGCCGTTCGGCGGCATCTATTCGCCCAACCTGACGCCGGACCGCGAGACGGGGATCGGGGCCTGGAGCGACGACGACTTTCGTCGCGCGCTGCGCGAGGGCGTCGCGCCGGATGGCTCGCGGTATTACCCGGCATTTCCCTATCCCAATTTCACCAAGCTCACCCGGGACGACGTGCTGGCGATCCGCGCTTACCTCGCGACGCTGACGCCGTTGCGCAATTCCCCTCCCCCGCCCGATCTGCGATGGCCGCTGAATTACCGGGTGGTGATGCAGGTGTGGAATAATCTGTTCTTCCGGCCCGGCATCTTCCAGCCCAGCCAGCAGAAGAGCCCGACCTGGAATCGCGGCGCCTATCTGGTCGAGGGCGTGGCGCATTGCGGCGCGTGCCACACGCCCAAGAACCTGTTCGGCGCCGACAGGCGCGGCGAGCCGTTCGGCGGCGGCCTTGTGCAAGGCTGGTTTGCGCCGCGGCTCGACGGCGCCGCGCGCAGCGGGCTGAAATCGTGGAGCGCCGACGACATCGTCGAATATCTGCAGAGCGGGCGCAACGGCCACAGCCATGCCGGCGGCTTGATGACCGAAGTTGTGGTCAACTCGACATCCCGGATGAGCGAGCCCGACCTGCGCGCCATGGCCGTCTACCTCAAGGATCTGCCCGCCGGCGCGACCGAGCCGCCGGTCGCGACGCCTCCGCAGGCGGAGATGGCCGACGGAGAGAGGATCTATAAAGGCGCCTGCATCGCTTGCCACGAAGCCGACGGCAGCGGCGCCCCGCGAATCTATCCGCCGCTCCCCGGCAATGCCAATCTGCAGTCGGCCGATCCCACCAGCGCGTTGCGCATCATCCTCGACGGCGCGCAGACGGTGACGACGCCGCGCGCGCCCAACACCGGATCGATGCCGGCCTACCGTGAAAAATTGTCCGACCAGGAAATCGCCGATGTCGCCAACTTTATCCGCAATTCGTGGGGCAACGCCGCCCCCATCGTGACGCCGGCGCAGGCGGCGGAAGTTCGAAAGGTGCGATAAGACGCCGACTGGGCCTTTCGCGGCCTGTTACCGGCGATCCTCTTTGAAGACGAATTTCGGCATTTCCCATTTGTAACGGATCGCCAGCAGCCGGAACGACAGGCCGAAGACGAATGTCAGTGCCGTCCAGGTTTCCTGATTCAGATTCAGGCCGAACGCGGTGGCGTAGAACAGGCCGGTGACGACGGAAACGCTGGCATAGAGCTCGGAACGAAACAGCAGCGGCACATCGTTGCAGAGGATATCGCGCAGCACGCCGCCGGCGCAGCCGGTGATCATGCCCGACACGATCACGATCGGCAGTGATTCGTTGAGTTGCCAGGCGATGTCGCAGCCGGCCATGGTGAACACGACGAGCCCGATCGCATCGAGCACGAGGAACGCCAGATTGAGCCGATATACCGTGCGCGCGAGCAGGATGGTGACAAACGCCGCCCCGCCCGTCAGCGCGAGATAGGACGGGTGTTCCACCCACAGCAACGGGTAATGCCCGAACAAAACATCGCGAACGGTTCCACCGCCGAGCGCGGTGATGCAGCCGAGCATGCAAACGCCGGCCCAATCCATGCTGCGCCGGCCCGCCGCCAGGGCCGCCGTCATTGCCTGGGCCGCCAGGGCCACCGCCGATAGAAAATACAACACGGTATCGCTCGGAGGCAGGCTCCGCATGGCTGACCTCGCGGCACGATTTCGCCGGAGCCTATGCCGCGGGCATGGCGCTGAACAGGTCGAAAAAGCCGCGCCGATCCGCCGCGACCCGGAAAAGGTCCGGGGTCTGGGAACATCGGCTGATACCGGCTATTATCACAGCGGTGCAACGGAGGACCCTGTTGATGGCCGACGAACGCAACCCGGATGATCGCTTTCGATTCAACCTCACTGACGAAGGTATTCGCCGCCAGACCCGTGTCGAAGACGAGTTGCAGGCCGACCCGGAACTCGCCGAGGGTCCGGCCAGCAGCAGCAGGGTCGCAATTTATGCGATCGCCATCGCCGTGCTTGTTGGCGCGCTGTTTTACGGCCTGAACAACACGTCGATCGAGCGCGCCGGTACATCCTCGACCGCCCAGAACGCCGCACCCCTGAACACCGCGCAGACATCGACTCCGGCTGCGCCTGGGGCCCAGCGAGACGCGGCGCCACGTGCCAACAGCGCCACTCCCAATAGCGCGCCCGGGATGACCACCGGCGCAGCAACGGCGCAACCGCAAACGGCGCCGTCTTCGATGCCGACAGGCCAGGACATCAACCGTTCCGGCAATCCGCCCATCAACAACGCGACGCAAAGCAAGTAATCGCGGCCTGCCGCGTCCGGCATAGCAGAAGCCCCGGTTTCACCCGGGGCTCGCGGCCGATCCGATTCGACGATCGGTGCGATGGCGCCGAATATATGTCAGCGCATCAGCTTGTTGAGATCGCCGCCGGGGTATCCGTTGGCGAGTTCGGTGAATGTCCCCTTTTCCGCTATCTCCTGCGCCGCACGCATGAAGCCGGCCCACGCCGTCCGCGCCAGCGAACCGCCGACGCTGATGCGCCGAACGCCGAGATCTTCGGCCTGCTTTACCGAAGGACCCGAGCCGCCGATCAGCAGATTGACGGGTTTCGGATGCACGGCTTTGACGACCGCCGCAATCTCATCCTTGGTCGTGATACCCGGCGCATACAAACAATCGGCGCCCGCATCGGCGTAAGCCGTCAAGCGGTCGATCACGAGTTTCAGATCGGCTACTCCCCACAAAAATGCCTCGCAGCGGCCGGTCAACAGCACGCCGCTGTTGTCCGCATCGATGGCGGCGCGCGCGGCCTTGATGCGATCGACGGCGAGTCCGGGCTCATATAGCGGCTTCGCCTTGTCGCCGGTGGAATCCTCGATCGACAGGCCGGCAACGCCGGTCTTGACCGCGCGAGCGACGTTGACGCCGACTTTCTCCGCCTCATGCGCAAAACCGCCCTCAAAATCGGCGTTGAGCGGCAGATCGACGCTGTTCAGAGCGGCAAGGTGGCCGCACACATCGTCGACCGTGACGCGGTTATCGGCCTTGCCGATCGACCACGCGAATCCGGCGCTGGTGGACGCGATCGCCTTGAAACCCAGATGCTGGAGCGCGCGCGCCGAACCGACGTCCCAGGGGTTAGGCAGCACGAAGCATCCCGCCTCGTGCAGCTTCCGGAACGTGGCTCGCTTGTCCGCAGTCGTGATTGGCATGATCTGTCTCCCTTTTTGTTTTTGCCCGGTATTTGTTGCAAGGATAGCGGCGCACGGCATCTGACGCCAGTACACGCGTCACGCGGTGACCTTTCGCAGGAAGGTTCGCTCCTCCGCAAGAATGAACTTGTGCTCTTCGGCAAAGGCAAAGTTGGCCGCACCGTCGCCGTCGGTCCGCAGCCTCGCGCGATAGTCTTCGTAGGCCGCGAGACTCTCGAAAGAAATCAACGCGAATGCAATGTTGTTGGTGCCCTCATGCGGCATCCAATAGCCGAGGAGATCGCCGCCCGCCTTCGGGATGATGGCGAGCCAGCGCCGGGCGTATTGCTCGAACTGCGCGCGTTTGAACGGATCGAGCTGGTAGCGGATGAAAACGGTCACGGCCATGGGAACCTCCGGTGCGCGGTGATGCCCACGCTAACCGCTTGATCCACCGCAACGCTTCGGTTAACGTCGAAGTATGAAAGCTGGTCCCGATATCGCCATGGTCGCCTCGCTGGTCGGCGATCCCGCCCGCGCCAACATCCTGACCGCGCTGATGACCGGACGCGCGCTGACGGCGAGCGAGCTCGCGCACCAGGCCGGAGTCACTCCGCAAACCGCAAGCTCGCACCTGGCCAAGCTCGAGGCCGGCGGCCTGATCGCGCAGGAAAAGCAGGGCCGCCATCGCTATTACCGACTGAGCGACCCCGACGTGGCCTTCGTGCTTGAGGGCCTGGAGGGCCTTGCGGCGCGCGCCGGCCATCTTCGTGTGCGAACCGGGCCGAAGGACCCGGCGCTGCGCCATGCGCGCGTCTGCTACGATCACCTGGCCGGCGATCTCGGCGTGCAGATGCTCGACAGCATGAAACGGCAGCGTCTGGTCCGTCAGCGCAAGCAGGACATCGAGTTGACTGCCGAGGGCGAGCAATTCCTGAACACGACCTTGCAAATCTCAACCGATGCCCTCGCGCATCCGCGCCGGCCGCTGTGCAGGGCCTGCCTGGACTGGAGCGAGCGGCGGCATCATCTCGCGGGCACGCTCGGAGCCGCGCTCCTCACGAGGTTCACCGAACTAAAATGGGCAGCACGCGATACCGCTCCAGGTAGCCGCGTGGTCAACTTCACCCGCAGCGGCGAAAAGCGGTTCGCGGCATTGTTCGGCGAAGCGCAGTAACGGGGGCCGGACCGCAATCGCGGTCCAACCCTCGCTTTCTCCTGCATCAATAATTTCTAAAGCACCTCTTTCCGTACGGGCCGGTATGCCAGCCCGGGGGGCAGTTATAAAGCGGACGGCAGGCGCCGCCGGGGCCGCGATGGAAACCGGGGCCGCAACCCTGAGCGACCCGGGTGATCTCGTTCGAAACAGGCTTGCCGACCGGATATAGCGGCATGGCCTGCGCCGATACCGTCATCAGGCTGAGACCGATGGTAAACGCAGATGCAGCAAACATTCTCATGGATGTTTCCTTCTCTCTCGGATTACCGCGATGCGACGAGGCGAGTTTTACGCAACCAGGATGACT
Organism: uncultured Alphaproteobacteria bacterium; assembly: GCA_963756215.1. GTDB lineage: Bacteria > Pseudomonadota > Alphaproteobacteria > Rhizobiales > Xanthobacteraceae > Bradyrhizobium. Next base: position 41,943 of record CAVWMY010000012.1, on the reverse strand, counting down.
GACCGGTGATGCCGGCAGGCTTCACCGATCCGCCAAGCCATTACCAGTGGCGCCAATGACGATGCCGCCAACCCCAGTGACGGTGATGCCAATGGTGCCGATGCCATCCCCAATGATGCCTGTGCCAGTGATGGCCCCAGCGAACCTGCTCGGGTTTCAGACGATCGACGTCTGCTTGAGCGACGACCGCGGGCGTCGCTTCGATGTCACTGCGCGAGAGCAAAGCACCCTGTTGCGGCGAGACCGGTGACAACGGCGCAGCCTGCGCGCTGACCGCGAGCACGGTTGCACCGGCAGCGGCAATAGAAGCGAGTTTCAGAAAATAGCGGCGTTCCATGACATCTTCTCCTTCGCGCCAATTACGTTGGTGAAGGAGTTTTGTCGCGGAGTGATGAACCTGCGCTGAACCGCGCATTCATGTTCGAAACTTCATGGTCGCGTCCGTCGCGAGACGATGGCGGCAATGTAAACGCGGATTACGCTGTTGCCAATTCGCCCTGCGGGTGGTGGCGCGGACGAACGGCCAAAGGGCATTGCAGCGAGGCAATCAATGGAAACTCGCCGCCGTGCTTACGATACGATCGTCGAGCCCATTGAAGCCGTGATAAGCCATGGCTTGGCACGCATCGCCTTCATTGGTTCCACCGTCGATCCAATTCACGCGCACCCGGCCGTCTGACCAATTGATGAACGGTTCGACACCGGCAGGCAATGTGGCCCTGCAACCATCCCGACGGTGATGAATGACGAGCGTATGCGGTAGCGCCGACGGCGAGCCGAGAATCGACATGACATTCTCGCGACCGCCCGAGTTCGGACTGAGAAAACCCGACGTCAATATCAGCGCGTCGGGACGCGCACCGCGTGCAATCCCCTGCGCCGCGCGGAGCGTGCCGCGGCTGGTCGCGATGACCGTCACCGGCCGCTTGATCGCGGCCATATATTGAACCGCGCTGTCGAGGTTCGTGTCGGCATCGACGACGAGCACGGCCAGTCCCCGCGCGGCGTAAGCGTGCCGCGTGCGAACCAATTGATTACCCATGAGACCGTGAATGTCGCCCTCGTCTCCCGCCAGAATGGCCCCGTTGCCTCCCGGCATCAGGATGACGCTCGCACGGGGATCGTTTGGCTTGATCAGCACGGCGCGCGAGCCGGCGATCGTCACGGTCTCGTCAGCCAGGGCCGACGCATTGGCAAAGCAGACGAAGAGCGCGGCGAGCCAAAGGCGATTACTCCAATGACATTGCTTCATCATCCCTGGCCCAATTCAGCGCTGTGCGCCCAGCTTGTAAGCCCTCACAACGGCAAATTGTCGTGCTTCTTGGCGGGCATCTCGACTTTCTTGTCCTTGAGCATCGCGAGCGCCCGCGCGATCCGTCGCCGCGTCGAATGCGGCATGATGACGTCGTCGATATAGCCGCGCTCGGCGGCGATGAAGGGCGACAGGAAACGGTCTTCGTATTCCTTGGTGCGCGCGGCGATCTTGTCGGCGTCGCCGATGTCGGAGCGGAAGATGATCTCGACGGCGCCCTTGGCGCCCATCACGGCGATCTGGGCGGTCGGCCAGGCGTAATTCATGTCGGCGCCGATTTCTTTTGAAGCCATCACGTCGAACGCGCCGCCATAGGCCTTGCGCGTGATCACCGTGACCAACGGCACCGTGCATTGCGAATAGGCAAACAATAGCTTGGCGCCGTGCTTGATCAGGCCGCCATATTCCTGGGCGGTGCCCGGCAGGAAGCCCGGCACATCGACGAAGGTGACGATCGGAATGTTGAAGGCGTCGCAGAAACGCACGAAGCGCGCCGCCTTGCGCGAGGCGTCGCTGTCGAGCACGCCCGCCAGCACCATCGGCTGGTTGGCGACGAAGCCTACGGTGCGTCCGGCGATGCGGCCGAAACCGGTGACGATGTTCCTGGCGAACGTCTCGGAGATTTCGAAGAAATCGCCCTCGTCCACCACTTTAAGGATCAGCTCCTTCATGTCGTAGGGCTTGTTCGGATGATCGGGGATCAAGGTGTCGAGCGACATGTCGACCCGGCCGATATCGTCAAAGCTCGGCCATTCCGGCACGCCGTCGGTGTTGTTCGAGGGCAGGAAATCGATCAGCCGGCGCATCTGCAACAGCGTCTCGACGTCGTTTTCAAACGCACCGTCGGCGATCGAGGAGCGCGTGGCGTGCACGGACGCGCCGCCGAGCTCTTCGGCGGTGACGACCTCATTGGTGACCGTCTTCACCACGTCGGGCCCGGTGACGAACATGTAGCTGGTATTTTTCACCATGAAGATGAAGTCGGTCATCGCCGGCGAATAGACGTCGCCGCCGGCGCATGGCCCCATGATGACGGAGATTTGCGGGATCACGCCGGAAGCGATGACATTGCGGCGGAACACATAGGAATAGCCCGCCAAGGCGGCTACGCCTTCCTGGATGCGCGCGCCGCCGGCATCGTACAGCCCGATGATCGGCGCCCTCGCCTTCATCGCCATGTCTTGAATTTTGACGATCTTCTGTGCGTGAGTCTCGGACAGCGATCCCCCGAACACCGTGAAATCCTTGGCGAAGACAAAGGTCTTGCGACCGTTGATGGTGCCCCAACCGGTGACCACGCCGTCGCCCGGCACCTTGGATTTCTCCATGCCGAACTCGGTCGAACGATGTTCGACGAACATGTCGAATTCCTCGAAGGAGCCCTTGTCGAGCAGCAGTTCGATCCGCTCCCGCGCGGTCAGCTTGCCGCGGGCGTGCTGCGCTTCGATACGCTTTTCGCCGCCGCCGAGCTTCGCGCCGGCGCGCCGTTCCTCGAGGGTATCCAGGATGTCTTTCATGTCTGCAGTTCCCGCCAGATTTGCTCGGGTTCTAGAACCTTTTCCGTACCGATGGAATCGGAACGGGGCTCCAGATTCTCGACTTGACGCGTTTTCTTTACGCGAACCGGTATCCACTTCGCTTGAAAACGCTTTAACACGGCCTTTTCCCAACCGGAAACCGGCTTTGGCGAGTCAAACTTGCGGGGCCGGGCCGCCCGGGAAAGGGTAAGATCGGCAAGGGATTCGAGGAGTACAAGCGATGAACGGGACGACCGAAACCGAGGCAACAGGCGCCGTAACCGGCGGATTGCTGGTGCTGCTGCGCCTCGAAGGGTTGACACTGTTTATCGGGATGACCCTGCTTTATGCGATCTGGGGCGGATCGTGGTGGATCTACGTTTTCGTATTCCTGGCGCCGGATCTCAGCTTTATCGCCTACCTCGCCGATTCCCGGACCGGCGCCATCGTCTATAACGCCGCGCACAGCTACATGGCGCCGATGTCGCTGATGATCATGGGATTCGCCACGGGCTCCCCGCTCGTGCTTTCGATCGCGATGATCTGGCTTGCGCATATCGGCATCGACCGCGCGCTCGGCTTCGGCCTGAAATACCGCGCCGGTTTTGGCTACACCCATCTCGGCCGCATCGGCGCCGCCGCACGCGCGCGATAGGCTTTAGACCGAAATGCCCCTTCCACCCGCCATTGCCGGGCTTGACCGGCAATCCATCAAGCTTCGCACGAAGTCTTCGGATGAATACGCGGGTCGCGCCCGCGTATGACAGGATATTACGGGTCGGCTACTTCTCGCCGACCTTGAACGGCGGCTCCTTGCCGGGCGGCGTGGTTTCCTCGGCCATTGCGAGAAGCATGGCTACCATGACGTAGTTGCCGGCCACCGCCGTCAGGTCCACGATCTGCTGGTCGTTGAACAGCTTCTTGGCGCGCGCATAGGTCTCGTCGGAAACCTTCTGCGTGGTAGTGAGTTCGGTGACGAAATCATACACCAGCGCCTCATCCTCGGCCATGCCGGACGGCCGCTTGTTGGCTTTCAGGTCGGCGATGATGTCGGACGACAGCCCTGCCTTCGCCGCCAGCGGCGCATGCGCGTACCACTCGACTTGCGAGCGCCATTGCCGCCCGATGATGAGGATCGCGAATTCGTTGAGCTTGGTCGGGACGGTGGTTTCCCAGCGCAAATAGTGGAACAGATCGAACAGCCGTTGGCCCAGCACCGGGCTGCGCATGATCGGATTGTATGGTCCCGCGATCCCGACACTTGAGACCTTCATGATCTGCTCGCCGAGCGGCTTCTGGGCTTCGCTGAGCTGATCCATGGTCAATTGCGGAAAGCGCGGCTCCTTGCTGGTCGCAGGTGCCGCAAACATCGTCGCCGCGAGCCAGCCGCCGGCTGCGGCGATGGTCAGCGATGAGAGCCAGATCGAAGTCGAGTGCATGATTTCCTCCGGACGTTTTTTGTTGGTCCGGAGATGCTAAAGCAAGTTGCGGCAAAGTGGAAACCGGATCCCTCACCTCGCGACAAACGCGAAGCGTTTGCGTCGGAGATCAGATCGCGCCGATATCGCGCAGGCAGGCCTGCGACAGCGTCATGCGGTCGGCGATGTGGCGAGGCTCGAGGCAATCCATATTCAGCGCAAACACGGTCGGCGTGTCGCCCTTTTCGACCCAGCCCACCATCCAGCCCAGCGAGGGCTTGCCGGTCTCCGCCCCGAGCAAGCCGCTCTTGGCGCGGATCGTGGCGTCGCCAACCTTGGTGACCGGGAGGATGTCACGCACCAGGTCCTGGCTCCGTTTCGAGATCGGCAGTACGCCCCGGCGGAGCCGATCGAGAAAGTCGATCTGCTGAATCGGATCGATGCGCATATCCCCGGTCAGCCAGAACTGATCGATGCCGCCGCCGATATTGCGATTGCCATATTCCAGCAGGTCGACATATTTCTGCATCCGCTCCTGGCCGATCCGCCGCGCGATCTCCTGATACACCGGCACCGCCGAGGCCGCGATCGCCGAGCGCATGGTGTGGTCGCGATTCCAGGCCTCGATGTCCCGCTTGACGCCGTCCCACTTGAAGACGTCCTTGTCGGGGTCCTCGACCACTCCGGTCTCCAGCGCGATCAGCGAATTCGGAATCTTGAAGGTCGATGCGGGCAACTTGGCCTCGCCCGACCGATCCTTGTCGCTGGCGATGATCAAATAATCGTCGACCTTGTAGCCGACGAATGTCCCGGCCGTTCCTTCGGCGATGAACCGCTTGGCCAGGTCGTCTCGAATCTCGCTGCGCTGCTGCGCCACATCGGCAAAAGCGCGCGAGGGCAAAACACCCGCGGCGGCAAGAAGGCCGAGCGCATGACGACGATTGATCACAGCTATGTCCAATTCCGTGAAGAAGGGCGGCAACGATGCTGACGGCATCGTGGTGAAAAAATGACAAGCGGCGCGGTACTAGCGAATTCGCCCCGACAGCCGCAACACGAAAATCAGCACTTCCGCCACCGCCTTGTAGAGCTCGGCCGGAATCTCGTCGCCGAGTTCGACGTTCGACAACGCGCCGGCCAGCACTTCGTTCTCCTCGATCGGGATGTCGTGAGCCTTGGCGACCTCGATGATCTTCTCACCGATGGTTCCCCTGCCCTTGGCGACGACCCGAGGCGCGCCGGATCGATCGTAGTGCAGCGCGACCGCAAGCTGGCTTTTGGCCGGCCCGCTCACAGCGCGCGATCCAGGAAATGCCCGGCCCGCGCCGCTGTCGCGGGCGCCGGGGGTGCACCGTCGCGCACCACGATATCGCCGGGCTGCAATTCAGCGCGGCTCAGCGCCTGGCTGAGCTGGGCCACGCCGGCGCGCAATTGGTCTGCGGTCGCGGGCCTTTCCGCCCACATCCGTACCGAGGTCCGCTCCCCGCTAAGCGATATCTGCGCGTGAACCGGCCCAGCCGGTTCGACGTCGAGCGAGAACCGGGCCCGCCAGACCCGCTTGGCGGGCTCGACTGCGACCTCGCTGCCGTCCCGCGAAATTTCGAACTGCGCCATGGCCGTTCCCTGCGGCGTCGCAAACGGAATTTCGAAATTCCATCGCGGCGCCACCGGATCGATCCGGCCGGTCGCGGCATCGACCTGTTGCGGCAGCGAGGCCACCTGTAGCAGCGTCTGCCGCGCGATTGCGCCGTCGGTATCGGCGAGCAATCGATGCATGGCCGCCTCCGGCGGCGAACCTGCGTTCAGCGTTGCCGCCGTCACCGGCTGTGCCGCCGGCAATGCACCGCCGATCGGCGGAGGTGGCAGGCTGGCGCGGCCGCCGACATTGGGAAGGCGCGCGCCGGCCACCGCCGGCAACAGCGAAAGCATGAGGCCGTCATCGAAAGCGAGCCGCGACAGGTTGGCCGAGCCCAGCGGACTTGTCAGCGGATTGGCCTGCACGGCCTCCTGCAGCAGGTTGAGCGCGGCGCCGCCGGCAGCCGTACGAGCCGCGGTATCGGCCGGTGTCGCGGCAGGCGTCACGACCGGGGACGCACCATTGAGCTCCGCGGCGCCTTGCGCGGCCTCGGCGGCGGCCTGAAGCGCAACCCCGGACGCCGATATCCCGGGCGCGAGCAGCGGAGCCAGCGCCGGCGACGTCGCCAGAACCTGGGGTGTCGCGGCAACGACGGCTGCGGCCGGCAAAGGTGAGCCTGGCAATAATGCTTCCAGGAGCTGCTCCACGGCTACGCCCGCGGGCACCGAGGCAGGTGCCGGCCCGAGCGGCGCGGCGGTGGATGCCGCAACCGCCGTTGTCGTGGGCGCCCCCGGTGTCGTGACCGGCACGGTCGTCGTGCCGTTCAGCGAGGTCGTCAGCAGTTGACGCAGCACGATCAGTGCCGCCTTGAGATCCGGGCTCGCCGCCGATGAAAACGATCCGGACGCCAACGAAGCTTCGAGGAATAGGCCGGAACTCTCGAACGCCTGCTTGATGTCGCCGCCGGTCAGCCCCGGATCGAGGCTGGTACGCTGCGCCAGCAATTGCGCGGCTGCCTGCTGGATCTGCGGCGACAGGCCCGGCGAACCCGCGGCGACGCCCAGATTAGCGAACAACGGCGCGAGGCTGGCCTGCTCGGTTGCGGCGGTCTGGGCCGCCACCGACACCGCGAGCGCCTGCGAGGGCGTCAGCTGACCCTGCGGCGCGACCGCCGAGGCCTGGGGGATGCCGGCGCCCGCCGCCGACGCCAGGGCAACGCCATTGCCTACGATATTCACAACGACGGGATCAGCGGGCGCCTGGCCTGCCGGCGCGGTCCCCGGCGAATTGACCACCGCGAGGTTGATGTTGCCGTCGGCGGTTTGCGAGACTGCCAGTTGGAGCGTTTGGCCGGCCTGCAGCGGGACCTGTGAAACCACGTCGAGGGATTGGCTGCCGATCGCGATCCGCACCTGATCGCTGCCGAGCAATTGCAGCACCTGCGCATTGATCACCGTCCCCGGCTGCAGGACGATATTGGCCGTCACGCCTTGGGTCGCGACCGGCGGAGTGGTCGGGTTGATGACGATCGGCATCGGTTGGACTTTGGCCTGGTTTCACCGGGACACGCCGGCGCAGGCTATCCTGCTGTTCTAAACCTCGCGTTAACCGATGCCGGAGTCGCTCACGGCGTCGCCGCCGTGCTCAACGATTTGATCACCTGAGCGGCCGCCGTGAAATCGACCAGCCGCGCCGCGCGTCGGGCAGCGACCTCCTCGTCCACGCCCCATTTTTCGCCGTTCCAGTCCTCGTCGACATGGGCGGCGGCCCAGACCTGGTCGGGGTCGAGCACACCATGCTTCAACGCCAGCGCAAGCAGCGCCGAACCGGTCAAGGTCGTGACCACGTGCAGCGCGGCGATCGACCAGGGATCGTGCGGCAGCGCCGCGCGCGCGGCCGCAATCGCGGCGTCGGGCTGGCGGACATGCACGATCCCTTCGGCCAGGATGAAATGGGCGCCCAGCGCATCGGCGGCCCAGAACAGCACGGGATCCCATAGCGCGGCCTCCCGCGCGACCAGCGCCTCGGGATGGCCGGCCCGGTAGAACAGAAGGTCCGAGCCGAGATATTTCGCCACATCCTCAGTGACAGCGTCGACCCGATCGACCACGGCTTCACCGACGCTGTTGGCGAACCGCGTCAACGGCATCGTCAGCGGGTCGATAAGCTCCACCTGCGCGTTCCATTCCGCCGCGATGCCATCGGCAATGTCGCGTCTCGGCGCCAGCAGCGGGCGGCCGGACGGCGTCCGGATCGGCTTGCCGTCGAGAACGATGGAAAATCCCGCCGGCGTGTCGACCACGCCGGCCTCTGCGTAAAAGCGCTTCCGCTGCGGCGCGCGGGTGGTGCGCCGGACCGCCTCCTCCGGATCAACAGGTGATTTTCCGGCGACCTCATCGAACAATTCACGCATGGGCTAACGTCGATCCGTCGGTGAAAGAGAGCTGTTCAGCGTATGATAAGGCCGGACTCAAATAAAGCGCGCCGGGAACAGCAACGTTGCCGCTCACCGGTTGGCGCAGGCGCGCGAATACACCTCGCGCTGGCTTGGAGTCATTCCGCCGGTAGCGGCTTCATCGAGACACCGGCTGATGCGGTCGCTGAAGGATTCGCGCCGCGAGGCCCGAACCGGCGGCTGCGACGGCACATCCAGCGTGGGCACCACCGGCACTTCGATCCGCGGAGGTGGCGGCCCCGCGGGCAATGGCGGATTGAACTGCGACCACCCCGGCGGGGTCATTTGCTGACCCACCGCTGGCCCGGAGACGACCGCCCACATCATCGCGCAGGTCGCCCAGATCGCCAATCGCTTCATCGAACCCATGTCGGGATCGCCGGCGGCGCGCACAACACATTCGCGCCCATCACTCCTCCGGCGCATTCTCGATCGGGTCGAAGCGGTCGGCTTCGAGGCCCAGCAGGTTCCAGGATTGCAGCATGTGCGGCGGCAACGGCGCGGTGGCGTCGATCACGCCGCCGCGCGGATGCGGGATCACGATGCGGCGCGCCAACAGATGCAACCGCTTCTGCAGTCCGCCCGGCAATTGCCAGTTCTCCTTGTTGAAATATTTGGGGTCGCCGACGATGGCGTGATCGATATGCGCCATATGCGCGCGCAGCTGATGGGTACGGCCGGTGACCGGCTTCAGCGATACCCAGGCGAGCTTCTGCGCCGAAGTCTCCACGACGGCGTAATAGGTCACGGCGTGGCTCGCACCTTCGTCGCCATGGGCGGCGATCCGCATGATGGTGTCTTCCTCGCCCTCTTCCTTGGCGAGGTAGGTCGAGATTCGTCCCTGCTTCGGCTTGGGCACGCCTGCAACCAGCGCCCAGTAAATCTTGCGCGCCGAGCGATGGCGGAACGATCCCGTCAACGCGGTGGCGGCAAACCGGGTCTTGGCGACCAGCAGGCAGCCCGCGGTCTCCTTGTCGAGCCGGTGCACCAGCCGCGGCTTCTGCCCCTTGGCGTCGCGCATCACCTCCAGCATCTGGTCGACATGCCGCGTGGTGCCGGAGCCGCCCTGCACCGCAAGCCCGGCCGGCTTGTTCAGCACCATGACATCGGCATCCTCGAACAGGATCATGTCCTTCAGCGCCTGCAGTGTCTTCGCCTCGGCTTCCGAGAGATTGCCTCCGACCTTGGGCGTATCGAGCTTCAGCGGCGGAATCCGGATGCTCTGACCCTCTTCGATGCGATCCTTGCTGTCGGCACGCTTGCCGTTGACGCGCAGCTCGCCTTTGCGGACGATGCGCTGGATGTGGGAAAATGACAGCCCGGGAAAACGCGCCTCGAGAAAGCGATCGACGCGCATGTTGTTCTCGTCCGCGGTCACGACCACGGTCTGCACCTTGGTCGGCAACGGCTGCGGCTCCGGGACGATCTTTTCGGGCTCGGGGATGAAGGCGGCGGCCTTCGGCGCGCGCCGTTCGGAAAATCGCGCCGGCGACTTGCCGGCGCCCGGGCGAAAGCCGGGCTTGCGGTCGCCTTGCGGCCGGTCGCCATACGCCCGCTTTTCCTGCGAAGCACCGCGATAGGGAGGCGCGCCCTTCGGACGGTCGCCGGACGTACGCTTCGCCAGTGGCCTCTTGACGCGGCGGCTCATGGTGTTTTTCCAGTTCTCAGCTTCGCCCAATAGTCGAGCCGTTTGCGAATCTCGCGCTCGAAGCCGCGATCGGGCGGATCATAGAAGGTCTGGCGGCCCAGCGCTTCCGGAAAGTAGTCCTGCCCGGAAAACGCTTCCGGCGTGTCGTGGTCGTAAACATAGCCGCCGCCATAGCCTTCGGACTTCATCAGTTTGGTCGGCGAGTTCAGGATGTGTTTAGGCGGCAGCAGCGAACCGCCCTGCTTGGCCGCTTGCATCGCCGCACCGAACGCCTTGTAGGCGGCGTTCGATTTCGGCGCGGTGGCGAGATAGATCACCGCCTGCGCGATCGCGAGTTCGCCTTCGGGATGGCCGAGGAAGTCATAGGCGTCCTTGGCGGCGTTGCAGATCACCAGCGCCTGCGGATCGGCCAGACCGATATCCTCGACCGCCATGCGGACCACGCGCCGCGCCAGGAACAGCGGATCCTCGCCGGCGTCCATCATGCGGGCCAGGTAATACAGCGCGGCGTCGGGATCGGAGCCGCGCACCGACTTATGCAGCGCCGAGATCAGGTTGTAATGCCCGTCGGCCGACTTGTCGTAGATCGGCGCACGGCGCTGCAGGATGTCCTGCAACTGCTCGGCATTGAATATCTCGTTCTCGCGCGCGGCGCGCCAGACCTCTTCGGCGAGCGTCAGCGCGGCGCGGCCGTCGCCATCGGCCATGCGCACCAGCACCGCGCGTGCCTCGGCATCGAGCGGCAGTTTCTTGCCCTCGACAGCCTCGGCATGAGCGAAGAGTTTTTCGACCGCCTCCGGGGCGAGCGAATGAAACACCAGGACGCGCGCCCGCGACAACAGCGCGGCGTTGAGTTCGAACGACGGATTTTCGGTGGTTGCCCCCACCAGCACCACGGTGCCGTCCTCCATCACCGGCAGAAACGAATCCTGCTGCGCGCGGTTGAACCGATGCACCTCGTCGACGAACAGCAGTGTGCCCTTGCCGGTCTCGCGTCGCGCGCGCGCGGCGTCGAACGCCTTTTTGAGGTCGGCGACGCCGGAGAACACTGCCGAGAGTTGCTCGAAATGCAGTTCGGTCGCGTCTGCCAGCAACCGCGCCACCGTGGTCTTGCCGGTTCCCGGCGGTCCCCAGAACACCAGCGAACCCAGCGTGCGCGTCGCCAGCATCCGCGTCAACGCGCCATCCGGCCCCAGGATATGATCCTGACCGACGACATCGGAGAGCGTCCGCGGGCGCAGCCGGTCCGGAAGCGGATGCGGGGCGTCCCGCTCCATCCCCGCCGCCGCGAACAGCGTTGCACCTTCGCGTGGACGCTTCGGGCTCATCCGCCCAGCGTAACGTTGATCTGTTGGCCGCCGCGCACCAGCGTGATGCGCCAGACCCGGGAAGCGTCCCGGGTCGCCTTATCAAGATCGACGGTCTTGGATATCTTCTGGTTGTTCACCGCCACGATGATGTCGCCCTTCTGGAATCCGACGTTCGCGGCGGTACCGTCATCGGTCAGATCGGTCACCACGACCCCTTCGGTGTCGGCATCCAAATGCAGTTCATCGGCCACCGCCGGCGAGATGTTGGCGACCTTCGCACCCTGGAACGGCGAGCGCGCAGTCAGGACAATCTCGCTGCGGCCGCTGTCCGGCGCGGATTCCAGCGGCACGTTCAGCTTCAGCGTTTTTCCGCCGCGCTGGACATCGACTTCCGCCGTCCCGCCGATCGGACGGGTCGCGAAGCGATAGTCGAACGCGTTGGGATCTTCGACGGTTTGGCCGTCGATCGTCACGATCAGGTCGGAGAGCTTCATTCCCGCCCGTGCCGCCGGACTGTTGGCAACCACGCTCGCCACCAGCGCACCGTTCGGCAGCTTGACCCCCAGCGTTTCGGCGATCTCGGGCGTCACCGCCTGCAGGCGCGCGCCGAGCCACGGCCGCTTGACCGCCTTGCCGCCGCTCTTGGCGGAGGCGACCACGACCCGCACCATGTTGGCCGGGATCGCAAAACCGATGCCCTGCGAGCCGCCGGAGCGGGAGAAAATCGCAGTGTTGATGCCGGCAAGCTTGCCGGTCATGTCGACCAGCGCACCGCCTGAGTTGCCGGGATTGATCGCCGCGTCGGTCTGAATGAAGAACTGGTAATCGGTGATGCCGACTTGCGTGCGGGCCAGCGCCGAGATGATTCCGTGCGTGACGGTCTGGCCGACGCCGAACGGATTTCCGATCGCCAGCACGACATCGCCGACCATCAGTTCATCGGAATTGGCAAAATCGAGCGTCGGGAATTTCTCGTGGACGTCCTTGAGGCGCAGCACCGCCAGATCGCTGCGGCTGTCCTTGAGCACGATCTCGGCCTCGAATTCGCGCTTGTCCGCCAGCGATACCTTGACCTGGTCGGCGCCTTCGATGACGTGGACGTTGGTGACCACCAATCCCGACGAATCCACCATCACGCCCGAGCCGAGCGAACGCTGCATCTGTTCCGGCTGGTCGCCCGGCACCCCGAAAAACCGCCTGAAGATCGGATCGTCGAGCAACGGGTTGCGATTTTGCACGACCTTGGCGGCATAGACGTTGACTACCGCGGGCTGCACGCGCTGCACGATCGGCGCGTAAGACAGCCGCAATTCGGCGGGCGATGTCGGCGGGCGGCGATCCTGTGCCTGGCCCTTTCCGGGAGCCATGCTCAGAATCACCGCGAGGATAGCAACTGCCGGGATAACGCGAAATTGACGGAACATTGAACCCTCTCAAGAAACTGTCTGATTATAAGCTGTTCGGTTAACCAATAGAAGGGCGCCCCAACCCTTCTCGGCCATCATTTCCACGCCCGTCAAACGGCCCATCGACGATCAGGCGACCACCTCGATCGGTTACACTCCGCTCCCCGGCTTTTGCCTTCAAGATTACGACGCCGCACTTCGGCGCCGGGCGCCCCTTACACGTATGTTGCGCAAGTAATTTTTCGCGATCGCTCGCAACAGGTCTCGCTCACAATGCGTTGTGCGACTGTCGCAAGATAATTCTGCCGATCAGCCGCTCCTGTTCGCGCCGCACCCGCTTACTTTACTCTCGTAGCGCCGACGCGACGCGCTATTGCACGACGCTCGATGCGAGTATCGCGATACGAGATTCACCGAACTAATATTACGAACGTAACTTTTCTCGATCGACGACAACACGCTTCGCTCACGATGTGTTGCGCAGATGTTGCGGAATATTTCTGACTTCACCGCCCACGCAATGTAGATGGTTTCCAAACAACGTGTTCTGCGGCGCGCCAGAACTACGACTCGATAATATGCGCGCCGGGGAGTCCGAGGATGTTGAAACTAAAGCCGGCAACGGCTGTGGTCGTCAGCTTGGCGACCGCGCTGATAACGTCTCGCGCGCAGGCGCAATCTACCGGAACGGATACTGAAGTTGCGGCATTGAAGGCCCAGTTGCGGCTGTTGGAGCAAAAGCTCGACAGACTGCAAAAACAAACCGCGGCAAACACCACGGCCGCAGCGAAGGCCAGCGCAAGAGTTGACGCCAATGTGCGCAACGCGGCCGATACCGCTCCCATCCATCCGGCCAAGGGATTCGGGCCGTTTGATGCCGTCGTTCGGATGCCGAACAACCGGCCGACGATCTGCACCGCCGACGAACAGAACTGCATCGCGATCACGAGCCGCGTCCACTTCGATGCGGGTGCGTACAACTACCGGCCGAACAGTTCGGCGACCAATCCGCAGAGGCTCGACAACGGCGTCAATATCCGTCGCGCGCGCATCGGCGTCTTGGGAAAATTCTGGGGCGACTGGAATTACGCGCTGGTCTACGATTTCGGCGGCTCTTCCGACGGTTTCGCCGGCACAGGGAGTACCGGCGCGGGCAACGGCGTCGGAGGCAGCGCTGTCGGATTTCTTCCGGGGGGCACCGTTTCCGGATTCGAACTGGCTTATCTGAGTTACACCGGGTTCAAGCCCGGGGGCGGCAAGCTCGCAATCGAAGGCGGCTATATGGACACGCCGTATACGCTCGACGAAGCGACCAGCTCGAACGACATCCTGTTCATGGAGCGCGGCTCCGCAGGAATCATCGCGCAAAACATCGCAGCCGGTGACTTCCGTTCGGCGTTCGGCGCGCGCTGGTACACCGACCGATTCTGGATCGGCGCCTATGCAACCGGGCCGGCCGCAGGCGCCATTCACTCCGCCTCGAGCCTCAATCCGAACGGCGCGTCGGAACAGACCGGTGCCTTTGTCCGTGTCGCCGGGCAGATAGTCAGCGGCAAGGAATATTCTTTTCATCTCGGCGCCGAGGCCGAGTTCCTGATCGACCCGCCGCACAACCAGGTTACGGGAGCACAAACGCTGACGCTGAACGACCGCCCGGAATTGCGAATCGATCCGACGTCGATCGTTTCGACCGGTGCGCTCGCGGGCGTCTCGGGAGCGCAGGTCTACAGCGTCGAAGCGGCCGGAACCTACGGATCGCTTTACGTTCAAAGCGAGTACTTCTGGTTCAACGTCGACCGCGGCGCGCTACCCGGCTTGTCCAACGTGAAGTTCGACGGCGGCTATGCGCAAGTCGGATACGTATTGACCGGCGAGAGCCGGGCCTACAATCCGGCGCTCTCGTCATACGGCGGCATCGTGCCGGCACGTCCCTTCTCGTTGACCGGCGGCGGCTGGGGCGCATGGGAACTCGCCGCGCGGATCAGTACGCTTGATCTGAACGATCAGCTGGCCGTCGCTAACGGCGTCGCCGGTGGCCGCCAGACGGTTTATGCGGCCGGCCTGAACTGGTACATCAATCGCAATGTCAGGATGATGTTCAACTATCTCCATGGCGACATTGCCAAGCAGGTGAGCGCGAGCAACTTTGGCGACGCCGGCGCTTCATTCGACGCGTTTGCAATGCGCACCCAGATTGCATTTTAGGCAATCGACCCAGACCGGCGGGGGAAGCCACGGCGCCCCCCGTCGCCACATCCGCAATCTCAGCATTTCCGGTACTTGCCAAAACGCCGCCAGCCAGACAGTTAAGCATCCTGCAGCCACTTGATGGAGACTACGGCTATGAAAGCTGTCGGGTATAAAAAATCGCTTCCGATCGACGATCCCCAGGCCTTGATCGATTTCGAAGCCGCAAAACCGGCGCCGAGCGGCCGTGACATCCGCATCGCCGTAAAGGCGGTTTCCGCCAATCCCGTTGATTACAAGGTGCGCCTGCGCGCGACCCCGCCCGAGGGCGAAACCAAAATCCTCGGCTATGATGCCGCCGGCGTGGTCGACGCGGTCGGCCCCGACGTCACCTTGTTCAAGGCCGGTGACGAGGTGTTTTATGCCGGCTCGATCCAGCGCCAGGGAACCAACTCGGAATTCCATCTGGTCGACGAGCGCATCGTCGGACGCAAGCCGAAAACCCTTTCATTCGCTCAAGCCGCAGCACTGCCGTTGACTTCGATCACCGCCTGGGAATTGCTGTTCGATCGGCTCGGCGCCGTCCCCGGCAAGAGCGTCGATCCGCATACGCTTCTGATCGTCGGCGGTGCCGGCGGTGTCGGATCAATCCTGATCCAGCTCGCGCGCCGCCTCACCGGGCTCACCGTCGTCGCCACCGCGACCCGACCGGAATCGCAAAAATGGTGCCTCGATCTCGGCGCGCATGCCGTGATCGATCACGGCAAGCCGATGAAAACGCAGATCGAAGGCCTGAAAGTGCCGCCGGTAGCCCTGGTCGCGAGCCTGACCTTCACCGATCAGCATTACAAGGCGATCGCTGACTTCATGGCTCCCCAGGGCAAGTTCGCGTTGATCGACAATCCCACCGAGTTCAACGTCATGGTCTTCAAGGACAAGGCCGTCTCGATTCACTGGGAGTCGATGTTCACGCGCTCCTCGTTCCAGACCCCTGACATGATCGGCCAGCACGATCTCCTGAACGACGTCGCCGATCTCATCGACAAGGGCGTGTTGCGCACGACGCTCGATCAGAGCTTCGGCACGATCAACGCCGCCAACCTGAAGCGTGCCCACGCGCTGCTGGAATCCGGCAAGTCGCGCGGCAAGATCGTGCTCGAGGGCTGGTAGACGCGGTCGTCATTGCGAGCGACAGCGAAGCAATCCGGGGCCACAAGCGCCCCAGCGCGATGCTACCGTTCTTTCGAGCCGGGGTCCCGCATAGCGCTGCGCTCATGCAGGCTACACGGGCGTTCGACTCGAGTTTTCGCTCCGGACGCACGTTAGCGCGAGTCCGGGATTGCCCAATAAAAAAGCGGCGCACGAGGCGCCGCCTTTCGAAAGAAAACGACCTGAAAGAGAACGACCGGAAGTCTTACGCGGGCTCCGCAGCCTTGTCCTGCACCGGACCGGAATCGAGGCCCTTGGCGTCCACGTCGCGGTCGACGAACTCGATGACCGCCATCGGCGCGTTGTCACCGTAACGGAAGCCGGCCTTGATAATGCGGGTATAGCCGCCCTGGCGATCCTTGTAGCGGGTCGCAAGCACATCGAACAGCTTCCGGGTCTGATCGACATCGCGCATTTCGCTGATCGCCTGCCGGCGCATCGACAGCCCGCCCTTCTTGCCGAGCGTGACCAGCTTCTCCACGATCGGGCGAAGCTCCTTGGCTTTCGGCAGCGTGGTGACGATCTGCTCGTGCTTGATCAGCGACGCGCACATATTGGCGAACATCGCACGCCGGTGCTCGGCGGTGCGATTGAGTTTACGATGAACCTTGCCGTGACGCATGATCTATTCCTTTTGAATTCCGTTGGTCGCGACGGTTCGTCGGACTGTTTCTCAGGTGGGCCGCCTGCGTTCGCCCAAATAGCGAGCAGCAAATGGTGAACAGCGAGTAGTTTTATGTTCGCTATTCGCCACTCCCTATTCGCTCAGTAGTGATCCTCGAAGCGCTTGGCCAGCTCGTCGATATTCTCAGGCGGCCAACCCGGCACTTCCATGCCGAGATGCAGCCCCATCTGGGCCAGCACTTCCTTGATCTCGTTCAGCGACTTGCGACCGAAGTTCGGGGTACGGAGCATCTCCGCTTCCGACTTCTGCACGAGGTCGCCGATGTAGACGATGTTGTCGTTCTTCAGGCAGTTCGCCGAACGCACCGACAATTCCAACTCGTCGACCTTCTTGAGGAAGGCCGGGTTGAAGGCCAGATCGGGAATGATCTCCTGCGCGACTTCCTTGCGCGGCTCCTCGAAGTTGACGAACACGTTGAGCTGATCCTGCAGGATGCGCGCGGCGTAGGCCACCGCGTCATCCGGGCTGATCGCACCGTTGGTCTCGATGGTCATGGTCAGCTTGTCGTAGTCGAGGATCTGGCCCTCGCGGGTGTTCTCGACCTTGTACGACACCTTGCGAACCGGCGAGAACAAGCTGTCGACCGGGATCAGGCCGATCGGCGCATCCTCGGGACGATTGCGCTCGGCGGCGACATAGCCCTTGCCGGCGGCTACCGTGAACTCCATGCGGATCTCGGCGCCCTCGTCGAGGGTGCAAATCTGCAGGTCGGGATTGAGCACCACGACATCGCCGACGGTCTGGATATCGCCGGCGGTGACGACGCCCGGGCCCTGCTTCTTCACGACCATCCGCTTGGGGCCTTCGCCCTGCATCTTGATCGAGATGTCCTTGATGTTGAGCACGATGTCGGTGACATCCTCGCGAACGCCCGCGATCGAGGAGAACTCGTGCAGCACGCCGTCGATATGAACCGACTGCACCGCCGCGCCTTGCAGTGAGGACAGCAGGATGCGGCGCAACGCGTTGCCGAGGGTCTGGCCGAAACCGCGCTCAAGCGGCTCCGCCACCAGCGTCGCAAAACGCGTCGCGTCGGTGCCCGGAGATACCTGAAGCTTGTTCGGTCGAATAAGTTCTTGCCAATTTTTCTGGATTGTCACTGTTTCACCCATACAGGCCAGCTAATCTGCCATCGAAATCGCTGGCGTTGGAGATCGCGGATCAGTCCGCGGCTAGCAAACATACCGAAGTCATCGCGAGCGAAGCCATCACCCGCGGTCGAGCATCAAACACGCCGACGCTTGCGCGGACGGCAACCATTGTGCGGGATCGTGGTCACGTCACGGATCGATGTGACGGTGAAGCCCGCCGCCTGCAGCGCACGAAGCGCCAATTCACGGCCCGAACCCGGGCCTGCAACTTCTACTTCCAGCGTGCGCATGCCGTGTTCCTGCGCCTTCTTGGAAACGTCTTCCGCCGCCACCTGCGCGGCGTAAGGGGTCGACTTGCGCGAACCCTTGAAACCCATCGTGCCCGCCGACGACCAGGCAATGGTGTTACCCTGCGCGTCGGTAATGGTGATGGTCGTGTTGTTGAACGACGAATTCACATGCGCGATGCCGGACGCGATGTTCTTGCGTTCGCGACGGCGTACGCGGGTGGCTTCCTTGCCCATTCCAAAACCTTTCCTGTGATCTCAAACGCCGCCGTAATGCCAGCGGCTACACCTAAAGAACGAACGGTAAGTCGCGAATAGCGAATAGAACCGTTCGCTACTCCCCATTCGCTATTCGCTAAAATTACTTCTTCTTGCCGGCGATCGACTTGGCCGGCCCCTTGCGGGTGCGCGCATTGGTATGGGTGCGCTGACCGCGCACCGGCAATCCGCGGCGATGACGCAGGCCGCGATAGCAGCCGAGATCCATCAAACGCTTGATGTTCATGCCGGTCTCACGACGCAAATCGCCCTCGACGATATAGTCGCGATCGATCACTTCACGGATCTGCAGCACTTCCTGATCGGAAAGCTGCGACACCCGGCGGTCATTCGGAATCTTGACCTTCTCCATGATATCGGCGGCGTTCTTCTGGCCGATGCCATGGATGTACTGGAGCGCAATCAGAACGCGCTTGTTGGTCGGGATATTCACGCCGGCAATACGGGCCACGGACTTCTCTCCTGTCGCCGATCCCTCGTGGAGCGGCTGTTTATCTGGTTATCTGGGGCAAGTGTCCGCAAACGCGAACACGACGCCCTCCCCCTCAGACTATCTGGGGCCCGGCATCGTCTGGAAATTATCCGACTTGGATACCGGGCTTATTAAAGGATTCAACTTGGTTTCGTCAACCGGTTCTACGTCTTAGCTCGCCTTTTCGTGACCTTTTTGGCCGCCTTGCGGGCACCTGCGGCACTGCGGCCTTTGGAACCCGCACCAGTCGACTTGGCGGTCGGCTTGGCGGCCCTCCCCACCAGCCATTTTGCGCCTTTTGAGGCCGTTTTGGCGGCCTTCCGGGCGCCCTTGACCGTCTTGGCAGACTTGCCTGCCGCTTTGGACGCTTTTCCAGCCGCTGTCTTGGCGCGCTTGACTGCCGGTCTAGCCACCGATTCGGCTGCGGCCTTCTTCTTGGATGCCTTGCCGGAAGCCTTGCTCGGACCCCTGCTCGGACCCTTCCCTGCACCCTTGCCCTCGACGGCGCCGATCGCAGCCAGGATCCGGTTGATCTCGCGCGTGACGTGCTCGATCGTCATCATCCCGTCGACCGTCAGCAATTTGCGCCGCTCGGAGTAATAGTGGATCAACGGCTCGGTCAGCGACCGGTAGCTCGCCAACCGCTTCGACAGCACTTCCGGCGTGTCGTCGATTCGCACCTCCTCGCCGCGCGCCCGCATTTCGGCGACGCGGGTTTCGACGCGCTGCAGCAGCGCGCTTTCATTGACGCGAAGCTCCACCACCGCATCGAGCCGGATGTGCTTCTTCTTCAACAGTTCGTCCAGCGCCTCGGCCTGCGGCACGGTGCGCGGGAAGCCGTCCAGGATGAAGCCTTTGGCCATATCGGGCTGATCCAGCCGATCGGAAATGATGCTGATCACCACGTCGTCGGGCACCAGGCCGCCGCCGGCCATGATGTCCTTGGCCTTGAGGCCGACCGGCGTCTGCGCCGCCACCGCGGCACGCAACATCTCGCCGGTCGAGAGCTGAATGATGCCGTAGCGGTGAATCAGCCGCTGCGCCTGCGTTCCCTTGCCCGCCCCCGGCGGCCCGAGAAGAATCAGTCTCATCAGTAGTCGCCCCCCCGGAACGGTGAGCGATGGACCGCACACCTTCGTTTCAAGCCCTCAGACAACGCCAACCCCGATCAGCGCCCCGCGCGGAAGGCGATGCAGTCCAGTCAACCAGACGTCAGCGGCGACGCCCCCGCAACTTCGACTTCCTGATCAACCCTTCATACTGGTGGGCAAGCAAATAGCCTTGAACCTGAGCCACCGTATCCATCGTCACGCTGACGACGATCAGCAACGAAGTACCGCCAAAGTAGAACGGAACAGAGGCGTAGGAAATCAGGATTTCGGGAATCAGGCAGACGATCGCGAGGTAGACCGCCCCGAGTACCGTGATTCGCGACAGCACATAATCGATGTATTCGGCGGTACGCTCACCCGGCCGGATGCCCGGGATGAAACCGCCGTGCTTCTTGAGGTTGTCGGCGGTCTCGGTCGGGTTGAACACAATCGCGGTGTAGAAGAACGCGAAGAACACGATCAGCGCCAGATACAGCACCAGGAACAGCGGGCGGCCGTGGCCCAACTGGGTCGTGATCCACTGGAACCACTCCGGACCGCGGCCGGCATTGAAGTTCGCAACCGTGGTCGGGAGCAGCAGCAGCGAGGACGCGAAGATCGGCGGAATCACGCCCGAGGTGTTGAGCTTCAGCGGCAGATGCGAGGACTGGCCCTCGAACATCTTGTTGCCGACCTGGCGCTTCGGATACTGGATCAAAAGCCGGCGCTGCGCGCGCTCCATGAACACGATGAAGGCGATCACCGCGACCGCCATCACGATCACCACCAGGATGAGACCGGTGGACAGCGCGCCCTGACGGCCCAGTTCCAGCATGTTGGCGAGCGCCGTCGGCAGCTCGGCGACAATGCCGGAGAGAATGATCAGCGAAATGCCGTTGCCTATGCCGCGCGAGGTGATCTGCTCGCCCAGCCACATCAGGAACATGGTGCCGCCGGTCAGCGTGATTGCGGTCGACAGCAGGAAGAACATGCCGGGATCGCTGACGACGTTGCCGGCGCCCTGAAGCCCGACCGCGATGCCGTAGGACTGGAACGCGGCCAGAATCACCGTCAGGTACCGGGTGTACTGGTTCAGCGTCTTGCGGCCGGCCTCGCCTTCCTTCTTCAGCGCTTCCAGCTGCGGCGATACCGTGGTCAACAGCTGAATGATAATCGAGGCCGAGATATACGGCATGATGTTCAGGGCAAATATCGCCATGCGGTGGATGCCGCCGCCGGCGAACATGTTGAACATGCCGAGGATGCCACCGGCCTGGGAACGAAACACCTGCTCCCAGATATTGGGATCGATGCCCGGGAGAGGGATGTAGGTGCCAAGCCGATAAACAAGCAGCGCACCCAGTGTGAACCAGATGCGCTTCTTCAGTTCGTCGGCCTTGCCGAGCGCCGAGAAATTGAGGTTTGCCGCCAGTTGTTCCGCTGCTGAGACCATATTTTGGCTTTCTCCCGCGCCGCTCGCGCTGTCATGGCCCGCGGGGGCGGGCCACTCGGCAGACGCCGGACATTATTTGGTGCTCGGCTTCGATAAGTCCATCATCCTGTCGCGCAGACCGCCCTTACGGCCGGTCGATGACGCAGATGTTACGCCGCCTCGCCTTCATTGTCTTTTTCCGACGGCGCCAGGATCTTTACGGTACCGCCGGCCTTCTCGACCGCCGCGATGGCGGATTTCGAAGCGCCGTGAACCTCGATGTTCAGCTTGGCCTTGATTTCACCCCGACCGAGCAACCGCAGACCGTCCTTCGATCGGCGGATCACACGGGACTTCACCAGCGATTCGGCGTTGATGGTCTCCTTGGCGTCGAGCAGCTTGGCATCGATCGCCTGCTGGATCCGGTCCAGGTTGACCTCGGCAAAATCGAGCCGGAAGATGTTGTTGAAACCGCGCTTCGGCAGACGCCGATGCAGCGGCATCTGGCCACCTTCGAAGCCCTTGATGCGCACGCCGGAGCGCGCGGTCTGACCCTTGCCGCCACGGCCGCCGGTCTTGCCCTTGCCTGAGCCGATGCCACGGCCGACGCGCATGCGTTTCTTCCGCGAGCCGGCGTTGTCGGCGATATCGCTGAGCTTCATCGTTGGCTTCCTTTATCCTGGGAGCATGATCATGACCGAAAACCGCGCCGCGTCTTTCGGGATCACGCCTCCATCTTAATTCCCGTCGACGACGCGGACGAGATGTTGAACCTTTGCGATCATGCCGCGAATCGCAGGGGTATCCTGCAGTTCGGTGACCCGGCCGATCTTGTTGAGCTTGAGGCCGATCAGCGTCGCACGCTGCGATTGGTGGCGGCGGATTGGGCTGCCAGTCTGCTCGACCTTGATCATCTTTGCGGCCTTGGCCATCGTCATAACTCCGAGAAGCGCGAAAAAACGCCTATTGCCTATTCAGCGACGGCTTCGGCGTCACCGCCGACACGACGCGACTGCAGCGTCGACACCTTGATGTTGCGACGCGCCGCAACCGAACGCGGCGAATCCAGGTGCTTGAGCGCATCGAACGTCGCGCGAACCATGTTGTAGGGGTTCGACGAACCGATCGACTTCGCCACCACGTCTTGGATACCGAGCGTTTCGAACACCGCACGCATCGGGCCGCCCGCAATGATGCCGGTTCCCGGCACCGCTGCGCGCAAATAAACCCTGCCCGCACCGTGACGGCCGGCAATGTCGTGATGCAGCGTGCGACCTTCGCGCAACGAAACCCGCGTCAGGTTACGCTTGGCCGATTCCGTCGCCTTGCGGATCGCCTCGGGAACTTCGCGCGCCTTGCCGTGACCGAAACCGACCCGGCCCTTCTGATCGCCGATCACGACCAGCGCCGCAAAACCGAAGCGCTTGCCGCCCTTGACGACCTTCGCCACACGATTGATGTGGACGAGCTTGTCGACGAACTCGCTGTCGCGCTCTTCCCGGCCGCCCCTGTGGCCGCCACCGCGTTCGCGTTCACCTGCCATGGTGTTTTCCGATCCTTAAAAAACTCGCCCCGAAAGGCTGTGTCCGTTCAATCCAATTAGAAGCTCAACCCGCCTTCGCGCGCCGCATCGGCCAGCGCCTTGACGCGACCGTGGTAGAGATAGCCGCCGCGATCGAACACCACTTCGGTGACGCCGTTCTTGACCGCGCGCTCCGCAACCAGCTTGCCGACCGCCTTGGCCGCATCGATGTTCGCTCCGGTGTTGCCGGTATCGCGCATCGCCTTTTCGAGCGAGGACGCCGACGCCAGCGTCTCGCCCTTCAGGTCGTCGATGACCTGCGCATAGATATGCTTCGACGAGCGGAACACCGACAGCCGCGGCCGACCGCTGGCGGTGCGGCGCAATGCCAGCCGCACGCTCTGCTTGCGCCGGGCATTCGTAATCTTGAGTCTCGACATGACCGGCTCCGTTACTTCTTCTTGCCTTCCTTGCGGAAGATGAATTCGTCTGCATATTTCACGCCCTTGCCCTTATAGGGCTCCGGCGGACGGTAGCTGCGGATCTCGGCGGCAACCTGGCCGACCCGCTGCGGATCGTTCCCGTTGACGACGATCTCGGTCGGCTTCGGCACCGTGATCGCGATCCCCTCCGGGATCGGATAGACCACGTCATGGCTGTAGCCGAGCGCAAGCTGCAGGTTCTTGCCCTGCAACGCCGCGCGGTAGCCGACGCCGGTGATCTCAAGCTTCTTCTCGAAGCCCTTGGTAACGCCCGCCACCAGATTGGCAACCTGGGCGCGCGCCGTGCCGTACATCGCCTGGGCCCGATGGGTCTTGACCCGCGGGGCAACCTTGACCGTTCCGTTTTCGAACTTCACCTCGACGTCGTCATGGACGACGAACTGAAGCTGGCCTTTCGGCCCCTTGACCTTGACGGTCTGCCCATCGACGGTCGCGGTAACGCCCGACGGGACCACCACAGGTCGCTTGCCGATACGTGACATGGTTGAACCCTTCCTCAGAACACCGTGAAGAGAATTTCGCCGCCCACATTCGCGTCGCGCGCGTCGTGGTCAGCCATGATTCCCTTCGGCGTCGATAAGACTGAAATGCCGAGACCGTTGTTGACGCGCGGCAGGTTCTTCACCGAGGCGTAAACCCGACGGCCCGGCTTGGATACCCGCTCGATCTCGCGAATGACCGGCTCGCCGTCGAAATATTTGAGCTCGATTTCCAGTTCGCTGCGGCCGGACGAATGCTCGACGCTGGCGTAGCCGCGGATGTAGCCCTCGGCCTTCAGCACTTCGAGCACGTTGGCGCGCATCTTCGAACCCGGAGTCGAAACCTTCGGCTTGGCACGCATCTGCGCGTTGCGGATACGGGTGATGAGATCGCTGATCGGATCGTGCGTTGACATTGTGACGACCCTCCTTACCAGCTCGACTTCACGAGCCCGGGAACCAAGCCCTTGGAGCCGAGTTCACGCAGCGCGATGCGGCTGAGCTTGTTCTTGCGATAGACCGAGCGCGGACGCCCCGTCATTTCGCAGCGATTGCGAATCCGGGTCGCCGACGAGTTGCGCGGCATCTCGGCAAGCTTCAGCGTCGCCGCGAAGCGCTCTTCCATCGGCTTCTTCTTGTCGGCGATGATCGCCTTCAACCGCGCGCGCGCCGGCGCGGCGTTCTTGGTCATCCGCTTGCGACGGTTATTCTTCTCGATCGAACTCTTCTTTGCCATGTTCGGCTCCTGGGTTTCCGCGTTTGAGAGGCTGTTCAGCGTCTCACTGCCGGAACGGGAAATTGAATGCGGTCAACAAGGCCCGGGCTTCGTCGTCGCTGCGCGCCGTGGTGCAAACCGTGACGTCCATGCCCCACGTTTCCCCCATCTTGTCGAAGTCGATTTCGGGGAAAATGATATGCTCCTTGATGCCCAGCGAATAGTTGCCGCGACCGTCGAAGCTTTTCGGGTTGAGGCCCCGGAAGTCGCGCACGCGCGGCAGCGCGATGTTCACCAGGCGATCGATGAACTCATATGCCTTGGTCTTGCGCAGCGTCACCTTGCAGCCGATCGGCTGGTTTTCACGCAGCTTGAAGGTCGCGATCGCGACGCGCGAATAAGTCACGACAGCCTTCTGGCCGGCAATCAGCGACAGGTCGGCTGCCGCGAGCTCGGCCTTCTTGCGGTCGTTCACGGCCTCGCCGACGCCCATGTTGAGCACGACCTTGTCCAGCCGCGGCACCTGCATGACGTTGGCGTAGCCGAACTGTTCGGCCAGCTTGCCGCGGATGTTCCTGTCATACTCCGAGCGCAGGCGCGGAATGTAAGCGGTCTCAGCCATCGATCTCTGCTCCCGAGCGCTTGGCGATGCGTACCTTGGTGCCATCCGCCTGAATCTTGAACCCCACACGCGTCGGCTTGCCGTCCTTGCCGAGGAAGGCGATCTTGGACAGATCGATCGGCGCCTCTTTCGAAATGATGCCGGCTTCCTGCGTCTGGGTCTGTTTCTGGTGACGCTTCACGAGGTTGACGCCGCGCACCAGCGCCTTGCGATCGCTCGGACGCACCTCGAAAACCTCGCCGGTACGGCCCTTGTCGCGGCCGCTCAGCACGATGACCTTGTCACCCTTCCGGATCTTGGCCGCCATCACAGCACCTCCGGCGCGAGCGAAATGATCTTCATGTGGTTCTTGGCGCGCAGTTCGCGAGGCACCGGCCCGAAGATGCGGGTGCCGACCGGCTCGGACTGATTGTTGATCAGCACGGCGGCGTTGCGGTCGAAGCGGATGACGGAGCCGTCGGCACGGCGGATGTCCTTGCTGACCCGCACCACGACCGCCTTCATGACGTCGCCCTTCTTCACCTTGCCGCGTGGAATCGCGTCCTTGATCGACACGACGATAACGTCGCCCACGGTTGCATAGCGGCGCTTGGAACCTCCAAGCACCTTGATACACATGACACGGCGTGCGCCTGAATTATCGGCCACGTCGAGGTTGGTCTGCATCTGAATCATTGATGCACCTCGTCCTCTTTCTGATGCGCAAAGTTGCGCCTAAATTTTCCTGAAGCGACGCTCGGAACTACCGAACAGGCCTCAGGCCGTTTTCTTCTGCTCGCCCCGGACGACTGTCCAGCGCTTCAACTTCGAGATCGGCTTGCTTTCCTCGATCCACACCATGTCGCCCGGCTTGAACTCGTTGTTCTCGTCGTGCGCGTGGTAGTTTTTCGAGCGCCGGATCGTCTTCTTGTAAATCGGATGGGTGAAGCGGCGATCGACGCGCACCACAACCGTCTTGGCCTGCTTGTCGCTGACGACCACGCCTTGAAGCGTACGTTTCGGCATTTTAAGCCCCTTACTTCTTCTTCGCGCGCTGCTGCGCGGCGATGGTCTTGATGCGAGCGATGTCGCGGCGGGCTTCGCGCAGCCGCGAGGTATTTTCCAGCTGCCCGGTGGCGCGCTGGAAACGCAGGTTGAAGCGTTCCTTCTTCAGATTGAGGATCGCGTCATCCATCTGGTCGGCGCTCATCGCGCGAATATCGGCGGTTTTCATCTCGGCCATGGCTCTCACTCCGCGATGCGCGCCACGAAGCGCGTCTTGATCGGCAGCTTGGCGGCGGCAAGCGATAATGCTTCCTTCGCGGTCTGCACATTCACGCCGTCGATCTCGAACAGCACGCGGCCCGGCTTGATCCGCGCCACCCACAATTCCGGCGTACCCTTGCCGGAGCCCATGCGGACTTCGGCGGGCTTTTTCGATACCGGCACATCCGGGAATACCCGGATCCAGACGCGTCCGGCGCGTTTCATGTGGCGGGTCAGCGCGCGGCGCGCGGCTTCGATCTGGCGGGCGGTGACGCGCTCGGGCGCCATCGCTTTCAGGCCGAATTGACCGAACGACAACGTTGCGCCCGAAGTCGCAACGCCGTGGATACGGCCCTTATGCGCCTTCCGGAACTTCGTTTTCTTTGGTTGCATCATGGCTTACGCCCTCAAACCTTCTCTATTGCGCTCACGCAGCGTCGCGACGCGGCCGGGAACCGTCGCCTTCGGCCATCTTCTTGTCCTGGGCCATCGGGTCGTGCTCGAGGATCTCACCCTTGAAGATCCAGACCTTAACGCCGCAGGTACCGAACGTGGTGAACGCCGTCGCCACGCCGTAATCGATATCGGCGCGCAGCGTATGCAACGGCACCCGCCCCTCGCGATACCATTCCATCCGGGCGATTTCAGCGCCGCCGAGACGACCCGAGCAGTTGATACGAATACCCTCGGCCCCAAGACGCATCGCCGATTGCACCGCGCGCTTCATGGCACGGCGGAATGCGACGCGGCGCTCGAGCTGCTGCGCGATCAATTCGGCAACCAGGGTTGCGTCGAGCTCCGGCTTGCGGATTTCGACAATGTTGATGACGACATCGGACGCAGTGATGTCGGCGACGCGCTTGCGCAGCTTGTCGATGTCGGCGCCCTTCTTGCCGATCACGACGCCGGGACGCGCCGAATGGATCGTCACCCGGCACTTCTTGTGCGGACGCTCGATCACGATCCGGGCGACGGCCGCCTGCTTGAGTTCCTTGTGCAGGATCTCGCGGATCTTCACATCCTCATGCAGCAGCTTGCCGTATTCGTTCTTGCCGGCGAACCAACGGGAATCCCACGTACGGTTGATGCCGACGCGCAGCCCGATTGGATTGATCTTCTGACCCATCGTTTTCTCCCGCGCCCTTTTAAGCGCTCGCCTCGGCCTCGACCTGACGAACAACGATCGTCAGCTGCGAGAACGGTTTAAAGACACGGCCCGAACGGCCACGGCCGCGCGGTGCGAAACGCTTCATGACGATGCCGTTGCCGACATGCGCCTCCGACACGATCAGTTCGTCGACGTCGAGATCATGGTTGTTCTCGGCATTGGCGATCGCCGACTCCAGGCACTTCTTCACGTCGACCGCGATCCGCTTGCGCGAGAACTGCAGGTCGGCGAGCGCAGCCGAAGCCTTCCTGCCGCGGATCAATTGCGCAACCAGGTTGAGCTTTTGCGGGCTCACCCGCAGCATCCGGGCGATCGCCTTGGCCTCGTTGTCCGGGAGGCTCCGTTCGCGCTTAGGTTTGCTCATCGCTTATTCCTCAAGCCTTCTTGGCTTTCTTGTCGCCAGAGTGGCCGTGGAAGGTCCGGGTCGGCGAAAACTCACCGAACTTGTGACCTACCATTTCCTCGTTGACCGACACCGGCACATGCTTGTGGCCGTTGTAGACGCCGAAAACCAGGCCGACGAATTGCGGCAGGATCGTCGAGCGACGGCTCCAGATCTTGATCACGTCATGACGGCCGGACGCGCGGGCTGCATCTGCCTTCTTGAGCAGCGAGCCTTCAACGAACGGGCCTTTCCAGACTGAACGAACCATGTCCGGCGTTCCTTACTTCTTCCGCTTGTGGCGGCTGATGAGAATGAATTTGTTGGTCGACTTATTCGAGCGGGTCTTCCTGCCTTTGGTATGCTGACCCCACGGCGTCACCGGGTGACGACCGGCCGCGGTCTTGCCTTCACCACCACCATGCGGGTGGTCGATCGGGTTCATGGAGACACCGCGGTTATGCGGCATGCGACCCAGCCAGCGGTTGCGGCCGGCCTTGCCGATCGCAATGTTCATGTGATCGGGGTTGGAGACGGCGCCGATGGTGCCGCGGCAACGGCCGTGCACCAAACGCTGCTCGCCCGACTTGAGGCGCACGATGACGTAGTCATGGTCACGGCCGACGATCTGCGCGTAGGTACCCGCCGAACGTGCGAGCTGGCCGCCCTTGCCGATCTTCATCTCGACATTGTGGACGATGGTACCGATCGGCATGTTGCCAAGCGGCATGACGTTGCCCGGCTTCACGTCGACGTGGTCGCCCGAGACGACGGTATCGCCGACGGCCAGCCGCTGCGGCGCCAGGATATATGCCTGTTCGCCATCCTGATACTTGATCAGCGCGATGAACGCGGTGCGGTTCGGATCGTATTCCAGCCGCTCGACGAGCGCCGGCACATCGACCTTGGAACGCTTGAAGTCGACGTTGCGATAGGCCCGCTTATGCCCGCCGCCCCGGAAGCGCACCGTGACGCGGCCGGTATTGTTTCGTCCACCCTGACCGCGCTTGCCTTCGGTCAAAGCCTTGAGCGGCTTGCCCTTGTAGAGCGCCGACCGATCGACGAGAATCATCCCGCGCTGACCCGGCGTCGTCGGTTTGACTGTTTTCAATGCCATCGTCGTATCGCCTTATAATCCGGTGGTGACATCGATGCGGTGGCCCTCTTCGAGGGTCACGACCGCACGCTTCACATCCGACTGTGAGCCGAACTGACCGCGGAACACCTTGGTCTTGCCTTTGCGCACCAGCGTATTCACGCTCTTCACCTTGACGTCGAACAGCTTTTCGACGGCTTCCTTGATCTGCGGCTT
Organism: uncultured Alphaproteobacteria bacterium; assembly: GCA_963756215.1. Taxonomy (GTDB): domain Bacteria; phylum Pseudomonadota; class Alphaproteobacteria; order Rhizobiales; family Xanthobacteraceae; genus Bradyrhizobium. The sequence goes on along the minus strand of CAVWMY010000012.1, from coordinate 12,620 downwards.
GGTAGCCTTGCTCGCGACCTTGAACACCACCTTGTTGTGCTCGGAGGCGACGGTCGCCTTTTCAGTCACGACCGGGGCGACGATGATGTCGTAATGGCGCGGATCGATGTTCTTCATTTGAAGCGCGCCTCCAACGCATCGAGTGCCGCCTTGGTCAACACCAGCTTCTGACGGCGCAGAATGTCATAGACGTTGATGCCCTGGATCGGCAGCACGTCGATGTTCGGGATATTCCGGGCCGCCATCGCGAAACCGTTATGCAGTTCGGCACCATCGATGATCAGCGCGTTGGTCAAGCCGAGGCCGGAGAAATGCCCAACCAGAGCCTTGGTCTTGGCTTCCTTGACCTGGGCACTGTCGATCACGATCAGGCCGCCGTCCTTGGCCTTGGCCGACAGCGCATGCTTCAGCGCCAGCGCCCGCACCTTCTTCGGCAAGTCGGTGGCATGAGAGCGAACCACCGGACCAAAGGCACGGCCGCCACCTCGGAACTGCGGCACGCGCGCCGAACCGTGACGGGCGCCGCCGGTGCCCTTCTGCTTGTACATCTTCTTGCCGGTGCGCCAGACATCGGCGCGGCCCTGCGTCTTGTGCGTGCCGGCCTGACGCTTGTTGAGCTGCCACTGCACGCAACGCTGCAGAATGTCCTTGCGCGGTTCGAGACCGAAAATCTCGTCCGAGAGCTGGACCGAACCGGCGTCCTTGCCTTCAAGGGTGGTGACTTTCAATTCCATCTCACACGCCCTCCTGCTGGGCGGGCGCATCCGCCGCCTGCTCGCCGCCGGCGACCTTGAACTTGCCGGGCTTGGGAGCCTCCTTCGGCAACGGCTTCTTGACGGCGTCCCGCACCGAAATCCATCCGCCCTTCGAGCCGGGAACGGCGCCTTCGACGAGGATCAGGCCGCGCGCGACATCGGTCTGGACCACACGCAGATTGAGCGTGGTGATACGATCGACACCCATGTGGCCAGGCATCTTCTTGTTCTTGAACGTCTTGCCCGGGTCTTGCCGACCGCCGGTCGAACCGATCGAGCGGTGCGAGATCGACACACCGTGCGTGGCGCGCAGACCACCGAAATTCCAACGCTTGATGCCGCCGGCGAAGCCCTTGCCTTCGGAGGTACCGGTGACATCGACGAATTGTCCGACCACGAAATGGTCGGCCTGAATCTCGGCACCAACCGGGATCAGCGCGTCTTCCGACACGCGGAATTCGGTAACCTTGCGCTTGGGTTCAACCTTGGCAACCGCGAACTGGCCGCGCTCCGCCTTGGGCAGATAGACGGTCTTTCGGGTGCCCGAGCCGAGCTGCAATGCGACATAACCGTTCTTCTCGGTCGTGCGGTGGCCCAGCACCTGGCAATTGCCCAGCTTCAGCACGGTCACAGGGATATGCTCACCGGCCTCTGTAAAGACCCGTGTCATCCCGACCTTTTGTGCGATCACTCCGGAGCGCATCGGCGTGCTTCCTGTTCTTTCTGTCCGCTAACTTCGGACGGGATCTAAAACTTAGAGCTTGATTTCGACGTCGACACCGGCAGCCAGGTCGAGCTTCATAAGGGCATCGACGGTCTGCGGAGTCGGGTCGACAATGTCGAGAAGACGCTTGTGAGTGCGCATCTCGAACTGTTCGCGGCTCTTCTTGTCGACATGCGGCGAACGGTTGACGGTGAACTTCTCGATGCGCGTGGGCAGCGGAATGGGTCCGCGAACCTGAGCACCGGTCCGTTTCGCCGTGTTCACGATCTCACGCGTCGACGTATCGAGGATTCGATGGTCGAACGCCTTGAGACGGATGCGAATATTTTGGCCGTTCATTTGCCGATGTCTTTCTCTGAGAGCGAATAGTGAGTGGCGAATGGCGAGTAGCGAAAAACCGGTTCGCTACTCGCTAATTCCTATTCGCGTCCTTACTCGATGATCGCGGCGACCACGCCGGCGCCGACGGTGCGGCCACCTTCGCGGATCGCGAAACGAAGCTTCTCTTCCATCGCGATCGGCACGATCAGGTGCACTTCCATCGCGATGTTGTCGCCCGGCATCACCATCTCGGTGCCTTCAGGCAGATGCACGACACCGGTCACGTCCGTGGTACGGAAGTAGAACTGCGGCCGGTAGTTGGTGAAGAACGGGGTATGACGACCGCCCTCTTCCTTGGTCAGGATGTAAGCCTCAGCCTTGAACTTGGTGTGCGGCTTGACCGAACCGGGCTTGCACAGCACTTGACCGCGCTCGACTTCCTCACGCTTGGTACCACGCAGCAGCGCACCGATGTTGTCGCCAGCCTGGCCCTGATCGAGCAACTTGCGGAACATTTCGACGCCGGTGACGATGGTCTTCTGCGTCGCGCGCAAACCGACGATCTCGATTTCCTCGCCGACCTTGACCACACCGCGCTCGACGCGCCCGGTCACCACCGTACCGCGGCCCGAGATCGAGAACACGTCTTCCACCGGCATCAGGAACGGCTGGTCGATCGGACGTTCCGGCTGCGGAATGTAGTCGTCGACGCTCTTCATCAGTTCGAGGATGGCGTCGTGGCCGAGCTTCTTGTCCGTATCTTCGAGAGCGGCCAGCGCCGAGCCCTTGACGATCGGGATCTTGTCGCCCGGGAAGTCGTACTTCGACAGCAGTTCGCGAACTTCCAGCTCGACGAGCTCGAGCAATTCGGGATCGTCGACCATGTCGCACTTGTTGAGGAACACGACCAGCGCCGGCACGCCGACCTGGCGGGCAAGCAGGATGTGCTCGCGGGTCTGCGGCATCGGACCGTCGGCGGCCGACACAACCAGGATCGCGCCGTCCATCTGCGCCGCGCCCGTGATCATGTTCTTCACATAGTCGGCGTGGCCGGGGCAATCGACGTGCGCATAGTGGCGGTTGGCGGTTTCGTATTCGACATGCGCGGTCGAAATCGTGATGCCGCGCGCCTTCTCTTCCGGCGCCTTGTCGATCTGGTCGTAGGCAGTGAACGTCGCACCGCCGGTTTCCGCCAATACCTTGGTGATCGCCGCCGTCAGCGACGTCTTGCCATGGTCGACGTGACCGATCGTCCCGATGTTACAATGCGGCTTATTACGTTCAAACTTTGCTTTGGCCATTTGACTCTCCGTTCAGTCGTTAGTTGTCGCTAACGACAATCAGGCAAACTTCTTCTGGACTTCCGCCGACACGTTAGCCGGCGCTTCGGCGTAGTGATCGAATTGCATCGTGAAGGTTGCGCGGCCCTGGCTCATCGAGCGCAGGTTATTCACGTAACCAAACATGTTCATGAGCGGCACCATCGCATTGATGACGTTGGCATTGCCGCGCATGTCTTGACCCTGGATCTGCCCGCGCCGCGAGTTCAGGTCGCCGATGACCGATCCGGTGTAGTCTTCCGGGGTCACCACCTCGACCTTCATGATCGGCTCGAGCAAGACCGACTTGCCCTTCTGAAGCGCCTCGCGGAACGCGGCGCGCGACGCGATTTCGAATGCCAGCGCCGACGAGTTGACGTCGTGATACTTGCCGTCCACCAGCTGTACCTTGACGTCCACGACCGGGAAGCCGGCGACGACACCCGAGCCCATGACGCTGTTGAGGCCCTTTTCGACACCGGGGATGTATTCCTTCGGCACCGAACCGCCAACGATCTTGGATTCGAACTCGTAACCCTTGCCGGGCTCGTTGGGCTCGACAATGATCGACACTTCCGCGAACTGACCGGTACCGCCGGTCTGCTTCTTGTGCGTGTACTTGACTTCAGCACGCTTGGTCACGCGCTCGCGGAACGCCACCTGCGGCGCGCCGATGTTGGCATCCACCTTGTAGGTCCGACGCAGGATGTCGACCTTGATGTCGAGATGGAGTTCGCCCATGCCCTTGAGAATGGTCTGGCCGGACTCCAGGTCGGTCGACACGCGGAACGACGGATCTTCCGCGGCCAGTTTCGCCAGGGCGACGCCGAGCTTTTCCTGATCGGCCTTCGACTTCGGCTCGATCGCGATTTCGATGACCGGCTCCGGAAACTCCATCTTTTCCAGGATCACCGGCTTGTTCGGATCGCACAGCGTATCGCCGGTGCGTGCTTCCTTCAGGCCGGCCAGCGCGACGATATCGCCGGAATAGGCTTCCTTGATGTCTTCGCGGTTGTTCGCATGCATCAACAGCATGCGGCCGATACGCTCTTTCTTCTCGCGGGTCGAATTGATCACACCGGTGCCGCTGGTCAGCACGCCCGAGTAGATGCGGCAGAACGTGATGGTGCCGACGAACGGGTCGTCCATGATCTTGAACGCGAGCAGCGACAGCGGCTCCTTGTCGTCGGCATGACGGATCACTTCGTTGCCGTCATCGTCCACGCCCTTGATGGCGGGAACGTCGACCGGCGACGGCAGATAGTCGACCACCGCGTCAAGCAGAGGCTGCACGCCCTTGTTCTTGAAGGCGGACCCGCACAGCACCGGATAGAACGCGCCGGTCAGCACTGCCTTGCGGATCAGCCGCTTCAGCGTCGCAACGTCCGGCTCCTTGCCATCGAGGTAGGCGGCCATCGCATCGTCGTCGAGCTCGACGGCGGCTTCCACCATCTTCTCGCGATATTCCTTGGCCTTTTCGACGAGATCGGCTGGAATCTCGACATAGTCGAACTTCGCGCCAAGCGATTCATCGTTCCAGACGATGCCCTTCATGAGCACCAGGTCGACGAGGCCCTTGAAGTTGTTCTCGGAACCGATCGGGAGCTGAATTGCAATCGGCTTGGCGCCGAGGCGCTCAACGATATCGTCCATGCATTTGTAGAAATCGGCGCCGGTCTTATCCATCTTGTTGGCGAAGACGATGCGCGGCACGTGGTACTTGTCGCCCTGACGCCAGACGGTTTCGGTCTGCGGCTCAACGCCCTGGTTGGAATCGAGCACGCATACCGCACCGTCGAGCACGCGCAGCGAACGCTCGACTTCGATCGTGAAGTCGACGTGGCCGGGAGTGTCGATGATGTTGAGCCGCTTGCCGCTCCAGAACGCAGTGGTCGCAGCCGACGTGATCGTGATGCCGCGCTCCTGCTCCTGCTCCATCCAGTCCATCGTCGCGGCACCTTCGTGCACTTCGCCGATCTTGTGGCTCTTGCCGGTATAAAAAAGGATGCGTTCGGTAGTCGTGGTCTTGCCGGCATCGATATGCGCCATGATACCGAAGTTGCGGTAGTCCTCTATGGCATGAACGCGGGGCATGATTTTTCCTCAGAATTCCAATGATTCGCCGTTACCAGCGATAGTGCGAGAAGGCGCGGTTGGCTTCCGCCATACGGTGCACGTCTTCACGCTTCTTGACGGCGTTCCCCCGGCCGTTCGAGGCGTCCAGGAGTTCGGCCGAAAGCCGCTCCGTCATCGTCTTTTCGTTGCGGTCGCGCGCGGCAGAAATCAGCCAGCGAATTCCGAGCGCCTGACGGCGCACCGAACGCACTTCGACCGGCACCTGGTAGGTGGCGCCGCCGACGCGACGCGAACGCACTTCGATCGTCGGCATCACGTTTTCCAGCGCCTGCTCGAACACCGGCAGCGGACCCTGCTTGGTCTTGGCTTCGATCATTTCGAGCGCACCGTAGACGATGCCTTCGGCGACCGACTTCTTCCCGGCGTACATCACCGAGTTCATGAACTTTGTAATGATGATGTTTCCGAACTTCGGATCCGGAAGCACTTCACGCTTTTCAGCAGAATGGCGGCGAGACATCTGGTCTGTTCCCGATTATTTCGGACGCTTCGCGCCGTACTTCGAACGACGCTGCTTACGGTTCTTGACGCCCTGGGTATCGAGGACGCCGCGGAGAATGTGGTAACGCACGCCGGGCAAGTCCTTGACGCGACCGCCGCGGATCATGACCACCGAGTGCTCTTGAAGGTTGTGGCCCTCACCCGGAATGTAGCCAATGACCTCGAAGCCATTGGTCAGGCGCACCTTGGCGACCTTACGAAGCGCCGAGTTCGGCTTCTTCGGGGTCGTGGTGTAGACGCGCGTGCAAACGCCGCGCTTCTGCGGCGACTGCTGCAGCGCCGGCACCTTCTTGCGCGACTTCTGCACCGTCCGCGGAGTTGCGATCAGCTGGTTGATCGTCGGCATGTCAGCCTTCACCCTCTACTGCACGCGAAACCGAACATCGGCTCCGCAAATTCCTGTCGGGACCAATCGTCCCATTCGAGCGCTCGACGCGGCATTGACCGCGCAAAGCGAAATCGCGCCAACCTCTCATCGCTGAGCGGAAAGCGCTTCGACGCCACAGAGGACCGCGATCTCGACCGGAAGGCTTGCGCCCTACAGTCCACCACCGAGGTCATGCACCCGAAATCAGCCTCAAGAGAACTTGCTCAAGAGAACGAAGATCGTCCTGGCATTGCCTAGCTATAATCAACAGCGTTTGAGCGGCATTCGTCGAGGGTGGTGCCCACCTCGCCTCCCCGGGTTTTGGCCCAGCAGGACTTGAGAGGGTGATCCGTTCCGACTCTGGCGTCACTCACCGCCTGTCGTTAAGTGCGCGGGTTGTATCCACGCCAGATAGGCAAGTCAAGACGAAACGGCAAGGGAGAAGCGCTTCTGGCGCCTGCATAATCGAGCGCTTTGCCGCGCCCCATGCAGCAAATCCGAGCGGAAAGTTTGCGGCGCAGCACGATCGCCCGTCCCGGTTTTTACCCGGAGGTTATGCCCTTTGACAGCAATAATTGGCCGTATGCGCTGAAGCTAAAGGTTTATTTGCCTTTCCCGGAGCAATCATGGTGCTCGCACGCGGGAATTCGCCATGAAATACACCGATATTGCGATCATCGGGAGCGGCCTCGCCGGCTCGACCGCCGCCGCGATGCTCGGACGCGCCGGCATCGCCGCTGTCGTGATTGATCCGCATCCGGTGTATCCGCCCGACTTTCGCGTCGAAAAAATCAGCGGCGACGAACAAGTCGAGCGCTTCCGCAAGACTGGAATCGCCGAATTGGTGCTCCAATCCGCGACTCATGACCGTGAAAACTGGATCGCCCGATTCGGCTATCTGCTCGACAAGAGACCGAGCCGGCAATTCGGCCTGATGTACGATTTGCTCGTCAACGCCATCCGCGCCGAGATACCGCCCGGCGTCGAACGTCTGCACGCGAAGGTCACCGTGGTGGCGACCAGCGCAGAACGGCAGAAATTGACGCTGTCCGACGGTGAAATGATCTCCGCGCGGCTGGTCGTGCTCGCCAACGGGTTAAACGTCGGTCTGCGCCGCAGCCTCGGAATCGAGCGGCAGATCATCAGCGCCTGCCACTCCATCTCGCTCGGTTTCGATATAGCCCCGCTCGGCCGTGCCGGCTTCGACTTTCCCGCGCTGACCTATTTCTCGGAGCGGCCCAGCGATCTGATCCCGTACCTGACGCTGTTCCCGATCGAAAACCGGATGCGCGCCAACCTGTTCACCTACCGCGACCCGGACGATCCCTGGATCCGGCAATTCCGCCGCACGCCGGTCGAGACGTTGAATGCATCATTGCCGCGGCTGCATCGAATCCTCGGTGAATTCGAGACCCGCGGGGACATCAAGGTTCGGCCCGCCGACCTCTCAGTCAGCACCAATTATCGTCAGCCGGGCGTGGTACTGGCCGGCGATGCCTTCGAGACCACCTGCCCGGTCACGGGGACCGGGACCGACAAGGTGTTCACCGACGTCGAACGGCTCTGCAATGTCCATATCCCGGCTTGGCTCGCGACCGACGGCATGGATACCGACAAGATCGCAGCCTACTACGACGATCCAGTCAAGCGTGACTGCGACGCCTGGTCGGCGGCGAAAGCCGTGAACTTCCGCGCGCTGACGATCGAGCGGAAGCTTTACTGGAGTGCGCAGCGCTGGGCGCGATTCCTGGTCTGGCTCGCCGAAGGCCAGCGGCGGCGGATACGGAACCGACTCACGGCCGAGCCGGCACTGCGCGCTCACTCATCGTCGTCGCTGTCGTCGTCGGCCTGATCGGCTTCCTCCGCATGCGGTGCATGGCCCTGGTCGTCCCAGAGCTTCCGGTAGACGCCGTTGGCGGCGAGCAGTTGAACGTGCGACCCGCGTTCGATCGCTCTGCCGTTCGATATCACGATGATCTCGTCCATCTCCACCACCGAAGTCAGGCGGTGGGTTGAGAAGATCATGGTGCGGTTTTTCGCGACCTTGAGCAACGTGCGGTTGATGGCGGCTTCCGTCGTCTGGTCGAGCGCAGAAGTCGCCTCGTCCAGCAGCAGGATCGACGGATTGCGGACGATCGCGCGCGCGATCGCGATGCGCTGACGCTGACCGCCCGACAGAGTATCGCCGCGTTCGCCGACCGGAGTGTCGTATTTCTGCGGAAGGCTCATGATGTAGCGGTGAATTTCCGCCCTGCGCGCCGCCTGTTCGACCTCCTCGTCGGTCGCGCCCTCCTTGCCGAGCCGGATGTTCTCGCGGATCGACATGTTGAACAGCATATTTTCCTGGAACACGACGGCCATGCTCCTGAGCAGCGATTCACGGGTGACCTTTCTTATGTCGACGCCATCGATGGTCACGCGTCCCTCGTCCGGCAAATAGAGGCGGAGAATCAAGTTCAGCAGGGTGCTCTTGCCCGAACCGCTCGGACCGACGATGGCAATACTCTTGCCGACATCGAGCTTGAGGCTGAAATTGTCGAGAACGGGGGTCTGGCTGCCTTCATACCGGAAGGTGACACGATCGAATGTGATGTCGTTGGTGATGCGTGGCAGATCAGGCGCACCCGGGCGATCGGAGCCGGGGGTCGGTTCGTTCAGCAGTTCCTCGATGTGGCGCACCGCCGCCGACGACTGGATCGACACCGGGATGAAATGCATGATGTGGGCGATGTTGTACGACACCTCCCAGAACGCGCTTTCGAAGGTCACGAACGTCCCGATGGTAATCTGGCCCTTGGTGGCGAGATAGGCGCCGAGCGCGAGCACCACGAGGTGCAGCAACAACACCGAGATCGTCACCGTGCGCTCGACCATGGTCGAGAGGAACATCGCGGAGGCGATTTTCCGGCGCGCGTCGTCATTGCGCATCGTGAACCAGCCGAGCGTCCGCCGCTGTAGGTTGAAGGCCTTGATCACCGCCTGCGCCGCGACGTTCTCCTGCACCATGCCGAGCAGCGAAGACTCGTTGAGCTTCTGCTCGTAATTGGCCTGCACCGCCTTCGGCGTCAAAATCCGCGGTCCGATCAGCGTAATCGGGAACACCAGCAGCGCCACCGCGGCCAGTTGCCAATTCAGGAATAGCATCAGGACGATACCGGCGATCAATTCCAGCACCGGCAATGCGGCGCTGTTCGCGAAGGTCTTGATCGCGCCTTCAAAGGCCGACAGATCGATGGAAAATCGCGACAGGATCTCGCCGCGACGGGTGCGCCCGAAATAAGCCGCCGGCAAGCTCTGGACATGTTGAAACAACCGCAGCCGGACATCCGAGATCACCGCAGCCGCGAGCTTGGCGTCCCATCGTTCGTACCAGACCGCGACGATCGAGGTGAAGATTCCCGCGACCGCCAAAACCGACAGAATTCGCACCAGGGCTTCGAAATCCTCTTCGCCGAGCGCGTCGTCGATCAGGAATTTCAGGCTCAGGGGCATGAAGACGTTAAACAGGGTCTCGATCACCACGCCGAAGCCGACGCATGCGAGGGCTTTCTTGTAGTTCGTCAGAAACGGCCTGACGAAACCATAGACGGTCGCAAGCGCGCCGGCGGCTTCCTTCGCCGTGAAGACCACGAGGTCCTCATCCTCCTCGTCATCGTCGAGTTCGAGTTCGTCCTGATCGGCGTCATCTTCGTCCTCATCGTCGGGCGGCGATGGTGCGAGTGGCTTGCCGGCGACCGTGCGATCGGCGGCGTCCGAGCCCGCGGCCGGTTTCCCGCCGGGCACCGGCGCCAAGATCTCCGGTGCCTTGGGATCATCCGCCGCAGCGGCCGCGTCGTCTGACGATGGAGGCTTGGGCGCCATGGATCCAACCGATACTGCACGGCCGGCATGACCGTAAAATCAAGGGGAGTGGAGGTGACGCCACCGCGTCAATCCTATGCGATTGACGCGCATTCAGCAAAATAATTGACGGAACGCCACGACCTCAGTCGTCGGCTTCGACCTTGTCGAAGAACGAGTAACGCAGGCTGTCGGAGTCAGCATACCACTGCCCCGGCCCCTTGTTGGCGGCCAGCGTCGCCGCCCAGAGTTCATCGGTGCAATCGTGCCGGTGCATCGACAGGTCGAAACCATTCCCGAAGAACAGCTCGGACCATTCCCACCAAGTGCCGAGTTTCCTGACCCCGCGCAGCAGGTCGTAGCGGTCGATCAGCGCCGGCGCCATATCCGACGTCACCGATCCGAACACGACGCCCGACTTCACGACACGATTGAACTCGCGGACCGCGCGGGCCACCTGCCTTGCCGAGAGATGGCACAGGCTGGTTTCGAACAAGAAGTCGAACTCGCCGTCCTTGAACGGCATGTCGACGATCGATCCGAGCTTGTTGAACTTCTTCAGCGCCTTCGGCGTCCGGGCGTGGATGGTCCGGTTGTTCTCAATGCCCCAGGCATCGATCCCGCGCTCGCGCAACGCTCCCACCAATTCACCGCTCGCCGACCCCGCGACCAGCAATTTGTATCCGCTGGGTCTGCTCCAGACGATCTTGATCATGTCGGTCAGGTAGTCCGGATCGGTAAACCGGCTCCATGCCTCGCTATAGGGTCCGAGGCCGCGGTAATTGTCGAAGTAATCGCGATCGATCTTGTCGGATGCGGGTGCGCCGCCCTCACCCTTTGCCCGGCGCAGCCGTATCATCTCCGTGAGGATGATGTCGGTGGCGGCATCGGAGGAATCCAGCAACCCGTTCAGGGTCGAATTGAACAGGTAATCGCCGACCACGACGATGCCCGGATGATCCTTGGGCTCCGGCCGGTGATTGGTCAGGACATCGCGCGTCGGCAAGCCGCCCGGGATCGCATTCACCGAGGACAGCCAGCGATGGATCTTGCCCTCCACAAAATGCATGCGGGCGTCGCCGAGCGAAGCCGGTAGCGATTTCAGCGCGGCGTCGATCAATTCCTGATCGCCGAGGTTGGCGAAGGCAAGCGCGTCGGAGCCCGGGATCAGCCAGTTCAGCACACCGTGCTTGCCGATGTCGTGACGGGCGCCCTCGTTGTAAACGCAGCAGCCGCCGAACGCTTCGGACATGAACCACGCGCCCGGGATCTTCTCGCCCCAGAACGGGCTGTCGAACAGGATCGAGACCCGCAGGTAATGCGCGGGGCGATCGAAATAAGCGACGTGCTTGACCATCGACTTGCGCAAGCGCTCGCCGTCCCAGCGCATGGTCGCGAGCCATGAGTGCGGCAGGCACATCAGCACGAGGTCGAAATCCCGTGTCTCCGGCCCCTTGCCGTTCATCATGTTGAGCTGATAGCGGCCGGCCTCGGTCTTGCCGACCTTGAGGACCCGGTGATTGAGCTGAATGTCGGCGTCGACCTCCGACTGCAGGCATTCGATCAGCTGTTCGTTGCCGTTTTGGATCGAATAGAGGCCGATATAGCCATCGACATCCATCACGAAGTTCTTCAGGGCGTTGAGCCCGTTGGTGTTATGCGCCTCGGTGGCGAGATCGGAGCGCGCCATCACCTTGAGGAAGCGCTTGGCGGTGGGGTCGTCGACTTCGCGGTCGAGCAGTTCTTCCGCGGTGATGTAGGCCCAGGGATGCTCGTTGTCGTGGGCGCCGACGCCTTCGTAATATTCGATCGGCGAGACCATCTCGGTGCAGCGCTTGCGAAACGTCTCGATGGCGTCGGCGGTTTTCGCACCGTATTTGCTGCGCATGCCCGGCACGTCGTGCAGCAGTTCGCCGTCGAGCTGAACCTGTTCGGCATCCATCGGAATGGTCTGCAAACCGAAATGCTGGATCAGTTCACGCAGGGGATCGGGACCCGTCATCGAGTAATCGTAAATCTCGGCGACACCGGCCTCGTACATCGCGGGTGCTGATTTCGAACTTGCGTGTCATGATCTTGCCGCCGACGCGGTCGGACGCTTCGAAAATCGTGACGCGGCAAAGCGCGCCCAGTTTCTTTTTCAGATACCAGGCACTCATCAGGCCGCCGGGGCCACCACCAACGATTGCAAGGTCAAACATGTCCGTTCCGTGGTTTCCGTCCCGCCGCTCTGGCGCACCCGGACTAAGTCCCGTCAACAAAAGCGCTTTTTACTCTGAAGGAAAGATGAACAAACCCGGGAAAGATTGCCAAAAACTTAGGCAAATGGCAAAAAGGCCGGCTTCCGCCGGCCTTTTTCCTTAACATGATGAATCCGTGGCGCTTTATTCCGCAGGCGGCAGCGCCAGCGGTTCCACTTCCGGTGCCGCAGGAACGATCGTGGCCTGCTTCTCGCGCTCGTCGAGGATCAATTTGTCGCGCTTCACCGCGACTTCGCGGATCTTGGCCATCGACGCACCGGTACCCGCCGGGATCAGCCGGCCGACGATCACGTTTTCCTTGAGGCCTTCCAGCGGGTCCACCTTGCCGTTGACGGCAGCTTCGGTGAGCACGCGGGTGGTCTCCTGGAAGGAGGCCGCCGAGAAGAACGAACGGGT
>CAVWMY010000011.1:0-11626 GCA_963756215.1 uncultured Alphaproteobacteria bacterium | reverse complement strand
CCAGATCGACGAACCGGATGTCGAGACCTGTTGCGTGATGCTGCGTGGCCTTCTTGGCCCAATGGAAAAGCACCACGGCGTTCGCATTTCCGATGCCGCAATCGTTGCAGCCGTCAACCTCTCGCACCGCTACATTCCCTCCCGACAGCTGCCGGACAAGGCCGTCAGCCTGCTCGATACCGCTTCGGCCCGCGTGGCGATCAGCCAGAGCGCAACGCCGGCCCTGATCGAGGACGCGCGTGTCGCGATCACGGCTCGCGAAGCTGAGAAATCCGCGCTGGTCAGCGACCGCGATCTGGGCATCGAGGACGGTGAGCGCACCGCCGCGATCGACAGCGATATCGCCGCGTTGAAAGAAAAGCTAGCCGCGCTCGAGGCCGACTGGGCCAAGGAGCAGGAGCTCGTCAAGGACATCCGCAGCATTCGTGACATCCTGTCCGAGCCCAAGGAAGATCAAGATCCAGACGCAAAACGAGCGGAGCTTCGCGGCAAGTTCGAGACGCTGGAGGGGATCAATCCGGAAAAGCGGATGGTCTATGCCCATGTGGACCAGCAGTCGGTAGCGTCCGTCGTGTCCGACTGGACCGGCATCCCGGTTGGTCGGATGATGCGGGACGAGATCGAAACCGTGCTGAAGCTGCCGGAGATCCTCAACCGCCGCGTCGTCGGCCAGTCGCACGGGCTGACGATGATCGCCAAACGTATCGAGACCAGCCGTGCCAAGCTGGATAACCCGTCGAAGCCGATCGGCGTTTTCATGCTGGCCGGGCCATCCGGCGTCGGAAAGACCGAGACCGCGTTGGCGCTTGCCGAGACGCTCTACGGCGGCGAGCAGAACATGATCACGATCAACATGTCGGAGTTCCAGGAGGCACACACCGTCTCGACCCTGAAGGGAGCACCTCCCGGTTACGTCGGCTACGGAGAAGGCGGCCGCCTCACCGAGGCGGTCCGGCGCAAGCCATACAGCGTCATCCTGCTCGACGAGGTGGAGAAGGCCCATCCCGACGTCCATGAGATCTTCTTCCAGGTGTTCGACAAGGGAGTCATGGAGGACGGCAACGGACGACGGATCGACTTCAAGAACACCTTGATCATCCTGACCACCAATGTCGGCACCGATCTGATCATGGGGCTGTCTCGCGATCCAAAGTATCGCAATGAACCGGAAGAGCTCGCGAAGATGCTCAGGCCGGAATTGCTGAAAGTATTTCCGGCCGCATTGCTCGGGCGCATCGTTTCGATCCCCTACTTCCCGCTCTCGGACGAGATGCTCGGCGGCATCGTCCGGCTGCAGCTCGACCGGATCGGCCGTCGGCTACGCGATAATCACAACGCGGCCTTCGGCTATGACGACGCGGTCGTGGAGCACATCGTGTCAAGCTGCAACGACCCGGATTCCGGCGGGCGCATGATCGACAACATCATCACCAACACATTGCTGCCGGAGCTGTCGCGCGAGTTCCTCAGAAAATCGCTTGCCAAGGAAGAGATCAAGCAGACACACGTCTCAATCGCAAACGACAAGTTTGCATATTCGTGGAACTGAGCACGATGAATGTTCACACTGAGCATCACCCTTCAACGACCGGCCCCACACGGTACGACGAGGTCTACTACCCCGGCCACGTCTACGGGCTCACCCACCCCAACCATCTCGCAACGATTGCCACCGTCTACGGCATGCAACCTGCTCCGGTCGAGCGCTGCCGAGTACTTGAACTCGGCTGCGGCGTCGGCGGCAATCTTTTGCCCATGGCCTTTCAATATCCGGACAGCGAGTTCGTCGGTATCGACTTGAGCGGTGTGACGATCGAGCGCGGCCAGAAAAATATCACGACGCTGGGCCTGAGCAACATCAAGCTCCTCCATTGCGACATCATGAATGTCGATCCAAGCTTCGGACAGTTCGATTACATCATCGCGCACGGCGTGTACTCGTGGGTACCACCGCACGTGCGCGAGAAGATGATGGCGATCTTCAAGCAGAACCTGGCGCCGCGCGGAATCTGCTACGTCAGTTACAATGCGCACCCGTTCTCGCACCTCCGCGACATGGTCCGCGACATGATGCGGTATCACACCCGCCGCCTCACCGGCATGAAGGAGAAGGTCGGACAGGCTCGCGCGATCCTGAAGTTCCTGAGCGAGGGCTCGAAGGCCAACACGGTTCACGGCGCGATCATGCGGGATCAATACAACCGTGTTCTCAAGTCTCCGGACGAATTGTTGTTTCACGACGATCTCGACGATGGCGCGACCGCCTTCCTGTTGCACGAAGTCGCGGAGGATGCCGCTCGTCATGGCCTGCAGTATGTCGGCGATTCCGATTTCTCGCGCCGCTATCTCGCCGGCTATTCCGAGGAGGTCCGCGCCACGTTGCAGCGCTTCCCGGAAAGCGAGTTCATGGCGCGCGACCAGTATCAGGACTTCATCGACGGCAACGGCTTCCGGCGCACCTTGTTTTGCCACGACAATGTTTCCCTCGATCGGCAGATCGATACGGATTTCGTCAGGCGATACCACCTCCTGAGCACGACCAGCCCCGTCGATCCCGAAGCCTGTGTGACAGACGATTCTGCAATGGAATTCGAGAACCAGGACGGCAGCAGGATCACGGTGACCAATCCGCTCCTGAAGGCAGCGCATCTATGCCTCGGCCGGGCCTGGCCGCGCGCCTTGTCATTTGGCGAGTTGCTGCACGGTGCGCGCGTGCTGCTGGATGGCCGTCACGCCGACGATGACGAACGGGTCCTGACGGATGCGATGTACATCCTGGCCTGCAGCGGCGAGGTCTCCTTCCTGGTATCGCCGCCCTTCCTGCTGAAGGAAATTACCGACCGCCCGCAAGCGAGCTTGCTGGCCCGCAAACAGTCGCAGACAAGCCCGCACGTCACCAACCTGCTCCACCAAACAGTGCAGTTGGAGGACGATCGGACCCGGCATTTCCTGCAATTACTCGACGGCCTTCGCACGATCGACCAGATCACGGCCGACATGACTGAAGCATTCGGCCCGACCATCCGGATCGAACAAAAGGACAAGGACGGAAAGCCGGCAGAGCCGCTGTTGCTTTCAATCCGAGAGAGCGTTGAACGCTCGCTTGCGATGGTCGGCAAGCTGGGCTTGTTGGTCGCCTGACGCGATAGATCTCAACTCGAAGCGAGGCGCGAGACCACTGCCGTGGGCTGCGCGCACTCGCGTGTATCCCGTCTCGTGTCTAATGATAGTGCGACGTTCGGTGACGTTTCCGCGTCGGCGGCTTGCGACCGTTAGCGGTCACCACAACGTTGATGGGCTGCGAAAAGACCGGGGGATCGTGTGGTATGTGATTTTCGTCGGCCAGGATCAGCTGCAGCGTGTGACGCCCCAGCGGCAGACTGATTTTGGCTTCGGTTTGACCGGCGCCAAAATGGAGATGGTTGAAATCATTCGGGATCGGCTGATCAAATGGCGGCAGGCCGGTATCGATCAGCAAATGGTGGTGCCCCGTATTCGCTTTTTCGAAGCCGGCGGGAGCGACGCCCATGCCGACCAGCCCGAAACGGACAATAGGCGTGGGCGTGACGTACGCCCCGTCCACGGGATAGACGAAATAGACCTTCGCTCCCGGGGGCGACGGGTGACGTCCCGAATGCGACGTGGCCTGGGCCGACGGAGCTGCAGCCTGATCGACGACATGAACATGGATACGATCAGAGAACAGCGGCGGTGACGTCGGCACATGGTTCCTGTCGCCCAACAGCAGCTGTAGCGTGTGGTCTCCCGGCGTGAGCGTAACTTCGGCTTCGGTCTGACCTGCACCGAAATGCAGATGATTGAAGTCGCTCGGAATGGGACTGTCCACCGGCGGCAGCTCGGTATCAATCAAAAGATGATGGTGACCGGAGTTTTCCTTGTCGGATCCGGCCGGCGCTACGCCCATTCCCTTCAAACCAAAATGAACGGTGAATTTTGTCGGGACGGTCTGCCCGTCCTTGATGTCCACGAAGTAGACCGCAGCGCCAGGAGGCGACGTTGTAGGACCGCCGGCAGGCTTTGACTGTGCATGCGCTGAGCCGAACGCTCCCGCTACGATCAGGAGGGACGTCGTCATTGCGACCAAGGCTTTCGATACCATGAGAGACCCCCTAAAGGCCGATAATTTAGAGCGCGGTGCGCTCTGGATTGAAGGAAAACCAACGTGGCGGAACAAGACAAAAGCAGAGAGTGCGCGGCAGCGTCGAGACTTCAATGCGCATTCAACATCGGTGTACGTTGAAATCGACACGGCGGTCGATCGCATCGCTCGCATCATCGCGGCCCGTCCCGACGATCAACTCTCGAGATCCGACGCCGACGGCCTTCAGCCGGTCAGCCAGGCTGGGAGAAGCACTCTGCAGAAGATCCTTGATGAACTGCGCCCTCAGCACCGACAGGCGTTCATTGATTTGCGCCGGTCCGGTGTTTGATGTGTGCCCAACGACATCGATGCAGGAATCGTTCTGCATCGCCTGCGTCGCGATCTGACTTAACCACATCGGATATGGACCGGTGATGTTCTGGTCGTCGAGGAACTGCGTCGTGCCCGGCTTGAACAGAAGCCGTACGGACAGTTTATTGGCCACCAGGCCATACTTGACGAGACTGCCAAATGCCTCGGTGGCATCAGTCCGGCGATTGAGCTTCCAGCTGGAAAGATAAATACCGGAATGAACACGAAGCTGGTCGCCGCCCGACATTTGCTGGGCCGTCCGGTAGAACGCCAGAGCCTCTCGATAGCGCTTGTCGTCGTATTCGAGGATAGCGTCGCTCACAAATGCCGACGTGGCGATCCTCTCGACATAGAGGGGATCGATCGGGTCGCCCGGCTTCGTGCCCTGGCAGGTCTTGATGTAGACGGCAATCGCCGGATCATTGCTCCAGATCGGAGCGTCGGCGAATGCCGGCGTGGGGTCGGCTTTAACGCCATCGGGTTTTGCCCTCGCAACGCCCTTCGATACGATGCTCTTGCTGCGAAGGTCTGCCAATGCAAGACAGATCCTATAGGCGTCTCGAACACCGTCAGGCGCGCCGGCATTGTTTATTGCCGTAAAGGTTCCGATCAGGACAACAGGAGCGCGGCTCAGGGCCTCGCTGGAAAATGGCAGCACGGCGAAGCGGGGATATGACTTGGCTACGAGGTCCTTGATGCGCTCCTGCATCAGGCGGGTTGCAGCTGATTGCGCGCCGGTCGCAGCGTCAATCAAGGGATCGATGACGAGTTCGACCTTGTCCGACCCCGCGGGCACCGTGGCCTTGGAAAAGAGATCGTTGGCGGCCCGCAACAGAGCGTCGTCGAAAGGGATCGGCGTGGGCGGTGGCGGCGGAGCCGAAGAGGCTTGTGGAGGCGAAGGCGCCGGTGGCGTCGCCTGCGCATAGCACGCCTGGATGGACGTCATCAGGAAGCCGATCGCGAAGCAGGTGACGATTGGACCGCGATCAATCATGTCTGCTCAACCTTGATTCAAATGAATTAACGACATTGCCGAAGGGCAATGCGATCGGATTCCGATATGTCACCCAGTTGCGCACGTGCATTAATCTCCTGGCAACTGGACGTCGATTTCTGCCGAGTCGGTGCAGGGGCTGCCCGCGCGTCACCCGCGACCGACGGCAGCCGGGCAGTCTCGATCGCAAGGCGCTGCTCGGCGCGCTCACGATCGGATTGCGCCTTCGACAGTTTCTCCTCCATCGCACGCTCCAGAGTGGCGCGTTGCTCGGCCAATCTGGCTTTGTTTGCTTCGAGTGCCGCCACTTCATTCGCGAGCTGATCGCGCCGATCTTTCTCCTCGGCGCGAGGTTCGGGAGGCGAAGGCCTGGACGGTTGCGCGAGAGCGCTCGAATTCAATCGCTTTTCCTCGTCGGCTCGACTGACCTCGTCGCGCTTACGCAATTGCGCCAATTCCTCGCTGGCTTTTCGGAAGCCAGCTTCGGCCTGCTCCAGGTCGACCCGAAGCTGCCGCTCCTTCTCGCTGTATTCGTTGACCAGTCGGTCGCGCTCGTTGGCATTCTCGATGGTGTCGATCCGGGCGCGGGCCGCGTCGACAAGGCTGCTCGACGGAAACTTCGCGATAAATGCCTTCAACGTCGCAACGCTCGCGGAAGACAGCGGTCCCATCTTCTTCCATGCGTCCAGATCGCTCTCCTGGGGATTCAAATAGAAATCCCCAAGCAGGGAGACCGAGAGCTCCGGTGTTTGTTGTCCGCGCGTCTCACGATTGACGCTGACGGCGACATGCCGGAATAGCGCGCCGACTTCGATCCCTGGTTCCTGCATCTCGCGAACCAGCGCGTTTGTAAACGGACTGTTGCGGCCGGTGCCATCAGCCGCCACCGCGTTGGCCTGGGTCGCATAGGCGATCAGCATGCCCTGGGTTCGGTCGATCCGGGCAAGCCCTCGGGTGATTTCCCCGCCGCGATTGCCGCTGCGTTGGGCTATAGCCTTCGCAAACGGATTGGTCCGGCAGGCATCCAGAACCATAAGTCGCGTTCCCGAGGTGTATCCGAGCGCTTCGATAACGTCTTCAAGCTTTACCAGGTCGAACGTCACGATTGAATCGGGATCGACTTGGGCATCGACGGGGACAAGGTAATTCTGACCTTCAATCTGAAGCCCATGGCCCGAATAATAGAACAACGCAGCATCGGTGCCCCGCAGTTTCTGCGCAAAACGCGCCAATGCAGCGCGCATGCCGCGGCCATCGAGATCGCGGCCGTCGATGACCTCGAACCCGAGGCGACGCAATTGATCGGAGATGTCGTCGGCATCGTTGCGGCTATTGCGAAGCAATGTGGCATTGGCATATGCCGCATTGCCTATGACTAGCGCGACACGCCCGTCAGCGCGAGCCTCTGACGAAAGAAGCAGAGACAGGCAGATGGAACAAGCAATCAGGCAAAGTGTGCAAACGAATTTCACGGACGGAGTTCCGCCAAATGGCTTGCCGAGCGGCACCGGTGATTTGACACTAGGAGCAATTGCCGAATCCCGCAACTTCTTGTTTCCACTCAGCCAGCGTGTTAGCCTCAGTAACATATTTGCACACTGCGCCCGTTCGTTTGCTTCAGCCTGAGCAGACCGCGCCGGTGAAGGAGCCGGTGCATATGCGCCGGAGTTTTGCGCTGATCCAAGTCTGGGGCATCTGCGTTGATCCAGGTCCAGGGCTGATGAAGCTATGAAATTGTCAGGCATGAGCCGCACTTTTAAGGTGCTCGTTGTTTTGTGCGCCTTAGTGGCTGGCGCGTTCATCCCACAGCTCTTTTTTCTCTCGGCCGCGCGGGGCCAGAACGCGAGTGTTGCGGAGGCCGGCAAGAGGGTCGCTCTCGTTATCGGAAATGGATCTTATCCGCAGTCGCCTGTCCGTACGGCGGTTGCAGACGCGAAAGCGATCGCTGAGCTTTTGAAGGCTGGCGGTTTTGACGTGGTTTATGCGCAGGATGCGCGACATGCCGATATGGATGCGGCTATCCGGCAATTCAGCCAAAAATTGGAACGCGGTGCGACCGCGGTCGTCTATTTCGCCGGTCATGCCATCCAGTATGAAGGCCGCAATTTCCTCATCCCGATCGATGGTACCATTGCATCGGATCTCGACATCCGCTCCAACGCGGTGGACGGCGATCTCATTCTCGATCCGCTGATCGTTGCCCGGCCCAGAGGTTCAGCCGTCATCCTCGATGCGGCGAGGAGAAATCCGTGGCAGCAAAAGACATCGGTCAAGGCAATCGGGCTCGCCAACGTCAGTCCCATCCAGGGCATCACTCAAGCTTACCCCGCGACTCCCCGGGCAGGTCGTGGAGGATCAAAAGGGAACGCTCAGCCTGTTTGCTGACGAGTTCGTGAAGGCCGCCAAGCCCCCTGGTCGAACCTTCAAGGAAGCATTTGGCCAAACCCGGGCTGCGGTCGCGAAGGAAAGCCGCAACAAACAACTCCCCTGGGAAGCGTCGCTTGAGACCGCTGATTTTGTCGTTACAGGCCACAACGAACCAACAGACATGGCGTCGCGCGCGGTCTCGAGATTGGGCAGCCCGCCGGATACGGTGGAACAGGGTTTCTGGGATACGATCAAGAGCAGCAACAACGCGGCCGATTTTCAGGCCTATCTCGATGCCTATCCGAACGGTCCATATGCCTCCGAGGCGCGGTCAGGCCTGCAACGCCTGGGCGCACTGGCCAGCCCGGCAAAGCCGCAAACACCGACTGTGACCAACACGCCCGCGCCGCCGGTTTCGCCGCCGCCGCCGACGTCTACAATTCGTGACTGTTCCCAATGCCCGGAAGTGGTGCTGATACCTTCAGGCAATTTCAACATGGGTTCGACTGAGGTCTTCCCTTTTGAAGGCCCTGTGCATCAGGTGTCGATCCGCAAGCCGTTCTACATCGGTAAGTACGAAGTCACTTACGATGAGTGGGACGCCTGTGTCATGGACAGGGGCTGCACCTATCGGCCGGACGACGCTGGAGCGGGACGCGGCCGCCGTCCCGTCACCGATGTCGATTGGAACGATGCAAAAGTCTATGCAGCATGGCTGTCGCAAAAAACCGGGAAGACCTACCGACTGCCAACGGAAAGTGAATGGGAGTACGCCGCCCGAGGCGCCACCAGCTCAACCTACTCTTGGGGCCGATCAGTGGATAAGGACCGAGCAAATTGTGCAGGCTGCACCAGCGAACCGCACAACGTCACCATGCAGGTCGGGTCATTCAAGCCAAATGCGTTCGGTCTTTATGACATGGCCGGCAATGCCGCAGAGTGGGTCGAGGATTGCTGGACTGAGGGCTATCGAGGGACGCCCACTGATGGATCCGCTTCGGTCAAACCGGGTTGTCCCGCGCGGGTGCTTCGGGGCGGCTCGTTCAACAATGACCCGAAATATCTGCGCTCAGCAGCACGGTTTAGATACGATTTCAATGTTCGCTATCAGGCAAATGGATTTCGAGTCGTTCGCGAGAAGGACGGCGACTAGGACGGTGATCGGCGTTTCCGGTCGGCGGGTCCAAACCGCTTCAGCCCAGGCACCGTTAACGTGTGACTCTGACCAGCATTGAGCTGGACCGCCGGCAACTTCATTGAACATTCCGGCATTTGAACCCGTCCCAGTTCGGACGCGACCAATCCACGCCGAGGCGCGAGGCTGACGAGGCGGAACCAGCTCCACCGCCAGATCACCGCTCCGCGGGATTTTCGGCGGCCTCGAGTGTTGAGCATCAACAGGACGCACGACCTGTTCGGCGCGAAGCAGTCCAAGACATTTTGCTGAACGGGCCGCCAGCTACATATGCGACCTGTACTGCATAGGCAGACAAGCTTCGGATCTGGGCCAATACAGTCGATACGAATGAGATTCGTAGCATGCTGAAAGGCGTGAAGCGCGATCTAGGTGCTGTGGACTCAACGTTACCGGCGAGGACCTCGCAAGGCGGAATTCCTCTTGCCGATCGTCCTGTCGGGCCTGACGACCCAGACGGGACCCGACACCATACACGAATTTCGCGTTGACGGACCGAACCAGGACAGGAGAACCAGACATGGCCGCTTTTCAGGAGGTTTTCCGCCGCTCCGGCATCGATGAGCGCTGCAACCCGCCAGGCATGGTGGTGCCGTTCGGCGGCTCCAACATCGTGGCGCTGATCGATCCCGGAAGAAAGCTCAAAGTCGACCCGAACCCCCATGCCCTCGGGATAAAGGAGATCGATGGCGCCGATACCCTTCGACGCGTAATGCAAGCCAGAGACACCTTCTCCGAACCCGATATCGATCCGCAGCTCAGGGCGGCGTCGCTTCCCGCCACCTTCAATGGCGATGCACGGTTTTTCGAAATCAATGGCCGGATTAAGCCGATTGGCTTTCCCGGCCTGGAGGTGGTGGCCCGGTCGGCCGGCCGGAAGATCGAAGCCAAGCTCCATGTCGTCGTGCTGCCAGAACTCACGATCAAGGTGGCGTTCCGCAACGTCATGGTTCCGGGGAGTGGCGGCGCTCCGGCGTTTCACGCCAAGAAGCCCTTCAACGAGCAAGATGAATTGCTGACGATGAACAACATATGGAGGCCGCAGGCCAACATCCGCTTTGAGCGGGTGCCAAGCGACTGGCTGGTCATCGACGACTCGCAGGCTGCCGTCAAACAGGAGCTCGCCAATGCGACTGGCATGAAGGATGCGAGCCTCGCGATCTTTCCCGATGTGATCGACGTCGAAAAGCTGAAGGGCTTCTTCGTCAAACACAAGGTTCAGGGCGCCCATCTAACCATGTTCTGCGTCGACAAGGTTTGGTCCAACGGCGGCCCTGCCAACGGCTCGTTTGCTCGAGGGCTGGACCTTGCCTTCATCAGCTCGTCACGCGGGCCTAACACGACTGCCCACGAAGCTGGGCATTTCCTCGGCTACTACTCGAAGAGCGCGAGCAAACCTTGGGACAGCCAAGGCCACACGCTGGAGACCGATCCGAAAACCGGAAAAGAAAACAGGACGGAAGACATCAAGATGCTGATGCGCGGGGGAGGCGCCGGGTGGAAAATTCCATTTAATCTCGTCAAGGAGTTCCGCGACTTCCCCGGCTAGCATCCGAAGATCAGACAGAAGCTGAAAATGATCGCTCCAGACGTTGAATGTCGCCTTTGGGTCAACAGCGCCGGTTTCGGCCGTGGGCAGCAAGTTCGGACATGGCCAGGCACCATCTAGACCGCTGCGAAAGGCCAAGAGCGGACATCTCAACGCGGACGGGAGCGACAAGCGCTGAAATGCTGTACCGCGCTAACAGGAGCCACCCGACCCTCCGTTCGCATTGTGGAAGATGGCTAGATCGTCCCGCCGCCGCCGGCGAAGATTTCGACGACAACGGCGCGATTGGCGGCCCTGTTCATCGCGGTCGTGTTGTCCTGCAGATACTCGTAGTGCGAAGCGGGCTTGACGGCAAAGACGCGCGAGCGGGCGCTTGGGCCGAATAGGTGAAAGACGTTCTTGGCCCGGCCCGTGCGCAGGAAGATGTTGTTCCGTTCGCCGCCAGTGCTGTCGCTGTATCCGACGATCTGGAACTGCAACGATTTGTCGGTCTCGAATCGGATGAGCTGCGCTGCCAACAGCGGATCGCGCTTGGCGATGTTCTTGAGATGCCGCCAGTCGACGCCGAAATCCCAGATGATGAGATATTGGCAGATGCCGGCCGGCGGGACCAGACTGACGTCCACACCGAGATGGCCGACCTCGGTGCGGGACGTCGCGACTTCATTGGCCAGGTAGGGAAAGACGGCGGCGCTGTGAACCTTGGCAAGCGGCGAGCATTGCGGTTGCGGCGTCGCCATATTCGGCATCTGTTCCACCGGGCCCGGCGGCGTGTATTGCGGCAGTGGCTGCGGCGCGCGTCCCATGGCAATTTCTCCCGTTGCTGGCGTGGCCTGCCCAGCTGAGGACTGGAGGGAGCGTCGGCTCCCACCACTGCTATGACTAGTAGTGACGTGAGCGGTCGGGGAAGTTCAAAGGCGAGGTGCGGGCTCGGTTCCCCGGCATCACTCCACAGCTGGTAGGCTCTCGTCCTTGGCTTCCTCGCTTCTGTCGATGAAACGGATGTTGCCTGCGCGGGCCGACATTGTCCGCGAGTGGCTGGCGCGA
>CAVWMY010000010.1:0-1084541 GCA_963756215.1 uncultured Alphaproteobacteria bacterium | reverse complement strand
GGCTTCCTTTTCAGCCAGCAGATTGATCTGGAGGTCGAGATGATTTCGGCGCTCAGACTGAAGGTCCATGGCGTTCTGCCGAATCAGGACGAAGGACGTCAACAGCACGGCTTCAAGGGCCAGAACGGCCGACAGGAGAGGAAAGGGATAGGGGTCGAATCGAACTGTTGCGTAGGCGTTACACGTAAGCCAGAGCACGACCAGGGCAACTTGGAAGATCACGAAATAGATGGTCCCGACGAACCATCCTATATTGTGGGACACCTTGTGGAGCGACGATAGCTTTCGCTCGTCCTCTTCCTCCAGCTTGATGATTGACTTGATATTTTCGGAAACCGTTTGCCGGCTGTTACCACGATTATGGTCAGCCGCGTTGTTCATTCGGTGACGAGATCGGCGGCATGCTTTGCCTTTTTGCCAGCGCTTTTCACGGTCTCTTCTCCGACTTTCTCCGCCTCGGCGCGCAGCTCGCATTTGCTGCGAATTCGTCAAGTTCATCGTCGGTCAAATGCTCGATGCCGACGAAAGAGTTTTGTACCGCGCTCACCCGAATGAGTTCATCGAGTTTGACCTGGATCGCCGCGCTATCGCGGTTCTGCGAATTCTGGATCAGAAAGACCATCAGGAACGTGACAATCGTGGTGCCGGTGTTGATGACCAACTGCCACGTATCCGAATACTGAAATACTGGACCGGTCACCGCCCAGACGACGACAACGCCGGCGGCGATCATGAATGTCAGCGCCCGTCCGGCCGCTTGCGACGTCCGATTGGCAATGTCACCAAACAGCTTTCCTGGACCGCCATCCTCACGGTCGCGGCTGTCTCTTTCGTTTCTGAGATGCCGCTTTGCCGTTGGCATTTCAAACTCGCTTATTTTACCGGATGGCAGGTGTGTAACGCGAATGGAACTCTAAAGTTCCAACGTTGAAACTAGGGCGCCTTGGCGGTTCCTTGAGCGAGACGCCGAGTGGCTGGGCTCGGGCGGCGACGCTGGGGCGGGGGGCCACGCAGCACGGTTTGTCTATTCCACCGAAACGTGAATCACCCCGGAGCGCATCATGCCCAACGCCCGAGCGGCGCTCATGGATACGTCGATCACACGACCTCGAATGAAAGGACCTCGATTATTGACTCGGCAACATATTGAGCGCCCAGCGCCGGTGACCGTTACGATGCTTCCGAACGGTCTTGTGCGGTGAGCGCAAGTCATGCGTTAGGTAACACTGCAGAGAACGTTCGATCCGACTGCGAAAGAAACGTTGTTCTATCCGCATTTGGCCGGCGGCTGAATGCTCACAGGCATGATGTTTTCGGTTCAGCAGTATTGCGGCAGCGTGGCTTGTTCGCGCCCGGGCCCTGTTGCGCCTGCGGGAAGAGACACTCCGGACCACGGAAGCTAGCGGTCTGACGCTTCTGAAACAATGGCTATCAGACGAACAGCGCGAGCAGTTTGAAGCTTTTGGTATTTCGACGTCGTCGGTTCCAGTAGCGGCGCGCGGTTCAGGATCCGGCATGGATCGTCGCTGAATGTCTACGAACTCGACGACTGCGGCAACGCAAGGACGTGATGGTGCTTTCTCCCAATCGGCAACCTCGTTGCGGGCGATGTGATGCTCGCTCAAAAGATTGCATTGGAGACTGACGAACTCGGAGCGATGACGGTGGCGAGGAAGTTTTTGTCCAGGGCAGACCTATTAGTGCCGCTCGGCTAGCAGACATGAGGACGTTCACCCGCGTTCGCGAACCGCGGCAAACGTGCGGGCATCATTCCGCCATAAGCGGTGGCTCTACCGGGTCTTAGTCGATCCGTCTGTTGGTTATCCGGCGGTTTCGACGCAGCCGGCGCCCGGCGGTACAAGGCGGCGACCCAAGGCTCAAAAGGCCGGGCCGTCGCGCCTTCGTCCCGGCGGGGCCTGTCACTGAGCCCTAATCGTCAGCGGCAAACCGGGAGCAGGCGCGGGCTCAGGTCCGCAGTCGCAGGTGTCTCTCTATTCAGCAACCGCGGCAAATGCCTTTGACCATGCGGTCAAGCGCCGCGTTCTCGCGATTGATTGGGTCGTTGGGGTCACCCAGGTTGTTTTCGTCGGGCACTTGTTCGACCCGCGGTTGGCGATGGCCGACTGGTGCCGGCAGCAATCGACCGCCCGGGTTCGTCGACTGGGGAGATGGTGTGGATGAATTTCCCAAACCAACCGTTTGCGCAACCGCAGCCGAAGTGTCGATCACGCCCAGCAACGCTAACGCTGCGATCAACTTTCGCATCATGGACCTCCTGAGTTGGGGAACCCTGCTCACGATTGATGGTAGCAGGGAGGCTCAACCGCAAGGCGCCTGAACCTCGCGCTTCGTTTAAAAGATCCAAGGGCGCGGGTTTCGGACCCACGGCTCAGTGTAAAGAAAGCGGACACCAACCGAGGCGGTCTTATTTTATCTGAGCAGACCTATTTTTCACGATCTCGACGTATCGGTCGGTTTGACCGGCAATCGTCACCCAGCTACGCGAGAGATAGGTCAGCATCGAGATTTCGGCTTCGTTCTGCGCCAAGGCCTTCCGACGCCGGCATTCTTCGGCTTGAGCCCGGCAATGCTCCGCGCTGTCCATATCCATTGCCATTTCTTTTGGATGACACCTGCACGCATCCACTCGAAAGCTGGAATTGGTCGGAATTGCGGGTATGAGGTGCGGCGCAGCGCCGCGCGGAGACTTCTGTTAGCACATCGGGTCTCAATCACATCGCCTGGCGCAGCGTGATCCGCGTCAACTCGGACGGGCGTCCAAGTCGCAACGCGAAGCCGGGCCACAGCCCGGTGCCGTTGTTCACGTAGAGCATCATACCGTCGACGACGTATCGGCCCGAGACGTATCCGCTGTTGGCGAGCGCAGCCAGCCGGTCGAGGCCGAGGACCATGCCGCCGTGGGTATGCCCGGACAGCTGCAGCGCCACGCCGGCGGCAGCGGCCTTCCGCGCTTCCCTTGGCTGATGGTCGAGCAGGATGACGGCGGCGTCCTTCGGCGCGCCTTTCAATGCGGCGGCGAGGTCCGGGCCAGGGTGCCCGGAGTCGGACGCCGACAGGTCGGTGACGCCGGCGAGAACCAGTCTGCCGCCATCTCGCTCAATAACCGCGTGACCGTTCTCGAGTACGCGCATCCCCATTGCGGCGAAGTGCGTCATCCATGCGCGATAGCCGAAGAAGTATTCATGGTTTCCGGGGATTACATGCACCCCGTCTGCCGCGCGCAAATCCCGCAGCGGTTCGACGTCCACGCGCCGCGCCGCGAGGTCGCCGTCGATCAGATCTCCCGTCACCACGATCAGAGTGGCGCCTAAGCCATTGGCCCGCTCGACGACAGCGCGGGCCCACAAGGCGGGGAAAAGGCGGCTGATATGAAGATCCGTCAGCTGGAGCAAAGTGTAGCCGTCGAATTGCGGCGCCAGCCCGCGGATGCCAATTTCGACATCCTTCGGGGGCGGCACCTGTACCGCCTGACGCACGCCGATCGCGGCCAGGATGGCAGCGACGCCACCTATGGCATAGCGCGCACCGTCGGGGATGTTCACTCTTCCGCCGTGGACCGCCATTGCGATCAGAGTCGCGCCGTCGAGCGTTAACTGCAGCAGCGCGAGGAAGATGATTGTCCCGAACGCCCAGTTGAAGAGGATGACGACCGGGCGCGGAAATTCAGGCGCGAACACTGAACCCGAGGAAAGCCGGCTCCAGAGATGGTACTGGGAGGCTACGAGCAGGAGTAGGGCCGCCACGCATTTCACCGAAAGCGGCAGATGCAAAGGCCAGACGAACCGCGTTACGACGACCACGTAAGGCAGACCGAGTATGAGGTGGAAAATCGGTTTTCTCCGAAAGGCCGTTCGCGCAGACAGGTGCTTAGGCGCTAGCCATCGGCGATACCAGACCCATCTCGGACACCGCGGCCTTCAGAGAAGCTGTTCCGCCTTTGTTCGCGCTGCAGGATCCTGAGAATGAGATTGTCGGAACCATGGGGGCTGGTTCGTCTTGAATCCGGCATCAGTATTTGAGTAATGGAGTTTCCCGCCATGGCCCCCCGCGCCAACTGGAAAGGCTTTTTGCGCCTTTCGCTCGTGACCTGTCCCGTTGCGCTCTATCCGGCCACGTCGGAATCCGAAAAGATCTCGTTCAACCAGCTGAACCGGAAGACCGGCCACCGCATCAAGTACGCCAAGGTGGACGCCGACACCGGCGAGGAGGTCGCCAACGAGGACATCGTCAAGGGATTCAAGGTCGACACCGACACCTTCATCGAGGTGACGAAGGACGAACTTGAGAACGTGGCGCTGGAGTTGACGCGAACCATCGAGATCGACGAGTTCGTCGACCGCAGCGAGATCGATCCGCGGTATTTGATCCGGCCGTACTACCTGCGCCCCGACGGCAAGGTCGGCCACGACGCCTTCGCGGTCATCCGCGAAACCATCCGGGAGATGAACAAGGTCGCGATCGGCCGCGTGGTGCTGACCAATCGTGAACACATCATCGCGCTCGAGCCGCTGGACAAGGGCTTGATGGGAACGCTGCTGCGCTATCCATATGAAGTCCGCTCCGAGCAGGAGTATTTCGACGACATCCAGGACGTCAAAGTCACCAAGGACATGCTCGATCTCGCCAGGCACATCGTCAATCAGAAGGCGGGACGTTTCCAGCCCGACAAGTTCGAGGACCAGTACGAAACCGCGCTCGTGGACCTCATCAACCAGAAGCGCGCCGGCAAGCCAATCACCGCGAAGGAACGGCCGCGCGGTGAGAACGTGGTCGATTTGATGGAGGCGCTGCGGCGGAGCGTCGGTGGCGCTGCAGCAGAGACCAAGGCTGAGAAGAAGCCGACCAAGAAGTCCAAGAAGGCGTCGGTTGGCCAGAAGGAAATGCTGATGCCAATCGCTGGTAAGAAACCGGCAAAGGAGGCGGCGACGAAGAAGCCGGCGGCCAGATCGCAGCGGAAGTCGGCATAGAGACCGATTGAACCGGGCGACCAGCTACCGCGTCAAGTCAGCCGAGCGCCTCAAGGCCTTCGTCCGGGACAGGCGCACATTCCGGACAGGTGTCTCCTATCGAATCCAGAACTTCGGCGATCGCCACGGCAGCAGAATGGGCCGAGGTACCTGGTGCCGGATCCCGGCGAGCGATGTCGAAGGCGCGTTCGCGAGCGTGCGGATCGGCGCGATCCTGCATCCAACCGTGATGATCGCATTCGCGGATGGCGCCAGCTTCCTGCAGCACGGAGATGGCCCAGCCTCGCAGCGTTCGAACGGTCGGTCGGCGTTCTCCGATCATCAGCATCTCAAACCGCTCCTGACAGGGCGAGAATCCGCGCGCCATTGATTTGTTCCAGCTGCCATCACAGGGGGGATTTGGAATCGCCGGATCTGCTGCATTTCCACGTATTCCACCGCCTGTGGACGGCCACCATCATTGCACGTTAGGCGGCGGTGCCGGCATAGCAAAGGGCGGTGCGTAGTGTTATCCGGCGAAACTGCTACCGTGGCGGTCTGACACCCGATGCGCGCTCTGAGGCGCTCATGGTCGCGGCGGCGAAAGAACATCTAAATGGTTCAAGCTGGCGAAAAGCCGACGGACTCGGGGCTTAAACATTACGCCAAGGTCCACTCGTTCAGGATTTGCACCGCGATCCTGACCTGGACTCTGTTGGGGACCACGCTGTTTTACAAGCCGGAATGGATCCGGTGGGCGTTACGAACCGGCACGCACGCTATCGAAGGTGTGGGCGACATGCTTCCGAGCTATTGGGGCGCCCAAGCCGAAATCGTCCTGCGGGAGCTTGGAGGCTTCCTTTGGATCCAGATCACGGCAGCGGTCATCTTTGTCAGGTTTGTTTTCTGGCTAATCGGTGTCGCTTGGCGGCGAAGCTAGCTATAGGCGGACGCGTCCTCTGCGCTCCCGCTGAAAGGGTATTAAGCCGACCATCGGTCCTGCTCTTTGCGGTGATCGTCTTCGTTGAGACGATCCGCGATATCCTCTGCGACGGCTGGTGTTTTCGCCTTGGCAATTGGCTTGCCATCTGCAGTTACCAATTCCTCGCCCTTAACCTCAACCGGGAAATCGTCGGGCTTGAGAGACTTATCATTTGGCATGTCACCCTCCCACGTTGAAAAAGAAAGAGCCGCGCGGGCGTCACGCCGCGCGGCTTTTCTAGCAACTGCCAGTGCGCCGGTTCCGTTGCTGCAACGACAACTGCGATCTAAAGGAAAGGTTTCAATCCGGTTGCGTGTTCAGGTCGCGTAGCTCTGTCGATCGTATCCTTGAAGGCGGTTCGCACTCATAATCGTAAATGGTTTTGGGCTACGTGGACAGCAATCAGCTTTGGGGGAGGGGCTGAGATTTAAAAATAGCTCGCAAAGCGACTGGCGTGCGAGGAAGTTCTCCAAACTCCGATGAGGCGTAATCCCGTCCTTCCGGGGTGATGATATGTACGTCATAACAACCGGTCTTCGAAAGCTCTCGCGCTTTCCTCAGCGCCGCCTCGGGCGTCTTCCGGCGATGGACGAACTCTCCATGCTTGCAGTTGGCTTTAACGGTGAAGCTCATTTTTTCTTCTTGCGCTTCTTTTTCATTACCGCGGCCTGCGCCCGGAAGGCGTCAGCCAGAGAACGCATCTGGGCGGAGACAAAAACGTCCGCGGACCGCTGCGCGAGCCGTTCGGAAATGAGTGCCTGTCTCTGAAAGGCTTTCGAGGCCTTGCTCATTTCACTTAAACGTTAGTGGACTTCGACTGTTCCCATTCCTTGCTCCGGAATCGCTGGTTCCCGTTTTCTTTGTACGCCGTTTTTCCGATCATCGTAATTTGCGTACCCCGGCGGCACGCCTTGCTCAAAGCCACTTTCCGAAGGCTCGCCGCAACGTATTTCCGCCTCGAATATTTCGGCCAGTCTAGAGCGAGGCCGTTCCGCACAATCACCTAGATCGGCGTCGCCGATGGCGTACGTCGCTGCGGTGCGACCATAACGGTTTAGGCAGATCGGCGGGCAGCTGACTGGCCGGCTAGCGATGAACGCATCGAGATCGTTCGACGATAATTTCCGGAAATCGTACCATCAGTTGGGCACGACCGGCGGTGGTTCGTCACCGCCGAGCTACGCGCACAAGAGCAGTTGTCGCCAGGAGGAGGATTGCTACGGTCACAATCCCACCCGCCACGATACCGGCGGGTGTAAGCCGGGCGCGGCCCGCAGGTTGATGTTTTGACCGATGCGTAGATCGAAGTCCGATCGCATCTCTTCAGGGTAGGCGCAAATTAGCCGTTCTAGAGCGCCGCAATCTCAGGCTACCCGATCCACCGCCCCACGCCGTGCAGGTGGTTGTGGATCTCGTTGGCGATGCTCGCCGCCCCGACGGCGATCGAGGCGGCGCCCAAAACCGGCCAAGCCGAAAGGAGCGTCACCGAACCGAGATCGGCGATGGCAACCCAGATGCCAAAGCCAATTAAGGCAATGGAGATCGCATAGGCGGTCATGTTTTCCATGCTCGGTAAGCTAACTACGATGAGACGTTCCACCAGGGCTTGCGCCAATGTGTCTCGTTGCGGCCGGACTTCGATCACGTCGTGCGGGCGTTCTGGGAAGGGCGATCGGGTCGTCCACGGCCCGGCCGACAGCGCTAATGAGCCTTATCGAGACCGCTTAGCTATTTCTTCCAGAATCATCGCGAAAATTGGAATGGCGCGAAAACAGCAACCTCGCCATAATTCGCGTCATGGGAGAGCGTCATCCAACCGGGCGGTGTGAGTATTGCGGCAGACAGAAAGTTTTGCTTCAGATTGATGGGGAGCGTGGCCGCCAACAGATCTGCACTAGATGCGATGAGATTGATCCTCTGAAGCTGCGGAGTATTGTGGGTTGGATCGATAGCGAGCTTCGGCCGCCGAAGTGATTTACGAGTGATCGAATGGTTTTTGATGCCACGGGGTCACAGCGCGCCGAATTGAGCGGTGTGAAGCGGCTAACGTTAGCGCGGCAAGGCCAGCCGGAGCGTCAATTGCCGCAGACCCTCGTTCCGTTCGACGAAGTCCGCAATGAGGGTGGGCAACTTGCGGCCTTCAGGGTCGCAGCGTCGGCGAAGCTCCTGGGCAATGACCATTGAAACGTCTCGCGACCAGCCTTGGGCGGCATTGAAGCAGATAATCAAGATCGGATTTGAATATTGGCCGTCGAGCAGATCGATAACTATGGTCTCAAATCCGGTCGCTTGCTCGTCGGCCTGGCGCCAGACCCTGCCAAAGCGGTGCAGATCGTCGAGCGTATACGTCTTGACCTTCGCCACGGGCCACGATCGACGGCTTCCAGGCGGACTGACGCATGAACAACTCCGCGTTACGAAACCGGCGACTTAAGCCTGACGGTGGAGAATTGTTCCCAAGTCTGACGGGTACTTTGCAATCGCTTTGCTTCACGGTTAAATTTTGATTAGGACCGCCATGAAATGTTCACCAGGCGATCAGCTCCGCGCAGGGTTGGGTGAACGTCACATGGATGCCGGAATCGTACTTCCGCGGTGCGACCGCACAGATTCTGGTGAAGTATCGCAAAAAACGGCTGCCCGGTCGTGACCTAGACTCCCGTTCTGCATCGAGCCGCCGGAGACCGCCTTGGCAGTGGCGACGCCGGCCATCACTGCCAAAACGATCGAAGTCCGATGCGCGCCGGGATAGTACCGGCCCGAGCCGCAATCTTAAAATGACAAGCGACGGGTTTGACGCTAGAAGGGCGCACTTGGCATGCCATGGGGGTACAACATGATCCCATCCACTGCAGTCGCCGACCAAATACTTCGGATTGCTGTCAACATTATCAAGGGCGGGGATCACGAGCAGTTTCTCGTGCTCGACCTTTTGCCACTCGCCATCTATACAACAGATCCTGAAGGTTTCATTTCCTATTTCAATCCCGCTTGCATCGAGTTCTCTGGGCGCCAACCAGTTTTAGGCCGTGACCGTTGGTGCGTTAGCTGGAAGCTCTATACTAACCAAGGCCAATTTCTTCCGCATAATCGGTGCCCGATGGCGATGGCTATCCAAACGAAGCAGATTGTCCGCGGAGTGACGGCGATTGCCGAACGTCCAAACGGAAGCCGCGTGGATTTTTTGCCGTTTCCAACGCCGGTCGTCGACGCCAGTGATGAGCTGCTGGGTGCGGTTAACATCGTGCTCGTCGTTGCTGACCGCCTTGCACCCGAAGCAAGTGATCTGGTTGTCAGACAAGCCCTTACGAGATTCACCACCAAAGATCTCATGGACCTTGTCGAAGAAATCGAAATTGAGTTGGACCGGAAAGGACCCCGCGTCCTCAATTAACATGTCTGACGTCGGCGGTGCTAGGGCCGTCATCCAAGCCGGTGCCAATGCGATTTCGACAAGCAGTTGCGCATGTCCCGAGCTACGAGGATGGCGAGAATATTCCCGAGTCACTCTTCGAAGAAGTTGTGGGAGGTGTTGTATCGCGCTTTTTGACGCGGAACGGATCTCGGGGCGAAGCGTCCGCTGTTCAATTGCTCCGCTCTTTTGATACGTTTCACCCAGGACAACAGTCTTTCTCGATTTCACCGTTACAGTCGAGTTTGACTACAGTTAGCGCCGTTCCGGTGCGCTGCTGTCCATCGCCGCGATCAAGGATGATATCTCGATCGTCGCGAAATTGCAGAAGGTGTCCGCGACCGCGTAAGGAAAGATGATCTTGTCGCAATGGCGCATGGCGCCGCAGGTATAGACGACGTTCGGAACGTATCCTTCGCGTTCGGAAGGGTCCGGGCGCAACAGTGGCTCGCGCAGACGTCCGAGCACCTTCGAAGGGTCTCTTTTGTCGAGCAACGCCGCCCCGATCGAGTATTTTCGCACCGGGCCGACGCCGTGCGTCAGCAACAGCCATCCTTCATCGAGCTCGATCGGCGATCCGCAATTGCCGATCTGCACGAATTCCCAGGGATAGCGAGGCTTCAGGATCGGCTGGCCGCCGTCCCACGTGTGGAGATCGTCGGAATAGATCAGATAGAGGTTTTCGTTATCCTGGCGTGCGATCATCGCATATTTGCCGTCGATCTTCTGCGGGAATAACGCCATGCCCTTGTTGCGGGCGGCATTGCCCTTCAAGGTCGATAGCCGGAACGATACGAAGTCGGACGTCTCGATCAGTTCGGACCGGATCGCCCGCCCGCTATAGGCCGTGTAGGTCGCGTAATAGACGTTCTGCCCCGCGCCGCCGAATTGCACAAAGCGGGCATCCTCCATCCCGTTCGACTGCGCTTCGGTGATCGGAAAGATTACCCGTTCGCTGATGTCCTCGCTGGCCGTGAAACTGACTTCGATATCGTCGCCGCCAGCGCCGGAGGTCAGCTTCACATGATCGGGGCTAGATGCAAAACGCGCCGTCGGGTCGATGCTGACGGCTCCGTCTGCGCCGATCAACCCCGATCGAAATGTCAGGGAAGACACGTGGCCTTCGCCAACGGCGCGAACACTGAGGATGAAGCGAAGACTACCATCTGGCGTTCCGGATTGATCGGGATGCGCGACGATACTCGGATTGAACAGCGCCGACGCCTCGAACGAATATTCATTGAGAAAGTACGCACCCACCAGCCGCCGCTGAACCTGCGTGAACGCGGCATGGTCGGCCAGCGCCGCTTCCATCTCCGCGGCGCGTGCCTCGAAGGTCTCCAATAGGTTGCGATGACGGCCAAGGAAGTTCGCCAGCACATCGGCCAATTGACGTTCCGCGGTCTCGGAGTTGAGCGCGAGAACCCGCTCGACGATATGGTTGGCGCGGGTCTTGTCGGTCGGATTGAGGTCGCGCGGCTCGGTCGCCGGCTTGAAAGGCCGAACGATCACACGGGTCGGATCCGGCCACAGATGAAGGGCCTGGCGATCGAGAAAAGGAAATTCCGGCAAGTTGGCCTCTGACGGGTTGAAGGAGGTGCTCGGTCTCGGCGCCGTCAAGCGACGAGTGGAGCGGAGCTGATGCGGTTTTCGCTCAGACGGGCAATCTGTCGAATCTCCGAAAGGCCGAGCAGGTACGACACCACGGATTCTCCTCCCCGATTCTCGTTGGGACGGTCGGGGTGCAGGCCATCCCGGCAGCTTCCGGTTTCCAGATCAACCAGGGAAACCGACAAATCGTTACTGCCAAGAAACCACGCGAACACCCGCGCGGCTTCGGCTTTCCATTCGACGTCATGATCGGCGCGCCACGCTGCAAGGCAGGCCGCGATGGTTGCCGCAGCCTCGAGCGGCTGTTGGTCGAAGGCTTGCAGCGGTTGGCGTCGATCACCAAATCCCGCCGTCCCGACCGGTCGGAACTGGCCCTTCGCCGAGGTTTGCCGGGCCACAAGCCAGCGCAGGGATTCTAGGCCGATATCAACATACCGCAATGTTTTGGTGGCGATGCCGGTCATGATCAGCGCCTGGGGCAAGCGAGCGTTATCGTAGGCCAGCCCATCCTCGAACCAGACCCAATCGTCAGTCGCCACGGCGTCGAACATCAAGATCAACCGATCGGCAAGCACGGCGCGGAGGCGGGCCGCGCGGAAATCGTCTGGAACGGCCGTGGAGTAGGCATCGAGCCCAATCAACACAAACGCCCACGCCCGCGGCGAGCGAAAGCCTTCCGCAGCGGCCAGCGCCTCGGAAAACAGCGATGCGGCCCACGAGCGCCGCGACATGTTGGCGTCGGTGCATGCGCACACGCCGAGCGCCCAGAGCGTTCGTCCGTGGCTATCCTCCGATCCCTTGTCCTCCAGCCAACAGCGATTGAAGCCCATGAAATTGCGAAATCGCTGCGTGTCCTGATTCCAGGCGTGCTGGACGAACGCTGCAAATCGCGCCGTCAGGACTTCCGGCAACCGCTGTTCGCCGGGGTTGTTGAGGGCGCAGGCCAGCAGCAGCGCACGGGCGTTGTCGTCGACGCAATAGCCGTGGGTTCGGTCCGGCACGCTATGAACGGCATGCTGAAACAGTCCAGTATCGTCGCACATCGACAGGAAATGGCCGAGTTGCATTTCCGGCGGCGCGCGGCTGTCGCGCAACAGCGTGCTGGTATCCGAGCGCGCAATAGTCTTGAGTCGATGCCGGCGTCCGGCATTTTCAAATACCGACATATAGCGTTCGGCGGTGCGCTCCCATGTCATGGAGCGGCTGCTCGAATAAGCGCGCTTGCGCATCGCCTGCCGCAGCACGTCGTTGGTCAAGAGCTTTGCGATTTCGAGGCCGAGCGCGGCTGCGTCGCCAAACGGAACCAGGATGCCACGTCCATCGGCGAGCAGTTCGCGGGCATGCCAATACGGCGTGGACACCACGGCCTTGCCGAGCCCAAAACTATAGGCAAGCGTGCCCGACGTCATCTGCGCTTCATTCAGGTACGGCGTCACATAGACATCGGACATCGAGATAAAATCGAGCAGCGTCTTCTGATCAACGAATTGATCGAGAAACACCACGTGATCCTCGACGCCGGCGTGGCGCGCATGCGCCATCAGGCTCTCACGATAGGCTTCGCCCTGATCGCGCACAAGGTTGGGATGCGTCGTACCGAGCACTACATACACGGCGTCGGGCCGGGTTTTCAGGATCGCGGGCATCGCGTCGATCATGACTTCGATGCCCTTGTTCGGCGACAACAGGCCGAATGTCAGGATGACGGACTTGTTGCTGAAGCCGAGTTTCGCCTTGGTCGCGTCGGGTTCGACGAACGAAAATTCCGGGATGCCGTGTGGGATGATTTCGATCTTCTCGTCGGGGACCTGATAGACCGAGCGCAGCAGCTCCCGACCCTTTTCAGCCATCACCACGACCTTGGAGGACGCCTCGACAATCCGCGCGATGACATCGCGCTGGGCCTTTGTCGGTTCGGACAGGACCGTATGCAGCGTGGTCACGATCGGGACGGTCAGACGCGACAGCAGGGTCATGATCTGACCACCTGCTTCGCCGCCGAAAATACCGAATTCATGTTGCAGGGAAACCGCCTCGAACCCGCCGCTGTTGAGGTATTCGGCCGCCCGCACATAGTCATCCGGGCGATCGTCAGCGATCTGCAGGCCGACCGTGGGCGGATATTCGTAGACCTGACCGTGATCGGTCATCGCAACGATGACGGTCTCCAAATCGCCGCGCGAGGCCGCGACGGCGCACTGCAAGTCGGTGGTGAAGGTAGCGATGCCACAACGGCGGGGCAGCGAGTTTCCAATGAACGCGATACGATTTACGATGGCCAAGTTGACGCCTCCGGTTGTTCGAGCGCGGCATCCCCTGGGGAGGTCGGTATCAGCGGGAAGCCCAGAGAGGCATGCGGGATGCGGTCGATTGCACTACGCTCGGTCAGTGCATCGGGATTTATGGTCGGGCCAGGATAGGCCAGCAACGCTTTCAATCCGTCCGCACCGGCCGCGATGTCGGCATGGTCGGCTTGCAGGAAAACGGCATCACCAAGCGACAGCCTCGTTCCGCCCAGTTGGGCGTGACCTTCGATCACCAGCAGCCAGGCCTCCTTCGGTGCGTCGAGCATCCAGACGGAGCCCGGAAGGAGATCAATCCGTTCCAAGACGAAGTGAGGATTGACGGTGAGGGCCGTTCGCGCGCCGGTCAATCGCTCGGGAGGCGATTGAGGTTTGAGAGGTCCGATCGTCGCCACGGCGACGGCGTTTTCGATCTGCAATTCGCGCCGCCGTCCATAGTCGAACAGTCGGAACGTGGCGTCACTGTGCTGCTGGATTTCGGCGAGAACGATGCCGGCGCCGATCGCGTGGATGGTTCCGGCGGGGATGAAGAAGACGTCGCCTTGATGGACCGGGCGCCAATGCAGGATGTTGGCGATCGAGCCGTCCGTGATCGCCGATCGCAGTTCGACCGCGGAGCGTGGATAATTCAGTCCCAGCGCGACCTCTGCGCCGGCAGTGGCGGAGAGAATGTACCAGGCTTCGGTCTTGCCGTTGGCAAGCCCGATCGAGCGCGCAAACGCATCGTCCGGATGAACCTGAATAGAGAGCGGCTCGGTGGTGAAGAGCAGTTTGAGCAGCAGCGCCGTGCCCGGTGCTGCATGGTCCGTGCGCTCAAACCACAGTTCCCCGATCGGGCCGCCTGTCGTCGACGCCTCGCTCCACGGACGCAGATCCAGGCTGCCCCACGGCTTCGGCTTGGTTCGCACCATGGCATGTTCGATCGTCAGGATGGTCTCCTTCTGTGGCGCTACGGATTGAACGGAACTGCTGGCCTGCGCTTCCGAAGGCGGCGCGACTAATCTTTGGCGGTTCGTGCCGGACGGGGGCCGGTCCAAGCGGGGAGCGCGTCCCATTCGGCCCATCGCATGCGCCGCTCTTCGTCGCCGACTTTGATAAAAACAAACGGGGCGTCGTCCTGCCCGGTCTTTGATCCGGCGAATGTCGCCGGAAGTCCGTTGGCGTTTCTGATGGTCGCTGTGTTTGCCATGCCGTCACCGCCTGCTTGGTTGAGGCGGGAGCGCAACGCTCTCAGTCACCGATAACAGCCGAGGACGGGCGGTGATACCAAGGATATAGGAACGCGCTCGTCGAATAGCGAGGCGTAGCTGTCGATCAGCTTCGCTTTAATAGCTGTATCTTTAGGCCGGCATTTCGCTATGGTTAGACCGCCTGATGTCCGAAACGACGAAGGACATCTTCTCATACGCACCTGGCCGGCCGATGCCTCTCCGAAGGGCTACCCAACCCTCCAACATTCGAGTGTTGAGATGTGTCCGTACCGAGCGTGCACAGCGCCGCTCGCGTCGGTCCTGCGCCTCCCGCGTTTCGACGGCCCGGGGATGATGTTTGACCGTGGTCGGACCGTTGAGTCCGCTTTAGCTAATTGCTTAAACAGGTCGATAATGGTTCGGTCGGTACGACGATGCATGGCGCACAGAAACCGTCAGTCATCCGGCTTCACGATCAGGCCGTTTCCTCAAACTATTCGCGAGAGGCGGCCGCAACCGCGGGCTGAGCCTAAGTTGGCCCTGGTGACCGCTTGATTTTACAAACGCTGCGACTTGCGCGCAGGAGCAGTTTCCCCGACTACCAACTCGCGGCTTAAACGCGCTGCGACGGCTACCAGACAGCATCGTGCTCTAATCCATTTTTCATATTGCAAGCAGGCCGCCGGCCTGACGAGTTCTTGTGCCGCGCGTTCAAACGACGACTTCGATGACGCCCATCATGCCCTTGTCTTCGTGATCGACTGCATGGCAATGGTAAACAAATCGGCCGACGATTGCCGGGTCGGTGAACGGTATGACGACCTTGAGCGTGCCGGGTCCCTGGTCCGTTGCTGGCGGTACTGAAAAAGTGTCGCGCAGACTGTCATCGTGCCAGGAAAGACCTCCTACTTCAGTCACCAGGAAGGGTGTCTGGTGAATATGGAAACTGTGATACTGCTGATCCGTGTTGATCACCGTCCACTCTTCGGTATCGCCGAGCTTGACGGTTTGGTCGGTGCGCGCCTCATCGACAACGCGGCCGTCAATCATAAATATCTTTCGGTCGTTGGTGCGCGAATAAGATAGCGTTCGGCGACGCGCAATCGGCGCGGTTCGAACGTCGTTTATCCATTGTGGTCCAGTGACCCGCTGGCGCAAGATGTGATCCTCGATCTCCGCACTCTGCGACGAACCACTGGAATGGATGACTGCCAATTGCCGCACCGGTTCCGGCGGCCGCCAGGCTTCGTTCTGAAAAGAAATGGTTCGCATCGGGTATTCTCCGGCTGGCGGACCAATGACAATGGCGTCAATCCGCTCGCCGGGGCCAATGAAGAGTTCGGTCATCTTGCGCGGCTGC
This sequence comes from uncultured Alphaproteobacteria bacterium, assembly GCA_963756215.1. Lineage (GTDB taxonomy): Bacteria > Pseudomonadota > Alphaproteobacteria > Rhizobiales > Xanthobacteraceae > Bradyrhizobium. The sequence continues at coordinate 1,068,716 of CAVWMY010000010.1, read as the reverse complement.
GACAAGGCGTGCCCGTCGGTTGCCACGACGTAAAGCGGCATGCCCTCAATGCGCAATTTGTAGAAATCCGACGCCCCGATGTGCGCGATCCGCCAAAACTGCATTTCGCCGGCGCGCATGGCGATGGCGGGATTGATCTGACCGTTGATCGAAACTATCTCGCTTTCGTCGTCACACTTGAAGTGCTTGATCAGAAAGAAGCGCTCCGGCAGTCCGCGCAGCAGCGGGAAAAGCTCGTCAATGCCATCGACGACACGCGGTCGCCTGTTCGGAGCGCGGTTTCTCCGCGCCGGGTCAGTCCGTCGTAGAAATGGCTGACCGGGCATTCGAGGTGATCCGCGATCTGGATTAGCCGTTTGGTCCCAACCCGGTTCGTTCCCTTTTCGTATTTCTGCACTTGCTGGAACGATACGCCGAGCGCCTCGCCGAGGTCGGCTTGGCTCATCTTCTGTTGGGTGCGCAGCACCCGAATACGTTCGCCTATAATGGCGTCAGTCGGGCTGGCGCTCCGAACATTCTTGTCGGGCTCAGCCTTCGCCTTCGACGTTTTTGCGGGCTTGGTTGATGTACTCATTTTGATCCTTCTGATTTGGCCGTCCGAATCGCCGGTTCGTTCGATGGGTGTATATATACCAACGACCAACCATTGCGCGAATAATGTCTGCGTGATCAACCCTGCCTATCCAAGTCAGCGTTGGATCTGGACCGCCCATTGTTTTCACGGAGGGTCGCAATTTCGGTCTACCGAACCCCACCCAGCTCTCGCTATTTGAACGCATCGGCGCGGCTACCGGACAGCAGCGCGGGCTATTCCTGCCGACGAGAGAGGCCGCACGCTGGCAGCTTGGCGATCGTTCGATCGGCACCTACGGCCATCGTTGCGCGTCCGGATCCGCGAGTTGGACGGCCTCGTTCACCGCCGTGCGATCGCGCCGCTGTTCGGGCGGTAATCGCATCACGGCTTGATAGAAATAAGGCGGGATAGTCACCGCACTTTCTACCGGCTTCTCGACCCATTCCCGCCAGCGATCAAAGGCGTCCTTCGCCATCTGGCTTCTCATTTCTCTGGGATTTTTGGTCGCTCGATCTTGCGAGGGAATTCGTCGGGCCACGACATTGACTTTTGATCGGCGAGTGTGGCCAACAACAGGGCGGCGGCCTCGGCGTAGGTCGAACGGACGGGAAGCTGAAAACGGTAACATAACAAAGCCGTCATCGCTTCAGGTTGTGCCACGCCGATGAGGGCAGCCTGCCACCACCAAGCCGGCGCCGGCGAACGCTTCTCTTCGGGAACGGCGCGCCAGTCCGAGAATTCCCGTGCTGTGCGTTCGAATTGCAGTTTGTCAGCTTGATGCACGGCTGATCACCAAAAGAAGTAGATTGCGTTGGCTACGATGGCCGCGGCGCGGGTCGCGCAAAGCATCATCGCAGCCGTCTTTTCCTGATCGGTCCAGTTCACAGATCCTCCCGCAGTTCCTTGGAGAATGGATGCCTTAGTTTTCCCTCTGCCGACCTATTTGATCGGGCGGCACCCCAAGCGCTTTCCGGCTTATTCGTTCCGGATGGCGGAACACGGCAGCTGCATTCTGCGTTGCGTCCCGAACAAGGGAGAGCGAGATGGCAAAGAAAGCGAAGAAGACAGCGCGCAGGCGCAAGCAGGACCGTGCCCGTGTCGCGGGCGGGCAGGATTACGAAGTTCAATATACGGCCAAAAAGACCGGGATACGGCCAAAAAGACCGGGCGATCGAAAGCTAGTGAAGAAGGCAGTCAAGAAGGTGGGTTCGGGCCGTAAACGCGTTGAGCGGCGGTTGGGGCGTTAGGAGGACTATTCGGGTGTGGATCGGTCCCGCGCCATGCGGTTGGCGTTACCGTCGATAATCAGGATCTATTCGATGTGATCGTATGCATCGCGCAGCTCCGCGGCGACCCTGATAACGTCAAGACAGGCAATCGGGGTAGGTCTCTTTGTCGATTGGGCCGGGAAATGCGTCCCAACGTCCGTCAACTCGGATCACCCGGACGTTAGGAGTGAGCACACGCTATTTGCGCGGATACGCCGCCGAAACATCTGCTCAAGCTCGCTGGCTGTTCTGCTCGGTCGGCGCATGGCGGGACTTAAACGCCACAAAGTAACGTCTGTTCCTGGAGCACCTCGAACAAGTAACAGAATCACGTTTGCGAGATTAGCCCGCCGACAGGGTGGCGGCAGAAATAGGAACAACGTGGCCAGTCAAACCTTGCCTCACATGCGTTCTCACACGGGCAACGATCAGACAGGCCGGATCAAGGATAATTTGTTCCTGGCTGCTGTGGGGCGGCCATCGTCCTGTCAATGACGGGGTGGTTCTGTGCGTTGGGATGGGGGGCCATGAAACTCATCCAATTAATTTGATACGGGCGCATCAAAGCCGGCAATACCGGCGTGCCAGTGCCCCTATCTTCTCTGCAGATGGTCTCCCGCGCCATTTCCAAAACCCTGTTATCGGTACCGCTGCGAAATTCGCCTCGTGCACGGACGAACCGCAACCTGCACTCCGGCGACCTCCGCTTGCTCGACCTGTAGCCTCAGGCGCTGCAATTGCGCGTAGCATCGGTAGATATCATTTTGGTCCTCGACTTCATCGATTTCCATCAACGCGGCCTTTCTCAACTGTATCGGGTCGCGTACACCATTTGCCGCCGCGGAGAGGATGCGCGAAGCAACTACTTTCATCGTAGAAGTTTGCATGTAAAAAGGCAGGCTATTTGCGGCCTCGTCGAGGGCGGCTTTCATCAGTTCAGCTAATTCGGTTTGGCTCGCTCCTGTCTTGATCATGTTCGCTCCTCCTCCTTTTCATTCGGTCGCGAACACTTGCAATTAAGGGACGTGCGTACATCGCATTGTTCGTAAGTGGGTATGTGTTCGCTCGTCCAGATGCACGCGGTTTAGAGCCGTCGAGCGCGATCACTTCAATGGTCTGCGGACGCCCCCCTTCAACGCGAACTTTCGCGTGATGGGCGCCGGTGGGCAATGCATTTTAAGTGGATCAAGGCCCCACCATCCACACGAGTTGCAAACATATGAGAAACAGTCGTTGTCATAGTCCTGGATCACTACGACAGCCTTGGCTTCGCAATGATTACAATGCGCACCTACTGGCATGGCATTCCCCGCGCATTTTGTGGGGAGCCAACCGTTCGGCTATGGGTTCGTTCCTGCTCGCGGAATGATTAAAAAGTTAAATTTCATTAAATGTGGTCATTGAGTTAAATCAGAGTTCCAGGCAAAGGTGTTCCATTCCATTCGTTCCCTCAGGGGCGCGATCGATGGGGGTTGAGTCTCCTTTGACGGCGCACAGCTTTGCTGACAGTAGCTCGATCTCGGCGACGTTCTAGTGAAAGCGCCGTCACCGCCTCGTGCATATCGACTGGAATCGTAAGTTGATCGTCGAGCGGCTTTTCGGACCACTCCTACCACTGTCAAAGGCATATCTTCCATCAAGCGAACATCTCCGCGCCGGCCTGTGTGAATTTAACGTAGGTCCCGGACTCATGCTTCCAGAGCCAACCGCGCCCAATCGCCAGATTTAGCCCGGCGAGGTATTCTGCTGGCGTGGCCGTCAGGTCGTGCAGAAACGGCCAGTTGATAAGCTCGATGAATATCCGGCCATCCTGTACCGCCTCGACTGAATTCGCGATCTCGAGCAACTTGCGGGTTGCGGCTTCCGGTCTGCGTACGGGCGTTCGGTGAATTTCATTCATCTACCAATTTTAAAGGTGGGTACCGGCGCTTGTTCGGCGGCAAAGCGTTGTTGATCACACCTCGCATCTCGTGAAGTTGTTTGTGGATGAAAAAAATGTCGTCGCTTTCTGCTGCGACGTCGATAAAGACGCGAAGTGCATTGAGGGCTTCAATCGGGTCCATCGTGTCCACTCCCCGATCTGGCGCAGTGATGAACAAAGCTGCTGGCTTTCTCGTGGCTGTCGAGAGCTATTGCCTTCACATCATCTTAACATCCTGCTGGGGCAAGCGGTAACGCGAAGACGACGCAGACGATCGAATAGAGAGGAACGATCACCGCGCAAGGGTGTTCGATAGCAGGGGCAAAACCGAGGATTTCTTATGCGCTTTGCCCTTGTTGCACTCTGGCTCGGACTTTCTGCCGGGGGCGCCCACGCCCAACCCAAAGAAGAAGCCAAACAGCCGGGAGATTCGCCGTGGAGCACCGGTCGCACGGTATTGCCGGACAACAAGGGCCAGCTCCAGCCGCAGGGTTGGACCGGTCCGCTAACAACCGAATCGGCCGGCGGCGCGCCACCCGAAAGCCCACAAGGCGGCACTCCACCTCCTATGCAGCCGGCACCTGGCGGTGCGTCAAAGTCCATTGTCGACCAAACGCCAGAGCCCGATGCTAAACGTTGAGCGTCAGACTGTATTGGAACGTTGAGCTTCACAGCATGTTGGTCACCGGGCGATAATTTGACAGATCCAACCCTGCTGGAGGATCAGATGAGCAAGCGCAAGCCCGCAACGTCGCCAAAGCATGGTCGCAAGCCGAAACCGGTCGCGAAGGCTCAACGCTCCGCCAGCTGTCGTTAGAAGTTCAAAACACGGCGCGCGCTCTACGGTGGCTGAGCCGATTGAAACACCTTTTGAGAAAATTGGCGACGAATCAAAACAAAACGGACTTGCCGCGCAAGATCAATCCAGGCGGACGATAGCGCCGGTAAATAAGGCAGTTGGGCTTGCTTCAGCCGCGGCAAACTTTCGGGCTTATCAAGCTAAGCTGCTGGAAATGGCGCAAGCCGATATGGAATTTGCTTTTGAATTTTCGCAGAGGCTCGCGACGGTTAAGACGCCGGTTGACTTTCCCGCTGTCATTGCGGAATTCGCTGGCAGGCGGATTTTTATGTTCCGAAAATATTCGAAAGAGATGATAGAAATAAGCACGCAGCGACTGATAGCCTAAAATTCGTGGCTTATACGGATTGTGCATCGTTTCAACGTGATCTCGGCCTAGACAACGTGCGGGCCCGAATCGCGGCCCGGCACACTGATCCGGACCTCGTGCCCCTCACGTATGGCCAACGAAGCTGCTCCCACGGCCGCTTCAAGCGCGGCCTCTTTAGTTGGGTAGTTGTTGGGCGCGTCGCTATCGTGAAGCACGCTCCAGCCGCCGGCTTTGCTAACGATCATGTATTCTGCCAATCCCATCTTCGTCTCCAACCTTGAAGGGGAGCACGCTGTCGAGGCGTTTATGTGCCTCGCCGCACGATTGATTGGGAATGCCGATCTCTTAACCCAATCGAAAAAGCGCACGCCGTCCCCGAATAACGTAGCTATTTGGGCGGTGCAAACCAGGCGATCTTAGCCACTCATCCATGTGAGAGGCGGTTTCGGCTTGGCGGGCGCGCCGAATCAACCGATCACGCTCGATGCCGGGATGAGTTCCCCGCGCCTGTGTCCGAAGACGCATCGCCTCATTTTCTAGCCGCTGCTGAAGGGGTTGCTGATGTGTGAAACGCCGCCGCCGTTGCTCCATGGCGCGCTCCTTTCCTGCTCAAGGAAGGCGGGAGCGGAAGTGGCGTTCTCATCACAGATAAAAGCCGGGAACCGTGCTGTGATGACAGTACAATACATGCTGGTGTAAAGATTTCTGCCCAATTGTGTACACAGCGAGAATTTAATCATCCCGGAACCGATGGTTCGAGCGACGTCCGTGTAGGCAAAACAATGAGCGTGGATTGCTTGGTGCGGGCCGCTCAAGTAGGTAGGGGTTAGCCAAGCGACCGCTCAGCGACCCTGACCTCGCCTTGGTTAGGCTCGGTGGGTACTTACGGCCCCGCCGGGCCGCTCTCCGGGCCCGTTCGGCGAGCCAGTTTTCTCTTCCACCCGCTTCCGCTTGGAGCCGAGACGAGTTGGCAACGGCGGCATCGGCTCGCGGGAGGGCTCCGTCGGCTCAGAATCACTCTCCACGACCTTGGTTTTGCGTCGGGCGAGGCCCATTGAGCCGGCTCCCACCAAAACAGCACCGCCTATCATCAGCCAATGCGGCAATTGCAACGACATCGTCACGCCGTCTTCCCCTTTATCCTGCCGAGCAGATTGGTCGCAGGCAGTGCGGTTGGAACGAGGAACAGGGGCTTCCGTTCCGAATTAGGGAAGCAGCCCGCCGCCTTTTTTAATACGCTGCTTCATGGGGCGCGCTGATGATTCATTGGAAGGACTTGAGCCCAGAGGCGCGCGAGTTGCTCGCAAAGCTGCTCGAGGGCGGCCAGCATGGGTCGGTGGATGACACACTGACTGCGTGCACGAGCAGTGGCTAATCGAACTGATGGCAGATGCCTGGTAGGCCACCGCCGCCGGCCGCAGTGTCTATGTCGTTCGAGACGACAGGCGTTCTCCCATCCGGAGAAGGAAAGGTAAGCCGTCAACTTTGTGCCGACGGCTTACTTACGCTCAACAACCTTGGTCGGCCGTCTGCACCGACGGCTTGGCACCTTGAGCTTCCTGTGCGGCGGTGGGCTGGCCCTGCTGTTGCCGCTGAGTATCTTGCGACGACATGGCTTTGTCTCCCGCCACGCGGTTCATCGTATCTGTCGGCGGGTGCTCGTCGGCTTTTGCCGAGTTGACGCCGGTTGTCTGACCGGTGAACCCGGGCGTAGGACCGGACCCGGCGTCCTTGCCACCGGTGTTGCAGGGCCCAGCGTTTGCGGCACCAATGCCTAAAACGATTGCGGCGCAGCCAATCATGATGGTGCGTTTCATTCTGCCTCTCCTCGGTTTCCCGTCCTGCGACGAGTGGCGTCTTTGGCACCACTTTTTCAGGACTTTACGGAAACGGAGGGCCGAGGCGCGGGTTCCGGCGAACCAAGCAGGTATACCGCTATCATTTGCCCCTGGTCTTCGGACGATCAATTCGCACCTCGCGAAATTCCTCTGGGCCCTTGGTGAGGCGGCGCCGGCGCTGGGCTCGCTCGTCCGAAGAGGCTGCGGGGTCGCCCATTTCGTCGATCGCCTCGGTAGCGAGCTCATGAGCACGAGAAGCCCGGCCCTGTTTGCTGGCAGGCATCGCATGCGTTTTCAAGGTCAGCCCGAGTTCGACCAGGCGACGGATTGCCTCAGAACGGCCGGGGTCGTCGTCTTGGGCGGCGGCCCAAGTATCCACCGCCGTAATGAGCTGATCCGAGAGACAAAGGTGCGCGCAGGATCCAGAGGCGTTCGACGTTCTGTCCTTCAGCCTCCATGATACGCTTGTGCGCGTTGGTGAGCTGAAGAAGGAACTACTGGGAGAAAGACAGATCACCGGACAGTTTGCAGCGGTCACCCAAGAGGGGCTAACAAACGCGCGCGAGGCGCGCCTGGCCGCCAAGTTTCGCCGCTGATGGGATTCAGCGGCCCGATCAGGAGAGCCCGCCGGTTCACACCGGCGGGTATAGCTTGCGGCGGCGGCGTGAATCTCTCCCCGCCTCATTCACTTTGCGCTAACGGTTTGGTCGGCACGAATGGTGATGTGCTCAGGACGCGGGGGCTGCCGTCGGGATAACCGCGGCTTTGAGACCTGATGAGCGATTCCAGGAATAGGATAAATTTCTCGGCGAGCATGACGGATTCCCTTCTGCATCACGCCAAAAAGCTTCTGCTGCATCGCCTACGGGATTGTGTCGTCGTCCTGATGAAACGTTTCGTTTGTAGTCCGGCAGCAATGGGCTGGTTGAGCCTGCTGCACGCCGGTTCGCGCCGGTGGGTTTTTTTGCCGCTGACGGCGAAGGTGCGCCAGTCTGCAAAGCATTGGGAAGCATGGCGCCTGATTTGACGGCTGCCTCAGTCGGGGCGGCGGCTGCTATTGGTTGGGGTGGCCAAGAGCGGCCCGCAAATTGCTTGTAACCCGAGTGTGACGGCGCAGTGAGCAGCCCCGTCGCGTGGCGGCCCTCGTCGCGATGTCTCATGCGGCGGGGGCCATCACCGTACAAGCGGCGCTTGGACTAAACCGTGACGCCCCCGGAACGCCCAGCGGTCCCACGTCGTTAGCCATTGCGCCGCTTGGCTTTGCCTCCAGTCCGGCGCGGCCCCGCCGCCGACGCCCTCAAGAATTCAACGGTGGCGGGGTTTTTTTGCTTCGTCCGCGGTGACATTCGCGCAAAAAATCGAAATATCGCGGCAGGTTTGTGGGACCGTTGGGCGGACACCCAGTCGGCGTGGTCTGGTGGTCCGCGGACCGCCAACATCTCCTGACAGACTCGATCAGGGCTGCCGAATAATGGGTCAGGCGCCCCCAACATCGCGAGAACTTCTGGAACATAACAGTGCAGGGCTAATTATTCGTTTTCCAACGGGTGATTGGAAAATCTCATGCCCTTGTTGCCCCGAAGGCGCATTCGAAGAGCCAAGACATTTGCGGCCGCCGCTCGGCGCCGTATCCAGCAACTTGGTCCATATAAATCCCTAGCGATCTTGCTTGTCCCGCTGCTGATTGTTGAACCCGTGAAGATGGCAGGAATGGCCTTTGTCGGCCTCGGTCATTGGGCGGGAGGAGTTTGTATGATCATCGGCGCCTATGCCGCCAGTCTGCTGGTCGTCGATCGCCTCTATCGTATCGTCAAATCCAAGCTTTACACGATTCCTTGGTGCGCTGTGCTAGCCGGCAAGGTTCGCTTGGGGCTCGCTCGATGCCGTTGGCGGCGGATGGTCGAACCGTCACCCACAAATGCCGCGTGATGCCGAGAGGCGGGCAAGCCCGCCGGCGTGCCGGGGGGGGTTGCTGTAATCCTCGCGGAACGGTAACGAGCGCCCAGACTTGCTCCTGTTCAAAACAGGAGAGAAATCATGGCCTCCAAGAAGTTAGCGATTTTGATTGTGGCCTTCGTAACGGCAGCATCGCTGCCAGCTCTGGCTCAGGGAGCGGGAGGCGGCGGTGCCGGTGCAGGCGGCGCTGGTTCCGGTTCGGCTGCCGGCAATGCGGCCGGGGGCGCCACCAACAACTCGAATTCAGCCACCAGCGGAACTGCAAATGGAGGAACGACGACGGGCGAGAATTCGAAGGTAAATAGTCAAACTCCGACAGCAGCGCCGGCCGGCTCGCCCACAGCGGCACAAGCAAACCGAAACGCGGGCGCCGGTACCGCTTCTGACGGTGTCTCGATCGGATCGCCCGGTTCTGGCGTGGGCTCGCCCGAACATCCGCGGTAGGCCATGCGGGAAAACAAATTGGCCGTATCCCTGCCGTTCACGCCGGCGGTTTTTTCTGTTCGGCTGCGCGGCAAACTTGAGGCGGCGCTTAAGCTGATTGCCGATAGCCGGGTCGGGATTTGGAGCTTGAAGGGAATCAAACATGAATCGTAAGCCTGTAGACAAGGGTTCGAAGCCCACCAAGGTCAGCGAACAATCGCACAAGCCCGCCAAGCATATCGAGGAGACCGCGCGTTTGGCTAGTTCAGAACCAGACAAAAATCCCGAGAAGGTCCGCAACGCAGGCAAGATTCCGCACGGGCAGGATTAGGCGTTGTTGATGCCGGTGCTCGGTTTCGCATGACCCCGGCGGTCACCATGGGGGGATCACCGGGGGCGGCCATCCCTTACTCGTCGTCATCGCCTTCTTCGAGCTCGTCGATTGCAATGTCGATGACTTCGATCGCCTGCTGAACTTCGGCGATGCGCTCAATCGCGTTGTTAGCATCCGCGCCCTTGGAGCCAGCCGCGATGGCCTTGGCTAGATCCTGACGCATTTGAACCAGCGCCTTACGCCCGTCCGTTAAAACTTCGAGATCGTCATCGGCCATGATTTCCCCCTCTGTAATTTTCAACTCCAGGCTAGCAACGGCCTATGTCGCTCGTGTGTCGAAGCCCGCGCAGGAGGAGGGTAGGTGTGAGGCCTTTTCTCAGCCCTTCCCGACGCCACAGGCAGGCGTCGATCCATTGCCGCACCAGGCCTTCCACCTCGCTTTTCGTCTTGACGGGGTAAACCGGGTCATAAGGCTCTCTAGGCCTTCCCCTGTGGCAAATGCTGGGTTCAGGGTCGACCGGTTGGCCATCCAACGAAAAACCGGACCGTTATGCAGCAGCCATCTGCATAAGGGTCCGGCCTGACTGTTTGTTGCTCGGATATTCTCTCGGCGAAAGATGTCTTCCGTCTGTGTTTCGAACGGCGCAACCGCTCTAAGGTGCTATCCGAATCCTATGAGTTTTTCGTCGAACGATTACTTCTTTTTCTTTTTGGCTGCCTTCTTCGCCTTCTTTGCCTTCTTCGCTTTCTTGGCCATGTTGCCCTCCGTAGTCCCCAAAAAGTTGACTTTATGCAAGCCGAGCATCGACGTGCATAAATTCAGAATACACCACAATTGCAGAATTGATATCGCACGGTTCGAAGATGGTAAACGCGATCGAGACTTGCGATGGACGAAGCGCTGACATGATGCGGACAAAGCTCGCTTACAGAATCAGAACGGGGGGAAGTTCTCGCGCGATCGGAAGAAGCTACGAGAACGAAGTCAAGTCGTGCTTTGGGCGCTGGAGCGAGGTTCAACGATCTTAGGCCGTTAAATGCGGCGGTGGTCACAGCGCCAAGTCTGCTCGCTTGGCTTGGAACGATCCCACGGCGTGGCTATCTCTGGAATGGGAGGTGGGTCTGCGGTTTTGCCGTTCGTTTTGAATTTGGGGCCGATGAGCTTATGGCGTTTGGATCGTGCCAATGCCGGCTCACGATCTTCGGCTCGACCGGCGAAATCGCTTGTTGGACCTTGGGGGCGATGGGGTCGACCGGTTGCGATGTAGACTGGCTTGGCTCCTCCTGGCGCACATAGGTGACCTCAAGCCGATCGCCCTTAATCAATGGTTCCTGCGCCGAGTTGGCGTCAACTGTCGTTCTGGCTACTGGCTTTTCGTCGATTGTCTGAGCGGCAGGTGCTTGGGCAACCCTGCCTACGGCCACCGCGCCGAGCAGAACTAAAGACGCAGCCGCAAGCCAAACTGTCCGGTTCATCTTCGGCTACCATTTTTCAGACGAACGTCTGGGCTGATTGGGGCGGTTACGCGGCCGAATTTATCTGGATCGTGACGATCCCCCGAAAATCAGCGTAGCAATCGCCGATGCTCGGTCCACTGCAGGGAAGCAGCCTTGGAACCTGAGCGAGCGAAAGGCCCGGCGGTCGCCCACCGGCTAATTGCTGATGTAACAATCGGGAGAGAGACGCCAAGCTTGGCGGACGACCTTGGGATGAACGCGGTTGGCTTCGGCTAGCGTCTCGACGGAAACGCATCTTCCCGCCTCGAGATCCCGCATCCAGGCAAGAGCCCGGACGACGGACTGCATTAGCCTCCCAGTGCGCGCGGGATACAATGTACTTCGCTTTGCGCCGCGACTGCAGTAGCCGGTTGCCTTGTTAGACCACGGAATTCCGGTCTCTTGCGCCGGGCCATCACCGTCAGAGACGCCAGCGAGGCCAACCGTCATGCGTCATCCCGCGACGGTCAGTTTTTTCAGAGGTATAATTTGAGCTGGATCGGACAGCCGTAGTGCAGGAAAATTCGCACGGATGGTTTGCGCGACATAGCTTGGCGCCAGATGGGCGTAGTGCTTCTCGGTCATGCGGGTGTCGGCGTGGCCGAGCTGGGCCGCAATGACACCCATCGGCACGCCATTCATCGCAAGATGCGAGCCGTGGGTATGGCGGAGGATGTGGAAGTTCACCGCCGGCGCAATCCCGGCGCGGGCGCTTGCCTCTCGAGCGGCCGCTTCTGGTGCGACGGCCCCCACATTTCTCCGTCTTCGCGAAGAAAGACGTGATCGGTAGCCGATCGATCCGCGGTCCAGCCTTCGAAGGCCGCCTTGCCCTCATCCGTCAGCACGACATGGCGGACCTTGCCCTTGCTGAGCCGGATGGCCACCGTGCCGCTGTCCGCGGTTGAAGTCACCGCACTTGAGGCGAGCGAGCTCGGCATAACGACAGCCAGTGAGCAGGGCGGCCTGTACCAGCCTTCCGGAAATCCTCTGTACAGGCGTTGACCAGGCGGCGGGCCTCAGCCGCACTGAGATAACGCACGACGGCTTCGTCGACGCGCTTGAACGGCTTGACCTTGCGCCAGGCTGCGTCAGAACTGACGCGGTCAGCATGGAAGGCGCGGTTGAGTGCGGCCTTCAGCACGGTGAGGATGCGATTGGCGGTAGCCTTGCGTGCGCGGCGGGCATCCTCATCGTCGGGAGTCTCGCGGGTGGCGGGTTCCGTCGCCATCCGCTTCTTGCGGACGCGCTTGGGTTGGCTGGCGAGCTTGTTGCGCCAGCGGTTGAGCCGATCGGTGGTCAGCTTCTCCACCTGGATCGAGCCAAGCTCCGGCAGGATCCAGGCGTCAAACACGTACTTGGCGCCCTGGACGGCGGCCGGCTTTTTCTCCGCCGTGATCTCCGCGAGATAATCCGCGACCGCATCGGAGACAGCGTAGGCGCCCTTTCGCACGCTGCCGGCGGCAATCAGCCGCTGGCGCTCGCCCCATCGCCGCGCCTGTTCCTGCGCCTGCCAATAGTCGAAGACCGCGACGCCATCGGCATCGACGGTATCATCGGCGGCGCCAATCGCCGTCGTGTCGTAGTTGCCGGAGCCAACGTAATGGCGCGCGATCCAGGAGCCCGCGACGGCGCCGCGGTAGTAGCCGAGCCGCAGGCCCTTGGCGATTTTTGCGAAATAGGGCGTGCGGCGGCAGCGCAGGCGGTTGCGCGCGGTGCGGGTTTCAAGGGAGGAATTGCGGCTCGTACGCGCCAATCCGGCGGCTCCAATTTCTTCAACTTTTCTCCAACAGACGGGAGAAGATCGAGATGGACGATAGCAGACGTGCACGACCTAAGCAATTGATTTCATTAAGTTTGTAGACGTCCGCCAGCGTCCGCCAACGTCCATGTAGCGCCTCTCTCAAGGCTGAAACAGGGGTTCAATTCCCCTAGGGAGCGCCAACGATTTCAGACACTTAAAATCATCGGGACGACGCCATCTGCCTTACCCGGCTGACGGCCGCTCCCACGTCGGTCCAGGGCGGGCTGTCCGGAGAGAATTGCTGTCGTAGGTACGACACAAGTCCGGAAAGCTGTTCGTCGGTCAAGCTGTCCCCGAAAGAGGGCATGTATCCGAGGCCGCTTGAAATGGGCGACGAGATGCCGTGTAGAATGATCTGAACCAGATTGTCGGGTACCGCGCTGCGGAGATTTGTGTTCAGTGCAAGGGACGGCCGGCTGCCGAACAGCGGCGCACCGCCGACCTCGTGGCAGACGGCGCACGCGCCTTGGTAGATGCGGGCGCCGACGGACGAAGCCGCCAGGCCCGTCGTGCCGGTCGAGGTCTCAAGGTGGGCGGCAAGTGCATCTTGCGCGGCCTTATCGATGGTCTGGTTGAACGACGCGAGATAGGCCGCCATGGCGCGAATATCCTCGTCCGGCAACGCGCCGAGTTCTTTCACGACGGGCGCCATTGGCCCGGCGGCGACGCCGTGAAAGCGGGATTCGCCGGACCGCAGATAGGAGAACAGGTCGTCTTCGTTCCAGGGAATAGGGGCGCGCGAAAGCGAAGTCAGCGGCGGCGCCTCCCAACCTTCGACGAAGCCGCCAGCCAGGTGAGCACTTGCGTCCTCCGCGCCGAGCGCGTTGCGCGGCGAGTGGCACGCGCCGCAATGGCCGAGACCCTCAACGAGGTAGGCGCCGCGATTCCATATCTCCGATTTGGTTGCGTCAGCCTGAAATAAGCCGGGGCTATGAAACATCGCGTTCCATCCAGCCAGCAGCGGCCGCAGGTTGAACGGAAACGTCAGCGTCGTTTTGCGCAGATCGGCCCGGACCGGCGCTTGTGCCATAAGAAAGGCATAGAGCGCCTGCAGGTCCGCGTCGGTGGTTTTGGCAAAGTGCGGATAGGGAAACGCCGGATAGAGATGCCGTCCGTCACGGTGGACCCCCTCGCGCATGGCACGCTCGAAAGCAGGGTAGGACCATGCACCGATACCGGTTTCGACATCTGGCGTGATGTTGGTGCTGTAGATGATGCCGAAGGGAGTCTCGATGGGCCTGCCGCCGGCGTTGATGCTGCCGGCTGTATTGGTATGGCAGACCGCGCAGTCGCCGAGCGAAGCCAGTTGCCGGCCGCGGGCAATGGTGGCGGCCGAGTAGACCGATGGATCCGGGCGCGCGATCGGCGCGATGGCTCGCCACGGCAGCACGGCGGCCCCGACGGCAACTGCTGCCGCGCAAAGGGCTGCGAGGCCTGCGAATAAATTACGTCGGCTGGTGAATGGGTTTTGCCGTTCACTGATCGACGCCGTGGGCTTTGTTACCGGCGCCAGCAACGCGTCAGGTGTATGTCGCTGTTCACCGCGCAAACCCTGGAGAATACGTTCCGGCGTGAATGGCGGCTCGCGGAAACGCACGCCGGTCGCGTCGTAGATCGCATTGGCAATGGCGGCCGCGCTCGGGACCGACGCGGACTCACCGACGCCCAGCGGCGGCTGGTCCGGCCGCGGCAACATCAAGACATCAATCTTTGGCACGTCCGGAAAGGTGATGATCGGGTAGCTGCCCCATTCCCGGCTGGTTACCGCACTTCGATCGAACGACACCTCTTCCATCAGCGCGCGACTGGTCGACTGGATAACATTGCCGTGGATCTGATGGCGCACGCCATCCGGATTGATCATCAGGCCGGAATCCTGTCCGGCCACCACCCGCGTTACGCTGACATCACCGGTAGCCGTGTTGACGGCGACATCGGCGACCCAGGCCGACCACGCCGCGCCATAACCTGGAAACTTGCTGTGAACGTAGAGCGCGTAGGCAAAACCACGCCCGCGCACGACGTCTCCTTCGGCGATCGGCTCCTGCCGCACCGGCCGCGGCGTCCAGCCGGCGCGCTCTGCGACGGCATTGACGAGATCGACGGCGCGGGTGTCCTTGAGATAGCGAAGGCGATATTCGATAGGGTCTACGCCGGCTTCCGTTGCCAGTTCGTCGATATAGGACTCATGGGCAAAGGTGTTCGGCAGCGCCGAAACGCCGCGCAACCACGATGCACGCACGATTGGCGGCATGTCGTGCGCCACCACGCGCATGTCGTCGTAGTCATACGGTGGGATTGCGGTGCGATCGCCCATCTCGAACACCGCCGGCACCGGCGCGATCCGGCCAGTGAGCAATAGCGCCAGGGTCGGCGCGCCGTTGGACGGATAACGCGTCGCGAAGTCGTAGCCGGCGACGCTGCCGTCGCTGCGCAGTCCGCCATTGATATCCATCAATTGCGCGGTGCCCTTTGGCTCCCACGCGTGTTCCTGCTCGCGCGTCAATTGGACGCGAACGGGACGGCCGACCGCGCGGGACAGCAGCAACGCATCGGCGGAAACATCGTCCGCGCAATTGCGGCCGTAGCAGCCGGCCGCCTCCAAACGGATCACGTCGATTTCGGCTTCGGGTCGTTCCGTCAGCAATGCAAGATCGGCACGCAGGACGTGAGGGTTCTGCGTGCCCGACCATACCCTGATGTGGTCTTCCTGATAATCGGCGACGGCACAGGAGGGTCCAATCGAGCCGTGCATCTGGTACGGCCAGACATAGGTGCGGTTCATCGGCAGCGCGGCCTCGGCGAGAGCCGTGTCCACGTCCCCCTTGTCGATCAGCGTCCGCGGCGTGGAGGAATTGGCGCGTAAAGCCGTTTCGACGTCTTTCAAATCGGGAAGCGTCGGCGTGGGTTTCCACTTTACCTCGAGTTTCGCCGCCGCCTTGACGGCGTTTTCCTCGCGCTCGGCAACGACGCCTACGAAATCGCCAATCTTCACGACCGCGACCAGCCCGGGGATATCGTTCACCGAAGCGTCGTCGATTGCGATCAGGCTGGTACCGACGAAGGCGCCCGCATCGACCCCGGCATAGGGGGGACGAACAACGCGGCCGTGCAGCATGCCTGGCACGCGCACGTCGTGGACGTAAACGAGTTCACCCGTCGCCTTGGCCGGGAGGTCGACGCGCGGCACCGATTGGCCGACAATCGTATAGGCGCCGACAGCCTTGAGGGCCACGTCGTCGGCCAGATCGATGCGGAAGGTTTCCCCGCCAATCAACTCGCCATAGCTGACGCTTCGGTTATCTCTTCCGCGGATCAGACCGTCTTCCACGCTGAGATCCGTGACCGGAAGCTCAAGCCGCTCGGCCGCAAGCGTGAGCAGGAATAGTCGCGCCTGAGCTGCGGCCCTTCGCAACGGGACTGCCGTAATCTGGATGGTTTCGCTGGCAATGGTCGCACCCTGGTTGGGAACACGGGTGGTGTCGCCCAAAACGACAACGACACGGGCAAAAGACACGTCGAGTTCTTCAGCAACGATCTGTCCGAGCGCTGTCCGGATGCCGGTACCGAGATCGACGTGGCCGTTGAACGCCGTGACCGAACCGTCAGCGGTGACCTTGATGAAAGTCTCGCTATCGACCGCTGCACCGGGACCGGCGCGACGGACAACGCTCAATGATCCCGGTCGTTGCTCGTGCCGTGCAGGGGCGCCCGGTTTCGCCATCAGTCCCGGGCCCCTTCGGCTTGCCCTGCCGCCCGCATCGCGGCGCGCATGATTTCAACGTGCGCGCCGCACCGGCAAAGATTGTATCGCAGCGACTTCGATCACCTCGGCCCGGGAGGGCCGGGAGTTGCGGTTCAGCAGTGCCCTGGTGCTTATGATCATGCCGTTGAGGCAGTAGCCACATTGCGCCGCCTGTTCCTTGATGAAGGCATCTTGCACCGGGTCGGGATGATCGCGCGTGCCGAGACCCTCAAGCGTCAGGACCTCGCGCCCGATGCAGCCCTCGATCGGAATGACGCAGGAGCGCGCTGCGACTCCGTCGATCAAAACTGCGCATGCCCCGCATTCTCCCAGGCCGCAACCGTATTTCGGTCCGTTCAACTGAAGATCGTTGCGCAACACATAGAGTAGCGCCGTGTCGGGCGTGGCGTCGACCTCGTGGGTCCTGCCATTGACGGTCAGGCGCGTTGTGCTCTGCGTCATACTCCCTGCCCCCGCGATTACGCGACTATGCGCCGCGCTAACTTGTCGAGGATACCGTTTGCATGCAAACCCGCAAGGCGCGGCTGACCCGGCTTCATCTGCCCGGTTTATGAACAAGGACGACAGGCAGTTGAGGTTATAATCGGCACGGGCGTTTCCGATCCGAAAGGAAGCTTGACAGGTCTCTGCTCCACGCGCATCGTTCGTGTACGAACGAATACCTGCGGCCGGAATTCCAACCAGGACCCGATGCGCGGGAGATGATCAAGATACGTCGTTACCAATTTGGACTCATCCGGCAAAGTGACGCCGGCATGCGGGCTTGTTCATGGTGACAGATACGACGGCTGCCGTTCCCGGCGACAAAATCCGCTGCGATGCCTGCCCGGTGATGTGCTACATCAAACCGGGCGCGGCGGGTGCCTGCGACCGCTATGCCAACCACGACGGTGAACTGGTTCGCGTCGATCCGCATATCGTTCTGGAACGAACGGTGTCGCATGGCGGACGGCTCGTGCCGTTTCAGGCGGGTGGGGACTGGGACGGCACGATCGTGCGCGAGCCCAGTATATTCGTCACCGCCATTGGCGCAGGTACCACCTATCCGGATTACAAACCGGCACCCTTCATCGTGTCTTCTGAGATCGATGGCGTCGACATGGTCACCGTGGTGACCGAAGGCATCTTCAGTTATTGCGGCGTCAAGGTGAAGATCGATACCGACCGTTATCTCGGTCCCGAGACCGCTACCGTCCGAGTGCAGGGCGAGGCGGTGGGTCATGTGACGACCAGCGAATACGGCTCGCAGATGCTCTCGTTGGGCGGCGTTCATCATCTCACCGGCGGCTCGAAGAAGGAGGGCCGCGTCACCTGCGACGCGCTGATGGATTTGAGCAACTGCAAGCCCGTCGAACTCACCATCGATGGCGGCGCAACCGTGGTGGTCCAGGCCGGGTATCCACCGATAGTCAATGGCGTGGTTGAGGAACGGATGCGGGTCGGCTGCGGCTCGGCCACGATAGGCATGTTTGCCAAGCAGTGGCATGGCAAGGTCGATGAGGTCGTAGTGGTGGATGACCATATCACCGGTGTTCTCAGCGAGCATCAGGCCGGCAAACTTCTCGACATTGCCGACACCGGAATCAAAATGAAGGGACGCCGCTCGACGCCCGGACGCTATTTCCAGGTCGCCGAGCCCGGCACCGGGTGGGGCGGCACCATGATATCGGATCCGCTATCGGTGCTGGGTCCGTTCGATCGCAAGACGGCGCGTCCCGGCATGACCATGCTGATGGTCAGCACCACCGGCGAGCACGCGGCCTATTATGAGCTCGATCAGGCGCTTCACCCGATCGAGAAACAGATGCCTCCCGATCTCAGACTGTCGGTTGAACGGATTCAGGAGAATTGCGAACCAGCGCTGTGTACAGTGCTGTTCATGGGCGGAGCCGGCGGATCGTTGCGTGCCGGCGTGACCGACAATCCCGTGCGCCTGACACGATCGGTAAAGGACGCCTTGACGCGGGTCACAAGCGGCGGCGCACCGGTCTACGTCTGGCCAGGCGGCGGCATTACGTTCATGGTTGACGTTACGCAAGTGCCGGTAGGTGCTTTTGGATACGTGCCGACGCCGGCGCTGGTTGCACCCATCGAGTTTACGATGCGGCTTTCGGATTATGCCGCGCTCGGCGGCCATATGGATTATGTGCGTCCACTGATTTCGTTGAAGGACAATACGGAAGTTCGCCAGACGCCACCGCCGCGGCCCCTTCCGGAACGGCACGCATGAGGCGGCTTCCGCAGATAGCCTTGCTCGCCGATGGCCGCCGGCTTCATCTGCAGGACGGTCCGATCGACTTGATCGTGGAGGCCAGCGGAGCTGAGGCCAATCGGCGCGTATCGTATGAAGCGGCGGCCCGACGTTTCGCAAGTCTGTTGGACGAGCTCTGCGAAGAGCTGACGGAATTGCGTAAGGCGGCCGTCCCGAAGCAGTGCTTGCTGAGAGGTATAGTCGCGCGCCGCATGCATGCCGCGGTCGCGCCATTTGCTGCCGAACTCTTCGTTACCCCGATGGCGGCGGTCGCCGGCGCGGTGGCGGAGGAGATTCTCGGGGCGATGCTGAATGCGACGCAGCTCGATCGCGCTTACGTCAATAATGGCGGCGATATCGCGCTGCATCTTGCGGCCGGGGAGCAATTCACGGTCGGCCTCGTAGATCGGCCGGGCCGCCATGGTACACTACGAACGCTCGTCGTCGGTGCCGATGATGCCGCGCGAGGTATCGCAACCAGCGGACGTCACGGGCGCAGTTTCTCACTCGGAGTCGCTGATGCCGTCACGGTGCTTGCGCGAACCGCTTCCCAGGCGGACGCCGCCGCGACTATCATCGCCAATGCCGTCGATTTGCCCGGACATCCCGCCGTTATTCGCCGTCCGGCCAATCAACTGCAGCCTGATAGCGATCTCGGCGCACGGTTGGTGACACGGGATGTCGGCAAATTGTCGAACGAGGAAATCGGGCGCGCGCTCGATCTCGGCGCGGCTTGCGCCCGCGAACTGCTCGCGAAGGGATTGATCGAGGGTGCCGTGTTGCAGCTATTTGACAGGACTGTGGCCGTCGGAACCAGAATGATCGGGAACGGCGAATCTTACCTGCTGGATGAACATGCAACGGAAGCGATGATGCCAGCTTGAGCTGGAAGGCACCGAGTGTCGAAAAAGGTAAAAGATGATGACCGCTATCATACGCAAGATCGTCACGGTGGTTGAAGAGACCTATCTGGAGATGGGCCAGACCATCGCGCCACCGACCCGGCGCGCGGCGGCAATCGCAGTCATCGAAAATCCATTTGCCGGTAGATATGTCGAAGACCTCTCGCCGCTGATCGCGATCGGCGAGGAACTCGGCGACTTGCTCTCGAAAAGAGCTGTTGCTGCGCTCGGAATCGACGGCGCCAAGGCCCAAAGCTATGGCAAGGCGGCAGCGGTCGGCGAAAACGGTGAACTCGAACACGCGGCAGCGATCTTGCATCCCAAAATGGGCGCACCGGTGCGCAAGGTGCTGAGCAAGGGGGCGGCGCTGATACCGTCGTCAAAGAAACGCGGCGGCCCGGGAACGCCATTGGATATTCCTCTCGGCCACAAGGACGCGGCGTTTGTGCGTAGCCATTTCGACGGCATGGAGGTGCGGATCAACGATGCGCCGCGCGCCAATGAAATCATGGTGGCGGTCGCGGTCACCGACGCCGGCAGGCCGTTGCCACGCGTCGGCGGGCTGACGGTTGCGGAAGTCAAAGGCGAGGACGGCTTACGATAGTTTTTAAATATTGGAGGTAAGGGATGAAACGGAGCGGATATTTCATAGGGGCCGGATTGGCGATCCTGATTTCGGGCGTGGCGAATGCCGCCATGGCGCAGAGCGAAATCAAGATAGGCGAGATCAACAGCTACTCGCTACTGCCCGCGTTTACCGACCCATATCGCAAAGGCTGGCAGCTCGCCGTTGAAGAAATCAACGCCGCGGGCGGTATTGGCGGCAAAAAGCTGGTTGTGATTTCGAAAGATGACGGTGGCAAGCCGGCCGACGCGCAGACCGCCGCTAACGAACTGGTGTCGAGCGAGAATGTGGCGATGTTGGCTGGGACCTTCCTGTCCAATATTGGCCTCGCGGTCAGCGACTTTGCCAACCAGAAGAAGGTTTTCTTCCTCGCCGCCGAACCTCTGACCGACGCCATCACCTGGGCCAAGGGCAACCGCTACACATTTCGGCTGCGGCCTTCCAACTACATGCAGGCGGCGATGCTGGTGGAAGAGGCGGCGAAATTGCCGGCCAAACGCTGGGCAACCATCGCGCCAAATTACGAATACGGACAGTCCGCGGTGGCGGTGTTCAAGAAACTGATGTCGGAGAAGCGGCCCGATATCCAATGGGTCGACGAGCAGTGGCCGCCGCAAGGCAAAATTGACGCCGGTCCCGTCGTGCAGGCGGTCGCCGCCGCCAATCCGGAAGCGATCCTTAATGTCACCTTCGGGGCCGACCTCGTAAAACTCGTGCGCGAAGGTAACACCCGCGGGCTGTTCAAGGATCGCACCGTGGTCAGCTTCCTCACCGGCGAGCCGGAATATCTCGATCCGTTGAAAGACGAGACGCCCGAAGGCTGGATCGTCACCGGCTACCCCTGGTACAGCATCAAGACCCCCGAGCACGACGCTTTCCTCAAGGCCTATCAGGCCAAGTACAACGACTATCCGAGGCTTGGCTCGATCGTCGGTTACGAAACCATCAAATCGGCCGCGGCGATTCTTGCCAAAGCCGGTTCAACCGATCCGGAAAAGCTGATTGCCGCCGCCGAAGGATTGGCGGTGCCATCGCCGTTCGGCGAGATCGTCTTCCGCAAGATCGACCATCAGTCGACGCTCGGCGCGTTCGTCGGCAAGACGGCCTTGAAAGACGGCAAGGGCGTCATGGTGGATTCGGCATATCGCAAAGGCGCCGACTACCTGCCAAGCGAAGCCGAAGTCGAAAAGCTTCGCCCGAAGGAATAGGGTTAGGCATTGCAGATAGTCATTGCGAGCGGAGCGAGGCAATTCAGGGCGCTGCAAGCCAGAGCCGGATTGCTTTGTCGCGGAGTTTATCATCGGGTCCGCCGGAGGCGGACCCGATGGCTCCTCGCAAGAACTAATAAAGCGTCCTGAACTCCATGCTCTGAGAACTCCGTCGCGGACCGCCAATGGCTTTTTATGTCGTTCAGTTCCTGACCGGTCTTGCCAGCGCCGCGTCGCTGTTTCTGGTCGCGTCAGGCCTGTCGATCATTTTCGGTGTGACGCGGATCGTCAATTTCGCTCACGGTGCGTTCTACATGCTGGGCGCCTACGTTGCGTTCACGCTGACCGAACGGTTTTCCGGCGCACTGGGGTTCTGGGGCGGCATCGTGGCAGCGGCACTGGTCATTGCCGTGGTCGGCGTGCTGGTAGAAATGGTCCTGTTGCGGCGGATTTACCATTCGCCGGAACTGTTTCAGCTATTGGCGACCTTCGGCCTGACGTTGATGGTCGAGGACCTGGTGGTCCTGGCCTGGGGACCAAGCGATCTTCTTGGCCGCCGAGCGCCGGGGTTCAAGGGCGCGGTCGACTTCTTCGGCCAGAATATTCCGAGCTATGATCTTTTTTTGATCGCGCTTGGCCCTGTCGTGCTCGGTATTCTCTGGCTGCTGTTCCAGCGAACGCGGTGGGGTACTCTGGTTCGCGCAGCGACCCAGGACCGCGACATGGTGGCGGCGCTCGGTGTCAATCAGAAATGGTTGTTTACCAGTGTGTTCGCGGTTGGCGTTTTTCTGGCGGCGCTAGGCGGTGCGTTGCAGATCCCGCGTGACGCCGTGCACCACGCCATGGACCTTCGCATCATCGTAGATGTGTTTGTCGTGGTCGTGATCGGTGGTCTCGGCAGTATCATCGGCGCCTTTGTCGCGGCGGTGCTGGTATCCGAACTCAACGCGTTCGGTATCCTGATATTTCCGAAGATTTCCATCATTCTGGTTTTTCTGGTGATGGCGATCGTGTTGATCGTGCGTCCCTGGGGCTTGTTCGGAAAACCGGAGGCTCCCGCCCGGCGCACACCGGGCCTGACCGTCAACCCGTGGCGCCCGCTCACGCCGGCAGAGCGGCTGGCGGCGACAACCGCTCTGTTGTTGGCGGCCACCTTGCCGCTCGTCGCCGGTAACTATGCCCTCACGGTCGGTTCGGAGGTTGCGATCTTCGTCATCTTCGCTGCGAGTCTCCATTTCCTGATGTCAGTCGGTGGGCTCGCCTCGTTCGGCCATGCCGCCTATTTCGGATTGGGCGCCTATGGTGTGGCGCTTCTTGCCAAAATGGCGGGACTGCCGATGATCGTGTGCCTCTTGCTCGGGCCTTTGCTGGGCTGTCTCGGCGCTGCCGTGTTCGGCTTTTTCGCGGTTCAACTGTCCGGCGTCTACTTCGCGATGTTGACGCTCGCCTTCGCACAGATCGTCTGGTCGATAGCCTTCCAGTGGGTCACGGTCACCGGTGGTGATAATGGCATCTTGGGGATATGGCCGGAGCGATGGGCGGCAAGCGCTTCGCATTTCTACTGGCTTTCGCTTGGCGTCGCCGCCATCGCGGTGGTGGCGCTCCGCATCATCGTGTTCTCGCCGTTTGGCTTTGCGCTCCGGGCGACGCGGGATTCGCCGCTGCGAGGCGAAGCCATTGGCATAAACGGCAAACGTATCCAGTGGATGGCCTTCGTAATCGCCGGAACGTTCGCAGGCGTCGCGGGTGCGTTGTTTGCCTATCTGAAGGGTAGCGTATTTCCGGACAGCCTTGGCATCTCACTCTCGGTCGACGCGCTGGTGATGGTGTTGCTTGGCGGCGTCGAAACCGCCTCCGGCGCCGTCGTCGGCGCCATTGTCTACAAGGCGCTCAATATCTGGCTGGTGAGCCAGACCGATCTCTCCAAACTCGTGCTCGGCGGCTTCATCGTTTTGATCGCGGTTGCCTTCCCAAAGGGGATCGTCGGAATGTTGGAAACGATCCGGAACCGCTACCGGTCGACGTCGACCAGGCCAACAGTCCTGACCTCCCGCATCGAGACCGCCGAATGAGCACGGTAGCCACCTTGTTGTCGGTCAAGGGTCTCAGCAAATCGTATGGCGGTGTTCACGCCGTGCGCGCGGTGTCCTTCGAGTTGAGAGCCGGGGAAATCCTGGCGTTGATCGGTCCCAACGGCGCCGGCAAGAGCACGTGTTTCGACATGCTCAACGGCCAAAATGTGCCTGACAGCGGTCAGATCAATTTGCTGGGCGAGGACACGGCCGGCAAAAAGCCAAGGGCAATCTGGAGACTGGGCGTCGGACGTACCTTCCAGATCACCGCGACATTCCCGACCATGACGGTGCGGCAGAACGTTCAGGTCGCGCTATTGTCCCACGGCAAGCAATTGTACAATCTATGGACGTCGACACCGAAATTTGCGCGAGCGGAGGCCGATTGCCTCTTGGAACTGGTGGGAATGGGCTCCTACGCAGAACGCCCCTGCGGTGAACTCGCCTACGGAGATCTCAAGCGGCTCGAGCTGGCGGTCGCGCTCGCTAACCAGCCTAAGCTCCTTCTGATGGATGAACCCACCGCAGGCATGGCGCCGCGCGAGCGCATCGAGCTGATGAGGCTCACCGCCAAGATCTCCCGCGAACAATCGATCGGCGTCCTCTTTACCGAGCACGATATGGATGTGGTGTTCGAACATGCCGATCGCATCATTGTGCTCAATCGCGGCAGCCTGATTGCCGAGGGAACGCCCGAAGAAGTCCGCAATAATCCGCAGGTGCGGGCGGTCTATCTCGGCGAAGGCCTTGTCTATGATGCGCGCCATCGCGAGTGGGCCGGCGCATGAAGCTCAGCGTTGACGGTCTCAACAGCTATTATGGCCCGGCCCATATCCTGTTCGACATTGCACTTGAGGTCGGTGACGGTGAAGTCGTGGCGCTGCTCGGCCGCAACGGCGCCGGCAAGTCGACGACCTTTCGATCCATTGTCGGCCTCGTCCAGCAACGCTCCGGCCGTGTTGTTTTCGAGGGCAAGGACGTATCGAACGAGCCGACACATGCGATCGTGCGCAGCGGGCTCGGTTACGTGCCGGAAGAGCGGCGTATATTTACCGATCTGACGGTCGACGAAAATCTGGAAGTTGGCCGTCAGCGGCGAAGGACGAATGCGCCATATTGGAGTCGAGACAAGCTGTTCACGCTATTTCCGAACCTCGGCGAGATGCGAAATCGGCCGGGTGGGCGCATGAGCGGCGGCGAGCAACAAATGCTGACGATTGCGCGAACCCTGATGGGAAATCCGTCTTTGGTATTGCTCGATGAACCATCCGAGGGGTTGTCGCCGAAAATCGTCGAGCAGATGGTCGACGCCATCCTGACCATGAAGAAAGAGGGCGTCAGCATCGTTGTATCGGAACAAAACCTGCATTTCGCGAGGTTGATCTCGGATCGCGCCTATATCATCGAGCGTGGCCAGATTTGCTTCGGCGGCACGATGGCCGAACTGGACGCGCGGCCGGATATCCGCGACGCGCATCTGTCGCTGTGACGGGCGCCAAAAACGGAAAAGCCATGGTCAGTCATAGTTCGCTGAAACGCGCCACAAAGCCGCAAAAGCCGCGTTACATTCTGGACGACCAGATTGGTTTCATCTTGCGCCAGGTATGGCAGCGCCACGCCACCATCTTCGCGCGCGAAATCGGGATCAATCTGACGTCGGCGCAGTGGGCCGCGCTGGCAAAACTCACAGAGACCGGGCCGTGCTCGCAAAATCAGCTCGGGCGGCTAACCGCGATGGATGTCGCGACGATCAAGGGTGTGATCGACCGGCTCACGGCGCGTGGCCTGACGGAGACCAAGCCCGATCCCGAAGACGGCCGCCGTCTTCTCGTGAGCCTGACGCGCGCGGGTCAGCAGCTGACAGAAAAGGTCGCACCCAACGCATTCGAGATATCCAGGGAAACGCTCGCGCCGCTCGATGCAAGGGAGCGCGAGACGCTGGTGGCGTTGTTGAGCAAGCTGCGGTGAGCAATCGCTCTTGATCTCTCGACCACCCCCGCATATTCGGCCATTCGCCGATTGAATTGTTCCCCAGCGAAGGCATTCAGTGTCCGATTATCTCCGGCACCTTTCCCGCAGGCGGAGTATTGCGGCTGCGTTGGGTGCGTACGATGCCGTCGATAATGGTCATGCCGATGCCGGGCAGGTCGCCAAGCTGTATGCTGTCGAGGATGTTCTTGCCGGGCGAGTGTTGCGCCATGTCCATGATCACGAAATCGGCGGAGCGCCCGATCTCGATGATTCCGCAGTCCAGCGCGCGCATCCGCGCGGTATTGCCGGTTGCGAAGCAAAACGCGAGTTCGGCGGGGATATCGCCGAGCGATGAAAGCATCGAGACCATGCGCAGTATCCCGAGCGGTTGTACGCCGGAGCCGGCCGGCGCATCGGTGCCGAGGATAATGCGACCGAGATCGCCCATCTCGCGGGCGGTCCGCAACGTGAAAAGCGCCGAGCGTTCGTTACCGTTATGGACCAGTTCGAGACCGCGCTTGCACCCCTCGCAGATGCACCGGATCTGGTCGTCGGGTAACGCCGTATGACCGCCGTTGATATGCCCGACGACATCGGTGTCGGCCTCAAGCACGACATCCTTGTCAATCAGACCGGAGCCGGGAATCGATGGGCCTCCGGTATGGATGGTGCTCTGGATGCCGTATTTGCGCGCCCATCCTACCATCTTGCGCGCGGTCGGACCGTCCTTGACACCGCCGAGGCCTACTTCGCCGAGCAGTTTTACGCCAGATGCGGCTAATTCCTTAAAGTCGTCCTCGACCATTTCGCATTCGATGACGGGGGCGCCGGCGTGAACTTTCACGCCGCCGGGGCGGAGCGTCCAGAACGCGCGCTGCGCGAATACCGCCATCGCTTTGAGGCCGACGACGTCGCGCGGCCTGCCGGGCATATGCACTTCGCCCGCCGATATCATGGTGGTGACGCCGCCATGCAGGTAGCTATCGATCCAGCCGATCTGATTTTGTCGCGGGGTCCAGTCGCCAGCGACAGGGTGAACATGGCTGTCGATCAACCCCGGCGCGACGGTCGTGCCGTTAGCATCGACCAGCGTGGTGACACCCTCGATGTCGAAATCTTTCGCGCGCCCGATACCCGTGATCTTGCCGTTCTCGGCGACGATGGTATCCGCATCGAGGATCGGCTTCTCCAAGGCTCCACTAAGTAACAGGCCGATATTGCGGATCATCAGTTTGCTGCGGCCGCTTGCCTGGGGTGTATCGTGGGCCATGGGCCTATCCTTTTTGTTCAGCAACTTTTGTGGATGGGCTCCCATCTTGCGCGACCTGGAGCCGGGATCAAGCCGGATTCAGCGTTTCGTCAAACGAGGTAGCCATGACTGAAAAGCTTTTCGCGCGGAGCCTGTCAGCTCATTGCCTTGTTCCATGCACTATGCGCAAATCATTTCGCGCAGATGACTGGCCGGCCTATCAAGCCGGCCAGTTATTGCTCGGTTTCTAATGCCCGGCGTTCACGAGTTGATAGGCGCCCCGTTCGAACGTGTCGTATACGGCCAGCGCATTGGCATCGGCGAACGGAAGGTACTGCATCATGATCACGCCCGCGATACCGCGAGTGGGATCAATCCAGAAGAACGTGTTGTTGATGCCGCCCCAACTCAGGCTACCGGGTGAGCGCTTGCCGGGTACCTGATCGGTCGTGATGAGGTAGCCAAATCCCCATTTGTCACGGCCATCCGCAATAAAAGTGAAGTCGGCGCTACGCGGCATCGCGGATTTAAGCGCAGGAACCGTGATAGCTCCGATCTGGTTCTGGCCCATCAGCGTCACCGTCTCGGCTTTAAGTACACGCGCGCCATCAAGCTCGCCGCCGTTGAGCATCATGCGCATGAAGCGGCCATAATCGTTGGCGGTCGAGGCAAGGCCGCCGCCGCCGATCGGCGCCGGTACGGTGAGCCCGGGCTGCGGCTTTTGCAGTTCAATGTCGCCGTCCATGCGCTCGCCCGCGCGCTGCTGTTGCGCGACGAGGCGCGGCCCTTTTACCTCCGGGACATTGTAAGATGTGTCGTCCATCTTGAGCGGGATAAAGATGTGCTGGTGGAAGTAATCCTCGAGCTTTTCGCCGGACACGACCTCGACCAATCTGCCGACCACATCAATGCTGGTGCCATAGTGCCAGCGCTCGCCCGGATCAAACAGCAGCGGTCCGCCGAACGGATACGTTTCACCGTCGTGCGGCTTGAAATCACGCAAGATCGCGCTGGTAAACGGATAGGCCATTCCCGACGTGTGGGTCAGGAAATGCTTGACGGTCGGCGGTCTTGATGCCGGACGGAGCCGGTAGGCTCCGGTCGCCGGGTCGAACGATTCAAAGACTTTCAGCCCCGCAAGCTCCGGAAGATACTTTTCGGCGGGGTCATCGAGACCGACGCGGCCCTGCTCGACGAGTTGCATCAGTGCTACCGAAGTGATTGGCTTGGTCATCGAAGCAATACGAAACAGTGCGTCGGTTGTGAGTGGGCGCCTGCTGGCGACGTCGGCCACGCCGAACGCGCCCTGATAAATGACGTGCTCGCGATCAGTGATCAACGCGACTACGCCTGGCACGTCCTTGCGTTCGATCGCGTCGCGAAAGCCCGCGTCGAGAGTTTCAGTTCGTGGTAAAGTCTGTGCACTCACGGAGCCGGCCAACGCCGCAACTCCAACGCCTATCGTGAAGACAATTCCTGCGGTATTCCGATTCATGGAAGCCTCCCTGTTGCGATTGCCCCGGTGTCGTACACGTATCTTTCCCGAGGTTAGCTCTTTTTATCCGGCGGCAGTTCGATGACGGCGACCGGCTTTCAGCGTCCCGACGTTAACACTTCCAATTCGTCGAGTCTTGAGTTGGCTCGAACATGGGTTGGCTTGCGGTGTGACACCGGCTGATGTTAGATTCAAGTCCAGCTGCTTCTTTGCGGATTGGCCGCAGTAGATCTGACATGAGGCTCTCCGGCTTTGCGTTCCGGGCAGCCACGAAAATGAACCGTCTGATCATTTCGACAAGAACGGAAGACGGACTGGTCGCATCGCCGAAGAAGATATGTCCCGCGTCGCAACAGCGACGGCTGAGATGCCGACCGGCCCGCCAGGCAGCATTCCTATTACTAACTGCCGGAGTGTCCGCGCTTCAGAACCAAATCTGTCGCCGCGCGGAGGTCCGCTGTTACTTCATACCAACTCTGCTGGGGATTCACTTCCTTACACGCCGAATCCGATTCCGAGCCCACATTCCAGCGAGATCATTTGAGGCCAGCGGCCGGAATGGGCGAGCCGCGATCCTCGACGACTTGACCCTTGAGCGGCTCGTGATAATTTGTTGGACGTAAAGCAAAATCCTGAGTTAGAAATATCTCGTTCATTTTCGGCGCCGTTGGTTCGACGACGGCTGCTCCGTACAAGGTCGCTCACAGGCGCGATCAATTGGCTGATGCCTGACGCATGTGAAGTCCCGTAACGATTGGCGCCATCGGGCGACGCACGTTTGTGTGGGGCGATATCAAAAGGGGTGATCTATGGGGATCGACGTTCATGCCGAACTGCTCGACGTGTGGAAAGTGTATCGCGATTCTATTTACCTTGGCGATGCCGATGGTTTAGCAAAGATCTTTCATTCGAACGCCTCGATGTTCTATGTTGTCGACGGCAAGATCACCGTGATGCCAATCGCGAATTATATTGAGGTCGTCCGCAATCGGGTTGCACCGGTGAAGAGTGATGCTAAGCGCGACGAGCGGCTTGTCTCGCTGGCGGTGCCGTCGGTAGATAGCGCCGTGCTAACCGCCACCATCCAGATTCTGGGCAAAAGATTTACCGATCAGCTCGTGATGCTCAAGGCCGACAAAGTTTGGCAGATCGTGGCCAAGACTTATCACTTGGATTCCGAAAGCGCAGGTTGAGGCGCGCTTGTGGGAGACGCCGGCAGGCGAACCAATCGATGAACGAGGAAGGCACCACCGCGCAACTCGCGTTTCGTGGCGTCGTCCATCCTTGGATGTGCGACGCGATGGGGCATATGAACGTCCGGCATTACACCGGCCTGTTCGATGATTGCGCCTGGCATGTACTCGGGCATGTGCTGCCGCCAAAGCATGGCAATGTAGCTTCCGGGTGGGTTGCGGCCAACATGACGATGACCTTTTTGCGGGAGATCGTGCAGGGCACGATGCTCATCCTGCATCCAAGCGTGGTGCGGGTCGGATCGAAATCAGTGTCCATGCGGATCGAGATGCGAGACGCCGCCTCAGGTGCCCATTATGCCACCGGCGAATTTGTCTCGGTTCTGTTCAATCTTACGGCTCGCACCGCGATGGTACTGCCGGAGGATGTGCGTAGTCGCGCCGTACGGCTTTTGGCTGCGGCTTGAGCTGCCCGCCGCTAATCGTAGCGTTGCGGACGATACTGTCGGTTATGCCTGCTTGCCCGCCCGGACGCGGACAAGTTCGCTAAGACGCTGCATCATGCGGCTCTTGGGATCCGTCAACGCATCGATGACGGTGAAGTGATTAGCAGAGTTGACGCGCTCGAAGCGGGTGCGAGCGCCTTTGGCGGCCCAAGCAACCACGAAGTCGCGACTTTGCCGGAGAAACTCCTGGCTTTCGGCGCCGCCAACCCAGGCGTCGATTTGCGCAGACGGACGCGGCGTCCGACCGATCGGGGAAAGCGCGCGGGCCGAAGCGTCAGTCATCCGGAGTTTGTCGTTCATGCTGGTATCGAGCAGCGGCGACAGTTCAAATACGCCTGAAATAGACAGTCCCGCAGCGACAACAGAGGGGTCGATCTCGTCGGGGGCCCAATCGTTCGCCAGCATCGCCGCGGTAAGATGACCGCCGGCGGAATGTCCGGTGATCACCAGCTGCCGCTTGTAGCGCCGCCAGAGAAAAACGCTCGCCGCCCGAATCTGGCCGACGATTGCTTCAAGCGTTACAGTTGGACACAGGTCGTATCCGATCAGCGCCATCGCAATGCCGCGCTCGTTGGCCCCGCGCGCCAGATGGGAGAACAACGCAGGCTCGAACAGCTGCCAATAGCCGCCGTGAATGAATACCGCGATATGATCGGCACGATCGTCCGCTGGCCAGAAAACATCCACAATCTCTCGTGCACTCGGGCCATATGATACGTTGAGTTCAGCGTACCCCGCCGCCATCGCCTGTGCACGATAGGCAGCGGCGTCGGCTGCCCACTTGTGCAGGATTTGCGGTGTTTCCGCGATCCTGGCCCGATTGTTGTACTGTATTTCGATCTCGCTCTTCATCGGAGAAGCCCTCGATACTAATCGACAGGAGCATAAATTTGTTGTATGTCCAACAAATTTACGTATGATTGTCCCACTGGAGGATAATGCGACAGCAAAGCGCCTGATCTCTCCTGTCGATTTAAAGTTAGGAGGAACGCCCTATGAAATTTGTGATTCGTTCATTGATCGCGGCGGCAGCCCTCGCGTTGTTCGGCGGATGGGCGCAAGCCGAGGCTCCAGTCAAGATCGGCATCGTCATTAGCATGACCGGCCCCGCGGCGACGCTCGGCCTGCCGCAGAAGAATGCCATCGCGCTGATGCCGACGAAGGTCGGTGGGCGGGCAGTCGAATATATCACCCTCGACGATGCCTCCGATCCGACAACTGCGCGCCGGTTGGTGGATCGTCTCGTCACCGAGGACAAGGTCGATCTTTTGATGGGGCCCACGATTTCGCCATCCGCGCTGGCCGTGATCGAGGCTGCCGGACGCGCGAAGACCCCGATAATTACCTTCGCTGCCGCGCGCTCGATCGTGCAACCGCTCGATGACAACCGCCGCTGGGTCTACAAGACCACAATCAATGACGACATCTTCGCGGCCGCCACCGCAAAATACATGGTGAGCAAGGGCCAGAAGAAAGTCGCCATCATCGGCTTCAACGATGCCTATGGCGAAAGCTGGTTCAGTGCCTTCAACCAGGCGGCGAAGGCGGCCGGGATTGAGGTTGTTGCCTCGGAAAAATACAACAAGAACGACACGTCAGTGACCGCCCAGGTCCTGAAAGTCGTCGCCGCCCAACCCGACGCGGTGCTGATCATCGCTGCCGGCACCCCAGGCGTGCTGCCGCAACAGGCGCTGCTCGAGCGCGGCTACAAGGGGGCGATTTACCAGACCACCGGCGTCACCACCAACGACTTTCTCAAGGTTGGCGGCAAGGCAGTCGAAGGCGCCATCATCGCAACTGGTCCGCTGATCGTCGCAGACCAACTGTCCGACAGCAACATCGCCAAGAAGGCCGCCAGCGAATTCGCCGCCGCCTACAACGCGGCAAACGGCGCCAACAGCATATCCGCATTCCCCGGCTTTGCCTGGGACGGTTTCCTGCTGGCGCAGGCGGCAATTCCGGTTGCTCTGCAGAAGGCGCAGCCAGGGACCGCGGAATTCCGTGCGGCTCTAAATGACGCGCTCGAGAACAGCAAAGCTGTCGTAACAACTTCGGGTCCCGTTACCATAACGCCGCAGGATCATACCG
The DNA here is from genome assembly GCA_963756215.1 of uncultured Alphaproteobacteria bacterium. Taxonomy (GTDB): domain Bacteria; phylum Pseudomonadota; class Alphaproteobacteria; order Rhizobiales; family Xanthobacteraceae; genus Bradyrhizobium. The sequence continues at coordinate 1,036,609 of CAVWMY010000010.1, read as the reverse complement.
GCTTCACGCCGGAGTTGCTCGTGCTGATCCAGGTCAAGGATGGTCGTTGGGTCAACTTGTCCAAGTAAACTTGTCCAAGTAAACTTGTTGAACAAAATCCACCGACGCGCGGTGAAAACTCGTCCGACACTGGGGTAATGCGATGACCATCGAAATCGCACTACTGCTCGGGCAGGATGGTATCGTCAACGGCGCCATTTATGCTCTTCTCGCGCTCGCCTTAATCCTCGTTTTTACCGTCACCCGCGTCATCTTCGTACCGCAGGGCGAGTTTGTCACCTTTGGCGCCATGAGCATGGCGGCGTTTCAGCACGGCACCGTGCCGAACATCGTCGGCTTTCTGGTTTTGACCGGTTGGATCGCCGCTGGCGTGGAGCTGTGGACCGGCTTCGCCACCCCGCACCGCCGTCAATCGCTTATCGCCGCGGCGGTCTTCGCGTTATATCCGATGCTGCTGGCGCTGATGCTCTACAAGGTCACTGGCGCGCCTCGCGGCCTCGCCATGCAGATGATCGCCACTCTTGCGGTGGTCGTGCCGTTTGGCGCCATCTTGTACCGGATCGTGTTCCAACCGATGGCCAATGCCAGCGTTTTGGTGCTGATGATCGCGGCGGTCGCGCTGCATCTGCTGTTGACGGGCGTAGCATTGCTGGCGTTCGGGCCGGAGGGTGCGCGCACCGAGCCGCTGTTCGCCGCGAGCTTCAACGTCGGGTCAATGACCGTGACCGCGCAGAGCCTGACAATCATGGCGGCCAGTGCCATTTTGATTGCGGCGTTGTTTTGGGCATTTACTTTCACGCTGCGCGGCAAGGCGTTGCGCGCTACCGCAGTGAACCAAGTCGGCGCCCGGCTGGTCGGGATCCGCCCGGAAATCGCCGGTGCGGTTTGCTTTAGCCTTGCTGCCCTCGTAGGCGCAGTGTCCGGCATCTTGATTTCGTCGATCACCACGATTTATTTCGATACCGGCCTGTTGATCGCGCTGAAGGGCTTCATCGGCGCCATCATCGGCGGGTTGGCGAGCTACCCGATAGGAGCACTCGGCGCGTTGTTAGTAGGAGTGATCGAGGCGTTCTCGTCATTCTGGGCCAGTGCATTCAAGGAGGCATTGCTGTTTGGCCTGATCGTTCCGATTTTACTGTGGCTGTCGGTCGTGCATCCATCGCGAGATGAGAGCGAATGAACCGCGGCCTTCCCCGTTATATCGGCGTTCTTGGGATCGCGGCGGCGCTGCTGATTGGAGGGCGGCTTCTGCCCGAATTCTATATCACGATGCTGAACTACATCGGCCTCTACGCGCTCGTGGCACTCGGTCTGGTGTTGCTTACCGGCGTATCCGGCATCACCTCGTTTGGTCAGGCGGCGTTTGTCGGTATCGGCGCTTACACCACGGCCGCGGTCACCGTGAATTTCGGGCTTTCGCCGTGGCTCGGCTTGGTCGCCGGCCTGATGGTCAATCTTGTGTTCGCCGTCGTGCTCGGCTTCATCACCTTACGGCTGTCCGGCCACTATCTGCCGTTGGGCACGATCTGCTGGAGTGTCAGTATCTATTACATCTTCGGCAATCTCGATCAGCTTGGCGGTCAGACCGGCATGATGGGTATCCCGGCGATATCGCTCTTCGGGGTAACATTGGATTCTGGCCGGAGCATATATGTGCTGATATGGGGTGTGACGTTGGCCGCATTGCTTCTGACGCAGAATCTGCTGGACTCTCGCCCCGGCCGGGCCATGCGAGCCCTAAAGTGTAATCCGATGATGGCTGAGAATTTCGGCGTTGACGGCGCACGGGTGAAGCTCGCGGTTTTCGTTTATGCGGCACTGCTGGCATCGATATCGGGCTGGCTCTATGCACATCTACTGCGTTTCGTTAACCCCGCCCCGTTTGGTATCACCATGAGTATCGAATACCTCTTCATGGCGGTGGTGGGCGGTGCCGGTTATGTCTGGGGCGCGGTGCTCGGCAGCGCAGTGATTACCGTGCTGCGGGAGGTGTTGCAGGACGTGTTGCCAGCGGTACTCGGCCGCAGCGGCAATTTCGAGATCATGGCCTTCGGCGCGCTGATCATCGTTCTGCTTCAACTCAACCGTGACAAAGGTTTTGGTGTTTTGCTCGATCGTCTGCCGCGGTTTTCACGCGTAGCCTATGCGCAAGCGCCGGGCTTGCCGCGACCGCCACGCGCTTCCGCTTGCGGCGGACTGCTGTCAGTACGCCAGATCCGCAAGGCTTTCGGCGGTCTGGTTGCGGTCAACAAGGTCTCCTTCGAGGTCGACGGTGCCAAGATCGTTGCCGTGATCGGGCCTAATGGTGCCGGTAAGTCTACGCTGTTCAATCTGTTGACCGGATGTCTTAAGCCGGAGAGTGGTGAAGTCTGGCTGCGCGGCGAGCGCATCGACCTACTTGCGCCGTCCAAAATGGTTCGCCGCGGCATTTCGCGCAGCTACCAGCACGTGCTGCTGATGCCGGATCGTTCAGTACTGGAGAACGTAATGTTCGGCGCTCATTCGCGGACAGAACGCGGCCCGGTCGCTGCCGCTTTCGGTCTCAACGCAGAAGTTGAGGATTCGCTGCGTGCCGAAGCCGTGCGGCGATTGGCGCGGCTCGGGCTGTCGGCGGTGATCGAAGAGCCCGCCGGAAATCTGGCGCTTGGCCAGCAACGCCTGGTCGAAATCGCCCGTGCGCTATGCGCTGCCCCGGACATTCTGCTGCTCGATGAGCCGGCGGCCGGTTTGCGCCATCATGAGAAAAACGAACTGGCTGCGCTGCTGAAGGAACTGCGCGCCGGCGGCATGAGTATCGTGCTGGTCGAGCACGACATGCGTTTCGTGATGGGCATCGCCGACGAAATCGTGGTGCTGAACTTCGGTCAAAAACTTGCGGAGGGACGGCCGCAGCAGATCCGGACCGATCCGAAAGTTCTGGAAGCTTACCTCGGGAGAAGCGCGCGATGAGCGTTTTCTTCGAGGTTGACAGTCTCTCCAGCGGCTACGGAAAGATTTCCGCGATCCGCGACATCAGCCTAACCATCGAGAGAGGCGGTGTGGTCACGGTGATCGGACCCAACGGCGCGGGCAAGAGTACACTACTAAACAGCCTGATGGGCCTTCATCCCAGTCAGGGCGCGATCGTCTTCAATGGCCGGCGAATGGATGCGCTTTCTGTCGAGGAGCGGCTCGACAGCGGCATGTGCCTGATCGCCGAAACTCGCGAACTGTTCGCCTCGATGACGGTCGAGGACAATCTTCTGCTCGGGGCCTACACTCATCGTCGTGAAGGCATCCGTGGGGCGCGCGCCGGCGCGGAACGCATCTATGAACAGTTTCCGCGGCTGAAGGAGCGTCGCAAACAAGAGGCCGGCACGCTGTCGGGGGGAGAGCGCCAGATGCTGGCGATCGGCCGTGCGCTGATGTCTCGTCCCCAACTTTTGATGCTGGACGAGCCAAGCCTCGGACTCGCGCCGTTGATGGTCGACGAGGTGTTCCGGATCATCGAGACATTGCGGCAGAACGGCGTGTCAATCCTGCTCGTTGAACAAAATGCGCGCGCGGCGTTGCACGCCGCCGATTTCGGCTATGTGCTGGAGACCGGCGACATTGCTCTGCGCGACACGAGCCGTGAATTGCTTGCCAATCCACGGGTGGAGGAGACTTATCTCGGCGCATCGATCGATTCCGATGCGAGTGCCGAGCCGGTGTGGGCGGCGTCGGGCGGGGGAAAGCGTCATGAGTAAAGCGATTTCGGCGTCCCATCATCCCGATGCGGCGATGCAGCCACACCGGATGGGTATCGCACAGCTCGGGCGAGCCTACGCCGATAAGGTGCTTTCGCCGGTTGAGGTTGTGCGGGACGCATTGGACCGGATCGCCCGGTTTTCTGACCTCAACGCATTCTACCTCGTCGACGAGGAGAGCGCATTACGGGATGCCGCCGGCTCCGAACAGCGCTGGTTGGCCGGTCTGCCGCTGGGCCCGACCGACGGCATGCCGACTTCAGCCAAGGATGCGCTGGCATCGGTCGGCTGGCCGTCCTATCGCGGCTCGCTGGCGCATTCCGCCGAAACCGGGAGCTGGACCACGGATGCTCCGGCGATCGCTCGGCTGCGCGAGGGTGGCGCGGTGCTGCTCGGCAAGACCACAATGCCGGATTTCGGGATCCTGGCGTCGGGCTACAGCTCCATGCATGGCATCACACGCAACCCGTGGCGGCGCGATCTCAACCCGGGCGGTTCGAGTTCGGGCGCAGCAGCCGCGGTCGCCGCCGGGTTGAATACCGCGGCAATCGGCACCGACATAGTCGGCTCGGTGCGTCTGCCGGCATCGTTCTGCGGGCTTTTCGGCCTGAAGCCGAGCCAGGGCCGTGTACCATATTATCCCCCGAACGATCCTTCGCTTGCCGCCGGCCCGCTGACGCGCTCGGTGGAGGACGCCGCCATCCTGATGAATGTCATCACCGCGCCCGACGCGCGGGATTTTACCGCGCTGGAATTCAAGCCTGTCGACTATCGCAGCACCCTGCGCATGCCGCCGCCGGGCCTCCGCATCGGTTTCGTCGAAAACCTCGGCTTCGGACTGCAACCCGATCCCGAAGTGGTGAAACTGGTGGCGGCGGCCGCCACGCGGTTCGAGAAAATAGGGTGCCGCGTCGAGCCCGTCGAAATCTTATTCGGCGCCGAGGACTTCGCGCATGCCGAATTGTATTACAAGACCCGCTGCTTCGCCGAATTCAGTCGGTTCGCCGCAGACAGGCGTGCTGCAGCGACCGTGATCCGGGACTGGACCACCGACGCGGCGAAGGCCAGCGCCAGGGACTTGTTTGATGCCATGAACGCCATGCGAAAGATGCGAGAGAAGATGCTCGCACTGTTCGAAGACATCGATTTTCTGGTGCTGCCGAGTGTGCATATTCCGTCGTTTGCCGCAGAAAGTCCTGCGCGCGATCCGGCGATGCTGTTCGAGCCGTGGGCCAACACGTTCCTGTTCAATGTGACCGAGCAGCCGGCAAGCTCGGTGCCTTGCGGCATGACCGCAGGCGGCTCGCCGGTCGGGATGCAGATCGTCGGTCGGCGCTTCGACGACGTCGGAGTTCTGCAGTTATCCGGGGCGTTCGAGCAGCTTTCGGGCCCCTTTGCTCTGTCGCCCCTGATCTTCTAATTATAGTTGCTACCACACCGTGCAATCCGGAGTTACCGATGGACACCCTACCGAGACCCGCGCGCAGAAAGCCGCAAAGGCGCAAGCCATCGGTGATCGCGATCGAACGCCGCCGCGAGTTACAGGAGGCCGCGATTCGCTCGATAGCGGACAAGGGTTACGCGGCCGTAACCGTCGCGATGATCTGCGACGAGGCGGGCTTTTCGCGCGGCTTGATTGGACACTACTTCAAGGGCAAGGACGCCCTGCTGCTGGAGGCAATCAACGGTTTTACGGTCGAATTGGCTGAAGCCACACGTAAGGCGGTGGATGCGGCCGGCAGTGACCCCTATGATCGACTCCACGCCGTGATCAAATCCAGTTTCTCCCCCCCTGGTTTCACGCCTGAGAAGGCGGCGGTGTGGGCGGCGCTCGCTGGCAGTGCGAAGTGGTCGCCGCCGCTCGCAGAATTGTACCACCAGCTGTGGACCGACTACCGCGCGGGCATCGCCGGATTGATCAGACGTGCTGCGACCAGTCGCAAATTGCAAGTCGACGCTCCATTGGCCGCGCTGCTTTTCTCCCAGATGATAGAGGGTTTCTGGATCGGTTGGGTTGCCGATCCGGTGTCGGTCAAGAAGGCTGATGCAGAAAAAGCCTGCCACGGCATGCTCGACCTGCTGCTCGGCGCGCCGTCGTCACTCTCGACCAGGAAAAGCTGAAGATCCGCGCAAATTCGTCACAAGGCTGTTCGCTCAAAATACTTGTTGGACGTCCAACAAAAAAATGGTAGCTCTCGCTGATAGAAATCAGGGATGTGTTCATGAGCCACCTGAAAGTAATTCAGCCCGAGGGCTGGCAGCGCCCGCCGGGATTTTCGTGGGGCATGTCGGCCTCAGGTGGCCGGATCGTCACCGTCGCCGGACAACTCGCCACCGAGCGCGGCGCGATGGAAGTAAAAGCCGGGCAGTCCTTTGCCCGGCAGTTTGCGCAATCGCTGCAGAATGTCGCTGATGTGGTCGCCGCTGCCGGCGGGCAGCCATCAGATGTCGCGATGATGCGCGCCTACGTCCGCGACATCGAGGCCTTCAAGTCGAGCGGTGCGGAGATCCGCGTGGCCTGGATGAAGATCTTTGGAAAGCATTTTCCTCCGATGACGATGATTCAAGTCGCGATGTTGTTCGACCCGAATGCGCTCGTGGAAATCGATGCTCTCGCGGTAATCCAGTAACCGAAGGAATTCCGGCAATGCGTTTTACGATTCTCGTCATCCCTTACCTGATTGGCCGCGGCGAGCGCGTTCAACTCGCCGGCTCCGACAAGGGTCGATTTAGGGTCTTGATGGATCGCCTGCGTGAGCAGATGCAGTATGCCGAGCAGCTTGGCTATGACGGCTTCTGTATGACCGAGCAGCACATGCAGGTGGAAGGCATCGAGGCGACCACCAACCCGTTGTTTTGGGACTACTTCGTCGCCCAGCACACCAGGAAGCTGCGGGTCGGCCAACTCGGCATGAACCTCACCGTCGTCAACCCAATCAAGCTTGCCGAAGACATCGCGATGCTCGATCACTTCACCAACGGTCGTGTATTCGCAGGCTTTTCCCGCGGCAACACTCCGCGCTGGACCCAGACCTTCGGCCAGCACATCAACGTCACTTCGACGCATTCCGATCGGTCCGAAGCCGATGCCCGTAACCGCGCCGTGTTCTACGAAAATTGGAAGATCGTAAAGCAGCTCTGGACGCAACCGACAACCAGCATTGATGGCGACTTCTGGAAGGTGCCGTATCCGACTGAGTGGCGCTTTCGCCCGACCGACGATTTCGGCGCGAAGACCATTACGGCGGAAAAGCAGCTCAAGGAAATTGGTATCGTGCCGCGTCCGTTCCAGGATCCGCATCCACCGGTTTATGCGCCGTTCAGCAACAGCATGGAGACTGTCCGGTTCTGGGCGCGGGAGGGCGGCAAGATGGTTTCGTTCGTCTCCAACGAGAACGAGCGCTTCATGCCGATCGTGCTGGACGAATATGAAAAGGAGGCCACGCGCGTCGGCCGATCGTACAATCCGGACAACGCGGTTGCGATCGGCGGCCATTTAACTCTCGGCCGGAACGCGGCCGAGACCAAGGACATCGAAGAGGGGTTCACCGAGCTGTTCAACTACGCTTACAACGCGCCGCCTTATCACGTCCCGGTCGGCCGGCTCTGGAGCGGCAGCAAACAGCAGGTGCAGGACGACATCTCGAGGATGCGCGAGAAATACAAGGTCGAGGAATACTTTCTCTGGCATCATGTCGGCTACTTCCCGCAGGATGTGGAAATGGCCATGCTCCGCGAATTCGCCGATGCGATGATCAAGCTGTAGTTAGGTTTGAAGCCGGGAGAAGTCGAGATGATGACATTCGGAGATTTGGTCCGTCGCAACGGCGCGCACTGGCCAAACAAGGATGCATTTGTCGAACTGGACCGCCGCGTCACCTGGGGCGAGCTTGATCGCCGCACCGACGCTCTCGGCGTCGGTCTGCGCAAGCTCGGCGTCAAGCCGGGCGACCGCGTCGCAGTGCTGGCGAACGATTGCATCGAAGTGGCGGAGACATTCCTGGCTTGCGCCAAGATTGGCGCGATCCGCGTCGGCCTCAATGCAAGGCTCGCAGCAGCTGAGGTCGCGTCGCTGATCAAGGATTGCCACCCGAGCGTGGTATTTCATGGCGGCGAGCACCAACGCGTAATCGACCTGATCAAGCCCGATCTCGGTGCGCTACCGCAACCGCCGATCCTGATCGGCTTCGGCGAATCTCACTCCGCGCCGCATGATTATGACGAAATGATCGTGAAATTCGGCCGTGATGCTGGCTTGGAGCAGACCCCGCACGATATCGCGATGATCGCCTATACTTCGGGTTCCACGGGGTTGCCGAAGGGCGCGATCTATCCGCAAGACAGATTCTTGCGCACCATCTTCTACACCGCGATGTATGAGGGGCTGGATCACGACGCGGTCTGGCTGCAGGCCATGCCGGCCGCCGGCGTACCGATGATGCACATGCTGCGCAACATCTTCTACGCTGCCACTTGCGTTATCGTCGGGCCCTGGAACGCGGAGCGGGCGCTGACGCTGATGGCGCGCGAACGCACCACTAACTGCGTGCTCGTGCCTACCATGCTCGCGTCGCTGCTGACGATCGAGAATGTCCGCAGTTACGACGTCTCGGCGATGCGGCTGCTGGGATATGGTGCATCCCCGTTGCCGCCGGCGACCATTCGCGAGGCGATGCAGACCTTTGGCTGCCCATTTCTGCAAATGTACGGCACCACGGAATTGCTCGGCATGTCGAATATGCTGTTTCCGTCAGACCACCGGTTGGGCTTGGCATCGCGGCCGGAAATCCTTTCGTCGATCGGTCGGCCGCTGTCCTATGTCGACACGCGGATTGTCGACGACGATAACAAGGACGTTCCGATCGGCGAGGTCGGCGAACTCGTGGTCTGTAGTGATGTTGCATTTCCCGGTTACTGGAATGCGCCGGAGAAAACGGCCGAGATGTTTTTCGGCAAGTGGATGCGTACCGGCGATCTCGCCAGGCGAGACCCCGACGGTTATGTTTATCTGTCTGACCGCGCCAAGTTTCGGATGAAGACGGGCGGGTTCAATGTGTTTCCGACCGAAATCGAGAATGTTCTGGCGGAGCATCCTGCTGTACACGAGGTCTCGGTATTTGGCCTGCCGGATCCGACCTGGGGCGATCGCATTGAGGCTGTGGTTTCTCTGAAGCCGAACCAATCGGCGGATCCCGAAGAGCTGCGCGCGTTCTGCAAGGACAAAATCGCCAACTTCAAAATCCCGAAGAAGATCGATGTCTGGACCGAGTTGCCGAAAGGCGCCACCGGCAAGATTCTCAAGCGTTCGATCATTGAGACGATGATCGCCCGGGCCTCAAACGACACTACGGGCCAATCGTAAGCTGAGGTCCTTCATGAACGATGTATTCACCCAGCCCGGTCCAGTGGACCAATATCTACGCTATCTTGCGCAAGGCAAGTTCAAGCTGCAGCGCTCAAAGCGCAGCGGGGAATACGTCTATTACCCCAGCGCATTCGGCACCCATGGCGCGAGTGACGATCTGGTGTGGGTCGAGGTATCGGGCCGCGGAATTGTGTATTCCGTCACTACGGTGCGGCGCCCGGCCAAGCATGGCGGCGACTACAACACCTCGATCGTGCAGCTCGAAGAAGGCCCGCGGATGCTAACCCGCGTGGTTGGCATCGAGCCCGACGCAGTAGAAATTGGCATGAAGGTGTCGGCCAGAATCGAGACGCCGGCTTGGGATCCTGCGGCTACCCAACCCCTTGTCGTGTTTTATCCAACGACCACGTGAGGTCCTTCGATGCACTCTCTTCGTGGTAAGACCGCAATCGTTGGCCTTGGCTATGCAGGGCTTGGATCGTCGCCCGGTTGGAGCCCAATCGAGCTTGCAGCGATGGCGGCCGAGCGCGCGCTGGCCGACGCCGGCTTGACCATCAACGACGTTGACGGACTTTGCGGCAGTACTTTTTATCATTTCTTCCCGACACTCTCGCTGGCCGAGCAATTGCGCATTTGCCCGAAATGGTCGAACGCGGACATGGCCGGCGGTTCGACTTTTATGGCGCATGTGCAGCAGGCCGCGCTCGCGATCGAGGCCGGGTTGTGCGAGACGGTGTTGATTTTATACGGCAGCAACGCCCGCAGTGCGCGTGACATCTACGGGCTGATCGACCTGCACCCGCTGCAAGCGAGCTATGCCCCATTAATGCCGGTGGGGGCCTACGCGATGGCGGCGGCCCGCCACATGTATCAATATGGAACTACGCGAAGCCAGATGGCCGAGGTGGCGGTGGCGGCGCGGAAATGGGCACAGCTCAATCCCGATGCCGCATTGCGGACGCCACTGACCATCGGCGAGGTTCTGTCCTCGCCGATGGTGAGTGATCCGCTATCACGGCTTGACTGCTGCCTGGTGTCGGATGGTGGCGGCGCTCTAGTGATGACTTCGTCGGCACGAGCCCGCGATATGCGACAGCCGCCAGTCTACGTACTCGGCGTCGCCACCGCACATTGCCATCGCGATATTTCACAGATGCGAGACCTGACCCAAACGTCGGCTGTTGAGAGCGGGGCGCGAGCCTACGATATGGCCGGCGTCACCGCCAAGGACGTCGACGTTGTGCAGCTGTATGATGCCTTCACGATCCTTCCGATTCTGTTTCTGGAGGACCTCGGCTTCTGCGCAAAGGGTGAAGGCGGGGCTTTCGTCTCTAACGGCGCAATCGCACCGGGTGGTCGGCTGCCCGTCAATACTGGCGGCGGAGGGCTATCCTTTGTTCATCCCGGCATGTTCGGATTGTTCGCGATCCATGAGGCCTGCCTGCAGTTGCGAGGTCAGGGCGGCGAACGCCAGGTCAAGTCCCCGAAGATCGGCCTCGCGCATGGCAACGGCGGTTACTTCTCGCATCAGGCGACGACGATCTTCGGAACTGCCGAGACGTTGAGCTAAGCTTAGAGCGAGCGGCTTGCATCATTAGAGGCGGAAAAGCGCGAGCCGGTCGTCGAGGGCCAGCGGTTCATCCAGCGCGGTCTTGCAGAACTGCCCGTATGAGCCATCACAATAAAGCAGGGGATCATCGACCGCATTGTTGATCGCGCGATTGACCGACCCCACGATCAGGCAGTGCGTCCCGCAATCCATCGATGTATTTTGCGTACAGCAGAGCACGGCCTGTGCAGTAGCGAGATAAGGAATGTCCTGGAACGCGCCGATCTCATCGGCGCACCAATCGCCAGCCGAGAACCGCGCGCTGCCGCTTAGCTTGGTGAAACGCCGGCTGATGTCCTCGTCGTGGCGGGACAGAATATTGACGCAAAAGGCACGACGCTCCAGCAGCGGTTTATGTATCGAGGCTGAATGATTGATGCCGATAGCGAGCGCGGGTGGCTCCATTGATAGTGACATCATTGCGGTGGCCACCATGCCATAGGATTGACGGCCATCGTGTGTGGTGATGATCGTCACGGTTGCTCCGACGTGCCGCATCACCAGCCGGACATCGAGCGCCGCAGTCCTGCCGACAACGCCCCCAAACGCCGAATGCCGATCTTTTGGCAAAAATGGACCCATGCCGGTTCTCCCATGGTCGAGATCCATCTAACCAAATATTTGTTATATGTTCAACAAATAAATCTGCGAGGTGCATGATTCCGACCTTGATATTCCGCCGGACCTGAGCGTTCATGTTCTCGAACGGCTCGGGTCGTCATTGGGAGGCCATCGATCCGACAACAACGCTGAAGCGAACGAGGGTCGGCATCGCCACCGGCCTTGCAGCACCGGCGGCCCGACCGACGCCTGCCGAGGTTCTCCGCGTTGCGTAGATCGGAGTTACGCAAAGAGCCTCAAGGCCGGCGGATCAAAGCGGGCGGTTCCAAACAGAACGATCGACGTCCACTGCAACCAACTTTTGGGACAAAACCTAAAGGCGCGTCAGAGCGGTTCTACAGAGGCATTACATCCGGAATGTTGTTTGGAAATTTTGCAATATCTTCTGGTGTTAGGTTGAAGTGCGCAGCCACAAGTGCTGGGGGCGTATGGGTGAGCCAGTCAGAAAGCGCCACGTTTTGGTAGCTGTCGGCTTTAAAAATCTCCAGGAACACCAGATCGGTGTCACCGACATTCTTGATGTAATGACCAAGGTTGGCTTTGACGTAGCCGATGTCGCCGGGGTTGAAGTTGTTGGTCACCGCCTTCGGCCCCGTATTGAACACCGTCATCTGGGCCGAGCCTTTGACGTAGTATTGCCACTCGTCAGCGTTCGGATGCCAGTGCATCTCACGCATTCCGCCGGGATGAACGGTGACGAGCGCCGCTGCGATATTGGTTGATGCCTTGAAGTTATGGCTATCGGCAATCTGAACCAGGCCGCCCCTGGTCCCGTTGGCCACCGGCCCACGAGAGAGCGAGTACGTGAAGGGATTCGGCGGAGGTCCGTTCTCGCTCTTGACCGCATCTTGGTCGGCGGAGAGTGAGCCGGGCACGGGACCTTGAAAAATCCAAAGATTATGGGTGAAAATCTTGCTGAAGGTTTCGGCGGGCACGCCAAAATTCTCGGCGAGAACATCAGGCGGTGTATGGGCGACCCAGTCGGTCACCAGCAGGGTGTTGAACTCGGACTGCGCGCCGCTGTCGAAGGCCAGAATGAATTCGCACCCGTCAGGACCGAGTCCCTGCAGAGAGTGGGGATAGCCGGCCGGGAAGTACCAGAGGTCTCCCTCTTTCACATCGGCGACGTAAGCCCGGCCAGCCGGGTCGACGACAGTCACGCGACAATTACCATAGCTCATGAAGGCCCACTCGGAAGCCTGATGCCAATGCAACTCACGGACTCCTCCGGCATCCAGGCGCATGTTGACGCCGGAAATTGAACTGGCGATCTGAAAATCGGCCTGGGTGACCTGTCGCGCCCAGCCGCCCTCCTGAACGCGTCGCGGCGCATTGTTGAACGACGCCCAAAACTGGGGCAAGTCTCCGACATCAGTTTCCGGCGGCGTAAATGCCTTGGGGAATTGGCTCGAAAGCACCTGGTTTTGCGGTCCCGGATCGACGGCACCCCGCGGGTGTTTGGATGTGTTCTCGATGCCTTGCACCGGCTCGTCTGGATTGCCGAACGTACCTGCCAGCGCAGTTGTCGCCGTAACGGCGCCCAGCGTGGTTCCGACCGTAAGTAATTTACGGCGTGACATTTCTTTCATGGGACTCTCCTAGTTCGTTTGCGTGTGGAAGCACCGCAACGCCAGGCTCGATGCCTTACAGGCACATGGGCCGATAGGCAGACGCCCGCAATTGTTCCCCGTCTAACGACTTCGTGTTAACGTCCTTTCTCCGCCGGGAATAAACGCTCATGCTTAGGAAAACTAAGCGCCTTGCGGATGCTCTCAACACCGCAAAGGCCGGCGGCGCGGGCTGCAACTAGCCGAGGATCAACTTAAACATCCGGTAATCGGCAATCGAGTTACGCGGTGTACAGCGGTGCATTCGTCCACACACCCTAACCAGCCGGCTGCGACGGTTCGAAACTTATGGCGTCGTGACTCGCACCGCCCACGCCGAAGTGCCGCCCCGGGTAGAGTACAAGCTCACGCCTCTCGGCGAGAGCTTGCGACCCGTGCTCGAAGGCCTGGGCTTTGACCATCCACGGCACAATTCCACCGCGGGTCGCATGAACGCCTGACATTGCGATGTCAAATTAGAGATGGCCGGTTCGGTGCCCCGCCCGAAAAGCCGGAATCCGGGGACTCCTGCGTTGCTTGGGGATCCGAACTCACAGGTCCAAACAGGGGATGGCTGCATCTGCGCCATCTCGACCCGACGCAACTTGCGATCGATGAACCGCCATCCGGTCAGGGGGCCGGATTTGACAGCCAAGTTGCATAGCCGCGTTGCGCGCAGAAGAGGGCTTGGCAACTTGGCATACAAAGTATGATAGTGATGCCGGCCGTCGGTCGGAATGCGGCTGTACGGCTCGAAGCGTAATGGTCGGCGGATACCGGATACCGGCTACCGGGAGCGATGGAGGGGCGCGGCATGCTACGGAGATTCCTCATTGTCGCGACGTCAATGCTGCCGGCTATGGCGGCCGCCGCTGGCGATCCGGTGCCGTCGCGGCTGATCGGCACATGGCGGCTGGTGAGCAACACGATCGAGGAAATCCCCTCCGGCGCGCGTACCGACCTGTTTGGGCCGAACCCGATCGGCTACATCAGCTACGGCGCCGACGGGCGCATGATGATTTTCCAGGTGCGCAGCCAACGGCCGCTCCCGGCCGGCGCGACCGTGACCGGTCCAGAAGCCGAGGCACTGTTTAGAAGCCTGATCGCTTACGGCGGCACCTACAGCGTCGCCGGTGACGTGATCACCCATCACGTCGACATTTCCTGGAATCAGAGCTGGACCGGCACCGAGCAGGTCCGCCATTTCAAATTCGACGGCAACCGCGTCGAACTCGCCACCGATCCGTCGCCGGATCCGATCCACGGCAAGATGAGCGTTCGCCGACTGCTCTGGGAGAAAATCCCTTAGTGCGAGCGCAACGGCGCGCGATGCGTTGCCTAACCAACCAGAAAAAATCCCCGGGAGATGACGACCCATGCAAGCTGAACTGCAGTCTCTCAAGAGCGAAGTCCGCGACGGGATGATGATCGATTGGGATGTCCCGATCCCGATGGAAGACGGCGTTGTGCTACGCGCGGACCTGTTTCGGCCCACCGACGGCAGACCGTGCCCCGCGATCCTGTCCTATGGGGCGTTCGGCAAGGGCCTCGCGTTCCAGGAAGGCAACAAGAGCGCGTGGGACCGCATGGTCGCGGCATTTCCCGAGGTGACACGCGGATCGAGCTGCAAGTACCAGGTCTGGGAAGTGGCCGATCCGGAAAAGTGGGTGCCGGACGGATATGCCTGCTTGCGTATCGACGCACGCGGCTCGGGCCGCTCGCCGGGATTTCTCGATCCGTGGTCGGCGCAGGAGACCAGCGACATCTATGCCAGCATCGAGTGGGCCGCCGCGCAAGGCTGGTGCGACGGCAAGGTCGGGATGAATGGCATCTCATATTTCGCGATGAACCAGTGGACTGTCGCGCAACACCGTCCGCCGCACCTCGCCGCGATCTGCGTGTGGGAGGGCGCGGCGGACTGGTATCGCGAGGTGACGCGGCACGGCGGAATTTACAGCCAGTTTCTGGACAATCTGTTTCCGCGCGCATTTCATCGCGTGCAATATGGGCTCGGCGAACGCGGCCTGCGCAGCCGTGTAACTGGCGAACTGGTGTCCGGGCCGCCGACGCTCGACGAGGACGAGCTGAAGCGCAACCGACGCGATATCGGTCAGTTGGTGCTCGAGCATTCCTTGGTCGACGAAGTATCCCGGGCGCGCACGCCGGATTTTTCAAAGATTACGACGCCGCTGCTCAGCGCGGCGAATTGGGGCGGGCAAGGGCTGCATCCGCGCGGCAATTTCGAAGGATTCCTTGCGGCTTCCTCCGAACACAAATGGCTGGAGGTGCATGGCGACGCGCACTGGTCGCACTTCTATTCGGATTATGGCCTGTCGTTGCAGAAGCGCTTCTTCGCCAGGTACCTTAAGGGTGACGCGACGGCGTGGACCGAAGCACCCAAGGTCCGGCTGCAGATCCGCCACCCCGGAGAGACCTTTGTCGAACGCCATGAGAACGAATGGCCGCTGGCGCGCACGCAATGGACCAAATTCTACCTGCAGCCGGATGGAATGGGCTTCGGCACCAAGGCGCCGGCAACAGCGACCAGGCTGTCGTTCGAGGCGCTCGGCGAGGGGCTGATGTTTTCGACCCCGCCGCTCGAACAGCCGCTCGAGATCACCGGCCCGGTCGCCGCAAAGCTGCGGCTGTCGTCGTCGACGACCGATGCCGATCTGTTCCTGGTGTTGCAGGTGTTCGATCCACAGGGCGAGGAAGTCACGTTCATCGGCTCCAACGACCCGCGTACGCCGGTCGGTATCGGATGGCTGCGAGCCTCGCACCGCAAGCTCGATGCCGCGCGGAGCACGCCGTATCGCCCGTATCATGCGCATGACGAGGTCTGGCCGCTGCAACCCCATGTGCCGATCGAACTCGACGTCGAGATTTGGCCGACCTGCATCGTCGTGCCCAGGGGGTATCGGCTCTGCCTCTCGGTCCGCGGCAAGGACTACGAACACCAGGGGCCGCCACTGGTGCTCGACGGCGTCAAATATTCGCTGACCGGCGTGGGGCCGTTCCTGCACCAACAGCCACAAGATCGTCCGGCGGAGATCTTCGGCGGCACCACGACGCTGCACTTCGAGGAGGGAAAATATCCTTACGTATTGCTGCCCGTGATTCCCGGTTGATGGTGCCGCGATCAGCCGCGTCGGGCCCTCGTCTTGCGCGGCAGGTCGACCTCGAACACGAAGCGATCCGCGCGGCACACGGTCTGTCCGAGCACCAGCGGGGCGCCGTTCTCGCCATAGTGGGTATAGTCGACCCGCATCATCGGCTGTCCCGGTTGCAATTGAAAAATCCGCGCCTGCTCCTCATTGAGCGGAACGGCGCTGAACTCGCACTTCAGATTTGCGATCGCAATCTTGCGGTCTTCCAGCAGTTTGAAAATGAAGACCTGGTTCAACTGATCGCGCAGGACGTTGGCCAGTTTCGGCCGCAGGTACAAGGTATGTAGCGCGACCGGCTCGTCATCGGCAAGTGTCAGCTTCTGATGCCGGAATACGTTGGAGCCAGCCGGCACCTTGAGCCGTGTAGCGATCTCGTCGGTTGCCTTGATCTGGCCGAAGCCGATTTCGGTCAGTCGCGGTCTGAAACCGGCGCGCTCGATTTCGTCGCCGATCGTGCTGTTCGGGTCGCCGGCAAGCACGCGGTGGATCTTCGGGACGGTTTTGACGAATACGCCGAGACCCTGATGTCCCTCGACCAAACCCTCGTGCATCAACTCCCCAAGTGCCCGGCGTATCGTGATCGCACTGACATCGAACTGCTCGACGAGCTCGCTCAGGCTCGGCAACCGGCTGCCCGGAGCATAATCGCCTTGCGCGATTTGCGACCGGAGTTCGACCGCGACGTCGTTATACAAGAAGGAGCGCAGGGGCATCGCGAAATCTTTGCATTCCAATAGCGAATGAAGCATTCCCGAAACGCCGGCAGGGCGGCGAGCCTGGACGGCTCACGAACGCCCCGGCAAACGCGGAAACAGCATGCGGGCGTTGTCCTCGACGATAGCCGCCAATTCGGTTGGTGAAAAGCCGGCCTGGCCGACGCTCACGAGCGGCGTCATGTCGGCGGGCGGAAACGAATAATCGGTACCCAGAACGATCTGCTGCGCCGACACGCGCTCCGCCAGCCATCGCAAGATCGCGGGATCGTGAAGGATGGTGTCATAGAAGAATTGTTTGAGATAACTAGACGGCGGCCGCGCGGCGACGTCACCCTGTGCGGCGCGGTCCATGCGTTCATGCATGCAGTCGAATCGGCCGGTCAAATAAGGGAAAGTGCCGCCGCCATGCGAGAGCAACAACCGCAGTTGCGGAAAGCGGTCCATCACGCCCGAGAAGATCAGCGAGCCCACGCATAGCGTGGTGTCCATGGTATATTGCGCGATCTGCGCCAGCGCGAACCTGGTGGTGCGCGGTCCCGCCTGCGCCTGCACCGGATGGATGAAGACACCGACGTCGAGTTCGATTGCCTTGTGCCAGAATGCGTCCAGTTCCAGCTCGCCGAGATTGATGCCACGGACGTTGGCGGCGATTACCGCGCCGACCGCACCCAGTTCTCGCACCGCATAGTCTAGCTCGGCCGCGGCGTCCTCCGCATGCGGCAGCGATACCGAGGCGAGGAAAGAGAATTTCTCCGGTGTGTTGGCGCAAACCTCGGCAAGATGCTGGTTGAGAAATCGATGCCACTTGGCGGATTGATCGCGCGGTAGACCGCAACCGAAAATATCGGCCCACATCGACAGCACCTGGCGGTCGATGCCCTGCCGTTCCATGCCCGCAAGCCGCAGATCCAGGCTTTCGATCAGCTTGGGGAAAAACGGACGTACCTTGAGGCCGTAGTCGAAATGGAACGCGCAGGCGCATTCCGGCGGATGCCGAACCACGGAAAGCCCGAATTCGCCGGCGCGTCCCGCGACAGCCTCGAGAATGGATGGTGGGACATAGTGCGCGTGCGCATCGATCGGCATCGGTGGAGCCTTCCCGTTCGCGAGCCTACGTCTTGCCGACGGCAAGATGCTGCTTGAAGAATTGCACCGTGCGGGCGAGCGCGAGATCGGCCTCGGGCTTACTCCAGGTCTTGCCGCCGAAGCGCGCAAAGGCGTGATCGGCACCGGGATATTTATGAATGGTGACGAGCGGGTTGGGCGAAAGACGACGTTCAAGCAGATCATTGACTTCGGCCTGAACCCAGCGGTCCTTCATCGCCATGTGCAGCACGAACGGCCGATGCAGCTTGCCGGCCTCGCGGATGCGATGCTCGATGTAGGTGCCGTAATAGGCAACCGCGCAATCGATGTCGGTGTGGCAGCACATCAGGTAGCACAGCTTGCCGCCGAGACAGTAGCCGACCGCACCGACCTTGCCGTTGCATTCGGGCATGCCGGCGAGGTAGTGCCAGGTGTCCTCCATGTCGCGCACCGCAAGGTCGTAGTCGAAGTCGTAATAAAGATCGAACGCCTTGCGGACGTCCGCAGGGTTGCCGTCGGACAGTTCAACTCCCGGCTCCTGACGCCAGAACAGGTCCGGCACCAGGCAGATGAAGCCGGCTTCGGCGAATTCATGGGCGTGATGACGCATGGTGTCGTTGACGCCCCAAATCTCCATGATCGCGATCACCGCGCCGGCCGGTTTACCGTCGGGGTAGGCAATGTAGGCGCCCATCTCGCCGTCACGAAGTTTGACTTTGACGTTTTCGGTTCTCATCGCGAATCCTCTTACAGCCGCATCAAAGCGCGGGCATTTCCGGAAAATATCTGCTCGGTTTCGCGTGGTGGCAGGCCGAGGGCCTTGACGCCGGCAATCGTGTTGGCGATCAGGCCGTGGCCTTGCTCGGCATCGAACGGCGCGTCGGTCGCGAAGATCACCTTGTCGCTGCCGAAGAACGCGTGACCGCACTGCATCGGCGCCACTTCGCCGCTCAGGGCGGTGTCGGCGAACAGCATCTTGTAATATTCGCGCGGATGCCGTTTCAGCCCGCGCTTTTCCGCCACCGGGTTGCGTTCCGGGGTGCCGAAGAATATCTGCTGAAAACCGAGGTTAATCTTGGCGGAAAAATACGGGATCATGCCGCCCATATGGTGCGAGATGATCTTCAGCCGCGGTAACTCGTCGAAGATCCCGGAATAGATCAGTCGCGTCATGCAGGCGGTGGTTTCATAGGGCCAGCCGAAGCAGAACCAGATTTCGTCTTCCGATTGCGCTTCGCTCGAATAGTCTGCCGTCTGCGGCCCGCGCATCGGATGGATCCAGACCGGCAGATCGTGCGCCGCCATCCGCTGGAAGATCGGCCGAAACTCGGCGTTGCTGAGCGGCTTGCCGGCGACATTGGTGAATAATTGAATGCCGCGCGCGCCGAGCGCACCGATGGCGCGATCGATTTCCGCAAGGCTCGCATCGATGTTGTTCATGGGCAGCGCCGCGATGAAGGTCGGGAATCGATCCGGATGCCGGCGGCAGATGTCGGCCAGCGCGTCGTTGGCGATACGCGCCAGTTCAGGCGTCCGGTCGGGGGGCGCCACCAGTTCGAGCGGTGGATTGGCAAGCGACAACACCTGTTGCAGATCGTCGAACGGATCGAGCAATCGCAACCGGGCGTCGAGATCGAGCAAGCTCTTCAGTCGGGGAAAGGCCGTGACCGCCGGCGTGCCCGGAACCAACGAAATCAGCCGATCATGATATGCCTTCGGCATGAAGTGGTTGAACATATCGATCATCATGCGGCTTCGACTTTCACTGATAATTTTGCCGTGCGATCGTGACGGTCGCGTATCTGCGTCCAACTCGCCGAAGCTCCGCTCCACGCCAGAAAATGCCGGTAGGCGAACGCGGTGGGGTTGTCCATGAACGTATCCGCAAGCGAGATCGGAGGGCATAAGAGCATTCCGTCTGGCAAAATCAAGCTTGTCATACAAAGTATTTTCCGATTGAGTGCCGCCATAACAAACGACGATCAGCACGATCGGGGCGGGAAACATGTCTGGGGAAGAAGCTGCGGCGGCCTCGCTCATCGGCCGTCTGGAACGGTTGCCGTTCTCGCGTTGGCATCGCAACCTCGTGCTGCTCGCGGCCACCGGCGTGCTGCTCGACGCGGCGGATTTCGCGCTGTTCGGCGCGGCGCTGCCCAGCATTTCCAAGGAGTTCGGTTTCGGTCCGGCCCAGGCCGGATTTCTTGCCACCGTCGGCCTGATCGGCGCATTCCTCGGTGCGTTGTTCTGGGGAACGATCTCCGATTACATCGGACGCAGGACCGCCTTCGCCGCAACGATCGGTATCTTTGCGATGTTCACGGGTCTGGTGGCTGCGGCGTGGAGCGCGGTGTCGCTCGGTGCGTTCCGGTTTCTGTCGAACTTCGGTCTCGGCGGTGAAATTCCGGTAGCGCTGACGATCACCGCGGAATTCATGCCGAGCCGGATTCGCGGCCGTGTCGCCAGCGGCGTGCTGGCGGCGTTTCCGCTCGGGCTGGCGCTGGCCGCCGGGCTAAGCCTCCTGATCCTGCCGAACTATGGCTGGCGGGTGCTGTTCGCGATCGGCGTGGTACCCGCTGTGATCCTGGTGTTCGTGCGTCGCTTCATGCCGGAGTCGATCCGCTATCTCATCAGCCGCGGCAGACTGCAGGAAGCCGGCCGTACCGTGGCGGCGATCGAGGCCGCAGCGGATGTCACGCCGGGAGCGGACGCAGCGGCGTCGCAACTCATTCCGGCGCCCGAAGTCGCGGTGTCGCCCGGAATTACGGTGCTTCAGCTGCTGACGCCGGAACGGCGTCGCTCGACTATCCTGTCGTGGATCGTCTCGTTCTGCTTCTTCTGGTCGTCGAACGGCATTCTGTTCATGCTGCCAACCATCCTGACCCAGCGCGGCTTTCCGTTGAGCCAGGCGCTGACGTTTCAACTGGTACAGGGCCTGTCGGGCTTTATCGGCTACTCCGCGTGCGGCTTCCTGATCGACTGGTTCGGCCGCCGGCCGGTGCTGTTTCTGTATTTCTTCGTCGGCGCGGGTTTTCATCTCTGGTTCGCGGAAGCTTCAGGCGTCTGGTCGTACGTTGCCATCGCGCTTGTCGGACTGGTCAATCCAGGCGTCTATGGATCGACAGGCGTCTATGTCGGCGAATTGTTTCCGACCCATCTGCGGGCTACGGCGGTGGGCTGGTTCTTCGGCATCGGCCGGATCGGCTCGTTCCTGGCGCCGTCGGTGGTGGGGCTTTTGCTGGCCTATGGTCTGGGCCACTATATTCTGCACACCTTCGCGCTGACCTTTCTCATCGCATCATTTGCGGTGCTCGCCATCGGCATCGAGACCAAGGGCCGGATTCTGGAAGAAATCTCCGCCGCGCCGGCAAATTTGCACGATGCGGCTGCGGCGGTGCAGGTCGCGCGATAACCGTTCGTACGAGAGAGGTCGTCTCGCGGTTGTTGTTCATCGTGCGACATTGATCGAACGGCGCGACGTCGGCACTCGCGACTCATGGTGGCCTGTCACTGAACTCACGCTGACGCGCGAGCAAGGTGTCGAACGACCTCGCCGTGACGCGCCGGACCGACGCGCAAATTCGTGCCGTTCACGACATCGTTTGATTTATTGATCGAACGATCATGGGTCATCCGCGTTCCGTTTCGGGTTACTGTGCGCGTTGTATTGAGCCGCGTTGGTTGCGCCACCGGCATCGCTTCGACAGTTGAACCGGTGCGGCCACATTCGCGTTCAGGTCCAGCCCACAGCCCGCCGCAAAGTCACTCTAACTCGCCGCGCTGCAAGTCCGGGTCGTCGATGCCGATCCGAACCTCGTGCCTATACGAAAGCCCGGTTGATCCGGTGACGGAACAACCCGGGCACTACAGGAATTTCCAAAACGATGACGCAGATTGAATACCGGCTCGGACATGGTGAGAACGAGCTTCGACGACTCGAATTGCAAGCCGCACTGGCAAGACCCATCACGTCCCGTTTGCTGCGAGACTGCGGCCTCGATGCAGGGATGCACGTACTCGATATCGGAAGCGGCACCGGCGATGTCGCGATGCTGGCAGCTGAGATCGTTGGGCCGACCGGAGCAGTCGTCGGCATCGACCGCAGCGCCGAGATGATCCAGGTTGCGCGCGACCGCGGTGAGCGCGCGGGCCTTGGCCAGTTGGATTTTCGCGTCGCCTCGCTCGAAGAATCTTCTGACGTTGGCAGCTTCGATCTGGTCGTCGGCCGCTTTGTCCTGTTTCATCAGGCCGATCAAACGGCTTTTCTTCGCAAGGCGGTCTCGTTTCTGCGACGCGGAGGCTGCGTCGGATTTATCGAACCGGCCTACGACGTCACCATGCAGATGTCGATGCCGATGGTCCCATTGTACGAGCAAATTCTCGCATTCTGCGTCGACGCCTTCATGTCGGTTGGTGTCAGGCCCAACATCGGGCGCCACTTCGTGGAACTGTTCCACAAGGCAGGATTGGAGGAGCCCGCGCTTGCCCATGATGTGCCGACAGGCGGCCCGAACTCGCAATTGGTTGAGTGGTTGTCGCTGACTCTGACGAGCCTTCTGCCACATCTGGAAAAGCTCGGCGTGACAACGGCCGCGGCCGTCGAGATCGACACGCTCGGGGAGCGTTTGCGAAAAGCTGCTTCGGTGGCTCCGAGCCAGCTCTCGGCCGTGCCGTTCATCAGCGCCTGGGCAAAGGTCGCCGCGCGCTAACTCCGACGCCTGCGGGCCATCCTCTCCGCGCCGGACGTCGGTAGAGCTCCGCGCGGCCTGATTCCGGTCTGCGTGCGGCTTCCGGGTGCGGCGACGCCGGCATGCCCGGCGTTATCGCTGTCACGGGGGCAGGTGACGGCCAGATCGTCCGGCGACCCGCCGCTCCGCGGGTCCACCAGCGGCCCAGGTAACGCCGCAGGCCGCGATTTATTCCGCGCAAATGTTGCATGCGACCATGCTGAACCTTTTTGCCGATCGATCGTACCTATTGTCCTGATCAGACTGGCAGGACCGCTGCATGAATTCATTCCGCCCGACGGAAATCGAGCAATATGCCATCGAAGCAAAGCTAAACCTGTTCTTTGGACGAACGCTCTATGACCGCGTGTTCCTCGGCTTCGAGGTATTGGAACTTGTCGACGGCGAACTTCGTGGGTGGTCCCCTTCCGAGCATTGCGCGGCGGTGATCGACGTTCGGTATTCGGCCGCAGTCGCCTGGATTGCGCAGTCCGTGTTGAACCGGCCGGTTCGGCGGGTCAGGGTTCTGGTTCGCGGATTGAGACACGACGACTGCGAGCAGCCCGCATAGTATTTGAGTGGGCGTCGGAACCCGGCCGGTTGCCGGTTCTCTGAATCATGCCCTAGTGTCGGTTCCAGGCAGAGCGGCTATCATGGGCGCCGAAAACGCAGCAGGCCGCCTTGATGAGCCTCACCTATGTTGTCCCGGATATTCATGGCCGCGCAGACCTGTTGCGCGATGCTTTCGGCGGTATCGCCGAACATGCCGCCGATCGGATCCGGACGATCGTCGCGCTCGGCGATTACATCGACAAAGGGCCGGACAGCAGGGCGGTGATCGATTTCCTGCGCGCGGCTTCGTTGCGGGAATCGCGATTGATCCTGCTCAAGGGTAACCATGACGCCATGATGGTTGCGGCCCTGCGTGAGCCGTCCGAAATGCCGCAATGGCTGGCACGCGGTGGCGATGCCGTGCTTGAATCATATGGCGGCGACCCGTTGGACGTGCCTTCGTCCGATATCGAGTGGCTGGATCGGCTTGCCCTGATGCATATTGATCGGTTTCGAATCTACGTGCATGCCGGGCTCGACACCGACGTGCCGCTCGATCAGCAAACCGAAAAAACGCTGCTGTGGAAGCGCTATCCGGAAGGATTTGGCCTTGGCTACGGCGGACGCCACGTGGTCCACGGCCACGATTCATTTTCGGATGGCCCGAAACTGTACGAAGGCCGTTCGAACCTCGACACTCGCGCATGGCGAACAGGTCGAACTCGTGATCGCGATCTTCGATGACGACAAGCCCGGCGGTCCGCTAGACTTCATCAGCGTGCAAGGGCCGGCCGGCGGTTGACCTCCGGGACCTCGATCTCATCGCCACATGCCGCGCATGCGCGCGCCGATGTCGATTTTCGGCCCCGTGCTGCGCGAGCCCTGACTTGCGGTAACGGCCGGCCAGTCGCTGCGTTCGAACAGTCCGAGCAATCGATCGGGAATGAACCGGGTGCGGGAGGCATACACATGCCGGTCGCCCCTGGCGTGTTGGCCGTGCGTGAAGAAGCGCTGCGGAACGATAAGGTGCAGGTCGTCTTTCGCGCGGGTCACCGCGACGTAGAGCAGGCGGCGCTCTTCCTCCAGTTCGGCCGACGTGCCGGCGCCGAGGTCGGAAGGCATGCAGCCGTCCACGACATTGAGCACATAGACCGACTTCCATTCCTGCCCCTTGGCCGAATGGATCGTGGACAGGATCAGGTAGTCTTCGTCCAACAGGGGAACACCGGCCTGGTCGCTGGTGGCGTCCGGCGGATCGAGCGTGAGCTCGGTGAGAAACCGCTCGCGCGACGGATAGCCGCCGGCGATCTGCTCCAATTGAATAAGGTCGGCCCGGCGCGTCTCGGAATCCTCGTGGATGCGATCGAGGTGCGGCTCATACCACAGCCGTGCCCGCTCGATATCGGCAGGCCATTCCGAATAGCGCAAGTCGGCGACCGTCTCGACGAATGCACGCCAATCGCCGACGGCACGGGGCGGCGAGGGCAGGCTGCAAAGCGTGCTGACGGGGTCGGAGGATTCCGCCATCCGCTCGAGTATGCGTTGCGCGGAGGTGGATCCGACGCCCGGAAGCAAATGCAGAACCCTGAAGCCGGCGACGCGGTCGCGCGGATTTTCAACGAAACGCAACAGCGCCAGGACGTCCTTGACATGGGCGGCGTCGAGAAACTTGAGGCCGCCGAACTTGACGAAAGGAATGTTGCGCCGGGTCAGTTCGACTTCAAGCGGGCCGCTGTGCGACGAGGTACGAAACAACACGGCCTGCTGCTTGAGCAGCGTGCCGCTTTCGCGGTTCTCAAGCACCTGATCGACGATGTAGCGCGCCTGGTCCGCCTCGTCGCGAACCGTGATCAGGCGAGGCTTCGCGGACGACGTCCGCTCGGTCCGCAGGTTTTTGGTGAACCGCTCCTTGGCCAAATCAATCACGCCGTTCGCCGCCGCCAGGATCGGCTGCGTCGAGCGGTAGTTGCGATCGAGCGTGACGATCTCGGCCCGCGGCGTGAATTGGTCCGGGAAATCCAGAATGTTGCGCACCGTGGCGGCACGGAACGAGTAGATGGACTGCGCATCGTCGCCGACAACGGTCAGCCCGTGGCCGTCCGGTCTCAGCGCCAGCAGGATCGACGACTGCAGCCGGTTGGTGTCCTGGTATTCGTCGACCAGTACGTGGTCGAAGCGGGCGCCGATGTCGCGCGCGATCGCGGTGTCCGACATCATCTGCGCCCAGTAAAGCAACAAATCGTCGTAATCGAGCACATTCTGCTTCTGCTTGGCTTCGACGTAGCTGGCGAACAATTGCTTCAGTTCGTTGCTCCAGCCCGAGCACCACGGAAAGAATTGTCCCAGCACCTGCTCGATCGAAATCTCGGCGTTGACGCAGCGTGAGTAGATTGCAAGGCAAGTACCCTTGGTCGGAAAGCGCCGCTCGGTGCCGGACAGGCCGAGTTCATGCCGCACCAGGTTGATGAGGTCGGCCGAATCCTCGCGATCGTGGATGGTGAAAGCGGGATCGAGACCGATCTGCTCGGCATGTTCGCGCAGCAGTCGCGCGCCGACGCCGTGGAATGTGCCGGCCCAGCTAAGGGCGTCGGTCATCACCCCGGCATTATGGCCCAGCACCTTGTGCGCGATGTGTTCAACCCGCCGCGCCATTTCGGCGGCGGCACGACGCGAAAAAGTCATCAGCAGGATACGGCGCGGGTCGGCTTTGCTGACGATGAGATGCGCCACGCGATGCGCGAGCGTGTTGGTCTTGCCGGAGCCGGCGCCCGCGATCACCAGCAGCGGCGGGCCGATATGGCCATCGGCTGTCACGCCGTGCTCGACTGCGCGCCGCTGCTCCGGATTGAGCGAATCAAGATATGGAGCGGCGATCGCTGCCAGCACGAACAGTCCCCCTTGCATCCGTAACGGCAGGCAAATTCAAGCGAAATCGCGAGGGAAATCGTGGTTCCCCAAGCGACTCATTGATGGCGGCTGCGTCAATCCCGACGTTCTCACCGAACGATAAACAAATCAAGAACGCAGCTGGAGGCGCGATTGTCTATTGCGGACGAAACGGCCAGCAACCAACGATCCGGAATCGGGAACCAGCATCGACCTGGTGGAACAAGGCGAAGCGGTCGATCGCGAGCTTTGCGATGTCGAGCGCGGCGAATTGTTGCTGCAGCATTGCCAGGATCGGCGCGCGACGTTCGGCGGTTAGCCGTCCGGTCAGCGTCATATGGAAGCGGAAGTCTTCCATGACATAGGGATAGCCCCAGCGCTCGAGCAGTTCGCGCTGCCTTGGGGTCAGCCCTTCCGGATTTCGTCGCGCGCGGTCTTGCGACGTGAGCGGCGCGCGGAAGCGATCGAACCGGCTGACGCAATCGGCGGCCAGTTGGTCAAGCTCAGCCGAGGGACTCGCCGGCACCATGGCAATGAAGCCGCTGATCGCCTCGACGACAGGCCGGATGACCGGAATGGATCGAGACTCGCCTGCAAAAGCTTCGCAGGCGGCAAGAAGTTCGGCCTCCGTGGTGCCGGTTGCGAGGGACAGCGGCGCCTTCAGTGTCGCGTGGAATCCGTATTTGCGCGGGTCTTCCGTGAGGTTGCGCCAATCCGGCGCGAATTGCGCGACACCGCCGGGAAAAGGCAGGTCGGCGCCGGTGAAAGCGTCATAGCCGAGCAGGTGCGCGCCGAAGCGATCAAGTTCGCAACCGGGCGCCGGGCTATAATAGATCGCGTAGCGCGGACCGTTTGGCATGAGTTTCCAGAATCAGGGGCGAGATTAAAGCCGTCTCACGCCGCTGCAACTGCCTTGCGCGGCAAAGCCACAGCCGGTAGCACGCGCTCGGCATCGGTCATATGGACGAGGCGACCGGCGGCGATCACGGCCACGATGCGTGGCCTTCGCTGATTTTGGTCATCGACCAGGATGAGATCCGCGCGATGGCCGGGTTTGAGGAGGCCGCGATCGGCCAGACCTGCTGCGCGGGCCGGCGCCGATGAAATCAGATCCCACGCCGCCGGCAATGCCAGGATGCCGTCGGCAGCCAGCCGAAACGCCGCCAGCAACTGCGCCGGATAATAGTAGTCGGACGCGAGAATAGAGCAGAGTCCTTTCTCGATCATGTCGCTGGCCCTGGTCCAGCCGGTATGGCTACCGCCGCGCACCACATTCGGCGCGCCGAACACGATGAAGTCGCCGCCGGCGACGGCTTCACGCGCGGTTTCCTCGTTGACCGGAAACTCCGCGATGGCGATACCTTGCGCCCGGAAGGCCTTTCGCATGTCCGGCGTCGCATCGTCGTGCGACAACATCCGGACGTTGGCGTCGCGCGCGACCGTGGCCAGGCGTGCGATCGAACCGGGAACTTCATTGGCGCGCGCAACGACGCGCTCGACGAGATCGTCGAATTGCCGGCTCGAAAGCCCGGTGCGGTCGACCATGCGGCTTCGCTTGTGCGGCTTGGCGAGACTGGAAACCGTCGAGTCCATATGGTCGTTGAAGGCGAACAGGTCGACCCGGCCGCCGGACAGCCATCGGCTGATTTCCGTTTCCGCATCTAGATTGTAGGTCTCGTGCCGCAGGTGGAAGCGGGTGTCCGCCGCGAGCTGCGGCCGCAAGCTTTCGATCGCCTGGAGCAGCTTGCCTGCGGTGTCGCCGGATCGCAGTCCCGGCTCCCAAGACCACGTGGTGGCGTGGAACACCGTCGTGATGCCGTTGGCGATTGCCTGCCGGTCGCTGTCGATCAGCGCCACATCGCTCGGAAAATCGACGCCGGCACGCGGCATCATCTGCCGCTCGAATGCATCGCCATGCAGGTCGATGATGCCCGGCAACACCAAAAGGCCGCGCGCGTCGATGCCCAGCGAGCCATGTGCCTGCTCGGCGCCCATGGCGCGGATCTTGCCGTCCGCGATCTCGATCGACGTCTCCAGGATTTCCTGGCCGAGCAAGGCGCGGCCGCCTTCGACGAACAAGTTCTTCACGGTGCGGTACTCCGGCGTTGGCTGTTTGGACCGGCGGAGATACCCGCGGCTTCATATTTGTCGAGGAAGGCCTCGATGGTCAATTTTCGGAAATCCGGCAACGCGTCGCGCAGGGCTTCATGGTCCCAATTCCACCAGGCGAGCCCGACCAGCCGGCTCGCAACCGTTTCGGAAAAGCGACGCTTGATCGTTCGCGCAGGGTTTCCGGCGACAATCGTATAGGACGGAACATCCTTGGTCACGATAGCGCCGGCCGCGATCACGGCACCGGTGCCGATGTTACGGCCCGGCAGCACGATCGCGCCGTGACCGATCCAGACATCGTGACCTATATTAATGTGGTGCGCGCGCCGCCATTCGAAGAACTCGGCGTCGTCGCTCTCGCCCGGAAAATACGCGCTGGCGCGATAAGTGAAGTGCGCCTGCGTGGCGCGCTGCATGGGATGATTGCCGGGGTTGATGCGCGTCATGGCGGCGATCGAGCAGAATTTACCTATCGTCGTGTAGGTGATCTGGGCGTCGTTCACGACGTAGGAGTAGTCGTCCATCGCGACTTCCTGCAGGATCGTGCGCGCACCGACCTCGCAATAGGCTCCGAACCTGACGTCTTTCAATTTTGCTGTCGGATCAACGGTCGCTTCGACCGAAAGCATTTTGCCGGCCATGATTCCTCAAATGATCGAG
This sequence comes from uncultured Alphaproteobacteria bacterium, assembly GCA_963756215.1. Classification (GTDB taxonomy): domain Bacteria; phylum Pseudomonadota; class Alphaproteobacteria; order Rhizobiales; family Xanthobacteraceae; genus Bradyrhizobium. The sequence continues at coordinate 1,007,776 of CAVWMY010000010.1, read as the reverse complement.
CTGGTCCCTCGTCGGCTCTCATCAATCGGCCAGGTGACAATGTCATGACAATAAAATGACGTTCACGAGTGAGGATCGTGATCGTACTGCGGCGCGACTGTCACACAACTGTTGAATCCGGACGTTAGCGATGGCGTTGGCCGGGCGCATTGGAGCACTGCATGCTGGTAATAGAAGGTTTGACGTGCCGTTTCGGTACAAAAGCCGCGGTCGACAATGCGTCGTTTTCGATTGGACGAGGCAGCTTTGTCGGCGTGATCGGCAGGTCCGGCGCGGGCAAGTCGACCTTGCTGCGGATGATCAATCGCCTGGCCGAGCCGACCGCGGGGCGAATCCTTTTTGAAGGTCATGATGTGACGGCGTTGCGGGGCAAGAACCTGCGACAGTGGCGTGCGCGTTCGGCGATGATCTTTCAGCAGTTTAATCTGGTGGGGCGCCTCGACGTACTGACCAATGTGCTGATGGGGCGTCTGGCCGAAATCCCGTCATGGAGGTCGCTGGCGCAACTTTGGCCCGACGAAGATCGGGCACTGGCGATGTCGGCGCTCGAACAGTTCGATATGGCCTCGCATGCCGCGCAACGCGCGGACCAACTCTCCGGAGGTCAGCAGCAGCGCGTCGCGATCGCGCGTGCTCTGGTTCAGCAGCCCGATATCATTCTCGCGGACGAGCCGATCGCCTCGCTCGACCCCCGCAACACGCGGATTGTGATGGACGCATTACTGCGCATCAACAAGCATTTCGGCATTACCGTCATCTGCAATCTGCACTCGCTCGATCTGGCGCGCAACTATTGCGATCGCCTGATCGGAATGGCGAGCGGCCGCGTCGTGTTCGACGACGCGCCGGCCATGCTGACCGATCATATCGCGCGAGAACTCTACGATCTCGAAGCTAATGACGTCATGGGTGCCCCGACGGGCCACTTGCCGGACGCTTCGGCTGTTCCGGCACTCGGCGCCGTCGAGGCGGCCTGAGTAGGCGCAACTGCAAGTCGACGCGGCATTGCAAGCCCGCGATCGGTCGTCAACGTAGCATCACACGAGAGGGGAATTCGTATGATTAATCGTCGTATTGTTCTTGCCGGCGCGGCGTCGCTGGCCTTCGTCCGTTCCGCCACATCGGCGGAGGACTGGAGAGCGAAATATCCGGAGATCACCTTCGCGGTGATTCCGGCCGAGAACGGTTCGGGCGTGACCGAGCGTTTCACGCCGTTCGTGAATTACCTGTCAAAGGAACTCGGCATCAAGGTGACCCTGCGCGTCGCCAACGATTACGCCGCGGTGATCGAGGGCCAGCGCGCCGGCAACATCCAGATCGGCTATTACGGCCCGGCTTCGTTCGCGCGCGCGCGCCTGACCGGCGTCAAGACGGATGCGTTCGTGATCGACGTCAATTCCGACGGCTCCAAGGGCTATTACTCGGTATTCTATGTTTTGGCCAAGAGTCCCTATCACAAGATCGAGGATATGAAGGGCAAGAACCTGGGCCTTGTCGATCCCAACTCGACCTCGGGCAACAACATGCCCCGCTTCAAGATGAACCAGATGGGCATCGATCCCGACAGGTTCTTCTCGCAGGTGGTTTTCACCGGCAGCCATGAGAACGCCGTGCTGGCGCTGGCGCAAGGCACCGTCGATGTCTGCGCCAACTGGTGGAACGCGGAAGACGATTCGAACCTTACCCGCATGCTCGCAAAGAACATGGTGAAGTCGAGCGATGGCACGCCGCTGAAGAAAGAGGACTTCCGGATCATCGTGAAGTCCGACCTCATCATCAACTCGCCCTATGCCTATCTCAGCGATCTGCCCGAGGACATGAAGGCTGCGATCAGGAAGGCGTTCCTCGAAGCCTCGGAAAAGGACAAGGAAGCCTTCAAGAAGCTCTCTGACGGCAAGAACCTGCCATGGCAGCCGGTCGCTAACGCCGACTATGACAAGACCATCGAACTGATCAAGTTCGTCGACAACCTGCGCAAGAAGGCATCCTGAGATACCGTGAAATGAGCGTGAGAGCCGGATCACACGACCCGGCTCTTTTGCCGATTCTGATATGAAGGTATCGGCCACCATGACCACCGCGGTTGCAATCCTCCCGGCGCAACAGCTTGCCGCACTCAACGACGCTTACCGCAGGGCGGTGGCGCGAAAGCGCCTGCGTGTCGCGCTGGGCGGCGCGGTGTTTGTCATTCTGCTCGCGATCGCCTCTATTGGAGCCGAGGTGAATTTGCGGACGCTGTTCACCTACTTCGGCCACTTCGTCAGCTATTTCGATCGCATCCTGACGCTCGACGACGGCAGGCGGGTGTGGAGCAGCATACCCGACTGGTTCTGGGGCTGGCGGAATTGGTCGCTGCTGCTGGGCGAAACTCTCCTGATCAGCTATGTCGGCACCCTGTTCGGCGCCGCGCTGGGCTTTGCGCTGACGTTCCTGACGACGGAAAATACCGCGCCTTCGCCTCGGCTGCGCTTCGTCATCAAGCGACTGATGGAGTTTTGCCGGACGGTGCCCGGTATCGTTTTCGCGCTGATCTTCGTCATCGCGTTCGGGCTTGGCCCGATGGCGGGCGTCCTTGCCATCGCGATCCACTGCATCGGCGCGCTCGGCAAGCAATACGCCGAAATGGTCGAGAATATCGACATGAAGCCGGTCGAAGGCGTGCGCTCGACCGGAGCGAGCTGGCTCGCTTGCATGCGTTTTGCCGTGCTGCCGCAGGTCGCCGCCGGCTTCGCGAGCTACACGCTGCTTCGCTTTGAAATCAACGTGCGCGACGCATCGGTGATGGGTTTCGTCGGGGCCGGCGGTATCGGGATGGAACTGATCACGGCTATCCGCAAATTCTACTACTCCGACGTCAGCGCCATCCTGGTCATGATCATCGTTACCGTGTTCGTCATCGATATCGGCACCGGATGGCTGCGCGGCCGGTTGTTCGGTCGAGATCGCCAAGCATGAGCAAATTATCCACGCCGAACGCGGAGGGGTTGCGCGCGCGTTATCCCGATGTGTTCGACCGGCCGGCGTCGGCGCGGCTCGCGCTGCCGACGGTGGTCCTCTGCGTCCTTGCGTTGTTTGTGTACGGCCTGGTTCATCTCGGATTTTCACCGGCGCGGATGCTGCATGGGGTGAACCAGCTCGGCTGGATCACGTTGATGATGTTGCCGCCCAATCCCGGCTCATCATTGCTGCTCTATCTCAGCGCGCTCGGCGAAACGCTTTCGATCGCTTTGCTTGGCACCACGCTTGCCGCGGTGTTCGCCCTGCCGTTCGGCCTGCTGGCGGCAAGGAACATCGTGCCCTCGAACATTCTCCGCTTTCCCCTTCGACGCTTCTTCGACGCGATCCGCGGCGTCGATACCCTGATCTGGGCGCTGGTCTGGATCAATGTTGTTGGACTGGGACCTTTCGCCGGAGTGTTGGCGATTGCCGTGTCGGACTTCGGTGCACTCAGCAAGCTGTTCTCGGAAGCCATCGAAGGCGCCGATAAAAAGCAGGTCGAGGGCATCCGGGCCTCCGGCGGCAACGCGCTACACGAGATTCGCTTCGGCCTGATGCCGCAGGTGTTGCCGGTGATCGCGGGGCAGGTGTTGTATTTCTTCGAGTCGAACACCCGCTCGGCAACGATCATCGGCATAGTCGGGGCGGGTGGTATCGGCCTGCAACTGGCCGAGCAGATACGCGTTCTGGAATGGCAAAAAGTATCGTTCCTGATCCTGATGATCCTGGTGGCGGTCGCCGCGATCGACTGGATCTCGCGCAAGCTCCGCTTTGCAATCATCGGCCGCCGCGCGATCGCTTGATGCCACTCTTTTCCCTCTCTCCTTGCGAGAGACGGTGCCCGCGATACCGAGTATTGCGGGTGGGTGAGTGGCACGCCCTCGCGGTAGTCCGCCCCTCATCCGGCGCGGACAACCTCCGCTCCACTTTCTCTCGCAAGGGGAGAAGGAAAGAACAGCGAAGCACCCTCTCCGCAAAGCGACAGGGAAGAAGAACGCGCCGCGCGTTCAGGCTTTAACCGTTCTCGACCAGGAACTCGATTCGTTCTGCCGCGAAGCGTGCGTGGGTGGTGAGCAGCGGCGTGCCGTCGGCCTCGACGTCGGTGGAATCGACCACCAGAATGGGGCGGCCGAGCGCAAGGTCCAGCCGCGCGGCGTCGGTGGCGTCGACGATGGCGGCCGTGACACGGGTCGAAGCCCGACGGTAATCGCGAACGCCGTAATGGGTCAGCAGTTTGGTCATGGCGCGGACACGCTCGTAGATGCGGCCTGCGTCGGGGAAACGTTCCGCGGCAAGCCAGGTGGTGCCGATGCAAATCGGCGATTGGTCCGCCAGGCGCAGCGCTTCGATCCGGACCAGTGGCGAACCGGTCTTGAGGCCGAGTTGCCGCGCCAGCTCACGTGTCGCGGGCTCCTCCGAAGCACCGATCAACTGTCCGCGCGGTTCGCGGCCGCCGGCGCCGACGATTTCGGAAAACCGCGTGCGCGAGCGCAGTGGGTAAGCGAGCCGCGGCGCTTCCACATAGGTGCCGCTGCCGCGCTCGGCACGCACCAGCCCGCGTTCGGCGAGCGTCGCCAATGCCCGGCGCACGGTGTGCCGGTTGACGCGGTAAGTCTCGGCTATTTCCATTTCTCCCGGCAACCGCGTGCCCGCCGCGAAGCGGCCGGCTGCGATGCCGCGCTCGATACCGTCGGCCACCTGCCGCCACAATGCGACGCCTGACGGGGTTTCCTGCGTCGTCATGGCACGTGAAGCCCGGGATGAGGCATCGGAGAAATCGTACCCCTTGTCATGAAATGGTCATGGCGCTTGGTTATCAAGTTGTCTAGTATCATAGACAACTTGAGTTCGGCAAGGCTGAGGTGGAAGTGAACGACGAGAGCAGCAGGCAGGCGCGGCGCCAGGCGGCGATGAAGGTACTTGCGGATTCTGCCGCCGCGGACATCACCGATTGCCTCGGTGGCCTTTCGTTGCCGTCGTACGAATATCTGCGGGAGCCGGAAGCCGGCCTGGTGATGGTGCGCGGTCGCGTCGGCGGTGACGGCGCACCGTTCAACCTTGGTGAGGCCACTGTCTCGCGCGCCGCGGTGCGGTTGTCGACCGGCGAAGTCGGCTTTGGCTACACGCTCGGACGCGATCGAAAGAAAGCGCAATTGATCGCGCTCTGCGATGCCCTGATCCAAACCTCCGATCATGCCGACCGCGTCGAGGCGGCGGTGCTGACGCCGCTGCGCGCGGTGATTGCGTCGGAACGAAGCCGGAAGTCCGCAGAAACCGCGGCGACGCGGGTCGATTTCTACACAATGGTACGCGGCGGGGGGTGAGCGATGGCAACGGTTGCTGAATTGCCGGCAGGCTTTGCGGACAAGGTGCTGTCCGCACAAACCACCTTTCGTTCCGTGATGGCGGCGATGGCGCGTCCCGGCAGCGTGCAGCGCATTGTCGCTCCCGCAGGAACGCCTTCCGGGATGATGCACGGTACCGCCGCCATCGCGCTGACATTGTTCGATCACGACACGCCGCTTTGGCTCGACGCCTCGATGTCGCAAGCGCCTGATGTAGCGAAATGGCTCAAATTCCATACCGGCGCGCCGGTCGTGCCGGACGCCTCGGTTTGCGCGTTCGCGCTGATCGGCCATGCCGCGGCGCTTCCGCCGCTCGATCGGTTTTCGTTTGGCACCAACGAATACCCGGATCGTTCGACCACGCTGATCCTGCAGGTTCGTAGCCTTTCCCAGGGCCAGACCCTCGAGTTGCGCGGCCCCGGAATCGACGGGGTCGCCGTGCTGCGAGCCGCGATCCAGCCTTCAGACATGGTCGAACGGCTTGCCATCAACGCCGGCTTGTTTCCACGCGGAATCGATGTCGTGCTGGTGGCCGACGACGCGGTTGTCGCGATCCCCCGCACCACGCGTCTTGTCGCCAGAGGAGTCTGAACCATGTACGTCGCGGTCAAGGGAGGTGAGCGCGCCATCGAAAACGCGCACCGGCTGCTGGCGCATGAGCGCCGCGGTGATCGCACGATTCCGGAACTGTCGCTCGCGCAGATATCTGAACAACTCAGCCTCGGCGTCGATCGCGTCATGACCGAAGGCTCGCTGTACGACCGTGAGTTGGCGGCCCTTGCGATCAAGCAGGCGCGCGGCGATTTGATCGAGGCGATCTTCCTGGTGCGGGCCTTCCGCGCCACCTTGCCGCGGTTCGGTGCGACTGAACCGGTCGATACCGGCGCAATGCAGGTGCGTCGCCGCATCTCCTCGACTTTCAAGGACATTCCGGGCGGCCAGATTCTCGGCCCCACATTCGACTACACCCATCGGCTGCTCGATCCGCAGTTGGCGGAACACTCCGTGCCGGAATTGCCCGCGACGGCCGACACATCAGCGGAGCCGATGCCGCGCGTGACCGATATCCTCGGTCGCGATGGTCTGATCGAGCCTTCGACGCGGCAAGACGGCGATACACCTGTCGGCGATCTGACCCGCGAGCCGCTCAGTTTTCCGGCGGATCGCGATCTGCGCTTGCAGAACCTGGCGCGCGCCGACGAGGGCTTCCTGCTGGCGCTCGGCTATTCGTCGCAGCGCGGCTACGGGCGTAATCACCCGTTTGCCGGTGAAATCAGGCTCGGCGAGGTCGAAGTGGAGTTTGCGGCCGAAGATGTCGGCTTCGCGGTGCCGCTGGGATCGATCACGCTGACCGAATGCCAGATGGTCAATCAGTTCAAGGGCTCGGCGACTGAAGCGCCGTGTTTCACTCGAGGCTACGGCCTGGCGTTCGGGCAAAGCGAGCGCAAGACCATGTCGATGGCATTGGTGGATCGCGCCCTGCGCGCGCGCGAACTCGGCGAAGAGGTCGTGGCACCGTCGCAGGATGAGGAGTTCGTGATGTCGCACTCCGACAATGTGCAGGCAACCGGCTTCGTCGAACATCTCAAGCTGCCGCATTATGTCGACTTTCAATCCGAGCTCGGCCTGCTGCGCAAACTACGCAAGGAATTCAGCGAGAGCACGGCCGCCGCCCGGCCGATGCAGGAGGCCGCGGAATGAACGCGCCGGCCTACAACTTTGCGTATCTCGACGAGCAGACCAAGCGGATGATCCGCCGCGCCATCCTCAAGGCGATTGCGATCCCCGGCTATCAGGTACCGTTCGCCAGCCGCGAGATGCCGATGCCCTATGGCTGGGGCACCGGCGGCGTGCAGGTTACCGCGGCGATTCTCGGTCCCGAGGACGTGCTCAAGGTGATCGATCAGGGATCCGACGACACCACCAATGCGATCTCGATTCGAAAATTCTTCGCCAAGACCGCGGGCGTCGCGACGACGACGGCCACGGCCGACGCCACCGTGATTCAAACCCGGCACCGGATCCCCGAGGCGCCGCTGCATGCGGGCCAGGTGCTGGTCTATCAGGTGCCGATCCCGGAGCCATTGCGCTTTCTGGAACCGCGAGAGACCGAGACGCGGCGTATGCATGCGCTCGGCGAATATGGTCTGATGCATGTGAAGCTTTATGAAGACATCGCCCGGTTCGGCCACATCGCGACGGCCTATGCCTATCCGGTGAAGGTGAATGCGCGCTACGTGATGGACCCGTCGCCGACGCCGAAATTCGACAATCCGAAGATGGATAATTGTCCCGCGCTGCAGCTGTTCGGCGCCGGACGTGAAAAGCGGATCTATGCGATCCCGCCGCACACCTCGGTGGTATCGCTGGATTTCGAGGACCATCCGTTCAGCCGCTACCGGTTCGACGCGCCCTGCGCGCTGTGCGGCGCCGCCGATTCCTATCTCGACGAAATCGTCACCGACGACAAGGGCAGCCGGATGTTCGTCTGCTCCGATACCGACTACTGCGAAAGCCGCCAAAGCCAGGGCTACCGTGGCAGCGAAAGCGCGGCGCCGCACAAGGAGAAGGCGCATGGCTGAGCGCGAGGGCCGGACGGACGACCAGTCGCTGTTGACGGCGGAAGGCCTGAGCAAGTCCTATGGGCGCATGGTGGCTTGCTGCGACGTCTCGTTCGAGCTGTATCCCGGCGAAGTGCTGGCGATCGTCGGCGAGTCCGGCTCAGGCAAGTCGACGCTGCTGCAGCTGCTGTCGGCGCAACTTACGCCGAGCGCCGGGCGAGTGTCATACCGGATGCGCGACGGCGTGCTGCGCGATCTTGCAACCCTTGGCGAGGCCGAGCGGCGGTTCTTGTTCCGCACCGACTGGGGCTATGTGCACCAGGATCCGGCGCAGGGACTGCGGATGGCGGTGTCGGCCGGCGCCAATGTCGGCGAGCGGCTGATGGCGGTTGGTTGGAATCACTACGGCCGGATTAGGGACAGCGCGGCGTCCTGGCTGGAGCGGGTGGAGATCGATATCGGACGCATCGACGACGCGCCGCGAACCTATTCCGGCGGCATGCGCCAGCGGCTGCAGATCGCGCGCAATCTCGTCACCGAGCCGCGTCTCGTCTTCATGGATGAGCCGACCGGTGGCCTCGACGTATCGGTACAGGCGCGCCTGCTCGATCTGATGCGCAATCTGGTGAGCGAACTCGGACTTGCGGCGATCGTGGTCACCCACGATCTCGCGGTGGCACGGCTGTTGTCGCACCGGGTGGTGGTGATGAAGGGCGGCCGTGTCATCGAGACCGGGCTGACCGACCAGGTGCTCGACGATCCGCACCAGCCCTACACCCAGTTGCTTGTTTCTTCGATTCTGCCGGCATGAGCGTATCAAGGAAACCCGCATGACTGCGATGATCGAAATCAATAATGCGGAAAAGAGCTTCGTGATGCATTTGCAGGGCGGGGTAAAGCTGCCCGTGGTGCGCGGCGTCTCGTTTGACGTCGAGCCGGGCGAATGCGTCGTGCTGGCCGGGCCGTCGGGCGCCGGAAAATCCTCGATCCTGAAGATGATCTTCGGCAATTATCGCTGCGACGCCGGCCGGATCGGCATCAACCATCAAGGCGTCCAGATCGACCTTGCCACCGCCGAACCGCGCCAGATCCTCAGCGTGCGTCGCTTCACCATCGGCTATGTCAGCCAGTTCCTGCGGGCCGTGCCCCGGGTCGCGACCATTGACGTGGTGGCGGAGCCGCTGGTCGCGAGCGGGGTGGCGCGTGCCGAGGCGCGCGATCGGGCGGGCCAATTGCTGCGCCGGCTCAACATTCCGGAGCGGCTGTGGGCGCTGCCGCCCTCGACCTTCTCGGGCGGCGAACAGCAGCGCGTCAACATCGCGCGCGGGTTCATCTCGGACCTGCCGATCCTGCTGCTGGACGAGCCGACCGCCTCGCTCGATGCGGCCAACCGCGCGGTCGTGGTCGAACTGATCGGCCAGAAGAAACGGCAGAACGTCGCCATGGTGGCGATCGTTCATGACGACGAGATCCGCCACTTTATTGCAGACCGCATCGTCGACGTGTCATCGTTCGCCGCCGCGGCATGACGAAAGATATTTAAAAATGGATTCAGCCAGCTCCGAGACCGTTATCGGCAACGCCAGAATTGTTCTGGCCGATCGCGTGATCGACCACGGCTGGATCGCTTCTGCCGATGGTCGTGTCGCCGGATACGGCGAGGGGGATGCGCCGTCGCCGGCCGAGGACGCCGCCGGCGATCTGGTCATGCCCGGCTTGATCGAGTTGCACACCGATCATCTCGAGGCGCATTATATACCGCGCCCCAAAGGTCTTCTGGAATCCGATCGCCGCCGTGATTTCCTATGACGGGCAGTTGGCGACATCCGGGATCACGACGGTGCTGGATTCATTGCGGGTCTGGCGCGAGGACGGCGCGGAAGAGGTTGACGGCCGGGCCGGTGTGCTGGCCGCGGCTATCTCATCGGCGCGTGACGCCAATTTGTTGCGCGCAGATCATTTCCTGCATCTGCGTTGCGAAATCCCGATGCCGACCGTGGTCGAGGATGCCATGGAATTGGTCGGACGCGCCGACGTGCGCCTGATGTCCCTGATGGACCATACGCCGGGACAGCGCCAGTTCCGCGATGAGGGAAAGTTGCGCGACTATTATCGCGGCAAGGGCGCCGGCATGACCGATGCCGAACTCGACATCCTGTTCGAGCGGCGATTTGCTTATCAGAAAGCGCACGCAGCGACCAACATGCGCGCGATCGTGGCGCTGGCTCACCAGTACGAGATCCCGCTCGCCAGCCACGACGACACCACCGAGGAGAATGTCGCCGACGCCGTGCGCGACCGGGTTTCGGTGGCGGAATTCCCGACGACGATGGAGGCCGCGTACGGATTGCATCGGGCCGGCATCGGCATCCTGATGGGAGCTCCCAATGTGGTGCGAGGCGGCTCGCATTCCGGCAATATCGCCGCGGTGGACCTCGCCCGCGAAGGGCTGCTCGACATCCTGTCGTCGGACTACGTGCCTTCCAGCCTGCTGATGGGGGCGTTGCAACTGCCGCTATGCGCGCCGGCGATCGATCTCGCCGCCGCCGTCCGTACCGTCACCAAAACGCCGGCGGAGGCCGTCGGCCTTTCCGATCGGGGCGAAATTGCAGTCGGCAAGCGCGCCGACCTGATCCGCGTGCACATTGCGCGCGACATCCCGGTGGTCCGCGCGGTGTGGCGGGAAGGGCGGCGCGTGGCGTGAGCGAGGCACCGGCGATATCCGGTCACCGACCGGCCGCGATCGGGCGGGGAAGGCTGGTTCTGGTGGTTGGGCCCAGCGGCGCCGGCAAGGACACGTTGCTTGGATTTGCCAGGGCGGCCTGCAAGGACGATCCGGACATCGTGTTCCCCCGGCGTATCGTGACCCGGGAGGCTTCGGTTTTCGAGGACAATGAACAGATCAGCTACGAAGCCTTCCAGGAGGCGCGTGCGAGCGATGCATATGCCATGCATTGGGAGGCGCACGGTCACGCCTATGCCTTGAGTCGCAGCATCGACGATGATATCCGCGCCGGCCGTACCGTGATCGCCAACGTGTCGCGTACCGTGATCGCCGCGATGCGCTGCACCTATGCCGACGTCGTGGTGGTTTCGATCACCGCGCCCTCGGACGTGCTCACTCAGCGCCTCTCGGCGAGGGGACGCGGCAGCGACGGCAACATCGAGCGACGGCTCGGCCGGACGGTCGATGACGCCGCGGCCGCACCCGATGCCGTCATCGTCAACGTCGGAAATCCGGAAGACCACGCGCGTGAACTCTTGGGAATCATCACGCGCGGATGAGGATGTGCGAGCGGCTTTCAACGCGATCAGTAGTCTCGCTCGCTATGCACGTCGTGAACGACGATGCCCATTCCTTCTTCCGGCAATGCCAGCCAGTCGCGGCGCTTCAGCGTCCTGCGCGTATCTTCTAGACCGCTCTGCCAATGCTCGCGCATCGAGGTTGCCGAGAATTCGTGGTCCTTTGAATCGCCTTCATAGGCCTTCTGCTGATAGATCAGCTGCAGGATGGTAATCTCGGGAAGGCTCGCAAGGCTAGCGCGCATCGCGCGTTCCTCATCGCTGAGCTGGTCTTCCGGGATTTTCAGCAGCGCCTTGTAGTAATCCGCCTTCAAATTGTTCATGCGCTTATAGATGTCGGTGTTGTGGCGGGTGCGCGAGGAATACATGATGTCCTTGTGCCGGGCCAGAACCTCCTGGATGTCCCGGGGCAACATGCCGCGGGCGCTGAATAGGTCGACCTGGAACACCAGGGAATTTGTCTTGTCGTCCTGGTCGAGCAGATGTTGCAGCGGCGTATTGGAAACGATGCCGCCATCCCAGAAATGATCGGTGCCGATTTTCACCATCGGAAGCGCGGGCGGCAGCGCGCCGCTGGCCATCACATGCTCGGGTCCGATCACTTCCTTCTTGTTGTCGAAGTACAGGAAGTTGCCGGTGAGCACGTTGACTGCCCCGACCGCGAAGTGGATTTTGCGCGAGTTGATCAGGTCGAAATCCACCAGCTCCAGCAAGGTCTGGCGTAAAGGCTCCGTATCGTAGTAGCTGGTCGCCGTTTTCGCGCCGGCGGGACTGAACCACGGGTTGACATCGTGCGGCTTGAAGAAGCCGGGCTGCCCAAGTGTGGTCGTCATCCAGGAACTGGTCAGGTTACGGGCCTTGCGATAGATGTCGCCATCCGGGGTATAGTGCCATACCTTGCGGGCCGTGATGCGCTCCCAGAATATCCGGAGCTTTTCCAGCCGCGCCTCCGGCGGATTGCCGGCGATGATCGCGGAATTGATGGCGCCGATCGATACGCCGCACACCCAGTTCGGCTCCATGCCATCTTCGTGGAGGGCCTGATAGACGCCGGCCTGATAGGCCCCCAATGCGCCGCCGCCCTGGAGCACCAGCGCGACACGATCGCATCGGTCGGGCCGCCAGGCGCGCGTGGTGGCACGATCTGATTGCGGTGTTCGCATGTCCATGGCGAGGCTTTCGGATTTCGGGGCGAAGCTTGCAGGTCAGGATTCAGAATTGCCATGACGTCCTTGTGACGCGGCGGTGTCGCGCGAATGTGATCGATGCTCTCTGGCGTGCGATTTCATATAGCTGATAACACCCAGCGCTAGGAATATTTCCTTAATACAACGTTTGGTGGTGTTCGGCAAATTTCGGGTAGCCGCGAGGTTCGGTCGATCGCCGACGCCGGGTCGTCCGTCGATGGCGGGCGCCGCCACTGAAGAAAAGGTTATCTCATGCGCAAGGCAGATGTTCTCAAGCTTCCGTCGATGCCGATGGCGAGCCCGAGCTATCCGGTGGGCCCCTACCGCTTCGTCAACCGAGAATTTCTGGTTATCACTTATGAAACCGATCCGGACGTGATCCGCGCGGGCTTGCCCGAACCGCTGGAGCCGGCCGAGCAGCCATTGGTGCACTACGAGTGGATCAAGATGCCGGACAGTTCAGGTTTCGGAAGCTATACCGAGTCGGGCCTGGTCATTCCTGCTCGGCTAAATGGCGAGGATGTCAATTTCGTTTCGCAGATGTACCTCGATGACGATCCCCCGATTGTTGCCGGCCGCGAAGTCTGGGGCTTCCCTAAGAAGTATGCACATCCAAAACTGGATGTGGTGAACGATACACTGACCGGCACGCTGTAATACGCCAACCAGACCGTCGCCATGGGGACCATGGCCTACAAGCATGAAGCCGTGGCGGGCAGCGGCGAGTCGACCCGAGCGATGCTTTCAAGAACGCAGATCAACCTGAAAGTGATCCCCGGCGTCGATGGTCGCGCCGAAATCTGTCAGCTTGTGGCGCTCAATTTGACCGACATCGTCGTGAAGGGTTCCTGGTCGGGCCCCGGCCGGCTTCATCTGGTGCCGCATGTCAACGCACCCGTGGCGGATTTTCCGGTGCGTCGTGTGAGCGGCGCGCGCCATTTCATCGCCGATGTGACCTTGCCTTACGGCCGCGTCGTCTATGACTATACCAAACAGGCCGCGGACTTCGCGGAAGCCGCGGAATAACGGCTCACACTGTCCTCACTCGAATGACACGTTCGGGTGAGGTACGGTTTTCTCAGTTTGGATGAAAAAGTGCCTGCAACGGGCACCGGCGTATTTTTTCGACGGCGACGTTGCCCCGGGCGATATTGACTAAGGTTATTGCCGTGGCGGCATCGTCGGGGATCAGGCCGCAACATCCCACAATCGTGACGAACCCCGCACCAGCGCCTTGCGCCCCTGCGGCGTCATGACCGGTTGTTCATCGATCAGCATCGCAAGCTGAAGCGCGATCAGCCGATCGACTGCGAAACGGTTCACAGCGCGGCGTCGCGAAGCCGGTAAACGCAGCATTTTCAACACTTCCCACTGATCGGGCGAAAGGTCATGGTCGGAATCTGCGCTCATGGTCGGTCGAATCCATCAGTCATTTCCCGCGTTTCTTACCTCGAACCCGTGAGCAGGATGCGACGACAATGTGCCGTTATTGCGAAGGCGGTAAACGCTTTCGGGATCACGATGTGATCGAGGACCGGCAGGTAACGCGATTGTCACATCATCATGGCAAAGGGTGTGTCAACGCAGCCGAATCAGGTGGCACCGACAGAGTGGTCGCGGCCGGAATGGATACATTCTGAAATGGATACATTCTGAAAATCACTGCGCTGCAAAAGCCGTTCTTCAGCAGTATCCGGCTGAAAGGCCTGGGTGTGGTTTTCGGCGTCGCCATTGCCGCGATGGCATTGTACGCACTGACGCATGCGCTCAAGCATGTGAACTACGGCGAAGTGGCCGCCGCTGTCGAGCACACCAACCCTGGCGCGATTGCGCTGGCGCTGTTGCTGGTGGCCGTGTCGTACGGAAGCCTGACGGTTTACGATTTGCTGGCGCTTCGCACCATCGGGCGTTCTGAAGTCCCGTATCGGATCGCGGCGCTGGCGAGCTTCACCAGTTATCCGATCGCGCACGGCATGGGCGCGGTCGCGCTGGTCTCGCCCGTCATCCGCTACCGAATCTATGTGGTGAGCGGACTCGGCGTGCTGGACGTCGCCAATATCTGCTTTCTGACCGGGCTGACATTCTGGCTCGGGAATCTGACGACCTTCGGGCTCAGCGTGCTGTATGAGCCCGCGGCCGTCAGCCGGATCGATTACTTGCCGCCTGAGTTCAATCGATGGCTGGCCGCGGCATTGCTTATCGGCGTGACCGCCTTCGTGGTCTGGACCTGGTGGTCCCCCCGAAATCTCGGCTCTCTGCGATGGCCGGTGCGCCTGCCTTCCGGTCCCGTGGTCCTGCTGCAGATCGTGATCGGTATCTTCGATCTTGTCGCCGCGGCGATGGCGATGTACGTGCTGATTCCGGCCGCTGCCGATGTCGGGCCCTTCGAGCTTGCGGTCGTCTTCATCATTGCGACACTGCTCGGCTTCGCCAGCCATGCACCTGCGGGAATCGGCGTATTCGACGCAACGATCCTGATCGGGCTTGGCGGTGAGGACAAGGATCCGCTGATTGCGGCGCTGCTGATGTTCCGCTTTCTGTATCACTTCCTTCCTTTCGTATTGGCGCTCGGCCTGTTTGGCGCCGTCGAAGGATGGAGGGGCCTGCGCGGCAGGCGACCTGCGTGTGGCTGATTTGTTTACTCACACCGGTGAATTCAGCTTGAGTCCGACCATTCCCGCGACGATCAGCGTCAGGCAGAGGATCCGCACCGGATCGGTCGACTCGCTATACACGAGCATTCCCACGATGATGCTGCCCACCGCGCCGATCCCGGTCCAGACGGCGTAGGCGGTGCCGAACGGCAGCGATCGCAACGCCAGTGCCATCAGTCCGAAGCTCAGGACGATTGCGACCACGGTGGCAAGCGTCGGCCAGAACCGGGTGAGACCGTCGGAATATTTCAAGCCGAGCGCCCAGCCCACCTCGAGCAGGCCCGCCGCAAGAAGTGCGAGCCACGCGGTCACGATACCCTCGGCCCCGATGGTGCCGTCAGCACCGCGTATTGGGCATAACCACGGAACGGACGCTCGAACCTTAGATCGCCGCGGGATGACCTGGCTGCGCCTGACAGCACGCGCTCGAGATCGTCGCGCGGCGTCACGTCAAACATCGCAAGCCATTTCAGCAGCAGCCTGCGAGGCACGCTTGGCCATCCCGCCTGATTGCCGAAATCGACGATGTGTAACCGGCCTTCGGGGTTGAGCCGATTGAGGGCGGCTTCGATCACGCGGTCCCAGTCCGGGATCATCGAAAGACTGTAGGAGATCATCACATGGTCAAAAGCGGACACACCGAACTTGACCTTGGGATCGAAAGCCGTCGCGTCGCCATGAGCGACCCGAATTCGCCCCGCCAAACCGCGGCGGGAAATCGCCGAAATCGCCGACGTGAGCATTTCCGTCGACACGTCGACTCCGAACAAGCGTGCGTCGGGGTACCGCTGCGCCGCCAGGATCAGGTTCCGGCCGGTCCCGCAACCTATCTCCAGGATGCTCGCGCCCGGCGAGGGCCATAGGTTGGCGATCATCTGGTCTCGGCCGAGCAGATAGTAACGGCGGGTGCCATCGTAAATGTGGCGTTGCCAGCGGTACATCCGGTTCATGCGATCGGTCGCTTCGCCCGGCCAGACGATGGGGGTTTCGAGATCGGAAGGAAATGCGGACATCCATCAACCTCCTGTGCTTATGCCGTCCGTTTTCATCCGATGTTCGCGCGACAGGGATGTGACAGGTGCGGATTTCAGCCGCCGATCACGAAACCTCGCGCTGTCGTGCGATTGGCAATGAGTTCGCTGCCGGGCGCTGTCGTAAAACTGCAGTCCGCGCAGGATATCTTTATTAGATTGTTGATTCGGAGAGTTGATGAGCACGCACCTAATCGCGGATGCCGTCCGCAACAGCCGGGGTGAGAACCAATCAAGCGTATGGGACAAGCTTTTCGCATTCTGGTTTCGGCGCTTGGTCTACACCCAGATCTGGGAGGATCCGGAAGCCGATCTTGCTGCGCTGCAATTGCCGGTCGGCGCGACCATCGTCACGATCTCATCGGGCGGTTGCAACGCGCTGTCCTACCTCACGGCTCAACCGGCACAGGTCTTCGCCGTCGATCTCAACGAAGCTCATCTCTCGCTGCTTAAGCTCAAGCTCGCGGGTCTTCGTGCGTTTTCCAGGTACGAGGATTTTTGGGAATTCTTCGGCGAGGCGGCCTCGTCCGCCAACACGGCCCGCTATCGCGACGAACTGCGGCCTTGGCTCGACGCCGACGCCCGCACCTATTGGGACAAGGGTAATCTGGCCGGAAGGCCGCGGCACGCCTATTTCACCGACGGCTTCTATCGTCACGGCATGCTCGGCCGCTTCATCGGCCTTGCTCACGTCCTGGCAAAACTGGCTCGGATCGATCTGATGGCTTTGCTGATCGCGGATGCGGATGCACCCGAGCGCGTGCAGGCGCTCGAGCGTCTGGACCGCCTGTTTCATTCGCCGCTGGCGCGGCTGCTCACGGGTACGCCCGCCCTGCTGTTCAGCCTCGGCATTCCGCCCCAGCAGCGTGACCTGCTGGGGGGCGGCGCACCGCTCAACGAAGTGCTGCATGAGCGGCTTTTGCGGCTGATCAATGGCCATCCCAACGCAGACAACTATTTTGCCTGGCAGGCGCTGAATCGCCGTTACGCCGGTCCTGGCGATCGCTGCCTGCCGCCCTACTTGCAGCGCAGCCAGTTCGGCCGCATGCGCGACGGCTCCGGCTTGATCATTCCGGTCCATGCAAACCTACGCCAGTTCCTTGAAAGCTTGCCGGCTCGGCAGATCGATGCGGTGGTCTTGCTGGACTCCCAGGATTGGATGGCGCCGGAAGAAATTCGCGCGCTGTGGAATGCGATCGACCGTTCGGGCAATGACGATATTCGCGTGATCTTCCGCACCGCCGGCAAGGAATCGCCGCTCGAAGGCGATGAGCTTGCATCGCTGCGCCACATCTGGCGGCGTGATGAGGAGCGCAGCGCGATCGGATTCGAGCGGGACCGGTCCGGAATCTACGGCGCCTTCCATTGCTATGGTCGGTACTGACTTACGCTGTTCGGTTAAACAAAGAAAATAGAAGATAAGCTGCCTGATCGTTCCCTTGCGAGCGATCAGGCTTTTGTCTGCTTGGACTGGCCCATGGTCGCGTGGCGCATGTCCGGCGACGATTTAACTCGGCCGCCGGCAGGCCCCAAGACACCAGCATTTCAGGAACTCCAGAGGTTTGATCCCGACCATGGCCGATTTCCACGGCGTCTTTCCCTATCTGGTCTCGCCCGCTGACGGTGACGGGACGATCCGCACAGCGGTGTTGGGTCGGCTCTGTGACGATCTCATCGCCTCGGGCGTGCATGGATTGACGCCGCTTGGCTCGACCGGAGAGTTTGCCTATCTTGATCAGGCGCAACGCACCACGGTGGTGCGGACGACGATCGAGGCCGCCAAAGGTCGCGTGCCGGTGGTGGCGGGTGTGGTCTCGACGTCGACGGCGGATGCCGTCGCGCAGGCTAAATCGTATCAGCGACACGGCGCCGACGGCATCCTTGCGATCCTGGAGGCCTATTTCCCGCTCGCGGATGCGCAGGTCGAATCCTATTTTCGCGCCATCGCGGATGCCGTCGATATTCCCGTGGTGATCTACACCAACCCGCAATTCCAGCGCTCCGACCTGACGCTCGACGTCATCGCACGGCTCGCGGCGCACCCGCGCATCCGCTATATCAAGGACGCCTCGACCAACACCGGGCGGTTGCTGTCGATCATGAACCGCTGCGGCGACAGCCTCAAAGTGTTCTCGGCATCGGCGCATATTCCAGCCACGGTGATGCTGATCGGCGGGGTTGGCTGGATGGCGGGACCGGCCTGCCTTGTTCCGCGCCAGAGCGTGGCGCTTTACGACCTCTGTAACGCCGCTCGGTGGGACGAGGCGATGGCCCTGCAGCGGCGGCTGTGGTGCATCAACGAGGCGTTTGCGCGCTATAATCTGGCGGCGTGCATCAAGGCCGGCCTCGCAATCCAGGGGTACGATGTCGGCGATCCCGTCGCTCCCCAGGGGGCCTTGACGCCGGAGCAGCGTGAGGCGGTCGAGCGGGTGTTGCGGGATATCGGCTAGCACGCGCTCCATACATAGCCGTCATTCCGCGGCGCGTCAGCGCGAACCCGGAATCTCGAGATTTCGGGTGTGGTACTGCGGATCATCCCGGAATAATCCGTGTTTTGAGCCTTCGGTTGCCGATTCTCCAAGTGGCGGCAGCGTGGGTATGGCCTGTACCTTGCTTATACGGATCGGCTAAAACTCCGCCCAGTTGGACCATCGCTCAACTCGAAGGACAAATTGATGAATATTCTCCCCGGCAACATGCGTTTCGGTGCGGGCCAGCCGGTCAAACGCCTCGAAGATCAGAGGTTGCTGACCGGGAAGGGCCAATTCATCGACGACAAGCCGGAAGACGGCGCGCTGTGGCTGTATGTGCTGCGCTCGCCGCATGCCCATGCCAGGATCGTCTTGATCGACACCGGCGCGGCGGCGGAGATGGCCGGGGTCCAGGCAATCTATACCGGCGCCGATCTGGTCGCCGACGGCATTGGCACCATTCCGACGCTGTCGATCTTCAAGCGCGCCGACGGTTCGCCGATGACCGTGCCGCCGCGCCGGTTGCTCGCCCATGAGGTCGTCCGCTTTGCCGGCGAGCCGGTCGCGGCGGTGGTCGCGGCATCCCGCACGGCGGCGCAGAGCGCGGCCGAAGCAGTCGCGGTTGAATATGAGGTGTTGCCATCGGTGGTCGATCCCGTCGCCGCTATCAAACCGGGCGCGCCGGTGGTCTGGCCCGAGGCGCCCGACAATATCGTCGCGGTCATGAGCTATGGCGACGCGGCCGAGGTCGAAGCGGCATTTGCCAGCGCAAAACACGTGGTCTCGCTCGATCTCGTTAGCCAGCGGCTGGTCCCCTCGGCGATGGAGCCGCGCTCCACCATCGCCGAGATCGACAACCAAGGACGACTGATCCTGCACGTCCAGTCACAGACCCCGGGCTCGACGCGCGACGTGCTGGCGGAGGCGGTGCTGAAGCGGCCGAAGGAGAGCGTGCGCGTGCTGGTCGGCGATATCGGCGGCGGCTTCGGCCAGAAGACCAATCTTTATCCGGAAGACGGCATCGTGGCCTACGCCGCGGTCAAGCTCGGGCGCAAAGTGCGCTGGCGCGGCGATCGCACCGACGAGTTCGTCGGCGGCACCCACGGCCGCGACCTGACCTCGACCGGCGAGTTCGCGCTCGACGCCAAGGGCCGCGTGCAGGCCTATCGCGTGCGCTCGATCGGGGGCACCGGCGCCTACAGCACCGGCGCGGGCAACATCATTCCCCTGGTGCTTGGGCCGTTCGTGCAGACCGGCGTCTACGATCTGCCGTTGGTGCATTTCGAAGTGAAGTCGGTCATGACCAACACCGCGCCGGTCGGCGCCTATCGCGGCGCAGGGCGCCCGGAGGCGGTTTTCATCGTGGAGCGCCTGATGGACGCCGCCGCGCGCCAGATCGGGATGGATCCGCGCGCGATCCGCAAGGTGAATTACATCAAGCCGGCGCAACTGCCCTACACCAATGCCGCGGGGCAGGTTTACGACAGCGGCGCGTTCGCCCACATGCTGGAGCGCGCATCCGAACTCGCCGACTGGGATGGCTTCGCCGCCCGCAAGAAGGCCGCCAGGAAAAAAGGGTTGCTCTACGGTCGCGGCCTGACCAGCTACATCGAATGGACCGGCGGCCGGGCCCATACCGAAAAGGTCAGCCTGCATGCGACCGCCGAAGGGCGCATCGTGCTGCATTCCGGTACCCAGGCGATGGGGCAGGGACTGCAAACCACCTACACCCAGATGGTGTCGGAATCGCTCGGCATTCCCATGGACAGGATCGACGTCGTGCAGGGCGACACCGATCTCGCCACCGGGTTCGGCAGCGTCGGTTCGCGCTCGTTGTTCGTCGGCGGTACGGCAGTGGCGGTCTCCACCAACGACATGATCGCGAAAGCGCGCGAGAAGGCGGCGAACCTGCTCGAAACCTCGGTCGAGGATATCGAATACCGCGAGGGATGGCTGACGGTGGTCGGCACCGACAGGCGCATCGGGCTGTTCGATATCGCGAAAAAGGAGAGCGGCGCGCGGCTGAGCGTCGACAGCGAAGGCGAGGTCGACGGCCCGAGCTGGCCGAACGGCACGCATATCTGCGAGGTCGAGATCGATCCGGAAACCGGTGTCAGCAAGGTCGTGCGCTACACCACGGTCGACGATGTCGGCGTCGCCGTCAATCCGATGCTGGTGACGGGGCAGGTTCACGGCGGCGTCGCGCAAGGCATCGGACAGGCGCTGTACGAGGCCGTGTCCTATGACGCCGAAGGGCAATTGCTGACTGCGAGCTACCAGGATTACTGCGTGCCGCGCGCCGACGACATTCCCCCGATCACCGTGACGCTGGATGATTCCGCACCCTGCCGCACTAACCCGCTGGGCGCCAAGGGCTGCGGCGAGTCCGGTGCGATCGGCGGTCCGCCCTGCATCGCCAATGGCGTGATGGATGCGCTCAGCGAGCTCAGAATAACGTCGCTCAACACGCCGCTGACCCCGGTCAAGGTCTGGCAGGCGATCCGCGAAGCCCACGCGGCGGGCGCATAAAGGCGTCGGCATCGAAACCTGCGTTCGTCATTCCCGCTCATCGCGAAGCGATGAACCCGGAATCCCGTCATTTCCCGGTTCGCGCTTTACGCGCGCCCCGGTATGACGCCCTGAAATTTTTACATCCCCCGCGCCATCCTTCTGATACCTTGGCGTTATTGCAAAGGGAGGATTTGATGCGCAGATTTTTGACCGTGCTGGCGACGCTGGCGATGTTGAGTCTTACCAATTGCGGTTACAACACGATTCAGACCAACGACGAGCAGGTCAAGTCGAGCTGGTCGGAGGTCTTGAACCAGTATCAGCGCCGTGCCGATCTCGTGCCTAACCTCGTCAATTCAGTGAAGGGATTTGCGCAACAGGAAAAGGACGTGCTGCTCGGGGTGACCAACGCCCGCGCCAAGGTCGGCAGCATCCAGGCGACGCCGGAATTGGTCAACGACCCCGGCGCATTCGCGAAATTCCAGGCCGCGCAGAACGAACTGACCAGCGCGCTGTCCAAGCTCTTGGTGGTGACGGAAAACTATCCACAGCTCAAATCCGATGCACTGTTTCGCGATCTGATGTCGCAGCTCGAAGGCACCGAAAATCGCATCACGGTGGCGCGCAATCGCTACATCAAGACGGTGCAGGATTATAACGTGACGATACGCCAGTTTCCGACCAACCTGACGGCGATGGCGTTCGGATACAAGGAGAAGGCGAACTTCACGGTCGATAATGAGAAGGAAATCTCCACCGCGCCGAAGGTGGATTTCAATCCAGCTCCGGCAGCGCCGGCCAAATAGTTCGACAACCAGATTGACCGTTATGGGTGCTGCAAGAGCTTCCTTTCTTGCGCTGTTGCTCTGCTGGGCTGTCGCCGCCTTCGCCGATGTCGCGGTGCCGCCTCTCACCGGACGAGTGGTCGATCAGACCGGGACGCTCAGCAGCGACGACATTGCCTCACTCACTCAGAAGCTGAGGGATTTCGAAGCAAAGAAGGGCACCCAGATCGCGGTGCTGATCGTGCCCACGACGGCGCCCGAGAGCATCGAACAATATTCGATTCGGGTGGCGGACGCCTGGAAGGTCGGACGCAAGAAGGTCGATGACGGCGCGATCCTGCTTGTTGCCAAGAACGATCGCAAGCTTCGCATCGAAGTCGGCTACGGCCTCGAAGGCGCGCTGACCGATGCGACCGCCAGGCGCATCATCGACGAGATCATCACGCCGGAATTCAGGGGCGGTGATTTCGCCGGCGGCATTTCGGCTGGCGTCGATCAGATGATCCGGGTCGCCGACGGTGAACCGTTGCCGCCGCCGGAGCCTCACGGCAGTTTCGCCGGCGGAGAGGGCCGCTTCGATATTCTGTTCAATCCGCTGATCCTGTTCGGCGTCTTCGTCGCCGGCGCTGTGCTGCGCAGCTTGTTCGGCAGGCTGGTCGGCTCGGTCGCACTCGGCGGCCTCGTCGGGGTGGTGGCGTGGATCGCGATCGGGTCGCTGGTATTCTCCCTCTTTGCCGCGATCGTCGCGTGCGCCATCGCCATGTTCGCGGAGACTGCTGCACCGTCAAACGGGCGGCGCGGTGGCTGGTATGGCGGACCATACGGCGGCGGGTCGTACGGCGGCGGTTATTCCGGCGGCGGCGGGTCGAGCGACAGCGGCGGGTTCAGCGGAGGCGGCGGCAGCTTCGGTGGCGGCGGCGCGTCGGGAAGCTGGTAGATCTGGAGCTGGTAGGTATGGGCATCAAGCGCATCGGCAGGCACCTGGTCGAACATCGGTGGCGGGCGCGGCGGCTGTTTCCGCCGAAGACGCTGGCGGCAATCGAGCAGGCGATTCGCGTCGGCGAGGCCACTCATTCCGGCCAGGTCCGTTTTGTGGTGGAAGGCGCGCTGGATGGTCCGCCGCTGTTCCGCGACCAGTCCGCGCGGGGTCGCGCGCTCGACGTCTTTTCGCAATTGCGCATCTGGGACACCGCCCACAACAACGGCGTCCTGATCTATCTCTTGCTCGCCGACCGCGACGTCGAGATCATTGCCGACCGCGGCATCGACGCAAAGGTCGGCCGGGCCGGCTGGGAAAAAATCTGCGTCGACATGGAGGCGGACTTCGGGGCGGGCAATTTCGAGAGCGGCGTGATCCGCGGGATCGCCGAAGTCTCGCAGCAACTCGCGAAATATTTCCCACCGCACGGTTCCGGGCGAAACGAACTCCCGGACACCCCCCTGGTGATTTAGTTCTTCACCCTGCCCTCAAGGGCAGGGTAGGCAGGAGCCGCGGTGCCCACCGCGCCATCGGCGATTCGCTCCAGTGGTCCAGCGTGCGGACACGGCGAGGCTTTTACGCCTTCACTGACGGCCGCTCGCCGACGCGGGCGAACCAGGCAGCGATATTGGCGTTGGCGGTGTCCAGGGGCTGGCCCACCTGGCCGGCGAAATCGATCCAGCAATAGAGCAGGATATCGGCGAGCGTGAAGCGGTCGCCGCACAGATAGTCCTTGTCCACCATCTGGCCGTCGAGCCATTGCAGGCGGTTCGCCGCGATCATCTTGAGACCCGGCGAAGCGTCAGGGGCGCAGGGGATTCGGTTCCGGAAGAACTTGTAGCCCTCGCCGAAACGATAGCCATTGCCCATGTGCTCGCAGATATTGAGATCGACACGCCTGGTCCACATCCGGCACTCGGCGCGCTGCTCCGGCGTCGCGCCGATCATCGGCGGCTCCGGCTGTTTTTCCTCAAGGTATTCGCAGATCGCCGTAATTTCGGACAGATAGTTCCCGCAATCCATTTCAAGTGTCGGCATCTGGCCATGCGGATTGCGCTTGAGATGCTCGGCCTCGCGATTTTCGCCCTTGCGCAGGTCCACGGCCTGCTTCGGCATCTCGATGCCCTTTTCCGCCATGAACATGCGGACGACGCGCGGATTCGGCCCGATCGAGTCGTAAAGCTTCATGATTTTCTCCCGATATTTTCAATCGTATTTTCTACGTCTGCTTTTGAACAGACCGCCCGGCCGTTTGTCAAACGATCAAGGAAAGTCAGGCGTCGTCGAGCTTATTTAGATCGCGTACCGACTGCATGATCGGCTCGAAGTTGGACCGTGCGTCGAGCGCGTCGAACAATTGCGCGGTGTCCGACAACAGCGCATGCGATCTCTGGATTGCGATCCTGACGTCGTTCTGCGGCGTGTCCGAAAGCCGGCCGTGCCCCGACAACAATATCCGGGAGTTCAATCCCTTCAGCCGCTCCAGCGATTGGATATAGTCGCTGATGCTGCCGGATCCGAATACGCCGCCCATCACGCCGCCCGGCATCAGCGTGTCGGCGGCGAACAGCAACCCTTTCTCCTGATCGAACAGGCTGATGCATGCCGAAGTGTGGCCGGGCGTGTACATCACGTGAAGACGGAAGTTGCCGAGGTCGATCAGGTTGCCTTCTTCCAGCCAGATGTCGACATTGATCGGGATATTCGGTTCGTTGAACATCTTGCGCAGCATCGAGAAGTCGTCGCGCAGCATGATCTTGTTGGCGGCGAGACGATGCGCGGCAATGATGCTGCGCCCGCCGAAGTGATAGGCAGCGCCGATATGGTCGAGATGTTCATGGCTCAGGATCACAATGTCGATCTTGTCCGGCGGACAGTCGATGTGTCGGAGGCATTCCAGCAGCGCCGGATAATTCGAGGATAGCCCGACGTCGATCATGACGGTTCGCGAGGAGCCGCGCACCAGATAGGCATTGGCGGCGCGGTTCTTGAACCGGATCTGGTAAACCTGGTCGGCCGCCTGGATCAGTGAGCAGACGTCATTATTCAGGAGAACCGGAAACGGGGTCGGCTTATGCTCGCTCATGGGGTCGCCGCCTTGAAGGTAACGGCATTGGAAGCGCGCAAGCGCTTGCTGAGCGCGTCCATGACCATCAGCGCGAATGCCGGCTGCTGGCTGACCAGATAGACGAAGCGGGCGTGGTTGATCCGCATCACGCGGGTGTTGGCCGCGGCGGCGATGGCGGTGGCTGAACGCGAGGAACCGTCGATGACCGCCATCTCGCCGAAGAACTCGCCCTTGCCGAGCGTGACGATTACGGTCTTGCCGGCGCCGGTGATCTTGGCGATGTCGACTGTGCCGTCGAGAACCACGAACAACTCGCGGCCGGCCGAGCCCTCCTCGAAAATGACGTCGTCCACATCGAATTCGTCGATGCACTTTTCGATGGCCATAACGCCCTGCCTTCTGGCTGGTGGATCGGTGCATGTTAATCGGGAAACACGGCGGCGCAAATGACGCGTTGGTCTTCGAACAATGTCGCAGGGCAATATCGGCCGCGCGGGAGGCCTCGATCGCCGTGCTGCCCGATTTGTGGCGGCGGCGGTGAAGCGATCGGAGGATTCCTAAAATTTCGGTAAGCGGGCCTCCGGTAACTATTTCGCAAGCAATAAAAGTTACCAAATGGTCAACTCATTCTGGAGAATTAGCTGTGAGCGAACAAGCTGAGCAGACCGGCCCTGAAGCCGGTTCCCTCGGCGGCGAGCCGATCGCTGCCTCACCACCGGATACTTCGATGGAGCCCGCGGCGGCCGGCGATATACCGCCGATCAGCACGGAAGCGCCGGCTTTGGTGCCGGAGCAGGGCACTGCCGGCACGGCGCCGGAGGTGAAGGTGCCGAAAGCGGATGCTGCTAACGGTGATTTTCCCGACAGCTCCGCCAAATCTGACACTCTCAAGGCTGACTCCTTCAAATCGGATGCCACCAAGGCAAGTGCGCCGCGTATCCCTGCCAGGGTTATGATCATGTCGTCCGCCGATCATAACTGGGACGGCGAAGACGCCGGCCCGAAGGTCGAGCCTGAACCGAGCCGGGAAATATTCGGCAAGCGCCGCCTGTCGGCGCTGGCCGCCGTGGTCGCACTGGCCGCGATCGTGGGTGCGCTCGGGGGCGCCATGGCGACCGTGGGTCTGCAGCATTTTGCGACTCAGGACGCTGCGCCGGCGGGGACCACCGCCCTTGAAGCCTCGGTTGCGAGGATCGACGCCGATATCCAGGCGCTCAAGGCCGGTGTCGAGCATGGCTCCAAGCTGGGCATGACCCAGTTCAACAAGACCAGCGAGCGTCTCGACAAGCTCGAGAAGGCGCAGGCCGAGCCCGCCGCCAAACTCGCCAAGCTGAGCGAGACCGTCGATAAGCTCCGCGTGGCTCCGCCGGCGGCCCCGGTCGCAGCCGCCGCGCCGGCTGCGGCAAAGGACGTGACTGGCTCGATCCCGCTCCCGGTAGCCGCTCCCAAGGTCGAGCTCGGGAGGCTGCCCACAGTGGAAGGTTGGCTGCTACGCGACGTTGCCAATGGCGGCGCGCTGGTCGAAGGGCGGCAGGGAATCTTCGAGGTCTATGCCGGCGACCCGCTGCCGGGCCTTGGCCGGGTCGACGCCATCCGGCGTCAGGACGGCCGCTGGGTGGTGGTCACCACCAAGGGCCTGATCGTCGCGCGCTAAGGCTGTGTCGCGGTGATGAAGCACTTCACCGCGACGTGAATGACGCAGCACGTCTTCGCAACGTTACGCGCCATTTCGTCCGCTTTTCGGCTACTTTCCTGAATAGAACCGCCGCCCGCGAGAGGTCCCTGAACAGGGCTCGGCGCCGTTTCCGCAGGGAAGGACGATGTGTTGCGATTTCTTGCTTTGATCTGTGTCCTGCTATGCGGCGGTCTGGCTGCAGGCAACGCGCAAACCGCGCCAGCGCTGGAGCGCGGTGCGGCGATCACCGATCCTCTGGCGTTGCGTGAACTCGACCACGGCAGGTTCGGCCTCGCCCGCGTGATGGCCCCGGAACGGACATCCGATGCGTCGATCACGAACAGCGAATTGTTCGCGCTGCCGTCGATGGCGCCGGTCCGCAAGGCGCTCGACGATGATTTCGATCGATACGTCGCCCAGCGCAAGGCCGACTTTCCGAACCAAACCGTCGGTGTAGGGAATACCTACGGCATTCAATTGTTCGATCGTGCGCAGCTTTATTCCAACGACGCGCGTTTCGTACTGTCGGGCATCGTCAACCGGATGGACCGCGCCTACGTATCGCCCGACACCTGCGGCGAGATCAGGCTGATCTATCGCCTGATCCCTACCAATGTTCCCCAGGCAAGCGACAGCCTGGCTTCGCCGCGGCTACCGATGACGCTGATCGTCGTGCTCAACGCCAGGGGCAATCACGCGACCGGGCCCGGCGGCGCGGCCATCCCCTGCGCGGAGATCGCGCGCCGGTGGCTCGCCGCGGGAGACCTGACCTTGAGCGGGCCGGCGCTCGCGGAAAAACTGGTCGCAAAAGAAGGTCCGTTGGCTCTCATTGAACCGGGCGATGTCTATCGGCTGGAGTCCAACCTGCAGATCGCGCACGCGCCGAAATCTCCGACCCAGGATTTCCACACCGATTACCTGCTCAAGGTCTTTGACTACAATTCTCAGACGAAGACGTTCGAACAGGCTCCACTCGAGAACGAGATCGACCGCACGCGGATCTTGGCCGATCAAAATCTCGGGCGCGCCTTCAAGGCATGGCTGCTCGAACCCAGGCATTTCACCGAGCTCGATCGCGGAACGGTTTTGGTGCCGCCGGAATTCCTCGCAACCAGTGTGATTGCATCCACGCCGGTCGGATTTGGTGCGTCCAACCTGCAGCCGGAGTTCGGACTCGTGCAGGGCGACGACCCCAAGGGCGACCCGGTATTCAGCGAGAACGACGTGGTGACCGCCCTGAAAAAGGCCGCGGAGCGAGGCGTGCCGCCGCAGAACATCCGCTCGGTGGCGGGCTTTGAACGCCGGCTCAACGACATCACTTGTGCCGGATGCCACCAGACCCGGGGCATCGGCGGCTTTCATTTCCCGGGCGTCGACTGGATGGCCGAGCATCCTTCCAATTCGACCATCGTGCCCGGATCGCCGCATTTCTTTGGCGACCAGGTCAGGCGCCGGGATATTCTCGCCGCGTTTCGCGACAGCCGGCGGCCGGACTTTTCACGGGGGTTCTCCAGCCGGCCGCAATCACGTGGCAACACCGAGCTTGCAGGCAGCGAATATGACGACGGCTGGGGCGCGCATTGCTATCAGCCGCAAGCCAACGCCGCCGGCGACCGCAGCTTCCGGTCGTGGACCTGCGCCGAGGGACTTTCTTGCCAGGTTGTCGACCGTGCCTCGCGCATGGGCATGTGCTTCGTCGAGAAGCGCTGACCAGCGCGGTCCGCGTCGGTGGCCGACGCGTCCATGCAGTTCCAGATCATGCTGGAGGGCCGCCCAGCCGGGGCCGGACCTCAGATTGACAGTAGGCTCACGGATCGTGTTTCATCTCCGAAAATCGCCTGACAGAGCGATCGGGATGGAAACATGGACGACGTCATCGTTGTCGGCGGCGGCATTGGCGGCTTGACGCTTGGGCTTGCGCTGCATGGGGCCGGGATTCCCTGCCGGATATTCGAGTCCGCCGCCGAGATCAGGCCAGTCGGAGTCGGCATCAATCTGCTTCCGCATGCCAGCCTGGAGCTCGCGGCGCTGGGGCTCGAAGCGGCGCTGTCGCAGGTCGCAATCGAGACGACGGATGCGACCTTCTTTAATCGCTTCGGTCAGTTGATTTATCAGGAACCGCTCGGCCGCGCGGCGGGTTATGCGCATCCGCAATTCTCAATCCATCGTGGCGATCTGCAAATGGCTTTGGTCGATGCGTTCCGCTCGCGTGCGGGACACGATCGGCTGGTCACGCAGCGTCACTGCGTCGGCGTCGAACAGGACGACTGCGGCGTCCGCGTCCATTTTTCCGACGGGCCGGGAGGCCTGAACCGTAGCGCAGCAAGCGGCCGCATCGTGGTCGGCTGCGACGGCATCAACTCCGCCGTCCGGAAGCAATTTTTTCCGAGCGAGGGTGAGCCCCGTTATTCCGGCGTCAACATGTGGCGCGGGGTGACGCGATGGCCGCCGATATTGTCGGGCGCGAGCATGGTACGGGCGGGATGGCTGTCGCACGGCAAGATGGTGATCTACCCGATCCGCCATGCCGGCGATGACGGATTGCAACTCGTCAACTGGGTCGCCGAACTCGAAACGCCAGTTTATCGCAAGCGCGACTGGAACAGGCCCGGTTCGGCCGGCGATTTCATCGGCGCGTTTGCCGATTGGCATTTCGACTGGCTCGACGTTCCCGCGTTCATTCGAGCAGCCGACAGCGTGCTGGAATTTCCGATGGTCGATCAGGACCCGTTGCCGCGCTGGAGTTTCGGCCGCGTGAGCCTGCTCGGCGACGCGGCGCATCCGATGGTGCCGCGCGGCTCCAACGGCGCCGGCCAGGCCATTCTCGATGCGAGGGCGCTGACATCGGCGCTGCTTGGAAGCGATGATCCCGTGGCCGCGCTGGCCGCATATGAGAAGCAACGGCTCGAAGCCACGACCCGCATCGTGCTGACCAACCGCAGCAACCCGCCCGACGCGATTCTGCGCGAGGTGTTCCAGCGAACCCGCGACCGGCCGTTCGGTGCGATCGAGGACGTCATCAGTCGCGAAGAGCTTGCCGCCATGTCCGACAGCTATAAGCGGATCGCCGGCTATTCGATGGATATCTTGCGGGCGTGAGCGCGATCGAGGCGAGGGGACGACGAAACTGGAAATTCTACGCGCGAGAAAGACGGGCCGACAAGGCTTGCGACATGGCGCTTCGGAGGAGGGGATAATGATCTTGAAATTTCAAGGCGGCGTATCGGCCGTCGATGTCGCCGAATTCATTGATCGACAACCGGTCAGTGGCTTCCAGATCAAATTGCTTTTGACCTGCGCGGCAGTGTTGTTCCTGGATGGCTTCGACACCCAGGCGATCGGTTATGTCGCCCCCGCGCTTGCCAAGAACTGGGGCCTTGGCAAGGTGACGCTTGGTCCGGTGTTCAGCGCCGGACTATTCGGGCTGATGATCGGCGCATTGCTGTTCGGTCCGCTGGCCGACCGCATCGGCCGCAAGAAGATCATCATTTTTTCGACGCTTGCCTTCGGCGTCTGTACCTTTGCGACGGCCGCCGTCACGGATGTCGACACGCTGATCGCGATGCGGTTTCTGACCGGGCTGGGGCTTGGCGGCGCGATGCCGAATACTATTGCGATGATCTCCGAATACAGTCCGCGGCGGCGTCGCGCGACCATGGTGATGATCATGTTTTGCGGATTCTCGGTGGGCGCAGCGCTCGGCGGCTTTCTGAGCGCGGCCCTGATTCCCCAATTCGGCTGGCGTTCGGTGTTCGTGGTCGGCGGTGTCGCACCGCTGCTGCTGGTGCCGGTTTTGGCGCATCAGTTGCCGGAATCCGTCCGCTTCCTCGTGCTTACCAGAGGGGCGCATCAGCGTGTCGCCGAACTGCTAAGGCTGGTCAGTCCCAAGGCCGTATTTGAATCGGCAACGCGATTTGTCGTATCTGAACCCAGATTGACCGGGATGCCGGTGCTGCATCTGTTCAGAAACGGCAGAACGCCGGTCACGCTGTTGCTATGGGTGGTTTTTTTCATGAGCCTGCTCGATCTCTATTTCCTCTCGAACTGGCTGCCCACGGTCCTCAATGACCTCGGCGCCTCGGTCTCCGAGGCTGCCGTGATCGGCTCGATGCTGCAGGTCGGCGGCATCGTGGCGACGTTTGCGCTCGGCCGCGTCATCGACCGCTTTTCGTTTCGGGCGCTGGCGCTGGTCTATTTCGTCGCGGTCTTTGCCATCGGTGCGATCGGCCAGCTAGGACACTCCGCCATCCCGGTTACGATTGCGATTTTCGTCGCCGGCTTCTGCATCGTCGGCGGCCAGATCGCCTCCAACGCGCTGGCGGCGGCGTACTATCCGACTTCGATCCGGGCCACCGGCGTCGGCTGGGCACTTGGAATCGGGCGGGTGGGCTCCATCGTCGGGCCGCTGGTCGGCGGCGCGTTGCTGTCGATGAAGTGGAGTTCCGGAGAGGTCTTCATGACTGCGGCAGCCGCCGCGCTGTGCGCGGCGCTGGCGGCGTTTTCACTGAGTTGGCTCGCAGGGTTCGGCGGGAGCGGTCGAAATGCGGTCGATCGCTCCATACCGTTTGAGGCCGACCTGCGTCCATCGACGGGAGCCGGCGCGTAAGGTAAGTTGGCGTCATGTCGACCGGACCAGGCTGACGAACCGATCAGGAGAAACGGGGATGAGCGATCCGGAACAGGAGAGGGCGCGCAACCGCAAGATTGCCGAGAACGAAGCGGAGCGACAAACCGTCAGCGCGATCCGCGTCAGCACATGGGCGATAGCGGTAGCCATCGTCATAGGACTCGCTGCCATCGGCTGGGTGCTGATCCACAACCACTGATTAGTCTAGATCGGCCCCCGGCGCCTCAGGCCACCGCGCCTGAGTCCCGCAATCGCCGGATCGCGGCTTCGTCGTATCCGGCCTCGCGCAGCACCTCATCGCTGTGCTCGCCGATGCCGGGCGGCCGCTTCGGCTGGACCTTCGGGCTGCCATCGACCCAGATCGGGCTGTTGACGGTAAGCATGCCGTCGCCCTCGAACGGTACCAGGACGTCGTTTTCGATCATCTGCCGGTCGGTCGGGATGTCGTCGAGGATGCCGACCACGCCGAAAACCAGGCCGTTGCCGTCGAGGATCTTGCGCCATTCGGCGAGGTCCCTGGTGGCGAATATCTCGTCGAACAGCTTGATCAGCTCCAGCGATCGCGCATGGCGGTCCGGCTTGGTGGAGAATCGCACGTCGGTGATGAGATCCTCGCGCCCGAGGCAGCGGGCCAGTGCCGGCCATTGTCGCTCCTCATTGAGCAGCGACAGGATGATCCAGCGTCCGTCCCGGCAGCGGTAGTGGTTGGTCACGGCATTGAGCGCATGTTCGCGGGAACGTCGCTCGCCGAACGTTGCACCGCATAATTTGGCCTGGGCGAACACGCTGTTGGCCCAGATGCCGTTGGCCATCAGGTTCGAGCTGACATGCGCGCCTTTGCCGGTGCGCTCGCGCCGGTACAGCGCGGTCACGATCGCCCCGTACAGTGCCATCGCGCAGGGATGATCGCCCATGCCGGCGACCGAGCGCGCCGGCGTAGTATCGGTGTCCGCGCGCACCAGGTCCATCAGGCCCGAGCGCGCCCAGTAGGCGTTGCTGTCGAAGCCGGGTTTGTTGGCTTCCTCGCCCTTTTCACCGTAACCGGTGAACGATGCATAGATCAGGCGCGGATTGAGCGGCGCCAGTTCGTCATAGGTCAGGCCGAGCCGGCCGCGCACGGCAGGCGGAAAATTCGTGATGAGGACATCGGCCTCGGCGGCGAGCCGATGCAAAACCGCCTGACCCTCGGGCTTGCTGAGATCGAGCGCGAGGCTGCGTTTGTTGCGCGCCTCCATCAGCCAGGCGAAATTGTGCTCGCTGTGCGGGTACCCCGGCAGGTTAGGCAGGTTGCGATAGGGATCGCCCGACCCCGGCGGTTCGATCTTGATCACCTCGGCGCCGAAATCCGACAGCACGGTTGCGGCCGCGGGCGCTGCGATGAAACTCGCGCAGTCCAGAACCTTGAGGCCTTCGAAGATGCCGTCTTCCATGGTGAGGTCGCTCCGTATTTCTTGCTGGTCTCGTTACGTCATGTGATTCATCCCGCTTCACCATTACTCCTGTAGCCCGATTTGACAAAGCTGCCTTATCGCCGTCATGGGGCGATTTGAGAACGCGCGGACGAATGCTCAAATGTGAGGTCTGGAAGAGCGCCATGAAACGAATACAACATCGGGAAAATGCCGCGAGGGCTCGGGAGGCCCTCGCCTTATTGCACAAGGTCGCCCTGGCGGTGACGATGACATTTGGCGTCATGTCGCCGGAAGTCGCGTTTGGTGCACCGTTCAAGACGAATGTCGTCGCCTTCGGCGACAGCCTCCTGGATGCTGGTACATACCTGCCGATTGCCGAAGCGTTTTTTGGCGGCGGTCGTTTTACGACAAATCCCGGCCTGAACTTTACTCAGGATGTCGCTCGGTCTTATGGAAGTGTGCTGACGCCCGCGTTTATCGGCGGCTTCGGTGTGCCTCTGCTTCCGGCGGGTGGCCTGAATTACGCGCAGGGGGGATCGCGCGTGACGTCGCAGCCCGGCACCGACCATGCACCCGGACAATCGCCGTTCGCCGCTTTCGAGCAGCAGACGACGATTCCGGTGAAAGACCAGGTGGCCGAATTCCTGAAGGCTCATCGGCAGTTCGATCCAGACCAGCTCATATTGATTAACGGCGGAGCGAACGACATCCTCTTTCAATTGACCGTCGCTCAAGCCAAGGGCACGGCATCAGCACAGCAGGATGCGAGAAACGCCATAATTCAATCGGCTAACGACTTGATTGGCGTTGTCGCAACCATGGTGACAAAAGGGGCGACGCATGTCGTGCTGATAAACGTTCCTGATATCGGAAAGGCTCCGATAGGCGTTGCCAGTGCGGACAACGGTCAGTCGTTCACGCAGATTTCCCAATTGTTCAATGCGACGCTGGCGAGCGCGCTACAACAACAGAACTTTGGCCGGAAAGTCCTCCTGATCGACGCTTTCAGTTTTGTCGACCACGTTATTTCCGATTTCCAGCAGTACGGATTTACGGTGTCGAATACGGCAATCGCATGCAATCTATCGGCTCAAGTTGCAATAGCCACCGAATTTCACCTGGATAATCCGTCCGTTTTTGGCAGCTCACTATTCTGCTCGCCAAGAACTTACGTAAGCAACGGAGCGGACCAGAACTATATGTTCGCCGATGAACTTCATCCGACGACGCGTCTGAACGCCGTCGTTGCGCAGTACGTGGAAAACCAAATCGCGGCGCAACACTGGAAGTAGAGACTGTATCGAGGACGTCCGCAATTTCGGGGCTGAAGCTGTTGGCGTAACGGCCGTAACCCCAACTCCGCTGCCGGAGTTGGGGTTGCTTCTGTTGAAATCGTTATTTTCCACTTCAATGGGAGAGGACGCCGAAATCCGAAAGCACGGTTGCGGCCGCGGCGATGAAATTCGAGCAGTCCGGAACCTTGAATTTCGTCCGATGGATCGCGTTTGCCGCATCGGCGGATTCGCGTTTGTGTTTGACCGGGGATGGCTGAGCGATGCAGCGGGCGTTCGTGCCTCTACTCCATGTCCGACATCAACGCGGCGTTGCCGCCGGCGGCCGCGGTGTTGATGGTAACGGTCCGTTCGGTGGCGAAGCGCGCCAGATAGTGCGGGCCGCCGGCCTTCGGTCCGGTGCCCGACAGGCCGTGGCCCCCGAATGGCTGTACACCGACCACCGCGCCGATCATGTTGCGGTTGACGTAGATGTTGCCGACCTGGAGCCGGTCGATCACCACCTCGACGGTATCGTCGATCCGCGAGTGGATACCGAGCGTCAGCCCGTAGCCGGTGCCTTCGATCGAACGCAGCACCTGGTCGAGCCCGGTGGCGGGGTAGCGCACGACATGCAGCACGGGGCCGAATACCTCCTCGGTCAGTTCGTCCGCACTTTTTAACTCGAAGATGTGCGGCGCGACATAATTGCCATCGGGCGCAATGCCGGCGAAATGCACCCGCGCTTCGGTTTTCATGCGCGCGATGTGCGCGTCGAGCCGCTGCTTGGCTTCGGCATCGATCACCGGTCCGACATGAACGGAAGGGTCGGTGGGCTCGCCGATTTTCAGTTCGCGCGCGGCACCCGCGATCATCTCGATCATGCGGTCAGCGACGTCGTCCTGAACGAACAGCAACCGCAGCGCCGAGCAGCGCTGGCCGGCCGAGCGGAACGCCGAGGTCACGACGTCGTCGGCGACCTGCTCCGGCAGCGCGGTGGCGTCGACGATCATCGCGTTGATGCCGCCGGTCTCTGCGATCAGCGGCACGATCGGACCGTCCTTGGCGGCCAGCGCCCGGTTGATCGAACGCGCTACCTGGGTCGAACCGGTAAAGACGACGCCGGCGATATCGGGCTGCGCCGCCAGAGCCGCGCCAACGCTGCCGTCGCCAGGCGCAAGCTGCAGCGCCGATGGCGGAACGCCGGCTTCATGCAGCAATCGGACGGCCGCCGCCGCAACGCGCGGTGTTTGTTCGGCGGGCTTGGCGATCACCGTATTGCCCGCCATCAGCGCCGCCGTTACTTGCCCGGTGAAGATCGCCAGCGGGAAATTCCAGGGCGATATCGCGATGAAGGCGCCGCGGCCGTGCAATTGCAGGACATTGCTTTCACCGGTCGGTCCCGGCAGCATTTCGCCCGTGCCGAACAGCTTGCGGCCTTCGGCGGCATAGTAGCGACAGAAATCCGCGGCTTCGCGGACTTCGGAAAGCGCGTCATCCAGCGTTTTGCCGCCCTCTCGCTGCAACAGCGCGATGAAATGCGCCGCGCGTTGTTCAAGCAGGTCTGCGGCCCGCTCGAGGATTTCGGCTCGGGTCGCAGCCGTGGTTCGGCTCCATTCCCTGAATGCTTCGCGAGCCGCCACGACCAGGTCGCGCGCCGCTTCCGGATCGATATCGGTGATCTCGCCGACATCGGCGTCGCTCGCCGCGACGGCTGCGACCAGTTGGCCGAGCGCGGCGCGGTTGCCGAATTCGATGCCATGCGAATTGTCGCGTTGCGGCCGATAGAGATCGTGAGGCGACGGGATATTCGCATGTCGCGCCCCGTCCGGCGAACCGATGATCGTTGCCGGACGGCGGAGCAGCGTCGCGACCGGCACCTTGTCGTCGGCGGCAATTGCCACGAACGACGAATTGGCGCCGTTCTCCAGCAACCGCCGGACCAGATAGGCAAGCAGGTCGCGATGGCTGCCGACCGGCGCGTAGGTGCGACAGGCGAGCTTCGGGAAGTCCCGCTGCAGTTGCGTGTACAGCGCTTCGCCCATGCCGTGCAGCCGCTGGAATTCAAAGCCCTCTCCGCCCGCGGCGAGTTCGAGCACGGTGGCGACCGTTAGCGCGTTGTGGGTCGCAAATTGCGGGAAGAGCCGGGGCCGCAGCGCCAGCAGCTTTTGCGCGCAGGCGATGTAGTTCAAGTCGGTCATCGCCTTGCGCGTAAACACCGGATAATCATCGAGGCCGCGTTCCTGCGCGCGTTTGATTTCGGTGTCCCAATAGGCGCCTTTGACGAGACGCACCATCAGCCGACGGTCCAATGTTCGTGCCAGGGCATCGGCATAGTCGATCACGTCGCCCGCGCGCTTCTGATAGGCCTGCACCGCGAGCCCGAAACCATCCCACCCTGCGAGCGAGACGTCGGCGAGCGTGACCGCGATGACGTCGAGCGATAGCTCCAGGCGGTCGGCTTCTTCGGCGTCGACCGTGAAGTTCAGGTCATGGGATCTGGCGCGGCGCGCCAGATCGATCACTTGCGGGACCAGTTCGGTCATCACGCGTTGCTGGCTTACCGCTTCGTAGCGCGGATGCAGCGCGGATAATTTGACGGAGATGCCGGGGCGGTCGGGCAGGGGTTTCCGATTCGCGGCGCGTCCGATGGCTTCGATCGCGCGCGCGTAGGAATCGAAATAACGCTTCGCATCGTTGCCGGTGCGCGCGCCTTCACCGAGCATGTCGAACGAATAGCGCGGCGTGCGCGCCTGGTCCGGCTGCGTCCGTGCCAACGCGGATTCGATGGTTTCGCCCAATACGAAGTGGCTGCCCATCAGCCGCATCGCCTGTCGGGTTGCCGCGCGCACCGCAGGAGCGCCCAACCGTTTCGCGAGCCGCCCGATGGTGCCTTGCGGGGTTTCGCCGGGCTGAATCACGCGCGCCGAGACCCCCAGCGCCCACGCGGAAGCGTTGACGAGGAACGCGCTCGACTTGGTTTCGTGGTGCACGAAGTCGCCTTCGCCGAGCTTGTCCTCGATGAACCGGTCGGCGGTGCGGGCGTCCGGTACCCGTAGCAGGGCTTCCGCCAGCACCATCAGTGCGAGCCC
Organism: uncultured Alphaproteobacteria bacterium; assembly: GCA_963756215.1. GTDB lineage: Bacteria > Pseudomonadota > Alphaproteobacteria > Rhizobiales > Xanthobacteraceae > Bradyrhizobium. Next base: position 970,807 of record CAVWMY010000010.1, on the reverse strand, counting down.
CTCTTTGGTCGAGAGCGCGAACTCGCGAAGCATGTCCTCGATGCCGCCGAGCCGGTCGTCGCTTGAGCGAATGGCGTCGATCAGCCGGGTGGCCGTCCTGTCGATCCGTTTTTCCTGCGCCGTGCCAAGCCCGGCCGCCTCCAGCAACTGCACCGCGACGGCGCGGTCATCCGGCGCATATGGTGCGCTGAAATGCGGGTACGGAGCGGCATCGGACGTCATGGCGGGTTCCGAGATTCCTCCATTCCTATCATGGACCCGGGCTTGGAATCGCGAAACCGCTGCGATAGGTTTTTGCAACATTCCAGATGGGAAGCGCGGCTACGGATGGGACTCACCAAGCGGCGAAGGCGATCTGGCAGGTCGGGCCGGAGCGGCGCGGCCTACCGATCGGCCGTGGCGCTGATCGGAACCCTGCTCACTACCGTACCGTTGCCGGGTTTCGCGCGCGAACTGAGCGCACCGCAGGCGGCGCTCTACAGCACGGTGTCGATTTATCCGCCCTCGGCAACCGAAATGACGGTCTGCTACGGCTTCGTATGCCGCCGCCGCGAGATTCTAACTTTCACCCCGGGCGATCGCAACGCCCTGACGAAAATCCTGGCGGCGGGCCACGCTTCGGCCGCGGCGGAACGGGCGGCGATACAAAAAGCGGTGGTCTGGTTCGACCGCCGCATGGGGCCGGTGATCGGCACCGACAAGCGCGTTGCGAATGCCGACATCCGCACCCTCGACGCCCCGCATAATTTCGATTGCTGGGACACCACGCGCAACACCACCAGCCTGTTGCTGGTGCTGCAGGAATGGGGCCTGTTTAAATTCCATGTAGTCGGCGACCCGCATTATCGGGGCAACGCGCTGGTACTGCAGTTGCCGCACAATACGGCTGTGCTGGTCGATCAGACGAGCAAGGTCGAATGGGTCGTGGACATGTGGCCGCGCGGCTACGCGCAACCGCCCGACGTCATGACCCTTGAAAAATGGGTCAAGGAGGATTGATGCATGAATTGGCGTGGAAAAATCTCCACGCCGATTCCAATGCACGCATGAGCACTCCTGCTGCCGCCGAATGCTCGCGATTTTTTGAGATGTTTTGGAAGCTCGCTCCCGAATAACGTCCGAGAGGCTACCGGCCGGCCTTAAACCTTGAGGTTCTCAGCCGAGGTCTTGCCGCGATTGGCTACCTCTTCGTATTCAACCGTCTGCCCTTCGTTGAGCGATGACAGACCAGCTTTCTCGACTGCCGAAATATGAACGAAAACATCTTTGCCGCCACTCGAGGGCTGGATAAATCCATAACCCTTGGTGGCGTTGAACCACTTCACAGTACCTTTAGCCATCACGTAGTCTCCGCGGGATAAAATCGATCACGAACTGCCGGCCCCGCAAACCGGCATGTCCGACCTGCGTAGGATACGCGGTATGGACAAACCTTGATAGCTTAAACGACATCGTGATTTTGGCGGAAAACGAGCGACATGGCGGCCTATTTCGCGTTTTTTGCTGATTTTGCCTTGATTTTGGCCCTCCCTGCGGCAAAACAGCCGGCCGTTGCCTTTAAACGGGATTAATTTTTAATGTTTCGGCGCGTCGGGCCGCGCAATTAAACTTAGTTGCGCGACACGCGCTCCGGTTGCGTTTCCGCTGGTTCGCGCGGTTTACGCGGCGACGACGTCGAGTTCGTCGGTCAACGCCGCCAGCATGCTCGCAGTTGCAACATAGCGCACCATCATCATTTCGCTGCGTCCGCGGATCGCGACTTCCTGCACCGGCAGGCGATCCGCTGCCACGCCGGCGGTGATGCGCACTTCTTCGGAAAGAACGGCTTCGCAACCGAGGGTCTTGGTCATGTCCTGCAATCGCGCCGCAACATTGACCGCGTCGCCGAGTGCGGTGAACACCATGTGGTCGCGGTAGCCGATATCGCCGATGATCACTTCGCCGCCATGGATGCCGATGCCGAACCTGATCGGGGTCTGCAGGTCGTGGCCGAGAAATTGATTCAACTCCGCGACATTGGCGGCAATCTTCGCCGCCGCCTTGAGCGCCTGGCGACAGGCGATTTTCGGGCCCGTATGCAGCCCGAACAACGCCAGTTCGCCGTCGCCGATGAACTGGTTCGGCTGACCGCCGCATTCGATCACCGCCTGCGATACCGCGGCCAGGAACCGATTGACGATGAAGACGGTGTCGAATGGCAAGCGCTGTTCCGCAAGCTTCGTCGAACCACGCATGTCCACGAACAGGCTGACGAGATAGCGTTCCTGGCCGATGCGATGAGGTTGCGAAGCCTGCGCGTTCGCCGACGCCGCCTGCGGCGTGAAGAGCTGAAAGAACGACAGATCGGAAGTCGGGCGTAACTGGCAGGCCAGCCGGATCGACGGGTCGACCGCCCCGACGCTGCTCAACACGAATGCTTCCCGTTTGGAGGGCGCCGGCAGCGGCCCGCAGTCGCCGATTATCCTGATCCGGCAAGTGGAGCAGCGGGCGCGGCCGCCGCAGACGCTGGCATGGGGGACGTTGTTGCGCAGGCTTGCCTCGAGCACGCTGAGGCCTTTCGGTACCCTGATCGTGCGGCCATTGCCGTAGGACAGCGTGATCATGCCGCCACGACGCTCGTTGAGTACGCGGGCGCCGCGTGCCAGCAAGACCGCGCCGAGCAGGGCGAGATAGCCGATCAGGAAATAATCGCCGATCTCGTCCAGCGTTTGTTGCTGTGCGACCGTTCCGACCTGGCGCTGCGAGAGGTTGCTGGCGCGCCAGTCCGCATCGCCGCTGTCGGCAATGACGTTGCGTCCTCCCTGGTAAAACCCCAGCAGCGCCAGGGTCGGGACCAGCACCGCAGCCGCCAACAAAAACGGCGCCGCGTGCTTGAAGAATGCTTTCATCCGCAGCCAGAAATAGAGCCCGATGCTGCCGTGAACCCAGGCCACGATCAGCACGATCGACATCAGCCATGCCCGCTCCGGACGTGCGACCCAGAACGCGTAAAGCTCCTGCGGATAGAGCTTCTCGTGTCCGAACAGGCTTTGCCCGAGCCGGGCTCCGACGATGTGGGTGATGATGAGGGCAGGGATGCTCAAGCCCAATACGAGCTGAAGTGGTTCGATGGCTTTCCATTTGAATTGCCGGCGCTGGTAGAACGCCCAGATGCCGAGAGCGACGTGAATCAGCGCCGCTGAATAGAAGACAATGGCGACGGGAGGAAACCGCCAGAACAGGGTGTGGTAACGGACGCCCGCGGCCAGTGCATCCATCGATATGTTACCGAGCGCATGGTTAAGAAAATGACTGAGGAGATAAGCATAGAGCACCAGGCCGCAGGCCAGGCGAACCTGCCGGACGCCGATGGCACGGAGCGATGTTGCGAGCCTGGATCGCAGGGACGGAGTCATGAGCCTCATGAAGTATGTATCGGCGATAGTAGGGTTTAATTCCCGCAGTGAATAGCTTTTCGCATCCTTTCCGGCGGTCGCCTTTGGGTTGATCCGGCTGCGATGTATCTTGCGGCGCGGTACGTTGACAGCCCTTCCGGAGTCGGGGAGAAAGCGCCGTGACGATTGCCCCGCCCGATATCCGAGACAAACCGAACAACTCCGCCCATCCGCGATGGTTTGGCGTGATCGCGCTGGTCGTCGCGATGACGACATTGCGAGTCATCTACGCCAGCGTGACCGACCTCCGCACCGACGAGGCCTATTACTGGACCTGGTCGAAGGAGCACGCGCTTTCGTTCCTCGATCATCCGCCAATGATCGCCTGGTTCATCCGCTTCGGCACAGCGATCTTCGGCGACACCAACTTCGGCGTACGCTTTGCCGGCGTTTTGGCGATGCTGGTCACGCAATTGTTGCTCGCCGATATCGTCCGGCGTGTGACCCGCGACGTCCGCGCGGTGATGCTGGCGGTGCTGATGTCGGAGGCGGCACTTTATTACGGCCTGCTGATGGCCAAGGTCGCACCCGACGTCGCCCTGATTCCGTTTGCGGTCGCGATGTTATGGGCGCTGGTTCGGCTCAGCGAAAGCGGAGACGCCCGCTGGTGGCTGGCGGCGGGCATATTCGCCGGCCTGGCCTTGTTGTCGAAATTCACGATCGTGATGTGGCTGCCGGCGGTGCTGGCGTTCATGTTGGTACCGGACTGGCGCGGGCGCTGGATAACGAGTCCCATGCCCTGGGTTGCGGCGCTGATCGCGGTTGCATTGTTTCTGCCGGTGCTGCTTTGGAATGCCGGACATGACTGGGCATCGTTCCGATTCCAGTCGGTGCGCGCCACCGCGACGCACGAATTGTCGTTGCGCACCGTCGGCGAATTCGTCGGCCTGCAGTTCGGGCTGGTCGGCTTTATCCTGCTGCCGGTGGTTCTCTCCGGTGTGGCGCTGACGGCGTGGCGGGGATATCGTCGACGGGACGCCGTGGCCATCCTGCTTTCCACCTGTGTCATCGTTCCCTTCGGATACTTTTTCTGGAAATCGTTGACGTTGCGAGTCGGCGATACCTGGCCGATGTTTCTGTGGCCGGCCGGATTTGCCGCAGCCGCGATCAACCTCGCCGTGCTGCCGCGTGAAGGCTGGTCCTCCCGGCTGATCAAATCGGCCAACGGCTGGGCCAAGGCCGCGATCGTATCCGGCATCGCCTTTGTGGTGCTGGTCTTTCTCTATTCGGTCGCGAGTCCCTGGAATTTCATCGGCAAGGCCGACCCGATCGGCGGCGAAGCCGGTTATGCGCAGGTCGCGGATCGGGCGCAGGCCGAGTTGCAAAAGATCGGCGCGACCTGGATCGCCACCACCGACTACCGGACCTATGCCATGATGCGTTGGTATTTCAACGGCCGGGTGCCGGTGATCCAGATCAACGAGCGCGGCCGCTTCATGGGCTTCGGCGATCCCGGCATGGATTCGATCCGGGGCCATACCGGACTCTACGTCGTGCGCCTGCCGGACGATATCAATCCCGTATGGGCCTCCACCACCGCGGTCAGACAGCCGCTGGCAAGGGTCGATCGCGTCTGGCGCGGGACCGTGATGGATAGTTATGCGTTGGAGAAACTGACCGACTGGACGCCGGAGCTGTCGCCGCCGCCGGATTCACCGCTCTTCCGCTGGCGGGTGCTTGCGGGTGAATTTCAGATGCCGATGCTCCTGCGAGCCGCGTGTATCGCGGCGGCCCAAACCGGCTGATTTCGATCAACAGACCTACCGTGAAGAGCAATACAAGATGGCGACGAAGAAGAAGGAACCGACGAAAATGAGCGATGTCGTCGTTGAGGACGTCGAATATGGCCAGGCCGGCGACGTTCCCTTGTTGGCCCGTCTATATCGTCCGCGCGGCGCTTCGGGTTTCCCGGCGATCGTCGACGTGCATGGCGGCGCGTGGACGGGCGGTGATCGCCTGCAAAACGCTGCGATGCACGACGTCATCGCCTCGGCCGGTACCGCGGTGCTCGCGCTCGATTTCCGGCTGGCGCCGGCTTCGCCATATCCGGCTTCCGTCTCCGATGTAAATCTCGGCATCCGATGGCTGAAGGCGAATATCGCGCGATGGGGTGGCGATGCGACCCGGATCGGCGGCCTGGGCTCATCGAGCGGCGGCCACCAATTGCTGCTGAACGTGTTGCGGCCGGAAGACCCGCGGTATACGGCGACGAAGCTTGCAGATGCCGAAGATGTCGACGCCCGTCTCGCTTACGTCGTGTTGTGCTGGCCGATCTCCGATCCGCTTGCGCGCTACCAGATGGCCCAGCAGACGGGCAATGAACGGCTGGTGAGGAATCATCAGGCATTCTTCGTAAGCGAAGCGGCGATGATCGAAGCCAATCCGCAACGAATTCTGGAAAGCGCCGCGCCGTTTGACCTGCCGCCGGCATTGCTGATCCAGGGCACGGCTGATGCGAATGTCACGCCGGATATGGCGGACCGGTTTGCGGCCGCCTATGCCAACGCGGGCGGCGATATCACCTTGAGGAAGTTCGAGGGCGAGCCCCACACCTTCATTTCGCAGAATCCGGCGAAACCCGCGTCGATCGAGGCGATGTACCTGATCACGGATTTCATCCGCACTCAAAATCGGCTGTAGGCGACGGCGTTCCAGGAACTGATGTCGCTGCGAACGAAGATCACCCCGCCCCGTTTGGAATTTCCAGGCTGGACTACGATGCAACGCGTCCTTTCCCTCTCCCGCGAGGGGAGAGCGAAGCAAGACCGAGAGTTCATTCTGCCTCGTCGCGCTTGCGAAGCAGGTCTTTCGCCAGATCGGCGAGGACCGGCTGAGGCAACGCGGTGAACGGCAGCGGGCGGGTGACGTCGATGGCGGCAAGCCCGAGGCGCGCGGTGAGAAGGCCGTTGAGCATGCCTTCACCGAGGCGTTGCGAGAGTTTCGCCGCGATGCCGTGGCCGAGCATCTGCTGGATCAGGCTGTCGCTCGCCGCCATTCCGCCGGTAATGGCGAGGTGGGCGATGACGTGGCGCATCAGCCGGATCATGCCGAGCGCCCCCGGCCGTCCGCCATAGAGCCGGGCCAATTGCCGGATCATCCGCAGCGACGCCACGAACACGAAGAGCACATCGACCAGCGCGCGGGGACTGACTGCGGTGACGATCGAGACGCGTTGCGCGGCGGAGGACACGAGCCGGCGCGCTTCCTGATCGAGCGGCGTCATCAATTCGCGTTCGGCCAGCTTGATCATGTCGGCGCCGTCGATGATGTCGTCGGCGTGGCTTATTAACGCGGCGCGCGCGCGCGCCAGTTGCGGATTTTGGTGCGCGATCTTCAGCAGGTCCTGCACGATGGTCCGGCTCGCGGCGCGATCGTCGCTCGCGAGCGCTGCGGCTGCGCGCAGGTGCAGTTTTTCGATGGTCGCCAGCCGCGCAAGCCCATAGGCTTCGCGCGCGGATACAATCAGTAACGCCAGCGCGGCGGCGAACGCGAAGAATAGACCGAGAAAGCCCAGGCCCTCGTTGCGGGCGAACAGGTCCTCGATCAGATGCGCGACGCCAAGCCCCGTGCCGAGCAGCACCAATCCCGCGGTCGCGGTCCAGAATACCGCGCCCCAGCGAAAGCTGCGTCTTGCCGGAACTACCGGTGCTTCGAGCGGGACCGGCAATAAAGCGGGATCGAGTTCGGGCGTGACATGGACGGTGCCGCGGGCCGGGCGGATCGGATCGTCGGGGTCGATCACGATCACGCCGGGATCGTCGAGCTTGAAGGTGGCGGGACGTCGATGCGGCGATCGCTCGCTCATTGCAGTTTGTCTCCGATCAGGAACTGAAGAGCGCGGTCAAGGCGGATGTGAGGCAGTACCGGACCGTCGGGCCCGTCGCTTTCGAGCAGGGGTGGCCGGAAGCGCAGGAAGCGGAAATCGGCTTTTTCTGTCGTCGTCGTGGAAAGGCCGCGAAACGCGCCTGCGCCCTTGAACAGTTCCTCCGGATCGCTCGGCAGGTCGCCCGGGAAGGTCGCGACTTCTGTATTGCTGTCGAATGCCTCGCCGTCCGCGGTCTCGTCGGCGGCGGGCGTGCCTAGGATCGACGGCAACTTGTCGCGACCGCGCTGGACCCGGGCCTCGCGGGTGGCGCGGACCGCGGCCAGCGCGACGACATCGATCTCGGCGCCGCCATGCTCGGCGCGATCGGCTGCCCTTGCCACGGTCCGTCGCAACACCGCTTCGAGGCGATCGTGACTCGACTGGTGCAGGTGATCGGCCTTGGTCGCGGCGAACAATATCCGGTCGATGCGCGGGCGGAACAGGCTGCTGAGCAGCGTGCTGCGCCCGATCCGGAAGCAATCGAGAATTCCCGCCAGCGCGGCTTCGAGGTCGTGCAGTGCTTCCGGCCCCGCGTTGAACGCCGCCAGCGCATCGACCAGAACGATCTGGCGATCGAGCCGCGAGAAATGATCGCGAAAGAACGGCCGAACCACCACGTCCTTGTAGGCCTCGTAGCGTCGCACCATCATGGCCCACAGCGATCCCTCGGGCGCAACGGCTTCGGCCGGCAGATCGAGCGGCGCAAAGGTCAGCGCCGGTGAGCCGGCGAGGTTGCCCGGCATCAGGAAGCGTCCCGGCGGCAGCAAGCTCATGGCGAAGCGTTGGTCACGGCAGGCGCGCAGATAGTCGGTGAACAGCCGCGCCGACGTCAGTGCCGCCTGTTCGTCGGCGCGGCCCACGGGGTCAAGCGTCGCAAGCTGCGCGTGCCATTGCGCCGCGAGCCCCGCGCGCGGTTCTTCATGCGACAGCGCCAGACTTTCGGCGGACCATTGCTCATAGGTTTTGTGGAGCAGCGGCAGATCCAGCAGCCATTCGCCCGGGTAATCGACGATATCGAGCGTCAGTGTCCGCTCTGCGCCATTTTGTCGCTGATAATCGATGACGAGCCGAAGTTCGCTGATATCGACGGTCGAGTCCGGCCAACGCCGCGCCTCGATCAGCGTGCGAACGTGATTTTCGTAGTCGAACCGCGGCACGGCGTCATCGGGCTGCGGCGCCAGCCGCGCGCGCGCGATCCGGCCGGTCGCGAACGGCTCGAATACAGGAAAGCGGCCGCCCCGGGTGAGCCCGTGAACCAGCGCCGTGATGAATACCGTCTTGCCGGCGCGTGACAGCCCGGTGACGCCCAGCCGCACCGTCGGATTGAAGAAATGATCGCCATAGTCCAGCAGCGCCCGTGCCGACAGGCGCGCTTCCTCGACGATATCGGCAAAACGGATGGCCATGCAGACGACGCAAGCTCGATCTAGGGAGGCGAAGGTTGGGAGGGCACTATAAGAAGTGGCTACAGGTTGATCAAAAACAAGCTTCACACTTCCGACGCGATTGCGGGCGAGTGCATTTGAACGGTTCGTTGACCTCGCGAGACTTATATCCTATCCGCTCCCGGAACCCAGCGTATCGGCACACCATGACCGTCTTCCAACTGAAACAACTGGCTTCGACTTCGGCCCACGCGATGGCCGGTGCCGTAGGCTGGAATTACGACCGCGCCGAATTGATCGCGGACGGCGTCGTGCATGGAATTGGCGTGCTGGGCGGGCTGATCGCGGCCACCGTGCTGGTGGTGCTGACCGTGATCTACGCCACCGGGTTGGAAGTCGCGGTGGTGTCGATTTACGTCGCGGGATTATTGGCTATGCTGGTGTTATCGGCGACCTACAATCTGTGGCCGGTCTCGCGCGCCAAATGGGTGCTGCGCCGCTTCGATCACTCCGCGATCTATCTCTTGATTGCCGCGACCTACACTCCCTTCATCATGGAAGTGAAGGACAGCCTCTTCGCGATGGTGCTGCTCACCGGTGTGTGGTGCGTTGCGATCTTCGGCATCGTGCTCAAGCTGGGCTGGCCGGGTCGTTTCGACCGGTTGTCGGTCGGCCTCTATCTGGCCATGGGCTGGAGCGGCCTGATGCTGTATCAGAAGGTGGTGACGGCGTTGCCGAGCCTGGCGCTGTGGTTCGTGGTGGCCGGTGGCGTATTGTATAGTTTGGGCGTGGTGTTTCACGCCTGGCAGCGGTTGCGCTTCCAGAACGCGATCTGGCATTGCTTCGTGTTGCTGGGCGCGGCCTGCCACTATACTGCCGTGCTCGATCTCGTGATGACCTGAGACAAAAACGCGGAACGCAGCGATGCAGGTTGCCGGCAAGGTCGTGGTCGTGACGGGAGGCGCCAACGGCATCGGCCGGGCGCTCTGCCAAGCCTTTCATCGCGCCGGCGCGGCCAAGGTCGTGGTCGCCGACCTCGATTCCGGCCGGGCAAGAACCGTCGCCGCTTCCGTCGATGGCGCCGCGTTCAAATGCGATGTCGCGCAGGAGAAAGACATCCGTCACGTCATCGAGGAAACCGAGCACCAGTTCGGGCCGATCGCGCTGTTCTGTTCCAACGCGGGCATCGGCGGCGGATTCGATCCGCTGTCGGTGAATGCCGGCGGTGATTCCGACGAGCCGTGGGCGCGCAGCTGGGCGATCCACGTCATGGCACATGTCTACGCGGCGCGGCATCTGGTCCCGCGCATGAAAACTCGCGGCGGCGGTTATTTCCTCAACACCATCTCGGCGGCGGGACTTCTTTCGCAGGTCGGAAGCCCGGCCTATTCCACCACCAAGCATGCGGCGGTGGGCTTTGCCGAAAACCTTGCGATCTCGCACCGCGCCGACGGCATCAAGGTCTCGATCCTGTGCCCACAGGGTGTCGACACGGACATGCTGCGTTCGATCCCGAAAGGCCCGCAATCCGGCGACGGCGATCTGTCGCCGGAGCAGGTGGCGCGGGATGCGCTCGCCGGCATCGAGCAGGAGCAATTCGTGGTCCTGCCGCACCCGCAAGTGCTGGGCTACATGCGCAACAAGACCGAGAATTACGATCGCTGGATTGCGGGCATGGCGAAGATCCAGGCCAGGATGCGGGAAGCTTACGGAAAGTAGGGCAAGGCCGTCCTGGCGAGCGAAGCGATCGGCAGCACCGTTGCCAATGCGGGAATGTATGATTACGCTTTAGCGTTGGTTGGCTCAAACGATCCTTCGATCGGGCGCACGCACATGCCCAAGTTCCTACGCATCGGAGTCCATCAGTCGAACGTTTCCGGATACACCTCAAAGGCATGGAGCGTTCGCCGGGTTGGTTCGACGGTTCTCCTGAAGTGGGGTGCCGTCGAGGTCCTTGGTGTCGGAGAAGGACGAAAGATTTATTGGACGCTTCCACCGAGGACGAAAACAATTCGTTGCGGCACGGCAGAGCGCGCCAAAGACTATGCAAAAACCGCCATCGCGCGACGGCGCAACCATCGCTACGAACCTCTGGTAGGAAATATTTCGGTCCGGCGCCGGCCCGCCGGTCGTGGCGCCGAGCTCGAGCAAGTGCTCGCCACGATTCTGGTAGTCGATATTGTGCGGTCCACTGAAAAGGCCGCGCGGCTCGGGGATTCGCGTTGGACCCAGGTGATGAATCACTATTACACCGCTGTCCGCAGGGAGCTGAAGAGTTCGCGCGGAAAAGAAGTCGTGACCACCGGGGACGGACTGCTGGCGACGTTTGGCGCGCCGGCCGCCGGGGTCCGCTGCGCGACCGCAATGCGCGAGGCGGTCCGTACGCTGGGGCTGGAGATCAGGGTGGGACTGCACGCCGGAGAATACAGAATGATTGGGGCCGAAGCGGTCGGTCTCGCGCTTCACATCGGCACGCGTGTTGCGGCGAAAGCGCGTGCCGGCGAAGTGCTGGTCTCGAGCGCGGTCAAGGATCTGATGGCGCAGTCCGGAATCCGCTTCAAGGATCGCGGTATTCACCAACTCAAAGGCGTGCCGGAGCGATGGCGGCTGTACCGGGTCGAGCATTAGGGGGCCCTGCAAAGGCGGACACCGGGTTTTTCAATTGGTTCGATACGGGACTTCAGGTGCCGAAAAAAATGGCAAACGAACGGACTTTGCGGACATCACGCGCCGATTGCTCGATTATTCGGGGAATAACCCGTAGGCCGCCTATGCGCTTCGCCTAATGTGCTTGAAGCGAATATCAGCATAGTCACCGGGATGATGGGGCATACGCGAACATGATGAATGTCTTGATTTCGCTGCTTGTGTTCGCGTTGATATTCGGCGGCGCCTTGGCCGGAATGGCCGTTCGGCCGCTGTTATCGGAACACCACCTGCACTCCGACACCAAGGACGTCGTGAAGATGACCGCGGGACTGATCGGCACACTGACCGCACTTGTACTCGGTCTGTTGATCGCATCCGCAAAAACCACGTTCGACCAGAAAACAAACCAGGTCAGACAATTGACCGCAACGGTCATCCTTCTGGACGATCTGCTTACACAATACGGACCGGAAACGACCTCTCTCCGGGAACTGCTGCGGCAGAGCATACCCCCGATGGCCGATCGCCTTTGGCACGAGCAGGCGCACATAACCCACAAACCCGCGCGCTTCGAGTCCACCGCGGAGGCGTGGGCATTCTACAACGGGCTCGAACGGCTGCCGCCGAACAACGATGCGCAACGTTCCCTGCAGTCTCGCGCTATTGCGGCTTTTACCGAGGGCGCGCAGATGCGACTGCAGTTGTTTACACAGGCCGGCAGTTCGATTCCGACGCCTTTTCTGGTCATTCTGGTATTTTGGTTGAGCGTGATCTTTGTCAGCGCGACCCTGTTTGCGCGGGCGAACATGGTCGTCATGATCTCGCTGTTCGTGTGCGCGCTGTCGTTTGCCGGCGCGATCTTCCTGGTTCTGGAACTGGATGATCCCTTCTCGGGACTGATGGGGATTTCGAGCTCGATCCTGCGCGGTGCACTTTTGCCGCTGAATTCTTAAGCCCGGGTGGTTGACGACAAGTTTGATCGGACGGCGGGCGGCGCCGGCGAGTTCATGGTCGGGCCGCCGAGTTCCGCTCATGGCGCTTTGTCATTCTTCGCGTACAGCAGCGGCACCGCCGAATCCACCATCACCTCGATCAGGCTGACACCGTCATGCGCCAGGCCGCGTTTCAATCCGGGCGTAAGCTCTGACGATCGGCTCACACGCACGGCGTCGCAGCCCATGCCTTGTGCGATCGCGACAAAGTCGATGCCGGGCAGGTCGAGGCCGGGCACGTTGCGCACCTGCATGACCTGGCTGAACGAGCGCATCGCGCCATAGCCTGAATTGTTGATCACCACCACCGTCAGCGGCAGCCTGCGTTGCGCGGCGGTCCACAGAGCCTGGATCGAATACATCGCAGAGCCGTCGCCGATCATGCAGACGGTCCTTACATCGGGGCGGCCGAGCGCCACGCCGACCGCGGCCGGCAGCGCGAAGCCGAGACCGCCGCTTGCCATGGTGTAGAAGCTGTCCTGCCCGCGCATCGGCATGAACCTGTACATCAGCGGACGATGCGAGGGGGCTTCCTCGACCAGCATGGCGCCATCCGGCATTGCGCCGGCGAGCGTATGCAGCAGGTACTCCGCGGCGATCGGATCGGCGGCCTTGGGCGGCGGCGGCAATACGCGGCCTTTTGGCGGCGGCCGGTCGGTGTCGGGCAGCAGGTCCAACAGCATCGAGAGCGCGGGTTTCATGGTGGCGATGATGCTGTCGCCGAGCGGCGTCGTAGCCGCAGCAGTCGGATCATCGGTGATCTGAAAGATTGTAGTGGCGCCGTCAAAGATTGAGGCATGGCCTTCGACGTGAAAGGTGAAGACCGGCGCGCCGATCACCACGACCAGATCATGTTCGCGCAACGCCTCCGAGAGTTGCCCGGGCGAGGCCTGCAGGAAGCCCGCAAATTGCGGATGCCGTTCCGGGAAGCTCGACCGCGACGAGAACGGGCTGACCCAGACCGCGGCTTTGATCTTCTCCGCGACGCGTACCGCGAGATCGACAGCTTGCGCGCGATCGATCGCCGGGCCGACCACGAGAGCCGGGCGCTTGCTGGCCGCGAGCGCCGCGATCAGCGCCTTCATCGCTGCTGGGTCCGGGCCCAATTCCCGGCTGATGCTGCGGGCTTCGACGGGCCGGGCTGGATGGTTCCAATCGTCGATCGGCACCGAGACGAAGGTCGGCCCGCAGGGCGGCTGCATCGCCACGTAGTAAGCCCGCGCGATCGCGGCCGGAACGTCCTCGGCCCGCGCCGGCTCGACGCTGAACTTCACATAAGGCCGCGGAAATTCCGATGCCCGCTCGGCGTAGAGAAACGCCTGCAGCGGCAGGATGCTGCGCGCCTGCTGGCCCGCGGTGATGACCAGCGGCGTCTGGTTGCGATAGGCGGTGTAGATATTGCCGAGCGCGTTGCCGACCCCGGCTGCGGAATGCAGATTGACAAAGCCGGCGTTACGCGTGGCCTGGGCATAGCCGTCGGCCATGCCGATCACGGATGCCTCCTGCAGGCCCAGCACGTAGTCGATTTCGTCGGGCCAGTCGCTCAGAAACGGCAACTCGGTCGAGCCCGGATTGCCGAAGACCTTGCGAATACCGAATGCCCGCAGCAGGTCGAGTGTGGCTTGTTTGACGGTGAGGGATTTGGCGCCGCTCCCTGCGTTTTTGCTGGACATTATTCCCGCCCCATCTTCATGCTTATTTAGCGTCGTCATCGCAAGAAGCGCAGCGACGAGGCAATCCGTACTTAATCTTCTTTTTCGGAGCCCGGGATTGCTTTGCTCCGCTCGCAGTGACGACCTGATGAGGTCCTCACCACGTCGCGGTGCCCTTCATCGTCGGTTGGCCGGTGGAATTCGCGGTCCACAACTCCATGCCGTTGTCGGTGGTGTTTGCATTGATGCTGAACTCGCTGCCTTCGAACAGCGGTTGCAGCCCGCGATAGCTGAACTTTTTCGGCGGCTTGCCGCCGCGCAGCTTGGCTGCGAGTTCAACCATGAACGTTGCCTGCAGCGGTCCGTGGAAGATCAGGCCGGGATAGCCCTCGACCTTGGTGACGTAGTCGCGGTCGTAATGGATACGGTGGCCGTTGAAGGTCAGCGCCGAATAACGAAACAGCAGCACCGGATCGGCCATGTGGCTTTCGCGATGCTGGGCAACAGGCGGCGCTGCGGCTGGCTTGGGGGCGGGCTGCGGCGCGCTCGAGACGTCGCGATAGACGATGTCCTGCCGCTCGCGGATGGCCGCGCCGCGCGGTGTCGACACAACGTGGTCGACCGAGACGAAACACAGCGTGCCGGTGCTGCCGGTTTTGACCGTGACGTCTGAAATGCGTGACGAGCGCGTCGCTTCGTCGCCGACCCGCAAGGTGTCGAGAAATTGCAGTTCGCCGCCGGCCCACATCCGGCGCGGCAACGGCACCGGCGGCAGGAAGCCGCCGCGCGTGGGGTGACCGTCGGGGCCGAGTTGCGACATCGGAAACACCGGCTGCGCCAGGCACCAATGGGTCGTGAACGGCGCCGCGTCGCCGGGCTTAGGTTCGCCGATCTCCTGAAACAGCGTGGCGCGCAGGCCCTTAACCAGTTGCGCCGTGACGATGTCGGAGGCCTCGGTGGCGCGGCCGATCCATTGGCGCAAATGTTCGAGGTCGAGTTTTTCAGTCATGACGATTTCGTCCGGGCAGGAGGCGTTTGGCGGATGTCGGTGTGGTCGCCGATGCCCGGCACGGCGCCATAGTGGCGCGGCTGATCGACGACGATGGCGGCGGGAGCCGGATAGCTCACCGGGCCCGCGGGAGTGTTGACCTCGATGCGCCTCAGATGCGGATGAACCGCGAGGTCGGCCATGGTGTTGACCTCGGCGAACGCGATGTCGGCATCAGACAGGCGCTTAAGCAGTTCGTCACGGGTAAGCCGCGCAAAGCTGTCGCCGACGGTCTTGTCGGTGAGTTGGCGGTTGCGGACGCGTTCGACCATGTTGGAGAATCTGGGGTCGTTGGGAAGCTCAGGCTGTCCCAGCACATCGGCGCAAAGCTTCTTCCATTCGCGCTCGCTCTGGATCGAAATCAGGATGTCCTTGCCGTCCCTGGAGCGGAATACGCCGTAGGGCGCGATCGAGGGATGGGCGAGCCCCATCCGTTGCGGTGCGTTGCCGGCTTCGGCGTTGAGCAGCGGCACCGTCAACCAATCGGCCATGACGTCGAACATCGAGATCCGGATATCGGCGCCCTTGCCATTGCGTCCCCGGGCGATCAGCGCCTCGAGGATCGCGGTCTGCGCGGTGACCCCGGTGGCGATATCGACAATCGAAACTCCGACCCGGGAGGGGCCTTCCGGGCCGCCGGTGATCGATGCCAACCCGCTTTCGGCCTGGATCAGGAGATCATAGGCCTTGCGGTCGGCATAGGGCCCGACGTCGCCGTAGCCCGAAATAGTGCAGCAGATCAGCGCCGGATAATCCTTCTTCAGGCGATCGAGCGGGAAGCCGAGTTTGTCCATCGAGCCGGGCTTCAGATTCTGGAGCAGCACGTCCGCACCCGATATCAACGCTTCGAGATGCGCGCGACCGTCCTTGGTGGCGAGGTCGACCACCACCGACTCCTTGCCACGGTTGAGCCAGACGAAATAGCTGCTTTGTCCCTTGGCGGCGGCATCGTAACCGCGGGCAAAATCGCCCTCCGGCCGCTCGACCTTGATGACGTGGGCGCCGGCGTCGGCAAGTCGTGAGCTGCAGTAGGGGGCCGCGACCGCCTGTTCGACCGCGATGACGGTTATTCCTTTAAGCGGGAGCATCTTTCAATTCTCAATAGGAGCGGGGCATGCCGAGCACATGCTCGGCGAGAAACGACAGCACCAGATTGGTCGAGATCGGCGCCACCTGGTAGAGCCGGGTTTCGCGGAACTTGCGCTCGACGTCGTATTCTTCCGCAAAGCCGAACCCGCCATGGGTTTGCACGCAGGCATTGGCGGCTTCCCAGGAGGCGTCGGCCGCGAGCATCTTGGCCATGTTGGCCTCGGCGCCGCAATCGAGGCCGGCCTCGTATTTGCGGGTGGCTTCCTTGACCATCAATTCGGCGGCGCGCATCGCGGCATAGGCCTTGGCGATCGGAAACTGGATGCCCTGGTTTTGGCCGATCGGGCGGCCGAACACCGAGCGCTCCTTGGCGTAGGCCGAGGCCTTGGCGATGAACCATTTGGCGTCGCCGACACATTCCGATGCGATCAGGATGCGCTCGGCATTCATGCCGGAGAGAATGTAGCGGAAGCCCTTGCCTTCCTCGCCGATCAGGTTCTCGGCCGGCACCTTCATGTCGGTGAAAAATACTTCCGTGGTGGCGTGGTTCATCATGGTGCGGATCGGCCGGATTTCGAGCCCCTTATCCCTGGCCTCGCGCATGTCGACGATGAAGACCGACAGGCCGTCCGTGCGTTTCTTCGCCTGCTCCTTGGGCGTAGTGCGCGCCAACAGGATCATCAGGTCGGAATATTGCGCGCGGCTGGTCCAGATTTTCTGGCCATTGACGACGTAGCCGTCATTGCCGTCGCGCCGTGGCGAAGGTCTTCAGCGAGGAGGTGTCGGTACCGCTGGTCGGCTCGGTGACGCCAAATGCCTGCAGCCGTAACTCGCCGCTGGCGATCTTCGGCAGCCATTTCGACTTTTGCTCGTCGCTGCCGTGCCGCAGCAGGGTGCCCATGGTGTACATCTGGGCATGGCAGCCGCCGCCATTGCAGCCGGCGCGCTGGATCTCCTCGAGGATCGCGGCCGCGGCGGACAGCTTAAGTCCGGCGCCGCCGTATTCTTCCGGGATCAGCACCGACAGATACCCCGCCGTCGTCAGCGCGTCGACGAAGGCCTTCGGATAGGCCATTTCACGATCGAGCTTGCGCCAATATTCGCCCGGGAACTGGGCGCACAGCTTGGCGACGGCCTCGCGGATATCGGCAAATTCGTCTTGTTCTACGGTCATCGGAACTCATATGGCAGATCGAGAGTGCGGTTTGCCTCCCATCGGGCTCATGGCGATAGCAAACGGCCGGCAGCGAGGGAAAACCCTTCGCTGTCATGGCTTTATCGGGCCGGCGCGGTCAAGCCCGATATTTACAGTGCAGCTCTGCTTAGGCCGGAATCCGGACCGGCAGCGACTCGTAGCCTTTGACAAAGCTCGAATAGACCCGCTTCGGCTCCCCGACCACCTCGATACGGTCGAACCGCTTCAGCATCTCCTGCCAGACGATCCGCAGCTGCAGCTCGGCGAGCCGCATGCCGACGCAGCGATGGATGCCGAAGCCGAACGACAGATGCGTGCGGGGCCGCGCGCGGTCGATGATGAAGTCGTTGGGATTCTCGATCACCTCTTCGTCGCGGTTTCCCGAGACGTACCACATCACCACGCGCTCGCCCTTTCGAATGGTCTTGCCGCCGAGTTCGGTATCGACAAGCGCGGTGCGCCGCATATGCGCCAGCGGTGTCTGCCAGCGAATGACCTCCGGGACCATCGATTCGATCAGGTCCGGATTGTCGCGCAGCTTGCGGTATTGGTCCGGGTTTTCGTTCAACGCCAGCACCGATCCGCTCATGGTGTTGCGGGTGGTATCGTTGCCGCCGACGATCAGCAGGATGATGTTGCCCATCAGGTTGTCGGGCTCCATGTGCCGCGTGGCATCGCTGTGCGCCATCATCGACAGCAGGTCGTTCCGCGGTTCGGCATTGACGCGCTCGTTCCACAGCCCGGTGAAATAAGCCGCGCATTCGTCCATCTCGGCCCGGCGTTGCTCGGCGGACTCGACGATCATGCTTTTTGGCAGCGCGGTCGCGACGTCGGACCAGCGAGTCAGCTTGCGGCGCTCTTCCCAGGGGAAATCGAACAGCGTCGCCAGCATCTGAGTGGTCAATTCGATCGACACCCGATCGACGAAATCGAAAGTCTCGCCGCGCGGCAGCGCGTCGAGCACCTTGCCGGCGCGTTCGCGGATCAGGACGGCGAGTTGATCCAGATGCGTGGGCGTGAACATCGGCGAAACGGTTTTGCGCTGGGCGCTGTGCCGCGGCTGGTCCATCGCGATGAAGCTCGGCCAGTCATAGCCCGGCGGGGAGTCGCGGATGGTGATGCCGCCGAGGCTGCTGTCGGAAGAGAATATCCCGTGACTGGTGTCGACCTGCATGATGTCGTTGTATTTGGTCACCGACCAATAGGGTTCGATCGGCGAGTTGGCGCAATAATGCACCGGCGCTTCCTTGCGCAGTCTTTCGAACCAGGGCCACAACGTGTCGTTCTGGAACAGCCGCGGCGCGCCCGGGTGAAAATCCTCAAGCGGTGTCGCGTAAGCCTCCTCGCGCGCGGCGCGCTGAAGCTCGTCCTTTTCGGCGCTTACCTTGGTCTGGATGTTCATCGTCGATCGATCCCAAAAATGTCCATGCGTGGCCGATTGTCAGCCGGCGATGCGAACCGGCAGGGTCTCGTAGCCCTTTACGAAGCTCGAATAGACCCGCCTGGGTTCATCGACCATCTCGATCTTGTCGAAGCGTTTCAATATCTCTTCCCATATGATCTTCAGTTGCAGTTCCGCCAGCCTGATGCCGACGCAGCGGTGGATGCCGAACCCGAACGAGAGGTGGGTGCGGGGCCGGGCGCGGTCAATCAGGAACTGGTACGGACGATCGATCATCTCGTCGTCGCGGTTGCCCGAGACGTACCACATTACGACCTTATCACCCTTTTTGATCTGCTTGCCGCGGAACTCGATGTCCGCAAGCGCGGTCCGGCGCATATGCGCCAGCGGGGTCTGCCAGCGGATCACTTCCGGAACGAAACTGTCGATCAGTTCGGGGTTTTCGCGCAGCTTCCTGTACTGGTCCGGATGCTTGTTCAGTGCATAGACGCTACCCGAAAGCGTGTTGCGGGTGGTGTCGTTGCCGCCGACGATCAGCAGGATGAGATTACCGAGAAAGTTCTTCGGATCCATGTCGCGCGTGGCGTCGCTGTGCGCCATCATCGACAACAGGTCGCTCTTGGGCGGCTGATTGATCCGCTCCTTCCACAGCCTGCTGAAATACACCGCGCATTCCAGGAGTTCAGCCTGCCGCTCGTCTTCGGTCGCGACCAGCCCACCCGGACCGGGCAGCGTTGTAGCGATGTCCGACCAGCGGGTCAGCTTGCGGCGGTCTTCCCAGGGAAAATCGAACAGCACGGCGAGCATTTGCGTGGTCAGTTCGATCGAGACCCGGTCGACCCAGTCGAAGACGTCGTTGTTCGGCAGATTATCCAGGCATTCAGCCGATCGCTTGCGGATGTTGATTGCAAGCTGGTCGAGATGGGTCGGCGTGAACATCGGTGCGACGGTCTTGCGTTGCGCGCTATGGCGCGGCTGGTCCATCGCAATGAAACTTTCGCGGCGCAGGTCGGGGGCGGTATCGCGGATGGTGATGCCGCCGAGCGATGACGCCGACGAGAATACCGAATGATTGGTTTCGACGTCCATGATGTCGTTGTATCTGGTCACCGACCAATACGGCCCGAACATGCTCTCCCGGCAGTAATGCACGGGCTCTTCTTGGCGCAGCCGGTCGAAATAAGGCCAGAAAGAGTCGCTCCTGAACAGCTCGGGATCACCGACATCGATATCCGCGAGTGGAATGGAATAGGCCTTGTCGCGCGCGGCCTGCCGGCGCGAATCCTCGGCGAGGTCGATTGTTTCGTGCATCGGGCGTCTCCTCACGGACCCCCTGCGTGTTGTTTCCGCAGGGTGGCCAATGCCGGAATTACATCCCGTTGCGTGCGCCGGGGCAAGGGCGAGTTTGACGCATTCAGCGCGATCGGTGCTTAAATCGCGGCAAGCCGCGTTCAAGGCCCTTCTCAGTCCGGCCGACCCGTGACAAGCTTATTTCCAAAGCATACGCCTGTATGTGCGACGCCAGCGTGCGATTTTTCCGGAGGCCGCCTGACATGATTCCTAACGCGTATCGGATGTTCAACTTCGATCTCGGCGAAACCGCCGACGCGATCCGGGAAACCGTGCAGGGCTTCTCGAGCCGTGAAATTGCGCCGCGCGCCGCCGAAATCGACAAAAGCAACCAATTCCCCCGCGACCTCTGGCCCAAAATCGGCGCGCTCGGCCTGCATGGTATTACGGTCGAGGAGGAGTATGGCGGCTCGGGGCTCGGCTACCTCGAACATTGCATCGCGATGGAGGAAATATCGCGCGCATCGGCGGCGGTGGGCCTGTCCTACGGCGCGCATTCCAACCTTTGCGTCAATCAGATGCGCCGCAACGGCAGCGAAGCCCAGAAGCGGAAATATCTACCGAAGCTGATTTCCGGCGAACATGTCGGAGCGCTCGCGATGTCGGAGCCCGGGGCCGGCTCGGACGTGGTGTCGATGTCGACCCGCGCCGACAAGAAGGGCGATCGCTACGTCATCAACGGCGCCAAGATGTGGATCACCAACGGTCCCGTCGCGGAGACGCTGGTGGTCTATGCCAAGACCGATCCGGCCGCCGGTCCGCGCGGCATCACCGCCTTCATCATTGAAAAAGGCATGAAGGGATTTTCCACCGCGCAAAAGCTCGACAAGCTCGGCATGCGAGGTTCTGACACCGCCGAACTGGTGTTCGAGGATTGCGAGGTGCCGGCAGAAAACGTGCTCGGCGAGGTCGGACGCGGCGTCAACGTGCTGATGTCGGGCCTCGACTACGAGCGCGCGGTGCTGGCCGCCGGTCCGCTCGGTATCATGCAAGCCTGTCTCGATGTCGTGCTGCCCTATGTGCATGAGCGCAAGCAGTTCGGCCAGCCGATCGGCACCTTCCAATTGGTTCAGGGTAAGATCGCCGACATGTATACGACGATGAACGCCTCCCGCGCCTATGTCTATGCGGTGGCCAAAGCCTGTGACCGCGGCGAGACCACGCGCGAAGACGCCGCCGGCGCCATTCTGTACGCCTCCGAGAAAGCGACGCAGTGCGCGCTGGACGCTATCCAGCTCCTGGGCGGCAATGGTTACATCAACGACTATCCGACCGGCCGGCTATTGCGTGACGCCAAACTTTACGAGATCGGCGCCGGCACCAGCGAAATCCGGCGCATGCTGATCGGACGCGAGCTGTTCGAAAAATCGGCGTAAGCCGGACGGGGCTTGGGGAGCGTTCATGGATTTGAGGGAATTGCCGGCCTGGCTTCGCATCGTGATGGTGGCGGGCGTTGTGGTGCTGTCCTTGGGTGCGGGCCTGTTCGCGTATCGCTGGTACAACCGCCCGGTGACGCTGACGATTGCGGTCGGATCTGTCGACGGCGAGGCTTCGAAGATAATGTCGGCCATCGCCGGCAGGCTGGCCTCGACGGGAGCGCCGGTGCGGCTCAGTGTTGTGGAAACCGGCAGCGCGCTTGATGCCGCCAACGCGTTTTCGTCCGGCAAGGTCGATCTGGCGGTGGTTCGCGGCGATGTCGGAGACCTATCGCAGGCGCAAGCGCTCATCGTGGTCGCGCATGCGGTCGTACTCATCATAGCGCCGCCCGGCTCGCCCATTACCGACATCGCCAGCCTGAAGCGCCGCGTAGTGGGCGTCGTGGGCGGCGAGATAAACCAGAACGTCGTCAACGTGCTGAAGAAGGAATACGATTTGGATCGAGCCAATGTCGTATTCAAGAATATTGCGCCGGCCGAAGCACGCAACGCATTGGCCTCGAAGGAAGTCGCCGCGATTCTGGTGGTGATCCCGGTGACTGAAAAATACCTGAACCTGATCCGGAGCATGTTCGCGCAGGGCCCGAAAGCGGGCCCTGTATTTGTGCCGATCGAATTGGCGGGTGCGATCGCCGAGCTTCAGAAGGCCTATGAGAGCTTCGACGTGCCCAAAGGCACGTTCCGCGGTTCGCCCGCGATACCCGACGATGACCTCACGACCTTGAGGGTTTCATTCTACGTGGTGGCCCACAAGAAACTCGACAACGACGTAGCCTCGACGCTGACGCAGGCACTGCTCAACGCGCGTCGGGATCTGATCGGCGAATTGCCGATCCTCAGCCAGGTCACGGCGCCCGACACCGATCCCGACGCGTTTCTTCCGGTCCATCCGGGAGCGGCCGCGTTCTACAATGGCACCACCGAGAGCTTCATGGACCGGTGGAGCAATACGATCTATCTGACGCCGATGGTGCTGGGCGGCCTGGCATCCGTGCTGGCCTTCTGCTGGAAATTTCTCGGAATTGGCAACCCGCTGGGTGAAGAAGCCCCGCTGGATAGGCTTTACGCGCTGGCGCGGAGGATCCGCCAGACCGACAACGAGGCCGAACTCGCGACGATCGAGGATGAGATCGACGACATTCTCCGCGCCCAGCGCGCCAAGGCGCGGAGCGGCGACGATGACGCGATGGATGTCACGACCTTGAACGTCACCGCCCATCGGCTGGAAAACCTGGTGCATGATCGTCGCGCGATTCTGGCGAGCCTTGCGGCTTCGCGCGCCCCGTGATGCCGGGCGTTGAAGGGCGATGCGGCCCGCCGCCCGGTATCGAGACGATGGCGATCCGCTGGAGACCTGCGGTTCAACGTGTGAACTAAGGTCCGCACAGGCATGTAACCCGCAGACCACAACCGCGGGCAACGTTCATATTGTTGTGACGGGGCCGTTGCGGTGCATTCGACGAATCATTTAGACAGCTAGTGGGGCTGGGAAGCGGAGACTGGTATGAGAGTTGCTTCCATAGAAAGTGTGTTGTCGGCTGCCACGTTGGTATTGGCTGTCGTCGTCGTGCTGTGGGGAATTAGGATTCTCTGCAACGCGTAAGACAAGCAGGAAGCTGGCGTCGGACAAGAGACCTCCGGCTGAGAAGGGGTTCGCGACGAGGGCATGCATCACTTCCGCGGCGGCGGAAGCCTTCTTTGTCTCGATGCGAATAGTTGCCTGGTGATCACTCCTTGCCGCACGCGCCGGTTCGGGCCCCTTAGCGCACGTCAGCCTCGACGTGGCCCCGCTGCGCGCTACCACCAGCTCCTTTGCGCCGGATAATAATACTGGCCGCCGCGCTGGCGCGGATTGACGGTTTGGGGAGCCGGTTGCGGCGCCGGGCCGCGCTGGAAGAAGCCAAAGCCGTTGTTATTGCCCCATCCGTTGTTGCCCCATCCGTTATTGTTCCAGCCGTTGTTATCCCAGCCGTTATTGCTTGCAACAAGCGGTGCCGGAACCGAAGGCTTGCGCGTGACGAAGCCGCCCTGCGGCTGGTTGTTCAGCACTGCAACGAATTCGGTACGATAATTGGTCTCGCCGCTCAGCGGCTCGTCCGAGACGATGATCGAGGATCGCGGCAACGCGGTCGGCGTGATCCGGTCGAGCACGTCCTGCGGGATGGTGATGCGATCGAGCGCGTCCTTGGGATCGTCGCCGCTGTCGATCGTCACCACGCTCCAGCGCAGGCCCGCGCCGCTGCGCGCCATCGCCGTGAAGATATGCGTGCCGATCGGCTTGTCGGGATCGCGGATGGTGACGGGAACCTCGATGGTCGCATCGAACACCTCGCCGCCACCGTCCGGCGCCGGCTTGTG
Organism: uncultured Alphaproteobacteria bacterium; assembly: GCA_963756215.1. Lineage (GTDB taxonomy): Bacteria > Pseudomonadota > Alphaproteobacteria > Rhizobiales > Xanthobacteraceae > Bradyrhizobium. The sequence continues at coordinate 946,952 of CAVWMY010000010.1, read as the reverse complement.
GGTGTTACGCCGCACGTAAAGCTTCTGCGTTGCCCGGCTGATGTAAACCGAGACCGGCTCGAGGGCGAGCTTCGCCTCGGTCGCGGCCTTGGCGGTGTCGACCTTCTTAGTCTGGGCCGCCTTGGCCGCTTCCTTGGTTTCGGCGGCGGCGTCCAGCTTCGATTTCGTGTCCGCCTTCGCGCTGTCGAGCTGCGTGGCCAAATCCGCAGCCCTGGCGGCGGCCTTTTGCTTGAGGTCTTCGGCCCGCGTCTTGGCCTGGTCGGTCTTTGCGGCGGCGAGCACCTTGTCGGCGTAGGCCAGTTCGGCGTCGGCGCGCGTCTTGAGTCCCTGGAGCTTGCGCAGCGACAACGTCAATGACGCGGTCGCCCGCGCCGCGGTTGCGGCGGCTTTCTTGGCCTCGTCGGCCGTCGTGGCGGCCTCGTCGGCTGCTCGGGAGAGCGTATCGGCTTTAGCCGGCGCGGCCGCGATCGCCTCTTTGTTAGGCACGAACAGGGCCGGGTGAGAGAACTCGGCAGGCTCGGCGTCGACAGGCGAGATGATCACCCGCATCCCGATCCATGTCTTGTCGAACAGGTCCTCGGCAAAGTTATAGGGCATGCGGACGCAGCCGTGCGAGGCCGCATATCCGGGCAGCGGTCCGCCGTGCAGGGCGACACCGTTCCACGTGATGCGCTGCATGTTCGGCATCCAGGCATCATCATACATCGTCGAGTGGTGATCCTTATCCTTCTCAAGGACCGCAAAGACGCCGGCCGGCGTCTCCCGTCCTGTGACGCCGGTTGACACCGGTGCCCGCAGGATCCAACCGTCGGCGTCGTAAAAAGTGACCTGTTGGCTCTTGATCGACACGATCGCCATGATCGGGTCGCCCGCCACGCGGGGTGCCGTCGCCTCTACGGCTGGTGCATGGCGCGGCTGTTTCGCCACGGCGTCGGCGTTCAGTGCCGTCAGCGCGGCCATCGCCGTGAGCAACGCAATGGCTGGAGGCCCCCAACGGCGGATCGCCCCGGCGGATTGCGGCGGCGTCAATCGATTTACCATTCCATTCCCCGGTTGAAATGCCGTGCGTGCTTGTCTCGATTAACTATCAAATGGGGTCTTTGGTTCAAATAAAGGCCGCCACGATCGATTTAGCAAATTCGTCTCCGTGGACTTCGCCCGGTTGCAGGGACAAGCCCCCATGCAAGCAGCCTGTGGAGCAGGGGATGGCCCGCAACTGAAGCTTACGATAAGTCCGAATTGGTTAACGCCCGCATGCGATCGATCCAGGATCGTCGAATTCGCCGGGTTGAAGTCTCTGCCACCGCCCGTTGCACCCCGGCAACACTTCCGAGAAAAGAAGCAACCCACCCGTTTGCGCCGTTGCGCCGCCGTCGCCTTCCCCGAACAATCAGCGGGGTCCGCATGCTTGGCTGTGTAATCCGGTTTCGATGAGGCTGGGATGATGAACACGCGGCGACTTTCGACCGTACCGACGCCGTTGTTGCGATCGGTTATTCTTGCGTCCGCGGCCATCGGCTTGTTCGTGGCCTTCGGGCCGACCATAATCTGGAGCACCGGCGGTACGCCACCGAAGGATGTCAGCGCCCCTGCTCCTCTCACCGGGCAGAAGCTCGCCGACGCGCCGCACCCGAGTTCGGTGCGCAATGACATGCCCGGTAAAACCGGTGGCGCGACGGCCGGGCTATCGCTTGCGGGCGCCGTCGCCGACGCATCCATCGCTCCCAACCGGCCGGCCACTCCGACCAAGCCGGAGCCGACTGTCGAAACGACCTCGATCAATTCGCCTGAAGTGCCGCCGGCCGACCCGGCGCCCGTGCAGGTCGCAACGGCTGATCCGTCGGACATCGTGCCTGGCTACGCCGGCAAGGCCGTGAGCTCGATCGAAATCGTCGACGAGTGCCTGGTCGTGGACATCTGCGTCGATCGATATCTGTGGGCGCTTTATCAACGGACCCCCAAGGAAGACACCATAAAGGAGTTCGAACAGAGGAAAGTCGCCGTCAAGCGGAAGCGCAAGACGGTGATGGTCACCAGAACCTTCACCAAACTTGTCGATGAAGATTTTGCGTGGAAGGATCCGAAGGCGGCGGAACGAGCCCGCATGTCGATGACGGACTACGTGATCGGAGGCATGGATCGCGGCTTCAAGCTGAAACTGTTTCATGTCCTTCACGCGGCCGAGGCGGCGGGCCTTTCGCCCGGCATCACCAGCGCCTTTCGCGACGACTACCGCCAATCGATCGCAAGCGGCCTCAAGGCGGCGAGCAACAGGTCGTATCACGGCGGCAGCTTGCGCGGTGGCTACGGGCACGGGCTTGCGGCCGATATCGTGAGTGTCGAGGGCGGAACCCGGGACAAGCGTTGGGCCAATTCCGAAAAGCTCTGGAAGTGGGTCGATGCGCACGGAAAGGAATTCGGAATCGGACGCCCCTATCTCGACAGGGACCCGCCGCATGTCGCGCCGGTGGACGGCCAGGAATATGCGTCGCACAACCACGGCTCCAAGCAGGCGGGATCGGATGTCAAGAAGGTGAAGCGGGTGGTCGCACGGCACGACCCCAGTCTCGCGAAGCGCCCGCGAGCAGCGGCGGCCTCGAAGACCAGAGCAAGCTGACCGCCCCGCCGCAGACTGGAAGTCAGCCGCATTTCGGCTGGTCATGCTCACGCAAAGTCAGTCAGGTTCAAGTGGCGGACTGTCGCTGGTCCGTTAGGACTCTGTTAACCAACGCAGCCTAGCCTGAGGTTAACGCCCGGTTACCGTCGGTCGATTGCCGCGCGGTGTGGTCAAGCAGCCGGCGTCTGTTGAGACGCGGACATTTGCCGCTCTTGGTGTACGCCTGAAAACTTCGCCAACCGGCGCTTGCCAAGGGACCGCTCGTCGCTGGCCAGGCGACCAAGCTTGGTTTCAGGGCAAAGCCTCGGTGCGTAAAAGCCTTGGTGCATGTAGCAGTCCGTGTCTCTCATTCCCCGGTTCGGCAGAGCGATCGTGAGGCGAGAATGACCAACATTACCGATATTCGCGAGATGAAGGCGCGCATTGCCGTGTTCGGGGTCGGCGGCGCCGGCGGCAATGCGGTCAACAACATGATCGCGACCGGGCTGCAAGGCGTCGACTTCATCGTCGCCAATACCGACGCGCAGGCGCTGACGATGTCGAGGGCCGGGCGTGTCATCCAGATGGGCACGCAAGTGACCCAGGGGCTCGGCGCCGGTTCGCATCCCGAAGTAGGTCGCGCCGCGGCCGAGGAGGTCATCGACGAGATCCGCGCCTGTTTGACCGGAGCCCACATGGTGTTCGTGACTGCCGGCATGGGCGGCGGTACCGGCACCGGGGCCGCGCCGGTTGTCGCCCGGACCGCGCGCGAGCTCGGCATTCTCACCATCGGCGTTGTGACGAAGCCATTTCGCTTCGAGGGCCAGCGCCGCATGCGCCTTGCCGAGGCCGGTATCGCGGAATTGCTGAAGGTCGTGGACACCCTGCTGATCATCCCGAACCAGAACCTGTTCCGGGTGGCCGACGAGAAGACCACATTCGCCAACGCCTTCGCCTTGGCCGATCAAGTGCTCTATTCGGGTGTGGCCTGTATCAGCGATCTGATCGTCAAGGAAGGTCTGATCAATCTGGATTTTGCCGACGTTCTCGCGGTCATGCGCGAGAAGGGCAAAGCGATGATGGGCAGGGGCGAGGCTTCCGGTCCCAACCGCGTGCTCAACGCCGCCGTGGCCGCGATTTCCAACCCCTTGATCGAGGACCCCTCGATCAAGCGCGCCAGTGGCCTGATCATCTCCATTACCGGCGGCAAGGACCTGATGCTGTTCGAGGTCGACGAAGCTGCCACCCGGATTCGTGAACAGGCCGACCCCGACGCCAACATCATCATCGGCGCATCGTTCGATGAAGGCCTGGAGGGCATTGTCCGCGTCTCGGTGGTAGCGACCGGCATCGATAATCTCGACCCGGCGCCTCAGGCGCAACCGGCTGAAAGATACGTCGCGGAAGGCGCCGGCAGTCCAGGCAACGACAGTCGCCAGGTCGCAGACCGGATCGAACGCAATAAGCCGACCGATCAGTATCCCGTCGCGGCGTCGGCGCGGTTCGCATAAGAGGCTGAGAGCCGCGTCATAGCCAATGGTCGATGATGTAGGGGCGATGTGAAAGCGCCTGCCAGTCCGTCAGGTAACGAAGCTGGTTGCCGTCGGCTTCGATCCACTTGCCGTCCTTGAAGTGCGCAATGGCGTAGTGCCGCCGCGAACCTTCCATTCCGAAATCCCAGCCACGTACGTTGATCCAAGTCCCGTCCGTTGGAGCGCTGTCGATTGAGTTCCATTCGGGCATCTTTTCGTTCTCACGTAATTGCCGATACCCGCGAGTTACAATCGACCGCAGCACTAGGCGCGTAATCCAAATCACACCTCCAAGTAACGTTTCGTCGCGTTCGCTCTCATTATCTTGATCTACTCGCACGCAAACCCGTCCAGCGGGGCGCGCGCTTCATGGCCGCTATTCAATGACGGCGGCCAAGCGTAGTTTCAAGCGGGGAAAAAATAGCGGATCCGGCAAACCGATAACCTGTGAAAGGTTAAGGTCCGACGCAGCCAGTTCACGACGGCCTCCGCAACTTCGCCGGTGGTTACGTCGCCGCGTCGCCTTGCACACCGGGAATCAGCCGGGCGCCGAGGGCCGTGTCTGGCCACCGGGACAACGCCGCGAAAGCTCCGGTACAGGACATGAATGGGCTTCCCGATCGACCTGCTGTTGCGATAACGCAATCAAGTGATCCGCCGGCCACCCTCGCTTGGACCCTACGAAGGTGAGCGGCGACGTCCGGTCCTTGAGGTGAGGGGCATCCGGCGCGCGCCGGTGTTCCAGGACCGCCAGCGCAAGCCGGACGGGGCGGATCGCACGATTCGAGGAAAGGCCAGCCCGGAACAATGAACCAGTTCCGCGCGCCAGCGACTCACATTATTGGGCCGCAGCTCACCGTGACCGCGCAGTCCAAAACGCGAGTGTCCGCTCTCGAGCTTATCTGGCTAATCCGATCGATTTGATCCGAATCCGTGCCGAAAACAAACAAATTGGCCAAGGGAAAGTCTGAACATGAAAAAAGGCATCATTGCCGCCGCGGGGGTGAGTATCGCGCTGGCGTTTAGTGGCGCGGCCACGGCACAGACGGCGGCCAAGCCGCCCAACATCGTCGTCGTCATGGGTGACGACATCGGCTGGTTCAACATCGGCGCATACCATCAGGGAATCATGGCCGGCAGGACGCCGAACCTCGACAAACTTGCCGCCGAAGGCATGCGCTTTACCGACTACTATGCGGAGGCGTCCTGTACCGCCGGCCGCGCCAATTTCATCACGGGCGAGCTTCCGATCCGCACCGGTCTGACCACCGTCGGCCAAGCCGGTTCACCGATCGGAATGCCGGATGAGGCGCCGACCATCGCTACGGCGCTCAAGTCCATGGGTTATGCCACGGGTCAGTTCGGCAAGAACCACCTCGGTGACTTGAATCAGTTTCTGCCTACCGTCCACGGCTTCGACGAGTTTTTCGGCTATCTCTATCACCTCGACGCGATGGAAGATCCAGCCCACCGCAACTATCCGCAGGACCTCATCGCCACCGTCGGGCCGCGTAACATGGTCCACAGTTGGGCAACCGACACGGACGACGCAACCGTGATGCCGCGCTGGGGCAAGATCGGCAAGCAGAAGATCGAGGATGCCGGCACGCTCTATCCGAAGCGGATGGAGACCGTAGACGACGAGATCCGCGACAACGCCTTCAAATTCCTCGATAAGGCCAAGAGCGACGGCAAGCCGTTTTTCCTCTGGCTCAACCCGACGCGCATGCACGTGGTGACGCATCTCTCCGAAAAGTACGAATCTCTGCGCAACTCGGAGAACGGTTGGTCGATCGAAGAAGCTGGCATGGCGCAACTCGACGATGACGTCGGTTTGCTGATGAAGAAGCTCAAGGACATGGGCGTCGACGACAACACCATCGTGGTCTTCACCACTGACAACGGTGCGGAGAACTTCACCTGGCCCGATGGCGGCAATACGCCGTTTTCCGGGGGCAAGGGCACGGCTTTGGAAGGCGGCTTCCGCGTTCCCGCGCTGCTGCGCTGGCCGGGCAAGGTGCCGGCCGGCAAGGTCGAGAACGGAATCTTTTCGGGTATGGATTGGTTTCCGACGTTTGTCACGGCCGCCGGTAATCCGAACATCACTGCCGAATTCCTGAAGGGCAAGCAGATCGGCGGCCAGAATTACAAGGTGCATCTGGACGGATACGACCAGACGGCTCTGATCACCGGCAAAGGACCTTCGGCTCGCCACGAGCTCCTTTACTTCACGGAAGGCACGCTTTCGGCGGTGCGGATCGACGACTACAAGTACCGCTTCACCGATCAGCCGGGCGGCTGGCTCGGCGGTACGATCAAAGTCGATTGGCCGATCCTGACCAACATTCGTCTCGATCCGTTCGAGCGTATGGGACTTCCCAACGGTGCCAACGGTTCGCTCGCCTACTACAACTGGTTCGCCTTCGAGTTCTGGCGCTTCCAATTCGTACAAAAGGAAATAGGCAAGCTGGCACAAACTGCGATCGAGTATCCGCCGATGCAGAAAGGTGCGAGTTTCAATCTGGAAGCCGTCAAAGCTCAGATCGAGAAGGCGATCGCCGCACACGCCAAATAGGCGCAGCAAAACTCAACCTGGTCGGGGCGGCCGGCTCGCAAGAGTTGGCCGCTTCTTTAACGCCGATCAGGCGTCCGTTCGATTGACGTTATTGGGACAAGTCCAGACCTGAAAATCAGGAAACGAGGCGGTGCCGGGCTTGCGGTCAGCGGGGCTGGCGCCTGCTGATTCGCCACTAGCCTTCAAGAGGCGGGGTTGGTTTGGGGCGCACCCTTCGGCCTTTTTTTGTGGGTTTGGCCGGACTTGCCTGTTCGAGGATCGCTTCCTGCGTTTCCCTGGTTTCCCTCAGCGCCCGCAAACGCTCCATGTTCTTGCGAACCGCAATCGCCTTCTGCTCGATGCCAGCCATTGCTCGCGCGCCATCCTCTTGCGCTACGCGTTGCCGGTTGGCGCGAGCAATGCTCTCGGCACTTTGTCCGTCCGAATTTTTCCTCACCATGGAAGCGTGTCCAGACCTAAATGCGCTGCAACGCCGCTCGATCTATCGAACGGGCAATCGTCGCCTCATGAAAACGACGTTAGGGTCTCAAGCTAAAGACAGGTTTTCTGCGCTTGTCTTGCCACGCATCTTGTCGGTCTTCAGTTCGAAGGCGACCTTCTGCCCCTCGGCAAGACCCGACAAACCGGCTCGTTCAACCGCGCTCACGTGAACGAACACATCGTTTCCGCCGTCATCGGGTTGGATGAAACCAAACCCTTTTTGGCCATTGAACCATTTAACCGTACCGGTCGGCATTTTATCTTTCCCAAGCACATTTCACGCGACGTTCGCGCAATCTCTATCCGCTGGACGATGTCTTCGGGAAAGGGCCCACAGGCGCATTCAAAAAGGCACAGCGGGCAAGTCGAATTCGGTTAAGGTATAGGTCCAACCGGTGAAACGCAACGAAATAAACTCGACGATCTCGTCAGCCGTCAAACTAGCGGCGTTGTGCGATCGAGCAACCGTAGCCCGCACGAGCGCAGCGACATGCGAAGTGGTCTTTCCCGGATGTCGCTTCGCTCATCCGGGCTACACCGCTCAACATGGCGCTTCTTCGCTTGCGCCCGCAACAACCCCGGCGCAACCGTAGCCCGCATGAGCGCAGCGATATGCGGGGCAGCCTTTCCCGGATATCGCTGCGCTCATCCGGGCTACACCGCTCAACACGGGGGGCTTCTTCGCTGGCACTCGCAACGACCCCGGCGCAACCGTAGCCCGCATGAGCGCAGCGATATGCGGGTTAGTCTTTCCCGGATGTCGCTTCGCTCATCCGGGCTACACCGCTTAACATGGCGCTTCTTCGCGGGCGCCCGCAACGCCCCCGGCGCAACCGTAGCCCGCATGAGCGCAGCGATATGCGGGGTTGGTCTTTCCCGGATATCGCCTCCGCTCATCCGGGCTACACCGCTTAACATGGCGCTTCTTCGCTTGCGCCCGCAACGACCCCGGCGCAACCGTAGCCCGCATGAGCGCAGCGATATGCGGGGCAGTTTTCCGGATATCGCTCGCTCATCCGGGCTACACCGCTCAACACGGAGGGCTTCTTCGCTGGCGCCGCAACGACCCCGGCGCAACCGTAGCCCGCATGAGCGCAGCGATATGCGGGGCAGTCCTTCCCGGATGTCGCTTCGCTCATCCGGGCTACATCGCTCAACACGGAGGGCTCTTCGCTCGCGCCCGCAACGACCAACCGTCACTCGGCCGCGACGAATCTGCGGCGTTGTGCGATCGAGCAAGTCGGGAACGACCGCCGCAGCGGGGCCCGCTCCAAGATGCATGCTCCCGCTCAGTATCTTTGCGATGGCGGAAGCCCGTCACTTCGGCAGGTCGTTGACCTTGGCCACCCAGGCTCGCACGTCGGACATCACCTCGGGGAGCACCTCCCTGACATCCTGCACGGTCATGCCGGCTTTGATGCGCGGATCGTACAGCAAATTGAGGATGTACTGATCGTAGACGTCGAAGAATCCCATCGACACGTTGTCGTTGAACATGGTCCAGGGCACCGAGCTGGTGTCGTTGATCGGTCCGAGCGACTGCAGCAGTTCCTCGTAGGCGCAGTCGAGGAAAGTGAAGTCGCCGCTGTCGAGGGTGAGGATCACGTCGGAATGCTCGATCTCGAACTGCTCGTTCTTGCGGAATCCGGACAGGCACTGCGGATCGAGCGAGGTGCGAATCTCTCGCGCCCGTTCGCTGCCGTAGAAGCTGGTGATGGTGCGCGACAGATCGCGGTCGCGCACCAGGTTGACGACGACATTGGCGGCCTCGCTGTTCGCCGTCATCTCAATGTCGAGGTGTTGAACGTGGCGCGCGATATCGGCAACGACCTTGGCGAGTTGGGCCTTGCGCTCCGGTCGGGCGACGCCCTCGGCAAACACGCGCACCGGCACGTCGTATTTCCTGATCCGGTCGACCCGTCCGGCCAGATGATATTCGGCGCCGAACGCGGTCTTGAAGAAGCCGTCGATGATTTCGCTATCGGTGAAAGATTTCTTTTCGGCGCGCTGGCGCGCGGCGACGGCGGGGATTTCGGCGGAAGCCGGCCGGGTCCAACCAAGGCCGTCGGATGCGATGCCGGCAAGAGCGGCCGGGAGGACCAGAAAGATATGCGAAAGCCGTCGGGATGCCGCCATCGTGCCAACGCTGCCGCAATCGGCACACAGGTGCAAGGCAGGATTCAGCAGGCCTGCCGTCAGGCTGACGCAAGTCCCGCCCGTGTCGCCGTACCGCTAGTTTTTCACCACCACCGTGGCGCCGACCCGGACGCGATCATAGAGATCGGTGACGTCCTCATTGGTCATGCGGAAGCAACCGGAGGAGACGGCCTGGCCGATCGTTTCCGGCTCGTTCGATCCGTGGATGCGATAGAGCGTCGAGCCCAGATACATGGCGCGGGCGCCGAGGGGATTGTCGATGCCGCCGGCCATGTGGCGCGGCAAGTCCGGCCGCCGCGCCAGCATCTGCGCGGGCGGGGTCCAACCCGGCCACTCCTTCTTGGCGGAGACGCGGTGGACGCCGCCCCAGCGGAAGCCGTCGCGGCCGACACCGATACCGTAACGAAGCGCCTGGCCGTTCGGCAGGACGAGGTAGAGCCGCCGTTCGGCGGTGCTGATCACGATGGTTCCGGGCGAATAATTGCTTGCAAAATAAACGACCGTCCGCGGGATCGGGCCGGAGCCGCCGCCGAAGAAGGTGGGGCCGCCGTTCATGAAATTGAAACCTTGGGCCTGGGCATGGCCGGCACCAGCCAGCACGGCCGCCGCCACGATCAGAGAGGCAAAAGCGCGGGTCATCTGCTTCCTCTTAAAAATCCGACTTACCTGCGAAACAGGCCATAGTTGGCGCAATTTCGCAAGCCACCGCCGCGTGAGCGCGGCGTTTTTCGGCCTTCGCGGTTAAGCGGTTAAGGCAGCGGTCGGTCTTTATTTATCGAAGCCGGGAGCCGCACAGGCGCCAGCGCTTCCGCCTGATGCGTTATCGGGCTGCGTCGTGGCAGCAATGCCCGGCGACCCCTTTGACGAAACCCGTCAGGAATGATTGATCTTGGGCAGCCTTTGAAGAAAACGCGAACGGGAGTGAGATGATGAACGGTGCGGAAAGTCTGGTGCGGACCCTGGTGGCTGGCGGCGTCGACGTCTGCTTCGCCAACCCGGGCACCTCGGAGATGCATTTTGTCGCCGCACTGGATCGAGTTCGAGGGCATGCGCTGCGTGCTCGGCCTGTTCGAAGGCGTGGTAACCGGCGCCGCCGATGGTTATTTCCGCATGAAGGGCACGCCGGCATCGACCCTGCTGCACCTCGGCCCCGGTCTCGCCAACGGTCTCGCCAACCTGCACAACGCCAAGAAGGCGCATTCCGGCATCGTCAACATTGTCGGCCAGCACGCGGTCTATCACATCGATTACAATGCGCCGCTGACCTCCGATATCGAGGGATTGGCGCGACCGATGTCGGCCTGGGTGCGCACCTCGCCGAACGCCAAGTCCGTGGCCACCGACGGTGCCGCCGCGATCGCCGCGGCGAAAAGCTCGCCACCGCAGATCGCCACCCTGATTCTGCCTGCCGACACCGCCTGGAACGAGGCCGACGGTATTGCCGAAGTGCCGGCGGAAACTCAGCGCATCAGCTATTCCTCACAAGCCATCGATGGCGCAGCCAAGATATTGCGCAACGATCCCGCCCACACCCTGGTGTTGATGACCGGAAGCGCGTTGACGGCGGAGGCGCTGACGCTGGCCGAGCAGATTGCGGGCAAGACCGGTTGCAAGGTGATGGGGCAAACGTATCACCCGCGAATGGCGCGCGGGCGGGGCCGGTTCTCGATCGACCGCATTCCCTATGTGATCGAACAGGCGCTGCCGATCCTGAAGAACTTCAAGCATATCATCCTGGTCGAGGCCAACGACCCCGTCGCATTCTTTGCCTACCCGAACAAGCCGAGCATGCTCAAGCCGGAGGGCTGCGAGGTTCACCGCATGACGTCGTGGGGCGAGAATTCAGTGGCGGCGTTGGAGGCGCTGGCGGTCGCGGTCGGCGCCAAGCCGTCGGACGTCAAGCCGCAAAAACTGACGGAGCTTTCAAAGCCGACCGGCGCGCTGACCCATGCCTCGATCGCCCAGGCGATTGCGATGGCCATTCCGGAAAACGCCATCATCGTCGATGAATCCATCACCACGGGTCGCGGTTTCTTTCCGCCGACCGCGGCAGCCGCGCCGCACGACTGGCTGCAGAACATGGGCGGCTCGATCGGCTTCTCCACCCCGGTCGCGACCGGTGCCGCGGTGGCTTGCCCCGATCGCAAGGTGATCTGCATGGTCGGCGACGGCAGCGCGATGTACACCATCCAGTCGCTGTGGACGCAGGCGCGCGAAGGCCTCAACGTGCTGACCATCGTGTTCGCCAACCGCATCTACCAGATCCTGCGCGGCGAGTTCGACGGCGTCGGCGCGGGCGAGCCCGGCAAGCGGGCTCAGGACATGCTGAAGCTCGATCGCCCGACCATCGACTTCGTCGCGCTCGCCAAGGGTATGGGCGTTCCGGCGCGTTCGGTCGACAATGTCGACGATTTCGTCAAGGCGCTGGCGGAAGGCGTCGCAGACAAGGGACCGCGGCTGATCGAAGTGCTGATGTAGGGCGGCGGCAAGGTTCTGCTCACGGCTTTGCTCTCTGTCCTTCTCGATCAGTAGGACTCGACCGGCAGGGCGAAAACGTAGCCGACGCCGCGTTCGGTTTGGATCACCGCGCGTGGATCGAAGTCAAGTTTGCGCCGCAGCCGGCAGACCTGGACGTCGACAGAACGATCAAAGATGTTTTCGTAGCATTTTGTCGCCTGCAGCAACTGTTCGCGCGTGAGAGGCCGCTGCGGCGCTTCGAGAAAGGCGCGCAGCAAGGCAAACTCGTTTTTGCTGAGAATGACGGCAGTTCCTTGTGGGTCTATGAGCCTTCGAGTGCGCCGTTCAAGCTGCCAGCCGTCAAAGCGGTATCCACCCCGCTCCGCATTCCGCCACCGCGCGGCGCGCCACCGTTGCGGCCGGTGCAGAACAGCGCGGACGCGCGCGAGCAATTCCCCAACGCCAAACGGCTTGGCGATATAGTCGTCCGCACCGAACTCGAGGCCAACGATGCGATCGATTTCTTCGAGACTGGCGTCGGTTGTGACGATGATCGGTACATCCGAACGAGACCGAATCTCTCTCAGCAACTCCGGTCCATCATCGTTACCGAACTGCAGGTCGAGAATTATCAAGCTGGCATCCCCTTTCACGCAGTGGCGATACAGTTCGCCTCGGGAGGACGCGGCGCTCACGGGGATATTTTGTTTTTCAAAATAGCCCGACACCAGCTGTAGAATCGCAGGGTCGCTATCGACTACGACGATCTGACCTGCCGTTGTTTGTTCGACACTCGGGCGCCGCGTTACATCGAACGTGATCAAAGGCAAACAAGGAATATTCTCCGTCTTCGAGGATAGGGGTTCGACCGTTGGCTTACACGCGACGGCCGAGGCCGTTTCCAGTTCGTTAGCATGCGTTGATGTTTGTCAGCGATCACGTCCAGCCGATGAGATGATGTCATCCGTAATGTCCGAGGAAGATTTGTAACGGTCGCGTAGCATCAAGCCGCACGGTCTCGATCGCGGGCGCAGATTTGTTAAGATAAGAAAGCTCGCGGCAGGTTAGTCGGAAGTGGCTTTGAGGCGCGGCTTGCTTCGTAGGCGTCTAGGGAAGACATCGGAGATGAAAGCGGACGAGCGATCAACCCATCCGCCGTACGCAGTGCGCGCGTGAAAACGCTACTGCGAAATTTTGGAAATGAGTTCGATGTCGAGATCGTGTCACGCTCCTGCGCCGATCGATATAACGACGGTGTTGTTGGGACGAATCCGAACCATCCGCCGTGCAAAAGGCCTTCGCGGACCCAAAGTAAATTCGAGCGTTCAATATCCGAAGATTGCGCAATCATTAAAAGCGCGGTCGGGGTTCTGTGGTCCGGGCCTGAGGACGCCATTCGGGTTTAGAATTGCGGCTGGCTGATTTTCTCTCGACCCGAAAGCAAATCTCGGGGAGCCATCAAAGCTGCATGCGGACCAGATTGGTTCAGGCGTCGGCGCGATTTGCACCGGAATTGTCCGAAGCCGAACCGGTCCAAAGGACCGTTCATTTATGAAAATCATATGCTGTTGCGGTTGCGGTCATCTCGAAAACATACGCCGGGAGGGACAGCCTCTGACGCGTAATGCCGGGACACCTCGCCGTCGCTCAACCCGCGGACGCGTTCCGGCGATGGACCCTTTGCGCCTGGCGCTTTCAAGGCGGTGGTACGATGACCGCGCTGACCGACATCATCTTGGCGTTTCTTGCGACCTCGGCGTTGCTGATCGTGCTGTTGCGCCTGCTGTTGCCTGACCGCCCGCTTGCGGAGGTGGACCATGACGGTGGTCGGTCGGCATTGGGTCGATCATTTGTGCGCAATGGTGGCCGCATCGGTCAAACCGTTCGGGCGCTCAATGAAGTACCCGTTCGGCGGCGTTCGGACATTGGAACTGCCGATCGCGCGGGTTAGCGTCATCGCCTCCAGCAGAGCGAAAGATCGTGGCGATGACGTTCAATCAGAACAAGCGCAGAACAAACGGGCCGGATTTACCGGTAATTGAAGTCTGATGTTCCCGTATCGTTCTATCCGCAACCGAGGCTTGAGACTGGCCAATCAAAATCGCCTCGAAGATCGGCGGTTTGAAAATCGGTAGGCGGATGGTGGGCGCACAAGGGATCGAACCTTGGACCTCTCCCGTGTGAAGGGAACGCTCTCCCGCTGAGCTATGCGCCCGGGAATTTCGTGCACGATCGTCGCCGCTACCGACTTCCGATCGCAAAGGTGCACGTCAGAGCCCGCGATTTACGAAGTGCGGGGTACCAGTGTCAAGCTGTCAGGGCAAATCCTGTCAGAGACAAATTTGTCGAAGGCGAGAGGCTCAGGCCCCCTGCTGGCGGGCGCGGGAGGCGTGAGACTGCAGCGCGCGGATGCGCTCGGCCAGCGTCGTCCCCCCGCCCTCGGAAACGCCGCCGTTCGCAGCGGCTCCGCTGGCCGCGGCGCCATTGCCGGGTTTCGCCGTTGTCTTTGCCGGGCTCACCGGTTCGGCGGCCAGCATGGCTTCGATCGTCGAATTCGGACCTTCCAGCGTCATCGCAAGCTTGGCGACCTCGGCGGCGATGTCGTTGATGCGCTCGCGCAACAGCGCGTTTTCCATCCGCTCGGTCGACCATGAGGTCTCGGCCTGCTGCTGGATCGCGTTGATGTCGCGCTGCAGCTTGGCGCGTTCGTCACGCGCGGCGTAGAGTTGCTCCTCGAGCGCCGCCTTTTCGTTGCGGAGCTTCTCGACCATCGGTGATTTACCGCTGGTCACGGCGGCGATCTGGTCGCGTAATTCGCGCGCATTGCGTTCCGCGGTTTCGTTCAGCTGGCGCAGTTGATTGTTTTCATAGTCTCGTTCGGCGAGCAGCTTGCCCTGGGTGGCGAGGCGCGTTTCCAGATCGGTGACGCGGTTGCCGAGCATTTCGGCTTCCTTGACCTGGACGATCAGCTGGCGGTCCAGACCGGTGACGCGCTGGCTCAGATCTTCGACCCGGCCGCGAGCCTCGGCAAGCTCGCGTGATGCGGTTTCCGATTGGCCGCGCTCCTGGGCGAGCCGCGCCTGGGTCGAGGCGAATTCCTTCCCGGCGTCTCCAACCTGGTTCTTGAGTTCAGCGATTTGGGCGCGCACCGCGGACAATTCGAGCTGGCGGCTCTCGGCCATCATCGAACGGTCGGACAGCTCCGAATTGATTTTCGCAAGCTCGCTCTGTTTGTCGGAAAGCGCGCGTTCGGCGCCGCGCAGTGCTTCCGTTTTGGCGGTGAACTCTTCTTCGGTGGCGCGCAATTGCTCCTTGCCCGCTTTCTCGCGTGCTTCGAGCGCAAAGATAGCGGCGTTCTTTTCGCCGAGCTCGAGCTTCATGCGATTGATCGCATCGGTCTTCTTGCCGAGTTCGGCGAGCTGGCTGGTGGACTTGCTTTTGAGTTGCTCGACGCTGATCTCGAGACGTCGCGCCGACATCGCGAATTCCGCGCGCAGCTGGTCCTTGTCGGCCTGGATTTCGGCCATCGACATCGGCGTTGCCGCTTCCATCCGTCGGATCGTCAGCCGCACCGCGCGGTTATGAACCAGCGGCAAGATCATCAGCCCGAACAGCATCGAGACCAAAAAACCGATCGCCAGATACATGATCGGCTCGACCATGAACGAACTCCCCGCTATGCGCCGCGAATGAACGAAGGTTCAGGCGTCCCCCGCCATCGAAACCTTTCGTTAATCACAATGCCATGAGCGATAGGCCGAAGGCCAGCCCAATGCCGCGTTATCGTGAATTCGTAACCAGAATGCAGCCGCTCCGCGAAATTAAAGGGATCGGCGAGTGGTCAGAACGGGTTCTCAGAACGGGTTCCAAGTCGCGCGCGGCGTGTATTTAAGATAGCCGACATTGGCGCCAAGCCGCAGCCCGAGGCCGGAGCGGATCGGCACCAGCACGATGTTGTTGGCGGTCAGTGCGGTCATCCCGAAGCCGCCGATGATGTAGGCGGAGCCGTCGATGCCGACAAAGCGCTGGTAGATCGCACCGGTGGCAGGAAGGTTATAGACCAGCGTCATGGTCCGCGCGCCATCGCCGCCCCAGTCGAAGCCGACCGACGGTCCCTGCCAGTAGACGCGCAAATCGCCGGCGTTCTTGGTGTAGAGCGTGCCCTCGCCATATCGCAATCCGGCGACAAAAGCGCCGCTGCCTTCCTCGCCCAACACGTAACCGTTCGGCAGGCCCCATTGACTGACCGCGCGCTCGATCACCGAGGCGAGGCCGCGCGAGACGTTGCCGAAGAATCGATGCCCGGCGTTAACCAGTTCGTCCGGGCCGTAGGTGTTCGGCCCTGCGGTCTGGCGTGGCGGCGGCGACTCGGGACCCTGCTGCTGCGCGGAAGCAGGTACCGTCCAGCACATGACGGCGGCTAGCGTCACCGCGGCAAGGCGAGAAGCAAAATTCATGAAAGAACCCCTGGATATCGAAATCACGGCCGCCGCCTTAACCTGACGCCAACGAACACGGCTTTAGGTTGCGTCCCTTGTTCCCCAACTCGAAATGTTATCGGCACCAACTATGACGGCACCACGGCAGGAAAGAAATGGCCAGCGCCCCGGAATAGCCTTTATCGTCGCATTGGCGGCCGTTGCCGCGATAGGTTTCGGCGTACAGGCCGGTTTGCCATTTGCGGCACGGGCCTCGACCACCGAACGGGTGGTCGTCAATCGGTTCTCGGGGCTCGCCATCGAGGGGTTCGACCCCGTGGCCTATTTCGCCGACGCCCGGCCCGAACGCGGCCGTGAGGAGTTTGAGGCGTCCCAGGCAGGGGCGGTCTGGCGCTTCCGCAACGAGGGCAATCGCGCCTCGTTCGTGGCCCATCCAGACATCTACGGACCCCAGTTCGGCGGATATGATCCGATCGATCTCGCCCGCGGCGTGACCGTTGCCGGTAATCCGCTGTTCTGGGTGGTTTCGGGGCAACGGTTGTATCTGTTCGGTCGCGAGCAAAGCCGGGATGCCTTTGCCGCCAACCCCGATCCGGTGTTGCGCAACGCGATGCTGCGCTGGCCGGCGCTCATGCAAACACTGGCGGAATAGCCGCGATCCAGGATTTGGTATTGCCCGGCAGTTCGCCTTCAGCTTGCATCCGGGTCACCCCATGCGATGAATGCCGGCACGACAAAATCTTCCCGGCCTTCGCCGAAGCGCAAGCTTGCGCCCCGGGCATCGGTGATCTTGCCGCCGGCGGCGGTGACGATGGCATGGCCGGCCGCGATATCCCATTCGCAGGTCGGAGCTAGGCGCGGATAAATATCGGCGCCGCCCTCGGCCACGCGGCCGAACTTGACCGCGGAGCCGAGCGGCAGCCGGACGGCGCCCGGCCGGCTTTCGATGAAGGCCTCGGTTTGGGCATCGCCGTGCGAGCGGCTGACGGCCGCAATCCAGGGAGCGCCGTTTCTCGGGATGCTGCGGGTGCGAATCGGCTCAACGGTGCCTTGAACCCGACCTGACAGCGTCACCCGTTCCGCGCCTTGTCCCACCAGCCCCCGCCATATCAGTCCGAGCGCCGGCGCGCCGATGATGCCGAGCAGCGGCGTCCCATTGGTGACCAGCGCGAGATTGACCGTGAACTCGCTGCGGCCGGAGACATATTCCTTGGTGCCGTCCAGCGGGTCGATCAAAAAGAAGCTGTCGCGGTAAGGCGCTTTCGCCAGATGCAGACGCTCCTCGGACAGCGCCGGGATGCCTGGAAACAGCCGCATCAAGCCCTCTCCAATGACCCGGTCCGCGGTCATATCCGCCTCGGTCACCGGCGATCCGTCCGATTTGCCATCGACTTTCATGACGGCGCGGTTCACGGCGAGAATCGCCGCGCCCGCCCGGGCCACGAGATCGGTCAAGGGCGCCATGAGCGCGGCCGCACGGTCGCGATCGATCACGTATCCTGACGAACGTGCTTCATTCATGGACCGGCCTCAGCTGCGGTTGGTCATTACCTGTCGGTTCCTCTCATAGCAGTTGCGCCGCGATCGCGCCGCAGCCGAAATGGAACGCGGAGGCCTGTCTCGGGTTGGCGCGACGCGTCTCCGCAGTGTATCAAACCAGCGGGCGGGCGTGATTCGCCTTGATCCTTGCCGTGCAGATTTCCAGGAACACCTTATGTCTGGCACTTCGTCTCCCGGTCCCGCCCCCGACGCCCTCGAATTGGCGGCGCTGTTGTGTTCGCGGGTTTGCCACGATCTCATCAGTCCCGTAGGCGCCATCGTCAATGGGCTCGAGGTGCTCGACGACGATCCCAAGCCGGAGGATCGCGAGTTTGCCCTCGACCTCATCCGCAAGAGCGCCAAGACCGCTTCCGCGCGCCTGCAATTCTGCCGGCTGGCCTTCGGCGCCGCCGGCTCGTCAGGCGCCCAGATCGACCTCGGCGACGCCCAGAACATGGCGCGGGGTCACCTGGAGGACGCCAAGACCACGATCGTGTGGAATTTGCCGCGCGTGCTGCTTCCGAAAAACCGGGTCAAGCTCCTGCTGAACATGATGGTAATCGCGCAGCAGACCATCCCGCGCGGCGGCGTGATCACGGTGGATCAGACGGGCGAGGGTGACGCGATCGGCTTCCGCGTCGCGGCAACCGGATTGAACGCGCGGATACCGCAAAACATCGCCGATCTCTTGGCAAGCCAGGGTTCGAGCGTCGACGCTCACGCCGTGCAGCCCTACTACACGCGGCTGTTGGCCGAGTTCCTGCGGGTTGAAGGTTGGCTTGGCGCCCGAAGGCGACGCGATCGTCGTGACCGCTGCCTGAATTGTTTAACCGGCGGTTAATCGCCCTGCCGGAGATTGCGGGGCGCGATCTTACCTATCTGATTGGGCGAGTTCTTTTGCAACTACTCAACCAATATTAAACGCTTTGCATAGAAGCTGACCAAACTGCAAATGGCGTGTCGATGTGGCATGCCCGTGCGTTCAGGGTCGGTTTCATGGATGATCTGTTACGGGAGTTTTTGACCGAGACGAGCGAGAGCCTGGATACGGTCGACAATCAATTGGTGCGTTTCGAGCAAGACCCGAACAACGCCAAGATCCTCGATAACATCTTCCGCCTTGTCCATACCATCAAGGGAACGTGCGGTTTCCTGGGATTACCCCGGCTGGAAGCGCTTGCGCATGCCGGCGAGACGTTGATGGGCAAATTTCGCGACGGCATGCCGGTCACGGGGGAGGCGGTCAGCCTGATCCTTGCCAGCATCGATCGCATCAAGGAAATCCTGGCCGGGCTCGAGGCTACCGAGACCGAGCCCCAAGGCGCCGATCAGGATTTGATCATCAAGCTGCATGAGATGGTCGAACGCGGCGTGGAGGCGACGCCGCTCCCGCAGGCTGCACCGGTCACCCCGGCGCCTTCGGCGCAACAGGGCACCCTGGTGCCGCAGACGTTGGAGCGCGAGCTGCGTCCCGGCGAGGTGTCGCTGGATGAACTGGAGCGCGCCTTCCGCGAGACCGCAATCGAGATTGCTCCGCCGCTTGTGCCGTCGGCCGAGCCCGAGCCTGCACCGCCCGAAGTCAAGGCTGCACCGGCACCGCAGGTTGCGTCGTTGAAAAAGGAATCGAAGCCCGCGCCCGCTAAATCGGGCGGCGAGGCCGAGGTCGCGGAGGGCGACAAGGTCGCCAATCAGTCGATCCGGGTGAATGTGGATACGCTCGAACACCTGATGACGATGGTGTCGGAGCTGGTCTTGACCCGCAACCAGCTGCTCGAGATATCCAGGCGCAACGAGGATACCGAGTTCAAGGTGCCGCTGCAGCGGCTGTCGAACGTAACGGCGGAACTGCAGGAAGGCGTCATGAAGACGCGGATGCAGCCGATCGGCAATGCCTGGCAGAAGCTGCCGCGGATCGTGCGCGACCTGTCCGGCGAACTCGGCAAGCATATCGAGCTCGAGATGCACGGCGCCGACACCGAACTCGACCGCCAGGTGCTCGATCTGATCAAGGATCCCCTCACGCATATGGTGCGCAACTCGGCCGATCACGGGCTGGAGACGCCCGCCGAACGGCTGGCCTGTGGCAAGCCGGAGCAGGGCACCATCCGGCTGTCGGCCTATCATGAAGGCGGCCACATCATCATCTGCATCGCCGACAATGGTCGCGGGCTCAACACCGAACGTATCAAGGCGAAAGCGATCTCCAATGGCCTCGTCACCGAGGCGGAGTTGGAGAAGATGACCGAAGCGCAGATCCACAAGTTCATCTTCGCGCCGGGCTTCTCGACCGCGGCCGTGGTGACCAGCGTATCCGGCCGCGGCGTCGGCATGGACGTGGTGCGCACCAATATCGACCAGATCGGCGGCACCATCGACGTCAAGTCGGTGGCCGGCGAGGGGTCCAGCGTGACCATCAAGATTCCGCTGACGCTTGCGATCGTCTCGGCGCTGATCGTGGAGGCCGCCGGCGACCGCTTTGCGATTCCGCAGCTGTCGGTGGTCGAACTGGTGCGGGCACGGGCCAATTCCGAGCACCGCATCGAGCGTATCAAGGACACAGCGGTTCTGCGCCTGCGCAACAAGCTGCTACCGCTGATGCATTTGAAGAAGCTGCTCAAGATCGACGACGGCAGCTCGTCCGATCCCGAGAACGGCTTCATCGTCGTGACCCAGGTCGGCAGCCAGACCTTCGGCATCGTGGTCGACGGCGTCTTCCACACCGAGGAAATCGTGGTCAAGCCGATGTCGACCAAGCTGCGCCATATCGAGATGTTCTCGGGCAATACCATCCTGGGGGACGGCGCGGTCATCATGATCATCGACCCCAACGGGATCGCCAAGGCGCTGGGCACCTCGGTCGCTGCCAGCCACGAGATCGCGGAGGACAGCGCGGCCTCGCGGGCCTCCGCCGCCGAGCAGTTGACCTCGCTTCTGGTGTTCCGCGCCGGCACGGCGCAACCGAAAGCGGTGCCGCTCGGGCTCGTGACCCGGCTGGAGGAAATCGCCGCCGACAAGATCGAACTCTCCAACGGCCGTTACATGGTGCAATATCGCGACCAGCTGATGCCTCTGGTGCAGATGACCGGCGTCAGCGTCGCTACCTCCGGCGCCCAGCCGATCCTGGTGTTCGCCGACGACGGCCGCTCGATGGGGCTCGTGGTCGACGAGATCATCGACATCGTCGAGGAACGGCTCAACATCGAGGTCACCGGTCAGCAGGATGGCATCCTCGGCTCCGCTGTGATCAAGGGACTGGCCACCGAGGTGATCGACGTCGGGCACTTCCTGCCGATGGCCTTCGCCGACTGGTTCGCCCGCAAGGAGATGCGCGCCTCTGCGTCGGCGCAGTCGGTACTCCTGGTCGACGACTCCGCGTTCTTCCGCAACATGCTGGCGCCGGTCCTCAAGGCGGCGGGCTACCGAGTGCGGGTCGCACCCAATGCGCAGGAAGGCCTGGCGGCGCTGCGCTCGGGTCAGGTCTTCAACGTCGTGCTGACCGATATCGAGATGCCCGACATGAACGGGTTCGAGTTTGCCGAGACGATCCGGGCCGATCAGCACCTCAGCGCGATGCCGATCATCGCGCTGTCCTCGATGGTTTCGCCGGCGGCGATCGAACGCGGCCGGCTCGCCGGGTTCCACGATTACGTCGCCAAGTTCGATCGCCCGGGCCTGATCGCGGCCCTTAAGGAACAGACTGCAGAACTCAGCCGAGCGGCATGAAACGAGTTTGGGTCAGCACGAAATCAGGTTCAGCTGGGCATTAACAAAGCCAGCCGGGCATGAACGAGTCCAGCCCGGCGTGGATGAGTCCGGCCCGGACGTATGAAGGAAGATGCCGACATGACCAACAAGATCCAAACCACCCAGGGCACCGTTGCCGAATACGTCACCGCGATGATCGGCGGGCAGCTGTTCGGACTGCCGATCTCGCGCGTACAGGACGTGTTCATGCCGGAGCGGCTGACGCGGGTGCCGCTGTCGTCCAGCGAAATCGCCGGCGTGCTCAACCTGCGCGGCCGCATTGTCACCGTGGTCGACATGCGCGCCCGTCTCGGCCTGCCGAAAAACGAAGATGGTAAACCGCCGATGGCGGTCGGTGTCGATCTGCGCGGCGAATCATATGGTCTCCTGATCGATCAAATCGGCGAGGTACTGACGCTGCCTGACGACAGCCGCGAGGAAAATCCCGTCAACCTCGATCCGCGCATGGCCAAGCTCGCCGGCGGCGTTCACCGCCTCGACGGCCAACTCATGGTCGTGCTCGATGTCGATCGCGTTCTCGAAATCGTTCCGGTGCAGCTGGCGGCGTAATCAAAGACCGGCGCATCGCATCTATTAGCAATGGAAACGTCCCTTTCCGGGCAATGAAGAAGCAGAGGCTGTGATGAAAACATGTCTGGTGGTCGACGATTTAAGCGTCATCCGCAAGGTCGCACGACGCATCCTGGAAGGACTGGATTTCCAGATCGTGGAAGCCGAGGATGGCGAGAAGGCGCTCGAGATCTGCAAGCGCGGCTTGCCTGAGGCAATCCTGCTCGACTGGAACATGCCCGTCATGGACGGCTATGAATTCCTCGGCAATCTACGCCGCATGCCCGGTGGCGACCGGCCCAAGGTAGTATTCTGTACTACCGAAAACGATGTCGCCCATATCGCGCGCGCGCTGCATGCCGGGGCCAACGAATACATCATGAAGCCGTTCGACAAGGATATCGTCACGGCGAAGTTCCAGGAAGTCGGCCTTATCTGATCGCACGGTTATCCGGCGGCCCAATGGCCCTCGGCGTCGTCGTTTCGGTAGAGCCGCTCGAGCCGCAGCCGGTGGGCAATGAGTATTGCGTTGACCAGTTCCTCGACCACGCATCCCTCGCGGCAAGAACCGCTGCGGGTGATGGTGGTCGACGACTCCGTGGTTATCAGGGGGTTGATCTCCCGCTGGATTGCGTCGGAGCCTGACATGGTCGTGGCGGCCTCATTGCGTACGGGCCGTGACGCGGTCAACCAGATCGAGCGGATCAATCCCGACGTTGCGGTGCTGGATATCGAAATGCCGGAACTTGACGGCATATCCGCGCTGCCTTTGTTGCTGGCGAAGAAGCGCAACCTCATTATCATCATGGCCTCGACCCTGACCCGCCGCAACGCGGAGATCAGCTTCAAGGCGTTGGCGCTCGGCGCGTCCGACTACATCCCGAAACCTGAAAGCACCCGGGAACCGACTGCGGCCGAGACGTTTCATCACGACCTCATTCAGAAGATCCGATCGCTCGGCGGCAAGGTCCGTCGCATCGCGCCGGCTGCGAGTCCGCCGCTGGCGCCGAGCCTCGACCGGCTCCGTGAACCGTCGCCCAGGCCGCCGCTGGCTTCGCACGGCGCTTTGCAAGCCTCACGTCGCCCTTTCAGCCCGCAAGCGCCGCGCGTGCTTCTGATCGGCTCATCGACCGGAGGCCCGCAGGCGCTGATGACACTCGTCGCGGATATCGGCCCGGTGATCGATCGCGTACCGGTGCTCATCACCCAGCACATGCCGCCCACGTTTACGACAATCCTCGCGGAACATCTGGCGCGGTCGAGCCGCCGTCCGGCGCGCGAAGGCGTCGACGGCGAGATCATCAAGGCCGGCCAGATCTATCTGGCCCCCGGAGGACGGCATATGCGGGTCGTGCGTCACGGCGTCGATGCCGTGATCGCCCTTGACGACGGCCCGGCAGTCAACTTCTGCAAGCCCGCCGTCGATCCATTGTTCGCTTCCGCGATCGATATATGGCACGGCGGTATTCTCGCCCTGATACTGACCGGCATGGGGTCGGACGGCATGCGCGGCGGCACCGAGATCGTCGCGGCCGGCGGCAGCGTGATCGCCCAGGACGAAGCCACCAGCGTAGTGTGGGGAATGCCCGGCGCAGCCACGAATGCGGGAATTTGTTCTGCCGTGCTGCCGCTCAATCAAATTGCGCCGAAACTCGTTCGAACTCTTTTCGGGAGATCGATCGTGACGCCGATGGACTATGAATTCTTGCGCAGGTTCCTGAAAGAACGCTCGGGGCTCGATCTGTCCGCGGACAAGCAATACCTGGTCGAGAGTCGGTTGCTTCCTCTGGCGCGAAAGGCAAATCTGCCGGGATTGCCCGAATTGGTTGCGAAACTGAAGGGCGGGGCGGACGCGCTCACCACCGAAGTGGTGGAGGCGATGACCACCAACGAGACGTTCTTCTTTCGCGACAAGGTTCCTTTCGATCACTTGCGGGGCACGATACTTCCGGAGCTGTTGCAGGCGCGCGCTGGCCGCCGTTCGCTCCGCATCTGGTGCGCGGCATCCTCAACCGGACAGGAGCCGTATTCCATCGCGATGTGCCTGAAGGAAATGTCGCCGACGCTGGCGGGATGGCGGGTCGAGATTCTGGCGACCGATCTGTCGCAGGCCGTGCTGGAAAAATCCAAATCCGGCATGTTCAGCCAATTCGAGGTTCAGCGCGGTTTGCCGATCCAGATGCTGGTCAAGTATTTTACCCAAACCGGCGAATTCTGGCAGCTCAACGCCGACATCCGTGCCATGGTCCAATTCCGGCAGCTCAACCTGCTGCAGGACTTTTCCCATCTTGGCGCCTTCGACATTGTCTTCTGCCGCAACGTCCTGATCTATTTCGACCAGCATACCAAGATCGGTATTTTCAATCGCCTCGCCAGGCTGATGGAGCCCGACGGCTTTCTGGTCCTGGGTGCGGCGGAGACGGTCGTCGGGCTGAGCGATGCATTCAAGCCCCATCCCGAACGGCGCGGGCTCTACAGCCCCAATGCTGTCCGGTCCGGTCGTGCCGGTGCAATGGCCCACGGGTTGAAGGCCGTTGCTTCGATCGCGCGTTAACTCGCGTCGTGCCCACTTTTCCGAATCGCTGCTCTAAAGAATCGCATGCGGCAGGAATCGCGACGTATTGCCGGTAATCGGATTTTCGTCCTCGCGGATCGACAAGCCGCATGGGGTGTGATCGATCAACCAACTCCCGAGCACCGGATATTGATTGGAGAAGTCGGGCAGGGATGCCAAGGCCTGCCGAACAAATCCCTCCGCGCCGTAAGGCCCCTGTTGTGCCACCACGGTCACGCCTTCGCTGACCAGCGAGACGTTGGCGCCCTCGCGCGAATAAAGCGGCTTGCGCACGAAGGAAGCGCCAAGCTGCATGGCCTTCGGGTCGCCCTCGAAAAACGCCGGCAGCAAATTGGGGTGATCCGGAAACATCTCCCACAGCAGCGCCAGCATGCCCTTATTGGAAAGAATCGCCTTCCAGGGCGGTTCGATCCAGCGCGTCGGCGCCGTTATGAGCTGTTCGCCAAACACATCGCAAAACATCCATTCCCAGGGATAGAGCTTGAACGACAGCTCGATCGGGCGATCGTCGAGATCGACGAAGCGGCCATCGTCGCGCAGTCCGATGTCGGCAATGTCGATCAGGGTCGTCGCCAGACCGGCCTGCCTTGCGGTGTCCTCGAGATAGGCCAGCGTGCCGGCATCCTCGATGTTCTCGGTCATTCCCGTAAAGTGGACGTGACGGCCGACGCCGAATTTCTTCCAGGCCTCGATCAGCCGTTCATGAATCGAATTGAACTGGTCGGCGCGTGATGGAATGATTTGCCGCTCGATCGCCTGTTCGAGCCAGGTCCACTGAAATACCGCCGCTTCGAGGATCGATGTCGGGGTATCCGCATTGTATTCCAGCAGTTTCGCCGGACCGCGGCCGTCGAAGCTGAGGTCGAGCCTCCCATAGAGGCTGGCTTCATCGTTGTGCCAACTTTCGGATATCAGCGACCAAAAAGCTTCCGGTATCTTCAGTCGCTGCAGTTGTTCCTCGTCTTCAACCGCCCGTCCGACGAGTTCGAGGCACATCGCATCGATCTCGGCCGTGGGCGCTTCGATCTGACGTTCGATCTCGTCGAGCGTAAACGCATAGTAAGCGCGCTCGTCCCAATAGCGCTCGCCGTCGAGGGTATGGAAATCAAACCCGTATTGGTCGGCGGTGACGCGCCAGTCATCTCGCTCGGGGCAGACGATGCGACGCATTGGTGCCCGCTAGCCGCCACCGTGCGCATGGCCGTGACCATGACCATGGCCGTGCAATCGTTGCGGAGTGCCCCCGAAGCCGCCATAGGCCGGCCGGCAATAGGGCTTGCCATCCGGTCCGGGCAATACGGCAAGCCCGGGACCGCAGTCGGTTCGCGGCACAAATCCCATCGATACCGCACCGATGGCCGAACTACCCATCATCGTCAGGACGACACGGCGCGAGCGTTTCATAGTGCGGCCTTAATTTGCGGCGGGCTGGAGTCAGCCATTCAGGCATGCGCGCCACGACGAGGCAAGAGCGGAGGGCACTCAAAAAAATCGGTCCTCGCGCAGCAAAACAAAAACCCCGCCATTTGCGGCGGGGGTTCAGTCGGGAGGAACGAGCCTTGCGGCCCGTCGTAAACCTGATCAGGCGGGAATGCGCTCTTCGTGCTCGTGCGGCTCGCGCAGTACATAGCCGCGACCCCACACGGTTTCGATGAAGTTGCGGCCTTCGGACGCGTTGGCGAGCTTCTTGCGCAGCTTGCAGATGAAGACGTCGATGATCTTCAGTTCCGGCTCGTCCATGCCGCCATAGAGATGGTTGAGGAACATTTCCTTGGTCAGGGTCGTGCCCTTGCGGAGCGAGAGCAGCTCCAGCATCTGGTATTCCTTGCCTGTCAGATGCACGCGCTGGCCGCCGACTTCGACCGTCTTGGTGTCGAGATTGACCACGAGATCGCCGGTCTGGATCACCGACTGGGCGTGGCCCTTGGAACGGCGCACGATCGCATGGATGCGGGCGACCAGTTCGTCCTTGTGGAAAGGCTTGGTCATGTAGTCGTCGGCGCCGACGCCGAGACCTTTGACCTTGTCCTCTATACCGGCGAGACCGGAGAGGATCAGAATCGGTGTTTTGATCTTTGAGACCCGGAGCTGCTTCAGTACGTCATAACCCGACATGTCGGGCAAATTCAGGTCGAGCAATATAATGTCGTAATCGTAAAGTTTTCCGAGATCGACGCCTTCTTCCCCGAGGTCCGTCGTATAGACGTTGAAACTCTCGGATTTAAGCATCAATTCGATCGACTGCGCGACGGCGCTGTCATCTTCTATCAGCAATACGCGCATGCCAGTCCCCTATAGTCGCCGCCCCGGGCGTCAGGTCGGCCGCACTTGCGGCACTCAAAACGCCTTTGCACAACTGATTCGGATCCTGACGACATATGGTTAACAAAATCTGATTCGGATACGCAAGCTCTTGCCGTGCAATTTTTTTCGAATCGCCATAAGATGTTGCGCCAAAGCAGTTTTTTGTATCCGCTCTCGTTCAAGTTCCACATTAAGAGGCGGGTCTAACCGACTCCCGCAACTCGGCCTTCCTTCTGACGGTCGAGCGCTCTCAGTCACCAAAGACAGTGACGCAATGATTAACGATGCGGGTAAACACGAAGTTAAAGGCCCCGTCCTAGTCCCCGGAAACTTAAGGTTTTCGCAATGAAGGCGCTCGCCCAGCAGATCGCCGACATTGATGGCGTCAACATCTATGGGCGCGTGGTAGGCGTCCGCGGCTTGATGGTCGAAATCGCGGGTCCGATTCACGCGATGTCGGTCGGTGCCCGTATCGTGATCGAGACAGGAAGCAACCGCTTCATTCCATCCGAGGTCATCGGCTTCTCCGGAAACAATGCGGTGGTGATGCCGTTCGCCGGGTTGGAGGGCGTCCGGCGCGGTTGCCGGGCGGTGATCGCCAATGCCGCGAGCCAGGTGCGCCCCGCGCCGTCATGGCTCGGCCGGGTCGTCAATGCGATGGGACAGCCGATCGACGGCAAGGGACCTTTGGAGCAGGGACCCTCGCCGATGAGCTATCGCAACCCGCCGCCGCCGGCGCATTCGCGCAAGCGGGTCGGCGCTCCCCTCGATCTCGGCGTCCGTGCACTTAATACTTTCCTGACCTGCTGCCGCGGCCAGCGGCTCGGCATCTTTGCCGGTTCCGGCGTCGGCAAGTCGGTGTTGCTGTCGATGCTGGCGCGCAACGTGGCCGCCGATATCACGGTCATCGGGCTGGTCGGCGAACGCGGCCGCGAGGTGCAGGAATTCCTGCAGGACGACCTCGGCGACGCCGGACTGGCGCGGTCGGTCGTGGTGGTGGCGACCTCGGACGAGCCGGCACTGATGCGGCGGCAGGCCGCCTATCTGACGCTCGCGATCGCCGAATATTTCCGCGATGAAGACAAATCGGTGCTGTGCCTGATGGATTCGGTCACGCGCTTCGCGATGGCGCAGCGCGAGATCGGCCTGTCGGCGGGCGAACCCCCGACAGCCAAGGGCTACACGCCGACCGTCTTCACCGAGCTGCCCAAACTGCTGGAGCGCGCCGGGCCCGGGGTCGGCCCGGGCAGCATCACCGCCATCTTTACCGTGCTGGTCGACGGCGACGACCACAACGAACCGATCGCGGACGCGGTTCGCGGCATCCTGGACGGCCATATCGTGATGGAGCGATCGATCGCCGAGCGCGGGCGGTTTCCGGCCATCAATATTTTGAAATCAGTCTCCCGTACCATGCCGAAGTCGGCCGATCCCGCCTTCCTGCCGACCATCATGCGAGCCCGCCAGGTGATGGCGACCTATGCCGATATGGAAGAACTGATCCGGCTCGGGGCCTACCGGGCGGGATCGAGCCCCGAGGTGGACGAGGCGATCCGGCTGCATGAGCCGCTGGAAGGTTTTTTGCGCCAGGGCAAGGACGAGGTCGCCGGTCTGGGCGACGGATATCGGCAACTGGAGCAAATCCTCGGAAGTTTGGAAACGGAACGCTAACTTTGTCGGGCCATCATCTGCCGCAGAGTAGAGGTGCCGGTGGGACCCCGTTGGGATGCCGGTTCTGTCCCGCGTTGAGGTTGGGACTTCTGGGGAGTATGAGTCGATGAAGTCACGTGAAACGCTAATCCGCCTGAAGAAATTTCAGGTCGACGAGAAGCGTCGAAGGGTCGCCCAGATTGAAGGCATGATCGCCGATTTCCAGCGCATGTCGGTCGACCTCGAACGCGAAATCCAAACCGAACAGGAGCGCGCCGGGATCAACGATCCGACGCACTTCGCATACCCGACCTATGCCAAGGCGGCGATCCAGCGTCGGGAAAATCTGACCCGCTCGGCCGACGAATTGCGGATTCAGCTCGAAGACGCCAAAAGCCTGCTGTCGGAGGCCTTCGAGGAGCTCAAGAAAGTCGAACTGCTCGACGAGCGCGACCAGGCCCGCGAGCGCGCCGAGGAAAGCGCCCGCGAGCAGGCCGATCTCGACAGCATCGGACTTATGCGCGCCCGTATCGGGGCGATCGCCTGACCGGCTTGCGGCCGTTTGTGCCGACCATCGGAAAACCCGGGCCGCGAGGTCCGGGTTTTCGTTTTTTGATGTCCACAGGCTCGCCATCGCCGCCGTGGTGGAGCGGTTCGGCACAGGCTATGATGCGGCAGGTCCGGCATGCTGCGGCGGTCGACAGGAGCGATGGGGCATCGCCAATCCGAGGATACTGAATGCTGACGCCGGCTGAGCTGGTCTGGCTGATCGCTGCGGTAGCGAAGGGGGATGAGGTCGCTTTCGAGCGCCTGTACGCCGCCACGCGCGCGAAACTTTATGGCGTCGTGCTCCGTATCTTGCGGCGACAGGACCTCGCGGAGGAGGTCATTCAGGAGGCCTACGTCAAGATCTGGAATAACGCCGGGCGCTTCAATCCCGGCCTGTCGTCGCCGATCACGTGGATGGCATCGATCGCGCGCAATCGCGCCATCGATGTCGTGCGCAAACGAAGCGAAGTTTCGATCGAGGAAGAGCCGGCGGCGATGGAAGTGGCTGCGGACAGCCCGGATCCGCTGTCGCGCCGGGAAATGACCGAAGAATTGAAGCGACTGCTGGAATGCGTCGGACGGCTGGAGCCGGATCGGCAGAAGCTCGTGCTGCTGGCCTATTACAACGGTTGGAGCCGCGAGCAGCTGGCGACGAAATTCGACACGCCAGTCAATACCGTGAAGACCTGGCTGCGCCGCAGCATGATGGATATTCGGGAGTGTCTCGGACTCTGAATGATGGCCTACAGCGAAGACCATATCGCGCTCGCAGCGGAATACGCGCTCGGCACGCTTGATGCCGACGAGCGGGCGCAGGTCGAGACCATGATGTCCGTTGACCCGGATTTCGCGGCGATGGTCGAGGCATGGGCGCAGAAGCTCGGCGCCCTCAACGACATGGTCGGATCGGTCGAGCCGCGGCCGGAGGTCTGGGACAGAATCAGGGCCGCGGCCGGACTCTCCGAACCACAGGCGCCGATCGTGTTGCCGCAGGCGCAACCGGCGCCGGTACCGCCGCGTGCCGAACGGCCGGCGGTTGCGATCGACACGTCCAATGTGGTCCGGTTGTCCGCGCAGGCGCGGCGCTGGCGCAACCTCGCGACGGCGATGACGGCGATCGCGGCCGCGCTGGTCGGATTGATCACGGTCGGCGCTTATCGGCCCGATCTGCTTCCGGACCGACTTCGTCCCAAGCCCCGAACCCAGATTGTCGAGGTCAAGGTACCTGCCGCGCCGGCGCCATTGTCCGGGCAATATGTCGCCGTGCTGCAGAAAGACGGCGAGTCGCCCGGGTTCATTCTCACGGTTGACGGCGCGACCAAGAATTTCACCGTGCGCCGGGTCGGCGACGCGCCGGCGCCCGACAAGAGTTTCGAGCTTTGGCTGATCTCCGACCAGTTGCCGGCGCCGCGCTCGCTCGGCGTGCTCGGCAATGAATTCACCGCCCCCCCGGCGTTGTCGGCCTTCGATGCCGCCACCATCAACGCCGCGACCTTCGCCGTGACGCTCGAACAGGCCGGCGGCTCGCCCGACGGTAATCCGCATTCGGCGCCGATTTTTACCGGCAAGCTGATCGAGGCCGTGCCGCCCGCGTCGGCGCCGCCGCGCTAGCGCCTTTTCACGCGCGATCCCTCCACCCGCCAAAAAAGAAAACGCCCGTGGGGAGCGGGCGTTTTCCATAGTCAACTTGGGGTAGTTGGGGTCTTCTACGTACTCACGTGGCAACTTTGGGGGGCTGGTAAAGCGCCACGTGAATTCTGCAAACTCGACGGACCGCTGAGTTAGCGGACCAAGGCCTTAACGGACCAGGCTCGCATCCGAACTCGTCACCGCCACGGCCTTGCCGGCCTTGATGACGCGCGCCGTCTGCGTATAGGCATCGTTCGTGCTACGGGTCGAAATCGTGAAGCCAGCCACGATGATACCGGCGACAAGCGCTATGACCACGATCTTGATGTGGGTCATACGATCAGCGCTGTAAATCGAGTGGTTCATCGAAGCCTCCCGTCGCCGCAGCCTCTTGCGATTGGTGTCTACCGTTCGCCCAGAGGTTCAATACGTCCACGTCTCCAACGTAGGGATTCGACCTCAGGTCCTTGAGATGCGATCACAAATAGGTGAAAAGACGTGAAAACTCGCGAGATCGGGTGGCGAAAAATCCTCCATTTTAGATAATGCTGTAGTGATATCAATATCATAACAGATATTCCCAGTCGCGGCGTTGGGGCGGTCACATCTTACCGAATTCGACAAATCCGTTTGCCTGTGACCAAACAGCACCGCTGCGATTGCAGGCAGCGGCAAGGTGGCACCTTCGCGTGGGCGGTTGCCGACGCCCGGTTCCGCCCCAGCCGCCGATGATGTTGATCGGTGCAGCCCGGATGAGCCAACGGGTCGCGCGAACGCGCGCCCGATGACAGGCTCCGCGACGTTCGGAAAGGATTGCCCCGCATATCGCTGCGCTCATGCGGGCTACGGTTGCTCGATCCAGAGGTCATACCCGCCACCGTTGCGTGCGCCCGTGGATAGGCGCTCCCCGCCAATGATGTTGATCGGTGTAGCCCGGATGAGCGGAGCGATATCCGGGAAAGATTGCCCCGCATGTCGCTTCGCTCATGCGGGCTACGGTTGCTCGATGCAGAGGTCATACCCGCCACCGTTGCGTGCGCCCGTGGATAGGCGCTCCCCGCCAATGATGTTGATCGGTGTAGCCCGGATGAGCGGAGCGATATCCGGAAAGGATTGCCCCGCATATCGCTTCGCTCATGCGGGCTACGGTTGCTCGATGCAGAGGTCATGCCCGCCACCGTTGCGTGCGCCCGTGGATAGGCGCTCCCCGCCAATGATGTTGATCGGTGTAGCCCGGATGAGCGGAGCGATATCCGGAAAGGATTGCCCCGCATATCGCTTCGCTCATGCGGGCTACGGTTGCTCGATGCAGAGGTCATGCCCGCCACCGTTGCGCGCGCCCGTGGATAGGCGCTCCCCGCCAATGTTGACCGGTGTAGCCCGGATGAGCGAAGCGATATCCGGGAAAGATTGCCCCGCATGTCGCTTCGCTCATGCGGGCTACGGTTGCTCGATGCAGAGGTCATGCCCGCCACCGTTGCGTGCGCCCGTGGATAGGCGCTCCCCGCCAATGATGTTGATCGGTGTAGCCCGGATGAGCGGAGCGATATCCGGAAAGGATTGCCCCGCATATCGCTTCGCTCATGCGGGCTACGGTTGCTCGATCCCGAGGTCATGCCCGCCACCGTTGCGGGCGCCCGTGGATAGGCGC
The DNA here is from genome assembly GCA_963756215.1 of uncultured Alphaproteobacteria bacterium. Taxonomy (GTDB): domain Bacteria; phylum Pseudomonadota; class Alphaproteobacteria; order Rhizobiales; family Xanthobacteraceae; genus Bradyrhizobium. Next base: position 914,505 of record CAVWMY010000010.1, on the reverse strand, counting down.
TCCCCGCCAATGATGTTGATCGGTGTAGCCCGGATGAGCGGAGCGATATCCGGGAAGGATTGCCCCGCATGTCGCTTCGCTCATGCGGGCTACGGTTGCTCGATCCCGAGGTCATGCCCGCCACCGTTGCGGGCGCCCGTGGATAGGCGCTCCCCGCCAATGATGTTGATCGGTGTAGCCCGGATGAGCGGAGCGATATCCGGAAAGGATTGCCCCGCATATCGCTTCGCTCATGCGGGCTACGGTTGCGCCGGGTTGTTGCGGGCAGCAGCAAAGAAGACCTCCGTGTTGATCGGTGTAGCTCGGATGAGCCAACGGGTCGCGCGAACGCGCGCCCGATGACAGGCTCTGCGATATCCGGGAAGGATTGCCCCGCATATCGCTGCGCTCATGCGGGCTACTCGTGCTCCATGGTCAGCCGTCACGATGGAGCGTGCGTTCACGCTCTCGCGGCGCGATGCGCCCGGGTTTTGTAAATCATTCGCCCCAAATAACGACGGGCGATCCCAAGAGGGACGCAGCGCGACCCTCAAACGAGGGCGCGAGCGATCCCAAGAGGGACGCAGCGCGACCCTCAAGGGAGGGCGCGGGAAACGCCGGGTGCACGGTGCACCCGCAGCCCGTGTGCAACGGGTAGTAAGCACACGGTAGTCACCACAGGTTCACCGAAAACACCCGGCGTTTCCTGCGCGATGGTTTTAACGGCTTATGGCGCGCTCTTCCCGGCGACGAATTCGTCTTGCCACCGTCACCGGCGGATTGATGGTGTTGTCGCGCCCGGTTGGGCTCGTACACCTCCGCCGGTTTAGCACCAGCAACGGGTGCCGGAACCACACGCTTTTGCCGTCCGCAGCGACCTCGACCGATCCGCGATTGGCCATGTGCTGCCGACCGCATTTCAATCGAGGCGTTGAAGCGCCGTTCGTCCACGCGCCGGCGAAATGCTCACGGACTTTCGCGCAATGGAAAATCCGCCCTGCAACGCCGCGCGCGACGACGCTGCCGCGTCCACCGCATCCCATCCCAACGTTCGTGACGATCGCGATACGCCCCTCGTGAGGGATGAGACGCGCGGGATAAGCCGATGATTTGGGTCGGAAGAACAGCGGAATATTTTTCAAGCGAGGACTGGACAGGCAAATCAGTGATTTGCCGTCGGCGGGCGAAGGTCCGCGCGCCTTCCGCTTTGCTTTGCAACCGTGGCGGCGACTAGGTCAGATCCCGCAGGAATGCCACGACCTCCGCCAGAAACCGCTGCGGCTCTTCGGAAAACGGGTAATGTCCGGCACCCGCGATCTCCACCATTTTCGCATTCGGAATACCGCGGGTGATGGCGCGGCTCGCGCGCGGCGGCGCGACCCAATCGTGTTGTCCGACCATTACGAGCGTGGGGGCTTCGATGAGGGGCAATTGCTCGACCACGTCGTAGGACGCCGCGAGCTTGTCGAAGAAGTGGCGCATGACGTCGACATTGGCGGAGGAGAGCGGGAGAATCCGTTGCGACACGTCCATATGCGATGGACCTGCATAGAACGGCATGACCTTTTCGGTGAACGCCGCCAGGCTTTCCGGCGTAATCGCGCCGGAAAAGACCGGGCCGGCGACCGCAAGAACATCAGGTCCGGCGCGCGAAGCCAGCGTCGGCGCGGGAGGTCCGCCGTCCTCGATCGGTGCCAGCCTGGGCGAACTGCCGCACAGGATGAGGCCGCCGACGAGCTCGGGATGGCGGATCGCCAGGTGCATGGCGACGAAGCCGCCGGCGGAGTGACCGAACACCACGGGACGGGCAATTTCCAGCGTTTCGCAAAACGCGGCAATGTCGTCGGCCCATTGCTCGAGGGTGCAGGACTTGATCGGCGGCCGCGCCGAACGCCCCTGGCCGCGCTGATCCACGTAAATCACCTGGGCGTGGTCCCGCAGCGGACCAAGCCCCGGTCTGAGATAGCCGTGATCGAAGCCGGGTCCGCCGTGCAGCGCGATCAAGGTCGGCTTTTTCTTCAGCTGGCCGTCGCCGATTTCGAGTCCGGTACCTTCGACGTCGAAATAGATCTGCGTTCCATTGACCTCAATGCGCACAAGGCTCTCCAGCAAAAGGGGACGATAGTTGCTTCACATGATTTGTCGCCGCGCCGATCGCAGCGGGCGACCCGCTCGAGACGGGCGTCCCGAGCAGACGCCGGCGATCGGCCTCATAACGTTACGATAGGCGGCTCCGCCATTTTGCCGAAATCACGTTCACGACACGGCCGAGTGCCGGACAACGGGCGGCAATTTGGGGCTGCACGACTTCCGGCGCGCCGATGCCCGTGATATCGACAACGCGCGGCGGAGAGCCGCGTTTTCAACGATGGAGGTTATCATGCGCAAGCATCGCGATTTCGAAAACCTCCCCTGCTTTCAGCGTTTCGCGTAAGCGGCGGAAGTCTTTCCCCTCGGAAACCCACGTCAAGCGTGGAGCGCGGTTCGTCCACGGCGGCGTCGAACTGGCCGAAAAACTCGGCCGCAACGATCTATGCCCGTGCGGCTCCGGACGCAGGTTTCAAGGCCTGCTGCATGAAGTCCGGTGCCTATGACGGCTCGAACCGCAGCTATTACTTTCAGGGAATAGTGGGTGCTCCGGGCGCGTGAACTCGGGGGCGTGTGAACCTGGCCGCATCGTTCCGAAAGGCGTGGAAAACGTGAACTCCGACGTGCAATGCCTCGGAAAGAATCATTGTCAAGCCACGTCGACTTCTACCTGACCATCCCGCGCGCGATTGTATCGGCGCCTCCCTGGGTTACGATCCCGCGGCGGCGCTGATCGGTCAGCCGCAGGCGCCGGCCTCGCCAAAGCAGAGTCCCGAGGGGATCACCGACGACGCCAAACCAGATCGATGTGGGGGGATTTTAGATGGAATACCGACGCTTGGGATTGTCAGGGCTCACCGTGCCGGCTCTCAGCTTTGGAACGGGCACCTTCGGCGGCGTCGGCCGTCTTGCCGCGTGGGGCAAGACCGATGCGACCGAAGCGCGGCGGCTGGTCGACATCTGCCTCGATGCCGGCGTGTCGATGTTCGACACCGCGAACGTCTACTCCAGCGGGGAATCCGAGCGCGTTCTCGGCCAGGCCATCAAGGGCCGTCGCGACAAGGTGCTGATCTCGACCAAGGCGACGTTCCGTTTCGGCGACGGACCGAACGATCTTGGTTCGTCGCGCCAGCATTTGCTTGCAGCCATCGACGGCTCGCTCGGCCGGCTCGGCACCGACTACATCGACCTGTTCCAGCTCCACGGCTTCGATGCGTTCACGCCGCCCGAAGAAGTGCTCGCGACGCTCGATGTCCTGGTGCGCGCCGGCAAGATCCGCTACGTCGGCGTCTCGAATTTTTCCGGCTGGCACCTCATGAAAGCGCTCGCCGTTGCCGACAAATACGGTTTTCCGCGATACGTCGCCAACCAGACCTACTACTCGCTGATCGGACGCGACTACGAGTGGGAGCTGATGCCGCTCGGTCTCGACCAGGGACTCGGCGCGGTGGTGTGGTCGCCGCTCGGCTGGGGGCGGCTCACCGGCAAGATCAGGCGCGACCAGCCGCGCCCCGAGGTCAGCCGCCTGCCGCAAACAGCCGATATGGGTCCGCCGGTGCCGGACGAGCACGTCTACCGCGTCGTGGACGCGATCGACGAGGTCGCCGCGGAAACCGGCAAGAGCGTTTCGCAGATCGCGCTGAACTGGCTGCTGCAGCGGCCGACCGTCGCCACGCTTGTCATCGGGGCGCGCACCGAGACGCAGTTGCGCGAAAACCTCGGCGCGGTCGGCTGGTCCTTGACCAAGGATCAGGTCGCCAGGCTGGACGAGGCCAGCAAGGTGACGCTGCCCTATCCCTACTGGCACCAGCGCTCGACCTTCATCGCCCGCAATCCGCCGCCGGTGTAGAGCGGGCGAGCTGGGGCGTCGCGTCGTGCTGCTGCGGAGCTTCGGATTGAGAATGCACCGCGCAAGGCGACATGCGCCGAGCGGTGCAGTCTGTCATTCCTCGTCTTCATCATCCTCTTCCGTCACTAAGCCGGCCTTCTTGGCTGCTCTCTTGGCGGCCTTCTTAGCTGCTTTCTCCGCTTCAACTCTTTCCTCTAAGGCAAGGTACGCTTGTTCGCCATCGTCGATAAAATTTTCCGGCTTGATTGCGAACGTTAGAACAGGACATCCGCCACCACCGCCGCCCTCAACCTTTGGCCAAAGCTTTTCATGATGTGTCGTTGCTTTGCCATAGGAAGAGCCTTTGCCGATTTCCTTGAAAATCTTCTGCAACTCCCACGCGCGTGTAATAATAACTCCCACCTGTATCGCGCGGAGATCGAATAGCAGGCGGAAGTTATTCAGATCGCGGTCGAAGAACGGGTCCTTATTGTTCCATTCCATTTCAACCGCGACGCCGCCCTTGAAGCAGTCTACCGCGTGAGTTGGACTGTCTATTTTGCTCTCGTCGACGATGATGGAAGTCTTGAACTCCTTTTCGACCCAGCCTTTCGCATACAGAGGCTCGTCAATCCTACGACTGATCAGTGACCGATTTCCGCCTGCAATGCGAACTTCGGATTTCAGAAGTTTGAACTGGCGAAGGACTTCTTGAAGTTCGGCCCATTCCTTGGGGCACGCAGTAGACAGGACGCCTGTAGCGTTCCTCCACTCCTTTACGTGATAGCGCTCCAAGAGATCGGCAGGCATTAAGTGTAAAGTGCCTGGCCGACTTTAGCAACTGGGCCAAATCAAAGTCGTCCGATCCTGCACTAAAGAAAATGTATGACTTCACCGTTCAGGTCGGACCTATTGCTATACGTGAATATCGCTACTGGGAGCAGCACGAAGGTTGGGCCGGTCATCGGCTTCACGAGTATGGAAAGAGAACCGATAAGCCGCACGGAGGGCGCCCGATAAAGCGTGACAAAGTGAGTGGAAAAGTTGTTTGGGTGGCACCCGGGATCCTTTTTCCCATCATGTCCGCTTTGAGTGCATTTGTTCGCCAAAAGAATGGTAGTTGGCTGCTTGAAAAACCCGGTCTGTTCAAAGAGGAGGAACTGATTCGGCGTGCTGTCCAACAATTCCGAGCTTTAGATCGGGATGTGGCTGTGATGGGTCGTAGTGAGGCAGCTTACGATGCGCTGAGCATTTACACTGAGACGATCGCCACCGTTCTGGCTGATAAATAAACGACCTATCGGGCGGCGTATTCTCGCCGCCCGAGCCATTTGAGGTACAGCGTCGCTGTGACTGCTCGGTGATAGCGGGGACGAGGCCTCATAAGTTCTTCATCTGACGCTTTGTTGCTGGTTCGCAAATGGGCGCGGCAGCGAGCTGTATTACATCTACCGCTTCTTCCACCCACCCCGGTGCCCCGGCGCGCCGCCCGTAGATCGCGGGGAGGGGCCGAATTCGGGGCCGGACTGGCGCGAGTCGGTCGGCTGGAAGATCTTGCTGCCGGTGCCGGGTTCGCTGTCGTCGCTCGAAGGTTTGCGCGGGGTGGCGCGATCGGGGCGGAAGGGCAGGGATTCCGGGCCGTGCATTTCGTCGAGATGGGGTTTGTGGACTTTGGAGGGGGAGGGGCTGCGAACTCGTGGCACCCCCACCCCGACCGCCTTCGGCGGTCGCCCCTCCCCGCAAGGGGGAGGGTGAAGAAGACGCCGCGCTGCGCGAACTTCCGCCGCCACGCTTGCCGAACTTGCTGCCGCCGCGATTGGCCGACTCCGGCAAATTCGCGGCGTCGCCGTATTTCTTCATGCCGGCATAGGCGCCGGCCTTGTTCTGCACGGCGCGCTGCTTGACGGTGGGGTCGTCGACCACGGCCAGTTCGGTGGCGCGCAGGCGCTTGACCTCGTCGCGCAGGCGGGCGGCCTCCTCGAAATTCAGGTCGGCCGCGGCCTCGCGCATCCGGGTTTCGAGGTCGGCGAGCACCGCCTCGAAGTTATGTCCGATGCTGCTGACGTCGTCGGACCACGACGATCCCGCGCCGCCGCCGCCGATCTCCACCATCACATGGTCGCGCTCATAGACCGAGTTGAGGATGTCGCCGATCGATTTCTTCACGCTCTCCGGCGTGATGCCGTTGGCGGTGTTGTATTCGACCTGCTTCTCGCGGCGCCGGTTGGTCTCGGCGATCGCGCGCTCCATCGAACCCGTCATCTGGTCGGCGTAGAGGATCACCTTGCCGTCGACGTTGCGCGCGGCCCGGCCGATGGTCTGGATCAGCGAGGTCTCGCTGCGCAGAAAACCTTCCTTGTCGGCGTCGAGGATCGCGACCAGCGCGCATTCGGGAATGTCGAGGCCCTCGCGCAAAAGGTTGATGCCGACCAGCGCGTCGAACGCGCCGAGCCTGAGGTCGCGGATGATCTCGATGCGCTCGATGGTGTCGATATCAGAGTGCATGTAGCGCACCCGAATGCCCTGCTCGTGCAGATATTCGGTGAGGTCTTCCGCCATCCGCTTTGTCAGCACGGTGATGAGGCTGCGATAGCCGGCCTGCGCGGTGGCGCGGACCTCGCCGACGAGATCGTCGACCTGGGTGCGGGCCGGGCGGATATTGACGGGCGGATCGATCAGCCCGGTCGGACGGATCACCTGCTCGACGAACACGCCGCCGCTCTCGTTCAACTCCCAGCCGCTCGGGGTCGCCGACACCGCGACCGATTGCGGGCGCATCATGTCCCACTCCTCGAAGCGCAGCGGGCGGTTGTCCATGCAGGAAGGCAGGCGAAAGCCGTATTCGGCCAGCGTCGCCTTACGGCGGAAGTCGCCGCGGAACATGCCGCCGATCTGCGGCACGGTGACGTGGCTTTCGTCGGCGAACACCAGCGCGTTGTCGGGCACATATTCGAACAGCGTCGGCGGCGGCTCGCCGGGACGGCGGCCGGTCAGATAGCGCGAATAGTTCTCGATGCCGGCGCAGCTTCCGGTGGCTTCCATCATTTCGAGATCGAAGGTGGTGCGCTGCTCCAGCCGCTGCGCCTCCAGCAGCCGGCCCTGGTTGTTGAGCTGGTCCAGCCGCAGCTTCAATTCGCTCTTGATCGACTTGATCGCCTGCACCAGCGTCGGCCGCGGCGTCACATAATGCGAGTTGGCGTAGATCTTGATGAATTCGAGCTCGTCCTGCTTGTGGCCGGTAAGCGGGTCGAACTCCTCGATGCTCTCGACGACGTCTCCGAACAGGTTCACGCGCCAGGCGCGGTCTTCATAATGCGCCGGGAAGATGTCGATGACGTCGCCGCGCACCCGGAAGGTGCCGCGGGTGAAATCGGCCTGGGTGCGCTTGTACTGCAGCGCCACCAGGTCGGCGATCAACTGCCGCTGGTCGATGCGCTCGCCCTTCTTCAGCGCGAACGTCATCGCGGTATAGGTCTCGACCGAGCCGATACCGTAGATGCACGACACCGAGGCCACGATGATGACGTCGTCGCGCTCCAAGAGCGCGCGCGTCGCCGAATGGCGCATGCGGTCGATCTGCTCGTTGATCGAGGAATCCTTCTCGATATAGGTGTCGGTCCGCGGCACATAGGCCTCGGGCTGGTAGTAGTCGTAATAGCTGACGAAATATTCGACGGCGTTGTCGGGGAAGAAGCTCTTGAACTCGCCATAGAGCTGCGCCGCCAGCGTCTTGTTCGGCGCCAGGATGATGGCGGGCCGCTGCGTCGCCTCGATCACCTTGGCCATGGTGTAGGTCTTGCCGCTTCCGGTGACCCCGAGCAGCACCTGGGTGCGGTCGTTGCGTCCGATGCCTTCGACCAGCTCCTTGATCGCGGTCGGCTGGTCGCCCTTCGGCTCGTATTCGGACTTGATGACGAAGGGGACGCCGCCTTCGGATTTTTCCGGGCGCGGCGGACGATGGGGCGTCCAGACCCGAATTTGGCCGTCATCGCCCTTGAACTCGGGACGGCCGTCGCGGATCAGCGCTTCCAGCGCGTCCGCGGTGGCGGCGACGCCGAGCGCTTCCATCTTGTTGCGCGGCGGCCGCGCCAGCGCGGCGGCGTCCTCCTCCTCGGTGGTGAAGCCGAGCTGTTTTGCCAGTTCCGGATCGAGCGTCGGAATCGTCGCGGCGGTGCCGTAATTGGCGGGCGCGAATTCCGATTGCGGGGCTTCGGAGAGGCCTTGTCTGTTTTCCCTTCCGCCTTGCGGGGTTCGAGGCAAAGGGGGAGGGAGAGAAGAAGCGGGAGGGGAAGAAGCGCTGCGCGGTTCCGCAATCTTGCCCTTCGCCTTCCTTGCTCCCGGCGGCTGCGGGTTCTGCCGCAGCGGCATCGGGTGCGACGCAGCCGCGTCCAGCGGAAAATTCTTCGCGGTCGATTTGCGCGCGCGGTGCGCCGCGGCCTCGCCGCCGGCGCGGCGATCCCAGGAATTATCCGGCGGCGGCTGCAGCCCCGTGGTCGAGCCGAGGCCGCTCTCGCCGCGGTTGATGGCGGGATTGAGCAGTTCCGCCAGCGCAGGGCCGATCGGTTGCACGTCCGGTCGATGCGCTTTGGATTTCGGTGTTTTGACGGGCTTTTTTGGACGGTCCGGGTTCTTCGCCATATCACGAATATGGGATGAGTCCGGCGTCGAGAAAAGGGCAAACGGCCGACCGCACATTGCATGCCCGGCAGCAGGTGAACCGAATCGGTTCAATCGAAATCGGCTTCAACCAGACCCGGCGCTAGGTCCGTCGCGACGATGCCGAGGGCTGCACGGTATCCTGATGAATATGACCGCACCGGGTGCATCTCAGCGTCCAGTGCTCGACCCCGGAGCGCCCGGGAACGATTCGCTGGAACACGAGACGGGCGTTGCACAACGGACAGTTGGACCGCGCCGCGGAAGGCAATGGGGTCTGGTCGGGCTTCGGCATGGATTGGCCCCATTTCGAAACCGGGGCTAGCTGGCGATCGCCATGCGCGGGCTGGAATTCCGGCCAACCGACGTATAGCGCTTGAGATAGTCGATCCGAATCTTGGCATCGGCGACGGCGGCGTCGGCATCGGGCCAGGCGAAGCCGACCTCGAGCGCGGTGAAGGTGACACCGTCGATGACCACGGGTCCGAGGTCCGCCCGGCGGATCCTGGCGTGCCACAAGCCCTTTCCAGCCTCGAAGGACTCGATGTTAAAGCCGTCATACTCGTGCATCATGTCGCCACTCCCGTATTCTTGCGGGGCGACAAAAGCACGGGACCTCAAAACGGCATGTGATCTCGTTCACATTGCGCGGCTGTTTCTGGTGCGCCGCGGTAACGCCTGCGTGAGTCGGAGAGGTCAGAGGTCAACTGACGTGTCGATCGGAAAGGACATATGACAATCCGTCATATGCCCTTCACGAAGCACGATCTCGAACCGAGCGGGACGAGGCTCAGTTGATCTTGTAGTTGAAGCCGACGCGCAGGATGTGGCCGTCGTCTTTATAATGCGAGTTGTACCCGGTTCCGGCGCCCCCGGAGCCCGGAATCACCGCGACGTCCACGGTGTCGCTGCCGAGATCGTAGAACAGATACTCGCCACGCACCGTCCAATTGGTGGTGACGGCGTATTCGACGCCGGCGCCGACCGCGTAGCCGGTCTTGAGCTGGCTGTTCCTGCCCGAGAACTGCAGATCGCCGGCGCTGGTGGCGCCGAGCATGTTGACGCTGTGGTCGGACTGGCCGTAGGCGAAACCGCCGGTCGCATAGAACAGCACGCGGTCATAGGCGTAGCCGACCCGGCCGCGGACGGTGCCGAGGTATTCCAGGCGCGAGCTGAAGGTATTCGCGAGCGGCAGGCCGGTGTTCAGCTGCGATGTGACGACGGTATTGGAATCGTGAGAGTCGAGGTAGTCGATATCGGCCTCGACACCGGCCACGAACTGGCCGATCTGGTAATTGTAGCCAATCTGCGCGCCGCCGACGAAACCGTCGCGGTTCAGCGGGACGAAGCCGGGACGGGCGCCGCCTGCGATGTTGGCAATATTGGGTGCCGCCTGGCCTTCGGTATTGACGTTGTCGTCGCCGTCGAATCTGTAGCCGACGTTCGCGCCGGCGTAGAAGCCGGTCCAGCTGTAGATGGTGGGCGCTTGGTAATAAGGCGCCTTCACGCGCATCGGAAGATCGGCAGCGCGGGCCCCGGTCGCCGCCACTGCGGCCGCTGCCGCCAGGATAAGAGTACTTTTGATCATCGAACCACCCAGTTTTTTTGATACTTTGCAATGAGCCGCCTTTGAAACGCCGCCCCGCACTGCTGGACGAGCTACGAGACGGACGCTTCAAAAGCAGCAGCGTCAAAAACCTGTCTCGACACTGAAATGAGACTGGACTCCCAACACCGCGCGAGCTTTTGCCCGCACAGGTTACGTTGTGATTTCATTTGCGGGGGCGCAGCGTTACAGCCGCAACAATCGGGATGTGTGCGGGGACCTGTGTCCGATTTGCATCGATGCGTCGGTTCGGTTCAGGGTCCGGTCAGGCCTCTATCCGCTGCGCGAGGCGATGTGATCGGCGAGCACGGCCGCGTCGTCTCCGACGCCGGACAGGAACGACGAGTTCATTCTTGCCAGCCACTGCAGGCCCAGGAAATACAATCCCGGTACCGCGGTGACGCCGCGGCGGTGAATCGGCTCGCCGTCGGCGTCCAGCACGGGAATTCCGATCCAGCCGAAGTCCAGACCGTAACCGGTGGCCCAGATCACGGCAGCGATGCCGTCGGCACGCAGGTCGAGGCGCCGGAGCGGATTGGTCAGACACGGCGGATCGGGCGCCATCGCGCGTGCGGCAGGCTCTTCCGGCATGTTCAGGCCGTGAGCTGCAACATGGGCATCCACGCGATCGAGAAATGCCCGGTAGATTTCATCGCCGCCGGCAAGACTTTCGGCGAGATCGGGTGCCAGCGCGATGATGCCGTCGCGCATCGACTCGATTCGACCGAGCAAGACGACGCCTTCCGCGGCGAGGCGCCGGAAATCGACCGTGTGGCCGCCATAGGCGCCGGTGATGACCGGCAGCAACCGCGACGGGCCGCGCGCCTCCGCTGTGGTCTGATCGATCCGAAGCGTGCGCAGCCACCAGATCACATCGCGCGAACGGTAGCGGCGCGGCAGGCGGGTATGACGGCCGACCGCGAGATAGACGCGGCGGCCGGCCCGCAGCAGTTCCTCCGCGATTTGCGCGCCGGAGGCTCCCGAGCCCACGACGAGCACCGCGCCCGCTGGAAGCTGGCCGGGGTTGCGGTATCGGCTGGCGTGCACCTGAAACACGCCGAGGCCGTCGCGCGACAAGTTCGGCGTAACGGGCCGTTGATAGGGACCGGTGGCGACCACGACGTTGGCCGCCTCGATCGGGCCGCCGGAGGTTTCGGCGATGAAGCCGGAACCGCCGTCGCGACGCCGCAGCGCCGTCACGGCGACGCCGCAGCGGATCGGCGGTGCGACGAAACCGGCATAGGCGTTGATGTATTGAAGGATGTCACTCGAGGTCGCGAACGCGTCGGGATCGCCATGCGGAAACGGGAAGTCCGGCAATCGCACCGACCAGTTCGGAAACTGGAATCGCAGGCCGTCCCAGCGTTCGCTCCGCCAGCGCTCGGCGATCCGGTGTCGCTCCAGCACGAGGTGATCGAGGCCGCGTTGTCTAAGCCGGTGACTCATCGTCAGCCCGGCCTGGCCACCGCCGATGATCAATGTCCGGACCTGCTCGACCGCCATGACGCCGAGGATCGGCGAAATCCGTGGGCCTCGCCAGTGCCATGAGGCCGCGGGCGCCGGCCTCGCCGGTCTCCGGGAGGCGATTGCAGGGACGGATTTTGCAGGCGTCGCGTATTCATTCGGCCTATGATCGGCGGATACGCCTCCCAGGCAGGAGCGATGTGATGGCCGATGGCGCGGACCCGCTGGTGCTCGATCTCGTCGAATGGATTGCGAGGACGCCCAGGCTTTATTCGGAAGTGATCGAAACCTGGCGCACCTCATGCCCGCGGCTGACGATCTGGGAGGATGCGGTCGATCGCGGTTACGTCGTGCGCGAACCCTATGCAGCCGCGGGCCTCATGGTCACGGTCACGAAAGACGGCGAGAAATTCCTGCGCGCGCACGGCCGGGTCGGCGTATCGCCAGGCGACGATGTCGGGCGCCAATGATCCGCTCCGCCGGCGCAACCGTGCGGGGAAATATACAAATAATAGCCGCGCGCAATGCACTGCTTGTGATCGGCGGAAGGGTTTCAACCGCTTCACCCAACATATAGCGTCGCTCTCCGTGTTTGCTGGCTGCAGTAACAGGAGCGATATTTGTCGCACAGGAACTACATTCGCACGCTCGGCGTCGCCGTGACGCTTCTGCTGGCGAGCGCACCGATCGCGCTGGCCCAATCCGCCGGAGCGCGAAGCGGGCAGGAAATCTGGGACGTCAACCACGACGGTATCTACACCTGCGACGAATGGAAGAACTACCTCGATCGGGTGTTCACATCGGCCGACCGCAATCACGACGGCGTCCTCGATCAATCGGAGTTCGCAGCGATCCGGAAACCCGGCTCTCCGCTGGCGGACGCCGAGTTCGGCTATTTCGACGAAAACCAGGACGGCAAGATCCCGCGCAAGGAATTCGACACCAAACCCAATGAGTACATCCTGCGGTACGACGTGAACGGCGATTGCCGCGTTACCCCGGACGAGGTGAAAGAGGTGAACACTCCGAAGGGACCGCAAGGTCCGACGGAGAGGAAGCGGGACCTGTTCCATTAGACCATGCTCCGATTACGGGGAATCGGAACATCTAATCTCTTTGTTTGAGCATGATGTTTTCGGAGAACCGGTTTCAACTTTTTCCGGATCATGCTCTGGAGGCCGCACCGCCCGCATCGCGGGCGGGCGCCATCACCGGCGATGAGATTGCAACGCGCCCCGTGCGTCCAGCAACGCGAGAACCGAAGCGAGATCGGGCAGCACCGCGGCGCATTTCGCGCGTGACGCATCCGTCGCCGGCACGATATCGGGCACCATGATGGTGATGGCGCCGGCGGCGTAAGCGGCGGCGACGCCGGGATTGGAATCCTCGATGGCGAGGCAGCGCCGTGGCTCCAATCCAAAGCGGCGGGCCGCCAGAACGTACAGGTCGGGATCGGGCTTGCCGCGTGCGACGTCGTCGCGGGTCAGAACGGCGTCGAAGCGGCCGCGGATTCCTGCAAGCGTGAGATGTTCGTCGGCCGTGTGCCGTGATGAGGAGGTGACGATCGCCAGCGGATAGCCCGCCGTCTGCAACGCCTCCAGCAGTTCAAGCGCGCCGGGTTTTAGCGGAATTCCCGCCGTGAGGATTTCATCGCGCAGCGCGACATAGGCTGTCGTGAGATCGGTGAGGGGAAAATCCTTGCCGTAACGCGCGTGCAGCATGATCTCGCACTCGGCGGTGGGGATGCCGACCATGGCGTGGCCGAGCGAGATGACGTCGTCAGTATAGCCGAGCGTGCTCAGCGCTGCGGTCAGGCTGTCCAGATAGACGCGCTCGGTATCAAGCAGCGTTCCATCCATGTCGAGCAGCACCGCCTCGATGTCCAGCCGGCCGGTCACGTTGCCGGTGCACCTGCGTGGCGCGCGGCAGCCTTGCGCAGGCAATCACGGCACAGGCAATCGGCGCCCGCGGCCGGCATCGGCAGCCGCACCGTTTCGTCAGCGCACCAGCATTCGCCGCCCGGGCTGCAACTGAAGTCGGTGCCGCAACCGGAACAAGCGAGACGGCGCGAGGCTGCGGGTCGTAATGGGCCTGTCATCGATCGAAGCCATATCCTGTCAACCAAGTTCCCCGAACCGAGCCCGGCCTACGAACCGCGGGCGCGGTTTTCATGTCGGGTTCATTCCGAATGGCGCTATCATAGGCGGCATTATACGACCGAGGCCGCCCAAGATCAAAGCAACGCGCAACGCCAGGCGCGGAAGGGGAGTCCGATGGCCCGTGATTCGCACGCCGCGATGGTGGCGCTCAACCGTTTCGGGTTGGGCGCGCGGGGCGGTGCGTCCGGCGACATTATCAACGCCGCCTCCGATCCGCGCGGCTTCATCAAGGCCGATCTCAACCGTCCTGCGGGCGCGCTTCTGGAGGTGCCGGGCCTCCTGCCGACCCCGGCTCTCGCTCAGGCCGTGTTCGAGTATGAGTTGGAGGTCAAGCAGGCGCGCGAGGCGGCCGCCAAATCGGCGCCGCCGGAATCCGAACCGCGTCGTGACGCTTCTCTCGATCGCGCCGCGACCGAGACGTCGTCGAAGGAGCTCGCGAGAGGTGCCGCGGAAAACGCCAATGCCGATCCGACGATGGCAGCGCTCGAGCCGACGCGACCGAATGCGGCGAAGCCGTTGCCGTCTCCGCAGTTGCCGCTCAACATCGTTCAGAAAACCTACCGCGCCGAAGCGCTGGCGCGGTTGCAACGCGCTGTGATCGCCGATGGAGGATTTGTCGAGCGGCTGGTGGTGTTCTGGTCCAACCATTTCTGCATCTCCGCCAACAAGGGCCAGCTCGCGCGGATGTGGGCCGGTTCGTTCGAGCGCGAGGCCATCCGGCCCCATGTGCTGGGGCGCTTCGGCGATATGTTGAAGGCTGTCGAACAACATCCGGCGATGCTGTTTTTTCTCGACAATCAGCAATCGCTCGGCCCGGACTCCCGTGCCGGACAAAACCGCAAGCGCGGCCTGAATGAAAATCTGGCGCGCGAGATCATGGAGCTGCATACGCTCGGCGTCGGCGGCGGTTATTCGCAGGACGACGTCACTTCGCTGGCGCGCATCATCACCGGCTGGACCTTCGCGGGACGCGAGGGAAAACTCGGCACTCCCGGCAGTTTTGCATTCAACGCCAATGCGCACGAGCCGGGAGCGCAGCGGCTGCTCGGCAAGGTCTACGAGGACAACGGCGTTGCACAGGGCGAGGCGGCGCTGGCCGATCTTGCGCGTCATCCGGCCACCGCCAAATTCATCGCCAGCAAATTCGCGCGGCACTTCGTCTCCGACGATCCGCCGCAAGCGTTGGTGGCGCGGCTGCAGGATGTGTTCCGCCGGTCTGACGGCGATCTGAAGGCATTGGCGACCGCGCTTCTGGATTCCGACGAGGCCTGGCAGGCGCCGCCGACGAAACTTCGCAGCCCGTATGAATTCCTGGTGGCCATCGGGCGGTTGACGGCGCGGATCCCCGACGATCCGAGCCGCTATCTCGGCGGGCTCAATCTGCTGGGTCAGCCGCTGTGGTCTCCCGCCGGACCGAACGGATTTCCCGACACCAACGCCGCCTGGGCCGCGCCGGAAGGCATGAAGCTTCGCCTCGACATTTCCTCGCAGGTCGCGTCGCGCCTTGGCGAGGGCATCGACCCGCGTGACCTGCTGGAGCTTGCAGCCGCGGACGCCGCGTCGCCGGAAACGCGGCGCACCATCGAACGCGCGGAATCGCGGCAGCAGGCGCTGGCCCTGCTATTGATGTCACCGGAATTCCAGAGGAGATGACGCCAATGGAACCGACAGAGGATCGCGGGGAAAAGCCGGTGTCGGCGGTCGCTTCGCGGCGCGCGCTGCTGCTCGGCGGCGCCTCGTTCGCTGCCTGGGCGTATTTGCCGAAATTCGCGCGGGCCGCCGACGGGCGCGATCCGCGGCTGATCGTGGTGATTTTGCGCGGCGCGCTCGACGGCCTGGCCACGGTCGCCCCGCTCGGTGATCCCGATTACGCCGCACTGCATGGGTCGATCGCACTGACGGCTTCGGGGCCGCACGCGGCGACGATGCTGGATTTGTTTTTCGCGCTGCATCCGGCCATGCCGGAATTCGCGCGGATGTTCCGCGACAAGCGCGCCGCGATCATCCACGCGGTGGCGACGCCGTATCGCGACCGCTCGCATTTCGACGGCCAGGATGTACTCGAAAGCGGGCTTGCCGGTCCCGGGCGGGTGCAATCCGGCTGGCTCAACCGCGCGCTGGAGGTTTTGCCGCGCGGCGAGCGCGTGATGCGCGGTCTCGCGGTCGGTCCGACCACGCCGCTGGTGCTGCGTGGTGCCGCGCCGACGGTGGGCTGGGCGCCCGCTGCGTTGCCGCAGGCCGACGACGACACCGCGATGCGTCTCGTCGAGCTTTACAGCCACCGCGATCCGGCGTTGGCGTCGGCGCTGTCGCAGGGCTTGCAACTCGACAAGGCCGCGCAGGGCGCGGAGATGAAGCCGAAGCCCGGCACCAACAGCGCCGGCACGATGCGGTTGGTGGCGCGCGGCGCGTCGAAACTGATGGCGGCCGATGATGGCCCGCGGATCGCGGCGCTGGCGTTCGACGGCTGGGACACCCATGCCAATGAAGGCGGTCCGGTCGGCCGCCTGGCGCAATTGCTTTCGGGGCTCGATGGAGCGCTCGCGGAATTCGAAGCGGGGCTGGGCGAACGCTGGCGCGACACCGTCGTGGTGGTCGCGACCGAATTCGGCCGTACCGCGCGCATCAACGGGACGGAAGGTACCGATCATGGTACCGGGACTGTCGCATTGCTCGCCGGCGGCGCCGTGAAGGGCGGTCGGGTGATATCCGATTGGCCCGGATTGAAGCCGGCCAACCTTCATGAAGGCCGCGACCTTGCGCCGACCATCGACCTGCGCGCAGCGATCAAGGGCGTGCTGCACGACCATCTCGGTCTCGCCGACCGCGTATTGGCCGAGACGGTGTTTCCCGACAGCGCTGCCGTGAAGCCGATAAAGGGGCTGGTCGGGTAGGGATTATGTTTTAGCCCCCAGCCCGTCGGAAAACGCATTCGTCCTGCTCAGTCGCTTCCACGGCGCGCTGCTCGAGTTAGCGGGTCGCCGGCCTCCGGCTTTGCCTCGAGCGGCCGTTGAATATGAGCCGGAAGCCAAGCAGACGCACGAGAAGATAGCGAAATCGGGGCCACCGGAATCCGAACCGCAACGAAACCTTTTATCAACGGCACCGCGATCGGAAACTACCGGCTGTGATGGTTTGGCCCATACGTTGGTATGGATTCAATAGTCCCGACCGACGATTTTGCGTCGGCCACGCGCCATGTCTTTGATTGTCGAGAACGCCGGCGACAACTCCGAAGCTTCTTGCGAACGTCATTTTACGGGAACGTGCACGGATCAGCGGTTGCCCAGCCAGAAAAAGTTCGAGCCGGTGTAACCGACGGGTTTGATCGAACGTAAGCAGTTAAATCGGCATCATAGAAAATAGGTCCGGGGCCACCGAGCAACCTGCGGCACTTCAGCCGTCGGTAGCTTACACGCGACCCAACGATCACTAGAAAGTCAAAGCAGTGAAAACACGCAAAGCTACACCGATGGCAGAGGCGCAGACACGATGTTTGATCCACTCGGCCCGCACGCACCAGAGGCAAACGCCGAAGGCAAGCCTCGACAATGCTGTTGCCGGTAATCGTCGAACGCCGCGATGACTGCGAATAGATCAATCATCCATACGGAAAGCGTTGCAGTGCGTGACGGTTCAAGGGAAATCCCGGCCAACTCGCCGTTTCGGATCGATGGCGATTATCTAGATCATCGGTCGGGGCAGGGCGGAATTCTCAGCCAGACAATCCAGATCTCTCCGGCCAAATCGGTCAAGCGGCTCGGCACGGGATGCCGGCGTTGGTTCGCCGAAAGCGTGGTTTCTCAATGCGGCAATGAAGTGGAGTTCCGATTTTTCGGATCTGTGCACCTCCTGGTGTTGTATCATGAAGGCGCACGTCGTGCCGGCGAGACATCGGTCGACGGTGTGGCTTCATCCACGGCGCGAAGTTTCGTCAATAAATTCACTTTTGTTCCGGCCGGCCACCTCTATCGGGAGCGGCACGTAACGAGCCAATTTACCCGGATCACGTTTCTCTATGTCGCTCCCGAAGAGCTTGCGGGGCTCGGGGGCGCCGGTCTTGCGGACAAGCCGCTACTCTACCGCGAAGATTCCGTTGTGATCGAGACCGCACTCAAGATGAAAAATGCCATTGAGGGTAGCGAGGCTGGAGGAATTTTTTACCTCGAGGCGCTTTCGAGCGTACTCGCGCATGAATTGTCGCGCCCCGGCGAAACTGCAAAGAAACATCCGTTGAGTCGCGGAGGGCTTGCAAACTGGCAAAGGACTGCAGTTGTTCGACACATCGAAAATCACTTGAGCGAACAAATTGTCCTTGCCACCCTCGCTGGACTTGTGCGGCTGAGCGAGCATCATTTCTGCCGGTCTTTCAAGCGATCCTTTGGCGTTCCACCCCGCCGCTACCAAGTTCAGAGACGAATGGAAAGCGCCAAAGCGCTCATCGCCGATCGGTCGCTCTCCATCACCGAAATCGGACTTATCGTCGGCTATTCCCAGAGTAGCTCGTTCAGCGATGCGTTCCGCAAGATGACCGGGCGGTCGCCAAGCCAGTATCGTAAACAGTTCGAGTGAACGTCGCCGCAGCGACAGATTTCCCGCGCTCTTACACTCATTTCAGCAAGAGCGGCTAAATCTTATCAACCTTGCGAGCGCATCGATTGTCGCGATCAACTAGCTACCGGGCTTGGGCGCCAACAACTCCGTCGGCGGGTTGTGCGACTTGTTTTCATATTCGCGAAGCGGCGCCGCCCGTGCACTTCAATGCAACTCGATATCCCCTAATCATTAAGTCGAAAGATCAGACCATTCACCATCAACGGAGAAAGCCCGTGAAATCAACTTTTCCAGCCGCGTTACTCGTTGCTTCGGCGACTGCGACTGTTGGAGCGCTAGCGGATGACTCCAGACAGGTGCCCGCAGTTCCTCTTCTCGGGACCGAAGATGTGCGCGTACAGCCTCGGCGACCGGGCTTTGCGCCTCACTCCTCCGAAGACGATGATGTTCAACGAAGAATAACCGACTTCAACTCGAAGCAGCAGGGCCTGGATGCGATGTTCGACAGAAAACTGAACATCTGTCGTCGCTGCTAGTGGACCGGTCGGCGGAGTTGGATAGCTCGCCGTTGTAGCCCACCCCGATCGTGGACGCCCCGTGAGGTTGATTGTGGTTGACGATGCCAAATACGATTCGTCCGAGGACGCAGACGACCAACGCGATATCGTCGAGAACCAGCCCGATACGTCGGTCGAGCTGGTGGTCGGAGAACTGCAACATCGCATACGGAACCTTTTTGCCGTTGTTCAGTGCTTCGTCAATCAGACCGAGTCGGCTACCGCGCCCGAATATCGCGCGGCGCTATCGGCAAGGATCGCCAATCTGGCGGATGCCTATCAACTAATCGAGCGCACGCGCCACCATCGGATTTCGCTGGCCGACCTGTTTGAGAAAACGTTGAGGCCCTACGTTGTCGCAAGTCACCCGGATCGCATCTACGCGAGAGGTCCAGACGTCGAACTCGAACCCAACCTCGCTCTTTCCATCCATATGGTTCTGCACGAGCTGGCTACAAATGCCGGCAAGCATGGCGCTTTCAGCACGAGGCGTGGACGCGTAGAGGCATATTGGGAGTTGCTGCCCGGTCGCCCCGGCCGAACATTGGCAATGCAATGGAAAGAGCGGGGTGGACCGGAGGTGCGTGAGCCCTCTCGCAAAGGTTTCGGTGTTCGCCTGATAACGAAGGTCCTGGCGGGCTCGCAGGTGGAGTTGAATTTCGATAGGGAGGGGCTCGTCTGCCGTTTGTTGATTCCGATGGACGGCGTTCAGACTGAGAACGTTCCGCAGGCCATAGAGTGATATATCGTAGCGGATCCGACTTCGTGCGCCGGATGCCGTGCGAGCAAGCATTGGATCGGCGCGGGGGAGGACCTCTCTGCGGTTCCGGGAAGATCGTGCCACGTCGTTTATTGGATCAGCACGACACGCCCGATGGCTCAGGACGTTTCAAGTCGTGGCACCGGGCATTTCCGCGCCCGGCGCGGCGTCCCCGATGCGCTACCGTCGGTTCGAGCGGCGTCGACCGTTGCAGCCCGTACACCGGCGACGCAAAGTTGCTTTGCGGCCCATCGGTGATCCACCGCTGCCCGATCCAAAGGCCGTCGGGCGGCGGTCCGGGACGCGGTGCGTCGGCTTTCGCCCCGTGTGATTCGAACACGACGTTTGTAGCAACCGACACGACAATTCCGAGAACCACGACATAGATCGCTCGCATGACCCATCCCCCATGCACGGTTAAATCCGTTTCGACGGCATTGCCTGTCGAGGCGCCGATAACGAGTTCGATCTGTTCCCGTGACCGCGTTCGGAGATAGCAGGGCTCGCCTCCGTGTGCGTCACTCCGATTGCTGTTACTTTCGCCGGATTGACGAAGCTTGCGTCGAAACAGTCGGATTCAGAAATCCCGCATCAATTATGGCCCGGGTAAATCGTTGGCGGGGCGCGAGAAGACCGCCGCTTTGACGAGGTAACGCTTACCGCAAAGACTGCGGTAACGGCGATAGCGGCATAGCGTCAGGATTTGGAGGGGTTTCGGCGGCAGCTCGCGATGTCGTCTTTGGTAAGGCCGAATGCAAGAAGGCGCTCGTCGCTGATTTTGCTAAGCCACGCCCTTATGCGCTGTTTGGCCGGGTCGTGCTTGGCCTGAACCAATCTGCGAACCAGGCTCGATTTGCATTTCGGGCATTTGGAATCGGCGGCAGGTGTCGGAGCTCGGTATTTCGTCTTCACGGCGTTTCCATCCAGTGCTGTTCACGTTAGCGTTACGCAACCGGGCGCGCGTAAAGGCGGCAACATGCTTGTTTGGCGGTCGCGAACAACACAACTTCACATGGTGTTCGGCATGGGTCAGCGCCAGTTTGCGCGAGTCTTGCGATCGTACAAATCATCGCGACTGGCTTCGGAACTTAGCGAGATGCGGCGGGCGACAGTGTTTAGGTCGCCGTATTCGAAATTTGGCACGATCGAGTGCATCTTGATCGACGCTTACGATCATGTCGCCTCTGTCTTCATCCGGCGGCACGGGAAACGACGGGCGCGAATTCGAGGCCCGATCAAGTCGTCCTAACGTGCGACGTTCGCCGTCGAGAGTACGACTTCGGTCAGCGGGCCGCCATTGCGGCTGAACCGGAGCATGCGCTGCTCGACGTCCTCTAGCATCGCGGTCACGTTGTCGCCGAGCACTCCGGGCGAGGAGGTCGAAAAGGTGAGCACGCGCTGCGCCAGGTCGCTCGCGGTTACTTCGTGACGGCTCTCGACCATGACCTGCTCGGCAATGCGAAACCTCGTGCCTTCGAGTACGGCCTGAAAATCCTGAAGATATCGCCGGCCTCCGCCCGGGCCCGACCAGAGGCGTCTCGCCGCATTATATTCGTCGAGCCAGGAGTTGCGGCCATCGGCGGCCGACCGGGCCGAACAGACGACGATCACGCCGCGGGGCGCAACAAGCCGTTCGAACAACGCGGCGACTGCGCCGCGCTCCATCCAGTGGAGGGCGCGGCCGATGGTCACGACATCGAACGTGCCGATCGCGGCCGGCAGCGCCTCGGCGGTGCCTTCGATCAGAGTGAGACTTTGTCCGGCGCGCACTGCCGCGTTCCGCGCGGCCGCCAGCATGGCTGGTTCCGGATCGACGCCGACGACGCGGCCTACATATGGCGCAAAACCAAGCGCGAGAAGTCCCGGTCCGGTGCCGAGATCAACGAGCGCTTGTCGTTTTGATAATCCCAACCTGTCCGCCACGGAACGGAAGTACTCCGGCGGATAGGGCGGACGGAATTGCTCATACAGCGGAGCGGAAGTGGCGAAACGGCCCATATGCTTCAACTATGATGTCGTGGAGGTTTTGCCAGCCTGTGCGGGAAACCCCCGGCGCCACGGCGCGCCGCGCGGCCATGGGGCCGCGCAAGGCGCTGCACGCCTGGTGCGTCACTGCCGGTGATGGCGGCGGACATGATGTCGCGGGAGTGCGTCGGGGGCAAAAGCGTATGCGTCGTAGCGCTCGCCACAGTAAGCGATACCGCCGCCGGCCGATGCGCACGCGCCCCGCAACGCAGGCCAGTTGCGAGAAGCCCTGGCGGCCGGCGTCGGACTGCCGCCGTTGAGAACGTCCAGGTTGGGATAATAGAACGCGAACAAGCCCGGCTCCTGGATGGCGGCTCTCATGGTTCCATCCGGATTGTAGTCGTTCCTCGGATCATATCCGGAGTCCTGCAGATTTTGGGAGTACAGGCCGCCGCTGCCGGCCACGCCACCCGGCGCCTGCGCGAATGCCGGCATCGCCGCGCCCGCGGAAAGCAGCGCGGCCGCTGCCAGAGCTTTGAAAGAGATCATTTTCATTTCTCCTAATTAGATCGGTTGCAGGCTCGCGCGCGACAACACGAACCGATCACGCTTCGTGAGACGAGCGTGCTGTCCGGACCGCGAGCTATCTGCTTGCAGCACCCGATGCGGATGCCTGGTATTGGATGTAGGGATGCCGCGCGGCGGCCCCATTAAATTCCGCTTCAATAAAGCTCAACTCGGCGTGAAACGCCCGTTACAGAAGCCGTCGCCTCAGGGTCGGAACTCGCACGCAACTAAGATCATTGCGCATGAGCGGGCCTCGCGAGGAGATCACATTGCTTGAAACGGGGTTTAATCGACTCCCGACGGGCGTCGTCGCAAACTAATCAAGCGACCGTCGCCGCCGATTACCCGGCAATGCCGTGGCGTTGCGAGCGAACGTCGAAAATAACCTTTGCAGACGGCTCAATTGAACCTTCCCTTTCCCGCATGGAATTCGCTACGCTCCAGGGCATAAAACCGCCATCGCGGCAACGGCACAGAAAATACGAGGAAACGCCATGACCCGTCTCAGCCCCGGCCGCGCTCCCATGTTCGCCGGCCTGTCCGCGCTAGCGCTGACAACGTTCGCCCACGAGGTGCTCGCCGAGGAGGCGCCGAAACTCCCCAGCGCCGCGCAGACCGATCCCGTGGCCAACAACGTGATGCAAGGCTTTCCGCCGCCCGCTGACAAAACCGTGCGCTTCAACGACGGAACGAGCGGCAATTTCCCGGGAACGCGCTGGGCGTTCAGCCATATCCGCGAGCTTACGCCGACGGCAAACGTGTGGCGCGGCGAAGGGCCGGTCGCGCGGCTGCCTCGCGCCGAGCGCGACCTCGACAAGATTCCCGTCACCACCCTGGACGGCAGGCAGATCACGTTCGGTGACGTGCCGGCCCTGACCTACGCCGACGGCCTTTTGGTGTTGCACGAGGGCAAGATCATCTACGAGAAATATTTCGGCGCGGGCGATGCGCGCCGGCCGCACATCGCCTTCTCGGTCACCAAATCCTTCGTCGGCACATTGGCGGCGACGCTCGCAGCGCAAGGCAAGCTCGATCCGCAGGCACTCGTTGTCAAATACGTGCCGGAGCTGAAGGACACCGCGTACGGCGACGCTACCGTGCGCCAGGTGATGGACATGACAATCGGCGTCAAATATTCGGAGAACTACGCCGATCCCAAGGCCGAGGTGTTCGACTACGCGCGTGCGGGCGGCATGGCGCCCCGGCCTCTGGGCTACGCCGGGCCGAAGACGTTCTTCGAATTCCTCGTGACGTTGCAGAAGGAAGGCGAGCACGACGTTGCCTTCGCCTACAAGACCTCGAACGCCGAAGTGCTGGCGTGGATTGTCAAGCGTGCATCGGGCCAGCCGTTGGCGGATCTCTTGTCGCAGCAGATCTGGCAAAAGCTCGGCGCCGAGAACGACGCTTATTTCATGGTTGACAGTATCGGCACGGAAAGCGGCGGCGGCGGGCTCAACACCACGCTGCGCGATCTCGCCCGCTTCGGTGAAATGATCCGCAACAGGGGGAGCTTCAACGGTCAGCAGATTATCCCGGCTGAAGCGGTCGCCGACATCGAAAAGGGCGGCGACAAGGAGAAATTTGCCAAGGCCGGCTTCAAGATGCTGCCCGGCTGGTCCTATCGCGACATGTGGTGGCAGACCCGCAACGAGAACGGCGCGTTCGAGGCGCGCGGCATCTACGGGCAGGCGATCTACATCGATCCGAAGGCGGCGATGGTGATCGTGCGCTACGCCTCGCATCCATACGCCGGCAACGCCGCCAATGATCCCGTCACGCTTCCAGCCTTTGCCGCGGTGGCGAAGGAGCTGACGAAGTGACAATCGCTCAGGGCATGACCCGGAAAAGTGGACACCGGTTTTCCCTCGCGACAAACGCAAAGCGTTTGCGCGGAGATCATGCTCAAACAAAACGCAGCGATTTAGCAATCGTCTGTTGACACGACGGTGGATAAAAAGCCGGCACCGGCTAAAACATCACACATGATCGGTTTGGAGAACAGGGTTCCAAACCATTTACTCGTCAACGAACCGTCGTTGTCGATCCAGGCGACCGGTGGCAGCTGCGGCAGGTAAGATGCGTATGGCAGCACCTTCGAAAGCATCACCCTGCCCGGATACTGCGCGAGGAAGGTCTTGTTCATTCCGCCGTCCAGTCCGCTGTAGATCGGGGCGGCCGGCACGTTGTCTTGAAGCAGCTGCGCGTATTCGAGCTCGTCGGCGCGTTGCTTCTCCGACGCCTGCCGCGCGATTTGCGGATTCACGACAAAAGCGGGGCACGGACCCGTAGGATTGAACACGAGAGCATTCCGCGAATTTGCCGGAGCTTGCGCATCGAACACATAGAGGCGATTGCAGACGTCCACCTTGGGTTCGAGGTGCGTCGTCTCGAAGTGATCGTTGCCGATCTTGAGCATTTTCCAGAAGGACAGGCTCGGACTATTTCGATGCCGCGCCAAATTCGCCGGCGTCAGGTGGAACGGATAGGCCTGAACCTGGAATGACCGCCGGCCGCCCAGGAAAGAGTCGCGCGCCAGCGAATAGATTTCGCTTATCTGGTCGTCGGTCATGGCATAGCAACCGCTCGACGAGCAGTCACCGTGGATCATGAGCAAGCTGCCGCGGCGGTTGTTCGCTCTGTCGAAGCTGTTGGGGTAGCCGACGTTGATTGCAAGGTAGTAGTTGGAGTTGGGATTCATCAATTCGGGTGTGATTGCATAGAATCCCTCCGGAGCCTGACGGTCGCCTTCGTGCAATTTCGGCCCAAGATCGCCCGACCACCGGCAGATCGGATAGGTCTTGAGGATCTGGAAGCGGCCGGTGTTATCCTGTTTCCAGACTTCGAGCTCCGCCTCTTCCTTGAAAACACGCACAAGGATGGGTGAATATTTCGGCATCTGCTTTTGTCGGAGCAGCGAAAGCAACGCGGGCGGTAGTTCCTTTGTCGCCTTGGCCGGCAATCGATTGTCGTCTTGGCCAAGGCATGTGACCGGCGTCAACCCCGCGGCAAAAGCCGCCGCCAGCACAAGCGCACGGAGCACCGTGGCGCGGATCATTACTATACCTCCGACGTGAAACCCTTCCTTCTGGAGCCTGCAGTCGGTGGCTTTCATAAGGCAACCCCGGATCAGTGCAGGCGCCGCTGGAATCCCGGCTTATCCTCTGGAGACCACCGAGGCGGTCGGTATCGAGGTTGAGCGCCTCCGCCAAAGCCGTGGTCGATGCGCTCGGAAGCGAAAGCCAAGCACGCTTGCCTTTTTCTTTGGACGACGGCGGCTTGCATTTGAACCTTAGCATCGGCGGGGTGACCTAGCTAAAAAGGTGCACGGTCCTCGGTTGGTTTGACATTCATGACGCTCGCTGCTGTCACGGCGAGCCGGCTCCAGCGTTTGGGGTGACGACATGCCCAAATCGGCGACGCTTCGACGCTTGGCGGAAGATACACCGTGGCTGCAAAAGCGACTGACAGTCCTTAAGTCCTGGCTCGACGTGCAAAAGATCGAGCCTTACCTCGCGGTCGTGATGGCCGAGTATCACCGTCGCGAATTGCAGGCTGGTCGGGAACCCGGCCCTAAAGCGCCGGCGATCCTGCCGAGCATGGATGACTTGGCCAGTATGTACGAAGATCCGGAATTGCTCGCGGTCATGAAATCGCAGGCCGATGGTCCCTGGGAAGTCTACGCGGCACAGGCTCGCGGGACAACGATGGCGAGACACGCGGGGCAGGCCCTTGCCGACCTCGAGCATGAGGCACTTTCGAGCAATCCCGCCCTATCAGCAACGGAGGCGTTCGTGGGGACCGATCAGGACCAAAACAACGACTATCGTTTTGACGTCGCAATATCCTGCGCGGGAGCGGATCGCGACTTTGTGCAACGCGTCGCGCAAATCCTGCAACGCTCGAAGTTGCGCGTCTACTACGACGACAATGAAAGTAACCACGTCAACATGGTCGGACGCGATCTCGACAAGGAGATCGAGCGCATCTACGAGCGGGAAGCAAAACACTGCGTGGCGTTTCTTTCGGCAGCCTATGCCGCCGGCGAATGGACGCGAGCCGAGCTCCGCGCCATGATGAGACGAGCTGCCGCCGACGAGTTCTATCTAAAGCCCATTCGCCTCGATGACACCACGTTTCCCGAGATACCGAAGGGACTTGTGTACTTTGATGCCCGGAAGGGGCGACCACTATCGGATGCGACTCTGCTTTCGGAACTTCTCCTGGATGCCTTGCGGAAGCCGCGGGTGAATGCGGGCGCCGAGGCGATCCTGGGTCTGACCGAGGCGGATGATGCGATCCAGCAAATCCGGGAGTTCTTCGATACCATTGCGCCGAGCCAGATGCGCTGGCGCAAAGACGCGGCCATGGCGATCAACGCCAGCGTTCAATATTCGATTATCGGTCCTGTCAGGGAAGACTGGCTGATCTTCCTGGGACCGCCCGAGCCTTCTGTCACCAAGCTGAACTTGGGCGAGGTCTCCGATGTCGCCATTCTCCCGCAGCATCTGCGAATAAAAGCCACCGTGCGTGAAATGATCAAGATGATGAAGGGCAACTTCGATGCGAGGCAGGCCCTGATCCACGGAACTGTGGAGCTTAGCGGCGACCTGCCCGTCTTGAGAAAAATGGGAGATTTTTTTCAAAGTGACGGGCGCCCGAAAGCCGAAGACGCGGCTGCCCCCGCCGGACAACCGCCGACGGGTTGACGAATGGGCGGATACTGAGAATACAATCCTGGCGAATACCGTGCGTGCGCGTGGATGGGTCTCGCAGGGGTGATTGCAGAACCTGTGTCCACCACCGTCGCTTGCAATGCGCGAGGGGCAGGTCGCCCAATCGGCTTGTAATCGACATTGCCGAGCGCCAAACGCGCGTTTATAAGCCCACGCGACCGTTCCTTAAAATCGTCGACATTAACCGACGCATCAATAAGCGCGTGAGAAAGCGTTTTGGAGCGCTATAGGTGAACTCTCCGAAACGCCAACTGGATAAGAGCGCGTGGAAATAAACATTCCCCGACCGTCGATATTTAGCAGCAGCTATTACCGGGACCTGATTGGATTAGAGCCGCTGCCGCTCGTCAAGGAGTGGATCGTCGAGGGCGCCCCCCAGGCGACGGCAAAAATGCTGATGGAAATGCGTGGCGGCAACGCATTCGCCATCGTCTGGGATTGTACGGCGGGAAGCTTTCGATGGCGCTACGCCGAAGACGAAACCATCTGTATCATCTCAGGCGAAGCCTTCATCATGGATGATGACAGTGGCCTGGAACGCCGAATCGGCCAAGGCGACATGGCGTTCTTCCCCGCCGGCAGCAGCGCGTTGTGGCGCATCCCCGCCTGCGTCAGGAAGTTGGCCGTATTTCAGCGCAAGCTGTTTATCGTGCGGGCGTGGAATTCGCTCAAGCGGCGTCTGGCGGGCGCGCCGGCACCGATCAGCAAGCGAAGCTGAGATTCGCTCCGACCAAACGCGTATGACCGGCAGCGGGACCTCGACGCTCTCCCCGCAAATGCGAGGAGAGCGCAAGAAGCTACGCCTTGGTGATCTCGTCGATTTCAGCCAGTTCTTCCGCCGATAGCGCCCAGTCGATCGCCTTGACGTTTTGTTCGACCTGCTCGACGCGGGTGGCGCCGGCGATCACGCTGGAGACCTGCGGACGAGACGCCAGCCAGGAGAATGCAAGCTCGAGCATGCTGTGGCCGCGCTGCTTTGCGAACGCCTGCAGTTTCTCGACGATGTCCTCGTTGCGCGGCGTGACATAGCGATCACGCAGCGCTGGCGCCTTGGCAAAGCGGGTGTCCGCCGGCGCCGCCGCACCGCGCTGGTATTTGCCGGTCAACAGACCGCTGGCCAGCGGAAAGAACGGCAGCAGCCCGAGCTTGTATTGCCGTGCCGCCGGCAGCAAATCCTTCTCGATGTCGCGCACCACCAGGCTGTATTCGTCCTGGCAGGAGACGAAAGGACTGACGTTCATGGCACGCGCGGTTAACTCGGCCTCCGCGAGCCGCCAGGCCGGGAAGTTGGAATTACCGATATAGCGGACCTTGCCTTGACGGATCAGATCGTCGAGCGCCCGCAGGGTTTCCTCGATCGGCGTCAGCGGGTCATAGTCGTGCTGCTGGTAGAGATCGATGTAATCGGTCTTCAACCTGACAAGGCTGGCCTCGACGGCGGACATGATGTAGCGCCGGGACGCACCCTGCTTGGTGCCGTCGGTGCTCATCGGCTTGGAGTATTTGGTCGCCAGCACGATGTCCTTGCGCCGGTCGCCAAGCACCTGACCCAGTACAGTCTCGGAGCCGCCCATTCCCGCATAGATGTCGGCGGTGTCGAACAGGGTGATGCCGAGGTCGATCGCCTTGTGAATGACCTTGCGCGAGGTCTCGAGATCGGTGCGCTGGCCGAAATTGTTGCAGCCGAGGCCGACGGCGGAGACGCGCAGGCCGGAGCCGCCGAGATTGCGAATTTGCATGGAACATTCCTGTAAAAAAAGCGAAAAGGACGTCACATTGTGACGCGCCGGTAACTGCCTCGCAAGGCGCGGATCATCGTGGGCCTATGCACGCAAGGCCGGGCATTGAAGCGGCATGATTGCCGGTGCGAACACACGAGAGGCTGGCGCAACGAGTCTCGGTGTGCATCATGAAGTTCGTCGTCGGCCGGACGTCACGCGGACCGTCAAAAGCTTGCGTCGGGACATGCAGCAAAAAAATGCGGCCCCGGTCAGACGCGGCGACTGACGGGGACCGCTTGGAGCGCGTGATCTGTGACGGGGGGCCGATCAAGCGCAGCGGGAAGCTAGTCCCGCAATATAACGGGGTGGTGACAGCTTTATTATCCACAGGGTTGGGTGGCGATCATGGCGATGCCGGCGGCCGGCTGAGATTCAATATGCGCGGTCTGCGCAAGACGGCCTCGCTGCCTTCGGTCAGAGCAGTTTGCGATAGACGACAAACCCGGGATAGTCCGCCACCTTGTCGTACAGCTGCATCGCGGTGCGATTGGTTTCGTGCGTGTGCCAGTACACGCGCGGGGATCCGGCCAGCATCGCCTCCCGGTAGACACGCTCGATCAGGGCGCGGCCGACGCCTTTTCCGCGCGCGCGCTCGCCGGTGAACAGGTCCTGCAGATAGCAGGAAAGCTCGATCGCCGTGGTGCTGCGATGAAACAGATAATGCGCGAGACCCACTAGTTCGCCGGCGCGCGCGGCGACCAGCGCATATACCGGCTCATCGGCATCGAGGAAGCGCGCCCAGGTCGTTCGCGTCACTTCATCCGCAAGCGCGGTCGCGCCGGACCGTCCGTAGAACGCGTTGTAGCCGTCCCACAGTGGAAGCCATTGGTCATAATCCTCCGATTTCACCGGACGGATCGAAAGGTCGCTTTGCATGTGTATTCCGCGTTCCTGATCAGATGTCGCCCGCGGCAGTACGCGGATCGGCGACGTCGCTTTACTAGGAGCGTACTGATAAATCGAGCTTGATGGCGAGGCTTGCGCGGCGCGACCAAATTCTTCGGCGCAACGAAATGACGCGATGTGCCAACAGGCGGCATCGCAGGCGAGGGACAAGTCATTCGATTTCTCGCCTTGCAGGCGAACGCTCGGCGGCTTCTTGCTGGAAAACAATTCGCCTAGGCCTGACGGCTCTTGATATGCGGAAGACGATCTTCAAGCGGGATCAAACCGCCATCAATAATGAAAAACTCGGTGTCGGCCGCGCCCTGCCTGTGTTGCCTTGCGTTTTGATACGCCGGACTTTCGTACCAACCCCTGGCTGCCGCAAGGTCTGGAAACTTGATCAGAACGACACCTTCGAGCTGCCCCAGCAATTCCAGTGGAGTGAGTGGCGTGTACACAGAAAGAAACTTTGCGCCCCATCCCTCGAATGTCGGACCGGCCGCCTTCCAATACGCTTCAAGCCTTTCCCGATCATGCACGCTTCTATTCAGGGCGATCATATAGGCAGGCATTGTTCACTCCCATGCGATGGTCGCTTCGTGCCATTATCGGAAAGCGGTGAGGCGGTCGTCATTCAACGTGAAACGTGGAAACGAAAATTTGCCACTTATCAGCGGGGCGAATGAGATTGTAAGATTGTCGCCATTTCCGAACAATGCTGCCGTCCGGTCGCGTGTTTTGCCATTCCATTGTGGCAAGCACACTCCGCCCTCCAATGGCCTGCACCGCCAGTTCAGCAAAGCGACCGCCGCTGGCGCCCTCTCGTTCATAGCGGTCAGCCACATCCTGAAAAAACGCGACCAGCTCCTCGCGGGACTTAAAACAATGGATCGACCTGTCTCCTCGCATTGAAACGCTTGGCACGGAATAAAACATCGAGATCGCGGCGCCGTCTCTTTCAGAGAAGGTGCGATTGTAATCTTCAAAGAATTTGCTGATCTCGTCCGCCAGGACTTGCGTCATGCGACCCCCAATATGGAAAGGCGACATTGGGGGCCGAGGTTAGCTCGGGGGCAAAATTCGGCCAAATACTATTTGCCGGCCACAGCCGCCGCTGTTCGCTTGCTATTCAGCGGCGTCCAACCGTCCGCGGTCCGAGTCGCCGCCGCGCCGCAGCGACCGGTAATACTCCGCCTTGGCGGGGTCATCGGTGCTGCGCACGAGGTCGGTCACGGGCGTGTAGCTCAGCATTCTGCCGCCGTCCGGCAATGCCGTGCAGCTGAAGCGCAGTACCTGCTTGTTGGCGAGTTTGATGTTGATCGGCGTTGAATTGCCGGCGCGCATCATTGCGGTGCGCCGCGCGATGAAGGCATCCAATTCTTCCGCGGGGAGTTCGTAGGCGCCGGTATCGCGGCCGTGATACATCAGCGCGATGAACGGAGGCTTGCCGTCGGCCTTGTCATCCGGAAACGAGAAATAGCGGCGAAAGGCGCGGTTGATGAATTCTGCGCGCGTGTCGGAATCGAGCAGCACGATACCGATATCGACCTCATCCAGCGCCGCCGACAACCGTGCCGTCGTGGCGTGATGCCGGCGTTCCCATGCCACCATATCGATGCGTTTTTTCCGCAACAGTCCGGTGATGGCCGCGGTGCCGGCTACCGCGGTCGCCAGCAGCGATAGTCGGGCCAGATCGGAGGCGGCGGGCTCGGGCGTGACGTGGTGGCCGAGGAAAAACAGGGCGCAGCCCCCGACCGCGATGACGGCGCTGATCATGCCCGGGGCGAGGCCGTTGAGCGAACCCGCCAGCGCAACCATGCCGACGAGCAGCGGTGCAGGATCGGGAATTGCCATGACATAACGATCGACGGAGACGGCAATCAGCGCCGTGGTCGCCGTCAGAGCCGGACCGGAGAGTGCACGCCAGTCGAACCGCATTTTCTTTTCTCGTGTTTCCCGCCAATTCAGTTCCCGTTGTTCATGCTAGTTAAGTGCCATTCCATGACGGTTGATTTCGGCCAGCGAGGCTTTTCCGGTCGCATCGTAAGAAATTAGTAGACCGCGCCGGCAGGTGTTTCGGCATGTTTGATTCAAAGCTTCCGCGTCGGGGTTGATGACGGTCGCGGGGACCGGCCCGCGGGCCTACGCGCGACGGTTGTGGCCGTTATGGTCGCGGGATGGTTCGGGAGAGGACTTTATCATCCGAAAAACCGGACGCGACGCAACGATCCGGATCTTAGCCCGGGATCGGCATTGCCATGCTGACCTTGATCGAGAACACCGTCAGCGTGACGATCAGGCATAGCGAGAGCGAGCCGATCGCGAGCGACGCCACCACAGCATCGATCAGCCGTGAGGAGGCCACGGGCACGGAACGTCCTTGAAAGCCTGCCGCACGGGGCGACCGAGACATGGCCGAGTTCCTTCGGGGCGCGGGCGAATCACCCGCCACATCAGACGATGTCGCAGGAATCGCGGGCATGATTGTGGCGGCGATCGCCCTAAAAATGGCGAAACCGCGGCAATGGCGGCGGTTATGACCGCTATTTCTGCGCTCAGACCGCCGCGACGATGCCGGCCGCAGTGTCGTCTTCAACGTCCGGGAGCCAGTCCATGCGGACAAAACCGGGGGTTTGCTCGATCCGCCGCAGCCAGGCCCGGACGGCGGGAAAAGTCGCGAGATCGTAATCGCAGCGGTCGGCGACGTGGGTGTAGCCGTAGAGCGCGATGTCGGCGACCGTGAGCTGGCCGGCAGCAAAATATTGATGGCTCTTGAGGTGATTTTCCATCACCTGCAGCGCGCCATAGCCGCGCTCCATCCAGTCTTCCAGGGCATGTGTCTGCAGATCGCGGCCGCCTCTGACCAGAGACAACCAGAAGTAGGCCGCACCGATATTAGGCTCCAATGCATGCTGCTCGAAGAACATCCATTGCAGCGCTTCGGCGCGCTCGATCCGCGTATCCGGCGCCAGCGAGGTTCCGCCGGCAACATACCAGAGGATTGCGTTGGATTCGGCGAGATAGCGTCCCTCCGCCACTTCCAGCAGCGGCACCTGTCCACTCGGATTCTTCGCCAGGAATTCCGGCGTGCGGCTTTCGCCGCGCAGGATATCGATCTCGATCGCGCGGTAGGGAGCATTGAGCAACGCCAGCGCAAGGCGGACCTTGTAGCTGTTGCCGGAGCGCTGCATGGAATAGAGCTTGTACATATGGGTTCATTTCGACCGGTAGAACATCCGCGCGCGTCCAGGCCACCTGAGTCGTGTCATCCGCAACGCCGTTAAACAATGATGCCGATGCGGATGCGTCGCAAGGTCCGACAGTTGGAAAAAGTCGAAATTACCTACCGCACTGCAATCACATGGAAGTTCTTGCCAGCGATACGCCGGGTCACGGTTGCGCGATCCCCGGTGAAGCGATGCCCGATCCGGCGCGGTCAGATGTCGCACGCCGGATCAGCAGGCCATACAGCGCCAGCATCGTGATCAGGCCGACCGGCAAAGCGGTTGCGCCGGCGACCGCCCGCGCCAGCAGCGGTGCGAACCACGTCGCGGCGAGCAGGCTGATTTCGTAATCGCGAAAGTCGCGGGCCTTGCTCGATGCGACGATGAAGGCCATCGCCGGCGCCAGTATCGTGAGGTCGTAGTCGAGCACGTGGGGCGAGGCCAGCAGGGTCGCCACCATCAGCAGCGCCGCCTTCAGGTCGCGGTCGGCGGATGAACGCCAGACCCACGCCACGCTGGCGATGGTCGCGATCGACACCGCGCCCTGCACCATGTAGGCGAGGAATATTCCACCGCCCCACATCCGTACCGCGGCGAAGGCGCTCTGCAGTTTTTCAAATCCGACGGCGCCCTGTTCGAGCAACAGCTTGCGCGATGTTTCGGTCGAGGCCGCGAACGACCACCAGCAATCGGAACCAAATAGCAGATATGCCGCCGCGACCAGCACGGCCACGGTGATACCGGCGGCAAGAATGGTGCGCCATTGTCCGGCCGCGAGCAGCGCAAACGGGATCAGAAGGGCGAATTGCGGCTTGTAAGCCAGAAGACCGAACAGCATGCCCGACAACATCGGCCGTCGCGGCAACGTCACCAGTCCGGCGCCAAGCAATCCCGCGGTCAGAAAGCCGTTCTGGCCGTGGCCGAGATTGATGAAGACGGCGGGGAAGGCTGCGGCCACCGGCAGCCAGAGCTGCGCGATCACGCCGCTGTCCTGCCTCGACCGTCGCAGGATTGCGGCGATGACCGCCAGGTAGAGCGCCAGCGATCCGCCCTGCCAGGCAGCCAGCGCCAGCGGGTATGGCAGCAGTGCCAAAGCGGCGGCAACGAACAAGAAGATCGGCGGATACAACCAGCCATAATACGGAGTGGCCGGGCCGAAGATCTGCTGCTCGCGGGCATAGTGCGCGGCAACGTCGTAGACGTCGGCGGCGCGGCCCTCCAGCACCAGCGAACCGGCGGCGTAGAAACTGGAAAAATCGGTGCCGATCGGCTTGCCGTTGCGATCGACCGAGCCGCCCGACAGGGCAATCCAGCCAATGATCGCGATCGCATAAAGGCCAAGCAGGATGAGACTATAGGCGCGTGCGCGTTCCGCCGTCAGCCAGCGGCCCGATCGCAGCTGCTGCCAAGGGGGCTGCCAAGGCAGCGCTTGCCGGAAATAAGTCATTTCGCCGCGGAATTTTATGAATATTGCGTAACCCTATGCGGGACTGCCTAACGTTCCCTAAAGTTTGAACGCATGGCAGCAAGCTTCTTGCGATGCGGCGTGACGCGCTCTAGGGTGACATGATCCCACCAAGAAACAGTCGTGGATTTCCCGAATTCACGACGCCTGCAAGGAGATGACGATGCCGTTCCTGTCCGCTGCGCTTGACCGTGTGAAGCCGTCCGCGACCATCGCGGTGACGGATAAAGCACGCGCGCTGAAAGCGGCCGGCCGCAACGTCATCGGACTCGGTGCCGGCGAGCCCGATTTCGACACGCCCGGCAACATCAAGCTGGCGGCGATCCAGGCGATCGAAGCAGGCAAGACCAAGTACACGGCGGTCGACGGTATTCCCGAGCTGAAGGAGGCGATCATCGCCAAGTTTCAGCGCGAGAATGGGCTTACCTACAAGCCGAACCAGATCATCGTCGGCACCGGTGGCAAGCAGGTGCTTTACAACGCGTTGATGGCCACCATCAATCCCGGCGACGAGGTGATCATCCCCGCGCCTTATTGGGTGAGCTATCCGGAAATGGTCGCGCTGGCCGGCGGCGAGACTGTGCCGGTGGTGTGCACGGCGGCGCAGGGTTTCAAGCTGCAGCCGGAGGCGCTGGAGAAGGCGATCACAGCGAAGACCAAGTGGATCATCCTGTGCTCGCCGTCGAACCCGACCGGCGCCGCCTACACGCGGAGCGAATTGAAGGCCATCACCGACGTGCTGGTGAAGCACCCGCATGTCTGGGTCATGACCGACGACATGTACGAGCACTTGGTCTATGACGACTTCGTATTCACGACGCCGGCGCAGATCGAGCCGAAACTGTACGACCGTACGCTGACGGTGAACGGTGTGTCGAAAGCCTATTGCATGACCGGCTGGCGCATCGGTTACGCCGGCGGCCCGGCCGAACTGATCAAGGCGATGGCCACGATCCAGTCGCAGTCGACATCGAACCCGTCCTCGATCGCGCAGTGGGCTTCCGTCGAGGCGCTCAACGGCCCGCAGGATTTCATTCCGGCGAACAACAAGGTGTTCAAGGAGCGGCGCGATCTCGCGGTCTCGATGCTCAACCAGGCCAAGGGGATCGAATGCCCGCGGCCGGAGGGCGCGTTCTACGTCTATCCGTCCTGCGCCGGAACCATCGGCAAAACCTCGCCGTCCGGCAAGGTGATCGGCAACGACGAGGATTTCGTCACCGAGTTGCTGGAGAACGAGGGCGTCGCCGTGGTGCAGGGATCGGCGTTCGGGCTGGGGCCGGCATTCCGGATTTCCTACGCCACCAAGACCTCGGACCTCGAGGACGCCTGCAAGCGCATCCAGCGCTTCTGCGGCAATTTGCGCTAAGGCGCTTCGGGGCCACGCGCCTGACAAAAGAGGCCCGCGCAAGCGGGCCTTTTTCGTCGCGGTATAGGCGGCCTGTAAAGGTGGCCAAGCTGGCAACGCCGCCGATGGTATGCCATAGAGCGGATCGCGCTGTGCACCATGGCGCTTGCCTCGCCGCCGCCCCCATCACCTTATACCAGTCGGAGACTATCTCATGCGTCGCCTATTGATTCTTGCCGGCATCGTCACCGGCATGCTGGCCGCTACTTTTGCCGGAGCCAACGCGCAACAGCCGATCCAGCGCGTGCAGGTCGGCGTGCTCGAGTGCCGCGGGGGCGCCAGCATCGGCTTTATCGTCGGCTCGGTCACTCATCTCGGCTGTGTGCTGCGCATCAACGGCAGGCCGGAAGACCGCTATGTCGCGACCATCCAGAAGGTCGGTATCGACCTCGGCATCACCGAGGAGTTGGCGCTGGCGTGGGCGGTATATGCGCCGGCAGCGCGGCTCGGGCCGGGGGATCTGTCGGGCAACTACGCGGGCGCGGACGGCAGCGCAACGCTCGGCGTGGGTGTCGGCGGCAACGTGCTGCTCGGCGGTTCGAACAATTCGATTGCGCTGCAGCCGCTCAGCGTTGAGGGCCAGGTCGGCCTCAGTGTCGCGGCCGGACTGGAAAGCCTGGAGTTGCGGCCGGGAAGATAACGCCCGTTCCGCCTCACGTTCCGCTTAAAGCTCGGGCGCCCAGGAGGCGCCCGATCGGTCCAGCGTGACGGCGGCGGAAGCTACTCCGCTGCGATCCAACGCGGCGACACATTTCTGACTTGCCAAAACCCGAAGCGGGGAAGAGCATCCGTTCTGCCGACCCAATCAAGGGCCGAGCTCCAGATGAGGAGGCGGCAATGGGACAAAGCGTCAGAAGTCCCCGAGGTCCACGGTGCATTGCATTGGTGGGCCCTTTCCAAAGCGGTAAAACAACACTCCTTGAAGCGATTTTAGCGCGTACGGACGCCATCCGCCGCGCGGGCAGCGTCGAAACCGGAACCTCGGTCGGCGATGCCAGCCCCGAAGCCCGCCGTCACCGGATGGGCGTGGGTCTCACTGCCGCCGCCACCAGTTTCATGGGCGACAGTTACACCTTCATCGACTGCCCCGGATCGATCGAATTCGCGCATGATATGCGCGCCGCGATACCGGCGGTCGATGCCGCGGTCGTGGTCTGCGAGGCCGACGAACGCAAGCTGCCGCAGCTTCAGATCATCCTGCGCGAGCTCGAAGATCTCGGCATTCCGCGCTTCCTGTTTCTCAACAAGATCGACCGGGCCAACAAGCGCATCCGCGAGACCCTCGCGATTTTGCAGCCGGCATCGCGGATTCCGCTGGTGCTGCGTCAGATTCCGATCTGGAACGGCGAATTGATCGCCGGGTTCGTCGACCTCGCGCTGGAGCGCGCCTTCGTCTATCGCGAGCACAAGGCCTCCGAAGTCATGACGCTGGAAGGCGGCGATCTCGATCGCGAGAAGGAAGCCCGGTTCTCGATGCTGGAAAAGCTCGCCGATCACGACGACGCGCTGATGGAGCAGTTGCTCGAGGACATTCCGCCACCGCGCGACGCGGTATTCGACGACCTCGCCCACGAATTACGCGATGGCCTGATCTGTCCGGTGCTGCTCGGCTCGGCCTTGCGAGAGAACGGCGTGCTGCGCCTGATGAAGGCGCTGCGGCATGAGGCGCCCGACGTGAGCGCGACCGCCAAGCGCCTGGGCGCGCCTGCGGTCAGCAACGGCTCCAAGGATGCGCTGGCCTATGTATTCAAGACTCAGCACCTGCAGCACGGCGGCAAGCTGTCGCTGACGCGCGTGCTGGCCGGGCATCTCGATGACGGCGCGACGCTGCAATCCTCGTCGGGCGAGACCGGCCGGGTATCCGGAATCCTCGGGGTCAATTGCGCACACGACACCAAGCGTGCCACCGCCGAAGCCGGCGAGACGGTTGCGCTCGGCAAGCTCGACAATATCAAGACCGGCGACACCCTGTCGGGCGGCAAGACCGCGCCGCCGGCGTTGGCCACCGTCGAGCCGACGCCGCCGGTGCTGGCGATCGCGCTCGCGGCGGCGGACCGCAAGGACGACGTCAAGCTCGGGCAGGCGCTGTTGCGGTTGAATGAGGAAGATCCGTCGCTCACCATGATCCACAATTCGCAGACCCACGACATCGTGTTGTGGGGGCAGGGCGAAATGCACCTGCGGGTCGCGCTGGAACGCCTGCGCGATCGCTTCGGCGTCAACGTCAAGTCGCAGCCGCCAGCGATCGGCTATCAGGAAACGATCCGCAAGCCGATCACCCAACGTGGCCGGCACAAGAAGCAGTCCGGCGGCCACGGCCAGTTCGGCGACGTGGTGCTGGAGGTCA
Organism: uncultured Alphaproteobacteria bacterium; assembly: GCA_963756215.1. Classification (GTDB taxonomy): domain Bacteria; phylum Pseudomonadota; class Alphaproteobacteria; order Rhizobiales; family Xanthobacteraceae; genus Bradyrhizobium. The sequence continues at coordinate 876,482 of CAVWMY010000010.1, read as the reverse complement.
GGCCGATGCCGCGCGGCGGCGGCTTCGCCTTCAGCGAAAAGGTCGTCGGCGGCGCGGTACCGCGAAATTACATCGGCGCGGTCGAGGAAGGCGTGGTCGACGGCCTGCTGCGCGGGCCGCTCGGCTTTCCCGTCATCGACGTGCAGGTGACGCTGACCGACGGCTCCTATCACAGCGTCGACTCGTCGGACCTGGCGTTCCGGACTGCAGCGCGGATCGGCGTCAGTGAAGCGCTGCCGCAGTGCCAGCCGGTGCTGCTGGAGCCGATCTACGTGGTCGACATCGTCTGTCCTACCGACGCGACGGCGAAGATCAACGCGATCCTGTCGGGACGGCGCGGACAAATTCTCGGCTTCGACACCCGCGAGGGCTGGCCGGGATGGGATCGCGTGCGCGCCATGATGCCCGAGGCCGAGATCGGCGAGTTGATCGTGGAGTTGCGCTCGGCGACCGCGGGCGCCGGCAGCTTCACGCGGCAATTCGATCGCATGGCCGAGGTCATCGGCCGCGCCGCCGACCAGATCATCGCCGCACATCGCGTCGCGGCGTAAAGGGACCGCGCGGGAATCATGGACCTCGAATGTTTGCGGTTCCTGATTCGACCCGCCGCGTGGCATGATGCGCGGCCCGTTATGCCGCGCATCGTCAAGGCATGATCTCCGCGCAGACGATTTGGGTTTGTCGCGAGGGAAAACCGGTGTTCACTCCCGCTGCCGCGACCCTACCGGTCCGGATCATGCTTTAGCTCCGGGGCAATCGCATGCTCAATTCACGCCGTAACGTCGCGCTCGCTTGCGCGCTCAGCGCGTTGGCCGGTTATGTCGACGGCATCGGCTTCCTGCATCTCGGCGGCCTGTTCGTCTCCTTCATGAGCGGCAACTCGACCCGGTTCGGCGTCAGCCTTGCCGCCGGGCATTGGGACACCGCCGCCGACGCGTTGGTGCTGATCGCGCTGTTCGTTTGCGGAGCTGCCGGCGGGTGCCTGATCGTGCTCGGCTGCCGCAGCAACCGGCAGCCCTGGGTGCTGCTAGCGGAGGCGTCGCTGCTCGGCGTCGCCGCCCTGTGTTACACCTACGGGGTGTCGAATGTCGCGATCGCGGCGATCGTGTTGGCGATGGGGCTGGAAAACGCGGTGTTCCAGACCGAGGGCGGCGCAGGCCTCGGCCTCACTTACGTCACGGGCACGCTCGTCAAGGTAGGTCAACTCGCAGCCGCGGCCCTCAAGGGTGGCCCACGCTGGGATTGGGTGCCGAACCTGATGTTGTGGGTGGCGCTGGTCGCGGGCTCGGTGGCCGGCGCGGCGGCCTACCAGTGGATCAATCTCGCCGCGGTCTGGTTCGCCGCGGGCGCGGCGCTGGTCATGAGCGCGATCGTCGCCGCGGCAACGAGGTCGGCGCCTGCTTGACAGCGATCAGCGGACGATAAATGGATCGGTCGTCCGCAAATAAACAGGACCGTGGCAAAGGAGGGTGCGTGCCGCAGCGTGATTCCGGGTTTGATCGTGAGTAGGGCGCGCGCCGCCTGTTTGATCGGATGGCCGGCGGCGCATTCGCGCTCGCCGCTGATCCACCATTACTGGCTGCGGACGCTCGGAATTGCCGGCGGCTACAACATCGAAGCCATACCGCCGGAAGGCTTTGCCGAATTCGTGTTGCATCTGTCGACGCACGGCTTCGTCGGCGCCAACGTCACCATTCCGCACAAGGAACGCGCGCTCGCGCTGTCGCTGCCCGACGCGCGCGCCCGCGCGGTCGGCGCCGCCAATACGCTGTGGTACGACGGCGGCGAATTACGCTCGACCAATACCGATATCGAAGGCTTCATCAATAATCTCGACGCCTGCGCGCCGGGATGGAGCGCGGTCACCGATGCGCTTGTGCTCGGCGCCGGCGGCTCCTCGCGCGCGGTGGTATTCGGATTGATCGAGCGCGGCATCAAGCATGTGCATCTGGTCAACCGGAGCATCGACCGCGCGCGCGCGCTGGCCGACCAATTCGGTGCGAGCGTTCATCCCGTTGCATGGGACGCCATCGGCGATCTGCTGCCGCAAAGCCGCCTGCTGGTGAATACGACGTCGCTGGGCATGCACGGCCAGCCCGCGCTGGAGATCGATATCGGCCGGCTGCCTTCAGACGCCGTCGTCGCCGACCTCGTCTACGTACCGCTGCAGACAGCCTTGCTGGCGGCGGCCCGGGCGCGCGGATTGAAGACGGCCGATGGGCTCGGAATGTTGCTGCATCAGGCGGTACGCGGTTTCGAATTGTGGTTTGGACAGCGGCCGCAAGTGACCGCCGAACTGCGCGCGCTGATCGAAGCCGATCTCACGAAGGTTTGACGCGGGAATATCGCTTATCATCCGGTGTCCGGTGCTATTGCGGGTGCTAATAAGAGCCCCTCTCGCTGGAGAACATTACATGTCGTTCACGTCGTCTATCCTGTCGCGCGCGATCGTCGCGCTCGCTCTGACCGCGGCTTCATCCTATGCGATCGCCCAGCAGTCTCCGACGCCATCCCGGCTTCGCGGCGTCATCGAAGGCGTTGACGGCGATGTGATCACGGTCAAGTCGCGCGCCGGCCAGGACGTCAAGCTGCACATGGCGACCAACATCATGGTGCAGGGCATCACCAAGATATCGATGTCGGACATCAAGGTCGGCTCCTTTGTCGGCGCCACCACGGTGCCGGGACCGGGCGGCGAGCAAAAGGCCGTCGAGGTGCACGTATTTCCGGAAAACATGCGCGGCACCGGCGAAGGATCGCGGGCCTGGGATCTCAAGCCCAACAGCACGATGACCAATGCGACGGTGGCCGCCGACACCGTCGCCGGCAATGACGGTCATACCCTGACGGTCCGCTACAAGGGCGGCGAGAAGAAGGTCGAGGTCACGCCCGATACGCCTGTCGTGACCTACGTGCCCGGCGACAAGGCCGACCTCAAGGCCGGCGCCCAGGTGATCGCCTTCACCAAGAAACTGCCGGACGGTTCGCTGGAAGCCGACCGCATCGGTGTCGGCCGCGACGGCATCACGCCGCCGATGTGAGGCCGGCGTTTATCCTCAGGGGTTCTCGGAATAGCAGTGCTGCCGCGGGGTTTCCGGTTGGATGCCCCGTGGCTGTTTTTTGGGAGAGAATGTCATGTCCGGAGTTCCGAGGATTTCTTCATCGATGTCACGCCGCATCGTCGCGGCGCTCGCAGCCGTAATGGTGCTCGGATCGGCCGCCTGGGCGCAGCAGCCTGCGATGGTTCGCATTCGCGGCACCATCGAAGGCATCGACGGTCCGATGCTGATGATCAAGTCGCGTGAAGGCACCGACATGAAGGTGCGCATGACCGACAATGTCGCGGTGTTCGGCGTCACCAAGACCGAGCTGTCGGAAATCAAGCCGGGGTCCTACATCGGCGTGTCGGCGCTGCCCGAACCGGACGGCACCCAGAAGGCGCTCGCGGTGCATATATTCCCGGAGAGCCAGCGCGGCGCCGCCGAAGGCTTCCGTCCCTGGGATCTTCGGCCCAACAGCACCATGACCAATGCCACCGTCGCGCAGACGGTCGCGGGTACCGACGGCCAGGATATCCTGGTCAAGTACAAGGACGGCGAAAAGAAAGTCGTGGTGCCCCCGGGCACGCCGATCGTCACCTTCGTCGCCGGCGACAAGGCCGAACTGAAGCCGGGCGCTCACATCATCATCTTCGGCGCCGCGAAAAAAGACGATGGCACGCTGGAGGCCAACCGCGTCAATGTCGGCCGCGACGGCATCACGCCGCCGATGTGAGTTTTCAACCCGTCATTCCGGGTTCGCGCTTCGCGCGCCCCGGAACGATGGCGATGGAAACTAAACCGCGATCACGTGATCGTCGATCTCGGCGATGGTGTTGACGCCGCACAGCCCCATCGTGGTGCTGAGTTCTTTCGCGATGGTCTCGATCGCCTTGGCGACGCCGGCTTCGCCGCCGGCGCCCAACCCGTAAGCGTAGGCGCGGCCGATCATGCAGGACTTGGCGCCGAGCGCGAGCGCGCGCATCACATCCTGGCCCGAGCGGATACCGCCGTCGAACATGATCTCCATCTTGGAGCCGACGGCGTCGACGATCTCGGGCAAGACTTCGATGGACGACGGTGCACCGTCGAGCTGACGGCCGCCGTGATTGGAGACCACCAGCGCCTGCGCGCCTGTCTTCGCGGCTTCCTCGGCATCCTCAACGTCGAGAATGCCCTTGAGGATGAGCTTGCCCGGCCAAATGCTGCGAATCCATTCGATGTCCTTCCAGTTCAAGGAGGTGTCGAACTGTGAATTGATCCACGTCGACAGCGCGGTGATATCGTCGGTGCCCTTCAGATGGCCGACGAGATTGCCGAAGGTACGGCGCTTGCCGCGCAGCACACCGGACACCCAGGCGGGCTTGGTGGCGAAATCGAAGAATTTCGACACGGTCCATTCCGGCGGCACGCTCATGCCGTTCTTGATGTCCTGATGCCGCTGGCCGATCACCTGCAGATCCACCGTCAACACCAGCGCGCTGCATTTTGCGGCGATCGCCCGCTCGAGCAGCGACTTGATGAAGCCGCGATCTTTCATGACGTAAAGCTGGAACCAGAACGGCTTGTCGACCGCGGCCGCGATGTCCTCGATCGAGCAGATCGACATCGTGCTTTGCGTGAACGGGATGCCGGCCGCCTGCGCGGCGCGGCAGGCGAGAATCTCGCCGTCGCCATGCTGCATGCCCAGCAATCCCACCGGCGCCAGGATCAACGGCAGCGCGGCAGGTTCGCCGAGAATGGTGGTGGAGAGATCACGCCTGGAGACGTCCACCAGGATGCGCTGGCGGAACTTGATCTGCTGAAGATCATCATGATTGGCGCGCAGCGTATCTTCCGTATACGACCCGCGATCCGCGTAGTCGAAAAACGCCTTCGGGACACGGCGCTTGTGAAGCTGGCGCAAATCCTCGATGCAGGTGATGTGTTTCATGAAAATTCCCGGCCCTTCTTGTATTCCTTGGTTTGATCGTTCATCTAGCATGGTTGAGCGGACTGCAAAATCGTCGCGCGAGACAGGCCTCACGGCCAGGCAGGAGGGCACCATGACCGCCTCAGGTAGCGACGGCAAAGACACCAAGGGCAACGAGAAGCGGCGGCTCGATGAAGCCCTCGAGGAGGGGCTCGAGGAGACCTTTCCCGGCTCGGATCCGGTCAGCGTCACCCAGCCGGCGCCCTCGAAAGCGGACCACCACGTCAAGCGAAAAGATTGACGCGAGGCCGATTCCAAACCCCCGTTGCACGGTTAATGTGTGATTTAACAAGCGGTTAGATGCTCAAACCGGGGTCGTCCGCCGGTAATGATTTATCATATTTTTTGAAGCCATGTTAGGGGCAAAGGCACTATAAGTGCCTTTTAGGCCATGGTAGCGGGCGTCGAGGCTTCTCGCCGGATGGTTGGAGACTCCTTGAAAAGCTGCTGGGGGATACATGAACTCGTAAATATTTCGGTACCGACGGTATCCGGGGCCGTGCCAATGGCCTGATCACGCCGGAACTCGCGCTCAAGGTCGGGCAGGCGGCCGGACTGGTGTTTCAGCGCGGCGAACATCGCCACCGCGTCGTCATCGGCAAGGACACGCGCCTTTCCGGTTACATGATCGAATACGCGATGGTGGCCGGCTTCACTTCGGTCGGCATGGACGTGCTGCTGCTCGGCCCGATGCCGACGCCGGCGGTGGCGATGCTGACCAAGTCGATGCGCGCCGATCTCGGTGTGATGATTTCCGCTTCGCATAATCTGTTCGAGGACAACGGCATCAAGTTGTTCGGTCCGCAGGGCTTCAAGCTGTCCGACGATGTCGAGAAGCAGATCGAGCTGCTGCTCGACGAATTGCTCGACAAGCGACTGGCGCCGAGCGCCAGCCTCGGGCGCGCCCGCCGCATCGACGGTGTCCACGACCGCTATATCGAATTCGCCAAGCGCACGCTGCCGCGTGACCTCAGCCTCGACGGCCTGCGGGTGGTCGTCGATTGCGCCAACGGCGCGGCCTACAAAGTGGTGCCGGAAGCGTTGTGGGAACTCGGCGCCGATGTGATTCCGATCGGTGTCGAACCCGACGGTTTCAATATCAACAAGGAATGCGGATCGACTTCGCCGGAAGCGCTCAGCCGCAAGGTGCGCGAGATGCGTGCCGATATAGGCATCGCGCTCGACGGCGATGCCGATCGGGTCATCCTGGTCGACGAACGCGGGCACCTGGTCGACGGCGACCAGTTGCTGGCGGTGATCGCGCAGAGCTGGAAAGAAGACGGCCGGCTCGCCAAGCCCGGCATCGTCGCCACCGTGATGTCGAATCTCGGGCTCGAACGCTTCCTCGAAGGCCAAAACATCGAGATGGTGCGTACGCCGGTCGGCGATCGCTACGTGCTCGAGCAGATGCTGAGCCGCGGCTACAATCTCGGCGGAGAGCCGTCCGGCCACATCATCCTGTCCGACTATGCGACCACCGGAGACGGCTTCGTCGCGGCGCTGCAGGTTCTCGCGGTGGTGCAGAAGCTTCGCCGCCCGGTGTCGGAAGTCTGCCACCGCTTCGATCCGTTGCCGCAAATCCTGAAGAATGTGCGTTACCGCAGCGGCAAGCCGCTCGACGATGCCGACGTCAAATCGGCGATCGATGCCGGCGAGAAGCGGCTCAACGGCCATGGCCGGCTGCTGGTCCGCTCATCGGGCACCGAGCCCGTGATCCGCGTGATGGGCGAGGGTGACGACCGCATCCTGGTCGAGGAAGTGGTCGATCACATCGTCTCGGCGCTCGGCGAAGCCGCGGCCGCCGCAGCGCACCCCTAATCGCATCGCAGCCATTATTTAATGTTGCTGGTCGACGCTGCGCTGGCGGCGTAGGACCTGAACATTGCTTTGCGAATCCGATTGGAATTGATCGTTGAACAAGTCCGTTATTGTCTCCGAGGAAGCGCTGGCCGAACCCGTCATTCTGACTGACGTGGCGGCCGGTTCGGTCACCAAGGCGGCCGCAGGGCCGGCCTATATCGTGCTCACGGGAATCAGCTTCTCGCACTTTCTCAACGACACCATGCAGTCGCTGATTGCTTCGATCTATCCGATCCTGAAGGACAACTACGCGCTGGACTTCGCGCAGATCGGCATGATCACGCTGGCGTTCCAGTTCACCGCATCGCTGCTGCAGCCGGTGGTCGGGCATTTCACCGACAAGAAGGCGCAGCCGTTCTCGCTCTCGATCGGCATGGGATTTACGTTCTTCGGCCTGCTGCTACTCAGCGCGGCCCACGCCTACGGCGTGATCCTGATCGCGGCGGCCCTGGTCGGATTGGGTTCGGCGGTATTCCATCCGGAATCGGCGCGCATTGCGCGGCTGGCGTCGGGCGGGCGTTACGGCTTCGCTCAGTCGGTGTTTCAACTCGGCGGCAGCTTCGGAACGTCGATGGGGCCGGTGCTCGCCGCCCTGATCGTGGTGCCGTTCGGGCAGCCCAGCATCGCCTGGTTTTCATCGATTGCGTTTCTGGCAATCATGATCCTGTGGCGGATCGGCCGCTGGTACAAGCCGCAGATCGCGATCGGTAAGCCCAAGCCGATCGAGTTGCATCCGGATGCGCCGAGTTCGCGTCGCGTGCGGGTGGCGCTGGGGGTGCTGGTCGCGCTGTTGTTCTCGAAGCAGCTCTACGTGTCGAGCCTGTCGAGCTATTACATCTTTTATCTGATCGACAAGTTCGGCGTATCGACCCAGGCCGCGCAGCTCTACCTGTTCATTTTTCTCGCCGCCAACGCGGTCGGGGCGTTCTTCGGCGGCCCGCTGGGCGATCGGTTCGGTCGTAAATACGTGATCTGGTTTTCGATCCTCGGCGCGCTGCCGTTCACGCTGGCGTTGCCCCATGTCGGCCTGTTCGCCGGCGCGGTGCTGACCGTGTTCATCGGCCTGATCATTTCTTCGGCGACATCGTCGATCATCGTATTCGCGCAGGAACTGATGCCGCACCGGTTCGGGATGATCTCCGGCATGTTCTTCGGCGTGGCGTTCGGGATCGGCGGCCTCGGCGCGGCCGTGCTCGGGCGTGTCGCCGACCATACCGGCATCGCGTTCGTCTACCAGGTCTGCGCGTTCCTGCCGGCGCTTGGGCTGCTCGCGGTGTTTCTGCCGAAGATGCCGAAAGTCGTGCATTAACGCGCGATAACCTTTCTTCGACCAGTTATCCCGCGCCGTCTTTTTCATTTCGGTATAAACCGCGCGCAACGCTTCGCGTTGCCGGGAGAGAAAGCCGGCGCCCGCTGTTCGCTAGCGCGGGCTTGCGGGGCGGGGATCGTGCACGACTTGTCAGCGCGCGCGTTCGTCTGTCGTCAATACATCGTTAGTGATTGAGATCCTCACGCCGTCGCCGGTGCGGACGATATGTGGCCGGTCCGCACCTCTCATCACGGATTATCAACCTTAAGAATTAGGGTTAAGTGGCGCTTAAGCATTTGCTGCCATCGTCCGCCCGTGAGTTTGGAGGTGGGGCCTCCGATAGCTGCCTTACCGGAGAAAAGGGCTGAGCCAATGCGTAGCGTTAAATATCTCGTTGCCGCCGGAGCGGCATCTCTGTTGTCATCGACGGCATTCGCCGCCGACCTGCCGATCATGGCGCCGGCCTATGCCCCGCCGCTGGTCGAGGATTTTGGTGGCTGGTATCTCCGCGGCGATATCGGGTTCAGCAATCAGCATGTGAAAGACCTCAGACTGTCTGACCCGGCGGCATATCAGGGACTGAGCAGCTTCAATCAGACGACGCAGTTCGATGCTGCCGGCATCTATCAGGTCGGCGTCGGCTATCAGTTCAACAATTGGTTTCGTGCGGACATCACCGGGCAATACCGGGGCAGCGCCAACTTCAAGGGCACCGATCTCGTAAGCTTCCCCTGGGGCGGCGGCGTAGCAAATGGCGTCGACAATTATAGCGCCAGCAAATCCGAACTGCTGTTCCTGGCCAACGTCTACGCCGATCTCGGCACCTGGTGGTGCGTGACTCCGTTCGTCGGTGCAGGTGTGGGTGCCGCGCGTGTTTCGATGTCGGGTTTCACCGACACCGGCCTCAACAATGCGAACTTTACCCTCGCCGGAGCGCCGGTCGTGAGCGGTCCTCCAGTTGCCAGCGTTGCGACCGCGGCGTCGGGCTCGCAGTGGAATTTTGCCTGGGCGCTTCACGCGGGTCTCGCCTACCGGGTCACGCCGAACGTGACGCTCGAACTCGCCTACAGCTACGTCAACCTCGGCGACGGCGCCACCGGCGTTGCTTCCACCTTCGACGGTTCGTCCGGTGGTCATGTATTCAAGTTCAACAACATCACCTCGAACGACGTGAAGCTGGGCGTGCGCTGGAATCTGGACAGCCCGCCGGTCTATCAGCCGCCGCTGATCACCAAGGGCTAAGCGAAGCTCTTATCGGTTAATCTTAGTTAACGGCGCGGGACCTCCCCGCGCCGTTTCTGTTTGCGTAGTGCGGGGCAGGTTGCGTCGGCCAGGCGAGACGTCTTCATGAGACGAAAATTAGTTGTCGGAAGATTTTGCCGTTCAAGCTCCGCGACAACCATTGGTTAAGGTTAACAAGCCATGATCGTGCCAAGTCGTGGTATTTGGTTGGGGGTTGTTGCGATGCGTAGCTTTTTGTTGGCAGTGGTAATTGCGGGAACAGCGGCGGGTGCGCAGGCCGCCGACATGCCCGATTTTCTTCGCGGCTCGATTCCGGCGGTCGGCACGCCGGTCAGAAACTGGGACGGCTGGTACGTCGGCGGTCAGGTCAGCCAATCCTGGACCAACACGGATTACGGCCGTACCGTCGTGTCCACCACCAACGACCTATTTCGCAGCACGACGCTGCAGGCGCCGGCGTCCGACTTGACGTTGCTGGGCCGCGTCAACGGACAAAGCTCGGGTTTCGGAGGGTTCGTCGGACGCAACTTCCAGTTTGACGACGTCGTCCTGGGTGTTGAAGCAAACTACAATTATTGGACCAGCCTTGGGTCATCGACCGCCGCAACTCTGGGTCCGATTCAAGTCCCTCAGCCGACCTTGATTTTGCCGCCCGGCTCGACCGCGGTCGACAGCCTGACGCTGAAAGGCAGTGCTTCGCTGCAAGTCAAGGACGAGGTGACATTCCGCGGCCGGGCAGGCTGGGCCGCGGGCGATTTCCTGCCCTACGCTTTCGGCGGCCTTGCGGTCGGTCGGATGGATGTTACGCGCACGGTAACAAGTGCCGTGAACAGGACGATCTTCGATGCCGCAGGAGGTTCAACCACTTTTCCGCTGCCGCAGTTTGCACTAACTTCGACCGACGGAAGAAGCGACAACTACGTAGTCGGCTGGACCGCCGGTCTCGGCCTGGAATACATGTTGTGGAGTTGCATTTTTCTACGCGGCGAATGGGAATACACCAAGTTCACGCCGGTCATGAATACGTCGGTCACGCAGAACAGCGTCCATGCGGGAATCGGCTATAAGTTCTGATCGTTCAGGTCCGTCCGGCCCTGACCGACCAAGAAGCCGCCGTTCGATGCCGGTGTTGTCTGGAGGCCGCGTTTGATAAAAATCCACGGCGATCTCAATTCCGGCAATTGCCTGAAGGTGAAATGGGTCTGCGACGCGCTGGCGCTGCCCTACACCTGGATCGATGTCGATACGCTCAAGCGGCAGACGCGCACGCCGGCGTTTCTCAAGCTCAACGGCGCGGGGCAGGTGCCGACCGTCGAGTTCGATGACGGCCGTGCCCTCGCTCAATCCAACGCCATCATCCGCTACCTTGCGCGCGAAAGCCATCTCATTCCCGCCGACGCCTTTGCCGCGGCGAAAATGGACGAATGGCTGTTCTGGGAGCAATACAGCCACGAGCCCTATATTGCGGTGTGCCGCTTCCAGATGGTCTATCTCGGCAAGCCCGCATCCGACCTCGATCCCGACAAGATCAAGCGTGGCTACGCCGCGCTGGCACGGATGGAGCATCAACTCGCGGCGACGCGATTCCTGGTCGGCGATGCCGCTTCGCTGGCCGACATTTCGTTGCTGGCCTACACAAGGCTGGCGCACGAAGGTGGCTTTCACCTAGATGGCTACGCCGCGGTGCGCCGCTGGATCGGCGAAACCGAGGCCGCGCTCGGCCTGCGGCCGGCGCGCTGAGCTTTACGGAGAACATCATGGTTGCGACTTCCCCGGTCACCCTTCGCCGTGCGCGACGCGATGACGTCGGTGTCATCGTCGCGATGCTGGCCGACGACCACCTCGGCCGCGCGCGCGAACGCATCGAGGATCCGCTGCCGTCGTCCTATTTCCGGGCGTTCGAGGCGGTGGACCGCGATCCTAATTTCCAGCTTATGGTCGCGGTGGATGCGAATGACGCTGTCGTCGGCTGCCTGCAGCTCTGCATCATGCCCGGCCTGAGTTCGCAGGGCGCATCACGCGCCTTGATCGAGGATGTCCGGGTCGCCGCGCATTGCCGCAACCTCGGGATCGGCGAGCAGATGGTACGCTGGGCGATTGCCGAGGCGCGCGCCAAAGCGTGCAAGCTGATCGAGTTGCTGACGCACAATTCCCGCATCGATGCGCAGCGTTTCTATGTGAAGCTCGGATTCCAGGCGAGTCATGTCGGCATGACCATGAGGTTCTGACGCCGACCGTTCATGCGCGGTGGTGCGCGTGGTCGCGAATGATCCTTTAGTCGATAGCGGCTCTCGGTTCCGGTTAACGCGCGATAAACTAAACAACCTGTGGTAGATTTATCCGCGGAACGATCCGCATTACTCCAGCGTATTGCGTTCGGCTGGTGTTTGGGGATTGCAGATGAAGAAATATTCGATTGTTAGGATCGGCCACGAATATGTCGTGCGGGCCGATCAAAAGGATATCTTGAAGGTCGCAAGCAGGCGACAGGCGGCCAAGCTCGTCACCGATGCCGCGGGATTGCTCGAATCACAATCCGTATCGCCGATCTTGGCGGTGGCGTCGCAAGACGATCCATCAATCGACTGTGATCCCAAGGTCATGCCGGACCCTTCCGAAGTTTCTTGACGATTCCGTACTATTCCCTTATTCACCGCGGCGGGACACCTCCCCCCAACGGGAGGCTTACTATCTGGAAGGATAGGTCATGACTGCAGCGAAGCCCGCTTCGCGGCCCAATGTGCCGCATTTTTCGTCCGGCCCCTGTGCCAAGCGCCCCGGCTGGAACGCCCAAAATCTCAAGGACGCCGCGCTCGGCCGTTCGCACCGCGCGAAGGTCGGTAAGGCCAAGCTCAAGCTCGCGATCGAGTTGACGCGCGAGGTGCTTGAGGTCCCCGCCAACTACAAAATCGGCATCGTGCCGGCGTCGGATACCGGCGCGGTCGAGATGGCGCTGTGGTCGCTGCTCGGTGCGCGCCCCGTCACCACCATCGCCTGGGAGTCCTTCGGTGAAGGCTGGGTCAGCGATATCGTCAAGGAATTGAAGCTCAAGGATGTCACCAAGCTGCACGCGGGCTATGGCGACATTCCCGATCTCAGCAAGGTCGATCCCGCTTCCGACATCGTGTTCACCTGGAACGGCACGACTTCCGGCGTGCGCGTTGCCAATGCCGACTGGATCAGCGCGAGCCGCGAAGGTCTCACGATTTGCGATGCGACCTCGGCGGCGTTTGCGCAGAAGCTCGATTGGGCCAAGCTCGATGTGGTGACGTTCTCCTGGCAGAAGGCGCTCGGCGGCGAAGCCGCGCACGGCATGCTGGTGCTGAGCCCGCGCGCGGTGGAGCGGCTCGAGACCTACAAGCCCGCGTGGCCGCTGCCCAAGATCTTCCGCATGACCAAGGGCGGCAAGCTCAACGAAGGCATCTTCGAAGGCGAGACCATCAACACGCCGTCGATGCTGTGCGTCGAGGACTATCTCGATGCGTTGCAGTGGGGCAAGTCGATCGGCGGCCTCAAGGCGCTGATGGCCCGCGCCGACGCCAACACCAAGGTGCTAGCCGACTGGAAGGCGAAGACGCCGTGGATCGATTTCCTCGCCAGGGATCCGGCGATCCGCTCCAACACCTCGGTATGCCTGAAGGTGGTGGATCCCGCGATCACGGCGCTGACGCCGGATGCGCAAGCCGACTTCGCCAAGAAGCTTGTCGCTCTGGTGGAGAAGGAAGGCGCCGGTTACGACTTTGCGCATTATCGCGATGCGCCGGCGGGCCTGCGGATCTGGTGCGGCGCCACCGTGGAAGCGAGCGACGTCGCGCTGCTGACGCAGTGGATCGATTGGGCGTTCGCCGAAGCCAAGTCCACGCTCGCCAAGGCGGCGTAGAACTTCACCCTCCCCTGAAGGGGGAGGGTCGACGCACCGCAGGTGCGGCGGGGTGGGTGATAGCTTCCCAACCCGGCGTACGCGCAATTTCACATCGACGGTTTTACCCCACCCCGGCGCTTTGCGCCGACCCTCCTCCTCAAGGGGAGGGTGAAGGAGCACCCCATGTCCAAACCCAAGGTTCTTATTTCCGACGCGCTGTCCCCGGCGGCGGTGCAGATCTTCAAAGACCGTGGCATCGAGGTCGATTTCCAGCCCAATCTCGGCAAGGATAAAGACAAGCTGGCCGAAATCGTCGGCAATTACGACGGCCTCGCGATCCGCTCCGCCACCAAGGCAACCGCCAAGATCATCGAGAAGGCGAGCCGGCTGAAGGTGATCGGCCGCGCCGGCATCGGCGTCGACAATGTCGACATACCCGCCGCCACCGCCAAGGGCATCATCGTGATGAACACGCCATTCGGCAATTCGATCACCACCGCCGAACACGCCATCACCCTGATGCTGGCGCTGGCGCGCGAAATCCCGCAGGCGGACGCGTCGACCCAGGCCGGCAAGTGGGAGAAGAACCGCTTTATGGGCGTCGAGATCACCGGCAAGACGCTCGGCGTGATTGGTTGCGGCAACATCGGCTCGATCGCCGCCGACCGTGCGCTCGGCCTGCGCATGAAGGTGGTCGCCTACGATCCGTTCCTGTCGCCGGAGCGCGCCAAGGACATCGGTGTGGAGAAGGTCGATCTCGACGAACTGCTCAAGCGCGCCGATTTCATCACCCTGCATACGCCGCTGACCGACAAGACCAAGAACATCATCGATGCCGCCGCGCTGGCGAAGACGAAAAAGGGCGTGCGGATCATCAACTGCGCACGCGGCGGCCTGGTCGACGAGCAGGCGCTGGTCGAGGCGTTGAATTCCAAGCAGGTCGCGGGTGCCGCCTTCGACGTCTTCGTCGAGGAGCCGGCCACTTCCAACGTGCTGTTCGGTCATCCCAACGTGATCTGCACGCCGCATCTCGGCGCCGCCACCACCGAGGCGCAGGAGAACGTCGCGTTGCAGGTCGCCGAGCAGATGTCGGATTATCTTTTGAACGGGGCGATTTCGAACGCGGTCAACTTCCCCTCGATCACCGCGGAGGAGGCGCCGAAGTTGCGGCCGTTTATCGAGCTCGCCGAGAAACTCGGCTCGTTCGCGGGCCAGCTCACCGAAACCGGCATCATCAAGGTGCAGATCACCTATGAAGGGCAGGTTGCCGAAATGAAGATCAAGGCGCTGACCTCGGCGGCATTGTCGGGCCTGCTGCGGCCGATGCTGGGCGACGTCAACGTGGTGTCGGCGCCGGTGGTCGCCAAGGAGCGCGGCATGGTGGTGGAAGAGATCGTGCGCGCCGCGCAGAGCGACTATGAAAGCCTGATCACCGTCACCGTCACCAGCGAACGGCAGGAGCGCGCGGTATCCGGCACGGTCTATGCCGACGGCAAGCCGCGGCTGGTCGATATCAAGGGCATCCGTGTCGATGCCGAGTTCGGCAAGTCGATGATCTACGTCACCAACGAGGACAAGCCGGGCTTCATCGGTCACTTCGCGAGCCTGCTCGGCGACGCCAAGATCAACATCGCCACTTTCCACCTCGGCCGCAACAAGCTCGGCGGCGACGCCATCGCGCTGGTCGAGATCGACGGCACGGTGCCGCCGGACGTTCTGACCAAAGTGCAGTCGCTGCCGCAGGTGAAGCAGGCCAAGACGCTGAGCTTCTGAGAGCCTCAAACGACGCGATCGTCAGCGCCGGCCGGCCGTTGGCCTGGTCTCGACGCTGACGATCCGGATGCGCAGCTTGCGCGCGTTAACCGGCTTTGGTCACCCGGTGTTGCGCTTGAGAAAGTCGCGGATCAGCGGCGTCATTTCGTCAAACTTGTCCTCCAGGGCGAAATGACCGGAATCGACCAGATGAAACTCGACCTGCGGAAGATCTCGCTTGTAGGGATAAGCGCCGTCGGCGGGGAAGATGTAATCATTCTTGCCCCAGACGATCAGAGTCGGCGGCTTGTGCTTGCGGAAATACGCCTGAACCGCCGGGTAAAGCGGCAGGTTGGTCCGGTAGTCGTAGAACAGATCGAGCTGGATATCGTTGTTGCCGGGCCGATCCAGTAGTGCCTGATCGTGCACCCAGTTGTCTGGCGAGATTCGGCTCAGGTCGGATACGCCGTGGTTGTACTGGAATTGCGTCGTCTCCAGCGTGAACAGCTTGAGCAGCGCCTTGCGGCTCGTATCCGAGCCGTCGGCCCAGTATTTTTTGATGGGGTCCCAGAATTCCTTCAACCCCTCGTCATAGGCGTTGCCGTTTTGCACGATGAGGCCGGTGATGCGCTCCGGATGTTTTAGCGCCAGCCGCCAGCCCACCGGTGCGCCGTAATCCATGACGTACATGGCGTAGCGCGCAACGCCGAGCTGATCGAGCAATCCGCCGACGAGTTCGCCGAAGCGATCGAACGTGTAGCTGAATTTCGCGCGGTCCGGCATGTCGCTCTGGCCGAATCCGGGATAGTCCGGCGCGATCACGTGGTAACGATCCGCCAGCGCCGGGATCAGGTTGCGGAACATATGCGACGAGGTCGGAAAGCCGTGGAGCAACACCACGACCGGCGCGTCCTTCGGACCGGCCTCGCGATAGAATATCTTGATGCCGTCGACCGTCGCGGTCCGGTGATGGGTGACGGGATAACCGGACGATGCGGCCTTCTTCGTGGGCGCGGTCTCGGCCGATGCCCCCGGGGGCAACGCCGCAGCGGCCGCCAGGCCGGAAAATCCCGATAGAAATCCCATGACCAGCCGTCTGCGATCGGTGGTGTCAGGCACATGGGTGCCCTCTGCAGTTTTCATGCGTGGCTCCTTGTCAATCGTCGAGGTGATTGCGGTTAAACGCCTTCGTAAACTAGCCGGGTGAAGAAGCCGCCGTCGATGACGAACTGGCCCCATTTGGCGTCGAACGCCGCGGTTGGTTTGGCCGCGACGGTCTCGTCGCGCGATCTTCCCTGCTTCTTGAGCGCCGCGACGTTCTCGCGGACAGCGACCAGCATGTCGCGGAATTCCTTCATCTCGGCCTTGTTGCTGACGGGTTTGCCGTGGCCCGGAATGATGATGGTGTCGTCGTTGGTCGCAGCCAGATTGGCGTCGGCCGCGGCAATGCTGCCGTCGATGCTGCCGCCGGTCGAATAGTCGATGAACGGATAGATGCCGTTCCAGAAAGTGTCGCCGACGTGAACGACGTTGGCCTCAGCGAACGTAACGGAGATGTCGCTGTCGGTATGCGCGGGGCCATAATATTTCAAGTCGATGGTCGAGCCATTGAGCTTCAGCCGGTGCTCCTTTGCGAAAACCTCGGTCGGAATTCCGCCCGGCCCATGCGCCAGGAAATTATAATCCCAGTCCTCGACGCGTTGCACCTCCGACAGATGCTTGCGGGTGTTCTCCTGCGCGATGATCTTTGCGCCGATCGAGTTCAGCCAGTCGTTGCCATCGGCATGGTCGAAGTGCCAGTGCGTGTTGATCAGGTGCGTGACCGGTTCGTTGCCGAGATCGGCCAGTGCCTTGGTGATTTGCGGGCGCGACACGCCGATGCCGGCGTCGATCAGCACTTTGCCGTCGGAGCCGGTGAGGACGGCCACGTTGCCGCCGGAGCCCTCGAACACGCTGATATTGTTTCTCAGCCTGTGGGTCACGATCGGCGATACCGCGGCGCTGTCCTTGATCAGACTGACGAGGCCGCGTGCCTCCGCGAACGCTTCACGCGGCGTCAGCCAGCCGCCGGCCGCGGCAAGTGCGCCACCCGCGCAGCAAAGGCAGAAGCCGCGTCGGGATATCAAATTTCTACCTGCGAGTGCCATGGCGTTCGCGCTTCTCGTGCCAGAGAGGAATCGTCAAATGCGAATGATATATCGTCGTCGGATTTGTTGTTCGATGCTGCATCCTGAGGATGTCGCTCTCCCAAACTATAGCAGATTGCCGCGCACGACGGCAGCCCATATGATTGAGAAGCAACTTCTCGGAAAGTTGGAAAGGCAGGCCTGATGGACCGCTTGGAGGCGATGTCGGTTATCATCGCCGTCACGGAGACCGGGAGTTTCTCGGCGGCGTCGCGCAGGCTGCGGACGCCGGTCGCGACCGTCAGCCGCAAGGTTGCCGAGCTCGAAATGCGTCTGAACGCGCAATTGTTCCAAAGGTCGTCGCGACAGATGACGCTGACCGATGCGGGGCGTTCCTATATCGAGGCGTGCAAGCGCATTATCGAGCAGGTCGACGATGCCGAGCGCGAGGTGTCCGGCGAGTACCGAATTCCCAAGGGTGATTTGGCGGTGACTGCGCCGTGGGGCCTCGGGCACATGCACCTCGTCCCGATCACGGTCGAATTCCTCAGCGCATATCCCGAAATAGCTCTGCGACTGGTGCTGACCGACCGGGTCGTCAACACGGTCGACGAAAATATCGACGTCTCCATCCGGATCGGAGCGCTTCCCGACAGCAACTTGATCGCAAGGCGCATCGGTTCGGTTAGGATCATGATGTGTGCAAGTCCGGTTTATCTGGCTGCGCGTGGCCTCCCGAAAGAACCCGGCGACCTCCGCGATCATGATTGCATTACGATCGACGACGTCACCGCCGGTCGCACCTGGAAGTTTGCGAAAGGCAACCGCGAAGTCGACATGCCGATCCGCTCAAGGCTGAAGGTATCGGATTCAGAAGCTGCGATCGAAGCCGCCGTCGCAGGCGCCGGAATCGCCCGGGTGATGTCTTACAAGATGGAGACCGCCCGGCGCGCGGGGACTCTCGTGCCCATGCTGGAAAGCTTCGAGCTGGCACCGCTGCCCGTGCACATCGTCTATGCGGAGCGAAAACCGATGCCGCTCAAGTTGCGCGCCTTTCTCGATTGGGTGACGCCTCGCCTGAAGGACCGACTGGCCTGATGCCTGGCTGGAGCCGGTGCAGGCATGCACGCTCCTCGGGTGCGCGATCCAGAAATCTCAACTCCGCTCGAAGGCGGTCCACACGGTTTCCGCCACGTCGTTCTGGCGCGCGACAGGACGAAAGAGACGGATCTCGATGGGTATCGCCAGATCCGGATCGCCTGCTTCGACCAGCAGTCCGGCCGCAATGTCATCTTCCGCCAGGGTGCGGGGCAACCATGCCACGCCATCGCCGGCGCGCGCCATCGAGAGCAGGGTCGCGGCGAGGTGGGACGTAAAGATCGTTTCGAGCACAAAAGCGCGGTCATTCACTTTCCGCCGGGCGGCGACGATCCGGCCCAATGCGGACTGCTCGCTGTAGGCAAGGTATTTTACCGGCTTGCCGCTACGCAGCGGCCAGCGCGGGCCTCCGTCGCGGTCGGGCGCACTGAGCGGCACCAGCGTATCCGTTCCGACAATGATGCTCTTGAACTGTTCATTCTCGACCCGGGTGGTCATGTTCTGGTGATAGTGGCAGAGAAGAAATTGCACGTCCCCCCGCAACATCATTTGTTCGCAGGCCTGCATGCTGTCGGAGATCAGATTGAGATTTCCGAGCGCCAAAACCTTGTCATTGCTGCGAACCCATTTCGGAAAAAATGTAAAGGAAAGCGCATGCGTCGCCGCGATCGACAACAACCTGGCGCCACGGCCGGAAGCCTCGAGCGTGTCGCGGCGGAGCTGGTGCAGTGATCGCGTCAGCACCTCCGCCTGATTGTGAAAATGCTCGCCCGCGGGGGTCAACGCGACGCCATGCGTCGTGCGGTCGAAAAGGTGGGCACCGATCCAGGCCTCAAGCGCACGAATCCGTCGGCTGAAGGCCGGCTGCGTGACGTGGCGCATCTCTGCCGCCCTGGAAAAGTTCAGGGTTTCCGCAAGCGCCAGATAGTCTTCGAGCCAGACGAGTTCCATCGGTGATGCTGACCGGACATAACCAATTCCGCCAATAGCATTGGTTTCCGGCGCAATCCAGCCCTAACGATCGTTCCGACGCGACCTGCGACGAGCCCCGACGAGGCTTGTCGCGGTTTCGTTCAGGAGCAGAGGCCGAAGAGCCTCAGGGAAGCAGCCGAGGCAGCGCCGATGAAGAAACCTTCAAAACTCAGCTATCTGAATGAACTTTATGTCCAGGTCCTCATCGGCATCGCCGCCGGTGGGCTGATCGGATATTTCTGGCCGCAATTCGGCGCCAGCCTTCAGCCGATCGCGGATGGATTCATCAAGCTGATCAAGATGCTGCTGTCCCCGATCATCTTCGGTACGGTCGTTGTCGGCATAGCCAAGATGAACAATATCAAGGAAGTCGGACGGATCGGCGTCAAGTCCCTGATCTATTTCGAGGTCGTCTCGACGTTCGCACTCGTGATCGGACTCGCCGTCGTCAACATCATCAAGCCCGGCGTCGGCATGAACATCGACGCCAGCCGGATCAACGCCACCGCGATTTCGTCCTACGTGCACGCGGCCGATGGCGATCATGGATTTGTCAGGTTCGTGCTCGACATTATTCCGACGACCATCGTCGATGCCTTCGCGCAGGGTGCGATGTTGCAGGTGATCCTCATTTCGGTGCTGATGGGTGTCGCCATGGTGCAACTCGGCGAGCGCGGCAAGCCGCTGGTGAACATGATCGACATCCTGCTGCAGGGTCTGTTCAAGATCGTCGCGATGGTGATGCGGCTTGCGCCGCTCGGTGCCGGCGCCGGCATTGCCTTTACCATCGGCAAGTACGGCATCGGCACGATCTGGTCGCTCGGCTATCTCATGCTGGGCGTCTACATCACGACGATCCTGTTCATCGTCGTCGTTCTCGGAAGCATCTCATGGTGGACGGGCTTCCCGTTGTCGCAGTTCTTCCGCTACTTCAAGGACGAGATCCTCATCGTGCTCGGTACCTGCTCCACCGAAGCCGTCATGCCGCAAATGCTCGCCAAGCTCGAGCGGTTGGGATGCGAGAAGAGCGTGGTCGGCATGGTGCTTCCGACCGGCTACACCTTCAATGCGGACGGCACCTCGATCTATCTGGCGATGGCGGCTGTTTTCGTCGCGCAGGCGACAAACACCGACCTGTCGATTGCAGACCAGCTTGTTCTTCTCGGGATTCTCCTCCTTACATCGAAGGGTTCCGCAGGCGTCGCGGGCGCCGGCTTCGTAACGCTGGCGGCCACGCTGTCATCGATCCACACCGTACCCGTCGCCGGTCTCGTGCTGTTGCTCGGCGTCGACCGGTTCATGAACGAGGCCCGCGCGGTCACCAACCTGATCGGGAACGGTGTCGCAACGATTGCGATCGCGAAATGGGACGGCGCGTTCGACCTGCAGAAGGCTGGTGAGGCCATGCGATTGCACCGGGAGGGCAAGACGGTGCCGGTCGGGAATATCCATCAAGGCAACCCCGTACCCGCGGCGACGCACTGAACCAACCCGTCGGCAAATCGAAGAAACCAAGCCTGAAAAACCGCAACCCCAGAACCACACGAAGGCCAAACGCCATGCGCATCGTCGACGTCGTCGAAATCTCCAAGCCGATCGCTTCTCCGATCCGGAACGCCTATATCGACTTCTCAAAAATGACGACCAGCCTCGTCGCGGTAGTGACGGACGTCGTGCGCGACGGTCGCCGCGTCGTCGGCTACGGGTTCAATTCGAATGGCCGTTACGGTCAGGGCGGCCTGATCCGCGAACGTTTCCGCAATCGTATCATCGAGGCCGAACCGAAGAGCTTGCTCAACGACGAGGGCAGCAACCTCGATCCGCACCGCATCTGGGCCGCGATGATGTCGAATGAAAAGCCCGGCGGCCACGGCGAACGCTCGGTCGCGGTCGGCACGCTCGACATGGCGGTCTGGGACGCCGTCGCAAAGATCGCCGGCAAGCCGCTGTTTCGGCTTCTCGCCGAAAAAAAGGGCCTTGATGCCAACCCCCGCGTCTTCGTCTATGCGGCGGGTGGCTACTATTATCCGGGCAAGGACAATTCGGCGCTTCAGGCGGAAATGCGCGGCTACCTGAATCGCGGCTACAATGTCGTCAAGATGAAAATCGGCGGCGCCTCCATCGACGAAGACCGCGGACGAATCGAAGCCGTGTTGAAGGAGATGGGCTCGAACGCGAAGCTCGCCGTCGATGCCAACGGACGCTTCGATCTCGAGACCGCGATCGCCTACGCCAAGATGCTGCGCGACTATCCGCTGTTCTGGTACGAGGAGGCCGGCGATCCGCTCGACTACGCACTTCAGGCCGCTCTCGCCGAATTCTACCCAGGCCCGATGGCGACGGGTGAAAACCTGTTCTCCCATCAGGACGCCCGCAATCTGCTCCGCTACGGCGGCATGCGGCCGGATCGCGATTGGCTGCAGTTCGACTGTGCCTTGTCTTACGGGCTCGTGGAATATCTGCGAACGCTCGACGTGCTGGCCCAGCACGGCTGGTCGCCCTACCGCTGCATTCCCCACGGGGGACATCAGATGTCGCTGAACATTGCCGCCGGCCTCGGCCTCGGCGGCAATGAGAGTTACCCGGACCTGTTCCAGCCCTACGGCGGCTTCCCCGACTCCGTCCGTGTCGAAGATGGTCACATCGTCATGCCGGACCTGCCGGGGATCGGCTTTGAAGGCAAATCCGACCTGATCAAGGTCATGCGCGAACTGGCGGAATAGCGAGAGCTTCGTGAGGCGGGTCCCGAACCGCCATAGAAGGCGGATGGGGCGTCGATGGTTCTCCCGATCATCGACGTCCCGGCCGTTTTCAAGGCCAGCCCGCGAGCCACCCGAGTTCTAACTGTTGGGTCCGCGGTCCATGCCGACCGGTTGCCAGCGGCGCAACGCGCTGTTCTGCAGTACCGCCGGGTTGACGCAGCTGACCGGCCACATGCCGGACAGGACCAGCGACAATTCGTAGCCGACGCGACGCTTGCGCGCCTCGTCGAAGCGGGCCGACGCCGAAGCGACATGGGCCGTCAGCGTGACGTTCTCCATCCCCAGCATCGGATTGTTGTGCGACGGCGGCTCCTTTTCCAGGACGTCGAGCGCCGCATGCGCGATCCAGCCTTCCTGCAGCGCCTTGATCAATGCATCCTCGTCGACGGTGGGGCCGCGGCCGGTGTTGATGAAGATCGCGCTCGGCTTCATCTGCCTGAAATGCTTTTCGCCGAGCATGTGATGGACCTCCGGCCGCGCCGGCGCGTGCATCGAGACGAAGTCGGATTGCGACAGCACCTCGGACAAGGTCGCCGGCAACACGCCATGCTCTGACATCAGAGTTTCCTGGATGAAGGGATCATATGCCATCATCCGAAGCCCGAACGGCGCGGCCCGCTTGGCGACGGCGCGCGCCACGCGGCCGAACGAGACGAAGCCGAGCGTCTGTCCCATCAGCCGCGGGATCTTCAGGAGTGCCGGCCGGCCTTCCGACCAGCGGCCTTCGCGAACCATCTTGTCCTGCGCGATCAGACGGCGAAAACCCGCCAGCAGCAGCATCATGGCGTGGTCGGCGACTTCCTCGATGAAGGTGTCGGGGATGTTGGTGACGGGAATGCCGCGCGCGGTGGCCGCCTTGACGTCGACGCTGTCGACGCCGACGCTACCGAGCGTGATGACTTTGCAATTCTCCAGGCTGTCGATGATCTTTTTCGTCATCGGGATGCCCTTGGCGTAAATGGCGTCGGCGGTCCGGGCGGCGGCAATGAACGCGGTCTCGTCGGTCGGCGCCTCGACGATCTCGGCCTCGATCGGATCGAGCGCCTCCATCTCATAGGCATATCCGCCACCGGCGACCGTGAAGCTCGCGCCCTTCGGCGTCACCACTTTGAATTTAGGCATTTGGCTCTCCCGATTTGAAGTTCGGTGTTGATTGTGACCGCGACGGGTTTTGTCGCCGCCTCCCGATTTTCCAGCGCCTGGTACGTCGGTAAAATATCTGCGCGCGTACGGCAGATCGTTTTGTGTCCCGTATGCTACGGGAGTTTAGGTAACCCGGCGCTGAAGGCTAACTGTATAGCGGTCGCCGCACCATCCGCCAACCGTGTTCCGCTTCAGGTACTCCGGCTGCCTGCGCGGGAGGCGATCACCACGCCCGCCAGCACCAGGAGGTAGCCGACGAGGTGAAACAGCCGCGGCTGTTCGCCCAGCAACAGGATCGCCATCGCCGATCCGAACACCGGCACCAGATGCAGGAACGGCGCGGCGCGGTTCGGTCCGATCAGCGCGATGCCGCGATTGAAGAAAAGGTAGGCCAGCGTCGAAGGGAAGATCACGACGAAAACCACCGTGCCGAGCGTCAAGGGGTCCGGCTTCAGCCTCAGCCCCGTCGAGAATTCCCAGATCGAGAACGGCAGCAGCAGTAGCGCGCCGCATCCCATGGTGAAGCAAATCAGGGACAGTTGATGGGTCACGGGCCGGCGCAGCATCAGCGCCGAGTACAGCCCGAATGCCAGCAGGGCGCCCGCCACCATGACGTCACCCCGGTTGAACTGGATGCTTGCGAGCGCGCTCAAATCGCCGCGCAGGATGATGGTAAAGACGCCTGCCAGCGAGAGCAGGATGCCGGCGAACTGGGCGAGTGTCAGCCGCACGCCCAGCAGCAACAGCGACCATAGCGCAACGAATAACGGTCCCGACGACTGGATCAGCAGTGCGTTCAGCGCCTGGGTGTATTGCAGCGCCCAGTATGACAGCGCGTTGTTGATGGCGAAGCCTGTTGCCGACAGCACCACCAGCAGCGGCAGCCGCGCGCGCAGGACCGGCCAGTCGCGGCGCAAATGCGGCCATGCAAACGGCAGCAGCGTACAAAACGCGCCGATCCAGCGGATGCAGGATAGCGTCATCGGCGGCACATGGCCGGCGGCGTAGCGCCCGAGCACGATATTGCCGGCCCAAAACAGCGAGGTCAGGCTCAAAAGCAGATAAGGCCGGCTACTGAGCCAGCGGACCGGACCCGACAGCGGCTGGGGAAGTGTCATTTGCTCGGTGTGAGGAAGGTCCGGTGTTGCGGCGAAACCCTCCGTCCCTCGTCCATGCCGCGGCGAATGTTCTGCAAACGACGTACTCAACGGGCTTGCGCGGAAGCTTTTCGCGAGGCGACGAACACGCCCGTCAGCACCAGCGCGAAACCGACCAGGTGAAAAAGCTGCGGGCGCTCGCCGAGGAAGCCCATCGCCATCACGGCTCCGAACAGCGGCACCAGGTGAAAGAACGGCGCGGCACGGTTGGCGCCAATCAAGTGGACGCCGCGGTTGAAGCACACATAGGCGACCGTCGAGGGAAACACCGCCACGTAGAACAGCGAGAGCAGGTTCGTGGTATTGACCGCCATCACGGGGCGCGACAGCAGCTCCCAAATCAACAGCGGGGTCAGGCAGGCCGCGCCGCAGCCGAAGGTGAAGGCGGCGAACGACAGGCCATGGATCTTTGGACGCTTCAGCGTCAGAACCGAATATAGTCCGAAGATCGCGATCGCGACCGTAAAGATCAGGTCGCCCTTGTTGAACTCGATACCGGAGAGCGCGGTCAGGTCGCCGTGCAACAGGATCACCAGCACTCCGACCATCGATAGCGCGATGCCGACGGCCTGCGCCAGCGTCAA
This sequence comes from uncultured Alphaproteobacteria bacterium, assembly GCA_963756215.1. Classification (GTDB taxonomy): domain Bacteria; phylum Pseudomonadota; class Alphaproteobacteria; order Rhizobiales; family Xanthobacteraceae; genus Bradyrhizobium. The sequence goes on along the minus strand of CAVWMY010000010.1, from coordinate 851,605 downwards.
CCGCACGCCGAGCAGGATCAGCGACCACACCGCGACGAACAGCGGCCCGGCCGACTGCAGCAGCAGCGTATTGAGCGCCGTGGTGTATTCGAGCGACCAGTATTGCAGCGTGTTGAATCCGCCGATCCCGATCACGGAGATGATGATCATGACGCCGAGGCGACCGCGGATGGCGGACCAGTCGCGCACCAGATGCTTTCGCGCGAACGGGAGGATGATGAGAAACGCCAACGACCAGCGCAGGAATGCCAGCGTCACAGGCGGAATGTGTCCGGCGGCGAGGCGGCCGACGATGGCGTTGCCGGCCCAGCACATCGCGGTGATGGAGAGCAGCAGATAGGGCTGGTTGGCGAGCCAGGAATGCGAGGCGGTCGCGTTCGAGGTCGGATCGGAAGCTGTCATCAGGCGGTCGGTCTTGGCCCGGTTCAGTGCCGCCGCGGCGTTGCCGGTGACGGTCACCGGGCAGGAATGCTGCCCGTGACGCTTCAGAGACACGGGTTTTGGCCTGACATCAATGGGCTGGATGCATCGCGACCATGCGTCGGGCGCTTCATGCCGTCAGTGCGCATACCGTCGCTTCGGTCGCCTTCACGGCGGCGTGAGGATCGATCTCGATCTGCAGCCCGCGCTGCCCGCCATTGACGAACACGGTTGATTCTTTCAGCGCGGCTTCCTCGACCGCCACCGGCACGCGTTTCTTCTGCGCAAACGGGCTGATGCCGCCGACATGGTAGCCGGTGAGCCGTTCGGCGTCGGGCGGGCGCATCATTTTGGCAGCCTTGCCGCGAAAGGCCGCGGCCAGCTTCTTCATGCTGACCTCGCAGTCCGACGGGATCACGACGGCGACCGGTTTGCCGTCCACTTCGGCCATCAGCGTTTTCAGCATGCGCCGCGGCTCGACGCCGAGCGCGGCCGCCGCCTGCAGGCCGATGCTTTCCGCCTCCGGGTCGTAATCATAGCTGTGGAGGGTGAATTTCAGACCGAGCTTTTCCAATGCCTGGGTCGCGCGGGTCGTTCTGGACATGGTCTCGCCACCCTTGCGTCATGTTTGGCCGTTTTTATCCTGGACGCTTTTTTCAGGGGATATCAATGGCTTGGGACCTCACTTGGCGGGACCCGCAACCCCCTTCCAGCTTGCGTCGATAGCCGGCATCCTTTATCCGATGGGATGCCTTGCATGCGAGCGGTTATGCCGTGATTTGCGCTGGGCGCATGATCCGGAAAAGCATGCCCTCGGGTTGACCCCGAGCAGGGGTACCGGTTTTCCGAGCCGATCATGCTCGAAATCGAGATAGTTGCAGAGGGAATACTCACGAAATGGCCAATGTTGTCGTCGTCGGCGCCCAATGGGGCGACGAGGGGAAGGGCAAGATCGTCGATTGGTTGTCGGAGCAGGCTGACATCGTCGTGCGCTTCCAGGGCGGCCACAATGCCGGCCATACCCTCGTGATCAACGGCCAAACCTACAAACTGGCGCTGCTGCCGTCCGGGGTGTTGCGGCCGTCAAAGTTGTCGGTGATAGGCAATGGCGTCGTGGTCGATCCGCAGGCGTTCCTTGACGAAGTCACCAAGCTGAAGAGCCAGGGCGTTGCGGTCGGTCCGGAGAATTTGCGGATCGCCGAGAACGTCACACTGATTCTGCCGCTACATCGCGAACTCGATGCGCTCCGGGAGTCCTCCAACGCGATCACCGCGATCGGCACCACCCGGCGCGGCATCGGTCCGGCCTATGAGGACAAGGTCGGCCGCCGTGCGATTCGGCTGATGGATCTCGCCGACCTCGATACGCTGCCGCACAAGATCGACCGGCTGCTGGCCCATCACAACGCGTTGCGCCGCGGGCTCAAGTTGGAGGAGATCGGCAGCGCGGGGATTTTGACGGAGCTGACCGCGCTCGCACCGCAGCTGTTGCCTTACGCCGAAACCGTATGGCGGCTGCTCGACCTCCGCCGCCGCGAAGGCAAACGCATCCTGTTCGAGGGCGCACAGGGCGCCCTGCTCGACGTCGATCACGGCACCTATCCCTATGTCACCTCGTCCAACACCGTGGCGGCGCAGGCGGCGACCGGCACCGGCATGGGACCGAGCGCCGTCGGCTATGTGCTGGGCATCTGCAAGGCCTATACGACCCGGGTCGGGCAGGGGCCGTTCCCGACCGAACTGACCAACGAGATCGGCGAGGAAATTGGCCGCCGCGGCAAGGAATTCGGCGTCAACACCGGCCGCAAGCGTCGCTGCGGGTGGTTCGACGCGGTGTTGGTCCGCCAGACCGTGCGGACCTGCGGCATCCACGGCCTTGCCCTGACCAAACTCGACATTCTCGACGGCTTCGAAACCATCGAGGTCTGCGTCGGCTACATGCTGGACGGCAAGGAGATCGACCATCTGCCGGCCGGCGAGGGGGCGCAGGCCCGGGTGGTGCCGGTCTATGAGACCATCGAGGGCTGGAAGGAGCCTACCGCGAACGCCCGCTCCTGGGCGGATCTGCCGGCGCAGGCCATCAAATATGTCCGCCGGGTCGAAGAATTGGTGGGCTGCCCCATCGCCTTGCTTTCCACCAGCCCGGAACGCGAGGATACTATTCTGGTACAGAATCCGTTCGAGGCTTAACGCGATATTACCGGAAAGCCTGCAATGTTGAGCAACGATGGCTGACTACTACCCGCTGATTGCCCGCGCCATCGCCGGACTGGACCCCAGTGCTCCCGGCGAGAGCCGGCGTGCGCTTTATGAGCGGGCGCGTTCCGCACTGATCGCGCAGCTGCGCAGTGTCGAACCGCCGCTGAGCGAATCCGAAATCACCCGCGAGCGGCTGTCGCTCGAAGAGGCCGTCCGCAAAGTCGAATCCGAGGCAGCCCAGCGCGCCCGCGATGTCGGACGTCCCGGCGGCGAGGCCCCGCGTCCCGCGGGTGACCGGCCCCGGGCGGGCGATGCGTTCCGCGCCACCACGCGGCCTCCTTTGCGGCCGGCGGCGCCGCCGCCGCCGCGTAACGAACGACCGCCCGGACAGGAAGAACCGCGCGCGGCGCGCAATCTTCGCCCCGACGCATCGCCGCGCTCCCAGCCTCCGAATCCGGCGCCGGACTCGCCGCTGCCGCCGACCCGCGAGCGCATGGGTGTGCCGCGCCGGGGCCAAGAGAATGGTGTGCCGCAAGGTCCACAGCAGCCGCCGGCACCACCGGTGCGGGGTTTTCGCGATATTGCCGCCGACGCCGACGACCTCGGGCGGGCGGCCGCGCAGGCCAGCCGCGCGGCGCGGAAGACCTATGCCAACGTGCCGGAATCCGAACGCAACGAGCCGGGCACGGAGAATCGCGGCCCGGATTTCGAGGCACCGTATTCCTTTGATGAGTCCGCGGAGGAGGGCGAGCAATACGCGCCGCAGGCCGGCGGGCGCTCGCGCCTGACGCAGGACCGCGAGACAACTCGCCGCCCCCGCATTGGCGCGGCGTTTCCATTCAAGAGTGCGATCGCCGTCGGCATCGTACTGATCCTTGTCGGCGCCGGGATCCTGTTTGGCAAATCGGCGCTGACGACCGTGACCAACCTGTTCAAGCCGTCGGCCCCCGTGGTCGATGCGCAGAAGGACAATTCGGCGCCGGCGCCGAAGCCGAAGATTCCCGACCGGGTCGGCCAGCCGTCGTCGACCGATCCGGTTGCGCCGGTGGCGCAGCGGGTGGTGTTGTATGACGAAGATCCCGCCGAGCCGAAAGGCAAACAGTATGTCGGCACGGTGGTGTGGCGTACCGAGCCGGTCAAGGCCGCCGCGGGCCAGCCCGCCGATATCGCCGTACGCGCCGACATCGAGATACCCGATCGCAAATTCAAGATGACGATGTCGTTCCGTCGCAACACCGACACTTCGCTGCCGGCGAGCCACACTGCGGAGCTGACGTTCATCCTGCCGCCGGATTTTGCGGGCGGCGGCGTCAGCAACGTGCCGGGCATCCTGATGAAATCCAACGAGCAGGCCCGCGGCACGCCGCTGGCGGGCCTCGCGGTGAAAGTCACCGACGGATTCTTCCTGGTCGGGCTGTCGAACGTCGAAGCGGATCGCGCGCGCAATATCCAGCTCCTGAAAGAACGCTCATGGTTCGACGTGCCGCTGGTCTATACCAACCAGCGCCGCGCGATCATCGCGATCGAAAAGGGCCCGCCGGGAGAGCGCGCGTTCAACGAAGCCTTTGCCGCGTGGGGCGAGTAGGACGTCTCGCCGCGATTATCCGGAGCGGCGCGATATACCCGGCGGCAGCGTCGGAAACTTCCCGCTACCGGTCGCGGCGAAAGAGCTGCGCTGCTTTATTTGATCAAGGTTCAGCTCGTTTGATGCGGCCGGGGACGGTGTTTTCCCAACGCGTCTTCGCGCCTTTCAGTCCTCACGGCAAAACTGCTATACCGGGCAATATCGGGAGGCAGGCATGAAGCGCTATCTGATTTTCGCGGCAGTGGGGCCATTTCTCGGCGGGTTTTTCCTGCTGATCGCGACCACCGTGATGTCGGGGTATTGGGACCAGACCTCCTTTGCGGAGGTGAAAAAGCTGCTCGTGGTGTTCTTCAAGACGCTGCAATACAGCTACCTGTTCGGCATCCTGCCCGTGTTGATCCTCGCGGCGGTGGACGACATTGTTGTTCATATCAAGAAAATCGGTCCGGTGGTGCGGATGCTGCTGGTCGGCGCGATCGCGTTCGTCGCGGCCGAATTGCTCTATGGCTCCAGGGGATCGGACAGCGGCGCCACGCAGTTTATTCTCTATGGCCTGGTCGGCTTCGTCCCCGCGACGGTTTGCTCGTGGCTGGCGCATGAGGTTATCGACAGGCCGGCATTCGCATAGGCCCGCCAATATCTGCGCCTGCGGCATGGCGCGCCTGCGCCGCGCAGCTTGCGTTGGCATCGAGCGTCACCATTTGATGGCGATGACGTATAACGAGATAGCTCCGCGCAGCACGCTACATTACCGCCATGACAGGTTCGGGCGCGCCGCGTCCGGCGGTTCGCGCGCGCGCGGACCGGTGATCGATCAGGACGGTCACGAGATTCCGGAGGAGCCGCCGGGTGCGCGGTTCAAAGGCTTCCGCTTCGACTTCAGCCATTCCAGCGCCAATCCGTTCGGCGATCTCACCCGCGATCAGCGGCTGGCGCGGCTGGAAGCGCTGGCAAAGTTGCTCGACGTCGCCTTCATCCTGCCCGGCACCAAGATCCGATACGGCATCGACGGCATCCTGCGCCTGATCCCGGTGGTCGGCGATCTCATCGCGTCGGCCCTGTCGCTGTGGCTGGTGCGCGAGGCGCGCGCGCTCGGCGCGCCCTGGCATGTCACGGCGCGCATGCTGGCTAATGTTGCGGTGGAAGGAACGGTCGGAATGGTTCCGATCGCAGGCGACGCGTTCGATGTGATGTTCCGCGCCAATATCCGCAACATGCGGCTGCTGCGACGCTGGCTCGACAAGCAGCCGCGCTGACGGCAATGGGCCGCCGCGCGGTCGGCTGCTTCAACTCGCGATTGGACCTCGCAATATCCTTTGCAAATCCTCGGCAAGATACTGGGACCTGATCCGATGCGGAATTACGCCGCGTCGGCGTCGGTGTCGCCGGCAGCCGCGGGCTCCGGCGCACGGGGGCGGCGGGGCAAGGGAAAATCCTGGCTTTCGTAGAGCGTGCGGATGCCGCTCTGATCGAAACGGGCCTCGTCGACCTGCAGATAGGCGCCGTTCAGCGAATCCGCCGGCAATTCCTCGATCGCGAAGCGAACCGCTTCGGCCGCGGTGCCAAAGCGCCGATACGCAAAGCCGGCGCGCTTCTTCTTGCGGATCGCGGCAGGGAATAATTCGGCAGCGGTGTTGTAGCTGAAGGAAGCCATGGTTAGTGACCCTTATCTTTTTGATGAGAACGCGAGTCGTATCGCGAACGGTTCGCGCGCGGCCCCGCCCAGCGGTGCGCCGGCGCACGTCATTCCAGTTCCAGTAGAGCCTCTAATATAGGCTCGTTTGACAGAAATGCGAATCCTGACGCGCAGGATGATGGATTCGGACCCGATTCGAGCCCGTTTTATTTAGTCTTCTGATTCCAATGACTTGAGCCGACTACAGCTTGCCGAGCAGCCACAGGATGATCAGCACCACCAGAATGACGCCGCCGAGACCCATTCCGGAATGGCCCATGCCATAGCCGTAGCCCCCGAGCCGGCCGCTGAACCCGCCCAGCAGGATGATGATCACAACGATGATGAGTATCATTCCAAGCGACATGGCACTCTCCTCAGCAGGCGGCCGGCGCAGCCTTTACGCCGCGCCTGTTGAGGAAAGCATATCCGGGTCGCTGGTTCCAGCGCAGGAACCAGGGGCGGTTTACTTCGGCTGCAATTTCAGCGCCGCCGAGTTGATGCAGTAGCGCAGGCCGGTCGGGCCGGGGCCATCCTCGAATACATGGCCGAGATGGCCGTTGCATTTCGAGCATAATACTTCGGTCCGGATCATGCCGTGGCTGACGTCGCGCTCCTCGTCGACATGGCTGTCCACCGCGGGCGCGGTGAAGCTCGGCCAGCCGCAACCGGAATCGAACTTGGCATCGGACTCGAACAGCGTCTGGCCACAGCCGGCACAGGTATAAGTCCCCGGCGCGTTCACGTGCTCATATTCTCCGGTGAAAGGACGCTCGGTCGCCTTCTCGCGCAGCACCGCGTACTGCATCGGGGTCAACTCTTTACGCCACTCGCTCTCGCTCTTCTCGACCTTGCCGGTCATGTTTTTGGTGTCGGACATAAAAGCTCCTTGTCGTTAATCGGTGTTGCGGGCGAACACGCCGGCTCCGCGCAAGCACGAAGCGGGCGCCAATTCGCACGTAGAAAACCGCTGGACGTAGCCGTCAGTTTGTCAGCTTTGCACCGCTCACCAACGTCGGCTTCTCGATGTAATTCCCCGCGAAGATCTTCTTCAGGTGCTCGACCTTCGGGATGTCATTGTAGGCAATATAGGGTTCGTTCGGGTGCAGTGTCAGGTAGTCCTGATGATAGGCCTCGGCCGGATAGAATGCCTCAAGCGGCCCGACCTTGGTCACGATCGGTTTCGGGTAAACCTTCGCGGCGTTGAGCTGGGCGATATAAGCGTCGGCAACCTTCCTCTGCTCGTCCGACGTTGTGAAGATCGCCGAGCGGTATTGCGTCCCAGAGTCCGGGCCCTGGCGGTTCAACTGCGTCGGGTCGTGCGCGACCGAAAAGAAAATCTGCAGAATCTTGCCGTAGCTGATCTTCCTCGGGTCGTACTTGATTTCGACGGACTCGGCATGACCGGTGGCGCCGGTGCTGACGATTGGATAGGAGGCGGTGCTCTTGCCGCCGCCGGCATAGCCGGACACCGCGTTGACAACCCCTGCGGTGTGCTGGAATACGCCCTGCACGCCCCAGAAACAGCCGCCGGCGATGACGGCGGTCTGGACGCCGTCAGTCATCGGAACATCCGCGGCGGGTGCCGGAATTACTACGGCGTTTTCCGCGGCGCGCAGCGGCGCGGCGGCGAAAGCGGAAATCGCCAGCGCGCCGATGGCGGCAGCGCTGAGCATGAGGCGGCGGAATGGGCTACGCGGCATGAGTTCCTCCGGGTGAGATGGCAGGCAATCTAGGGCGTGGACCACGGATCGCAATCGCTGTGGCCGCGGTCTGATGCCCAAGTTACGCAGCAAACCGGCGATTGTTACAACGGCGCCGACACGCCCCGGTGAATATTTATTGGTTTGCAAGGCGTTAGCACAGGAAATGCCCCGCTGGCGCTTGCCGGCATGACTGCCATCCTTCAAGGCCGCGTGGCGCGCCTCCTCAGGATGAGGAACTCACTGGAACAGCTTCGGGACAACTACGACCTGGGATGAACAGGTTGGGTCGCGCCGGGAGAACGCCGATCTACACCACGATGCTCAGCCGTTTCGCGGCGCGGGTGATGCCGGTGTAGAGCCACCGGGCGCGGCTGTCCTGGAACGCAAAGCTCTCGTCGAACAGAACCACGTCGTCCCATTGCGAGCCCTGCGATTTGTGCACCGTCAGCACGTAGCCGTAGTCGAATTCGTCATAGGGCTTGCGTTGCTCCCATGGAATGGTTTCGATCGCGCCGCCGAAGCAGTCGCCGCGGACCGATACTTTCGTGACCTTGTGGCCGAAGTCCTCGTCGGGCGACAGCCGCATGGTGATGATCTTCGATTTCGATGCCGCGCGCGCCTTGACGCGCCACAGCCCGCCGTTGAACAGGCCCTTCTTGCGGTTGTTGCGCAGGCAAACCAGCTTGTCGCCGGCGACCGGTAGTGGATCTTCGATATTCTGCTTCTGCCGCACCCGCATGTTGTAGGAGCGCCGCGTGTTGTTGCGTCCCACCAGAACCTGGTCCGCGCCCATCACGCGCTCCGGATCGAGCTCAGCGCGCGACACCACCTCGCTCTCGCCGTAGCGGCCAATATCGAGCGAGCGGCCCTCGCGCACGTCCATCGACATCCGCACGATCGGATCGTCCTGCGCCTGGCGGTGCACTTCGGTCAGCATCGCGTCGGGTTCGCTGCTGGTAAAGAAGCCGCCGCCCTGGATCGGCGGCAGTTGGGCCGGATCGCCGAGCACCAGCAGTGGGCAGTCGAACGACATCAGGTCGCGGCCGAGTTCGGCGTCCACCATCGAGCATTCGTCGATCACGATCAGTTTCGCCTTCGAGGCGGGTGCATCGTCCCATAGCTCGAAGCTCGGTTGTTCGACGCCGGATTCGCGCGCCCGGTAGATCAGCGAATGAATCGTGGAGGCGTTGTCGCAGCCCTTGTTGCGCATCACCAGCGCGGCCTTGCCGGTGAAAGCGGCGAATTTCACCTCGCCGTCGACGCCGTCGGCGATATGGCGCGCCAGCGTCGTCTTGCCGGTCCCGGCAAAGCCGAACAGCCGGAACACCGGCGGCGTGCCGTTCTTGCCGGGTTTTGCTTTCAGCCAGTCGGCAACGGCCTTCAGCGCGGAATCCTGATGCGGCGTGAACGTCGGCATGGGGTCTCGATGGAGCTCTGCGCGCGGCGAACGGGGCCGGCGATTCATCGGCAAACTACCCATTCGTGCGTTCAACACAAGCCGCCCCCTGGTTTACGGATGGCTGCGGGATGGACTCGGTTCCGGCGGCGATTACACTGACGCCAAGCAATAAGCCGATCGTGGGAGGGCGACGTCATGAAATTCGGCATTTTCTACGAGCTGCAACTGCCGCGTCCCTGGCAGGCCGGCGACGAACTCAAGCTCTACCAGGATGCGCTGACGCAGCTCGAGACCGCCGACCGCTGCGGTTACGACCATGCCTGGGTGGTGGAGCATCATTTTCTGGAAGAATATTCGCACTCGCCGTCGCCGGAATCCTTTCTCGCCGCCGCAAGCCAGCGCACCCGGAACATCCGGCTGGGCCACGGAATTTTTCAGCTCACCACCAATCACCCGGCGCGGGTCGCCGAGCGCGTCGCGGTACTCGACCTCCTCAGCAGCGGCCGCTGCGAATTCGGCATGGGCGAAAGCGCCTCGATCACCGAATTGACGCCGTTCGGGCGCGACATGGAAACCAAGAAGGAAGTGTTCGAGGAAGCCGTCCGCGCCATCTTTCCGATGTTTCGGGATGGCGGCAGCGAACATCATGGCAAGTATTTCGACATCCCCTTGCGCAACGTGGTGCCGAAGCCGGTGCAGAAGCCGCACCCGCCATTGTGGATGGCGTGTTCGCAACTACCCACCATCGAGCGGGCGGGCCGGCACGGTTTCGGCGCGCTCGGCTTCCAGTTCGTCAGCGCCGAGGCCGCGCACGCCTGGGTGCACGCCTACTACAATGCGATTACAAAACGGCTCGACAAGCTCGCCGACTACGAGATCAATCCGAACATGGCGCTGGTGTCGTTCTTCATGTGCGCCAAGACCGACGAGGAGGCGAGGGCGCGCGCCGACGGCGCCACCTTCTTCCAATTCGCGCTGCGCTTCTACGGCGCCTCGCAGAATCGCCAGCGTCCCGCGCCCGGCACCGTCAACATGTGGGACGAGTACAACAAGTGGAAGCGGGAAAATCCGGAAGCCCAGGAGGCGGCATTGCGCGGCGGCCTGATCGGATCGCCCGAGACCATCCGCAAGAAACTGCGGCGCTTCAGGACGTCGCATATCGACCAGGTGATCCTGCTCAACCAGGCCGGCAAGAACAGCCACGAACATATCTGCGAATTGCTCGAGCTGTTTGCCAAAGAAGTAATGCCAGAGTTCCAGAACGATGCCGAGCACGCGGCCTGGAAGGCCGGCGTCATGACCGGAGCGATCGAGCTCGAGGAGATCGATACGGAAGCCTTCAGCGACCGTTACGGAAAACTGGCGGTGAATGTCGGCAAGCCCGCGACCGCGGCCGCGGCAGGATAGCGTGCCGAACCGGCGCATCGCGGGAAAAATACGCCGCGATCGATCATGATCGGGTCGGCGCCGGACGGTCCTGCCGACGCTTGTTGGTCGACGATACCAATTGGCGTCGGGTCGTACGATCTCGAACAACCGCCCCACATGGCAGAAGCCTGTCGACCTCATCGAGCTCCTTGGCGTGATGGGCTCCCCATTCGATGAGGGATTCCAACACGGGCCGCAGGCTTTCGCCGAGCGGGGTGAGCAGATATTCGATCCCCTGACTATCGTCGGCGCTGGGCTGCCGGCCCACCATTCCATGTTCCTCAAGCGCTCGCAGCTGCTCGATCAACACCTTCTGCGAGATACCGGCAATGCGTTTTTCCAGGTCGCATGTGCGTTGCGGGCCGTCCATCAGCACATGAAGAAGGACCGCCTTCCAACGCCCCGAAAAGACGCTTAATGCGCGCTCAACCGGCAAGCCCGGCAGTCTCTTGATGATCTTCATCCACGGACCACTGACCAAAGGGTGTGTAGATCGGAATGACTACCGAGGAATAACCTTCGGCAGAAATCTGCTCGGAGGGTGATTTATGGCCGACCTGTTCGAATCTCAACTGCTTGGCGGCACTGTTCCGTTGAAGAATCGCGTCGTCATGCCGCCCATGACGCGGACACGTACTTCCGAGGGCGAGCGCCCGACCGATGGCGACCTCCCGAACGAGCTGATCGCCACCTACTACGGCCAGCGGGCCGGTGCCGGCCTGATCATCACCGAGGCCGCCGACGTGGATCAGTCCAGCCATGGTTACGCGAGGATACCCGGGATTCACTCGAAAGCCCAAATGCAGGGATGGCGTCTGGTGACCGATGAGGTTCACCGTCATGGCGGTACGATATTCATGCAGCTGTGGCACGTCGGCAGGATGGCCCATTCCTCGATTCTGCCGAACGGCCAGGCCCCGGTGGGTGTGACCGGGCAACGGGCAGAGGGCTCGGAGGTGTTTGCCCATGGCCCGGACGGGCGGTTACGTTTTATGCCTGTGGACACGCCGAGACCGCTCACTACGGACGAGGCGTCGGCCATGGTAGGCAGCTTCGCCAAAGCCGCAGCCAATGCACGCAAGGTCGGGTTCGACGGTGTCGAACTCCATGCGGCCAACGGTTATCTGATCGAGCAGTTCATGAACTCGGTGCTCAACACGCGCGCCGACCGATACGGCGGGGGCCGCATGGAAAACCGTACGCGCTTCCTGATGGAGGTCGTCGATGCGGTGGTGGCTGAATTCGGTCCGGGGCGCGTGGGCGTTCGGTTGTCTCCATTCGGCAAGTACGGCTCGATGCCGGCTGACCCCCTTGTCGAGGAAACGTTGCTGTACCTTGCCGGTCAGCTGGGGCGCCGCGGCGTGGCATACCTCCATCTGCTCTACGAGCTGCTGCCCGAAGGAAACATGGAGGCGGCGGAGTTCAAGCCTCGGTACCTCGACCACGCTTTGATTGCCAAGGCTAGGGCGGTGTTTCCTGGCGCCTTCATCTGGTGTGGCGGCTTTAACGACCGCGAACGCGCGCAGGCTTCGCTAGACACCGGGTTGGTGGACCTGATCGCCTTCGGCAGACCGTATATCGGAAATCCGGACCTGGTTGAGCGTCTCAAGCACGGTTGGCCGCTAACTGTCGCGGATCGATCGACTTATTACACCCGACGTGGCGCGGTGGGCTACACGGACTTCCCTACTTATCCGATCGGTAGGGCCGCGCGCGGCGCAGCCTGACCGCGGCGGTCCAACTTCTGCAATTTATCCCGGGCTGTGGCTCTTGAATCTGCCTTGATCGTCGAGTGATTGTACGAAGGCGCAAACCCCGGACGAAATCTCGGCGGTATCGCGGCTTGTCGCGGCGACGCCGAATGCGTCGGCACCCGTGCGGCCGGGCGCAGCGGACGAGCATCAAGCCACAAAAGCCATTGTACGGAGTACGCCCATGCGGGTTGCCATTCTCGATGATTATCAAGGCGTCGCGCTGCAGCTCGCCGACTGGTCTCGCGTTCGGCACAGCGCTGAAATCACGGTGTTCAACGATCACATCGCCGACCCGTTGGCAGTGGTCGAACGGTTGCGGCCATTCGACGTGATATGCGTGATGCGCGAACGTACGCCGCTGCCACGGGAGATACTTCAGCAGCTACCGGCGCTCAAGCTGATCGCCTCGACCGGGCTGAGGAACGCATCTATCGATATCAAGGCGGCGGCAGCTCTCGGCATTGCGGTCACCGCGACCGGCTACGATTCCACCGCGACGGTCGAGTTCAGCTGGTCGCTGATCATGGCAAGCATGCGGGGCATCGACCGCGAAGCCGCCTCGGTCAGGGCCGGCGGATGGCAAGTCGGCCTTGGTTCAAACCTCCGAGGCAAAAGCCTCGGCGTCGTTGGACTTGGCAACATCGGGAAGGAGATCGCCCGCATCGGTCTCGCCTTCGGAATGAAGGTGATCGCCTGGAGCGAGAACCTGAACGACGAGAAAGCCAGTACCGCCGGCGCTATCTGCGTGGATAAGCAAACGCTGTTTCGTGAGGCCGACGTCGTCACGGTACATCTCGTCCTGAGTGGCCGCACCCGAGGCCTGATCGGGCGGCCGGAATTCGCGCTGATGAAGCCGAAGGCAAGATTCGTCAACACGTCTCGTGGTCCGATCGTCGATGAAGAAGCCCTGGTCGAGGCTCTGCGGGAACGCAGGATCGCGGGCGCGGCTCTCGACGTATTCGACGTAGAGCCGTTGAGGGCCGACCACCCGTTCCGAAAATTGGATAACGTGCTGGCAACGCCTCACATCGGGTACGTCACCGAGGACCTCTATCGGACGTTCTACGGCGATGCCGCAGCTTCCATCGCACAGTGGCTCGAAAATAACCCGTGAACAAAGCTGGCCGTAGGGCGCGCTCGATATCGGGCGTGTCTGTGGCGACATGGTGGCGCCTCCCGATGCGATCGGCATCACCGGCAAAGATATCGTCGCAGGGGCTGCCGTGAATGGCGCGATCGCAGTACATTTCGCCATTCGCCACTTAGCGCTACCGCGCGTCCCAATTCGGCGCTCCCCGCCTTCAACAGTACACTTCGGAGGAATGCAATGCCCAAGGCAGTCATCATCGGCGTCGGTCCGGATCGGGGACTCGGCGCTCAACTTTGCAAACGCTTTGCCGGGGAGGGGCTCGAGGTTGTCGTGGCCGGGCGCACGCAAGCCGCGCTGGACACGGTTGTCGCGGATATCGAGCGATCGGGAGGCAAGGCTTCCTCATTCGTCGCGGACGCCACGAATGAAGCTGATGTCGCCGCGCTGTTCGACCATGCCGGCGCCGACGTGGATCTGGCCGTCTACAACGCCGGCAATAATACGGCTTGCCGCATCCTCGAAATGCAGGCGGACTATTTCGAGAAAAGCTGGCGCGTCGTTTGCTTCGGCGGGTTTCTGTTCGGGCGGGAGGCGTTGCGCCGCATGGTTCCGCAGAAGCGAGGTACCATCCTGTTCACCGGCGCCAGCGCCTCACTGCGCGGTCGGGCCGGCTACGGCGCCTTCAATTCCGCAAAGGCCGGCCTGCGGACGCTCGCCCAGGCGATGGCCAAGGAATATGGGCCCGAAGGCATTCACGTCGGCCATGTCGTCGTCGATGGCGCCGTCGACGGCGATAAAATCCGCGCACGCTTTCCGGACGCCGACGCGCGCAGCGATCGGTTGCTCGATATCGAGGGCATCGTGGAATGCTACGCCTTTCTTTACCGGCAACACCCCAAGGCCTGGTCGTTCGAGGTCGACGTGCGGACGTCGGTGGAGCCTTGGTGAGTTCGCGCCAGCGGAAATTCGGCGGCGTTTGAGGTTGGCAGCTCGGCGAGCGGCATGCCGCGTGCTCGTCAGCACCGGGGCGCGCAAGGAGCTTGCTGGCCTCGCGTGCTCCGAATTCGCCTTGCGAGGGGAATGGCCGGATTTGAATCCGGCTGCTTTGTTGGTTCGCGCGCGAACTACGTTAGTTCGATCCGGCAGACGCTGCCGTAAAACTCCGGTCGAGCGCCTTGTCCACATCGAGGGTCTTGGCGAGAATGCCGTATCGCGTGGCGCGATCGGAGGCCTGCTGGATTTCCTTGACGATACCGGCATCAATGACGATCGCGCTGGTGTGCTGCGCGGTATAGGCGTTCAGCAGCACGTCTTCGGGGAGCTTGGTCAGTTCAGCGGTGGCCTTGGCATAATCAGCCACATGGTCCAGCGACCATAGCCGCGCCCTGTCGAGCCGCTGCACAAGATCCTGCACCGCGGCGCGCTTGGTTGCGATCGCCTGATCGGAAGCAACATAGAACGTAATCGTCGGCGTCAGACCGTCGCCGTCCGCAACAATCCGTGCGTTGTCCTTGAGGGTCGCGTAGGAGACGTAAGGCTCCCAAACGGCCCAAGCATCGATCGAGCCTGCGACGAGCGCGATCTTGGCGTCCACCGGCCCCAGCGGCGCGAAGGTCGCGTCGTCTATTCGGTTGCCGGCCTTTTCCAGCGTGGCGTCGATCAGGAATTGGCCCCAGCCTCCGCGTGTCCCGGCCAGCCGCTTTCCCTTCAGATCGGCGAGGCTCTTGATCGGTAAATCGTTGCGCACCAGGATGGCCTGGGTCCGGGCATCCGAACGGGTGCCGCCGATGGCCTTGATCGGTGCGCCCGTGGCGTAGACCGTCAGGAAGGCCAGGTCGCCGGTGTAGCCGAAGTCCAGCGCCCCCGCGTTCAGGGCTTCGAGGATTGGCGCTGCGGCGGGAAATTCGGACCAATCGATCTTGTAGGGAAGATCCTTGGCGAGACCTGCGATTTCCAGCAGCGCGCGATTGCCGCCTTTCTGATCGCCGACGCGCAACGTTACGACGTCCGAGGCCAGCGCGGACGCCACCGTCGAGCATCCAATGAGGATTCCAAACAGCGCGGCGCCGACGCCACGGAATCGTTGATGTGTCTTGGCGGTAGTGACGGGTTTGTTCATCTGCTGGGCTCTCTGATTGTCGGTCCGGATTTAAGCAAGTTCGACATCGAGAGCGTACGATCGAACGGATTTCAGTCAATGAAAGGGATCACTGAAGATTCGAAAGATCGGGCAACGTTTGTCCGACTCGCGAGCTTATGAAAGAACATTGTCGTAAGCATCGATGCGATTGCCTGCATGTTGAGCAGAGTTGAGCGGCGCAAAAGTGATTTCCTGTGCCGATGAAGCTGAAATCGTTTCATCGCGCGAAGCTGAAATTGTGGAGATAAACCCTCCGTTCGCTTTTACATTCGAAATTCCATTTCGTTGACGGTCGTGTGGTTGCAGCGCATCATCGCTCCACGATTTCAACACAGCGCGAGCAAAAAGCCCGCGGGGATTGAACCGAATTCACCGATCGCAACGGGGGCGTCCCCGGCCGCAGCGCTGCCGCGCCGCGGACGGAATCTTACGTTCGCCTCGAAACAGGAGCAGGATATGCCGAAGGACGCCAAGCACAGAGCGTTACTGGATCGCCGCACACTGTTGCAGGCGGGAGCCGTATCGGCGCTGGCCATGCCGCTGGGTGTCATTGGCGCAAAAGCCTTGCCGATCGCTACGCCGAAGATCGACTTCTCCGAATTTCCGATCTGCAGGACCTCGTCCGAGGCGCCTGTGCTCACCGGCGTGCCGAGGAAATTAAAATTTTCCTGGAACGCGGGTGCGGTGTGCAACGTGCCGCTGCCGGTGGCGATCGACCAGGGCTTTTTTCAAAGACAAAACCTCGACGTCGAACTGATCAATTACAGCGGCTCGACCGATCAGCTTCTGGAAGCCATCGCTACCGGCAAGACGGATGCCGGCATCGGCATGGCGTTGCGCTGGCTGAAGCCGCTTGAACAGGGGTTCGACGTCAAGATCGCGTCCGGGACTCATGGCGGTTGCATGCGGGTCTTGTCCCGCGTCAATTCCGGCGTCGACAAACTTGCCGATCTCAAGGGAAAGATCGTCGCGGTCGGCGATCTCGCCGGTCCGGATAAGAATTTCTTTTCGATCCAGCTCGCCAAACAGGGCATCGACCCCAACAGCGACGTCGATTGGCGAGCCTATCCCGGCAATCTACTGCAGCTCGCCGTCGAGAAAGGCGAAGTGCATGCGTTTCTCGCCTCCGACCCGATCGCCTATCTGTGGCTGAAGGATAGCGCTTATAAGGAGGTGGCCTCCAACCTGGACGGCGAATACAAGGACAAGAGTTGCTGCATCGTGGGACTGCGCGGCAGTCTGGTGCGTGAAGATCCACTGGTCGCACGCGCTGTTGTCCAGGCGTTGCTCGACGCCGCGATGTTCATCGCGCAAAATCCCGACAAGGCTGCCGTATCGTTCCAGCCCTATGCACCCAAGGCCGCCACCCTTGCGGATCTGCAGGGGATGGTCCGGTATCACACCCACCATCACCATCCCGTGGGCGCCGTGCTCAAGCAGGAATTGAAAGCCTACGCGGATGATCTGAAACGGGTGGCCGTCTTCAAGCCCGGCACGGATACAGCCAAATTCGCGGAGCGCATTTATGTCGATGTATTCAGCGGCGTCTAAGACCACTGCGCTCGCGCAGTCCGTCGAGGAAGGCGCAGCGCTCGCGGCGCGTCCGCTGCGGCTGCCGTCCTTGTTCACGCCGAACGTTCTTGCGGTTTTTGCGAGCCTGGCGTGGGTCGGGTTCGGTCTTTCGTGCCTGTCATGGCAAGACCTCGGCGACTGGTCGCGGACACATGAATTGGCCGTGGCGGCATTCATTATCGCCGGCGGCATTCTTGTGGCGAGCCTGAACGGGGGCGTGTTGGGGCGCTTTGGCGCCGGCCTGCAATCGCGGTTGCCATGGCTGCTGGCGCTCGGGCTATTCCTGACCGTGTGGGAAGTCGCGACCGCCAAGTTCGCCTGGCTGCCGTTGCCGTTCTTTCCGCCGCCGCAGGCGATTATCGAAGTCTACACCGACGACTTGCCCAAGCTTCTGGTCAGCGCCTTCGCATCGGTAAAGCTCCAGCTTGGCGGTTACCTGATCGGCGCCGCCGTCGGCTTTCTGACCGGTGTGTCGATCGGATGGTCGCGCAATGTCGGCTATTGGGTGCATCCCGTCCTGCGCTTCATCGGGCCGCTGCCCGCGACGGCATGGTTGCCGTTTGCGTTCTTTACGTTTCCGTCGAGCTGGAGCGCGAGCACCTTCCTGATCGCGCTGGCCACCGGTTTTCCGGTCACGGTCCTGACCTGGTCGGGCGTGGCGAGCGTCAGCAACGCCTATTACGACGTGGCTCGGACGTTGGGTGCGAAGCCGTCCTTCCTGGTGTTGAAAGTCGCGATTCCGGCGGCGCTGCCGCACGTTTTTGTCGGCCTGTTCATGGGCCTCGGCTCGTCGTTCGCCGTCCTCGTGGTCGCCGAAATGATCGGCGTCAAGGCCGGGCTCGGCTGGTATCTGCAATGGGCTCAGGGCTGGGCGGCCTACGCCAACATGTACGCCGCGCTGATCGTGATGTCGTTGCTGTGCTCGGGCGCAATTACGCTTCTCTTCAGGACTCGTGACCGGCTGCTGGTCTGGCAGAAGGGCGATGTGAAATGGTAGCGCTCGCGATCGGGGAGCAGGCATCGCCGGCGGCTGTCGGGGCCTCGCTCGATGTCGAAGGCGTCAGCCACGCCTTCGACATCGATGGCAAGGTGCTTCAGGTGCTGGATGACGTCAGCTTCCGGATAGCGCCTGGCGAATTCGTCGCACTGCTGGGACCGTCCGGATGTGGAAAATCTACCTTGCTCCGGCTGGTCGCCGGACTTGAATTGCCGCGCTCTGGTGTGCTTTGCGAGGACGGCAAACCGATCATGGGCCCGTTTCCGTCGCGCGTCGTGGTATTTCAGGACCCCACGCTGTTTCCTTGGCGAACCGTGTGGGACAACGTCGCGCTGGGGCTCGAGGCGCAGGGTATTTTGAAGCGTCAGCGGCATCGCGTCGATTCTGCGATCGACCTCGTGGGATTATCGACATTTCGCAATGCCTATCCGCATCAGCTCTCCGGTGGCATGGCGCAGCGGGTCGCGTTGGCACGGGCACTCGTCAACGACCCGAGGATTCTCATTCTTGACGAGCCGCTCGGCAAGCTCGACTCACTGACGCGCATCACGATGCAGGCCGAGATCGCCTCGCTCTGGCAGCGCAGCGGATTCACGACGCTGTTGGTGACGCATGACGTGGAAGAGGCCGTATTCCTGGCCAATCGGGTCATCGTGTTCAGCGATCGACCGGCGCGCATCAAAGCCGACATTGCGGTCGCTCGTCCCTATCCCCGGCACCGCGGTGATCCCGAATTGGCCGAATTGCGCCGAAACATTCTTGCATTGCTCGGATTGGACGCAACGTGGTGAACGCACGCGAGAATTCCAGGCGCGAGCAACCTTCGGCGGCTGCGCCGCTTCGCCCTCTGGACCGAGCAAGTTTGCTTGCGCCGGAATTTGCCGGCCGGGCGTCGTTCCATGACCGTGAGGCGAGTTTTCCGTTTGAAAATTTCAGGCAGTTGTCCGATGCCGGCTTATTGGCGTTGACCGTGCCGACCGCGTTAGGCGGCTCTGGGGCCGGCGCGCGTGATACGGCACGCATCCTCAATATCCTGGGAAAAGCCGATCCGTCGACGGCGCTGGTGCTGTCGATGCACTACATACAGCATCTCGTGATGGCGAGAAGCACGCGGTGGCCGGGCCGTCTTTCCCGCAGGCTGGCCCGCGAAACCGTTGAAGGCATGGCGTTGATCAACGCGCTTCGGGTCGAGCCGGACCTCGGCTCGCCGTCGCGCGGCGGCTTGCCGGCGACGGTCGCGCGAAGGACCGAGACCGGATAGCGGCTCAGCGGCCGCAAGATCTATTCGACCGGTGCGCCTATCCTGAAATGGTATGCGGTGTGGGCCAGAACCGACGAGTCTGTGGTGCGCGTCGGGCTATTCCTGGTTCCTGCCGGACTGCCGGGCACGCGTATAGTCGAAACCTGGGATCATGTCGGACTGCGCGCCAGCGGCAGCCACGACATCATCTTCGACGACGTGGTATTTCCGCTCGATCACGAAATCGATGTGCGGCGGCCGGAAGAATGGCGAATACCCGATCCTACCCAGGCCACGGTCCACGCGATCTTTGTTGCCGCGATCTACGATGGGATTGCGCAGACCGCCCGCGACTGGCTGGTCGATTTCCTCAGGAACCGCGTGCCGTCCAGTCTCGGTGCTCCGTTGGCCACGTTGCCGCGCGCACAGGAGATCGTTGGCGGCATCGAGGCTCGCCTTGCTGTCAACGCGCGCCTGATCGAAAGTTTTGCGCGGGATTTCGATGACGGCGTGCCGCTGAGTGCATCCGAATCCAACATCATCAAGCTCACGGTGACGAATAATGCGATTGCGGTTGTCGAGGACGCGCTGTCCCTGACCGGCAATCACGGGCTGGCACGCGCCAATCCGCTCGAACGACATTATCGCGACGTGCTGTGCGGGCGAGTTCATACCCCCCAGGACGACGCGACACGCGTGACCGCAGGGCGCCTCGTGCTTGGTATCTGAAGGCTTGCGAAGCAAGTCAGGCGTCAGCAGGCGTATCAGGTTCCACTATTCACGGGCGCTGGGACGATTGCCTGCGAGCCGAGGGAAAAATGCTCCGCGATCAACGGTAATTTGGCAATAATCGTCTCGTCGGGGCCACAATGAACAGTCCCGCCATTGCTATTTTTACATCGCCCTCGACACGCCCCGTGCGCGGCACCATCATTGTTCACGCGGGGTGGCCGCGCGCGGCGGCGGCGATCACGGAATCACAGGAAAGTTTCCAATGTCAGTGGAATTCATCGGCTTCATCACCACCAACAATTCGTCTGAGACCATCGTGCGGAACGGTCCGGTGCTCGATCGTCACCACATCGAGACGGTCGCGAAGGCGCATGAAAATGCCGGCTTTGATCGCGCGCTGCTGGCCTTTCATTCCACGATTCCGGACGCCCTGCAGATCGGCCAGCACGTGCTTGGCGTCACCGATCGGCTCAATGTGCTGATCGCGCAGCGGCCGGGCTTTACCGCCCCGACCTTGATCGCGCGCCAGCTCGCGGCCGTCGATCAGCTTTCCGGGGGCCGGGTTTCGCTGCATGTCATCACCGGCGGCAATGCCGCCGAGTTGAGGCAAGACGGCAATACCCTTGACGACAAGGACGAACGTTACGCCCGTACCGACGAGTTTCTCGATGTGGTGCGCGCCGAATGGACCAGCGAGAAGCCGTTTTCTTACGACGGCAGGTACTACAAGGTTCAGAACGGATTTTCGCAGGTCAAGCCGTATCGCAGCGAAGGCATTCCGATCTTCGTCGGCGGAGCTTCGGATGCGGCGATCGAGGTTGCCGGCAAGCATGCCGACACGTTTGCGCTGTGGGGCGAGTCCTATGCGCAGGTGCGCGATGTGACGTCGCGGGTTCGCGCCGCCGCTGCCAAGCATGGACGCGCCACGCCGCGCTTCAGCCTGTCGGTGCGGCCCATTCTCGCTGAAACCGAGGAAAAGGCCTGGGCGAAGGCTGAGGAGATCCTGGCGCGCGCGACCGCGCTGCAGGACAAGACCGGCTATCGCAAGCCGGCCGATGGCCACGCCACCGCCGGTGCGCGCCGGTTGTTGGCGCTGGCGGAGCAGGGTAGCCGTATCGACAAGCGGCTATGGACGGGGATCGCCGAACTCACCGGCGCCAACAGCAACACCACCGCGCTGGTTGGAACGCCCGAACAGGTCGCCGAGGTTTTCGGCGACTATTACGACCTCGGCATCAGTCATTTCCTGATTCGCGGCTTCGATCCCCTGATCGACGCCATCGAGTATGGCCGCGAATTGATCCCCCGGACGCGCGAATTGATCGCCCGGCGCGGTGCGGCCAGAGGAGTTGCTGCGGAATGATACGCGCGATATTCGTCGCCGGTCTATTGCTGAGCGCCATCGCTTCCGCGAGCGCCCAGACGACCCTGCGGGTCGGAGACCAGAAGGGAAATTCCAAGGCCGCGATGGAAGCATCGGGCGTGCTGAAGGATGCGCCGTACAAGATCGAGTGGAAGGAATTCCCGGCGGCCGCGCCCTTGCTGGAGGCGTTGGGCGCCGGCGCCATCGATACCGGGCTTGTCGGAGACGCACCCTTCACCTTTGCAGCGGCAGCAAACGTGCCGGTGAAAGCCATCGGTGCGATCCGCCAGAGCCAGGAGGGCCTCGCGATCCTGGTTCCGCGCGATTCCACTATCCACAGCTTCGATGATTTGAAAGGCAAGAAGATCGCGACCGGCCGCGGTTCGATCGGGCACCAGCTGATCCTGGCCGCGCTCGAGTCCAAGGGCTGGTCTCCGAACGATCTGCAGATCGTGTTCCTGGCGCCGTCGGATGCGAAGGTCGCCTACACCCAAGGCTCGGTCGATGCATGGTCGACCTGGGAGCCCTATGTGAGTCAGGAAGAGGTGCTGTTTCAGTCGCGGCGTCTGTTGACCGCGGAAGGACTGGCCTCCGGGATGAGCTTTCAGGTCGCTTCATCCGATGCGATCCGTGACAAGCGACCGGAGCTGGAGGATTTCCTGCGCAGGCTCGCAGCCGCCCGCGCCTGGTCGCTGACCAATGTCGGCGCCTATGCCGAGACCTGGGGCAAGCTGATGGGCATTCCGCCTGCCGTGCCGCTCAACTGGCTGAGCCGGGCGAAAATCGTGGTCGCGCCGATCGATGACGGCGTTGTCGCCGACGAACAGAAGACCATCGATCTCTATGTTCGCGCCGGCCTGGTCAAGCAGAAGCTGAATGCCGCCGACATCGTCGATCGCTCGTTTTCCGACGCCATTGGCAAGGGCGCGGGCCTCTAGGCCGCTCAGGCCCGGCAAGGCGCCTGCCGAGGCGTTCGGTCGCGGGCGTGCGCCGAATGCTGTTTTATCGTGAACAAATTGCCGTAACCGATCGCGAGGAAAAATCCTCGCGCAATGTACCGTGATCCAGCAATAATCGCGTCGCCGGATGCCCGCTGAACAGCACGGCCATTGCTATTTTTGCAGGGCACTCGACACCTCCTGTGCGCAGCACCATCATCCCTGACGTCGAATATGCGCGCGATATCGCGGCACTATCAGGAGATTACGATGCGCCGCCGGGAATTTCCAAAGCTCTCTGCCGGTGCAGTCGCGGTTGCCGCGCTGTCGCGGCGGGCGAGTGCGCAAAGCGTCAAAGAATTCTGGGGCTGATCCCCAAGCCCGTCGTGGTTCGCGACGCGGCGTGGAAGCCGGCAAAGGCCTGATCCGGCCATTCTCATCCAACGTACAGGGACATAGGGCGATGGGTTGGTTCAAGAAGACAATTGCGGTCGCGGTGCTTTCGATGAGCACCGCGCTGGCCGGCGTCGGCGCCAGCTACGGCCAGGATAAGACCGTGCGCATCGGCTACCAGAAGTACGGCAAACTTGTGCTGCTCAAGAGCAAAGGTTCGCTCGACGAAAAACTCAAACCGCTCGGCTACAAGGTAGTGTGGACGGAATTCCCGTCGGGACCGCCTTTGCTCGAGGCGCTCAATGTCGGCGCCATTGATTTCGGCGTTGCCGGTGAAACACCACCGATCTTCGCGCAGGCGGCCGGCGCGCCGCTGGTCTATCTCGCGTACGATCCGCCGGCGCCGCAGGGCGAGGCGATCCTCGTTCCGAAGGACAGCGCACTCAAATCGGTCGCCGATCTCCGGGGCAAGAAGATCGCGCTCAACAAGGGTTCCAACGTTCATTACCTGCTGGTCAAAGCGCTGGAGAAGGCCGGCCTGAAATATTCGGATGTCCAGCCGGTGTTTCTGCCGCCCTCGGATGCGTTGGCCGCATTCACCCGCGGCCTGATCGATGCCTGGGTGATCTGGGATCCCTACGAGGCCGCAGCCGAGGCCTCGACCGGCGCGCGGATTCTCGCCGACGGCACCGGTGTTGTCTCCAACTACCAGTTCTATTTCACGTCGAAGAACTTTCTGTCCAACGACGCCAGGGCGGTCGACGTCGTGCTTGCTGCGCTCGATGAAGCCGACGGGTGGGCCAGGAACAACATCCAGGCCGTGGCGGAACAATTGAGTCCTTCGGCCGGCCTGCCCGTATCCGTGCTGGCGCAGTCGCTCAAGCGCGAGTCCTATGGAATTCTTCCCATCAGCGACGACGTGATCGCGAGTCAGCAACGCATCGCGGACACCTTTGTGAGCCTCGGCCTGCTGCCGAAAGCCATCACGGTGTCCGATCTCCAACGAAAAACCGGATTCTGATCATGACGAAACACGTATCCCCGCAGTCGCAATCGGACGCCAACATCCTCTGGTTTTTGCCGACACATGGCGACGGCCATTACCTCGGCACCACCACCGGCGGCCGCGAGGTGAACTTCAACTATTTGCGCCAGGTCGCGCAGGCGGCCGACCAGCTCGGCTATTTCGGCGTGCTGCTGCCGACCGGGCGTAGCTGCGAGGATTCCTGGGTTGTGGCCTCGGCGGTTGCGCCCTGGACCGAACGGCTGCGCTATCTCGTGGCCGTGCGCCCGGGCCTCCAGTCGCCGAGCGTGGCGGCGCGGATGACCGCGACACTCGATCGCGTCACCAATGGCCGGCTCCTGATCAACGTCGTCACCGGCGGCGATCCCGTCGAGAACAAGGGCGACGGCATTTTTCTCGATCATAACGAGCGCTACGCGGTGACGCGGGAGTTTCTCAACGTCTACAGCGACCTGCTCGCGGGCAAGACCGTCAATGTCGAGGGCAAGCACATCCATATCGAGGATGGGCGCCTGCTGTTCAAGCCGGTGCAATCGCCGCGCCCGCCGCTTTATTTCGGCGGATCCTCGGATGCCGGCATCGACGTCGCGGTCGATACCGTGGAGAAATATCTCACCTGGGGCGAGCCCCCGGCGCAGGTCGCCGAGAAGGTCAACCGGGTCAGGGCGGCGGCTGCGGCGCGCGGGCGCACGCTCTCGTTCGGGATTCGGCTGCATGTGATCGTGCGCGAAACCAGTGAAGAGGCCTGGAAGGCGGCCGACGATCTGATCAAGCATGTCACCGACGACACCATCGCTTCGGCGCAGAAGATCTTTTCGCGGATGGATTCGGTCGGCCAGCAGCGCATGCTGCAACTCCACGGCGGACGGCGCGACAAGCTCGAGATCAGCCCCAATCTGTGGGCCGGCGTCGGCCTGGTGCGCGGCGGCGCGGGCACCGCGCTGGTCGGCGACCCGCAAACCGTGGCGGCACGCATCAAGGAGTATCAGGACGTCGGCGTCGATACTTTCATCATGTCCGGCTATCCGCACCTTGAGGAGGCCTATCGCTTCGCCGAACTCGTCTTCCCGCTGCTGTCGCTCAACAAGAATGACGGTGCGACACCGCTTCGCGTCAACACCGGACCGTTCGGCGAGACCATCGCCAACGAGCATCGGCCGCTGATAAAGGCATCGCAATCATGAGCCTGATAGAAACTCTCCCGCGCGCCCGCAGCCTCAGGCTGCCGCGCATCGACGGTGTGATCCAGTGGATCGTGCCGTTGGCGATCCTCATGGTTTGGCAGGCCGCTTGCGCCACCGGCTTTGTGTCGTCGCGGGTGTTGCCGGCGCCGACCGATGTGGCGCTGGCGGGATGGAAGCTGTTGCTGTCAGGCGAACTCGAACGCAACATCTGGGTGAGCTTCTGGCGCGCCGGTGTCGGCTTTGTCATCGGCGGCGGCATCGGCTTTGCGTTCGGCCTGGCGAATGGTTTGTCGCAACTCAGCAACAAACTTACCGACACCACGTTGCAGATGGTGCGCAACATCCCGCACCTCGCCTTGATTCCGCTGGTCATCCTCTGGTTCGGCATCGACGAGTCCGCGAAACTGTTTCTGGTCGCGCTGGGCGTGTTCTTCCCGATCTACCTCAACACGCTGCACGGTGTCCGCACCGTCGATCCGCAGCTGATCGAGATGGGGCGCATTTACGGCATGACCGATCGTGAATTGTTTCGCCGCGTGATCTTTCCGGGCGCGTTGCCCTCGATCTTCGTCGGTATCCGGTTTGCGCTCGGTATCATGTGGCTGACGCTGATTGTCGCGGAAACCATCGCGGCTTCGTCGGGCCTCGGCTATATGGCGATGCAAGCGCGGGAGTTCATGCAGATCGATGTCGTCGTGCTGAGCATCCTGATCTACGCGCTGCTCGGAAAAGTCGCCGACGCCGCTTCGCGCGCGCTGGAACGGCTGACGCTGTCCTGGCACCCCGCCTTTCAGAAACATTGAGAGTGATCATGCAACAGGCGCTTCGTCTGCTTCCATCCGACCCCGAGGCCGTCGACCAGGCCGACATCATCGAAAAGGCCCTGCTGGCACGAGACGCGCCGGGCGCTTCGGCGCGCGGGCTTCCGCTCACCATTCGCGGTCTGCGCAAATCGTTCGGCAGCAACGAGGTATTGCGCGGCATCGATCTGCACATTCCGGCCGGGCAGTTCGTCGCGATCGTCGGTCGCAGTGGTTGCGGCAAGAGCACGCTGTTGCGCCTGATCGCAGGCCTGGACGCTGCCAGCGAGGGCCACATCAGCTTCGGCGGCTCGGCGCGGCCTGAAGACGTACGGGTGATGTTTCAGGAGCCGCGGCTGTTGCCGTGGGCGCGGGTGCTGTCGAATGTCGAGGTCGGCCTCGGTCGCGAGCGTGCCTCGAGCGACGCGCAGGCGCGCGCCGAAAACGCATTGGACGAAGTCGGCCTCGGCGACAAGCGCGCGGAGTGGCCGGCGGTGCTCTCCGGGGGCCAGAAGCAACGTGTGGCGCTGGCGCGCGCGCTGGTCAGCCGTCCCCGCATTCTGGCGTTCGACGAGCCGCTTGGCGCGCTCGATGCGCTGACGCGGATATCGATGCAGCGGCTGCTGGAACGGGTGTGGCATGATCAGGCTTTCACCGCGATCCTGGTGACCCACGACGTATCGGAAGCGGTCGCGTTGGCCGACCGGGTGCTGGTCATTGAAAACGGTCGTGTCGCACACGATATCGATATCGATATTGCCCGTCCGCGCCGCCGCGGCTCCGCCGATCTCGCGGCCTTGGAAGGGTCCATCCTGCGCAATCTTCTGCAATCGGCGGATGATGCCTTCGACCTCTGAGCCTGCCATGAACTCCGCCGTTCGCAACATCACCAAAGATATCGAGGTTTCTCCCGGCGACTTCCGCGACGCGATGCGCCGCCTGACCGGTGGCGTCAGCGTCATCACGGTCGGGCGCGGCAGCGATATCACGGGGATGACAGTCACTTCGGTCTCCTCGCTGGCGGTCGACCCGCCGAGCTTGATCGTGAGCATCAACCGGGATTCATCGTCGTGGCCGCTGCTGAAGCGCCTGGGCTTTTTCGGCGTCAATATTCTTGCCGCCGGTCAAAGAGAGGTTGCGGAACGCTTTACCGGCAAGGATGGACTCAAGGGCGCGGATCGTTTTGCAGGGGCGCAATGGACCACGCGCGTCTCCGGCGTGCCGCTTCTGGTCGACGCGTTATCGGCGATCGACTGCGAAGTGGAAGAGATCGTCGAGCGCCACTCCCATGCCATCGTGATCGGACGTGTGCTGGACATCCAGACATCCCGGCATGCGGCGGGATTGGCTTACTGGCATGGGCGATATATCGGGGTCAACCACGTGGAAGTGTGACGGGGGGCGCGCAAGCGGCTCTCCGATCGGCCGGTGCGGGACCCGCCACATCATCCGGGTGTGGCCTTTTGTTCGTTCGCAGCTTAAGAGTTCGTCACTGAGCTGTCATGGAAGGAACATGGCTGCCATGGAAGGAACATCGGGAGGTGACGATGGATTGCGAACTTCAGCGTTTCCTCATCACCTGATGAAACGTTTGGGGACCTGGCTTCTGTATGTGGTCGGGACGCTCGCGATCGCTTATCTCGCACTTTACGCTTATGCCATGTTTACGGGACACGACCTGCAACCCGGCGATCCCATCCGTATTTTCCGCAATCCCGACGCACCGGATTATTCTTAAGCAGGATCGCTGAACGTGATTGCCGGCCAACGGGTCGGCGCACAGCGCCGCCCGATGACCGGCCCCACCGAAACGGTCAGGGGAGTTCCTGCTCTAGTTGTTGCTCACCATTCTCTCCAACGCCCTGCGGTCGACTTTGCCGAGCCCGGCGCGCGGCAAGGCGGAGATCACACCCAGGCCTTCGGGAACCTTATAGGGCGCAAGGCGTCTTGCGACGTTCTGAAGTATCTCGGCGACGACGCCTTCCTTTGCGTCAGCCGCGAGCTTGATGAAGGCGAACACCCGCTGACCGAGCACCGGATCGGGCTTGCCGACGGCGCCTGCTTCCTCCACTGCCGGATGGCAGGCCAGCAAGGCTTCTTCCACCTCGGCGGGCGAGATATTGGTCCCGCCGCGAATGATGATGTCCTTCTTGCGCGACACGAACCGGATCTCGTTGCCCCCTCCGTGTCGCACCAGGTCACCGGTATGATACCAGCCGTCCTTGAGGCTCGCTGCAGTCTCGGCCGGATCGTTCCAATAGCCGACGAAGACGCCGGGGCCGTGGATCAGAAGTTCGCCGACCTCGTCACGCGCAACATCTGCTCCATCCTCATCGACAATCCGAACCTGTCGTTCCTCTCCGATCCGAAGCACGGGGCCGGGCTGCAGGCCGAAGGCGAGCTGGCCGGCGCCCTCGGTGGAGCCCCAGATGTTACGGAGGGGCACCCCGAAAACCGAAGCGAACCGGTTTTGTTGATCGACCGGACAGACGTCGGCACCCGTCAGACACATCCGGAGCGAGGAGACATTGCGGGGCTTCGCCTGTTGCGCCTCGATCAATCCGGCATATTGGTACGGAAAACCAAGCAGCCAGGTACCGCGGTAACGTTCGACAGCGTCCAGAACGATGTCGGCGTCAAAGGTCTGCAGCATGAAGAAAGGCAGCCCGAAGCGGACAAAGGTCAGCGAGCAGTACAAGCCCGTGCCATGCGCCAATCGCAGCGGCGACACGATCACGTCTTGCTCTGCGAGGCCGAAAGCCTTGTAAATAAGCTCCGCCATCTCCGCGAGAGTATCAAGCGTATGCGCAATCAGTTTCGGCTGGCCGGTGCTCCCGGACGTCTCCATCAGAACGGCGATCCGATCCGAGGGCGGGATCGGCAGCTCCGATTGCGGGGCCTGCTTCAGAGCTTCCCACGGCTGAACGGCATGACTTTGGTCGACGTCACCAACAACGAAGCGTTTCTCCCGCGGAAGTATCGCGGTATCGATCGGCGCGACATTCGCATAGAGGGCGGACTCGCCGATGTACAGCGCCGGCTGAAGCCGTTGCAGGATGCGCGCGAGCTCGGCCTGTATGAGAACGGTGCGAATTGGCGTTGCGATAGCGCCGAGCCTGAAACAGGCGTAGTAGGCAACCAGCATTTCCGGCCGGTTCACCATATGAAGCGCGACGCGATCGCCCGCCTTGACGCCGCTCCTCGCAAGACCACGCGCAACGCACTCGGATTCGTCGGCGAGCCTGCGATAGGTCCACACGTCTTCGCGAAAGGTGAAAGCGGTGCTGTCAGGTCGACAATGTGCTTGCTGCGCCAACGCTTCGGTTGGAGTGATCGTCATTGGAATCTCCTGCGCCAGATAGGAAATGCAGCCCGCTGTCTCGTCGAGGAGAAGGTTGACGATCTTCCCGCGACAATACCTTCCACAGAAGATTTCTGTCTTCCAAGGAAGATTACTTGTCAACGTCAAGTGCAATCCGCAGAACCGGATCGTGAAATATCGTGATCCGGGCGGAGCCATCGCCGTGAAACGGCGGGTTCACGTTCACCTGATCAGACGTGCGACGATCGTTTGCAAAAGTCGGGAAGACGACTCGCTCGCCGCAGTGATCCAAGGTGTCGAAAGATGATCCAAGATCGAGGGTGCTCTTCGCAACGTGCATGAGCGAAGCGATATGCGGGGTGGTTTTCCCGGATATCGCTGCGCTCATCCGGGCTACATCTATCAATTGCCGGGGGGCATTGGTGTCGCGGGACCATGAACGCACGATCGATCGTAACGGCTGCGCGTGGAGCACGACATTTCAGCAACCGTAGCCCGCATGAGCGCAGCGATATGCGGGGTCGTCTTTCCCGGATATCGCTGCGCTCATCCGGGCTACACCGATCGACATTATTTGCCGGGGGGCATTCGTGCCGCGGGACCATGGACGCACGCTCCAACGTGACGGCTGGGCGTGGAGCACGACATTTCAGCAACCGTAGCCCGCATGAGCGCAGCGATATGCGGGGCAGTCTTTTCCCGGATATCGCTCCGCTCATCCGGGCTACACCTACCAACATCATTGCCGGGGGCGCATTCGTGCCGCGGGACCATGGACGCACGCTCCATCGTAACGGCTGAGCATGGAGCACGACATTTCATCATCCGTAGCCCGCATGAGTGCAGCGATATGCGGGGCAGTCTTTTCCCGGATATCGCTCCGCTCATCCGGGCTACACCGATCGACATCATTTGCCGTGGGCGCATTCGTGTCGCGGAACCATGGACGCATCTCCATCGTAATGGCTGCGCGTGGAGCACGACATTTCAGCAACCGTAGCCCGCATGAGCGCAGCGATATGCGGGGCAGTCTCTCCCGGATATCGCTTCGCTCATCCGGGCTACATCGATCGACATCATTTGCCGGGGGGCATTGGTGATGCGGTGCCATGGACGCACGCTTGGTCGTGACGGCTGCGCGTGGAGCACAACATTTCATCATCCGTAGCCCGCATGAGCGCAGCGATATGCGGGGCAGTCTTTCCCGGATATCGCTCCGCTCATCCGGGCTACACCGTTTGGATTGTTACCCCGCCGCGGCGACGCGGCTGTATTCTCCGGCGCCGGCCGGTGTGATCGGCAATCCGCCGTCGGCATATTCGTTGAGCTTGTTGCGCAGCGTGCGGATCGATATGCCGAGGATGTTTGCCGCATGGGTGCGGTTGCCGAGACAATGCTTCAGCGTCTCCAGGATGAGATCGCGTTCCACGTCGGCGACGGTGCGCCCGACCAGGGCGCGGGTCACCTGTTCTGCGGCGAAGGTGGCATGCGCCACTGCCGGCACCGTCTTGACGTTATCGAGGCGATCGCCGTCCGGCGTCAGGATGGCGTCGACGCCGATTTCGTCGCCTTGCGCCATCAGGACCGCGCGATGGATGGTGTTTTCCAGTTCGCGGACGTTGCCTTGCCAACGGTTCGACGTCAGCACGCGCCGCGCCTCGGCGGAGATCGGCCGCGTCGGCACGCCGTTGGCATCGGCATATTTCTTCGCGAAGTGCTGCGCCAGTTCGAGAATGTCCGCCGGCCGCTCGCGCAACGGCGGGATCTTCAGGTTGACGACGTTAAGCCGGAACAGGAGGTCCTCGCGGAACGAACCCTCGCGCACGGCGTCGGCCAGATTCCGGTTGGAGGTCGCGATGATGCGGATATCGACCGGCACCGGCCGCGTGCCGCCGACGCGATCGATGACGCGCTCCTGGATCGCGCGCAGCAGCTTGGATTGCAGCCGCACGTCCATTTCGGAGATTTCATCGAGCAACAGCGTGCCGCCGGTGGCTTCCTCGAACTTGCCGACCCGGCGCGCGATCGCGCCGGTGAATGCGCCCTTCTCATGCCCGAACAATTCGGATTCCAGCAGATGCTCGGGGATCGCCGCGCAGTTGATGCTGATGAACGGTCGCTTGGCGCGGTTGGAGCGGGTGTGGACGTAACGCGCCAGCACTTCCTTGCCGGTGCCGGATTCGCCGGTGATCATCACCGAGGCGTCGGAGCCCGCGATCTGCTGCGCCAGCTTGATCACCCTGGCCATCGCCTCGTCGCGATAGACCATGTCGCGGGAATCGTTGGCGACGGCGGCGAGCACGGCGGCGATCAGTTCCGGATCGGGCGGCAGCGGGATGTATTCCTTGGCGCCCGCGTGGATCGCGGCCACGGCAGCCCGGGCGTCGCTGGAGATGCCGCAGGCGACGATCGGCACGTGAATGTGTTCGGCCTCGAGCCGCATCACGAGATCGCGGATGTCGAGTGCGACATCGACCAGCAGCAGGTCGGCGCCCTTGCCGCCGCGCAGGACGCGCATCGCCTGTTCGTGATCCTCCGCATGCGTGACGGAGGCGCCGTTTTCCATGGCGATCTTGGTGGCCGTCGTGAGCTGGCCCTTCAATGTGCCAACGATGAGAAGCCGCATGATAGTCTCCTGTTCGTCTGCTTGCGCCGGTCAGGCGCCGCGTCGTTAGGTGCGTTCCGCCTTGATGATTTCCGTCATGGTTACGCCCAGCTTGTCTTCGACCAGAACCACTTCACCGCGCGCCACCAGCCGGTTGTTGACGTAGATGTCGATGGATTCGCCGACGCGGCGGTCGAGTTCGAGCACGGTGCCGGGCCCGAGCTTCAGCAATTCGCCGACATCCATCTTGGAGCGGCCGAGCACCGCCGACACCTGGACCGGCACGTCGAACACGGCCTCCAGATCGGCGGCGATGCGCGATGCGTTTTCGTCCTCATTGTAGGCGACGTCGTTGATCGCCGGGGTATCGGCGGCGTTGAGGTCCGGAAGCGGAACCTGTGCGTCGGTGTCACTCATGGCTCAAGTCCTCATCGCCGTGATTCCGGTCTGGCCGCGGGACGCCATGTAGCGCCCGACCAGTTCGTTGATTTTCACTTCGATCGCCGCGCGATCCAGCACGACGCCGCCGTCCGCCCATTCGATCCTGCAATCGCCGGTCGCGATTTCCGGTTCGGCCAGGATCACCAGACGGCCCTCGAAGCCGCTGTGCTTGGCCAGACGCTCGATCCGCTCGCGCGCGCCGTCGTAGAGGGATTCGTTGATCCGGACCACGAGATGCGGCGTCGAGACCAGTTGCGAGAAGCAATCGCTGACCAGGCCGGTGATCTCGCCGAGCGGCTCATTGGCGATCAATTGGCTGCACAGCTTGCGCGCGACGGCCACCGCGACGTCGACGGCCTCGGTCTCCATCCGGTTCTCGATCACGGAGAAGCCCGCCGCGATGCCTCGAACGGCGATCCCGATTTCCTCGAGCGCCAGTGCGGCGCGGCGGTCGCTTTCGGCCTTGGCCTCGCGCTGAGCGGCGTCGAAGCCGTCGCGATAGGCGCGCGCCTCCGCTGCCGCGATCTTCTGCGCGATCTCGGCCGTCGTGGCCGGCCGCTCGCGCGCCTTGTCCGGCGCGGAGAAGTCCATGTCGAACATGAATTTCGCGGGGGCGGCCATCAATACACCAGCTCGTCGTCGGCGCGGTTTTTCGTCAGCATGATTTCGCCCTTGGCGGCGAGGTCCTTGGCGAGATTGACCAGCAGCGCCTGGGCCTCGTCGACATC
The DNA here is from genome assembly GCA_963756215.1 of uncultured Alphaproteobacteria bacterium. Lineage (GTDB taxonomy): Bacteria > Pseudomonadota > Alphaproteobacteria > Rhizobiales > Xanthobacteraceae > Bradyrhizobium. The sequence goes on along the minus strand of CAVWMY010000010.1, from coordinate 818,870 downwards.
GCGCAACCGAACCGGCCCCAGCGCCGCCATGTCGTCGAGCAGCATCTTGCCGGCGCGGGACGACATGTTGCCGAGGAAGAAGGCGCGCACCTCCTCGTTGGCACTCTTGAGCGCGATGCCGAGCTTGTCCTTGTCGACGTTTCGCATCAGTGTCTGCGCCGAGCCGGAATCCAGCTTGATCAGGTCGTCGAAGGTGAACATCAGCGCCTTGATGCGCTCGGCGGATTCGCGGTTTTCCTCTTCCAGCGAGGTGATGAAGCGGGTCTCGGTCTGGCGGTCGAAATTATTGAAGATCTCCGCCATCACCTCATGGGCATCGCGGCGACGGGTCTGCGACAGGTTCGACATGAATTCGGTGCGCAGCGTCTGTTCGACGCGCTCGATCACTTCCTTCTGCACCGCCTCCATCCGGAGCATGCGGCCGATCACGTCGAGCGCCATGTCCTCGGGCAGGATCGCCAGCACCCGCGCGGCGTGTTCCGGCTTCAGCTTGGAGAGCACCACGGCGATGGTCTGGGGGTATTCGTTCTTGAGATAGTTGGCGAGGACTTCTTCCTGCACGTTGGAAAGCTTTTCCCACATGTTGCGGCCAGCGGGGCCGCGAATTTCATCCATGATGCCGCTGACCCGCTCAGCCGGCAGATACTGCGCCAGCAGCCGTTCGGTGCCGTCGAAGGTGCCCATCAGCGCGCCGGAGGCCGACATCCGCGACACGAATTCCAGCAACAGGTCTTCCACCACCTCGGCTTCGACGGTGCCGAGCGTCGACATCACCATCGACAATTCGCGCACCTCGTCGTCGTCGAGCAGCGACCAGACCTTGCCGCCATATTGCTCGCCGAGCGCCAGCATCAGGATCGCGGCGCGCTTCGGTCCGCTCAGCGGCGGCCCTTTCGGGCGATTGCTTTGGCGGCTCGCCAGCGTGGCGATCACGCTGTTGATGTCGTTGGCGTTGGTGGTCTGAGGGACGGCCATGTCAGGACGCAGGCTCCGTGAGCCATTGACGGACGATCGAAGCGGTTTCGTTCGGGTTTCTCTCGGCCAGTTCGCCGACGCGATGCACCGTCTGCGCGTGAACCTGGCCCTGGACCTGGGCGACGTCGATCATTGCCGAAGCGGCGCCGGGCACGAGGCTCTGGCCGGTGGCCGCGGTGCCGTCGGTCAGCGCCGGCACCGGCTCACCGCCGGTCAACGAGGGGGCCGCCTCGGATGCGATGATGCGCCGTACCAGCGGTCGAACCACCATGAACAGCACGACCAGGCTGAGCAGCATCATCACGGCGAGTTCGATGACGTACATGACGTCGTCCTTGGTGAACTGCAGCATGCCCATCATGCCGGTCGGCTCGGCAATCGGCGCCACCGCCGGTGCATCCGCGAATTTGAGGTTGACGACCTCAACCTGGTCGCCGCGCTTCTGGTCGAAGCCGATCGCCGAGCGCACCAGCGCCGCGATACGGTCGAGCTGGTCCTTGCTGCGCTCCTGGTAGACCATGTCGCCCTTGTCGTTCTTGACGTAGCTGCCGTCGACCAGCACCGCGACCGAGATCCGATTGACACGTCCGGCCTCGGTCACCTCGGTCTTGGTGGTGTGGGAAATCTCGTAATTGTTGGTCTCTTCGGTCTTCTTGCTCTGATCGCGCGCCGGCGTCGGATTGTCCTGGCGCTGATTGCCGGGCAGCTCGTTGTTGACGGTGACCTGGCCGTTGGTTTCGGCGGTGGCGCTGGATTCTTCCCGGGTCTGGCTGGAGCGCAGCACGCGGCCTTCCGGATCGAACTTGTCCGAGGTCTGGGTGATGCGGTTGTAGTCAAAATCCGCCGAGAGCTGCACCCGCGCGCGGCCGGCGCCGACCACCGAGGAAACGATCGCCTCGACATCGTTGCGCATCCGCTTCTCGAACGCGGCGCGGCGCTCATCACCGACGACGTTGTCATTGTCGCTGCTTCCCCCGTCGGCGAGCAGTTGGCCGGCCTCGTCGACGATCGACACCCGTTGCGGCTTGAGGCCGTTGACCGCGGAAGCGACCAGGTGACGGACGGCCCGGATCTGCTGCGGCTCGAGCGCACCGCGCACGCGCACGACGATCGAGGCCGAGGGCTCGGGCGTCTCGCGCGAGAACAGCGGCCGCTCCGGCAGCACCAAATGGACGCGCGCCGCCTGGATGCGGTCGATGCCGCGGATGGTGCGCGCCAGTTCGCCCTCCAGCGCGCGCAGATGGTTGATGTTCTGTACGAAACTGGTGGTGCCGAGGGCGTCGGACTTGTCGAAGATCTCGTAGCCGACGCCGCCGCCCTTGGGCAGGCCGCCTTCGGCCAGCTTCATGCGCAGCCGCGTGACCTTGTCCTTGGGCACCATGATGATCGCGCCGTCATTGCGCAACTCGTAGGGGATCGCCTGGCGCTCCAGGTCCTTGATGATGGCGGAGGAATCTTCGGTGCTGAGGTCGGTGAACAGCGTGGTCAGCTGCGGCGTGGTGACGCGGATGATGACAAAAGCGAAAAAGCCGATCAGCGCGGCGGTGACCGCGACCATCGCCATCAACCGGGCCGCGCCCAGGCCCTTCAGGAAATCCACCAGACTCTGCAAACCAACTGCCCCCGAGATTCGGCGACGGGCGCCGACTGGGCAATTATTGCCTATGGTATGGTTTCGATCTGGTTAACGAAGGTTAAGAGCCCGGGCGAAAGTTCGGTATGAAAAAGACCGGCCTCGCAAAGCGAGGCCGATTTTCATCAAATGCGATCGGTTTGATGGCTTATTGACGGTATTGCTGGATGCGCGTGGTGCGTAGTCCGGCAAGGCCATGCTGGTCGATGGAAAACTGCCAGGACAGGAATTCGTCCACGGTCAGGGTGTAGCGGCTGCAGGCTTCCTCAAGGGAGAGCAGACCGCCACGAACGGCGGCAACGACTTCGGCCTTACGGCGGATCACCCACCGTTTGGTTCCGGGCGCGGGCAGGTCCGCAATGGTTAGGGGACTGCCGTCAGGCCCGATGACGTATTTTACCCTCGGGCGATGGGGTTCTGTCATGGCGTACTCACAAACTCTCAACCACTGAACTCACGGGAATAATCTACGCCCCGCGACTTAAAATTTGCCTAAGCCCAAGGCTTCAATGAGAATCTCCTTGAAAATGCCGTTGCGACGGCCAGCCCGCGTGCCGTTTTGGCGCCGGGCTGACGTGGTGGCGGCGTTGCCGCCGGCCGTCAGTTCACGATGCTTTGCAGCTGGTTGACCGTGTAGGTTTGGCCGCCGATCGACAGCAAGGGCGGCGATTGGGTGAGATCGACCGAGTTGACCACACCTACGATCTGGGTCGAAACCGCGACGGTGTTGTTGTTGGAATCTTTGGCGGTGACCGAAATCGTGTAATTGCCATCAGGCCATTTGGTGGTGCCGTCGCTTCCGAGGCCGTTCCAAATATAGGGCTGGTTGTTGCCCGCGGTGATATTGTATTGGCCGCTGAAGGCGGTTTGGCCGTTGGCCGCGGAAATGGTGATGGTCGCCGCGGCGTTGGTGGGGAAGCTGAGCTCCCAGGCTGCGACGCTGTTGGTCATCGGCGCGGTGGCACCTACCACCGTCGCGGTCTTTCCGACGTAATCGAGCGCCTGGGTCGCCTGCGTGGCCTGCTGCAGCGTAACCAGCGTCGCCAGCGAGTCGTTGGTGTTCAGCTGTTGCTGGACGCCGGCGAATTCGACCAGTTGCTGGGTGAACTGGTTGGTGTCCAGCGGATCGAGCGGGTTCTGGTTTTGCAATTGCGTCGTGAGCAGGGTCAGGAAGCTCTGGAAGTTCCCGGCGATCTGCTGTGAAGCCAGCGCGTTCGTCGCCCCGGCCGATGAAGTTGACGATCCCGCCGGCAGCGGAGTCGTTCCCGAAACGATCGGGCTGACCGCGCCTGCTGCTGCTGCTGAGCTTGCCATAGTTGCCTCCTCAGATGCTGATATCGACACCGCTGCTCGATGCGAGCATGCGGCCGTAAGTTCGTCCCGTGCCGATCACGGGAGCGCTGTCTTCGTTGCTGATGACCAATCGCTGCGCGTTGCGGCCGGGCTGGTCGCCGCCGTTCTGGCCCGATGACGACTGGTCGCGCAGGCTGAACTGCAGGCCGCCGTCGCCGGTCTTGAAACCTGCGTCCTGGAGCGCGCGCTGCAATTGCGGGGCATCCTGCTGCAGCATGGACAGCGTTTCCGGCTTCTCGACCATCAGATGCGACGTCATCTGGCCGTTGCGGTCGACGTCGATGCGCACATCGATACGGCCGAGATCGGCCGGATCGAGCCGGATTTCAAAGCTGCTCTTGCCGTTCCTGGCCGATGCCGCGATCTCGAGCGCGAGCCCGCTCAGCGGCACCGCTGCGTTTGTCGCCGCGGTGACGCTCAACGATCCCGCGGAAGCCGTGGTTGTCGCCGGCGCCGGAAACTGTGGGGAAATCGCGCCCATGGTCTGGGCGCCGGGGTCGGTCGGGTCGATTGACCCATGCGCCGTCATGGCGCCCGTGGAGTGGTCGTGTGTCGGCGGGATCGCGGTCGCGGTCGACGCGGTGCCGGCGGCTGCGGTCGCCTTCGCCGCATCGGCAGTGCCATCCGCCGAATCCGGCTTGCCGGCGAGCGCAGGCTGTAGCTGCGCGGTTGCGGCCGCATTGGTGTCGTCGGAAGCGTTCGACGCCGCGGCCGCCTGGTTCGGCGTTGACGCGGGAGTCTTGACCGTCTGGCTTTTCGGCACGACCGGAGCAGTTGCCGCTACGGTCGTCGTTGCGGTCGTGTCGGCCGCGGCGATCGGTGTCGTCTTCGGGGTCGTATCCGCTTCCGGCGCCGCAACCGTCGCCTGAGCGGTCGTTGCGGATTTCGGGCCGTTTGCCGAGGTGGTCGCCGACGTCGAATCTGTCGTGGGCGCGGTGGCGGCGGGATCGCCCTCGGCCTGTGCCGACGTTGCCGTCAGGCTGACCGTCGCGATGGCCGCAGCCGCGATCGCAAGCGGTGCAGCGCTGACACCGGAAGCCGGTGTGGCTGCCGTGGGCGTCATCGTCACGGCGATGGCGACGGGGATTGCTGTGGCGACCGGGCTCGGTACCGGGGTGGGCGTTCCGTCCGGTACGGCCGGAGTCGCCGAGTCGGCTGTAACGCCGGAGTCCGACGGCGATTGCGCGGTCGATGTCGCGGAGCCATCGTCGGCGGTGGACTTCGACCGTGGACGCTGAGGCGCGGTTGCTTTGCCGCCTGCACTTGCGTCGGAAGCCGGTCCGGCTTTGGCGTTCTGATTCCCGGAATTGCCGTCGGACGGCTGGTTCTGGTTTTGATTGCGGCCCGCTTGCGGGGCGTCGCGCCATCTGCGGTCGTCCGCTGCACCTGAATTGTTGTCCGACCGGTTTTGCTGGGCGGGCTGCTGCTGTGCCTGAACGCCGCCGTTGCCGGCATCGGCAGACGTACTGCTGCTGTCGAGGAGGGACGCAAATATGTCGTTTCCGTGCGTTGTGTCGGCCGCAGACCTCGCAGCCTTTGGCTGCGCGGTCAGATGTGACACGTTCAACGCTGTTTCTGACGTAACGCTCTGCACGGCCGGCCCCTTGCCACAACACTCGCCCGACAGCTCAGCAAGGACCGGGCCATTCGGGGGTGGAAAAAAGGTCTATATTTTTCAATGAGTTGACGATACGGCGCCAAGATTGCTCGGAGCCCTTCAGGATACCTTTCTGCCCGGCGGCAAGATTTGCCGTTCACATGGCGCAAAACGGTTTGGCGTGATTGCCTCATGCAAATACGGCCTATATTAAAGGGCGGCTTTGCAATTGTTCCGACAAGGCGATCTCGCCGCCAGGAACCGTATGATCGCGACGCCGACGCGATCGCACCGATGACCGGAACCATGCTCAACAGTCTGGATATTGAAGGCCGTCCACGGGACACGAGGGTTGTCGTTGCCATGTCCGGCGGCGTCGATTCATCGGCGACGGCTGCGCTGTTGAAGTCCGAGGGCTATGACGTCGTCGGCATCACGCTCCAGCTTTACGATCATGGTGCGGCCAGCCATCGCAAGGGAGCCTGTTGCGCCGGACAGGACATCCACGACGCGCGCGACGTCGCCGCGCAGATCGGCATCCCGCATTACGTGCTGGACTATGAGAACCGCTTTCGTGAATCGGTGATCGACAATTTTGCCGACAGCTACGCTTCGGGGCAAACCCCGGTGCCCTGCATCGAGTGCAATCGTTCGATCAAGTTTCGCGATCTGCTCCAGACGGCGCGCGAGCTTGGCGCGGCAGCGCTTGCGACCGGGCACTACGTCGCGTCGCGCCGCGCCGCCGACGGGTCGCGCGCGCTGCTGTGCGCGGCCGACGCCGATCGAGACCAGAGCTACTTCCTGTTTGCGACCACGCAGGAGCAACTCGACTATCTGCGCTTTCCGCTCGGCGACATGACCAAACCGCAGACGCGCGAACTGGCACGACGGTTCGGCCTGCAGGTCGCGGAGAAGCACGACAGCCAGGACATCTGCTTCGTACCTACCGGACGTTATACCGACATCATCGGCCGGTTGAGGCCGAATGCCATCGAGCCGGGCGACATCGTCGACCTCGAAGGCCGCATCATCGGCCGGCACCAGGGCATCGTTCACTTCACGGTCGGTCAGCGACGTGGATTGGGCATCGCCTCCGACGCGCCGCTGTACGTGGTGCGCCTCGATGCCGGCAGTCGCCGCGTCGTGGTGGGACCGCGCGAGGCGCTGCGGATGGATCGCATCGTGCTGCGCGACGTCAACTGGATCGGCGGCGGGGCGCTCGAGCGCGCTGTCGGCGATGGGCTGGAGATGTTCGTGCGAGTGCGATCGACCCGTACGCCTCAGGCGGCATGGCTTCGTGCGGTCGACGGCAACTATGAAGTCGAACTGGTGGCGGGCGAGGAGGGCGTATCTCCGGGCCAGGCCTGCGTGTTCTACGATGCGCCCTCGGGGCAGGCGCGTGTGCTCGGCGGCGGCTTTATCCGGAGCGCCACGGCAAGGCGTGCGGCAGCCAAAGGCGGGGCACGAGCGCAACCGCTCGTCGAAGCGCTGCGCGGATAAGATTACAGGGCGGGGCATGGCTGGAGATATCGACCGCGCGGGGGTCGCCAAGGCTTATGAGCGCTGGGCGCCGGTCTACGACCTGGTGTTCGGCAAGGTTTTCGATCATGGCCGTCAATCGACCATCGCCGAGGCCGACCGGATCGGCGGCCGGATTCTCGATGTCGGCGTCGGCACCGGATTGTCGCTGTCGGATTATTCGCCGACGACGCGATTGTGTGGCGTCGATATTTCCGAGCCGATGCTGCGCAAGGCGCAGCAGCGCGTGCGCGCGCTTAAGCTTTCCAATGTCGATACGCTCGCGGTGATGGACGCGAGGAACCTTGCATTTCCGGACGCTTTTTTCGACGCGGTGGTGGCGCAATATGTCATTACCGCGGTGCCCGATCCTGAAGCGACGCTCGATGATTTCGTCCGTGTGCTGAAGCCCGGGGGCGAGTTGATCCTGGTCAATCACATCGGCGCCGAGGGCGGCCCGCGGCGCGTGTTTGAATTGGCGTTCGCACCGCTGGCACGGCGACTCGGCTGGCGGCCGGAATTTCCGTGGGCGCGGCTGGTTAATTGGGCGGCCAAACATGGCGGCGTAGTCCTCGCCGAGCGGCGACCCATGCCGCCGTTGGGACATTTCTCACTGATCCGCTACAGCAAATCCTGAGAATTTCTGCGGAACATCCACCCGGGCGGACCGTTTTCCCCGCATGCAGATCAGGCTCACTCTCTTAATCTCATGCGCGCTATTGGCGGTATCCGGAATGGCGAGCGCGCAGGCGCCGCCGGCACCGGCCACACCACCGGCCCGCGTGGCGCCGCCCGCACCCGACCGTGCCGACGGCTGCGCTCCCACTCCAACGACGCCGCAGGGCAACATTGCGCCGAAGGGCGCAACGACGGGGCAAAGCCAGGAACCTTTGGGCGACAAACTGGCGAAATCCGACGGGGTCCTCTGCCCACCTGCGGGTGTCGACCCCTCGATGCACGCGCCGACCCCCGACGCCGGCAATACGCCGGTGATTCCCCCGCCCGGCAGCCCGGGCGGCGACCCCAATGTGCGGCCGAAATAGCGACCTTTCGCACGATCGGAGGAACAGCCGGGTTTGCTTGACACGGACCAGACCGCCTTCTTATATGCCGCGCGTTCGCAACTGCGGCCCAGGCCGCGACGGTGGACCGTGGCGAGGTAGCTCAGCTGGTTAGAGCACGGGAATCATAATCCTGGGGTCGGGGGTTCGAGTCCCTCTCTCGCTACCAAAATCACCCACAAGTAATTGATTGATCTAGAGAACTTCGGTTGGGCTGGGGACTTTGCGGCAGCGTCGCCTGTTCGGGTTTTCGGCTTGCATCGCCGTATTGGCTGTAGATGCGAACGGGATCGTCAACTACACGACACCAGCTGAAGTGGATCAGGCCAACATCGCATGAACGATGGCTTCGGTTTGTGCGTGCATCCGAACTGAGCAACGTGCGAAGCGATTATGAACGCGCAACTGATCCAGGGAAAAAATTTCGTAAGCGCATTTTGACCCCCCGCATGTAGCCGTGCAAAACGCTCAAGTCTCAAAAGGTCATTCGCCGGCAAAAAACATTCGTCGGCACATATCGGTGTCGCCAGCATGATGCGCCGGATGGCTGTCCGATGATCGTATTCCATGGCGCGGTTGCTCGGGTCCGTGTTTGCGAGAATATTTCGGCGACACCATTCTCTCGCCCGCGGGTCTTCCGGGTGGTGTTTCCAGTCCTGAAAAATTGCCCGCGCTTGAGGATCGTCATTCGGCTGGAATCTGCAGGTGATCTTCACGTGGCCAATCCGGGGTGCTGCATATGCACGTCGACCGGATTGGTAAATTGACGACAAGCGGGTTCGGATCGTCGCTACGCGCGGTGACGACGAGAATATTGCCGAAAGCTGCGATGGTGCGAGATTCCTGAGTTCTGCGGCAAACGACCCGGATTTCTATGCCGCCGCTGAGGCCCATTCCGCAAGCCCGCCTCAGGGGCATGGCGAAGCCGCCCGTTGTTGGGGCCGATGGCTACACCGGGCGAAAAGTTAGGCAGGCATCGGCCAACCCATCACGATAAGTTACGACCTCTGAAGCTCCGGGATGCTAATTTTGCTGTCGGAAACCAAGACCAACTGCGCAACTCTGGCGCAGGTTGTTGCCGACTTGGGATCGCTCGGGTGGGCATGGTCGCCGCTCGGACGATCGCGATAACCTCAAGCCTTTGGAGCTCGGATGAACCGGTGCGAGTTCGCCACCAGGGTTGATCATGCAGCGGGGACGTGGCCGAGCAGGCCGTATTGTCGATCCGCGGTGAAGTTCTTGAGCGTGGTCGTTCTTGCGATCGCACTAGGCAGTTGCAAAGAAGCGCCATCCGATTGCGATTTGGTCGAAACGCGCAGCGCAGTGATCAGGATTGCCGGAGATGACGATCACGCCGCGCTCGTAAATTTCGCGATCAGGAATTCGAATATAGTCGCCGAAAGGGTAAACAATTCGGCGAGCACCAAAGCACGGGACGCGAACCTTGCGCGAACGAAGGCGATCGATGACGAGCGAGCGAAGGTGAACGACAAGATAGAAGAAATCAAAAACGAATATCAGGCGAAGTTACAATCATGGGAGGAGGATGGCGAGAAGCGGGGAACCAAGCCAACCACGGAGGAGCGCGACTCGACATTGGCTCGCATCGAACAGCAGAGTAACGAGGCCGCGGCACCTTATGTAACCACGCTCGCTGCCTTGCAGGAAGAGCGAGCTCATCTGCAGAGCGAATACGTCGAGCTCAACGCGAAAGCGGAAACTGAAAAAGCGGCCATTTGGGGAACGGCAAGGCAGGGCGCAGTATTTGCCCTGGATGATACGATACTGACAAATTCAAGAAGCCCCGCAACGCGATCGGTCACCTGCAGCGGGGTTCTGTATGTGAAAGTCGAAGATACAGCTGCTCAAAAGCAGGTGGAGTTCAGAGTTGAACGCGGGGGCGATGGAACGACATCGGTTTCCGTGAACCGCTTCTTGTTTTGAATGTCTTTGAGCTGGGAAGGTTGTCGCAGCGGGTTTTCTTCCGACGATCGATGAGGGATAACCGGATGCAATCCAGCCCAAGACGCGATGTCGTTGCCCCGGGGGCAACGATGGCGATCGCAAGCCGAGGTCCGTCGCAATATTCGCTCTTTTCTGAACCCGGCGTGTTGCACTCCCGGACGGCTGCGTTACCCTGTCCGCATATGCCTTGGTGTTTCAGGTCACCCCTTGTCGACGCAATTATTTTTGAGGCCGCCATGCGTGGAACCGCGCTCTTCGTTGCAATGTTACTTGTGCTCGCCGGCCAGTCCCCCTTGATGGCAGCGCCGTTTGTTTGCCCCGCAAAGGTCGTCGGTGCCGGCTCGTCCCAGGAACAGCAGATCGCGTCCGTCATTCCATCGGGCGATGCGCTTGATGATGTCGCAAAACTGAACGTCGCTGTCGCCGCGCTTCGCAGCCAAGGCATAAGCTCCGGAATCATCATCGATAATCTGATTTCGGCATATTGCCCGGGCGTGGCAGCCAATGCGTCGTTGAACGACCAGCAGAAGACCACCCAGGTGCGGCGTTTCGCGGCCAAAATCATTCGCGTGGTGTATGGGCTCGATAGTGGTGACGATATTATTCTCGACGTGCCATTCCAGCCTGACGTTATTGACGTCATCAATTCCAAGGCAAGCGCCGAGCGGCTCGCTCCGGAGCAGTGGGTAGCCAATGCAATCGGGAGCTATTTGAAAGGCGTCCGTTAGGCGCGCTCGGCTCATCCGGGAGCGAAATGTCGATTGGAAGAGAGGCCAGCCTGCCTTGGCGCCCCGGGGAGCGCCGAAATCCGTTCTGAACGATTGCGCGGAGCAGGCCGTATTGGTGCGCGCTATTTGATCAGTCGGATTGCTTCGCGAAAGCGCGGGTGTTCGGCGGTCTCCATCCACTCAAAGACGACCATCTCCGTCGTGACGATCTCCGCGCCGTGCTGCTCCATGCGGCGAATGGCGGTTTCCTTGTCTTCGGCGTGTCGCGAACCGAGCGCATCCCGCACCACGTAGACTTTTCTCCCGGTGTCGAGCAGCCCCAGCACCGTCTGCTGGACGCAAACATGAGCTTCGCAGCCGGCAACGACAATTTGTTTTTCGATGGGCACAACATCGGAAAAGCCTCTTTCCTTGCAGGCGTCGAAGAATTGCTTGTGCACGAGCGACCCCCTCTCGATCGCGAGATCCTCTACGGTCGGTCCGAGGCCCCCGGCATTCTGCTCGGTGAAGACAATCGGAACGTCGACGAGCGAGGCCATGTCGGTCAGGCGGCGGGCGTTCCTGAGGGCGATCGCGCCCTGATCGATCGCCGGCATCAGGCGGGCCTGGAAATCGACCACAAGGAGGATGGACCGTTCGGGATCGATGGTGAGCATGAAGTTACTCCTCGGCAAGGTGGGAGATGCGGTCTCTGACGTAGGCCTCCATCAAATCGACAGCAGAAGCGCCGAACATCCGGATACGACCGGTATGGAGCAACAGGAGCAGACCGGCAGCGTGAGCGAAGCAGTCGACCATCAGGAGATTCGCCTTCTGCAGCGATGCGCCCAGTTCCTGAGCCGCTTCGGCGATCGGCCGCAACGCGCCCGCCAGCGCCGCATTGAGTTCGACATCACGATTACGACCCAGACCGGCCGGCTTCATGCCGCCCCGGAACAGGTAAAAGCCGAGGTCGAGGTCGCGCGGGTTCGCCGCGTAGAATTGGAAGAAAGACGTTGCCGCGGCCTTTAATTTTTGCCGCGGTCCCCTGGCCTTGGCGACCGCGTGATCGACGACGGCGCCCAGCGATGCGAGAGATATGCGCAGCACGTCGGCGTAGATCGCCTCCTTGCTGTCGAAATGGAAGTAGAGCGCCGCGGGCGTATAGCCCGCGCGGCTGGCGATCGCCCGCACGCTCGCCCCTTCCAGGCCTTCTTCAGCGAAAACTTGTTTTGCCGCTTGCAGGATCAGTTCGCGCTTGTGATTGCTGACTGATTTGCGCCGGCCTTCCCGCTTTTCGACCATGTCTTGCCAAATCCGTTCTTGACTCGAATTCCGATAGCTCCGAAAGTCTAACATTGTTCAATAATTCGAACAAGTCGATCGGAGGATGCCATGCTGATGACCGCTGCCGAGTATCGGGACTCGCTTCGCGCCTATCGACCCCGGGTGTTCGTCAACGGGAGCGCCGTCGAGAGCGTTGCCGATGAGCCGCTGTTGGCTCCCGGCATCGCCGGCGTGGGCGTCACCTACGACTTCGCGCATCGCAAGGAACACCTGCCGATCATGACGGCGCGGCAAGGTTCGTCCGGAAAAACCGTCAACCGCATGATGCACATCAACGAGAGTTCGACGGATCTGCTCTACAAGCTTGAAGCCGTGCGTCTGGTTTGCAAGACCTCCGGATGCGCGCAGCGCTACCTGACCCACGACGCGCTCAACGGAATTTTTCAGGCGACCAGCCGAACCGATGATCGCCATGGCACCGATTACGGTCAGCGCTTCCTGAGCTATCTGCACGAAGTCCAGGAGCGCGACCTGACCCTTGGCGTCGCCATGACTGACGCCAAGGGCGACCGCTCCAAACGCCCGAGCCAACAGGTCAATCGCGACGTCTACGTCCACATCAAGGAACGGCGCAAGGACGGCATCGTCATTCGCGGCACCAAGGCCATCGTCACCGGCGCGCCTTACATGCATGAATTTCTGGTGATGCCTTGCCGTACGCATGCTCCGGAGGACAAGGACTTCGCGGTCTGCTGCGCCGTTCCATGCGACGCGCCCGGCGTCACCATCGTGGCGCGTCCCGCGGGACGGCCCGGGGAGGCCTCGGCCAAATTCTCCGCGAAATACGGTCAGTCCGTCGGCGTCGTGATCTTCGACGACGTCTTCGTTCCGCACGATCGCGTGTTCCTGGCAGGGGAAACCGAGGAGGGCGGCTTCCTTACCACGTCTTACGCGACCCATCACCGGCACTCCTGCATCGGCGCTCGCGCCGGCTTTGGTGATCTCCTGATTGGTGCCGGGGCATTGATGGTTGAGGCCAATGGTCTCGATGTCGAGCGCCACGCGCATATCCGCGACGCGATGGTCGAACTCATCACCATCACTGAAAGCTTCTACGCCTGTGGAGTTGCGTCGTCGGTGTACTGCACAAAGGATCCCGCCGGTTCGGTGATGCCCGACGCAGTATTCTCGAATATCGGTAAATTGCTGCTGGCGACCAAGATCTACGACATGCATCGGGTGGCGCATTACGTCTCGGGCGGCCTCATCGTCGCCTTGCCGGGCCCGGAGGAGGACCACAATCCCGAGACCAAGGCCTCGATCGCCGCGGTGATGGGCGGGCGTCCGGACATTCCGGCCGAACAGCGCGCGGAAGTCGCACGCTTCATCGAGGATTTGACGGTGTCTCGTGAAGCCGGCTGGTACTCGGTCATCTCGCTGCACGGCGGCGGTTCACCGGAGGCGATGAAACGCGAAATATGGCGCAACTATCCGGTGATGGAGAAAATGGATCTGGTGGAAAGCTTGCTCGATCGTGGCATTCTCGAGGAAGGACGCCGTGTCTCGAAACAACCGGGCCGCTGCTGCGCCACTGGCTGCGAGGTGCCCGAGCCGCATCAGCGAGACAAGGCGCCGTCGCTGGAAGGGGCGGCGGAGTAATCCTCACCCCCTGAAAGCGATCTCCTTCGCAGCGCCCACCAGGCGAGGGCTTCCAAGTCAGCATCGCGCCTGCAAGGTGCTGATAAGCTTCGGCCGAACCGGGGGCTGCAGGCCGACCGCCACCCAGCGAAGAGGGTGGCGCCCACATCTTTCAAATGACCTTGCCGCGAACCGGATGAAAACGAGGCGCCGAACGCCTATATTTGGCGGATGAGCAGAGCATTCGTAAATGAGGACGCTTTCGTTGACGATGTGCCGGATCGGCCCGTCTCCGGGCATCCCAATCACGTGACCGAACAGGGATTGGCGCTGATTGATCTGGCGCTCAACGCCGCGCGCCGCGCCTATGGCGAAGCGCAAGCTGCGGGTGACCGTGCGGCGTTGGCGAGCGCCGGACGAGACCTGCGGTATTGGAGCGCACGCCGCGCCAGCGCCCAGATCGTTCCCACCGCGCCTTGCACCGGTTCCGTTCAATTCGGGAATGCCGTCACCATCGTAAGGAATGACGGGCGCGAGCAGACCTTCCGGGTTGTCGGCGAGGATGAGGCGGATCCCGCCAAAGGGACCATCTCGCACGTCTCGCCTTTGGCGAGGGCTCTGATCGGAAAATCGGTCGGCGACACCATTCGCGCCGGAAGAGAAGACGCCGAAATCGTGGCGATCGAATAGGACCAAGGCGCCGCGTCCCTTTCCGGTGGACGAATCCGAATCAGAGGAGACTTCATGAAGCCGCACGTCATCTGTCATATGACCTCCAGCGTGGACGGCCGAACGCTCGGAAGCCGCTGGCGTCCCGACGGCAAACTATCGAGCGTGTTGTTCGAGCGCTTGCACGATGAACTCGACGGCGATGCGTGGCTGGTCGGTCGTGTGACTGGCCAGGAGTTCGCAAAGGGAAAAGCGTATCCCGCCGGCAGGGGCGAGAACTTTCCGCGCGAAGCCTGGTTTGCAAGGCGCGATGCCAAGGCCTACGGCGTGGCGCTCGACGCCCACGGCAAGATTGTCTGGGGTCGAGCGGATATTGGCGGGGACCCGATCGTCGCAGTCCTGACCGACGCGGTTTCGGATACGCATCTGGCAGGCTTACGCAGCGAGGGCGTCTCCTACATCTTTGCCGGAGAGACCGAACTGGACCTCGGCTTGGTCCTGGAAATTCTAAATCGCGAACTCGGAGTAAAGCGGCTGCTGCTGGAGGGCGGCGGCGCGACCAACGGTGCCTTCCTGCGCGCCGGGCTCGTCGACGAAATCAGCCTTGTTCTTTGCCCAAGCGTGGATGGAGCAAAGGGGGCCCCGGCTGTTTTCGACTCGAGCGGCGTCCTGGCAGGGCCGACGGCTCCCGTCGAAGCGATGCTTCTGGAAAGCAGTCAAGTTGTTGATGGCGGCGCGGTGTGGCTCAGATACCGGGTTCGCAACCGCTGACCGCACTTTATTATCTCATGCACGGCTTCGCCGGTCGAACGCCCTGAGTTGATGGCACAGTCTATGACTAAATTCAGTTCACTCCAGGACTTTGTCGAGCGGCATCGACGTCTGTTCGTCCTGACCGGCGCCGGTTGCAGCACCAACTCGGGCATTCCCGATTATCGGGATGCCGCCGGAAACTGGAAGCGGCAGCAACCGGTCACGTACCAAGCATTTATGGCCGATGAGGCGACCCGCCGTCGCTACTGGGCGAGAAGCCTGATCGGGTGGCGCAGCTTCGGTGACGCCCGCCCCAATTCTGCGCATCTGGCGCTCGCCAGGCTGGAGGCGATGGGCGGGTCGGAACTCGTTCTCACTCAAAACGTCGATCGGTTGCATCAAGCCGCTGGCAACGAGAGGGTTATCGATCTGCATGGCAGGCTCGATCTGGTCTGCTGCATGAGCTGCGGGCAAAAGACTGCCCGAGACGAACTTCAGGACGAACTGACGCGATTGAATGCCGGCTGGCTCGACCTTGACGCCGCCAACGCCCCCGATGGCGACGCCGACCTCGAGGTCCACGACTTCTCCACATTCAACGTTCCGGCTTGCCGGCAATGCGAGGGCATCCTCAAACCCGACGTCGTGTTCTTTGGCGAAAGCGTTCCACGCAATTTCATTGATGTCGCAACCGGCCATTTGCAGCAATCCGACGGCATGCTGATTGTCGGATCGTCGCTTATGGTCTATTCGGGCTTTCGTTTCGTGCAGATGGCGGCCCGCGCCGGCATCCCAATCGCTGCAGTAAATCTCGGTCGAACGCGCGCCGATGATTTATTGGCTCTTAAAGTACAAGAGACCTGCGAGACCGCGCTGGGCTTTCTGCTTTAATCACCGCCGATACGAATTTTCAATAATTGCGATCACGGCTCTTTCCGCGTGTCAATTGTTGGGCTTTGGCCTCGCACGACGGTCCGCGGAAAACAGTTTCGCGGACCGTCGTGCGACGATTTTCCGCCGAAAGCGGTCCTCTCGGATGGATCACTCATTTTTGAGCGGCACCGGGATAATGTGCTCAACATCGACAAATCACCGCTGGTAACTCTGGCGTTGCATCGCTGGCATCGGAAAGCGCCAAAGGACTGGATCTCTAAGAAGTGAATCTGCTATCGCGCCTGTTTTTGCTGGTGGCCATCGCGCTGCTTCCGGTGATCGCAATCCAAACATACAACGAGTTCGATCTGCGCCGCGCGCGCCAACTCGAGGTGGAGAGCCAGGCACTCAGCCTGGCCAGGCTCGCCGCGGCTGAACAGCGGCAGATCGTCCAGGGCATTCGCCAGGTCCTTATAGCGCTATCGGAACTTCCCGCGGTCAAGACGCGAGACAGCGTGACGTGCGATGCTTACCTGGCCGCGATACGGCAGAGATTTCCTGCATTCATTACGTTTATCGTCACCGATATGAATGGTCTGTCGTTCTGCGACACGAACAATGACCATAAGCCGATCGATATTGCTGCGAGATCGTACTTTACGAGCGCCCTCAAGACCGGCGCGTTCACGGTCGGAGAGTTTTCGAAAGGGCGTTCAACCGGCCAGAACGTCATCCAGTTCGCTTTGCCATTTCAGGGGAATGACGGCGGTCCCGGCGGCCTGATTGTGGCGGCTCTCGGTCTGGATTGGCTCTCAGGCTACATCGCCAAGAAGGGGGTTCCCGAGGGTTCCGTGCTGGCTGTCACGGATCGCGAGGGCACTTACCTTGCTCGCTATCCCGACAACGACCAGTTCGTCGGTACCAAGATGAGCCGTGACAAATACCAGACGGCAGGGGGGCCGGTTGCGCTCGACATCGTCGATGTCGACGGCGTGGAACGAATTGTCGGCCACTCGGCGCTGGAGGGCGATGCGGGTGGGCTTGTCGTCAGCTTCGGTCTCGACAAGGCTCGGGCCTTTGCCGAGATGTATAGCCGTGCCCGGTTCGGAATATTCCTGATCGTTGTCAGCACCTCGCTGGTGTTGGTGCTCACATGGTTCGGGGCGCGGCGGTTCATCCATCGCCCGCTTGGCCGGTTGATCGACGCTGCGAACCGGTGGCGGCTCGGCGAATATGCCCGGCGGGTGGACGTCCGGGAGAGTTCGGAAATCGGCCGGGTCGCGGACGCCTTCAATACGATGGCCGATGCGCTGGAGCGTCATGAGCAGGAATTGCGTGAAGCGAAGGAGAAAGCCGAGCAGGCCGCGGCGCGGATCACGATGATCTTCGAGAGTACGGCCGATAGCGTGATCACTGTCGACCGGGATTTCCGCATCTGCTTTTTCAACGAACGCGCCAGGGCCCAGATCGCCGAGGGGCGCGAACTGATCGGCATGACGCTGCCGGAGGCGCTTCTGGAACCCGCAGATTCGAAAGTTTTTAACTGGCTCCGGGAGGCGATTGAGCACCAACGGCCTGCCGCATTCGAGGCGTACTGCGCCCGCAACGCCGTCTGGTACGCGGTCAATGCGTCTCCCACCAGCGACGGTCTTGCGATTTTTTTCCGGGACATCACGGAACACAAGCAGGCGCTGGAGGCGCGGCGTCAGACCGAGGAGAAACTGCACCAGAGCCAGAAAATGGAATTGGTCGGCCAGCTCACCGGTGGTGTCGCACACGACTTCAACAACCTGCTGACGGTGGTCTCCGGCAATCTCGAATTGATCGAGGACACCAAGAATATCGGCCGGGTGCGGCAGTTCGCGGCCGCCGCGCGGCGGGCGACCGATCATGGGGCGAAGCTGACGGCGCAGCTCCTGGCATTCTCGCGTCGGCAGAAGCTGAGCCCAAAGCTGGTCAACGCCAACCAGCTCGTTCTCGGATTCCAGGGGCTGATCCGACAAGCAGTGGGCGAGCCATGCGAGATACGGTTGCGGACCGATGAACAATTGTGGCTATGCAATGTCGATCCGTCGCTGCTGGAGACCGCCCTGCTCAATCTGGCGCTGAATGGACGCGATGCGATGCCGGATGGCGGCGTGCTCGAGATCGCGACGCAGAATGTCGTGCTCGACGAGGGGACCGCCGGATGTGCGCCCGGGTCGTATGTTCGGCTGTCCGTCAGGGACACCGGCCTCGGAATGCCTCCTGACGTGCGCGACAGGGCCTTCGAGCCGTTCTTCACGACCAAGGAAATCGGCAAGGGCACCGGGCTCGGCCTCAGCATGGTCTACGGCTTTGTCCGGCAATCCGGTGGCTGCGCCACGATCGAGAGCCGGCAGGGCGCAGGAACCGAAGTCGCTCTCTACCTCCCCAAAGCCGAGCAAAACACCAAGGCCGGGCTCGATCGAGCCCAAGCGCCAGCCGTGTTTGGCTCGGAGCGAATCCTGATGGTCGAGGACAACGAAGACTTGCTGGAGGTCACCTCGGCGATGCTGACCACGTTCGGTTACCAGGTGCTATGCGCGCATAACGCCGCCGAAGCGATCTCGATCGTCGAAAGCGGCGAGGAATTTGATCTCCTGTTCAGCGATATTGCGATGCCAAGCGGCATGAGCGGTGTCGAACTTGCCCGCGAAATGAGGCGTCGCGACGAGGGCGTCAAAATCCTCCTCACCTCGGGGAACGCGGGGGATGGACTGGAGCGGCATCAGGCCGCCGGCGAATTTCCGATCATCGACAAGCCGTTTCGCCTGTCGGAGCTGGTGCGGCGCCTGCAATCAATTATGCGAAACACGCAGTGACCGGCGCCCCGCCGCGAGGGTAACGACGCCGATACGTGACCGCGTCCAGATCATATCGTGCAAATTCCCATCTCTTTGCGCGGTCGCGTGCCGTTGCGTCACTCCCGGCTTCCCGTGGAACTCACTCTTCGTTGATGGGTTTATTCGCCAACCACAAACCCTCAATTCGGGAGGAGCTAATGGAGCATCTCAGCTACCCAAACGAAAGCACTGCGTACCGCACTGCCCGAAACGCGCTCCTGACCGATGAGATCGCATTACGTGCCCAGATCGAAGCCGTTGCGGCGAAGCGCCGGGCGCTACCGCCGGGCGGCGAAGTACCGGAAGATTATTTGTTCGAGCGCATAGGAAAGAACGCTGCGCCGGAAAAAGCAAACATGTCCGAATTGTTCGGGCCCCACAACACACTCATTCTCTACAGCTTCATGTACGGACCCGAGCGCGACCTGCCATGCCCCGGCTGCACGCACTTGCTTGACGGGCTCGATGGCGCGGCCAGGCACACCGACGGGCGAGCGGCATTTTACGTGGTCGCGAAATCGTCGATCGCGCGCCTTACCGCGTGGGCTCACGGGCGCGGTTGGGACCATCTCGTGTTCCTGTCTACGGCGGGTAACAGTTACGACGCCGACTATTTTGGCGACACGTCGAAGTTCTCCGAGGGAATGCGCGCGCAGCATCGCGTCCCGGACGGCGAGAACTGGGACGAAACGATATTCAACGTGTTCAGGAGAAGGGACGGAGTAATTTATCACTTCTGGGGTTCAGAGATGAGCTTTGCGCCGACTGTAGCCGGGCAACACCATCGCGCGGGGGATCAGGCGGACCCCTTGTGGGGTCTGCTTGACATGACGCCCGAGGGGCGCGGCGACTTTTTTCCCAAAGTCAACTACGGTCAGACGTAGGGATGGCTGGTTGGCGGCCTTTAACAGCCACGGCAGATGACCAGCCTCGGATTGATTTCATCGTCGGGCCAAAGAGACTCCGGGTGAAGCGACGAATTCCGCGCGCGCTCGGGACTATCGATCGCGCGGGGCTTTCGGTGACCGGCCGGTGTCTGACGGAACAAGTTTGCGATTTGCGCGGCGGCGTCGGCTTGACGTGGAGGGGCCGGGACCGTGGAGTCTCGGACGGCTGCTTCCGGGCGCGTACCGGCAGGGGCGGGGGACATACCTCCATCGCCCGCGATAGAGCTTGAGGCGGACCCACATATGAGCACGGCGGCGACTAGGCTAGTGCTAAGTCTAACGGACATTATTGGCTCCCATCATGTCGACGTCGAATTTGATCCGGCGGCAACGAATAGGAGCGCTGCGTTACACACCAATATCGCGTCAGGGCTATTGCGTTACCCCTGAAACCGAAGCGTGCCGACGAGGCATTTAGTTGAGTCTCGGTATGGCGCGACCGCCGTGTGGCGGCAGCGATAACGAATAGATGATTGCGCACGTTACGGATGTAACCGGTTTAGCGACGCTAAGCGCTGCCGTGGCACGATCGCGACATATCTCCAACCCCGGGTAAATGCAGAGCCGATTTCTCGGCGGCGGCGCCAGCGGAAAGGTCGTCGCACGCGAGCACTGGAACAGCGGAGATGGGTATGGACGGCGCAATCGAGAACGCGACAAAGACACTTAGAGAGGCGCGCGACGAAGCCTACGCGATGCCTCTGAAGGACATGCACCCCGGTGCTCCGCGCCTATTCAGCAGCGACACGCTCTGGCCCTATTTCGAGCGCCTGCGCCAGGAAGAACCCGTCCACTACTGCTCCAACTGTCCGATACCGCCCTATTGGTCAGTCACCAAGTACAACGACATCATGCATGTCGAGACCAATCAGGCCGTCTTCTCCTCGGATATGACGCTTGGCGGGGTTTCGCTCGTCGACACCCCGCCTGGATTTGAGTTGCCGAGTTTCATCGCCATGGACGAGCCACTCCACTCGGCTCAGCGCAAGGTCGTCGCGCCGATGTTTACGCCCAGCCACCTCGACGAACTGGCGAACCTCATCCGCGAGCGCGCCGGCTCGCTGCTTGAATCATTGCCGCGCAACGAGACGTTCGATTTTGTCGACCGGGTATCGATCGAACTAACGACGCAAATGCTCGCGACCTTGTTCGATTTTCCCTGGGAAGAGCGGCGCAAGCTGACCCGCTGGTCCAATGTCTTCACGGCGCTCCGGAAGAGCATGGTGGTGGAATCGGAAGAACAGCGCCAGGCCGAGATCAAGGAATGTGGGCGGTACTTCACCAAGCTATGGAACGAGCGCGTCAACGCGGAGCCCCGCAACGACCTGCTGTCGATGATGGCACACCATGATGCGACACGGCACATGGACCCTGACAACCGTTTGGGGAACATCTTTCTGTTGATCATCGGCGGCAACGACACGACCCGCAACACGATGTCGGGCTCGGTGCTCGCCTTTCATGAACATCCGGATCAATACCGGAAGCTTAGGGCCAATCTGGAGTTGATCGATAGCATGGTGCCGGAAGTCATCAGATGGCAGACGCCGATCGCGCATATGCGGCGTACCGCACTGCAAGATACGGAACTGGGCGGCAAACATATCAGGAAAGGTGAAAGGGTCGTCATGTGGTACGTCTCGGGCAACAGAGACGAGGACGTGATCGAGCAACCCGACAGCTTCATCATCGATCGCGCGCGACCGCGCACGCATCTTTCGTTCGGATTCGGCATACATCGCTGTGTCGGCTTGCGACTGGCCGAATTGCAACTCAGGATTTTTTGGGAAGAAATGCTCAAGCGGTTCGAAAGTATCGAGGTGGTGGGCGAGCCGAAGCGCGTTTACTCGAGCTTCATCCGGGGATACGAGACGTTGCCGGTCCGGATCAATGCCTGAGCCTTGTCGCTCCTCGATCCGTTCGCTACGGTTCTTCCCGACTCAAGCGCGACGCCAACGTTAATGCCCGCTGTTTCCAATGCGTTTCGCCAGTCCGCGCATCTCGCCGATGGTGCTCTTTTCCAGCGTCTCGAGCGCCAGGGAAGGCGCCTCGTTGCGGCTCTTGGCGAGATATCGCGTCATGGCGTG
The DNA here is from genome assembly GCA_963756215.1 of uncultured Alphaproteobacteria bacterium. Classification (GTDB taxonomy): domain Bacteria; phylum Pseudomonadota; class Alphaproteobacteria; order Rhizobiales; family Xanthobacteraceae; genus Bradyrhizobium. Next base: position 796,943 of record CAVWMY010000010.1, on the reverse strand, counting down.
CCCCTTGATTGGTACGGCACCGAGACGCCGCGTCTGCGCATCCTGAAAAACCGAGGAATACGGCAAAAGCCCGTAGATACGGCCGCTCAGCAGAAGCTGACGTAGGGTTTCCGGGCTTTCCAGCTCAAGCCGAATATCGAGTCTCGCGCCTTCCTTGGCCGCGGAGTTTTCGATCAACTGACGCGACCGATTATTCTTGCTGGTCATCACCAGCGGGAGATCGCCGAGGCTGCTCACTTCGAGGCTGCGCTTCTTCAAGCGCGGGTCGTCGGGACGGCCGACAAGGTAGAGCGATTCGGTAAACAGCAGGGTGTATTCGAGCATCGGGTCGGGCGGCGGGTCGGTGACAATAGCGAGACTGAGTTCGCCGCGGCGGAGCTGGCCCAGGACATTCGACGTCCAGCCTTCCTGGAGGCTGAGGTTCACTTTCGGATAGGATTTGAGAAAAGTCAGGGCGAGCTTGTTGAACAGCAGGCGCCCTATCGACGGCGGCGCCGCAAGCGATGCGGGACCGCTCGGCACGTGGGCCTCGATCTGAAGGCTTTCCTTCAACCGGTCGACCTCGCCCAAAATATGCTGAGAACGTTCCAGCAGGCGTTGACCCGCCGCTGTCAAACGGACGCCGCGCTTGACGCGATGAAACAGCAGAAACCCCAATTCCTGCTCGAGGTGCTGCACCTGCCGCGTCAGCGCCGACTGCGCGACACGCAGGTCATCGCTCGCCTTGCGGAAGTTCTCCCGCCGAGCGGCCTGAATAAAGTAGCGGAACTGACGAAGGTCCATTTTCGATGATGCCGTTTTTCGATCAGACCGATGACAATTCGATATTATCGCAATCATAGGACGGGTGTTAGCGTTATCGCGGATGGTCTCGGCACTTTGAATCGCGGCATACGACGGCGACAGTCCGGCATCCGGGGGAAACATGGCCGATGTGACGCTTGACGCTCAGGGCGGCGCGCAGGGGAATGTGCAAGGCAGGCTCCAGAGATCCGGCCGAGAAACTCTGGGACAAGAAACCCCGGCACAGGAAAATCTCGGCAAGGAACAAAGAAGTGGTGCGCAGGACTGGCTGAGTTCGATCGAGAGGTCCAAGCTCACGCCGCGCTATTATCTGACAATCGCGCTCCTCGTTCTGCAGGAGATGTTCGAGTTCTACGATTTTTTCCTGGTTGGATACCTGGTTTCGGTGCTCGCCCCGGGTTGGCACCTCACCTACGGCCAGAGCGCGATGATGCTGTTGTCATCCGGCGTCGGCGCCGTCGTCGGCTCGCTGATCGGCGGGCAGATTGCCGATATCATCGGGCGCAAGAAGATCATCTGGAGCGGCGGCCTGATCTTTTCGCTCGGCGCTGCGGGATGTGCGTTGATACCGGACGGCTCATGGATCCTGTTTTCAATGTTGCGCTTCGTGGTGGGCTTCGGATCGATGGCCGCCATCACCGCGCAAAACCCGTTGGTGGTCGAGATAACGCCGACCAGATACCGGACCTTCGTTTCCAGCATGATGGTGGTACCGGTCGCACTTGGCACGATGTTCGCCGCGATGATCTCGGCAAACCTGCTGCCGGTGATCGGCTGGCGCGGCGTTGCGGCCACCGGTGCCATGCCCATCGTCACTTCGCTGTTCATCGCGTTGATTGCACCCGAGTCTGTACGTTGGCTGCTGTCGCGCGGCCGCAATGCCGATGCGCGGCGTGAGGCCGCAAAGCTGCTCGGCGTTCCCGAGGCCAGCATCACCTTGCCGAACGCAATGGAACCGGTCGGGAAGTCCGGATCGATCGCCGAGCTGTGGCAGGATCAACTGCGATTTTGGTGGGTGGTCGTGATCTGGATCGGGATATCGACGGGCACGTACGGCGTGATCCTGTGGGGGCCGACCATCCTGTCCCAGCTGCTCAAGATCAGCGCACATGAGGCCGCGCGTTACTTCATCTATGCGAGCATCGCTTCAATGGTCGGCCGCGTGTTGTTTTCGGTGCTGCCGCTCTATATCGGCCGCCGGGGCGCAGCCTTGGTCGGTACTTTCATCTCAGCCCTGGTGATGCTCGCCATTTTCGCCTTCTATCGCGAGGTCGTCGCGGGCTGGTCGGTGTTTGCATTGCTGGTGATCTTCGGCGCGGCGTTTTACAGCGGTTCGTTCTCCAACATGTCACCCTATGTCGTCGAGGTGTTCCCGGTTTCGCAGGGCGCCCGGGCATTTGGACTGGCGCAGGCCGCCAATGGAATTGGCAAGATTCTCGGTCCGGTCTGTCTGGCGCTGATCGCCGGCAGCAATGATGTGGTTTCGCCCAAGGCAACCGCCGACGCGATCGCGCCGGCGTTCCTGTTCCTCGCCGCCTGCGAAATAGCGGCGCTGATCGCGATCATCGTCTATCGCAAGGAGCCTCACGGCAAGCCGATGGAGCTCGAATAGTCGATGCCTGCAGGGTTAAACAAGGAGAAAAAATGATCGACGTCCCTGTCCTGATTTCCGGCGGCGGTCCGGTCGGCCTCACCGCCTCTCTATTGCTCTCGCAGCACGGCATTCAATCTTTGCTTGTGGAGCGTCACCCGAGCACGGCGCTCACGCCGAAAGCGCGCGGTATCAACGCCCGCACGATGGAGGTCTTTCGACAGAGCGGCATCGACGCCGCCATCCGGGGCGCGGGTCTGCAGGAAGGACGGATGGGGCTGATCGTCTGGACTGAAACCCTTGCCGGCAAGGAAATTGAGCGTCGCGTGCCCGGGCGGGCCACGGCGAAAAACATGGCGATGACGCCGGTCAAGAATTGCCTCTGCGCCCAGGATGACCTTGAACCGGTCATTCGCCGGTACGCGGAATTGGCGGGGCCGGGCAGGCTGCGTTTCAATACCGAACTGACGTCGTTCGACCAGGGACGCGATGGCGTCAGCGGCATGCTCACCGATCGCGGCACGGGGGAGCAGACACACATTTAAAGCGCGCTATCTGATTGCCGCCGAGGGAGCGCAGAGCCGCGTCCGCCGCGCGCTGGGCGTCAGAATGATCGGACAGGAAAAGGTCTACGACAGCGTCAATATTCTATTCCAGGCCGATCTCACCCAATGGGTCGCGCATCGGCCTGCAGCGCTTTACTTCGTGGAGCAGGATGACCTGAGGGCGACGTTCCTGACCATCAACGGACGAGACCGTTGGGGCTTTCTGATTCACGGACCCAAACAATATGGCTGGCGACCCGAAGACTTCACGCCGGAATTCTGCGCCGAACTGATCCAGGAAGGCGTCGGCGTGTCCGATCTTCCGGTAACGGTGCTCGGCGTCAGCCCGTGGGAAGCGTCTGCGATCGTCGCCGACCGCTATCGTGTCGGCGACGTTTTTCTCGCCGGCGATGCCGCCCATGAGATGCCGCCGACCGGCGGCTTCGGCCTCAACACCGGCGTGCAGGACGTCCACAATCTGACCTGGAAGATCGCGTCAGTGCTGCGTGGCAAGGCGGACGATCGATTGCTCGACAGCTATCACGACGAGCGTCAGCCCTACGGTCAGGTCGTTACCCAGAACGCGCTGGACAATGCTCTGTCGATGGGACGTACGGCACGGCAAAGCAAGGTGTTGCCGCGGCAGCAGTTCCTTAACGAACAAGGACTGATCTTCGGCGCCTGCTATCAGTCGATGGCGGTTGTGCCGGACGGGACGCCGCAGATAGCGCTCGCTGACCCCGTCACCGAATATGTGCCGTCCGCCCGGCCCGGCGGTCGCGCGCCGCATGTCCGGCTCATGCGCGGCAACGAGCAAATCTCCACCATAGACCTGTTCGGCCCGCACTTTGTGTTGCTCGCCGGGCGCGATGGCGGCGCGTGGCGGCAAGCCGCGCATGAGATCGGAACAGCGACCGGCACGTCATGGCCCCCGGTCAAAGCCTTTACCGTCGGTATGAACGGCGATCTCGGAGATTCCGACGGCAACTGGCACGACATTTACGGCGTCGACTTCGACGGCGCGGTGCTGGTTCGTCCCGACGGTTACGTCGCCTGGCGCAGCCGTTCCGGCGCATCAAATCCAATGGAAGTTTTGCGTACGGCATTCCATCGTATGCTCGGCCGGGTGTCCGCCATGGCCTGAGCGGGAATTCACCTTCTCCGTGGCTGGCAGGGCGACCGCACTGCCTTGCCGCCTCTCGCAAATGCTGGCTTTGCCTCGATGAGACGGATCAAGTTCGGCGGGTTGCGATTTTTCGAATTCCTTTGGCGCCCCAGCCCAGTTTAGATCACAACATTTTGCGATCGACGGTTGCTGGACGGGTGGAAACACCTTCAGGACCTCCGGGTGCTGCAAATCTGTAGGCATGGACGGAGAGCAGCGTGCACATCGCGCGGTTCTGCGCAGGGGGTCAACCGTCATGAGAACGCCGGAGCAGGTCGAAGCGATGTTTCCGATTTCGGATCGCAGCGCCCAGCGTTTTCCACGCTTGCACGTGGCGCAGCTTGAAACGGTCAGACGGTTTGCCGAAGCCGAGCCTTGTCATTTCGCGCCGGGGCAATTGATCTTCGAGGTGGGCGATCGCGGGACGCCGACCTGGTTTATCCTTGAAGGATCGGCCGCGTGTTACAGCCGTGACGGTTTCGATCAGGAGATATCGCTACAAGAGTTGAAGCAGGGCCAGTTCACCGGTGAGCTCCATCAGCTCGGGGATCGTCCGTCCCTCGCGGGAGCCAAGGCGGGCAAGGACGGCTGCACCGCGTTGGCGCTCAGCCCCGGCGGGTTGCGCTCGCTGATCGTGGGCTCGGCGGAACTTGGCGAAGTGATCATGCGGGCTCTCATCCTGCGCCGCATAGGCTTGCTCGAGCGTGGAGTTGGTCCTGTCCTGCTCGGTCGGGCCGGCTCCGCCGATCTTCTTCGCTTGCAAGCATTCCTGACGCGGAGCGCCTATCCGCATCTGGTGCTCGACTGTGCCAGCGAACGGGGCCGGCGGCTTATCGCTGACCTGGACATGCCGCCGGAAGATCTCCCGATACTGGTTTGTCCGTGTGGCAGGTTGCTCAAGGGGCCTTCGAACGAAGAGACCGCCGCCTGGCTCGGTCTCACGCCAAAGCTGACGAAAGACGCTTTATACGATCTCGTTGTGGTCGGCGCGGGTCCTGCAGGTCTGGCAACCGCGGTATATGGCGCGTCCGAAGGGCTTTCCGTTCTGGTGCTGGATAGTCAGGTGGTCGGCGGCCAGGCCGGTGCATCCGCCCGGATCGAGAACTATCTCGGATTTCCGACCGGAATTTCAGGCCAGGCGCTGACGGGCCGCGCGCTGAATCAAGCTCAGAAGTTTGGCGCCGAGGTCGCCGTTCCGCTGGTTGCGACGTATATCGAGGCCGAGCATGCCGTTGCGGAAGCGAGCCCACTGCTGCGGTTGAGATTGTCGGACGAGGAACTGGTGAAGGCGCGAACAGTCGTTGTAGCGTCGGGGGCTCGTTACAAAAAGCCCGAGATATTGAATCTCGAAATGTTCGAAGGCGACAGCGTCCACTATTGGGCATCCTCCGCGGAAGCCAAGCTTTGCAGCGACGAAGAGGTCATCCTTGTGGGTGCTGGCAATTCCGCAGGTCAGGCCGCGGTGTTTCTCGCTGCGCATGTGAAACGGCTTACGATGGTCGTCAGGCGGGGAGGGCTCGAGGCATCCATGTCGCGCTACCTCATCGATCGCATCAGGAAACTGGACAATGTCGAGGTCTGCGTGCAGTCGGAGATTGCCGAATTGCACGGTGACGCCGGAGGCCATCTCGCGAGAGCGACGTTGCGCGATCGCGTTTCAGGACAAACGACCGACATTGTTACGCGACACGTATTCATGTTCGTAGGTGCCGAACCCAATACCGCCTGGCTGGCCGGTTGTGTGGCGCTGGATGAAAAGGGTTACATTTTGACGGGCCCTCAGGCATCGAGCGCCTTGGCAGGGCCTAACCTGCTCCCTCTCCAGACCAGCCTCCCGCGGGTCTTCGCGATCGGCGACGTCAGATCGGGGTCGACCAAGCGCGTCGCGTCCGCAGTCGGCGAGGGGGCGGCCGTGGTCGCGCAGATCCATTCGCTGCTCGGTCAAGCGACCGCCACAGCCTAACGCGCCAAGCGAAGCCATTGACCTCGAAATAACGGCGCCCGCATCGGCAGGCGTCGCTGCTTGTGACGGCGCCGATGCGGTGCTCGTCAATCTGTCATCCCTGGTTCATTGCCGTCGTTGGAGCCGGCCGCATCCGAAATTGAACGTGCTCTGCCCATTTTACCCATCGATGATGCAATCGATTTGAGGGATTCCGTTAACCCTTCATTAACCAGTTTGCAGCAGCCTTGCGGTAGATGCGGCGGAACCGGAGCAGTGCCGGGCCGGCAGTCGCATGAGAAAGCCGCCCGGCGTCGCGCCCGGACGGCTTTTTTCTCGTCATGCGGTCGCGCGGCGCGGGGTTGGCTGATTTGGTGCAGCTGACCCAAGCTAAGCGGCGGCGAGATAGCCGAATAGAGCGCGCCGGACCCGGTCTTCCAGATATTCGGAGTCCATTTCCCCCCGTTGGCCGGCGGAATCGATCAGCCCTTTGGCGAGCGCGATCACATCGGCGGATGCAACCCCGAAATCGGGTTGTGGCGGCAGATCCGGTCGTCTCAGGATCTCCGCAACTATCGCGGACAGCTTGTCGGTCACGTTCCGTGTTTCCTTGCCGAGCGGCAAGCGGGCCTCTTCGAAGTCGAGCAGGCGCGCCAGCACGGGGCGGCGTAGCTGATGCCTCACCGCGGCAGCGATCAGTTTAAGCAGGGCGGCGCGCCCGGATGCTTCATCGAGCGCGGCGGCGGCGTTCTCGACCAGTGTCGTCGTCTCGCGGCCGATCAAGGTTGCCGTCAGCGCCTCCTTGCTCGGAAAATACTGGTACAGCGAACCGATGCTGACGCCGGCGCGTTCCGCCACGGCATTGGTCGTGAAACCGTCGAGGCCTCGCCGTTCCAGAATGCGAGCCGCGGCCTCCAGAATAACGTTGACGGTTTCCGTCGAGCGCTGCTGACGGGGCGTTTTGCGGGGTTTCAGCGGGGATCGTCGCGACATCATATGCGAGTAGAATATATGAGTGAAAGCTCACATTATTCTGCTGTCGCTTATTTGCACAAGGAGAATGTGAATGCCTGAAACCAAACACGCCGAACCGCCTTTCGAACCGGTGGTATCGATCTTCATGCTGGTCAAGACCAGGCGCGAGTGGTTGGAATTTTCGCCGGACCGGCGTTTCCAGTTGCTGGCGCAGGAGGTCAAACCGCTTCTGAACAAGTACCGCGCGGACATCCGCCTCAGATTCTATGATGTTGAGTTCTATTCGGCGCGGGTAACCGACATCTGGCTGTGGGAGGCGCGCGATCACCATGCCTATCAGCTGCTGGTCGAGGATTTGAGAGAGACTGCGTTCTGGGATCGCTATTTCGAGATCGTGGAGATTCTTCCCGGCGTGGAGAACGCCTATGCGAAGAACTACGATCGCGAGGCGATAACGGCCTGATCGAAAGCCGCGAGCTCGATTGTGACGATGTGCATCGCGCTACAGCAACCTTTCCGGTCGCGCGCCATTTTGACCGAACAACGGCAAATTCCGTCGCAGGCCGTGGCAGCGAATATCTGCAGCGCGAAAAAGGGGATGGCCAGATTCGAATTCTCCGGAAAGGATAACGGCAAAAGACGTCAGGGGTGCCAGGGAGGGACAGATGTTTCGGTGGATGCGGGAACTCACGGCGAGCGAGCGGCGCACGATGGCGGGGTGCTTCGGCGGCTGGACCCTGGATGCGCTCGATGTGCAGATTTATAGCTTCGTCATTCCGACATTGCTCGCGACCTGGAATATCTCGCGCGGCGAAGCCGGAATGCTGGGGACGATTACACTGGTCGTTTCATCCCTCGGCGGTTGGTTTGCGGGAGCGCTGAGCGATCGCTATGGCCGGGTCCGTGTGCTGCAGATCACGGTGCTGTGGTACGCGGTCTTCACCTTCCTGTGCGGCTTCGCGCAAAATTTCGAGCAGCTGTTCGTGCTGCGCGCGATGCAGGGTCTCGGCTTCGGCGCCGAATGGTCGGCAGGCGCGGTGCTGATGGGCGAGATCGTGCGCGACAAATACCGCGGACGTGCGGTCGGCTTCGTGCAGAGTGGCTGGGCGGTCGGTTGGGGCGCCGCAGCGTTGCTGTATACATTGATGTTCGCGATTTTGCCTGACGCAATCGCCTGGCGCGTGATGTTCTGGATCGGGTTGGCGCCGGCGTTGCTGGTGCTCTGGATCCGGCGCAGGATGTCCGAGCCTGAAGTGTTCAAGGCGCGCCGCGATCCCGACGCCAACGGCATCGCGCAAGCCTTCAGGGTGCTTCGGCCGCCTTATCTCTCGACCACGCTCAAGGTCGCACTGATGGTGACGGGGGCCCAGGGCGGCTCCTATGCGCTATCGGTCTGGTTGCCAACCTACCTGAAGACCGAGCGTGGCTTGAGCTCGCTCAACACCGGGTCCTATCTGCTGATACACATTCTCGGCGCGTTTTTCGGCTTTCTGGTCGGCGCCTATCTGGCGGACAGGATCGGCCGCAAACGAACCTTCATCGTCTCGGCGATCGGTTCGGTCGTTTTCGTGGCGATCTATCTGGCCGCGCCGATCAGTGACGGTTTGATGCTGGTGCTCGGCGCGCCGCTCGGTTTCATCATCTACATGATGTTTTCGGCGATGGGCCCGTTCATGACCGAATTGTATCCGACAGAAGTCCGCGGGGCAGGCCAGGGTTTCTGCTATAATTCAGGCCGCGCCATCGGCGCGTTGTTCCCGGCGCTGGTCGGATTTCTGAGCGGCAAGCTTGGCCTGAGCGGGGCAATCCTGCTGTTTTCGTTGCTGGCGTACGGGCTGATGCTGTTGGCGCTGGCAATGCTGCCGGAGACCCGGGGCCGATCGCTGGACAACATCGACCCGGGTGGGCTATCGCCGCTGCGGCCATCACCGGCTCGAATTCAGGATCGCCCCGCATGACCAAACCTTGCCTGCCACCCCGTTCGTCAACGTCGGCGCCGCATTGGAAGGCGCCGGCCAACAGTACCGATTGCCACTTCCATATCAACGGACCGTATGATCGCTACCCGCTCAGCCCCGGCCGTTCCTATTCGCCGCCGGAAGCAACCGTGCCGGACTATCAGGCGATGGCGCGGATGATCGGTATCGGCCGCATGGTGATCGTACAGCCGAGCACCTTCGGCACCGACAACCGCTGCACCCTGGATGCGGTGGAGCTGCTCGGGCGCGACAACTCCCGTGCCGTCGTGGTTGTCGACGACGGCATCGATGACGCCGCGCTCAAGCAAATGCATGCGAAGGGCGCGCGCGGCGTACGCTTCAACGCGGTGAGCGGCAACGGCACGCCGCTGGACCAACTCCCGGCGCTGGCAGCCAAGGTGGCGCCGCTGGGCTGGCACATCCAGTTCTATACCCATGGCAGTCAGATCGCGGACCTTGCTCCGCTGATACGCAAGCTGCCGGTCACCGTGGTGCTGGATCACATGGCCGGCGTCCAGAGCGACCGTGGTATCGAAAGTCCCGAATTTCGGGCTGCGGTCGGCTTGCTGCAATCGGGGCAAGCCTACGTCAAACTCTCGGGCTATCGCAGTTCGGTCAAGGGCTATCCTTATGATGACGTTGCGCCCATCGCGCGCGGCTATATTGAAGCCGCGCCCGATCGCTGCGTATGGGGAACGGACTGGCCCCATCCGAGCCTGTTCGGCGAAACCCATATGCCTGACGACGGCGAACTCCTTGATATGCTCGGCGCCTGGGCACCGTCAGACGAACTGCGCCGCAAGATACTGGTCGACAATCCCGCCCGGCTGTACGGCTTCGCGCCCTGACCGGAGGATAAGCGCGCGATCGCCTTCAACGGGCTGATTTGCACGTTCCGGTTGCTTTTCGCTTGTCGGATGATGCAACGCCGCCCGGTCGATTTCGGGTGGCGCTTCCGCTCCCATTTTACGATACTCGTTGCGCCGGCGCGATGCCGCCTTTTGACCGGCATGGATACCGCCACGGTGCTTGACTTTGCCGCGCGTCGGCTTGAGTTTCGCCGGTAATTGGTCGCTGGCGGCTGCGACCCTGAAGGCGCAGGATCGCTTAGCGAAGGCCGAAAGCGCATTCGACCCGGCCGCAAGTGGCCGCAATCTGGAGAGACTATGACGCTTGCAACGACCCATGAAGCAACGGCCCGTGATGCCAAGTCATCGGCCATCCCGTCGAACCCTGGAAAAAGCTGGAGTGTGCACGAGGCGCGCGCGCTGTACGAGATGCCGTTCAACGATCTGCTGTTCAGGGCGCAGACCGTGCATCGCGCCAATTTCGATCCGAATCGCGTTCAGTTGAGCCGCTTGCTGAGCATCAAGACCGGAGGGTGCCCGGAGGATTGCGCCTATTGCAGTCAGTCTTCGCACCACGAGTCCGGCCTTTCGGCGTCGAAGCTGATGGAAGTCGAGCGCGTGATCGCGGAGGCGCGCAAGGCGCGCGACGCCGGCGCGACGCGGTATTGCATGGGCGCCGCTTGGCGCAACCCGAAGCCCCGCGACATGGAGGCGGTCGTGGCGATGGTCAAAGGGGTCAAGGCGTTGGGCATGGAAACCTGCATGACACTCGGGATGCTTGATCGCGCGCAGTCCGAACAGCTGGGTCACGCGGGCCTCGATTACTACAACCACAACATCGATACCTCGGAGCGCTACTACGGCGAGATCGTCACCACGCGATCCTTCGCTGACCGGATCGAAACGCTGGAGAACGTTCGCGCCGCCGGCATGAAAGTCTGCTGTGGCGGAATCGTCGGAATGGGTGAGCTGCCGAGCGACCGAATAGAGATGCTGGCGACGCTCGCCAACCTTCCGGAGCATCCGGAAAGCGTTCCCATCAACATGTTGATCCCGATTCCCGGCACGCCGCTGGCCAATGCAACTCCGATCGATCCGCTCGACTTCGTACGCATCGTCGCGGTCGCGCGCATCATGATGCCGCAATCCGTTGTCCGCCTGTCGGCGGGACGCACGGCCATGACGGACGAAATGCAAGCCTTGTGTTTTTTTGCCGGCGCCAACTCGATCTTCGTCGGCGATACGCTGCTGACGGCGGACAACCCGGAAAACGACAAGGACATGGCCTTGTTCAACAAGCTCGGCCTGCAGCCGATGGAGCTCGACGAGACGTCGTAACCGGCCCGTCTATGATTGTTCACGCGGCCATGATCCCCGAAAGCGCAAGCTCGCTTTCGGCAAAGAGCATGCCCAAGCAAGATAAATGAAGAGCCCGCTTCAGCGCAAAGCCGGATCGGGCGAGGGAAGAAACGAAAACAAGAATATGAACAGCGAAGCTTTGCCCCGCGCGTCGAGCCATCCTTCCTCCGAATACGATTACATTATTGTCGGTGCCGGCTCGGCCGGCTGCGTGCTTGCCAACCGCCTGAGCGCAGACGGCAAGCACTCGGTATTGCTGCTGGAGGCCGGCCCGGAAGACACCAACCTCTGGATTCACGTGCCGCTCGGCTATGGCAAGCTGTTCAAGGACAAGAGCGTCAACTGGATGTACCAGACCGAGCCGGAGCCCGGCTTGGACGGCCGGACGGTATTTCAGCCGCGCGGCAAAGTGCTGGGCGGCTCGAGCTCGATCAACGGCCTGTTGTATGTGCGCGGCCAGCAACAGGACTACGACCGCTGGCGGCAGCGCGGAAATGCCGGCTGGGGGTATGACGACGTCCTGCCGTACTTCAAGAAAGCGGAGAACCAGCAACGCGGCGCGGATGATTTTCACGGCGTCGGCGGGCCGCTGCCGGTCTCCGATTCGAGGCACGCCGATCCGCTTTCCGACGCATTTGTCGCGGCCGCCGCGGAAACCGGGATTCCCACCAATCCTGATTTCAACGGCGCGACGCAGGAAGGCGCCGGATGGTTTCAGACCACGACCCGGCGCGGCCGTCGCGCCAGCGCCGCGTTTTCGTATCTGCGCCCGGCGAAAGGCCGCCGCAATCTGGATATCGCGACTTCCGCGCAGGCGCAGCGCATTTTGTTCGAGGGGCGCCGCGCCCGTGGCGTGGAGTATCGTCAGGGCGGCGCGATCAAGACCGCGCAAGCGCGCAAAGAAGTCCTGGTTTCCAGCGGCGCATATAATTCGCCGCAACTGCTGCAGCTCTCGGGCGTGGGACCTGCGGATCTCCTGACCAGGAACGGCATCGGCATCGTGCTCGACGCGCCCGGTGTCGGCAATGACCTACAGGACCATATGCAGGTCCGGGTCGTGATGCGTTGCGCGAAAAAAATCACGTTGAACGACGTTGTGAACAATCCGGTCCGCCAGATGTTGACCGGCGTTCAATACGCGCTGTCGCGCACCGGTCCATTGACGATCGCGGCCGGCACTTCGGGCGCGTTCTTCAAGACCGATCCGCGGCTGGCGACGCCGGACATCCAAATTCATTTCTTGCCGTTCTCTACCGACAAGATGGGCGAGAAGCTGCATTCGTTCTCGGGCTTTACCGCGTCGGTCTGCCAGTTGCGCCCGGAGAGCCGCGGTTCGCTGCGTATCAAGAGCGCCGACCCGGCGGTGCCGCCTGAAATCCGCATCAACTATCTCGCCACCGAGACCGACCGCACCGCCAATGTCGAAGGCCTGAAGATCCTGCGCAAGATACTGCATGCGCCGGCGCTGAAACCCTATGTGGTCGATGAATACGACCCGGGGCCGAAGGTGACGACCGACGCCGAACTGCTGGCTTATTGCCGCCGGCGCGGCAGCACCATCTATCATCCGACTTCGACCTGCCGGATGGGAAACGATCCGTTGGCGGTGGTCGACCAGCGGCTTCGGGTGCGCGGAATCGAGGGTCTGCGCGTGGTCGATTGCTCGGTGATGCCCGACCTGGTGTCCGGCAATACCAACGCGCCGGTCATCATGATCGCGGAAAAGGCTTCCGACATGATCCTGGCAGACGCGCGGAAGAGCTGACACGGAACCCTGCATTTGCATTCGGCGGCCGGCTGGTTTTATGTCCGGCCGCAGACGAGCCGTGTCCCCGCGCGGTTCCCAACGGAGTGTAAGCGGTGTCAATTCGGATCCGGATCGGAACCCGCAAGAGCGCGATGGCGCTGGTACAGACCGAGGAGATTGCCCGCCGGCTGACCGCGGCCGATCCCGGCGTCGAAGTCGAGATCGTCAAATTCGAAACCACGGGCGATTCCGATCAGGTCGGCAAGCTGTTGCCGCATGGCGGCAAGGGGGGCGCGTTCGTCGCCCAGATCCGCGATGCCGTGCTGTCCGGCCAACTGCAGGCCGCGATGCACTCGCTTAAGGACATGCCCGGCAATGAGGATACTCCCGGCCTTGTGATCGGCGCGACGCTGCCGCGTGAAGCGGCGGGCGATGTTCTGGTGATGCGGCCGGGCGTTTCGATCGACGATATCAGGAGATCGAACGGCAAAGGTTTCAAGGTCGGCACTAATGCCGTGCGGCGTGCGGCGTATGTACGGCGGTTATTCCCCGACATCGAGGTGATTCACTATCGCGGTGCCGCAGACACCCGGGTCCGCAAGCTGGATCAGCTGGAAATGCAGCGGTTGCCTGAAGGGGGCGCAGTTGGTCCGGCGGATGCGTTGATCATGGCGCGCTCCGGGCTCGAGCGCGTCGGTATGGCCGGCCGCATCGCTTATGAGTTTTCAATCCAGGAAATGCTGCCGGCGGCCGGGCAGGGGATCGTCGCGGTGGAATGCGCGGCGCAGGATTGGCAGACCCGGCGAATCCTGTCGCTGATCGATGACCGAGCCGCGCACCAAAGCGCCGATGCGGAGCGCGAGGTGCTATGGGTGCTTAACGGCCATTGCAATTCACCGATCGCGGCATTTGCCACCATTCAGGGCGCACAGATGTCCTTGACCGCGTCGGTGCTCGATCTCGACGGCGAGGTGTTTATCGAGGCGTCCCGTTCCGGACCCGCCGATCGCCCGCGCGAACTTGGCCGCGCCGTCGGCCTCGATCTCCTGCAAAAGGGTGCCGCTCAAATCATCGAGCGCAGCCGGCCGGAGTGATCAGCCCTTATACGCCCGCACTCGTCTCAGCATCTGCTCGACATGCGCGATCGGCGTCTCCGGCAGGATGCCGTGGCCGAGGTTGAAGATCAGCCGGCCGGCGGCATAACTTGAGAGCACGTCGTCGACGGCACGATCCAGCGCGGCACCGCCGGCGATCAGCGCCAACGGGTCGAGATTGCCCTGGACCGCAATGCGGTTCTGGACGCGCTCGCGGATCAAGGAGGGCTCTGCCGCCCAGTCGATGCTGACAGCATCCACCCCGGTAGCCTCGACATAGGCCGGTAGCTGTGCGCCGGCCCCGCGGGGAAAACCGATGATCTTCGCATCGGGTACTTGCTTTCGCACGCCGGCGACGATGCGTTTGGTCGGCTTGATCGACCATTGTTCAAATTCGCGCGGTGGCAACACGCCGGCCCAGGTGTCGAAGATCTGCAGCACCTCGGCGCCGGCCTTGAGTTGCCCAACCAGATAGTGAATGGAATTCTCGACCAGGACGTCGATGATGTCGGCAAACGCGGCCGGGTGGCGATAGGCCATCATGCGTGCCGGCGCCTGGTCCGGTGTGCCTCGCCCGGCGACCATGTAAGTCGCGACCGTCCAGGGAGCGCCACAGAAGCCGATCAGTGCGATCTTCGGATCGAGTTCGCCCCGCACCCGGCGCAGCGCTTCATAGACCGGCTCGATCTTGGTGAAATCTGCCTGCTTCGTCAGCGTCGCCACCTGTTCCGGGGTATCCAGCGGATCGAGCCGCGGACCTTCGCCGGCCTCGAACCGCACGGCGCGGCCGAGCGCGTAGGGAATCACGAGGATATCGGAGAAGATGATCGCGGCATCGAAGTTGAATCGCCGGATCGGTTGCAGTGTGACTTCGGCGGCGTAGGCGGGCGTGAAGCAAAGATCGAGAAATCCGCCTGCCCTGGCGCGCAGTTCGCGATATTCCGGCAGATAGCGGCCGGCCTGCCGCATCATCCAGATCGGCGGCACGGCCTGTCGACGTCCGGAAAGTACCTCAAGAAAGGGTTTTGAAGGGAGATTTTGGGTCAAACGTCGGTCCGCGGTGATCGGGAAGCATGTTTCAGCTTCTGATACACGGCGCCGCCCTCCCGGCCAAGCGATTGCTTGGTCCGGAACTACGCCAAAATCACACGGCGGTGTGCGGCGAGCATTGCGGGCAACGCAACTGTTGCCCGCGCCTTTCAACGCGGTCGGCGCCGAAATCAGGACCCGCTGGCGCCGAGAGGGGCGCCGTCCGCTCCCGTGATCGCGGCCGCTCGTCCGCTATCGGCTCGTTTCATGTACCGCCACGAGTGCGTCCGGCGCCAGTTCGGGCGTCGCGAACAGTACCTGACACGGCTTGAGCCCTTTCCAGAAATCCACGATTTGTTCGAGGTCCTGGCGCTCGTTGTCCCGGGAAGGCTCGTTGCGGGGAGGGATCGCCGGACCGGCGTCCCTGCGGTCATTGATACCGCTCGCCGCAAGGTGCTGATAATATTCCAGCACGGCAACGCGCAGGCTTGACGACAGATTGGGCGTGCGGCGTTGGCGCGAAATCTTCTCGACAAAATCGCTGATGGTGATGTTTTCCATTCGGACAATGGCGTGAAGACTGTTCCAGAAACTGTCTTCGAGGCTGATGCTGGTCCGCCTCTTGTGGAGGATTACTGATCGTTTACGGCTGGCATTGAGTTCCATGTTCAAATCCTTCGGTTTGAAAAATTAGTTCACGCCTTACGCTTGAGGATGACGCTCTGCATCGAACGACACGCCTATCTGGATGTCGGTTCGCCATACGACGAAGCAACGGCGGCGGACGCGCTCTTCGTCGATCTCCAGATCGAACGAAAACGGAAGTGCGATGTCCTTTTCTACGACCAGGCCGGCGCCGCCGGCGGAAATATTCAGGACGAAGCATTCCACGCACGTATCCTGGAAGCGGATCAATCCACCCTTCAAGACCACTTTACGTGGACCGTCCGTCTGATGGACCTTCAACATCTTCTGCATCTTCCCATGCCCCCAAGGATTCGAATTCTGCGCCGGTTCAGTTCACCAGAACCGCTCCGTCGCAGCGTATGCCGTTGACCCAGACGTCGGCCTGTCCGATGCCGATACCGAGAGTCGACAGCACCGAAGCCAGCAACTGATCAACCGTGCCTGTGACGCCCGCGATGATGCCGGTTACGAGTGAGCCGAGGCCCGGTAGCGGGAGTCCGAGAATCGTGATCTGGAGGCCGCCCAGCAGGCTGGATGTCAATGACGACGTGAAATTGGTCGTCGTCACGGTCTTCTTGGTCTGCGCCAGAATATCCGCGTAGCTGAAATTCACGGTGGTCGGCGTGGTGTTGCCCATGCCGGCATGCGCTAGCCCGGTGATGAGCGGGTTGACCAACATCGCAGGCGAAGGATTGGGCTTGGTGGTGAAATTGGTCATGTCGGCCATGGAAACGTTTCCGATCCACGCATCGACGATGCCTGGCGTGACGCCGAGTGCGACATTGGAGGTGGTCACGTTAGGGTGGCCGCAGCTCACGGTATTCAGCGTCGCGGTACCGGAGGCAACTTCGACATACACCGGCAGGTTGACCAGTGAGGCGCTTCCGCTTCCGACGAGTTGCACCGTCAGCAGCAAGCGCGTCTGCGCGGTGTGTACGCTGATGCCCTGGGTCCCGACCGCCACCCAGCTCGACCCCACCGGTCTTTCGCCGATGGTCGCCGTCAACGACACGTTGGCGATGCCCGGCAGTGAAAGCGTCAAGCCGGTTGCGATCTGGTGGGTGCCGTTCGCTATCTGCGCGGTCGCCGACAGCAGGTCGAGCACCGAGAGGCTGACGCCCATCTGCGGCTTGGTCCCGGCGGAAAGGCTGCCGTAAGGGCCGACATCAAACAGCGATCCCAATTGCATCGTCGTGGTGAGGCTTGAGACCGCCTGCGAGATCGTGGACAGCGCAGTCGTTGCGCTGCTCGCGCCGTTGGCGACCTGCTGTGCGCTCAGCGCCGCGGCAATGATGTCGGAGACCTTGATATTGGTACTCAAAATCGAGTTGTAGGACGCCGCCGTCAGATTGACGCGGGTCGCAACCGCGGACAGGAAGGAGAACGCATCGATGTTGACGTTGGCGAGCGATTGATAGTCCATGACCGACAGAGACAGCGTCGTTCCGAGCATGGCGCCGAGCATCGAATTCAGCAGGCCGCCGTTGATCGAAAGCAGGCGTGAACCGATCGCGAACGAGGCCTGCGCGGTGCTCGTCGCGGTGGCCAAGGACTTGATGGTAAAGTGGTCGGAGCCGGTAATGAATTTCCCGAAATATAGCGGCGTCTGAGTGTTCAAAGTGACGCGGGCCGCGTTAGGCGTTCCGGCTGCGGGGGTCACGAAGCGCGATTGCGGTGAAATGGCCGGGTTTGCCGTGTAGGTACCCAACTCTACCAACGTCAGCGCGTTCGCAGGGAAATTGTTCTGGGTGACGGTCGCAGCGGCGGCATTGGTGGCGTTGGTCAAATTGCTCGCCGCGACGATGGCCGCGAGATCGGCAGTGCTCTGGGCTCGCCGCCGGTCGGCGAATATCGATCCCAAATCGACCCCGAGCGCCGCGCAGCCTATCACCAGCGTCATCAGTCCCGCGCCCATTATCGCGAAATTGCCGCGCTCGTCGCCGCAAAAACGATGAAGGTGCGGGCCCATCATCTTCAGAATCCACCGTAGGGAATCGCCGCTGAACGGACGATGGTCGAGGACGGCGCCGGAACGAAAGGCAACGAATATATGAACATGCCGGCGGCGTTGTAGCTGACGGTCACCACGAACACGTTGGGATTGGAACTCGACGCGGCGGCGTTGACGCTGATCTTGTTGGGCGTGATCAGCGGATAGGTGCCGACGTTGGCGGTGACATAGCTTGAGGCAATGCTGCTGCGTTCACTGTCGCTCATGCCCGCGACCGATGAGCGCGCGGCCTCCGCAGCCAATTGCTGCACGCCGTGGATCACCGCGAGGTAGGATCCGAATACAACGATACCGAACACCAGCGTCAGAAACACCGGAAGCAGCATCGCAAATTCAACGGCAGTGGCCCCCCGCCGGCACGAAAGGAATTTGGTCATCGCGCACCTCGACCTCCATCACGGTCGGGAGCATCCCAAGGTTGTGTGAATACGCACTATATGTTTCGTTTTGGAATAGTGTGCACGTGATCCGCAACGATGGCGCAGCTGAATTCTATGAGGAGATCAATATCGCTGATGTGGAACGATTTGCCGCACCGATAAGTCGTATTTAGGAGAGTTCGTATTTTAAAAAAAACGTACGCAAAAAAGTTGTGATGCTACCGCTATGGCGGGTATTAGTGTTATAGACACAACCATAGGGTTTTATGAGTCGATTGAGTCTTATTGGTCAACTCGGGAGAGGGTCCAATGCACAGACGCCATCAACATCTAAATATCCCGATCGAAATCGTTCGGACGGTGGTAGCTATTTCCGAAACCGGGAGCCTGTCGAAAGCGGGTGAACGGCTTGGCCTCAGCCAGCCCGCAATAAGCTCGCAAGTCAAGCGGCTTCAAGGCCTGGTCGGGGGCGCGTTGTTTTTAAAGACCGCAAACGGCACCACGACAACGGAACTCGGAAAGCTGGCGCTGCAACAAGCGCGGCGAATACTCGAAGCGAACGATCAGTTATTGCGGCTCGGCGGCAATGCGGACAGCCCGCAGGTGCTCAGGCTTGGGCTCAGCACGCTCTTTGCGCAACCTTTCATCCGGCAGCAAACCGCTGAAAGCCTCGCCGATATCTTCGTTCATAGCGATCACTCGGTGCCAATCGGCAGGGGCCTGATCGACGGTTATATCGATGTCGCCTGTATTTTCGAAAACCAGGCGATTGGCGATGAAATCAATCCGCTGATTATCAACGAAATGGAAGATGCCCTGGTTTGGGTACGCGCCAAGAATTTCGTTCTCAGCCCGGGCGCGCCGCTTCCGATTTTGACGTGGCCGGGCGATGACTTGATGATCCGCACCCTGACGCGGCACGGCCTGTCTTACAAGATCGTGTTCAACAGCCCCGATTATCACGCCAAGCTCGCCGCCGTGGAGGCAGGCATCGGCCTCACCGCAATTCCCGCAAGCATGATTCCTCGTTCGCTCGTCCAGGCGAGGGAATATTATCTGCCCGAACTACCACCGATGAAAGCGATCCTGTGCGCCCGACCTGGTCTTGATGCAGACCATGCCTCCAACCTTCTGAAACTGTTGTCGAGCATGTTTTTCCGGCCTCGGGTCAGCGTCGCGGCCGCTAACTGATCTTCCGGTGAGACAAGTTTCGAACCCCAACGAGCTTGACTTGGGGTTGTCCGGGAACCTTGGGGAGTGCCGCCCGTTATCGTGGGAACCGCGTATTCCTGCGAACGGAGGAGTTCATGGCTGCGAAATTCGATCCGAGGGCGCATGACAAATACGCTGATGACCCGGCTGAGGCCGCGTTAGCCGACCGGGAAACCCACGAGAAACTGGAGGCGGGTTTGCTGGGTAGTTTTCCGGCTTCCGATCCCGTCAGCGCGGCACAACCGTCTCCGTCCAGGCATGACAACCATCGAGGGGAAACTTCGCTTTGGGAAAAGATGTTGTCGGTATTTCGATGAGATAGCCCTCAACAGGGCCGGCGAACGGGTGTTCAAATGAGCGGCGAATTCGATCACGCGTCGAATGATTCTCCGCGGAGCGGTAGTTCGAAGCGTGTCACTCCCAAAGTTTGGGCCGCCATTGTCATTGCAATTGTCGTGATCGTGATAGTTTACGTGGTGGCTCGATGAAAGACGTCGCGCCCTTTCGTTGTCGCTAGAACTCTGTTTCGCCAATGCGCTCAATAATGCGGTGGCCGTTCCTGGCCGGGCACAGGCGCGCGGGTTTCGGCTTCCCGCACGCGTTCACTGAGTTGGGAGACCTGGCGAGTCAACGCGTCGATTTTCTGCCACTGCGCGGTGATCGTCTGGTTGAGCGTCTCAATGGTATCGTCCTGAAACATTAGCCGGGCTTCCAGTGCGTCGATCCGCTCGTTGAGCGCCTTGATGTCATTCATTGGAGTCATGTTGCATCGGGCGTTCGCGCAATCCGTGACCGAGCGCGACGCGATCGTCGAACACGAAGCATTCGCCGCGCCAGCGGCTGTGCGATTCGGGCATCCGATCGAGATAGTTCAAAATACCGCCCTTGAGGTGATACACCTCGGAGAAACCGCGCGCGAGCAGATAGGCGCTCGCTTTTTCGCACCGGATGCCTCCAGTGCAGAACATCGCGATCTTATGATGCTTCCGGGGGGCGAGATGGCGCGCGGCAAAGTTCTTGAATTGACCGAAGCTCGCGATTTCCGGGTTGATTGCACCTTCAAAGGTGCCTAGCGCGACTTCGAAAGCGTTGCGGGTGTCGATCACCAGCGTGTCCGGTTCATCGATCAGCGCATTCCAATCGCTCGCATCGACATAGACGCCGACCTGGCGCGTCGGATCGGCGTCGATATCGCCGAGCATGACGATTTCCTTTTTCAGCCTGACCTTCAGCCGCTGAAACGGGATTGCGGCGGCAGATGAGAATTTCAGTTCGAGGTTGTCGAGCCGACCGTTGAACAGGGGGCCGTGGCGCAACTCCTCGATGAGACTGCCGATCGCCGCAGCCCCTCCGGCCAATGTACCGTTGACGCCCTCATTGGCGAGCAGCACGCTGCCTTTCAGCCCGAGTTCCGCGCAGACCGACCGCAACGGCTCGCGCAACTCCCGGAAATCCGGCAGCGCGGTGAATTGATAGAACGCGGCGACCCTGTATGGCATAGGAGGGGTTTATCAGGCGGGCAGGGGGCCGGAAAGGCTATCCGAATGCGGTTGTCCGGCCTCCTGCCGCGCGAAGGATCGTCTTTCGCCTGCGAAGCTGGCAAGGACGGCGGGCCCGGCAATGCCGGCCGCAGGGGGGCAACAAAATGTCTCTTCGCATTACCGCTATCCCTCCCCAAGCATTGCCCAGCGCGGCCGTAATGTGCGAAGTACCCTGACGCAAGCCGGTCCCGACCCCTGCGGGGCCCGCACGAAACCACATTAAAATGAGCCAATTGACATGAGGAACTTCCATCTCGCGGGCCGATCGACGGTCCACGCGGAAAACGCGATGGTGGCGACGTCGCACCCGCTGGCCGCCCTGACGGCGATCGAGGTGTTGCGCGCCGGCGGCACGGCCGCGGACGCTGCGGTGGCGGCCTGCGCGTTGCTCGGCGTGATCGAGCCGCAATCCACCGGAATCGGCGGCGACTGTTTCGCGCTGATCCAGCCCAGGGGTGAGGGCAAGATCGTTTCCTACAACGGTTCTGGCCGCGCGCCGATGGCGGCGACGCCGGAATGGTATCTCGAGCGCAAGCTGCATTCGATTCCGCTGACCTCGGCACATGCCGTCAGCATTCCCGGCGCGGTCGACGCCTGGGCGACCGTCCTGCGCGATCACGGCAAGTTCGGGCTCGACAGCCTGCTGCAACCCGCGATCAAGGCCGCGGAGGACGGCTACATCGTGGCTCCCCGCATCGCCTTCGACTGGAAGAACCACTTCGACAAGCTGAAGAACGGCACCAATACCGTGCGCTATCTGCTGCCGCACGGCAAACCCCCGGTCGCCGGTGACGTGATCCATCAGCCTGAACTCGGGAAGACCCTGCGGGCGATCGCGAAAGACGGTCGCGATGCGTTCTACACGGGTGCGATCGCCGAGGATATGGTCGAGACCCTGCGCGGGATCGGCGGTCTGCATGCGCTCGAGGACTTCGCCGCCCACACCACCGAAACAACGATACCGATCGGCACCATGTACAAGGGCCATGACGTCTGGCAATGCCCGCCGAACGGTCCGGGCATCACGATGCTGGTCATGCTCAACATCCTGTCGCGGTTCGACCTGACGAAATATCCGGCCATGAGCGTCGAGCGCTTCCATCTCGAGGCGGAGGCCGCACGGGTCGCCTATATGATGCGCGAGCAATACATCGGCGATCCCAGCAAGGTCGACGTCGACGTCGCGCGGCTTCTGTCGAAGGCGTTTGCGGATGAACATGGCGACAAGATCCGGATGGACCGGATGCTCGACCTGCCCAATGTGGCGCCGCCCATGAATCCCTCGACCGTATACATCAGCGTGGTGGACAAGGATCGCAACGCCTGTTCGTTCATCAATTCGGTCGCCCATTCGTTTGGCTCCGCGATCGTGTCCGACAAGACCGGCATTCTGTTGCAGAACCGGGCCGGCGGCTTCCGAATCCAGCCGGGCCATCCCAATTGCATCGGACCCGGTAAGCGGCCGCTGCACACGATCATCCCGAGCCTGGTCACCAAGGCCGGCCGCGCGGTGATGCCGTTCGGTGTGATGGGCGGGCAATACCAGCCGGTCGGGCAGACCCATGTGCTGACCAATATTCTCGACTACGGATGCGACGTGCAGGAAGCCATCGATATGCCGCGCGGCCTGCATTACGAAGGCGTCTACCAGCTCGAAGACGGCGTGCCCCCCGAAATCGTGGAAGGTCTGCAGAAGCTTGGACACAAGACCGGCAAGGTGGTGGCGCCGTGGGGCGGCGGCCAGGCGATCTGGATCGACTGGGACAAGGGCACGCTCACCGGCGGCTCCGATCCCCGCAAGGATGGTTGCGCGCTCGGCTATTGAGCGGCGGCCTTGCAACTGCTCCCTTCACGCATAAAGGACGTTGAACAGATGTCACGCTTCAAGTTTCAGAATCTCGCGCTCGTCTTCGCCGTCGTCGTCGGCATGACGGGTATCGTCATCTCCGCCGCGCCGTCCGGCGCGTTGGCCCAGACCGCAGGAAAGCCCATGACCACAGCTTCAGGATTGCAGATCATCGATACCGTCGTCGGCACCGGTCCGTCGCCGAAGCCCGGCCAGATCTGCACGATGCATTATACTGGTTGGCTCTATGTGGATGGCAAGAAGGGAAAGAAGTTCGACAGTTCGGTCGATCGCAACGAACCGTTCGATTTTCCGATCGGGCAGCACCAGGTCATTGCCGGTTGGGACGAGGGCGTCGCCAGCATGAAGGTCGGCGGCAAGCGCACGCTGATCATTCCGCCCGCGCTTGGTTACGGCGCCCGCGGGGCCGGCGGAGCGATTCCGCCGAACGCGACCTTGATGTTCGACGTCGAACTGCTCGGCGTGAAATAACGCCCAAACCGCTGCCAAGGGACGCGTGTCGTGAAGATTTCGATCCTCGACGATTACTTCGACACGGTGCGCACCCTGGAATGTTTCGGCAAGCTTGCCGGACATGATGTGACGGTGTGGAACGATCACGTCCAGGACGTCGACCAGCTGGCGCAACGGCTGGCCGATACCGAAGCGCTGGTTCTGATCCGCGAGCGGACCCAAATCCGGTCGCCGCTTTTGGAGCGGCTGCCGAAGCTCAAGCTGATCAGCCAGCGCAGCGTCTATCCGCACATCGATATCGACGCCTGCACACGGCTCGGCGTCATCGTGTCGTCCAGCCAGCACGCCGATACGCCGTCCTACGCGACCGCCGAATTCACATGGGCGCTGGTGCTGGCGGCGATGCGCGCGATCCCGCAGCAGATGGCGTCGCTGAAAGCGGGCAACTGGCAGATCGGCATCGGCCACACGCTGCGGGGAAAGACCCTCGGCATCTACGGTTACGGCCGGATCGGCGCGGTGGTCGCCGGATACGGCCGCGCGTTCGGCATGAACGTACTGGTGTGGGCGCGCGACAAGGCGCGGGCCGCGGCGGGGGCCGACGGTTATGAGACCGCCGACAGCAAAGCCGCCTTTTTCGAACAATGCGATGTGCTCTCGCTGCACATGCGTCTGGTAGACGCCACGCGCGGAATCGTCACGTCGGCTGACCTCGCCCGTATGAAGCCGTCGGCGCTGCTGGTCAACACCAGCCGGGCCGGGCTGATCGAACCCAACGCGCTGGTGAATGCCCTGCGCGCCGGTCGTCCGGGTATGGCGGCGGTCGACGTGTACGAGAAGGAACCGCTGCGCGACGTCGATGATCCCCTGCTGAACATGGACAATGTCGTCTGCACGCCGCACCTCGGCTACGTCACGCGCGACGAATACGAGCTTCAGTTCGCCGATATTTTCGACCAGATCGTCGCTTATGACGCGGGTGCACCGATCAATGTCGTCAACCCCGAAGTGATAGGCCGCCGAAACTGAGCCGGCTTTTCAGTCTGGTTTGTGGCCGCGCTTTTCGGTACCGTCAGCCGGAATGAAGTTTCCGGAAAGCAGCACGATGACAGGCCCTCACGACCATACCCATTCCGATCACGCCCACCCTCAAGACGACGCCGAACGCTGGAAGCACGACGGCGTCCGCGTCATTCCCGGGGACCAGCTTGACCCCAACGTGCCTTCGACGGCCGGAATGGACCGCAAGGCCGCGATCAATTTCGCCCGCGTCGGGGCGCAGAAATTATGGGCGGGGACCGTCACCATCCGGCCCGATGCCAAGACCGGCGCGCATCACCACGGTCATCTCGAAAGCATCATCTATGTGGTGAAGGGCAAGGCGCGGATGCGCTGGGGCGAACACCTGCAGTTCACCGCGGAAGCCAACCCCGGCGATTTCATTTTCATCCCGCCTTACGTGCCGCACCAGGAAATCAACGCCAGCCCCGACGAAGTGCTTGAATGCGTGCTGGTGCGAAGCGACGGCCAGGCAGTTGCGATCAACCTCGACATTGAGCCGGTGGAGAAGCCGGAGACGGTATTGTGGATCGATCCCGTGCACCGCGATCCGGCGGAGAAGAAGTAGCCAAGTCATCATCGTTCGGGGGCAACGCGTTAGCGTCGAGCCGGAATCTCGGGATTCTCCGATGTGCAACTGCACATCGGAGTTCGTGCTTTGCGGCCCGGAATGACCGGGTTGTTCCTATGCAAACACCTTGTGGTCGATCGACCCGTTCGGCACGACGTAGCCATAGCGCGTGTTGGAAGGCTCGGGTCCGGACTTCTCGTATTCGGCCTTCATCAAGGCAAAGCGGTCGCCCTTGAGTTCGAGCATGGCGCGCTTCGGCTGGATATTGTAGAGCCGCGCGTTGTTGTCGCCGAAGATCGCGGTCTTGACCGGCCCGTCGGCGGCGCCCAGCGGGGCGTAACCGAATTTCTTCTGCATGGCTTCCGGGATTTCGAGACGGCGCAGGCCCTCGATCTGCCATTGCGGCGCACCGGTCCATAGTGCGTCGGTGCCCCAGCAGACGTGATCGACGCCGAGTCCCTTGATCAGCGTGCCCATCAGCGCCGCGCAGACGTTTGGCTCCGCGACCAGCGTAGTCGCGAACAATTGCCCGACGTCGCCGTAGACGTTGTTGACACCATATTGGGCCGGAATGTCGGCGAGGTCCGAGGTCCAGGAAATGCGTCCCGTGCGTTCGAACTCCGCCAGCGCCTGCTTCGGATCACCGCCCACATGACGGTAGGCCGAGTGATAGATCACAAAGTTGAGCTGCGGCCAGTCCTTGGCCGCCTGACCCACGTCGGAGACGTCGGCGAAGCCGCGCAGGTTGGGAAACCGCTTCTCGACGCCTGGCGGGAACAGGCCCTTGTGGATGCAGACATTCTTGATGCCGGCCTTCACCATCTTCTCGTAGCCCTTGTAGGCGACGTTCTCGTCATCCATCCGCCAGGGATAGTGGCTGATATCCTTGTGGGTGTTGTCGCCGATGGTATAGCCCTTGCAGGATTCAGGTTTCAGCTCCAGGGCGGCATCGAGCTTCTCAAGCCAGCCCGGCTGGCCCGGTGTGAAGATCGCGTGACAGAACAGCCGTCGTGAACCTGCCTCCTCGTTGACCTTCTTGCGCGCGTCGGCCATCTGCTGATTGGTCAGAAACCAGTCCTGCTCGATATCCGAGGGCGCCGAGGAGATCAGGGCGATCTTGGTGTCGGAGTCGAGAAACATCTCTTTCTTGTAGTTGTTGAACTTCAGGTCCTCGATGGTCTGTTCGTGATCGGCGAGTTGCTTGTTCCAGCCGGCCTTGCCGACCGCGTTGCGCATGTCGACGAACGTCATGATGCGGGTATCGTCGCGCAGGAAATGCGTATGCATGTCCATGATGAACTGGTCTTTGAGTCCGTTGGCACGCTCCTGCGCCATCGCGGGGGTAGCGGCTTCGGCGGGCGTTGCATCGAACAGCGCGCCGTAGACCTCGTTCATCGCAACGAAAGACGCCGCCATGCCGGCCGCGGTCTGGAAGAACTTGCGGCGGTCCAGGCCCTGCTTGCCGCCGAGATCGTCGGCCATCGCCAACAATCGTGCCTCGACCTCGCGCTGCCGCTCGTTCTGCGGGTCGGGATAAAACTCATCGCTCGCCACTATCTGTGTCGGAATCGGCGTCTTGTACTGGCACAATTCGGACGGCATCAGTACGGCGAGTTCGTCTTCGGTCAGTTGGCTGGTCACGCGTTTTCCTCCTTAATATGCGCCGGTGATTATGCCACCGGTTATACGGTCGAGACACTAGACCTGTAATTTTCCGGAGCAAGTCTTCTTGGTCGTCGGCGTGCATACTTTGTGGGCTGCGCTGCGGCGCACCGTGCCTTCCGGTCGTAAAGTCCGTCTGCTACAATTATCTCATGTGGAATTGCCGGACGGCTCAACGCCAAGCAGCCGCGAATTTTCACACCGTGAAAAACTGAAACATGAAGAAACAAAAACAAGTTCACCGGAGGAAGCCATGAAACATCTCGATCGACCGTTGGCGCGGCGTACCCTTATCAAGGGGGCCGGGCTTGGCCTCGTCGCCGGCGGAATGGCGGATGCGTTTTTCGCGCCAAGTGCCCATGCGGCATCACCCGAGGGCGGAGAGATCTGGAGCCAGGAATACTGGACCAAGAAGGGTGACATCCCGTTGTGGATGTTCCGCAAGCGGATCGGCGCACCCAGGGCAGGTGAGGCGCCACGGCCGGTGTTGTTCTTCGTTCATGGTTCCTCGGTAACGTCGAGAACGTTCGACCTCAACGTGCCCGGCCATGGCGAATATTCAGCTATGAACGAGTTCGCGCGCTACGGTTTCGACTGCTGGACGATGGATCATGAGAACTACGGCAAGTCGGGACGTACCTCGGGCAATGCGGACATCGCGAGCGGCGTCGAGGACCTGAAGGCCGCCGCCGAAGTCGTCACCCGCGAGACCGGCCAGCAGAAGTTTCATTTTCTCGGCGAATCCTCGGGGGCGTTGCGCGCCGGGGCTTACGCAATGGCGCAGCCCGAACGCGCCGATCGGCTCGTGCTCGCCGCGTTTACCTACAAGGGTGAGGGATCGCCGACCCTGACCAAGCGCGCCGAACAACTCGACTATTATCGCACCCACAATATGCGCAAGCGCGACCGCGAGATGATCCGCTCGATTGCGACGCGCGACAAGCCGGGCACCAGCGATCCCGCCGCCGTCGAGGCGCTGGCGGATGCCGAAATGCAGTTCGGCGACCAGATTCCGACCGGCACCTATCTCGATATGACCGCCAACCTGCCGGTGGTGCTTCCGGACAAGGTGCTGTCACCGGTGCTTCTGGTGCGCGGCGAATATGACGGGATTGCCACCGTCGCCGATATCGAGGAGTTCTTCAACGCGCTGCCGAATGGCGACCGCCAGTTCATCATCTTGCCCGGCACCGCCCATTCGGTGACGCTGGCGACCAACCGGCAATTATTCTGGCACGTGGCGCGGTCGTTTCTCACCATGCCGACTCCGATTGCGACGTAGGCCCAACCGGCGTCATTCGGATCGACGCCGCCGGGTCCGCGCGAAGCGTGGCCCGGTGGCAGGCTCCGCGTCGACCTCCGACGTGTAAAGGCACGTCGGCGAATCCAGAGATGGTCCGGCTTGCATGGTGATTGTTACACGGAGCTTCCGGGTTTGCGCTTCGCGCGCCCGGAAATGACGAGCTGGTGGTTGGCCGAAACGCGAAGCCTGCGCGCCCCAAAAATAATTTCAACCCGCCTGTCGGCTCGCCGGCCGGCCAATCGTTCTTGGCAAGTAACCCGCGAAAAGGAACCTTTGATGCCCAAAATGATCTTCATCAACCTGCCGGTCGCCGATCTCGCTCGCGCTACCGCTTTCTATCAGGCGATCGGCGCGACCAAGAACGACCAGTTCTGTGATGAAACCGCGTCCTGCATGGTGTTTTCCGAAACTATCCACGCCATGCTCCTGACCCATGACAAGTTTCGCCAGTTCACGCCGAAAAAGATCGCGGATGCCAAAACGTCGAGCGAGGTGCTGATCTGCCTTTCGGCCGACAGCCGCGAGGCCGTCGACGATATCGTTAGCAGCGCGCAGGCCGCCGGCGGCGGTGTCGATCCCTGCCCGAAGCAGGATTATGGCTTTATGTATGGCCGCAGCTTCGAGGATCCCGATGGCCACATATGGGAAGTCATGTGGATGGATATGGCGGCTGCGACCCAAGCGTCGTCCATGGCCACCGCCTGATCGAGCGACGAGGAGTTTGCCGATGTCCAAGATCGCACCCTGCCTCTGGTTCGACGGTGCTGCCGAGGAGGCGGCAAATTTCTATGTTTCGCTGTTGTCGGACTCCAGGATCGACAAGATCCAGCGCAACACCGTCGACGGCCGTTCCGGTCCGGCCGGTTCGGTCCTGGTCGTGCAGTTCACGCTGGCCGGCCAGGAGTACATGGCGTTGAACGGCGGTATGCGGTTCGAATACACCCCCGCCATCTCCTTCAAGGTCGACTGCACCGATCAGGCCGAGGTTGACCGTCTCTGGGACGGGCTGTCCGCCGGCGGATCGGTTCAACAATGCGGCTGGCTCAGGGATCGCTACGGCGTGTCCTGGCAGATCGTGCCGTCGGTGCTGCCGCGGTTACTCGGTGGTTCCGACCGCGCCGGAGCCCAGCGCGCCATGCAGGCGATGCTGCAGATGGTCAAGCTCGACATCGCCGGGTTGCAAAAGGCCTATGATGGCGTTTGAGCCGCGCGTTCGGCGGCGCGGCATGGCCTTACGCCTTGTCGCGCTGCCATACCGATCCTGCGATCATCGCGACGGCGCACAGCGCGGCGTAGGCAACGAGTGACGCCGCCACCATGGCCGCCAGCGCGGTCATCCCGGCACCGAAATAACCGACCGCGATCCAACCGAGGCCGGCGGCAATCAGGATTCTCATGACGGATGCGACGAACGGCCAAAGCACGTGGCCGGCCCCCTGCGACGCAAAGGCGATCACGAAGCCGAATCCCAGCGCACTGTAAGCAGGCGCCACGATGCGCAGATAGGTTGCGCCCTGACTCAGCACTTCAGGATCGTGGCTGAAGAGATGCAGCCACAGCATCGGGAACAGCGCGACGAGGAGGCCGATCGTTCCCGTCAACGCCAGCCCGACCAGGCTGCTGGTCCAGGCGATCTTTTTGGCGCGCGCGATCTGGCCGGCGCCGATGTTGACGCCGACCATGGTCAACACGGCGGTGCAGAGGCCGAACAGAATCGGTATCATGATGTAGTCGAGCCGGGACGCGATGCCGTAAGCCGCAAGCGCCGTGGTGCCGAACAGCCCGACCGCGCCGGTGACCAGAATCACCGTCAGGTTGGTCAACATCGTATTGACGGCGGTCGGTACGCCGACCTTGAGGATGTCCCGGAAATGAAGCCCCTGAAGCGGAACGATCCGGAAAGTCAGCCCCGAACGTCCCGACGCCATATAGCGTAACAGCACCAGCATCGCGCCGCAGTAGTAAGCCGCGAAGGCAATGCCCGCGCCCTGGATGCCCAGTGCGGGAATCGGACCGAAGCCGAAGATCAGCAACGGCGAGGCCGGGATCAGCACCAGTGCGCCGACCAGCGTCACCAATGCCGGCACCTTGACATTGCCCGAACCGCGCAGCGCAGCCGCCTGCAGGTTGACAATCCATACCGGGATGGCGCCGGCAAAAAGGTAGTTGGAATATTTCAGCGCGGCGTCGAGCGCCTCGTTCTTCCCGCCGAGCGCACGGTACAGAAGCGGGCCGCCCTTGATCGTTCCCAGCGTGAACACCGCCCCGAAGATGACGGCGAGCACCACAGCGTGGAACGCCAGCGCGTCCGCATCCTTTTTGCGGCCGGCGCCGACCGCGCGCGCCACCGCCGATGCGACGCCGCTGCCGATGCCGCCGTTCGACATCATCGTCATCAACATGAAAACCGGAAACACCATCGCCACGCCGGCAAGCGCGGCGGTACCGAGAAACCCGACATAGTAGGCCTCGGCGATGTTGACGGCAGTCTGGGCGACCAGCACCACCATGGTCGGCAATGCCAGCCGCAGCAGCGTCGGCAGGACCGGACCGGTTAAAATCGCCGTGCGTGACGTGTCGGTGCGGCTCTGCCGTTTGGGTTTGGGGCGCGCATGAACAGGCGCATCGTCTTCGCGGAACTCAGTGTCGAGCGTGAGTGCGGCTGTGGCTACTTTCACTTCCATCTGCGTTCAGTCCTGGCGTCTTTTTGGTTGAATTACGATCATAATGCATTATTATGATCGTAATGCAATAGACCGCGGGATGAACCGGAGGAGTTGCGATTTCGTTGGATGGCTGCCGGAAATCCGGCCGCAAGCCGGAGCCGGGTGCTATCGTGAATTGACAGCGGGAAATCAGGATGCGGTACGAGAAGGGACACAAGGACGCGACCCGCGAGCGCATCATCGATGTCGCTTCGCGGCAGTTTCGCGAACAAGGCGTCGCCGCGGTGGGCCTTGCCGGCATCATGACCGAGGCGGGGCTGACCAACGGCGCGTTCTATTCCCACTTCATGTCCAAGGAGGACCTGGTCCAGGCCGTGCTTTCAAAGGCGCTCCGCCGACGTGAGGAAACGTTGCGTGCTGCTTCCGAAACCGACGACGGCCTGGAGAAGACGATCCGGGATTATCTGTCGCCCCGTCACCGCGATCGGCCGAGTGGCGGCTGTCCAACCGCAGCCCTCGTCGCGGAAATCGCGCGCCATCCCAAGCCGACGCGGGATGCGTTCACGGATAAGGTGTCCAAGTTCATCGCGCTGATCGCTGCCCAGGTCCGCGACGGTTCGCCCGAGGCGCGACGGGGCAAGGCTGCTGCGATCTACGGCATGATGGTTGGAACGCTTCAATTGGCACGTGCCGTCACGGACAAGCGGCTTTCTGACGAAATCCTGGAGAGCGGAGTCAACGCGGCGCTTGCGCTTGCCGACGACGGCGCCCCAGGATAGGCCGCGGCTCAGCCCGCCTTTTGTCCTGGCGGCCACCCAAAATGACCGTGGCCGCAAAGCCGTCGCCGGATCGCCGATGTGCTGACAATAAATCGGCCAGATGAACGCCTACGACAATCGCCCGGCAAGAAAGAAAAAGAAAGCGAAGTCAGTTGGCCGCGTTTCAGCCGCAGAAAAGGCAGGGCGACTACCAGGGGAATCGGGCGGCGGGGCCGGATCGCGCCGGAATATCGGTGTCGGTATGGATCGGCGCGCTCATCATCGCGACGGCGATATTGTTGTCGAGCCTGATTTCGGTCGCCGGCACGCGGTTCGTCGGAATGGATAGCCCCTCCGACGAGAACATGTGGCTGATCGACCGGCTTACCGGCAGTGTTTACAAATGCCAGGCCGCGGAACGCGGCAAGGC
Organism: uncultured Alphaproteobacteria bacterium; assembly: GCA_963756215.1. Classification (GTDB taxonomy): domain Bacteria; phylum Pseudomonadota; class Alphaproteobacteria; order Rhizobiales; family Xanthobacteraceae; genus Bradyrhizobium. Next base: position 765,265 of record CAVWMY010000010.1, on the reverse strand, counting down.
CTCCTGCGACCTCGACAGCGCGACGGGAAGCGTCGGCGAACGACCAAAGCACTGAACCCGGCGCTTGCCCGCTGGAAGCCCTGCAACCGATCGTTGTTGCCGATTTGCAACAAAAAGGAAGCTCGCCGAGCGGTCGGCCGCCGCGACTTCGAAGCACCCTCGGTCTCGCCGAATGCGGATCGTTTGCACCTCTCCCCGTGTGCGGCGAATCCCGTTACATAGACGGCAATGTCCGCCGCCGCCCAATCGTACTCCCTGACCAAGCTGGAGGCCCGGCGCGTCTGGTTGCGCGCCCAGCGGCTCGATACCCCGGCGCCGTTCGGTAACGGGGCGCTGGCGACGACGAGTGCCGTCGAGCACCTCGGCTATGTGCAGATCGACACCATCAACGTCATCGAGCGCTCGCACCATCATATCCTGTGGACCCGGATTCCCGACTATCGCCGGGCCGATCTCCAGCAGGCACAGAGTATCGACAAGACCGTGTTCGAGTACTGGACCCACGCGCTGTCCTACGTGCCGTCGCGGGATCTGCGCTTCTTCCTGCCGGCGATGAAGCGGCACCGCCGCGAGGGCCATAAATGGCTCGACGGGGTGAGCCCGGCGGATTTGCGCAAAGTGATGCGGCTGATACGGCGCGACGGCGCGCTGACCATTCGCGACATCGAGGACGATGTGCTGGTCGACAAGCATCACCCATGGGCCAGCCGCAAGCCGTCGAAGCGCGCGCTGCAGCTTGCGTTTTATACCGGCGAACTGACGATCAGCGCGCGGACCGGCATGCTCAAGACGTATGAACTGATGGCGCGGCATTTCGGCTGGGACAAGCCGCCGAAGCCCGCATCGCCGCGCGAGGTCATCGCCTATCTGCTCGACCGCGCGCTGCGGGCTCAGGGTATCGTCAGCCTGGACTCGATCTGCCATCTCGATGCGCCGAGCAAATCCGCGGTCCGGCGCCTGATCGAGGCGCGGATGCGCGCCAAGGAGTTGGTGCCGGTCGCGCTCGAAGGCGCCGGCAAGCAGGAACATTGGGCGCGACCGGAGGTGCTGGAAAGCGTAAAGGATCTCGGTCGAGACGACGAGCCCGGTCTGGTGCATATCCTGTCGCCGTTCGATCCGCTCACCATCCAGCGCAAGCGCACCGAGCTGTTCTTCGGCTATGGACATCGCTTCGAAGCCTATTTGCCGAAGGAGAAGCGGTTGTTCGGGTATTTCGCGCTGCCGGTGCTGGCGGGAGACCACATCGTCGCGGCGATCGATCTCAAGACCGATCGCAAGGCGCGTAAACTGCTGATGCAGAAATGGAGCTGGATCGACGAGGGGACGGCGCTGCCGAAGGCGCAGCGCGCCGGCATGCGCAGAGACCTCAAGCGCAGGATCGAGGAGGAGCTGCACCGCTTCGAGCGCTTTCAGCTCGCGGATTCAATTTCGCTTTCGAAACCCGCGACGCCTGATGGGTTAGCCCGCGATAGCAGGCCGCGCGGTGGCCGCCTCAAGGCGGATTGAGCGCCACCCGCGTCGGTGTCGGCGGAAATCATCGTTCACGCCCGGACACGCGAAACTTCAATTCGTCGACCTTCGACAGCAGGAATTTCAAGAGCGGCGAGGTATTCGCTTCGTTGTAGCCGACGACGAGGTCGATCATCGGCGGGTTGCCCCGGATCGGACGGCTGACGACGGTTTTGGGCAGCAGGTTTTGTGCGTAAAGTGGCAGCAGGCTAACGCCGCGTGTGGACGCCACCAGCGCGATCGCCATCGAGATGTTTTTGGCGATGTGATCCGGCTTCAGATCGAGGCTGAGCTGTTTGATGTAGCCATCGACCACGGTTCGCAGGGTCGGCGCCCTCTCGGGCGATGTCGCGATAAAGGTCTCGCCGGCGAGATCCTGCGGACGAATCGAATCGCGCGCCGCCAGCGGGTGATCATGCGGCATTAGCGCGATCAGCGGGTCCTTTCGCAATAATCTAAATTTAAGACCGGGCGCCGGCTTTTCCGGGCGCATGAAAGCGAAATCGATCTTGCCGCGCATCAGCCCGGCGGCGAGATCAGGCGAGTCCTGGCTATGGATGACAACTTCGGTTGAGGGCAGTTCGGCGCGCAGGATTTCCATGACGACCGGAAGCCAATCCATCTCGTAGCCGGTCAGAAAGCCGATCGCGAACGTTGTCCTCGCCGGTTGCGCGGCGCGGCGCGCGGCTTCGCCCGCAGCCTCGACCTGCAGCAGCGCCACCCGTGCGTGATCGAGAAACACCCGCCCCGATGCGGTCAGTTCGACGCCGCGGGGGCCGCGGATCAAAAGCTGAACCCCGAGCTCCAGTTCGAGATCGTGAATCTGCCGGCTCAGCGAAGGCTGCGCCGTGTGCAGCCGCTTTTGCGCCGCCACGGTCAGGCTGCCTTCCTCGGCGACCGCGACGAAGTATCGAAGGTGGCGTAGCTCCATCTGTGCTATTCCTCAAAAGTATGGCTCCTACAAAGTCTTTCTCCCGAATGCCAGCGCGCTCTACATCCTCAACAACGGCGGCGCGCGAATGCTCCAAGCCGACACGCTTAGAAGCGGCGAAGGTGGAGCGAGCAAGACTGAATAGGTATGTCTGTTCGGCTGGACTGCTGGGCCCATCGCACCCAATCCGGAGAAAGACCATGAGCGACCTCGCCAACAAGACCGCACTTGTTACCGGCGCATCGCGCGGCATCGGACGCGCGACCGCGCACGCGCTTGCCGTCGCAGGCGCGCGCGTCATCGTGCATTACGGCAACGCGAGCAAGGAGGCCGAGGCATTGGTCGCCGAAATCCGCCGCGCGGGAGGACGTGCCGACGCGGTCGGCATTGATCTTGGCGCACCGGACGGCGCGCACAAGCTCGCCGCCGAGGTTCGCAAGCTCGTGGGCAGTCGGCTCGACATTCTCGTCGCCAACGCCGGCGTCGCCACCGCCGCCACCATCGAGGAACAGACGATCGAGGAGTTCGACCGCATGTTCGCCGTCAATGTTCGCGCGCCGTTCTTCCTGGTGCAGCAATTGCTGCCGTTACTCGGCGAAGGCTCGAGCGTCGTGCTGCTGTCGTCGCTGGCGGCGCGTGCGTCGGTCGGGCTGTTGCCGGCCTATGCCGCAACCAAGGGCGCCATCGATACGCTGGTCAAGCATTTCGCAGTGTTGCTGGGATCGCGCGGCATCCGTGTCAATGCCGTCGCGCCCGGCGTGATCGACACCGACATGTCGAAGTTTGCCAAGACCGAGGAGGGTCGTCAGTTCACGATCGGGATGCAGGCATTGCAGCGCATCGGTCATGCCGATGATGTCGCCGATGTCGTTGCCTTCCTTGCGTCCGACGCCTCGCGCTGGGTTACCGGAGATACGATTCAGGTCGGCGGTGGTTCGAAACTCTGACGCCGGTGATACCGACCGGTTCATTGCATTGTGTTTTTGACGGAGGAAGAGATGAAGCTCTACCAATCGAACGCGTCTCCGAGCTCTCGTCGGGTGCGCATCTTCTTGGCCGAGAAAGGAATTTCGATACCCATTGTGCCGGTCGATCTCGGCGCCAGGGAGCAGTTTTCCGACGCCTACGCCGCCATCAATCCGCGCCGGGTGGTTCCAACCCTGGTGCTGGATGACGGCGCCGCGATCGGTGAAATACCGGCCATCCAGCGCTATATCGAGGAAGTCCATCCTGATCCGGCGCTGCTCGGCACGTCGCCCAAGACCAAGGCGCAGGTCGCGATGTGGGATCGCCGTGTCGAACAGGAGGGATTTGCCTCGGTCATGGAAGCGGTTCGCAACACCGTTCCCGGTCTCAAGAACCGGGCGATCGCCGGACCGCATCAATATGAGCAGATTCCGGCGCTGGTGGAACGCAGCAGGCAACGTATCAGAGATTTCTACGATGATTTCGAAACCCGGCTCGCCGAGGTTCCGTTTGTGGCCGGAGACGAGTTCTCGGTTGCCGATATTACGGCCGTGGTCACCGTCGACTTTGCGACCAAAGCGGCCGGCCTTCCCATTGGCGTCGACCGTCCGGCGCTGAAGAGTTGGTATGATTCCATATCCGCGCGCATCACTGTGACCGCCTAACGTGCGTGGGCTCTTTATCATGCCCGCGCCACGATGCTAAGAGACCCCGGGATCGGAAAGCCTGCGTTGGCTTCTCCGCGAAAAGAAACCGGGAAGAAACCTCATGAGCCAGGCTACCATCACCGCAATAGCCGCCTCCGGCGCGAAGAGTGAACTCGAGACCTCGACCATCCGCGCGATCTCGTGGCGGCTCATCCCGTTTCTGGTGCTGGCCTATTTCCTCTCGTATCTCGACCGCGTCAATCTCGGCTTTGCCGGGCTCACCATGAATGCCGAATTGAACTTCTCGCCGACGGTATTCTCCTGGGGTGCCGGCATCTTCTTCATCGGTTATTTCCTGTTCGAGGTGCCGAGCAACCTCGCGCTGGAGAGATTTGGCGCCAGTCGCTGGATCGCCCGCATCATGGTGACCTGGGGCATCATTTCGGCGCTGATGGCCGTCGTCGGCGGGGTCTGGAGCTTTTATACCGTGCGCTTCCTGCTCGGTGTCGCCGAGGCCGGATTCTTTCCCGGCATCATCCTGTACCTGACCTATTGGTATCCGGCAGAGTACCGCGCGCGCTTTCTCGCCGCGTTTGCGATTGCGGTTCCGGTTTCCACCGTGATCGGTGCGCCGATCTCCGGTCTTCTGCTCGGTCTCGATGGCGCGATGGGCCTGAGGGGCTGGCAATGGCTGTTCGTCATCGAGGGCGTTCCTTCCGTTCTGCTCGGCATCGTCACATGGTTTTATCTCACCGACCGTCCGGAGAAGGCCGACTGGCTTACCGCCGAGCAGAAGGCATGGCTGTCGTCGCGGCTCGCAGCCGAAGTGGCCGCCAAGCAGGCCGTGCGCCACCTGACGCTGCGGCAGGCGCTGGCTTCGCCGAAGGTGCTGAAGCTGAGCTTGATCTATTTCGGCTTCGTCGCCGCGCTCTACGGCATGCAGTTCTGGCTGCCGCAGATCGTAAAGGCATTCGGCTTTTCCAACGCGGAGACAGGCTTTGTCACCGCCGTGCCGTACCTGTTCGGCACCATCGCGATGATCCTGTGGGCACGGCATTCCGATGCCACGCGCGAACGCCTGGTGCATGTCGGCGCCCCGCTTCTGTTGACGGGTGTGGCGCTCGGAATCTGCGGCTACATGGACAATCCGCACGTTACGATGGTCGCGCTGGTGGTAGCCGCGATCGGCATCTTCTGCACTTTCGGGGTGTTCTGGACCTTGCCGACGGCGTGGCTCTCCGGCACCGCGGCGGCCGGCGCGATCGCGCTGATCAATTCGATCGGCAATCTCGCGGGCTTCGCCGGTCCCTATCTGATCGGCTGGGTCAAGGAGAGCACCGGCTCCACCTCGACCGGGCTGCTGGTGCTGTCTTTGCTACCGCTGCTCGGCGGTCTCCTGGTTTTCGTTGGCGGTCGTGAGACCAACGTCGAGTTCGCGAGCAGCCCTCCGGTGGAGTAGCGGGGACGCCCGTTCTTCAGGCGCTGCGTCGCACCGCGAATGCAGGCTCGTTGGCGGGTCCGGCGAGCATGCGACCGAGGACGTCGGGCTGACGGGATCGATCGTCGCCGGCCGGAATTGTATTGTTCGTCTGATGGGCGACCTCGCTGACGATGCGCAGAATCTCCGCGTTGGTATCGATCGAAGCGAACTCTTCCTTCATCAACGATGCGCGCTGCCGGTAATTGGGCATCTCGAGCACCGTGCGGATGGCAACGCGGAGTTCTTCCGCTGTCGGTTCGTTGGTGGCGAGATCGATCCCAACCCCCGACCAGGCAACACGTGCGTTGACGTCGGCCTTGTCTTGTGTGAGTCCGGCCGTGACGAGCGGAACGCCAAAGCTCAATGCCTGATTGACGCTGCCGTAACCGCCGTTGGTGACGAAGGTATCGGCTTTCGGAAGTATCCATTCGAACGGCAGGTATTGAGCCAGTCGCGCATTGGCGGGGATCGGACCGGGAATCGCTTCGATCGGGCGCCCACCGGCTGTTGCGACGACAAGCAGGTCCGATTGGTCGGCGAGCGCCCGCAGGGTCGGTCCGATCAACCGGTCGAAATCATCATTGGCCACGGTGCCCTGCGTAACGAGCACGACCCTGCGCGAACCATCGAGGTCGTTTGCCCAGGAGGGCAAGCTGACCTGGTTGGCAACGATCGGAGGCGTCCCGACGAAGTGGACCGTGCCTGGAATAGAGCGCGGATACTCGAAACTCGGGACGGAAAGCTGCAAGTAAGCGTCGGCGAAGTGAACGACCGACTCAAAAAGCGGCAGGCACAACCGATCGGCGCCCACCTCAGCCAGCACCTTGTTCAAGCGATCAGCCGTCGGCTGCCAGATCAGCCGGTCTTCCTGCCGGTAGGCTGCGGCATACTCCTTGCGCTGCGCTTGTGTCGTGGCGGGTGGCAGGCCGACAAAATGGGGCGCGCCGTCGTCCCGGCGGCAGTGCAGGAAAGATGTACCGCACATTATTATGGGCGGCCGTTTCGAGCGCGGCCCGAGCAGCATCGGCAACAACCCGAACATCGTATCGTCGCCGATGACGACGTCGGCCGGAAAGTTCTGCAACACTTGCTGCAGACCCCGGTGCTGCGCGGGAATGGGATCGACAAAAATGCGGTTCAACGAGAGGCGCCGCCGTTCCGGTCCATGGGGCATGCTTTTCAATTCGGGAAGGACCGAAACGATGTCCCGGAGGTCGAAGTCCGCGCCGGCGGGCAGCGCATGGAAGCCTGCACCGATCGCCTCGATGCGATCGCGCAGCACGCTGCCCGAAAGGAACACGACCTCGTGACCTCCCGCAATCAAGATGCGTCCGATGGCGAGCAATGGATTGAGATGGCCCGTAGCGGGCGTCGAAGCCATGAGGATTTTCATTTGATCTCTCTCAACGGTTGCAAGGAGCCAATCACCGCGAAGCACAAGGCGGCTGATTGATCGGCAGGAGAGAAGAGCTCCGGAAAGTCGCCGTTACCGATTGATTCCGAGCGACTCAAATCCGCTGCCGGCAAATGCCGCAATGCGCGGCATTTGGTTTCGTCCCGCATCACACCAGCCAAGCATTGCGGGTCGGTTACAGGGCGCCGAAACCTCGTTACGGATGAAACATCGATTGTTTCTGTGAACGAAACGGCAGCGGAACTCTCGTGAACTTGGCGGGACAGGCACCTTGCGATTGCTGGCGACGGTGAAGACCACCATCATCGAGACGAGGGTCCTCTGCTACGCCCGTTTCAAGAACCGCTTCTGGCTTCACGGCGAAGCGCGATCGTGCGGCCGAACAGGATCATCGGCCGCTCGACGGTGCGGTACACAAGCAGCGACACGACCAAAGTGAGCGCGACGCAGACCGACATCACCGCAATATCGCTGATCTGCCCGGTCAAAGGCAGGAACCGGTAAACAGCCACATTGACGATCCAGTGGAACAGATACATCGAGTAGCTGATCAACCCGATCCGCGCTAGCAAAAGCGAACGCGGATAACCGAACCTGACGGCCACTGGAAAGACCACGAGGGCGAGCGCGTAAGCGGTCAGGATAGGCGCGCGTCCTTCCATGATGAAGTTGTCACCGCGCGCTAGAGAGAAGTCCGAGATCGACAGCACCGCGACAAGCTGCGCCATGCCAAGAGCCAGCACAGAGAAACCGGCGCCCCGGATGCGCTCGACCAGCCATAGCCGCAGCAACAGACCCAGGAACAGCAAGGACAAATGAATTCCGATGTATTGCACGGGCAGATTTGCCACGCCGTGGCTGCGGAGTTGAACAGGCAGCACGGTGCCGGCTATCAATGCCAGGCTCAGAACGGACAGCACAGCAACATTCCTCAATGTGCCTAGCGCGAATAACAGCGCGACGAGGACGTAGAAGGCCAGTTCGATAAACAATGTCCAGTAGATCGGCGAGAGCCAGCGCTGGCCGAACAGATTAGGTGCCATGGTCATGTTGGCCAGCATGGTCGCGATGCTCGGCGGCTCCAGGGCGAGACACGCCATCGTCGCGAGGACCGCCAGCGCGAGCCAGCATGCAGGGTAGAGCCGAAATATCCGTGAGACGGCGAAATGAGCGAGCGGACGATCGCCGCCGATGCTGAACGGTACGACAAAGCCGCTGATCAGAAAAAACAGCGCTACGCCGAAGCGGCCGAGACTCAAATTCTGGACGACTGAATTGGCGAGCGAACTTATCGGGCCGGCCGCGGGCGGGTTCTGCCTGAGCAGGTCGCCGAACAGGTGCTCGATCATGACGCCGAGCGCGGCGATGGCCCGCAACCCGTCGATATTGGCGTAACGCTGAGGTGCCGTGCCGGTGCTCACGGCGACACCAGACCGAGCGCACGGCGGGTGGCCGCGTCGAAACCGGGGCCGATCTCGTTCTCCGTCAGCGCAAACCCGCCGGTCCCCGCATAGGTCCAGCACGCCCAGGCGAAGCCGTTTGCCTCGGCGAGTTCGCGCATGTCGCACAGCCAGCGCTCGCGTGCGGCGGCGCCCTCGGCAGTGTTCTGGTAGGGTGACCTGTGGACGCCGAACTCGCCAAGCAGGATGGCATGCGCAGGTAGCCGCTGAGCCGTACGCCAGGCCGTCACCTGCCGGAACGTCTTCTCCAGGGTTGATCGATCGAAGCGGGAAGTGACATAGCCTGCAAGTGTTCGTTTTGCTTGCTGTGCTTGCTGGAGCGCAACGCCGTCGAGTTCGAGACTACCCATCCGCCGCTCGGTTGCCAGGTTCATTGCGTCAGCCGAAGCCGGCGCCGGATAGGTGATCGCGTCGAGTGCGTAGGCAGGACTTCCGCGTACCCCTTGATGGGTGAACTGCCAGGGTGCGTATTCGTGAAACGTATAGATCAGGCGCGTATCACCGGCGAAAGGACGCGTGTCGATCGCTGCCAGCGCTGTTGCCGCATTCATCGAGGCACCGCCAAGCACGAGGGGCAGCTTTTCGGAACCGCTGCGGGCGGCGGCGTAGGCGGCATCAAGCATGGGTTTCCACGCGACAGGCGTGATCTCCGGCTCGTTCATCAGTTCAAGCGCAAGCCTGGGCGGCCCGGCGGCCCCGATGTCCTCGGCGATTCGCTCCAGACGGCCGGCTAGACGAGACTGCATGGCGAGCACGGCCTGGAAATTCGGCGTATTCATTCCTGCGGTCAGCATCGCGGGCCGGTAGGCCGGATTCATCGCGCTCGGGTGCAAATCCACGATCGTGCCCAGATCCGCATCGAGCAGCTTGCGAACCGTATCGATCAGCAGATCGTACAGCCGGTCGCGGCTCGCTCCCTCCGAGACCAGAAACGGGCCGACATCGACGGCAAGACGTACAAAGTCGAATCCCGCGGCACGGATCGCCCGCCGCTGTTTCAGGTCGAAGCGAAATCGAGGGGCCGAGAACGGAGCACTCCCATAGGTATCGCTTGCTTCGACGTCAGCCCAGCCCAACGCATGCGAAACGCAAATACCGCGACGGAATATCGGGATATTCCGTGCGGATTCGGCCGCGGCTCGCGGCAGCGCCCTGAATGGCGCGAGCGTCGCAATGCCGGCGATGCCGCCAAGCGCCGAGCGGCGACTGATCACGACGGCATCTCCCGTCCGGTCGAATCGTTGCGGGATTTTCCATGCGCCGAAACATCGTGGTGGCATTCGGCAGCCGGTCCGGGATGGCGTGCCGTCAGGGCGCCATCGAGGATGACCATGTTATCCTGGCTCGCAAAGGGCGCAGCGAGGCCGCGCAGAGAAGCCTCCCGAAGCCCAGGGTCGATCGTTCGCGATGGCGCGAAATGGACGTCGTTCCACCCCTGCGCCTTGAAGGCTCGTGCGTAGTCGGCAGGGCGTTGCCGGTTCGGTTGTCCAGCAAACCGGAACAGCCGGTAAATCGATTCGGAATAGCGATAAATGTTGTTCGGGTCGCGCTCGCGGATCCAACGGGAGTGGGTCTGTAGATCGATGATGTGAACCGTTTCGCAACCCGGCTTGGCGACCTTCGTCAAACCCGCGACGGCGGCCGGAACGTTTTCGTAGTGCTCGAATGCAGCGCAGCTGACGATCAAATCGAAGGTTCGCCCCTCTGCGAGGCGGGGAATGTCGAAATCCCGGCCCACGGAATAGCCGAACTCGCGCACGCCGGGCTCGCGTGCGATCGCCCGTGCGCGCTCGCGATCCGAGTGCTTTCCTCCGGTGAAACGATTGAGCAGCCGTTGGTAGAAGATGGGATCCTCGTTGCCGGCGAGATCAAATACGTCAATGGCGTGATAGGATCGGGCACCCATCGCGAGAAACAGCATGCCGTTGCCTCGCGACGCGCCAGGACTTAGTTCGAGCACGTCCCGTCCGCGCAGATCGAATTGCGGCGGCATGAACCTGCGCAGCGAGGCGAAGATGTCGAGAATGTAGCTTATCTGCCCTTCAACATCGCGTTTCGCTACGGTGTTCGGCGTGGCGTAGCCGCGCAACCGATCCTTGCTCCACGCGAGGCCGAGAAAGCCGAGGCCGAGTGTCGTCATTCCAAGGTTTCGCAACAAGGGCGCCATCGTTAGCCTCCGAATTCGAGACGTTTCCTGGTTTCGGCTCCGCCCTGCACGCCGCGCGGTCGCCAGACGGGAAGGGCATTCTCGTAGACCTTGATGGTGCGGTCGACGATTGGACCCCAGCCAAAGGAATCTTTGATCTGGGCTGCGAGAGCGTTGCTTCGCGCACGATCGGGAGCGGCGAGCTTCTGCTTCATTGCAGCCGCGAGAGCATCCACGTCGCCTAACGGGAAATAATCATCCGCGCCAAGATCGATCGCACGATTGGCATCGATATCGCTGGCCAGGCATGGCACGCCGCTGCTGAGCGCCTCAAGCAGCGCCATCGGCATGCCTTCGTGGCTCGACGGAAGAACGAACAGGGCCGCGCGCTCGTAGAGCTGGGCGAGTGCCTCGCCATGCTGAAATCCGGCCATCATGGCGCCGGGCGTCGCCGCGACCGCGGTCTCGACCGCGCGGATGTAGCTTCCGTCGTGGTCGGCCTTGCCGACGATGATCAGCTTCGTGTCGGGATCGTTCAGGCGAGCGAACGCGTTGATCAGATCGAGTTGCCGCTTCTCCTCGACAATTCTGCCGACCGTCAGGATATAGCGGTTCGACGTCAGCGGTATGCAGGAGATGCCGGGTGGCCGGACGTCGGTTTCTACACCGTTCGGGATGAAGGTCGCCGGGACGCCGAATTTGAGGTGGACCGAGTTGGCAATCACCTTCGATACACCGATGTTGGCATGAGAAAACATCATTCCGACTCTTTCGCCGGCGCGGAGGATCGCCTTTGCAAGTCGTCCCCATTTCTGACGTTCGTAGTCGAAGCCGTGATGCGTCACCACAACTCGAAGGCCGAGCAGGCGCGCGAGCGGGGTGAGCAGCGCCGGGCCGATCGCCTGGATATGCACGATATCGGGGCTCCGCAGCGCCGCGACGAGCAGACCCAGGGCCGTATGCAACAGCGCTTCGAATCGCTTCGATCGCGGCGCCCAGAGCGGCGTCACGGTAACGCCTTTCCAGACATAGGACGTCCACGACGGCAGGTATGGTTTGCGCCCGAGCACTTCGACTTGCCAGCCGCGCTGCGCCATGCGCACCGAGAGCGCCGCGACATGGGTTTCGACTCCCCCTTGAACCTCCGGGACACCCCGTAAGCCGAGGAAGATCACCTTGCGCGGAGATCGGTTCGCCGCGGTGACTGGGATGAAGGTGTACATCAGCGGATGACCTCGCCGTACAATTCCACCGTACGCTCGCGGTACTGGTCGGGAGAAAACTCCCGGCGCACCCAGTCGCGACCCGCGGCGCCGAGTTGGTTTCGCGCAGTCGGCGGAAGGCTTGCGATGCCGGACAGAGCTTCGGCCAACATTTCAACGCTGCCCGGCTCGACCAGAATACCGGTCTCGTCGTGCAGGACTAATTCCGGAATGCCTCCGATTCGTGTGCCTATGACCGGGCGTCCGAGTGCATAGGCCTCAAGCACACTGATGGGTGCGTTCTCGTACCATTCGGAAGGCAGAACCAAGGCCCGCGCTTCTCCGATCAGGCGTTGCAGCGCGGGTTTTTCCAAATGGCCTGCGAAGGCGACGTCGGCGTCGAGTTCGAATGCAAGACGGCGCAAAGCCGCTTCTTCCGATCCGGTGCCCGCCAGGACCAGGCGCTGCTTCGATAGCGCGGCGGCGCGCACCAGCGTTGTCAGGCCTTTCTCCGGCGCAAGCCGTCCCGCGTAGACCAGGTAGTCGCCTTCATGCGTGCCAGTCGTAAACCCGTTCGTATCAATGCAGTTCGGTATGTACGCGATGCGGCTCGCATCCCAGCCCCACTCCACCAACTTGTCTCGATAGAAACGGCTCGGGGCGACGAGGCGATCGATCGAATTGCGGTAAAGCCCGAAGCTGCGGTGTATCAGCGTCTCCAGGAAGACCAGCCCGCTCGCTACCACCGAATCCTTGACGCAGCGGTTGAGGAGGACGTTGTGGATTTGTCCGCCGTGGCATCGCTCGCAAACGCGGCCCTGGTTCAGCATCTTGTAGGCGGGGCAGGCGAGCTTCAGGTCGTGGGCCGTCATCACGATCGGCACGCCCTCGGCTTTGAGGGCTTCGAAGATCGACGGCGATATGTGGTGATAGACGTTGTGCGCGTGCGCCACCGCGGGCCGCGTGCGACTGATGAGACTGCGGATCTTTCGGCGAGCTTCCAGCGAGAAAATGATCTTGGCCGCCTGCCTTGCTTTCGTAAGCGGCCCGCTGGTCCGGCCATACTCGATCTCGGAGACGAAATAGTCGGACCAGGGACTCGGCAGGTTCTGGGGATGCTCCATTGCGAAGGGGATGACGTCCCAGCCCGCGCCCTCGAACAGGTCGATGTGATCAAGGAAGACGCTCTCGGCGCCGCCGCGCCGGTAGAAGTAGTTGTTGATCGCGAGAAGCCGCCGGGCGTTCGTCATCGGGTTTGCTCCCGCAGTCCCATGCGGTCGAGCGCCGCGTCGACGGTCAGCACCCGGCAGCCATTTTCTACCGCATGGCGGACTAGCCGCTGGAAGGCGTCGGGCGCGCAGCCGTATGGCGTCGGCGTCGGTGAAATGTCGTGCGTGAAGAAGATCAGCCAGCCGGGATTTGCGACCAGCATGTCGATCCAGCGGGTCAATCCGGACACATAGTCCGCCGGCTGCCGGATCTCGACCGCGCGAAGAAAGGTCGGATCGGTCGGGCCACGGTTGATGGCATCGCCGCCTGCGCGGCAGGTCCGGAATGTCTCGGCCAGCATGGTTCGTTTGCCGAAAGCGCCGCTGTTGTACGGATAAGCGAAATTGCGTCGGCTGGGCCGGGGGTCGACAGCGTCGAGGTAGTGCCGGTTGCGGCGCAGGTCCTCGGTCAGCAAGTCGCGATCGACATGCCGCAGATTCCGGTGGCCGTAGCTATGGCAGCCGATTTCATGACCGGCCGCAGCCAGTTGCCCGCAGCCTGCTGCGTCGATCAATCTGCGATCCGGCTCGACCCGGCCTTCGAGGCCGCCGGCGACGTAGAACGTGCCGCGCGCTCCATGCGCTTCGAGGATCGCGGCGCCGGCGCGGAGCGCGGAGTCCGGCACGTCGTCGAAAGTGAAGGAGACGATCGGTTCGAAGTTGGGGACTCGAATGACACGCCGCGGCGTGGCGCGGAGCCACCTGTTGGTCAACCGACCGGCGAGCCGATCGATCGGCGCCGGCAGGCGAGCCGTGCCTCCAAGCAAACGCGAAGTGGCGCTCAGCTCACGCATAGGCCGGCTCCGCGTCGCGTAGCTCGGCTGCGGGTTTCCAGATCTCGCGCGCACTCGCCTGGAGGCGAAGGCCGAAGATCGACGCGATAAACACAAACCAGACGAGGCTGCCGGACTGGAAGTACAAGCTCTCGACGCAGCCCGCGAATACGCCGTAGAGCCAGATCCGGGTGAACAGGCGGGTGAGCGCGGGATCATTATCCTGAGCTTCCGCCCGGGCGACATCACGCAGCGGCAGCCACACCAGGAGGGCCAGGGTCAGGATCAGGCCGGGAATGCCGGTGGTGATCGCTGCGTCGAGATAGGCATTGTGGCCGTTGAAGGCGGCGAACGACCAGTTCTCGGCGCCGGCCTTGTTGTAGACCATCTCACCGGTCTGCCAGAATAGCTGGAAGCCGTAGCCGGTCAGAGGTCTGTCCGCGACGGCGGAGATGCCGGTGCGCCAGATATCGATGCGATTGGTGAAGGTCGGGTCGCCGCCGAGACTTGCCACCAGACTCCGCATGGCGGGCGAGATCGAACAGCCGATGGTGACGGTGTTGCAGGCTGCGATGCCAAGAAAGACCATCGGGATTCGAACGGCGCGACACCGTTCGAAAATCCAGCCGACCGCGAGAATGCCGGGCAGCGCCATGCTGGCGGTCCTGCCGCCGGTCTGCGCCAGGAACACGACCGCGAGCAATGTAACGACGGCTCCGACGACGCGACGGCCGGTACTGTATAGATAGAGCCCAATGAAACTTATGATCACCATCGCGGCGGCCGCGACATTCTTATGGGCAAAATGACCCCGCCAAAGCCCGGCGTTCATCGGCTCGCGGATCTCGCTGGCTTGGTGAACCGCGAGCGTCGGGAGCAAGGTGACGCCCAGGTAAGCGATGGCAAGCGTGCCGAGGCAACACACCGAGAGCATGGCTGCGAATTGCCGTTCCGAGCGTGGCAGCAGGAGAAAGATACCCGCGTTCACGACCGTAAGCGTAGCGAGCACGACATGCTTGAGTGCGAGGTCGGGATGTGCCGACATCACCGAAGCGATCGCAAACCAGATGAGTAGTGCGATCAGAGGGCGACGCGGACGTACGGCCAGATAGCGTAGCGGTGAGCTGAAGACGGTCAGCCAGAGGCTTGCAGTCAGTCCCAGGAAGACGATCTGGTTGACCGCGTTTGACTTGTTCGCGGCCGGGTCCACCGCGTTGGCTGCCGACAGATCGATGAACGGCGTCAGCGTGACCAAGTAGAACAAGAGCGTCGCCACGAACAGCGGCGGTCCGAGAACCCCGATGCCTGAGCCCTCGCGCATGTCGTCGGCCTGCATCATGCGACTCTCCTGCCAAGTCGAACCGCGCCGAGATAGCCCAATCCTGCAAGCAAGGCCGCGGACAGAAGCAGGGCGAGCGCCGCGCCTGCCGCGACGGCGATGATCGGACGTGGCGGCCAGGTCGGACGCATCGGGGCCACGGCTGGCGTGATCACGCGCACATCCGTCGCGTCGATCTGCTGTCGTTCGGCCGCCTCGCCCGCGCGCGCCAGGAAGGTCTGGTAAAGCGCGGTCTTCGCGCCGGCCTCGCGCTTGAGCTCCTGCAATTTCGCCTGCGCCTGGTCGTCGACGGCTACGCTGTCGCGCAGTGTGCGCGTCTGCTCGGTGAGCGCTGCGAGAGCCATTCGGGATTGATCGACATCGATGCGGGCGGCTCGACGGAGCCGCTCGGTCTCGGACTTGATCGCGCTATCGAGAGCGGCGGCTTCGGCGAGCGCGTTCTGCAGCGCCGGATGACGCGGACCGAATGTTTGCGAAAGCGTCGCGATCTGCCGACGCAGAGCCGCGTCATCGGACAGCAGTCTCGAAAGCGTTTGCGACTGAACCGCGCCTCCCTGCACGCCGTAAGACGAGATCGCGCTCGAGACTTCGCGGTAGCGCGCTTCGGCTTCGGCCGCACGCGCCTTGGCATCGGTAAGCTTGCCGCTCATTCGCTCCATTGCGTCGGAGCTGAGCGGCTGGCCGCTCGAACCTTGCTGAAGGTCATTGCTGCGGCGAAATGCTTCGACCTTGTCTTCCGCATCGGCGGCGGCGGCCTTCAGCTCGCCGAGCCGGGCAGTCAGCGCTTGCGCGGCGCGACCGGATCGCGCCGCGTCGGCGCGAACTACTTCTTCGCGGAAAGTCTCGGCGATGGAATTTGCGAGTCGCGCCGCGGCGTCCGGTTCGCTCGCCCAGACTGACAGGCTTACGACGAAGGAACGTTCTTGTCGTGTGACGGTGATGCGTTTGGCCAGGGCGACCGCCACGTCTTTCCGTTCGGCGGTCCCGGAAAAGCTATCAAGGAGAGCGCCGAGATCGAACAGCCGCGGCCTGCCTGCGAATTCAGGATCGTCCTTGAGACGAAGCCCGTCCGTGACGCGCCGCAAGACGTTTCCGGACGTGATCATCCGCATCTTGCTCTCGACGTCCAGGATCTGGCTGTCGCTCTGCATGTTCGTCGCATAGAGGTCGTTCGGCGCGACCAGCAGGTTGGACGGGGCGATGGTGAGTTCCGTCGTCGCCGTAAATCGCGGCGTGACGAGTTGCGCGCCGACGAGGCCCGCGACGGCGCCGGCGAGAGCCGCGATCGCCATCCATTTCCAACCGCGCAGCAACCAGCGCGCGACTTGGGTCGTATCGATCGCGACGCCCGACGTCGGCGGCACCTCTCGAGGTCCGCGATAGAAAAGAGCCTCGTCGTGCTGAGCTTTGCTGCCTTTGAATGCGACGTACATATCGATTCACTCTAGTGAGAGAGCACGCCCGTACGCGCCGAATTGCGCCGCTGAGCTGCCGTGGCAGCCGTGCGAGTTACCGTCGAGATGTCAGGAGGAATGCCGATGCTCTGCGGTGCGATTGCAGCAACGGCCGGGGAAGCGCTGGTGATGACACGCGAAACGATTCTCGAATGATCCATGACGCCCCTCGTTTCGTTTCCGCTCGCGTAACCGCTTGCTTGCTGTGATCCACTAATCTCCTGTCGCGGCACGCACAATTTGAAGTAGGGCTTAACGTTAAACGTTGGCATCAGGCGCGGTGATGGCTCCATCAAAACTGATGCCCTCCGCTGCACGAGGGCGATGGCGCAGACACCTCTTCGAAACGATAGGTGTGGGATCACTTGGGGTCCGCGACAGATTTCGGTCTTAGCTCGGCATGCACGCCGGGATCTCGCGGCGACGTCACGCAGGCGTGGCCATCTCCCGGAGTTTCATCGTCAACGAGGCCGTCAGACCCGTGCACCTGAAAGTTGCCAGCCGGACGATCTCGACGGCCACTCCCATGATCGTCAGCTATCTGCTGTCGAGCGGATCCCTGGCATCGGCGGGCCTTGCCCAACTCGCGACGTTCGCGATTCTGGCGCGCGCGCTTGGTCCGGCCGAATTCGGACTGTTCGTGCAGATCTCAGCCGTAACGGCCGTCGCCGTCCAGATCTGCGGCCTCGGCGCCTCGGACTGCCTGCTTCGCAGGGTCTCGCGCGAGCCCGCGAGCTATCCGTTTCTCCTGGGCCACAACCTTGTTCTGATCGGCCTCACGGGGGCATTGCTCGTGGCCGGCGGTGTCGCGATCATGTCGTCGTGGGCGGCGTTCCATTCCCGTCCTGATATCGACGTTTGCACCATTGCGTTGCTGTTCTTCGCCAACGTCGTGCTGGTCCGGGTGATCCTTCTCGTCGAGACGGTTTTCATCAGCCTGGGCCGCATGCGCATCGCAAATCGCTCGGTTGTCGGCTTTGCGTTCGTAAGAACCGCAACCGCGGCCCTGGCTTGTATGGTCTTCGATACGTCGAGCCTGTCGGAATGGGCGATTTGGCAGGCCTGCGGTTACGCGCTCTATGTCCTGGTCGGAGTGGCGTGGCTATGGCCGCTCGGCCGACCCCGGCTGGCGATCCTGCGCGATGAGCTGCGCCCCGGTATTCTCTTCAGCTCGCAGTTCGTGGTGCGGGCGGTTCGATCCAACGTCGATTTGTTCGTGATCGGGCTCTTTGCCCCGATCCAGGTGGTCGGCAGCTACGGCGTAGCGCGGCGGATTATGGACAGCAGCTACCTCTCGATCGATGCGTTCAACCGCCTGATCTACCCGCGCTTCGCGCGCGCGAGCCGCGACGGCCTTCATCTGGCGTTGCCGGCGGCGAAGCGCGCACTCGCCGCGGCGCTCGCGCTCGGCATCGCCACGTTCCTCGCATTGTTCGTGCTGGCTCCCTACCTTCCGCTCCTGTTTGGGCGGGACTACCACGATCTCGCATTCTTTGTGCGCGCGCTTTCGGGCACGATCGTCCTGGTCGGTGCGTGGTCCGTGGCAATCGACCTGCTCGGCGCATCGGGGCGGCAGGGAGCGAGGGCCTTGATCCTGAACGGCACCAACATTCTCGGCAGCGGCCTGATCGCGGCAGCGACGTGGCTGGACGCGCCGATCGGCACCTTCGTTGCCCTTTATGTCATCGAGGGATCGGTCGTCATTTCCGCGTGGCTGGTTCTGCTCGGGCTCTCGCGCCGGAGCCGTGAACGCACCGCAACACGCGTCGCTGGCGCGTTGGCACAATCGCTCTCTTCTTGAGCCGCGTCCTGCACCAGCCGGCTGTCGATCCAGGCCGCCGGCGGGTCTCGCCTACGGAGGAAGCCGAGCGGTAGGGCTGCGACGTGGAAGAGCCAGGCAACGACGGCGTAGAGACCGAGCACGAGACTTTGCTGTCGCAGGCTCATCAGCCCGATGGCGCCGGCGATCAGGCCGCCGTCGATTGCAAGTCCCTGCAAAGGCGTCGCCGTCGCGAGCGGCAGCATGATCATCGCGATCAGCCAAACGTAGACCGCGGCCCAAAGCTTTAGCTCCGGCAGATCGCGAACCAGTTGCTTGCAGTGCGGCTTTCCGATCGCCGCCCGCAGCAATTCCCCGATCCCCTGCAAGTAGCCGGACCGCCAGCGCCGGAAGAGAAGGGTATACGCATTCAGCGCATGCCCGAAATGCCGCACGAAGCTGCGGTCGAGCCGAGTCAAAGTCCAGCCTTGCGCCCGTAATCTCACGCCGAGGTCGAATTCCTCGTAACCATGCAGGTTGCGGTCCGACAGATAGCCGGCCTGGTCGATTGCCTTTCTTCGATAGAGACCCCCGCCGTTCATGCGGTCGATCGATCCGATCCGGTTCTCCGGTGAAGTTCTGCGACCTCGCCGGATATATTCGAGGCAGGTCGTGTTCATCTCCTCGACATGGCCGGTCACGCCGGCGGCGGCTGGATTAGCTTCGAGATAGGCGAGGGCTTCGGCCAGGAAGTCCGGATCGAGCAACATGTCGCCGTCTATCAGACAGACGAATGGCTCGCGGCTGTATTGGAAACCGAGTTGTGGACCGATGCCGCAGCTCGGCGGCACCGCCGGCCGGAGTTGCACGGCACGGACCGGATAGTTCGCCGCGACGGCGAGGGTTCTGTCACGCGAGCCGCCGTCAGCGACGATGACTTCGCCTCCGATCCCTTCGAGCGCAGCCAGCACGCTCTCGATCGCGGGGCCGATCCGCGCCTCCTCGTTGAGCGTCTTGAGGATGACCGATACTGCCATCGCGCAACCCGCCCTAGTGGAAATCGGACATGAGACGGCTCCAGTCCTCACCGGCGAGACCGCCGACATAGATATCGCCACGCGCGACGGCATCCTTTGCTTCCGCAATTCGTGTCAGCGCCATCGAGAACGCCTTGTGGCGGAACACGAGCCAGCGTTGGAGCGCGAGGCCCACCATCAGCGCAGGCTGTGCACGACCACGAGCCTCGATGTGACCGGCGCGGTCGAGATGGCGAAACATCGTATCCAGAACATCAGTTTCCCGACCGGGAAGCGCGAGGACATTGAGCACCTGCGCGGTCCGTGGCGCGGCGTAATAGACAAAACAACCGATGATCGTACCGGTGCGGTCTTCGACAGATCGTATCGTGAATGAGCCGAGCCGGGTATTCTGCGCGGCCATCGAAACCGCCCAGGAGAGTTCCTCCTCGGACCACAGGGGGCGTATCGCATAGTGGGTAATGAACCTCGGCGCGCGCTTGATAAAAGCGGGCACCGACATTTCCTTGACGCTCACGTCGGTCGAATCTTCAGCTTTTCCGCCGAGCAGGTGACGAAGCAGGGCATCAACGGGACGCGCGAACGCCGCGAGACCGAAATCCCTGCCGCGCAGCAAACGATCGGCGAACCGTCCGATCGTGGCGGCCAGCGGGCGGAAGCTGCGCGACCATTCGAGGTTCTGTGAGGGGATCGGTTTGCCGCCAATGGCAAGGAGCAGTCTGCAAGCGGTCGGCGATGAGCTGTCGCTGAAAGAGAAGTCGCAGCGATCGCGCCGCAGGCCAAGGATGATCTCGGCCGCGCCCGCCGCCTCTTGTTCGGCATCGGTCATGTACATTTCAAAAAGCCGGCCGGGCACGTCATTTCCGCAGACGACCATGCGCATCGGTACGGTGAGCAAGACGCTGCGGATGCGTCCGTCCTGCTGCTCGTAGATCTGCGAGCCTGTCGTCTCGCTGTAGGAAGGCGGATCCAGGGCGAGCGCTCGCAGATATTCTTGAAGATCGGCGTTCGCCGGCTTGTCGGCTCCCCGGAATATTTTCAGGAAAAGCCGGGCCGCCGCCGGAATGTCCGCCGCAGTCATCGCCCTGATGAAACCCTTGCGTGGAGCACGCACGCCGGCCGGGGTCCGCGGGACAACCCGCGACACCTCGGGTGTGGCGTTCGACATAAGTTCGTCAGGTCGTTTCGACGTGAAAGCTTGCTGGCTGCGCAATGGCATGTGTCATCCCTTGCTGGTCGGTGGCTTCGAAAACCTCAAATTTCCGACCGGCAATAAAACGTTCGACAATGGCAACCAAGAACAAAAGCCGCGTAACCATACTCACTCATCATAACGGCGGAAAAACCCGCCGGCGCAATCGGCGAATCCGCTCTCATGGATGGCGTGGTAATTTCATGCGCCGCCGTTCCGAACAAGAATCGCCACCGTCGGCAACGATGAGAATTCTTACGACCGACGTCGTGGATCGATGAAAGGCCGGCGAACAGAGAGGTGGTAACCTTGCACGCCGCAGCCGAAGCTGCCTCGCATGCGCCCGCGAGATCCTGCGCGTTCGTATCGAACCGCAAGCAATCGAACTCGAACTTCGCGAATGTCCCGGCCTGACCACATTCCCGTTGATCCGACCTACGCCGCGGTCTGTGCGAGTGCTCGTGAGCGCATCAGGTCGTCGAGAGCAGCATCATCGAATTTCACGAAATGACCGCAGGCGACCGCCCCCTCATATGAGCGGAACGACACTGTGTCGCGGTACAATGTTTACTGATGAATATTGACATTCGTCAGAGAACATTAAATAGTTGTCATATGGCTGGGCCGGATGGAGCTTCCGATGTTCGTTCGTGTAGTTTTATCGAATTATTCCAGACTATTAGCAGGTGCTTCGCTGGCTTTGCTGGCGGTCAGCCTGGCCGGCTGCAAGGATAGCGTTGCGCAAAGGGCTCCTGCCCCCGGGCGGCCGGTGCTGGTCGCGACCGTACACTACGAGGCGGAGGTACCGGCGCGCAGCTTTGTCGGCACGGTCAGGCCTCGAATCGAAACCGATATGGGCTTTCGGGTTTCCGGCAAAGTGGCGAAACGATTGGTCGAGGTGGGCCAGACTGTCGACGTCGGCCAGCCGCTCGCGACCCTCGATGAGGTCGACCTGAAATTGCAGGCCGAGCAGGCCGAGGCCGAATTCCGCGCCGCCACCGGCGTGTTGGCGCAGGCGTCTGCGGCCGAACAGCGGGCCAAGGATTTGCGTGCCAAGGGCTGGAACACCGACGCTCAGCTCGACCAGGCGAGAGCCGCCGGCGATGAAGCGCGGGCGCGCCTCAATCGCGCCGAACGCTCGGTCGATCTCACCAGGAACGCTCTTTCCTATGCCACGCTCGAGGCCGATACCCGTGGCGTCGTTACCGCGACCCTGATCGACGCGGGACAGGTGGTGGCGTCCGGACAGACTGCGATCCGCGTCGCCCGTTTCGGTGAGAAGGAAGCCGCCGTCGCGATCCCCGAAACCTTGCTCGGGCGCGCCAAGGACGGCGTGGCGACCGTAAGCCTGTGGTCCGAGCCGAACCGGAAATATTCGGCCAAATTGCGTGAGGTCGCGCCGTCGGCCGATCCCGCGACGCGGACCTATCTGGCGAAATTCTCGCTGCCCGACGCGGATGACCGCGTTTCGCTCGGCATGACTGCGACCCTGACACTGGCCGATCCAGCGGCCGACAACGTCGCGCGGCTGCCATTGTCGGCGCTGTTCAACGAAGGCGGCGAGCCCTCGCTCTACGTCGTCGATGCGTCAGGCGAGATCGCGTTGAAGCCTGTCACCGTAAAATCTTACGACACCAACGACGTCGTCATATCGGGCGGCGTCGGCGAGGGCGCGCAGGTCGTCGCGCTCGGTGTGCAGAAGCTTGATCCGGCTCAGAAAGTAAGGGTCGTTTCTTCACTGTCGTTTTGAAAACAGGCTAAGCCGGCGCATTCCGTCATTGCAAGGAGCGAAGCGACGAGCAATCCAGTCTTCCTTCGTTTCCCTGGATCCCTTCGTTCGCAACGATGACTCTGGTCAAGCCATCCTCGGAGAGTTCGATGAAGCGCTTCAATCTTTCGGGCTGGGCGGTCGATCATCCCACGCTGATCCTGTTCCTCATCATCGCGCTTAGCGCCGCCGGCTTCTTTTCTTATCAGCGGCTCGGTCGTGCCGAGGATCCTTTCTTCACGGTCAAGGTGGTGAACGTCTCGGTGATCTGGCCGGGCGCGACCGCCAGGGACATGCAGATGCAGGTCGCCGATCCCATTGAAAAGAAGCTGCAGGAGCTGCCCTATTTCGAAAAGGTGCAGACCTATTCGAAGCCGTCGTTTACGGCGATGCAGGTCACATTCCGGGATTCGACGCCGCCGAAGGAGGTGCCGTATCTGTTTTATCTGCTGCGCAAGAAACTCGCCGATGCGCAAGGCGATCTTCCGGCCGGCGTGCTCGGTCCCGTCGTCAACGACGAGTTCAGCGACGTCGACTCGATCCTCTATATGATGACGGGCGACGGCGCAGATTACGCGCAACTGAAGAAGGCCGCCGAAGGCATGCGCCAGCGGCTGTTGAGGGTGGCGGGCGTCACCAAGGTTGATTTCTACGGGATCCAGGACGAAAGGATCTTTGTCGAGTTCTCGCATGCCAAACTGGCGACGCTCGGTATCACGCCTCAGGCTCTGTTCGATTCATTGGCGAAGCAGAATAACATCGTGCCGACCGGTACCGTGGAAACTTCTTCGCAGCGGGTGCCGCTGCGTGTCACCGGCGCGTTCGATGGCGTCCGGGCGGTGGCGGAAACACCGGTCGAGAGCAACGGCCGGACCTTCCGGCTTGGCGACGTCGCCGCCGTCAGCCACGGCTATGTCGATCCGCCCAGCTTCGTGGTCCGCCAGCAAGGCAAGCCCGCGGTCGGCATCGGCGTGGTGACCGCCAAGGGCGCGAACATCCTGGAGGTCGGCAAGGACGTCGCCAATGCGACCGCGGAGTTCATGAAAGCCGTGCCGCAGGGCATCAGCGTAGACCAGATCGCCGATCAGCCGAACGTGGTCGAGCACGCCGTCAGCGAATTCGTGCATTCGTTCATCGAGGCGCTGGTCATCGTGCTGTTCGTCTCGTTCCTCGCACTGGGCTGGCGGACCGGCATCGTGGTGGCGCTGTCGGTGCCGCTGGTGCTGGCTGTCGTCTTTATCGTCATGAACGCCATGTCGCTCGATCTGCACCGCATCACGCTCGGTGCACTGATCATCGCGCTCGGGCTGTTGGTCGACGATGCCATCATCGCCGTCGAGATGATGGTGGTGAAAATGGAGCAGGGCTGGGATCGCGCCCGCGCCGCGGCGTTCGCCTGGGAATCCACGGCGTTTCCGATGCTGACGGGAACGCTGGTGACCGCGGCGGGCTTCCTTCCCATCGGCTTTGCCAATTCCGCGGTCGGCGAATACGCCGGCGGCATTTTTTGGATCGTCGCGATCTCGTTGATCGCTTCCTGGTTCGTGGCGGTGATCTTCACGCCCTATATCGGCGTCAAGCTGTTGCCCAATGTCGCGGTAGGTCACAATCACGACCCGCATGCGGTCTACGAAACGCGCGTCTACCGCGTGCTCCGCAGAACCATCCAGTGGTGCGTCAACCACCGCGTCAAGGTGGTGGTGGCGACCGTCGGTATCTTCGCGCTGGCGATTGTCGGGTTCGGTCACGTCCAGCAACAGTTCTTCCCGCTGTCCGAGCGGCCGGAATTGTTCCTGCAGCTGCGCTTGCCGGAAGGCACCGCGATCGGCGTGACGCAGCGGGCGGTGAAGAAAGCCGAGGCGATGCTCAAGGACGACGACGATATCTCGACCTACACCGCCTATGTCGGCCAGGGCTCGCCGCGGTTCTGGCTCGGCCTGAACCCGCAACTGCCGAACGAGGCCTTTGCCGAGATCGTCATCGTCTCCAAGGACGTCGAAGCGCGCGAGCGGATCAAGGCACGGTTGGAGAAGGCGGTCGAGGATGGTGCCTTGCCCGAAGCACGCGTCCGCGTCGATCGCTTCAACTTCGGTCCACCGGTTGGTTTTCCCGTACAATTCCGGGTGATCGGCCCGGATACCAAGACCGTGCGCGAGATCGCCTACAAGGTCCGCGACGTGGTCAAGCAGAATCCCAACGTCAGGGATCCGCATCTGGACTGGAACGAGCAGACGCCATACCTGAAGCTCGTGGTCGACCAGGACCGCGCCCGCGCGATCGGGCTTACTCCGCAGGATGTTTCGCAGGCGTTGAGCATGCTGATCTCGGGCGTGCCGGTGACCACGATGCGGGATGGTATCGAGAAGGTCCAGGTGGTGGCGCGCGCGGTGCCTTCCGAGCGGCTCGATCTCGGCCGCGTCGGCGACCTCACGATCACCTCGCGCAATGGCGTCGTGGTGCCGCTGTCGCAGATTGCCAAGGTCGAATACGCCCACGAGGAGCCGATCCTGTGGCGGCGCAATCGCGACATGGCGATCACGGTGGTCAGCGATG
Organism: uncultured Alphaproteobacteria bacterium; assembly: GCA_963756215.1. Lineage (GTDB taxonomy): Bacteria > Pseudomonadota > Alphaproteobacteria > Rhizobiales > Xanthobacteraceae > Bradyrhizobium. The sequence goes on along the minus strand of CAVWMY010000010.1, from coordinate 740,367 downwards.
TCGTCGACGGCGTGCAGGCGCCCGACGTGACCAACCAGATATGGCCGAAGCTGCAGGAAATTCGCGACAGCCTGCAGCCGGCCTACCGGATCGAGATGGGCGGAGCGATCGAGGAATCGGTCAAGGGGAACGCGTCGATCTTCGTGCTGTTTCCCCTGATGGTCATTGTCATGCTGACCCTGCTGATGATCCAGTTGCAGAGTTTTTCGCGGCTCGTGCTGGTATTTCTTACCGCACCGCTCGGGATCATCGGGGCATCGCTGGGTTTGAACGTCGCCAATCAGCCGTTTGGTTTCGTGGCGCTGCTCGGGCTGATCGCGCTGGCTGGGATGATCATGCGCAACGCGGTGATCCTGGTTGATCAGATCGAAACCGACGTGGCGCACGGCATGACTCGCAAGGAAGCGATCGTCGAGGCCACCGTCCGGCGTGCCCGCCCGGTGGTGCTGACGGCCCTGGCGGCGATCCTGGCGATGATTCCGCTGTCGCGTTCGGCGTTCTGGGGACCGATGGCAATCACGATCATGGGAGGCCTGTTTGTAGCGACGTTCTTGACCCTGCTATACCTGCCCGGTCTCTATGCCCTCTGGTTCCGCCGAAGCCTTGAAGAAAGCGGGCCAAGCGTGCACACTAATCCTGCTTTGCAGCATCATGGCACCTCGCAATCCGCAATTCCGCTTGCTGAGGCGGCGGAATAATTGAACATTGGATTTGATATGGCGCTGATTTCGGAAAATGTCGAAGCGGACACGCGGGAGCGCATTCTCGTGGTGGCGGAACGCCTGTTTCGCGAAATCGGCTACCAGAAGACCACCGTCGCCGACATCGCCAAGGTGCTCCGGATGAGCCCGGCGAACGTGTACCGCTTCTTCGACTCCAAGAAAGCAATTCACGAGGGCGTGGCCCGCAGGCTGATGGGCGAGGTCGAGGATGCGGCACAGGCGATTGCGGCCGGGCGCGGGTCGGCCGCTTCCCGGGTGCGCGAGTTGATGACTACCGTTCATCGCATGAACAGCGAACGCTATGTCGGCGATTCCAAGCTGCATGAGATGGTCGAGGTCGCGATGCAGGAGAGCTGGGAAGTCTGCGTCGCCCATATTCAGCGGATTACCGAGACGATCGGCGCCATCATCGCCGATGGGGTGGCGTCGGGCGAGTTCGAAGTGCGTGACGTCCCGGTTGCCGCGCTGTGCTCCTGCACCGCCATGCTCCGATTTTTCCATCCGCAGATGATCGCGCAGTCCATCAACAAGCCCGGGCCTTCGCTCGACCAGATGATCGATTTTGTCCTGGCGGCACTTGCGCCGCATGCTAATGGAAATTGAGCAATTTCGTCATTCCGGAGCGATGCGACGCATCGAATCAGGAATCTCGAGATTCCGGGTCTGGTCCTGCAGACCATCCCGGAATGACCGGATAGGCTGAGGACTTACCCGCATGACCACCAAAGACTTGCATTATTACGAGCCGGTCAACGGCCACGGCCTCAAGCACGATCCGTTTAATGCCATCATCGCGCCGCGCCCGATCGGCTGGATTTCCTCGCGCGGCAGCACGGGCAATATCAATCTGGCGCCGTACAGCTTCTTCAACGGCTTCAATTACGTTCCCCCGATCATCGGTTTTTCCTCGACGTCGTGGAAGGACAGCGTCGTCAACATCCAGGAGACCGGCGAGTTCGTCTGGAATCTCGCGACCAGGGACCTGGCGAAGCAGATGAACGCCACCGCGGCGCATGTCGCCCGCCATGTCAACGAGTTCGAAATCGCAGGCCTGACGATGGCACCCAGCAAGCTCGTCAACGTGCCACGGGTTGCCGAAAGCCCGGTTTCGTTTGAATGCAAATTGACCCAGATCATTCAGCTGCAGGCCGCCGACGGCAAGAAAGTGCAGGGCTGGCTGACGCTCGGCGAAGTCGTCGCCGTGCATATCGACAAGGACATGATCAAGGACGGGGTTTACCAGACCGCGCTGGCGCGTCCCATTGTGCGTGCCGGCCGCCGCGGCGATTATTTTGAGATCAAGCCGGAAAACATGTTCGAGATGGTGCGGCCGGACTGATTTGCGATCTCACTCTTCCTGCCGAGCGGGGAGGGAGATGATCTGTCGCAGCCTATTTTCAGGCTATTTATTTCTCTTTAGGCTCGTTTGATATCACGGTTTCGGAACCGTTCCGGCAGCCTGCCGTTATCCAATTCGCTCCAATCGCCATGCGAACGTCAAGTGTTTCTCAACCTTTAGTGATAATGTGATCCGCCTGTGCAGCAAAGGCGGGCCTTTGGCCGCGCCGCTGACGTGACCACGAGGACATTGCCATGACCTCCTTTGTCTTTCGCCGCGATATCATCACCAAGCCGATTTTCTCCTGGGCACGCGGCGTGCTGCCCGCGATGTCCGACACCGAGCGCGAGGCGCTGGAGGCCGGCGACGTCTGGTGGGACGCCGATCTCTTCACCGGCAATCCCGACTGGTCGAAACTGCTCGCGACCGCGCCGGCGAAATTGACGGCGGAGGAGGAGGCTTTTCTCAACGGACCCGTCGATGCGCTCTGCGCGATGCTGGACGAGTGGAAGATCAATTGGGAGTGGCGCGACCTGCCGCCGGAAGCCTGGGACTTCATCAAGCAACACAAATTCTTCGGCATGATTATCCCGAAGGAATTTGGCGGGCTCGGCTTTTCGCCCTACGCCCATTCAGAAGTGGTGCGCAAGCTCTCGTCGCGCTCGCTCACCGCCGCGGTAACGGTGATGGTGCCGAATTCGCTCGGCCCCGGCGAACTGCTGATGCGCTTCGGCACCACGGAGCAGCAGCAACGCTGGTTGCCGCGGCTCGCCGACGGCCGCGAGATTCCCTGCTTCGGATTGACCAGCCCCGAAGCCGGCTCCGATGCCGCCTCGATGATCGACAACGGCATCATCTGCAAAGCTAACTTCGAAGGCCGCGAGGTGCTCGGGCTCCGCCTCAACTGGCACAAACGCTATATCACGCTCGGTCCCGTCGCGACCTTGCTGGGCCTGGCCTTCAAGGCCTATGACCCCGATCATCTGGTTGGATCGCAAGAGGACCTCGGCATCACCGTGGCGCTGATTCCGACCCATCTGCCCGGCGTCTCGATCGGCCATCGCCATCTGCCGGCGATGCAGGTGTTTCAGAACGGTCCGAACTGGGGCCGCGATGTGTTCATTCCGCTGGAATATATCATCGGCGGCCAGCAACGGCTCGGCCAGGGCTGGAAGATGTTGATGACGGCACTGGCCGCCGGGCGCGGGATTTCACTGCCGTCGCTGTCGGCGGCAGGCGCGGCCTATGCCGCCCGCACCACCGGCGCCTATGCGCGGGTCCGCGAGCAGTTCAACGTGCCGATCGGCAAGTTCGAAGGCATCGAGGAGCCGCTGGCGCGCATCGCCGGCACGGCGTACCTGCTCGATGCGGCACGGCGGCTGACCTGCGCGGCGCTCAATCAGGGCCGCCACCCCGCGGTGATTTCCGGCATCATGAAGCTGCACGCGACCGAGCGGATGCGGGTCGCGATCGACGACGCCATGGATATCCATGGCGGCAAGGCCGTGATCGACGGTCCGCAGAATTACCTCGGCAACCTCTATCGCTCGGTGCCGGTCGGCATCACCGTCGAGGGCGCCAACATCCTGACGCGAAATTTGATCGTGTTCGGACAGGGCGCCATCCGCGCGCATCCTTATCTCTTGGATGAGATGAATGCGCTCGGCGAACCGGACCGGGCGAAAGGACTGGACGCCTTCGACAAGGTGTTCTGGAAGCACATCGGCCACAGCGTCGCCACGCTGTTCCGAGCCTGGGGTCGCAACTGGAGCGGCGGCTTGTTCGCGCCCGCCCCCGACGCCGGCGATGCGACCGGGTTTTATCGCCAGCTATCGCGCTACGCTTCGGCGTTCGCGCTATGCGCCGACATGGCGTTGCTTACGCTCGGCGGCGCGCTGAAACGCAAGGAGATGCTGTCGGCGCGATTCGGCGATATCCTGTCTGAACTGTACCTGTTGTCGGCGGCGCTGAAACGTTGGCAGGACGAAGGGCGCCAGCGCGCGGATTTGCCGGCGCTTGAGTGGTGCATGGCAAGCGGCTTCAAGACCATCGAGAACCGTTTCGCGGAAATCCTTGCCAACTTGCCTAACCGTTTCGTCGCCGTGATGCTGAAATTCCTGATCCAGCCGTTCGGCGCCCGTGTGCTCGGCCCAAGTGATCGCGTCACGCATATGTGCGCGCAAATGGTGCTGGAGCCTTCGGCGGCGCGCGACCAACTCACGGCAGATCTTGCCCATGTCGACGACGACGGCGGCGTGGCGCGGCTGGAAAAGACGTTTCTGCTGGTCACGGGTACCGAGGACATCGCCAAAAGGCTGCGCGCCGCCCGTCTGCATGATTGGCAGCCGGCGGTGAAGCAGGGCGTGATCACGCAAGCCGAGGGTGAACGGTTCGCCGCGGCGCGCGAGGCGGTCGCAAAAGTGATCGAGGTCGACGACTTCGCGCCGGAGGCCATTTCGCCGATTTACAAAAAGGCCGGCGACGTGCATCGCTTCTTCCAGGAGCTTGGTGAACAGAGGGCGGCAGGCTGATGGCGCGACCGGTTTTCATTATCGACGGCAGCCGGACGCCGTTCCTGAAAGCACGCTCCGGACCCGGTCCGTTCACGCCGGTCGATCTCGCCGTGCAGTGCGGCCGCCCCTTGCTGGCTCGGCAACCCTTCGCTCCGACGGCCTTTGACCAGGTGATCCTCGGCTGCGTCAACGTGATTGCCGACGAGATGAATCCGGCGCGGGTCGCCGCGTTGCGGCTCGGCATGGGTGAGGCGATGGTCGCATTCACGGTGCAGATCAATTGCGGCTCCGGCATGCAGTCGGTCGACACGGCTTTTCGTTACATTCGCGACGGCAGTTCGGATTTGATTCTGGCCGGCGGTGCCGAAGCGCTGAGCTACGCGCCGCTGGTGTGGCCGCGGCAGGGCGTGCGCTGGTTTGCGGGCCTCGCCGGCGCCAGGGGCATTCTCGCCAAGATCGCGGCATTCGCCAAGGCGCGGCCGGCGTTTTTCAAGCCGGTCATCGGGCTGGAGCGCGGGCTCACCGATCCCATCACCGAACTCAACATGGGGCAGACCGCCGAAGTAGTCGGGCACCTTTTTGGCATCACCCGTGCGCAGTCGGACGCCTATGCCGTCGAGAGCCACAAGCGGCTCGCCAATGCGCAGTCGAAGGGCTGGCTGAAGGGCGAGGTCGAAACCGCCTTCGCGCGGAACGGCAAGTTCTATGATCACGACGACGGCGTGCGGCCGGATTCGTCCCTGGAGTCGCTCGCCAAACTGAAGCCGGTGTTCGAGCGGCCCTGGGGCCAGGTCACGGCCGGCAATTCCTCGCAGATTACCGACGGCGCGTCCTGGGTGATCCTCGCCTCCGAGCAAGCCGTCGCCAAGCACGGCCTGACGCCGAAGGCCGTGATCCTCGACAGCCAATGGTCGGCGCTCGACCCCAGCATCATGGGCCTCGGGCCGGTATTGTCGGCGACTGAGCTGTTGAAGCGCAACAAACTGACGCTGCAGGATGTCGAGACCTGGGAATTGAACGAGGCGTTCGCGACCCAGGTGCTGGGCTGTCTTGCCGCCTGGAACGATGACAAGTTCTGCCGCGAGATCCTTGGTCTAGACGGCGCCGCCGGATCGATCGATCCGGGCAGGCTCAATGTCGACGGCGGCGCGATCAGCCTCGGCCATCCCGTCGGCTGTAGCGGAAACCGCATCGTGCTCCATCTCGTCAACGCGATGAAGCGGCTCGGCACCAAACGAGGCGTCGCTACCGAATGCATCGGCGGTGGTCTCGGCGGCGCCATGTTGATCGAAACGGTATAGGGGCCGTCATGGACTCCAAAATCATGGATGTTCTCGGGAGCAGGGTGCTTGAGCTCGGCCCCAAGGCCGGCGAGCACGGACCCTATCGGAATTTCAGGCTGACGCATGACGGCGACGGCATCGCCTGGCTGTTGTTTGACCGCGAAGGCGCCAGCGCCAACACGCTGTCCGCCGACGTCATCGAAGAACTCGACCTCGTGCTTTCGGCCCTGGAAAACCAGCGTCCCGCCGGAATCGTGATCCGTTCGGCAAAGCCTTCCGGCTTCATCGCCGGCGCCGATGTCCACGAGTTTCGCGGCGCCACCGACCCCGCGGCGGTCGAAACCGCGATCGGCCGCGCGCACGCGGTGATCGATCGCCTCGAAGCCCTGCGAATTCCGACCGTGGCCGTGATCCACGGTTTCTGCCTGGGCGGCGGGCTCGAAGTCGCGCTCGCCTGCCAGTCGCGGATCGCGATCGACGGCGCGCGCTTCGGATTTCCGGAGGTGTTGCTCGGGCTGCATCCGGGGCTCGGCGGCACCGCGCGCTTCACGCGGCTGGTCAATCCGATCCAGGCCATGACGCTGATGCTGACCGGCAAGACCATCGATGTCCGCAAGGCGCGCGCGCTGGGGTTGGTCGATGCGGTGACGCAGGAGCGCCATGTCCGCGATGCCGTCAAGGATGCGGTCTTCGGCCGCTTGGGGCGCGCACGGCCCGGCGCCTTGAACGCATTCCTCAATTTCACGCCGGTCCGCGGCCTGCTCGGCGCGCGGATGCGCCGCCAGGCCGAGAAGGCGGCGCCGCACGTCAACTATCCCGCGCCCTACGCCCTGATCGATCTCTGGGAAAAGCACGGCGGCGACACGGCCGCGATGCTGGCGGCGGAAAAAACTTCGTTCGCTAAGCTGATGGTGACGCCGACCGCGCAGAACCTGATCCGGGTGTTCTTCCTGCGCGAGCAGATGAAGAAGCTCGCGGGCTCCGGCAACAAGATCGGCCATGTCCATGTCATCGGCGCCGGTGCGATGGGCGGCGACATCGCGGCGTGGTGCGCCGACCAAGGCATGCACGTCACCTTGGCGGACATGAAGCCGGAGCCGGTCGCCGGCGCGATCAAGCGCGCAGCCGATCTGTTCGGCAAGTTCATCCACGAGCGCACGGAGGTGCGCGACGCGCTCGATCGGCTGTTGCCCGATCTCGACGGCGAAGGCGTCGGCAACGCCGACCTGATCATCGAGGCGGTGCCGGAAAAGCTGGAGCTGAAGCAGAAGGTCTATGCGGCTCTCGAGCCCGCCATGAAGCCGGGCGCGATCCTCGCCACCAATACCTCGAGTATTCCGCTGCAGGATCTGCGTTCGACGTTGAAATCGCCGGAGCGGCTGCTCGGCCTGCATTTCTTCAATCCGGTGTCGCGGCTGCAACTGGTCGAGGTCGTCAGCCATGACGGCACCGATCCACGGTTCTTGAAGGAGGCGCTGGCCTTTGTCGGCGCCATCGACCGGCTGCCGCTGCCGGTGAAGAGCTCGCCGGGCTTTCTCGTCAACCGCGCGCTGACGCCCTACATGCTGGAGGCGATGGTGATGCTTGACGAGAAGATCGACCGGCGCACCATCGATGCCGCGGCCAAGCAGTTCGGGATGCCGATGGGACCGATCGAACTCGCCGACCAGGTCGGCCTCGACATCTGCCTTGCGGTCGGCGACATGCTGCGCTCGAAATTCGGTGACTCGCTGCCGCCGACGCCGGCGTGGCTGCGCGACAAGGTCGCCAACGGCGAACTGGGCCGCAAGACCGGCAAGGGCTTTTATGTCTGGAAGGACGGCAAGGCCGACAAGGGCGCTGGGCCATCGTCTTCGGCCGCGCCGACGCCGGAAATGATCGACCGCCTGATGCTGCCGATCTCGAACGTTTGCGTCGCATGCTTGCGCGAAGGCATCGTGGACAACGCCGATGTGGTCGACGGCGCCATGATTTTCGGTACCGGCTATGCGCCGTTCCGCGGCGGCCCGCTGAACTACGCGAGGAGCCGCGGTGTCGAGAACGTGACCGCGACGCTCTACGCGCTGGCGGTAAGGTTCGGTGATCGATTCACGCCGGACGCCGGCTGGCACGATTTCAAATAACCTCCCTCCCGAATCTTTCTTTTAAGAGTGATGACATGACCGGCACGCAAGGTGTTCACGCGCCCCTGAACAACGAAACCAGGCCCTTAGGCGATCTCTGTATTCGCACCCTGGCGATGCCGGCAGACACCAACCAGAACGGCGATATCTTCGGTGGCTGGCTGCTCAGCCAGATGGATATCGGCGGCAGCATCTTCGCATCCAAGATCGCGAATTCGCGTACCGTTACCGTGGCGATCGAAGCGATGAATTTTCGCAAACCCGTCTTCGTCGGCGACGTTGTTTCCGTGCACGCCAATCTGGTCCAGATCGGCAAGACCTCGATCGCAATCCATATCGAGGCCTGGGTGCAGCGCCGCAACGAGACACAGTCGTTTCTGGTGACCGACGGCAATTTCACCTATGTCTCGATCGACGATCGGGGCGAGCCGCAGACGATTCGGCAAGGTGCGGCGCCGATCCCGGCGTGATGCCGCAGCTGCGACGACGATCATTTCCACCGCCATGGGGTGTGTGGCGGGCAGGATAACCCGCGCGTCGACCCCTATCTAAGCCCGCCCGATACGCGGATGCATTGACCGGTAATCCATCTCGCATCCTCGCCGCACAGCAGAACGGCGGCGGCGGCGATGTCCTCCGGCTCTCCCAATCGCTGCAGCGGAGTCATCCTGGCCACCTGGGCGCGCAACTCCGGGGTCATGCCGCGCAGTTCGTCCAACTGCTCGGTCTTGACCACTCCGGGATTGATCGCGTTAACTCGGACGCCGCGCGGCCCCATCTCGACGGCAAGCGTCGCTGTGATGGCATCGACCGCCGCCTTGCTTCCTCCATACAGTAAAGAACCGGGCGACGGGTTGGTGCTGGCAAGCGAACTGATATTGAGGATGCAGCCGCCGGATTCCAGATATTTGCCGGCCTCCCTCGCCATTAACAGCACGCCGAGAACGTTGGCGTCGAAGAGTTGGCGATATTGTTCCTCGTTGAAATGTTCTATCGGCATCCGGTGGTTTACCGCCGCGTTGTTCACGACGATATCTACGCTTCCGAAGCGTCTCTTTGCCTCGGCGAACAGATATTCGACGTCGCGCGCTGACCGAATATCCGCTTGCATCGTGATCGCGGTGCCGCCGTCCCTCTCGATCGCCTGCAGGGTGCGCTCCGCCTCCGTCATCCGGCTGTGATAGCAGAAGCATACGGCAGCTCCTTCTGCAGCGAATCGCTTGCTGATCGCGGCGCCGATGCCGCGCGCCGCGCCCGTCACGATTGCGACCTTGCCACGCAACAAGTTTGACATTCAAATCTCCGAAAATATTGGCTGGTAGCGAGCCATCGATAGACGCCCGTGCTGTTTCGATACGATTACAGGCGTAGGTCATTGCACTGCATCGGTAACAAGGGCCGCCATCATTCGGCCTCACGGGCCTGGCCAACGACGCGCGCGTCGCCATCGTCGGAATTTGTTCCGGCCCTCTCCGTTTTTTATTTCAGAAAAAGAAAGACGTGGATCACGGGAGCCGAGGCTGCGCCGATGGTTCCCCGTCGCGACGTTTTGCGTAAAGCTTGATCGGAACGTTCTGCTGTTTGCGTCGTTATTTGCCGCATCAGGGAGCATGGACTGGGAATGTCGGATCGTTACATTATTGAAGTCAGCTCGCAGCCGGCGGGAATCGTGGTTCGCTGCTCCAGCGGTTATCGTTTTTTCGCCGCTTCCCAACGCTTCGGTCGCCTCGAAGGCCAGTTGTTTCGCAACGCGCGCGAGGCTGAGCGCGCGGCCATACGAGTCGCGAATGGCGGGATGGCGTCGGGCAAAGCCGATCGCGAAGAGACCACCCGGCCCAAAACTGCAAAATCCTGGGCCTATGACTCCCGAGGCTTTCGTTTTGCCTCATAGCTGCCCGGCGCAGACCGTTTAACCGTACGCCGGTTTTTCGACCTTACCCGGCACGGGCCGGGGTCGCGTGCGTTGACCCCGCCGCAGAACCGCCGCACCATGGGACGCTTAGTCCGAGGTGCGCCGTGACCGGCCTGACCCATCGCCAATCCGAGATCCTCAATATCGCGCGCGCCTTCGGCCGGGTGATGGTCGAAGATCTTGCCCGGCGCTTCGAGGTCTCGGCACAGACTATTCGCAAGGATTTGAATGATCTGTGCGATCAGCGCTCCCTGACCCGAATCCATGGCGGCGCCATTATCGCCTCCGGCGTCGAGAACCTTGCCTACGAAGCTAGGCGCTTTGTCGCCGCCGACGAAAAGAAGGCGATCGGCGCCGCGGCGGCGGCCTTGATCCCGAACGGCTGCTCGCTGTTCATCAACATCGGCACCACCACCGAGGAGGTCGCGAGCGCGCTGACCTCGCACGAGGACCTTTTAGTCATCACCAACAATCTCAATGTCGCGATGCTGCTTTACCGGCATCCGCGCATCGAGGTGATCGTGGCGGGCGGCGCCGTGCGTCGCGCGGACGGCGCGGTGATCGGCTCGACCGCGATCGGCCTGATCGGGCAGTTCAAGGTCGACTACGCCATCATCGGCGCTTCCGCGATCGACGAGGAGGGCGCGCTGCTGGATTTCGACTATCGCGAGGTACAGGCGGCGCAGGCCATTATCGCCAATGCGCGCAGCGTGATGCTGGTTGCGGACTCCACCAAATTGCGGCGCAGCGCCCCGGTTCGCATCGCCCATATCAGCCAGATCAAGACCTTCGTGACCGACGTGGCGTTGCCGCCGGGACTCGCCGGCATCTGCCAAGGACACGGCATCGAGGTGATCGCCGCGATGCCGCAATCGTCGGCCGATACCGACGAATCCGGCATCGAACCTTTGCCCGCCGCGTCCCCGACGCGCTAGTTCCGCTTTTCACTTGCTTTCGCTTTTGGTTGTGATTTATTCCAAACCGAAAGCGAAATCGCCAAAGTGAATGGCTTATCGCCCGGGGAAACGTCGTTTGGACCCAATTTTCGACCTCGCTATCATCGGCGGCGGCGTCAACGGCTGCGGCATCGCCCGCGATGCGGCGGGCCGGGGGATGTCCGTTTTCCTGTGTGAAATGAATGATTTGGCGAGCGGGACGTCGTCCTGGTCGACCAAGCTCGTGCACGGCGGCTTACGCTATCTCGAATATTACGAGTTTCGCCTGGTCCGTGAGGCGCTGATCGAGCGCGAGATCCTCTGGCAGATCGCGCCGCATATCATCCGGCCGCTCCGGTTCGTGCTGCCGCACCATGCGGGATTGCGGCCAGCCTGGCTGCTGAGGCTCGGGCTGTTTCTCTACGACCATATCGGCGGCCGAAACCTGCTGCCGCCGACGCGCACGATTGACCTGACGCGCGACGAGGTCGGGCGGCCCCTGATCGCCAACCGCTATAGCAAGGGCTTCGAATATTCCGACTGCTTCGTCGATGACGCGCGGCTTGTGGTTCTCACCGCGCGCGATGCGGCCGATCGCGGCGCCGATATCCGCACGCGCAGCCGCGCGGTCGAGATTCGTCAGGCCGATGGAATCTGGCGCGTCACGGTTGAAAATACCGAAAGCGGCGAGCGCAACACGATCCGGGCCCGCGTGCTCATCAACGCCGGCGGACCGTGGGTCGAGGACGTGCTGGCGTCGGGCGCGGGCGTCAATGCCCGGGCCAAGGTGCGGCTGGTGCAGGGCTCGCACATCGTCGTTCCCAAGCTCTATGCGCACGACCGCGCCTACATGTTCCAGAACAGCGATGGTCGCATCGTCTTCGTCATTCCCTATCAGGACGACTTCACGCTGATCGGCACCACCGATCGCGACTATCAAGGCGACCCCGCCAAGGTGAAAGCCTCGAGCGAGGAGATCGAATATCTCTGCGCGTCGGTCAGCGAATATCTCGCCAGGCCGGTCAGGCCGGAAGACGTGGTGTGGAGTTATTCCGGCGTTCGCCCGCTGTACGATGACGGCGCCAGCGAGGCCAAGGCCGCGACCCGCGAATATGTTTTCGAACTCGATACCCCCGGCGGCGCGCCGTTGCTGTCGATCTACGGCGGCAAGATCACGACTCATCGCCGTCTCGCCGAAGAGGCGCTGGAGCGACTTGCCCCTTATTTGCGCGAGGTTGAGGCGCATCAGAAATTGGAAGAGGGTTGGACCGCGAAATCGCCGCTGCCGGGCGGTGACCTCGACGTCTCGGCGATCGCCGCGCTGTCGGCGGAATTCGTGCGCGACTACCCATTTCTGACGCCGGCGCATGCCACCCGTCTGGCGCACGCCTACGGGACCCGCGCCGCCAAGGTGCTCGGCAATGCGAAATCGATGGCCGATCTCGGTCAGGCCTTCGGGGCCACCTTGACGGAGCGCGAAGTCCGGTACCTGATGTCGGTGGAATGGGCCCGCACCGCCGAGGATATCGTCTGGCGGCGATCCAAGCTCGGATTGCGATTGTCGGCCGGTGAAGTCGCCGCGCTCGACGACTGGATTGCCGCGCACAGGCTCCCGCTTGAAAGTCCCTTATTGAAGGCAGGAGAGGGGGGATGAGCGTTACCCTCGACAAAGTCAGCCGCGCCGTCGACGGGGTAGCGACGATCCGCGACGTCACGCTGACGCTCGAGCGCGGCACGCTCAGCGTACTGCTGGGCCCGACATTGGCGGGCAAGACCTCGATCATGCGGCTGCTTGCCGGCCTCGACAAACCGACTTCGGGCCGCGTGCTGGTCGATGGAACGGACGTCACCGGCGCCGACGTGCGGCAGCGTTCGGTCGCGATGGTCTATCAGCAATTCATCAATTATCCCTCGTTCACGGTCTATGAGAACATCGCCTCGCCGCTGCGCGTACAACGTCGCCCGCGCGCGGAAATCGAAAAGCGGGTGCAGGAGGCGGCGAGGTTGCTCAAGCTCGAGCCATACCTGGAGCGGACTCCGCTGCAATTGTCCGGCGGTCAGCAACAGCGTACGGCGATCGCGCGTGCGCTGGTGAAAGGCGCCGATCTCGTGCTGCTGGACGAGCCGCTCGCCAACCTCGATTACAAGCTGCGCGAGGAATTGCGCACCGAGCTGCCCCGCATCTTCGAGGCGTCCGGCGCGATCTTCGTCTATGCGACCACGGAGCCTTCCGAAGCGTTGCTGTTGGGCGGCCGCACCGTCTGCATGTGGGAGGGCGAGGTCCTGCAGGTCGGCGCGACCTCGAAAGTGTATCGCCATCCCGACACCATGCGCGTGGCGCAGGTGTTTTCCGATCCGCCGCTCAACATTGTCGGGATCGAAAAGACCGATGGCTCCGTTCAATACGCCGGTGGAGTGCGTGCGCCGGCCAGCGGGCTTTACGCCGCGCTCGGCGACGGCGCCTATCGGGTCGGCTTCCGCGCGCACCAGCTCGAGGTGGCCAACGGAATCGCCGGCCGCCATGCCTTTTCCGCAACCGTAACCGTCACTGAAATTACCGGCTCGGAAAGCTTCGTGCACCTCAATCGTGACGCCTCCAACTGGGTTGCGGTGCTGCAGGGCGTCCACGAATTCCCGCCGGGCTATGTGCTCGACGCCGTGCTCGATCCGGATAATGTCTTTGTGTTCGATCCGGCCGGCCGTCTGGTCGCCGCGCCCGGCGCGATGTGAGGGACCTGTAACATGGCCCGCATTGACCTCGTCGATCTCGCGCATTCCTACGGCGGCAACGGCGCCGATCCACAGTCGTTTGCGTTGAAGCCGGTGACGATGACCTGGCGGCAAGGCGGCGCCTATGCGTTGCTCGGGCCGTCCGGTTGCGGCAAAACCACCTTGCTCAATCTGATCTCGGGAATTGTAACGCCGTCGCGCGGCCAGATCCTGTTCGACGGCGTCGATATCACGCCGCTGTCGACCCAGAAGCGCAATATCGCGCAGGTATTCCAGTTTCCGGTGATCTACGACACCATGACGGTCGGACAAAACCTGGCGTTCCCGCTGCGCAATCGCGGCCTGCCGAAGCCCGAGATCGAGGCCCGGGTCGCCGAGATCGCGCGGCTGTTGGATCTCACGCCCTATCTCGGCCGCAAGGCCACGCGCCTGACTGCCGATGCCAAGCAGAAAATCTCGCTCGGCCGGGGGCTGGTCCGCTCCGACGTCGCCGCGGTGCTGTTCGACGAACCGCTGACCGTGATCGATCCCGAATTGAAATGGCAGTTGCGCTCCAAACTGAAGGCGCTGCACCGCGAACTCGACCTGACGATGATCTATGTCACCCATGACCAGACCGAGGCGCTGACTTTCGCGGATACCGTGGTGGTGATGCATGAGGGGCGCGTCGTGCAAAGCGGCACGCCGGCCGAATTGTTCGATAAACCCGCGCATACCTTCGTCGGCTATTTCATCGGCTCGCCGGGCATGAACATTCTTCCCGCCGAGGTTCGCGGCCGCGAGGCCCGGGTCGGCGGGCAGCCCATTGCGCTGAACCGAAGATATGACGCGCTGCCGGCAGGCGCGACGATCGAGGTCGGCGTGCGTCCTGAATTCGTCGATGTCGCGCCGCCCGCTCCCGGATTGATCTCGGCCAACATCGAACGGATCGATGACCTCGGCCGCGTCCGCTTCGCACGTCTTCGGGTCGGCGACGCCAAATTTGCGGCCAGGGTGCCGCCGGGATTTTCGATTCCCGGCAACGTCGCGGGATTGGTGTTCGATCCGTCGCGGGTTCACGTCTATGCCAACAGCCTGCTGGTCGAGGGATCGGCGTAATGGACAAGACGGTCAACCAGAAAGCCTGGTTCCTGGTGCTGCCGGTGTTCCTGGTGGTGGCGTTCTCGGCGATCCTGCCGTTGATGACGGTGGTGAACTATTCGATGCAGGATACCTTCGGCAACAACCAGTTCTTCTGGAACGGTGTCGGCTGGTTCAAGGAATTGCTCGATCCCTCGACCGACCTCGGCGGCCGGTTTTTCGCCTCGCTGTGGCGCAACCTGTTTTTCTCGGCCGTGATCCTTGCGATCGAAGTCCCGCTTGGAATCCTGGTCGCGTTGTCGATGCCGCGCCATGGCTGGCGGGTTGCCGCCTGCCTGGTGATCCTGGCGCTGCCGCTGTTGATTCCATGGAACGTGGTCGGCACCATCTGGCAGATTTTCGGCCGCCCCGACATCGGTCTGCTCGGTTATGTCCTCAACAGCGTCGGCATCAACTACAACTACGTGTCGAACGAATTCGACGCCTGGGCGACGGTCATCGTGATGGACGTCTGGCACTGGACCAGTCTGGTCGCGCTGTTGTGCTACGCCGGGCTGAAATCGATACCCGACGCTTATTATCAGGCGGCCCAGATCGACGGCGCGTCGCGATGGGCGGTATTTACCGCGATCCAGTTGCCGAAGATGCACCGCGTGCTGCTGATCGCCGTGCTGCTGCGGTTCATGGACAGTTTCATGATCTACACCGAGCCGTTCGTGGTAACCGGCGGCGGCCCCGGTAATTCGACGACCTTCGTGTCGATCGAACTCGTCAAGATCGCGCTCGGGCAATTCGATCTCGGCAAGGCGGCGGCGCTGTCGCTGGTCTACAACCTCATCATCATTATCGTGTGCTGGATCTTCTACACGGTGATGACCAATGCCGGCGCCGAACGGCCGGCCGACAAGGGAGTCGCATGATGCATTCGATTCCCGGCCGCCGCGTCATCATGGTGCTGTTCCTGGTCTTCCTGCTGCTGCCGATCTACTGGCTGGTCAATATGAGCTTCAAGACCAACGAGGAGATCGTCAGCACCATGACGCTGTGGCCGCACCAGCCGACCATCGCCAATTACATGCGGATCTTCACCGACGAGAGCTGGTATTCCGGCTACATCAATTCGCTGACCTATGTGGTCATCAACACGGTGATCTCGATTACGGTGGCGCTGCCGGCGGCCTATGCTTTCTCGCGCTATCGTTTCCTCGGCGACAAGCATCTGTTCTTCTGGCTGCTGTCGAACAGGATGGCGCCGGCGGCGGTCTATGCGCTGCCGTTCTTCAACCTGTATTCGGCGATCAACCTGTTCGATACGCCGTGGGCCGTTGCGCTCGCGCACTGTATCTTCAACGTGCCGCTGGCGGTGTGGATCCTCGAAGGGTTCGTCTCCGGCGTGCCGCGCGAGATCGACGAGACCGCGTTCCTCGACGGCTATTCGTTCCCGCGCTTCTTCATCAAGATACTGGTGCCGCTGATTGCCAGCGGCATCGGAGTCGCTGCGTTCTTCTGCTTCATGTTTTCCTGGGTCGAGTTGCTGCTGGCGCGTACGCTGACCTCGGTCAACGCCAAGCCGATCGCGGCGGTGATGACCCGCACCGTCTCCGCCGCCGGCATGGATTGGGGGCTATTGGCCGCGGCCGGTGTCCTGACCATCATCCCCGGCGCGCTGGTGATCTGGTTCGTCCGCAACTACATCGCGCGCGGCTTCGCGCTCGGCAGGGTGTGATCGATGGTTTTTCATTTAAAACAGACGGGCTTGCTTTTCTTACCCTCGCCCCGCATGCGGGGAGAGGTCGGACTGCGCTTGAGCGCAATCCGGGTCAGGGGGCGTTTCCGTGAGGCCGGGCCTGCTGAAGCGCCTGCGGACCCCGTCCTTCGCGCCGTGATTGGATTGGAGGCCTAGCCCCATGGAAAACATCGCATGGATGGCCTGGACGCTGCCGACTGCGATCTTTTTCGTCCTTCTGGTGGTGACGCTGGCGGTGATGACCTGGCTCGCCGCCGCCTATCCGGAGGCCGAACGCGTCGGCGTCCTGCGCATTCCGACCACGCGCGGCGATCGCTTGTTCATCTCATTGATTATCGCCGCCGTGATCCATCTGTTGTGGATCGGCTTTCTCGGCACCGATACCATCGCAACGGTGCCGGTCGGCGACGGCCTTGAATTATCGAGCCTGTGGCTCGCTACCGCGATTTCGCTGATTTCAGCCGTTGTGATTTTCCGCAAGGTCTGAAACGGCGAAAAGAGCAGATCCGGGATCAACCTGGACCTGAGTGGGTTTGACGCTGCAACGGAGGAAGCAACACATGAAATATTTGCGAAGAGGAAAGGGTCCTTTGACCAGGACACGTTTTTGGATGATGACCAGCGCGGTCGCACTGACCGCGGCGGCGGCGGCGGTGACGTCGCCGGCATTCGCCGACGAAGCGGCCGCGAAGAAATGGATCGATTCGGAATTCCAGCCTTCGACACTGTCCAAAGAAGACCAGATGAAGGAAATGGAGTGGTTCATCAAGGCCGCCGCGCCGTTCAAGGGCATGGAGATCAACACGGTTTCCGAAACCCTGACAACGCACGAGTACGAATCGAAGACGCTTGCCAAGGCCTTCGAGGAAATCACCGGCATCAAGGTCAAGCACGACATCATCCAGGAGGGCGATGTCGTGGAGAAAATCCAGACCCAGATGCAGTCCGGCAAGAACGTCTATGACGGCTGGATCAACGATTCCGACTTCATCGGCACCCATTTCCGCTACGGCCAGGCGGTCGACCTGACGGAGTGGATGGCCGGCGAGGGCAAGGACGTCACCGACCCGATGCTCGACGTCAACGACTTCATCGGCAAGTCGTTCACCACGGCGCCGAACGGTCACCTCTACCAATTACCGGACCAGCAGTTCGCCAATCTCTATTGGTTCCGCTACGACTGGTTCTCCAATCCCGACTACAAGGCCAAATTCAAGGCCAAATACGGCTACGACCTCGGCGTTCCCGTCAATTGGTCGGCCTATGAGGATATCGCCGACTTCTTCACCAACGACGTCAAGGAAATCAACGGCGTCCGGGTCTACGGCCACATGGATTACGGCAAGAAGGATCCGTCGTTGGGCTGGCGCTTCACCGACGCCTGGCTGTCGATGGCCGGCGGCGGCGACAAGGGCATTCCGAACGGCCTTCCGGTCGACGAATGGGGTATCCGCATGGAAGGCTGCCGCCCGGTCGGCTCATCGGTCGAGCGGGGCGGCGACGTCAATGGCCCGGCGGCGGTCTATTCGATCGTCAAATATCTCGAATGGATGAAGAAATATGCTCCGCCGCAGGCGCAGGGCATGACCTTCTCTGAGTCGGGTCCGGTGCCGTCGCAAGGCAATGTCGCCCAGCAGGTGTTCTGGTACACCGCCTTCACCGCCGACATGGTGAAGCCCGGTCTGCCGGTGATGAATGCGGACGGCACGCCGAAGTGGCGGATGGCGCCGTCGCCGCATGGCGCCTATTGGAAGGACGGCATGAAGCTCGGGTATCAGGACGTCGGCTCGCTGACGCTGCTGAAATCCACCCCGGTCGACCGACGCAAGGCGGCCTGGCTCTATCAGCAGTTCATCGTCTCCAAGACCGTGAGCCTGAAGAAGAGCCATATCGGTCTCACCTTCATCCGTGAGTCCGACATCTGGGACAAGTCGTTCACCGAGCGCGCGCCGAAGCTCGGCGGTCTGATCGAGTTCTACCGCTCGCCCGCGCGCGTGCAGTGGACCCCGACCGGCAACAACGTGCCGGACTATCCCAAGCTCGCGCAATTGTGGTGGCAGAACATCGGCGACGCTTCGTCCGGTGCAAAAACGCCGCAGCAGGCGATGGATTTGCTCGCGGCCGCGCAGGACTCGGTGATGGAGCGGCTGGAGAAATCCGGTGTGCAGGGCGCCTGCGGACCGAAGCTCAACAAGAAGGAGACGGCCGAATACTGGTTCGCCAAATCGGCCAAGGACGGCAACGTCGCGCCGCAGCGCAAGCTCGCCAACGAGAAGCCCAAGGGCGAAACCGTCGACTACGACACGCTGATCAAGTCGTGGCCGGCCTCGCCGCCGAAGCGCGCCGCGAACTGAGGCGAAGGCTCGAGGCGAACGCACGCGAACAAAGGCCGGGAGCGATCCCGGCCTTTTTCACTTAAACCTCTATCGTCGTTCGCGAACGTTCCAGTATGCCGCGCCTTCTCGATTCGATCTCTGGCGCTCGGCATGCGGTACTCGTGCCTGAGGAGGCCGTCATGCGCATGATATTCCGTTGCGATCCGGCGTTGTCGGATCATCTGCCGCGGCCGATTCCTGCTCGCGCCACGCTGCCGGACTGGCTGCGGGCGATGCCGGCGAACGCGCATTCGGAAATTCACGGCCGCGCTATCCGCACCGTGAAACAGTGCCCGCCGTTCGTCGATGCGATGGCCCATGGCGTGATGATCCTGCTGCCCTGCGACGTCGCGGTCGAGCGCGGTACGTTCTCGTGGGCCTGGGAGATTTCTGCGCCCGCGACATCAGGACATCCGCGGGCGCCGCTGAGCTTTCACGTTGCCGCGCAATTTCCCGGTGCCCCGTTCGGGCGTGATAATCAGGCCGCCATCAAATTCAACAGCTTCTGGACCGTGGAGCTCGATCCTGGCTGGTCGTTGTTCGCCACCCACCCGGTCAACCGCGACGACCTGCCGTTCCGGCTGATCTCGGGCCTCGTGGACGCCGATCGTTTCCACGACGGCGGAATCAATTTCCCGGCGATCTGGATGCAGCCGGATTTTTCCGGCGTGTTGCCCAGGGGCACGCCGGTGGCGCAGTGCTTTGCGGTGCCGCGCGCCGCGCCGCAACTCGTATTCGAGAGTTTCGATCAGCCGCACAAGGCGGCCTACACCGATACAGTCGCCGAGGTGTTGGCGACGCCCGGCGTCTATCGCAAGCGCTTCCGCGCCCGCCGGGGAAGGTCGGAGCCCCGTTCCGATTGAATCGGAAGAGGCTCCAGATTGTTGACTTGACGCGGTTTCTTTACGCGAACCGGCATCCACTTCGCTCGAAAACACTCTAACCGCCGAGTGAACGGCGCAGCGCTCCCTCGTCGAGCCAGAGGCGGCCGTGTGACCCCGACGTCAGCGCCATCGCGATGGTACCGAAAGTCGCCGGACGCAGGCGATAGGCCTGCGCATAGGCGTGCATGGCCTGGTCGATATCGCCGGCTTCCTGGAGCGCCACGCCGAGGTTGAGCGCGGCCTCGGCATGATCCGGCTTGATGTCGAGCGCCTTGCGATAGGCGGCCACGGCGCCCTCGGCATCGCGCAGGTCCTGACGCGCGAGGCCGAGATCGAACCAGACCGTGGCGGGTGTTTCAGCGCCGGCGACGGCGCGTTCGAGCAAGCTTACCGCCGCGGCGGTGTCGCCATCTTCCCATGCCAGTCGGCCGAGCCGTGCCGCGGCTTCCTGGTGCCGCGGAATCACATCAAGAATAGCGCGCCACGCTGCGCGCGCCTGCGGCCGAAGACCGGCCTGGTCGAGTGTCCGTGCTTTTTCCAGAAAGAGGTCGCGCTGCGGCGCGATTGCGATCGCATGATCGAGATGCGTGAGCGCGCGGTCGTGGTCGCCAGCGGCGCGCGCAATGCGCGCCGCGAGCAGAAGCGCGGCGGCGTTGCCGGGCCGTTTCGCGATACTTGCCTCGATATGCGAACGCGCCGGCTGAATGTCGCCGCCGGAGAACAACACCGCGGCCAACAGGTGATTGAGCAGGGAATTGTCGGGCGCCTGGCGAAGGCCTTGTTCGCAGAGCGCGCGCGCCTCGTCAGGCCGGCCCGAATTGAAGGCCGCCGTCGCGCGCCGGACGGTGTCCTCGGCGCTGGTCTTGTTCATGCGTTTCGATCGCGCGGCTTCATGTGCCCAGTAGAACAAAGAAAGCTGCCGCTAGGAAGTCGGAGATTTCATGAAAAAGGCCGGGATCGCTCCCGGCCTCCGCGGCATTGCGATGCGTCGCCCTTACTGCGCGGCGTCGAGCACGGGATAATCGGTGTAGCCCTTGGCGCCGCCGCCGTAGAAGGTGGACTTGTCGGGTGTGTTGAGCGGCGCGCCCTTCTCCAGGCGTTCGACCAGGTCGGGGTTGGCGATGAACGGCTTGCCGAACGCGATCAGGTCGGCGGCGTTGGCGGCGAGCATTCTCTCGGCGAGTTCGAAGTCATAACCATTGTTGGCGATGTAGGCGCCGCCGAAGCGCTTGCGCAGCGAGCCGTAATCGAACGGCGCGATATCGCGCGGGCCGCCGGTGGAACCTTCGACGACGTGAAGATAGGTCAGCTTCAGCGCGTTGAGGCCGTCGACGATGTAATCGAACAGCGGTTGTGGATTGCTGTCGAATATGTCCTGTGTCGGCGACACCGGCGAAATGCGAATCCCGGTCCGCTCGCGTCCGGCTTCCGCGCTGACCGCCTTTGCCACTTCCAGCATCAGCCGCGCGCGGTTCTCGATCGATCCGCCATAGGCGTCGGTGCGCTTGTTGCTGCCGTCGCGGGCGAACTGGTCGAGCAGGTAACCGTTGGCGCCATGGACTTCGACGCCGTCGAAACCGGCTTCGATCGCGTTGGCCGCACCGCGCCTGAAACTCTCGATGATGCCGGGAATTTCTTCCAGCGCCAGTGCACGCGGCTCGGAATAATCGATGAAGGCGTTGTTGGCGTAAGTCTTGCCCTTGGCGGCGATCGCGGAAGGCGCGACCGGCGCGCCGTTGTCGGGCTGCAGCGAGGTGTGCGAAATGCGGCCGACATGCCAGAGCTGAAGGAAGATACGCCCGCCGCGTTCGTGCACGCGGTCGGTGACCTTGCGCCAGCCGGCGACCTGTTCCCTGGAGTAGATGCCCGGGGTGTCCTGATATCCCTGGCCCTGTTGCGAGACCTGGCTCGCTTCGCTGATCAACAGTCCCGCGGTGGCGCGCTGCCCGTAATATTCGACCGCCAGCGGACCCGGCACCATGCCTGCGGTCGCGCGATTGCGCGTGAGGGGCGCCATGACAAATCGATTGGGCAGCGTGAGCGGTCCGAGCCTGAAGGGCTCGAGAAGTTTGGTGTTCATTTTGTTTTTTCCAGCAGTGACGGGATGTAACCAGAGTTACAGCATGCAGCAAAGTTAGATCGTGCCGCCGCGGCCCGCAATGGTACGAGCCGATCAAGTGACGTAAGTATAACGCGCGTTGACGGCGCCGTAATCGGGGCTTGAAGAGAATAATCTATTCGAAATCGGCGATCGAGGCAGCATAAGCCTTTGCTCGGCGGTGGATCGCGGCCCGCCGAGCAAGGCCCACTTGGCTGGAAGGGTCGGTGCGCTGCTGCTCCGGTATGCAATTGCACATCGAAGCATCAGGTGATGATCGCGGGAGCGCCCCCGAAATGACGGTTCTAGTTCGCGCCGAGGAAATCGCGTTTGCCGATCTCGACGCCGTTGTGGCGCAGGAGGCCGTATGCGGTGGCGGCATGGAAATAGAAATTCGGCAAGATGAAGGTGCTGAGATATTGCTGCCCCGTGAGCGTGGTGGTCTTGTCGGCGCCGGTCGGAAAGGTGACGTCGCGGCTTTCGGCGCCTTCGAACTGCGCGGGCTTGAACGCCTTCAGATAATCGATCGTCCTGGCCAGCCGCTGCCGCAGTTCCTCGAAGCTCTTTTCGGTGTCGGGTGCGGCCGGCACCTCGCTCTGCGTCAGCCGCGCACAGCCCCGGACGGCCAAGTCGCTGGCGGTCTGGATCTGCTTGCTGAACGGGAGCATGTCCGGAAACAGCCGCGCGCCGAGCAGCACCTCCGGCTGAATGTTCTTTGCCTTGCAGTGCGCCTCGGCCTTGCCGAGGATATTGGTGAGGCTGCCGAGGATTTGCAGCAATGCGGGAACGGTGGCGTCATGGAAAGACATGCAATACTCTTTTTCGTTGTCGCCGTGCTTCCGGGGCGAGGCGTTAGCGTCGAATCACGATGTGCCGTTTGCACATCGGAGAAATTCGACACATCTTCGATGCACCCGGAATGACGGCGAGGGTTTCAGTTTGCCGTCTCGTCTAGCACCATCACGCTCTACCGGACAACAGCCGCTCCCGGCGGCGGCAGCGATTGCGCGCGGGGAGTGCCGCGCATGCGCGCCAGCAGCTCGCCAGTCGGCCAGGAATCGGCCGGCAATCCGTATTTGATCTGCATGGCCTTGATGGCGCTGCGGCTTTGCTGACCGATCACGCCGTCAATCTTGCCGACATTGAAGCCCGCGCGCTCCAGTAACTGCTGCAGCTCGCGCAATTGGTTCAACGGCAACTGCGCCACCGGTGCGGCCGGGCGTCGCATCGGCGGGGCGCCCGCGATGCGGCTGGCGAGATAGCCGGCGGTGGTGGAATAGATCAGCGAGTTATTCCACTCGGTGTAGGCGGCGAAATTGGCATAGGCGAGGAACGCGGGCCCGTTACGGCCCATCGGCAGCAGCACCGAGGTCGGCATGTCGTCGCTCGGCAGCGCGCGGCCGTCTGGATAGCTGACGCCGAGCTGCGCCCATTTCGAGCGCGGCAACTGGATCGTGAGGTCGGCCTGGTCCCAGGGAAATTCCGCGGGTAGCCGGATTTCCTGCAGCCATGGCTCGCCGCGGCGCCACTTCAGCCCGTTGGCGATATAGTTCGCGGTCGAGCCGATCACGTCGGCGGGGCTGGTCAGCAGATCGCGCCGGCCGTCGCCGTCGTAGTCGACGGCATAGTTGAAGTAATGCGTCGGCAAGAACTGGGTCTGGCCGAGTTCGCCGGCCCACGAGCCGACCATCTCGGACGGCGTAAGATCGCCGCGATCGATGATCTTCAGCGCGGCGATGGTCTCGCCCGCGAACATCTCGGCGCGGCGGCAGTCATAGGCCAGCGAGACCAGCGAGGGCAGCGTCGGCAGGTTACCCATGTTGGCGCCGAAGTCGCTTTCGAGTCCCCAGAACGCGGCGATCACCGCCGGCGGCACGCCGTACTCCTTTTCGGCGCGGGCGAACGCCGCGGCATAGGTTCTGATGTGGGCCTGGCCCTGCTGCATCCGGAAAGGCGCTGCCATGCGGCCGGCGAATTGGGTGAAGACCTGTCCGAACACGCGCTGGCCGCGGTCGCGATTGACGATGCCCTGGTCGTAGACGAGGCCCGGCGCGGCGTCGGCGATCGCATTCTGCGATACGCCGGCGGCGATGGCTTTTTGCTTGAGGTCGGCCAGGAAGCGGTCGAACGACATGCCGTTATGGCAGGAGGCGCCGCGCGGGGAAGGGATCGCCGCCGGCCTCGGCGCGACGGAGGGAGGCCTCGCCGGCACAGCCGACGGCGTCTGCGCCGACGCCGCGGATGCGATTGTCAAAATCGCCGCGATGGTCGCGAAACGGATTCGAAGTCCAGGCCAAGTGGCGGGCATTGAGGTCACCGGATCGCGAGGCAACGTTAGGCAATCCCGAATATCCGAATCGCGCCCGAAAGGAAATCGTTCTCGTTGCCGGTGCGGGCCGGTCGCGACGTCGGCTGTCGCGCGAGATTCAGTCCGCCATCGCGAACGCCTTGCACCAGCCGTCCTTGCTGACCTCGCCCTCGACAACCTTGCAGGCGTTCGGCTTCTCGAACAGCGTGCACATGCCGCAACTGTAGATGCCGTTCGGCGTGTCCTGGTATTCCGCCTGCTGTCGCGTCATTTTCTCGGCGGCCTTCGCCAGCGATACCGCTCGCACCAGCGCCGCCGAGATCAGCCCGGCCAGCGCGCCGATGGTCCTGCGTCGCGGACGGTCGATGGGCTGTTCAGTCATGGCGTTTTCTTTTCATGGATCGGCGGCTCGATATGGACCATCGTAGCGGCGCGCATACCCGTTCGGAAGGGGCTATCGCCGCTTTGGTGGCGGCGGCTTCAGACCGGCGCTGCGCTCAATCGAAGCCACTTCGCAACTGCGGTCCCGGCGGTCCCGGCATATTGTCGGCGCCGGCGAAAGCGGCCATCATTGCCGCAGCCGGCCGCGAAAACGCGCGGGCCCGCGGCGCGAAATGAATCAATAAACCTGGGGAGAAAATAATGCGCAGCACCATCCTTCTGTCGGCCGCTGGCGCGGCCTCGATCGGTTCTGGCGCGCTCGCCGCCGACGTTCGCCGGGTGGTGACGGGGCTCGACGAGCAAAACCACGCGGTGGTGCTGTTCGACAGCCGCATGCCGTTGAAATCCGACAGCCCGGTGATTTCGTCGACCAATTTCTGGATCACCGACAGCACCCCGCCGAGCATGTCCAGGGAAGACACCGCTCACCGGCCGATCGGGGTGTCGCCGCCGGACAACGGCACCAAATTCCGCATCGTCGAATTCGCGCCGCTCGATCCGGCGACCGAAGCCAAATTGCCGGCCGAGATGATCATGAAGGGCGTCAACCATCCGCCGGCCAAGGGCATCCCGGTCAAGCACCCGATGATGCATCGCACCCGCAGCCTCGACTATGCCGTCATCCTCTCCGGCGAGATCGACATGATGCTGGACGACACCTCGGTGCACCTGACGCAGGGCGACGTGATCGTGCAGCAGGCCACCAACCACGGCTGGGTCAACCACGGCACCGCGCCTTGCCGCATCCTGTTCGTGCTGATGGATTCGAAGGAGCCGTGAGGGTGGATTTTTAGCCCGGACGAGCCAACGGTGCCTCGTCGGGTCCGGTCATCCTGGCCTTAGGTTGATTGCTCCCACAACCAGTTCGACAGCACAACAGCTGCCGCAGCCCCCACCAGCTGGGCTGCAACGAATGCGAAAATCCCGCCAGGAGCGATGCCCGCGAAAGTATCCGATAGTGAACGTGCAATGGTCACGGCCGGGTTGGCGAATGATGTCGACGCGGTGAACCAATAGGCGGATGTGATGTAAAGCCCGACAGCGTAAGGGATCGCGCTGGGCGTACGAGAGGCGCAGCCCAAAATTGTCAGCAGCAGGCCAAAGGTTGCGACACCCTCCGCAATCCACTGTCCGGCACCTGTCCGCTGCATGAGCGAAACCTGCCAGAGTGGAAGGTCGAACATCAGGTGCGCCACCCACACGCCCGTGATGCCCCCGGCGATTTGAGTGGCGATGTAGGTGACCGCTGTCGTCCTTGCCAGTTCGCCTCGTGACAGAAATGCCAAGGTCACGGCAGGATTGAAATGCGCTCCCGAGATCGGACCGAAAACCAGAATAAGGACGACAAGAATAGCTCCCGTCGGAATCGTGTTGCAGAGAAGCGCCAGTGCCGCGTTTCCGGCTGCCAGCTTCTGCGCCATGATGCCTGATCCGACAATGGCCGCCAGCAGTAAAGTCGTACCGAGCCACTCGGAAAGAATTCGCCGCCCGAGCGATGGCATCAGGTCACGTTCTGGCTTCTTTGGTCCGTCACGCGCTCGCCGGTTTCCTTGACGAAGTCACCGCTCTGCGGCGGAAGCAGGTCGACCACGAGTTCCGACGGTCGGCAGAGCCGCACTCCGTTGGGCGTGACGACGATCGGACGGTTGATCAGGATTGGGTGCGCCATCATCGCATCCAGCAGATCGTCGTCGGTCAGGTCTGGATTGCCGAGCCCCAATTCTTGAAACGGTGTGCCCTTTTCCCGAACCAGCTCGCGCACGGAAATTTCCATGCGCGCGACAAGTTGCTCGAGCAGCAGCCGCGTCGGCGGCGTCTTGAGATATTCGACGATGTGCGGCTCGATCCCGGCGTTGCGGATCATGCTGAGCGTGTTTCTCGAGGTTCCGCAATCCGGGTTATGATAAATAATCACATCCATTTACGCAGCTCGCGGTCAGCAACAGGCCGAAGCTTTGGTCACTGGTTGGGGCGCGCAGCAGGCGCTCGCCTTCGCGTGCGCGACGCGCGCGCCATTCTCACCGGTGCCATCGCCATAGGTCGTGCTTTCACCGGTCGTGTGGAATGTCTCCCACGCGATGCCGGCAGGGTCTTCAATCCAGGCTTTTTCAGACGTGGCATAACAGCAGGCCGTCTGACCCTGTTCTATGATCTTGCCATCTGCCTGCCGCAAGCGCGCATAGACTTCCTGTAGTTCGTCGCCGGTCTCCACCTGAATGCCGAGGTGATCGAGGCCCGGATCGCGCCCGCGCGACGATATCGCAAAGTTGACGCGGGGATCGTCGAGCATCCACTTCGCATAATCCGGCTTCACCACTGACGGTCGCGCCGCAAACAGCGCGGAGTAGAATCCGATCGAGTGCGGAATGTCTTCGACAGAAACGTGAACGTGAAGCCGCTTCATGAGCTGTCCTCTATGCCGTCACTTTGGTGCGCCTGCGCGCGGGTTTGCATTCGGCCGCGGGCGGGCAGGGTGCGCCGTCGCAGCAGTTTTCTGTCAGGAAGCCAACCAGCGCGTTCATTGTCTCGAACTGCGCCGCATAGATCATCGAGCGGCCGTCGCGTCGCACGTTCACAAGCCCGGCCATCCGCAACCGGTCGAAATGGAACGTCAGCGTGTTGGGCGCGAGATCGAGTGCATCAGCCACGGCCCCGGCGGGCATTCCTTCGGGGCCGGCCCGGACGAGCAATCGGAAGACATCGAGACGATTGTCTTGAGCCAGTGCAGCGAGGGCCACGACAGCGTCTGTCTTTTCCATATTTCAACGAATATGGAAATGTTTTCCGGCCGTCAAGGTGTATTTGAATCTCCGTTGGAAGGAACAGAGGTGGCCCAAGGGGGCCTAGCTGAATTCACGCGGCACTGTATCCGGAGAAAAACGGCGGCAGCGCTTACCGATCTTCCTCGTCCGGATGCGCCCATTTGTATGGCGTAATCTCGCGCGTTGCCGTCAGCTTGATCATGTGCACCGGCGGCGCGTGGCGGCCCTTGCGGCAGGACCGGCATTTCAACGCGGCTTCCAGCTTCCAGATCGGCGTGTCGCGCGGGCGCCGGATGGCGTCGAGCGGCAGGCTCGCGCGGGTCTTGCACCTGATGCATTCGACCTCCAGCCAGCCGAGGCCGCCGTTGAGGCATTGCGCGATTGTCGGCGAAGGTTGCGCCGGGCCGCCATAGCCCTCCATCCGGATCGACCAGGCGTGGGCCTCGGCGAGATCGGCGGCGCGGATGGCCTTCTTGGCGTCTTCCCGCGCGGCCTCCGCGCGCATCTTCGCGCCCATGACCGCGCCGCCGTAGATCACTTCGCGCGATTTGCTGCCCATGGTCCCGATTACAACCGCCCTTGCGGGGATACGCAACGCCACTAGGATTAGAGGGCAGGAACGGCCCGCGCACACCACGGCTTCGTCAATGTGCAATTTGTACTCGATCACGACGAATCAGGAGGCCATCGCGCGGTTGTTCCGGGTGATCAACCGATACGTCGGCAACCTGCCGCCGATGCCCGGCGTATTTCCCGACTATCCCGCGCCGGTGGTGAGAAATTCCGGCGAGGGCCGGGAAATGGTCCTGATGCGCTGGGGCATGCCGCCGCCCCCGAAAACGGGCGGACCGCCGGTGACCAACATCCGCAACACCTCCTCGCCGCACTGGCGCGGCTGGCTGAAGCCGGAAAGGCGCTGCCTCGTCCCCTTCAACAGTTTCGCCGAATACGCACCGGAACCGAATCCCGAAACCAAAAAGAAAGACGTGGTCTGGTTCGCGCGTTCGGATGATCGTCCATTATCCGCCTTCGCCGGTCTCTGGACCGAATTCAGCGGAGACCGGGGCACAAAATCCAAACCCGTCCCCGGTCCGCATCTGGTCTACGGCTTCCTGACCACGACGGCGAACATGGTGGTGGCGCCGATCCATCCCAAGGCGATGCCGGTGATCCTGACCACCGGCGAGGAGTACGACGTCTGGTTGCGCGCGCCGTGGGATGAGGCCAAGGCGTTGCAGCGGCCGTTGCCGGATGATGCGTTGAGGATTATCGCGCGCGGCGCCGACAAGGAGGATCAGCCGGCGGCGCAAGCCTGACGAAGACCGCCTTGCGCACGGGCCGCGCTCGATTTGAAAAAACAACGCGTGCCAGATTTTAAACTAAAGTTTTTATGAATCGTTTCGCATTTGATTTGAAGATTTGATTTTCTGTGATTAAAAGATCGCCGCCGCCTGCGACGCAGAGCCTTGCAGAGCGCCATTTTCCAGCTGTGGAGTGCGAGTCGTGTGTTGGGATCGCCCGTTTGTGCAGCCGTTCCTTCTGCAGGGTGGGAAGGTCGCCAGAACGCTACGAGATGCGGCAACCTTCGTCCGCCAGCTCCCAAAATCGGAACACGGTAGCCAGGAATGGCGGCTTGCCGTCCAGCTGCTCATCGACGCGGCCGAGGATCGAACGCCGATGGCGTTTGCACAGGTCGGAATTCAACGCGCGATGGAGCGCCGTGCCGATCGGCTATACGACCCGTCCAGGCACGGACCGCACTAGTCCGGCAGCGAGAGGCGGGGGAGACCCGACCGGCTGGCCTCGTAAATTGCGATCATCGATATCGCCGGATTCGTCTGGCGGCCGGCCGGACGTCGGCTCCCGGTGGCCCGGGCCGTTTTCTGCACCGGGACTGGACGCCCGCCGGCCAGCCGCGGCGGCGCGACGCATCGCCCCATCTTGAAGCGCCGGTAGGCGTATCCCCACTTCAATGGTAGCGGCCGGGCAGGTTCGGCACCGGCGGCGGGGAGGCTGGAATGAGTTATTTCAAGACCGCAGTTCTGCTGGCCGGCCTGACCGGCCTGTTCATGGGCGTTGGTTATCTCATCGGCGGCGCGACCGGCGCGATGATCGCGCTCCTGGTGGCGGCCGGAACCAATCTTTTCGCCTACTGGAACTCGGACCGGATGGTGCTCTCCATGTACGGCGCCCACGAGGTCGACCGGCGCACGGCGCCCGAACTGGTCGATCTCGTCGGCCAGCTCGCGGGGCGGGCCGGGCTGCCGATGCCGCGGGTGTTTCTGATGGACGAGGCGCAGCCCAATGCCTTTGCGACCGGCCGCAATCCGCAAAACGCCGCAGTGGCCGTCACCACCGGTCTGGTTCAATCGCTGACGCGCGAGGAACTCGCCGGCGTGATCGCGCACGAGCTGGCGCACATCAAGCATCACGATACGCTGCTGATGACCGTCACCGCGACCGTCGCGGGCGCGATCTCGATGCTGGCGCAGTTCGGCATGTTCTTCGGCGGCCGTCGCGACAGCAACAATGGACTCGGCGCGATCGGCTCGATCGCGATGATGATCCTGGCGCCGCTCGGCGCCATGCTGGTGCAGATGGCCATCAGCCGGACGCGCGAATACGCCGCCGACGATCTCGGCGGGCGCATCGTCGGTCAACCGATGTGGCTCGCCTCCGCTTTGGCCAAGATCGCCAACGCGGCCCATCAGGTGCCGAACATGGAGGCCGAGCGCAATCCTGCCACGGCGCATATGTTCATCATCAATCCGCTGTCGGGTCACGGCGTCGACAACCTGTTCACGACCCATCCGTCGACCGAGAACCGCATCGCAGCCCTACGCCAGCTCGCGGCTGAACTGGGCGGGTCCGGCGCTGAGCGGCGCGTCGAGGTCCAACCTGATGCTTCCGCTCGTGGCCCGGTTCAAGGCCCCTGGGGCCGTTCGCCACCGTCTCGCGGGCCGTGGGCGTGAGCACATCGCGCGATCGCCGCGGCATCGACGGGCCCAAGCCGATGCCCGCGCGGCGCGACGGATAGAAGTGTGGAATGGCACGCACCCTGATAATCGTTGGACTGGTGCTGGTCGTCACCGGGCTGCTTTGGCCGCTGATCGGAAAACTCGGGCTCGGCCGGCTGCCCGGGGACATCCGTATCGAGGGGGCGAATTATTCCTTCTATTTTCCGCTGATGACTTCGCTTGTGGCCAGCGTGGTGCTGAGCATCATCTGGTGGATCGTCAATCGCTAGCTCAGGATTGCCGCATCATACCGGGTGATGGTGCGCGATATCGGAGGGCGACGTCCTTACACGGCCGAGAGCCGCACCGGCATCGTACTCGGCATCATGGTGAAAGCCGCAACTTCCTTGATGGTGTCGGGGCTGGCCGCCAGCTTCATCGAAAAATTGCGGGTCAGCATCGAGAGCACCAGGCGCATTTCGACCGCCGCCAGATAACGGCCGGGGCAGACCCGGGGACCGGCGCCGAATTGGGCGTAGGCCTTGGCTTCGTGGGGTTGCACCGGGTGTCCGCTCGACCAGCGTTCCGGCAGGAATTCCTCCGGCCGGCCGAAGTTCTTGCTATCGAGCATTGCGGGCCGCAGCATGAAGAAAAGCGGCGTGCCTGCCGGCAACGCAAAGTCGCCGAGCACCACATCCTCGACCGGCTCCATATACTGCAGCGGCGCCACCGGCTTGAAGCGCGAGGTTTCCTGCGTCACGAGTTCAAACAGATCCAGCTTCTTGATGTCTTCGAATTCTGGGCACACGGGCGACGAACCCAACGCATCCGTCGCCGTCGAATGAAGCCTCGCTTGCAGGTTCGCGTCCTGAGCGATGAAATACATTGCCCAGGCCAGCGAGTGCGCCGTGGTATCTTCGCCGGCCAGCAGCAGGGTCAGGACATTGGCGGCGACAATGTCGTCTGTGATGCCGGAATCCGGCAGGCTGGCGGTGCTCAGCATTGCTTCCAGCAAATTGCGGGGCTTTTCGCTCGGTTGATCGCGCATCCGCTGTTTCGACCGCTCGATCAGCGATTCCACGTGGTGATGCACGGCGGCGAGCGCGCGATCGAATCTCCGGTCGCTCGGCAGTTTGAAGTATCGCCACAACGGCACCGGCGCGTTGACGCGCTTCATCAGCATCGGGAACACTTCGGCAAGGTGCGCTTGAATGACGTCGCCGGACTCCTCGATCGTGTTGGGGTCTTCGCCAAACGCCAGCGCTGTGGTGGCGTCCACGGTAAAGCGGACCAGTTCCTGGGTCATGTCCACGACCTCGCCGGCTCTGGCTGAGCGCTGCCATTTCCTGTGCAGCCTTCCGGTGATGTCCTTCAAGACGGGAAAAAAACCGCTGAAGTGTTTTGGCGACAGCGCTTGCATCACCAGCCGACGCTGCGGTGCCCAGCCTTCGCCTTCGACCGAGAAGACACCGTTGGCCTTGATCTCCTTGAGAACGGACTCGACGGGTGCAAAACGGCGATAACGTCCCGGACGTTCGCGTAGCACTGTCTGCAGCAGGTTGCTGTCAGAACAAACGAAAACGCGCTTGGGCCCCAGCCCAATGGTGAAGGCGGAGCCGAATTGCCTAGCCCATTCCTCAAAGATCAGATGCAGCCGTGGCAAGTCGAACTGAAGCGCATTGCCAAGCAGTGGAAGGCCTCGTGGCGACGGCAACTCCGACAGTCTGCGAAGTGCGGTGGCCGTGGCCGTCATTTCAAATCCATCGCGCATTGGCTGAGCTCGGGTCCTGAGGTTATTTCAGGCGACAACTATGCGACCATTATTCCGCAAGGCTCGTCGTTGGTGCGCTATTGGTTGCAAGCGTAACACAACCAGGCCAAACGTTCCGGTTGTTTTTCATTCCGCGATTGCCGATGCCGCCCGGCCGGGTGAATTGTGAAGATGTGTACGGTCGATGTGACCTTGGTCCCTTGAAAAGCGAGGTATTATTTCCTCAACGTGGCGTAAGAAATTGACGCGTCGCCGCGCGGAGGGAAGCGAATTGGCGTTGAGTAACAGGACGCGGCTTGATTTTGGGCTGACGCTCAAGCCGGAATTTGGGTCGCAGAAGCTGGCGACGCTGGGTGACGCCGTCAGGTTCATCGCGGAGCTGACACCCGGAAAGCGTGAGACCGCCCATTGGAAGCGCGCAATATTCTCGCTCGGATCGGCGGTCCGCGAACCGCGCTACATTACCCTTGCGACGATCAACCTGCAGACCGCCTTGGCAATGGAGTTGATGCTCCACGACCCTGAGAGCGCCTGATTTACAACTGCCGCCGACGTTTCGCGCATTCGGGAATTGCCGTCCGACTGATTTGGATCGTCCAGTCCCACTTGCAAAAATATTTGATCTTCCCTTCCAACCCAAAGTCACCGGCCTATCCCGCGCGTCTCATCCCTCACTAGCGGCGTAACGCGATCGTCACGAACGTTGGGATTGGATGCGGTGGACGGGGCAACAGCCGTAGCCCGCATGAGCGCAGCGATATGCGGGGCAATCTTTCCCGGATATCGCTCCGCTCATCCGGGCTACACCGATCAACATCATTGGCGTCGGGCGCATTGGTGCTGCCGGAGCGTCGACGCACGCTCGATCGCGGCTGAGCATGGAGCGCGACATTTCAACAACCGTAGCCCGCATGAGCGGAGCGATATGCGGGGTGGTTTTCCCCGGATATCGCGCCGCTCATCCGGGCTACACCGATCAACATTATTGGCGTCGGGCGCATTGGTGTGGCGGGAGCGTAGATGCACGCTCGATCGCGGCTGATCATGGAGCGCGACGTTTTCAGCAGCCGTAGCAGCCGTAGCCCGCATGAGCGGAGCGATATGCGGGGTGGTTTTCCCCGGATATCGCTCCGCTCATCCGGGCTACACCGATCGGCATCATTGGCGTGACAGAAGGTCTATAACTCCCGCGCATTGGTGAACGCGAACGACGTCACCCGCCGGGTATTCTCATCGAGGATCAGGCTGCGGGTGATCGGCGGCTCGGCGCGCTGGCTGCAGTTCTCACGCTCGCAGAGCCGGCAGTTGACGCCGATCGGCGTGCCCTCGGCTTTCTCGAGATCGATGCCGGCGGCGTAGACCAGTTTCGCCGCGTGACGGATTTCGCATCCGAGCCCGACCGCGAAGCGCGGTTGCGCCTGCGGATGCGGCGAGACCTGCCGCCGCACCATTTGCGCGATCGAGAAATATCTGGCGCCGTCGGGCAGTTCGATGATCTGCTTGAGCAGGCGATCGGGGGTGTCGAAGGTCGAGTGCACATTCCACAGCGGGCAGGTGCCACCGAATTTCGAGAACGGAAAGGTGCCGGAGGAAAACCGCTTGGAGACGTTGCCGGCATTGTCGACCCGCAGCAGGAAGAACGGAATGCCGCGCGCGTTCGGCCGCTGCAGCGTGGTCAGGCGATGACAGACCTGCTCGAAGCCGGCGTTGAAGCGCTGCGCCAGCACATGGACGTCGTAGCCGAGCGCTTCGGCGGCAGCATGAAACGGCTGGTAGGGCATCATCACGGCGGCGGCGAAGTAGTTAGCAAGCGTAATCCGGTAGAGCCTTCGCGGCGTGTCGTCGAGCGGGCCGGCGCGGTTGATGATCGCCTCGAACGGGCCGTTGGCTTCGGCGAGTCCGATCTGGAAGGCAAGCTGGAAGGCGCGGCCGGGGCCGTCCACCAGTTCCGAGATCAGCAATTGCCGGCGATGGCGATCAAATCGCCGCAGCGTCTCGCGCATCACTTCGACCGGCATGATGCGGGTGACGGTCGAATGCTTTTCGCGCAGCCGTGCCGCGAGTGCCGCGAACAGCGCCTCGGACGGTACGTTCAACTCGTCGCGCAGGCTTTCCGCCGATGTCTCGAGTTCGGGAAAATAATTGCGGTTGGCTTCGATCAGGTCGCGGACGCGTTCGATTGGATTCGCCTCGAAGCGTGCGCCTTCGTCACGGTCGGCCATTTGGGCCGCGACCAGGGTCTCGCCGCGGCGCGCCTCGGTATAGGCCGCGTAGAGCCGTTGCAACGCATGGGTAACGCCGGGACACAATTCGGCAAGGTCGCGCAGTTCCTGTTTGGGCAAGTCGATTTGGCGGAATAACGGATCGGAAAAGATCTCGTTCAACTCGGCGAAGAAACGATCCTCGTCGGCGGTGGCGAGGTCGCGCAGATCGAGGTCATAGGTTTCCGCCAGACGGAGCAGGATCTGCGCCGTCACCGGGCGCTGGTTGCGCTCGATCAGGTTGATGTAGCTCGGCGAAATGCCGAGACCCTCGGCGATCTGGGTCTGCGACAGCCCCAATTGCTGCCGGATCCGCCGAAATCGGGGTCCGACAAACAGTTTCTTTCCGGAATCACCGGCCATGGCAGCCTTGCTCTCTTCCTTCTTGTCATTCCGGGATGGTCCGACGGACCAGACCTCAAATGCGCAATTGCGCATCGGGAATCCCGAAATTCCCGGTCGCACGAAGAGGCGTGTGCCGGAATGACGCCAATTATGACAAAAATGACAAAATTACATCTATTACAAGTCGTGATGTTACATCACATCACGATTGAAATGCAAGCTATCTATCCGAGTTCGTCAGTTTAGCGTTTAGCTTCTGACACGCATTTCGCAGTGCATTGTCACGAATGTCGAAAAGTTTGGCGACGGACGCTCAGAAGGGATTACGCAGATGAACTACCAGCCACGTGAGATCAGCAACCGGGCTATCCAGGGTCCGGCTTCCTATCTGAGCGAGATCGAAGCGGCCGAAACGCTGCTCAAGACCAAGGACACGTGGAACGGCGTGACTGCGGAAGCCGTGGCGCGGATGCGCTTGCAGAACCGCTTCAAGACCGGCCTCGACATCGCCAGGTACACGGCGGCCGTGATGCGCGCCGACATGGCCGCCTACGATGAAGACGCCACCAAATACACCCAGTCGCTCGGCTGCTGGCATGGCTTCATTGCCCAGCAGAAGCTGATTTCGGTCAAGAAGCATTTCGGTGGCACCGATCGCTGCTACCTCTACCTCTCGGGCTGGATGATCGCGGCCCTTCGCTCAGAGTTCGGACCGCTTCCCGACCAGTCGATGCACGAGAAGACGTCGGTGCCGGCGCTGATCGAGGAACTCTACACCTTCCTGCGTCAGGCAGACTCCCGTGAACTTAATGACATCTTCCGCAACCTCGACGCTGCCCGCAAGGCGGGCGACAAGGCGAAGGAAAAGGCGCTGATCGAAAAGATCGACGCCTTCCAGACCCACGTCGTGCCCGTGATCGCCGACATCGATGCCGGCTTCGGCAATGCGGAGGCGACCTACCTGCTGGCCAAGAAGATGATCGAAGCGGGCGCCTGCGCGTTGCAGATCGAAAATCAGGTCTCCGATGAAAAGCAGTGCGGCCACCAGGACGGCAAAGTGACGGTGCCGCACGAGGTGTTTCTGGCGAAGATACGCGCCTGCCGCCATGCCTTCCTGGAGCTGGGCGTCGAAGACGGCGTTATCGTGACCCGCACCGACTCGCTTGGCGCCGGCCTCACGCAGCAGATTGCCGTGAGCCACAAGCCGGGCGACATCGGCGATCAGTACAACAGCTTCCTCGACTGCGAGGAAATTACCGCCGACAACGCCCGCAATGGCGACGTCATCATCAACCGCAACGGCAAGATGATGCGTCCGAAGCGGCTGCCCAGCAACCTGTATCAGTTCCGCGAAGGCACCGGCCAGGATCGCTGCGTGCTCGACTGCATCACGTCGCTGCAGAACGGCGCCGACCTGCTGTGGATCGAGACCGAGAAGCCGAATATCGAGCAGATCGCCAGGATGGTCGATCGTATTCGCGAGGTGATCCCGAACGCAAAGCTGGCCTACAACAATTCGCCGTCGTTCAACTGGACGCTCAACTTCCGTTGGCAGGTCTACGATGCGATGAAGCAAGCCGGCAAGGACGTCAGCAAGTACAACCGCGCGGAGCTGATGAAAGCCGAATATGACGAGACGCCGCTGGCGATCGAAGCCGACGACCTGATCCGAACGTTCCAGGCGGATTCGGCCAAGCGCGCCGGCATCTTCCACCATCTGATCACGTTGCCGACCTATCACACGGCGGCGCTGTCGACCGACAACCTCGCGAAAGAGTATTTCGGTGAACAGGGCATGCTTGGATATGTGAAGAACGTTCAGCGTCAGGAAATCCGCCAGAGCGTCGCCTGCGTGCGGCATCAGAATATGGCGGGATCCGACATCGGCGACGACCACAAGGGATACTTCGCCGGTGAGGCGGCCCTGAAGGCGGGCGGCGCCCATAACACGATGAACCAGTTCAGTTGACGGTGAGTCAGTCCGGAGTCGGGTCGGATTTCGGACTGGTCACGGTAAGCAAACGGACAATCAGGCAAGGAGACTAACATGAAGAACGGCAGCAATTTCTGGGTGATTGGCGGTGAGTTCGGTTCGATGAACTTCCACAAGCTCGTGGAAGGATCGGCCCAGGTTCAGGGCCCGTTCGGTACACGCCAGGAAGCCGAAGATGCATGGCGCACGGTGTCGGAAGAAAACCGTCACAAGGCCGGCGTGCGCTTCTCCATCGTCGAAGAGCCGAGCCGGGCGACCGCCTGACCGGTCGAACCACTAAGAAACGTCCAAGGGCAATGACGGCCGCAACCGGATATCCGGCTGCGGCCGTTCGCCCGTCGGTTGCCTCAGAAAGGCACAAGTCGTTGGGAATAAACAGGTCTTCGGGAGCAAAGGCGCTTTGCGGGCAGGGTGGTTACTGGTAGGTTAACGGCGTTCGCCCCCAGGATAAGGCCGCCGAGCGATGTCAGAACCGCAAAATACCGGCAGTGGTGCCGTCAGCGATACCGGTCCGATCCGGCTCCGCGACGCGCTGCGCAAGGCGCGTATCGAGGCCGCCGACCGCACCGGGGTGGTTGTCGATCTGCGCGACGCCGAGGCGGCGCGGCTTGAGATCCTCAACGAGGCGCTGGACCCGTTGTTTTCGCAAATCCCCGAGCAGGTCGATCTGTTCGATCGCGGCATCAGCCAGGGCGACACCCCGCGGCTCTGGATCGACGTCGTCGCGCATGTGTTGATGGGGCGCGACAAGCGCATCTATCGCTTCGTGCAGGACACCCGCTTCGGCCGCATCGTGCTCGCGGAATCCCATGACGTCGCCGCGATCGTCGCCGCGGTGACCGATTATGTCGCACGCCGCATGGTTGAGCGCGAGCACGCGATGGCGACGATGTCGGCCGCGAAAGCCGCCGCCGTGCAGAAGCCGCGCCGCGGCGGATTCTGGATGTTCGCGCTCGGTTTCATCGTGGGGGCGATCGCGCTGTTTGGACTGGCGCTGTTTGCGACCTTGCGCAGCCTCTGAGTTCGGAGCGCGGCAAGGTGGGCCGCGAGGGCTAGAACAGCCGTATCTGACGCAGTTCGTGAACGTTCAGCTTTTCATCGACGCCCCGCACGGTCTGCGCGCATCGCCAGGAACTGCCGTTGCGGTCGATGCTGAAGAGATTATAGGCGGCGGCGGGGTAGCGGCCATGCGCGAGCGCGGACGCCGACGGCACGCCGATCGCAGGGATGGCGCGGTCCGGTCCGTCGATCCATATCGTCGAATGCACGTGGTCGTGCCCGTGCAGGATCAGGTCCACGCCATGGCGTTTCAGGAGCAGGCACAGTTCGTCCGAATCGGTCAGCCGCTTGGCGCGCGCGTCCGAGCGCAGGGGATGGTGGATCAACAGGACGCGGAACGATTGCGCGACGGAAAGGCTATCCAGCATGCGGTCGAGCGCCTCGAGCTGGCTGCGCCCGAGCCACCCGGTCGCCATCAGCGGCGGGGTCGGGACCGCGGATGACACGCCGATCAGCGCCAGCGGACCGCGCCGCCGCAGGAACGGAAACGTCACGCCCGCGGCGCCGTCGTCGCCGTCGAGAAAATCGCTCCATGCTTCCGCGAAGCGATGCCGGGTTGCGCCAACATAAGCGTCATGATTGCCGGGCACGATCGAGACGCCCTCGGGCGAGCCGACCGATTCGAGCCAGGCCCGCGCCGGTTCAAACTCGGCGTCGAGCGCGAGGTTGACGAAATCCCCTGTGATGGCGATGTGATCCGGCGTCTGCCGGTGAATGTCCGACACCAGCGCATCGAGCACGTCGCGGCGCTGGTATTTGTAACGGTTGCGCGTCCAGTTGAGATAGCCGAAGGCGCGCTTGCCCATCAACTCACTCAGCCGCAGCGCAGGCAGCGGCGGAAGATGCGGATCGGACAGATGGGCAAGCCGGAATGCCGCCATCACAGGGCTCCGACCCGGTAACCCGTGCGGAAGTGTGGCTGCACGACCATCTCGTGGTATCCTGTGAAATCCTTCCCGTGTATTGGCAAGTTGGGTACCGCGACGCAAGGATCAAACCTGTTGTCTGGATTATCGGAGAGTTCGGTGGCGGTGAAGGGGCAGAGGCTGCGACAGCGATTTGAGCCGGCGCTGCGGCAGGTCTTTCATCTTTACTGGCGTTTTGCCCGCGGCATGACGCTTGGAGTTCGCGCCGTGGTGCTCGACCGCGATGACCGGGTGTTTCTGGTCAAGCACAGCTACGTCGCCGGATGGCATCTGCCGGGCGGCGGCGTCGAGGTCGGCGAGACCTTCCGGGACGCCCTGCGGCGCGAGTTGGTCGAGGAGGGACGAATTGAACTGGTCGGCGAACCGGCGCTGCAGGGGATATTCCTCAACCGCCACGTATCCCGGCGCGACCATGTCGCGGTCTATCTGGTCAGGAATTTCCGCCAGGATCGCATGCCCGAGCCCAACCATGAAATCATCGACTGCGGCTTCTTCGCGGCCTCGGCGCTGCCGGCCGAAACCACCAGAGGGACGCGGCAGCGGATCGCCGAAGTTCTCGATGGCAAGGCATTGATCACGACCTGGGCCCCCGATGCCGGCGAGCTTCCTTGAACTGGTCCTCTCGCACGCGCTATTGCCGTAATCGGCCGATTACGCTTGGATAATGCGAGATCCCGATAGGTTTACGCGAATCGAGCACCGGCAAAAACAGTCATGCGATATTTGAAGTTGGCGTGCGGCCTGGTCTGCTTTCTGATCCTGCTCAGCAACATCTGGACGATTTCGCGCTGGAACGAAAGCCGCGGCGTCTACGACGACGTCTGCTATCTGCGGCAAGCGCATCTGTTTCAGAAATACGGGCTCGCTGGTCTCGATACCGACATCACGCGCGATGACGACCACTACCTGTCCTCCAAATTGAAGGCGATCGATTACGCCGGCTGGAACGATCCAGCGGCCGCGCCCTGTCACAGCCTGATGCCCGCCACGCAAAAACGGGTGATGCAATATCCGCCGGGGACGGGCTTTGTGCTGGCGCTGTTTCCATCGGGCTATCAACTGATCCCGCTGTACGCGCTCGCGAGCGTGCTTGTGTTCGGTTTCGTGCTGCTCGGAATCTCCTACGCCGCCTCGGTCTCCTCCACCTTGCTGGCGGCCGGCTTCGGATGCCTCGCGCTCTATTTGATGATCAATCCCACCAAGGCGAGTTACTCCATGGCGCCGACCATGGTGGTTTGTGCCGTCGCGGGCTTTCTCACCGCCAGGTTTTTCGTTGCGGCGCAGGCGCGAAATCGGCTCCTGTTGGCGGCGCTGCTCGGCCTTCTGATCGGTCTGGGCGTCAATTTCCGCTTGCCCAATGTGTTCTTGGCATCGGGCTATGCGCTGTTTTTCGCGGGCGCGTTTCTGCGTTTCCGCAAATCCGAGACCATCCTGCAAGCTGCCGCGTTCGGCGTCGCATGCCTCGTGGGAATGGCGCCGACGCTGGTTGCAAATGCGATCAATGCCGGGAGCCCGCTGACGACGACCTACGCCGGTGTCGATGTGACGCCGCCCGAATTCAGCCTCGGGGTTCTTCGGCAATACGTCACCGACATGCAATTCGTCCTGCTTGTGCTTGCCGGCGCATGGATCGTTTGGGCGCTGCGCCGTGGACACGCACCGGTTGTAACGCGAACGGCCGCGGTAGCTGCCGCAAACCTTGTCGTGAACCTCGGCTTCTTCATGAGCCATCCGATCTTCACGCCGTATTACACCGTCCCGGTGGCGATGCTTTCGCTATGGAGCCTGCTGTTTGCCTGGCTGATGCAGCCTGTGGGAGCGGCGGAAGAGGGCGTTCTCGGGCAGGCGGCAAGCGCCCGATCATGATATGCAGGGTTTGAGTCGGCAGGACCACAGGGGCGGGCATCTTTGCAATGACACCATCATCGATGCGGATTGCCGTCTTGGTGCCTTGCTTCAACGAGGAGGCCGCGGTCGCGACCGTCGTCGCGGATTTTCGCAAGGCGCTGCCGACCGCCGAAATCTTCGTCTATGACAACAATTCGTCGGATCGAACCGCGGCCGTGGCGCGCGACGCCGGCGCCGAGGTGCGCAGCGAGCGGCGCCAGGGCAAAGGTCACGTGGTCCGGCGGATGTTCGCCGATGTCGACGCCGATATCTACGTGCTGGTCGACGGCGATGCCACCTACGATGCTGCGAGCGCGCCGCGCATGATCGAACTGCTGGTATCGGATCGTCTCGATATGGTGGTTGGATTGCGCGTCGATCAGGCGGAGGCGGCCTACCGGCCCGGTCATCGCACCGGCAACTGGATGCTGACCGGCTTTCTTTCATCGGTGTTCGGTCAGGCCTTCAAGGATATTCTTTCCGGCTACCGCGTGTTCTCGCGGCGTTTCGTCAAAACATTTCCGGTGCTGTCGGACGGCTTCGAGATCGAAACCGAACTCAGCGTGCACGCGCTGGAGCTGGCGTTGCCGGTCGCCGAGGTCGAGACGCCCTATTACGTTCGCCCGGCCGGCTCGTTCAGCAAGCTCAACACCTGGCGCGACGGGTTTCGAATTCTCGGTACCATCCTGAAGCTCTACCGGTCGGAAAAGCCGCTGCGCTTTTTCACCGTCATCGGTATTTTCCTTACCCTGGTCTCGATCGGTCTCGCGATCCCCGTCCTGATCACCTACCTCGAGCAAGGTATCGTTCCGCGCCTGCCGACCGCGGTTCTGTCCATGGGTTTGATGATTATGGCGGTGCTGTCGGTGTCGTCGGGGCTGGTGCTCGATACCGTGACCCGCGGACGCCGCGAGATGAAGCTGCTCGCCTATCTGTCGCATCCTCCGGTGGGATCCGAACCCCGCCAGGTTTGAAGCCCGCAAGTTTAAAGCCCCGTTGGATCAGGAGTCCGCCAGGTATGCGGAGCGCTGAAACCTTGATGATTTCCGGATACCTGAACGATGGACCCGGTCCCTGCTTGATGCTATTCCGCCTTTGACCATGAACGATCTCTCGCTGACGATTCTAGCTGAAACCGCCAATGACGCGCAGGCGATCGAGCGGCTGCATGCGCGTACATTCGGGCCCGGCCGCTTTGTGCTGAGCGCTTACCGGATTCGCGAGCACATCGATCACCTGCTCGACCTTTCCTTCACGGCCCGGATCGGGACTTTGCTGGTTGGATCGGTGCGGCAATTGCCGGTTTGTGTCGGCGATACCAACGCGCTGCTGCTGGGGCCGTTGACGGTCGAGCCGCCGTTTCGGAGCCGCGGGGTCGGTCGGGCGCTGCTGGATCGTGCCCTCAAGGAAGCAAAAGCGCGCGGGCACCGCCTCGTGCTGCTGGTGGGCGATGAGCCCTATTATGGCCGCGTCGGCTTCAAGACCGTTCCGAAGGGCCGCGCCACGATGCCCGGGCCGGTCGACTACGACCGCCTGCTGGTCGCCGAGCTCGAGGATGGCGCATTCACCGACGTCTCCGGCGCGATCCGGCCGGACTGGAGCTTTGCGCGATAGCGCTTTCGCAGCCAATGCCCTCGGAGATGGTCCGGGGGCATGAGTGCCTGCTTCGAGATTTATCCCGTTACAGTTTTTGTGACACGCCGAAATAGAAACCGCGGCGGGGGCCGAATTGCGGCGCGAATACGCCGATGCCGGACCCGTCCCTGATCTCATAGATCGTATCGAACAGGTTGACGACATCGAAGCGCAGCGTGGTCGGCTTGGTCGGCGAGACGATGTTGAAGTCGTGCGACACGCCGAGATTGACCTGGGTGTACGAGGGAACGTGGCTGCCGTTGGGAACGCCATCGGCGCTGTCGGCACGCAGGCCGCTGCCGAAAATCATGTCCGCGGTGAATTTCGTGCCCTGCCAGAGATAGGAGGCGCCGGCCGACGCGGTCCAGAGCTGGGCATGGTCGGTGAAGACGGAGTTGTTGGCAATGAAGGTGAGATCGTCGAGACTGAACAGATATTGGTTCGACACGACCTGGCTGGCGACCTGCTTGGCCCAGGCCACGTTGCCATAGGCGCGGAAATTGCCGTTGGTGTAGTTGGCCTTGAATTCGACGCCCTCGTTCGTTCCGTGCGCGTAGTTGAACGCCGTCAGCACATAGGCCGCGCCGAATTGTCCGTCGTCGAGCAAGTCGGTCGCGGTCTTGTAATAGGCATCGATGCCGACTTCGAGGCCGGGTATCGCATACACTTTCTGCACGACGCCGACATCGTACACGTTGGAGCGTTCGGGCAGCACCGGATCGTTTTGGGAAACCTGGGGCTGCGCCGTTGTGTTCTGCACCAGTGCGAGATTGGTCGGCGCCGCCAGCACCTGTTCCGGCGGCGTGAAGTTTCGCGAATATCCGGCATGGAAGGTGGTGCCGTCGAACGGTTTCCAGGTCAGGCTGATCCGCGGGCTGAGCTGGTTGGCGTCGACATACTGCCACATCTGGTCGAACCGCAATCCGGCGTTCAAGGTCAGCTGGTTGGTGATCCTCCACTCGTCCGCGAGATAGGTGCTGAACTGGTAGCCTGTCTTGGCGCTTGAATCGAATACCGAGATCGGTGTGTTGCCGGTCTGATTGCCCATGCCGTCGGCGGGCAAAACCAGCGATCCATTGTTTACCAGGGAGTCCTCGACGCTGACCGAGAAACCGAATTTCAGCGTATGGGCAAAGCCGAGGCGGTACGAGGTGTCTTCCTGGATGCCGTTGATGAAACTCTGACGATACACGTCCGAAGCGACGCCGTTGAAAACCAGGTCTCCGATCGGATCGGGCGTAAAGTGCAACAGGCTGGAGCGGTTGAAATAGGAGAGCTGGTAGTCGATGCCGTCGCCCGATTTCTGGTAGGCGAGCACATTGAACTGGTTGAATTCGGTCTGCCGTTCGTTCAGCTGCGAGGAATCGAAGTTCGATATCCCGAAAGGAGTGAAGGCCGGCGTCTGCCCCGGATTATTGGGAATCTCATAACTGCCGTTGGATACGCCGCTCATGAAGGTCAGGCGGCTGCTGGGGTCGATCAGCGTCGAAAGATAAAGGAAGCCTTTTTCCTGCGACGTGTTGTCGTGGATGGCGTTGTAGGCCGGCGTCGGGTTTTCGATGCCGAGGTTGCTGTTGAAATAGCGCCCGGACACATAATACTGGGTATCACCGATCGTGCCGCCGTATTCGAGCGACGTGGTGATGGTGCCGTGGCTGCCGCCATAGACGCTGACGCTGCCGCTGTTGCTGAAGGCGTCGGGCTTGGTCTGGATGTCGAGCACGCCGGCGGTGCGCAGGCCGTATTGGGCTGGCAGCGCTCCTGTGACCAAAGCCATGCTTCCGACGATGCCGGTATCGATGATCTGCCCGAACGCGCCGACGCCATCGGGCAACATGATTCCGTTGATGCGGTATTGCAGATTGGCGTGCTCGTTGCGCACGTGCAGGTCGCCGCTCGCGGCGGAGTCCTGGGAAACGCCCGGCGCCTGCAACAGCGCCTTGTCGAGCGGCGTGTTGGTCCCCTGCGGCAGCGACTCAAGGTCCTGCTGGGTCTGCACGTATGAGCCCGCGCCCGTGGTCGCCAGAATAGTGCGTCGAGCTTCGTCGAATTTGTCGTTCTTGCCCGCGACGACCTGGGTAGGGGTCTGCTGCTGGGGCGGTGTGGTTGGCGGCGTCTGCCGAGGCTTGTTCGTCACCACACGGGTCCGGGGACGGCGGGGAACCTGCGCATGCTTCGGTGCGGTGACCGTGACCCCCGGAAGCGAGGTCACACCACCCGCGGCGGGTGTCGCGGTGGCTGCTGGCGCCGCGGCGGCGGGCGCCGGCGCTTGCTGCGACAGCGCCGGTGTAGCGAGCCCGCCCAGCAGGAGCGAGGCCATGCCCGAGGCGGCCAACAT
Source organism: uncultured Alphaproteobacteria bacterium (assembly GCA_963756215.1). Lineage (GTDB taxonomy): Bacteria > Pseudomonadota > Alphaproteobacteria > Rhizobiales > Xanthobacteraceae > Bradyrhizobium. The sequence goes on along the minus strand of CAVWMY010000010.1, from coordinate 695,943 downwards.
CTTATTCTTCAACACTGACATTACGTCCGATCCCCATGAGGCCGCCGCACTTCGTTCTCGACGATTTGGCAGGCCTGCCGTCGGTAATCGACGGACTAATTCCAACTTCTCCCGACGGGATCTGCCACGCGTGGCGCGGCGACCCATCATTGTCTTCACTCGATCGATGTCAGGAGATCGGTGGCGCGCGGGGCTGGAAAGCGACGCGGACCGCTTGCAGATGGATGAAACCGGCGTCGGTGGTCCGGTGCAGGAATGCCACGGCTTCGGGCAGTTGCAGTAGCGGAGGCGCTGCAAACAACACCGTGCTCGCCATGGCGACGACGCCGCAGATCGCACAGCCGTCGTTCGATTGCCGATCCGGGTCGCGGTTCGGGGCCGGCTGCCTGCCGTTGAACGGACCAATCGGCGGTGACGGTTGCGGCTGCATCGGTCGCGCGAGCAGCATCCGGCTGCGAAACAGCGGATTAAATCGCCGGCGGCGCCTTCATGATCTCGTGAAAGTGGCCGAACGAAAGCGCAGACTGGATCGCGAGCGCAAACAGCGCCAGCCGCGAACCGTGTCTGATATTCGACCGGAACCACTTCACGTCGATGTCTACCCCGCATCGCGAGTGCCAGGGAATCCCGGCGCCTCCGATGTTATATTATAACATCTGGGGATCCGCAGGATGTCAACGGGGTTCGGTTTCGGTGCGTCGGAAATCCTCGGACTGTGTAATTCACGCAACGCCCGGACAGGTTCGGAAGGAGGCGACGTCTGTTTCCATCGCGATAGCGCGAAGCGTGCCGAAGGCGATGCTCAGGTAAAGAGATGGAGCGGGATAGCGATCGGAAGAAAACCTATTCAGTTCTCAATCTCGAACGCAGGTCAACGTCCCTCGCGCAGCCAGGTCGCGGCAAACGCGCCGAGCAGCAGCAACAGGCCGATCAGGCCGGCGAATATCGGCAATACGCCGACGCCTCTGACCACGCTGGCGTCGCGCATGCGAACACCCAGCCATCCATCACCGCGAAATACGCTCGCTGAATGCACCGGTACGATGCGCGGAAGCTCAACGCTCGATCCGTCCACGATACGCCGTGCATCGCCGCCGGTGGCTTGCGACAGCGGCTGCATCATGTCGGTCGTGGACGTCACTTCCGAAAATTCCTTCGGATTGGTCGGGCCGACATTGATCAGGGCTTTCAATGTGCCGTCGGTGGCCTGCCAAAGGCCGAGTTCATTGGCCGGCATCGTCGAGGTCCACAGCCCCGGTTCGCCGGCGCTCAACGTCAGTTCACGGGTGGCGCCCGACGGCGAAGTCACCGTTACCGGAGCGACACTGTCCGCCATGGTCTGGCGCTGCACTTCCAGATCCTTGCCATGGACCTGAAGACGCAACGCCTCTTCGTCGAGGTCGGGCTGCTTCATCAGCCAGTGTGATGTCCGCCGCAACAAATCGAGGTGGGGGCCGCCGCCCTCATAGCCGCGCGCCCATAGCCAGATGTGGTCGGACAACAGCAGCGCGACGCGCCCTTCGCCGTAGCGCGACAGCAGCAGAAGCGGCTTGCCGTCGGCGCCGGTCATAACCGGAGGCGTGGATGCGTTGCGCGTATCGACGGTGCGGAAGAATCGGCTCCAATGCGGCGGCTCGGAGGCGGAGCCATCCAGCCCGCGCGTCACCGGGTGGCGCTTGCCGGCGTCGCTCAGATGCGCATAGAACGGCTTCTCGGTGACGCCGACCGGCTCGGCCGGCAATACCGAGTCCAGCGGCGTGCGCCAGATGCTGGTGGTCGATGCGTAGTCGGGCCCGGCCGAGACCAGCACCGCGCCGCCGGCACGAACATAACGCGCGATGTTGTCGAAATAGGCGATCGGCAGCACGCCCTGGCGGGCGTAGCGGTCGAAGATAATCAACTGGAATTCGTTGATCTTCTGCTGGAACAGTTCGCGCGTCGGAAACGCTATCAACGACAATTCGTTGATCGGTGTGCCGTCCTGCTTCTCTGGCGGCCGCAGAATCGTGAAGTGCACGAGATCGACGCTGGGATCGGATTTCAACAGGTTGCGCCAGGTGCGTTCGCCGGAATGCGGCTCGCCCGATACCAGCAGCACCCGCAATTTGTCGCGCACGCCGTCGATCGCAACCACCGCGCGGTTGTTGACCAGCGTCAGTTCGTTATCGAGCGGCGAGGCTTCGATCTCGACGATGTTGGGGCCGGCGTGCTTGATATCGATATCGACGTTGACGGTCTGGCCGCTCAGGACCGTGCGTTCGTTGATGACGTCGCCGTCGCGGCGAACCACGACCTTGGCGCGATCGCCGCTGACGCCCTGATCGTCCAGCCGATAGGTGATGGTTTGGGTCTGACCGACGATGCCGAAACGGGGTGCAGCCGAAATCGCGATGCGCCGGTCGCGTTCGTTCTTGCGTCCGGTGATCAGCGCATGAACCGGGGCCTGGAATCCCAGCGCGGCGGCGTTGGCGGGAATGTCATGCACTCGCCCGTCTGTGATCATGAAAGCGCCGGCGACGCGATCGACCGGGACATCTGACAATGCCGAGGACAATGCACCGAAAAGTCTGGTGCCGTCGGTTTCGCCGTCGGCTTGGCCGGCCTCGACCACGCGCACTTCCAGCCCCCTGATCTTTTTCAGATCATCGACCAGCGCCTCGCGCGCCTCGGCTGTTTCGCGCGTGCGCTCGCCGAAACTCTGGCTCGGGCTTTTGTCGACCACGACCACCGCGACCGAAGACAGCGGCTCGCGATCCTCGCGGGTAAAGGAAGGGTTCGCCAGCGCCAGCACGATCAGCGCCAGCGCGGTCACGCGCACGGCCGCGCCGCGCGACCTTCCGAGCAACAACAAGGCAGCGATCACGACGATCGCGGCAAGCGCGACCCAGAGCACGATCGAGGGAACCAGTGGCGTGAATGCGATGCCGTAGTTCATGGCGCTCGCTCACGCCGTCACGCCGGCCCGGGACGGGGTCACGATGGGACGCACTTGTTTTGATACGGCGCATCATTGCCCGAGCCGTTCGATCAGCGCCGGTGCATGCACCTGGTCGGCCTTGTAGTTGCCGGTCAGGGTGTACATCACGATGTTGACGCCGGCGCGGAACGCGAATTCGCGTTGCCGCGGTTCGCCGGGCGCGAGCGGCAGCATGGCCTGGCCGTCCGGACGTATCGCCCAGGCGCCGGCCAGATCGTTGGAGGTGATGATGATCGGGGAGACGCCGTCGCCGCCGCGGGCGGGACGCGAGGCGGCTTCATCATCGTCCTCGCGCGGCAATGCTTCGACCCAGGTCTGCCCCGTGGTGAAACGGCCCGGAAAATCGCGCAGCAGATAGAAAGTCTTGGCCAGGACGTGATCGCGCGGTACCGGCTCGAGTTCGGGCACGTCGAGCGAGGAGAGAATCTCCCGCAACGTCTGCATCCCCGCGGTCTGCGAGGCGCCGTTTTCGCCCGGCGGCGCATCGATGGCGTCGCGGGTATCGAACAGCACCGTTCCGCCCTGCTTCATATAGGCGTCGATCCGGTTGATGGCGTCTTGCGGTGGCTTTGGCGCACCGGGCACTACCGGCCAGTAGATCAGCGGGAAGAACGCCAGTTCATCATGCGCCGGATCGATTCCGACGGGGTCGCCGGCTTCGAGCGCGGTGCGCTGCGCGAGGAACAAGGTCAGTCCGGCCATGCCCGCCTTGACGATGGAATCGACGTCCGCGTTACCGGTGACGACGTAGGCGAGATGGGTCTGCGAGGTCGCCTTGATGGCGAAATCGTCCTTCTCGTCGGCATGGGACGGCGAGGGCGTTCCCATTGCGGCCAAGATGAAAGCGAAGGCCAACGCCGCCGCGGTTGCGCGCCGCCGCAGCAGCGCCGCGAGGCCGGCGCCGAGCAGGGCGACGATCATTGCGTCGATCAGGAACAGCGCCAGCGACGAGGATAGCAGGATGCCGCGGAGATCGCGCGGTTCGGAATTGGTGTAACTGGCGCGGCGCGCCCGCAAGCCCGAAAAATCGAGCGGCGCGATGCGATCGGCGGCCGCAAGCGTGTTCACCGCGATCGGACCGTCGGCCGGACCATAGAATCCCGGTGGATGATCCGGCGTGGCGCGATCACGGAAGTCGGCGGCAAGCGGCTTTGCGGTCGACGGCGGCGGCCCGAATGCACCGAACCCGTCCAGCGTGCGGAGCGGCGCCACCGTTTCGGCTTTGCTCTCGCCGGCCGGGCCGGGGCCCGGATTCGACGTGTAGCCGGAAAGATCGACGATGCGCCTCAGCATCTCGACGAAGGTACCCGACATCGGGAGATCCGACCAGCGCATATCAGCACTGACGTGGAACAGACTGACCAGGCCCTTGCCGCGGTGCTCGCCCGTTACCAGCGGCGTGCCGTCTTCCAGTGACGCCCAACTTCTGGTCGCCAATACCGCATCCGGTTCGGCGAGCACCTGGCGGCTGATCGTGATGTCCTTGGGCACGGCGAGACCGGCGAAAGGTCCATCGGCGGCGAAGGATGCAAGATGCTGCGGCTTCTCCCACGTCAGGCTACCGCCCAACGTGCGGCCACCGCTGCGCAATTTCACCGGCACCAAATCGTCATCCGCCTGGGCCAGGCGCGGACCGGCAAAGCGTACCAGCACGCCGCCTTGTTCGATCCAGGCGCTCAGGCGCTCGCGGATGTCCGGCGACAGCGTGCCGACATCCGCCAGTACGATCATCGGCAGTTTCTGGTCGAGAAATTGCGTGATCACCTGTTGTGGGGCGCCGCGATCGCCCAGCCGAACGTCGGCAAACGGCGCCAGCGCCCGGGTGAGATAGAAGGTCGATGCCAGCAGGGGCTGCGAGGTGTCGCTGGTCGATCCGCTGACGATGCCGATCGCCCGCCGCCGCCACCGCTTGTCGAGCAATTGCACCGCGCCGGCGGAGCGCTCGCCGGATATCTCCAGCCGCGCGATGTCGTTGCGTAATTCGACGGGAAGATCGAATGCCGCCTCGGTCTCGCGATCCTGCGGTCCAAAGCTGTAGCGGGCCTCGCCGATCGGCGCCCCCTTGAGGTCGATGGCGCGCACGATCCCGCCCGCGATGCCGTCGTCGGCGCGAAGCACCTTCACGGTCATCCTGGCTGCGGCATTCTCGGCGTCGGCCAGTGCCAGCGGCGAAGTGATACCATCCTTGAAAACCGTCAACGCGCGATCTCCGATGGTTTTGCCGAGGCCTTCGAGAAACTCCGGTCCGCGTCCGGTGTCGACGCCATCCGATAACCAGGTGAGTTCACAGTCGCCGGTCGTCTTCAGGAAACGTCCGATCGCGGGAAGTGTTTCCACCCGTTCGATGGAGTAGGGCTTCGGCACTAACTGACGCAGCGCCACCCGCGCGGTGCCTGCCGGCATCAAGGTGATGTCGCGTGCAGGCTCGGATAGCGGCACCAGCGCGACGGCGCGGCGGTCGCCGTCGGCCTGCGCAATCAACTCGTCCGCGGCCTTGATCCTGACATCCCAACTCGCGGCCGCGCTCCAGCCGTCGTCGAGCAGGATCACCAGCGCGGCCTTGCTGCCGCCGACGCCGCTTTGCGGATTCCAGGTCGGTCCGGCAGCCGCCAGGATGATCAGCGCCGCGGCCAGAAGGCGCAGCGCCGTCAACCACCACGGCGTCCGCGACGGCGTCTCTTCCTTCGGTGCGATATCGAACAGCAGCCGGGTCGGCGGAAACTCGATGCGTCGTGGCCGCGGCGGCATCACCCGCAACAGCCACCACAGCGCCGGCAGGCTCAGCAGCCCGAGCAGCAACATCGGCTCGGCAAAGGACAAAGGCAGGCCCGCGATCATGCGCTTCGCCCCGCTTTGACGGTCGCGGAGCGCGCGCTCGCCTTGCTCACCATCATGCCGCTGTGCAGGAACAGCAACAACTCGGCGGCCGAGCGGTTGGTGGTGTGGGTCGAGAACAGCCAGTCGAGCTTGTTGGTCTCGGCGCGAATCTCGTCGCGATGCAGCGCGACGCGTGCGACGTAATCGCCGGCCCATCGTTCGGCGCGGCCGGCGGTGATCATGCCGCCGCCTTCCGGCTCGACGAACTCGATACGGCCGGAATAGGGGAAGGTTTCTTCCGCGGGGTCGACGATCTGGATCAGCGTGCCGTGGGCACCGGAGGCCGACAAGCCGGCGAGCATGCTCCTGATCTCCGTCATCGGCGACCAGAAATCCGACAGCACGACGATCTCGGCCAGCGCCGACGGCACGAACGACGGCGGCAGGCTGAGGCGCACGGCCTCGTCATGCAGCATCGCCTGCGCCATCTTGTCGATCACGCTGCGGCTTGAGGTGGGATTCATCAGACCGGGGACGCCGACCCGTTCGCCGCCCGCGACCAGAAGCTCTGCGAGCGCGAACGTCACGATCAGGCCGCGTTCCAGCTTGCTGTCGCGCGCCTGTTTGGAGGCAAACGCCATCGACGGCGAACGGTCCGGCCACAGCCAGATCGTGTGCGCGGCTTCCCATTCCTGTTCGCGGACGTAAAGATGGTCGTCGCGCGCCGAGCGGCGCCAGTCGACGCTCTGCGACGGCTCGCCGGAATTGAAGCGGCGGTATTGCCAGAAACTTTCGCCGGCGCCGGCGCGACGCCGACCATGCAGGCCGTGAATCACATTGGCAGCGATGCGGCGCGCTTCAAGTACCAGGCGCGGCAGCGAGGCGGCGAGCGTTCGGCTCTCGCCGTCGGCACGTCGGATTGCTGTGATTTCCCCGCCGGCGTGCTTGTTCTCCGCCGCCATCAACCGATCCGCGATTTCAATTGCCGGATCACGTCGGGAATGGTGCGGCCCTCGGCGCGCGCCGAGAAGGTAAGCGCCATGCGGTGTTTGAGAACGGGCTCGGCGAGGTCGAGCACGTCGTCGATCGAAGGCGCGAGGCGGCCGTCGAGCAAAGCGCGGGCGCGAACGGCGAGCATCAGCGACTGACTGGCGCGAGGACCCGGTCCCCAGGCGATCAGCTTGCCGGTCTCGCCACCTTCCGGACCGGGGCGCGCGGAGCGAACCAGCGAGAGGATGGCTTCGACGACGGAATCACCGACCGGCAAGCGCCGCACCAGCCGTTGCGCGGTGAGCAGGATGTCGGCGTCCATGGCGGCCTTGGCCAGCGTTTCTTCCGCGCCGGTGGTTTCGAACAGAATGCGCCGCTCGGCGTCGCGATCCGGATAATCGACGTCGATCTCCATCAGGAAGCGATCGAGCTGGGCTTCCGGCAGCGGATAGGTGCCTTCCTGCTCCAGCGGATTTTGCGTTGCCAGCACGTGGAACGGCTTCGGCAGGTCGTGCCGCGCGCCCGCCACCGTGATGTGTTGCTCCTGCATCGCCTGCAGCAGCGCCGACTGCGTGCGCGGGCTGGCACGGTTGATCTCGTCGGCCATCAGAAGCTGCGCGAACACCGGGCCGGCGATGAAGCGGAACGAGCGCTTGCCGGTGCTGCTTTCGTCCAGCACCTCGGCGCCGAGGATGTCGGATGGCATCAGGTCCGGCGTGAACTGGACACGCTTGGCGTCAAGCCCGAGCGTGACGCCCAGGGTTTCAACCAGCTTGGTCTTGGCGAGACCGGGAACGCCGATCAGCAGCGCGTGGCCTCCGGACAGGATCGTCACCAGGGTGTTTTCAACCACGCGGTCCTGACCGAAGATGACGGTCGCGATCGCTTCCTTGGCCGCGCGAATCTGGCCGGCGACCTGTTCGGCCGAGCGGACGATTACGTCTTCGAGTTTTTCAACACTGTCCACGCCAGCCATTGGTCACTCCCTGCAGCAGACGCCGCCGATCGCGCCGTCATGCCATGTACCCCATGCTAAACTTATGCGAAGGCCATGTATTTGTTGAATTAAACTATCCCCATCTTATGGGTATTCCGGGACATGAGCGGCATCACGATATAGCGAGCTGAGGCAGGATTTCGGCTCCGGTCCCGGCCAGGGAACACGCCGAATTCCTGCACTCGGACACTTGCACCAATCATGCCAGATTGAGGCGTTCACATTCGGGGTAAACCATGGCGAAGCAAGGGCAGACCACGCATCAAGGCCTTGATGGCCTGACCGCCGCCGCACGGGACACGGCGAGCGGCGCCGGCAAAGCCTTACCGCCGGTGCATCTGTGGAATCCGCCGTTCTGTGGCGATCTCGACATGCGAATCGGCAGCGACGGCACCTGGTTCTACATGGGAACGCCGATCGGGCGGCCGGCGCTGGTGCGGCTGTTCTCGACGATTCTCAAGCGTGAGGACGGCAAGCACTTCCTGGTTACTCCGGTGGAGAAGGTCGGCATTCGCGTCGACGATGCGCCGTTCCTCGCCGTCGAGATGATCAGGGAAAATGACAGCCGGGGCGAGCTGCTGCGGTTCCGGACCAATGTCGACGACTGGGTGGGTTGCGATGCTGCACACCGGCTGCGATTCGAGACCGCCGCCGACGGCGGATTGATGCCGTATCTGCACGTTCGCGCCGACCTCTGGGCCAAAGTGACAAGGGCGATCTACTACGATCTGGTTGACATCGGCGAGGAGCGAGTGGTCGATGGTCGCGCAATGTTCGGGATCATGTCGGGCGGCGAATTCTTCGCGATGGCCGATGCGGAACAGGTGAGGGGCGCCCGTTGAACGAGCCGATGTTGAGGCCGGAATCCAAAGCGATCAGCTCCGCGGAGTTCTTCGACCGCGCCCGCGCGCGGCTTCGCTTCGATGTCCCGGCAGGCTTGACCGATCCAAGCATTATTCCGCCGGGCGGAGATCAGGGCACCGATCGCATGCTGCAAATGATTGCGCGCGAACGGCCGATCAGGCCGGCCGCGGTGTTGATCGCGGTGGTGGATCGCCCCGAACCGACCGTGCTGCTGACCCAGCGCGCCGCGCATCTCAACGATCACGCCGGCCAAATCTCGTTTCCCGGCGGCAAGATCGACGCCACCGACGGCTCGCCGCTGGATGCCGCGCTGCGCGAGGCCCGTGAGGAGATCGGCCTCGGCCGCGAGTTCATCGATCCGATCGGTTATCTCGATCTGTACGCGACCAGTTTCGGATTTCGCATCCTGCCGACGGTGGCACGGGTGGCGCCTGGCTTTGAGCTGAGCATCAACCCGGCCGAAGTCGACGAGGCGTTCGAGGTGCCGCTGGCATTCCTGATGAACGCCGAGAACCATCAGCTGCACAGCAAGGAATTTCGCGGCATACCGCGTTCCTTCTATGCGATGCCGTTTGCGGAACGTTATATCTGGGGCGCGACCGCGGGCATTCTGCGGGTGCTTTACGAACGGATTTACCTGCTATGATCCGTCCGGCTTTGACGGAAGTCGGAATTTTCCTCATCCCGTTTGTGGTCTACGCTTTGTTTTTGCTCGCGACACGCTCCGGCTTGGTGACGCCGACATCGTGGCCGGTGTCGACGATTGCCAAGCTGGCACTCGGTTCAGTGGTGTTGGTCTTGATCAGTTTAGTTCTGCTCGCGAATTTTTCCGGCGGTCCACCCAATTCGACCTACATTCCGGCGCATATCGAGAACGGCAAGCTCGTTCCCGGAGTTGCAAAATGAACGGTGCGCGCGCACTCGACGCGGCTTGGCTCAGATCGGGTCCGGCCGCGCGCGTGCTCCACCTGCTCAGCGGCGACGGCGCCGAAGCGCGCGTGGTCGGCGGGGCGGTTCGCAATGCGCTGCTCGGGATATCGACCGGAGACATCGATATCGCCACCACCGCCTTGCCCGCGGAAGTGATCCGCCGCGCCAAGGCGGCCGGCATCAAAAGCGTGCCGACCGGTATCGAGCACGGCACCGTGACGCTGGTCGTTGAAGCCCAACCGTTCGAAGTCACCACGTTGCGCGAGGACATCGAGACCTTCGGCCGCAAGGCGAAGGTTGCGTTCGGCCGCGACTGGAAGCGCGATGCGGAGCGGCGCGATTTCACCATCAACGGTCTCTCCGTCGACGCCGCCGGCGTCATCCATGATTACGTCGGCGGACTCGAAGACATTGCCGCCAGGCGTGTGCGCTTCATCGGCGATCCGGACCGGCGTATCGCCGAGGACTATCTGCGCATCCTGCGGTTCTTCCGCATCCACGCCGCCTATGGCGCCGGCGAGCCGGATCGGGAAGGCTATCTTGCGTGCATCGCCGGCCGCGACGGTCTTGCAACGCTTTCGGCCGAGCGCATGCGGATGGAAATATTGAAACTCGTGATCGCGGAAGGCGCGGCCGGTGCCGTCACGGCCATGGCCGATGGCGGATTGCTGTTGCCGGTTTTCGGCGGCGTCGCCTACACCGGACCGTTTGCCGCCATGATTTCGGTGGAGCGCGCGCTGGGCCTCGATCCCGACGCCATTCGCCGGCTCGGCGCACTGGCGGTAGCCGTAACCGAGGACGCCAAACGGCTCGGCGCCCGCTTGCGGTTGGCCAACAACGAGACCAAGGCGCTCGATTCCATGGGCCATCGTTGGTGGCGGCTGGCGGGAATGGACGAGGCGACCGCCCGGCGGCGGCTCTATCGGCTCGGCGCGGATCGCTACCGCGACCGGCTGCTGATGGCGTGGGCGCGCTCGGGGGAGGCCTCGGATTCGTCCGCGTGGCGGCAGCTTGCGACCTTGCCCGAGCGCTGGCATGCGCCGAAATTTCCGCTGAAGGCGGCCGATTTCATCGCGCGCGGCATCGCCGAAGGTCCGGCGCTCGGCCATGTATTGACGCTTGCCGAAGACGCATGGCTCGCCGCGGATTTTCCGCCGGAAGGGCCGGCGCTGCGCGCGATCGCCGACCAGACCGTGGCGCGTTTTACTCGCGATCATCGGCTGTGAGCCTGCTTTCCGGCTTCGCTGATATTTCCCCGGCGCAACTTGTGCTGGTTGCCGGCATGTCGTTGTTCGCCGCCGTCGTCGGCGGTCTCGCCGGCTATGGCACCGGCGCATTGATGCCGCTGGTGCTGGTGCCGCTGATCGGCGCCGGCCCGGTGGTTCCGATCATCGCGATCTCCTCGATCTTCACCAACCTCAGCCGGTTCGTCGCTTATTTGCGCTATGCCGACCGCCGCCGCGCGCTGATCGTAACCGGCGCCGCGGCACTGACGACCGCGCTCGGTGCCTACGGCTATACACGGCTGACAAGCGCCGGCGCAGCGGTGGTGATCGGCGCCATGTTGATATCGAGCGTGCCGCTGCGTCGTCTGCTGCGGCGTCGCGACGTCAGGATCGGCGATCCCGGGCTGGCCGCCGGTGCGGTCGGTTACGGCGTGCTGGTCGGCGGCACCTCGGGATCGGGCGTGATCCTGCTGTCGCTGCTGATGGCGGCGGGCCTGGAGGGTGCGGCCGTGATCGCCACCGACGCGGTGATTTCGCTCGCGACCAGCGTCATCAAGATTTCGGTGTTTGGATTGGCCGGCGCGGTCAGTCCCCAAGTGCTCGCTTTCGCGCTATTGATCGGCATCGTGGCGTTGCCGGGGGCTTTTCTCGCCCGCGCCTTCGTCGAGCGCATGCCGGTGCATATTCACACCGCGATTCTCGACGTCGCGGTCATCGCCGGCGGCGTCGTGATGATATCCTCGGCCCTGCGCCAGCTGCTTTAGCTCGGCGCTATGGCCACTTTACCTCGGGCGGCATCGACGACAGGATCGAGTTGACATTGCCGCCGGTCTTCAGGCCGAAGGTGGTGCCGCGGTCGTAAAGCAGGTTGAATTCAACGTAGCGCCCGCGCCGGATCAACTGTTCTTCCCGGTCGGCCGCGGTCCAGGGCGCTTCAAAATTGCGCCGAACCAGTTCGGGATAAATTTTCAGGAACGCGCCGCCGACGTCCCGGGTAAAGGCGAAGTCGGCATCCCAGTTGCCGCTGTCGAGCCGATCGTAGAAGATGCCGCCGATGCCGCGCGCTTCCTTGCGATGCGGCAGATAGAAATATTCGTCGCACCATTTCTTGTATTCTTCGTAGGATACGGTGGCCGAATGCGCCTCGCAGGCAGCCTGCATCGCGGCATGGAAGGCGACCGTGTCGGGGTCTTGTTGAGTTCTGCGCCGATCGAGCACCGGAGTAAGATCGGAGCCTCCGCCGAACCACGCCTTGGTGGTGACGACGAAACGGGTGTTCATGTGGACGGCCGGGACATTCGGACTGCGCAGATGCGCGATCACCGAAACGCCCGACGCCCAGAAAGCGGGATCTTCATCGGCACCGGGAATCTGCGCGCGAAATTCCGGTGAAAATTCGCCGTGCACCGTCGAACAATGCACGCCGACCTTTTCGAACAGCCGCCCGTGCATCATCGACATCATGCCACCGCCGCCGGGCCGGCCCGCGTGGTCGGTGCGGTCCCAGGGGCTGCGCACGAAGCGCCCCGCTGCTCCGGAGTAGAGAGAGGCCGGCGCGTCGTCTTCCAGGTGCTCGAAGGCCGCGCAAATATCGTCGCGCAGGGTCTCGAACCAGCTGCGCGCGAGCGCCTTGCGATTGTCGATAACGGAGACGTCCATGTCCGGGCCTATTCCCGCGGACCGAAATAGCTGCAGCTCTCGTTGCAGCTGTCGCGGTGGACGCTCACCCGCGTGACCTGGCCGGCGCTCTGAACCCGTTCCCAGATGAAGCGCGAAAGGTTCTCCAGCGTCGGCGGCCCGAGGGCGTCGACCCGGTTGAGCATCTTGTGGTCGAGCATCTTCTGCACGTCCGCCATGCTGCGCTCGAGACGGCCGAGGTCGACCACCATTCCGGTCGCCGGGTCGGGCTGGCCGCGCACCGTCACCTCGGCCCGGAACGAGTGGCCGTGAATTTCCTCGCTGGCTGCACCCAGCGTTGTTCCCGGCAGCGCATGCGCGGCCTCGAACCGGAACGACTTCGTCAACTCCCACATCGGCAAATCCAAACTCTATCTGATGCCAAGCGTCTTGTGCGTCTGCAGGCTGAGCCGCCATTGCGGATGACGCAGGCAGTAATCCACCGTGCGGGCGGTATTTTCAAGCACGTCCGGTCCGTCCATCGGCTGCAGCGAAAAGCGTTCGAAGGCGAGGTCGGCGAAGGCCTCCGGCACGGCATCGGCCTGCGGGTAAACGAGTTTGAGCTCGTGGCCGCGGCGTACCGCCAGTTCAGCGCCGGCCTTCGGACTGACGCAGATCCAGTCCATGCCGTCCGGCGGTTCGATGGTGCCGTTGGTCTCGACCCCGATGCTGAAGCCGCGGGCATGAAGCGCATCGATCAGCGCGCTATCCACCTGCAGCAGCGGCTCGCCGCCGGTCAGCACCACATAGCGATTGGCATTGGCGCCGGTCCATTGCGTCTCGATAACATCGGCGAGTGCTTCCGCGGATGCATAGCGGCCGCCCAGCGTGCCGTCGGTCCCGACAAAATCGGTGTCGCAAAACCGGCAGGTTGCCGTGGCGCGATCCTGCTCGCGGCCGCTCCAGAGGTTACAGCCCGAGAACCGGCAAAACACCGCGGCGCGACCGACATGGGCGCCTTCACCCTGCAGGGTCAAAAAGATTTCCTTCACCGCATAACTCACCGCGTCGTCTCCTGGCTACTTTTCCGTTTGGGCATGATCTTTTCCGAAAACCGACGTCGACTTTTCGGGATCATGGCCTGAATTGGTCTGCCGCAGCGCCTCGCCCAAGGCCATCGCCGCGGCCATGGCAACATTGAGCGAACGCAGGCCGGGCTTGATCGGGATCACCAGCCGGGCGTCGGCCGCAATGGCGACATCCTCCGGGACGCCCGCGGATTCACGCCCGAACAACAGGATGTCGGCGCCATCATAACGATAATCAAGATACGAGCCGGCGGCTTTGGTCGTAAACAGGATCAGCCGGTAGCGTTTTTCGTGACGCCATTCGTTGAATTTTGACCACGAGTTGTGCCGGGTAATCGTCACCTGATCGAGGTAATCCATCCCGGCGCGGCGGAAGTGCCGGTCGGACACCGGAAAGCCGGCGGGCTCGATGATATGGGCGGCCACATTCAGGCACGCACAAAGACGAAGAATCGTCCCGGTGTTCTGCGGAATGTCGGGCTGGTAAAGTGCGATCTGCATTCGGTTACGGGCCGCTGACGGCCCTTCGGTCCTCGTGAAATGTCTGAATAATCATAGCCCCGTGCAGATTTAGTGCATTGCACGCATGTCTGCCGATAGCGGGCTTGCGCTCGCCCGGCAAGGGTGCCAATAGAACGATTCTGGATTGCCTGTTCCGCCCAATCTGGCTGGGACGAAGTGGTCTTAATGCCGCCGCGGGGGGCCGCGGGCGCCGGCAGCCTCTCCTCGGCTCATATGGGAGTCGCCGGGGCGGTTCCGCCGGCGGCAGCTGAGAAAGGGTTTGGAAACGTGACGACAGCGTCTTCGGCGGGCTCGACACGCCGTGATTTCCTCTTTGTTGCAACAGGAGCCGCTGCTGCGGTGGGTGGAGCCCTTACGGTCTGGCCGCTCATTTCCCAGATGAATCCCGACGCTTCGACGATTGCGGCCGGCGCCCCGATCGAGGTCGATTTGACGCCGATCGCCGAAGGGCAGGACATCAAGGTGTTCTGGCGCGGCAAGCCGATCTACATCAGCCATCGCACCAAGAAGCAGATCGAAGAAGCTCGCGCGGTGCCGGTCTCGAGCCTTCCCGATCCGCAGACCGATGAATCCCGGGTCAAGGCCGGCCACGATCAGTGGCTCGTCGTGATCGGCATCTGCACCCATCTCGGCTGCATTCCGATCGCGCATGAAGGCAACTACGATGGCTTCTTCTGCCCGTGCCACGGTTCGCAATACGACTCCTCCGGCCGTATTCGCCAGGGGCCGGCACCCCTGAACCTTGCGGTGCCGCCCTATCAATTCGTTTCCGACAGCAAAATCCAGATCGGCTAAATCTCGGGTTGGATCTCCGAGATTTCAGACCGATCGCGTCGTTTTTTAATTCCTCAGGATCGCATCATGAGCGGACCATCAGACTACCAGCCGACCAATCCCGCTTTGAGGTGGATTGAACGGCGTCTCCCGATTTTTGGCCTCGTCCATTCCTCCTTCGTGGCCTACCCGACGCCGCGCAACCTGAACTACTGGTGGACGTTCGGCGCCATCCTGTCGATGATGCTCGGGGTGCAGATCCTCACCGGCGTGATCCTGGCGATGCACTACACGCCGAACGCCGATCTCGCTTTCAAATCCGTCGAAAGCATCGTCCGCGACGTCAATTACGGCTGGATGTTGCGCAACATCCATGCGGCCGGCGCGTCGATGTTCTTCTTCGCCGTCTACATCCACATGTTCCGCGGCCTGTACTATGGGTCATACAAGGAGCCGCGCGAGGTGCTCTGGATCCTCGGCGTCATCATCTATCTCCTGATGATGGCGACCGGCTTCATGGGATATGTGCTGCCGTGGGGCCAGATGAGCTTCTGGGGCGCCACCGTGATCACCAACCTGTTCTCCGCCATCCCCTATGTCGGCGAGAGCATCGTGACCCTGCTGTGGGGCGGCTATTCCGTCGGCAATCCGACCCTGAATCGCTTCTTCTCGCTGCACTATCTGCTGCCGTTCGTGATCGCCGGCGTCGTGGTGCTGCACGTCTGGGCGCTGCACGTCGCCGGCCAGAACAACCCGGCCGGGGTCGAGCCGAAGACCGAAAAGGACACCGTCGCATTCACGCCCTACGCGACCATCAAGGATCTGTTCGGCGTCTCCTGCTTCTTCCTGTTCTTTGCCTGGTTCATCTTCTACATGCCGAACTATCTCGGCGACGCCGACAACTACATTCCCGCCAACCCCGGCGTGACCCCGGCGCACATCGTGCCCGAATGGTACTATCTGCCGTTCTACGCGATCCTGCGCTCGATCCCGAACAAGCTCGCCGGCGTCATTGCGATGTTCTCGGCGATCGTCGTGCTGGCATTCCTGCCCTGGCTCGACAGCGCCAAGACGCGCTCGTCGCGGTATCGTCCGCTGGCCAAGCAGTTCTTCTGGATTTTCGTCGTGGTCTGCGTGCTGCTGGGTTATCTCGGCGCGCAACCGCCGGAAGGCATCTATGTAATCGCCGGGCGCGTTCTGACGGTCTGCTACTTCGCCTACTTCCTGATCCTGCTGCCGCTGTTGAGCCGGATCGAGACGCCGCTGCCGCTCCCGAATTCGATCGCCGACGACGTATTGGCGAAAACCGGCAGCAGAAAGACACCGATGGTGTCCACCGTGATCGCGCTTGCGGTGGCAGGCACCCTGTTCGCGGGAAGCGCCCGGAACGCCCGGGCTGCGGAAGATGCCGTGCCGCCGTCGCAGAAGTGGTCGTTCGCCGGCCCTTTCGGCAAGTATGATCGCGCGTCGTTGCAGCGGGGTTTGAAGGTCTACAAGGAGGTCTGCTCCGCCTGTCACTCGCTCAACTACATCGCATTCCGAAATCTGGCCGATCCCGGCGGTCCGGGATACTCGAATGCCCAGGCCGCCGCGTTCGCATCCGATTACAAGATCAAGGACGGGCCGAACGATCAGGGCGAGATGTTCGAGCGGCCGGGTCGGCCCGCGGATTATTTCCCCGCGCCGTTCCCGAACGAGCAGGCCGCGCGCGTGGCCAATGGCGGCGCAGCCCCTCCGGACCTGTCCCTGATCACCAAGGCACGCTCCTACGAGCGCGGCTTCCCGAAGTTCATCTTCGATTTCTTCACCCAGTTCCAGGAGCAGGGTCCGAACTACGTCAGCGCGATCTTGCAAGGCTTCGTCGACAAGCCGGCCGACGTTTCCATCCCGGACGGCTCGTATTACAACAAGTACTTCCCGGGCCACGCCATCAAGATGCCGAAGCCGCTCAGCGACGGCCAGGTGACATTCGACGACGGCGCGCCGGCCACGGTCCCGCAATACGCCCATGACGTCACCACGTTCCTGATGTGGGCCGCGGAGCCGCACATGGAAGCGCGCAAGCGGATCGGCTTGCAGGTTTTCGTTTTCCTGATCCTGTTCGCGGGCCTGATGTACTTCACTAAGAAGAAGGTCTGGGCTAACGCCCATTGACCCGAGAAAGCCGATCCAGACTTGAAAAAAGCCCCTGCTGGGGCTTTTTTTGTTGGGGCAGATGAGGCGGGCCATTCCGGAGCGCGCCAAGCGTGAACTATCAATTCTGGTTCGCCACGAAGCCGTGCATTGCATCGCGGACGCGCAACGGACAAAATGCCGGCCAACCGGCAACCCACGCAATTCGAGGAGGTCCTCATGGGCACCAGCATCACGTTCAAACGTCCTGACGGCAAGGAGGCCACCGGTTATCTCGCCAACGCCGCACGCGGCAACGCGCCCGGGGTCATCGTCATTCAGGAGTGGTGGGGATTGTCGGACCAGATCAAGGGGCTGTGCGACCGTTTTGCGGTGGCCGGCTTCGACGCGCTGGCGCCCGATCTCTACAAGGGCAAGGTGGTGCCCTATCATGACACGGATGCTGCCGGCAAAGAGATGAACTCGCTGGATTTCATCGACGCCACCACACAGACCGTTCGCGGGGCGACGCAATATCTCGGTAAAAACGGCGCCAAGGTCGGCCTGACCGGCTTCTGCCTCGGCGGCGCGGTGACCATCATCGGCGCGGCCAAGATCCCCGAGCTGACGGCGGGCGTGGTGTTCTACGGCATTCCGCCCGAAGCCGCCGCGAAGCCTTCGGATATCAAGATTCCGCTGCAGGCGCATTTCGCCAACAAGGACGATTGGTGCACGCCCCAACTGGTCGATGCGTTCGAGCAGGGCATGAAGGCGGCCGGAAAGTCGCTCGAATTATTCCGCTACGATGCCGAGCACGCCTTCGTCAACGAGCAGCGCGTGTCGGTGCACGATCGCAAGGCCGCCGAACTGGCCTGGGGTCGCGCCACCGAGTTCTTCAGGAAGCATTTGGGGTGAGGCACGGCAGGAGGGGCGCAGGCGGAGCGCGCTTTTCCCGCTTGTGCCCGCGGAGATGCCCGGTCCCGTGGGTTCCCGATGGAGGCATGACGGGCCCCGATCCGGCGATCCCATCACCGTGTTCGAGGGATTCGTTGCTTGACGAACGGGTATAGCCATGGTGTTTATTCCGCCATGAGCGCCGTTGTCCGTCCAGTTCGTCTGTGGTGGCCCACCTCCTAGAGGTGGCCGGTTGCGATTCCATTTTCTCCAATCGTCAAAGGGCCGTCATCGCAGTGCGACGGCCTTTCGTTTGTCCTGTGTGGCGTTCCCTCGGCAACTTTCGTAAGAGGATCACATGAACAGGACAGCCTTTTCACTTCCCGACCACAGCGAATACCGGACCAAGGGCGGCCTCGAGGTTTCCCGGTCGGTGGAGCAGTTCACCGGCGGCGCCAACCGGCTGGACGAACTGATCGATCTGCTCGATCGCCGCCGCGGCGTGGTGCTGTCCTCGGGTACCACGGTCCCCGGGCGGTATGAGAGTTTCGATCTCGGCTTCGCCGATCCGCCGCTGCAGCTGGAAACCATCGGACCCAACTTTTCGCTGTCGGCCTTGAACGGCCGCGGCGAGGTGCTGATCGCCTTCCTGGGCGATACCCTGCACGAACCCAGTGTCGTCATTTCGGAGAAAAGCGCGACGCGTCTGACCGGCCACATCGTGCGCGGCGCGGCGCCGGTCGATGAAGACCAGCGTACCCGCCGCGCCAGCGTGATGTCGCTGGTGCGCGCGCTGGTGGCGGCGTTGGGTGCCAATGAAGATCCGTTGCTCGGCCTGTTCGGCGCCTTCGCCTATGACCTCGTGTTCCAGATCGAAGACCTCGTGCAGAAGCGCGCCCGCGCAAGCGACCAGCGCGACATCGTGCTCTATATTCCGGACCGCTTGCTCGCTTACGACCGCGCCACCGGGCGCGGCGTTGAACTGAGCTACGAATACGCCTGGAAGGGAAAGTCCACCGCCGGGCTGGCACGGGTGTCGGCGGAAAGCATCTATGCCAGGACAGCAAGACAGGGCTTTGCCGATCACGCGGCCGGTGAATATCAGGCCACCGTCGAAACCGCGCGCGCTGCGTTTGCGCGGGGCGATCTGTTCGAGGCGGTCCCGGGCCAATTGTTCGCCGAGCCCTGCGAGCGTTCGCCGGCGGAAGTATTCCAGCGGCTGTGCCGGATCAATCCCTCGCCCTACGGCGCGCTGATGAATCTCGGAGACGGCGAATTCCTGGTGTCGGCTTCACCGGAAATGTTCGTGCGCTCCGACGGCAGACGCGTCGAGACCTGCCCGATCTCCGGCACCATCGCGCGGGGTTCCGACGCGATCGGCGACGCCGAGCAGATCCGGCAATTGCTGAATTCCGAAAAAGACGAATTCGAACTCAACATGTGCACCGATGTCGATCGTAACGACAAGGCGCGGGTATGTGTGCCCGGCAGCATCAAGGTGCTGGCGCGGCGGCAGATCGAGACCTATTCCAAGCTGTTCCACACCGTCGATCACGTCGAGGGCATCCTGCGCCCGGGGTTCGACGCGCTCGACGCCTTCCTGACCCACGCCTGGGCGGTGACCGTGACCGGTGCGCCAAAACTGTGGGCGATGCAGTTCGTCGAAGACAATGAGCGCTCGTCGCGGCGCTGGTATGCCGGCGCGATCGGCGCCATCAATTTCGACGGCAGTATCAATACCGGCCTGACGATCCGCACCATCCGCATGAAGGATGGCCTCGCCGAGGTGCGCGTCGGCGCCACCTGCCTGTTCGATTCGGATCCCGCCGCCGAGGATCGCGAATGCCAGGTCAAGGCGGCCGCGCTGTTTCAGGCGCTGCGCGGCGATCCGGCGAAACCGTTGTCGTCGTTCGCGCCGGATGCCACCGGTTCGGGCAAGCGCGTGCTGCTGATCGATCATGACGATAGTTTCGTGCACATGCTGGCGGATTATTTTCGCCAGGTCGGCGCGGCTGTTACCGTCGTGCGATACGTCCACGCGCAGCAGATGCTCAGCACCAACAAATACGATCTGCTGGTGTTGTCGCCGGGCCCCGGCAGGCCCGAGGATTTCGGTATCGCCAAGACCATCGATACGGCGCTGTCCAGGAAACTGCCCGTGTTCGGCGTCTGCCTCGGCGTGCAGGCGATCGGCGAGTATTTCGGCGGCCAACTTGGTCAACTCGCTCAGCCGGCGCACGGCCGGCCGTCGCGGGTCGAGGTGCGCGGCGGGCAGCTGATGAGAAATCTGCCCGATGAAATCGTGATCGGCCGCTACCATTCGTTGTTTGTCGAGCGCGACAGCATGCCCGACGTGCTCGTTGTGACGGCGAGCACCGAGGATGGCGTCGCCATGGCGATCGAGCACAAGACACTGCCGGTCGGCGGCGTGCAGTTCCATCCGGAGTCGCTGATGTCGCTTGGCGGCGAGGTCGGCCTGCGCATCGTCGAGAATGCATTCAGGCTGGGCGTGCCGACCAATTGATCGCCATGAAGGATTGGAAGTGAGAACGATGACGTTTGACTATGACCTGAAGGCCGCCGTTCGCACCATTCGGGATTACCCGAAACCGGGGATCCTGTTTCGCGACATCACCACGCTGTTGGGCGATGCGCGTGCCTTCCGCCGCGCGGTCGACGAACTGGTGCACCCGTGGGCCGGTTCGAAGATCGACAAGGTGGCCGGGATCGAGGCGCGCGGCTTCATTCTCGGCGGCGCGGTCGCCCATCAAGTTTCGGCGGGTTTCGTGCCGATCCGCAAGAAAGGCAAGCTGCCGCACACCACGGTGCGGATCGCCTATTCGCTGGAATACGGGCTCGACGAAATGGAAATGCACGCCGATGCGATCCATCCGGGCGAGCGGGTGATCCTGGTCGACGATCTCATCGCCACCGGCGGCACCGCGGAGGGTGCGGTCAGGTTGCTGCGCCAGATCGGCGCCGATGTGGTCGCGGCCTGCTTCATCATCGACCTGCCTGATCTCGGCGGCGCGGCGAAATTGCGGGCGATGGACGTCTCGGTGCGGACGCTGATGACGTTCGAGGGGCATTGAAGCGTTTTTTGCTTCGGCCGAATATCCCATTAGTCGTCCCCCGCCAACTCGCGCGCAATTGTGCGCCAGGGCCGGACGACGAAGTATTCCGTTTATCTCTGTAGAATGAGATTCAGCTCCAACTCGCGGAAGCTGAGATAGTTGCGGCGAATCCATTGGTTGAGTTCGGTCGATGCGTCCTTCTCGTTCCGCAGGTAGTTGGTGAACGAGAACGTCAGCCGGTCGATATAGGTCTTCAGGAACGCCGGCAGCGCGGCGACGCGAAGCAGCCGGCCGTGCGAGAATGCGACCGGAAGTTCGCCCCGCAACACATATTCATTGTCGACGGTGACGAGCGCGGACGCCGGAATTTGCTGCAGCAAGGTGTCGTGACCGCGCGCCGAGACGCGGTCCGTATCGGCCATGAACAGGATGATGGGGGCAACGCGGCGCCGCGCGGCTTCCTTCATGAAGCCGATCTCGTCGCACATCTTGAAGAATTCATCGAATGCGTGGAAACCGAGGTCGATCACCTTGGCGACGCCGTCATTGACGATCACGCGGTCCATCAGCTGCATTTTGCCGAAAGTGTTGTCGACGTCGGCGGTTTCGGTCAGTCGCGGCAGATAGTCGAGCAGCGACGGTTCCTTCAGGTTGATGTCGAACGCCGTCACCGTTCCATCTTTCAGCAACAGGAACTCGCTCAGCAGCCGAGCGACCAGCGTCTTGCCGACGAGGGGCCGGGGTGAACAGATGATGTAGACGGGCGTATGGCTCATCACGCGATTTTATCGGGCGAATTCACCGCCCGATCCAGTCCAATCCCGTCCGGGCCGCAATTATTTTTCGCCGCTGCGGATGTTCGCCTTGTTGACGCCGACCAGGTCGGTCAACTTGATGCGGTCGAACTCGCTCCAGACATTGGCGAGCCAGTGGCGGACATAGCCGCGCAACACGAAGGAATAATTCGCGGCATCGTCGGCCGTACCCTTGTTGGCGACGAATTTCAGGAACGGCACCGACGCTACCTCGACCTGCTCATAGGCCATTTCGTTGAGCTTGGGGATGGTGAGTTCGGTCGCATCCTTTATGCGGTGGAAATAGCTGTTGTAGGTCGCCTGGTCCCACTGGAAGAACTGGGTATCGTTGATGAAGTTCTTCACCAGGAAATACTTGGCGCCCTGCATGAAATTCGCGGTCTCGGCGATTTCATCCAGCGAGGCGATCGAGGGGCCCAATATGTGGAACACGGCAAAGGTGATCTGTCCGGACCGGGCGGCGTCGAGGAAACCGATGTCGCGCAACGAGGCGAGCGCCGGGGACAACAGGCCGGCGCGGACGTCGATCACGGTGACCGACGGACTCGCCGCATTCAGCGTGTCGAAGATCTTCATCTGATCCGAAGTCGTCGTCATGTCGACGATTTCGGTGATCTCGGGGTGGAAGCGCTTCAGCGTTCCACGCGGCGACTCCGTATCGAACGCGCGAGTCGGCACGTTGTTGGCGCTGAAATAGTCGAGCAAGGTGCGCGACACAGTCGTCTTGCCGACCCCGCCTTTATCGGCGCCTACTACAATCACTACTGGCTTGGCCATGAATTTCCCTTACGCCCCCGGGTCGCTGGCGCGACCGTCGCTTGACCGATCTGCTTTGGGCGCGAACATGGCAGAAACAAGGGAGAATTCAATTCTTTAGACGAAGCGCCGGCGAATAATCACTGCACGCGTCATTATTCAGCCGAAGGCCGTGAATTCGGCTGCGTCCGGACAGCGGAACCTATCCAGAACTGGCGGGGCAAGCCGGCCAATAGTTCAAGAGGCTGCCTACGAATCCGTCACGGCGTCGCCCCATCGCCAGCGCCGGGCGCGCGCATAGTCGGTCTTGGCGCGGCGGGGCACGCGTGCCAGGACGAGGCCGCCGGATGTGCAGAGCTTTGCGGCAATCTCGACCTTGCTGACAACCGGCTGGGCCAGCAGCCGCGCCGGATGTTGCGCGAGTGGTGCGCGCGTCAACGCGACATAGCTGAACCGCTCATCCTCGAACGGAAGCTCCGCGCCCTTGAGTTGCCTGTGCGCGCGCGAGCGGGGCAGGCGCTGCGTGAAATGGCACCAGTCCGGCGCCGCGAGCGGACATTGCCGGTCATGCGGGCAGGGGGCCAGGACGCGCGCACCTGACGCGATCAGTTGTTCCCGCAACGTGATGATCCGCGCATAGCCGGCGGGCGTGCCGGGTTCGACGACCAGCAGCGTGTCGCGGGTCCTGGCCCACATCAGTTCGGCGAGCCGGCTTCGCTCGACCTCGCCGAGTTCACCGATCACGTAGCTTGCGACCACGAGGTCGGCCGCCTCCGCCGTCGCGAGCTTGGTATGAGCTTCGCCGGGCTGATAGATCGCCGCGCGCAGGCGGTGGCTGCCCTGAGCCAGGTCAAGCGCCAATTCACGCAATGCGCGATTGGTGTCCAGCAACAGGAAGCTTTGTAGCGACGGCAGCGCTTCGGCGGCGGCCCATGTGGCGGTCCCCGGTCCGGCGCCGACATCGAGCAGATTTGCGGGCGCGAAGTCAGGCCGGATCGCGACCAGCGCATTCAGGGTTGCGATCACGGCCGCGTAAGTCGCGGGCATCCGCGCCAGGGCATAGGCCAGCGCATCGGCCTCGGAGCGGATGCCGTCAGAACCGCCGCCGTCTCGATAGGTTTTCGAGATCGATGCGGCGCGGCCGGCGCCCTCATTGCGCGAAAATCCGCGCAGCTTGCCATCGAGCGCGGCTTTCAGTTCGGCGGGAAGGTCGGGCGAGGTCATGGCCTGCAGTCACACATCGCCGTTCCCGGATGGTCCGAAAAGGACCATACCCGGAATCTCGAGATTCCACGATGTGCAAGTGGTACACCGGGGTTCGGCGCGATGCGCCGCCCCGGAATGACGCACGGCTCTCACGCCACGTGTTGATCGAGAATCTTCACGGCGTCATCGAGCCCGACCGAGACCAGTTGCGACACGCCGCGCTCGGCCATGGTGACGCCGAACAGGCGGTTCATCCGCGCCATCGTGATCGGATTATGGGTGATGATGATGAAGCGGGTTTCCGTCGTAGCAGTCATCTCGTGCAGCAGATTGCAGTACCGCTCCACATTGTGATCGTCGAGCGGCGCGTCGACTTCGTCCAGTACGCAGATCGGCGACGGGTTGGTCAAGAACACCGCGAAGATCAGCGCCAGCGCGGTCAGCGCCTGCTCGCCGCCGGACAGCAGCGACAGCGTCTGCGGTTTCTTGCCGGGTGGCTTGGCGATGATTTCGAGCCCGGCCTCGAGCGGGTCGTCGCTCTCGATCAGGTGCAATGCGGCTTCGCCGCCGCCGAACAATTCGACGAACATGCGCTTGAAATGTCCGTTCACGGTTTCAAACGACGTCAACAGGCGTTCGCGGGCCTCGCGGTTGAGGCTCTGGATGCCCTGCCGCAAGCGTTTGATGGCTTCCACCAGGTCGTCGCGCTCGGTCGTCAGCGAGGTATGCTGGACCTCGATCTCCCGCAGCTCTTCCTCGGCGCGCAGATTGACGGCGCCAAGCCGTTCGCGGTCACGCCGAAGTTTCTCGAGGCTCTCCTCGATTTCCGCGAGCGGCGGCAGTTCGGTTTCCGGCGTGATCTCCGCCATGGCGGCGACGGCCTGCGGCTCGACTTCCAGCATGTCGTGGATCTCGCGCTCGACATCGGCGAGACGGCGCTTGGTGGCTTCCATGCGTTCTTCGGCGCGGGCGCAAGCTTCGCGCGCACTCGAGAATGCCTCAAGCGAGGCCTTGGCGGCGCGATCGGTCTCGGCCATGACGTTCTCGGCCGCCGCCAGCGCATCGGCGGCGATCTGGCGGCCGGTTTCGGCGGCCTCGATTTCACTGATCAGCGCGCGGCGCTTCTCGGCAAACAGCGCCGGAGCATTGTCGAGTTCGGCGCGTTCGGCGTTGAGCTCGGTGACGCGGGCCTCGATGGTGGCGATTTGCGAAGCCGCGCTCTGCCGGCGGCTTTGCCATTCGCTCTGCTCGGCGATGATCGCCTGCAGCCGGCGGTCGGCGAGTTCGGCCTCGCGCGCCAATGCCTGGGCTTCGGCGCGCACCTGCGCGGCAAGGCGGCGATGGCCGTCGATCTCGGCCCGAACGGCGGCAAGCTGCGTTTCGGCCTCGAGGCTTGGCGGCAATTCACTCAGCGCCGAGGTTGCGCTTTCGTGCGCGGCAAGCGCTTCGTCGCGGTCGGCGTTGAGCCGGCTATGCGCTTCGGTCAGCGCCGACTTTCGCGCCGCGTGACGATTGATTTCGCGTTCGGCGGCGGCGTGGCGCTCGCGGGCGGCGTCGGCCTCGCGCTGCGCGGCCCGCCATGCCTCGCGCCCGGCGGCCTCTGATGCGGATGCGAGCTTCAATTCGGTTTCGGCACTCTCCAGCGCCTGACGCTTGGCAGCGGCATCGATCCGCGCCTGCTCGAGTTCGGTTTCGATATCGACCAGCCGCGCCCGTTCGGCGAGGCGTCGCGCGGCTCCGGTCGGCGCATGCGCGGCGGCGACGAATCCGTCCCAGCGCCACACATCGCCTTCCAGCGAAACCAGCCGCTGGCCGGTCTTGAGCTGCGATACCAGTTCGGCGCCGCGCTCTTTCCCGACCACGCCGATTTGCGCCAGACGTCGCGCCAGTTCGGCGGGTGCTTCGACGTGGGAAGCAAGCGCCTCGACCCCCGCCGGCAACGCCGGGTCACCTTCGAGGACACCGGCATTGGTCCAGCGCATCGGCGCCGACGGGTCGACCGGGGCGTCGAGATCGTCGCCCAATACGGCGCCCAGCGCTTTTTCATACCCCTTGGTGACGGTGACCCCATCGATGATGGGTGGCCACAGATTTTTGGTTTCGCTGTTGACGAGCTTGGCGATCGTGCGGGCTTCGGTCTCGAGCCGTTGGACGCGCTTGTCGGCCTCGTTGAGCGGCGCGCGAGACGCTTCCAGCTTCGAGCGCGCGGCGATATGGCCGTCTTCGCTGGCTTGCGCCGCCGCTTCGGATTGCGCGAGATGTTCCTGCGCGGTCTCCATGCCGGCTGCAAGCTCGGCGAGATCACCCAGTCCGCCGGTGTCGCGCGCCAGCTTCTCTTCTTCGTTCCTGACGTTGACGATCTCCTGATCGAGCCGCGCCAGGCGATCCTGATGGGTCCGCACGCCGGCCTCAAGCTGCCGGCGCTTCGCGGTGAGATCGGCCAGCGCCGTGGTCAGCTCCGCGAACAGGCGCTCGGCGCCGGCCAGGGTGGCTTCGGCTTCCGATACCCGGTCGTCGACGCCGCTGCGTTTTTCGACTCGCGACCTGATCTCGTCCTTCAACTCGGCGTCTTCGACCCCGAGCCGTTGCGCCGCCGCCTCGGCGTCGACGGCCTGTTGCTGCTCGCGGCCGATATCGGCCGAGAACTGCGTCAGCCGGCGATCGAGTTCGGTGACGCGTTCCTTGGCGCGCGCTTCCTCTCGGTCCAGTGACTCGCGGGCATTGGTAAGCCGTTGCAGGCCGGCCGCGGCGCGGGCTTCGCCCTCGCGCAGCGCCGGCAGTTCCGAAGCGCGGATGGCCTGGATGCGGGCGGCTTCCGCCTGTTCGCGGGTACGCTCGGCCATCTCGCGGACGGTGAGTTCATGGATGTGGCCGGCTTCCGCCACGTCGGTATTGGCTTCCAGCCAGCGCAGGTGGAACAGCGTGGCCTCGGCCTTGCGCACCTTGGCGGCGACCTCGCGGTAGCGGATCGCCTGCCGGGCCTGCTTCTTCAGGCCATCGATCTGGCCGGCCAACTGCCCGATCACGTCTTCGACGCGGGTCAGGTTGGTTTCGGCGGCCTTGAGGCGCAGCTCGGCTTCATGGCGGCGGGCGTGAAGGCCGGCAACCCCGGCAGCATCCTCCAGCACGCGGCGGCGCTGCTCCGGTTTTGCCTGGATGATCTCGCCGATCTTGCCCTGGTGGACGAGGGCCGGTGAACGCGCGCCGGTGGCGGCGTCGGCGAACAGGATCTGCACGTCGCGGGCGCGCACGTCGCGGCCGTTGATCCGGTAGACCGAACCCGCTTCGCGCTCGATCCGGCGCGATATCTCCAGAATCTCCCGGTCATTGACCGCCGACGGCGCGGTGCGATCGGAATTGTCGATCGTCATCACCACCTCGGCATGGTTGCGCGAGGGCCGGTTGCCGGAACCGGCAAAGATCACCGCGTCCATGTCGGCCGCGCGCAGCGATTTATGCGACGTCTCGCCCATGGCCCAGCGCAGCGCCTCGACCAGATTTGATTTACCGCAGCCGTTGGGGCCGACCACGCCGGTCAATCCCGGCTCGATCACGAAGTCGGTGGGTTCAACAAACGATTTGAAACCGTGAAGACGGAGGCGCGTGAGTTTCATGGGCACGTTGCTCTGTTGGCAGGGCGCGAATCTCCCTGCCGTGACAATACCATAGAAGGCAATGTCGGTGTGTGGCCGAGTCGCGTGATGCAGCTCGTGGCCGCGACAATGGCGAGGCCGGGGCCGAAGGGCAACCGCCGCCCCGGGCTTTCCCCAGGGCTTTTATGAAGGCTTTTGTAACGGGTTAGGGGCTGGACAGGCTCGCGGAACCCGGGGGCTCGCCGAATCAGCTCTTGAGCAGAGATTTGATTTTCTTGTCGAATTCGTCGAACGAGGTCTCGCCCTTGATCATATCGCCATTGATGAAAAAGGTCGGGGTCGAGTTCACCTTCAGGACCTCGGAAGCATATTTCTGGTCGGCGGCAATCTTGTCGAGCAGCGCCTGGTCCTTCAGGCAGTCCTCGACCTGCTGTTGATTGAGGCCGGCCTGCTTGCCGATGCGGGTCAGGGTTTCCGTGGTGTTCTTCATCACCCAGTCGGCCTGCTGTTTGAACAGCAGATCGATGACCGCGAAATATTTCGCCGAGTCGTCCTTGGCAATGCAGCGTCCCAACATCGAGCCCGCCGCGGCCTTGATATCGAGCGGGAATTCGCGGAACACGTAGCGCACCTTGCCGGTGTCGATATACGCCGCCTTGATCTTCGGGAACACTTCCGCATTAAAGGCCGCGCAGTGCGGACAGGTCATCGAAGCGAATTCCGTAATGGTCACGGCCGCATTCGCAGGGCCCAACGCCATGTCCGGCAGCGAAACCGGTTTTGCGACATCCGATGCGCTCTGGGCCATCGCCGCCGTGATCAGGCGCAGCGGGGAGAAACCAGCGAGGGCAGCAAGCCCGGTCAGCGACAGGGCGGCGGTGAAGGCGCGGCGCGTGATCATCAACGGTCTGCTCCCGGAATGGCGCATTCACGCCCAAAGAATTCAAAAAAAGAAGCCCCGTTGGCTAGCCTGAAACGGCAAGGGTGGCAATGGCGCGCCCGCATGCCCGGGGCGCGGGACAGTCTCAATTTCGCTTGATCGAAGCGCCCAGCCGCGCCAGCGCGTCCCGCAGTTCCTCATCGTCGACCGCGGACAGGGTTTCGGCGACTTTGGCCACCGCTTTCGCGTCGGGCGCGCGCCTGGCGGGGACCTGATCCCGTCGCGACAACGGCGCCTGCCGCAGCGCCAGCCGTCCTACCGCGCTCCAACCGAAAAAGCGGTTGACGCGTTGCAAAATGACGTCGGAGGCGTGCTGGATTTCCAGCGCTGCCGGGCCTTCCACGCGAAGCACCAGGGTTGCGGGCTCCTGCGGTTGGCCCTGCACCGGCCGCGGCCACTGGATTTTCAGGGGTTCGGAATAGACCGCGACTTCGGGGCCGGCGATTTCCGCCCAGCGCGTCACCAGCTCCCGCGCGGCAAATCCCTGCTTGGCGTAGACGTCGGCAAATACGTCGCCGAGCAGGACGGAAAGCGGCTTGGCGCTGATCGGGCGGGGTTTGGACATGGGCTATTATAGCACCGGAGCTCGAGCTGATGCACGATTTCAGCGATGCGGCGCGGTGCGACATGAACGGCGCGCCAGCGCGTTCTGACTGAGGCTCATCGGCTTCAAAAATTCCTCAAGCAGAATTTCCCCTGGATGGGGCAATGCTTCGAGACGATTGCGCGGCGGTACGCGAAGATCGCCCGGCACGCGCGCCTGGTTCAAAAGACAGAGCCCTCAGGGCCACGTTCTGGATGTCCGGCGGCGGTTTTCGACTCCGGCGCCCGGACCAGATCAACTCTGTTTCGGAATCACCGAACCGCCGGATCATGGTGGAATACGACGTGACACGTTATGACCGGCAATTCCCTGTGTGAGCGACTTGGGTAGTCATGGTTCGATTCTGCTCGTAAAGTGAAACGTGCCCACCTCGCCAGCACCCGATAGAAAAAAGCAAATCACCGTCGAAGACGGCGACACCCGTCCGGCGCTGCTGCTCGAATGGTATGACCGCCATCGCCGCCGGCTGCCGTGGCGGCCGTTGCCGGGCGAGCGCGCCGATCCCTACCGGGTGTGGCTGTCGGAAATCATGCTGCAGCAGACCGGCGTCAAGACGGTCGGGCCTTATTTCGAGAAATTCGTGGCGCGGTGGCCGGACGTCGATGCGCTTGGCCGCGCGTCGCTGGACGACGTGCTGCGGATGTGGGCCGGGCTCGGGTACTACTCGCGCGCGCGCAACCTGCACGCCTGCGCCGCGGCGGTCCGGCGCGATCATGGCGGCGCCTTTCCCGACACCGAAGCGAGCCTGCTGACCTTGCCGGGCGTCGGGCCGTACACCGCGGCGGCGATTGCCGCGATCGCATTCGGCCGGCGCACCATGCCGGTCGACGGCAATATCGAGCGCGTGGTGTCGCGGCTGTTTGCGGTGGAAGATCCGCTGCCGCTGGCCAAGCCGCGCATACGGGAATTGGCAGCGACGTTGCTCGGCGAGTCTGTCGACGGCGACGTGGGACTAGTCACGCGCCGGCGATAGTGCCCAGGCGCTGATGGACCTCGGCTCCACGATCTGCACACCGAAGAAGCCGGCCTGCGCGCTGTGCCCGCTCAACGAGGATTGCCTGGGCCGTGCGCGCGGCGATCAGGAGACTTTTCCGCGAAAGGCGCCGAAGAAAACCGGCGACCTGCGCCGGGGCGCGGCGTTCGTCGTGACGCGCGGCGACGCGCTCCTGGTTCGCACCCGCCCCGAAAAAGGCCTGCTCGGCGGCATGACCGAAGTTCCCAACTCCGACTGGCTTGCCTTGCAAGAGGACAACGCGGCATTGCAGCAAGCGCCCCTCCTGACAGGCGTCGCGCGCTGGCACCGCAAGCCCGGCGTCGTCACCCATGTCTTCACGCATTTTCCGCTCGAGCTTGTGGTTTACACCGCGAGCATGCCACTCCGCAGCCCCGCGCCGGAGGGAATGCGCTGGGTGCCGATTGCGACGCTGAAGGACGAGGCGCTGCCAAACGTCATGCGCAAGGTGATCGCGCATGGGTTGGCTCTTTAAGCCTCGGGCAGCGCCGTTGGCCGTAACGGGCGCGGCCACGCGCAAAATATCCTGCAGATGATCCCTTGCGTTCGAGGGACTAAATCGGCTGATATCCTCGACAATCAAAACAAGAGCAGGGGAGGACTTCGAATGCAGCCACCGGTCATTCGCGCCGCCAGCCGCCGCCGTTTTCTGCAATATCTCGCCGCAAGTCCGCTGTTTGCCTCAGGCGCCTTGTCGGCTTTCGGTGCGGAAGCACCATCCAAGCTGCCCGATCCCATGATCTGGGCGCCCACCGGTGGCGATCTGATCGACAACCCGAAACTTGCAATCAACGTGTTCGACTTCGAGCCGGTGGCCCGACAAAACGTGCCGCCCGCGCATTTCGGTTATATGGCTTCCGGTCTGGACGACGAGGTCACTTTGCGGGCCAACCGCGAGGGATTCCTGAAATTCCAGTTGCTTCCGCACCGTCTCAACGACGTGTCCAAGGTCGATACCGGCATCGAGCTGTTCGGCACCAGGTATGACTCGCCGATCTTCGTCTGCCCGACCGGCGGCAACCAATTCTTTCATCCTGATGGCGAGGTCGCCGTCGCCAAGGCCGCGCGCGCCGGCAACCATCTGCAGATACTGTCGACGTCTTCGAACTTCTCCGTGGAGGACGTCACCAAGGCACGCGGTGCGCCGGTCTGGTTCCAGCTCTATGCTTCGCCGCAGTGGGAGGTTGCGCAGGCGCTGATCAGGAAGGCCGACGCCGCCGGCTGTCCGGTGCTTATGGTAACGGTCGACCGCATTGCGGGCCGAAACCAGGAAACCTTGTTTCGGCTGATGCGCTCCGACACGCGCGAATGTTCGGCGTGTCATGACCGCGGCAGCTTCGCGGCGCGTGCGGTCCGCCGGCACAATTACGACGGCATCGACCTCTCCGGCATCACCGGAGGCGGCGAGTCCTCGAATTTGTCCTGGGAAACCGTCAAGAGGATGCGCGATGTCACGCGCATGAAAATCGTACTCAAGGGCATCGTTACCGCCGCGGACGCGCAACTGGCGGTACAGAATGGGATCGACGGCATCCTCGTGTCCAATCATGGCGGGCGCGGCGAGGACAACGGTCGCTCCACGATCGATGCGCTGCCGGAAATCATCGCCGCTGTGAACGGGCAAATGCCTGTGATCGTCGACAGTGGATTCCGCCGCGGTACCGATGCGGTCAAGGCGCTCGCCATGGGGGCGCGCGCGGTCGGTATCGGCCGACCCTATCTGTGGGGACTCGGTGCCTTCGGTCAGGAAGGCGTCGAGCGGGTGCTGGAGATCGTACGCACGGAAACCCGCGCGGCCATGCAGCAATGCGGCGCGCGCTCGGTGAAGGAGCTCGATCCGAGCTTTGTGCACCGGGCGACCTGAAGCGTTGGCGGCTCGTCTAGCGCGCGCTCGGGACGATCGGCGGCTTGGCGTTGAGCCCTTCGACCTGGAAGCCGGCCACGCGTTTGTAGGTGGCGGCGATATCTTCCAGTTCCTGTTGCGATAGCACGTCGGTGACGACCTCGTAGCCGTCGGGCGCGCGCTCCTCGACCATCTGCATGACCTGCTCGGGGCCGTTGCGGCGATTGAGCATGACAAGCTCGGTGGTGGCGGGACGGCGCTCGGCCTCATATGCCGCCAGCGCGGCCTCGGTCGGGCCGTGCGCCAGTATTTCGCGGGTAAGGACTCGGGCATCGAGGATCGCCTGTGATGCGCCATTGGATCCGATCGGATACATCGGATGCGCGGCGTCTCCCAGCAGCGTGACCGGACCGAAGGTCCACCGGGCGAGGGGATCGCGGTCGACCAGCGGATATTCGTAAGCTCGGGGGCATCTCTCGATCAGGCCGGGCACGTCGAGCCAGTCGAATTTCCAGTCCTTGAACCACGGCAGGAATTCTTCCAGCCGGGCACTGCGGTTGTAATCCTCCCGCCGCCATCGGTAGGTCGGCGGCATGTGCCGTTCGGCGACCCAGTTGATCGAAAATTTGCCGGACGCGTCGGCTTCTTTTGAAATCGAATAGCAAACGAATTTCAGGATTTCGTGGCCGGCCATGATCATGGTGCGGCCGGACAGGAATTTGTCGCTCTTGGTGATGCCGCGCCACAGCACGCGGCCGTTCCAGATCGGCGGGCCTTCCTGCGGATAGAGCTTTTCGCGGACCGCCGAATGAATGCCGTCGGCCGCGATCAGCAGGGAGCCGTCATGGCTGCCGGTGGATTCGCCGCTGGCCCTGTCGATGAAGTCGGCACGCACGCCTGACGCTGTCTCGGTCCAGTTGCACAGATGATGGCTGGTCAGAATGTTTTCCTGCCCCAGCCGTTCCGCGGCGGCATCGAGCAGGATCTGCTGCAGCGTGCCGCGATGGATCGAGAACTGCGGCCATTTATAACCGGCCTCGATGCCTCGCGGCTCGCGCCAGATCGGCTTGCCGTGCTTGGAAAAATACGCAAGCTCGCTGGTGCGCACACCCGACGCGTCGAGTTGGTCGAGCAGACCAAGTTCTACCAGTTCGCGCACGGCATGGGGCAGCACGTTGATGCCGACGCCGAGCGGCTTCAGCGCAGGAACGCTCTCGAATATTTTAGCGGGAATGCCGATCTGGTGCAGGCTGAGCGCCAGCGTCAGCCCGCCGATGCCTCCGCCGGCGATAAGTACAGTCATCGCGCCCTCCCCCTATTATCTAAGGGCCGTCATGCCATGACGGGCCGAAGCGGGCAACCGAGAGGCCGCGATTGCCTCAGGCTGCGCGGCCTTTTGAGCGCCCGAGTTCCCGTCCGGTTTCCAGCATCAGCTTGCGTAGCCAAACCGATCCCGGATCGAACTGCGCCCGCGTCGGATAGAACATGAACTGCTCGTCGATGCCGGGGTCGAACGGCGGCTTGACGGTGATCAGCGATAGCGATCCGGCCAGCGCGGCGATCAGCCGGCTTGGCACGAATGCCACGAGGTCGGTCCGCGCGACGATGTGCAGCGCCTCGATATAGCCGGGCACGGTCAGTGCAATATGCCGCTCGATTCCCTTGGGCCGGAGCCAGTCGTCGATCAAGTCCGCATTGCTCCCACGGATCACGACCGCGATGTGCCGCGCGCTCAGGAAGATGTCGCGCCGGGCCAGCTTGGTGCCTGCGGGGTGACCGCGCCGCACCGCGAGCGCGTCCCGGTCGGTGTAGAGCAACTGGCGGTGAAAACCCTTGAAGGCGTTGCCGATGCTGATCACGAGATCGATGGTGCGGGCGAATTCGGGATTGAAGATCGCGGGCCCGCGCCAGGGCACGACGTCGAGCCGGATGTTCGGCGCCAGCTCCGTCACCTTCGCCATCAGCGGCGGCACCAGCAATTCGCCCGCAAGATCGGGCATCATCAGCCGAAAGCGGCGTTCGCTCCGGAGCGCGTCGAAGTCACCCGGGATGAAGAGCCCGCGGATCTGGTCGAGTGTCTGTGCCAGTGGCCCGCGCAGCGCCTGCGCCCGCGGCGTCAATTCCATCCTGGGCCCGACCCGGACCAGCAGGGGGTCGCCGAGCATGGCGCGCAGCCGCTGCAGGGCGTGGCTCATGGCCGGCTGCGACAGGCCGACCCTCATCGCGGCCCGGCCGACGCCGGCTTCCAGCAACAGCGCATCAAGCGCGACCAGCAGATTGAGGTCGAGCGAAGCTAAATTCATGGAGCGAATATACATCATATAGACTATCGATTGGAAGAATGATGATCGGGCAGCGATAGTCACGCATCGGATTTATCGATGGAGACTTCGAGATGAGTGCCGCTGCCAACAAGAAACTGATGCAAGATATTTTCGCCGCCGCCGGGAACCCCGATCCCGCGGTACGCGACCGCTCGCTCTTCGTCGCGAGTTTGGCGGACGACGCAAAATGGGTGGTGACCGGGCAATATTCGTGGTCGCACACGTTCACGGGCAAGCAAGCGATCATGCGCGATCTGCACGGCCATGTTCGTGATCTGCTGGCGGAACGGACGCGGACAATCGCGCACCGCTTCATTGCGGATGACGACTGCGTTGTCGTCGAGGCCAAGGGCGACAACGTCACCAAGGCGGGGACGCGTTACGACAATGATTATTGCCTCGTCTTTCAGTTAAAGGACGGGCAGATCAAGGAGATCAGGGAATATTGCGATTCCGTGCTGACCGAAAAAGCGCTGGGGCGATTTCCCGACGCGAGAAAGCAACTCGCGGGGCGGGAGTTTACGCCGTAGGGTGGACGCGATCCGGCAATCCCTGACGACGGCGGCGACTCCCTTACCGAAGCGCGGGAGAGTTACCGTCGGCCGGGCGGCGACGGTCTGCAATCACTCCGGAAGGCCCAGCCGTCGCAGGCCGGCATCGAACGCGGCCAAGTCCTCGGGACGGCGCAGCGGCCACATCTGGGCGAAATTGGAGATAGCCGCGGTTGGATCGATTTGGTGCAGCCGCCCAACCGCCTTGCGAGCCTCGTCGGCGCGGCCCGCCATGGCCGCACTCACCGCGGCCATGATGATCGCCGCGGCATAATTTGGATTTTGTCTCAAAGTTCTCTGAGCCCAGGAAAGCGCTTCTTCGTACCGTCCGGTAAGGAAGTGGGCCAGCACGATGCCGTTTTGCACGATGAAGATGAGCGGATCGAGCGGGCTGAGGCGGATCGCCCGCTTCAAATGGTCAACCGCAACTTCCGGCTCGCCGCGAAAAATCTTGACCCACCCGCTGAATCGCCACGTCATCGCCAGGTTGGCATTGAGTGCGAGCGCGCGCTCGATCAGGTCGGCACCGTCGTCGAGGGCGCCAGCCACATAGGCAAGAGCGAAGCCGGCGTGACCAAGCGCTACCGGATCGTTCGCACCGCATCGCGCGGCGGCGCGGGCCAATCGTTCCGCTTCGGCGCTTTCCGCCTCACGATTGGCCATCCAGCCGTTTGATTTCCGCCAGACATAACAGTTGGCGCACATGCCGTAAGCCGTGGCAAAATTCTCATCGACGTTGATCGCTTGTTGAAAGTTCTGCAGCGCCTCAAGGTTGCTCTGCTTTGTGCCTTGATAGACGTTTGCCATGCCGCGCAGAAAATAGTCGTAAGCGGCCAGCTTGTTAGTTGGCTTGCGCCTGGCACGTTCGATTTCAGCCAGTTCGAGCTTCGGCGAGATCGCGCCGACGACATTTGTCGTCACCTCATCCTGGAGATCGAATATATTCTCGAGGTTGCCGTCAAAACGATCCGCCCACAAATGCATGCCGGTCGACGCGTCTATCAACTGCCCTGTGATGCGTACTTTGTTGCCCGCCTTACGAACGCTGCCTTCCAGCACATACCGCACGCCGAGCTCGCGGCCGACCTTCCTTATATCGACTGCCTTGCCCTTGTAGGTGAAGCTCGAATTGCGCGCGATGACAAATAGCCACGTCATGCGTGATAGCGCCGTGATGATGTCCTCGACCGTGCCATCGGCGAAATATTCCTGGTCGGGATCGCCGCTCATGTTGGTAAAGGGCAGCACCGCGATGGAAGGCTTGTCCGGAAGCGCGAGCGCGGCCACCTCGGTATCCGTCGGCGGTCTCGCATTGGCGATAGGACGCGCTCGCCAGGCCCGCATCGGTTCAGGAATGTTTTTCAGCGATTGATCGCCCATATCGTCGTAGGCGATTTCCGTTTTGCCGCGGATCTGGCGGTGGGCATCGTCGGAGATGCAGATGCCCCCGGGCTCGGCGATTCCTTCCAGCCGCGCCGCGATGTTGACGCCGTCACCGAAAATATCCTGGTCTTCGATGATGATGTCGCCGACGTGGATGCCGATACGAAATTCGATGCGTTGGGTCTCAGGCACGCCACTGTTGCCGTTGGCCATGCCGCGTTGGACATCGATGGCGCAGCGAACCGCGTCTACCGCGCTGGCAAATTCGACCAACAGGCCGTCGCCGGTCGTCCTGACGATACGGCCACGGTGTTCGGCGATCTTCAAGTCGACAAGCGCGCGCCGGCATTCCTTCAACCGTGCCAGCGTGCCCTCTTCATCCGCGTTCATAAGGCGACTGTAGCCGGCGACGTCGGCCGCGAGCACGGCTGCGAGACGCCGCTCAACCTGGGCCGCGGTCATATTCCAATTCCATGTACGAACGTGTCGTCCGGGCAGGTCGGCGGACACTGGAGAGGTGCACCATGGCGCTGTCTTAAACCTAGAAGCGAGTATCTCGGCAAGCGACATTGTTGTGAGGTGCGCCTCGTCCGGGTCCGTGGCCCATGAACGACAGTCGGCGGATACTGTCGACCGGCATCGCGCATCGACAGGATGCGATCGCGGACATCACGCTCGCCTTGAGCTGAGCGTTTTCAAGCGAAAACATGCCCGGAGCAGAATCGTGTGGCTTTCGACGCGGGTGTCGAACCCGGAGCGCATCCGCGTCTAACGTCGTCCCGAAGCGGATCGGATGAGCGGCGGCTGCCGCATCCTCAGCGCTGCACCGAGAAGCGCGCGAGACCAGGAAACGCGTGAGGCAAAGCTGGATTCCGGGTGCACGCGGGCGTGCACCCGGAACGACTAAGGTTTGGTCAGGCTACCTTGGTCTTGAGGTGGCCGAACATGAAGTTGCGGGCCTCGTCGTCCATTTCGGTCTTGAACACGAACTTGTCCTTCAGCGCGATCGCGCGCGCCGCAGCCGGGCGTGCCGAGACTTCGTCGTGCAGGCGCTTCACGTTGGGATATTTGGCGAACACGTCGTCGCCGAGCACGTACGGCGCCAACCGCGCCCAGCCCCAGAACGCCATGTCCACGATGGTGTAGATGTCGCCGACCATGTAGCGACTCTTGGCGAGATGATCGTCGAGGATCTTGTAGTGGCGATGCGCTTCGTACTGATAGCGGTTGTGCGCGTAGCTCAGGTCCTTCGGCGCGGCGTGCTTGAAATGCACCGCCTGACCGGAGTAGGGCCCGAGGCCGGTCGCGACGAACATCAGCCATGACAGCATCTGCGCACGGTTTGCCGGCGTGTTCGGCGGCAGGAACTTGCCGGTCTTCTCGGCGAGATAAAGCAGGATCGCGTTGCTGTCGAACACCACCACGCCGTCATCGTCGATCGCCGGCACCTTGGCGTTGGGATTCACTTTGAGGAATTCGGGCTTGAACTGGTCGCCCTTGCGGGTGTCGACCGGTACCGGCTCAAACGGCAGGCCGCTTTCTTCCAGGAACAGCGCGACCTTGTTCGGGTTCGGCGCGGTGTTGAAGTAAAATTTGAGCATCAGAGTTCTCCCTTGTTCTTGTTGAGAGTACCGGGCTGCGGCGGCGTTGCCGCATAACAGCGGTTCCATGCGCAAATTTTAGTGAAAAGCGCAAGCGACGAGTTTGTGAATGGAGGGAATTGGGCTCCGCCAAACCCGTGACGGAGGGCTGATGATTCAGCCCGCCGCCATGCCGGAGCGGATTTCGGCGCGGAGTTCGTCGATCAGGCGCAGGCCCTTGTTGGTCTCGACATGCCAGAAGGTCCAGCCGTTGCAGGCGCCGGAGCCTTGCGCCACCGCGCCGATGCGGTGGATCGAGCCGACCTTGTCGCCGAGCATGATGGCGCCGTCGGCGCGCACCAATGCGCCGTGACGCTTTTTGGAATCGACGAGCCTGGTGCCGGGCGAGATCATGCCGCGCTCGATCAGTTCGGAGAACGCCACCCGCGGGGCGTCGCGCGCGGTCATGAACGGCGCCAGCGTTGCTTCCGGCAGCGGCTCCACGGCGGCGATGCGGGCTTCGGCCGCCGCGGCGTAAGCCCGGTCGCGCTCGAAGCCGATGTAACGCCGGCCCAGCCGCTTGGCCACGGCCCCGGTGGTGCCGGTGCCGTTGAACGGGTCGATCACGAGATCGCCGGGTCGCGACGACGACAGCAGCACGCGCGCCAGCAGGCCTTCGGGCTTCTGGGTCGGATGTACTTTTTTGCCGTCATCGCCCTTGAGCCGCTCCTCGCCGGTGCACAGCGGAATCAGCCAGTCGGAACGCGCCTGCACATCCTCGTTGGCGGCCTTCAGCGCTTCGTAGTTGAAGGTGTAGCCCTTGGCTTTCTCGTCGCGCGCGGCCCAGATCATGGTCTCGTGCGCGTTGGTGAAGCGGCGGCCGCGAAAGTTCGGCATCGGGTTGGTCTTGCGCCACACGATATCGTTGAGAACCCAGAAACCGAGGTCCTGCATGATGGCGCCGACGCGGAAAATGTTGTGATAGGAGCCGATCACCCACAGCGTCGCCGACGGCTTCATGACGCGGCGGCAGGCCAGCAGCCAGGCGCGGGTGAAATCGTCGTAGGCGGCGAAGGATGAGAACTTGTCCCAGTCATCGTCGACGGCATCGACATGGGATTCATCGGGGCGCTTGAGGTCGCCCTTGAGCTGCAGGTTATAGGGCGGATCTGCGAACACCAGATCGACCGAACCGGCTGCCATCTTCGACATCCCGGCGACGCAATCGCCGACCACGACGGTTGTGCTGGGAGCGGACTCAAATTTAGTGCGGGGCGCCCTTGCAGACGCCCCGCGACGCGACACAACCATGACTCAATTACTCTGACTCAGGCGACGCTGTCGGCGACGCGGGACTAAACAACCGACTGGCGGTACTTTGACCCGGCAAAGTAAAAATCGACTTAATTGGGAAATTCTTTCGCGCTAGGCAATTTTTGCCGGGCGCGCTATTGTTAACGGAGTGGAAATTTTACATTTCCATTGCGTTGAGTTTCGGTCGAGATTGTCGCGGCAGACTGCCGAACTGCAATGAGGAAAAACCGCCATGCGTTACGACGATTTTCGCCGCAGTGACGACATCGAAGATCGCCGCGATGACAGCGGCGGTGGAATGGGCGGCGGCGGTGGTGGATTCGGCATTCCGATGGGCGGCGGCGGCCTCGGTATCGGCACCATCATCGTGCTGGGCCTGCTCGGCTACGCCTTCGGCATCGACCCGCGCATCCTGATCGGGGGTGCCGAAATCCTAACCGGCGGCAACAACTCAACCTATCAAACCGACCGCAGTTCCACTTCCGCCAAAAAAGGCGCGCCGACCGACGAGATGGGCAGCATGATTGCCGGCATCCTCGGCGAGATCGACGATCGCTGGAGCGAGATCTTCCAGGCCAACGGCCAATCCTACTCGGGGCCGCGCATCGTGCTGTTTCGCAACGTCACCAATGGCGGCCGTTGCGGCATGGCCCAATCGGCGATGGGGCCGTTCTACTGTCCGCCGGACCAGCGGATTTTTCTCGACACCGGATTTTTCCGCGAGGTCGAAACCCGGTTTCACGGTTGCTCGGGCAACGCCTGCAAATTCACGGCGGCTTATATTATCGCGCATGAAGCCGGCCATCACATCCAGAACCTGCTCGGCATCCTGCCGCGCGTAACGCGGCTGCAGCAGCAGGCCGGCAGCAAGGCGGAATCGAACGCGCTGCAGGTCAAGGTCGAACTGCAGGCGGATTGCCTTTCCGGCGTCTGGGTCAATCGCGAGGAGAAGAAGCGTCCCGGCTTCCTGGAAGCGGGTGATATCGACGCCGCGCTGACCACCGCATCGGCGATCGGCGACGACACGCTGCAACGCCAGAGCACCGGCAGGGTGGTGCCGGACTCGTTCACGCATGGCTCGGCCGCGCAGCGCAAGCAGTGGTTCATGACCGGCTATCAGCAGGGCACGGTCCAGGCCTGCAATACGTTCGGCGCGGGGGCGCTATAATGGTGGCGCGCACACGCCCGCATCGTTATCGCGGGTTGAAGTGGCGAGGTGCCAGGCACGAGGCCGCGGCATGGCGAGAAGAGTGTGAGTGATGTCTTCCATCGATGAGTCCAGGGGATTTGTCCCGCTCAACATCGCGGTGCTGACGATTTCCGACACCCGCTCGCTGGCGGATGACAAATCCGGCGCCGTGCTGTCGGAGCGGCTGGTTGCCGCCGGTCATACGCTTGCGGCGCGCGAGATCATCGTCGACGACATCGACGCGATTCGCATCATCGTCAAAAGATGGATCGCCGATTCCGGCGTCGATGCCATCATCACCACCGGCGGTACGGGTTTTACCGGCCGCGACGTCACGCCTGAGGCGATCGAGCCCTTGTTCGAGAAGCGGATGGACGGCTTCTCGATCGCGTTTCACATGCTCAGCTACGCCAAGATCGGCACCTCGACGATCCAGAGCCGCGCCACCGCGGGCGTCGTCGGTGCCACCTTCGTCTTCTGCCTGCCGGGCTCCCCGGGTGCCTGCCGCGACGGCTGGGACGGCATTCTCGCCGCGCAACTCGACTATCGCACCCGGCCGTGCAACTTCGTCGAGATCATGCCCCGGCTGGATGAACATTTGCGTCGGCCGAAAGCGATGGGGGCGACGGCTTAGGCTCTACAACTCGATCTCCCAGGTTTCGCCGACGAGATCGACGCCGAAGCTGTGGTGCCTTTCTTCCTTGACGCGGTGAAATCCGGCGCGCTGATAAATTCCGCGTGCCGCGACCAGAATGCTTTGGGTCCATAGCGTGATCGAACGGT
This sequence comes from uncultured Alphaproteobacteria bacterium, assembly GCA_963756215.1. Classification (GTDB taxonomy): domain Bacteria; phylum Pseudomonadota; class Alphaproteobacteria; order Rhizobiales; family Xanthobacteraceae; genus Bradyrhizobium. The sequence goes on along the minus strand of CAVWMY010000010.1, from coordinate 655,168 downwards.
AGCCGGCGTCTTTCGCAAAATGGATGCACTGCTCGGTCAATGCCTGCCCGACACCGAGACCTCGCGCCTGTTTCTCCACCAGCAGCAGGCGCAATTTGGCGACCTGATCGGACGCCTTGACCAGGAAGATCGAGCCTACCGGTTCGCCGTTCAGTTCGGCAATCCAGCAACGCTCGCGCCGCGGATCGTACGTTCGGATGAACTGCGCCGCGATCTCGGCGACCATCGCCTCGAAGCCGATGTCCCAGCCATATTCGCGTGCATACAGCGCGCCGTGCCGCGATACGACCCAGCCGATGTCGCCGGGCCGATGGCTCCGCAGCACGAAGCCGGCCGCGCGGCGTGTCGGCGGCGCCAGCGTCCGCTCGATCGTGGTCATGGCGTTGACGATGGTCGTGCGCGCTTGCGTATCGAGTTCGTTCAGCAAGGCCGCGACCGCGCGCCGGGAGCGGGCATCGAGTTCGGCGTAGGCGGCGCGTCCCTTGGCGCTCAGTGCGAGTTCATAGGCGCGGCGGTCGGTGGCCAGGGGTCTTCGTGCTACGATCCGGCGGCGCTGCAGGGCCTGCAAGGTGCGGCTGAGGAAGCCGGCGTCAAGGCCGAGGCTGCGGACAAGGTCGCTGGCCGTGCAGCCCGGGCGTTGCGCGATCTCGTAGATGATCCGCGCCTCCTGCAGCGTCCAGTCGCTGTCCAACAGCTTCGGCTCGATGATCCCGAGCTTGCTGGTGTAGAACCGGCTGAATCCCCTGATCGCGGCGATCTGGCCTTCGAGGGTCGGGTCGGAAGCGATATTTGACTTCATCAAGCGATTGTTTGATAAAATCAACTATATTGCAAGACCTTCGGCGCGTTGCTTCTGAAAGCCGATGCTCTACTCGGAAAACGCCCTACGCGACCACGATCCGGCTGCGCAGCAGCGTGCGCGACGAGCGGCCGAGCTGCCGCAGCAACCTTGCCTCGGAGCGTCGGGCATCGGGCGCGTAGCCGCCGAGCCGGTCGTAATGGTCGCGCGCGATCAACAATCCCTGGTCCGCCGATGGGCCCGCGATCATCCGGGTCACGGACTTGAAACCGTCGCGCCAACCGGTTTCCGCGTAGGGCGAGCGGGCGTAGCGGAAGATGCCGGCGCGCGGCCGGCCGCTGCTTGATACGTTCTGGATGAATTGCGCGGTTTCTTCGATCCAGCCGCTGTCGAGCACCGCGCCGGCATGAAGGAACATCAGCCATGGCGCGCGAGCCTGCCGGGCGCCCGCCGCCAGCGCCGCGGCGCGCGTGCCCTTGGACGCCATGAAACGGCATCCCGCCACGTCGGCGACGCGCTCGATGACGCCGGTATCCGCGCGGTCGACCAGCAACACTTCCCGCACCACGCCGGCCGCGGCGCCCGGCACGAGCGCCGCCAGCGTGGCAACGGTGGTTTGTTCGACGCCTTCGGTCGGAATGATGACGCTCAGCATGAGTATGTCTTCTATCATTCAATCATGGAAAAGCGCCGCACTGTTATCATCTTGTCACATTCAAAACAGCCTTCCGACTGCGCCATTTTAAGGCAGATGCGCAAATCCCGGCCGAGGCGAGATCGCACTCCGGCCGGGGATCGCTTCCAGCATTGTTCTTGATTTGTTCTGTCTACGTTGCTATGTCTTTGGCATGAGCCGAGCATCCTCACATGCCCTCAAGCACCCGCCGGTCACGGCGCCCTCCGAGCCGGCGGGTGCTATTTCTCCTTTTCCGGAGCTCGCGGTCGCGATCGAGCAGGGACGGCGGCGCGGACGCGGCGCCCAGTCCAACACGAGCGGCCGTTTCGAAGCCGAGGCGCGCGTCGCGTTCGACGATGGTTGGCAGAGCCTCGACGAGTTGGCTCCGTTCAAGACCACGGTTGCGCTGGATACGGCGCGCAAGGTCATTACCCGCAACGACTCGCCCGATATCGGCTTCGACCGTTCGATCAACCCTTACCGGGGCTGCGAGCACGGCTGCGTCTACTGCTTTGCCCGGCCGACCCATGCGTTTTTGGGCCTGTCGCCGGGGCTCGACTTCGAATCCAAACTGTTCGCCAAGCCGGACGCGCCGGCGCTGCTGGAAAAAGAGCTGGCGGCGCAGGATTACGAACCCCGCATGATCGCGATCGGCACCAACACCGATCCCTATCAGCCGATCGAGCGTGACCGAAAGATCATGCGCGGCATTCTCGAAGTGCTCGATCGCGTCGGGCACCCCGTAGGCATCGTGACCAAATCGGCGCTGGTGACCCGCGATATCGACATTCTGGCGCGGATGGCCAAGCGCAATCTCGCCAAGGTGGCGCTCTCGGTCACGACGCTCGATCCCGAACTCGCGCGCACCATGGAGCCGCGGGCATCGGCTCCGCCGAAGCGGCTGGAAGCGCTGCGGCAACTGTCGGAGGCCGGGATTCCGACCACGGTGATGGTCGCGCCGGTCATCCCCGCGCTGAACGACTCGGAGATCGAGCGCATTCTCGACGCCGCGGCCCATGCCGGCGTCAGGGAAGCCAGCTATGTGCTGCTGCGGTTGCCGCTGGAAGTGCGCGACCTCTTTCGCGAATGGCTGATGGCGAACTATCCGGACCGCTATCGGCATATCTTCACGCTGATCCGCGACATGCGCGGCGGCCGCGACTACGACTCGCAATGGGGAACGCGGATGAAAGGCACCGGTCCGATGGCCTGGATGATCGGGCGGCGGTTCGAGATCGCCTGCGAACGGCTCGGGCTCAACAAGCGGCGTTCGAAATTGACGACCGACCATTTCACGCGACCCGAACGCAGCGGGCAGCAGTTGAGCTTGTTCTGAAATCCCTCACGTCGTGCCCGCGAAAGCAGGAGTTTCCAGGATCGTCTTTGCCGGCCTGACCCGGCAATCCATCTTGCTCCGCAAGATACTTTTTGAAGATGGACGCGGGTCGGGCCTGACGGCTGATTATGTGGTAGCGCAGCGGGATTGAATGACGGGGATTGCGTCCGGTTTCTGCAATGATGGGAGCATGACATGAACGAGACACCGCCGCCGCCGATTCCACGTCTCACGGTCATCACGCTCGGCGTCAGCAACATGCGGCGCAGCATCGCGTTTTACCAAGCCTTGGGCTTCACACGAAAATTTCAGGCAACCGGCGACGTCGTTGCATTCTTCGACACCGGCGGCCCCGTGCTCGGGCTTTTTCCCTGGGACCAACTCGCGGAAGACGTCACGCTTCCGGTCGCGCCACGGCCATCCGGCTTCCGCGGCATGACGCTGGCCTGGAATTGCCGCACGACAGAGGAAGTCGATGCGGTAATGGATTTTGCGATCTGCAAAGGGGCGTCGCTGTTGAAGCTCGCTCACAAGACCGATTATGGCGGCTACTCCGGTTACTTCGCCGATCCGGACGGTCATCCCTGGGAGGTCGTGGTGGCGCCGGGCATCGAAGTAGGCGAGGACAGGCGGGTGCATTTGCCGGACTGATCTTCATTCGCCGCCGACTGCCTGACACGTTTTCTTGAACTGGCCCGCATCGGTCGCGCCGTGGCTGTGCGCGGCCGGCTTATGCAGGAAACGCGGCGGCGTTGAATAACGGGGAATTGTCGCCGGTTCCCGGTTGCGTCGGCGGGGGCGCTTGCGCACCATCCCGGCATGATTCGTGACAAGTCAGAGAAAAACCCGACCAAGCTTGCCAAGGGCGTAATTGCGGTGGCGCCGCCGAGCTTTCGCCGCGAACGCGCGCTGATCAAGCGCGGCGTCTGGCCGGTGGCCGGTTGCGACGAGGCCGGGCGCGGCCCGCTGGCGGGACCGGTGGTGGCGGCTGCCGTGGTGCTCGATCCCAAACGCATCCCGAAAGGCATCGACGATTCCAAGCGGCTGACCGCCGAACGTCGTGAGGAACTGTTCGAGGAAATCTGCACCACGGCGTCATTCGCGGTCACCCTGGCTTCGCCGGCGCGGATCGATCGCGACAATATCCTGCGCGCGTCGTTATGGGCCCTGGCGCGGGCGGTTCACTCGCTGCCGGAGATGCCGAAGCACGTCTTCGTCGATGGTCGCGACCGGCTCGACACGGCCTGCGACTGCGACGCCGTGATCGGCGGCGACGGACTGGTGCTCTCGATCGCGGCGGCGTCGATCGTCGCCAAGGTCACACGCGATCGGTTGATGTGCGCGCTGGCGCAGGATTGCCCCGGCTACGGCTTCGAGCAGCACAAGGGATATGCGGTGCCGGAACATCTGGAGGCGCTCAGGCGGCTCGGACCTTCGGCGCATCATCGCCGCTTCTTCGCGCCGGTCGCCGCGGCGCGCGAGCGGCATCAGGTCGTGCCGGTCGACGGCGGTATTATTGCGATTGAACCGAATATCGAAGCCGGGGTCGTGGCCGAAATCTGACGCCAGTTGCCTCGGCGGCTTACGCGCTCTATCAAAAGTCGGGCTCGAGTAGAGGTCGCCAACATCGCCTCCATCGGCTCGCGTCGGGGCATCTCAGGCGTTTCATGCGTTTCACCTCGCTGATTATCGAACTGATTCGCGCCCGGCCGCGGCTGGTCGTGTGGATCGTGGTGCTGTGTCAGGCGGCACTGTGGCTGATCCTGCCGCTCGTGCTGTACCGCAGCCCCCCGGGCGACCTCGCGACCGTGCTGGCCTACGGCCGGGAATACCGCGTCGGTACTCGAACTCGGTCCGCCGCTGGCGTTCTGGCTGGCCGACATCGCATACCGCCTCGCCGGCAATCACATCTTCGGCGTCTATCTGCTGGCCCAGTTCTGCTCGATCGTCACGTTCTCCGCGCTCTACCTGTTGGCTCGCGCCATTGTCGGCGGACAGCAGGCCGTGCTTGCAGTCCTGCTGACGCTTACGGTCCTGGCCTTCAGTTCGCCCGGCGTCGAGTTCGGCCCGCTGGTATTGGCGCGGCCGCTCTGGGCGCTGTTGTTGCTGCACTCCTGGCAAGTGATCGGGCAGGGCCGTCGCAATGCCTGGTTCGCCTGGTCGATCGAGGCAGGCTTGTTGTTGCTGACGACTCCCGCGGCGGTCGGCCTCCTGTTGCTGGTTGCGGCGTTTGCGCTCGCGACCGTACGCGGGCGGCGCATGCTGACGTCGTTCGATCCGCTGTTTGCGCTGCTCGTGATCGTCGTGTTGGCGCTGCCCTATCTGGTCTGGTTGATACGCGCCGATACGCTGGCATCGCCGAACTGGCCGGCCGTTGTGCAGTTGAGCGCCAGGGCCATGCACTGGGCCGCGCTGCTAGGGGGCCTTTTGATTGCGATGTCCGGCGTCGTGCTGCTGGTCGTGCTCGGCGCCGGCTGGTTTGGCCGCGCCGGCGAGGATGCTCCGATCATCTATCGGCCGCCGGTCGACCGGCTGGCGCGTAACTTCGTTTACTTCTTCGCGATCGCCCCGGCGCTCGGCGGCAGCCTGATCGCGGGCCTGTTCGGCCTCGATCGCGTGGTCGGCGGGGCGGGCATCGCGCTGATGATGTCCGGGCTCGCCGTGATCGTCGCGGCCGGCGATCTGATTCCGTTGCGGCGTCAGCGGGTGTTGCGCTCGGTCTGGGCCGCTGCCATCGCCGTGCCTGCGCTTGCCGTCTTCGTTGCGGCGATTTTCCTGCCCTGGACCGACGGCGGCGAGGTGGCGACGTCACTGCCCGCGACCGCGATCGCACGGTTTTTTGGCGACAGTTTCGAGCGGCGGACCAACCATCGCCTGCCGGCGGTGGCGGGCGATGCCGAACTGGCGCGGCTGATCGCGCTGGATGCGGGGCGGCCGCATTTGTTGCTCGACGCGACGCCGGACCAGACGCCGTGGCTCACTCTGCAGAAGTTCAACCAGACCGGCGGGGTCGTGGTGTGGCGTGCATCCGACACCATCGGCTCGCCGCCGTCTGATATCGCGCGGCGTTTTCCCGGTTTGGTACCGGAAGTGCCGCACTCATTTGATCGGCTGGTGAGCGGCCGCCAGCCCGTGCTGCGGATCGGCTGGGCCATCATACGGCCGAAGGGATCGTAGTTTTTGACGCACAACGCGGGGACCTCATGGTGAGGAGGCGCTACTTGCGCCGTCTCGAAAGATGAGGAGGCACAGCCTCATCCGTGACGCAGCCAAAGGTCGCTCCTCAGGATCAGCGTCCAATCTTCAGGATGCGGAAACCTTCCCTGCCTCCAGCGCCTTGGCGACCGAACGCAAATCCTGCCAGGCCATGCGCTTGTAGGACGGTGAGCGCAGCAAATAGGCGGGGTGGAACGTGGCCAGCGCGCGGATCACGCGGGAACCGGTGTCGTAGTCGAACCATTTGCCGCGCGTTCTCATGATGCCCTCGCGGGTCGAGAGCAGGGTCTGCGTCGAGGGATTGCCGAGCGTGACCAACACGTCGGGGTTCACCAGTTCGATTTGCCGCTGGATGAACGGCAGGCAGATCTGGGTTTCCTGTGGTGTAGGCGTGCGGTTGCCCGGCGGCCGCCACGGGATGACATTGGCGATATAGGCGCTGCTTCGGTCTAATCCGATTGCCGCTATCATGCGGTCGAGCAGCTTGCCCGAGCGGCCGACGAACGGCAGGCCCTCGATGTCTTCGTCGCGCCCGGGCGCCTCGCCCACGAACATGATGCGCGCCTGCGGATTGCCGTCGGCGAACACCAGACGCGTCGCAGTATGTTTCAGCGCGCAGCCGTCGAATGTCTCCAGCAAGGCGCGAAGCGCATCCAGCGACGCCGCGGTCCGTGCGGCCTCACGCGCCGAATTGATCGCCGCCTCCGGCGCAAGCGCTGCCTCGCTGCGCGCGGCCGGCGCCGCGACAGGCGCCGCCCTGACCGGTTTCGGCGGCGCCGATTCGGCTACCGTCACGATGGCGGGGGCATCGGACAGCCGGTTGACCGGGTCGTCAGCCAGCGCGCAATCGACCCCGGCCTCCAGATAAAAGGCCAGCAATTGCCGAAGGGTAGGGGCGGGATCAGGCGTCATGACGGAGGCTTTGTAACATTCGTCCAATCTAGGATGCATTGCGCCATGACGAAACAGCTCGATCGTCATTTCCGTGTTGTTCTCCGCGCAAAAATCGGAAACAAACGAACTTTAGACACGTTCTCAACCGGGCTGAGACCAGATCATCATGAGCAGCGAAGAACTACCGCCGCGCGAATCCATGGAATTTGACGTCGTGATCGTCGGCGCCGGGCCTTCCGGTCTGGCGGCGGCGATCCGGCTCAAGCAGCTCAACGCCGATCTTAGCGTGGTCGTCGTCGAGAAGGGTTCCGAAGTCGGCGCGCATATTCTTTCCGGCGCGGTGATCGATCCGGTGTCGCTCGACAAGCTCATTCCGGACTGGCGCGAGGACGCCGATTGCCCGCTGAAGACCCAGGTGAAGGTCGACAAATTCTTTTGGATGACCGCCGGCAGCGCGATTCCGCTGCCTTCCATCGCGATGCCGCTGCTGATGAACAACCATCACTGTTATATCGGCTCGCTGGGCAATGTCTGTCGCTGGCTGGCCACCAAGGCCGAAGCGCTCGGCGTCGAGATTTATCCCGGTTTCGCCGCGGCCGAAGTGCTGTACGACGAACATGGCACGGTGCGCGGCATTGCGACCGGCGACATGGGCATCGCCAAGGACGGCTCACACAAGGATTCCTTCACCCGCGGCATGGAACTGCTCGGCAAATACACGCTGTTTGCCGAAGGCGCGCGTGGCAGCCTGACCAAGCAGCTGATCGCGAAGTTCTCGCTCGACGCCAAGAGCCAGCCGCCGAAGTTCGGCATCGGGCTCAAGGAGGTCTGGCAGATCGATCCCGCCAAACACCAGAAGGGACTGATCCAGCATTCGTTCGGCTGGCCGCTGAACAATTCGACCGGCGGCGGCTCGTTCCTCTATCACTACGACGACAATCTGGTGGCGATCGGCTTCGTCGTGCATCTCAACTACGACGACCCGTATCTGTCGCCGTTCGACGAATTCCAGCGCTTCAAGACCCACCCCGCGATCCGCACCCTGTTCGAAGGCGGCAAGCGCCTGGCCTATGGCGCGCGCGCTATCACCGAGGGCGGCTACCAGTCGGTGCCGAGGCTGAGCTTTGCCGGTGGCGCGTTGATCGGCTGCGCCGCCGGTTTTGTGAACGTGCCGCGGATCAAGGGCGTGCATAACGCCATGGGCAGCGGCATGCTGGCGGCCGAACACGCGGTCGCCGCGCTGAACGCCGGCCGCGCCGGCGACGAGCTTGCCGAGTACGAGAATGCGTGGCGCGATTCTCCGGTCGGCAAGGACCTCTATCGCGTTCGCAACGTCAAGCCGCTGTGGTCGAAGTTCGGCACCATTGTCGGCGTGGCGCTCGGCGGCATCGACATGTGGTGCAACACGCTCGGCTTCTCGCTGTTCGGCACCCAGTCGCACGCCAAGCCCGACCGCAAGACGCTCGACCCGGCAAAAGTCCATGCGCCGATCGCCGCGCCGAAACCGGATGGCAAACTCACCTTCGACAAACTGTCGTCGGTGTTTTTATCCAACACCAATCATGAGGAGGACCAGCCGGTCCATCTCAAGGTGGCCGACATGAACCTGCAGAAGACATCCGAGCACGATGTCTTCGCCGGGCCGTCGAACCGCTATTGCCCGGCCGGTGTTTATGAGTGGGTCGAGGAATCGTCGGGTCCGCGCTATCAGATCAACGCGCAGAACTGCGTCCACTGTAAAACCTGTGACGTGAAGGACCCGAATGGCAACATCACCTGGGTTCCACCCGAGGGCGGCGGCGGGCCGAATTATGAGGCGATGTGACCACGATTACGTGAAATTCCGGTAAGGAATGCCATTTCTGCGCAAGCCGGACATCCGTTCGGGCTGCCGGCGGCTCGAACCATGATCGGAATGCCATTCCGTGCGTCGACCGGTCACGATGCCGCCACACTGCAAGCGTTCTGAGGGGAACCCGCCGAACTGGCGGTCATTGCTTTTTTCCGCCGATCGACTGGCCGCCCGTATCCTTGCGGTTGAACGTCAAACGCGGCATTGTCCGTGTGCTTGATGCTGACGATTGGGTTCGCATTCGAGATTGGCCGTAACGTCCCGCACATAATCTGGAGCTAGGCGAACCGTGATGTTTTCCATTCGTTTCAATCGCTGGACCTTTGCCGCACTCTCCTTCGCCGTGATCGCGGCGCCCGGCCTGGTTTCGGCGCAGACACCGGATCACCCGACCGATAACTCGGCGCAGTTTCCCTCCAGCCGGGATATGAAATCGCTGACGATGTCGGGGAGCTATCTTGCCGCCCGTCACGCCAGCGTGGAGCGGGACGCGGCATCGGCCGCGGCCTTCTACCGGTCGGCGCTGCGTGCCGATCCCAAAAACAACGAGCTGCTCGATCGCGCATTTATCTCGTCGGTCGCCGAGGGCGATATCGACGAGGCCGTGAAGCTCGCCGATCGCATTCTCACGATCGATAAATCCAACCGCGTGGCGCGGCTGGTGGTCGGCGTTCGCGACCTGAAGCTGAAGAAATATGCGAGCGCGCAGCTCAACATCAATCAGTCGATTCGCGGACCGATCACCGATCTGGTCGCGACCCTGCTGTCGGGCTGGGCGACTTACGGCGCCGGCGACACCAAGACGGCGGTTGCCAACATCGACAAGCTGACCGGGCCGGAATGGTACCCGCTGTTCAAGGACCTGCATTCCGGCATGATAGAGGAACTCGCCGGCAAGGAAAAAGATGCCGGCATTCGTCTGGAGCGCGCCTACAAGCTCGACGACGGCATGCTGCGGGTGGCCGACGATTATGCCCGCTGGCTGACGCGCAACAACAAGGACGACGCGGCGGCGCTGGCGGTCTATGAGGCGTTCGACAAGAAGCTGCCCCGCCATCCGCTGGTGCTGGAAGGCTTGCGCGATACCAAGGCCGGCAAGAAATTGCCGCCGCTGGTCGATTCGCCGCAGGCCGGCGCAGCCGAGGCATTGTACGGCATCGGCGCGACGCTGACGCGCCGCGGCGGCGAGGATCTCGCGCTGGTCTATTTGCAGCTCGCGCTTTACCTGCAGCCGAGTCATCCGCTGGCGCTGTTGTCGCTGGCCGATCTCTACGAGTCCGTGAAGAAGCCGGCGATGGCGATCAAGATCTACGAGCGCGTGCCGGCGAGTTCGCCGCTGAAGCGCAATGCGCAGATCCAGCTCGCGACCGATCTCGATGCCGCTGACCGCAGCGACGAGGCGATCAAGATCCTGAAGGGTGTCACGGCCGACGATTCCAAGGATCTCGAAGCCATCATGGCGCTGGGTAACATCGAGCGCGGCCGCAAGAAATTCGCCGATTGCGCCGATACCTATTCGAAGGGCATCAGTGCCTTGCCGGACGCCAACGACAAGGCCAACAGCATCTACTTCTACTACCGCGGCATCTGCGAGGAGCGTTCCAAGCAGTGGCCCAAGGCCGAAGCGGACATGCGCAAGGCGCTCGAGCTGCAGCCCGATCAGCCTCACGTGCTCAACTACCTCGGCTATTCCTGGATCGACCAGGGCATCAACCTCGACGAGGGCATGAAGATGATCAAGCGGGCGGTCGAGCAGCGCCCGGACGACGGCTACATCGTGGACTCCCTGGGCTGGGCCTATTACCGCATCGGCAACTACGAAGACGCGGTCAAGAATCTCGAGCGCGCGATCGATCTCAAGCCGGAAGACCCGACCATCAACGACCACCTTGGCGACGCCTATTGGCGGGTCGGCCGCACTTTGGAAGCGAAATTCCAATGGGCGCATGCCCGCGACCTCAAGCCCGAGCCGGACGAACTGCCGAAGATCGAGGCCAAGATCGCGAACGGCCTGCCCGACGACACCTCGTCGGCCGCGTCTGCCGACAAGAAAAAGGAAGACGGCAAGGGCGGCTGATCGAAAGCCTTTTTCGCGATGCTGTCGCCTGGCGGCGGCATCGCATCCCGTTGCAGCCGGCCTCTCTTGCCAATATGACAGGGGAGAGACGCCGGGTTTCCATCACTTGAATTTTGTTTTCAGGTTCGACATTCGCAATGACGACAGTCGGAAATACGCAAGCCAGTGTCGGGGCCGCGACATCGGCGCTGAGCGAGGACGGGCGTGCCAAGGTCAACCTGACGCTTCGGGTGGTGGGCCGCCGTGTCGACGGCTATCACGACCTCGAAAGCGTGGTGGCGTTCGCCGATTGCGCTGATCGGCTGAGCCTGACGCCGGGATCCGAACTCGATCTCAAGACCACCGGGCCGCTCGCGCAGGACTGTGGCGATATCGCCGACAATCTGGTGTTCAAGGCCGCCCAGCTGCTCGGCGAGCATGTGCCTGGTCTGCAGCTCGGCGATTTCGTCCTCGACAAGAAATTGCCGGTCGCCGCCGGCATCGGCGGCGGATCGGCCGACGCCGCGGCGGCACTCCGGCTGTTGGCGCGTGCCAACGGCCTTGCGCTCGACGATCCGCGCGTGATCAGGGTTGCGCAAATGACCGGCGCGGATGTGCCGGTGTGCCTGGCCTCGCGCGCCTGCGTGATGACCGGGGTCGGCGAGAGCTTGCAGCCGCTGAGCCTGCCGAAGATGCCGTGCGTGATGGTCAACCCCTGCGTTCCCGTGGCGACCCGCGATGTGTTCAGCGCGCTCGGCCTGCGAAGCGGCGAGTTGCTGGTCGGCGCCACCGACGTGATCCTGCGGGATCGGTCGTGGCCCGAAGGCGGAGCTTCGATCGGCGACTGGATCACGGCGTTTGCCGAAGTCGGCAACGACCTCGAAGCCCCGGCGTTGCGCATTCAGCCGGTCATCGGCGAGGTGCTGTCGGCAATCGGCAAAGCCGGCGGCGTGCGGCTGGCGCGGATGTCGGGTTCAGGCGCCACCTGTTTCGGGATTTTCGAAGCCGGTGCCGAGGCGCAAGCCGCCGCGCAGGATATCCGTCTGGCGCACCCGCAATGGTGGGTGCATGCGGGCACGTTGAGCTGACTTTTCACCACCTGCGATCACGTTCGCCATGCCCGGCCTCGTGCCGGGCACGACCGACGCGTCAATGCGAGCGCGCCAGGCAGAACGCCACCACCTGTTCGAGCGCGGTCTTCATCGGCGAGGCCGGAAACAGCGCCAGCGCATCGACCGCCATCGCGCCGTAGTGCTGGGCGCGGCTCAGCGTATCCTCGAGCGTGCGGTGCTTGGTCATCAGGCCGATGGCGTGGTCGAGGTCGCCGTCGCCGATCTCGCCGCGCTCCAGCGCCTTGACCCAGAATGCGCGTTCGCCGTCGTTGCCGCGGCGGAACGCCAGCACCACCGGCAGGGTGATCTTGCCCTCGCGGAAATCGTCGCCGATGTTCTTGCCGAGCTTGGCGGCCTTGCCGCCATAGTCCAGCACGTCGTCGACGAGCTGAAACGCGATGCCGAGATTCATGCCGACCGAGCGGCAGGCGGTCTGTTCGGCCTTCGGACGGTTGGCGAGCACCGGGCCGACTTCGCAGGCGGCGGCGAACAGTTCGGCGGTCTTGCCGCGGATCACCGCGAGATATTCGTCCTCGGTGGTCGCGGTGTTCTTGGCCGCGGCGAGCTGCATGACTTCGCCCTCGGCGATCGTCGCCGCGGCCGACGACAGGATGTCGAGCGCGCGCAGCGAGCCGACCTCGACCATCATGCGGAAGGCCTGGCCGAGCAGGAAGTCGCCGACCAGCACGCTGGCCTCGTTGCCCCACAGCATCCGCGCCGACAGCTTGCCGCGCCGTAATTCGCTTTCATCGACCACGTCGTCATGCAGAAGCGTGGCGGTATGCATGAACTCGACGGAGGCTGCGAGCTTGATGTGTCCGTCTCCGGAGTAGCCGGTGAGGCCGGCCATCGCCAGCGTCAGCATCGGGCGCAGCCGCTTGCCGCCCGACGAGATCAGGTGGTTGGCGACCTCGGGGATCATGGTCACCTCGGAGCCCGTCCGCGACAGAATGGTGGCGTTGACGCGCTCCATGTCGGCGGCGACCAGCTCGACCAGCTGATCTATCGAAGCGCCCGGGGGGCTCCCGAAAGGTACAATAACCGCCACGCTGATCTCCACATTTGCCCAATTCGCACTATGCTGATGCCGCCGGTTTGAAGTTCCTGCGCCGGTTGCCGCAAGATCGCACCGGGAACTTCAAATTGGAAGCGGCACCAGATTTATATCTGCCGGTGCCCCGCGTCCGAATTCGCGCCAAACCATGCCGCGACAGTTCGCGAACTTCGGAAACGGGTTGCCACATGCGACAATAGAAACTGCGGCGTACTGCGGCAAGGGCGCCACGCGCTTTGCGCCCACCGCGCCGTCCCTGCGGTCGGCTTGACAAAGGAGAACTACAAGTTGCGGGAATTGGTTCGGACCAACGACATGGTGCTGGTTTCGGCAGTCGGCGCGCTGCTCGACGGCGCCAATATTCATCATTTGGTGCTGGACCAGAACATGAGCATCATCGAGGGCTCGCTCGGCGTGTTGCCGCGCCGGATATTGGTCCACGACGACGATCATCGCGAGGCTCGCCAGATTCTCAGCGACGCCGGTCTGTCCCATGAACTGCGAGCCGATGACTGAGCCTTCCGGCGCGTTTACGGAGGATGCATTCCTTGGCGGGCAGCTGCGCCTGCGCCAGCCCGGATCGGGTCATCGTGCAGGCCATGACGCCGTGTTGCTGGCAGCGGCCACGGCCGCGCAACCCGGCGATCGCGTGGTCGATTTCGGCGCCGGCGTCGGTGCCGCGGGCCTGGCGGTGGCCAGGCGTGTGGGCGGAATCGAGCTTGTGCTCGTCGAGATCGATGCGGCGCTGGCGCGCCTCGCGCGCGACAATGCCGGCGCGAATGCGATCGTGGCCGAGACCGTCGTGCTCGACGTGACCGCCTCCGCCGAGGCGCTTGCCGCCGCCGGCCTTGCGCCCGACAGCGCCGATGTCGTGCTGATGAACCCGCCGTTCAACGATCCGGCGCGGCACCGCGCCTCGCCGGACATGGCCCGCGAGGTCGCCCATGTGGCGACGGCGGCGACGCTGGAGCGTTGGGTTCACGCTGCGCGACGAACGCTGAAGTCAGGCGGTGCGCTGACGCTGATCTGGCGCGCCGATGGAGTTGCGGAGGTGCTGGCAGCGCTCGATCGCGGGTTTGGCAGCCTCGCGATATTGCCGGTTCACGGCGATCCCGCGGTTCCGGCGATCAGGATTCTCGTGCGCGCCATCAAGGGCGGCAAGGCGCCGACGCGCATTCATGCCGCGCTGATGCTCAATGATGAGTCAGGTGTGCCCAATAAAAGGGTGCAGGAAATTCTGGCCGGGAAGGGGGTATTGCCGTTGGCGAGCCCATGAAGGGCGCCGGGTTGGCTTCAGGTTCGGGTCGTACGGATCAAGGAAGCGGTTTTGAGCCCGGTTCCGGCGCGGAAGTGAAGTGAATCGCGGTCAACAGCGTGCCGATCAGCAGCAACAATAGGTAGATTTTCATGTCTTTCCCCGCTGCGACGTTGCAGTTACAGGCTGCAATGCAAAAGACGTTCCATCGATTCAATGACAGGCGCGTGATAAAGAATGATTAACTTTGAGGTAACGGTATGACGGAATTTGCGCGCACCTTTCTGCCCGGCATGTTCGACCGGCTGACGGAACTTCTTCCGGCGCGCCTGCGCCGTGGAACCGCCGTGGTTCCGGTAGTCCGGCTTTCCGGGGTGATCGGCGCGGTGACCCCCTTGCGGCCCGGAATGTCGCTGGCCGGGGTTGCGCGGCTGCTGGAGCGCGCCTTCGCCACCCGGAACGCCAAGGCCGTGGCACTGGTGATCAATTCACCCGGCGGCTCCCCGGTGCAGTCGCGCCAGATCTATCTGCGGATCAGGCAACTCGCGGCCGAAAAGAAACTGCCGGTGCTGGTGTTCGTCGAGGACGTCGCGGCGTCCGGCGGCTACATGATCGCCTGCGCGGGTGATGAAATTTTTTGTGATCCGTCCTCGATTCTCGGCTCGATCGGCGTGGTCGGAGGTTCCTTCGGATTTCAGGAATTGATCAAGAAGATCGGCGTCGAGCGGCGGCTGTACACGGCGGGCTCTCACAAGGCGATGCTTGATCCGTTCCAGCCGGAAAATCCCGACGATGTCGCACGCGTGAAGGCGCTTCAGCGCGAGATTCACGCCATCTTCATTGCGCTCGTGAAGCAGAGTCGCGGCAGCCGCCTCAAAGGCGACGATGACGTTCTGTTCACCGGCGAGTACTGGGCGGGTGAGACCTCGGTATCGCTCGGCCTGGCCGACGCGATCGGGGACATGCGCACGACGTTGCGGGCGCGCTACGGCGACAAGGTGCAGACGCCGGTGATCGCGCCGGCCGCCGGCGTGCTCGCGGGCCTCCTCGGCCGGAAATCGGCGGGGGCGGCGACGCTGGGGCAAATCGAAGGCATCGCCGGACTACCCGATGATTTGATCTCGGCGCTGGAAACCCGCGCGATTTGGGCCAAATTTGGGTTCTAAGAAGTGGCCCGCGCCATTTGGTCCCGGGCAAGGCAATTGCGGACCGGTGCAGGGTGCGCGACAATGATCATAGGGGCGTGACGGATGAACCAAAAGGATCGACAGATGCCGCTGATCGCATTCGCCGGTGCCCTGGGTGGACTGGCCGTGGTCCGCTGGGCTTACCGGACCGCTAAGAGGATCAACCGGGAGCTGGAAGAGGCTCGGCTCTCGCGGGTTACCGAGGCGGCAAAGCCGAAAGATATTCAGACGCTGCGGCGGGATCCGACCACTGGCGCCTATCGGCCCGGCTGATCGCCGACGGATTCGTCTCGTCGGCCGGCTTGAGCGGGCTCGCCTTGAAGCGCTTGGCTGAAGGTACTTGCCTCGCAGCACTTGCCTCGGCAGCACTTGCCTCGCAGCACTTGCGCCGGCCTCGGGGAGGGGCATCTCCCGTAAGACCGGCGAGCAAGCTTGGAGGTAGAGCGCGCCTTTTAGCGATGCCTTCGATACTTGTCGGTAACATTCCCATCGAGAGCAATCACGAACGCTGGCGTGTTGACGCGGCGGAAATCGACGATTTGTAAACGCCGGAAATACACGGCAGCGATAGCGCTTGACGGCCCATCACACGCCTAGCTGGGTTTCGCCGCCGCCGCTGCGGAACGCGCGGATTACCCGCAAATGAGCGAGAATCGCTCGAAATCACCTGGCAATCGGTGCCGAGTCGCGGCGGACGATTTTGCCGCTGTTCCGAGATCGCCTTGATTCCCGGTTCCCCCGCCGATACGGTCCCGCGCGCCGGAAGACCTCAGCAACTTACGAATCGGATGATGGCCGACATACCCCCGCACATGCGCCCGGAGCGCTCCTTTCAGGGATTGATCCTGACGCTGCAGCGTTATTGGGCCGATTACGGCTGCGTGATCCTGCAGCCCTACGATATGGAAGTAGGCGCGGGCACCTTCCATCCGGCGACGACGTTGCGCGCGCTCGGCCCGAAGCGATGGAATGCGGCCTATGTACAACCGTCGCGCCGGCCGAAGGACGGCCGCTATGGCGAGAATCCGAACCGGCTGCAGCACTATTATCAATTCCAGGTGATCCTGAAGCCGTCGCCGCCGGACATCCAGGATCTCTATCTGAAGTCGCTCGCCGCCATCGGCGTCGATTCCGCGCTGCACGACATTCGCTTCGTCGAGGACGACTGGGAAAGCCCGACGCTCGGCGCCTGGGGATTGGGCTGGGAGTGCTGGTGCGACGGCATGGAAGTGTCGCAGTTCACTTACTTCCAGCAGGTGGCGGGCGTCGAATGCGCGCCGGTCGCCGGCGAATTGACGTACGGGCTCGAGCGCCTCGCAATGTATGTGCAGGGCGTCGACCGCGTCTACGATCTCAACTTCAATGGCCGCGAGGGCGCCGAGCGCGTCAGCTATGGCGACGTATTCCTGCAAGCCGAGAAGGAATATTCACGGCACAATTTCGAATATTCCGACGCCGACATGCTGTTCAAGCAGTTCGCGATGGCCGAGCAGGCCTGCAGGAAATATCTCGAGGCGGGATGGAAGGACGGCAAGCGCGAGGCGCACCTGATGGCACTGCCGGCCTATGACCAGTGCATCAAGGCGAGCCACGCCTTCAACCTGCTCGACGCCCGCGGCGTGATCTCCGTGACCGAGCGGCAAAGCTACATCCTGCGCGTGCGCGAACTCGCCAAGGCCTGCGGCGAAGCCTGGGTGCACACGGAGGCGGGCGGGGCGGGTTAGTTAGATCGCACTTCCTTGCCGTTGCGCTCGAGTGTTTCGCAGATTCGACGACGCTCCTTCTCCCCTCCCCCTTGCGGGGAGGGGTCGGAGATGGGGGCCACAGATGATGACGGATATGTTTGGATCGCACGCGATGACCGATCGTCAGCGAGAGTTTGCGCACCTCATGCGCAAGGAGCCAACGGATGCCGAGCGCGTGCTGTGGCAGCGGCTTCGTCATGACATTGTGCTGGCCGGCTCACATTTTCGGCGGCAGGCTCTGGTTGGCCCCTTCATCGTGGACTTCGCCAGCCAAAAGGCGAAGATTGTCGTCGAACTCGACGGCGGACAGCATGATTGGCAGCAAGCTTCCGATATTCGGCGCCAGCGTGAGATTGAAGCGGCCGGTTATCGCGTTCTTCGTTTCTGGAACAACGACGTGCTCGGAAATCTCGACAGTGTATTGAACGAGATTCAGAACGCGTTGCCCCCCACCCCCGACCCCTCCCCGCAAGGGGGAGGGGAGCCGCACCAGCGCAAGCCGCGCCGTCCTCGCAAAGAGCGCCATTAGATGCCCGATCTTCTCCTCGAATTGTTCTCCGAAGAAATTCCCGCGCGGATGCAGGCGAAGGCGGCGGATGATCTGCGCCGCATGGTCACCGACAAGCTCGTCGCCGAAGGGCTGGTGTATGAAGGCGCCAGGGCGTTTGCGACGCCGCGGCGGCTGGCGCTGACGGTGCATGGCATCCCGGCGCGGCAATCCGACCTCAAGGAAGAGCGCAAGGGGCCGCGGGTCGGCGGACCTGAAGCCGCGATTGCGGGTTTCCTCAAGGCCACCGGTTTGGCCTCGCTCGACGAGGCAACCGTCCAGCGCGATCCGAAGAAGGGCGACTTCTACGTCGCGCTGATCGAGAAGCCGGGCCGCGCCACGCTCGACGTGCTTGCCGACATGTTGCCGGTGATCGTGCGCACCTTCCCGTGGCCGAAATCGATGCGCTGGGGCGAACGCTCGGCGCGACCGGGCGCGCTGCAATGGGTGCGGCCGCTGCATGCCATCGTCGCGACCTTCGGCCCGGAGACCGAAGAGCCCGACGTGGTGAAATTCGCGATCGACGGCATCGAAACCGGCCAGACCACCTATGGCCATCGCTTCATGGCGCCCGCTGCGATCTCCGTGCGCCGTTTCGACGACTACGAAGCAAAACTGAAGGCTGCGAAGGTCGTGCTCGACCCGCAGGCCCGCAAGGACATCATCCTCGCCGACGCCAAGCAGCTGGCGTTCGCGCAGGGCTTTGAACTGGTCGAGGATCAGGGGCTGCTCGACGAGGTCGCAGGGCTTGTCGAATGGCCGGTGGTGCTGATGGGATCGTTCGACCGGGAGTTCCTGTCGATCCCCGGCGAGGTGATCCGCGCCACCATCCGCAACAACCAGAAGTGCTTTGTCGTCAACGATCCCAAAACCGGAAAGCTCACCGACAAGTTCATCCTCACCGCCAATATCGAGGCCAGCGACGACGGCAACGCGATTACAGCCGGCAACGAGCGCGTGATCCGGGCGCGACTCTCCGACGCGAAGTTTTTCTACGAGACCGATCTGAAGACAAAACTCGAAGACCGGCTGCCGAAATTCGAGAACATCGTGTTCCACGAAAAGCTGGGCACGCAAGGCGAGCGCATCGCGCGCATCGAGGGGCTGGCAGCCGAGATCGCGCCGCTGGTCGGCGCCGATGCGGCGAAGACAAAACGCGCCGCGCATCTGGCCAAGGCGGATTTGCTGACCGAAGTGGTCGGCGAATTCCCGGAGCTGCAGGGCTTGATGGGCAAGTACTACGCGCTGGCGCAGGGCGAGGATGCCTCCGTCGCCGCCGCGAGCGAAGAGCATTACAAGCCGCAGGGGCCGGCGGATCGGGTGCCGACCGATCCCGTGAGCGTCGCGGTGGCGCTCGCCGACAAGATCGACACGCTGGTTGGCTTCTGGGCGATCGACGAGAAGCCGACGGGAAGCAAGGACCCGTATGCGCTGAGGCGGGCGGCGTTGGGGGTGATCAGGCTCGTGCTTGAAAATGCACTTCGCTTGTCGGTTCTGAAAATTACAAAAGCCGCAATACCCGGTCTGCTCGAAACCGGCACGAAGCATCCGCCTATCGATTCCGATAAGCTTTCGTCCGACCTGCTGTCATTCTTCGCCGATCGCCTGAAAGTCCAACTCCGCGACCAAGGCGCGCGTCACGATCTCGTCGACGCCGTGTTCGCGCTCGGCGGGCAGGACGATCTTCTGATGGTGGTCCGTCGCGTCGAGGCGCTCGGCAAGTTCCTCGACAGCGATGACGGCAAGAACCTGCTGGCGGGCACCAAGCGCGCGAGCAATATTCTTGCGATCGAAGAGAAGAAGGACAAGCGCAGCTTCGACGGCGTGCCGAACGTCGCGCTCTACGCACTGGATGAAGAGAAGACGCTCGCCAAAGCGATCGAGCAGGTCAAGGCGGAAGCGAGCGCCGCCGTCGCCAGGGAAGACTTCGCCACCGCCATGGGTGCGATGGCGAAGTTGCGCCCGGCGGTGGATGCGTTCTTCGACAAGGTCAAAGTCAACGACGACAATCCCGAGGTCCGCGAAAACCGGCTGAAGCTGCTGAACGAAATCCGCGCCGCAACGCGCGCGGTGGCGGATTTTTCGAAGATTCAGGATTGAAATCGTCTTGGGTGAGCTCGGCGGCACAGCAATATCCGTCGTCATTCCCGCGCAGGCGCAGTGAAACATCAAGTTCGTACGCATCAAAAATCACCCGTCGGGCAAATCACCCAATTCCTGTCCACCCCGCTCGCGAAAAAATTTCTGCTTCCCGTTTGACCCAAATCACCTCTTTATTCCGGCCGTCCCGTCCCACAGAGGGGCGGCTCGCGATCGTCACGGACGCGGGGCGGGATGCGGTGGACGCGGCAGCGTCGGGTACGCGACTGGTTTTCGCAGGGCGGGTTTTCCGTGAGCGATCAAACGGCGTGCGGACGAACGGCGCTTCAACGCCTCCGCCAAAATGCGCTCGGCAGCACATGGCCGGGCGTGGATTGGTGGAGGTTGCTGCGTACGGCAAAACCATGTGGTCCTGGCACCCGTTGCTGGTGCTAAATCGGCGGAGGTGCACGAGCCCGACCGGGCTTCGCTGCATCTCGAATCCGCCGATGACGGTGGCAAGACGAATTCGTCGCCGGGGAGAGCGTGGCATAAGCCGTTAAGACCATTGCGCAGGGAATGCCGGGTGTCCGGAGTACCTGTGGTGACTACCGTGTGCTTACTACACTTTGCACACAGGCCGCGGGTGCGGCGGGCACCCGGCATTTCCCCGCGCCCTCTGATTTCAAAGGGCGGTTTGTACTTGCAAAACTCGGGCGCACTGCGCGGCGGGAACGCGAAGGTGCGTCTGCAAGCGGCGGATGTTTGAAAATTGAAAGACGACAATCATCCATGTCGTCCCGGCCCTTGCGCCGGGACCCCAGCGTGAGCGCAATTGCGCCGATCGCGACCTCGTGTCTTCTCGCTCAGGCAGTGTGGTCGATGCCTCCGTCAGAACCGACGCCAGCGAGTAAGGGTCGCCGCCTTCGCGGGACGACGGTTGTTTGCGCTGCGCGCCCACGCTCTTGAGCCTGCGCTTCCCTGCCACAAACCAAAGAAAAGCCCCGCCCGGCGGGGGAGACCGGACGAGGCCTTTATGCCCTGTCGTTCCCGCGCGAAAGGCGCGCCGGCGACCGGACAATGAGGAATAATTTCGACCTTACTCGACCACTTGAACGATGCGGCGCGAGCGCGGTTCGATCAGCACGGTCTGCCCATTCACCACCGTGTAGCGGTAGGGCGTGACGCCGAAGGTTTGCGGTACGTCGTAATAAGTCACGCCGGTTTCCGGCAGCACGCCGCCGATCACGACCCGATCGGGAATGGTGTAATTCGGCACGCGTTCACGAACGACGTATTCCTGGAATGCCGGACGTTGATCGACCGCGATGCCGTCGACATCCTCGACGACGACACCGCCGCGCACGACGCCTGTCGTCATTCCGCTTTGCGCCTGTACCGCAAACGGTGCGCTGATCGTGCCAACGAGCGCCGCGACGGCGAGTACCTTGTTCCGCATGATGAACTCCTTGAGAACGTAATACCCGGCGGCCTGCGCCGGCGGGTAATCCCACCCAATTCATATCGCCGCGCATCGTTCCGGGAAAAGTGCGATTGGCTTCGGTCCAATTTTCATCATTTTCGTGCGCGTCGGGAACTGGTGAAAGCGTTACGCGTCTTCTGTTCCGGAACCGCTCTGGACGATAAGGTGCGGACCTCGATTCGAGTTTTCCTCACCACATTATCCCGGAGACATTCCACATGACCCTCAGCCCTGCCCACATTTCACCGATTATGTCCGTGATTGCGGGACTGCTCATCCTGATCATGCCGCGGCTGTTGAATTTCGTCGTCGCCATCTTCCTAATCCTCAACGGTTTGATCGGCCTCGGCGCCCTCCGGTGGCTTCACATCTAGCTGTGAAATTATCTTCACGTCTTGCACCTAACGTCCCAAACGTGGTGTAACGCGCCTACCTCCCTCCCATCGCGGATTGTGTGTAAGTCATGGCCAAAGCCGTCGCGAAGACCAAGAAAACCGCAACGAAATCAAAATCATCTACTCGCACCAAGACCGCGCCGTCGGCTAACGCCCGGCAGGCGGTGGCCAAGCGCGCGGCCAAACCGGCCGTGAAGCCGGCCGCCAAGGCCGCCAAAGGCAAGATGGCCACAAGCAAGTCCGCCAAAGGAAAGTCCGTGGTGTCGGCGGTGCCGTCGGGCAAGTGGGTATTCACATTCGGTGACGGCAAGGCCGAAGGCAAAGCCGGGCTTCGCGATCTGCTCGGCGGCAAGGGTGCCAACCTCGCCGAGATGGCCAATCTGGGTTTGCCCGTTCCTCCGGGCTTCACCATTCCAACTTCGGTTTGCACCTATTTCTATGCCCACGAGAAAACCTATCCGAAGGAATTGAAGGCGCAGGTTGAGAAGGCGCTGCAGTATGTCGGCAAACTGGCCGGCAAGGCCTTCGGCGATCCCAGGAATCCGCTGCTGGTCTCGGTGCGGTCCGGTGGCCGCGCGTCGATGCCCGGCATGATGGATACCGTGCTCAATCTCGGGCTCAATGACGCGACGGTCGAGGCGCTCGCAGCCTTGTCCGGCGATCGGCGCTTTGCTTACGACAGCTACCGGCGCTTCATCACGATGTATTCGGACGTGGTGCTCGGCTTCGAACATCATCACTTCGAGGATATTCTCGACACCTTCAAGGACGGCCAGGGCTATCAGCTCGACACCGACCTCACCGGCGACGACTGGTTCGAACTGGTCGGCCGTTACAAGGAAGCGGTGGCGCGTGAGACCGGCAAGGAGTTTCCGCAGGATCCGCACGCGCAGCTGTGGGGCGCGATCGGTGCGGTGTTTTCTTCCTGGATGAATGCGCGCGCGGTGACCTATCGCCGGCTGCACGATATTCCGGAATCCTGGGGCACCGCGGTCAACGTCCAGGCGATGGTGTTCGGAAACATGGGCGAGACCTCGGCGACCGGCGTTGCGTTCACGCGCAATCCGTCGACCGGCGAGAGCAAGTTGTATGGCGAATTCCTGATCAATGCGCAGGGCGAGGACGTGGTGGCCGGCATTCGTACGCCGCAGGACATCACCGAATATGCGCGAAAGGAATCCGGCTCCGACAAGGCATCGATGGAACTCGCGATGCCCGCCGCGTTCAAGGAATTGACGCGGATCTACACGCGGCTGGAAAAGCACTACCGCGACATGCAGGACATGGAATTCACGGTCGAGCAGGGCAAATTGTGGATGCTGCAGACCCGCAACGGCAAGCGGACGGCGAGGGCGGCGCTTCGTATTGCCGTCGAACTGGCCAATGAAGGCCTGATCTCGAAAAAGGACGCGGTGTCGCGCATCGACCCGGCGTCGCTCGATCAGCTGCTGCACCCGACCATCGATCCCTCCGCGACCCGCGACATCATCGCCACCGGTCTGCCGGCCTCACCCGGCGCCGCCGCCGGCGAGATCGTGTTCTCATCCGACGAGGCTGCAAAACTGCAGGCGGACGGTCGCAAGGTCATCCTGGTCCGGATCGAGACCAGCCCCGAAGATATTCACGGCATGCATGCCGCCGAAGGCATCTTGACCACACGCGGCGGCATGACCTCTCACGCCGCCGTGGTCGCGCGCGGCATGGGCAAGCCTTGCGTTTCCGGCTGCGGCAGCATCCGCGTGGACTACGGGCGCGGTACGATGAGCATCGGCTCGCGCACCTTCAAGACCGGTGACATCATCACCATCGACGGTGCGGTCGGCCAGGTGCTGGCCGGGCGCATGCCGATGATCGAGCCGGAACTGTCGGGCGAATTCGGCACCCTGATGGGCTGGGCCGATCAGGTCCGCAAGCTCGGGGTTCGCGTCAACGGCGACACTCCCGACGACGCGCGCACCGCGGTCAAGTTCGGCGCCGAAGGCATCGGGCTTTGCCGCACCGAGCATATGTTCTTCGAGGAGACAAGAATCCGCACCGTCCGCGAGATGATCCTGGCCGAGGACGAACAGACGCGGCGTGCCGCGCTGGCGAAGCTGTTGCCGATGCAGCGCGCGGACTTTGTCGAGTTGTTCGAGATCATGAAGGGCCTGCCGGTGACGATCCGGTTGCTCGATCCGCCGCTGCATGAGTTCCTGCCGCATACCCAGGCCGAGATCGAGGAAGTCGCACGCGCGATGAACACCGATCCACGGCGGCTGGCCGATCGCGCCCGCGAGCTCGCCGAGTTCAATCCGATGCTCGGCTTCCGCGGCTGCCGTCTTGCCATCGCCTATCCGGAAATCGCCGAGATGCAGGCGCGTGCCATCTTCGAGGCTGCGGTCGAGGCGGGTAAGCGCACCGGCAAGGCGGTCGGCCTCGAGGTGATGGTGCCGCTGATCGCGACCAGGAAAGAGTTCGATCTGGTCAAGGCGCGCATCGACGCCACCGCGCAGGCGGTGATGAAGGAAACCGGCACCAAGCTGAGCTATCAGGTCGGCACCATGATCGAACTGCCGCGCGCCTGCCTGATGGCCGGCGATATTGCCCAGACCGCGGAGTTCTTTTCGTTCGGCACCAACGATCTGACCCAGACGACGTTCGGCATCAGCCGGGATGACGCGGCGAGCTTCCTCGGCACCTACATCGCCAAGGGCATTCTCGAGATCGATCCGTTCATTTCGGTCGATCGCGACGGGGTCGGCGAACTCGTCAAGATCGGCGTCGCGCGCGGCCGCAAGACCCGTCCGGATATCAAGGTCGGCATTTGCGGCGAACACGGCGGCGATCCCGCATCCGTCGCCTTCTGCCATGAGATCGGCCTCAATTACGTCTCATGTTCGCCATATCGCGTCCCGATTGCCCGCCTCGCCGCGGCGCAGGCCGCGCTCGGCAAGGCGGCCGCCAGTCAGGCGTGATCGCGTCACCGGGATTCCGGGGCTGCTCCTTGCGGAGCATCCCGGAATGACGCGCCGGAGAGGCGCAAAAATTTTCTTCATCATTTTCGTTGACGCGATATTTACCAGTTTGCTGGAGCGCCTGTTTACCAACAATTTCGATGCTGCCGACGCCGATCCAGCGATTGCTTGCGTGTATCCGCGGTGCACCAGCGGTTAACTCCCTCGCAACCTAAATTCGATAACAACAAAAAAGATCGAATTGCACGGATGTACTGGGGTTCGATCATTTGTGTGGCGTTGCGTGAGCGTATCGATGTTAGGTGTGCGTAACCGGCCGAAGGGCGCGCGGTTCGCGTTCTTCGGCCTTGGTCTCTCGATCTTCGCGCTGAGTCCGACCGAAATCGGATATCAGGATATTGCATCGCTGCTGGCCCGGCAGCCGGGCGTCGGCGAACGCTGGCAAAAGCGGGTCTTTTCCGCCGCCAGCACCATCCAGGTCGCCACCTACAGCTTCGGCCGTCCGATCGGGACTTCCTCGCCGCAGGCCGCGCTCTATCGGCTGGCGAGCCTCGACAACCACGGCATGGCCATCGCGGCCGCGGTAACGCGCAATGCGCTGTTGCAGTCGCCGCCGCGATACCAGGCATCCGATTTTCCCAGGGTCGATCGCACGCTCAAGGGCGACCGGCTGGTCAAGACGCCACCGCCCGACGCTGCGGCGCCCGCGAATGCCGTGCCTGCGCCCGAAGATCCCGCGACGTCGAATAGTTCGGTGGCCGGCGCGAAAACGACGATGGCCACGCCGCCGGCGGACCGTCCTCCGCTCGATCCCGAACTTCAGGAGGCGCTGAGCGCGCCGCCGCTCGCGCAGTTTGACGTCGCGTTGTCGCTCGAAGCCAGGCCACTTGAGGACAAGCCGCTCGACGAGCCGAAGATCGCGTCCGGCGCCATTCCGGTGGAACCGAGTCCGTCGCGTGACGGCTTCTCGGTGAAGACCGCGAGCCTGTTCTTCGGCACCTCCTCGCTTGGTGCACCCGCCGAGAGCATGGAGCGTTGGGAGCCCGGCGAAGAGCCGATGGTGGTGACGACTGACCCCGACATGAAGCTGGCGTCGCTGCCGTCAGGTGCCGACCAATCGTCCAGGCCCGGCGACAGCGGAGAAAGCATCGCGACCAAGGGCGAAGTCAACGCCGACAATCAACGGGCGAAGACGCCGGCGGAGCGGCTTGGCCTGCTCGACGACAAGGCGCGCGCCAAGTCGGAGAAGTGTCTCGCCGAGGCGGTTTACTTCGAAGCTCGCGGCGAAGCCGTGCGCGGCCAGATCGCGGTCGCGCAGGTGGTGCTGAACCGCGCGTTTTCGGGCTTCTATCCGACGACGGTGTGCGGAGTGGTTTATCAGAACAAGCGCCACCATTTGGCGTGCCAGTTCACTTTCGCCTGCGACAACGTCGCCGATGTCGTGCGCGAACCCGACATGTGGGACCGCGCCAAGCAAATCGCAAAGGCGATGCTCGACGGTCAGCTGTGGTTGCCGGAAGTTGCCAAGTCGACGCACTACCACGCCTATTGGGTACATCCGTCCTGGGTCAGCGAGATGAAGAAGACCTACAAGTTCGGGGTCCACACCTTCTACCGGCCGCGGGCCTGGGGCGACGGCAGCGACGCGCCGAGCTGGGGTACGCCGGCGCAGACCGCCGAGATTTCCGCGGAACTGACCGAAGCCGCAAAGAGCAGCGCCGAGCTGTCGAACGCTACGATGCGGCGCTAGGTTTTGCGCTCACGCATCGATGTCGAGGGCGACGTCGAAATTGGGCGCCGAATGGGTGATCGCGCCCGAAGACGCGTAATCGACGCCGGTTGCGGCAATCTTTGCTATCGAGCCTTGGGTGACCCCGCCGGAGGCTTCCAACACCACGCGGCCCGCCGTCAGCTTCACTGCTTCGGTCAGGGTCGCGATATCCATATTGTCGAGCAGCACCACGTCGGCGAGGCCGCTATCCAGTACCTCGCGCAATTGCGTCAGCGTATCGACCTCGATCTCGATCTTGACCAGGTGTCCGGCATGCGCGCGCGCGCGCTCGAGTACCGGCCTGACGCCGCCGGCGACCGCGACGTGGTTGTCCTTGATCAGGATCGCGTCGTCGAGTCCGAAGCGGTGGTTGAAGCCGCCGCCGCAGCGCACGGCGTATTTCTCCAGCGCGCGCAGGCCCGGCGTGGTCTTGCGGGTGCAGCAGATCCGCAATTTGGTGCCCGCGGTGTGGCGCACGTAATCGGAGGTGAGGGTGGCGACCCCGGAGAGCCGGCCGACGAAGTTCAGCGCGGTGCGTTCACCCGCCAGGATCGCGCGGGCCGGCCCCGAGATCGTGAGAACGTGCACGCCGGCTGCGACAGTCCCGCCGTCGCGAATGTGCGCGTCGATGCTGATGTCCGGCGATAGTTTCTGGAAGGTCGCCACCGCGAGCGGAAGGCCCGCGATCACGCCGGACTGCCG
The DNA here is from genome assembly GCA_963756215.1 of uncultured Alphaproteobacteria bacterium. Lineage (GTDB taxonomy): Bacteria > Pseudomonadota > Alphaproteobacteria > Rhizobiales > Xanthobacteraceae > Bradyrhizobium. The sequence goes on along the minus strand of CAVWMY010000010.1, from coordinate 628,055 downwards.
CGCGACCATGACGGCATGGGCGTGCGTCGCCTCCGGAATGGTGGCGATCGAGGTGATGTCGCCGGCGCGGCCGAGGTCCTCATCCAGCGCGCGCTGTACCGCCTCGTCGATCACGAGCGGCGACAGGAAAGCTTCCGGATAGAGCAGCGAAGCGGGGGTCACGATGTGAGTCATGGAATACTTGCTATGCGATCATGGGGAGCACGGGACGCGACGAAGCGCGCTCGGCAAGGGATGAGGCGATCTCGCGGGCGGCCGCCAGCGTCGTCACGGTGCGGCGTGCCAGCGCCGGCTTTTCGTCCGGATAATCCGCACGGCAATGCGCGCCGCGGCTTTCGCGTCGTGTCCAGGCCGAAGCTGCGACCAACAGCGCCGTGGTCGCCATGTTGCGAAGCGCGATATTGCCGGTGTCGCGCTCGATCGCCGCGAACGCACGTACGGCCTCCGCCAACCGTGCGTCGTCGCGGATCACGCCCACATGTGAAGCCATCATCGTCCGGAGGCTGGACTCGACGAGCGGCGGCATTGCGCAATTTCGCGGTATGGTCGCAACCTCGGGCAAACGCACACGCTGCGGGCAAAGCACTGCCTTCGATATCTTCCGCAATGCGCGCGGCATAGACCACCGCTTCCAGCAGCGAGTTCGACGCCAGCCGGTTGGCGCCATGCGCGCCGGTGCAGGACACTTCGCCCCCGGCCCATAATCCCCGAAGCGAGGTGCGGCCGCGCGCATCCACCGCGATGCCGCCCATATGATAGTGCGCCGCCGGCGCCACCGGGATCGGTTGCGTTGCCGGATCGATGCCGGCGGACATGCAACTCGCATAGACGGTCGGGAATTTCTCGGCGAAATGCCTGCCAGGCGACACGGTAGCGTCGAGGAATGCGCCACGCCCCGCGGCGATTTCCGCGAACACGCCCCGTGCGACGATGTCTCGCGGCGCAAGCTCGGCCAGCTTGTGCCGTGCTGCCATAAAGCGCTCGCCGCGGCCGTTGATCAGGGTCGCGCCTTCGCCGCGCAGGGCTTCGGTCGCCAGCGGTGCCGGATCGCGGCCGACCATGATCGCGGTCGGATGAAACTGAACGAATTCGGGATCCGATATTACCGCGCCGGCGCGGGCCGCGATCGCGAGTCCGAGGCCGCTGGCCTCAACCGGATTGGTGGTCACGGCGTAAAGATGCCCGATGCCGCCGGTCGCCAGCACCACCGCACGTGCCGGGATGCTCAGGGGCTTCGCGGTGGTATCACCGGCCTTGCGCAATTGAAGCCCCGTGACCGCATCGCCCTCGGTGACAAGCGCCTCCGCGACGTAGCCCTCGATCACGCGGATCGAAGGTGTCGCGCGTACCGCCTCGATCAACGCGGCGATGATCGCCTTGCCGGCCATATCGCCACGCACGCGCACGATGCGACGCGCGGAATGCGCGGCTTCCTGCGATACCGCCAGCTTGCCTTCGAGATCGCGATCAAAGGGAACACCGTACCGCAGGAGGTCGCGGACGCGCGCGCCGGCCTCGCGCGCAAGGCCGAGCGCGATCGCCTCGTCGACCAGCCCGGCACCGACGGCAATCGTGTCGGCCGCGTGGGCCTCCGCGCTGTCGCCCTCGGCGACCGCGGCCGCGATGCCGCCTTGCGCCCACGCGGTCGATGCGCCTTCGCCCAAGGGAGCCGCGGAGATCACGGTAACAGGACGCGGCGCCAGTTTCAGCGCGCAGAACAGCCCGGCGAGGCCGCCACCGACGATGACGACATCGTCGGTGCTGTGGATGAGATCGTGGATCAGGTCTGGCATGACTGCTTCCGCCGTTCGTCAGTAGCGATCGCCGCGGAATCCCGTGGACGACAGGACTTAGTTCTTCAGGTTGATCATGCGCTCCACCGAGCGTCGCGCCTGCTCGGCGATCAGAGGATCGATCGTAACTTCCTCGCGCAGGTAGACCAGGCTATCCAGGATCTTCGGCAGCGTGATCCGCTTCATGTGCGGGCACAGGTTGCACGGCCGTACCATCTCGACGTCGGGCAATTCCGCCTGGACGTTGTCCGCCATCGAGCATTCCGTGATCATCACCACGCGCTTGGGGTGCCTGCTGCGGACCCAGTTGATCATGTGGGCCGTCGAGCCGGTGAAATCGGCTTCGGCCAGCACGTCCGGCGGGCATTCCGGATGCGCGATGATCTGCACCGAAGGATCGGCCTCGCGATAGGCTCGAAGCTCGTCGCCGGTAAAGCGCTCATGCACTTCGCACGCGCCTTTCCATGCGATGATCTTCACGCTGGTTTTGGAAGCGACATATTTCGCCAGATATTGGTCCGGCAGGAAGATCACGGTCGGCGCGTTGAGGCTCTCGACCACTTGCACGGCGTTCGACGAGGTGCAGCAGATATCGACTTCCGCCTTTACGTCGGCCGAGGTGTTGACATAGGCGACGACCGGCACGCCCGGGAAGCGCTGCCGCAACAGCCGCACATCCGCACCCGTGATGCTCGACGCCAGCGAGCAGCCGGCCCGCGAGTCCGGAATCAAAATCGTCTTGTCCGGGTTGAGGATCTTCGAGGTCTCGGCCATGAAGTGCACGCCGCATTGCACGATGATGCTGGACTTCACTTTGGTGGCTTCAATCGCAAGCTGCAGCGAGTCGCCGCCGATATCGGAGACGCAATGGAAAATCTCCGGCGTCTGGTAGTTATGCGCCAGAATGACCGCATCGCGCGTCTTCTTCAGTTCATTGATCGCTTTGATATAGGGCGCCATGAACGGCCACTCGACCGGCGAGATGACGTTCTTCACCCGCTCATACAGATGCGCGGTGGCGCGCTCGACCTCGGGGGTCCATTCCAGCGAGGGCATCGGCAGCGCGCGCGCCCGCTCGGCCGCCCCGACGCCAAGGTGCTTCGATGCCCGAGAGTCCCTCGACACCGTGGAATGCCCGTGAGCCGGGTTTCCAAAATCGTCAGGACCGTAGATTCCAGCGATAGGCATGATAGCCTCCCTTCGATGGCCTAATATACTCAATATGAGCATATTTGGGCTTTGAGAAATCCGGCCTCAAAGGGCCGGTGTTTTTCAAAAGCTGCTCTCAGGACACCACCAAACCGCGACAAGGCGGAAAGTTCGATGTCATAAAAAGCCACTTATCCTCATAACGAGCAAATCGAATATAGCACGGTCCCTGCGCCTCCGCTAGATGGCTAATTAGTTAAATCGTGGAGGCTGCCCGGTTTGGTTTGCAACGCTGCGGTGCAACAAGCACGGGTTTTGGTGGCGGGCAGTCAAGCGGGGGAAAAGGCGCGAAGCTCAGGGAAATCCGCTCTCACAGAAGCTCAGAGCATGTTCGCTGCCTCAACGGCGGACGCCGATCGTATCGCCGTGATGAAGTCCGGCAACTCGAAGCTCTCTTGACGCGACTGCGGCAAAGTAGAACAGAAAATCAGAGAACCACGCATCCACTCCATTCACGGTCCGGATACTCGGCCAAATCAGGGAGGCCGCATTGGCGACGTTCAAGGCGATCAGGATCGACAAGGCTGAAAAAGGCACGACGGTCGCGCTCACGCAATTCGATGAAGCCGAGTTGATGGATGGCGACGTCACCGTTCGGGTCGAATGGTCGACGCTGAACTACAAGGACGGCCTTGCCGTCACCGGCAGGGCGCCGGTGGTGCGGCGCTTTCCGATGATCGCAGGCATCGACCTAGCCGGCACCGTCGAGCAGTCGTCGCATCCACGATGGAAGGCCGGCGACAAGGTGATCTGCAACGGCTGGGGCATGGGAGAGACCCATCTCGGGGCCTATGCCGAAAAGGCGCGCGTCAAGGGCGACTGGCTGGTGCGGCTCCCCGAGGGGATGACGACCCGCGATGCGATGGCGATCGGCACCGCCGGCTACACCGCGATGCTATCGGTGCTGGCATTGGAAAAACACGGCCTGACGCCCGGCCATGGCCCGGTCGTAGTGACCGGCGCCGCCGGCGGTGTCGGTTCGGTCGCAATCGCGATACTCTCCAAGCTGGGCTATCAGGTCATTGCGTCGAGCGGACGGGTGGCGGAGGCGGGCTATCTCAAGGATATCGGCGCGTCCGAGGTGATCGATCGCGGCGAACTTGCCGGCCCGGCCAAGCCGTTGGCCAGGGAGCGCTGGGCGGGAGGCATCGACAGCGTCGGTTCGACCACGCTCGCCAACGTTCTCTCGATGACGAAATACGGAGGCGCCGTCGCCGCCTGCGGCTTGGCCGCCGGTATGGACCTGCCGTCCTCGGTTGCGCCGTTCATTTTACGCGGCGTGTGTCTGTTGGGCATCGATTCCGTGATGTGTCCAATCGAATTGCGCAAGACCGCCTGGCATCGCCTGGCGAGCGATTTGGATCGGAGAAAACTCGCTGAAATTACTCACGAAATCGGCCTTGACGAGGTCATCGCCGCGGGCGCGAAAATCCTCGCCGGCCAGGTCCGCGGCCGCACCGTAGTGAAAATTCTCTAACGGCGTTCAGACTTTACCAACTAACCTGCTCCAATGTTGCCACGGTTATTATGGTAAGCAACGGGTAAAGAAACATCAGGCGGTTGCCCGTGCTCGGTGAGTTGGAGTTACAGCATGCTTGCGCGTTTTGTGTTGGGGACGGTCACGGCGGGTGCGCTGATCGCGCCCGCGCTGGCCGGGACAATGAATGCTGATGAGGCCCGCAGGTTCGTCCTTGGCAAGGTTTTCGCTTTCACTTGTTTCGACGGCACCCGCGGCGCAGGCCGCATACTGGACGACATGGGCGCCGCGGGAGCGGTGCAGTTCAGCGGCTCGGGGCCGATCCGCCACGTCCGGTTGCCGGGCAATACGCTCCAGATCCGCGGCCAGGCGGTTTGCGCTTCGATCAAGGGCATTCCGTTCGAGCCGTGTTTCAATCTCGACAAGACTGACGATCGCAGTTTCCGTGGATCGGTGTCGGGTATGGGTTTCGCCTATTGCGATTTCCGTCATCAGGGCGCCTCGCAGATGCTGTTGGCGCGCGCGGTGGCGCGGCGCCCGCGATCGCTACGCCCGGGTCCACGTTCGTCGGCGGATGAATTGCGGGCCGAGGCTTCGGCGCGGGTAGAGACCCCGCGGGTCGAGAGCGCCAGGATCGAGCCGGTCAAATCCGAAGCGAAACCGGAGCCGGCAAAATCGGAAAACCCGCCGGAGCTGCGCCGCTCGACCGAATGATGCCGCGCGGTTGACGCGCGGCTCAACGCCGGCCGCGGACGCGCAATCCCGGCGCCGGCCGTTCCTGCAACACCTCGCGCCGGAAGCGAAACAGCGCGGCGGGCCGTCCCCCGGTTTGGGTCGACATCACGCCGGTCGGTTCGACCAGCGCGCCCGATTCCACCAGCCGGCGAAAATTCTGCTTGTGCAGATGACGCCCGGAGATCGCCTCCACCGTTCGCTGCAATTCCGTGAGCGTGAATTCCGGCGGCAAAAGCTCGAACACCACGGGGCGGTATTTCAGCTTGGCGCGCAGCCGCGCGATCGCGGTGGCGAGAATCCGCCGGTGGTCGAAGCGCATCGGCACGCCGAGGCTCGGGATCGACTTGCGCGCCAGGCCCGCGGGCCGTCCGTCCCGGCGGGCTTCCTCGACCAATCCCGCTTCATAGAGCAATTCGTAACGATCGAGTACGCGTTCCTCGTCCCAATGCGCGCCCTCGGTGCCGAAATACAGCTGAACGCGATCCTTGCGGCTGAGCGCTCGCGTTGTGTCGGGTTGCTCCGCTTGCGCCGCCCAGTTCGCCAATTCGGGAAAGATGTCGCGCTCGATGATGTCAGGCCGCGCTTCGCGCCAATCTTCCCACGGAAAGAAGCGGTACCAGGGCTCGAAGGTCGCTCCCGGCGCGCGTGAGACATTGTCGGCGGCGCGCGTCAGCGCCAGATAGCCGATCGAGGCGACATGCGCGGCGGTGTCGCCCCGCTGCGTGTGGCGGCCGCGATCGCCGAACGTGTAGAGCTGTTCGACATAACCCAAGCGCAATCCCGCCTGCTGCTCGACCCAGGCGCGCAAGCCGATCTCGAAGGTGCGGTGCGACACTGCCTCGAACGGGCCGAACGGAAGTCCGGCGAGCTTGTCGCCGTCGCCGCCTGACGCGGTGAGGATCAGCGGTTCGTTGCCTTCGATCGCGACGATGGCGGCGGTCAGGCCGATTTCGATCGGCGTCAGAAGCTTCTCGCTCATCGGGCGTCATTCACGGCGGTCAATCGAGATCGAGGCGAAATGGCCGGCCCTCGACCATCATGTTGCCGGGCCCCATCACGTCGAGCGCGCGCAGCATCCGACCCTCGCGCCCCAGCGCCGCGTCCGCCAGGCTGACGATCAGCCGGTTCGGCGATGCGATCGGCGAGGCGGCGCGGATCTGCCGCGCGATCGATAATTCGTCGCGATGCGGGTTGAGCGCGCAGACGGCCGCAAAGGCGCTCGCGGTCGAGCGGCTGATGCCGGCATAACAATGGACGACCAGCGGCGCGCGACGGTCCCAGCCGCGGACAAAATTCAGCACCTGCTCGATGTGTCCCGCCGAGGGAGCGACGAAGCCTTCCATCACTTCGGTGATGTCGTCGATCGCGATTTTGAGATGATTGGCCTCGAGCACGGAATGAGGCCGCTGCACCTGATCGACCTTGGCCATCACCGTCAGGACATGGCTGGCGCCGGTCGCCTTGACGGTATCGGGGAGGGCGGCGAGCGAACAAACGTGAATCATGGCGTTCCCGTGGGTTGCGTGGATTATAGGGCGGCGAGCCGGCGCGCGGAAGCTGCGGCTTGCTCAACCCTGCACATGATCGTCACGGGCACAATGTTGCAAACCGCGCCAGGAACCGCTTCTCGGCTTTGGCCGCGGTCCAAGGCGTCAGGTAGTCCTGCTCGGTCGCGGTCGGCAGGCGGGGATTGCTGCCGAACAGGCGCTTGGCCTCCGCTTGTGCAAAGCCGGCCAACCGGGTCGCCTCCAGATACGCCGCGCCCCGGTCGGCATCCTTGATCTGCCGGGTGATCTCGGCGCCGAGCACCGGCGGCAGCCCGAAGCGAACATGAATGGCCGACAGCAGCCGCTTTTCGACCGTCTTGTAGTCGCCGCCCAGCACCGCCTTGAACGGCGAGATCATGTCGCCGATGACGTATTCCGGGGCATCGTGCAGCAGGGCGGCGAGCCGAAAGCGGATGTCGAGGCGCGGCGTCTGCTCGCGCATCACCGCCTCGACCAGCAGCGTGTGCTGGGCGACCGAAAAAATGTGCGCGCCGCGGGTCTGTCCGTTCCAGCGCGCGACGCGCGCGAGGCCATGGGCAATATCGGCGATCTCGATATCCAGCGGCGAAGGGTCGAGCAGGTCGAGCCTGCGCCCCGACAACATTCGCTGCCAGACCCGCGTCGACGCGGCAGGCGAGGGTTGCTTTTTCGCCGTCATTTGTTTTTGAGGCGCGGCGCGCGCGGCTTCGCACCGCAGATGTCGTGGCAGAAGCAACTGACCAGATGATCGTTGACGAGGCCCGTGGCCTGCATGAAGGCGTAGACGATGGTCGGGCCGACGAACTTGAAGCCGTGTGCGGCCAGTTCCTTCGACATCTTGATGGACAGCGGCGTCGATGCCGGCACGCTGGCCGTGGTCTTGAACTGGTTGACCTTCGGCTTGCCGTCGACGAATTCCCACATGAACTTGGAGAACCCCGGGCCGTCTTCCATGATCTTGAGATAGGATTTCGCGCTCGCGATGGTGCCTTCGATCTTGGCGCGGTTACGCACGATGCCGGCGTCGTTCATCAGCGCGTGCACTTTTTTCGCATCGTAGCGCGCGATCTTTTCAGGTCGAAAATCATCGAAGGCACGGCGGAAGTTGTCGCGCTTGCGCAGGATCGTGATCCACGAAAGGCCGGCCTGGAAACCGTCCAGGATCAGTTTTTCGTACAGTGCGCGGTCGTCATATTCCGGCACGCCCCATTCGGCGTCGTGATAGGCGACATAGACAGCGTCTTCGCCGGGCCACGGACATCGCGTCAGGCCGTCCGCATGCAGGCGCGCCGATCTGCTCATGCGATCCTGCTCATGCCACTGTCTGCTTCGGTGTCGGCCGCCATGCATCCGGCTCGGCAAGGCGGAGCGCGAGCCCACCCGACGTCAATGGCGTTCCGGCATCGAGCGCCTCGATGGCGCGATCGATCCGGATCAGCGCCAGACCGGCGCCACCCGCCGACGAGCCCATGGTGCCGACCGGCTTTTCGCCGACGACAACCGGCGTGCCCGCTTCCGGTGCCTCGCCCTCGAGCACGATCCGCACTGTCCGCGTGCGCGCGGTGCCGCGATGCTGCATTCGCGACACCACTTCCTGTCCGATGTAGCAGCCCTTGTCGAAGTCGACGCCGTGCAGGCGGTCCATATTGGTTTCGTGCGGAAACGCATCGCCATACATGAAGTCGAGGCCGCCGCGCGGAACACCCGCGCCGATGCGATGGGCTTCATACTCGTTGCTGTCGACGAATTCGGCACCGAGCAGGTCGGCGGCTTTCCGGGCAAGGTCTTGCGGCACAAGGATGCGCCAACCGAGCGCGGCATTGCGCGGGTCGGCAAAGCTGAGGTCGGGCTCGATTGCGGGATCGCCACCCCATGCGGCAAGCACGCCGAGACCGTCCGAGACGTTTTCCACCGTGACCTTGGCGCGCAGCCGGTAGAACCCGAGCTTGTCGGCGAGACCCTGCGCCAGCGCTCGTGGGCAATCGATCAGGAAACCGCCGCCGTGTCCGGCAGGTGCTTCGGTGATCAGGAAATCGGTCGTGATCTTGCCTTGCGGGGTCAGCAGCGCCCCAAACCGGCCGAGACCCGGGCGCACCAGCGTGACGTCCGTGGTGACGAGGTTGTTGAGAAAGTCGCGGGCATCGCTGCCGCTGACCTTGACCACACCCCGATCGGGAAGAAACGCTGCTTTCATCCGAAAATCTCTTGTGACATGTTGCAGCGGAACGTAAGCCCCCGGGGCTTAAACGACAAGAGCCGCGGGTTTGGCGCAGGCCCGGCGATGCCTCCTCAGCACGAGGATGAAACCGAATACGAGGAATGATGAGCCCGAGTTTTGATACGATTCTGAAATCCGGCACCGTGGTCAACCAGGACGGCGAGGGCGTGCGCGACATCGGTATCGTCGGCGGCCGCATTGCCGCGATCGGCGGGCTTTCGCAAAGCTCGGCCGCCGAGGTGATCGACTGCAAGGGTCTGCACATCCTGCCCGGCGTGATGGACACGCAAGTGCATTTTCGCGAGCCGGGCCTTACTCACAAGGAGGACCTCGAGACCGGTTCGCGCAGCGCCGTCATGGGCGGCGTCACCGCCGTATTCGAGATGCCGAATACCGATCCGCTGACCGTCACCGAGGCGACCTTCACCGACAAGGTCAAGCGCGGTCGTCACCGCATGCATTGCGATTTCGCGTTCTTCATCGGCGGCACCCGCGACAATGTGGCGGATCTGCCGGAACTGGAACGCGCGCCGGGCTGCGCCGGCGTCAAGGTGTTCATCGGCTCGTCGACCGGCGCATTGCTGGTCGAGGACGATGAAAGCTTGCGACGGATTTTCCAGGTGATCCGGCGTCGCGCCGCTTTTCATGCGGAGGACGAGTACCGCCTCAACGACCGCAAGCCCCTGCGCATCGAGGGCGATCCGCGCTCGCATCCGGTGTGGCGCGACGAGACCGCCGCGCTGATGGCGACCCAGCGGCTGGTCAAGCTCGCCCATGAAACCGGAAAGCGCATTCATGTGCTGCATATCTCGACCAAACAGGAGATCGAGTTCCTGCGCGACCACAAGGACGTCGCCTCCTGCGAGGCGACGCCGCATCACCTGACGCTGGCCGCGCCGGATTGTTACGAGCGGCTCGGGACCCGCGCGCAGATGAATCCCCCGGTACGCTCCGCCGATCACCGCGAAGGGATCTGGCGCGGTATCGAGCAGGGCATCATCGATGTGCTCGGGTCAGATCATGCGCCGCATACGCGCGAGGAAAAGGCAAAGACCTATCCGGCTTCGCCATCGGGCATGACCGGCGTGCAAACGCTGGTGCCGCTGATGCTCGATCACGTCAATGCCGGCAGATTGTCGCTGGCGCGCTTCGTCGATCTCACCAGTGCCGGTCCGGCGCGGCTCTTCAACATCGCCTGCAAGGGCCGGATCGCCGCGGGCTACGACGCCGACTTCACCGTGGTCGATCTCAAGCGCAGCGAGACCATCACCGACGGCTGGGTGGCCTCGAAGGCCGGCTGGACGCCCTATGATGGCGTGCGCGTCACCGGCTGGCCGGTCGGCACCTTCGTGCGCGGCCGCCGCGTGATGTGGCAGGGCGAACTGACGACGCCGTCGACCGGCGAGCCCGTGCGGTTCCTGGAAACCCTCAAGGCTTAGACTTTCGCGTCAGTGAAGGGCAGCATCGCCTCGACCTCAGCCGTCATCACCCGCGAACGCGGGTGACCCGCCGCGGCGTCGAGCTTCAAGGGGAAGCTCTGCGATACTCGTTCGCCCGGTCAAGCCGGGCGATGACGGCGTCCATGCGGAAACGTTACTGCCTCGAGAGCGTGATCGTGAATTCGCCGTTGCGGACGCGCGCGGCGAGGCCTTCGACGAACTTTCCCACCGCATCTTCGCCATAAGTTCCGACCAGTTCGGCCAACGCGGCAAACAGGCTGGCCTGCGCCAGGCAATCGCCGTCAACGCCGTCGTGCCGCGCTTCCGCCCAGGCTTCGTTCAGATAGCTGAGCGCCGTCTGCTTCTGTTCGTGGTCGGCCAGCGGCTCGCGGGCGGTGGCGTAGGAAATTGAATGGCTCATGAAGCTCAACAGATTTTGTGCGCGGCCCAGGGTGGGAGCGCCCCGAATGTCGAAGGTTTAGCACGCAGCGTCGTCGCGCCTAGATCAGTTCTTTAAGAAAGGTTAACGGCGGGGGATAACTTGAATCCAGCCGCATAAACCCAGGAAAACACGCCGGAAATCCTGTCTTCATAATTTACTTTAATTGGCGTAGCGGGCCGTCAAATCCCGCGAAATCTTCGCGCCTTCCTCGAAGTACCGGCGGATCGCGACGTTAGCTGCCGGGGTGCAGGTCCGATAGGTCTGCTGGAAGCCGTTATAGCCGCGGTTGAACCCCGCGATCATGCGGGTGCGTCGGTCGCCCGCGGGAGTCTCGGCGTCGATCAGCGCCTGCATCTGATTCCGCCATTTGCCGCCTTCATTGGTGCCGCAGATGCCGCGCAGATAATGCAGGGCGCCGAGGATTTCGGCCAGCCGCTGCAGGTCGCCGTCGAAAGGCGCGGCGGCATCCTCGGCCCGCGCCGGGCCGAGATTGCACGCGAGAATAAGGAAGAGGGCGGCGAAAGCGCGTTTCAACATGAATAGGTCCGGGGGCCCTGATGCCGCGAGGCCCCGTTGATATGCCTTCTCGACACGATGGAAGCAAGGCGCGGAGCAGGCGGGCTTCAGGACCGCAGCAGGCGTTGGGCCGACCGGATCACCTCCTGCAAGCCGGCGGTCATCTCTAGATCGCCGATTTCATCCGGCGCAAGCCACATGAAATGATCCAACTCGTCGTTCAGGACCGGCTCGCCGGAGGTCCAGCGCGCTGCGAACGACATGATCAGGTAGTGTCCGCCACCGCCGGTTCCCGGCACTACTTCGCGCCAAGCGGCGAGATCGACGATCTCGATCTTCAGCGCGGTTTCCTCGTCGACTTCGCGGTGCAAGGCCGTGTGCAGCGTTTCGCCGAACTCGACGCGGCCGCCTGGCAGCGAATAAAACCCCTTGGACGGCGATCGTGCGCGGCGCACGAGCAGAACCTTGTCGTCCCGGAAGATCGCGGCGCTGACGGCAAGCTGGGGATGCGGCGGGTTCGGCGCGGCCACGGCGTCAGCGGCTCATCATGATGGTTTCGACTTCATCCGCGGCGCCGCCGTTGATGATGCCGCCGGCCTGCGCGACCAGCGGCTTGACCCAGACCGTGGCCTGCTCGGCCAGCCTTGCGCGGGTCTTATCCTGCCGGGCCTCGCGCATCGCCGCGCCGACAGCGGTGAGAATGGAGGTCATCGCCGCGGTGATGTCGTCGAACTGCGCGCGAATGCCGGCATCGGCGGCATCGTAGGCCGATATCGCGAGATCGCGCGCCTTGAAATTGGATGCCGTGAAATGCTCGCGATAGGACAGCGGCTGCCAGTCCAGAAAGTCCGCGGCGCATTCCGGGAGGTCCGGCACCATTTCCAACAGCATGATGGCTTCGTTGAAATGGTTGAGATAGTCGCTGGCAAGCCCTGTACGGGGATTGATGTTGGCCGCGCGCAACTCGGCAGCCCCCGCCTTCTCGACGTGGACCGGTCCGTTCGGCATCTCGCGATCGGATCGCGCCGATTTTGCTGATGGTGAGGTCATCTGTTGCAATGTTATTGTCCGGGGTTAAGAGCGCCTGAACAAGGGGCTATCTGGATCAGAGAATGTGTGGACGTTTCGTCATTACCTCGCCGCCGACGGCTTTACGGCAGATTTTCGGCTATGTCGAACAGCCCAACTTTCCGCCACGGTATAACGTTGCGCCGACGCAACCGATACCGGTGGTAATTATTGAAAATGGTGCGCGGCATTTTCACCTGATGCGATGGGGTTTGCTGCCGGCGTGGGTCAAGGATCCCCGAACGTTTTCGCTGCTGATCAACGCGCGGTCGGAAACGGTGAGGGAAAAGCCGGCCTTCAAGAATGCGATCAAGCGGCGCCGCTGTCTGATTCCGGCAGATGGCTATTATGAGTGGCAAGTTTCCGAAGGCCGCAAGCGAGCGCATTTCATCTATCGCCGCGACCGCCAGCCGATCGGCTTTGCCGCGCTGGCCGAAACCTGGATCGGGCCGAACGGCGAGGAACTCGATACGGTCGCGATCGTCACGGCGCCGGCCGGCGCCGATCTCGCGGCTCTGCATCACCGTGTCCCCGTCACCATTGCGCCTGCCGATTTCGACCGATGGCTCGATGGCCGCACGTATGATGCCGAAATGGTGATGGAGCTGCTGGTCGCGCCCGAGGAAGGCGAGTTCGCCTGGCACGAGATTTCCACGCGGGTCAACCGCGTCGCCAATGACGATGCGCAACTGATCCTGCCGATCACGGCGGAAGAGATGGCGGCCGAAGCGCCGCGCCCCGCCAGGCCGGCCGCGCCGCGCAAGCCGGCGTCCGCGGCCGATGATGGGCAGGGATCGTTGTTTTGAATCGTTGAACTGGCAGTAGATACCTGTAGCCCGGATGAGCGAAGCGATATCCGGGGCCGAAAGAACCCGCCTGTCGCTTTGCTCATGCGGGCTACTGGCTAGTCTATCCACGCCTTTCACGTTTTTGAAAAAGGAAGACCGGAGTTGGCCCCAGGCCGGGCCGACGAAGTCACTTGTCCCGATCTCACCGGAAAATGTTCAGCGCCGCATATTGCAAGAGCATGATGGTCTTGGCGTCGGCGATCCGGCCGTTCGCGATCATCGCAAGCGCCTGATCGATCGGTAGCTCCAGCACCTCGATGTCCTCGCCTTCGGCGGCAATGCCGCCGCCGCTGCCGATCCGCATTTCCGGCCTGTATTCCGCGACAAAGAAGTGGAGTTTCTCGGTGACCGAGCCGGGGCTCATGAAGGCTTCGAATACTTTGCGGATATCGCCGAGCCGATAGCCGATTTCCTCTTCGGCCTCGGCGCGAATGCGGAACTCGGGCGAGGCGTTGTCCAATTGTCCCGCCGCGGCCTCGATCAAGAGATCATCATGGCCGTTGACATAGGCGGCGTAGCGAAACTGCCGCACCAGCACCACGCTGCGCTGCGCCAGATTGTAGGGCAGCAGGGTCGCTCCGTTGCCGCGATCATAGGTCTCGCGGTGCTGGGTCTGCCACGTGCCGTTCGAGCGCCGCCAATCGAGCGTGGTGGTCTTCAGCGTGTAATGGTCGTCGGAGAGCACGCGCACGTCGTGGATGCGAAGGCGGTCGGAGATCGTCATGAAAAATCCGAAAAATTGTCGGTCACGGCGTCGGCGCGCGGCCGTCGAGCCATTTGGCGAAGGTTACGCGCTCCTGATCGTAATAGCCGAGTTGCCGATAGAAGGCGTGGACCTCGGCGTTGTTTCCGCGGACCATCAGTTGAAGCTTCTGCATGCCGCGCGCACGGAGCCAGTTTTCCGCGGCGGTCATGATCGCACGTCCGTAACCCTTGTAGCGGTGATCGGGATCGACGGTGACGTAATAGACCCAGCCGCGATGGCCGTCATGGCCGACCATCACGGATGCGACCAGAACGTTGTCATTTCGCCCCAACAACACCGTCGCGTTGGCCTCCCTGCGTGCCAGCGCGATATCGCCGGCAGGATCATTCCATTCCCGCGTCGACCCGCAACGCCGCCAGAGCGCAATGACTTCGGGGATGTCGCCGTCTTCGATGGGCGTAATGGCGAGCGTGTGGCTGCGCGCTGAAGTATTCACAGCACCTTCCCCGGGTTCATGATGCCGAGCGGGTCGAGCATGGCCTTGATGCTGCGCATCAGTTCGACCGCCACCTTGTCCTTCACGTCCGGCAATTCGTCGCGCTTGAGCACCCCGATGCCGTGCTCGGCGGAGATCGATCCGCCCATCCGCAGCACGATGGCGAATACCACGGCATTGACTTCGTGCCAGCGCGCCAGGAAATCGGCCGCATTGCTTCCGATCGGCTGGCTGACATTGTAATGGATGTTGCCGTCACCGAGATGACCGAACGGAACCGGCCGCGAGCCCGGTATCAGCTTGACCACGGCGGCATCGGCTTCGGCGATGAAATCGGGAACGGCTGCGACCGGCACCGAAATATCATGCTTGATCGAACCGCCCTCCGGCTTCTGCGCCGCCGACATTTCGTCGCGCAGTTTCCAGAAGCCCTGGCGCTGGCTGAGGTTCGCAGCGATGGTGGCGTCATCGACGATGCCGTCTTGCAATCCCTTCTCCAGGATCGCTTCCAGCCCCGCGCGGGCATCCTCGCGCGACGACGACACTTCCATCAGCACATACCATGGATGCTTGCCCGCCAGGGGATGACGGACGTCGACGCCGTGGCGCACGCTGAAATCGACCGCGATGTCGGACAGAAGTTCAAAGCTCGTGAGGCTGCCGCCCATCTCGTTCTGCGATGTCGTCAACAGCTTCAGCGCTTCCGCCGGCGACTTCAGGCCGACAAAGGCGGTTTCCACCGCGCGCGGCTTCGGAAACAGCCGCAGAGTCGCCGCGGTGATGATGCCGAGCGTACCCTCGGCGCCGATGAAGAGGTTGCGCAGATCGTACCCGGTGTTGTCCTTTTTCAGTTTCGACAGCGCATTGAGGATGCGTCCATCCGCCAGCACGACCTCGAGCCCGATCGCCATCTCGCGCGCCACGCCATAGGCGAGCGCCGCGGTGCCGCCGGCATTGGTGGAGAGGTTGCCGCCGATGGTGCAGCTCCCCTCGGCGCCGAGCGAGAGCGGGAATAGCCGGTCGACCTCGGACGCTTTTTGCTGCGCGACCTGCAGTATCACGCCCGCCTCGCAGGTCATCGTGTTGGAGGCGGCGTCGATCTCGCGGATGGCGTCCATCCGCCGCAGCGAAACCACCACCTCGCCATTGTGCGGGGTCTGGCCGCCGACCAGGCCGGTGTTGCCGCCCTGCGGTACCAGCGCGATCCGGTGCTCGCTGGCGAGCTTGCAGATGGCGGACACTTCCGCCGTCGAGCCTGGCCGCAGCACCAGCGGCGAACGACCGTGAAACAAATCGCGCTCTTCGGTGACGTAGGGAGCGATGTCGGCGGCGTCCGTGACCGCGTATTTGTCACCGACGATGTTGCGGAAGCGCGCGATCAGCTCGGGCGGCAGCGGCGATGCGGCCGGTTGAACGATATTCATGGTCCAGTCTTCTCGTTTTTGTTCTTGTGAATGAACTCAGGTCCGGCCCATCGCGGCGCGACGCAACCGGTCGTTGATCGCCTCGCCGAGGCCGTGATACGGCACCGGCATGACGGCAATGCCGCGCGCACCACGGCTGTCGAGTGCGCGAAGATAGCCGAAAAGATGGGCGGCGGCCTCGGCGAGATCGCCGCGTGCGGACAGATTCATCACGGCAGTTGCGGCCTCCGAACCCGGCACAGCCTCGGGGCCGAACGCCAGCAGCGCTTCGTCCGGCTCGACCCGCACGGCGTTGAGCCGGACCGGCGTCCGCGGCGCGTAATGCGCGGCCAGCATGCCCGGCGCCAACGGCTGATCGCTGTCACTTTCGGCGTCCGCGGGCGGTCGCAGCAGCGCGCGGCCGAGCACGCGCTCGATTTCATCGCGCGGCAACCCGCCGGGGCGAAGCAGCATCGGCGCATCGAAACATCCGACGATGGTCGATTCGACCCCGACCGCGACCGCGCCGCCGTCGACGATCAGGTCGATCCGTCCCGCAAGGTCGCTCTCGACATGGGCCGCCGTGGTCGGCGAGACATGGCCGGACAGGTTCGCCGACGGGGCCACGACCGGACCGCCGAAGGCGCGCAGGATCGCGCGCGCGACCGGGTGGGCGGGCAGGCGGATCGCCACCGTGTCGAGTCCGGCGGTGGCGAGATCGGCCACCGTGCAATCGGCCGTTTTGGGCAAAACCAGCGTCAGGGGGCCAGGCCAGAACGCCTCGGCCAGCCGCACCGCCTGTGCATCGAAACGCGCGACGCGCCGGGCGGCGGCGAGATCGCCGACATGGGCGATCAGCGGATTGAAGGCCGGACGGCCTTTGGCCTGATAAAGTCTGGCGATCGCCTCGGCATTGGCTGCATCGGCGCCAAGGCCATAAACGGTCTCGGTTGGGAACCCGACCAGGCCGCCTTGCGCCAGGCAACGCGCTGCTGCCGTCACGGCCGCCTCACCGGCGGGGAGGATCTGGGTTTTCAAGCTCACATTCACAGAGGTCGATATCCTCAATTCCGCTTCTTGCGGTGTACGAAACCCGAGGCTATAAGCCGCCATCTTGTCGGAGTGTGGCTCAGCCCGGTAGAGCACTGCGTTCGGGACGCAGGGGTCGCAGGTTCGAATCCTGCCACTCCGACCAAGATATCATTGACCTTTTCGTTCTGATGGGTGGTCAATGCCAAGTCAACCACCGATTCAGCGCGAGAAACGCATGGGCCCGTTCGGTCGGTGTTGCCGTGACGCCGCCAACTGGCGTTCTGAAGGGCGTTCTCGATGCCTGCCGTTGAATTGCCTCCGTAAACGAAAAAGCCCGGCACGGGGCCGGGCGGATCGCAAGTATCATTTCAAGCGGCAACAGCAAGACATAAGCGGAGCTCATTCCGGCTGTCGGTCCACTTTTGAACACTGCGGCAATCGGGCGACGGCGCGATAACCCGCCGACATCCCGAAGGCCAGGTCGCCTCGTTGCTTCAGGCGGTGATGCCCCGCAGAATTTCAGCCAATGCCTTCGGCTGCGAATAAAACGGAAAATGGCTGCTGGCCAAGGTGTGGGTATGCGTTTGGCTTTTCAGCGCGCTATCGACGGCGGCGATCATGTAATCCTGGGCCTCGATTTTGAGTGCCTGGTCCGCAAGGCACCGAACGTAATGGCGCGGCACCCGGCCGAAGCGTTCAGCGGTGATCTGCGCCGGTATCAGCATTATTCCGACGGGCTCATCGCACGTCGCGCCGGCAAAAGCCGATGAGAAGTCGGCTTCGCTGGCATCCGCGCACAACGCATTCCTCACGCGCGCTCGATACTCCGCATCATCCGACCGGGGATCGATACGGGAGGCCCCTACCACCCGCGGATCCGCCAGGAATAGCGGCGGCACCAGACTGCCGGCGTTGCTTTCATGCTGCAAGAGAGCGATCGCCGGCGTACCGGGCGATTGGAGAAAAGCTGAGATATAGACGATCGCGCGCAGCCGGTCCGGAATGGCTTCGGCGACCGCGGTGAGCGTCAGGCCGCCCAGCGACTGCCCGACCAGAACCACGGGCCCGCCAGTCTCTCGCGCCGTTCCCTCGACGAGGGCAACAACGGCCTGCGTGCGCTCGTTCTGCTCGACGGTGTTGGGAGAGGGCTCAGTGGCGAATGCCGCGGCGTCGAGTGGCCGCTTGCCGAAGGCAAGGGGAGTTTTGGCGCGGCGACCTGACCCGGGCAGATCGAGCGCCCGGGCGACATGACCGTGCGCTTCAAGCAGCGGTATTACGTATCGCCAGATCGAACTATCGACCCAGCCGCCATGAACAAAAATAAACGCCGGTTTCGTATCGGGCATTGGATATCTCTCGGTTGGAATGACCACGTGAGTGTTGACCAGCGTCATGCACGATGATGCCCGGCTCCATCGAGTCCGTTTTCCGTACTCATAAAACCGGGTGCGGCGTGGGATAGCTGCATGCTGAGGGCGGCTGCGCGGGCGGAGAAGTTTGCCCGAAACTGCACACGCAGGTCGGCGGTTCGCCGCGCTCCCGTCCTGACGCGGTAATGCGGCCGATAACGGAACTTGGGCCAAAGCCGCCGGGTGTGGGCTGCGACTCTAATGGCGTGGCGCCCGGCGTACGGTCCCGCTGCTGCCGGTTTTGTACGGCCTTCCGACAAATTCACCCATACATTGTAGAGCGGCTAATCAGGTGCAGCGCACAATGTCTATACGTAATATCGCGTTATGTAATCAAATAATATGAAGCGAGTGTCGTAGCTTAATCAAAATTTGTTTAGGTCGACTTCTCTTCGACGCGACTTGTGCAATGCAAAAGGTATGTCTAATAGCCATACGATACAGGTCGTAATGTCTTCTTTGGGTGCGGTGCCACATTCTACCGCCTCCGGAACAGGGCGTCCGGCCGGCAGGGCGGCGCATCGAGAGGAAAGCAGAGTGTTGACGGAACAGATCGCGGCCGCTCCCGGAGCCGAAAAGGCGCCCGACTACGAACTGCAGGGCGCGCGTCTGCTTGCCGACGCGACGCGGCCAACAGGTGGTGTCCACCAGAATCGTTCCCGTCAGACGCCGCCTATCATGGGCTCATGCGGGCAATCCGGCGTATCGCGGGGTGTGCTGTGACCCGCAAATGTACCCCGCTGGCGGTTCGCCTGCTTTCTCCCGTTGCTCTCCTGACGCTCGGCGGCTGCAGCAACGTCCAGCTTTTCAATCCGGGAGGCGACATCGGCGCGCAGGAGAAGACCCTGATTCTGCTGGCCCTTGGCCTGATGCTGCTGGTCGTGGTCCCCGTTATCCTGCTGACATTATATTTCGCGTGGCACTACCGGGCTTCCAACACGAAGGCAACCTACGCGCCCAAATGGGCGCACTCGACTTCGATCGAGGCGGTCGTCTGGACAATCCCGTGCGTCATCGTTGCGTTCCTGGCGGTCCTCATTTGGCGGACAACCCATTCGCTCGATCCTTATAAGCCGCTCGAATCCAGTACCGCTCCGGTGCGGGTGCAAGTCGTGGCGCTGAACTGGAAGTGGCTCTTCATCTATCCCGACTACGGCGTCGCCTCGCTCAACAGACTTGAGCTTCCCGTCAACACGCCGGTCGATTTCGATATCACCTCCGAGTCGATCATGAATTCCTTTTTCATTCCCCGGCTCGGAAGCCAGATCTACGCGATGGCGGGGATGCAGACACAACTGCACCTGATCGCCGATGCCCCGGGGACCTATCAGGGACTTTCCGCGGCCTTCAGCGGCGAAGGTTTCTCGGACATGCATTTCGATGCTGTCGCCGCCAGCCGGCAGGAGTTCGACGAATGGGTGCATCAGGTCAAGGGATCGCCGCTGTCGCTGGACAAGGCCACCTACAAATCGCTGGAGCTGCCGAGCGTAAAGAACCCGGTCGCTGTCTACACGAATGTGGAGCCTGGTTTGTTTGAAGGCACCATCGGCCAGTACATGTCCGCGCCGATGGAGCACATGGCCGCCAATCAGGACGCACCGATCTGTACGGCGCAAGGGCCGGAGCTGCGGAGTAACAAGTAATGATCGGCAAACTCTCGCTTGATGCCATTCCCTTTCACGAACCGATCATCATGGGAACGGGCGCCGTAGTCGCGCTCGGCGGCCTCGTGGTACTGGGCCTGATCACCTATTTCGGCCAGTGGAAGTACCTGTGGGACGAGTGGATCACGTCCGTCGATCACAAGAAGATCGGCGTGATGTATTTCGGCCTGGGACTGATCATGCTGCTCCGCGGATTCGCGGACGCCATAATGATGCGCGCGCAGCAGGCGTTGGCCAGCAACGACGGCGCCGGTTTCCTGCCGCCGCATCACTACGATCAGATATTCACCGCTCACGGCGTGATCATGATCTTCTTCGTGGCGACACCGTTCATCATCGGGCTGATGAACGTGGTGGTGCCGCTGCAGATCGGCGCCCGCGACGTCGCCTACCCCTTCCTCAACTCGTTGGGTTTCTGGCTCGCGGCGGCAGGCGCGGCGCTCGTCATGCTGTCGATGTTCGTCGGCGACTTCGCGGCGACAGGCTGGGTCGCCTATCCCCCGCTGTCCGAGCTTGGCTACAGTCCCACGGTCGGCGTCGACTATTACATATGGTCCCTGCAGATATCTGGCCTGGGCACGACGCTCACCGGCATCAACTTCATCGTCACGATCCTGCGCATGCGCGCGCCGGGCATGACCCTGATGAAGATGCCGGTTTTCGTCTGGACCGCGCTGATCACCAACATCCTGATCGTCGCAGCCTTCCCGGTGCTCACCGCCACCTTGGCGATGCTCGCCGTAGATCGCTTTTTCGACATGCACTTCTTCACCAACGAGGCTGGCGGGAATGCAATGATGTACATCAATCTCATCTGGGTATGGGGTCACCCGGAAGTGTACATCCTGATCCTGCCGTGCTTCGGCGTGTTTTCGGAGGTGGTCGCCGCGTTCTCGGGCAAGCCGCTGTTCGGCTACAAGTCGATGGTCTATGCCACGGCCTCGATCGGTATCCTGTCGTTTTTCGTCTGGCTCCATCATTTCTTTACGATGGGCTCGGGCGCCAATGTGAATGCCTTCTTCGGCATCATGACGACGATCATCGCGATTCCGACCGGCGTGAAGCTGTTCAACTGGCTGTTCACGATGTACCGCGGGCGAATCGTGTTCCATTCGGCCATGCTGTGGACGATCGGCTTCATGGTCACCTTTGCGGTCGGCGGGATGACCGGCGTATTGCTGGCCGTACCGGGCGCGGATTTCGTCCTGCACAACAGCCTGTTCCTGGTTGCGCATTTCCACAACGTCATCATCGGCGGAGTGGTGTTCGGCTGCTTTGCCGGCATGACCTTCTGGTTTCCGAAGGTGTTCGGTTTCACGCTGAACGAGTTCTGGGGCAAGGTATCCTTCTGGTGCTGGCTGGTCGGCTACTGGCTTGCCTTCACCCCGCTTTACATCCTCGGCTTCATGGGGATGACCCGGCGGATGAATCACTACGACGTGCCCGGTTGGCAGCCTTATCTCGCCGTGGCGCTGGTTGGCGCTTGCATCATCGGAGCGGGCATCCTCGCGATCATCATTCAGCTTGCGGTCAGCATTCGCGACCGGAAGCAGAACCGCGACCTGATCGGCGATCCCTGGAATGCGCGCAGCCTCGAATGGTCCACCTCGTCACCCGCACCATTCTATAACTTCGCGCATGTACCGCACATCACGTCGCTGGAGCAGCATTGGGAAGACAAGGAGACCGGCCGCGCCGGCGTGCCGGCGGATCATTACGAAGACATTCACATGCCGAAAAATACCGGGGCCGGCGCCGTGATCTCCGCCTTCGGCTTCGTCATGTGTTTTGCGATGATATGGCACATCTGGGCGGTGGCAATCGTCGGTCTCGCTGGAATGATCGGGACCTTTATCCTTCGAACTTATGACAGGGACGTCGACTACTACGTACCGGCGGCCCAGGTCGCGCTCATCGAAAGAGAGCGCTACTCACTGGCACGAAAGGCCGCGTGACGATGAACATCTCCGTCACCATCCCTCCCGCCACACCGGCCGATCACGCGCATGAGCATGCGCATGATCACGGATCCGATACCGTTCTCGGTTTCTGGATCTACCTGATGAGCGACTGTCTCATCTTCTCGAGTCTGTTTGCGACGTTCGGCGTGCTCGCCGGTAACACCGCGGGTGGCCCGGGCGGCAGGGAATTGTTCGATCTGCCTTACGTCGCAGGTGAAACGCTGCTGCTTCTGGTCAGCAGCTTCACTTTCGGCATGGCCGTGCTCAACATGCATGCCGATCAGAAAAACAAGGTCATCATCTGGCTGGCGATCACCTTCCTGTTCGGCGCCGGGTTTGTAGGCATGGAGCTGCGCGAGTTCGCCCATCTGATCGAGGAGGGAGCTGGTCCCAGCCGAAGTGCTTTCCTGTCGGCTTACTTTACGCTGGTCGGGACGCACGGCCTGCACGTTACCGCAGGCCTGCTCTGGCTCGGCGTCATGATGCACCAGACCGCGTATTTCGGCCTTGATGGCGTGGTTCGCCGTCGGCTCGCCTGCCTCAGCCTGTTCTGGCATTTCCTCGATCTGATCTGGATCTGCGTCTTTACGTTCGTCTATCTGCGCGGGGTACTGTGATGTCCGCAACCTCCGCCTCCGCGCACGATTCTCGTGGCGCGTCGCACGGCAGCCTGACGTCTTACGTCGCGGGCTTTGTTCTCTGTCTTGTGCTCACCGGTTTATCGTTCGGCGCGGTCATGGGCGGGTTCGTGCCGCACGAGAAAATCCTTGCCGCCATCACCATGTTGGCGGTGGTGCAATTGCTGGTTCAGCTCGTGCTGTTCCTTCACCTGGGAACGGCGCCCGAACAGCGAAACAACACGGTGATCTTCGTGCTCACGGTGTTGCTCATCACCACGATCGTCTCCGGCTCGCTGTGGGTGATGCACAACGCCGACATCAACATGATGCCGACGCAGATGACCCCGGAACGGGCGATCTCGAAGGATTAAGCAGGGCGGTAACGACGATGGGGCGGCTTCCGTCGCTGGCATCGCGCGCTTTTGCTGCGCCTCATGTATCCCGGCTTAGGTGGCGTCGACGGCGCCGCATTTGAGGGCGGGTTCGGTCGATCTCACGAGCAGGTGGCCGAGCGGTTGCCGAGTTCCCGCTGCGCCAGGTAGGCCGTGGTCGTTTTATCCGTTATTGCCGGGTAGGGGGGCCGTCGGCGTATGCGTGTCGTATGGGCGGTAGGGTGCCGAAGCCGCGTCAGGCCGGGTGCGGGGGTAAAAACACCGCCTTTGCCGGAGCCGGATCGCGCCGTCTGGGAGAACCGGACATGATGGCTTCCGTCTCCAGCCATACATGTTATGTTTCATGTAGGCATATTTTCCCTACGGATTTATTTTAATGTCATCTTGGCGACCGCGGCTCGTAGAGAGCGCCCGTTTGAAATATTTGGGCATTGTCGAAGCGCTCGAGGCGGATGTGCGCTCGGGCCGGGTCCATCCGGGCGACCGCCTTCCATCGCAGCGCGCGATTGCGGAAGCGCTCGGGGTTGATCTGACAACCGTGACGCGGGCGTTCAACGAGGCGCGCCGGCGAGGTTTGGTCGATGCACGGGCCGGGCGCGGAAGTTTTATCAGGGAAGGTGTCGATGCCGAGCGGTCCCTCGGTCACTTCAGTGTCACGCCGTTGATCGATTTGAGCATGAATATTCCGCCTCAACCGGCCTCCGCCGATTTTCAAAAGGCAATTCCCAAAGCGATTGGCGATCTGCTCTCGCATCCGCGCGGCCTTCTCCACCTCAATTATCAGGAGAGCACCGGCATCGAGCCCGATCGCGTCGCCGCGGCGGCCTGGCTCGGACAGCGGATGGACCCGGTCTCGCCAAATCGCCTGCTGGTGGCGTGCGGCGCGCAAGCGGCATTGTTTGCGATTTGCGAGACCCAGCTTCGCCCGGGCGATGCAATCGCTGCGGGCTCGGAGACCTATTCCGGACTCAAGGCGGTAGCGACCCAGCAGGGTCTCGTCGTGACACCGCTCGCCATGGACGAAGGCGGCATCATTCCGGACGCGTTCGCGGAAATTTGCCGAAGCGCCCCGCCACGAGCGCTTTATGTGATTCCCACCATCGACAACCCGACGACAGCGACGCTGTCGGAAGATAGGCGACGCCGCCTGATTGCGACGGCGCGCCAATATGGCGTCTTCATCATCGAGGACGACCCCTATGCGCCGCTCCGCCCCCAAATCATACCCGCCCTGGTCAGTCTGGCCGGCGACATCACCTGGCATATTGCGACACTTTCCAAATGTGCGACGCCGGCTCTGCGCGTCGCCTATGTCGTGGCTCCCGGAAACACGCAGGCTCTCAGGCTTGCCGGCACCTTGCGGGCAACGACGCTGATGGCGCCTCCGTTGATGACGGCGTTGGCCTCGCGATGGATCGCCGACGGCGTGCTCGACGAGATCACCGCGGCGATCCGCGAAGAGAACGCCGAACGGCAGAAGCTCGCGGCGGCAATTCTCGGCGACGCTCATTTCGCTGCCGACCCCCATGGCCACCATCTCTGGCTCCGGATGCCCCGACATTGGCGGGCGTCGGATTTTGCCGACCATGCGGACCGCTCGGGCGTCGCGATCGTTCCTGGCTCGACCTTTTCCGTCGCGACCGCGCCGGTTGAGGCCGTTCGCGTGTCGCTTGGCGTGGCCCCTGACCGGGCGGCGCTCGAGGACGCGCTGACGCTTCTGGCCAGCCTGATTTCCCAATCATCGCTCGCGACGAGAGCCGTGGTGTAACAGGCCCCCGACAAGTCCGGTCGGTCGGCGTCCCACAGTCGGCGCGCCTCGCGTCGCGAGAGCTATGTTACCGTGGAAGCATGCGGGATAGCCTTGTCGCCGGTGTTTGCCGGCGGTGCTGGAGGACATCGGAACTCACGACAGGAGACTAAGTGCTATGGATCTAAGCAAGCTGACCAATCCGATGGTTCGCAAAGCGATCGAGGCGCTGCAGGCCGGCGACAAGGCGGCATGGAATTCGCTTTTTACCGCGGACGCGAAGCTGACCGACGACGGCAGCCCGCGCGACTTCACGGCCTTTTCCGACGATGCCCTCGGCCATGAGCGCTTTACCGCCATAGACAGGGTCGACAACGACGGCCTTGATATCTACGGCAGCTTCCACTCGGATCGCTGGGGCGACTTCAGGACGTATTTCAGGTTTCATCCGGGCCGCGACGGAAAATTTTCACGCCTCGACATCGGCCAGGACTAGCTGCGCCTACCGTGCCGGACTATCCGATACAATGCAGCGGCTCCGGAATTACGGATGTAACGCCGTCGGCGAGTCCTGAAACACTTTCGTAGAAGAGCCGCTGCATCATCACGGCTCCCTGCAAGGAACGGCGCCATGCGCGTTGTCAATCTGACCTGTGGTTCGGAATGCCGGAAATTATCCGCCATTCGAAGGATCGGGAGAAAACGATGATGCTCGATCTCGACGCTTTTTTCGCCGAATGCGAGGACGCGGTGGCGCAGGATCCCAGCCACAAGAGTGTGCACGAAATCCTGGCGCGCGTGGTGAGCGATCCGGGCGCCGTATTGGCGGCGGTGGGGGAGCCACGACAGGCGGGCCTCAACGCTCTCTACCAATCGCCCGGCTTGACGATTTTGAACCTGGTCTGGGGACCGGGCATGACGATTATGCCGCACGATCACGGTATGTGGGCGTTGATCGGTATCTACACCGGACGAGAGGACAACATCTTCTGGCGTCGCCTGCCGTCAGATGCGACCCGAGGCATCGAGGCCGCGGGGGCGCGTTCGCTGTGCCGCGGCGAGTGTACGCCATTGGGTCCGGACATCATCCACTCCGTGACCAACCCGATTTTGCGTCTGACCGGCGCAATCCACATCTATGGCGGGGATCTTCTCGGTCATGAACGAAGCCAATGGGACGCCGAGACATTGCGCGAGGAACCCTACGACGCCGAGAAGGCTCGGCAACGGTTCGCGGCTTCGAACCAGGCCTGAAACGGCAGGGCAACGATAATTCTGCTCGGGCGGGAGACCATCGCGACCCGCGCAATATTGTGGCTGTTCAGCTTGCAGGAAGCGCGGTCCTGTCGGCGGTCGTTTTATTTTTGGTCGCGTTGCCGGCCTTGAGCGTGGAAAGCCAGACACCCAGGCGATCAAGATAGAGGTAGACGACCGGCGTCGTGTACAGCGTCAAGATCTGCGACAGCAGCAGGCCGCCGACGATCGTGTATCCAAGCGGCTGACGAAGCTCCGATCCGGTGCCCGTGCCGAGCATCAGCGGTACGCCCCCGAGCAGCGCGGCCATGGTCGTCATCAAGATCGGTCGGAATCGCAACGTGCAGGCGCGGTAGATCGCCTTTTCCGGGCTCAATCCCTCGGTACGCTGCACTTCGAGCGCGAAGTCCACGAGCATGATGCCGTTTTTCTTGACGATCCCGATCAACAGGATGATGCCGACCAGAGCGATCACGCTGAGGTCCATGTGCACCGCCATCAACAGCAGCAACGCGCCGATTCCGGCCGAGGGCAGCGTCGACAGGATCGTAATGGGGTGGATCAAGCTTTCGTAGAGAACGCCGAGAATGATGTAGATGACGATCAAGGCCAGGCCGATCAGAATCGGCGTTCCGGACAGCGACGATTGAAATGCCTGGGCATTGCCCTGGAAAGAGGTCGCCAGCGAGGCTGGTTTACCGGTTTGTCGTTCGACCTGTTGGATCGCGGCGACGGCAGTCCCCAGAGATGCGCCGGGCGCCAGGTTGAACGAGATGGTGACGGACGGAAACATGGATTGATGATTGATCAGGATCGGCGCCGCCTCGATCTTGCTATTGACCAGCGTGCTCAACGGCACCTGTTGGCCGCTCGACGAGTTTATATAGATGTCCTTGAGGGCTTCGGGGCCATACTGAAATTGAGGGTCTACTTCGAGCACGACATGGTACTGGTTCAGCGAGGTGAACATCGTGGAGACGATGCGCTGGCCGAAGGCGTCGTCGAGCGTATTGTCGATCGTTGCGGGGAGAATGCCAAAACTCGACGCCACCTCGCGATTGACGGTGACGTTGAGCAAGGGTCCGGCATTGGCCTGGTCGCTGGCGACGTCGGTTATACCGGGGACGGTTTTGAGTTTTTCGACGAAGATATCCGACCAATGCGCGAGTTCGGCGGCGTCGGCATCCGTCAGGGTGTACTGATATTGTGTTTTTGAAAGGCGGGCGCCGATGGTGATGTCTTGCGCCGCTTGCATATAGAGGCTGATGCCCTGGACCCTGGCGAGTTCGGGTTGCAGCCGGCTGATGACCTGGTCCGCGCTGACGCCGCGCTGATCGTGCGGTTTCAATATGATAAAAATACGCCCCTGATTGAGCGTTGCTGTCGGGCCGCCCGGACCGATGTAGCTGACGACCGAGTCGATCGCGGGATCCCTCAACAGGGTATCGACGATCGCCTGTTGTCGTTGCGCCATCGCCGGAAAAGAGATGTCCTGCGATGCTTCCGTGATGCCGACGATCTGGCCGGTATCCTCCTGCGGGAAAAATCCCTTCGGGATGATCACGTAAAGATATCCCGTCAACGCGATGGTGCAGAGCATCACCATCAGCGTCGCAAATCGGTGCCGCAACACGACCACGAGGCCGCGCGCGTACAGGGCGAGCAGGGCGTCGAAACCCCGTTCGAACAACAAATAGAGGCGGCCGTGTTTCCGCTGGCTTTCATTCTTGAGCAGCCGCGAGCACATCATGGGCGTCAGCGTCAGCGAAATAACGAGCGACAGGACGAGCGAAGCGGTAATCGTGATCGCAAATTCCTGAAACAGCTTTCCCACATAGCCTCCCATCAAGAACAGCGGAATGAAAACCGCGATCAGCGAGAGCGTGATGGAAATGATGGTGAAGCCGATTTCGCCGGCACCTTTCAGGGCTGCCTCCATCGGACTAAGGCCCATCTCAAGATGTCGAACGATATTTTCGATCACGACCACGGCGTCGTCGACGACAAAGCCGACCGCGATCGAGAGCGCCATCAGCGAGAGATTGTCGAGGCTGTAGCCGAGCACATACAGAACCGCGAACGTCCCTATCAAGGACAACGGTACGGTTACCGCGGGAATGACGGTCGCCCAGAAATTGCGCAGAAACAGGAAGATCACCATGACCACGAGGGCAACCGTGAGCAGCAGGGTAAATTGTACGTCGGCGACCGCGGCGCGGATGGTCAGTGTGCGGTCGGCGGCTATCGACACCTTGATCGCAGGAGGAATTGAGGCCTGGAGCTGCGGCAGCAGCGCCTTGATTCGATCGACGGTCTCGATGACGTTGGCCCCGGGAACGCGCTGTACCGAAAGGATGATGGCGGGCTGCTTGTTGTACCATCCAGCCAGCAGATTGTTTTCGGGTCCGTTGATCGCCTTGCCGATGTCACGAATGCGCACTGGCGAACCGTTGCGGTAAGTGATGATCAGCGCGTCATAGGCCTCGGGCTTCAGCAACTGGTCGTTGGTGTTGAGGGTGAAGGTCTGCCGCGGACTGTTCAGGGTGCCCTTCGGCTGATCGACATTGGCTCCGGCAATCACGTTTCGTACATCTTCAAGACCGATGCCGCGGGCCGCGAGAGCCTGCGGGTTGACCTGGACTCGAATCGCGGGCTTTTGCTGACCGCCGATGCCGACCAGGCCTACGCCGGGAATCTGCGAGATTTTCGGCAGCAGGATGCTTTCCGCATAGGCGTCAACGGTGGTCAGGGGCAGCGTGTCGGAGGTAAGAGCGATCAGCATGACCGGCGTTTCGGCCGGGTTCACCTTTCGAATCGTCGGCGGGTACGGCAAGTTTTGCGGCAGAAAGGGACTTGCCGCGTTGATCGCCGACAGGACATCGACTGCGGCGCTATCGACGGTACGGGACAGTTCGAACTGGATTGTCAGCGTCGTCACACCCAGTGCGCTCGATGAGGCAAGCTGCGTTACGCCGGGGATCTGGCTCAGTTGCTGTTCGAGAGGTGTTGCAACCGAGGACGCAAGCGTTTGCGGGTCGGCGCCGGGAAGCTGAGCGGATATCTGGATCGTCGGATAGTTGACGTTGGGCAGCGCGCCAACCGGCAATAGCCGGTAGGTCACAAGTCCGCACAGCAGTAACCCGAACATCAGCAGCACGGTTGCGATCGGCCTTTGAATAAACGGTGCCGACAGGTTCATGGAATGGCTTTCTGCACCGAGCTTTGCAGGTCGGCTTCCTGCGCGGCCTTGCCGTGCAATTCGCGCACAGGGCTGCCCTGCTGAAGTCTGTACTGGCCATCGATCACGACGGTCTCGTTCGCCTTCAGGCCGCTATCGATCAGCGCTTGACCCTCGGTGATCTGCGCGACGGTGACGGGCCTCACCTCGGCGGTTCCGCCTGACGAAACGACGAAGACGTAGGACCCTTTCTGGTTCTGTTGCACGGCTGAAGCGGCAACCGTCATTCCATCTTTTCGCGTTTCCAACAGCAGGCGGGCGTTGACCAACTGGCCCGGCCACAGCCGATGCGCGACGTTCGGGAATTCCGCCTTGAGCTGAACGGAGCCCGTCGCCTGGAGTATCTGGTTGTTGACGAGGCGCAGAACGCCTTCGTCCAGCTTGATCTTGTTGTCCTGGCTGTAGGCGATCACAGTCAGGGGGCCCTTGGCCATCTGATCTTGAATCTTCGGCAGGTCCGACTCCGGCAGCGTGAAGATCAGGGAAATCGGCTCGATCTGTGTGACGACCACCAGACCATTCGGATCGGTCGGATGAATGATGTTACCGACATCGATCTGCCGCACGCCGGTGATGCCTGGGATCGGCGACGTCAATTTCGTGTAACTCAGCTGCACATTCGATTGTTCGATAAGGGCTTCGTCGGCCTTGACCGCGCTTTGCAACTGCGCGACTTGCGCCTTTTGCGTGTCGGACAATTGCTCTGTGGCAAAACCCTTGCCGAGCAACTGGGTGTCGCGATTGAGATTGAGCTCCGCATTGGTGAGTTGTGCCTGATCGCGGTCGCGATTTGCGATCATCTGGTCGAGTTGAGCCTGATAGGGTCTCGGATCAATCAGTGCGAGGAGATCGCCGGCGCGAACGGTCTGTCCCTCGGTGAAAGCGATCTGCGTGAGTTGCCCCTGAATCTGGCTACGGACGGTGACGGTATTGTAGGCGACGACCGTGCCGATACCGTGGAGATAAATCGGCACGTCCTGCGTGGTGACGGGGCCGGCAACGACCGGAATCGATGGGGGCGCCACCTCTCCCACTGCTCGCGGTGCATCCTTGCGATTGATCGCAACCGCGCCGACGGCGAGGACGGCGATCGCAACGGCGGCGAGAATGGACGTTCTCAAGCGCATGACGTTACCCCTGTGTTTACGGCGCTCATCAGCTTCTCGAGAAAATCAAAACTCCCGTTGCGGTAGCCATTCCCGTGACGCAGCGCCGCACCGTACGCGTCACCGTAGCAAACGACGACTAAATATTTTTTGCATGATGATCGGCACTGCACGTAGGTCGTCACCGGCGGGTCCGGTAGACCCCGTCGGAAGTCTCGATCCATGAGATGCTTCGACGGCATCAACACCTTGGTCGCCTGGCAGTGTTGACTGGAGGCAGGTCGACCGTTCGCGGATATTGCGGTTCCGGCGCAGCCGGGACCACGGTGGGGGTCGTATGGACTGCGAGCAGCACCGAAAGCGGCACGAGGGCGGTATGATGGTGCCGCGCAGTGTTGTCCTGCTTCTAAAACGGAATTTGGAAGTCCCGACGGATTGCAAAACCAGCTCAGAATTCGCGCCGTCAGGACGCGGCTCGCACGACGAGTGCCCTGCGGTCGCGGCCGACGAGCTCGCCGCGTCTTCGGGCGGCCTCAGGCGTCCGGCGCTTCCAACTGCCGCATCGTGAATTCGATTTGTCCGTTCGGAAGCTGTCGCCAGTTTTCGAGGACCGCGGTGTATCCGCTGCGCGGAGTCTGATTAATGATTTCGCGGGCTTTGATGCGAGCGACGTCAACAGGCAAAGTGAAGGTCTTGGGCACCCCAGGGCCGGACATCCGGTCGGCCAAATCCCGCGGGCGAACGATCATGTCACGCCTCCAATTGTTCGGGCTTGCGTTGACTTCCGGGATCATCGGCGCCTGTAGCTAAAATTAAAGCGCGGTCGACGGAATCGTGGGGGATTATCCCCGCAAATCACCGGCCGGCGTTAGGTCAGCACCGCTGCTTGATATCACGGTGTCGCGGCCGAGGGCGGCAGGGGCGGGCCACTGCCGGAAGAACTCAAAACAGTTGATCTCACGCCCCGATCGCATTCCTTGCCACGACGTCGCGATAGAACGCCACGCTGAGCTTCGGCGTGCGCGCCAGCGTGTCGAAGTCGACATGATACAGCCCGAACCGCTGTTCAAAACCGAAGATCCATTCGAAATTGTCCATCAGGCTCCACAGGAAATAGCCGCGGACCGGCACGCCTTCCGATGTCGCGCGCTGCAGCTGCGTCAGGTAATTGCGCAGATACATGATGCGGTCGAGGTCGTAGACCTTGCCGTCGGCGGCGGGCTTGTCGGTCGAGGAGGTGCCATTCTCGCTGATATAGATGGTCTCGATATTCCATACCTTTGCAGCAAGGCGCGGTACCCAATAGGCGGTCTCCGGTCCGATCCGCAGCCATTCG
Organism: uncultured Alphaproteobacteria bacterium; assembly: GCA_963756215.1. Taxonomy (GTDB): domain Bacteria; phylum Pseudomonadota; class Alphaproteobacteria; order Rhizobiales; family Xanthobacteraceae; genus Bradyrhizobium. The sequence continues at coordinate 596,420 of CAVWMY010000010.1, read as the reverse complement.
GATTCCATATGCGGAAACGATTTCGGAAAAGGCAGCACGTCGAAGCCAGGCGCGCGATCCGTCGCGACCACGTAAAATTGCGGTGCGTAGATGTTGAGGCCGACGAAATCGACGGGCGTGCCGATGACCTTGAGCTCATCGGCGGTGAATTTCGGAGCGTCCTTGCCGGCATAGGCGAGAAAGCCCTCGGTGTATTTTCCCTCCAGGATCACACCGAGGAAGCCCGCGTTCAGCTCGCGGGTTGCGATCTCGGCGGCGCGAATGTTCTCCGGCGTAGCGATCGCCGGCAGGCAGGCCGCAATGTTCTCGGCGGGGCCGACCCTGGTACCCGCGCGTCCGTGCGCGCGGATCGCCTGGACGGCTAGGCCGTGTCCGAGTGCGACGTGGTGGCGTACCTGATTGACGACCGCCGGTGGCAGCTTGAGCCCGGGAGCGTCGATGCCGTAACCGTAGCCGAAGTTCACGAACCGCCCGGGCTCATTGACCGTGAAGATCGATTTGACGCGATCGCTCAAGTGCTCGGCGACATAGCCCGCGTAGTTCGCAAACGCCTTCGATGTCTCGTCGGACTGCCAGCCCCCGAATTTGTCCTGCAGCGGCTGCGGCAAATCCCAGTGATACAGCGTCGCGTAAGGTTCGATGCCGTGCTTCAAGAGTTCGTCGACCAGGCGGTCATAGAAGTCGATACCTCTGGGGTTCGGTGCGCCCGTGCCTTCCGGAAACAGCCGGGGCCACGCGATTGAAAATCGATAGGCTTTCACGCCGAGTTCGCCGATCAGGCGCACGTCGTCCTTGTAGCGGTGATAGTGATCGTTGGCGCGGTCGCCGGTGCTGTGATCCGAGATGTTGCCGGGCGCATGGGCGAAAGTATCCCAGATCGACCGGCCGCGGCCGTCTTCGTCGACGGCGCCCTCGATCTGATAGGCGGAGGTAGCCGTTCCCCAGAGAAAGTTGCTGGGAAAACGCGCAGGCGCGTGGCGGTCGGGCGCTTGCTTGGTTTCGCTTTCTTCAGACGCGGCGGGTGTGGCCGCGATCCCGAGCGCCGAAAAACCTGCAAGCTTTGCAAAACGTCGCCGGGAAAATTTCGTGAACACGGCTGCTCCTATCGTGCGTCGATCTGATAGACGGACACCCGGTCGATGTCGAAAGTGACCGTCCTCGGCGTATCGGCGCTCACAAGCCCGACGCCTCTGAAGTATTTTGCGCCCATCGCCAGATTCACGATCATATACATCGGATCGTCGAAGCCGACGGGGACCTTGATGTCGGCGACCGGTTTGCGGTCGACAAAGTAGGTGATGCGTTCCTGTTCCCACAGCGCGCCATAGTCATGAAATGCGTCGGGAGCATCCGACAGCTTGAAATCCAGCGGGCAGGATTCGATCCGCTGGGTGTCCGGGTGCCGCCAATGCGTCGTCATGACGAACGCGCCCGGCTCTTCGCCGCGTCCTTCCACGATGTCGATTTCGGGCGGCCAGCCGCCGTCATTGGCAAGCAGCCAGAACGCCGGCCACACACCGGTGCCAGCCGGTATTTTCGAACGAATTTCGAAATAGCCGTGCTTTTGCGCGAACGAACTTTGGGTCGTGAGGATGCCCGATACATATTCGTTGTCGAATAGAACCGACTTCAGTTCAGGGGGCGTACGGGTTGCGATGATGGACAGAATGCCGTCGCGAACCCTGAATGGATCGAGACCGAGCGGCGTCGTTGCGCGCCCGGCGTAGCGCGGGTCGACGTAGATCTGCTGTTCACCGTTGTAGGCGGTCTTGCGCTTGAAGTCGGAGCCGTCGCCGCCCCAGTAACGGGCCTCGGGCCACGCGGCGCCACCGGAATAATGCGGCGTCCATGTCCCGCTCAATAACGGGTGTGCATCGAAATCGTCGTGGAAGGTCCGATGCATGGACACCGGCACGAATGGCACCGTGCCCGACACATCGACGGTTCGGCACCGATCACCCGGCGGGTCGCTTGCGACTTGCAAAATGAGCTGCGCCGGTGCGGCCTTGAGATCGCTTTGCGCGGAAGCCGGCGCGAGCGTGAAGATGATGCCGATCGTGGTCAGAAAGCCTGTCGTCAGTATTGGCGTCAATTTGTCGATCCTCGGTTCACGCGGAGCCGATTGCGGCGATCTCCGGCTGCAAATTAGGGGCAACACACGATCGGAAGTCCGGCCAAGCTACACGTTATTTGCGACGTCGTGAATGTCGGGCGGCGGTTCCGGCTGTCGCAAGGGACGGAATGAGTTGTTGAATTCGGGTTGAAGCGCGATCGCGATGTGAGGGCAGCGCCCGTTGCGATTTTCCGTTAAAGATCGTTCATGTTTTATCGTTCGATGTTCCTAAATAAGTTAGTCGATATCGAGCCGCGGTGCTTGGTCGCATGGTTCTTGCGAAATATTAATCCATCGCACAGGACCACGTAATGTGGCTTCGCCATGTTGGGGGCAGGGATTTTCCCTTCGCGCAACACTGGAGATACCTTATGAACGATCGTTCGAATACCTCGCACCCGAATCCATCAAGGGGCATGAAACCGCGGCGCTTGGCGCTATTGGCGTCGGCTGCCGGTCTCAGCATGGCGGTTCTCGCTGCCGGTCCTTCCGGCTATCTGCCGTTCAATCTTCCGGCGTTCGCTTCGTCCGCCCATGCGGCGGAGGCCGCCCAGAACACGGCCGGATTTGCCGATCTCGTCACCAAGGTGAAGCCCGCCGTGATCTCCGTTCGCGTCAAGATCGACGGCGACAGCGACAATACGGCGGTGTCCCAGCGTGACGACGAGGGAATGAATCCCGGTCAATCCGATTCACCGTTTAATGAATTTTCCAAGCAATTCGGTTTTCGCGGCCATAACGGCATGCCGCAGCGCCATCAGGTCATCACCGGCGAAGGCTCGGGCTTTTTCATCTCGGCTGACGGTTACGCCGTAACCAACAACCACGTGGTCGATCACGCCAAGTCGGTGCAGGTAACGACCGACGATGGCACGGTCTACACGGCAAAGGTCATCGGTACAGACAAGAAGACCGATCTTGCCTTGATCAAGGTCGATGGCAAGAAGGACTTCACCTTCGTGAAGTTCTCGGACGCGCAACCGCGCGTCGGCGACTGGGTGGTCGCAGTCGGCAACCCCTTCGGTCTCGGCGGCACGGTTACGGCGGGTATCGTTTCCGCACGTGGCCGCGACATCGGCGCCGGACCGTATGACGACTATGTGCAGATCGACGCGCCCATCAACAAGGGCAATTCCGGTGGCCCGGCGTTCGACATGAGCGGCAACGTCATCGGTGTCAACACGGCGATCTTCTCGCCGTCAGGTGGCTCGGTCGGCATCGGCTTCGACATTCCCGCCGATACCGCGAAACTCGTCGTCGCCCAGTTGAAGGACAAGGGTTACATCACCCGTGGATGGCTCGGTGTTCAGGTGCAGCCTGTCACCGCCGACATCGCCGACAGCCTCGGCATGAAGCAGGCAAAGGGTGCGATGGTCGACAATCCGCAGGACGGCAGTCCGGCGGCCAAGGCCGGCATCGAGGCCGGTGACGTCATCACCGCGGTGAACGGTGCCGAAGTCAAGGACGCGCGCGATCTAGCCCGCAACATCAGCATGATGGCGCCGGGTGCCTCGGTGAAACTCGACGTGCTGCACAAGGGCGAAGCCAAGAAGATGACGGTGGCGCTCGGCGAACTGCCGAACGACCATCAGGCCAAGGCGGACGATTCGTCATCGAAGGACGCGGCGGGCACGCCCCGTCTCGGTCTGCAGCTTGCTCCGGCGGGTCAGGTCGATGGCTCCGGTGACAAGGGCGTCGTGGTGGTTGCCGTTGACCCCGAGGGGCCTGCCGCAGAACACGGCTTCCAGACCGGTGACGTCATCCTCAACGTCGGCGGCAAGACGGTTTCCAATGCCGCCGATGTGCGGGCAGCGTTGGTGGCGGCCAAGGAAAGCGGCAAGAACAGCGTTCTGATGCGCGTGAAAACCGCGGACGCGACCCGCTTCGTCGCGGTTCCCCTGGCAAAGGGCTAACCGCGGCAAGCCTCCTGGACACTAGGCGGAGAGGCCGGGTTCGATACCCGGCCTTTCCTGTACCCGGAACGCGCGTATGCTGCGGACACGCGTCCGCGCATGGCGGCGCGTTGATGGAATCCCTAAATTCGGAGTTTCCCGATGAGTCCAGCCGATACGTCCTCCACTTCATCCGCCGCGCCGCCAGTCACGGTTCACAAGCTGCTCGCCGGGCAGAAGGCGCTGGTGACCGGCGCCAATTCCGGAATTGGCAAGGGGGTTGCCATCGCCTTGGGCCAGGCCGGCGCCGACGTCGTCGTCAACTACGTGGCGGACGCTGACGCTGCCGGTGCCGTGGTCGATGAGATCAAGAGCTTCGGCGTCAAAGCTTACGCGCATAAGGCCGACGTTGCCTCGGAAGAGGAGGTTGCCGCGATGTTTGCACGGATGATGCAGGAGTTCGGCACCATCGACATTCTCGTCAGCAACGCCGGCCTGCAGCGGGACTCGGCGTTTCATGAAATGACGCTGGCGCAATGGAACACGGTGCTCAGCGTCAACCTGACCGGCCAATTCCTGTGCGCGCGCGAGGCAGTTCGTGAATTTTTGCGCCGCGGCGTAGTTCCCTCGGTATCGAGCGCGGCGGGAAAGATCATCTGCATGAGTTCGGTGCACCAGGAAATTCCATGGGCCGGGCACGCCAACTACGCTTCGTCCAAGGGCGGCATCAAATTGCTGATGGAAAGTCTGGCGCAGGAGGTCGCGCCGAAGAAGATCCGCGTCAATGCCATTGCGCCAGGCGCGATCCGGACGCCGATCAACACCGCGGCCTGGCAAACCCGGGAAGCCTACGACGCACTGATGACGCTGGTGCCCTACGGACGCATCGGCGAGCCTGAAGATATCGCCCGCGCCGCAGTCTGGCTGGCGTCGGATCATTCCGATTACGTGGTCGGCACCACGCTGTATGTCGATGGCGGCATGACGCTCTATCCGGGCTTTGCCACCGGCGGCTGAGAGAGGTTCCGGCGCGTTCCGCACGCGCGCGCCAACGCGCTCAATCCGTCGGCCGCAAGCGACGCCCCGGTAACCTTGCCGGTGCTTGCAACTGGAAATAGTGAGGTGGTCATCCTACATGTATGCTACGCTTGGTTGTTCAAGAGGCCTCCGATGGTCATTAAACGTATTTTCGCGACCGCCATCGGCATAACGTTGTTGACGTGGAGCGGTGCGGCATTCGCGGCGGGGGCCGATGACTATCGGCCCGACGAATTTCTTGGCCTCGATCTCCCAAAGGCCGTGCTTTCGCCGAAACCGCTCGGACCGGCCACGGAGTTCGCACCTGTCCGGATCCAGGCCAAATCCGATCCCGAACGCCAGTCCGCGCCGGCGCCCACAACGCCGAAAGCCGTTTCCGAAGCGGGCGCGCCCAAGCCGAAAATTGCGCATTTGGAGGCGAGGAAGCCGCGCGTTGCCGGCCGGACGAAACTCGTGCGGCGCCACGGCAATCCGCTCGATGCCCAGGCATCGGACACTCGGATACAGGTCTGGCCGTGTCGGTCGGGCGGCATATGCAATTGGCACCGGCCCTGAAGCCATGTCCGGGATGCATTGCGCATTAGCCGGTTGATTTGGACTTCCATCTTGCGATAGTTGGCTCGCGACAGGTTATCTATCCCCGCCGTCACTTCCGTTGTTTTCAACGCAATGCCGTTCGGCGTCGCCGGCCGTTCATCCCGACGCCTGTATCTTCAGGAGTTATCATGGATTATTTGCAAACCCAGGGCATCCGTGTGCCGCGGCTCGGGCTCGGTACGTTTCGGATGCAGGGCGACGTCTGCCGCGCGGCGGTCGAAAGCGCGCTCGGCCTTGGCTACCGGCACATCGACACCGCGGAAATGTACGGCAATGAGGAGGCCATTGGTCCGGCCATTGCAGCCTCCGGCGTTGCCCGCAAGGATCTGCATGTGACTACCAAGGTCTGGGTTGAAAACCTCGCCCCCGATGCGATCCGCCGGGCGTTTGATACCAGCCTGCAAAAGCTCAAGCTCGATCACGTCGATCTCTATCTGGTGCACTGGCCGTCAAAGACGATGAACGCTCCGGCGGTGTTCGAGACCTTGCTCAAGCTGAAAGAGGAGGGCCGCACCCGCGCCATCGGCGTCGCCAACTTCAATCTCGCGCTTCTGAAAACGGTGGTCGAGGAAATCAAGGCGCCGATCGCCTGCAACCAGATCGAATACCATGTGCTGCTCGACCAGACGCCGGTGCGCAAATATCTGGCGGCGAAATCGATTCCGCTGGTGGCCTATTGCCCGCTGGCGCAGGGCCGGGCGGCGACCGACGAGAGGTTGATTGCGATCGGCCGCAAGCACGATGCGAGTGCGGCGCAGGTAGCGCTGAAGTGGCTGCTCGATCAGGACGGCGTCGCCGCGATTCCGAAAGCGTCGCGCGCAGAAAGCCAGCAGGCCAATCTCGATGCGCTGAAAATGAAGCTCGATGACGAGGATCGCAAGGCGATCGCGGCATTGCCGAAAAACCAGCGCTTCGTCTCCCCCGGTTTTGCACCGGCGTGGGACTAGGGCGTGGCCTTGCGGAATGCGTGACGTAAATGCGTGCCGTAAGAGAAATGGCCCCGTGAGGGGCCATTTCTGTAATGAATCAATAGTCGCGATGATGACGATGTTTGACGATCACCACGCGGTCGTGATGGTGACGCCAGCCGTGATCGCGCATTTCGGCACGGGCACCGAGACGATGGTCGCCACGCTTGACCACGATGGTTTCGGCGCTGGCGATCGACGGCGCCGCGATTGCGATCGTGGCGAGCGCGGCAATCAAGTATCCAAACTTCTTCATAATATTCTCCTCCGTTGTGCGGGGATTTAACCGTGCATGCCCGGCAACGTTCCCACGGAACTCGAGGAAAAATTCTGAACGCCTGTTCACTTGCGATCTGGCGCGCGCGGCAAAGCGCCTTTCGTATCGAATGCCGCGGCTATTCGACGATCGCCTGATACACCATCGCATTGATCTTCTGACGGTAGTGCCAACGCAGCGGTCCGGGTACGGCCGAGAGATAAACCACCGCAAGCTCTTCCTTCGGGTCGACCCACCAATCGGTGCCGCTGGCGCCGGGCCAAGAGAACTGTCCGACCGATCCCATCAGGCGGACCACGCCGGGGGTCGTGCGTAGCGCGAGCCCGAGCCCGAAGCCGTAATCGGCGCGGGTGGGGTCGGCGTTGCCGATCAGGTTTTTGATGTTGGGTCCGAGCTGGTCGGACAGCATGTAGTCGACGGTCTTGCGGCCGAGCAATTGTGCCTCGCCGAAGCGTCCGTGATCCATCAGCATCATCGCAAAGCGCAGATAGTCCGACGCCGTCGAGGCCGCGCAACCGCCGCCGCATTCGAATTTGACCGGCTGGGTCAACTCGGGGCTTCGGGCCTGCGGCTTGCCGGTGTCCGGATCGACCGGCAGCGGTTTGGCGTAACGCGCGGCATTGTCCGGGGAGATCGAGAATCCGGTATCGGTCATCCCGAGCGGCTTGAACAGATTGGCCTGCAGATACTGTCCGAGGGTCTGCTTGCTGATCTGTTCGACGATAAGACCGGTGATGTCGAGGCCGAAACCGTAGTCCCACACCGTCGCAGGTTGATAGAGCAACGGTGCCGACGCCAATTTGTCAAGGAAGGCCGCTCCGTCATATTCCCGCGCGGCATCGCCGCTTCCGGAGGGATACATCTTGTGAACCAGCGTGGTTCCGCGGCCGCCATAGACCAGTCCCGAGGTGTGGCGCAACAGATCCTGGATCGTGATTTGACGGTTGGCCGGCACGGTCTCCGCGGTCGGTTCGCCATTTGCGTCGCGCGCGGCGACGCGCATATTGGCGAACTTCGGAAAATATTTGCTCAAGGGGTCGTCGATCAGGATCTTGCCCTGTTCGTACAGCATCAGCGCGCCGACCGTCGTCATCGGCTTGGTCATGGAAGCGATATTGAAGATCGTATCGGTGGTCATGGCGACGCCAGCGGCCTTGTCGCGCCAGCCATAGGCATCGAGCATCACCAGTTTGCCGTGCCGGGCGATGGCGATGACCGCGCCGGGGATGCGCCCGGCCTCGATGTCGGCTTTCAGGACGGTGCTGATGCGTGCCAACCGTTCCGATGACATGCCGACGTTTTCAGGCCTGGCGCGAGGCAGCGGATCTTCGGCGAAAGCCGCGCCGGAAAGCATCAGGCAGAGCGTGGTTGCGAGGATTCGGATGGCGGTCATGGAGTCTCCCGTTCGGGCTCTTCGGCCCTTTGATGTAAGAGATAGGCGATAATGGAAGATTGGAGCGGCGTTTACAAAGAGCAATTCCGTTTCACGCGATGATCGGCGGTGCACAAGTCACGCCCGCTTCTCGACATTCGCGATTCGCAGCGGCACGCCGAATTCGCGGCGGCAGACGTCGGCCAGCACGGCGACGCCGTCGCGGATTTCCTGATGCGACGGGCTGGCAAAGCATAACCGCAGCCGGCTGCCGGCGTAGGCCTTGTCGGTCGACCATTCCGGTCCCGGATTGATGGCCACGCCGGCGGCGAGCGCGGCCTGGTAAAGCTTCAGCGTGTCGACATTGTCAGGCAGTTTCACCCACAGGAAGATGCCGCCCCTGGGGTCTTCGAATTCCGCCGACGTGCCGAACTGCTCGTTGAGCGCCTCCATTAGCGTGTCGAGCTTGGCGCGCAGCCCGCGCGTCAGCTTCGGCACATGCGTTGAGAAATGCGGCGTGCAATATTCCGCAAGCACCATCTGCTCGAGCGCGCCCGAACCCGCATCGGTCTTCAGCGCCAGCATGCGCGACAGCACGCTCCATTCCGCGACGATATAGCCGACCCGCAGTGCCGGTGCGATCGACTTGGAAAACGAGCCGATGTGGATGACGCCGCTGCCATTGCCCAGAGCGTGGAGCGCGGGCGGCCGCGTCCCGTCCCATATCAGATCGGCGTAACAATCGTCCTCGAAGATCGGCACGCCGTATTGCCGCGACAATTTCAGAAGTTCGTGCCGGCGCGTCGCCGGCATGATGGTGCCGGTCGGGTTCTGGACGGTCGGGATCGTGTAGATGTATTTCGGCGTGACGCCGCGGCTTTTGAGGTCGGCGAGCGCGGTTGCCAGCGCGTCCATGCGCATGCCCTCCTGGTCCAGCGGAATGCCGACCGTGTTGACGCCGAGCCGGGTCAGCCGGTTCAGCGCCCCCTGATAGGTGTCGCGCTCGATGATCACGGTATCGCCGCGCGCCAGCAGCGTTGAATTGACGAGGTCGAGCGCCTGCAGCGAGCCGGAGACGACCAGTATGTCGTCGCTGGCGCAGGTGATGCCGGCATCGCGCTTGAGCTTGGCCGCGATGAAGTCGCGCAGTGGACGGTAGCCCTGCGGGCCGCTGGCGAGGCCGTAGGTGGCGAGCGTCTTGCCCTCGCGCCGGAGGACGGCGTTCACGGCCTCGACCAGGCCCTCGACCGGCACCTGGTCGGGGTCGTTGTTGCCGCCGATAAAGCTGTATTTCGCCAGCCCGGTCCATCTGGCGGCGGGAGCGGGCAATCCAGCCGGCAGCAGCGGTGCGTAATCGAATGATGCCGGAGTAGAGGCTGCGGTGGACATGGACGTTCACTCCCGTTTTTCTTTGTTAAGGGCTGGCCGGCTGTTGCGGCTTGTCCCCAAGGCTCGTCGCTGAGGCTCGTTGTCGAGGCCGGTTCTACAGGCTAGTTCCTGCCGACGATCCTGATCGGCCGTCCCTGGCTGATGAAAGCATAATGCCCGCTGCCGACCCCGCCGACCATCAGCGCCTCCACGACCGGTTCTGCGATCTCGCCGGCCGCGGCCCAGTCCACCACGAAATTGGCGCCGGTACCGCCCCGCACGTCGGTCGTGGCGATGGAGACTTCGATGGTCGCGAACGGCTTCAGCGCGATCGGGGTATCGAGATAGCTTTCCACCGGCTTGCCCGATGTGTCGAAATAGGCGATCCGCTTCAGCACCAGGGGCCGGGTCTCCGAAGCATTGTGGACGCTGAGCGTCACTGAAAAATCCGCCCGCAGCTTGCCCTGGCTCATCGAGACGCTCGAATAGACCGGTACGTAAAATGCGCCCGATACCGAGAGATTTTCGCTAGGCATGGCGGTCAGGGAACCGGCGAGTTTTTGTTCGATGTTGCCGGCGGTCTGCGCCTCCGCATCGGCGGCGTACCCGGCCAGCAGAAAGACCACGACAGCCAGAAAGAAGCCCTTTATGCGGATGTGACACATTGCTCGTTTGATCCTTAGGCTCAGGCCTCTACCCTACGGCGAGGGAAGTCGAGAAGCATGCACGAACTTGTTGGCGATATTACCTTATGTATTCTGTCCGCCTGGGTTCTCGGCCTGCTGGCCCATTTTTCTCGGCAGCCGCTGATCCTCGCTTACCTTATCGCCGGTTTTTTCATTGGTCCATTCGGCATGGGGCTGGTCAAGTCCCAGGAATTGATCAGCATCATCTCCGAACTCGGCCTGATCTTCATGTTGTTCATGATCGGGCTGGAAATCGATCTGAAGAAGATCGTGCGTGCCGGCAAGGTCATCCTGTTTGCCGCGGGCGGCCAATTGGTGGGCGGCTGTCTGCTCGGGATGCTGTTCTTTGTGGGAATCGGCCTGTCGATCGGCGGCGGCCACTTCGACGCACTTTATCTCTGCGTCGCCTGCGCCCTGAGCAGCACGGTCATCATCGTCAAGGTGCTGTACGAAAAACGCGAGCTCGATACGCTGCCGGGACGCATCACCCTGGGTGTGCTGGTGCTGCAGGATATCTTCGCGATCCTGTTCCTCGCGGTACAGCCGAGCCTCGACGATATGCAGGCCAGCGTCATCCTGCTGTCGATCGCGCGGGTGGTTATTTTGGTCGCCACCGCCCTGGTGCTCAGCCGCTACGTCCTGCCGCGGCTGTTTCACCAGATCGCGCGCCGCCCGGAACTTGTCCTGCTCGGGGCGCTGGCGTGGTGTTTCCTGATCGGCGAAATCGCCGAAAAGCTGGAACTGTCGCGCGAGATGGGATCGCTGGTGGCCGGCGTCTCGTTGTCGACCTTTCCCTACGCGCTCGACGTCACCGCCAAGGTCACGACGCTTCGCGATTTCTTCATTACGCTGTTCTTTGTCGCGCTGGGCATGACGATCCCGATCCCCAACTTCTCGGTAATCGGCCTTGCGCTGATAATCGCAGGCTTCACGGTCGTCAGCCGGGTGGTGACGACCTTCGTGCCGCTTTACCTGATGAAACAGGGGCTGCGCGCCAGCCTGCTGCCCGCGATCAATCTGGCACAGATCAGCGAGTTCTCGCTGGTCGTGATCCAGACCGGCACCGCCGCCGGCCATATCGGTTCCGAAACCGCGAGCGCCGCGTCCTTTGCCTTCGTGGTTCTGGCGGTGTTGAGTACTTTTGCGATCGTGCGAAGCGACGAGATCTCGCGGCGCGCCATCGGCGTGCTCAAGCGGCTCGGAATCCGCGATCTCGATCACAGCCAGGAGGCGGAGGGCGCCCATGAGGAGGGCCACGTCCAGGTCCGGCGGATTGTCTTTCTCGGGTTCTTTCGCGCCGCCAGCGCGCTGCTCGCCGAGGTCGAACGGCAGAATCCCCTGTTGCTCGACCAGATCAGCGTCGTCGATTTCAATCCCATGGTGTTCAAGACGCTGCTGGAGCGCGGCGTGCACGTGATCTATGGCGACGTCAGCAGCGTCGACACCCTATTGCATGCCGGGGTAGGCAACGCCGAAATCATCATCCTCAGCGTGCCGGACTCGCTGTTGAAGGGCGCGGACAATGAAAAGCTGGTGCGGCACGTGCGCAATCTCAACCCGACCGCCCGGATCGTTGCGACCGCGGACCTTTTGTCGGATGTCGAAGATCTCTATGCGTCGGGCGCCGATTACGTCACGGTCACCCGTCTCAGCGACGCGCAAGAGCTTTTCAAGGTGATCGAAGCCGCCGACGCCGGTCTGTTGAAAGACAAGCGCGCCGAGTTGGACGCGCAATTGAGCGGGCGTCGCGAAGTGCTGCCGTGACGCTTTCTCGCTCCTCGTGCCCCGTCGTTTGCGTGGCCGGCCGATCCTCCGGGCAATCCGGATCGATGCCCGCGGTTGTTGGCGCGGCCCGCGCGGCGGACTATATCAGCAGCAGTCTTTCGCACCGATCCGCGCATCTTGCGGTCGCGCGCCACGTATCCGGGAGCGGTGCTGCCGTGCGTAATCATGCTGGCGCGGGGTTGCGAGTCCGGCTAATGCTCCCGTCACAACGCGAGAACTTAAAATGGCCGATCCGATCCAGGAAGTTTTGCAAGCCTTCAGCAACGGCGAACTCGTCGTCGTTACCGATGACGACGATCGCGAGGGTGAGGGCGATCTGATCGTCGCGGCGTCGCTGTGCACCGCCGACAAGATGGCGTTTATCATCCGCCATACCTCGGGCATCGTCTGCGCGCCGATCACGACGGAACAAGCCCGGCGGCTGCGGCTCGATCCGATGGTCGCGCACAACGAATCCAATCACACCACCGCCTTCACGGTGTCGATCGACTACAAACCCGACGGCGGCACCGGAATTTCGGCCGACGAGCGTGCCTCCTGCTGCCGGGCGCTGGCGAATCCGAATGCCGGCGCCAACGACTTTGCCCGGCCCGGCCACGTGTTCCCCCTGATTGCGCGCGACGGCGGCGTGCTGCTGCGCTCGGGACACACCGAGGCCGCGGTCGATCTCTGCAGGCTCACCGGCCTGCCGCCGGTCGGCGTCATCAGCGAATTGATGAACGACGACGGCACCGTGATGAAGGGCGAGCAGGTGGCCAAATTCGCCGCCGCCCACAAGCTCAAGCACGTCACCATCGCCGACATGATCGCGTACCGGCAGGCGCGCGAGAAGCTGATCGAGCGGGTCGCGACATTTACCACCGAAAGCCCGATCGGGCCGCTGCAGGGCTATGCGTATCGCTCGCCGTTCGATTCCATCGCGCACGCCGCCTTCGTTTACAACGGGGTCGGTGACGGCAAGAATGTGCTGACGCGCTTCTACAAGCCCAATATCGTCAGGGATATCTTCACCGGCCCGAAGCGATTGCAGGCGGTGCTCGAGCAGTTCAAGAAGGCCGGCAGCGGTGTGCTGGTCTATCTACGCGACGGCGCTGCCGGCGTTCCGGTCGCACCGCTCGATGGCGAGAGCTCGGCCGAAGCGGATCGAAACAGGCAATGGCGAGAGGTCGGCGTCGGCGCGCAGATACTGCGCGATCTTGGCGTCACCTCGATCCGCAACCTGACGTCATCGACGCACGACTATAAAGGACTGTCGGGTTTCGGCATCGAAATCGTCTGCAGTGAGCGCTTCGACGATTGACCATTTGCGCGCTTCGGGAATGCCGTTGCGAAAACAATTGCCCAATTCAATTGCACTTCCATCGATAGCGCTTTATTTTGGTAGACCATTCCGATGCGAAAGGATGTTTCATGAGTGTGCGCCCTCAGGCCAAGGACAAGTCGTCCGCGGTGGCCTTCCAGTGGGATGATCCGTTCATGCTCGACGAGCAGCTCACCGAGGATGAGCGTATGATCCGCGATACGGCGCGTGCCTATGCGCAGGACAAGCTGCTGCCGCGCGTCACCAAAGCCTATCTCGAAGAAAAGACCGATCGCGAAATCTTCAACGAGATGGGCGAACTCGGCCTGATCGGTATTACGCTGCCGGAAGAGTATGGCTGCGCCAATGCGAGCTATGTCGCCTATGGCCTGGTTGCGCGCGAAATCGAGCGCGTCGATTCCGGCTATCGGTCGATGAACTCGGTTCAGTCCTCGCTGGTCATGCATCCGATCTACGCCTATGGCGACGAGAACCAGCGCAAGAAATATCTCCCCAAGCTGGCCACCGGCGAATGGGTAGGCTGCTTCGGCCTGACCGAGCCGGACGCCGGTTCCGATCCGGGCGGCATGAAGACCCGGGCCGAAAAAACCTCCGACGGTTACCGGCTGACCGGTTCCAAGATGTGGATATCGAACGCGCCGATTGCCGACGTGTTCGTGGTGTGGGCGAAATCGGCCGCACATGACAACCAGATCCGCGGCTTCATCCTCGAGAAGGGCATGAAGGGACTCTCGGCACCAAAGATCGAGGGCAAGCTGTCGCTGCGCGCCTCCGTCACGGGCGAGATCGTGATGGAAGGCGTGGAGGTGCCGGAGAGCGCCTTACTACCCAACGTGTCCGGCCTGAAGGGGCCGTTCGGCTGCCTCAACCGCGCCCGCTACGGCATTTCCTGGGGCGCGATGGGCGCCGCGGAAGACTGCATGCATCGCGCGCGGCAATACACCCTCGACCGCAAGCAGTTCAACCGGCCGCTGGCGGCGACGCAGCTGGTGCAGAAGAAATTGGCGGACATGCAGACCGACATCGCGCTGGGCCTGCAGGCCTCGCTGCGCGTCGGGCGGCTGATGGACGAAGGCAAGATGGCGCCGGAGATGATCTCCATCGTCAAGCGCAACAATTGCGGCAAGGCGCTCGATATCGCGCGGGTGTCGCGCGACATGCACGGCGGCAACGGCATCCAGATCGAATACCACGTGATGCGCCACACCGCGAACCTGGAGACCGTGAACACCTATGAGGGCACCCACGACGTCCACGCCCTGATCCTCGGCCGTGCCATCACCGGCATCCAGGCGTTTTCGTAACCTCCGGCAAGAATCGCGGGCGCAACTTCAAACTTGACGTCATCGTCCACGAAGGCGGACGATCCGGTATATCCCAGAGTGCTTTCGCCGTATCCCGAACGTCTGTGATGACTGGATACCCCGCTTTCGCGGGGTATGACGGGACGATGGTGTTTTCGCGCCCGCGAGCGACGTCAGACAGGAATCCCATGGCCGATAACGACGACGTCCCGTTCAATCGCAACTTTCCGCTGTCGCCCGGCGTGGTCGACGAGGTTCGCCCCGGCGTCCGGCGCGTTCTCTGCAACAACCCGAGCCCGTTCACCTTCACCGGCACCGTGAGTTACATTGTGGGCCGGGGCAAGGTCGCGATCATCGATCCCGGGCCCGATGACGAGGCCCACGCGGCGGCGCTGCTGGATGTCGTGCGCGGCGAGACCGTGACCCATATTCTGGTCACTCATACCCACCGCGACCATTCGCCGAACGCCGCGCGGCTCAAGGCCGCGACCGGCGCCACCGTCTATGCCGAGGGCCCGCACCGGGCGTCGCGGCCGCGCTACGAGAGCGAGAAGATATCCTCGGAATCCGGTGCCGACCGCGACTTCAATCCCGACATCAGGGTACGCGACGGCGAGACCATCGAGGGGGAGGGCTGGGCGCTGCAGGCGGTGGCGACGCCGGGCCACACCGCCAATCACCTGGCGTTTGCCTGGCCGCAGCGGAAGATAAGCTTCGTAGGCGACCACGTGATGGGCTGGTCGACATCGATCGTGGCGCCCCCCGACGGATCGATGATCGACTACATGGCCTCGCTGGAGCGGCTGGCACGGCGCGAAGAGGAACTTTATTTCTCCGGCCACGGACCCGAAATTCCGGAAGGCCCGCGCTATGTGCGTTTCCTGATCCGGCATCGGCAGGCACGCGAGGCCTCGATTCTTCATCGCCTCGCGAAAGGCGAGGCGGACATCCCGGCCATGGTGCGCGCGATCTACATCGGCATCGATCCGCGGTTGACCGGCGCCGCCGGTTATTCCGTGCTGGCGCATCTGGAGGATCTGGTGGCGCGAGGGATCGTCGCGACCGATGGCGATCCGGTGATCGGCGGAACGTATAGATTGGCGAGTAGTGGGTAATGAATGGCGAATAGGGTCCCATCCGCTATTCGCTGCTCGCCATTCGCCGCTCTACTTCTTCACCGTCTTGCCTGGAGGCTTAGTCGGCGGCGGCGGCAGCTGCGGTTTCTTGACCGGCCTGTCACTGGCCGACTCGGCCGCCGTGTTGAGGTCGTCGATGAACTTGCTGATGCGTGCGGCGTTGCTGCCGAGGTCGCTTTCGAAATAGCGTGACGACGAACGGATATCGACCCGCGAATCCTCGCCGTCGGGGACAACGCGGATCGATACATCCTCGCGAAAGCCCATGATCGGGGTTCGCGCCACCGCTTCGATGCGGCCGATGCGCTGCGGCGGTTGCGGCGGGCGTTCGTCGATAACCAGCCACTTGCGCCGGTTGACCAGCCTCAGCGTAAGGTCATAGGCCCGCTGTACCGGTGTCTCCAGCTGCACGGGTTCGATATCGGGATAGAACCGCCGTTGCTGCTCGGCCGAATACAGCCCGGCATAGACGGCGGGGTTGGCGCCATCGCCGGCCCGCAGCCGGGCCAGCGCGTCGAAACGCGGCGGATCGATCGGGTCGGTCGTGATGTCGTGAATCGCCGGCAGCCTGCGATACTGCAGGCCGAGATAGGCCGGATAGGCAAGCACCGCCGCGCTGATCAGGATCGCCAGCAGGATACGCCCCATGCCACGTGAACCGTTTTGCCAGATCGCGACAAAGGCGGCCAAGCCCACCAGAATGGCAATGCCGGCGCAGGCCAGCGCGCCGAAAAAGGTCGCCAACGCCGGTTTAACTTCGAGGAAGCCGAAGCGGACGATGATGATCGAAACCACGACAGCGACCGCCGCGAATACCGCAAGGTTTCGCGCCCATGAGGCGAGGCTGGACACGGGCTCCATCTGATAGGGAGCGGAAAACCTGCGGGCCATCGCTATGCGTCTGCCGGGTTAGGAGCCTTGCCAGGCGAATGCGCCGGACTGCGAACAGGTTCGTTTGAGACCATGGCGCTGCGGCGAATTCAAGGGGAAGGAGGCGAATGACGAGTGGCGAATAGTGAATGGAGAAAGAAGGCTGGCGCGCGGGTGCTGCTTTCGCTTCCTTATTCGCTATCCGCTACTCGCCATTCGCGGCCCCTCACGCCGCGGCGTTCGGGAAGCGGTAGGCCTTGAACTGGTCGCGCAGCGCGGTCTTGAGGATCTTTCCCGTCGCGGTGTGCGGAATGCCGTCGACGAAAGCGACGTCATCGGGCATCCACCATTTGGCGATCTTGCCGTCCATGAACTTCAGGATGTCCTCGCGCGTCGCGTTCTGGCCCTGCTTGAGCTGCACGATCAACAGCGGCCGCTCGTCCCATTTCGGGTGATGAATGCCGATCACGGCAGCTTCCGCGACCGCGGGATGTCCGACCGCGAGATTTTCCAGATCGATCGATGAAATCCATTCGCCGCCGGACTTGATCACGTCCTTCGACCGATCGGTGATCCGCATGTAGCCATGCTGATCGATGGTCGCGACGTCACCGGTGTCGAAATAACCGTCCTCATCGAGGATATCGGCATCGACCCGGAAATAGGCCTTTGACACGGCCGGGCCGCTCACCTTGAGGCGGCCGAACGTCTGGCCGTCCCACGGCAGCTCCTCGCCGGCATCATCGGTGATCTTCATCTGGACGCCGAATGGCGGGTAGCCCTGGGTCTGCAGGATATCGAGCGCCGTCTCGCCGCTGAGTTCGGCGAAGGGTGGTTTCAGCGTGGCGAGGGTGCCGATCGGGCTCATCTCGGTCATGCCCCAGGCGTGGCGCACCTGGATTCCCATGTCGACGAACGCCTTGATCATCGAGCGCGGCATCGCCGAACCGCCGCAGACCACCATTCTGAGATAAGGGAGTTTGAGGTGATTGGCAGCGATGTGATTGAGCAGCATCAGCCAGACCGTCGGCACCCCGGCCGTGTGGGTGACCTTCTCGCTATCCAGGAGTTCATAGACCGACGCGCCGTCGAGCTTGGCGCCGGGAAGCACCAGCTTGGTGCCCATGGAAGGCGCCGAGAACGCGATCCCCCAGCTATTGGCGTGGAACAGGGGAACCACCGGCAGCATGGTGTCGGCCGCATTGGCGCCGAGCGAGTCGCCGGTATTGGCCATCAATGCATGCAGCACGTTGGAGCGGTGCGAGTACAGCACGCCCTTGGGGTCGCCCGTGGTGCCCGAGGTGTAGC
Organism: uncultured Alphaproteobacteria bacterium; assembly: GCA_963756215.1. Lineage (GTDB taxonomy): Bacteria > Pseudomonadota > Alphaproteobacteria > Rhizobiales > Xanthobacteraceae > Bradyrhizobium. Next base: position 578,385 of record CAVWMY010000010.1, on the reverse strand, counting down.
ACATCGCCGCCGCGGTATTTTCGTCGAAGGTCTTCCACTCGAAATTCCCGTCGGCCTCCGCGATCCAGTCCTCATAGGCGACCGCGTTCTTCAGCGAGGTCTTCGGCATGTGCGCGCTGTCGGTGAGCACGATGTAGCGCTCTACGCTCGGAAGCTTGTCGGCGATCTTCTCCAGGATCGGCACGAAGGTGATGTCGGTCATCACCACGCGGTCCTCCGCATGGTTGATGATCCAGGCGATCTGGTCGGGAAACAGCCGCGGGTTGACGGTATGACAGATCGCCCCGACGCCCATGATGCCGTACCAGGCTTCGAGATGGCGCCAGGTGTTCCACGCGATGGTGGCGACGCGGTCGCCGAGCTTGATGCCGTCGCGATCCAGTCTCTGCGAGACCTTGACGGCGCGATCGCGAATTTCGGCGTAATTGGTGCGATGAATGGGGCCTTCGACGGATCGCGTCACCACCTCTTGCGTGCCGTGGAACGTCGCCGCGTGCTCGATAATCCGATGACAAAGCAAGGGCCAATCTTGCATCAATCCACGCATTCGGACGTTCCTCCAGATTGTGTTATCGTTTGCCCGTGGGCTTCACGGAATTGTTATGAACTTTAGCGCGGAGAAAGCCGGCCGCAAATGGCCTTATCGCCGCGCTGCCCGCGCCCGGGCGGCCATCACGCTTGCGGCGGTCACCGCGCTGCTGGCGGTCTGCGTGCCTGCCGGCCCCGCGGCCGCGCGAAAGTCGGGGCTGATCCCCTGGAGCGGCCTGTTCGGCGAGAGCGGTCCAAAGCAGCGCCGGGCGGTCCGGCGCGCATCGGTGCCGCTGCCGAAAGCGCGGCCGGCCGACGCCCCGACGACGGAGGCCGAGAAATCCACCGCGGAAAAGCCCGCACCCGGGCCTAGCGACAAGCCGGCCGAACAGGCAACCACGTCCGAGCCGCCGCCACCCTCGGCCTGCCGGGTGGCACTGTCGGATGCAATCGCGATTGCCCCCAGTATTCCCGATATACACGGGCCCGGCGGATGCGGCGGAGAGGACCTGGTGCGGCTGGAGGCCGTGGTGCTACCGGACAAACGGCGGGTGGCGCTGAAGCCCGCCGCGACGCTCCGCTGCGCCATGGCGTCGGCGGTCGCCGACTGGATCCGCGCCGACATGGCGCCGCTGGCGGCGAGCATGGGAAGCGTGATCACCGATCTCGACAATTTCGACTCGTTCGAGTGCCGTGGCCGCAACCGAGTTGCCGGCGCCAAACTATCCGAACACGGCCGCGCCAACGCGCTTGACGTCCGCGCCCTCAAACTCGCCAACGGCCAGTCGATCGGGCTGACCGATCGCACCGCGCCGCGCGAGATACGCGAGAACATACTGCATTCGGTGTGCGCGCGGTTTACGACCGTGCTCGGCCCCGGCTCAGACGGTTATCACGAGGACCATATCCATCTCGATCTGATCGAGCGGCGCAACAATTACAAAATATGCCAATGGGACGTCTGGGATCCGTTGCCGCCGCTCGCGCCGTTGCTGCCGGCCGCGCGGCCCGACGAGGCCCCGCCGCGCGAGGCGGTGGCCAAGTCCGACGCCGTGGGCTCCGATGCCGTCAAGCCGGATGAAGCCAAGCCCGATGCCGCGCAAGCCGGTGCTGCCGAGCAGGGCGATCGCGGAAGCGCGCAGCCAACAAAAAAGCGCCGGCGAAAGCGGCGCTTTTGACGATCGCGAATTGGTGCGAACGGTTACTGGATCGGGTTGCCGGCACCCTGCAGCGCCACCCTCGAACCGTACGGCGTATCGCCGTGATGCGGCTCGAGCACGACCACGACCGCGCCCACCTTCACCCGATTATAGAGATCGATCGCATCCTCATTGGTCAAGCGGATGCATCCCGAGGAGATCGAGGCGCCGATATATTCCGGCTGGTTGGTGCCGTGAATCCGGAACAAGGTATCCTTGCCGCCGGAGTACAAGTACAGGGCGCGCGAGCCCATCGGATTGTCCGGTCCGGGCGCCACGAAGTTGGGAACGCCGAGCCGTTCGATCTCGCCCTTGGTCGGATGCCACGCCGGCCATTCGGTCATGCTGCCGACCTTGGCGATGCCGGACCACGCCTGGGCTTCTTCGCCGACCGTGATGCCGTAGCGGATCGCCTTGCCGTTATCGAGCACGTAATAGAGATAATGGTTGTCCGAATCCACCAGGATCGAGCCGGGCGCTTCCTTGCGATGGTAGTCGACAATGGCGCGCCGGTACGCCTCGGCGACCGGAACGTTGGTGTAGCGAACCTTGGCCAGCAACTCCCTGTCGCGCGGCTTGAAGCCGGCGCTGTTGGTGGCCTCGTAGGTTGTCGCCTCCATACAGCCCGACAACATCAGGCCGGCGGCCAAAATTCCGAGTTTCACAGTGAGCGACGACATGCGCATTTCCGATCGAAAGCCTTCGCGTTCGCGACGCTGATAATGCGCCCGAAACGCCACGATTCTGTTAATCGCATTATCGTCGGAATTCATCGCAATTCCAGAACTTAGATGGCCGTTCTGCGATGCGGGATGCACTCTGTGTCTTTTTTGCCGCATGTTTTCTGACTTCTGGCACATTTTCGGTCATGATGCGGTGTTGGAGCCGAATCATACCACGCCGTCGCCCTCGAGCCGCCGCAATGTGGACCGGCGGTTAAAGCTCTGTCATCAGGGCTTGCCAGAATCGGGACTAGTCCCCCTTGGCTAGATCGTCTTGTGGAGTTGCAAGTTCCCGCCGGTAGTCCGCCCCTTCCAGGTGGGTTGTCGGCCGGGGCCTGCGCAGTTCTGGAGTGCCCCATGCTGTCGGTATACGTCCCGTCGGAAGCCTCGATGAAGAAACTGGCCTCCGTCGACCTGGCCGCGTTGCCAGACAACGCGATCTGGATCGATCTCGTCAAACCTACGCCGGAGGAGGACCGCGCCGTCGAGCGGCTGGCGGGAATCGCGGTGCCGACCCGTGAAGACATGCAGGAGATCGAAATCTCCAGCCGGCTCTATATCGAGAACGGTGCCCGCTACATGACGGCGACCCTGATGTGCTCGTCGGATACCGAGACCCCGCGCACCACCGCGGTGACCTTCATCCTTTCGGGCCACCGCCTGGTGACGGTGCGCTACGACGCCCCGAAGCCGTTCTTGCTGGTGGAAAACAAGCTGGCGCGCTATTGCGCGCCGCACATCACCGGCGAAATGGTATTGATGGAACTGCTCGACGCGGTGATCGACCGCAACGCCGATATTCTGGAGCGTGCCGGCGGCGACATGGACGCCATCAGTCATGATATTTTCGAGCCGTACGGCGCGGCAAAGACCGGCCACGCCAAACGCTATTCCGATATCCTGATCGCGATCGGCCGCAAGGGAGATCTCACCTCCAAGGTGCGCGAGAGTCTGGTCTCGGTCGGACGGGTGGTGACGTTCATCGACGCCGAGGTCGAGGGCGTGAAATGGACGAAGGACATGCGCGAACAGCTGAAAATCATGCAGCGTGACGTGATCTCGCTGACCGACCACGCCTCCTACCTGTCCAACAAGATCACCTTCGTGCTGGATGCGATGCTCGGCGTCGTCAACCTCGAACAGAACAACATCATCAAGTTGTTCTCGGTGATGGCGGTGGTGCTGATGCCGCCGACGCTGATCGCATCGATCTACGGCATGAATTTCAAGATCATGCCGGAACTGGAGTGGCAACACGGCTATCCGTTCGCACTCCTGATGATGGTGCTCGCCGCCGTGCTTCCCTACGTGTTCTTCAAATGGAAGAAGTGGCTGTAGACGTCGGCGCGTTAAGGCGCTGGTAATAACCCGGAACCCGGCAAGACTTCGCCCCAATTTCTCCGATAAAATTTGAGCGTTGCGCTGAACGTTTGAGCCAAACTTGTCTGCGATAACGCTGTCTCACGTCTCGAGGACAGCAATGGTTGAGAAAATTATAACGCCCGGACCCAACGTCGTCGATTTCGCGCGCTATCAACAGGGCCGAAACGGCGCCGGCCGGGCCTTCGCGATTTCGCCGCGGCTTTGCCGGCATTGCGGTGCGGCGCTGCTGGACGGCGAGAATCAGGACGACTGCTCCAGCGCGTTCAACACCGACGCGCCGCGTCTGCGCGGCGGGCCCGCGAAAGGGTCGCGCTGATCGAGAGCGGAACCGTAAATGACCGGCCTCTCCCGAGGAACGGCTGACACGCCCGTGCGCGCCGCGCCCGGGGTCTTCTTTGCCCGATCACGCTTTAAACGTGCTGCCCGCCGTTGATGTGGATCTCGGCGCCGTTCACGTAGGACGATGTCTCCGTGCAGAGCACGTAGATGATCTTCGCCACTTCGTCCGGGGTACCCAGCCGATGCAGCGGAATCTGCTGGTCGACGATCTTCTCGGTGCCTGGCGACAATATCGAGGTATCGATTTCACCCGGCGCGATCGAGTTGACGCGAACACCGATGCGGCCGAAATCCGACGCCATTTCGCGGGTCAGCGACGCCAGCGCGGCCTTCGAAGTGGCGTAGGCGACCCCTGCGAACGGATGTACCCGCGAGCCTGCGATCGAGGTGACGTTGACGACCGATCCCTTCGCCGCCTTGAGTTCCTCCATCAATCCGCGCGCCATCATGATCGGCGCGAAGAAGTTCACCCGGAACACATGGCTCCAGGTGTCGATGTCGGTGTCGACCGTGCCGAGCCGGCTGCCGTCGGCGGCCTTGGGTGAAATCGCGGCGTTATTGACCAGGGCGTGCAGTTCGCCGCCTTCCAGCCGACGGCGGATTTCCGAGATCGCCCGCGTGGTGTCGGCATGATCGGCCAGATCGACCTGGATGTGATCCTCGGGACCGGCGCCCCACGGACAAACTTCCGGGAATGCGTGCCGCGATAGCGTAATGACGCGCCAGCCCGCGCTGGAAAAGCGGATCGCGGTGGCATGGCCGATGCCGCGGCTGGCTCCGGTCAGGAGCAGCGTACGCCGCGGCGCGTTGGAATTCGACATAGAGGTCCTTTGGGTCTCGGCGTCAGGGATAAAGCCGCGTTTTGGACCAGGGTCGATCCGGTGACTCGCGGCGGAATTCGATGCGGTCGTGCAGGCGGAACGGGCGGTCGTGCCAGAACTCGAACCGCGCCGGCACGATGCGCCAGCCGCTCCATCCCGGCGGTCGCGGCACGTCACCGATGAGATGTTTGGCGGCGACCATGGCGATCGCCTGCTCGAAAGCGAAACGGCTCTCCAGCGGTTGCGACTGCTTGCTGGCCCATGCGCCGATCTGGGCCTGTCTTGGCCGGGTCGCGAAATAGGCGTCGGCCTCGGATTCGGTGACGGGCGACACGTTGCCGCGGATGCGGACCTGCCGGCGCAGCGACTTCCAGTGGAACAGCAACGCTGCCTTCGGGTTGGCCGCGAGTTCGCTGCCTTTCTGGCTGGCGATATGGCTGTAGAACACGAAACCGTCGGCGTCGTAGCCCTTCATCAACACCATCCGCACATCGGGCAGGCCGTCGGTATCGACCGTCGCGAGCGACATCGCGTTCGGATCGTTCGGCTCGGCCTTCACGGCATCGGCGAACCAGTCGGCGAACAGCGCAAACGGCTCGTCGGCCGCGGTAAAATCACCGGATGTTAACGGTGTAGGGTGTTGGATGGAGGTCGTGTCCGTCATGCCAGGAGGTCCGAGTTGCATCAGCCCGCGGCCCAGAGCGTACTATCGCGCCGGTTTAGGCAAGCCTTATATAAGCCATGGGAACGCGTTGGCATATCGGTGTTGAGGCCGGCCGGCATCGCGACGACACTGATTCTGATCGGCACCGGTTCAAGCGGCTGCAGCATGTCCCACGTCGACAGCGCCTTTGCGCGGATGAGCGACCCGATGGTGACGGGTTCGATTGCGCCCCGCGCGGACCAGCGCGGCATCCGGTCCGACCGCAACCGATCTGGCGTTTGCTCGCACCGCCGCGTCCGATGTGCTGACCAAGGGTGACAAGGATTCCAGCCAGCCCTGGGAAAATCCCGAAACCGGCGCGCGCGGATCGGTGACGCCGCTGGCGCAGGCCTACACTTCGGAAGGACGCACCTGCCGGGATTTCCTCGCCAGCTACGTCAACGGCCATTCGGAAAGATGGCTGCAGGGCGCGGCCTGCCAGACCGGTCGAGGACGTTGGGAGATCCATACCCTGCAGCCTTGGAAGCAAAGTTGAAATTGGAAGCAAGGTTGAACTGGAAGCGAGGTTGAACTGGCGCGCACGTTGCAAAAATGCCACGAAGACCCCAGATGTAGAAGCAATGGGCTGAAGCCCGAGGATTATAATCCGAATTTCCTGAAGGAGACGTGACGGATGCGCGACCCCTATGAGGTCTTGGGGGTGCCGCGGGGCGCCAGCGCTGCGGCGATCAAGAGCGCTTATCGCAAGCTCGCCAAGAAGCATCACCCCGACGCCAATAAGAACGATCCGAAATCTGCGGCGCGGTTTTCCGAGCTCAATTCGGCCAACGAGATCATTGGCGACGAAGCCAAGCGCAAGCAATTCGACCGCGGCGAAATCGACGCCGATGGCAAGCCGCGCTTCCAGGGTTTTCCCGGCGGCGACCCGCGTGCGCGCGGACCCTCGCCCGGCGGCGGCTTCGAATCGCGGACATTCCGTAGCGGCGGTGCCGGAGGTTTCGGCGGGGGCGCGTTCGAGGACATCCTCAACAGCATGTTCTCCGGAGCGGGCCGCGGCGGCCGGCCGGGTGCCGGCTCGGCCTTCGAATTCGATCCGGGCGGAATCGCGCTCGATCTCGACCTCAGTGTTGCGATGTCGGTTTCGCTGGAGGAATTGGTCAACGGGGCCGAGAAACGCGTGCGCTTGCCGACCGGAAAAGAGCTCAATGTCAGGATTCCCGCCGGGGTCGCCGCGGGTCAGCAAATCCGGTTAAAGGGCCAGGGCGAGACCGCGCCGGGCCATCCTCCCGGCGATCTCCTGATTACCGTGAGCATCGCGCCGCATGCCTTCTTCAAGGTCGACGGCAACGACCTGCGCGTTGACCTGCCGATCACGTTGTACGAGGCGGTGCTGGGCGGCAAGATCCGCGTCCCCACGCTGGGCAACGCGGTAGAGCTGTCGATTCCGAAAAATACATCGAGCGGCCGGACCTTCCGCCTGAAAGGTAAGGGGTTGCCGAAAAGCGGAAGCGCGCCGGGCGATCTATTCGTTACCGCCCGCATCATGCTGCCGGACGGTAACGATTCCGAGCTCGAGACATTGATGCAGAAATGGCGCGACGGACGCCCCTACAATCCGCGCAGCGATCTCGGCTGACCCCTCGCGGTCGCAAGATTCCTGTCGCTGAAACAGGATTCCGCACCTGAAAAAAGTCGCGGCCTCGACCTGGGGACCAGCGCGGTAAACCCGACCGAGGCCGCTTACGTCGATCGGCGGATCGAACGCATCACATCTCTGCGAGTTCATTTGGTGCGATACTGAGACGCATCGATGTTCCAATTTCAGATTTTCAATGTCGGAATTGGGACAGCGAGGGTTACGCAGTCTATTCGCCGATTTTCATCCGCCGATTTTCTCCGTCTGGTCGTAGACGAGCCGCGCCACTTGATTAAGCCGGTCCTTGTCGGTCGGCCCGCTCAAGACGTAGGCGACCCCGCGGTCGGCCCAGAATAACGCGCCATCGCCCTCGCTTGCCGCATAGCGCATCTGGGTGCTGGTGCCGCCGGTCCCGGCTCGCGAGGCGTAGAGGGTGAAGCGCTCGCCGGTCGGGCTTTCATACATCAGGAATGCCGCGGGGGCTTCCGGCCCCGGCAGCAACCGGCCGCCGACCAGCTTCAGGCCGGTGCCGTCCAATTCCGGCGCCTTCACATCGTAGCCGCAGCGCTTCGACAGCCACGCCACCAGGTGCGCACGCTCCGACCCCGCAACCTCAACGGGATGCCGCACTTCGACCACGTAGAGCCGGTGCGCATCCAGCGCATCCAGCGTGAAGTTCTGGAAGGTCGAAGGCGAGGCGGCCGCGCCGCGCGCCACCCAGCCGACGCCTCCGCCGGCAATGAACGCCGCCAGCGTCGCGGCCACCGCGCCGTAAATCCATCGGCGCGGCCGGCGCACCAGTCGCTCGATCTCAAGCCGCTTCGGTACCGCCTCGTCGGCTACGGAATCGTAACGGGCATGCAGCCTCTCCGCCATTGCGCGCCATGAATGCACCCGCGCCGCATCGTCGGGATGAGCCGCGAGCCATGCCTCGACATCGCCGCGACGTTCCGCCGGCAGCTCGTTGTCGACAAAAGCGTGGAGTTCGTCTTCGGTGACGGGAATCCTCGGGTCGGTCATCGTCGTTGTCTCTGTCTTATTCCGATCGAATTCATTTCGATCGAAAAGGGCTCGTCGGCGGATGGCAGTCCTTCCCCGCGCGGGAGGTCAGCCACCGTGATATGAACGCGTTCGTGATGCCTGCAACTTCCGACACCTGGTATTTTAGGATGCATGATTCCTGCCAATCTATTTGACCCGCCGCAGCGCGGGGCGGTCGCCCTCGAGCGAGGCTTTGACATGGGCGCGCGCGCGAGCGAGGCGAGACATCACGGTGCCGATCGGCACGCCCTGAATGTCGGCAACCTCGCGATAGCTCAACCCCTCCAGCATCACCAGCAACAGCACCGCGCGCTGCTCCTCGACCAGGGTGGACAGCGCGCGCGAGATATCGCGGCCCTCCGCCTCGGTCCCGCTGGCGTCGGGGTTATTGTCGAGCAATGGTACGAATTGCGGCCGTCGCGCCAGCGATCGCCGCCTGTTCTTGTTGAGGTTGGTCAGGATGGTGTAGAGCCAGCTTCTGACGTCGCCGCCGAGAAACAGCCGCTCCGAACGTAGCGCCCGCACCAGCGTATCCTGCACCAGATCATCGGCGACGTCGGCGTCGCGCGCGAGCGCGCGCGCGTAACGGCGCAGGGCCGGAATCATGGCTTCGACACTCTGACGGAATGCGGTCATTGATGCCTGGTCTTGACGTCGGTTGTGGGCATGTCCGGCGCGGACGCCTCGACGAATATAACACCCGCGCGGTCCGACTATTCCGCCCTTGCGGCCGAACAGCAATCGGACGGGCGGGCATGCATTTGGGCTGTACCGGCCGGTAGCCGTGGTGTACCTCCAAACCGGATCAAGGTCGATTGGAAACGGGATGTCGCAAAATTCAGGGCTGATGCAGGGCAAGCGCGGAGTGGTTCTCGGCGTCGCCAACAACCGGTCGATTGCCTGGGGCATCGCGAAAGCGTGCCGCGCGGCCGGCGCGGAGATCGCCCTGACCTGGCAGGGCGATGCGCTCAAGAAGCGGGTCGAGCCTTTGGCGAAGGAAATCGACGGTCTGCTGCTCGGTCACTGCGACGTTACCGACGCCGCAACCATCGACGCGGTGTTCGAGATGCTAAGAGAGAAGTGGGGCAAGATCGACTTCGTGGTCCACGCGATCGCGTTCTCCGACAAGGACCAGCTCGACGGCCGCTACCTCGAAACCACGGCGGACAATTTTTCCAAGACCATGCTGATCAGCTGCTATTCGCTGACTGCGATCGCGCAGCGCGCCGAGAAGCTTTTGACCGACGGCGGCTCGATCGTGACGCTGACCTATTACGGCGCGGAGAAATGGATGCCGCATTACAACGTGATGGGCGTCGCCAAGGCGGCGCTGGAGGCCAGCGTACGCTACCTCGCCGCCGATCTCGGTGAAAAGAACATCCGGGTCAACGCCATCTCGGCAGGGCCGATCAAGACGCTGGCGGCGTCGGGCATCGGCGACTTCCGCTACATTTTGAAGTGGAACGAATACAACACGCCGATGCGCCGCACCGTGACGATCGAGGAGGTCGGCGACAGCGCACTGTACCTGCTGTCCGACATGTCGCGCGGAGTCACGGGCGAGGTGCATCACGTCGATTCCGGTTACCACGTGGTCGGCATGAAGCGCCCGGATGCACCGGATATTTCGCTCAGCAATTCCGTGAGCAAGGAATAAGTCCGAAGCTTCGATGCCTGCTCCGACAGTCTATTACATTCGTCACGGCGAGACGGCGTGGAACGCCGCAGGTCGCTTTCAGGGATCGAAAGATATCCCGCTCAACGAGCTTGGCCGCAAGCAGGCGTATGCCGCCGGTGAAATCCTTGCTCGCCTGTTGGCGCAGGATGGCCTCGAGGCGGCGTCGTTGGCTTATGTCGCAAGCCCGCTGGGCCGTGCGCGGCTGACGATGGAGTTGATGCGCGGTGCGCTGCTGTTGCCGCCCGCCTGTTACGGCGTCGACGATCGATTGCGGGAAATCGGCTACGGCCATTGGGAAGGGCTGACGTTGCCGGAGATGGCGCAGCATGACGCCGCGACCTTCGCCTTGCGCAATCTCGACAAATGGGGCGTCGCTCCGCCGTCCGGCGAGAGCTATGCCAGCGTCACGTTGCGGATGCGGGAATGGTTCGATTCCCTCCTCGGCGACACGGTCGTCGTGGCCCATGGCGGCACCATGCGCGCCCTGATGGTGACCCTCGGCGTGGCGACGCCGTACGAGGCGGCCGATACCCCGATCGGGCAGGGCGTGGTCTATGTGTTCAGGGACGGCGGGGTGACGAAATATAGTTGATCCCTGTTCCCTCCGCCCTTGCGAGGGGGAGGGCTAGGGAAGGGGTACCGCGCGTTCGGAGTCAGCGGCCTGAAACACCCGCCTCTCCAACTTTCCCTGCTCTAGGGGGGATAGAGCCGGCTGTGCGTGCCGCGCCGGTCTGGTTAACGCTCGCCAGCCGCAAACGAGAGGTTATTTGACCCTCCGAACTACGCGAGTTACGACAGACTATTATAAAAGCTGTTTTGCTATCGGACGGTCACACCATGTCCTTCAACACCTTCGGCCACATGTTCCGGGTCACGACCTTCGGCGAAAGCCACGGGGTTGCGATCGGCTGCGTGGTCGATGGCTGCCCGCCGCTGCTGCCGCTGACGTCGGAGGACATCCAGCGCGATCTCGATCGCCGCCGCCCCGGGCAATCGCGCTTCACCACCCAGCGTCAGGAGCCTGACGCCGTAAAAATTCTTTCCGGGGTGATGGCGCATCCGAAAACAGGCGAGCAGGTGACGACGGGAACGCCGATCGCGCTGATGATCGAGAACACCGACCAGCGCTCAAAGGACTATTCCGACATCAAGGACAAGTTTCGTCCCGGGCATGCGGATTTCACCTATGAAGCCAAATACGGCCTGCGCGACTATCGCGGCGGCGGCCGCTCTTCGGCGCGCGAGACGGCGATGCGCGTGGCGGCCGGCGCCATCGCCCGCAAGGTGCTGCCTGACGTCAGGGTGCGTGGGGCGCTGGTGCAGATGGGGCCGCACAAGATCGATCGCGCGAAATGGGACTGGGACGAAGTCGCGCGCAATCCGTTCTTTTGTCCCGACAAGGACAAGGCCGCCTTCTTCGAGACCTATCTCGACGGCATCCGCAAGCAGGGATCGTCGATCGGCGCGGTGCTTGAGATCGTTGCCGAAGGCGTGCCGGCCGGATTGGGTGCGCCGATCTATGCCAAGCTCGATGCCGAGCTGGCCGCGGCGCTGATGAGCATCAACGCGGTCAAGGGCGTCGAGATCGGCGACGGCTTCGGGGCGGCCGAACTGTCGGGTGAGGAAAATGCCGACGAGATGCGGACCGGCAATAATGGCACGCGCTTCTTGTCCAACCATGCGGGCGGCATTCTCGGCGGTATCTCCACGGGGCAGCCGGTGGTCGCTCGCTTCGCGGTGAAGCCGACGTCGTCGATCCTCTCTCCGCGCAAGACCGTCGATCGCGCCGGCGCAGATACCGACATCTTGACCAAGGGCCGTCACGATCCCTGTGTCGGCATCCGTGCGGTGCCGGTCGGCGAGGCCATGATGGCCTGCGTACTGGCCGATCATTTTCTGCGGCATCGCGGCCAGGTTGGCAGCCCGTCGCCCGGTTAACGCCGAACGCGACCGCTCGTAGCGCCTTGACGCGACCTCGACTTGGCCGCCAAATGCTGACGTGATGAACGCATCGGAATTGCAGAAGCTGACCGACTGGCTGATCGACGGCGGCAGATCTTCGGCCAGCCCGACGCGGTTCATGGCGGAAACCTGCGAGCGGATGGTTGCGGCAGGCTTGCCGTTGTGGCGTGTCGGCGTCTTCGTTCGCACCCTGCATCCTGACATTCTCGGACGTAATTTCGTCTGGAAGCCCGGCGCCGAGGTCGAAATCGGCACGGTCGATTTCGAGATTCTGAACTCGCCGGATTTCCACGTCAGCCCGTTGAAAATCGTGTTTCAACAGGGGCAGGAAGTTCACGCGCGGGCCGACGATCCCTCGAGCAAGCGTTTTCCCATCATCGAGGAACTGCAAGCCGAGGGTGTCACCGACTACCTCGCGTTGCCGCTGCCGTTCATCAATGGAACAGTCAACGCTTCGAGCTGGACCACGAAGCAGCCCGGTGGGTTTACGGATGAACAATTGACTGCGTTGCGGCGGATCGTGACGCCGCTGGCGCGCGTCATCGAAATCATCAGCCTGGCCCGTACCGCCGCGAGCCTTTTGGATACCTATGTCGGCAACCGGGCCGGCGAGCGGATTCTCGGCGGCCAGATTCGCCGCGGTCATGCCGAGACGATGAATGCCGCGATCTGGCTGTCGGATTTGCGCGGCTTCACCGCGTTGTCGGATCGCCTGCCGGCCGAGACCGTCGTGGACATCCTCAACCAGTACTTCGACTGCCAGGTTGCCTCGATCCGGGCGCATGGCGGGGAAGTGCTGAAATATATGGGCGACGGGTTGCTGGCGGTTTTTCCGGTCGACGAATATGTCGGCGATGCCCAGCAGGTCTGCGCGCACGTGCTGGAAGCCGCCCGCGAATCCCGCGCCAGCGTCGGTGCGCTGCGTTATCCAGTCGGCGAGACCGTCGAGCAGTTCCGCTTCGGCGTCGCCTTGCATGTCGGGCCTATCCTGTTCGGCAATATCGGCGGCGGCAACCGGCTCGACTTCACCTGCATCGGTCCGGCTGTGAACCTCGCCGCGCGGCTGGAAAAGATTGCGGGACGTCTTCACCGCACCATCGTCGCGTCGCCGGGTTTCGCTGGAATTTGCAGCGCCGACTGGAGCGATCTCGGCGAGTTTTCGATCGCCGGGTTTGCAAAGGCGACGCACGTCTACGGCTTGCAGGACGAAGCGGAGGCCGAAGCCGTCCGGGCGTAGGAACGTTTCGATCCACGCGCGCTGCCTGACCTCGGGCGTGGTGCCGGAAACGCCGACCTATTCCTCGGGCTCGGTGGTGAACAGCAACGGGTAACCTTTGGCGCGCCCGGCGTCGGTGGCCCGCGTGGCCTTGGTTTCAGCGACATCCTTGGTGAACACGGCCACCACGCATACCCCGCGCTGATGTGCCGTGATCATCACCTTGTGGGCCTGATCCTCGGTCATACGGAATTCGGCCTTCAGCACGGTCACGACAAATTCGCGCGGCGTGAAGTCGTCGTTGACGAGGATGACCTTATGCAGGCGCGGACGCTCGGTCTTGGTCCGGACCCTGGTTTTGGGCTTGGTGACGGCATCAATCATTCCGGAGGCGCCTCCAGATGTTTCGGTTTCCCGGACCGGAATATAACGTCGCGGCCTCCGCGAGGGAACCGGCTGCGGTTCACGATGCTCTCACCGCCGTGCCGGCACCGTGCGCAGATAGGCGATGATATCCGCGAGATCCGCTTCCTTCAGCCCGGCGTAATAGCCGAAAGCCATCGGGCCCCCGAGCTTGTGACCGTCGCGTGCAATCCCGCGGGTGATGGCGCCGCCGATCTCCCGATCGGTCCAGGCACCGATACCGGCGGTGCGATCGGCGGTGATGTTGGCCGCGATCGCGGGTGGCGTTCCGCTCGGCGCGCCTTCTGCGGGGAAAGCCCTGCCACCGCGTCCCAACCCGTCGCCGAAATCCGACACGCCGCGCGACCAGGCTGAATGGCACTCCATGCAATGGCCGATGGTTACGAGATAGGTGCCGCGCTTGACCGGATCACCGAACATGGACTTGTCGAATCCTGCCTCTGCGTCCGGATAGGGAATGCGTTGCACCGGCACGTTGTACGAGGGATCGGGGAGCGCGTTCCGCACCGGCTTGACGGTGTGAAGATAGGCGACGATGGCATCCAGATCTGTCGGCAGCAGCGCCTTGTAGAAATTGGCAGGCATGATCGCCGCCAGCGGCACGCCGGCGAGTTGTCCGTGATCCGGGCGTGTTCCTCTTGTCAGCGCGCGCCTGATCTCGGCATCGCTCCAGCTTCCGATTCCGGTCTCGACGTCGGGCGTGATGTTGGGCGCGGTCGCAGTGAAGGCCGGTGTCTTGAAGCTCAGACCGCCACCTGACAGGGCCCGCTCGGCGACCGGTTTGCCGTCGGCGTCACGCGGGGTGTGGCAGTTGCCGCAAGCCATGATGGTGTTGACGAGGTAGCTGCCGCGCTCGGCCTGAGATTGCGCGCTGGCTCCTTGAATCATCCAGAGCAGAGCGCCGCACGCCACGCCGATCCGAAACATGTATCCTCCGTCCAGAAGCGCCATACGCCATGCCAGGTTGTGGCTGGACAACAGTACCACCAAACGTCGGGACTGCGCGGTCTGACTTGAATGTGAGCGAGGTGGCCGATCTTCCGGCTTTTCGTCAAGCGCTTTGCATGTCACGATCCTGTCAGTCGACGGGAGGGCCGCAATGCGCTGGTGTGTCTCGATCGGAGCTGTGCTTGTCGCGGGCGCGATAGCCGGAGGCGATGTCGCGAGCATCGCCGCGCCGAACCCTCGGCATGAATTGATCGAGGGCAGCGAGGATGCTTCAGCCGTCGATATCGAATTGGTCCTTGCCGTCGATGTGTCGTATTCGATGGATATGGAAGAACTCGCGGTCCAGCGCGAAGGTTACGCGCAGGCCATCGTATCCAAGGAATTCCTGCAGGCCTTGAAGACCGGACCGCACGGCAAGATTGCCGTGACCTATTTCGAATGGGCGGCCTCGAGCGACCAGAAGATCATCATCCCCTGGCGGGTGATCGACGGTCCCGAAACGGCGGATGCCGTCGCCAATGAGATCGTCAGGACACCGATCCGCCGCGCTTCGCGTACCTCGATTTCGGGCGCGATCCATTTCGCGATGCCGCTGTTCGAGGACAATCCATATCATGGGCTGCGGCGCGTCATCGATATTTCAGGCGACGGGCCCAACAATAACGGCGCGCCGGTGACGACCGCGCGCGACGAGGCGCTGGCAAAGGGTATCGTCATCAACGGCCTGCCCATCATGGTGAAGGAGCCGTCCTATTCGACCATGGATATCGACAATCTCGATTTCTATTACGAGGATTGCGTTATCGGTGGCCCGGGCTCCTTCGTAGTCTCGATCAAGGATCGCGAAAAGTTCAAGGAGGCGATCCGGACCAAGCTCCTGATGGAAGTCGCGGGCACGACGCCCGAACGTCCCGTCGTTCGCGTGGCCGCTAAAGAGCCGCGCGTTTCCTGCCTGATCGGCGAGCAGATATGGCAGGATCGCTGGGGCAGGTGATCGACCGCGCTTTCGCCCCGGAGTGGCAACCCCGATTGCCGGCTCGATTGGAATCGGGGCTTACTCGGCGGCGGCTTACAGCCGGGCTTCCAGGATCAGGTTGAACGGCGTTTCGGTGGCGCGGCGGAATCGCGTGAAGCCGGCTTTGTTGGCGACGTCGCGCAGTCGCGCTTCGCCGGCCTGTGCGCCGAGCGCGAGGCCAACTTCCTGGTCGAGCGAAGCGGGCGTGCAGATCATGGTCGACGCCGCGTAATACAAGCGACCGACCGGGTTGAGATTGTCTTCCAGGCGGTCGTTGGCGAATGGCTCGACCAGCATGCAGGTGCCGTCCTTCGCCATGGTTTCGCGCACATGTTTCATCGCGCCCACGGGATCTCCCATGTCGTGCAGGCAATCGAAGAAGCAGACCAGATCGTAGCCTTCGGCCGGATAGGTCTTGGCGGAGTGAACGCCGAACTGCACGCGATCGCCCAGGCCGGCGTTCCCAGCGGCTTCGCGCGCCGCGGCGATCGATCCCTCGTGATAGTCGTAGCCGAAGAAACGGGAGTTCGGAAAGGCCTGCGCCATCAGGCGGGTCGACACGCCATGACCGCAACCGATATCGGCGACCTTGGCGCCGCGCTTGAGCTTTTCGACCACGCCGTCGAGCGCGGGCAGCCATTCCTGCACCAGATGATGCTTGTATCCGGTGCGGAAGAAGCGCGCGGTGCCGCAGAACAGGCATTCGCTGCGCCGATTCCAGCCGACGCCCTTGCCGGTCTTGAAGGCTTCCGAAACCTTCGATTCATCGAGAAAGGCCGCCGAGACGATATCGCCGACCGCACCCAGGAAGACCGGACTGTCCTCGTCGGCCAGCGCCAACGCCTGTTCCGGCAGCATCGAGAACTTGCTGGAAGCGGCGTCGTATTCGATGTAGCCGGACGCGGCCTGCGCCGCGAGCCATTCGCGAACGTAACGCTCGCTGGTGCCGGTGGCCTTGGCGAGCTCCGCGGAGTTCATCGGACCTTTCGTCGCCAACGCCTTGTAGAGGCCGAGCTTGTCGCCGATCAGCATCAGCGACGCATTCATGGCGCTGCCGACCTCGCTCACCATTTTTCCCATAAAGGCGTTTAATCTATCAGCGTTGACGTCCATGGCACTCTCCGTTGCATGGGACTTCAATTTCCAACGATGTTGTGTTTTTGTTGCGTCGCGCAGATCGCAAGCGCGCTACGACGGTAATAACCGTGTTGCAGCTTCAGCACTTGGGGACTTCATCACCTGGGAATAGGTCATCCGCTCGACAGGAAGGTTCAACGCTTCAGCGTGAACCGTGCCACCAGTTCGACGTGCGGTGTGTGACGGAATTGGTCAATGGGGGTGACGTTTTCTATTTTATAGCCGCCATCGATCAGCGTCCGGGCGTCGCGTGCAAAGGTTGCGACGTTACATGAGACCGCGATCACCACCGGTATTTTACCTGCCACGAGCTGTCTGACCTGCGCCTGCGCGCCTTGCCGCGGCGGATCGAACACCACGGCATCGTAATCGCGCAGCTCCTGCGGCACCAGCGGCCGCCGAAACAGATCACGCGCCTCGGCCTTGATCGGCTTTAGCCCGGAGGCCGAAGTGGCCGCCTTCTGCAGCGCCGTGACCGCGCCGGCATCGCTGTCGAAGGCCGAAATCCGCGCGCGGGCCGCGAGCCGCAACGCAAACGGGCCGACACCGCAAAACAGATCCGCGATATGCCTGGCGCGTTTGCAATGGTCCGCCACCAGCGCCGCCAGTGACGCTTCGCCAGCGGCGGTCGCCTGCAGGAACGATCCCGGCGGCAGGTTCACCCGCGCGGTACCGATCGCGATCACCGGCTGTGTTTGCATCAGCACCAGCTCGCCATGGCGTGTCAGCCGCGCCAGTCCGTGGGCCTGCGCGATGCCGGACAGCGTTGCGATCATCTTCGTCGTCAATGGCCCGGAGCCGCGCACGTCGACGTCGAGGCCGTTGCCGGCCGCGGTGACCTGGATGTCGAGCGGCTTGTCGGCCGGCGCGAGCGCCGCGGCCAGTGCGCGCGCGGCATCGAGCGCGCCGCGCAACGCCGGATCGAGGATCGGGCAATCGTCGATTGCGACGATCGCGTGGCTGTTGGCGGCGGCAAATCCGGTACGCAACACGCCGTCACCGCCACGGCGGGCGTGGACGGTGATGCGCCGGCGGCCGACACCGTGTGCGTCGACCAGCCCGTCGACCTCGCACTCGATGCCGGCACCGGCCAGCGTGTCGACCACGATGGCGCGCTTCCACGCCCGATAGGCCTGCGGCTCCCAATGCTGAATGGCGCAGCCGCCGCAGGCGCCGAAATATCGACAGAACGGCGCGATCCGCTCCGCGCTGGCGTGCACGACCCGCGACAATTGCCGGCGGTCGGGATGTCCGGCCAACCGTTCGGCCTCGACGGTTTCGCCGCCGAGCGTATAGGGCACGAACAGGCTCTCGCCGCCGCTGAAGCCGACGCCGTCGCCGCGATAGCCGACGTGATCGATGACGAGGGTTTCAGCCACGGCGGGCGCCGATGAAGAATTCGATGTTGCCGTCGCCGCCGGTGATCGAGGACGGAAACACGTCGATGCCGCTGCAGCCCAGCGAGGCTGCGAACGCGGCGATGTCGTCGCAGACCTGCCGGTGCACCGACGCATCGCGGATGATGCCGCGCTTGGAATGCTTTCGCGGCGCCTCGAATTGCGGCTTGATCAGCGCCAGCAGATGCATCGGCGCCGCTGCCAGCGACAGCGCGACCGGCAGCACGGCTTTCAGCGAGATGAAGCTGACGTCGATGACAACGATGTCCGGCCGTTGCGGCAGCCGCTTGTTCTCGAAACCGCGGATGTCGGTTTCCTCCATCGAGACGATCCGGGGATGGCCGTGCAGCGAAGGGTGCAACTGGCCGCGGCCAACGTCGATCGAAAACACCAGGCCGGCGCCGTTGGCGAGCAACACTTCGGTGAAGCCGCCGGTCGAGGCGCCGACATCGAGACAGACGTGATCTTCGATGTCGAGCGGATATCGCTCCAGCGCGCCCGCCAGCTTGACGCCGCCGCGCGACACGAAGGGATGCGCGGGCTCGGCCTGCAGCACGGCGTCGGCGGCGATGCCCTCGGACGCCTTCAGGACCTGCTTGTCGTTGGCGGTCACGAGGCCCGCTTCGATCGCCGCTTGGGCTCGCGCGCGGCTTTCGAACAGGCCGCGCTCGACCAGCAACACATCCGCGCGCTTGCGGGGAGGGGACATGCTCGGTCCTTGCAAAGCTTAACTGGATCGCAGCGTCTGCGCCGGCGCAAGCTTCTCCGCCGCCAGGCGCACACAGGTCTCGAACGCGGTCAAATCGTGCCAGATATCCGCTGGCTTTTGGCGCGGCGTCACCAGCGCGCAGCCGTGCAGGTCGAGGGCATGGATCATCATGAGATTGTCGTTCAGGCCGAAATCCTCAACCGTCAATCCGTCGGCGTCGACCAGGCGACCGTCGCCGGGCGTAACGGTTGTGAACCGGCGCACGCGCTCCGCATAGGCTGCCGGATCGTTCGAGTAGCCGAAGCAGAGCTTGCCGCGGCCCGCCATGTATCCGAGTTCATAGACGGTGCCGGCGTCGGCCCCCGGACCGCGAAACGGGGTAAGATTGGCGATAATGGCGTCGGCCTCGCCCATCATGGCTTGGTTGCCGCGAAAGATCCGCTGCGAAGCGTCTTTCGCCGCGACATCGACGACATTATCCAGCGGATAGAGCCCGGTTAGGCCGTGCCGGATGCAAAACCCGGCCTTGCGACGCCCGATCTCGACAGCGTCCGGCAGGAACACGTCGGGACCTGCCAGATAGATTTTGGTCATTCCGGAAACCCCGGCGCTCGTTACACCTGCGCGCCGGAATGACACAAAACGCGGGTTCAGGCGAGCTTGACGGTCTCGGCCTTGAAGTCCTTGCCGAGCGCTTCGAACACCTTGCCGACGATGCCCTTGGCGTCAAGGCCGGCGCGGGCATACATCGCGCCCGGCGAGTCGTGATCGATGAACTCGTCCGGCAGAACCATTGCCCGCATCCGCAGGCCGCCGTCGAGCATGCCGTGGTCCGACAGCGTCTGCATGACGTGGGAACCGAAGCCGCCGATCGAACCTTCCTCGATGGTGAGCAGCACTTCATGCTCGCGGGCGAGCTTGAGTACCAGGTCGACGTCGAGCGGCTTCATGAAGCGGGCATCCGCGATGGTGGTGGACAGTCCCAGCGTCGCCAGTTCGTCGGCGGCCTTTTCACATTCGCCGAGCCGGGTGCCGAACGACAACAACGCGATCTTGCTGCCCTGGCGAACGATCCGTCCCTTGCCGACCTCGAGCGGAACGCCGGTTTCGGGCATTTCGACGCCGCGGCCTTCGCCGCGCGGATAACGCAGCGCGCTCGGCCTGTCGTTGATCGCGACCTGGGTCGCAACCATGTGCACCAGCTCGGCCTCATCGGAGGCCGCCATGATGACGAAATTGGGCAGGCAGCCGAGATAGGTGTTGTCGAACGAACCGGCGTGCGTCGCGCCGTCGGCGCCGACGAGGCCGGCGCGGTCGATGGCGAAGCGCACAGGCAGGCTCTGGATCGCCACGTCGTGGACGACCTGGTCGTAGCCGCGCTGCAGGAACGTCGAGTAGATCGCGCAGAACGGCTTGTAGCCTTCGGTCGCAAGGCCGGCGGCGAACGTAACGGCGTGCTGCTCGGCGATCCCGACGTCGAAGGTGCGGTCGGGAAACGCCTTGTTGAAGATGTCGATGCCGGTGCCCGAGGGCATCGCGGCGGTAATGCCGATGACCTTGTCGTCTTTTTCCGCTTCCTTGACGAGGCTCTGCCCGAACACGTTCTGATAGGACGGCGCATTCGGCTTGGCCTTGGCCTGCGCGCCGGTGGCGACGTCGAACTTGACCACCGCATGATATTTGTCGGCGGAAGCTTCCGCCGGAGCGTAGCCCTTGCCCTTCTGCGTAACGACGTGAACCAGGATCGGACCGTCCTCCATGTCGCGGACGTTCTTCAAGACCGGCAGCAGATGGTCGAGATTATGACCGTCGATCGGGCCGACATAATAGAAGCCGAGTTCCTCGAACAGCGTACCGCCGTCCATCATGAAGCCGCGGGAATATTCCTCGACGCGGTTGGCGCGATTGGCGAGAATCTTGGGCAGGCGCTGGTTGATCTGCTTGGCGGCCTCGCGCAGCGTCCGGTAGGTCTTGCCCGAGTAAAGGCGGGACAGATAGGCGCTCATCGCCCCGACCGGCGGCGCGATCGACATATCGTTGTCGTTGAGGATGACGATCAGCCGCGAATTCATCGCGCCGGCATTGTTCATGGCTTCATAAGCCATGCCGGCGGACATCGCGCCGTCGCCGATCACGGCGATGACGTTGTTCTTGCCGCCGGAAAGGTCGCGGGCGACGGCCATGCCGAGGCCTGCCGAGATCGAGGTCGAGGAATGCGCGGCGCCGAACGGATCGTAATCGCTTTCGGTGCGCTTGGTGAAACCGGACAGCCCGCCGCCGGTGCGCAGGGTGCGGATGCGGTCGCGACGGCCGGTCAGGATCTTGTGCGGATAGGCCTGATGGCCGACGTCCCAGATCAGGCGGTCGCGCGGGGTGTCGAACACATAATGTAACGCTGTCGTTAACTCGACGACGCCGAGACCCGCGCCGAAATGGCCGCCGGTTACCGATACGGCATCGATGGTTTCCTGACGCAGCTCGTCGGCGACTTGCTGAACCTGTTCGATCTTCAGCCGGCGCAGATCTTCCGGGGTGCGGATGGTGTCGAGAAGCGGCGTTTTACTAAAATCGGTCACAGCGATATTCCAATTTTGCATGTCGGGATGAGCGACCCGACGTGAGATGGGGTGCGCAAGATTTCGCGCAACGGAAACCCAGACGCCGGATACCGCCTGAGCAGGCCGAAGCCTCTTCGAGAGCTCAGATGTGCTCCGGATCGGTCAATGTGATAGGCGTCACCCTAGGTGGCTTCACTTTTTCCGGTCATTTTTACAAGCCATATGAAGTGCTTACACCCGCCACAAATCGGCGGCAAGTTCGCCTCGAATAGCCCATAACCGGCCAGTCTTTACACTAAAGTAACAGCCAAAGCCAACCGCCGACAGGGTTGCGGCGGTAAATGGGGAGACTTGGAGTCCGAATTTCAGCCGCTGTGACATTTTATGGGTTCCGTCCCGCCACAATCGACGACGTCCCGCGGAGCGCCCATATCGGTCGATTTGGACCGTTTTCCACCGCCCGACCGGGCACCTTTGCGGCTCACGGCCGCCGACCGACTGACCTGGTCTGGCCGAGCCATGCGTTTGCAGGCGGCAGCCCACCTGCGATCACGTAAATGGGATCGAAACCGGCGATTTCTATTGAACGTCCAGCGGCTCGGTCCCGACGGCCTGGCCGTTGGCATCGGTGGTGATCTTGTCGACGCGCGCTTCGGCCTGCCGCAGCAGTTCCTCGCATCTCCGCTTCAGCGCTTCGCCGCGTTCATAGATGGCGATCGATTCCTCCAGCGGCACCTTGCCCTCCTCAAGCCGCTTCACGATCGATTCCAGTTCCTCGATCGCGCGCTCGAAGCTCAGCTTCCTAACGTCCACTTGGGTATTTTCAGCCATGGGGGTTCCCGAATGCGCCACTCGCCGGACCGGATTCAATGACGTCTATGCGAGCTTATTGTGGCGGGAATTTACGCGCCCAGCAATGCGGTGACGTGCGATGCAACCGACTCTTTGAGACCTTGGAGGTCGTAGCCGCCTTCGAGCACCGAAACGAGTCGCCCACCGGCGGTGGAATCGGCAACATCCATCAATTGGCGGGTGACCCAGCCGAAATCCTCCGCCGTGAGATTGAGTGACGCCAGTGGATCGCGATGGTGGGCGTCGAAGCCGGCGGACAGGATAATCAGTTCGGGGTTGAATTTCTTCAACTGCGGCAGGATCAGGTTTTCGAACGCGGCTCGGAATTTGGGGCCGCCGTCCTCGGGCGCCAGCGGCGCGTTGACGATGGTGTCGTGTTCGCCGCGCTCGCCGCTGGCGCCCGTGCCGGGAAACAGCGGCATCTGGTGCGTCGAGCAGTACATCACGGTCGGGTCGGCCCAGAAGATATCCTGGGTGCCGTTGCCATGATGGACGTCGAAATCGACCACGGCGGCGCGGGCGATACCGTATTTCCGCTGCGCGTGGCGCGCGGCAATGGCGGCGTTGTCGAAAAAGCAAAAGCCCATGGGCTTGTTGGTCTCGGCGTGATGGCCGGGAGGGCGCACCGCGACGAACGCATTGCCGTGCGTGCCCGACATCACCGCGTCGGTTGCGGCAATCGCGCCGCCGACGCCGCGCATCACGGCTTCCCATGTGCCCGGAGACATCGAGGTGTCGCCGTCGAGATAGATCAGGCCGCGCGACGGCGCGATATGCCGAAGCTGGTCGACATAATGCTCGTCGTGACACAGCATGACCGAATCGAGATCGCCTTCCGGCGCTTCGCCGCGCACCAGCCGATTGAACCGTTCCTCCGCCAGCACCTGATCCACGGCGCGCAGTCGGTCGGCGCGTTCGGGATGTCCCGGTGGCGTGGCATGCTCCAGGCACGCCGGATGTGTGAGAAGGAGCGTCGTCATGCAATATCCTGGCGTGTTGAGCGGCACTTGCGAGGAACGGCGATCTTAGAGCATGATCCGGGAAAGTGGAAACCGGTTTTCCCTCGCCACGAACGCGGAGCGCTTGAGGGGAGATCGTGCTCAAAGAGAGATGAGATGATGATCCGACTTCATCCAGTCGGAGCATGATCTAAGGCATCGATGCTCGCTTCGGAAGAGTCGCGCCGCGGATATTGCCGTGATTCAATTGGTCCGTACGATCCGGTCCGCGGCAGGAGGTTTGACCGGACTGTTGGCCTGGAAATAGGCACGCAATGCGTCGAGGTCGTAGACGCCGACTTGTGGGGCAACGCCGTCCTTTAAAACCGTGAAGCCGTTGCCACCGACCGAAAGGAAATTGTTCACGGTGACCCGATAGCGCGCCGCGGGATCGATTGGCTTTCCGTTCAGCGACATCGTGTCCGCTATCACATGGTCGCCATAGGCCTTGGCGCCGTCCCAGACATAATGGAAGCCTTTGGAGACCTGGAGAATCCGCGTCAGCTTTGGATCGCGCCATTGCTGCTCCAGCATCTGCTTCAGTTGCGCGCCGGTCAGCGTCAACGTGACGAGCTGGTTCCTGAAGGGTTGGATTGCGAAGATATCGCCGTAGCTGACCGTCCCGTCCGTTTTCATGGCGACGTCGCTGTGGACGCCGCCGGGATTGGTGACGGCGATCACGGCGCCGCCGTCGGCAGGCGCCTGTGTCGCTGCCAGTTGGGCGTCGGCGACGATATCGCCGAGCGGACTTTCGCCAGATTTGCCGGGCGCACGCGACAGCGGCGCCTCGACCGATCCGGCCCGCCGGCCGGCGATCGGCGCGGCCAGCCTGTCATACGACGCCAACAACGCGGTCTGCTCGGGATCTTTGGCATAGGCGCCGATACGAACGATGACGTTGTCGGCCTTGGCGCTGATGACGTCGCGCGTGACCGGATCGAGATTGAGATCGATCGCGGTGACGAGGGTACCGTATTTGTCGCCGCTGGTAACGAGCCGCCCGTCGATGTTG
Organism: uncultured Alphaproteobacteria bacterium; assembly: GCA_963756215.1. Lineage (GTDB taxonomy): Bacteria > Pseudomonadota > Alphaproteobacteria > Rhizobiales > Xanthobacteraceae > Bradyrhizobium. The sequence goes on along the minus strand of CAVWMY010000010.1, from coordinate 554,147 downwards.
CAGACATAGGCTTGATGGGTATGGCCGCTGATCACGACGTCGACCGCGCGATCGAGTTTCCTGACGATGTCGACGATGGCGCCGGAGATGCCGGGACATTCATTGTAATCGCCGGTCGGATAACCGCCTTCGTGAATCAGGACGACGATCGCCTGGACGCCGCGCGCTTTCAGTGCCGGCAGCAGCGAGTTCACCGTGTCGGCCTCGTCCTTGAATTCCAGGTCCGCGACGCCTGTCGGCGAAACCATGTCCGGCGTGCCTTTCAAGGTCAGGCCGATAAACGCGACCGAAACGCCTTCGAACTCCCGGATTTCGTAAGGTGGAAATATCGTCCGGCCAGTGCTCTTCTCGACGGTAGACGCTGCGAGATAGTGAAACGCGGCGCCGGCAAACGGATGCGGTCCCTGGCAATTGTCGATGGGGTGGCAGCCCCCGTTCTGCATCCGCAGCAACTCGTCCTTGCCCTGGTCGAACTCATGGTTGCCCACCGACGCCAGCTCGAGTCCCATCATCGACAGCGATTCGATGGTGGGCTCGTCATGGAACATCGCCGACAGCAACGGGCTGGCGCCGATGAGATCGCCGGCGGCAACGAAGATGCTGTTCCTGGCCTGCGCGCGAAGCTGTTTGACCAGGGTCGCCATGGATTCGGCGCCGCCGGCCGGTATCCTAATTTTGCGCGTCTTGTCTTCGGGATCGACGATCGCGATTCCGTCCACCGAGGGCCGCAGATAGCCGTGGAAATCGTTGATCGAGAGAATCCGCAGGGCGACCGGCGTGGTCTCGGCCGACGCGTGCGAGGCCGCCGCGAGCCCGATCGTCAGCATCAGGGCAGCAAAAATCGGAGGAAGCGAATGTCTCATGTGACTTGATACCGAGGGAGATTCCGCAGCTTCGAGACTCGAAGCGGCAGAAACTCTACAACGGTTTCGCGAAGCCGATATTCACGAACGCGATGTTCACGCCTTCTTGCGTGAGAAGAACGCCTTGAACGCGGCAACCGCTTCCTTGGAGCGCATTCGTTCGCCGAACAAATGGCTTTCCTGATCGATCCGCCGCGTCAGATCTTCGGGCGGAAGTTTGATCAGCTTCCGTCCGATCGCGACGGCTTCGGCAGGCAGTGCGCAGATTTCGCGCGCGACCTTGCGCGCTTCGGCTTCGGTGTGGCCGGGCGCCACCACCGTATTGACGAAGCCGGCAACGCGTGCGTCGTCGGCGCTGACCGTGCGTCCCATTACCAGCATGGCGAAGGCGCGCTGATGCCCCATCGTGCGCGGCATCAGCAGGCTCGATGCGCCCTCGGGCACCAGGCCGAGATGGATGAACGGCGTGGAAAATGTTGCGGTCTTGCTGGCGAGCACATAGTCGCAATGGAACAGCATGGTGGTGCCGATACCGATCGCGATGCCGTCGACCGCGGCGATGATCGGCTTGACGTTCTGCGCGAGCGAATAAAGGAATTTCATCGCGTTGGATGCGCGCGGCGCGTCGGCGTTCGAGGTGCCGTCGTTCAGGAAGTCCTCGAGATCATTCCCCGCGGTGAATACGCCCGATCCGCCGGTGATGATGATGCAGCGGATCGCGGGATTGTACTGCGCGGTGTCGATGGCATCGCTCATCGCCCGGTACATGTCCTGGGTAATTGCGTTTTTCTTTTCAGGCCGCCGCAGCGTGATCACCCGCGTCGCCGCTTCGTCGGTGACTATCAGGTGACCGGTCATGGCGCGTCCTTGAAATCGGCGGCGAGGCTGCCGCTGGCAACTGTCCGGACCGTATCCTACATGATCCGTAAGCCGGGCCAATGCCTTGCGATTTTCGGCGGCGGCCGTCCAAAGGATAATTTAGGCCCGGACCCGCAGGCCGCGTTAGCGCAAAAGTGGACGCCGATTTTCCGAAAAGATCATGCTTAAATAGGAGGATAGGGCGGGATGCCGATTTGAGAGAAAGCCATCCGGCCTTAGGAGAAATCGCCCGATGCAACTGACCGGTATTCATCACTTGACCGCGATTTCCGCCGGACCGCGTGAGAATCTGGCATTTTACGCCGGACGGCTCGGTATGCGGCTGGTCAAGAAGACCGTCAACCAGGATGACGTCAGCGCCTACCATCTGTTCTACGCGGACGGAAAAGCCAATCCCGGCACCGACCTGACCTTCTTCGATTTTCCGGTCGCGCCGGAACGTCGCGGCGCCAACAGCATCTCGCGCACGGGGTTGCGCGTTGCCGGCGAAAGAACCCTTGGATTTTGGCGCGATCGCCTGAGGCAGGCTGGCGGCGTCACCGGCGATGTCGTCGAAGTCGACGGCCGCCTCACGCTGCCGTTTGAGGATACCGAGGGCCAGCGGCTGGTGCTGGTCGACGATCATGGCATCGGTTCTTCCTCGCCGTGGGAGCGCAGCCCGGTGCCGGCCGAACATCAGATTCGAGGCCTCGGCCCGATCATGCTCAATGTGCAGAACTTCGCGCGCATCGAACAGGTGCTGACCTCGGTCCTGAACATGCGCAAGGTGCGCGATTATGCGGCGCCCGATGCGCCGGCGGACGTTCACGTGTTCGCGATGGGCGAGGGCGGTCCCGCCGCCGAGCTTCATGTGATCGGGCAGAAGGATCTACCCGAGGCGACACGGGGCGCGGGCGGCGTGCATCATGTCGCGTTTCGCACCCCCGACGACGCGCAATACGAGGCATGGGCGCGGCGGCTCAACGAACTCGGCGTCCGCAACAGCGGAGAGGTCGACCGGTTCTATTTCCGTAGCCTGTATTTCCGGGAGCCCAACGGTATCCTGTTCGAGATCGCCACCGACGGCCCGGGATTTGCCACCGACGAGCCGATGGAAACGCTGGGTGAGAAGTTGGCGTTGCCGCCGTTCCTCGAGCCGCGGCGGGCGCAGATCGAAGCTGGATTGAAACCGATCGAGTGACGTCGGCGACCAACGGTTTCGTGATGTGGAATCGACGGAGTTTAAGATTAGCAATCGTTGCGAGCATCGGCGTAACGATGTGATCACTTTAACCGCAAGCAAGCAAGGAGTGCGTCATGTCTGAAAGTCGTCCACCGTTCCCTCCTTTCACGCACGAGACGGCCGTCAAGAAAGTGCGCGGCGCAGAAGACGGCTGGAATAGCCGCAATCCGGAAAAGGTCGCGCTTGCCTACACGGTCGACAGCGTCTGGAGGAATCGTTCGGAGTTTCCCGTAGGCCGACCCGCGATCGTCGCATTTCTGAGCCGCAAATGGGCCAAGGAGCTCGACTATCGGCTGATCAAGGAGCTATGGGCGTTTACCGACGACCGCATCGCGGTGCGCTTCGCATACGAATGGCACGATGATTCCGGAAACTGGTTTCGTTCTTACGGGAACGAGAACTGGCAATTCGACAGCGAGGGGTTGATGCACCACCGATATGCCTGCATCAATGACCTTCCGATCAAGGAGACCGAGCGGAAATTCTTCTGGGACGCGCCCGGTCCGCGCCCGGTCGATCACCCCGGGCTGTCGGATTTGGGGCTGTAATTAATTGCGGCAAACCTCTCCCGGTCGCGTTCCCGGAGGTCGCCGCGCCGAAAATGACACCGCCGTCGCTGGCCGCGCGCTTGGGAAGCGCGCATACGGCGGTGGTTGAGCAACCAGGGCCGTCGTGTCGGGGCTGTTAAGCTTACCCTTTAACTAATGATTAATTATGCGTTTGCGGGCACGAAAAGCGCAGCCTAGCGTTCTGCTGCATATTGCTCAGCAACCCCTATGGATCGGTGCGTGCCATGGCTTATAGAATGTATGGAGCGTTTATCGCCTCGATCGGCTTGGTGACGCTGATTTTTTCCACCTCTGCATCGTTCGGCGGTTCGCCCGCCATCGCGGTGCCCGGGAGAGGCGCGGCGTCGGCCCATCCGGCTTTCCGTCCTCACATGGCTGGCCGGTCGCTGCAAAATCATCGCCGGCGGGACAACGGGACGGGGTTCTGGTGGGCAACGGAGGGCTATTCCGATCCATCCTACGTCCCCCCTAGCGGCGACGGGGCGCAGCAGCCTGTTTCCGGCGATGTCCGTTACACCTACACTCAAGACGTTCCCTGGGACGCTATTCATCGCTTTCCCCCGATGGTTGCGCCGTCCGATCGACCGTATGTGTCCGAGTGTCCCACGCAGACCGTCACCGTGCCCGGTCGAAGCGGAAAAGACCAGGATGTGAATATCACCCGCTGCTATTAGACACATTGGAGAAGAGGCGCCCACATGGCGCGCGATATTTTTCGTCACCGGCTGCGGGTGATTTGCCCGGCCTGGCTCGCCCGTCCAGCCCCTTCCTTAAAAATATTCCCTCTTCACCTCTAAGCCAAATCACCGGCTTATGTCGGTCCGTCTCATCCCCCTGAAGGGGCGTATCGCGATCGTCACGAACGTTGGGATGGGATGCGGTGGACGCGGCAGCGTCGTCGCGCAAGGCGTTGCAGGGCGGGCGTTCGATTGAACGAGTGCCAGTGAGCATCGGGCCGGCGCGTGGACGAACGATGTTGCTTCCGGCTTCATCAATGCTCGGGCGGACGTGCACATGCCGCCGGAGCCTCCTGGCGAAGACGGGTCGCGTACGGCAAAACCATGTGGTCCTGGCACCCGTTGCTGGTGCCAAGCCGGCGGAGGTGTTGCGAGCCCAACCGGGATTCGCAACACCGCCAATCCGCCGACGACGGTGACAAGACGAATTCGTCGCCGGGGAGAGCGTGGCATAAGCCGTTAAAACCATTGCGTGCGGGAATGCCGGGTGTTCCGGCGCGACCGTGGTGACTACCGTGTGCACACTACTTTCGCACACGGGCCGCGGGTGCTTCGGGCACCCGGCATTCCCCGCGCCCTCGGTTTTCGAGGGTCGCGCCGCGCCCTCACTTGAGGGTGGCGCCGCGCCCTCGGTTTCTTGGGCGGATGTTTACGAATAACTCGGACGCATCGTGTCGCGAGAACGCGAAACCATATCCGTCGTCATTCTCCGATGTGCGAACGCACACCGTAGTTCGTGTGATGCGCGCCCCGGAAGGACGACCTGGGCCAAGCGTCCGCGCTTCCCGACGTAGCAATGACGGTCGTACCTCCGGGTTGGGCAACGCTACGCCAGCAGCACCGCGTCGGCGCCGTTCACGGCGTCGGCACCATCGATCACCGTCCGCTCCAGCGCGGCGGCCTGAACCGAGATGTTCTCGGCAAAGAAGCGCGCCAGCGTGACGTAACGCTGCGGATCGCCCTCGCCGACGTCACGTGCGGCCAATGCTTCGCCGGCCAACATGCAGCCGCCGAGCGTCGAACTGAACAGCCTCAAATACGGCGTCGCGCCGGCAAGTGCCTGGTTCGGCGCCGAGGCGACGCGCTCCAGCAGCCAGCGGCTGCTGCGATCGAGCGAGCCCAACGCGTCGCGCAGTTTTGCGCCGGTGGTGCCGAAGGCGGGGTCGTTGGATGCCTCGACCCGCGAAACAATTCCGGAGAGCTCTTCGAGCAGCGTCCACACCGATGCGCCGCCATTGGCGGCGAGCTTGCGCGTCACCAGATCGATCGACTGGATGCCGTTGGTGCCCTCATAGATGGCGGTGATCCGCGCGTCGCGATAATGCTGCGCGGCGCCGGTCTCCTCGATGAATCCCATGCCGCCATGAACCTGCACGCCGAGCGAGGTCACCTCATTGCCGATGTCGGTGGAGAAGGCCTTTGCGATCGGCGTCAGCAGCGCGCCGCGGGCAGCGGCGTCGGTCCGCACCTTCGCGTCCTTGGCTCGCACCGATACGTCGAGCGCGACCGCGGTGGCGTAGCAGATCGTGCGCGCAGCGGCGGTGAGTGCCCGCATCTGCATCAGCATGCGCTTGACGTCGGGATGCACGATGATCGGGTCGGAACCGTTGCCGGCCTTGCCGACCGCGCGGCCCTGGCGACGCTCCTGCGCATAGGCCAGCGCCTGCTGGTAGGCGCGGTCGGCGATGCCGACGCCCTCGAGCCCGACGCCGAGCCGCGCCTGGTTCATCATCGTGAACATGCAGAGCATGCCGCGGTTTTCCTCGCCGATCAGGTAGCCGATCGCGCCGCCCTGGTCGCCCATCGTCATGGTGCAGGTCGGCGCGGCGTGCATGCCGAGCTTGTGCTCGATGCCGCTGGCATAGATGTCGTTGCGGGCACCAAGCGAGCCGTCGGCGTTGACGAGGAATTTGGGAATCAGGAACAGCGAAATGCCTTTGGTGCCGGCGGGCGCATCCGGCAATCGAGCCAGCACGAAATGCACGATGTTGTCGGTCATATCGTGGTCGCCGTAGGTGATGAAGATCTTGGTGCCCTTGATGCGGTAGCTGCCGTCGGCGGTGCGCTCGGCGCGGGTGCGCAGCGCGCCGACGTCGGATCCGGCCTGCGGCTCGGTGAGTTGCATGGTGCCGGTCCAGTCGCCGGACACCAGCTTTTCGAGATAGATGCTTTTCAGCTCGCTGCTGCCATGGGCGTCGAGCGCCTCGATCGCCGAGAGCGTCAGCAGCGGGCAGAGCCCGAACGCGATGTTCGAGGCGCTCCAGATTTCGGTGCAGGCGGCGTTGATTGCGAGCGGAAGCCCCTGGCCGCCGAAGCTCTCCGACCCCGACACCGCATTCCAGCCCGCCGCCGTCCAGCGACGGTAGGCGTCGGGCCAGCCGGGCGAGGTGGTCACCTGGCCGGCTTCGAGCGTGATGCCGTTCTCGTCGCCGATCCGATTCAACGGCGCCAGCACGTCGCCGGCGAAACGTCCGGCCTCCTCCAGCACGGCGGCGGCGATGTCGGCGTCGAAATCGCCGTAGTGACCGGCCTCGACGGCGGCCTGAAGGCCCGCGCCATGGTTGAGGGCGAGCAGCATGTCGTTGATCGGCGCACGGTAGGTCATGGCTGCAGCCTCGGTTGTAAAAGGGGAGGTGGCCCTGCCGTCTTCCCACGAAACCGCCGTTCTCTCAACTCCGTGATTGGCAGGCCGGGTCTCGGAGCGGGCGGAGGCGGTCAAATGGCCGCCCGGAACCGGATCGGCGGTCCCCGGACGGCTGACGGGCGCACATTATGTCCGGAGCGAAATCGGCCCGTCCCGGGCGGTCGAAAATCAGCCTTCCGCCTGTTGAAATGCTTCAACTCCCTCTATAGACCCACCTTGCCAGAGGGAATCCGCGCGACGATCGTCCCGCCGCTTTCCGGAAAGCTTGTTGGGGCGTCGCCAAGTGGTAAGGCAGTGGATTTTGATTCCACCATACGGAGGTTCGAATCCTCCCGCCCCAGCCAGGCAGTCACTCAACTAGAGATAGTTAGTGTGTTATTGGCAAAAACCCCGCATTTATAGGGCTTTTCGAGCGCTTGAGGTCAGTCTCCAGACTCCCAAAAGTCGCAACTTTAACGAGAATCCCGCCAAAGTCTCCAGCCAAAACCACAAAAACTCCCGTTTGACGGAGACTTTCAGTGGAGACAACTTTCGATCTCGTTGAGTGGTGGGGGCAGCAGTCACTTCAGTCTGCACCGGTGCTGAATTCAGCAGTCTGATTCGATAGATTTTCGGGTCATCGGGGTCTCCCACGGAGTAGGAGCGCAGATATTCCTGCTTCATGCGGGTTGGCTCAAATTGGAATGGAGCAACCGAAACGGTTATTTGCCTTCCGATGATTGTTGGACGGTGAAATTAACGTCCTTGGAGGCTTTCGTGTCCCCAACAGTCGCAGTATGGAGCCGCCACACTTTAGCGTTCGCCTAGGCTCGGCCCCTTCAGAAGCGTGGCGGTGATGCGTTGATGGTCGCCGCCGGGCTCTGTATGGCTCTGCATTCTCAACGTCGAAGGAGACGACGTCCGGATGGGGCGACCAATCAGAACGTCCGCCTCATGCGCCTGAACCAGCTGACAAACCTCAGCGAAACGCACTCTGGATATTGTCGATCGAACAAGCCGCTCGCTTGAAAGGAACTCGCCGTGACAAGATCGAAAGTCGTAATCATAGACCGCCATGCAGGCCGCTCGGCCCAAACCATAGGGGTTGCGCGAGAACTTGGCACCGATCCGGATCTGATCCACGAGCCGTCGGTTGGCGTGGTCGGCACTAAGGGCGACAGCCAGTGCTATATGGGTGTTGCGGCGAAGGTCGACGCGATCCACGCCAGCCTCAAGAGCCGCATCGGCAAAGGCGTGGGCCAGCTGAAGCTACGCCTCGTCCAGCCGGAATACACCATCGCAACGTCGGATGGCATCCGCAACGGCACGCGCGAAATGCGCTACTCGCTGATCGGGCGTGAAGTCACGCACGATGCGCTCTGCGAACATCTGAGCGCCACCGGGCTCGCCGGCACCATCGCTGTCGTGGCCTGCGACAAGCCCCCGGTTGGCACCTTGGCCGCCCTGCTTGAGCACAATCAACCCTCGATCATCATGTCGGACGGACCGATTCACCCCGGCACTGACCCGACAACAGGCGAGAAACTCGATATTGTCAGCGCCTACCAGGTCGCCGGCCACCCGGACGCCGCGCACCGCCTTCACATCGCCTGCCACGCTTGCCCCGGTTACGGGAGTTGCGGCGGCATGTTCACCTACAACACCATGCAGACCTTCATTGGCGTCCTCGGCATGCAGCCGCTGCACATGGTGGCCCCGCCGTCCGACGATCCCCGCCGTCTCAAGGAATTTCCGGATCAGTTGGTCGAGTACCTCGCGCAAATGATGGCGAAGGACCTCAAGCCGCGCGACATCGTCGTCCGCGATTCGATCCGCAATGCCGTCATCGTCGCGATGGCGATCGGCGGCTCGACCAATGTCACGCTGCATGCGCCTGAGATCGCGCGCGCCGCCGGGTTCGCGGATTTCTGGAAAGAGGTCATGACGCCGGTTGAGTTCAACCATCTGTCGCAGCACGTCGTTCCGGTCCTCACCGACGCCCGCCCTTATGGCAAGTATTCGATGGTCGACATCGACCAGGTTGGCGGTGTGCAGGTGATTGTGCATGAACTGCTGGAGGCGGGACTGCTCAATGGCGACGTGATGACCTGCACCGGCGAAACGTTGGCCGAACAGGTTAAGCGCCTCGGCACCAAGACCGCCGATGGCAAGGTGATCTATTCCGTCGCCAGGCCTTATAAGCCGACCGGTGGCCTGCGCGTTCTGGGCGGCAACCTGTCGCCGGAATTCTCGGCAATCCTGAAGCTTGCTGGTGTCGAAGGCGGCCTGGAAAACAATCTGTTCCGCGGCAAGGCGTGCGTGTTTGAAGGCGAGCAAGACCTGCTTGCGGCGCTCGACAAGACGCCCGAGCGGTTCCAGAACAACGACATGATCATCGTACGATACGAGGGTCCGAGCGGCGCGCCGGGGATGCCGGAGATGCTCGATCCAACGTCACGCATCACCACGCTGTGCCGTGAGCGGGGAATCGTGGTGGCGCTGATGACCGACGCGCGGTTCTCCGGCGGATCGGTCGGCCTTGTCATCGGCCATGTCGGCCCTGAAGCTGGCCTTGGTGGACCCATCGCCTTCGTTCAGGACGGTGACGAGATCGTCGCGGATTTGGATAAGAACGAGCTCAACTGCACCGCGCTGGCAGATCCTGCCATTCTCAAGCAGCGTAAGGCGGCCTGGGAGAAGGTGGTGGCGGCTAATGGCGGTGTCCACCCGAACTGCGGCGACGCCGACACTCGCCTGTTACACCGCGCGCGGCTAACCGCCGTTCCTGCCACACGCGGTGCGGGCTTGCACCCGAATCGTGAAGTCTGGGTGCGCCAGCCGCGTGAAGCAACTCGGTCGGGCTTCGTGCCGAAGAACAAGCACCGGCCGGAGACGAAAAAGGCCTTTTAGAAAGTTGTCGATTAGAGGAAGTGGACCCCGCCTCATGAATCCGGAGGCGGGTGCATATCTGGTGTGCTCAGCCTACAGCTGCAAAAGTCTCCAACCCCAAATTTCGAGGAAAAGTGCGGAATTTCGGGAGCCTGGAGACGGTCCACCAAATCGCAAAAGGCCGCCAATTGTGGGCCTTTTTGCTCATCGCGGAGGTAGTTTCTCCCGCATCGGCACTGATTGTGACCTCGGAGGATTCGAACTTGCACATTCCCGATTGAGAAGTGGCCTTTGAAATGTCGGGGGAATTTCGCCAAATCCGAGGCCAATATGGCGAAAGTCTCCGGCCGCCACCCGGAATGTTCCCGTTTTCGGGAGACTGGCGCCGGAGACCGGGTTCGGTCGCCACTGGGTGGTGGTGGCCGGAGTCAATCTTGGGAGTTTCTCGGGCCCGAACCTGTCAAGATTGGGATTCCGTTCGCGGACTGCGACCCGCAGGCCGCAGTCACAGTCGCCGTCGTCTCTTGTTAGGGGCGGCCGTATTGGGAGCCGTTAATCCTATGCTGCCGCCCGATCAATGCAGTCGCTTTCGGCTGATAACCGCCCCTCACGGGGGACGATGGACCAGACCTAAGCCAGACTAGTCATCGTATCGGAACGCGAGAGATCGTTAGCCCCATGCCGTTCACGGACCACCTTTCCGATGGACTAGATGCAGATCCGTGTACTGCCGTGATCTTCCTGTCCCCAGCGTTACCTCAGCAGTCGAATTAGTCTACAATCGTTCTGGTGGAGCATGCCGCGAGCCGCAACTCTGGGGGATATCTATGTCGCAAGATGTTCGCTTTGCGCTAACTTTTGCTGGTGGAAAAGCTAACGGTCATTCTATCGATTTCTACGACGCAGCCGACGCACTTACCGGCTTCCAGAGATCCTTGGCATTGACGACGCACTTATTGCTAAACGGTGAAATAATTGTTCAAGCTCCAGCGCTTAAAGGCGCGACAATCTATCTACGCGCCCCCGAGGCGGGGAGCTGGAAAGCTATGGCAATTGTATCGATGTTGGCGACAGGAGCTCACCAGATCGGGACAGCCCCGAAGGATACTATTATTGGAAATCTAGCGATTTCAGCATACGATTATGTCATATCCGAAAGCCTGGGCTTTCATGTTGATTTCGATAAGACGTTAGGAAAGCAATATGAAGAGCTCCAAGAGGGGCGCAGAAAGAAATTACCTGTGCCCGCGCCCTCTCAATCGAAAATGGACTCGCTGATTGAGAAATGCGAGCCCTCAATTCGCGAAATGCATCGACCTATATTCGCGTCAAAATCGGCTAAAACCGCTGTCGTGGAGTACAATTTCAAAAGATCAAAACAGACATCACAATCTTTGACTATTGAAACCTTCGAGTACATTGATGTTACTACTTTAGATGAAGTGCCGAGTATCTTCGTTGGTAAAGTGAGCAGTTATAATCTGAACTCATTCACGGGACGGTTGTATACAGAGATAGATCGAAGGCCAGTTCCATTTGTGCTTCATGAGTCGGCCCGAACAACGCAGAACATAGGTCGCATTACCCGAAGTCTGGATTCGAATGCCACGCGTCGTCTCGACGGCACGGCTGATATCAGGGTCACTGCGTTCAGAAATACGAGCGTTGCAGGGCGCTTGAAAAATCTCGTTGTAACTGAGGTTCTGCCATTATTGCCTGCTTGATGCTTCAAATGTTTCGGTAATCCATTCCAAAATTGAAGCTAAACCTATTGATACAATTGGGGGCGAGATCTCGCGGGTTTTCGCTGACCAAGCGTGCGAACGGCCCTCGCGGCGAAGCCGAATGAGGCTGATGAAGGACGAAACATATAGCCGTTCTTCCGCGCATCCCCGAACCGACGAACTAAAGCCCCTCGGAGGTAGGCGCATCCTGTTTCCGTCACTTGAGACGGTGATCGCGAATTTTACGAAGATCGGCGGAATTGCTGAACGTTGCAGCGATCGCGAAGCGACTGCACCTGGCGCACCTTCTTAGATGTAATGACGAAATGGAAGCGGGGCACCGTCAGAAGTTGGAGCTGCAGTAAGTAAAGCGCAAGGTTATTCTCTCGGCGAATGATATCGCCCGTCTGTGTTGCGAAGGCGCAACCGCCCTAAGGTGCTATCCGAATCCTATGAGTTTTTCGTCAAACGATTACTTCTTTTTCTTTTTGGCTGCCTTTTTTGCCTTCTTCGCTTTCTTGGCCATGTTGCCCTCCGCAGCCCCAAAAAGTTGACTTTATGCAAGCCGAGCATGGACGTGCATAAATTCAGAATACACCACAATTGCAGAATTGATATCGCGCGGTTCGAAGATGGTAAATACGATCGAGACTTGCGATGGACGAGGCGCTGACATGATGCGGACAGCCACCGAAGCTCGGAGCGGCATCAATCCCTTCACCAAAGAGCCAATGGAATTCGCAGCCAAACCAGCTAGCAAGACTGTCAAGGCTTCGCCGTTGAAGGTAGCGAAAGACGCGGTTTCATAAATCGCGCCTGAGCTGTGGGTAATTCCCGGTGCGCGCTCGACAAATTGGGTTGTCCACGCACTATGCACCCCGAGACAGAATCTCTGGGGGGCTAGGGGATCGTCTTGCGCAAGGCCATGCGGCGTAACGGCCGCGTGGCCTTGTTTGTTTGTTCGAAATTGAAAAGCGCGGACTTGTCTCCGGTGAGTAAACTGGTTCCGGACTTTCAGGGGAGCGGCGAGGGCGCTCTTAATTCATTTGGTCAGCTTCGGCACTAGCGATCAGCCAAGGCAAACGACGATGCTCCATCCATGACAAAGGAAGTAGTTTTGGGACACGCGCCAGCGTTAGCCCGGTCGGCTGCCCACCTTCCAGCATCGCCGACGTAACTTCCGGCGAAAGAAATGCGAGCCGGAGTGCCTGGCGAACGACCTTGGGATGAAGGCGGTTCTCCTCGGCGAGCTGTTCGATCGACCCATACGCTCCGCCGCGGAGACAATCCATCCAAGCATGCGCGCGAACGATGGACTGGACCAGGCTCTCGTTGGGCGCGACTTCCGGTACGCCATTGTCTTCCATCGCGGCTGGACTGCATCTTTCGCCTTTGTCGACCACGGAATTCTGAATTCCCGGTTCGTCCCATCCCCGTCGGCGACACCAGCAGTTGTTATCAGAAGGTGATCGCGGGCGATGACGACGCGCTCGACGTCTTCAATGGAAGCGGGCGCGCTGTCGGATTGGCCCTGTTGCTGCTGTGGTTTGAGGGCGGCAAGCACCGTGCTCTCAATCTCGGCCGCAGGGACACGCCCGACCGAGCCAACGTCGGCCTTCCTTCCCCGCAACAACGCTGAGCTGACGTAGAACCGGTAGCGAACGCCGTTTTTGGTCGAATAGCTCGGGCTCATGCGATTGCCGCGGTCGTCATAAAGCTTGCCCATCAGCAGCGCCTCGCTCGCGGTGCGACGGGCTTTCCGGCCGGCGGAATTGGATGCGAGAAGCTGCTGGACCTGATCGAAGGTCTTCTCGATCGACGATGGCGGCGTGCTCGCCCGGGAACCATTTGTCCTTGTGGCCGGTCTCGCCGATGTAGAGCCGGTTTTTCAGGAAATAGGCGAGGGGACCGTAGGTGAAAGGAATCCCGCCGTTGAATTTCTCGACCTTGGTGTCCCGGCGTTTGGTGACGATGCCCTTTTTGTCGAGATCCTCCACCAGCTTCCCGAAGCTCTTCAGTTCCAGATATCGCTTGAAGATGTAGCGGACGGTCTCGGCCTCGGCCTTGTTGATGACGAGCTTCTTGTCCTTGGCGTCATAGCCCAGCGGAACGGTGCCGCCGGTCCATTTGCCCTTGCGCCTTGAGGCCGCGACCTTGTCGCGGACCCGCTCGGAGGACAGCTCGCGCTCGAACTGGGCAAAGGACAACAGGACGTTGAGGGTCAATCGACCCATCGAGGTCGTGGTATTGAACTGCTGGGTGACGGCGACGAACGAGATCGATTTGGCATCGAAGGCTTCGACCAGCTTGGCGAAGTCGGCCAGCGACCGGGTCAGCCGGTCGATCTTGTAGACCACGATGACGTCGATCCGGCCGGCGTCGATATCCTTCAGGAGTTGCTGGAGGGCAGGGCGGTCGAGATTGCCGCCGGAATAGGCGGGGTCGTCATAGTGCTGGGGCAGGGCCCGCCACCCCTGCGAGGCCTGACTTTTGATATAGGCCTCGCAGGCATCCCGCTGGGCATCGAGCGAGTTGAACTCCAGTTCCAGGCCATGCTCGGTGGATTTGCGGGTGTAGATGGCGCAGCGGACCGGCTTGATCGACGTTAGCGGCCATGACGACCGCCGTTCGAAGCCGATTTGCCGGCGATGGTCAGCGTTGCGCTTCCGATAGTCGCTTGCCGCCGCCCAGATGGCTCGAACGGGCTGATGCGGCCTCGGGTTTCGCTTCTGCGCCGCCGGACCGGTCAGGGATTCGCGGGCTCGCCGCTCTCCTGCGTCTTGGACCGCAGGCCGAAGAACCGCGGCCCGTTCCACCGGGTGCCGGTGATCAGGACCGCGATTTCGGAGAGATTGCTGAAGGTCTTGCCGTCATAGGCAAATCCGTCCGCCAGCACCATGACGCGGTGGCTCTTGCCCTTCCATTCCCGGACCAGGACCGAGCCCGGCTTGATCCGGCGCGGCAGCACGATCTTGCCGCCCGGCTTTGCCGCATAGGCCTTCATCATCTGATCAAGCAGGCGCTGTGCCGGACGGGAGAGGCCGCCATAGGCCTTCTCCTGAATCCGATGCGCGATGCTGCGTCGGAGCAGATCCGGACCGAATGCCTTTGGCGGATCGGTCCGAAACAACTTCGCGATACCTCAGGCGCAACTGGACGATCGGCATCGCCGCCAACCGATCCAGCTCGTCCTCGACGGCTGGATCGGTGAGCTGAGCGGACCCGGTCTGTGGCACGACCGTCATCGCGCCGCGCCAGATTTGGCGATCCGATAGATGCGTTGACCGTCTACCTTCTCGGAGACGAGATTGAGTTCGAGCTTCTTCTTGACCACGCCGGCGAAGAAGCCGCGGACCGAATGCTGCTGCCAGTCCGTCGCCTTCATGATGGCGGCGATCGTCGTGCCCTTCGGTTGGTGCAGCATCTTCAGCACGGTCGACTGTTTGGATGCCGGAGACGGAGGTGATTTCGAGGCTGCCGCTTGTGAAGCAGCGACAGTGGTCGCAGCGGCTGGGCTTCGATCGGGACAGCGACGCTGCTTTGGCGGAGCATTTTACCGTGCGGGGCGATTTGCGTGCGGTCTTTGACGGATTTTGATTTCGTTTTGCTGGCGGCCATCTGGCTCTCCCTTGGGGTCAACGACAGCATCATGTGCTGCCACTGACGCGGCCCCGCCAATCGGAGCGGGGCGAGAGAAGAGGGAAGCCGGTCCGCTATTCGCGGGACGAGCCGATTCAGCAGCGAGGCCGCGTCTTGCCGGCGACCAGCCCATAGATCAGCTGTTCGATATCCATCGAAACCGCTACGGCTTCGGCGATGCTCCCCGCCAGGCGCAGGCCTCGGCGGCTTTTGCGATGCGCGCGGCCTCGCTCAGTTTGGCAGTGAATCTCAGTCAGAACGATCCTGATGGCGGGCCCGATCGTGGCACGGTCCATGATGGCGACTCCCTTTCAAGGTCACCACACATGCTCTCGCACGGTCCGGAAGTCGAGCAGATCCCGAGCAATTTTGTGGCGTTGTTCGCTCGCTGCCGAGCATCTTATGATCGGAAATTCGGCGGGAGCAGGCGCTGAGCCATGTGTTCCTTGGCCAGTTGCTTGCCTTCATGTGGCGGACTGGCGCGCGCGATATTGAAGTGCTCAAAAGCGAAGTCGACCGAGGTGGATACGACATTGTGCTGGAATTGAACGGCGTCATCCGGCATGTGCAGCTAAAATCGAGTTTTCGCGGGTCGAAGGTCCGTGAGGTCGATGTGAGCACCAAGCTGTTGCTCAAGCCCGGAGGATGCATCCTCTGGCTAGAGTTTGACCCCGACAGCCTCGCAATCGAGCGTTTCTTCTGGTTTGGTGGCCGGGTAGGGTCTGCGCTCCCGGATCTAGGACTGCGGGTTTCTCGCCACTCCAAGGGCAACGGTGAGGGGGCAAAAAACGAACGTCCGATCCATCGCATCGTTACAAGGGGACGGTTCGAGGCCCTCTCCGATATTAGAGAAGTGGTCGGGAGGCTGTTTAATTGAGGGTATCTATTCGTCCTCAATTTTTCGACCGAATTTAGCCAGGAATTCCTCCATCGTAACCTTCTCCGGTACAACCAACGGCCTTCCGACCTGTTTAACGTCGGTGCGATCGATAAATTCACCGGATGCTTCGGCCAGCCGAAGCATGTTGCTCATCGCAAAGGGGTTCTTTTGCAAAGCCGCATTGTGATTCTTCAAAATGACGGCTTCTGCCAACGAAATCGTGCGAGTCCGATCAACATCTTGTATCTTCACTCGCTTCAAAACATGGCGTTTGAACACAGAGATAATGTTTTCTTCGCCCAGCTTCTTACCTCGAGGGTTTCCTGTTTGGCCTTTGCGGAATTGATTTGCTTTAGGGGGCTTGCGATACCCAACGTTGTAGAATGTCGACTGCGGCTTCTTCAAGCTGTTCTCCTATCTTCGAGGTTCGTCCACTGGTCGACCGAAATTGCGTTCGAATTTTTCTCGGGTCATTTCTACTTCCGGGACTTCAATCGGTCCGAGGTACGTCGTCTGTTCTCGTCTTATGAGACCTGAGAGTTCCATGAGTCTCATGAACCTCGAGAACGCCTTCTGATTGCCTCGGAAAGCTTCATTGACGAGCGCAATTACAATGGCGGTGCGCCTCGAAACTACCGCACCGTTTTTGCCTCGCTGATCACCGTCGAGGATCTCCTTAATACTGATCCCGATCGGCGCTTTTGGCCGCCCAGTCGGGTTTCCCGACTTTCCCTTAGGGAATTGAGAGTGCTTGGGTGGCCTCCTGTAACCAACGTCATGTTGATCGGTCGAACGCTGAGATTCGCAAGGCGAACCAGTGTAGTTATCGTTGGGGGGATAAGTCATGTTAGCTCCCGAATGGATTGGAGCTTTTAAATACCAACGCAACGATCCCCGAGTCACTCATAGAAAATCAGGGCCGGAAATTGTGAGCGAAAGTGCGAGAAACAATTTCGTAGGCCTCTGTCCGCACATACCGATGGCGACATGCGCGGGTTCACTGCGGAGGAGCTATTCAGGCAGCAGCGCTCCCGTGCCTAGCCTCGGACACTTCGGCAAAAGTCTCTCCCATAGGGGCTAGGCTTGCAATCTTGCCTGTATATTGCTGCCACCGCCGAATCGCGACGTCGACGTATTTGGGGTCAAGCTCGATTGCACGCGCGCGTCGGCCGGTCTTTTCGGCAGCGATGAGAATCGTCCCGCTTCCGCAAAAGGGATCGAGAACAAGACTGCCGCGCTTGGAACAGTCCTTGATGGCATCTGCGACCATCGCAACAGGCTTTACCGTCGGATGCATAGCCAGCTCATCCATGCGTCCAGCTCGCATGATATTTACGCCGTCGTAGTCCCAGACGTTGGTGCGATGTCGTCCATGTTGCCCAAGTTCGAAGGTGTTTAAGTGTGGTTCGGTCCCATTTTTCCAGATGAAGACCATCTCATGCTTCGAACGATAGAACGTTCCCATTCCGGCGTTGGTCTTGTTCCAGATACAGACGTTCTTCAATTCGGAATAGTTGGCGTCGCCTGCCGCGAGCATTTCCCGCATGTGGCGCCAATCCATGCAGATCTGGTGGATTGCCCCATCTGTCGAATATTTGCAGAGAAGAGCGTATGTGCTCGAAAGGAAGCGCGTGAACTGGTCCTCGCTCATTTCACCGGAAGCCATGGCAAATTCACGGTGCTTGACGCGGCCCAATCCGGATACGTTGCCACCAATCTTGACGTTGTAGGGAGGGTCGGTGAAGACAAACTCGGCCTTGTCGTCATCGATTAGCAGCTTGTAGGTCGAGGCGTCGGTGGAATCCCCGCAAACTAGGATGTGCTTGCCGAGCATCCAGACATCTCCCAAACGGCTGACCGAGGGGCCGCTTGCTTCATCGGGGATTTGGTTTTCTGGCTGCTCGCTTTCATCCCCGATACCTTCGATAATGATATCGACCTCGGCTGGCTCAAAACCCGTCAGAAGGACGTCGAAGCCTAGATCAACAAGGCCCTGGAGCTCGAGGGCGAGAACCTCATTGTCCCAACCAGCCTTCTCTGCAAGGCGGTTGTCGGCAAGAATGTATGCCCTCTTCTCGTCCTCGCTCAGATGAGATAAACGGACGGTTGGCACCGTCTTCATGTTCAACAGCTTTGCCGCCTCGACACGCCCATGTCCGGCAATGATCTGATCATCGTCGTCGACCAGAACGGGATTGTTAAAACCGAAGCGCTCGATACTACGCGAGATCTGCTTGATCTGCTTTGGCGAGTGGGTACGGGCATTGCCTAGATAAGGCTTCAGAGAGTGGGTAGGCCTGTTTTCAAAATTCATGAATGGCTCCGAAAGGTTTGGGTACGGAGCTCACAGAAAGCGCCAGCGCTAATTTGAATGCAGTCTCAGAAAATCAGCCGAAAAATTATGATTCCGGCACGAAAGGAAACCGTTGGTCGATTTCGGCATCGTAATCTTCGGAATCGACGTGATTTTCAGCCGAATGGAAACGTCCTTTTCTCCATGCGGAATGCTTGTTCTTGAGAGCCTCCGCAGTCATCGGGCCAAATTCACCCTTCATATGTTTCTGCAGCCTGGCGTATGCGATCAGAGAGGGAAAGTCGTCTTTGTGTGCGGCCTTGCCGCTCCTCCGGAGCAGGTCCTTCTTTCGCTTCTCATATCGAAGCAGCGCCGGATAGCGTTGATCGACCTTATCAAGCGCAAGATCGAGCCGGGCGTCGTAGTTTGATGGTCTTCCGCGGGTTTTGACAGCCGGTATAACAGCCAGACGAAGAACGCTACGGGCGTTCTGCGGCAGCGCCTGGTGAATGCACTGCTCGATCGCTTCAATCAGCTCGTCACCCAATACGGCCTCGCGCTGTGCTAGTTTGTACTTGATTTTCTCGAACAGATTTGTCGGCAGAAACTGCTTTTCAAAGGGAATATTTGACATCTTAGCCTCGATGAAATCACTGCGAGAACAATATGTTAATAGAAAAGTTCGTCAATTTTAGTGGGTTTTTTGGTAAACGCTCATGGGCACTTGTGCGGGTTTTTGAACCCTATCACCCTAGCGGCAGATCCAAATAGCGAATGTAGAGCCTTCCTAGGGGATTTAGATATTAGATCACAAAGTCGTAAGCGCGCGTCGCGAGCAGCGTCGTTATCCCAGAAATGGAGTGGTCTGATTTCGCGTAATGTTGGGTTCGGAACTTGGGTGTTGATGTTGGCGAGCGTCAGGCCAGCCTCGGCCGGAAGCATTTTTTGCCCGTGCAGAAGCTATGTAATGCACACCGCGACAGGCAAGGCTCCAACGAAGACTACGGCTGGTTACTGCTTAGATCGAAGTGCTCTTGCAGCCGCTCGCGCATAATCGCAAGATATGCTGGAGACGTGAAGTGAGACCCATTCCGTCTCCTTAGGAACGGTACAAAGGACATAGACGGGGTGGAAACGATGGCTTGGGATACCTTCGCGCGGGCGCTGTGGGTTGTGTCTGTTGTCGCGTGGTCTAGCGCTGCACGCGCGGAAGATGATAGTCCGGTGAAGATCGGTGTGCTGGCCGACATGACCGGTGTCTATGCCGATATTGGCGGCCAGGGCTCGGTCGAGGCTGTCAAGATGGCGATCGACGACTTTGGCGGTACCTTGCTCGGCAAACCCATCGAAGTGGTTTCCGCTGACGGCCAAAACAAGCCGGACATCTCGGCCAACATTGCCCGCAACTGGTACAACTCCGGTGTCGACGTCATCACCGATCTGCCGTCGTCGGGCATGGCACTGGCGGTCATGCAGCTCTCGAAGGACAAGAAGAAGATCGCGCTGGTCACCAGCGCCGGCAGTTCCGATATCACGGGTAAATCCTGTTCGCCGTATGCGGCGCACTGGACTTGGGATACCTACGCGATGTCCGCCGGCACGGGCGCGACCATTGTCAAACGTGGCGGTAAAGATTGGTTCTTCATCACAGCCGATTATGTGTTCGGTCAGACCCTCGAGCGGGATACGGCAGCCGTTGTCACGGCCAATGGCGGTAGGGTGCTAGGCTCGGTCAAACACCCGCTCAATACTCCCGATTTTTCGTCATTTTTGCTGCAGGCTCAATCATCGGGGGCCAAGGTCGTGGGTCTGGCTAACGGCGGAAATGACACTACCAACGCGGTGAAGCAGGCGATCGAATTCGGCTTGCCGAAATCGGGCATTCAGATGGTTGCGATGATTGCCTTCATCTCAGATGTGCACAGTCTGGGGTTAAAGGACGCCCAGGGGTTAATGCTCACCGAGGCGTTTTATTGGGACTTGAATGACGAGACGCGCGCCTGGTCAAAGCGGTTTTATGACAAGATGAAGCGCATGCCCAGCATGACCCAAGCCGGTTCGTACAGTGGCACAATGCATTACCTCAAGGCGGTCAAGGCCGTCGGTAGCAAAGATGCTGATAGGGTCATGGCACAGATGCGGGCAACCCCGATCAATGACTTTATGACGCACAACGGCGTGCTACGCCCCGATGGACGCGTGGTGCGGGACATGTATCTGTTTCAAGTAAAGAAGCCTGAGGATTCGAAAGGTGAGTGGGATCTTTACAAACTAGTCGAAACCATTCCAGCCGCGAAGGCATTTCGTCCGATCAGCGAAGGTGGCTGCCCGCTCGTGAAATAGGGGGAAAGCCTCGAAGACTCCCGCGGACAAGTCCGGTACTAAGAAGATTTTGCAGATACCGCGAAGTTATTTGGTTTTTTGTCGCGATTGGATGTTTCGACCGAGCGAGTGAACGCCTCGACGTAGTCTAAGAGAATATCGGATGCCGTGGCTGCTGCAGCGGGATTTGACGACACAATTGCTTCCATAATTTCGGCGTGAGCAATCGCTGCAATTGGTAGGTCATAGGGCCGGTAATGTTTGTACCAAAACCGGCGTGCAAGCGCGTGAATCGGAGAAATCGCCTTCAGAAGATGACGATTGGCGGCACTCTCGGCCACGCATTGATTGAACGCCCGATCGACCCGCAAAAACAGTAAATAGTCGTCGGTTGCGGCTGCACGGCGCATTTCTAAGGCCAAATCGGCGAGCATTGCGCTTTGCTCGGGTGTGCGGCGGCGTGCCGAGCTGGCCGCAATCAATCTTTCCAGCTCTCGGCGAACTTCCAACAGAAGTAACTGATCGGTGACATTAATATTCGTTACTGTTGTACCCTGACGCGGGATGATTTCTATCAATCCGACGTCCGACAGGCGTTGCAGCGCCTCGCGAATGGGGGTCCGGCCTAGGCCGGTGTCGTCGATAAGTTTGGTTTCAGTCAGTTGCGCGCCGGGCGGCAAAACCAGCGTAACAATCATTTCCTCTAAGACGTCATAAGCCTGTTCGGCTAAGCTCTTTTGCTGCTTGACCGTGGTAGATCTGACGGTAGGAGAGCTTCGCATGTGTTGGCGCGTGGCCGCTATTTAGTTGCGAACGAGCAATTACCCTCGGCTTCTGGCCGGAAAGCCTGGTCGCCTGGGATCGTGGAAACGATCTTATACAAATCCCATGGCCCGCTGGACTCGCCTAGCTGCTTGACCTCGACAAGATACATATCGTTGAGGCTGCGCCCATCCTGACGGATTCGAACATTGTGCCACAGGGCGTCATTCACCACGGTATTCTTCATCTGCTTGACCACGACGTCGCCTTCTTCGCTCTTCGAAGCATCCATCGCCTTCAAGAAGTGCAGAGCCAGAGTGTAGACTCCCGCCTGCACGACCGTCGGTGCGCGGCCGTCGTTTCGTTCCATGAAGCGCCTGCTCCAGGCGCGCGTTTCGTCGGTACGATCCCAATAGAAGCCAGCCGTGAATCTCAAACCAGCAGCATTTTCGATGCCGATCGCTTTGATGTCAGTAATGAAGGCAAGCATCGGCAACACAGCCTGGCCTCTCGCGACTAAACCAAACTCGTGAGCCTGCTTGATAGCATTCGTGGTATCAACGCCGGCGTTGGCAAGGGCAACCACTTTCGCCTTTGATGCTTGAGCCTGCAGCAGAAACGATGAGAAATCGGCAGTTCCAAGCGGGTGGCGGACCGTCCCGAGCACCTCGCCGCCGGCTCTCTTTACAAAAATGGCTGCCTGCTCTTCTTGCGCATGACTGCCCGCATTATCGCCAGTAATAAAGAACCACGTATTCAGCCCCGCTGCGACGGTCGCTTTGGCCGCCACCACGGAATTTGCATATCCGTCAAATCCCCAGTGAACTGTGATGGGAGAACAATACTTGCCGGTCATCTCGGGGCTCGATGCAGAAGCAATCAGCATTGCTCGATTTTTTCCCACCGCGACCTCGCGTACCGCAATCGCAACAGCGGAGGTTGTAAGATCGAGGATGGCGTCGACGTTGTCGCGCTCGAACCAGGCTCGGGCAATAGTAGAAGCGACGTCAGGCTTGTTAAGGTGGTCGGCGCTCACGACCTCCACAGGTCGTCCCAAAACCTTACCACCGTAGTCCTCGACCGCCATTTTTGCTGCAATGACGGAGCCTTTGCCACCAAAGTCGGCGTAGACGCCGGATTGATCGTTCAGGACGCCCAAACGAACCGGTTTTACGTCATCGGCGAAGCAACTGGTTGATATCGCCGCAAAAGTTAGGGCGATGACGATTTTATCGAGCATGATACCCCCAGCCTCCAGATCGGACCGCTATATATATCACAAGTTTTGACGCACGATAGCGCGAAAAGCCGCGATTGTTCAAGCATATTGACCTGAAAGAGCGCCTGCGTATAATCGTGATATATCAGAAAAGAGGAGGAAACGCCTATGACGCGCGACCAAGTTTTGGCACGCCCGGCGAAGATCTTGAGCGACAAGCAACGGCGCGATTATTTCGACAAAGGCTATGTAATGGCCGCCTCGGTCGTTCCGAGGGCATGGGTCGATCGACTGTTAAACGTCACCGCGTCATTTGTAGAAAAAAGCAAACACGTTGCGAAGTCGGACAAGGTGTTCGACCTTGATGCCGGTCACTCGGCTGAAAGGCCGAAGCTTCGGCGGCTATCGAGCCCAGTCGATCAGGACGAGACCTATTGGGAGTTCGCCTCCAGCGCCTTGATGGCCGATATCGCTGAAGATCTGCTCGGACCCGACATTAAATTCCACCATTCGAAGCTGAACTTCAAATGGGCCGAGGCTGGACAGGAAGTGAAGTGGCACCAAGATATTCAGGCATGGCCGCACACCGACTACTCACCGCTGACAATGGGCATTTACTTGCAGGATACAAGCAATGAGATGGGTCCCTTGCTTTGCGTTCCGGGCAGCCACAATAATGAACTGTTCGATCACTTCGACAAGAACGGAAGATGGACTGGTCACATTGCTGAAGAAGATATGTCGCGCGTCGCCACAGCGACGGCTGAGATGCTAACTGGCCCGGCAGGTAGCATTACTATTCATAACTGCCGGACTGTCCACGCTTCAGAGCCAAATCTGTCGCCCCGCGGACGTCCGCTGCTACTCCATACGTACTCTTCTGGTGACTCATTTCCTTATACGCCGAATCCGATTCCGAGCCCACACTCTGGCGAGATCATTCGAGGCCAGCGGCCGAAATGGGCGAACCATGATCCTCGTCCTTGCATGGTGCCCCCAGACTGGTCCGCCGGTTACGGGTCTATTTTTCAGGCCCAGAGCAAATCTGCGATGTAGCCGATCCAACGGCCTGTTGAATCGTGCTGGTCGAAAGAATTGCGCCCACCGCGGCACCGATGACAAACAAGCGACATCCAGCCGAAGAGTGGAAGATCTTGAAAAACAGTACGAACGGAAGAGATCGCGGCGAGAAATGAACGCTCTAACTCGGAGGCCGCGCTGCGGCGGGTTCGCAGGCCGCTGCATGTAAGACGTCCGCCGTCGCTGGCAGCCTCGGCGAAGCGTTGCGACCCGTAAAGGCACGTGTTTTGGAATGCAGTCGTCGTTACATAGCCCCGATTCGGGGAATGGGTGATTATAAGTACTCGATGGCGTTCCCACTCGGGCATCTCGCCCTTCCAGATGGTCCCCGTCGGTACGCTTGGTTAGGGAGGATGAAGTCGCGCATGTCACAAGTCTGCCCGATCACAGCTAGGTGTTAAATTACGACCGTAACCAAAGCATGCCTATCTGAAATTCATTTGACATCTTGAGTGTGTCTATGTCTCCAGCAGTCGGAGGCATGGGAACTGGGGATAGATTTTAAACAAATCGGTGTGGGGATTGCCATCCTGGTCGTCGGACTTGGCGTTACCGCGAAGCTGCTAATCGGCAACCGGGATCCCGACGCGCTGTGGAAGATCGTGCATGGGCGTTGCGTCCCTGATCAAGCCCATCAAGGCGATCCTGAGCCTTGCATCTCCGTCGATCTTAAAGAACGGTGGGCCGTATTCAAGGATGCTAGGGGCAAAGCGCAATTGCTGCTGATCCCCACAGACCGAGTGACCGGCATCGAAGACCCGCGGATTCTCGCGTCCGACGCCCCGAATTACTGGCAGGCGGCCTGGGAGGCTCGTCGTTTGGTGGGGCGATTGGCTCCGCGTGACCTTTCGGATGATGAAATCGCATTCGCGATCAATTCAAAAGTAGCTCGCTCGCAGGAACAGCTACATATCCACATCGATTGCATCCGTCCCGACGTCCACGATGCGCTCGAAGCCTTACGGGGAAAAATAGGTCCCCAATGGATCCAGACGGAGATCATCCGCCAGCGCTACAGGATACGGCAGCTCGACGCCGGCGAGCTTCGCTCACAGAACCTGTTTGCGCTGGTGGCCGGACAACTGGCCCCGGGCCAGGGAATGGAAAACGTCACCATCGTGCTCGCGAGCACGATTCCGGTAAATAGAAAAAGCCGGTTCGATCTCTTGGTGGGCCGCGCCGGCGACGGCGGCAACGACGGGGGCGGCGAAGACCTCGAAGATCATACGTGTGCCATCACCAAAGTCCCCGTACGACAACGGAATCTCGTTGCGACGCCTTAATGCCGCGATCTCATTGCCTCCCTGTAAGGCACAGCCCGCGTTCTGCGTTGCTTCCCGTCCTAACGCAGCGTCCATATTGGGCGGGGCATTAACGTTGGCCCCAACGGTATTCCGTCGTCCACCGTATTGGTGCCAGCACGCGCTTGCTCGTGCGACCGCATCGGTGATTTTCGCGTCATGCAAATGCCCAGAGCCTATCGCACAGCGATTTCCACATCCGATGCCTTATGCAGCGCAATTTATATTGTTCGGCTGAAGGTTGACCAATGACCAAGGCTCGAGCAATCGTTGTATGCTCCTCACAACACTTCCGTCGCTAACGACAGCGGTTGGCTGAAATGGTAGAGCTTGGGGGAGTTTTTAGGCATTGAGCCATCAAATAGTGCGATATGGCTCTCTCTTTTCAATTGTTTGAGGCTCAACTATTTTAACACCATGAAAAAGAAGCAACTTTCGCCGGCAAAGCTGGCTGATTTGTTGGCGGAGCTTGTCTGTACCGAGACGTCGCTTAGGCGGGCGGCGCGGCGGTTAGGCCGCCTGTACGATGAGGCGGTTGCCCCTTCTGGCATTAACGCCACGCAAGTCAGCCTGCTCGCTCAGATCGCTGGCGACAGGCGGCCAGAAGGTCCGACACTGCAGGATTTGGCGGAGCGGCTCGGGATCCAGATTTCAGCGCTCACGCACGCGCTCCGCCCCCTCGTGCGCGATAAGCTCCTTGAGGTGCGACAAGACGCCATCGATAAACGAACTAAGCATGGTGTACTGACACCTTTGGGCAAGACCCGGCTCGAAGACGCGCTGCAGCTTTGGGCCGCCGCCAACCGTCGCGTAGAAACTATTTTGGGACCTCGGTCAGCCGAGAGCCTCCGCGGCTTGGCGGATCAGGTCGCGTCACAGGAATTTCTGGACGCGTATGCGGTCCGAAAGACGCTCGTAGGCCGGAAGCAATAAATCAGAAATGGTTGGATAAAAGGTGAGCCTCTTAAAGGTCGGATCAACGGATTGCCCGCGCGCTTGACCTCAGACGGCCACCACAAATCTCGTTGTCGTGAACACACATTGGCCTGCCGCCATCATATCAGATTTCGCCTCTGTTCATTCCGTGATTTTTACAAAGCCCTGTTGAACAAGCTGGCCCGTTCTCGCCATCGCGTCTGTGTTAACCTGGATATCTGGAAGAAGGTCTGCATTCCCCCAGTTATGAACTTTCGCGGTAGCGCCGCACAACTCTACTTTCACACCGCGCTTTATCAGGTTGGCTACCAAATCCTTGTAGGGGTTTCCGGTCGTAATGCCACGGTCGGCATTGTATGCGGAGTCATGCAGTGTGACGTGGCCGGCGTTAGTGTGAAAGACCGCAACGACGTCCGAGCGAGCATCCCAATCGGCGATGTCATCCTCGATGAGCTGCATGTGAAACATCGACGCAGGCAAATCGCCTTCGAATTGCAACACGCCGATACTGAATACCATTTTCAGCTCCCGTAGCTTTACAGGAATATCAATTTGCAGCGGTTTTCCTAAAGCAGCCATGTCGCAAAACTCCCTTGTTGGTGGAAGCGTCGCGTCTCAAGGACGACGATCGCATCTGACGAATTGAAGGGACATCACACTCCCTCGTAGACGAGCCGGGTGAAGAAATCGGCGTCGATGACGAACTGTCCCCACTTCGCATCGAACGCTGCGGTTGGCTTTGCTGCCACCGTTTCGTCCCGAGATTTTCCCTGTTGCTTTAAATTGGCCACCTTGTCCCGGATCGTTACAAGCATATCCCGGCACTCCTTGAGTTCATTCTTATTGCTGACCGGCTTGCCGTGTCCGGGAATGATGATCGTATCGGTGGTCACCTGGGCAAGATTGGCCTCCGTGGCTTTTATCGTCCCGTCAATACTTCCGCCCGTGGAATAATCGATGAATGGATAGATGCCGTTCCAAAACGTGTCGCCGGTATGCAAGATGTTTGCCTCAGAGAACATGACCGAAATGTCACTGTCTGTGTGGGCTGGCCCATAGTGCTTAAGCGCGATCGTCTGTCCATTGAGCGTTAGGCTTTTTTCAGTTTCGAAGACTTCGCTGGGGATCGCGCCGGCGGGCGAAGGAAGGAAATTATAATCCCAGTCCTCGACCCGCTGGATCCCACTGAGATGCTTTTTCGTATTGCTATGCGCAATGATCTTAGCGCCTATAGAATGAAGCCACTCATTGCCGTCGGCGTGATCGAAGTGCCAATGCGTGTTCACGAGATGAGTAACGGGGCCGGCGCCCAAATCAGCAAGGGCCTTCGTGAGTTGCGAACGCGACACGGAAATGCCGGCATCAATGAGGATTTTGCCGTCAGGCCCGGTCAGGACCGCTACATTCCCGCCGGAACCTTCCAATACGCTAATGTTGTTCCGTAGCTTATAGGTCGTAATGGGAGAGGCGGCCGCACTATCTTTGATCAAGCTGACAAGACCTCGAGCCTCACCGAATGCTTGGCGCGGCGTTAGCCAACCACCCCCGGCGGCGAAGCTTGTACCCACGAGACAACAGAAGCAAAAGCCTCGACGAGACATCATTGAATTGTGCGGTGTAATCATATGAACATCCTCTACCGAATAGGACAATGTCACGCTGACGATCGCAATCGGAGCGCCGGAGAAATGCCCTAAGATCATCGGCCGACCAGTTCCAAATCGGCTTGATCGATTTAATGCAACGGAGGATTTCACCCCGAAAGCTCTGAACAGTATGGCAATGCCTGTACAAATACGTCTTTCAAGATGAAGCATTCGATTGTTCTGTTTGCACGTTTTGTTCAAGCGCCTCATCCTCGAAAGCCCGCCATTTCAGGCAATTGCTGGCTTGCCCTAAGAGAGGTTGCGCACGATCCCGCATAATAAGTTTCCGTCGCGCGATGAAGTTTTCTATTGATACAACCACCGATAGGGATGGCCAACGGGTGTCGACCGTTGCGGCCTTATGGTCCCTATCAATACACCCAAAACATATTCAAAGTGGTTTGGGAGGGAACATCGGTTCCCGCTTTCACCAGCGGCGACTGTTGTTTGCGAATTTGGATATCCCTCCGATAAGCCGGCGATATAATTAGGCCGGATAGCCAATCAGGGGTGATCGTTTGTGACGGAGCTTTCCGGATACACGCTCAAAGTGTTGCGCGCGGACGGCGAGTTCACGCTTTATCGTGGTCATCGGTTTGACGGCCATGATCCGATCCTGGTGCTGTCGTCCGCATCGGATCGACAAACGTCCGCCAATCTAGAGAGGCTCGAGCATGAGTTTAGTCTTGCGGAAAAACTTGACTCTGCCTGGTCAGTTAGGCCGCTGCGGCTTATGCGCCACGACGGGTGCACCATGCTTGTCATGGAAGACCTTGGCGGTGCGCCGTTGGAGGAACTGATCGGGCGCCCGCTTGAGCTGACGTGCTTGCTGCGCATCGCAATTTTGCTGACGGCAGCGCTCGGTGAGGTTCACCGACATGGACTGATTCACAAAGACATCAAGCCGGCTAATATCCTTTTCGATGCTGCCGCCAGCAAGGTTCGATTTACTGGCTTTGGAATTGCGTCGCGGTTGCTGCGTGAACGTCAGGCGCCCGCGCCGCCTGAAGTCATTACCGGCACCTTCCCCTATATGGCACCCGAACAAACCGGATGCATGAATAGATCGATCGACACGCGCAGCGACCTCTACTCGATGGGTATCGTCCTCTACGAATTGCTGACCGGTACGCTTCCGTTTGCCGCGGCGGACCCTATGGAGTGGATCCACTGCCATATTGCTCGCAAACCACAATCCCTTGGCGAGAGGGGCAACGACATTCCGCAGGCGGTTGAATTGATCCTCTTGAAGTTACTCGCGAAGAATCCCGAGGATCGCTATCAAACTGCCGCCGGTCTCCAGGTTGATTTGCAAAGGTGTCTGACTGCCCTGGAGGCGCACCGACAAGTTAATGCGTTCACGCTAGGCGTCCATGACGTGTCGGATCGGTTGCTGGTTCCGGAGAAGCTTTACGGACGTGAAGCCGAGATCGAAACGCTGGTCGCAGCTTTCGACGCGGTTGCGACGCGCGGCGGAACAGAGCGCGTACTAGTAACTGGTCATGCGGGCATCGGAAAATCCGCCATCGTCGACGAATTACATAGGATTTTGCCACTGCGGCGCGGCTTTTATGCGGCCGGTAAGTTCGACCAGTACAATCGCGACATTCCATACGCGACCCTGGCTCAGGCATTCCAGGGCCTGGTCCGGCAGTTGCTCAGCAAGAAAGACGCGGAGCTGACCCATTGGAGAGGAGCACTGCTGGAAGCGCTCGGCTCAAATGGCCAGCTGATGGTCAATTTGATTCCGGAGCTCGCGCTCATCATCGGTGACCAACGGCCGGTAGCCAATCTTGCGCCGCAGGACGCGCAGAATCGTTTTCTTCTGGCGTTCCGCCAATTGCTAAGCGTGTTCGCCCAACCTCAGCACCCTTTGGTCATCTTCCTTGACGATATGCAATGGCTGGATGTGGCGACTACCGAATTGCTAGAGCGTCTCGTTACCGAACCGGAAGTGGAGCACCTTCTCGTAATCTTCGCCTATCGGCATAACGAGGTTGGTTCGACGCACCCACTTAAGCGGATGCTTGGGAAGATTGCCGCGGCGCGGGGCGAGATCAAAGAGGTTCGGCTGGGTCCTCTCACGGCTGACCATGTCGGTCGACTAGTTGCGGACGCGTTATGCGCGGCGCCTCAGCGCGTTGAAAGTTTGGCAAAACTGATGTTCGAGAAGACCGGGGGCAATCCGTTCTTCGCCTTACAATTCCTCACTGCTTTGGTAGGTGAAGGATTGATCGCGTTTGATCCGGCGAATGTCCGCTGGCAATGGGACCTGGACCGGATCCGGGCCAAGGGCATCACGGACAATGTAGCCGATCTCATGGCCGCACGACTCGGCGGCTTCCCGCGCGGCACGTTGTTGGCCCTCAAACAACTGGCCTGTCTTGGGAACCGAGCGAAGATCAGTACGCTCAGTGCGGTTATGGGAGTTTCCGAAGTAGATACTCGTGCCGTGCTTTGGGAGGCCTTGCGGGCGGGACTCATTGTCCAGTCGGGATATAGCTATGCATTCGTGCACGACCGAGTTCATGAAGCGACCTATGCTCTCGTTCGGGGGCACCAGCGCGTCGCAGAGCATCTAAGGATCGGACGCGTGCTGGTGTCGGCGACACCGCCCGCGGAACTCGAGGAGAGCATCTTCGAAATCGTGAACCAGTTTAATCGCGGTATGGCACTGATTTCGTCGGCGGAGGAGCGCCAAGAGGTAGCTACCTTGAACCTTATCGCTGGCAAGCGCGCCAAGTTATCAACCGCGTATGCTTCTGCGCTCACTTATTTTACGGCAGGAGGCGCCTTGCAGGTCGAGGACCGCTGGAGCCGGCAGTATCGCGTGGCCTTCGATCTCGAACTTCACAAGGCCGAGTGCGAGATGCTGATCGGCGAGGCGGCTTCAGCCGAGAAACGGCTGTCGGCGCTCGCGAAACGCGCTGAGGACGTGGTTGACAGAGCCGCAGTCACGCGTCTGCAAATTGGGCTTTACGCCATCCTTGATCAGAGCGATCTCGCAGTCGAGGTTGGTCTCGAATACCTCGGACACGCCGGTATCGATTGGTCGAGACATCCGACCTTCGAAGATGTCCGCCAAGAGATCGCACAGATGTGGCGCCTCCTCGCGGGCAGGCAGATCGAACAGCTGATTGATCTCCCGCTGATGAGCGACCCGAAGGCCCTCGTTACCATGGATGTTCTCGCTGAACTGAGGATGCCAGCGCGATTCACCGACAACAATCTATTCGATCTTGTACTCTTGCGCATGGCGAACTGCAGCATGGAGTATGGCAACTGCGATGCCTCCGCTTACGCCTACGCGTCGCTCAACATCGTATTGATGGGTCTGGGTTTTCGCGACCATCGGATGGCTCGATGCTTCGGCGAACTTGGCTACGATCTCGTCGAAAAACGTGGACTGGGCCGCTACAAGGCCAGGGTTTACAACTCGTATGCCGCATTTGTCCTCCCCTGGACTCAGTATTTGCCCACGAATCGCGTACTGCTGAGGCGGGCCTTCGATGTCGCGAAGGCCGATGGCGACCTTACCTTTGCGGTGTACAGCTGCAGAAGTTTGATCACCAACCTCTTCGTTTCAGGACTGCCGCTTAAGGAAGTGCAGCTGGAGGCGGAGCGGGCGCTAGGTTTTGCCAGGAAGCTTGCACGATCCGGTCAAGCGATCAACTCTTTTATCGAGCAACTTTTACTGATTCGTACGCTTCGCGGATGCAACCTAGACGTCGGGTTTGTAGAGGATGCGGGACTGGACAACCGCTGGTTCGAGGCACATCTGGAGCAAGGCGGTGGGCGGCTTGGACTGGTAGCGTCGTGGTACTGGACGCATCAAATTCAAGCGTACTTCTTTGCGCATGACTATACGGGCGCTCTCGCGGCAGCAGCAAAGGCTGACGGCCTTCTCCGGACTTCGCGGCCATTCCTGGAAATCATTGAATATCACTTTTACGGTGCGTTGGCGCGCGCGGCCATTTGTGACACCGCGGAAGCCGAAGCGCGAATAAATCATCTGGATGTGCTCGCTGCCCATTACGAGGAAATTGACGCTTGGGTGAGGGGATGTCCCGAAACCTTCGAAAACCGCTCGGCATTAGTCGGCGCCGAAATTGCTCGCCTCGAATCTCGAGAGCTAGACGCTGAACGTCTTTACGAAAAAGCTATCCGCTCAGCCCACGAGCACGGGTTCATACAAAACGAGGGTATCGCTAATGAGCTTGCCGCACGGTTCTACGCCGCGCGCGGCTTTGAGACAATCTCCAAGGCTTACCTGCGCAACGCACGAGCCTGCTACCTCCAATGGGGCGCTGACAGCAAGGTTCGTCAGATGGAGCAGAACTATGCTCATCTGCGGCAGGAGCCGCGTCAATCACTTGGCACGACAGGCGCAGCGGTAGAACGTTTGGACCTCGCAACGGTCGTTAGGGTGATGCAGGTCATCTCAAGCGAAATAGAACTAAAAACGTTGATCGAAACAATCATGAAGACCTCACTCGAGCATGCGGGGGGTGATCGGGGCTTGTTGTTCTCTTTAGGTGACGATTGGTCGATCGAGGCGGAATCTAAATCGGTCGCGGGGACGATCGGTGTAAGCCTCCAGCACAGGCGGATTGAGCCCGCGGAGCTCCCCGAGAGCATCTTACGCTATGTCATTAGAACAAGGGATACCATTCTATTGGACGACGCGAGGGCCAAGAATGAGTTCTCGGACGATGAGTACATTATAAAACGTCGAGCGCGCTCAATCTTATGCCTACCTCTGACAAAACAGAGCACGTTGGTTGGAGTTCTGTATGTTGAGAATAGCCAAGCGTCCCATGCATTCACTCCGGCCCGTCTTGCCGTATTGAAGCTGTTGGCCTCGCAGGCGGCTATTTCCCTCGAGAATGCGCGTCTCTATACCGAGCTGCGACAAACGGAAGCGACTCTTTCGGAAGCCCAACGGCTTACTCATACGGGTAGCTTTGTTTTTAATGTCGGCAGTGGCCGCAATGTCTGGTCTGAAGAAATTTATCGTATCTACGAGCTCGAGCCCGCGCCCGATGTCAGTATGGAGATGCTGCTTTCGCGAGCGCATCCCGACGATCACGATCGTATTCGACGCTATATTGCTGAAATATCCGACGATAACAGAGAGTATAATTTCGAGCATAGGCTTCTTATGCCTGACTGCTCCGTCAAAACGATTCGTATCGTCGCCCGCGCTGTGAAAGACGAATCAGGTGGAGTTAGTCTGATCGGCACGGCGATGGACATTACCGCGTCTAAACAAGCTGATGAGCGGCTGCGGAAACTCGCGTCCGTGATCGATAATAGCAACGATTTTATCGGATATTCGTCTGTCGAGGGGCCGGTCTCCTATCTTAACTCCGCGGGTCGGCGGTTGGTCGGCCTGGAAGTTGATGAAGATATATCGATGTTTCATATGAGTGATTTTCATCCAGCCGAGGATCATCAAACGTTTCTCGACAAAATCATCCCGATCCTTTCGCGGGACGGGCATTGGGAAGGTGAAAGGATACTGCGACATTTTAAAACACATGCCGAGATCGCGGTGTTTCAAACAATTTTTATAATTTACGACGATGGCGGAGATCCGCGCACAACGATAGCGACGATCTGCCGAGACATTACGGAACGTAAGCGCGATGTCGTTCGACAGCGCCAAGCTGAGGAGGCTTTGCGAGAGAGCGAGGCACGGCTCGCTAAGGCTGAACGCGAGCTCCGTTTAACGCTTGACACAATTCCGGCTCTCGCCTGGCGAACCAGGACAGACGGTTTTGCGGAATATCTCAATAAGCGTTGGCTCGACTATACAGGCATCTCTCTCAAGGACGCGTTGGGCTGGGAGTGGCAAGCTGCGGTTCACCCGGATGACCGGTCGGGACTGATTGATGCGTGGCTCAAAATGCTCTCGTCCGAAAAGCCTTCCGATGTCGAAGCGCGGATGCGTCGTTCCGACGGATCGTATCGCTGGTTCGTATTTCGTGCCGAGGCTCTACGAGATGAAAACGGTGCCGTGATAGGGTGGTACGGCACGAATTTCGACATAGAAGATCGCAAACAGGCTGAACGCGCACTCCAAAGAAGTGAAGCCTATTCGGCAGAGGCACAAAAGCTCAGCCAGACGGGCAGCATCGCGTGGGACCCCGCGAGCGATGAGCATTTTTGGTCCGACGAAACCTACCAAATCATGGGGTTCGATCGCAACGTCAAACCTTCGATGGATATGATCATTCAGCGCGTGCATCCCGATGATCGCAATCACTTGAGGCAGGAGGTTGAACGCACCGCCCACGGTGCGCAGGAATATGATTACGAGCAGCGGCTCCTTTTCCCAGACGGACAGATCAAGCATCTTCACGTACGCGCGCATCGCGTCCATTACGAATCGGGAAAAGAGGAAGTTGTCGGTGCGCTAATTGATATCACGGCGGCCAAGAAGTCTCAGGAAGCATTGCACGTTGCGCAAGTTGGCCTTGCCCACGCCAGTCGCGTGGCGACTTTGGGAGAAATCAGCGCGTCGATCGCCCATGAGGTAAACCAGCCGCTTGCGGCGATCGTCGCCAATGGCCAGGCCTGCCTACGTTTTTTACGACGCGAAAAGCCCGACTTGGGCGATGTGCGCGGTGCCGTCGAATGGATCGTCAAGGATGGGAACCGCGCTGGCGAAGTGATCCGGCGTGTTCGCGGGCTACTAAAAAAGTCGACCATTGACAAGACCCCGCTCGACATCAGCGACCTCATCAACGAGGTGGCCGCCTTGCTGCAGCGCGAACTGGCGGGCCAGCTCGTTACGTTGCGGCTTGAACTCGCGCCCGCCGTGTCCCCGATCTTCGCGGATCGGGTTCAACTTCAACAGGTGATCATCAATCTGATTATGAACGGTGTCGAAGCGATGCAGGCGATCGCGGACCGGCCCCGAGTACTGATAATTCGTACATACGAGGAGAACGCTGGTCAGGTGGACATAGTCGTCAAGGACAATGGCAGCGGAATTCCCGCGGAGAACGTAGGCCGTCTCTTTGATGCGTTCTTTAGCACCAAACCCGGCGGACTGGGCATAGGACTTTCAATTTGCCGATCGATCATTGAGGAGCACGGCGGACGGCTATGGGCGTTAAACAATAGCCAGGAGCCAGGATCAACCTTCAAATTTACCTTGCCTACGTCATCGAGTGAAGAAGTCTGATTTGAATAGGAAGAATTGCATGATGAGATCTCGGATTAAGGTCGAACGGCTGCTATCGACTATGGCTCATGCTTTGAATATTTGCTGGTCGGACTTGGTGGCTCGTCATGCAAGGTAACGTTGACCAAGTAGTTTTCGTCATTGACGATGACGAATCGGTACGGATTGCGTTGACATATTTGTTTCGTTCAATGAACCTCAATGTTCAAGTATTCAGTTCGGCAGCCGAGTTTCGCCATTATGAACTTCCGAATGTCCCAAGCTGTTTGGTGCTTGACATCCGGCTGCCCGGTGTAAACGGATTAGAGTTTCAAGATGCGTTGGCCAACTCGGGCGTTCACGTTCCGATCGTCTTCATGACGGGGCATGGCGACATTCCGATGTCGGTAAAAGCTATGAAAGCTGGAGCCGTCGACTTCCTGCCCAAGCCGTTTCGCGACCAGGACATGTTAGATGCCGTGAGCCGGGCGCTCGATCAAGACGCCAAGAGGCGTAATCATCTGAAGGTTGCGTCTAGGATTGAGCAACTATTTACATCACTGACTCCTCGCGAGCGCGAGGTCTTGGCCCTTGCCACCGCTGGATTGATGAATAAGCAAATCGCGCATCGGATGCAAGTAACTGAAACGACGGTAAAAATTCATCGCGGGCACGTGATGAAGAAAATGGAAGCTCGATCGTTCGCGGACCTCGTGAGAATGGCCGAGACACTAGGCCTCAAGCGAGCAGATTAGCCGAATACACAACCTAAGTATGATACCAAGGTCGGGCGTCCGGGAACATTGTCGCCAGCGGCTGGCCGCTTTCGCGAGCACACGTGCGCTTCTCTGCCAAGGAAAAATGCCGTGACCGCAGTTCCTGTGATCGCAATCGTCGATGACGATGAATCGACGCGCGTCGGACTAGGCAATCTCGTGAGATCGCTCGGTTATGTCGTGTGCGTATTCGCCTCCGCGCAGGCCTTCCTGCAATCGCCGGAACTATTCAATGTTTGGTGCGTGATTGCCGATGTGAGTATGCCCGATATGAGTGGCGTCCAACTGCAATCCCTACTGCGCAGGCAGGGGAATCAGTTACCGTTCATATTCATAACGGCCGTGCCGGAAGACAATTCTCGCAAACGAGCGATTAACGACGGCGCGATCTGCTTTCTCACCAAGCCGCTTGATGAGGATGCGCTGATCGCTTGCCTGAACGCGGCCGTGGAGCGGCGCGGTAGCGGACAAAAGAGTTAAGTGGGACGTTGAGTGGATCCTCAGAGCAATAGCTTCGACGCTCGATTTGCTGATTAGGAGCCGATGCCCGTAGGATCAATGAGAAGTCTTCGCTCGACGCGTGGTTTTCTAGTGAAAAGGAACGGCTGTGTGCGCGCAAGCCGTGGTGGTCTCAGGTAACGATCAACTCTCTGTTAGAGCGGCATGTAGGAACGCTGCCCCAAAACGGCCCTGCGCATATCCCATCGTCAAGTTGACGATAAACTCGGATGAATATGCTGCTGCTGGTTCTGCGTTCAACGGAAGCTGCTATCGAGCAGGAAGGTGTGAGATGAGGATTGGCAAGTAGCGTGCGGAAGAAGTGCCGACCAAGCATAAGGAACAGAGAGAAATATCCATGAGGGATTTCAGAACGGCTCAAAAGGATGTGTTCAACCAGTCGCCGCCGTTTGAAGATGTTGATCTGTTCGTGTCGGACTTACCTTTGATGGAGGCGGTAGCCGTTAATGGCGGCCAAACCGCGCATAAGGGACTGTCGGAATTTGGACGGCATTGGGGCTCGGAGGTCATGGCAGCGAGAGGCCGTCTCGCCAACGAAAACGTGCCAAAGCTTCGGTTGTTCGATCCGCGAGGGAGCCGTCGCGATGTGGTCGAGTATCACCCGGCCTATCATGAATTGATGGCGCGCAGCGCCAAGGCTGGTATGCATAACTCGACCTGGTCGATAGATGGTAAGCCTGCGGGTGCAGCTGCCGAAGTGATACGTGGAGCAAAGCTTTTTATGGCAGCGCAGGTCGAGACCGGGCACCTTTGCCCAATCGTCATGACCCGCGCGTCAGTCTCGGCGCTCGCGGTCCAGCCCGACCTGCTGGCCAAGGCGATGCCAGTCATTGCAACGCGTTCGTACGATCCCTCATTCTCGCCATGGTGGACCAAACGCGGCATGACTCTTGGGATGGGGATGACCGAAAAGCAGGGTGGCAGCGACGTACGTGCCAATACGACACAGGCCGAGCGGGACGGCGACGCTTATCGTATCACGGGTCACAAATGGTTTATGTCGGCACCAATGTGTGACGCCTTCTTAGTACTGGCGCAGGCTCCGGAAGGATTGACGTGTTTTTTCATGCCACGCTTTAGGCCCGACGGGTCCGTCAATACCATTCATCTTCAACGTCTGAAGGACAAGCTCGGCAACCGGTCGAATGCTTCATCGGAGGTTGAATTCGTTGATACTTATGCCACTCGCGTCGGGGAGGAAGGGCACGGCATTCGCGCGATCATTCAGATGGTGCAGGTTACCCGGCAGGATTGCGCATTGTTGTCGGCAGGATTGATGCGCAGCGGCCTG
Source organism: uncultured Alphaproteobacteria bacterium (assembly GCA_963756215.1). GTDB lineage: Bacteria > Pseudomonadota > Alphaproteobacteria > Rhizobiales > Xanthobacteraceae > Bradyrhizobium. Next base: position 516,806 of record CAVWMY010000010.1, on the reverse strand, counting down.
GCGCACGCGGTACATCATTCACGGCATCGCACGGTTTTCCAGAAGCATCTGGTTGATCAACCCATGATGCAATCGGTGCTTGCCGATTTGGCTCTCCAAGTAGAAGCAACGACCTCGCTGGTGATGCGGCAATGCCGGGCGTTTGATGAGGCATCGGTTAATTCGAGCGCAGCGGCGCGAGTACGTCTACTGACGCCCGCCATCAAATACTGGGTCTGCAAAACTGCACCAGGGTTTTTGTACGAGGCTATGGAGAGTCTCGGTGGGAATGGTTACGTAGAGGAGGGTGTTTTGGCACGACATTACCGGGAGGCTCCAGTGAATGCGATTTGGGAAGGATCCGGGAATGTGATGTGTCTCGACGTGCTACGTGCGCTGTCCCGCGAGCGCGATGCGGCGTCAGAGGTTTTGTACAATTTAGTGCAGGAAACCAACGGTCTGCCGGGCGCTGCCGAAGCTTGCGCGTTTGTCAACGAAGCATTGCATCGTGCGGACACCGAGCGTACGGCGCGAATGGCAGTCGAGACTCTGGCGATATTGTCAGCCGCCTCGGCACTAAATGCGGTCTATCCAGAGCATGCGGAACTCTTCGTTGGGGCGCGGCTCGCGCCGTCGCGCGGCAGAATCTATGGCGCAGTTGATTTTACGGAAACGCAGAGTTGCGGCTTAGTCGATCGGGCTTTGCCATATTGACCTAATGGCGGTGAGGTGCGTCGAAAACTGCGCGCAGTGTGCCCGGCGATTACTCTGATGGTCACAAGCGACGGTCGATATGCCTACGACCTGGGCTGCAAGCAGTTGCGTCCATGCGGGTTAAAATCTCGTCAGGCTCGGGTGAACGGAATCCATTAACTGTGAGCACGTGCGTATTTATTCTAGACGACGCCGCGGAATTCCGGCGATCGACAAAGTGGGATACGCTCGCAGTCTATTTGGCGCTTCCGGAATAGAAGAGTTGCGTCCCGAGTGCGACCGATTCATCTTCGCGATTTAATCGTGCATTCCTGAAAAAGTGCCCTGCTATTTCGAAATACATTTTTCTGAGCGCAATTAGTAAATTAGCTTAACTTGGCGCCCACTCATCTCGTGGAGACGCCAACAAGCGGCCCCTGTCGGGATGCGCTATCTTGCAACTGTGTCGCGTTCGCGGATCGTTTCCATGCCTAGGGTTGTAAACGACTGCGACTTGGAAGCTCAGAAATGAACAGCGCCAGGGCCGAGATAGAGAAACCAGGACGTTTCCAGAACGTCACAATGGATGCTAACGCGACAGCAAGAACAGTCGAACGCCACTGGTAATGAGTACAAATAGCGGAGATGACCCTATGAGATTGAAGGGTAAAGTGGCCTTCATCACAGGTGGTAACAGCGGCATCGGGCTCGCAACGGCCAAGCGATTTATCGCGGAAGGTTCGAGGGTCGCGATCGCCGGGCGAAGTCAAAAAACGCTTCAGGAAGCAGCGGCTATGCTTGGCCCTAACCTGCTACCGCTGCAAACCGACTTGCGTGACGTTAAAGGGATTGAGACAGCCATCGAAAAGGCCGTGTCGGCGTTTGGCAAGCTCGACATTTTGTTCGCGAATGCCGGTGCCAGCGGCATCAGCCGTATCGGCGACACGACGCTCGATGCATTCAATGTGATTATCGAGACAAATCTGACAGCCGTCTTTTTCACCGTGCAGGCTGCAGCTCCGCACATCAACGACGGCGGCTCGGTCATTCTCAACGGCTCTGTTCACGCGGTCATGGGTTGGCCCTACTATTCGGCCTACGCCGCAACAAAGGGCGCCGTCCGATCGATGACGCGTGTCATGGCATCCGAGTTGGCCGGACGCCGGATCCGGGTCAACCAGGTGACGCCAGGAGCCACAAAGACACCGATTTGGTCGAGCCTAGCGCCTGACGCTGAAAAATTGGTCGCGCTTGAGCAAGAGCTTGCAACGACCATCCCTCTGAACCGGCTTGCCGAAGCGGATGAACTCGCCGACGCTGTAATGTTTCTTGCATCTAACGAGTCCACTTATCTCACAGGAAGTGAGATCGTAGTCGACGGTGGCTCAACCGGATCTCCACTCGGGGCGCCGGCTCACAACAGATTTCGCTGAGATTGAAAGTTATAGGAGCACGACTATCCATCACCATGACTGGTTGCATTAAACCTATCATTCGAATGCATCTCCCGTAGCGCGAATTTCTGAATCTTGCCGGTGGGTGTTCGCGGCAGCTGCTCGGAAAAATAGACCAGACGTGGAATCTTGTATCGTGCCAGCCGGCTCTCAAGGTAATGGCGGATATCGTCTGGCGTCAGTGTCATCGAGCATTTCATTACGATCTCGGCGGCCACAGTTTCACCCCAGATTTCGTGCGGCACAGCGAACACCGCTGCGTCGGCGATTGATGGGTGTTCAGTGAGAGCGTCTTCGACTTCCTTTGAATAGACATTTTCGCCGCCGGTGATAATCATGTCTTTCAGTCGATCGACGATAAATAGGTAGCCGTCGTTATCGAGTTCGGGCCAAGTCGCCTGTCCGGTACCAGTCCGAGTCGGCGAAGGCGTTGTTTGTTGCGGCATCGTCATTCAGGTAGCCCAACATCGTGCTGTCGGCGCGCATCCAGAGTTCCCCGGACTCACCGCGAATTGCGTCCGCCCCGTTTTCACGTATCAGTCGGATATCCACACCAGGCATCGCCGTGCGACCGATTGAGCCAGCGTGGGCAAACTGTTCGTCGGGATAAAGCACGGTGCCGGCAGGACCGGTTTCGGTCATTCCGTAAACCTGATAGAAATTGTTGCTGCGATAGCGCGCTGTGAATCTTCTGGCTGCAGCGACGGAGATCGGACCGCCGCCATATATCCACGCCCTCACGCTGGAAAGATCGAATGAATCGAAGTCCTCGAGCTCAAGGGGTGCTGCGTAGGAGATGGGCGCCCCAAAATAACAGGTAACCTTCTCCGACTGCACGGTGGCAAGAAGCTGTCGTGGCTCGAATTCGCGAAGCAAGATCACGGTTCCTCCCACATATACGGTACCGCCGAACCAATTGTTAAGGGGAGAGGAGTGCCATATCGGCATCGCGATCAACGTCCGTGCGTCGCGGGTGATTGATACTGCCAACGCCATGGTTATCGCGGCGAAGGCGACACTCCGATGCGTGAGGATACATCCCTTCGGCTTGCCGGTCGTGCCAGATGTGTAGAGGATTTCAGCTATGGCTTCATCGTTGGGCTCTATACCTGAAATTGCGCTTGTCTCACGCATCAAGCCATCGAAATCCCGTGACGAGGTCGAGCCACCGGTGCTGAGGGTCGTGATCCAACCATCCATTCCAGAAATGGCGTTCACAAGTGACGCGTCGAACAGGAGCACCTTGGAGCCGGAATGCCGGAGTATGTATTCGACCTCAGGTGCCTTGAGCTTGTGATTTACCGGCACCACCGTCGCAGCTAAACGCCAGGCGCCCAGAAGCGCCTCCACGAACGCGGGCGTGTTGAAACACATCAGCGCAACAGTATCACCCGGGCCGACTCCATTGGCAGCAAGTACACCAGCAGCAATTTGCGAGCGCCGCTTCATTTCTCGATACGAGATTGATAAGCCCTCAAAGCGAATAAATGGCTTATCGGGAGTTGTGCGTACGGCGCTATCAAACGCGGCGAGGAGGTTCATTTTTAGGTTCAAACTCAGGTGACTTATTTGGAAGATGGGGAGTGCTGTTGAACACCTATCGTTCGTGGAACGGCAAGCCAAATCAAACCTGATCATTTTGGTGGGCGCGGTGAATTCGTTCGCTGTATGCGAGGCCGAAAGAAATCGGCCGGCGAGCAGGAGCGGATCGCGCGCCTTGGGAATCACTGCTTTGACTGGAGTTCCGAGTAGACAGCGTTGACAAAGCGATCCGCCGTCGTTGCCGTGCTACCGGGTAGATGGTCGGCGCCCCCCGGAACCGTCGCATCATAGGAAGCGGTCAACCTGGCCGATAGGACTTCGTCGCGCGTCTTGCCGTCAGAGATCATCGTTTTCGCGCGAGCGACAACGTCGACGATCATGTCGCGCTGGGCCGCGACGGCTTGGCGACCGACGACGACACCGTGACCGGGGACGAACCTCGTTCCCGGTCCGCTAACGCGAAGGAGTGTGTCGAGAGCATCGATCGTGCCTTCGACGGTCCCGCCCACAGATGCGTCGATAAACGGATAGCCGTAGCTGCGATAGAAATCTCCGGTCATCACGACGTCTGACTTCTCAAACTTGACGATGGTGTCACCGTCGGTGTGGGCTCGGATCACCGGGATGAGATCCACGATTTCGGAGCCCATCCAAATCTTGATCGGATCGCCGCGTCCGTAAGTGATCGTGGGCAATCGAGCGGGATCTGTCGTGGAAACGTTGTCTTCGGGAGGCTGCGGACCGTCCATTCTTTGACGGGTCTCTCCACTGGCCAAAATCGTGGCGCCGAGCCTCGCGAAATTCGCATTCCCCGACACGTGGTCCCGATGTGCGTGTGTGTTGACAAGGTATTTGATTGGCCACGGTGTTATAATGCGGACGGCATCGATGATTTTTTGAGAGAGTTGCGGATAGGACGCGTCTACCATGAAGACGCCATCGGAGCCCACAAATATGCCGACGCAGCCGCCTGCTGCATCTGGATGCAGGGGGTCGGTATTTGGAGATCCGCGCAGTGCGTAGAAATTTGGAGCCACAGTTTCGGTGTGGATTTGCGTCTTCTCGAAGTCAATGCCTTGCGCCAGAGCGGGGGTTGTCCCGAGCAGGCAACACATCGCGAGGCAGGTGACCCCCTTCCGTAAGATGCGAGAGATGTCCGATGTTGATTGGATCATGGGAAGCCTTTCACTTCAAACGGTCTGGACCCAGACGACTACGATCGCGTGCGCCGTATGTACGCTGCTTCGGCGATCGAATTCATCGCATTTAGGAGACCAGAGCGATCCCCCGATAGCTATGAATTAGCCGGCTCCTGTCTTCCTGCCCAAAGCGTTTACGTCGCCAGCAAGCGGCAAGATCAATCCTATCTTGCCGTGGATTGGCGGCGTGGTGCCGTTCCCGTTGCAGGCGTCGAGACGCGATCAGGCCGGCGCGTCCTGAGGACTGCAGCGATGGAGAAGGGTTTGTGACGCCGGCATCGGCCGTTAGTTCACGCCGTAGCGGGATGCGGGCCGACCGGTCTGTGTTGCGGCGAACAGATTTCCGCGCGCGGCGTCGTAGGCGCTCCACAAACTCGCGTCGTCGACGGACGGAAATGTGACTGCCTCGCCCTGGTCGTATCCAGCGAGCGACGCGTCGACCATCTTCTCAGCACTCATAATGGACGACTGGTTCAACTGCGAAAGGGGAACGCCAGCGAGATCCCAAAGCTCCGTCGAAGTCGTGGCCGGCAAGACCAGCTGAACCTTGACGCCCGTTCCGGCCAATTCAGCCTGCAGGCCGCGGGTGAAGTTCAGGACGTAGCCCTTCGTGCCGCTGTAGACGCTGCTGATTGGGAGAGAGTGCAACGAAAGCACCGATGCAATGTTGATGATCGAGCCAGAGTTTTTCGCGAGGAACCCCGGAAGCACGGCTTGAGTGAGCCGCACCAGCGCAGTAATGTTCAGAGCGATCATCGAAGCGGCATCTTCGGTCGAGGTGCGCGACATGGGCGCCAGCTTCGCGTTCCCAGCGTTGTTGACGAGCATGCTGACGCGTTTGTCGGCGGCCACGAGCTTCTCGAGCCGTGCGAGATCAGCCGGATCCGTCAGATCAGCTGCGACGATCTCGACCTTAGTGCCGTGTTTGTCTTGTACTTCCTTCGAAAGTGCCACGAGACGGTCGGCTCTGCGAGCAACTAGAATCAAATCGAACCCGCGGGCCGCCAGGCGCTGCGCGTAGACCATACCGATACCAGCTGACGCGCCGGTGACGATCGCGACGGGCTTGTTGGATGAATTGTCAGTCATAAAAAACCCCGATTGGTTGAGCACTAAAGTATATAGTTGTAGCTTTCGTGCGCGCAAGCCTCCGTTGCGAACTTTCGCTATGAAGGCGAGGTGGCCATCCGAGGAACTCTGTATCGGCCCGCACTCGGTGGTCATTGTTGAAGATGGAGGCATGGAAGTTAAATTCAGGCCAAAGCTGATTGCTATTTATCTTGCGCCAGAAGCTGTGGCTTTCAGGTATCGCCCGATTGTTTCGGCTTTGCACGATAAAGTGCCCGCACGCCGGCTTTTTTCTCCAACGGATGGTCGTGCCCCCACTGCGCCAAGGCCACGAGGACGGGCATCAGTGTCAATCCTTTCTTCGTGATGAGGTATTCTTGGCGAATTGAACCTTCGGAGGCCGGTGCCTTCATGAGCAGGCCGTCTTCCACGAGCGCGCGCAGGCGCGCTGCAAGAATGTTTCGTGCAAGACCCAAGTTGCGTTGGAACTCACCGAAACGCTTCGAACCTTCAATCGCTTCGCGCACGATGAGTGGAGACCATCCATCGCCGATCACGTCGAGCGATCTCGCGATCTTGCACAGATCGCCCTCGAGGTTTGTGGTCACTAGCTTCATCCTTTTAAGGCTCTTCCTAGTCAGACTCTTGCGCTTCATCGAGACCCTCAGAACAATTGCGTAAAAAGTGGTTGAATGATTAAACCAGAACCGATATGGGCAATCTGGTTCAATGATGCAACAAGACGAGTCGTCTTACGAAACTACTCAAACGCAATCAACTCGCGCTGCACCAAGCGCGCTCCGAATGGTTCCCCGAAATGACAACCCTCTTCCATGCGCTACGCCTAGGCGACCTGACGCTACCAAACCGCGTCGTGATGGCGCCTATGACTCGCCTTCGAGCTGACGCTGGCCACGTCCCGAACGCTCTCATTGCGGAATACTACGCGCAGCGCGCCAGCGCAGGTTTAATAATTACGGAGGGTGTCCCCGTTACCCCGATGGGTGTTGGCTATTCTGGTGTACCGGGGATCTGGTCCGCCGAGCAGATATCAGGTTGGAAGGGCGTCACTTCCGCAGTCCACGCCGCCGGAGGTCGCATCTTCATGCAGATATGGCATGTCGGGCGCATCTCCGATCCATCGCTGCTCGACGGTCGACTGCCGGTCGCACCCAGCCCGATTGCAGCATCCGGCAGTGTCAGCCATCTTCGTCCGGAGCGCCTCCATCCTGTCCCGCGAGCTCTAGAAACTGCGGAGATTGCGAGTGTCGTCGAGGCCTTTCGCAAGGCAGCTCAAAACGCTCAGGCCGCAGATTTTGATGGCGTCGAGCTTCATGGCGCGAATGGTTACCTACTTGATCAATTCCTCCAGGACAGCACCAACAGACGGACTGACGCATATGGCGGCCCCATTGAAAACAGGGCACGCCTCATGCTCGAGGCCACAGACGCTGCGATCTCCGTCTGGGGACCAGGCCGCGTCGGCATGCATCTCGCGCCGCGCTGCGACGTTCATTCGATGGGCGACTCCAATCCAGCCGAAACCTTCTGCTACGTGGCCAAGGAACTTGGAAAGAAAAGAGTCGCATTCATCTGCACGAGGGAAGCTCGCAGAGACGACAGCATAGCGCCGAAGTTAAAACAAGCGTTCGGAGGCACGTTAATCGCCAACGAAGAGTATGAGGCAGAGAGCGCTCGTGCAGAAATCAAAGCCGGGCACGCCGACGCTGTGGCGTTCGGAAAGGCCTTTATTGCTAATCCCGATCTACCAAAGCGTTTTCACAAGGGCGCCAGGCTCAACCGCGTCAATATGTCGACAATCTACGCGACGGGCGCAGAAGGCTATACAGACTATCCAGCGCTTCGGTAGGTCGTCTCATCGTCGTCCACACACTCCCCATCCCCCGGCTAGTCGGGATCATTTGAGGGGAGGTTTTGTGAATGTCGTAACTCGAAAGCAAAATCCGTTCACGAAACGGTAGCTCACCATGCGCACTGTCGTCGGCTAGAGCTATGAAGCGAGGATCGCGTGGCCAACCGCTCGGGAGACCCGAGTTCTTGGTGACAGATCTAAGCCCGGTGAGCCTAATCTTGGCCGCGGTCAGGGTCCGTCGTAGTTCCCTAGGGTGCTGTAACAGTTGAAGTAAAATATGACACCAATCGATGATCTGTTCCATCAAGTTGACCGCCGTCCTAACGAGGTGGCGTTTGTGATAGGCGACGATATTTGGAGCTACCGTCGCTTGGCGATTGAAGTAGATCGCCTAGCCGCGGCATTTATAGCCGTAGGCATACGGGCAGGTGATCGCGTGGCGCTCCACATGGGCAACACGCCCGAACTCGTGACCGCGTATTATGCGTCGTTCCTGGTTGGTGCAATTGCCGCGCCTTTGAATACAAGACTCAAGGCCGACGAACTGAAATCGCTCGTAGAGCGACTGCAGCCTTCTCTTTATCTTGGGCAGGCGCGTCTTTACCCGCAGGATTCTGCGATAAAACCGGAGGTGCTCGCGGCAAAGGGACGCTTTGTTGTTGGCCAACTGGAGAAATATGGCCCAGCGGAGCCGTGGATCAGACTGCTAGAACGTGCAGGTGGTACGTTAAGCCCTTCAACTTCCGACGCAGGCAGCCCCAGCTTGCTCCTGACGACCTCTGGGACAACCGGTAAACCAAAATTCGTGGCGCACACACAGACGACTCTATCGGCGACCATAGATCTGTACCGCGATTTAGGCCTCGATGGGAAACAGATCCCGATTATCGCTCTGCCAATGGTTCACGCTGCTGGGCTCAGGACGTTTCTTGCCTGCATGCGCTTCGGAGCACCCGTCGTACTGTTGGAGCGTTTCAATGCCGCAATCGTTTTAGATGCGATTGAGAAGCATCGGTGCAGCTGGACGCTCGGCTTACCTTTCATGTTTGCCGAACTTATCACAGAACAGTGCGCACGCAGGCGAGATGTCGGTTCGTTGCGGACTTGCCTCAGTGCCGGAGATTTTACTTCCTCAAACTTACAGCAGAGGTTCCACGATGTATTCGATGTGCCCCTGTACGCCTTCTGGTCATCCACCGAAACCGGACCATTGGCGTCCGGCCAGCAGATCGGACCCGTCAGCCGGATCGTGGGCAACATGGAGGCGCGTCTGATTGACGAGCACGGTGCCTTGGTCACTCGGGGCAAGGTCGGTGAATTGCTGGTTCGAGGGCCTAGTGTAACAATGGGTTATTGGATGGGCACGGACCGGATAGACGATCCAAAACAGGATGGGTGGTTTGCCACCGGCGACCTTGCCCGCCTGGGCGAGGGCAGCGATATCTGGTTCGTCGGCCGCAAAAAGGATCTGATCATCCGAGGTGGTTCGAACATCTCGCCGGTTGAGGTCGAACGCATCTTTCAAGTTCATCCCTCCGTACGCGATGTAGCCATCTTTGGTGTTCCGGACGATACGCTCGGTCAGCGGGTCGCTGCCGTCATTCAACTCGCCAACGAAGCAAGCCCCAACGAGATAGACAGCATCCTCGCAACCGCAAGAAAGAAACTTGCGGATTACAAGATGCCTGAGAGGGTGAAGATCGTCAGTGAGATCCCGAGAAACGCACTCGGAAAGCTAGAACGCAAGTCGCTACTGGGCTTGCTCTAATTGCGTCAGTACTCACACAATGCCGATCGGTTTGTTGATTAAATCAAGCCAAAGCGCGTACACAAAATGGAAACGCTGTTTAAATCCATGTCCAATTCATATTTTTGACGAACCAAAGCAGCTTTGGTTCTGTCGGGCCAGATGTCCCGCAATTCACGAAAATAATTTTCGAAGCCGGCAGGTGAAATCACTTCGATGATCTCGCACGGGGTGTCACCTGCGTTCCAGAACGTGTGCCATTGCCCTCGCGGCTTAAAGACCCATGTCCCGGGTTCGGCCGTCACGACGTCATCGCCGAGCAGAGCCCCTAAAGTGCCCGTCAGCACATAGGAATGCTCGTCTTCCCGGTGGTGACGATGCAAGGGTGCCGCCAGTTTACGTGGCGGCAATTGATGATGAACAACAGAGAAGCGACTACCGGTTTGTAGCCCATCGATTTTCCAGTGAATGCCGAGGCGGCTCGTGGCAAAGGTCTCACCGGCTTCAGATGAGATCAATAGCGGACTGGACAGAAGAGTTGACCGTCCGGAGAGCTTGCGTTCCATGGTTGAAGCTTCCTTAGTGTGTCGACGTTTTCAGTCTTGAAACGCAAATGACAGTTTGCTCGGATCGCAAATGTCGTGCGAGATGTTGCTATTGATGATGCGCTTCGCAAGAGCCTGACGTCAGTAATCGTTTCGAGGCTCCGCCGTGAATTGCTGTGCCAGGACGTCGGTTTCGACGGGAGTCGTGAGGTTTCTATGAATGGTGTAACAGAAGTCGAGATTCCATTCATGAAATTGTAGCCGACTAGCTTCACATTTGTCGCAAAGAGGTTTTGGAGCGAAGAGCGCATGGTCGGCGTCGAACGATACGATGTAATCGTCGTGGGAGCGGGCCCCGTCGGACTGACCTTGGCAATCGATTTAGGAAGACGTGGTATCCGCTGCTTGCTGATTGAACGTAATCTGACGACCGCGCCTTGGCCAAAAATGGATCGTTCAAACTCGCGGACAATGGAGCTTTACCGCCGCATCGGCATCGCTGATCGAGTCCGCTCCTTGGGTTATCCTGCGAACGCGTCGATGGATGTCTTAATCGTAACGCGGCTCTGCGATCCCCCGCTGGCGATACTGCCATATCCGTCTGTCGATAAAGCGCGCGCTCAAATCGCAGCTTGCCGCGACGGCTCTCTCCCTCTCGAACCGTGTCAATTGGTCTCGCAAAACGACTTGGAGCCCCTGCTGAAAGAGGTAGCTCAGTCTACGCCGAACGTAGCGATCCGCTACGGCAGCGAACTCCTCGATATTTGCCAAAATGGCGCCGGCGTGAATGCCCGAGTGCGACTGCGGGATGGCTCTGAAAGGGTTCTACAGAGCGATTACCTTGTCGGTTGCGACGGCGGACAGAGCATCGTCCGCGACCAACTTGGAATCAAACTTGAAGGACAAGGAAGATTCCGTCGAAGCTGCCAAGTAATATTTAGGTCGGACGACCTATTTGCGAAAATACCAATCGGTAAGGGTAGGCACTACATCTTTGCTCATCACGGTGTTGAGACGTTAGTGGTGCAGGGAAGCCGTACCGAGTTTACCTTACACACAGGCTTGCCCCCCGGGACTGATTTCGAAGCGATAATTCGCGAAGTTATCGGATTTTCTTGCCAGATCGATATTCGCCACGTTCTGCCTTGGCATCACGACCTACTAGTTGCAGAGCACTATCGAGATCGCCGTATATTTCTAGCCGGCGATGCCGTGCATGTCGTAGTTCCAGCTGGTGAACTCGGCATGAACACCGGCGTCGGTGATGCGTTTGATCTTTCTTGGAAGTTGGCAGGTACCATCAATGGGTGGGGTGGACCTCGCTTACTCGACTCCTATGAGCGCGAGCGCCGCCCGGTGGGATTGCGCATTCGTGACGCTTCCGGATGGGCAGCGGCGAGTGCAGAGACTTGGCGGAGGCTGGTCACGCCTAACGTTCGTGACGACACCGCTGAGGGCGCGGCGGTGAGGGCCGCTATAGCCGTTTCTGCGACTGTCAACCATCGCCGCATGCACGACATGCGCGGAATTGAGTTAGGCTATAGCTACGGCGGCTCTCCCCTGATCGCGGAGGAGCCTGGTAACGTCGCCGAATGGGACACGATTATCTATACGCCAGATACGAGGCCAGGCGTTCGCATTCCACATATGTGGCTCAAGAACGGAGCCGCACTTCACGACGTGCTCGGTCATGACTTTACATTGCTCGACCTAGAGGGCAATGCGGAGACCCAATTGCTTGAGAACGCATTTCGCAAGTTGGGCATCCCGCTCAGGATTGTTCGGCTCGACGAGCCTGAGATTCGGACGGTCTACGGCTTTAAAGTCTTCCTGCTGCGACCGGACCTTCACATCGCTTGGCGGGGGGATACGGCGCCGCCCGATCCGGTCGGACTAGCCATGCGCGTGACCGGTGCACAGGAATTCACTCACCCCGCCATCTACCCAACAGACAGCTCTGATTCTGTCGAGAATGATCAATGCTATGCGGTGGCCCTCTATGAGCTGGGTCGCGCTTATGAGTTCGGGCGAAGAGGTGTGTCGAGAAACAAGGCTAAGGCAATTTACTGGTATCAAGAAGCAGCGAAACGCGGAAATCTAGAAGCGCAATATTGGCTCGGCCGCAAATATGAGCGAGGGCAGGACCTGCCCAAGAACATCGATAAAGCGCTGTTCTGGTTGCGAAGGGCGGCTGGCCACGAACAGAAGGATATGGTGCAAGCCTCGGCTGAGCGAGAATTAGCGCGGCTTGAAAGACAGCCTCCCCAATAAGATGCTATTCGCCCTATTCAAGGGAAGCTTTGCTATCAGCACGAGCCGAAGGTGGTCATCAGGATATCGGAGGCGGATAGGTCGCGACCATCTCGTGCTTGCAGTTTTATTCTCGCCAGCGGCTTTCGGTTGGCGGCATCAACGGGAACCGAGCAAATTTCGCCCTTGTCGAAGAGGTTATCGCTACCCCATTGGGCGAGCGCGATCAGAACCGGCAATAAAGCTAGGGCCTTCTCCGTTGGGATATATTCTCGATAAGAAGTTCCGTCAGAGGCGGGACCCGTCTTCAGTATCCCGGCTGCGACTAACTCTTTTAGCCGGGTGGTCAGTATGTTTTTGGAGGCGCCTAGCTTCTGCTGAAAATCCGAGAAGCGGCGCAAACCACCGAGCGCGTCTCGAATGATCAGTACCGACCACCAATCGCCAATCACGTCGAGCGTGCGTGCGATTGCACAAATATCAGAATCAAACCGGGTCCTTTTCATTTAACCATTATAGGAATTCCTGTTGCAACTTTAAACCACATTTGTCTATACATGTAGTTCAATCATTAAACCAGATTAGGAAGTTCTATATGAAGTTGAAGGGTAAAGTGGCCTTCATCACAGGTGGTAACAGCGGCATCGGGCTCGCAACGGCCAAGCGATTCATCGCGGAAGGTTCGAGGGTCGCGATCGCCGGGCGAAGTCAAAAAACGCTTCAGGAAGCAGCGGCTATGCTTGGCCCTAACCTGCTACCGCTGCAAACCGACTTGCGTGACGTTAAAGGGATTGAGACAGCCATCGAAAAGGCCGTGTCGGCGTTTGGCAAGCTCGACATTTTGTTCGCGAATGCCGGTGCCAGCGGCATCAGCCGTATCGGCGACACGACGCTCGATGCATTCAATGTGATTATCGAGACAAATCTGACAGCCGTCTTTTTCACCGTGCAGGCTGCAGCTCCGCACATCAACGACGGCGGCTCGGTCATTCTCAACGGCTCTGTTCACGCGGTCATGGGTTGGCCCTACTATTCGGCCTACGCCGCAACAAAGGGCGCCGTCCGATCGATGACGCGTGTCATGGCATCCGAGTTGGCCGGACGCCGGATCCGGGTCAACCAGGTGACGCCAGGAGCCACAAAGACACCGATTTGGTCGAGCCTAGCGCCTGACGCTGAAAAATTGGTCGCGCTTGAGCAAGAGCTTGCAACGACCATCCCTCTGAACCGGCTTGCCGAAGCGGATGAACTCGCCGACGCTGTAATGTTTCTTGCATCTAACGAGTTCACTTATCTCACAGGAAGTGAGATCGTAGTCGACGGTGGCTCAACCGGATCTCCACTCGGGGCGCCGGCTCACAACAGATTTCGCTGAAGCTGCTGAAGCCCGGCGGGGCCGCGGTTTACCGATGGCTGGACCGCCACGAACGCGGCATAGGTCGAAAACCTTACATGAGCTTCGGCGCGAGGCCGTATGACTAAGAGCATCGACCAGCGCGGTCACGTAATTGTCGTCGATGACGATCCAGAAATAAGGGAAATGGTCTCGAATTATTTCGAGGATAGAAGCCTACCAACCCTAACCGCTTCGAACCAACGCACATTACGTCGTCTCCTAACTTGCGGAAAGCCACGCTTGATTCTTCTCGATCTTCGGCTGGGCGAGACCGATGGGTTTGATCTGCTTCGCTCGATCAGATCGAGCTCTGACATTCCAATCATCGTGATAACCGGCCGTCACGTCGAAAAAAGCGATCGAGTTTCTGGTCTAGAATTTGGCGCGGACGACTATATCACAAAGCCGTTTGGCCTCGGAGAGCTGTTGGCGCGGGTCCGCGCAGTTCTCCGCCGACGCGAGCTTATGGATAGTCCGCAAGCAGCGAATTGACAGATACGTGGATATAGATTTAGTGGTTGGGTGCTCGACCGGCTGGATCAAACGCTCAAAAGCCCCACCAACGCAAACGTCGAGTTGACGAGAGGAGAATACAGCCTCTTAGTTGCTCTTCTCGAGACTCCGCAACAACCGCTTACACGCGACCAGTTGATGGCGGCAAGTCGCCACCACGACGACATCTTCGATCGCACCATCGACGTCATGATTCTGAGGTTGCGGCGCAAGATCGAAGTTGGCCACGGTACGCCGCACATAATCCTAACCGAACGAGGAGTAGGCTACAGTTTGGCGGTGAAGGTAAAAAAATTTTGATGTATCACTGTGGCAGAATCTAGAGGAATTCCTTCCAATCGCTCAAGAAATCCCGCGGTTTGCGCGGTCGGTGGAACGTTTCGGCCAAGATTCGTAGAGGTCTGGGAGCCCGTATACCCCGAAATCCCACACCGCATCCAAGCGGGACAATGGGACGGAAACAGCGAGGGGCTACTAGATGCTGGTTGCGGTGTTGTCCATTTGGATATCTCTGGTTTGCCGGAAAGATGGCATTGAACGTCGCCATGTCCGACCGCCGCTTCCCCCATGTGGACCTGTTCCATGCACTGCTTCCACATGCCTCCGATGCTCGTGATGGGGCACATGACAGCACGCATCTGCTTAGAGTCTGGCGGAACGTTGAGAAGATTGTGGAGGAAGAAGGAGGCGATACGGAAATCCTCCTTGCCGCTACATTGCTTCACGACTGCATTTGGGTAGACAAGAGTTCATCAGAGCGCAGCATAGCTTCCCGTCTAGCCGCGACCAAGGCCAGTCAGGTTCTTTCGTCGCTCTGCTGGCAAGAAGACCGCATCAACCAAGTTCAGCATGCGATAGAGGCGCATAGTTTTTCAGCCGGAATTCCACCGACCAGCCTAGAAGCAAAAATCCTTCGGGATGCGGACCGATTGGATGCTATGGGATTTATCGGCGTCGCGCGGTGCTTCTATCTTGCCGGCATGCGCAAGGCGTCGATCTATGACCCCTCCGATCCGGCGGCAGAACACAGAGACCTCGATGACATGTCCTACGCACTAGATCATTTTCAGGCAAAGCTATTGCGCCTTGCAGCGAATTTCTGCACAGCGACTGGGCGGAGGATGGCGGCCGATCGGACGGCCACTCTCCGGGGATATTATTTCGGCCTGTTGGCAGAGATAAGCTGAAATGCTGACATCTGACGTTGATTTTAGTCATCAGCTGTTTTGGTACGCTTGGTGGTATGGCCACCATTCACAGGTTATGGAGGCGTGCGCTGGGGGTGACGTGGCAAACCACAGAAGATCCGCGCAGCTTTGAAAACGGCTAGATGATTTGGTAGTGGATTGAAGATTTGAGACATTTTGAACGGCAGTAGCTAAGGGCTTCAGCGTTATAAATGTAGCTACGCAGCCCACCGATCGTCGTCCTGCAAATCGGGCCGTGATGATCGGGTTCGTAGCTCTATGAATGGTGTAACGCAAACCCAGAGTCCGTTCATGAAACTGTAGCCCACCAAGCATACCCTCATCGCTGTCGCATAATTACAGGGCATCGAGGTCAACATTGGAGGATAGATGGGTCTCGATGCGGCGAGTCATGGCGGTTGATGTCAAAGCCAACAACTCAAGTCTACCCGTCGAATTCATCGATGCGGAAAAGGTGCGATTGTTCAACGAGATCAAATCATCGTCATGTGGAACGTGTTATGACGGATGAACTTCGGCTAGATTGCTACTTTGAGCGCATTGGATTCGCTGGACCGATCAAGCAGGATTTGACGACGCTGTCGGCCATTCATGCCGCTCATGTCAACGCAATTCCGTTTGAGGGACTGGACCCGCTGTTGCGCCGCCCTGTCAAGTTGGACATGGCTTCGTTGCAGCACAAGCTTTTGGCCTCGCGACGCGGTGGTTACTGCTTTGAGCAGAATGCAGTTTTGAAGGGAGCGCTTGAAGCGGTAGGCTTTAAAGTCACGGGGCTTGGCGCGCGGGTGCGTTGGATGTCGCAGGCCGACAGTCCTCTCGGTCCGAAGATACATATGCTGCTCAAAGTCGATTTGCCCGACGGACCGTATATCGCGGATGCCGGCTTTGGTGCTTGCATGCTCGACGCACCGTTACGGCTCGAGAGCAATATAGCGCAGAGGACAGCGATGGGCACCTACCGGTTCGCCGAGGCCGGCGGCCTGTTTTGGCTCAGTACAAAGCGACCGACCGGATGGCGGACGATGTTTGCCTTCGACTTGGAACCACCACTCCCGTCGGACTACGAGTTGGGCAATTGGTATGCATCGACTAGTCCGTTTGTGCCGTTCACGTCGACATTGATGATGCAGCGCGTCAGCCGCGATAAGCGTTACAAGCTAGTTAATAACCAGCTGACGATTGAGGCACGCGACGGCGAACAAGTATATGAGCGAGTACTTGGCGACGCTAATGAATTGGGTGAGGTTCTCGATAAAACCTTCAATACCATGCCGCCCGCACCAATCGACGAGATATTCGCAATCATCAATCGGTCCGTAGTTGGAGAATAGATGAAGTGGTAGCGAGCCGGCGGCCCATGAGGGAGCAGATACAGAGACGTAAAATGGCTCGATCACAGTGCGATTAAATAAAAAATGTATACCGATTCGGAAGACTTTCGGCATCGGCGATGCTCTGGTCATCCATCGTCGAGTGCGCCGGCTGCCGATGCCACTCACGTTGGGAGCTCATAGATGACTATCATTAATCGCTTGACCATATCGAAGGTGACGCCCGGCTATTGGCGCGTCACGATTGAGAACCCGCCAATTAATCTTTATGATCCGGAGATGTTTGCAGAGCTTAACGTTCTTATGGACGCGATCGATGCCGACAGGGAGGTTAAGGTTGTCGTCTTCGACAGCGAAAACTCGGATTATTTCATCGCCCATTACGACTTGGAGCGCGGAGATGTGATTCCTGATCAGCCCGGCGCTGCTGAGTTCAGTGCGTGGCCAAAGTTTGTTACGCGCTTGGCGCAGTCGAGCGTAGTTAGCGTCGCGAAGGTCCGCGGCCGAGCCCGCGGCCATGGTTCGGAATTGGCGCTTGCCTGCGACATACGCTTCGCCTCAAAAGAGAAGGCTGTGTTCGCGCAAGTTGAGGTTGGGGTGGCAGTGGTCCCAGGAGGAGGCGCTACGGAATGGTTGTGCGCTTTGGCGGGACGCTCGCGCGCGCTTGAGATCATCTGCGGTGCAAACGACTTCAGCGCCGATATGGCCGAGAGATACGGTTGGGTAAACCGCTCGGTTCCCGATGCCGAACTTGACGCTTTCGTTGACGACTTTGCCCGCCGTGTCGCAAGCTTCGAACTCCGCGCCCTCAGACTCGCAAAACAGTTGGTAAATGCTCGGGCGGGTGTGCCGTCGGAAGCTGATCGTTGGGGATCGAACCAGTTCTTTCTTGGCACGACCACCTGGCCGGAGACGCAAGCACTGATTGGTAAGTTGATGGCCAACGGTCTCCAGAAAGAAGGGGACTTCGAGCTTCGCTTAGGTCACTACGTGGGCCTTGCGAGCCGATGACGACCATCCTGCGTCGATCCAACGGTGTTGCAAGGCGCAGTGCTTCATTAAGTCTGTGATTGCATTGGCCGCAGGTCGATTGCGCGCGGATGATGTCTATCTTGATCCGGCGGGACCGATCTGCTCGTGGTTGGCGTTGGTGTCAGGTCCTACAGATGGAACCAATCGTCAAAAGCATACTGGGTTTTCTAATCGCGCATCGTGGACAGAGGTTTAGCTTGATTCGAGCAATTTCGAATCATGTTCACGTGGGTATGACCTTGGCAACTTCGGCGCAAGTGCCTCATACCGGGTAGGGGGTGCTCCTATCCCTTTCATCCAAAGGGAGATGGCGACCGAACGAGAAGATAGAAGGCCGGGCAAACGTCGACATTGCTTCAGCTTACACAAAGGCACGAGGCGCCAGCAGGCCGGGTCAGGCGGAGATGTAGCGCGGCGCCGGTTTACCGGCCTGAGTCGCCGCGAATAGCTTCGAACGAGCCACGTCATAGCGTTCACAAAGTGTTGCATCGGCGACCGTCGGCCAAGTAACGCTTTCGCCTTTGTCCAAGCCGGCCAGCGCCGCATCCACGAGGGTCTCTGCCGACAGCACGGTGTCCGGGCTCAAGATTGACAACGACATTCCGGAATTGTCCCAGATCTCCGTAGCAGTCTGAGCTGGGAGCACGACCTGAACTTTCACGCCAGTCCTCGCTAGCTCGCTCTGCAGGCTGCGACTGAAGTTCAGCACAAAGGCTTTGGTGCCGTTGTAGACGGTACTGGCGCTGATAGGCATCTCGTGTATCGCCAGAACAGATGAGATATTGATCATCATGCCATCATTCCGCGAGAGGAATGCAGGAAGCACCGCGTGTGTGAGGCGGGTGAGCGACGTGATGTTGAGTGCGATCTGCAAAAGGGAATCCTGAAGGGTGGACGTTGCCATCGGTAAGCATTTCATAAGTCCCGCGCTGTTCACGAGCACGCGTACCGCGGGATTGGTGGCAAGGATCCTTTCGACGCGAGCTAGGTCCGATTCGTTTGCCAGATCCGCGATAACCACCTCGGCGTTCACGTGATGGACCCGAGAGATTGTTTGCGCCAGTGCCCCTAAGCGATCTGCTCGCCGCGCTACCAGGACGACGTCATACCCCCTCGCGGCGAAGCGATCCGCATAGACCGCGCCGATTCCAGAGGAAGCGCCGCTAATGACCGCGATCGGCTTGGTATCCGAACTAGACATGATACATCCTTATTAGTTGAGTGCTAAACAATACAACGAGTTTTAAAAACATTGCGTTCAACTGTTGATGGGTAACGAAGAACTTTATCGTGAAGACGGTGCCGCTTGAGAACGAGCTGTCCCCTCACAAGGTGTTCTGCCGGGGCCCGCGCGGAGGCAAGAGGGCGCAGCGTATTCGAAGAAGCAGCTCACTCCGGGACAGGCCGCCTCGATTATTCCGATTGGCGCGTAACAACCGTGCTGCTGACGACCGGTGGGCGTCACTGGAAATGAACAGTTAGGCCAATGTTTTCGACGGCCGCGGCCAGGTCATTACTTAAAGTAGAAGCGATTTCGCTGCACATCTTGTGGGAGAGGCCAAAACTAGCGTCGAAGCCATCTTCAGTTTGGAGGGTGAAGATTAATACACTTTGATTATGCGCTATCTCGAGTGACCATCTATCGACAGGTAATACAAATCGAAGGTCAGACCTGCCGGAGCTGCTTTGCAATGCAGCTGTCAGAAGTCGCGGAAGAGTCATGACGACCGCCGCGGCTTGTTCGAGCGTAAATTCGACGTAGGTGGGATTGCCGTCGTGGTCCAGCAAGTTGAGCCGTATCGCTCTTCCATCCCTGCAGATGCGACAATTTGTTAGTTCGCTACTCACAATGCCATCGGCGCGGAGGGCTGACGTACCGGCGATTGTTTCGTCTTCAAACGACATTATTTAGGTTCTCTTGGTGTCCCTGGTAAAGATGTGCGTACGAGCAACGCGCCCCTTCCCAAAGTGCGGCGGTTCATTCACGGACGGATGCCATGGTCAAGAGTGCTCTGCGATCGACTTTGCCCAGCGTAGTGCGGGGCAGTTTGTCGACTACTCGGAGACCATCAGGGACCTTGTACGTTGCGAGTTGAGTCGCAACCTCGCGCAGAATATCTGAAGTCGTTGTGTGCGTCGCTCCGTTAGTAAGCTTGATGAACGCGAATACCCGTTGACCGAGCACCTCATCGAGTATGCCGACCACAGCGGCTTCTTCAACCGCAGGATGGCAAGACACTAGTGCTTCTTCCACTTCGACAGGTGAGATATTAGTGCCGCCGCGAATAATGATGTCCTTCTTACGCGAGACGAACCAAAGATCATCTTCCTCGCCGCGCCTCATGAGGTCGCCGGTGTGGTACCAGCCAGCCCTGAGCGTCTCCCCTGTCGCCTCAGGATCATTCCAGTAGCCGGGGAAGACATTTCCGCCTCGTATCAACAATTCTCCAACCTCGCCGACGCCGACTTCTACACCACTGTCATCGATGAGCCGGATCTGTGCGCCCTTGACGATGCGGGCCACTGGCCCGTCCTGTAGGCCGAAGGTTAGGGAGCCCACGACCTCTGTTGCGGCCCAGAGGTTATAAAGCGGCGCCCTGAAGATCGATGTAACTTCCCTTTGTAAATTGACCGGGCAGGCATCCCCGCCGGTGAGACAGAGTCGCAAGGAAGACAGATTCCTCGGCCGGGCCAATTGGCAGTCAAGCAGCGCGGCATATTGGGCAGGAAAGCCAAGATACCGGGTGCAACCATAGCGCTCCATGGCGTCGAGCACAGTGTCGGCGTCAAAAGTCTCGAGCAAAACAAAGCAGATGCCGAATTGGATATAGCAGAGGATGGTCACGAGCCCGCTCATGTGCGCCATCGCAAGCGGTTCGACTACGACATCGTCTTGGTCTTGCCAGAGCTCCCAATGCCTGAACATCAAGTTCGCCGACACAGATAGGGTGTCCGGCGTATGCATGACGAATTTTGGCTGGCCAGTCGTTCCGGATGTGGTGATCAGCACGCACGGTTGGTATGAGGTCGGTGCTGTCGACAGCGCGTCATGTGTCTGCGCTTCAAATAGGACTTCCCAGGGTTGAACGTTCGGGTCATCGACGGTTTGGTCAACGATGAATAGCCTGTTTGGCGCTAGGATCGAGTCATCGATAGGGGCGACATTCTCGTATAGAGCAATTTCACCGATGTAGAGAGCGG
Source organism: uncultured Alphaproteobacteria bacterium (assembly GCA_963756215.1). GTDB lineage: Bacteria > Pseudomonadota > Alphaproteobacteria > Rhizobiales > Xanthobacteraceae > Bradyrhizobium. The sequence goes on along the minus strand of CAVWMY010000010.1, from coordinate 495,775 downwards.
GCTTCAGGCGTTGCAAGAGCGGCGTGAGTTCCGCGAATTTAAAAGCGGTTCGCAACGGGGCAGCGATGGCCCCCAACAGGAAGCACGCATAATAGGATACGATCATCTCAGGCCTGTTTGCCATGTGCAGCGCTACGCGATCGCCTGGTCCAACTGCGCGGGACGCTAGGCCATGCGCGAGACGCTTAACGTCGGCGGCAAGCCGCTCGTATGTCCATACCTGTTCATGAAAAATGAAGGCCGTACTCTTCGGATATTGTTGCGCCTGAAGCATCAGCGCATTGAGTGGAGTAATTGTCATTCGGCTGCTTTGCGCTTTGATTGAACGCAAGCAAACTGCACGCGCAACGCTACCGCGTTGTTTCAATTTTGTAAGAGAACCGACGGATGCGGGATTATGCTCATGAACACGGGCAGATTACCGATTAGATCTGACCTTATAATCACGCGCCTGGCGGGTCAGGGAGCAAGTTGCGCGTTCCCGAGAGGTCCCGGGCCGCAGAGGCCGAATGGTCCAAATTGCGCAGCGTGAATTTTCGGACGGCGCCGAAGACCCAGCTCTAACCCGCGCTGGCTTAGCGCTGGTTAGCGAACGCTGCTGTTGAGAGATTGCCTGACTAATGATGGCTCGGCCATGCCTTTCGCCGCATTCAACATATTCGCCATCGCAACGAGCAAATGATCTGTCGCAAATCGTGGCGACTGCTTTTCCTTGGAACGGTGGCGCACAAGACCGTGACCAACCTGATTGGAAACCGAACCTACACACGTCTGTCATCAGCTGTGCCTAAAGCGACACGCGCGTGGTTCAATGATTGAACTAACTTGGATGTCAGTTTCCGCACCCGCAACTTCGCGCGGTGCGGATCGGGCGGGCGCGCCGAAGGGCGCTCTTATTCAATTCACGAAGGAAAAAATGAGAAATCGAAAGTTGACTGCGATTATGTTATCCACCGCAGCCTTGGTTGCTATTGCGGTTGTGGCGACTTCGAGTGGACCTGTTATCGGTGGCCAGACGAAGAGCGGCAAGGCGGACAAGGACGCTGCCGTCGATCCAAACACGTTGAAGACAAAATATCCAATCAAACACCTTGTGGTCATCTTCAACGAGAACGTCTCGTTCGATCATTACTTCGGCACCTATCCAAATGCCCTGAATCCAGAAGGGGAGCCTGCTTTCGAACCCGCCAAGAACACACAGCGGGACGTCAACAATCTTCTGACGAACCCGGGGCTGCTTGACAGCAACCCCAACCTGAATTCGGCCAATGGCGCGGGCGCTACCAACCCGTTCCGACTTGATCGCACGCAGGCCAGTACGGTCGACCAGAGCCACGGCTATACAAACGAGCAAAAGGCCTTCGACGGTGGCAAGAACGACCTCTTTCCGCTGAATACCGGTAAAGGCACCAGCGGGGGCGCCGGCGCATTTGGAACCAAGGGCCTGGTGATGGGCTACTACGACGGCAACACCGTTACCGCTCTATGGAACTACGCTCAGAACTACGCCATGAGCGACAATGCCTGGAGTGACCAATACGGTCCATCGACGCCCGGCGCGCTTAACATGTTCGCCGGCCAGACCAACGGCTTTACGCTCCCTGTGGGTGTCCCTCCCGGCACGCCTCCCTCTACTGTCGGTCAGCTTTTGCTGCAAGCTGGCGCCGGCGTCCCGAACAGCGATGGCAGCTTCACGCTAACTGGCGACATCGATCCCGCCGGGGACGTCTGCTCTAGCCCGAGCGTTCAAGTCCAGATGACGGCCAAGAACATCGGTGACCTCCTGAACGCCGCGGACATTCCGTGGGGCTCGTTCGTCGGCGGGTTCAACCTGCAGACCATTAATGCCAACGGCAGCACCGGGTGCAATCGCAGCAGCGTCAATCAGGTCAGCGGTGGCGCCAAAGGCGACTATGTTCCGCATCACATCTGGTTTCAGTACTACGGGTCGACCTCCAACCCGACGCACGCCCGTCCGTTCTCGACCAAGGCAATTGGCTACACGACGGTTCCCGGCTCCAAGAAGGTTGACCCGGCCAATCATGACTACGATCTGGACGACTTCTTCACCGCGGTTGGATCCGGCAATTACCCGGCCGTCTCGTTTATCAAAATGGCGTCCTTCCAGGACGCTCATCCCAGCAACTCCGATCCGCTCGATGAGCAGACCGGATTGGTCAATCTGATCAACTTCCTGCAGCAGCAGCCGGACTGGGACAGCACGGCTGTGATTATCGCCTACGACGATTCGGATGGTTGGTACGACCATGGCTTCGCACCGACGACGAGCCCTTCGTTCTCGTCAGCTGATGCTTTGAACGGCGCGGGCATCTGCGGGGTCGTGGGTACGACTGAACCAACGGGCGTCAACGGCCTGCCCGTCGCCGGACGCTGTGGTCCTGGAACGCGCCAGCCATTCGTAGTGATCTCACCCTACGCAAAGAAGAACTATGTCAGCCACGTGCAGATCACGCAGGCCTCGATCCCGCGTTTTATCGAGGAGAACTGGCTGAACGGCGAGCGTCTCGGTGGTGGCTCCTTCGATGCCACGACCGGCTCGATCGACGACATGTTCAACTTCGACAAGGCCAACAGCGTGAAGCTTGCGCTCGATCCGACTACCGGCACTGTGGATACCAAGGCCAAGTCCAAGAATAAGTAGTGAGCAGAGTTAAGTGCTAATTCGCAAAATCGTGTGGTTGCTCGGCGTCGGCCTCTTGGCCGGCGCCGTCTTTGCTGCCGAGCCGAAGGGTTTGCCGGGTGAGAACCCGAACCCGGTTCATCTCATTCGTCCTCCTGCTCAGTCGCCTTCGGCGATGGCGAAGCTTGGCCGTGAACTGTTTTTTGATACGAGCCTGTCGTCATCGGGCAAGATCGCTTGCGCGTCGTGCCACAGCCCGGACCATGCCTATGGTCCGCCGAACGATGCGCCCGTGATGCTCGGCGGCGCTCACTTGACGTCGCAGGGCGCCCGTGCGGTCCCGTCTCTGACTTACCTGGAGCGGCAGCCGGAATTCAGCATCGGCCCTGACGATCCCATGAACGAGAACGTAAACGTCGCGCAGCAGGCCGAGATCGGCAAGAGCGAGGTACGTGTGCAGAAGATTGCAACCCAGACGGCGCAAAACGCGAACATCGTTCCGCAGGGCGGTCTGTTCTGGGACGGGCGCGCCGACACGCTTCATATCCAGGCGGCGGGTCCGCTGCTCGATCCGCGCGAGATGGACGGCGGCAGCATGGAGGCAATCGCCGAGAAACTTCGGAAAGGGCCTTACGCCCAGAAATTTTCGGGATTGTTCGGCCCGAACATTTTGCGGGACTCGAGATTACTGGCCTCCGAAGCGTTGTTTGCGATCGGGCGCTATCAAATCGAGGAGCCGAGCTTCCATCCTTATTCCAGCAAATATGACTACTGGCTCGAGGGCAGGGCCCGCCTCAGCGAGGCCGAGATGCGCGGGCTTGCGCTGTTCAACGATCCGGAAAAGGCCAACTGTGCCGGCTGCCACACCTCGGCGCCAACCCAGGAAGGCTACCCGCCCCATTTCACCGACTTTCAATACGAAGCACTCGGCGCGCCACGCAATGTGGGGCTGGCCGATACCGGAGATCCCGATTATTTCGATCTCGGGGTTTGCGGACCCGTTCGCAAGGATATTGCCGAGCAAACGCAATTCTGCGGCATGTTCAAGACGCCGACCCTTCGCAACACCGCGATGCGCCACGCGTTCTTCCACAATGGCGTTTTCCGGACGTTGCAGCAGGTGATGGATTTCTACAATTTCCGCGACACCAACCCGGAGAAGATCTATCCGGTCGGCGTCGACGGCAAACCGCGGAAATACAACGATATCCCGGCGCAGTATCACGGCAATGTCGATGTCAGCGATCCTCCCTTCGACCGCCATCCCGGTGAAGCGCCGGCCATGACCGCCCAGGACGAAGCCGACATCATCGCATTCTTGCAGACACTAAATGACGGGTATCAGCCCGGAGTGGCGCCCGCGCGGATCTGTGAACACGTCGCTACAACGGCGCCTACGACTACAACACGGCCTGACATGACGTACCAATTTCCGATTCTCTCAGCCGCCCATGAATGCCAATAGGCAATGTCGCAAGTTGAGAAGGCACAGAGCAGCAAGTCAGCAGGAGCTGATCCTCAACGAGGATACAGCTAAGTAGTACTGAAATCATTAGAGAGCGTGTAACACTCAAAGCCGCGCCTGCGCTCCGGTTTCACCGAAGGAACGGTGCGTGCCAAGGGCGGCACGTCTCCAGTGCTTCGGGGTTTCTCCAGCGAAGCGTTTAAACACGGTCGAGAAATGCGACTGAGCTTGAAAACCAACGGCCAGCGCGATCTCTGAGAGCGGCGTGTCGGTATTCGACAATATCAGCTTGGCGTGCTCGATGCGTCGACTGAGGACATAGTCGTGCGGACGACATCCGGTCGCGGCACGAAACTGCGCTGCAAAATGCATCCGCGACAGACCCGCGACTGAAGCCAGGACCGAGAGGCCCAAGGGTTCATCAAGGTTTGCGTCGATGTGCTCCTGCACCCGCCTCAGGCGCCAATTCTGCAGTACAGGCGTCGTCCGCAGGGTGGACCTCATTCTCGCGATGTGCATCACGAGCATTTGGCCGACACTTTCAAAGTACCTGAAATCGTCCACATTGCTGTTTTCAATCAGAGTTCGGCCAAGCAGTTCGACCAGAGGATCGCGTATCACAAAGTCCTCTAGATTGGGGAGGGGGCTGGATAAACTCGGTTGTACGGCGCGTTGCTGCGACTGAAGATATTCATTCAACACGTGGAAATGAATAAAATCGCAAGGCGCTCGAAATTCAGCCGTCAATGACTGGGAAGGACCCGTGATGAGCAACGTTCCCGCGGGCATGACACCGTCAAATATCGTACGCGAACCTTTTGTATACTTGAGCCGAGTACTCATTAAGGAGACGCCAATGACGTGCCGATCGGAAGATGACACGCATTTCTCTTGGCGGCAGAAGCTCCTTGTATCGACCCAACGCGACACCAGGATCGACCCAAATGCGTCGCCGCGATCCGCTTCCGCGGGGCAACGCCAGCTCTGCTCCTGAGGAACGCTGCTCAAACTGCTGTGGTGTCCACAGCTGAACTTACCACAATCAGCATATGCAAGAATCGAATTCCTCACCTGCAGCTGCGAATGCATCGCTACATCCTCGTTACGCGAAGCTGATCCAGTTGCGCACGACGCGGGCGGGAACAAACGATCATGTCGTCGCGGCGGGCGTAAATTGCTCGATCGTTTACTCGCGTTGTGATCTTACTAAGCGTCAACTCGTGGACAAGTTTGCCGAAACCCAGGGCAAGTGCGAGTTTACTATCGTAAAAAGATGCAAAAAACTGATCCGAACGGAGGGAGCTGATCGCTCAATTCTGGTGGGATAGCGCCGACTAGGGCGCATTGCGCTGGTCAAAATGTATCACAGTTTCGATTGGGTTTTCGTTGTGATTCGCCGTATCGGCGGCAACTTGCGCCGGGAAGTCTGAGCATTCTCGACAGTTGGCTGTCGAACTTCCAGAGCATTCTGCGGAAACTCACCAAGGTCGTTCAAGAGTTGACGAGCCACTCTGAGATCCAGCGTCCCGAACCCTTCGGTGAAGCGCTGATAGATGCTCGAAAGTATGTCCCGCGCCTCATGCGCGCGTCCACGCTCAACCCACAGGCGCGCTAACGCGATCGACGATCGTAGCTCCCATGCGGGAGCGAACTGCTTACGGGCCAGATCAAGTGAACGTATTAAAAGCGCCTCAGCCAGTTCTATATCGGGGCGAGGGGCCGCCAACAATATCTGGCCTTGGGCGCGCAGAAGGTCAGGCAATTCGAAGGTCCCCCCAAATCGCTCCGCCTGCGCAACGGCTTTAGCAATGACACCAGCGGCCTCCTCGGAGTTTCCACAATGCGCCAGCCCTTCTGCCAGCGCGCGTGAGGTGGCTGCCGCGACAACATGATGGTCGTCAGCGAGCAACGCCGCTACCGCGGTCCGAAGGACCTCCACACCCTCTACCCACGCCCCGCTGATCACCATGAGCTCCCCCTTCATTGCAGATCCGACGGCGTGATAGGCGGGCAGCGAATGTTTCAAGGTGTGAGCCAGCGCTCGTTCGAGAAGCTCTTCTGCGTCTCGGAAGTCGCCACACCAAAAGAAGACGTAAGTCGCGTAAAGGAGTGAGATACAGAGCGTAACAGGGTGATCGGACAGCGCTCCTTCATCAATCGCTTGACGTGCGGTATTGACCGCTTGGTCCGGGAATCCGCGCAGCCACAAAGTCCGGGCGTGGGCAACCCGTGCCCGCACGCGGTGATCGTAACCGAAGAAATTGATATGCTCGGAGTTCGGGATCTCCGCAAGCTCGAACCCGGTTTCGCAATGGCGCTGGGCCAAAACCTGGTTTCCAACCATATGATGGGTAGCGCCAAGCATCCACTCGGCCGGCACGGCGCCAGCCGAGCCAATCCCAGCAGCAACGACAGCGCTACGCTCAGCGGTGACAAGCGCGCTAGCAAAATCGCCACGCCTTGTCAGGAAGAGATTAAGACCCGAAAGGAAGTGGAGTTGATACTCGGTATCACCATGTATCTGCGCTATTTCCAGACCCCGCTCAATCGCGGCTCGAACCTCTGGAGTGTTACCGCGGGTAAACATCGAAGAAATGGCCAACGCCTTCTGTAACGGCAATTCCTGCAGTATTCCGCCGTATCCGTCCCGGAGCACTGCCAACCCGCGCATGCACCAGTACTGGCACTCCTCGAGCAGTGAGATGCGAAGGAACAGAGGCACTGCGTGGGCGGCGAGTTCAATACCGATACATGGATCTCCGCGAGCGGAGAAACTCCATGCAAGCGCGGCGCGAACATTGCCGACGCACAAGGAAACTGAGGATTCGCGTCGAACGTACAGATTCGTAAGTCGATCAGTACCCATTCCAGCAAGGCAGTTCGTGTAATAGAGCGCGTGACGCCTAGCAGCGGCACTGTCCTCTCCTCTGTCCAAGAGCTTACTCCGGACGTAGTCTCGCGTAGTGTCCAGCAGTCGATAATAGGTTGAGCCATCGTTGACCGAGATGGAAATGAGCGACTTGTCGACCAGGCTCGCGATTGCGTCGGAGGCGTCCATCGTCTGATCGCCGATCTCTTCGGCGACCAATCGCGCAGCCTCGAACGTGAATACACCTGCGAAAACAGAGAGATTGCGTAAGAACTTTTGCTCGTGCTCCGACAGGAGATCATAGCTCCAATCGAGCATCGCCTGCAGTGTTTTATGACGCGGAATCGCGTTGCGCTGACCTTGCCAGCGAAATTTGACCGGAGTGTCAAGCAGGGCCGCCATTCCGCCAATCCCAAAAGTGCCGACGCGGCCGGCGGCAATTTCAATCGCCAGCGCTATTCCGTCGAGCCGGCGGCAAATATCCGCCACGATCGGTGCATCGATATCTGTAAGTTCAGGACTATGACCGCCGGCGGCTGCGCGGTGCATGAAGAGTTGGGCGGCAGGTGAGGCGAGTACCTCCGCTGCTGATAGATTTGCATTGTCGGATGGTCCATCCAGCGGTTGCAGCAGATAGACATGCTCGCCCGCAACGCGCAGCGCCTCGCGACTGGTAACGAGTAGATGCACAAGCGGCGCCCGATCGAACATCTGTGCTGTTAGCTCTGCAACCACTTCAATCACGTGCTCGCAATTGTCCAAAACGAGGCAGAAACGCCTATCTGCAAGAAAAGCGACCAAGCCCGAGATTGGATCACGTGGCTGAACGAGACATCCGATTGCAGAGGCGACTGTTGCAACAACCAGCGTTGGGTCCGTTAGCGCGCCGAGATCGACAAAACATATTGCGCCGTCGAAATCTTCTGCTATCGCGTGGCTTATGGCTAGGGCGACCGTCGTCTTACCCATGCCTCCCGGACCGACGATGCTCACGAAGCGATGTGACCCAAGTAACGAGGTCAACATTGCAACATGTTTTTCGCGTCCGATAGTGTGCGGTCGCGCCGGTAATTTTGCACCGGTCACAGACTTGCTAAATGCATGATCCTGAGAGGCGCTTAAGCGCTGGACCGGTGCAACGAAGCAATAGCCGCGACCTGGAACATTGGTGATGTATCGAGCCTCCCCAACACCATCCCCGATCGTCTTACGCAGGCTAGCCATGAGTACCCTGAGATTCGTCTCCTCGACGATCACGTCTGGCCAGACCCGGTTGATGAGATCGCGTTTGCTCATCACTCGTCCGGCATTCCGGACAAGAGTAAACAAAAGGTCGAACGCGCGGCCTCCAACGTTGATGCTCTTGTCTCCTTTCATCAGCAGCCGTTCCGCGGGGATCAACCGGAACGGACCGAACGTCACGATCTCCCCAGCTCCTCCGTCAGAACGAGCGATGATAAGTCCGTCTTCCTTTACGGAATTGTTCATGGGTTGCTAAACCGATTGGACGTCGGCGCTGAGGCGATGAGGGGGTAGCACGGCTGCTTGGATTTGCATCTGCCGATGTGGCAAGCAGCCGATTCGTGAGGCGCGACGTGTGTTAAGGGCCATGGCGGTCTCCCGGAAGAACCGTCCGCGCAGGCAGCCAATTGGACGGATGCCGCATAAAGAATAGAGATGCAATCAACGGGAGGCGAAATCCATAATACGATAGTGTCGTCGACACTTTACCTTAGGATCAAGCTGCCGGGGGAGATTGTTCACGCTTCGTTTTCGCCGCCCTAAGGGAGTGGGGTCAGTTAAAAGCTGAGCCCCAAAAAAGAGCCTCGTTAACAGCGAATCCGAAGCGACGGGGCAAGAGCCGTCGGAGCTGCATTGACCTCAGCTTGGTCGAGCACTGGGCCCGGGGCAACTACATAACCCGCGATGGCAACCATATTCATCCGGCAATTTGGGCAGATCGGGTGCGCAGTTTTGGCATTCGTCCCCCAATGTTCGGTAGAGTCCCCGGCTCTAATCGCGGTTTTGGCCGGTTCGCCGCTGCTACAAGCTATCCTAAGATGCCAAACTGAGGCGGCCTTACTGTCTACGTCAGTCTGTAAAACCCGTCGCATTCGGCAACAATTTTGCGCTCTTCAACAAGAGTATAGAGCCATGCCGATGGTAGCAGGAAAACGCCGCCGTCTGGCATGCGTTGTCGCTTCAATGAAGCCTTCGACGTAGCGTCGTCGACGGCACATCGAGCGACTACCCAAATGCTAGGCTGAAAGCGATTTGGATCCGCGATTTTGTGAATGGTGTAATACAAATCGAGATTTCATTCATGAAATGGTAACGCGCGAAACGCACCAGTGTCGTTCAGACGTTCGGAGCGAACGGCATATGAGCAGCGTCGTCAGAAAGATACGATGTGAGCTCCGTCACTTGGAGGCCATAATATTCACACCGGTAGAAGGAATTGCGCCAAAAGCAGCGCTGAACACAGATGCAATCGATCGTATACTCGCCGATATTTGGGCGCTGGAGCCCGAAATCTCGCGACGCTCGGTTGAGATCGAAGCCGAACGCCGGGTCCCGGCCGACCTGGTGGGAAAGTTGCTATCGATCGGCTTTTTCAGCTTGCTCGTGCCTCGCGACCATGGCGCGCTCGAACTCGATCTACCGGCGGCCATCGAGATCATGGAAAGGCTGTGCCGGATCGAAGGTTCAGTCGGATGGATTACAACGGTCGGAATGGGGTCTGCGGTCGTTGTGTCGCTATTGCCGCGAGATACCTACTATCAGATCGACGCTAAGGATCCCACCTTAGTCTTTGGTGCAGCGCGTGCTGTCTTCGTTTGTGGTCGGGCACTGTTGGTGCTGAGCATAGCATCAGAAGATTGTAGACAAGAGGGGGGTCGTGTCTGTGCGCCCACGCACGTTGTCGCTACATAATTCGTCAAGCGTCCGCGTGGCCTGACTAGATTGCACTCTGTAATTGGGCGTCACACCGCCAAATTCAATGGAGATTTACTATTGTCATGCTCGTGACTCTCGATTTTGGCGTGGACTTCGTTTTCACAAATTCCCAGGAGGCCGCCGCACAGCCCGCTTCGACCCACTAGGTTGACTTTCTGCGATGGGTGAGTTGCTTGCAGCAAATGAGCTTCGCCGCCGCTGAAATCGGCATCTGGTTGAAAGTGATAAGATGAGTGGTCCTTCGCAGAAGAACGCACGACGTAATCAAGCAAGCGTCGCTCAACTGTTACTGTACCTGCGTATAGGATGCTCGACGCGGAACAGCCAAGTAAGGCTAACGAAAAGTCTCAATATGACAAATACTAAGCTTACGCCGGCTGCGCAAATGCTCTCTCTGTTCCTAAGTTTTTGGCAGGGGCGTGCGGTTGCGACGGCAACAGAATTGGGGGTGTCGGACCTCTTGATAAACGGTCCTCTCCCGGTGGACGAACTGGCAAGGCGGACTAAAACGAACGCATCGGCTTTGTTTCGCCTGCTGCGTGCGCTGGAAAGTATAGGAATATTCACTCAGGTGTCTCCGCGCGTCTTTGGCAATTCCGTGACGAGCGAATGCCTTCGTCGGGATGCTTCAGACTCTGTTTGGTCCCAAGTCGTTCACGGTCTTTCGCAAGGAAATTTCGCCTACGACGGATGGAATGAGTTGCGGTATGCTTTGACCACTGAACAATCTCCCGCCGAAAAGCTCTACGGTTGCGACTATTGGGAACATCTGCGACGTAATCCAGAAGCTAACGCAGCGACGAATGGGGCGATGAAAACGACAAGTGAGGCCATGACACCGGCCGTCACGGCGGCCTATGCGTGGGGTCAGTTTCCCGTGATCGCCGATATCGGCGGCGGCATCGGGACACAGCTTATTTCTATCCTCAACGCGTCGCTCTCGTCGAGAGGCATCCTTTTTGATCAACCGCACTTGAGGGTAGAATCGATCCCCCATGATCGAGTAGAAATTATAGGGGGAAATTTTTTCGAATTGGTGCCCGCCGGCGCGGATGCTTACCTGTTGCGCTGGATTCTCCATGATTGGGCGGATGAAAAAGCGGCAAAGATCCTTTCATCTCTCCGCCGCTCGATGAAGCCAACGGCAAGGCTTATTCTCGTCGAAAGCGTCATCCCGGAGGGGGCATCGTTTGATTTCGGCAAGTGGGTTGATCTACAGATGCTGTTGGTTGGAGGACGTGAGCGAACTAGGATGGAATATGGCGAATTGCTTTCGTCGAACGGGTTCGAACTTCGAGAAGTGATTCCGACGGCTTCCCCACTCAGTTTGCTCGTCGCAAGGCTAGTAGAATAGAATTGTTGTTTATCGCCTGCGAAATGCTTTCGTGGTCATGTCTCACCGGCGATGACATTCGCCGGACACGAGAAGCTTTCGGACCAGGCTTGAGGAACTTGACTGTCGGGGACTTTTGGTAGGTCTTGGTAGACTATTCCTGTCGGGAAGCAGCCGGTCCATCCCATTAGCACAATGTCGGCCAGAACCTGTCGTTACGGGTGGAAGATCCTTGCAGTCGATCGGATGTGGTAGGCCAGAGTGACCTGACTGCTACTTACCACGGCGACCGCGACATACGGCACCATGCCAATGGCGCATACAGCCTTGAGCAGGCCAACGGATTCCACTAGGGCGCAAAAATTGATGCGCCAAGACCTGGAGGTCGTGGCTATATCTGTGGGCGCCCCACGCCGGGGCGGAGAATGTGAAATCCGGGAGTATTGGAGTGTCTGAAGCTTCCGGGCACGTCTGATCGGGAGGCAGCCCGGCGGCCTCCCACATGGATCCGGGGGTGCTGGACGTGACGAAGGAGATGTTGCGTTTCTTTCTCCAGAAATCGCTCCCGCCGCGTCAAGCCAGACTCTTCGGAATATCGGGACATGGCAGGCAGACAATTCTAACGATCTTTAGCCAGGCGCGATTTTCGGTCCATTCCCTGCTAGGGTACGAAAAATCCCTGTTCTCCGATAATTTTCCCTGTTGTCCGTGTTAGGGAAAACCCGCTAAGCGACTGTAATATGGTGATTTTTAAGGTCGACGGCCGTCCGGTCCCCCCAAAAGCCCAAAAATTCCCTGTTAAATTCCCTGTTTGCAGGGAATTCGGTTGGAGACGGGTAAGATCAGCACTGCGTCCCCAGCCAGGCAGTCTCACGGTGAGGAAATTAGCCCCTCAGAGTAGGTGAAAGGCCCGCCAATGGCGGGCTTTCGCAATATGGTCGACAGTCTCCAGGCTCCCGATTTCGCCAAGTGAGGGCGGTTTTGGCGAAAGTCTCTGGCCGACGCCCCAGATATTCCCGTTTTCGGGAGACCGCCAGCAGAGACCGGGTTCGATCGCCAATGCGTGACGGCGCTTGCGGTGCAAATCGTTCAATTCTTCGCCGTTGATCGAAACCCTGTTAAGGAAACTCTTGGCAGTCCGGCAGGCCCGATTACACGGCGGTTACATTCATGAAACCTCCTGTCTGTGGACAGGAGGTCGGTGGTTCGAGCCCACTCAACTGTACCAGCAAAATCAATTACTTAGTTGGGTGCCGATTTTCCGAAAAAATGGCGGGGTAATTGAGAGGGTGACATCCAGAGCGATGGAATGAGGCGGACCACGAGAATTAAAGAGGGCGAGAGTCCCTCCTTCTCCGCCATCGTTTTTGGACAGCGCAGAAGTCCTTCAGAAACAGGCATTTCTCGAGCCGCCGGAAAATGACGGTGTAGCACCACGGTGTAGCACTCTCTGTCCCGTCCAGATAGCCTAAGCTATCTGCTGGCGCGTGGTCTTCAGATGGCGCTCGTGCAGGAATTCCGCCGTTGATTCCCCATCGCGCCGGCTCACGAAAATAACTTCCCTGCCTTCTCCCGAAGCGTACGCATGGATTCCACGTACGGAATGGGGCCGTAGCTGATGCGAGCGACGCCTAATCGCGCGAGTTCATCGTTCGAGGGCACGCCTTCCATAACCATGACGTTGACCGGGATAGGCACATCTGCGGCGATCCGACGAATCTGATCGGGAGCACTCTTAATTCATTTGGGCAGCATCGGCATTAGCGATCAGCCTAGCAAATGACGATGCTCCGTCCACGACAAAGGAAGTAGTTTTGGGACACGCGCCAGCGTTAGCCTGGTTGGCTGCACACAGCAGCTTGACGGGCAGTGAATCCGGTGGGAGATGGCCAAATATGCGCGCAAGGAGCTGATTATACCGAACGCTCGGTGAATGTTGCGCGCCGGTGGCTCGCGAAAGGCGAACGGCCGGCAGACGATCAAACCAAGTACGCATACATTCTATTCACACCAGGAATGTGAAACGTCGATGGGGCGCGGCATTCGCATAATGGGCGGTTATGGAACGGCGGCTTGTGGCGCAAAGAGGACATTCGATACGGTATGAAAGGGACATCGTGCCAACCACCGATTGAATACCAGAAATGTTGCCTTCTTCGCTCTTCAGCGAGAGGATCTAGTCAACGTTCGCAGGTGAGGTGCGGCGGTTTGTCGTTGCAGCGAGTGTTTCGCGCAACGTCGTAACCGTTGCATATTTCTGTTCCATGTCGAACAGGCTCGCCTCGTGCGGGGCTGTCGCGCGATCGCCGACGCAGTCGGAGACGACGAGCGGACGAAAGCCGAGCGACATGGCATCGACAACGCTGGCGCGCACGCAGCCGCTGGTGACGGCACCCGCGATAACCAATGTCTGGACGGCGCGTTGAGTCAGCCAGGCGGCAAGGCCGGTGCCGAAGAAGGCGGACGGCACCTGTCTTGCGCACGACGAGTTCGCCCGGCCGTGGGGCGAGTTGCGGGACGATCGCGCTGGCGGCCGCATGCTCCTTCAGCGTAAGCATGCCCGGAACCTTGAGCGAAAAGATATTGTTGTCCGAGCCGTCGTCGGCGAAGACGATGCGGCTTTGGGCGATCGCCCATCGTTGCTGCCGCGCATGCGCCAATAGTTCGATGCTGTTCTCGATCGCCGCCGGAATATTGCCGCCGCCGAAAATGACGGGATCGGCAAAACCGTTGACGAAATCGACGATCAGCAGGCCGTAAGGCGGGCGCGAATCAAGCGCCGCGCCGAATCCCTGCCGCTGATACGTCCCTGTGTCGTTATGCACGACGCGCTCCCGGCTTGAGGCCGGGTTTGGGCCCGTAACCGTCGAGCACCTGTCCACGCCGAACCACCTCGACGCCGTCGAGGGCGACCGTGCAATTGCGCATGGGAATATCGATGTGACAGGCCGTGGTCCGGCTGCCGCCCACTTCGTTGTTCGGCCCGAACGAGAACAGGAAATTGCCCTCGAAGGCGCGCGCGTCCATGCCGATGGTAGCTTCGCGATCGTACATCGCCAGGTAGACCAATGGGCGCGCGGCTGCAGGCCCCAGCCAATGTGCGACATCGCGTAGGCATCCGGATCGTTGAAGGTGGCCATGTATTCCGAGAGAATCTCCGCATCGAACGCCGCCTTCGATGGCGGTGCAGAAGCCCTTCTCGATCTTGAAATGCACGCGATCCTGAACGTAGGACTTCATCGGCAGCAGGATGTCGCCGCGCGCGAGCACGATCGTACCTTTCGCTTCACCTTCGTTGGCCCACGTCAGTGCGAAGCCGCTCGGCCAGTGGTCCCAGCGGCCGGGCTCATCGACGAAGCCGTATTCGCTGATCGCCGGAAATTGTCCGAGCGCAAAGCGCACGTCGGTCCCGGCGTCCGAAGTGACATGCATTTCCTTCGCCTTGCCGATTTTTTCGGCGGCGGCCATCACGCGCTTCTTGTCGTCCAGGGTGGGCACCATGCGCGCCAGCACCTCCGGCGGCTCGACCGCCAGCAGGATCTTGGTGCCCGACGCCAGAATCTCATGTTGCTCGGGCGAGAACAGCAGCGTCATCAGATCGAGCACGAGATCGCTCGCCTTGAGGGCAGCGATGGCCGCATGGTTTCCGGTCAGTGGCGTGGTGCCGAGATAGGCGAGGGAGTCGCGGCTCATCGCCTTTTCGCCGTTGACCGGCGGCAGATCGAGACGGTTGACGATGGCGCCCAGATCGGTGGCGGCCAGCAGGGCGCATGCTAGGGTTTGCGGATGTGTCGACGCGCTTGTCAGCACCGTGACGATCTGGCCGCGCTCCAGTTTCGACAATGTGAGAACCTGCTTCCACGCCTGAATGAGATCGTAATCGCTGACGGCCATTGTCCTCTCCTTTGATGAACGGTTCAATCGATGCGCGCGCCGAGAAACGCGCCGAACGCGCGATAGAAACCGGCCTCGTTGTCCCAGGGGATCATGTGGCCCGCATCGGCACCCGCGTGACCTCGATGCCGGGGCGCAGCGCTTCGATCTCGGCGACGTCGGCGTCGGTAACGACATCGCCTCGTGCGGCCAGGATCAGACGCGCCGGGACAGCGACATGCGGCAGGTCGGCGTGAATATCGTCGGTGTGGAAACCGTCGAAGCTTGCGAGCATCGCGCGCTCGTCGCAGCGTGTGCAGCCATTCCGCGCGCAGTCGCAATTGCTCGTCCGTCCAGGTCGGACAGAAGCCGCGCATGGCGTCGACGCCGGTGCCCTGGCGCGCAAGCGCCGATCGAGTCGACGTACCAGGCGAGATTGGCGGGATAGGGCCGCCGTCCGGGACCCGACACCGGCGGGTCGATCAGAACCACGCGGGTGAGACCAGGGGGCATGGTTGCGCGCGGCGCGAATGGCGATGCGTGCGCCCATCGAATGGCCGACGATGGCGTAATTCTGCAGGCCGAGCGCGCCGGCGAATGCGATCACATCCGCGGCCTGCGCATCGAGGCTGTAGTCGAGATCGGCCGAGCCTCCGACAGGCCGCGTCCGCGAATATCGAGGATATAGATGTCGAAGGCAGCGCCGAGGCGCTCGCCGACGAAGCCCCAGGTGATCGCCGGGCTGGTGATGCCCGGGAGCACGATGATCGGATCGCGGCCGGCACGCGCGCCGCCGTAGCGCAAGTAGTGCTGGCGGATGCCATTGGCCTGGACGTTCGCGCCGTACAGAAAATTACTCATGGGGTCCGCCTCCTGTCACGACGCTTTCAATGCGGGTGCGTAGGCGCCGGACAGCAGCGCGCCCGCGCCCGGCACGACCGGATCGAGTCCGAGAGCATTGAGCATCGCGTAAGTGGTGGCGACCGCAGCGGTGATGACCGGCTTGCCGGTCATCGCCTCGACCTTGGCACCGACGGGCAGCGAAGGCATCTGCACGCAGGCTGACAGCACGATGGCGTCCACATCGCGGGTGTTCATCCCGGCGACGATGGCCGGGAGCCGCGCCGGATCGTGGCGGCCGACGTCGAGGTTGTCGGGAATTTCCAGCGCGCGCCAGTCCACCACCTCGTAGCCTTCGTTGCTGATGTAATCGACAACCAGTTCCGTCAGCGGCTTCATGTAGGGCGCGACCAGGCAGATGCGCCTGGCGCCAATCACCTTGAGCGCATCGACCAGCGCGCCGGCGCTGGTGACGACCGGCGCCTCGGCCGCCGTTGTCCTTAGTGCGGGTCCGCAGCCGCGCTTCGGAGGCGCGATGATAGCCGTGCCCCATCGCCATGATGGCGACGAGGCAGGCGTAGCCCAGCACATCGACGCGCGCGTCACTCAGCTCCAGCGCGCAGCGGTCGGACTCGGCGTCCATCGCCGCCAGTTCCTCCTTCTTCACCGTTTTCATGCGCATGCGGCTCGAATGGAAGGTGAAGCGCTCAGGCAGGACCAACTGGCGCGCCGTCAGCATCGCCGGAATTTCGGTTTCCATCGTGGTGTTGGAACTCGGGACGATCTGGCCGATGCGATAGGGCCTCAACATAATGACTCTCGCGGCTATTGTTGGGTGAGCTTGAGCAGGCGTGCGGCGTTGCCGAAACACACGAGCGCCCGAACGGCATCCGAAATCGGCGCGGTTTCGATGAAATCTGCCGCGATCGTGTTGGATTCGTAGGGGTAGTCGACAGAGAACATCATCGACTGTTCGCCCATCTCGGCGAGCGAGCAGGCGAGCGCGGCGTGCGAGCAGACGCCCGAGGTCGTGATGACGATATTGCGGCCGAAATATTCTGATGGCCGCAACTGCAATTTCACGCCATGCGAATAGACGGCGAAGCGGCTGTCGAACCGCCAGAGCAGCATCGGCAGTCCTTCGCCCATATGGCCAAGGATGATCTTCAGTCTGGGAAAGCGGTCGAACACGCCGCTGAACAACAGGCGCAGGGCATGTGATGCCGTCTCCACCCCCCAGCCCCAGACGGCGCCGGCTAATTCCGGGCGATCGGCGTAGGCGAAGGGAACCTGAAAAGGATCGATCGGGTGGAGATAAAACGGGACGTCGAGGTCCTGCATCGCTTCCCAAAAGGCGTCATAGGCGGAGAGGTCATAATAAGTGCCATGCGTGTGGCCGTTCACCAGCGCGCCCTTGAAGCCGAGCGTTTTGACCGCGCGTTCAAGTTCGCGCGCCGCCACCTTCGGATCATGCATGGGCAACGACGCGAATCCCGCAAGCCGCTTGGGATTGCGCGCGATCTGGCCAGCGAGATAGTCATTGGCCTGGATTGCCCGGCTTGCGGCCGCCGCCGCATCGGTTTCACCCTGAACGCTCGGGATGGTTGGCGACAGCACGGAGATGTCGATACCGGCACGGTCCATGTCGGCGATGCGGGCTTCGTGGAAATCGTCGAGCTTCGCGGCCAGTTCTGTCTGCGCGGTATTACTCATCAGACTCGTGAACGCTTTTGAATGATCCTGGAAGCCCGGCGCCATGAAATGTTCTTCAAGCGCTATCTTGCGGATACGGTCGGCCAATGCTTGTGCTCCTGTGCGTAGTGATCAGATGTCGGTCGGCCTTGAACAGAAAAGCGACCGTCTCTGCCGTGAAGCGAATTGGTTCCCAAACTGCCCGAGGGCGGCTTGTGCTATTTCTTGACGAGTGGGCAGGTGCTCTCGGCGAGCGGCCGGAAAGCGGCATCGGCATGTATGGTGGCGAGCACTTTGTAATAGTCCCACGGCGCTTTCGATTCGGACGGCTTCTTCACCTGGACCAGATACATGTCGTGCACCATGCGCCCGTCGGCCCGAACCGTGCCCGTCTGGGTGAAGGCGTCGCGCACCGGCAATTCACGCATTTTCGAGGCGACGGCCTCCGCATTGTCGGTCCCGGCAGCCGCGATGGCTTTCAGGTAATGCAGCACGCCGGAATAAACGCCGGCCTGCGCCATGGTCGGCATGGCCTTGCGGCGTTCGAAGAATTTTTTGGCGAAGGAGCGCGTGTTGTCGTCTAGGTCCCAATAATAGCCAGTGACAAAGGTGAGCCCCTGCGCGACTGGAAGGCCGAGCGCATGAACGTCGGTGATGAAGGTGACGGGAGCGACCAGTGTCTGGCCACCCTGGGCGATCCCGAATTCACCGGACTGTTTGATGGCGTTGATGACGTCGCCGCCAGCGCTTGCCAGGGCGATGACCTTTGCCTTCGAGGCCTGTGCCGTCAGAAGAAAGGAGGAAAAGTCCGCGGTATTGAGCGGATGACGGGCGGAGCCGAGCATTTTGCCGCCCGCTGCGGTCAATGCCCTGGAGGCTTCGTTTTCCAGCGAGATCCCGAACGTGTAGTCGACCGTTAGAAAATACCAGGAGTCAAAGCCCTGCTTGACCATCGCCTGCGCCAGGCCGGCGGAGTTCGAATAGTTGTCGTAGGTCCACTGGAAGCCGGTCGGGGAGCAGGCTTTGCCGGTCAGATCGGTCGATCCCGCCGTTGAAAATATCGCGATTTTCTTCTTTTCACGGGCGACTTCCTGCACCGCCAATGCGACACCGGAATTCGGAAAGTCGATCACCATGTCGACATTGTCGACGTCGAACCATCTGCGCGCGAGCTGCGAGCCGATATCGGGTTTGTTCTGGTGATCGCCAGACAGGATCTTGATCGGCTTGCCCAAAACCTTCGCTCCGAATTCCTCGATCGCGATCTGGGCGGCGACGACGGAGCCCTGCCCGCCAAGATCGGCATATACGCCGCTCAGGTCGTTGATGACGCCGATCGAGATCGCGTCAGGGCCAGCCAGCGCGGCGTTGGCCATCGGGATGGTGAGCAGAGGAAGAATCCAGGACGTGAATTTCCGCATACCGACCTCGCCTTTGAATGAGATGTCATCCGCAAAATAGGATGTATACTGAGTTTGTAGATTCGTTTCAGTGGGCCGTCAATGCGGGGGGCACTGATTTTCTCGCGAGAGGTTGAGGGCTTGGTGAGTTCGTTTTATAGATATGCGATGAACGAAATTGAGGAGTTGGCGAAGGCTGGGACGGACGAAGCGGACCGCCACCGACAACTGCCGCTGTGGTCGCGAGTGGGTTATCTGATCCGTCGTCTCCACCAGATTCACTCTGCCATTTTCGTTGAGGAGTGCCGCGAGTTCGGCCTCACTCCCGTCCAGTATGGCCTGTTGACGGCCTTGCATTATTTCCCGGGCAGCGATCAGGTGAGCCTCGGCCGAGAGGTCGGGATCGATCGCACCAATGTGGCCGATGTGCTTGAGCGGCTTGCGGAAAGGGGGCTGGTGCGGCGTGAGCGCAGCGTCCACGACAAACGTTCCAAAATAGCGTTTCTCACGCCCGCAGGCGAAACCGTCCTCGAGCAGGGCAGGGCCGGCATGATGCGCGCGCAGGAGCGCATTCTGGCCCCGCTGGCATCGCCGTTTCGTCCGGCGTTCCTGGCAGTCCTGACCCAGTTGATCGACGGAAACAGTCAGTCCGTCCCCTCCGAATCCGGGTTCGATGTCGAGCGTCGCCCGCGAAAAAAGCCCCATGAAAAGGCCGACTCGGGGCGCTGATGGGGTTTGTCTCGGGATCCGATTGGCTGCTCGGGGTTGGGCCGGCTCAATTAGCCAGCGACCCATGAGCGTCAGTGTCGCCGTCTCTGCAGTTCGCGCGGAGACTCGGCCAGATTAGGCGGCCATCCGCATAGATCGCAGTCACTTTGCTCACTGAAGTTGATGCCTTTGGTCGCTTATTAATCAGTATAGCTCCTTTTTTTGTTGAAATCTTCGCGAGGACGAAGGTAGTCTGCTCCGATTATTCACCGACGGAGCCTCCCATGCGAGCAAGCGCGTTTGTTTTGAGTGCCGTAATGACAGCCACTGCGATGGTTTCCGGTGTCGCCAATGCCGCCGATACGCTGCGGGTCCGGCTCGACTGGACTCCCTGGGGCGACCAAGTGCCGTTCCACCTCGCCGTAAAAAAGGGCTGGTACGCCAAGCAGGGCCTCGACGTCCAACTGGAAGACGGCAACGGCTCGGTCTCCACGGTGCAGATCGTCGGCAATGGGGACTACGATATCGGCCATGCCTCGCTCGCCACCATGGCGATCGCGCGCTCCAAAGGGCTGAACGTGAAAGCGGTCGCGGGCTTCATTCGTCAGAATGACATCGGGCTGATGATCGGGAAGGACACCGGCGTCAATTCGCCGAAGGATCTCAAGGGCAAAAAACTCACCTTCACGGCGGGTTCGCTTGAAACGCCGTTTCTGGATCGCTTCATCAGCGCCGGCGGGCTGAACCGCGACGATCTGGAATTGACCAATGTCGATGCCGCCAACAAAGGCACGCTGTATATGTCCGGCCGCGTCGACGGAGCCTTTTCCTCGGCGCCCTTCATGCAGCCGATCTTCGATCGCCAGCGTCCGACCAAGACCATCAAATTCTCCGATTACGGCCTGGAGTTTCCAAGTTTCGGGCTGTTCGCGACCGAGGCGACGATCGCGGCGAAGCGCGATCAGATCCGCAAATTCGCGAGCGTCACCGCCGGCGCCTGGCAATACATCCTCAACGGTCACGAGGCCGAAGGCGTTCAGGCGATCATGGAAGCCCGCCCGCAGGCGAAACTGGACGCGCAGACCTTGCTCGATCAGATCAAGATCCTCAGCGGGCTGGTGTCGACGCCCGCCACCGCGGGCAAATCCATGGGAATCATGGCCGAGGCCGATTGGGCGAAAGCGATCGACACCCTGCAGCAGGGTAAGCTGATGGGTCATGTGGAGGCGCCGGGTGCCTACTACACCAATGACTTCATCGACGAAAAGCTGGTGAAAGAGATCGCAGATGGCGGCAACTGAGCGCGTCTCCACATTGTCGCCGGCATCCCGTGATGCCGAAGTATCGAAGGTAGACCGAACGATGATCTCTGCGCGCGGTGTCCAGAAACGCTACGGTGGAGCCGGGGGCCTGCTTGCGCTCGAGGACGTCACGCTGGACATCGCGGAAGGCGAATTCGTCAGCCTTCTCGGCCCAAGCGGCTGCGGCAAGAGCACCTTCCTGCGATGCCTCGCGGGACTGGAGCGTCCGACCGCGGGAGCGTTGCTGCTCGATGATGCGCCGGTCAACGGACCGCCGGACAAGCTCGGCATCGCGTTCCAGCGCGATGCGCTGCTCGACTGGTTTTCAGTGCTGGACAATACGTTGCTGCCGGCGGATTTCGGCGGCTATGACCGAAAAGCCTACGAGCCACGCGCCCGCGAATTGCTGGCGATGGTGGGATTGAAGGATTTCGCGGACGTCTATCCCAGCGCGTTGTCAGGCGGCATGCGCCAGCGCGCCGCGATCTGCCGCTCGCTGTTGTTGCAGCCGCGCCTGCTGCTGATGGACGAACCGTTCGGCGCGCTCGACGCGCTGACCCGTGATCAGCTGAACGTCGATCTGCACCGCTTCTGGCAACGGCAGCGCATGACAGTCGGTTTCGTCACGCATTCGATTTCGGAGGCCGTCTTCCTGTCGACGCGCATCGTCGTTTTCAGCGCGCGGCCTGGCAAGATCGCCGAGGACATTCGCGTCGACCTGCCTGACGATCGCAAGCTGGCGGTGCGCGATACGCCGGACTTCATTCGCTACACGCATCATATTCGCAGCCTGTTCGAGAAAATGGGCCTGATCCACGACTGAGATTTGAGACCAGGGCGGCGGAGCGTCCCGTCCGGCATACGCAGCAAACCGCCGTCGCCAAGGCGAGGAGATCACATGCAATCTACCAACCGTTGGGCGCGCTTCGGCATTCCGCTCCTTGGCGCCGTCGCCTTCTTATTGATCTGGGAAATGGCCACGGATCTCGGCGCCATCAGGCCCGTTCTGCTGCCAGCGCCATTGGCTATCATCCGCGAGATCGCCAGTGAGCCGACGTGGTTTGCGCAGCAGACGATCTTTACTATCGGCGTCGCGCTGGCGGGGTTTGCCCTCGCGGTCGTTCTCGGCGTCGCGTTCGCCGTCGCCATCGTCGAGTGGCCGCTGCTCGATCGGCTGCTGTTTCCGCTGTTTGTCGCGCTGAACAGCGTTCCAAAGGTCGCGATCGCGCCGTTGTTCATCATCTGGTTCGGCACCGGCGCCGAACCGAAAATCGCCATCGCCGCCCTGATCGCGATTTTTGCGATCGTGATCGATACCGCGCTCGGCCTGCACTCGGTGCCGCCGGACCAGCTCGATCTGGCCAAGGTGCTGCGCGGCTCGCGGCTGAAGGTGCTGCTGCGCATCAAGATGTACTGCGCCCTGCCGCATATTTTCGCCGGCTTCAAGGTTGCGCTGTCGCTGTCGCTGGTGGGGGCGATCGTCGGTGAATTCGTTTCGTCGCAGAAGGGGCTCGGCTTCGTAATCCTGACGGCGCAAGGGTCGTTCGATACGCCGCGCGTGTTCGCCGCCATTTTCATTCTGTCGGTGGTGGGCGTCACCCTGATTGGTGCGCTCGATGTTATCGAGCGGCTCGCCTTGCCCTGGCATTACAAGATCCGGCAGGCAGGCGGGCACTAAGACCGGCAGCGCGGCGAAATGGGGCTTTCCGAACCAGCGGCGTCGCTGGGTGTCTCGCGGAAAATACGATGTATACATCTTATTATTCAAGGCTTCCGAATGGACGAGAATGGCTTGTCAGATTTGGATATCGCGAATTCGGCCCTTCAGGCATGCATAAAACATAGAATAACGCTGGAATGTCTGGGGTTTTGGCATGGATACGCGCTCGCGAGCGTTTGCCCTTGCAATGAAAAATAACGTTGTATACTGATTATATCGGGCCTCTGGCATAGGATCGCATATGACGTGGCGTGCCGCCATTTTACTCGAAGCATTGCGTCCGGACGGAGTGACCGGCGTCGAAATCGAGGGCGTCCCCGTTGCTCTTTATCAACTGGGCGATCAGGTCTACGCGACTCACGGCATTTGCACCCACGCTTTGGCGTTTCTTGCCGATGGATTTGTTGAGGATGGCAAGATCGAATGCCCGCTGCATCAGGGGCTGTTCGATATTCGAACCGGCAAGGCGCTGTGTGCGCCGCTGACGGAGGATATCAAGACCTACCCCGTGAAGGTTGAGGGCGGGACGGTATTCGTCGATCTCAATTCATCCGACGCAGACGCTGCACACGACGCTTCATCCGCGAACGATATCACAGTGCCCGTGCGCTCGGACCAGCGGGTTGTCATCGCCGGCGCCGGGCAGGCGGCGGCTGCCGCTATTCGCGCGATGCGCGCCGCCGGCTTCGCAGGCGGGATCGATCTTGTCGGGGCCGAGCCCCATTTGCCTTACGAGCGTCCGCCCTTGTCCAAGAGCTTGCTGCTGGGGAAAACCAGCCGGGAGGCCTGCGCGCGTCTCAGTCCCGCGGACATCGACACGCTCGGCGTTACCGTTCATTTGCAAACCCGGGTATCCGCCGTCGATGCCGGCGCGCGTGTCGCCACGCTCGATGACGGGCGTAGGCTGTCTTACACCGCATTGCTGCTCGCCACCGGCGGTTCACCGCGCGCGTTGAACATTCGGGGCGCGGATCTGCCGGGCGTGCTGTACCTGCGCACGTTTGAGGATGCCGCCGCGATCGGCGATGCGATCCGAGCGGCGAAATCCGTCGCCATCGTCGGCGGCGGCTTTATCGGCATGGAACTGGCCTCGGTCGCAGCTGAACTGGGCGCCTCGACGATCGTGCTGGAGCGCGAGGCCGAATTGATGGCGCGGATGATGCCCGCGCCGCTCGGCCGTGCGTTTCGGCGGCTCGCGGAAAAACACGGTGTCATCGTGCGGGTTGCGACTTCCGTTGTGGCGATCGAGCAGGTTAACGGCGGGCTGTTGGTAAAGACCTCCGGTGAACCGGTGGCCGCCGATCTCGTGCTGGTCGGCGTCGGACTGGAGGTCGACACCGCGTTGCCCGCGTCCGCCGGTTGCGACGTGCAGGGCGGCATTGTCGTCGATGCCGAGGGGCGCAGCAACGTACCCGGCATCTGGGCCGCGGGCGATTGTGCGCTCCATCATGCGCCGATCAACGGCCGGCGCGGCCGGATCGAAAGCTGGGACAATGCAGAACGGCAGGGCGCGGCAGCCGGGCGCTCCATCGCCGATGCGCCGGCCGAAGCGGATGCGGCGCGCCGGCCCTGGTTCTGGACCGATCAGTTCGGCCTCAATGTGCAAATGCTGGGCGTCGCCGCCCCGGGAGATGCTGTTGCCCGCACGGGTGGAGATGCCGCAGCCGGCGCGGTCTATCGCACCTTCGATGCTGTATCGGGCCAACTCACGTCGGTCGTCGCTTTTTCGGCGCCGCAGGCGATCCGGGCCGCGCGAACCGAACTCGACAGCGATGCGCGTTTTGATCCGGCCACGGTAGCCGGCGTCGTTCTCGACCATTCGGATGAAGATAAGGGAGATGCCATGACAGCCGCTGTATCCGCCACTATTAAATCCCCGGCGCCGTTGTCGGCCGATGAACGGGCCAGAACGTATACGTGGCCCGCCGAAGGCCTGACGCGCGTCCCCGACTGGGTCTACACCGACGAGTTTATCTATCAGCGCGAAGTCGAGAAGATATTCCACGGCCGCACCTGGAATTATGTCGCGCTGGAAGACGAGGTGCGCAATCCCGGCGATTTCATTCGTTCCAATGTCGGGCCGACGCCCGTCGTGGTCTCGCGCGCCGACGACGGCAGCATTCATGTCTTTGAAAACCGCTGTGTCCATCGCGCGGCCGAATTCTGTCGCAACCTGAGCGGCAACACCAAGGAATTCGTCTGCCCATATCACCAATGGTCCTACGATCTGAAGGGCAATCTGGCAGGGGTGCCATTTCGGCGCGGCGTCAATGGCGCGGGCGGCATGCCGAAGGATTTCAAGACCTCCGAGCACGGCCTGAGGCGGCTGAAGGTCACTACCCATCGCGGCGTGGTTTTCGCTTCGTATTGCGACGACATGGAGGCGCTCGCGGAATATCTCGGTCCCGAGATCCTCGCGGAATTCGAAGCCACGTTCGACGGCCGCATCCCGCGCGTTCTCGGCCATTATCGCCACAGCCTTCCGGGCAACTGGAAGCTGTATCACGAAAACCTCAAGGACCCCTATCACGCCACGCTGCTGCATACGTTTCTGGTCACGTTCGGCCTTCTGGTCGCCGGCAACAAGTCCCTGATGCTGGCGGATGCGAGCGGCCGGCATGGCGTGATGGCGTCGGCTAAATCAGAAGCAGGCAAAGTCGCCGCGGACACCAAGAAGGAAATGCGCGCCTACAAGGAAGGCATGTCGCTTTCCGACCCCCGCTTCATGAATTTCGTCGACGAGTTCAAGAGCCCGTGGTCTGTGACGATGATGACGCTGTGGCCGAACCTGATTATCCAGCGCGAGATGAATACGCTCGGCGTTCGTCAGATCGTGCCGACCGGTCCGAACGAGTTCATCATGAAATGGACGATGTTCGGGTTCGAGGGCGACGACGAGGAGATGACGCGCCATCGGCTGCGGCAGGGCAACCTGATGGGGCCGGCCGGATTTCTCGGTCTCGAAGACAACGAAGCGATCAAATTCGTGCAGGACGGAATGCTTTCCGTGCCGCACGGCCAACATATGGTCGAGCTCGATCCCGGCAATGACGGGACCTCCGAGACGCTGATTTCGGAGGCGGCGATCCGCGGCATGTATCGCCACTGGCGCGAGGTGATGGAGCTGTGAGATTGATAGCTCCTGGATGTGAGTGAAGCCACGCTTGCCGTTAGGAAACCAGAAAATGTCTCTTGCCATCGACATCAAATCCAGAACTCCTGAGACCGCGGACGCTCGCATCGAGCGGCTCCTGCTTCGCGCCGAGATCGAGCAATTCAACGCGGCCTACGCGACGGCGCTTGACGATCAGCGCCTGTCGGATTGGAGCGAGATGTTCACCGAAGACGCCAGCTATGTCGTCCTGTCTCGCGAAAACCACGACGGCGGGATGCCGGTGGGGCTGATTTACTGCGAAGGGCGCGCGATGATTCGCGATCGCGCCTTCGCGCTGGAGAAGACGGCGATGTTCGCGCCGCGTTATCTGCGGCATATCATCAGCAATATGCAGGTCATCGGCGTGGAAACCGATGGTTCAATCCGTGCAACCGCCAATTATCTCGTGCTGCAGGTGTTGTTCGACCGTCCGGACGCGACGCTGCATCAGGTCGGCGTGTACCACGATGTGTTTCGCCGCAGCGCGGATGGATTGAAGCTGGCCAAACGCCATTGCGTTTACGACAATCTGCTGGTCCCCAACGCGCTTTGTCTGCCGGTCTGATCCGGCCGGACAGCGTGTCCCGGGGACAGCACGGCGCCCGGCGCCGATGGTCATGGAGCAGGACGTGAACGAAACCAGAGTTCCCGCGGAAGGCATAGGCGCTCGCGTTCTACGGAAGGAAGATGCGCGGCATTTGCGTGGTCGCGGTCAGTTCGTGGGCGATCTCTCCATGGCGGGGTTGCAGGAGGTGGCGTTCCTGCGCAGCCCGATGGCGCATGCGCGTGTCGTAACCCGGAACCGTCCCGCGGGTCATGATGACAAGATCTTCTTTCTCGACGACCTGAAGGGCGTCGCGCCCATCGTTACGCGCTCGTCCATTCCCGGCTACAAGGTTTCGGAATATCCGGTTCTTGCCCGGGAAAAAGTCCGGTTCGTCGGCGAGCCGGTCGCCATGTGCGTGGGCCAAAATCGCGCGGTCGCCGAAGATCTGACGGAACTCGTCGAGGTCGACTATGACGAACTGCCTGCCATTGTCTCCTGCGACGGCGGACGCAAGGCCGACGCCGTACAACTGCACGAAAGCTGGAGCGATAATCTCTTTCTCGAGACGTCGTTCGATAGCGGCATCGACGCGATCGCCGCGACGGCGCCGGTCGCGGTCGAGCTCGAGGTCTCCTGCGCGCGCCAGACCATGCATCCGCTGGAAGGCAAGGGTGTGCTCGCGCACTGGGATTATCGGGCCGGGCAGCTCGTGGTCTACACGTCCACCCAGGTGCCGCATCTCATTCGCGCCGGTCTTGCGGAATGCCTGGGACTGCCGCAGGCCGTCGTTCGCGTGATCGCGCCCGATGTCGGCGGCGGCTTCGGATACAAGTGCCTGCTGCAGCCGGAAGAAATCGCGGTGGCGTGGCTGGCTCTGACCTACAAGACGCCGTTCCGCTGGACGGAGGATCGCCGCGAACATCTTGTTGCCGGCGCCAATGCGCGCCAGCATCAATACAAAATCAAGGCCTATGCCGATACACGGGGCAGGCTGCTGGGGCTCGATGCGGAAGTTTCAGTCGATACCGGCGCCTATTCGGTCTGGCCGTTCACCGCCTGTCTCGAGGCGGCGCAGGCCGGCGGCAACCTGCCGGGCCCGTATCACCTCACCGCGTACCGCGCGAAAACGTTTTCCGTCGCCACCAACAAGCCGCCGTTCGCCCCCTATCGCGGCGTGGCGCGGCCAGGTGTCTGCTTTGCGATGGAGCAAACCATCGACGCGATAGCCAAAGCCGTCGGCCGCGAGGCGTGGGAGGTCCGTGCCGAAAATCTCGTCGCTGCCAGCGCCATGCCGTATACCAACATCACCAACAAGCACTACGATTCCGGCGACTATCCGGGGGCGCTGCTCGAAGCAAAGGAGATGATCGGCCTGGATGCGTTTCGTGCGGGTCCGCGTCGCGACGAGCGCGGCCGCCATCTCGGCGTTGGATTTGCCAGTTATACCGAGCAATCCGCTCACGGCACTAAAGTGTTCGCCGCCTGGGGCTTGCCTCTGGTGCCGGGCTTCGATCAGGCCTTTGTCAAGCTGACGCCCGACGGCGCGCTCGAAGTGCGCTCGGGGATCCACACCATCGGTCAGGGCCTGGAGACGACGCTGGCGCAGATCGCGGGCGAGGTGACGGGGGTGCCCTACAAGGATATTCGCGTGACGCTGGGCGACACCGCGACGACGCCGTTTTCGACCGGTGCCTACGCCTCGCGCGGTATCGTGATGACGGGCGGTGCCGTCGCGCGCGCGGCCGAAGTCGTGGCCCTTCGCATCAAGGCTATCGCCGCGCATCTGCTGCAGGTCGAACCGGCCGCCGTGGCCTTCAGGGACAGCCGGATTTATGCGGGGCAGGCCAGCGTGTCGTATGAAGACGTCGGCCGCGCCTGGTATATTCGTCCGGATCAATTGCCGGACAATGTCGATCGTGCGGGCTTGGAGGCGACCGAGGGTTACAAGCCGCAAGTGGATGGCGGCGTTTTTTCCTACGCCAGCCACGCGGTTCGCGTCGCGGTCGACGCGGAAACGGGCCTTGTCGAAATCCTCGATTACGCCATCGTCGAGGACTGCGGAAAAATGGTCAATCCGATGATCGTCGAAGGCCAGACCTACGGCGGCGCGGCACAGGGCGTGGGCACCGCGCTGTTCGAAGAAAGCCCGTACGACGATAACGGCCAGCCGCTCGCATCGACCTTGCTCGACTACATCCTGCCGGGTCCGATGGAGCTGCCGAAGTTCCGCATAGCGCATCGCGAGACGCTGTCGCCTTATTCCAAATTCGGCATCAAGGGTGTCGGTGAGGGAGGTGCCATCGCGCCGCCGGCCGCCGTCGTCAACGCCATCAACGACGCGCTGGCCCCGCTGAATGCGACGCTGCGCGATGCCCCGGTGTCGCCGACCCGGATTTTGAAGGCGATCGCAGCCGCCAAGGCCGCCGTCGTGCCGCAGCCAGGCAACGCCGCATGAAACCCGCACAATTCGATTACAAGCGAGCGCGCACGCTGCCGGAGGCCGCCGAATTTCTGGTGGCCGCAAGTGGCGATGCGAAAATTCTCGCCGGCGGTCAGTCGCTGGTGCCGATGCTGAATCTGCGGCTCGCACGCCCGCATATCCTGATCGATATCAAGCGCGCCGAAGGCTTGCGCGAATTGGCCGCCGACGACAATGTCATGTCGATCGGCACCGGTTGGACGCATGCTGAAATCGAAGACGGGGCGTTCGAAGATCCGACGCGCGGATTGATGCCGTATGTCGCCCACCGTATTGCTTACCGCGCCGTGCGCAATCGCGGCACGATCGGCGGCAGCCTCGCCCATGCCGACCCTGCTGCCGACTGGATTTCGACCATGGCAGCGCTGGGCGCGACATTGATTGCGCAAGGTGCCGACGGCAAGAAGCGCCGTCTGGCCGCCGATACCTTCCTGGAAGGTGCGTTCCAGACCCGACTTGACACCAGCGATGTGCTCATTGCCGTCGAGGTCCCGCGTCTCTCCGAGAAAGGGAGATGGGGCTATTACAAGATCTGTCGCAAAAGCGGTGAATTCGCCAATGCCATCGGGGTTGCTATTTTCGATCCCAAAAATGGCTTGAGCCGGGTTCTGGCCGGTGCAACGGACGGCCCCCCGGTGCTCCTGCCGGAGACGGCGAAAGCGTTGGCCGGCCAGGGTTCATCCGCGGCCTGCGATCACGCTGAGACCGAGATTGCGGCGAAGCTATCCGGCCATGATGCTCTCACCCGGCAGTTGCACGTCACCGCGGTGCGTCGCGCTCTCGCCGCGCTCGCCGTCAAACCGGATCATTGAACATGCCGACCATCTCGCTGTTTATTAACGGTGCGCCGGTGACGGCCGAGGTCGAGCCCCGGTTGCATCTCGCCGATTTTTTGCGCGGCAATCTGCATCTCACCGGCACACATCTCGGCTGCGAGCAGGGCGTGTGCGGCGCCTGCACGGTGGTGATCGACGGCAAGCCGCAGCGCGCGTGTCTGGCCTTCGCCGTCGATTGCGACGGCGCGGAGGTCCGGAGCATCGAGGATTTTGACGACGACCCGCTGATGGGCGAACTGCGCGACGCGTTCAGCGCTTCGCATGCGTTGCAGTGTGGCTTCTGCACGCCGGGCATGCTGGCCAGCGCCCGCGACATCGTCAGCCGCTTGGGCGAGGTCTCGGAGACGCGAATTCGCGAGGAACTATCCGGCAATCTCTGCCGTTGCACCGGCTATGTCGGGATCGTCGCGGCGATCCGCGCGGTGTCGCTCGGAAAATCACCCGCGATCGCCGGCACTGCCGCGGCCAGCACGCGCAAGATGATGAAGCGAAGCGGCGGCGTCGAGATCTCCGTTGCCGCGCCGGCTATTCGTATTGCGGCGCCGTCCGCGGTCGCCGGCACATCGATCGAGGAACGCATTCTTATCAACGCTCCGCCAGACAAGGTCTGGCAGGTGCTTTCGGATTTGCGGCGCGTGGCGTCATGCCTGCCGGGCGCGGAGATCACCGAAATCGACGGCGACAAAGTGAAGGGACGCGTGCGCATCGCGCTCGGTCCGATCAAGCCCGCGTTCGGCGGCGAAGCGACAGTGACGATGGACGCCATCAGACGCGAGGGCAGAATGGTCGGGCGCGGCCGCGATTCCGGTATCGGCTCGTCCGCCGAAGGGGAGGCTCGCTGGCAGGTGATCGACGGCGATGCGAACGGCTCCGTCATTGTGGTGAATCTGACGTGGCGCCTGACAGGTCCGCTGGCGCAATTCAATCGCTCGGGTCTGATACAGGATGTCGCGCGTCGTCTCGCAGCGGCATTTGCGATCAACCTCGAAGCCGCCATCGACAACAGAACGCCGCCTGTGGCCACCTCCCGGGGCATCAGCGCTTTTGGGTTGTTCTGGTCGATAGTCAAGTCGCGATTGTTCGGGCGCTGACGAAATCGTAGTGCGCACCGATCCGAAAGGCGGACAGTCGTGTTGCACGTCCTGATTTAGAATACGCTCGAAGTCCCTCCGTCCCGATATCGCCGCTCGCAGCCTGATGCCTTCGTGATAGGTGTAGTACCCCCATCCATCGGCCTCGAAATGGTTGGCGGTACGACAGAAGCATCCGGGCTGATCGCCTCATGTAGTTGCCGCGACGTACGGCGTGTGGGGGCTGCCAAGCGCGCCAATGGATTGCGCGCCGCTTCCGTTTTCTCCCACCCTCGTCAAAATTCCTTGTTCCCGGAATTTAATTTCCCTGTTTTTAAAAATGCTTTCCCTGTTAATTTTCGTAGGGAGTTTCGCGAAAAAACGCTGCAGTGCAGCCGTTTCTTGTTCCGAAATGCGGTCTTGGGGTCTTAAAATCGCAAAGTCCCTGTAAAATTTCCTGTTAGCAGGGAATTTGCCTGGAGACCGGTGCGATCAGCACTGCGTCGCCAGCCAGGCAGTGCGGGCAGCAGAGAGACTGCCTCTGCATAGGTCAGAAAGGCCCGCAATTAGCGGGCTTCTGCGACTAGGAGGTCGGTCTCCGCACGCCCGGATGGCTAGACTGAGGATCAAATTTGCCGAAAGTCTCCGGCCTACGCCGCGAATGTTCCCGTTTTTGGGAGACTGGCGCCGGAGACTGGGTTCAACCGCCACTGCGTGGCGCGAGCCGCAGCCAGATTGGCCGTCGTCTCTGAGCCTGAGAGCGCTATTGGGAGCCAACCTCAACTGCCGTTCGAGGTTTAAGGTGAACTTCGCTAGTTTCGAATGTCGTCGCCTCGCTCCAAGTTCGTGCAGGTGGCTGGCGGCTACAAGTGAGGATATTGGCCCTCAAACGGTGGCACTCCGGTCGAAACGTTGCTTTCATCAGCCGCACTCGACCTGGTTTCTCCCAGCGAAACCGGTGAACGTCTCGAGGTCACGCTCAGTGAGATCGTGCCGCCGGCGGTGCCGGTCACGGAGTCGTCGCGTGACGTGAGAGTAGGAGTCTGCACGGGAGCAAAAGCACACCGAGGTTGACGCTCTGAAAGGCTGAATTGCGAATGCTGGGAGGTGGGCAATGGTGAAGTGGCACGATCCCAACGCTACCGAGAACGTGCCATTTTTGGAGGTCCGCCGAAGTCCGGAAAATCGGGGTGCATGAAGGTTGGTGCTGTCACCACATTCAGGCGATCACGCTGTCCATCGACCCAATATGCCGAGGCGGCAACGGGCAACGGGAGTTCTTCTGGAAGAAGCCGCCCAGCATTGGAAAATAACTACCTGCGAAATAGCCCACCTATCGCGCCGCCAATCGAAGCAAACGGACCGCCAATTCTCCGGGCATGATGCACGCGTCCGCCAGTCCGATGGTGGGTGACCGCCGTCTTGTGTGAGGCCGTCGGCGCGGACACATCTCGAGGGGCATCGCTCATACCCGCCTCGCAAACGCGCGAACCGAAGACGATTGCCAGCAGTGACAAGGCGATTAAGGCGGAACGCATGGCCGATCCGTTCGGGGTCGTGAGTGCAAGATCACTCCGACACACCAGTCAACCTTCATACACGCGGTTTGTTCCATGAGGTTTGTCTAACGCAGCAAAACATCGATGAGCGGGAGACCCCTGATGGTTTGCCATTGGCGGTCATAGGAGATGCCGGAAACCTTGTCGCGGAAACGATCGGGCACCATGGTGTGTCTGCAGATTCCGGCGGGCCATTTGGCGGTGCGGATCGATGCCAAACTCATTCCTTACTGCGGTGCGAAGATGAACGTCTGCTGCAAGATCGGTTGCAAAAGGCTTCACCTGTGCCAGTTAAAATGCGCGTTTGACTCGGACAGGACTCGGCTCATGAGCAATCTATTCATGGCAGCGGCCTTCGCCCTCTTGATCGTCGCTTGCCCTAGCCTTGCCAATGCTCAGGGCGGAGCCGCGGTGCCTTCCGACGAACGAGTGATCGACCTGCCCCTGCCGGGCGGGGGCCACCAGCGCGTGTTGATTGTGATACCGCCGATGCCGAAGGCGGTCATCATTATGCTGCCCGGAGGGGCTGGCGATGTCGGGTTGACTCGCGAGGGAGACGTTCGCCGCGGCGACAACTTTGTGGTTCGCACGCGAGAACTCTGGGCCGCCCAAGGTTATGCGGTGCTGATCCCAGATACGATCGACCGCGATAATCTTAGGGGAGTGCGCAGTTCGTCCCAGTATGCTCGTGTGGTGGAGAGCCTGATCGGCTTCGCGCGTGATCAGGTCGGCGTCCCGGCGTTCCTCCTGGGCACGAGTCAGGGTTCGATCGCAGCCATGAACGGAGCGTCACATGCACCATCCGGAACCCTCGCCGGCGTGATTCTGACCGAGTCCGTCTCGGTTATGGGTGGCAGCCATGAGACCGTGTTTGATGCCGATCCTCAGGGCGTGCGTGTCCCCGCATTGGTCGTGGCGAACCGAGAAGACCGGTGCGACGTCGCTCCGCCCGATATGGCGCCGAAGATCGCCTCGGCCATGAGTTGCGCTCCGGACGTCAAAGTGGTGACAGTCTCGGGTGGGGTCTCGAAATCATCGAAAGATTGCGGCTCCCTGACCCCGCATGGCTATTACGGTATCGAAGACGAGGTCGTAAGTCTGATCAGCGAATGGATGCGGGGTCATCTCCCTTGACCCGTGATCCGGCATCAAGGCGTCGGCCAGGGAATGAACGTCCGCCGCGTCATCCGCCTCTTGCGCCCGAAGTCTGGTAAGTCCGCGACTTAGACCACACCACTGAGCGCGGCAAGGGGTCGCGCGGTCGGAACGCTGAATGAACGAGCCGGTTTGGACTCCGTGCCGCCGATTTCGGTTGGCACGACCTCCAGGGCGGCCCCAGTTCTCCCCCAGCGCTGGGGCCGTTTTGCTTTTAGAAAATACAGATTTCGGACGCATATTGGGGCATCCCCGCCACCTTACTAGCCAATTGTCACCCGATTTACAGGTCACCAAAACTCCACAGTCGAAGTACCTTGGGGAGATTATCGTGACCATCAAGAATGTCGTGATCCCGTTGGAGACCATGTACCTTCAAGGAGAAGCGAAGAGGCTTGGAGTTTCGCGCACCAAACTCGTGCGGGTCGTGATGGAGAAAATCGTCAGAGACGAGCTTGTTTCCGAAATCCTAGATGACGAGCCGCAAGTTCTTAACGAGCCACTGACGTCAAAGTATCGACGATTTCCGAGAAAGAACAGCCACTGACATCAAAGTGGCGTCGTCTGAATAGAGCACGCATTGTGGTCATGGTGTTGAAGCCGCCGGCGACGAAAGCCTGCCCGGTGGAGGCCAAAAAGAGTTCGCCGGATGCCACACTGTTGGTCCGCTGCTTGATCGGGGGCATGCAAATAGTTCCCCGCCGGCTTAGTCGTGCTTAGGATGGGCCCCAGACTTGAGCTTCCATCCACCCGCATTCGATAGCTAATTCGAGCCCTGCGCCGTGTTTCGGGCGTGCGTTTCGATGAAGAGTTCGTCTTCCTTAAACAGCTTCGATGCTGTTCACAATTCAGCCTGCGCGGACCGCGACATCCGGCTCGGCGCAGGTCGACCACCGGCGACAGTGCACACTTAAGGCCGCTATTGCCGCGCTCAAGCTTCGCGATATTCGAGCAGTATCAGAGCGACCAGAACGAATGCGACCGGCCAAACCCATGACGCAATCTGGCGGGTTCGGCCGTCCAGACGCAATTCCACCCAGCGTGCCCAACCGACGGTGAGTCCGCATAGCGCCAATGGCGTATGGCTCATCTCGATGAGAAGCTGGTCCTTGACGTTGCCAATGGCGTGGGAATGCGTGAACAGCAGTGCGCCACCCAGCGCCGCCGTCAGGGGAAAGACCAGCGCCGCTCTACCGGCCGCTTGTCCGCGCAACCGCACACGCCATTCGAAAAGCCCGAACAGGACGATGAGAAGTTCAAAAATTCGATGCTGCGCTACTTCCGGATCGCGCAACGATGCGAAAAAACCGATCGGTCCCAATGGCCAGACCTGCTCGTCGGCGCGGAAGAAAAGTAAGGCGGCCATGCCCAGAAAGAGAAGGGGCCAGTGCCTTGCCCATCGTCCCCAGCGGAAATGCTCCACAATCGCAAGGAGGCCGATCAGCAAGACAAAGATACCTGCCCAATGGTGATTGTATTCTGACCATGCAATATCTTCTGCATTGCGCGGCAAAATCACGCCTTCGCCGGGAACATAGGCCTGTGGCGCTCTCACGCGCTGCCCCTCTGCAGCTTCGACCTTTGCCTGAAGCAATGAGATGGTCAGCCGGTCGTGGCTTGGACTTATCAACCGCGGCGGCCATTGCGGAGTGGCGCGTTCCACAATCTCCTGCCAGCTCAGACGATCTTGGTTGAGATCGACGCCCGGTGGGAGAGACGTCAGAGAGCCGGCCGCCAACAATACGGTGAGGCCGATTCCGATCTCCACCTCGACGAAGCGCTTCAACCGCACGACCGGCGCGGTAGGATCGCGACGGAGTTGTTCAACCGCGAGGTAATTGAAACCGCCGAGCGCCAACAACATCAATAGCAGCACGACCTTTGCGGAGGTCATCACGCCATAGGCCGTGCCGTAGAGCGCCTCGGTCGAACCGAGATAGGTCACCGCCATGACGGAGCCTCCGATGACGATAGCAACGACCGAGGCCATCGACATCAGCGAATAGCGCCGCGCGATCAAACGCCAATCGCGTACGGCCCGACAGCCGTTCAGCGCAATCAGGAAATAAGGTAGTCCCCCGATCCAGACGCCTGCGCCAAGCATGTGGAGGGCGTCGGACAGCAGCAACGGCCAGCGTGCGTCGACGCGGCTCGCCGCATGAGTCAGCTTGAGGCCGATGGTCAAGGCGAGCAGAGCGATGGCAACCAGGGCCGCGGATCGCCAGCCGGTCCAAAACTCCTTGTCCGACCGGAGGTCTTTCGCCAATAGTGCGATGCACAGGGCGCATGCGGCAACCGCGAATTCGGATTTGGCGAAGTCCGCGGTTACTGCTTCACTCCACGACACTCCCACCGTCCCGGTCAGCGCCGCGGCGTTGATGCAAAGCGAACTGATAATCAGAACGGCCCACGCGAAGGCGCTGACACGAAGAAACCCCTGGCATCTGCCGTCGACGGAAATGCTGTCGGCGGACAATTTCACCTGCAACGGTCGCCACAGCAGAACCTGAAACGCTATTCCGCCAATGGTGAAGGATTGCGCGAGAAGGCTCAGTCCACGCAGGACGACGGACAGATAACCGAAGATGTCGAGAAACAAGGACAAGGGCGCGTGCTCAGCGGGCGGTGAAAGGGATGTCTCCGCGGGTGATATGTCCATCGATGCTCAAGACCTGCCACCGCAAGCGCCACTCACCAGGCGTCTCTAGGTGTGCCTCGGCGTCGATCTCGTCAGCGGGTGAGTTGGGTAAAGGCACGAGCACCTTTTCCGCTCCGTCTGGCGCGAACAGCGTCAGTCTGGAACGCGAATGATCAATCCGGCTGTTAAATCGAACACGGACGGCAACGGCATCTTTGGAAACGATGGCTCCCGTCGCCGGCGATGACGAAACGATGATCGCATGGGCCCACGCGGGATCGGAAGCGGCGACCAGCAGGGCGAAAAGCGGCAGCGCGACGCAGATTTTCAGGGGGAACGGCATGATGCGGACCGGCCATTGGCTACAATGGAATTTTGGGGGCGCTATTAGCGAGAAGCAAGTCACAGCCCACATTTTAGGGCGGGGAGTCCACGCCAGTGGCCACAAAAACTTGTTACTTGCGGCTGGTGCTATCGATCAGATTTGACCATTCCATGGCGGTGGGCGTGCTTTGGAAGCCCAATGATCTAGTTGCCAGCGTCTAGCGGGGTGTGGAGCTGACCTCCGTCGGGAGGGCGATCGTCGGATGCGCGAGCCCATCCCCGATCGCTAATGACCGGTGCCCTTCTTGAATTTCACAATCGCGCCTTTCTGCATCCGAGGTGCCTCCATCATCCGGCTTGTTGCACCATGGACACGGCGCGCCGGCGCCGCCGCAGTTGCATGCGTGCGGGCCATCAAGGCAAGTGAGCGTGGTTTTCACATAATCAACCCGTGTCGTCGCAATTGGTGCATTTCATTAGGCGAACGAATCCGGGCCGTCGTTCCGATTTCGATGACCTGATAAAATTCGGTCTTCTCCGGATTCAGGCTATGGCCAACGCGCTTGTCATACGCAAGGGCACAAGTCCAGCGAAGCAGAACAAGGCGCATCGTGCCGCCCTCGGATGTCCACTGACTATCAACGCTATTCGATGCAGAACCAGGCCGCCATCGCTGCCTTTGCGCTGCAAAACAATCTTGTCATTGTCCGTACCTACATGGACGAGGGACGCAGCGGTATACGAATTAAGGGACGGGCTGGCCTGTCCGAATTGATCGCCGATGTGTCCGCAGGCCGCGGACTTCAACCATATTCTGGTCTATGACGTCAGCCGATGGGGGGCGCTTCCAGGACGTGGATGAAAGCGCGCACTATGAGTTCATTTGTAAAGAGAACGGCATTAAAGCTTCGTATTGCGCCGAGAAGTTCGACAACGACGGCAGCCTGTTGTCGAGCCTCGTGAAGAACATCAAGCGGGTGATGGCGGCGGAATTCAGCCGTGAACTCTCGGTCAGGGTGCATACCGGCCAGTGCAGTGTTGCGAGCGTGGGCTTCCGCGTTGAAGCACCGCTCACCTTCGGTTTGCGTCGAGAATTGGTCGATGAAAATCGCCAGTCCAAGTAGCTGGAAAAAGGACAGAGAAAAGCCGTGCAAACCGACCGCGTGCGGTTGGCGCTCGGATCACCTGAAGAAGCAGCCGTCATCCGGTGGATATTTCACCAGTTTGTAGTCGAGAGGCAGAGCTATGTGGTGATCGCGCGTAAACTCAATCAAGCCAAAGTCCCCAACCAACATGAGCGACCATGGACTGACGGCAATGATCAGCAACATTCTCAGGAACGAGAATTACACCGGACATATTGTCTATAAGCGTGCGTCCCGCCGTCTTGGTCAGAAGAGGGTCAAGAACCCTCTAGATCACGGAGTGCGAAGCGAACTTATTGTTGATCCTATCATCGATCGCGATCTGTTTACGCAAGCGCGAGAGATGATCGAGAGCCGCTACGTCAGCGTCGAAGAAGACGAAATGCTCCTCCTTGCGCGCACTGCTGAAGCGTAAGAGGAAGTTGACAATGGGCATCATCAACGACGCTATCGGCGTCCCTTCCTCGATGTCATATGTGAAGCATTTCGGCTCGCTCCGCGAAGCGTTCGCGCTGATCGGCCATAAATCTCCTCGCGATTGCGACTGGATCGACAGCCAACAGCATTGGACCGATCAGCTGGCCGCGCGAGCGACGCAAGTTGCCGACGCGCTCAACAGGTAGAAACATATGGTGGCCAAGGTCAACGTGTCTTTTTCCGAGCGATCGTCCGTATCGACGGCAA
Organism: uncultured Alphaproteobacteria bacterium; assembly: GCA_963756215.1. Classification (GTDB taxonomy): domain Bacteria; phylum Pseudomonadota; class Alphaproteobacteria; order Rhizobiales; family Xanthobacteraceae; genus Bradyrhizobium. Next base: position 457,384 of record CAVWMY010000010.1, on the reverse strand, counting down.
AATCGTCGCGTTACGCCCGAATAGGCAGCTCTCAGTTGCCGGTACCTCCCACCTTTCCATAACAATGGGTTGGCGAATCCGTTGGCCTGAGCGTACCAACGCAAATGACGCTGGCTAAGATTTGGATCGCATGCGGGCGTACTTCCCCTGTGACAAATGCTGGATTCAGGGTCGACCGGTTGGCCACCTCCCAACGAAAAACCGGACCGTTATGCAGCAGCCATCTGCATAAGGGTCCGGCCTGACTGTTTGTTGCTCGGATATTCTCTCGGCGAAAGATGTCTTCCGTCTGTGTTGCGAACGGCGCAACCGCTCTAAGGTGCTATCCGAATCCTATGAGTTTTTCGTCTAACGATTACTTCTTTTTCTTTTTGGCTGCCTTCTTCGCCTTCTTCGCCTTCTTTGCCTTCTTCGCTTTCTTGGCCATGTTGCCCTCCGTAGTCCCCAAAAAGTTGACTTTATGCAAGCCGAGCATCGACGTGCATAAATTCAGAATACACCACAATTGCAGAATTGATATCGCACGGTTCGAAGATGGTAAACGCGATCGAGACTTGCGATGGACGAAGCGCTGACATGATGCGGACAAAGCTAGCTTACAGAATCAGAACGGGGGGAAGTTCTCGCGCGATCGGAAGAAGCTACGAGAACGAAGTCGAGTCGTGCTTTGGGCGCTGGAGCGAGGTTCAACGATCTTAAGCCGTTAAATGCGGCGGTGGTCACAGCGGCCAAGTCTGCTCGCTTGGCTTGGAACGATCCCACGGCGCGGCTATCTCTGGAATCTGAGGTGGGTCTGCGGTTTTGTCGTTCGTTTTGAATTTGGGGCCGATGAGCTTATGGCGTTTGGATCGTGCCAATGCCGGCTCACGATCTTTGGCTCGACCGGCGAAATCGCTTGTTGGACCTTGGGGGCGATGGGGTCGATTGGTTGCGATGTAGACTGGCTTGGCTCCTCCTGGCGCACATAGGTGACTTCAAGCCGATCGCCCTTAATCAATGGTTCCTGCGTCGAGTCGGCGTCAACTGTCGTGGCTACAGGCTTTTCGTCGGTTGTCTGAGCGGCAGGTGCTTTGGCAACCCTGCCTACGGCCATCGCGCCGAGCAGAACTAAAGATGCAGCCGCGAGCCAAACTGTTCGTTTCATCTTCGGCTACCATTTTCCAGAGAAACGTCTGGTTTGATCGGGGCGGTTACGCGGCCGAATTTATCAGGATCGTGACGATCCCCGGAAAATCAGCGTAGCAATCGCCGATGCTCGGTCCACCGCAGGGGAAGCAGCCTTGGAACCTGAGCCAGCGAGAGGCCCGGCGGTCGCCCGCCGGCTATAATCGCTGATGTAACATCGGGAGAGAGAAACGCCAACCGAAGAGCCTGGCGGACGACCTTGGGGAGGAACGCGGTTGGCTTCGGCTAGCGTCTCGACGGAAACGTATGTTCCCGCCTCGAGGTCCCGCACCGGTGCATGAGCCCGGACCACGGACTGGATCAAACTCTCGTGACGCGCTGGATACGGCGCACTTTCGCGTTGCACCACGGTTGCAGCTGTTGCCTTGCTAGACCACGGAATTCTGATCTCTTGCGTCGGGCCATCACCGTCAGGGACGGCAGCGATCTGAGCTGGCCTACATCACGCTGAGCAAATGGTAGCAGTGCGTCTTGGGAGTCCAGCCTTCCGACGCCAAGGGGGTCTGCGTTTCGCTTAGAGACCGGGTGGTTGCTCGGCCCTAGCGGCCGAGGTCTCCTTGTCGAAGTTGATGGTTTCGATGCGCGACCACGGTCCTGATGATGAGCGAACACTGCGAACGGTTGCAAACTGATTTAGGCGTTTCCGCGTACTCACTTGGAATTGATGTCTTCCTCGTTCTGAGGCGCGCGATCACTTCGGAACAATATCCAGTTACATCTTAGAGCAGGGATCAGTTGTTCTTATGATTGTAATGTTGCGTAGGCAACTTTCGGCGACGCCGACGCGCGGCGACTTAGCTGCGGGCGAAGCATGGAGAGACGTGAATGAATCGAAGAATATGCAGTTCTGAGAGGCTATTACCCGCTTTTCGATCAAGCCTGACAGCTGCACTGTCTATCTCCGCCATTGTCGGTGCATCGAGCGCCGTTGCCGAAGACCACGGCGGTGGGTTTAAGCCGGGCAATCTCCTGGTCAGCCGCTCGGTGTACGACAACAGACCCGCGAACGTCGTCATAGGAATGTCGCTTCCACCCAACTGCGTCGCTCCCAATTGCGTTATTGCGACCAGCGACGGATCCTATCCGAATGTCTGGAATAACGTGATTCCCGACGCCAGCTTCGGCATTACGTCGAAGATCATGCTGGATCAGCTCTCGCTGTCAGGTGATCTAATCAACTCGCTCGAGGTGCCCAACAGTTTGGACCGCGGTACTTCGACGGCAAAGGATCAGATGGTCACCAGTTTCTCGTCGAGCTCGGAAATGGCGCTCAATCTGTCGACCGATGGCCGGGTGGTGACGTTTATGGGATACTTGGCGCCGATCAACACGATCGATGTCTCGAACTCCAATACGCCCGCGGCGTTCGACCCGACCGATCCTGTCCCGACAAGTTTTTCGCGGGTGGTCGCTGTGGTCGACCAGCAAGGACACTTCGATTTCACAAAAACCAACGCCTACAGCGGCAATAACGGGCGCGCCGCAATCCTGAACCGCAACCTCATCTACACCGTCGGCAATGCCGGTAATGGTTCAAATCCCCAGCCAAACGGAATCATCATTGGCGCGGGCGCGCAGATCATGACCGCGGAACGGAAGCCGCTCGTCGAGCAAGATCCCGGCCTGCCGACGCCGGTCGGCAGCTTCAGCATCAGCCAGCTCGGACTGAAAGCGGACAAGGTCGGCAAAGACACCAATTTCCGGGGCCTGACGACCTTCAATAACGTTGTCTATACAACCAAGGGGAGCGGTAGCAATGGCATCAACACGGTCTACTTCATCGACACAGCCGGCTTCGATTCGACCGGCAAGCCGCGTGCGTGCCCGAATGGCGTCGGTCTGCCGCGTGCGACTGCCGAACTTCCTTCCGCTCCAATCTATTATGACGCAAAGCAACTGCAGACCAATGGTGTCGTCCCCTACAACATGTGCATCCTGAAGGGCTTCCCGACGACGTTGGCAAAGACATCAACCTCTTTCCCCTTCGGAGTTTGGTTCGCCGATAGCAAGACACTCTATGTCTCCGACGAAGGCAACGGCACCACCACTTTTGCATCGGGCAAGTACACCGCAGCAGCTTCGCAGACCACGGCGGGACTGCAGAAGTGGGTGTTCGACAGCAGCGTCGGTGCCTGGAAGCTGGCCTACGTCATGCAGGCCGGGCTGAATCTTGGCATGCCCTATACTGTGAAGGGGTATCCGGGCGGCCTAAATCCCAAAACCAGCCTCCCTTGGTCACCGGCTACTGATGGTCTTCGGAACATCATGGGACGCGTCAACCACGATGGTACCGCAACAATATGGGGGATCACCGCGACGGTCAGCGGCAACGGCGACCAGGGCGCCGATCCGAATCAGCTGGTCGTGATCACCGACCGTCTGGCCGCGACCAGCCGTCCTTCCGACGAACGCTTCACGACAATTCAACGGGCGCTTTTTGGCGAAGTCCTCCGTGGCGTTTCGTTTACGCCAGGAACCGACCTTGACCACTTCGCCGAAGGCCACCATGGGCATGCCAATGGCCACGGAAGTGACGACGAAAATGGGCACGGCGAGAACGGGCAACACGCCGACGCACACTGACAATAAGGTGCAGAGAGGTTGGCCGGCCAAAACAGTGTCGGCCGACTGCCGCTGTAGGTCGATGGTGGGCGACGGATCAATCGGCTCACCATCGCTCCACATCCGGTCATTTCAGCTCTCACACAATAGCCTGTCGGCCTCTTGGATCGGTGCTTCGCCCTTAGCCCGCATGTCTGCCGACCGCGAGGCCAGGATGTGGGCCATCGCGCGCGTTGCCTAGCTCTTTCCCCGGAGCCTTGTAGTCACTGCCGGCCGGAGGAGTAGGTGAATTTTCCGTAAGATCTAGAACATATCAAGAACAAAAGAGTAGACTACGAGGATATGACCTTAATCACTGCACAGAGGCCCTTGCGCCTCATGCTGGGCCATCCATATACCATCCATGCAGATGTTATATGGATGGTAAAATGTCCTCGAATGTCCACGAACTCAGGCCGAAGCCGTCAGAGACTGAAAAAATCACGATCAATCTTGGCTATGTCGATCTGGGCCACATCGATCTGATGGTTCAAGACGGGTTCTATTCGAACCGCACCGACTTCATCCGAACGGCGATCCGCAATCAGCTCGGGCGCCACGCCGACGTCGTCAAGCAGTCCACGGCTCGAAAAGGCTTAGACCTCGGTCTGCGAAACTACAGCTCGCGCGGATCTCGAGGCGGCGAGGCGGGCTGGCGAGATGCTGCACATCAATGTCCTCGGTCTTGCCAGCATCGCGCAAGATGTCACGGCCGATCTCGCCCGCGCCACCATCGCTTCGGTCTCCGTGCTCGGAGCCCTGCATGCCACTCCCGCGGTCAAGGCCGCTCTTGCCGACAGAATAAGGTGAATGCGATGTTGAACCAGGACACACTTCGCGAAGCCACGCGGTTGACCCAGACAGGGCGATTGACCGAAGCCACGGCGCTGCTACAGCAAATGTTTCGCAGCGAGCACGTGCCTGCGGCGGCATCGCCCACCACCGAGCACATCCGTCTTCCTGGCCGCGCGCCGCCCACCATCGACCTTAGCGCAAATGAAGTCGGCAAGGTCGAACTCGGAACACCCACGAAGACTTTAGCCGTCACGCCACGTCGACGCCCGTTGTTCGACCGCGCGAAAGACGGCAGCTGGCTTGGCCTGCGCGGTGTCAAGCACGCGCCCGCTTCGGTGACCGACATTGTGCCCGCGGGCGCGGAGTTCATCGAAGGCATCTACAGCAACGAGGCTGGAAGCCGAACCTACAAGCTCTTCATCCCCAGTGGGTACCATCCCGGCCGACCGCTTCCATTGATGGTGATGCTCCATGGGTGCACACAGTCACCGGACGATTTCGCCGCAGGCACCAGGATGAACTTCATCGCAGAAGAACAGAACTGCCTGGTGGCCTATCCGGCGCAACGCGGCGACGCCAACCCGTCGAAATGCTGGAACTGGTTCCACAGCGCCCACCAGCAGCGCGGCGCGGGTGAACCGTCGCTGATCGCGGGCATCACCCGCCAAGTCATGCGGGACTATTCGGTTGATCCGAAGCGCGTCTATGTCGCTGGCCTTTCGGCCGGAGGCGCCGCTGCGGCCACCATGGGCGCGACCTACAGCGATCTTTACGCTGCGATCGGAATCCATTCCGGCTTGGCCTACGGATCCGCCACCGACATGCCTTCGGCGTTTGCCGCCATGCGTCAAGGTCGCGCAGCAGGCCGCCCGACCGTCACAGGTCGCCCCACGGTCCCAACCATTATTTTCCACGGCGACTGCGACAGTACCGTGCACCCTGACAACGGCGTACAGATCCTAGAGCAAGCTATTGGAGCGACCAGCACGCAAAAGAAAGTACGCCGAGGACAGATACCTGGAGGTCGCGGCTATACCTGCACGACTTACGCTGACGGAGAACGTGAAATCCTGGAGCATTGGAGTGTTCACGGCTCCGGCCACGCCTGGTCGGGAGGCAACCCGGCCGGCTCCTACACGGATCCTCAGGGACCGGACGCAACCAAGCAGATGCTGCGTTTCTTTCTCCAGAATTTGCTCCCGCCACAATCCGGGTAGAACTCCCCATAACATAGCGACCGGGTGCTGCCTTGACAGTTGTGCGCTCAGTGGGGGAGCAGGACATCGTCCTACTGACAGGTTCCACCTCGGTTGTGTAAAGCCGATCCTGCCCGTCAAGTTCGCGCCACCGTCAATGAGGCACTTTCAGCGCGCCGCCTGAGAGTGATGCCAACGCCCCGCCGGTGACCAACTTTTGAGATTCGATAGTTTCAGCTAGCGCGCGCGTTTTCGCGCGCGTTTTGTCGACCACGCAGGGTGTCCGCTTTTAACCTGTCAAGCCTGCCGCGTCGGTCTGCCGGGCGAACGCGCTGTACTAAGCCGCTTTGACGCGGACTGAAAAATTCGTCCCGTCTGCAAAACGGGCGATCACTTCACGCGCAAAAGGTCAGTTCAATGTCGAAGCGGTGAAGCCTGCGACGTAGCGGAGATGACATGAACGCGAACATTCTCGTTGGTTTAAGTTCTCGAGGATTCGTTCCAGACCGGCCGGCGACACTACTGCTTCCGCAGTGTCCATCTGGGCCGCTGCTGGCCGCACGAAAACCCGGCACGGTCGAGGCCGCACGCTCTAAAGAACGCGTGCGGCCTGAAAATTAGTCGTCGTGGTGGATGATGGTTTTGCTTTCGACGCCGTCGTCGTGTTCCCTCTTAATTACCGTGGTTCGATCGGCCGGTTCGCGTTCTTTCACAATCGTAGTGGTGCGATCCGCGTCCCGGCTACGGTCGTAGTCGCGATGATCTTGACCAACGGTCACGCCCGCACCGACGGGCCCTACATGTACTCCGACTTCGTCGGCTAGCGCTGGCGTAGCAATTGCGCCGACCGTTGCTGCGATAATTAAATACTTATTCATTGCGTTCTCCTGTTTATAAGACAGACAAACGCCGATCATCGACTGCCGTTCCAAGGGGGCCCGTCCAATTTAGTGCTCAACGTGATTTACGACGGAGCCGCGCACAAACCCGACGAGAAGTCCGGCGATGAAGCGGCCTAACCAAGCCATTCACATCGCCTAGCTTTAGCCTAGTGGCGTCGCAACCGGTCGCTGAACGACGGCCTAGTTGCTCGGGATTCCACCGGATCGTCTAGTCCACCGAAACGCGGATCACGCCGGAGCGCGTCATGCCCAGCGCCCGAGCGGCGCTCATGGATACGTCGATCACGCGACCCCGAATGAAAGGTCCTCGATCATTCACTCGGCAACGTATTGAGCGCCCAGCGCCGGTGACCGTTACGATGCTTCCGAGCGGTCTGGTGCGGTGAGCGCAAGTCATTTCGTTTAAGTGACCTCTACCCCCGTAATACGAGGCGAGGCCGGACTCGGCTTTGCAAGCCGTAGCTACCGCTAGGAGGAAAGCAATAACGCACGCGAAACGGTACATCACGCAGGCTCACGAGGGCGGCATCATCGGAAGCAAGTGCCGGAGCGCGATAAAGTTCCCGGTGGCGAACGAGGGGCTGAGTCGAAACGCGTCGCTGGCAGGTTAATCCGACAGCATTCGGCACATTTAGATTGGGGCGGTCAAGTTCGTCGTCAGGCCAGCCGGAGCGTCAATTAACGATGCCCTTGCCGATTCAGGAAGTCCTCTAGACCCGACGGGACGCCCAGACCGTTGAGATCAATTCGTCGGCGTAGCTTTTTTTGGCTATGTCCTCGGATACATCGAAGACCGGCCGTCCGCGACATTGAAGGCGACGGCTCTGATTGGCTGGTTTTGCTGACCGGGCATCAGACGACGACCGCCACGCCTAAGTATGAAAGTCGATACGGTGGTCCGGGCGGCGCGGCAGCATCACAGGCCGCCTAACGTGAAGCGCGACAATGGTAGCGAACCATCGGACTCAGGGTTCGCAGCTGCGGAGCGCAGTTGATAAGTCACTGATAAAGCAGTGGTGTAGCCGGCCCGTGCGCCCTCAAATCCTAGTGGCATTGCCGGTGGCTCCAAGAGCGGCTGTCATGACCCAGATCGCGAGAGGCGGCCGGATCATGGGCTGGAGGGCGGTTCGGCATAGTATCTGCATGGCCAGTCCGGGAGGAGAAACCCATGGCCAACCAGACTTTGCCCGCCACCGCGTTTAAATCGCCGGCAATCGCCTTATCTGGCGTTGTCGACTACGAGATGTACCAAAAGTTTCGGGAGCAGTTCGACAACGCTGCCGACATGGACCTTGTGGTTATCGAGCTATCGACCCTCGGCGGAGATCCCGAAGTTGCGCGAATGATGGGTGAGGATGTTCGGTTTGCGAGCGAGACGGAGCCTGAGCGAAGGTTTGTCTTTTTGGGGAAGGCCGCGATCTATTCGGCGGGGACAACCTTTATGAGCTTCTTCGCCCGAGTTAATCGTTACCTCACAAGGGGCACGCGGCTGATGATCCACGAACGCAAATTATCAAAGAAGCTGGTGATCGACGGTCCGCTGACAACATGTGTCGCAGTGGTCAAGGCAACGTTGAATGAGATCGAGTGCTCGATTGCCATTCAAAACGAGGGATTCGAGAACCTTGTGCTTGGCTCAAGCGTCACGCTCGATGAGGTGTTAAAACGCGCGCCATCGAATTGGTACCTCGAAGCGGAGGAAGCAAAGAACCTTGGGCTCGTCGAAGCCGTGCTGTAGCTGCCGAGCTGACGACGATATTTCCAGAAATCGCACCATCGGTTGGGATGGACGTCACCGCCGGGCTGCGCGCACAGGCACGGTTGCCGCCAAGAAAGGATCGCTACCGTCATAATTCAGCCGGTGACGATACCGGTGCGAGTAAGATCTCCTCGGAATGCGTGATGGAAATTTCGCGAGCTTCGTCTGTCGTCGGGCGGCGTTATCTCCGCCGCCCTAGCGCCAAGCAAGCATCGATCGCTGCGTCTATGCGTCGCCATTGTTAACGGTAGCGCGGCAGATGACGGCTTAGACGTGATCAGCCATCAAGCTGGCGGAACCATTCACGGCGCAGGGGCTTTTCCAAGTAGGGCTACGTATGAATGATGAAGGCAGGCCGTTCGGTTACCCGGCGGCCTTTCATGTTTTTGGGAACAACCATGTTGGGGAGAACTTCAATGCATTTTCGAAAAATCGGCCTCGCGCTCGCGTTATTTTTTATTGTCGCCACGATCAGCAGCGTCTCGGCACAAACGTTGTCACCCGAGCTAGATGCGTGCCGGTCCACGGGACTCATTGCCCTGAAAGAGCGCAACCCGTCGATTAAGGACGTAACGTTGGATGTTGACGGCATGACCGTCGCAAAGGCGAACACGAAGGTGGAAGATACCGCCATCAAAACCATTGTTATCGGCGATGCCTATCTCGAAAAAGGGAAAAAGGACTCACACCGAACGTTTCTCTGCCTCATCGGAGAAAAAGGCAAAGTATTGCTCACGTTCTTCACGGACAAGTAGACGCCGCCATGCTGTCCAGATTGGGGGCTCACGGTTTATTCAATCGGAAGAACTCGATGACGTTGTGAGTAGGGGGTTCACGAGCGTTTGCCCGCCACGCGCACTCTGGGAACTCGCGAGACGGATGATCTAGCCAGAGCGCCCCAAGCAGCGCCGATCTATCCTAACTCAGCAGCGCCCCGCGATCATGCCCGCTCGCGGTGGGCTCGGCGATTGAGCGTAATTTGGCTCAACTTGCACTAAAACTAAACGGGTGTGGCTACATCATTTTTGGCTTCTGTGCACTCATGCACTTCAACGCTATCCCCTGCGCAGAACAAGATCAAAGACCTCGGAGCATCCCGGTGGATGATCCAATGCAATCCTTACTGGAAACCCTCCGTGTTCTGGCAAAAGACCCCTCCAAAAATCGGGATCTCGCGCGCGTGCGGATCGACGAGTTCCTAAGACCTCTCGGCGATACCTCTCGCCGAGACAGCTTGCGCGCCGCTTTGCGATTTGAGGCGCTAACCCGACCGCCCGAAGAAACCGGCTTTTGGACCGGCATCGCGGGCCACCTCTAGGCATACAACGGCGACATCGTATCCGCGGCACGGTAGCGGCCCGGCGTCCACGCGAGATAGAACATATCCTATTGCGGTCTCCACTGGCCTTGGCCATGCTCACGGCAAAAGTGCCGCTCGCGCACAGCGAAACGGCGGCACTAATATTGCTCGGTTGCTGTAGGAGGCAGCAACCGAGGAGTACTGGCATGGCTACCCAGATCGTAATGGACCGTACCGGCGACACCCGACACCAGCTCGACGCGAACCACGAAGTGGCCCTTTCGAGGGCTGAGGAACGGTTCAAACAGCTGACGACCGTCGGATTTACGGCGGCAGTTCGAACCGGCTCCGGCGAGGTAACACTGCAGAGATCGATCCGACTGCGGAAGAAACAAGCTGGCGAAGGAAGTGTCCGCGAAGAAGGCCAAGGCACAGCGGAAGTCAGCTTGAGGCGCACGCTCACTTTTGCCGGTGGCGGGGGTTCGAGTTCGGCTCGGCGAGGCGTGATGGCCGATGTCAAAGAAAAATTTAGGCGCACGAACCGCGATGTTTACGTGATGCCGCTTCGAGAATCTATCAACCTATGTTCTCCAAGTGCTATCCTCCGGATTCGTCGGGAGGTTCCACTGCCCTTAACTCGATCTCCCGGAGGCGCCGAGGCCTGTTGGCAGCTTGTCGGGCAGCGGGTTAGAAGGAAGCTCAATCTTTAATAGAGCGTCAAGGAGGAAAAATGCGGGCGAACGGACATGAGCCCCTTGCGCGGAACGCTCTTGCGTTCGTGCTTGCTGGCGGACGCGGCAGTCGCCTTATGGAGCTAACCGACCGGCGTGCCAAACCAGCAGTCTACTTCGGCGGGAAGTCGCGCATCATCGATTTCGCACTCTCAAACGCCGTGAACTCCGGCATTCGTCGTATCGCGGTTGCAACTCAATACAAGGCCCACAGCCTAATTAGGCATCTACAGATGGGTTGGAACTTCTTTCGCCCGGAGCGCAATGAGAGCTTCGACATTCTGCCGGCAAGCCAACGCGTTTCCGAGACGAATTGGTATCTCGGGACGGCGGATGCCGTTTATCAGAATATCGATATCATCGAGCCACATAGAGCTAGATTTATTGTGCTTCTCGCCGGCGATCATGTCTACAAGATGGATTACGAACTCATGCTTCAACAGCATGTCGAGCAACGCGCCGATGTCACCGTCGGTTGTCTTGAAATGCCGCGATCGGAATCGAGCGCTTTCGGAGTCATGCACGTCGACGATAATGACCTCATCCAGTCCTTCCTAGAAAAACCCGCTGATCCGCCTGCCATGCCGGGCAAGCCGGACAAATCGCTCGCGAGCATGGGGATCTACGTATTCGACACCAAATTTCTGATCGACGAACTGCGCCGTGATGCGGTGGATCCCAATTCAAGTCATGATTTCGGCAAGGACATTATCCCCTACATTGTCAAACACGGCCGAGCGGTAGCGCATCAATTCAGCCGTTCCTGCGTTCGCTCGGGTAATGATCCGCGAAGTTATTGGCGGGACGTGGGGACCGTGGACGCATATTGGTCCTCCAATATCGATCTCACAGATGTGTTGCCGGAGCTCGATTTGTACGACCGGTCATGGCCGATTTGGACGCACGCTGAGATCACTCCACCTGCGAAGTTTGTTCACGATGAAGAAGGCCGTCGCGGAGAAGCGGTAACGTCGCTAGTCTCCGGAGGCTGCATCATATCCGGCGCGGCGTTGCGACGCTCTCTGCTTTTCACTGGTGTACATCTTCATTCGTTCGCCAAAGTCGAGAATGCGGTGATTCTGCCTTACGTGCACGTGGGCGAGGGCGCTCGACTGGCAAATGTCGTCATTGACCGGGGTGTACAGATTCCCGATGGACTGGTGGTAGGAGAAGATCCTGAACTCGATGCAAAAAGATTTCGGAGCACCCCGCAAGGCATTTGTCTGATTACGCAGCCTATGATCGAGAGGCTGAAGGCGTGAAATCAACACGCGTCCTCTCCGTGGCATCCGAAATTTACCCGATTATCAAGACCGGTGGCCTGGCCGACGTGGTCGGTGCGCTCCCGTCGGCCCTGAAGACAGTAGGTGTCGAAGTTCGCACGATCGTGCCTGGATTCCCGGATGTTATTGAGGCTCTGGGAACGGGGGTAGAGGTTCTCTATTACCCTAACCTGCATGGAGGGCCCGCGCGTTTACTCAGCGGCTCGAGCGCCGAGCTCGACATGTTCGTGATCGATGCTCCGCATCTTTACGCCCGTCCCGGGAATCCTTATGCGGCGCCAGACGGCAAGGATTGGCCCGATAACGGCATTCGTTTCGCAGCACTCGGGAAAGTCGCAGCCGATATAGGTTTGGGCGCTGTCCCGTTCTTTATACCGGATATCGTCCATGCCCATGACTGGCAGGCCGGTCTGACACTCGCCTATTTGCACTATAGCGAACAGTCAGGCCCAATTACGATTATGACGGTCCACAATCTCGCCTATCAAGGACAGTTTCCACGGGAAATGTTGAGCGCCCTTGGTTTGCCGCCGGAATCGTTCACCGTGGATGGTGTTGAGTATTACGGGGCGATCGGATTTTTGAAAGCCGGTCTCTTTTTCGCTGATCGCATCACCACGGTTTCGCCAACCTACGCGGCCGAGATCCAAATGTCAGATGAAGGCATGGGGCTTGACGGGCTTTTGCGCGCGCGCGCGAGTCAGCTGAGTGGCATCCTTAATGGTATTGATACTTCAGTCTGGAATCCTGCGACGGACCCGCAAATCACTTCTACCTTTGGTCCTATGGAGCCTGAAAAGCGGGTAGCCAATAAAGTTGCACTCCAACGGCAACTCGGCCTGCGGGTCGCGCCCGATGCTTTCTTGCTCGGCGTGATCAGCCGCATGTCGTGGCAGAAGGGATTAGACCTTCTTCTGGCGAATCTTTCCACGATCGCAAGCGATGGCATGCAATTGGCGATACTTGGGAGCGGAGATCTGGACCTTCAAAGTCACTACAAGGCGGCCGCAGAATCCAACCCTGATCAGATCAGCGCGTCCATCGGTTATGACGAAAATCTAGCCCACCGGATCCAGGCCGGTGTCGATGCCCTCGTGGTGCCGTCGCGGTTCGAGCCCTGTGGACTAACACAGCTTTGCGCCCTGAGGTACGGAGCAGTTCCCATCGTATCCCGTGTCGGCGGACTGGCAGATACTGTCGTTGACGCCGACGCAGGGGCGATCGCCCAGGGTACCGCAACCGGAGTTCAATTTGGGCCGGTGACGCTTGAAAATCTTGCCAAAGCAATTCGACGAGCGAGCATGCTGTTTCATGACACGCCGATTTGGCGCAATATGCAACGGAACGGCATGACCGTCGATGTGTCATGGCGCAATTCCGCCCGCCAATACGCTCAGCTGTACCGTCAAGTTCTTGGAACCATGTAAACATGCAGGGCACCGGCTCCAGCGTGGTTTCGCATGACTGAAAACTGCGAAATCGCGTGGCGTGAGCAAATTGCAAGGAACCGCCCACTTTTTGAACACCTAGAGACGGGTAGCACTGAGGAGCGACGTGGCCAGCTGGACCGTATTGGGCTTCCGTATTTCGCGTGCAATCCGGACAGCGGAGTCTGGGCGTGGTCGGCGAAGCGCCTATACGCACGACCCAGTGTGGATGCGTTGGCGATCGATTAACGTTTGGTTGCTGGACTTGCCGGCAGGAGTTCGCTGTACAACCGGTCGATCTCGCGCGCTTGATCCGGAGTAACGTCCTGGACATGCAATAATCTTAGCTCTTTTTCAGTAGGTTGGTAGTTGCGGCCGTACCGTATGGGCCACGGTGCTTTGTGAGCCGGTGCTTGCTCGGCATGTCCTACGTTTACCAGCAACAACATCGACGTAACCAACGAAGCGCCGAAGAGTGTTTTGCTTGACATGGATCGCTCTCATTTTTGACTTCGCCCAAGACGAACGCGGGAAAGTGAAGGCAACAATCCCTTCGCGGTCGCCCCTCCTGAGATCGATGTCGTCGCGATGTTAATCCAACAACAATACGTGATTGACGTGGCTCCAGAACTGTTCGGGAAAAAAAATATTTGAGTATGGAAGGAATTTTTAGCCGCTAACCTGGATCAGCTTATTAAGCCTCGCCAAGGCAAGATTACTAATTCCGCACCAGGCCCGGCGGCAGGTTCTAACCGCGTATCGACCATCCGATCGCACAGCGCGGGCGGCATAAAGAGACAAGATGAGGATTGTTTTGGCATTAGTCGTTCTTGTTGCGCCGTCAACGGCGTTCGCGGAACATTGGCTGCTGGAACGTTACCGTCTCCCTTTGCTGTGCAATAGCTCGGGAGAGAAAATCTCCGGACTAGTCAAGGTCTGCTACTATAGCTGCGCGAAATCGGACGGTGCCATGACAACGACGACCTACGAAGGCTGCCCGCGTTGGACCATGCGCTGGGAATTGAACCGAAACGCGCAATTCGGTTCTAGGCAAGAATCACGATAGTACAGTCGAGTAAGCCCCCCAACGATCACTCCGGGCATCACCCAGTGCCGAAGTGATTAAAAACTGCAAATTCACATGGTGTTGGCGTCCTTCATATCCGGGGGAGATCACTCGCTCGGCTTTTGCGATGGGATGCCCCAATTTCCATTGTGCATAGCAATTAAGAAAGCATTTGTGGCGGTCAAAACATTTCACGATCGCTGCTATCGACTTTCACCGTTCGCGTCGCCGGCGAATCTAATCTGCGTGACTGGATCAGCAGATTGGACCGGTCGTCCCACACCGTCGCAAAGGCCGGCAGGAACGGTTGCGACTACCGAACTCATGCGTTCGGTAGTCCCAGCGAACTTGCTTGGACGGTTGCGTGGCGGCTGCGGGTGGCGAGGCGACGGGATTGCCGATCGGTGTGCTGGTCACAGGCCGACGGTCTCCTGCGCTGAAACCGCTGCGGCCGTTGAGGGCCGCCTGGGGTTGGCTACGCTGATCGAGCTGATGCGCCAACTGTCTCGGTCAGATCGATATGGTGATCCAATCATATCGTCTCGCGTCCACTGCAACATGGCAATCGTGATCGATGATGTCCGTTCACAGCATCGAAGCTGAAGTTACTTGCTCCCTCTGAGAGTTTCACATTTTGACCCAAGGCGGACCTTGCGCCTCACATTGGCGCGGTGCGCGCTGGTACGGACGATTGAGCGCGACCGCCTCACGACACCTGAGGCTCAACCGCCTAAATCTCGATCTTGGCAGTCACGCATTGCAAGAATCACAGAGAGCCATCCAATTCTTCGTATCAGGTCGTTATGGCTACCCGCTTTTTCGTTGTTGGAATGTTCATCATCACCCGACACGCCACGGACAAGGCCGCATGGGCGCTGGTTCTCCTCGGTCTCGCGCTGATTGCGACTCCGGTTCGCGCGCACGACGACGAACATCCCGAGCTAAACGAGTGGTATGCTGGGCTGATGCAGCCGGACCGTCCAACGGTGAGCTGCTGCGGCGAAGCTGATGCCTACTGGTGCGATGACTACTATGCGCGCGATGGCAACGCTTATTGCAAGATTACCGACGACCGCGTGGTTGCGCGGCGTCCCTCGGTCCCAGTCGGCACCGAAATAGAAATCCCCGGTCGAAAGCTGAAGTGGGATCGTGGGAATCCCACCGGACACTCAGTCGTGTTTCTGAGTAGCGGCGGCGCGGTGTACTGCTTTGTTCAGAACGGCGGTATGTGATGGTCTGGTCGCCCAGCCGACAGACGATCAATGCCGCGAAGCCGTCCGAGTCACACAGACCGTCCCGAGGACATCGGACGCCGCGCGCGCCATCGGTAAGACGCCGACCTGCTGGAATGGCGGGTCAACTTTACCATAAGCGCCCCGGGCGACTGACGGAGCGCGTTGCTGTTGCGGAGGACCATAGGGCGTCCACCCGCTGAAGCTCCCCGCGACCTATACGGAAAACCCATACAATTTCACTCGGAGGTGATCCGGACGTTGGTCGTGAGATATGTCTTCGCAGCCTTGCTGCGCGGATGGACCGTCGCCGACGAAGTTTAGCGACAGGCTCCGTTCGTGGTCCGGTTATGGCACTTTTCCGACGTGGCACTCGTGTTTAAAATGCCTGTTTACAGGTTGCCGGAGCAAGGCTGACACTGGCGTCAGCTAAGAAGCGAGCTGGCACGTATCGGCATTTAGCCTATCGTTTCAAAATAAGCCGATCAGCTTCCACGATAGGTTACATAACTCCATGGCGAGCAACTGGCGCGCCGTCAGCTATCGACGCACTGAAAACCGTGAAGTTTCCGGACGATCTGCTCAACAGCCCCAGCCAATTGTCCGATGCGGAGGCCAGTCTTTCACTTTTCGCGGGATCCAGCGAAACGTTCGCCCAGTCGTTCGGACACCCGGCGCTGTCACCGTGGCACACGCTCGGTGTGGAGTCGCTCCAGAGCACCCAGGTCGCAAGCCTTCTGGAGTGCTTGACGTCACTCGCCGCTTCTTCGCGCGCCCTGGCGGAGCAGATCACGGAATCCCTCGATTTCGGGGTCGGCTCCCTGGGTGACCTGTGCGCCGTTGTTGCAGCCGGCGCAGCGCTTCGCGCATGGACTGTGCCGGAATTGGTCGGGATCGTCGCTCAATTGGATCATGCCCAACTCTCCTCCGCACTCACTGCTGCGAAGGAGCTGCGCGCCGCCAATGACGCGATCGCGGCCCACCCTGACGTCCCCGTGCAGAGTCCCGAGTCGTTGCGGAAAGTTATGGCGCTTCGATCGATTCCCTTGCCCGAGATCTTCTTTGAGAACGCTCCGGCCGACCTGGCGCGCATGGCCCGCGAGACCATCGCCACCGACGAGCAGATCAAGGACATGCTGACGGGCATTTACCCGGCCCTCGAGCTCTTTGGCCTCGACGGGACCTGGCCGGCGAGCAAGACGGATGCGATCGCCAAAGCCGTCATCGTGTCCACAAAAATCCCGGCGGAATACCGCATGGGCCTCCATCTGAACCAACAGATCGACGCTACGGCCTTCGCCAATCTGCGCGACA
Source organism: uncultured Alphaproteobacteria bacterium (assembly GCA_963756215.1). Classification (GTDB taxonomy): domain Bacteria; phylum Pseudomonadota; class Alphaproteobacteria; order Rhizobiales; family Xanthobacteraceae; genus Bradyrhizobium. The sequence continues at coordinate 440,593 of CAVWMY010000010.1, read as the reverse complement.
GATGGGCTCGGCTGATGTCCGAAGAGGTGTCCTGGAGAGAAAGACAGTCCGCGTACGGGCGCAATGCGTGGCCGCGCCCCGCCGATCTGGGAGCCGCCGCCGAAACATTGCGCAAATCGAACTTCGGTAAAGCCTTCGCGGTGATCAGCGGCGCCGCGAAGCCGGCCCGTGAACTTGTCGCGCGTCTTGGGCTGCCGAACGCGCCGGCGTCGGCGGACGAGCTTACCCGGCTGGCCGCGCATGTCAGCGCGATTTATGCGTTCGAAGACGATGGCGCCGCAGCGAAACTCTTGGGCGCAAGCTGGGACGGCCTAAACACCAAGTTCGACCAGATCGCGTTCGGGATCAAAGCCCGGCAGTATTTCGTCGAGCAGATCGGTCCGGACCTGACGCGTCGACTGATCCAAATCGACCCTGACGGCGTCCGCAACCTGCACCGATTCGAAGAGGCGGCAAATTCCACCCGTAAAGTCTTCTCCAAGCTCGGCAGCCGGCTTGACGGCCGGTCGATCGACCTGACGATCGGCATGCTGGCGGACGAGATCGCGACCATGCAAGGTGTCCTGGCCGTCGACCCCGAAGGCTCGCTTAGCGAGTTGCCGGTGCCGCTGCGCGAGCTTGCCGAGATCGCCACGCTCTACAAAGAACGCGACCGTCTTCAGAAAATCGTCGACGGCTCGCCGCTCAAATACGCGGTCGAGGAACTGTCCAGGATGCCGGGCGGGATCGATGACGCGTTCGCTTCAATCGACTGGCTGACCGCGCTGCGCCATCTGACGGTGCCCGCATTCCTGATGACCAAGCTCAGCTCTTCGGGCGCGCCGGATGCATGGCGCCGGATATCGGCCATCGCCGCCAACTCGCAGGCTAATCTGCAGGTGTACGACGACCAACGGAAGCTCCTCGAAGGTGAATTCGGAGTCAGGCGCCTAGGCCTGTTCGAGCCGGCCAAGCTTTCCGAGATCACGAGCGAACTTCTCGATCATCGCGATGAACTGCGCGAACTGCTCGGCCTCTACCGGGAACGACGCCGGCTGGAGGCGCTTGGGCTGAAGGAATTCATCGCCTGTGCGGACCGGCATCGGATCGAGCCGCAGCAGCTGCCGCAACTGATGGAGGCCGTCCTGGCCCACCGTGGTGCAGAGCTCGCGAAAAAATCGTCCGAAGCGCTTTACGAAAACACCGGGTCTTCGTTGGAGAACCGCCGCAAGCAGTTCGCCGAAAAGGACCGCGTCAAGATCCGAGACGACCGAAACAGGATCAAGGGGAAGCTTCTGATGCGCCAGCCCCTCGCTGGCGCCAACTTCGGGAAGAAGAAGACCTGGACGGAAATGGCGCTGCTCAAGAACGAGCTTGAGAAGCAAAAGCGGTTTGTCCCTGTCCGTGCGCTTTTGGCTCAGGCTGGGCGGTCGATCCAGGCGCTGCAGCCTTGCTTCATGATGTCACCGCTTTCGCTCGCCAAGTTCCTCAAGGCCGGGTCGCTGACGTTCGACATCCTTGTGATCGACGAGGCGTCGCAGATGCGCCCCGAAGACGCACTCGGCGCCATGCTCCGCTCAAGGCAGATCGTCGTCGTCGGAGATCCTAAGCAGCTTCCCCCCACCGACTTCTTCGCACGATCGGGCGACGCCGGCCCGGACGAGGACGAGGACTTCGAAGACCTGGACGACGAGTCCATCCTTGAAAGCTGCCAGAAGACGTTCGGCCACAGGCGTCCGTTGAGATGGCATTACCGTAGCCGTTGCGAAAGCCTGATAAGGTTCTCGAACGAGCAATTCTATCGCCGCGAACTGGTCACGTTCCCTGCTTCGAAGCCAGGCTCCTTTTCGATCGACCTGATCCGCGTGGACGGTGCGTTCCAGGCCAGCCGCAACCCGACTGAAGCAAGCCGCATCGCCGAAGAAGCCATATCGTTCATGAGGCACTATGCCGTTTACGATGAGGACAAGATCCCGTCATTGGGTATCGTCGCCATCAACCTCCAGCAGCGCGAGCTCATCCGGGAGGAGTTCAACCGGCTGCGCACCGACGACCCCCTGGTCGACCTGTATCTGGACAAACTCCTGGGCAAAGGGGAGGAGTTCTTCGTCAAGAACCTTGAAAACGTGCAGGGTGACGAGCGGGACTTCATCTTCGTCTCGATGACCTACGGCCGCGAACCGGGTGGCACCGCGATGAAGCAGCGGTTCGGGCCCATCAACCGCAAGCAGGGGCACCGGCGGTTGAACGTGCTGTTCTCCCGCGCAAGGATGCGGATCGGACTGTTCACCTCCTTTGGGTCGATCGACGTCGTTCCTGCACCTGACAGCTCGGAGGGCGTGCACATCCTCAGGAAATACCTGGAATACGCGGAAACGCGCGGCCGCGTTTCCTCGATGCCGGGCGGCGACGCGGAATCCGACAGCGATTTCGAAGTGGAGGTGGCGGAGCGGCTCCGCGCCAAGGGTTACGCCGTCGACTATCAGGTCGGTGTCTCCGGATACAGGATCGATCTCGGTGTGCGGCATCCCGACCACCCGGAACGCTATCTGGCGGGCATCGAATGTGATGGCGCGACCTATCATTCGAGCAAAAGCGCGCGGGACAGGGACCGCCTGCGGGAAGAAGTCCTCGTCAACAAGGGGTGGGACATCGTCCGGGTCTGGTCGACAGACTGGTTCGACAACCCGAACCTCCAGACGGCAAGGCTCACCGAAAAGCTGGAGGCGCTGCGGATCAAGCCGGCACCGAGTTCGGACGAGTACGCGTTTCATGTCGACACGCCGCCAGGCACTGCGGCCGATGATCTGGTCGAACCGGATCCGCCCGGAGACACCAGGGAGACGCCGGCCGCGCCGGTCGATGATGCCGAGGCCGGCATCGGGACATCTGCAACGCCGTCCTTTCCCGCTGATGCATCGGCACCGTTCTCTGAAAATGATTGTTTCCAAGCCCTCGGCGATTTTCGCAGCCACGTGATTGCTGTCGAGATGACCGACTGGGAACCGCACCGATCCATCCTTCGCGACGCCATGATCGAAACGTTCGTGCGGCAAAAATTCTGCGATCCGGACGAATGGTTCGAAAAGGTGCCAGGCTATCTGCGGCAGGGCACAAATCCCGTCGAGAAAGGCCGCTATCTCGATCGCATTTGCGACATTGTGGGCAGGCTTGACGGGAGCGCGACGAAGGCCGGGGGCTTGGAATTCAAGCCGGAAAGCGGCCACCAGACGAGAATGCCCATCCAGACAAAGTTGCCACTCGGTTTTGGCGCGAATCCCGGCAAGGCAGTGAACGGAAAGGCCAACGGCGCCGAGTATTCCGCGGCCAATTTCTCGGAACTGGAAGCAAAGCCGGATGCATCGCGATTTTACGATCGCGATTACGAGCCCTTCCTGCAGGACATGGTCGCGCATGTCCTGAAGCACGAGTCTCCGATCTATGAAGACCTTCTCGTCGAACGCATCGCCCGTGCGCATGGTTTCCAGCGTTCAGGCGAACGGATACAGAGGGCCGTCGGCAAGGTCATCGGAAAGCAATATCCCAGGACAAAGGACGACGGCAGGACGGTCGTCTGGGGCGACGGATCTCCCGCGCCCTCGATTCCACGACGTCCTCGTCCGTCGCTTGCGGTCGGTGCGTCCGGAGACCGGCAAGAGGTAGGAGCTTTGCGAGAAGCACTATAGTTGTTTTTCGGAAGGGGTCTGGTCGACGGGCAGCTACGCCGCAATCCTGACCGGCAACGACATATAGCCCTTGTTGAAGCTCGAGCAGACTCGCTCCGGTTCGCCGACCACCTCGATCCAGTCGAAGCGCTTCAGTATCTCCTCCCACAGGATTGTCAGTTGCAGCTCGGCGAGCCGCGCGCCTACACAACGATGGATGCCCGATCCGAAGGACAGATGCCTTCGCGGCCGGGCGCGGTCGATAATGAATTCGTCAGGACGGTCAATTACCTCGTCGTCGCGGTTGCCGGAGACATACCACATCACGACACGATCGCCCTTTCTAATGGTCTTGCCGCCCAGCTCGGTATCTTTAAGGGCGGTACGCCGCATATGTGCTACAGGGGTCTGCCACCGCATTACTTCGGGCACCATAGAGTTGATAAGCGCAGGATTTTCCCGAAGCTTGCGATACTGGTCCGGGGCTTGGTTCAGTGCCAGCAGCGAGCCGCTCATGGCGTTGCGCGTGGTGTCATTGCCGCCGACGAGAAGCAAGCGAAAGTTGCCAAAAACATTGTCGAGATCGATGTTTCGTGTGGCCTCGTCATGCGCCATCATCGACAGAAGGTCGTTGCGCGGCCCGGCTTTAACCCGCTCGCTCCATCGCTCTGCGACATATCGGGCGCACTCGCCCATCTCTTGCCACTTCTGCTCATACGACTCCACGATGCCTGTCCCGGGCTCCGCGGTGGCCACATCAGACCAACGAGCGAGCTTGTGCCGCTCCTCAAAGGGGAAATCAAACAGAGTAGCCAGCATCTGCGCGGCGAGTTCGGTCGAGACTTTTTCGACGAAGTCGAAGGTCTCGCCGCGTGGCAGACTGTCGAGCACTTCCGCCGCGCGTTGCCGGATCAAGACTGCAAGTTCATCAAGATAGCTCGGAGCGAACATCGGCGAAACAGCTTTGCGCTGCGCCGAATGCAAGGGCTCGTCCATCGCGATAAAGCTCGGCGCGGTATCCTCCGGCCGGGTGTTAGCAATCAAAATGTTGCCATCGGAGGAGAAGATATCGGGATTGGTTTCGACTTGCACAATGTCGTTGTATTTCACGACCGACCAATAGGGCGCGATTCGAGCCTTGGCGCTGTAATGCACTGGCTCTTCATTTCGCAAGCGCTCGAACCACGGCCAAAGCGTGTCGTCCTGAAACAAACGCGGATCGCCGGGATGAAAATCCTCCAACGGAGTAGAATAAGCCGCTTCGCGAGCTTGGCGAAGACGCCGGGCCTTGTCTACCGCATTTTCGATGTTCATCGTTTATCATTCCAGCATAAGGCCATGGCTGAGGGTCGTATCAGGTGGCTCGACTTTCGGCTGCCCGATTGCGCTCGTACCACTTCTGCGAGGCCGGCCGGAAATGAAAGTTAGGTGATTTCAGCTGGTGTGATTCTCGAGGTGCTGTAAGTATCGGAGGAGCAGATGACCTGGACGGGATCACTCGCCACGAGCATGCGCTGGGCTATGCAGGCGATTGTATGAATTTCGGAATGGGCTTGACCGAGCTGTTCCAGGTCGCAAGGTCGGGCGACCGCGCAAGACCAATGCGATCGGTATGGGTCCGGTGCGTCGCGACGACGGCTAGAACAGCCCTCGAAAGCCGAGCATGCGCTAATTCTATGCCGTGACGGCGAGTCCGCTCGGCTTCTTCGCGGGCTTCCGTCGCCCGATCTCGCCGCCGGGATCTACGCTCCGGAAATGGTCGCGCGTGATTTGATCCTCATGACGAGACGATGAGCCGGTCTGCGCGAGCGCTACAGGTTGGACGGCGGGCCAAGCACAACGCAGGTGATTACCATGACGGCGGCGTGCGCTTCGCCGCGGGTCAACGCGCCACCGCCACTACTACCGCCAGCGCGACCATCGAGACGACCAGCTCGATGAAGAGTAGGAGTTCGAATTCTGACATCAGCCACATCGGTCCCTCCCCAAACCTCCAGAACGCTCCGGCTCCAAGTTGACAGGGGTTTTATCAGGCGCCGTGACGCGCGGCATCTCGCTTGAAGTAGCGAGCGACCTAAACCTTCGTATCGTTCGGTTACGCGCAATTAGCGCCGATCGCATTCGCCTAAGCCGCCTCTCGATCGGAACAAAGTCAATACCGGTTTGTTAGCGTGCGACTCGGTTTCCGGCTGTTTGCTTGGACTCGGGATCGAACCCGAGGGTGCCCGCCTTCGCTGCGAAGGAGCCAAGCCGGCAGCATGACCCCCAAACTGGTTGTTCCCCAAACTTCCGAAGAAGTGGCCTCACTGGTCGGCGCGGTCGCCTTGGCGATACTTGCCGTAATTATCGTGACGGCACTTTACGTCGGAAGAGAGATTTTCGTGCCCGTCGCCCTGGCAATTCTTTTGAGTTTCGTGCTCGCTTCGCCCGTGAGCGTTTTGCAGCGGATGAGAGTGCCGAGGGGATTGGCGGTAGTGGGCGTGGTGCTCTTCGCCTTCGCGATCATCTTTGCCCTGGGCAGCCTGATCGCTACGCAGTTGAACCGGCTCGCCGGTGATCTCCCCCGTTACCAAGCGACAATCCAGTCCAAGATTTAGTCTGTCCGTGGCGTCACCGGGGGTAGTTCCACGCTTGAGCGGGCCGCGGGAATGCTGCAGGACCTGGGAAAGGAGCTTGATAAGCCCAAGCCGGGATTGTCGGCGAAAACTGTCCCTCCACTCGGCTCTCGGCCCGTTGCCCCCGTTCCGGTCGAAGTACTTCAGCCCGACCCCGGAGCGCTGGAAAGCCTGAGATCGCTCATCGCGCCGCTGGTATCGCCACTCGCCACCACGGGCATCATCGTCATCTTCGTGATTTTCATTCTGATCCAACGCGAGGACCTTCGAAACCGGCTAATCCGGTTGGCGGGCTCCCACGACTTGCAGCGAACGACCGCGGCATTGGACGATGCGGCGGCGCGGCTAAGCCGTTTGTTCCTCAACCAGCTGCTGATTAATACCGGGTTCGGCGTTCTTATCGGCGCGGGACTGTGGTTGATAGGAATTCCAAGCGCCACCCTATGGGGGATCCTGGCCACCGTTCTGAGGTTTGTGCCCTACATCGGCTCGGTCATCGCGGCGGCGTTTCCGCTCGCGCTTGCGGTCGCGGTCGATCCGGGCTGGTCGATGCTTGCCTGGACAGCCGTGCTTTTCTTCGTTGCCGAACCGGTAATAGGCCAGGTTGTCGAACCGATGGTCTACGGACGCAGCACGGGGCTCTCTCCCGTAGCCGTGGTAGTTTCTGCGACCTTCTGGACGGCCTTGTGGGGCCCGATCGGTCTGGTGCTCGCGACGCCGTTGACGGTATGCCTGGTCGTGCTCGGGCGTCACGTCGACCGTCTTGCCTTTCTCGATGTAATGTTCGGTGACCAGCCCGCGCTGTCACCACCCGAAATATTCTACCAGCGCATGCTGGCGGGAGATCCGGCAGAGGCGACAGAAAAAGCGGAAGAGTTTCTCAAGGAACGCTCGCTTTCCTCGTATTACGACGAGGTCGCGATCAAAGGACTGCAACTGGCGCAAGCCGATCTTGACCGTGAGGCTCTCGATCAAACGCGTCTGGTTCGGATTCGCGATACCGTCCTGGAATTCTCCGATGATCTTTCCGAGCAGACCGACAAAGAGCCGGTTGGCGAACGGCCGACGTCCGACGCAGAAGCGGCGGCCGCAGTCGAGGCCGCCGCGATCGAGCCCGTCCACGGTGATCTGCCGATATTGCAGAGGGAGGAGCTTCCCCTCGAATGGAGAAGCGATAATCCCGTGCTCTGCATTGCCGGGCGAACGCCGCTGGATGAAGCCGCTGCGATCATGTTTGCGCAACTATGCAATGTCCACGGATTGCGTACACGCGTGGAAGGGCCGGAAGCGTTATCGACCAACAATATATTTCGGCTAGAAGTCGACGGCGTTGCGTTGGTTTGCCTGGCCTATCTGAACGCGACAAATCCTGCACAGATACGCTATGCGGTCCGCCGCCTGCGTCGCAAGCTGCCGCGCGCGCGCATCATGGTAGGGCTATGGACGGGGATTGATTCCGCCGAGAGCATCGCAACGATACTGGAGAGTTCGAAAGCAGACACGGTGGCTTCGACGCTTCGGGAAGCCGTTCGCATCTGCATTGACTCGGTTCGACCCTACCCGCAAGGACTTCAAGAAGCCTCGGATGCCAGGCTTTCGAAGACCGTCTCCCGATGATGACTTGCCGGGCAAGCCTGTGTCGACGTTCGAACTATTGTCCAGGCTCGATTCCGGCTTGTCGTTCTCGGCGGTCGCCGGAACCATCTCCAGAAGGAACCGGTGTAAGGCAGGGAAGCGTGATGCCCGTGCTAGACAGCAAAATGCTGAGCGATGCCAAAAAGCGCAACCATGGTCACGATCAGAAAAGAAACAGCACCAATCAAGCAGCGCCGCAGGCCGTTTCGCGAGAGATGGGTACTCATAAGATCACCTCCTGAGTAGGGTAATCCGCACGATCTCAACTTGGTTGAGAGGCCGAAAGTTCCTGTAGAGGCGTTCGCCTTCTCTGCATCACGGCCGACGATCCAAGGGGATCGTAGGCTACGGCACCTTTGCTATGTCCACGGTGCGCGCATCGTTCTCGTTCTTGTTCGGTCGTCAGGATTACCGGCATGGCATTCGAATGAACCCGCTCGACCACGGTGTTCGCCGCCGATAAGCAATGGGCGTTTTCGTGCGCTCCGCCTGAGTTACGGCGGTAAGGTCGACAACACCAAACTCCCGTCCGGCATCGGCATGCCCGGCCAGTACGTAGGTGCATAGGGCCGGTCTCGTGCTTCCCTGAGCCACCGCGCTCGACTTTGAATTTCGCTCGCCAATTGCCGAACGCCTGCAGAGGTATCCCTGTGCCACACGACTCTCGTCGACTCCGGTAACGCCGCTGCCCGCCGAACCGGCTCTCCCAGCTCGATTCGCCACTCGGATGCCGCAAATGGCACAGTTCCCCGTTTGCAGGGAACTCATCCGGAGACAGGCGCGGTCTGCAATGCGCCGCCAGCCACGTAGTTGTTCAGCCAGAGATTGTCGGTGAACTGAACGCAAAGGCTTCGCGACTACGGGGCCTTTTGAGTGCTGCGACCGGTCTCCCGGCTCCCGAATCATTCGCCACGCCGGCTAGGATGTCGCCAGGTCGGCTTTCTTAGATCACGGAAGCGGCCCGGAATCGCCCAGAATTGGCCATTGGGCGGAGGGAGCTTCGGAAGCGAAGGGCGCCGGGTTTTAAGAATGGAACAACGCGATACCAAATTGATGTCCGTGGAGCAGCTTTGCTTCCTTCATGAACTTGTGTCCGCGACTTTGGCCCGCAAGATAAACGCCGAAACGGCACGGCTTGACCGCCGGTTACGCCAGCTCACCGTGGACCCCGTATTCCACAACGCCGACGAGATCCGCCACGCGCGGCGCCCTTACCCGCAGGTTTATCCGAAATATAGAAATCCGCTGAAACCGTCCGAGACTTGGGCAGGGCGTGGGAAGAAACCACGCTGGTTGTCCGCACAGCTTGAGTCGGGAAAACAGATCGAGGAGTTCCGGGTTGATCTAGCTGCGGGGCAAGCTGCGGAATGAGCGTTCTTCTTTTCCGCGTTCAAGCTGTACCGAACTCCGGGCCAGTTCCGCTTTCCTGACCTTCTCGCGTAATTGGTTCAATTCGCGCAATTGAGCGGTCAGATTCGCCGTTCTGTCGCCGACGACTGCAAGGCGCTGGAGTATATCCATCAAAACACCCAAAACCACCCTAACTTAACTATCAGCGGGAGAAGGAAACGACTGTCGCAACCTATATATCGGCCGCGACGCGCGTCTGTGATATGAATTCAAAAAAATGCAGATTTTTAAGTCTTCTGAACGATTGTTCCATCCATGGCCGCGCGAAAGCTTTCACCCAAAACCAGAAAAAACACGCCAGATGTGCCCGCAAAGCGCAGCGTTTCCGGCATATTGCCGAACCTGCCGATCAAGTTCTCCGAGAGCCTGTTGGCAAATGCGAAGCCACAATCGCTCGCCGAAAGAGAAGTGCTGTTCGAGGCCGGCGACGTCGCCGATGGTTGTTATCGGCTTGAACGGGGCGTGCTCAAGGTTAGCATTGCTTCGCCCCAGGGCGACGAGCGGATACTGACGATCCTTGGCCCGGGCTCGATCGTCGGAGAACTTGCGATCATCGATGGACTGCCGAGATCGGCCACTGTGGTCGCGATCCGGGACTGCAAGTTGAGCTTCATCAGCCGAGAAGCGTTCGTCACTTCCCTACGAGAACATCCCGAAATCTACAGCGATCTCGTCTCCACACTCGTGTCACGCTTGCGCGAGGCCGATCATGCGATGGCAGCAGCAAGCTTCCTGACGGTCAAGGCCCGGGTCGCGCGCGCGCTGCTCGAACTTGCGGAGCATCTCGGTCGCGAGACGGAATCCGGCCGAATTGTCATCCTTCACAAGATCCGGCAGAGCGACATCGCGGCGATGGCGGGCGTTGCGCGCGAAAACGTGAGTCGAACCCTGACCGAACTGAAGCGGCGCGGATTGATCGGCCAATCATCCAGCTACTATTTCATCAATGACAAACGAAAGCTTCTGCGCGAGACCGAAGATATCGTGTGAGCTGATGCCCCCGCGAGCACAGGTTGGCGCTCTGGCGGCGGCCGCGGATGGCGTCGGCATTGCCGGGCGCGAAATCGATGTCGGATGTGGCCGGTCGTCTCGTTAAGAAGGAAGACTGAGGCCGCATAAACGGCGGCCGCCTGAGCGCCAGACTCTAGCAAAACGAAATACACGCCGTTCCGTCAATTCGGGGTCGATCATTCGACCCTCGAATTGGAAGGGACTGACCACCCCACGCGATGCGGGCCACGGCAATTGCAGGAAAGTCGTGCGTTGCGATGTATCCCATCAGCAACACTTTTCTTTCTTCCGTCAGCGGAACAGTCCTTAAGACTCTACAGAGCCACTCTCGCACCGATATAAGTTGCGAGCAGGTTAAGGGGCTGGGAATGATCGGCGGATATAACGGCGCATTAGCCTGACGTTCGGATCAGCGCGAAAGAAAGACCGCCTTCGGGCGGTCTTTCTGATCTTTGAGAGCCAAGTGTGGATTGATCCGAAAAGCAATTTGTAATCTTTCCTCGAAGGCTGCCACCTTCGTGCAAAGGGGTCCGCGAGCAGATGAAGACGAAAGACGCGAAGTCTCTCCTTATCCAAGAGTGGGATAGGTGGATCACAGCCCAGCCTACTAAATCGAGCGAAGCAACCGGCAGGGACACGCTAAAATTCTTTATTGAACTACAGGACGCCAGGTCGCCGCTCCTGAATTTTCTATCGAGAGGACGCGATAAATGGCGTGTCGTTCATGGCTGGCTCCTTACCGAACGACGAGTTGTGTCCTGAACAGCTAAAATGCGCCGCCGGGTCAGCAGTGGTTGACGGGATGAAAATTCACCCGCCCTCGCAGCCGCTGGCGAGGTCTCTGACGACGAAATTCAGCGCGGTTGAGAAATAATGGAGAACGCTCGCGGCTTCGGTTCTCAGCTCGAGGGGAGGTAAATGTCGACCCCCATGAATTCGATTCACCCCTCCTTTCTCCTTTCCTTTCAACGACGTCTTCCGACGATGTTCCTTGCTTTCTGGTGATCGATCGGTTTTAACGTCGGTGGATTCCTAACCACGGGAATGCACAAGAACCGCGCAGCGTGGTTTGCCGCGTTTCTACGGTTACGCTATCCAGCGTAGCCCGCGCGGTTGGTCGCTTTAAACAATCGAAGGACTTGCGATGGCGAAGATGACGAAAAATCAGTTGATCGATGCTGTTTCAGAATTGAGCGCCGTTTCAAAGAGCGACGTGAAGGCCGTCATGGAACACTTGGCGACGGTCGGCTACAAGGAGCTGAACGAATTGGGTGAATTCGTGATTCCCGGGTTTGTTAAAATGACGGTTGTCAACAAGCCTGCTACCGAAGCTCGGAGCGGCGTCAATCCCTTCACCAAGGAGCCGATGGAATTCGCGGCCAAACCGGCCAGCAAGACTGTCAAGGCTTCGCCGTTGAAGATAGCCAAGGACGCGGTTTTATAAATCGCGCCTGAGCTTGGGGGCGATTCCAAGGTGTGCTCGGCAAATTGGGTTGTCCACGCACCATTCGTCCCGAGAAGGGTATCTGCGGGCCATGGATTGTCCCGCGCAAGGCGGCGTACCGTTCGCGTGACCGCCGCTCGTCTCGCCTCCGCAGTGGAGCCAGCTCCACATTCGATTGGCGAATGTCCGCACCGCTAGCAAAACCAACATTTGCGATCGCTGCGAGACAACGAAATGCCCGTGGCGGCCGTCACGCCTCGGGGATGCCGGCCTGCTGCATGCCCCTGTAGAGGCGTTCGCGTCCGGCGATGAAGGTCGGGTTGTCGCTCGGTTTGGAGGCGCGCAGGCGACGGATCGTGAAGCCCGGGTCGAGTGCGAGTCCCGCCGTCGCGGCCGTCTGGGCTTCATCCAATGAGCCCTCCAAACCCAGCGCACCCGAAAGAGCAAAATGCGTGAGGGGAGAATTGCGATTAGCTTCGATGCTTCGCCGGAACCAACTGGTGGCCTCCGCGTCCGCACCGAGCTGTATCTTGGCCATGCCTAAAAAATGCATCCATCGGTGGGCAAAGATATCGCGGGGAGAGAGACGAAAAGCTTCGAGTATATGGCCTTCGGTCTCGGCAGCACGGCCTAGATAATATTTGCCCATCCCGATAACAGCATGTGCGTCGGCCAAATTGCGATCAAGCGCTATTGCTTGTTCGCATTCTGCAATCCCCTGCGCGGGACGGTTCGTCATATTGTAGACGGTACCCAGGATTCTGTGAGCCATTGCCCGGTGCGGATCCAATGAAAGCGCTCTGATCGCATTTGTTTCGGCTATCGAAAGGCGCGCGGATCGGTCGTCAGTTAATACGTATGCCCCCATCGTCGCATCGACGCTTGCCATGCCGACCAGCGCCCCGACGCTGCGGGGATCGATTGCTGAAGCTCGTTCAAAAAATTCACGGGCCTGGATCAAATGCTCGGCGCTCGGCCCCTGATAAACGCATGCAATCCCTTGAAAGACGAGATCAAGGGCATCGGGATGGCGTGAACGCTCGGCTCGTCGTGCCTCCGCCACGACAAGTTGAGCATCCAAGGTGTGGGCTAGCCTTGATACTATTTCATCCTGCATATCGAAGAGATCGGCGACCGGCTTTTCAAAGCGCTCGGCCCAAAGATGCCTGCCATTCTCGGTATCGATCAGCTGCACGTTGACGCGAAGCCGATTGCCACTGCGCTGCACCGAGCCTTCGAGCGCGTAGCGGACGTTCAACTCGCGTCCGATCTGGCTCACATTGACGGCCTTGCCCTTGAAAGTGAATGCGGTGTTACGGGCGATCACGAAGGAGCCGCTGATGCGCGACAGGTCCGTGGTAAGGCTCTCGGTCACCCCATCCACGAAATAGTCCTGCTCGGGTCCGCCACCGAAATTCTCAAACGGCAGCACGACAATGGATAAATGCGGCGCCGATATTGGGGTACGCAGTCCGGCTTTCTGCGTTCCGCTGCCGGACCCTTCCCGGATGACAGCGTAGGCGTGGATCGGGCGGGCGATATTCTTGAGACTCTGCTCTCCGAGATCGGCGAACTCGACGGCGAGCTTGCTGCTAACCTGATCGTAGGCAGAAGACGAGATCCAGATGCCGCCTGCCTCCGCGATGCTCTCAAGCCGCGCGGCGATATTGACGTCGTCCCCAAAAATATCATGTGGTTCGACAATTACGTCGCCAATGTTGATGCCGACACGGAAAAGGATACGCTTGTCTTCTGCGACCCCGGCCGTAAGTTCCTCGATTCGGTTCTGAAACTGCAGTGCGGCTCGAACAGCTTCGACAGCACTCGGAAACTCCGCCAAGAATCCGTCGCCGGTGTTCTTGACAACGCGCCCGCCGTGCTCCGCGATGGCCGGATCGACAGCTTCCGTCAGGAGCGCGGCGAGACGCGCATGCGTCATCTCTTCGTCATCATGCATGAGCCGCGAATAGCCGGCCACATCGGCGGCCAATATCGCCGACAACCTGCGTTCGATCCGAGCCGGCCGCTCCTGCACCATGATCAGCAACCCTTTCGCGCTGCTACTTTTAGGATGAAATTTTCTACAGCGCCATGAACTTGGCAACAAATGACGTACATTGCCTAAAAGCCGATCAGCTTGCCGAATTGATCGGCTTCCGCTCGCTTGATTTGGCGCTTTAGATTTTGCCGATATTGTATGTTCAGGAAAGACGTGACGAACAATACGGACGAAGGTCATCGGCACCTTTCCGACCAACAGGTCGGGCTGGCCGAAGTCAACTCGAACGCTATTTTACCTGTTTCACGACCCTCGGGTGGGGTTAGGATACTGTTTCGCGTTATCTGAGCGCACGGGGACCGATGCCCGCCGCGCGAAGTTGATCGCGGCGCCATCGCCCAATTTCCATTCATCTATTGCTTGATGGTTTTCTGAATGGCGAGGGTGACCGAATTCTATGCAAAGCTGCGGCAGGCGTCCGAGGTGCTAAATTTCGAGCGCTGGAACACCGCATCGACAGGGGGCAGGTTTGTCGAAGATCATCAGGCATCATGAATCCGCGCGCAAGCGCGCGCAAATGCAGTCCTTCGCTTGTCTGCAGGAGCTTCTCTCCCACTATAGTCAAATCGCGCCCGACCGCGGCGCCATTCTTGGCCTCGGCCGTCCTCCGATGACATATAGCGCGCTGTGGGCGCAGACGAATAATGTAGTTCGCGAGCTGCGGAGCGTCGGTTTGCGCCGAGCAGATAGGGTTGCCGTGGTGCTGCCGGCCGGACCTGAGGCTGCGGTGGCGATGGTCACGGTTGCCACCGGCGCGGTTTGCGTACCGCTCAACCCCGGTTTCACCTACGACGAATATTTGCGTTATTTTGGCGAATTGCGCTTGGCCGCTCTGTTAACGCGCGCTGACTTGAATTCGGCGAGCCGAAGCGTGGCCGAGGCGCTGGGCATCCCCGTCATCGATGTTTTGACGCGATCCGAGAGCGCCGGCGCGTTTAGCATTGTCGGTCAAACGCCGCGGCAGGGGGGCGGCGATGAGTTCGCGTCGGGCGCCGATGATGCGTTCATCCTTTTAACCTCGGGCAGCACGTCATGGCCAAAGACGGTCCCTCTGACCCATGCGAGCGTCTGTCTGTCAGCCCACAATGTTTGCGAGGCCTTGGAGCTCAACTCCCGAGACTGCCTGCTTGGCGTCCTGCCTCTATTCCATGGGCACGGCTTGATCTCGGGCCTCCTGGCGGCGCTGGCCGCGGGCTCCAGTATGGTCTGCACGCCGGGGTTCGATGCGAACAGGTTCTTCGACTGGCTGACAGAATTTCGACCAACCTGGTACACCGCGGTGCCCGCAATCCATCAAGCGGTGTTGTCGGCTGCCGATCCCAACGTGCAGGCGGCTCGGCGGACCTCCTTGCGCCTGGTTCGTTCGGCTTCCACGTCTCTATCGCCGGAAGTTCTTGGTGGATTGGGGACTCTGTTTGGTGTTCCCGTCATCGATACCTACGGCATGACAGAGGCCGCCACGCAGATTGCGGCAAACCCCTTGCGAAAGCGAAAGCCGGGTTCAGTCGGTCGGCCGGCAGGCTCTGAAATTGCGATCCTGGACGCCGCGGGTCGACGATTGCCATTCGGAAAACGTGGAGAGATCGCGCTGCGAGGGCCCACTATAACCCGGGGGTATGACAATGATGCCGCCGCGACCGCCTCCGCATTTCGAGACGGCTGGTTCCGAACCGGTGACCTCGGCTATCTGGATGCAGAGGGGTACCTTTTCATTGTCGGCCGGATCAAGGAGATCATCCATAGGGGAGGGCAGAAGATCGCCCCCGCGGAGGTCGAGGGGGCATTGGTAAGCCACCCGGATGTGATGGAAGCCGCAGTCTTTGATGTGCCCCACAAACGCCTTGGCGCGGACGTCGCTGCGGCTGTCGTGCTTCGTCGAGATAGGGCAGTGAGCGCGGAAGAGCTTCGAAATTTTGCCAGGGAGCGTTTAGCGGGATTTAAGGTCCCGGGCCTCATTCGATTTGTGCCGGAGATCCCGAAGGGGGCAGGCGGAAAAGTCAAGCGAGCTGAACTTGCGGCCATGTTTTCAAAGTATCCGCCATCGGCAGACGAATGCGTCGACAACGTTACCTCCTTTCGTTCGGAACTGGAGCGCCAACTAGCCGAGATCTGGGCGGACATCCTGGACATCGATCAGATTGGATTCGATCAAGACGTGTTTGCGCTGGGCGTGGATTTGCTTGCGATGACGCAAATGATCCTGCGTGTGGAGGAACGTTTTGGCGCCGATTTCACATTTGAGGATATCTTCAACGCACCGACCGTTGCTGCCCTCGCGCTTCGTGTTGAGGTATCAAAAGAGCATCCCGCCGACCCGTTACCGAACCTGGGCGGCTCTCCTATCGAAATAGAGCGCGCGCGCGGAGACGGCCCTCAACCGCTGTCCATCGTGCAGGAGCGCATGCTGCGGATTGAGCGGAAGCTCCCCGGACTACCTCAGTTCAACCTGCCATTCGCCTATCGACTGGAGGGCCCACTAAATATACCAGCCCTGAAGCGAAGCCTTGCCGACGTTGTGTGCCGGCATGCCTCGCTGCGCACAACGTTTACCTGGCAAGATGAAGTACCTGTCGCGCTCGTGACGGCAGACGTCGACGTCAAATCAATTCTGGTCGTAAAGGACCTTACAAACCGGACGCGGGCCAAAACGGCTCGGCTTAAGGAACTGCTGTTCATGAAAGCCACGCTGGAAGTCGAGCGGGTGTCCCTGAAGCCAGTCGAAATGGACCGTGCGCCCTTGCTCCGGGCATATCTCTTCCGGCTGGACAGCAAGGACCACGTCCTGCTTCTGGTCCTGCATGATATTATCATTGACGGCTGGTCGATGGTAATTTTCATGGAAGATCTCTCGACCTTCTATTCTGCTTCGATCAGCGGCAAGAAGCCACGACTGCCCGAACTTGAGTTTCAATTTTCCGAGTTTGCTCGTTGGCAGCGTCTATGGTCGAGGAGCGCTCCGGCAGACAAACAGTTCGCCTCCTGGAAGGGATCCCTGGATAAATTCTCTCCGCTGTTTTCCACGCCGAAAACCGATGTTGGGGGCGAACTGATCTCGCGCGTAGTCCAAGAACCATTTCAGCTATCGAATGATTTGGTGGCGCGCCTGAGAGACTTGGGCCATCGTCGCGGCGTAACCTTGTTCATGAGCTTACTCGCCGGGTTCAAGACCCTGTTGCTGCTTCGAAGCGGACGCACCGATATTTGCGTGGCGACCTTGATGGCCAATCGCACGCAACTCGGGCGGGAAGGCATAATCGGTCCGTTTGCGAACACGACACTCATTCGTACCAAAATTGATCCGGATCTGACCTTCGACGAGACGCTCAGTCGCGTGCGCTCGGCCGTCTTGGAAGCGTACGCCCGGCAGGAGCTTCCCTTTGATATTATTGCCGCTCGGCTGTCGGAAGAAACCGGGTTGTGCCCGGCATCGCTTGTTCAAATTTATTTTGTTTTGCAAGTCGCGTTTCGCCGAGTTGTCAGGTTGGCCAACGTGACGGTCAAACCCTTCGGTTATCAGGAGGGGCGAACGGTCATGCCGATTGATCGCGCGTGGCTTTCGCTTACTCTCAAGGAGACGTCCGCGGGGATTAGCGGCATATGCGGACACAAGGAAGAGCTGTTCGAGGAGGACACCGTCCAAACCTGGATCGCGGATTATATGACAATCTTGGCGAAAGCGGTCGCGAATCCTGACAAAGAACTTGGCCGGTTGGCCGATGTTCGAGGACTAAGGTCGATGTCGTCGTCCCTGAATGTTGGATGATTTCAGTATCATCCGGCTTGATTATCCGCCTGATTTTGTCGACACTCCGTTACCCGGAGAGGCGATCGATTGAAATCTGGCAGCGGAGGCAGCGATGTGTGGATTTACAGCGGATCTAATCGACTTCGAGCGGATGACTGAAGCACAGAAGAAAACTCTGTTGAAAAATCTGCACCGGAAAAGAAAAGCGCTCGAAACTCAATTGGGCGATGTCAATGAATCGCTGAAGGGCATCGACCGATGCCTCAAGGTGATCGAAAAGAAAGCAAAACGCCGGGCCTGACCGACCGAATTCGTGTGAAGCAAACGAACATTTGCCTCGATGAGGTCCGTTGAATATCCACAGCCAAAACGATTCTCGCACGCCGGCGTTGGCGTTTCATAGTGGGTCCGAATATTACCCGACCAAGGGTCCCTGGTTTGTCCGCCGCAGCGGCCGCCCCCTTGGGATCCACGCCAGCGAAAGAGCCGGCTAGCCGCCTTCCAGAATCGCCGATGTAACCTCTGGTGGCACAAATGTGAGCCCAGAGGCTGTCGGAGGAGTTTGGGGGAGGGCGAAATCTGCCGCCGCATCCGGGGAAGGTCGGCATGGTGGGTTTTCGCTTCGATACGACCCTCGAATGCCCAGGAATGCAGGATTTCCCTGTTCGCGGGGATTGCAGATGAGTTGCCTCGCTAGCTGGGCAGTCAAAGCGAGGTGAAGAAACCACCCTGCGACTAGCAGAAGGGCCACAATTGCCGGGCTTTTACGATTTAGTGGTCTGTTTCCGGACGCCCGAATTCACCAAATCCGAGGCCAATTTGCCGAAAGTCTCCAGCCGCAGCCACGAATATTCCCGTTTTTGGCAGACCAGCGTTGGAAACTTGCTTCGATCGCCAGTGCGTCGTGCGGGCCCCGGTCGAATTCGTGCGTTTCTACACTTGCTCGACCTGCCGGTCAGTCGATCCGCGCAACTGATCGATCCCGGGTTCGGCGCCCCGCGGGGGCGAACGAGGAATCAAGTTGTGACGATCATGGCCGGGGCAATCCTGGCTGCGGGATTTTGCCTTTCGGGCCTCGGTCCGGTGACGGCAGGGCAGGTCGCAGCTTCGAGCGTGGCTGCAACGCCGACTGCCGCGGCTTCCGAGCCGGCCGTGGTACCGCATATGCGTGCCTACCTGTTCCGCGGCGCTCTCGGTCCAATCTTCTCGCGCGGGATGGATCATCTGGCGGAAAAGATCGAAAATGCGGGCACCCCGGCGAATGTCTATGAGTTCACGATTTGCCGCCTGATCGCGGAAAGCGCCGTTCGCGAGTATCGCAAGGACCCCGCTTTGATCATCCTCATCGGGCATTCGATGGGCGGGTTTTGCGTTCTCAAGTTCTCTGAAATATTGCAGACCCAGAATATCCCGGTCAGCCTCGCTATCACGATCGATCCGCCCCAGATCAGTCCGCCGGTGCCACCCAATATCGAGCGCTATCTCAACCTCTACCTGTCGAAAAGCGTCCTCGGCGGCAGCCACATTATACCGGCACGGGACTATCAGAGTCACTTTGCGAGCTTCGATCTCTCGGAGCGCAAGGAGGTTTCACACTTCAATATCGACGAGAAAGATGCCTTCGACCAACAATTTCTCGCAAAGATCGCAAAGCTCGCGACCACGCCGGCGAAAGTCGATGGCGTTCCGGCACCGCTCAATTATGTCGTTCCGTCCGACGCTGCGGCGATCGAACTGTGGGACAGCGGCATGCCGGTGTTCGCGCGTCCAGGCGATACGCTGCAAACCATCGCGGGGCTTTACCGGGTGCCGCTGTGGTCGCTCACCCAGATCAATAAGGGCGTGATGGAGAACGTGCCGCTTGTGCCCGGCGAACGCGTTGTCGTCCCGCGCAATCTCGTGCCGCTCGCCGAGGTCTCGCGCTAGTTGCCGGACGCGCGTTAGAGCGTTCAAGCCGACGCCAATTGCTGGCGACGACAAGCAGCCTCATGAAACGGGGTATTCGCTCGCGGGCTCGCGAGATTGCGGCTGCGTCCAATCGCTGGAACCCGGATTAGACTCGGCTCTCACTGAGCTGCCGCGATCAAATGTTGACTGCGCGTGTAACCTCGCGCGGATCGCTCGTAACATCCTTCAATCCATCAAAGCTTCGTCCAAGCGAATTGAATGCATCCGAAGTACCATCTTGAATGTCCGGTGACGTCATGCCTGCACCGGTTCACCGATGTGTTCGGGCCGCAAGTAAAGCGGTTTCGTTAGGCGTTCGACGTTCGTGCGGATGAGGTCAACATGAAATACCTTGATGGCGCGCTCTCCATGATTGGGCGCTCCGATCGTGTCGGCATCATGCTGATGCGGGTTGCGATTGCCATTGTCTTTATTTGGATTGGCGCATTGAAGTTTGTTCCCTACGAAGCCGATAGCATCACACCGTTCGTCGCCAACAATCCGATCATGTCTCTCTTTTACGAACATCCGGAACAGTATAAGGCGCACCTGACGCGCGAAGGAGAACTCGTTCCCGAGCAACGCGAATGGCAGAGAGAAAATAACACTTATGGCTTCTCAACCGGCCTGGGCGTCGTCGAAATAACCATCGGCGTGCTGGTTTTGCTCCAGTTCTTGTCGCTTTGGCTTGGGTTTTTGGGGGCGGTGCTCGCGTTCTTTACACCATTTGTAACGTTGTCCTTTCTGATTACGACGCCGGAAGCCTGGGTGCCGGCAATCGGCGACGCCCAGCATGGCTTCCCTTACCTCTCCGGCGCTGGGCGTCTCATAATCAAGGATGTGATGTTGCTCGCCGGAGCGCTGTTGGTCATGGCGGATTCGGCTCAGCGGCTTCGGCGAAGCCGCATGAATGTTTCGCGTGGATCGGTGTCACATGCCGAGCCGTATCAAGCGCTCGGCTGACACCACGGTTGCATCACAGCAGTAGACCGCGTGCGCACGATCAGCGGATGACCAATCAACAACGAGGAAAACGCAGATGTCCGGCAGAGGTCCAACGCAAAGCAAGGTCAACTCAACTTGCCAACATTCGGGTGCGGACGATCATCAATGTAAAGATCATGCGCCGGCTGGCAATGCATCTGTGGCGATTGACAGCGTCAGAATCCCCGACAGCAAGATGGCGAACGACCTGACACAGCTGATACGAGACACCGAGACGGATCTACTCTTTCACCATTCGACACGCGTGTATCTTTTTGGTGCACTCACCGGGAAGAGACGCGGCATGAAGTTTGATTCTGAGCTGCTGTACGCGGGGGCCATGTTTCACGATGTGGGCCTGACGGAGAGATATCGAACGTCGCAAAATCGCTTCGAGGTCGACAGCGCAAATGCCGCCCGGGATTTTCTGCGAAGCTATGGAATTGGTGAAACCGAAGTCGAGACCGTTTGGGATGCCATCGCGCTGCACACAACACCTGGCATCCCCGAACACAAAAGAGCAGAAGTGGCTTTGGTGACATCAGGCGTCGAGATGGACGTCATGGGGGTGGCCTACGATCGGTTTACTGAGGCGGAGCGCGAGGCCGTGGTGGCGGCGTATCCCCGTGGCGATTTGTTCAAGAATGACATTATCCACGCGTTCTACAACGGCATGAAGCACAGGCCAGATAGTACATTCGGAACGGTAAACGACGACGTGCTCGCATACTGTGATCCGAAATTCAAACGCGCCGATTTCTGCAGCATCATTCTTCGGTCATCCTGGCGCGCCTGATCAATCCCGAACATAAGAGGGTCTCATGTCCGATCGCGTGAGATTGAAAGCTCATGTTCCTGCCGGCAGAAAAGCCGGTAGTTGAAAATTGTGAATCCTGAGACCGCCGGTGCAGCGCGAGCGAGTCTCCGAAAGATTCATCAAGCGACGGATCGATCGTTCAAGCGCAACTTCACAAAGGCGGTCATCGTCAGCCATGGCCGAAGCATCCGAGCGGCAGGTGCAGCGTTTCAAAGTCGCCGCTGAAGTAGACAGCAACGGCTCACGATTACCCCGACTACCGCTATCTGCAGGGATAGCCAATTCAGTATCCCACAGGAGGACGTGCCATGGATGAAATCTCGCGACGTTCGATGTTGGCGGTGACCGCAGCCGGAGGCGCTTTCACTCTGGCGCGGTCCGCAAGTGCGCAAGGCGATCAGTTTATTCCCCAGCCTCAACGCGCTGGCCGCGGCGGAACCGATCGTGGTCCGCGTAACCTCGAGCTCGACCGCCAAAATCCCGACCTCCTGACGCCGCCTTCCACCGATCATGGTACGCTGCCCAATCTGCGTTATTCCTTTTCCGATGCACATATGCGGATGGAATCCGGCGGTTGGGCCCGACAAGTTACCGTAAGAGAACTTGGTATTTCGAAGAACATCGCCGGTGTTAACATGCGATTGAATGCCGGTGGCATTCGTGAATTACATTGGCACAAGGCTGCCGAGTGGTCCTATATGCTCAGCGGCGCCGCACGGATCACCGCTATCGATGCCCGGGGAAATAACTTCGTCGACGACGTCGGGCCGGGCGATCTCTGGTATTTTCCTGCGGGTATTCCGCATTCAATCCAGGGGCTGGGCCAGGACGGCTGCGAATTTCTGTTGGTATTTGACGATGGCGATTTTGATGAGGACAACACCTTCCTCTTGAGCGATTGGGTGAAGCATGTTCCGAGCTCCGTACTAGCCAAGAATTTCGGCGTCTCTGACACAGCCTTCGCAAATTCCCTCGATCCGAGCCAGTTATACATTTTCGCATCCAACGTACCGGGACCGCTGGCGTCTGATACGACCGCGGGTGCTTCGCCGGTCCCGCAGCGATTTAGTCATCGCATGATGGCGCAGCAACCTGTCAAGACGAACGGTGGTTCAGTGCGGATCACCGACTCGACGGTCTTTTCGATGTCGAAAACTATCGCAGCGGGGTTGATCGAGGTGTTGCCTGGAGGCCTTCGGGAATTGCATTGGCATCCCAACTCCGACGAATGGGACTACATCATTGAAGGCAAGGCCAGAAT
This sequence comes from uncultured Alphaproteobacteria bacterium, assembly GCA_963756215.1. Taxonomy (GTDB): domain Bacteria; phylum Pseudomonadota; class Alphaproteobacteria; order Rhizobiales; family Xanthobacteraceae; genus Bradyrhizobium. The sequence goes on along the minus strand of CAVWMY010000010.1, from coordinate 418,021 downwards.
GGGCGTGTTTGCCGGCTCGGGGCAGGCCCGAACATTCGATTATGAGCCCGGCGATGTCGCTTACGTGCCTTTCGCAATGGGCCATTATGTCGAGAACATCGGTGATACGCCGTTGCGGTTCCTGGAGATTTTCAAGAGCAGCTATTATGCCGACGTCTCTCTGAATCAATGGCTGGCGCTGACGCCGCCGGAACTCGTGCAGGCACATTTAAAGCTCGATCCGCAGGTCTTGGCAAAATTTCATAAGGATAAGTTTCCGGTCGTTCCGGCTTGAGCTGTCCACCATCGCCGCGCTGAACGGTTGGTTCGCTGATGCAGCGCCGCCACGAGGGATTGAACCGCGAAGTTCACTTATCTGAAGGAAAAGAAAGCATGACGCGTTTTGCTGACGACTTACCGATTAATCTGGAAAGAAAAGAGCCCGTCGCGGGCCAGCCCTCGGATGACCGATTTGTCGCGAAGGTAGCCATTGTAACGTCTACTCCGAACAGAAACGTGTGCCGGGCAACCGCTGTTCCGGTTGGCTTCAAATCGCTAGTCAGGCTGCTGATATTGTCTGTCGTAGCGGCGGGGTCGCCCGCGCTGGCGGCGAGAAGTCTGCGCTACGACGCAGACTGGAGGTCCTGCGAGCAGAGCAGCCCCGGATGTCGCGCCTCGAGTTTTGGTGCGTGTGCATTCAATACCGATTGCACGACGCGAACCTTTAGGCGGAAGCCGATGCAAGATGATAGTTGGCCTGCAAACATGAACCTGGGCGCTGCTGTCATTCGACCGGCGGCTTGATGGCGTTCTGATCGCCATCCACTTCGTTTATCTGGAAGGCGTCGGCGGGTTCGGTCAGGCGCTCAATTAGCAGCGGAAATCCAACATGGTTGTCAGCAAGTCAAGAGGTTATGCCGCAATAGCGCTCGCAGCGGCGATACTTTGCGCGAGCGTTGACGCGGCAAATGCGGCGCCGGTGCGGAATATCGTGCTCGTGCATGGAGCATGGGTGGATGCGTCGGGCTGGAAACCGGTTTACGAGATACTCACGAGAGACGGTTATGACGTGACCATGGTGCAGGAGCCGCTTACGTCGTTGGAGGACGACGTCGCCGCGACGAACCGCACCCTCGACCTGCAAAGCGGCCCGTGTATCCTTGTTGCTCACAGCTATGGAGGATCGGTGATCACAGAGGCCGGCGTCCATCCGAATGTCGTTGGCCTCGTATACGTCGCAGCGCACGCTCCCGATATTGGCGAGGACGAGGGAAATCTGGGGAGGAAAATGCCCAGCATTACACAGAAGCAAGCCGGTGCGATCAAGAAGACTGCCGATGGTTTCACCTTCCTCGACCCCACGGACTTCCAGCGGGATTTCGCCGCGGATCTGCCAATCAAGCAAGCGGAATTCGAATCGCGATCTCAGATTCCGACGGCAGCCAAGGTCTTCAACTCGCCGATGACGGCTGCCGCCTGGAAGACAAAGCCCAGCTGGGCGATCGTCGCCGAGGCGGACAGGATCATCAATCCGGACTTGGAGAGGATGTACTATGCGCGCGCTCACAGCCACACGATTGAACTCAAGGGCGCGAGTCATTCGGTGTATGAATCGCGCCCTGAGGAAGTCGCTGCGCTGATCGAATTGGCGGCGCAGCACGCGATGAATCAACCAGAGCCGAGTTCTGGTACAGTGGGCACTCAAGATCATCATGACTGATTGCCGGAAATCAGCTGCCCCAATGCGGGGGGCGCAATGCTTGCGGGCGTTCAACCGGGATTGTGACCCGGGACGGAGGTAGTCGGAGGACCGCGCGACTATTCGAGTCGGGCGAGTCGCGTGAGTCGGTCAACCCCTGGTCCAATCGCGAACCTTGCACCTCTGATCGGGCTGTTGGAATTCGAACATCCATCAGACGTTTTCGTAGGACCTGGACAGTGATTCCAAGAGCGCCGAGCGAGCGGTAGCACGGCTGCCTTCGATGTTGTTCATGAGCGCCTGGCGAGATCCGGAAGGGTCACCCTGCCTTAGGCAGTCGAGCACCTTGAGATGCTCGAGGCAACTCGTGGCGACGCGGTGCGGTTTGCCGAAATCGATAAGTCGAAAGGCGAACAGTCTCTCGTTTATCTCCTTTAGCTTTTGGTCTAGCGTCTTATTTCCGAGCAGGCCGGTAAGTGTTTCGTGAAAAGTAACGTCGAGTCTCGCCACGGTCTCCGCATCACGATTTGGGTTGGCTTTCAGCGCCTTCCAGGTCTTTCTCAGCGCGGAGATCGTTTCAGTCCCCAGCTTTTTCTCCGCGACGACCTCGATTGCATAGAGCTCCAACGCAAACCTGATCTCGTAGAGTTCTTCGACCTCGCGCTGGTCAAGTTGCTTGACTACAAAGCCCCGATTATTGAGCCTGTTTAATAGCCCGTCGGTTTCGAGAATTCTCAACGCTTCGCGGGCCGGGCTGCGGCTCACATTGAATTCGGAACAAATCAGCTCCTCTGTCAACCGATACAACGGCGGATACCGCCAGCTGAGAATTCGCTCCCGGAGCGTTGACACGATTTGATGGGCCAGCCCCGGAATTTTTTCCTTCTCGTTCTTGTTCACTTTTGAGTATCTCTCGCTGCGCCGCACCCGTTCCGTGAAGCCGGCAGCATGGCCCGCAGTTTGCCCCGGCGGGATGAACGAACACGTGAACAGGATGCCCGAACACGTGAAAACATTGCATTCAAAAGTGTATACATTAGGATATACTGAATTTCCATGGGGCGACACGGTGAGGTCCGACTTTTTCTTTCCCGATTTACGGAATGACGCACGGAGCCCCACGCTCGAATAGGTAGTTTCTGACTTAAGCCAAGACTTCGCTCAAAACGTGAACCTGACGGCATCTCCGCAAATGGCGACCCTCTGGTCTTTTTCCGACGAATACCACCAGGTGTGATCCAACAAGGAGAATAGCCATGCCAAGGCTGGGACAGACGCAGTCCGATGCCGAGGACGACGTGATTGCGTTCGGTCCGTTCAGATTATGTCCATCTGAAAGACTTTTGGAGCGCGCCGGTGTGCCACTAAAGTTGAGCGATCGTGCGTTGGACATTCTGATCGTCTTGGCCGAGCACGCCGGGCAAGTCGTTAGCAAGAAGCAGCTTATCGCACGTGCCTGGCCGGACACCACGGTCGACGAAGGCAATCTTCGATTCCACGTCGCTTCGTTGCGCAAGGTCCTGGCTGGCGGAAAGTCCGGCGGCCGCTGCGTGACTACCGTCCCGGGGCGCGGCTACTGTCTTGTGGCGCCGATTTTGCGCCGAAGTGCGTTGGGACTGTTGACCGCGAAGAGCGTGCCCCCCGCCTGTTCGAACGGATTGCCGGCACGTTTGACGCGGATGGTGGGTCGCGACGAGGCGGTGCAGACGATATCGACACAGTTGGTGACCAAACGATTTGTATCGATCGTCGGGCCGGGCGGTATCGGCAAGACCACCGTGGCTGTCGCGATAGGTCACGAGCTCCTCGCAGAGTACGAGGGAAGCGTCTACTTCCTTGATCTGGGGTCGCTCAATGATCCTCTTCTTGTAACAAGCGCGGTCGGGTCGGCGTTAGGGCTCATGGTTCAATCCGACGACCCGCTTCTCGGCGTGATTGCGTTTCTTCAAGACAAACGCATGTTGATGATCCTGGACAATTGCGAGCACGTCATCGATACCGCGGCCGTCTTGGCCGAGCGCATCTTTCAAACGACCCAACAAGTATATGTTCTAGCCACGAGCCGGGAAGCACTGCGCGTCGAGGGGGAATATGTTCATTCGCTGAAGCCGTTAGATAGTCCTCCAGATGATGCCGGATTGACCGCGGCGCAGGCGTTAGCCTTTCCCGCCGTTCAACTCTTCCTCGATCGTGTCGCTGCGAGTGGTCATTGTTTTGAGTTGCAAGACCGGGATGCCGCGACCGTCGCCGAGATTTGCCGCAGGCTCGACGGAATTGCGCTTGCGATCGAATTGGCTGCCGGTCGCGTGAATGCCTACGGCCTTCGAGCGACCGCATCGCTACTCAATGACCGCTTCCGACTGCTATGGGAAGGACGGCGCACGGCGTTACCCAGGCATCAGACCTTGAGCGCTGCGTTGGATTGGAGTTGCGATCTACTGCGCGATCGCGACCGAGTGATCCTTCGCAGATTGTCGGTGTTCGTCGGTGCTTTCACGCTTGAGGCGGCTCTGTCGGTTGCGTCGAGACCCGAAACTGACGGCGAAAAGGTTGCCGCTGCGCTTGCTAGCCTCGTAGACAAATCGCTGATCTCAGCAAATACGAGCGACATTACGACGCGATATCGCTTACTCGATACAACCCGGGCTTATCTTAGGAAGCAGCCCGACCCGGAGGGCGATGCATTGGAGACGGCGCGTCGTCACGCGAGTTACTATCTCGGTCTGTTTAAGCGTGCCGAGGCGAACCCGGCTTCGATCGCACCTGACGCCGGGTCTGACTTGATGGAGCATCTGGGTAACGTAAGAGCCGCGCTCGAATGGAGTTTCAGCGATGGCGGTGACAACGAAATCGGCGCGGCTCTGGCCACCGCCTCGGCGCGATTGTTCCTCGAATTGTCGCTTTTGACCGAATGCCACCGTTGGACGGAGCGAGCGATCGCAACACTCGACGAGACGAGCCGCGGGACCCGGACCGAAATGGAGCTGCAAGCTATTCTCGGACTGTCTTGTATGTTCGTGAGGGGCAATAGCGAACGGGTCAGGGCAACACTCACCCGAAGCCTGTTCATAGCGAGGAAGCTTGGCGACCTGCATAGCGAGCTGCGTCTGCTCGGCGCCCTCTTTACATTCCACGGAAGAACCGGCGAATTTCGCCGCGCTACTGAGGTGGCCCTGTGCAGCGCTGCCGTCGCAAACAAAATAGCAGATCCCGTCGGAATTGCGGAAGCGCACACCGCGATCGGAACTGCGCGTCACGTGGAAGGCGATTTCACCGTTGCGCGGTTTCATCTCGAGACGGCGATTGAAAGTCCGGATTATCGTCGTCGTGATGCGTTGTTCTTCGGTTTCGAGTATCGCTACTTTGCGCGGATAGTGCATGCGCGCGTACTTTGGCTACAAGGGTTCTCGGATCAAGCGACGGCAGCAGCAGGAGTTATCCTCGAAGAAGTAGAGGCCGCAAAGCATCCTGTCACGCGGTGCGTTTCACTGATTTGGGGAATACCAGTGTTTCTGTGGAGTGGAGAGTTAAGCCGGGCTGAGTACTACATCGACAGGGCCATCAAGCATACGGACAAATATTCACTGGCTCCATACAGGGCTGTCGCTCATGCCCTGAGGGGCGAGTTAATGGTCAAGCGCGAGGAGGCCGAGCCGGGCGTCATGGTCCTGCGCCGTTCGATGGAAATGTTGCATGAGCTCCGGTACGAGCTCTCGACGATCCCTCTCAAGGCTGCGATAGCCGAGGGGCTCGCCAAGTTGGGACAGTGTGACGTCGCCTTGAAGACGATCGATGAAACGATCTCGTTAGCCGAGCGCAATGCCCCAATGGGCACTATGCCGGAACTTTTGCGTATCAAGGGGGATATCCTGGTCGTAACGCCCGGGTCCGACTGTTCAAAGGCTGAGGAGTGTTTCCTGAGTTCGCTCGATCAGGCCAGTCGGCAACGCGCGCTCGCTTGGGAGTTGCGGGCGGCGACAAGTCTCGCATCTCTGCGGTGCAGGCAAGAGCGCCGTGAAGAAGGTAGCAACATTCTAGCGGCGGTTTATGACCGCTTCCGTGAAGGCTTCAATAATGCCGATCTCAGGGCTGCGGCACAGTTGATGCAACAGCTGGGGCTGTGTTCCGACAGGGTGTAAAATCTGGAGGTGTCCGCTTTCGACGTTCACCCGAATTGCGTGCTGACCGGTAACTGCGGGTGCACTCTCGCTCCGCTCGCAACATTTAACTCTCGTCGGTGGCGATTAACGGGCCTTCTGCGGCGAAAACGCTAAGTTCCGGGCTCCGTCATTCGACTGCATCGAGCAAGATGACGTTATCTCCAGGATGGCAATCATGAGTTCGATCGAGACGAGCGGCGCGGGTAAGACCTCATCGACGGCATCGTCAATCCGTGTGGCAGCCACAAATTGTGTTTGTTCGCGCGCCGACGTAGTTGTGGCCCAGACTTCACCGCAGCGGATCGACTTTTCTCGATCGCTGGCGATCAGATCGGAAGGTCGCGACGATTTGGTCGTCAGCCATATGTTTAGAAGCCGTCCAGGTCATGGAATGACCGAACCCCATGCGCGGTCGGATGCATACACAGCGTGCGTGCACCTCGATAAGTTTACCTCCTATGACGTATGGTGCGACGAGCGACACGAACCCACGCACCCGCTTGATGAGGGCACGATCCATATCAACGATATGCGTCACATTTGGCGCGCCGACATACAAAGTGCGTTTCACGTAGTCAACTTCCACATACCCCAACAGGCGTTGGATGAGATTGCGGACGAATATGGTGTTTCGCGTATCGATGGGTTGCAGTGCCCGATGAACCGGAGACATGTTGATAACGTCTTTAGGAATCTCGCCCTCGCTATGCTACCCGCGCTCGCACATCCGGACCAAGCGAATAGACTGTTCGCGGATTATGCATCTCGGGCAGTCAGGATATATTTGGCGACGACTTATGGTTCGCTCCGGTATCACACGATTGTTGACCGGGGCGGGCTGGCACCCTGGCAGGAGAGGCGGGCGAAGGAATTGTTGCGCGAGAACCTCGCCGCCAACGTCAGTTTGGCCGAGCTGGCCGGTGCGTGCCGACTATCGGCGAGCCGCTTTAGCCAAGCCTTTAAGCAAACGGTGGGCTGTCCGCCGCATCAATGGCTGATTAGCCAGAGAGTTGAGCGCGCAAAGCAACTAATGTTAAACACCGATCAATCGCTCGCGGAGATAGCGCTGGCGTTGGGGTTTTCCGATCAGAGTCATTTCACGCGCGTATTCTCGCGATGGGTCAAGGCCAGCCCGTCCGCATGGAGGCGTGCGCAGGGGATATGACTTCGGGGTCGCATGTCCCGCAGTTCGGAAGACAACCACGGCGTGGCGATACACGCGTCCGCAAGCGGCGCCAGGCGGAATTGGTGCATCGGGCAGGGATGGAATGAGTTGCGCCGGCCGGGGGCGTGTTGTCCGCCTCGATGCCTAGCCGGGGCGGGGCGATAGCCGCGTCGATATGGCCTTCCGCTCTACCGCTTCCCGCTTTCCCTTTCGCACTTCGAACAAAGTCTTCTTGCCTTCACGCCAGAACCGGATTTCGAATCTTTGTCGCCCGAGGCGCAGATCGGTCAGCGTCACGTCCGGCAGCCAGTCCGGCAGGGCGGGCTCAACATAGAGCTTTCCGCGCGGCGCATCCTGCTCAAGCCCAAGCATCGCCTGAAGCAATACGAACGGAGTACCTGCTGCCCAGGCCTGTGGAACATTGGCGCCGAGATATTGTACCGGAAAACCTGTCGGATCGCGTTGCAAGCCGGCATAGAGCTCGGGCAATTGATTCAGCAAAAAATGGCTCGCGGCCCGACTGATATCACGCGCAACCGCGGCCGCTTCTGCGTCAAAACCGTAACGCCGCATACCCAGCGCAATCAGCGAATTGTCATGCGGCCATACCGCGCCGGTTTGGTAATTGTACGGATTGAAAGAGGGATGGTCGGACGAAAGCGTACGGATTCCCCAGCCGCTCCACATGTCCTTTTGCATCAGCCGCTTCACGACGGCGGCGGCGCGTTCTGGTGCGACGATGCCGGACCAAAGGCAATGCCCCACATTGGAAGCGACCGACAGCACTTTTTTCTTGTCGCCGTCTAAGGCATAAGCATAGAAGTTTAAACGTTCATCCCAGAATGCCTCGTTAAATTTCTTGAACAGGATTTCCGCTTTCTTTCGCAACCTGTTGGCCCGTCGTTTATTGTCGAGTTCATCGAAGACTTCGGCCATGCGCAACCAGGCGTCATACACATAACCCTGCAATTCACACAGGGCTTTCGGGCCACGCACCAGCGTTCCGTCAGGGTACATCACGGAATCCCCCGAATCCTTCCACGCCATGTTCTCATAGCCCGCTTTCGACCGCGTCTGGTATTCCTGGAAGCCGTCACCGTCGCGGTCGCCATACTTGTCGATCCAGGCCAGGCAAGCTTCGGCGTTCGGCAAATGCCGCTCGATGAGTGTCCGATCACCGGTTGCCTTCCACGCCGCGTGCAGCGCGATCAGATAAAGCGGCGTCGCGTCCGCCGTGCCATAATACGGCGTGTGCGGAATTAACTTAAAGTGCGCCAGCTCGCCGTAACGAAGCTCATGCAGGATCTTGCCCGGTTCGGCGTCGCGGTAGTCGTCTCGCTTTGTTGCCTGGTACTGCGCCAGAACCTCGAGCGTACCCGCGGCGAATTCCGGATAGACGATCATCGTTTGCAATGAGGCGATCAAGGTGTCGCGGCCAAAGAGTGCGACAAACCACGGCAATCCCGCGGCCGGCACGAACACCATGTGATCGGTACCCTGCAACGGAAGACGCAAGGCCGCCAAGTCCTGCACGCCCTGGCTATAGCAACGGTAGAACTCCTCGTTGCTGGTTTCGATTTTCAAGACCGTCCGCTGCCAATCGTCGATGTTGCGAGAATGTCCCGACGTGGCGCTGGATTGAATACAATTCTTCGATGCCTTGAAGCGTTTCGATCCATCGACCAGGTCGTAGATCAGGCAGCGATGCCAGGCCTGCCCCGGCTTAAGTGCAACGTCGAAACTTAAGCGTCCGTTGGCGTAGACGGTCCTCTGGCCGTCGCCTTTTCCCGCCTGGACGATCACTTCGCGGGAAAAATCCTTGTTGCGATAGCTCATCCGGAGTGTTTCCCGCCTGGCCAACCAGGAGGTGGTGATGTGGCCACGCCGCACGATGTTCTCGCCTTTCACTTCAAAAATATCGGCGAAATCAGCGCGCATCGCGACCTCGAGATTAAAACGAAGCGGTTTTTGGCTATTGTTTGTGATCTCGATGTCTTCGTGCAATCCGCCATCGACGTGACGGCTGATCACCAAGCCCAGCGTACGTGCCGCGATCGGCCCGTCCTCGGTCTCGAAAGCCCGGTTGGTCAGAAAAATGCGCGCCGCATGGGGAGAGACGGCGCCGCCGTTCAGCAGATCCCACAATTCGCCATTGGCATATATTGCCCAGGCGCTGATTACCCTGGTGTCACGGAAATATAATCCGGATTTGCTTGGCCAGTTCACCCGTCCGTCGGTCTCGGTAAGCAATACCGTCTGGCCTTGATGGATGGCGATCTGAGCTGGGCCGACCTGAACCTTGAATAGCATCTACGGGCCTTTCATCGGAAATACTACGGTATCAATAGGACGGCGTTATCCGACATCCAAGGGTGCGGATATCACGTCCTAAGCTTTGCCGCGATCGCTGCACGCTGCGGGAATTTGGGCGATGTCGGCATTCGAAAAGGCGACGTGCTTTTTCGTCGTGCTCGCGAGCTTACGGCACAGCTGGTTGCGAACGAGCGGCTTGCTTGTTGCTATTTGATGGATGGGTTTCAGGCATTAGCCACCAAAGGAGAAGCACCGCGGCGAGCGCCACCGCAGCGATTCCGAGAAATCCCGCCGCGCGGCCAAGGTTCCCGACCACAACGCCTGAAATTGCGGTGCTGAGCGAAGCACCGACGCCGGAGATGGTCCCGAGGAATCCCTGCGCCAGATTGAACCGTCCGGTCCCCGCGGTGAGGTCGGCGACAACAAGCGCAGTGAGCACGCCCAGCGTCGCTCCGCTGACTCCGTCGAGCAGCTGAGCGATGATGAGAATGATTGGATCGGTGGTCGAGGCGAAAAGCAGCGCACGGATCGGCAGCGCGGCGAATCCGGCGAGCAGCAGCGGCCGACGGCCCCACGCGTTCGCCTGCCGGCCGGTCCAGGGAGCCATTATCGCCACGGTCACCTGGGGCACAATGATCAATGCCGAGACGATGAGCGAGGAAAGCGCTTGCTTGCTGTACACGAACGCTTCGCCGGCGAGAGGCAGCATCGACGCGTTGGCCATTTGGAATAAGAATACGCAGCTGGCGAATATGAGCAGGCCGGGAATTTTCCAAAGGCTTTGGAGCCGGGCCCTCGACGGCGTACTCAATCCTTCGTGATCCGGGAGGCAGGAGGCGCGGCCAAAATGGATATCTGAAGGCTGGATGCGACTGAGAGCACCGAGCAGCGGCAGCACCAGCGCGGCAGCGACGACGAATATTGCGCGATATGACAGAAAATAGGCGACCGAGCCCATGAGACCCGCCGCGAATACCCCTCCCATCGAAGCGAAGCGCTGATTGCGTCCCAGTCGTTCGGCCAGGGCCGCGTTGCCGACCAAGCCGAGGCTGATGGCGGCAATCGCCAATCCCAGGAAGCCGCCCACGAGCCCCTGGAACATCAGCGCGGTCAGCACGACCGGGAAACTCGGCCAAATTGCAACGAGGACCGCGCCGACTGCGACTAAACCCGAGCCCAGAGCGACTGCGATTTGCTTCGATCGGATTGCGTCGAGTAAAGCTCCGCCGGGTAGTTGGCTCAGCAATCCGGCGAATCCGCCCACAGTCAGCACAAAGCCGATGCTCTGTTGCGTCCAGTTCTGCTCGGCCAGGAAGGCGGCGACGTACGGGCCGAAGCCCGACAGCACTCCGGCCAGAAGCAGGTTGACGCCATCGAGGCCATGCAGGCTGGCGGCGGACGGCGAGGGTCCTATTGCACGAGCTGCCCGTGCGGAATCCGCAGTAATGACCACTTCGACCAACTCCGCTTATTCGTCGCTTTGGCTCAATTCACTGTTGCTTGCTTGTCGTTTGAAACAGACTGCGCAGTCCGTCCGTCGATGCTGCGCAGATGCCCCGATCAGTAATGAGCGCGGTCACATACGCGGCCGGTGTGACGTCGAAAGCGAAGTTAGACACCGGCGAACCTGGCGCCGTGATGTGGACGGTTGCGAGATCGCCTGAAGCGAGGCGCCCCGTCAGGTGGGTCACCTCGCGGGGGTCGCGCTCCTCGATCGGAATATCCCGCACGCCGTCCTCGATGGTCCAATCGATGGTGGTTTGTGGCAGCGCCACGTAGAAAGGAATACCGCTGGCATGCGCCGCCAGCGCCTTCAGGTAGGTGCCGATCTTGTTGCATACGTCGCCGCGCGCCGTCGTACGGTCGGTGCCGACGATGCAGAGATCGACCATGCCATGCTGGATCAAGTGACCGCCGGCGTTGTCGACAACGATCGTGTGCGGCACGCCATGGTGGCCCAATTCATATGCCGTCAGCGATGCGCCTTGATTGCGCGGGCGTGTTTCATCGACCCAGATGTGCACCGGGATGCCGGCATCGTGCGCCATGTAGATCGGCGCGGTCGCGGTCCCCCAGTCCACGGTCGCGAGCCAGCCGGCGTTGCAATGGGTGAGGATGTTGACGGTTCGTCCGGTCCTCGCATAGGCTTCTTCAATAAGTGGGAGACCGGCACGGCCGATGCGCTGCGAAATGGCGACGTCCTCGTCGGCAATTTCTCCGGCGCGTGTCCAGGCAGCATTGGGCCTTTCGGAGGGCGAGAGCGGCGCAATCGCCACACGCATCTCGTCGAGAGCCCAGCGAAGGTTCACGGCGGTGGGACGGGTTGCCAGCAAGACCCGACAGGCCCGCGCGAGTGCCTGGTCGGATGCATCGTGGCGCATCGCGATAGCCAGGCCGTAAGCGGCGGTAACCCCGACCAGCGGCGCGCCGCGTACGATCATCGAACGGATGGCTTCAGCAGCTTCGGAGAGATTGGCTAGACGCCTAACGACGAACTCGTGCGGCAGCAAAGTCTGGTCGATTACCTCAACGCTTTCGCCGTCGGCGTGCGGCCAGATGGTACGATAATGTTTTCCGTCGACATTCATCATGCCACCACGTCGTGGGCTTCGATCCGCGCGCGCAATGTCTTGACGTCGCCTATCGCAGCACGATCCAGCATCAGGCTGCGTGCAAGACGCAACGCCTTCATCTCGCAAGCCGAACGGATCTTTGGATCTTCTATCGACTCAATATCCTCGACATGCGCCAGGCCGAGAATGCGGCGTACCATCTTTGCGCCCGCAAAACCGACGCTGTCGGAGAAGATACGCGCCATTGTGGCCTTGCGGTATCTCTCGATCGCCTCAGCGCCCGCAGCGTCGGTGAAGAGCTCGGCGACAAAAGCATCACCTGTCGCCGCCTCGCGCCAAAGCGCCAGAAACTTGGTCTCGAAGCCGGTCCAGACCGCTTCGATGGTATCGAGCAGCCACCGGCGGTATGCGGCAACCGCCTCGGAGTCGCCGGGGTGGCCGTTCTGCGCGAGATAGCTGAGCATAAGGTTGGCGAGAAACGCGCCGACATCGAAACCGATCGGGCCAAAGAACGCGAATTCGGGATCGATTACGCGGGTATCGCTCTCGGTCACCATCACCGAACCCGTATGAAGATCGCCGTGCAGCAACGCTTCGCTGTGTGTCAGGAACGCCCATTTGAGCTCCTGCACGGCGATCTTCAGCGGCGCATCGGCGCGGAATGCGGCGGCAAACCCATCGAGCTCGGGCGAGGTCCAGCGGTTGAGGGGAGCCATTCGATAGGGGTCAGTGAAGATGAGGTCCTCGCTGATTTTGCACAACGCGGTGTTTTGGCAAAATAACGCCTGCATCCCCTTCTTGGCGGCAGCGGGCATGCTCAGATCGGAAGTTCGGAACAACGTTTCGGCCAGGAAGGTCGACATATGATCAGCGAGCTGAGGATATATTATCCGACGGATCAAGCCTTTGCGCAGAATGATGTGCGGTGAAAGATAGGCCATGGCGGTGGCGGCCTGCTCGGCATCGAAGTGGTAGATCGCCGGAACGTGCATCGGCACGCAGGCGGCCTGCGTCTTTAGCGCCTCGTGCTCGAAATGGGCGCGGTCGAGCGGCAGTGGCCAGCTCTCGCCGACCAAGCGCAAATAGGGCAGCGCCTGTTTGACGACGACGCCGGCCGCGCCGGAAGTTACGATAAAGACCAGATTGAGATTGCCATCGCCAACCTCGCGGATCTCCCAATCGCCCGGATCGCCTTTCAAGAGCGCGCGACAAGCCGGCACTTTGGACAAAAGGGCGCGCAGACTGCCCTCGACGAGCGGTGCGTAGCCGGCTCCGCCTACGAAGCGGCCGATTGTCGGCAGATCCACCATCAATGCGTACTCCGTTTCGATGGGTCCTTTGAGCGCGGGCCATCCCTGACGCCGTCCAGGTCCGGCGCGTGGCCGTAGCTCATGCGTTTCATCTGCTCATGCACCTGCGCCATCTCGGCTTCGCCAAGATGCGGCGGTTCGCCGATCGCCAGCGCATGAACGTACATCTTCGCCAGGGTCTCGACCTCCACCGCGAGCCAAAGGGCCCTTTCGATGGTTTGGGCCGTCACGATCAAGCCGTGATGGCCGAGCAGACAAGCATTGCGGCCTTCGAGCGCCTTGACGACGTGATTCGATAACGTCTGGGTGCCGAAACAGGCATAGGGGGAGCAGCGGATATCATTGCCTCCGGCAACCGCGACCATGTAGTGAAAGCAGGGAATGCCGCGCTCGTGCACCGCGAGCACCGTGCTGAAGGTGGAATGCGTATGAAGCACGACGTTCACGTCCGCCCGCGCCTGCAGAATATCGCGATGAAACCGCCATTCGGATGAAGGACGACGGTTGCCCTCGTAATTCATGGCAAAATCCATGGCGACGACGTCTTCCGCCTGCATTCGCTCGTAGGGCAAACTCGTGGGCGTGATCAGCATGCCGCCGCCGGGAATCCGGTGTGAGAGATTGCCCGACGTGCCCTGATTGAGGCCGTTTTGATTCATTTCCCGGCAAGCATCCACAATGCCCTGCCGAAGATCCGCATGATCGCGGTCTGCCATGCTGCTTTCTCCGAAAGGCGCTCCAGGTTCGAGATGCGTCTGAATCGACGTCACCGCTATCCGACGGGTTGGCAAATGGCCTGGATTTCCGAGGCGGCTCCACGGGCCGGTTCTCCCGTTTACATGATCTCCGTTTCGCAGTCAGTTCAACGGGCTACACCGAACTCTAATTTCCGACGCCGCCTATTACAACTCCGCTGCAACACTTCTCAGGTCCAGCTGAATCAGACTTGTGCAAGGCGCATCGCAGAGCCCGTTTTGGAGCAAGTTCGGTTGAATTAGGAGCGATCATGCTCCAACTTTGTTGCCGCTTCCACGTTTCGGCCGTCATGAAGCCGTCGAGAGATAGGCTTCCGGCGGCGGCCGGTTGTCAACGCGAGGACCCGGGGATGCAGGCGACGATCACGAGTACCGATGCCGAACGCGTCCCCTTCTGGTCGGCCCTTTTTACGGACAGGCGGATCGCCCCGGCCCTGGGCCTTGGCTTTACGTCCGGCATGCCGTTTCTGCTGACCTATTCGACGCAATCGGCTTGGTTGACAGATGCGGGGGTGCCGTTAGCCACAATCGGTTTGCTCAGCGAACTGACCCTTGCCTACAAATTCAAGTTTGTCTGGGCGCCCTTTCTCGATCAGTACGATCCGCCGTTGATCGGACGCGCGCTCGGGCGGCGACGCGGCTGGTTGCTCGTGGCCATTCTCGCCGTCATGGTCCTGTTGGCCGGGATCGCCTTCGGCGATCCCGGCCACTGGATATGGTGGACGGTCGGATTCTCGTTCGCGCTTGGGATCGCGGGCGCAACGCTCGATCTCGTGCTGGACGGTTGGCGCATCACGAGTGTGCGCCCGCCGGAAAAACAGGCGGTGCTGTCCTCATGGACCGAAATCGGCTGGCGTACCGGCAATCTCGCGGCCGGAGCAGGTGCGCTTTACCTCGCCGATCATATCGGCTGGAAGGGGGCCTATCTGTGCATGGCGGCTCTGATGCTGGTTGGGATCGTGGCGACGCTATTCGCACCCGAACCACCCTCCGACGAGGCACCCCTCAAGGCGCATGTTGGCTTCGTCGAGACGATATGGGCGCCGATCCAAGAACTCCTGACGCGACTCGGCCCGATGGCGGTTGCGGTCTTGCTGCTTGTCGCGGGCTTCCGCATGCCGGGTTACATCGCGAGCGCGATGGCGGTGCCGCTATTCAAGCACCAGGGCTTCACAAACACCGACATCGCGACCGTCACCAAGGTCTTCGGTTTCTGGATCGCGCTGGGGGGAACCTTCATGGCCGGGTGGCTGATCCCGCGCATCGGCATGATGTCGAGCCTCCTCATCGGCACGGTCGCGGGCTCGGCCTCGCATCTCGCGCTTGCCTTCCTTGCGGCACATGGTGGTGACGGCGGCAAGGCGTTCTGGACCTTCGCGCTGGCGGTCGGTGTCGAGGGCTTTGCTTACGCTTTCGCGTCGATCGTGCTCATCACTTACATGTCGACGCTCGCGTCGGTGGAGCATGCGGCTAGCCAGTTCGGCCTGTTGACCTCGCTCTGCGCCTTTCCCGGCAGCATTCTTGCGGGGTTCTCGGGCTTCGTGATCGAGCACACCGGCTTCGTCTGGTTCTTCATCTGGACCTCGCTGATCGGCATCCCGGTCGCGCTGCTGGCGATCTTCGTATGGTACCGCGTCGGGATATCGGACGAGGCGCCAATTCAGGTCGGGGGAGGGCATTAGTTCGTTCGAAGTCTGCCGAACGGCCGCGCAGTGGCTCGATCAAAAAGGGCAGGTTCACACCCGCATGACACGCGCGGGCCTACTGCCCGCGTTTCAGTGTCATCAACTCCTGCGAAGAGCTTTCAGGCGGCAATTCCTTGTCGCCTTTCGGATAGCCGTTGGCATCCAGCAGGAAGGCTGCGAGGTTGGCGTAGCTCTGATCGGTGAGGCTGCCCGGCCGGTCCGGCGGCATCTTCGCCTTCATGAAGCCCACCAAAGCCGCGGCGGAGCCTCCTCCCCAGTGTTGCTTGAAATACGATCCGTTCAACGGTGCGCCGCCGAATTCGCCGTTGTCCAGCGTGTCGCCGTGGCACTGCACGCAGCGCTCGGCATAGATGTCGGAGCCACGCGCCGCCTGGTCCGCCGTGAAACTGACAGGCGCGATTCCGTTCGTCCCGTTCGCGGCCACCGGCGCGCCGCCGGCCACGCCGGACCGCAGCGCATAAACCGCCGCTGATGCAAGTTGCGGCACGCGCAGGGACTTGATCTCGTCGGCCGTGAAGGGCTTGAAATCTGCCCGCAGCGATTTGCCATTGTCCCAGGCGTTGCTGAGGTAGTTGAGCACGACGGCGATGTCGTTGTCGCTCAGCGCCTGCCAGGACGGCATGGCGCCGGAATAATTGGCGCCATTCACGCTGATTTCGCCCTCCAGGCCAAATAGCAGAACCTTACCGATATACGCACGTCCTTCGGCCGGCTTCAGCAGATCCGGGAAATGTCCGGCCAGCGGCGGAAAGGCGCTGGCCACCCCTGCGCCGCTCGCCTGGTGGCAAACGGCACAGTTGGTCGCATAGACGGTTGATCCCTCGCTCGCGCCGGCAACGCCGGTTTGTGCCTGCGCGGGCAAAGTTTCCGCCGATAGAGCCGCGGCGACGAACGCACCGGCAACGCAAGCAAGAAACAGCTGTTGTCGCATCATTTCTCTTCGGGCAGGGCGAACACGAACAGTGCGGAGCCGCCATCGGGCGTGCCTATCTCCGGCGTCAGGGTGGCCAGCGAACGCGCCTGACTGGACCCATTGCCCACCGCGACGGCCACGAACTGGCGGCCATTTACCGAGTAGGTGATGGGGAAGGAATTGACGATGTTCGACGCGCGCATTTGCCAAAGCACCTTGCCCGTCTTGTCATCATAAGCGCGGAAGTAGCGGTCCAATGCGCCGGCGAACACGAGGCCGCCACCGGTCGCGAGCGCCGCGCCAGTCTGAGGCGCGCGCGTGCGATCGGACCACACGGCCTTCTGGTCGAACAGGTCGACGCCGTCCATGCGGCCGATGTTGCCGTCGCTGTTGGGGATTTGGCGGCGCGCAAAGATCGCGCGACTGCCGCCGGTATACGACTTGCCTTCCTCGATCGGGACCGGCGTGGTGTCGGAGCAGTATTCGTTCAGCGGAATATAAAGCATGTGCGTGCGGGGGCTGTAGGCCGTAGCGGGCCATCCGCGGCTGCCCGGATCAGCCGGACAATTGGTGGTGGTCTGGCCGATATGCGGCACCGCGGCCTGGTTGATGGTCTTGGCGCCGGTTTTCGGGTCGATTGCGGAGACGACGTTTTGGTACACCGTCCCCTTTGACCAAAGCCACTGGCCGTTGGTGCGGTCGAGCACCTCGATGATGCCGAGCTTGCCTACGGTCACCATCGCCTTGCGTACCTTGCCGTCGACGGGGATGTCGACCAACACGCGTTCATAGGCGTAGTCAAGGTCCCAGGTATCGTTCGGCAAATGTTGGTAATACCATTTCAGCTTGCCGGTATGCGGGTCCAGGGCCAGCGTCGAGTTGGTGTACAGGGCGTCGTTGCTAGCCTCGTCCTTCTTGGGCAGCAGACCACCGATCTCGGCGACATGGGGATAGGGTTGGCCGACGCCGAGGAAGAGGGTGTCGGTCTCCGGATCGTAGCTGCCCGAGTTCCAGGTCGAGGCGCCGAACCGCTTCTCCAGCGGCAGGCCATTCCAGGAGTCGCCGCCGGGTTCGCCGGGTTGCGCCACGGTGTGGAAGCGCCAGAGCTCCTTGCCGGTGTTGATGTCGTGACCGGTGATGAAGCAGCCGCCGGGCATCGCGTTGCCGCAACCGGTCATGCCCTGCACGATGACGTTTGAAGCAACTAGCGGGCCGCCGGTATAGCGCCAACCCTTCTTGTAATCTTCGGTTTCGTGGTCCCAGATCACCTTGCCGGTTTTCATGTCCAGCGCGATAATGTGGGCGTCCGTCGTGGCAACGATCAACTTGTCATCGACCATCGCCATGTTGCGTTTGGCGCCGTTGTTTCCGTTCTGGCGCGCGATTTCCGGCGGGATGTCGCGCTTGTACTCCCACAGCAGTTCGCCGTTGGCCGCATCGAGCGCCTGTACCTTGTCGAGATAGTTGTAGAGGAACAGCACGCCGTCGTGGACCATCGGCGTGGTCTCGGTTGCGCCGGGTGACATCGCCCAGGTCCAGACCGTGGTCAGGTTCTTCACAGTGTCGATGTTGATCTGCTTCAACGGGCTATAGCCCCAGGCGTCGTAGGTGCGGCGCCACATCAGCCAGTCGCTGTCCGGTGGATTGAGCAGCATCGCCGCCGGCACCGGAGTTAAGCCGCGCAGGGGGGCATCGTGCGGCGGCGGGGTCACTTGCGCAGGCTTCTGGGCGTAGGCCGGGAATGTCCCGAGCATGCCGGCGGTCAACGCCGCGGCACAAAGCAATCGTTCAACCTGGCTTGCAACCGGTCTGTGCGTACACAAGATCATTTTGATCTCCTTGTTGTCGACTTGCGGAGCCATCGGCGGGCGAACCGAAATATGCGCGTATATATAACGGACCTCGGGGCCTTGCGTCATCTCCGCCGGAGCTATCAGGATGGCTCGATCTCGCCTTGACTTTTCCGTTGCGACACTTGGATTGGACGGAAGTCGGCCGGTGCAAGTGAATATCCGCGATCGACGATGCGCAGCGAGGCTCCTTTCCGTGTCGGTTCATGCGCGGAACGGGAGGACCGCAAGGCGCGAGCCGTCCGGATCAGCCCCTTGAAAAAGGGCCGCTGAACGTGCTGTTGTCCGGGGCGGCGGAGGAAGCCTTGAAATTGGAGCGAACAAAAATGAACTACCCGAACGTAGAGCTATTCATCGGGGGAAGATGGCGTCCCGCCGCTAGCGGAAAGACTATTCCCGTGCTCAATCCGGCAACCGAGGAACGGGTCGGCAATGTAGCGCACGCCGAGCAGGCGGACCTCGACGAGGCGTTGGCGGCCGCCGAAAACGGCTTCAGGGTCTGGCGAGCGGTGTCTCCCTACGAGCGCTCGAAAGTGATGCGCAAGGCCGCCGATCTGATGCGCGAGCGCGCCGACAAGATCGCGACCATCATGACCATGGAGCAAGGCAAGATCCTGGCTGAAGCCAAGATAGAGACGATGGCGGCCGCCGACATCATCGAATGGTTCGCCGAGGAAGGGCGCCGAACCTACGGCCGCTTGATCCCGGCGCGAATGCCCGGGGTATATCAGATGGCGTTCAAGGAGCCGATCGGGCCGGTCGCGGCATTCACGCCCTGGAATTTCCCGATCAATCAGGTAGTAAAAAAGTTGAGCGCTGCACTTGCCGCGGGCTGTTCGATCATCGTCAAGGCGCCGGAAGAGACGCCGGCTTCGCCCGCGGAATTGATCAGGGCGTTTGTCGACGCGGGCGTGCCGGCCGGCGTGGTCAACCTGGTCTATGGCGTGCCTTCCACAATCTCGGAATATCTGATCCCGCACCCGACCATTCGCAAGATTTCCTTCACCGGTTCGACCAAGGTCGGCAAGGACCTCGCGGCCATGGCCGGTCAACACATGAAGCGTGTGACGATGGAACTCGGCGGCCACGCACCGGTCATTGTGTTTGACGATGCCGACATTGAAATCGGCGGCAAAGATCATGGTTGCCGCGAAATATCGTAATGCGGGACAGGTTTGCATCTCACCTACGCGCTTTCTGGTGCAGGAAGGCGTCTATGACAGGTTCATCAAGCAGTTCGTGGACGGCGCCAAGTCGATCACCGTTGGTAACGGCCTCGACGTCGACTCCAAGATGGGCGCGCTGGCCAACGATCGTCGCATCACGGCGATCGAAAGTATGGTCCAGGACGCCGTCGGTAAGGGCGCCAAGGTAGCGACAGGCGGCAACCGCGTGGGCAACAAGGGATACTTCTTCGAGCCGACCGTCGTCACCGACGTACCGAAATCGGCACGCGCGATGAACGAAGAGCCGTTCGCGCCCCTTGCGCTGATTTCGCAATTCTCGAAATTTGATGAGGCGGCGGAAGAAGCCAATCGCCTGCCGTTTGGGCTGGCATCCTACGCTTTCACGAAATCCGCCAAAACGGCCACCGCAATCGGCGCCGCCGTGGAAGCGGGCATGATGTCGATCAACAGTTTCGCACTGGCGCTGCCTGAAACGCCGTTCGGCGGCATGAAGGATTCCGGCTACGGTTCAGAAGGGGGTACCGAAGGTATCGAAGCCTACCTCAATACCAAGTTTATTACGCAGACCGGGGTCTAGTCACCGTCACGTGAAAGCATTGTCCAGCAGACAATGCTTTCACGATAAGGGCCGGCCGAATCTGATCCCGCTTTAGCCGCCAACGCTCAGCGCGGTCCGCTGATGGAGAAGTAATGAACAGGATCAGAAGCTGGACCGCGGTGGTTATCTTGACGGGGCTTCTGGCCCTTGCCGCCGATCCGGTTCTCGCGCGCAGCATCACCGATTCCGCAGGCAGAACTGTCGAAATTCCCGAAACGGTTTCGCGGGTCTTCGCGGCCGGTCCACCAGCCTCGACGCTGCTCTACGTAGTGGCCCCGCAGGACATGATCGGGTGGGTCCGCGCGCCTCGTGACGCGGAAAAGCCGTATCTCCTGCCGGCCGTGCGTGAACTACCCGAACTTGGCCGCCTTACCGGCCGGGGCGACACGCTCAATCTCGAGCGGCTGGTTGCCGCAAAGCCCGATCTTGTCATCGACTTCGGCACGATCAACGATACGTACCGCTCGCTTGCCGATCGAGTCCAATCGCAAACCGGTATTCCCTATTTGCTGATCGACGGGCGGTTCGAGAACACACCCGCGGCCGTCCGCCTGCTTGCCGACATTCTCGGAGTCAGGGAACGCGGTGAAGCCTTGGCTCGCGCGGCCGAGGAGATTCTTTCTCAGACGGATCAAACGCTGGCCGGCATTCCGGCAAATCGCCGACCTCGCGTCTATCTGGCCCGGGGTCCGGAGGGTCTTGAAAGCGGCTCACGTGGGTCAATCAACACCGAAATCATCGAACGCGCGGGCGCCATCAATGTGGTCGAAGGGCTTCGGGAAAAGGGCGGCATCGTTACCGTTTCCCCGGAGCAACTGATCGCGTGGGCGCCGGATACGATCATTACCCTCGATCGCACTTTCCGACAGACTGCGGCTCAAAGGCCGGAATGGAAGCCGGTTCCGGCGGTGAGCACAGGGCGGATCTTCGTGGCGCCAAACCTGCCATACGGATTTATCGACGCGCCGCCATCCCTGAACCGCCTGATCGGTCTGACCTGGCTGCTGCACATGCTTTATCCCGACAAGGCGACCGGCAATCTTCAGGAACAGGTCCGTTCCTTCTATCGGTTATTCTATCAGGTCGATCTCAACGATGCGGATCTCGCCCGGCTACTCGATGGCTCCGGAGGCTGAATCGAAGCTTTGCGCACGACAGCCATCTTTCTTTTGCTTGCGGCCATCCTGATCGCGGTCATCGTCGTCGCATCGGGGATCGGGCCATATCGCATTCCGCCGCAGGATATCCTGACCGCTATTTCACGTGCGCTGCTTGGCCGCGACAATCAAGGCACCATCGAAACGGTACTCTTTAACATCCGTCTTCCGCGGGTTGCCGCTGCCGGTTTCGTTGGCGCGGCGCTGGCCGCCGCAGGGGCGGCCTATCAAAGCTTGTTTCGCAATCCGCTGGTGTCGCCGGATATCCTTGGTGTTTCGACCGGCGCCGGCTTGGGGGCCGTGATCGGAATTCTGCTCGGACTTCCCGTTGTCATGATCCAAGCCCTCGGGTTTGCCGGCGGGCTCGCCACTGTCACGATTGTCGCGGCGCTTGCGCGGATGTTGCGCGGCGGGGGCGACGTGCTCGTGTTGGTGCTGGCCGGCATCGTGGTCGGTGCGCTGGCGGGCGCGGCGATATCGCTGGTCAAAGTGCTCGCGGATCCCTTCGACCAACTGCCGGCAATCACATTCTGGCTGTTGGGCAGTCTTGCCGGCGTCAAAGCAAATGATGTTGCAGTAACGATGCTGATCGTCTTGCTCGGACTTGCACCGCTCTTCCTGCTGCGGTGGCGCATAGGCGTACTTTCGTTGGGCGACGACGAGGCGCGGGCCCTCGGCGTTGAAGTGGGACGGTTGCGCTCGATCGTCATCGCATCGGCCACGCTGGTCACGGCAAGCGTTGTCGCGATTTCCGGTGTGATCGGCTGGGTCGGGCTTATGGTCCCGCACATGGCGCGCCTTCTCGTCGGCCCGCGCTTCGATCGGCTGTTACCCGCGGCGGTCTTGCTCGGAGCTTCATTCATGATCTGCGTCGACACACTGGCGCGCTCGGCTGCTCGCATCGAGATTCCGCTGGGAGTGCTGACCGCTGTAATCGGAGGACCGGTTTTCGTCTGGCTACTCGCCCGTAACCGCCGAAAGATTTTGCCATGACGTTGCTGTCAGCCAATGACTTGTCCATTGGATATGGCGGCAAGCGGGTTGCGGGCGGTCTTGATCTGTCGGTGACCGCCGGCAGCGTAACGTGCCTCCTTGGGCCGAACGGCATCGGGAAAACGACGCTTTTCAAGACGTTGCTGGGGTTGATTCCACCGCTATCGGGCACGATCAAGGTCGGCGGCAGCAACCTGGCCCAAATCGATCGGCAGAGAATTGCCCGACTGATCGCGTATGTGCCGCAAGCACAGGTCGCCGAATTCACCTATACCGTGCTCGATCTCGTCGTGATGGGAAGAACAGCTTATCTCGGGCCGTTTGGCTCGCCTCGGCCCGCAGATAACGATGTTGCGATGGCCGCGCTCGAGGCGCTCGGCATTGCGTCGCTCGCAGATCGGGACTCGACACGAATATCGGGCGGGCAGCGGCAACTGGTCCTGATTGCTAGGGCGCTCGCGCAGCAAGCGGGCATCATTATGATGGACGAGCCGACCGCGAGCCTCGATCTCGGAAACCGCATGCTGGTCCTGGATACGATTCGCAAATTGGCCCGCGACGGGCTCGCCGTCGTACTCTCGACCCACGAGCCGGAGCATGCGTTTGTCGTTGCCGACCAGGTGGCAATCCTCGGCAAGGACCGTTTCAGAACAGGGCCGGTTCAAGAAGTGATAACCGCAGACGAACTATCCCGAACTCTACGGAGTAGCTCTAACCGTCGAAAAGACGCCGTCCGGGCGATTCGTCGTCGGACCGGCTTAGGCAGCGGGCGTCTGTCGAACTTCGCAAACCGTCAAGGCTCGGGGCGTGATCTGCCGTCTACTCCGATTGATCGAGTGGATCCGGCTCTTCGACCCATTCAGGCACCTGCATTGCGCTTACTGTCCGTTTCGGTAGATAGGGGTTAAGCGTGCCGGCGGCGATACTTTGCGTCTGGACCAGTTTCGCCCTGGCAAATTGCTTCGCCTCTCTTTCATTCATAAAGGTCTGGGTCAGCCTGGCGAACTTTCGCCTGTTTTGCCGTGGCGTTTCAAATGAGACATACCACGTGCCCTGCGGCTTGTTTGCCATGGCACACCTCTGAGTTATGAGCCTGACCGAAAGGCGTCGAGCGCGTGCGCAAATAGGATTGCCACGCTTAGAACGACCAAAACACTGATTATGCCTGCCAACATCGGGCGATCCTGTGCGGGCTCCGATAGACAGTGCGGAGGCCCGCACAGTCAAAGCGAATCTAATTAGATCGAGCGATTGCCGGCGATCTGATGATTTTCAGCAACAACGGATGAGGCACGAATTTCGCCGAACTCGGCAAAACCGCGTCAAAATGCGGATAATGCCATCTGAAACCGCCGCGATGGTCCGCAAGCGTTGACGCGATTTCCTGATGCAACCCCACATCGAAGCCAGCCCGAATCGGGGTGTATCTCCAATATCACTATCTAAGACCAACAAGCGGCTTCGGGACGAACGGGCACCGAATCCAAACGAATCGGCGTAGCTAAGATTTGCCAGCTCGCATAGCCTCCCGGAAAATATGACGCAAAGTCGAACCGCACGTCGGCGTTCGGGCATGATGATGCCCGAGATTTACGTGGGATCATCGCGAGATGCGCACTCAGATCGCATGATCCCATATTCGAGGCTTGCTGAGCCGTCAGCGCCTCGCCGAAAGCGATGTACGCCTGACCTCCACGCCCGATCGTCGCAGCCTTGCCGCGCCGTGAGTTTAGTTTCGAGATAATTTCAGCGGGAAACCTCAGAGAATGAGATACGCGTCAACGGCAGGATTTGTGCTGGCGAGCTTGGCTTATACGACGGTCGACGCTGCGCGGGCGCAGCAGCAGGAGCCGGCACTGCCGCCAGTCACGATCATCAGCCCGAAACCGCCGGCCGGCAGTCGGCACGAACAATCGGCAGAGGCCCCGAAATCCGGCACGCAGAGGAAAAAACAGCGGACGGCGCGTCGGCCGCCGGTGCCGGCCTCCGCCGCACCGGCACAGGCCGGCGGTGGCGCCGGCACGACCTCCGGCGTGCACAATGCCGCGACCAACCCGCAATACAGGACTGACAAGGTCAGCCTCGGTCCGCTCGGCAATCGCAGCCTGCTGGATACGCCGCTCTCCGTCACGGTGATCCCGCAGGATCTGATCGAGAACCTGCAAACCAAGACCGTCAACGATACGCTCCGGTTCCTTCCTTCCGTCGAGATCCGAAACCAGCAGGGTTACGAAGTGTCGCGGCCGCAGTCCCGCGGCTTCCAGGGCACCGTCGTGCAAAACACGCGGCTCGATGGCCTCAGCATCGTCGGCACCACGGCGATTGCCACCGAGGATCTATCCAACATCCAGGTGTTGAACGGGCTCGCCGGCTCGCTCTACGGGCCCGCCACGCCGGCCGGCGTATTCAATTACGTCCTGAAGCGACCGACCGACACGCCGTTTGCGACTTACACGCAGGGCTTCGACTCGAATTCCGTGTTCACCGAACACATCGATGCCGGCGGTCGCACGCCGGACGGCACGGTCGGCTACCGCTTCAATGTCGTTCACGGCGAAGGCGAAAGCTGGGCGCCGCAAAGCGGCACCGACCGCACGCTGGCCAGCGGCGCGCTCGATTTCCACGTCGGCGACCACACCGTGGTCGAAACCAATTTCAGCCACTATGAGACCAACACCACGGGCTTGCCGGGCAGCATCGTCTATTTTAATCCGCAGAGGGTCCTGCTGCCTCCCGCGGTCGATCCGACCAAGCTCGGTCTGGGACAGCCCGGCGCCGGCACCGACCTCATCACCAACACCGCCGTCGTCAAGGTCAAGCATGAGATCAACAACGATTGGAATATCGAAGTCGGTGGCCTTTATCAGGATTCCGTTCGCAACCTGTTCGGCATCACCAACACGCTGACCGACAATCTCGGAAATTATAACGTCACCAAGAATTTCGATGCCGTTCCGCACTTTACCATCGCGAGCAACACCGCTTCGCTGAACGGCCGTTTCGACCTGTTCGGTTTCAGGAACGAAGTGACGCTCGGCACCAACGGCTTCGTCAACGGTCAGTATTCTTATCGAAATTCCATCGTGACGCCGCTGGGCAGCTCAAACTTGGCCAACCCGCAGGTTTTGCCGAATCAACCGATTCCGCCCAACGGCGGCCAGTTCAAATCCGCCGAGTTGTCGAACCAGACGATCATCACCGCCGACACCTTCCATTTCAACGATCAATGGGCGGTGCAAGGCGTCGTCAGCACGTCCTTCCTGCACTCGGAAAGCTTTGCAAAGACCGGCGTCATGACCAGTCAGAACGACGCCGACGGTGTCTTCAGTCCGACCGTCAGCGTGATCTACACGCCGACGTCGCAGCTCACGACCTACGCGACCTTCGCCCGAAGCGTCGAGCAGAGCGACCAGGCGCCTACCGGCACGGTCAATGCCAATCAGTTCCTGACGCCGTATCAGGATGAGGAATATGAGGTCGGCGTCAAATACGCGATCACGCCGCAATTCCTCGCCACCTTCGACCTGTTTCACATGACGCGACCGTTCGCCTCGACCGATCCGAACACGAACATCTTCCAGGTGGTCGGAACCCAGCGCAACAACGGCGCCGAGTTCTTCCTCCAGGGCAATATCCTGCCCGAGTTGTCGATCTTCGGCGGCATCACCTACATCGATGCGCGGCTGCAGAACACCGGCGTGGCCTCGACCAACGACAAGCTGGTGGTCGGCGTTCCCCAGTTCAAAAGCGACGCCGCCCTCGACTATCACCCGGCTTTCTTCCACGGCTTCGCGCTGACCGGTGCCGTCCATGCCGAAGGTCAACGCGCGGCGACCAACATCAACAACTCTTATGCTCCATCCTATGTGACGTTCGATCTCGGCGTTCGCGCCACAGCGACAATCTACAAGCAGACCGTGACGGCGCGCTTCCAGGTGCTCAATGTCGGCAACGTGTTCTATTACTCGTCGATCGCCGACGGCAACATCGTCGGAAGCCCCGGCGCCAACACCGCCTATCTCGGCACGCCGCGAACCTATATGGCCAGCCTTCAGCTGGACTTCTGAGCATTGATTTTGCGCCGAAAGCGAACCTTGCTCATTCCTGTCCTACCAAGCCGGAAGGTTGCAGCACGCCGTTCTTATATTTTGCTTATATTTCCAGGCTTGCGTCCACCTTGGAAATACATGTCGTGACAGCCAATTTTCCGAATGTGGCTCGGGAAGGTGAGGCATCAGTCTCACGGTGGTATCCCGGGCAGGTTCGAATGATGGCAGATGCAGAACTTGAACCCGGTATTTCTGTCCTTCTTGCAGCGTGTCGTCTTTAAGCTTGGTATCACGATCGTTTTTATCGTCATGCTGGCGATCGCGACCGCGGCGCCCTTTGGGCAAGGGCTGCAATACGTCTCGGTGAGTTGGTTATTGATCGCGCTTTGGCTTTTCGGTCTCGCCTCGGTGTGCCGCCGCCCTTTCATTATCCTGTCGGAATGGGGTGAAGGCTTGATGTTTTCGCTGATGGCAGTGTTCGCCCATTTTTTGTAGTTCACCATGATTAAATGCCGGGTGGAAATCCCCGCATCGCATTGACCATCCCAAAACCCCCCAAGTCGATCTGGACTGCCGCCTGAGACTTCACGTGCTCTGTGTCTGGCGCATGGCTGTTTGAAAAAGCCAAGCGGACATCGGGCTCGACAGGTGTTGGCGTTGCGCTAACCTCGGGCGCAACGACGCGGCGACGGCCAAAGGCCGCGCGAGCCGTCGCCAGGGGAGGCATGTTCATGAAGACGCTGGCGGCCGCGGTCGTGACGGTTATGCTTGCGGGGGCGGCATCCGCACAGACGCTCGACGATCTCAAGAATGACGGCAAGAACCCCGACAACGTGCTGACCTATGGCATGGGCTATAGCCTCAACCGCTATAGCCCGCTCAAGCAGATCGACAAGACGACGGTCAAACGCCTTGTGCCGATCTGGAACCTCAGTCTCGATAACCCGTGGGGCGAGCAGGCGCAGCCGCTGGTGCTGGATGGGGTAATGTATGTCACCAACGCCAAGGCGACGGTGGCGATCGACGTCGGCACCGGCAAGCAAATCTGGAAAACGCCGGTCGACTGGTTGCCGGAGACGCCGCGTGTCGTGTGCTGCGGGGTCTCCAACAAGGGTGCCGCGATCCTCAACGGCAAGCTCTACCGCACCACGCTTGATGCCCATGTCATTGCGCTCGACATGAAAACCGGCAAGGAGATCTGGAACCAGAAGGCGGCCGAGTGGAAGGAAGGCTATTCCATGACGGTCGCACCGCTGATCGCCGACAATGTGCTGATCACCGGCATCTCCGGCGCGGAATTCGGCATTCGCGGTTTCATCGACGGCTGGGACCCGGAAACCGGCGAACACCTGTGGCGCCGCTACACGATCCCGGCGCGCGGCGAACCGGGCAACGAGACTTGGCCGCAGGACACCGATGCCTGGAAGACCGGCGGCGGTTCTAGCTGGATCACCGGCTCCTACGATCCCGAACTTGACCTGACCTATTGGGGCACCGGCAATCCGGCGCCTTGGGCGTCGCAAAGCCGGCCGGGCGACAACCTCTTCACCGCCTCGGTGCTGGCGATGCGGCCCAAGACCGGCGAGATCGTCTGGCACTACCAGTTCACGCCCAACGACCAATACGACTACGACGGCAACTGGGAAATGATCCTGGGCAAGCTCAACGTCGACGGCGCCGAGCGCAAGGTGCTGATGCAGCTCAATCGCAACGGCTTCCTTTATGTGATCGACCGGGCCAGTGGCCAGTTGATTTCCGCAAAGCCCTTCGAGCGGGTGAACTGGGCAAGCGGCGTCGACATGGAAAGCGGACGCCCGATCGAGACCGACGTCGCCAAGCGACTGCGCGCCGGAGAGCAGATCGAGCTGTGGCCGACGCAGCGCGGCGCCAAGAACTGGCCGCATGCCGCGTTCAACCCGGAGACCGGCCTGCTTTATGCCAACACCATGCATTCGCCGCGGTTGTTCAAGCATCTGCCGACCGGACCTTACGTGCAGGGACAGCGGTACCAGTTCGTGGAAAATCTGCCGGCCAAGCAGCCTGACGGCGAGCCGGTGGGCCATGTCGATGCGATCGAGCCGTTGACCGCCAAACAAGTGTGGCGCGCGCCGCTGTGGGACCATCCGCAATGGTCGGCGATCGTGGCGACCGGCGGCGGATTGCTGTTCACCGGCAAGGAGACCGGCGAATTCATCGCCATCGACGCGGCCGACGGCAAGACGCTCTGGCAATTCCAGACCGGCTCCGGAATCAACGCGCAGCCGATCACCTACACCTACAAGGGCCGGCAATACGTCACCGTGCTGTCGGGCATCGGCGGCGTGTACTGGAACCAGGCGCGGGAGGCGCTCAAGAGCGTGCCGCCCGGGGGATCGGTGTGGACCTTCGCCCTGCTGCCGGAGTGAAGGTTTCAGTCATGGCAGGACTGACGAAAGGCACGACTTTCGCCGCGGCCGCCGCGCTATGGTGCGCGACAGCGGCCGCCCAAGATCAAAGCTTTGCGCCGCAACAGATCGCTGCCGGTGCCGAAATCTTTGCCCGCAACTGTTCGCCGTGTCATGGACCGCGGATGCAGGACCCGGAAAGCGCGTTCGACCTGCGCAAATTTCCGCCCGGCGAGCATGACCGCTTCGTACGTTCAGTGACCAACGGCAAGAACCAGATGCCGCCATGGGGCGACCTGCTCAAGAGCGACGACATCGAGGCGGTGTGGGCCTATGTCACCATGGGCGAGAAAAAATAAGCTCGCCACCACCGGCACTTTTAATTCATCGATCATTCCGTCCCGTTTTAGACGCTCGGCATAGAAGAGCAGAGGCGTCTCGACGAGAAGATTAGACGGCCATTTCATTGACCAATTCGGCAAACTCCGGGATATTAGGTAAGGCTGAATTCAGCTTCCTGGGGCCGCTGCATGAGATCGAATCTTAAGCCAGTCGTGGGCCATGTTTGCAAACGCATGATCCGTCGCTGCGTCTCTGCGGCCACCGGTGCCTGTCGTTGATCTCGACGTAAAAAACACGGAGATCATTTTCCGATGGGAGCGCCGGAATTCCGGCGACTGAGGATCCATGTCTAAAGCCTACATTATCGAAGTTCAAAACAAGACCGCCGGCATCGTCACAAGCGATGAGCGCGGCTTCCGATTTTTCTCCTCAGATCCCGCCTTCGATCGCCTGGAAGGCAGGGAGTTTCGTTCCGCCCGGCATGCGGAACGCGCGGCCAAGGCGCTGGTCGGCGGAGTCAGGCTGCATGGGTCGAACTGACCACCACTCGCCGGCTCGCGGCATCAATAAAACCTGAAAGGAAAACCAATGATCATCAGACGTACCCTGCTTGCCGGCGCACTGCTCTTGGTATCGCTCGCCGCGGGTCCCGCAAGGGCAGAGGACAAGCCAACCGAAATACGGATCGGCACTCAGAAGGGTGGTTTCTTTCCCGCCGTTCGGCAGCGCCACTCGGTGGAAGATGCCTTCAAGCCCCTCGGCATCGAGATCAAATGGATCGATTTTCAGTTCGGGCCACCCTTGCTCGAGGCGATCAACGTCGGCAGCGTCGACTTCGGGTATGTCGGTGACTCACCGCCCATCTTCGCGCAGGCGGGCGGCGCAGGCATACGATATGCGGCCGCCGTTAAGTCGGATGGCAATACACAGGCGATCGTTGTTCCGCAGAACTCTCCGATCAAGACACTGGCCGATCTCAAGGGCAAGCGCGTCGCATTCGGCAAAGGATCGAGCGCGCACAATTTACTTGTCGCGGCCCTGGAAAAAGCCGGGCTCGCCTGGAGCGACATCACCCCGACGCCGCTCGCGCCCGCCGATGCGACGGTGGCGTTCGCAAAGGGCTCGGTCGATGCCTGGTCCATCTGGGATCCTTATCTCGCGCTCGCCGAACTCAGGGAAAACGTGCGGGTTATCGCGTTTGACAAGGATGTACATAAGCCCAATGCATTCTACATCGTGCGGGCAGGGTTCGTGGAGAAGCATCCAGCGTTGGTTGCGCGGCTGAATTCCGTCTTTGCCGCCGAAGGCCGATGGGCCGATACCCATCACGAGGAGGTCGCCAAGGCGCAAGCGGACGCAACCGGCGTTGACATTGAAGCCGTCAGGCGCTTCGTCGATCGCTCGAACTTTCGTGTGGTGCCCATCGATGACGAAGTGATCAAGAGTTCAGCAGGCTGTCGCCGATCGCTTTGCGAAGCTTGGTCTTATTCCGAGGCCGGTAGACGTTTCCGATATTGTCTGGAAATGGACGCCAGGTTCCTGATCAGGATATCGGCGAAGACCTGAAGCGCGATGTGCGAGAGACATTCGCCGACCGCGGCTTGCGGCACGTGGCAGCCCGGTCTTGTGTTCGTCGTTCCGAGCATTGCCGCCACGGTCGGTTACACCCGCAATTCCCGAGCGGGAATAGATTCACGCGGGGCGAGTACTCCAGGTAAAAGATTTGCGTTCAAGCTATGGTTCACGCAACCGTATTGTTGTTTTTTTCGCGACAGTCTTGCTCTATGGCAAGCGACCACCAACATCCGCCGAACACCTTACGTTCAGTTGGCCGAAGCGGCGCTGCCGAGGGTAGGCGTTACCACGCGTAGGTACGGCTTCGGCTGCGCACGGCTTGCCGGGAGAAGACAATGGGCCTTCACGAAACGAAAATCGAAACTCTTCCATTTGTAACCGCTGAACTCAACTATCTCGCTCCGACAGACGGAAAGCCGCGTACTTACGCCTTTGATCCGCCGCCGGGCGAGCCGAAATCGACGGCATTGCCCGAACCGCACCAGGTTCCCGTGTTCGATGCGCGCCGCATCGCCGGTAGTGTTTCTCTTGATCGACAGGGTTTTGCTCTGGTTCGTCACCCCACGTCCGTCACGAATTTCTACGACGAAAACGAGATCAGGAACGTCTATTATCCCGCCGTTCAATCGTTTTTGCAGGCGACGCTCAAGGCCGATCGCGTCTTCATCTTTGATCACACCGTCCGCAGGCGGGTAGAAGGCGCGGCCGACGTGCGCGGCGCCGGCCCCAGACAGCCGGCTACCCGTGTCCATGTCGATCAGACGGACCTGTCGGGCCGCAATCGTGTTCGAGAACATCTGCCGGATGAAGCCGACGAACTTCTCAAGGGACGGGTGCAGGTGATCAATCTGTGGCGGCCCATCCGCGGACCATTGCTCGACTTGCCATTGGCGATGTGTGACGCCCAAACCTTGGCGCACGGCGATCTGGTCGCGTCCGACTTGATCTACCCCGGCCGGAACGGTGAAACTTACTCGGTCAAGTTCAATTCCGGGCATCGGTGGCTTTATTTTCCGAAAATGACGGCCGAGGAAGCGCTGCTGCTGAAGTGTTACGATTCTGCGACGGACGGCCGTGCGCGGTTTGCCCCGCACACGGCATTTGTTGACCCGACGACGCCTGCCGATGTGCCGCCTCGCGAGAGCATCGAGGTACGCACGCTGGTTTTTCACAAGGACGGCCGCTAACGGCGATTTAACGAGCCCGCGCGCCGCGAGACAATTGTTCTCGCGGCGTCAAGCTGTCGTCGGCAGTGTGGGGAGCATTTCGGCGTTCGACGAGTGCGTCCATACCATGGCGGTTCAGCCAAAGGAGTTCCTTCGCTAGTTGTTGCAGATCACTTCGGGTTGCGCCGAATGGAAGGCGTTTGGCGCGGCGCAACGCATCCACGGCTTGCGCTTCCAACGGCGACAGCTCGCGGCCCATGTTCGTTTCTCCACTTTGATGCTGAACGCCGTCGAGCGCCGCACAGCGGCGTCGCTCGCGTGCATCCATCAGTGTGATGTATCTCTGGACCAACCCGCTTATTCCCTTTGGTGCAATCACGCTTTCGCGACCGACCGCCGATCGGCGACGCCAACGCTGGGGACACGCGCGGCTTTCTTCGCGCCGCAGCCTGCGCTGATGCGAGTGCGATCACGCGGGATGATCTGCGACGTGGCGGCTATATCCCGCTTCATCGATTGAAGACTCGATGAAGCCGGCGATGGGCCAAATAGTGTTGAGCCAAGCGGCGTGAGCGCGCAGCCGCGTGGCCCGCGGCAGGTTGAATGCCGGCAAGCACCCAGAACCTGTTACGGAAGAAAAAATGCCCCGGTAGCGATGGGCCGAGCCACGGCTTCAGCGCCGCGAACGGGCCGCATTTATTCGGGGAATGCGGCGCCGCGTGACCCTGCGGCCGAGCGAGGTTTTTCTGACTCGGTCGCGTAGCGTTTCTAATTCACGAAACTGCGCTTTGAGATTGGCGGACGTCGTCGCAATCGCCGTAAGCTGCTGTTCCGGGAGCGAAGCAATGCGCTGTTGAATTGAAACCATGCGAATCCCCAATAATTGAAATCATGCAAATGACGCGCGAAGTCGGAGGAGGGCGCTTCATAAAAAGAACCCGTCAATGTCGAGTCCGAGCAGGGAAGGAAACGTCGGCAACCTAGATCAATTCGCCGTTAGGTTGTGTGTGGTAATTCACAGACTGGGGCGGAAAATCCGCGATTAAAAATGGCCGGCGCCGGCAGGCTGCCTCGGAGGCTGGCGTCTTTACCCGGCACGATCAGGGGCCGGCGGCTCGTGAAAGCGGTGTCGTGCCGATATTTATGGCGGTGGAGACGCTGCCGGTTAGAGAGAGCAGAGCTTCAGATTTCGAGCCCGGCCGTCACAGATCCCGGGAAACTGGCATCACTCCGGCGCATCGGGCTTGCCGGGCCAGTATTTCGATTTGGTCAGTATCCACTGCTGCGCCTGTTCCTCCGTCGGAAAATCGCCAATGTGGGATTCCGGGCCGGCGCCCGTCGTGACGGCAACGAACCAAGTCCCGCTCTTGTTTATTTTGGGACGAAACGTCGGCGTTTCAGTCATGCGCGGATCCCAGAATTGGCCATTTTCCAACCCGGAACGCTGCTACACTTGAGCAGACCCACCTTCGGGTCTGGCGGGATTGGGATGACCTATCTTCATATTTCTCTGCCATCCCGTAAAGTGCCTATCGATCGAACTGGTCGAGTCATATTCGGTAATGAAGCCCTGGATTGTGAACGGGTTCAACTGAATTTGCGAGCTCGAACGACCTGGGCTGACGACCTCCGGTCTGCCGGGGACCTTCGCGGAGAAGGCGAGGGGGCTGCCGCCCTCCTCCGGCCGGTGCAGACCGCGATGGACGGAACTTGATGAGATCTTCCGCATTTTGTGTCAAAGTGCCCTTCAAGCACCCTTGCGCGCCGGTTTCGACGGGCGCAGGTTTGGCGAGCGATTTCAAGAACACTAACGGAGGATGCGACCATGCCGCGGGTCAAGCAAGCTTCGAAGCGAAAACGCACAACCAAGGCCGCCGCCGCCAAGGTGCTCGGCGCTGCCGGAGTAAGTTTTTCGCTGGTGGGTGCGGCATCCGCATCGACGGTGCCAACCGCCAGTGTCCCGCAATCCGATGCAACTTCGCCCAATCAGCGCTTCGTTCTTGGCGAAGAAGAAATGTTCGACGTCAGCCTGGCCACCTTCTACGTCTTTGACCGCGAACACCTTGCGGCAGGCGGCGTGCAACTAGCGCGCGGCTGCGGTGGTTGCGGCGGCTGTCGAGGTGGCGGCGGGTGCGGCGGCTTCCGTGGCTGCGGTGGTGGCGGATTTGCTGGCTGTCGAGGTTGTGCCCGTGGTTGCGTCGGCTGCCGCGGTTGCGGCTGCGGCGGCTGTGGGGGCGGTGGCATCTGGTTCGGTGGCTGTGTGGGTTGCGCGGGATGCGCGGGTTGGGGCGCGGCTTGCTGCGGGTCCTGGGGGGCGTGTCGGTTGTGCTAGGCTACCGGCAAGAAGCGCCAGTGGCTGTCAGCCGATAACTTCCAGTCTGCCGGTGACGGCGGACACGCTGGCTGTCATGGCACATTCCGGGAAGAGCGAGGCAGCGTGGCTCGCCTAAACGGGGCCAACCCCTCGCCGTTGGTCCACGGGTGATTTCGCCGGGCGGTTGTCTAGCCCCGAGCGCCCGATCGTACTCTGAATTGATGGCTAACCCATTGATTTCCAAACATGCGGAGGTCTGAATCCTCCGCTCTCGCTGACAAGAGCCCCGCCGAATGGACGTTTTTTCCCTTCGCCGGCGGGCTCGCAGACCCCTCGGCCCGACGGACTGCGGCGGTTGTTTTGATACTTTTCCGCGCAGCGGTGACCACAGCTTCCAGGATCGCGCGCCGGGCTCGGCTCGACATTTCCGGCGAGATCAGGACGGGCCTTGCTGGTGTTCACGGGGCGGCTTGAGATTCATCCGCTTTAGTGGTTGTAGTGCTGGCAACAGAATAACCGTACTACGAGGGAGAAAACATAATATGCGAAAGATTGTCCTAGCTGCGGCGCTTGCCTTGCCGATTTTCGGCGGCGCGGCCACGGCCCAAGAAACCGTCAAGATCGGATATATCGATCCCCTGTCTGGCGGTGGCGCCAGTGTCGGCGAAGTCGGGTTCAAGACCTTCCAGTTCCTGGCCGACGAGCTCAATGCGAAGGGCGGTATTCTCGGCAAGAAGGTCGAGATCGTTCCGCTCGACAACAAGACCAATCCGCAGGAAAGCTTGATTCAGGCCCAGAAAGCTATCGATTCGGGCGTGCGCTTTCTCACGCAAGGCAACGGCTCGGCGGTCGCGGCTGCATTGTCGGATTTCGTGTCGAAGTACAATGACCGCAATCCCGGCAAGGAAGTGCTTTATTTCAATTACGCCGCTGTCGATCCGATCCTGACCAACGACAAATGCAGCTTTTGGCATTTCCGGTGGGACGCGAATTCCGACATCAAGATGGGAGCGCTCACGAACTATATGAAGGACGTGCCTGCGATCAAGAAGGTGTACTTGATCAATCAGGATTATTCGTTTGGCCAGTCGGTCAGAACGCAGGCGCGGGCCATGCTGAAGGCAAAGCGCCCTGATATCGAGATTGTCGGCGACGAACTTCATCCATTGCTGAAAATAACCGACTTCGCGCCTTATGTTGCCAAGATCAAGGCTTCGGGTGCGGACAGCGTGGTGACGGGCAATTGGGGGCAGGACATTGCGCTCCTGCTGAAGGCGGCGGCCGATGCCGGCTTGAAGGTGAACTGGTATACGTATTACGCCGCCGGCACCGGCGGTCCGACCGCGATCAAGCAGGCCAACCTCAACCACCAAGTGTTCCAGATTTCCGAAGGTATTCCAAACCTGGACAACAAGTCTTCCCAGGAAATGGAAAAAACCATCCGGGCCAAGTACGATTTCAGTCTGCTATATCCCCGTGCCGTCAACGAAATGCGCATGTTCGCGGCCGCGGCGGAAAAGGCCAAATCTCTCGAGCCCGTGAAGGTAGCCGGCGCGCTGGAGGGTATGAAGTTCGAGGTCTTCGACGGCGGCGAGGGGTTGATGCGCAAGGACGATCATCAATTCTTCCAGCCGATCTACATCTCCTCGTTCGGCGAGCGCAGCGAAAAGGAACCGTTCGACGAAGAAAAAACCGGCTGGGGCTGGAAGCAGGTTGCCAAGATCGACACGGCCGCGACCGAACTGCCGACGACATGCAAGATGGAACGGCCGAACTAGGTTTGAACGTTCATGGCTGATGGCGGCCGGTTTCAGGCCGGCCGCCGCTCTCATTGAAATAAACCCGGCCCGCTCGCGCAGAGATGCCGTATGGGAGCCTGTTCGCCTGAGGGGGAAGAGTCGTGCTCGAGTTGATCGTCATATCTACGCTCAACGGCGTTCTGTTCGGTATGTTGCTGTTCTTGATGGCGAGCGGATTGACTGTCATCTTCAGCATGCTCGGAGTCCTCAATTTCGCGCATGCAAGTTTTTACATGCTCGGCGCTTTCTTTGGATTCCAGATCAGCCGGTGGTTCGGCTTTTGGCCGGCGCTGGTGATCGCGCCGTTGTTGGCGGGGGCGATTGGGGCCGGCGTCGAGCGCTTTGGCCTGCGGCATGTCCACAAGAACGGCCATGTCGCAGAGCTGCTGTTCACGTTCGGACTTGCATTTGTGATCGAGGAAATTGTCCAGATTATCTGGGGCAAGAGTCCGCTCGATTTCCGGGTGCCGCCGATTCTTCGATTTTCCCGCCTTTACGATCTTCTCGACCAACTATCCTGCCTACAAGATGTTCATGCTGCTGGTGTCGATCGTCATCTTTTTGGGTTTGCTGGTCACGATCAAAAAGACCCGCGTCGGACTCATTGTGCAGGCCGCGCTGACGCATCCGCATATGGTAGGGCATCTCGGCCATAATGTCGGTCGCATCTTCATGATGGTGTTTGGCGTCGGCACTGCATTGGCTGCCGTTGCGGGGGTTATCGCGGGTCCGGCGCTCGTGACGCAATCCAACATGGCCGGGCTGCTCGGACCCATCCTTTTCGTCGTGATCGTGGTCGGTGGGCTCGGCTCGCTGCCGGGCGCGTTCATCGGCTCTCTGTTGATCGGCCTGGTTCAGACCTTCGCGGTGTCGATGAACGGTTCACTTTCGGAAGCGTTCGGCCCGCTGGGCCCGGGCTATGCCACAACCTGGCTCGCCGACATCTGGGATGTGACCATCGCTCAGATCGCGCCGATCGTGCCCTATCTGTTGCTGGTCCTGATCCTTGTCTTCCGCCCGATGGGTCTGTTGGGGACGCGGGACACATGAGTGATATTACCAGCGATCTTGCCGCCACGATTGCGCCGCCGCTTCCGTCCGCTTCGGACAGGTTGAAGTTTTACGGAATATGGACTGCAGCCGCGCTGGCTTTGCTGGTCCTGCCTCAGATCTTTTCCTCCGGCGGTTCGCTGACGACGTTCAGCCTCGTCGGCATCTCCATCATCTTCTCGCTGTCCTACAATATCCTGCTTGGCCAGACCGGCATGTTGTCGTTCGGTCACGCCGTCTATTACGGTCTCGGCGGCTTTCTGGTCATTCACAGCATCAATATCGTCGCTGCCAACAAGCTGCCGATACCATTGCCGGTAATTCCGTTGATCGGAGGCGTTGCCGGACTGGTTTTCGCGGCGCTGCTCGGCTGGGTCTCGACGCGGCGCAGCGGCACGGTCTTCGCGATGATCTCGCTCGGTCTTGCCGAATTGATTGCTTCCTCGGCGCTTATCCTGCGCTCTTTTTTCGGCGGAGAGGCGGGGATTTCCGCTAACCGGACCAAGGTATTCCGGCTGTTCGACTGGAGTTTCGGACCCCAGATCCAGATTTACTATCTGGTCGCGGCATGGACGCTGATCGCGATCATCGCGATGTATGCGCTCACACGCACTCCGCTGGGGCGCATGTGCAATGCCGTCCGCGACAATCCCGAACGCGTTCAATTCGTGGGCTACGATCCCCATGTGGTCCGGTACATCGCCTTTTGCTTCGCCGGCTTCTTCGCCGGCATCGCCGGTTCGCTGGCCGCGATCAATTTCGAGATCGCCAACTCGGCCTATCTCGGCGCGGCGCAATCGGGAACGGTCCTGTTCTCAACCTATATCGGCGGCATCGGCTTCTTTATCGGTCCGATCGTCGGAGCAATCTTCGTAACCTTGCTGTCGCTCGGGCTCAGCGATCTCACGCAGGTCTGGCAACTTTACTTTGGGTTGATCTTCATTGCCGTCGTGATGTTCGCGCCCGGCGGCATCACGGGTCTATTGATGATGCACCGGCCGTTGCTGAAGGCTGGAACGCTGGGCAAGGTGGTGCCCAGCTATCTGGTCGCCCTGGTTCCGACCATGGCGATGATCGTGGGTGCTATCCTGATCGTCGAAACCGTCGTGCATTACAGCGTCAACCCCAGCGATGATTCCCACATCAAGGCGTTCGGTGTGCCATTTGACGCGGCGAGCCCGGTCGTCTGGGCGGTTGCTGCCGTGCTGATGGTCGGCGGTTTCCTGGTCGCTCGCAAAACATGGCAGCGGGTTGCCGGCGCTTGGGACGTGGCTGCAAGGACAGCGCGCGAAAAAGGGAGCGCCACATGAGTTCCGCGATCGAACTGCGTGGAGTCCAAAAGAATTTCGGCGTCATCCCGGTGATACGCGACATCAATCTCACCGTCGGGCAAGGCGAGCGCCATGCGCTGATTGGCCCGAACGGGGCCGGCAAGTCGACCACCTTTAACCTGATCAGCGGTTACATGAAGCCGACGAGCGGCAGCATCCTGATGCAGGGTGAAGTAATCTCACATCTGCCGCCCTACCAGATCAATCGCCGCGGCCTCTCGCGAAGCTTTCAGGTTACAAACGTGTTTTCCAACATGAGTGTTTGGGAAAACCTGCGCTGCGCCGTCTTGTGGGCGACCGGTCAGCGCTATGCGTTCTGGAAGAACATCGACAAGTTGCCGGATGTGAGGATGCGTACCGCGCAAATCCTCGAAGACATCAATCTGACGTCCCGGCGGGACGTCCCGGCGGGATTGTTGACCTACGCCGAGCAGCGCTCGCTCGAAATTGGCATTACCGTCGCCGGCGGCGCCAAAGTCATACTGCTGGACGAACCGACGGCGGGCATGAGCCACGCCGAGACCGAACGCGCGGTAGCGCTGATCCGGCGACTCACCGAGGGCCGTACGTTGTTGATCGTCGAGCACGACATGAGCGTCGTGTTCGGGCTCGCCGACCGCATTTCCGTGCTCGTCTACGGTCAGATCATCGCTACCGGCACCCCGCAGGAAATTCGCGGCAACCCCAAGGTCAAGGAAGCCTATCTCGGTGAGGAGGCGGCTTGATGCTCGAAGTCAGGGATCTGCACGCCTACTACGGCAAGAGCCACATTTTGCAGGGCGTCGATATGCTGATCGGCGCGGGCGAAGTCGTGAGCCTTCTCGGCCGCAACGGCGTAGGCCGTTCGACCACCGTCAAAGCCATCATGGGGGAGGTTGCCCCGCAGGGCAGCATCAAGTTCAAGGGCACCGATATCGCGGGTCTGCCCAACTACAAGATCGCCCGCCTCGGGCTCGGCTACGTGCCCGAGCACCGTGACATTTTCCCCGGCTTGACCGTGCGGCAAAATCTCATGCTGGGCGTCAAGGACCCCAGGCGCCCCGGCAAATGGCGGTTGCAGGACATGCTGGACATGTTTCCGAACCTTGCTACGCGCGCCGACACCGCGGCGGGCGTGCTCTCGGGCGGCGAGAAGCAGATGCTTACCATTTGCCGGACGCTGATGGGCGATCCGGATCTGGTGATGATCGACGAGCCCACCGAAGGACTGGCGCCGATTATCGTGCAGCAGGTCGGCGACCTCATCGCCGAGATAGCCGGTCGCGGGGTCGCGATCCTGCTTGTCGAACAGAAACTCTCGATCGCCATGCGGATTTCGCACCGTGTCTACGTCATGGGGCATGGCCGCATCGTGTTCGAAGGCACGCCGGCCGAGCTCAAGGCCAGCCCGTCGGTTCGGGAGCAATGGCTGGAAGTCTGACCTCATCCGGTTCGCTCGTCTCAGCGGATCGACTCAGGGAACCAAGGACAAGCGCCGGTCGTGATCCCGCGGCGCTTTTTTCGCGCTGCAAGTCGCCCGCCGTGACGAACAAACCGTCATAGTCCGTTCGCAGCGCGGCACGACAATATGTCCCAGCGATGGACACCATCCTTGACCCGTTCAGGAAACAGGAATTCAATCCAAACGGGTTGCAACCTCGCCATTGATTCAATTTGATACGATCACCAAGGGCATCGCAGAGGGCCCGCACTCGACAAGATTCGCGTCGGACACGTTAAGGAAGTTTCGTACCATGTAACATGCCGGGAGTGTCGAATGAGCACGAAAGCCAAGGCCAACAATAACGGCAAAGCCGATCAATCTCGTAGCCCTCGCGGCAGACTGTTGGGCAATCTGATGGCGGCAGCCCTTCTCGCGACATGTCTTTCGCCATTCTCCCGATCACCCGCTCAGGCCCAGCAGCCGAATTCCGCCAAACCGAACATCCTCGTCATCTTCGGCGACGATATCGGTCAATCCAACATCAGCGCCTATACGGACGGCGTGGTCGGATACAAGACGCCCAATATCGACCGCATTGCCAAGGAAGGCATGAAGTTCACCGACTATTACGCGGAAAACAGCTGCACGGCGGGCCGTTCCACCTTCATTACCGGACAGGTCTGCCTTCGCACCGGCCTTTGCAAGGTGGGCATTCCCGGAGCGACGGTCGGGTTGCAGGATCGTGATGTCACCATAGCGCAAGCCTTGAAGCCGCTTGGCTATGCAACCGGGCAATTCGGCAAGAACCATCTTGGCGACCGCGACGAATACCTGCCGACCAAGCATGGCTTCGACGAGTTCTTCGGCAACCTCTATCATCTCAATGCCGAGGAGGAGCCCGAGCGGCCTTATTACCCGAAGAACGACACCGCCTATGTCAAAGCCAATACGCCTCGTGGCGTCCTCAAGGCGTCGGCTGACGGCAAGATCGAGGATACCGGCCCGCTCAACCGCAAGCGGATGGAAACCGTCGACGACGAGACCACAGCCGCGGCGATCGACTTCATGCAGCGGCAGTCGAAGGCCAACCGGCCGTTCTTCACCTGGATGAACACGACGCGGATGCATGCTTTCACCCATGTCCGCCCATCCATGCAGGGACAAAGCGGAATGCCCGGCAATGAATACGCTGACGGCATGATCGAGCATGACGGCGACGTCGGCAAGCTTTTAAAGGCGATCGACGATCTCGGTATCGCCAACAATACCATCGTCATCTACACGACCGACAACGGCCCCAATCAGTGGTCATGGCCGGATGCGGCGACGACGCCCTTCCGCAGCGAGAAGGACACCAACTGGGAAGGCGCGTTCCGCGTGCCCGCGATGGTTCGCTGGCCGGGCCACATCAAGGCCGGCGAAGTATCCAACGAGATGATCTCAGGACTCGATTGGTTTCCGACGCTGGTGGCGGCAGCCGGTGACACAAATATCAAGGAGCGTTTGCTCAACGGTGCCGAAATCGGCGGCAAGTCCTTCAAGGTCCATCTCGACGGCTACAACCAGCTGCCCTATCTGACCGGTCAGGCGCCGAAGTCGGCGCGCAACGAGTTCTTCTATTTCAATGACGACGGTAACGTCGTCGCTTATCGCTACGACGATTGGAAGGTCGTGTTCTGCGAACAGCGGGAGCCCGGAGGATTCGTCGTCTGGGCCAACCCGTTCACCTGTCTGCGCGCACCCAAGGTATTCAATCTGCGGATGGATCCTTTCGAACGCGCCGACGTGGTATCGGATCAGTATTACGACTGGTTGGCGAAGAACGCCTATCTCCTTCAGTACGGCGTTTACCGCGTCGCTCCTTTCCTCCAGACATTCAAGGACTATCCGCCGAGCCAGCGCTCAGCCAGCTTCAGCATCGACCAGATGGTCGACGCGCTGATGAAGTCGCTCGACAATAAGGCCAGTACGAAATAGCGGCGGCGGGCGTGCGCCACCGCAAGGCAATGCCATCCTGTCGGCGGCCGAGCCGGCGGCCGACACGTCCCGGGGAAAGCCATGCCTGATCTCGGAACGCCGCGGCCGCCCGCAGCAACCGCCTCCGAAAATTCGAAAGGCTCGGCGGCGCGTGATGCGCTGCTCGACCTCAAGGCACGGATCGGCAAATCCGTGCTCGGCCAGGATCGTCTGGTCGAGAGCATGCTGATCGGACTGCTCGCCAACGGCAATCTCCTGATCGAAAGCCTGCCCGGCCTGGCAAAAACTCGGGCGGTGAAGACGCTGGCGAAGAACCTCGCCGCCGACCTGTCGCGCGTGCAGTTCACGCCCGACTTGCTGCCGTCGGATGTGACCGGCGCGGAAATCTATCTGCAAACCGAGAAGGGCGGTCAGTTCCAGTTCCAGAAGGGGCCGATCTTCGCCAACCTCGTGCTCGCCGACGAGATCAACCGCGCGCCCGCCAAGGTGCAGTCGGCGCTGCTGGAGGCGATGGAGGAGCGGCAGGTCACCGTCGCCGGCAAAACCTACAAGATGCCCGAGCTGTTCATGGTGCTCGCCACCGAAAACCCGATCGAGCAGGAAGGCACCTATCCGCTGCCGGAGGCGCAGCTCGACCGTTTCCTGATGCACGTCGTCATCACCTATCCCGATGAGGCGATCGAGAGCGAGATCATCAAGCTCAACCGCGCCGAGAACGCGCAAAAACCGAAAGACCACGGCGCGGAGCCGCCAGCGGTACCCCAGCAGGCGATCCTCGATGCGCGCGGCGAGATCGACGACATTTTCGTTTCCGATCTCGCGCAGAAGTTTATCGTCGACTTGGTTTACGCGACACGGTTTCCGGCCCGCTACGGCGAACCACTGAGCAAATGGATCCAGGTCGGCGCCAGCCCGCGTGGTAGCCTCGCGCTCGATCGCTGCGCACGGGCGCGGGCATGGCTCGATGGCCACGACTTCGTGACGCCCGATCATATCCGCAGCGTCATGCATGACTGCCTGCGTCATCGCCTGATCCTGAGTTACGAGGCGCTGTCGCAAGGCGCGACTGCAGATCAGGTCATCGACAAGATTGCTTCCCTGGTGACGGCGACGTGAGGCTGAAATGGCCGAGGCCGAAGACAAGATGCCCGGCGTCTACATCGATCTCGATGGTCTGATCGCGCTCGAACATCGCGGCCGCAAAGTATCGTTCCTGCCGCACCAGCCGGTGCACAGCCTGTTGTCGGGCCGGTTCGCTTCGCGCATGCGCGGCCGCGGGTTGAATTTCGAGGAGATAAGGGATTATCGCGCCGGCGACGATGTCCGCTCGATCGACTGGAAGGTAACGGCGCGGTTGCAGAAGCCGCATGTGCGCGTTTTCAACGAGGAGCGCGACCGGCAGGCACTGCTGGTGGTCGACCAGCGGGTGTCGATGTTCTTCGGCAGCCGGTTTGCGATGAAATCGGTTACGGCGGCGGAAGCGGCGGCGATCGGCGCCTGGCGGGTGCTCGGTGTCGGCGATCGCGTCGGCGCGATCGTGTTCAACGATCGCGGTCTCGTCGAGATCAAGCCGCGACGCAGCCGTGCGACCGTGCTCCAGATCCTCTCCGCGATCGCCTCACGGAACCAGGAGCTTGGCGTTGGCCGCGGTATCGCCGCAGCGCCCGACATGCTCAACACCGCGCTGGCACAGGCGACCCGGCGCGCGTTGCACGACGCCTCGGTGATCGTGATCAGCGATTTCGATGGCGCCGATGATGCGACGCGCAAGATGATCGGCGCGATGACGCGGCACAATGACGTGGTGGCGCTGCTGGTGCACGATCCCCTGCAAAGCGATCTGCCGGCCTCCGCCAGCATGACCGTCACCGACGGCGAACTGCAGATCGAGCTCGAGGTCGGGCGCGCCAGCGTGCGCAAAAGCATTGCGGAGGCGACCGAGGCGCGGCTGCGGGGCGTGTTCGCCTGGACCCACGAGCTCGGCGTCCCGGTGTTGCCGCTCAGCGCCGCGGAGGAGACGGCCCCGCAACTTCGCCGTCTGCTCGGCGCGATGCCGTCGGGTGGTGGCCGAAGCCGCGGCGGCGCGCTTACCACAACGGAGGCCACGCTTGGCTGATCCCGCAACCTTGCCCCCAGATCCCGTCGCCGGCCTGATCGACATTCCGCTGCCGCAACCGGTCAGCCTGTGGCCGCAGACATGGCCCATGCGGGTTATGCTGACGCTGCTGTTCGCGGCAACGCTTGTCGCGACGTGGAAGTTCGTGCGGCATTGGCGTGTCAACCGCTATCGCAGGGAGGCACTCTCGGAGCTCGATCGGATCACGCAGGCGGCGCCGGACCAATTGGCAACACGGCTTTCCTCACTGGTGCGGCGCACGGCGCTCGCCGCGTTTCCGCGCGAGCAAATTGCGCCGCTCAGCGGGAGCGCGTGGCTTGCCTTCCTCGACCGCACCTTGGACGGGACCGAATTCTCTCGCGGAGTGGGAAGGTGGCTGGCAAGCGCGCCGTATACGCGGGCCAAACCCGACGACGGCCAGCGCTCGGCGCTGGTTGAACTTACCCGTCGCTGGATCAGGATGCACCATGCTTGAGTTCGCCTGGCCATGGGCGTTTGCGCTGCTTCCGCTGCCGATCCTGATCTGGTGGTGGCTGCCCCCCTATCGTGCGCGTCAAGCC
Organism: uncultured Alphaproteobacteria bacterium; assembly: GCA_963756215.1. Classification (GTDB taxonomy): domain Bacteria; phylum Pseudomonadota; class Alphaproteobacteria; order Rhizobiales; family Xanthobacteraceae; genus Bradyrhizobium. The sequence goes on along the minus strand of CAVWMY010000010.1, from coordinate 373,577 downwards.
TCGGTGCAGGTGCCGTTCTTCGAACGGCTTGCCGCGGCCACCGGCCAAACACCGCAACAGGGCGCCGTGGTGCGGCGGCGGCGCGCCGTGCAGGTAATCGTTGCGATTCTGGTCTGGATCCTCGTCGTGGCGGCGTTGGCCCGGCCGCAATGGGTCGGCGATCCCCTGACTCGCGAAGTGTCGGCGCGCGATCTCGTCCTGGCCGTGGACATATCGGGATCGATGGACCAGCGCGATTTTCGCGCCGCCGACGGTCAAATGCTGACACGACTCGACGGCGTCAAGCGCGTCATCAGGGATTTCATTTCGCGCCGGCACGGCGACCGCATTGCGCTGATCCTGTTCGGCACCAGGGCCTATGTGCAGGTGCCGTTCACGCAGGACGTGCAGACCGCCCAACAACTGCTCGACCAGGCGGCCGTCGGCATGGCCGGCCAGCAAACCGCGGTCGGCGACACGATCGGGCTCGCGATCAAGACGATGGAGAAAAGCACGGCGAAGCAGAAGCTGCTGATCCTGCTGACCGACGGCAACGACACCGCGAGCCGGGTTCCGCCCGAACATGCCGCCGACATCGCGCAGCAAAACGGCGTCGTGGTCTACACCATCGGTGTCGGAGATCCCGCGGCCTCCGGCGAGAACCGTGTCGACCTCAGCGTTCTGAGGAATGTCGCCGGCACGACGCATGGCCGGTTCTTCCGCGCCGAGGACGGCGCGCAATTGCAGGCGATCTACGCCGACATCGACAAACTCGCGCCCGCGAAGCTCGACACGCTGTCGTGGCGTCCGAAACTTCCGCTATTTCAGTGGCCGCTCGGGGCCGCGTTCGTGCTGACATTGTCACTGTGGCTGGTGCTGCTTGCGGCCAGCGAATGGGCCCGACGCAAGGAGCCCGCCCATGCATGAGGCAGCGGCGATCCCGTTCCATCTGCTACGCCCGCTATGGCTGCTTGCGCTGGTCCCGGTTGGCGCGGTGGTGGCGCTGGTTTTGTGGCGGCGAAGCATCGAGGCGCAATGGGGTGGCCTGATCGCGCCGCATTTGCTGAAGAACCTGATCGTCAAACCCGGAGGCAAAGGGGGGATCGATCCGGTCTATTTGATCTCGGGCGGCATGGTGCTCGCGATCTTCGCGCTGTCGGGGCCGACCTGGCGGCGCGAACTGCCGCCCTTTGTCGAGGACAAGGCGCCGCTGATGATCGCGCTGGCGGTGTCCTCTTCGATGAGTGAGAGCGATGTCGCGCCGACACGGCTCGAGCGTGCCAAGCAGAAGATCCGCGACCTGCTCGCGGCGCGCCCGGGCGCGCGAACCGGCCTGATCGCCTATGCCGGCACGGCGCATCTGGTGATGCCGCTGACGGACGATCGCGGCGTGATCGAGCCGTTTCTGGCCGCACTCGCGCCCGGCTTGATGCCGCAGGACGGCAAAAACGCCGCCGCTGCGATCACCCTCGCGGCGCAGTCGCTGGCGACCGAGCCGGTAGCCGGCACCGTGCTGCTTGTCGCCGATGATTCCGGTGGCGACCCCGCCGCGCTGCGTCAATCGGCCGGCCGGAACAATCTGCTGATGCTGGGCGTGTGGCCGCCGTCCGGTGCAGCGGCGCCCGGTTCGCTGGATGCGGTGCCTGTCAGCATCGACGGTGCCGACATCCGCGCCCTGGAAAGACGCATCGATACCCGCTTCCAGGCGGCGCAAGGCGAGGCCTTCGGTGCGCAATGGCGGGACGAAGGCTACTGGCTGCTGTTGCCGGCAGCGCTGCTGTCGCTGCTGTGGTTCCGGCGCGGCACCACGATGCCTTTCGTGCTGGCGCTCTTTCTTGCGCTTCACGCACAGCCCGCGAGTGCGCAAGAGTCCTCAGGGTTGAAAGCGTCCTCGTGGTTTAAAAACCTCTGGCTGACGCCGGACCAGCAGGGCCGGCTTGCGTTCGATCGCGGCGACTATGCCGCGGCCGCAAAGCTGTACGCCGATCCGATGTGGCGGGGGATATCCGCTTATCGGGCCTTCGACTTCCTCGCCGCGGCGCAGGAGTTCGCGCATGTCGAGACAGTGCAAGGAAAGTTCGCGCTGGGCAACGCGCAGGCGCAGAACCACGCCTTTGAAAAGGCGATCAGCGCCTATGACGAAGTGCTGAAGGCGCAGCCACAAAACCTCGCCGCGAAGACCAACCGCGAAATCGTGGCGGCCGCGCTGAAAGCCCAGGAAGAAAAGCGCCGCAAGCAAGAGCAGGACGATTCCGCGCCGCCGGACGAGAAGGCCGATGAGACGCGCGTCGACCCTGACCAGAAAGGCGGCAAGAAGATCCAGGTCACGCCGGAAGACCTTACGACCGCGGGCGCCGCGGAAGCCTGGATGCGCGAGGTGGAGACCTCGCCCGCGGACTTCCTTAAACTGAAATTCGCGATCCAGGCGGCATCGCCTTCACCAGCCCCGGCAGCGAAGCCATGAAGGGCTGGATTTCCCTCGCGTTGGTCCTCGTCGGATCGCTTGCGCCGTCGGGCCTGCACGCGCAACAGCCGGCGGCGCCGGAGCCGATCCTGCGTGTTACACTTGATCCGCCTCGCGTGGTGGTGGGGCAAAAGACGACGCTGCGCATCGACGTCCTGGCGCCGAACTATATGACCGCGCCGCCGGACCTTCCGGGCTTCCAGATCCGCAATGCGGTGACGCGGCAACTTCAGAGCGTCAACATCAGCGAAACGCAGGGCGACACGAGCTATGCCGGCGTGCGTTTCGAATTCGCGATCTACCCGCAGGAGCCCGGCGGCTACGCCGTTCCGGAACAGAAGCTCGGGATTCATTATGCCGCGCAACCGCCGGCCACGCGCGATGCCGTCCTGGCGTTGCCACGCGTCGAATTTTCCGCCTTCGTGCCCGACGCGGCGGCTGGGCTGCACCCGTTCCTGTCGGCAACCAGGTTGACGGTAGAGCAAACGATCCAGCGCTCTTCGGATAGCCTCAGGGTTGGCGACGCGGTGACGCGGATCATCAAGGTGAACGCCGAAGGCACTCCGGCGATGCTGCTGCCTCCGTTGTCGTTCGCTCCGCTGGAGGGCCTCGCGCTCTATCCGGCGCAGCCTGCGCTGCAAGACCTCGCGGACTCGCGCAGTGACGCGCTGACGGCAACGCGCACGGATTCCGCTACCTACATGTTGCAAAAGCCTGGCGACTATCAACTCCCCGCGATCGACATCGGCTGGTGGAACGCCGCCGAACGGAAGGTCGAGCGGGCTCATATCGACCCGGTTTCGTTTCAGGTAGCTGCCGACCCGGCGCGGCCCGCCACGTCCGGTAGCGAAAGCGCCGCACGCTGGAGCTGGGATGCGATGTTGGATTACGCTTTGGATCATTGGCTGCTTGCCGTCGTCGCGTTGACGGCGCTTGCCGTGCTCGGATGGATCACGCCGCGCATGGTCAGATTGATCGCCGCGCGACACCGGCAACGCCGCGACGCCTATCTGCGATCGGAGGCTTGGTCGTTCGAACGATTTCGCGGCGCGGCCCGGCATGGCGACGCCAAGGCGGCTTATTTCGCGCTGCTGGACTGGCTACAGCGTTTTGCGCCGGTTGCGCCCGGTCACAACCTCGAAACCTTGAAGTTGGCCAGCCGCGATGCCGCGCTCGATCAAGAAATCGGATCGCTCGAGCGGCAATTGTTTGCTCCGGCCCATGGCAATCGCGATTGGTCGCCCGACCAGTTGCTGCGACGGGTCGGTCTCGCGAGAAGAACATTGCAGCGGCGGGCGGCCCGGGCCGAGACGCCACGCCCGTTGCCGCAACGGCTAAACCCCGTCGGCAACCGGACCGCGTCGGAACAGCCGCGGCGGCCGGTCGCCAGATAAAACCACATTCAGTATAGAAGGGGGCTGCACCTTCTCAGCCTGATTTTCGTACCCTTCCCGGGGTTGCCCTTGCGACCCGTTGCTCTTGTTTCCACCCGAGGATGTCATGTCGTCAGAATTGATAGTCAAAGTCGATCGGTTGAAAGCGTTCATTCGCGAGGCGCTGACGAAATTGGGCTTGCCGGATTCGGACGCGGCGACGGTTGCCGGCCTCATGGCCGACGCGGATCTGCAGGGATCGGACGGACACGGCGTGAGCCGGCTGCCGCAATATGCCCGTCGCATCAAGGCGGGCGGTTTCAACGTCCGGCCGAATATCCGGATCGAGCGCGAGCTGGCCAGCACGGCGTTGCTTCATGGCGACAACGGCATGGGCCATCTCGTGATGAAGCGCGCCGCGGAGATCGCCATCGAAAAGGCACGTATTACCGGAATCGGATGGGTGAATGCGCAGTTCAGCAACCATGCGGGGCCCGCGTCTCTCTACGCCACCATGCCGCTCGCGCACGATATGATCGGGCTTTATTTCGCCGTCGGCAACGCCAACCATCTGCCGCCCTGGGGCGGCCTCGACATGCTGCTTTCCACCAATCCCATCGCCGCGGCGATCCCGGCCCGGCATGAGAAGCCTGTCATCCTCGATATGGCCACCACGGTCGCGGCTTACGGGAAGGTGAAAACCAAGGCGTTGCGCGGTGAGTCCATGCCGGAGGGCTGGATGATCGATCGTTCCGGCAAGCCCTTGACCGATCCGAAGCGCGCCGATGAGGGAATGCTGCTGCCGCTCGGCGGTATGGAGGCGGGCTACAAGGGCTTTGGCCTCGCGATGGTTATCGGTCTGCTCGCGGGTACGCTCGGAGGGGCGGCGATGGGCAAGGACGTCATCGACTTCAACCATGACGACGGAAGCGTCACCAATACCGGTCAGGCGATCGCGGCGATCAACGTCGGCGCATTCGGCGATGTCGCCGCCTTCAAGGCAAGCGTCGATACCCTGGTTCGCGATTTTCGCAGCAGCAGCCGAATGCCGGGCGTGGACCGAATCTTTGTTCCGGGAGAGCGTAGCCACGAAACGCGGCTGATCCGGACGCGCGATGGCATTCCGGTCGCACCTGCATTGGCGCGTGGACTAAACCAGCTTGCCGACGAGCTTGGAATTGCAAAACTCACATGAAACGGTTTTTGCAGAACAGGATGGTCGGACGCTAGGCGGCAAGCATCGGCGGCCCGAGGATCTCGATTTCAAATCGCTCCGAGAGTGCCGGCAGGTCGACGTCGCTTTCTTTTGCGATGCTGCGGAGCGCCTCTTCGCAGCCTCCCGGCGAGACGATCACTATCATCCGGAACGGTGTATCGAAAGGATTGCACCAGGCGTGAGGAATGTTTCTGATCGCGGAAACCGACGTGCCGGCAGGCGCGTCAACTATCTTATCGCCGTAGAGAATTCGCGCCGTTCCCTCAAGAATCACAAAATGCTCATCTTCTTTGCGATGCAGGTGTACGGGAGTTCCGTCGCCCGGCTGCGATATGATTTCGACGACCGAAAAAGCGCCGTTGGTATCTGCCGACGGGGTCCGAATGAGACAGCGCTCTCCCGGGCGTGTTTGGAGCCATTCATCATCGCGGCGTTGCTGAGTGGATTGCGCGTTCATTAGCTGATCCCGTGAAGATCGTTTCGTTTCATGCAGCGCCCGTTTCCCGAGCTTAAGCGGGTGGGAAACAGGAGCAAGCATTGGCGCCCGCGATTCGGGTTACAGCGGTAACATAAAGGTGTTCGCATCCGGCGCGCCCGATGCGTTGCCGGCCCTCTCTGCATAAAATCGCGGCCGCCGCCAAGTCAGAGGGAGTATGTTTCGGGGGCGCCCGATACTATGTTAGCGCCGAGTTTTACCTGGACAGGAAATCCTGGGCATGACGACCAACTGGAAGTATCAGTTACGGATCTATTTCGACCGTGAACTCGCCGAGACCGCGCGTTTTGATCCCGGCAGCGAACGGCTTAAGCCGCTGAGTGACCAGCTCGCCAAGCATGGCGCCAAGTTGAAGTGCCAGTTCGATCTGTTCGCAGCCTATGTCGCGGAGGCGGAGAACGACGGAATAGAAAACTATCCGCTTTACGACTGGACCAAGGCGACGATTGAAGACCCTCAGAAGAAAGCAAAATATGTCGAGGCGTTTTCGCTTTATGTCGACGATGAGGAAGTTTATCCGAAAGGCGTTGCCGACGCCCTGGAAGCGGACCTCTTACCGCTGGTGCGGAGCGGGCTGATCAAGAAGCTCTCGAAGCATGACAGCAACCCGGCGAACAACCCTCAGCCGCCGTCGCGTTTTTAAAGAATGAAGGCACGTCGCTCGAGACGCGTCGTTTTGAACTCAACCGGGTCGATCAGGCCAAAAGTGGGAATTGATATGCGGTTAGCTGCCATCTTGCTCGTTTTGCTTGGTCCGCTGATCGGCCATGCAGCTTATGCCCAACAGATCGATGCCACGCCGCGCGTGGCTGTCATCGCCGCATACAAGGTGGAATGGATCGCGCTCAAGAATGCGATGAGCGAGACCCACACGGAAACGATAGCCGATACGGCCTATATCGCCGGCAAGCTGGACGGCAAGGATATCGTTCTGTTCCTCAGCGGTATTTCAATGGTCAACGCGGCCATGACGACGCAGGGCGCGATCGATCATTTCAAGATCACGCGCATTGTCTTCTCGGGCATCGCCGGCGGGATCAATCCCGACCTTTCGGCGGGAGACGTCGTCGTGGCGGATCGCTGGTCAGAATATCTTGAATCTGTTTTCGCCCGGAAAACGGGTGCGGGCTGGTCGGTGCCGGCTTGGTTGGGAAAGACGTTATCGAACTACGGTATGATCTTCCCGATTGCGGTCGAGATTGCTCATCCGGGCCAAAGTGACCCGGAGAAGGTCTTCTGGTTCGACGTCGACCCGGCCATGCTGAAGACGGCCCGCTCGGTGGCGGCAAGTGTCAAACTGAAGGCTTGCAGCGACAAGGGTGTCTGCGTCGGTCACCAACCTCGGATCGTCATCGGCGGTGGCGGAGTTTCGGGCACGGCTTTCGTGGACAATGCCGATTTCCGCGCCTGGATATTCGATACCTTCAAGGCCAACGTGGTCGACAACGAGAGCGCCTCTGTCGCCCATGTGGCCTATTCCAATCATATTCCGTTCATCGCGTTCCGCTGCCTGTCTGATCTCGCGGGCGGCGACGTCGGCGAAAACACCGAGGACGCCCTCGAAGGTATTGCCTCCGACAATTCGGCCGCGGTGGTGAAAGCATTTCTTCGCGCGCTGCCGAACTGACGTGATCGCCGCAGTTGCTTTCTTCGGTCTCGGGAGATGATTCCGTCGCGACGATTGCGCGCGTGTCGACACGTTCGCAGCAAGAAGCGTGTCAAGACACAATGCGATGAGGGCAGTCGTGAGGTTCGAGGCGATTGCGTGCCGGATGTTTATCGCACCGTTCAGCGTTAGCCGTCGCGTAGCGAAGATCATTCGATCAGCGCTTCTCAAAAACTATTGAACGCAGGGGATTTTGTTGACTGGCGAAACAACGGAAACTAGAAGCGCCTCACGCTGCTTCTTCGTTGCTACAGGGTTACGATGCGTTGTTCCAGGTTATCCGCGCTTTTGTTCGCACTTCTCGTTACCTCTCAGCCCTCCGTCACACGTGCCGTGCCGCTCCATTCCCCGCATATGCATTCGCACCCGCGCCAACGGGTTTATTTGTTGCGGGGATTCATGAACGTCTTCTCGTTGGGAATGGATCAGATCGCCGTCGATCTTCAGCGGCGAGGTATCGATGCGGTGGTCGGCAACTATTCGCAAGCCGGCGAGTACGCCGATGAGGCGATCAAAGAGTGCAAGGCGGGGCGGATAAGCTCGATCGCCATTGTCGGGCATTCGTTCGGCGCCAGCGCCGCGGTCGAAATGGCAAATCAGCTCGCTCAGGCCGGAGTAAAGGTCGGATTGGTCGTCACGGTCGATCCGGTCAACCCGACCGTCGTTTCAGGCAATGTGCGAACCCTGAAAAATTTCTACATCTCGACCGGAATTGGCAAACCGGTCGAGCCCGCCACCGATTTTCATGGCTCCCTGCAGAATATCGACATGAAGGCCGATCCGAACGAGGATCATGTCTCCTTGCAGAACTCGGTACGTCTGCATAAGGAGGTCGTGGGGTATGTCAGGACGGCGGTCGGCAGCAAGTGCCGGTGAACTGAGCGGGGACCTGTCGCGGTTGTCGATGGGCCTGGGATGCGGCAATACGGAGCATATCGTGCAGCCGGAGCGCTGCCGGACACGGCTGCCGGTGGATCGGCTATTCAGCCGATCGAACATCAATCCGAATATTTCTGGCGCATGGCGCGATGGTGGAGTATTTGGCCGGAGGTCATCATTGCGATGTCCGGCCATGTCGCCCGCGTGATCGTATGGCGGCGGGCTGACGCCTGATTTATGTGACGTGTTTTTAGTGTAATCGGCCGGTGGTCGGCGGGCCGGTTGATCCGGCGCCGGTTTGCGGCGCGGTTTCGGTGCAGTAATTTATCGGGGCTTGGAAGAGATGATCGGGCGACGGCATGTCTTTCATATCAGCGGATACGATCCGATTATTCCTGAACAGCAGCTCGAGCGGTTCCGCCGATCGCTTTCGAGGTTCGAACGCACCTGGAACGTCTCTTCGCAAACCTCTCCGCTTCGCGATTCCTCGAAAGTGAGCGCCTGCTGGGAATCGGAGGCCTGGGGCCCGAACTGGAGGACTGGGGTTACCTTTGAGTTGCTCCGCTGGGATGATCTCGTCCAGCGCGACGCTGAAAGGGGCATGCTGTCGCGCCTCTATCAATCCTGGCTCACCCTGTTCGAGTTTGTCCTGAACGGCACGCTGTTTCGTTACGTCAGCGCAAACTGGAAGTATGCGGCTTTCTTCGTTTTTCCGTACCTGGCGGTCGTCCTGTTCGGGCTCGGCAGCATTGCAATAGCCTATGCCGCGACCCGGCTGTCCGGTTTCACAGGGGTATGGGCGGCGGTCTGCACCGCCTTCACCGCCGTCGTCATTTTCATGGCGCTGGTGCGCTGGCTTGGACCGCGGCGCAGAATAAATCACGTGCTGGATGACGCGATCTTTTCCCGGCAGTTTCTCCATGGTCAAAGACCGGAGGTTGAAAAAAGGATCGACGATTTCGCGGGGAAGATCCTTGAGAAAATCCGCAAAGCCGACGTCGATGAAATCGTCGTTATCGGCCATTCGCTTGGCGCGGCTTTGGCGATAGCGGCCGTGGCGCGGAGCCTGAGGCAGGATCCTCAACTCGGCAGATCCGGACCGCCGCTGTGCGTGCTGACCGTGGGCGCGACGATTCCCAAATTCGCTCTGCATCCGAGCGGCGAACAATTTCGACAGGCGACGCGAGCGATTGCCGATGAAATGTCGATTCGGTGGGCGGAATACCAGGCGCGCGACGACGCGATCAGCTTCTATCGGTTCGATCCGGTCACCCTCAAGCGCGTGGGACGCGAGAACCTGGACGGGCGGCCGAATATCCGTCGCGTCCAGGTGCATTCGATGATGGACCCGGCGTCCTTCAGACGTCATCGGTGGAATTTCATGAGACTGCACTATCAGTTCCTGATGGGTAACGACCAGCGCTCGGTATATGACTACTGCATGATCACGTGCGGGCCGTTGGAGTTCGATCGCATAACGGCCTCCTCCGGCGCTGTCGGCCGGTTTCAGGCCGATGGTTCGGTCACGGAACAGTAGTCGCGCAAGAGCCGGTTCAGCGTGCGCTTGCCACGATCGCGCGCGCCAGCGCCCGTCCGACACAATCGTAACCCTCGGTTGAATTGTGCAGCCTGTCCCAGGAGACGAGGGCGCCCGGCGACAAGCCGGCGTCTATTGATTTGCGCATCAATGTGAATCGGGAAAACAGGCCGAGCCGTTCCTGCTGCGCGACCTCGGTGATCATTGCCTGCATCCTGGAATAGTGGGCCGATGCAAGCACCATGGGTGCATATTGCAGATCCATCAGGATCACATCCGCGCCACTGGCCTTCAGCGCATGTATGCCCTGAACGATTCGGTTCTTGAGCTGGTCGTCGACATGACCGCCCCAGGCGATGTCATTCGTACCTAGTTGCCACAACACGAGGTCCGGTTTGAAGGAAAGAACGTCACGGTCGAAACGAGCCAGGTTGTCGGGAATCGTGTCGCCGACCCGGCCGCTGTTGGTGATGCTGAGCTTGGCGTCCGATTGCAGCCTCAAAATCTCCCGCCGCATGACTTCCGGGTAAGTGGCCGATGGCCGAAGCTCCCAAAGCCCCACCGTCGAGGATGAACCGATTGCGACGATATTCAGCGGTTCACGCGCTTTCAAACGCGCGCTGGTGCGCGGCAGGCGCGTTCCCAGCGACAGGTTCGAATTGGCCGCGAGGCAGGTTTCCGCCGCTGATCCGGTCGCGGCGGCCTGGGCGTACGCACTTTCGGGAGCGCAGCCAAGTATTGTTGCGCCGAGGCACGTCAGTATCCCCGCCCAACCGTAATGATTCCTCAGGAATCGCAGACAAATACGCGAGAAGCGAAACGTAACGCCCCTCGACTCGTTTTGCGGCTTGTTGCCAACCATAGTCATCGCGAAAGTGCCCCCAAACACATGCGATGGCTGCTGGAACTGATGCACAGCCTGTACCCAGCGCCCCGTCTGACAAAAGCAAAATGACTGCCGAGATTGCCCGAACTCAAGATAGCTGCACCGGCTTCGCCGCGCCACTGCGCCGACGGCATAAACCGCCATCGCTGACACTTCGGCGTTTCAGCGCGCCGACCTGTGGACCCCATCGGCTGTTGCCGGGGGTTTTGCCGGGGACATGTCGATGATTCGCGCAGCGATGGCACTCGTGAAGCAATCTGCCTATTGTGTCCGTCGGATGAATTCGCACGGCTGGCTGGCTCGCAATGACGGCAACCCTTTCAAAGTACGTTTTTGTCGTGCTGGCCATCGGCTGGTACGGCATCCGCTACAAATACGCGAGGCGTTCAGACCGGACCCCGGTTGTGCGCAGCGACCGGGGGCCCCGTGAAATCGCACTGTTGCTCGTCTCTTTGACGGGGCTCGGCCTGTTGCCGTTCTTCTATATCCTGACCGGCAGGCCTCGTTTTGCGGACTACATGTTTCAACCCGTGCAGGGCTGGCTGGGCCTGGTGCTCGCGGCTGCCTCATTGATCATGTTTCAGCTCACGCACCGGGCGCTAGGTCGGAATTGGTCGGTCAGCCTCGACGTGCGGGCGAATCACCAGCTCATTACCGCGGGGATTTACCGGACGATTCGGCATCCGATGTACTCGGCGTTCTGGCTTTGGGCCCTCGCTCAAGCGTTCCTGTTGCCGAACTGGGTCGCCGGCCTGTCCGGCATTGTCGGATTCGGAATCCTGTTTTTTGGCCGGGTTTCGCGCGAAGAACACATCATGCTGGATACTTTTGGCGATCAATACCGCGAATACATGGCGCGAACCCACCGCATAATACCAAAATTCTACTGATTTGAAGCGGTGGAGCAGGGGATTGGATCGGCCGTGAGCCCGGTGTTATTTCTGCAACACTCCTCGAAAAAGCGCCCGTAGCCTGTGTGCATGACGCTCAGGTTAATTGCCTCGTCACGGAGTACAGGTTAATTTTTGGCGACACTGGGCGCTAATGTAGGAGATGACCATTATGTTGAAGTTTGTAGTTGTTGGAGCCGCGACGTTTGCTCTGGTAGGCGTTGCTACTGCAGCGGATCTTCCCCGTCCGCAGCCGGTTTATCAGACCGCACCGGTTGGCAAGATGCCAATTGGCAAGGGACCGATCGGCAAGGGCCCGATTGGCAAGGCTCCGGTTCAGGCTCCGCTCGTCACCAAGGGCTAAGCTTAAGCGCTCGCCAGCCGGCGGGCGTCTTTGGCAAGCAGGGACTTTGGTCTCTGCTGTCCTGACTGGATGAGGGTGAGATGACGCGAGCGAAAAGCAACAGGTTTGCTTCGCGCTACATTTTGGGGGCGTTTGTTCTTCCAGCTTTCCTGTTTATGGGAGCTGGAAGTAGTAACGCTCAGCAACTTGCAGCGAGAACGGACCAACAAGAATCCGGCTCGGTTAAGCCGGTGAAGAAATCCGGGGCGGTGATGGCGCTTGCCACGCCGAACTCGATTTCGGCCGGAACGCAGGCGAAACCGGTGCGAAGGGCTCAACCCCTTAGTTCCGGCAAGGGACCGTATTACGTGGACTTCCGTGCCCGCACGGCGGCTACATATGGTCACGCCTTCATGTGGTTCGGAAAGACGAGTGAAAAGCAGGTCGAGGTTGCTGGTTTGCATCCGGCCGGCGACGAGCTGCCGTATATGCTGGGACACCTTACCTTTGTGCCATCTGAAACGGGAGCGAGTTACGGCGACCTGGACGTTCAATACCTGACCGCAAGCTATCGGGTCTATTTGAACGAAGAGGATGCCAAGAAGGTTTTTGCTTATATCAAGCACCTTCAGGCGACCTCGCCGGTCTGGAACGCCGAGACGATGAACTGCACTATGTTCATGGGCCGGGTAGCGGGTTTCATGGGTTTGAAGGTTCCGTTCCACCTGCAGAAGCCTGAAGCTTACGTGAATGATCTCAGAGAGATCAATGGCGGACGCCAGACGGCGCAGCTGAGTCCGGATCGTTAACCGTGCGAAATAACTAGCAACGGTGACCTGAAATCGACGGTCCGGACATCTGTTCGGGCCGTGTAAACGTGTTGGATCCCCGTTTGAGACGGGGATTGCGGCGTGCAGACTAAGTTATCCCGCTCTCGGCATTCGAGCATAGTCGAATGCCGAGAGCAGGATCTCATTCCCGACATCGTCAGGTTTGTTTCGGCGCGCGGACGTTGGTCGGCCGTGTTCGCGCGGCGCATCGTTGCGTGCCGACGCGTCTGTTCCCCGAGCACTCGTTACGGCATTTTCCAACCTGCGACCGGAGTGCCGGCTTGGATGAGCTCCAAAGCCCGGGTAGGGATTTCAACGGTTTCACAAGGGCGCTTCAAGCCGCAGCGAGCGCATCTCCAACGATTAGCCGACAAAGGTGAAACGGGCTCGTTCGCATAAAGATGCGGCGGACGCTTTTTCGTTTTTGCGAGACGGTATCGATTTGCGTTTCGCAGATGAAAAATGCAGCGTTCATCGTCGATCGATCCTTCCCGGCTTGAGATCGCATCGCGCGCCGTGTCCGGGGAGAGGACGATTCGCGGCGGAGGCACTCCGGGTGCTTCATGAATCCTCTTGTTTGCAGTGATTCGCTCCGTGGCGATTGCACCCTGGTCAAAGCCAAGAATGGCGAATGTGTCGGGTCGTCCGCAATGGGCAAGAAACCGCTGTTGCACTTTGATCGCTTGATCATCCCGTGTCTTCGGTACCGGGTCAGGCGGCCTTGATTTGGGAATGCCGGGTTCGGCGATAATTGCCGCGAGATCACTCGTCCTGCGGAACGTTTCGCCGGCTCTGGCACAGGCCGCAACAATCGACCTCGTATCGCGCCGGGTGCGACCGGCCCCGGCGAGCGCCCCTCTCTCGCCCGCCCTATACGCAAAGCGCGTCGCAATCAGCCAACAACCCCCCGCGACTATAAGGGTCGCCGTATGGATAATTCGCAACCGAGCCATGCATCAGGGCAAGATCAAATTACGTTCGTAACGAAGTTTTCCAGCCGGTAAAATCGGGCTGCGGTACAATCACCGAAATCGTCGGTGGCGAACGACGCCAGAGTTTTGAAATGGACAACTCAATTCCAGGCAACGCCGGGGTATTGTTTATTGTGACCGTAAACCGCCGCCGATAGCGCTGCAGAGAACTATGCAGGCAAGCGTTAGAGCGCTGAGCATCGGGGCGGCCGAGAAGTGAATTTAATATCACGCCTGTTTCTGCTAGTGGCCATCGCGCTGCTGCCGGTGATCGCAGTTCAGATATACAATGAGTTCGACCTGCGCCGATCGCGTCAGCTCGAGGTGCAGGGCCAGGCGGTCAGTCTGGCCAAGCTTGCGGCGGCGGAGCAGCAGCAGATCGTCCAGGGCATTCGCCAGGTCCTCGTCGCGCTATCCGAGCTGCCGGCGATAAGGGCTGAAGATAGCAACGCCTGCAACGCCTACCTGGCTTCGATGAAGCAGCGTTTTCCGGCGTTCCTCACCTTCATCGTGACTGACGTCAATGGCGTGACTTTCTGCGATACCAATCTTGGCCACAAAACAGTCAACGTCGCGACGCGGAAGTATTTTTCGGATGCTCTCAAGACCGGGGAGTTTACGATCGGGGATTTTTCGATCGGCCTGGCAATTCCGCGGAGAGTTATTCAATTCGTGTTGCCGTTCTATCGCGACGACGGTCGCATCGGCGGCGTCATCATAGCGCCTCTCGGCCTGGCCTGGCTTGCGGACTATATCGCCAAGAAGGGCGTCCCGCCCGGAGCGGCGCTCGCCATCACCGATCGCAACGGCACCTACCTTGCCCGCTACCCGGACAATGACCGTTTCGTTGGTACCACCATAGCCCGTGACAGGTACGGTGCGATGGGCCAACGGGCTGCCGCCATCGATGTCGTCGACGTCGATGGGATCGAGCGCGTGGAGGGTCACGCGAGTCTGGGACCTGATTCCGGAGGACTGTCGGTCAGCTATGGCCTCGACAAGGCGCAGGCCTTCTCGGAGATCCAAAGCCGCACGCACCTCGGGATTTTTTTGATCGTCGTCAGCACCACGCTGGTGCTGGTGCTCACCTGGCTTGGAGCACAGCGGTTTATCCATCGTCCGCTTGGCCGGTTGGTCGACGCCGCGAACCAGTGGCGGCTCGGCGAGTATGCCCGGCGGGTGGACATCCAGGAAAAGTCGGAAATCGGCCGGGTCGCCGACGCCTTCAACACCATGGCCGATGCGCTGGAGCATCACGAGCAAGAGCTGCGCGAGGCAAAGGAGAAAGCGGAACAAGCCGCGGCGCGGATTACGATGATCTTCGAGAGTACGGCCGACAGCGTCCTCACCGTCGATCGGGATTTCCGCATCGGTTTTTTCAACGAGCGTGCCAAGGCCCAGCTCGGCGAAGGACGCGAGCTCATCGGCATGAAACTGGGGGAAGCCGTGTTCGATCCCGAGAATACCGAACTGGCCCAGCTGCTTGGGGTGGCTATCGAGCAGCAGAAGCCGGTGTCGTTCGAAAGGTACTGTGCTCACCAAGGCGTCTGGCACGAAGTCAATGCGTCGCCGACGAGCGATGGCCTCGCCATCTTCTTCCGGGACGTCACCGAACACAAGCAGGCGCTGGAGGCGCGGCGTCAGACCGAGGAGAAGTTGCATCAGAGCCAGAAAATGGAGTCGGTCGGCCAACTCACCGGTGGGGTCGCGCACGACTTCAATAATCTGCTGACCGTCATCTCCGGCAATCTCGAGCTGATCGAGGACACCAAGGATCTCAAGCGAGTCCGGCAGTTCGCTGCCGCCGCACGGAGAGCGACCGATCGTGGGGCAAAGCTGACGGCGCAACTGCTGGCCTTCTCGCGGCGCCAGAAGCTGAGCCCGAAGCTTGTTAACGCCAACCAGCTCGTTCTCGGATTCCAGGGGCTGATCCGCCAAGCGGTCGGTGAGCAGTGCGAAATACGCCTGCGGATCGATGAGCAATTGTGGCCATGCAACGTCGATCCGTCGTTGCTGGAGACGGCGTTGCTCAACCTCGCGCTGAACGGGCGCGATGCGATGCCGGATGGCGGCGTGCTCAAGATCGAGACGCAGAACGTCGTCGTAAGCGACAAGACCCCCGGTTGCCTGCCGGGATCGTATGTGCGGATATCCGTCGAGGATACCGGGTTCGGGATGCTTCCCGAGGTGCGCGACAGGGTGTTTGAGCCGTTCTTCACGACCAAGGAAATCGGCAAGGGGACCGGGCTCGGCCTCAGCATGGTTTACGGCTTTGTCCGGCAGTCCGGGGGACATGTCACGATCGAGAGCGCACCGGGCGAGGGCACCACGGTCGCGCTCTACCTGCCCAAGGCCGCTGAAAAAGCCGATGCCGAAGCGGAGCCTGTCCAAGCGCCGGCCGTATCCGGAGGTTCAGAACGCATCCTGATCGTCGAGGACAACGAGGATTTGCTGGAAGTCACCTCTGCGATGCTGACCACCTTCGGCTATCAGGTCTTTTGCGCGCAAAACGGCGCCGAAGCGATCCGTATCGTGGAGAGCGGCCAGGAATTCGATCTGCTGTTCAGCGACATCGTGATGCCGAACGGCATGAGCGGTGTAGAACTTGCTCGCGAACTGAAGCGACGGAATGCGAACGTCAAAATCCTTCTCACCTCGGGCCATGCGGGCAATGTGCTGGAGCGGCATCAGGCCGCAGGCGAATTCCCGATCATCGACAAGCCGTTTCGCCTGTCGGACCTGGTGCGACGCCTGCAGTCGATCCTGCGCGCCGCCTAGAACGCGCCGGCGAATGTAGCTCGATCTTAAAAGTCATGGTTCACGCCGATATCACCATGACTTGATGAAAGTGCGCAGACACTCGATCAATTCGTGACGGCGGTCCCCGGCAAGACGATCGATCCGATTATCGTCGCGGGAGGCCGACGATGTTCGAAAAAGCGGGATGAGAAATCATAAAGCTCAATTCAAAGACCATGAATGCACCCGTCGTGACCCCCGCCAAGAGCGCCGAAGGCTCCACAAGCGCGCCGATGAGCGGCGCGCGGTGTCGAAACGGACCGCACGATCTAAGTCAGTGAACGCCGTCGGTATCAACTGATTTTGATCGGCTGGTTAATCCTGTGAGGAAGGCCGGCTTCGTGCAATGCATATTCTAAAGGCGTATGAGCTAATACCAAAGGCGAGCGGCCGCTGGCCGTTCTGTCTACAAGCCTTAGTTTCGGCCCAGAGCACATCTACTTGAACAGCGCATCGACTGAATAGGAGTATTACAAATGGCTAGTGTTCTATCGGAGAAGGCGCCGGACTGATCAGGAATGCCGAGTTCTAATTAATTATTGAGATTTTGATGCTGAGCGAAACTGGCCATATTATCGTTGTTGATGATGATCCGTCGTTGCGACAGATGGTGACCAGGTATCTGGAGGATCATAATATACCGGCGAAGTCCGTATCGAACCGAATTGGTCTCAACCGTGAATTTGAGGGTACCCATCCCAGCCTGATCATCCTGGATTTGAGACTTGGGCAGGATGATGGTCTCGATCTCTTGCGCGAAATTCGATCCCATTCGGATATTCCCGTGATTATTACGACCGGTCATCGGCCGGACGAAATCGATCGCATCGTCGGGCTCGAACTCGGAGCGGACGATTACATCGTAAAGCCGTTCAGTCTTAGGGAATTGCTGGCGCGCGTCCGGGCGGTGTTGCGGCGGCAGGAGATGGGACGGTCGGCGCGGGCGAACGCTCCGGAACGTGGCGGATACCGGTTTAACGGATGGGTCCTCGATCGCCGCAGTCGAAAGCTGCTCGATCCCGCTGGCGCCCCGGTCTCGCTGAGCAAGGGCGAATACGCCTTGTTGCTCGCCTTCCTGGAATCTCCTCAACGGCCGCTTTCGCGAGAACGCCTGTTGCAAGCCACGCGAATTCATGAGGACATTTTCGATCGCAGCATCGATGTGCAGGTCCTGCGGCTGCGACGAAAGCTGGAGGTTGATCCCAGCGCGCCGCGGGTGATTCAGACGGAGCGCGGTGTCGGCTATGTCTTCACTGCCGTGGTCGAGCCGTTCTGAAAAGTGGAGGAAGTGTGTCGCGGGAGACTGCGCTTGTAACCACATTGTCGTTGGCTGAGATCAACGCGTAACAGCTATCCTCCAGTTTACTCCCGCAGGCAATTTGTGGGAGCTGCATATGCTGAAAAATTATTTGGACGGATCGGCAAGCGGAATCATCGAGCGCTTCGCCGGGTCGGGCGGCGGCTTGGACGCCAAGCGTTCGATGCGTCAACCCGGTTCGGAAAACATTACGTCGCGTCCTCGTGCGACGGCCGCCGCGACCGCAACGGACCTTCAGCAAACCGGCTTCTGGTCGCTGCTGATCAGTTCCCTGATCGAGGGCCTTGCGCTTTACGGTGCGTCCGTACATTCCATGGGGTTCTTTCCGCCTCCGCCGGACGAGCCGCTGAGTTCCGCGCCGAGGGATATCGCGGTTCGTCGGTGGCGGGGGCCGATCCGAGTCGTGTCGTCGACCGGTCCGCAGGACGCGGCATCAACTAGAGTTGATCGCGACGTCGCACGCCTTGCGCAGGTTGATCCTAGGTCGGCCTCGGAGGGGCGGAGGGAGCGCGAGATCCAGAAAGCTGCTGCCGCGTTGGCGAGATTCGACGACCGGACGCTGCTTGGTCTGGGTATTCCCCATCGATCCTATATCGAGCAGACCGTGAGGTTCTGTCATGATTGCTGATTTTATCAATTTTGCAGTCGCGGGAACTGCATTCTGTCATGCGGCGAGCCAGCTGATCCTCCGCCGTGCAATGGACGGCGACTTCAACAGCGTTGCGATGCAAGGCTGGATCAGACGACAACGTCAGTATAAAAGGTTGCGGAGTTCCTTATCGGCCAGAAAACTGCCTCTGAAATTGTCATCCAGGAGCCCTGTTGGAGTTGCCGAAATACGTTGATCGAGTCGGCCGCCGCCGTTGGTATGTTGTTACAATTTTTGTGCTGTTAGCGGGCATCCTGCAGCTCTCGGCAGCGACGTCGCTATCGTTCGATCAATTGCCGGAATCAAATAGTACGACGGCACCCGAACCCATTACCCCGACCCCCGAGGCGCCTCCTGTCGACCCTCTGAAGAGTGCACTGGGGGAGCGCCTGTTCAAGGATGTCCGGCTCTCTCACGACAACTCGCGCAGTTGCTCGACCTGCCACAACCTCAATGCCAACGGCGCCAGCCGAACCAGTCATGATTATGGCCTCGACGGTTCGTCCGTCCCGCTGAACACGCCGACCGTGTTCAATGCGGCGCTCAATTTCCGCTTCGGCTGGGAAGGGAAATTTCGCACGCTCGAATCACAAGCCGAGGTCTCGCTGGAAAGCCCGTTGACGATGGGCGTCAGCGTCGCGGAAGTCGTGGAGAAACTCAAAGCGGATGCCAGCATGCGCTGGGCATTTGCGGAAGCCTACGGCCGGGGTGTGAACCCAACGGACTTGTTGGATGCCATCGCCAGCTTCGAGCGAACGCTCATAACGCCAGACAGCCGGTTCGATCGCTGGCTCGCGGGCGATGCGACCGCGTTGTCGGCGGAGGAATTGAATGGCTACCGACTGTTCAAGTCGATGGGTTGCGTCTCCTGTCACCAGGGTGTCAATGTCGGGGGCAACCTTTTCGAGCAGCACGGGATATTCCGTCCGCTCGCCTCGCCGCGTCCGGAAATCCTGCGCGTACCGAGCCTGCGTAACGTTGGGGTGACGCCGCCGTACTTCCATGATGGCAGCGCTCCGACCCTCGACGATGCGGTGCGCAAGATGGCCGCAGCGCAGCTGGATTCGACCTTGACGGACCAACAGGCAAAATCGATCGTCGCCTATCTCAAGAGCTTGACCGGGAAGTTTCGCGGGGCGGTCGTTGGGGCCGCGCCATGAGGCTGAAGCGCGTTGCGATCATCGTTCCGGCTCTGCTTCTGTTGCTCACCTGGTTGATGCTGAGCGGGCTCAACCTGAATTCCGATCGTTATGATCGCCAGCTGCGAGCCATCGGCGAGTTCTCTCGACTTGAGCGCGCCTTGGAGCGGGAGGTGCTGACTGCGCGCGTGGGCCTGTCCAAGAATTACGATGGGATGGTGCGCATGACGGTTTCGCTGAATCAGGCGCTCGACCGGCTGCGTGAAGAGTCCGGTCCGGACGCGGTCGAGCGGCCTGCCATCGAAGCCCTTGCGGTCCGTGCGGCCGAAGACGAGAACGTGATCGAGCAGTTCAAGAGCAAGAACGCGTTGCTGCAGAATTCGCTGGCCTATTTCGGAATGCTCAGCGCCCGTCTCGCCGCATCGGACGATCCTGCTTTGGTGGCGGCCGCCACCAAACTATCGACCGCCATGTTGCGCCTTACGCTCGATACGTCCCCGACGACGGCGCGTGAGGTGCAGGACCAGTTGAGCGAGCTTGCCGCGTTGCCGCCTCGATCGAGCGACGCAAATTTCATTCAGGCGACGCTCGCGCATGGAAAGCTGTTGCACGATCTCCTGCCGTCGACTGACGCCAGCCTAAAATCATTGATCGGCACGGCGAGCAATCCGGAGCAGGACGCGGTTCGCTCGTTGATACTCAAGCGCCAGCTCGTCTCGCGGGCCTCGGCGCGCAACTATCGCATTTTCCTCTACGCGGTATCACTGACGTTGCTCGGTGTCCTGGTATATTTGGGGCTGGAATTGCGGGCGCGGGCGATCGCGTTACGCCGGCGGGCTGCTTTCGAGCATATGATTGCCCGGATATCGACCCGTTTCATCACCTCTCAACAGGACGAGATCGTCGGTCACGTCGAAAGCGCGCTCCAGGAATTGGCCCGGCTCGTCGGCGCGGACCGGGCCTATTTCATCATGGCGGGGGAACCGATCGAAACCTATCGTTGGGTCGGGACGCAAGCGGCGTTGCCGCGGGATTGGCCCAAACGCGCGTTGGACCTCGCCTCGAGTTTCGATCGAGGCAACGACAACATCATTCATATTCCGAAAGACAGGGCGACGGCCTATTCGCGCGGAGATGCCAATCTGCCGGTTGGAGTCGGCCATCACGGTTGGCTGTGCATCACCAATATGTGGGGAGAACTGAATGCCATCCTCGCCTTTGACGGACTGCACGGCTGCCGCGTGACGCGCGATGCCGAGACCGCGCTCCTTCGCATGGCGTTTGACGTCATCGCCAATGCCGTCGGCAGGATCAAGCTCGAACAGGACAAGGCGCGGCTGGAGACGAATTTGGAGCAGGCACGCCGGATGGAGACCATCGGCGCGTTCGCTAGCGGCATAGCGCACAACTTCAACAACATCGTCGCCGCGATCCTCGGTTATACGGAGATGGCGGCCGCCCGGGTCGTTTCGGGAAGCCGTCCCGCCAATCATCTTGCCGAAATTCGTCGCGCGGGGGAGCGCGCGCGCGAGCTTGTCGAGCAGATACTCACGTTTGGGAGCCGCGACGATCGCAGGCGCGAGCGCGTCAACATCAAGGCGCTGATTGCCGAAACCAGGTCGCTGCTGGCGGCGACGTTACCGTCCCATGTCGATATAGCGGTTCGCGAGACCGGCGAATCGACGGTCGTGTCGGCAGAACCGGCGCAGCTGCAGCAAGTCATCCTGAACGTCTGCAACAATGCGGCGCAGGCGATGGACGACCCCGGGGTGATCACGATCCAGATCGATGTACGGGAAATAGAATACGGTTCGCACGCGCGACATAGCGACATCGGACCGGGCCGGTTCGTCGTCGTTACGATTTCCGATCCCGGACGCGGTATGAGCCAAGCAATCCTGGAGCGTATTTTCGAGCCGTTTTTCACGACGCGAATCGAGGGCAGTGGTTTGGGGTTGGCGACGGCCCGGGAAATCGTTCATGACCATGATGGCGCCATCACGGTGCAGAGTACCGTCGGCGTCGGAACGCAATTCGAGATCTGGCTTCCATTGGCGCTCTCGAATGACGCGATTTCGGTACAGAGCGCTCCGGTCGTCACCGGTCGCGGCGATGGCGAAACGGTCTTGCTGCTGGAGACCGATCGCGGGCGTTTACTGCGGTACGAGGAAGTGCTGGCGGCGTTGGGGTATGAACCGGTGGGCTTCACGACCGCGACCGAGGCGATCGAAGCTTGCACCGCGGCGAGGGCGAGGTTCGATGCCGCGCTGGTATGCCATCAACCCGGAACGAGCTGTGCGTTGGAGTTTGCGGGCATGTTGCACGGCGTCGCCCCCACATTGCCGATCATTTTGGCGACCCCCTCCGCGCGAGATCTCGGGGCGCCGTCGCTGGCGGCGTCCGGAATATTCGACGTCGTGCGCTACCCGGTGACGTCTGCGGAGTTGTCCGGTGTACTATCGCGGTGCATTGCCGTCCCCATGGCTCCCTTGTTGCAGCCGGATGAAGTCGTGTCCTGAAGCCGTCAACGCTCCCATGCGGTCGTCGGCGACTTCGATCGGCCGGCGCGCAAATTGGCTGTTACGCGCATCCGCGGTGGGGTCAGCATCGTCGCCCATCAGTGCCCGGCCATGTGGCGGCCGATTTCGGTCAGGTCGGCTTCGCCCGCGCGGGCTTCATAAACGAGTTCGCCGTGGAACATGACCATCAGACGATCGGACAGCTCGAGCAACTCGTCGAGGTCCTCGCTGACCAGCAGCACGGCGGCGCCGCGGTTTCTTGCCGCCATGATCTCGGCGTGAATTTGCGCCACGGCCGCGAAATCCAGGCCGAAGCACGGATTGGCCGCGACCAGCACTTCGACTTCGCCGCTCAATTCGCGCGCCAGCACGGCGCGCTGGACGTTGCCGCCCGATAATGCCGCGATCGGCGTCTCCGGAGTGCGCGTCTTGATCTTGTAGAGGCCAATCTTCTTTTCGGCGTCGTCGCGGAACGCCGACCGGTTGAGCCACCAGCCGCCGCTTGCAAACGGGGCGAGATCGAATTCCCGAAAAGCGATATTGTCGGCAACGCTCATGCCGCCGACGCAAGCGTTCTTGAGCGGCTCTTCCGGCAACAGCGACATCTTGTGCCGGCGCATCTCTTCCCGGCTTGCGCGATAAGGTTCTCCGATCACGCGGATCTGGCCGCTTTGGGCCTCGCGCTGGCCCGCCAGCACCTCGACGAGTTGGCGCTGGCCGTTACCGGACACCCCGGCGATGCCGACGATCTCGCCGCCACGGACCGCGAGCGAGATGTCGCGGACCGCGATTGCGCCGGCGTCATCGAGCGCGTTCAACTTGTCCAGTTCGAGCCGCGCCGCGGTGACCTCGCCGACGCGCGCCGGCTGGATCGTCAATTGTTCCGCTCCGATCATGGTTCGTGCCATTTCGTCGGGCGTGAGATCGGCGACCCGGCCCCGGCCGGCCAGCTTGCCGCGGCGAAGAATGGTTACTTCATCGGCGAACGCCATCACCTCGCGGAATTTGTGGGTGATCATCAGGATGGTCAGGTCGCCGGCAACGACCATGGCGCGCAGCATGCCGAGCACTTCATCGGCTTCGGCCGGCGTCAGCACCGAGGTCGGCTCGTCGAGGATCAGGAAGCGCCGCTTGAGATAAAGCTGCTTGAGGATTTCGCATTTCTGCCGCTCGCCGGCGGATATGTCGGACACCCGGGCGTTGAGCGGCACCTTGAACGGCATCCGCGCCAGGAATGCCTCCAGCTCCTTGGTCTCCTTGGACCAGTTCACCACCGCCGGAACGTCGTCGCGCGCCAGCACCAGGTTTTCGGCGACCGTCATCGCCGGCACCAGCGTGAAATGCTGGTACACCATGCCGAGCCCGAGCGCATGCGCGTCCTTCGGGTTGGCGATCGTCTGCTCGCGGCCGCCGACCACGATGCTACCCTCGGTCGGGTGATAATAGCCCATGATGCACTTTACCAGCGTGCTCTTGCCGGCGCCGTTTTCGCCGAGCAGCGCATGGAATGAACGAGGCCGGACCTTGAGCTCGACCTGGTCGAGCGCAGCGAAATCCCCGAACCGCATGGTCATGGCGATCGCATCGATGCCGAATGTGCCCTCGGGAAGCGGCATTTCTCCGATAATCATGACAGCGCCTCGATCATCGCCTGCGAGGTTGCGACGGCGCCGAACACGCCGCCCTGCATCTTGATCATCTTGAGCGCGTGCGCGTGGTTGCTTTGATCGGTGGCCGCGCAGCAATCCTCGATCAGCACGCATTCGAAGCCGCGATCATTGGCTTCACGCATGGTGGTGTGGACGCAGACGTCGGTGGTGATGCCGGTCAAGACCAGGTTCTCGATGCCGCGCACCCGCAGCAACAGTTCCAGATCGGTGGCGCAGAACGATCCCTTGCCCGGCTTGTCGATGATCGGTTCACCCGGCTGCGGCGCCAGCTCGGGAATGATCTCCCAGCCGGCTTCACCGCGAACCAGCACGCGGCCGCACGGGCCGGGATCGCCGATGCCGGCGCCGATCTGCCGCGAGCGCCAGCGCTTGTTGGCGGGAAGATCGGCCAGATCGGGGCGATGGCCTTCGCGGGTGTGGATGATGAGAAATCCCAGGTCGCGCATCGTGCCGAGCAGCCGCTTGATCGGTTGGATCGGCGCCCGCGTCAGCGACAGATCGTACCCCATCTTGTCGACGTAACCGCCGACGCCGCAGAAGTCGGTCTGCATGTCGATGATGACGAGCGCGGTGTTGTCGGGGCGAAGATCGCCATTATACGGCCAGGCATAGGGTTCGGACTTCAGGTAGCGCTCAGCCATGGTTTGTCCTGCGCAAGGAGGGCTATCGGATGGTCATCGGGTGATCGACAGTTCGGCCGGCGCGCCGGTCAGTGTGCGCTTGGGCGAGCAGGTGATGGCCATGATCGCCAGTGTCAGGAAGTAGGGCGCGGCGTTGAACAGATAGTAGCCGGAGGTGACGCCGACCGATTGCAGCGCGGGCCCGAGCGCCGCGGCGCCGCCAAACAGCAACGACGCCCACAGGCACAACATCGGATCCCAGCGCGCGAAGATGACGAGCGCGACCGCGGTGATACCCTGGCCGCTCGACAGGCCCTCGTTCCAGCTGCCGGGGTAAAACAGCGACAGGAACGAGCCGCCGATTCCCGCCAGGAAGCCGCCGACCATGGTGGCGCGCAAGCGGATCCCGAGCACGGAATATCCCATGGCGCGGGCGGCGTCGGCGCTTTCACCGGCGGTGCGGATCAAGAGGCCCCAGCGCGTGGTCCGGAATGCCCAGTACAGCACCGGCGCCAGCGCGACGCCGATCAGGAACAGCACATTGATCCGCAAGGCCTCGCGTACCTGCGCGATGTCGCTCCACCAGCCGAACTCGATGGCGGGCAGTCGCGCCGCGGTCGGTTCGATCAGCGGCTTGCCCAGGAAAAATGCCAACCCGGTTCCGAACAGCATCAGCGCGATGCCGACGGCGACGTCGTTGACCCGGGGCAGCGAGCAGATGCCGGCATGCAACGCGCCGAGCAGGGCGCCGGCACAGCCGGCGGCGAGAACGCCGAGCCACGGCGAGTCCGTCAGATAGGAGATGCCGTAGCCGCTCATCGCGCCCATCACCAGCGTGCCTTCGAGGCCGAGATTGATGCGGCCGCTGCGCTCGGTAATGCATTCGCCAAGGCTGACGAACAGGAACGGCGTACTGACGCGGACGGCGCCGCCGAACACCGCGAGCGGCACGGTCCACAGACCGATCGTCCCATCCGGCATCAGGATTTTCCTTTCAGGAAGCCTATTCGCCCGTACAGCGCGTCGCTGGCCAGCACCGCGACGAAGATGATTCCCTGCAGCACGAGTACCGAGGCGTCGGGAAGGCCGAGCCTGCGCTGCAACAGGCCGCCGCTGGCACTGATCCCGCCGAGCAGGATCGCGACGGGGATGATGGCCAGCGGATTTTGTCGAGCGAGGAAGGCGACGAGGATTCCGGTATAGCCGTAACCGGCGGCGAGGTTGGCGTTGGCGCGGCCCTCGATCGCGGCGACCTGAACCATTCCCGCAAGCCCGGCCGCGGCGCCGGCCAGAAAGCAGACCGTCAGAATCAGCTTGTTGACGCCGAGGCCGACGATCTTGGCGGCGCGAATGTTGCCGCCGGCGACCCGTGCCGCGAAACCGAACACGGTATGATAGATCAGGATGTAAGACGCCACGGCGGCAATGATGCCGAACACCAGGCCCCAATGCACGTCGGTGCCGGGGATCGAGCCGATCATGTTGGCGGCGCCGATCTCGCGCGTCGACGGCTTGTTGAGACTTGCGGGATCGCGCATCGGTCCCTCGACCAAATGATTGAGGATCGCGAACGCGATGTAGACCAGAAGCAGGCTGGAGATGGTTTCGTTGACGCCGCGATATTGCCGCAACCCGCCCGAGAGCATGATCCAGAGGCCGCCGCCCGCCATGCCGGCGCAAACCATGGCGATCTGCACCACCAGCGGCGGCGTCGATTGCAGCAGCAGCGCGGCACCGGTCGCGGCGAGCGCGCCGACCAGCAGCGCACCTTCGCCGCCGATGATCACCATGCCGAGTTGTGCCGGAAGCGCCGTGCACAGCGCGGTGAGAATCAGCGGCGCGGCCCGCGTCAGGCTGTTCTGCCAGGAAAACCACGTTCCGAATGCGCCCTGATACATGTAAAAATACAGGTCGAGCGGATCCTTGCCGAACAGGAGCACGAATATGCCGAACACCCCGAGCGCGGCGATCAGTGCCGCGCCCGGAATCAGGATGTATTCGATGGTCGCGCCGTAGCGCTGGAGGAATCCGGGATCGGCCGCGGGAGAGATCGCGACCGTATCGATGGGCTCCGCCTCCGACGTCACGAAACGGCTCCGATAACTCCTTCCACCAGATAATCCATGCTTTCTAGGTCGGGATCCCGCTGGCCGCGATCGGTGCCGGCGGTGATAACGGTTTTGCCCTTGTTGTCGGCAATCGGTCCCTTGAAGATGGTGTAATTGCCCGCAACCAGTTTGGCCTTGATGTCGTCGGCGTGCTTGCGCGCCTCGGCCGATACCGCTTCGCCATAAGGCGAGCACTTGACGACTCCTTCTTTCAGGCCGCCCCGATAGAAATTCGGGATGGCTTCGCCGGCCTGGATCATCTTGGCGAATTTGGGATACAGCTCTTCCCAGTTCCACTCGGCGCCGGTCAGATAGGCCTTCGGTGCCAGCGGCCCCTGATTGACGTGATAGCCGCAGACCATCGCGCCGCGGCGCGCGGCATTCTCGACGATGGTCTTGGGTCCGTCGACATGACAGGTGAGTACATCGACACCCTGGTCGATCAGGCTGTTGGTCGCCTCGGCCTCCTTGACCGGCATCGACCAGTCACCGGTAAAGATGACTTGCGTGGTGGCTTTCGGATTGGCGAGCCGGGCGCCGAGCGTGAAGGCATTGATATTGCGCAGCACCTGCGGGATCGGCTTGGCCGCGACAAAGCCGAGCTTGCCGGATTTGGTGGAATAGCCGGCGACGATACCGGAAATATATTGGGCTTCGTCGATGTAGCCGAAATAGCTTCCGGCGTTTTTCGGATCCTTGTCGGTCCACAGCCCGCCGCAATGTTCGAAATGTATCTTCGGATATTTGCTCGCCACCTTGGTGACTTGCGGATTGTAGTAGCCGAACGATGTCGGGAACAGCAGCGTCGCGCCGTCGAGACTGATCATCGATTCCATGGTCTTGGCCACGGCGTCGGTCTCGGGGACTTTCTCTTCCTCGACGACCGTGACGCCCGGCATTTTCTTCACCGCCGCTGCCCCCAGCGCGTGCGCCTGGTTGTAACCGTAGTCGTCGCGCGACCCGACATAGATGAAACCGGCCGTCATGCCGGCGGCGGCCGCAGACCGCACCCCGAGCGCCGAGCCGAGCGTCAGGGCCGCACCACCTTGCAGCAGATGCCGTCGTGAGATTCTCCCGAAATCCATGTGTTGCTCCTCTGGCGGGCGGACCGCCCCATCAATTGCGTGGCTCGCCTGAGCGGCGGAGCTCCAAACCAGGATCGCAACTTTTGTGCCAATGCTTAATTACTGTTCGGAAGCCATCCGTTGATTGAAATGATAAGATTATTTTGGCAAGTCACGTCTCGCTCACGATTTCTACATGTCCACCTGAGCCTAAATAATAGGCTCAATAGCGTAATTGTATGCAGGAGGTCTGAGCGAGATTAACACCCAAAACTAAGCGAGATGATGCGGCGCAGCTTCCAGTAGCGGCGCTCGTTGCGGGTGCGCGCAACAACGAATTTGCCGAGCCGGATCAAGCTGATTTGGCCGGTCCAGCCTTGTTCGCAAAAATAATCCCTCTTCCCTTCCGACCCAAATCACCCCTTTGTCCCGCGCCATCCCGTTCCGAAAGAGGGGCGTTGGCCATCGTCACGAACGTTGGGACGGGATGCGGTGGACGCGGCAGCGTCGTCGCGCAAGGCGTTGCAGGGCGGGCGTTCGATTGAACGCCGGTGAGCATCGGGCCGGCGCGTGGACGAACGATGTTGCTTCCGGCTTCATCAATGCTCGGGCGGACGTGCACATGCCGCCGAGCCTCCTGGCGAAGACGGGTCGCGTACGGCAAAACCATGTGGTCCTGGCACCCGTTGCTGGTGCCAAGCCGGCGGAGGTATTGCGAGCCCAACCGGGATTTGCAACGCCGCCAATCCGCCGACGACGGTGACAAGACGAATTCGTCGCCGGGGAGAGCGTGGCATAAGCCGTTAAAACCATTGCGTGCGGGAATGCCGGGTGTTCCGGCGCGACCGTGGTGACTACCGTGTGCACACTACTTTCGCACACGGGCCGCGGGTGCTTCGGGCACCCGGCATTCCCCGCGCCCTCACTTGAGGGTCGCCCGCGCCCTCGTTTGTTGAGGGGCGCCCGCGCCCTCCGATTTCCTGGGCGAAAACGATTGGCAAAACCCGGGCGCATCGCGTCGCGAGAGCGCGGAGGCACACCCGATCGTCATCGCCCGTGAACGCGGGCGATCCAGCATTCCCGGACGACTGCGATGGAGGCGAGAAGTTGCGGAGTACTGGATCTCCCGCATGCGCGGGGGGATGACGGCTTATTGCAGATCGGAGCGCCGGCGCCTCTGTCGCGATTGTGTGCAACGACAACGCCGCCGCCCGTTATCACTCCGCAGCTTTCGCCGCGCTGGCGCCGAACATCCTTGTCGGCGCCGCAAAACCGCACGGCGTGCCGTCGGTCACCTTGACCTGATCTTCCCAGGGCAAGCGGAAGGTGCCGGCCACCATGTCCTGCATGAAGGTGTAAGGGCAATCCATCGCGCCGCCCTTCACCGCGACGTACCCACGGTGCCAGAACTGATAGATGTTGTTCTCGACGCCCCAGTGAATTCGCGCTTCGCGCACCAGATCGGGGCGTACCTCAGCGCTGATGATCTCGTCGGCCCGTCCCGTCGTGCCATGGGCGATGACGCTGCCGTCGAAATTCACGATCATGCCTTCCCCGATGGAGTTGAACGTGCCGTCCGACCCGCACATGCAGACATTGGCCGTCACCATAAGATTGTGGAACGCGTTGGCCTGGTTAGTGAAGCGCCAGCTTTGGCGGATTGGCGCGGTGTAGCCGGCGGTGCGGATCATGATCTCCGCGCCCTTGTAGGCGCATTCGCGCGCCATCTCCGGAAACATGCCGTCGTGGCAAATGATCAGCGCGATCTTGGCGCCCTTCGGACCCTCGATCACGGGAATCCCGATGTCGCCGGGCTCCCACGGTTCGACCGGGACCCAGGGGTGAAACTTTCGATAGTAGAGCTTGATCTCGCCCTGGTCGTCGATGATCAGCCCGGAATTGTAGGGATTGCCGTCCGGGTTGAATTCCATGATGGAAAAGCAGCCCCAGATTTTGTGATCGATACAGGCCTGCTTGAATGCGGCGACCTCGGGGCCGTCGAGCCGGCACATGATGTCGGGATTTGTATCCATCGACAGGCCATGCAGCGAGTACTCCGGAAAAACCACGAGATCCATCGTGCCCAGATTGCGCCGCGCCTTGCCGACCATATAGACGATGCGCTCGGTCTGCCGCGCCAGGTCCGCCTTGGTCACCACGACGGGCAGTTGCAATTGAACGAGCCCGATGACGACGCCGTTGGGCGATTTGTTGAGCCCTCCAAGTCCACTCATGGTCTACTCCAAGTTAGGTGCCAGCTCCGTGCAAACAGAGCAAAAATCGTACCGGAAGAGCTTTGCATGCGTGCGCCAAATCATGCTTGGCAGGCGAGGGTCAGTTTTCGCGGCAGTGCGTGGCCGGTGCAGCCTTGAGCCGCGCAGAATGCGCCAACCAGTTTTGCTACCGCCGCGGTCGATCCGTAAAGGCCGCCATCGGCCTTGTCCAACCTGTCCGCGGCCGCCTGCGCTTGCCGC
This sequence comes from uncultured Alphaproteobacteria bacterium, assembly GCA_963756215.1. Taxonomy (GTDB): domain Bacteria; phylum Pseudomonadota; class Alphaproteobacteria; order Rhizobiales; family Xanthobacteraceae; genus Bradyrhizobium. The sequence goes on along the minus strand of CAVWMY010000010.1, from coordinate 343,687 downwards.
CGCAGCAACCGTTCGTCGAGGGTCAGAAGTTTATTGTCCTGAAAGACTATTCGGCCGCCGATCATCACGGAATCGACCGAAGCGCCATTCTCGCCGAACACCATCTGCAGCAACGGCGAACGCAGCGGCACGAAGTGGGGGCTGTCGAGTCGCAGGAACACGATGTCGGCTTCATATCCCGGAGCCAGTCGACCGATCTTGTCGAAGCCCAAGATTTTTGCGGACCCTTCGGTGGCGAGACGGAAAGCCTCATCCGACGAAAGCCAGGTGTCGGCGACAAATCCATCGATGCGCGACAGGTAGGCGGCAAGGCGGGTCGCCTCGAACATGTTCTGTCCATCGGATGTATTGCTGGCATCGGTGCCGATCCCGACTCCAACTCCGTTGGCCAGCATCTCTCGTATCGGCGCCACGCCGGATCCAAGCCGCAGATTGCTCGAAGGGTTGTGCGCCACCCGCACGCCGGCCTGGGCCAGCCGCGCGATGTCATCGTCGTCGAGCCAGATGGCATGTGCCGCGCTCAGGCGCTCGGAGAGAAAACCGAGTTCTTCCAGATGTCCCACGAGGCTCTTGCCGTATCGCGTCCGCCCGATCGACGCCTGCGCGCGCGACTCCGCAAGATGAGTTTGCAGGGGCACGCCGTGTTCCTTCGCCAGCCGCGCGCAATTGATCAGGAAAGGATCGGAGCAATGCAGCGGAATTGTCGGGCCGAGCGCAGGACGGATCGAGCGGCGGTCGAACTCCCAGTTCGCCAGGATATCGTTGCACGTCGAGAGCGTGTCTTCGATCGGCGCGGCGCGAAGATCAGCGCAATGCGCCCGCAATTCATCCGGAAGCGCATCCAACAGGCCCGGCAGCGCCTGATAGATTGTCCGGTCGGCGATCATGGGAGCGATCACCGCACGCATGCCGGCATCGCGGTAGGCCCGGGCGACCGCCGAAATTCCCTCCCGCGAGGGCGCGGGAAATTCCACCGTGAGATCGAAGCAGGCGGTGCATCCCTTACGGATCATCTCCGCGGCGGAGAGGGCCGCGCTCAGATATTTGTCGTCGATGCCGCGCGATCGCGTGCCGGCGCCGGCACCGGTCAAAAACATTTCGAGCGAGACCTTGTCCTCGACCGCGCCGCGGTTGAGTGCGCCGTGCGAATGCGTGTGTGCGCTGACCAGGCCCGGAATAAGCATCCGATCCGAGGCCGACACTGTTTCGGCGTGCTCGGATACACCGAAGCCGGGATTGTCGATCGCGAGGATGCGACCGTCCTCGATCAGCAGATCCCGCGGCGCGACGTCTCCGGCCGGGCCGAGGACCAAGCCTTCCCGGATAATGGTGAGGCGCTTGTTCATGCTTCGAACTCAGAGCGGGTTGCAGTCGACATCTCGAAGCGGTCTCGATCGTGGCGGCGGCGATTGGGGTCATAAACCCCTTGCTGCAGGGTATATGCGGCACCTGCGAAGAAAATCCGTGCGCAAATTATGGGCGCTTGATGACAATAAACGGGCAGGTCATGTTCAGAAACGCTTCACGCGGCCTCGCCCTGTGCTAAACTCCTGGGCAAGGCCACGAAACGGCTTACGTAATGTGCGCATGGCATGTCGCTTGCTTGACATGATGTGGGCGTCGACGATGCCTTGGCCTTTGACACGCGGCGACAGCGATGGCGCCGCGCTTCGGCCGCATAAGATTTTCCCCACTGTTTTTCAAGCGGAGTGTCTTACATGCCGACAAATCTGACGCGTCGCCAAGCTCTCGCCATACCCGCCGGGCTCGCTCTCGGAGGTCTGATCGGCCGGCCCGCCTTCGCCGCGGAGCCGGTCAAGGTCGGCCTTGTCGCCGCACTTTCCGGCCCGTCGGCAAAGTCGGGTGAGGGGATCACCCGTGGATTGACGATCGCGATTGACGAGATCAACGCGCGCGGCGGCGTGCTGGGCGGGCGCATGCTCGAACTCGTCCGCCGCGACGACGAGTTCAATCCCGCCAAGGGCCAGACCGCGGCGCGCGAACTGATCGACAAGGAGGGCGTCGCGATCCTGTTCGGCGGCATCGACAGTCCGGTTTCGCAAGCGATCGTGCCGCTGGTCAACACAGCGCAGGTGCCGTTCATGGGAGTATGGGCTGCCGCCACCAACATCACGCGCAATGGCGGCAATCCGAACTACGTATTTCGTGTCTCGGCGGTCGACGTGCTGGTGGACCGCGCGCTGATCAAGCACGCCATGACGAATTTTAGCGCAAAGACGCCGGGGCTGATGCTTGTCAACAACGGTTGGGGCGAGTCCAATCTCGGTGGCTTGACGGCGGCCGCGGCCGCCGCCGGTATCAAGCTCGCCGGTGCAGAGAAGTTCGAAGACAAGGATGTCGACATGACGCCGCAGTTGCAGCGCTTGCGCGACGCCGGCGCCGACACGCTGATCCTGGTCGGCAACGCGGCGCCGGGGGCGCAGGTGATCAAGTCGTTGCAGCGCACGGCTTGGGTAGTCCCGGTGGTGTCGCATTGGGGCATTTCCGGCGGACGCTTTCCCGAACTGGCGGGCTCGTGGGCCGGCAAGGTGCATTTCGTGCAGACCTACAGCTTCTTCGGGCAGCAAAACGACGTCGGCAAGCGCGTGCTCGCGGCGATGATGGCGAAATATCCCGATGTCAAAGGCCCCGGCGACGTCACCCCTCCGGTCGGCGTGGCCAACGCCTACGATGCGATGCAATTGACCGCGCTTGCGCTGGCCAAAGCCGGATCAAGCGAAGGTCCTAAATTGCGCGAAGGCTTTCTCGCCATCGACGGCTATCAGGGACTGATCAAGAACTATACCAAGCCTTTCACCGACGAGAACCACGACGCGTTGAATGAAAACGATTATGTCATGGTCCGTTACAACGGAGATAAGATCGAGCCGGTCGCGGGTTGATCGATGCTCGCGACCGCACTTGTCTCCGGGCTGAGCCTCGGCAGCATTTACGGCCTGATCGCCCTTGGGTTCACGCTGACGTTTTCCGTGTCCGGCACCGTGAACTTTGCACAGGGGTCGTCGGTGATGCTGGGGGCGGTGGTCTGCCAGGTCCTTGCGGTCGGGATGCATTGGCCGGTGCTTGCGGCGATACCGGCGGCGCTGCTCGTCTGCGCGGTCTGGGGTCTGATCGTCGAGCGCGTCGCGGTTCGGCCCTTCGTTGTTCGCGGTACGAATTCCTGGCTGATGGCGACGGTCGCACTCGGAATCGTGCTCGACAATGTTGCGATGGTGCTGTTCGGCAAGGAGCCGCGCGCGTTTCCGTCGTCGCTGGCGGACGATCCCTGGGTCATCGGCAATGTCGGCATCTTTCCATTGCAGGTGTTGATCCCGGCGGTCGGATTGGGACTGGCGGGGCTCGTCCACGTCGGCATGGTCAGGACCGGACTTGGGCTAAAGCTGCGCGCGGCGGTCGATAATCCGGACGCCGCACGGCTGATGAGCATCGATGTGACACGGCTGATCGCTTTGACGTATGCCGCCGCGGCGCTGCTTGCCGGGATCGGCGGAATATTGATCGCGCCGCTTTACAACGTGGCCTACGACATGGGGACATTGTTCGGCATCAAGGCATTCGCGGTCGCGATCCTCGGTGGTCTGACCAACCCCTGGGGTGTCGTGATCGCGGGCCTCGCCTATGGCCTCGTGGAGGCCTGCGCCACCACCTGGCTCGGATCTTCCAGCACCCAGATCGTGACGTTCACCGCCGTCATCGCGGCGCTTGCACTGGCGCCGTCGGGATTGTTCGGTGGTCGGATCAGGGCGCGTGTGTGAACGCATGCGCATGAAGGTACTCGGTCTAGTCGCCGCAGCGTCACTGGCCGTCGGTGCTGCCGTCGTCTGTCTGTTTGCGCCCGGCTACTACGGCTATTTGCTGGGAACGGTGGCTACGACCGCGCTGGTCGGCGTCGGCCTCAACGTGTTGCTCGGGCTTGCCGGTGAAGTATCGCTTGGTCAGGCCGGGTTTCTGGCGTTGGGCGCCTACGGTGTTGGCATTCTCACCACCAAGGCTGGCTTCGGATTTTGGGAGGCGTTGCCGTTCGCGGTGCTGCTGGTCGCAGCAGTTTCGGCGCTGCTGTCGATTCCCGCGCTGCGCGTCACCGGACCCTATCTGGCGATGGTTACCATCGCCTTCGGCTTCATCGTCGAGTCGGTTTCGGTGGAATGGCAAAACTTGACCGGCGGCTCCAGCGGACTCGCCGGCATTCCGGCGCCGTTCACCACCGGCGGCACGGCGTTACTTGCCTGCGGCTTCTGTGCGCTGGCGCTGCTCGCATTTCATTATTTCGTGCGAAGCCCGCTCGGGCTTGCGATGCAGGCGACCGCATCGGCTCCGGCGGCGGCGCGCAGCATCGGTATCGGGCCCGTGCCGGTGCGCACCGTGGCCTTTGTGCTGTCGGCGGTGGCGGCGGGCCTTGCCGGCGGATTGCAGGCGGCGCTCACCGGCTTCATTGCGCCGAGTTCGTTTCCATTCTCGCAGTCGATTTTGTTTCTGCTGGTGGTGGTGGTCGGCGGTGCCGGCCGCACCCTCGGACCGCTGGTCGGCGCCGCGGTCGTGGTGCTGTTGCCGGAGATGCTGGCGGGTCTTGCCGAATACCGGTTGCTGGTTTTCGGCGTCGGCCTGCTGATTGTGCTCTGGATGGCGCCGGGCGGGATCGCCGGCGCGATCGCGCGATTTGTGGCTCCAGGAAAATCCGTCAACGCTTCGCCGGCGGACACGGCACCGGCGCTTGCCCATATTTCGGGGTCCGGTCGCGATCTGGTGGCCGAAGGCGTCCGCGTGGCGTTCGGCGGCGTCGTTGCGGTGGCGGGCGTCGACTTGAAAGCGCCGGCCGGACGCATCACCAGCGTGATCGGTCCCAACGGGGCCGGCAAGACCACGCTGCTCAATCTTGTCAGCGGCTTCCAACGCCCGGACTCGGGCAAGGTGCACGTCGGCGAACGCGACATCACCGATAACGCCGCCGATAAAGTTGCGCGTGATCGATTGGTGCGCACGTTCCAGACCGCGCAACCCTTTGGTACTCTCAGCGTGCTGGACAATGTTCGTCTTGGCCTGTTGCGCGGCGCATGGCGTGGCGTCGCGTCGGCCGAACTGGCGCGCGCGCTGCTGGCCCTGGTCGGCTATTGCGGACCAGACGACAGGGTTGCCGCGACATTGTCGCATGTCGATCGGCGCCTGCTGGAGATCGCCCGGGCACTCGGCACAAGACCGTCCGTGCTGCTGCTGGACGAGCCTGCCGCGGGACTCGACGATGCCGACACGGTCAAGCTCGGCAGTTTGCTTCGCCGCCTCGCGCGTGCCGGCCTCGCGATTGTCCTCGTCGAACACGATATGGCGCTGGTGATGTCGATTTCCGATGAGATCGTCGTGCTCGATGCCGGTCGGCGCATTGCGGCGGGCCCGCCGGCCGTGGTTCGCGCCGACCCTGCCGTGAAGGCGGCCTATCTCGGTTCTCATAGCGTGGCTCGCGCGCCAGCGGCGCGGCCGGCGGGCGATCGTGTACTCGATGTGCAAACTCTGAGCGCCGGGTACGGACCGCTTGCGGTGCTCGACCGGATCGGCTTGCAGGTGGGGCGCGGCGAGACCATTGCCGTGCTCGGTCCCAATGGCGCCGGCAAGTCGACCCTGATGAAGGCGCTAAGCGGCCTGCTGCGTCCCGTGACCGGCAGCATCGGGTTCGGCGACACCGAGCTTGCAGGACTTACGGCGCACCTTGTCGCCCGCGCCGGCCTGATCCTGGTGCCCGAAGGACGTCAGGTATTTCCTCATCTGACCGTTGCCGAAAATCTGCGCCTTGGTGCGACCCGACGTCGTGATTTTACACCCACCGAGATCGAACCGATGCTGGAGCGCTTTCCGCGATTGCGGCCGCGCCTGCATACCGCCGCGGGTCTGTTGTCCGGCGGCGAGCAGCAGATGCTCGCCGTTGCCCGTGGTCTGCTGGCGCGGCCGGAGATATTGCTTCTGGACGAGCCGTCGCTCGGTCTTGCGCCCGCGGTCGCGGCGGAGCTGTTCGGGCAGTTTGCGAAATTGCGCGACGAGGGTATGACCCTCTTGATCGTCGATCAGATGGCGGATCATGTGCTGGCGATTGCCGATCGCGGCTATGTGCTCGGCGGCGGTCGCGTGCTCGCACAGGGCTGCGCGGCGGAGCTGCGCGATACGAAACTGGACGAGGCCTATCTCGGCGCCAGTCCGGCAGTGGGGATTTGATGGACCTGATTATTCGTAATGCCCGCATGCTGTCGGGCAATGAACTGCGTATCGCCGATGTCGGCATCCGCGGAGAAACCATCGCCGCCATCGCGCCTCGCCTGGAGACGGATGCGCGGGAGATCGATGCGGCGGGATGCCTGGTGATCCCGGGGATGATCGAGACTCACATCCATCTCGACAAGACCTGCATCATGGACCGCTGTCACATCGAGGAGGGCACGGTCGCCGAGGCGGTTCGCAAGACCGCCGCCGCCAAGCGCGACTTCACCGCCGAGGACGTTTACGCGCGGGGAAAGCGCACCCTGGAGCGTTGCATCGCGCAGGGCACCATGCACATGCGCACGCATGTCGAGGTCGATCCGGGCATTGGAATGATCGGCTTCGAGGCGGTCGACCAACTCGCGCGCGACTACGCCTGGGCCATGGATATCGAGCTCTGCGTTTTCCCGCAGGAGGGGCTTACCAACAATCCCGGCACCGAGGAATTGCTGATCGCGGGTTTGCGTCGGGGCGCTCGCGCGATCGGCGCCGCGCCTTATTTCGACACCGATCCACGCGGCCAGATCGACCGGATATTTGCCATTGCACGCGAATTCGACGTCGACATCGACATGCATCTGGATCTTGCCGAGACTACCGAGGGCATGCAGACCGAATATGTGTGCCGCAAGACGGAAGAATTCGGGTGGGGCGGACGCGTCGCGGTCGGGCATGCAACCCAGATGTCGCTGCTGCCGCCGGACCGGTTCGACGTCATCGCCGCGAGGCTTGCGGGCGCGGGCGTGGCGGTGACGATATTGCCATCGACGGACCTGCATCTGATGGGGCGTAGCCACGACCACGCGGTGCCGCGCGGCGTCGTGCGGGCGGAGCCGCTGCGCAAGGCGGGCGTGACCTGCTCGATCTCGACCAACAATGTTCTCAATCCGTTTACACCTTACGGCGACGGCTCGCTGATACGGATGGCGAACCTCTATGCGAATGTCTGCCATGTGGCCCGGCCGGCCGATCTTGCCGGATGCCTCGATATGGTTACGGGCGCCGCGGCGCGGCTGATGCGTATCGAGGATTACGGCATCAGGTCCGGCGGTCCGGCCGACCTGGTCTGCCTCGATGCGATTGATCCCGCCGAAGCGATCGCAACGCTCGCGCAGCCGCTTTGGGGTCTCAAGCGGGGACGCCCGTCTTTCACCCGACCGCGTCCGCAGCTTCATCCGCAGTGAAGCGGCGACGATTTGGGTGATGTTCCCGCAGGATTATTGGGGATGGTGCTCGGAATAAACAACGCCGGGCGCCAGCAGCGGAAACGGGCCCGGGACGGTAGCTACCCAGCTCAAGGTGAGGCGCTGCGCCTCGTTGATTTCATTGGTCGACATTTTCGACGCGACGGCGTCGCGGAGCCTTGCGTAGTCGTCTCGCTGCCTTCCCGAGGCGCGTGCCGCCGCAAGGTTGAGCCATTTGTAGGCAAGCACGAAATTCAGCGGGACGCCGTGGCCCTTGTCATACATCAACCCGAGCATCGCCTGCGAAAACGGATCGCCTTGCACCGCGCCCTGGGCATAGAGATCGGCCGCAACGCTATAGATCTGCGGCTCGCCGAAACCATGCTCGTAGAGGAAGCCGAGCAGACCGAGGGCTCTCGCGTTTCCGCGTTGCGCCAACGGGGTCAGTTCGCGCGCGGCGCGAATGTAGTCGCCGCGGGAATACGCCGCGGTCCCGCGCGCCAGCGCATCGGCACGGGCGGACGGCACTGTCGCGACGCCGGAGAGTCCGGCGAGCAGCGCGACTGCAACGCATCGCCGTACGTTCGCGGCCATTCGCGTGCGGCGGATCATAAAAGCACCAGTCATCGGCATTCGGCTTTCAGTGGACACTGGTCGTGACCGCTCGATTTGTGGCAGTCGTGGCAATGCTGCCACGCAGTTTCGATCGCAGCTCCTCGGCGACGGTATGCGCCTCCGAGCCGTTGCGGATGATCTGCGGCCGGATGAAGATGATCAATTCCGTGCGCATCGAAGAGTTGTCCTGATGTCCGAAGGCATCGCCGAGGCCAGGAATCTGGTCGAGCACCGGAATCCCGTTACGCGTGCCATTCTGCTGCTCGCTGATCAACCCCGCCAGCAGCACGGTCTGGCCGGTCGCCACCGAGATCGAACTCTTGACCTTCCGCTCCGACACCGTCGGCGTCAGGGTCGCCGCCGTGGTCGGCAACACGCTGCTGATTTCCTGCTCGATGTCGAGCCGGACATCGCCGTTGACGCTGATGCGCGGAGACACCTTCAGGATGACCCCGACGTCGCGATAGTCGACGGTGTTGACGATGGTGTTGCTTGTCGTCAGCACGTTGGCGCTGCCGGTGGATATCGGCACGGAGTCGCCGACCTGAAGTGTTGCCACCTGGTTGTTGATGACCACCAGCGAGGGATTGGACAGCACCTTCAAACTCGTCACCGAGTGCAACGCGTCGAGAATGGCACTCGGCTGCGCTTCGGAACCGATGAGGAAGTTGAAGCCGGGGAATGCGCGATTGATAAAGGCGCCGGCCGCAGCCGTGACGGCACCCGTCGTAGGATCGGTGGTGGCCGGGGTCGGCGGGGCGATCGACTGGGTATTGAGGATAGATCCCTTGTTTGCGCCGAGCCCGAGGTTATGGCTGGTCAGGAACGCCTGGACACCGTAGCTGAGGTCGTTGTTGAGCGTTACCTCGGCAATCGTTGCGTCGATCGCGACCTGGAGCTGCGGCTTGTCGACCTGCAGCAGGGTGGTCTCGATGATTCGGTAGTTTGCCTGGTCCGCGTAGATCAGCAGCGTGTTGTTGACGGTGTCGGGCGTGATCCGCACATCCTGGAGCACCGGTTGGCCGTTGCCGGAGCTTGCACCGTGGCCGGCATCGAGCGCGTCGGAGCCGCCTCCGTTCGCCTTTGCCCCGCGCGAGCCGAAGGACGATGTTCCGCCGAATCCGGATCCAAATCCCGATCCCGTTCCGGAGCCACCGCCTTGCGCCCCAAGGCCGTTCGTCGTCGACGGCGTACCGCCACCATTGTTGTTGGCATTGGTCGCGAAGCCGCTGGACGTCGTGCTGGAGCCCGATCCCGGTGCAAGCTGGTTGTCGGGGCTATCGAGCAGGTTGGAGGAGGAGCCGCCGGTGAACATGTCGGTGAGCACGCGCGCGATCTGACGGGCGTCGCCGTACTTCACCTGATAGACGTGAACGCTGGTTCTTTCGGTGTCGGCATGGTCCAGCCGCTTGATCCAGGTCGCCGCGGTGTGCAACATCGCCGGGTTCTTGCTGACCACCATGATGGCGTTGAGCCGGGCCATCGGCTGGAATTTGAGAATGTTCTGGCTGAGACCATTCTCGCCGGAATCCACGATCTTTTCCAGTTCCGCGATCAGCGGCGCCGGCGGCCCGCTCGAGATCGGGAAAATGCCGACCGATTGACCGCGCATCCAGTCGACGTCGAAACTGAGCGCGGTATCGACCGCGGTACGGCGTTCGGCGCCGGTTCCTTGAATCAGCAGGAGGTTTCGGGTCACATCGGCGCGGACAGAACCGGCCTTGGTGGCGAAGCTGTCCATCAGCTTCAGCAGGGTCTGCGCCGATACATATTGAAGCGGCACGACGGAAACGCCGAAGCCGGGTTCGGGGTTTGCGCTGGAGGCGTCGATCCGGCCCGCGCCGACTGCATCGCCGAGCGGCGTCAGCCGATAGCCCGCGGTGTCGTGCAGCAGCACAACGCCGCTCAACCGCAGCGCATTCTCCAGGACGAAAACGATATCGGACTTGGCGACCGGCCGCACCGAGACGAGGCTGACCGTGCCCTGCACGCGCGGATCGATGGTATAGCCGACGCCGAGGATGTCGCCGAGCACCACCTTCGCAACGGTTGCGACCGGCGTATTCTCGAAATTGAGATCAAATCCGCTTCCGCTGGACCTCTGTTGCGGTCGCTCGTCGGAGACAGCGGTCACCTCGGCCCCGTCATACATGACGGGGCGACTGGTCGCGCCCTGGCCAAGTGCCGTCGCGGTGCCGCCGCCGCCCGATTGCGGTTGATGCGGCAGAAGATCCAGCGAACGTATCTTGTCCATGACGTCGAGCTGCGCGCCGTCATTGTTCGACCCGATTGTTGCCGAATTGCACGAAGCCAGCAGTCCGATCGACGACAGGATGCATGCGCCAAAAAGATTGCGGCCGATTACTCGGTACCGGCCAAGTCTGCCGACGCGTACCATCATTATTTCCAACATTCCGATTGTGCGTTTACGCTCGCAGAATTGTTGGCAGCGATTCCTCCACGCAAGCAGCCATGCTTAGCGTTGCAACATGACAGAAATAATTGACGACACCGGCAGGCGGTGGAGCGTGTCATCGCAATAATTTGTAAGGCCAACTCATCACCTTGATTCAAAACGAAATCGCGCCACGCTCGAAGACGCGCGTCGACCGTCAAAAAAATTTCGAGACTCGTATACAACTCGTTTTCGCACGGCTGTCACACTTCGGATCAATAACCGACAAGCTGCCGGCAACTGCCGTTGACGGCCGGGCGACTTCCCGTGATCGGTCGATCAATCCGGAATGCTGTGAAAGCGGGGGGAGACAAATGGCCAGCGATCTGTCCTCGCGGTTCGTGGAATATCTGCGCCAGAACAAATATTTGACCACGGCCGATAGTCGTGCCGACGCCGCCGACCAGGGTGGATCCGATCGCCGTCAGGCCAAGCTTTGGGAATTGGCCAATCTTTCGGCCAACGAGTTCGCCGACGAGGCGGCGCGGTTTCACCAGCTCGAGCGCGCAACACTGCAGGAAATGACTGCGGCGGCGCCGCTGGTTGCGTCGTTCTCGCAACGTTTCCTGCGCGAGACGATGGTTTTTCCATATCGCTCCTCCAGCGATCGAGCCACGCTGGCGGTCGCCGACCCGACCGATATGGCTGTGCAGCGCGCCGCGCAGATCGTGCTGGGTGCGGGCGTCGTGATCAAAGTCGCGGCGTCGGAGGACATTGCCCTGGTTCTCAACCAGCGGCTGGACGCGGACGATGCCGACGCGACCGCAGACCCGACGTCACAACCGCGTGAAGATGATATCGAGAGCCTGCGCGATCTCGCCAGCGGCGCGCCGGTGGTGCGGGCGGTCAACGACCTGCTCGAGAAAGCGGTCGAGCTTCGCGCCAGCGACATTCACATCGAGCCGTTCTCCGCCGGACTGGTCGTTCGTATGCGAATCGACGGCCTGCTTCGGCCGGTTGCGGCGCCGGCCGGCGTATTGCCACAGGCGGTGATTTCCCGGATCAAGATCGTCGCCAACCTCAACATCGCAGAGCGCCGCCTGCCGCAAGATGGCGCGGCGCGGCTGCGGGCAGGGCGCACCGACATCGACATCCGTGTTGCCATCATGCCGACCCAGCATGGCGAATCCGCCGTCATCCGTATCCTCCCGAAGGACCGCGGACTGTTGGTGGCCGAAAAGCTGGGATTTTCATCGCGCGACGACGTCACGCTGCGGCGTTTGTTGAAATTGCCGCACGGTATGATCGTGATCACCGGACCAACCGGCAGCGGAAAGACGACGACGCTCGCGACCATCCTGTCGCTATTGAACGAACCAATTCGGAAAATCCTGACCATCGAGGATCCCGTCGAATACGAAATCCCCGGGGTCAACCAGTCTCAGATCAAGCCGGCGATCGGGCTGACATTCGCGGCCGCGCTGCGCTCGTTCGTACGCCAGGACCCCGACGTCATCATGGTCGGAGAGGTGCGCGATTCCGAGACCGCGCATGTGGCCGTCCACGCGGCGCTCACCGGGCATCTTGTGTTGACGACCTTGCATACTGAAACGGCGGCAGCGGCGGTGCCGCGCCTGCTCGATCTCGGGATCGAAGGTTATTTGCTCCGGTCGGTCCTGCGCGCCGTGATCGCGCAGCGGCTTGTGCGCCAATTGTGCGAGCGCTGCAAAACACCGCGAGTTCTCACAGACGCCGATCTCGCCGAGGATCCCCGGCTCGTGACCTTCGGCTTTCATGCCGGTGAGGTTCTCCAGGAGCCCTGCGGCTGCGAACGCTGCAGCGGCACGGGTTATCGCGGTCGCCTTGGCGTGTTCGAGCTTCTGGAACTGACCGGCGACCTTCGTGAGCTGATCGGGGAGAAGACCGACGGATTGAAGATCGACGAAATGGCTATCCGCGCTGGAATGACGACCATGCTCGACGACGGTGTCGCCAAGTGCCGCGCAGGCCTGACATCGCCCGCCGAAATCCTCCGTGTCACAACCGTCCGGTGAATGCGTGCCGAATTTTCGATATCGGGCCCTGACGCAGAGCGGTGAGATCGTGAACGGCACGCTCTCGGCACCGACGTCGGCTGAAGTCGCGCGCCGGATCGAATATCTGCGGCTGCTGCCGATCGAGACCGTCGAAGAGAAGGGCGCCAAGGCGACTTCCGGCGGGTTCGGCCTGTTCGGTCGACCGAGCGCCGCGGAGATCACGACCTTCACGCGGGATATGGCGCTGTTGCTGAAAGCGGGCGCTCGCCTCGACGCCGCGCTTGAGTTGCTGGCCAGCGATGCCGATGTCGGGCGATTGCGTCCGGTGGTCGGCAAGCTCCGCGCGGCGCTTCTCAGCGGTGAGAGCCTGGCTGATGCGGTTGCGGACTATCCGATGCTGTTCCCTCCGATGTACGCCGCGCTGGTGCGGGTCGGCGAAGTTTCCGGCACGCTCGATCAGGTGCTCGAAATGTTGGGGGCGGAGAGGGCGCGATCCGAGTTGATGCGCCGTAAGCTGACGGATGCGATGCAATATCCGGCCTTCGTGCTGGTGGCGGCGGCCGGCGTCATGCTGTTCTTCATTCTGTTCGTGCTGCCGCAATTCTCGGCGGTGCTGCAGGATTTCGGATCGAAATCGGATACTGCGCTCAGTAGCTTCATCAAGCTGTCGGACTTTCTGCGGGCCAATGCGACGGCGATGCTGCTCGGCTCCGCCGCAGTCGTCGCTGGAGTCTGGTGGCTATTGCGTCGGCCCGGTGCGGGGCCTGCGATCATGAATGCGCTTTCACGCACGCCCGGCATCCGCGGTATCTTTCAATACTATCGCACTAGCCTGTTCTGCCGCAATCTCGGTGTCCTGCTCGGCAGCGGTGTAAACTTGACGGCGACCTTGCGCATTCTGGTCGACATCATGGCGGTAACCGGAAGTGAGGACAGCTGGACCGCGGCGGCGGATCGGGTCCGTCATGGCGGCAAGCTGTCGGACGCGCTGTCGGTCGCCAGCAGTCTGCCGCCGATGGCGGTTCGAATGCTGCGTCTGGGGGAGGAGACCGGGCAACTGCCCGCGTTGTCCGGCCGGGTCGCCGAATTCTATGAAGCGAAATTGCAGCGCAGCCTCGACCGCGTCGTCGGCATCGTCGGACCGCTTGCCATCGTCACCATCAGCACGGTAGTCGGCGGACTAATCGTGTCGGTCATGACCGCGCTGCTGTCGGTCACACAACTCGTCGGATAAATCAAAGGTTGGCTCGTCATGATATCGCTCAAAGCCATTGGCAGATTTTTCGTTGCGCCCATCGAAGACGAGCTCGAACGAGACGAAGGGCAGGAAGGCTTCACGCTGGTAGAGATGCTCGTGGTGATCACCATCATCGGCCTTATCATGGGCTTGATCGGCCCGCGCGTTCTCAACTACCTCAGCGAATCCAAGGTCAAGGCCGCGAAGATCCAGCTGCAGAGCTTCGCCGGCGCGCTCGATCTGTTTTATCTCGATGCCGGCCGGTTTCCCTCGACATCGGAAGGTTTGGCGGCGCTGGTCAAGCAGACGCCGGGTGTCAGCGCCTGGAACGGTCCTTATCTGAGGGGCGGGAACGTTCCCAATGATCCCTGGAGCCACACCTACGTCTACCGTTCACCCGGCGAGCATGGCCCATACGATATCATGTCGTATGGGTCGGACGGCCAGGAAGGCGGCAGCGGCATCGCCGCCGACATCACACTTGACAACAACACCGCAAAAAATGAGTGACGTCGCCCAGCGCGGTTTCACCTTGCTCGAGATGGTGTGCGTCCTGGCCATCATCGCGTTGCTGGCGGCCGTATTGTTGCCGTTCATTCCACACCAGACTTCGAGATCCCGTCTGCAGGCCTACGCGCTGCAGACCGCGGCTCTGCTGAAGACGGATCGTAACGCTGCAATCAGGCGCGGGACCGGCGTCGCCACGCTGGTCGACGCGGAAACGCGCGCGATTCGTTCCGGAGCGTCGCGCGCCGCCGTTCTGATTCCCGATGACGTGCGTTTCGATGCGGTGCTGCCTCAGACCTGCGAGCAGCGGGCGGCGCTGTCGACCATCAGCTTTTTTGCCAATGGCACGTCATGCGGAGGCACCATCGCGCTGACACGCTTCGATGCGGGCTATGAAATTCGCGTGAACTGGTTGACCGGAAGAATCGAGGTTGTTCCCCGTGACGTCGCCGCCAATTGATCGCCGTGAGGCCGGCTTCACCCTGATCGAAGTGCTGATAGCGCTTGCGCTCGTCGCCGTCTCCATGGTTGCGATCGGCTCGTTGATGGCGACCAATACTCGCGGTGTGCGGGCGCTGGAGCGTCACGTCGCGCTGACGCAGGTCGCGCGCACCGTGATGACCATGGAAATTCCCCCGCGTGCCAAGCTTCAACCCGGCACGTTCACGGGAAAAACCGACAATTATCAATGGAGCGTCGAGGTCAGGCCGCTCGGCGGCGACTGGACGGTCCCCGATGCGGACGACGTCCTGTGGGTTCCGGAGCTTGTCAGGGTTCGCGTCAAGTCTCCCAGCGGGGCGGTCTCCGACCTGCGCACGGTTCGTTTGACCCAGAGGCATTCCGAATGACCCCCTCGATGACCGGGCGACGTGCCGGCGAGGCCGGGTTCACGCTGATCGAAACCATCGTCGCGCTGGCGCTGATGGGATTGGTGCTCTCCGCGCTTGCCAGCATCACGGCGCAATGGCTACCAAACTGGAATCGCGGCGTAGACCGCATCCAGCGCAGCGAGGAGATCGGCACGGCGTTGCAACGGATCAGCGCCGACCTGTCCGCGGCCGAGTATGTTCCGGCCAATCGCGATTCGCGACATCCGTTGTTCGAGGGGGCAGAGCTTTCGGTAATGTTCGTACGTACTGCGTTGGGACCGAACGCCGGGCCCGGGCTGGAGGTGGTGCGCCTGGGAGAGACGACCGATCGCCGGAAATTCGTGACGGTGCGGTCCCGGGCACGCTTCACGCCGTTGCCGTCGGCGTCGTCGTTGACGGAACAATTGCATTTCGGGGATCCGGTGGTGCTGCTGCGCGCGCCATACCGCCTGTCGTTTGCCTATGCGGGTCCTGATCAGGTTTGGAAAAGCACATGGCGAGGAGCCGACAAATTGCCGGCTCTCGTCAGGCTGACGGTACGTGACGCCGAGACGCAGCGGGTGTTATCCGTCTCTACTGTGACGCCGGTTCATGTCCAGGCGCCAAGCGACTGCGTGCAACCGGATGGCAAGTGCGACGACAAGGCCAACGCGTCATCCAACGGTCAAGAAGATACGCAGGCCGGCAATGCGAAGCAGGGAGCAACGCAGTGACGCACGACCGCGCCGGCGCGCCATCCCCGGAGCAGGGCATCGTCATCGTTGCCGTGCTCTGGATATTGATGGCGTTGTCGGCGCTGGCAATGATTTTCTCATTGTATCTGTCCGCATCCGCGCAAGCACTGGCGATCGACGATGCCAGCTTGCAGGCCGAGGCGCTGGTATCTGCCGGGCTTGAACTCACCGCCTATCAATTGACGCTTGCGGTTGAGAAGGGGCGACCGCTGCGCGGGACATTTCAGTTTCGGATGGATGACGCCGACGTTTCCGTCGCCTTCACGTCCGAGGCCGCCCGTATCGACCTCAATTTTGCGCCCAAGGAAGCGCTTGCCGGGTTTTTTGCCGGGCTTGGCGCGAACAAGGCGGCCGCGATGGACGACGCGGAGCGAATTGTCGGATGGCGAACCCGGCCGATGCCCGGCAGCGCGAATGACGAGGAAGCGCTCTACGCCGCCGCGGGCTTGAACTATTCGCCGCGGCAGTCGCTGTTTACGCATGTCAGCGAGCTGGCGCTCGTCGTCGGCCTGCCTCCCGCACTGGTGGATCGCGCGTTACCATTTGTGACAGTCTTTAATGGCTCGCCCGATATTGACGCCACGATTGCGGCTCCGGAGGTTCTTGCCGCATTTCCCGACAAGGCGGACAAGAAAGACGCGGCAGCCGATCCGTTCGCGTCTCCGAACACGGCCACGCCGCCCGCGAGCGATCCGGCGACGGCAAAAAGCCCATGTTACCGGATCGAGGCGACGATCAAGTTCCGCAACGGCCGTCGCAACGTTTCGGAAGCCGTCATTGCGCTCGGCGACAAGACGGAGCCCTATCGTGTGATGTCTTGGCAGGATGAGGTGCCGCCTCGCGGCGTTGCTCCGAAGCGTAGGGCGCTCTGAAATGGCGTTGACCGATGAAATCAAGGATCTGTTCGGCGGGTGGATCGAGGCTGTCGCCAACGCCGTTGGTGCGGCGACGACCCGATTCGTACGTTCGCGCCGGATACTGCTCGAAGAAGGCGAGGACGGCGCAATCATCGCCAAGGCGATCCCGGCGAAAAACGGTCCAGCATTGCCCGAGGTTTCATTTCACCTCGATAGCGGCAGGCCCCATCCAGCGTTAGCCGCGGATTGGGCAGAGGCGTTTCGCGGCAGCCGTGTCGAGGTCCAACTGCAAGTCGGTCGCTTCATGGCTAACGAGCTCGACTTTCCAAGTCAGGCTGGAGGCTTCCTCGACGGCATGATTCGGGCGCAAATCGATCGTCTGACGCCCTGGAGCCCGAATGATGCGGTGTTCGGGTGGAGTCCGCCCGTGACGGGAGCAAATGATCGAATTGCAGTGACGCTCGCCGCGACATCAAGAGTTGCAGTCCAACCGCTGCTTCAGTTCACGCGTGCGGCCAGTGCCGCTTCGGTCGCAATATACGGCACGGTCGAGCTCGCGGGTGGCTCACCGGTCCGTATCAAGCTGCTCGACCAGTTGCTGCAAAGCCCGATCGGGCTAAAGTTGAGCCTGCCACGGCTTCTGCGCACCGTTCTGCTCACCGCCGGAGGCGTCGCCGCCGCCTCGCTGCTTGTTGCAGCCTATCTCGACAATTCGCTGCAGTCCGAGCAGGCGGATCTGCAACGTCGGATATCGCAACGTCGCGCGGCGCTACGGCTCGACCCGAACGCACCGGGATCCGGCCTGGGACTGCTGGCGAAGCGCAAGCAGACCACGCCGTCGAGCATCATGGTGCTGGAGGCGATTTCGCGCGCGCTGCCCGACACGACGTATGTGACAGAACTGCGGATCGAGGGCGACAAGGTTCAGGTCGTGGGCATGACGCAGGACGCGCCCTCCCTCGTTCGCCTGATTGAGCAATCGCCGCAGTTTACCCGTGCCACGTTTTTCGCACCTACCACACGTGCGGCGAACGAGCAGGGCGAGCGGTTTCATATCGAAGCCCATCTGACAGCGTACTTTGGGTCCGGGACGTGAGCACATTCGCAGCAACAAGGAAATTTATCGAGGCCTCGCCGATTGTGGCGGCAACGATCTATGTGGGTGCCTGTCGTCGCGTTGTTGTTCACCGCCGTGACGTCGGTCGTCGACATTATTGGGCAACGCGCCGAAGTCGGGGCTGCGGCAGCCATGCTGGAGCAACTGGAGGACCGCAAAGCCGTTACGCCGGGCGGCGCTCATGGTGATGTATCGATGCCCTCAGGCTCGGCCTATCTCGAAGGTGCGACCGTCACGATCGCTGGGGCGACGCTGCTCCAACGCGTAGCCGGCGCAGTCGTAAAACTGGGCGGGAACGTGCTCTCCACGCAGCTTGACCTGCAGGGATCGCCGTCGAAGACCGGGTTTATCAGCATGATCGCGAGCTGCGAGATCGATCAGCCGCAACTGCAACAATTGCTCTACGATCTGGAAGCAGGGATGCCGTTTCTTTTCGTCGATGAACTCGTGGTCCAGACCCCGCTTAGCGCCTCCGGTCCTGGAGCGGAGAAGTTGCGTATCCTGCTGACGGTATCCGGGCAATGGCGGGGCGCGAAATGATGCGCAAAGCGGCGATCGGTGTTGCATTGTTGGCGTTGTCGGTCCATGGCACCGCGTGGTCGACCACCGCGTCCAACGAAGCGCTGGATAGCGATTTCACGGAGGAAGTGAAGCCTGCTGCGTCGCCTGTGAGGCCTGCTCCTGCCGAACCGGTCACGACGGTGCGCGCCGTCGCGCCGCCGGCCACGCCGGCGCGAACGCCGAGCGCCAACCCGCTTTGGGGCATTCCGCTCAGCCGGCTGTCGGGTACCCGCGACCGCCCGATCTTTTCACCTTCCCGGCGCCCACCGCCGGCCGCGGTCGCTTCGGAACCGGTGGCCGTCAAGCCACCGCCGCGCAAGAAGGAGATCGAACCGCCTCAGCTTTCGCTGGTCGGGACTATCGTCAGCGGTGACGAGGGGTTCGGAATCTTCATCGATCAGGCGACGAAGGCCGCACTACGGCTGAAGGTCGGCGAGGATTATCAGGGATGGAAGCTGCGTTCGATCCAGGGCAGGGAAGTCACCATGGATAAGGATCAGCGCACGGCGGTGCTGGCGCTGCCGCAGCCCGGTGCGGGTCCATCGAGCGGGGAAGTTCGGCTGCTGCCGGTGAGCGCCGTCACGCGGCGTTGATCCTGCACTGCGTTGATTCGGTCCGGCGCGTTAGGCGACGCCGACAAGCCCTTGCAGGATTATCGTCGCCAGCAGGCCGGCCGCCAGAAACGGGCCGAACGGCAACGACGTCTCGCGTGTCATGCTTCGTCCCGACAGTTTCAATATTCCGGCAGCGGCGAGCGCCGTCAGCGTCGCGACCAGCAACAATGACGGCAGCCCGCTGATGCCGACCCACAATCCTGCGGCGGCCAGGAATTTGACATCGCCCAGACCGAGGCCCGGGATTTTTCTCAGGCGAAAATAAAGCCATTGCAGCGCCCAGAAGACGGCTCCGATGGCTATGCCCTCGCTTGTCGCTGCGACGGCCGCCGTCGCACCACCAATGGCGACCGCTCTTACCAGTCCGAGGCCGGCGATCGCCAGGTTCAGCCGGTTCGGAATAATCCCGCGCCGAATATCAACCAACGCGAGCACACCGCAAAAAATGCCTAGCGGCACGACAAATACAAAAAGCTGCAGGGTTTCGGCGTCGGCGAACATGTGAGCCTTGAAAAAGACAATTGCTTCGAAGTCAGGCGATCATGAAGCGATCTGGCGAGATCGATCTTATCGAGTAATGCGAACAACTTATCGCCCGCGCGGGACAGATGCGCGCTCTTGCGATACGCGCGCAGGAGTAGCCGAATTTTGTCTCACGCAAAATTGTTACCGGCTTAAAAATTCTTCCATCGGAAAAATTCAACCGATAACAATCTCGTCACAAAACCGCATACGAAACTGACGATGTTGCCGAGCGAGGTTACAGCGTTGCATCAGTAGCAGGAGGTATTGCATTGGTGACGATCGGCTGTAGCGAAATGTGCTGTAAATCGCTGTAATTCGAAGTGACAGTATTACGTTGGTAACAGTCGGAAAGCAGCTGTGTTGCATCTGTAGCAACTTGCTACGGTTTGAGGCGTGACAACGATGATCGATCTGAGAGTTCCGCTCTGTCTTGCGTTCTTGCTGAGAATCAGCATAGCCGCGGCGGCTGCGACCCCGCTCGACAATGCAGCGGAGGGTTATCGCCCGTACATGATCGTCGGTATCGGGGAGGCGCTGGCTGGCGCACGCGATCTGCGTGAACGTGTCGCTGCCAACGATCTGGCGGCTGCGAAGAAAGCCTGGATTTCGGCGCGCGCCGGTTGGGAGCGTTCAGAAGTGTTTACGGCGGGCTTTGTGCCCGAACTGGACGCGCAGATCGACGCGTGGCCCAATGCCAGCAGCGGCTTTCACGCCATCGAAGCCAAGCTGTTCGGTTCGGGTCGCACGGACGTTCAAGCCGACGCCGACGCCCTTGTTGAACATCTCGAGAGTCTTCACGCCAGGCTTCACGACATGCCGCTGTCGCCGCAGGGGCTGCTCAACGGCACCGTTCGGCTGGCTTATGAGGTCGGCGAGAGCAAGGCCGACGGCGGCGAGTCCCGCATCAGCGGAACGTCACTCGATGATATGCGCAACAACGTCGCCGGCATCGATTTCGCCTATCGAACGATTTTTTCCGCTGCGCTCGCCGCCGCCGACGCCAGGCGCGCCGAGACGGTGGCCGCAAAGATCGATCAGCTGAAAGCGATCGTGGCAGTGCCCGATCTGCGTGGAATCGACATTCCCGCCTTGCGTCAGACGAGCGAGGAATTGGCTGTCACGCTGCAAGAGGCGTCGGACAAAATAGGGCTGCAGCGCTCGACGTTGGAAGCCAACTAGCAATGACCGGTCACCGTGCATGGGTCGTCGTGGCCCTCGCGTTAGGGCTCTCGGCCGTAAGTCTTCACGGCCGCGTCGCGGCCTTTCCTGTCGACGGCAATCAAACCACATTGCCTCCGGGGACCGAACTGGACGAGGATGCGCTCGACAAGCCTCGCGAAGCATTCCACTCGGAATTCGCCGGCGGCAAGTCGTACATGGTCAATCTCGGCAATCTGGCTTTCAGTTCGCCCGCAATCCTGGGCGGGGTAGCGAGACAGGCCGGCGTGAGCTGCGGCACGTGCCACGTCAACGGCACGGGCAACGCCAAGTTCTTCATGCCGAAGATGTCGACGCGTCCGGGCAATTTCGACACCACCGGTCCGCTGTTCAATCCGAAGGCGAACAACTTCATGCTGGATCCAGTCAGGATCCCAAGCCTTCGTGGAGCGCGTTATCTGGCGCCTTATGGTCTGGACGGTCGCATGCCGTCGCTGCGAGACTTCGTCCGCAACGTCATCGTCAACGAGTTCGCCGGCCCCGAGCCGTCGCCCGCAATCCTCGATGCGATCGTCGCTTACGTCCAGGACATCGACTTCCTATCCAACCCCAGCCTCGGCCCGGGTGGGAGATTGACGGGAAGAGCGAGCGACGCGGCGCATCGGGGCGAGGTATTGTTCAAGAAGCCATTTCCGCACGACGCGGCGCTGAGTTGCGCGGCCTGCCACATTCCATCGGGTACCTTCGTCGACCATCAGCAGCACGACGTCGGTTCGGGCGGTTCGTTCAAAACGCCGACGCTGCGCAACGCCAATTTCAATGCGCCATATTTTCATGACGGTCGCTTTGACACTTACAATCAGGTGGTGGGGTACTTCGACGGCGTTTTCGATCTCGGACTGTCCGCACAGGACCAAAGCGATCTCGTGGCTTATCTCACGGCGGTGGGTGACGGCGCGCAACCCTATGAGCGTGAGGGCGCCGGCGAGACGCTGAAGGAAGTCGACGATTTTAATACCGTGCTGGCCTCGGCTATATCGGCGGGGGATAAAGATATCGTCGCGCTCGCAGTCGATACCATCGGCGGTGAATTGCGAGAGCTGACGGAGCAATATCCCGACCGGAAGAACACCAGCGTGTCGGGTGGCGAGCAGCAACGCATGCGCGCGCGCGCGACGCTCAAGCAGATCGTCCTTATCCTGCGGCAGATTAATGTCGCTGTCACGGAAGGACGGACCGCGGAGGCCGCCGCGGACTTTAAGAACTACCGCAACCTGATGGCGGCGGCGGTGCCGGCGCTGCTCGCAAGCACTGAACCATGGTCGCTGTTCAATCCCGCCGTCCATGATTTGCACTATGCGGCGTTGCGCCAGGTCATGCAGTCGAGGCAGGCGCATCAAAATATATCCAGCGCAATCGTCGGCGGCTCATCACTGGATAAGTCGTCGCACTAGACAAGTGGTGCGAAATCCATTGTGCAACCGGCGACCGGATTCGCCGAATGACCGTCTGCGCTTCATGATGAAGAGCGTTGTGGTCGTGAGCGGCACACAATGAAAAGTTCGACGCGCATTTACGTAAAATGACCGCGCGAAAAAAGTCGATACGTCGCACGACTGAGTGTTTTTGAATTGTTCTGAATTTCTTTCGCGGTTTAACAACAACGATATCCCTGCGTCATGTTGTCTCGCTAAGTGTCCCCGCGTGAACTCTAACAAATGGGGTCGAGATGAAATCGACGTTAAATTCAAAATTGAGATTTAGAACGACGACGGCGCTATGCGTCGTGCTGACGACGGCAGTCGTCGGCGCGGCCTACGCG
Source organism: uncultured Alphaproteobacteria bacterium (assembly GCA_963756215.1). GTDB lineage: Bacteria > Pseudomonadota > Alphaproteobacteria > Rhizobiales > Xanthobacteraceae > Bradyrhizobium. The sequence goes on along the minus strand of CAVWMY010000010.1, from coordinate 321,195 downwards.
TCGGACTTTGGCCGAAGCAGCTGGGATACGCGTGCGCATTCCAGCAGCACCGGGCAGAACGCCATCAAGCTTGATGCCGTCGAAGCCAAGGTCAAGAAATCGACCGATACTGTGAAGACGGCGTCCCCGATCAAGCATGTCGTCGTGCTGATCGGTGAGAACCGCGGCCTGGATCACACCTTCGGTGTGTACAAGCCGAAGGGCAAGAAAGAGACCATCTCCAACCTGCTGTCGAAAGGCATCGTGAACGAAGACGGCTCGCCGGGCCCGAACTTTGCGCTGGCACAGCAATTCTCCGTCGCGGGTCAGCCGTCCTATTACATCGGCGCTCCGACCATTGCGAAGTCACCCTACGGCGCCGCAAACGTGATGCCGCAGCCGAACACCGAAGGCACACCGGCGACGCAGAGCGATACCGGCGCTCCGTTCAAGACGATCGCTGAAGCGAGCGTCGAGAAGGACATGGATCCGGCTTCTCTCGACATCCTGACCAGCGGTGCGACCGGCCTGCCGGCGAATTCGCTCGATACGCGCGTTCCTGGTGCTGGAAGTCTGACGGGGCCGTTCCTGCTGCAGGGTCCTCAGCTCAGCGACGACGACTACACCGGTGACACCACGCACCGCTTCTACACCGATTGGCAACAAAACGATTGCAGCGTTGCCAGCGCCAACAAGAAGACCAACAGCTCGGGCTGCCTGAACGATCTGTTCCCCTTCGTCATGGCGACGTATTCGTCGGGCAACAAGAGCCTCGGCAACTCGATGGGCTTCTACAACACGCTGCAGGAACAGGCTCCGGTTCTGAAGCAGCTGGCCGATCGCTTCACCCTGGGCGACAACTTCCATCAGTCGTTCCATGGTGGCACCGCCGCCAACCACGTCATGCTCGGCAGCGCTGACGCGCAATTCTGGAGCGATGGCCATGGTAATCCGGCAACGCCGCCGGCGAACCAGATCGCGAATCCGAATCCGAAGGCGGGCACCGTCAATCAGTACAGCGTCGACGGCAACTTCAGCGCCTGCGCCGACGTGTTTCAGCCCGGCGTCAAGCCGATCGTGAGCTACCTCGAAAGCCTGCCCTATGCGGCGGAGCCGAACTGCCAGCCCAACCACTACTACATGCTCAACAACGTGAACCCCGGCTTCCTGCCGAACGGTGCGTTGGCGGGCGGAAGCAACCTGCCGCCGTCACCGCTTCGGACCATCGGTGATGCCTTGATCGAAAAGAACATTCCGTGGGCCTACTACGGTGGCGCGTATAACGACGCCGTTGCGCTCTCCAACGCAGCGGTTGCCGCGAATCCGGCTAACCCGAACCTGACAGCGGCGGCCCTTGCCGATCCGGCGCACGCTCTCGGCGTGTCCTACTGCCAGATCTGCAACCCGTTCCAGTACGCGACCTCGATCATGGCGGACCCGGCTGTCCGGACCGCCCACATCAAGGATACGGCCGATCTGATCACGGCGATCCAGAACAACACCCTGCCTGCGGTGTCGTTCGGCAAGCCGGATGGTCTGCTCGACGGTCATCCGCAGAGCTCGAAGGTGGATCTGTTTGAAGCCTACGTCCTCAACGTTCTCACGGCGCTGGATGCCAATCCGGAGCTGAAGGCGGAGACCGCGGTGTTCGTCATCTGGGACGAAGCCGGCGGTTACTGGGACTCGGGATTCATTCAGTCGCTCGACTTCTTCGGCGACGGACCCCGCATTCCGATGTTGATCCTCTCGCCGTACTCGACGGGTGGCAAGGTCTATCACAACTACGGCGACCAGGTGTCGGTGCTCAAGTTCATCGAGCGCAACTGGGACCTGAAGCCTCTCACGAATCGTAGCCGCGACAACTTCCCGAACCCAACGTTCACGAAGAACAATCCGTATGTGCCGACCAACAGCCCGGCGCTTGCAGATTTGTTCGACGCGTTCGACTTCAGCAAGGCGGTCGATCAGCCCTACACCGAGTGATCCGCACTCAGATCGCTACGAGATCATGATCTGATCTCGTAGAGGCGGCGCCGGTCAGGCCCAATGGTCTGGTCGGCGTTGTCGTTTATATGCCGCCTCGGCGGCGGGGTTCCTTCACGGATTTCGAAGATGCACAAAGATTCGACGATCGTTCCGCCGCCAGGCCGGGCTTGGTTTGGTCGGTTAATGCTTGCAGGCGCCTTACTATGCGGCGGCGTGCCGGCGTACGCGCAGCAGTTCTCAGCAAGTCTTGTTATCGCCAAGGGCGACGGGGGCCCGGCCGTGCCGGCCGGCAAACTTCGCGTCGCCGGCCTCAAGGAAAGAATCGAAACGCCCGATGCGGCGAATGGCTTCTTCCTGATTGATGGGGCCAAACCGGTCGCCTATTTTGTGCGGCCGGCGTCGCGCGTTTTCATGGACGCCCGTAAATCGAGCCAGCTGACGCGGCTGTTCGTACCGGTTGATCCGGATCGTCCGTGCAGGCAATGGCAGGCGATGGCGAAATTGACCGGAGCCGTCGACGAGCTTGATTGGCGTTGCGAACGCATCGGCGAACAAACGATCGACGCGCATAGCGCTCTCGGCTACCGGGCGATCTCGGCCCATGGTCCGGAATTTACCGGCTGGATTGATGTCGTTCACAGATTCCCGATTCGAATCGAGGCCGAGGACGGCTCAGTACTCAGTGTCAACGATATCCGGGACGAGCCGCAGCCGGCGGAGCCTTTCGAGATTCCGGCAGGCTTCCGGAGATTCGATCCCCAATTGCTCATCGAGCAGATCAAGCATAGCGATGTTTGGGTGGAAAAGCCGCCCGCACAACCCTAGCTAGATCGGCGTCGATGTGTGTGCGTGACCTCACCGTGACGAGGCGGTGCCGATCGGGCGGTGCCGCCTCGCGCGGGGTACGACTACCATTCGCTTTGCAACGGAAAACGAGGGGTTGGCGTGAGCCGAGTGCGCCGCCGCTACCGCCATCATCAATCCTTCCATGGACGGAACGGCTTTGTTTCACCGGGAAGGAGCCCGCCGAGGTGCCGAAGAACGTCGTCATATGCGCGATCTCCGACCCTGTAGGTGAAGAAATCGCTGGCCGGAGTACCGTCGCTGTTGAGGCGCAGGCTCAGGGTGATGGTGCCGTCCGTCAGCATGGTCGCAGTGCCGCTATACGGCATTGACGGCCTTGCATCCGATGACTGTCTGAGGGCCTGCCCGGCGGAAGCCCCGGCAACGCACAACGTGACGATAACAAGAATGACGTTTCTCATCGATCCCATCCACATTTGCCCAGGCGTGCGCGGGTTCAATTGAATCCTGCAGATTGCAGATCGGCCCTGATCGAGACCGTTCGCCTTGGTTCGGCACCCGGCGTTCAACCGGCGCGCCGGGCACCTTCGAAGGCTTGTGCGATCACATTCGTCAACGGCTTCGGCTTCATCTGGTCGTCGAAGGGAAGCGGACGGGGAAGCCGTGTCGCCGCCGCATTCCTGTACTGGGGCATGCCGCGATAGAACGTGTATTTGTCAGACAGCTCCCAAGCGATCAACGCTTTTACGGCGGGCTGCCGCAGCACCGTTTCCAGATATTGCTGGGCCGTCTTGGCAATCGCCGCATCGCGAGCTTCGACATCATCGGGAAAAGTGTCGTCGCGGACATCGAATTCGGTGATGTAGATGTCGACACCGAGCGCGCCCAGCGCGTGAAGAAATTCCTCGAAGCGAGCCGGATCGTGCGGATATTTCGGTTGCAAGTGACCCTGCAAACCAACGACATCGAGCTTCACCCCGGCGCTTTTTAGATCGGCGACCAGTTTCAGGAGCCCGCGGCGAACCGCCAGCCCGACCTCGTCGTCGCGTTCGGTCTGCGCTTCGTTCAACACAAACTTCGTGGTGCGATCGACCAGTGCCGCGCGTTCAAATGCGCGCTGGATGTAGTCGGTGCCGAAAGCATCGTACCAGGGACCGACCCGGAATCCGCCGGGGGCCTTGTGGCCCGGCCAGAACGGCTCGTTGACGACGTCCCAGGACTGCAGCTTTCCGACATATCGCGTGACGACCTCCTCGATATAGGAATCGAAGAATTTCCGCCGCTCGCTGGTACTCAAGTTCTTGATCCAGTCCGGATTCCATTCGTTCCAGATCAGGCAGTGCCCGCGCATCGCGATGCCGTGCTGATCGCAAAATGCGAGAAGCCGGTCGGCACCCTCGAAATGCTTGGGACCAGACTGCGGCGCGACCCGTCCCATCTTCAGGGCGACATCGGTCGTGGCGATCTTGGCTTGTGCAATATAGAGATCACGATAGGAAGCATCATGATCGATGACTTCGGCGAGGGCTGCGCCGAACATGAAGCCATTTTTTGCAGCGACAGTACCGAGCGCAGGTGTCAGTGCAGGTGTGGGTGGCGCTGCGGCTGCGAAGCGTCCGCTCGCCGCGACTGCACCGGCGGTCATTTGTAGAAGGTGACGGCGAGAAAAGGCGGTCATGTCTGTTGCTCGCGAGTTTTTAGGTGGCGGGAAGGTCGTGGCGAAGTACCACGAGTTTATGGCGGTGAATCAGGAACCACCTTTGATGACCTGGCAAGTTGTCGACGACTTCGACGATACCGTCACGGCACTTGAGATTGATTTGATCTGCGCGATTTCTCCAGGCGTGAAGAAGTGAAGAACAGCACGCGGATAGGCGTTGCAGAATTCCGCGAGCGTCGCCGCAGTCGCCGCGATGGTGTTTTGTTTTGGGATCACGGCAATGCCCCCGTCCTTGAGAACAAACGCGTCCTTGACATTGGCCATACCTGTCGCCGCCATGCATTTCTTGAATGCATCCTCGTAGGCTTGCGCGGGGAGTATCAGTTCCCCGTTGACGTCGCCAATCAGGTACTCGCGGCTCTTGCTGCAGCTTTCGGCTTGCGCGCTATGGGTGGCCAAGGCGAGCAAGATCGCAATCAGCGACGACCGCCTCATGGTATCGTCACGCTGCGCCGCCCTGGGCGGCGAGGGGCTGGCGAAGCGGTATCCCGGTTGAGATTTCATAGGAGGTATTTTGCGGCTTCGGGTTTCCGGGCCGGGCTAGTCCGTAGGTTTCGGCCGCGCAGCGCTCCCACGATAACGCGCGCGCATGGGCCAGAGCTCCCGCGGCGAGAACCGACCGCGTATCGACGTCTTCGGCGAGCGTTGCGATGGCGCGCGCGATCGGTTCGATCGATGGCGGCACCAGCAACCCTGTTTCGTCGGCGATAACCGCATCGGGGACGCCACCGATGGCAGTCGCCACGCTCGGAAGACTTCCCGCAGCGGCCTCAAGATAGACAAGCCCAAATCCTTCGACTCGACCGGAGTGCTCGGGCGCGCCGGTCAGGCAAAAGAAATCCGCGGCGGCATAGATATCGCGAATTTGCTCGTCGGGAAGCGAGCCAAGGAGGCGGACGTCGCAATCCGATGCCGCAACGAGCTGCCGGAATTGCTGAACATAATCGGATTCGCCATCTGGGCCGATGACGAGCCACGTGATCCGATCGCGAAGCGGCTTGGGAAGGGTGGCCAGTGCGGCAAGCGTAAGAGAATGGCCCTTGCGTCGTGTCAATCGGGCAACGGTAACCATCACGATGCGATCGGGCGTCAGTCCGTGGGCGGCGCGTGAGGCAGCGCGACCGCTGCGGATGCCGAACCAGAAGTCCGATACGCCGAGCCAAATGGCGCTGATGCGCCGCTCGTCTACGGAAAATTTCTCGCGGAATAAGTCCCGTGTATATCGGCTGTTGGCGGCTACTTCGGTTCGCGACCCGAACACGCCGGCGCCTCGGATTGCCAACCTCTTGAGCGGCGTCTGCGTCTCATTGATCTCCGTGCCGTGCACGGTCATCAGTATGCGAGCCTTGGTAAGGTTTCGGGACAGGGCCACCGGAATGAAGAACGGCCAATCGGCCGCATGGATGGCGTCGTACGATCCCGCTCTGACATAATGACGCGCCAGCCCGATCTTGGAGGGGAGGTCGCGAATCGAGTGCAGGCCGCCGCGAAAGCGCCGGACTTCAAAAGGCAGCGCCCGATCCTCGACCGCAGTGGATTTGGCATAATCCGGCGCGATCACCGTTACGTTCGCGCCGAGATTGGCGGCAGCCGAGGCCACCTCGCGCGCATAGGTGCCGATTCCGCCTTTGGCAGGGGCGAACTCGCTGGTAAGCATCAGGATATTCACGATGCGACCTCAGCAGGAAGGGGCAGCCATCCTGCCCCGCGCATTTTGAATTTCCTGATGATACCGGAACACGCGCGCCAGCTGCATGCCGGGGGTGAAATTCGAGATCGCGCCGGCGATCTGCACGGAGTCCATCTTGCCGGTGTCGATGGCGTCACGGATGTCGACGAATCGCTGCGCGAGGGCATCGGCCATGTCTTCGCGGGAGCCGGTGCGTGCAACGAGAAACCCGCTGACGCCTTCGTGGATCACCGGCTCAAGCTGAGGCAGATGTATGGCGGCGACCGGCCGCCCGACCCCCAGAGTTTCGAGAACGAAACGCGGCATACCCTCAAATTCGGAAGTCAGAATGCCGGCGTGCACAGATGCAAGCGTTGCAGCCATGCCGGCGGCGTCCTTGAAGCCGTGCCGGACGGTGATGTCTTCGATAGCGGCAAATTCGGAAAAACGGTGCGGATCGCTGGTGCCGATATAGTGAAATTCAACTCCGCCCGGTAACCGCTTCCGCAACCGATCAATGGTGCTGAACATCAGCGGCGGATCCTTGAATTCGTCCAATCGTCCCGCAAATACGATCCGGAACGGGGAGGTATTGGCGGGTAGGGGCTGCGGCTGAAAGATATCGGTGTTGACCCAGGTCCACAGCGTATCGATCTTGTCCTTCTGGCTCGGATAGGTCCGTTGCAACCGCTCGGTGATGAAAGGGTTGACGCAAAGAAACTTCTCGCTGGTTGCGACCGCGAAGCGCTCACCGGCATTGTGAACGAAGGAATATTTGCGAAGCAGGGAGTCCATCTGGAGCTTCGGCGCGCCTTCGCCGTGAAGCATCTGAACGAACGGCAGCCTGAGGACGACCGGTAGCCAGGAAAATTCAACGCGGCGCAAGTCGATCGAGCATCTCCTTGCGCGTATAAGCCTCGCAATCGAGCCGAAATAGCGCAGCAGCGCCAGGAAGAACTGGCCGGTGAGGGACGACCGGATACTACGGGCGGCTTCGCGCGCATCGATATCCGAGTATCGCAGGATGGGCAGGAAGTCGAAGGTCCGGCCCCGAAAGGTGAGCCGGTGAATCTCGCCGAGTTTCAGATCGCCGATCGAATTGACGCCGATGAAGAGCAGATCGGTATCCGCCGGGTGGAAGGTAATGAAATCCCTGATGTAGGTCTCGAGACCTCCGACCTTCTCGCCGCGCGGGTCGAAGGGGTGGATCAGGCAGATTTGGTATCGGTTGTTGACGGCCGCAGCGTTACGTGCGCGCAACCCCAGAGTCACCGTCGAGGTCATGCTGCCTTCCTCATGCGCGCGTTGACAATTTGTGGAATGGTGCGAGCGACCAACCTCGGAACGATCGCCATGCATCGAGCGTAGCGGGGCCCGAGCCGGCGCGGCTCTCGCAACATCCGCCACGCCCATTCCAGCCCGATCTTTTGTGTTACGGAAGGTGCGCGGGTCTGAGTTCCCGCGATGAAATCGAGGGCGGCGCCGATGCAGAGCAGCCCGGTTCCGCTGAGCTCGTCGAGACAGCGCGCTGCGAATAATTCCTGACGGGGAGCGCCGAGTGCGACAAAGCAGAGCTTCGCACCCGAAGCGCGAATGCGGTCGATCGCAAGGTCTGCGTCGCTGGAAAAGGCATCAAAATTGCGACCCGGCGCATAGTAACCCGCAACCTTGAGCCCAGGATATCGTTCGGACAGACGTTCCGCCGTGGCGGCGAGCGTCGCCTCGTTCGAACCCATCAGGAAGATCGGAAGGCCGTTCTTTTGCGCCGCCTGGCAAAGCGGTTCGACAAGGTCGGCACCCGTCGTGCGTTGGATCGGTGTTCCCAGAAGACGGCTCAACAGCACGATGGGAAAGCCATCCGCGGTTACGAATCGCGCCCGCCGATAGGCAGCACGAAAGTCCGGTCGCTGTTGCAATTGCACAACATGATCGAGATTGAGTGTGCAAACGCTGAAATTATCGCCACGCTTCGCTGCCGATACGATGGACGAAATGGCTTCAGGTAACGAGGGGATGTTGATGGTAACGCCATCGACCGTGAGATGGCGAAGCTTCGGTTTGCGTAAGTCCGGCATGTCGAGCTCCGTGACGATGTTGTCGGGGTACGCATGCACAGAATATCGACAGGTGCCTGCAGCAGTGGCGAGGATTTTGATGTCGAAAGAATTCGTCCCCAACGAGCAGTATCAGGAGATCGTATTATTGCGACGCAACGATGGCGATGATGTGCTGCAACATGGCGAACGGACGCCGAAGCATTCGTCGAATGACGATCTGCCATGCGAGCGTCTCACAAATTGCAGTTGTGGAGAGTCGTTGACGATGTTGTGAACGCAGCAACGATGAAGCGCTGCGCTCAGGGCTGCTCGGTCTGGCGCTGGCGTAATCGAAACAAGCGGAGCAGAGTCGTTGAATAGAGCAAGGCGAGCAATGCGGCGTAAATAGCGGCACCCGCTGCTATGTGTTCCGCCAACCCGACAAACGATCGCGCCTCCGGAAAAGTGTTGAGCAACGCCGCCATCGCCATCGTCGCCAGTGCAATCGGGATCAGGTGGTTGAACGGCAGCGCCAGACCAAACCGCGAAAATCCAATTGCGAAACTGACGATCGCAGCAGCGCTCGCAGCCAGGACGGTCGCACCGGCAGCGCCCACAAGCCCCCAATAGCGTATGAAGACGGCGCTCACGAGAACGGTCACCGCCGCATCGATCGTCGAAACCACGATCATCAGGCGGGTGCGGTTGTGCAAAAGGAAGGTCTGATCGCCGAAATGCGCGCGAACACTGCGAATCGAACCAGCCAGCACCGAGAGTGGGAGAACCGCGAGTGTGACCTGCTGGAACGGTACGGCGATCAGCAAGTGCACGATCTCGACGCGCAGCATGAAAATGCCGATGATGCTTGGCGCCAGGATTGCGATCAGCAGGGCGCCGTTGTCGGCCAGCTGGCGCATCGCGACCTTGCTTCCACCTTGCTCCATACTCTTGACCGCCAAGGGAAAAGCGGCCGCGGTGACCAACATGGCAGCGACTGCGGCGGCGCGTTGGCCGAGCCCATAGCCGACGGCGAACAATCCTGCCGCGGCCACCCCCAACATATCGTTGACGACAAAGCGCGACGCATTGAGGCCGATCCAGCCAAGCACACCTCCGATCAGGATTGGGATGCCATAGTGCAGGGCATGTCCGATGATTTCGCGATCAAGCGGCCAGAAGCTGCGGCCATGGCCGAGTTTCGGCAATACGATGACGGCAGCGACAAGCTGGGCGAAGGCATAGCCCGCAAGCGGCCATTCGGCCGACTGCCCGACCAGCTTGATCATGACGAGCCCGACGAGAAAACCGACCGCGGGGCCGAAGATCTGCTGAATTGAATAGATCCCGATCTGGTGATGAACCCGGGCCCGTTCGCCGATATAAAGATTGAGGGTGCGCGTGATCACGTATCCGATCGTGGCGAAGTAAAGCCCGGCTCCTGGCGTCGGGAGCGATCACGATGCGTAGAATGACGATGACGATGGCGCTCTGGATGGTGACCGAAGCGAGCAATATCGCATTTTCGGTGCGATAGAACCGTTGCGCCTCGCCACGGTCGTGGTAACGGCCGAGAAACCGCAGGGCGTATTGCGACCACCACGCAAGGAAACCGATCTGCAACAGTTCATGTGTGGCGGTGACCAGCGTGATGATGCCAAGTGTGTGTTCGTCGACAGCGTGGGTCCAGACCACCATCGCGATCAGCTGAAACAGCGGTCCGACGATTTGCGCAGGCATGTAGAGCAGGGTGTTGCGCAACAGCATTTGTGTCAGGCTCCGAGCCAGCGGGAAACATTCCGGGGCAGAAGTGCCCGAACGGCCAGCAAGGCGAGAACACTGCTGACGGCGGTCACGGCAAATGTGATTGCGGAACTGGCGAGCGGCCCGAATTGCCGCAAGTCCGCGTGATCGCGCAACGCCATGACGATGAAAATATGCCAGAGATACAGAAAATAACTGCCGGAGCCGAGGGCCGCGAACACTGGCGATTGAAGATTGAGGGCAAGTAACAGCACACATAGCGCGGCGGCGTAGCCGAAAAAGGCAACGAAATCGTAGTCGGCGGCATCGCCGAGCCCGAACATCCGCACGGCGGCATATATAATGTACGCGAGCGGTGCAGCGATCGATATCTGGGCCAGCATTCCAGCCAGACCGCCGCGTTTTCCGGCCACGCCGATCAGCATGCCGAGCGCCACGAAGGAAAACCAGAACGGGATGTCTCGCATGCGGACTTCCTCGACCAGGGAGTCCGAAAAGCCCCGCCGGAACAGCAGCGGATCGAGATAGCTTCCAACGATCAGGCCTAGCACGATTGAAAGCAGCAGAAGGGCAACGAGCCGCCGTTCCGACCCGGGCGTTCCTTTTCCGGATGCCCAAGACACCGCCCAGAGCACGATGGTGCAGCCGACGTAGACAAAAACATAATAATAGACAAACACATATGCGAGAACAAAACGCGCGACCGTGGTGGCGACGCGGTGGTCCATCGCCGGATTGTGCAAGCCCATGTAGATATAGGCCGCGACGAAGGCGATCGTGTAGGGGATCAGCGCCGCCCTCAACCGCTTCCAGAGCGGGACTCGTTCGGACAGCGCGGTAAGATATCCCGACGCGAACAGGAAGATCGGCACGCAGGGTCGAAGCAGCGCGTCGACAGCCGTCTCCCAGGAATTGAGCGGCTGCTGAAGCGAATGGATGCCCATCACCATCAGGATGGCGATGCCGCGCATGGTGTCGATTCCGGCGTCGCGGCTCGATGCGATCGCCCGCGAATCCTGATCCGGAACCAACCGGAGTGAGTCTCTCGCCATCAATGTCATCTGGTACTGAACGCCGGAAGTCTCGTTACTGCCGAACACGATTGTTGCGGCAATCCACCGGTCTCGCTGATCCCTGTCGTTCGGCGAGTCCGGCGATCAGATCGATGACGGCATCCCGGTCGGTGCTCGCCAATGTGTTCCAGCGCTTCAGATTTTGTGTCGCGCGTGCGGCGTGGTCGGATTTCCATCCCGGGTTCGCCAGTGCGGCTGCGATTTTGGTCGCTGCCCCGGCGGGATCGGCTGGATTGATGAAAATACCGGAGAGATCGAGTACCTCCCGGAAGATAGCCGCATCCGGCGCGATGATCGGAAGGCCGCCATATTGAGCCTCGAGCAGCGGCAAGCCCAAACCTTCTTCATGCGACGTGCAGATGAAAATGTCGGCGCCGTTGAGCAACTGCTTGACGCGGTCGCCTGCCTGGTAACCGTGCAGCGTCACGCCCGGAGAGGTTTCAAGCGTTCGCCAATCATCGCCCCATCCCTGACGTCCGACAATATCCAGCGTGGCCTCGGGAAAGCCCTGCGCACGAAGCGCACTGAGGATCCGTGCCGCGGCAACAAAATTTTTCCTCGGCTCCACGGTTCCAAGCGCGACAAGCCGCAGCGGCCCGATTTTCTTTGTGCCTCGTTCGTCCGGTGAGAGGTCGAATACGTTACGGACGGGCGGCCGATACAGCGTAATGGTGGCGTCGGACCGGCAATGCGCCGCCAGCTTTTGCTTTGTGTCGCTGGAATTGGCGAGGAAGCGCGGATAGTGCTGCAGCGCAAGTCTAAATGGCATCGCCATATAGAGTCGTGCGCGCCGATTCAGGTCGGCCGGGCGCGATAGCAGGAAAATGTCGTGGATGTAGGGGAGGACACGCGCCGCGAACGGCCGCAACAAGGGGCTGGGCGGAAAACCCGGACATAACAGGACCGACGAAGAGGTCGCAAGCCGCATCGGCAATCCAAGCGTTTGCGTCGTCACCATTTGGCGCGTGCCACTTGCCGTGACCGGAACGATCTGTAGCGGGGCAAGCGCTGCCGGAGAAAAGAGCTCAAGCGTGATTCGCTCAAGGCCCGTCACGTGACGTCCGAGGTGAGTGTGGTCGACATAGATCGTCATACGTTGTCCTGACCTAAGGAATAGGCCGCGATCGGCCGGCGCCGGCCGTCGGGGTCAACGAGGGGAGGCGCCGCGGCGCGGGGATCGCGCGGCAGCAGAAGCGCGATGAGGAGAATGAACTCCGAAAGTTGGATGTTCTTCGATGAGAAGCTGACAGAACTGGCCGCGATCACAAGCATCAGCAGTATGATGGCCCAGACGGCGCCGCTCGATCGCCGAGCGATTTCTACAAACAGGGCGCCCAATCCGATCGATAGCAACGCCGTACAAACGATGCCGAACTGGACAGCGCAAGAGACCCAGAAATCTTCGATCCCGTAGGCCAGCCCATATTGGGTCGCAAGCGCGCTTGCCCGCACCGGGTTTGGACCCAAAATCAATTCGCTCCAGTCAAAATGCGACAGCAGGGAGAAGGTCGCGTAACGTGCCAGCGTACTGCCCTTATCGGACGAGAATCGCAACAGCATCTTGTCGAAGAAGCCGGATTCGAACGCGGCAAAGATGCCGGCGCTGGCCACGAACAGCAGGCAGATCACGACGACCGCCATCGGAAGCGATGTACGCCCGCCGCGCACGACCCGGAACAGTTCCAGGGCGACCACCAAGCCGAGCACGCACAACACCGTGACGAGGGAAGTCCGTCCACCAAACGCCATCAAGGAGGCGAGGCAGAAAGCAATCAGCGGCAGCCGCACGACGGCTGGCGGGCAGAGGCGAGGACGCAAAACGAGTGCAAGAACATAGCCACCGACAAGACCCGAAGCGGTGAGTGGGTGGCCCAACAGGGCGGCCGAGCGCCACTCTCCCATCACGGTCACATCCCCGAGAATCAGCGGAAACAGGCGGTGACCGGAAAAGTATTCGTAGTAGCCGAGAACGACATTGAGCAGCATCGCGAGGTGGAACGACCACACCAGAGGCTTTTTCTGCCAAGCCGATAGTTGCCAGATGATCAGGCATAGCATGGCGGGTTGCAGAAAAGTGTCGACAATGGCCGTGAACGGCCGCTCGAGCACCAGCATCTGAAGCAGGAGACAGAACCAGGCGAACAGATAGACCAGGACCAGCTTTGCATCGGAGAAGATCAGATTGATCTGGCCGACGGGATTTCCATGCCGAACCAGCAGCAGGAAGAATGCCAAAAAAGTGAAATATGTCGCCGGATGAAACTTCTCGAGGATGATCCCGCCGGGCGTTGCATAGTGGACATGCCAATCCGTCAGCATCGTCGTGGAAATCGTCAACGTGGTTATCACCACCAGCAACATCAGCCCGGTAATCATCAAGTCGGTCAGAGGCGTAGCGCCGACGCGGCCGTTACCCGCCGGGCGGGACAGCCGCGAGGCTCGTGCCACGACGGGATGAGAGCGTCGCCAGGAGGAGAGCGATGCAGCCGTTCTCGATCCCGCCATTTGGTCGGATGACGACATCACTTCGAGGTCCTGGCGGCGAGTTCGGCGGTGGCATAAGGCTTGAGATAGGCCGAGCTGCGGAAATAGTCGTAGAAGCGGAGCCGACTGAGATCGACGCGCGTCAAGACCGTTCCGAGTATCCGGTCGCGGACCGGTGCGAGCAGGTCCATGGTATGGGAAAGCACCTCCCCAGGCGTTTGGTCCCAGGCCAACGCAAGAATAATGCGATCGGAAAGCTCGGCGAGCGCACGGCCGTCGACGAGCGGTACCAGCGGGGGTGAATCGATCACGATCAATTCATAGCGATGACGCAAGTGATCGATGACATCGACGATCCGTTCGGAGAACATCAGTTCTGTAATGGCATCGGCCTGCTTTACCGTCGTTGACGGCAAGATCGATAGCCCGGTGCCGCGATCCACCAGGATTGCCTCCTCGGCGGTGCACTGTCCCAGCGCGAGTTCCATCAAGCCCTTACTGGCGTGCGGACACAGCGAGCGCGTCAGTTGCGGGTTACGAAGATCGCCGTCAATCAAAAGAGTCCGGATGCCGAGCGTAGCGAAAGACTGCGCGAGGTTTGCGGAAAGCGTCGTCTTGCCTTCTTCTTCGAGCGCTGACGTGATCAGCACCACCTTGATGGGCTGAATTCGCATCGTGCGTTGAAGTGCGAGCCGGATCGCGCGTACCGCTTCCGCAAAAAACGTGGCGGGTTCGTCGATCGCGTAGCGCATCAACGGCGGCTGCAACGGCGGCGGCAACAGTATTGCGGTTTTCGGGTCATAATGGCTCAGTTCGTTCCGTCCGCGTTTGGCGAGCCGGGCAAGTTCACGGGCGCCAATCAGCGGAATGGCGGCGAGGGACGGTACTCGGGAGATCTCTTCGGCCTGCTCAAGCGTCTTCACGCGCTGGTCCAGATAGTCGGTGAGAAACGCCAGAACGCATCCAACGCCAAGGCCAAGGGTCAGCGCGAGTCCCAAAATAATTGTGGTCTTCGGCCACGATGGCACGATCGGTACGCTGGCCTTGGTGACCACGTGCGAGTCCGGTAGTTCAAGGCTCTCCTGCGCCGTGGTCTCCTTGTAACGAGCCAGATAGGATTCATATAGGGTTCGGTTGGCCTCGGCTTCCCGTTGCAGTTCGCGCAGACGTACCTGGGCCTGGCCCGAAGAATTCGAGACGCCCTGCAATTGATCGAAGCTCTGCAGCAACGACGCCTCGCGCGACCGAGCGACATCGTAGTCGTGCCCGGCGCTCTGTAAAATACGCTGTATTTCCTGGTCAATCAGGCGCTGGGTGTCGCGCAATTGCGCCTGGACGTTGGCCACCAGGGGATGCCGCGGTCCGTATCTACTCGCGAGGTCCGCCCCGCTCTTGGCGATATCGGCATATTGCGTGCGTAACCTAGTAATAATATCGGACGAAATTGCCGCATTGATGCCGCCGGGATCGTTGCCGGATGTCTTCAATTGCTGGGCCTGGTCGAATTTTGCGCGGGCCTCGGCAGTTTGTACGCGGGCTGCGATCAACTGATTGTTGAGATCGGTGATCTGCTGGTCGTTTACAGTAACGCCTTGCGAAACCGTCAGATTATTGGTTGAGCGAAAATCCTCCACCGCTTTTTCCGACGCGCTGACTCGTGACTTCAGGCCTTCGATCTGCCCGTTGAGCCAACCGGCCGCGATCCGGGTCGAGTCGTTCTTGGCGCGAACCTGCTCCTCGAAGTACCCCTCGGCAATGGCATTCGCGATCACAGCCGCCTTTCGCGGCGATTCCGAACTGACGCTGATATCGACAAGGAATGTGGTGCCCTGCCGTGTTACCTTGAGCCGCTTCTGCAAAATTTCTACGGATCGTGCCCTCGCGGCTTCTTCCGGGCTGGCGCCCGAAGCCGGGCCGCTGCTCCTGAACAGGTTCTTGATCGGATCGAGAAGGCCTGGAGTCGGAATGAATTCCGGATCTGCGGTCAATTTCAGTTTTTCCACGACGCGTTGCAAGATAGCGACGGACTGGATCAGAAGTGTTTCGCTCTCGATCGTCGCATCGTCGGTCCCGAAGTTGGACATCGACAGAGCCGACTGGTTGGTTTCGATGGCGCTCGTACGCCGGGGGTCAACCAGGACTGTGGAGGTGGCAGTATATAATGTCGTTGCCAAAAGGACGTAGGTGATCCCGACCGCGATCAGGCACAGCGGAGCCGTGGCAACCATTATCCATCGTCGGCGCAAGATCCGGGCAAGCTCACGCAGATCGACCGTCGGCTGGGACCACCGCGGCACGGCCAACTCCTCCAGGGCAGGGGACGGCTGCTCAGAATTGCGCTGTAACATTTATTCCTACCTGATTCTTTTCGAAGCTGAAGATCGGGATATTGCTGTCGCGGGCGGTGTATCGATGGAAGAGCGAAACCGAGCCGAAGCGATTGAATATATACTTGATGTCGGCATCGGTCGTGATGACGTGGTCTTTGCGCAACTGGCCGAAGAAGCGGTCATCCTCATATCCGCCGCTGAGTGAGAAGATAACGTTTCGGCGCAGCTCGTAATCGAATCCAAGTTGCAGCGCGTTGGCGAGAACGCCGGTTGAACTCGATTCTGAGGTTTCGGTGACGATCTGTTCGGCGTTGAAGTGAACGTCGAGCAGGCGTGTGGGATGCCACGTCAATTTGGCGCGATAGGAGGGGCCGTCGATGGTGCCGATCGTCGGATCGACAAAACGCTGTTGTACATATCCGGCGCCGAACTCGCCGCTGATCAAGTTGGTCAAGCTGACTGTGATGCCGGACAGCGCCCGATAACCCTCCGAATCCAGCGGATGGCCGGGCGTGCCGCGGATGTCGCGTTGGTTGCCTTCAACCGCGCTGAACCAGCCGAGCGTCGGCGAAAACGCGTAATCAATCCTGCCGTGAAGGGCATAGATCTGACCATCAAGGCCATCCTCGTTGATAGTCGCACCGTTCTGAGCCTGCGTCGATCCGTAGTCATACGAGTTGGTGCGAAATCCGATCGAGGTGGTCAGCCGGTTGAATTCCTTGCGCAAAGTGACGTCACCCGAAAAAAGATCGTATGGTGTCGGCTGCACGGCGTTTGTGGGCGAACTCAGCGTTCCGACACCGAGGTTCAAATGGGCGATCTCAAAGTTCGTCAGGACTTGCATGTCTTGAGAGACGTCGAACCACGCGTTGCCCCTCAAGCTGGCATTGGTCTGATTGAGTCCGGGATTGGCGTTATAGACCGTCGACTGTTCACTCAGCGTCAAGTCGATGCCATGCTGTTCCCAAAGCGTGCGGGCGCGCAATGAGGGCTCGACGACGGCGGCGATGTCCGATCGCTTCAAGGTGTTTGATGAAAAGACGTTGCTGTCATAAAAGCCGCCGGTAATCAGCGAAGGATTGAACATCCACGAACCGGCGCGGACACCAACTGTCTCATATCCGGGTTGTTGTCTATACCTCACCGGCGTGTCCTCGATCGGGACTGGTTCGCCGCTACCCGGATCCGACAGGACCGGCAACGTGGATGGATCGAATATCTGTTGCGCGTTCCATGGTGGCGCGACCCCCTCAATGGTCGTCGGAACGACCTGTGCGTTCGCGGGCGACACGAGACCGAGCATGATAGCGGCGGCAGGCGCCGGAGCGATCTTCAGTCCGCGCCGGCCCAGTGAAGCAGCTGAACGAGATATTCCGCGACGTCCATCATTCCCTTCCAGCCATGAAAACGCAGATGAACCTTTCATCACTCGCCCTTTTTGGAAAGCAATCGTCGGTGATACCGTTCAACCGTGCCAAACCGATTGCCGCCCGAAAGAACATCGTGAGCCGCCCATCAAGCCGCGAGCCTCGTTGTGTCCTACTGAGTAGAACATTCGTGTGGTCAGATGAGAAGGTCCCCTGGGTTTCCGCGCCGCAAAAGAAATTCGCACTGCAAAAAGACAACACTATGGCGAAGTACATCGCTGTTGCCGCGTTCGATGAATACAAGCAGCGCTTGTCGTCACATTGCGGCAGCGGACATGGGCATCTGACCTCCAATCGAATCGATTGTTGTCGGATGGACGGCTTGTTCCTTGTCGGCTTTCGCGAACAAGATCGTCGAGATCAGGAAATTCCTAACCGCGCGACTATGGTTCTCTTGAAAAATCGCCGCGGCCGCTCGAATAGCCAGCTGAATCCCAACGCGATCAATATACAAAACGCGCCGAGACCCCCGAACTCCGCGGCGATCAGCGGCGTAATCGCGGTGTAACGCGTTCCGTGAAGGCCGGAGTTCAGCCCAAAATAAATATAGAGTCTAATGAGAGGGTAGTGGATCACATATAGTGAGAACGAGAATTCAGCGAACCAACGGCTCCAGTTGGCGAAATAGGTAGCGACCGTGGCGCGAACGCCTGATTTAGGCATCGGTTGATTAAGAAATGTCACCAGCAAGAACGAAAAAGAGGCAGCCAAAAACAGATCGCGGAACCAAAAATAGTTTTTGCCGGCATCCAGCCTTCCGAACAGAAGAGCCGCGGACAGCATCAACAATGCGAGCCAGCGCAGCCGATTGAAACGATCCGGTATGAACCAGAGGCCCGCCCCGATGAGCCAGAATGGAAAGTCGAGAACGATATTGGTGTCGTCCCAGGGAGCGAGGCCAAGCGACCAGATGCAAATGAGCAACACAAAAACAATCGATACCGCGAGCCATACGGAAAATAAGCGCGAGAGTGCCGCTATCATTACCGGAAAGACGAAGTAGTAGACGACTTCGTTCGAGATGCTCCAGAGCGGCAAATTGTTGCAAAGTGGCCGGACGAAAACATTCTGAAGCGCAAGTATGTTGCCAAGGATGGTCACACTGCTGTCATTGCACTCGAACAGTGGCGCCTCGCGCTGAAGAATGATCGAAAAACCGATCGTCGCAATCAGAACCGGCGCAATTCGGACGATGCGATCAACCCAATATCCCCAAAGATCATGGGAAGACCGCAAATCGAGCTTGAGGACCGCGCCGCCGACCAAATATCCACTGAGCACAAAAAAGATGATCACTGCATCGTGACCAAATGAGGTGGCCGCAAAAAGCGTTCGGGTAAGCCAATTGTGCACTTGCAGCGAGTTGTAGGGAACAACGAGCGCTGTTCGGATATGAAAAAACAGCACCAGTACAGCAGCGAGGGCCCGGGAGAAATTGAGAAAGTGCGATAGCGCCTTGTTTTTCACGAGCGCGTCAGCGCTATGCTTGGGCGTGATCGGCATACTCATCCCCAATTCGTCGGCGAAGCCAACGCCAGAACAAACCGACGAAGAAGGCGAATTTCCGACTCCGCGCGTGCGGCGGTGTTGGACGTGGAGAGGTATGAAGGGGCGCTAGAAGTAGCGTTCGGGAATGCGGATGTTGTCGCCGGGGAAAACCAGAACAGGCGCGTCGAGGGCATAGATCTCTTCGGCATTCTGTCCGGCGCGACGCAGATAGACTTTATTTTCGTTGGCGCGATAGGTGAAACCACCCGCGCTGGCAATGGCGTCCATCACCGTCAGGCCGAGGCGATACGGGTACTCGCCGCCCTTCTTGACCTCGCCCAGGATATAGTAGGGTCTGTACAGCGCGATCTCGACGTTCACGCGGGGATCGCGCACGATTCCTTTGGATAACGCCGAACTGATTGAACGTTCCAACTCTCGTGTTGTTAACCCTGCCGCCTTGATGTGTCCCGCGAGCGGGATCGACACCTGGCCGGTGCTATCTATCTCGTATTCCCCGGCGATGTCGGGTTCGCCGTAAACCTTGAGACGAATTCGATCGTTCGGCCCGAGAACGTAGTTGTCCGCCGGCGATCCGGATGCCCGTGTCTGGACCTGAGCTGAAGCGGGATCTGTAAATCCTGCGCCGAGGCCGGCAGCGGTGAGGAGAGCAATAATAAAGAGAAACGAGATGCCGGCGATCCGAACCAAACGTTGCTGCATGACTATTCCCTTTGGCGCGCTTATAACGGCTGCGGAGATATGCGAGCAAAGAAGGCAAAAGAATGTGAGGATTGCTTGGCCATCGTCGTGCCGATGAGCGCTCTTCTCACAACACGAGAATATTTGTTCCCTCTATCGCCACACAGGTCAGGATTCCCGTGTGCCACGCGCCGGTGTCGATATTGATTCGATTGTGACGAATGTCGGGATGAGGGACCGGCGTGTGGCCGTGAACGACAAGTTTTCCGTGGTCGTGTGTCGAATCCAGAAATTCGTTACGGATCCAAAGCAGATCCGCGCGATCTTGTTGATCAATAGGGACGTTGGGACGGATGCCGGCGTGGACGAACAGGAAATCGCCACAATGAAAACTGTCTTGGAGACACTGCAGGAACAATTCGTGCGCGTAGGGAAACAGCTCGCGAAAGCGACCATGCAGATCGGTCGCGGTGTCAGCTATTGAGCGCTCGCAAACACCGTATGATGCAAGGGTTTGCAGGCCACCCAATTGTTGCCAATGATGTAGATGGGCAGGATCCCCAAGGAAGCGCGTCATCACATCTTCGTGGTTGCCGCGCAGGCACACCGCGCCGTGATCGAGCAATCGGGTCGCCAAGAGATTGATAACCGTCTTTGAATCCGGACCGCGATCGACGTAGTCGCCCAAATACACCTCGAACGCGTGGCCGATTGGCCGTCGCGCACGGTGTTCGTCAATACGGGCGATCGTTTCGGTCAGTAGATCGGCTCGGCCGTGAATATCGCCGACCGCGTAGATGCGGGTGTCTGCCGGCATCGATGCGGCGATGGTTCGCGAATTGTCAGAAAAAAACGTTCCCATCGTCAACGTTCCCATCGTCGGTGAGCTTCGACCATGGAACAGGCTCGCGGTCAAATAATAATCGGGAACCGCACGCCGTGATCAGCGCGTCTAACGGCGTATCCAGAGCCGTATTAGCGCAAGAACAGGATCAAGGCAGTGATGATGCCGATCCACACGATCGCGTTACCTGCGATGATAAGGTTTCGCAAGCGACGGTCGACTGGCTCGCGCTGTTCGCGCGAGGCGTCTCTCGCATGTTTAGCGATCATTAACGGCTCCGCGGACGCTGCCCGCGAGGTGAGGTGGACGTGGGCCGTGGCCATTTCACGCCGTTTGAGAGTGGCATTCATGAAAATCGCGTCACGCTCGAAAACGAAAAGTCAGTACTCGTTATACGAGTCCCGCATTAGCGCACCGTGAAGAACATTGCTCGAAACGGCGACGCGCTTTTTACTTCGATGCGATGATTTCATCTGTCATTTCGAGAAGGTGCGACTGCCGAGCATCGTGTTTATGCATGGCTGCATCGAGATGGGCGCAGCGCAATTTTGCGCCAGCATCACCTAAGGGCTTCCACTTCAATGGTTTTCGGTTGCGTTGCACAAGAACGTCATCGCTGCGTCGCAAACAAGCTCATGTGATTTCCGTTCGCCGCCCTAATTCGTTCAAAGACATGAGGAAGTTTTAACAACAGACGAACGTTGCGCGTCGCTGCCGAACCGGAGCTTCGCAACTGCGAAGGTTTCGATAGGCACGAACGTCGG
This sequence comes from uncultured Alphaproteobacteria bacterium, assembly GCA_963756215.1. Lineage (GTDB taxonomy): Bacteria > Pseudomonadota > Alphaproteobacteria > Rhizobiales > Xanthobacteraceae > Bradyrhizobium. The sequence continues at coordinate 300,128 of CAVWMY010000010.1, read as the reverse complement.
CGTCGAGGCGTTCGTATCTCGTTTATTGAACTTTCCTTTGTGACTCCCGGAATTCCACGAGAAGGCGAAAGTAATGGCCTCCACCATCGCGATACGGTTGCATCAAGACAACGTCACGCCGGTCCAACTGGAGCGGCGTTCCATATCGATACGGCCGGTCGAACGCGGCGGCGGCCGGGTTTATCGCGGTCGGCATTCGCACCGCGCGATGCGCAACGAACCGTCGGCGTCGATCAGCAAGCGAATGTTCGACATCGCCATCGCTGGAGCGGCATTGCTGTTTTTGGCGCCTCTCCTGATCGTGATCGCCGTTCTCATCAAGGTCACGTCGCCGGGACCGGTGCTTTTCCATCAATACAGGTACGGCTATCGAAACCGGTTCTTCAAAATCTACAAGTTCCGCTCAATGCGAACCAATGTCTGCGATGCTGCAGGTGTGAAGCAGACGGTCGAGGGGGATTCCAGGATCACGCCGATCGGAAAAATCTTGCGTAAAACCAGCCTCGACGAAATTCCGCAGCTTCTCAACGTCATAAAGGGCGACATGTCGCTGGTAGGGCCGCGTCCCCATGTCCCGGGAATGCTTGCCGCCGACCTGCCTTATGAAGATCTCGTGCCCTATTACTTTCAGCGCCATACCGCGCGGCCCGGAATTACCGGCCTGGCGCAGGTAAATGGCTGCAGGGGCAGCACGGTGGAGTCAAATCGCGCTATTTCGCGCATCGACTATGACCTCGACTACATCGAAAAATGGTCGCTGGGCATGGACATCATGATCATCCTGCGAACGATCCAACGGGAATTCCTGTCGGGTAGCGGCTACTGAAGCCAAATCGATCGTTGCGGGGGACGGAATGTTACAGCAGATGCACGGTCGGATAGTTCCCGTTCTCCTGTCGGGCGGTACAGGCTCGCGGCTGTGGCCGCTCTCGCGTGAGACCTATCCGAAGCAACTGCTCTCGCTTCTCGGCGACCAGACGTTGCTGCAGCAGACCGCGCTGCGGGTGGCGGATACGTCGTTGTTTGCGGACCCGATGGTGATCGCCAATGCGGAGCATCGCTTCGTCATCGGAGAACAGTTGCGGGAGGCGGGGATATCTAATCCGTCCATCGTGCTGGAGCCGTTCGGACGAAATACGGCGCCAGCCGTCGCGATCGCCGCGCTTCTTGCCAGCGAAGCCGATCCCGATGCCGTAATTCTGGTGATGCCGGTCGACCACTGGCTGCGCGATCAGGCGACATTTTGCGCCGCCGTGTCCGCCGGCTTGGTGGCGGCCCGAAACGGGCGGTTTGTGCTGTTTGGCCAACAGCCGACGGAAGCGGCGACGCGATTTGGGTATGTCGGCGTGGGTACGGAGCTTCCAGGCGTTCCCGACGTGTGTAACGTTGCCGGTTTCGTCGAAAAACCAGATTTGGCGACGGCAGAACGTTTCCTGGCCGGCGGCGAACACCTGTGGAACAGCGGGATATTTCTCCTGCCCGCCGGCACGTTCATCGATGAGCTCGCAATGTGCGCCCCGGACGTGTTGGCGGCATGCCGCCGGTCGTTGACGGGCGCGACCCGCGATCTCGATTTCCTTCGCCTCGAGGCAAGTGCATTCGCATCCTCTCCGTCAATATCGGTCGACTATGCCGTCATGGAAAAGACCGAAAGGGCGGTGGTGGTTACGGCTCCCTTCGAGTGGAGCGATGTCGGGAGCTGGTCCGCACTGTGGACGATGGGTGACAAGGACCCATCCGGCAATGTGGCGATCGGCGACGTCGTTCTGGAGGATACCTCGGGGTGCTATGTACGGGGTGATGGGCAACTCGTCGCCGCGCTCGGCGTTGAAGATCTCGTCATCACCGCCACGCCGGATGTGGTTCTGGTGACAACGCGCGACCGCGATCAAGACGTCGGTAAGCTCGTCGAACGTCTCAAGACCAATGGTCATCGCTCGGCGACGCAAACGCTCAACGTGCATCGACCGTGGGGTTATTATCAGTCGATCCACGCAGGCGATCGATTTCAGGTCAAGCGGATCACCGTGAATCCCGGTGCGAAGCTATCGCTGCAGAAGCATTTCCATCGTGCCGAGCATTGGGTCGTCGTCAACGGTACTGCGATCGTCACCCGTGACGATGAGGAAATCCTGCTGCGGGAAAACGAATCGGTTTACGTCCCGCTAGGCTGCATGCATCGCCTGGAGAACCCGGGAAAGATACCGCTCAATCTGATCGAGGTGCAATCGGGGGCGTATCTGGGCGAGGACGACATTGTCCGAGTGCAGGACATCTACCAGCGCGCCTGAACCCGTCGAATTGTTGAATTGGAGTTATCGCCTTACCGCGCGCGCGGACTCCGAAAAGGCGGAATCACCTTCAATGTCTTGGAAAGCAAGAGAAAGACGGCTGCGATGAGCATAGTGCAAACGATCAAAGGGATGCTGAAAGAGAGGTTTCCGTCACTTTGGCTCCGCTGGCACTTCATGCGCCGTCCCAAAACTGCGGAGCAGGAATTGCGATTTCTGGACCGAGTTGTTCCGGAAGGAGCCGTGACGATCGACGTCGGCGCAAATCTGGGCCTTTATACCCGCGAATTGTCACGCCTTTCGAAGCAGGTCTATGCCTTCGAGCCATCGCGCAAGATGGCCGATCTGTTGCGGCGGACTTCGGCGTCGAATGTCAGCATCCACGAGATTGCGCTATCCGATCAAGCCGGCAATGCGGAATTGTTCATTCCGCAGACGGATCAGAATATGGTTTACGGCCTCGCTTCGCTCGAGCCGTCGATCGGTGCTTCCAGCAAGAAGGTGGTTTCGGTCAACGTTCCGACCGCCCGCTTGGATGCCATCGTCCACCAGAATGTCGCCTTCGTTAAGATCGATGTGGAAGGCCACGAGTTGAGCGTACTTAATGGAGCGGTTGGCCTCCTCGAGCAGAGCCGACCGGTATTCCTTGTCGAGGCGGAAGACCGACATCGCATCGAAGCCACCCGGTCGATCTTCGAATTCTTTGAGAAGCGGGCTTACAAGGGGTTCTTCCTGAAAGAGGGGATTGCCGTTCCCGTAGGCCAATTCCGCTCCGAAGAACTGCAGGATGCCAGTGCGCTTCTTCCCAACGGGGGCCGTAAGACCGGTCGGTTCTACGTGAACAACTTCTTCTTTTTTCCGCAACATATGGACGGGGCGTCGATCCTGAACAGCTAGCCGTTGCGTGACTTGGGACGTGAAGATCAATTCCACAAACCTGTGGATCACATCAGACAGGATTATCAATGCGTATTGCCATGGTAGGCGCCGGCTATGTCGGGCTGGTGTCGGGGGCGTGTTTTTCGGATTTCGGACACCATGTCGTCTGCGTCGACAACGATGAGCAGAAGATCGCCTCTCTCAAGAGGGGTGAAATTCCCATTTACGAGCCGGGACTCGCCGATCTCGTGGGAAGCAACGTGCGGCAAGATCGTCTCCGATTCGGAACCGATCTGAAGTCCGAGGTCGGCAGTGCCGACGTGGTGTTCATCGCGGTCGGGACGCCATCGCGGCGTGGCGACGGGCATGCGGACCTTTCCTACGTCTATGCGGCGGCACGCGAGATCGCCAAGGCCATTTCGAAATTCACGGTGATCGTGAACAAATCAACCGTTCCCGTGGGAACGGGCGATGAGGTCGAGCGCATCATAAGCAAGGAAAACCCGGACGCGGAATTCGCCGTGGTGTCGAACCCGGAATTTCTGCGGGAAGGTGCCGCGATTCGTGACTTCAAGCATCCTGACAGAATCGTGATCGGCACCGACGACGCGCGCGCGCGCAAAGTCATGGCCGAGGTCTACCGTCCTCTCCACCTCAACGCGGCGCCGATCCTCTATACCGATCGGCGTACTGCCGAGCTGACGAAATATGCGGCAAATTCGTTCCTTGCGACCAAGGTGGCCTTTATCAATGAAATCGCCGATCTCGCGGAGAAAGTCGGCGCCAACGTTCAGGAGGTCGCGCGGGGGATCGGTCTGGACAACCGAATCGGCTCCAAATTCCTGCACGCGGGCCCCGGATTTGGCGGCTCCTGCTTTCCGAAAGATACGTTGGCGTTGATCAAAACGGGACAGGATAACGAGACGCCGCTACGGATTATCGAGACGGTCGTGTCGGTAAACGATCAGCGCAAGCGCGCGATGGCTCGCAAAGTGTCAAATGCGCTCGGCGGTAATCTGCGGGGAAAATCCATCGCGGTGCTGGGCGTCACGTTCAAACCCAATACCGATGACATGCGCGACGCACCCTCGATTCCGCTAATTACCGCGCTGCAGGACATGGGCGCGGACGTCCGTGTTTTTGACCCCGTCGGAATGCCGCAGGCAAAGAAGGTTCTCGAAAACGTCACCTTTTGCGATACCGCCTATGATTGCGCGAAGGGCACCCACGCCCTTGTCATCGTGACGGAGTGGGAGCAGTTTCGCGCGCTCGATCTGAAGGAAATGGCGTCGATCATGGCGAGTTCCGTCATCGTTGATCTGCGAAACATATACTCGCCGGAGGAGGTGATCCGAAATGGCTTTCATTACTGCGGGGTCGGGCGCCCCAAACCGCTCGCCTATTGAGCGTGGCGCGAAGGGTGAGACCGTCTTTCATGTGCGCTAGACACAGCCCGACCCGATCTGCCAAAGATTCAGCGGTTGCCAGCACGGATCAATGGTAATGAACAGCGCTTCGAATGAGGCCGTCCTGGTTACCGGGGCGGCCGGCTTCATCGGATTTCACGTTGCGCAGCGGTTGCTTGACTCAGGCCGGCGCGTGATCGGGCTGGACAATCTCAACACTTATTATGACCCGGCTTTGAAACAAGCCCGGCTCGATGTTCTGCTCGGCCGTCCCGGGTTCAGTTTTGAGAAGCTCGATCTGGCCGATGGTAGGGGAATGAAGGATCTGTTCGCCCGGCATCGGTTCCCCGTTGTGATCCATCTCGCGGCGCAGGCTGGTGTCAGATATTCACTGGACAATCCGCAGGCCTATGTCGACGCCAACCTGGCGGGATTTGCGAATATCCTTGAGGGATGTCGGCACACCGAGTGTCGCCACTTGTTGTTCGCGTCGTCGTCGTCGGTCTACGGCGCCAATACGAAGTTGCCGTTCTCGGTCCACGACAATGTCGACCACCCGATCAGCCTCTATGCTGCAAGCAAGAAGGCGAACGAGCTGATGGCTCACTCGTATAGCCATCTTTTCAGGATTCCGTGCACCGGCTTGCGGTTCTTCACAGTCTACGGGCCGTGGGGTCGTCCCGACATGGCGATGTATATTTTCACCAAGGCGATCGTGGAAGGCAGTCCGATCAAGCTGTTCAATCAGGGCCAAATGCGTCGCGATTTTACCTATGTCGACGACGTAACCAGCGCCTTGGTGCGCTTGATGGATCATATTCCGCAACCCAACCCGAATTGGTCCGGCGCGACGCCTGATCCGGGCTCCAGCACGGCGCCGTGGCGCATCTATAATATCGGCAACAACAAGCCGGAAGAACTGATGCGGGTCGTCGCGGCCCTCGAGCAAGAGTTGGGACGCAAGGCCAAAACTGAATTGCTGCCGATGCAGCCCGGCGACGTCCCGGCGACGTTCGCCGATGTCGACGACCTCGTCCGCGAAGTTGATTTCCGTCCGGCGACCTCGATAGAGGAGGGCGTTCGGAAATTCGTGGCGTGGTATCGCGGCTATCACATGCGATAATCGCCTATCGATCGGGCCGGTCGCACGTTCTGTCTATGCCGGGGTATCACGGTCTATCGAGGGTACGGCCGGGAGCGTGAACTGAAATCGCGCCCCGCCGTTCTCCCCGTTGGTTCGAGCTGAAATCTGGCCGCCATGGTGCTCGATAATCGTATTGCAGACGGCCAATCCCAATCCCATTCCATGGGTTTTCGAGGTAACGAAAGGATCAAACAGATTGGAGGACTTTCGAAGATTAATTCCGGGACCGGTGTCCTCCACAGTGACGGCAATTTCATCAGCACTCTCGCGTCTGGTGGAGACGTGCAGTACCCGTGGTCCCTCCTTTATACTGTCCATCGCTTCAATTGCGTTGTTGATCAGGTTGAGAACGACCCCCTGCAATTGCCCCTGATTGCCGAGAACATGCGGTAACCCGGTTGCCAATTCTGCGCTCGCCGTGATCCGATGCGCCTTTAGATCGTCCTGCAAGGCGGCGAGTACCCCAATTACGATCTCGTTTGCGTCGACAGGCTGGTGCATCGGCTGGTCGACTTTGACGATGCCACCGACGCTGTCAAATACCCGGCTGGCGTGGTGACACTCATCCAATATCGATTCGAGAGTCGACTTTACTCTCGCAAGATCGGGATTTGCGCGCTCCAGAAGTTGCAAGGCATCGCCTCCGCTCGCCGCGACAACGCTCAATGGCTTCCTCACCTCGTTCGAAATCGAAGCCGACATCGCCGCCAAAGTCATCAGCCTGTTATCGCGCTCGCGTCGCAACAGCATATTCGACCTAGCGAGACGCGCATCCAGCTTTGCCGTTTCCGCAACCAATACGACCAGCACGATGATTGACGTAACAATGGTGAAGACTCGGCCGGCGTAGAAGCCGAGGCTGAAACGCGAAGTTTCAAATACGGTGACCAGCAGCGCCTCCGAAATCAGCGCCACGGTTACGACCATCAGCCATTGATCGAGAACCGAACGTCTGTGTTTCCAAAGCAATGCCAGTACAAGAACATTGAGCAGCGTGTTCAGCACACCCACCCGGAAGAACCCCGGGGCCATATTGATGTCGTCCAAAAACAGATGCGGCAGGAACCCGAAGTTCGCCGTCGCAAACCACGTCAGTGCACACACGAGACCGACCACGATCGCCAGCGCGGTATCGATCGCGGCACGCGGTGACGCCTGGCGGAGGTAGCTGGTGGGTCGTTCCTTCAGCCATACATAGGCCAACAGCGTCATCGGGAAGCCGAAATGCCAAAAGAAATAGATCCAGGCCGCGCTGTCCACGCCGGCGCCAAGCAGACCGGTCGGCGCGAAGGCACCCGGAAATGTGAGTGCCTGCGGGATGGCCATCAGCGCCGCGAAAAGATAACCGCTCGCGAGGACAAACAGCGCGCGCGAACGACCGATCGAAAATTGAGAGAACAGAAGCACCGCGGTGATAATATCATTGACGCAAAAGACGCTTCCGATCGTTGGAATGAAAGCGTCGATCCGCGGTATACGCAGCGGAGCGAAGGGTATCGCAATTCCCAACACCACCAGTAGGACGGCAGCCGCGACAAGCGCCGAACGCTGCTGTCCGCGGGTAGGCGGCAGGGTCGACAGCAGGACGTGTAACTCATCCGACACTCGGTCGTTGCTCAATGTTGCCCCTGCGTTTTTGCCGTTTCTCCATAAGTCTCGATGCGGCCCGTAGCAGCTTGGAAACGTTCAGGTATATTATTTGTGCCGATGATCATCGTGCCTGCGCGCGTTGGAGTTTTTCTTCCCGATCTCGGTCGGAATCATCACGACGCGGCCGTACCGCACGCCACGTTCGGCGATGATGTGGTCGGCGAAATGCTGTACCTCGGCACCGGAGCCTTTCAAGGCTGTCACCTCCATGCAATTGTCGTTGTCGAGGTGGACGTGAAGCGTTGCAAGCGACAGGTCGTGATGACCATGATAATTCTCAATGAGCCGCCGCGATAGATCGCGCGCGGCATGGTCGTAGACATAGACCAGCGCGGCCACGCACTCTCCCGACTTTCCCATCGTTTGCGAAGCTTGCTGCATGCCGGCCCGGGTGAAATCCCGGATGGCTTCCGACCGATTCTGATAACCCTGCTCGACGATCATTTTGTCGAGTTCGTCCATCAGATCGTCGTCGAGGGTAACGGTGATGCGCTGCATTTTGTTCTCCCGCCAGCTTGCATAGTATGATGAATTAGATAAAACATCATACTTCGCGTATCGTTCAATTCGCTGCCGCCGCGCCCAGCGGTCCGGCAGGGATTGATACATCACGTCCAGGACCGGTCAAATAGGACGCGGCCGCTGCGCCCCGGCGTCGAAAGCTGTGTTTAGGGCGGCGTCATGCCTGTTTTCCTGCACTGGTTGCTGCCGATCTGCGAGGCCGCCGAGGGGCGAGCCGTGCGCGTCGCGCCGGAATGCACGGGAGCCGAACCCAACGGCCAAACGTTGCGTCGACGGCGCGTTGGTACTGTCAGAAGATCAGCGCTGGTGCGATCGACAGTTGCCGGGGTCGTCGTCTCCTGTTCCGGTGCTCTCGCGCAGAAAGCCGGGGCGCCCGCGGAGATCAGTCTTCCGGCGGTCACGGTGCAAGCCTCTCACGAGGCCGTAAGGGCTCATATGCGACAAAAGCGCAATGCGCCAACGTCAATACAAGCGTCGAAAAGACCCGCGCCTTCCGATCGCTCAACTCAGGCGTCTGGATCCGGCGCCCCCAATGTGGCTTCGGGTCCTCGAGTTCAACCGAACATGGCGAGCCAGATGACCATAACCGGCGCCGAGCTGAACGCGCGCCCGGTGACCCGGCCGGGTGAAATTCTGGAGGCCGTTCCCGGCTTGATCGTCACGCAACACAGCGGCGAGGGCAAAGCCAATCAGTATTTCCTGCGTGGCTACAACCTGGATCACGGCACCGATCTGGCGATCTATGTCGACGACGTGCCGGTCAACATGCGTACCCATGCTCATGGGCAAGGCTATGCCGATCTGAATTGGCTGATGCCGGAAACGATCAACACGCTTGAGGTACGAAAGGGGCCGTACTTTGCCGATGAGGGGGATTTCAGTTCAACGGGCGATCTTCACCTCGGTCTGATCGACAGTGTCGACAGGGCTGTTGCGTCGATCACCGCCGGTAGCTTTGGGTACAACCGGATTTTCGGCATGGGGTCGACCAAAGTTGGCGACGGAACGCTGTTGGCCGCCGGCGAAGTCGGCACCTACAACGGCCCGTGGGTCAATCCTGATGACATGCAGAAGATCAACAGCCTGGTGCGTTACACCCAAGGAACGGCGCAGGACGGCTTTTCACTCACGGGAATGGCTTATTCGAACCGGTGGAATTCGACCGACCAGGTGCCGCAGCGTGCGATCGGCTCAAGGCAACTTGGATTATATGGCGAGGAAGATCCATCCGACGGCGGCAACACCATGCGCTTTGCGCTATCGGCGCGCATTGCAGGTGCCGACGAGGCCGGATCATGGAAAGCAAATGCCTTCATCGTCAAGAGCGGGCTCGATCTCTACAACGACTTCACTTACTTCCTCTCCAATCCGACGCTCGGCGATCAATTCCATCAACACGACGACCGCGTCATGGCAGGTGGCAACGCATCGCGAACCCTGAACGGGTCATTTGCCAGCCGCCCGATGGAGACCACCTTCGGGATTCAGACCCGCTATGACGACATTAGCCTTGGGCTGACCGACACCTACCGACGCGCATTCCTGTCGAATATTCGCAGCGACGGAGTCGGGGAGGCCAGCGTTGGCGTCTATGCCGAGAACACGGTGCGTTGGACCGACTGGTTGCGGACCACCTTGGGCTGGCGCAGTGACTACTATGCCGCGAAGGTAGACTCCATCTTCGATGCAAACAACTCTGGAAGCACCGGCGCGGCGATCGGCAGCCCAAAATTCACGATGGTTGTCGGTCCGTTCCACAAGACTGAACTGTTCTTCGGCGCCGGGACGGGCATGCATAGCAATGACGCACGCGGAGCCACTATTACCGAGGATCCGATCGATCCGACCGTGAAGATATCGGCGTCGCCGTTGTTGGTGCGAACCAGGGGTGCCGAGGTCGGCATCCGCACCAAGTTTGTTCCCGGACTCAACTCGTCGGTGAGCGTGTTCATGCTCGATCAGGACTCGGAGATCGTTTTTAACGGTGACAGCGGTGACACTTCGGCGAGCCGGCCGAGCCGGCGTTACGGCGTTGAATGGACCAATGTCTATCACCCGAAACCCTGGTTGACGCTCGACGCCGACGTCGCAGCCACCCATGCCCGTTTTGTCGGCTATGACAGCGAGCAGGCAACTCTTTACGCTTCTCTGACCGGCTTTCCGCAGGCGCAGATCGGCAATGCGCCGGGCAACTACATCCCCAATGCGCCCACGATGGTCGCTTCGGCCGGCGTGACGGTCGGCGAGAAGACGGGCTGGTTCGGCACCTTGCGCTGGCGTTATCTGGCGTCGAGCCCGCTGACCGAAGACAACGTCTTCCGTTCGCCGGCAACCAGCATCTTCAACGGGCGGGTTGGCTACCGGCTCGACAATGGCTGGCGCGTCCAGCTCGATGTGCTCAACCTGCTGAACACTCAAACCAACCAGATCACCTACGCCTATGGATCGTTGATCAAGTCGGACTCACTCTTTGCGATGTGCTTCCCCGCGGCTGGTGCGCCGACGGCACCCGCGGCCGTCTGTCAGAACGGCGTCATGGACTACGTCCTGCACCCAGTTGAGCCTTTGGCGGTACGGCTGACGCTCGCGGGCCAGTTCTGATCAACCCGGCCGGTAAACTATTGCCGCACGATCGCCACGGCGATTGGGGAATTTTCGAAGGCTCAGCTTCGCTTGCCTTGTTCGATAGGCAACTTCTTCCTTGAACTGATATATTGTGCCGACGGCTGGGTGCCGGCCCTGAATGGTTTCGATGGCGTGAGATCGATCAATGCAGACGATCAAAGCGAGCATTTTCGCCGGAGTATTTGTCGCCGCAGCCCTTTGCTGTCCCGGCAGCATCGACGCGGCACAGGTTTTGGAACCACGGCCGAGCGACCTGGAAATCCGCATCGGCAGCGTGATGCCTTACACGGGTCTCTTGGCGGCGTTCGGAACGATCGGGAAAGCCGAAGCTGCTTACTTCGACATGGTCAACGACAACGGCGGTATCAACGGCCGTAAAGTCCGATTCATCTCCTATGATGATAGTTCGGATCCTGCGACCGCCACCGAGCAGACCCGCAAGCTCATCGAAGAGGATCAGGTGCTGCTCATGTTCGGCTCGTTTGGGACGCCGGGCAATCTCGCGACACGGCCTTATTTGAACGAGCGGATGATCCCACAACTGTTCGTCGCTTCCGGCGACGAAAAGCTGGCAAATCCCGCGGCCTTTCCCTGGACCATGGGTTGGCAGCCGACGTACCGGGCCGAGGGCCGCATCTACGCAAATTACATCCAGGCTATCTATCCGGACCGCAAGATCGCGGTCCTCTGGCAAAATGACCAATTCGGAAGGGATATGTTTCTCGGATTGCAGGAGGGGCTCGGCGACTGGGCCAAAATGATCGTTTCCGACATCACCTTCGAACTTTCGGACACGTCCATCGATAACCAGATCCAGATTTTGAAGGATTCGGGCGCGGAAATTCTGGTCTTCAACGGCGCGCCCGCGATCGCCGCCCGGGCGCTGCGGCGGTCGGCCGAACTTGACTGGCATCCGATCTTCCTGCTCGACAACGCGTCAGCATCGATCGCGAGCGCGTTGCGGCCGGCCGGCCTTCAAAACGCGTCGGGTGTGGTCTCGACGTCGTTCCTGAAGGACAGCAGCGATCCCGCCTGGAAAGATGACCCGGCGATGAAGGCCTGGTCCAGCTTTATGGACAAGTACTTTCCCGATGGCGACCGGGAAGACAGCAACGCCCTGTTCGGGTACGCGGCGGCCGAAACATTGGCCTACGTCCTACGCGAGTGCGGTGACGATTTGTCCCGCGAGAACGTGATGCGGCACGCCACGTCGCTGAGGGGGTATCGAAGCTCCGTAGCGCTGCCCGGCATCACATTGAACACCGGGCCGGCAGATTTTCGCCCGATCAAGCAAATGCGACTCATGCAGTTCGACGGCAGCACTTGGCAGCCGATCGGCGACGTAATCGAGACGGCATTCTCCGGCAGTCCTTAGAAGTCGTACGCCGCCTTGCAGGATAACGATGCGGGTCGTTGACGAGGCCGATGTCGGCTGAAGGTTCAGCGATGCCGACCGGCGATCGCGGCCAATTCAGCTCCGGCGCGCCGCTTATCAAGCTCGACGCCGAAAGGCATATCCCGACCGTCCGTGAATCGGCAAGCGCACGAAAATTGAACGGCTCGACCAAAATCTGGCCGTTGTCTTGAAGATTGTCAATGCCGGACCGAACTATACCGATTTCATCACGGGATGCTCGCGCTCGGTGCCGTCGAGTGGAAACGGCGCTAAAGAAATGGAGCGCCGACCTGGCTGAAGTCGAGCCGAGAGTAAGGAATCTCGGCGGATTTCCTGACCTCACCCCATGAAAAGGGGTGACAGGCTCACGGCGCGCGCGACGGAAACGGCGTCCGTTCCCGCACCGCATGGGGTTATCGCGGCAAAGCGTCCCGCCGCACGCCGCCGGCTGTCTCGTCACGCTTGACCTCGGGAAACAGCCACATCGCAAAGATCATGAAGAAGCCGAGGAACGCAACCACATACCGTATGCGATCGTGACCCAGCATGTGCTGGGCATAGAAAGCGACGGCTGTGACCAGCACGACCAGCAGCGAAAGACCGAGCTTGATTTTTACGGGCATTTGCAGGGTTCTCCGGGCAAGGTCAGGACAGGCTCGGCAAGGATGGCCGGGCAACTACCGCCAGCGTCGCAAGCGCTAACGATTGGATGCCCACCATTACGATGAGACCGGATTTTCCGTCGCGCGAGGACGGCGGCCAAAGCTGGAAAAGCCCGGGCGCGAACAGTACGGTCAGGCCGGCCACGACAATCAGCGTGCTCCACCGCAGTTCGGTATACCCATAGACCCCTGTGCCGATCAGAAGTACGGCCAGAAGGATGACATTGCTAAAAATCAGAAGCATGGCTCCGCCGGATCGTGCCACGACTGGCCGTGCGTCGAGCGGAAACATCCCGGCGACGACGAGGAAAGCCAGCGCGCAGACAATTGCAAATATCGAAAACCAAATCAGGGAAATCGAGTTTGGTTCGATGGCATTCATGCAGAGTGGTCCGGGTAAATCGCGTCGTTGCGCTATTCGGCCGGCGCGGCGAACCTTGCCGCGCTCGGCGCCGCGGTCGGTTTCGGCGTCCGTGAAGTTTTGCGCATGTCGGTCTTGACGAAGCGCGCATCGTAGCCATTGAAGAGATGCCCGAGCAGCCCGCGATCCAGGTCCGAAGTGCCGAACAACCAGTCCATTACCGGAAAGGTCAGGTTCATATTTCGCTCCATCATGATCGACTGGTTGTGATGGGCGGTGTGGTGACGCCGGATCGTGTTGACGAACGGCGCATTGCGGACGAACCAGTTTTCGTCGATGTGGCAGCAGAAGTGCATGAATTCGTAAATCAGATACATCGAGGTCGTCGTCGAGATCAGAAGCCAGCCGACATTAGGCGATACCAGCCATCCCAGGATCAACGCCGGCGGAATCGACATCATCGTGAATGTGACGAGCGCATAGGGTGGAAAGAATGTAACGCGCCAGTCGTTGTGATCCGCGAAGCGCATCTCCTTCTCCGTGAAGAACTGATGATGCATAAGCGTGTGCCGATTGTAGATCGCGCGAAACGCTTTGACCTGTGACGGACGGTGCATCACGAAGCGGTGGATCCACCATTCGAAGAAGTTGGCGCAGAGGAATGTCACGGGAACGATGGTCAGCTCCCACCAGCGCAGATCGCTGATATTGGCGAAATAGACCGACAGCGCCGTGAAGCCGATTACATAGATGACAAGGGCATGAAGCCAGCCGTTGTACCAGCCGGCGATACGGTGGCGGTACGTCGCGCGGTAGTTGCGCTGGCGTTCGGTCATCGGACTCGATGACAATTCCATGAGGCCGTCTCCCTGACTTGCCGAGATTTCTTGCCGGGCGTTTAGCGTGATATATCACCGATCTATTAGGTCGCAAAGGGCATCTGCGCGAATGGCGAGGCCGATCCGATTTACGGGCCGTTTGATACCGGGGTAATGTTGGCAGGCTGCTTCGTACAGGTCCGTCAAGGCCGACCGCCATGCAGGTAGCCAGCCGAATTTGCCCTGCGCGGCACCGAACAGCGCGTTGCGGGATGAGGAGGGTGCGATGAAGTACTATGCCGGGGACAGGACCATCGATGGGGTCAAGGTGACGGTCGATGGAGCGGCGCTCGATCCCCGCACCGACGTCGCGCAGTTCAGCAGGAACGGGTTTGAGTGGAGCTATGAAGGTCCGGAACCTCGCCAATTGGCGCTGGCGCTGCTGATCGACCACCTCGGCGACACCACGGCCGCCAAGGCCAATGTCGAACCCTTCATGCGTGCCGTGGTCGCGAATTTCGGCAATGAATGGGAAATGACTTCGGCGGATATCGACGAGGCATTGGCCGCGCTTTCCGGCAAAGCCGTCGCCTGAGCGTTGCTCCGGACACGCGGAATTCAGGCGTCGATCGTCTTGCGCGCGAAGTCCTCGATATAGTCGATCAACCGGTCGGATGCGGTCGCGGCCGCTTTGGCCTTCTTCTGAGAAACCGCCTGAGCTACGGCGGCGTGCAGCCGCGCGGCAAGTGGCAGATCCGCTACTTCCTGGTAATGCTGGTACCAGAATCGGCGCGATAGCGCGTTCATCAGCCCCATCGACCGCCGCGCAAACTCGTTTCGAGCCGCAGTTGCGATCAAAATGTTGAAGCGCTGATCGAGCCGCATAAATGCTATATCGTCGGACTTCGCGGCGGCCGCGAGCATGGCATCTGCCAACTCGGCAAACTCGCCGCGTTCTCCAAGCGTCGCCCGCTCCGCTGCGAGGCGCGCCATCAGACGCTCGAGCTCGCGCCGTACCTCGAGCAAGCGGAGCTGCAGCTTCAAATTGATCTCCGAAACCATGATGCCTCGCCTGGGCATGATCACGACCAGACCGTCCCTGGCGAGGCGTTGCAGCGCTTCTCGGATTGGAGTTCGACCGATTCCAAGGCGTATCGCGAGGGCCTGCTCGGACAAGACGGTGCCGGGCGATAGCTGCAGCGTCACGATCAGTTCCTCGAGTTCGCGGTAGGCGCGATCGGTTAGCGTGCCGTCGTCGACTTCGACTGGGCGAGCCGGACGCTTCGCTGACGTCTTCGCTTTCAAAGGTTGCTCATACGGTGATCGGCAAAATAGCGCGCTGATTGAACTGCGTCCAAGCCCATCCCAACCGTATATTGGTCGTATGTCACGACGCAAGACGGCTGAAACGACGGGGCATTGCTCCGTTTTCGCGGCAGGCACGATTGGACGCGGCTGTCGGCACATTTGAACAAGCTGTCGGGTACTGGGCTCGACCCGCGCGTGATTGGCCGGGTTGGCGGACGGGTCGGGCGGCGGGTCACGGTCTCGCTCGCAGTCCTGCTCGCCTTAGCGTCGGTATCGTCCAACTGTTCTTCTGAATTTCGTTAAATACGCAGCCTTCTATATGGGGATCGCTTTCGATCGCTTGTTTGGTGCCGTGCCGACGATCGGCCACTCGCGGTACTCGCCGAAGGGCCCGGGAAGGACTCCCATGCGGGAGCCGGTCCCGGAGTTGCCCATCGACGAGGATGGTGCTGCCTTGTAATTCGAATGAATTGAACTGATAAATTGAACTGGGCCTGGACAATGCCTCAGGGTTCAATCGTTTTAGTTCATGACAAAATGAATCTCGGACCATTGGAGCGATATTCATGCAGCAACCTGGCCGTCACTTTTTGCAAATTCCAGGACCGACCAACGTTCCCTTGCCGATCCTTGCTGCGATTGCGAAGCCTACGATCGATCATCGCGGGCCGGAATTTGCCGAACTCGGGCTTGAGGTCCTCACGGGAATACGCACCGTTTTCAAGACGAAAAATCCCGTCGTCATTTATCCGACCTCCGGGACCGGGGCGTGGGAGGCGGCGCTGGTCAACACCTTGTCTCCCGGCGACCACATCCTGATGGCCGAAACCGGATGGTTCTCGACGCTCTGGAGCAAGATGACCAAAGCTCTTGGTTTCGAGGCCGATATCATCGAGGGAGACTGGCGGTCCGGTGTCGATGCCGGCGCTCTCGAAGCCAGGCTCCGCGCCGACACGATACATAGTTATAAGGCGGTGGCTGTCGTTCACAACGAAACATCCACCGGGGTGGCCTCAAACATCGCGTCGGTGCGGCGGGCAATCGACCGGGCAGGGCACCCCGCGCTTCTGCTTGTCGACACCATTTCCTCGCTGGGCTCTATCGACTACCGCCATGACGAGTGGGGTGTCGATGTCACGGTCGGTGGCTCGCAGAAAGGGCTGATGCTGCCGCCGGGCCTGTCTTTCAACGCGATCTCCGACAAGGCGCTGGCGGCCTCGAAGAAATCGCGATTTCCCCGGTCTTTTCTGGGGTGGGACGAGATGCTTGCCGCCAATGCAAACGGCTTTTTTCCCTACACACCGTCGACGAATCTGATCCAGGGATTGAAGGTCGCGCTTGACATGTTGCACGCGGAAGGGTTGGAGCAGGTCTTCGCGCGCCATGACCGGGCCGCCAAGGCAACACGGACGGCGGTATTGCACTGGGGATTCGATATCCAGTGCCGCAACGAGGCCGAATACTCATCGTCGCTGACGGCCGTGCGCCTGCCACGGGGGCACTCCGCCGATGCGTTGAGGCGCGAAATTCTCTCACGCGCCAACATGTCCTTGGGGAACGGCCTGGGCCCGCTGGCCGATCGGGTGTTTCGCATCGGCCACCTCGGTGACTTCAATAAGCTGACCGTTTCGGGAACGCTCGCAGGCATCGAAATGGGTCTCAAGGCCTGCGGCATTCCGCATCGCAAAGGCGGTGTCGAGGCCGCCATGGACGTCCTGGCCGGCAATTCGCCGCCGGCGGCGCCGGCGGATATCGGCTAAATCTGGAGAACAGCGTGACAAGCCAAAAAAACGGATCAACACCGCGCACTGCCGCGCCAAACTCTGTGCTCAAGCTGCTGATCCTGGAGGGAGATGGAATTGGACCTGAGATAACGCGCGCGACGGTCGAGGTGCTCACCGCCGCGGACGCGCTGCTTGGTCTCGGTCTCGGGTTCGAGCAGGCCATCATCGGGTTCGATGCCCTGGAGACCGAAGGGACAACCTTTCCGCCGCGCACGTTGGACATGGCCAAAGCCTGCGACGGTGTCATCCTCGGTCCGGTCTCCCACAACGAATATCCCGCCATAGCCAAGGGCGGGCTGAATCCGTCCGGCGAGTTGCGCAAGCACCTTGATCTTTACGCCAACATACGGCCGGCATTCACCCGCGATGCGGTGCCTTATCCCAGCCGGGTTCCCTTCGATCTCGTGATCGTGCGCGAAAACACCGAAGGCTTTTACGCGGACCGCTCGATGTTCGCCGGGCCGGGCGAATTCATGCCGACGCCGGACCTCGCATTGGCGACGCGAAAAGTCACCCGGGCCGCGAGCGAACGGATTGCCGAAGAGGCGTTTCGGCTGGCGCGGCTGAGGCGCAACAAGGTGACAGCGGTGCACAAGGCAAACGTCTTGCGAATTTCCGACGGGCTGTTTCTCGGCGTGGTCCGCGAGGTCGCACAGCGTTATCCAGGGGTCGCCTACGAAGAGCAACTCGTGGATGCCATGGCGGCGCTGCTGGTGCGGGACGCCAGCCAATTCGACGTCATTGTCGCGACCAATATGTTTGGCGACATCCTGTCGGACGAAGCATCGGAATTGGCCGGCAGCCTCGGTTTGGGCGCTTCCCTGAACCTCGGCAAGGATTACGCCGTTGCCCAGGCGCAACACGGCTCCGCCCCCTCGATCGCGGGCAAAGACATGGCAAATCCCTACGCGTTGATTGCCTCCGCCGCGATGATGCTGGATTGGCTCGGGATTCGACGCGAGCGCGCTGATTTGCTTCAGGCCGGCAAACATATCCGGCTCGCTTTGGACCGCGCCATCGATGATCCCCAAACCCGGACCCCCGACCTTGGCGGGACATTGGGAACCAGGGCGTTCACGCAGGCAGTGATCGAGAACGTGCGATCGTCCCAGCCAGCCAAAGTAAAAGTTGCTTCGGCGGCGCAATGACTCACGCGATTCCGTAAACCGAGCGCAATGGTCGCAGACTGCCGATCGCCGCGGCGAGACCGGGATTCGTTATTTTCCGGTCAGTGCATCCCGCTCCTTGGTCAACTTCTCCAGCTCCATGTTCTGCTGATCGAGACGGGCGGAGATCAGTTCGTCGTCCTGAGCGCCGGTTGCGCCGGCGGCCTGTTCGATCAATTGCCGGATGTTATCTCGAATCATCGCTATTCGATCGTTGAGATCAGCCAACGACAGCCCGCTGTTATTCTCCATAGCCAAGTCTCCGTTGCAGAAGGCCGCAATGGCAGCCGGTTAAATCCTGTCTAGCGGGCAAAACAAGCGATCACAAGATTATTGGCCGGCGCCACGCGTGGCGACAGGAACGTTCTCCGGATCAGATCCGGGGCAACTCGCCGAGGCGGAGCCAGGCCGGAACGGCTTGCGCCGACCGTCGACTGGCAATCGCGGCCGCCGGCTTGTTTCCGTGATATTCGGTGCAAACCAGCACAGCATTTTGGAACAGCGTAATTCGAACCCTGCGACAGGGAAAATCCAGCAAGTCTCGAATGGGTGTCCGGCTGTCTGGCCTGCTAGCCAAGACCGCTGATTGCGGTAGAGTGTGAGGCTGGTTGGTCGGGCTTTGCAGTCAGTGAGAGATATTTTCCGAATTGCTGCCGGTTGAAACCAGATTGAAGTTGGTATGCTTAGGGAGGAAATTGAGATGGATGCCAAACGGATAAAAGAGCACATGGAAGTGATCGGAGCCGACGGCGTCCACGTAGGGACCGTGGACCGTGTCGAAAACGGCAGGATCAAGCTAACCAAGGCCGACAGCGGCGAGGGCGCGCACAAGGGACATCACCACTTCATCGACCTTGGCCTGGTGGCCGACATCGAAGGCAACAAGGTCCGCCTGTCAGCGAATGCGGCGGTTGCCGTCAGTTTCGAAGAAGAAAAGTGAATCGATCTGATCTAGATATTTGACGGTTCGGCAATCGCGGGTTGAAACCGCACATCGATGAATGCCCGTGAAGTTTTGCAAGATGCCCGGGCTCGCCGCGATTGTCCGACCGCCGTCGAAGCAACCCTCGGCATTCTCAAGTCAATCTGTCTTCAGCCTAGCTACTGCATATTCCACCTGGATTGATTTTGCTCTTTGCGCCCCCGGCTTGCGAGGCTCAGCCGGGGATCGCGCCCTTCCAATTTCAGCAAATGATCTTTGGCTTCGAGGCCACCGGCGAAGCCGGTCAGCTTGCCGTTGGATCCGAGGACTCGATGACATGGCGCGATGATCGAGATCGGATTGCGGCCGTTTGCGGCGCCGACGGCGCGAGACGCGTCGGGCCTGCCGATCTGGCGGGCGATCTCGCCATAGCTGCGCGTTTCGCCAAACGGGATCGTAAGCAGCGCCGCCCAGACACTTTTCTGGAAATCAGTTCCTTTGAAATCCAGCGGCACCGTGAATTTCTTCAGCCGACCGCTGAAATACTCGTTCAGTTGACTTTCGGTCTGCCTCAGGATTCGGTTGTTCGAATCCGGCTCGATCGGACCGAGACGAACGCGTCGCGCGTCGTCCTTCTCCCACAGGATCGCGACCAGCCCTTTGTCGCTGGCGACCAGCTTGAGCTTGCCGACCGGCGAGTCCATCATCTTGTACACATGACCCATCTCGCTCCTCCTCCTCATGATTTATCCGACTCAACGCGGCCGTTTCATCCCCCGACGGCGGTGGCGTATCCGGTCCTTACTTTGAGTAATCCAAAGGATATTGGCCACCCGAAACCCGACAGACGGCCCGTGCTGCTGCCTGGTCTGCGGAGACGTGCGCTGATCGGCGGTAGCGGGCTAGCCGGCGCTCGGAGAGGCGACTACAGCCATCGATCATTTTGCCCGGTGTTTGGCGTTCAAAGCTTGAATGTAGTCAGCCAACACCACGGCGTGATTCACCTTTTGGTCGTGCGCAGCGTAGAGTAACGTCACCTTGCCGGATTTCGTAAGCTTGCGAAAGTCTGCGAGGGCGGGATTGGCCTTCAATTCGAGGCGGTAGCGCTGCTTGAATTCGTCGAACCGGTCTTCGCGGTGGTCGAACCACGTCCTGAGTTCGGGGGATGGTGCAATGTCCTTGAACCAGTGATCGAGCGCCGCTGCCTCTTTGCTGAGGCCGCGAGGCCAGAGGCGGTCGACCAATATTCGCACGCCATCGTCGGGGGCCGGGGGTTCATAAACACGTTTGATGCGAAGCGATGGCATGACTTGCACCTTCTTTAGGCCGTCAGGTCAGCGCGGTCTGCCTGCTGGGCCGGCTGCGTTATATCGATCGAACTGTTCCATCTCGCTTGGCGACATCTCCGAAAAGTAGATCCAGACTGAATCATGGTCTATGCCGGCGCGGCGCGCAATGTCGCTGGAAAAACGCTCGGTCAGCAGAGTTTTGGTGTCTCGGGCCCGGTCCTGGACGATGAAACCATGTATGAATATGTGGTCGCATTCCATAAGTCGCCCGTGTTGATAGAAACACCCCGGCTCCACATCCCCTATGACGACCTGAACGCTCTGGTCGCCGGGAAATTCCTCCCGGTGGATTCGAATAATCGACTCCCCGATTTCATCCTTCACGGACTTGGTGACGAGGTCCTGCGGAATCGTGACGGTGTATTTAGGCATATCCTGCTTCCTTTCCCTACGCCCGGCTTTGGGTTGGAGGTCGTGAGCTGAAAAAAGCATCAGCCGCGGACACCGTTTGGGACAACGACAATAAAGTTCCCCGAAGGAGCCCCGCGGCAGTGGAATTCGCGCCAGTATTCAAGTGTCCAGCACGGTTTGACGGGGGGTCGCAAGAGGCGGCGATGCAAGTGTCATCAGCGCTTCAAAAGCCGGTAGCAAAACAGTTCGAAATATAGACGCGACGCCTTCTACCTCACGATCTTGTGCACGTAGTACGTCTTAATGGACACAAATTGTTGAGAAGTAATTGATTGGGCCGGTGGGTTCCGCGCGAGTGCTAAAAATACTAACCTGTCTGGTAGACTTTTTAAGGTTACGATCCATGCGCTTGCGACGTCTGGATAGTAGTAGTTTCAGTGGCGACATGGTCAACGGTAGGACTGTGAGTGGATTTGCGCCGGCTACCTCGTAATTCGTTCGGGCCGTTGAGTGTGAGAATTTGACATGCCCAGTGCACGAACAATATCGAGTGAATACCGGTTTAGAGGCTCAATACCCGTGAACGATCAGCAATTGTTAATTCGGATGTCGCGTGTGGAGCTCGACAGCCTGATGTCGAGCCTTGAAGTGAGTTTTGCGAAATTTTCCCAATGCGTCGTCAGTCCCGGATGGCGCCTGTCGATGCATGGCGCTGACGTTCCGGGGATGCATTACAATGTCGCCGGCATGGGCCGAATGATCGTCGGTGATCATCCGCCAATCGATTTGCTTCCTCATACACTGGTGATCCTGCCGCCCAATCAGCCATTCTCGATCGAAGTACCCGTCGAAGGCCGTGACAGTTCCATCATTCGAACGGTTGAGGCAGCGTCGCTGAAGAGCGCCGCGGGTGGACTAAGAAGGTTCGTCGCGGGCATCGAGGGTCCGGGAGTGATTGTGATCTGCGGGTATTTTAGTGCGTCCTACGGGCCGTCTCTCGATCTTTTCACCTCGATCACGGCGCCGATCGTGGAACGGTTTAACGCAGCAGACCGTCTGGATACCAGCCTGACGGCGGCTGTCGACGAACTCGTTGCCCAGCAGGTCGGTGTTGGCGCGATGACAACCGCCCTGTTGAAACAGGTATTGATCAAGTTTCTGCGGCGTTCGATGACGTCTATGAACCAGTGGGTCGAACGCTTTTCGATGCTGAGCGACCCGCAGATTGCGCGCGCCTTCGCCGACATGTCGGCGCGCCCGGGCGCGGCCCATTCGGTTCAGAGCCTCTCAAGCAAGGTCGGGCTCAGCCGATCCGTCTTCATGTCGAGATTTACAGCGGTTTTTGGCGATTCACCGATGGCAGTACTCCGGAAGCTGCGGATGCGTCATGCGGCAAGTCTTCTGAAGTTTAACAATATATCGATCGAACAAGTCGCTCACGGGGCGGGCTACGCCAGTCGCAGCAGTTTTTTCCGCGCGTTCAAGAAGGTCTACGGTTGCGACCCGACGGAACACCGGCTGAATACGATGCGGTCGCTGCAAAAGCAGGCAGCGGCGATGAAAGACATCAGCCCGCAATAACGGCGCTCCGATGAAGGACCGTCGATCGGCGCGATCGGTACCACAGCCGTAAACACTGCAGTCCGGCGCTGCGATCTTCTGCTCATGACCGGCACGGACTATCGCCATTCGCGCGCGGTTGGCCGGATGATACTCGCGCGCACTCAGCACCCGCGGCGCGTGCGGTTGAGTATCGGTGCGACCGGCGAGAAGTCACGCGTCGAATTGTAGGCGGGATACTTCAACAGCGCCTGGTTTGGGGCTTGCGAGCCGACTGCCACCTGCGGGAAGCGGTCGGACGCTGCTCTCGCGACGCGGCCGGCACCGCTATTTTCAGGAGTTCGTCGCCGCGCTAGGCGCTGGTTTGTCCTAAGGCAAGCTGGTACAAGCCTCGAAGAAAAAAATAGGGAGGATTTGATGCCGAGACGTAATTCTTGGGGAATCAATGGCGTGAGCCGCCGCACGCTGTTGTCCGGCTCAGCAGCCGCAATGGCCGCGCCGTTCATTCTGTCCTCGGCCAAGGCGGCGCCGCCGGCGGTAAATGTCGGCGTCATCATGCCCCTGTCCGGTGCAAATGCGCAGTTCGGCATTAATTCCCGCAACGGTATCGAGCTTGTCGCCGACGAAATCAACGCAGCCGGCGGCATTGCCGAACTCGACGGCGCCAAGATCAATTTGATCGTCGCGGACGCGACCTCGACGCCTACCACGGCAGGCACCGTGGCGCAGCGGCTTATCACCCAGCAGGACATGACGGCGCTACTCGGCGCCTTCGTTTCTTCGCTCACCATCGCGATTTCGGAGGTGACGGAACGCCGGGATATTCCGCTGTTGACGATGTCGTTCGCCGACCAGATCACCGGGCGCGGCTACAAGAACATTTTCCAGGTGGTGGCAAAGGCCTCCGTGATCGGCAAGGCGCAATTTGAATATACGGCGGCCATCGCGCAGGCAGCCGGCGCGAAGATCGAGAAGATCGCGATCATGTATGAAGATACGGCGTATGGCACCGCCCAGGCTAACGGCCTCCGTGCAGGCGCCAAGGCCGGTAACGTCGAAGTGGTTATGGACGACGCCTATCCCCTCGGCATCACCGATACGACGCCATTGATCAACAAGTTGCGTGGATCGGGGGCGCAGGCGGTTTTTCCTGTCTCGTATCTCAACGACAGTCTTCTGATCATCCGAACCATGCGGCAGCAAAAGCTCACCATACCGGCGATCGGCGGCGCCGCGGGCTATGTCATTCCCGATTTCGAAAAGGGCCTCGGCGAATTCTCCGAAAACGTTCTTTCGATCGACACGTCGAATTACGATCTGGCGCCCGATTTGACCGAACGATTCCGCAAGCGTTTCGGTTATTTCATGGTGCATGAGGCACTCGAACATGCGGTGTGCCTCGAGGTATTGGTGCAAGCAATCAAGAAGGCCAAGTCGGCCAAGGCGGAAGATGTCGCGGCGGCGCTTCGCGGCGCCAGATTCACCGGCGGATGGATCAACGGCATGACCGGCGGCGCGGTGCAGTTCGACGCGACCGGATTGAACACGCTTTCGGTGCCGCTGATGGTGCAGTGGCGCGGTAAGGACATCGTGACGGTTTGGCCAAAGGACGTCGCCAAGAGCGCGCCGATCTGGCGATCGTGAAGGCTACCGGTTCGAATTGAAGTGTCCTTTCTCCAAGCCATTCTCGACGGGCTGTTGATCGGCGGCGTCTACGCGGTGATTTCGATCGGCCTGACGCTGGTCTACGGCGTGATGGGGATCGTGAACTTCGCGCAGGCTGAATTCCTTATGATCGGCATGTTCGTCGCCTGGTTCGCGTGGGCGTTTCTCGGGCTCGATCCTGTTCTCGCGGCGCCATTGTCGTTTGCGGTGGCGTTCGGGATCGGGTGGTTGGTGCAGGGGCAGTTGATCGCGCGGGTGCTGAAGGCCCCATCGGTGGCGCAAATATTCCTGACCGTCGGCCTTCTGATCGTGATTGAAAATGGG
Organism: uncultured Alphaproteobacteria bacterium; assembly: GCA_963756215.1. Lineage (GTDB taxonomy): Bacteria > Pseudomonadota > Alphaproteobacteria > Rhizobiales > Xanthobacteraceae > Bradyrhizobium. Next base: position 275,945 of record CAVWMY010000010.1, on the reverse strand, counting down.
TCGCTGTTGCTGTTCGGGTCGGAGTTCCGCTCGGTCACGACTTCCTATCAAACCATGTCGCTGTCGCTCGGCCCCCTGTTTGTCAGCATTCCCTATTTGATTGCCTTTGGAATGTCGCTGGCGAGCGGCGCCGCGTTGTGGTGGTTCATGCGGTCGAGCTGGTTCGGTCGGGCAATGCGGGCGACGGCGCAAAACCCGGCCGCGGCCCAGTTGATGGGGATCGATACGGACCTGATGTATAAGGTCGCATTTGCGCTCGGGGTCGGGCTTACGGCCTTTGGCGGTGCCGTCATCCTGCCTTATGTGAGCGTATTCCCCGGGGTCGCCGATCAGTTCGTCGTGTTGATGTTCACGGTCGTCGTGCTGGGCGGCCTTGGTAGCGTTGCTGGAGCTGTTGTCGGCGGACTTACGGTCGGCGTGATCCAGGCGCTGTCGTCGCTGGTATTCCCGATTCAATTGCAGAACCTGGTGCTGTTCCTGGTTTTCATCCTGGTGCTCGCGCTTCGCCCACAGGGCTTGATCGGGGCAAGCCGATGAAGGGGCGGATCGCGCTGGCGATCGGGATTGCAACGGCGGCGCTGCTACCGCTGTTGCTCGATCCACGCGGATACTGGATTCGCGTTTTGACGATCACGTTGCTGTTTGCTGCGATGGCGCAAGCCTGGAACATCGTCGGCGGCCTTGCCAACCAGACCTCGCTGGGGCACGCGGCGTTCTTCGGCATTGGCGCCTATACGTCGACGATATTGTTGCTGAGGTTCGGCATCAGCCCGTGGCTTGGCATGCTCGCCGGTGGCGCGCTCGGCGGTTTCGCTGCGCTGGTGATTGCAATTCCGACGATGCGGCTGCAGGGCCACTACTTTGCATTGGCGACGCTCGCCTTCGGCGAAGTCATGCGCGTCATCGCCAACGTCTGGACCTCGCTGACGGGAGGACCCGGCGGCCTCTCGGTGCCGTTCGTCCCGCCGAGCTTCGCCGCTTATTCGTTCAAGCTGTTGCGGCCGCATGCCTATGTCGCGCTGGTGGCGCTCGCCGTCGTTACCCTGATCTTCGAGACGATCCGGCGCCGGGCGATGGGATACCGGTTGCGCGCCATCAGGCAGAACGCGCCGGCGGCCGAAGTCATCGGGGTCGATACGACCAAGATAAAACTCCAGGCCGCGGTTATTTCAGGGGCGCTGATGGCCATGCTGGGAACGCTCTATGCGCAAATCGCGGTGTTCTTCGATCCCGACACCGTTTTCGGCATCGTGAGCGTTTCCATTCGGGTGGCGCTGATTGCCATCATCGGCGGCGTTGGTACGGCGGCAGGGCCGATCCTCGGCGCGTTTTTCATCATCCCGCTGGAAGAGTTGATGAACGACCTGTTGTCGTCGCGTGCTGCCGGGCTCTCGCAGTTGGTTTTCGGCTTGATCCTGATCGGCGTTATCCTGTGGCGGCCGCGCGGCTTTGTTACCGTGATCGATTCCCTTCGCGGGCGACTGTCGAGGAGGGCGTCCTCATGACGATCCTTGATGTTCGGGCGGTATCGCGTCGGTTCGGCGGGCTTCATGCGCTGTCCGAAGTCACGTTCGCGATTCCCAGGGGCCAGATCGTCGGTCTGATCGGTCCGAACGGGGCCGGGAAGTCGACGCTGTTCAGTCTGCTGATGGGACTTGTTCGCCCCGATAGCGGTGCCGTAACGCTTGAGGGAAGAGAGCTCGCCGGGCTGAAGCCTCACAGGATCGCGGCGCTCGGCATGACCAAGACGTTCCAAAATGTCGCGCTGTTTGCGGAAAGCTCGGTGCTGGACAACGTGCTGACCGCGGGCCTGTTGCGCCACAACGTCGAGGCCGCGCGGAGCGAGGCGTTGAGGTGTCTTGACCGGGTCGGCTTGCGCAGCGTCGCACACAAGGAGGCCGGCAACCTGTCGTTTCCCGAACGCGCCCGAGTTGAACTGGCGCGGGCTTTGTGCACCGGCCCCAAGGTGCTCCTGCTCGACGAAATCATGGCCGCGCTCAATCACGTTGAGATGCAGGAAGTCATGCAATTGATCCGATCGCTGCGCGATGATGGCATGACGCTGGTCGTGGTGGAGCACCATATGCGCGCCATCATGAACATATGCGATCGCATTCTCGTGCTTAATTTCGGGCGGCTGTTGGCCGATGGCACGCCCGAGCAGGTTGTGAACGATGCTCGCGTCATCGAAGCCTATCTCGGCCGCGCGCTCGAGCCTCGCCGATGAATTCCCGGACGCCGCTCCTGGAGATCAAAGACCTGAAGGCCAGCTATGGCGGGGTCGACGTCCTGCACGGCATCGACCTCACGGTCGCGCATGGCGAGTTTGTTTGCATCATCGGCGCCAACACCGCGGGCAAGAGCACGATCCTGCGCTCGATTTCGCGGCAGGTTCCAAGATCGAGCGGAATCATCGTTTTCGCCGGGATCGATCTTGCCGCCCGCGCATCCCACCAGATTCCTGCGCTGGGTATCGCCCACGTGCCCGAGGGACGCCAGATTTTCCCGGATATGACGGTCGCGGAGAATCTGTGGCTCGGCGCCTTCACGGCGCGCAAGGCCGATGATCTCGCCGGACGAATGGAAGAGGTGTTCGATCTCTTTCCACGGCTGCGCGAGCGACAGAAACAAATGGCCGGAACGCTCTCCGGCGGTGAACAGCAGATGGTCGCGGTGGGGCGGGCGCTGATGCTGCGGCCGACGTTATTGCTGCTCGATGAACCCAGCCATGGTCTGGCGCCCAAGGTGGTTGAGGAAATGCATCAGGCGTTTACGACCATTCATGGCAGGGGCACCTCGATCCTTTTGGTCGAGCAGAATGTCGAACTGGCGCTCGATGTGGCAACGCGGGGTTACGTGCTCGAGAGTGGTCGCGTCGCTCTCCAGGGGACCGCGGCCGAGCTTCATGCAAATCCAGCCGTGGTCGCCGCCTATCTCGGGCTATAACCGGGAAACAGCCGTCACTTGGCGAGTTTCTCGCGCAATATCTCGGTCAGGCGGTCGGGCCCGGTCTGCGGCGGCATGAACCCCAAATACTCGCCGTTACGACCCATGAGGTAAATGACACCGGCATGGTCGATCGAATAGTCGCCGCTCCGCTCGTCCGTCACCTTTGCGTAAAATGCTTTATAGGCGTTGGCAACCGGCCGGATCTCTTGCGGCGAACCCGTGAGCCCGATGAGGCTTGGATGGAAGGCGGAGACGTATTCCGCAAGTCCCTCGGTGTCGCGTTCCGGGTCGATCGTGATGAACAAGGGTTGCACACCCTGGGCGGCGGGTCCGAGCGCGTTCAGCGCTTGCGTGATTGCCATCAGATCTGACGGGCAGACGTCGGGGCAATGGGTGTAGCCGAAATACACGATCATGAGCCTGCCGCGAAACTCCGTATCGCTTCGCGGCTTGCCGTTCTGGTCGATCAGCGTGAACGCTCCGCCGATGGTTCCGCGGCCGTACATCAGGTCATCCATCATCTCTGCAGCGGACGGCTGATCCGCGGCCGCAATCGGCTCGCAACAGAACAACGACCCACAACCGAGCAGGGACGCGGCGACCAACAGCGCACGCGCCCTTGAACTGTTCATGGCCTCCCTCCGACTAGATCCCGAAGGTGATGCGTGTGCCGGTCGTCGTGGTCAGGACTTTGCCCGGCAACTGCCGTTGCGCTTCCTGGGTGAAATTCAGGCCGCTACAGTGCATCGGAATGAGCACGTCCGGATTAAGCTTGCCGATCTCGCTGACGACCTCGGTCAGGTAATCAGCCGGCGCGGGCCCGAGATGAAAGCCGCCCATGATGGCATGGATCTTCTCCACACCCGACACTTCCATCGCCTGCCTGACCGAATTGACGATCCCGACATGGCCGCAGGAGCTGATCACGATCAGGCCTTTGTCTTTCAAGTTGAAGCACGTCGCATGTTCGTGGACGTGCTCGTCGGGTACGGTCTTGCCTTCCATTTCGGCCGGCAGGTAGTGGCTCGCGTTGCATCCGGCGCCGTTCATGAGCTTGAACTCGACCATGGTGTTCGGAAGCACTTTTTCGATGCTGTTGCGCTTGATCTTGCCGGTCGTGAAGGCCTGACCGCCGATCACGACCGGTGTTTCGCACAGCACCAGCTTGACGTTCTGCTTGGCGATATCGCGGCGGTCGAGCATGCCGTAGTCGCTCAGGTCGCCCATGGCACCCATCCGGGCGTAGCGCTGGCAGAAATTATCCTCGCCGCCAGCAAACATCGTGAGATCGGCAGGCAAATCCTTTCGGTGCTTGTCGAGGAATCCGAACAGCCCGCCCCAATGGTCGAAATGACCATGACTGAGGATGAGCGTATCGATTTTGGAAGGGTCTACCTTCAACAGCTCCATGTTGCCGTTGATCGCCTCGGGCGTCCAACCGTAATCAAGCAGGAAGGTCCGCTTCTCATCGCCGCGCTGCGGCTCCAGCAGCAGCGATAGCCCCCATTCACTGTGCAGCGGGCGAAGCGAATCCGCGGAGCGACCGGGCTCAGTCTTGACGCCGTTTGCGGTCTGCGCCCGAAAGAAGATGTCGCTGGCACTGTCGACCAGGACCCGGACGCTGAGCTTGTCGATTGTCGGCACCTCGATCGGGCCTGCCTTGGCCATCTCGATGCAGGAAAAGCCACCGGTGGCGAGCGCCAGACCGGCAGATAGCTTGAGCGCGTCGCGTCGATTGAAATCGGTCATGGCGATGTTCCACTAAGTCGATGTTCAATGCGGAGCTAATACCTCAAATACCGTGCAGATCGGCCTCGGTGTCAATGAAAACCGTGTTTTCCAGCTCGACCGGTGTTCGCCCGTGGCCGCGACGCCCTCGAAGCTGCCTGCGTTGAGCTTCGAAGAGCGGCGCGGTGCGGGATTATGACCGATCGTATTCTTCCGGCCCCATCGCCCACAGCCATTGGTCGTGGCCGTTGGCGAAGTTCCGGTTCGTCTGTCCTGGATTGCGGTTGATCAGCGGTCGCAGATACATCGGGTGCGTGGCGCTACGGACCTCGTGCTCGACCGTGAACAGGTGCTTGCCGGTCGCGAGATCGACGATGTCGCGAAAACGATACTGGTACTGATTGTCTTCGCTGTAGATCAGGTCGCGCTTTGCCAATTCGCGATGGGGACCCGAAAAGTCCGCGATATAGATTTGCACATGGTGGCCGTCATATTCCGGCTGCGGCCGGTCGGTCTCGCGGAATTGCAAGTATTGGTCCTTGCCTATCTGCACCCGCGCCAGCCTGCCGTCGCCGTTCTTCAATTCGGCCGGCATTCCCATGATCTGCGGGTAAAAAGCGCAAATGCCGGGCGCCGCGCCGACGGGGACATCGAACTCGACATAGGGAATGCCGAGAGTGATGCGTCCGAACCGCGACGCGTCAGGTTCATAGCAGCGCACACGGTTGCCCCAGGGGCACGTGGCCTCGACGTAGTCGTTATTCTCGGCAAACGAAAAAGCCGTGCCCGCGAGCTTGCCGGCGACTGACGCCAGGCGGCCGAGCAGGGCCTCGCGTCCCGCGATCACGATACCGGTGTGGCCACGCAAGACCTGCGGCTCGCCGCTTGGGAGGTGAAACTGGTTTCTGCCGACGTTGATCCACATGTTGCTGTCGGAAACCATCAAGTAGGGATCGCGGGTCAGCCCCAGTCCCGCGACATAAAACAGGGTGGCCAGATGCTGGTCTGGCACCTGTACGTTGACGTGTTCGAAATGGATCGAGTTGCCGAGGTCTTCAGCGGTGCGGTCGAATTGTTGCTGCATGGATGTGGTCCCGGATGCGGAGTACGACGCCATAATGCAGCGCGACATACCGATCGTCATCATTTTCTTTATATGCCGGTGCGCCCGCGGCGCTTGACTCGAGGCTTGCGCTGCTCAGTAATGCCGCCCGCCACAAGAAGAAAAACTCCGGGAGGAGACGACGATGGCAAACATCGGCCGCCGCGGCTTTATCAAGGGCGCCACGCTGGGCGCGCTGGCATTTACGGTAGGCGGCGCTGAAATCATCATGACTGCTGCGGAGGCCCGCGCGCGCGGTGTTCCGTTTCGGCTGCTCGATGCCCATCAGGGCGAAACTCTCGAGGCGCTGGGCGAGACACTGGTGCCTCAGGCGCGAGAGTGCGGGATAGCTCATTTCATAGATCAGCAGATTTCGGTGCCGGCGAACGAATGCCTGCTGCAGGCCCGCATCTTCAACATTCGTCCGCCTTTTGCGGACCTCTATCGGAGCGCCATCACAACGGCCGACGCCGGGAGCCGCAAGGTCTTCGGTCGGGATTTTGTGCAGTTGGCGGCGGCCGAGCAGCGGGAGTTCGTCAGTCTGATGCGGCAAAACAAGATTGAAAGCTGGACCGGGCGTCCGGCCGCGATGGTTTATGCCGTGCTTCGCGCCGACGCCGTCGATGTCGTCTATGGCACGATGGAAGGCTACGAGGCGCTGGGCATCCCCTATATGCCGCATATTCCGCCGGAAAAGAGGTGGTGAGATGACGAACGAAAAAGTCGACGTCGTCATCGTCGGCGCGGGCGCCTCCGGCTCCGTCTACGCGTCGGTGCTGGCGAAAGCCGGCAAGAAGGTGGTCTTGCTCGAGACCGGCCCGGACTGGGAGCTGTCCGATCTCATCAGTTCCGAGATATGGGGCCGCCGCATCAAGCCGGCTGGCGCGCCGATCCTGCTCGAAGGCAAGAATCCCATGGGCTACGCCGCCCAGGCCGGGTGGGGTGTCGGCGGCGCGACGCTGCACTATTACGCCAACTTCTCGCGGTTGCTGCCGACCGATTTCCGGATCAAGAGCGAGCATGACCGAGCCCACGATTGGCCGATCGCCTATGAGGATGTGGCGCCGTTCTACGATCAGGTCGCACGAGAAATCGGGGTCTCCGGGGACGCCAAAGCCGAAGAACAATGGCGACCGGCCGGCGAAGCGTATCCCATGCCGCCAATGAAGACGTTCCGCAGCGGCGAAATCTGGTTAAAGGGTTTCGAGGCGGCCGGCATCCCGATGGTGCCCGCGCCGGTAGGCATGAACTCCGTGGAATTCAAAGGGCGTCCCGCCTGCCTCTACGACGGCTGGTGTCACGTCGGCTGTCCGATCGGTGCGCTGGCCAATCCGCAGATCACCTATCTGGGGGATGCCCGCAAGGCCGGCGCCGAAGTGCGCGCCTTCTCCACGGTGACGCGCATTCTCACCGATTCTGCGGGCGCTCGCGCGACCGGCGTCGAATATTACGACGACAGGCAGCAGAAGCAGATCCAGGAAGCTGACGCTGTGGTGCTTGCTGCTTGGTCGGCGCAGAACCCGCGGCTGCTGCTTAATTCGGCAACCGACAAGCACGCCAAGGGCCTCGGCAACGCGAGCGGCCTGGTTGGCCGGTTCATGATGACGCATCACGTCGCCTCGACATGGGGCATGTTCGACGAGGAGATCAAGAACCATCTGGGCACTATCGCCGTGCAATTCATGTCCTATGCGCGCTACCCGAAGACCAGCCACCCGGGCGCATTCGGCAGCTCTTTTATCGCCGCGGGGTTTGCGTTGAAGACCACGGATCTCGCGAATTCGCGCTCCGATTTGTTTGGGCCGGAACTGGCCGATTACATGAAGCGGGCGGCGCGTGGGCTTGCCGGGTTCAAGGCCTTCGGCGAGGATCAGCCGAATATGGAAAACCGGGTAGAACTGACCAGCGAGAAGGACGAGTTCGGCCTGCCGCTCGGCAAACTGATCCATAGCTACGACCAGGACGCGCTGGCACTGTGGAACGCCAATCTCGAGGAAGGATTGAAAGTCGCCAAGGCGAGCGGCGCCAAGGAGGCGTGGTCGGCCCGTGGCGGCGCGATCGCGACCAGCCATCTGATGGGTGGAACCATCATGGGCACCAGCGCGGCCAACTCGGTCGTCGACAGCTACGGCCAGAGCCACGAGATTCCGAACCTCTGGGTCGCGGGCCCCGGCATCTTCCCGACCAGCGGCGCATCGAACCCGACGTTTACGATCTTTGCGCTGTCACAACGCGGTGCCGAGCGCATGGCGTCGCAGTGGGCGACCCTGACCCATTAGATGAAACCTTGATCTGGCATGCCGGGCCGTCACTATCGCGTGACGTGAGGCGGTGCGGCCCTGCCTTGCACGCGGCCGGCTGCTGTAGGATTTACCGGCAAAACATTGTTTAAGAGCAGGCACGAACGAATCGACCCAACCATGAAAAGGGGAAGCCATGAGCGAAGAGACGCTGTTTGAAAAAGGATTGAAGGTCCGCAAGGAAGTGCTCGGTGAAGATTACGTCAACAAATCGATCGCCGGCGCCGACGAGTTCACGCGCACGATGGCGGAATGGTCGACCGAGTTCTGCTGGGGAGCATTGTGGACACGGCCCGGCGTCGACCGCCGCACCCGCAGCATCGTCAATTTGGCGATGATCAGCGTGCTCAACCGCCCGCATGAACTGAAACTCCATGTCAAGGCTGCGTTGAAAAACGGACTGAGCAAGGACGAGATCAAGGAAATCTTCCTGCAAGTCGCGGTTTACGCCGGCGTCCCCGCTGGAATCGACAGCTTCCGTATTGCGCGCGAGGCTTTCAAGGAAATCGAGGGCGGATAAGGCTCACAATTGCCGGCGGCCCGAACCGGCGGTTGATTGTGTTCCAGTCGCGGGCGGGCGATGATAGCCGAAATGAGGCTCGGAGCGCCAAGACTCCCGAGCATCCGCCAAACGAACAGGGGAAACGCCATCATGATCGCTACCCGCCGTGACGTCCTGGCAATACTGGCCGCCGCCATGCTGTTCGCGGCACCGGCTGCATCGCAGGCGGAGACGATCCGGATCGGGTTGCCGACCAAGACCTATTGGCCGACAACCGTCGCAGAGGCTGCAAAGTCTCAGAAGCTGTTCGAAAAAGAAGGCATAACGGCCGAGCTCACGGTTTATCGTGGCGGCGCGGAGACGTTCGAAGCCATGGCGGCGGGGGCGGCCGATCTCATCCTCGACGCTCCCTCGCTGCCGGCTGCCGGCCGCAAGAAAGGCGTGATGTCAAAAGTCATCGCTAATGGTGCGATGGGCAATTTCGGCTGGCAATTGATGGTGCTGGCGAAGTCACCGCTTGGCGTCAAGGATTTGGACGGCAAGAAGGTCGGCATTACCTCGGCAGGTTCGGGTTCGGACCTGCTGGCGTTATGGACGAATAAGGACAGGAAGATCGATTTTACACGCGTGCCCGTCGGCGGGGGTGGACTGGTGCCCAATCTCCTGGCCGGCAACATTGACGCCGCCGTGGTTTATTCGCCTTTGAGTTTTCAGATCGCAAAATCAGGCGAAGCCCGCACCATTCTCGATTACGCCAAGGATGTCCCGCCGAACCTTACTTCGGGTTGGATCGCCACCGACAAGTATGCGCAGGAAAAGCCCGAAGTTCTACAGAAGGCGCTCAATGCGCTCTATGGCGGCGTGATGTTCATGCGCAATAATCGCGAGGCGGCGATCAAGCTGATTGCCGAATTGTATGAGATGCCGACGGACATCGCTGTTGCGGAATACGAGAACACCATCCTGCAACTTGAAACGAGCGGAGACATGAGCGCGCCCAATGTGCCGGAAGCGCTCCAGCTTTCGCTTGATATGGCCAAGCTCGGCGGCATGAAGGATCTTGTGCCGGCTTCGGAAATCATCTCGACCAGTTTCAAGCCGGTCCCGACCAACCCCTGAGGCCAATACGATGACCGGCACGTTCGGACTCAAGGCCGCGCGCGCCGCTGTTGTGCTGGGTGTTTTCGCATTGTGGGAAGCCTTGGCCCGGACTGGAGCGGTAAACCCTCGCTTGCTCCCCTCGGCGTCCGATACATTGGCCATGCTGGCCGAATTGTTGCAGCGCGCAACAGTACGAAACGACCTTGTCGTGACGGCGAGCGAGGTCGCGACGGCTTTTGTTCTCGCGGTACCCGTCGGCGCACTGATCGGCTTTCTGATCGCGGAGAATCGCTACTTTGCCGAAGTGGTAAAGCCGCTGCTGTTTTTCGCCTTCAGCATTCCGAAATCGATCTTCCTGCCGATGTTCATCCTGGTATTCGGGGTTGGCTTCTCCGAAAAAGTAGGCTTCGGCTTCTTCTCCACGATCTTCATCGTCATGATGTCGACGACGACAGCCGTCGAGTCCGTGAAGGTCGAACACCTGACGGTCGCGCGCTCCTACGGTGCGACACCAGCCCAGACGGCTTTTCGTGTCTACCTGCCGAGCATGCTTCCGGTGTTGCTTGAGGCGCTGCGGATTTCGATGATCTTCAATCTCACCGGCGTTATTCTTGCGGAAATGTATGCTTCGCGCGACGGTATCGGTCACCAGATTGCGACGTGGGGAGAAAACTTCCAGATGAAGCAATTGCTGGCCGGCGTGCTGATGATCGCCGCCATCGCCATGGCCTTCAACGAACTCGTCAGATCGGTGGAAACGCGATGCAGCCATTGGCGAACGTGACCTCGCTCAATACGGCTATGCGCGACGGTGCGATTCAGATCAGCGGCGTCAGCCAGATCTATCAGACCTCCGGCCAGGACGTCGCGGCCGTGTCCGACGTGTCGTTCGAGGTGAAGCCGGGCCGGTTCGTCGTGCTGGTCGGCCCCAGCGGCTGCGGAAAATCGTCGTTGCTGATGATGATGGCTGGGCTGCGGCGACCCACGGCGGGTACGATGCTGATCAGCGGCGCGCCGATCGACGTTCCGGATCCAGATCGTGTGGGCGTGGTTTTCCAGGAGCCCAGTCTGTTTCCATGGCTCTCCGCGGAAGAGAATGTTGAATTCCCGCTGGCGCTGCGAGGCATTTCCAAAAAGGAACGCCGCGCCAAGGCGCAGGAAGCGCTGGGGCTGGTAGGCCTGGAGGGCTTTGGCAAACGGCACCCGCATGAATTGTCCGGCGGCATGAAGCAGCGGGTTTCGATCGCCCGCGGCCTCGTTCAAGATCCGCCCGTGCTATTGATGGATGAACCGTTCGCGGCCCTCGATGAGCAAACGCGAATGACGATGGGCGACGAACTACTGCGGATATGGACCGCGACCCGCAAGACGATCGTCTTCGTCACGCACAGTCTGACCGAGGCGGTCTATCTCGCGGACGAAGTGGTTGTGATGTCGGCACGCCCCGGCCGCATCGTTGACCGGCTGGAGGTGACATTGCCGCGGCCGCGTACCTTCGAAATGCTCAGCGGCGACGCATTCGGAAATTTGCGCGACCGTATCTGGCGCCATATTCGCAAGTCGACATGAGGCTGCGATGTCGTCGACCGCACTGCGCCGTCTCATTATCGTTTTGTTGATTGTGCTTTGGGAAGCGCTGCCCCGCCTTGGCATCGTCCCCGAACTGTTCTTGCCGTCGCTGTCCTCGACCCTGGTTGCAGGCTGGACCGATGCCCCGGAATACGGCCGCGCGTTGATGGTGACACTGTATGAGGTTGCCGTTGCGATGGTGTTCGCCTGCGGTGGCGGAATTCTCGCAGGCGCGATCGTCGGCAGTCTGCCACGGCCGCGCGTGCTGATCATGCCGATGATCTCGAGCCTTTACGCGGTTCCGCTTGTGATCCTCTACCCCGTCTTCACGGTCTGGCTCGGAATCGGTTCTGAATCCAAGATTGCGTTCGCTTCGATCTACGGTTTCCTGCCGACGATGCTGGCGACCGCGGCGGGCATCCGGACCATAGACCCACAACTCCTGCTCGCCGCCCGCAGCATGGGGGCGACATTGAGCCAACGTGTCACGCGTGTCGTCATTCCGGCTGCGATTCCCACCGTGCTATCGGGGTTGAGGGTCGGGGGCGCCCTGGTCATCGTCGGCGTAGTGGTGTCCGAGATGCTGATCTCTTCCGCCGGTATCGGATATCTGATTTCGCGCTACCGAACCATTCTGGAGAGCGCGCATGTTTTTGCCGGCGTGCTTCTGGTTCTCATGCTGGCGGTCGCGTTCAACGCATTGATCGGATTGATCGAGCGCCATGCCGCGGTTTGGCAGACCGGCACCCGCGCCGGTCGCGACGCGATTATGCGCGAGATTCCCGCCGCCACGTTGCAGCCCGCGAACTCTTGAAAATCGTTTATCCACCATCTCGTCGCAGATGGGACGGGATCATATGCAAGCGCGCGGGCAGGTGGCCGCCGGCATCGGCGGTCAGCTGATTTCCTTGCGCACGATAGCCGCCGCGTCGCTCATCGCCTTTAGCTTGCCGAAAGCGACATGGCGCGGCATATACTTCATGCCGCAATCTGGCGCCGGGATCAGCCGCTCCGCCGAGACGTATTTGAGACCCTGGCGAATGCGATCCGCGATCACCGCCGCGGTTTCGATTTCCGGGTTGCCGAGGTCGATAACGCCGAGCAGGATTTTCTTCGACGATAGATCGCTCAGCACGCCGAGATCGAGCTTGGGTTGCGCGGCCTCGATCGAGATTTGCTCGGCGACGGAATTGTCGAGCTCGGCAAGGAAAGAATATCCCGACGGCTTGGTATCGCCGGGCACCACTGCGGCGTAGCCAAAACAAATATGAACCACGGTGGGCACCGTGACGCCCAGCAGCGCGCGATTGATCGCCTTCACGGCATAGCGCTTGGCGGCGGCCGGGTCATTGCGCACCCAAGGCTCGTCCAACTGGATGACGTCCGCGCCGGCCTGTTGCAAGGCTAATGCTTCGGCGTTGACCGCCGCGGCGAACGCCATGGCCAGCGCTTCATCGTCCTCATAGAATTCATTCTTGGCCTGTTGGCTCATCGTGAATGGGCCGGGCAGCGTAATCTTTGCCGCGCGATCGGTGTTACGACGAAGGAATTCCATGTCGCGCAATTCGACAGGGCCGTTGCGGCGGATTTCTCCCGCCACGCGAGGGACCGGGGTCGCATGACCCGACCGCGATGTGATGATCGCAGGGTTGTCGGTATCGATGCCTTCCAGCGCCGTTGCAAAGCGGTTGGAGTAGCTCTCGCGCCGGATCTCGCCATCGGTCACGATGTCAATTCCGGCGCGCTCCATGTCGCGGATGGCGACGACCGTCGCGTCGTCCTGCGCTTGTTCGAGATATGGTTCGGCAATCCGCCACATCTGCGCCATGCGGGTCCGTGGCACGGACTTCGACAGCATCGCGCGATCCACCAACCAATCGGGCTGCGGGTAACTGCCAACCACCGTGGTCGGCAACAGGTGTTTCGGTAACGCCAATGCTTCCACTCCCGACTGATTATTCTTGTGCCGCATGTATAGATTATCGCGCGCAGGTGTAAACGGCATCACGGGCGGCACGCTCTGTGACCCCGATCGAGAAGGTGGGCGGACCGGATATCGAAGGGATTATGTGGGCGACGAGCGAGCGACCTTGGTCGGCCACCCGGCCTGGCTTTACCAGGCCAACCGGATGAAATGCCGAATGATCCCGTTGATACTGGCATGGTGGCGATGCGGGTGCGGTCTCAGCTCGGTCCGTTGATCGGAGCCTGCCGATCGGCCCGGTCCGATCGCCTCAAACTGCGCCTTCTGCTCGTCGGTCAACTTGCCGTAGAAGTCATCAAGCGCTGCGCGCACCGTCTTCACGGCCTGCAGCATGGCGTCCAGCCGTTTGCCGGTGGCTTCGAGCCGCGCCGGCGGGGTGATCGCTTCGTTCGGCTGGCAAGAATTCTTGAGCAGCTCCGCGGCCTTCGCGCTGGCGTCTTGCAGCGCCGTAAGACTGGCGCGCTGCGCCTCGGTCGGATGAAGCTTGGCTTCGATCGCGGCGGCCGGCCAATCCATCACGCCGGGTTGCGCGGCGTCGCAACTCTGGACCGGCGAACCATTGCTGTTTGATGCGGCTTTGCGGCGGCCTTGATCCTGGCCCAGCGCGTTTAGCCGGGCTTTCTGTTCGTCGTTCAACAGATCGTAGAATTTTTGCAGCGGCGGTCGAACCGTTCCGACAGCCGATATCATCGCCTCGATCCGCTGCTGCATCGCGGCGAGGCGGGCGGGCGCGGTCAATGCCACCTGCGTGGGGCACGCGGCCTTGATCTCCTGCGCGGCTTTTACCGAGGCGTTGGCGAGATCGTCGAGGGCGGCGCGCTGCGCTTCGGTGGGTTGAAGGGCCTGCTGGATTTGGTCGATCGGCAAACCTGCGATGTCGCGGCTGTCCTCGCCGCACATTTGGGCTAGCTGCTCGGGTGCGGGAGGGGCCATGGGTGGCGCCGCTCCCTTGCCCGGCTGTCCGCCACCTCCACTTTGCGGCAAATAGCCCGCGAGATCGTCATATCCGTAGGGCGTGAACAGCCCGGCATAGATATCATTGTAACCGTAATCCCAGAAAGCTGGATCGTCGCCATAGCCCCACATGGTGTAATCGTAGAGGTCGTAATAGGCGAACGGCCAAAACAATGGGCCGACCCAGCCATACCCGCCGCTGCGGTGCCGCCACCATCCGGCTCGGCCACGGGTGCCATGCCATCCCGCCGTGGCCGCGCTGGCAGTGATCAGCGCGCGGGCATTAGCGTTTCGCAGCGCGGTCCGATTGCGCATGGCGCCGGCAACTGAACGAGAATTTAACGCGTTCCGTACCGCGCGTGATCTCGCGCTACTGCCCGCCGTGCGGGCAAAAGTTGTATTTTGACTTCGGTTAACTGCGGCGGTTCGTCTAGCGCTGCGATTTGCTGTTCGGCTGCTACGGACAGCGAAAGAGCGTCCGGCGCGGGAACTCGGCCTTGCCGTAAATCGGGAGATCGAAGGTCGGCTGCCGCCGAAATGTGGCCTGCCGCCGAAGTGCGCGCCACCCAAGTGAGCCCCGCCAATGCGAGCTCCGCCAAAGTGAGCCCCGCCAACATGGCCGCCGCCAAAATGACCGCCACCGCCGACGTGACCGCCTCCGCCAAAGTGGCCGCCGCCACCGCCATGACCTCCGCCGCCGCGCGGCCCGGCCGCATACGAGGGGCCCGCAAGGACGATCATCAGAAAAGCGACGAGAACTCGCAATTTCGGCATGGTACTCTCGGATCGCACCGCAGAAGAGTCGCCTGAGCGACTCTGGAATATCTCCAAACCAACAACGCCCACCCGATGGCGGAGTTCCCTAGACACCCGCCGTCAGGATAGGGCCGACAGCGATCGAGAACTTCGCGACAGGTGCGCTGCGCTGGAATGCGGGTGCGGCATGGCGGCGCAGCAAACGCGTTGCCGGCGCATCGTCTTACGGGTGTCGTCGAATCAGTCTTTATCGATTTCATCAACGTCGTTTCCATCGTCGGGATCCTGAGTCTATTTCAGGACTTATCCACCGAAGAATCGTAATGACACCGTCTCGATATTGGCTTTAAGTAATTTGGCGTAGGCAGGTTGGAGGCGAGAGAGATGAAAGACCTCGTTCGCTACCGTGCGATGGAATCGCTGTGCCGCCAGAGCGCGGTATTTCGTCCCTTGGAGAGTTGGCGATTACTCGCCGAAGCCGAGATGTGGCATCACAAGGCGCAGGAAGAAATTGCCTCGCATTTTATCGAGTGCAACGGCACGCTGCAGGCCGGCGGCTCGATTGAGAGCGCCTCGCTCTCCAATGAATGCGATAGCAGTCGACGGCTGGCCGGTTGAACCCTGAAAAGCTTGGCGGACGTCGCAACCGAAACGTCCGGGTTGCCATCAGACGCGAGGGGATTCCGTTGCGCCCGGCGGACGACACGTCATGGCCGGGATCAACCGGCCAATTCCGAATATGGTGTTGCCGGCACCTGAGCTTCGATCGCCTTTTCCTCGGCAATCAGCTTCGGCTTGCGTAGCCAGACGTAAATCTGGGCCACGATCAGCACGACACAGATCAGCAGAAAAAATGCGCTGATCGGCCGGTCGATGAAAGTGGTCAGGTCCCCACGCGAAATCAACAAGCTGCGGCGGAAGTTCTCCTCGAAGCGCGGTCCAAGCACGAAGCCGAGCAGTATTGGCGCGGGATGGAAATCGAGCCGCAGCAGGATGTAGCCGACAATGCCGATAACCAGCGTCTCTCCGACCTGGAACATGTCGTTATTGGCGGCATAGACCCCGATGCAGACGAAGAACATCGCGCTCGGATAGAGGTAGCGGTAGGGAATGCTGAGCAGTTTCACCCACAGACCGATCATCGGCACGTTGAGGATGACCAGCAGAATGTTGCCGATCCAGAAACTTGCGATCAGGCCCCAGAAGATATCGGCGTGCTGGGTTATCAGCTGCGGGCCCGGAACGATCCCGTGAATGATGAGTGCGCCCAAAAGTAACGCCATGACGGTGTCGCCGGGAATACCCAGGCTCATCGTTGGAATGAAGTCACCCTGCACCGACGAGTGGGTTGAAGCCTCGGGACAGGCGACGCCTTCGATCGCGCCGTGTCCGAAACGTTCCGGCGTCTTCGATATCTTCTTCTCGGTGGCGTAGGAAACGAATGAGGCGATCGTCGGTCCGGTGCCGGGAATCAGCGCGCAGAGGCTGCCAAGCAGCGTACCGCGGATCATCGGGAAGAACGACTTCTTGAGATCGGCCTTGGACGGGAACATGTCGGAGATGCCGACCTTGGCATATTTCATGTCCACGGCTTCGGTATTGTTGATGCTGTTCATGAATTCGGCGATGCCGAACATTCCGAGCGCCAGCGCGATGATCTCGACGCCGTCGAACAGTTCCGTGATGCCGAAGGTAAAGCGGGGCTGTCCGGTTTCGATGTCAGATCCGACGATGCCGACCAGAAGCCCGAGCACCGTCATCGCGATCCCCTTCAGCGGCGATCCCTTGGCCAGCGTCGAGCCCGCGAGCAATCCGACCAGCATCAGCGAGCACACCTCGGCGGGGCCGAATTCGAGTGCCATCTTGACCAGGAACGGGGCGAGAAAAATCATCTCGGTGATGCCGAACGATGCGCCGACGAAGGCCGCGATGATGGTGATGCCGAGCGCGGTTCCACCCTTGCCCTGCTTGGTGAGCGGAAATCCGTCCAGGCACGTCACGGCGTGAGGAGGATGACACGGTAAATTCAGCAGAATTGAGCAGATGGCTCCGCCGTACTGGGCGCCGTAATACACGCCGGACAGCATCAGGATCGCCGGCACTGGCTGCATCCCGAAAGTCAGCGGAAGCAGAATCGAGATTGTCGCGACCGGTCCCATTCCCGGTAGCACGCCGACAAGGTTGCCGACCAGCACGCCGAGGAAACAGTACATCAGGTTGTGCGGCTCGAGCGCTACGCCAAAACCGTACCAAAGATCCGTAATTGCTGTCGAAATCACAGGTTGACCCCGCGCAGTAGCGGGAACGGAATGCTGAGCAGATAGTGGAACAGCACGACCCCGAATACGGTGACGCCGGCCGCGAGGGCGAACGACGATTTATAAGTGGCGGTCTTGTCTCCGAGCGCGCAGACAAAGACACAGGCAAATACCGCGGGGATCATGCCCCCATATTGTCCCAGGATAATGAACAGGACCGGGCCGCCGATAATGCAAAGCCAACCGAACCATTGCGGATTGGCCGGCAGGAATTTCGCATCGTCGGGTTCGGACGATGCCAACGCGGTGACGGCGATCAGGATACCAAGAAACGCTAATACGACACCGAGCACGACCGGCATGAATCCGGGGCCCATTCTGGCGAGGGTGCCGAATTTATAACCGGAGCCGACGACCGCAGCTCCAACGCCGAGCAGCAGCATGAGCGCGCCCGCGTAGTAGTCGCGCTTCAGTTTAAATCTCTCCTGCAACGACATACCTCCGATGAGTTTTTTCGAACCCTACCCGCAGTGATCGGGCCTGTCGAGATTGACCGCCTACTTACCGCGCCTCACGGACGTCAAGCGATGCGCCTGCAGATTTCGGACATTGGTTGCGGTGTCGTAGAGAAAATATTTCAGGTTGTCAGCTTACTGCGCGAAGTGAGGGAAATTGCGTTCAATCGGATGGTCGGAGAGCGGCCGTCCTCAGATCGCTTGCGCATGGCGACGTTGTACGCCATTGAGGCATTGGGGATGCAAGGGATGTGGGTGGGCTGGCTTACGAGTTGTCAGTGGCGATTTTCGGCAATTCGCCGAGGTCGAGGGTGTTCCACCCGGGTCCGGAAGACATCTGAAAAGAGCGATCACGCTGAATTCACGCTGACAGCGCCAGAGTGCAACAGGCTGGAATCGGCCATGGACAATCGCGAAGCACCGGGGCGCACATGACGGCGGTAATTTACAATTTCGATCGCTCGCACGAGAACTGCAACGAAAACGACAGAACCGACGAAACCGAACGGCTTTTTTCGGCTTTAGGGCGATATACCAGCGCGGAGCTGCTTGAACTTTTATATGTCGGCGAGGAACCCGGTTTTTTCGAACTGATGCGAGCAATATTCGCGCTTTCGGACGGTAACCGATTGATTTTGCAGAATTTCCTGGAATCTGCAGCCTCCCGGCGCATGACCGTGGCGATCGACAGGGAAGGCCGGTGCATTCTTGCCCCCGAGACATCTCCCGCCTGATCCCCGATCCCTGCGACATTCTTGCAAATGGTAGAATCCCCTTAGGGATTGCGGATCGCTACCGCCATTGCCTATAGTTGTGCTCAATTTTTGCGCCGACGAGAGGTTATGGAGGACTGGTGATGCTAGCTAGGACACCCGACCCGCTCGATGTGATGGTGGGAGCCAGGATTCGGATCTTCCGCACCCACCGGGGGATGAGCCAAACCGACCTCGCCGAGCAGATCGGGGTGGCATTTCAGCAAGTACAAAAATACGAAAAAGGAACCAATCGGGTCGGTGCCAGCCGTTTGTCGCGTATCGCGGCCGTGCTTGGGGTTTCGATCGGCGAGTTGTTCGAGTCCTCCGAAGACAGACTAGGCGATGCGAAATCGCCTTTCCGGCTACTTGCGGGGCGCGATGCCTTGCGGGTGCTCAAAGCATTCTCCCGGATGTCGGATCCGCGCCTGCGTCGTGCGATTGCCCAACTGGTTGAAATCGTGGCCGACCAACAAACTGCGGAAAATGCGTCAATCGGAAAATCGGATACGTCGTTGCGCCGCGGACGAAGGAGTTACGGGACATAGGCTTTCGGCAGCGGGTTGGCCGACCGCGCGCGTTGCGGGCGACCGTGATTTTGCGCCCTTCATTGCGCACGAACCGGCTCGCTCATCTGCCGCGGGCTGACTTGATTAGCCGCTGAGGCGCATCGCGTGCTTATCGCGTAGGGTGGATCCGGAAATGAATTCGCCAATCCAGTCGCAGCGCCTGGCCTCGATGTGCCACGCCATCGCTTCTGCCGAGGACGGGGCGGGGTCGGGAATGTCTTTGCGAACTTCTCTGCCATTCAGCCATCCACAGCTGTGTGAATAGCGCGTTTTGGATACTAAGCTGATCGTATCACGTTGTTGCAGGAACACGTATCCATCGGCCGGAAAGAAGGTGCCGGCTAGTTCGATAGGAATCGGCAACTGGCGGACCAGCAAGAATGTGCTGGCGGCGTCCTTCTCGGACTCCGACACCAGCACGCCGAACAGGCTATGAACAGGGGCAATGGCGTCGGGCGCTGCGCGTTCGTTGGGATTCAGCATGGCGCCGGCTGTTGCGATCGAGAGGTACTCGCCGTCTGGACCCCAGCGGCACGCAATCATCCATTCGTGGCTTCGGCTGCGGATGAGAGTAGGTCTGGCGTAATCTGATCGGGCAATATCGGCAGCCATCGCGACGACGAAGGCTTTGGCGGGCATTATCTTCCTCCGAGGCGTGGAAATCCCTCCCACCCGATACATTGCACAGCAGGCGTGAGACCATCGTGAGCGGGTGGAGAAGGGGATGCCGAATCTATTTGCGCGTGCGGCTTCATCGTTGCTCGGTCAGCGCCCGGAAGAGAGCTGGGGACCCCATGTGCGTCCACTGCTTGAGGCACTGGACTACGCCGGGACGATCGACGCGGATAGCGGTGGATCGGGCCCGGAAACGCGCCACCGCGCTCAACTCCTCAAAGCGGCGTCCCGATTTTTACGCATTTTTGAATTGGCCGCTCCGGACGCTCCCGGCCTAGTCAGCTTCGGCGCCGAGTTCGATCCGGCGCTTGCGGATGCACTGCACGCAGATAGTCCCGTGATTGGCGTATCGGGGGTAGGCGTCTCGCTTCAGGAAGCATTCCAAGGATGTGTCGGCGAGGGCATCGAGTACCTGTCCCAATTACAGACCGAAGAGGATGTGCTGCTTAAATGTGGATCAAACGACCCGATCGCGGGCTTCGGTCCGCAAACGCAGGAGTTCCTCATCGCGTATTCCGCCTACCGGTTGCACGCGCGCGGAGAGATTTCCTGGTATCGCGCGAAGCGGCTCAATGGTGGCGACGATGTTGTGTTGCCTGCGGACCTGTGTCTGCGGCGACCACCAGGGCAGCGCGAGATTACGCCGCCATTTCCGTTGAGCACCGGATCGGCCGCGGGCACGTGCTGGGACGCCGCCGTTCTGCACGGTCTGCTCGAGTTGATCGAGCGCGACGCGGCCAGCCTGTGGTGGCGGGGTGGTAACCGCGGCCGCTTGATCCCACCGGGGGATGAGGTGCAGATTATGGCCCAGGCGCTGCTGTCTCGGCTGCGGCGAAACCTTTCAACGCGGCGGACCTGGCTACTGGACATCACCACGGATATTGCGGTGCCTTGCGTGGCGGCGGTTTCCTGCCGGGCGGATGGTTTTGGTGTTGCTTTCGGTCTCGCCGCGCGCCCGACCCTTGCCGCCGCGGCGCGCTCGGCCATCCTGGAAATGTGCCAGATCGAGCTTGCCTATGCGGTTGTCGAGGCAAAATGCCGCGAGCGCGGCGAGGCCGCGCTGAGCGAGCGAGACCGGGTTCATCGGCGGCGAGCGACCTTGATCAATGCGGATCGATGTCTGTTGTTGCAGCCGGTGGCGAAGCCTGCCGAACGATGGCCGATGGAAGCGACCGACGTGAGCGACTTGTTGCAGCTGATCGCGGCGCGCCTTCGACGGTTCGGTATCGAGACCTTTGTCCTCAACCTCACGCGATCGAGTTTTGCAGTTCCAGTAGCGCGCGTGATCGCGCCCGGACTACAGCTCGAGCCTTCGGAAATCATTACACCGCGGCTTGCCGACATGATTGCGCGAACCGGCGGGAGCGCGGGCTATACCGGTGGCGTAGCTCTCATATAGGACAATCGGGGCCGGGATCTGGGATGCAAGAGTTTGTAGGCGCTCGCATGCTGACAGCAAGAGAACCCCCGACGGTATCCGGAGGCGCCCAGCGCCTTTCGGTCTCGTTGGTGGGCCGTCTCGCCGTCAGATTCAATGGCCGTCTGGTTGAATTCCGGACCCAGAAGGCAAACGCTGTTCTCAGCTATCTCGCCTTGACCGAGACCAAACACGAAAGCCGTGAGCGTCTCGTCGGTTTACTCTGGAGCCGGTCGGACGAAGAGAAAGCTCGCGCCTCGCTGCGCCAGGTGGTTCGCGAACTGCGTTCGGCCTTTGAGGATGCGGGATATAGCGGGTTCGTTGCGGGCAGGCTCGCGGTCCACCTCGATACCGAGAAGGTCGAACTCGATGTCGATGTCGAGAGCGTCGTGAGGCTCGCGGAAAACGGCAGCGTGCACCCGCTGCTGCTGAACACGCCACGGCTTGGCGAACGGATCCTCGAGGGCATGGACGATCTCGATCCGTCCTTTCGGATATGGGTGCTGGCGAAGCGTCAGACGATCCATGACAGGCTGATGCGGAGCCTTGGTGCAGGACTGATCACAAGGCGTGCGGACGGCGGTGCCAAGGATGAAATCGCAGCTGCGATCGTCAATCTCGATCCCACCCACGAAGAGGCCTGCTGCCACCTGATGCGCTCGCATGCTGAACAAGGCGATATCGCGGGCGCCTTGCGCATCTACAAGGCGCTTTGGAATCTGCTGGATCGCGATTACGGCATGGAGCCCGCGCCGGCGACGGAAGCGCTTGTCGCCGAGATCAAGCTCGGTGCTTTCGAGCGGCCTGCTGGTCAAGGCGATGCTGCTCCAAGAAGCCCGCGTGCGGTCTTGGCCGAGGGCGATCGCGCAGATCGTCCAGGCCCTTCGGATATCAGGCACGCACCAGCCTCGACCAAGATGCGATTGGTATTGCGGCCGTTTGCGATGCACGGCATCGATGGCGATCACGTTCACCTGGTGCGCGGCTTCGCGCTGCATCTTGCGGCTTGCCTTGTCCGCTTTCGCGAATGGGTAGTGATCGATCGCTCGAATACGACCGCCGTTCTCCCCCTGGCGGATTCGACTCCGCAATATTGCATCGAGAGTACCACCTATCAGGCAGGTCCCGAAATCAACATGGTGATGGTGCTCCGGGATGAGGCGACGGGAGTTTATATCTGGAGCGAAAGCTTTCGTCTCAGCCTGAACAACTGGTTTGAAGCGCAGCAGCGCATCATCCGCCGGATCGCGACTTCGCTGAACGTCCAGCTGTCGGCGGAACGGCTGATGCGCCTCGCGGGAGAATCCGACGTATCGCTGGATACTCACGACCGCTGGCTGCGCGGACAAAACCTGATGTCGAAGTTCGATTCGGAGAGCTGGCAGCGCGCGGTTGCCATCTTTCATGACGCGATTCGCGAAAATCCGACGTTCTCGCCGTGCTACAGCAGCCTCGTGCAGATGAACAACATCGAACACTTTGTGCATCCGGGACTGGTTCGAGACCTCGGTAAGGCGAGGGAGACGCTGCGACTGGCAAAAACCGCCGTTCAACTGGATCCCCTCGATTCCAGAGCGCATCTCTGCTGCGGCTGGTCGCATGTAATGGCGCTGCGGGAAGTCGAGGCCGCGCCGCACATGGATCTGGCCTGCGAACTGAACGACAACGATCCGTGGACGCTGCTGTCCAACGCGGCCTATCACGGATTTTGCGGGTCGATCGAACAGGCCCAGCTGCGGGCGAAGCAATCGCTCGCGCTTTCGCTTGCGCCCTCGTATCTCGAATGGAGCTATCATGGCATCGTTCGCTTCCTGTGCGGTGATTACGCCGGCGCGGTGGAGGCGCTGGACCGCGCACAAGGTGTTCTCAAGACCGCGCCGGCATGGCGGGCTGCGGCGCAGTTCCTGCTCAAGCGTCCGGCCCAGGCACGGGAAGAGGCGCAGCGATTCCTGAACGGGATCCGTTCATTTTGGGTCGGGACCTCGATTCCGACCGATGAGGCCATTACCCGGTGGCTGCTGCAGGCGCATCCGATCAGCGTGCTGCCGCGATGGGAAGCCCTGCGCGACGGATTGCGCGGCGCCGGGCTTCCGGTCGAAGGCATCACTCAGTTTTCGTGAACGCGGAATGGCGTCAGGCGCAGATGCTGATCGTGTAATCGCCGATGCGCTCGGCATGTACACGGAACTTCTCGTCCTCGGGAATAACCGGGTCCATGCCGTTGAAGAGACGTTTATAGAACGGCGGAAGCGGGTAGGTCGCGCCCGGCTTGTTGAGCAATTCCTCCGAATCCTCGATCATTACCTTGGGCGGCAGCCGTACCAAAATCGTCTCCTGGTCCGAGGAAACGAACTGGATCGACTTGAACCGCTCGGGCACATTGGCAAACACCTGCGCCCTGGCGAGTTGCTCCTTGAACTCGTCCATCGTGACAGGCAACGGATATTCGTTGTCGTCATCGAGATAGTTGGTGCCTGTCGCCCAGGTCTTCACCAGCTTGCCCCAACGTTCGTGGTTCGTGACCTGCAGTCTTTCAATGGACATTGATTTCACTCCTCGGGGTTAAGTGAGGCAGGGGATTCCACCTCACAAGAATGCTGGTTCGGCGTGGCGCAAGTCGCAGATTTCGGCGGTGAACTCGACCAGTTGGTCCATTCGTTCAATTTCAGGCACCTGCGCGAAAACATTTGTCGGATAGTATTCTGCGGAGATGCCGGCGAGCGCCTCGGTCAGTGAGACCGGGAGGTGTGGCGTCGCTGCGGCGCTTGGGAGCGCGCCGAAGATCACCTCGGACACGATGATCGAACCGAGCGGGCCAAGGCACAGACCCTCGGCATGTGGCTGCCGCATCGCCTCGAACAAGATGAAAAACGGCAGCGGCGGATCGCTGGCGATCGTTTCGATGTCGTCGGGGGTCAGTCCGCCATAGGCCGGCTCGCCCGCCAGCCATTCGCCGATCTGGCTCACGCGGTAGGATCGATCGGCAAGCAGCCGCGATGGACTGATGAGATGGGGCCGGCGCGCTGCGATCTCCGCAATCAGCGCATCCACCGACCATAGTCCGGCGACTGCGGCCCCCAGAAGATCGCGATACAGCAAGCCGACCCGGTTGGTGGTATCGACGGCGGGGAATACCTGGTCGTTACCGAGGCCGTCGCTCAGAAACGGACCGATCCGGCGGCTGAAATTCGGCCGCGATCCCTTGATCTCGAAGAAACGCGACCATCGCACAATCCATGTCGCGTCAAGCGGCATGTTGACGGGATCGTTCGCCGACGTCTTCTCCAGAGTCTTGTTGAGATCGTGGGTAGCGAGGTCGTTGATCACATATTCGGGGCGGACCATGGCGTGGCCGAAACGGAACGCTCCATGGGAAAATTCCAGGGGAACTTGCCAGTCGTTATGATCCGGCGTGCCACGAACGGCGAAATGGGTTTCGACTTGCGCGGATCGATCCATGAAGTTGCCGAATGGGTCGCTATAGGTGGCATAGACGGCTGGGTGAATCACCCGTCGCATCAGGTCCTTGCGGATAATGTTGTGATAGATCGACGTCAGCGCGTCGCGCGTGCAGAGAAACCGTTTGTAGGCGGCACCAAGATTGGCGTTGACTCCCGTTGTCGGCTCGCCGCGACGGACCATGTCGATCAGCGCGTTATGCAGCAGCGCGAACAATGCCGTCAGTTGCGACATGATGGCGTGATCGTCGTTGCGGGGATCGGCGACCAGCGCTTCCGTCAGCGCGATACGTTGTCCCGGGATGCTGCGATCTATTCCCGTGACGTTCTCGGCCGGAGTTCGCGCGATATCGCGAAACGGACAGCCGGGTTCGACGGCCTTGTCTTTCCAGCGCATGCGGCCGAGCCGCAGCTTGGTGCGTCGCTCGTCGTTCGGCGCATCCTGCGCATAGACGAAAGGAGAGCCGACCGGGCCGTTGCCAAACAACGTGTCAAGCTGGAGAGGCTTGCGGCGTGCATTCGCGGTGGCCGGGCCGAGCACCCCGGCGACAGAAATCGGTATTGCCGAGTGAACGAGGTCGTGAGCCACAAATTGCAGCAGGTAGGTATAGCCCGACGGGATGCCCGGATTTTCCCAGCGCTCGATCGTCGCGTTGTCATGCGCGGGCCAATGTAGTTCCGCATCCATTCGTCGCGACAACCGATTTATAAGTCCGCGGACTTCTGGCAGATGTTCCGGCGCATCCAACGGATCGATGCCGTGGACCTTGAACCGTTGCGAAGGCTTGGGTGTCGCGAGGAAGTGGCGGAATCCGGGCGGCGTTTCACGGCAGTGAGCGGAGTTGCCGATATCGGCGGCTTCCGACATCGGCAGCACAAACGCTTCAGTTCCTATCTGCACGAAAGTCTCTCCCCGTGTTTATGGTTGCGAGACTGACGAGTTGGCCGTGAAATTATCGTGAGCTGCGAACGCAGTTCGACGTCACCACCTGCGGCTCACGAGATGGAGACGCGTTCGGACAATCGAAGCAAGGGGCTTGGCGGGATCGGCGGGAGACGTATGCGGGGGCGGTTGTGCCGTTGCACTCTCGGAGGATTAAATGCCGCCTTTTTCCGCAATGGGCTGTCGGAGCGCGCCCACCTACTTTAGTTGCGGGACCGGCGAGGTTTTGGCGCGCAGTTTCGCTTGCCCGGCTCGCGGGCGTCGTTACAATGACACCAAGAAGCAAAGAAGATTTTCATTTGGAGAGGAACGATATGACTAACCCATCCCGATTGCCGGTTTTTCGGTCATTGCGGGGGCTGCTCGGCGCCACCGCCCTTGGCCTGTTGGCGACCGTTTCCAGCCAGGCTTTTGCGGCAGATCCGATCAAGCTCGGCGTTATCGCGGAAGCGCAGGCGATTGCCGGCGCATCGATCCCCCAGGCGGCGCAATTAGCGGCAGATGAAATCAACGCCAAGGGTGGCGTCGACGGTCGTATGATCGAAATCGTCACCTATGACAATCACAGCTCTTCGGCGGATTCCGTTCGCGCCTTCCAGCGCGCCGTCAACGAAGACAAGGTTCACGCCGTTATCGGCAGCTACATCAGCGAAGTCGTGCTGGCGCTGATGCCGTGGGCCTCGCGCCTGAAGACGCCGTTCGTGACTCCCGGAGCCGCTTCCAACGAGATTCCGCTCAGCGTCCATAAAGACTACGAGAAGAACAAATACACCTTTCACGGCTATCTGACCTCGGCCTCATTGGCGCTGTCGGTCTGCGACGCCGCCAAGGAGCTTCTGGTCGATCAGAAGCAGATGAAGACCGCGGTGATCATGAGCGAGGATGCCGCCTGGACCAAGCCGCTCGACGTCGGATACGAGGCATGTCTGCCTAAAATTGGTCTCAAGGTGCTTGATCACATCCGCTTCTCGCCTGACACAACCGATTTCACGCCGATCTTCAACAAGATCGAGGGATCGAAGCCCGACGTAATCATCACCGGTATTTCTCACGTCGGCGTGCAACCCACGGTTCAGTGGAAGAACCAGCAGGTGCCGATTCCGATGCTCGGCATCAGCTCGCAGGCGACCAACGAAACCTTTGGCAAGGACACCAATGACGCCTCCAACGGCGTGCTCTATCAGGGCGTTTCCGGTCCGGGCGTAGCGGTGACGCCGAAGTCGATTCCCTTCGCCGAAGCGTTCAAGAAGAAGTTCGGAAACTATCCTTCCTATGCCGGCTACACGTCCTATGACGAGGTCTATTATATCGCTGATGCCATCAAGCGCGCCGGCTCGACCGACGCCGACAAAATGGTGGCTGCGCTCGAAAAGACCGATTGGGAAGGCACCATCGGCCGCATTCAGTTCTACGGCAAAGACGACGAATTCACCCATGGCCTGAAATACGGCAAGGGTCTGATCACTGGCCTGATGCTGCAGTGGCAGGATGGCAAGCAGGTGAGCGTCTGGCCCGCGGAAGTTGCCAACGGGAAACTCAAGTTCCCGAGCTTCATCAAGGTCACCGCGAACTGATCTTTCGAACGATCATGCTCCCGGCTCGTCCGGGAGCATTTTCGTACCCGTAGTTTCCTAGAGTGAGGCGGCCGTGCTGCCGCGGCCATCATCCATGCGTACCTTGCAAATTCTCATCGACGGTTTTGCGATCAGCGCGCTCTATGCGCTGGGCGCAACCGGATTTACCCTTATCTTCGGCGTTTCCGGCGTGCTTAATCTCTCGCATGGCGCCATTATGGTGCTGGCCGCGGTGGCGGCATGGGCCGCGGCGAGCGTGATGCATGTCAATACTTATGCCGGGGCGCTGATCGGCGTGGCGGTGGCGCTCGTAGCGGCGTTGGTGACCTACTTCGCGGTGGTGCAGCCGATCCAGAAATCGAGACGTATTCCGAACGAGGAGAAAGAGATCTTTGTCCTCACCGGCACCCTGCTGTGGGGGATCATGATCCAGGAGCTCATCGCCTATTTCTTCACCAACAACGCCAAGACCGTGCTGCCGATCGTCGAGGGCGTGGTCGACATCCTCGGCGTGCGCACCCCAAAGAATGAAATCTTCACGGCGCTGGTGTGTTGCCTGGTGATCGGACTGCTTTGGCTGCTGGTCAATCGCACCCGGACCGGCAAGGCGGTACTGGCGGCGTCGATGAATCCGCGCGGTGTGACGCTGCTCGGCCTTGAACTGACCAACATCTATGTCGTGGTCTGGGCAATCTACGGCATCCTCGCCGGCATCGCCGGCGTACTGCTCGGCATGTTCCTCGGCGTCAGCTCCTATAGCGTCGGACCGCTCACTGCGAGCGCGTTTTCGATCGTCGTGCTCGGCGGTCTCGGCAGCGTTTCCGGTTCCCTGATCGCGGCGTTCGTGGTCGGCTATCTCGAGACCCTGACCGCCTATCTGATCTCGCCGGCTTACCGCACGATTCCGGCGCTGCTGCTGTTGGTCGTGGTGATGTACATCCGGCCGCAAGGCCTGCTCGGGAGGCGCTGAGCATGGCCAGTTTCTTCAAGTCTCGGCTGTTCTGGATATCCCTGGTGATCGTAATCGTCGCCTCGACGTTGCCGCTCTATGTCTCCGGCTACATCCTGGGCTTGCTGACGGTCGCATATTACTTCGGCGTGTTCGCGATGGCGTGGGATCTCCTGTTCGGCTTTGCCGGCGAGGTCAATTTCGGCCCGACCTTCCTGATCGGAGTGGGCGCCTACACCGCCGGTATTCTCAACAACCAGTACGGATGGTCGGTCTATCTGTGCATCCTCCTCGGCGCGCTGGCGTCGGTCATTGCCGGCTTCGTGCTTGCGCTGCCGGCCTTGCGTGTGCGCGGGCCTTATTTCGGCCTGACGACGCTGGTGGCCGTGCTGATGCTGCAGAACTTCATCGTGGTGTTTGCCGATTTGACCGGCGGCGAGATCGGCTTGACCATTCCCGACGTGATCTCGATCGATGCCGGCGTGAACTACTGGATCGCACTCGGCTTCATGACGGTCAGCGCTGCCATCCTCTATGGCCTGTCGCAGTCGCCGATCGGCCTTGTTCTTCAGGCCAGCGGACAGGATCCTGTTCAAGCCGGAGCGCTTGGCTTCAACATCGTCAAACATAAGCTTGCGGCCTTTATCGTCAGCGCGTTTTTCTCGGGGCTTTCCGGCGCTTTGCTGGTGTTCTATTTCGGCACTGCCTCGGTCGGCACCGTGGTCGATATCGCCGTCGGCGTGAACGTCATCGTCGCGGCGGTGCTCGGCGGCCGTCGCACCGTGCTGGGCGCGGCGCTCGGTGCGATTTTCCTGATCGTGGCCGGCGAATTCCTGCGGCCCACCGGCGAATTGGCGACGTTCATCGTCTCGGCCGTCGCGCTGCTCGTTGTCTTGTTTTTCCCCGGCGGTTTCCTTGGAGCGGCCTTGTCGCGTGAGGCTCGTTCCTGATGGACAAAGTATCCAACAACGCTCCCGTGCTCGAAGTTCGTGGCCTGACCAAACGCTTCGGCGGCCTTACCGCGGTCAAAGGTCTCAATCTCGATCTTCGCGCGGGCGAGATCTTTGGACTGATCGGCCCGAACGGATCGGGCAAATCCACCGCGATGAAGTCGATCATGGGCATCGAACGCCCGACGGCCGGCGACGTTATCTTCCAGGGTGAGAACGTTGCCGGGATGCCCGCGCACAAGATCGCGCGCAAGGGTTTCGGCATGGTGTTCCAGCACTCGCGACCGCTGAACCGCCAGACTGTGCTCGAGAACATCATGGTAGCGCTGCTGCCGGATAGCCTTTTCATGCTGTTTGCCGACAAGGCTCTCACCGAACGCGCGAAATGGATCGCCGAGCGCGTTGGTCTCGGTGCCGTGATGGACCGGCGTCCACCGACGCTACCGTTCGCGGATTTGCGCCGGCTGGAGCTGGCCAAGGCGATCGCCAGGGATCCCAAGGTGGTGCTCGTGGACGAACCGTTCGCGGGGCTGACACTTGCCGAAGTCGGCACCTTCTCCGAATTGATACGCAGCTTTCGCGACGAGGGTCGGGCGGTGCTGCTCGTCGACCACAACGTCAAGAGCGTCGCCGCGCTGGTCGATCGCGTGCTCGCGATGTATCTCGGCGAAGAAATCGTTACTGGCCGCGCCGATGATGTCATGCGCAACGAGACCGTGCGGCGGGTATATCTTGGCGGCACGATCGAAACGTCGGCGCGGCCGGAAACCAGTTTCAAGGACAAGGTGCCCTTGCTGCAGGTGGAGAATGTCAGCGTCCATTACGGCAAGGCGCAGGCACTGCAGAATGTCTCGATCCACGTTCACGAGGGTGAATTCGTCTCCATCGTCGGCCTCAACGGCGCCGGCAAGACCACGCTGTTCAATACGATTTCGGGTTTCCTGCCCTATACCGGCGAGATCGTCCGCGGTGGCGAAAAGCTGCGCGGCACCAGCCCGGCGCGGATTGCCCGGAGCGGCATCGTGCAGTGCCCGGAATCGCGAGAATTGTTTGGCGAAATGAGCGTGCGCGAGAATCTCGATCTCGGCGGCCAGCACTTGACCGAGGACGCCAGGCAGAAACAACTGGCGTGGCTGTTCGAGCTGTTTCCGATTCTGAGGGAGCGCCAGGCACAGCTCGCGCAGACGCTCAGCGGTGGCGAACAACAGATGCTGGCGATCGGTCGCGCGCTGATGATGCAACCGAAAATCCTGATTCTCGACGAGCCGACGCTCGGGCTCGCGCCGGTTATTCTCGAATTGCTCTCGAAGGCACTGGAAAAGTTGCGTCAGACCACGCCCATTACGGTCTTGCTGGGCGAGCAGAACGTGACTTTCGCGCTGCCCCATGCTGATCGCGTGTATGTGCTCGAACATGCGCGGATCGTCTGGGAAGGCGATCCCGGCCGCTTTGCCGCCGAGGCCGGTGAGGGCTACCTCTGAAAATCGCGGCGAGTCCGACAATCATCCGGGGCGATCTCATCGGCGATGTACGGCGATTCGGAAGAACGGAAGCCGGTTTTTCGAAAAATCGCGCTCGAACCGAGAATTAGATCATGATCCGATTCCATGTAGCCGGAACATGATCTAAGGCTGACCGGAGCCTCCCGCGGACCCGTAGACTTGACCCGTCGCATAGCTCGCATCCGCGGCGGCGAGTTGCACATAGATCGACCCAAGCTCGGCCGGCTGGCCCGCGCGCCCGAGCGGCGTTTGCCCGCCAAATTTCTCGAGCTTCTCCTGCGTGGCTCCGCCCGACACTTGAAGCGGCGTCCAGATCGGGCCGGGCGCGACCGCATTGACGCGGATACCCTTGGGCGCAAGTTGCTTGGCGAGCGACTTCACGTAATTCATGGTAGCGGCCTTGGTCTGTGCGTAATCGTACAGATCGGGCGATGGATCGTAAGCCTGTTCCGAGGCCGTTCCGATGATAACAGAGCCGGGCTTTAAATGCGGCAATGCCGCCTTGATGATCCAGAACGGCGCGTAGATGTTTGTTTTCATGGTTGCGTCGAAGTCTTCGGTTGTCAGGTCGAGGATCGAAGCGCGGGTCTGCTGTCGACCGGCGTTGCTGACGACGATGTCCAGGCCGCCGAGACCGCTGACGGCCCGGTCCACCAACTGCTGGCAAAATTTTTCATCCCGGAGATCGCCGGGAAGCGCCAAGCCGACTCTTCCCTCAGCCCGGATCAGGTCGATGACTTCTTTTGCGTCGGGTTCTTCGCTTGGAAAGTAATTGATGGCGACATCGGCGCCTTCCCTGGCGTAGGCAATGGCAGCGGCCCGCCCCATGCCGGAATCGCCTCCCGTGATGAGCGCCTTCCGGCCTTTCAGTCGGCCCGATCCGCGGTAACTGGTCTCGCCATGATCCGGCTTAGGATCCATCTTACACGCAAGGCCCGGCCAGGGTTGCGATTGCCGCTTGTACGGAGGCTTCGGATATTTGTCATTGGGGCTCTGAAGCAGGGGTCCGTTCATAGACTGGGTTCCTTGAAGGTCGGGGCTCCGGTAACTCGCCGCGATGTGTGGAGTTCCTGAAAAGACTCTCTTCAGCGATGCTCGGAACTGCCGTCCCGATCGAGTGCGAAGTCACTCAGAAGTCGCGAACTCGACCCCGCGATCAGGTCGCCGATGAGCTGCGCGGCGAGAAAACTGAATGTGATTCCGTTGCCGCCGTAACCATAGGCGGCGTAGACATTTTTCACGCCGCGAATGGGACCGATCAGAGGTAGGCCGTCGCTGGTGGTATCGAACGTTCCGGACCAACGAAAATCAATTTCGGTATTCGCGACCGGCCAGAGCGCGGTCAGCTTGCTCGCCAGGATGCGCGCTTTTTCCGGGACCAGGCGATCACGCGCCTCAGGCTCGGTAGCCTGATCGCTATCCTCGCCGCCGATGATGATCCGTCCTGCTCGCGTTGCTCTCGCATAAATATAGTTGGTGCTGTCCTCCCAGATCAGCGCGCCGCCTCTCCAGATGTTTTGCGGTTGCGGTTTGGTTGCGATCGCCCAGCTTGAGGAAATGGTGTGAACGGTGGATCGAACGATGGGAGGCATGACATAGCCGGTCGCAAGCACGACCGAACGCGCCTCGATCTGGCGGCCGCTTTTCAATTGCACGCACACGGCGCGTGACGTGGCATCGAATTCAACAGCCTCTTCGTCGAATAACCGGGCGCCGCGAGCGATCGCAATCCTGAGCAATCCAAGGGACAACTGCATCGGATCTGCATCGGCCGCGCCCGCGGATACGATGGCGCCGGCGCGGGCGATTCCGAAGGCGTCGAGAAGCGTCCGATGATTCAGGAACGAGCCGGGCAGTCCGGCGCGTTCGCGAAGGCGATGCTCTTCGATCAGTTCTTTGTCCGTGTCACGCGTGGCCAGATAAAGCGAATGCCGGTCCGCCATCTCGCAGGATATGCCGAGATGTAATATCAGGGATTTCAATCCAGCGACGGCGTCGAGGCTGGCTCGATAGGCGCGTGACGCCTTCTCGAAGCCGTAAGCCTGCGTCAATTCTCCGAGAGAACGATCGATCTCCCACAACAGCATGGACGTACTGGCAGCAGTGCTGCCGCGGCCTGGCTGTTCGCGGTCGATGATAACGACGTCCAACCCCTGGCGCGTGAGCCGCTCGCCAACAAGAGAACCAGTGATGCCGGTGCCGACGATCAGCGCGTCGCACTTCGTATTCTCGCGAATATTGGTCGTGGCCGCACGGCGGCCGCCGTCACACCACGGCGAACGCCCGCCACGAAGATCGGCCTGCTCGGTATCTTCTGGGTCAAGTTCGTGGATGGCCGAATCTCGGTTGGCAGCGGTGGACGGATAAGAGGGCGAGACGGGTGCCTAGTTCCCGCCGTGCTCCCAATGCGCGGTCACGTCAGCGCCCGATTTGTTCAGGTGAACATGCTGATCGACGTGATCAACCCACGCCAGCGGAATGAAATGATGGTGCTGGCCGTCGGGCGAACTCTGTTTGGTAAGCTTGATCTTGTCGGCGCCGTCGAGATGATCGACCTTTCCGACCGTCTTTTTGTCCGACGAAATGACGTCCATATGTTCCTTGATCTCC
Organism: uncultured Alphaproteobacteria bacterium; assembly: GCA_963756215.1. Taxonomy (GTDB): domain Bacteria; phylum Pseudomonadota; class Alphaproteobacteria; order Rhizobiales; family Xanthobacteraceae; genus Bradyrhizobium. Next base: position 242,828 of record CAVWMY010000010.1, on the reverse strand, counting down.
GACACATTTGGCATTCGTGCCTCCTCTCCGAAATCAATTGCTGGTGAAATCGTGGTCAATGAGAACGTAGCCATGGCCGGAAAGTTGCGGACAACCGTTCCCGTCGGCGCTTTCCGAGGCGAAGCCGATGCGACAGATCCGAGAGCGGTCGACGGACGATCTGCGTGCCGGAGGACGCTAGTCGCGGACCGGATTCCAAATTGGCGAGCGACAAACCTCTTCACCGTCCTCATCGGTGACGAGAACCGAATAGCGCTGATGCCGAAACTCCGGCCGGGATGAATATAACTCGTTGGCAAGGCGATCTGCCGTATCGGACGCCATGACGTCGTCGGTCAGATCGAGACCGTTGTAGTCTACGACCGTCTGTTTACCGATCAGGTCAAAATGATATCGTGGCATATGTTGAGAACGCAGTGCCTCGCGGGCTGTTCCCAAGGGCGCGCCGGCCGTGAGCAAGATTGGTTGCATCTACGCGGATGTCATTGAAAGCACGAATATAATGCTATGATCCGAACGGCCTTCGGGCGAAACCGCCTGAAACCGTCTAGATCGGATCGGACCAAAAGGGGCGCTAAATGGGGATACAAGTCTACGGGTTTTGGCGGTCGATCGCGTCCTTTCGCGTCAGGGTTGCGTTGCGGCTCAAGGGCCTTCCATTCGAGGAAATTCCGATCGATATCCTTACCGGCGAACAATTTCAGCCGGGATATGCGGCGGTCAACGACGAGCGCGTGGTGCCGACCTTCATACATGACGGCCATTCCGTGTTTCAGTCGCTAGCCATCATCGAATATCTTGACGATATCGCACCTCATCCGCGCTTGATCCCGGAAGATGCGAAAGAGCGCGCCTACGCCCGCTCGCTCGCGCTGATGACGATCGCCGACGCGCATCCACTCACGGTACCACGCGTCCGCAATCATCTCGCCAAGACCTTCGGCGCCGACGCCAAGGCGATCGAGGATTGGGGAAGCCATTGGACCAACGAAGGCCTTGCGACCTATGAGCGGCTGTTGGTGCGCCGTCCGCCCGCGCCCTTTGCGCTGGGCGCCACGCCGGGGCTGGCGGATATCTGCATCGCTGGTCAGGTGGTCGGCGCGCACTACCTCAAACTCGAGTTGAAGGCTTTTCCGGCGGTGGCCGGGCTGGCGGAGCGGTGTTTTGCGCTGCCAGCCTTCGCTACATCTCATCCGTTCGAGCAGCCCGGGTTCAAGACCGCCGCTCCGCACTGACCGCGCGGTATCTCAGAGATCGAGTCCGAGCACCCGGGCGGCGTTCCCGCCGGCGATTTGGGCGAGGGTTACATCGTCCATCCCCTGCACGCCGGCGATATGCCCGATCGGATTGTACTCGGCCATATCGAACGGGTAGTCAGTGCCCATCACGATACGGTCGGGGCCGAACACGTCGATCATGTAGGCAAGCTGGTGATAGGTGAACACCACGGTGTCGAGGTAGACCTGCCGCAGATAGGTGGTCGGCGCCAGCGGCAGCGCGCCGTGGCAATCCTGGCGCGCGCCCCAGGCGTGGTCAATTCGGCCCGAATAACCGGGAAGATAGCCGCCGCCATGCACCGCCATCAATTTCAGTTCAGGAAAGCGCGCCAACGTGCCTGAAAAGATCAGGTTGTGGAGCGCGAGCGTCGTCTCCAGCGGATTGCCGAGCACGTTGTTGAAGTAGAAATGGGTCAGGCGCTCGCCCTGGGTGAATCCGTTCGGGTGCATCATGATGAAGGCCCCCAGCTGTTCGGCCCTCGCAAAGAATGGCCGGAACTTTTCGTCGGACAATTCCTGACCATCCACATTGGTCAGGATCTGCACGCCCTTGAGCTTGAGATTGTTCATGATGTAGTCGAGTTCGCGCACTGCGACCTCGGGTTCCTGCAAGGTCACGACGCCCAAACCCAGGAAACGGTCGGGCTTTCGCGAGCAATATTCCGCGACGCCGTCATTGGCGAGGCGATGAGCCGCTTCGGCGATTTTGGGCTCAACCGAATAGTAACATTGGCCTGGCGCCGGTGCCACGACCTGAATGTCGATGCCCATGCGGTCGAGGTCAAATAGACGACGGTCGATCGTGGTCATGACTTCGCCGACGTCGCTCTCCTGCTGCGCGTTGATCTCCTTGGTCGCCGCATCGGCGAAATAGGCAAGGGGGATCCGGCTGATGTCGACATGCGGCTGCGCCAGCTTGGCGGCCTGCGGCACCACGATATGGGCGTGGATGTCGATGGTCGGGGACGACGGCCGTCGGGCCAGACCATCGGCATCATGGACACGGGCGGCGGTGCGGCCGTAGCGGTTCTTGCGGTCGATCATTGGATTGACTCTCTTGTTGGGAGTTTTCGGGAGTGGTGTTGGAGTGTATTGGATCAGGATCCGGTCGCTGGACGTTGGGCCCAGCGGACGGAAACCGTTGTGGCGTCGGCATCGCCGAGGCCCGCGGCCTCGGCTTCCTCAAAGCAGCCAAGCGCCGTTGCCGCGACCGGCAGTTTGGCATGAATGGTCGCAGCGAATTGAATCGCGGTCGCGAGATCCTTTTTCGCGGCGCTCAAGCCGAATGCGGTATCGCCTGGCGGCTGGCCGCCCAAATCCCGCGCGATCGCGGCGCCGCGCCCTTTCATTGCCACGGGTGTGCCGGCGGTATCGGACAAAATGTCGATCAGCCGGTCGGCCGGAAGGTTGAGCGGCTTGCAGATCGCCAACGCCTCGCCAAGCGCTTGCCAGTAGACCAGCAGCGGCAGATTGACGGCCAGTTTCATGGTCGCACCGGAGCCGAGCGCGCCGATATGTTCGATGCGGCGGCATAATTGCTCGAGGATCGGCATCGCGCGGGTGGTGTCGGCTGTGGTCCCCCCGACAAACCCGAACAGCTTGCCTTCCTTTGCGGGACCGGTGCTTCCGCCTACCGGACATTCGACGAAGGCCGCACCTTGCCCGGTCACCGCGGTACCGATCGAAACCATAGTGTCCGGTCGCACCGTGCTCATGTCGATCAAGACCTTGCCGGGGAGCTTTGCGCTCAGGATACCGTCCGGCCCGCGGTAAACCGCCTCGCTCGCGGCGTCGTTCAACAACATCACGATCACGGCCTCGCAGCCTTTGACGAGTTCCGAAGGCGAGGCATAAGGCTTTGCGCCTGCCTCGGTCAGCGCCTTCGTTTTCGCCGAATTGCGATTCCAGACGCCGACGTCGTGCCCTACGGACATCAACCGCTCCGCGATCGACGATCCCATTCGTCCGGTTCCGCATATGCCGATTTTCATGACGTGACCTCAACCTGGGTGATAGATGGATACCACGATCTAGTGGGCGTGAAAGACGCCGAGATTTTGAGCGACCAATGCCTCATTGTTCGGAATGTCACGGGCGTCGCCGGTGAATACGCAGCGCCCGGTATTGAGGATCACCGCCTGATCGGCGACGTCGAGCGCCAGTTGCAGATTTTGCTCGACCAGAACTATCGATTGGCCCTCTTCCTTGAGGCGCCTGACGGTGCGGCCGACCTCGGCGACAATCAGGGGTGCAAGGCCTTCCGAGGGTTCGTCGAGCAGCAGCACCCGCGGATTGCCCATCAAGGCGCGGCCAATGGCGAGCATTTGCTGTTCGCCGCCGGACAACGTGCCTGCGAATTGTGCATGACGCTCGCGCAGCCGAGGAAACAGTTCATAAATCCGCTCGACATTCCAGGGCTTGCCGATCGCGCGCGCGCGTTGGCGCGCCACGACGAGGTTTTCCCGGACCGTGAGAGAAGCAAAGATGCGGCGTCCCTGCGGCACCAGCCCGATTCCAAGCTGCGAGATGCGCTCGGGACTGAGCCCCGCGATCGGCTCGCCAAACAGCCTGATTTCACCTTCGTTCGGTTTCAGGAAGCCGATGATGGTCGAGATGCAGGTAGTTTTGCCGGCACCGTTTCGCCCCAGCAATGCCAGCACGGCGCCTGCCTGCAAGGAAAAGCTGACGCCGTGCAGGATATGGCTGTCGCCATAGAACGAATTCACGTTGGTCAGGCTGAGTGCGTCAGACGCCAAGATAAACCTCACGCGTTCGCTCGTCCGCAATGACGGCGTCCCGCTCGCCATCGACGATGACCCGGCCATAGTTCAACAGCGTCACGGTCTCCGCCAGATCCAGAGCGGTATCCATGTCATGTTCAATCATGATCACGGTGGTCTCGCGCGGGATCGACGCGATCAGAGATTTCACTGCGGCGCGTTCCGTATTCGAAAGACCGGCCAACGGTTCGTCCAGCAGCAGCACCCGTGGCTTTTGCGCAAGCGCCATCGCCAGTTCGACGCGGCGCTTTTCGCCATAGGCGATGTCCGAAACCGGGTGCGCCGCCAGGTGCAGCAAGCCGACCGAATCGAGAATCCGGCGAGCCTCGGTTGCAAGGTCGCCATAAAACGACAACGGCCGCCACATCTGCCAGCGCGAGGGGCGCAAGCCGAGCAGGCCCAGCGTGATATTGTGCTCCAGCGTGTCGCCGGAGAACAGCGTGATGATCTGGTAGGTCCGGGACAGGCCGAGATGCGCGCGCTGGTAGGACGCCAACTTCGTCACGTCGATGCCGAACAGCTTGATCTGCCCGGAATTCGGCCGCATGTCGCCGCTGATCTGGTTGAACAAGGTAGTCTTGCCGGCACCGTTCGGGCCGATCATCAGGCGGCGCTCGCCCGGTCGGATCGTCAGCGATACATTTTGCGTCACCACAAGTCCGCCGAATGCTTTTTTCAGCTCGACGACTTCGATGGCATAGGGAGAGGCGGGCAAACTCATCGCGGCCTCCCGCGTAGACGCGCCATCAGCTTGCCAAGGCCGGGAACAATGCCGGCGGGCATCACCAGAACGATGAACAGGAAGACCAGGCCCAGCAGCATGTTCCAACGCTCGACATAGGCCGAGGCATAGTTCTTCAGGAGGAGCACGAGTCCCGCGCCGACCACCGGGCCGCCGAGCGTGCCGGAGCCGCCGGCAATTACGCCGAGCAGCGCTTCGGCCGAGCTCGTGGTCGAAAGCGAGCTGGGGTGGATGTATTTGTTGTAATAAACGTACAGCAATCCGGACACCCCGCCCCAAAACCCGGCGTAGATGAACGTGATCCATCGGATCATCCATGGATTGAAACCGAGCGCCGCCATCCGGCGCGGCTGGTCGCGCACGCCCTTGAGCGACGATCCGAACGACGAAGAAACGAAGATCGCCATCGTCAGAAAACCAAACGCCGCCACGATCAGCGTGAACCAGTAGAACGCCGCAGGCGTGTCGAGCGCGATGCCGAATGGCGCCGGGCGGGTCAAGCCGGCTAGTCCGTTATCGCCGTTGGTGACGTTGGACATGCGATAGGCAAGTCCCCACAAAACCTGTGACAACGCCAGCGTGATCATGAGGAAGCCCAGGCCGGTGGCGCGCAAGGCGATGACGCCGAAGAACGCGGCCATCGCGACCGTTGCCGACATCGCAATGATCGCTGCCGGTCCATGCGTGAAGCCGTAACGGCTCGTCAGCAGCGCCGAAACATAGGCGGCGACGCCGAGATAGGAAGCGTGTCCGAGCGACGTCATGCCGCCAAAACCTACCAGCAGGTTCAAGCTAAGCGCAAAAATCGCGGCGATCAGGATCTGGCTGGCAAGGTTGACGTAGAAATCGCCAGCAACGAGCGGCGGAAGCAGAAACAAGATGAAGAGCAGGGCAGCGGCGATCCACTTCATGTGCCGACGCGCCCAAACAGGCCTTGTGGCCGAAATGCAATCACGAAAATCATCGGCAAGAACAGGATGATGTAGGCCAGTTCCGGAAACAGTGCCGTGCCGAAAGTGTAGACGAACCCAATAATGAAGCTGCCGACGAACGCACCCAACAGACTTCCGATACCTCCGAGAATGACCACGATCAGCGCCAGCGGCAACATGTCGGCGTCGAGTCCGGGGTAGGCCGACAAGATCGGCCCGCCCAGCACGCCGCCGGCGCCGGCGATGCCGGCGCCCAGGCAAAACACCAGCGTGAACAGCCTGGAAACCGGAATTCCGACTGCGCGCGCCATCTGCCGGTCATCGACGCCGGCGCGGATCATCGCGCCGAGCCGGGTCCGTTCGATCAGGAAGTACAGAGCAATCGCGGCAACGATAGCGCATGCCACCAGCACCAGCCGGTAGGTCGGAAACACGAAACCGAAGAGGCGTGTCGGTGCCTGCAGGTTCTGCGGGGTCGGCACCGGAATCAAATCGCCGCCCCACAATACCAGGCAGGCATCGGAAATGATGAAGGACATCCCGAGCGTCACCAACACCTGCCCGAGCGGATTGGTTTTCAGCCGCGTCAGCACCAGCCGCTCGAACAGGCCGCCGATGATCGCGACTGCAATTCCGGCGCCAAGCGCGGTCACCCAAATGTTCAGGCCGCTCCAGGCGCGCAGCGCGGTGGCTCCGAAATAAGTGCCGAGCATGAAGAACGCGCCGTGCGTCAGGTTGGCCAACCGCATCAGGCCAAAGATCAGCGAGAATCCCGACGAGAGCAGAAACAGCAGGCCGCCGAGCGACAGGCTGTTAAGACCCTGGATGATCCAAAACTGCATCGTCAGCCGATCTTGTCCGGAAGGGTGGTGCGGCCGCGGTTCCGCGGCCGGAGCAGGGTTACTGCTCCAGGTTCGTGGCCGGCGGATAGTCGCGCGAGTATACCGGGTTCTTCAGGAACGCGGCCTGATCGTAGGTCCAGAACTGGCTGACGTCGGGGTAGGTCTTGAGGACCGAGTTGACCAGCCGCCCGTCGCTTCTTGTCACCTTGCGGATGTAGACGTCGCCGGTGGCGTTGCCGAACGCGTCGAACTTCACGAGGCCGCGGACGGTCTGTACGTCGTTGCCGCGGATCGCCGCCATCAGGGCCTTCTTGTCTTCCACGTTGCCTTTGATGGTCTTCAACGCGGCTTCCAGGACCTCGCCGGAGACGTAAGTGCTGGCGGCATAATAGCCCGGATCGTACTTGAACTGCTTGCGGAAGGCCGGGGCGAAAACCTTGTTTGGCGCGTTGTCGAGTTCTGCGGAATACCAGCTCGTGGTCAGGATCCCGAGCGCCTCGTCGCCCATATTGCGAAGCACGGATTCATCAAGCGCGGTCATGCCCCCGATGACAGCCATCTTGTCCTTCAGGCCGTATTCGATGAACTGGCGCAGGAAGCGGAATCCGTTCGAGCCGGCGGTGCCGAGGAAAATGGCATCGGCACTTTTCACCTGGCCCACGTAGCTGCCGTAGTCCGGCGTGGCCAACGGGGTGAATATCTTCTGAATGATCTTGCCGCCATTGTCTTCAAACACCCGCTGGAAACCGGCGCACATTTCGTGTCCGTAGGCGAAGTCGTCGGCGACGGTGACGATCTTTTTATATTTCAAATCCTTGGCGGAATACTCGGCGAGCGGATAGGCGCACTGCGCCGCCGTCGAGGTCAGACGCACGAACCATGGGCTCGGATGCCGCTGCGTCATGTCTTCGGCCGCCGCCACGCCGAGGGTCGGGATTTGCTTTTCGGTGAGGTAGTCGGCGATTGCGAGCGCCTCGAAGGCCGCGAGCGGTCCGATCATGCAATGGATATTGTTTTTTTCGATCAGTTCCTGCGCCTTGGTCCGGGCGGTGGCGGGAACGCCGGCGGTGTCCGCAACGATCAATTCAACCTTGCGGCCGGCCAGCGTGTTGTCCCGTTCCTTCAGGAACATGGTCAGGGCCAGCTCCATGTCGATGCCGCCGGAGGCCAGCGGCCCGGTCTTTGCCGCCAACAGACCGATACGGATCGGTTCGCCGCCCTGGGCAAAGACCAGACGGGGAGCCGCCAAGCTGGCGATGCCCGCGCCGGCAACGCTGCGCACAAATCGTCGTCGCGAAATCGCCAAAGAATCCTCCCGGAACCCTGTGATTGAATATTATTTTTTGCTTAGGTGTTTTATCGGACGTAAGCGACAAATGATCAAGTGATAATCACCTCCTACGTTCGGGTACGAGGCGGGCGCCCTCCTGGAGGGCCGGATGGTACGCCGCCGTCCGGTTGATGCAAATGCGGCATCAACGACACTTGCTTGGCCGACGCCGCAATTGGCGTCGAACCCCGCCATGCGGTGACTATTCCCCGGCGCCGGATTTCGGTTGTGTGACGATCGTTTTCTTCAGCACCTCGAAAACCGCCGCGGTATCCTGATCGCCCAACCCCATTGCCATCGCGTCGGTGTAGACCGGTTGCGTCAGTGTGAACATGGGGGTGGCGCAGCCGACATCGTCGGCAAACTCGGCGATGATGGCCATGTCCTTCTTCCAGGTCGAGACTTTCATGGTCGCCGGTTCATACACGCCTGCGACCATCATCGGTGCCCGCATCTGAAACATCCGGGAGCCGCCGGCGCCCGGACCGACCAGATCGACTACCATTTTCGGGTCGAGACCGGCGCGCTCCGCCAAAACCATGGCCTCGGCGGTGGCGACGTTATGGATGGCGACCAGATGATTGGCGACGAATTTCATCCGGCTGCCATTACCGTAGGCGCCTAGGTCCGCGCTTTGCTTGGCGAAGTCGGCAAACAATCCGGCGCATTGCGCAATCGCGTCGCTGTCGCCGCTGGCATATACAACGAGGTCGCGCATCCTGGCCTGCGCGCCTGTCCCGCTCAACGGACAGTCCAGCGCGATATGACCGGCCTTTTTCAAAAGGCCTTCGAACCGCAGTTTGTCGGCGATGCTAAGCGTGCTGAGTTCAACCACGATCCGCGAAGGCTGTCCGGCATCGGCGATAGCCTGCGCGACGTTCATGACAGCGGCGGGCGTCGGCAGGCTGGTCATGACGATCGGCGCGTCGCGTGCGACTTCCCCGACATCGGCGGCGATAGAGACACCGGCTTTTGCAAGTTCGGCGCGCCGGGCAGCGTCGATGTCGTAACCGATCACCCGCCAGCCACGCTCGACGAGATTAGGGGCGATCGCGCTTCCCATGATGCCGAGGCCCACGATACCAACGGTCTTGCTCATGAAAATCTCCCAGCGAGGTAAAATTTGGTATTTGCTAAGTCGATGCGCCCGTGTCTTGAATAGCTAGTGATCAAACGATAAACAAGCCTCAGTCACGCCGATTGATTTCGTTGCAGTGCAGCGTGGTTTACTCTCGTAGCGGAGGAGCGTCATGAAGGTTACCGGCTTCAACCACCTGTCGATCGGCACCACGAACCTCGAAGAGTCCGTAAAATTCTACGAGACCGTGCTGGGCATGCAGACCATCCCAAGCTACAATTTCGGTTTCAAGACTAAATATCTCCGCTGCGGCGATCTGCAATTGCACATTTTCGAACTGGAAGATCGAGTTCCTTTCTATCAGCATTTTGCGGTCGATGTGGACGACTTCCACGCCGCCTATGATGCCGCGAAAGCGTTGGGCGCGCTGGACTCGACGGCGTTCCGCAATCCGGTGAACGAACTTCCGGACGGATGTGTCCAGATGTATTTGCGCGATCCGGCTGGAAATCTGATCGAGATCGACTGGCCCGACGTCGGGACGCTCGATCGCTCGCGAATTCCGGAGATGAAGCTGTTGACTGAATTCGCGGAACAGAATGATGAGGGGATGGCGGCCTCGCTCTACCTCGATCGGCCGCATCTCAAAGCCGCGCGACGGGCGAGGTAGCTGGGGATTCTCACATGACAGGCGTTGGTCAAAAGCCGAACCCGGACCCGTCGCTCGGAGTTGATCGGGATCACCGTGCCTACGCGGCGATGATCGCGCGCGCCGCCGCACTCGTTCCGCAACTGCGCGAACGCGCACGCCGAACCGAGGAATTGCGGCGCTTGCCGCCGGAGACGGAACGCGACCTGCATGATGCCGGCCTGTTCAGGATTCTGCAGCCGAAGCGGGTGGGTGGCTCCGAGTTCGACTATGTCGCGCTGGTCGATTGCGCCGACGCGCTCGGGCGCGGCGATGCGTCCGTGGCGTGGAATTTTGCCAATCTCGCCAGTCATCACTGGATGTTGGCAATGTTCGACAAGCAAGCGCAGGATCTGGTCTGGAACAAGAGCGCAGATGCGCTGATCGCGTCTTCTTTCATCTTTCCGGCCGGCCGCGCCCGAAAGGTCGATGGCGGCTATGTGCTCCGCGGACATTGGCCGTTTTCGTCGGGAGTGGATTCCTGCGAATGGAATATGCTGGCCAGCGTTGTTTCCTCCGACGACGATGCCGACGGGATCGAGTACCGGATCTTTCTGCTGAAAAAGGGCGACTACAAGATCATCGACAAATGGGATGCGACTGGCCTGCGGGGCACGGGATCCAACGATGTCGAGGTTCATGATGCGTTTGTTGCGGAGTTGATGACGGTTGCGGTGAGCGACCTCGCCGGTGGGCCGACGCCGGGGAGCGCGGTCAATCCGAATGCACTGTATGCACTGCCGGTGTTTTCGCTGTTTCCTTTCGTGCTTTCGGGCGTCGCTCTGGGCAACGCGCAGGCCTGCCTCGACGATTACGTCGATATCGCGCGGCATCGCGCCTCGACCTACAATCGCGCCAAGATCGGCGACCTCCAGAGCACCCAGATCAAGATCGCCGAGGCTTCGGCCAAGATCGATGCCGCGCGCCTTATCATGCGCTCGGCCTCCATCGAGGCGATGGCCGACGCCCGGCGCGGTGACGTGCCGCATGTCGCGGCGAAGACCAAATTGCGTCGCGATGGCGCCTTCTCGGTCAATCTATGCACGGAAGCGGTGTCACTGCTGTTCGCAGCCAGCGGCGCGCGCGGTTTGTACATGTCGGGCGCATTGCAGCGGCAGTTCCGCGACGCGCACGCGATCAATTCTCACCTGGCTTTCAATTTCGATGCGGCCGGTACCAATTACGGGCGTGTTGCGCTTGGCTTGCCGTCCGAAAACCTGACGCTCTGAGGCTGCTGGATGAACGACGCCCCCAAGCACCCCATCGACTCGGATCCGGCCACCGAATTGGCGAGTGACAGCTCGGCAATCGACCCGCGGGATTTTCGCAACGCGCTCGGAACCTATGCCACCGGCGTTACCATCATTACCGCCATGGCGGCGGATGGCAGACCCTATGGATTGACCTGCAACTCCTTTGCCTCGGTGTCATTGAATCCGCCGCTGGTGCTGTGGAGCCTCGGGATGTTCTCGCAGGGTCTGACCGTCTTCCAGAACGCCAGCCATTTCACGATCAACGTCCTCGGCGCTTCGCAACAGGCGCTGGCGAGCAAATTTGCTAAATCTTCGGGGGACAAGTTTGCCGGCGTGGAATGGACGCCAGGGCTCGGCAGCGCTCCGATTCTGGCTGACAGCGTCGCCAGCTTCCAATGCCGCGCCGCCAACCGGTATTATGGCGGCGATCACGTCATTTTCCTGGGCGCTGTCGAAGCCTACGCCTATAACGGACAGGAGCCGCTCTTGTTTGCGCGCGGCGGCTATGGACGGTTTCTCCCACCGGGCGGCTCCGGGACTAACGGGTCACCATGAGCAAGAAAGCTCCGCCCAAACGGGCTCGTGCTAAGCAACGGCGGCTTTCCCCGGACGAACGCCGCAAGGAGTTTGTCGCCAAGGCAACCGAGTTCTTTTCCGAGGAGGGCTTCGGCGGCGGCACACGTGATCTTGCCCGCCGGCTCGGCGTAACCCAGCCGCTGCTCTATCGCTACTTCCCGAGCAAGGACGATCTGATCAAGGAAGTCTATCGCACGGTCTATCTCGAGCCGTTCGATGCCGGCTGGGACAAGCTCTTGGCCGACCGCTCGCGGCCGTTTCGCGAGCGTCTGCGCGAGTTCTACAGCGCCTATACCAAGGTGATTTTCACCCGCAAATGGCTGCGCATCTATTTCTATTCAGGCCTGAAAGGGCTGGACATCAATCGCTGGTATGTCGGCATGGTCAGGGACAAGATTCTGACCCGTATCGTCAGGGAATGCCGGCATGAGGTGGGACTTCCGGCCCATACCAAGCCGACCGCGCTGGAGCTGGAAATGGCGTGGGTATTTCACAGCGGCATTTTTTATTATGGCGTTCGCAAATACATCTACGAAGCGCCCGTGCTCGAGGACAAGGAGCAGATGATCAGCACCGCACTGGATACGTTTTTGGCCGGCTTCGAGCGCGTCTTTGGTCCCCGTCCGGTTGCCGCACGGCGAACGCCGGTGAAGGTTACGGCGTAGCCGGTTTCGCTTCCGGCTTGAGGCTCGCCATCTCGGCGCGGTACCAGTCACCGATCTCGCTCGCGGTCATCAGCGCGACGCCGTCATGGCCGATGACATAGTCGAGCAATGCCTCCAGATACTTGATCCGATGCGGCACGCCCGTGATGTAGGGATGAATCGAGATCGCCATGATCCGCGCATTGGTGGCGCCCTCGAGATAGAGCCGGTCGAACTGATCGGTGCAGCGCTTCAGGAATTGCTCGGAAGGCAGGTGCTGCAGCGCATGAATGACGATGTCGTTGGTTTCCACCGAATAGGGAACCGTGGTCATGATGCCGTGAGGCGTCGTGATATCCTGCGGCAGATCGTCGATCACCCAGTCGGCCAGATATTCGATGCCGTTGAGCCGCAACAGATCGATGGTCTCCTCGGTTTCGGTCAGGCCCGGGCTTTCCCATGAGCGCGGCGGCTTGCCGGTGAATTTGCCGATAGTGTCGACGGCGCACTTGATCGCGTCGGCCTGATTGTCCAGCTTGTGCATCGGCCCCTGGACAAATCCGTGGCCCATGAACTCAAAACCAGCGTCGCGCGCGGCCGAAGCGACCCGCGGATACGAATTGCAGACGTTGCCGTTCAGCGCCAAGGTCACCGGCATGTTGCGGTCGGTCAGCGCCTTGAACTGCCGCCAGAAGCCGGCGCGCATGCCGTATTCGTGCCAGGACCAGTTCGGCACGTCGGGCAACAGTGGCTGGCCCATCGGCGGGCTCAGCACGGTTCGCGGCATCGCATTCTCGATCCGCCACTCCTCGACGTTCAGGATTACCCACACGGCAAGCTTCTTGCCGTTCGGCAGCCTCAATTTCGGTCGGTCGACTTGTGCCTGGTAGGGAATGCGATCGGTAAAAGCCACGGCGAATGGTCTCCAGTTGGGTAGAGCATGATCCGGAAGAGTGAACTCCGTTTTTCCCTCGTGACAAACCCGAAGCGTTTGCGTGGAGGTCATGCTTGGATAACAAGATAGAGCAGGATGGCGATTTGAAGAAAAGCGCCATCCAACCCTGGCCGTGGACTATTCCGCGGCGGTCGAGCGTTTCGAGCTGCCGGCGTTGACTTGCGGCATTACCTTCTCAGCCATCAAGATCATGGACTGGCGGCCGAGCTCGGGGTCCGTCCAGTCCTTGCCGGCATATAGCAGCGTGCCGAAGGCGCCGACCTCATCCTGGAAGGCGAGCAACTGATCGGCCACGCTGTCGGGCGTGCCATGGATAATTAACTTCTCGCAGACCATTTCGAGCGTCACTTCTTCGTCAGGCTGGTCACGGCGCGTCTTGAACAATTCGATACGGCCGTTCCTTTTCAGTTTGGTGAACAGCGAGCGATAGTAATACACATAGGGTCCGTTGGGATCGGTGGCATAGGCCTTTGCCGTCGCCGGGTCCTTGGCCACGAACACGCTTTTTGCAACGCGCCAGTTGGCGGGGTCGGCGACCCGGCCGGCGCGTTTGCAGCCATCGACATATTTGGGCCAGTGGCTCTTTACCCAGGCCGGCATCAGGAAGTTCGCGGAAATCGGGTCCCACCCGCGCGCGGCGGCTTCCTCGACGCCCTTCGAGAACGGCGCGACTGCGGTTACGACAATGGGTGGGTGAGGGCGCTGCAGCGGCCCTGCAATGTAGCCCTGTCCGATGTCCTCGATCAGGGTCTTTTGCGTCGAGATGTTCCAGTATTTGCCCTTGATGTTGTAAGGCGGCTCGCCGGCCCAAATCTGGAGAACCTGGTTGATCGCTTCCAGAAACATTTCGTTGCGGTTGGCGTCGAGATTGCCGAACAGTTCCGCATCCGACAACAGGCCGCCGGGGCTTATGCCGAAAATCAACCGCCCGTCCAGCATGTGGTCGAGCATGGCCATGCCGGCTGCCACGGCGGCCGGATGGGTGTTCGGCATGTTGATCGTCCCCGTGCCGAGACGGATCCGCTTGGTTGCGGCGGCGATCCAGGCCAGGAAGGCGATACAGGAGGTGATATTCTCGGCCTGGTCGGTGGCGTGCTCGCCGACATAGGCCTCGGTAAAACCGAGCTCGTCGGCCAGTATGAAAGCTTCACGGTCTTCCTTGAGGGATTGCCGCCAATCCTTTCCGAGCGGATGGATCGGCATGGTGAAGAAACCCAAATTCATTGCTGCTCCCCCCGGATTATTTTGGTGTAGGACAAGCGTGCGTCGATCACGACGATATCACAAGTCAAAAGTCGAATCCGTCGAAATAATCGGTCGATAAACAAACAAACTTGACGTTTAGGAGGCGTCGCCGTCTAATCCCGAAAAACCTGCTAACCTGGCCGAGGAGGGCTGTCCAATGAAAGCCTCGGCTTTCAGCTACGCGCGCGCCACCAGCGTCGGAAACGCGCTTGAGTTGCTTGTCGCGCATGGCGACCGGGCCAAGGTGCTGTCGGGCGGCCAGAGCCTTATGCCGGCGATGAACCTCCGCTTGCTCGCACCGGAACTACTGGTCGACATCGGCGAACTTGCGGAGCTTCGCGGAATCGAACGTGACGGCGATGTCTTGCGTATCGGCGCGCTGACCCGGCACGTCGATCTGCTGCGGTCGACCGAGATCGCCGCGCATGCGCCGTTGCTGACCGAGGCGATTGCCCATGTCGCGCATCCCGCGATCCGCAACAAGGGTACGCTTGGCGGCAGCCTCGCACATGCCGATCCCGCATCGGAACTGCCCGCGTGCATGCTGGCGCTCGACGCCGTCATCATCGTTCGCGGCCAGGCCGGCCAACGGGAAATTGCGGCGGCGGATTTCTTTACCGGGATTTACGAGACCGCACTGTCACCACAGGAGTTGCTTGTTGCCGTCGAACTTCCGATCTCGCGACCGGATTCAACACATTTCTTTCACGAGTTTGCGCGGCGACACGGCGACTATGCCATCGTCGGCGCGGCGGCGCAGGCGACCGTGCGAAGCGGTCGTTTCGCCGATCTGCGCCTAGCCTATTTCGCGGTCGGTGACCGACCGATACTGGCTCAAGTAACGGCGCGACTGATAGGCGTCGTCGTCACGCCCGCAATATTGTCCGACGCGGCAACCGCGCTCGGCGACGAACTCGATCCCGAGGAAGACCAACAGGCCTCCGTGGCGATGCGCCGTCACCTCGCCAGGGTATTGCTGGTCCGCGGCGTGGCCGCGCTATTGGGGCGACCTGAACTCGGGGGAACGTCGGCGTGATCGCCCCTGTGCCGATCTCCCTCCGCGTCAACGGCGAGCAAGTCGATGCGCAGGTCCTGCCGCGCGTCAACCTCGCGGATTTCCTACGCGAGCATCTGCACCTCACCGGAACGCATGTCGGATGCGAACATGGTGTCTGCGGCGCGTGCACGGTGCGCGTGAACGGCGACATTGTCCGCGCCTGCCTGTTGCTGGCGGTACAGACGCAGGGCGCGTCGGTCGAAACCATCGAGGGTCTGTCCGATAGCGGAGAGATCGCCGATCTGCAGGCCGCTTTTCGTGATCGCAATGCTTTGCAGTGCGGTTACTGCACGCCGGGCATGCTGATGGCCGCGCAGGATCTGCTGAAACAGCAGCCCGAGCCGGACCGCGAGCAGATCCGCGAGCATCTCTCCGGCAATTACTGCCGTTGTACCGGCTATCAGGCCATCGTCGATGCGGTCGAGGCCACCGCGCGGGCGCGCGGGAGCCGCACGTCATGACCGCGGCATCGACAACGGCCAATGGTCTCTCGGTGCTCGACCGGCCTAATTCCTATATCGGCAAGACGGTGCCGCGGCCCAACCTGGAGCGGCTCCTGCAGGGGCGCGGGCTTTATGTCAGCGACATAGAGTTGCCGCGCATGGCGCATGTAGTGTTCCTGCGCTCACCCCATGCGCACGCCAAAATCGTCGGCATCGACACCGCCGCGGCCAAAGGCATGGCCGGTGTCATCGCCGTCGTGACGGGACGGGAATTATCCGAGGTGATCACGCCGTGGGTCGGCGTGCTCTCGCACATGAAGGGCCTGAAGTCGGCACCGCAGCATGCGATCGCGATCGACCATGCCTGTTGGCAAGGTGAAGCGGTCGCCGCGATTGTGGCGACCAGCCGGGCGGCTGCCGAGGATGCCGCGGAATTGGTCCAGGTCGACTACAAGGAACTGGACGCGGTGACGGACATGCGCACGGCGCTCGATCCGGAAACCCCGGTCATTCATGCCGTCCTTGGCGACAACCTCGCCTTCGAGCGCACCCTCGATGCCGGTGCGGTCGATCAGGCTTTTGCCGATTCGGACGAGGTGGTGGAAGCGGATTTCGTATTCGGGCGGCACACCGGTGTGACGCTCGAGCCGCGCGCGGTGGTCGCCGACTGGAATATCGCCGAGGCGAGGTTGACGATCTACCAGGGCACCCAGGCGCCGCACATGGTGCAGAACATCGCCGCGTTGCATCTCGGATTGCGGGAAGCGCAAGTTCGTGTGGTCTGCAAGGATGTCGGCGGCTCGTTCGGCATCAAGGTCCACATCTACGCCGACGAAATGGCGACCTATGCCTTGTCGAAGCTGTTGCGCCGGCCGATCAAATACGTCGCCGACCGGGTCGAAAGCTTCAACACCGACATTCATGCCCGTGATCATCGCTGCAAGGGACGGATCGGCGTCAAGCGCGACGGCACCATCATGGCGTTCGAGATCGATGACCTCACGGGCATCGGACCCTATTCGATGTATCCGCGCACCAGCGCCATCGAGGCCAATCAGGTCGTCAATCTGGTCGGCGGCCAATATGCCACCAGGAATTATCGCGCGCGAGCCCGCGTCGTGTTCCAGAACAAAAATGTCATGTGCCAGTATCGAGGCGTCGGCCATCCCGTCGCATGCTCGGTTACCGAGGGGCTGGTGGATATGGCGGCGCTACGGATCGGCATGGATCCGGTCGAGATTCGTCGCCGCAACCTGGTTGCCGATGACGCCTATCCCTGCGCGTCGCCCTCCGGCCTGAAGTTCGAGCTGCTGTCGCATCAGGCTGCGATGACCAAGCTGGTGAAGATGATGGATTACGACGCGCTGCGCGCCGAGCAGGCGGCATTGCGCAAGAAGGGCATCCACCGCGGCATCGGTATTGCGAGCTTTATCGAGATCACCAACCCGAGCGCAGCCTTCTACGGCGTCGGCGGCGCCCGCATTTCATCGCAGGATGGCGTTGCCGTCCGGATGGATGCGACCGGTTCGGTGATCTGCCAGACCAGCATCACCGAGCAGGGGCAGGGGTCGGAATCGCTCACCGCGCAGATCGTCGGCAGCGTGCTGGGCGTTTCGATGGATCGGGTTCGTGTTATCCTGGGGGACACCGACAACACGCCTTATGGTGGCGGCACGTGGGCCTCGCGCGGCGCCGGTATCGGCGGCGAAGCGGCGCTTCAGGCGGCGAAGGCGCTGCGCGGCAATATCCTCAATGTGGCCGCCGCCATCCTGCAATCGGCGCCGGCCGAGCTCGACATCGTCAACAATGCGATCGTCGATGCCAGCGACGGAACGTCGCGGATCGAATTGAACGAACTGGCGCGGATCGTCTACTTTCGCCCCGACACGTTGCCGCCGGGCTTGCAGGCCGAATTGATGGCGACGCGCCATTTCGTCCCGCGCGACTATCCCTTCGCCTTCACCAACGGCGTGCAGGCGTCGTGGCTGGAAGTCGATACCGACACCGGGTTCGTCAAGCTGTTGCGGCATTGGGTGGTCGAGGATTGCGGGACCATCATCAATCCGCAGCTGGTCGACGAGCAGGTCAGGGGCGGCGTCGTCCAGGGGCTCGGCGCGGCACTGTTCGAAAAGTGCGTCTATGACGAGCGCGGCCAGCTCACCAACGCCAACATGGCCGATTATCTGGTCCCGATGTCCGGCGAAATGCCCGATATCGACGTCGGCCATGTGGTGTCGCCGACGGCCGAAACCGAACTGGGGGCGAAGGGTGCGGGCGAGGCGGGCACGGCGGGCGCGGCGGCGGCGGTGGCCAATGCCGTGAACGATGCCTTAAGGCCGTTCGGCGCCGTTATCACCGAGATTCCGCTGACTCCACAGCTTATCCTTTCGGCGCTGGGGCGTATTTGAGCTAGGACGACGCCGGCAAAATCAAATATAGAATATAAAAAACACAAATATTCAGGGAGGACACGATGACCAAAGGGATTACCACGCCCGGAGCGCTTTCTCGCCGCCGGCTGCTGACGACGGTCAGCGCGGGGGCTGCGCTTGCCGTCTCGCCGTTTCGTATCAATCTCCTGCAGGCGCAGGAAGCCACCATCAAGATCGGCTTTCCGGTCCCGTTGACCGGGCCCTATGGCGCCGAAGCCCAGGATCAGGTGCGGGCCGCCCAGGTCGCGATCGCGCAATTCAACGATGCCGGCGGTCTCAACGGACGCAAGGCGGAATTGCTGGTCCGCGACGACAAGCTCAATCCCGGCGAGGCGGCGACGCGTACGCTGGAACTGGTCGAAAAGGAAAAGGTGAATTTCGTCGTCGGCAGTCTTTCCGCCGCGGTGCAGCTTGCGATCAATAACGTCACCAAAGAGCGCGGCATCATCTTCAATTCGATCAGTCAGTCGGATGCTATCAACGAGGCCGCCGATTTCAGCAAATTCACGTTTCACGAAGCCCTCAACCCACACATGACGGCGGGCGCCGTCGGCCGCTACGCATTCCCGAAGTTCGGCAAGAAGGTCGCGTTCCTGACCGCCGACTATGCCTACGGTCACGAGATGGTCCGCGGCTTCCTCGAAGCCGGCAAGGCCTTCGGCATCGAGAACCTCGGCGACATCCGCCATCCGCTCGGCACCACCGACTTCTCGACGTTATTGCCGCGGATTCAGGCGCTCAAGCCCGATATCCTCTGCATCAGCAATTTCGGGCGCGACCAGCAGATCGTATTGAAACAGGCGACCGATTTCGGGGTCAAGAAGACGACACAGATTATCGCGCCGTTGCTCTCCCACGCGAGCCGCGTCGCGGCGGGCCCGCAGGCATTCGAAGGCGTGATCGGCGGATGTTCATTCTATTGGGGGATGGAGGATAAATTCCCCTCCACCAAGGCTTTCAACGAGGCGTTCCGCAAGACCTATGACGGCAAGTTGCCGACCGATTACGGCGCGCTCGGCTATGGCGGCGTCCGTACCGTGCTTGCGGCGGTCAAGAATGCCGGCAGCGTCGACACCGACAAGGTGATCGCGGCGCTCGAAGCGTTGAAATACGACTTCTACAAGGGCCCGCAATATTATCGCAAATGCGACCACCAGTCGGTCCAGTCGGTGCTGGTGATCAAGTCGAAGTCAAAGGACATGCGCAACGATTCCGACGTGTTCGAGATCATCAGCACCGACGAGCCCAGCGAAGCCAACCTGCGCAGTTGCGAAGAACTGGGCCACAAGGCCTGACTTCGCTAGTGATGCGTGCCCGGCGGACACGCATCATGTTCTCGGGGGAAACGTATGGCCGGCTTGAGTTTCGATCTCATTGCGCTGCAATTGTTTGCAGGCCTCGCGCTCGGCGCGATCTATGTGCTGTTCGCGATCGGGCTTTCCCTGATCTTCGGCATGCTGACCGTGGTCAATTTTGCCCATGGCGCATTCTACATGGTCGGGGCCTATGTCGGGGTCTACATCCTGATGCTGGGCGGCAACTTCTGGATCTGCCTGATCGCGGTGCCGTTGATCGTTGGTCTGTTCGGCCTCGTCGTCGAACGCGTCTTGATTCGGCCGCTCTACGGCCGCGGCATCGACTATCCGCTGCTGCTGACGTTTGGATTGAGCTACGTGATGGTCGAACTGGTGCGAATCGCCTTTGGCAAGACCGGATATCCCTTCGACACCCCCGAAATCCTGCAAGGCGCGGTGAATATCGGCGTCGGCTATTTTCCGCTCTACCGTTTGTTCGTGATTGGCGCCACCGCGGCCGTGTTGCTCGCGTTGTGGCTGTTCCTCGAGAAGACCAGCTTCGGTCTGATTATCCGGGCCGGCGCGCGCGATCCACAGATCGTGCGCGTGCTCGGCGTCAATGTCGCGCAGGTCTGGCTGATTGTTTTCGGCATCGGGACGGCCATCGCGGGCTTTGCGGGCTTGTTGGCGGCGCCGCTGCAGGGCGTCATTCCCGAGATGGGCGGGACCATTCTCGCCGAAGCGTTCGTCGTGACGGTCGTCGGGGGCATGGGATCGATCGGCGGCGCTGTTTTGGCCGGGCTCCTGGTCGGCGTTGTCGTCAGTATGACCTCGCTGTTTGCGCCCGAGATGGCCAAGGTTTCGATCTTCGCGCTGATGGCAATCGTCCTGATCGTCCGGCCGCAGGGCTTCTTCGGTCGCGCCGGATTGATGAGTTGAAGGTCCACGCCGGCATGAAAGACATCACCCAGCCGTTGCCGCGCGCGCAGGTGACGCAGGCAAATTGGTTCGAGTTCGCAACGCTGCACCGCGCCAGCATCGCCAGCCTGGTCGTCCTGCTGTTTCCGCTGGTCATGCCGTTCACGGCCCTGGCCGCCAACATCCTGATTTACGGGCTCTACGCGCTCGGCTTTAACCTGGTGTACGGCTATCTCGGCCTGTTGTCGTTCGGCCACGCCGCGCTGTTTGGAACCGGCGCCTATTTCTGCGGCATCGCGGTCGTGCATTTCGGGTTGCCGTGGTACGCGGCGATTGCGCTCGGCATTGCCGGCGGTCTGCTCATGGCTGCCGCCATAGGCGTGCTCGCGATCCGGACCCGCGGCATCTACTTCGCGATGGTGACGATGGCGTTGGCGCAATGCGTCTATTACCTGTTCTATCAGGCCGTCGGCTGGACCGGCGGCGAGAACGGGTTGCGCGGCATCAACGTCCATGAGATCAACCTGTTCGGCCTGAAGCTGGATTTCATCAACCCGTGGACGCGCTACTACATCATCGCGGCTTTCGTGATCGCGGCGTTCTTCGTGTTGTCGCGGATTCTGGCCTCGCCGTTCGGTGCGGTGATCGAAGCGGTGCGGGAAAACGAGGCGCGCGCCAAAGCCTCAGGTTATGACGTCACCGCGACGCGGTTGATCACGTTCGTTCTGTCCGGCGGATTTTGCGGACTTGCGGGCGCGCTGCAGGCCCTGCACCTCTCGATCGTTCCCATTGAAATCCTGCACTACGACACCTCGGGCATCGTGGTGATGATCGCGCTGCTCGGCGGCATGGGGACGTTTTTTGGTCCCATGATCGGGGCTGCGGCGTTTCTGCTGCTGGAGAATATCGTCTCGCTCTGGACAGTGCATTGGCAGCTGATTGTCGGGGCCATCTTCATGATCTGCGTGCTGTTCTTCCCGGCGGGAATCTGGGGGACGCTGATCCAGCGGATCAAGCGATGACCGACATCGGTAACCCGTCTTCCGAAATCATCCTGCGTACCAAGGGCGTCGGCAAGGTATTCGGCAAGTTTGTCGCCCTGAGCAATATCTCGGCAGAATTTCCCAAGGGCGCGATCACCTCGATCATCGGTCCCAACGGAGCGGGCAAGAGCACCTATTTCAATTTGCTTTCCGGAGCGTTGCGGCCGACGCAGGGCAGCGTGGAGTTCGAGGGCCGCGACGTCACCGGTCTGCCGCAACATCGCTTCGCTCATATGGGCGTCGCCAAGTCGTTCCAGATCACCAATGTGTTTCCACAACTGACGACGCGCGAGAACATCCGCGTCGGGCTTCAGGCACTCGTGTCGCGTTACGACATGTGGCGGCCGCGCGCGCGGCTGCATGAATTAACCGAGCAGGCCGACGAATTGCTGGCGCTGGTCGGTTTGTGGGAATCGCGTGGACGAACGGCGAAGACGCTGGCTCATGGCGAGCAGCGCGCGCTCGAAATCGGGATGGCGCTGGCGAGCCGGCCGCGGCTGTTGCTGCTCGATGAGCCGACCGCCGGCATGAGTCCGGAAGAGACCCGCACCATGATGGACCTGATCGTCAAGCTCGCCAGCGAGCGGACGGTCATCCTGGTCGAGCACAAGATGAAACTGGTGCTCGGGATCAGCGACCGTATCCTGGTGCTGCACCATGGCGAGTTGCTGGCGGAAGGAACGCCGGCCGAGGTTCGGCGCAACGAAGCGGTGAAGCGCGTCTACCTCGGCCAGCGGGAGCACTGAGCGATGTTGCGGATCAGCAACCTGAACGCCTGGTACGGCGCCAGCCACGCCATTCAGGATATCAATATCGAAGTGACGCAAGGCGAGATCGTTTGCCTGATCGGCCGCAACGGCGCTGGCAAGACCACGACCCTGAAATCCGTGATGGGGCTGATGGACAAGACGCGCGGGTCCGCGACCTTCAAAGGCAAGGAATTGCTCGGTCAGCCGGCGCACCTGCGTTTTGCGCTGGGCCTTGCCTATGTGCCGGAGGAGCGGCGCATCGTGCAGGGACTATCGGTACGGGAGAATCTCCGGCTGGGGTTGGTGGCTTCGCCGCAAAAGAAAAAGGAAACCGCACTGATCGAAGGTATCGCCGAGATCTTTCCGCGGCTCGCGGAGCGGCTGGAACAGGAAGCCGTCACGATGTCCGGCGGCGAGCAGCAAATGCTGGCGATCGCGCGCGCGATGATCGCCAAACCTGATCTGATCATGCTCGACGAGCCGTCCGAGGGTATCATGCCGGTGCTGGTCGACGAGATGTTCGAACTATTCCGCACCATGAAGGCGCAAGGCACCACGGTTTTGCTGGTCGAGCAGAACGTGGAGTTGGCGCTGGATATTGCCGATCGCGCCTACGTGCTCGACCAGGGCACCGTGGTTCATCAGGCTTCGGCTAAAGAGCTGCTGGCCGATGATGAGATCAAGGAGCGTTATTGCTCGGTGTAGGCGAGCGTAGCGCCGCCGGTGCCGGTCGGTATTCGACGAACCGGCGCCGGACGTGAGCCGGTCAGTTTCGATACGACGGGTCGGTGCGGTCGAGCTTGCGCAGCAGCGCCGGCCAGGCCAGGTCGCCATTGCGGTTGGGCAGGTTCGGGCGCGGCTTCACCTTGTCGAAGGTGGCTTCCAGGATTTCCTGCGGCGGGTAAATCAGTTTCGTGTTGCAGGACAGCGCCATCACCTGCACCTCGCAGGCGCGCTCCATACGGAACAGGAGATTGAAGGTCGCCGGGATGGTTCGCCCGACCACCAGCAGGCCGTGATTGCGCAATATCATTGCCTCGTGATCGCCGAGGTCGGCGACCAGCCGTTCGCGCTCGCCGACATCGTCGGCGATGCCTTCGAAGTCGTGGTAGGCGATGTGCAGAAACCGCATCGAGGTTTGCGCCAGCGGCAGCAGGCCGCATTCCATGGCCGAGACCGCCATGCCTGCCGGCGTATGGGTATGCGCGACGCAGTCGACATCCTTGCGGGCCATGTGAATGGCGCTATGAATGACGAAGCCGGCGGCGTTCACACCATAGTCAGAGGCGTTGAAGATGGTATTGCCGTCGTGATCGATCTTGATCAGGCTGGACGCATCGATCTCTTCATAGAGCATCCCATAGGGGTTGATCAGGAAATGGTCGTGCGAGCCGGGAACGCGGCATGAGATGTGGTTGGCGATCATTTCGGTCATGCCGTACATCGCGGTGAGGCGGTAGCAGGCCGCGAGATCGACGCGGGTTTGCCATTCCTCGGGGCTCACCTGCTCACGGACCGATTTGACGACTTTGATGGCGGGCGAGCTGACGGGAGGGGTCATGGCGTTGCTCCGTTGTGAACCGGTTGTTTTTCTGAAAGGACCTGATCGATTGCGTAAAAGATACCGGCAACCCGCGCTGCGCCGCAAGTCGCCCCGGTCCGCCGCGATTGCAACGCAGCCATCGCGAGGGCGCTGCGGAAGACCTCCGGGTCCATTAGGGGGTGACTAATGGCCCTTTGGCCACAGATCGGACCAGAGAGCCGGTCAGCGCAAACCATCTACTCCCGGAGTTGAGCGAGGTTCAGGGCCGCACGGCCGGCGTCTCGACCGGCATCCCCCGGGCCCGGGACATGAGGTAGAGTTCGAGCTCGACCAGTTCGGGCGCGCCGTAATCATAGGGTTGGGCGCGTGTCCCGATCATGCAGCTGCGCAGGCGCCGTTCCAGCGAGCCCATCGATTGCCATTCCAGCCGGTAAAGCGGATAGCCGGTCGGCTGTGCCTGGGTGATCGCCGATCCCGCGAGATGCTTGTCCCAATTGTCGTCATGGCAATTGGCGCAGGCGAGATTGAGCTGGCCCTGGCGCCGCATGAACAGGTCGTGGCCTCTGGCGGCAAAGGGTTCGAGCCGCGGATCGCTATCGGGAGCGATGGCGATGCCGCGCGATTGGTGTGCGACGAAGGCGGTCAGCGCGAGCAGGTCGTGGCTCTCATAGGGAAGCGGCGTGGCCTGCTGATGCCGGGCGCGGCACAGGTTGACGCGCTGATCGAGCGTGACCGGCCGCCCAAGCGCCGGGTCGAAGGCCGGGTAGCGCGCGGCGACGCCTTTCATGCTGGCGCGGGCCTCACCATGGCAGTCGGCGCAGGCCTTACCCTGTGCACCGGCCTTGCTCTTCCACAAAGCTTCGCCGTCAAGCACCGACAGCATGCCGGGATTGGCGGTATCGTCGTTCTGCATGGCCTGGGTGTCGGGCGTCATGAAGCTGTAACCGGACCGGCGTTGCGCCGGCTGGATTTCGTCGGCGGCGGCAAGCGAGGTGGCGGCGATGTCCGCCACGATCAGCAGCATCGCCGCGGCTATCGCGCAAGCAGCTCTCATTCGACGATGATGGAGGCCGAGGCAGTCTCGGTGAAACCATTGTCGCCGATCCAGTCGAAATCGAATTTGCCGCTCTCGGTCGCGACCGTGAAGAAGGTGATGAACGGATTTGCCGCGATCGCCGGGAACAGGTCGGCGCGAAAAATCTCGGCGCCGTTATAACGGCAACTGAAGCTCGTGATGATGTTGCGCGGAATAAGCTCGCCGGCCGCGGTGCGGCGATAACCGGTCTCCATGACATGCGACATCAGCGTCTTGATTTCGATGACGTCGCCACGCTTTGCCTTGGCCGGAACATTGATCAGCGCCGACGCCATCAGATCACCTCTTCCGTGCATGCTGCGAGCGTCACCACGACGTCGATGCTGGCCGACCAGAACGATCCGTCCGAGAGCTGGGCGATCGCAGTGATCTTCTGGCTGTCGGCGAGACGAATTCGGGTCGAGATCTGGGCCCGGCCGGCGCGCGGGCCGAGATGGAAATTGCCGACATTCGGCTGCGGGTTCTTCTCGTTGAAGACGTAAATGCTTTTCACGTAGTCATCCGGTGTCATCGGGCTCGATACGCTGACCGTCATCGGCACGGTGTTGCCGTTCTCGACCAGCGGCGGCACGTCGAGCTTGACCTTGCCGGTTCGCACCACGGAGGCGCCGACGACGTTGCGGATTGCAGTCGCGAGCATCGCCGGGGTCGCTTCCGCGGGCTTCGTTATCAAGAGAGGCGCGGCGCCGAGCATGGCCGCGCCGCCGGCGAGGCCCAGGAACTGGCGGCGTGTTGAGGTGTCGGGCGAGCGCATCGTTTCTTCCTCTGTCATTCTAGTCGCGCAGCGTCGCGAGATAGGCCACGATATCCTCGATCTGGGAGGCCGAAAGGATCGGCTTGTCGCGCCATGTTGCGCCGACCCGTTCGAGCCCTTCGACGCGATAATAAGACGGCATGATGGTTGCAGGATTGAGGCGGGAAGCGTCGACCAGCCGCAGCCGAAGTTGACCTTCCGACCAGCGGCCGCCGACGCCGTCGAGGCTCGGGGCGAGGTCGCCCTGAAAGGCCTGTTCCGGAAACGGGCCGCTGTGGCAGAGAATGCAGGTGCTGCTGCGGTTGACGACCAGTGCGCGGCCTTGCGTGGCATCGCCGGCCTTGCCGGTGAGCGAGGCCGGAATTCCGTCGCCGATGACGACATAGGGGCTGAGTGTCTGCGCAGTGGCGCCGCCGGTCGGCATGAGCGCCGCCGCGAGCCACGCGCAGGCCAAATGGACGATCGATCTAGCCAAATGTTTCCGCCGTGATGCTCTGAAACCAGGACTGCGCCGTTTCGGCCTCGTGCGCGCGAACTTCGGGCGGCGCGTCGACCGGACTGGTGCGCGCTTCGGTCTCGGCGAACATGTCGTCCCGCGGCTCGTAAACGCCGGACAGCGAGAACCCATAATCCGGTGCGACCGTGTTGTAGCACGCGCCGACCAATCGTGGCCTCGGTGGTGAGTTGCCCGAAAGCAGGCTGGCGACGGCGAGGGCGCAGGCCTTGGCCTCGGCATTCGCGGCGGAAGCGGATTTGGGAATACCGCCCGCGATGCTGGCATCGCCGATGACGTGGATATCGGGCATGAGCTTTGAGGCAAAGGTGAGCGGATCGATCGGGCACCAGCCGGTATGGTCGACGGCGCCCGCGATCTCGGCGATGCGGCCGGCCTTCTGCGGCGGGATGACGTTGGCGACGTCAGCGGCATAATTGCCGAAATCGGTGACGATCGTTCGGGTGGCGGGATCGACCGATACGACGCGGCCGCCTTGCGACAACGATACCCGCTCGATCATGCCGGGGTACAATTCCTTCCAGGCATTCTCGAACAGCCGTTGCTGCGGAAAGTTGTCCTTGGCATCGAGAATGAGAATTTTTGCGCGCGGCTTTTTGCTTTTCAGGTAATGCGCGATCAGGCTGGCGCGCTCGTAAGGCGCCGGCGGGCACCGCGACGGACTCGCGGGCACCGCAAGCGCGACCAGGCCGCCATCGTCCATGGCCTCGAGTTGCCGGCGCAACAGCATGGTCTGCTCGCCCGCTTTCCAGGCATGCGGCATCCTGGCCGCCGCCGCCTCGTCGTAGCCGGGCAACGCATCGAATTGCAGGTCGATGCCCGGCGCCAGCACCAACCGGTCGTAGGCAAGCGAACTGCCGTCAGCCAATCGGATTAAGCGCGCGCGCGGATCGATCTGCGTGGCGGCCTGGGCGACGACGGTGATGCCTTCGGCGCTGATCTTGTCGTAATTGAATTGCTGCGCCTCCAGCCCGCGCAATCCGGCAATCACCTCGTTGCTGAACGGGCAGGCCGTGAACGTCCGGTTGGTTTCGATCAGCGTCACTTTGAGTTTGGAATCGGTCCGGCGTAGCGCGCGGGCGCAGCCGGCACCGCCAAAGCCGCCGCCGATCACGACGACGCGGGCGGCGGATTGGGCGAGCAAAGGCAAGGGGAGCGTCAACGACGCCGCAGCCGCGGCAATGCCACGGACGACGTTTCTCCGCGTTTCCTTGCGTAACGCGTTCATGAAGATGATCCGGTTGGATGAGCGGCGGCCGGGGCCGCCGCTCGTGCAGGTCAGGCGAAGGTGATGTTCTGATCCCGGAGCGGGATCGAACGGACCCGCTTGCCGGTCGCGGCAAAATAGGCGTTCAGCACTGCGGGCGCCGCGACGCAGATCGTCGGCTCGCCGACGCCGCCCCAGAAGCCGCCGCTCGGCATCACGATCGACTCAACCTGCGGCATTTCATTGATCCGCATCGAGTTATACGTGTCGAAGTTGGTTTGCTCGATGTAGCCGTCCTTCACCGTACAGCCGCCATAGAATAGCCCGGTCAGGCCGTACACGAAGGAACCGGCGATTTGCCGTTCGATCTGTGCTGGATTGACGGCGTAACCGGGATCGGTGGCGGCAACGATTCGATGCACCTTGATCTTGTTGCCGTCGCTCACGGATATTTCGGCGGCCCCGGCCACGTAGCTGCCATATCCCATGTGCTGGGCGATGCCGCGATAGACCCCCTTGGGCGCCGGCTTGTCCCAGCCGATCTTCTCGGCCACGGCGTTGAGCACCGCGAGGTTCTTCGGATGCTTCGCCATCAACTTGCGCCGGAACGCAACCGGATCCTGTCCCACCGAATGCGCCAACTCGTCCATGAAACATTCGAGGTAGATCGCATTGTGGTTGACGTTGACGCCGCGCCAGAAGCCCGGCGGGACATGCGGGTTGCGCATCGCATGCTCGACCAGAAGGTTCGGCACCGAATATCCGATGGCGGCCTCGCCGCTCGGCGCAAGACCCTGGAACGCCGCGGGATCCATGCCGTTGACCAGCGCTTCAGGTCGCAGCGCGAACAGGATCGACTGTCCGGACAACCTGACATGCAATGCCGTCAACTCATTGTTGGCATCGAAGGCGCCGGTCAGCTTGCAATGCGTGATCGGATGATAGGTGCCGTGCTGCATGTCTTCTTCGCGTGACCAAAGCAATTTGACCGGCGTGCCCGGCATCTGCTTGGCGATGGCCACCGCTTGCCGGACATAGTCGGTCTGCCCGCGACGGCCGAAGCCGCCGCCGAGCATGATCTTGTGCACTTCGCATTTGTCGGCGGGCAGTCCCGAGACTTCCAGCGTCGCGGCGAACGCTGCTTCGCCGTTCTGCGTTCCGCACCAGACCTCGCATTTATCCGCAGTAAAGAGAGCCGTGGCGTTCAGCGGCTCCATCGCGGCGTGGTTCTGGTAAGGGTAATTGTAGACTGCCTCGACTTTCTTGGCGGCGCCGGCCATGGCGGCTTTGGCATCGCCGTTCTGGTTGCCGATAAAAGCCGGTTGGGCGTTATCGAGGCCTTCTTCCAGCCATGTCGCGATCGAGGCGCTGGTGACCTTGTTGTTGGGGCCTTCGTCCCAGACGATCGGCATGGCTTCGAGCGCGGTCTTGGCGTGCCACCAGGTGTCGGCCACCACGGCGACGGCGTTGTCGTTGACCCGCACGACCTTCTTGACGCCCTTCATGCCCATCGCCTTGGCTTCGTCGAAGCTTTTCAGCTTGCCGCCGAATACCGGGCAGGCCTTGATCGCGGCATTGAGCATCCCCGGCAACTTCATGTCGATGCCGTAGATCATCTTGCCGGTGGTCTTGTCGGCGGTATCGAGCCGCTTGAGGCCCTTGCCGGCGATTTTCCAGTCCTTCGGATCCTTCAGCTTGACTTCGGTCGGCGGCTCGATCTTCGCTGCGGCCTCGGCCACCTTGCCGAAGGTCGTCGTGCGTCCCGACGGCGTGTGCGTGATGACGCTGTCGGCGGCGGTGCATTCCGAAGCCGGCACTTTCCACTCATTGGCGGCGGCCTGAATCAGCATCAGGCGCGCGGTCGCACCGCCCTTGCGGACATATTCATGCGAGGTTCGGATGCCGCGGCTGCCGCCGGTGGAGAAGTCGCCCCATACCCGCTTGCGGGCGACGCTCTGGCCCGGCGTCGGATATTCGGTCGTGACCTTCGACCAGTCGCATTCGAGCTCTTCGGCGACGAGCTGGGCAAGCCCGGTAAGCGTACCCTGGCCCATTTCCGAACGCGCGATCCGGATCACGACGGTATCGTCGGGCTTGATCACCACCCAGGCGTTGACTTCCGGCGAGCCATCTGCCGCGGCCGCGCTTTCCGTGCCACCGAAGGGAAGGTCGAAGCCGAGGGCGAGGCCGCTGCCGACGGCGGCAGTGCCGATGATAAAAGCGCGACGGTTGAGTGAAGGCGCGGTGATTCTTGGCATATGATTCACGGCATTCCCCTCAAGCGTTCGCGACAGCATGGATCGCCTCGCGTACCTGTTTGAAGGTTCCGCAACGGCAGATGTTGGTGATGGCGTCGTCGATGTCCTGGTCGGTCGGCTTCGGATTTTCCTTGAGAAGAGCCGCGACCGCCATGATCATCCCG
The DNA here is from genome assembly GCA_963756215.1 of uncultured Alphaproteobacteria bacterium. Taxonomy (GTDB): domain Bacteria; phylum Pseudomonadota; class Alphaproteobacteria; order Rhizobiales; family Xanthobacteraceae; genus Bradyrhizobium. The sequence goes on along the minus strand of CAVWMY010000010.1, from coordinate 213,013 downwards.
CTCTGGCAGTAGCCGCACTGTGGAACGTCGTTGTCGATCCAGGCCTGCTGCACCTTGTTCAGGGCGCCGTTGGTTGCCAATCCTTCGATCGTGGTGATCTGTCTGCCGACGGCATCGCTGACAAGCACGCCGCAGGAGCGCGTCGCAACGCCGTCGATGTGAACGGTGCAGGCGCCGCATTGTGCAATGCCGCATCCGTATTTGGTGCCGGTAAGTCCAACGTTTTCCCGGATTGCCCAAAGCAGCGGCGTGTCCGCGTCGACGTCGATATCGATAGTTTTGCCGTTGATAGAGAGGTTTGCCATCGCGTTCCCCTTGATGTGTTCGACCCATCGGTCGAACTTCGCGGCAATGATTGGACTGAAAGTTAGAACAGTTCAAATTAAGATTATTCGCTGCGCGAAGGGAAGTTAAGCGACCTCGCGGTGTTACCCGGCGCCTAACTTGTGAGCCGCCTTTCTGTTGCTCTCATCGCTACGCTGTTATGCAAGCCTGATATGCGTTGCAATCGGATCGCGGTTCTTCCGTCGCCGTCACGCGTTGCGCGGTGGCCCGACCGTCAAACGCAGAAAGCTCATCACGCTTCCGAGCGCCGCAAATCCGGCGCCGAGTGCCAGGGCGACCGCGGCGCCGCCATGGCCGGCGAGGCTGAAGCACAACGCCGCCAATGCGGCGCCGACGGTCTGTCCGGTCAGGCGCGCGGTGGCCGCTATTCCGCTGGCGCCCCCGCTACGGCCGGACGGCGCGCTCGACATCAGGGTTTTCATGTTGGGGGTCTGAAAGAAGCCAAATCCCATCCCGCAGATCACCATGCGCCATGCGATGTCGGCAACGCTGGGTGCCGCTGGAAGCATCGCCAGCAGCGTCATTCCCACCGCCAGCAAGGCCAATCCTATCCCGCCAAGGATGCCGGCGGGATAGCGTTCAGATAGGCGGCCGCCGATCGGCGCCATGATGGCAACCACGAGCGGCCAGGGCGTCATCAGGAAACCCGTCTGCACCTGCGTCCGTAGCAGCACGTCCTCGAAGTAAAACGGCAGCGATACGAAGGCGAGGCCCTGAACCGAGAACGAGCAGACGGCGGTGGCGGCCGATAGTGCGAATACCGGGCGTCGAAACAGGTCGATGGGCAGCATTGGAGCCGGATGATCGGCGTGCCTGCGGGTCACAAACCAGCCCAATAACAGCGCGGCCAGCAGCTGGGCGATGACGAGCGGGGGCCGGGCCCCATGGGCCGCGCTGCCGATGCCGACGATAAAGAAGCCGAGGCAGCCGGCGGCCAGAACGGCACCGGGAAAGTCGAAGCTGTGCACGGCGCGCGGTGTCGCCGGCAGGGTCTTGAGACCGATCAGGATCGCGAGCGCGCCGAACGGAATGTTGATGGCGAACAACCAGGACCAGGGTCCGACCGCCAGGATGCCGGACGCGATGGTTGGGCCCAGCGTGAAGGCCGTGGCGACTGTCAGCGCGGTATGACCGAAGCCGCGGCCCAGCATGCGGCTCGGGTAGATAAAGCGGATCAATGCCGAGTTCACGCTCATGATTCCGCTGGCGCCCAACCCTTGCAGCACGCGGGCTAACAGCAGGCTCGGCAGCGACCATGCACAGGCGCAGCCCAACGATGCCAGGGTGAATAACAACAGACCGCCGAGATAAATCCGCTGGTGGCCGACGATTTCGCCGAGCGCGCCGAGCGGCAACAACGTTGCGACCAGCGCGATCTGATAGACATTGACAACCCAGACTGCGTCCGCCGGGGTGACGTGAAGATCAGCCGCGATCCTGGGCAGGGCGATGTTGGCGATCGCAGTATCCAGCGAGGCCATCGTCAGCGCGGTCAAGATCGCCGCCACGGCCCACCGCCGCCGCTCCGCGGGCAGACCGTCCGCGATCGGCACCGGAGACGCCTTCGCTGCGGTTGTCGACATCATGGAGAACTCTCGGGATCCAGAACTTGGTTCCGCGTGGCAGGCGCCACCTGCGGCGTGTACTACGGACTGCAGGCAGCCCCCAGAGGCGCGGCTGCATGATGCGTATGCGATGCGGCGTCGGGCTTGAGCATCCGATCGGTGGCGAAATCAGCACCGCGGGACGGGTGGTGTCGTCCCGCCGCGGCGCCTGGCACCGCCGCCGCGCGACCTCGGTATGGCGTTCGTGCCGCATCCGTCATAACGGTGTAATCATAATCAACACCTTCAGGGAGCAGGACCATGACTGAACCGGGCGCCGGTGAACCCTCCAGGGAAATGCCAAAACAGGCCTCGGCGTCGGTCGTCGAGCAGCACGCGGCGACCCTGAAGGCGCTGCCGTTTTCAGATACGCGTGATTTCGACGAGGCGGTGCGCGGCTTTCTTGGCACGATTGACAACGCCAAGATCACGTCGGCGCAGGGCAGGGTGGTCTGGAGCCTCGAGCCCTATGGCTTCCTTGCCGACGCGGAGGCGCCGCCGACGGTCGATCCGAGCCTGTGGCGGCAGTCGCGCCTCAATATGAATCACGGGCTGTTCGAAGTACTGCCCGGCGTCTACCAGGTGCGCGGGCTCGACATCGCCAACATGACGTTGATCGAGGGCGACAGCGGCGTGATCGTGGTGGATACGTTGACCTCGATCGAAGGGGCGCGCGCAGCCATGGAGCTGTATTTCCGGCACCGCGGCAGGCGGCCGGTGGCGGCCGTGATCTTCACGCACACCCATACGGACCATTGGGGCGGGGCGCGGGGCGTACTGGACGACGCGATGCCGGCCGGCGGAAGCGTGCCGATCATCGCTCCCAATCTGTTCATGGAGCACGCGGTTTCCGAAAATATCATCGCGGGACCGGCAATGCTTCGGCGGGCGCAATATCAGTTCGGCCCGTTCCTGGCCAAGGGCCCGCGCGGGCAGGTCGATTGCGGTTTGGGAAAATCGATGGCAGCCGGCACGGTCGCGCTGTTGCGTCCGACCGACCTCATTATGGCGACAGGCGACAAGCGCACCATCGACGGGCTCGAATTCGAATTCCAGATGGCGCCGAACAGCGAAGCGCCGGCGGAGATGCATTTCTTCATTCCGCGCTACAAGCTGCTGAATCTGGCGGAGAACTGCACGCATAATTTTCACAATCTGTTGCCGTTCCGCGGTGCCGACGTGCGTGACGCGTTGGCATGGTCGAAATATCTCGGCGAAGCATTGCAGATGTGGGGCGGCAAGGCCGCTGCCATGTGCGGCCAGCATCACTGGCCGGTCTGGGGACATGAGCGGATCGATACCATGATCCGCCAGCAGCGCGACCTCTACAAGTTCGCGCACGACCAGACCATCCGTCTGATGAACCACGGTCTCACGGCCACCGAAATCGCCGAGACCATCAAGTTGCCGGCCGCTCTCGAAGGCGCGTGGCACGGTCGCGGCTATTACGGCCACATCCGGCACAATGTGAAGGCGATCTACCAGAAATATCTCGGCTGGTACGATGCCAACCCGGTCAATCTCGATCCGTTGCCGCCGGTTGAGTCCGGCCGCAAATATGTCGAATACATGGGCGGCGCGGATGCGATCCTCGACCGCGCCGCGAAGGATTTTGCCAAGGGCGAATTCCGTTTCGTGGCGCAGGCGCTCAGCCATCTGGTGTTCGCCGAGCCCGATAATCCGCGTGGCCGCGCGATGCTCGCCGATACGTTCGAGCAGCTCGGTTATGCCGCCGAAAGCGCAACCTGGCGCAATGCCTATTTGTTCGGCGCGCAAGAGCTGCGGCAGGGCATGCCGAAGGCGCCGCCGCGCCCGCCGATGCCGCGTGAAACGCTCGCTGCTCTACGCACCGAACAGTTATGGGACGTGCTCGGCGTCAGGCTCAACGGCCCCAAGGCCGAAGGCAAGCGCATCGTGCTCAACTGGCGTTTCACCGATACCAATGAGAGCTTCATTCTCAATCTGGAGAACTGCGCACTGACCTATGTCGCCGGCAGCCAGGCTGCGGATGCCGATGCCAGTTTCACCCTGGCGCGCAGCACGCTCGACGAGGTGATCGCGAAGCTGACCACGTTTCCTGAGGCCGTCGGCGCCGGCAAGATCACCTTCACCGGCAATCCGATGCGGCTTGGCGAGCTAATGGCGTTGATGGATGAGTTTCCGCGCATGTTCGAGATCGTCGAGCCGAAGCGGATGGCGGTAAGCTGGAGGGCAGGATAGGGGGCTGTCATTGCGGGGGAAGCGAAGCAATCCAGGGCTACGAGAAAGAACTGGAATCTTCGTCGCGGAGATTATCATCGGGCCCGCCAAGGGCGGGACCCGTTGGCTCCTCGCAATGACAATCAAATCCCCAGATACGCCGCTTGCACCTGCTTGTTGTCCGCCAGCTCGACGCTGGTGCCGTGCATGATCACATTGCCGCTTTCCAAGACATAGGCGCGCTGCACCAGCGACAGCGCGCGGCTGACGTTTTGCTCCACCAGCAGGATCGCCGTGCCCATCTTGTGAATTTCGCCGATCTTCTCGAAAGTCACGTCGGTCATGACCGGCGCCAGGCCCAGCGAGGGCTCGTCGAGCATCAGCAGCCGCGGCCGCAGCATCAGGCCGCGGCCGACCGCGAGCATTTGCTGCTCGCCGCCGCTCATGGTGCCGGCGAGCTGTTTTTTGCGGTCGGCCAGCCTTGGGAAGATGCCGTAGACCAGATCGAGCGAGCGGCTGCGTTCCGCCTTTGCCTTCGGCACATAGGAGCCGATTTCGAGATTTTCCTGCACCGTCATCTCGGGAAATACCTGGCGCCCTTCCGGCACGTGGGCGATTCCCAGTTCGGGAATCCGGTGCGGCGGCAGCGTCGCGAGATTTGTGCCGGCAAACGTGATGTTGCCCGACGTCATTTTCACGAGGCCCGAGATCGCGCGCAGCGTCGTGCTCTTGCCGGCGCCGTTGGCGCCCAGGAGGCCGACGGCCTCGCCCTCTCCAATCGCAATACTGACATCGTGGATGGCGGGGACCGAGCCATAGCGGGCGCTTACGCCTGACAATTCGAGCACTAGCGCTCTCCGGCAGTCGGTGGGGGGACATAGCCGGAGCCCAGATAGGCGCGGACCACTTCGGGATTTTCCACGATCTCCTTGGGCGCGCCCTCGGCGATCTTCTGGCCGTGATCGAGCACCACGATATGGCGGGCCACCGCCATGATCGCCCGCATCACGTGTTCGACGATGACGATGGTGAGCCCGCGTTGCGACAGCTTTCCGATCAGTGCGACCGCCTGATCGATCTCGGCCGGGTTCAGCCCGGCCATGACTTCATCGAGCAGCAACAGCCGCGGTTGCGTGGCCAGCGCGCGCGCCATCTCGAGACGGCGCTGGTCGATCGTCGTGAGATCCTTGGCGGCGGTCTGCTCCCGGGCGGAGAGGCCGACGAACTCGATCACTTCACGGGCTTTCTCGCGCGCGACGGCGGTGTTCCTGTCGCGCAGGAAAGCGCCGGTCATGACGTTGGCCAGCACCGTCATGGCGCCGAACGGCTTTGCCACTTGAAACGTCCGAGCCACGCCATGCGCGCAGATATCGTGCGGCCGCAGCCCCATGATCTCGCGGCCATAGGCCACGACCGAACCGGAGTCGGGGCGGTGAAATCCGGTGATGAGGTGGAAGCTCGTGGTCTTGCCGGCGCCGTTCGGGCCGATCAGCGCCAGCGTTTCGTTCTCCCTCACCGAGAAGCTGACGTCCTGCACGGCGCGCAATCCGCCGAACCGCTTGCTCAAACCACGAATGACCAGCGCGTCCGCCATCGTTGCCTCTATGCCCGCGCAAGCTTGCGGTTGACGTAGCGATGATAGATGTCGGGCACGACGCCGATCAGCCCGGTCGGCCGCCACAGGATCACTGCCATCAGGATCAGGCTGTAAACCGTGAGCTGAACGCCGCCGGTCGACCCGCCAAGCCAGCTCTGCAGCAGCGCGGAGGTGGTTTCCAACAGCACAGTGCCGATCACCGGGCCCCACAGCGTGCCGATCCCGCCGACGATCGACACCAGCGCGGCCTCGATCGAGATATTGAAGTTGAACGCGGTCGCGGGGTCGATGAAGTAGATGTACTGCGTGTAGAACGTGCCGGCCAAGGCGGTGAGGAAGGCGCTGATCATGTAGATGTTGCGCTTCATCTTCGGCGCATTGACGCCGATCGCCTCGGCCGCGTCCTCGTCCTCGCCGATCGCGACCAGATAGTATCCCATCCAGGAATTTTCGATTTTATAGGTGATCGCCAGCCCGAGCGCGAGCAGGCCGAGCGCGACATAATAATAGGCGGCCTTGGCCTCGAACTGCATCATCAGCGGCGCGTTGCCGAGGTTGGGGATCGTGGTGCCCTCGGCGCCCCAGGCGAGGTCGCGGAATTTGAGGAAGATCAACATCAGCGCCTGTGCGGTCGCGATGGTGGCGATCGTGAAATAAGGGCCGCGTAATCGGAAGCACAGCCAGCCGATCGGCAGGCTGGCCAGCATCGCGACCACGCCGCCGGCGACCATTCCGATCCACGGCGAGATACCAAAATTGACCTGCATGATGGTCGAGGTATAGGCGCCCAATCCGAAATAGGCGGCATGGCCGAGTGAAAGCTGCTTGGCGTAACCGCCCATCAGATTCCAGGCGACCCCGATGAAGGAGAACAGCAGGATGCGGATGAAGATGTCGATCGCAAACGAGCTTTTAACGACCAGCGGCAAAACGAGTGCGACGGCGGCGAGCGCGGCAACCGCGAGCACGCCCCATTTGCCTGACTTGCTCACTACCGCATCCTCCCGCCGCCGAGGCCGTTCGGTTTGAAGGCCAGCGTCAGCAGCAACATCGCAAAGACCACGATCAGGCCGGAGTCGGCGCCGACATATTGAATACCAAGCGACTCGGCGACGCCCATCATCAGGCTTGCGACCAGCGCGCCCATGACATTTCCAAGCGTTCCCAGCACCACCGCGACAAAGGCCATCAGCACGAAGACTTGCCCGACGAACGGATAGGCCGAATAGAACGGCATCAGCAGCGAACCCGCGGCGCCCGCCAGCGCCAGCGCGATCCCGAGAGCGACGCAAAACACGCGGTTGGGGTTGATGCCCATCAGGGTCGCGACGTCGCGGTTCTGCGCGGCGGCGCGCATCGCCTTGCCGAGATCGGTGGTGTGCAGGAAAACCCAGAGCGCGCCGCTCAGGATCATGGCGACGACAAAGGCGATGAGTTTTGCGACGGGGATGTAAAGCCCGCCGAGATGGATGGCTTCGTCGGAATAGAAGGTGTGAACCGTGCGGTAATTTGCCGTGAACAGCATCAGCGCCAGGTTCAGCAGCAACAGCGACAGCGCGAAGGTGAGGAAAATCTGCGGCATGTCGTTTGGACCGAGTACCCTGCGGATCAGGAAGTGCTGGATCAGGACGCCGGCCGCAAACAAGACCGGCATCGACACCACAAGCGACACGATCGGATCGATGCCGAACTGGGTGGCGAGAAAGAAACTGATATACATCCCGATCATCACGAATTCGCCCTGGGCGAAGTTGACGATCTTCACGACGCCGAAGATAAGCGTGACGCCGATGCTGACGAGCGCGTAGATGCCGCCGATGAGCAGGCCGTTGATCACGGCCTGGGTCACTGTCTCCAACATGGGAATCTGACCGGGTTAGGTTTTCATCAGCGGCGCGCGCGCATATTCCTGGGGGAAGACGCTGGCCAGATCGCCATTCTGCCACTGCACACCGACCGGGCGGCCGTACACATTCTTGCCGTCGGGGCCGAACTTGACCTTTCCGCCCGGCGCCATCGCCGCGTAGCCGGAGGACACGTCGAGCGTGGAGAGCGCTTCGCGCACTTTCTTCGGATCGGCCGAAGCCGCTCGCTCCAGAGCATCGGCGATCATGAATGTCTGTGCCACCAGGCCGCCGGCATATTCGAACAGGAAATCGCCGGTCCGTTTCTTGTATTCGGCGTTTACCTTCTGGGCGTTGTCGTCCATGTCGTGGTTCCAATGCGCCACGCCCTGCAGCCCTTCGGCCAGCTTCCCGACGTTCTTGTAGAAGTCCGGGATCACGAATCCGCCGGAGCCGCCGTTGATCGCGATGTTGAGGCCAACCTGCCTGACGGTCCGCACGATCAGGATGAGGTCGTTCAAATAGGAAACCGAGAACAGTGCATTGGCGCCCGATGATTTGACCTTGTTGATCAGGGGGCTCGCGTCGGTGAAGCCGGCGGAATATGGCTCGAACATCACGATCTCGACGCCCTCGGCCGGCGCCAATTCCTTGAGCCCGTTCGAGGTCGAGGTACCGAACGCGGTATTCTCGAAGATCACGGCGACCTTCGGCTTGTCGCCGACGAGCTTTGCCATCTGCAACTGCGCCTGCGCGAACTGCGAGGCGCGGGCGAATGGTGTGAACGTGTAGGTCCGCCCCTTATTGAGTTGATCGGAGCTCGAGCCGGTGATCAGGGGTACCTTGGCCCGTTCCGCAACCTCGCTCGCGATCAGCGTCAGCGCGCTGGCGAAACAACCGTGGATCGCCGACAGTTTATTCCCGGTGATCAGCCGATCGGTTTCGGTGCGCGTCACAGTGGTGTCGCTCTGAACGTCGGAGACGATCAGGTTGAGCCTGGCGCCGCCGAGTGACTTGATGCCGCCGGCCTCGTTGATCATCTCAACCGCGAGCTTGGCGGCTGCGACACAGCCGACGCCGATTTGCGCCATGCTGCCGGTGGTCGGGTAGAGCGCGCCGATATTGACGGGCTCGGCGGCGAAACCGCGCAACGGCACCGCGCCGAAGGCACCGGCAGCAACTGTGCCACCGGCGTTGAGCAAAAATTTGCGGCGACTTTGCCGTCCCGAGGGGACTGGATGTGCACCGCTTGGACTAGTGCCAACGGATTGCCGGCGGTCTTTCGTCACGTCGTTTCCCCCTGCGCGATATGCGGACTTCGGTCTGCCGCTTGTTATTTGTTTGTATGCGCAGTGATAAGAACACGTAATTTGCGAGGTGCATAGGGGGATCGGCGAGAGGGTCGGCGCGTACGATACGTCTCGGGATCGCGGCCAACATCAGCGCGCACCGGTCAAGCTGCGCCGCAACATAGGCGGCAGCTCCGGGGCCAGACGAGAAATTCCTGATTGCAATATATATGCAACGCAGCCGCTACCGGCATGCGCTTCCGCAAAGTGCGTGGGCGCCCCGCCTGGGGCGCTCACGCGTAGGCGACGAATTATTCGGCGCTGCTCACGAGCTTGATACGCGGCGCCGTGGCGTCAATCAGTCCGCGATAGGCCGCGAGATAATCCAGCGCCATGCGACGCGCGGTGAAACGCGTCTCAAATCGCTTGCGGACCTCCGCGCGATTCAAACTCGGAAGCCGTTTGACTGCCGCGACCGCGCTGGTCTCATCCTCGACGATGAAACCGGTCAAGCCTTCCTCGATAATCTCCGGGGCGGAGCCGCGGTTATACGCCACGACAGGCGTACCGCACGCCATCGCCTCGATCATGACCAAGCCAAACGGCTCCGGCCAATCGATGGGAAGCAGCAGTCCGATTGCACCGCTCAGGAATTCCGACTTTTCGCTATCACCGATCTCGCCGATGAATTCCACCAGGGGGTGATCCATCAGCGGCCGGATAACCTCATCGTAATATTCCTGATCGGCCCGATCCACTTTGGCGGCGATCTTGAGCGGGATGCCGCATCGGATCGCGATCTTGATCGCACGATCGACGCCTTTTTCGGGCGCGATCCGGCCCAGCACCGCAAGATAGGCCGGCGTGACGGACCGTGGCGTCAGCAGATTTTCCGGCAGGCCGTGCTGGATGGTGCGAACCCAATTGGCCTGCGGTACCGGACGGCGCTGCGCGTTCGAAATCGAGATCACGGGAATCGATGAAAACGTGTCGAACACCGGCTGATGTTCGGGCAGATCAAGCCGTCCGTGCAGCGTGGTCAGGAACGGTGTCGGCTGGCGCGAGAACAGCGAGAAGGGATAGTAGTCCAGATGGAAATGCAGGAAGTCGAATTCCTCGTCGTCGCATTTCTGCAACACGCGTTCCAGCATTACCATGTGAAGCGCGTTGGGATCGCGAACCGATCCGTCCAGGCGCAATGCCCGCGGCCAGGTAGCCTCGAGCTTTGCCGAGGTCTTGGAATCCCCGCTGGCGAACAGCGTGACGTCATTTCCCAGGGCAACCAGTTCCTCCGTCAGCCAGTGTACCACCCGCTCGGTTCCGCCATATAGCTTGGGCGGGACGGCCTCCGTCAGCGGAGCAACCTGCGCGATGCGCATCTATCTTCTCCTGTGTTCGTAGTGGTTCATGAACCGAAATTCCGTTCTTGGTCGCGTTGGCGCGTCATGCCGAGTCGGGAACGTTCTCGCATCTGCGAAGTTCCTTCGGGGAACGTACTTCTTCCACATCGCGGTCTTGGTGATGCCATCTCGTCCAATCAGGTTTCCCTCGATGCTGTTGCTGTGGAATTGTTGCGCGGGTATGGCCGCCACAAGGGAACTGCGGCGGCCAGTCCCGCGTTCGATCACGTGGCGCCCACCCGACCCGAGTTCCGTACCCGCCAGCAGAGGCCCGCACCCGTTATGGATAGTCTTTCAGGATACGCGCATCGGCCGTTTTCGTTTGTGTTGCGCTATCTGCGCCAGCGTCAGACGTCGCACATGGTCATTTTGCTCGCGGTTGTTGCAGCCGTTGGCTGTTCTGTAGGCACCCAGTATGGCGTCAAATACCTGGTCGACTGTTTATCCGCCGGTCCCAGCAAATCCGGAAATGTATGGCTGGCATTCGTTTTACTCATGTCGTTCATCGCGGCTGACAATTCGTTGTGGCGCGTCGCCAGCTGGACGGCGAGTTTCACTTTCGTGGGCGTGACCGGCGATCTTCGCCGAGACATGTTTCGTCATCTGACTGGTCACGCCCCGAGTTATTTTTCCGACCGGCTACCGGGAATGCTGACCAGTCGCATTACGGCGACCTCCAACGCGGTCTTCACTGTCGAGAACATGTTCGTCTGGAACGTGCTGCCGCCGTGCATCGCAACGGTGGCGGCTATCGGATTGATCGGTACGGTCAGTTGGGAGATGGCTGCCGGATTGATCGTGATCGCCGGCGCGATGGTGGTCGCGATGTTCCACCTGGCGGCCGCAGGCAAGCCGCTGCACGACGATTTCGCCAACAAGGCTGCGGCGGTTGACGGCGAGATGGTGGACGTTATCAACAACATGCCGCTGGTGCGGGCATTTTGCGGCTTCAGCTTCGAGCACGACCGGTTCGACGCGACCGTCAACCGCGAATTGACGGCGCGGGGACGTAGTCTGCGTTACCTCGAAAAGCTCCGGATCACGCACGCTGCGATTACCGTTGCCTTGATCATCGGCTTGCTGGCTTGGGCTATCTCCCTGTGGCAGCGCGGCGCTGCGACCACCGGCGACGTGGTATTGGTCTGTACACTCGGAATTTCGATTTTGAGCGCGACGCGGGACCTCGCCGTGGCGCTGGTCGATGTTACCCAGCATGTCGCACGGCTGACCGAGGCGCTTGCGACGCTGTTGCAGCCGCATGACCTGCAGGATCACCCCGAGGCCGAACCCTTGGTCAAGACGGGCGCAGCGATCGCCTTCAACAATGTCTCGTTTCGTTATCCCGGCGGGCTCAAGGTGTTCGACAGGTTCTGTCTTCGGCTGCAGGCCGGCCAGCGAGTGGGTCTGGTCGGTCAGTCCGGCGGCGGCAAGTCGACATTGTTCGTTCTGTTGCAGCGATTCTACGATGTGCAGCAGGGCGGCATTACCATCGACGGCCAGGACATTTCCCGCGTCACCCAGCAAAGCCTGCGCGAGGCGATTTCGGTGGTGCCACAGGATATATCGCTGTTTCAACGCTCCATCATGGAGAACATCCGCTACGGCCGGCCCACGGCGACGGACGACGAGGTGTTGCGCGCGGCGATCGCGGCGCGATGCGATTTCGTCGAGACCTTGCCGGAGGGATTGCAAACCATGGTCGGCGACCGCGGCGTCAAGCTGTCGGGCGGCCAACGGCAACGCATCGCGATCGCGCGGGCGTTCCTGAAGGACGCGCCGATCCTGCTGCTCGATGAGGCCACGGCCGCGCTCGACAGTGAATCCGAAGAGGCGATCCGCGAAGCGCTCAGTCGCTTGATGCGCGGGCGCACCGTGATCGCGATCGCTCATCGCCTCGCGACGCTGCGCAGCTTCGACCGTGTCGTGATGCTGAAGGCCGGCAAGATCATCGAGGACGGTCCGCCGGATCGCCTCATGCAGGGTGAGGGCCCGTATCGTGACCTCGTGACGCGGGAAATGAGCCGTCTTGCTGCGCACGCAGCCTGATTTAGGCGGTAGTGTCCGGTCTCCTAGTGCGTATATCGCGTCTGGTAATGCGTATTTCGCAAGGCAACGGAAAATCGGTCGAGGTCAAATGCCAGCCGAAGTCGCAACCCAGATCATGACGGCCGCTGCCGTCGAGCTCGTTTCGGAATCGCCTTTCTACATTCCGATGACCGGCCCCGCCGCGAGGCCGCGCCGCTCGCTCAAGCACGACGACACCTTCATCGTGTTGGACAGCCACGGCGACATCGGCGCGTCCGCCGGTGGTCCGGACGGCCTGTTCAATGCCGACACCCGTTATCTCGCTCGGCTCGAACTGGCGCTGGACGATGTACAGCCGCTTCTGCTCGGCTCCAACTTGCGCGACGACAACTCGTCACTGACGGTGGATCTCACCAATCCCGACGTCTATCGCAACGGCCGGATCGTGCTGCAGAAGGACATGCTGCACATCCTGCGCACGATCTTTCTGTGGCGCGGGACGGCGTATCAGCGCATCGCATTGCATAATCACGGCGATCGACCGGCGAGTTTCGATCTCGTCGTGCTGTTCGACAATGATTTCGCGGATCTGTTCGAGGTTCGCGGCGAACGGCGCGCGCGCCGCGGCGTCGCGACCAGCAAGCTGCTCGGCCCTGCCGATGCCGCACTCGAATATTGCGGACTTGACGGCAAATTGCGCAGCACGACGCTGCATTTCGAACCGCGGCCGACTCACCTGGCGGTGAACGCCGCTACCTATCATTTCGATCTGGCGCCGCAACAGGCGCGATCGCTGTTCATCGCGGTATCCTGCGACAAACCGGCCGCGGCGAAATCGATGCCGTTCTTCCGAGGATTGCTGGCGCATCGGCGCGAGATGCGCCGCTCGATGGCGGGGACGACCAGCATCGAAACATCGAACGACATTTTCAATGAAGTGCTGTGCCAGTCGATGGCCGACCTCAACATCCTCATGACGGACACGGCGCAGGGACGTTATCCTTACGCCGGCATTCCCTGGTACTCGACGACATTCGGTCGCGACGGACTTATTACCGCGCTTGCAGATGCTGTGGATCGATCCGCGGGTTGCCCGCGGTGTTCTGCGACGGCTTGCCTATTACCAGGCCACGACCGTCGATCCGCTCGCCGACGCCCAGCCCGGAAAGATCCTCCATGAGATGCGCGGCGGCGAAATGGCGGCGCTGCGCGAGGTGCCGTTCGCGGAATATTACGGCAGCGTCGATGCGACGCCGCTATTCGTGCTGCTCACCGGCCTTTATGTCGAGCGCACCGGCGATGAGGAAACACTGGCCGAGCTGTGGCCGGCGGTCGAATCGGCGCTACGCTGGATCGACGGCGCGGGCGATCCCGACCGCGACGGCTTCGTCGAATATCAACGCGCTTCCGAGCAAGGGCTCGCCAATCAGGGCTGGAAGGATTCCTACGACGCGATCTTTCACGCTGACGGCCGGCTTGCCGAGGGATATATCGCGCTTGCGGAAGTGCAGGGTTACGTGTTTGCCGCCAAGCAACTCGCGGCGCGCTGCGCGGCGCGGCTCGGCAAGCTCGACCAGGCGGAAAGGCTGCAAGGCGAGGCGAAGCGGCTCGCCGAACGCTTCGAAGCGGCATTCTGGTGCGAAGAACTCGGAACCTACGCGCTCGCGCTCGACGGCGACAAGCAACCGTGCCGGGTGCGGACGTCGAACGCCGGACAACTGCTGTTCAGCGGCATGGTGCGCGAGGACCGCGCGCGCATGGTTGCCGCCGATCTGATGCAACCGCATTTCTTCACCGGCTGGGGTATCCGTACCGTGGCGCGCGGCGAGATCCGCTACAATCCGATGTCCTACCATGACGGTTCGATTTGGCCGCACGACAATGCGCTGATCGTGCTTGGGTTGGCCCGCTACGGGTTGAAGGGTTCGGTCGAGCATGTGTTCAGGGCGCTGTTCGACGCCGCGACCTACATGGATTTGAGACGGCTACCGGAGCTGTTTTGCGGTTTTCGGCGCGAGAAGGGTCGTGGACCAACGCTCTATCCGGTGGCATGCGCGCCGCAGGCCTGGGCGAGTGCGACGCCTTTCACGCTGCTCGAAGCCGCGCTCGGTCTGGAATTCGACGCCGCGCATGGCGAGATCAGGCTGCGCAATCCGCGCCTGCCGGCCTTCCTCAATGAGGTCGTGCTGCGAGATTTGCAACTCGGACCTTCCTGCGTCGATTTGCGAGTGCGTCGCTATGGCGATGACGTCTCGTTGGAGGTTTTGCGCACGCGCGGCCATATCCGGGTGTCAATTGTGCTCGCGCACTAGAAACTGCCGTCACAGGAGGAGGCTGCATGCGTGCCAAGCACTTGGTCGCGTCGTTTGCAATCGTCATTTCGGCGTTAGTCATGGCGGCGGTCCGGGCCGCCGACGAGTCCGGCGCGCCGCCGGCAGATAATCCGTCCGCGACGCCAAACCAGCCCAGTGCGGTGCCGTCGACACCCCCGGCGCCGTCGGCGCCACCGGCTGCGCCGAAGGAGGCTGCTCCGAAGGAGCCCGCCCCGAAGGAGCCCGCGCAGGCCGCTTCGGTCACGATCATCGGCGCGGGAGATGCCCACGGCGTGCTTGGCCGCGATGTGCGGAGCGCGGCGAATGAGGACATGGGGCACGTCGTCGACGTCATCGTCGATCGCGAAGGCCTGGTTCGCGCCGCCGTTATCGATTTCGGCGGGTTCTTGGGCGTTGGCAGCCGGAAGATCGTGGTGGACTGGAAAGCGCTTCGTTTCGGCGCGATCGCCGACAAACGCGACAGCATTTCGCTCGAATTGACGAAAGACCAGGTCAAGGCAGCGCCTGAATACAAGGAAGACACGCCGATCGTGGTGCTCGGCGCCTCCGGCATTCTGCAACCATTCACCCCCTGAGGACTTCGGAGAAGCAGCCTGTCCGCGCGATCGCCCAGACAGCCGGTCCACCGAATTGAGCCACCGCCGGCCGGCGGTGACAGCGATGTTCCGCGTTTACCGCCGAAAGCATCCGAGCCGTCGTCGCCGTCGCGGCAGAGCCTGCGCGGCCTCGACTGGTTCATTTTCTTCCTTGCGGATGTGCAGACCGGGTTCGGTCCGTTTGTGGCGGTCTACCTGACGACGCAAAAATGGACGCAGGTTGAGATCGGTCTGGTGCTGTCGATCGGCGGCGTGATCGGGCTCATCGGTCAGATGCCGGGAGGGGCCATCGTCGATGCGGCGCGCTCGGAACGGTTGGTCGCGGCGCTGGCGGTGGCGACGATCGGGATCAGCGCGCTTGGATATGCGTCATGGCCGGTGTTTGCCGTTGTGGTGACGGCCGCGACGCTGCACGCCGCGGCGAGCTGCGTCCTGGGTCCGGCGATTGCGGCGATCAGCCTCGGCCTGGTCGGACCGCGGCACATCGGCGAACGGTTCGGGCGCAACGCGCGCTTTGCCTCGCTCGGAAACGGGGTCGCCGCGGCGGTGATGGGAACCGCGGGCTATCTGCTCTCGAGCCGGTCGGTGTTCCTCGTTACCTTCATTCTGGCGATCCCGACCCTGATCGCGCTCTCGCGGATTCGGGAGCGTGAGATCGATGCAGCGCGGGCTCACGGCGCGGTGGCGCGCAATGCCGACGCAAGCGCCGATGCCAAGGCGACGAGCGTCATCAATCTGATGTGCCAGCGCCCGCTGTTGATCTTCGCCGGCAGCATCATGTTGCTGCAACTGGCGAACGCGGCGATGCTCCCGCTGATGGCCGGCGTGGTGACGACGCGCTCCAGCCAGTGGGCGCCGATACTGATTGCCGCCTGTATCATCGTGCCGCAGGCGATCGTCGCGCTCAGCTCTCCATCGGTCGGCCGCAAGGCGCAGCAATGGGGACGCCGGCCGCTGCTGCTGCTGGGCTTTGCCTCGCTGGCGATCCGCGGCCTGCTGTTTGCGACCGTGAATGATCCCTATCTTCTCGTCGCGGTGCAGGTGTTCGACGGCGTCACGGCGGCCGTATTCAGCGTGATGGTTCCGCTGATCGTCGCCGACGTCGCCTTTGGCAGCGGCCACTTCAATCTCGCGCAGGGCATCGTCGGCACCGCGACCGGCATTGGCGCCTCGCTCAGCACCATACTGGCGGGCTATGTCAGCGACAAGCTCGGGCACGCGTTCGCCTTCACCGGGCTCGCGGCTATTGCGGCGCTGGGCTTCGTGCTGATCGCATTTCTGATGCCGGAGACGCGCCGGACCGAATACTGCAAGTGACAGCCCGGCAAGCGAGACGGTCCGTCGATCCAGTCCCCGCGACCTAAGAAGACAATGCCTTGCGGTAGAGCGCGCCGTAACAGGCGGCGGAAGCGGCCCAACTGAACGATCGCGCCATCGCATTCCGGCGCATCGAGTCGAGGCGGTCTTTGGCCTGGAAGGCGGTGAAGGCACGCCGGATCCCGCCGAGAAACGACTCGGTCGAGGGCTGCGTGAACAGAAATCCGGTCTCGCCGTCCTTGATCGTTTCCGCCAGGCCGCCGGTCTGATGACCGATCGGCAGCGACCCGAACCGCTGCGCATACATCTGGCTCAGCCCGCAGGGCTCGAAGCGTGACGGCATCAGCGTGAAATCGCTGCCGGCGAAAATCCGCCGGGCCTGGGCGTCGTTGAAGCCGATGACCACGCCGATCGCATCCGGTCGACGACGGTGCGCCGCCACCAACGCCTGCTCGATTTCAGGCTCGCCGCTGCCGGTCACAACGATCTGGCCGCCGGCGTCGACGATTTCGTCGGCCGCGGCAAGCACGAGGTCGACGCCTTTCTGGTGAACCAGGCGCGCCACCAGCCCGAACATGGGGCCGCGCGATACCGCCAGGCCGAACTGCTGACGGACGTAATCGGCGTTGGCGCGTTTGCCTTCCCAATCGCCGGCGCCGAACGGTTGCGCCAATTGGGCGCAGACCCGCGGGTCCCAGCTTTCGTCGATGCCGTTCAATATCCCGGTCAATTGCGCCGCGTTGGAGCGGAGCCGAAGCAGGCCCTCGAGCCCGCAGCCGAGCTCCCGGGTCGTGATCTCCCGGGCATAGGTCTCGCTGACGGTCGTCAAATGCGATGCGTAGACAATGCCACCCTTGAGGAACGACAGCTTGTCGTAAAACTCGAGACCGTCGATATGGAAGGATTCCTCGGGGGCGCCGATCCGCCGCAGCGAGCCTTTCGGAAACAGTCCCTGGTAGGCCAGGTTGTGGATGGTGAGGATGGACGGGATCTTGCTCGCGTTCCAGGCGAGGTAGGCCGGCACCAGCGCGGCCTGCCAATCATTGGCATGGACCAGGTCCGCTGCCCAATTCTTGTCCAATGCGCCTGTCGCGAGCTGTGCGGCCGCGGAGGCAAACCGCCCGAAGCGAACATCGTTGTCGGGCCAATCCCGGCCATTGTCATCGCCGTAGGGGTTGCCGGGGCGGTCGTAAAGTTGTGGGCACAACAGCACATAGACCGGCAGGCCGTCTTTGGTCGACGTCAACCCCAGCGAGCAGGACGGCATTTCGGCCAATGCATCGCACTGGCCGACGATTTCGATATGGGTGAACTGCTCGACGACGTCCCGGTATCCCGGCAACAAAATCCGGACGTCGCTTAAAGCGCGGAGGGCCCGGGGCAGGGCCGCCGAAACGGCAGCCAGACCGCCCACGCGGACAAAATCTTCCATTTCCGTGGTTACGAACAAGACCCTCAAGAAACGCCCTCGTAGCCGCTTTAGCTGAAATTATGCAAAAATGATTCCAGTTTTAGTTTCTTGCTTCTTGCTCTGCTTATTAGATGGGAATGGGTTGAATGGGCGCAAGGTCCGAGCCTCCCGCTTTCCCCGCGCCGCCCGACAATTTAGGGTCACGGCGTGCCAGCTGCCCGGGAGGGAGCTTCAAGAATAACGGTAACAGGAAACGATGAGGGTATTTTGACAAAGAGCTTCCAGGGACTTCGCGTCCTCGACTTCTCGACTACGATCGCCGGTCCACACTGCACCCGGATGCTGGCCGACATGGGCGCGGAAGTCATCAAGATCGAGTCGGTGGAGGGTGAGACGATGCGGACCCGCCCGCCGGTCCGCAATCGGTCCAGTTCGGTGTTCGGCCAGCTCAATGCCGGCAAGAAAAGCCTGGTGCTCGACCTGAAAGCGCCGAACGCGGTTGATGTCATCCGCAAGCTGGCCGCCGGCGCGGATATTCTGGTCGAAAATTTCCGTCCGGGGGTGATGCGGCGATTGAAGCTGGATTACCCTTCGCTGCAGCAGGTCAATCCGAGGCTGATCTATTGTTCGATCTCCGGATACGGCCAGACCGGGCCGTCCGCCGAATTGCCGGCCTATGCGCCCGTCATCCATGCGGCCTCGGGCTATGACATGGCCCATTTGTCCTATCAGCCGGGCCGAAGCCGGCCGGATTATTGCGGGATTTACCACGCCGATGTCGTCACCGGCGTCTATGCGTTTGGCGCGATTTCGGCGGCATTGTATCAGCGGCAACAAAACCAGCACGGCCAGTACATCGACGTCTCGATGCTGGAATTGATGCTCAGCCTGACCTTGAATGAGGTGCAGTGGTCGCAGTTCGAAGTGGCCGCGCCGAGCCGGCCGATGTTCGGTCCGGTCGAGACCGCGGACGGCTATGTGATGATCGCCATCGCCAGCGAGAAGACCTTTCAGAGTCTCGTCACGGCGGCCGGTCATCCCGAGTGGATCAGCGATCACCGCTTTGCCAAATATGCCGACCGGCGCAACAACTGGGCGGGGCTGATGGACGGCATCGAGACCTGGTCGCGCACGCTTTCGACCGACCAATGCCTTGCCGCCCTCAGCCGAAATGGCGTTCCCAGTTCCGCCTATCGCACGGTGGCCGAGGCATTGGCCGATCCGCAGATCGCGCATCGCGGCGCCTTGACCGAGGTCGAAGACGACGACGGCACCTTCAAGGTGA
Organism: uncultured Alphaproteobacteria bacterium; assembly: GCA_963756215.1. Classification (GTDB taxonomy): domain Bacteria; phylum Pseudomonadota; class Alphaproteobacteria; order Rhizobiales; family Xanthobacteraceae; genus Bradyrhizobium. The sequence goes on along the minus strand of CAVWMY010000010.1, from coordinate 193,768 downwards.
TGAACCTGCCGTTCCGGATGTCCGGGGCCGATGTCTCGGCCGGCAGGCGGGCGGCAACTCTCGGGGAGCATACCCTGACTTATCTGAAGGAGGCCGGCCTTTCCTCGGATGAAATCGCCGGTTTCATTGGGAAACCCTCGATGGCCGGGTAATGCCGACGGCGCCGGCGCATTTGTCTCGCCTGCGCTGACGTGGCAATGTCGAACCAATAGCAAGAAACACCGGGAGAGAAGCGATGAAGAGTTTTCAGGTCGCCGAGTTCAACGCGCCTTTGAAGGAGGTCGATCGACCGACCCCGGAGCCGTCGGGAACGCAGGTTCTGATCAAGGTGAAGGCGGCCGGCGTCTGCCATAGCGATCTGCACATCTGGGAAGGCGGCTACGACCTCGGCCACGGCCGCAAGCCGCTCTCGCTGAAAGATCGCGGCGTATCGCTGCCGCGGACGATGGGGCATGAGACCGTCGGCGAGGTGGTCGCGTTCGGGCCGGATGTGGCGGCGGGTGACAAGGGTGATTTGAAGGTCGGCGACATCGCGCTGGCTTATCCCTGGCTCGGCTGCGGCAAATGTGAAACCTGCCTCGCAGGCGACGAGAACATGTGCGTCGTCAAGCCGAATTCGCTCGGCGTCTACTGCGATGGCGGCTATGCCGATTACATGATGGTGCCGCATCCGCGCTACCTTCTGAACCTGAAAGGGCTCGATCCGGTCACGGCCGCGCCTTATGCCTGCTCCGGCGTCACCACCTACAGCGCCCTGAAGAAGGTCGAAGCCAGCTTCGACACCCCGATCGTCATCTTCGGCGCCGGCGGTCTCGGCCTGATGGCGTTGTCGCTGTTGAAGGCGATGGGCGGTAAGGGCGCCATCGTCGTCGATATCGATGCGCGCAAGCGGGAAGCCGCGGAAAAGGCCGGTGCGCTCGCGACCGTCGACGGCAAGGCACCCGACGCGTTGGAGCAGCTCGTCAAGAAAGCCGGTCAACCCATTCGCGCAGTGATCGATTTGGTCGGCAACGCGGCGACGACCCAGTTGGGTTTCGACTGCCTTTCCAAGGGCGGCAAGCTCGTGATCGTCGGCCTGTTCGGGGGCGGCGCACCCTGGGCGCTGCCGCTGATTCCGATCAAGGCGATCACCATCCAGGGCAGCTATGTCGGCAATCTCCGCGAAACGCAGGAACTGCTCGATCTCGTGCGCGCCAAGAAGATCGGAGCCATCCCGGTGACGCCGATGCCGCTCGCCAAGGCCAATGAGGCGCTGGTCGAACTGCAGAAGGGCCGGCTGGTCGGCCGTGCCGTGCTGACGCCGTAGGCGGCCATCGTCATTCCGGGGCGATGCGCAGCATCGAACTACGATGTGCAACCTGCACATCGGAGAATCTCGAGATTCCGGGTCTGGTCCTTCGGACCATCCCGGAATGACGCCCGCAACTCCTAAGGACTTCCATGTCACCCAACGACGCGCTCCACGTCGCCGTGCTTCCCGGCGACGGCATCGGCCCCGAAGTGATGGCTCCCGCGCTCGAGGTCCTGCGCAAGGTCGAACGGAAGTCGGGGCTGAAATTTCGCTTCACCGAAGCGCCGGCCGGCGCCAATCATTATCGCGCGACCGGCAAGTCGATGCCCGACAGCACCGTGCGGCTGTGCGAGGAGGCGGATGCGATCCTGCTCGGCGCCTGCGGCCTGCCGTCGGTGCGCTACCCCGACAACACCGAGATTGCGCCGCAAGTGGAGTTGCGCTTTCACTTCGACCTCTACGCCGGCGTCCGTCCCGCGCGGCTTATTCCGGGCGTCCCCAGCCCGATCGTCGGCGCGGACCGGCGCGGCATCGACCTGGTCGTGATCCGTGAATCCACCGAAGGCCTGTTCGCCTCGATGGGAAAGGGCGTCGTAACCGAGAGCGAGGCGCGCGAGACGCTGGTGATCACGCGCAAGACCTCCGAGCGGTTATTCGAATTTTCGTTCCGGCTGGCGGAGCGCCGCAAGGCCCGCGGGCGCGTCAATGGCGGCTTGACTTGCGTCGATAAGGCGAACGTGTTCAAGGCGTTTGCGTTCTTTCGTAAGATGTTCGATGAGGCGGCTCAACGCCATCCTGAAGTCGAGGCCGACCGGCTCTATGTCGACGCTTGCGCCGCGCTGCTGGTCAAGCGTCCCTGGGATTTCGACGTCATGGTAATGGAGAACATGTTCGGCGATATCCTCTCCGATCTGACCGCCGGCCTGATCGGCGGCATGGGCATGGCGCCATCGGCCGATATCGGCGACCGCCATGCGGTCTTCCAGCCGTGCCACGGCACCGCGCCCGACATTGTGGGAGAGGGCAAGGCCAACCCGACTGCGATGATCCTTTCCGCCGCGATGATGCTGGACTGGCTTGCCGACAAGCATGGCCTTGAGGGCGCGGCCGAGGCCGGCGAGGACATCGTCCGCGCGATCGACAAGGTCTATGCCGACGGCATCAAGCCGGTCGAATTCGGTGGCGGAAATGGCACCGCCGATATCGCCAAAGCGGTGCTTGCGGCGCTTTAGGAATCAGCCGGCATCGCACGGAAATGCAAAGGATTTCCCCGGGAGCAAATGGTTCGTGTGAACTGTGAGCGTATGGCGCGCGATCAAATCACGCGCGCGGTCCTTAGTTTCTCGATTGCCTCGGCGTCGTAGCCGAGCGACCGCAGAATTTCCTCATTGTGCTGACCGAGTTCAGGCGTCGCGGTCCTGATCGCGCGATCGAAGCCGGTCATCTCGCAGGGCTGTGCGATCAGGTCGATTTCACCGAGACGAGGGTGGGCGACCGGTCGCTTGATCCGCAATTCCTCGACTTGCGGATCGGCGAAGACTTCCCTGACATTATAAACAGGGCCGCATGTCATGCCCTCGGCGACCATCAGGTCGAACCACTCCTGGCTGGTTCTGGCCCGCAGCGCGCCGGCAATCAGCTCGTTCAGCGCCTCCCTGTTCCTTCCGCGCAGCGTGGGCGAGGCAAAGCGCGGATCGCTTGCCAGCTTCTCGCGGTCGATCAGCCGGCAGAACTTCCTAAAGTTCTTGTTGCCGGTGGCAGCCAGGTTGAGGAAGCCGTCGGCGGTCGGAAACAGCCCCATCGGCGTGTTGGTCGGGTGATTGTTGCCTTCCTGGGGCGGCACCTTCTTGTCCATCGTCCAGCGCGTGGCCTGAAAGTCCATCAGCGTGATGCCGGCCTCGAGCAGGGAGGTCTGTACCCACCGACCTTCGCCGCTGGCCTCGCGGTCGAGCAGCGCGATCAGGATGCCCTGGGCCAGGAAGGCGCCGGCCATGATGTCGGTAACGGCGACGCCGACCCGCAGAGGGCCCTGGCCGGGAAATCCCGTCACCGACATGATGCCCGTCATACCCTGCGCGATCTGGTCGATCGACGGACGCGAAGTATAGGGGCCGTACTGGCCGAAGCCGGAAATGCTGCCATAGACGATCCGCGGATTGCGCTTCCTGACGGATTCGAAATCGACGCCGAGCCGTTTGGTGACACCGGGCCGCATGTTCTCGACGACCACGTCGGCCTGCTCGGCAAGCCGCAGGAGGATCTCGCGGCCTTCGTCCGTCTTCAGGTTGAGCGTAATAGCGCGCTTGTTCCGATGCAGGTTCTGGAAGTCGGAACCGTCGCGACGGCCGACCACCTCGCTCGCCTCGGCGGCTTCCGGCGGCGGCTCGACCCGGATCACGTCGGCGCCCCAGTCGGCCAGCGTGCGGACGCAGGACGGGCCGGCGCGCGCCAGAGTCAGATCGATTACCTTGAACCGCGCCAGCGGCAGCCTTGGAGTTTGGCCTTGCGGATCGGCATCGGCGGAAGCTTCGAGGGGCTTGTGCATGATGATCGTCCCGGATCGGCCCGCTATCGTCCCTTGAACTGCGGCTTGCGCTTTTCCATGAAGGCCGTACGGCCCTCGCGAAAATCCTCCGAGTCCATGCAGTCGATGCCGATCTGCTTGACCGCGTCGATGTCGCGGTCGGCGGGGTCCTTCAGCACCTGCGCGATGGTGATCTTGGCGGCCTTGATCGCCAGTGGCGCGTTGCCGGAAATGGTTCGGGCGATTTCCATTGTCTGGCCCCAGAGTTCGCCGGTCGGGATCACGCGATCGACGAGGCCGATTCTTTGCGCTTCGGCGGAACTCGATCCGCATCCCCGTATACATGATGAGCCGCGCCCATGACGGCCCGACCAGCGAAACCAGGTGCTTGAGGCCGTCATAACCGTAGGCGATGCCGAGCTTGGCGGCGGGAATGCCGAACTGGCTGTCCTCCGCGGCGATGCGGATATCCGTCAGCATCGCGACCTGCATGCCGCCGCCGAGGCAAAAGCCCCGGATGCAGGCGATGGTCGGTTTCGGATAGTCCCCCAGCAGCGCGCGCTGGGCCGCGCTGCGTCTGGAATATTCTTCCGAGGCCTCGGCATTGTGGCGGGTTTTCTCGAACTGGCTGATATCGGCGCCCGAGACGAACGCCTTGTCGCCGGCGCCGACCAGGATCACGACCCGCACCTGCGGATCGTCGCGCAGTTCGATCAGCGCGCTGCCGAGCCCCTCCCACATGTCGAGCGACATCGCGTTGCGCTTTTCGGGATTGTTGAAAGTGATGACCCCCACGCCATCGGTGACGCGCTGCAGGATCTTGCCGTCGGCATAGGACTTTTCGGCACTGGCGGGGACATCTAGCATCGGGGTTGCTTTCGGTGATGAAGATAGGGATGGGTCGTTCAGACCGTGGTGATAAAGGGATCGAATTTCGCGCGCGCGAACGCCGGGCGCGCCTGTATTTTGCTCCACCATTCGGTGACGCGGGGATGCTTCTGCACCGTCACTTCATCGGGTGCGATTTCCTCATCGATCCGCTTCACGAACGGCACCGCGGCGATATCGGCGATCGAATAGGTCTTGCCTACCAGCCATCCGCCGGGGTTCAGCGCCTCTTCCATTCTGTCCAGCAATTGCGTGGTCAGCTTGGCGCGGGCGGCGCCACGTTCTTCCTCCGTGTAGGGCTTGCGCGCCACCCGCAGCCAGGATTCCTGACGCTCCTTGCTCGGGACATGCTTGAGGCGCTCGGCCAATTCCTCATCCGACCATTGCTGCGCCACTTTCTGCAGATGGTGGCGCCAGTTGAAAATGATGAGATTATGGATCAGCCCGTCGATATGCCGGATCCAGTTGCGCATCAGCGCGCGCTCGTACGGGCTCTCCGGGCGAAGCGGCGGATCGGGATAAGTCTCGTCGAGATATTCGCAGATCGTGCCGCTCTCGTGCAGCGGCCGGCCGTCATGGATCAGGGTCGGGATCACGCCCAACGGATTGATCTTCAGATACTCCGGCGAATGATGCTCGAGCTTCGCCATGTCGACGACATGGCCGTCATAGCCGAGGCCTTTTTCTTCGAGACATAACCGGACGCGACGCGACGCGCTTGACCGCCAGCCGTGGTGAAGGATCAGCATGCTTGGCTCCCGATTCCGAGCGCGTTACGCGAGGCCCGGCTATCACGTCAGGTCTCGCCGATGGCCGAGCGGATCGCAAGGGGCGCGCACGCCTTTATATCGCGTGCGCCCATGCGGAATTGCAGGGCTGCGCCACCGCTTCGTCGGTCACGGGTGCCCGTCAAACCACGCCGTCTATTGCGCCAAATGCGCGGTCAGCGGGTGGTTGGCGGCCTGGCTGAAGAACGCCGCTTCTTCGGCGGTAGCCTCGAGCAGCTGTTCGTCCTGGTTGTAGATGTCGTTACGGAACTGAACGGTCTGGTCTCGCGTCATCCAGGCCGTGAGATAGATCCAGGCGACCGGCACCTTCTTCGGCAGCGCGACGTCTTCGCGCTTGCCGGTGGCGATGGCGGCGTCGATCGCGGCCCGATTCCACTTCGGCATCTCTTCCTGAAGCAGCCACGCGGCGAGGTCGCGTACATTGTCGACCCGCGCGCAGCCGTGCGAGTCGAAACGATAGTCGTCGCTGAACAGGTTGCGCTGGTTGGTGTCGTGCATGTAGACCGAATAGGGGTTCGGCATGTCGATCTTCAGCGCGCCAAGTGCATTCCAGTTGCCGGATTGCTGGCGTACCGTGAAGTTCGGTACGTGGCTGCCGGACCAGTCGACCGATCGCGGATCGATCGGAGCATCATGTGCGTCCAGCACGTCCATGTGCATGCGGGCGAGGTAGCCGGGATCCTTGCGCATATGTGCCGAAATCTCGGTTTTCGCGATCGACGACGGCACGGTCCATGTCGGATTGAGATTAACGCTGGTGATTTCCGCAGTCAGCGTCGGTGAAGGCTTTTCGGTCTTGCCGACGATCACGCGATAACGGCGGGCCACCTTGTCGTTCTCGACCGCTTCGGCGAACGCCGCAGGCAGGTTCACGACGACGTAGCGCTCTCCGAATGCGAAGTTCATGTTATTGAGGCGCTCCAGCGAGGCCTCCAGCTGCCTGATCCGCTTCTGCACGGGGACATTGAGCGCGGCGAGGGTACGCGGCGTCATCATGCCGGTCGGCGCAAGGCCATGGCGGGCCTGGAAACGCATGACGCCCTCGATCACCTCGGCATCAAAAGGGCCCGAGGCCTTTTCGGCTGCAAGGTCGCCGCCGATGATCAAGCGCTGCCGCAGCAGATCGTCGTGCGGTCCCGGCACGCCCGAGACGAACTTGGCCTCGGCGGGAATCGCCGGCCATCCGCCGCGCACCGCGACATCCGAATAGCTCAACGCGGCGTCCTTGATCCGCTGCGCGGTCCCTTCGTCGAATACCGGGTCGTGCGAAAGCGCCAGCGCCGCCGCCGACCGCGATTCCGGGGTCGATGCGGCCGCCGGCTTGACCGCGTGGGGTGCAGAATTTGCCGCGCCCACCTGGATCATCGGGCCCGGGTCGGCCGGTCCCGCGGGGGTGGTGGTTGCCGCACCTTGGCTGAACGCCGAAGCCGTCGAAAGCATGGTGGCAACGGCAACGAGTGAAATCTTCCGCATGTCTGACGCCCCTGCAATGCGCCGCGACGGCGCTGATGTTGAAATCGATGGAATATCCTGGCCGTGTTGAATTGAGCGGCGCCGGACTGCAAATGTCCTGCTTTCCAGCCAGCCGGGGTTGCGTCCAGATTAAGCTGTTTTTGCGGCTGTTGCACCGCCGCAAAAAAGATCGACCAGGTCTCTCCTGGATTTCGCTTCGCTTTTGATCTGTCGCGACCGGCGCTAACGTGGTTGTTGAATCGCGCGACAAAGAAGAATTCGCGTTTGGGAGGAGCCATGCTGTGCACGCGTCGAGAGGCGATCACCGGATGCGGCGGCGCGCTGGCCTTGCTGGTCGGACGTGTTGCCGTTGCGGAGACCTATCCCAGCCGAACCATCAAGGTGATCGTGCCTTATCCGGCGGGCGGCACAACCGATTTTCTCGGCCGCATGATCGCCGAACAGTTGCAGGCCGGCCTCGGCGCCACGGTCATCGTCGAGAACAAGCCCGGTGCCGGCACCACCATCGGCGCGGAGCAGGTCGCGAGGGCCGCGCCTGACGGATACACGCTGCTGCTGGCAACCTCGACCACGCTTGCCATCAACAAGACCCTGTACAGGCGGCTGCCCTACGATCCGGTCAAGGACTTTACCCCGATCGCGCTCGTGGCCGGCGTGCCGTTTGCGCTGATCGTCAACTCATCGCTGCCGGTGACGACGCTGTCTGAGTTCATCGCCTATGCCAGGTCGAAGCCGGGCCTTGCCTATGGCTCGGCCGGCAACGGCAGTCCGCAGCATCTCGGTGCCGAGATGCTTAAGGCGGCCGCCGGAATCGACATTCGCCACGTGCCGTATCGTGGCAGCATGCCGGCGATGCTGGATGTGATTGCCGGCCATATAGCTTTTATGGTGATGGACCTGCAGCCGGTGCTGCCGCAACTCCGCGAGGGCAAAATTAAGGTGCTGGGCGTCACCACGCCCAAAAGGGTCGATGCGGCGCCCGACATTCCGACCTTGGCGGAAGGCGGCCTTTCAGGTTTCGAACTCGTCGCATGGCAGGGCGTGGTCGCGCCGGCCGCTGTGCCGCGGCCGATCATCGACCGGTTGGCGGAGCAGATCGGAAAATTGCTCGCCAATCCTGCCACGCGCGACAAGTTCAATACCGTCGCGCTGCAGCCGGTGCCGGCATCGACCCCGGACAGCTTTGCGGCCTATGTGAAGACCGAGGTCGATCGATGGGGTCCGATCGTGAAGAATTCGGGCGCTGAACCGGAATGACACGGGAGCGGGTCCAGGTGAAAGCAGGAAATCCCATGGCGGCGCGGTCTTGGCCGAAATGACAGACGTGGACGTACTGATCGTGGGCGCAGGACCGGTCGGCCTGACGCTTGCAATCGACTTGGCATGGCGTGGCATTGACGTCACGGTGGTGGAAACACGCGCTCGGGCCGCGGCGCCGGAGCCAAAATGCAATCACGTCGCCGCGCGCACCATGGAGATATTCCGCCGGCTCGGCCTTGCCGAGCGAATACGCAACGCCGGATTGCCCGCCGACTATCCGCACGATGTCAGCTATCGCACGTCGTTCACCGGGCAGGAGCTGGCGCGGATTCCTATTCCCTGTCGCCGCGATCGTTTCAAGTTGACGGACGGTCCGGACGGCAACTGGCCGACGCCGGAGCCGCCGCATCGCATCAACCAGATCTTTCTTGAGCCGATCCTGTTCGAGCATGCCGCCGCGCAGCCGCGCATCCGCATCATCAACCGGACCGAGGTCGAGGAGGTGGTGGTGGGCGACAACATCGCGATCGCAGGTCTTCGCGATCTCGAAACCGGGGCGGTGCGCCGCCTGAATTGTCGTTATCTCATCGGTTGCGACGGCGCGCGATCGGTGGTCCGCAAGGCGATCGGCGCCGATCTGAGCGGCGATGCCGTCATCCAGCGCGTGCAGTCGACTTACATCCGCGCGCCCGGGCTGATCGGCCGCCAGCAGCATGCCAATGCCTGGGGTACCGGTGCGATCAACCCGCGGCGCTCCGGCATGGTCTACGCGATCGACGGCCGTGAGCGGTGGCTCGTGCATAATTACCTGAAGCCGGGCGAACCGGATTTCGATTCGGTGGATCGCGACGCCTGCATCCGGACCATTCTCGGTGTCGGTGCGGACTTCGAATACGAGCTTCTTTCGAAAGAGGATTGGTACGGCCGCCGCCTGATCGCGAACAGATTTCGCGACCGCTGCGCGTTCATCGCCGGCGATGCGGCGCACATATGGGTGCCTTACGCAGGCTACGGTATGAATGCGGGGATCGCCGATGCGATGAACTTGTCATGGCTGCTGGCGGCGCATCTGAACGGCTGGGCCCCGCCTTCCATCCTCGATGCTTACGAAGCAGAGCGTTGGCCCATCACCAACCAGGTCTCGCGCTTCGCGATGTCGCATGCGGAAGCGGAAATTCGCCGCCGTGGCGCGGTGCCGGACGAGATCGAGCACCCGGGTTTGCTGGGCGAACAGACCCGTGTCGAGGTCGGGCGTCTCGCTTACGAGATCAATGTGCAGCAATATGCCTGCGCGGGCCTCAACTTCGGCAGCTATTATGATCGCTCGCCGATCATCGCCTATGACGGGGCCGAGCATCCGCCCTATACGATGAACAGCTACACGCCATCCACCGTCCCGGGGTGTCGCACGCCGCATCTATGGTGCGGTGACGGCATCTCGCTCTACGACGCAATGGGACCGGAGTTCACGTTGCTGCGTTTCGATCCCGCAGTCGACGTAGCCCCGCTGCGGGCCGCCGCGCGCAGCAGAGGAGTGCCGTTGAAGGTGCTTGAGATCGAACGACCGGAAGCTGCGGGATTCTACGATTGCGGGCTCGTGCTGTCGCGCCCCGACCAACACGTGGCGTGGCGAGGCGACAGGATGCCGGCCGATCCGCTTGCGGTGATCGATCGTATCCGCGGCGTTGCGAAAGAGGGAAAACAAGCTGAGATCGGCCGCGTAGATTTCGGCGTCCGGGTATGATCAGCAGAAGTCGCGCCCGATTTGCGTCCGATCGCGCCTCAAACTAAAGAGCGCATGATCCTTTCGCTAAACCGCGCACTTCGCAGGTCGTACGCTAGTCTTCGTTCGCAGCGATCGATTCCATCAGCGACACCAGCTGACGCTGCACAGTCTGATCCTTGATCTTGCTGTAGGCCCGCAGCAATCTCAGGCTGAAAGAACTGTCGAGAAACAGCAGGCTCTCGACTTCGCGCGCCTTGCCGTCGCCGTCGTAGAAGAAGGTGACGGGAACATCGAGCGCGGTGGCAATCTGTTGAAGACGAGCGGCACCGACCCGGTTGACGCCCTTCTCATATTTTTGGACCTGCTGAAAGCTGACACCGAGTTGGTCACCGAGTTCAGCTTGCGAGATTCGTTGCTCGACGCGCCGCAGACGAATTCGTTTGCCCAGTTCGATGTCGGGCTTTCCGGCACTCCGCTGCTTCATCTTCTTTGCCGCTGATTTGTTCATTCTAGTTTTACCGTCCTTCGGTCGAGAAGCCCCCGAATAGGTGGCTCAGGGATTCACTCTTATATACCGCTTTAAGCTGGTTTGGATGGATGAATTCATCCCTAAACCACGGGAATTTTGTACCGTTGAAGGCCTCGACAAGCCAATCAATGGTTTGACGCACCCTGGGGATGTGGCCGCTGCCGGGGTGATAGGAGAGCCATATGTCGACTGCCCGACTCAATTCTATGTCCAGCGGTACTATCTTCCCGCCAAGCGCGCAGGCGTAGGTCGGAAACAGGCCGACGCCCGCACCGCTGGCGACAGCCCAGTAGTTCGCGCTGCTGACATTCGTCTTCATGACCACGAGGTCCTGCTGCGATCTTCCCGGGAACCAGCTTTCGAAGATTTCTTTGGCGGGAATTTGATCGACGACCTGCATCACCAGGCGATGCTTGATTAGTTCGCCGACGGTCTTCGGCGCGCCGAAAATGTCGATGTACTTTTGGCTGGCAAAGAACATCAAATGCATGCGGCCGAGCTTGACCAGTTTGACGTCGAGCGCCGTTGGTCGCGAGAGATGGATCGCAACATCGGCTTCGTATCGCGACACGTCGGCGGAGCGCATCGCGCAATGCAGGTCGATGTGAATTTTGGGAAAGACCTGCTGAAACTCGACAAGGCGCGGCGCCAACCAGAACGTTCCCAACCCCTCGGTAACTGCAACGCGCACTTCGCCCGCGAGGCCGTTGGTGGCGGAATTGCCGGCGCGCAGCAAATCGAAGGATGCTGCCTCCATGCGCTCGACCGCGGAGACGATCAGCGAACCTTCGGTGGTGAGGTGGGTGCCGTGAACGTCGCGCGTAAACAGCGTCGCGCCGACCTGACGTTCGAAGTCGTCGATCCGCCGCCGCACGGCGTTGATGGACAAGTCCAGTCGCTCGGCCGCGGATCTGAAGCTGCCGCGACGCACCACTTCCAGGAAAACCCTGGCCGCGTCCCAATCGGTGAGATTTCCAACGGCGAGCCCATGGCGTTCCTCCTGTGGAACGCCCCTTTCCGACATCAGACGCATACACGATCCTCTTCCGCGGCTAAATTTGGCAGAATATCGGGCAGGCTACAACCATGACGGGTCCCCGCCGCGTGCCTTGGACGCTGGACCAGCCTCGGTCGGAAGCCATTGTTGCGCTGAAAGGTAACCGTGAGCTCTGTTGTAAGCCTTCGGACATTTGCGAATTCTTCTGCTGTCCCGATCCTCGTCCTGGTCGATATGCAGCAGGAATACCTGGCGGAGCCACGTCTGCTGGCGATTTCAGGTATCGATCGGGCGCTGGACAACTGCCGGCGAGTTCTGGATCACGCCCGCAGGGTGGGCCTGCCGGTCGCCTTCGTCCGGATGGTCAGCGAGTCCGCGTTTTTCAACGCGGCAACCCCGTTCGTCCGCTGGATCGAGGGATTCGAGCCGTGCCGCAGCGAGATGGTGTTCGAGCGCAGCAGCCCGTCCTGTTACTCGAGCGAACCCTTTGCGGCGATGGTAAGCCGGAGCCGCGGCGGCATCGCGCTCGCCGGTTTCGCCGGCGAGTCCGCGTGTCTGTCGACCCTGATCGATGCGTTTCACCGCGACCACAAGGTCACCTATCTGTGCGATGCCTCGGCCAGCCATGCACTCGATGACATGCCGGCCCGGGAAACCCATCGTGCCGTTTCTAAAATTTCCGGAATCTATGGAGAAGTCCATGAAACGAACGACTGGATCGCCGCGACCTTACCTCGCAAGCTCGGTATCGAAAGAAGTGCTGGTGGCTAACACTGAACAACGATTGCACTCGGTGCTTGCGACGCTGGAGGAGTGCCGGACGGTTCTTCACGACGGCAATGCCCGGGAAACCGCGCTACTGGTGTCGATGGCCATCCTCCAGCTTCGGATGAAGCTCAATCGGATTGCGGAATCGGAATTGAAAGCCCTGTGCGATGCGATGACGAGTCCCGCTGAAAAGCCGCGGCGGCCGGGGTCGCAGGAAAAGAAGTCACTGTCGGCCTTGCTGAAACTGGTCGAATAACGCCGCTCGCCGATCGCTCCAGGCGGTGTGCAGTCGACAGACCGCCGCCGCGGCGAACCTTAACCGGCGGTCGCGTCGACCAGTTCATGGCCATCAAGCACGCGTTGTGCCTTGGCATGGTCCAGATCGCCTTCCCACGCCGCGACAACGACGGTGGCCACGCAGTTGCCGATCAGGTTGCCGAGCGCGCGGGCCATGCCGATGAACCAGTCGACCGACAGCACCAGTACCAGGCCGATCGCGGGAACGCTCGGGACCGCATTCAATGTGGCCGCGAGGATCACGATGGCCGAGCCGGGAACGCCGTGCGCGCCCTTGGATGTGATCAGGGAGACGCCGAGCACCAGCAAGAGATCGCCGAACGACAGCGGCGTATTGGTCGCCTGCGCGATGAAAACGACCGCAAGAGTCAGGTAGATCGAGAATGCGTCCAGGTTGAAAGAATAGCCGGTGGGAATGACCAGCCCGACCACCAATTCCTTAACTCCGAGCCGCTCCAGCTTGCGCATGATCTGCGGAAGAACGGCGTCGGAAGACGCGGTAGCAAGAACGATGGTCAGTTCCTCGCGCAAATACGTCAGGAATTTCAGAATATTCAATCCTGCAACGGCCATGACCGCGCCGAGCACGCCCAACACGAACAGCGCGACCGAGACATAAAACAGCGCCACCAGCGAGATCAGCTGCCTGAGCGAACCGACGCCATATTTCCCGACCGTGTAGGCGACGGCACCGAGCACGCCGAGCGGTGCGAGGCGCACGATCAACCCGATCGCGCGGAACAGCACCGTCGACACGGCCTCGATGAATGAGTCGATGCGCTTGCCCTTCTCGCCGCCTACGAGCGACAGACTGACACCGAAGATGATGGCGAAGAACAACACCTGCAGCACGTCGTTACGCGACAGCGCGTCAAACGACGTGGTCGGAATGATGTTCAGAAAAAAGCTCCCGATCCCGCCGCCCTGCAGTTTGTGAGCGTTGTCGGCGTAGGTATTGAGGGCTTTGGCATCGAGCGTCGACGGATCAATGTTCATGCCGTGGCCGGGGCCGAACAGGTAGGCCAGCAACAGGCCAAGCACCAAAGCGATCGAGGTCATGACCTCGAAATAGATCAGCGCCTTGACGCCGACCCGGCCGACCTTTTTGAGGTCGCCGGCGCCGGCAATGCCATGTACGACCACGCAGAACACGATCGGCCCAACGATCATCGAGATCAGCTTCAAAAAGGCGTCGCTGAAAATCTTGAGGCTGACGGCGAAATCGGGAACGGCCATCCCGAGCGCGATCCCCAGCACCAGCGCGGCCAAGACCTGCGCGAAAAGTGAATGGTAAAGGGGTTTCCGAGCGCTTACCTCTGCGGCGGAGATGGCTGACATGGCGATTTCCCCCATCGGTTGATGGCTATTTTGGAGCTTCTGAGGTTGTTTCCAGCAACAAATGTGCCAAACAGGCGAACGGGCAGAGCGGGTGGCGGGATTTCCGGGAGCCGAAACCCGGAGAGCACGCTTCGGGATGGAGTTCGGATGATATCACCGGCTCCGGTCAAACATGGTTCGATGAGCGCATGATTCACGATGTCTCGATCCCCGCGGCGCTGATTGCGGGTCTCGTCAGTTTCCTGTCGCCATGCGTGCTGCCGTTGGTGCCGCCTTATCTGATCTACCTGACCGGCGCCACCATCGAACATGTCGCCAATGAGGAGACCGCGTCGTCCTCGAGGCGAGCCGTGATGATATCGGCTGTCATGTTCGTGTTGGGTTTTTCCACCGTGTTCGTGGCGCTCGGCGCGAGCGCCTCCTTGATAGGTTCGTTGATCCGCGCCTGGTCGGCCGAACTCTCGATCGTCGCCGGCATCGTCATCATCATCATGGGACTGCACTTCCTCGGGCTGACGCGGATCGGTCTGCTGATGCGGGAAGGCCGGTTGCCGATTCCGAAGCCGGTGGGCCTGTGGGGCGCCTATGTGATGGGCCTTGCCTTTGCATTCGGCTGGACACCCTGCATCGGACCGATCCTGGCGGCGATCCTTTCGGTTGCGGCCGCACAGGCGACGGTGGCGAAGGGCGCCATGCTGCTGGCGGTCTATTCCGCCGGCCTCGGGATTCCGTTTCTGGTCGCAGCCTTCATGGTCGAGCAGTTTTCGTCGCTGTTCTCGCGGATGAAGCGGCACCTGGCCAATGTCGAGCGCGCCATGGGCGTTCTCATGGTGATCACCGGCATCGGCTTTCTCACCGGCGCCATGTCCTCGATCAGCATCTGGCTGCTGGACACGTTTCCCGCACTGCAGAACTTCGGTTAGGGCGCGCGACCTGATTGTTCAGAGATTACTGTCGGTGATCGCAGCGTAAACCATGGTGCGCAGTTCGCGGCGCACCGGATAGGCGCTCGACGGCAGCACCTGGGTCATGAAGATGGCGATCAGCTCCTCCGCGGGATCGATCCAGAACGACGTGGTGGCGGCGCCGCCCCAGGCATATTCCCCCGCGCTGCCGGGGATCAACGTCTTGGCGGGATCGATGGTGACCGAGAAACCGAGGCCGAAACCGACGCCGTTATAGGTCGCTTCGCTGAACAATGACCGCGACAGTTCGGGCAGCTCGCGTCCGCCCGGGAGATGGTTTTTCGTCATCAGCGCCAGCGTCTTTGGCCCCAGCAACCGGACGCCGCCAAGCTCGCCGCCGTTGAGCAGCGCGCGGCAGAAGGTGAGGTAATCGCCCGCCGTCGAACAGAGCCCGCCGCCGCCGGAAATCAACGACGGCGGCGAAAGGAAGGAGCTTGTGGTCGGATCGTCCTGCAGCGTCAGGCCGCCCCTGCGATCGGTCGCGTGAAACGTCATGCCGCCCTGCGGATCGGCCGAGTAGCACGCGGCAAAACGATGCGCCTTGTCGGCCGGCACGAAGAAATCGGTATCGTTCATGCCGAGCGGATCGAAGATGCGTTGCTTCAGGAACTGCTCGAACGGCATCCCGCTGATCTTGCCGACGAGATAGCCGATCACATCGGTGGAGACCGAATAATTCCAGGCCTCGCCCGGCGAAAATTCGAGCGGAATTCTTGCCAGGTCCTCGATCATCGATTGCAGCGTTCCGGATTTCACCACCTCGCCGATTTTCTTGTCGCGATAGGCCGCGTCGACGTTGGAGCGTTGCTGGAAGCCATACGTGAGCCCGGAGGTGTGGCGCAGCAGATCCACGATCAGCATCGGCCGCGACGGTGGCTTGGTCAGGAATGCCGGCGCCGTTCCGGCCTGGAACACGCCAAGGTCCTTCCATTCCGGAATGTATTTGAAGACGGGCTCGTCGAGCGCGACGCGGCCTTCCTCGAACAGCATCATGAAGGCGACGCTCGTGATCGGCTTGGTCATCGAATAGATGCGAAAAATGGTGTCGTCTCTGACCGGTGTTTTGCGCTCGATGTCGGCAAAGCCCTGCACCGCGCTATGGACGATCTTGCCGCGGCGATAGACGACCATCTGGGTTCCCGGAAAGCGGCCGGCATCGATGTAGCGGCGCTTGAGATGGTCCTCGATCCGGTCGAAGGCGGCCTGGGACATACCGGCGGATTCGGGGGAGGCGGGGGTCGGGGCGAGCATCGGGCTGGTCTCCGGATCGGTTGAAGGTTGCATTGGTAACCGAAAAGTGAGCCTTGTTCCAATCCGGGCTTAACCCCGGTGAGGTTGCTGGTGTACGCTTCCCCTGAGATCGCGCGCTCGTAAGGACCATACCGATGACCCAGTTCAACGATACCGAGCTTACCGCCGCCGTTATCCGCAGCTTCGAGGAGACGCCCGATCCGCGCGTCAAATTCCTGATGGAAGAACTGGTGAAGTCGCTGCACGATTTCGTCCGCAAGACCGATCTCACCTTCGATGAATGGAGCTACGCCATCGATTTTCTGACCCGCGTCGGTCAGAAATGTACCCCGACCCGGCAGGAGTTCATCCTGCTGTCGGACGTGTTGGGTGTTTCTATGCTGGTCGATGCGGTGAATCATCGCGAGCGCGATGGCGCCACCGAGACCACCGTGCTCGGCCCGTTCTATGTCGGCGAACACAAGGTGACGCCGAACGGCACCGATATTTCCGCCAGCCTGCCGGGCGAGCGGATGTTCGTGCAAAGCCGTGTCACCGATCTCAAGGGAAAGCCGCTGGCAGGCGTGCCGGTCGATGTCTGGCATGCCGACGACGACGGTTATTACGACTCGCAGAAGCCGTCCTATGAGACCGACGGCCCGTCGTCGCGGGCGCGGTTCATCACCGATGCCGACGGCCGGTTTTTCTTCCGCACCATTCTGCCGTGCAGCTATCCGATTCCGACCGATGGACCGGTCGGCGAAATGATCCTGCAGACCAGGCGCCATCCGATGCGGCCGGCGCATGTGCATTTCCTGGTCAACGCGCCCGGTTATGAGCCGTTGATAACCCACGTATTCATGGAGGG
This sequence comes from uncultured Alphaproteobacteria bacterium, assembly GCA_963756215.1. Classification (GTDB taxonomy): domain Bacteria; phylum Pseudomonadota; class Alphaproteobacteria; order Rhizobiales; family Xanthobacteraceae; genus Bradyrhizobium. The sequence goes on along the minus strand of CAVWMY010000010.1, from coordinate 176,826 downwards.
CGACAAGTATCTGGACTCCGACGTCGTGTTTGGGGTCAAGGACGAACTGGTCGCCAAGATCGAAAAACGAACCGACACCGTCATGCCCGACGGCAAAGCAGTGACGGAGCCGTGGCACTTGATGACCTATGAATTCCATATGAAGCCCGGGAAGGGAACGGCGCCACTCCCGCTCGGCGTAAAGGCCAAGGAATTCGCTTAAGGCACCATAAGCGCAGGCGGATCACGTCGCTGCCTATTCGTTGTGCGGCGCACAAGAATTGAGCGAATCGCAAATTTTCGATGCGGCGGCTGCATAGCGGACGCCGCATTGCGTTGTGATAAGCAACTGTAATATCGACAATTTTGGGGACAAAGGCGGTTGGCACAAAGCTTGAATGGCTTGTGCTGACGCCATCGAAGCCGTCCGTCGAAAACCAATCCATCCGAACCGTACCGCCGCCAGGCTGGGGCCTCCCCAGCGTGCGCCTCCGTGCCTGCGAATGCGCGCACCTGTGACGTCGGACGAACGGACACTGAGCCGCAGAAAGGGAATCTTCAGTGAGCAAATCGAACTCGACCTGGATCTCCGAATGGAAACCCGAGGATGAGACATTCTGGAACACGACCGGCAAGACCATCGCCCGTCGCAACCTGATCTGGTCGATCGTTGCCGAGCACATCGGATTTTCGGTCTGGCTGATCTGGAGCATCGTCGCAACCAAATTGCCGGCGGCCGGCTTTCACTTCACCACCGATCAGTTGTTTCAGCTGGTGGCGATACCCGGACTGATCGGCTCGCTGATGCGCTTCCCCTATACCTTTGCCGTGACCACCTTCGGCGGCCGCAACTGGACCATCTTCAGCGCGTCGGTGTTGCTCATTCCGACGCTCGGCCTCGCTTACTTTGTAAGCCATCCCGAAACCCCGTTCTGGCTGATGCTCGTGGTGGCGTCCACGGCCGGCCTCGGCGGCGGCAACTTCGCCTCCAGCATGGCCAATATCTCTTTCTTCTATCCCGATCGGATGAAGGGCTGGGCGCTTGGCCTTAATGCCGCCGGCGGCAACATCGGCGTCAGCAGCGTGCAGTTGCTGACACCTATCCTGATGGGCATCGGCCTCATCAACCTCTATCAGGCTACGCCGGTCTCCGGCGTTTACCTGCAGAACGCCGGGCTGATGTGGATTCTGCCGCTGATCATCGCGGTGTTCGGCGCTGTGTTCTTCATGAACAACCTGACGTCGGCCAAGTCCTCGTTCAGGGATCAACTGGCCATCGTCAAACGCAAGCACACCTGGATCATGGCGTTCCTGTACATCGGGACGTTCGGATCCTTCATCGGCTATTCGGCGGCTTTTCCGCTCCTGATCAAGACGCAGTTTCCGGCGGTCACGATCGCGATCGCGTTTCTGGGACCGCTGGTGGGCTCGCTGTCGCGCCCATTGGGCGGCTTGCTGGCTGACAAGGTCGGCGGCGCCATCGTGACGTTCTGGAATTTCATCGCGATGGCCGCCGCCACGATCGGCGTGCTGTACTTCGTGGGCATCAAGGACTTCACCGGCTTCGTGGCGATGTTCCTCATCCTCTTCGTCACCACGGGGGTGGGCAACGGATCGACCTACCGGATGATCCCGTCGATTTTCCGCGAGGAGAACCTTCGAAAGGCCAGGGGTACGGGTGAGGCCGGCCGCGCGCTCGCCATGAAGACCGCAAGCATCGAGAGCGGAGCCGCCGTCGGTTTTATCGGCGCGGTCGGGGCTTGCGGCGGGTACCTCATTCCGAGCGGTTTCGGCCAGTCCATCGCAGCCACCGGCGGGCCGCAACTCGCATTGGAAATCTATCTGGCTTTCTACGCGACCTGTCTTGCGGTGACCTGGTGGTTCTACCTGCGCAAGAGCCCCGAGGAGGCGAGTGCGTCGAGCCTCGCCGGAGCGCGGATATGAGGGCTGCCTGAGTCCCATGGCGCTGTCGGCCTCGCCCTGTCGATAGGGCGAGGCACAGCAAGAGGAGCGGAGCAAACATGACACCCGATCAGGTCAATCTCGTGCAGGCGAGCTTTGCCAAGGTGGCGCCGATCTCGGATCAGGCGGCGGTGCTGTTCTACGATCGCCTGTTCGAGGTCGCGCCGCAGGTCAAGGCGATGTTTCCCACAGACTTGCGCGAGCAGCGCAAGAAGTTGATGGCGACGCTGGCCGTAGTGGTCGGCGGGCTCGGCAATATCGAGACCGTGTTGCCGGCCGCCAGCGCCCTGGCAAAACGCCATGTCGGCTACGGCGCGAAGCCCGAGCATTATCCGGTCGTCGGCGGCGCGCTGTTGTGGACGCTGGAAAAGGGCCTCGGGGAGGGCTGGACGCCGGAGGTCGCCGACGCCTGGACCACGGCTTACGGTACGCTTTCCGGCTTCATGATCGCTGAAGCCTACGGCGGCGCCGAGGCCGGCAAGTGATCGCAATGATACCTGCAGGAACCCCTGCAAGCGCACCTGCAAGGATACCTGCATGAGTGAACCGCTGGTGATCGTCGGTAACGGAATGGCCGCCGCGCGCCTTGTCGACGAGTTGGCGAAGGTCGCGCTCGGTCGTTACGCCATCGCCATCGTCGGTGACGAGCCGCGGCTGGCCTACAACCGCGTGCTGCTTTCCTCGGTGCTGGCGGGCGAGACGGCCTCGCACGACATCGAACTGAGGCCCGCCTCGTGGTGGCGCGACCGCGGCGTTACGCTGAAATACGGCTGCCGCGCTACCGAGATCGATGTCGGCCGCCGCGAACTCAAGATCGCCGACGAGGAAAGCGTCACGTTCTCAAAACTGGTGCTGGCCACCGGCTCGACGGCGCTGCGGCTCAACCTGGCCGGCGCCGATCTCGCCGGCGTGCACACCTTTCGCGACAGCCGCGACGTCGACCTGCTGCTGACCCTGGCGGCGCAAAGGAAGCGCGTGGTGGTGGTCGGCGGCGGATTGTTGGGGCTGGAGGCGGCCTATGGTCTGGCCAAGGCCGGCGCGCCCGTGACCTTGATCCATCTGATGGACCGGCTGATGGAGCGCCAGCTCGACGCGTGGGCCGCGGCGCTGTTGAAATCCCTCGTCGAGCGCAAGGGCATAAGGGTATTGCTCGACGCCAACACCGCGCGGATTCACGGCGAAACCCGCGTCGAGGGCGTCGAACTGACCGACGGCCGCAAGCTCGAGGCCGACGCGGTGATCTTCGCCGCCGGCATCCGGCCGAACGTCGCATTGGCCAAGGACGCCGGCATTGCCGTCAACCGCGGCATCGTCGTCGACGACCACCTGCAAACCGCGGCTCCGGATATCTTTGCGCTCGGCGAATGCGCCGAGCATCGCGGCATCTGCTACGGGCTGGTCGAACCGGCCTATGAGCAGGCGCGCGTGCTGGCGCGGCATCTTGCGGGCCGCGATGCCTGCTATGACGGCAGCGTGGTCGCTACCAATCTCAAGGTCTCAGGCGTCAGCGTGTTTTCCGCCGGCGACTTTATCGGCACCGACGGCAGCGAAACCATCGTGCTCGATGACATCGGGCAGGGCACCTATCGCAAGCTCGTGATCGCGGAGGGGAAGCTCACGGGCGCGGTGCTGGTCGGAGATGTCAGCGACGCGCTCTGGTATCTCGAATTGATCCGCGGCCGCTCGCCGATCGCGGCCATCCGCCGCGACATGATGTTCGGCCGCCCCGTTGCGATCCAGCGCGAGGCGGCGTGAGCATGATGAACTGATGGCCGGGCCGCCCCCATGACGATGATTGACCCCACCTTGCGCGCCACGCGCACCGCATGTCCCTATTGCGGCGTCGGCTGCGGCGTACTGGCCACGCCGGACGGCAACGGCGGCGCTGCGATTTCCGGCGATCCCGAGCATCCCGCCAATTTTGGACGCCTCTGCTCAAAGGGCTCCGCGCTCGGCGAAACGCTCGGCCTTGCCGGCCGCCTGCTGCATCCCATGATCCGTTGCGACAAGGGCGAGATGGAACGCGTGGCCTGGAGCGACGCGCTCGACCACGTCGCCAACCGCCTGCAGCACATCATCGCCCGCGATGGGCCCGGCGCGGTGGCGTTCTATCTCTCGGGACAGTTGCTCACCGAGGACTATTACGTCGCCAACAAGCTGATGAAAGGTTTCATCGGCAGCGCCAATGTCGACACCAATTCGCGGTTGTGCATGTCGTCGTCGGTCGCCGGCCATCGCCGCGCATTCGGCGCCGATACCGTGCCGGGCTGCTACGAGGATCTCGACGAGGCCGACCTGCTGGTACTGACCGGCTCCAACGCCGCCTGGTGTCATCCGGTGCTGTTTCAGCGCATGCTCGCCAACAAGCAACGGCGCGGCGCGCGCATCGTTGTGATCGATCCTCGCCGCACCGACACCGCCGGCGATGCCGATCTGTTCCTGGGGTTGAAGCCCGGCACCGACGGCGCGCTGTTCGGCGGCTTGCTGGTGCATCTCGCCGATACCGGCGCGCTCGATAGCGGCTATATCGAGAAATACACGTCCGGTTTCGAGCAGGCGCTGAAGCGTGCGCGAAGCATGGCCGGCAGCGTGGCTGCGACCGCGCTCGCGACCGGCCTCACCGAGCGGGATGTCGCGGAATTCTTCCGGATGTTCGCCGCGACGCCGCGCGTGGTCACGCTGTATTCGCAAGGCGTCAACCAGTCGGCGCAGGGCACCGACAAGGTCAATGCCATCCTCAATTGCCACCTTGCGACGGGCCGGATCGGAAAACCGGGTGCCTCGCCGTTCTCGTTGACGGGGCAGCCCAATGCGATGGGCGGCCGCGAGGTCGGCGGGCTTTCCAATCAGCTTGCGGCGCACATGAACTTCACGCCGGCCGATATCGACCGCGTGCGCCGGTTCTGGAAGGCGCCGCGGATCGCGACGCATGAGGGATTGAAGGCGGTCCCGATGTTCGAGGCGATCGCGCGCGGCGAGATCAAGGCGCTGTGGGTGATGGGCACCAATCCCGCGGTGTCGCTGCCCGATGCCGACGTCGCACGCGCCGCGCTCGGGAAACTCGAATTGTTCGTGGTTTCGGAAAACGTGCGCTCCAACGACACCGTCAATGCGGGAGCGCATGTGCTGTTGCCGGCGCAGGCCTGGGGCGAAAAGTCCGGCACGGTGACCAATTCCGAGCGGCGGATCTCGCGACAACGCGCATTCCTCGCTGCGCCCGGCGATGCCAAGCCGGATTGGTGGATCGTGTGTGAAGTCGCGAGGCGATTGGGGTTCGGCGCCGCGTTCGATTTCCAATCCGCGGCGGACGTATTCCGCGAGCACGCCAGCCTGTCGGCGTTCGAAAACGGCGGCAGCCGCGATTTCGATATCGGCGCCTTGAGCATACTGTCGGAAGAGGCGTTCGATACGATGACGCCGCTGCAATGGCCGGCTCGTTCCGGCGATGCCGGATCGCAACCGCGATTCTTCGCCGAAGGTGAGTTTTTCACCGGCGACCGCAAGGCGCGCTTCGTCGCGACGGAAATCCCGGCGCTGCGGACCGAGACCTCGGCGGCACGTCCGCTGCGGCTCAACACCGGCCGCATCCGGGATCAATGGCACACCATGACCCGCACCGGGACGAGCCCGCGGCTGGGCCAACATTTGCCGGAACCGTTCGTCGAGATTCACCCCGACGATGCGATGCGATACGGCGTCCGCGACAGCAGCTTCGCGCGGGTTACGACCGATTACGGTCAGTGCACCCTGCGTGTCGTCGTCAGCGCGCGACAGCAGCGCGGCATGCTGTTCGCCCCGATCCACTGGAGCCGGGAGACCGCGTCCGGCGCGCGCGTCGGTGCGCTGGTGGCGCCGTTCACCGATCCATTCTCCGGCCAGCCCGAGAACAAGGCGACGCCGGCGACGATCGTGCCCTACGAATACGTGTTCCGCGGTTTTGCGTTGTCGCGCCATGCGCTCGATCTGCCGCAGCATGCGTGGTGGGCGCGGGTGGCCGTGGGCGGCGGCTACGGCTATCTGTTGGCCGACAATGCCGACCTGCCGTCATGGCAGGCATGGCTGCGGTCGGTCGCGGGCGACGATCTCGCGGAATACCGCGACTTCGGCGACGGCGTCTATCGCGCCTCGTCCTTTAACGGCCACCGTATCGAGACCTGCCTGTTCCTCGGGCCCGCGCGCGATGCCGGCGATTGGGAACTGGTCAGAAGCCTGTTTGCGGCGGAGGCGCTCAGTGACGCCCAGCGCCGCTCGCTGTTCTCGGGAAGGCCGATGGACGGCGTGGCGAGCACCGGTCCGGTGGTCTGCGCTTGTTTCGGCGTCGGCCGCACTACGATCTGCGATGCCATCGCCGCCGGTGCGAATACGGTCGGCGAGATCGGCGCACGGCTGAAAGCCGGCACCAATTGCGGATCGTGCATTCCGGAATTGAAGCGGTTGATCACGCAAGGCGTTGCAGCGGAGTCCGGGCAGGATGGACGCGGGCGCGTCAGCGCCTAGGGCTCCGTCGGGCGGTCCATGCGGACCCATTTTTGAACGGATGGGCGCTGCCACTGTGTCTTCGCATAATCGACCAGCGCGGCCGGAACCTCGTCGCCGTTCAGGACCAGCCGGTTGAGCATGAGGGCGAGGTCGACGTCGGCGATCGACCAGGGGCCGAACAGGTTTTGACCACCATGACCGAGCAGTTCGCAGGCGGCGGCGCAGAGCTTTCGCGATGCAGTTTGCGCCGCCGGGGTGAGCGCTGCCGTTGTCGGGCGTGCGTAGAAGATGCTCGGCGTCGCACGCTCCTGTCGGATCGCCAGGAAGTCGCTTCGCAGCCATGCCTGGAGTTGACGCGCCCGCGCGCGTTTTTGCCGGTCGAGCGGGAATACCGGCGGATCAGGATAGACCTCGTCGAGATATTCCGCGATCGCCGACGACTCCGAGAGCGCGAAGTTACCATCGACCAGCGTCGGCACGCGCTGCGTCAGGGATAACAGCGCATAGTCCGGCTCGTTGTTTGCGCAAGCCGCGAGATCCAGTGTCCGGAGTTCGAATGGAAGCCGCTTTTCCGTCAGTACGACGAACACCGACATGGCATAGGGCGAGGTGAGCTCTCGGTCTGCGTATAAAACCATGATGATTCCGTGTTCGAATCCGGTGCGGCAATAGCGCCCATTCTTAGCGTTACGGAACTTTCCTGCAAGGCGAGCGGCCATTCTTCCGTACGGCCGGCGCACGCGCTATGCTTGCAAAACTCAGCGCCGATGTGGAGGGTCCATGGATATTCCCGTCATCCAGCAAGCCAAGATCCAGGCGCAGGTGCTGGTCCCGCTCGTGAAGGCGTTGCAGGCGGAGTTGGGCGAAGCGCGGGCCAACGCTCTCGTTCGCAAATCCCTCGGCGACACCTATCGTCGTTTCGGCGAAGAATTCTGGCGCGCGAAGAACGAAAACAACCTCGGTACGGCCATCGCGTCCGCGTTCAGGACCTATGCCCGCGACGACGCGCTTGACTACCGGATCATCGAGCAATCGCAGGATGCTTTCGCGATCGACGTGACGGGATGCCGCTATGCCGAATTCTTCAGGGAACTCGGTGAGCCCGAGCTCGGATTTCTGCTGGTCTGCCATGCGGACTACGCGACGGCGGAGGGATTTGGTCCCGACATACAGCTGACGCGCACGCAGACCATCATGCAGGGGGCCGGCCATTGCGACTTTCGCTACAAGCGATTGAAAGCGCCGGATTAGGCGCGGTCGGTTGCCGTGCGGCGACGCATCGACGAGTCCAATCGACGACGTCGCCGATGTCCTCTATGGTGCGCCGGTTTTTGGCAGCACGGTGAAACCAAACGATGATGTATCTCGACACTCCGCCGCGGCTGATCGAGGCCAAGGTGTTTTCGGCGATGCCGGAATCTTTTCGGCGCAAGGGCGTGCGCACCGAATGGGCCGACGCCAACCGGCCGGGCCAGCCGACCGATAGTTTCATCGAAGGCCCGTCGTTCGATGCCGATGGCAACCTCTACATCGTCGACATTCCCTTTGGACGCATCTTCCGGATCGCGCCCGGCGGCCAGTGGACGTTGGTGGTCGAATATGAGGGCTGGCCAAATGGCCTCAAGATCAGCCGCGACGGCCGCATCCTGGTCGCCGACTACCGGCGCGGGCTCATGGAGCTCGATGCCAAAGCCGGACGGATGCAGCCGATCTTGAGTTCGCGCAACTCGGAGTTGTTTCGGGGCTGCAATGATCTGCATCTCGCCTCCAATGGCGATATCTATTTCACCGATCAGGGACAGACCGGGCTGCACGATCCGACCGGGCGGGTCTACCGGCTGTCGCCGGCGGGCCGGCTCGATTGCCTGATCAATACCGGCATCAGCCCCAACGGTCTGGTGCTCGATCCCGACGAGGCCGTGCTGTTCGTCGCGATGACGCGCGACAACGCGGTCTGGCGCATGCCGTTCATGAAAGACGGCAGCGTCTCCAAAGTCGGCCGCTTCTGTTCGCTGTTCGGCCCGAGCGGTCCCGATGGTCTGACGATGGACAAAGCGGGCCGCCTGTTCGTCGCGCACGCTTCGCTCGGCCATGTATTCGTGTTCGCGCCCAACGGCGAGTTGATCGCGCGCATCAAGTCTTGCGCCGGCCCGAGCTGCACCAACGTCGCCATCGGCGGCAAGGACGGTGACCGCCTGTACGTCACGGAATTGGTTACGGGCACCGTGATGGTCGCCGATATCGGCGGATTGAGGTAGCGCATGAAGCTTCGACCGTTCGGCAGCGGTGGTGTGCAGGTGGCCGTCATCGGGCAGGGCACCTGGTACATCGATCGCGGTGACCGCCGGCGCGCGGCGGCGGCACTGCGCCGTGGCCTCGATCTCGGCATGACCCACATCGACACCGCCGAAATGTATGGCGATGCCGAGCTGGTGGTCGCCGATGCCATCGCCGGCCGGCGCGATGAGGTTTTCCTGGTGTCGAAGGTGTTGCCGAGCAACGCGTCGCGGCGCGGCACGATTACGGCGTGCGAGCGGTCGTTGGCACGGCTGAAGACCGACCGGCTCGATTGCTATCTGTTGCACTGGCGCGGCTCCTATCCGCTGGCGGAAACGGTCGCGGCGTTCGAGCAACTGGTCGGCTCCGGGAAAATCCGCAGCTGGGGCGTCAGCAATTTCGATACCGACGATCTCGATGAACTCAAGGCGGTGTCCGGCGCATCCGGCATCGCCTGCAATCAGGTGCTTTATCATCTCGGCGAACGCGCGATCGAGCACGCGGTGATCCCGTGGTGCAAGCAGAACGGGGTCGCGGTGGTTGCCTATTCGCCGTTCGGCCATAATGATTTCCCTGCGCCCGGCAGCAAAGCCGGGCAGGTGCTGCAAAAGATCGCTGAGGCGCACGGCGCAACGCCGCGTCAGGTCGCACTCGGCTTTCTCACGCGCGACGATTCCGTGTTTGCGATTCCGAAGGCCTCGAGCGCCGAACATGCCGCGGATAATGCGGCCGCTGGCACGCTGGTGTTGACCGCCGATGAACTTGCCATGCTCGACAAGGCGTTTCCCCGTGGCGCCAAACCACGCGGCCTGCCGATGCTGTGACGCGGCCAGGTGTTTGGTGGCGAGGGCCGGTCACCGCGCCGTCTGCGGCGAGCCGCCGCGGCCAATGGCGCATATCGGCTCCCTGTTTTAGGTCCTTGCCGATCGCGGGCGGTTGTCGTTCTGTTGACCGCCACCCGATTCGATCATCCGGTTTCCGCCCCCGCGGCTCGTTTTTCAACCCCGTTACAGCCGCCAGGCTGGATCGTGCTGTCTTGTCTTTGCCCGAGAAAAAATCGTCCACTCCTGCCGCACCTGCGCGCGCCGATCATCCCTTCCGCGGCATTGCGCTGATCCTCGCTTCGACGGTGTTCCTCGGCTCCTCCGACGCCACCTCGAAATATCTGTCGGCCACGCTGCCGTCGATCGAGATCGCCTGGATCAGGTTCCTGGTGTTCGCACTGGTCATGCTGCCGGCCATGCTGCCGGGTTCGCCATGGTATGCCATGCAAACGCAGCTTCGCGGTTTTCAGGTGATGCGCGGGGCCGCGCTGCTCGGCTCGTCGCTGTTTTTCATCTCCGGCTTGCGGTTTCTCCCGATCGCGGAGGCGTCGGCGACCAGTTTCGTTTCGCCGTTGTTCGTCACCGCGTTGTCGATCGTGTTTCTCGGCGAGAGCGTCGGGCTGCGGCGCTGGCTCGCGACCGCGGTCGGGCTGGTCGGCGTTCTGATCATCCTGCGGCCCGGTTCCGGCGCGTTTCATCCCGCGGCACTGTTCTCGATCGTATCGGCGCTGGCCTGGGCATGCACGCTGATCATGACGCGGGTGATGAGCGGTACCGAACGTGCGATCACGACCATGGCGTATTCGTCGATCACCGGTCTCGCCATTCTGTCGGTGCTGGTGCCGTTCGTCTGGGTGACGCCAAGCTGGCACGACATCTTCTTCGGGATTGTGATCGGTGTGGCATCGACAGCCGGGCAGTGGATCGTGGTGCTGGCGTTCCGCTATGCCAATGTTTCGGTGCTGGCGCCGTTTTCGTACACCCAGCTGCTATGGGTCAGCTTCCTCGGTTTCCTGATTTTCGGCGAAGTGCCCGACGTCTGGACCGTGACCGGCGCCGCCTTCATCGTCGCCAGCGGGCTCTACACCGCGCACCGGGAGCGATTGCGGCGGTCCGAGCTTCTGGTGCAGGCCGAGCCGTCGCCCAACGCCTGATCATGTTATCACTTGCACGCCCTCGTTCGGCGACGGAACGTGAACGAGGCGAACGATCGCGAGCCGGAGGATACCCATGCGCGCTGCCATTTTCAGGAACGGCGAGATCGTCGTCGACACCTTGCCCGAGCCCGAGCCGGCCGGAGGCCAGGTGCTGGTCAAGACGCTGGCCTGCGGCATTTGCGGCTCCGACCTGCACGCGCGCAGGCACGCCCACCGCATGGTCGAATTGACCAGGCATCTTCCCGGTCGCACGCCGATGGACCTCACTCGCGACGTCGTGTTCGGGCACGAATTCTGCTGCGAGATCCTCGATTACGGTCCGGGGACGCAGCGCAAGCTGAAGCCGGGAACGCGGGTGTGCTCGCTTCCCGCGCTGCTGATCGAAGGTGGCGTGCAGGGCATCGGCTATTCCAACGACAATGTCGGCGGCTATGCCGAACGCATGCTGTTGAGCGAGGCGCTGTTGCTTGAAGTGCCTAATGGGCTCGCCGCGGAGCACGCGGCACTGACCGAGCCGCTCGCGGTCGGCGTTCACGCGGTCGCCAAAGCCAATATCTGCGGCGATGAGGTGCCGCTGGTGATCGGCTGCGGCCCGGTCGGGCTAGCCGTGATCGCGGCGTTGAAGCTGAAGGGCTTGCACCCGATTGTCGCGGCGGATTATTCGCCGGCCCGCCGCGCCTTGGCCGAAAGACTGGGCGCCGACATCGTCGTCGATCCCACGCGCGAGCAGCCCTATGCGACCTGGGCCGAGCACGCCGCGATGTCGCCGGAACAGAAGGCGGCGCGGCCGCCGCTGCGGGCGATGCTGCCCGCGCTCAGGCCCGCGCTGATTTTCGAATGCGTCGGCATTCCCGGGCTGCTGCAGCAGGTGTTTGAAGGCGCGCCGCGCGACGCCCGCATCGTGGTGGTCGGCGTCTGCATGGAAACCGATCGTTCCGAGCCGATGCTCGGCGTGATGAAGGAACTCAACGTTCAGTATGTGCTGGGCTATACGCCCGAAGAGTTCGCATCCAGCCTGCGCCTGATCGCCGAAGGTGAGGTTGATGCGGCCTCGCTGGTGACAGCGAATGTCGGGATCGACGGCGTCGCGCAGGCGTTCGCGGATCTCGCCAATCCGGAACGCCATACCAAGATCATTGTCGAGCCCTGGAGATGATTCCGTCGTCCTAGACGCGCAGGTGAAGCGCGCACACCGGGCCACCGGCGGCAAACCGATGCCCGGCAAAGCTCGAGAAACTCAATTGGACTGACTGAGCGTCTCCAGCCGCGGTCCGCCGGTTGCGTCGGTACGCGGCTGCAGCCGATACCAGGCGACCTGGCCGGGCGCGAATTCCGCGCGGCCGCGCTTCGACCATAACGGCGGGGCGTGATCTCCGACGACAAGGATGTCGGCCGGCCCGACCGCCGGATCGCGCGCGATCTTGGCCACCACCGTGAAAACGTCATGCCACAGCTCGGCCATGCGGCATATTCTCGGCAGGGCGAAACCGTTGTTTGGAAGCGCGCATTGAAAATTGCTCAGCGCTTCGTCCGGCGCGACCGGAATGTGGGTGTTGAGCGTAAGCCAGTAGATGAAACGCGGCTTGCCGGTATGGGCGGCCTGCAGGGAGGCATCGACGATGACCGGCGCCAGGTCGGCGTCGCAGGCGCCCCGGAACACGGCGCCGCAAGAGCGGTGGGTCGTCTTGACGAGTTCGTCGCCAAACAACTCCTTGTCGAAGCCGACTTCCGGATACCATTGCTCGCGTTCGAACATGCCGCCCGAGTAGGCATGCAAGGCAATGCTGGCATAGCCCCGCGATTTCAGGAGATTGGGCAGACAGGACGATCCATTTTTCGGCACGTAGTCCACATAGAAGGTGCGCGTATTGCAGAGTTCGCGCATCTCGCCGGAGGTGGTGGAACCGTAGTAAACGGTGTGACCGGAAGTGACGAGGTAGTCCCTCGTGACGGCGGGATCGTACAGCGGCGCGGCGATGCGCTCGCGGGCGGTCTGATCCAGCAGATATCCGAGGCTTTCGACGATCACCACGACGACGTTGTTGCCGTGGGCTCCCGCGGCGAGGTTGAAACCCGAGACTTCTGCCGCGGATTGAACCGGCTTGTCGTGGCCGAATGTCGAGCCGAAGTGGTAGTGCGGCGAGACATTACTTGCGTAATCCAGCGCGCCGAAGGTCAATGCCAGCACGAACAATAGGGATGTCCGGCCACGCACCAGCGCGCCGCGCTGGCTCAGGCACGCCAACGCCGCGAGCGTCGTCGTCAGCATGAGGACGATCAAGGAAAGATAAAGCGGCGATGCAAAGAAATGCAGGCGACGTGCGAGGTCGAAGGCGGCCATCATTTCCGTCGGCGCCATGCCGAACATCAGCGACAGCGTGCTCACCATGTCGAAGGCAAGCACGCAGAGAAACAACGCGGCCGTAAGCGCAAACGGAATGTGACGCGCCAGGATAGACAGGCTGGCGTAGAGCATGATCGCGGTGGTTCGCGGCGGCAGCCCGATATCGATCAGCGAGACCAGGGTCGCAAACGACAACAAATTGGGGAGCACCAATCCGCCCCCGAGCAGCAGGACATTGCCCGATGTGAGTCGCGGCAAAAACGTCCACCACGCACCGCGCTCATTCACTTCGTCTCCGCAGGCGGCGGACGCCGATGCATCGCTCATGACGGAAATTCCCGAGCCCGTTGTTGCGCGCAAGCTAAGGTCCGGAGGTAAATCCTTCATTGCAAGATACCGAAGTGCACCTCATGCGATCGTCGTAAGTTAAGAAATCAATAAGAAAGATACCACTTTGGCGCGTGATTTATGGTCTTGCTCGTGTGTTGCGCCCCGTCGGGGCCGGAGTGTGAGCCAGGTCACTCAGACGCGCGACAAAGATATTTGTCGGGCCATGGCGATAACGCGTCGTCGTTGATGACGTGCCGATCAAGCGCGGGATCGGCGAGCATCGCTGAACCGATCGGCCCGTCCGACCACGACGCACCAACGTGTCGCCCCGATCGTTTCCCTGGCGAGGGCCGCCAAAATTATCGAGCGTGTCCCGGCGACGGCGGCCTTACCGGCAGTGCCGACACGAAACGCCGTGGCGATGTCACGTGCCTGATATTCCCGCATACGACACTGCGTCGGCGGTGTATGTTGTACCGAATTGCCATGTGGCGAGCCGACCAGACTTGATGGAGCGCATACGATGGCACAAGGGCTTGCGGGCGGAAGCTATGAGAGCGCGGTGATCGGGGACCGGTTTCGGCTCGGCTATCCCCCAACCATTCTTGCGCGAACATCATCGGTTTCACCGATCGGGTTCACCCGCCTAAAGAGTGAGCAGGTGTGTCACATACGAACCAAGGACATGCCGACCGAAGATGCGTTTGCGATCCATGTTCAGCTGCTGCCGTCCACAATGGATCTCTGGATCGACGGGAAGCACAGGCCGGCAAGGACGACTGCTCCCGGTGCCACGTTTCTCTTCGATTTGCGCAGCGAGACGGTTTGCGAAATCCATTCGTCCTTCGATAACGTGCGCTTCTACATTTCCCAGGCCTCGCTCGATGAACTTGCCTTCGATCAGGGGATGCGCCCGACCAAGGGACTGATGTTATCCGCGTGGGGTTCCCAGGATAAGGTGCTCTTTGGATTGGCCAATGCACTTTTAGACCGGGTCGACCGCGCGGATGAACGGAGCGCCTTATTCGTCGACCATGTCGCACTCGCTTTCCATGCTCACATCATAGAGACTTACGGCAACGCCGCTGTCCCCGTGGGTTCGAGTTCGGGCAAATTATCTCCCTGGCAGTTGCGCCGGGCGATCGACTTCATGGCGACGCATCTGGACGATGACCCGACCATTGCGGAGCTGGCGCAGGAATGCGGTTTGTCCTCGGGCTATTTCGCACGCGCCTTTCGCCGGACCACCGGCATCACGCCTCACCAGTGGCTGGTTCGAAAGCGGGTCGAACGGGCGCGGACGTTGCTGCTGGGCAGCGCGCTGGGGCTGGCCGACATCGCCGTCATGTGCGGCTTCGTCGACCAGAGCCATTTCAGCAGGGTGTTTGCCAGATTTGAGGGCGATAGCCCTGGAAGATGGCGACAGACGCATCGCTGAAATCGTCTGCGGCCGAGCGCCTGCCGGACGTTGCTCCGCGTCGGTTTTTTAAAAAAGACAAGGTCGTGATTGTCCAATCGTCGTAGCCGTTCCCGGCTGATCGTCGGCGTCGAGATCTGGCGGTCGTACCCGACGGCCGTTCCGACGAGGGTGCCATGGACAGTAAACCGGCTTTCATCGAACGTTACGTTTCGCGGGAGCAGGGCACCGTTTACGCGCGCGACTACGAGGGCACCGGTCCGGCTTTCGTGCTCATGCACGGCTTCCCTGACAATCTTCGCATCTACGACGACCTTATTCCCTACCTGACGGCGGCGGGTCGTCGTGTCGTCGCGTTCGATTTCCTGGGATTTGGCGCCTCCGACAAACCGGCCGGCGTGTCCTACAGTTTCGCGCAGCAGCTCGGCGATCTCTCGGCGGTGATCCAGACCTTGGGCCTCGGCAAAGTGGTTCTCGTCGCCCATGACTCGTCCGGCATTGCTGCGATCAATTTCGCGATCGAGCATCCCTACAAGTTAGCTTCGCTCTGCATTCTCAATTCGGCCTACGACAATTCGCCGCTCAATGTCTGGCCCGAGATGATCGTGCTGTTTGCCGATCCGGCCCTCAAGGCGCTCGCGCTCGCCATCGCGCAAAGCCCCGCGCAGTTTGGCTGGTTATTGGACTGGCAGAGGCAAGAATTCGAAAAGCTGATGCCGGCGGATCAGAAGGCGCATTTCGAGCGGTTTATCGGTCCGCTGATCGCCGAAAATTTCACGAAGCAGCCGAGTTCCGGTCCTGCCTTCATGCAGATGGCGGCGCAGTTCTACGAGGAGCTCGAGCGAAATAGCGGCCGGCTGCCTCTGGTGGAGGCACTCGATCTTCCGGTGAAGGTCATCTGGGGAGAATACGATCCATACCTTGACGTCGCCATGGGAAGAGAACGGGCCGCTCGTTTCAAGAACAGTTCGTTCCATTCGGTGCCGGCGGGACATTGGCTGCAGTCGGACATGCCGGAGCGAGTCGCAGAGCTGATGCTGTCATGATCGTACTCTCGGGACTGCCAAGAGTTCGTCGCAAAGGAGTTCATGTCATGAACGTTTCCGGACGCATATTCCTCAAGCGGACCCGGCTTGGCCTTCTGGCCGCGGGGCTGGCGGTGATCGCGCTCGCACCTGTTTTGGTCCAGCCGACCGCTCAGGCGGCGTCGCGATTTGCGGATACACCCTCCGAAATACCACGCCAACATTTCACCAGTGCAGAGAAGGGCTTGATCACGATGTCGGAAAACCAAATGTCCCAGCCGGGTTCGGCCGAAATGGCCGCAGCAAGAACTCTCACGACGAAAATACTCGCGATCGGCAGCTGGACGGCGAAAGCAACGCCCGAAACAAGACGCCCCATCATGCCGTCCGAGGCGCGCGACACGATGCGGCTGATGCTGGCCGGAAAGATCGACCAATGGTTCGCGAAGATCGACGGATCCGGAGCGGTTTTTCTGCTGAATGTGACCGATCCGGCCGAGGCGCACGTCCTATTGGAGAAGCTGCCTTTGGGTCAGGCCGATATGATGACATTCCAACTCATCCCGGTGGGTCCCCTCTGGCCGCTGGGGCTGCTGCTGGGCGAACCCGCGAAATAGAACTCGCGCGCGTCGTCAGACAGTTGTCGGAGCGGATACTGAAGGGCTTTCTCAGCGTGAAATATACCCCCGAGCTCACCGCGCTGACGATCGTCACCACCGCGACGGCCTTGATGTGGATTCCCTATGTGGTCGCGCGGATGAGGGCGCGCGGCCTTTCGGCCATCGCTCCGATCGATCCGGGTTTTCCGCCCGAACCCGAATGGGCCGAGAGAGCGAAGCGCGCTCACGTCAATGCGATCGAAAACCTCGCCGTGTTTGCGCCACTCGTGCTGGTGGCGGCCCTGGTCGAAGTCAATACGACGGCGACGACCGTGGCCGCTCAAATCTACGTAGCCGCGCGCTTCGTGCACTACATTACGCACGTCACCGGGATCCCGTATGTCAGGACGGTGGCATTCTTTGTCGGGGCTTGCGCTACTCTCGTGATAGCGACGGCCATTTTGGGGCACGCCGGGTAGCCGATCAATGTAGATGCCCGGGGCAAATCACCGATTTGGCTGTCTAGCTCTGCTTTAAAAAATATTTCCTCTTTTCTTTTCACCCAAATCACCGGCCTATCTCCGCCGTCCTGTTCCGAAAGAGGGGCGTTGGCCATCGTCACGAACGTTGGGACGGGATGCGGTGGACGCAGCGGCATCAGGCGCGCGTGAGCGCGCGGACGAATGATGTCGTTGCGGACGGCGAAGCCGTGTGGTCCTGACGCCCCGACGCTGGCGTTTAAGTCCTCGAGAAGCAAACTTCTCGCGGGCGATGGTGGCAAGAAAGCCCGGTCACCAGGGAGAGCGCGTTATAAGCCGTAAAACCATCGTGCAGGGAATGCCGGGTCGCTTCCGGCGTACCTGTGGTGACTACCGTGTGCTTACTACCTTCTGCACACGGGCCGCGGGTGCGACGAGCACCCGGCATTCCCTGCGCCCTCTATCTCGAGGGTCGCCTGCGCCCTCTCTCTTGGAGGGTCGCTTGCGCCCTCCTGTTTTCAGGGCAAACGATTTGCAAAACTCGGGCACATCGTGTCGCGAGAACGCGGATTCACACCGGCAGCGCGATCGAATATTTGACTTGGCTCAATGCAAAACTCGACTCGATCGAGGCGATGCCGTCGAGTCGCGTCAGTTTGTTTTTCAGAAACGCTTCGTATGACGACAGATCGGCGACCACGACACGCAGGAGGTAATCGCGATTGCCGGTCATCAGGTAGCACTCCAGCACTTCTTCCCACTTGGAAATCGCCTTGGCGAAACGATCGAGGTCTTCTTCCTTCTGCCGCGCTAGCTTGATCGAGATGAATACGCTGGCATGCAAGCCGAGCGATTTTTGGTCGACGGTTGCGATGTAGCGTGTGATCACGCCGCGCTCTTCCAGAAGCTTGACGCGGCGGTGGCATGGCGAGACCGACAGGCCGACCCTGTCGGCAAGTTCCTGCATGGTGATGCGGCCGTCGGACTGCAGCAGGCCGAGAATTTTGCGGTCGATGGCGTCGAGCGAGTGCATTGGTATAAACTCTTATTATTCTGGCAGAGTGTGGTATTTTATACCAATTATATCCCCTGTGCCGCCAAAATTTGAGATTTTTAGCGATGACGACCCCGCTAGAATCTGGGTCTGAATCATCTGCCGGAATCACCCTCATGCCGAACGAACCCGCACGCCTGGAGTTGCTGTCCGCACTGGCCCGTAAAGTGTTGTGGCTGTCATCGTGGACCATCCATCACGCCAACCATGTCAGGCCCAATGTCGACGGGCTGAAGGTCGGCGGCCACCAGGCCTCGTCGGCGTCGCTCGCGACCATCATGTCGGCCTTGTATTTCTCGGTATTGCGGCCGCAGGACCGGGTCGCTGTGAAACCGCACGCGAGCCCGGTGTTTCACGCCATCCAGTATTTGTTCGGCCACCAGACCCGCGAGCAGCTCGAACGGTTTCGCGGCTTCAAGGGCGCGCAGTCCTATCCGTCGCGCACCAAAGACCAGGACGACGTCGACTTTTCGACCGGCTCGGTCGGCCTCGGCGTTGCGCAGACGCTGTTCGCCTCGCTGGTGCAGGATTACGTCAAGGCGCATGGCTGGATGAAGGATCGGCCGGAGGGGCGAATGGTCGCGCTGGTCGGGGACGCCGAGATGGACGAAGGCAACATCTTCGAGGCGCTGCTGGAGGGCTGGAAGCACGGGCTGCGCAATACCTGGTGGGTGGTCGATTATAACCGGCAGAGCCTGGACGCCGTTGTGCGCGAAGGCTTGTGGGAAAAATTCGAGTCGATGTTCCGCAATTTCGGCTGGGACGTGGTGATCGTAAAATACGGCCGGCTGATGCGCGCGGCGTTTGCCGAACCAGGGGGCGAGGCGCTGAAGACATGGATCGATAATTGTCCAAACCAGATGTATGCGGCGCTGTGTTTCCAGGGGGGCGCGGCGTTCCGCAAGCATCTGCGGGACGATATCGGCGATCAGGGGCAGGTGTCGCAACTGATCGACCGCCGCAGTGACGATGAACTTCTCGCGCTGATGTCGAACCTCGGCGGCCACGACATGGCCAGCATGATCGAGGCTTTTGAATCGATTGATCACGATCGTCCGGTCTGCTTCATCGCCTATACCATCAAGGGCGTCGGCCTGCCGATGCAGGGCCACAAGGACAATCATGCGGGGCTGATGACGGTCGCGCAGATGGAGAAGTGGCGCGCCGCGCAGAACATACGCCCCGGTCATGAATGGGAGAAATTCGAAGGCCTGTCGCAGCCGGAAGCCACGCTGGAGGCGTTCCTGGCGGAAGCGCCGTTCAATCAGGAAGGTCGCCGCCGTCTCACCGCTGATGTCATAGAGGTACCGCAACAACTCGCCTTCAAGCCGGCGGCGCAGATGTCCACGCAACAAGGCTTCGGGCTGGTGCTCAACGAACTGGCTCGCGGTGACAGCGAACTGGCTGCGCGCATCGTGACCGCGTCGCCTGATGTCACGGTCTCGACCAATCTCGGCGCCTGGGTCAACCGCCGCGGGTTGTTCGCCAAGGCCGAGAACCACGACCTGTTCCGGCAGGAGAAGATTCCCTCGACCTTCAACTGGGATTTTTCGCCGAAGGGTCAGCACCTGGAACTGGGCATCGCGGAGATGAACCTGTTCATCATGCTCTCGGCGCTCGGGCTGTCGCATTCGATCAACGGCGAGCGGCTGCTGCCGGTCGGCACGCTCTACGATCCCTTCATCGAGCGCGGCCTCGATGCGCTGAATTACGCCTGCTACCAGGACGCGCGCTTCATGGTCGCGGCGACGCCCTCGGGCATTACGCTGGCGCCCGAAGGCGGCGCGCATCAATCGATCGCAACGCCCTTGATTGGCATGGCGCAGGATGGCCTTGCCTCGTTCGAGCCGGCGTTCGTCGACGAACTCGCGGTCATCATGGGCTGGGGTTTCGGGCACATGCAACGCGAGGCGGGCGAGGGCGGATCGGTCTATTTGCGGCTTTCGACGCGCACCATCGAGCAGCCGCAGCGGATCATGACGCCCGACCTGCAGCGGGGCATCACCGAGGGTGCCTACTGGCTGCGCAAACCCGGACCCAACGCGGAAGTCGTAGTCGTCTATACCGGCACGGTCGCGCCGGAGGCCATTGAAGCCATCGGCATGATCGGCGAGAGCCGCAGGGATGTCGGGCTGTTGGCGGTGACGTCGGCGGACCGGCTGCATGGCGGCTGGACCGCGGCGCGGCAGTTACGGCGGGACCGCCGTGGCGTCCAGCATCTCAGCCATGTCGAAAAGCTGCTGGCGCCGCTGCCGCGCGACTGCGGTCTCGTCACCGTGATCGACGGCCATCCGGCGGCGCTGGGCTGGCTCGGCAGCGTGCGCGGCCATCGTGTCGAAGCGCTCGGCGTCGAGCACTTCGGCCAGACCGGCACCATCGACGACCTTTATCGCCACTATGGCATCGACGCCAACGCCATTATCGACGCGGCCGAAAGCCTCACCGCCGGTGGTCCCGTGCGGCACCGCAAAATGGCGGTGTGAGGTTGGTTGGAATATTCCGTCGTCCCTGCGCACGCAGGGACGACGACTGCGCGTCTTGCTACTTTCACATCGCTAACCTTATATGTCTCGCCGCCGCAGTGCGGCCTCCCGCATATGGCGGGTTCAATTTGCCTGGCTTTCGTGCAAGGATGCCTGCCGAACGTTTAGCCACCCCCACCATTCGCTGAAATCACGAGGTTTACGATGGTCAACCGCATGCAGTTCTACATCGATGGCGCCTGGGTCGATCCCGTCGTCAAGAAGTCCACCCCCGTCGTCAACCCGGCGACCGAAGAAGCGATGTACGAGGTTGCGCTCGGCTCCAAGGCGGATGTCGACAAGGCGGTCGCCGCGGCGAAGCGGGCATTCGAGACCTATTCGCAGACCAGCCGCGAGGAGCGTGTCGCACTGCTGTCGCGGGTCATCGAGGTCTACAAGACGCGCATCAAGGAGATCGGGGCTTCCGTTTCCGACGAGATGGGCGCGCCGTTGCCGATGGCGGAAAAGCTGCAGGCCGGCGCCGGTCTCGGCCACCTCGCCTCTACGCTTGAGGTTCTGAAGAATTATCATTTCGAGGAGCCGATCGGCACCGCCACCGTGGTGCGCGAGCCCGTCGGCATCATCGGCATGATCACGCCATGGAACTGGCCGCTGAACCAGATCGCCTGCAAGGTCGCGCCCGCGCTCGCCGCCGGCTGCACCATGATCCTCAAGCCGTCGGAATACACGCCGAGCTCGGCGTTGATCTTCGCGGAAATCCTGCATGAAGCCGGCGTGCCGAAAGGCGTGTTCAACCTCGTCAACGGACTCGGCCCCGAGGTCGGCGCTGCCATGAGCGAGCATCCGGACATCGACATGATCTCCTTCACGGGCTCGACCCGCGCAGGCATTGACGTCGCCAAGCGCGCCGCGCCGACCGTCAAGCGCGTCAGCCAGGAACTGGGCGGCAAATCGCCCAACATCATCCTCGAAGGCGCCGACCTCACCAAGGCCGTCACCGGCGGCGTGATGCACATGTTCAACAACTCCGGACAGTCGTGCAACGCGCCGTCGCGGATGATCGTGCCGCTGTCGAAGATGAAGGAAGTCGCCGCGATCGCCAAGGACGTGGCCGACAAGACCAAGGCCGGCGATCCCCGGGCCGCAGACACGAACATCGGTCCGGTCGTCAACCGCATCCAGTGGGATAAGATCCAGGGTCTGATCCAGAAGGGCATCGCCGAAGGCGCTACCCTGGTGGCCGGCGGCCCCGGCCTGCCCGAAGGCGTGAACAAGGGCTTCTATGTTCGCCCGACGATCTTTGCCGACGTCACCGAGAACATGACGATCGCGCGCGAGGAAATCTTCGGGCCGGTGCTCGTGGTTATGGGCGCAAAGGACGAAGAAGACGCGGTGAGGATCGCCAACGACACGCCTTATGGCCTGGCCGGTTATGTTTCCGCCGACAGCGTGGAGACTGCGCGCAAGGTCGGCCGCAGGATACGCGCGGGCAACGTCAACCTGCAGGGCGTTCCGAACGACCGCTCCGCGCCGTTCGGCGGCTACAAGCAGTCCGGCAACGGCCGCGAATGGGGCAAATACGGCTTCGAAGAGTTCCTCGAGGTCAAGGCGATTGCCGGCTTCAACGCCGCCTAAGCCCGTCGGTGAAATCGAGATGCCGGGGCAGGAGGAAAATCCTGTCCCGGCGTTTGTGTACTTCACTAAAGCGCAAGACCTATCCCCGTCGTCGCTTTGGTCCTCGAAATGACGAAGCGAGAGGAATCATCCTCCCAATGCGCCCTGCGTGTTGACATAGAGCGCGTAGATCGACTGGCTCGACGCCATGAACAGCCGATTGCGCTTCACTCCGCCGAAGCAGAGGTTGGCGCAGCGTTCGGGCAGGGCGATGCGGCCGATCATGACGCCGTCGGGCGCGTAGACCACGACGCCGTCGAGTTCTGGATCGCCCATTCCCCAGCCGCACCACAGATTGCCGTCGATGTCGCAGCGCATGCCGTCCGGCGTGCCCGGCCCGGCGTCGATGAATACCCGCTTGTTGGCGATCGTCCGGCCGTCCGCCGCCACGTCATAGGCGAGGATCTTGCGGTTCGGCACGCCGCGGGATTCCACGATGTAGAGAATCTTCTCGTCCGGCGAGAAAGCGAGTCCGTTGGGACCGAGAATGCCTTCGGCGACGATCGCAGCCTTGCCGGTCTCGCCGTCGAGCCGGTAGACATTCATGTCGATCTCGGACTCGGCCTTGTAGCCCTCGTAATTGCCGAGCAGTCCGAAGATCGGATCGGTGAACCAGATCGAGCCGTCGGATTTCACCACGACGTCGTTCGGCGAGTTCAGTCGCTTGCCGTTGAAGGAATCCATCAGCACCGTGATCGAGCCGTCATATTCGGTGCGGGTCACGCGGCGTCCGCCATGCTCGCAGGTGACAAGGCGTCCCTGGCGGTCGCGGGTGTTGCCGTTGGCGAAGTTCGAGGGCTTGCGGAAGACGCTGACGGCGCCGGTCTCTTCTTCCCACTTGATGATGCGCTGGTTGGGAATATCGCTGCAGAGGAGATAGCGCCCGTCGCCGAACCACACCGGGCCCTCGGCCCAGCGCAGTCCCGTCGCCAGCCGCTCGACGGCCGACAGCTTCAGCCAGTATTTTTCGAAGCGGGGATCGAGCGCGTGAATGGCGGGATCGGGATAATAGCTCGCCGGCTGCCAGCCGGTGGAATGGGACGTTGCCTTGGACATTTTCTGTTCTCGTTGTTGGTGGGTTCTTCGCGCTTGGCTTGCTATCATTGACAGCCGATGACCGCAAATTGGCGGCGCGGATGTCGCGCCTTCACAAGCGCGCACGATCGCTTGCCGCTTCGTCGGCACCGCGTCATACTTGTTTCAAGCCACAATCAAGAGGGATGAAATGCCACGGATATTGATGACCGGCGCAGCCGGCGGGATCGGCACGTCGTTGCGCAAGCTGCTGCCGCCGATCTATCCGGACTTGCTGTTGAGCGACCTCAAGGCGCCGGCCGATCTCGGCCCGAAGGAGAACTTCAAGGCAGCCGAACTGTCCGACCTCGCACAGGTCGAGGCGATCTGCGAGGGCATCGACGGCATCCTGCACTTCGGTGGATTTTCGGTCGAAGGCCCGTGGGACAACATCCTGCAGTCCAACATCATCGGCTGCTACAATCTGTTTGAGGCGGCGCGCAGAAAGGGCGTCAAGCGCGTCGTATTCGCGTCCTCGAACCACGCGGTAGGTTTCTACCCGCGCCATCACCGGATCGGCACCGACGTCACGGCGCGGCCTGACAGCCGCTATGGTGTCAGCAAGGTGTTCGGCGAGGCCGTCGGCGCGCTTTATGCCGACAAGCATGGGCTTGCGGTCACCTGCATCCGCATCGGCAATTTTGGCGACAAGCCGCTGGACCATCGCCGGCTCTCGATCTGGCTCAAGCCGGACGACCTCGTGCAGCTCTGCCGGATCGGGCTCGATCATCCCGATATCCGCTTCGAGATATTCTACGGTGCCTCCTATAACGAGCGTTCGTGGTGGGACAATCACCGGGCCTACGACCTCGGCTATCGCCCGGTCGGGCGGGGAGAGGACTTTCGCGAACACGCCATGGCCGAGCAGGCCAAGATCGGGCCCGATCCGGTCGGCGATTTCTACCAGGGCGGGACGTTCTGCGGCATGGAGTTCGATGGCGACGCTAGCAAAATCGTGAACTGGAAATAGCGCGCCGGACGTTGTTTCCGGCGTGGAAATGCAGACCGGGGATGCGCGCACTTGCAGCGCAGGCCCGGAATCCATACTGAATGCAGGGAAGATGAACACGGTACGCCAATTCGGCGGGCACCCTCGCTTGCACGATTGCAGGTGGGGGAATGGCGTGCAAAATCCGCGAATAATATCCCAAAGGAACTCAAATGGCTGACGGTCTGCGCAAGGGTTTGACGAGTTACGGCGACGCCGGGTTTTCGCTGTTTCTGCGCAAGGCCTTCATCAAGGCCATGGGTTATTCGGACGACGCGCTGAACCGCCCGATCGTCGGCATCACCAACACCTACAGCGATTACAACCCCTGTCACGGCAACGTCCCGCAGATCATCGAGGCGGTAAAGCGCGGCGTGATGCTTTCAGGCGCGATGCCGATGGTGTTTCCGACCATCTCGATCGCTGAAAGCTTCGCATTTCCCACGTCGATGTATCTGCGTAACCTGATGGCGATGGATACCGAAGAGATGATCCGCGCCCAGCCGATGGACGCGGTGATCGTAATCGGCGGCTGTGACAAGACCTTGCCGGCACAGATCATGGCCGCGATCAGCGCCGATCTGCCGACGGTGGTGATCCCGGTCGGGCCGATGGTGGTCGGGCATCACAAGGGCGAAGTGTTGGGAGCCTGCACCGATTGCCGCCGGCTATGGGGAAAATACCGCGCCGGCGAAATCGACGACGTCGAGATCGAAGCCGTCAATGGCCGTCTCGCGCCGTCGGTCGGCACCTGCATGGTGATGGGAACCGCCAGCACCATGGCCTGCATCACCGAGGCGATGGGCCTGTCGCTGCCGATGAGCGCGACTATTCCGGCCCCGCATGCCGAGCGCTTTCGCTCCGCTGAAGCCAGCGGCAGGGTTGCCGCGGCGATGGCCGTTGCGAAGGGGCCCCGCCCCAGCGAATTGTTGACGCCATCCTCATTCCGGAACGCCCAGGTGGTGCTGCAGGCAATCGGCGGATCTACCAACGGCCTCATTCATCTCACGGCGATCGCCAACCGCACCAGGCATCGCATCGATCTCGAGGCATTCGACAAGCTCGGCCGCGAAGTACCGGTGCTGGTCGATCTCAAACCGTCGGGCGAGCATTACATGGAACATTTCCATCATGCCGGCGGCGTGCCGAAATTGATGGCTCAGCTCGGCGACCTGATCGACCTCGATGCGAAGACTATCACCGGCAAAACCCTGCGCGATGTCGTCGCCGGTGCCGAGGAAGTCCCGGGCCAGGATGCGATCCGTCCACGCACCAGCCCGATCAAGCCGGAAGGCGCGATGGCGGTACTGCACGGCAACCTTGCCCCGCGCGGCGCGGTGATCAAACATTCGGCGGCGAGCCCGAAGCTGCTCCAGCATACCGGTCGCGCCGTGGTGTTCGAGTCCGTCGAGGACATGACATTACGGGTCGACGATCCCGATCTCGATGTCAACGCCGACGACGTGCTGGTGCTGCGGAACGCGGGGCCCAAGGGCGCGCCCGGCATGCCGGAGGCAGGCTATTTGCCGATTCCGAAGAAGCTGGCGCGCGGCGGCGTCAAGGACATGGTGCGGATATCGGACGCGCGGATGAGCGGCACTGCGTTCGGCACCATCGTGTTGCACATTACACCGGAGGCCGCGGTCGGCGGCCCGCTGGCGTTAGTGAAAAACGGCGACACGATCCGGCTCGATGTCGCCAAGCGCAGCATCGAATTGCTGGTGGATGCGGCCGAACTCGACAAGCGCCGCGCGGCACTCAAGCCGGTAGCGACGCCGGATTGGGCCAAGCGCGGCTACGCGCATTTGTTCAACGAGACCATCCTGCAGGCCGATGAAGGTTGCGACTTCGACTTCATGCGTGCCAAAGGAAAGGAATGACGCTCATCCTATCGGGATGCCCGTATGCGGGCGTCCATCCACGGCGCGCCCGGTCATCTCGCAGATGCGTTGCGAGATGGATTTCTCATGTTTGATTGACAATCTTGCAACCCCGATGGGATGATTAAAAAAAATCATAACAGGGGGAAACAATGGATTATCCGGCAAGGACGATCGGCGCTCTGGTCGCGTCGATCTCGATAATATTTGCGGGTAGCGCGGGCGCCCAGGAGGTGAAGCACTATCGCTTCGCCCACGACCAGCAGCTCAATTCCGGCTACAGCATCGCCTACGACATCTTTTCCACCAAGCTCAAGGAATTGAGCAAGGGCACGATGCTGGTCGACCAGTATCCCGGCGCCCAGCTCGGGCAGGAGCCGCAGATCCTGCAACTGGTCAAATCAGGCGATATCGACTTCGCAATCGTTTCTTCCGCCAACACATCCACCATTTCGCCCCAGGCCGGCGTGATGTCGCTGCACTATCTGTTTCGTTCCGAGGACCACGATATCAAGGCGCTCGCCGACCCCAAGGTGTTCGAAGCGATCCGGGACATGATCGATGACACCACCCAGGGCATTCATGCGATCGGGCTCGGCACCCAGGGTTTCCGGCACATGTACGGCAAGAAGGAAGTGCACAAGGTCGAAGACGTCAGGGGGTACAAGGTTCGCGTTCAGGCTACTGCAACCGAAGACACGATGTTTGCGGCTTACGGCGCCCAGACCGTGCATATGCCCTTCGGCAGCGTCTATACCTCGCTGCAGACCGGCGTGATGGACTTCGGCGAAAACGCCGTCAACGTCTACCTCATCAACAAGCACTATGAAGTCGCGCCGGTGCTGTCGCTGACCGGGCATGAAGCCAACAACGCGATCCTGTGGATCAGCGACAAGCTGTGGCAAAGCCTCAACGCCGACCAGAAGCAGTGGGTGCAAACTTCCGCCAGGGACGTCACCTTGCAGGAGCCAAAGCGGGCGTTCGATCTGGAGCGCTCCGCCGCGGCGAAGCTCGAGAAGATGGGGGTCAAGGTCGTCCCAGACGTTGACAAAGCGGGTTTCCAGAAAATAGCCGATCCCTATCTGGACAAGCTTGCCAGGGATCTCGGCCCGCATGCTGACAAGATCAAGACCCTGATCCGGGGGGTCAACTAGCCGACGATGACCATCGCCGACAAACTGGTACTGCAGCGACAGCATCACCTGAAATGGCGATCGTTCGACCGGCTCGAACTGGGGCTGATGATTGCTTGCGGCGCGCTGTGCTTCGGCTTCTCGCTTTCAGTGATGCTCGACATTCTTACCCGCAGCATCGGTCACCCCTGGCTGTGGCTGCAGGAGGTGACGTCGACGCTGTTCATCTATGCGATCTTCATCGGAGCCGCCGTCGCCACCCGCCGCAACGACCACCTGTATCTCACCGCGATCTCCGAGGCGCTGCATGGCGTGCCGCGGCTGATCGTCGAGATCGTGATCCGGCTGGTGGTGCTCGGCGTCGCCGCCTGCCTGATCTGGTTCGGCTACATCAACTATGTCAGGGGTTTCGGGAGTTTCCGGCTGCCGTCGGGCACGCCGATCGCCTCGCTCTATGCGGTAATTCCGATATCCGGCACATTGATTGCGTTGTTCACGATCGAGCAACTGGTGAACGGCATTCGCAACGGGTTCGATCATCCCGAGCCGCCGGACGATGAGATTCCGATTCCGCCGCTCGACGCAGCCGTCGGCAAGGGGACGCCGCGGTGAGCGCGCCCGTTGTGCTGGCGTTGATGTCGTTCTGCTTCCTGTTCTTCGGCTATCTCGGCGTGCCCGTACCGTTTTCGCTGATGGCCGGCGTATTCGTCGGTGCGATGCTGACCGACGTTTCGCTGGCGGCGATCGTCCAGAAGATATTCGACGGCGTGGACTCCGAAGCCCTGCTGGCGATCCCGTTTTTCCTGCTGGTCGGCGAACTCATGAGTTCGGCGAATGTCGTGGTGCGCATCGCCAATCTGTCGCTGTCGCTGGTCGGGCATATCCGGGGAGGGTTGTCGCAGGTCGTCGTCGTCTTCAGCATGTTCTTCTCTGAAATGTCGGGATCGACCACCGCCGATGTTGCGGTGATGACCCGTGCATTGGGCGGCCCGATGAAACGGGAGGGATACGATCCCGCCTTCATCGCCGCGATCATCGCGTCGGCATCCACCATCGCGGCGCTGGTGCCGCCGAGCATTACCGCGGTGGTTTATGGAGCGGTCGGCAATGTTTCGATCGCGGGATTGTTCATGGCGGGCGTGGTGCCCGGATTGATGATCGGCTTCGGCCTGATGATCTACTGCTACTTCTTCGGCCCCTCGGGCATGCGCAAGCCGCGGGCGTCCTTGCGTCAGGTGGGGTTCGCCGCCGGCGACGCGGCGTTGCCGCTGATGATCCCGGTGATCCTGCTCGGCGGTATCCTCACCGGCTGGTTCACACCGACCGAAGCGGGCGTCGTCGCGGTGCTGTGGATCATCGCGGTTGTGATTCCGGCGCTCAACCGTGGGCACCTGCGCAAGATTCCGTACGATTTCTGTCTCGCAGGACTGATCTTCTCGCTGCCGCTGATCACGATCGGCGCCGCCAACGCGTTCGGCTGGATGCTGGCCTATCTGCGCGGTGCCGCGGTGATCGCGGACTGGATCACATCCATCGCCGGCAACGATCCCCAACTGATCATGCTGCTGCTGGTGTTGTTGTTCACGGTGATCGGCGATTTCATCGAGCCGGTGCCTACCATCATCATCTTCATGCCATTGGTGAACACGCTGACCCAGGCCGGCGACATCAACGGCGTGCATATGGGCGTGGTGTTGATCGCGACGCTGGCTTTCGGGCTGATCACGCCGCCTTACGGCCTGGTGCTGCTGATGGCGTCGAAATTCGTCGGCGTCAGCTTCGGCAAGGCGCTGCGGGCGGCATTGCCAATCTATGTGGTATTCCTGGCGACAATCTGCTTCACCATCTATTTTCCGAAAGTGGTGCTATGGCTGCCGAAGCACGTGATTCCGGAATCGGTCGGCTGCTTCAAGTCGCCGGCGGGGACGGGATATATTTGCCCGAATTGAGCGACCACAAGCTCAGCCGTCATGCCCCGCGAAAGGGGGCATCCGGTAGACGCTGACGGTGAGATCGAGCTGAGACGCCCCGGAGCACTGATCATCCGCTTTCGCGGATCAAGACAACTCCTGCGCGGCCAATCCCGATGCCTACTTCCCCTTGCTCGTGAACTTCTTCACGGCGGCTCGAAACTCGTCCGTCTGCATGCAGCCGATGATCCCGTCGCGCTCGGCGTCGAGCTGCTGTTCGATTGCCGTCACCGGCGCGCGGTGAATGAGCGCCTTGGTGGCGGCAAGCGCGGCCGGTGCGTTTTGCGCCAGACGATGCGCCAGTTCACGGGTGGCTGCTTTCAGCTCGATCGCCGGCACGACTTTGACAACCAGACCCCAATCGTGGGCTTGTGCCGCCGTAAAGTTGTCCTCGGCGAGAAATATCTGCAGGGCGCGACGCGTGCCGACACTTGCGGCGAGGCCGACGGTCCCACCGCCGTCTGGCGAAACGCCGAGCTTGGCATAGGCGGGGGTGAAGCGAGCGTCTTCGGCGGCAATGCAAAGGTCGGCGACGAAAGCGAGCGAGAGGCCGGCGCCGGCCGCCGAACCATGCACGCTCGCCAGCACGATCTTCGGCATTCGCCGCAACGTAGCGATGAAGGCGTGATAATGCTGCAGAAGTTCGCCAACCACGGGCGCGATTGTATCGGCGGCCGCAGCGGCACCGATGGTCTGCAAATCGCCGCCGGCGCAGAAGGCGCGGCCCTCGCCTTCGATCACAAGCACCCGGATATCGGCAGATGCCTCGACCTTCGCACCGAGTTGCTCCAATTTCTTGGCGATCGAAAGATCGATGGAATTGAAGGCGGCCGGCCGGTTGAGCGTGATGGTCGCAATCGGTCCATCGACGCGGAGCAGGGCCGGATCATCGGGAAGCGACGCGGAAACGGGTGTCGTCATAGGTCTGGCTCCTGATCCGTAACGTCATCGGCATTTAAATCGCAGAAGCCGGGAGGTGACAATCCCCGGCCAACCCTGCAAGATGGACGTTCTCTCCTCATGCAGGGGAGGCGCCTGCGCCGTTTCGAACCGAGAGACCACACTCATCCTTCGGGACGCGGCGAAATAACCGCTGCTCGGGATGAGGAGATTCGAGCGCCAATGCTCAGATGCACAGAGGAGGCTTCGTGGTGAGCGTGCATACGACGGTTGAACGTCCGGTCTCCGCGATCGACCCCTTTTCGCACGCGTTCCTCAGCGATCCCTATCCGCATCATGAGGCGATGCGCGAAGCGGGGCCGGTGGTTTGGCTCGAGCAATACGGCATCTGGGCGATGGCGCGACATCAGGAAGTCCGCGACGCCCTGACCGACTGGCAGACCTATTGTTCGGGAGCCGGCGTTGGATTGAGCGATTTCCGCAAGGAGCCGCCGTGGCGTCCGCCCAGCATCATTCTTGAGGCCGATCCGCCCCTGCATACCCGTACCCGGGCGGTGCTGACGCGGATTCTCTCGCCGGCAGCCATCAACGTGCTGCGCGAGACATTTGCCCGTGAAGCGGAAGCGCTGGCTGACCGGCTGGTCGAGCAGGGTGAGTTCGACGGCATCGCGGATCTCGCGGAAGCCTATCCATTGAAGGTTTTTCCGGACGCGGTTGGTATTTCCGAGCAAGGCCGTGAGAACCTGTTGCCGTATGGCAGCATGGTGTTCAACTCGTTTGGACCGCGCAACGATCTGTTCGACAAGGCGATGGCCAATGCGGGGCCGGTCCGCGACTGGATCACTTCGAAATGCAGCCGGGCGGCACTGGCTCCCGATGGGCTCGGCATGCGGATTTTCGATGCCGTCGACACCGGCGAATTGTCGGAAGAAGAGGCGGGTATGTTGGTGCGCTCGTTTCTGTCGGCCGGGGTCGACACCACTGTCTACGGGCTCGGCAACGCGCTTTATTGTTTTGCCAACTATCCCCAGCAATGGACGATCCTTCGCGAGAACCCGAACCTGATCCGTGGCGCCTTTGAAGAGGTGTTGCGCTTCGAAGCGCCGTTGCAAACGTTCTTCCGCACCACCACCAGGGCGGTCGACGTCGGCGGTGTGCACATCGACGAGGGTGAGAAGGTGTTGCTGTTTTTCGCGGCCGCCAACCGCGACCCGCGACGCTGGGACAAGCCGGATACCTTCGACGTGCAGCGCCGGGCCACGGGTCACATGACGTTTGGTACCGGTATCCACGGCTGCGTCGGGCAGGCAGTAGCGCGGCTGGAAAGCGAGGTGCTGTTCGGTGCTCTTGCCAGGCGTATTGCTACGTTCGAAATCACGGGAACACCGCGGCGGCGGCTGAACAACACATTGCGCGGGCTCGACATCTTGCCGCTTCGCATCGTGCCGGCCTGACCGGATGGTGTCGGGGCCTGTCTTGATCGTCGGTGCCGGTCATGCCGGTTTCCAGCTCGCGGCTTCGTTGCGGCAGCACGGCCATGGCGAGCGGATCGCCCTGATCAACGATGAAGCGCATCTGCCCTATCAGCGGCCGCCGCTCTCCAAGGCCTATCTGAAGGGTGACGGCGCTCCGGACAGCCTGATGTTCCGACCGGACAAGTTCTATCGCGAGCAGAACATCGAGTTACTGGCCGATCGCGTCGTCGCGATCGATCGCGCTGCGCGCAAATTGCTGGTCGCGTCCGGCGCGTCGCTTGATTACGGCCATCTCGTGTTGGCGACCGGAGCGCGCAATCGCCTGCTCGACATTCCCAACGCCAGCCTCGAGGATGTGCGTTATCTGCGGACGCTGGATGAAAGCGAAACGTTGCGGCGGCGATTGGCGCACGGCCAGCGTGTTGTAGTGATCGGGGCCGGCTTTATCGGTCTGGAATTTGCCGCCACCGCTCGGGCCAAGGGGCTTGAGGTCGATGTGCTTGAACTTGCCGGACGCGTGATGGCGCGGGCGGTGACCGCGGAGATTTCCGATTACTTTCAAGATCGTCACACCGCGGCGGGAATCCGGCTTCATCTGGGCGTGCAGGCCACCAGCATCGAGGGCCACGGCGGCAAGGTGACGGGCGTCAGCCTCAGCAATGGCCAGCACGTGCCCGCCGACCTCGTCGTGGTCGGCGTCGGCGTGTTGCCTAATGTGGAGCTCGCGGCCGACGCCGGCCTGCCGGTCGCCGCTGGAATTATCGTCGACGAACAGCTGCGCACGTCCGATCCGCTGATCTCGGCTATCGGCGACTGCGCTCTCTATGCGAGCCCGCGCTACGGCGCGTCGCTCCGACTTGAGTCGGTGCAGAACGCCACCGACCACGCTCGCTGCGTCGCGGCGCGGCTCACCGGCGATGCCAAAGCCTATGACGGCCTGCCCTGGTTCTGGAGCGATCAGGGGCCCGACAAGCTGCAGATCGCGGGTCTTACCACCGGGTATGACCGCGTTGCGGTACGCGGTGATCCCGCGGAGGGATCGTTCTCGGCGTTTTGCTACAAGTCCGATCGGCTCGTCGGTGTCGAGTTGGTCAACCGTGCCGGCGATCACGTGTTCGGCCGCCGTATCCTCGCGGCGAACGGTTCGATTTCGCCGGAGCAGGCCAGAGACTTAAGCTTCGATCTGAAGCGCGCGCTGGGTTAGATCAATCGGCTCGATCCAGGCTTTCGCCGGAATGACGGGCGCTTTGCACTTCCTCGGCGGTCGGCATCGACGGCGCGGCGCCCATCCGCTGTACGCAGATCGATGCCGCGACGTTGGCGTAGCCGAGCGCGTCGCGGATTGGTTTTCCCGCCGCCAATTGGGCTGCAACCGCACCGACAAAGCAGTCGCCGGCGCCGGTCGTGTCAACAGCCTTGACCATGCGCCCTGGAATGATCAGCGGCTCGCCACCGACGAGTGCAAGCACGCCACGTTTGCCCAACGTCAGACAGATAATCCTGTCCTTGTCGACCGGCAGCGACCGCGCCGCGTCGATGAAGCGGGCGTGATCGTCGGTGTCGCGAAGTTCGACCTTGGTCAGCAGGCCAAGCTCGCTTTCATTGAGGATCAGGATGTCGGCGAGGTCGAGCAGTGCAGGGTCGAACTGGATCGCCGGTGCCGGATTGAGGATCGTCGTCGCGCCCACGACGCGTGCCCGTTCGAAGAAAGCCCTGATGGTGGGCAGCGGAATCTCGAACTGGCTGATGGCGATATCGCCCTTCGCAAGCGAAGCCGCGGCGACATCGGCGGCGCCGGCAAGCGCATTGGCGCCGGGAATGACGACGATGGTGTTGTCACCCTCGGCAACCGTCACGATAGCGGTCCCGCTATGGGCCTCTGCGGTTTGCTGCACCAGGCTCACATCGATCCCCTGCGCGGCGAGGAACGCCTGCAGCTCCGTCCCGAACGCGTCGCGGCCAAGCCGCCCTATCAGCGTCGTCGGCGCGCCCAGTTTGGCCGCGGCCACGGCCTGGTTGGCGCCTTTGCCGCCGGGAAAATAAAGCACTTCTTTTCCGGCAACGGTCTCGCCGATCCGTGGATGGCGGGCAGCCGTCGCCACTACATCCATGTTGATGCTGCCGGCAACGAAAACGCGACTCACACCTGATCCCAAAACGTCAGTCCCAAAATTCCTTCTTACGCCCGATCTGAAACTCCTGCTTCACGGTCTCGATATCGGTCAGCGTCGGCAATCCGGCCTCGTTGCCGAGGCGCTGGATCTTGTATGTCGATGCCGCGCGGGCAAACTCGAAATGGTCCTGCCAGCCTTTGCCGGGGTTGTTGAGATATGAAAATACGTAAGCGCCGTGAAAGACGTCGCCGGCACCGTTGGTATCGAGCACGCGTTCCCGCGCGATCGGGAGTGCCGGCAAGGTACGAACCGCGCCGGCCTCGTCGTACCAAAGCAGACCCCGCTCGCCCATGGTGACCCCGCCGACGCGGCACCCGCGACCTTTGAGATAATCCAGCATCTTCTCCGGCGTCAGATCCATCTGTTCGCACAGCCGTTCGGCGACGATTGCGACATCGATGAACTCGAGCAGATCGTGGGTGTTCGTGCGCAAGCCGCCGCCGTCGAGAGAGGTGAGGATGCCGGCCTCGCGGCACAGCTTGGCATAGTGGATGGCAGCATCCGGCTGATGGCCGTCGACATGCAGCGCGCGACAACTACCTAGGTTCAGCAGCGGAAAAGGGTGGATATGCTCGTCGTCGCGGCAGCGTACGATGGCGCGCTTGCCGTCCTTTGGCATGATAAATGACAGCGACGAGGTCTGGACCTTTCTCGGATGCACGGAGATGCCGTATTTCGCGGTCATGTCCTGAAACATCCGGCCGAGCCAGTCGTTGGCGACGGTCGCGAGCAAGTCCGGCACGATGCCGAGCTTGGCGCAGCAGAATGCCGCCGTGACCGCGTTGCCGCCGAACGACACCGCATAGGCCGATGCGACGTGCTTTTCGTCCCCGGTCGGCATGTGGTCAGTGATGAAGGTGACGTCGATATAAGTCTGTCCGATGAAGAGGGCCTGCATTCGTTTTCCGTCGTGGCTGATGTGGGTCCCGGGCGGCAACGTACATTAGCACCGGTTATCGCCGATCATTCGCTAAAATTATTCGCAACCGGAGCACTGGCGAGTTAGCCTTATAGCCCGATAATGCCCGGGTCCGGCTGCTATCGGCGTCGGAAAACGAGCTAACGGCCTGCGCCGGTGTGAAGTTCCTGCCGGCCGGAGCAAACGGGGGGTAATGATGACCGTCTATTCCGGTCCCGTCTTCGATATGGCGGTGAACCAGTTCGGCGTGATAGCCAATCATCTTGAAATCCCGATGGACGAGCGCGAACGGCTGCTTTTGCCGAAGCGCGCGATTACGGTTTCCTGTCCGATCCACCGCGATGACGGGTCGATCGCGGTGTTCGAGGGTTATCGCGTCCAGCATCACCTCACGCTCGGTCCGACCAAGGGCGGCACGCGGTTTTCTCCCAACGTCGATATCGGCGAGGTCGCCGCGCTCGCGATCTGGATGAGCTGGAAATGCGCGCTCGTGGGCCTGCCCTATGGCGGCGCCAAGGGCGGCGTGAACGTCGATCTCGCCACGATATCCAAGCGTGAACTGGAGGGACTGTCGCGGCGGTATATGCAGGAGATGATTCCCTTCGTTGGCCCGCATACCGACGTGATGGCCCCCGACATGGGCACCAACGAGCAGGTGATGGCCTGGTTCATGGACACCTATTCGATGTACCAGGGACGCACCGTCACCGAGATCGTCACCGGCAAGCCGGTTGCTTCGGGCGGCACGCTCGGCCGCCGCGAAGCCACCGGGCGCGGCGTTGCCTATCTAGCCAGGCGGGTGATGCGGGAGCTTTCGATCGAGGCGAACAACGCCACCGCCGTGGTTCAGGGTTTCGGCAACGTCGGCTCCCACGCGGCGTTTGAATTGCATCAGTTCGGTCTCAAGGTCATCGCGGTCAGCGATCACACCGGCGCGCTGCACGATCCGGCCGGCCTCGACATTCCCGCCCTGATGCGGCACGCGGGCACTCACGGAAGCATTGCCGGATTCTCCAATCAGTTGCAGTTCGATCCGGCGCAACTTCTGACGCTGCCCTGCGACGTGCTGGTTCCGGCGGCGCTCGAACGCGTGATCGATGCGCGCGTTGCGGACAATCTGAAATGCCGGATATTGGCGGAGGGCGCCAACGGCCCGACCACGCCGGATGCCGACCTCGTGCTGGACAAGCGGCGCGACGAGATATTTGTGATCCCGGATATTCTCTGCAACTCGGGCGGCGTCGTGGTCAGCTATTTCGAATGGGTGCAGGATCTGCAGCAATTGTTCTGGGAGGAGGAGGAAGTGACGCGGCGCGAATATCACATTCTCGATCGCGCCTTCGAAGCAATGCTTGCGCGCGCCACAGCCGACAACATTTCGCATCGTACCGCTGCGATGGCGATCGGCGTCGAAAAGGTCCGCGCCGCCAAGACCATGCGGGGATTGTTCCCATGATCAGCGCGCTGGACCACGTCGTCGTTCTCGTCGGCGATATCAAGGCCGGTGCCTTAGCCTACCAAACGCTGTTTGCGCGCGTACCGGCGTGGCAAAATGCCGGCGACGGCGCCAACCGTGTGTTGTTCACGCTCGACAACATGACGGTGGAACTGATGGCGCCCAAGGGTGACGGCGCCACCGCTGACCGGATTCGCGAAGTGCTGTCGAAGCAGGGCGAGGGACTGGCGAGTCTTTGTTTTCGCACCGACGACATCGCCGCGATGCACCGAAGGTTGGACCGGCTGGCGCTGAAGCCGGAACCGGTCACCGAGGCCGAAAGCCGCGACGCGACATCGGGCGCGACCATGTCGTGGAAGCGAACCCGCACGGCGACCGAGGCCACGCGCGGTGTGCGGCTGTTCTTCCTGGAAATGGCCGGCGAGCGACCGCTCTCGGTCCCGACCGAGTCCGCATCGATCACCGCGATGGATCACGTGGTGATTGCGACCGCGGACCCCGAGCGCGCCGCCGCGCTTTACGGCGCGCGGCTCGGGCTCGATATGGCGCTCGACCGCTCGCATCCGGATTGGGGGCGGCTGATGTTCTTCCGCTGCGGCGACCTGATCGTCGAAATCGTGCAACGACCGGGAGAAGCGAACATTGATCGCGCCCACGATCGGCTATGGGGCATGAGCTGGCGTGTTGCTGATATCGACGCGACGCGGGCGCGCCTCGTCGCGGCCGGCGTCAGCGTGTCAGAGGTGCGTAATGGCCGTAAGCCGGGCACCAAGGTGTTGACGGTGCGCAACAGCACCTGCGGCATCCCTACGCTGCTGGTGGAACGAACGCCGCGGCCCTCCTGACCGGTGCGTTCGAAGGCGTCACAAGCCCGACGTCACTCGCGATCGTCAACGGGCATCTCGTGTTGGAACATAGGTGACCGCTTGTGAAGATAGATCGCGGGCGATGGTCGATTATCAAATAGCGCCGGCCGTGCTACAGGCGATGTCCGGTATCGATGTTTGCTTAGACATTCAGGTATCCTTCGAGCGAGGGGTCCGGCGGTTGGCCAAGGCGAAACGAATATTGAAATGGCAGCGCGATCCCGAGGGCATGCGGCTTCGCATTCTCGCGGCTGCGAAACAGGAATTTGCCGCGCACGGTCTTGCCGGCGCGCGTGTCGACCGCATCGCGACCAAGGCCGGCGCCAACAAGCGCATGCTGTATTATCACGTCGGCAAAAAGGACGACCTCTATCTCGAGGTGCTCGAAGGCGCCTACGAAAAGATTAGAGTGGAGGAGCGCGGGCTCGATCTGGAACACCTCGATCCGCCGGAGGCGATCGAACGCCTGATCGGCTTTACCTGGAATTATTTCATTCGCAATCCGGAATTCCTGGCGCTGTTGAACACCGAAAACCTGGCGCGGGCGCGTCACCTCAAGCGATCAGCCAAGGTCAAATCGATGCATTCGCCGTTCGTCGAGATGATCCGCACCGTGGTGAGGCGCGGCGTCGAAAGCGGCGACTTCCAGGTCGAGGTCGACCCGGTCCAGCTTTATATATCGATCGCCGCGTTGAGTTTTTTTTATCTCTCCAACAGCGCGACCTTGAGCGTGATCTTTGGCCGCGATCTCCTGGCGAAACAGGCCAAGGACGAGCGCCTCCATCACATGGTCGCGCTGGTGCTGGCGGCCTTGACCGGAAAATCGACCGCGCTGTTCGGCGGCAATAAAGTGTCGAAACCGCGGGTCACGGCGCACCATCCCGCTTGATTTTTCCGTGAGCCGGCGAGTTCGATCACGGCGCATGGCCGGGATGACGAGGGCTGACTTTTACCGAAAGGGAAACCGCTAGACAGTAATTATCCAGCGGGTTAATTTGTCGCTCAGCAATAAGCAACCAGTGTTTGGGAGGAGTGGAAATTGGCCGAGCCCGAGGGCCCCGGAAGCGTCTCGAAAGCGCTGAATGCGGCGTGGATTCGGCCGTTTTTGCTGCTGATTTTCATCGTTATAGCCTGGGATGTCGCAATCCGTCTGTTTCGTATTCCCGCCTATCAGGTTCCCGCGCCCGGAGATGTAGTCGCGGTGCTGTGGCATGACTGGCCGGAACTGTTGCGGCAGGCGTGGCCGACGACATACGCGACGATCGGCGGCTTCCTGCTTTCGGCGGCGTTCGGGATTCCGGTCGCGATGCTGATCGCGGGTTCGAAGACGGTGGAAAGCTACGTCTATCCTCTGTTGGTATTTTCGCAGTCGGTGCCGAAGGTCGCGATCGCTCCGCTTTTCGTGGTCTGGTTCGGATTCGGCATTATCCCCAAGGTGATCGCGGCGTTCCTGCTGGGATTTTTTCCGGTGGTAGTGTCGGCCGTGCAGGGCTTCAAATCGGTCGATCCCGACATGGTCGATCTCGCGCGTGCGATGCAGGGCAGCCGCTTCCAGGTGTTTTGCGCGGTCAACCTGCCGCACGCGACACCGTCGATTTTCTCCGGCCTGAAAGTCTCGGTGACGCTGGCCGTGGTCGGCGCGGTAGTCGGGGAATTCGTCGGCTCCAATTCCGGCATCGGCTATGTGCTGCAGCGCTCGATCGGTACTTTCGACCTGCCGACCATGTTTGCGGCGCTGGTGATCCTGGCGCTGCTCGGCGTTGTGCTGTTCTGGATCGTCGATCGGGTCGAGCGCCTCGTGATCCCCTGGCATGTCAGCCAGCGCGAAGACGTCATTTTCGCCGCTTAAGCAGCGAAACACCAACAGCGACCTGACCAAAGGTCGCCATAAAACACGAACGGGAGGATGCGATGGTGCGATGGGTGACGGCGATTTCGGCGGTATTGATTGCGACGGCATCGGCGGTACCTCCGGCCGCGGCTGCCGACAAGGTCGTGCTGATGTTGAACTGGTATGTCTATGGCGAGCACGCGCCGTTCTATTACGGCAAGGCCAAGGGCATCTACGCGGCCGAAAACATCGATCTTGAAATCCAGGAAGGGCGCGGCTCGGCGGCAACCACCCAGGCCGTGGCCGCTAAAACCGCCGATTTCGGCTATGTCGACGTGCCCACCATGATGCGTGCCGCCGTCAAGGGCGCCCCCATCATCGCCACCGGCGTGCTGCTGCAGACCAGCCCGATGGCGGTCATGGGGTTTGTCGACAAGAACATCCGCAAGCCCGAGGACATCAAGGGCAAAACGGTCGCGATCACGCCGGCGGATTCGATGACGCAGATATGGCCGCTGTTCCTGAAAAAGACAGGCTTGAAGGAAAGCGATTTCAACACGGTTGCCGGTGACGGCCAGACCAAATTGAATGCGGTGATCAACGGGCAGGCTGATCTTCTGCTCGGCTACGTGATGGACCAGTCGATGAAGATCAAGGACGCTACCGGCAAGGACGTCTATCCGATCAAGTTCGCCGACTACGGTATCCACATGGTGAGCTCCGGTCTCGTCGCCAATACCGATTATGTCAAAGCGAACGCCGATTTGGTGAAGCGCTTCATGTCGGCGACGACCAAGGCGGTCGAGGCGGCCGAGAAGGACCCGAAAGGCGCCGCGCAGTCGATCCTCGACGCCAACCCGAAGGGCGGCAAGATCGAAACGCTGACGCAGGGGTTCGAGCTGACCATTCCGCTCTACCGCACGCCGGAAACGAAGGACAAACGCCCGTTCCAGGTTACCGATCAGAACATGACCGATAGTGTCAACCTGATGGTGGAGTATGGCGGTCTCGACGCCAAGGCGAAAGACAATCCCAAGGCGTTCTACACCAACGACTATCTGCCGAAATAAATTTCGATCACTTCTAACCAAAGAGTCGCGCGAATGAGTAGCCAGCATGGCGTCATTCCGGGGCGATGCGAAGCATCGAACCCGGAATCTCGAGATTCCGGGTCTGGTGCTAACGCACCATCCCGGAATGACGGATTGAGGACTGCTTTTTTTTCCTTGCAACGCCGGCTCTTCGCGATTGCATTCATACGGAACCTCCCCGAATGAACGCCGCGACCAAGAAAACCACCGGGCCATCGGGCACGCATCTGCGCGTGGTTTCCGATCGCACCGCCAGCACGCCGGGCATTCAACTGACCGGCGTGTCGAAGACCTACCGGTCGCGCGACGGCGATGTGCCGTCGTTGCGTCCGTTGGACTTCCATATCAATGCAGGAGAGTTCTTTGTCGTGGTCGGGCCCTCCGGTTGCGGCAAGTCGACGCTGCTGAAAATGATCTCCGGACTGATGCCGCCTTCGAGCGGGGAAATCATGGTCGAGGGCGAGAAGGTGACGAGTCCGCACGGCAATGTCGGAATCGTGTTTCAGAATTCGTTGCTGCTGCCGTGGCGCAACATCCTTGCCAACGTCATGCTGCCGATCGACATGAAGCGGCTGCCACGCGATGAATATCTGCCGCGTGCCAAGGCGCTGTTGAAATTGGTCGGGCTCGAGGGCTTCGAGAAGAAGCTGCCCTGGCAGTTGTCCGGCGGCATGCAGCAGCGGGCGTCAATTTGCCGCGCGCTGGTGCACGATCCCAAGATCATGCTGATGGACGAGCCGTTCGGCGCGCTCGACGCCATGACGCGCGAGCGCATGAACGTCGAGCTGATGCGGATTCAGCGCGAGACCGGCAAGACCGTGCTGTTGATCACCCACTCGATACCGGAAGCCGTATTTCTCGCCGACCGCGTGCTTGTCATGACCGAGCGTCCCGGTGCAATCGCGGCGATCTACGATGTGCCGCTGCCGCGGCCGCGTTCGCTCGAGGCCATGGCGGATCCGGTCTTCACCAATCTGGTGCAGCGCATTCGCAAGCATTTCTTCACGCAGGGGTCGCTGGATTGACGCAAGCTGGCAGCACGCAGCCCCGTTTGGCCGTACGCGACATCGCCTTTTTTGAGCGACCGGTCAGATTTGTCAGGCCGTTTCGTTTCGGCGCCGTCACGATCAGCGCGGCGGCGCAACTTTTCGTACGGGTCGAGATCGAGCTCGAAGGCAAAGGCACGTCGGTCGGTGCCACCGCCGAAATGCTGGTACCAAAATGGTTCGACAAGCGGCCGCATTTGACGCCGGAAGCGACCGAAGCGGAGTTGCGACGCTCTCTCGGGGTCGCGCGCGAGCTCTATCTGACATCATCGGGTTTCGAGACCGCGTTTGAATTGAACGCGCGCCGCATCGCCGCACAGGTCGAGGCCTGCGGGCGCGAAGATATCCCGCCGCTCGCGGCGGCGTACGGCCCCGCCGAAATCGACAAGGCGATCCTGGACGCGCTGCTGCGTAACGCGGGCATCGGTTTCTTCGAAGGCATGATCGGGAATATCGCGGGGATCGATGCGAGCCTGTCGCCTGACTTGCAAGGTGACGACATCGCGCAATTTCTCCGCCGGTGCGAACGCTCGTCACGGGTCGCCATCAGGCACACTGTCGGCCTCGACGACGCGGTTGATGGCGTGGGCGGTGTCGCCGATCACACGGAAAATGGCGGCGCACGCTATTTCAAACTGAAGCTCAGCGGTGACCCCGAGGCCGATGCCGCGCGCCTGATCCGCATCGGCAACCAGCTGGTCACGCTCGGCTACGATTACCGCGTCACGCTGGATGCCAACGAGCAATATGCCGACCTCGCGGCGCTGCATGCGCTGGAGGAGCGTCTCGGCAACGATAAGGCCCTGGCGCCGGTCGCAACGAAGCTGCTCTATATCGAGCAGCCGATGCCGCGAGAGGTTACCCGGCAGTCGCCGCTAGGCGACCTCGTGAGCCGCGATTTCATCATCGACGAAGCCGACGATGGTTACGACGCATTTCCGGCCGCGCGTAGACTGGGCTATCGCGGCATCTCCTCCAAGTCCTGCAAGGGAATTTACAAATCGATCGTCAACGCGACCCGCGCTGCCAAGTGGAGCGCCGGTGGTGAAAGGTTTTTTGTCACCGGCGAGGACCTGACGTGCCAGGCTGGGCTGTGCGTGCAGCAGGACCTCGCCTTGGGCGCCCTGATCGGCCTCAGCCATGCCGAACGCAACGGCCATCACTACGTCAACGGCTTTGGCGATACGCCCGCCGCCGAAGCGCGAGCCTACCTTGCCGCGCATCCCGATCTCTACGTCACCAACGGAGGCGATATCCGGCTGTCGATCCACGACGGCGATCTCCTGACGGGGTCGCTGCTCACGCCGGGTTTTGCCACATCCGTGCATCCGGACTGGACGATGTTGGCGCCACTCAACCAGCCAAAAGCAAGAATAAAGGAGCAAGCAATATGACGACACAACGCCTCGGCGTGATCATGAACGGTGTCACCGGTCGCATGGGACTGAACCAGCATCTGATCCGTTCGATCGTTGCCATTCGCGACCAGGGCGGTGTGCTGCTTTCGAACGGCGACCGCATGATGCCGGACCCGATCCTGGTGGGTCGCGATGCCGCAAAGGTCGAGCGCCTTGCCAAGCAGTTCAATGTGACGCGCTGGACCACCGATCTCGACAAGGCGCTGGCCGAGAAAAGCGACAGCATCTTCTTCGACGCCGCGACCACGCAGGCGCGCCCCTCGCTGCTGACCAAGGCGATCAATGCCGGCAAGCACGTCTATTGCGAGAAGCCGATCGCGACTAACCTTGAGGAGGCGGTGGCGGTGCTGAAACTGGCCAACGCCAGGGGCGTCAAGCATGGCACCGTGCAAGACAAGCTGTTCCTGCCGGGCCTGAAGAAATTGGCTTTTCTACGCGATTCCGGTTTCTTCGGCCGGATGCTCGCGGTGCGCGGCGAGTTCGGTTACTGGGTGTTCGAGGGTGGCTGGCAGGAGGCGCAGCGGCCGTCCTGGAATTACCGAAGCGAAGACGGCGGCGGCATCATTCTCGACATGGTCTGCCACTGGCGCTACGTCCTCGACAATCTCTTTGGCGAGGTGGAAAGCGTGAGCTGCATCGGCACCACCGATATTCCGGAGCGCTTCGACGAAAAGGGAAAGAAGTATGCGGCGACGGCGGACGATTCCGCTTACGCCACCTTCCGTTTGAAGGGTGGCGTGATCGCGCACATCAACATGTCGTGGGTCACGCGGGTCTATCGCGACGATCTCGTCACCTTTCAGGTCGACGGTACCCATGGTTCGGCAGTGGCAGGCCTCACCGACTGCGTGATCCAGGCGCGGCAGGCCACGCCGCGGCCGGTGTGGAATCCGGACGAGAAGCGGTTGCACGATTTCTATGCGGACTGGCAGAAGCTGCCGGAGAATGTCGTTTACGACAACGGCTTCAAGGAGCAGTGGGAGATGTTCATCCGCCACGTCTGCGAGGATGCGCCCTACAAATATACGCTGCTCGAAGGCGCCAAGGGCGTGCAGCTGGCGGAATGCGCGTTGCAGAGCTGGCGCGAACGGCGCTGGATCGACGTCGCTCCGATCAAGGTGTGAGGACCAGGACCATGAACAAGCCGGTTTTGCCTGCTTCGTCCTATCAATTGAAGCTGCCGATCGCGGGTCGTGCCATCGAGACCTACCGCCTGGCGGCATCGCGGTCGTTTCCGGCCAAGCTGCAGGGCACGCTAAATCGTGTCGCTTTCTCCGCCGCCCATGTGGTGGCCGATCCCCTGGCCGATGTCGATCCGTGGCTCAGCGCGGCCGTCGATTGGGACAAGACGATCGCGTTTCGCGAGCATGTTTGGGACCTCGGCCTCGGCGTCGCCGAAGCGATGGACACCGCCCAGCGTGGCATGGGGT
The DNA here is from genome assembly GCA_963756215.1 of uncultured Alphaproteobacteria bacterium. Taxonomy (GTDB): domain Bacteria; phylum Pseudomonadota; class Alphaproteobacteria; order Rhizobiales; family Xanthobacteraceae; genus Bradyrhizobium. The sequence continues at coordinate 133,092 of CAVWMY010000010.1, read as the reverse complement.
TGGATTGGCCGACCTCGCTGGAATTGATCCGGCGTTCGGTCGCGGCGGCGAAGGCGAGGGGCAACGCGCTGGTGTTCTCCGGCGCTGGAACCGATCACCTGGCCGTGGAAGATGCAAAAAGCCTCGACGACGTGATCCGGGCCTATGAGGAACAGATCGCCGCGGTTGAAAAGGCGGGCGGGCGGATCATCCTGATGGCCTCGCGCGCGCTGGCGAGACTCGGCCGTAACGCCGATGATTATGCCGGAGTTTACGACCGCGTGCTGTCGCAGGTCCGTGAACCCGTCATCATCCATTGGCTGGGCGACATGTTCGATCCGGCGCTTGCGAGTTACTGGGGCACTGCAAGCCTCGACGAGGCGATGAACACAGCCGTCGGCGTCATCAACGCCAACGCGTCGAAGGTCGATGGCGTCAAGGTTTCGCTGCTCGACAAGCAGCGCGAGATCGACATGCGCCGGCGGCTCGACAAGAACGTCAAGATGTATACCGGCGACGATTTCAACTATGCAGAACTGATCGCCGGCGATGTGCAGGGCTTCTCGCATGCGCTGCTCGGCATCTTCGATGCGATCGCCCCCGCGGCGTCCTACGCGTTGTCACGGTTGGCCGCGGACGACGAGGCCGGTTTCCGCGACGTGCTGGAACCGACAGTGCCGCTGTCGCGCCATATCTTCAAGGCGCCCACCCGCTTCTACAAGACCGGCATCGTATTCATGGCCTATCTCAATGGTCATCAGGATCATTTCACCATGGTCGGAGGCCAGGAAAGCACACGCTCGACGCTGCACCTGGCCGAGCTGTTTCGTTTGGCGGACAGGGCAGGGCTGCTCGCCAATCCCGAACTGGCGACGCGGCGCATGAAAACCGTGTTGATGCAACGCGGCATCGAACAGTAATGCGGGATTTTTCCAACGACCATCGCTGGCTGTCGCTCAACACGGCGACGGTGCGCAAGCAGGGGGATCTTGCCGAGATCATCGAGGCATGTGCGCGGCACGGCATCCGCGCCATCGACCCCTGGCGCGATCAGGTCGCAACGATCGGGCTTGATCGCGCGGTCCGCGCGGTGCGCGATGCCGGGCTGGAGCTGACGGGTTACTGCCGCGGCGGCATGTTCACCGCGGATGCCGCGCATCGCCCTGAGGTGCGCGACGACAATCGCCGCGCGGTTGACGAGGCCAAGGCGTTGGGCGCGCCGTGCATCGTGCTGGTCGCGGGCGGGTTGCAGCAATATTCGCGACCGGGCAGCGCGGTCTCGAAGGATATCGCCGGGGCGCGGGCGCAACTCGACGATGCCATCGCGGAGATGTTGGCCTATGCCAGGCAGGCCGATATGCCGCTCGCGATCGAGCCGCTGCACCCGGCCTATGCAGCTGACCGCGCCTGTGTGAATACCACAAAGCAGGCGCTCGATATTTGCGACCGGTTGGATCCGCAACGCAGCGGCGCGCTAGGGGTGGCGCTCGACGTCTATCACATCTGGTGGGATCCCGAACTGTTGCCGCAGATCGCCCGCGCCGGCAAGGAACGCTTGCTGGCGTTTCATGTCTGTGACTGGCTGGTGCCGACCAAGGACATCCTCAACGATCGCGGCATGATGGGCGACGGCGTGATCGATATCAGGTCGGTCCGTGCGGCGGTTGAAGTGCAGGGTTTTGCCGGCTATTCCGAAATCGAGATTTTTTCGCATGACTGGTGGTCAAGGCCGATGGATGAGGTTTTGCAAACCTGCATCGAACGACACCGCGCGGTGGTATGATAGCGCGAGCTATCACTATGAGCCTCAGTGACCAACCACGCACGGCACTTTTAAATACCCGCGAAACCGAACCCGGCCGCCTCGTACCGGAGCGCCGTTGAGCCTGTACGCGGGAAATCGCGCCAGAAACCGCGAGATCGCGATCGCGCCTTCCAGTCGCGCCAGCGCCATGCCCGCGCATTGATGCGCGCCGGTGCCGAAAGCGAGATGCCGGTTCGGCGAGCGGCCGATGTCGAGGTTCTCGGGGTCGGCGAAGTGCGCCGGGTCACGGTTGGCGGCGCCGATACAGAGGGTCACCGGTGTACCGGCCGGCAGTGCGACGCCGCTGAGTTCGACGGGTTCTGTCGTCATGCGGTTGCCGAGTTGGTTCGAACTCTCGAACCTCAGGATTTCCTCGATCGTGGTTTTGATGAGGTCGGGCTGCTCGGCCAGCCGTTGTTTCTGAGCGGGATGGTCCGACAGCGCCACCAGCCCGTTGCCGATCAGGTTGGTGGTGGTCTCGTGGCCGGCGTTGAGGAGGAAGATGCAGTTATGGAGCAACTCCGTGTGCAGCAGCCGCTCACCATTCTCCTCACCCCGCATAAGGCGCGTCAGGACGTCGCGTTCTGGATTGCCCGGTTTGGCGCGTCGCCGCGCGACCAGGATTTCGAGGTAGCCGAGAAAATCCTTTACCGCCGCATTGCCGCGCGCGAATGCTTCGGGGCTGATGACGGGCTCCAGCGCGCCCAGAATCGCCAGCGACCAGTCGCGCAGCGGCTCACGCTCCTCCATGGGAACGTCGAGCAGGTTGCCGATCACCTGAACCGGAATCGCGGCGGCAAAATCGGCGATCAATTCAACGTCGTCTTTGCTGGCGAGCGCGTCGAGGAGCCGGTCGACCATGGCGATCAGACCGGGCTCCATTTCGGCGATGGCGCGCGGCGACAGTGCGCCCATGATCAGCCGCCGCACCCTTGTATGTGCCGGCGGGTCGTTGAAAACCAGGCTGGTCGTGTGGTGCTGGTAGAGCGGTGAATTGCCGTATTTCGGCGCGAATTCCTTTTTCTTGTCGGAAGAAAAAAGCTTGGTGCTCTTGTAAGCGCTGACCAGGTCGTCATAGCGCGTCAGGAAATAGGAACCGTTGGGCAGCCGCTTGACCGGTTCGTGCTCCCGCAGTGCACGGTAGGTCGGATAGGGGTTGGCGTAGAATTCCGGCGTCAGTTTCTCGATGTCGAAGTGGGCCGCCAACTCTCGCGTATCCGCATTCATGCTGCCATACTCTTTGGGGAAGACCGATATGCCGTTTCCGCTCTTTTCGAAATCCTGGCGCCGTCTACAGTCCCGCACTGAAATACAGTCTCGTCAACCGGCTGGAAATGAAAATGCACGCCCGCGCCGACACGGCCTCCGAAACCCTGCCGACCTGGCCGGAGGATATTTTTGCGATCCTGAAACGTTTCGACGTCCGTCAGGTGCCGTATGTGCCGGATGCCGGACACTCGCAGCTGATCGACCGCGTGCTGGGCGAGCCTTCGATGCGGGCAGTCCCGCTGACGACGGAAGAGGAAGGGGTAGCGCTGTTGGCGGGGGCCTGGGCCGGCGGCCAGCGCGGCGTGCTCCTGATGCAGTCGAGCGGAGTCGGCAACTGCATTAATATGTTGTCGTTGACGCAGGTGCTGCGCTTGCCGTTCCTGACGCTGGTGACGATGCGCGGCGAATGGGGCGAGTTCAATCCCTGGCAGGTGCCGATGGGATCGAACACCCAGGCCGTGTTCGAATTGTCCGGAATCAAAACGTTGCGCGCCACACGTCCCGATGAGGTCCGTGAAGTCGTCGAGGCCGCGGCAAGCCAAGCCTACAATGCCTGCACGCCGACCGCGGTATTGCTGTCGCAGCGCCTTATCGGTGCAAAGGTTTTCGTGAAATGAGCAAAGCCAAAGCTAATCTTCTTGAACGGCGCAGCGTGGTTTCCACCCTGCTGGCCAAGCGCAAGGATGCCATCGTGGTCGGCGGGTTGGGTGCCTCGACCTACGATATCGCTGCCGCGGGTGACGACGATCGCAATTTCTACTTGTGGGGCGCGATGGGCGGCGCCGTCATGATCGGGCTCGGTATCGCTCTGGCACAGCCGAAGCTGCCGGTGCTGGTGATTACCGGCGACGGCGAGATGCTGATGGGGATGGGTAGCCTTGCGACCGTCGGCCTGCAAAAGCCCGGCAACCTCACCATCGTCGTGCTCGACAACGAGCGCTACGGCGAAACCGGCGGCCAGACCAGCCATACCGCCTCGGTGGTCGATCTCGTCGGCGTCGCCCAGGCTTGCGGGATCGGCGACACCCGCGCGATATCGACGATGGCCGAAGTTGAAGCTTTCGCACCGTCATTGCAGGACGTCTCTGCCGGGCCGCGCTTTGCCAGCGTCAAGATCGACGGCGCGAATCTGGAGCGGGCGCTGTCCAACCGGGACGGCACCTTCATCGTGAATTGCATCCGCGGTGCGCTCGGCTTCAGCCCGATCTAGGGCCGGTCGGCCGAGTCCCGAGGCTGACGCCCGGGAATGGCATCGTATATAATCTACGTAACTTCAAATACTTGGAGTGTTGGCTGCGGTTCAGCCGAAGCCAGGCAACTTATTTACTCAGTTGACTTCTGTGTGGTGAGTGATTACTCACGCTCCTTATGTCAACCCTGCGCATGACCAGCGACCTCCGTCGGCAACTGATCCTGGGTGCCGCCAAGCGGTGCTTCGCCCGTAACGGCTTTGCAGGAACCACGACCAAGAGCGTGGCGGCGGCGGCCGCGATCTCGGAAGGGCTGCTGTTCAAGCACTTCCCGTCCAAGGCGGCGCTGTATGCCGAAATTCTCGCCGAGGAGTGCGAGGCGGATCCGGTTTTGGTGTATCTGCTCGGGCAGGAACCGTCGACCCGAACGTTGATCGAGCTGATCAGGGGTATGGTCCGGCACTTCGTGCAGATCGCTGGTGCTGCCGACGACGAGGAGGCGCAACGCATCAGGCTCATGACCACGAGCCATCTCGATGACGGCGAATTCGCCAGGCTGCTCTATGGCAAGGTCGGCGATCTGATCGGGCCGGTCTTTACCGCGTCGCTCGATCGCGCCGTGGTGGCCGGCGATGCGTCGCGGATCGGCGGCGAGCCGCTCAATCTGTTCTGGTTTGCCCATCATACCGTGTTGATGGCGGCTCTGGTGAGACTTCCGGCCGTCCCCTGTCTGTCGTATGGCGACACGCCCGATCTTGAACGTCAGCTTTGCGAATTTCTTCTCCGCGGCATCGGGCTTAACGAAGCCGCCATCAATTTCCATCTGGTCCGCGGCGTGTCGCCGGATGCGGCGCGACCGGTCACTGCAGAGAGCGCATGACATGAATATTGCGACCGAAGCCAATATTGCGGGCAAGCCGATCGTCGAAAAGCCGCGCACGCGTCCGGTGCGGACGCTGCGGTGGTTCATTGTCGTCGGGTTATCGCTGGCGCTGCTCGTGGGCGCGCTGGTCGGTTTCAACGCCTTTCGCAGCCATATGATCGCGGAATTCTTCGCCCACAACAAGCCGCCGCCGACGCCGGTTTCCGTTGCGGAGGCCAAGTCCGAGGTGATTCCGAACCTGTTGACGGCGGTCGGCGATCTCGCCGCCGAGCATCAGGTCAATGTCACTTCCGATGTCGGCGGACGTATCACCGCCATCATGTTCACGGCCGGTGCCACCGTGAAAGCCGGCAGCCCGTTGGTGCAGCTGTTCGACGGCCCGGAGCAGGGCGATCTTGCGAACTTCAGGGCGCAGGCCGTCGTGGCGCAATTGCAGCTGGAACGCGCCAAGGCACTCGCGGCACGCCAGTTCGGACCGCAGGCGACCGCTGACCAGGCGCAAGCCGCGTTTGACCAGGCCAACGCCGGCATCGCCAAGACCGAGGCCATCATTTCGCAGAAGCTGGTGCGGGCGCCATTCGACGGTGTACTCGGCGTTCGCCATGTCGAGGTCGGTCAGTTCCTCACTGCGGGCAGCATGATCGTGACGTTGACCGATCTCTCGGTGATCTACGCCAACTTCACGACCACGGAAAAAGCCAGCGCGATGCTGAAGGACGGGCAGACCGTCCGGGTCGTGGTCGATGCCTATCCCGGCAGGGTTTTCGAAGGCAAGATCACCACCATCGAGCCGCAGATCAACACCGATACCCGCAACATCCGCGTTCAGGCCACGATCAACAACCCCGATCGTATCCTGAAGCCCGGCATGTTCACCACGACGACGGTAGTGCTGCCGGACAATCCCGCGGTCGTTACCATCCCTGAAACGGCCGTCGACTACACGCTGTACGGAGATTCGGTCTACCTTCTCACCGAGAAGAAAGAGGACGACGGCAAGACCAGCCTGACCGCCGTTCGTACCTTCGTGCGCACCGGCAACCGGGTCGGCGGAAAGGTCGAAGTCCTCAGCGGCGTAAAGGCCGGCGATCGCGTGGTCGCGGTGGGCCAGCTCAAGCTGCAGTCGGGCGCGGCGGTGGCGATCTCCGCCGATGGGGCCCCGCCGATTCCGGACAATCCGCCGCGCTACTGACAGCATGATCCGGAAAAGCCGGAGCCGGCTTTTCCGAGACCCTGCTCAACCGACGAGATTGTGACCGCGAACCGATCGAAGCGGATCGGTATCTGAGTTTCGGAGCCTATCAAGATGGTCTGGACCGACATTTTCATCAAGCGGCCGGTATTATCGGTGGTCGTGAGCCTGCTGATCCTGCTGATCGGGTTCAAGGCCGCGACCAGCCTTCCGATCCGGCAGTATCCCAAGCTGTCCAATACGGTCGTCAACGTCACTACCGTCTATCCCGGCGCATCGGCCGACCTGATTCAGGGCTTCATCACCACGCCGATCGAGCAGGCCGTCGCTTCCGCGGAAGGCGTCGACTATATGACCTCGTCTTCGGTGCTGGGCACCAGCACCATCCAGGTCTACATCAAGCTGAATTTCGATCCGAACCAGGCGCTGACCGAAGTTCTCGCCAAGGTCAATTCGGTCAGGTACCTGATCCCGAAGGAATCGAACGATCCGATCGTCACCAAGACCACCGGTCAGACCACGGCGGTGATGTATCTCGGCTTCTCCAGCGAAAGTCTGTCGGGATCGGCGATATCGGACTACCTGACGCGCGTGGTCCAGCCGGTTCTTTCGACGGTCGATGGCGTGGCATCGGCCGATATTCTCGGCGGCCAGACCTTTGCGATGCGTTTGTGGCTCGATCCCGTGCGCATGGCGGGCCGCGGTGTCTCGCCCAACGACGTTTCGGCCGCGATCGCCGCCAACAACTTCCAGGCCGCGGCGGGCCAGTCCAAGGGCTTTTTCATCGTCTCGAACGTCTCGACCAATACCGACCTGCAGAATATCGATCAGTTCAAGCGCATGATCGTCAAATCCAAGGACGGCGGTTTCGTGCGGATGGAGGATATCGCCACCGTCGAACTCGCGGCGCAAAGCACCGACGCCAGTGTCGCCTTCAACGGCGAGCATGCGATCTTCATCGGCGTTCAGGCGACGCCGCAGGGCAACCCGCTGACGATCGTGAAGGGGGTCCGCGCGCTGTTCCCGGAACTGGAACGCAACCTGCCGCCGTCGATGAAAATGAAGGTGGCCTACGACTCGACCAAGTTCATTCAATCCTCGATCGACGAGGTGGAGAAAACGCTGGGTGAGGCGATCATCATCGTGGTCGTGGTCATCTTCCTGTTTCTCGCCTCGTTCCGTTCGGTGATCATCCCCGTCGTTACCATTCCGCTGTCGCTGATCGGTGTCTGCAGCCTGATGCTGGCGATGGGTTTCAGCATCAACCTTTTGACGCTGCTGGCGATGGTGCTGGCGATCGGGCTCGTGGTCGACGATGCCATCGTGGTGGTGGAGAACATCCACCGACATCTGGAGGAGGGCAAACCGCCGGTGCAGGCTGCCATTCAGGGCGCCCGCGAGATCGTCGGTCCCGTCATCTCCATGACCATCACGCTGGCGGCGGTGTACGCGCCGATCGGCTTCCTCGGCGGCCTCACCGGTGCGTTGTTCCGCGAATTCGCATTTACTCTGGCCGGTTCGGTGATCGTCTCCGGCGTCATCGCGCTGACGCTGTCGCCGATGATGTGTTCGGTGTTTCTCAAGAGCGCCGAGGAGGGGCGATTTGCAAAAATCGTCAACCGGGTGTTCGGCTCGGTCACGCACCGGTACGGCCGGCTGCTCGATCGGTCGCTCGACTATCGCCCGATCACCGGCCTGTTCGCCCTGACCATTCTCGGGCTGGTCGGTTTCCTGTACATGCATACCTCGAAAGAACTGGCGCCCGAAGAAGATCAGGGCATCGTGTTTGCCGTAACCAAGGCACCGAAATACGCCAATATCGATTACGCGGATTATTACGGCGAGAAGCTCGACAAGGCGTTTGCGAAATTTCCCGAAACCGATCTGCGCTTCGTCCTGAACGGCATCAACGGGCCGCAAAACGGCATCGCCGGGATGCTGCTCAAGCCATGGGACGAGCGCAAGCGTTCTTCGGTCGCACTCAAGCCTCTGGTTCAGGGAGAGCTCAGCAAGATCGAAGGCGTCAACGCATTTGCGTTCAACCTGCCGCCGTTGCCCGGCGGCCCCGGCGGATTGCCGGTACAGATGGTGATCAATTCGACCACGAGCTTCCAGGCGGTCTATGAGCAGATGCTGAAACTGAAGGACGCCGCGCGCAAGAGCGGCCTGTTCATCGTCTCGGATAGCGACCTCGACTTCAACCAACCGGTGGTGCGGATCAAGATCGACCGCTCGAAGGCCAGCGATCTCGGCATCACCATGGCGAGCATCGGCAACACGCTCGCGACGCTGCTTGGCGGCAACTATGTGAACCGGTTCAACCTCGAGGGGCGATCCTACCAGGTGATCCCGCAGGTGCCGCGCGACAAGCGGTTGTCGCCGGAGGCACTCGGCGAATATTATGTCTCGTCGCCGACCGGGCAGCAGGTGCCGTTGTCGACGCTGGTATCGATCCAAACCGGGACCGACCCTAACGCCCTGACACATTACAACCAGCTGAACTCTGCAACCTTTCAGGCCGTGCCGATGCCGGGCGTGACTGTCGGGCAGGCGGTGGACTTCCTGGAGGGTGAAGCCAAGAAGCTGCCGGCCGGTTTCAGCCACGACTATCTGGCGGACTCCCGCCAATATGTGCAGGAGGGCAACCAGCTCGCGGTCACCTTCGGCTTCGCGCTGATCATCATCTTCCTGGTGCTGGCTGCGCAGTTCGAGAGCCTGCGCGATCCCCTGGTGATCATGATCAGCGTTCCCATGGCGATCGTCGGCGCGTTGCTGCCGCTGTTCTTCGGCGTAGCCACCATGAATATCTATACACAGGTGGGGCTGTTGACCCTGGTGGGGCTGATCAGCAAGCACGGCATTCTGATGGTTGAGTTCGCCAACGAGTTGCAGCGCAACGAGGGGCTGGACCGGCGCTCGGCAATCGAGATGGCGGCGCGAGTCCGGCTTCGACCGATCCTCATGACGACGGCGGCGATGGTCACCGGATTGATTCCGCTGTTGATGGCGACCGGCGCGGGCGCGGCAAGCCGCTTTTCGATCGGTCTGGTGGTCGTCGCCGGCATGTCGATCGGAACACTGTTTACCTTGTTCGTGCTGCCCGCGGTCTATGTCGCGATCGCAACCGATCACCGGGCGGGCGCCACCTCGCAGCGGGCCAGGGAAATCGCGGACTTCGATCTGGGTAAGGCGCTCAAACCTACCTAGCGTCGGCCGGTCGCTATTTTTGTTGCGGCCGCGGCGCGTGCCCCCGCATTGCATCCGATGGCATCGGGTGCGCCGACATGCCATTGTGGTTAGAGTCAATCGAGGGCGCGGGGCATGACCACACAGGATTTTCCGGCCGGCAATTACCGGTTCATTCCAGCCGTATTCCAATATTCGAGCGGCGCCGCGGCTAATCCCGGCTTCGAGATCGAACGTGTGCGCTTTGACCGGCTACTGCCCTTGGCCGAGGGGTTTGTGCAAGTCGCGAAATTTATCGAAGCGGCTGGACGTCCGTTGACGTCGTTCTGCGCCTGCGAACTGCGTTCGCCCGCAGCGTTTACCGAAGACGGGTTCCGCGCCTTCAACCAGCATTACGTCAAGACGCTGGCGCAATGGGGCTTGTTCGACGGCACGACGAATCCGGTGGCGCGCAGCAACGTCTGTCCGGAGATCGACCCGCCAGACGAGCCGTCATTCTATGCATTCTCGTTTACGCGGCCGAGCCGGAACAAGATGCCGACATTCGTGATCGCCGGCGGCGCCGAAACGCGCGGCGGCAGCGGCAGCTATCCCGAGCGCATCGTGCGCTACCGCGATGTCAGCCCCGAGGGGTTGAAGGAGAAGGTGCAGCGCACCGTCAACGAAATGGAGACCCGGCTCGAGACCTTCGGGTTTCGCTGGGAGGATACGACGGCCGTGCAGGCCTATTCGATCCGCGACTTTCATCCGGTTGTCGCCGATGAGTTGGTTCGCCACGGCGCGATGCGCTCCGGCCTGACCTGGCATTTTGCCCGCCCACCGGTGGTCGATCTCGAATACGAGATGGATTGCCGAAGAGTGATGCGTGAGACGGTGGTCTAAGACGACACTTGGTGCGACTTCATTCCCGAGGAGCGGCGTCTTCGCCGCGTCTCAAGGGTATCGGCGCTGGTCGCTTTCCATGGGTGCGACCAGGGTTCGAGACGGCACTGAAGAAGCGCCTCCTCACGACGAGGAATACAATCACCGTTCTTCCCTCGGATCGAGCGCGTCACGCAGGCCGTCACCGACCAGGTTGAAACTGAGCACCACCAGGAAAATCCCGAGGCCCGGCCACAACGCCATCCAGGGCGCGTTGGTCAGGAACCGCTGCGCGGCATTGAGCATGCTGCCCCAGGATGGCGCCGGCGGTTGCTGGCCAAGCCCGAGGAACGAAAGTGCCGCTTCGGCGATGATGGCGGCAGCGATCGACAGGGTCGCCTGCACCAGCAGCGCCGGCATGATATTCGGCATGATGTGAACCAACGCGATCCGCCAGGGCGGATTGCCGACGGCGCGCGCCGCTTCGACATAATCCTCCACCTTGACGTTCATGGTCTGCCCCCGGGTCAGCCTCACGAAGATCGGCGTCGTAGAAATGCCGATCGCGATCATGGCGTTGCCCAGGCTCGGGCCCAGGAAGGCCGCCAACGCGATGGCCAGTATCAGAAACGGGCAAGCCAGCATGGCGTCGGTGATACGGCTGATCAACGCATCGAGGAAACCGCCGCGGTAGCCGGACAACAGCCCCAGCGGCACGCCGACGCTAAAGGCGATGCAGACCGAGATGGCGCCCGCCGCGAGCGAGGCGCGCGTTCCATAGATCACGCGGCTGAGAACATCGCGGCCGAGATCGTCCGTGCCGAACCAGTGCAGCAATGAGGGCGGCTTGCGCACCAGCGTCCAGCTGGTGGCGAGGGGATCGTAGGGCGCTATCAAGGGCGCACATAGCGCGAGCAGGATAAAGGTTGCAATCACGATCAATCCTACGACCGCGCCCTTGCGCCGGAACAACCGGTGCAATGTGCGCAGCGCCGGGCTTTCCCAGTCGTCAGCACTCGCAACCGCCGCGACGTCGAGCGCAGCCTCGGTCATGAATTATCTCTCAGGCGCGGATTGACGAGGATGTAGGCGAAATCGGCGATCAGGTTCAGCGTAATGTAGATGGTGGCGGTCACCAGCACGACACCTTGCACGACGGCGTAATCGCGATTGAACACCGCGTCGACGATCAGCTTGCCGAAACCCGGAATGGAAAAGATCTGCTCGGTGAGCACGGCTCCCGATAGCAGTGTGCCGAGTTCGAGCGCGCCGAGCGTGATGACCGGCGTCAGCGCGTTGCGCAGGGCATGCTTGAGAATGACGGCAGGTTCCGAAATACCCTTTGCGCGGGCCGTGCGGATGAAGTCGCTGTCAAGAACCTGCAGCATGGCGGCGCGGGTATGACGCATCAGCACGGCGGCGATAGCGTTGCCGAGCACGAATGCCGGCATGATGGTGGAGGCGAGGCTAACGCGCCAGTTTTCCGAAAGCGGAACGAAGCCTGAAGCCGGCAGCCAGCCGAGTTTGATCGAGAACAGGAAGATCAACATGATCCCAAGCCAGAAATTCGGCGTCGAGATGCCCCAGAGCGCAAACAGGTTTGCGCCGTAATCCCAAACGGTGCCTTTCTTCACGGCCGAGACGATGCCGGCCGGAATTCCGATCAAGAGGGCGATCACCAGCGCCATCGACCCCAACTGCAGCGTGACGGGCAATTTCTGTTCGATCAATTCGACGACCGGCACCTTGATGCGAAGTGATTCACCGAGGTCGCCGGACAGCACGCCTTTGGCCCAATAAAAGTATTGCACCGGGATCGGACGATCGAGCCGGTATTGCTGGCGGATTTGTTCGATCACGGCGGGATCGCGTTCCTCACCGGCCATCACCAGCGCCGGATCGCCGGGCAGCAGGTGCTGCAACGAGAAGATCATGATCGACACGAAGAACAGTGTCGGGATCAACTGCGCGAGACGCTTGGCGAGGAAACTCAACATCGCAATGGCCCGTGCGCCGCGGTTCTCATTTCAGCTTCAGCCCCACCACGCGGATCAGTCCGTCGGGCATCTGCTTGTATCCTTCGAGCTTGGTCGTGTGGGCGAACAGCAGTTTGCGGTGGTAGAGATAAATGATCGGCTCGTCGTTGAGCAGGATTCCCGTCAGCTTCTCATAGATCGCTTTTCGCTGCGCCGGATCGGCGACCAGGCGCGCTTCCTCCATCAGCTTGTCGGCTTCCGGATTGGAATAGCCGCCGTCGTTCTGCGGCGCCTTGGAGTGCATGAAGACGTAGGAGTTGCCGTCAGGATCGATTCGGCCGCTCCAGTTGATCTGGAAGACCTGGAATTCGCCGGCCTGGGCCTGCTTGAACGAGGTTGCAAATTCGATCACACGGATTTTGAGATCGAAACCGGCCTCGGCCGCCATCGATTGGACGACTTGGGCGACGGCCTCATTCTCCGCGCCCTTGGTGACCATGTAATCGACGCTGACGGGCAGGGCGACGCCGGCTTCTTTCAACAACGTCTTGGCCTTTTCGACGCTGCGGGGCTGAATCGGAAACGACTTTTGATAGAAGGGATGGACCGGGCTGACCCACTGATTGCCCGGAGTGAATTCGCCGTTGAAGACGACCTGATTGAGCGCCTCGCGGTCGATCGATAAATCCAGCGCCTGCCGTACCTTCACCGACTGACTGAGCGCGCCATTGTTTTTATCGTTGGCGATATTGATGGTGAGGCCGAGATAGCCGAGCTCGGGCGCCGTCGACAGCACAAGCCTGGAATCGGCGCGCACGTCCTTGATATCGGTCGCCAGCACGCGCTCGATCAGGTCAAGGCCGCCCGATTTGAGATTGGCGAGCCGCACCGTGGCATCGACGATCGGGTAGAACACCACACGGTCGATGAAAACATTATCCTTGTTCCAGTAATCGGCGAACTTCTCGAATACCATGCGGTCCTGCGGCACGCGTTCGACGAATTTGTAAGGACCAGCGCAAACCGGGTGCAGCCCGAATTTGTCGCCTGCTTCCCTGGCTGCTTTCGGCGACACCATCATGCCTGCGCGGTCGGTGAGCTGCGCGATCAGCGGCGAGTACGGTGTCTTGAGGACCAGCTTGATGGTCAGGGGATCGACGACCTCGACATGGTCGACGCTGGAAAGTTCGGACTTGCGAAACGACGTCGGCAACGTCATGTGACGCTCGATCGAGAATTTCGCGGCTTCGGCGTCCAGCGGTTCGCCATCGTGGAATTTGACGCCCGGTCGCAACTTGATCGTCATCGCCTTGCCGTCGGCCGATGTCTCGTGCGACAGCGCCAGTTGCGGCACGATGTTGAGCTTCTCGTCGATGTCGAAAAGCTTGTCGCAAAATGCCGAAAAGACGATGCGGCCGACATAAGTGCGCGCGATCGAGGGGTCGAGGATGTCGGGATCTTCCGCAAGGCCAATGCGCAGGGTGGTCTGTGCCTGCGCGGCCGCTCCAAGCCACAGCAAAAGCACGGTTGTCACCAACGCCCAACGGTAAACCTTCATCGTCGCCCCCATATTCGCCCTTGCGCCGCCGTTGGCGCTACCGATTACATTAACCCCGGAACCACCGATCACTTCCGCCCGTTCCGGTATGCATCAAGGATGCCACCTTCGGTTCGCGGGGTCATTTACGGTTCGCCATCGCGGCTTTGGATGCTGGCTTCCATTTCGGCGTCGATGGTCGCGCGGTCGGTAACACCGCCCGGATTCAGGCGTGTAGGCAGGAACCGTCGGAAATGCACCCAGCGCTCGCGGCTGACCTGTTCGAGACGCCCGAGTTCGGCGAGCGGATCGGCGTGGTCGTCGACGCGCAGGTCGAGCATGGACCATTCGTCGTCGCCGTAAACCAGCAGGGCCGCCGATTGTCTGCCGCGTTTGTCGCCGCCGGCTGCCTCGCCGGCGTGCATCGCCATTATCAGGCGTCGTGCAAACGGCAGCATGTTGTTTTCGGCGTAGACGCGCGCGGTCTCGTCCAACACCCGTGCGCCGGTTAGCATGTTGCCGGCGATCGAGAAGTCCTCGCCCTCAACGTGTCCGCACCAGTCGATGCATTCGCTGCCGGTATGGGAGGCGATGCGGCCGTATGCATCCATCACGTGCAATTGCCGGCTGTCGCGGCCGCTGTCGGCGGCGATCAGGGTTGCTATGATCTCGCGTGGTGTGCGGCCATCGCGAAACAGTTTCAGGCCGTCAATGCCGTAATATGGGTTGACCAGCGCCTGGGTCGCGATCGCGCCTAGACCCGCGGCGATATAAGGCACGCGCGCGCCCACGGCGAAGAACCTGGTGGCGACCGCGATACCGAATTGGCCGGTCAATTCGTCGCGGGCGATGATCGACCAGGTCATATTCTTTACCGTCCGGCTGCGTAGCCCTGCATGCCGCGCGGATTGGCGGCGGCGCGCCGGCGGCGGCCGACCCTTGATGCCGCAGTCAGGCGGCCTTCCGACCAGTCGGGACCCACTTCGACGATGTGACCAAGGCCCTTCAGCGCATCGACTGTGGCTTTGGGAACGCGGTTTTCGACCACGAGCACGCCGGGCCGCGCCGTGCGCGGCCAGAACGAGATCGGAAAATGCTCCGAGTGCCAGGCGGGGGCATCGATCGCTTCCTGCAGGTTCATCTTGGCATGAACATGCCGCAGGAAGAATTGCGTGGTCCATTGATCCTGCTGGTCGCCGCCCGGCGAACCCCACGCCAGATAGGGCTCGCCGTCGCGCAGTGCCATGGTCGGGCTCAGCGTGGTGCGCGGCCGCTTACCCGGCGCGAGCGCGGCCGGGTGGTTTTCCTCGAGCCAGAACATCTGCGCGCGGCTACCCAAGCAAAAGCCGAGTTCCGGAATCACCGGCGAGGACTGCAGCCAGCCGCCCGACGGCGTCGCCGAGATCATGTTGCCCGCCTGGTCGATAATATCGAAATGGACGGTGTCGCCGCGCACCTCGCCGAAACGGCCGACGGTGGGTTCGCCGGCACCCATGGCGCCGACGGCTTCGCGATGACCCTCCTGGCGGCGCAGCTTCACCACCGCGCCGAAGCCTTCGACGGAGCCGGGGACAAAATCGATCGACGCCCTATCCGAGATCAATTTGCGGCGCTCGTCATTATAAGCGTCGGACAACAGCGTTTCGATCGGGATCTCGGTGAATTTCGGGTCGCCGTAGAATTTTTCGCGGTCGGCAAACGCAAGCTTGGCGCATTCGATCTGCAGATGGATGAATTCCGGGCCGGTGGGATCGAGTCCGTCCATCGGGAAGCCTTTCAACAGCGCGAGCTGCTGCAGCATCACCGGACCCTGGCTCCAGACACCCGCCTTGCAGACGGTATAGCGCCCGTAGTCGTAGGTCAGCGGCGCTTCGATCGTGGGCTGCCAGCGGGCCATGTCGTCGCCGCGCAGGACGCCACGGTGCGGCGAGCCGCTGACGTCCATCACCTCCTGCGTCCGGCAGAATCTGTCGATTGCTTCCGCGACGAAACCGTGCGACCAGGCTTTGCGCGCGCGCTCGATTTGCGCGACGCGGTCGGCACCCGCGCTCTCGGCTTCTTCGAGAATGCGGGCATAAGTTTCGGAGAGCGTCTTGTTGGTGAAGAGAGTGCCGGGCGTCGGGACTTCGTTGTTCGGCAAATAGACCGCGGCCGAAGTGGGCCAGTGTTTCCGAAACAACCCTTCGACCGTCTGGATCGTCGCCGCGGCGCGCTCGACCAGCGGATAGCCGTCCCTCGCATAGGCAATGGCGGGTTCGAGCACATCCCGCAGCCGGAGTGTGCCGTAGTCGCGCAACAACAGCATCCAGGATTCAAACGTACCGGGGACGCAGGCGGCCAACAGCCCGGTGCCGGGAACCATTTCAAGACCCTCGCTGCGGTAATGCGCGATGGTCGCGCCGGCCGGTGCCGGGCCTTGGCCGCAAATCACCTCGGTGCGGCCGCGTTTGGTGTCGTGCACGATGACCGGCACGTCGCCGCCCGGGCCGTTCAAATGCGGCTCGACCACCTGCAGGGTAAACGCGGTGGCGACGCCGGCATCGAACGCGTTGCCGCCTTTTTCCAAAACCCCCATGCCGACCGCGGTGGCGATCCAGTGTGTCGAGGTGACGACTCCGAACGTGCCTTCGATTTCCGGCCTCGTGGTGAACGGATCGGGATTAATTTTGCTCATGGGAATCCATCATTGTTGTTGGCGCCACTGCGTTGATGGTTTTCGACCTTCGCACTTGACCACAGCCGGGGCGGGCTGCCAACGGGCCGTTTCCCGCCGGCATCGGCGAAATCACGCCGGCTCGGCCACGGAGGCCGGATTGTTGACGGCATGACAGGCCACGCCGTCAACCAGCTCAGGCGCCTCGCGGCGACAGCGATCGAACGCCAGCGGACAGCGTGGATTGAAGGCGCAGCCCGGCGGCGGATTGATCGGATTGGGGACCTCGCCAGTGACCGGAATCCTCTGGCGACCGGACATCCCGAGGTCGGGGACCGCGCCCAGCAGCATCTTGGTGTAGGGCATGCGGGGATGATCGAACAGCTCGCGGGCTTTCGCGATCTCGACGATGCGGCCGAGATACATTACGCCGATGCGGCTTGCCATATGCCTGACCACGGCGAGGTTGTGGCTGATGAAGAGATAGGTGAGGCCGAACTTGTCCTGCAGGTCGCGCATCAGATTCAGGATTTGCGCCTGCACCGAAACGTCGAGCGCGGAGGTCGGCTCGTCACAAACGATGAACTCGGCCTCGGAGGCCAGCGCTCGGGCGATGGCAATACGCTGCCGCTGCCCGCCGGAAAATTCGTGCGGATATTTCAAGCCGTCGTCGGCGTGCAATCCGACCAGGCTCAACAACTCGCCAACGCGCGCCGCGATATGGCGTTCGCCCTGGATCAAGTCAAAGGCGCGGATCGGCTCTGCGACGATGGCATCGACCCGGAAGCGCGGATTGAGGCTTGCATAGGGATCCTGGAAGATCATCTGGATCCGGCGGCGCAATCGGCGGCGTGCCAACGCCTGTCGCGGGTCGCTCATCGACACCCCGTCGATCACCACGTCTCCCGATGTCGGCGGCAACAGCCCGACCACCATTCGTGCCACGGTGGTTTTTCCCGAACCGGATTCGCCGACCAGCGCGAAGGTCTCGCCCCTTGCGATATCGAAGGTTACGCCATCGACCGCCCTGAGATATTCGAGCCCGCCGCCTTCCAGCAACCGGTTGAGCCAGGGTTTGGACACGTCGAATACGCGATGCAGATCTTTGGCGTCAACCAAGGGTGCCGGCATCATGCCGCAGTCTCTTTGGCCGCGGGTTCATAGAGGTGGCAGGCCACGGCCTGGGCGCCGCGCCGGATTGGTTCCGGCCGCTCGACCCGGCAGCGATCGAACACAAACCCACAGCGCGGATTGAACGAGCATCCGGGTGGAATCGCCGAGAGCCGCGGCATGGAACCCGGAATCTGGACCAGTCGTGCGGCATCGCCCGCCAGCGTCGGGATGGCGCCCATCAGGCCCTTGGCATAGGGGTGCAGCGGGTTCCGCACCACGTCCTGCACCGGGCCGATTTCGGCGATGCGGCCGGCATACATCACCGCGACCCGGTCCGAGGTTTCGGCAATGACGCCCATGTCGTGGGTCACCAGCATCACGGCGGTGCCGTGGTCGCGCCCAAGCCGCTTGATCAGCGCGATGATCTGCGCCTGCACCGATACATCGAGCGCTGTTGTCGGCTCATCGGCGATAATCAGTTCCGGCTCGGCGCAAATTGCGAGCGCGATGACGACGCGCTGACGCATGCCGCCCGAGAACTCGTGCGGATAGGAATCGATGCGCTTGTCCGGCGCGGGAATGCCGACTTCCGCAAGCAAGTCGATGGCACGTTTGCGCGCGGCGGCTTCGGACAAATTCAGATGCGTGCGGATGGTTTCGACCAGTTGATCGCCGATGCGGTATAGCGGATTGAGGCTGGTAAGCGGGTCCTGGAAAATCATCCCGATCCGCTTTCCCCGCACCTTGCGCATCTGCTCCGGCGCAAGATTATCGATGCGCAGGCCGGAAAGATGGATGGCGCCGCCGGCGATGCGGCCGGGCGGATCGATCAGGCCGATCACCGCAAGGCCGGTGACGGATTTGCCGGCGCCGGATTCGCCGACCACGCCCAGAACCTCGCCGCGTGCGATGTCGAAGGAGATGCCGTCGATCGCACGCAGCGTGCTGCGGCGGGTGACGAACTCCACCTGAAGGTCACGCACGGAAAGAACGGGCTCGGTCATGCGTTCGGGTCACCTGAATCGTCGCGTCTCATCGGAGCTTGGGATTGAGGGCGTCGCGCAACCAGTCGCCGAGCAGGTTGATCGAGAGGATCAACGCCGCAAGTGCCAGGCCTGGAAAAGCGACGATCCACCATTCACCGGCAAACAGATAATTGTTGCCGATGCGGGTCAAGGTGCCGAGCGAGGGCATCGTGTCCGGCATCCCGGCGCCAAGAAACGACAGTGTCGCCTCCGTGATGATCGCGAGCGCCAGATTGATGGTGGCGATCACCAGAATTGGTCCCATCGTGTTCGGCAACACGTGCCGCAGCATGATCACGGGTGCCGGGAGTCCGATCAACTGCGCAGCCGCGACGTAATCGCGATTTTTCTCCACCATCACCGAGCCGCGTACGGTGCGCGCATATTGTACCCAGAAACTAAGGCCTATCGCGAATACCAGCACGGCAAGCGTCGCCATGGCGTCGAGGCGATTGCCGAACACCGACTTGACGACGCCGTTGACCAGGAGCGCAATCAGGATCGCCGGAAAAGTAAGCTGCACATCGGCGATCCGCATGATCAGGCTATCGACGGCGCCGCCGACATAGCCTGCGATCAGGCCGAGCGCGATGCCGAGCGTTCCCGCAAATGCGACACCGAGAAGGCCCACCACCAGTGAAATGCGCAAGCCGTAGAGAATGGCGGAAAACACGTCGCGGCCTTGCTCGTCGGTGCCGAGCAGGAACGGGCTTTGGCCGTCCGCGGTCCACAGCGGCGAAATACGGGAATTCATCAGTTGCAGTTGCGCCGGATCGAACGGGTTCTGCACGGCGAGGATCGGCGCCAGGATTGCGATCAGGAAAAACAGCGCGGTGACGGCGGCTGCGATCATGGTGAGGCGGGAACGCCTGAACGAGTAAAACACGTCGCTCTCGATCGCGCGCCGCAGCCAGGTCACCCGCGGACGGGGCGGGGAGGACTCGGCGCTGTGCGGCACGACGGTTTCGGACATGCGCTATCTCGTCCTCACGCCGGACGGCCGACGGTTGTGCGCAGGCGCGGATCGACCACGGTGTAGAGCACATCGACCACGAAGTTGATGACGACGAAAATCAGCGACACCATCAGCAAATAAGCAGCCATGATCGGGATATCGACGTTCTGCACCGCTTGCAGGAAAAGTAGTCCCATGCCCGGCCACTGGAATACGGTTTCGGTGATGATCGCGAATGCAATAACCGAGCCAAACTGCAGACCGGCGACGGTGATGACGGGAACCAGCGTGTTCTTCAGGGCGTGGCCGAAATGGATTGCCCGCGTCGTCAGCCCACGCGCCCGCGCAAAACGGATGTAGTCGGTGCGCAGAACCTCGAGCATCTCCGCTCGCACCAGCCGCATGATCAGGGTCATCTGGAACAGCCCGAGCGTGATCGACGGCATGATCAGCGTCTTGAGGCCGGAGACCGTCAACAGGCCCGTGGTCCACCAGCCGATCCGCACCACGTCGCCGCGCCCGAACGACGGCAACCAGCCCAGCGTCACCGAAAACAGATAGATCAGCAGGATGCCGATCAGGAAGGTCGGCAGCGAGATTCCGATCAACGACACCGACTGGAATATCTTTGCCAAAAGGCTGTCGCGCTTCAGGGCCGAATAGACCCCCATCAGGATGCCGAACACCATCGAGAACACTGTGGCGCAGGCGGCAAGTTCGAGCGTCGCTGGTGCGCGCTCCATCAGGAGTTTGGCGACCGGCTGCCGGAATTGGTACGACACTCCGAACTTGAACTGGATCGCATTACCGAAGTAGCGCGCAAATTGCACCAACACAGGGTCGTCAAGCCCGAGCGATTCGCGGACCGCGGCCCGCTCGGCGGGCGGCGTGTCCAGCGAGACGATCTGGTTGACCGGATCGCCGGCGAAGCGGAACATCGAAAACGCGATGATACCGACCGCGATCATGACGCCGACCGCCTGAATTGCGCGGCGAAGCGTGAAAGCGAGCATGGTTTCCTTTCACTGCTTTCCTGATAACGCGCGCATCGTGCGCTCGTCACCATAGCAGCTACGAGATTCCCGGTTCACGCCTTCGGCATGCCCGGAATGACCAAAGAGACCAATTGTCGTTCCGGGATGGCCCGAAGGACCGGACCCGGAATCTCGACGTGATTGCAGCTTCGAGCTTGCCGCAATCCATCCGTCTTATTCCTGCTTGTTGATCCAGTAAGGCAGAACCTGATTGTCTGGCCGCTGTACCACGTTGAGCTTCTTCGAGACGCCCCATGCCAACGCCTGCTGGTGGAGCGGGATGTAGGCGTAGTCCTTTGCCGCGATCTCGAACGCCTGCTTGATCAGCAGGTCCCGCTTCGCGGCGTCGGTTTCCTGCAAGACTTTGTCGGTCAGGGCGTCAAATTCCTTGTTGCAGTAACCGCCGAGATTGGTTTCGCCCCGCGGCGATTTCGGATCGTCCCGGCAACCCATGATATCATACATCACATTGTGCGAGTTGAGTGTGCCGGGCGTCCAGCCCAACATGTAGAACGAGGTTTGGTAGCCGCCGGGTTTTAGGATTTTGGCGAAATACTGCGCCTTCGGCTGAGCCAACAGATCGATCTTGACACCGATGCGGGCCAGCATGCCGACCACGGCCTGGCAGATCGCGGCATCGTTGACGTAACGATCGTTCGGGCAATCCATTGTGACTTCGAAGCCATCCGGGTAGCCGGCTTCGGTCAGCAATTTTTTTGCTTCGACGGGATCGAATTTAGGGCGCGTGAAGTCCTTTGACAGCGCGAACAGCTGCGGGGCGATCATCAGTGCCGACGGGGTCGAAAGCCCGCGCATGACGCGGTTCTTGATCAACTCGATATCGATCGCCTTGAAGAAGGCCTCCCGGACGCGGAGATCCTTGAAGGGATTCTTGCCCTTGATGTTGGAGTAGAGCAACTCGTCGCGGGTCTGGTCAAAGCCCAGGAAGATGGTGCGCAGTTCGGGGCCCTTCAGCACTTGCGCGTTGGGACTGGCGTCGACGCGCGCAATGTCCTGGATCGGAACCGGTTCGACGATGTCGACGTCGCCCGACAAGAGTGCCGCGACGCGCGTCGCGTCCGAGGAGATCGGTGTGAAAACGATTTCCTTCAGGTTATGTTCGGGCTTGCGCCACCAGTTCGGATTGGCCTTGAAGACCGTCTTCACGCCCGGCTGATGACTTTCGATCATGAATGGACCGGTGCCATTGGCATGAAGCGAGGCGAAGCTCGGCGATGTGGCGGAAGCCGGCGTCGGCGCCACCGCGTTGTTTTCCTCGCTCCACTTCTTGTCCATGATGTACCAGGTATCCCACTGCGAATTCAGAATGGGATTGGGCTTGGTCAGCACGAAATCGACGGTGTAGTCGTCGACCTTGACCACTTTCACGTCCGCATCGATGCGGGTTTGCAGATTCGATCCCTTGGCGCGCACGCGGTCCGCCGAAAACAGGACGTCGTCGGCGGTGAAGGGATCACCGTTCTGGAATTTGACGTTCTTGCGCAGATGGAATCGCCAGCGAGTTGGCTCCGGCGTTTCCCAGCTTTCCGCCAGCGCGGGGATGATCTTGAGATCCTTGCCGCGCCCGGTCAGCGCTTCGTAGACCTGCCCGAGATGGGCATGGGTGGTGGTTTCGTTGAGCGTGTAAGGATCAAGCGACTTGAGATCGCCCTGGTTGGCATAGCGCAGCGTCTGGGCCGACGCCGGCGCGTTCGCAGCGGCGATGACGGACACCACACTCGCCGCAAGCAATATCTCACGTACTCGCATTGTATCCGTTCCTCGTAACAGATAATCCCACCATCGCGCGCAAGCGCCGATCTATGTTGCCAGAGTTTGGCCGTCGCGCAAGCGTGATTCCACAACGCCACCCGGTTTGCGCGAGTATGTCAGGATAACTAGCTTCAGCGTTGGCATGGTCAGGCGCGTTGCGATCAACTTCGGAGTTGTGAATGGCGGAATTGAAGGCCGATGTTCTTGTTCTCGGTGCGGGTATGGTCGGCGTCGGCGCCGCCTTGCATCTGCAAAAGCGGGGGCGGGAAGTGATTCTGGTCGACCGACATGAGCGCGCCGGCGAAGAGACCAGTTTCGGAAATGCGGGATTGATCGAAAGCGCGTCGGTCTTTCCGCTGATGTTTCCGCGCGATTTCGGACAGATCCTCCGATATGCGATGAATTGCTCGCCGCAGGTGCGTTATGTGGTTTCCGACCTGCCGCACTTTCTGCCGTGGCTATTGCGTTATTATCTGGCGTCATCACCGGTGCGGGCGCTGCACAGCGCGAAGGCGGAATTGCCGTTGATTAGGCGCAGCCTGCTCGAACATGAGGCGCTGATCTCCGAGGCCGGAGTGCCGGAGCTTTTGCGGCGGACGGGTTGGATCAAGCTGTTTCGTACAGAGACGACGCTGGCGGAAGGCATCGGCGATCTCGACCGTGCGAAGCAATATGGCGTTGAGGGCCAGGTTCTCGATGCGAGGGCAATTGTGGCGCGCGAGCCTAACCTGAGCGGCGATTTCGCCGGTGCGGTTCACTATCCCGCGCCCGGCTTCATTCCCGATCCGGGGGCGCTGGCCAAAGCCTATGCGGCGCTTTTCGAACGCAAGGGTGGACGTTTTCTGATGGCGGATGCGAGGATGCTCGAGCCATCCGGCGGCGGGTGGCGCCTCAACGGGCCGCAAGGCCCGGTGGTGGCGCGCGAGGTTGTGGTCGCGCTGGGACCGTGGTCGGATCTGGTGTTTCGCCCACTCGGATACTCCATTCCCCTCGGCGTCAAGCGCGGCTATCACCTGCATCTGGCACCAGCCGGCAACGCGGTGCTGCACCATCCCGTTCTCGATTCGGATCTCGGTTATCTGCTGGCGCCCATGAACCGGGGCATTCGCCTGACCACCGGCGTCGAATTTGCCCGGCGCGATGCACCGCCCACGCCGATCCAGATCCGGCAGGCATTGCCGCGCGCCCGCGCCCTGTTTCCGCTGGGCGAGGCCGTCGATGCAAAGCCTTGGAAAGGGGCGCGGCCGTGTCTGCCCGACATGGTTCCGGTGATCGGCAGGGCGCCCCGCCATCCCGGTCTTTGGTTCGATTTTGGCCACCAGCACCACGGCCTGACGCTCGGCCCCGCTACCGGCCGGCTGCTGGCGGAGATGATGACCGGCGAAACGCCGTTCGCCGATCCCAAACCTTATGCCGTCGAGCGTTTCGGTTGAGGGTTGGCGATCGGACTCGCGCGCAGACGGGGCCGAACTCGGATAAAATTCGAGCCCAGGCCCGCTTCCTCGTCCGTTAGTTTGCTTGCGTCGCGCCGCCTGTCGCGGCGATACTGCGAAGACCAAGCACCACCCGGGGGACCCGACATGAAAGTGAACGTCGAGATTGATTGCACTCCGCTGGAGGCTCGGCAGTTTTTCGGGCTCCCGGACGTACAACCGATGCAAACCGCGGTAATGGATAAACTGCAGCAGCAGATGTTGAGCAACATCGAGAAGGTTTCTCCGGAAGCCCTGATGCAAAGCTGGTTCACGTTCGATCCGAAGCTGGCCGAGCGGTTTCAGGACATGTTCGTCACCATGTCCGGTCTCGGTGGCGTTCGAACCGGCGACAAGAAAAAATGACGCCGCGCGAGGGAGGCGAACCGCCGCCAGCGCGCGAACTGCGTCCGCCCGGTCTCGGCCTGATGTTGGCCGAGCTGCGCGGGATATTTGAGTTTAATGCCAGCGTGATGCTTTCCCCGCTGCTGCTGCGCGCGCCGCGAGGCGATGGTCATCCGGTGTTGGCCTTGCCGGGGTTCCTCGCCAGCGATCTGTCGATGGCGCCGATGCGACGATATCTCAGGGTGCTTGGATATGAGACTCATGCATGGCGCATGGGGCGGAACCTCGGCGGTGTATCACGCCTTCGCGGCGCCTTGCGCGACCGACTGGAGGCAATCCACGCCTCCGCCGGCCGCAAGGTCAGTATCGTCGGATGGAGCCTTGGCGGCGTCTATGCGCGTGATCTGGCGCTACAGGCGCCGGAGATGGTACGATCGGTCATAACCCTCGGAAGTCCATTCACGGGGGACGTGCGGGCGACCAACGCCACGCGACTCTACGAGATGCTGTCGGGCGAGCCGGCCGCCGAGAATTCCGAGCTTCGAAAAGCGATATCCGGCGACTTGCCGGTGCCGGCCACCTCGATCTATTCCCGCGCGGACGGCATCGTGAACTGGCGGACCTGCCTTGTTCGTCCCTCCGAGGCCGCCGAGAATATCGAGGTCTACCTCGCCAGCCATGCCGGGCTCGGGGTCAATGCCGCCGCTTTGTGGGCGGTCGCGGATCGTCTGGCTCAGGCCGAGGGTCAATTCAGGCAATTTGACCGATCCGGGCCCTTTGCCATTGCATATCCGCCCCCGGAAAATGCACAATCCGCCTGACGACCAGAAGCGCCGGCAAGGCGCCGCGTCGGTCCACGTGCGGGAGGGAAATATGGGTGACGCCAAGAAGCTGTCTTCAATGGACGCGTCGTTTTTATATCTGGAAACGCCGGAAATGCCGATGCATGTCGGCAGCATGGCCATCTTCCGTTTGCCGGAGGGCTACCAGGGCGACTTTTTCGAAGACTTCAAGGCCATGATTGCCTCCCGGCTGCATGTGGCGCCGATTCTGAAATCGCGCCTGGAAAAGGCGCCGCTCGACATCGATCACCCTTCCTGGGTCGAGGACGACCAATTCGATATCGACCGCCATATTTTCCGCGGCAGTCTCCCGGCGCCGCATGACCGTGCGACGCTCGAGCGCATCGTCGGCTGGATGCACGCCAAGCTTCTCAATCGCGCCCGTCCGCTGTGGGAGTTCTATGTTTTCGAAGGCATGAAAGACAACGAGATCGGGCTTTATTCGAAGATGCATCACGCCTGTATCGATGGTGGCGCGGGCGCCGCGCTCACCAACATGATCTACGACGTGACGCCGATTCCAAGGGAAATCGAGAAGCCGGCGGCGCGCAAGGTCGCGCAGGAGCCGCGGGATATCGCCGCCAATTTCATCGATTCCTATCAGCAGCTCTGGCGCCAACCGTTCGACGCCTCGTCGGCCGCCAAGAGCATCGATTTGCCGCGCTCAGGCAAAAGCGATATCGGCTCAATCCTGTTCGATAACGCGATGTATCAGATCGAGGCCGCCGTCAGATTCGCGGGCAACATGCCCACGATGCTCAAAAGCGTCTCCGAAGTAGTCGGGAAAATCACCGATCCAAAATCGCGCGACAGCCTCAAAGGCATGATGTCGCCGCCGACGATCCTGAACAAATCGATTTCATCGGAACGCAGCTTCGCGGGCACATCGGTTTCATTGTCGCAGGCCAAGGCCTTGGCGAAACAGGCCGGCGGCAAACTCAACGATGTGGTGCTGGCGATATCGAGCGGTGTCGTCCGGCGATATCTGTTGGAGCACGGAGCCCTGCCTGCGAAATCAATGACGGCAGCAGTGCCGATCTCACTACGCGAAGAGGGCAACACCGACGCCAACAATCAGGTGTTCGGCATGATCTGCTCGATCGCCACCGACATCGGGGATCCCAAGGCGCGGCTGGAAGCCATCATTGCGCAATCCACCAAATCCAAGGAGATGTCGCATCCTTTGCGGGCGCTGATGCCGCAGGTGCAGAACATCTCGATGCTGGGCACACCGATCCTGGTGCAGATCCTCGCGCTTCTGTACAGCCGCTCAAACCTGTCCGACGTGCTGCCTCCGGCGGCGAATATCACGGTGTCCAACGTGCCCGGGCCGCGCCAGACGCTTTATGCGTCGGGCGCCGAGCTATTGCATATCTTTCCGGTATCAATCTCGACGCATGGCCTGGCGCTAAACATCACCGTGCAGAGCTACCGCGATCAGCTGGATTTCGGCTTCATCGCCGGTGCCAACATCATTCCCCATGTGCAGGTGCTCTGTGACATGCTGCCGGGAGAGTTCGCCGCGCTGCAAGCCGCCTTCACACCGCCGGCCGACCTCAAGAGTGCGGCCAGCTGAACGATACGCCGCGACCGGCCGCGCGGCATGGGTGAACAGTCGCAACGGTCATTGCCGCGACGAGTGCGCCGCGTTGGCTGGGAGATCTTTCCAAAATGAACAAAGAAAGAAGTTCACGATGATCGAGATGCCTCCCTTGCAGTTCGCCCAGACCAACGGCATTCGCATGGGTTATTACGAAGCGGGCCCGAAAACCGATACGCCGCCGCTGATCCTTTGCCACGGCTGGCCCGAGCTGGCGTTTTCGTGGCGTCATCAGATCAAGGCGCTCGGTGAGGCCGGCATTCGGGTGATCGCGCCGGACCAGCGCGGTTACGGTTCGACCGACCGGCCTGACGCCGTCGAGTCATATGACATCGAGCAACTGACCGGCGATCTCGTCGGGTTGCTTGATCACCTGAAGATCGACAAGGCGATTTTCGTAGGCCACGATTGGGGTGGCTTTGTCGTCTGGCAAATGCCGCTGCGGCACCCCGACCGCGTCGCAGGGGTCGTTGGCGTCAATACGCCACACACCAATCGGGCGTGGGCCGATCCGATCGAACTGCTGCGTACCCGTTTCGGCGACCACATGTACATCGTGCAGTTTCAGGACCCCGCGCACGGTCCCGACAAGATCTTCAACGGCCGCGTCGAACAGACCTTTGATGCCTTCATGCGCAAGCCGGTGCCGCGCCCCGAGGGCACGCCCGCGGAACAAGTTGTTGCCGGTGTCGGCGCCTCGCCGCGGCTCAATCTGGCATTCCCGCAGATGATCGCGGCCTACGACGCCAAGCATGATCCGCGAACGCCGATCCTGTCGCCGGAGGAGAAGAAGGTCTTCGTCGATACCTTCACCAGAACGGGCTTCACCGGCGGCATCAACTGGTACCGCAACATGTCGCGCAATTGGCAACGTTCGGCCGACATTGATCACATAGTGAAGGTGCCATCCCTGATGATCATGGCCGAAAACGACCAGGTGCTGCCGCCGTCCTCGGCCGACGGCATGGAGAAAATTATTCCCGATCTCGAGAAATACCTGGTGAAGGGCAGCGGCCATTGGACGCAGCAGGAAAAGCCGGAAGAGGTCAGCGCCAAGCTGATCGAGTGGCGTAGAAAGCGGTTTGGATGATCTCACATTCATCGTTGTCATTGTAAGCGGGCAAATCCGAACACAGTCATTCCGGGATGATCCGAAGGACCAAACCCGGAATCCCGAAATTCTCCGATGCGTCGTTCGATGCTTCGCATCCCCCGGAATGACAATCCGCTCGCGACGGCGGTTGAAACAGGCAGGAGACACTTAGGCGATGGCGTCCACGAACCGACTGAGTCCGATTCCGCATCCGCCGACCAGGCCGGTAGTCGGCAACATGCTGTCGCTGGACTCGACCGCGCCGGTGCAGAACCTGGCACGACTGGCCAGGGAATTGGGGCCGATCTTCTGGCTCGACATGATGGGCGCGCCGCTCGTCATCGTCTCCGGCCACGATCTGGTCGAAGAGCTCAGTGACGAGAAGCGTTTTGACAAAGCGGTGCGCGGACCGTTGCGCCGCGTCCGTGCCGTCGGCGGCGACGGGCTGTTCACGGCCGATACGTCGGAGCCGAACTGGAGCAAGGCGCACAACATTCTGCTGCAGCCGTTCGGCAACCGGGCCATGCAGTCCTACCACCCGAGCATGGTCGATATCGCCGATCAGCTGGTGAAGAAATGGGAGCGATTGAACGGCGACGAGGAAATCGACGTCGTCCATGACATGACCGCCTTGACTCTCGATACGATCGGGCTGTGCGGGTTCGACTACCGGTTCAATTCGTTCTATCGGCGCGACTA
Source organism: uncultured Alphaproteobacteria bacterium (assembly GCA_963756215.1). Lineage (GTDB taxonomy): Bacteria > Pseudomonadota > Alphaproteobacteria > Rhizobiales > Xanthobacteraceae > Bradyrhizobium. The sequence continues at coordinate 104,611 of CAVWMY010000010.1, read as the reverse complement.
TCATCCGTTCGTCGCATCGCTGGTGCGCTCCCTCGAAACCATCATGATGATCCGCGGTCTCCCGATGGAGAACCTGTGGATGCAGAAGCGCCGGCGCGGTCTCGCCGCCGACGTCGCCTTCATGAACAAGATGGTCGACGAGATCGTTGCCGAGCGGCGCAAAAGCGCGGAAGGCAGCGAGGACAAGAAGGATATGTTGGGCGCCATGATGAGCGGCGTCGACCGCGTTTCCGGCGAGCAGCTCGACGATGTCAACATCCGCTACCAGATCAACACATTCCTGATCGCGGGCCACGAGACCACGAGCGGCCTGTTATCCTGCGCGATCTATGCCCTGCTGAAGCATCCCGAAGTGCTCAAGAAGGCCTATGAGGAGGTCGACCGCGTCCTCGGCTCCGACGTCAACGCCAAGCCAACCTATCAACAGGTCACCCAGCTCGGCTACATCACCCAGATACTCAAGGAGGCGCTGCGGCTGTGGCCGCCGGCGCCGGCCTATGGCATCTCGCCGCTCAACGACGAGACCATCGGCGGCAAATACAGGCTGAAGAAAAACACCTTCGTCACGGTTCTGGTGCTGGCGCTGCATCGTGATCCCAGCGTGTGGGGTCCTAATCCCGACGCGTTCGACCCGGAGAATTTCAGCCGCGAGGCGGAAGCCGCGCGCCCGGTCAATGCCTGGAAGCCGTTCGGCAACGGCCAGCGCGCCTGCATCGGTCGCGGCTTTGCCATGCACGAAGCCGCGCTCGCGCTCGGCATGATTTTGCAGCGTTTCAAGCTGATCGACGTCAACCGTTACCAGATGGTGCTGAAGGAAACGCTGACGATCAAGCCCGACGGCTTCAAGATCAAGGTGCGTCCGCGCACCGAGCGGGATCGCGGCGCCTATGCCGGTCGTATCGCGTCCACGCCAACGGCATCCGCGGCAACCGCCCCGCGCGCGCGGGCGCGTCCGGGGCACAACACGCCGCTATTGGTACTGTACGGATCGAATCTCGGCACCGCGGAGGAGTTGGCCACGCGCGTTGCTGATCTCGCCGAGGTGAACGGGTTTGCCACCAAGCTTGCGCCGCTCGACGAATTTGTCGGCAGATTGCCGGAGCAGGGCGGCCTGTTGATTTTCTGCGCGTCCTACAACGGCGCGCCGCCCGACAACGCCACGCAATTTGCGAAATGGCTTGGCGGCGATCTGCCGAAGGCCGCTTTTGCCAAGGTGCGCTACGCGGTGTTCGGCTGCGGCAATAGCGATTGGGCTGCGACTTATCAATCGGTCCCGCGCATGATCGACGAGCAACTGGCCGCGCACGGTGCGCGCAGCGTCTATGCGCGGGGCGAGGGCGATGCCCGGAGTGATCTCGATGGCCAGTTCGAGACCTGGTTCGCCGCCGCGGCGCCGGCCGCGATGAAGGAATTGGGCGTCGATTCCGGCTTCAGCCGCAGTATCGACGACGAGCCGCTCTACAGTATCGAGCCGGTCGCGCCGTCGGCGGTCAACGCCATCGTCGCGCAGGCTGGCGTTGCGCCGATGAAGGTGCTGGCAAATACCGAGTTGCAAAACAAGGTCGGTCCCGACGCATCCGAACGATCGACGCGTCATATCGAAGTGCAACTGCCTCCGAACGCGAGCTATCGCGTAGGCGACCATCTCAGCGTCGTGCCGCGCAATGATCCGGCGCTGGTCGATTCAGTCGCACGTCGCTTCGGCTTTCTGCCGGCCGACCAGATCAGGTTGCAGGTCGCAGAGGGTCGGCGCGCCCAACTGCCGGTGGGCGATGCCGTCTCCGTCGGTCGTCTCTTGACCGAATTCGTCGAGCTGCAGCAGGTCGCGACCCGCAAGCAAATCCAGATCATGTCCGAGCATACGCGCTGCCCGATGACCAAGCCGAAGCTGCTGGCCCTGGCCGGCGACGATGCCGTCGCCACAGAGCGTTACCGCACCGACGTTCTCGGCAAGCGCAAATCGGTGTTCGATCTGCTCGAGGAACACCCCGCCTGCGAACTGCCGTTCCACGCTTATCTCGAAATGCTGTCGCTGCTGTCGGCGCGTTATTATTCGATCTCATCGTCACCATCCGGCGATCCGACGCGCTGCAGCGTCACTGCCGCGGTGGTCGAAGCGCCCGCGAGTTCGGGGCGCGGCATCTACCGGGGGGTCTGTTCGAATTATCTCGCCGGCCGCCGCGCGGGCGATACCATCCACGCCACCATTCGTGAGACCAAGGCGGGCTTCCGGCTGCCGGATGACGCTTCCGTGCCGATCATCATGATCGGCCCCGGCACCGGGCTGGCGCCGTTCCGCGGATTCTTGCAGGAGCGGGCCGCACGGAAGGCGAAGGGCGCGAACCTCGGTCCGGCCATGCTGTTCTTTGGCTGTCGTCATCCCAACCAGGATTATCTCTACGCCGAAGAGCTGAAGGCGTTCGCCGCCGATGGGGTCACCGAATTACACACGGCGTTCTCGCGCGGCGAGGGACCCAAAACCTACGTGCAGAATCTGATCACGGCACAGCAGGAACGGGTCTGGAGCCTGATCGAAAAGGGCGCGATTATTTACGTCTGCGGTGACGGCGGAAAGATGGAGCCCGATGTGAAGGCCGCATTGGTTGCGATCTATCGCGAACACTCTGATGCCGATGCCAATGCCGGTCTGCGCTGGATCGAAGACCTCGGCACAAAAAATCGCTACGTGCTCGATGTCTGGGCCGGTGGTTAATTCGGTTTTTTAGTTGCCCGCCCCGCGAAACGCATGTTTCCGCCGGGACGGGTGCTTGTTTCTTTGCGCCTACCTCGGTGGCAATCGCTCGAAGGCTGGCATGTCGTCGGGGATGTGGTGATAGGCTTGCTTGTCTACGGTGTAGATCGCCAGTTTCGGTCCACCGAACAAGGTGGGATCGTCGAACGTGCCGATCTTGAGCACTACGCCGGGAACGGTGGGCGGCAGTGTCGCGATATGCGTGCCACAATCCGCGCAGAATTCCCGGGTTACGGCGCCCTCGAGATCGCTGCGCATGAATTTTTTCGGCGTACCCTTGGTGTAGCTGAAACCCTTGCGGGGCATCAGCACGAACGCGTTGGGCAAGCCTCCGCTGAAGTATTGGCATTCGCGGCAATGACATTGCGCCTTCATCATTGGGTCGCCTTCGGCCTTGTAGCGCAGCTGGCCGCAATAGCATCCACCTTCCAGTTTCATGTTTCTCTCCCTTGGTTGTTACCGTTGTTGTTAGCTCGCGTTGATGCGAAGCCTTGGATCATGTTCCGATTACAGCGCATCGGATCATGATCTGATCTTTCTGGTTAAGCCTGATTTTTTCGCAAAACCGGTTTCCATTGTTGCGAACTATCCTCTGGCATCGGCTGCGTGAGCGTGCGTGTCGATCGCATCTATGATCTGTGGCCACATCGGAATCGGCAGCGCGTGGCCCATTCCTTCAACCATCAGCAGCTTGGCGCCGGGGATCGAGGCTGCGGTGTCCTTGCCGCCCTCGGGGCGCACCAGCGGATCGACGGTGCCGTGAATGACCAGCGTCGGCGCTTTGACCGATGCCAACCGGTCCTTGCGGCTGCCTGACGCCAGAATCGCGCGCAGTTGCCGTCCGACGCCGGCTGGATTCAGGCCGCGGGCGAAGGTGCGCTCGGCGCGCGCCCGGTCAAGCGCCTCGTCCTCCGGGAAACTGCCGACGCGCAGCACCTTCCAGGTCTGGGCGAAGCGCGCGAAATATTCTTCCTTGGTGGCCGGGGGCGGCGCCATCAGCACCGCGGTGGCTTCGCGGGTAGGCGATGGGACTTTCGGGTTGCCTGTCGTCGACATGATCGAAGTCAGCGAGCGCACCCGCTGCGGGAACGAGATTGCGGTTTCCTGAGCGATCATGCCGCCCATCGAGGCGCCGACCAGATGCGCCGATTTTAAGCCGAGCGCGTCCATCAGCCCGATCGTGTCCTTGGCCATGTCGGACAACCGATAGGGTGCCGCGACCGGAATCTTGAGGAAGCGCAGCTTGAGCATTTCGACCGGCGTCAAGCGTCCACCGCCGGTGAACTTGCTGGACTTGCCGATGTCGCGGTTGTCGAAACGGATGACGCGAAACCCGCGACCGGCAAGCTGACGGCAGAAATCGTCGTCCCAATGGATCATCTGGGCGCCGAGACCCATGATCAGCAGCATCGGCTGGGCATCCGGATCGCCGAATATCTCGTAACAAAGCTCGATGCCGTTGGCGCGGGCGATCTGCGGCGGCTGATGGGCGAGTGGTTTCACGGCGGCTATCCCTCGATGAAAGGCGAGGGAAAATTTATGGCACGGTTTCCCGCACCGCAGAAGGCTTTCCGGGCGAGGCGGGCGCGGCTGTTGACCGGCTCGCCGCAACGGTGTCGTATGAAAGAAAACAGCGGAGGCAAAAGCCTTGCATACATGAGCCTTGCATACATGGCGGGAGGACGCCGATGGCCGACAAGAGCAACGACCCGGTCGCGATATGGCAGACCATGGTCGGCGAGATGGAAAAGGGGTTCAACGCCTTCGCCAACCAGGCGATGGCCTCGCCCGAATTCAGCAAGGCCGTCAATCGGGTCGGCGGTGTTACCGCCGGTGCGCAGAAGCAGCTCGGCGACCTCATGGAAAAATACCTCGCCACCATGAACCTGCCGAGCCGGGCGCAGATGGTCGGAATGGCCGAACGGCTACAATCGATCGAAGGCCAATTGCACGAGATCAAGGCGATGCTGCAGCAGATGCAGCCCGGCTCAGGTGCGCCGCAGGGCGTATCCGCCGCCGTGGCCAAGCCGCCGCGCACTAAAAAGCCGCCGCCCGCGGGTGGGGAACGTAAATGAACGCCGCCGCGGGGCTCGACCTGGCATCGATCCCGGACCGGATCCAGGCCGAGGTTCAGCGCGCGATCCAGCGCAGCATCAAGGGCGTCGAATATATCGCCTCGTCCGGTCCATCGCTGGGCTCGACCCCAAAGGACATTCTTCACGTCCGCGGCACCATGAATCTCTATCACTACCGGCCGATTTCCGACGAAATCTACCGGGTACCGATCCTGATCGTGATGGCGACTACCAACCGTGGCTATATCCTCGACATGGTGCCGGGCCAGAGCTTCATCGAGTTTCTGCTCAAGCGCGGCTACGACGTCTACATGCTGGACTGGGCGGCGCCGAAGCCGGAAGAGAAGTCGCTGCGGATGGAGGATTACGTCCTCGACTTCATTCCGGATTGTATTGGCCGCGTGCAACGCGACAGCGGCGAGACCGACGTCACGGTGATCGGCTACTGCTTCGGCGGCGTGTTGTCGCTGCTCTACGGTTCGATCTTCAGTGACGGACCGATGAAGAATTTGATCTGCTTCACCACGCCGGTCGATTTTCGCGAAATGAAACTGTTCCAGAACTTCGCAGACCGGCGCTACTTCGACGTCGACGGGTTGGTCGACAGCGTCGGCAACGTGCCGCCGGAAATGATCCTGTCTTCGTTCGAGATGCTGCGGCCGGCATCGCGCGCCGCAAGCCAGGTACAGTTATGGGAAAACATCTGGAACGACGAATACGTCAAGTCGTACCGGATGTTCGATCGCTGGGCCACCGACACGCTGCCTTTGGCCGGCGAATATTTTCGCGCCATCACCAAGGATCTGATGTGGGACAACAAGTTGTTCAACGACACCATGTCGGTCGGCGGCCGGGCGGTGGATTTGTCCGGGATCAAGGTGCCGTTCCTGCACGCGGTGGCCGAACATGACCACATCGTTCCCTATGATGCGGCCAAGCCGCTGATCGCGAAGATCGGCTCGACCGACAAGGAAGAGGTGATGCTGAAAGGCGGACACGTCAGCCTCGTCGCCGGCGCCAACGCGATCAAGCGGCTGTGGCCGAAACTGGACTCCTGGCTAGGTGGAAGGTCGATATGAGTGAAACCCGTTCCTACCCGCGGCGCGTCAAGACGGATGCCGGCGAGATCGAATTCCGCCTGATGTCACGGGCTGACGAGGCGGCGGTGCTCGGCTTCGCGCAAAAACTCCCCACCCATGATCTGCTGTTCCTCCCGCGCAATATCAGCCAGCCCAAGGTGCTGTCGGCGTGGATCACCGAGATCGAGCGCGGCGCGATCGTGAGCCTGCTCGCGGTCAAGGACGGCAAGGTGGTCGGCTGCGGCACGGTGGTGCGCGACCCGCATTCGTGGTCGCCGCATGTCGGCGAGATTCGGATGGTGGTGTCGGAAGCCGTCCGCGGCCAGGGGGTGGGACGGGCGCTTTCGCAGGAGACCTTCGCACTGGCCTTGGGTGCGGATCTCGAAAAGCTGTCGGTGCAGATGACGGTCGATCAGCAGGGCGGCATCGCCCTGTTCGAGAGCCTCGGCTTCAAGGCCGAGGCGCTGCTGCGCGACCACGTCCGTGATGTCGATGGCCGGAAGCATGACATCGTCGTGCTCGGGCATAACGTGGCGCAAGTCAGAGCGCAGCTGGAAGCCTACGGGCTGCCCGGTGCCGTCCAGTAGTGCTGCCGTTTTTTCAGCCGGTCGTTGCCGGCTTTCGCGCCAAATCAGGATTAAAATACCGTCAATCACGCGTTTGTGATATCGCAGTGCAACATAAGTGTTGCGGCGCACCATTAACTATGTCACAACGACGTCGCCCCGGGCCGATCCGGACGGGGTGAGCCCATAGCTCAAACCTGAGGATGGAGAGACGCCTATGACCACCGAGACCAATTCCGTGCTGAACAGCGTCAAGGATGCTTTCGCGCCCGTTACCGACGCGTTCAAGAACCTTGAGGTTCCTGAAGCCGCACGCGATTTTGTTAAGAAGACTGCCAATACCGCTAAGGAGCGCGCGGCCGACCTTCATGCCGGTTCGGAGAAGGTGACCGACGTGATCGAATCCGCTGTTACCGGTTCGGTCAGCGAAGCCGCCAAGATCAGCCGCACGATCCAGCAGGCGATCTACCAGGATGCCGAGGCGTTCTTCGCTGGCATCGACAAGCTGGCGTCCGCCAAGTCGCTCAACGAAGCGGTTCAAATCCAGTCCGATATGGTTCGTGCACGCGGCGAAGTGTTCATGTCGCGAGCCAAATCCACCACCGAATATCTCGGCAAGCTCGTCGCCGACGGTGCCAAGACTGCCCAGGACAACTTCTCCAAGGTCTACACCAAGACCGCCTGAGCGCCATACCCGGACAAACTGCAATTCGAAGGCTCGCTTAGGCGGGCCTTTTTTTTGAGTAGTCGTTTTCGACGGTCGCGTTTGCACATAAATTCATGCACGTCGTTCCGGGGTGTGGGAAGCACGAACTACGATGTGACTTGCACATCGGAGAATTGAGATTCCGGATCGCCGCTTCACGGCGTCCGGAATGACGGCGGCGCACGCATCGCGCTATCATCGAACCGCTTCAAATTCTGTGGAAGTCTCTATGACCACCACCGGCACATTTTCGTTCGACACTCCCGGCGACGCCGCGCGCGCGGCCGATCTGCGGCGCGTCAAGGCGCTGGCGACGCTGGTGCTGGCTGCCACGCTGGCGTTGTTCGTGGCGGCGAAGGCGTTGCTGCCGCTCCATCCGCTGTTCGGATTTGTTGCGGCGTTCGCCGAAGCCGCCACCATCGGCGGCCTCGCCGATTGGTACGCCGTGGTGGCGCTGTTTCGAAGGCCTTTGGGACTGCCGATCCCGCATACCGCGATCATCCAGGGCAATCAGCATCGCATCGCCGACAAACTCGGTGAATTCATCGAGGTACATTTTCTCGAAGCCGCACCGGTTGAAGCCAAGCTGCGCCAGATAGACTTCGGCTCTTTCATTGCCGACTGGCTGCGCGATCGCAAGCGTAGCGCCGATCTCGCCCGCTTCCTGCTGCGGCTGTTGCCCGAGGCCGTTGCCGCGACGGAAACATCGGGGTTGAGAACATACATCACGCGTCGGATCACCGCGCAATTGCAGTCGGTCGATCTTGCGCCGCTCGCCGCCGGCACGTTGCGCGCCTTCGTAGCCGAGGGCCGGCACCAGGGATTGCTCGACGACATCCTGCGTGCGGTGCATCAGTCGCTCACCCAGCCGGAAACCATGGCGATGATTCGCGAAAAGATCCGTGCTGAATTGCCGACGCTGCTGAAGCTCTATCGCACCGACAAGTTTCTGGTGAACAAGATCGTCGCCTCGGCGACGTCGTTCTTCGAGGAAGTCAGCGCGGACCCGAAACATCCCTTCCGCGGCGAGTTCGACCGCATGGTGCTGTCGTTCGTGGACCGGCTCGGCAGCGACCGCGGCTATGCCGACCGCATCGACGGACTGAAGCGCGATCTGTTGGCGCGTCCGGAACTCGGCGATCTCGCGCGAAATATCTGGGCGAACGCCCGCGCTTTCATCGAGCGCAGCGCTGCCGGCGAGAGCCAGGTTCTGCAACAACATTTGGCGCGGATGTTCATGGAGGCCGGCGAGGCGCTCGCAGGGGATTCCGAATTGCGGGCCGAAATCAACCAGGGCTTCGTTGCCGTGTTCAAGAGTTTCATCGCCGACCAGAAGAGCGGCGTTTCGAGCTTTATCTCCGATCAAGTCAAGGCCTGGGACATGGGGCAACTGATCTCGCTGATCGAGATCAACATCGGCAGGGACCTGCAATACATCCGCTTCAACGGTTCGCTGATCGGCGGCCTGGCCGGCCTCGCGCTCTACAGCATTGAACTCCTGCTGCGGCTGCTGTGACTAATTAATCACGAAAGAACATTTAATTCCGACGCTCCCCACCGCATCGAGCCGGCCTGCTTGAAACGGCTAAGACTGTTGCTTAGCTTTCCATATTAGGTTGTTGCATTGCGGAACGAATTTACGAGATCAGCGTCTTTTCATTGATCCATTGGCGGCCGCGGAGACGTAAGGGGCCGGGCCAGAACAGGAGCCAAGATGTCCGTCGCCGCGCAGCTTCGCCCGCCGTCTAAAACCCTGATGTTTTTGGAAGGCCGGGCTATTCATGAACTGGGCGCCTTTTTGGGTGCCCTGCCGATGCTCAGCCTGGCGCCCAAAGGCGACGGGCATCCTGTTTTGGTTCTGCCCGGACTTGTGGCGTCGGATGTTTCGACCCGGCCGCTACGGGCTTTCCTCCGGAGCCGTGGTTATGCGGTCAGCGGTTGGCGACTGGGCCGCAATCTGGGCCTGCGCGAGGGCGTACAGGACGCGATGACGGATCTCGTGCAAGATCTCAGCGAGAGCCATGGCCGGAAGGTCAGCCTGGTCGGCTGGAGCCTGGGCGGGCTCTACGCACGTCAATTGGCAAAGATGATGCCCGGTCGCGTGCGCTCGGTAATCACGCTCGGCAGCCCGTTTGCGGGCAGTCCGAAGGCTACCAACGCCTGGCGCGTCTATGAGATGGCGAGCGGCCGCCGCGCTGACGAAGAGGATCGGCGCTTTGGCGGATCGCTGTCTGAAACGCCGCCGGTGCCGACTACGGCGATCTTCAGCCGCACCGACGGTATCTGCGCCTGGCAGGGCTGCATGGAAACGCCGTCCAGCCGTTCGGAGAATATCGAGGTCGAAAGCAGCCATTGCGGCATGGGTCACCATCCCGCCGTGGTCTATGCGGTGGCCGATCGGTTGGCGCAACCGGAAGGCCAATGGGCGCCGTTCGATCGCAGCGGTTGGCGCAGCCTGGTCTATCCGGATCCGACAAGATAGCACGACGCGCTTCGAACCTTTTTCCGGCGTCTCGAAGCATGAAGCCACAGCGCGTGGCTGACGTCAGCATTGTCGAGAATCCGGAAAACGCGCTATGCGTGTCGCATGGCGCATCCGCTAGCCGGCATCATCGATCAGCTCAAGTGCGAACCCTCACGCACGGGTTCGATCGTCATCACGGTGTTTGGCGATGCGATCGTGCCGCGCGGCGGCTCGGTCTGGCTCGGCACACTGCTTTCGTTTTTTGAGACCATCGACATCGAGAGCGGAGTGGTGCGTACCGCGGTGTCGCGGCTCGCCGCCGACGGCTGGCTCGAACGCAACAAAGTTGGCCGCAACAGTTACTACCGGCTGGTCAGCAAGGGGCTGCAGACCTTCGATGCCGCGACGCGGCATATTTATGATCCGCCGCCGTCGGACTGGACCGGTCGGTTCGAACTGCTGCTGATCCAAAACGCAGGGGATCGCGATGCCAGCCGCGACGTGTTGCGAAACGCTGGCTTCGGCAGCCCGCTGCCGGGCGTTTGGGTCGCGCCCTCGGGCGTGCCGGTCCCGGAGGAAGCCGCGGCTGCGATCCGTCTCGAGGTGTCGGCCGAAGACGACAGCGGGCGACGGTTGCTGCGCGAGAGTTGGCCGCTGGATCGTACCGCGGACGCCTACCTGAAGTTCCTAAGGACCTTCGAACCGCTGCGCGGCTGGATCGATGGAGGCGGCGGCCTGGCGGAAGTCGATGCCTTCACGGCGCGGATTCTGCTGATCCACCATTATCGCAGGGTCGTGTTGCGCGACCCGCTGCTACCCAACGCGCTACTGCCGTCGGACTGGCCGGGCAGGCCCGCTCGCGCGTTGTGCGGGCAGATCTATCGCGCCCTCCTGCCTGCCTCCGAACATTGGCTCGATCGCAACGCCACGAACGAGAGCGGGCTCCTGCCGCCGGCCCGCGGGGAACTGACGCGTCGCTTCGGTGATACCTAGATATGTTACATAATTAACTTGTATTCTTTTATTTGTGTTATATGTTGAGAAAAAGGTTTCCGGGGAGGTCGGCCATGTACACCCAGGCGCTCAATACTTCCGAGAGCGAGAACCGCCAGGTCGAGGACGCCGACCGGATGTCGGCGTTTCAGGCGCGCATCGATGCCGACGATCGCATCGAGCCGAACGACTGGATGCCGGCCGCTTACCGCAAGACGCTGACACGGCAGATATCCCAGCACGCACATTCCGAAATCGTCGGCATGCTGCCCGAAGGCAATTGGATCACGCGGGCACCTTCGTTGCGCCGCAAGGCCGCGCTTCTCGCCAAGGTGCAGGACGAATGCGGTCACGGGCTTTATCTGTACGCCGCGGCCGAGACACTCGGCGCCTCGCGCGAGGAGCTGGTCGATCTGATGCTGGCGGGGAAGGCCAAGTATTCCTCGATCTTCAACTATCCGACACTGACCTGGGCCGACATCGGCGCCATCGGCTGGCTGGTCGACGGCGCTGCGATCATGAACCAGATTCCGCTCTGCCGCTGCTCCTATGGTCCCTATGCGCGCGCGATGATCCGCGTATGCAAGGAGGAATCCTTCCACCAACGCCAGGGCTTCGAGATCATGCTGACATTGTCCCGCGGCTCCGAGGAGCAGAAGGCGATGGCGCAAAGCGCGCTCGATCGCTGGTGGTGGCCGGTGCTGATGATGTTCGGCCCGCCCGACAAGGCGAGCCAGCACAGCGACACTTCCACCAGATGGAAGATCAAGCGCTTCTCGAACGACGAGCTACGACAGAAATTCGTCGATGCGACGGTGCCGCAGGCGCGGTTCCTCGGGCTCACCATCCCCGATCCCGGCATGAAGCAGAACGCGGCGGGAAACTGGCGATACAGCGCGATCGACTGGGAAGAATTCAACCAGGTGCTGGCCGGCAACGGCCCCTGCAACCGCGAACGTTTGGCGGCGCGGCGCAAGGCGCATGAAGCGGGCGCGTGGGTGCGCGAGGCCGCGGCGGCCCATGCCGAGAAGCGCCGGCGACGGTCGAGCTTGCAGGCTGCCGAATAGGGAGGTCAGGATGGCCACGCCGAACACACCGTTATGGGAAGTTTTCATTCGCAGCCGCAACGGGCTTGCCCACAAGCACGTCGGTTCGCTGCACGCCGACGATGCGACGCTGGCGCTGCAGGCCGCGCGCGACATCTACACCCGCCGCGGCGAAGGATTGTCGATCTGGGTAGTGCCGTCGAACGTGATCACCGCCTCCGATCCATCCGAGAAAGGTATGATGTTCGAGCCCGCGGAATCCAAGATTTACCGGCATCCGACTTTCTACGACGTGCCGGACGAAGTCGGGCATATGTGAGGAAAACCCCGCCCTCATCCTGAGTAGCAGCGTTTTCGCCGCGTCTTGAAGGATGGCCGCGAATCCGCTTCCAGCTTCCATCCTTCGAGATGCTTGCTTCGCAAGCTCCTCAGGATGAGGTCGGAGCAAGCTGTGAGTGACCGATATGGCTACCGCCTCGATCCAGATCTCCGAAACCCCGCTGGTGCTGTACACGCTGCGCCGCGCCGACGACGCGCTGATCCTGGGGCATCGGCTGTCGGAATGGTGCGGCCATGCGCCGACATTGGAAGAAGACATGGCGCTGGCCAATATGGGCCTCGATCTGCTGGGGCAGGCCCGTGAGCTCTATGGCTATGCTGCGCAAGTCGAGGGCGAGGGCAACGACGAAGACAAGTTCGCCTATCTCCGTGACGTCAGGCAGTACCGTAACCTGTTGCTGTTGGAACAGCCGAACGGTGATTTCGCGCGCACCATGGTGCGGCAGTTTTTCTATGCGGCGTTCGCCGATCTCTACTGGCGCGCAATGATGAGGTCGACGGATGCCACCTTCGCGGCGATCGCGGCCAAATCTGAAAAGGAAACCGCCTATCATCTCAGGCATTCCTCGGAGTGGATGATCCGTCTGGGTGACGGCACCGACGAAAGTCATCGCCGCGCACAGACGGCGATCGACGATCTCTGGGCCTATACCGGCGAGATGTTTGCGGTCGACGACAGCGAGCGGGGCCTGATCGCGCATGGTGTCGCGATCGATCCCGCGAGCTTGCGTCCGCAATGGCTCGGGACGATCTCGACCGTAGTGAACGAAGCGACGCTGGCGCTGCCGCAAACCGAGTGGATGCAGCGGGGCGGCCGCGATGGCCGGCACAGCGAGCACCTGGGGCACCTGCTCGGCGAGTTGCAATACATGCAGCGGAGTTTTCCGGGAGCGAACTGGTGAGCGTAGTGCTGAACGATGCCGAGCTGCGGCAGCGAGCGTGGGAGGCGGCGGCCCAGGTGGTCGATCCCGAGATTCCCGTGCTGACCATTGCCGACCTCGGCGTGCTGCGCGACATCGCCGTCACCGACGGGCACGTGGAAGTTGCGATCACGCCGACTTATTCCGGTTGCCCTGCGATGAACATGATTGCGGTCGAAATCGAACTCGCGTTGGCGCGCGCAGGCATTTCAGCTTCGAAAATCCGCACCGTGCTGTCGCCGGCCTGGACCACCGACTGGATGAGCGACGAGGGCCGCCGCAAGTTGCGCGAGTATGGCATCGCGCCGCCGCGGGCATCGGGCAGTCGCCGCGCGCTGTTCGGCGAGCAACAGGTGGCATGCCCGCAATGCGGATCGGAGGATACCGAAGTGCTGTCCGAATTCGGCTCGACCTCGTGCAAGGCGTTGTGGCGCTGCAAGCGTTGCCGTGAGCCGTTCGACTATTTCAAGTGTCATTGATGATGTCCGCATCCGCTCCCCGTTTTCATCGCCTGGCCGTCGAAGATCTCCGCCGCGAGTCGCCTGAAGCGGTCTCGTTGACGTTTGCGATCCCGAAAGAGCTCGTGGAAGACTACCGCTTTGCGCCCGGGCAATACCTGACCTTGCGCACGACCATGGATGGTGAAGAAGTACGCCGATCCTATTCGATCTGCTCCGGCCCGGATGACGGCGAGTTGCGTATCGCGGTGAAGAAAGTCGACGGCGGCGCGTTTTCGAGCTGGGCCGCCGATGAGCTGAAGGCCGGCGATGAACTCGATGTGATGACACCGACCGGGCGCTTCGGCATCGCGCATGCGCCCGAGGATGCGCGTATCCATGTCGGCTTTGCCGCGGGCTCCGGCATCACACCGATCCTGTCGATCGCCAGAGGCGTGCTGGCGCGCGAGCCCAAAAGCCGGTTTTTCCTGTTCTATGGCAACCGCTCGACCGAGGGCATGCTGTTTCGCGAGGCGCTGGAGGAATTGAAGGATCGCTTCATGCAGCGCCTTTCGATCTTCCATGTCATCTCCGGCGAGGAGCAGGATATCCCGATCCTGCATGGAAGGCTTGACGGTCCGAAGGTGAGGGTGCTGCTGCGCTCGCTGGTGCCGGCGCCCAGTGTCGATCATGTCTTCATCTGCGGTCCTGCAGGTATGAGCGAGGACGTCGAGGCAAGCTGCCGGGAGATCGGCATTGCCGCCGACCGCATTCATGTCGAGCGTTTCGTGTCCGAATTCGGCGGCAAGCCACGCCCGAAAGCCGTGATCTCGGCAACGGCGGCTCCGAAGGCGTTTGCCTCGCTGATCATCGACGGCAAACGCCGCGAGGTGCCGGTCGCGGAAGACGAGTCGATCCTCGACGCGGCGTTGCGCGCCGGCATGGATCTTCCATTCGCCTGCAAGGGCGGTATGTGCTCTACCTGCCGCGCCAAGCTCGTCGAGGGCGATGCGCGGATGGAAGTAAATTATTCGCTGGAGCCGTGGGAGCTGAAGGCGGGATTTATCCTGACCTGCCAGGCGCGGCCGGTGTCGAGCCGGGTCGTAGTTGATTACGATCACGTATAATTAAGGTCGTTGCTTCGAGCCCCTCACACCCGGCGTGTCATTCCGCGTAAGACGCGAACTCCGATGTGCGCTTGCACATCGGACAATCTCGAGATTGGGTCTGGTCCTTCGGACCATCCCGGAATGATGCAATCGGGTCTACCCCTTCGGCCGCTTGTCGAACACGCGTTTTGCTTTTCCCAGCGAGCGCTCCAGAGTCTCGGGTGCTACCACCTTGACCCGCGTGCTGATACCGATGGTGTTCTTGATGTAGGTCGAGACCTTGTCGGCCTGAACGGTCAAGCCGCTGCCGTCCCAGCATTCCGGCCGCGCTTCCGCCAGCACGGTCATCTCGTCCAGTCGTCCTTCGCGGGTCAGCTCGACGATGAAATGGCCACCGCACCAATCGGTGGCCAGCAACACCTCCTCGATCTGGGTTGGGAACACATTGACGCCGCGCAGGATCATCATGTCGTCGGAACGCCCGGTGACCTTCTCCATGCGCCGCAAGCCCGGCCGCGCGGTGCCCGGTAGCAGCCGCGTCAGGTCGCGGGTACGATAACGAACGATCGGAAACGCTTCCTTGGTCAGCGAAGTGAAGACCAACTCGCCTTTTTCACCCTCCGGCAACACCGCGCCCGTGACGGGGTCGATCACTTCGGGATAAAAATGATCTTCCCAGATGTGCAGGCCGTCCTTGCTCTCCACGCATTCCTGCGCGACGCCGGGCCCGATCACTTCGGAAAGGCCGTAGATATCGGTCGCGTCCATATCGAAGGCCGCTTCGATCTCGGTGCGCATCGCATTGGTCCAGGGCTCCGCACCGAAGATGCCGAATTTTAGCGACGATTGACGCGGGTCCAGGCCCCGTTTTCTGAATTCATCGAGGATCGCCAGCATATAGCTCGGCGTGACCGTGATGATGTCAGGCTTGAAGTCGTCGATCAGTTGCACCTGCCGCTCGGTCATGCCGCCTGAAATCGGCACCACCGTGCAGCCCAACCGCTCCGCGCCGTAATGTGCCCCAAGGCCGCCGGTGAAGAGGCCGTAGCCGTAGGCGTTGTGCATGATCATGCCGCTGCGGCCGCCGGCGGCGCGGATCGAACGCGCCATCACCTCCGACCACATATCGATATCGGACTTCGTATAGCCGACCACGATCGGTTTGCCGGTCGTGCCCGACGAGGCGTGGACGCGAACCAGCTTCTCGCGGGGCACCGCGAACATGCCGAAGGGGTAGTTGTCGCGCAGATCGGTTTTGACCGTGAATGGGAATTTCGCGAGATCGGCAAGCTCCTTGAAATCGGATGGATGGGCGCCGGTCTGGTCGAAAGCCCGCCGATAGTGCGCAACGTGGTCATAGGCGTGCGCGAGCGACCATGCGAGGCGTTTGGTTTGCAGCGCCACGATCGCGTCGCGCGAGGCGCGCTCGGCGTCATCCAGCTCGGGGCGGTAGCTGCTTCCCCCCGATTTAAGGTTCGTCAAAGCCATCGCGCGTTTCCCCGTCGTAATTTATTTTTATTTGGTCGTGTTCGCTTCCGTCAGCCAGATGCCGCCGATGCTGCGGGAATGGCCGCGAAACTCGGCAATCACCTCGTCATCGACGGTAACCTGCACGTCGTAAATTCCGGAACGACCGCTGCGCGAAATCTCCCGCGCGCTCGCAACCAGCCGATCGCCGAGCTTGCCCGGCCGAATGAAGGTGATGTTGCCCTGCGCCGCCACCACGCGCTCGTTGTGGGTATTGCAGGCAAAGGCGAAGGCGGAATCCGCCAGCGTGAAGATGAAGCCGCCATGGGCGATGCGTTGGCCATTCACCATCGATGGCTTGACCGTCATGGTCAGGGTCGCGTGGCCCGGACCGATCGCCAAGATTTCCATGCCGAGGCCCTTGCTGGCGTCGTCCTCCTGCCACATCGCCGCGGCGCAGGCGCGGGCGAGATCCTCCGGTGACAGCGCAGCCTTGACGGTCACAGCGGTCGTCCCGCGTGTCGAGATCGGCCCAAGACGTCCTCCCGAAACGATGTTCTCCCGAAGCCGCCCGACTTTAAGCGGCTATCCGATTTTAAGTGACGGGCTTGTTGGAACAAGCCTCTTGAATTGAGCGATCAGTTGGTTAGTCATGCGACGAAACGACCATGGTGTCAGCGATCCCAGCGGGCGTCAAATGGCATCGGAAAAGCCTGGAGAGTCCATGGCCTCAATCCCCAAAACTTCGGACCGAGCGGCTTCAATCGTCGAAGCACGCTGCGTGCGGCTGCTGACGAAGGCGGACCATCCGGACTCGCTCGCACCTGTTATCGAACAGCGGCCGTTGTCGCGGGGAACGGGCGAGGTGCTGATCGAGGTCAAGGCGGCCGCGGTGAATCCATCCGATGTGAAGGCGGCGACCGGCCTGATGCCCTATGCGGTGTTCCCGCGCACGCCCGGTCGTGACTACGCCGGCGTCGTCATCGATGGCCCGGCGCGTTGGGTCGGGCGCGAGGTGTTCGGGTCGTCTGGCGACCTTGGAATCCGGCGCGACGGCACCCACGCCACGCATCTTGCCGTCGAAGCCGATGCCGTCGTGGAGAAGCCGGGCAACCTGTCGTGGGAGGAGGCCGCTGGAATCGGGGTCCCCTTTGTCACGGCGATGGAGGGGTTGCGCCGCGCCGGAATGCCCAAGAGCAACGAAACCGTGCTGGTGATGGGCGTCAACGGCAAGGTCGGCCAGGCCGCGGTGCAGATTGCGACCTGGCAGGGCGCGCGCGTGATCGGGGTGGTGCGAAAGCAAGAACCCTATGAAGGGCACGCCAACGCCGAAGTCGAGGTGATCGACGCTTCGGCCAGCGACGTCGCCGACCGTGTTCGCAAGCTGACGGATGGCCGTGGCGCCGACATCGTTTTCAACACCGTCGGCGATCCCTATTTCCAGGCAGCGCATAAATCGCTGGCGTTGCGCGGACGGCAGATACTGATCGCGACGATCGAACGGGTGGTACCTTTCAACATCCTGGAGTTCTATCGCGGACAGCATACTTACGTCGGCATCGATACGCTTGGATTGTCCTCGGTGGCGACCGGCGCGGTGCTGCGGGAACTCGAGCCCGGATTTGCGGGTGGACGGCTCAGGCCGTTTCCCATCAAGCCCGGCGCGATTCATCCGCTGCAGGATGCCAGGGCGGCCTTGCTTGCGGTCGCGGGCTCGTCGCGGGATCGCGTCATCCTGCGACCTGCGCCGTGATCACGGATGCGAGGGACTGTTTGCAGCACGCGTTTTGGTGCCCTATCTAAGGGCGGTTGCTGATCCCCATAGAGAAGAGAGTAGAGCCAGTGCCTTCCGGTGCCAATATCGTCATCCTTGGCGGCCTTGTGATAGGCCTTATTTACGGTGCTGTCGGATTACTGAGCGGGTTTTGCCTGGTGAGCGGCTTGCGCGGATGGTGGGCGCAAGGCGATGGTCGATTGATCCGTACCTTTGCACTCGCGCTGGGCGTGGCGATCGTTGCAAGCCAACTGCTCGCCGGTGCGGGTGTGGTTGATCTCGGTAAATCGATCTACCTGCAGCCAACGTTTTCAGCGCCGCTGATGCTTTTCGGCGGGGTGCTGTTCGGATACGGCATGGTGCTGTCGAACGGCTGCGGGGCGCGGGCGCTGGTGCTGCTCGGTCGCGGCAATCTGCGTTCGCTCGTCGTGGTGATCGTGCTCGGCATCGTCGCCGAGGTGACGTTGAAAGGCTTGATCGCGCCGGGACGTATCGCGGTGCTGCAGTGGACGCAGATCACCGCGACCGTGACATCGCTGCCGGGGCTACTATCCAGGCTTGGTATCAGCGAGGTTCTCGGGCGGTCATTGGCGGCGCCGATCATCGGCGCGGCCTTGATCATTTTCGCTTTTGCCCACGCGCAGTTCCAGCGCGCCTGGGGTCAGATTGCAGCGGGCGTCATCATTGGACTGCTGATCGCCGCGGGTTGGTATGTCACCGGATATCTAGGTGCCGACGACTTCAATCCGACGCCGGTTACCTCGCTGACTTTCGTCGCGCCGATAGCGGACACCCTGCAATACATGATGCTGTCGACCGGACTGACATTGAATTTCGGCGTCGCGACCGTTGGCGGCGTGTTCGCAGGAAGCCTGGTGACGGCGCTCGCGACCCAGCGCTTTCACTGGGAAGGCTTTACCTCGCCGCGCCACATGCTGCGCTCGATCAGCGGCGCCGCGCTGATGGGCGCGGGCGGCGCGATGGCGTTGGGCTGCTCGATCGGGCAGGGCCTGACCGGTCTGTCGACACTGGCGCTGTCGTCATTCGTGGCCGCCGCCGGAATACTTCTTGGCGGGGCCGTCGGACTGCGCGGCGCGCTGCGTGTTCGGCCGCTGGCGTCGGCCTAGATCAAACCTGCTGGCGCGATGTGGCCAGCCGCATCACATCGAAATATCCGGGACGTACTTCCATCCGTTCGATCAGTCCCTTCTTGATCAGCAGCCGGTGCGTTTCCGGAAGCCGATAGCACGGCAAATACATGAAGAGATGATGCTCGGCGTGGTAGTTCACCCAATAGGGGGCGATGAACAACCGCTCGACCGGATTGGCACGCGTCGTGCGGGCGTGGCTGAACGGGTCTTCTCCGGTCGACGTACACGCGTGTTCGGCAATGTTGCGGATGCGGGTCACCAGAGGCAACCAGGTCGCCATCGCCAGCGCCCATACACCCCAGAACCAAATCCCCGCGCCGACCAGCCAGAACAGGCCCAACAGGACGGTGTTTGCGACAAGAAAGCGCGCCATCTTGTCCGCGCCGCTGGATACGAAGCTCTCGTGGAACAACCTGTCATCGGGATTTTTAGAGCTGAACAGCGACAGGAACAACGGCAGCCGCTGCTTTATAAATGTCTGGCCGGTGAGGTCGCGGATTGCCTTGCGCCTGAAGCTCTGGCCGGAGATCGGAAACGGCGCCGACAGCGAGAGATCGGGATCCTCCGGCTGCTGTGTGAATTTGTGATGTTGCAGGTGATAGGACCTGTAGCTCGCAAGATCAGCACCGACGGGCACCGCGCACAGCCATTGTCCCACCCATTCGTTGATCGCCTTGTTAGCATGCAGCCCGCCATGCGCGGCTTCGTGCATCAGGATGGCCAATCCCAGCTGGCGCGCGCCGACGACCATCACCGCGATCAACCAGGTCAGGGGATTGGGCCACAACGCGACCAGCGTGACGGCGGCAGCAATCACACCCCAGGCATGAATCACAAGCCAGATGCCACGCAGGGAACTGCGCGAGATCAATCGGCGCCATTCCTCCGACGAAAAAACGGCTCTGGGATCGACGCGGGCCACAACCGGCATAAGCGGCTCCTTGCGAAGACCGATGATACGCCCGCCCGAACCTTCGTCAATCCGCCGCGCGCGTCACGATGTGCACCTCCGAGGTCAGGGTACGGTGTACCGGGCACTTCTCGGAGATTTCCATCAGTTTCTGGCGCTGTTCGACGTCGAGCGCGCCCTTCATGGCGATGACCCGCTCGATATGGTCGAGCATCCCGGCCTTGGTTTCGCATTCGGCGCAATCTTCCGCGTGGATCTTGCTGTGGTTCAGCGTCACCGTCACGCGTTCGAGCGGCATCGCCTTGCGCTCGGCATAAAGCCGCATCGTTATCGACGTGCAGGCGCCGAGGCCGGCCAGCACGTAATCATAGGGTCCGGGTCCGGTGTCCCCGCCGCCGACCGCGACGGGCTCGTCGGCCAGCATGTGATGCGGTCCGATCGATATCTCCTGCTGGAATTTGCTGTTGCCAGTTTCGCGAACCACAACCGTCCGCGGCGCGGTGTTGGGATCGACTACCTGCTTGGCTACGACAGGGTCGAGATAACGCATCGCCCAGGCTGCGATGACGTCGGCGGCATAAACGGCATCGGTTTTGCGGCTCAGCAGATGATCGGCGTCCGCCAGTGAAACGAAGCTTTTAGGATGTTTGGCAGCGACGAAGATCCGGGTGGCGTTGTCGACGCTGACAATGTGGTCAGTCGGCGCGTGCATGACCAGCAGCGCCTTGTGCAGGTCTTTCACCTGCGCCATCAGATTGTGCTCTGCGATGTCGTCGAGAAATTCGCGCTTGATGCGGAAGGGACGGCCCGCGAGTGACACTTCCACCTCTCCGTGCTCGCGGATGTCGTCGAGGCGATCGGCGAACAGGCCGGTGATGTGTGCCGGATCGGATGGCGCGGCGATGGAAACCACGGCCCTGGCTTCCGGAATTTGCCCGGCGGCGGCCAGGATCGCGGCGCCGCCGAGGCTGTGCCCGATCAGGATCGTCGGCGCCTTGCGGGTCTGGCGCAGATGGCCGGCGGCGAGCACGAGATCGGCGACGTTCGAGGAGAACGTCGAGTTGGCGAAATCACCTTCGCTGGAGCCGAGCCCGGTGAAATCGAAGCGCAGCACGGCAATTCCCTGGGCCGCCAGCCTGACTGCGATGCGCTTCGCCGCCAGCACGTCCTTGCCGCAGGTGAAGCAATGTGCAAACAGCGCATGGGCTACCGGTTCCTGTTCGGGCAGGTCGAGCGTGGCCGCGAGGTGCTGGCCTCCCGACCCCGTGAATTGGAAGCGTTCAATCGGCACGCGCGGCCTCCCTGGCAATCTTCTGTCTTGGGCTTGAAGCAGGGAAGCGGGCGGTCAGTCAATCGCTCGAATAGCGCTGTTCCTGCCAGGGTTCGCCGCGGTTATGATATCCGCGGACCTCCCAGTAGCCCGGTGCATCCTCGTTCAGGAATTCGATACGCTGCAGCCATTTGGCGCTTTTCCAGAAATAGAGATGCGGCACCACCAATCGCACCGGGCCGCCGTGCTCCTGCGTCAGCGGCGAGCCCGACCAGCTGTGCGCGAGCAGGGCGTCGGCGGCGGCGAAGTCTTCCAGCGTCAGGTTGGTGGTGTAGCCGTCATAGCAATGCAGCACGACGAAGTGCGCGTTGTCACGCGGCCGGCAGGCCTGCAGGAGATCGTGGGTCGATAACCCCTCCCAGTCGTTGTCGTAGCGCGACCATGTGGTGACGCAATGGATGTCGGAGGTGAAGCGCGTCTGCGGCTGCGAACTGAACCGGGTCCAGTCCCAGAAGATCGGGTTCTCGACCGCACCGTGGACGTCGAGACGCCAACGTTCGCGCGAAATCGCCGGGGTCAGACCGAGGTCAAGCGTTGGCCAGTCTTGCGTCAAATGTTGTCCCGGCGGCAGCCGCTGTTCTTCCGGGCGCGATGTCTTTCCGGTCAGGAAGCGGCCCTCGCGCGCCCAGCGCTGCTTGCTGCGGGTCAGCTTGCTGATCGGAGGCTGGTCATTTTGGTCGGTCATTGCTTGCCCCGGTGATCCGCGCGAGACGGCACGGTGCCGCTAACGCGTGAACGCGAGAAATCACGCCGCACTTCCCAGCAGCATCGGCAGTTGCCTGGGTCCGCGCACGGTGCCTTCGGACCAGGTGACCTGGCCGGCCGGGTCCATTCGGAATTCGGGAATCCGTTTCAGCCATTCCTCGATCGCGACCGTCATTTCCATGCGGGCGAGGTTGGAGCCGACGCAGCGATGGATCCCGAGACCGAACGCAGCGTGGCGATTTTCCTTGCGGTCGATCATGACTTTGTCGGCATCGGGAAACATCGCGGGGTCGCGGTTGGCGGCGGGGAACGACAGCAGCACCATGTTGCCGGATTTGATCGGGCAGCCGCTGACCACTGTTTCCTTCACCACCTCGCGGGCCATCGTCACCGGCGAGTAAGCGCGCAAGAATTCCTCGATCGCGGTCGGCAACAATTCCGGCTCGGCGATCAGACGCGCCCGATCGGCCGGCGTGTTCGCCAGATGCCACAGCGAAGATCCGATCGCGCTCCAGGTGGTGTCGATCCCGGCGATCAGCAACAGCCGCAACATACCCAGTACATGCATGTCGGGCAAAGGCTGGCCGTCCTTGTCCCTGGCGTTCATCAGCGTTGAGATCAGGTCGTCGCTCGGGTGCGTCTTGCGATACTCGACATGGCCGGCGAAATAGTCGGTCATCTCCTGGGCCGCCCGCATCAAGGTCTCGTTGTCCTTGATGCCGAGTTCGAGAATCTCGTGAATCCATTTGATGAAGAAATCGCCGTCCTTCTCGGGGATGCCGAGCATATGGGCGATCGCGCGAACGGGGACGTGCCGGGTGTAGCGCGCCGCGGCGTCGACCTTGGCGTCCATCGCGAATTCGTCGATCAACTCATTGCAGATCGCGCGCACCCGCGGCTCCAGCTTTTTCATCGCGTCCGGCGTGAATGGCGGCAGCAACAACTGTTTGGCGGGCTTGTGTTGCGGCGGATCGGAAGTGATCGGCGGCGCTGCCCCGGTTGTCTCCGGACGGACGTCGCGCACCAGGATGCGACGCGACGAGAAATGCTCGGTATCGTAGGCGATTTCCTTGACCGCTTCGTAAGTGGTGGGCAGGTAGCAGCCCAGGAAACGCTCGGTATGAACCACCGGGCTCTTGGCCCGCAACTCCGCCCAGATCGGAAACGGGTTCTCGGTCCAGCGCGGGTCGGTGTGATCGAAATCGTGAACCCAATCGGTGACGGGGGCATGATCGGTCATCAGAAACCCTTCGGTTTGGTTCACTGGATTTGAATCCGTCGCTTGAACGGCCGGCTTCGCCCGGCCGCGACAGCACTAGTCCTCGGTCACATCGATTGCGATCTCCGGGCAATTGGCCTTCGCCAGCCACGCTTTGTCCTCGAGTCCCTTTGGCACGGCGCCGTCGCCGATCTCGTGCGCATTGCCGTACTCATCGAGATCGAACAGTTCAGGCGCGAGTGATTTGCAGCGGGCGTGCCCCTGACACTTGTCCTGATCGACGTGGACCTTCAACACTCCCGGCATTCCAAAGCTCCCGTGTCGCGTGCTTCGCGGCCGCGCGCCTGCCGATGGATTATAGCGGCGCGCGGGTCAATCGCCAGCGATCAAATCGTCACGTTTGCGCGCGATCATCTTATTCTTGCCGTCATGACGACGTCGTGGCGGCGTAGCCTGCGGCGGAAGCGTGGCCGAAGTGCTTAACTCGGATGGGCGGGCTACCGGGCGGGCTTCGGATCGATCGGCGTACTGCCGCGCAGACCCAGAATATCCTCAAGCACCCTGGCGCCGGCAAGAAGCTTGGCCTCGCCGCGCGGGGGCCCTACGAGCTGGAGCCCGACGGGCAGGCCCGAGGCGGTGAAGCCGCAGGGCAATGAAAGCGCCGGGCAACACGCCAGCGTAATCGCATAGACGATGCCCAGCCATTCGACATAGTTGTCGAATTTCTTGCCGTTGCATTCGGCGACGTAGCGGTTCTCGATCGGGAACGGCGCAACGATGGTTGTAGGCGTCAGCAACAGGTCATAGGTCTTGAAAAATTCAAGGGTGCGTGCGGCCATCGCGACCCGCTGCGCTTCGGCGCGCTCGAGCCGCTCGACTGTCAGCTTGAGGCCTTCCTCGATGTTCCAGATCACCTCGGGCTTGAGCAGGTCGCGCTTGGTGCGCAGCAGCGCCGCTTTGCTGATCGCGAAATCATACGCACGCAACACGTGGAAGCATTCGTGGGCCTCGCGCAGGTCGGGGTGCGCTTCCTCGACGATGGCGCCGGCCTCCGCGAAACGCCCTGCCGCCTTGCGGGTGATGGCGGCGACCTCGGGATCGACCGGTGTGATGCCGAGATCAGGCGAATAGGCGATGCGCTTGGGCTTGTTGCCCGATCGCACGGCCGCGAGGAAAGAGTTGGACAGCAGGGGCAGGGATAGCGGATCGGCGGGATGTTCGCCGCTCATGGCATCCAGCAGCAACGCCAGATCCTCCACATTGCGCGCCATCGGACCATGCACGCCGAGATTACGATCGATCTTGGCGGCCGGCGTATGCGCGACACGGCCGATGCTGGGCCGCATGCCGACTATGCCGCAGAAGCTGGCGGGATTGCGTAGCGAGCCACCCATGTCGGTGCCGTGAGCGAGCCACGCCATGCCGGTCGCGAGCGCGACCGCCGCGCCGCCGGAGGAGCCGGACGCCGATCGCGACGGATTCCAGGGATTGCGGGTGGCGCCGAAAACCTCATTGAAGGTGTGGGCGCCGGCGCCGAATTCCGGCGTGTTGGATTTGGCGTAGATGACGCCGCCATTGTCCTCGAGACGCTCTACGGCAATGTCGGAACGCGACGGAATCGTATCCTTGAAGATCGGCGAGCCCTGCGTGGTGAGCACGCCCTCCACATTGGTCAGGTCCTTGATCGGGATCGGCAAGCCGGCGAGCAGGCCGCGTTGACCGATCGGCTTCTTCATCAGGGCTTCGGCATGAGCCCGGGCTCGGTCGAAAGCGAGCGTCGGCAGCGCATTCACCTTGCCGTCCACTTCGCTAATTCGCCGCTCCAGCACATCGAGCAGGTCGAGCGGAGTGACTTCGCCGGAATTCAATTTGCCGACGACGGCGCAGGCGGATTCCCGAACCAGCTCTTGATGATCAGCCATGCTTATTTCTCCTGTCGTCCGGACTGTGATAGCGAGTGGTCTGTAGAACATTTGGCCGCAAGTGGAAACACAGCGACTTTCGGAGATCAGAGCATGACGACCCCGTTCGACGCGCCGGACTGGCGCAAGATGAGCCAGGAGGATCGCGACCTCGGCCTCAACAACGGCCTTGCGGTCGCCGCAAGCGCCGACATGGCCGCCGGCTGGGAGCGGGGCTCCGCGGCGATGCGTCAGCAGCATTCCAGCCATCTCGATCTTCGATACGGCCCACGCGAACGTAACCGGATCGACTTTCTCAAGGTCGCGGAAAAAGCGCCGACGCTGGTGTTCATCCATGGCGGCTACTGGCAGACCCGGTCAAAAGAAGTCTTTACGGTATTCGCCGAAGGCCCGATGGCACACGGGATCAACGTCGCGCTGATCGGCTATACGCTGGCGCCGGATGCGACGCTCGACCAGATCGTGGCCGAGATTCACCAGGGAATCGATTATCTCGCGGGGCAATTGCCGGCTCTCGGCGCCGAGCCCCGTGGCGTCGTGGTTTCCGGCTGGTCGGCCGGCGGCCATCTGACCTCGATGGCACTCTCGCATCCCAGAGTCAGTGCGGGCATGGCGATATCGGGCATTTACGACCTCGAGCCGATCCGTCACAGCTACCTCAACGTCAAGCTCCAGCTGGACGAGGCGATGTCGCGTCGCAACTCGCCGATGGAGCAGGCGGGAGGGCCGGTGAAACCACTGTCGCTGGTCGTCGGCGGTGCGGAATTGCCGTTGTTACGCAAGCAGACCGCCGACTTCGCGGGTCATCGCGTCCGCTACGGCTTGCCCGTGACCTATGAAGAAATCCCCGGCGCCGACCACTTCACGGTGATGAATGAGCTGCGCTCGCCGAAAGGTCGGATTACGACCCTGGTCCGGCAGTTGTTCGAGCGGACGGCGGGGTAAATAGCCGCGCATCATTTGGAGCGGTGCGCAGCATCGAACTCCGATGCGCACTTGCACATCGGAGAGTATCAAGATTGCGGTCTGGTCCTCCGTCCCGGAATGACGGAGCGAGATGGCTTCGTTGCTTCGCGCCTCGCGATGGCGACACGGCATCCCGCGCCCGGCCTAACCCCATCCCGCGCTGATTCCGCCATCTACCGTGTAGATCACGCCGGACGTGTAGCCGGCGCGGTCGGAGGCGAGGAATGCCATGAGGTCGCCGATCTCGCGCGGATGCGCGGGTCGGCCGAGTGGCAAGCCTTTCTGGAATTCCTTGTAACGGCTTTCGTCGCCGAACTGGTTTTTGGCGCGGGTCTTCAGCAGGGTGACGTGGCGGTCGGTGCCGACCGGACCGGGGTTGATACCGACCACGCGAATATTATCGGCGAGGCTCTTGCCGCCGAGCGCACGGGTGAACGCCATCAGCGCGGCGTTGCCGGCGCTGCCGCAGATATAATTCGCGTCGAATTTTTCGCCGGCGGCGCCGATGTCATTGATGATCACGCCGTGCCCGCGCGATTTCATCTGCGCATATACCGCGCGGGTGAGGTTGATGTAGCCGAACACCTTCAGTTCCCAGGCGTGGCGCCAGGTCGGCTCGTCGATCTTGTCGATCGAGCCGCCGGGAATGTCGCCGGCATTGTTGACGAGAATGTCGATGTCGGCGGCGTCCTTGGCAAGCTTGGCAATGTCTTCCGGCTTGCGCAGGTCCACGACACGCGCCGAAGCATCGATCTGGTGGGCCGAGCGCAGCCGCTCGGTCAAGGCCTTGAGTTGTTCGCCGTTGCGGGCGGCCAGCATCACATGGGCGCCTTCTTCGGCAAATGCCTCGGCGGCCGCGGCACCGATGCCCTTCGATGCGCCGGTGATCAGGACGCGCTTGCCGCGCAGATGAAGATCCATGGAATGCTCTCCGGGTTGGGAATGATCATTGGAGTGTCGTGGGGCAATTTTTCAACTGTTAGGCTGCCGCTCTCCGGGTGGTCAACATTGCACTGCAGCGTTGCACCTTGGCGGAGTTTGGTCCATTGCAATCCGGTCAAAATAAACAGGCCGCCGGTACGGCCAAAGGATGTCTCGATGAGCAAAAAAGAATATCGGATCGCGGTCATTCCCGGCGACGGGATCGGCAAGGAGGTGGCGCCTGAAGGGTTGCGGGTGCTGGAAGCTGCAGCGAAAAAGCATGGCGTTGCCGTGAAGTTCGACCATTTCGATTTTGCCTCCTGGGACTACTACGAAAAGCACGGCCAGATGATGCCGGACGACTGGAAGGAAAAGATCGGCAAGCACGATGCGATCTATTTCGGCGCGGTTGGCTGGCCTGCGAAAATTCCCGATCACGTTTCGTTGTGGGGCTCGCTGATCAAATTCCGTCGTGAATTCGACCAGTACGTCAACCTTCGCCCGGTGCGGTTGATGCCGGGCGTCCCGTCGCCGCTGGCCAATCGCAAGCCCGGCGACATCGATTTCTGGGTGGTGCGCGAGAATACCGAAGGCGAATATTCGTCGGTCGGCGGCCGCATGTTCCCGGACACCGATCGCGAATTCGTCACCCAGCAGACCGTGATGACCCGCATCGGCGTCGACCGCATTCTGAAATTCGCGTTCGATCTGGCGCAATCGCGGCCCAAGAAGCATCTGACCTCGGCGACCAAATCCAACGGTATTTCGATCACGATGCCGTATTGGGACGAACGCGTGGAGGCGATGGCCAAGAGCTATCCCAAGGTGAAGTGGGACAAGTACCACATCGATATTCTGACCGCGAACTTCGTGCTGCATCCGGATTGGTTCGACGTCGTCGTCGGCTCCAACCTGTTCGGGGACATCCTGTCCGATCTGGGGCCCGCCTGCACCGGTACCATCGGCATCGCGCCGTCGGGCAATATCAATCCGGAGGGCCATTTCCCGTCGGTGTTCGAGCCGGTGCACGGCTCGGCGCCTGACATCGCGGGCCAGGGCATCGCCAACCCGATCGGCATGATCTGGTCCGGCGCCATGATGCTGGATCACCTCGGCGAGAAACAAGCGGGCGCCGCGATCGTCCAGGCGATCGAGCGCACGCTGGCCGAACGCACGCTGCGCACCAAGGATCTCGGCGGCAACGCCGATACCTCGGCCTGCGGAAAAGCGGTAGCGGAGATGGTGGAGTAGGCGGAAGCACTCATGGGGCGCGCAAAGCGCCTTCTCGAACCAAGCGCGCGTAGATGACACCAGTGTGCGCTTTTTCGTCCCTCTTCCCTTCCGGGAGAGGGGGGATCGACGGCGCGAAGCGGCGGCGAGACGGGTGAGGGGGCGTGGCTTCGCGTCATGTTGCTGCCCTCATCCGGCACGGACTTCGTCCGCGCCACCTTCTCCCGCAACGGGAGAACGGAAGGATGCCTTACCCCTTCGCGATCCTTCTGCAATGCTCCCAGGCGGCCCGGATCAGATTTTCATTCGCCTCCGGTGTACGGAAGGCCGAATGCGCCGACAAAGTTACGTTGGGCAGTTTGGTCAGCGGATGATCCGAAGGCAGCGGCTCGATGTTGAAAACGTCGAGACCGGCGTGGCGGATGTGGCCTGACTTCAGCGCCGCGATCATCGCGGTCTCGTCGACGATCGCGCCGCGCGCGGTGTTGATGAAGAGCACGCCGGGCTTCATGGCCGCGATCCGGGCCTGCGTGAGAAAGCCACGCGTTTCGTCATTGAGCAGCAGATGCAGCGAGACCACATCGCTTTGCGCCAATAGCGCTTCCAACGAAACGAACTCGACGCCGGGATGACTCTTCGGCGTTCGATTCCAGGCGATCACCTTCATGCCGCTGCCGCCGGCGATGCGCGCGGTCTCCGCGGCGATGCCGCCGAAACCGATCAGGCCCAGCGTCTTGCCGGTGAGTTGCATGCCGTCCTCGCGCAGCCAGTTGCCGGCGCGCATCTCCCGGTCCATCGCCGCTAACCCGCGCGCGGCCGCCCACATCAGCGCGATGGCGCACTCGGCCACCGCGGTGTCGCCATAGCCCTTGATCAGGTGAACGCTGATGCCGAGTTCGGCGAGTTCTTCCGGATTCATGTAGCTGCGCGCGCCGGTGCCGAGAAACACCACATGCTTCAGGCCGGCGCATTGCCGCGCGATCTCGGTCGGCAATGGCGTGTGATCGATGATCACGATCTCGGCGCCGTCAAGCAGCGCCGGCATCTGCGCTGCCGAGATGTCGGCGTTGCGATTGACGCGTACCGGTGGATCGCCGGCCACGTTCTGACGCTCGAAGATATCGGCGAGCGATCCGTTGGCATCGATAAAGACTCCCCGCACCGACATCTCCGTTTGTCTTGAAAAGGAACCGAAGTGTTGCCCCGCTATGAGGCGACGCCGGCGAGCGCCAGCACCGTATGCATCAAAACGTTGGCGCCCGCGGTGCAATCGGCCTGCGTGGCGTCCTCGAGCTCATTGTGGCTGATGCCGTCCTTGCAGGGCACGAAAACCATCGCCGCGGGCATGACGGTGTTGAGGTTGCAGGCGTCATGACCGGCGCCGGAGGTGATGCGCCGGTGCGAGTAGCCGAGTGTTTTCGCGGCATTCTCGACTGCGGCGACCAGCTTGGGATCGAAATGGGTCGGGGGCTTGCGCCAGACCAGGTCGAGCGCGACATCGACCTTGCGGCGAACAGCGATCTCGGCGATTGCGGCGCGCAGATCCTTGTCGAGTGCGTCCATGATATCGGCATCGGCGCTGCGGCAATCGACGGTAAAGGCGATCTCGCCGGGGATGACGTTGCGGGAGGGATTGGCGATCACGGCCTCGCCGACGGTGCCGACCGCTTTCGGGCCGTGCTTCTT
The DNA here is from genome assembly GCA_963756215.1 of uncultured Alphaproteobacteria bacterium. Taxonomy (GTDB): domain Bacteria; phylum Pseudomonadota; class Alphaproteobacteria; order Rhizobiales; family Xanthobacteraceae; genus Bradyrhizobium. The sequence goes on along the minus strand of CAVWMY010000010.1, from coordinate 74,844 downwards.
TGCGATGCTCTCCATCGCCAGCACGATTTCAGACAATGTTGCCAGCGCGTCGCGGCGGAGCGGCATCGGAGTCGAGCCGGCATGGCTTTCGAAACCGGTGATCTTGCCGTCGTACCACAGCACGCCCTGTCCGGAATCGACCACGCCGATGGTCTTGCTCTCGGCTTCGAGGATCGGCCCCTGCTCGATGTGCAGTTCGACGAAGCTGGTGAATTTCTGCGTGCCCACCGGGCTTGCGCCGCGATAGCCGATGTCATCCAGCGCTTGCGCCACCGTGACGCCGGCAGCGTCCCTGCGGGACAGGATGTCGTCGGTGGTGAAATCGCCGACATAGGCGGCCGAAGCCATCATCGCCGGCGCGAAGCGCGAGCCTTCCTCGTTGGTCCAGTTGACGATGCAGATCGGCATTTCGGTCTCGATGCCGGCGTCGTCGAGAGTACGGACGACCTCGAGCGCCGCCAGCGTGCCGAGCACGCCGTCGAACTTGCCGCCGGTCGGCTGGGTGTCGAGATGCGAGCCGAGCCCCACCGGCGGTTTCGACATGTCGCGGCCCTTGCGCAGCGCGAACATCGAGCCAAGCGCATCGACATGTACCTGCAGGCCCGCGGCTTCGCAGGCGTTGCGGAACCAATCGCGGACCTGCTTGTCTTCAAGCCCGAGCGTCAGTCGCCGCACGCCGCCCTTCGGCGTGGCGCCGAACTTCGCGGTCTCGTGGATCGTATCCCAAAGACGGGCGGAGTTGATTTGCAGATTCGATGCGACTGTTGTCATGGAGCCATTCCAGGTAGCGTGCGGCAGGCGTGGGCGGTGAATTTCCCGGCGTTCATGTCAATGCCGCGCCGCTTGCGGCGCGTCAACAATGACGCTGCCCTGCGCGAGCGTGGCGGCAAGCTCGGCGACGCGTTCGATCGCGACAGTGTCAGGCGAGGCCAGCCAGCTGGCCGAAAACGTCAGCGGCGGTATCGTCAAGTCGGTCGACAGCAATTGCAGCCGGTTGTCTGCCAGTTCGTTCACCACGATCGCGGTCGGAATCACGGCAATGCCAAGACCTTCGATCGCCATGTGAATCACGGTGGCGAGCGAGGCGCTGGCGTGCAGGCGCATCGGCGGCAGGTCGGGGCGGTTGAACAGCGAGCTCACGATCTCATAGGGCTGGGTCTTGCGCGGGAAGGTGATGATGGGGAATTTCGCGAGATCGTGCACGTTCAGCCTGCGTTTGCCGAGCCCGAGTGAGGGGCTGGCCAGAAAGTTCACGGGATAATCGCACAGCACCCGGTTGCTGACCGCCGGCGCCGTCAGCGGCCCGAGCAGGAACGCCAGCTCGATTTCCTGCGCCAGAAGCCGCGTCTGCAGGTTCGAGGTGATGTCGACTTCGATTTCGAGTGAGAGATTCGGATAGGCGTGATTGACGCGCTTGATCAGTTGCGGCAGCCAGGTGTGGACGATGGTCTCGGCGACGCCGAGCCGCAGCGCTCCGCGCATTGCCGAGCGGTCGCCGATCACAGTCAGCATCTCCGATCGGAGCTTGATCAGCTTTTCGGCATACACCATCATCTGGCGTCCGCTCGGCGTCGGCAGCACCATGCGGCGGTCGCGTTGCAAAAGCCGGACCCCGACCTCGCGCTCGAGCTGCGCGATCCGCTGCGATATCGCGGGTTGGGTGGTGTTGAGTTTTTGCGCTGCGCCACGGAAGCTGCCGAGCGTCACGACCCACATGAACGTTTCTATTGCCTTGAAATCAGTCATGCTTCTCAGGTCCGCAGGTCGATAAGTCAGGATTATCCAATCTGATTAGAAACGACGATTAGACATTATGATAGCGGTATGCGTCATTGGCTGTCGAGCCGAATGGAGCGGGATCAACGATGACCAGCCCTGCGAGAATCGAACGGCGCCCTGACGCCGAACTGTTGCCGAGCGTTGCCGCCCGTCATGCCTGCCGCGCCGGGATGGCCGGCACGACCGCCGGCGTCGCTAACGGCTTCGTCCAGGGCAATCTCGCGATCCTGCCGGAGAAACTTGCGGCCTCGTTTCATCGGTTTTGCCAGCTCAATCCGAAACCGTGCCCGGTGATCGGGATGTCCGATGTCGGCGACCCCCGCATTCCCTCGCTTGGCATCGACCTTGATATCCGCACCGACGTGCCGCGCTATCGCCTCTGGCGCGACGGCGAGTTGGTGGAGGAGCCGACGGACATCATGGCGCATTGGCGCGACGATCTGGTCGCCTTCGTGATCGGATGTTCATTTTCGTTTGAGGAAGCGCTGTTGGCGGAGGACCTGCCGATTCGACACATCGAGCACAAGGTCCGCGTGCCGATGTACCGCACCAATATCGAGTGCAGCCCGTCGGGGCCGTTCGCAGGTCCGATGGTGGTCTCGATGCGGCCGTTCAAGCCAGCGGATGCGATCCGCGCAGTACAGATCACTTCGCGGTTTCCGTCAGTGCACGGCGCGCCGGTGCATCTCGGTCATCCGCATTCGATCGGCATCGCGGACCTCGCCAAGCCCGACTATGGCGATCCGGTGCCGGTAGCCCCGGATGAGATTCCAGTGTTCTGGGCCTGCGGCGTGACACCGCAAGCTGTGATCGCGGCGGCGAGGGTGCCGTTTGCAATCACGCACGCCCCCGGACTGATGTTGGTGACCGACCTCAAGAACAAACAACTGGCTGTGCTTTAGTGAGCAGCGCATGCCGCTCTTTGAGGCTTTACGGCAACCTTCAATCGCTTCATCGATAACAGCTGATCAACAGGGGGTAACGCATGACCATCACTCGTCGAAATGTGCTGCTCGGGGCCACCGCCGCCGCCGCGCTGGCGCCGATCGCGGCCCGCGCCCAAACTTCGGAGGTGGCGATCGGCGTGATCTATCCGCTATCCGGCGCCAGCGCACAGATCGGCGTCGATGCCCAGAAGGCGTTCGAGACCGCTGCCGACATCATCAACAAGAACTACGATTTCGATCTGCCGCTGGCTCGCGGCGAGGGCTTGCCCGGGCTCGGCGGCGCCAAGGTGAAGCTGGTATTTGCCGACCATCAGGCCGATCCGCAGAAGGGCCGCGCCGAAGCCGAACGCCTCATCACCCAGGAAAAGGTCTGCGCCATCATCGGCACCTACCAGAGCGCGGTGGCCGTTACCGTCAGCCAGATCTGCGAGCGTTACCAGATTCCGTTCATTTCGGCCGACAACTCCTCGCCGAGCCTGCATCGCCGCGGCCTCAAATTTTATTTCCGCGCCGCGCCGCATGACGAGATGTTCTCGGGCGCCATGTTCGACTTCTTCGACGCCATGAAGAAGAAGGGCACCAAGATCGACACGCTGTCGCTGTTCCACGAGGACACCATCTTCGGCACCGATTCCGGCAACGCCCAGCTCAAGCTTGCCAAGGAGCGCGGCTACAAGGTTGCGGCTGACATCAAGTACCGCGCCAATTCGCCGTCGCTGTCGGCCGAGGTACAGCAACTCAAGGCTGCCAATGCCGACGTGCTGATGCCGTCGAGCTACACCACCGATGGCATATTGCTGGTGAAGACCATGGGCGAGCTCGGCTACAAGCCGCCGGCCATCGTCGCGCAGGACGCGGGCTTTTCGGAGCAAGCTCTCTATGATGCGGTCGGCGACAAGCTCGAAGGCGTGATTTCGCGCGGCAGCTTCTCGCTCGATCTCGCGCAAAAACGGCCGATGGTCGGCAAAATCAACGCCATGTTCAAGGAAAAGTCGGGGAAGGATTTCAACGACTATTCGTCGCGGCAGTTCATGGGCCTGATCGTGATGGCGGATGCGATCAACCGCGCCAAGTCCACCGACGGCGACAAGATCCGCGAAGCGCTGGTCGCAACCGACATGCCGGGCGAGGCAACCATCATGCCGTGGAAGCGCGTCAAATTCGACGAGATGGGCCAGAACAACGACGCCGATCCGGTCCTGCTGCAATATGTCGGCAAAAAGTTCGTCACGATCTTTCCGCCGCAGGCCGCAGTCGCGGAAGCCATGTGGCCGATGAAGTAAAATGCGGCGTGCGCAAAATCACGCGACATTGCGCAGAGTTGTGCGATGCAGTTCGTCATTGCGAGCGAAGCGAAGCAATCCAGTGACAAGTAGGCAGACCGGATCGCTTCGTCGCACGGGCTCCACGCAATGACGGAGTTGACGCATCGATTTCTAACGGATGTCCAGTACAAGGCCGTCTGTCTGGAGCGACTTGCATGACCGCCGAGACCATCATCCAAAGTCTCGCCAGCGGCCTGCTGATGGGGCTGCTCTACGGCCTGATCGCCGTCGGGCTTGCCTTGATCTTCGGGCTGATGGACGTGGTGAACTTCGCCCATGGGGAATTCCTCATGATCGCGATGTACGCGACCTTCTTCCTGTTCGCGTTCTTCGCGATTGATCCGCTGCTGGCGGCGCCGCTGGTCGCAGCGGCGCTGTTTGTGTTCGGCGCGGTGGTCTATCTCCTGGTGGTGCGGTTCGCGGTCCGCGCCAAAGCCAATGCCGGCATGGTGCAGATCTTCTCGACGTTCGGGCTCGCCATCGTCATGCGCGGACTGGCGCAGTTCTTCTTCACGCCGGACTATCGCAGCGTCACCCATTCATGGCTCGGCGGCAAAACCATCTCGGTCGCCGGCATCTTCCTGCCGGTGCCGCAACTGGCCGGCGCGCTGGTGTCGATCGCGGCCTTCACCGCGCTGTACTTCTTTATCAACCGCACGGATTTCGGTCGCGCCCTGGAAGCCACCCGTGAGGACGCGGGTGCGGTGGCGCTCGTCGGCATCGACAAGAACCGCGTGTTCGCGCTGGGCTGGGGCCTCGGCGCGGCGCTGGTCGGGCTCGCGGGCGCGGTCATGGCGATGTTCTTCTACATCTATCCCGATGTCGGCGCATCGTTCGCGCTGATCGCCTATGTCACGGTGGCACTGGGCGGCTTCGGCAGCGTGTTCGGTGCCTTTGCCGGCGGCATCATCGTCGGCCTGGTGGAGGCCACCACGGCGCTGGTGCTGCCGCCGTCGCTGAAGTCGGTCGGCATCTACGCGGTCTATTTGCTCGTGGTCTTCATCCGGCCGCGCGGCCTGTTCGGATCGCTGTGATGGATGCCGCCTTTGTCCAGCGCCGGCGTCGCGATTTGATCGTAGCGGCCTGCTTTGCGGTTATTGCCGCGCTGGTACCGTTGTTCGTGAAGGACGTCTACGTCCAGAACATCATGGTGCTGACGCTGATGTATGCGGCGTTGTCGCAGAGCTGGAACATCCTCAGCGGCTATTGCGGTCAGATATCGCTCGGCCACGCCCTGTATTTCGGGCTCGGCGCCTACGCCACTGCGCTTCTGTTCACGAAATTCGGCGTGCTGCCGTGGTTCGGCATGCTCGGCGGCGGCCTGATATCCGCCGTGATCGCGATGGCGCTCGGCTATCCCTGTTTCCGCCTGCGCGGGCATTATTTCGTCATCGCCACCATCGTCATCGCGGAGATTGCGCTGCTGTTGTTCCAGAACTGGGATTGGGCGGGAGCGGCGCTCGGCATCGACATTCCGGTGCGCCGCGACAGCTGGCTGTATTTCCAGTTCACGCGCAGCAAGCTGCCGTTTTTCTATTTCGCGCTGGCGCTGGCCTGCATCGCCTGGCTCGTGACCTGGTGGCTCGAGGATTCCAAATGGGGCTACTGGTGGCGCGCGGTGAAGGACAATCCGGACGCCGCCGAGAGCCTCGGCGTGGTCGTGTTCAATTCCAAGATGGGCGCGGCTGCGGTCTCGGCCTTCCTCACCGCGATCGGCGGCGGGTTCTACGCGCAATTCGTGTCCTACATCGACCCCGAGAGCGTCATGGGTTTCCAGTTCTCGCTGCTGATGGCGCTGCCGGCCGTGCTCGGCGGCATCGGCACGTTGTGGGGCCCGGTGCTCGGCGCCGTCATCCTGATTCCGCTCACCGAATTGACGCGCTCCTTTATCGGCGGTTCCGGCCGCGGCGTCGATTTGATCGTCTACGGCACGCTGATCGTGCTGATCTCGCTGGCGCGGCCGGAAGGGTTGATCGGATTGTTCTCACGCCGGAAAAAGGAGCCGGCCCGATGACGGCGTTGCTGGAAACCCGCGGCGTTTGGCAGCGTTTCGGCGGGCTGATCGCCAACAGCGATGTTTCGATCTCGGTCGAGCGCGGCGAGATCGTCGGATTGATCGGTCCGAACGGCGCCGGCAAATCGACGCTGTTCAACCTGATCGCGGGCGTGCTGCCGCCGACCCAGGGCTCCATCTTGTTCGATGGCGAAGACGTCACCGCGCTGCGGGCCGCCGAGCGCTGCCAGCGCGGCATCGGCCGCACCTTCCAGGTCGTGAAAAGTTTTGAAACCATGACGGTGATCGACAACGTCATCGTCGGCGCGCTGATCCGTACCACCGTGATGCGCGAAGCCCGTCGCAAGGCCCATGAGGTGCTGGAATTCGCCGGTCTCGCCGCGCGCGCCAATGTGCTCGCCAGCGACCTGGTGCCGTCGGAGAAACGAAGGCTCGAGGTCGCGCGCGCGCTCGCGACCGAGCCGAAGCTGCTGCTGCTCGACGAAGTCCTCACCGGCCTGACGCCGGTGGAGGCGCAGACCGGTGTCGAACTGGTGCGCCGCGCCCGCGCCACCGGCGTCACCGTGCTGATGGTCGAGCACGTCATGGAGATCGTGATGCCGCTGGTCGATCGCGCCATCGTGCTCGATCTCGGCAAGGTGCTGGTCGAGGGCAAGCCGGCCGATATCGTCCGCAATCCGAAAGTCATCAGCGCCTACCTTGGGGATCGCCATGCTGTCGGTGCATGAAGTCACCACCGCCTATCAGGGGCTGGTGGCGATCTCGGCCGTCAGCATCGAAGTGGCGAAAGGCGAGATCGTCTGCGTTGCCGGCGCCAACGGCGCGGGCAAGTCCACGCTCTTGAAATCCATCGCCGGGGCTGAGCGTCCGCGTTCCGGCACCGTGACCCTCGACGGCAAACGCATCGATGGCAAGCCGCAGCATGTCATCACCGCCGATGGCATCGCTTATGTGCCGGAGAACCGCCGGCTGTTTCCGCGGCTGTCGGTGCACGACAATCTGCGGCTCGGCAGCTACATGTACCGCGGGGAGAGCGATCGCGACGCCCCGCTGGAACTGGTGTTCAAGCTGTTTCCGCGATTGTCGGAACGGCTCGAGCAGCGCGCCGAGACGCTGTCGGGCGGCGAGCAGCAGATGCTGGCGATCGGGCGTGCGCTGATGACGCGACCGCGGCTGTTGATGCTTGACGAGCCCTCGCAAGGCATCATGCCGAAACTGGTCGATGAGATCTTCGCCGCGGTAAAGCGCATCCGCGATGCCGGCATGACCGTGCTGATCGTCGAGCAGCGTATGGCGGAGTGCCTCGACATCGCCGACCGCGCCTACATCCTGCAGACCGGCCGCGTGCTGATGCAAGGTGCTGCTGCCGACATCAAGGGTAACCCCGACGTGCGCAAGGCGTATCTGGGGCTGTGATCCGGAGACGCGGTGTCGAGATTGCTGTGTCTCAACGTCATTGCGAGCGAAGCGAAGCAATCCAGAAAGCAACGAGGTTAAACGTTATCTCGTCCGGACTGTATCTCTTCCTCTTAAACGAGACTGCTGTAGCAGCTTCTTGGTCCGGCTGCCGGCTTTGATTTGCTTTTCGCGGGCAATCGCCTCGATCATGGTCTCGTGAAGTTCATACCAGACCAGAATCTTGCAGCCATTTTCCTTGAAAATCCCGGAATCAAACCTTCACGATGTTCGAAAGCACGTCTCGGCAAGTTGCTTGTCACCCCGCGTACAGTGTTCCGTTGCGGCTGGCCATGATGTAGACGCAGGATTGTTTCATTTAGTCCCTTGAGCCACGTGGCGAGGAATCGTCGGGTCTCGCCTTTGGAAAGGCCGGAAAGGCTTCGCGAAGAGCATTCCAGTCTTTCCCGGTGGCCTCTGCATTGCTTCGCTTCGCTCGCAATGACGTAGAAGCGCGATCAATGCCCGTCATGCTCGGGCAGCACCAACCCAAACGTCTTCGTCAAATCCGCCACCTGCGCCGGCGACAGATAACGCGGATTGAGCCCGCGCAGCAGCAGATAGAGTTTGGCGGTCTCTTCCAGTTCCTCGATCGCGTAGACCGCCGCTTCCAGCGTGTCGCCCGACACCACCGGGCCGTGATTGGCGAGCAGCACGGATGAATATCTTCCCGCCAGGCCCTTGATCGCGTCCGCGACCGCGGGATCGCCCGGACGATAGTAGGGTACCAGCGCGGTGAGGCCGCATTTCATCAGATAGTACGGGGTCATCGGCGGCAGCGCGGCGCGCGGGTCGATTTCCGACAGCATCGACAGCGCCACCGAATGCGTCGAATGCAGGTGCACCACCGCGCGCGCGGCGTCGCGTGTCTGGTAAAGCGCGCTGTGGAGCGGCACTTCCTTGGTCGGGGCATCGCCGGAAACGAGCCGCCCGTCGGCGCCGAGCCGCGACAGTCGCGCCGGGTCCAACGAACCGAGCGAGGCATTGGTCGGCGTCACCAGCCAGCCGCCGTCGTCAAGCTTCACGCTGATGTTACCTGATGAGCCCGGCGTCAGCCCACGGTCGAACAGCGAGCGGCCGAGGCGGCAGATTTCCTCGCGGACCTTTGTTTCGGTCATGGCAGCATCCCCGTTTTCTCTGTTGTCCCATGCTTTGGCAGCGGGGCCAAGGCGTGATACGCAGAGGCGAAGCCGTGACGTCTGAGATCGCGGCGGCGAGAAAGTTTGAGGGATCGCGCATGCCTGAATCCACATCTGCCAAACCGCGTGTTGCCGTGATAGGGCTGGGCTCGATGGGGTTCGGTATGGCAACCTCACTGCGGCGCGCGGGCTTCGACGTGATCGGCTGCGATATTTCGACGGAATCGGTCAAGCGCTTCGTCGCCGATGGCGGCAAGGGCGCGCGGACCCCGGCGGAAGCCGCCATGCTGGCCGACATCGTGGTCAGCGTCGTCGTCAACGCCGCGCAGACCGAAACCATCCTGTTCGGCAAGGACGGCGTGGCCGACACCCTGACCAAGGGTGCGGTGTTCGTTTCTTCCGCTACCATGGATCCCGACGTCGCCCGGCGGCTGGCAAAGCAGCTCGAGGCTACCGGCCGCCACTATCTCGACGCGCCGATCTCGGGTGGGGCGCAGCGCGCCGCGCAGGGTGAACTCACGATTCTTGCATCCGGCAGCGCGGCGGCATTCGACAAGGCAAGGCCGGCGCTGGATGCGATGGCGGCCAAGCTCTATGAATTAGGCGATGCTGCGGGGCAGGGCGCCGCCTTCAAGATGATCAACCAGTTGCTGGCGGGTGTGCATATCGCCGCCGCGTCGGAGGCGATCGCGTTCGCCGCCAAGCAGGGGCTCGATATCCGGAAAGTCTACGAGGTGATCACGGCCTCGGCAGGCAATTCCTGGATGTTCGAAAACCGCGTGCCTCATGTGCTCGACGGCGATTACACGCCGCGCAGCGCGGTGGAGATTTTCGTCAAAGACCTCGGCATCATTCAGGACATGGCGCGCACGGCGAAATTCCCGGTCCCGGTCGCGGCAGCCGCACTGCAGATGTTTCTGATGACGGCGGCCTCCGGCATGGGCCGCGACGACGATGCCTCGGTCGCGCGGATGTATGCACGCGTCACCGGCACCGATTTGCCGGGCGAACCGAAATAAAACGCACCCACAAGAGGACCGTCGATGCCCCGTTTCGCCGCCAATCTGTCCATGATGTTCAACGAAGTTCCGTTCCTCGACCGCTTCGATGCCGCGGCGAAAGCGGGGTTCACATCGGTTGAATTCCTGTTTCCCTATGAACATCCGGCCGAGGATGTCGGCGATCGATTGCGCCGCAACGGTCTGACCCAGGCGCTGTTCAACTTGCCGCCCGGCAATTGGGCAGCCGGCGAAAAGGGCTTTGCGGCGCTGCCCGATCGCTTCGAGGACTTGAAGGAGAGCCTGCACACCGCGCTGCCATACGCCAAGGCGACCGGCGTCAAGCGCCTCCATTTGATGGCGGGCATTGCCAGCCGGGGCGATCGTAAGGCGGTGGAGGCGTTTTACAAATCTGTGGCTACCGCGGCGGAATTCTTCGCGCCGCATGGCATCGACGTGGTGCTGGAGCCGATCAACCCGCGCAATGTGCCGGGCTACTTCCTCAACGATTTTGTCTTTGCGAGTGACCTGATCAAAGAGTTGAAAATCCCGAACCTGAAATTGCAGTTCGACATCTATCACTGCCAGATCATTCACGGCGATGTCACAATGCGGCTGCGCGAGATGATGCCGATCATCGGCCATGTCCAGATCGCCAGCATTCCCTCGCGCAACGAACCCGATGGCGAGGAGTTGAACTACCCGTTCCTGTTCGCCGAGCTCGACCGGCTCGGCTATGGCGGGTTTGTCGGCTGCGAGTACAACCCGCGCGGCAGAACCACCGATGGCCTCGGCTGGTTCAAGTCGTATGCCGGAGTGAAGCCGTGACGCGGGCCGCGACATTATCGTTGGGCTGCATCGCCGACGACTATACCGGCGCCTCCGATCTCGCCAACACCCTGACCCGGGCGGGCCTTCGAACCGTGCAGACCATCGGCGTACCGGCGGACGACCTGCCGCTGCCCGAGGTCGACGCCGTCGTGGTGTCGCTCAAGAGCCGCTCGATCGAGGCCGGGCTGGCGGTCGGCCGCTCGCGCGCGGCGGAGAAATGGCTGCGCGGGCGCGGCTCCGATCATGTGCTGTTCAAGATCTGCTCGACCTTCGATTCCACCGACGCCGGCAATATCGGCCCGGTCATGGACGCGCTGCGTAGCGACTCCGGCGACAGCATCGTGCTGGTGACGCCGGCATTTCCGGAGACCGGCCGCACCGTCTACCAGGGCAATTTGTTCGTGGGCGCGGTGCCGTTGAACGAGAGCCCGCTCAAGGACCATCCGCTCAACCCGATGCACGATTCCAATCTGGTGCGGGTGCTGGCGCGGCAAGCCAAGACCAAGATCGGCCTCGTCGACCTGGGAGTGGTTGCGAAGGGTGCCGGCGCCGTTCGCGCACGGCTTGCCGATCTCGCCGGACAGGGCGTTGGCGCCGCCATCATCGATGCGGTGTTCGGTTCCGACCTGGAGACCATCGGCGCGGTGGCGCTGGGTCACCGGCTCTCGGTCGGGGCGTCCGGTATCGGGCTGGGACTCGCCCGGGCCCTGGTGGCGTCCGGACGCACCGGCCCTGGCGCTTCGACGGCAATTTCCGACCGGCCGGTCGGTGGTCCCGCCGCCTGCCTGGCCGGGAGCTGTTCGCAGGCGACGTTGCGGCAGATCGCCAGTGCCGAGCAGGTTATGCCGGTGCTTCACCTCGATCCGGAGCAGATCGTTGCCGGCGCGGACGAAGTTCGCCGTGCGCTGGCTTGGGCCATCGACCGGCTCAAGGAAGGTCCGATCCTGATTGCGAGCAGTTCGACGCCCGATCAGGTCGCCGCCCTGCAGTCACGCCACGGCCGTGACGCCGCCGGGCACGTGATCGAACAGGCCATGGCCGATATCGCCGAAGGACTGGTCCGCTCGGGCGTGCGGCGACTGGTGGTCGCCGGCGGCGAAACCTCCGGCGCGGTGGTGGATAGGCTGGGAATTCCGGGCTTTCTGGTCGGCGCCGAAATCGCCGCCGGGGTCCCGGTGCTGAGGGCGGTCGGTGCCGGGGACGGGAAGGCGAACGGCGAGATGCTGCTGGCATTGAAATCGGGCAATTTCGGTGGCCCGGCTTTCTTCTCCGACGCCCTGGCACTGATGCGCTGAGCCCCGAGGGTCAGCCGGCGGCCGTCCCGTAATCCTACGGGCGCGTGGTTAACGCAAATGCAGGAACCGGCGGGTTTTAATGCGGTAGGGATTCTACCGTTCCGCCGCGTATTGGTTTGCCACGTCCGGTGCGCTGCTGCACCCAAAACCCAGAGATTTCTTCATGTTCGCCAAGCTTTCGATTCGCGCCAAAATCACGGCCGTCGTGGCCTTCCTGCTGCTGGCGCTGGCCGGCATGGGCTTGCTCGCCGTCATGAAGATGCGCGCCATCGATGCCAGCACCGTGGAGATATCGACGACCTGGTTGCCGAGCGTGCGCGCGCTCAGCGAACTGCGCGCCGGCGCCATCACCTATCGCAACGTGATGCGTGAACACCTGCTGGCCCAGACCACGGAGGAAAAACAGGCGGTCGAAAAAAGACTGGCCGATGTCGTCGCGAACAATAACGAAATCCGAAGGCGCTACGAGCCGCTGATGACGTCGCCGCAGGAACGCGCGCTTTATGACCAATGGGCGCAGTCCTGGGAGCAGTACAAAAAGGGCACCGAAGAGGTCATGGCGCTCTCCCGCAAGGCGGTCGGCCAGATTCCGCGTGAAGCGCACGAGCTGAATACGAATACGGTGAACAAGATTTCGCTCGCTGCGGATGACATTCTCAAGCAAGACATCGCCCTCAATAATTCCGGTGCGGACGCGGCGGCCAAGGATGCGGCTGACACTTACGCCTCGACCTTCCTGATGCTGACGGCGATACTGGGCTTTGCCTTGGTTGTCGGGGTCGGGGTCGGCTTCTATCTGATCCGCGATGTCTCGCAGGGTATCGCCTCGATCGTGACGCCGATGCAGGCGCTGGGCCAGGGCGATCTGACCGTGCAGGTCCCGCACCGGGGCGAGAACACCGAGATCGGCGTCATGGCGGACGCCTTGCAGGTGTTCAAGGAGGCGCTGATCGCCAAGAAGGCCGCCGACGAGGCCGCCGCGGTCGACGCCGAGGCCAAGATCGAGCGCGGACGCCGGGTTGACGCCATTACCCGCGACTTCGAGTCGCTGATCGGCGAAATCGTCGAGACCGTATCGGCGGCTTCGACGCAGCTCGAGGCCTCGGCCGGCACGCTGTCCGCGACGGCCGCACGTTCGCAAAACCTGACGACGGCGGTCGCGGCGGCCTCGGAAGAAGCGTCCACCAATGTGCAGTCGGTAGCCTCCGCAACCGAGGAGATGGCTTCGTCGGTCAACGAGATCAGCCGTCAGGTGCAGGAATCCGCGCGCATGGCCGGCGAGGCGGTCGACCAGGCCCACCGGACCAATGACCGCGTCAGCGAGCTGTCGAAGGCGGCGGCACGCATCGGCGACGTGGTCGAGCTGATCAACACCATCGCCGGGCAGACCAACCTGTTGGCGCTCAATGCGACCATCGAGGCGGCGCGGGCGGGGGAGGCCGGCCGCGGCTTTGCCGTAGTGGCGTCCGAGGTCAAGGCGCTGGCGGAACAAACAGCGAAGGCCACCGGCGAAATCGGCCAGCAGATCACCGGTATCCAGGCGGCAACGCACGAATCGGTCGGTGCGATCAAGGAGATCAGCGGCACTATCGAGAGGCTTTCCGAAATATCCTCGACCATCGCGGCCGCGGTGGAGGAGCAGGGCGCCGCGACGCATGAGATCTCGCGCAACGTGCAGCAGGCGGCCCATGGCACCCAGCAGGTTTCCGCCAACATTACCGACGTCCAGCGCGGCGCCAGCGAGACCGGGTCGGCCTCATCGCAGGTGCTCTCGGCGGCGCAGTCGCTGTCCCGGGGCAGCAGCCGTCTCAAGCTCGAGGTCGGCAAGTTCCTGAGCTCGGTCCGCGCGGCCTGACCCGGCGCATTCGGGTGGCCTCAGGCCGGCCTCGGTCTGTGGACAGGGATACCGTGGATTGCGAAGGTCAGTCATGTTCCCACGCGTTGGCTTTTCCCGCGCGGTTCGGGTAAATCAGCGCACATCATCTGGCCCGCTGGCCTTCCGCGGGGTTCGGGAACGCCTGTTTTATGATCGCCCTGGTCCGTATCGCACTGAGCCGGCCTTACACTTTCGTCGTGCTGGCGCTGCTGTTGCTGATTATCGGACCGCTGGCCGCGCTGCGGACGCCGACCGACATTTTTCCCGACATTCGTATTCCGGTGATCGGGGTGGTTTGGCAGTATACCGGGCTGCCGCCCGATCAGATGGCCGGCCGCATCACCTCCCCGTTTCAGCGGACGCTGACGACGACGGTCAATGATATCGAGCATATCGTCGCCAATTCTTATAACGGCGTCGGCATCATCAAGATCTTCTTCCAGCCGAACGTCGATATCCGCACTGCCAACGCCCAGGTGACGGCGATCTCGCAGACGCTGCTCAAGCAGATGCCGCCGGGCGCGACGCCACCGCTGATTCTGAACTACAGCGCATCCACCGTTCCGATCATCCAGGTCGCGCTGTCCGGCGAGGGCCTGACCGAGCAAAATCTCGCCGATATCGGCATCAACCAGTTGCGCACGCCGCTGGTAACGGTGCCCGGCGCCGCGATCCCCTATCCGTTCGGCGGCAAGCAGCGCCAGGTGCAGATCGATCTGAATCTGACGGCGCTGCAGGCCCGCGGGCTCTCGGGGCAGGACGTATCCAACACGCTCGCCGCGCAGAACCTGATCACGCCGGTCGGCACCCAGAAGATCGGCGGCTTCGAATACAACATTCAGCTCAACAATTCGCCGCTCAAGATGGAAGACCTCGGCAACCTGCCGATCAAGGCGGTGAACGGCGCCATGGTCTACGTCCGCGACGTCGCGAGCGTGCGCGACGGCAACCCGCCGCAGACCAACATCGTTCACGTCGATGGCAATCGTTCGGTTCTGATGATGGTGCTGAAGGCGGGATCGGTTTCGACGCTCGACATCATCGCCGGCATCAAGCGCAAGGTCATCGAAGTCAAGGATTCGCTTCCGGATGCGCTCAAGATCGGCTTCATCGGCGACCAGTCGCTGTTCGTCCGCGGCGCCATCACCGGCGTCGCTTTCGAAGGCGTTATCGCCGCGTTGCTGACCAGCGTGATGATCCTGCTGTTTCTCGGCAGTTGGCGCTCGACCATCATCATCGCCACCTCGATTCCGCTTGCCGTGCTCGGCGCCATCATCATGCTGTCGGCAATCGGCGAAACACTCAACATCATGACGCTCGGCGGCCTCGCGCTCGCCGTCGGCATCCTGGTGGACGACGCAACGGTTACGATCGAGAATATCAACTATCATCTTGAGCAGGGCAAAGCGGTCGAGCAGTCGATCATGGATGGCGCCAACCAGATCGTGACGCCGGCCTTTGTCTCGCTGCTTTGCATCTGCATCGTGTTCGTGCCGATGTTCTTCCTGCAGGGTGTCGCGCGCTTCCTGTTCGTGCCGATGGCCGAAGCGGTGATGTTTGCAATGATCTGGTCGTTCATCCTGTCGCGCACGCTGGTGCCGACGATGGCGAAGTACCTGCTGCAGCCGCATACGCATCACGGCGAGGGCGAGCCATTGCCGCCGACGCGCAATCCCCTGGTCTGGTTCCAGCGCGGCTTCGAGGCGCGCTTCGAGCGCGTCCGCAGCGGCTATCGCGATCTGCTGACGATGGCGATGCAGCGGCGGCCGGTTTTCGTGCTCGGCTTCCTCAGCTTTGTCGGCGTTTCGTTCCTGCTGGTGCCGTTTCTCGGCCGCAACTTCTTTCCGTCGGTCGACGCCGGATCGATCCTGATGCATGTCCGCAGTCAGGTGGGCACCCGCGTCGAGGAAACCGCCAATCAGTTCGCCGACGTGCAGAAGGCCATCCGCAAGATCATTCCGTCGGCGGAAATCGAAACCCTCGCCGACAACATCGGCATGCCGATCAGCGGCATCAACATGACTTACAACAATACCGGCGTGATCGGGTCGCAGGACGGCGATATCCAGATCAAGCTGAAAGAGGGTCATCGGCCAACCGAGGAATATGTTCACGCCCTGCGCGAGCAATTGCCGCGGGCTTTCCCCGGCATGACTTTCGCGTTCCTGCCGGCCGACATCGTCAGCCAGATTCTCAATTTCGGCGCGCCGGCGCCAATCGACCTTCAGATCCGCGGTGCCGACCTTGTCGGGAATTTCCTCTACGCCAATAAATTGATCAACCGGGTTCGCCGGATACCCGGCGTCGCCGACGCGCGCATCCAGCAGTCGCCCAACAATCCGAGCTTCAATATCGATGTCGACCGGACCCGGGCGCAATATGTCGGTTTGACCGAGCGCGACGTGACCAACAGCCTGGTGGTCAACCTGGCCGGCAGCGCGCAGGTGTCGCCGACCTACTATCTGAATCCCGACAACGGCGTGTCGTATTCGATCGTTATGCAGACGCCGCAATACCAGATCGAACTCGATGAGCGCGCTCGAAACCTTGCCGATTACCTCCGCCGCCCCCGGCGCACCGATTCTTGGCGGCATCGCGAACATCAGCCGATCGACATCGAATGCGGTGGTGTCGCAGTACGACATCCAGTCGCTGGTGCAAATCTACGCGACGCCGCAGGGGCGCGATCTCGGCGCGGTGGCTGCGGACATCAAGACGGCGATCGCCGATACCGTGAAAGACGTGCCAAAAGGCAGTTCGGTGGTCTTGCTCGGCCAGGTGCAGACCATGAACAGCGCGTTTTCCGGGCTGCTGTTCGGGTTGTTGGCGGCCGTGGTCCTGATCTATTTCCTGATCGTGGTGAACTTCCAGTCATGGTCTGACCCTTTCGTCATCATCACGGCGCTCCCGGCCGCGCTGGCCGGCATCGTCTGGATGCTGTTTACGACCCAGACCACGCTGTCGGTTCCGGCCCTGACCGGCGCCATCATGTGCATGGGCGTCGCCACCGCCAACAGCGTGCTGGTGATCAGCTTCGCCCGAGAGCGCTATGAGGAACTCGGCGACCCCATCGCGGCAGCAATCGAGGCCGGTTTCGTGCGCTTCCGCCCGGTCCTGATGACCGCGCTCGCGATGATCATCGGCATGGCGCCGATGGCGCTGGGTCTCGGCGAGGGGGGCGAGCAGAACGCCCCGCTCGGACGCGCGGTGATCGGCGGCCTGATCTTCGCCACGATCGCCACACTGATGTTTGTTCCCGTGGTATTTAGTATGGTACATAAAATGCAAGGTGCCAAAGCCGCCACCCCTTTGGAGAATTCGCATGCCCACTGAATCCCGCTCGCCGGTCTCCCGCCGGAAGCTGAGCATCATTGGGCTGGTAGCCGGCATCGGGGCGGTGCTGGTCGTGATCACCGGTATCCGGGCACGCGAGGACTCCGACGCCAAACTGCGCGAATGGACCGACACCCAGGCCGTCCCCACGGTCGCGGTGGTGCTGCCGGACGCCAAGGTCCTCAATGCCACCCTGGATCTGCCCGGCCGGCTCGAGGCCTACTACCGGGCCCCGATCTTCGCCCGCGTCAGCGGTTACCTGAAGAGCTGGAACGCCGATATGGGCGCACGGGTCAAGGCAGGCCAGGTGATCGCCGAGATCGAAGCGCCGGACCTCGACCAGCAATTGCTTCAAGCGCGCGCCGACCTGGCCAGCCAGGAGGCCAGCGCAAAGCTGTCCGAAGCCACGCTGAACCGACGCAAAACGCTGATCGCATCGAACTTCGTTTCGATGCAGGAAATCGACGAGCGCACCGCCGATCTCTCCAACAAGAATGCCGCGGTCAAAGCCGGTCAGGCCAATGTGGAGCGGCTCGAGGCGCTGGCCGGTTACAAGAAGATCACCGTGCCGTTCGACGGCATCGTCACCGCCCGCGATACCGACGTCGGCGCGCTGATCAACGCCGGGGGAACCACCGGCCCCGCGATGTTCGTGATCTCCGACATCCGGACGCTGCGTGTTTACGTCAACGTTCCCCAGAATTACGTGCCCGCGATCAAGCTCGGCGCCAAGGCCGTCATCTCGATGCCGGAATATCCGAACCGGACCTTCCCCGCGACGGTCGAAGCCTCCTCGCAAGCGGTCGAGGTGAACTCAGGCACGACGCGGATGCAGTTGAAACTGGACAATTCCAAGGGCGAATTGATGCCGGGCGGATACGCCAATGTGCGCATGAGCCTCGCGCGTGACGCCGTGCCGCTTCACATTCCGGCCAGCGCGCTGATCTTCAACCAAAACGGCCTGCGGGTGGCGACCGTCGGCTCCGACGACAAGGTGCTGTTCAAGACCGTCACGATTGCCCGCGATCTCGGCCGCGACATTGAACTGGCATCCGGCGTCTCACCGGAGGACCGCATCATCGTCGCGCCGCCGGACGGCATCGCCGATGGTGACTTGGTCCGTGTCGCCGCTCCCAAGGGCAAGCCCGCCACGGTCTCCGAAAAGCAGGACGTGAAGGGGTAGGGACCCCTTCACCCCACCCGCCACTCCAGCACGCCGTCGTCGGCTGCGACGATGTTGCCGCGCGAGCCGATCGGCGTGCGATCCATGTTCAGAAGATGCGCCAGCGTCGCGTAGTCGTCGGCGGGAACGCGCGCTAGCGCGCGCTCATTGCCTGAAGTTCGCAGCATCACCACACCGTGCTCGACGTCGCCGCCACGGCCATAGATCACGGTGAAGCTTTCGACGGTGCCGTCGCCGTTGGCTTCGGTGACGAAATCAGGCACGGCGCCGCGGTGGCGGTCAGCCTCCGCCTGGACGCTGGTGTCCTGCGCGAGCAAGTCCCTAGGCGCCTGACGCGACAGCACCAGCGCGTGATGCTTGGTGACGAAGCCGCCCTGGCCGTAGAGCAGGCCGAGCTTCGCGCCGCCGCGGAGCGTGCGCACCATCGCGCAGGCGGCGTGGGTCATGTAGGTGTTGAGCGGCGCCCCGAAGAACGTCAGGCCGCCATTCACGGTCGGCCGCACATCGGCGTCGAGTCCCAACGTTCGCCGTGCCATTTTCGGCACGCAGGGAAAACAGCTGTAGAGCTCGATCGCATCGAAGGCCCGGCCGTCGCCGCCGGCCAGATCCATCACCGATTTCAGCACGGCATTCTGCGCGTGGCTTTCGTAGAACTGGTCGCGGGTGAGATAATCGCGCGGCTCTTCCGCCGAGGCGCCGCCCCACACGTGAATGAGCCGGTCTTCGGGAATACCGGCGGAGCGCGCCTTGGCCAGGCTCGTCATCAGGATCGCCGCGCCCATGTTGACGGTCGGATTGGCCACCATCAGCTTGGTGTAGGGCCACGCGATCAGCCGGTTGTCGGCGGTCGGCGTCGTGATCTCCTCCGGCCTGAAGCGCCGTTTCAGCCAGGCATGGGGATTTTGCGCGGCTACGTCGGAGTAGGCCGCCCACAGATGGCCGGACTCGCTCATCGCCGCGCGCGGGCTTTGGCCCCAATGCGCCGCGGAAGCGGCCTCGTAGAACGGATAGACCGTCACCGGCTTGAACACGCCGAGCTTCACCGCCGTCGGCTTCTGGAACGCAGCCCCGCGTTTGGGTTCTTCGACATCATGCGCAAACGGCGTCCATGGCAGCGTGACACCGAGGCGTTCGGCCTTGGTCGCGCTCGACTGCGCTTCGGCGCCGCAGATCGCCGCGACGCTGCATTCGCCGCGCGCGATGCGCTGGGCAGCCTCGTGCAGATAGCGGATCGGGCTCTCGCCGCCGACCGGACCGTAATAGGCGTGTTTCGGCGCGATGCCGAGCCGCGCGGAGAGCTGCTCTGCCGGATCGCGATAGCGCCAGCTCAGGAAATTGACGATGTCGAGCGACCCGATCTCGCCGAGCAAGTTGGCGCCACTGTCCCGTTCCGCACGCTTGAGCGCCTGTTCGAGCAAAGCAAGGGGTTCAAGCCCCGAGGTCAGCTCGGCCGGACGATCGGTGATTTCACCGATGCCGACGATAACGGGGATGCGGTGTTCGGGGGTAGGGGTAGTTGTCATTTCTCGTTTCGCTCTCGCCCATTCGTATCATTTGTCATTCCGGGACGATGCAAAGCATCGAACCCGGGATATCGGGATTCCGGGTCTGGCGCCGACGCGCCATCCCGGAATGACAGTGAATCACTCCGTGACCAGCGCGGTCATGTGTTCAACCGCCTCGACAAAGTCTTCCTTGAATTCCTGCACAACGGCGCCGGCGGATTTCACACTGTCGACGAGGCCGACGCCCTGGCCGACGAAATAGCTGACGAGATCGCGCGCCTGCGCGTTGCCGGCCGCCGCGGAGCGATCGATGCTGTGGAAAGCGTCGCGGCTGATGATCGACTGCAGCGGCATCGGCAATGCGCCGGGGCTGTCGGGACCGCGATCCCAGGCATCGGTCCACACCGAGCGCAGTTGCCGTGCCGGCTTTCCGGTGCGGCCCCTGGAGCGGATGGCATCACGCGAAGAGGCCGCGATCATCTTCTCGCGGAAGATTTCGGTGGTTTCGGATTCGACGGTGGCGAGCCACACCGAGCCGGTCCAGGCGCCGGCGGCGCCCATCGCCATGCAGGCCGCCATCTGTCGCCCGGTCATGATACCGCCCGCCGCCAGTACCGGCACATTGCGGATCGGCTTGATCGCCTTGATCACCTCCGGGACCAGCACCAGGGTCGAGACCTCGCCGCAATGCCCGCCGGCTTCGGTGCCCTGCACCACCAGAATGTCGACGCCGGCCGCAACCTGGCGCAACGCATGTTCCTTGGCGCCGACCAGGGCCGCGACCGGCACGCCGTGTTTTTTGCCCATCTCGATCATCGCCTTCGGCGGCACGCCGAGCGCATTGGCGATCAGTCGGATCGGGTGACGGAAGGAGACTTCGAGCACTTCCAGCGCGCGGTGCGCGTCAAACGGCTGCGGCTGATCGTCGGCGACTTCCGTGACCGTCAGCTCGACGCCGTATTTCTTCAGCAGCCGGCGGGTGAAGTCGCGATGTTCAGGCGTGATGCGCGCTTCCAGGCTTTTCCAGGTGACGTCCTTTTCGCCGGCGGTAGAAATATTCTCCGGGATCAGCACGTCGAGGCCGTAGGGCTTACCATCGACGTGATCGTCGATCCATTTCAGCTCCTGCTCGACCGTTTCGGGCGAGTGCGTGGTGGCTCCCAGAACCCCGAAGCCGCCGGCGCGGCTGACCGCCGCCACCACATCGCGGCAATGGCTGAACGCCAGCAGCGGGAACTCGATGCCCAGCATCTCGCAGATCGGCGAATTCATGATGGCGTCCACTCCCGGCGGCAGCGTTTTCAGTGCTGCTCTTTGGCTTAGCGTGTTCGTTATCGAACGCTAGCGCAGGAAGGGTGGGGGTGCCAAGCGCAACAGTCCTGACGGCATAGGCGCCTCGGGATGAGGTCATCCCTGGAACGGCCTCGAGGGAAGTGCGGCCTTATGGCGAGGAGGAACGAGGGCAGTTCCGCCTCGCAGAATATGCAGTCGGGCGCAGCGGTTTTGTCTCTTGCGCTTTCATTTTGCCGGGGGAATGCTGGCGGCAAGAAGAACACAAAATCCTCAAGGGGAGCGCAGACCGATGTCCGCCTTGCATTCCGCGTCCGTCAAACGTCAGGCCGCGGACAATCAAGACTATGACGCCGTCGTGGTCGGCGCAGGCTTTGGCGGTATGTACATGCTGCACCGGCTGCGCGGACTTGGACTGTCGGTCCGGGTCTATGAGCAGGGCGACGGTGTCGGCGGCACTTGGTACTGGAATCGTTATCCGGGTGCGCGCTGCGACGTCGAGAGCATGCAGTACTCCTATTCGTTTTCGGATGAACTGCAGCAGGAATGGGATTGGAGCGAGCGCTACGCGCCGCAGCCCGAGATCCTGAAATACGCCAACCACGTTGCCGACCGCTTCGATCTGCGCGGCGACATCCAGTTCAGCACCCGCGTCGATCGCGCCGCGTTCGACGAGAACGCCAATCGTTGGTCGGTGAGCACCTCTGACGGCAACACCGTGAGCGCGACCTACGTCATTCTCGCCACCGGCTGTCTCTCCAATGCGCGGATGCCTGACATCAAGGGGCTCCCGGATTTCAAGGGCGAGGTCTATCACACCGGGCACTGGCCGCATCAACCGGTGGATTTCACCGGCCGGCGCGTCGCCGTGATCGGCACCGGATCGTCGGCGATCCAGTCGGTGCCGGTGATTGCCGCACAGGCTGTTCATCTCACGGTGTTCCAGCGCACCGCGAATTTCAGCATTCCCGCCCGCAACGCGCCGCTGACGGCGCAAGAGCGCGAGGCCTTCCGCGCCGACTATCCGGAGATCCGGCGCAAGGCGCGCGAGGAGATGCGCAACGGAATCTACCAGGAATTACCCGACCGTGGCGCGCTCGACGACGGTGACAACGCGCGCCGCGCCAAATATGAGTCGCGCTGGGCATATGGCGGCCTCACCTTCATGGGCGCCTACAACAATCTTGCGCTCGATCAGGCGGCCAACGACACCGCCGCCGACTTCGTGCGCGCCAAGATCGCCGAGATCGTGAGGGATCCGCAAACCGCCGAACTGCTGCAGCCGAACAACCATCCGATCGGATCGAAGCGCATCTGCGTCGATACCGATTATTATGCGACGTTCAATCGTCCGAACGTCACGCTGGTCGACATCAGGGACGGCGGAATCGAAGAGATACTGCCGAACGCGGTCAGGGCGGGCGGCAAGGATTACGAGGTCGATGCGCTCGTGCTGGCGACCGGCTTCGACGCCATGACCGGCTCGGTGGCCAAGATCGACATCGTCGGTCGCGGCGGACGGACGCTGAAAAATAAATGGGCGGAGGGACCGCGTACCTATCTCGGCCTCATGAGCGAGGGCTTTCCCAATCTCTTCATCATTACCGGGCCCGGCAGCCCTTCGGTGCTGTCCAACATGATCGTGTCGATCGAACAGCACGTCGACTGGATCGCGGACTGCGTCGCGTATCTGCGCGACCGCGCCCTCGATACCATGGAAGCGACCCGGGAGGCCGAGGACAAGTGGGTCGCTCATGTCAACGAAGTCGCCTACACCACGCTCTATCCCCAGGCCAATTCCTGGTACATGGGCGCGAACATTCCGGGCAAGCCGCGCATCTTCATGCCCTATATCGGCGGCGTCGGCGTCTATCGTCAAATCTGCAACGACGTCGCGGCCAAGGGCTATCGGGGGTTTGCGATCACGGCGGCGGAAAGATCGCCACGAGCGGCAGCGTCCTGATCGATATCTCAGCAGGCGCGGCCGAGGCATTTTCCCGGAAAATGGCAGCGTTGCAATCGCCGGCGTTGTAGTAACAGCATTCACCGGGGACGATGCGAAGCTTTACGGTGTGATATGCAACGGCAGAGCGCAGCCTTGAGATTTCCGGACTTAACGCGCGCTATCCGGAATGACCGATTTTATTTGGAGTTGAACACGTGACGAATTCATCCACCTATACGCCGCCCCAAGTCTGGACCTGGGACAAGGAAAACGGCGGCAAGTTTGCCAACATCAATCGCCCGATCGCCGGACCGACGCACGACAAGGAGCTGCCGGTCGGCCGCCATCCGATGCAGCTCTATTCGCTGGCTACGCCGAACGGTGTGAAGGTCACGGTCATGCTGGAAGAACTGCTGGCGCTGGGTCACAGCGGCGCGGAATACGACGCGTGGCTGATCCGGATCGGCGAGGGCGACCAGTTCGGCAGCGGCTTCGTAGCGATCAATCCGAATTCCAAGATACCGGCACTGATGGACCGCAGCGGACCGAGCCTCATCCGGGTATTTGAATTGGGTTCGATCCTGATGCATCTCGCCGAGAAGTTCGGCGCGTTCCTGCCGACCGATGTCGCAACGCGGGCCGAATGTCTATCGTGGCTGTTCTGGCAAATGGGTAGTGCACCTTACCTCGGCGGCGGATTTGGCCACTTCTACGCCTACGCGCCGACCAAGATCGAATACGCCATCGATCGGTTCGCGATGGAGGTGAAACGCCAACTCGACGTGCTCGATCGCCGTCTCGCGGACAACGAATATCTCGCCGGCAAGGACTACACGATTGCCGACATCGCGGTCTGGCCCTGGTATGGCGCCCTTGCCAAGGGTCTGGTGTACGGGGCAGGCGAATTCCTGGACGTGGGCACGTACAAGAATGTCCAGCGCTGGACCGATGCCATCGCCAAGCGGCCGGCGGTCCGGCGCGGACGCATGGTCAACCGCATCTCGGGCGATCCCGCCAGCCAGTTGCATGAACGCCATGACGCCGGTGATTTCGCGACCAAGACCCAGGACAAGATCGCCAAGGCTGGCGAGGCCGGAAAGACGTAACTCGCGTGTCCTGGGGCGGAGACCCGCCCCTTCAGGACGGGAAAAATTCGCGCTACAAGCGGTTCGCGCCGCGGTCACCGTTGTCCGCGCGAAACGTTTGGCGCCCAAGAGCCGCACACACCGGCCGCGACGATGATCGAGGAAACCGCCGATGATGGATTCGATCAGACGCTCCATATTGGTGACGGGCGCAGCCGTGACGGCGATGGCCGCCACTCCGCGCGTGTTGGCGCAGCAGACGGGGCAGGGAGGATCGGCCATGGGCTTCTACGAAAAGGGCGCCGTTCGAATTCATTTCGAGGAGACCGGTGCCGGCTTCCCGCTGCTGCTGATCGCCGGCGGAGGATTGAATTCGGCCATATCGGGCTTCACGAGCGCCAGTTCGCCGTTCGACCCGGTCGAGGAGTTCAAGGGCGAGTATCGCTGCATCGCCTCGGATTTGCGCAACGCCGGTGCCGGCCAGTCCAGCGGACCGCTTGAAGTCGAGCGACCGTGGGACGCCTACACCGACGACCACCTCGGCCTGATGGATCATCTCGGCATCGACAAGTTCATGGTGCTCGGCTTCTGCATCGGCGGCCCGTTCATCTGGAATTTGATCCGGCGCGCGCCGGAGCGAGTCGTTGCCGCCGTGCTGGCGCAGCCCAGCGGCTCGCGCCCGGAAGCACGCGACCTTTTCTACGAAGGCAATATGAAAGGCTGGGGTCCGGAGTTGGCCAAGCGCCGGCCCGACATCACGATGGAGCAGGTCGATCGATTCCTGACGAGAATGTACCGCACCGATCCGGACTTCGTCTTCACCGTGACGCGCGATTTCGTACGCCAATGCCAGACGCCGGTTCTGATCCTGCCGGACGATATTCCGGCCCATCCCTACGCGGTCGCGATGGAAGCGGCGATGCTGGCGCCCAAGGCCGAAGTGAGCATGTTTCCGTGGAAGCAGCCCCCGGAGCGCATTCCGCTGGCGGTTCGCCAGATACGGTCTTTCCTTCGCGCGCATAGGCCCACGACCGCATGAAGCGGGTTTTCAGGTAAATCTCGCTGCGCAATCCCTGCCACTTGACGGCGCCAATACGGGCCAGTCGCGAGTTGGTGCAGGCATTTGATGGCTGAATAAGCCGAAAACGGTATGTCGGTGACCTCGGCGCAGCAGATTGTGTGGCCGATCGGAAACACCCCGGCGCCAATATTTCTGGTTCCCGCGACGTGCCACAGTCTGGCCACGATATCGGAAGGAAATCCCAATTCCTTATTGCAGTTCGTGGAGCGTACGCATGGTAGAGCGCCTGATGACCGAATTGTCCGATAAGCGATACGAAACTTGGCTGACCATCTGCGGCTTGTCCTGGGCTGCCTCGCTGCTGCTGGCAGGCACGGTCTGATCTAGCGTCCGGCTTTTTGGTCCGGATCGGTAACGCGCCAATCGAGCGTAAATTTTCTACCTTCTTTATTCATCTACCTTTTTTATACAAAGGCCGGTCAGCGACGGGCCCCGCTTGTGCCGTCGGCACAAGTCATCTCACGGAAACAATCTGGGTGAAGCCGCCTGCAAACTAAGTTGCGGGGACGCCTTGTGCCGCTGGGAATACCATCCGGTCGTCCGTTCGGCAGTAGCGATCCGCGAACATGCGACCGACCGGATGATAGCGCTCCATGTGCACCCGCATCGAGGCGGGATCCCACAGGTCGTCGCGAATGTAGAAATTTATGCCTTCGCCCATGATCAGCAGCCGGTCGCCGTTGACATCTATCGTCTTCCAGGTTTTGCACTCCATCGCCCATGGCGCGTCGGCAAGGCGCGGCACCGCGATCTTGGACGAAGGCGCCAGTTTCAATCCGAGAACATCGGGTTCGCCGATGTCGGGCGGGAAGTCGCCGCTGGTCTCGTGCATCGCCCGCGCCAATGGCTCGTCCGTCAGGTTCACCACGAATTCGCCGGTGCGCTGGATGTTGACGGTCGTGTCCTTGATGCGACCGTCGGGGCGGTGGTTGGCAGCGAACATGCACAGCGGCGGATCCTCGCAAAACACGTTGAAGAAGCTGAACGGCGCGGCGTTGACCACACCGGTCGGTCCGACCGTTGTCACCCAGGCGATCGGCCGCGGCAGCACAAATCCTGCCAGCACCTTGTAGCGCTCGCGCGGCGCGAGATCGTGGGGGGCGTATTCCATGATGTATTTCCTGTGAACGAGAATTTCGCGAGAACGCGTGTCGCCGGATAATCTAGACGGCGGCGCGGCACGCACACAAGCCGGCCGGACGTCGGGCTCACGGAAGCCGCAACGACCGCCACGGTGCATCCGAGCCGGCGCGCTGCGCCAACGCACCACCCATACGGGCTCCGTGGAATGGCAGGCCGCATCCCCGGCAAAAGGCCGTCGCGTGCGTCCCGCGACGCTCTCGCGCCTTTCCGCGAAGGCCATATTTGCCAAGAGAAAGTCACTTCGGTGGCAAACTTCCGACATACGATCACGACGAAATTGAGTGATTCGACGTGACGCAGGCGCGAACGCAAATACCGGTTTCGGATTTGAAGTTGGGCGCCTAGTCAAGTTGGCGCATAAACCAAAAAGGGGCCTTCGTGCCGCACAAGCTTTTCCCGTCGATCCTGCTCGCCTGTGCCTTATTTACCCTTCCAGCTTCTGCCCAGACCGGGAATACCCCCAAGCCGGCGGCTTCCACCGCCGATGCGCTGACGCCCGATCAGGCGAAGCGGGCGCTCGAAACGCTGCAGGACGACAACAAGCGCGCGCAGATGATCGACACGCTGCGTGCGATCGCCAATGTATCGCCGCAGGCGGCTCCGGCTGCACCAGCCACGGCCACAAACGCGACCGCGGGTACGCCGGCGGCTCCTGCCTCGGCGCCCGCACCCGCCGCGCCGCCGGCATCCGGACTGCAAGCCGCGATCCCGCTTACGGCCAACAGCCTCGGGGCGCAGCTGCTGCTGACCATATCCGAGCAGGTCCGCGAGAGTTCACGCGAGGTTGCCGATGTCGCGCGATCGCTGACCCACTTTCCCGCGTTCTATTACTGGATCGTACGAACGGCCAACGATCCCGACGCCTACGACCGCTTGGTCGATATCGCATGGAAACTGGCGCTGGTGTTTGGCTGCGCCTTCGCCGCCGAATGGTTGATGCTTCGGCTCGTCCAGCGGCCGTTGGCGCTGTTGGAGGCGCGCTTTGTGCAGACGGCGCTTGCCCCGGTGCCAACCATGGCCGATCCGATGTCGGTCGAGGCGGACCTCGGCGCGGGGCCGGAACAGCGCCAACGGCGTCTCGGCCTGGTACGGGCCTGGCAATCGCTGATCAGGCTGCCGCTGGTAGTGGGAAGGCTTTTGCTCGAACTACTTCCGGTGCTGGTCTTCATCGGGGTCGCCACTTTGTTGCTGGGTACCGAGATCGGCGAGCTTCCCACCACGCGGCTGGTGATCCTCGCGGTGGTGAACGCCTATGCGCTGTCGCGCGCGCTGATCTGTATCGCGCGGGCGTCGGCGGGGCCGTTCGGCCTGTTCAGATTTCGTGCCGAGACCGCCGCCTATATCGAAATCTGGGCTCGCCGCATGGTCACCGCCGGAGTCACGGGCGTGGCGTTTGCGAATGTGGCGCTGCTGCTGGGCCTGCATCGCGGCGGTTACGAGGCGGTACTGCGTCTGGTGGTCCTGATCCTGCATCTCTTCGTTGTCATCATTATTCTGCAGTGCCGCCGCCAGGTCTCCGATGCCATTCGCGCCCCGGCCGGCCGCGAGGGCGCCACTGCCATGCTGCGCAATCGGTTCGCGACCGTGTGGCACTATCTGGCGATCGCGCTGGATCTCGCGCTGTGGGCGGTGTGGGCGCTGAATATCCGCGACGGCTATTCGCTGCTGTTGCAGTATTTCGTCGGCACGATGGCGGTCGTTCTGGTTGCCCGCCTTGTCACCATGGTCGTGCTGAGCCTGATCGATCGCGGTTTCAGCATCAGCCCGGACATCCTGCAGCGCTTCCCCGGCCTGGAGACGCGCGCCAATCGCTATCTGCCGCTGCTGCGCCGGATCGTGTCGTCCGTCATCGGCTTCATCGCCTTCGTTGCGCTGCTCGAGGTCTGGGGCGTCGATGCCATCGTCTGGTTCTACGGCGGTCAGATCGGCAGCCGGTTGTTGTCGGCCGTGGTGACGATCGGCGTCGCCGCGCTGGCGGCGGCGGCGATCTGGGAAGCCAGCAATGCGCTGATGGATCGCCAGCTCAATGCGCTCTCGCGTGACGGCCATTACGCGCGCGCGGCGCGACTGCGTACTTTCCAGCCGATGCTGCGCACGGCGCTGTTGTGCCTGATCGTCACGGTGGTCGGCTTGACCGCGCTGAGCGAGATCGGTGTCAACGTCGCGCCGCTGCTGGCCGGCGCCGGCATCGTCGGCATCGCGATCGGTTTCGGCTCGCAGAAGCTGGTGCAGGACCTCATCACCGGACTGTTTCTGCTTTTGGAAAATACCGTCCAGGTCGGTGACAACGTCACGGTGTCCGGGCTGTCGGGCACCGTCGAGAATGTTTCGATCCGCACCATTCGCCTGCGGGCCGGCGACGGCTCGGTGCACATCGTGCCCTTCAGTGCGGTGACGACGCTGACCAATGCCAGCCGCGGCGCCGGCAATGCCGCCGTCAGCGTCAACGTTTCCTACAAGGAAGACACCGACCGCGCCGGCCAGGTGCTCAAGGATATCGTCGCCGAGATGCGCCGCGAGTCCGAATTCCGGCACGCGATCCGTGGCGATCTTGAATTGTGGGGTGTCGACAAGGTCGACGGCTCGATGGCCTCGATCGTCGGCCAGATTCGCTGCACCGACAGCGGACGCTGGCCGGTGCAACGCGAATTCAACCGTCGTATGAAGCGGCGATTCCAGGAATGCGGAATTGACATCGTGCCATCCGGTCAGACCATCCTGATGCAGATTCCGGCGCCGGCCGAGGTCGCGCCGAATTCGATGCCTCGCCGCGCGGCGGGTTAGTCGACGTCTCAACGTCATTGCGCGGAGCGCTTGCGACGACGCAATCCGGTCCTTGCTTGTTGCTCCGGATTGCTTTGCTTGCGCTCGCAATGACGGCGTTATCCGCACGTCGAATTTGAACGTCTCAACGGCGGCGACGGAGTTGCCTTTAAAACGCGGTGTAGCCGCCGTCGATCACCAGGCAATCCGCGGTGTGATAGGACGATGCCTTGCTCATCAGGTACACGGCGATGCCGCCGAAATCCGAGGCCTCGCCGAAGCGCCGCGCCGGAATCCGCGGCATCACATTGGCGACGAATTTTTCGTTGGCCATGATGCCTGCGGTCATGTCGCTCTTGATCCAGCCGGGCAGGATAGCGTTCGCCGTCACGCCATGGCGCGCCAGTTCGACGGCGAGCGCGCGCACCAGCGCATTAATGGCGGCCTTGGTCGCCGCGTAATGTTCGTTGCGCGCGGTGCCGAACAGCGACGCGAGGCTCGAGGTTGCGACCAGGCGGCCGAACGGATCGCCGGCCTCGGCGCGTTCGGTCATATGGCGCGCCGCCGCCTGGAAGGCATGAAATACGCCGTCGAGGTTGGTGGCGAACATGCTGCGCCACTGCTCCGCGCTACGGTCGATGAAGGCTTGCCGTCCGCCGCCGCCGATGCCCGCATTGGCAAAGCAGCCGTCGACCCGGCCGAATCTGTCCAGCGTCGCCTGCATCGCAGCCTTGACCGAGGCGGGATCGCTGACGTCGCAGACCCGGGTGTCGACCTTGCCGGGGCCATCGGCCATGGTCGCGGCCGCGTTCCTGTTTTTCTCGGCATTGCGGCCCCAGATCGAGACATCGCAGCCGGCCGTGGTGAGCGCCTGCGCGATGCCGAGGCCGATGCCGCCATTGCCGCCGGTGATGACGGCGACGCGGCCGGTGAGGTCGAAAATGTTCATGGCGCCCTTCCATCCATTGGCTGCGGCGCGCGTTGATCGCGCGTCCGGGAACGAAGATGTTCCGCGCCCGACCATGGACAAGCTCGTCCGGAAAATCAAATATGGCCCGGAGGGTTCAAATCAGACGCGACCGGTGCCGCCGGAAACGCCGTCCGTAGAGGTGAGGAAACCATGCAATTCAAGCACGTGACGCTGGCGTTCGACGGCGCGGTCGCCGTTCTCACGCTCGATCATCCCGAGGTCATGAACGCGGTATCGATCGACATGCTCGGCGGCCTTGCCGAGGCGCTCGATGCGATCGACGACAGGCGGGCGGAGGTGCGATGCCTCGTGCTGACCGGCACCGGGCGCGCGTTCTGTACCGGCGCCAACCTGCAGGGCCGCAACAATCAGAAGCCGGGCCGCAGCAATGCCGGAGCGGCGCTGGAGACCGCATTCCATCCGTTCCTGCGCCGGCTCCGCAACCTGCATTGCCCGATTGTGGCGGCCGTCAACGGCCCGGCCGCCGGCGCCGGGATGAGCTTTGCGTTGATGGGCGACATGATCCTGTGCGCGCGCTCGTCTTACTTCCTTCAGGCGTTCCGCCGTATCGGCCTGGTTCCCGACTGCGGATCGACCTGGCTGTTGCCGCGGCTGATCGGCAAGGCGCGTTCGATCGAACTGTCGCTGATGGGTGAAAAACTGCCGGCGGAGAAGGCGCTGGAATGGGGACTGGTCAACCGCGTCCATGACGACGCGGTGCTGATGGAGGAGGCTATGAAGCTCGCGCACGAGCTTGCGAATGGACCCACCGTGGCGCTGTCGCTGATCCGCAAACTCTACTGGGACAGCCCGGACAATTCATTCGAGGACCAGCTCAACCTGGAATTCGAGTCGCAGCGTGTCGCGGGAGCGACCGAGGACTTCAAGGAAGGTGTCACCGCGTTCCTTGAAAAGCGCCCGGCGAAATTCAAGGGAAAATGATGGAAGCCGAACTCGGCCGTTGCGTCGCAACGTGGTGTCCGGGCGCGACCGGCATAGCCAACGCCGTCAGGCTGTCGGGCGGCGCCAGTCAGGAAACCTGGTCGTTCGATGTCGTTCATCCCGAAGGCACCGTCGGCGCGATCCTGCGCCGCGCGCCACAGGGTTACGGGGCCGCGCCGGGCAGGGCTGCGGGGTTGGCTGCCGAGGCCGCGCTGATAACGCGCGCCTTCGAGGCCAGCGTTCCGTCACCCCAGGTGTTGCATGTACTGCAGCCCGAGGATGGGCTCGGCATCGGCTTCATCATGCATCGCATCGAGGGTGAAACTATTCCGCGCAAGATTTTGCGAGACGCCCAATTCGCGGCCGCGCGCCCCAAACTCGCGCGCCAGCTCGGCAATGTTCTCGCCCGTATCCACGGTCTGCCGCTGACCCAATTGCCCGCGCTCCGTCGCATGACGGCCGGCAAGGAGATTGCCGATCTCGAACGGGAATATCGCGGCTTCGATTGGCCGCGTCCGGTATTCGAGCTGGCGTTGCGCTGGTTGCGCGAACGCGATCCAGGGCCCTCCCGCGAGGTGACGCTGGTGCACGGCGATTTCCGCCATGGCAATTTCATCATCGGCCCGGAGGGCGTGCGCGCGGTGCTGGACTGGGAACTCGCGCATTTCGGCGATCCCATGGAGGATCTCGGATGGATCTGCGTTAATTCCTGGCGGTTCGGCGAGATCGACCATCCCGTGGGCGGCTTCGGCTCGCGCGAGGAATTGTTTGCGGGCTATGTGGCCACCGGCCGCAGTCTCGATCCGGCGCGGGTAAAGTTCTGGGAAGTCATGGGCACGCTGCGCTGGGGCGTCATGTGCTGCGGCATGATGCAGCGCTTTCGCGCCGGTCCCGACCATTCGATGGAGCGCGCCATGATCGGCCGCCGCGCCTCGGAGACCGAAATCGATCTGTTGCGGCTACTGGCGCCGCAAGGAGCGTGATCCCGACCCGCAGGGCCGCGTTAGCGCAAAGTAAAATCCGGTTTTCGGGCCGGATCACGCGCAAGAAAAGAGACTGATATGCAGGACGAGCCGACACCCACCGAGCTGATCAATGCGGTCGCGGATTTCCTGCGCCGCGAGATCGCACCCGCTGTCAGCGGTCACGACGCGTTCAAGCTCCGCGTCGCCGTCAACGCGCTCGATCTCGTAACGCGGCAATTGATGTTGGAGCGGGGCAGCGATGCCACGGAGACCGCGCGGCTCACCCGGTTGCTGGGCGTGCAGGGGTCGCTCGGCGAACTCAACCGCGCGTTCGCCGAAGGCATTGCGAGCGGCGAACTCGGTCTGCAAACGCCGGGCGTGGCCGACCATCTGTGGCAGACCACGATGGACAAGCTCGCCGTCGATCAGCCGAATTATGCGTCCTACAGAAGGGAGCTGGAGCGGAAGGGCGACCCATAACCGAAAGCCGGGCGCCCCAAAATGACGAAGGTGTATTCGTCACTGCGAACGAAGCGAAGCGATCCAGTGTTACGAATACAGCGCTGCTGGTGTGAACCTGGATTGCTTCGTCGCTTCGCTCCTCGCAATGACGGACGCCGAGTGAGAGCCAAACGTCACTTCCCCAGCCACTTCGGCGGACGCTTTTCCGAAAACGCCTTCGGCCCCTCGATGTAATCCTGCGACGCCGCCATCGCCTTTACGGCCGGGTAGTCGCGCTGCTCGGCCATGGCCTGCTCCAGCGAGACCTCAAGGCCTTTCTGGATCGCCTGCTTGGAGGCGCGGATCGACATCGGGCTGTTCTTGCTGATGGTCTCGGCCCAACGCATCGCCGTTTCCATCAGTTGGTTGAGCGGAACCACTTCGTTGACGAAACCGAGCTCAAGACCTTCCTTGGCCGAAACGTGGCGCGCGGTCAGGATCATGCCCATGGCGCGCTTGAGCCCGATCTGTCGCGGCAGCCGCTGCAAGCCGCCGGCCAGGGCGGCGAGGCCGACGCGCGGTTCGGGCAGCGCGAAGGTCGCGTTTTCGGACGCGATGATCAGGTCGCAGGCGAGCGCCACCTCGAAGCCGCCACCCATGGCGACGCCGTTGACGGCGGCGATGATCGGCTTGTCGCAATCGAACCGCGTGGTCAGTCCGGCAAAACCGCCCTTGTCCCAGCCGCGTTTGCCTCCCGCGGCCTGCCACTTCAGGTCATTGCCCGCGCAGAATGCCTTGTCGCCGGCGCCGGTGACGATCGCCACCCATTGTTCGGGATCGGCGCAAAAATCGTCGAATACCTTGTTGAGTTCGAAATGCGCGTCGATATGCAGCGCGTTGTACACTTCAGGCCGCGCCAGCGTCACGATCGTGATCGGGCCGTTGCGGGTGACCTTGGAAAACTTCAAATCCATGTTTGCTCCCGTCGTTTTTTTCTGCGGTGAGGAATTTCGTTCTAATACTAGCGTGCGCCGGCCATCGGATACCATCCAATTACGCAAGCAAGCTGCGCGTCACAAGCCATATTGCATTGCTTGACTTGGCGGGCGCCTTTCACGCTAATCGCGCGGCGCAGGCCTTGCGGATGACAAAGCAGCGCCAGGGAGGATCATCTTGGATTTTGCCTTACCGGCCGACCTCGTCGCCTACCTCGATGAACTCGATCGCTTCATCGCGCGTGAGATCAAGCCGCTCGAAGCGGTCGACGACAACATCCGCTTCTTCGACCATCGCCGCGAATGGGCACGGACCGACTTCGAGCAAGGAGGCCTGCCGCGGCAGGAATGGGAAGCGCTGTTGCGAAAGGCAAAAGATCTCGCCGACGCTGCGGGACATCTACGCTTCGCGATCCCGAAACGCTATGGCGGCAAGGACGGCTCCAACCTCTGGATGGCCGTGATCCGCGAGCATTTCGCGGCCAAGGGACTCGGCCTGCATAACGATCTGCAGAACGAGCATTCGATCGTCGGTAATCTTCCGCTGGTCACCATGCTGGATCGATACGGCCGCGACGACCAGAAGGCGATGATCGAGGGATCGATCACCGGAAAATACCGCATCACCTTTGGCCTGACGGAGCCCGAGCACGGTTCGGATGCGACCCACATGGAAACCCGCGCGGTGCAGGCGGTCCGAGGCGGCGTCTCAGGCTGGGTCATCAACGGCGAGAAGATGTGGACCACCGGCATGCATATTGCCAGCCACTGCGCGCTGTTCGCCCGCACCTCCGGCGACGACGGCGACGCGCGGGGCATTACCTGCTTCCTGGTGCCGGCAAAGAGCAAGGGCGTGAAGGTCGAGGAGTATATGTGGACCTTCAACATGCCGACCGATCATCCGCGTGTCAGCTTTACCGATGTATTCGTACCCGACGACGCGCTGTTCGGCGAGGTCGGGCGCGGCCTGTCGCTGGCACAATGCTTCGTGCATGAAAACCGGATACGGCAGGCGGCCAGTTCGCTCGGCGCGGCGGTGTACTGCATCAACGAGAGCGTGACTTATGCGCGAGAGCGCAAGCCTTTCGGCAAAGCGCTGGCCGAAAACCAGGCCATTCAGTGGCCGCTGGTTGAGCTGGCGACGCAGGCCGAGATGCTGCGGCTATTGATCCGCAAGACCGCATGGGAGATGGACCAGCTGACCCAGGCACAGGTCGAACACACGCTGTCCGACAAGGTCTCGATGTGTAACTTCTGGGCCAACCGGCTCTGTTGTGAAGCCGCCGACCGCGCCATGCAGGTGCATGGCGGCATGGGCTACTCACGACACAAGCCGTTCGAGCACATCTACCGGCATCACCGCCGGTACCGCATCACCGAAGGCAGCGAGGAAATCCAGAAGCGCAAGGTCGCCGGTTTCCTGTTCGGTTACATGGGGGCAGGGAAGCATTGACGAGGTAGTGTGCCGCAACGAAGTTGGCCGTCATACCCGCGAACGCGGGTGTGCGGTAATCACCGCCGCGCGCGCGAAATCGCGGGTGATGGCGTCCGGATGCGTCGCGGCGTTTTGCGACGATCACCCTCTCGCCGCGCGGTCCTTTTCGTTTTGCGCCTTGATGGACTCGCGGGCCTGGGTCCAGTCGGCATCGGACCAGTCGCGCAGTTGATAGAAATTGCCGCCCATTGCCAGCGCCTGGCCGCCGTCCATGGCGATGGTCTCGCCGTTGATCCAGTCGCACCCGCCCGAGATCAGGAAGACTGCGAGGTTCTGCAGCTCTTCCATCTTGCCGACGCGACCCATCGGGTTCATTGCCTTGGTGCGCGCGCCCGCCTCGTCGCCGGGCTTGATGCGCTTGCTCATGCCTTCGGTCGGAATTTCACCGGGCGCGATGGTGTTGAGCCGGATGCCGTAGTGCCCCCATTCCGTTGCCAGCGACATGGTCATGGCGTGAATGGCGGATTTGCTCATCGCCGACGGCACCACATAGGGCGAACCGTTGCGCACCCAGGTCACCGTGATCGACACCACGTTGCCGCGCTGTTTCGCGGCGATCCAGCGCCGTCCAACCGCATGCGTTACGTAGAACGTGCCGTGCATGACGATGTTGGCGACGGCGTCGAAACCGCGCGGGCTCAATTCCTCGGTACGGGAAATGAAATTGCCGGCGGCATTGTTGACGAGGTCGGTCAGCGGTCCCTGGCTGAAGATCGCCTCGACCATCTCGTCGACGGCGAGCGGATTGCGGATATCGACGCCGTGGCTGGTGACGCGGCCGCCATGCAGGTCCATCAGCTCGGTTGCGGTTTCATCGCAGACGGCTTTGCGCCGGCCGCAGATATGCACCTCGGCGCCGAGCTCGAGAAAGCGCGATGCCATCGATTTACCGAGCCCGGTGCCGCCACCGGTTACGAGAATGCGCCGCCCGGCGAGAAGCTGATCCTTGAACATCGTTTCCATCCAATGCGATTGTTTTTTAATTGCTCGATTGACTAAACCGGGACAACGCCATTCTGTAAAGCGGCACGAAAAAATAAGAGCGGAGGACAAGGCGCATGGAAGAACGCGTTTCGATCTCAATCTCAAACGGTATCGCCGAC
This sequence comes from uncultured Alphaproteobacteria bacterium, assembly GCA_963756215.1. Taxonomy (GTDB): domain Bacteria; phylum Pseudomonadota; class Alphaproteobacteria; order Rhizobiales; family Xanthobacteraceae; genus Bradyrhizobium. Next base: position 38,946 of record CAVWMY010000010.1, on the reverse strand, counting down.
GTCCGCCTGGTGCGCGCGGACAAGATGAACGCGCTCGACGCCGCGATGTTCGAGGCGCTGGTCGCCGCCACGGCCCGGTTGGCGCACGAAAAAGGCGTGCGAGCGGTAGTATTGTCCGGCGAGGGGCGTGCGTTTTGCGCCGGGCTCGACATGGGCCGGTTCGCTGCGATGAAGGACAATGGCGGGAACGGGATAGCCGGCGGCGACAAGCGCGACCTTACCGCACGCACGCACGGGCTTGCCAATTTTCCGCAGCAGGCGGTATGGGGCTGGCGACAACTGCCGGTGCCGGTGATCGCGGCGATCCAGGGCGTGGCGTTCGGCGGTGGCTTCCAACTCGCGCTCGGCGCCGACATGCGTTTCCTCGCGCCCGATGCCCGGATGTCGATCATGGAGATCAAATGGGGGCTGGTGCCGGACATGGCGGGCACGCCGATCCTGGCGAGCCTGGTGCGCGACGATATCCTGCGTGAACTGACCTTCACGGGACGGATTTTCTCGGCGCAGGAAGCCTTCAGTTATGGCCTGGCGACGCGCATCTGCGACGACCCGCGCGCCGCGGCCCTGGAGGTTGCGCGCGAGATCGCCGGCAAGAGCCCGGAGGCGATCCGCGCCGCCAAACGGCTGCTCAACAACCTGTCGGTCGATCCCGGCCCGGCGCTGCTTGCCGAGTTCGTCGAGCAGATGAAGTTGATGGGCGGAGCCAATCAGCTCGAAGCGGTGCGTGCCAACATCGACAAGCGCCCGCCACGGTTTGCAGACGTGTAAGCCAAATCCCGTCATTCCGGGGCGCGCGAAGCGCGAACCCGGAACCTCGAGATTTCCCGATACGCAATTGCGCATCTGAGGTCTGATCCTTCGGACCATCCCGGAATGACCGCCGCGAGGCTTTAGGCCCAGCTTCTTAGCCCGGCGCGAGATCGGAAAGACACGGCGACAATGTCCACATCACCTCTCTTCCTCGGCATCATCAGCGGAGAGCGCAGGCGCGATCATGCCGAAGTGGCCGATCGCGCCGCGCGGATCGCCGCCGGATTGCACGAACTCGGCGTCGGGCAAGGTGACAGCGTCGGCATCCTCATGCGCAACGACATCGCCTTCATCGAGGTTGCCTACGCGGCGATGCGGCTCGGCGCCTATGGCGTCCCCCTGAACTGGCACTTCAAGCCCGAGGAAATCGGCTACATCCTGCGAGATTGCGGCGCCCCGGTGCTGATCGGCCATGCCGACCTGCTGCATCCCTTGCGCGACGCGATTCCGGCCGGCGTGACGGCGCTCAGTGTTCCCGTGCCGCCGGAGATCCGGGCTACTTACAACATTAGTTCCGATCATCTGGCGACAGCCGATTTCGCCATCGACTTCGAATCCTGGATCGGGCGGCAAATTCCCTATGACGGGCCGGCGGTACCGCAGCCGCAGAACATGATCTACACTTCAGGCACAACGGGCCAACCCAAGGGCGTTCGCCGCGACGCGCCGACACCCGAGCAGGCTGCCTCGCTGGAGCGGATGCGGGCGATGATCTACGGCCTGCGGCCCAACATTCGCGGCCTGCTGCCGGGGCCGCTCTATCACTCCGCGCCGAACTCGTTCGGCATCCGCACCGGCCGACTCGGCGGTGCGCTGGTGCTGATGCCGCGCTTCGAGCCCGAGGAATTCCTGCGGCTGATCGAACAACAGCGGATCGACACCATTTTCATGGTGCCTACCATGTTCATCCGGCTGATGAAATTGCCGGATACTGTGCGCCGGAAGTACGACATGTCTTCGCTGCGCCATATCATCCATGCCGCCGCGCCGTGTCCGCCCGACATCAAGCGCGCCATGATCGAATGGTGGGGACCTCTGATTTATGAGTTCTACGGCTCGACGGAATCCGGCGCTGTCACCTTTGCCAATTCAGAGGACGCGTTGAAGAAGCCGGGCACGGTCGGCAGGATCTCGCCGGGTGCCGAGCTTCGCTTCGTCGGCGAGGACGGGGCGCTGCTGCCGCAAGGCGAGATCGGTGAAATCTATTCGCGCATACCGGGCAACCCGGATTTCACCTATCACAACAAGCCGGAGAAGCGCGCTGAAATCGAGCGCGACGGGTTTATCACCTCCGGCGACGTCGGCTACATCGACGACGACGGCTACGTCTTCATCTGCGATCGCAAACGCGACATGGTGATCTCGGGCGGCGTCAACATCTATCCCGCTGAAATCGAGGCCGCGCTGCATGCGGTTCCCGGCGTGCATGATTGCGCGGTATTCGGCATTCCCGACGATGAGTTCGGCGAGGCGCTGATGGCGGTGGTGGAGCCGCAATCAGGCATTACGCTCGACCTGTCCGGCATCCGCGCGCACCTGCGGGCGTCACTTGCCGATTACAAGGTGCCGAAGCATATCGAAATCCATGCCAGCCTTCCGCGCGAGGACTCCGGCAAGATATTCAAGCGCCGGCTGCGCGATCCGTATTGGGAGAGGGCGGGGCGAAGGATCTGAGGCGGCCTCCATCTTGCGCGTCTCGCCTCCATCTTGATCTTGCGCCCGGGCGCAAAAATTGCGACTCAAGGACTGCCGGGCAAATTCTGGAGCCAACCATGTCGTCCCAGATCATGCCTTCCGATGCCGACGCCCGTCCGAACCGCGCCGACGATATCGCGGCGCTGGAGGAGGATGCGCGGCTGCGGGAGGATATCCGGCTGCTCGGACGCATCCTCGGCGATACCGTGCGCGACCAGGAAGGCGCCGACGTGTTCGACCTGGTCGAGCGCATCCGGCAAACATCGATCCGTTTTCACCGGGACAACGACCGGCCGGCGCGGCGCGAGCTTGAAATCATTCTCGACAGCATGTCGATCAGCGAGACCGTGCGCATCGTGCGGGCCTTCAGCTATTTTTCTCATCTCGCCAACATCGCGGAGGATCAGAATAACATCCGCCAGATGCGGGCGCGCAGCACCAGTGACGGCTCGCCGCGCTCCGGAACCCTGGCGCTGGCGTTATCGCGGGCACATGCCGCCGGCTACAGCGATGCCGATCTGCTGGGTTTTTTCGCCGGCGCGCTGGTCGGGCCGGTGCTGACCGCGCATCCCACCGAAGTGCGCCGCAAGAGCACCATCGACCGCGAGATGGAAATTGCGGCGCTGTTGGACCGCCGCGAACGCGTTCAGCTTACGCCGGAAGAGATCGAAGCCGGCGACGAGCAATTGCGCCGCGAGGTGCTGACGCTGTGGCAGACCAATCTGCTGCGCCGGACCAAGCTCACGGTGCTCGACGAGGTCGCCAACGGCCTCTCATTCTACGATTATACGTTCCTGCACGAGGTGCCGCGGTTGCATTGCGCGCTGGAGGACCGCTTGAACGCCGGCGACGCCAATGCTCGCGGCGAACTGGCGTCGTTCCTGCGGATGGGAAGCTGGATCGGCGGTGACCGCGACGGCAATCCGTTTGTGACCGCCGACGTCATGCGCGGCACGCTGCAACTGCAATCGAGCCGCGTGCTACGTTTCTATCTGGAGCAATTGCACGTGCTCGGCTCTGAGCTGTCGCTGGCCGCGCACCTTGCCGACAGCTCGGAAGATTTGCGCGCGCTCGCCCAGCGTTCGCCCGACACCTCGCCGCATCGGAGCGGCGAGCCCTATCGTCTGGCGGTATCCGGCATTTATGCAAGGCTCACGGCGACCGCGGCGAGGCTCGACGTCGAAACCACGAGGCCGGCGGTCGGCGAGGCCGCGCCCTATGACAGTGTCAGCGAATTCAAGGCCGATCTCGATGTTCTCGACCGCTCGCTGATCGCGAACAATTCTCGGGTAATCGCGCGCGGCCGGCTGCGGCGATTGCGCCGCGCGGTGGATTGCTTCGGCTTTCACCTGGCGAGCCTCGACATGCGGCAGAATTCCGCGGTGCACGAACGCACCATCGCCGAATTGCTGGATGCGACGCAGCCGGGCTCGTCCTATCTGGCATTGAATGAAAATGCACGGATCGCGCAGTTGGCCGCCGAGTTGCGCAACCCCCGGCCATTGACCTCGAGCTTCGTGAAATACAGCGCCGAGACGGTGGGTGAACTCGCGGTGTTCCGCGAGGCGGCGCAGGCGCACGCCCGGTTCGGCGCCGACGTGATTCCCCAATGCATCATTTCCATGAGCGAGGGGGTCTCCGACCTTCTGGAGGTCGCGCTGCTGCTCAAGGAAGTCGGGCTGATCGACCCCTCCGGCCGCAGCGCGATCAACATCGTCCCGCTGTTCGAGACCATCGAGGATTTGCAGGCCTGCGCGGGCATCATGGACCGCCTGCTGTCGCTGCCGGAATATCGCCGTCTGGTGGACAGCCGCGGCGCGGTCCAGGAAGTGATGCTCGGATATTCCGACAGCAACAAGGACGGCGGCTTCGTTACTTCGGGTTGGGAACTCTACAAGGCCGAGATCGGCCTGGTCGGCGTATTCGAGCGCCACGGCGTGCGTTTGCGGCTGTTCCACGGACGTGGCGGATCGGTCGGTCGCGGCGGCGGGCCGAGCTACGACGCCATCATCGCGCAGCCGGGCGGGGCGGTGAACGGCCAGATAAGGATCACCGAGCAGGGCGAGATCATCTCCAGCAAATATTCCAACGCGGAAGTCGGCCGCAACAATCTGGAAATATTGGCGGCAGCGACACTGGAGGCGAGCCTGCTGCAACCGCGGCAGAGCGCGCCGCGCCGTGAATATCTGGAAGCGATGGAGCAATTGTCGGCGCTTGCCTTCAAGGCCTATCGCGGGCTGGTCTACGAGACCGAGGGCTTCGTCGACTATTTCTGGGAATCGACCGTCATTACCGAAATCTCCACCCTCAACATCGGCAGCCGGCCGGCTTCGCGCAAGAAAACCCGTGCCATCGAAGACCTCCGCGCCATACCCTGGGTATTCAGCTGGGCGCAATGCCGGCTGATGCTGCCCGGCTGGTACGGGTTCGGCAGCGCGGTGGAGAGCTGGATCGCCGAGTATCCCGACAAGGGCATGCCGTTCCTCAAGGAACTGTACCGCGAATGGCCGTTCTTCCGTACGCTGCTGTCGAACATGGACATGGTGCTGGCGAAGAGTTCGATCGCGATCGCGTCGCGCTACGCCGAACTCGTGGCCGATGCGAGCCTGCGCGAACAGATCTTCGGGCGTATCCGCCGCGAATGGCACAACTCGATCGAGACGCTGCTCGATATCATGGACCAGGATCGCCTGCTGCAGGGAAACCCGCTGCTGGACCGCTCGATCCGAAACCGCTTTCCCTATCTCGACCCCCTCAACCATGTGCAGGTGGAATTGTTGAAGGAGCATCGCGCGCAGAACCCCGACGAGCAGGTGTTGCGCGGGATTCAGCTCACCATCAACGGCATATCGGCGGGGTTGCGGAATAGTGGGTGAGGAGAGTGCGAATAGCGAGTAGCGAACAGAGCGTTTCCCTATTCGCTACTCGCCGTTCGCCTTGCTCAGCAATTATGCGCGCCCTGGGTCTCGACATAGACGGCGTATAGCGACTGGCTGGCGGTCATGAACAGGCGGTTTCGCTTCTTGCCGCCGAAGCAGAGGTTGGCGCAGGTCTCGGGCAGGCGGATCTGGCCGATGCGCGCCCCGTCCGGCGCGAAGATCTGCACGCCGTCATAGCCGTCGCCGACCCAGCCCGCGCCGACCCAGATGTTGCCTTCGGTGTCCACCCGCATGCCGTCGGGGAATCCCGATTTGCCGTCGAGCGTCATGTCGATCAGCGTGCGGGGGTTGGAGAGCTTGTCGCCGTTGAGATCGTACTGCCAGACGATATTCTTGGCGTTGGGGTAGTGCGTGGTGCCGGTATCGCAGACATAGACCTTCTTGTAGTCGTGGCTGAAAGCGATGCCGTTCGGCTTGAATGGCTCGTCGGCCACCTTGCTGACCTGGCCGGTCTGGGCGTCGAGCCGGTATATCGCCTCCTTCTGGTAAGGCTGGACCGAACCGGTGTTCGCCTTCTGCCCTTCGTAAATGCTGATCGCGCCGTAGCCGGGGTCGGTGAACCAGATCGACCTGTCATTGGGGTGAACCACGACATCGTTGGGACCGTTGAGTTGCTTGCCGTTGGCTTGTTCGGCCAGCACCGTCAGCGCGCCGTTGTGTTCGTATCGCACCAGCCGTGTCCGCTCGCAGGCGAGTTGTCGCCCCTCGAAATCGAAGGTGTTGCCGTTGGCCTCGTTGGAGGGCTTGTGAAACTGCTCCGAGATGTGGCCGTCATCATCGAGGTAGCGAAGCTGGCGATTGCTCGGAATGTCGCTCCACACGAGATATTGACCCTGGGCATTCCACGCCGGCCCTTCGGCCCACAGGCATCCCGTGTAAAGCCGCTTGATCGAGGTGTTGCCGACCTTGGCCTTGAACCGTTTGTCGTCGATCACGACGATATCGGGGTCGGGGTAGCGCTGTGGCTGGACGCCCGGGCCGAAGTCGCGGGCCAGCGCGTCGGTCGCGACCATGGTCGTGGCGGCGAGTGTCGCCGCATGACGCAACAGGCTGCGGCGGTCGATCCCGGCCGGTCCGGCCTCGACCTCGGGTCCAGGTATTTTCGATAAGGTTGTCATGATTTCCTCCGGTATTTTCTTGTTGGGGAGGAAATCATGATCCGACACTTTGGCGTAAAGCGGGCCGAGCTTTGGGATAAACAACTTGAAATTGTATCGATCGTCATCCCGGTGCTAAACCGACACCGGCATGCTTGCGCGCCTCGATTTGGCTAAATCGCGTCCCAGTTGAAGATGTCCGCCGATCGGTCGAGCTTGTAGAACGACGATTTCAGTGCGGGCATGCCGTGCTCGGCGATGGTCTGCGGCGTCCACCCTTCGCCGCGATGGATCGAGCGGACGGGCCGCGATTGTCCCATCAGGAAGATCTCGTTCATGCGCACGGCAAATATCTGGCCGGTGACGTCCTTGGCGGCGTCGCTGAGCAGGAATGCGCAGAGGGGCGCGATCTTCTCCGGGCCCATCTGCTGGATCTTCGCCACGCGGGCCTTCTCCGCCTCGGTTTCGGTCGGGATGGTGCCGATCAGCCGGCTCCAGGCGAATGGCGAGACGCAGTTGGAGCGGACGTGGAAGCGTTCCATATCGAGTGCGATCGATTTCGACAGGCCGACGATGCCGAGCTTGGCGGCGGCGTAATTGGCTTGGCCGAAATTGCCGACGAGGCCCGAGGTCGAGGTGAAGTGCACGAACGCACCGCTTTCCTGCTCGCGGAACAGCCGCGCGGCGGCATGCGACACGTAGAACGAGCCCATCAAGTGAACCTTGATGACGGACTCGAAGGCATCGATGCTCATGCGGTGGAAGATGGCATCGCGCAGGATGCCGGCATTGTTGACCACGCCGTCTAGCCTGCCGAAGCTGTCGATCGCCATCTTGACGATCTTGCTGGCGGGAATCGCTTCGGCGACGGTTTCGAAATTCGCCACCGCCGTGCCGCCGCGCTTCTTGATTTCCTCGACCACTTCCTCCGCGGGCGCCGCACTCGTTCCCGAACCGTCGGCCGCGACGCCGGGATCGTTGACCACGACCTTGGCGCCTTCGGCCGCACAGAGCAGCGCGATCTCACGGCCGATGCCGCGCCCGGCGCCGGTGACGACGATGGATTTGCCTTCGAGTGATTTTGTCATGGGAGCCTCTCTGTTGTGTTGTGCGAGGCCGAAGCAGAACTTCAATCGTCATGCGCGGGCTCGACCCGCATCCATCCTTTTTCACAAGGAGATGGATTGCCGGGGCGGGCCCGGCAATGACGAATGTAACGCTGCGGTCCAGCCAGTCATTTCTACCGCTCATTCGTAAAAATGATCGTACCCGACGCCGCGAACATGCCGCCGACGCCGTGGCAGACCGAGATCTTGGCGCCCGGCACCTGCGCCGGGGCGATGCCGCGCATCTGGCGCACGCTCTCCTGAAGCGCGTACATGCCATACATGCCCGAATGCATGTAGCTGAGACCGCCGCCGTTGGTGTTGAGCGGCAGCTTGCCGCCGGGCCTGGTATTGCCGTCGGCGATGAACTTGCCGGTCTCTTCATGCGGCATGAAGCCGAGATCCCCGAGGCCGTAGAGCGGCAGATGCGCGAACGCGTCGTAGATCATCAAATGATCGACATCCCTGTGCGCGATGCCGGCTTCCCTGAACGCGAGCGGACCGGCGACCTTGAACGCGCGCGAGCTGTCGAAGGTCTGCATCTGGCTGACCATCGGCGTCTCCACGCTCTCGCCGGTGCCGAGGATATAGACGGGCTTGTTGGGAAAATCCTTGGCGCGATCGGCCGAGGTCAGGATCAGCGCGCCGCCGCCGTCGGTGACGAGGCAGCACTGCAGGATTCGGAATGGGTAGGCGATCATCCGCGAGTTCAGGACATCCTCGACCGTGATCGGCGCCTTCATGGTGGCGCGCGGGTTCTTTGCCGCCCATTCGCGCTGCACCACCGCGACCATCGCGATCTGCTCGTGGGTGATGCCGTGGGTCTTCATGTAGCGCAGCACCGGAATCGGAAACATGCTGGCCGGCGTCGAGACGCCGTAGGGCAGTTCGAACTGCCCGTTCAGGCTGTCGGGGCCGATCATGCGCGGGGTGCGGCCGACATTCGATTTGCCGCTTTCCGCATGCGTGATCAGGACGGTCTTGCACAATCCGGCCTCGATCGCCGCGGCGGCATGCCGGACGTGCAGCATGAACGAACAGCCTCCGACGGAGGTGCCGTCGACCCAGGTCGGGGTGATACCGAGATAGTGCGCGATCTGCTGCGGCGTTTCGACCGCGGTGGCGAATCCATCGATGTCGGACAGTTTCAGCCCGGCATCGGCAATGGCGTTGAGCGCCGCATCCGCGTGCAACTGGATCTGCGACACGTTCGGAATAACACCGAGTTCGGTGGTTTCGGCGGCGCCGACGACAGCGACTTGATTCCTGCGCATGATGCTTAACCCTTTGCCGGCCGGAACAAGGGAAGGGTGATCTTGTCGTCGAGCTTTTCGAAAGCGACTTCCAGCTTCATGTCGAGTTCGAGCGCCTCCGGCGTCTGCGGACAATCGACGATGTTGCTCATCATGCGCGGACCTTCGTCCAATTCCACCACAGCGATGGCGTAGGGTGGCGTGAATCCCGGCACCGGGCGATGATGAATGACGTAGCTGTAAAGCTTGCCCTTGCCGCTGGCCTTGAACACGCTGACCTTGCGTGACGCGCAGGCCGGGCAGAACGGGCGCGGGGGGAAATAAACATTGGCGCAGGCGTCACAGCGTTGCAGCCGAATCTCGCCGGCCTGGGTGCCGTCCCAGAAATGTTGGGTTTCGGGCGTCGGTTTCGGTCGTGCGCGCGTTGGCTCGGCCATGCGTCAATTCCTCCCTGCGGCGGGTATTTCGGTGTCCCGCTGGTTCCGATCTTGAGGCGACATTGGACCACCGGCGGTCAACGGTCCAGCCGGACTGTCGCATGGACGTATTCCAATACGTGTCCAATGGATTAGTCGGCAGCGCTTGTATCCTTCCAACCCCCCGGAGTATGGTCCGCGCGAACCAGAACCGGGAGGAATTTATGTTGAAGGTGAAGGGCGCGATTTTGGCTGCGGGCTTGATGATGGCCACGCAGGCGATGGCCGCCGATGCGCCGGCTGAAATCAAGATCGGCACGCTTTACGCCTCATCCGGGCGCTACGCCTCGATTTCGATGCCGGTTTACAGCGCCCTCAAGCTCTGGGCCGACCTGAAAAACGCCGAAGGCGGCGTTTACGTGAAGGCGTTCGACAAGAAAATTCCCGTCAAGCTTGTAGCTTACGACGACCAGAGCAACACCGCGACCGCCTCGACACTTTATAATCAGCTCGTCACGCAGGATAAGGTGGACTTGCTGGTGGCGGACTCAGGTTCGGTGCTGACCGCGCCGGCGGTCACGATCGCGCGCGATCACAAGATGTTCCTGTACGACCAGACGGGAACCGGTGCCAGCTTCTTCTCGAAGGACAATCCGTACATCGCCCTGATGGCGGATCCGGTCTCGACGGTCTGGCCGAAGCCGGTCGCCGACTTCATTTCGCATGACGGTCCGGGCCTCGGGATCAAGAAGGTGGCGCTGCTGTATTCGACCAACGAATTCACCGGTACCCAGGCCAACGCCTTCCGCAAATTCGTCAAGGACTCCGGCGCGCCGATCGAGATCGTCTACGATCAGGGAATTCCGACCGAGACCACCAACTACACGGTCATCATCAACAACATCAACAACACCCAACCGGATGCGGTGATTTATTTCGGATATGCGCCGAACGATATCGCCTTCCTGCGCAACGTCGCCGATGTCGGCGTGAAGTTCAAAATGCTGTTCTGCATCTACGCCGGCCTCGAGACCGAACTGCTCGAGAAGAACGTCGGCGACAAGGGGCTCGAACACGTATTCACCTACGTGCCGCCGTCGGAATTGGAATATCCCGTGAATTTCGGCATGCCGATGAAGGAATATAAGGCCGCCTGGGACAAGAAATATCCGGATGGCAAGATCGAGTTCGGCTTCAACGCGGTTGCCGGCTATACCACCGGGCTTGTCATCGAGAAGACGCTTTCGGTAGCCAATAGCCTCGATCAGCTTGAATTGCGCCGGGCGACATTCAGCCTGTCGGGAGAACTCAAGACGCTCGACGGGACTTTCGCACTCGACGAGCTCGGCGGTCAGATCGGCGAGTTGACGCCGCTCGGACAGCTCGAGCTCAACGACCAGGGCCACCTCAAATTCATCTCGATATACCCGCACGAGACCGCAACCGGCAAACCGGTTTATCCGCGTCCATGACACGCTTGCGGATTGAAGGCGGGGCGGCGAAGCGTTTTCCAACGAAGCGGCGGTTGCCGTTTCGCGTGAAGGAAACCCGTCAAACCAAAAATTTAGATCTCGGTTCCGATTTTGTCGGAACCGAGGAGCCTCGTGAGGCGATGCGACGATGCTGATCTATGCGCTCGTGGCCGGCGTGCTGTTCGGGCTGTATTTCAGCCTGGTCGGAATCGGCCTCAACCTCGTGTTCGGCGTCATGCGCATCGTCAACCTTGCGCATGGCGACATCCTGATGCTCGGCGCATTCATCGCGATCGGCGTCGTGACGATGGCCGGCATCGATCCGCTGTTCGCGGTCCCGCTGGCGTTCGTGGTGTTCGTGTTGGTCGGCCTGTTGCTCTATTGGGTCCTGGTGCCGCGGCTTCAGGGCTCGGTTAACCCCGAAATGCTCTCGATCATCCTGTTCTTCGGATTGTCCCAGGTGATCGAGGCCATCACCACCATTTTCGCCGGCACCAGCGAACGTTCGATCCAGAGCCGGTTGCTCGGCACCGTATTCTCGACCATCAGGGTCAAGCTGTTCGGCGGCCAGCCGGGCGCGAGCGGACCGGTGCAGATTTTCGGCCAGGGATTTCCCGCACCGTGGGTGATCGCGGCCATCACCAGCCTGGTCGCGATCGCCCTGGTCTATTTCTATCTTTACCGCACCCGCCTCGGTACCCTGACGCGGGCGGTGATGTCGCGGCGCGAAGAGGCGTTCGCGACCGGCATCGATGTCGACCGCGTCTCGGCGGCGGCCTTCGGGATCGGACTCGGACTGGCGGCGGTGGCCGGCGTGTTCGCGCCCTTCATGTTCGGATCGGTGACGCCGGCGTTCGGCGCCGATGCCACCGTCACTTCATTCGCCATCGTGGTGCTGGGCTCGCTCGGCAATCCCCTGGGCACCGCGCTTGGCGGCGTGGTTTACGGTGTCTGCTATATGCTGGTACAGACCTATCTCAGTTCGTGGGCCGACCTTCTGCCTTACGTGCTCCTGATCTTCATCCTGCTGTTGCGCCCGAGCGGCCTGTTGGGAAGGCGGGTGCGTGTTGCCTAGCGCCCTCAAACACACGCTGTTCATTGTCGCGCCGCTGATCGTCGTTCTCGCGATCTTGCCGGGCGTGTACCAGAACCACCTGTTGCTGTTTAATTTCGCCATCTTCCTGGTGCTCGCCCAGGGCGTGAACATCATCTATGGGTTCACCGGTTACCTGCCGTTCGGCTATGTCGGCTTCTTCGGTGCCGGCGCTTATGGTTTTGCGATCATGGTGATGCACTACCAGATGCCGGCGGTACCCGCGGTGTTGGTGGCGGGCATCGTCGGCGTTTTGCTCGGGCTGTTGCTGACGCCGCTGCTGCGGCTGTCCGGCGCCTATTTCGCCATCGCCAATCTTGCGGCATCGCTCGCGGTGCTGCACTTCGTCGCCAACCCCGCGCTCGAAGATATCACGCGCGGACCGTACGGCGTTTCGCTCAACGGCACGTTCAACCCGACGTTGGCCTATAACGCCGCGCTGGTGGTGCTGGCGCTGACGCTCTGCGGGGTGGTGTTCCTGAAGAACTCGCGTTTCGGCCTCGCCTTGCAGGCGGTGCGTGAAGATGCCGTCAGCGCCTCGATGGCCGGGGTCAATGTGGTGTGGATGCGCGTGATCGCGTGGCTGGCGTCGGCGCTGGTTGCCGGTCTCGCCGGTGGCATCTATGCCTGGTACGTTTCGGTGTTCTATCCCGACAACGTGTTCAGCGGCGATTTCAGCATCTTCGCAATCGTGTTTGCGCTGTTCGGCGGCGTCGCCACGATCTGCGGCCCGATCGTCGGCGTCGTGATCCTGTACGGCATCTACAACCTGATCGGATTCACCACGCCGCAGTATTTCCAGTTGATCTATGGACTATTGATCATGGGGTTGGTGCTGTTTCTTCCCGCGGGCCTGGTCTCGCTGGCGACGCGCAGGGGATGGCATGTCCCCTGACAGCAAGCCCATTCTCAACCTTTCCAAGGTCGTAAAGCGTTTCGGCGGCTTTCATGCGCTCGACGGATTGAGCTTCCATGCCGCGTCGGGCGAAATCCTCGGGCTGGTCGGGCCGAACGGTTCCGGCAAGACCACGGCGATCAACGTGATCTCCGGCCTCTATGCGCCGGACGGCGGACAGGTGGTTCTGGATGACGTCTCGATCGGCGGGATGGCGTCACACAAGCTGGTCCATCGCGGCGTCAACCGCACCTTCCAGGTCCCCAAACCCTTCATGTCGCTGACCGTGCGTCAGAACATCGAGGTAGCGCTGGCCTATGGCCGGGCGGCGGTGGCGCCGCCATCGATGGCCGCGCTGCTCGACGAATACCGGCTGACCGATGTCGCCGACCGTCCAGCCGCCGACCTCAACAATGTGCAGCAAAAAATGCTCGATCTGGTTCGGGCGTTGGCCACGCGTCCGCGGCTGTTGCTGCTCGACGAACTCGCCGCCGGATGCAACCCGTCTGAGCTCGACTGGATCGCCGAACGCATCAAGGCGCTGGCGCAGGGCGGAATGGCGATCATCGTCGTCGAACATCTGATGGGATTCATCGAACACATCACCGACCGCGTCATCGTCATGAATGCCGGCAAGGAGATCTTCGAGGGCAAGCTTGCGGTCGCCGTCCAGGTGCCCCAGGTCATCGAGGTGTTCCTGGGAGGCGAGCATGCCGCCTGACGCGACCACCCCGCTGATGAAGGCCACCGGCGTCGACGCCGGCTACGGCACCATGCAGGTTCTTTGGGGCGTCGATCTCGACGTCCGCGCCGGCGAGACCGTGCTGCTGCTCGGCGCCAACGGTGCCGGCAAGACCACCTTCCTGAAATCGCTGGTCGGCCTGATCGAGGCCCGCAGCGGCAACATCAGGCTTGCCGGTGCCGACGTGACGCGGATGCGCTCCAGCGACCGGATGCGGCTCGGCATGACCTACATGTCGGAACTCGCGGTGTTTCCGGACTTGTCGATCGAGGAAAACATAAGGGTCGGCGCCCAGGCATTGGGCCACGCCGATCCCGGCGCCCGCGTCGAGGAAATGTACGGCGTGTTTCCGGTGCTGCGCGACAAGCGCCGCGCGCCGGCATCCAGCCTGTCCGGCGGCCAGCGCAAGATGCTCGGTATCGCCAAGGCGCTCGCCGCCGAGCCGAAGCTTCTGGTGATGGACGAGCCCTCGGCCGGGCTGTCGCCGCTGTTCGTCAAGGAAGTCATCCGTATTCTCGGCGATCTGCGCGGGCGCGGGCTTGCGCTTTTGATCGCGGAGCAGAACATCGGATTCCTCGAAGTGGCGACGCGGGTGTTTGTGCTGGAAGGCGGACGGATCCGTTTCTCCGGCACGGTCGCGGAGATGACCGATAACGAGGCGTTGCGGCGGGCTTATTTCGGGCTGAAGTGATGCGAACCATCAGGATAGGATCCGGTGCCGGCTATTCGGGCGATCGCATCGAGCCCGCGGTCGAACTCGCCGAAAAGGGCGATATCCAATACCTTGTGTTCGAATGTCTCGGCGAGCGCACCGTGGCGCTGGCGCAGCAGGCGCGGATGAAATACCCCGACAGCGGCTACGATCCGCTGCTGGAAGCGCGGATGCGCGCGGTGCTGCCGATCTGCGCCGCCAAGGGCATCAAGATCGTCACCAATATGGGAGCTGCCAATCCGGAAGCGGCCGCGCGCAAAACCGCCGAGATTGCCAAATCGCTCGGGCTTTCATCGCTCAATGTCGCCGCCGTGATCGGCGATGACGTGCTGGAGGCCTGCAAGGAGGGCGACCTGCCCATCATGGAGTTCGACGGCAGCGTCAAGCAGCTGGGCAACCGGCTGTTGTCGGCCAATGCCTATCTCGGGGCCGAGCCGATCGCGGAGGCGCTGAGCGGCGGCGCCGACATCGTCGTCACCGGGCGCGCCTCCGATCCCGCGCTGTTCCTGGCGCCGATGATCCATGCGTTCGGCTGGGCGATGGACGACTGGAACCTGCTGGGGCAAGGCACCGTTGCCGGACATCTTTTGGAATGCGCCGGACAGATCACAGGCGGTTATTTTGCCGATCCCGGTTACAAGGATGTCGCCGGTCTCGCGCGGCTCGGCTTTCCCATCGGGGAAGTCGGCGAAGACGGCGCGCTGGTCATCACCAAGGTCGCGGGCTCCGGCGGCGCGGTGACCGCGCAGACCTGCAAGGAGCAGTTGCTCTACGAGGTGCACGACCCCAGACAATATATCCAGCCCGATGTGGTGGCGGATTTTTCGCAGGTGAAGGTCGAGGAGATCGCGCCGGATCGGGTGCGCGTCAGCGGCGGGCGCGGCAACCCACGAACCGCCACGCTGAAAATTTCGGTCGGCTACGTCGACAGCTACATCGGGGAGGGCCAGATTTCTTACGCCGGTCCCGGCGCTTTGGCGCGCGGGCGGCTCGCGCTCGAGATCGTCCGTGAACGGCTCGAGCTTACCGGCGTTGCCGCCAGCGAGTGGCGCTTCGACCTGATCGGCGTCGACGCGCTGCATGGGCCGCAGGCGTCCGCGCAGGCGAACGAGCCATATGAAGTGCGCGTTCGCGTTACCGGGCGCACCGAAAATCTGGCCGAAGCGGTACGGATCGGCAATGAGGTCGAAACGCTCTACACCAACGGCCCGGCCGCGGGCGGCGGCGCGTTCAAATCGGCGCGCGACGTGGTCGCGGTGGCGTCGGTGCTGCTGCCGCGCGAGCTGGCAAAACCACGGGTCCGTTTTGTGGGGCGCGAAACATGAAGTTGCGCGAGATCGCCCATTCCCGCACCGGTGACAAGGGCAACACCTCCAATATCTCCGTGATCGCCTATGACGCCCGGCATTACCCGTTGCTGCTCGAACAGGTCACCAGCGCGCGGGTGAAGGCGCATTTTGCGGGCGTCGTCGAGGGCGACGTGGTCCGCTATGAGTTGCCCAATATCGCGGCACTTAATTTCGTGATGCGCGACACGCTCGGCGGCGGCGTGACGCGCTCGCTCGCGCTCGACGCGCACGGCAAATCGCTCAGTTCCGCGCTGCTCGATCTCGACATCGTGCCCGCTTCGGGCGACAAGTAACGCCTGATCGCGTTGCCGCGGGAAGCGTTCGCGGGAAGAAAACGTCAAACCAGCCACGAGACGGAAAGTCATGCCGAACACGCCGACCCTTGCCACCCTGGCCGATGATCTCGATAGCGGACGCACCACGGCGCGCAAGCTGGTTGAAGCGTGCATCGCCAAAATCGCCGATGCATCGGGCGAAGGGCAGCGCACCTTCATTCATGTCGACCGGGATGCCGCGATCGCGGCGGCGGACGCCATGGATCATCTGCGCAAGGCCAACGCCGCGCCGTCGCGCTTTGCCGGCATTCCGGTTTCGGTCAAGGACCTGTTCGACATCAAGGGGCAGGTGAGCCGCGCCGGCTCGCGGGCGCTGGAGGATTCCGCGCCGGCGGAAGCCGATGCGCCGGTGGTGGCACGTTTGCGCCGAGCCGGTTTCGTGGTGATCGGCCGCACCAACATGACCGAGTTCGCCTATTCCGGAATCGGCATCAATCCGCATTACGGCACGCCGAAGGGCGCCTGGCAGCGCAGCGTCGGCCATGTGCCCGGCGGATCGTCGTCGGGTGCGGCCGTGTCCGTCGTCGACGGCATGGCGCATGGCGCGCTCGGCACCGACACCGGCGGCTCCTGCCGGATACCGGCCGCGTTCAACGGCATCGTCGGCTACAAGCCCACCCAGCGGCGCATACCGCTCGACGGCGCTGTGCCGCTGTCGTCGACGCTCGACAGTTACGGGCCGCTGGCGCGCAGTGTTTCTTGCTGCGCCGTGCTGGACGCCGTGTTGGCCGATGAGGCGGTCACTCCGTTGCAGCCGCGCCCGATCAAGGGAATGCGGCTGGCGGTGCCGACCACGGTGGCGCTCGATGATCTCGATGATGCGGTGGCGCGAACCTTCGAGCGCGCGCTCGAAACGTTGTCCCGCCAGGGCGCACAGATCGAGCGGATCGCGGTGCCCGAATTCCTCGATGTCGGGGCGATGAACGCCAAGGGCGGTTTCTCGGCGGCGGAAAGTTATGCCTGGCACCGCTTCCTGCTCACCAGCAAGGGCGATGTCTACGATCCCCGCGTCGCCAGCCGGATTCTGCGCGGCGAAAGCCTGAGCGCCGCGGATTACATCGATCTGCTGGGGGCCCGGCGGTCGCTGATCGCGCACAGCACCACGCGGCTTGCGCCATATGATGCGCTGATACTGCCCACTACCGCCAACACGCCGCCCCGCATTGCCGATCTCGCGGATGACAAGGCCTTCACCCGCGCCAATCTTTTGGCGTTGCGCAACTGCACGCTGATCAACACGATCGACGGCTGCGCGATTTCGCTGCCGGCGCATCGCGAGGGAGACGTCCCGGTCGGGCTGATGCTGGCGGCGTCGGGCGGATCGGATCGTCGCATCCTTGAACTCGCGGCAGCAATGGAGCCTGTGATCCGTGTTTGACCTTGCATTCATCATCGACGCCCAGGACACCACGACGCCTTTGACGCTGCCGATCGATCAGGCCGTGATCGCCGGTTGGACCGGGCGCGACCCGGTGGCGCGCGACAAGCATATCGCCGAGCTCGAAGCGATCGGCATCGCGCGGCCGGCCTCGACGCCGATCTATTACCGCGTGGCGGCCTGCCGGTTGACCACCGCCGACCGCATCGAAGTTTGTGGCGGCGACTCCAGCGGCGAAGTCGAGTTCGTGCTGATCGGTTGGCAGGGACGCATCTTTGTCGGTCTCGGCTCCGATCACACCGACCGCAAGGTCGAAAGCTACAGCGTCACCGTCTCAAAGCAGATGTGCGACAAGCCGATCGCGTCGGTACTGTGGGAGCTCGAGGACGTCGAGCCTCATTGGGACCGGATGATCCTGCGCTCGTTCGCGTGGATCGATGGCGCGCGCGTGCTGTACCAGGAGGGCACGCTCGAGGCGATGCTTCCGGTCAAGGAACTGATCGATCGCGGCTTCGGCAAGGCTGGGCTGCCCGACGGCTGCGCCATGTTCGGCGGCACCTTTGCCGCCAAGGGCGGCATCCGTCCCGCCAGCCGGTTCGAATACGAACTCGAGGACCCCGTGCTGAAGCGAACAATCCGCCACGCCTATGACGTGGTCGAGCTGCCGGTGCTGGGTTAGAGGAAGGCGCTTCGGGAATCGGGTGGCGTTATAGCCCGGATTGCTATCAATATCCGTCATTCCGGGATGGTGCTTCGCACGCCGCGGAATGACGGTTTTGATTTCAGGGCTTTCAGCATGTCCGTTGCAAAACGCGCAGATGCGCCATCAACGTCATCCGACGTCGCCGCCCGCGTCGATGCGATCGATTGGGCGCAGGCGATTGCCGAACTCGACGCGCGGGGCTGCGCCGTCCTGAACAACCTGCTGTCGGCGGATGAGTGTAGTGCGATTGCAGCGCTCTATCCGGACGACACGCATTTTCGCAGCCGTATCGTCATGGGCAGCCACGGCTTCGGCCGCGGCGAGTACAAGTACTTCAGCTATCCGTTGCCCTCGTTGATCGAAGCCCTGCGGCCCTTGCTTTACGCAAAACTCTGCGGCCTCGCCAACCGCTGGAACGAGGCCATGGGAATCGATATCCGATATCCTGAGACGCACCGCGCCTTCCTCAAGCGTTGCCACGACGCCGGGCAGGCGAAACCGACGCCGCTGCTGTTGCAATACGGCGCCGGCGACTACAACTGCCTGCATCAGGATCTCTACGGCGAACACGTGTTTCCGCTTCAGGTGGCGATCCTGCTGTCGGAGCCCGGCCGGGATTTCACCGGCGGCGAGTTCGTGCTGACCGAGCAGCGGCCGCGGATGCAGTCGCGACCCGAGGTGGTCCCGCTCGGCCGGGGCGACGCGGTTGCCTTTGCCGTGCATCACCGGCCGGTAGAGGGGACACGCGGGATTTATCGCGTTAACCTGCGCCACGGCGTCAGCCGGATTCGCTCCGGCCGCCGTCATACGCTCGGCGTGATCTTTCACGATGCGAAGTGAGTGCCATCCAGTTGACGGCGGATTTGTTCGACAGCGTTCCGGAGATGCGGTCCTCGCGCGAAGAAATCGCACCAGGCGCCGTTCTCCTGCGCGGATTTGCCGGGCCGGGCGAAGGCGACCTGATCGCGGCGTTGCGCACGGTCGCCGACGCGGCGCCGTTTCGTCAGATGTCGACGCCGGGCGGCCACCAGATGTCGGTGGCGATGACCAATTGCGGCAGCCTCGGGTGGGTCACCGATCGCAGCGGGTATCGCTACGACGGTGTCGATCCGCAATCCGGAAAGCCCTGGCCGGCCATGCCGCCGGCGTTTCGCAAGCTGGCCGCGCAGGCTGCGGTCGAAGCCGGCTTTGCCGAATTCGCGCCCGATGCGTGTCTGGTCAACCGCTACGCTCCTGGAGCGAAAATGTCCTTGCATCAGGACAGGGACGAGCATGATTTCGGTGCGCCGATCGTATCGGTGTCGCTGGGCCTGCCCGGGATATTTCTGTTCGGCGGATTGAAGCGTACCGACAAGACGCAGCGCTATCGGCTGCAGCACGGTGACATCGTCGTATGGGGCGGACCGGCGCGGCTTGCGTTTCACGGCGTCGCGCCGCTTGCGGACGGCGAGCACGCGGTAATGGGCCGGCAGCGCATCAATCTAACGTTTCGCAAGGCGCGCTAAAGCACGTCATCATTCCCGGATGCGCCTTCTGTGGCCCGGAATCTCGGGCCAATAACTTCTCGCTTCAGCGTGCGCGCTGTCGTGTGCCCGCAGTGACGTTGGAAAGCAGCTCACGGCTTCTCCGGATGAATGAACTTCCAGGGACTGGTTTCGGAGTCGGCCGGCACCTCGATCGCGATCAGGGTGGGGCCGCCGTGCGCCAGGGCCCGCTCCAGCGCCGGACGGAAATGATCCGGTGACGATACGCGCCACGCCTTGACGCCAAAGGATTCCGCCAGCTTGACGAAATCCGGATTGACGAGGTCGGACGCCACCACACGACCGTCGAAGCGTTCGCGCTGATCGCGCCGCACATTGCCATAGGCGTTGTTGTTGAACACCAGCGTCACCACGCCGATGTTGAATTGCACGGCGGTCGCCAGTTCCTGTACGCCGAACATGAAGCCGCCGTCGCCGGTGATCGCCACCACCACCCGATCCGGGTTTGCGACCTTGGCGCCGAGTGCGGTAGGAAAGCCCGAGCCAAGCGTGCCCTGATATCCCGACGTGATGAAGGTGCGCGGCTCGTAAATCGGGAAGCCGTACCACGAGGTGAAGCCCACCTGCGACAGTTCGTCGGTTACGATCGCATTCGGCGGCAGCACCTCGCGCAGAACATTCAGATAGGTCATCTGCGGTTGAATGCTCTGGATGTCCAACAACGCGGCTGCCGAGGCCTCGCGGATCGCCGCGCGCCGGCCGCTGGTTCTGGCGAAGCCGTGCCGCCGCACCGCGGCCAGCAATTCCCGGGTGCCGGCCCGGGCGTCCGCGACCACAGGCGCATCCACCGTCAAGCGCCGCATTTCCGCGGGGTCGATATCGATGCGAACCGATTTCAGCCCATCGGGCCGGAACGGCCAGCGGAACGTGGTCGGCAACTCCATGCGGCTACCGATGCCGATCATGAGATCGGTGTGCGGCCACAGCCGGTACGCCGCGGCCATGGTCAGTCCGAGGTCGTGGGCGTTGCTGACAATGCCGCGCCCGCTGCGGAACGCCACCACCGGCGCGTCGATCAGTTCGGCAAGCTCGAGTATTTCATCGCGCGCATCGATGGCGCCGCTGCCGACGAAGATCATCGGCGTCTTGCTGCCCGCAACGAGCGCGGCGGCGGCCTTGATGCGATCCGGGTCGGGCAGCGGCGCCGGTAACCGGTCGAACGGCTTCGACGGGCCGACTTGCGCCCGCTGCGTGAACACGTCCCACGGCATTTCCAGCGCCACCGGGCCGCGGCGCCCCGACAGCATTTCCTGGAACGCGCGCGAGACCAATGCCGGCGCGGCATCGGGATATTCGATCCGGTCGGCCCATTTGACGAAAGTTCGCAAGGTCGCGAGTTGGTCCGGCATCTCGTGCAGATGCCCGCGGCCCTTGCCGATGAACGCGGTGGGGACTTGTCCGGTCAGGCACAGCACCGGTTCGTTCGAACCGTAAGCCGTCAGCAACGCAGCGCCGGCATTGAGCACGCCGGGGCCCGGCACAACGCTGAACACGCCGGGCCGGCCGCTCGATCGGGCGTAGCCATAAGCCATATAGCCGCAACCCTGCTCGTGACGCGCGCCGATGACTTTGAGCTGGGCCTGGTGAAAGGCATCGAACAGCCCGTAGACCTGCGCGCCGGGCAGGCCGAACACCGTGTCGACACCGTGGGCGACAAGACCGTTGACGATGGCTTCGCCGCCGGATGTTGAAGTCATGTGGGTTTGTCCGATCGTTCATTCGATTGATAATGCTTCGTCGACCACGCCGTTGCGGAGCAGGCCGACATTGTCGGCCTCGATCTCGACGACGTCGCCGGGCTTCAGGTAGCGCGGCGGATCGAATCGCGCGCCGGCGCCGGTTGGCGTGCCCGTGACGATGACATCGCCGGGCACCAGCGTCGTGAAGGTCGAGATGTAATTGATCAAATAGCGAAAGCCGAAGATCAGCCGGCCGGTGCGATCGTCCTGCCGCGTTTCGCCGTTGACCCGCGTCGTCAGGCGGATGTCGGCGATCTGCGATTTACCGCTGTAAGGAACCAGCCAAGGGCCGAGGCTGCCGGTGCCGTCGAAATTCTTGCCTTGCGTCACGTTGAATTTGGCGTGCCGGACCCAGTCGCGGATAGTGCCCTCATTGCAAAGTGTGACGGCCGCGATGTGGTCAAGCGCCGTGCGCTCCGGAATGTGCCGCCCGGCCTTGCCGACGACCAGCACTAGTTCGCCCTCATAATCGAGCTGCGCCGACGCGCGGGGCCGGACGAGCGGCGTGTCATGGCCGACAAAGGAGCGCGGCGTTCGCATGAACATGCTGGGATATTTCGGCGCGTCCTGACCATCCTTGTATTCCGCATTGCGGTCGGGATAGTTCACGCCGATGCAGATGATTTTCTCCGGCGCCGGAATCGGCGGCAGCCAGCTGATGGCGTCGGGCGCGTGGTCCGGCGCGCGCCGCGCCGCATGCTCGATCAGTTTCATCATTGCACCGGCCGCGATCACCTCGCGCAGCGTCGGATATTGCTTTCCGAAATGCGTCGAGAGGTCGACGATGCCGCCATCGACGACTGCGCCGTAATGCGTCGAGCCGTCGATGGCAAAAGTTGCGATGCGGGGAAGGGGCATGGGAGGTCGTCGTCCTTAATCCGCGATGGTGACGTCGGCGACGAACAGCGGGTCGCGGACCGCCTGACCTGCAAACGGCGATCCCTGCTCGAACCATGAGCGCGGTGCCGGCGCGCCCCACAAGGTTTGCCGCCGTGGGTCTTTCAGCGACCAGCGTAGCGGCTCGTGGTCGTGATCGCCCGTGAAATAATCGCTGGTGTAGAGTTCGAGGCGGTGGCCGTCGGGATCGCGCACATAGAGAAAGAACGCGTTCGAAATGCCGTGGCGGCCGGGCCCGCGCTCGATGTTGTCGAGATAGCCGCTGGAAGCCATCACATCGCATAGATGCAGGATGTTCATCGCGCTCGGCACCCAATAGGCCAAATGGTGCAGGCGAGGGCCCTTGCCGTTGGTGATGGCGAGATCATGCACGTTGCCCTTGCGGTGCATCCAGGCCGCCGCGATGCGGCCGTTCGGCCCATCCTCCTCGCCATATTCGGTGAGGCGGAATCCGAGTCGCGCGTAGAAGTCGACGGTGTCCTGCACTTCGGGTGCGAATACGTTGAAATGATCCAGCCGCTGCGGATGGCAGCCTTTGTAAAGGTCGTAGCGGCGCAACAGGTGCGGACGCTTTTCCATCGATGCATAGATCTCGATCTGGAAACCGAAGGGATCGGTGAATTGAAGCGTGCGGCCCTGGAACGGCAGCTTGGCGAACGCATGCGTGACGCCGTTCGCGGAAAAGAACGCCGCGGCCTTGTCGAGGTCGCCATCGTTGCCGACCTTGAACCCCAGGCGGTTGCAGGCGGCGACCGTTGCCTGGCGCAACACCACCGAATGGTGCTGATGCTCCTCGCTGCCGCGCAGGTAAACCTCATTGTCGTCGGCGTCTTCGACATGCAGTCCCACGGTGTTTTCGTAGAACGCGCGACTGGCATCGAGGTTGGTCACGTCGAGCACGACGTGGCTGCACCTGACGATGTTGAACGGCGGGTCGAAAATATGCTGCGGCACGGGCATGTGGAGTCCTCAGTTTTCAGTCATTCCGGGGCGCGCGGAGGGCGGACTACGATCTGCGTTTGCACACCGGAAAATCTTCACATTCCGGGTCTGGTCCTTGACCATCCCGGAATGACGCACCCTTTGTTCAAATGCCCAGCCGCTGAATCCGGTGCGTCCCTCGCGCCAGCGAGACGTGCTTGGTTTCCATATAGAAGTCGAACGAGTAGTCGCCGCCGTCACGGCCAATGCCGGACGATTTCATGCCGCCGAACGGGGTCGGCAAATGGCGGACGTTTTCCGAATTGAGCCAGATCATGCCGGCCTCCAGCGCATCGGCGACGCGCAGCGCGCGGCCCATGTCGGAGGTCCAGACGTAGCCGGTAAGGCCGTAATTCACACCGTTGGCGATTTCGATCGCGTCGTTCTCGCCGCCGAATGGAATCACGGTCAGGAACGGCCCGAACACCTCCTCCTGTGCGACGCGCATGTTGGCCCGCGCGCCGGTAACGAGCGTCGGCTCGATGTAATGGCCGCCACCGGGGCCCTCATATCGCTTGCCGCCGACGGCGATTACCGCGCCGTCGTTGCGCGCGACATCGAAGTAGGAACAGACCTTCTGCAGATGACGCTCGTGGATCAGCGGCCCGATTTCGGTGGCGGGATCGAGCGGGTGGCCGACCCTGAGCGCCTTCACGCGGGCGGCGAGTTTGCCGATGAAGTCATAGGCGATGCTTCGCTGGATCAACAGTCGGCTCGAGGAGGTGCAGCGCTCGCCGTTGAGCGAGTAGATCATGAACACGACGGCATCGAGCGCACGATCAAGGTCGGCGTCGTCGAACACGATCACGGGGTTTTTTCCGCCGAGTTCGAAATGCACGCGCTTCAGCGTCGGCGCGCCCTGCGCCATGATCGCCGAGCCGGTGGCGCTTTCGCCGACGAATCCGATCGCCTTGATCGCGGGATGTTCGGTCAGCGCCTTGCCGGCTTCTTCGCCGATACCGTGCACGGTGTTGAGCACGCCGTCGGGCACGCCGGCCTGTTTGACCAGTTTGGCAAGCAGGTCGGCCGTCACCGGCGACCATTCGGCCGGTTTATGAACCACCGTGCAGCCGGCCGCGAGCGCGGGGGCGATCTTCCAGGTGGAGAGCATGAAGGGCGTATTCCACGGCGTAATCACGCCGACCGGACCGATCGGGACCCGGGTCGACACGTTCCAATGCTCCTCGCTCGGCATGTTGAGGCCGTCGCGGGCCTCGGTGCATTTGTCGGCGAAAAAGCGAAAATTCTCCGCGGCGCGGAGCGCTGCCTTGGCCATGAAGCGATGGGCCTGCCCGGTGTCGATGCATTCGAGCACGGCGATATCGTCAGCGCGATCCTCGATAGCGTCGGCGACGCGGTGCAACAGTTTCCTGCGCATCGCCGCCGGCATGTCGCGCCAAGGGCGGAAGGCCTCGGCCGCGATGGTTGCGGCGACGTCGATATCTTCAGCGCCGCCGCGCGCAACCGGGGCCAGCACCGCGTTGTCGACCGGCGATCTGGTTTCGAAGGTCCGGCCCGAAATTGACGGCACGATCTTGCCGTTGATCATGTGCCCGATGCCATCGGTCTTCAGTTTCGCCAGCAGCGGCTCCGCGCGCTCGCGATTGGCCTGAAAGACATCGGATGATTTTGCCGTGGCCTTATCCATGCGCGGCGTCTCCCTGCGCGGCGTTGACCTTGAGAGATTCGTGGATGTTGTTGCGCTTCCAACTCATTTCCTTGTCGTTGATCTGCACGTCGAACGACAATGCGAAGGGGCTCGCGGCGAAAACCGGGTCGAGAAAATGCGACAGCGCCTTGAAGACGTGTTCGCCTGCTTTCTTGCGGGTCGCGAGATCGCGGCCTTCGCCAAGCCGCAGCAGCATTGCGAGAAAACCGAACGACGGGCTGCCGTCCGCGATCGCGTAGTGGTCGCAACGGATCGCGCGAACGCGGATGCCGCCCAGCGGAAATATCCCGGTTTCGACCGCGGCCTTGCGAACGACTTCGACCACTTTGGCCATGTCGATGCGCGCATCAAGGTTGGCTGAGTATTCAAGCGTGAAGTGCGGCATGGCGGATCACTCCCAGATATTTTTCGGCACACCGTCTTTGCGCGGTATCGTCGCCGGTCACGGTCGCGCGCGGACACGCCGAAACCGGGTGCGGCAATATGATTAACATGTTAAACGTATCGGATCAAATTCGTCGGCGCCTTGTTGCGGCGCAAAAAGCGGCGGTGCAAGCAGGACGTCCCGGCTTCGGACGATCGATCATGGCGCGGAAAAAATCGGGACAGGCGCTCAAACCGAACCCGGCGGGAAAGCCGGCCGGGGTACGGGTGCCGATACGCGATTTCGCCCGCTCGCTGCCGATGTCGCTATTGCGGGCGCGCGAGGCGGTGATGCGGCGATTTCGCCCTTCGCTGCGCGATCATGGGCTGACCGAGCAGCAGTGGCGTATCCTGCGCGCGCTCGCCACCGTCGACGCGATCGAGGTCACGGAGCTTGCACGGATCGCGTTTCTGCTGGGCCCGAGCCTGTCGCGCATCTTGCGCGATCTGGAGGCGCGTCACCTGATCGAGCGCCGGGTGGCGAAGGCCGATCTGCGTCGCGCGGTAGTGTCGATCACCACGAGAGGCCTGGCGCTGATCGAGGCCGTGGCGCCGTCGTCCGAGGCGATCTATGCGGACATCACCCGCCGTTATGGCGCGCGCAAACTCGCCGACCTGCAGGACATGCTGCATGCGCTGGAGCATAGCCTGTCCGACACGCGCCGCCGGGGTGGGAAAAAGGCCGAATTCGATGACCGACGGTAGCGCCGCGCGGCATCGACAGCCGAACAGCGCCTTGATAGGGCGATGCATAATGTTTGAGCATCGAAAGTACTAGTCCAAGAGGATGGTGCGCGGAACAGGCCTGCGGCACCATGTCCCCCTGCGTTCACCGTCCGGAGAAATCACCGCATTATCAATTTACTCCGGGCCGAAGAGACCGTAGAAGCGCATTCTCTTTCGGGTCCGTCGCGGACCGCAAAAAATCAGGACGGCCGGCGAGCAAGTGCGGCCTCAGGGAGGAATAATGAAGCTGACGAGACGTGACTTCACCACCGGCTTGGCGGTTGGTATTACCGCACCTTACATCGTTGGCAGTGCGCGCGCGCAGGGCGCCACCATCAAGATCGGCATGTGCGCCCCGGTGACGGGCCCGGCCGCCGAATCCGGCGGATACGCGGTGAAGGGCGCCAAGCTTGCGCTGGAGGCCGTCAACAAGGCCGGCGGCGTTCTCGGCAAACAGCTCGAATTGATTGTCGAAGATGATCAGACCACCAATCCCGGCATCGTGCTGGCGTTTTCCAAATTGGCCGCACAGCCCGATATCGTCGGTTTCCTCGGATCGATCCGCTCGACGCAGGTCCACGCGATGGCGCCGGACGTGCTCAAGCTCGGCAAGCCGGTGATGATCGGCGGCACCGATCCGAACCTGACCCATATGGGCAATCAGTGGCTGTTCCGCTGCCGCCCCAATGACAGCTATTCCGGCCGCGTGATCGCCGAGTTCGGCGTCAATACGCTCGGCAAGAAGAAGTGGGCCGTGCTGCACTCGACCGATGCCTTCGGCACCGCCGGCGGCAAGGCGCTGAGCGGCGCGCTGGAGAAGCTCGGCGCTCCCTCGGTCCTCGACCAGGGTTACGCCAACCAGAGCCAGGATTTCACCCCCGTCGTGCTGGCGATCAAGCAGTCCGGCGCCGACATTCTCGGCTCCTACTTCACCTTCGAAAACGATCTCGGCATTTTCGGCCGTCAGTTGCGCCAGCTCGGCGTCAACATTCCCTGGGTGGGCTCGCCCTCGATCACCAACATCACCGCGCTCAAGCTCGCGGGACCGGCGCTGTACGGCACCTACGGCGTGGCCGATTATGCCGAAGATTCCAGCGAAGGCTCGAAGGCGTTCGGCAAGATCTACCGCGATGCCGTCAAGGTCGCACCCGACAACCAGAGCTCCTGGCCGTTCGATGCCATCAACGTGCTGTCGGGCGCGATCAACAAGGCGGGCACGACCGATCCCACCAAGGTTCGCGAGGCGATCCTGGCCACCAAGAGGTTCGCGGGCGCCGAGGGCGAATATAATTTCGACCAGAACGGCGATGGGCTGCACGGCTACAATGTCGTGAAGAACGAGAAGGGCAATATCGTCTTCGACAAGCACATCGAGTTCAACGATTGATGGCCTTGCCGGCCTCCTCGAACGAGGGGAGGCCGGCAGCGTTTCCCCGACCGTTGAGTCTCTTCCGCAGTTCCTCGCACCCGAACGTTTCTCATGGACCTCGTACTACAGCTGTTGTTCACCGGCATCGGGATCGGTGCCGTCTACGCGCTGGTCGCGCTCGGCTTCGTGCTGATCTTCCGCGCCACCAACGTGGTGAATTTCGCGCAAGGCGAATTCTCGATGGTGGCGGCCTACCTGATGGTGGTGTTCGCCGTCGATCTCGGATGGCCGTACTGGCTGTCGTTCCTGCTGGCGCTCGGCGGCATGGCGCTGCTCGGCGTGATCTTCAATCTCGGCGTCTATTATCCGCTGCGCCACCGCAGCTTCCTGCCGGTCATCATCGCCACCATCGGCGCGTCGATATTGATGGCCAATTCGGTGCTTGCCATTTACGGCCCGCAGCCGCAGGTCCTGCCGGGCTGGTTTGAGACGCCGGGCATCCAGCTCGGACCGGTCTATCTCGACAGCCAGTATCTGCTGATCATCGTCGTGACCATCGCGCTGGTCATTTTCAATTACTGGTTCTTCGAACGCACGATGCTCGGCAAGAAGCTGCAGGCAACCTCGCAGGACAAGGAGATGGCCTCGCTGCTCGGCATCTCCGTGTCCGCCATGATCATGATCACCTTCATCTATTCGGCGGTGCTCGGCGGTCTCGCCGGCATCCTGGTGGCGCCGGTGCTGTTCGTCTCGATCCAGATGGGCTCGACGATTGCGCTGAAGGCCTTTGCCGCCACCATCATCGGCGGCTTCGGCGACGTCGCCGGCGCGATCATCGGCGGGCTTGCGCTCGGCGTGATCGAGACCTTCGGCGCGGCCTACATCTCGGTACCCTACAAGGACGGCTTCGCGTTCCTGGTGCTGGTGCTGTTCCTGATCTTCCGGCCGCAAGGTATCTTCGGCGAACGCGTCGCGGAGAAAGCATGAGCGCGCCCAGCGACAACATCTCGATTCCGGCACCCGTCGCCCAGCCGAGGCCGGCGCTGCTGCGGCATTTGCCGTATTTCATCGGCGCCGCGATTTTGGTCGCGCTGTCCGCCTGGATGCAGTTCGACGGCTACATCCACAATATCCTGCTGCAGGCGACGACGTTCGCGATCGCGGTGTTCGGCCTTTCGGTCGTGCTCGGCCTCTGCGGCCAGATCAACCTCGCGCAGGCGGCGTTCTTCGGTTTCGGCGCCTATGCCGTCGGCATCGGCACGACCGACCTGCATCTGAGCTACTGGATCTGCCTGGTGGCCGGTTGCGTGATCGCGCTTGGCGCCGGCGCGTTCCTCGGGATGTCGACGCTGCGGCTCGGCGGCCACTACCTCGCGATGGTGACGATCTCGTTCCAGCAGATCGTGACGCTGGTCATGATCAACGACATCGCGCTGACGCACGGCCCCGACGGCGTTTCCAACATCGGCCGGCCTGCGCTGTTCCAGACCTCGCATAGCTATCTGGCATTCTGTGTCGCGACGCTGGCGATCGTCGGCTATTTCGTCTGGCACCTGCCGGATACCAAGCTCGGGCGAGCGATGCGGGCGGTGCGCGACAATGAACTCGCGGCCGGCGTCAACGGCATCGACGTGTTCCGCACCAAGGTCTACGCGTTCGCGCTGTGCGCGGCGCTGGGCGGCCTCGCGGGCGGGCTGTTTGCGGGCGGCTTCGCCTATGTCAGCCCGGATCAGTTTTCGTTCGCGGAATCCATCGTCTTCCTGACGATGTCTCTGCTCGGCGGTGTCGCATCGCCGATCGGTTCGGCGATCGGCACCGGGCTGCTGATTTTAATTCCGGAATGGCTGCGGTTCCTCAAGAGCATTCCCGGCTTGTATCTCGCGATCTACGGCCTGTTCGTGATCCTGATCATCCGCTACATGCCCGACGGCATCTGGGGATTTGTCAGTTCGGCGTTCGATCGGCTGCGCGCCCAAACCAAGGCGCCGCCCGCCGCCGCGCCGTTGCAATTGAAGCCGGCGACCGTTGGCGGCGACATCGTGCTCGAGGTCACCGGGCTCTCGAAATATTTCGGCGGCCTCAAGGCCGTCGATGGCATCGACATCGCGGTCAAGCGCGGCGGCGTGCATGCGCTGATCGGTCCGAACGGCTCCGGCAAGACCACGACGCTGAACGTGCTCTCCGGTCTGTACAAGGCGACCGCGGGCAAAATCGTGCTCGACGGCACCGACATTACCAACATGCCGCCACATCTGCGCACGGCTGCGGGACTGGGCCGTACGTTCCAGAACATCCGCCTGTTCCGTTCCATGACGGCGCTGGAGAATGTCGAGATCGGCGCCGAGCGGCCCGGCAACACCCTGATCGGCAAGGGGGGCGACGCCGCGCTCACCGAGCGCGCGATGGAAGCGCTGACCTTCGTCGGGCTCGGCGGCCGCGCCAATGAACTGATCTCGAGCTTCTCCTATGGCCATCAGCGCCTGATCGAGATCGCCCGCGCGCTCGCCGCCAATCCCACATTGCTGTTGCTGGACGAGCCCGCAGCCGGCCTCAACTCGACCGAGAAACTCGAACTGCATGAGCTGCTCAAGCGGATCGCCGCGCAGGGGCTGACCATCCTGATTATCGATCACGACATGACGCTGGTCTCCGAGGCGGCCCAGCACATCACCGTGCTCAATTTCGGACGCCGCATCGCGGACGGCGAATCCATGGCGGTGCTGCGCCATCCCGACGTCGTCTCCGCCTATCTCGGAGCCGAATGATGCCGCTGCTCGAAATCCGCGACCTGGTGGTCCGCTACGGCGAAATCGAGGCGCTACGCGGCATATCGCTTGTTGTCGATCAAGGGCAGGTGGTGACGCTGCTCGGCGCCAACGGCGCCGGCAAGTCGACCACGCTGCGCGCCATCTCGGGCCTGGCAAAGCCTACGGCGGGCGACATCCTGTTCGACGGCAAGTCGATCGCGGGGCTTGGTCCGGAAGCCATCGTCCGGCTCGGCATCTCCCACGTGCCCGAAGGACGGCGGATATTCCCGGGCCTCACGGTGAAGGAAAACATCATGCTCGGCGCGTCGAACCGGCGCGTGGCGGCATCGGAATTGTCGCGCGAGGCCGACGCGATGTTCGACCTGTTTCCGGACATCCGCAAATTCTCCGGCGCGCTGGGCTGGACCCTGTCGGGCGGGCAATTGCAGATGGTCGCGGTGGCGCGCGGGCTGATGGCCAAGCCCCGGCTGTTGCTGCTGGACGAACCCTCGCTCGGTCTTGCGCCCGTCATCGTGCAGGCCGTATTCAAGATCATCTCCGAGATCAGGCGCAACACCACCGTCCTGCTCGTCGAGCAGAATGCGCGCATGGGACTTTCGGTCGCCGATTACGGTTACGTACTGGAAACCGGGCGCATCGTGCTCGGCGGCAAGCCCGACGAATTGTGGGGCAACGAAGCCATCGCCGCCGCCTATCTCGGCGGTCACGCCAAAGTCAGCGCTTAATAACAAGAACAGCGAGCTACCCATCCATGGTCACTATCCAGCTTCCGAACCTGATCGATTTCGTCGGCGACGTATTCTCCCATGCCGACTCTTCAACAGAGGAGGCGCGGCGGATTGCGACCTACCTCACGACCGCGAATTTGACCGGTCATGACAGTCATGGCGTGATCCGGGTGCCGGTCTATATCCGCTGGAAGAAGATGGGCTCGGTGGTTCCGAACCAGTCCGCCGAAGTCGTGGTCGACACGCCGGCGCTGGCGGTGGTCGACGGCAAGTTCGGCTACGGACAGACCGTTGCGCCGCAAGCGGTCAAGATCGGCATCGAGAAATGCAAGGCCTCGGGCCTGGCCGCGGTGGCGCTGCGCAATGCCGGCCATATCGGCCGCGTTGGCGACTGGGCCGAAATGGCCGCCGCCGAGGGCCTGGTCTCGGTGCATTTCGTCAATGCCGCCGGCTCGGTGCTGGTCGCGCCCTATGGCGGCGTCGAGCGCAGGCTTTCCACTGCGCCGTATTGCGTCGGCATTCCGCGCCAGGGCGAGCGGCCGATCGTGCTGGATTTCGCGACCTCGATCGTGGCCGAAGGCAAGGTGCTGGTTGCCAGCCGCGGCGGCAAGAAACTGCCGAAGGGCGCGCTGATCGATCTCGACGGCGGCTTGAGCGAAGATCCGACGGTGCTGTACGGCCCCTATCAGGCCGAGGGGCCGCGCGACCACAGCCAGGGCAAGGGGGCGATCCGGGCGTTCGGCGAGCACAAGGGGTCGGGGCTGGCGCTGATCTGTGAATTGCTCGGCGGCGCGCTGACCGGTACCGGCGCCACCGGACCCGACCGGCGTTTCGCCAACGGCATGTTCGCGATCTATATCGATCCCAGGGTGGTCGATCCCGACAACTTCTTCGACGGCGAGATTGCGCGCTACGTCAAATATTTCAAGGACACCAAACCGGCGGCCGGCGTCGAGTCCGTGCTGATTCCGGGCGATCCGGAGGCGGCGATGCTGGCCGAGCGTACCAAGAACGGCGTGCCCTTGCCTGACGACACCTGGGCGGCGATAGTTGCCACCGCGCGCGAGGTCGGCGTCAGCGAAGTCAGCATCCAGCGGGCGACAGCCTGATCCACTGTCATTGCGAGCGCGGGCGATGCGTCCGCCGTAGCGCGGAGAGCGCAGGCGGAAGCAATCCAGAGCTGCAAAATACAGGCTTTTTCGCGTCGTCGCGAAGCTCTACGCAGGGATGACAGGGATAACAGGGAAGGAACAGAGAGTGGCTAACAACGTCAAAAAAGTTTGGGCCTCCGGCAAGGCCGTGGTGAACGCCTGGCTTGCGATCCCGTCCGGATTTTCCGCCGAAGTGATCGCGCAATGCGGCTTCGACAGCGTCACCGTCGACATGCAGCACGGCGTGCAGGATTACCAGTCGATGGTGCAGTGTTTTCAGGCGATGCACGCTCATCCGGTGACGCCGATGGTCCGCGTGCCCTGGAACGAGCCCGGCATCATCGGCAAGGTGCTCGATGGCGGCGCCTATGGCGTGATCTGCCCGATGATCAACACCAAGCAGGAAGCCGAAAACCTGGTGCAGTATTCCAAATATCCGCCGCGCGGTACCCGTTCGAACGGCCCGATCCGTTCCGGCATGTACGGTTCGGCCGGCACCTACCAGCAGACCGCCAACGACGAGATCGTGCTGCTGCCGATGATGGAGACCAGGACGGCGGTTGAGAACATGGAATCGATCCTCGACGTCGAAGGCATCAACGGCGTCTATATCGGCCCGTCCGACCTCGGCTTCTCCTATGGGCTGGTGCCGAAGCTCGATCGCGACGAGCCGGAAATCCTCAAGATCTACGAGAAGATCGTGAAAGAGTGCGGCAAGCGCAACCTCTATCCCGGCATTCACTGCTCGGGCGCCGACGGCGCGGTGCGCGCCATCAACATGGGTTTCAAGCTCGTCACGCTGTCGAACGAAAGCGGCCTGATGGCGACCTACGCCAAGATGCAGATCG
The DNA here is from genome assembly GCA_963756215.1 of uncultured Alphaproteobacteria bacterium. Classification (GTDB taxonomy): domain Bacteria; phylum Pseudomonadota; class Alphaproteobacteria; order Rhizobiales; family Xanthobacteraceae; genus Bradyrhizobium. The sequence continues at coordinate 6,108 of CAVWMY010000010.1, read as the reverse complement.
CCCAGACCCGGAAAGAGTTGGGCGGCAAAGCGTAAGTTAGGCGAATAGCGAGTAGAGTCGAATAGCGGGTAGCGAACGGCGAGCAGGGGTAGCAGGTAGCCAGCTTGTTCCTCTGCTCGCCATTCGCTGTTCGCCCATTCACCACTCCCAACACACAGGAGACGCTCCATGCCCCCAGCACCCGTCATTCGCCTGCATCCCGACGATGGCGTGCTGATCGCGCGCTCCAGCCTGCCGGCCGGCATGGTGGTGGCCGACGGCGTGACCACGGTCGAGCGGATTCCCGCCGGCCACAAGGTGGCGATCAAGCCGATCGCGGTCGGCGAGCCGATCCGCCGCTACGGCCAGATCATCGGCTTTGCGACCACGCAAATTTCGCCGGGCCAGCACGTCCACACCCAGAATTGCGGCATGGGCGATTTCGCCAAGGATTATGCGTTCGGCGTCGATGTGAAGCCGGTGCCGAATTTCGATCTGCCGGCGACCTTCGAGGGCATCCGCCGCTCCGACGGCCGGGTCGCGACCCGCAACTACATCGGCATTCTCACCTCGGTGAATTGCAGCGCCCATGTCGCCGGCATGGTCGCCGATATCTTCAAGAAGAACCCGTTCACCGGCGACAATCCGCTGGCGGATTTTCCCAATGTCGACGGCGTGGTGGCGCTGACCCACAAGACCGGCTGCGGCATGACGCAGGACGAACCGCTGGCGCTGCTCCGGCGCACCCTTGGCGGCTATGCGCGGCACGTCAATTTCTCCGCGGTCGTGGTGCTTGGCCTCGGCTGCGAGGTCAACCAGATCGGCGGGCTGATGCAGGAGCAGAAGCTGGCCGGCCGGCTGCGCGCGATGGACATTCAGGAAGTCGGCGGCACCCGCAAGACGGTAGAGGCCGGGGTGGCCTTTGTGCGCGAGGCGCTCACCGATGCCAACAAGGTCAGGCGCGAGCCGGTCCCGGCCAGCGAATTGACGGTCGCGCTGCAATGCGGCGGCTCCGATGGTTACTCCGGCGTTTCGGCCAATCCGGCGCTGGGCGCGGCGAGCGATCTGCTGGTGCGGCACGGCGGCACCGTGATCCTGTCGGAGACGCCCGAGACCTACGGTGCCGAACATCTGTTGACGCGGCGCGCGGTCAGCCGCGAGGTCGGCGAAAAGCTGGTGGCGCTGATGCGCTGGTGGGAGGAATACACCGCGCGCGAGGGCGCCGAGATGAACGCCAACCCGAGCCCCGGCAACAAGGCCGGCGGGCTCACCACCATTCTGGAAAAATCGTTGGGCGCGATGGCGAAGGCCGGCAGCACCAATCTGGTCGACGTGCTGAATTACGCGGAGGCGGTCACCAAGAAGGGTTTCGTCTTCATGGATACGCCCGGCTACGACCCGGTGGCCGCGACCGGCCAAGTCGCCGGCGGCGCCAACCTGGTCTGCTTCACCACCGGCCGCGGCAGCGTGTTCGGCTGCAAGCCCGCGCCTTCGATCAAGCTTGCGACCAACTCGCCGATGTTCAAGCGCATGGAAGACGACATGGACGTCAACTGCGGCACAATCCTCGACGGCGAGGAAACCGTGCAGCAATGCGGCCAGCGCATCTTCGATCTCATGCTAAAAACCGCCTCGGGCCAGCCGACCAAGAGCGAAAGCTTCGATTTCGGCGGCGCCGAGTTCGCGCCCTGGGTGCTTGGGGCTACGATGTAGGCGCGAGCGTATTGCCGCTTTACGTGAAGATCGCAGGTCGGCAACGCGAAGCGGCCTTGGTTCGGCCTGTACGTGCCGATCTGAGTGACCGAACCATCGATTAAAATCTGCTGTCTATCCGAGAGTTGACCTGGGAGGGCGACCCGCCCAAACCGACGGTGCCGGTAGACGTGGGAGCCTGCCGTATTGGAAGCGGTTCGCGGACGATGAAGAAGTGTGTGCGACCACCATGAGAGCGGTTTGCGGCAGCGACGCCAGCGGCCCCACCGCCGGAAGTGCCATGACCACCGCCGCGGGCGAATGCGGCAGAATCGCAGGCGAGCGTCGCAATGATCAGGAACGCAATTTTCCGAAATTTCATGGCGAAGACCTCCTGCTTTCGACTCGATGCCCGGGTCCCACCTGTTAAGATAGGTGCGACAGGAGGGTAGAAAAAGCAGAGCCGTAAAATTTTGAGCCCGGCTGCGCTTATCCCGGCCGGGCAGGATGGGTCGAGCTTTTGCGAAACCCGGCATTACCAGTGTCGCTGCCTCGACCCGTGCGGAACTTACACAACCGCGATTCCCATGCACCGCGTAGTCCCGATCGGCGAAGGCCGATGGGCCCAATATCTGAAAGCGCGAATGTTCAGATGCGGACTGTCGGGATGACTGGATCGTACGCCTTCGCGGACGATGACGGTTGAAATCGGCAGCGTGCGGGATCGGTCGCTCTTTGAAAACTCGCGCTTGCCATTTTAGTTGCCGAGTTTGATCCCGGCATCCCTGATCACCTTTGCCCATTCGGGCGTTTCTTTCCTGATGATCGCGGCGAACTCGGCCGGCGTGTTGCCCACCGGCTCGAGGCCGAGTTCGTCGAACTTGCTACGCATCGCAGGCGTCGCCAGCGCCTTGACGGTTTGCTCGTGCAATTTATCCAGCACATCCTTCGGCGTCCCGGCCGGGGCGAGCAGGCCGAACCACGGCACGGCCTCGAAGCCGGGGAAACCGGACTCCGCCATCGTCGGCAGATCGGGCGCCAGCGCCGAGCGTTTGGCCGAGGTGATCGCCAGCGCGCGTAATTTTCCTTCGCGCGCGAGCGGCAACACGTTCACGATATTGGCGAACGACATGGTGATCCGATTGGCGACGAGGTCCGGCATGAATGCCGTGGTGCCACGATAGGGCACCGCTGCTATATCGACATGCGCCATGTGTTTGAACAACTCGGCGCCCAGATGCTGCGACGTGCCCACGCCGGCATGGCCGTACGAAAGCTTGCCGGGCTCGGCCTTGGCGAGTGCCACCAGTTCCGCCACGTTCTTGACAGGCACGGCGGGCGGAACGGCAAGCACGTTGGCCGCGATGAATACCTGCGAGATCGGCGCAAAGTCCTTGATCGGATCGAACGGCAATGTTTCATACAGGCTCGGATTGATGACGAGCGACGCGTTGCCGCCCATCAACAACGTGTAGCCGTCCGCGGTCGCCTTGGCGGCGCGATCGGTGGCGGTGTTGCTGCCGGCGCCGGGAACATTCTCGACCACGAAGGGCGTGCCCCAGACTTCCGCAAACCGGTCGGCAAGGATGCGCGCCGCAAGGTCGGGCGCGGTGCCGGGTGTGAATCCGACCAGGATTTTCACCGGCCGGTTCGGATAAGCCGATTGCGCCGATGCCGTCTGCGCCGCGAGCAGCACAAGCAGGGTGGCGAGCAGGTTCGCAACGAGTTTCATCGTTCCCTCTCTTGTGCCACGCGCCGGTTCGCCCGGTCTTTCATCGTCTGACTTGACGGCAAGTGTGGCACCGACAAAAAGCGCCCGCAAGGCGGCCGAGAGCTGCGGGATGATCGGGCGTGACGACGGGATCTCGAGACCGGCGATTGACCCATTCCGGAAGCCGCGTGCCCTTGATAGAAAGGCAGTCCCAATGCATTCTTCTTAGTTCGATCAACACCCGGAGGCCGGTGATGAACAGCGCAGTAATGCGGTTAATCATGATCGCCGCGACTGTCATGTTGGCAACGTTCAGCGCAACGAAGGCGGAAGAGGCCGCCAAGCTCTTCGTTGCCGTACCGGTGCTATCGAACACTGGCCCCGATGCGGCTGCTTACGGAGCCGACGAGGGATTTCCGCTCGGAACATTGGCGAGCGCATCGCAGATGCGGCATCTCGTTGCCTCATACAGTCATTTTGACGAACTGACACCTGCGCGCATCGTTCGACATGCCGCCTCATCCTGGTCGTTTCAGCGAGCCGCCGAACCCGAGATCTCCTACACGTTCGACGGCGAGCGCCGCAAGATAACGGACTATCTCAACCGGCAGCCGACGACGGGGTTGCTGATCGCCAGGGATGACACAATTCTCTTCGAACATTATCAGTATGCGCGATCCGATCACGATCGCTTTCTCTCGCAATCGATGGCGAAGACCATCACGGCAATGCTGATCGGAATTGCGACGGCCGACGGGGCAATCAAATCCATCGACGACGAGGTTGCAACTTACGTCACCGAACTCGCCGGTACCGAATACGGCAAGACGCCTATCCGCGCGCTGCTGCACATGTCCTCTGGTGTCGAGTTCAAGGAGACCTATGACGGGCAGGACGATGTCGCGCGTCTCGCACGCGACCTGTTCGGCCAGCCCGGCAAGAACCCCGTGGTCAGCGTCGCGCAGTTCAACACCCGTGTCGCGCCGCCCGATACGCAATGGCACTACGCCAGTTCCGAGACCGAGGTCCTCGGGCTCATCCTGCGCAGGGTGACCGGCAAGCCGGTAGCCGATTATCTGAGCGAGAAGATATGGCAGCCGATCGGGGCGGAGGCCGATGCCTCATGGGCGATCGACGGCACCGGCCAGGAGGTCACCTTCTGCTGCTTCAATGCTGTGCTGCGGGACTACGCCCGTTTCGGGCGCCTGTTGGCGCATGACGGGACGTGGAACGGACGCGAGGTCATCCCACGGCAATGGCTGATGGATGCCACGATGGTGCGTTCATCCGATGGCTATCTCGCGCCTGGTGTCGCTACGAAGTACTACGGTTATGGCTACCAGGTCTGGCTGCTGCCCGGCGCCGACCGCAGGTTTGTGCTGCTGGGCATCCGCGGCCAGATGATCTTTGTCGATCCCGCGACCAGGCTGGTTATGGTGCATACGGCTGTGGGCGCGAAGCCTGTCGATCGGGCCGCGTCGGCGGAGACCGTGGCACTTTGGATCGCAGTGGTGGACCAGCTCGGCCGCCACGCACAATAGGCGCGCCCATTTCGCGGCAGTCTGCGAGGCCGGGATGTCGCCGATTGGGCACTTTCCGAATCTCGCAGGATGGGGTGAGCTCTCCCGCGGAGCCATCATGTTCGCAAATTCAACTGACGGGTATCGCTTCCGGTCCAACCATCCGATGCGCCGGGCTACGGGTTGCGGCTGGGTGGCTCACCCTGGCGGACCTGGTGTGCCGATGGCTGTCCGCCAAGGTGAGTCTTTTGGACTTTTAGAATTTGAAAGCCGAGCGGCGACTTCCCAACCGTTTCACCATTCAGTAGCTGCAGGCGTATGACCATCCGTATGGGGTATAATACGGACAACCATAGCCATAGCCGTAATAGCCGCCGCCGGAATAATGCCTTCTATAGCCATAAGCAAAACGACGACCTCCGCCAAAGCGATCACCGCCGAAGTGACCACCGCTAAAGTGGCCTCCGCCGCCGTGTCCACCGCCATGCCCACCACCTCCACCGCCGTGTCCGCCGCCGCCGCGCGCCTGTGCGGCCGTCGCAAGCAGAGACCCGGCAAGCAGGGCCGTCGCCAATATCATCGTTGTTTTCCGTACCGTCATGAGCTTTCCTTTCGGCGGGCAGAGCCACCGTCGCACGTGGTGACTCGGCCTCGATCGTTAAGTTAGTCACGGCAGGTTGGATGGCGCGCGCTACGATACCGTTTCGTTACGGCGAAGACGCGTTACGCTGGTAAGAATTGATTATTCTGTTTGTCACGGGCATCGGGCATGCGCTCGGTTGCGGCGCTTTCCCGTTATGACGTTCGTGCCAGTAATGACTTTTCACCGGAGCGAAAGTTAGCTCGTGGATGGATCGAGCCGTTCGCGGAGCCCGTCGCAAAGTTTAATCAGTGAGTAGTATCCACTTCACGCGGTGATCGTGGCCGTCGATTGACTACGCCCGACGGGCTAGATCTGGTGTGGTCGCGACTGTCCACTCCCATAGCCGAAAATAATTTCATTCCGTTTCGACGCAAATCACCTGCATATCCGCTGCCGTCTCGTCCCACACAAGGGGCGTATCGCGATCGTCACGGACGCGGGGCGGGATGCGGTGGACGCGGGCTGCGTCAGGCGTGCGATGGGGTCGCAGGGCGGATTGCTCTCCGTGAGCGCTCCCGGGCACGCAGGACGACGGCGCAGTCGCGGACGGTGAAGTCGTGTGG
>CAVWMY010000009.1:0-61715 GCA_963756215.1 uncultured Alphaproteobacteria bacterium | reverse complement strand
GTTATGCCACGCTCGCCAGCGCGGCGGCCGACGCAACCGGCGCATCCGACATGAAATTGTCCTATGCCTCCGAGGGGACGGTGAGCGACCCCTATGCCGGCTTTGAGACGCGCGTCGTGCCGGAAAACGTCACCCTTCTGCCAAAGACCAAGGAACAGGTGACCGGCGGCAATCCGATCGGCGAACGCGTCCATCTGGTCAAGAAGGGCGATTCCGTGATCTCGATCCTGCGCGATCAGGGCGCCACGCCGGATGAAGCCAAAGCAATTGCCACCACGCTCGGACCTTATGGCCGCGACGGCGGCCTGAAGGAAGGCGAGCGGCTGCGGATCCTGATGACGCCCGCCGGTCCCGGACCGAATCCTCGCCTGCTGGCTTCCCGGGTGATTGTCGCAAATGATTCCTCGCTCGAAGCGGTCGCCGCGCTGTCCGATATGGGCAAATACGTCGCGGTCGACGTGCAGAGCTTGAACACCGTGGCAGAGACGGCTGATAACGCCGGCCCCGACGATGACGATGACGACGGCAGCGGCGTTCGGCTCTACCAAAGCATCTATGAGACCGCACTGCGCAACAAGGTGCCGTCGAGCGTCATCGACGACATGATCCGGATCTATTCCTACGACGTCGATTTCCAGCGCAAGGTGCAGCCGGGCGATTCCTTCGACGTTTTCTACGTCGGCGAGGACGAAAACTCCCCGACCCCCGAAAAGAACGACGTGCTGTTCGCCTCGCTCACCGTCGGCGGCGAGACCAAGAAATATTACCGGTTCCAGACCCCCGACGACTCGGTGGTCGATTACTACGACGAGACCGGCAAGAGCGCGAAGAAGTTCCTGGTGCGCAAGCCCGTCAACAACGCGATCATGCGATCGGGCTTCGGCAGCCGCCGCCATCCGATCCTCGGCTACGTCAAGATGCACACCGGCGTCGACTGGGCCACGGCCTATGGAACGCCGATTTTCGCCTCCGGCAACGGCGTGGTCGAAACCGCCGGCTGGGAAGGCGGCTACGGAAAATACGTCAAGCTGAAGCATAACAACGGCTACGAAACCGCTTACGGACATATGTCGGCCTTCGCCAAGGGGCTCGAGGTCGGCAAGCGGGTGCGCCAGGGCCAGGTGATCGGCTTCGTCGGTTCCACCGGACAATCGACCGGCGCCCACGTCCATTACGAAATCCTGGTGAACGGCCGTTTCGTCGATCCGATGCGGATCAAGTTGCCGCGCGGCCGCTCGCTGGAGGGGCCGATGATGGCGAATTTCGAGAAAGAGCGCGACCGGCTTGATGCGATGATGATCAATCGTAACGGTGCCGCCCGGATCTCCGACGCCAGCGGGCCATGGCGCGTGCAGCAAGTCAGCACCCGCTGAACCGGCGATAACAACAATTTCCCAATCTGGATTGGGCCGATCGCGCCGCCGTGACGCGTGCAACGGCCCTCCCCGCATCGCGGAGAGGGCCGTCGTGCTCTACGCCTGCGTCAGTTCATCTTCCGTTTCGACGGCGGAGCCTCGAACTCCGCGATCTCCGCCGTTTGCGCCGCCTTGCCGTTGAAGGTCAGCGCATTGCCCTTTGCCGAAATGACGACGCGATCGCCATCCCGCACGTCACCGGCGAGAATCATCTCGGCCAATGGATCCTGCACGCTGCGCTGGATCACCCGTTTTAGCGGCCGCGCGCCGTAAGCCGGGTCCCAGCCTTTGGCCGCGAGCCAGTCGCGTGCCGCGGCATCGAGCGTGAGGGTGATCTTGCGATCCTCCAGCAACCTTTGCAGCCGCGCGAACTGGATTTCGACGATCCGGCCCATCTCGCTCTTCTGCAAGCGGTGGAACAGAATGATCTCATCGACGCGGTTGAGAAATTCGGGCCGGAAATGCGCCCGCACCGTCGCCATCACCTGTTCGCGGACCGCGGAAGTGTCCTCGCCATCCGGCTGGTTGACGAGGAATTCCGAACCGAGATTGGACGTCATGATGATCAGCGTGTTGCGGAAATCGACCGTGCGGCCCTGACCATCGGTCAGGCGGCCGTCGTCGAGCACCTGCAGCAGCACGTTGAAAACGTCAGGATGCGCCTTCTCGATCTCGTCGAACAGCACGACCTGGTACGGCCGTCGCCGGACCGCTTCGGTGAGCGCGCCGCCCTCGTCATAGCCGACATAGCCCGGAGGCGCGCCGATCAGCCGCGACACCGAATGCTTTTCCATGAATTCGGACATATCGAGCCGAACCATCGCGGTCTCGTCGTTGAAAAGATATTCCGCCAGGGCTTTGGTCAGTTCGGTCTTGCCGACGCCGGTCGGCCCCAGGAACATGAACGAGCCCATCGGACGGTTCGGATCCTGCAGGCCGGCCCGCGAACGACGCACGGCGGTTGCGACCGCGCGCACGGCTTCGGCCTGGCCGACGACGCGCTTGCCGAGGCTTTCTTCCATCCGCAGCAGCTTGTCCTTTTCGCCCTCCAGCATCTTGTCGACGGGCACGCCGGTCCAGCGCGAGACCACCTGCGCGATGTGGTTGGCGGTAACCGCCTCCTCCATCATCTCGCCGGAGTTTTCCTTGGCTTCGATCTCGCCGAGCTTCTTCTCAAGCTCCGGGATCCGGCCATAGGCCAACTCGCCCGCGCGCTGATATTCACCGCGGCGCTGCGCGTTGGCGAGTTCGATGCGCAGGCCGTCAAGCTCGCTCTTGAGTTTCTGCGCGTTCGACAGTTTGTTTTTCTCGGCGCTCCAGCGCGAGGTCAACGCGGCCGATCGCTCTTCAAGCTCGGCAAGCTCCTTGTCCAGCGTCTGCAGGCGGCTTTTCGAGCCGGCATCGCTTTCCTTCTTCAGCGCCTCCTGCTCGATCTTCAGCCGGATGATTTCCCGATCCATCGAATCGAGTTCTTCTGGCTTGGAGTCGACCTGCATCTTCAGCCGCGCGGCCGCCTCGTCCATCAGGTCGATCGCCTTGTCGGGCAGGAAACGATCGGTAATGTAGCGGTTCGACAGCGTGGTCGCCGCCACCAGTGCGGAGTCGGTGATGCGCACGCCGTGGTGCTGCTCGTATTTGTCTTTCAGTCCGCGCAGGATCGAGATCGTGTCCTCCACCGTCGGCTCGGAGACGAAGATCGGCTGGAACCGCCGCGCCAGCGCTGCATCCTTTTCGACGTGCTTGCGATACTCATCGAGCGTGGTGGCGCCGATGCAATGCAGTTCGCCGCGCGCCAGCGCGGGCTTGAGCAGGTTGGAGGCGTCCATGGCACCATCGGCCTTGCCGGCGCCGATCAGCGTGTGCATTTCGTCGATGAACAGGATGATGCTGCCCTCGGCCGAGGTCACCTCCTGCAACACGGCCTTCAGCCGCTCCTCGAACTCACCGCGATATTTCGCACCCGCGATCAGCGCGCCCAGATCGAGCGACAGCAACTTCTTGTCTTTCAGGCTTTCCGGCACGTCGCCGTTGAGAATGCGCAGCGCCAGACCTTCGACGATCGCGGTCTTGCCGACCCCGGGTTCGCCGATCAGCACCGGATTGTTCTTGGTGCGGCGGGACAGCACCTGGATGGTGCGGCGAATTTCCTCGTCGCGCCCGATCACCGGATCGAGCTTGCCGTCGCGCGCGGCCTGGGTCAGGTCGCGGGCATACTTCTTGAGCGCGTCGTAAGCGTTTTCGGCAGTCGCGCTGTCAGCGGTGCGACCCTTGCGCAATGCTTCGATCGCGGCGTTGAGGTTCTGTGGCGTGACGCCGGCCTTTTTCAGGATGGCGCCGGCTTCGCTGTCCTTGTCGAGCGTCAGTCCCAGCAGCAGCCGTTCGACGGTGACAAAACTGTCGCCGGCCTTGTCGGCGGCCTTCTCCGCCGCATCGAACGCGCGCGCCAGCTCGGGCGCGAGGTAGACCTGTCCCGCACCGCTCCCGGAAACCTTCGGTAACTTGTTGAGCGCCTCCTCGGTCGCCTTGAGGATGGCGCGCGAATTGCCGCCGGCGCGGTCGATCAGGCCGCCGGCGAGGCCTTCGCTGTCGTCCAGCAGTACTTTCAGAAGATGCAGCGACGAAAACTGCTGGTGGCCGTCGCGCATCGCCAGCGATTGCGCCGACTGGACGAAGCCGCGTGACCGCTCGGTGTATTTTTCGATATTCATCTGTCTAGTTCCCTCAGCCTGCCGTCCCGCCCCGAAGGCACGAAAACAGCATCTTCATTGGGTTGCGTCCCGGCCGCGCTGATATTCTTCAGGTGCCAGAACGGTTTGTCACCGGCGTTCGCCGGCTTGAGCCAAATGTGGGAACAGGATTTTCAAAACGGAAGGGGCCGCTTCACAAATTCGTGCGGCGGACGGCACGGCCGAGCGCTCGACTGCCCGACACGCGGGGCCCATTGCCGGCCGCGAAACCGACCGGCGGGCCGGTACCTCTGACCAACCCTGGGGGCCGGCAATGCGGCGCCCCCCGGGTAACACCGCTGGCCGGGGGGCCTCTCCCCGCAATGGGGAGAGGCGGAGGGATTATCCGGTTGAAGCCGGCGCCGGCCTAGTTGGTCGGCACCACATAGGCGTAAATCCGGCCGCTGGGATACGATGTTTCCCGGACGCGATTGCCGTTGTTGCCCGAGACCACAATCGGATTGCCGCGGGCGTCGATGCCGCTGACGATGCCGACATGCCCGCCGCCGCGACGGCTCATGACGGCGATCGCACCGATCGCAGGACCGGACACCCGCTGACCGTAATGTGCAAACGAACTTGCAAGGTCCGAACCGGTGCCGTGGTGACCTGACCGCTCCAGCACCATGTTCATGAAGCGCGCGCACCAAAGCCTGCCGCGGCTGGTGGGATTGCCGCCGATGTAGCGGCGCGCCTCGGCAACCACGCTCGATGAGCCGGCGCCAACCGAAGCCATGTCAGCGGAACCAGCGCTCGGCGCGTAGCTGGCGTTGGCATTGGCGAAGCCGCCCGCCCGCATCTGGGCCACGCCGGCATCCCAGCGCGACCGCCGCGCGACGTGCCTATGGTGGTGATGCGCAAAATGCCGCCGGGCGTGATGACCGGCGTGGGCATGCCGCCCTGCGCCGTGATGATACCTGGCTGAAGCCGGGGCGGTGGAGACGACGGTCGCCGCTAAACACAAGACCATGGCGGCGAAGCACGGAGATACAACACGAAGCAATCGACGAAACGCACGCAACTGAACCATTACTCATCCTCTGTTACACCCTCCCTTCCAAATCCGCTCCCTCGCGTTTTCTGTTTGAAACGCTTCCAGGGGCCGACAACTGGTGGTCGTATGAACGTTCCGGTATGGCGGTAGCGTGGCGCAATGCGGCGTGGAGGTCGCTTTTTCGGGATTATTTTGCGGCTTTCAAATGGCGAAAAAGAACCGATTCCGCCTTATTGCGGCTACGGGTATTAACTGCGATTTTCTGGACGGTCCCGAGAAGGGGACACGAAAAAGGATAAGAAAAGGAAACGTGGAATGCCCCATGCCGTCAGCAGCGATAACGTCCGGCTCTATTTTGAAGAAGCCGGCGGCGGAACGCCGATCATCTTCCTGCATGAGTTCGCGGCCGACCACACCAATTGGGAACCGCAGATGCGCTACTTCTCGCGCGGCCACCGCTGCATCGCCTATTCGGCGCGCGGCTATACGCCTTCCGACGTGCCCGATACGGCCGAAGCCTACACTTACAAGCATTTCTATACCGACGCCCTCGCGGTGCTGGATCACCTGAAGATCGCAAAGGCGCATTTCGTCGGGCTGTCGATGGGCTCCTACTCCTCGTTGCAGGTCGGCCTGCACGCGCCGGAGCGGGCGCTGTCGATGACGCTGGCCGGCGTCGGCTCGGGATCCGACCTTTCCAGTCTCGACGCCTTTCGCCGGCAGTGCCTGGCAAATGCCGAGCAGTTCGAAAGCATCGGCGCGGCGGAGGTCGCCAAGGTCACCCGCGAGGCGCCGGGCCGGATTCCGTTCCTGGTCAAGGACCCGCGCGGGCATGCGGATTTCTACCAGGCGCTGGCGCGACACGATTCCCGCGGTTCCGCCAACACCATGCGCGGCTTTCAGGGTGGCCGACCCTCGATCTACACCTTGAGCGAAGCGATCCGTACGGTCCCGACGCCGGCGCTGATCATCTGCGGCGACGAGGACGACGCCTGCATCGAGCCCAGCCTGTTCCTGAAGAAACACCTCCCCGCCGCCGGGCTCACGTTTTTCCCGAAGTCGGGCCATGTTCTCAATCTCGAGGAGCCCGCGCTGTTCAATGAAATGGTCGAGCGGTTCATCGCGCTGGTTGAAGCCGGACGCTGGCCGGTACGGGACCCTCGCTCGATGGCGGCTTGATCCTCGTAGCGGGTTGCGTGGCCGTCGGGATGGCGAGGTTCCCGCGGATATCGGTTGGTTTCCCTCGAAACTGGTGTTTTAGAGTTGCGCCGCCGCAGGGGACCTCTACGTTGTATTTATTGCCGACCGCACCAGGCTATTCATCGGCGACTGAGAGACCGGTAGCGCTCCCGCCTCAAATGGGAGCGGCGACATGTCCTCACGAGAAGAACGTATAAAGGCCGAGCGTCCGCGCTGCCCGAAATGCCAGATGAACATGATTGCCGTGAGCGGGCACAGCCTCGATCGCGCGCGCTCCACATTCGAATGTCTACGGTGCGGGCACGTGGATCGGCCGACGAAAAAAACTCAGCCAGCCTGAGCCGCGGACGAGCGGTCCGTCCTGGCCGTGCTCGCCGGCATCGCGCGTTTGTCACCTTGTCGGCTGCACGACAAGCCGCGCTCGTAAACGACGGATCCAGGGTGAACCCTCATGCGACCGAGCCATGTCGGACTGTTTGCGGCCGCCGCGGTGTCGTCGGCTTTAGGCGTGATGTCATTGGCATTCGCCGAGGCCACCGACCAAAACGCTTCGCCGGTCTACGGCGTCACGATTCCCGAGGGATATCGGCAGTGGGAATTGATCGCGCCTTCCCAGGAAGCAGACCCCCTCAACGAGCTTCGCGCCGTGCTCGGGAATGACGTGGCGATCAAGGCATACCGGGAAGGCAGGCTACCTTTCCCGGACGGGACTGTGCTCGCAAAGCTCGCCTGGAAGCACGTTCAATCCCCTGAATTTGAATCGGCCTCGATTCCCGGTGCGGCCACCACGGTGCAGATCATGGTCAAGGACGCGAAACGATACGCGAACACGGGCGGCTGGGGATTCGGCCGGTTCGTCAACGGCAAACCGGTCGATGAGGCCCAGCATCAAACCTGCTGGGCTTGCCATGAGGCACGGGTAAAAGCGCACGACTTCGTTTTCACCAGGTTCGCGCCATGAGGCGTGCGATCGGGAAAATCACGGAGTTCACGTCATGCGACCAGGACTCTAATTCGTCCGCCGGCGCCGGAGCCGGCCGTTCACGGCGCGTTCGCCGCGGCATGCTCCGGCCAAAGATCGCTCCGCCAATGCAGCGCGATCGCCGTCATCAGGATCAGGCCCAGGAGCGCATAGAGCGTACCGGTCGCAGAATAGCCGATCAGATCGATCAGGCTCCCGGCCGCGAGCAACCCGAGCGGCAGGCCGTAGATCACCATCATGCGGACCCCCATCACGCGGCCTCGGAGATGCGCGCTTGCCGTGCGCATCAAGATCACGGCCGCCGAAATCATCGACATGCTCTGCGCAATACCGGCAAGCACGAGGCAGGCCATCGCCACCGGCATCGTCCGGATCTCCACGAATACCAGCAGCATCGCATACCAGGCGAGCGTAGCCCCGATCAAAAGCCGGGCGATGCGCACACCGTTGGCCAAACTGAGCGTGATCGATCCGATCAACGAACCCACCGCGAAGCTTGCGGACAGATAGCCGAGACCGGTCTGGTCGGTATGAAAGATTTCGCGCGCGACGTAAGGCAGCAATCCGTTTGTGAGGGGAAAGGCGGTGAGGTTGGCCAGGAAAGCGACGCATAGCGCCGCGCGCATCCCCGGGCCGCTCCAGGCATGAACGATGCCCTCCTTCAGGTCCCGCAGCAGTATCGAGCCGGGCGACAGGTTGGCCGGGCGATCGACCGCCCGAACAGGTTTTGACGGACGTGTCATGCACAGCATCAGAGCGGCGGCCGCGAGGTAGAGACAGACGATCACCACATACACGTAACCAATGCCGAGGGCGGCGAACAGGCCGGCACCGCTCAACGCGCCGATGATCCGCGCGCTATCCTGTGTCGTACGCGCAAGAGAGATGGCGCCGATCAACTGCCCGGCGGGCATGATGTCCGCGAGCAGCGCGCCGCGTACACCGAGATCCGAAGGCCGGATCAGGCCCATGATCGCGACAATGATCATGACATTATGCGGCGCCAGATGGCCTGAAAGCGCCAGCGTCATGATGCTCGCGGAGAGCGCCGTGTAGGCAAAGCGCATCGCGGCCAGAAGGTCGCGATGCCCGATGCGGTCTCCGATCATGCCGAATACCGGCGCGATCAGCGTGCCGACATATTGCAACGACGCCAGCACGGTCAGCAGAAGCACCGAACCGGTTTCGACCATGATGTACCAGCCGAGCACAAGCGTCTCGACCTCGAACGCCCAGGAGGTGAGCAGATCGGATGGCCACTGAAAGCGATAGTTACGGATGCGGAATGGCGCGAGCGCGGAAATCCGCGAGGCCCCGCTCAAGACGCGATGACGCGCTTCACGTCGTTCCCTGCCCTTTTTTTATTGTTCACGCAAAGGTAGCGCTGCCGACACCCGTGTCAACTGAAACCGGTGCTTGCAGCCTGCTCGCGGCCCGCGGCAACGCCTGAAGCGACATCGATGCCCGCAGTCCTGCCGGACGATCCGGCTACTTCGCCCGTCCCGCCCGGCTGAGCAGAAACACGCCCTGCTCGCCGAACATGTTCCAGAACCACCAGGGCAGATTGACCCGCAGCGGGCGGCCGTACAGATCGAGCGCGACCGCGCGCTCCATCTTGACGTTGATCTCGTCGCAGAGTTGCACGAAATCCTTGATGGTACAGAAATGGATGTTGGGCGTGTCATACCAGGTCGACGGCAGGTTTTCGGTGCGCGGCATGTGGCCGCCGACCAACAGTTGCAGCCGCATCCGCCAGAAACCGAAATTGGGAAATGAGACGATCGCGCGCCGGCCGATCCGCAGCAGGTTCTCCAGCACCACGCGCGGCTGCCGTGTCGCCTGCAGGGTCTGCGACAGGATCACATAATCGAAGGCATCATCGGGATAGTTGACGAGATCGGTGTCGGCGTCGCCCTGTACCACCGCCAGTCCCTTGGCGACGCAACGGTTGACGCCTTCGCGCGACAGTTCGATGCCGCGCCCGTCGATGCCGCGCGTCTCCAGCAGCTGCAGCAGATCGCCCTCGCCGCAACCGACGTCGAGCACCCTCGAGCCGCGCTCGACCATTTCCGCCACCAGCAAATGATCGCCGCGATATTGCCGGGGCAGCTCCGGTTCGATGCCGTTGAGCGGCAACCCTTGTTGTCTCATGGGGACTTGTTGCTGCGCGGCCATATCAGTCGCCTGTCGCGGTCATGCCGCGCGCCTTTGCCGCGGATTGCAGGAACGCGCGCGCGATGTCGAAAAATTCCGGCACGTCCAGCAGGAACGCATCATGGCCTCGGTCGGTCTCGATCTCCGCGAACGACACCCGCGCGCTCGAAGCGTTGAGCGCGTGTACCAGCGCGCGCGATTCCGAGGTCGGAAATAGCCAGTCGCTGGTGAAGGACACCACGCAGAACCGGGTCTGGATG
This sequence comes from uncultured Alphaproteobacteria bacterium, assembly GCA_963756215.1. Lineage (GTDB taxonomy): Bacteria > Pseudomonadota > Alphaproteobacteria > Rhizobiales > Xanthobacteraceae > Bradyrhizobium. Next base: position 51,984 of record CAVWMY010000009.1, on the reverse strand, counting down.
CCGCGAAACGCCTGCGCCAGCACGCCGTTGTGATCTGCGGCGATGTCGAAATAATCCATCGCCCGCGTCAGATAGAGATAGCTGTTGGCATCGAAGCGCTCGACGAATGACGAGCCCTGATGGCGAAGATAACTCTCGACCTGAAAATCCGCATCGAACGAGAAGGTCGGCAGCTCGCGGTCCTGCATGCGGCGGCCAAACTTGCGATGCAGCGCGGCATCCGACAGATAGGTGATATGCGCGGCCATCCGCGCCACGCCGAGGCCGCGGTGGGGATGCGTGCCCTGCTCGAAGTAGCGCCCGTGATGCCAGTCGGGATCAGCCATCACAGCCTGACGACCGAGCTCATGGAATGCGATGTTTTGCGCCGAATGCCGCGTGCTGCAGGCCACCGCCAGCGCCGAGAACACGCGCTCGGGATAGGCCGCGGTCCATTGCAGCGCCTGCATGCCGCCCATCGAGCCGCCGACCACGCAAAACAGCGTGTCGATGCCCAGCCGGTCGATCAACATAGTTTGAGCGCGCACCATGTCGGGGATCGTGATGATCGGAAAATCCAGTCCCCACAATTTGCCGGTCGCTGGATTGGTCGAGGCCGGGCCGGTTGAACCCATGCAGCCGCCGATCACATTCGAGCAGATGATGAAATACCTGTCGGTATCGAGCGGGCGTCCGGGACCGACCATGGTTTCCCACCATCCGGGCTTGCCGGTCACCGGATGCACGTTGGCGACGTGCTGGTCGCCGGTCAGCGCGTGGAACACTAAAATCGCGTTGGAACGCGCGGCATTGAGCGTGCCGCAGGTTTGATAGGCGATCTGGAACGGCGCCAGATCAACGCCACAATCGAGCTTCAATGGCTGATCGACGCCGAAACGCGCCACCTGCGAACTTGGATGGTCTGCTTCGTGCGCGCGCTCTTCAGCGTGAATCGTCGGGCTTGGCACCGACCGAACGTTTGTCATCCTGGCACCGAAACTCTTCCGGAGGTTCTTAACCCCTCAAAAATCAGGCCATAAAAAAACCCGGCCTGAACATGCGTTCGACCGGGATCACATCTGTCCCCGGCCTGTTTAGCGAGTTCTTTAACGTGGCTGCAAGCCGGCCGGCTCAAATGACCACGGAACACCACCAAAGCTAGTCGCAGGCGAGCTTTTCGTCAAGAGTAGCTTGGGGTTAACCCCGTCGCAACGGCTTGCGGGCGGTAGAAAGCGCCAACGTTTTCTTTGCTTTCAGCGACCGACTTACCTAATCAATGCCCGTGTCCGCCGGTCTTTGACCGATCCGGTCTGTAAGGTCTCAACATGTCTCAATCTCCTCCCGCTCCGCCGTCCCTGCAGGATCTCCGCAAGGAAATCGACGCCATCGACGAGCAGGTCCACAAGCTCTTGATGGCGCGCGGCGACATCATCGATCGCCTGATTTCAGTCAAGCAGACCCAGGAGGTTGGTTCCGCGTTTCGTCCGGCGCGAGAGGCCGACATGATGCGACGGCTGGTGCAACGTCATCGCGGCATCCTGCCGCTCGACACCATCGAAGGAATCTGGCGCGTCATCATCTCGACTTTCACCTATGTGCAGGCGCCGTTTTCAATCCATGCGGATATTTCGCAGGACGAGCCCGCGATGCGGGATTCGGCGCGATTTCATTTCGGCTTCACCGTTCCCTATGTCCCGCAGGCCAACGCGGCGGAGGCCGTCGATGCGGTGGCGAAGTCGAAGGGCGACCTGGCGCTGGTCTCCGCCACGTCCAGCCGCACCGCCTGGTGGGTTGCGCTAGAAGCCGACGGGGCGCCGAAGATCATCGCACGACTGCCGTTCGTCGAGCGCTCCGACCACCCGGCGGCGCTCCCGGTGTTCGTGGTGTCGCGCGTCGCCGACAATGCCATGGTCACCGAGGTCGAGATGTGGAGCGTGCGCGTATCCGGCTGGAACGCCGAAATTGCCCGCACGCTGGCGCCGCTCGGCGAGATCGTCGCGGTGCCGGATACGGCTTTCGACGGTGCCGCGCTGCTGGTGTCGATCGCCGCCACGAGCAGCCTCGAACAGATCAAATCGGCGCTTATCAAAGCCGGTGCGTCGGTGCGTTCATCGGCTCTCGTCGGTAGCCATGCCGCGCGCTATACGGTGCCCGGCTAGCTGCGGGCTGAGCCTTGCAAGGTTGTCGTGTCGGTTTCGGCGTTTTGGATTTGACATTCTCGTGATAACTCGCGGATAGCATGGGTTGGAATTCAGCCCTGCGCGCGGGCCGAGAAATCCCGAGGCCGTGCCATGATCCGGAGTTGAAGATGTCCCGTCCCGTGCCGAACCCCGGCATTCTCGATATCGCACCCTACACGCCGGGCAAGAGCCCGGTGGCGGAGCCGGGTCGCAAGGTATTCAAGCTATCGGCCAACGAGACGCCGTTCGGGCCGTCGCCCAAGGCGATCGAGGCCTACAAGGAGATCGCGAGCCATCTGCACGATTATCCGGAAGGCAGCTCGCGGGTGTTGCGTGAAGCGATCGGCCGCGCCTTCGGACTCGATCCCGCCCGCATCATCTGCGGCGCCGGTTCCGATGAACTGCTCAATCTGCTGGCGCACACTTTTCTCACTCATGGCGACGAGGCCATCACCACCACCCATGGCTTCCTGGTGTATCCGATTGCGACCAAAGCGAGCGGCGGCACCGTTGTGGTCGCGCCTGAAACCAATTTCACCGCCGACGTCGACACGATCCTGAAACTGGTCACGCCGCGCACCAAGCTCGTGTGGGTCGCCAACCCGAACAATCCGACCGGCACCTATCTGCCCTATGACGAGATCAAGCGGCTGCGCGCCGGTCTGCCGCCCCATGTGCTGCTGGTGATTGATGCGGCCTACGCCGATTACGTGTCGCGCAACGATTACGCCATGGGCATCGAACTGGTTTCGACGACCGAGAACACGGTCGTGACCCACACCTTCTCGAAGATCCACGGGCTGGCGGCGCTGCGGGTCGGCTGGATGTTCGCCTGCGCTCACATCATCGACGCGGTCAACCGGATTCGCGGCCCCTTCAACGTGTCGACTCCGGCGATGCTGGCGGCGATTGCGGCGATCGAGGACACGGCCCACGTCCAAATGTCGAAGGCGCACAACGAGAAATGGCGCAACTGGCTGACCGAGGAAATCTCCAAGCTCGGCCTCAAGGTGACGCCGAGCGTGGCGAACTTCGTTCTGATTCATTTTCCGCTGGAAAAGGGCAGGACCTCGGCCGATGCCGACGCGTTTCTGACCAGGCGCGGCTTGGTGCTGCGCGCGCTGAACAATTACGGCCTGCCGCATGCGCTGCGAATGACGGTCGGCACCGAGGAGGCCAACCGCCTGGTGGTGGATGGTCTGCGCGACTTCATGGCTACCAAGTGAATGCGATGCCGCTGTTCAACAGGGTTGCGCTGATCGGCTTCGGCCTGATCGGCGGCTCGATCGCACGCGCAGCGCGGGCGCAGGGCTTGGCGGGAGAAATCGTCGCCACCGCGCGTTCGGCCAAGACCCGCGCACGGGTGGCCGAACTCGGCGTGGTCGACCGCGTTGTCGAAACCAACATCGAGGCGGTGACGGACGCCGATCTGGTCGTTCTGAGCATCCCGGTCGGCGCTTGCGGCCCGGTCGCACAGGAAATCGCCGGCTATCTCAAGCCGGGCGCGATCGTCTCCGATGTCGGTTCGGTCAAGGGTTCGGTGGTGCGGGACATGACGCCGTTCCTGCCGGCCGGCGTACATTTCGTGCCGGCACACCCGGTCGCGGGCACCGAGCATTCGGGGCCCGATTCCGGTTTTGCCGAACTGTTCATCAACCGCTGGTGCATTCTCACCCCGCCCGACGGCACCGATCCCAATGCGGTCGAGAAACTGCGCGCGTTCTGGGCCGGGCTCGGCGCCAGGGTCGAGGTCATGACGCCCGATCATCACGACCTGGTACTCGCGATCACCAGCCATCTGCCGCATTTGATCGCCTACACCATCGTCGGCACCGCCGACGAACTCGGCCAGGTGACGTCGTCGGAAGTGATGAAATTCTCGGCCGGCGGCTTTCGCGATTTCACCCGCATCGCGGCCTCCGATCCGACCATGTGGCGCGACGTATTCCTCGCCAACAAGGACGCCGTGCTGGAAATGCTCGGGACCTTCAACGAAGACCTCTCCAAGCTGACCCGGGCGATCCGCCGCGGCGACGGCGAGGCGCTGTTCGAGCATTTTACGCGCACGCGCGCCATTCGGCGCGGCATCGTCGAAATCGGTCAGGACTCGGCCGCGCCGGACTTCGGCCGACCGCATGCCAATCTGGGGAAAAAGCCGCAATAGCTGCGGCACCGCCCTTATGGTCATCCGTTCCCGGGCCTCGGGACGAAGCAGCGCTGCGTCAGCGCAGGTCGAAGCGGTTGGAACGCTTGGCGACCGCCCGATGCGCCATGGCGTGCCTGCCGTGCCGCCCTATCCTGCCGTCAGAGGGGATGGCCATCGCCAGCGCACCGGGCGCCGGTTGACCCGACCTCGCATGCAGCAGATCGCCATCGGGATGATAGAAAGCGTATGCGCCGGGCTCCTGGATAGCCGCCTGCGCAAAGACGGGACTGGTCAGCCCCGTCGACAAAATCAAAGCAACACCAAATAATCTGAACCGACCCATTGAACTTTCTCCTTGGTCGCCCGTCGCAAAATGACGCGACCGTCAAAGAGCAAGACCAACATCTGGGCCCTGGCATCCCCGGCGATCAGGGCACCTCCGATCACGGTTCCGCGATCGACCAAACCCGGAACTCTTCACGTTTTCAAAATAGCGGCGGGATCTGCGCGACCTTCAGCGGGCCCAGGAGTACGGCGCCATCCACGAACCGCAACGGGAACGCCCGCGCCTTCTTTCCTTCCAACACGGCCTCCTTGCCCAATGAGTTGATGCCGGCGGCGAGGCCTGCATTGGCGTTCTGTTTCACCATCTTGCCGAGACCCGGGATCGCGCGGTCGAGCGCCCCGAACAGGTTGTTGACGTCTTCGGTCTTGACGCCCGGCGCGACCCGATCGAGCGTGGCCTGCGGCACGCCCTCTTCGAGCATCTTCTCGAGACCGAGCGCCGGAATCACCTTCTCCAGCCCGGCGACCGTCATCTGCAATTCGCCATCGAGACGGCCTTGGGCGTTGAGACCAAGAGTGCCTGCCGCGATCGCGATGACATCGCCCTGCGCAACCCGCGACTGCACGATCTCGACATGGCCGCCCGCGGCCTGAAGCTCGCGAAACCGCTCCGGCCATGGCTTGGGAGAGAAATCCTTCAACCCGCTCAGCTTCGCTCGCACATCGGCATCGAACGGCTGCGCCAACAGCGGGTGCACGTCCTGCAGGCTGCCGCCTTCGATCTGCACCGCGGTTTCAATCACGGGATGATCGGTCGGCGATCCCTCGGCGATGCGACCGTGCAGTTCGATATGCTTTGCACGCGCCAAGGGGGTCTGCATCGATCCGCCGACGCGATCGATCGCGGGATCGTCGAATACAAGCGAGGCCCGCTGCGGGAAGGCAGGTAATCCGACGATGCTGCTGCGGGCGGTGCGCCAGTTGGCAATCATCGACGATGCGCCGTTGTGATCCGAAATGGTCGCCGGTGCGGTGAACTCCGCGATCAGCAATTTCGGATCGTAAACCTGCGCCACCACCAGGATCTGGTCGAGCTTGGCCGTGATCGGGGGCTGCGTCGCAGCGCCCGCGGTCTGCGAGGTCAGCGTCACGCTGGCGCCGTCGCAGCGCACCTCGAGGCGAAACGGATAGCCCGTGACCGAGCGCCGGGCGCATTCGTAATCCCGGCCGGACCTGGCTTCACGCGCACGCCAGGCGTCGGCCGTCTCGTCGACTTTCGACGCCGAATAAAACCAGAACGCGCTCCACGCCGCGGCGGCGATCACGAGCAGGACTGGCATGATGAAAAGGCGCCAAAGCGGGCGCCGGCGCGGCGCGAAGGGCATATCGGACATCTGGCGACCTTTGGGCAATGATTTTGTCAATTAAGCGATGCCGTCGCATCCCTTGCCGTTTAACGCATTTTCTAAGTTAACTTCCAAGTTAACGGATTTTCATTGAGCGCGGGATTCTGCTAAGGCCTCCGCAATGCCAGCGAAGATAGTATCCGAAGCGGAATTGTCCAAAGGCGACCTGTGGGTGTTCGGCTATGGCTCGCTGATGTGGCGACCCGGATTCGAGTTCATCGAGCAGGTGCCGGCGCGGTTGATCGGCGAGCATCGCGCGCTCTGCGTTTACTCTTTTGTGCACCGGGGCACTCCGGAAAAGCCCGGGCTCGTGCTCGGCCTCGATCGCGGCGGCGCCTGCCGTGGCGTCGCCTTCCGTGTGGCCGAAAAGCACCGCGCCGCCACCGTCAACTATTTGCGCGAGCGCGAACAGGTCACGTCGGTCTATCGCGAGGTGATGCGGTCGGTGTGGCTGGAAAACAGCGCGCGGCAACGGGTCAGCGCGCTGGCTTACGTCGTCGATCGCGGCCACGTGCAGTACGCCGGGCGGCTGTCGCTGGTGGAGCAATTGCGCCACGTGCAGCAGGGGCACGGCCAATCCGGCGCCAACCGAGACTACGTTCTCGCCACCGTCAGCGCGATCGAAGCGGAAGGTTTTCGAGACCAACCATTGCATCAGCTCGCCGCGATGCTGCACGACGATAGTTCGCGGCACCGCTAACTTCATCATCGATCGCTGTAATCTCGGCCCGTTCCGCGGTACCGACCGGGTGGCAACGGGCTTAGGCCTTCGCCTTCGCCTTGGCCCGCGCCTCCGGCACCCGGCCGAACAACCGGGCCTGTTCCTGCCGCGCCGTCTCGACCAGCCGGTTGCTGGCGCTCTCGATCACGGCGCTGATCTGCGCCAGGAATTCACGGCGCGGCAGCCCGGGGGGTAACGGATCGAGAAATTCGACGACGAGCGTCCCGGGATAGCGCATGAAGGTCCGGCGTGGCCAGAACAGGCCGGAATTAAGCGCGACCGGCAGACAGGGCGCGCCACAATCGACATAGACCTGGGCAACGCCGCTCTTGTAATCCGGTGGAGCATCGACGGGGCGCCGCGTGCCTTCCGGAAAGATGATCAACTGCCTGCCGCGGCGGACCGCCTCGCCGGCGCGGCGTGTCATCGCCAGCAGCGCGCGACCGCCGGCCTTGCGATCGACACCGATCATGTTCGCTTTTTTCAGGTACCAACCGAAGAAGGGAATCCATTCCAGTTCGCGCTTGAGGATGTAGAGCGGCTCGTCAAAGAACTGCAGCAGCGCGAAGGTCTCCCACATCGACTGGTGCTTCGACGCGACGATCAGCGGTCCCCTCGGAATCTTTTCCAGTCCGCGGTATTCTACCCTGGTGTTGCAGACCACTCTCATCAGCCAGATGCTGCTGCGCGCCCAATGGCCCGCGACACGCATGATGGCCCAGCGCGGCATCACGAAGGTGGGAATCGCCAAAATTATCCAAAACACCAGCAGCAGATAAAACAGCAGATTATAGACCAGTGAACGCACGAAAATGGCAGTCATCGAGATCCCGATCAATTTGCCTGCGCCGTCGCAGGCCTGCGCGGCACGTCCGCGCCGGCCGGCAGATCCGTCGCCTCGGAGGTCGGGTCGAGACCGGCATCGGCCAGCCGCACCCGTAGTTCGGCGGCAACGTATTTGACGTATTCGGACATCAGCAACCGCAGCGTCGTGCCACTCGTCCACCACGGGTCATCGCGCCATTTCTCGCCGACCACAACGAACGGAATAAGCGCGATATCGGGCATCGCGTGCGACAGTTCGACGATCGCGCGGGGCATGTGGTAATTCGAAGTGACCACGATCAAGGATTTGAAGCCGCGCTCATGTGCCCAGCGCCGCGTCTCCGCGGCATTGCTGCGGGTGTTGACCGCCGAATGATCGAGATCGACGCAGCACCCCAGCAACGATTGGTTGTCGGGCAGAGAACGCGAAATGTCGCTCGCCGCGTTGGTCGGATGCACGCCGGAGATCAACAGCCGCTTGCCGTAGCCGTCGGCCAGCAATTCCATGGCATCGGAGACGCGCGACGAACCGCCGGTCAGCACCACGATGCCGTCGGCGTGGCGGGCGGGCTTGGTTTCGGCCCCGCGCAACTGCGACAGAAAGCCGACAAAGCCGATCGCGGTGACGACGAAGCCGATCGCCAATGCCGCAACGACCGCGTGGCGCAACAGGCGTCGCGGCGCTTTGGTCGAGATATCGTCGGGCCGTGAATCCATAGGTTGGTGACGATCTTCCCTTGAGGGAGCGAGTGAAGGCCGCCCCGCCGGCCGCGAGATCCGAAAACCCGACCGGGCGCACCCTAGAACGTTTTCAAGCAGAGCTTAAGTCCGGCCGAGACGGTATTCGGGGCAGCCCGATTCTCCCCGGCCCGGTCAGCCTTTTCCCCGGTCAGTCAATCTCGTCAAGCGTCGCAAACAGCGTTCGCCGCGAGGCCCAGGCGGTGATTGCCGCGATCAGCACCGCCTGTGCGGCCAGCGCCAGATAACCGGAGGGCCGCAGCGAGAATGTTCCCAGCAAGGCTGCGAACTGATCGCCGACCGGCGTACCGGAGAACCAGCCGGCGATCGATTCGGAGAACCCGAACCCCAGCATGGCCACGCCGCCGCCGATCAGGCCGCCCTCGAGTCCAAGCCGGAGAAAATGCCGCAGGAACCGGTTGGCGATATAGCGGTCGCCGGCGCCCACGAAATGCAGAACCTCGACGATCGGACGGTTGGCCGCCATCGCGCCGCGGGTCGCGAACGACACCGAAATGATGGTTGCGATAATCACCAGCGCGAGGATGCCGATTCCGGCAAACACCGTGGCGCCGGTCATCGAGCGCATCCGTTCGATCCAGGCGCGATGATCGTCGACGCTGGCGGACGGAGCCGCCTGGGTCACCCGGCCTCGCAAAGCCGCCAGATCGGGCACGGCACCGGGCTGGACCCGCGCAACAATGACGCGCGGCACCGGCAGGTCGTCGAACGAAAGCCCGCTGCCGAGCCACGGCTCGAGCAATTTGGCGGATTCCTGCTTGGTGAACGGCTTGACTTCGATGATGCCGGGCTGGGCGCGGATCGCGTCCGCCACCGCCGCGGTGTCGCGGTCAAGATCATGGCCGCTCACCGGGCGTACCTGGATGGTGATCTCGCTGGCTATATCCGACTGCCATTCCGCCGCCGAGGCGCTAACCAACAGCACCGCTCCGGTCGTGATCGAGGCCAGGAACGTCATGATCGCGACAACGGCGACCAGGGCCCGGCCGGCGATCGAAGCGCGGGGCACGATCGGCGACAGGTTGCGCGCCCGCGCCGGCACCTGCGGGCGTTCATGCCCGAGATCCACCAGCGGGCCGTGCTCGTTCCCGGATCTATTCATAGATGTGCAGCCGTCCCTGATGCAACACCAGCCGCCGCGCCTCGTACTGGTCCATCAGCGTGATGTCGTGGGTCGCGATGACGACGGCGGTGCCCGACTTGTTCAATTCGATGAACAGCCGCAGCAAACGCCGCCCCAGCGTCGGATCGACATTGCCTGTCGGCTCATCCGCCAGCAAGAGATGCGGCCGCGAGATCACCGCCCGCGCGATCGCAGCGCGTTGCTTTTCGCCTCCGGACAGTATCGGCGGCAGCGCATCCATGCGCTCGCCGAGGCCGACCCATTTCAACAGGTCTATCACCTCGCGACGATAGCTCGATTCATCACGGCCCATCACCCGGAACGGCAACGCCACGTTTTCGTAGGTAGTCATGTGATCGAGCAGGCGAAAGTCCTGCAGCACGATGCCTATTCGTCGGCGCAGATTGGCAATCTCGTCCTTGCCGAGCAGCGAGACGTCGTGGCCGAACAAATTGACCAGCCCCCGCGTCGGCCGCAACGACAGGAACAACAGGCGCAGCAGCGAGGTCTTTCCGGCGCCGGACGGCCCGGTCAGGAACTGGAAGGAGTGCGCCGGGATCATGAAACTGAGGTCGCGCAAAATCTCCGGGCCGAGCCCGTAGCGCAATCCGACATTTTCGAACCGAACCAAGCTCAGCTCCGTTCGATATGGGTTCCGACCCGAGGCCAGGAACCGAACTCCACAACGCGCCGCGGCTTCGAACCGAGCCAAACGGTTTTGCGTCGGTTATGGTTTCCGATTCGTTAACGGTCGCCTTGTAGCATTCTCGCAGGATTCTTGTGGAGAGAGACCTCCATGCATATCGTTTGCCCGCATTGCACAACCTCCTACGCCGTTGATCCGGCGACCTTGGGCGTGGCCGGACGTACCGTCCGCTGTTCGCGCTGCAAGGAAGTCTGGCTGGCGCGCCCGGAGGACGCGGTTGCGGTCGTCGCCGCCGTACCCGCGACGGCGGCCGGTTTATCGGCCGACGGGCGCGAGGCGGACGCGGAATGGCAAGCGTCGACGCGCGCGGACGACCGCCGGGAGCGGGACGTTCCGGTGATCGACAGCCCCTCGATATCGGCGGACTGGTCGCACGACGCTGCGCCCGTCCCCGAAGCCGATTGGCCGGCAACGGCCCGAAATGAGCCTGTGGCCAGCGAGGCGGACAACGGCGCGGGCGGCGGAAGGTCGCGGCGGCGGTCGTGGCGCCCTCGCCTTTGGAAGCCGCGGGCGACAAGGCGCCCGCCGCGCCAATCATCGACCGGCCTGTCGACGGCCTGCGTCGCCATGAGCGCGTTGGTGATGGCCCTGATTATCTGGCGCGGCGACGTCGTGCGCCTGCTGCCGCAGACCGCGACCTTCTACAAAACGGTCGGTCTCGAAGTGAATCTGCGCGGGCTGGCGTTCAGGGACGTCAAGATCAGCAACGAAACCGTGGACGGCAAGCCGGTGCTGGTGATCGAGGGCCAGATCGTCGCCGAAACCCACAAGACCGTGGAACTGCCGCGACTTCGCTTCAGTGTCCGCGACGCGCACGGCGCCGAAGTCTACGCCTGGAACGCGGTCATGGATCAGCCCGTGCTCAAGCCGGGCGAAAAAGCCTGGTTCAAGTCGCGGCTGGCTTCCCCACCACCCGAAGGGCGCAATATCGATGTGCGCTTCTTCACCAAGCGGGATATCGCCGGCGGCAGCGCCTGATCCGAAGACGTGGTCGTGTTAGCCTGGGGTGAATTTCTTTCGAGTAGTCGTCCCGCTCTATCTTTTGTTCGAGCATGATTTCCCGGAAAAGCGGCGTCCACTTTTCCGCCTGATGCTTCTGGAACTTACGGAGTTTTGATGCCGCGCGTGCTGATCGCCGACGATGAAGAATCGATGCGGAGGCTGGTGGCGCGCGCCATCGCCATGGACGGCCACGCCACCGTTACCGCCGAAGACGGCGCCGAAGCCCTGGAAATCCTGACCCGGGAAGACGGCGCGTTTGATCTGCTGCTGACGGATATCCAGATGCCGGTGATGGACGGGATCGCGCTGGCGCTGACCGCGGCCCGCGATTTCCCCGATCTGACAATCTTGCTGATGACGGGCTTTGCCCATCAGCGCGAACGCGCATCCGGCCTCAACGCCATCGTGCATGATGTGGTCACCAAGCCGTTTTCGGTCGCCGATATACGCACCGCGGTCGCCGACGCGCTGGCGGCGCGGAGAGCGTAGGGCGCCCGCCTTACGCTCCGTCACCCGCTCATGATGCTTTTCCTCGGGGAAGATCGCCTCAATAATCCTTCAGCAGCCGCTCGAGGTAATCGAGCTCGATCTGCGGTCGCGCCGGATCGGCGAGGCGGCGGCGAAGCTCTTCCAGAATCCGGCGGGCCCGCTGTACGTCGATTTCGCCGGGAATCTTCACCGTCAGGTCGTCGCCGAATTCGCGCCCGTGGAGCGGCCGCCCGAGCGGATCGCTGGAATTGCCGCCGCTCTGCTGCCGGCCGACGCGATTGCCGGGGCCGTCACCCTGTCCTTCGCCGTCCCCCTGCTGCATCGCATCGGCGAGACTCTGCGCACCCTTGCGCATCGCCTCCAAGGCCTTGCCCTGCGAGTCCACCGCGCCGTCGGCATTGCCGTCGCCGAGTTTGCCGCCGGCGTCGTCCATTGCGCTATCGGCCTCGCCGAGCGCATCGGAGCCGTCGCCCTGCTGCGCATCGCCGTCCTGACCTTGTTCGCCCTGCTGGCCTTGTTGCCCTTGTTGGCCTTTCTGGCCACGCTGGCCCTGGCCCATGCCGCGCTTGGCGAGGTCCTGCTGCAATTTCTTGAGCCGGTCGCGCAGGGCCTGCTGATCCTGCTGCAGGTCGCCCATGCCCTGGTCGCCCTGCTTGCCGCGCATGCGATCGCGTCGCGAATCCTGGCCCTGCTTGAAAGTCTTGTCGCGCAATTGCTGCTGCTTGCGGATCACATCGCCGAGTTCGTTCAGCGCCTGATCCATGTCGCCGTCACCGGACTGGCCGGGCTGCGCCATCTGCAGGTTTTCCAGCATCTGCTGCAGCTGTTCGAGCAACTGCTTGGCGGCATCCTTGTCGCCGGAGCGCGACAGCCGCTCCATGCGCTCGATCATGTTGTTGAGGTCCTGCTGGCGCATCACCTTGGTATTGCGATCGAGCGGCCGCGCCAGGGCCTGTGGATTGTTGCGCAGCTGTTCGGCAAGCTGGCGCATGAAATTATCCAGCGCCGCGCGCAAGTCCTCGGTGAGCTTCTTGATCTCCTCGTCGCTGGCGCCGCGCTCCAGCGCCTGCTTGAGCGCGTCCTGCGCCGCGCGCAGCGCCTTGTCGACGTCGGTGATGTTGCCGTCCTCGATCGTGACCGCAAGCGCCCACAGGCCGGCGACGACCTCGCGCAGCGCATCGTCGGAATGGGCGGCCTCGAGTTGCCGCGCGACGCTGTAAAGGCCGAGATATTGGCCGGCCTCGGGCGTGAACAATTCCGGCGCGATCATCAACGCGTCGAGCGCCGCATAGACCTGCCCGTTCTGGTTGGCGTCGAGCGCCAGGATGCGACGCTGCTCGATCAGCGCGCGCGCCAAGGGCTTGGTGAAAAGCCGCTCCGGGAGCCGCATGTCGAAAGGCTCGCTGCGGCCCTCGTTGCCGGCCTCGTCCTTGGCCGTCAGCGTCAGCGTCACGTTGGCGCCGGCGTAGGGATTTTCGCTGAGGTCCTTGACGGTCTGACCGACACCGCTGCGGGTCCGCGCATTGGGGAGCACCAGCGGAAATTGCGGTGGATCGAACAACGGCCGCGGAGCCGCCTCGGCCTTCGGTCCGTCCTCGGGACGCGCGACAAAATGCGCCTGCGCTTCGGTGACGCCGTAATCGTCCTCGATCTGGTAGGACATCTGCAGCGAACCGCGAGCCTGACGTTCCGGATCCTTTGCCAGCGCAATCGAGGGCGCGCGATCGGCGATGGCGCTGAATTTCCACTGCGGCTGACCGGAGGGGGCGCGGACATGGACGGTGCCGTCGCCCGAAATCGTGAAGTGCCGCTCATTGGTGCCCTTCGGCGCCTGCTCGCTCGGCACGGCCTCGGTCACGCTGCCGGTGACGGCCACATCGAGGGTGCCGCCGCTCGAACGGACGATCAACGTGGAGCCCGCCGGAACCGGCAGCGGCGCCGCGCTGGCGCCGGGCCCGGCGGCTTCCTTGTTGGCTGCCGACAGGATGATCGGCGGCCTGCCGGTATAGCGGGGCGGCGTCACCCAGGCATCGACCCGCACATTGGCCGGCGCCAGTATTCCGTTCCAGTCGAACGCCGCCTGGGTGCGCAGCATGCGCTCGTCGCCCGCCGCCACATAGGTCGCAACCATCAGCACCACGACCAGCGCGCGCAGCGCCCAGGGATCGTGGATCGCAAGCCGCGGTGACGGCAAGCCGGCGCGGATGCGCTTGATCGAGGCCAGGGTCCGTTCACGCTGCGCCTGCCACAGCGCCCGGGCAACCGGATCCTGTGTTGCCAGCGTATCGGTCAGTGCGGTCGCCGGGCGATGGCGGATGCCGGCGCCGCGGTCGAGGCGGCCAAGCGCTTCATCGCGACGCGGCCAGCGAAACCGCAGCAGCGGAAACAATGCTGCCAACGCCAGAAGAACGAACAGGCCAAGCCCTACGGCGCGGGCGATGAACGGCAATACCAGCCAAAGGCCGGCCCACGACACCACCAGGAACAGTCCGGCAACGCTCAATAAACGCGCCAGATGCGGCCAGATGCGCTCCCAGGCGATCGCATAGCTTGCCCGCTGCAGGGCTTGCGTCAGCTGCAGCCGCGAAACGGCCTCGGGGTTACGTGAAGGCTCAGGCTGCTCGGGGGTAGCGCCGGTCAATAAACTCTCCGTGGTTGCCCGCAAAGCACTCTAGCACGGCGGCGGCAATGAGGCACCCGTTCCCTGCACCCGGAACACGCATGACACGGCTCCGTGAGCGGCATGCAGCGGACGGCCGGGCCGCTGCGCCGGCCGACATTGACAGTCCTGTCTAGCGCGCGCGAAGTGTTCGGCGAAATCGATAAGCGCCGAGGAGGAAACACCGTGGATATTGGATTCATTGGCCTGGGGAAGATGGGGTTTCCCATGGCGCGGCGGCTGGTCGCGGCCGGGCACCGGCTGGTCGTATGCGACCAGCGCAAGGTTGCGGTCGACGGGCTGGTTGCGCTCGGCGCAAAATCCGCCGCATCGCCCAAGGAAGTTGCCGACCAGGCCGAGACCGTGCTGGCGAGCCTGCCCTCGCTGCACGCCTCGCTCGAAGTCGCTACCGGCCCTGACGGGGTAATCGAAGGCAAGCGCGTCAAGCGTTTCGTCGATCTGTCGACGGTCGGTTCGCAAATGGCGGTGAAGATTCACGATCTGCTCGCCGCTAAAAACATCGTGCAGCTCGACAGCCCCGTCAGCGGCGGCGTCGGCGGCGCTGAAAAGGGCACGCTGGCGGTCATGGTGTCGGGTCCGGCCGCCGATTTCGCGGCGATCAAATCCGCGCTCGACGTCATCGGCAAGGTGTTCTTCATCGGCGAGAAGCCGGGTTCCGCCCAGACCATGAAGCTTGCCAACAATTTCCTGTCGGCAACCGCCATGGTCGCGACATCGGAAGCCGTGGTGATGGGGGTCAAGGCGGGACTCGATCCCAACGTCATGATCGACGTCATCAATGCGGGCTCGGGCATGAACACCGCGAGCCGCGACAAGTTTCCGCGCTCGGTGCTGCCGCGCAGTTTCGATTTCGGATTTGCCACCGGCCTCATGGTGAAGGACGTCCGGCTGTGTCTCGATGAGATGAAATCGCTGGGCCTGTCGATGGAAGTCGCCGAGGCGGTCGGGCGTCTCTGGGAAGTGGTGATCCGCGACATGGGCGCGGAATCCGACTTCACCTCGGCGATCAAGCCGATCGAGAAAGCCGCCGGCGTCGTGGTCGGCGGTTCGCGCAGCCACGCCGCCAAATAAAGCTGCTTCAAGCAGGCCTCCGCGTATCGGTCCCCGCGCAAGGCCGGCACGACGTGGAGAACGATCGCGATTCAGACGGCAGCCACAAGCCGGCACGGCACCGCGATCTCGCCGCGCTTCACGCGCGAGTTTGATTGAAAATCTCCCGCCCTTTGAAATCTGAGGGCGCAGGCCACCCTCGAAGATGAGGGCGCAGGCGACCCTCAAGGATGAGGGCGCAGGGAATGCCGGGCGCCGGCGGCGCCCGCAGCCCGTGTGCAGTGGGTAGTAAGCACACGGTAGTCACCGCGGTCACGCCGGATAGCCCGGCATTCCCTGCACAATGGTTTTAACGGCTTATAACGCGCTCTCCTCGGAGACGAATTCGTCTTGCCTCCGTCGGGGGAGTTGTTCCGGCCGGTCGGGTTCGACCTTCCGGCTCTCCCTTGATGCCAGCAACGGGCACCAGGACCACGCGACTTCACCGTCCGCATCAACCGCCGTCGTCGGCGTTTCTGTTGGGCGGCTCACGGGACGCATTGAAACGCCCCGCCCTGCAAGTCCAACTCCGCGCCCGGCGCCATCAGCGTCCATCGCATCCCGCCCCGCGTTCGTGACGATCGCGAGCCGCCCCTCTGGGGGACGGGACAAAGCCGCTATAATGGTGATTTTAGCAAACAAGGAAGTGGAATATTTTTCGAGTCCGGACTGGACGGAATTTGCTGATTTGCCCGATGGGCGCTCCGGCGGGACGGAACGGCGGACATAGCCGGCGTCGCTAACGCCAGGCCGGACCCTCACTTCACTCGCCACGCTTCACCACGGGCAGCCGGTGCGATCCGTCAGGGACCGGCACCTGCGGGCCGTAAAGGCGCACGGTCAGATTGAAGCTTCCGTCGGCGCGGAAAGCCAGTTGGAAGCGTCGCCCGGCCGAGGCATTCGAAAGTTACGTCACCCGTTTGCAACACGCGCAATGAATCAACCTGTCGGCAGCTCGCGCCACAAATGCGACCAACTTAACACGCATAGGTTGATCAGTGGGTACAGAACGAACCGATCCGCTCGGGATGAAAACATTCGGGCGCGCTTCGCCGCATCGGCCACTTTCGACCTCCCGCCTGCGCCGAAGCGCATGCGCGAGTCCTAGTTACAAAACTCGCCAGACCTAAACTAGGGGACCAACATGACCCCTCGGTACGCGACGTCGCACGCCTGCAGCGTGCGTTGGGGCTCGAAGCGCTATTCGACAATCTTGAACACTCTGCTGCTCGGTGGAGTCATCAGCGTTGCTACGGCGATTCCGAACCCGGCAAGGACGCAGACGATCGGCCCGAGCCCGCCCACAGTCACAACCACGATCAACGTAACCGCCGGCACCACGACCGTGGTCGGCAACACGGCGGTTTCCGTGGCGGGTGCGACCAACGCCAGCAACGTCACGGGCGGAACGTTGGTGTGGGATGCCGCCGCCGGACCACTGCCGGGACTGATCACCGTGCAGACCCAGAACGGCAATGCATTGCAGGCAGCCGGCGGCGCCATCCTCGTTCCCAACGATAACCTCGGCATCACTACGGGCGGCGGCCATGCGGTACTGGCGAACGGCGTCGCCAGTACCGTCACTATTGCGAATGGAGCCTCGATCACCTTGACCGGCGTGGGTGCCGGATTGGCCGCAATCGGCGGCACCATCAACGCCACGGGAGTTGCCATCAACGGCACGGCCGCTTCGCGTGGCCATGGCGCGGTGGCGGAAAGCGGCGGCACCGTAAACCTCCACGCCGGCACCTCGATATCGACCGGCGGCGCCTTCAATGCCGTCGCACTCGGCGCGTCCGGGGCCGGCAGCCGCGTCAACGCCGACGCGCTGATCCCGGTCACGACCACAGGCCGGGGAGCCATGGGCATCTATCTCCACGACGGTGGTCAGGTCTCGCTGCTTCCGGGATCAACGCTCAATATCAACGGAACCAGCAGCGTCGGTGTGGCGGTCGACAACACCACGGTTGCTCTGGGCACGATCGGCAGCGGTCTGACCATCAATCTCAACGGCGTCGGGGTTGCGGGCCAGGCAGGCAGCGCCGGCATCGTGGCGTTCAATGGTGGAAACATCGCGCTCCAGAACCTGACCGTCACGGGCGCCAATGCGGCCGCGGGTGCATGGGCACTGCCCAACAGCGTCGTCACGCTGACCGGCGCCAGCACGATCAACATCAACTCGGAGCAGAGTCAGACGTTCTATACGCTGCAGACCGCGAACCTCGTCACCCCGAATGGACCCGTCGGCTCGAGCTTCTCCGTAACCAGCGCGATACCGATCAGCGGGCTCTTCGCCCCGGGAGGAACCATCAACAGCACCGGCACGACCATCAACGTGGCCACCGGCAACGGTGCGGCCGGCGCAGATGTCGGATTTAACGGCCTGATCAACATGGACCGCAACACGATCACGACCACCGGCGCAAACTCCTTCGGCATCAGGGTCGATAACGGGACGGTCGTCGGTGTCGATTCGAGCGTAACGACATCCGGCGGCGGCGCGGCGATGTTCTTCAATTTTGGACCGGGGCTGATCGACCTGACCAACAGCACGGTGCTGGCGACGGGAGCCAATACTGTCGGGTTGTCTTCGTTGAACCTGACCCCCGCCGGAATGGATACTGTTCACCTCACCGGAGGCAGTCTGATCAGCAACGCGTCGACCGCTGTGGAAGCTCAGGGACCTCTCAACCTGACGACAAGTGGAACGGTGGTGACGGGCGGTGGCGGCACGCTGCTGGAAACTTTCGCAAATCCTGCCGGCTTCCAACCGACCGTCGTCAATTTCACGGCGTCTCACGGCAGCGAGCTAACCGGCGACGCGATCGTCGCCGCTGCGACGACTGCGAACATCAGCCTTTTGACCGCATCGCATTGGACAGGCGCCGCGTTCAACGTCACCAATGTCAACGTTGATCCGACCAGCGCCTGGACTGTGACGGCGAACTCGACCGTGTCGCAGACGGTGAACAATGCCGGCCTGATCCAGTTCACGCCACCGACCGGCGATCCGATGCAACTCGCCAGCTTTAAAACCCTGACGACCGCCAACTACGTCGGCAGCGGCGGCACGCTCGGCCTCAATACGTTTTTGGGTACTGACGGCTCGCCTTCGGACAGGCTGGTCATCAACGGCGGCAGCGCAAACGGCAATTCGTTACTGCGGATTACAAACGCGGGCGGCCTGGGTGCGCTGACCACCGGCAACGGCATCCTTGTGGTCGATACCATCAACGCCGGAACCACGGTGCCCGGTACCCTTGCATTGTCAGGCCGAGTGGCTGCCGGGCCCTACGATTATACGCTGTTCCGAAGCAGCGTCGACGCCAGCAACGATCAAGCCTGGTACTTGCGCTCGACGATCGACTGCGCGCTCTCGCCGGGCGATCCCGTGTGCGCCACGCCGGGACCGGGGCCGAGCCCGGCGAACTTCCGGCCCGAGACCTCGCTCTATGCGGCCATCCCCTCCATGGCGCTGCTGTACGGCCGGACGCTGCTCGACACCTTGCACGAGCGCGTCGGCGACGAAGAAGCGGATTTGCGCAACCAGCCGCGCCAAAACGGCGTCGCGACCGGCGCATGGGGTCGCGTCATCGGCCAGCATGGCAACAATGACGGCGATCCGCTCGGGATATTCGGCAGCGGTCCCAAGTTCGACTACGACATCGGCGCCTTCCAGGGCGGCCAGGATTTGCTGCGGCGAGACGGCGCCGACGGCGGCCGCGACCACGCTGGGCTTTACGCCGCGATCGGCCTGCTCACCGGCGACGTGACCCATTTCGACCGCACCTTCGCCGGCGCCAACAATCTGCGGGGCTACAGCCTCGGCGGTTACTGGACCCATTTTGGTGCGACAGGGTGGTATCTCGACGCGATCCTGCAGGGCACCTGGTATGACGTGAGAAGCGCCTCCATCAGCCTGCCGGCGCTGACCACCAACGGCTGGGGTTTTGCCGGTTCGTTGGAGGCGGGATACCCAATCAAACTCGGCGGCGGCTTCATCGTCGAACCGCAGGCGCAGATCGTCTACCAAAACGTCAGCCTGGGCGACAGCGGCGACATTGCGGCCACCGTGCAATTCCGCAACGCCGATTCGGTCGCCGCGCGCATCGGCGCGCGAGTGGCGCGCACGTGGTCGCTGGACGACAGCGCCCAGCCGCGTTCGGTCACCGCCTGGATCAGGCCCAGTTTCTGGACCGAGTTCCGCGGCGATCCGCAAACGCTGTTTTCATCGGCAACGGGGCCCATTCCGTTCCAGTCGGATCTCGGCGGCGGCTGGTTCGAGTTCAACGCGGGCGTCGATGCGAAGATCACGGTTGCCACCTCGCTGTTTGCCAGCGGCGGCTACCAGGTCAGCGCCGGCGGCAACACCACGGCCTACAACGGCAAGGGCGGACTGCGGGTAGCGTGGTGAGGCAAGACCGCCGCAAGTCGACTTGCCGCGGTGAACGAGCCTGAATGGCCCTGGCTCATGCGGGCACGCAGCGCCGATGCGTCGCAGGTCACGTCGAACCCATCACAACCACGGCGCCTGCGTGTCCATCGCGATCAAGGCTTCCGCGTCGATGCGCGGCCGCACCACCGCGTACTGGTCGTGCCTGACCAGTACTTCGGGAATCAGCGCCCGGGTGTTGTAGGTGCCGGACTGCACCGCGCCATAGGCCCCGGCGGTCATGATCGCCAGGAGATCGCCGGCCTTCGGCTCAGGCAGGCTGCGGTCGAGCGCGAGATAATCGCCGCTTTCGCAGACCGGGCCGACCACGTCGGCGACGATGTTGCGAGTACCCTTCGCGGGCTCGCGCACCGGCAGGATGTCGTGATGCGCTTCGTACAAAGTCGGCCGAATCAGGTCGTTCATCGCAGCGTCGATGATGACGAAATTCTTGGCATCGCCATGCTTCACGTAGATCACGCGCGCGACGAGAATTCCTGCGTTGCCGACGATCAGCCGACCCGGCTCGAACATCAGCGTACAGCCGAGATTGTGCGTCACCCGCTTGACCATCGCGGCATAGGCCGCAGGCGCCGGCGGTGCCTCGCGGTCCATGTAATAGGGGATGCCGAGACCGCCGCCGAAATCGATGTGCGAAATGGCGTGCCCGTCGGCGCGCAGCGTCTGGACGAATTCAGCCAGGATCCGGAACGCGGTTTCCATCTTGCCGAGGTCGGTGATCTGGCTGCCGATATGCATGTCGGCGCCGGTGACCTGGATTCCCGGCAGCTTCGCTGCGCGGGCGTAAACTCCGCGTGCCCGCGCCAGCGGGATGCCGAATTTGTTTTCCGATTTGCCGGTGGAGATCTTGGCGTGGGTGCCGGCATCGACGTCGGGATTGACCCGCACCGAAATCCGCGCGGTTTTCCCGCTCTCGACGGCCAGCCGCGACAGCAGTTCGAGCTCGGGCTCGGATTCGATGTTGATGCAGAGGATGTCCGCGGCCAGTGCCGCGCGCAATTCGGCTTCGGTCTTGCCGATGCCGGAAAACAAAATCTTCTGCGGCGGGATGCCGGCCGCCAGCGCACGCTTGAGCTCGCCGCCCGAAACCACATCGGCGCCGGCGCCAAGCTTTGCCAGCGTGCGCAGCACCGACTGGTTGGAGTTCGCCTTCATGGCGTAGCACACCAGCGCCTTTTCCCCGGCAAAGGCTTCGGTGAAGACCCGGTAATGACGCTCGAGCGTCGCGGTCGAATAGCAATAAAACGGCGTGCCGACGGTCTCCGCCAGCGCCGCGAGGTCAACCGCCTCGGCATGAAGCACGCCGTTGCGATAGTCGAAGTGATTCATGGTCGAGCTTCCGGTTCAGGCTTCGTATCCCACGCCGGGAGCCCTTCGGCAAAACATGATTCAGGCGCGGGTTCTGGATTGCAGGAATGGCTATCGGGATGCGACAGGACCGCAGGGATTACCGGGTCGGCTGCGCCGTGTTCAATCCCCCAATAGCGGATCGAGGATGAACGATCGCTTGGCACCTTTGGCGGCGGCCGGCTGGGAGTCGCTGCCATAGGCAGGGTTGAACACGCTCGGCTTGTTCGCCTGCTCGGTTTCGGTATCGGCCGGAGCCGTCGCGGACGGTTGCGTCCCCGTCGGCGGCAGGTCGAGCGGACCCTTGCGCCCACACCCCGCCAGCGCCAGCACCGCGGCAGCAAGCGCGATGACGGCCCATTTCCGCGACAAAGGGCTTGAACTACGATTTACGGCGATATCCCCAAAGTGACGCCACCATACAAAGATTGCCCCGCCGTGGCGAGACTGCAGAGCGAGGAAATTACCGCCCAATCCAAGGTTCAGCCCGATTTTGCTCTTTGTTCCAACCGCTTGAGCCAGGCTTTTGCCTGTGAAAGCACGTTTTTAGGCGCGGTTCCACCATAGCTGGTTCGGCTCTTCACGGAGGCCTCGACCGACAGCACCTTGAGCGCGTCGCCGGTAATCCGGGGCTCCACGGCCTGCATCTCCGCCAATGGCAGTTCATGCAGCGCGATGGCTTGCCTGGATGCCTCGGCGACGATCCGACCGGTCACGTGATGGGCCTCGCGGAACGGCATTTTCAGCGTGCGCACCAGCCAGTCGGCCAGATCGGTGGCGGTGGCGTAACCATCGCCGGCGGCCTGCTTCATCCGCCCCGCATCCGGCTCCATGTCGGCGACCATGCCGGTCATGGCGCGGATTGCCAGCGAGAGCGCGCCGAACGCCTCCATCGCGCCCTGCTTGTCCTCCTGCATGTCCTTTTGATAGGCGAGCGGCAGGCCTTTCATCACGATCAGCAGCGCCGTGAGCGCGCCTATCACCCGGCCGGTCTTGGCGCGAACCAGTTCGGCGGCGTCCGGATTTCGTTTCTGCGGCATGATCGAGGAGCCGGAGGTGAATTTGTCGCTCAGGCGCACCAGGCCCACCAGCGGCGAGGTCCAGATCACGATTTCCTCGGCGAAGCGCGACAGGTGCACCGCCGATATCGACGCCGCCGCCAGCGTTTCCAGCACGAAGTCGCGGTCCGAAACCGCATCGAGCGAATTGGCCATCGGCCGGTCGAAGCCGAGCGCCTTGGCCGTGGCATGGCGATCGATCGGAAAAGACGTGCCCGCCAGCGCCGCCGCGCCGAGCGGCGATTCGTTCAGGCGTTTACGCGCATCGGCGAAGCGGCCGCGGTCGCGCGCGGCCATCTCGACATAGGCCAGCAGATGGTGCCCGAACGTCACCGGTTGCGCGGTCTGCAGATGCGTGAAGCCCGGCATTACAGTGCCGGCATGCTCCAGTGCCCGCTCCACCAGCGCGCGCTGGAACGCCGCCAGCGCGGCGTCGGTCTCATCGATGACGTCGCGAACGTAGAGACGGAAATCGGTCGCCACCTGGTCATTTCGCGAACGCGCGGTATGCAGCCGGCCCGACGCCGGCCCGATCAGTTCGCCAAGCCGGCTCTCGACATTCATGTGAATGTCCTCCAGCGCGCGCTTGAAATCGAACGATCCCTTGCCGATTTCTGACAAAATCGTGTCTAGACCCTTGGCGATATTTTTCGCATCGTTCACGGTTATGATGCCTTGCGCTGACAGCATCGCAGCATGGGCCTTGGACGCGGCGATGTCCTGGGCGTAAAGGTGACGATCGACGTCGATGGAGACGTTGATTTCCTCCATGATCGCATCGGGACGCTCGGTGAACCGGCCGCCCCACATCTTGTTGCTCATGACTTGTTGCTCATATCCTGCCGCCGATCTCGCCTGCCTGAAAAACGCGCCGGCGTGACCGCCTCGATCGACCGTAACATAGGCTCTGCATAGCCGTATCTGATACAGGATGACAAACGATATGCCTGACCAGCCTGCGCCCCGCCCGGCCGCCACGCGCCGAATTCCGCTTGTGATCGGAGCGGTGCTGGTCGGGGCGGCAATCGGTTATGCCGGCGTCTACGGGATCGGCGGCCTGGGGCGCGCCGCGGCCGGCGATCCGGCATGCCGGCCGGCCGTCGCGCTTTCGGGCAAGCTCGCGCCGCTGGCGCAAGGCGAGGTCGCCGCGCTGACCATGGCGACGGCACCGATGAAGCTGCCCGATCTCGCCTTCGAGGACGCCGACGGCAAGCCGAAAAAGCTCTCGGACTGGCGCGGGCGCACCGTGCTGTTGAACCTGTGGGCCACCTGGTGCGTGCCGTGCCGGAAGGAAATGCCGGCGCTCGATCGCCTGCAGGCCAAACTCGGCGGCCCCGACTTCGAGGTCGTCGCGGTCAATATCGACACCCGCGACCCGGACAAGCCGAGGAATTTCCTGAAAGACGCCAACCTGACCCGGCTCGGCTACTTCACCGACGACAAAGCCAAGGTTTTCCAGGACCTTAAAAGCGTGGGCCGGGCGCTGGGGATGCCGACCTCGGTGCTGGTCGACGGCAAGGGCTGCGAAATCGCCACCATCGCCGGTCCGGCGGATTGGGCAAGCGAGGACGCCGTCAAGCTGATCTCGGC
Organism: uncultured Alphaproteobacteria bacterium; assembly: GCA_963756215.1. Taxonomy (GTDB): domain Bacteria; phylum Pseudomonadota; class Alphaproteobacteria; order Rhizobiales; family Xanthobacteraceae; genus Bradyrhizobium. The sequence continues at coordinate 28,146 of CAVWMY010000009.1, read as the reverse complement.
GGCGCTCAAACCGGCAGCGGCGGGGCTTTAGGCCGCGATGTCGAGATTGCCGCCAATGCCGGGGCCGAGATTGGCCGTCGACGGGGGCATGCCGAGCAATGTCTGAACCGCGGATTTCTCGGCATCGATGTTCGACTTCAGGACCGACGTCGCGACCTGCGTCTGAGTATTCCCGGCCTGGGCCATGAGAATACTCGTCACCAAACTCATATCCATACGCAACACTCCAGTGCGCGCACCGTACCCAGCATCGGTTAAGAAAATTCGAATCGGCCGCCGCTGAAACTCAGCGCGTCGGAACCGGTTTGTCGCCGCGATAGTCGTAGAAACCGCGCTGGGTCTTGCGCCCGAGCCAGCCGGCTTCGACGTATTTCACCAGCAGCGGGCAAGGCCGGTATTTGGAATCGGCCAGCCCCTCATGCAACACCTGCATGATCGACAGACAGGTATCGAGGCCGATGAAATCAGCCAGTTCGAGCGGGCCCATCGGATGGTGCGCGCCGAGCTTCATCGCCGCATCGATCGCCTCGACGTTGCCGACGCCTTCATACAGCGTGTAGATCGCCTCGTTGATCATCGGCAGCAGGATGCGGTTGACGATGAAAGCCGGAAAATCTTCCGATACCGCGACCTGCTTGCCGAGCTTGGTGACGAATTCCTTTGCCGCATCGAACGTCACGTCGTCGGTGGCGATACCGCGGATCAGTTCGACCAGTTCCATCAACGGCACCGGATTCATGAAATGAATGCCGATAAAGCGCTCGGGACGGTCGGTCGACGCGGCAAGTCGCGTGATCGAAATCGACGAGGTGTTGGAAGCGACAATGGCTTCCGGCTTGAGCACCGCGCAGAGGTCGTGGAAGATCTTGCGCTTGATCTCTTCCTTCTCCACCGCGGTCTCGATCACCAGATCGCAATCGGCAAGCCCCTCCATCGTATCGGCGGAAACGATCCGGCCGAGCGCCTTCTTGCGGTCGTCTTCGGTGATGATTTTCTTGGAAACCTGGCGTGACAAATTGCCGTTGATGGTTGCCATGCCGGACTTGAGCCGGTCGGCCGATACATCATTGAGCACCACGTCCAGCCCGGCCAGCGCCGCCACATGGGCGATGCCGTTGCCCATCTGACCCGACCCGATCACGCCGACCTTCTTGATTTTCGCAGCCATATCGTCATCTCACCGGGGCGACGCGCCGGACGTCAGCCCATTGCCTTCATACTACCGGCCGGAGCTTTTCCGGCAGAGCATTTTGTTTCAGAAAATGCCCCCCTGATCCAGACTTCATATCCGGACCTTGTATTCCAGATGCGCGGATCCCGATGGCGGAGCCAGGCTCGCTTCGCGGGATACGCGCGGTTTTGAGCCGCCGCTACTTTCCGAGCTTGCCGAGCGCCTCGGTCAACTCGGGAACGGCCTGATACAGATCCGCCACCAGGCCGTAATCGGCGACCTGGAAGATCGGCGCGTCCTCATCCTTGTTGATCGCGACGATCACCTTGGAGTCCTTCATGCCGGCGAGATGCTGGATCGCACCGGAGATGCCGATCGCGACATACAGTTCCGGCGCCACCACCTTGCCGGTCTGGCCGACTTGCCAGTCGTTGGGTGCATATCCGGCATCGACCGCCGCGCGCGACGCACCGACGCCGGCGCCGAGCTTGTCGGCCAGCGGCTCGATATATTTGGCGAAGTTCTCCCGGCTCTGCATCGCCCGCCCGCCGGAAACGATGATCTTCGCCGAGGTCAGTTCGGGACGATCGCTCTTGGCGACTTCCTCGCCGACGAAGCTCGACAAAGCCGGATCGGCCGCGGCCGGGGCATTTTCGATTCCCGCGCTGCCGCCCTCGCCGGCCGCGGCGAAGGTCGAGGTGCGCACCGTGATGACTTTCTTGGCGTCCTTTGACTTCACGGTCTGGATCGCGTTGCCGGCATAGATCGGCCGCTCAAACGTGTCGGGCGAAACCACCTTGATGATTTCCGACACCTGCATCACGTCGAGCAGGGCGGCGACGCGCGGCATCACGTTCTTGAAGCGCGAGGTCGCGGGCGCGACAAAAGCGTCATAACCGGGCGCCAGCGCCACGATCAGTGCGGCCAGCGGCTCGGCCAGATCGTGGGCATAGGCGTCGCCTTCGGCGACCAGCACCTTCTTGACGCCGGCGAGCTTGGCGGCCGCCTCGGCCGCAGCCTTGGTGCCCTCGCCGCCACCGGCGACCAGCACATGGACCTCGCCGCCCATCTGGCTGGCCGCGGTCAGCGCCTTGTTGGTGGAGTCCTTGAGCGCGGCGTGTTCGTGTTCGGCAATCAACAGCGTCGTCATCAGAGCACCCCGGCTTCGTTCTTCAGCTTCGCGACCAGCTCCGCGACGTCCTTGACCTTGACGCCTCCCTTGCGGCCGGGCGGCTCGGATGTCTTGAGGATTTCAAGGTGCGGGGCGAGATCGACGCCGTATTCGGACGCGCTCTTGTCGGCGATCGGCTTCTTCTTCGCCTTCATGATGTTGGGCAGGCTGGCATAGCGCGGCTCGTTGAGCCGCAGGTCGGTGGTGACGATCGCCGGTCCCTTGAGCTTGACGGTCTGCAGGCCGCCGTCGACCTCGCGTGTCACCTTGAAATCGGAGCCGTCGACTTCGAGCTTGGAAGCAAAGGTGGCCTGCGACCAGCCGAGCAGCGCGGCCAGCATCTGGCCGGTCTGGTTGGAGTCATCGTCGATCGCCTGCTTGCCCAAGATGACGAGGCCGGGCTTTTCCTCATCGACGATGGCTTTCAGAATTTTCGCGACCGCCAGCGGCTCGACATTGCCTTCGGCCTTGACCAGGATACCGCGGTCGGCGCCCATGGCGAGACCGGTCCGGATGGTTTCCGACGCCTGCGCCGGGCCGATCGACACCACCACGACCTCGGTCGCCTTGCCGGCCTCTTTCAGCCGCAGCGCTTCCTCGACCGCGATCTCATCGAACGGGTTCATCGACATCTTGACGTTGGACAGTTCAACGCCCGATCCGTCGCTCTTGACGCGGACCTTGACGTTGTAATCGACCACCCTTTTTACCGGTACCAGAACCTTCATCGATCCACTTTCACTTGAATTTCAGGTTTGATCACTCGTTTGACACTTGTTTGGCACTTGGTCCAACACTTGGGCGCGGAACCTAAAGGTACGGCTAATTTTGGTCAACGCGGGGCGGCCAAAAATCGCGCCCGCCCCGGTCGCCTCAGCGGTTCTGTCCGGGTACCCATAGCACATCGCCGGCACCATTATCGTTGGCGCAGCGGCTCGCCACAAACAGAAAGTCCGACAGGCGATTCATATACTGGATCGCGGCATCGCCGACGGATTCGTTGGGCTGCGCCGCAAGTTCCACCATGATCCGTTCCGCCCTGCGGCATATGGTGCGCGCCAGATGCAGGTGCGCCGCGGCCGGCGTGCCGCCCGGCAACACGAACGAGGTCAAAGGCGAAAGCCTCGCATTCAGACTGTCGATATCGTGCTCGAGGCGTTCGACCTGGCTCGCCAGCACCCGTAGCCGCTCGGTCTTGCCCTCGCGCTGCGGCACAGCGAGATCGGCCCCCAGATCGAACAGATCGTTCTGGATCAAGCCCAGCATCGTATCCAAGTCGCGCGCCTCTGCCAGATGGAGCCGCACAAGGCCGATCGCGGCATTGGTTTCATCGACGGTTCCATAGGCGCCGATGCGCAGATCGTATTTCGGACGCCGTTCGCCGCTGCCGAGCGCAGTGGTGCCGTCATCGCCGGTTCGCGTGTAGATCCGATTGAGGACGACCATCTCCGGCTCCGTGTTCATCTCTCCGATCGGAGAGGGTACACCGGCGCTCCGACCCGCCGGTAAATTACTTCGCCTAGCGGCCCAAGACCCAGACCGTCAGCATGGTGAGGACGATCGCGACGAATTGCAGCAGCACCCGCAGCTGCATCAGCTTCTGCGACCGGTTCGGCGAACCGCCCCGCATCATGTTGAGCAGGCCGAGCAACAGCACCAGGGTCACGGCGCCGAGCGCAATGGGAAGGATGATCATACTCAGGAAGGAAGCCATTTGGGGTACATAGCACCGCACCGGAGGTCCGCCAACGGCGCTGCCACCGGGTGTATCTCCAGGGAACGATCTGGCTTTTAACCCAATAATATCAGAAGGTCGGCTGGTGCTTTGCTTTCCGAACTTCGTCCTGCCGAGGTTGCCGCAGCCGGTGCGGTAACCTCACGTCGGCACTACCGGCGCGACAGATTGAATTGGTCTTAGAACCGGTCTTGCCAGGTCAGGTGGAATTGTGAGCCAAATTCGCTACGTCTATCTGGTGGTCATGGATGCGTTTTACACGTTTCTCGCCGATGACGGCTGGGCGATCGCCAGCCATATCGCGCTGTCGACGCTGATGGCGCTGTTCCCGTTCCTGATCGTGCTGACGTCGCTGGCGGGCTTCTTCGGATCAAAGGAACTCGCCGACCAGGCCGCGGGGCTCCTGCTGCAAACCTGGCCGGACCAGGTCGCCGCTTCGCTATCGGGCCAGATTCACGAGGTGCTGACCACCACCCGCGGGGGCGCACTGACCATCGGCGCCGTCCTGGCGGTGTATTTTGCGTCGAACGGCGTCGAGGCGCTGCGGGTCGCGCTCAACCGCGCCTATGCCATTGTCGAGCCCAGGCGCTGGTACTGGCTCCGCCTCGAGTTCGATCGGCTACACGCTGGTGGCCGCCGTTACGTCACTGGCGATGGCGTTCCTGATCGTACTCGGCCCGCTGATACTGGAAGCCGCACGCCGCCACATTCCGTTGATCGTCGAAACCAACGAACGCCTGCTCAACCTTGCGCGTTACGGCATCACGACACTGGCGCTGATCGCCGCGCTGCTTATTCTGCACGCTTGGCTTCCGGCGGGACGCCGCAGCTTCCTTCAAATACTGCCCGGCATTGTCTTCACCTTCGTGGCGTCGCTGATCTCGGGCATCGTGTTCGGCCAATATCTCGCGCGCTTCGCCAACAATTACGTCACGATGTATGCCGGACTTGCCTCCGTCATCATTGCGCTGGTTTTTCTGTATTTTATCGCCGCGATTTTCGTGTATGGCGGCGAACTGAACGCGGCGATCATGAAATCGCGGCTGCCCGAGGGCGTGTCGCTTCAAGCAGCGCAGTCGCTAAAGCCCTCGGGCTCACGGGCTTGAGCAGAAAGGCGTCGGCGCCGGCCGCGCGCGAGGCCGCCTCATCATCGCCGCGGCCCGACACCCCGATGATCGCGATCCGACCGAGCGGCGCGCTCAAGGCGCGGATGCGCCTGATCGCCTCGACGCCGTCGATGCCCGGCAACACCATGTCCATCAGCACCGCGTCGAACTCGCCCCGTCCGATCCGTTCGGTCGCTTCCTCGCCTCGTCCGATGAATTCCGCCTGGTGACCGAGTTCAGCCAGGATCGTATTGAGCACGACGCGGCCGAATGGGTTGTCCTCGACGCTGAGTATCCGCATCGCGGGCAGCGAGGCGGCCGGCAGGTCGGTAACCACGCTCCCGTTGACGACCTTCGCAGCCTTGGCGCGCGCCAACGCCACCGTCAGCGTGAAGGTGGTCCCGCCGCCACGCCGCGGCGCGATGACGATGTCGCCTCCCATCGAGCGAGCCAGCTGTTTCACCGACCACAAACCCAGCCCCGCGCCGCCGAAACGCGACGCGATGCTGACATTGGCCTGGGAAAACGGGCGGAACAGCCGCTTGATCTCGACCAGTGTGACGCCGATGCCGCTGTCGGAAACCGCGAAGGCGGCGCCGACCTTGCCCTTCAAGCCGCGTTTGGCCGACACCTTGAGCGCGACCTGGCCCTGTTCGGTGAACTTCACCGCATTGTCGATCAGGTTTTCCAGCGCGGCGCGGAGACGAACGGGATCGCCGACCACCAGCGACGGCAGGTTTTCCGAAATATCGACCGACGATCGCAGTCCTTTCGCCGCCGCTCGGCCCGCCAGCGAATCCCCGATGCTGCGCGCCAGTGCCCGCAGGTCGAACATGTGCTGCTGGACGGCGGGCTCGCCGTTGGCGCTTTTTGCGGCATCGACGAACAGCGTCGCAAGACTGGCGAGGTGTTCCGCGCCGGCCTTGATGGTATCGACCCATCGCCGCTCGCGTTCGCCGAGACCGGACGTCGCCAGGAGATCGCTGATGGCCAGAATTCCGGTCAGCGGCGTCCGGACCTCGTGCGCGAACGCCGCGAGCGCCGCCTCCACCATCCCGGGACCGGCCGGCAACGCCGCGCGCTTGGGTGGCTTGCCCGCGGCAGCGCGTCGCTTCGTTGGCCGTCGTTTCAAGGGCGGCATATTGCGCGGTGATCTCGGCGCCATGATTCCCCTGACCCCGGCCCGGCCTGAGCATGCCATGGCCGGCTATCGGAAGTCACGCGGCGCGGCGCCTTCACCCTATTTGCGATCATTGCGGCAGCCCGACCAGGCGGCGGACGTCAGCCGGTGTCGCGCCGCCGGCACGGAGTTCGCGCAGGCCGGTGGCGGCGCTCGATTTCGACAGTTTCTGCCCGGCCGCGTCGCGTACCAGGCGGTGATGCCGGTAGACCGGCGCCGGCAATCCGAGCAGCTCTTGCAGCAGGCGATGCACGCTCGTCGACCAGAACAAATCCTGGCCGCGCACCACATTCGTCACGCCCTGCAGCGCGTCGTCGACCACCACCGAGAGGTGATAGCTGGTCGGCGTTTCCTTGCGCGCCAGAATCACGTCGCCCCAGGCCTGCGGCCGGGCCGCCACCGCGCCGGTTTCCCCCGCGGGTCCCTCGCCGCGCTCGGTCCAGCCAAGGCTGCCGGCGCGCGCGCACGCCGCCGCCATATCGAGCCGCAGCGCGTAAGCCGCTCCCGATTCAAGCAACCGCATGCGGGCGGCGAGCGGCAGCCGCTTCGCCGTGCCGGGATAGAGCGGCGCGCCATCGGGGTCGCGCGGCCACGGGGCGCCGGTCTCGCGCTGAGCCACCAAGCCCGCGATCTCGGCGCGGCTTTCGAAACCCGGATAAACCAGCCTCAACGCCGACAAGGCCTCGACCGCGGCGCGATAATCCGCGAAGTGATCGGATTGGCGCCGCACCGGCTCTTCCCAGGCGATACCGAGCCAGGCGAGGTCTTGATAGATCGCGGTCTCGAATTCCGGCTTGCAGCGAACCCTATCGATATCTTCGAGCCGCAGCAGCAATCTCCCACCGGCCTGCCGCGCCAGATCGAAATTCAACAGCGCCGAAAAAGCATGGCCGAGATGCAGATAGCCGTTCGGGCTCGGCGCAAATCGGAAAACGGGTGGCGACATTGTAATATAAATCTCGACAACATGGGTCTCATGATGGCCGGACATCGTCGTTCGTCCCGGCCGGCGACGTAAACCGTCCGCATCCCCGGCCCTTAACCAAGAATCGTGAAAAATGACTATCCACTTCGAAACCCAGGCCGACCTCGACGAGGCCATCGAGACCTTGGTCGCGCAGGACCCGCGACTTAAGCCTATCCTCGCACTTACGGGCATGCCGGCGCTGCGGCGGCGGGAGCCCGGCTTCGCCGGCCTCGCCGCGATCGTCACCGGCCAACAACTCTCCACCGCGAGCGCCGGCGCCATCTGGGCCCGGCTTACCGCCGCATTCGACCCGTTCGATCACAACGCGTTGCTGCGCGCCCGCGCCGATCGCCTCGGTCGGCTCGGATTGTCGGCGGCCAAGATCAAGACCTTGAAAAGCATCGCCCGCGAACTCGTCGCCGAGCGATTGAACCTCGACGTGCTCGCGAACGAGGAAGCCGACGCGGCGCACAACACGCTGACGGCGCTGCATGGGATCGGACCATGGACTGCCGAGGTCTATCTGCTGTTCTGTCTCGGACATGGCGACGCCTGGCCCGCGGGCGACATCGCCGTGCAGGAAGCCGTCAGGATCGGCCTCGGATTGAAGACGCGGCCGACGTTCAAGGAGATGGCGCCGCTTGCCGAGCCCTGGCGACCGATGCGCGGCGCCGCGGCGCATCTGTGGTGGAGTTACTACCGCGTACTGAAGAGGCGCGAGGGCGTGATCGGCGAACAGGCGGATCCGAACGCCGTTTTAAACAACATGCCTGTCGCAAAACCGACATCTGCAAGAGCAAAGATCGCGGCGCGAAAAACGCCGGGATCGAACAGATGAAATCCACGGACTTCGTGGTTGCACGCCACGATCTGCAGCAATGCAAATTCATCGACGTCGAGATCGTCGACGCCGCGCGGTTGCCTGAAGACAGCCTCTTGATCAAAGTCGATCGCTTCGCCTTCACCGCCAACAACATCAGCTATGCCCTGCTCGGCGATGAGCTGAAATACTGGCAGCTGTTTCCTGCACCGGAAGGTTTCGGCAACATTCCGGTGTGGGGATTCGGCGAGGTAGTCGCCTCGCGTCATCCAGGTATCGACGAAGGCGAACGGCTGTTCGGCTATTTCCCGATGGCGACGCATCTGGTGATCGAGGCCGCCGACGTCGGAAAGCGTAGCCTGCGCGACGCCGCCGCGCATCGCCGGGACGTCGCGCCGGTCTATAACGCCTATGCGCGCGTCGGCGGCAATCCTGCTTTTGCCGGACGGCAAGGCGACTTCCAGGCGCTGCTGCGGCCGCTGTTCATGCTGTCCTTCCTGGTCGACGATTATCTCGCGGAAAACGAATTCTACGGCGCCCGCCGGATCATGCTGTCCAGTGCTTCCAGCAAGACCGCGTTCGGCCTCGCACACCTGCTGCATGCGCGGGGCGGCGATATCCAGGTGGTCGGACTGACCTCGGCGTCCAATGCCGATTTTGTCAAGTCGCTCGGCTGCTACCACGACGTCGTCAGCTACGATCGTGCGACGTCGCTGCCATTGGACTCACCGGTCGCGTTAGTGGACATGGCCGGCAACAGCGCCCTCCGCGTTGAGTTGCATCGACACTTCGGCGAACAGATGAGATATTCGGGGCGCATCGGGTTTACCCATCGCGCCACGGCTGCGGATGAACCGGAATTGCCGGGGGCCAAGCCGGCGTGGTTTTTCGCGCCCGACCAGATTCGCAAGCGCGGCAGGGAATGGGGACCCGGCGGCATCGACAAAAGGTTCACCGCGGCGTGGTCGGGCTTTGCCCCGATGCTGGAACATCGCCTCACGGTGATCGAAGGCCGAGGCCGGCAGGCCGTGCAGCGGACCTATCTCGATATGCTCGATGGCCGCATTCCGCCGGATCAGGGCCATATGCTGTCCATGCTGGACTAGATTCTTGGCATGACGCGTTTTCTTTGCGCGAACCGGTGTCCACTTCGCCTGAAAACGCGCTGAGGCGCTTTCTGCAGCAGCCCAAAGCGTATAGCGTTGCGATCGGGAAACGCCGCGAAGGCCGCGAAGACGGCCGTCACGAGGTCGCGAATGCTGGACAAAACCGACGATATCTCGCTCGCCGTGGAAAGCTGGCTGGCGTATTTCGAACGCGCCCTCGGCGCACCCGATGACGGCACGCTGGATGGCCTGTTTCATTTGGACAGTTTTTGGCGCGACGTGCTGGCACTGAGTTGGAACCTGCAAACGGTCAACGGCGCCGCTGCCATTCTGCACGAACTGGCGGCACGTACCGCAGTTGCCAAACCGACAACGGTCCGGATCGATCCGGACCGCGCGCCGCCGCGCCGCGTCATCCGCGTGGGTACCTCCACGATCGAAGCGATTTTCAAGTTCGAGACTGCGCTCGGCCGCGGCAGCGGAATTGTGCGGCTGATACCGGATGCAGGCGATGCCAACCGGCTGAAAGCCTGGACGCTATTGACCGCGCTCGACGAGTTGAAGGGATATGAGGAGCGACAGGGAACTTCGCGGCCGCGAGGGCAGGCTTATTCGCGCGATTTCAGAGGGCCCAACTGGCTCGATCAACGCAAGGCCGCGGTTCGATATGACGACCGCGATCCCGATGTGCTGGTGGTCGGCGGCGGTCAGGCCGGGCTGTCGATCGCGGCGAGGCTGAAGCAACTGCGGATCGATACGCTGATCGTCGATCGCGAAGCGCGGATCGGCGACAACTGGCGCAAACGCTATCATGCGCTGACGCTGCACAATCAGGTGCAAGTCAACCATCTGCCTTACATGCCGTTCCCGCCGAACTGGCCGGTCTATATTCCGAAGGATAAGCTGGCCAACTGGTTCGAGGCTTACGTCGAGAGCATGGAGCTGAACTTCTGGACCGGCACCGCGCTCGAAAGCGGCACCTATGACGAAGCCGAAGGCCGCTGGTTTGTATCGCTGCGCCGAACCGACGGCACCACCCGCACGCTGCGGCCGCGACATATCGTGATGGCGACCGGCGTCAGCGGCATTCCGAACCTGCCCGATATTGCGAGCCTGAAAGACTTCGGCGGCACGGTGCTGCATTCCAACCGCTACGAGGACGGCGAAGCGTGGAACGGCAGGAAAGCGATCGTGATCGGCACCGGCAACAGCGGTCACGACATCGCGCAGGATCTGCATTCGAGCGGCGCCGAAGTAACTCTGGTTCAGCGCAGCCCGACCCTGATCACCAATATCGAGCCGTCGGCGCAACTGGCCTACGCGGCGTATAACGAGGGTACGTTGGAAGACAACGACCTGATTGCGACCTCGATGCCGCTGACGCTGGCGAAGCGAAACCACGTCATGCTGACCGAACAGTCGAAAAACCTGGACAGGGAATTGCTTGATGGCCTGGCGCGCGTGGGCTTCAAGCTTGATTTCGGCGAGGGCGGCACCGGCTGGCAGTTCAAATACCTCACCCGCGGCGGGGGTTATTACTTCAACGTCGGCTGCTCCGACCTGGTTGCGGCCGGCGCGATCAAACTGGCGCAGTTCAACGACATCGATTCGTTTGTCGCCGGCGGCGCCCGCATGAAGGACGGCGCCACGGTGCCGGCCGACCTGATCGTGCTGGCGACCGGTTACAAGCCGCAGGAGCATCTGGTCCGTCAGCTGTTCGGTGATGAAGTGACGGCGCGGGTCGGCCCGATCTGGGGATTCGGCGACGGACAGGAATTGCGCAACATGTACACCCGCACCGGCCAGCCGGGCCTCTGGTTCATCGCCGGCAGCCTGGCGCAATGCCGCATCAACTCGAAATATCTCGCGCTGCAGATCAAGGCGATCGAAGAAGGTTTGTTGCCGGGCGAGGTAGGGGCGCATCCGGGGATCGAATGATACGGATGCGTGTTTCCGGGATGGACCGAAGGACCAGGCCTGGAATCTCGAGATTCTCCGATGTGCAATTGCACGTCCTGGTTCGCACTTCGTCCGCCCCGGAATGACGGCGACGAATATCTTAGGGGGGACATCACCACATGCCAGCCATTCTCGGATCGGGCGAGCACCGCTACCGCGTGGTGGAGAACTGGGCGAAGCTGCCGGACGGATGGAGCCTGACCGACGTCGCCTCGGTGGCCGTCGACAGCAAGGACCGCATCTACCTGTTCAACCGCGGCATCCACCCGATGGTGGTGCTCGATCGCGAAGGCAATTTCCTGCGGAGCTGGGGCGAAGGCCTGTTCAGCCGCGCGCACGGACTGCACATCGATGCCGACGACAATCTCTACTGCACCGATGACGGCGACCACACGGTACGCAAGTGTTCAACCGACGGCAAAGTGCTGCTGACCATCGGCATCCCGAACAAGCCGGCGCCGTTCATGAGCGGCGAGCCGTTCCACCGCTGCACCCACACCGCGCTCTCGCCCAAGGGCGAGATCTACGTGTCCGACGGTTATGGAAACGCCTGCGTCCACAAATATTCGCCCGACGGCAAGCTGATCAAAAGCTGGGGCGAGCCTGGCAGCGATCCCGGCCAGTTCAACATCGTCCACAACATCGCCACGGATCTCGACGGCTTCGTCTACGTCGCCGACCGCGAGAACCATCGCGTGCAGGTGTTCGACGGCAACGGCAAATACGAGGCGCAGTGGAATAATCTGCATCGGCCCTGTGCGCTGCACTGCTGTGGCGGCAAGCGGCCCAATTTCATCATCGGCGAACTCGGCCCCGGCATGCCCGTCAATCGCAAGGTACCGAACCTCGGCCCGCGGCTGACCGTCGTGGATACGCAGGGGAAGCGGGTGGCGCGGCTCGGCGGCGAAAACGGCCCCGGCCTCGAACCCGGCAAATTCCTCGCGCCCCACGGTATCGCGCTCGATTCAAGGGGCGACATCTATATCGGCGAGGTCGGGGTCACCGACTGGAAGACCAGCTTCCCCGATACGACCATGCCGCCGGAATTGCAGGTGGCTCGCTGTATTCAGAAGCTCGAGAAAATTTAGCGCCGTCATTCGCCCTTGAGCCCGGACGCCTTGATGATCGGCCACCACCGTTCCGCTTCCGCTTTTTGAAGCTCGCGCAGCGCCTCGGGCGATTGTTGGTCGTGTGGCGAAATCTGAATGCCGAGATCATCGAGCCGCTTTCGGGTCGACGGATCGGCCAGGACCTGGACCATCGTCACGTTCAGCTTGGCAATGATGTCCTTCGGCGTTCCCTTGGGAACCCAAAGCCCGTACCAGAGCGAAGCAAAGAACCCGGGCAGCCCGGCGGCGTCCGCGGTCGGAATGTCGGGCGACGAAGACAACCGCTTGCGCCCGGTGATCGCAAAGGGCTTGACGCTTTTGGTGCCGAGCAATCCCTTGAAGTTCGAGGACGGCTCGACCATGAAATCGATTTGCCCCGCCAGCAGGTCCTGCATCGCGGGCGCATTGCCGCGATAGGGTATGAACTGAAACCTGGTCCCGGTCGCCTTCTGCAACGCAAGCCCCGCGAGGTGACCGGTGGCGCCGACGCCGGCGATGCCCGCCGAGGCCTTGTTCGGATTCGCCTTGAGGTAGGCGATCAGCCCGGCCAGATCATCCGCCGGCAGGTCGTTCTTGCCGACGATCAGGAGTGGCTCGCTGCCGATCAGGATGATCGGCTCCAGACCCTTCAACAGGTCGAATGGAAGGGTGTAAAGGCCGCCGGTCAACACGTGCGTGGTCGAGGTGCCGATGCTCAGCGTGTAGCCGTCAGCGGGCGCGCGAGCGGCGCGACCGACGCCGATGCTGCCGGCGGCGCCCGCCATGTTCTCGATGATAATCGGTTGCTTCAGGATCGGCCGCATCCGCTCGGCCAGATAACGCGCCAGGGTATCGGTCGCGCCTCCGGCGGGAAACGGCACGATCATGGTGATCGGCCGCGTCGGATAATCCTGCGCGACGGCGATTGCCGGCGTCAGGCCGGCGATGACAGCCAAAGCCGCCGCCGCCAACGCGCTCAACCATCTGCCCATGTGGCTCTCCCGACGCGATGCACGCGTGGCAAGCCTATTATTCCCTGCCGCGTCGGGTCAAATATCGCCGATGGCCTCGCGCCGGCGTTGCTCGGATTCTTCGGCATAGCGTCGCACGGCGTGCGCCTCGGTGAGGACGCCGATCGGTCTCTGCTCGCCGTCGGCCTCGACCACGGCCAGCGATTCCGCTTCCGCGGCATCAAAGACGGCGATGGCTTCCTGGATGTTCATGACGGGTTGCAGCACGACGTCCCGAAAATGCAGGATGTCCTTGAGCCCGCTCGCCGCCTCGAGATCGACGGCGTGCGCCTCGGCCACCAGCACCAGCCCGGCGTAGCGGCCCGAAGCGTCGACGGCGACCACCTGGGTCTTCGATCCCAGCGGAAACTTACCGCGGAATTCCCCGATCGGGATGTCGGCGCTGACGGTGGTCAGGTCAGAGCGCATCAGGCTCCGCACCGTGAGATCGCGGATCCAGCCCACATCCGCCGCGCTGCGGATGGTTTCGCCGCGCAAGTGCAATCGCCAGGTCGCGAACGAATAGCCGAAAAGCTCGCGGGTGATCTGCGTCGAGATGATGACCGCCAGCAGCACGGCCGTGGTGAGCCAGAGGTTGCCGGTCGATTCCAGCGCGATGAACGACATCGTCAGCGGGCCCCCGATCACCGATGCCGACAACGCGCTCATGCCGATGATCGCGTAGACGTTCGGGTCGAGCTTGAGCCCGGGCCAGATCGCATCGAAGCCCGCGGCGAACAGGTGGCCGCCCAGCGCCCCCAGGAAAAGCGCGGCGAAGAACAGTCCGCCGCGAAAGCCGCTGCCCAGCGATATGATCGAGGCGATCGCTTTCAAAAAGAACATCGTGGCGACGACGGCCATCGGTATGGAGACGAACCCGGCAAAATGCAGCGCGCCGTGGCCCGACGACATCACCTGCGGCGTCACCAATGCAAGCACGCCCACTCCGAGGCCGCCGACCGCCGTGCGCAACGGCGGCCAGATTTTCGTCTTCGCCAGCAACGCCTCGCACAGCGCCACGCCGCGCATGATGGCAATGCCGAACAGCGCCGAAAACACCCCGAGCAGCGCGGCGATCGCGAGATCGCGCCCCAGCACGTCGCCAACCGGGCCAACGCCGACACCCACCTGCAGCACGGTGAAAGCATGCGCGACGAAGTAACCCGTGACCGCGGCGACACCGACCGGCGTCAGGCTGGCCGGCGTATAGCCTCCGATCACCAGTTCGAATGCGTAGAAGGCGCCGGCCAGCGGCGCGCCGAAAGCGCCCGCGATCGCGGCGGCGGCGCCACAGCCGACCATGATGCGCTGATCGGCCCGGCGCAGATGAAAACCTCGACCGAGCGAAGCGCCGATGCCGCTGGCGAGTTGGGTATAACCTGCCTCGAGTCCGACCGAGGCGCCGACGCCGCTGGACCAGACCGTCTGCAACGCCACGATCACGCTGCCGCGAAACGACATCCGGCCGCCATGCAGCGCGTTGGCCTCGATCGGATCGATTTCGCGCGCCGGCCGCCATCGCGCCAGCACCAGGAAGGCCACGCCGAGCAACAGGCCGCCGAGGCTCGGTACCAGCAGCGCGCGCAGCGGATCGATCCTGAACTGGCTCGAAAGCCGCTGTCCGACGTCGAGGTTGAACAACAAGACGTGAAGGCCCTCGACCGCGGCGCTCATCGCGGCCACCACCAATCCGCCGATGGTTCCGATCAGGGCCGCAAGGACGACCAGGCTGGTTTCGTGCGCCCGAACGAATGCCCGCAGCCGGCGCGGGGCCTCAAAATAGCGGGACGTGGTGACCATTTCGCTGGATCCGTACGCGGCCGAAAAGTGCCGTCCGGCCCGGTTTAGCGGGGTTCACGCCGATCACGCAATCCGGATACCTGCCTGGGCGGCGGCGGATAAGCTTTCCAACGCTCTTCACAATGCCGTCACGCTGCCTGTAGTATGTCATCCCAAGCTGCTTCGCAGCCAAATCGGGGGCCAGGAGCGTTACTTGAACGCACATGTCTCGCAAGGCGGTTGGCCGGTGCTGGTTTTGAACGCGGACTTCCGGCCGCTGAGTTACTATCCGCTGTCTCTTTGGTCGTGGCAGGACGCGATCAAGGCAGTGTTCCTCGACCGTGTGAATATCGTCGAGCATTACGACCGCGCGGTGCGCAGCCCCTCCTTCGAAATCCAGCTGCCCAGCGTGGTGTCGCTGAAATCCTTCGTCAAGCCGACCACGCATCCCGCCTTCACCCGTTTCAATGTGTTCCTGCGGGATCGATTCGTCTGCCAGTATTGCTCGGCCGCCGATGACCTGACTTTCGATCATATCATTCCGCGCAGCAAAGGCGGCCAGACCACCTGGGAGAACGTGGTCGCGGCGTGTTCGCCGTGCAACTTGCGCAAGGGAAATATGACCACGGCCCAATCGCAGATGTATCCGAGGCAGGCCCCTTTCGCGCCGACGGTTCATCAATTGCATCGCAACGGCCGGCTGTTTCCGCCTAACTACTTGCACGACAGCTGGCTCGATTATTTGTATTGGGACACCGAACTCGACCCGTAAAGGACAGTCGCTCGCGCGGCTGCGTCGTGGTCATCGAAGGTTCCTGCAACAGTCTCGACCTGACACCGGCGCGGGTATGGATGCGCCAGGCTGCAGCGTGAAACGCCCGAACGCTGACGGCCCTCGACGCGAGCTAATGCCAATTGAAGAAGTTGGATATCCCGGTGGTTTGAGGCGTGCCGGGAATCAGGTTTTGGGTGGCCTGCTCGTTCATCCGCTCGCAGGCCGCGTCGGAACGCCAGCGGGGATCGTTGCACTCGATAACCGCGCCTTGCTCTACCGGGTTGCCAACCGGCTGCGTCGCGGCGCGCGTCCTGCGGGGCGCGTGGTGTATGCGCGCAACGCGCGCCGGTGCATGGAGGTCACGGTCGCGACCCCGAGCCTCCATGGTATCCGCTTGCGCGCGCGCGTTGTTCTTTGCATCCCACGCCTGAAATTGCCGGAACAGCGCTTCCCTGTCGGCGTCCGACCGGACGTTAGCCGCGGTCGGGTTCTCGTGGAGAAAAGCCTCAAAGCGTTGCCGCTTGACCGGCTCACCGCCATGCCGGTTGAGCCATTGCTGCGCGAGCGGCAGACGGTTCCAGCCGGCAAGCGGCGCCGACAAGGAGACCTCTTTCCACTTGGGATGAAACGGCGGATTTTGCAGCTCCGCGAATTTCGTGAAGAAGGCGTCGACGAACAGCGCAAGCTTGCGGCGGCGTTCGGTTGCAGGCGCCCAGTTATACGCCGCCAGAACCGAGGGGACTGCGATCGTCTCGACCGTCTCACCCGCGGCAATCAAGTCCGGACAGTCCTTTGCTGTCAGCGTCGCCGGCAGATAATCGCCCTCGAGCGGCTTCGAATAATCCACTGTCACGAGATGAAAGCGACCGTCATTGTTGAAGCTGGCGACGGAGACATACGGCTTGCCGCCAACCGCGATCACGGCGTCGAGTTCACCCTTCTTCAACTTCTCCATTGCGATCCGTTGCTCGATGTAGACGAAGTTCGCCTTGATTCCGAGCCGGTCGAAAACCGTCATGGCGGTCACGAACGTGCCGCCATCGGGCAGATCGACGCTCACCGTTTTACCTTCGAGATCATTCAGGCTTTTGATAGAGGTCGGAGCGATGACCTGCATCTCCTCGTTATAGAGCCTCGTCACGTAGGTGAACTGCTTTTTGATTTCCTTGGCGAAGCCCTTCTTCTCCAGATAGTCGAGCGTGTCGGTACGTACGATGCCGAGATCGACGCCATTCAGGAACAGAATGTCGGCGGCACCCTGCACCGAGCCCCGCCCGATGATCGGCAGGACCCGCAGCTTGCCTCCGTCGTCAAGCACGGAGGCGAGGTCGGCACCGAACTGGACATAGGTTCCACCGATCGTACCGGTGAGAAGGGTGACCGTGTTGGCGTTCAGGGCCTGCTTGGTCGAGGCCGAACCGAATTGAAAGATCGCATTCAGACTGTCGCTGACCTTGATCGGATCGTAGTCAATCTCGTCGGCATGAACCGCGGCGCCCGAAGCCATCGTGATCGTCGCGGCAACGATTTTGAGATACCGATGCACCAGTTCCTCCGGATGCGCAGGTACTAATTCTCAAGTCGCGCAACACTTCGCGCCGCCAAATAAAAAACGCTCAAATCGACACAGCGGGATAATCTTTCCGGGCCTTGATCGTTCCGAGCTAAAGGCCAGTGTCGCGCATCCGGGCATCAGGTCGACCCCTGGTTCCCGGGCGTGTCATCGAGAAAGCGGCACGTCAGCTTTCTTGAAATCGACGGGGCTTTTTTGGTTGTATGAGAACAGCGAAGCGATTGCCACGACGACGGCGCTCACCACGCAGATCGTGCCGTAGTCGGTTATTTCCAGTCCCCAACCGCCGAGAAAAGCACCCAATGCCGCGGCTGCCGATGATGAGGCATTGAACACGCCGAGAGCCTCGCCTTTCTCCGCGGGCGCATTTTGCGCAACCAACGCCGTGCTGCTCACTCCCAGCAGGGGCCACGCCATGACAAAAAGGGCAAACCCGGTCAGGGCCAGCGGCACGCCGCTGACATGCGCCAAAAAGGCGCCGGCCAGCACTGCGATGGCAATCGTGCGGGCCACAAGTCCGACCCGCAGCACGGCCCACTCGCTATGCCGCTCGGCGATACTCACCGCCCACGGAAAAATGACGAGGCTGGCCGCCGAAGCGAAGGCGTAAGCCGTAGCAGGCAAGCCATCCGAGACCGCAAACACCCGAACCATTGCCAGCGGAAACATCGTCAGCACGGCGCTCATCGCGACGTACGACACGAACCAGACGATCGAGAGCCTTGCAAAGGGCATATCGACTTCGCGGACCAGGTTTACGAGTTCCGACCAGGTCGGCAGATGGAAATGCCGCTGTGGCGAGCCGGTGCAGCTTTGCCCGCCAACCGGAGCGCGGGCTACGACCGCGGCACGCGAAACCGGCACCTGAATGCCACGCAGCGTCATCAACGCGATGGGCAGCGCCGAGGCAACCAGTGCCGCCGAAACTCCGAAAGCCAGCGCGTGGCGGCCGCCGATGATTCCGGCGAGCAGAAGGCCGACGACCTCGCCGAGTCCTATCAGCAACTGCAAGGCGCCGATCCGGGCATCCCATTCTTCCTGCGGCCGCACGCCAATGATGAAGATGTTCGCCACGGTGTTTGCGGCGGCGAAGCCGATACCGAGGATTCCGGCAAGGGCGATTTGCAGCGGCAGGCCGAGATGCGCCGGCATCAGCAGAAGCGCCAGGGTCACAACCAGCATGCCGGCGACCAGGACCTGGCGGTGCAGCCGCCGCCGGTCCGCGAAATGACCCCAGAACGGCGAGGTCAAACCCGCGAGGTTCATCACGCCGACAATCGCGCCCGCATGGCTAGAGCCTCCCGCAGAAAGCGGCAACAACAGCGGCAGCACGCCGTCCTGCACGACGCCCAGACACGCGTAGATGAAGAACCACGGCTCGATCCACGGCAACACGCGGCGCGGAAACGCAACCAGCCCGTGTGTCAGATGCGGCAGCTGATGGCGACGTTCCAGGCGCCCTGGAACCGATGCATCCAGCATTCTACGCCCGCCCCTTGGCGTGCGGACGTGTCCTTACGTAGCAAACGCCAAGCGTGGGTTTCTTTATTTTCGAATCGCTACGATCGAAGCGGATTGAGTGCGACTTAATGGCCGTGGCTCGCAATACCTCCCACCGGGCAGCTGGCGGGCCGGCGAACTGATCGAACATTTCGGGATCCATACGCGTAGCTCGTACAGGGACGCGGCTCGCGGGCCGATCGCCCGGTTCGTTTTGTAATTTCGTTGGCCGCGTGTGCGCATGTACCCATCGCGGACATAGGAAATCGAGAGGGAAAAACCTCCGTTTTATAAGTGCGGAATAAAAATCGTCGACGTCGTCTTCGAGACGCCGGATAACGAACGGCCGATGCTGCGTCCCAACGTAAAAGCGCTGCGGATTAACATGACGCGCTTTTGATATCTTCGTACTTCAACTGAAACACAAGCTGCATCTTTGAAACATTCGCGCAACGCGGGTTTCATAATTTAAGCGTGGCGTCACGGAGCCCTGCGCTAATCGGCGCGAAGGCGGCTAGCGGCCGGCGTCGGCATCATTCTCCGCACTATCACCTAGGACTGACACATGTTGAAAAAAGCAATCGTCGCGGCCGGCACCTTCTGCATCATCCCCGGATTGGCTTTCGCCGCAGACCTTCCGACGCGTTATCAGCGATCGCCGCAAGCAGAACCGCCGGTGCCGTTTACGTGGACCGGCTTCTATATCGGGGCAAACGTTGGCGGAGCATTCGACAATGACGATCGTGTCAACGTCTCCGGCCTCGGGCCATTCCTCGGTATTGATGGCTTCGCCCTTCGACAGAAAAGCACCGGCATCACGGGCGGCGGCCAGGTAGGCTATAACTACGAAATCGGCACCGGAAATGGCAGCGGCATCGTGATCGGTATCGAAGCCGACGGTGCCTTCACCGACCTGTCGAAGAACTCCGTCATCAACATCGCCGGCGAGTACTCCGCGGACTATCACACCAGTCTGGACTATCTTGGCACAATTCGGGGCCGCCTCGGCTACGCCTATGATCGGTTCATGGTGTACGGAACAGGCGGCTTTGCTTATGGCGGCGTCGGTCATAACGCCAGTCTGCTGGCGGGCAGCGGCTTACCGCCCATTTCCGTCAGCATCAACACCACCGAAACCGGCTTCGCTTATGGCGGCGGCGTCGAGTACGCACTCCCGATCGACTCGTTTTATCATCTGAGCAACACGAGTGCCGTCACGGTCAGGGTTGAGTATCTCCGGTATGAGTTGAGCAATACCAGTGCGACGGTGAACCTCGGCCTGGCAGCGCCGCAGGTCAAATTCAACGACGTTGGCAACATCGCGAGGGCCGGCGTCAGCTACAAGTTCTGAAACAGCTTCGGGCTGCGCAAGGGCGCCGATCGGGTCAGCATCACTACACGATGCTGGCGCCGATTTATGAGGATTGCCCGCAACGGATCGAGCACCGATACTGCCCGCACTTGCGTTCGACATCGTCGCCGACCGCTCTCCTGCCTGCGCCGGACGCAATCCGGAGCGCGCAAAGAGCGTGGAGAAGGAATTCACGAAGTTCGTGGCGGGTGGGCGGCCTGCCGAGCGCGCCCGAGAGTTCGTAGACGGACAACCTCGGCAGCCGTTGAAATCTCGATGGCGGATGCCGAGATAAGGCGGGTCCCGGCGACCAATCGCGATCGGCGCAGGGAGCGCACACGCTACCGCGGGCGTACGGGCTTGAACATTGGTGGTACATTGCCGAAGCTGGCGCCGGACGGCGGGCGGTCGCGACGGTACAACGATCATATGGCCGCGCCGGTCATGGGCCTATCGAACAGGAGAGCCTGCATGCCCTCTTTGACTGAATGGAAAGTACCGCCGGCTAACCAGCCCCGCGCCAGCGATTATACCTTCGACCTCGACCGCACCCTGACCTCTGTGATCGGGCTGCATTCGATCATTCCAAGCGATGCCTTTAGCGCGGACAATCTCGGCACCGAGCGCGCCGGCAACGGCGTATTGATCGACGATGGGCTGGTGCTGACCATCGGTTATCTGATCACCGAGGCCGAGGCGGTCTGGCTGCATCTCGGCGACGGCCGCGTGACGCAGGGCCATGTGGTCGGCTTCGATGCCGAAACCGGCTTCGGCCTGGTCCAGGCGCTGGGCCACATCGATCTCGCGCCGCTGCCGCTCGGCAATTCGGCGGTCGCCCAGGTCGGCGATCGCGTGGTGCTGGGCGGAGCAGGTGGGCGGACCCGCTCGGTTGCGAGCCACATCGCCGCCAAGCAGGAATTCGCCGGTTATTGGGAGTATTTGCTGAACGAGGCGATCTTCACTTATCCCGCCCATCCCAATTGGGGCGGCGCCGGACTGATCTCGAACCGCGGCGAGTTGATCGGCATCGGCTCGCTGCAGCTAGAGCGCGAACGTGACGGCAAGAGCGAGCATGTCAACATGGTCGTGCCGATCGACCTGCTCAAGCCGGTGCTCGACGACCTCAGGAAATTCGGCCGCGTCAACAAGCCCGCGCGGCCCTGGCTCGGAATGTACTCGGCCGAGATCGAAAACAAGGTCGTGGTGGTCGGGATCTCTGCGAAGGGACCGGCGTCGCGCGCCGAGCTCAAGGCGGGCGACGTCATTCTGGCGGTCGACGGCGAGACCATTACCAGCCAGACGCAGTTTTACCGGAAACTCTGGGCGCTTGGCCCCGCGGGCGTCGACGTCCCGCTGACGGTCTACCACGAAGGCGTCACCTTCGATGTGGTGCTGGCCTCGACGGACCGCGCCAAAATGCTCAAGGCGCCGCGGATGCATTGACCGTGGATGAGCGCCGGGAGCCTGCGACGAACGAGGCAGTGGTGGACGACATCGTGGCCGCGCTGCCGCCGCTGCTGCAGTCACTCGAAGCGCTCGCCTTTGTCGCCCGCCATTTCGACCCACCGGGTTTCGTGCAAATCATGGAGACCGTCGGCGCGCCGGAGCAGCCTTTGCGCGGCCTTCGTGCAGGCCTCGCCGGCTGGCCCGAGCGGTTCGCCGACATCAGGACCTCGCTGCTCGCGGCGAGCGAGGCCGTCGTGACCGGCTTCGACGGCTTGCGCGCCGTGCAACAGGGCCGTGGCGATCTGACGACCCTGTTCCGCGCGCTGCGCTACGGCCCGCGTGCGCAGGAAGCATTATATCCGCTGGCTGCCAAATTTCCGCCGGTGAACGACTTTTTCGTCGACCCGGCCTTGCGCGAGGACGCAACGCTGGCGACGCGGCTCGCCGCGCCGGCGTATCGAGGCAGCGGCATCATTCACGATTACAATGAGTCCGGCACCCGCGGCGGCTTCTCGCTTTATGTGCCGGAATATTATACGCCCGACCGCACCTGGCCGTTGGTGATGGCGTTGCACGGCGGCAGCGGCAACGGCCGCAATTTCCTGTGGACCTGGCTACGCGACGCGCGCAGCTTCGGCGCGATTCTGGTCGCCCCCACCGCAACCGGTCCGACCTGGGCCTTGATGGGCGAGGATACCGATACGGCAAATCTCGCCCGCATTCTCGACGTCGTGTGCGCGCGCTGGAACATCGATCCGGCGCGACTGCTGTTGACCGGCATGAGCGACGGCGGGACGTTCAGCTATGTGAGCGGGCTCGAGCACCGCTCTCCCTTCACCCACCTCGCACCCGTTGCCGCCACCTTCCATCCGCTGATGGCGCAAGCCGCCGATTCAACGCGGCTACGGGACTTGCCGATCTATATCGTTCACGGGCGGCTCGACTGGATGTTTCCGGTGGAGGTTGCACGGCAGGCCCGCGCGGCGCTGTCGGCGGCCGGCGCCGATGTCACCTATCGCGAACTGGACGACCTCAGCCACAGCTACCCTCGCGAGATCAACCCGGCGATCCTCCATTGGCTGCGCGGCGTATGATGAACTTTTCGTTGCCGGTCGAACCTCGCTCAACTCGGTCGCGAACAAAGCTTCAGGTTCGAACCCTTCACGCGACAGCCGAGACGCCCCGGATGCGCCGCCAAAAGCTTCTTCAAGCACCGTGAAGTCGCCGGTTGATCATTTTGATGATCGCTAAAGACCGTCGAAGGGAACCCCGGTCGTACAAGGACGTTGACCGGTATCATCGGAGGTTGGTCATGCGCGTTCTTCTGGGAATGATCTTGGGTGCGTTGTTGCTGGTCGCGGGCGTCTACATCTCCGATTCGATGTCGACCTCCACCGTCGCGAGCGGTGACGTCGCGCAAGCGAGCCGGACCATCGTCAACTGGGATGTGGCCGCCGCTGATTGGGACAAGATGAAACTGCGCGCGCACAACGACTGGATCAAGCTGTCGTCCAAATAGTCGCTTTCGAGCACGGACGCGCCGTCGCCTGGACTATTTTTTCGCAGCCGCCTTGCGCGCATCGGCGATGACCTGGCCGAATTCTTCCATGGTCAGGACGCCGGGCACGCGGAATTTGCCGACGATGAATGACGGCGTACCCTTGAACCCGAACGCGGTGGCTTGATCGTTGTTGCGCGCAAGCAGGGCGTCGATCCCCTTCGCGTTGGTCACGAGGTCACCATTAAGACGGTCGATATCGATCCCCGCGTCGGCCAGCACGTCGCGGATGCGCGGCTCGGTCAGCTTCGAATTGACGGCCATCATCGCTTCGTGCGCCCGGACGTATTTGTCCTGATAGCGGGCCGCCAGCGCCATCCGGGCAGCCACCAACGATACCGGGCCGAGGATCGGCCAGTCCTTCCAGATCAGACGAACCTTGCCGTCGTCCTGCACAACCTGTCGTAACTCGGGTTCGATCTTGCGGCAGTAGGGACACTGGTAGTCGAAATATTCGACGATCGTGACGTCGCCATCGGCATTGCCGGCCACCGGAATATCCGGGTCGCGCAGCACCAGCGCCTCCGTCAACACGGTTTCCTCATCGGCATCGCCCGCCGCCCGCACTGCTTGCGGCGCCGCTCCGAAGCCCAGCGCGATCGCACCCGTACCCAGCAGAGCCAACGCCTCGCGCCGGTTTGCCACCGGCTTAAGCCGCGCTCTGTCGATCGATCTGGTCATGCGTCTTCTCCGGTCGGCCCGAGCGCCGATCAAACATATTCGCTCAGAATAGAGATAAGTTACGCGCCAGCATATAGAGCGCGACCGCGATAATGACCGCGGCGAAGACCAGGTTGAGCGCGCCCCGCCGCGCCGCCAACAGTCGTGCCGACCGGGTGCCGATCAATCCGCCGGCGACGCCGCCGGTGACGAACAAACCGGCCAATGGCCACGAAACCAGGCCGGACCAGGCATAACTTGTTGCCGTGGTGAGGCCGAACGCCGTCACGGCAACCAGCGACGAACTGACGGCGTTTATGATTGACATGCCGGTTGCCAGCATCAGCGCCGGCACGATCAGAAAGCCGCCGCCGATGCCGAAAAAGCCGGATAGCGTTCCCGTCGTGAGGCCGAGACCGACAATGGCGGGCATGTTGGCCCAGCTCATCTCGACATCGGCCAATCCGGCCTTCGACCGCGTCTTCAGCATCAGCGCGGCAATCACCAGCATCAGCAAGGCGAACAGCGCCAACAATTTCTGACCATCGATCATTTTGCCGAAGATCGATCCGACGAATGCGCCGACGATCCCTGCGGCCGCGAAAGTCAGCGCGCATGACCACCGCACGGTACCACCCCGCGCATGGTTGGAAAGATTGAAGGCGGCGTTGGCGGCGACCGCGATGGCGCTGGTGCCGATCGCCACATGGGCGTCGGGCACGCCGACCACGTAGACCATCAGGGGCACCGCGAGGATCGATCCGCCGCCACCGACCAGGCCGAGCGAAAACCCGACCAGCGATCCCGACGCCAGTCCGAGCAAGCCTTGCATCGCGGAAATAATCACGCGGAGATCTCGTGTACGCCGGCGCGATGCCAGGGGATATCAGGACATGACCCGGAAGACGCCTGCCCCGCAGTCGATGCGGGGTCGGTACCGGACGCTCCGGAACGAACGCGAGAGGTTTGCCCGAAGATCACGCCCAACAATAGCGTAGATCGCGATCAGCAGAATGAAAGCACGGGCATAACAACGACGTTATACCCGTGCTGTCAAATTCGACTTATGCGCCCTTCAGCTTCTTGCTGCACTCGCTGTAGTAACCACCACCCTTTTGAATCCACTTCAGGCCGCCATTGCCGTTGCTGGCCTTGTTGGCATTGTACTGGTCGACGCAGGTATGCATGCGCGCCTTGCCCGCGGTTTCCTTGGCGTATTTCGGATCGACCGCCGAGGGGAACACCGCATTGCCGGCGGGCTCCGCCGCGGCGGGGGCGGCCGCGGTCTTCGGCGCGGCGGCCGGCTTGGCCTCGGCGGCGGGAGCCGCTGCGGGGGCGGCGGTCGCATCCGCGCCGCATTGAGCCTTACGGAAATCGTTCCACTTCTGCCCGTTGAGCGTGCCGGCGGACTTGGCGGCCTGATACTTGGCGCTGCATTCCTGCGTCGTCAGCGCCTGGGCGGGTGACACCGCCGCGAACGCGGCAAAACCCGACATGGCAACTGCGCACAATAAGAATTTTGTTTGAACGGACATCGGAGATCTCCTCTTGGCCCGACGATTCGGGCCCTGACAATCTAAAGTTCCCTATCCTAGCCCAGCGACGGCGCGTGACAACGGAGCTGTCCATTCCGCCTGCTAAAATATCGTGGTCGCGAAACGCCCGCCATTCATCCGGCGTTCAGCATCGCGAGCCGACCGTGCGGGCCTTCGTCAACCCGAGGTGCCCTTATATGATCCTGTCCTCCCGCGCGGCCGCGACCGCACTCGCCTCCCTGCTCCTGATGAGCTCCGCATTTGCGCAAACGGCCGCCCCGGCCGCACCGGCGGCGACCACCGCGCCGGCTGCAAAGAAGGCTGAAAAGCCCCGCTCGGCCGCCTCGCTGGAATGTTCGAAGGAAGCCGATACCAAAGGCGTACACGGCAAGGAGCGCAAGAAATTCATGTCCAGCTGCAAGAAGGCCGCAAAGGACGGCGCAGCCAAGCCCCAGTGAGTTTGCTTCGGCCTCTCGCCCCGCGCGAGGGGCCGGTTCGTTTCCTCGACATCAACGACACGCCAACCACCAAGCTGACGAAAGCCGAGTGCGCCCTCGCCGATTCCCCGGCGCCACGGCGGCGGCGAGGACGTGCATTGCTGCCGTCGCGTCGGTGCAATTGTCGCCGCAGCGCCGATTTGACATAAAACGGCGTGAGCCAGATTCCCGCACCGGCGGCTTTTGCGATTTCCAGCCGCGCCAATATCCTGAGCACGCTTGAAACGCTCGCGCTCGGAGCCGCCGGCGGCGGGCTGTTTTTGTGGGCGCAGCTTCCGGGCGGGCTGATTTCCGGCGCGATGACCGCGGTCGGCGTTGCCGCGATCGCCGGCCGGCCGTTGACGGTGCCGCCGATCGTAACCCAGTCGATGCTGGTGCTGCTCGGAATCTCGCTGGGCTCGCTGATGTCGCGCGAGGTCCTGCGGCATGTCGGCGCCTATCCCCTGACGATTGCGCTGCTCGCACTGGCGACGCTCTGCTCGACTTTCGGCAGCAGCGTTTATCTGCGGCGTGTCCACGGCTGGGACCAGACCTCGGCGTTCCTGGCCGGAGTCCCCGGCGCATTGTCGCAAATCACCATTCTCGCCGCCGAGAAAGGTGCCGACGTGCCCGCGATCGCCGTGGTGCAGACCATGCGCGTGATCCTGCTGACCGCCGCGCTGCCGATGCTGCTGACGCTGACCGGGATCGCGCCGTCCTCTCCCTCTACCGTCACGATGGCCGTCGCCTCTCCGCTTGGCCTGGTCGAACTGATCGCGGCGTCGGTTGCGATATCGCTGCTGCTGCGGTTGATCAAATTTCCGGCCAGCTGGATGTTCGGCGCGATGATCGGCTCGAGCCTGCTGCACGGCGCCGGCGTGGTCGACGGCGGTTTGCCACCCCCGGTGCGGGCGATCGCGCTGGTCGGCATCGGCGCGGTGATCGGAGCGCGCTTCGCGCGGATGCGGCTCAAGACCCTACTCAGCCACGTCCACGCCGCGCTGGGCTCGTTCGCCGTCGCGATCGTCATTTCCGCGATCTTCGTCGCGGTGATCGCCTTGACCACGCATGTGCGGTTCTCCGACGTCGTCGTCGCGTTCGCGCCCGGAGCCATGGACGCCATGCTGGCGCTGGCGCTGACGCTGCATATCGATCCGATCTTCGTCGGCGCGCATCACCTGTCGCGCTTCGTATTCGTCACCCTCGCGACGCCCGGCATCGTCCACCTGTTCGGGCGCCCGCAGGACGATGTCGACGATTAGGGCGGGGATCGCATTCTTCAGCCTCGACGGGTTGTCCTGACGATTCCCCAGGCCGCGATCGTGGCCATCAGCAGCGAGATCAGCACGTTGTAGCCGGCCAGCGACAGGCCAAGGAAACGCCACTGCACTTCGTCGCAGCGGATCACCTTCACGGTGTCGAGACGCGAGAGCAGATTGCCGGCGCTGCCGAGGTTGCCGATCGGGCCGGTGCAATCCGTCGGCCCCTGGAAGAATTGCCACTCGACGCCGGCGTGATAGGCGCCGAGCACGGCATTGCCGAGCGCGGCGAGGCCAAGGAGGACGAGGCCCGTCAGCAAGATCGGGCGCGCCGCGCCTTTCGCCGCCGCGAATGCCACCAGCGCACCGAGCGGGACCATGAGATAATAGGCGTAGCGCTGCTCGAGGCAGAGCTGACAGGGTAGAATTTCCAGCACCAGCTGGAAGAACCACGCACCCGCCAGCGTCGCCGCCGCAATGACGGTGATGACCGATGCGGCCGTCAGCGCCGGAGCGGTCGAAGCGCGCGCATACGATGGGTGTGCCGCAGCGTCAAAGGTCACGTTGAACTCCCTGTGCAAAACGTCGTATCGCGCCGGTCCGGGGCTGTCGAGGCGCCCTGTATCACACTGCGGTGGTCGGATGCACCGGTAAGGCGCCGAAACGGCCTGTTCCCGTGCGAAGGACCCGCCACCCGGCCGGCCCCGCGCGGGTTGCGTCCCGATCCGTACTTTCCCGACTTTGGGGAAGGACGATACGCTCGGGTTGACCCGCAGGGCGCGCCCGCTATATTCCGCCGGCTTCGCGACGTTCGGCCTTGCCATGGACGTCCGGATGCCCCTGTGGCGGAATTGGTAGACGCGCTCGACTCAAAATCGAGTTCCGCAAGGAGTGCTGGTTCGATTCCGGCCAGGGGCACCA
>CAVWMY010000008.1:0-10867 GCA_963756215.1 uncultured Alphaproteobacteria bacterium | reverse complement strand
GCCTTGCGGCCTCAGCCGATCTTGATCTTGCTGTCGGTGAGAAATGCATAGGGCGGGACGGCCAAATTTGCCGGCGCGGGTCCCTGGCGAATGCGGCCCGAGGAATCGTATTGCGAACCGTGGCAGGGGCAGAAAAAGCCGTCGTAGTTGCCTTCATGGGCGATCGGGATGCAGCCGAGGTGGGTGCAGATGCCGATCACGACCAGCCACTGGTCATGGCCTTCCTTGACCCTTGCCGAATCCGGCTGCGGGTCGGGCAGGCTCGCGACATTGACCTTCTGGGCTTCCTCGATCTGCTTCTTGGTGCGGTGGCTGATGTAGATCGGCTTGCCGCGCCAGAACACCTTGATGTCCTGGCCTTCGGCGACCGGCGCCAGATCGACTTCGATCGGCGCGCCCGCGGCGATGGTCGAGGCATCCGGGTTCATCTGGGAAATCAGCGGCCAGAGGCTGGCCGCACCGCCAACCGCAGCCGCAGCTCCAGTGGCCACGAAGAGAAAATCACGGCGTGTGGGATGATCCGCCGAAGACGCTGTCGTCACGATTCCAAGCCCTTTCTCATCTGCAGCCGGTGGAACCGCCCCTGGCAGCGCGTGGATAGCGAACGGCCCGGAGAGGCTGCCGGCGCCCGCGACCCCCGCGGCGGCAGAACGACCACTTGTCCCGGCCAAACGGGTGGAACACGCAGTCCAGAATCGTTCTATTGGCACCCTTGCCGGAAGAGCGCAAGCCCGCCAGCGGCTGGCATGCGTGCAATGCACTAAAACAGTCCGAAGAACGGAATTTTCCTGCGATTTCATGACACGCCGGACGCTGGGCCGGCGGCATAACCAGGTCGGCCGCCGGGGTATCCGTCTATACGCACAGCGCCTTCTGGAATATGCTCGACCATGACCAAAGAGCAGGTAAAAGAGGTTCTCGACCGCGTTTTGACCTGGCCGCCGGAGCGCCAGGAAGATGCCGCGCAGTTGTTGCTCGCGCTGGAGGCGCAGGAGGGTGAGCTTTATCAGCCCGACGACGACGAATTGGCTGCGATTGAAGAAGGGCTGGCGCAGGCAAGGCGTGGCGAATTTGTACCGGCAGACGAGATCGCCGCACTGCTCAAGCCGGGTGGTCGATGACGCTCCGGTTTACACCGCGCGCTCGCAACGACCTTCGCGACATTCTGGAATACATAGCCAAAGACAAACCGGCTGCCGCCGACCGGTTACGTCTGGCGTTCTTGGACGCCGGCAAACTCATCGCCATGCGACCCCATCTCGGGCTTCGCAACGCGAACGCTCCGGAATTGCGCAGCCGTCTTGTCGCACGATACCCATACCGCATTCATTACCGTGTCGAAGATGCCGACGTTTGGATCGTCCATATCCGACACTCCGCTCGACGTCCCTGGAATCCGGAAGCCTAGCCTCGAATGCCTATTGCTCTGTTCCAGCCCGACATTCCGCAGAATACGGGGACGATTCTGCGGCTCTGCGCCTGCCTGAATGTCGAGGCCCATATTATCGAGCCCGCCGGATTTCCGGTGTCGGATCGGCACTTCCGCCGGGCGGGCATGGATTATCTCGATCAGGTGACGATCCAGCGTCACGACTCGTGGTCGAAATTCGAGCAATGGCGGCGTGAGAAGGGTTTCCGGCTGATCCTGTTCTCGACCAGGGGTGCCCGGCCCTATCTCGACCATCGCTATGAGGCCGATGACATCCTGCTGTTCGGGCGGGAATCCGCCGGAGTGCCGGACGAAGTGGTCGCCGCGGCAGACGCGCGGCTGGTGATCCCGATTGCGCCGGGCCTGCGGTCGCTCAACGTCGCGATGGCCGTGGCCATGGCGCTTGGCGAGGCGTTGAGGCAAACAGGGTCGCGGGACAACGGGATCGACGGGCCATGACGATCGAAGGTCATAAAGCGCGCGCGCGGGCGTGGTTCGAGCAACTGCGCGACGATATCTGCGCCGCGTTCGAAAGGCTCGAGGACGAGGCGCCGGCGGAGCTATATCCCGGCGACGCAGGACGCTTCAAGCGCACGCCCTGGGATCGCACCGATCACACCGGCCAGCCCGGCGGCGGCGGCGTGATGAGCGTGATGCGCGGGCGGCTGTTCGAAAAGGTCGGCGTGCATTGCTCGACCGTGCATGGCGAATTCGCGCCGGAGTTCCGCGCGCAGATTCCCGGCGCCGCCGACGATCCGCGTTTCTGGGCGTCGGGCATCTCCCTGATCGCGCATATGCGCAATCCGAACGTGCCGGCCGTGCACATGAACACCCGCTTCGTCGTCACCACCAAGGCGTGGTTCGGCGGCGGCGCCGACCTGACGCCGGTGCTCGAGCGCAGGCGGACGCAAGAGGACCCCGACACGATCGCGTTTCATGCCGCACTGAAGGCCGCCTGCGACGCGCATTCGGCGATCGCGCCCTATGACAAGTACAAGACCTGGTGTGACGAATATTTCTATCTGCCGCACCGGCAGGAAGCACGCGGCATCGGCGGCATCTTCTACGACTGGCACGACTTAGGCGACTGGGACGCCGACCTCGCCTTCACCCAGGACGTCGGCCGCGCTTTGCTGAAAATCTATCCCGACATCGTCCGGCGTAATTTCGACACGCCGTGGACCGCGGAAGACCGCGAGGAACAGCTGATCCGGCGCGGACGCTATGTGGAATTCAACCTGCTGTATGACCGCGGCACCATCTTCGGCCTGAAGACCGGAGGCAATGTCGATTCCATTCTGTCGTCGATGCCGCCCGAGGTGAAGTGGCCGTAGGGGTTGAAGCTCCGTAGCCGCGGTTCGTCGGACCAGGGCGGCCGGGGGCCGTCCGCTTCGGTGCTCAAGCTGGACATTGCGGCTCTTCTGAAAAGTGCCAACAGCGGAAATCAGATGCTCTCGTCAGGCTGTGCTTAAACCAACTCGGCTTCGCGCCTAAGCTGCGCCAAAGGTTTTGCTCTGATAGAATCTCTGTGGAATGAAACTCCCATCAGCGTGCCGTCGACCCATCTTCTTATACACATCCGGAATACAGGGTTGCCAAACTTCGTTAGCAGAAGGAAAAACTCAGTGTCGTTCACGGCCGAACTGGTCAGTCTTATCCGCGCTCCGGTTTCGGAAGCGTCGATCAATTGACAGTCATGACACCACGTCCCGTCTATCGCCATAACTCTGACGTCAAGCGGGTTCTCAAATCCAACCCGCTTCGCTTCTTTACGGCGCTCAGTGGCGACGATCATTCAAACGACCTTCAACCGTCCGAGGATCGCACCGCCTCCACTGTCTTTGAGTGTTGGGAAAGGCACGGGCGGACGAATGAAGCGTGCGCGCAGCAAAGTTGTGGCCTGGGCAGCGTCAACCGGGCGGCTGAAAAAATAGCCCTGCGCGAATTTGCAACCGGCCGATGACAAGAACTGCGCATGCTCCGCATTTTCGACGCCTTCCGCAAGCACCTCAGTGTCCAGTTCTTCGGCAAGATGAACGGCGGCGCGAACCACCGCGGCGTACCGGATTTCCGTGGTGCATTTAAAGATCAGCTCCTGGGCGATCTTGATCCGATCCACCGGAAAGTTGGTGAGATAGTTGAGCGATGAATAACCCGTGCCGAAATCGTCGATCGCAAGTCTCAGCCCGAGCGCCCGCAGGCGCGCAATGATGTCGCGATGGTGCTGGGTGGCTTCCATCAGAACAGATTCCGTCAGTTCGAGTTCAATTCGACCGGGTGCAATCTTCCAACGCGTGAGACTCGCGAGGATGTCCTGCTCAAGCTCCGGTCGCTTACACTGAATTGCGGATACGTTGACCGCGACCGGGGGCACATCAATACCTTCGTCCTGCCAAACCCGCGTCTGACGGCAGGCTTCATCGAATACCCATTTCCCCAGGTCGACGATCGACCCGGTCTTCTCGGCGATCGGGATGAACACCGCAGGTGATATTGGGCCGCGCTGAATATGATTCCAGCGCACCAAGGCTTCGAGCCCGACGATACGGCCGGATTCGATGTCGACCTGAGGCTGGTAATGCAGGGCGAGGCCGCCGCTTTCGATGGTGGCCATAAGTTCTCGACCGAGGATTACGCGGTCGCACGCAACCTGGCCGAACGTCTTGTCATGAATGCAAACGCGATTACGGCCGGTATCCTTTGCCCGGTAGAGCGCAAGGTCCGCTTGCATGAGCATGGCGTCCGGTCCGTCCAACCCCTCGACATAACGCGAAACACCTATGCTGGCCGAGATACGCGCGGCGTGTCCGTCAAGCATCGACGTCTCATTGAGCGCCGATACTATTTTCTCTGCCAGCGCCCCGCTGGCGCCTTCTGCACCGGCATTTGATTGCAGAATGCCGAATTCATCGCCGCCGAAGCGCGCGACGCAGTCGGCATCACCTGCTTCGGCAAGCAGCCGTTTGCTAACCTGCACGAGCAAGGCGTCACCGGCCGGATGACCCATCAGATCGTTGAAATCCTTGAAATGGTCGAGGTCGATATACAACACGGCAAAGGGTTCGCCACCGCACTTGGCCTTCTCAAACGCCGCCGCCATCCGGTCCTGAAAAACCCTGCGATTGGCAAGTGCGGTGAGAGGGTCGGTGCGCGCCAGCTCACTGATGGTTTGATTGGCTTCGGCCAACTTACGGGTATGCTGGTATGATCGCCGCATAAAGGCAAAGATCACCCCGGTCAGGCATAGGCCGGCCGTGAGGAGCATCCAGGCCTTGGGATGCACAAGGATCGATCTTTGCTCAGGTACAGCGATCATCTCCCATTGACGATCCGCAACGGCTATTTTGCCCGTCCAACGAGAGGCGGCATCGATTTCGCCGCGCCGGCTCGCCGGGGGCGGCTCACCCGACGGTTTCAGCAGACTGGTGTAGATCGGCCGGGTGTTCGAACCGGCTTCCGACCAGAAGACGTAATAGTCAGCCGGGATTTGAATTCCGCGCAGGGTCGCGGCGATCATAGCGTCGGTCTGAAATACGCCTTGCACGAAACCGACGAGATTCCCGCGGCGCTCTTCGACCGCGTCCTGCGGCAGACCGCGTTTGTAAATCGGCAGGACAACGAAGAATCCGATCCGGTCGCCGGTTCCCGATTGTAACCTGAATTCTTGCGAGGCCGTTAGCAGGCCGCCGTCTCGCGCCTTTTCGAGCGGCTGTTGGCGAATGCCGCTATCGGCCAAATTCAACCCGCGCACCAGGTCGGTGCGGATTTTTTCCGTCGTGTAGTAGACCGGAAAATACTCGGCCGCAGCGGGCGACGGACCGAGCGTGCCGTCTTCGCTCACCGAACGAATGCGATAGTCGTCCTCGCCCTCCCTTCGAGCTGCTTGCTCGTGGGCCGCTCGTTCCTCGTTTGGGACAACGGGCACCCAGGAAAGGCTCAAGATCGCCGGATGATTCCGTAGTAAACGATCGGAAAAAGTCAGGAATTCCCGCTCGCCGACCGTTCCTGAAGCGGACTCAAACAACGCGCGGAGCGCAGACATGTTCGCCAAGTACTGATTTACGCCGTTTTGAAGGGCGACGGCCATATTGTTCGCACGAAGATTGAATTCGGCGGCCGAAGTCCGGTCCTCCAGACCTGAGACGATGAACCAACCAGTGACCGACAAGGCCGTCCCAAGAACAGCGATCATCCATATCGGCGCGCGATGCCGAATGCTATGTGGTGCCGTACAACTCATCGCAGACATGCTCCAGTTAACTGGCCGCTATGAAAGGCGATGAAGCAGATTTTGCACCGGTATATTTACTAGCTTGGCGGTTACTTCGTCAAAGACAGTAACCAAATGGCGAAGGAACCGTCAGTCGCCCGCTTCGGACCTCTCGAAGCTTCCGACCACGATCCGCACGAGGTCGGCTACGTTCTTGGCGCCAAGCTTCTGCATAATGTTGGCGCGATGAAACTCAATCGTGCGAGGACTGACCTTGAGCCAGCCGGCGGCCTCCTTGCTGGAGGCGCCGCGGACGATTTGAGCGAGAACGGCCCGCTCGCGCGAGGTCAATAAGTCGTGACCTGCGAACGGCTGCGAGAGCACGAGCAACGCGTCCCCAAGACTTTTGATCTCCCGCTTGGCATGTTTAAGTTCTGGCGTCTCCAGAAATTCCCACTGACCTCGCCGTCGGGCGACGGTGAACTGATGGGCCCGCGAAACGTCGAGTACATCGACCGCGCGGCTCGCACCGAGCGAATAGGTGCACAGGACAAGCATAGGCCGGTCTTCCAGTGATTCATCCAGCTCTTGTTCGTACTCGCGAAACTCGTTCCAACAATTGTGTTCTATCCAAAACGCATTCCCGCTGATCCGTAAGCCGTCGAAACCCTTATCGAGCGCAAATTGCAACTTTTCATGCCAACCGCTCGTGATCTTTTTTGAATCGAACTCGCCCCCCTTGAGGTACCAATCGTAACCAGGGAGCATTTCGAATTGACCGCGTGCCACGCGACTGTCGAGATCAGGAATGTCGCGGCGCAACACAGCCCACGCCTCATCCTCCGTGATCGGTTCGGAGATCGCCCAAACGCAGTACTCATTGCTGTCGAGGCCAGCCCTGATGTAGACGGCGTTGGTATCGAGCAAATCTGCTTTCGTCTCGTAAAACAAGCAGATATGTGAGCCCCACGGCATAGCGCTCATGACGCGAATGCCGGTGGGCCGCAAGGGCGTCCGCACGCTCAGACCAGAACAGCCGCCCTCGGGCGGATGCCCAAGGGGTTGCTCAACCGTTGCTGATTTGTGCGACGACTTCGCT
Source organism: uncultured Alphaproteobacteria bacterium (assembly GCA_963756215.1). Lineage (GTDB taxonomy): Bacteria > Pseudomonadota > Alphaproteobacteria > Rhizobiales > Xanthobacteraceae > Bradyrhizobium. The sequence goes on along the minus strand of CAVWMY010000008.1, from coordinate 4,129 downwards.
TTCCCGGGGGCCTTCACCGGCAGCTCCGCAAGATTTTCGCGCGAACTGTGCGCCTATTCTCGTCATCACTCAAGGTCGGGACAACCCCATACCGAAAGACTCGATCTGGAGCATTTCCTGATGGCAGAAGCGTCAGGTCGTCAAAGCTCAATGTCAATATTGGGTCAATCGCGTCGGTTCGGCATGCTCCAGGTATGTCCGGTTAGGGGGTGACTCCGGAAGCGGCGATTGTCCCGTTTTGCCGGTTGAAGGCACCAGTCTGAACGTGATCCAAACCTTCAAACGGGAGCCTCGCGGATACAACGCGGACTCGATCAAGGAGTTTGCCCGCCGGTAAGGAACCGGGCAAACACTCCTCCGAGGTGCCGAGCGGCGGCCTCCTCTGCGAAAGGCCAACAGCTTGCGCATCCTGCTGATCAATCCGAACACCACCGAATCCGTCACCGCTCTCGTGGCGGGCCACGCGCGCGCCATCGCCGGCGACGCCGCGACATTCGTGCCGGTAACCGGCCGTTTCGGCGCCAATTACATTTCGACCCGCGCCGCGGCCGCGATCGCCGCTCATGCCGCGCTTGACGCGCTGGCGGAGCATGTTGCCGGCTGCGATGCCGTATATCTTGCCTGCTTCGGCGATCCTGGCCTCGCGGCTTTGCGGGAAATCTCGCCGGTGCCGGTGGTCGGCATGGCCGAGGCGTCATGCCTCGAGGCCTGCAACCGCGGACGCCGCTTCGCCATCGTTACCGGCGGCGCGTTGTGGGGACCGATGCTGACCGAGTTCGTGGCATGGCTCGGACTGGCGGAACGGCTTGCGGCTGTCCGGACCATTGCGCCGACCGGGGACCGGATCGCGCGCGATCCCGAGGCCGCGCTCGCCGAACTCGCCGCGGCCTGCACGGCATGTGCCGTGGAGGACGGCGCGGACGTGGTGATCCTCGGCGGCGCTGCACTGGCCGGCCTTGCCGCGCGGATTCAACCGTCGGTGCCGATTCCAGTGCTGTGTTCGGTCGAGGCCGGCACGCGCGCGGCGATTGCCGCGGCGTCACAGGAAAAGCGGCATGCCGCTTCGCCCCCTGCGCTTGACAGCGTCGGCCTCGGTCCTGATCTCGCAAAATTGCTCGGGCGGGCGAAGTCAGAATAGATGCTGCGCCGCCGAGGAAATCATCACGGCGCCGCCTGCAATCACCGCGACATCGAGGATCGCAGTGTGGATGTGCACCGGCATGCGCTCGACAAAGGTTCGCGCCAGAAAAGTGCCCGGCAGCGCCACCGCGCCGATCAACAAGGCAAACGCCAGCACCTGCGCGGTGATGACGCCAGCCAGTCCAAACACCGAAATCTTGATGATGCTGGTCACGACCGAAATCACGGCGTCGGTTGCAATGACAGCCGCGCCTTCGAGGCCCGCCGCCATCAGCAGCGACAGCAGAATTACCCCTGAGCCCGAGGTGCCGCCGACCACCACGCCATAGCCGACCGCGCCGATGCCCAATCCGGCGTCGCCGATCCTGACCTCGCGGCGCTTGAGCAGTCGCCGCAAGGGCACGCTCAGGATCAACATGGTGCCGATCACCAGCGCGGCCCCGGCGCTGGTCAGCCGGGTATACCCATAGGCGCCCAGCGCCGTCGTCACCGCTGCCGCGGAAATCACAATCAGCGCGCGGCGGCGGTCGACGTAGCGAAGATAGGCGGCAAAGCGGCTCAGATTGGTGAAAATCGCCGAGATGGCGATGATCGGCACCACCGGTTCGGCGCCGATCAGCGGCACCAGTACCAGCGGCATCAGCGCGCCGGTGCCGTAGCCGGCCAAACCGCCGACCACAGAGGCGAACAATGCGACGGCGGCAACCAGCGCCAGTTGCAACAGCGAAATGTCGGCAAAGCCGGCGACGATATTCACGGCCGGTGGTCGCCGGCAAAACGTGCCGCGCTTTGATCGGCGATCGCGGTCAGCGCGGATTGCTCAAGCGGAAAATCCGCCGCAAGCCAGGCATCTTCGGCGAGCGTGAGGACATGGCCGAGTGCTGGACCTTCCGCGATGCCACGCGCCTTGAAATCTGCCGCTCGAAGCGGAAATTTCGGCGCGCTCCAGCGCTCCGGCAGGGTCGCAAGCCCCCGCCACGGCGCCGCATCGCTATCCCCACCCGCCCTCGCCCACGCCAGCAGCAGCCGGTCGCGGTAGCGCACTTCGCCGAGGCGGTACAATCGTCGCTTGGCGGTCGCCTCGTCCATGCCGGAGAGCCGCCACCAGCGATGGCCCATGGAATCCAGCGCCTTGGCTTCGCCATTGGTTAGCCGCAAGCGGATCGCAAGGCGTCTAGCGTCCTCGGTGACGGCGACGCCGAGCGCGCCGAGCCGGCGGATCGGGTCCGCCTTGAGTCCAAGCCCGCGCTCTGCTGCGATCATAGCTATCAACGGCCCGCGATAGGCGACGCCGCCAAACAGCGCCAGCAGCAGTCCGCCATCCTCCATCGCGATAACGGCCCTGGCGGCACCCTCCGCGACCAGAAGCTTCAGCATTTCCATCCGTACTCGCTCTGCGGAAAGGCCCGCTAGGCCCGGCCGTCCGCGAATGCAGGCGAGAACCCCGTCGCGATCGGGTTCGCCCGTGCCAAAGGCGGCGTGCATACGGAAGAAACGCAGGATGCGCAGATAGTCTTCGGCAATGCGCTGATCCGGATCGCCGATAAAGCGTACGCGCCTTGCGGCGATATCGTCTAACCCTCCGACGTGGTCGTGCACGGTGCCGTCCGACGAAACCGACAATCCGTTGATCGTAAAATCGCGCCGCTGCGCGTCGCGAACCCAGTCGCGGCCGAACGCGACCTTTGCCTTGCGGCCGAAGGTCTCGATATCCTCGCGCAACGTCGTGACCTCGAATGGCTGGCTTTCGACGACCAGCGTCACGGTGCCGTGTGTGAGGCCGGTCGGCACGCTCTTGATGCCGGCGGCCCTGGCGCGTCGGATCACTTCGTCGGGCAACGCGGTGGTCGCGATATCGATATCGCCGATCGGGATGCTCAGCAGCGCATTGCGGACCGCGCCGCCGACCACGCGCGCTTCCTCGCCATTGCCGCCCAGCAGTTCGAGCACGCGCGCGGCGGGGCCGGACCCGAGCCATGGCGCATCGCGCAACACACGTTCACCGCTCATTTCTCCACCCCGGGAACGAACTTGCCGTTTTCGATGTGGGCGGGAACGTAGGTCGAATTCGGCGGCGCGCCGGAAAAATGCGCGAGCAGGATGAAGCTGACGACGACGAGCAGCAGCGAACCCAGCACTAGTCTCGCGATCACATGCACCGGCCACGAGGCTTGAAGCATCAGGCCGGACCTGGTTGCGACCAGAAACACCGCGTAGAGCGCGAACGGGATCAGGAAAATTCCGACTTCGGTCAGAACCGGACGGATCATGGTAGATAGATCCGTTCATATAGCACGCGCAGAATTCCAGCCGTAGCGCCCCATATATATCGTTCGGCAAACGGCATCGCGTAATAGTGCCGCTCGATGCCGCGAAATTCCTTGGCGTGCAGCTGGTGATTGGCCGGGTTCATCAGGAACGCCAGCGGCACCTCGAACGCGTCGTCGACTTCGGTTTCGTTGATGCGCAATTTGAAGCCGGGCTTGATGCGCGCCAACGTCGGCAGAATACGAAAGCCGAAGCCGGTCGCATACAGATCGAGATAGCCGATCGGATCGATGAATTCACCGGCGAGGCCGATTTCCTCCTCGGCCTCGCGCAGGGCGGCATCGAGCGGCGAGGCATCGGTCGCATCGATCTTGCCGCCCGGGAACGAGATCTGGCCGGCATGATCGTTCAGATGTGCTGCGCGCAGGGTCAGCAGCACGGTCGGCTCGGCGTGGTCCACGATCGGAATCAGCACTGCCGCGGGGCGGATCGGCCGTTCCTCCGCGATGATCTGCAGCATGCGGTCATTACCCGGATCGCCGCTGATCGGAATAATGCTCGCGTCGTTGAGGCCGGGCGGAACCTCGAACCGAAGCCGCGCCCGGGCCCGGTCGAAAAACTCCGCCGAACCAATGTCCACCTTGCGGGGATCCGTCTTCAGCATCGGTTCGTTCAACGGGCTTCCCTCGCCTGTTCCGCATCCGCCATCGCGAAGAATTCG
>CAVWMY010000007.1:0-384711 GCA_963756215.1 uncultured Alphaproteobacteria bacterium | reverse complement strand
GCGGCGCTGGGATTTCGGGCGATCACGAACTTCGATGCGGCGTTTATCGTGATGATCTCGGGTATGTTGCTGAGCCTGCCTGCCGGACTGGTGACAGGTCTTTACCGGACCCGCGGGTTGTACGGTCGCGCCGTGCGGCTGCAGAATTGGGCCATGTTAGCCGCACAAGTCGGGCAATTGGCCGCGATCGTTGTGACTGGAAGCCTTTTGGTCGTCGCAATCGCCTATGCGGCGGCACAGATCGTGTTCATGGTCTATGTTCTGGGTATCGACGCGCCCCGCATGATCCCGGCACTACGCGGAGTGCGCGCAAGGCATTCGTGGCGCTGGACCGCCGGCCAGTTTCGCAAGGCAGCGCCGTTCGGGGTGGCGGCGGCGACCGAACTGGCGCTCCTCAACCTGCCGGTGCTGCTGGTCAGTGCTTTCGTTTCCGATCGCGTGGCCGTGGCACAATGGGGGCTCACACGCGTTGCCGCAGGTTTGGTGCGGACGCTTTGCGTCCAGGCCACGCTTCCGTTGGCGGCTGAGCTCGGGCACGATTATGCGGTCGGCCTGAAGGACCAGTTGCGAAGCCTCTACGCCTATGGATCTGTGTTCGTCACCTTGCTCGCGAGCGTCGTGGTTTCCGGGCTGCTGTCGTTTTGGCCGGATTTTTTCCTGCTGTGGACTCACGGCACGGTACCTTATGATCCCGTGCTTACAGCCACACTGCTGCTCGGGACCAGCGCGGTGTCGCCGTCGATCCTGGCGCTGGGTTATGCCAATTACAGTAATCGTGGAGACCTTTTGGTTCGGACCAAGGGGCTTCAGCTCGCGGCATTCTTGATTCTGTCGGTGATCCTGATCCGGCCGATGGGGCCGCTGGGAGCCGCCGCGTCGATCGTGACCGGCGATCTCCTGATCCAGTTTGGATTGCTCGGAACCATCATCCTCCGGCAAACGCTCCAGCGGCCGCTCGGGCATGTCGCTCTTCTGGCTGTATTGATGATCTCGGTTACACTGGGGGGCTGGGCGTTGGGGGAGGTCATCCGGATGTGGATGCCTGGATCCGGACTGGTGCGATTTGTCGGTGAATGTGCGCTTTGGCTTGCTGTCGTCGTCGTCGCGGGCAGCCCGCTTGCCAGCAACGATATTCGCGCCAGACTGATCGCTCTGATCCCGCGCTAGTGTGGCGAAGCAAATGAAATTGGCACCTACGGGGCCGTCTTCCTTCAGGAGTTCTTCTTGCGCGATGCCGACGAATTCGATTCTTTTTATCAAACTCCTGATCCTTGGAGGATCGGCAATGCATCACGGCGTGATAAAGCCCTCGCGCGGGCGATAGGCCGACACGTTTCCGGCAAATCCGTTCTTGAGCTGGGATGCGGCGAAGGGCACCTCACAGCCACGGTCCTCCAGGATGCGCGCAGCATCAGGGGGGTCGATATCAGCTCGGTGGCCATATCACGCGCGGTCGCTCTTTCACTTCCGAATGCATCGTTCGAAATGTCGGACTTTCTGAACGTCAACTTCGCGGGGTACGATGTCATCGCCGCTATCGAGTGCCTGTATTACCTGTCACCGGAAGAGCAGCAGGCATTTTTCCGGAAATTGGCGACGGAACATGCCGGTAAGATTTTCATCCTCTCGGGTCCGATCATCGGCGCCAACGAGCATCGGACGTATTTTACGCATGACGGTGTGAGCGCGACCTTCGCGCGCCACGGTCTGTCCATCGTCGAATGGTGCAACATCAATGCTTACCGGAAGGCCGGCATGGTTGCGACCCTGGCAGCGGCAGCTTCCCGGCTGCCCCTCGGCAGCCACGTGCTGGCCGCCCTGCCGGAGAGGTTTGTTTACCAGCGATGCTACATCGCGCGATGTGCGCCACGGAGCCCGTAGCGATATCGATATATTGGGCTTGCTGAGCGCGGAGATAGCGGGGCCGGCGCTCTCGATCGAATTCGGCTTGACCTCGCTAAAATTCGCCGGTTCAGTCGCCGGCACCTGCTGAAAATGATCGGGATACCGGGCCTGTGAGGCTGTTCCAGAACGCCAGATATTACCCCTCGTTGCGCCCGAGGATTCGCGAACTGACCAGGGGTATTTCCACGTTCGCCGGTCAGATCGATGCATTCATCAATTTCAGGGAATCAGCGGCGCACATCCTTTTGCCGGTCGACCAACGCGCCGAATGGGCATTCTTCACTAACGGCGATGATGTGGACGTTCAGAAAGTCTGGGCAGGCGAGCAAGGATTGAGTTCGCGCGCATCGCCAGAGGAAATCCTGAAAGCACAGATCGAAGCGCATCGGGCCGACGTGTTTTACAATCTGGATGCGACAGGTTGGTCGGCGGACTTCATCAAAAGCTTACCCGGCTGTGTCAAGAAAGTGATCGCATGGCATGCAGCGCCATTTCGCAACGTGTCGTTTACCGCATATGACCTCGTCGTCAATAATTTCCCTTCGATCCGAGCTGCGATAGGCGAGCAGGGGGGGAAGACGGCACATTTCTTTCCCGCGTACGATCCGGAATTGTCGCCCTTCGCGGCCAGAACAGACAGGCCCGTCGACGTGGTCTTTGTCGGCGGCTATTCGCGCCATCATCGCCGGCGGGCCGAGATATTGGAAGCGGTGGCGCAACTAACGGATGAGTATAATGTTGTATATCACCTCGACCGCTCCCGCCTGTGCCGCTTGGCCGAATTGCCGGTCGGACAATTTCTACCTCTCGCACGGCACCGCAGGCCGTCTGCAATTCGATCCGTGACACAAGAGCCCGTATTTGGGCGCGACTACTATCAAGTGCTTTCGACCGCCAAGATTGTGTTGAACGGTGCCATCGATATGTCGGGCCCGGATCGTGGCAATATGCGCTGTTTCGAAGCGCTGGGCGGTGGGGCGCTGCTGCTTTCGGACGAAGGCAACTACCCGGAGGGAATGGTGGACGGCCAGACGATCGCCACTTACAGCTCACCGGAGCATGCCGTCAGCCTGGTCAAGAGGTTGTTGGAGGGGTCCGAGGAAAGGTTACGTGTCGCTCGCACGGGCCATGAAATGGTTTCGACTCACTATTCGAAAGAAGTTCAATGGAAGCGCTTCGAGGAGCTCGTCGCTTCGCTTTAGAAGGCCAGCAATGTCAGACAGTTTTATCCCGATTTCGAAACCGTCCATCGGAGCCCGAGAAAAGGAGCTCGTGCTCGATGCGCTGGATTCCGGATGGGTTTCTTCGATCGGGAAGTACATCGATCAGTTCGAAGTTGATTTCGCCCGCTACTGTGGGACCGAATATGCGGTCGCGGTCAGCAATGGAACGACCGGCCTCCATCTGGCACTCGCCGCGCTTGGGTTGCAGCCGGGTGACGAGGTGATCATTCCGGATCTGACTTTCGTCGCAACGGCGAATGCTGTCGCTTATACCGGGGCGACGCCGGTTCTTGCCGACATCGACGCCGAAACGCTTTGCATCGATCCTGCGTCCGTCAAATCGCTGATGTCGGCACGAACCAAGGCTATTATTCCGGTCCATCTCTACGGTCATCCGGCCGATATGGACGCCTTGATGGAGATTGGCGACGCGCATGGCGTCGCGGTCATCGAAGATGCGGCGGAAGCACATGGTGCCGAGTACAAGGGCCGCAAGGTCGGTGGGATCGGCAAATGTGGTGTGTTCAGCTTCTATGGCAACAAGGTCATTACGACCGGTGAAGGCGGTATGCTGACCACCAACGACCGGGATTTTCAGGCGCGCGCCCGTCGGCTCCGCGATCACGCCATGAGCGCCCAGCGGCGTTACTTCCATGAAGAGCGTGGATTTAATTACCGCATCACCAACCTGCAGGCCGCGCTCGGCGTCGCGCAATTGGAGCGCATCGAAGATTTTCTCGATCGCCGTGCCGAGATCATGAGCTGGTATAGCGCCGAGATCGCCACCGGCGATCGCGTTCGGCTCAATCGGGTCAAGAATTGGGCCAAGAGCGCCTTCTGGATGGTTTGCCTGGAGGTCGATGGATTGGATGAATTGCGGCGCGACGAATTCATGCAGGCGCTCAAGGCGCGCGGGATCGATACCCGGCCGTATTTCTGCACGATGTCCTCGATGCCGATGTACAGGCAATCGCCACTGCCGATCTCGGCCCGCAAGTCGCAGACCGGCCTGAACTTGCCATCCTACTATGAACTGACGAAGGCCGACGTTCAGCGCATCGGATCTGATGTGAATGCAATTCTCAAGAAGATGTCGCTGGCATGATCGGGACCGAATGTGTCCGCGCGGATCGTTTGCGCAGCCGGGTAACGCCGTGAACCGTGTGCGTTTCGGCTATTAACGGAGTGGCTGACGTGGCGATCAAGCTCGGCGTTCTTGCGCTCGCCGGACCGGACAATGGCGGGACTTATCAGTACACGCTATCAATGCTGCAAGCGCTGCATCACGTCATCGGGTTTGACATCACCATCTATGGTGATCCGCAAAACCGCGATTTTGCCGAATTGGGTTACCCGATCGTGCCCTTTGGCGAATCCCGCACCCAGCAACTGGCAGCGCTGACCGCCTACAAAATGCATGTTGGACGGCCTGACCCGTTCGCCGCCGAGGATGTCCTTCTGGCGCCGATTTATGCGCTGGCGCTGTTGCACACGTCAAAGCCGTTTGCCTATACGCTGCACGATCTTCAGGAGCGCTATTATCCCGAGAACTTCTCACGCTGGCAACGCGCCTGGCGGCACCGGGTTCACTCCGCGCTGCTCGGCCGGGCGCGACGGGTTATCTGCGAATCCCGGCAGGTGAAATTGGATATCATCCGCTTCTTTGGTGTCCCCGAGGAACGCACCATCGTGATGGCGGCGCCTCCGCTCCGACAAGTCCTGACCGATGAAGCCGATGCCCCGGCGGTGCGAACGCGGCTGGGGTTGCCTGCGAAGTTTCTGTTCTACCCGGCGCAGTTCTGGCCCCACAAAAATCATTTGCGTTTGATCGAGGCCTTTCGGGAGGTGGTGAATGAAGTTCCGGATCTTAAGCTGGTGCTTACGGGAAAGAAACGCGACGAATACGATTCCGTGATGGGGGCCGTCGACAAGTTCCGCCTGGGCGAACAGGTTTGCCATCTCGGCTATGTCGCGCAGGGAGACCTGCAGGCGATTTATCGGCTGGCGACAGCCTTGGTCATGCCGTCGCTGTTCGAAAGCGTCAGCATCCCGATCTACGAGGCGTTCCAGGCCGGCACCCCGGTGCTGGCTTCCGGCGTGCTCGCGATCCCCGAACAGGTCGGCGATGCCGGCCTGCTGTTCGATCCGACATCCGTTCCCTCGATCAGGCAGGCGATCCTGGACCTTGTCCGGGATCCGGCCGCGGCAACGCTGCTCGGACAAAAAGGCAGGGACCGGATGCTGGCCATGACACCAGAGCGCTATGGCGCCCAATTGCAGAATTTATTGCTTGAGTTGCGATAAATTTGCTGGTGTTTAGCCCCCAGGTCCCTCCGGTTTTGCGCTCTCTTGGCAGGTATTAAAAGAAATGTATGTGATTGGCATTAGCTCCGGGATCAAGCACGGTCACCACGATGGGGCCGCGGTTCTGCTGCGCGATGGAGAGCTTATCGCGGCAGCGGAAGAAGAGCGGTTTACGTTGGCGAAACACGCCCGCGGGGAGCTTCCTCGGGGCGCTATTGACTTCTGCTTAAAGCAAGCGGGTATCACCATTCGGGATGTGGACTCGATTTGCTCGCCCTTGAGGACTTATGTCAATTACAGCGAGCGTCTGACCGAATATTTCAAGTATCAATTTGGCCACAGCCCCAAGATCGAACTTTACGATCACCATCTCTGTCATGCCGCCAGCAGTTTTTACGGGTCGGGGTTTTCCGAGGCCACCGTCATCTGCTTCGATTTTTCCGGCGATTTAAGTTCCGGCGTGGTCGTGCACGCAAAGGGCGACAATTTTCGCGAACTGACGCGCTTCGCGAGACCCAACAGTCTCGGGCTTTATTACGGGATGCTCACTCAGTATCTCGGCTATCAGATGACGAATGACGAATACAAGGTCATGGGCCTCTCGTCCTACGGAAGTCCGCGCTATCTTGGATCAATTTGCCACGATCTTGCGCCCTGAAGGCATGAATTACGAGCTCGATGGTTCTCTGGACAAGCGTTTGCGTGACAAGGAAATTTACACCAGCGACTTCTCAACTCGGCAGGAGCGTATTTTCACGGAGAAGCTAGAGGATCTCCTGGGGCCTCGCCGGCGCCGCGGGCAGCCGCTGGACCAGCGGTTCACGGACATTGCTGCGAGTGGTCAGAAGCAGTTGGAGGTCGTCGCTACGCACGTGACGCGGGCGGCAATCGAGGCCTCGGGTTGCGCGGATGTCTGCCTGGCGGGCGGTGTGGCTCTGAATTGCAAAATGAACATGGAGATCGCGGCCGAGCCTTCGGTCCGCAAGCTTTACGTTCCGCCGGTGCCGCATGATGCGGGCGTGGCGCTCGGAGCCGCGATGCTCAAGAGCGCTGAAGCGGGCCACAAGATCGCTCCATTAACGCACGCCTATTGGGGCCCCGAATATTCTAACGACGTGATCAAAGCCACTCTCGACAAGATCGGAGCCCGCTACGAGCAGCTCGATGATCCCACGACCCGTTGCGTCAGCGACCTCGTCGATCAGAAGACGGTTGGCTGGTTTCAGGGCCGCATGGAATACGGACCGCGTGCGCTCGGCAACCGGTCGATCATCGCGGACCCGCGGTCCGCCGATATGAAGGACCGGATCAATGTCAGCATCAAGTACCGAGAGGAGTTCCGTCCGTTTTGTCCATCGGTGCTGTTTGAACGCCAGGGCGACTACTTTGACGATACGTTCGATGCACCGTTTATGGTCGTCACCTTCCCGGTAAAGGACAGCGTCAAACAGGACATTCCGGCCGTGGTTCATGTCGACGGAACGGCGCGAATTCAAAGCGTCCATGCGGAGTCCAATCCGCTTTACGGCCGTCTCATCGGCGAATTCGCTAAAGCGAGCTCAGTGCCGATGCTGATCAACACGAGCCTCAACGTCAACGAACAGCCGATGGTGAATTCGCCCCTGGAGGCGCTGCACACCTATTTTTGCTCGGGCCTCGACGTGCTTTTCCTCGGCCCATATCGGTTATCGAAGTCGAGTTAGCGGCGGTTGATGTATCGAAGCACTTGGCGGCGGCTGCACCAGAGCGATGTCACGAGGTTTTTGCCTCGTTAGGTTTGCTGCACCAACCCACCAGTTGGTCGCCCACGAGGATGATTTCCCACGACGGACCGTCAGGGCTTTACGCGTATCGGTCTCGCGAGGTAGCTTGCGCCCCGGATGGACGGGTCGAGAAACGAAGGGCTGCAGGCGGCGCGGGCATTGGCGGCCCTAAGCGTCGCGTATTTTCACTCATACGCCGCAGTGCGCGGGATATTCCCGGAGACGGCTTGGGTGCCGATTCCTTCGCTGAGAGATTGGGGGTTTCTTGGCGTCAACTTCTTCTTTGCCATCTCAGGCTACGTTATCTGCCTGGTTGTTTCTAAGCCAAGTTTCACGGTCCGTAGCTTCGTTATCAAGCGCGTCTTTCGACTCTACCCGATGTACTGGGTCACAATGGCGATGGTGGTCGTACTGATCGCCTACGGCAAGTACAGGCCCGAGCCCGTCGGACATTTCCTCTACTCGATGACGCTGCTACCGCAGGAGGGTTCCCCCGCCTATGATCTCAGTTGGACGCTCGAGCGCGAGATAGTCTTCTACGCGCTTGCCGCGTTGGTGGTGCCATTTCTTGGTATTCCCGGATTGGCCTTCACGTTAGCGGTACTCGCCCTGGCCGGATGGTGGTTTGGAAGCCCGTGGTCGTTTCATTTGATATCTACCACTCAGGCCGATTTTCTCGGCGGAGTGTTTGTGTTTCTCGCGCGCCCATTGCTTCGCAATGTCAATAGTCCATTGCTGATCGCGATTGGATCTGCACTTTTGTGGTTCACGCGAGCCCATGACTTTCAATTCTCGGCAACGGTTTCGATGGCTCTGATCCTCGCGGGTATGGTCGGCGTTCGTCTGCCCTGGTCACGAGCGCCACTCCGGTGGCTCGTAAATGTGGGCAATGCGTCGTACTCAATCTATCTACTGCACTATATCGTCTTCCTCCTCGTGCCCGTCTTAGCTGTTCGGATGCATCTTTCGCCTCCGGCCTGGGTATGCGAGCCATGGCGCTATGCCACGCTTCTGCTGTGCTGCCTGCTGTCGGGCCTGACTTGGCGCTGGATCGAAACGCCGATGATTAACGTCGGAAATCACGTTGCCCGCCGTCCACGTACCGACGCTAAAGAGGTCCAGACAGCCGAAGGACTGTTCACAGATTGACGAAAACGATCTCGCCGTCTTCGCTCTTGCTTCGTCGTCTAGCTATGGAACAGTCTCCTTCCGATGTGACTTAGGTTGAGACGCTTTCGGCTCGCGAATAAGGTCGTTTTGACGCGGCCGGTTGCGACTGCCCGTGGAGTTAATATTCACGATGTTAGTCAGAATTCGTAGGTAAATTCCGGGAATCGCGGGTGGTTGGGGCGGTCAAGCCCGGGGACGGGATATTTCAAGACCGACGGCGGGGGAGACGCGCTGAAAAAACGCTTGTGGAGAAAAGTGATCTCCGGTGCGTTCGGAAAATGGAATGGGGTCAAGCCCCCCATGTTATTGCCGTGAATATGCACGATGTAGAAATCGCGCTTGATTTTCTCGATCAGGGAATTGAACATGCCCGGGAGAATATCGACGTCGTGGAATTCGATTGCCATCGCGACAACATTTTTGGAATGCCGGAGCAGGTCATCGAGGACGCGATATTCGCCGCCTTCAATGTCCATTTTTACGAAGACCTTGCTGCCTGTAGGCAGGCGACCGAAGGCATCGTCCACGGTCGCGCTGCCGTTCTCGTTGTCGCGCCAAATCCTTTGCCGGAAATGGATTCTGTCGCCGCGGAAAAACGCCAGATAGTCGATCCAGGTAAAGGCCCTGCCAAAAGCACGGCTCCTGGGTTGGACAGCGTAGCGCAACAATTGCCCGATCGAGTACTGAAAGGCCGTTCGAAGCGAGACAGTATGGTCGTAGCAGTGGATAGCGGCTCCCGCATTGTGTTTCTTGAAGTCGCGTTCGAACGTCCAGTCGTGGGAAAGACCAAGCGAGAGCAGCGCGCTGGCTTCCTTTACGGCGGCGAGCGGAACGACATATCCGCCATCATGTTCGCTACCGATCCGCGCCAGCGAGGCGCAGGCGACCGGACGAAGACCAGAAAGCTGTATCGGATCGCCAGTCTCGGATCTGACTTTCACAAATGAATTGATCGATTCCACCGTTTCACGCCTTTATCTGATCGGGGCTTCCGAACATCGCGCGCGGCGTGATGTACCAGAGCAGGAAGAGCATCGCAGCACCGTGCGTCAGCAGGACCGTCGTGAGCGGCACGTTGAGCAGCGCCTGTGGAAGCAGGGCGCCGGAAATCAGAATGAAGCGGGCCGACAGTCCGGACGAAAGCCGATTGCCAAACGCGACAACCAGTCCGCAAGCGAAGGCGGCTAGCGGGGCAAAAATCAGTCCCACCGATGCGATGCCCTCGGTGGTAAACAGCGAAGCATTGAGATTGCCAAATCCGTAGGCATTTTCCATCACCACGGAAAGCGGCTCCTGATAAGGGCAGGCCACAAATGGCTTCAGGAAAGATATCTGGCAAAAGTAGGTGAGGGGGTGGTGCGAGAAGAAGTCGTTGTAGACGTCCATCGCGCTGGATGGCGTGGCGATCATTCTGATGTTGACGATGTTAAAGTACGTACGCGCGTAATCATGTACGGGATGAGCAGTAACAAAAGCGAGGATGACCCCGATAGCCATCGGTAGGAAAAGCGACAGGACGGTTGTTATTCTAGCTTCAAAAATCTTCGAGAGAAAAAGGAGCGTAACAATCCAGGCCGGCGCAAAAAACGCATACTTGCTCAGCGTGATCGGATAAAAAAGCAGCAACAGAAACAGCGTAAGCGCCGCCCACCAACGCTGGTTGAGCGTCCAATAGCAGGCAAAGACAAACGGCAACAAGGCGCTGGATGTCATCCCGATCAGGTAACGTATAATCGCTGGAAATTGGAGTTCGTCGCGGAAGTCGTAGATGCGATCGAGCGAAATAAATTTGAAATTGTAGGTCGATGCCACCGCGATCGTGGTCAAAGCGAGCAACAAGATAACTTTCAGAAACCGCTCCAGATTCTCGATCGATATCGTAAACGCTTGTTCTATCGGTGAGTCGATCAGCAATGCCGGCAGCAGGAACAGCAGTACGGAAGCAACAGCCGATAGGCCGGCCAGCCTATGATCATAATTGAATTGCGTGAATTGATCGATCCAAAGAAAACCGAGGATCATCGTATAAAAATAAAAACCCACCAGGTAGCCGAAGCTAAACCGCGCCCACACGAACAGCAGTGAAGTGAAAGAGAAGAGCGCGACGGCAACAATAGCGTCCGATAGCAGTCGCTTGTCGTAAAGTATGTAGGTCTGGCGGTAGGAAACCTGAACGAGCGACACACAGCAAACGGCTATATGAAGACAAATCAGGGCGACCAGGGCGGGGTTCGATCGGACTTTCAGGCAGGTCTGTTCGACGATGTCCGAAAGCGATAACGTCATGGATAGGTGCCCGCGCGAATGAAAATGCCGTCCTGCGACTGATCAGGCCAGTTCGAGGGTGTGCTTGAAGTAAGCGATGGTCTCCTTGAGCCCATCCTCAAGCGTGACTTTCGGCTGCCAGTCCAGGAGCGCTTTCGCCTTCGAAAGGTCCGGTTGCCGCTGCCGGGGGTCATCTTGCGGTAACGGCTTGTGGATCAGTTTCGATCGCGATTGGGTGTAGCTGATGACCTTTTCCGCCAGCTCCAGAATGGTGAATTCCGAATTGTTGCCGAGGTTGATGGGCCCCGTGCAGTCTTTTTCGGTCAGCATCAGACGCGTGATGCCCTCGACGAGATCGTCGACGTAACAGAACGAGCGACTTTGGCCACCATCGCCGAACACGGTGATGGGATCGCCTTTCAGCGCCTGGACGATGAATGACGAAACGACGCGGCCATCATTGGGTTGCATCCGCGGGCCGTAGGTATTGAAAATTCGCGCGACCTTGATCGGCAACCGGTGCTGTCGCCAGTAGTCGAAGAACAAGGTCTCGGCGCAACGCTTGCCCTCGTCGTAGCAGGACCGTATTCCGATCGGGTTGACGTTGCCCCAATATTCTTCCGGCTGAGGATGCACCAGCGGGTCGCCGTAGACCTCGCTGGTCGAAGCCTGGAAGATGCGGGCGCCAAGCCGTTTAGCGAGGCCGAGCATGTTGATCGCGCCGTGAACGCTGGTTTTGGTCGTTTGTACGGGATCGCGCTGGTAATGGATGGGCGAGGCGGGGCAGGCCAGGTTGAAAATGGCGTCGACCTCGACATAAAGCGGAAACGTCACATCGTGGCGCATGGCCTCGAACAGCGGGTTGGAAAGAAGGTGCGCGATATTTCGCCGGCTGCCGGTGAAATAGTTATCGACGCTGATGACCTCCGCGCCCAGGGACAACAACTGCTCGCACAGATGCGAACCGATGAATCCGGCCCCGCCCGTGACGAGAATCCTGCCGTCTCTGTAGTTTTGCCCAAGTGACATCGTTGCTTCCAAATCTTTTATTTTAATGGTCCCTAACGCCGCGCGCGATGAAGCAGGCGAGTGGTACCGACATTAGGAACCGCCGCCAACCCTAATCCCTCACAGGCATTATATTACCAATTTCCGTGATACGGCTACCACGGGTTGGAAGCCGGACCATGGTGCGGCGACGGTCTCGGGAGGTCGTCAGAATTGCCGCCGTTTCAGCCACGCACGCGCGCCCCAGTGCGCAAAGCACCAGGCGGACTTTACCGGCGAAAGCCGCTCCACGTTGCGGTAGATGTGCCAGACCCAACCGGCCGAGCGCAGCGGCCGGCTCGAGACCGAGACGCCCCTGACCCGGTAGCGTGCCAGGTCCTCGTCAAGCCCGTGCGCCACGTGGCCGGGCTTGAGGATGCTCAGCCAAAGGCAGAAATCATCATAGGGCTCGTTTTTCATGGCGATGTTGCCGGCAATCTCTCGGTCGACCAGCGCAGTCAGCGTCGCGATCGAGGTGTTCTTGAGCAATTGGTCGTAATTCAGGGTATCCGGAACCGGGATCAGGCGGCCGGTGACGGTTCCGTTTTCGTTGATCCGGCGGAAGGCCGTGAAACTGAGGGCCGCACGACGCTGCTGTGCGAAGCCGAGCTGGCGTTCGAGCTTGGTCGGCAGCCAGAGATCGTCGCTGTCCAGAAACGCAAGGAAACGCCCCTGGGCCCGTTCTATGGCCGCCTGGCGCGCGAGCGCCGGGCCACCGTTGCGGGCCTGGCGGATCAGCTTGATTCGCGGATCCTGCGCCGCATAGCCTTCGATCACCGCGGCGGTGTTGTCTGTCGAGCAGTCATCCGCGATCAGAAGCTCCCAATCGGCATGCGTCTGTGTCTGCACTGATTCGATCGTCTCGCCGATCAGGCGCTCGACGTTCCAGGAGGGGGTGATGATCGAAACCAGCGGCATGCGATGGCCCTTCAAGACGCCGCAGCGGGATTCGGCTACGGCCGAGAGCAACGAGGCCGCGAAAATGTCGAGCTGCTGCGGATTGTCGATGTAGAGTTCGCCTGGAAACGACTTGCGCCAGGCCGTCTCGAAATAGGGCGCAGCGGTTGGCGGGATCGAAGCCGCGGGAATGCAGTGCCTCGCGCAGGCGCTGCGGCACATCCGCCAGGCGATCCGCGGCAAAAACCAGCGGGCACGATCGATAGAAGGCGTCACCCATGACCACCACGGGCTTGCCCAGCAGCACCGCTTCGGCGCCCGATTTGCTGTTGACGGACACGACGGCGTCGGCGCGCGCCAGCACGCGCGTAATTGTTGGTTTGCGGCGGCAACAGAACAAAATTGTCGAATCGCTGCGCCAGTTCGAACAGGCGGCCGGCCGGGATCGCGCCGATCTGGGCCGGATGTTCCTTGACGACCAGGACGTGGGTATCCGGAATCGTGCGCAGCAGGAAATCGATGGTCGCGACCTGATCGAGATATTCCGGCGAGCGAAGCGTCAGCGCCATGTCGGCGGGCACGTGGAGCGGGTAGTAGACGAAAGGCTTCTCCGGCATCGGACGATAGAGCTTACGCAGCCGGGTCGCGCCGAGCGCCATCGCGGCATGCACCCGCGCGTGCCGGAGATTGTGTCCGAACTCCTGGTGCTTGCCGAGCGCAAACTGGTCCCAGAGCTTTTCGGCCAGGCGGCGGGCGTTGCGAGCGTTGGCGATCTTGTTGAACGCCGCGGAATATTGATGCCGGTCCTTCTGGGGGATGACGATCGCACGCTGGCTCAAGGTCTCGTCGAGATAGCCGCGCACGTCGGCGGACACCGCTTCAGCCGGCGTGCGCCATCGTATCGGGTGCGGCAAAGCTGTCCGGCGTGTAGTAAAGCCGGCCGCGAAAGAACGACGGCTCGATAAACCAGTTGCGGATGCCGCGTTTCTTCGCCGCGTAGAAGCATGCGATGACCGAGAGAAAGCCTCCGAGCTCCTGAACCACGACCGCCGGCTGGCCCGCGCGCGGCCAATTGGTCGAGGACCATTTCCATCGCGTTGGTGTAGATCATGAACCGCCGGCGCAGGGCGGCGGTGTCGCGAATTCCGAAGGTTACGCGCTCGTGGCTGAACAGGAAGTTCGTTCCATCCAGACCGTAGCCGGCGATGCGCGCAGCGAAGGCGGCCTGGTCCTCGATCGCGGAGCCGCCTTGCAATCCGGTCCGGTACATGTTGGTGACGGGAACGCCCTGCGCCTTCGCCATCTCCGCGCTGCGGTCGTCGAAGGCCAGCAGCCGAACCTCGCGGCCGGCGCCGCGCAGCCGCTGCGCCACCGGAATCCAGAACCGTGTCTGGTATTCCGCAAGCGTGGTGATCAGGATGATCTTCGGAGGAAGCGGTCATGCGCGCACTGGACGTTGTTCGACGACGATACTGGCGAGCGGCAATCCCGTCTTCACGCATCGCGCGCGCTTCGCCGTAAAGAGCGACGGGATCGCGCTGGTCGTGAACGGCGATCCGCTGCAAGCAGCGATGCCGACGTCAGCGGGCTCAATCCGCTTGTCGCGCCGTGCCGGGCTGAACCAGGTGCGCAGTTTTTCGGTCGCGGCCGATCCGAACAGCAGGCTGGCGGCGCCCTTGGCGATTTGGCCGAGGCTCGGGTTCGGCCGCGTGCCCCGCAGCGCGCTGGAAAGCGAGACGAATGGCCGGCGGCGATCGTTCGCGCCGACCAGAACATCGGCGACGCGTTCGGCGGCCAGCCCGTCATTGCGATGGAAGAAGGCATCGATATTGGCGGCGTGAACGCCGGCGAAATCGAATTTCCTGGTTTCCTCGTCGATGTGGTCGACCACGGCCAAGCAGTTCGTCGAACGACATGACGGCGCGGCTCACGCGCGCGGGCAGCAGGGCATGCCCGGCCGTTGCCGGCGTATTGAGATATTCGAGCTGGATCGGCAATTTTTCGAGCAGCACCGCTTCGACCGCCGTGCCGCAATTGAGGTGGATGACGGCGGCGGCGTTCTGGATCATGTCGAGGACGCTTCCGGTGCCGTCGACGACGACATTGGAATGCCGCGCCAGCGCGGTGCGATAGACCTCTTCGCTCTCGAAGGGATGCGGGCGCACCAGGATTGCGCGATCCGGCCGCGCCGCGGCGAGGCGGCCGATCTCGACGAGATAATTGGCAAAGACCTGCTTCAGATCGGCGATGAAGCGATCGATATAGGCGCCGTCCCATCCGGCCCGGATCATGGCCTCGCGCTCGGCGCCGGGCTTGCCGGAAAAGCGGGAATTCACCAGCGGGAAATTGGCGTTGACCAGCAGATAGCCGCGCCGCTCGCCGTCGAGCAGCGTTCGCCATCGCGGCGCCGCGAAATCGAAACGCGGGCATCCGGTCAGATGAAGCTGGTCGGGCTGCATGGTTCTGGTTGTCGTTGAAGGCCGCATGCAGCCGGCCGCCCCAGAAAAAATAGCCCGACAGGATGTCGGCATAGCCGCTGTCGCGAACATAGGCGGCCATCGCCGGCGGCGAATTGCCGCCTTTTTCCGCCAGCACGCCGCCTTCGGTGTCGAGCACGTAGAGCGCGAGGCCGGCCTTGGCAAAACTCCGCATCAGGTCGAGATTGGCGTCGCGCGCGTAATTGACGACCAGCGTATCGAGCCCGAGGCGCGGCACATCGACGCCCTGTTCGTACATCGGGACGATCACAACCGACGCGCCGCGCGACGCGAGCTGATAGGCGGCCAAAACGCTTCCCGCCAAGTCACGCTTGGGGTGATCGACCACCCATCCGATGCGCACGATTCTCGGCTCCCCGGGAAATCCGGATCAGAGGCGCATCACCGTGCGCTCGACTTCGCTCAAGGGGCCGGCGGCGCGGAAACGGGCCGGCGGTTCGGGATACATGCGCGGCGGCTGGATGTAGGTCGCGGTGTAGAGCAGGCGGGTCCGGTCCGACAGGATGCGGCTGCCCATATGCAGGCAGCGGGCGGTGTTGACGATGAACGACGACAGGCGCGGCGCGATCGATCTCCTTGACCGCGGAGCGATCCGACCTTGGAGAACACCTTGTCGTCGCTCATGTGGCTCTTGAGCGTGTTGCGGAACGGTTTCGACGACGGCGCCGGAATGAAGGTCAGCGGACCGTCGCGGGTGTCGCGAACGTCGGTCAGATAGATGAAGAGCTTGCAGACCCGCTTGTCGTCGTGGTCGAGATGCCAGAGCTGCGAATAGCTCAGCGGCTTGTTCTCGGTCGGCTGCGACAATGTCAGGAGCACGTCCGACAGTTGCGGCAGCTCGTGCATGAAGTCGCCCATGATGCGGAGAACGCCGGGCTGCAGCGCGTAGCGAACGAAGGGATGATCGGTCGCGAACGCGCCGTTGACCAGATCCTCGTCGAGCAGGCTGACCCAGAACGATTTGTGGCCGAGCTGCTGCTTGCCCGTCGAGTTCGTCGAGCCGGCTCGACCTTGCTCTCGGCGACGCCGGCGACGGCCTCCGCGAGGCCGCGGTCGACCAGCGAGGACACGTCGACATAACCTTCCTCGCCGAGCTTGCGGCTGGCCTCGCTCCATTCCGGCTTGACGGGAAGCGTCTTGAGCAGTTCGATCCGCTTGGCGCGGGCGCCCAGTTGCAGGCTGGTCAGGGCCGTCTTGGTGACCCAGCCGAGATCGGTCCGGTTCACGTGCCAGAGCAGGCGGCGGAACTGGCTGATCTTCTGCTTCTTCGGCAGCTTGCGCGGTGGCGGCGGCGTTGACCATGGTCATGTTGGCTCCCAGCAATACAGAAATCCATCGTTGTTGATCGATGGCGCAAACGGCATCCGTTCGCGCGCGATGATGCGAATCCGTCCCTGACGTTCGAGTTCGTCGAGGGTGGAGAACAGCTGCGTCTGGTAGTCGACCGAGCGAATATAGAGGAGGCTGACGAGATCGCGCGGGTTGCGTGAGATCGAGCAGTTCGGTGGTCGGCTCGATGTTGATGACGCGCTTCGGCTTGGCGGCGATGATATTTTCGACCACCTTCCGGACGTCGTAGGGAATCTGCTCGATGCAGAAATAGGTGAAGACGACCTTGATCCGGATCGCGGCAAGGTTCGGATCGAGGCGTCGGTCAGATCGATGCGGTCGAACGAAATCTGTTCGACAGGCCGAAATGACGCGGCGATTTCGCGTCCCGCGGCGATGCCGTTCGGCGAGATATCGAAACCCTTTGCAGGGTCCAGTCGGGATGACCGAGATGAAGCGAAAACAGATTGTAGCCGTAGCCGGTGCCGAGTTCGACGATCTCCTTGGCGTCGCCGCAGTGGCGCGCGAATCAGATTCGCCCAAGGCGCGGATGCGATACTGATAATATTTCTGGCCGTCGATCCGCAGAATCTGATTGTCGACCTTTCGCAGCTCTCAGCAGGATTCGGCGGGGCCAGAAAATCGGCGAGGTCCTTGGCCTTGTTCCAGGCCTTGTCTGGACAGGATCTTCTGCCAATGCAGCAGATTGTATTCGGAATTCACGTTGTCGGCGGTGCGCTCGACCCTGCGCAAGACCAGGCGATAGATGCTTTTGGCCACATCGACGCAGTAGGTCGCTGCGCGGTCCGGCAGCGATGCCGGAGAAAGTGATCCGAGGATATCGTTCGTGCCAGTCGTCTTCATTCCGTCGGTCCAGTCAGCGTTCAGTCAATTGCTTTTGGGCGCCAGGCCCATCAGGTGGCCAACCTCGGGAAAAACGGCGCGATGCCTGTCTTCGAGCACCAGGAAATACTGCGCTATCCAGGTGATCAGGCAAAACATTCCCGCAACCGACGCCAACTTTATCACGCTGTCAAACCGAATGTAACCTGCAATATCGATAGCAGAACGCTTCCGACTGACGAGGATGGCGATCTGGGTTCCGACGGCTTTCAGGAAGCGCTTCGATCGAGATCGAGTGCCTGCCGCAGGGTACCGATTTGCCACGGCAATACCGCGAGGTTGCCCACGACCTGGCCGAGAATCAGCGCCCGTTCCGCGAAAGATCCAGCGTCGCGGCGGATATCACCGCCCAGATCAGCAATTGCAGGCCCATCAGCAGGTTGAGCCGGGCCTGCATTTCGGTGCGCGTCAGGAAAATCACGTTTCCGATCGCGAGGTATTGCGCGCAGATCGGAATCAGAAACCCAGGCCCATCCAGAACGCGTAGGGCGCCAGCAGGGGGCCGATCCAGATCTGCATGATCTCGGGCGACAGGATCGCGGCGGCGGCGAGCGGCGGCACCGTGAACATCGGCAGCATGATGAGGCCGAGTTCGCCGAGCCGCTGGAACGTTGTTGTGCTGCCGCGCTCGTCGAGGCGGCTCGCCACCGGCAGCAACGCCGAGGTCAGAAGGCCGACCACAATCTTCGATACCCGCGAAAGTCGGACCAGCGCGTCATAGGTGCCGACAGCCGTCGGTCCGAGCAGAAGCCCGATCAGGAACGGCTGGATCGGCCCGGTGATGCCGCCGATCAGCTTGCCCTGCAGGAGCAGCAGGCAGCGATGCAGCAACTCGTGACGGACGTCGGCGGTCCAGGCCGAAAATCGCGCGTTCTTCGTGCCCAGCGCCGTGATGGCGGCGATGAGCACAGCGAGCGCCCGGATCACCAGCGTCGCGAGATAGATGTAGGCAACCATTTCGAAGGCGGCCGAAACCCGAAGCCCAGATGGTCAGCGCGACATAGGCGACCGTCGATGTGAACTCCGACATCCGCAACAGATTGTAGCGCTCGAATCCCTTGACGATCCCTTCCCATACCAGCGCCGGAACCAG
The DNA here is from genome assembly GCA_963756215.1 of uncultured Alphaproteobacteria bacterium. Taxonomy (GTDB): domain Bacteria; phylum Pseudomonadota; class Alphaproteobacteria; order Rhizobiales; family Xanthobacteraceae; genus Bradyrhizobium. The sequence continues at coordinate 366,314 of CAVWMY010000007.1, read as the reverse complement.
CACCAGATTGGCGATCGCCGTGTAATGCAGAATTTGCGTGAACCGCTCCGACGTGCGCCGCTTCGACCTTCATGATGACGTGAGATATGGCGTTCCGAACCAGATCACGGCGCTCAGAGCCAAGGCGAGCAGCACCGACAGAGACGGTCAGAAACGAGAGCTGGCGGCCGGCCAGATCCAATCGCGATGCTCGCGGGCGCGCGCAACGACCTGGGTGGCGACCTCCGACAGGCCGAGGTCCAGAACGGCCATCATGCCGGTCGGCAGCAGCAGCCGCGCGATGACGATGAGGCCGAATTCCGTGACCCCCCAGGTGCGGATGATCACCGGAATGACGATCAGGCCAAGCACCGCGGCGGCGCCAAAGGCGACGCGCGAGATGACGGTATTCTGGATCAGGCGCTTGATCATCGGGATCGCATTACCATGCGCTCAGGCCGCCATCGACCGCGATGTTCTGGCCGGTCACGTAGGACGCGGCATCGGACACCAGGAACAGCACCGCGCCCACCATCTCGTCGGCGCGCGCCATGCGGCCGAGCGGAACGCGGGCGCCATAGCGCTGCTTGAAAGTATCGTTCTGTCCGCTCTCCACGCCGCCCGGGGTGAGCGTGTTGACCCGTACGCCCTGCGCGCCCCAATAGGTGGCAAGGTGCTTTGTCAGCCCGATCACGCCGGCCTTGGAGGCGGTATAGACCGCGGGCGTGTTGATCGCGCGCCCGAGATATTCGGAACCTTCGTAAATGCGCTGGTCCGGCGCCATCAGGCCGTAGATCGAGGCGGTCTGGACGATGCTGCCATAGCCGCGCTCGGCCATCAGGGTTCCGAACACCTGGGCGACGTTGAACATGCCGTCGAGATTGACCGCCATGATCTCCCGCCACGTCTCCAGCGAAAATGTCGCGACCGGCGCGAAGAACGCATCGACGTCGCGGGTCTTGCTGGCGGCATTGTTCAGGAGGATCGAGACCGGGCCGAGATCGGCTTCGATCGCCTTCGCCACGCGGCGGATGGCTTCGGGCTGCGTGATATCGCAGGCATAGCCTTTCGCGCGCGACCGTCATGGCGCGAGGAGATTTCGGATGCGGCCCTTTGCAACGCCTGTTCGTCGAGATCGAGCAAGGCGACATTGGCGCCGAATTCGGCGAGACCGTCGGCAAAGCGTTGTCCCAGAATTCCGCAGCCGCCGGTGACGACCGCGGTGCGTCCCTTGAGGTCGAACAGATCCTTGAATCCCGTCATGGTTTGGTCTCCGTGGATTCCAGCCGCTTGCGCAGCAGCAGTTCCACCAGCGTGAAATCGAGGTCGGAATCGATGTCGACGGAGCGTTCTTGCGGCATTTCGAACAATCGCGTGTCCGGATAGAACACCGCGGGATTTTCCAGAAACGCGGCGACGCGCCAGGCATAGATCGATGCGTTCATGTCGAAGCAGCGCGGCGCATCCTGCCGGCGCACGATCGGCGGATTGGCCACCTTGGACAGGCCGACGCTGCCATCCGCCCGCGCCTCGACGAGATTGAAATAAGGCGAGCGGTGCGCCGGCGCGCCGGTAATGACATTGCGGGCGCCGGATTTTTGCAGCAGTTCGACCGCGCCGGAGATGTCGGACGGCAGCCGCAGCGGCGAGGTCACGTCGAGATCGACAAAGATGTCGGGCGTATGTTCCGGTGCGGGCGATCGCCTGCTCGAGACAATGACGTATCGCGGGAATTTTTGGCGCGGCATCGGTCGCCATCTCGTCCGGCCGCTTGACCGCGATATCCGCGCCTGCCTTCAGCGCGGTCTCCAGCAACAGATCGGAATCGGAGCTGAACGCGATCGCTTCGAACAGGCCGGTCTGCTCGCGCCTGCTCGATGGTCCATGCCAGCAGCGGCTTGCCGAGCAGTTCGCGGACGTTCTTGCCGACCACGCCCTTGGAGCCGCCGCGCGCGCAGATGGTGCAGATCAGCGTCATGCCGATATCCATGTCCGCGAATGCAGGGCGCGTTCGCTGGCGTCGATCAGGTCCATGACGGCGAGCCCCTCGGAAAGCGAGCAGATCGGCGCCAGGCCCTTGATCGCGGCAACGTGCATCGCCGTAGCTCTGGTCACGTTCGCTCGGATATTCATTAACGTCGCCATTGACGGTGAGTCGTCCACCGACAATGTCGGCTTCGATGGTCTCGTCCTCGAGGTTGACGCGTATCTTGCGCATTCCCGGCCGGTCCAGATAATCCATGTGCACCTGCACCGCCTGCGATCCCTGCATTTCCAGCAGCAGATCGATGTGATCGTCGACCTCGATCTGCCGCGCTCCCGGACGAGCCGCCGAGCGCTGCGACGCGGTGCCACGGACCGAACAGCCATAGCAGATAATCCAGTTCGTGGCTGAGGTCGCGCAGCACGCCGCCGCCGGCCTCCTGCGTTGCCGACGCCGTCGTGCGATGATCGCGTCCCGGCCGCCAGTCCCGGATATCCTGGCCGACATAGGCCGAGACCGTGATCGCCTGCCGTCCGCGCAGCCGCTCGGCCAGCGCGTCATGACGGGATGGAAACGCAGATTGTAGCCGACGGAAAGGCTGGCAAACGGATAGTCCGGGACCGGGCCGGCGCGTGCAAAAATCGGCTTCTCCACCAGAACCGTTCCACGAAAACCGGCCTCGGCGAGTTCGCGCAAGCGATTCGGCATGATGGGCTGTTTCGGTGGCGATGACGGCATATTCCGGACGGGCCGCAGCGACGGCGCTGGCGATCGAAGTGTAGTCGCCGCCGCCGCGACGGCTGACGGTCGTAACGCTGTAGCCAAGTTCGCTGCAGCACGCGCGCATGCCGTTGCCCGATCGAACCGAGACCAACGACGACCGCATTCGGCAATGTCACGGGAAGACCTCGTGAAACTCCGCATGCGCCTGTTCGAAATCCTCCATCCGGCCGATATCGAGCCAGTATTCCCGGATCGGATAGATCGCGACGCGGCCCTTGTTGGCGACGATGCGCTCCAGCACCGTCGGCATGTCGATCCGCACGCCGCGTTCGACATGATCGAACGCCGTTGCGCCCGATCACATAGATGCCGGCGCTGACGAACCAGGACTCGGTCGGCTTTTCCCGGATGGCCTGGAGATAGCCCTCGGACTGCGGTGACGACGCCATAGGGAACGTGCACCTTGTGCTCGCGCACCGCCATCGTGGCTTCGGCCGGCGTGCCGTTGTGGAAGTCGAGCAGCGCGCCGTAATTGATGGTGGTGAGAATATCGCCGTTGGTGACGACCATCGGCAGATCCGGAGGGTCGCGGCAACAGTCCCAAGCGCGCCCGCGGTTCCCAGGCGTTCCGTTTCATGGACGTACTGGATCGTGGCGCCGAAGCGCCGAGCCATCGCCGAAATGATCCTCGATCATTTCGGCCTTGTAGTTCACCGATATGAAGATGTTCCTGAAGCCCTGCTGCACGACGTTGCGAACGATCGTCTCCAGCAGCGGCCGGCCGCCGACATTGAGCATCGGCTTTGGGCGCTCCCGCGTCAGCGCGCCCAGCCGTTCGCCGAGGCCGCCCGCCATGATGAGAACGGGATTTGGATAGTGGCGGGGCTTCGAGCAGTTCATCGAACGTCTCGACCTCGACCAACTGGCCGCCGCCATCGAGCAGCGGAAGCTGCTTGATGGATTTTTGCCGCATCAGATGCAGGCGTTCCTCGCGCGACAGAGTCGCCGGCGCCGACACCGGCTGCGGATTCATCACGTCGGTCGCGAGCCCGGAGAGCGGGATGCCGCGCAGCAGGCCGCGCCTGATGTCGCCGTCGGTGACGATGCCGAGCAGGCGATTTGCGCCATCCAGCACCAGCGCGACCTGGATGCTGCCGCTCTCGATCGCAGCAATGGCCTCGCCCACAGTCGCCTGCGCTCCAACGATGGCTTTGCGCCAGGATTTCATGGCAATTACCTCGTGTTCGCCAGATATTAACGGCGCTCGACGGTTGATTCCGGTATATCGCGGCTGCCAAAGGCGGCGTCAATCCCCAATGGCGAGCCGCGGCCGAGCCAACGTCGTTAAGCCGGTTTGGCCGGTCGGTGGCGCCAAGTCGGCGCCGGTTTGAACGCCAGTCCGTTTCATGGATAAACTGGCCCAGGCAGGGAGCGCGGATGGACGATCTGATTATCATAGGCGGCGGCGAGCACGCGCTTCATGGTCTATGAAGCGGCGCTGCTGTCCGACAAATTCCGCCTTCTCGGCTTCGTTGATCGTCAGCCCGGAACGCTTGGTGACGCCAACTATCTCGGCACGGACGCCGTCATCAACAAGTATCCGGATGCAGATTTCGTCCTGGGTGTCGGCGCCATGCAGGCGGGCAGTGCGCGGAAGACGCTGGTGGGCCGGCTCGGAATTGCGCATGGGCGTCGCTGGTGCATCCGCGCGCGATCATTTCGTCGTTCGCCAAACTCGGCGTCGGGCACGGTCGTGCTGCCCGGGGCCATCGTCAACGCGAGAACCAGCATCGGCGATCACTGCATCATCAATTCCGGCGCGATCGTCGAGCATGATGTCCGGATCGGCAGCTATACGCATATCTGTCCGGGAAGCGTTGTCGGCGGCGGTTCGAGCGATCGGCGAGAGCTGCTTCGTCGGGCTCGGCAGCCGGGTCCGGGATCACATTTCGATCGGCAAGGATTCGTTTGTGGCGATGGGCGCTGTCGTCACGGCATCATTTCCGGACGGATCGGTGCTGCGCGGAATCCCGGCCAAACAGGCCGCGCCAACTTAGAGCGGATCTTCGGCGTCGTAGCGGCCGCGGCGCTGCCGTGCCGATCAGCGACCAGTATTCGATCGGCGACCGGCCCGAGCCGGGCCGCTTGGTGGTGATATCGGCCGGGCCGAGGACTCGCCGGCCTTGAGCGGTCGCGCCGCCACGATGCTTTTGCGCGCGACCGGAATATTCTTGATCTCGGACTCCTTCGGCGCCTTCACGCCGTCGCCGAGGGCGCCTTCGATGTTGCGGATGGCCGACACCATGCGCTTGAAATCGGCCGGCTCCAGCGAGGCCGCATGGTCGGGGCCTTCGGCGTTGCGATCGAGCGTCAGGTGCTTCTCGATGATGTCGGCGCCGAGCGCGACCGCGGCCAGCGATACCTCGATGCCGTCGGTGTGGTCGGAATAGCCGACCGGAAGCTGGAACGCGCTCCGCATCGTCGCCATCGCGGCGAGGTTCACATCCGCGGGCGGGCAGGGATATTCGGTCGTGCAATGCAGCAGGCTGACATGCCGCGCCAGCGCTGGCGGGCCGCCGGATCGCGCCATGCCGCGCGAAAGGCGGCAATGCCGGGCGCCTCGTTGCTGGCCGAATAGCCATGAGCCAGCACGCCGAGCGCTTCCTCGACCTCGCCGAGTGTCGCCATGCCCGTCGACAGGATCAGCGTCGCGCCGGCCTTGGCGACCGAATGCAGCAGCGGCGCATTGGTCAGGTCGCCGGAGCCGATCTTGATGCGCGGCAGTTTGCAGCGACAGCAGGAATTCGAGCGATTGCTGATCGAACGGCGTCGACAGAAACTCGATGCCGCGCTCCTTGGCGCGCGCGATCAGCGCGTGATGGGCGGACTTGCGGCAATTCGAGCCGTTGCAGCATCGCGAGCTGGCTTTCGGACGCGTCGGTCGTGCGCTGCTGATAATCGGCCTTTTCGCGCCGAACGCCCGGCCAGCGAATTGGCATTGAAGGTCTGGAACTTGACGATGTCGGCGCCGGCATCCGCGGCCGCATCGACCAGCGCCAGCGCCGTCTCCAGGCTGCCCGAATGATTGACGCCGGCTTCGGCGATGATCAGCGTGCGATGCCCGTCATGGCGCGGCTCTCGCCGGGGGCATATCGTAAAAGCCCTTCTTGAGCAGCTGCCGGAAATCGGGGATGGCGGCGATCGCTGTCCGCAAAACGCTCGGCTGGATTCGCCGTCGCCATAGGGGCTGACGGTGGGCTGCCGGCCGCGCTGCAGCGCCTTGCGAGATGGCCGCGCCGATCGCGTCTCGTTCGGGCGCCGCGTTGAATACCGAGCTGCGCGCTCGCGTCCCTTCTGCCGGTCGCCGATATCGACGCGTGGGAACATTGAGCGACGGCGCTTCAAGCACGCCGCTCGAGGAGTTGCCGACCACCACGTCGACCTGGTTCATCAGGCTGATGTAGCGAAGCTGCCCGAGCGACGCCACCGCGATGGTGTTCGGCCGGCCGGCCACGAACGCCTTGATCCGGTCGTTCAGCGCGCGGCCTTCGGCATCGGCATTGGCGAGCGTGAAGAACAGCCGGAACTCCGGATCGAGCGTCGAAAGCGCGGCAAACAATTCATCCAGCGCGTTCGACCGAGTGACCGGCCTCGACCGTCACCGGGTGGAACGTGACGAGCACGTTGCGCGCGCCGAGCGCCATCCCGACTTCGCGGCCGATGGTGTCGCGGTCCATCAGCTTCAGGCGCTTGATGGCATCGATGCCGGGCGAGCCGATGGTGTGGATGCGCGAGGGATGTTCGCCGAGCTGCATCAGCCGCCGCGTCGAGTCCCCGTTGCTGGTGAAATGCAGATGCGACATCTTGCTGATGGCATGGCGGATCGATTCATCGACCGCGCCTTCGGTGACGTCGCCGCCGAACAGATGCGCCATCGGCAATCGCATGAACATCGCGGCCTGCGCTGCCGCCAACATCTCGTAGCGGTCGCCGAGCACGACGACGAGATCCGGCTTCAGCCGCGCGAACGCGTCGGCAAATCCGATCACGCCGAGCCCGACCGATTTGGCGACGCCGACGCCGGAGTCGCTGCTGAGCAGCGTCTCGACGGTCTCGTCGACCTCGAAACCTTCGTCGCGGATATTGGCGATGGTGTAGCCGAACTCCGGCGACAGATGCATGCCGGTGGCGATGAGCTGCAGCGTCAGCCCGGCGGTCTGCTGGATCGCCCGCATCGGCCAGATCAGCAGGCCGAAATCGGCGCGGCTGCCGGTTACGAAGCAGATTTTTCGGGACGCGTCAGTCATCGCGGGCCTGTATGCTGGCGCTGCTCGGCAGATTGATCAACCGGCGCTCGATCGATTCGGCGACGCGGAGATCGCCGCGCGGGCAGGCGGCGAACATCGGCAGCCGATGCATCAGCGTCCATGCCGGGCGGGCGCCGAAACCGGCGGCGTTGAGCGCGGTCAGCACCTCGTCGCGCTGAGCCGGCATGCGCTTCGTCGAGCAGGATCGCATTCAGCCAGTAATTGCTGGTGGTTCCCTCCGGCTCGCGCGCGAATTGGACGCCGGGAACATCGGCGAAGGCGCGGTCATAGGCCGCCGCCAGCACGCGCTTGCTCGCGAGAAAGCCGTCGAGCTGCTCGAGCTGGGCGCATCCCAGCGCGGCGTTCAAATTGGGCAGGCGGTAATTGAAGCCGATTTCATCATGCACGAAGGCCCATTTGTGCGGCAGCTTCGCGGTGGTCGTGATGTGCTTGGCGCGGCGGCCGAGTTCCTCGTCGTTGGTCAGGATCGCGCCGCCGCCGCCGGTGGTGACGATCTTGTTGCCGTTGAAGCTCAGCGCGGCGAGACGGGCCTGCGAGCCGACCGCATGACCCTTGTAGGTCGAGCCGAGCGATTCAGCGGCGTCCTCGACCAGCGGAATGTCCCAGTGGCGCGCGATCGCGGCAATGCCGTCCATATCGACGGGATGGCCGAAGGTGTGCATCGGCGCGATCGCGGCGATCCGGCGGCCGGTCTCGCGATTGATCGTGCCGCCCGCGGCTCGCGCTGCGCGATCGCATCGAGGCGCGTGCCGAGCGCCTGCGAATCCATGCCCAGCGTTTCGAACGAACTGTCGACAAAATGCGGCGTCGCGCCGCAATAGGCGATCGCGTTGGTGGTCGCGATGAAAGTCAGCGCCGGCGAAATGACCTCGTCGCCGGGCTCGACGCCGGCGAGCCGGAAGCAGGCATGCAGCGCCGCGGTGCCGTTGACGACGGCGATCGCGCGCTTGGCGCCGGTGAATTCCGCGAGCATGTCCTCGAAGCGGTCGACGAACTTGCCGACCGACGACACGAAGGTGCTCTTGATGCATTCCTCGAGATAGGCGACTTCGTTGCCGGCAAAGACCGGCTCGTGCAGTGCCAGGATTCCATTGGGCGTTCCCACGGCGCGCTGAACGGCGGCGACGACCGTTCTCACGTCAAAGCGATCGGACTTCGTTGCCGGAATGCCCACGGTCTCCTCATACATTGTAGACGTCAGCTTTGTAGCGCGCGAGATTGGCGGGGTCCATAAACCATTGCGCCGTCTTTTCCAGCCCGCGGCGCATCCCGTCGAGGCCGCCGAATTCGGGCGACCAGCCGAGTTGCTGGCGGGCCTTGGAGTTGTCGGCCCAAAGCCGCTCCACTTCGCTGTTGGCGGGCCGCAACCGCGCCTCGTCGGTTTCGATTTCGAGCTCGGCGCCCATGACCTCGGCGATCATCTTCGCGGTGTCGCCGACCGAAATCTCGAAGCCGCTGCCGAGATTGATGGTCTGGCCGACGGTCTGTTCCGCCGGCGCCGTCAGGCCCGCGATCAGGCCGCGCGCGGTATCGGTCACAAACGAGAAATCGCGGGTCGGGCTGACCGCGCCGAGGCGGATCTTGCGCTTGCCGGCGGCCATCTGGCTGATGATGGTCGGGATGACGGCGCGCGCCGATTGTCGCGGACCATAGGTGTTGAACGGCCGGATCACGACGACCGGCATGTCGAAGGAGGCCTGAAACGACAGCGCCATCTGGTCGGAGGCGATCTTCGAGGCCGAGTAGGGCGATTGTCCGACCAGCGGATGGCTCTCCTTGATCGGCACGGTCTGCGCGGTGCCGTAGACCTCGCTGGTCGAGGTCTGAACGAAGCGGCGCACGCCGGCGTGGCGGGCGGCCTGCAGAACGTTCACGGTGCCGCGGACGTTGGTTTCGACATAGGAATCGGGTGCGGCATAGGAGAACGGAATCGCGATCAGCGCCGCCAGATGCATGACGTCGGTGCAGCCGGCGGCGGCGGCAATCATGAAATGCGGATCGCGGATGTCGCCGGCGATGACTTCCACCGACTTCATGATGTCGGCGGAAACGGTGTCGAGCCAGCCCCAGGAGTTGAAGGAATTGTAGTAGACGACCGCCTTGACGCTCGCGCCCGCCCTGACCAGTTCCTCGACGACATGCGACCCGATGAATCCGTCGCTGCCGGTGACGAGAACGCGGGCGTCCTTCAAATCTTCCATGCCGGACCCCAAAAAGGCGATTATTCCAGTCTTCGCAATGCGATGGCGCTATAGCACAATAGCCGCTTCGCGCAACCGAACCATCCGTAAATGCTTGGTAAAGGAGGTTCGGCGAGATTTCCCGGGTGCGATCGCCAGGCTGGGCCGGCTAGGCTAAGCGGGCCGGCGCGGCAGATGTTGCTTCACGAATGCCTCCAGGTTGCCGCCCGAAAACAGGTGGCCTTTGAGGCCTGCGGCCTGCGGCCGCCTCCAGGTCGCTTGCCTTGTCGCCGATCAGGATGCTGGCGTCGGCGTCGACGGGGAAACGGCCGAGCAGATCGGTGATCATTCCGGGCGCGGGCTTGCGCCGGTCGCTGACGCGGCGATATCGCTCGACGGTGCCGTCAGGGTGATCCGGACAATATTCGAACGCGTCGATATGCGCCCCGACCGCGGCCATCTCGTCCGCCATCCAGCGGTGCAGGGCCTGCACATGGCTCTCCTCGTAAAGACCCCGGGCGACGCCCGATTGATTGGTGACGACGAAGGCAAAATATCCGGCGTCGTTGACCGCCTTCACGGCTTCGCGGGCGCCGTCGATCCATTGCAGCTTGTGCGTCTCGAAAGTGTAGCCTGAATCATGATTGAGCACGCCGTCGCGATCGAAGAACACGGCCGGGCGCCGCAACCTTTCGTTCAGTTCGGCATCGGCGCGCGCGAAATCCTCGGGGATGCCGATGTCGATGAAATAGCCGCGATAGGACGTGCCGCTCATGGCGCCGTTGGCGGCGAGCGCGGGGAATATGTCCTGCTCGAGCGAAGCGGGGAGGCGGTCGATCCCGGCGATGATCGAGCGATCGATGACGTAGACGCCGGCATTGACCGGACCGGTTGCGCCCTGGCCGGGCGCGATGAAGGAGCGAACCCGATCGCCGTCCAGCACGACCCGGCCAAACCGGTCGCCGACGACATCGGCGCGCAGCGCCATGTGAACGCGACCGGACTTGCGCGCGCGAGACCAGATCGAGGATGTTGAAGTCGAAGAACGAATTGCCGTTGAGCAGCAGGAAGCGCTCCTGCAGCAGGCCGGCGGCGTGAACCAGCGCGCCGGCGGTTCCGAGCGGCGCCTGCTCCAGCGAGACCGACAGGCGCGCGCGTCCCCTGACCGTGCCGGCGTAGCGCGCCTCGATGCTCTCGGCCTTGTGGCCCGCCAGCAGCAGAATTTCCTCGAACACGTCGTAGCGCGCGATTTCATCGATCAGCGTATCGAGAAACGGCCGGCCGCCGACCGGCAGCATCGGCTTCGGCGTCGTCTTTGTGCGCTCGCCGAGCCGCGTGCCGAGCCCGCCGACGAGAATGACGGCCTGTCTCAGCACGGGGCGTTCTCGAGGCAAAATGGTGCAGAAAGCATACCGGACGTCACGTTTTCGTTTGTCTGATTACGAATAAATTCCACGGAAGCAGCGAAAACCCTCTATTAGCGAGGCTACGTTCGGCAATCAACACGCTAACAAACGCGGCCACCTTCGCCCAATAAATCCATGGCACTACAAAGTTCAGCATGCCGCCAACGTACATTACATAGAAACCGAACAAGACGTACAGGGCGAGAAAGGCTGAAGCATAGTTCCCGAGCAAGGTCCCCCTGACAACATAAGCCGTCAGCGCTGCCGTAATGCATCCTGCTCCCAGCAAGAACGGCCACGCGAGGTAGGGGCCAAACAGTTCGAAAAAAATCTCCGGAAACCCCCCCGCCAACTGAAAGGCTCGTAGAATCTGATCGGTAGTCCGAGGTTCGCCGATCGTCGCGAACATCAAGTATTGAATTGATGTATTGCGGTTGGGGTTGATCGGATCTTGAAACAAGAAGTTGGATGCGACCAAAGGATCGAATTGTCCTCGCTCAAAGACGCGTTCGAACGAACTCCATCCGACTTCGCTCGGTTGAATCAGTACGCGCTCAAAGAATTGATTCCAAACCTCCTCGCCGCCGTATCCCCTCACCTTCGTGAGATTGTTGAATAGCGCAAACGACACCACCGTCGCCAAAACAACAATAAAGCCGACGGCGATTGAGCGAGATCGTCTCGAAACGAAAGTCTGTCCAATCCAGGAAAATGATTTGCTCCCCGATCGCTGTTGTAGCGCGATAACTCCACCCCAAGGTATAACGAAAAAGCCAACCTGACTGTAAAACGCGGAAAATCTGCTACCGGTAACAAATGAGTATGCCATCATCGCACACAAAAGACCGAGCATCCGCACATCAAATTGCTGGTCCCGTATATAACGGGCCGCGCGAACATCAATCCGCACCAAAAGGCAAAAAAGCTGCCGTACAGGGAAATCAGGCGATGAGCCGGTCCACCGGCATACTGATAGCGCTCTATTCGGCCAACACGCGGATTCGTGCCGTGGCGCGTGAGATCAAATAGGAGCACGATAAAAAAGATCACATAGAGCCAGAACGTCACATCCAAAAGCGTAATTGCCCGCGCGTCAGTGCGGGTTTGTTGTGCTTCGGCGCACCATCGGTCAACTTCGTCTTTTCGGAAAAAATATACGAATGGAATGAGGATTGCGATGTACGCCATCGAATGGATGACGGTCGATATTCCGGGCCGAATGTCGCGTGCCAGCTGTGACGAATAAACGGGACCCGCCAGATCGATGTACATCGTGGCCGTTAACCGCCACGCGAGGGTGAATATGATAAAGAAAAAACTTGTGAAGATAACAGGGCGCCGACTGACGATATGAAAAATCAAGATGAAGAACGACAAGCCGAAGCATAGGACGGCGATACGTTCGTTCGCCGAAATCATGTCGCGGAATCCCGTCGTTTCGACGACCGAGTTTCCAGCCCCAACCCAAGTGCCACGATACAAAGAATGACGACCATGCCCGTGAGGGCGGACCGTCGCGCAATATCGTTCGACAAGGGGCCATAGACGTAAACTTCCGATTTCGGAGGAAACGTGGTTGGCTTTAGGAGAGGCTCAACCGCCTCGAGATTGCGTAAATACTCTCTAGTGTTGTTCCAGCGACTCCCAGGTCCGACTTCAGTTTATTTGCGTTATCGGCATCTTCTGAGGGCGATTGGGAGTTCGACCGTTGTTTTTCATCCATCCAGGTTTTGAGCTGCGATGCGCGCTCTCGATAATTGGCGATAGCTGTCTGTAGGTATCGATTGTTTTGTTCGAAAATAAGCGAATGTCTTTGTTCAATTCGATCTGCGATTGTTCGGTATACGGAGCGGCAATCAGCGGCCGAGGCCGCTGTAAGCTCGATTTCGATATCATTATCATTCAATGCGTGTGCTCGGAGCGTATTGAAGACGAGTTGCTTCGAACGCACCGCGCTCTCGGGCTCAAACTTGCTGGTATTGACTACGATTTCCCGAAACGCAGGGTCGGAAATGAAAGCGATTACGGCGCGATACCGTTCAATTTGATCCTGCAGTGCCAGCGAGCCTGCGGCGAGGGCTTCTGGATCAACGGATCGACCAATATGGAAAGCCGTTCTTAAGTTCCAAGTCGGTAGGCCCAGTCTGATGAATAGAGCCGCAAAGCCAGCGCAGAGCACCAAGGCGCCGAATATTGCGGTTTTCGAACGGGCGACGACAGCTTTCATGAGAACATATACGCCTTGACGTTTGCCGGGTAGAATGTGTCGTCTTTCATTTCAAGTTCCGGCCTGCGCTTACGTGAAACTAGGCGAAATTGTGGTTCACTTCAATCATGCCTATCCCGGTGGCCCACACGGCCGATCAACCCCGACGCGGTGAAGTCAGGTTCGCCGATTTGAACTAGTCATACCCGCAGTATATCGGCCTGATTGATCAGACGATGGCGGCGAAAGACTGATGGCTCATTCGGCGACCGCAGGGCGCGGTGATTAAGTTTTGGAGGAGATGTTCGAACGCGGTTGTCGGGGTATCGGGTGAGTGCTAGAACGTGTTCTACCAACAACTGCGACAAGTCAAGAACGAGCATCGATGATACCCAGTGTAGCGACTGCGTGCACGGTTGGCTTGTTCGTCTAGTGCGTTACCGTCCGGAAATAGACGGCCTCCGAGCGCTGGCCATTGTCCCTGTCATCCTGTTTCACGCAGGAATACCCGGATTTTCGGGGGCTTTGTTGGCGTCGATGTTTTTTTTGTTATCAGCGGTTACCTGATAACGTCAATTATCCTTTCTGAGATCCGCCTGGGGTCTTTCAGCTTTTTGGCGTTCTATGAGCGGAGAGCGCGGCGGATATTGCCGCCGCTTTTTCTGGTCGCTTTGGTGTGCATTCCATTTGCCATCTGGGCGATGGTCCCTCGTGACGTTGTGGACTTCTCGAAGAGCCTGATGGCAGTTAGCGGGTTTGCGTCCAATCTGTTTTTTTGGGGGCAAAGTGGCTACTTCGACACCGACAATGAGCTCAAGCCGCTGCTACATACCTGGAGCCTTGCGGTTGAAGAGCAGTTCTACCTTGTTTTTCCGCTGATTTCCTGTTGACGCTGAGAGCTGGACAAAGACGCATCATTCCCTTGTTCCTCGCTTTGGCTGCGGTCAGTTTTGCGCTCGCGTTTTGGGGAGCCCACCATCACAAAGAAGCGGCGTTCTATTTGCTGCCAACCCGGATGTGGGAATTGCTGATTGGTGCACTGATTCCGATGCTCGCAGTGGATGTCGAACGGTGGTTTCCAAAGCTCACACGGGAACTGCTGGCAGCGTTGGGACTCGCTTTCATAGTGATTACGATAGTGGCGTACGACTATATGCCATTGCACAGTGTGTATGCGCTGTTACCCACGGTCGGTGCACTCTTCATCATCCAATTTTCGAGTGCCCAGACAGTTGTTGGGAGGTTGCTAGGGACTCGGGCGTTGGTCGGCATCGGCTTGATTAGTTACAGTGCTTATCTGTGGCATCAGCCGGTATTCGTCTTCGCGAGACTAAGCTTGTTCCACGAGCCGAACACTGGCGTGTTCCTGGCCTTATCGCTGCTGTCTGTCGGACTGGCGGTATTAACTTACAAATTCGTGGACGTCCGGTCAGAGATCGAAAGAGAGTTGGACGCCGCAGCATATTCGTGTTGTCGGCCGCAGGGACTATTTGCCTGGCGTTGCTCGGCCTTGGCGGCATACTGACAAGCGGACTTGAGAGTGTTTATGTCAGTCGAAACGGTGTCGATACCCAACAGGTTTATGATTTGATCAAGCGTAACACCGGCGGCGATCTCACGCTGGACATGGGCGTGAACGACGATTGTAATTTCTGGTCGCCGACGGTCGATACCGCATTTCGATCCCGATTCGAGAGATGTGCCGAAAAGTACGGTCCGGCGACCGTTGTAATCGGCGACTTCATGGCATGAACATTTACAACGCCCTGTTTAGAGCGAATTACGGAAAGTTCGTTGTCGGCTTGGTCAATCCAGGTTGTCGTCCGTGGAGCGATAGTCCGGAGTGTCCGTATTTGGGGTTCAGAGACTTCTTAGTCGCGAACCAAAACTCCGTCGGGACTGTGATTTTGCATATCTCTGGATCGCATCTGCTGACGGATGCGTCAGGTCGTGAAGAGCCGGCCTCGGTTTTTGAATACGGTTGGAACTATCAGATCTACTACAAGATGATTGAATTCACCGAAAATTACCTCGAGAACATGTCCGGACTAACCCATGTAATCTGGCTCGGCCCGTTTGTTGAGGCGCGGGTCAATTTTAGGGAAGTCGGGACGTTTGCCAAGACGGGTTTCCATCTGAACCCGATGTCCATGTACGTCTTTGACGCATTGGAAAAGGCGATCGGGCAAAGCGTTTCGAGCCGGCCAAGAAAATTCAAATACATCTCTTTCTCGGAGGTCGTGAAGCCCGATAGAGATTTCCTGCGCGTCGGTGACTGTCTGACCTACAGGGACGTGGATCACCTCAGCGTATGCGGGGAGAAGATAGTCGGCGAAAATCTGAAGTCGGTACTTTCGTTATCAGTTCGCAGCGATTTGGGTGCTGGAAGCGTGGCCCATTAAGCACGATCTGGAATCCTTCACGACGAACGTTTATCCGAATCTGATCAAATGCCGCACTCAAAAAGAGTTGCTGTTCGAGCGGATGACGTCCTTGGAGCATTGAATTGAAACAATCACGTTTTGATTGTCGGAATATACGGTCTGGAAGGGCCCGCCGCGTAACATCATCATGACTTCCGGCTTAAGCTCTTCATCCTCGGGGAAATACGATGGTCGTTGCCCGTTAGTTAAATGGATCCACTGAATGGTCCGTGGGTTTATCATCGCCACTATGTTCCAGTTCTTCGTTGAGGTGGCGAGGCTTCGCATTGCACGAAGAATGTCGTCGACGCTCTGAGGCTGACCTTTTTCAATGAGTGCCTTTTCGTCTATGATTTCGTTAGGTCTGATGCGCTTGAGGATACCCTCAGCCAAGTTCGCTCCAGTGATCTGAGTCAACGCTTCCTGATTTAGATTTGTCAAAAATGGCGTAAGGGCGGCGCAGGCAACGAAGGCTGTGTTCGCGGCGTCATTGCCGGGCTCGGCGATCGCCGAGAGAATGCGCTTGACCTGATTGGCGGCCGCTTCGTTGACCGTGTCCAGGTTTGAGAAAAGATAGAGACCTGGTGCGCCTGTTATCGCCTTGGCCATCCCCAACGTGTAGGGATCGGAGATGATAATGCTTTCGCGCATGTTGTCGCGCAGCCAGTGCGCTGCTCTCAGGTCGCTGTCGTCGTAATGGGACACTGCGGTGACGTGATCCGGCAAGCGTCCATACGTGTAAGTCTTAAAAAGACCCGACACGCCCGACCGGTCGACAGCCACGCTGAGACCGATTGTTCCTGCCAGTGCAGCGATCTGCAGTCGGCGAGACCGGGCAAATGTGAGCGACGCAAACACCAGAGCTAACGCAACGCCCGCTACCTCGAACGGCCGGAGTATTGCGAGGTATCCGCCATAAGGTAGCTTCGACGGCCACGCGAACGAGTACGCAATCGCGACAAGAAATGCCCCTGCGGCCACCGTCATCACGGCCACCATGCGCCGCCGCCGCAAAGCGTCGGGAAGCGGGTCAACGCACATCTGGAAAACCAACTCGGTCACTGTGATGGTAAACAGGCCCATGATGACGAAAACGGTCCGATAAAGGAAAGGGAACCCCGACAGTACTGTTATGCAGAGGCCGCAAGCCATGATCCAGGACCAGAGCAGTAGCGCGGTGTTTCTGTTTTCGAAGACAGAGTTGGTCCCCTCGGTAAGGCTTCCCGATGCACGGGTAGCGTACCACCATGCCATCATCAAACCTGTTCCGATGGTAAACAGCGGTCCGAGCGCTCGTCCGACTTCTATGGCGGCCGCTTCAGGACCAGCTCCAAGAATAATGTCGTCTCCTGGTTCTATCGGCTTTCCGACAAGAGCGACGGTGACATAGGAAAATATCCGGGCCGCATTCATCGGAGGTAGGTAGCCGAGGCGGCCGGCAAGCACAGCAACCAATATAGCCAGACACACAAGTGGTAGCAAAACCGTCAGGCCCCGGAGGATTTTGGTGAGTGACGATGTCCGCGAAACTATTTGAAATACGGCAATGTAGAACAGCCAGCCAAAGATGGCGATTGGCACGAACAAGGAAGCGCCGCGATGAGCAAGCATGAGCGCCATGGACCAAGCTACGCTTGCAAATGTGCTGGACGCTAAATTCTTTGCGGCATTTCCCATCCGGTTCAAAACATTGAAGGCGAGCGCTGTCGCGGCCAGCACGGCCAGCATGAGCGCATTGTTGTTGAGTAGAAATGCCAGCAGAATCGACAGAAGGGCGCCGCCTGCGCCGAGCAGTGTCGGTGGAATGAATATCGAGGCCGCTGCGCCTTGACATCGCCCATCAAGCGGGCGCTTAGAAAAACAAAGCTGCTCGCTACTGCGAGGCTGCCGTTGGTAAGGAGACCAAGCACATTGCTGGCGGCCGCCAGGAAAAAGGCGAACCATTTCCGACCACCGTCGGCAAAGACCCCGTCCGCAACCGCGTAGAAGAACATCATTAGAAAAAGTATGGAAAAGTAGCGATAGGTCCAGTTGAACTGCAAAAGATCAAGGCCCAGCTTTGCCGAAAGCATGCCCGCTAGCGCTGGACGTAAATCAATGTATGACTGGCTGGCATACGGATTTAATATTCCCGTATCGGCATATTCCTGAGCCGTTTGCATCCAATGGACATCGGCGCCGATATCGGTAAGCGGGAATTGGGAAAAGGCCCCAAATGTCCACCACCAGGTCATTAGTGCCACCGGTGCTGATATCGCTGTCCAGAGCAGAATTTGGCGTCGGTCCTCGAAGCGCGGGCGCCACAGCTTGCGCGTGAGTAGAAGCCCCGTCAACGACGTTAGCGTAAGGACTGCGAGATCGAGGTTGAGGTCAGCGGAAACGAGTGAAAGCAGTTGCAAGAACGCGCCTGTTCCGGGACCTCCGACGGTAAATCCGAGAACGATCAACTGAAGCCGGCTTAGACGACATTCTTCTATGAGTGCGACCGACGCCAAGGTCAGCACGGACAATCCAAAGCCAAGTGAGATCAGAAAGAACGCAAGAGTTAGGACGGCCGTATCGATCCACATGTCATGATCCAGGAATAATCGGCCAAACCGCCAGTTTTTCAAAGCCACGGGTCTTGGCTTCGTCCGGCTGCGAGTTCAAAATGACAACCCCGGTGGGCATGGCTTCTGTGGGTTGCGAAGAGTTTCGGATTGGGCGGCCCTCTGAGGATCGATCTTGCGTTTTTGGAACCCGTGCAAGAAATTCAACGGATGTGCAGCGCGCCACTTGGTCATATCGAGAAAATTGAGGCTGACCGGTGGTTCGTGTCACTGAGGTGGCTTTGATAATAGCGTTTTAACCGCGTGGCCGTCGGCCCTGCGAAGCGTGCGTCTTTTGCGATGATTTGCTATTTAACCGGGCGCGTGACGATCCACAATTGTCAGTTGCTTCCAGAAGCCCTTAAACGTAGAAAATTCCGGAATTCCGATCGTTCGGTCCATCAGCGGCGATATTCTGGGTGGGGTTGTAGCGCTGGCTCCGGGGGCAGGATAGTCTGTAGGGGAATTTTCCAAGTTCGGCACAGCCGTATGTCTCACACACCCCGAGTTCTTGAAAATGTCTGGTGAACTGAAGATCGATGACGCCGTTGCGAGGGGCTATCCCCCCGCAGTGCTCTACCTGCGCAACGATGAGATTGTTTCGACGGAGGTCTGTGCGTTCAACTATTTCTCAATTTTCCTCAAAGAGCACCCTGAAGCTGAAGCTCATGTCTGGCTGTTCGACGGCGAGGGCAAGCAGGTCGGCTATTTCCGGAAGGATCTTGGTCTCAACGGGCAGTTGCAGTTGAATACTTCAAATCTGTGCCCAAACGTTTCCGGTACAGTGGCAATGACCTTGCTGCCGAAATACGACGCGAAAATTCGATCGGGTAGAAAGGTTACGACCGGCTACTATGCGCAATATTACTCGCGGCACGGGGCGATCACGCTGTCGCATGAGCGCGAGCCGGCGACAGCCCAATCGTTTCCAACATCGGCCTGGATTTTAAACCTATCTTGCTCGATTCATTGACCAATCAGGCGTGGTCCTGGTGAATTCATGTCTGGCGCCCGACGGAGAATCGGTCGGTACGGCGAGGCTGGTTGCACTGAATGGAGACGTGTTGGGACAGCAATCGCTGCCGCCGATTTCACCAATGGGAGCCCGACGACTGGGTACTCTGGAACTGTTCCCGGATGCCAGGCGTCTTGTTGGCTCGGCGGAAGGCTTCGCACTGGAGTTCAAAGGCACCAATATCGCCAGTCCCTTCAGTTACTATGAGTTTGCCAATGGCAAATTCAGTCTGCATCATTTTTAGGAGTGTCCAGTGAGCCGATTTCCCGTGAGGCCCTGGAAGCCGCATGAGCCGAGGTTCATATTTCCGACTTTCCGGGCCTCGAATGTCGGATGGGCTTTTCGATTCCCGAATGGTATCGGCCGATCGATATCAAATACCTTCGAAGCCTGGTCGCGGGCAGCCTGAAGAAGAACTTTTTCGAGACGATGAAGGATCTCGTACCCGAAATGGGCAGCCTGGTCGCGTCCGGGGTCAGCAAGAACCTGCGTTTCAAGCTTCACATCCTGTCACGCGATGGCGCATACCGCGCCTCCTACGAACTGCCGTCAATCTACAAGCCCGGTGCTTCTGTCGAGATCGAACTCTCTCAACTGCTTGCGAAGCTGAACCTGCCCGACGAAGATTATCTTGTCGTAGCCGTGATGTCTCGCGGACGGATGGACGACTATCACTCCTCGCCGGCAACTTTTCCGATGACCTACATCGACCAGGACAACGTTGCGATCTATCGCACTGGTGCATTCGCGCGGCCGTTGAACGAGGGAAGGCTTAAGAACCATATCGGCTTTACGGGAATAATCCGAAAACATCGCTACGACTGACGTGGTCCGCAGCCTGACGCCCACGCATCATTCTTCCGATCCCGAGTATGCGCTGACGCCACAACCCGCTTCCGTCTTGATTCGAGACACGGCGAGCGCCTGGGAGGGCCAGTTCGGGAAAATTCCCCCGTTGGGTGCGCGGGAGATGTCGGTTTCGGATATCTTCGGCAACGGGATATTTGATTCTCCGCAAAATGTTTTCTTGTGGGTGCATGGGCACCACTATTACGGTACGGGCGTGTTGGCATCACCCGGTAGCTTCTCATCTGCAGCGCTCCAACGACGATCGCAGGCTATTACTGGGGATCCAGCACTCCGCCCGGGACATATGAATTTGCTGGAATTATCAGCATTGACAGTTTCAATTCTCGGCCGGACCTTGGGAGCGCTCGCATTCGTGAGCAACAAACGGTTGGGGCTGTTTTTGGAACTGCGACCAGCCGTGCTCCAGTTAGGGGGCAGCGGAGCCATAGCCGGGCGACCGCTTGCCGCGCAGGCCGGGTTGACCCTCGGGCGTAAACAAGGGCTCGAGTCGGTATTTACCCTTTCCCGTTCGACGACGATGGTCTCCGGCGCACCCGATTGAAGATGGCGACGATGTATTCACCAAGCACTCCCAGGAAAAAAAGTCGGATTCCACCGAAAAAGAATAAGCTGATGATGATCGCGGGAACGCCATGCGAGCCGAGATCGAAGCCGAAAATTTCGAGCAAGAAGACAATGAACGTGTAAGCGGAACTTATGGAAGATATGAATAAGCCGAAAAAGAACGCTACGCGCAAAGGAGCCGTGCTGAAACTTATTGCACCGAGTAGCCCCTGATCGATAAGGCTTGAAATCCTGTTTTGGGAGAAGCCGTACTTACGAGCACGCCAAGTGTAGGGCACGCCAATTGACCGGAAACCGCACTCGAACGGCATCATGCGCATGAATGGCTGTACGTCTTCAAACAGCTTCATGGCATTCAAAACCTTGCGGTCGACGAGCTGATAATCTCCAACGTCAGCGGGATAGTCGACATACGACATGCGGCTGATAGCACGATAATACAAATGGCGCGCCGTGCGACTTAGAAACGGCTCTTCTCGCCGGGCTCTGATACCGAACCAATTTCGTAGCCGTGCTCCCAATGCTCTACGAAGGTCGGATGAGGGACGGGGATCCTGCAGGTCCGCCGGCATGAAAAGGATGGTGGCATCGCCGGTCGCAGCCAAAACGCCGTTGTACGTATTTCTTAAAACGCCAAAGTTTCGTGCGTTAACGATAATCTTGATTGACGGATCGCTTGCCGCAATCTCCTTGAGAATCTCGACAGTTCGATCGGAGGAAGCGTTGTCGCAAAAGATGTGCTCGCGATCATAGTCCGGCAGTTCCGCGTCCATGATAGCCTTGATGGCCTCGTAACACTCGCGAATGCCTCGTTCCTCGTTGTAGCAGGGCGTCACAAGGCTGATCGTCTTTCGCATTGACCGACTCCGAAACAAGTAAATGGACAAGAATGGCCGGTCTCTGGTCTGCAGGCGGGGTGCAGGCTGGGTTCTAGACCGGCCGAAATGGGAGTACAGCCTGAGGATGTCCTCACCTAGTGATCATTCGGCGCCATCTTTATCAGGTCGATTTGTAACTTCAACCGAATAGAATGCCGGATCATATTGACAAGAATGGACAATCGTTATCCATGATGGTTCATCTCCAACCCAAAGTAGGCTTTTGGTGCCGATCATGAAGGCAGTCATTTTGGCGGGCGGCTTTGGGACGCGTATCACCGAAGAAAGCCACATCAAACCCAAGCCGATGATCGAAATCGGCGGCCGGCCGATCCTGTGGCACATCATGAAGAATCTTCTCATCGCACGGCATCAACGACTTCGTCATCTGCTGCGGGTACAAGGGCTACGTGATCAAGGAGTATTTCGCGAACTACTTCCTGCACATGGCTGACGTCACGTTCGACTTCGAAACCAATTCCATGGAGGTCCATAACAAGTCTGCAGAGCCCTGGAAGGTGACACTGGTCGACACCGGTCTCAATACCATGACCGGCGGTCGGTTACGGCGGGTCAAGGAATATGTGGGGACCGATACGTTTTGTATGACCTATGGCGATGGACTTGCCGATGTGAACATAGGGGCCCTCCAGGCTTTTCACCGCACGCATGGTCGTTATGCGACGGTGACCGCGATTCAGCCTCCGGCGCGCTTCGGTGCGTTGGACTTGATCAGCACATGGTGCTCAACTTTCGAGGAGAAACCGCATGGCGACGGACGCTGGATCAACGGCGGCTTCTTTATCCTTGAGCCAGCCATCTTTGACTACCTGACGGATGACGCGACGATCTGGGAACACGAGCCGCTTAAGCGTCTGTCCCGGGACGGGCAACTTTCCGCGTACCGTCACTCGGGCTTTTGGGAGGCCATGGATACGCTTCGCGACAAGCTACACCTCGAACACCTGTGGGAGACGGGGCAAGCACCATGGAAGCGTTGGTGATGAACGAGGCTTTCTGGCGTGGCAGACGCGTTCTTGTTACCGGGCATACCGGCTTCAAGGGAAATTGGCTTGTCATTTGGCTGCGTCAGCTTGGCGCCGAAGTGGCGGGGATGGCGTTACCTCCGTCCACAACGCCTAATCTGTTCGACTTAGTACAAAAGGCTGACGTTGCTGATTTGGTTTTCGCGGACATTCGCGATCTGGATGCGGTGGAATCGACGTTCAAGCGATTTCGTCCTGAGATCGTTTTTCATCTCGCAGCGCAGGCGATCGTGCGTGCATCCTATCAAGATCCCGTAGGAACCTACGCAACCAACGTCATGGGAACCGTTCACGTTCTGGAGGCCTTTCGCAATTTGGGTGTACGCGCGTTGGTTAATGTCACCAGCGACAAATGCTATGATAACAAAGAGTGGGTCTGGGGTTACCGGGAAACCGACCCGCTCGGCGGAAAGGACCCCTATTCAAGTAGCAAAGCCTGTGCGGAATTGGTCACGGCAGCGTACCGAGCTTCGTACTTCTCCGATGTAGAACAGATCGGGGTTGCTAGCGCCAGGGCTGGCAACGTCATCGGTGGCGGGGACTGGGCCCAGGATCGCTTAATTCCCGACATCGTTGCGGCAATGCGGGGCGACCAGCCAATACCGCTTAGAAACCCGGATGCTGTGCGTCCGTGGCAGCACGTGCTCGAACCATTGTCCGGCTATCTGCTGCTTGCGGAACGCCTCTGGCTTGACCCGAAGAACTTTTCCAGCGAGTGGAATTTCGGTCCTGATCCAGGCAGTGTTCGCCCCGTTCGATGGCTGGTCGATCGCATCGCGAGCCACTGGGGCGTAACCGCGAAATGGGCAGCGCAGTCCGGCGAGCATCCACCTGAAGCGCGCCTGCTGGCGCTGGATAGCGCCAAAGCACGTGCCCAACTGGGATGGATGCCGCGATGGAGCCTAGACCGCGCCGCCGCAGCGGTAGTGGAGTGGTATAAGGCTTTTGATCGTGGCGTCCCTGTTGATCAGGTCATGATTGAGCAGATTAACGTCTTCATGAACACGAGGCGGGATCATTAGTGCCTCTTACAATTCTCGGAAGAAAATCGGATCAGTTGCCATGACGACCATTCAGTCTAATGAACCCCCCGCCGGGTCCCTGTCAGAGATCAAAGGCTGCGAAGTCTGCGGCGGGTCCCGTTTGTTGCCGGTCCTCGATCTCGGTCGACATCCGCTCTGCGACGATCTTGTCCCTGTTGGTGACTCGCGCCAATGTCGAGAATATCCGATCAATATCGATTTTTGCCCGACTTGCGCCACGGCGCACCAGCATTTCCAGGTTCCGAAGGAAAATCTTTTTCCCGATGCCTACCATTATCGATCGCGGTTCACTGCTGACGTCTTGTCGGGAATGCGAGGTCTTGTCGCATCATGCGCGAAACGGTTAGGCCCCTTGACCGACAAGATCGTGCTAGACATTGGCTGCAACGATGGAAGCTTGCTTGATTTTTTCAACGAGGTTGGTGCGAAAACGGCCGGCATAGAGCCTACCGGTGCTGCCAGAGACGCGGGAGCGAAAGGTCATTTTATCGTCCAGGACTATCTCAGCAGTCAGACAGCAACTACGATCCGCACCGAGGTTGGAACGCCGGATCTAATTACGTTTACCAATGTATTTGCCCATATCGAGGATTTGTCAGGTGTGCTCGCTGCCCTCAAATCCCTTCTGGGAGCGCAAACGACTATCGTGATCGAAAACCACTATTTGGGCGC
Source organism: uncultured Alphaproteobacteria bacterium (assembly GCA_963756215.1). Lineage (GTDB taxonomy): Bacteria > Pseudomonadota > Alphaproteobacteria > Rhizobiales > Xanthobacteraceae > Bradyrhizobium. Next base: position 342,409 of record CAVWMY010000007.1, on the reverse strand, counting down.
AGTGCTTGATCGGCATCAGTTCGACACTTTTTATCATGAGCATCCCAGGACCTATTCCTATCAATCGTTCGAATTCATCGCTCGATCGCTTGGTCTTGACATCGTGGACGTCGAATTCCCCGCCCGCTATGGCGGCAACATTCGCGTTCTCCTTGGCCGCGGCGAGCAGAGTGCAAACGGCAGGTCGACGGCAGCTGAGGTAGTTGCAAGGGAAAAGAATTTCTTTCGGGATTTCGGCCAGCTAGCTCGCGACGTGGATATCTGGAGAGACCGCAAGGCACGCGAACTGAGGCAGATAGTTGCGGCGCACGGGCCAATTCGCGCGAAGGCATTCCCCGGCCGCGCGGCGATCCTCGTTAAGCTCCTTGGGTTGACTGACAGGGAGATTGTCGCTGTTCACGAGAAGTCGGGCTCGATCAAGATCGGGAACTACGTGCCGGGCACCAGAATTCCGATCGTGTCGGACGACGCGCTGTTTGCGCTTGGCCCTCAGAACAAACCATTGCTGAATTTAGCTTGGCATATTTCAGGTGAGATCCGTCAATACCTCACCGACAATGGGTACGAGGGGCCGGTCATAGACGTTCTCGATCCCGATGATTTTCGTGCCTGAGGCTAACGTATTCACGATCCTTGGGGCAGGGTTCGGGATGTACGGCTATTTGCCTGCGCTCATGGACCTGGGATCGAAAGTGGTGCTGCCACTTCGCTACCGGTCGGTTCTGGCGGGGCGACCTGAACTCGCCCAATACGTGCAGAAAGTTGTCTGGTCTTCTGATGTAGAGGACGCTCTCGCCAAATCGAGCGCGGCGATCGTTGCACTTCGTCCGGTTGACCAGGCTGCTTGGATACCGCGTCTTGTAGAGATGTCGAACCTTCGACGACTGATCTTGGAAAAGCCGGTCGCGCAGGATCCTCAGCTGGCTGCGTCACTGCTTGAAATGGTCGAGGGCGCCGGAAAGCGCTACAGGATCGGCTATACGTTTCGCTTCACACCTTGGGCACGTCAGCTCCGGATGATAATTGCCCAACCTGCGGAAGCTGCTTCCATGGATTGGAATTTCCTTGCGCATCACTACCGTACCGGAGTCGTGAGCTGGAAACGGTTAAATCCGGCAGGCGGGGGCGCGGTTCGCTTCTATGGTATCCATGCCGTCGCTCTGCTTGCGGAATTGGGCTACGATGACGTGATAACTTCGAACATTTGGGGGTCCTGGGATGCAGAGATCGAACGCTGGGAGGCGACTTTCGTTGGGCGCGGTCTCTGTCCATTTACGCTGAGGGTCGACAGTCGCGCGCAAGAACAGATCTTCAAGATTATTGCACATGACAAGCAAGCAACTCGAACGATTGTAGATCAGCCCGATCCATTCTTTTCAATCCGGTCCGATGTCCAGCAGGCGCTGGACTCACGTGTTGGGGTGCTGGAATGTCTTTGCCGGTCATTTGATGACGCGGACGACGTTCATGCGGTACGTCAAAAAGCAATTCTAGCTCTATGGGCGCGCGTCGAGCAGAAATCCGAGCGACATTAAATGCTGCTGTGAAAGATAGTGGTGGCGAACAGGTTGCCGCAGCGTCTCGACGCCATATTAGAGACTGAGAGTTAGTCGATACGCAAAACATCAGTAGGAAGTTGCTGCCTCCCCCTGTCGGGCACTTATCCAGTTTTTCAAAGTTTTTGCCATTTTTCGGTGATGTTTTTCTCCAATTCCGGCCAGGCCGATCGCGACTAGGTTCGAGACGCCGACCGCGATCGTGAACATCACTAATCCCCTGTCGGGGAAGACCGTCCACATTGCGTACATGATGGTGTGATGAACGAGGTACAGAGTGAAAGAATAATCGGCCAGGAATTTGACAGGCTTTCCAATTCTTGGTGAAGCGAGTGAATGGCTGGATTGTGAGATCACAATCAGTCCCAAAAAAGCAGCGGCGAGAAGAGGATATAGCTTAAGGTCGTACTCCGCGCCTGTGTGTGCCAGGGCTGTAAATCCGATGGCACCGCATACCCCCAATACTGCTGCTGGAAAAACTCCTATCGCTGACGACCTGACCGCGAAATAGATCAGCGATCCGTAGAGCCAGAGGGTGAATAGCCCTCGGCCGACACCGTCAGGCTGAAATGCGCCGAATAGAAAATGGATCGGTGTCTGACCGAAGAAGAGTGCAACGGGAATCAGGAACAAGATTGACCTGGATCTGACGGCCATAAAAAACAGCGATGCGACGAAAAGGTAGATTTGCCACTCGATACCCAGTGTCCACAGGGGGCTTGCTGACCCAAATGTCGACCATTGAAGGGTTTCCGGAAACATTCCACGATAACCCTCCAGCATGAAGATATTCGCAATCATAGTCTTGAACGTGAAGTATCGGGATATAACCGGGTCGGCGGTCAGATAGATCGTCACCCCATCGACGATTGCGACAAATGCAAGCGCCGGAATCAGCCCCGAATAAATTCTTGCAAATCGTTCAATGAAAAACTGCCAAAATCCATAGCCGGGATCCTTGGACCGCTCGATCAACGTGTACGTGATCAAAAAACCGGAAATTAGAAAGAACAAAAGCACGCCAGCGTTTTGCATATACGGTAGCTGAGTTGGCCGCCATTGCGGAACAAAAAACGAAATTGCGTGTCCGATGCAAACCATCTGCGCAGCGACGGCGCGTAATAGATCGAGCGTTATGGACGTATCGTTTTTCGATCGGTCCAAGCTGAACATTAGGTCAAAATCCCCACGCTTAACTCGCTCTGGGACGTTCTCGCACCAACAAAAGATTCAGGTACGCTACGTCACCACACGCTCCTGCCGCCGTCCATGACGATATTCTGACCGGTCATGTAGCTTGATGCGTCCGAGCAGAGGAACTGGATGGCGGCGCAATATTCGTCGACGTTTGCCATCCGTCCCATCGGAATCAGGCGCGTCAGCTTTTCGACGAAGGCGGGGTCCTGGTTGTTGAAGACCCCGCCGGGCGAAATGGCGTTGACCCGCACTCCATGGTCGGCCCAGTAGGTCGCGAGGTACTTGGTCAGGCCGATCAGGCCGTGCTTGATGACCGAATAGGTCACGGGTTTGACGGGCTGTTCTTCATCTTTTGCGATATTGGGTTGTCGATACAGCCGCTGGTCGGGGGCGATCACGCCGAGGTCCGATGCAATGTTCAGGATCACGCCCTTGCCGCGGCTCGCCATGGCGCCGCCGAACACCTGCGCGCACAGCATGGCGCCGGTGAGGCCGACCGCAATTTCCATCTGCCATTGCGGAACGGGAAACACCTCGAACCGTGAGGAATGCATGACGCCGGGAGTCGAGGTTACCTTGGGGTCGATGGCCGCGTTGTTGACGAGAATGTCGACCTGGATTCCGCGGGCGGCCAGTTCGGAAGCGGCGGCATGAACCCAGTCTTGCGATGTGACATCGATGGCAACGGGAACGAGATCGGCGGTGGGCGCCGTCTCCTTGACCGCGGCGATCGCGGCGTCCAGTTGCGCCAATCCGATATCGGTGACGACGACGCGCGCTCCCGCGTCGGCCAGCGCCGCGGTATGCTGCCGCCCGAGCAGGCCACCTGCACCGGTCACCAATGCCGTGCGGCCGGTCAGATCGTAACGGGCGGAAGGGGCGGTCATGAAATGCTCCTGTTCAAGCGCGCAATTGCCCGCCATCGGCCACGATCACGGTGCCGGTGATGAACGCCGCTCGGGGGGAGGCGAGAAAGCCGACGACGTCTGCGATCTCGTCGGGCGTGCCAAGCCGGCGCAGTGGGACTTCACGCGCCAGCATGTCTTCGACGCCTGGCTTGTTCTCGGCCAGCTTGCGCGCCCAGGTTCCACCCTCGAACAGGATATTGCCGGGCGCCACCGCGTTGATGCGAATGCCTTCCTGCGCCAGCGGCCTCGCCAGGCCGCGCACGGTGGCATTGAGCGCGGCCTTGGCCGCGGAGTAGGTCACGGGCGCGCCGAGGGCCGCGAGGCCGCAAATCGAAGAGATGCAAACGATCGCGCGATCACCGCTGCTGCGCCGTAGGACCGGCCGCGCCGCCTCGATCATATTCGTCGTTGCAAACAGGTTGAGGTCCATGACCCGGCGCCACTCCGCGGCGCTCTCCTGTCCGGGCGGCACTGACGCGCCGCTGCCGACATTGCAGACCAGGATGTCGATTTTTCCCCAGCGCTTTTCGGTTTCGCGCACCACCGCGATCGCCGCGGCCGGATCGGTGACGTCGGCGACGTGGAACGAAGCCCGATCGCCGATGGTGGCGCAGGCCGCCCTCAGGTCATCGCCGCCGCGTGCGACGAGCGCGACGTCGGTCCCTTCCGCGGCCAGCATTTGCGAGATCGCAAGGCCGATGCCGCGGCTCGCGCCGGTGATGAGAGCGACCCGACCCTCAAGCTCGAGTTTCATCGTGCCGCGTCCTCGATCCAGCGCACCGCCATGTCGCGATACCGGGCGAGAGCGCCGGCATGGTCGCTGTCCGCGGCTCGGGCGGTCTGAAGGATGTACTGTCCGGAATATCCGCTGCTTTCGATCTGCCGGATCGCCTTTGCAAGTTCGGCAGCGCCGGTGCCCAGCGGTACGGTCGTTCCTCCGCGTAACCGATCCTTCACATGCACATTGAGAATGCGTGGCGCGTAGGCCGCAATTTCCTCGCTGCAATCATATCCGAGCGCGGCGCTGTTCCCGATGTCGTAATTGATGCCGAAACTCTCGGCTGGAAGCTTGACGATAAACCGTGCGAGTTCGGCGGGCCGCAGATCAGATTCGAAGACGATCTTGACGCGTTGTCTCAACAGCGACGCGGAGCGATCGAGCAGACGGCGCAACAGAATTTCTTCCTGTTCGGCGGTCTCGATCTTTCCGTTATCGACCAGCGGAATCACGACGAATTCAATTCCCAGCGCCGCCGATGAGGCGAGCACCAGATCGAGATCGGTCGCCAGCGCTTCCTGCGCCTGACCTGCGGCTTTCCAGAACGGCGCCTGCATGAAGCAGTCACCGGTCAGGCTGCGAATTTCGATCGCATTCTGAAGCGAGAGACGCAAGATCTCGCCGCGGCCGGCCTCGGTCATGAGCGGATTTTCGCGAAGCCGTTCCTGATCGATGGTCCATTCCATCCGGCCGAGGCCAAGCGCCTTTGCTCGCGGGAACTCCTGGCGCCATTCGTTCCAGGGAAATGCCTGGATCTTGCCGTCTACCAGAGCGGACAGCCGTCCCTGCATAAAGCCGATACGTTCACTTGGCGTCTTCACGGCTTGTCACCCGTGCTGATGGCGAGGCCCTTGGTGGTCCAACCGCCGTCCACGAATATTTCCTGGCCGGTCACGTAGGCAGACGCCGGCGATGCCAGGAAAATGGCGGCGCCGACCATATCGTCGGGATCGCCCCATCGCCCAGCCATGGTGTGGCGCCGACGTTCTTCGTGCATCGCGCGGTCAGCGAAACTTGTCGCTGTCATCGCCGTTGCGACGTAACCCGGCGCCAACGCATTGACCCGGATACCGTCGGAGGCGAAGTCAGTCGCCAGGGCGCGGGTCAGCCCGGACAGGCCCGCCTTGGCGGCGACATAGCCGGGGTTGCCGGGAAAGCCGCGAACCGAATTGATGCTGGTTACATTGACGATCGAGCCGTTTCCGGCTTTTTTGAGTAACGGGTGCACGGCAAGGATCGTCGCATAGACAGCCGTCAGATCGGTCGCGATGGTCTGCCGAAACCTGTCGAGTTCGTCGGGCACGGCGGAGGCCGCCAAGCTGATGCCGGCGGCATTGACCAGCACATCAAGCCTGTCGTGGCGCGCTGCGAAGCTGCCAATCGCGCGGCGCGTCGCGGAATCGTCGGCGAGGTCACATGCCATCGGTTCGACGCCATCGGGTGAGGTGCCGGAACGGCTGAGCCCGAAGACCTTTGCGCCGGCGTCCGCCAATCCGGCGGCAATCGCAGCCCCAATTCCGCGCGACGCACCCGTGACGACGGCTACGCGGCCCTGCAGCGAAAATCGGTCGAGGCTACGCATAGCCATAGCTACGCATGATTGCGGCGCACAGCTTGATATCTTCAGGACGATCGATCTGGAACATCTTGTGGCGTTCCATCAAATGAAAACCAATTTTGCCCCCGAGTCGGTTCTTCTTCTCGCGCAGCAGGCCCGGAATGAATACGTAGAAAGAGCCGTTCTCAAGATACCGCTTTTCGATCTGCTGGCGCATGCGCCGATCGTGATAATTGTAATTGATCGCTTCAGGGCCATCCTTGCCGATACGCCAATTAAAGTAGTCCTCGACTTCGCAAACTGAAAGCAGACTATCGAGCTTATCCCGTTCGAAAGCGTCCAGTGCCTGGTCGATATCGCTGGCCTCCCGGATCGGCGATGTGGCCTGCAGGGCGACGATTCGTTCGAACGGACCCAACTGTCCGTCGAGTTGATCCAGCGCGTGCAGCCAGGCGGATTCCGAGGAGGCCAGATCGCCGGAGATATCCTTGGGGCGCTGCACCCCGACGGCGCCGGCCGCTTCCGCAGCGGCAAGAATAGCATCGCTGTCGGACGAAACAGCGACATGGTCAACGCCGCGGGCGGCCGCGGCCTGCATCACGGTCCAGGCAACCAACGGCTTGCCGCACAAATCGATCAGATTCTTTTGCGGAATTCCCTTCGAGCCGCCCCGGGCAGCTATCACCGCCAGCGTACGCGGCGACGCCGGCGTGCTCATATGCGGCCCTCAAGACGTTCGAGGGCGGTCCAGAAGCCTTCACCCATGTTCTTGTGACCTTGCCATATCTCGGGAATAAACGACGCACCCGGCGCATGGGTGCGCAGCACGGCGCCGATTTCGTCGAAGTCGATCTCGCCTTCGCCGACCTGTAGACCCTCGCCATCGAGACCCCTGGCGTCGCCGAAATGCAGATGGGCGGTGTGCGGCCCGAGCTGCGCCAGACCTTTGGCGAAGTCGAAACCGAAATGATTGGCGGCGAGCTTGGTGTGCGAGATATCGACGCACATCCGCAAACGATGCTTGGCGCAGAATGCGGCTGATTCTTCAGGGAAAATGAAGATATTCTGGTGACGCTGGCCGCCGAAATGCCAAGGGAAGGGCGCCATGGTCTGGGGAATCAGTTCGACACCTTCGAGGTCGAGTTCGGCGAGACTCGCAGCGAAGATACGGTAACACTCTGCTTTCTGCTCCGGTGCCAACGGCTCATCCATGGTGAAGCCGCCGATGTTGGCAACGATCGGTGGCCGTTTTGTCCTGGGGAAAAATTTCTTCAGGCCTCGCGTGATGTCGATCACGGCCTGGGTCTGTTCCAGCGAGTAGCGGCGCAAAGCCTCGTCGGAAGTCGCGAGATCCATCAGCTTGCTGCCGGCGAATAGCTCCGGTGCGTGCACCACGAAACCGAGGTCATAGGTGCCTGACAGATATGCCGCGGGATCACGTTCCATATCGTTGTAGCTGAGGTGGAATTCGATGATGTCGGGCTCGCAGATATCGAGAAACCGTTCAGCGTCGTGATAACGAACCGGCACGCCCCAGGGACGATCGAATTGGTAGCGTCGTGCCTTCGCCGCGCCGTCGCTGAGATCGCTTGGAAAGAAATAGTCGTCGGCGGCCATCGCCCGGGCCAGCCGCCTGCCGATCAATGCCGGCATTTTGAGCGGGGACAGGCCCTGACCCGGGCTCTTCACTGCGACGTCGTCCTCGGTGACAACTGTACCGGCCGCGATAGCGCGAGCCGCCACCAGGCTTTTGGCCAGATTTTCCCGGTTGATCAATTCGCCCTGGCTCAGCGCGCGCTCCGCCAACGGCTCGCCGCGCGCCGCCTCGACCTCGCGGATGCCGGCGACGAGCGCCTTGAATTCTTCCGGCTCGAGGCTCGCGGCGTGGTCGGGACCCTCCATCTCGCGGTCAAGCGTGATGTGGCGTTCGATGACGACCGCGCCCAGCGCGACCGCGCCGATCGAAACCGAGATCCCGCGCTCGTGGCCGGAATAACCGACGGCAGGATGGATCGTCCTCAGCGTTTCCATGAAACGCAGGTGGATGTTGTGGAGCGCGGCCGGATAGGTGCTCTGGCAATGCAGCAGTACATAGGAAACGGCGCGGTCGTCCAGAAATTTCGCGGCGGCCCTGATCTCCTCGGTCGTGCTCATGCCGGTCGAGACAATGAGCGTTTTGCCGGTCGCGGCGAGCTTGGCAAGCAGGGGGAGGTTGGTCAGGTCGGCGGAGGCAACCTTGTAGGCTTGCACTCCGAAGGTCTCCAGGGTCGCGACGCTGGAAGCATCCCAGGGCGTACAGAGATATTGAATGCCTTTCGATGCGCAATACGCCGCGATGCGGCGTTGCTGCCCGGTGGTCAGCTCGAAGCGGCGCAGCAGATCGAGGGTGTATTCGACCGCGAGGTCGTCGTCTTTTCCGGACAGGCTGGAGGCGCGATAGACCTCATCCAACTTTCGCATCTGGAATTTCGCGCAATCTGCGCCCGCCGTGACGGCGGCGTCGACCAGTGCGATCGCCCGATCGTAGTCGCCGTTGTGATTGTTGCCGATTTCGGCAATGACGTAGCAAGGCTGACCGTCGCCGAGCAAACGCTTGCCGATACCGATGGGGCTCGCTTGATTGATTGAATTCATGAATTCTTGCTCAGTTTACTTGAGTGGGCGAGCGACGATGAGGGCTCCGAGAGTGAATAGGTCCTCTTGCGAAAAGTTCTGGAAACGGGGTGCCAGTCGCGCCAGAATCTGGGGTTCGACAGGTTTGCGATCGGCAACCGCCAGAACAATCTCGAAGCCCGCTTTCTCGAAGAGGTTGATATATTCACTGTGGCGCAAGCGATTGACGTATTGAAAGTGAGATTGAAATGGCTGCCAATCGTTGTCGGAATACGTCAGGAAATTGAAGGAGCTGATCGACGGGTCGAAGCCCTTGAAGTGATCGCCGTAGTCGATCTGCATGAGCGCGATCCCGTCGGGCCGCAAGATGCGGCGAACTTCCCTGAGGATGTCGAAGATGTCATCGTACGGAATATGTTCGAGCGTTTCGACGGAAACGGCGCAGTCGACCGTACCATCCTCGAAACCGGTTGCGCGAGCGTCGGCCGGCGCCCGGTAGTCCACCCGCCAGTCCCGCTCGAGGTCGGTCCAAGTCGACAATGGCGCCTGCGCGGCGCCGCTTAGTTTTGCGACGATCGCCGCGTTCGACCGGACGAGGTCGAACTTGGCGAGGCGCTCAATGTCCATCGTGACGAAGCGCTTGGCACCGCAGGCGCTGAAAGCCAAGGGCACAACGAGATCGCGGCCGGAGCCGAACTCGAAGAATGTCGAAGTTTCCGCGGGCCGGCTACCGTAGGCAGCGTATCGCTCGAGCAGCTTTTGCGCCCGGTCGTAAATCGCCTTGACCTGCTTTTCGGGGCGGGGAAGTCGCCGTGTGACGTGACGCTGGAGCAAGAAGTGCAGGTTGGTCCCGAAAGGAACAACCGAAAGAGCCTTGAACGCCCGGGCTTTGGTCTGCCAGTGCATCTACATGGCCTGCGACGGTCGAGCCGCGTTGCCGACGTTTTGGGTCGACTCCGCGGGAATCCGCGATTTCCAGGTGCGCAATCCGTTCTCCTCGAACGAGATGCGGGAACAGCGCAGACCCTTGTCTTCGAGCGCCGTGATCAGCGGATATCGCTCGAACGGGCGAACGAAGAAGATAAAATAGCCGCCGCCGCCCGCGCCGAGGAGTTTACCGCCGACCGCGCCGTTGGCCTTTGCGAGTTCGTAAATGGCATCGAGCTCGTTCGAGCTGATCTTGGCGCTGAGCCGGCGCTTGGCATGCCACGCTTCATCGATCAGCCGCCCGCAATCCAGGAGCCGACCGCGCAGCAGATGGCGTCTGATCTCGCGCGTGACTTCCTTTTGCCTGGCCGCCGCCGCGACGGCGTCACGCGATTCATGCTGGGTCTTCTGATCCTGATGGATCGAGCCCGAGTCATGGTTGAAGCCCGTGTAGCAAAGGATCAGGCTTTCCTCGAGTTCAGCGATGATATTCGAATCCAGGCGGAGCGGAACGATGGTGTTCTGATCCGAGGAGAATTCCATGTGGTTGAAGCCGCCGAACACCGTCGCGTATTGGTCCTGCCAGCCGCCGGGAATGTTCAGCATCAGGCGTTCGGCCTGGAAGGCCATCTCGGCGATCTCATGGCGGTCCCATTGATCGGACCGGAACTCGTTGAAGCATCCGATGATGGCGGACGACACCACGGCCGAGCCGCCGAGGCCCGATCCGACCGGAAAGTCGGCGGAAACATCGAGGTCGAATCCGTAAGGCGGCTTGATCAGCCGAATCACGGATTTGATCAAGGCAAGCTCGCCATCGCTGCCGAGCGCCGCCAAATTGTCGACCTCGACGGTCTGTTTGAAATCGTGCGAATAAATCCGGATGCGTCCGTCATTGCGCCGGCGCAGCGTTGCGTGCGCATACATCGCGATCGTCGCATTGATGACGGAGCCACCGTCGTTGTCGACGAAGTAGTGCGTAAGGTCCGTTCCGCCGCCGGAAAAGCTGATCCGGACCGGCGAACGCGCCCGCGCGAAGACTTCGCTTTCCTCGTTGAGCTGAAACAGGTCGCGGCTGAAGACGTCGACCAGGCGTCTTTCGGAATCGAGAATCGGGACGACATGAACGCGTTGGTCGAGCAGCTTGAGGATTTGCTCGCGAGGACCGCCGCTGAGGGCCCAAACAAAGTTACGATTGACGCAGGTGGCCACCTGCTCGGCGATCGAGGTTCCGCTAAGCAACTTCCTCCTGATGTCACCGTCGGTGACCGCGCCAACCACGCGCCCACCGGCATCCTGCGCGAACAGGATACCAAGCATGTTGGCGTTGAGTCGCCGAAACGCTTCCTCGATCGTTTCGGTCTCAGCAATGGTGACGAGCGTGCGGTCCAGCAATTTTCGGGTCCAAAGGGCCGATCCGGGCCCCGGTTAAAAGGGAAACGGCCACGCTCGGTGAGCCAAGGACTAGCCGCCCCGCGTTAGATACGGCAGCCGTCAGTATCACGCAAGTTCATCAATTTGCGTGCGATTTCGCGTCTGAAATCAAGACCGATGCACTGCGGTCTGCGTCTCCAGGCTGAGTTTTGGTTCAGAATGGCGTTGAATGGACCGAAGCCGGCTGGGTCGGATTCCAGCCCGCCGCCAGGAACTTGGCCGGTGAGGCTACCAGGGGGCAGCCGAGGCGTTCCCAGGCCGAACTCTGACCGAGCGCTTTGAGAGACAGTTCAAGCCAGCTTTCCGGAACTGATATCAGCCACGAAGACCTGCCAAGCCCGACGCGATAGCGCGCAATGAGATCGGCGACCGTGACCGGTGTTGGATCCGAGATGATGAATGTTTCGCCACGGGCACGGGGATTAGTCAGTGCGGTTTCAACGGCGGAGTTGAAATTCTCAATCGAGAGCACCGATCGTCGCGCCTTCAATGCACCAAACGGCAGCGGAATAGGCAGCCGAGATATCTTATGGACGGTGGCGAAGTTGCCCTTCTCACCCTCGCCATAGATCACGACCGGCCGCAGGATCGTGAACGGAACTCCGGCCGCCCGGACCGAGGCCTCGGCAGCCAGCTTTGACCGGCCATAAGCGTTGTTGGGCCTTGGAGGGTCGTCTTCCGTCAATTCATGGTTTGAAAACGAGCCGGATTGCGCGGCAATGGATGAAATCAAAACCAGATGCTTCGTGCCGCAGCGCGCGGCGGCGCGCGCGAGCGCGGCCGTTGCGTGGTGGTTGACGCGATCGTAGAGGTCGTCGACCGCGAATTTGTGGGCAATTCCGGCAAGATGGACCACGACATCGCACTGTTCGAGCAGCGGTTGCCAGTCGAGCGGTCGTGACAAATCCGGAAGCACAATTCCGGCGATATTGGGATTATTGAACGTGGCCGGCGCCCTCGAAGCGGCGACCACTTTGTAGCCTCGCCGTGCGAGATAAGGCACGAGGTGCCGTCCGACGAAGCCGTCGGAACCGGTAACCAGCACACAGGTTTGATCGGTCATTTGAGTCAAGCTTCGCAAGTGACGTCGCCGCAGCGGCAGTCCGAAAAGTCATCAGTTTGGTGACCGTCTCAACACGTCATACCTGCGCGCCCTACGCCGGGCAACCACCGGCCCGATCCGACAGGCTGGCGCAAGCGTCGCCCGAACAACTCTCGAATGCCCTTCCGTGCACGGCATATCTTCGCGCTCATTGCCGGGCACACATTGCGCGCAAGCTATCGATCACGCTTTTCGCTCATCGGAGATGACCTTGCCGTCTTTGGGCAGGCTTCCCTCGGTCACGAGTTCCACAACGCCTTGAAGTTTCGTCACGGCACGCAGGGTTGCGGCGATTTCGCTTCGCAGCGTTTCGCTCGGCGAACCGCATTCGGCCTTCAGCGTCATAACGTCGACCTCGCCCTTGCGGGTGACGATGAGACGCAGCCGTCCGAGTGGCGGATGCCGTGTCGCGATTTGGGCGATCTGCTCGGGCCGCACGAACATGCCCTTGACCTTGGTGGTCTGGTCGGCGCGGCCTAGCCAGCCCCGGATGCGCATGTTGGTGCGTCCGCAGCGGCTCGGGCCGGGCAGCGCAGCCGTGAGGTCGCCAAGCGCCAGCCGTATCCAGGGGTGGTGCGGATCGAGCGAGGTGACGACGATTTCGCCGATCTCCCCCCCAGGCACGGGGTCGCCGGTGCCCGGCCTCACGATCTCCATGATCAATTCCTCATTGACGACCAGGCCGTCGCGGGCAGAGGATTCAAAGGCGACCACGCCGAGATCGGCGGTCCCGAATGCCTGAAACGCATCGATGCCGCGCGAACGGATCTCGTCCTGCAGCGATTTCGGAAACGCCGCGCCGGACACCAGCGCCCGCGTGATCGACGATACATCCCGCCCGGTGCTTTCAGCCGCGTCGAGCAGGATTTTCAGGAAATCCGGCGTGCCGATATAGCCGACCGGGCGATAGGCCTCGATCAGTTCGAATTGCGCGTCGGTATTGCCGGGACCGGCCGGTATGACCGCGCAACCGAGCGCGCGGGCCGAAGTGTCGAAGATGAAGCCGCCCGGCGTCAGATGGTAGCTGAAGGTGTTCAGCACGACGTCGCCAGGGCGGAAGCCGGCGGCAAACAGGGCCCGGGCCCCACGCCAGGGATCGGCATAGGCCGGTTCGGCCTCGAAGATCGGGCCCGGTGACGTGAACAGCCGTCCGAACGATCCGGGATGCCCGGCCACCAGCCCACCAAAGGGCGGGGTGGCCTTGTGAAGCGCGGGAAGGTCGGATTTGCGGAGCAGCGGCAGACGCGCCAGCGCGGCCCGGCTGGCCACCTCCGAGGGGTCGAGGCCTCGAAGCCGCTCGGCATAGAGCGGCGCCGTCAGAGCCTTCCGGAGCGTCCCGGGCAGCCGCGAAAACAGGTCCGCCTCGCGTTCCCCCGGCTCGCGCGTCTCCAGGGCGTCAAAATGCTCGATCATGATTGTTTCCCCCGACGGCGTTACCCCAAGGTCCCAAGGTCCGGCGCGATTGCGCTTCGGTTTTTACATGATATCAGACGGCGGCCTTCGGTGTTGGAGGTCCCCCAGGGAACGCAATGGTTGAACAATCCACCGCCGCAGCGGCCATCCAGCCGGGTTCCGACGATATCGTCGGAACCCTGAAAACCCGCCTGATCGAACAGGCGTTTCCCCTGTGGTCGACCGAGGGCTGGGACCGCACCAGCGGCGGTTTTATCGACCGACTCACCCCGGAGGGCCGTGCCGATATCCTGGCGCCGCGGCGGGTCTTCGTTCAGGCCCGCCAGATCTATTGCTTCGCCAAGGCGGCGCTGGTCGGCTGGTATCCGGAGGGTCGCGAGATCGCGATGAAGGCGCTGGATCATCTGTTGGCGAGGGCGAAAAGCCCCGACGGCCAGCCCGGCTTCGTCCACACCCTCGCGCATGATGGCAGCGTGCTGGACCCCTTGCGGGATACCTACGATCACGCGTTCGTCCTGCTAGCCCTTTCAAGCGTGTACGAGCTCGATCACGATGCGCAGGTCCGCGCCGAGATCGACGCGCTGGTTGCCTTTCTCGGTGCCCGACTGCGCTCGCCTCACGGCGGCTTTCAGGAAGGGTGGCCGGCGGCGATGCCACGGCGGCAAAACCCGCAAATGCATCTGTTCGAAGCGATGATCGCAGCGTTCGACGCTACTCACGACGCGGCGTTTCAGAATCGCGCCGGCGAGTTTTTCGCCCTGTTTCTGGCCAACCTCTACGACAAGCAGAAGCAGGTGCTCGGCGAATATTTCGAGGACGACTGGTCGCGGATCGAGCCGGTCAGCGTGGAGCCCGGCCATCAGGCGGAGTGGGTCTGGCTGCTGAAGGGATTTGAGCGCATCACCGGTTGCCCGACCGGACGCTACCGCGCCGAACTGCTTGCTTCGGCGCTACGCTATCGCGATGAGGCGACCGGTTGCCTGATCGACGAGGGCGATGCCGCCGGCAATATCAAACGGCACAGCCGGCGCCTGTGGCCGCAAACCGAAATGGCCAAGGCCTGGATCGCGCAGGCCGAAGCTGGAGAGCCTGGCGCCGCCGACGAAGCCCGCGCGGCATTGTCGATACTCGACAGGCATTATCTCAACCACCCCGTCGCGGGCGGCTGGTACGATCAATTCGATCGCGACGGCCGGTCGCTGGTGGCGACCATACCGGCCTCGTCGTTCTACCACGTGCTCTGCGCGGTGGTGGAGGCCGAGCAAGTGCTCAGCTAAAAAAGCCGGCGCGTGCCTTGGTTGGGATCGGCCATCGATAACTGACACACCCGGATGCCTCAATCCGGCGATCGGTTTGCATGGCGGTCACCTGAGTACTTCCGACAGACCGGCTTTATCCTTGATGGTCTCAATCAGGAACTTCGAGCCCCTTTCCGTGAGGTGGTGCTGGTCGCTGGCCAGAATGTCCTCGGGTCGATCGCCCAGCCGAGTGAGACATCCGTCCTCGTCGCACATCGCGTCCCATGCTGATATATATTCTGCACCAAACTCCATGAACGCAGCTCGCATCTGCGCGTCGTCCCAGGATCGATATACCCGTTGTGAAAAACGTTCAGGAATGAGCGCGTGATGAATCACGAAATATCTCAGTACCTCGTTTGGGAGACCGCGCTTCCAAACGGGAACGGGTCCGAGCACCACAATGCGGGGAATCGACAACGCCCTCAGTGTTGAGATCGTCTTTTTAAGGCCCGCTATATCTTCGGGACGTGTAGATCCCCTGGCATGCAACACGACGACATCGGGGCGGGATCGACTGACGATGTCCAGAACTCCGTCGTTAATACCGCGACAGTTAGGATTGCCGGCAACGTCAACCGATAGCCACGGCCCACAGCTGTTCGCCGTGAATTGGGCCAACCCAAAGCCGCGCTCATTCTGCAATTGACGCAGCCCGGGCATCAGAGCGGTAGCGGTAGAATCACCCCATACAAACAGGAGTGGGCGCGCTTCCTCCATACAGCTCTTTCCGAATTTGGTTTCTTTTTTGGGGTCGATCAGGCATTCGCCGACCCTCCAGGAAGCCGGGTATCCTCTCACCTCGGCAATCTCAAGCAAGTCTTTCGGAAATCTGGTTTCAAATCCCTGCGCCCCGATAACGGCGAAGCCTGCGACGGCCACGAGTATCATCCCCGTGGCTAGTGTCGTTAATTTAGCTCTGCCCATTCGCCCGGCGCGGAACTTCTTTTCGACCACCTCATAAGTAAGCCATGCAAGTATGAAACTCGCCGCAATGACTAATCCCACCTCCAACTGCGTTAGCGGAGCGAATTTAAATGCTGCTGAGAATACCAGCAAAGGCCAGTGCCAGAGATAAAGCGGGTAGCTTATGAGCCCGACAAACACGAGTACGCGAGCCGAAAGCGTGAACGATGCGACGCTGCTATTTGCGCCACCCCACAAAATTAGCGCCGCGCCGATTGTCGGAATGAGCGCGAGCCAACCCGGATAGGGAGATTGCTGGTCGAAAAACAGGACGCTCGCCACAATCAACGTGAGCCCGGCGATGGTTGCGAGGTCGGCCGGTCGGCCGGACGGCCACACCATGCCATCTCGACGCCGAAGCCAAGCCAATGATGCCCCCAGCATCAGTTCCCAAGCCCGCGTGAGCGGCGAGTAAAAGTCAGCCTCCGGATCGTCGATGAAGGCAACATTCAAGCCGAACGACAGGACGGCAATCAGGACAATCGCAAATATGATCCAGTCAGGCGTCCGCCGGAGACCGATTATTATCAGTGGCCAAGCGATATAGAATTGTTCCTCAACTCCAAGTGACCAAAGATGCAGGAGTGGAAAAGTACGAGCGTCCGGACTGAAATAACCCGATTGAAACCACAGGTAAAAATTGGAAACGAATGCGGCGCTTGCAGCCAGTTGCTTCCCCAGGCGCACCATATCGGCGGGCAACAGGAGCCACCAGCTGGCGACGAGGCTGACGAAGAGAACCAGGAGCAAAGCCGGGAAAAGACGGCGTATCCGCCGAGAGTAGAAGCTGCGCAAGCTGAATACGCCCAGCCGGGCCTCGTCCAATATGATTCCGGAAATCAAAAATCCGGATATGACGAAGAACACGTCGACGCCGACGAACCCTCCCGCCACATATTCCGGGAACCCGTGGAACGCCACGACCGCTACCACGGCCAGCGCGCGCAGACCGTCGATGTCCGGTCTATAGCTGGCGAAATTGCAAACCGAACCCTTGTCTGTCAATTTCATCCGCAGATCACCGCGGAAACTCCGGATCTAGAGTTGTCGCGACGTGCGTGGCGGAACGAGGTCAAAAGATTTGCCTCATAGCCAGCGCTTTCTGCGCTTGAAGCTTTTCAGATTCTTGAAACTCTTGCGCTGGTCGCCGGCGCCGCCGAGATAGAATTCCTTGACGTCCTCGTTGTCGCGCAATTCGTCGGCGCTGCCGTCGAGCACCACCTTGCCTTGCTCCATGATGTAGCCGTGGCGCGCGACCGACAGCGCGGCGCGCGCGTTCTGCTCCACCAACAGGATCGTGACCCCGAGATCCCGATTGATCTTGCGGATGATCGCGAACACTTCCTTGACCAGGAGTGGCGACAACCCCATCGAAGGCTCGTCCATCAGGATCATCTTCGGTCGCGCCATCAACGCGCGGCCAATCGCCAGCATCTGCTGCTCGCCACCGGAAAGATAGCCGGCGAGCCCCGTGCGTTCCTTCAGGCGAGGAAAATAATCGAACACCATGTCGATGTCGGCATCGACTTCGTTGTCGCTGCGCGTAAAGGCGCCGAGCCTTAAATTCTCCAGCGACGTCATGTCGGCAATGATGCGACGGCCTTCCATCACCTGAAAGATCCCGCGCCGAACGATTTTTTCGGGATCGATGCCGTCGATCCGTTCGCCGTTGAAGATGATTTCTCCCCGGGTAACCTCGCCATCCTCGGTCTTGAGCAGCCCCGAGATCGCTTTCAGCGTGGTCGATTTGCCCGCGCCGTTGGCGCCGAGCAGCGCGACGATCGCACCCTGCGGTACTTCGAGGCTCAGGCCCCGCAGCACCAGGATCACGTCGTCATACACCACCTCGATGTTGCGCACGCTGAGCAGCGGGGCGGCGACGTCGCTTGGTTTGGCTGGCACTGTGTCGACGGCAATAGCCACAACGAGCCCTGTCTTGCTGGATGTCGTTGCCGGCTTGACCCGACAATCCATCGTTTGCGCAAAAGCCTCTTGAGATGGATGCGCGGGTCAAGCCCGCGCATGACGGTTTCGTAACCGATCGACCTGGCAGTTCACCACCCAAACCATTCCGGCTTGCGCGGCAATTCCACGGTCTTGACCTTCTCGAGTTTGATGGTGCCCTTGGCCATGAGATCGTTGAGATCGCCGTCTGTTGGACCCGAGACTTTCGCGCGATACAGGTCCACCGTCGTCGTCGGGCGATGATCCTTCTCGGTCCACGTCGATGCGTTGCAGACCCCTTCCATACCTGCCGGCACCCAGTTGGCTTTCTGATAAAAGCCCTTGGCAACGTTCTCGCCGGTGGCGCCGCCGTTCTTGGCGGCCCAGTCGAGCGCCTCCTTCATGTACAGCGCGGTGCAGACGCCGGCGATGTAATGCACCGGACGATAGACCTTGCCGGTCGGGTCCGACATTTTGGAGATATCCATGATGGTCTTCATACCGGGGGCATTGCCGCCCCAGCCGACCGCGGTGCGCAGCGGAAAGATTGCGCCATCGGCGGCATCGCCCGCGGTCTTGGCGGCGTTCTCATCCATGCCCCACACGTTGCTGAGGAATTGGACGTCGACACCCGCCGTCTTGCAGGCCTTCATGACGGAGATGTTGGAGGCCGCGGTGTTGCCGAGATAGGCATAGTTGGCGCCGGCGCTTTTCAGGCTGAGGCATTGCGCGCTGTAGTCGCCGGGCGCCAGCGCAAATACCAGCGGCGGCAGCACTTCGAAGCCGAGTTCGGTGGCGATCGCCTCGCCCGCGGCTTTCGGCGCGTTCGGGTAGGGGTGGTTGGCGCCCATATGGACGAATTTCGGCTTGCCCGGTTTGCCCTTGGCCTTCCAGTCCTCCGCCGCCCAGGTCAATTCGGCGCGCAGTGCATCAGAGTAGCTCGGGCCGTAGAAGAAATTGTACGGCGCGGGCTTGGCCTTGCCGCTGGTCCCTTCCGGATCGGTCAGTGCAGCGGCATAGGAACCCGAGATATCCGGAATCTTGTCCTGTGCCAGGAAACCGGTCAGGGCTTCGGTGTCGGCCGTGCCCCAGCCCATGATCGCCGCGACCTTGTCGGCGCCCGACCATTTCTTGTAGAGCGCGATCGCGCGCGGCACCTGGTAGCCGTAATCGTTGGTGTCGACATTAAGCTGTTTGCCGCCGACGCCTCCGTTCTTGTTGACCCAGGCGAAAGTGTCGGCGACGCCTTGCCCATAAGGCGTTCCGACGTCCGACGTGCCGCCGGAATAATCCGCAAGATGCCCGATCGCAATCTGGGCCTGCGCCGTCGCCGCGGTGCCGCCGAGCAGCAGCGCGAGCGAGACGCTGCTCAGCAAAGATTTCATGGTCATGTAAATTTCCTCCGGTGTTTTGTTAATAGGTTGTTTTGTTATCGCGCATTGTAGCGGCTCCCGTTCCAACCTCAATGCGAAAACGGATAGAGTTTCCAATAGGTTTTGATCTGTCGCCAGCGATGCGCGAGCCCGTCCGGCTCGAACATCAGGAAGGCAATGATGATCAGGCCGATTGCGATCTCGCGCAGGAAGGTGATGTTGTTGTTGAGCGACAGCGCCTTGTCGATCGCACTGCCTTTCAGGCCGGCGCTGAGCCACTCCATCGATTCCGGGAGCAGCACCACAAAAGCAGTCCCCATCAGCGTGCCCATGATCGAGCCGGTGCCGCCGATGATGACCATCGCCAGGAAAAGGATCGAGCGCTCGATTCCAAACCCCTCGTTCGAAACCACGAGCTGGTAATGCGCGTAGATCGCGCCGGCGATGCCGGCAAAAAATGCCGCGAGCCCGAACGACAGCGTGCGGTATTTCGTCAGGTTGATGCCCATGATTTCCGCGGAGAGATAATGATCGCGGATCGCGACCAGGGCGCGGCCGTCGCGGGTGCGTAGAAGGTTGGTCACAAGGAGATAGCTGACCAGAACATAGGCCAGCACGACGTAGAAATATTGCCGGTCGCCGCGCAAGGTGTAGCCGAAGATCGAAAACGGCTTGGCGCTCGCCGGCACGGAGCCGCCGCTGAACCAATCGGCGCGCGAGAAGAAGTCGAGCAGGATATATTGTGCGGCCAGCGTTGCGATGACCAGGTACAGGCCCTTGAGCCGGGCCGCCGGCACGCCGAAGATCAGGCCGACCAGTGCGGTGACGATGCCCGCCAGCGGAATGGCGAAAAACACCGGAACCGGCAGCGTGTTCGAAATATAGGCAGAGGTGAAAGCGCCGAGCAGGAAGAACGCGGCGTGGCCGATCGAGATCTGTCCGGTGAAGCCGACAAGTATATTCAGGCCGAGCGCTGCGATCGCAAAGATGCCGATCTGGATCAGGACGCTCAGCGAATACGCGCTGAGCAGCTGTGGCGCAAAGCAAACCAGCACGATACCGATGATAGCCGCGTTGCGGCTGGCCCTGGTCGGAAAGATCGTGGTGTCCGCCGCATACGAGGTGCGGAAGTCGCCTGAGGGAATGAGGGAGGGGCCAGCCATGTCAATCAGATCCGCTCGATGTCTCTTGTGCCGAACAGGCCGTACGGCTTGATCATCAGCACGATGATCAGGACGTAGAACGGAGCGATCTCGTACAAATTGCCCCAGTGCAGATATTCGCTGTCGATATATTGCGCGATGTTTTCCAGTAGCCCGATGATGATGCCGCCGAGCACCGCACCGCCGATCGAGTCGAGCCCGCCGAGGATCGCAGCCGGAAACACCTTGATGCCATAGGCCGACAGGCCCGACGACACGCCGTTGACCACGGCCACCACGACTCCCGCGACCGCCGAGACGGTGGCCGAGATCGCCCAGGCCATCGCGAAAACGTTCTTGACGGAAATGCCGAGCGACTGCGCAACCTGCTGGCTGAACGCGGTGGCGCGCATCGCCAGGCCGTATTTCGAGGCCCGGAAGAACCAGGCCATGCCGATCATCATCGCCACGGAGACAATGAGGCTCATGACATAGACGGTCTGGATCTGCAGGCCCATGAAACTTACGGACTGGCTGGTGAACACCCGCGGGAACGGCTGGGGGTTGACGCCGAAAATCCATTTCAGCGCCGCCTGAAACACGGTCGAGAGGCCGATGGTGACCATGATCACCGAGATGATGGGCTCCCCGATCATCGGGCGCAGAATGACGACCTGGATCGCGATGCCGAACACAAACATGAAGACCAGCGTCAGCGGCATGCCGACCCAGAACGGCACCTGGTATTTGGTCAGGAGCGCCCAACACACCCAAGCTCCGACCAATAGCAGCTCGCCTTGGGCGAAATTCACGACCTGGGTCGCCTTGTAGATCAGGACGAACGACATCGCGACCACGCCGTAAAGCGTGCCGACCACGAGGCCGTTGACGAGCAGCTGGATCAGGAAATGGGTGTTCATTGGATCATGCGCGATGCTAACCTCTCCCCGCGCGCGGGGAGAGGTCGGATTGCGAGGCAATCCGGGTGAGGGGGCATTTCCACATGCGAGAAGCTGATGAGGTCAGGACCAAACGTGCCAGGCGCTTGCGCGGCAACGCCACCGATGCCGAGGCTGTGCTGTGGCATCGCCTGCGGTCCCGAAGTCTCGATGGCCACAAGTTTGTTCGACAGAAGCCGATCGGTCCGTACATTGTCGATTTGATGTCCCGTGAACGCCGCCTCGTCATCGAAGTGGATGGAGGTCAACACGCGGAAAGCCCGCGCGATGTTGCGCGCGACAAATGGCTTCTTGATCACAATTACCGAGTACTGCGATTCTGGAATAATGATGTGCTCGGTAACATAACGGGCGTTCTTGAGACGATCGCGACCGCCCTTGTGGATGCGCCCCCTCACCCGGATCGCTAGGGCGATCCGACCTCTCCCCGCGCGCGGGGAGAGGTGAGAGCAATTGCCGTTCGAGTACTTTCTCACTCCGCGGCCTCCGCGGTGCGCGCATCGCGCGGGAGTTCGACCACCGCCAGCGTGGTGCGGATGCGCTGGGTGGTGCCGTCCTGGAAGCGGATAACCGTGTCGACGGGAATGTCCCGCGCGCCGCCGTAGATGGCATCGATGATGTCGGCGTATTTCTCGTTGATGACGCTGCGGCGGACTTTCCGGGTGCGAGTCAGTTCGCCGTCGTCAGCATCGAGCTCCTTGTAGAGCAGCAAAAAGCGGGAAATGCGCTGCGCCGGCGGCAGCGTGGCGTTGACGCTTTCGACTTCCTTGTGCAGCAGTGCATAGACTTCCGGCCGCGAGGCGAGGTCGGTATAGGTGGTGAAGGATATCCGGTTCTTTTCCGCCCATTTCGAGATGATGGAGTAGCGGATACAGATCATCGCGGCGAGCGCGTCGCGACCGGCGCCGAGCACCACCGTCTCCGCAATGTAGGGCGAGAATTTCAGCTTGTTCTCGATATATTGCGGCGAGAACCGTTCACCTCGCGACGTTTCCGCCAGGTCCTTGATGCGGTCGATCACCACGAGCTGCCGGTGCGTGTTGAAATAACCGGCATCGCCGGATTTCATCCAGCCGTCGTGCATGTCCGCGGTGGAGGCCTCGGCGTTCTTGTAATAACCGAGGAACATATTGGGATGACGGACCACTATTTCGCCGACACCATGTATGTCCGGGTTGTCGACGCGGATTTCGATGTCGTCGGCCATGGCGACGCCCGTGGTATCCGGATCGACCTTATCGGTCGGATGCAGCGTGTAGGCACCGAGCAGTTCGGTCTGGCCGTAAAGTGTGCGCAACGGCACGCCCATGGCCTGGAAGAACTTGAACGTGTCCGGGCCGAGCGCCGCACCGCCGGTCGCGGCCGAGCGCAGCCGGGTGAAGCCGAGCCGGTCGCGGAGCGCCCGGAACAGCAAAACATCGGCGACCACCGAATGCCGGCCTCGCTCCAGCGCAGCCAGGCCGTTTTTCATGCCGAGTGCGTAAAGGCCTTGCTTGAGCGGCGAGGAATCCATGACGCCGGCGCGTACGTCGGCGGCGATCGACTCCCAGACGCGCGGCGCGAACAGCACGAAGGTCGGCGCTATCTCGCGGAAATCGTTCATCATGGTGTCGGGCTGCTCGACGAAGTTGACCTTCATCCGGCAGAGCAGGCCTTTGCCGAGCACGTAGACCTGTTCCATGATCCAGGGAAGCGGCAGCACCGAGACGTATTCGTCATCCGGCCCTTTCGGGTCGAAAGCGAGGTACGTCGCGCAATGCCGCAACACGCGACCCGCCGCCAGCATCGCCAGTTTCGGGTTAGCGGTAGTGCCGGAGGTGGTGCAAAGGACCGCTACGTCCTCGCCCTGAGTTAGGTCCACCAGCCTGTCGTAAAGGTCGGGCTCGCGGGCGGCACGGTCGCGTCCCAACGCTGCGAGTTTGTCGGCTTCCATCAGGCGCGGGTCATCATATTTCCGCATCCCGCGCGGGTCCGAATACACGATGTACTTGAGATGCGGCACGCGCTCGGCGAGCGTCAATAGTTTGTCGACCTGCTCCTCATCCTCGGCGAACACCAGTTTGGCTTCGCCGTAGCTCACGAGATAGGCGGCTTCCTCGTCGAGCACATCACGGTAGAGGCCCAGACTCATGGCGCCGATCGCGTGAATCGCGATCTCGGCGGAGACCCAGTCCGGCCGGTTATCGCCGATGATGCCGATGACGTCGCCGCGACCGAGACCGAGCTCGACCATGCCGAGCGCAAAGTCATGCACCCGCGCTTGATAATCGTTCCAGGTGAAGACGCGCCACAGGCCCAAATCCTTCTCGCGCAACGCGATTTCGTTGCCGTGCTCGGCCGCGTTGAGGCGCAGCAGCTTGGGATAGGTATCAGCCAGGGCGACGCGACCGGCATAGTCCATCATGCCGCGCTCTCCGCAGGCGCAGCCGTATCGTCGGGGCCAACCAGGACTTCGTCCTCTTCGCCGAGATAGGCGCGTTTCACATGGGGATCGGCCAGGACTGCCGCCGGCTCGCCTTCCGCGATCTTGCGGCCGAAATCCAGCACCATGATCCGGTGAGAGATATCCATCACCACGCCCATGTCGTGCTCGATCATGACGACGGTCATGCCGAATTCTTCGTTGAGATCGACGATGTAGCGCGCCATGTCCTCCTTTTCCTCGAAGTTCATGCCGGCCATCGGCTCGTCGAGCAAAATCAGACGCGGTTCCAGCGCCATTGCGCGCGCCAGCTCGACACGCTTGCGCAGCCCATAGGGAAGCGTTCCGGCTGTGGCTTTGCGCACCGATTGCAGATCGAGGAAGTCGATGATCTCCTCGACCTTGCGACGATGCTCGAGTTCTTCGCGCCGCGCGCCGGTCAGCCAGTACAGCGATCCCGTAATGAAATTATTTTTCAACAGATGATGGCGCCCGACCATGATGTTGTCGAGCACGCTCATGTGGTGAAACAGCGCGAGGTTCTGGAAGGTCCGGCCGATCCCCAACCGGGGCCGCGCATTGGGGTTGAGCGCGGTGATGTCGCGGCCGCGATAGAGCAATTGGCCTTCGGTCGGCCGATAACGTCCCGAAATGCAGTTGACGATGGAGGTCTTGCCGGCGCCGTTGGGACCGATGATTGAAAACAGCTCGCCGTCATTGACGCGGAAGCTGACGTCGGTGAGCGCCCGAACGCCGCCGAAACGCAACGATACTCCCCGCACTTCCAAAGCGTCTTCCACGCGTTCCCTCCGTCCGGGCGCTTCGGCGCTCTTGTTCGGTAATGAGGAGATCACCCCACTTCATAGCGGCAGGTCAACCTGTTTCACCCAGGTTTGCGCGTCAACGGCCGTCCTTGTCGCAGGGTGTCTAAAGACCTGATCGTATTCGACTTTGGCATTAGACTTGGTCAGGGTCGAATGCTATTGCCTGCGCCGCGAGCGGTCCAGCGGGCAGGGTGTGATTTGGCGTCGCGATCGGGCATCGTTTGGCCGGTCCGGGACGGGCGCTTTCGGGGTCACGTCCTCGATACCGGCGTCTTGCAGAAGGACGCGACGCACTGTTGGAGAACGTATGACAGATCAGGTTTCAAAACGGCGCGTCGCACTGATCACCGGCGTCACCGGGCAGGACGGCGCCTATCTTGCCGAATATCTGCTCGGCCTCGGCTACACCGTGCACGGCGTCAAGCGGCGATCGTCCTCGTTCAACACCGCGCGGGTAGACCATCTCTATGAAGACCGTCACGTCGGCAACGTGCCGTTCCTGCTGCACTACGGCGACATGACCGATTCGACCAACCTGATCCGGCTGATGCAGCAGATCCGGCCGACCGAAATCTATAACCTCGCGGCCCAGAGCCATGTCGGCGTCAGCTTCGAGAGCCCCGAATATACCGCCAATGCCGACGCCATCGGCGTGCTGCGGCTATTGGAGGCCATCCGTATCCTTGGGATGGAAAAGGAGACGCGCTTCTACCAGGCGTCGACGTCGGAACTCTACGGCCTGGTTCAGGAGAGCCCGCAAAAGGAAACAACGCCGTTTTATCCGCGCTCGCCCTATGGCGTCGCCAAGCTCTACGGCTACTGGATCACGGTGAACTACCGCGAGGCTTACGGGATGTATGCCTCGAACGGCATCCTGTTCAATCATGAAAGCCCGATCCGCGGCGAGACCTTCGTGACGCGCAAGATCACCCGTAGCGTGGCGCGCATCGAGACCGGTCTTGAAGACACCCTGTATCTCGGAAACCTCTCGGCGAAACGCGACTGGGGCCACGCCCGGGACTATGTCGAGGGTATGCATCGCATCCTGCAGGCGGATACGCCCGACGACTTCGTGCTGGCAACCGGCGAAACCCGCTCGGTGCGTGAATTCGTCGAGCTCGCCTTTGCCGAGGTCGGACGCGCCATCGAATGGCGCGGCACGGGCGTCGACGAAACCGGTGTCGACAAGAAATCCGGCAAGACCATCGTGCGTATCGACCCGATCTATTTTCGTCCGACCGAAGTCGATGAGCTGATCGGCGACGCCTCGAAGGCGCGTGAGAAGCTCGGCTGGAAGCCGAAAACGACGTTCGCGCAACTGGTCAAGGAGATGGTGGCGGGCGATCTCGACATCGCCAGGCGGGAGGCCGCCGATGGCAAGAACCCCGTTTGAGCTGAAAGGCAAGACGGTCTTCGTTGCCGGGCATCGCGGCATGGTCGGGGCGGCGCTGGTGCGCAGGCTGGCGCAGGAAGACGTCGAACTGCTGACCGCCGGCCGCAGCGAGCTCGACTTGCGGGACCAGGTCGCCGTAACCCGGTGGTTTGCCGGCAACCGCCCGCAGGCGGTGTTTCTGGCGGCCGCCAAGGTCGGTGGCATCGTCGCCAACGACACCCTGCGCGGCGAATTTCTTTACGACAACCTGCTGATCGCGGCCAATGTGATCCATGCCGCCCACGCAAACGGCGCCGAGAAGCTGATGTTTCTCGGCTCTTCCTGCATCTATCCCCGGCTTGCCCCGCAGCCGCTACGCGAGGATTCGATGCTGACGGGGCCGCTGGAGCCGACCAACGAACCCTATGCGATCGCCAAGATCGCGGGCATCAAGATGGTCGAGACGTATCGAAGCCAGTACGGCGCCGACTTCATCAATGTGATGCCGACTAATCTGTACGGACCCGGCGACAACTATCATCCCGAATACAGCCACGTCGTCGCGGCACTGATTCGAAGGTTTCATGAAGCGAAGGCTTCCGGCGCTCCCGACGTCGTGGTGTGGGGTACCGGCACCCCGCGACGCGAATTCCTGTATGTCGATGACCTTGCGGACGCCTGCATTCACCTGATGAAAACCTATTCCAGCGGCGAACTGGTCAACATCGGCACCGGTGAAGACATCACCATCGCCGAATTCGCCCGCGTAGTAGCCGCGATCGTCGGCTACACCGGCGAAATTCGCTTCGATCCCTCGCGGCCTGACGGCACGCCGCGGAAATGGCTGGACGTCAGCCGGCTGGCCAAACTCGGCTGGCGCGCGCGCACTTCGCTGGAGGACGGCATCAAGCTGGCCTATGCGGCGTATTTGAAAGAGCGTCGCTAAAGTCGTGCCGATCAGTTTCGTCATTCCGGGGCGCGCTTAGCTACGATGTGCAATTGCACATCGTAGAATGACGGCTTCTAATTTTGGGCCTTCGCCGCACCACGCGGCGGCGACTTTCCAAGCGCTACCGCCATCGACGAGATCAGGGGCTTCATGAAAAAGGCGCCCTCGGCCGGCGAGATATCGGCGTGCAGGCCGTGCGATTTCAGTTCGTCGGAAACCACTGGACCGACCGAAGCGATCGGCGTTTGCGCCAGCCCTTCGCGTAGCCGAGCCTCGCAATCGTGGGCCCTGGCGACTTCGATGAGGCGGCGAATCTGGCCCGAACTGGTGAGTGCGATCGCGTCGACGGTGCCGCGCGCCATCTCGTCGATCGCGCCGATGATATTGCTCGCGGCCGCCTGGCCGTCGTAGACATAAGGCAACACGCTATCCACCTCGGCGCCCTGTGCCGTCATGGCGCCGATCAGCTTGCTGTGATCCTTGTCGGGATAAAGCTGGAGGCCGACGCGATGTCCGCGCAGTTCGAAGCGTGACAACATCTCCGCGATGCCTTCGGACGTCGGCTTCTCGGTGATGACCTGAGGTTCCAGGCCGATCTCCCGCAACGCGCGGCCGGGCTTGGGACCGCGGGCGAACTTCCGCGCATGACCGAGCGCGGCGATGAAGCCGGTCTCGACATCGATGCGCCGCGCGACCTTCATCAGCCGCCGCAAGCCTTCGCCGGTCATCAGCACCAGATCGTCACATGGCTGTTTGATGAAACGTCCGATCCAGGCTTCGATCGGTGCGGCGTCGGGTGCGTCGTGGATGGTGAACATCGGGCATTGCAGCACTCTGGCGCCCTGCTCGGCGAGCAGGCGGGAAAATTGCGCTTCCTCGCGCGTTTCCATGATCAGGATGCGATAACCGTTCAGTCTGTCCGCCATGATTGCCTAATGCCGATCGCTTCCATTTTGTCCATCTTGAGCCTCGAACCGGGATTGGCGCAAGGGCAGCGCCGGTGATAGAGCAGTGCTCGCAATCCAGGTCCATCTTCACTTTAAAGTTCAATCAGCCGTTCATGCCCGATCATCAATTCGTCTTAACCCTGTCCTGTACGGATCGTCCCGGTATCGTGTCCGCCGTATCGACATTTCTCGCCCATAATGGGCAAAACATCCTCGATGCGCAGCAGTACAATGACGTGGAGACCGGACACTTTTTCATGCGGGTGGTGTTCAATGCCGCCGATCTCGCGGTGACGCTGGGCGCGCTCCAGACCGGGTTCACCGCGATCGCGGAACGCTTCGGCATGGAATGGCAGATGCGCGATCGCGCCACCCGTCGCCGGGTCATGCTGCTGGTCTCGAAATCCGATCACTGCCTGGCCGATATCCTCTACCGCTGGCGGACCGGCGAATTGGAAATGATTCCGACCGCCATCGTCTCCAACCATCAGCGGGAAACCTACGGCAGTCTCGATTTCGGCGAGATACCGTTTTACTTCCTGCCGGTGACAAAGGAGACCCGGCGCGAACAGGAGAATGCGATCCTGGATCTGGTCAGCCGAACCCAGACCGATCTCGTGGTGTTGGCCCGTTACATGCAGATATTGTCGGACGAGATGTCGTCGAAGCTGGCCGGGCGCTGCATCAACATCCACCATTCTTTCCTGCCGGGATTTAAGGGTGCGCGGCCGTACCATCAGGCCCACGAACGAGGCGTCAAATTGATTGGCGCCACCGCGCATTATGTCACCCGCGACCTCGACGAAGGCCCGATCATCGAACAGGACGTCGAGCGCATTACCCATCGCGACACCCCTGACGATCTCGTGCGAAAAGGACGCGACATCGAGCGGCGGGTACTGGCTCGGGCGATGCGTCACCATCTCGAGGATCGCGTGTTCCTGAGCGGCCGCAAGACCGTGGTTTTCACGGGGTAATGTCGCCGGTTCCGCGCCGGCGGCGTGATCAGTGAGCTGCGCCAACTCCGGACGTCGTCGCCGGCGCGTTGGCCGAATCACTCTTGGGCGGCGCGGGCTCCAGGCGTTTCCGCTCCCGTTCCTTCATGTACTCGTCGTATTTGGCGGTGCCGGGCCGCGGCGGGGCATCCGCAGGCAGGCCGCCGGCCCACTGCGGGATATAGTCGCCCATCCCGTCGGCGAGTTTTTCGTTGACCGTCCCGCAACCGCCCAAGGCGCCCGCGAACAGCGCAAGGGTCAGTACAACTGCGGCATGGTGGGGGACGCGGATGGGCATTTGCGGAACGTCTGAGCCTTTTGGTCGGTAAGAGATCGACCGTCGCGGCATGGCCGCGACAGCCAAGGCTTGGTCGAACCAGAATACGGTAAAATTGCAAGCCCGTCCCAAACGGCGCGATTAAGGTAATATATTACTTATTGCGCAGATTTCGGTCGGTTGAATCGACACTGAGCGCGGGCGCTGCTGGCCGCCACACTTCCGGAGAGCGCGCGCCTGGCGGCGTTGTGATTGACAAAGCGTTGCGCGGTTGAGACGGCATGGCGCAGCGATACGCGGCTCGATGTCTAGGCTATGCTCAGGCGAGGGCCGGGGACTCGGTTCGAAACACGAAGCCGATCAGGGGGAGGGTGTTGATGTTTATCTGCATTAAGATGTTGTCGCGAGCTGTGATCGGCGTTGCGCTGGCGGCGGCGGCGGGGGGCGTGCCGGCGCGCGCGCAGGAGACCGTGAAGATCGGCCTGATCCTGCCAATGACCGGCGGCCAAGCCTCCACCGGTAAGCAGATCGACAATGCGATCAAGCTCTACATGCAGCAGAAGGGCGACACCGTCGCCGGCAAGAAGATCGAAATCATCCTCAAAGATGACGCGGCCGTTCCCGACAATACCAAGCGCCTCGCGCAGGAGTTGATCGTCAACGACAAGGTCAATTTCATCGCCGGCTTCGGCGTCACGCCGGCAGCGCTTGCGGCCGCGCCGCTGGCGACCCAGGCGAAGATTCCGGAAATCGTGATGGCGGCGGGTACTTCGATCATCACGGAACGTTCGCCCTATATCGTCCGCACAAGCTTCACGCTGGCGCAATCGTCTTCCATCATCGGCGACTGGGCGGCCAAGAACGGCATCAAGAAGGTTGCCACGCTGACCTCCGACTACGCGCCCGGCAACGACGCGCTGGCATCCTTCAAGGAGCATTTCACCGCCGGCGGCGGGGAGGTCGTCGAAGAGGTCAAGGTGCCGCTCGCGAATCCCGATTTCGCGCCGTTCCTGCAGCGGATGAAGGACGCCAAGCCCGACGCCATGTTCGTGTTCGTGCCGGCCGGGCAGGGCGGCAATTTCATGAAGCAATATGCCGAGCGCGGGCTCGACAAATCGGACATCAAGGTGATCGGGCCCGGAGACGTCATGGACGACGATCTTCTGAACGGCATGGGCGATGCGGCGCTCGGCGCCGTTACCGCGCATCTGTATTCCGCCGCGCATCCGACTGCGATGAACAAAGACTTTGTCGTCGCCTACAAGAAGGCCTTCGGTTCGCGGCCGGGCTTCATGGCGGTGAGCGGCTATGACGGGATTGCCCTGATCTACGCCGCGCTCAAGAAGACCGAAGGCAAGACCGATGGCGACGCGCTGATCGAAGCCATGAAAGGGATGAAGTGGGAAAGTCCGCGCGGACCGATCTCGATCGATCCGGAGACGCGCGACATCGTGCAGAACATCTACATCCGCAAAGTCGAGAAGGTCGACGGTGAACTCTATAACGTCGAATTCCAGACCTTCGAGGCGGTGAAGGATCCGGGCAAGACGAAGAAATGACGATGACGTCGTCATTCCGGGGCAACGCGCGGCGTTCAATCCGGAATCTCTTCCGTCGTGCTTGAAACGAGATTCCGCGTTCGCGAGCGTAGCTCGCGCCCCGGAATGGCTGACAATTGAGGCTTATCCTTTCGCCATGACCACGCTTCTTACCATCCTGTTCGACGGCGTCGCCTATGGCATGCTGCTGTTCGTGCTGGCCTGCGGTCTGGCGGTGACGCTCGGGCTGATGAACTTCGTCAATCTCGCCCATGGCGCCTTCGCGATGGCGGGCGGCTACGTCTGCGCGGTGCTGGTGAACCAGTCCGGCTGGCCTTTCTTCGCGGCACTGCCGCTGGCCTTTGTCGCGAGCGCGCTGGTCGGCGCAATATTGGAGCGTTCGCTCTATCGTCACCTCTACAACCGCAGCCACCTCGATCAGGTGTTGTTCAGCATCGGACTCGTATTCATGGCGGTGACGGCGGTCGACTATATCATGGGATCGTCGCGGATCTTCATCAAGCTTCCGGCCACGCTGGAAGGGCAGATCGATTTCTTCGGCGTCGGTATCGGCCGCTACCGGCTGATGATCGTCGTGATCTGCGGCCTGCTTACGGCGGCGCTGCAGCTGGTCCTGGCGCGCACCCGCTTCGGCAGCAGGCTTCGCGCCGCAGTGGACGATCCTCGCGCCGCCAGCGGGCTCGGCATCAACGTGCCGCAGGTATTCGCGCTAACCTTTGCGTTCGGATGCGGGCTCGCCGGACTCGGCGGCGCGCTCAGTGCCGAGATACTCGGGCTCGATCCGTATTTTCCGCTGAAGTTTATGATCTATTTTCTGATCGTGGTCACCGTCGGCGGCTCCTCCAGCATCACCGGGCCTTTTCTTGCGGCACTGTTGCTCGGCGTCTGCGACGTCGCCGGCAAATATTATGTGCCGAAGATGGGACCGTTCGTGATCTATACCGTCATGATCGTGATCCTGATCTGGCGCCCCAACGGCCTGTTCGGCCGTATCGCCTCGCGTTGACGCCGACATGAGCGCGCAATCCGACGTCGGATATCACGCAAGGCAACAGGCGCGTTGGCACTGGAACGAGATCACGTTCTGGGTGCTGGCGCTGGGGTGTGCGTTTCTGTTTCCCTCGCGCTACCTGATCATGACGGACATCGTCCGATTGGGACTGTTCGCGCTGTCGCTTGACCTGATTCTTGGTTATGCCGGCATTGTCTCGCTGGGCCATGCGGCGTTCTTCGGGGTCGGCGCCTATTCCGCCGGCCTGTTGGCCCTGCACGGAATCATCAATGAACCCGTCGTCGCATTGGTCGTCGCCGGCCTGGCCGCCACTGTGCTCGGCTTTCTCACGAGCTTCCTGGTAATCCGCGGCGTCGATCTCACCCGCTTGATGGTGACGTTGGGAATTGCGCTGCTGCTGGAAGCGTTGGCGGAGCGGTTTTCCAACATTACCGGCGGCACCGACGGCCTCCAGGGCATCGAAATGCAGCCGATCCTGGGTCTGTTTGCGTTCGACATGTTCGGAAAGGTCGGCTTCTTCTACTCGCTTGCCGTATTATTTCTGTTGTTCCTGCTGGCGCGGCGGATCGTGCATTCGCCGTTCGGCCTGTCGCTGCGGGCAATTCGCAACAATCCGCTGCGCGCGTCCGCGATCGGCATCCCCGTCAACCGCCGGCTGATCGCGGTTTATACGCTGGCGGCATTTTATGCGGGCGTTGCCGGTGCGCTGTTCACCCAGACCACGGCGCTGGCTTCGCTCGACGGGTTTTCGTTCGAGCGATCCGCCGACCTGATGCTGGTGCTCGTGATCGGAGGCACCGGCTATCTCTATGGCGGGCTGATCGGCGCGGTCGTTTTCAAGATGCTGCAGGAGGTGTTCTCTTCGATCACGCCGCAATACTGGCAGTTCTGGATTGGGCTGGTGCTGGTGGTAATTGTGTTGATCGGCCGTCACCGCCTGCATCGCTGGGCCGTGTGGGTGCCGAACCTGGTCGCTCGGCAGTTCGGCGGCCGCAAGGCCGTCGTTGCCGCTCGGGGGGACGGCGCGCCATGACATTTGCATTGGAAACAAGAGCGCTGCAAAAGCAGTTCGGCGGCCTCAAGGTGACGCGCGATCTTTCGCTTGGCATCGCCGAAGGCGCCCGCCATGCTGTGATCGGTCCGAACGGCGCCGGCAAGACGACGGTGATCAATCTGTTGACCGGCGTGCTGAAGCCCAATGCCGGGCGGATTCTCCTGGAAGGCAACGACATCACCAACCTGCCGGTTCACACGCGGGTGCGGCGCGGCCTGTCGCGCACCTTCCAGATCAACCAGCTTTACGCCGACCTGACGCCGCGCGAGACCATCGGCCTCGTGGTGTCGGAGCGGCTTGGTCATGGTGGCGACTGGTGGCGCCGTCTCGGCACGCGGGACGACGTCAATGCGGAGATCGCGGAAAACCTGGCGCGCTTTCAACTGCTCGACGTTATGAATGAGACGACGTCGACATTGCCCTACGGCAAGCAACGTCTGCTCGAGATCGCAGTCGCCATCGCCACCAAGCCCCGCGTGTTACTGCTCGATGAACCCGCCGCCGGCGTTCCCGAAGGCGAGCGCCACGACATCCTTGCGGCGGTTGCGGATCTGCCGCGTGACGTGACCGTGCTGCTGATCGAGCATGATATGGATCTGGTGTTCTCCTTCGCGGACCGCATCTCGGTATTGGTGAACGGTGCGCTGCTGGTCGAGGGGCCGCCCGACCAGGTCGCGCGCGACCCAAGAGTCAAGGCGGTGTATCTCGGCGAGGCCGCGGATGCCTGATCTGCTCGCCATCGAAGGCCTGCGCGCGGGATACGGCGAAGCCGTCGTTTTGCCCGGCATGTCGCTGCGGCTCGCAGAAGGCCAGGTATTGGCGCTGCTAGGTCGCAACGGAACCGGCAAGACCACGCTGATCAATTCGATCGTCGGCATTACCCGAAGATTTGGTGGCAGCATCGCGGTCGGCGGGCGCGATATTACGCCGATGCGCCCCGACCAGCGGGCGCGGTGCGGCATCGGCTGGGTCCCTCAGGAGCGCAACATCTTTCGCTCGCTGACGGTGGAAGAGAACATGACCGCGGTAGCGCAGCCGGGACCGTGGTCGGTCGCGAAAGTCTACGCGATGTTTCCGCGACTGCAGGAGCGGCGCAACAATTTCGGTAACCAGCTTTCGGGAGGTGAGCAGCAGATGCTTGCGATCGGCCGTGCGCTCACGCTCAATCCGAAGGTGCTGCTGCTGGACGAGCCGACCGAGGGGCTGGCGCCGATCATCGTTGACGAACTGTTAAAGGCGCTCGGCATCATCACCCGGTCCGGCGGCATATGTTCAGTCATCGTTGAGCAGAATGCACAAAAGATTTTAGGGCTCGCCGATCGCGTTGTGATATTGGAACGCGGCGCGATCGTTCATGACGCGGCAAGTGCGGACCTCAAGGCCGATCCCACGCCACTCGGACGCTATCTCGGCGTGACGGCGAAATCCTGAGGATGCGATATTGGTCGCCGTTGCGAGCAACGCAAGCGAACGACGAACCAGGCAAGCTTCCGCAGCAGTTCAGGATTGCTTCGCTTGCGCTCGCAACCATCGGTTTCGCATGCTCTATTTCGTCCGTAACGACTGATTTTCCGGGGTGAATATTATGCAGCGAACAAAACCTCCGTTCCGCGCCGACGAGGTCGGCAGCCTGTTGCGGCCGCCGCGCATCAAGGAAGCGCGCGCCAGACGGGAGAGCGGCAAGATTTCCGCGGACGATCTGCGCAAGATCGAGGACATGGAGATCGAAAAGGTCGTGCACAAGCAGGCATCGACCGGTCTGAAGCTCGCTACCGACGGCGAATTCCGCCGCTCGTGGTGGCATTTCGATTTTCTTAGTCAGCTTACCGGATGCGAATTGTTTCACCCCGGCGAGGGTATCCAGTTCGCCGGCATCCAGACCCGGCACGAGGCGGTCCGCGTCGTCGGCAAACTCGATTTCCCCGCCGACCACCCGATGCTGGCGCATTTCAAATTCCTGAAGCGGAAATGCGACATCGCACACGTCACCGCGAAGATGACAATTCCATCGCCCGCAGTGCTGCATTTCCGCGGCGGCCGAAACTCGATCTCGAAAGATGTATATCCTACCCTCGAGCCTTTCTTCGAGGACCTCGGCAAGACCTACCGCAAGGCCGTCAAGGCTTTTTACGATGCCGGGTGCCGCTATCTGCAGTTCGATGACACCGTGTGGGCTTATCTCTGCTCGCAGGATGAGTTGAGGAAGGCGCGCGAGCGGGGGGATGACCCCGACGGCCTGCAGGAGATCTACGCGCGCGTCATCAACTATGCGATCGCCGAGCGTCCGGCCGACATGGTGATCACCACGCATGTCTGTCGGGGGAATTTTCGCTCCACCTGGATTTCGTCCGGCGGCTATGAGCCGGTCGCCGAAAGCATGCTGGCCGGTACCAACTACGACGGCTATTTCCTGGAGTACGATTCCGATCGCGCGGGCGGCTTCGAGCCGCTGCGCTATCTGCCGAAGGGCAACAAGATCGTCGTGGTCGGCCTTATTACCTCAAAGACCGGTGCGCTGGAGAACAGGGACGACATCAAGCGCCGGCTCGATGAAGCCTCGAGGTTCGCGCCGTTGGACCAGCTCGCGCTTTCACCGCAATGCGGCTTTGCTTCCACCGAGGAGGGCAACATCCTGACCGAGGAAGAGCAGTGGGCCAAATTGAAACTGGCGGTCGATATCGCGAACGAGGTGTGGGCAAGATAGCCCCGTTAGGCTGGGAACCCGGAGTTCGCGGGTTTGGCGGTGCCGGGTAACCAAACTCCGCCGTAGCCGTGCTTAACGCCAATTAACGCTGAAATCGCGGCGTATTGCCATTACTGCGGGCGATATGTCGCGACGCGCCAGGCGGGCTTGTCCATTTCAAGGGGTAGCCACGGTGGGAAAAGGCTGGTAGGGGGTAGGGGTGAGTACCAACTGCCCACCGGTATTTCCCAACCTTCTGGCCTGATGAAAAACGACCGCATCCTCAGCAAGATCTCCGAATTCTGCCGCGAGGCGGATATGGCGGAATCGACCTTCGGTCGCCGGGCGGTCAACGACGGCAAGTTGGTGCACCGGCTGCGTGAGGGCAAACGCATCACCATCGACACGCTCGACCGCATTCAGGCCTACATCGCTACCTCCACCCCAGGGGGCGTGCCGCCGCCGAGGGGGCTTGAAGTC
This sequence comes from uncultured Alphaproteobacteria bacterium, assembly GCA_963756215.1. Lineage (GTDB taxonomy): Bacteria > Pseudomonadota > Alphaproteobacteria > Rhizobiales > Xanthobacteraceae > Bradyrhizobium. The sequence continues at coordinate 306,667 of CAVWMY010000007.1, read as the reverse complement.
CCGCCGGAAAGGCGCGATCCCCGAAGTAATTTTCGGTTTTTCGAGAACCGGCAGAAGTACCTGTTGTTCGTTCACACCTGCAGCGAGAAGCGGGTGATCGCGGAGCGGGTGTCGCTGGAACTGTCCAGCATCCATCCCCGTCCGCCGGCGCTTCGGGTCTTCGATGCCGGTTGCGGTGACGGTACCGTGCTGGCGCGGGTGATGCGCTCGATGCACGGCCGCTTTCCGCACATGCCTTTTTATATCGCGGGCAAGGAACTCAGCCTTGAAGATGTCCGATTGACGCTGGACAAGGTGCCCGACCGGCTGTTCGAACACCCCGCGACCGTCTTTGTGCTCACCAACATGTATTACGCCGAAGCGCCTTGGTTGACGCCGACCTCACCGGCGGCGGCCGCCGGCATGATTTGGCACGAGGTGGCGCTGCGCGGTGCCTCATCGGGCGACTTCGAGACGCAGATTGCCGAACTCGGGGTGTTTCTTGAGCAGAATTGGCGGGCCAATGTCAGTCCGCGCTCGGGCATGCCGGTCTATGAGCGGCCGGTTGCAATTGTGCTGTATCGGGAAGATCACCGTTTCTTACTCGATTCAATCATTCCGCGCGCAGGCCGTACCGAGGCCAACTTTGACCTGATCATCGCCTCGCAGCCATACCGAGCCAAATCCTCGGTCAACTTCCGCGCCAAGCGCATCGTTGCGCCGTTGGCCCGGGCGCTGCGGGCCGGCGGCCGCTTGATTGGAATTCACTCCCATGGACAGGATCCGGGCCTCGAAATGATCCAGGCGGTCTGGCCGGGAGAAAATCCTTTTGCGGTGAGCCGTCACGAAATTCTGCGCACCGTGAAGTACGAGCTGGGTTCCGCCGGGCGCGACCTTAACTTTAACGCCTATGCGGATAACCGTTCGATCTTCCGCTATGATATGGAAGCTCTGCCCAATGAGGTCACCGGATCGATCGGGACCTCGACGGCCTTTGCGGCCTGGAATGCGGCGGTATACGTCGCCCAGATTGAAGACGACCGGCTGACGGAGATGGCTCAAAGCAGCCTTCCTCTCGATGCTGCCAGGGAGGTTTTGCGCAAGCATAACGGGCTCTGGTTCTACGACGAATCCTACGTCATCTCGCGTCGTCGGGACTGACATCTCAGGACACACACACCAAAGGGGCCGCGAGGTCCTGCGAAAAAAGAGGTTGCTCGATGCGCGCGTCATACCTGTTCACCAGCGAGTTGGTTTCAGAGGGTCATCCGGATAAGGTTTGCGACCGGATCTCGGACGAGATCGTCGACCTGTTTTTCCGCGAAGGCCCAAAGGCTGGAATCGACCCTTGGGCGATCCGCGCGGCTTGCGAAACGCTTGCGACCACCAACAAGGTTGTGATCGCCGGCGAAACCCGTGGTCCCAAATCGGTCACCAATGACCAGATCGAGAGCGTGGTTCGCGGGGCGATCAAGGACATCGGTTACGAGCAGGACGGTTTTCACTGGAAGAACTGTGACATCGAGATCCTGTTGCATCCGCAATCGGCGGACATCGCGCAGGGCGTCGACGCCTTGCAGCCCGGCACCAACAAGGAAGAGGGCGCGGGCGATCAAGGCATCATGTTCGGTTACGCCACCAATGAGACCCCCGATATGATGCCGGCGCCGATCTTCTACGCTCACAAGATCTTGCGCTTGATCTCCGAAGCCCGCCACTCCGGCAAGGAGAAGGTGCTGGGTCCGGACTCCAAGAGCCAGGTCACCGTGCAATACGAAAACGGCAAGCCGGTCGGCGTGCGCGAGATCGTGGTCTCGCATCAGCATCTGGTCGAGGACATGAGTTCGAGCCAGGTCCGTGATCGCGTCGAGCCCTATATTCGCGAAGCGTTGCCGAAGGAATGGATCAACGGCAAGACCATCTGGCACATCAACCCGACCGGAAAGTTCTTCATCGGCGGGCCCGACGGAGATTCCGGCCTGACCGGCCGCAAGATCATTGTCGATACCTACGGTGGTGCGGCCCCGCACGGCGGTGGTGCATTCTCCGGCAAGGATCCGACCAAGGTCGATCGTTCGGCCGCTTATGCCGCGCGCTACGTCGCCAAGAACATTGTCGCTGCAGGCCTTGCCGATCGCTGCACGCTGCAACTCGCCTATGCCATCGGCGTGGCGCGCCCGCTGTCGATCTACATCGATACGCACGGCACCGGAAAGGTGCCCGAAGACAAGCTTGAGAAGGCGGTCGCCGAAGCAATGGATCTGACGCCGCGCGGCATCCGCAAGCACCTCGACCTCAACAAGCCGATTTACGCACGTACGTCATCCTACGGTCATTTCGGCCGGACGCCTGACAACGAGGGTGGCTTCTCCTGGGAGAAGACCGATCTCGTCGATGCGCTGAAGCGCGCAGTGTAAGTCGATATTTCCAACCTCTCCCTTTCGGGAGAGGCTGCCTTTGCAAAGCACGGGCGGGTGAGGGGTCGAAACGTCTCCCTCACCGAGCCGAGTTCGTTGCGACCGTTCGCGCAAGCCCTCTCCCGCGAGGGGAGAGGGGCTTAGTCAATAGCGCCAACGAAACCACTCTGACCGCAGGATAATCGTTATGACCGCCACCGCCACAAAGCCCGCCTTTACCGACTATATCGTCAAGGACATGTCGCTCGCCGAATTCGGCCGCAAGGAGATCTCGCTCGCCGAGACCGAAATGCCCGGCCTGATGGCAACACGCGAGGAATATGGCCCCAAGCAGCCGTTGAAGGGCGCCCGTATCGCCGGCTCGCTGCACATGACGATCCAGACCGCCGTGCTGATCGAAACACTCAAGGCGCTCGGCGCCGACATTCGCTGGGTCTCCTGCAACATCTATTCGACGCAGGACCATGCTGCGGCTGCGATCGCCGCGGCCGGAATTCCAGTGTTCGCGATCAAGGGCGAGAGCCTCACCGAGTATTGGGATTACACCGCCAAGCTGTTCGACTGGCATGGCGGCGGCACGCCCAACATGATCCTGGACGACGGCGGCGATGCCACCATGCTGGTGCACCACGGCCTGCGCGCCGAGAACGGCGACGTGGCGTTCCTGGACAAGCCGGGCTCCGAGGAAGAGGAAGTGTTCTTCGCCCTGATCAAGCGGTTGCTGAAAGAAAAGCCGAAGGGCTGGTTCGCCGAGATCGCGAAAAACATCAAGGGCGTGTCGGAAGAAACCACCACGGGCGTGCATCGCCTCTACGAGATGGAGAAGAAAGGCACACTGCTGTTCCCGGCTATCAACGTCAACGACAGCGTCACCAAGTCGAAGTTCGACAACCTCTATGGTTGCCGCGAGTTGCTGGTCGATGGCATCCGCCGCGGTACCGACGTGATGATGTCGGGCAAGGTGGCGATGGTCGCGGGCTTCGGCGACGTCGGCAAGGGTTCTGCCGCCTCGCTGCGCCAGGCTGGATGTCGCGTCATGGTCTCCGAGGTCGATCCGATCTGCGCTCTGCAGGCGGCGATGGAGGGCTATGAAGTCGTCACCATGGAAGACGCCGCGCCTCGCGCCGACATCTTCGTCACGGCGACGGGCAACAAGGACATCATTACCATCGAGCATATGCGCGCGATGAAAGATCGTGCCATCGTCTGCAACATCGGTCACTTCGACAACGAGATCCAGATCGCCGGCTTGCGCAATCTGAAATGGACCAACGTCAAGCCGCAGGTCGACGAGATCGAATTCCCGGACAAGCATCGCATCATCCTGCTGTCGGAAGGACGTCTGGTGAACCTCGGCAATGCCATGGGCCATCCGAGCTTCGTGATGTCGGCCTCGTTCACCAATCAGACGCTGGCGCAGATCGAACTATTCGCCAACAACAAGAGCGGCAAGTACGAGAAGAAAGTCTACGTGCTGCCGAAGTCGCTCGACGAAAAGGTCGCGCGGCTGCACCTCGCCAAGATCGGCGTCAAACTTACGCAACTGCGGTCGGATCAGGCAGCCTATATCGGCGTCAAGCCGGAGGGCCCGTTCAAGGCCGACCACTACCGCTACTGAGATTTTGGCTATCGATACGCAAAGGCTCCGGAGCGATCCGGGGCCTCTTGCTTGAAATGCGTGACCAGGCCGGCAGGACCGCGCCTGCGTTAACGAGACGCTAACGCCCTGACCGCATGTTGGTTCTAAGCAACGGGTTGGGCAGGCCATGACATCGCTGGATCATTCCGCAAAAGCTCCCGCGCCACCGTCGGGGATTTCCGCCGGAGTGCTGATGAACCCGGTGCGACTGGTGATGATCGCCCGGTGCTGGATCGTCGTCGCGTTCGCCGCCTATGTCGTCGATCTCCTGCGTCAGACTCGCGACGGGCTGAGCAACGGCCTGGGTCGTCCGTTCGGCGATGACTTCGTCAATTATTGGTCCGCGCCTTTTCTCGCCCTGCATGGTCGCGTCGGCGAGGTTTACGACTTCGCTGCGTTTCATGCCTTCGAGCAGTCGGTCACGGCGCAGACGATACAGTTTTATCACTATTCCTATCCGCCGTTGATGCTCCTGATCACCCTGCCGCTGGCGCTCATTCCCTACGTGCCCGCCCTGTTCGTGTGGCTGTCCGTAACCTGGTTTGCGTTTTATCGTGCCCTGAAGCTCACCGGCGGCGAAGACGTTTTGCTGCTGTCGATTGCGACACCGGCGCTGTTCGTCAGCGCGGTAGGCGGACAGAACGGCGCGATGACGGCGGCGCTGCTGGGTGGCGGGCTGATGCTGGTCGACCGCCGTCCGGTTGTTGCTGGCATCCTGTTGGGCCTGATGGTGTACAAGCCGCAGCTGGCCCTGATGCTGCCGTTCGCGCTGTTTGCAGGCCGGCGCTGGCTGGTGATCGTAGTGACCGCCGCGACCGCCATGCTGCTGGTGGCGATGAGCGTGGCCGTCTACGGCCTCGATGCGTGGTTGCACTACCAGAGCAACCTCGTGCTGCTGCGGACGGTGATTCTGGAAGACGGTGCCGGCGTATCGCATCGCATGATGTCGGTGTTCGTGTTCGCCCGGCACCTCGGCGCAAGCGTGGCTGTGTCCTACGTGCTGCAGGCGGTGAGCGGCCTGGCCGCGGCCTATTTCGTCGCGCGATCGTGGCTGCGCAACGACCCCGCTCACATCCGCAACGCCTTGGTGATTGTCGGCACCTGCCTCGCGACGCCCTATCTCCAGGACTATGACCTTGTGATGGGTGCGTTCGTCGTGGTGTGGTTGCACATGGCTGAGAAATCTTCGCAACTTCCGGCGCAATGGATCCGGGCTGCGATGGCGTCGATCCTGCTTGGGCCTCTCGTCAACGCGCCGGTCGGCAAATTTACAGGAATAGCCCTCGGGCCTGTGTTTATCGTGCCGGTGTTCGTTCTCCTCGTGTACCTGGCCGCGGACCGGCGCTATCCGGGCGGTGGTCGGCTTCAAGCCGTTTCGTAATCTTTTTTCGTAGACGGCGTCTTTTCTCCGGCCCGCCATTGACTGACCGCACCTGCGGCTGGACAATTCGTGTTTGGGAGGCGGCCGTATGCAACCAGAACATTTCGACGTGTTGATTGTCGGCGCCGGATTGTCCGGCATCGGCGCGGGTTATCATCTTCAGGAGAAATGTCCCGGCAAACGTTATATCATTCTCGAGGGCCGCGACTGCATCGGCGGCACCTGGGACTTGTTCCGCTATCCCGGCATCCGCTCCGACAGCGACATGTTCACGCTGGGCTATTCGTTCAAGCCGTGGACCGAACCCAAGGCGATCGCGGACGGACCGCGAATCCTGAACTACATCCGCGAGACCGCGGCAGAGAACGGCATCGAAAGGAAGATACGGTTCAACCACCGGGTCAAGCGCGCGGCGTGGTCGTCGCCGGAGGCGCGATGGACCGTGGAGGCCGAACGCAGCAACGGCGAGGGCGCAACGGAGACGATCCGCTTCACCTGCAATTTCCTGTTCATGTGCTCCGGCTATTACAGTTACGCGAACGGGTATTTGCCGGAATTTCCAGGCGCCGAGGATTTCGCCGGCCGTATCGTGCATCCGCAGAAATGGACCGACGACGTCGACTACGCCGGCAAGCGTGTGGTGGTGATCGGTTCGGGCGCAACCGCGGTGACGCTGGTGCCGGAAATGGCGAAGACCGCCGCGCATGTCACCATGTTGCAGCGCTCGCCGACCTATGTGGTCTCGCGTCCCGCGCAGGACCCGGTGGCCAACAAGTTGCGGGCGCGCCTGCCGGCCAAACTGGCCTACCACCTGATTCGCTGGCGCAACGTGATGTGGGGGATGTTTTTCTTCCAACTCTCGCGGCGCAAGCCGGAGCGGGTCAAGGAATTGATCCTCGGCGGCGTCAGGATGGCGCTGGGGCCGGAGTATGACGTCGATACCCATTTTACCCCGCGCTACAATCCCTGGGATCAGCGGCTCTGTCTGGTGCCCGATGGGGATCTGTTCAGGGCGATTTGGGAAAAACGCGCCTCGGTGGTTACAAACCAGATCGAGACGTTCACGGAAAACGGCATCCGCCTGAAGGACGGCAGCGAGATCGAGGCCGACATCATCGTCACCGCCACCGGACTTAATCTGCAGGTGCTGGGCGGTCTCGACGTTACCGTTGATGGCCGCGCGGTCGATTTTTCTCGCACGCTGAACTACAAGGGCATGATGTATTCGGACGTGCCGAATCTCGCGGCCGCGCTCGGATACACCAACGCATCGTGGACGCTGAAATGCGATCTGACCTGCGAATATGTCTGCCGCGTGCTCAACTACATGGACCGCCATGGCTACCGGCAATGCGTGCCCCATAATGTCGACCCCACCGTCACCGAACTGCCGTCGCTGAGTTTCTCGTCCGGCTATGTGCAGCGCTCGTTGGCGAAGTTGCCCAAGCAGGGATCGAGACGTCCGTGGCGGCTTTATCAAAACTATGCCCTCGACATCGTCAGCCTGCGGTTCGGCAAGGTCGACGACGGCGTGATGCGGTATTCGTGACCCGGACCCGGCGCCACTCCAGGCGCCGCCCTGGCAGATTTTTCCCGGCAAAATTTTCTGACCGTCGCCCGACCGGCAGCTTTGTCCCGTGCATTGCGCGCCTAACGCGATGAAAAATCGGAGTTTTCAGAGGGGCGCCCGCTGGCATGGCCGTTGCTTGTTCCGAAGGTAGTTCGGAGTTGGTCATGTCGGCAATTTCCAGTCTTCCCTCATCGCTCTCGATGGGCACGTTGCCGTCGACCAGCCGGCTGGCCTCGTCGTTTCAGGCAAAGTCGCCGGCGCAGGAGTTCCTCGAATACGCCAACATGACGCCCGCGCAGCGAATATTCGCGTCGATGCTCGGCAAGCTCGGCATCACCCAGGACCAGTTCAATTCGATGACGCCGGCCGAGCAGCAGAAGATCGAGGACAAGATCCGGGAGATGATCAAGAAGCAGCTCGACGACGCGACCAACAAACCCACCGGACTGATCACGGACAAATCGGCCTGATCGCGGCATATTGTTCGTGCGTCACCGCCGTTTCCGTCCGACCGTCACCGCCGTCACAAGCTCGATTGCAAGCGCCAGCGTAACGGCCGCGCCGCCCAGCCGGAACAGCAGCAGGTAGTCGCCGTCGCTGCGTGCGAAGATCCAGGAAAAGCCATAGGCGGCTGCGGCCTGAAACAGCGCGAAGCTGGTGGTGGCATGTCCCCAGGCGGCGCGTTGCTGCGCGGCATTGTGCGGAAGCAGTTCGTGGAGCCGTCCGAGGACAAGCGGCACAATTCCGGGCGTAAACCCGCCGACAACGGCGCTTGATATGATCAGCGATGGCGGCGCCGTGCTGATCGAGGGAAGCAGGATTGCGATCGCCTCAAGCAGGAAGGATACGCGCAACGCCGGCCCAAACCCGGTCCTGTCACCGAGATGGCCCGTCAGCAACGGTCCGACAATCGCGCCGAGGCCATAGAGCCCCCAATATTGCGAGCCGGCCGCGATGCCCTGGCCAAGGCCGCGGGCGACGAAATCGACCAGGAAGATCATATGCGGCACCAGCGCGGCTGCATTGAGTCCATACTCGATCAATAGCGTTCGCGTCGCGTGCAGGTGAGGGCGGTGCCCCGAATGTTGCGAAGCCGGAGGCGCGATCGCCGCGCCATCCTTCTTTGGCCAGCCGCTCCAGCTGATTGCGGTCAACGCGGCAGAAAGCGCGCCGAGTCCATACCAGCTCGCCCGCAGCCCTTGTTGCAGCAACAACGGTACCAGCGTGCCCGACGCCGCGACGCCGAGGCCGACCCCGGCGAAAATCACTCCGCCGACCACGCCGCGTCTTGCCGGCGAGGTGTGCGGCAAGATCGTCGAGGCGGCGAGCACCATGATGACGCCGCCGGCGAAGCCTGCCAGGAAGCGCCAGGCGAAAAACCAGGCAAAGGAAACCGGCGCGGAGCATGCGAAGCAGGAAAGCGTGGCGAGTACCATCGTTCCGCGCAGCGCCGGGATCGCCCCGGTTCGCACCGCGATAGGACGGGCCAGTAACGCTCCGGCGAGATAGCCGGCGAGATTCGCCGCGCCGAGATAGACGACGTCCGAAGGAGCGAACCATTTGGCGGCGATGAGCGCCGGGATCAGCGGCGTGTAGGCGAACCGGGCCAATCCAAGCCCGACCAGTGAAGCGCACAAACCCGCCGTCGCAATACGCCAGGTCGACTCCGGCTGCTCCGAATGATGATCGCGGCGACCTAGCTTCCGGTCGCCGAAGTTCAATTCCGCCATCGCGTTTCTCCGATTCCGTCTTCCCTTGCAGGGCTCATCGCTGCCGTGCCGGTCGCTCAGTGACCCGCACTCTGACCGCCGTCGACATGCAGGATTTCACCGGTCACGAAGCTCGCCTGCTCGAGGTAAAGCACCGCGTCGACGATGTCGGAGATGTCGCCCATATGACCGACCGGATGCATCGCTCCGAGCTCGACATGCGTATTGGCGGGATGCATCGGCGTCTTGATGATGCCCGGCGAGACCGCGTTCACGCGGACACCGCGCTTGGCATATTCGATCGCGAGCGACTTGGTTGCGGCATTGAGACCGCCCTTGGTCAGCGATGCGAGCACTGATGGCAACTTGGAGTTTGGCTGGTCGACAAAACTTGTCGTGATCTGCACCACATGGCCGCGACCTTGCTTTTCCATTTCGGCAATAGCCAGTTGGGTGATGCGAAAGAAGCCGGAAAGGTTGACGCCGAGAATCGTCGCATAGTCCTCCGCCGTGTATTGCGTGAACGGCTTTGCGATGAAGATGCCGGCATTGTTCACCAGGGTATCGATGCGCCCGAATCTGGCCAGGCCTTCGGCAATCACGCGTTCGGCGGTCTTCCAGTCGGCGATGTCGCCGGGCACGGCGAGCACGCCGTCGTCGCTCGACGGTTTGATCGAACGCGCCGTCGCGACCACCCGGTAGTTGCGATCACGGTAGGCGTTGACGAGAGCCGCGCCGATGCCTTGCGATGCGCCTGTAATGACGGCGACTTTCTGTTCGGTACCCATCATGGGCTCCTGCGTGTGCGGTTGAGGGGACGAGTGGCCGATCGGCCCAAGCGGTGCCGATTGGCTGCGCGAGAGCTAGGTTGTTCCGCGAGGCGAGCGAATAGACGCTATCCGGCAGACACTCTTCCGCTCCGCGGTTGAATGCGGGATGATGCCGGGAGAGGGCCCCGCCGAGTTTCCGGGAGGACTGATGGACCGTATCGATGCGATGAAGGTCTTTGTCGTGGCGCTCGACGAAGGAAGTCTCGCAGCCGCGGGTCGCAAGCTCGGCCGTTCGCCCGCGGCGGTCAGCCGCGCGATCGCTTTCCTCGAGACGCATGTCGGCACGGAGCTTTTGCACCGCACGACGCGGTCGATCAAATTGAGCGAGGCCGGTGAACGCTATGCGACAGCGTGCCGGCGGGTCCTGGCTGAACTCGAAGAGGCCGATACCATCGCCGCGGGCGACCGGTCGGCGCCGCGCGGCACGCTGACGCTCACGGCGCCCGTGCTGTCGGGAGAGATGGTGCTGCGACCGATCCTCGACGCCTTCCTCGATGCCTGTCCGACGGTTTCCGCGCGGCTTCTGTTGCTCGACCGGCCGGTGAACCTGATCGATGAAGGCATCGACCTCGCGCTGCGCATCGCCCAACTTGCCGATTCAAGCATGGTTGCGACCCGGATCGGCGAAGTGCGCCGGGTGGTCGTGGCCGCGCCGCGTTACCTGGCGCAGCATCCACGCATCGAGGAGCCGGGCGATCTGGTCAAACACCAGATCGTCGCGATGGCGCATCTGGCCCATTCCTGGAGCTTTCCGCCTCGGAAGGGCTTTGCCGCCCCGCGAACGGTTCAATTCACGCCCAGGCTGGTGATCAACAGTATCCGTGGCGCCGTGGCTTCCGCCGTCAGCGGGCGCGGCGTCACGCGTCTGCTCTCGTACCAGGTCGCCGAACAGGTGCGCGCGGGAGAGCTCGCCATCGTGCTGGCCGGCGACGAGCCGCCGCCGACACCGGTTCACGTGATTTCGCCGCACGGCCGGCTCTCGGTGCCGAAGGTCCGGGCCTTCATGGACTTTGCCGTGCCCCGGCTGCGCAGATACTTCGCCCGCGTGGCAGCGGACCTCGGCGATCGCACCGGCGAGGCCCGCGCCGATTGACCGCGGCGCAAAGGCTGATTCGGGCCATGCCATGCGTTGTTTTGCGTATGAGACGAGCCGCGAGAATCGCCGATTCTCGCGAAACGGTTAACGGCGGATTAACCGCCGATGCTTAGGCTGGGTGGCCTCAAGGCTGCCTTCAGCGGGAGGAGTCCATGGACGCCCAGCGAATTGCCGTCGATGCCGTGGTCGCGTTGACCGATTGTGATCGGGAGGCGGCCACCGCCTTCATCCGTGGACTTTATCTGGCCGGCGTGAAAGACCCTAAGCGCCTGACCTTCAAGAGCCTGCAGGCGCTGGCGCGGGGCTAAAGCGTACGCTCTGCCGGCGGGGTACCGGATTTCAGATCTGATTTTTCAAACAGCCGGCTTGACTGGCGCCGTCTTCGCGCGCCAGCCGTGACGCCGATAAGCCCTGCAGCGCGGATGAGCCAACGGGGCGGCGCAGGGCGCTGCCGGATGACAGGCTCCGCGATATCCGGGAAAGCCGAGGCGGTGGGTGCGAACGCGGCGATCTGTTGTAATCCCGCATATCGCTCCGCTCATGCGGACTACAGGCTGGGATGTGATTTCGCGTTCTCGCGACACGATGCGTCCGAGTTGTTCGTAAACATCCGCCCAAGAAACCGAGGGCGCGGCGCGACCCTCGAAAACCGAGGGCGCGGGCGACCCTCAATTGAGGGCGCGGGGAATGCCGGGTGCCCGAAGCACCCGCGGCCCGTGTGCGAAAGTAGTGTGCACACGGTAGTCACCACGGTCGCGCCGGAACACCCGGCATTCCCGCACGCAATGGTTTTAACGGCTTATGCCACGCTCTCCCCGGCGACGAATTCGTCTTGTCACCGTCGTCGGCGGATTGGCGGTGTTGCGAATCCCGGTTGGGCTCGCAACACCTCCGCCGACTTGGCACCAGCAACGGGTGCCAGGACCACATGGTTTTGCCGTACGCGACCCGTCTTCGCCAGGAGGCTCCGGCGGCATGTGCACGTCCGCCCGAGCATTGACGAAGCCGGAAGCAACATCGTTCGTCCACGCGCCGGCCCGATGCTCACAGGCACTCGTTCAATCGAACGCCCGCCCTGCAACGCCTTGCGCGACGACGCTGCCGCGTCCACCGCATCCCGTCCCAACGTTCGTGACGATGGCCAACGCCCCTCTCTCGGAACGGGATGGCGCGGGACAAAGGGGTGATTTGGGTCGAAAGGGAAGAGCGATTATTTTTGCGAACAAGGCTGGACCGGCCAAATCAGCTTGATCCGGCTCGGCAAATTCGTTGTTGCGCTCACGGCCCAAGCGATGGGAATTCCGAAACCGAAGAAGACACGGCGCAGCGACGGGCGAAATCAGTTCACGCCGGAATCCCGGCGCAGGCCGGACCGCGGAGCGTCGCAAGCCACGGAAGCCGACAGGCGACCGATGCGAGCCCCCAAGGGCCCGACCGGAAAAAAGTAGGTTTAGTTCCCTGAAGAGGTTAGGATCGGAGTGGCCAGCTCGTCTTTCTCAGGAGGAATGACCATGGCACGGCAGTTTTTCTTCACGATCGCCCTCTTGGGCGTCGGAGTGCTTCTCAACTCGGCGGCGGAAGCCGTGTCAGCCGCGCGATGCGAGGATCAAGCCGCAAATTGCCTGGGCAGATGCGTCAACCCCTCCGGTGGGACGGGCCAGAACAAATGCTTGAGCTCCTGCAATCGGCAGGTGAACCGATGTCTGACGCGCGCGCATGACGCATCCCGGTGGTGGTAGTCGCTGACGGCATCGAACCGCTGATATCGGCACCGGACTGGCGGACGCCGGGCCAAGCAAGGCTTGCGACCAAGAGGCGACACGGCTGGGGCCAAAGTGCTTTTCAAATATAAGCTGCGGGCCAGGAACTGTTCCACTATCCGGTTGTTGTGAGATATCCCCGAGCGCGGCGGGATGCGCGGCCAGCCCAAGCAAGTAACCTCAAATGATCAAATCTCTCATCGCCCTGACGGTCTTCGCGCTGTTGGGTGTTTTCGTGATGGTATTGCCCGGCTTCGCACCTCGAGCGAAGGCTGCCGAAGCGGTTGCCTTGCCGAAGGCCGATCGGCTTCTCGTTGTCCAAAACTGCTCGAGCCAGACTTGGCCACTTCTGAAGGCTTCCTGCCTGCACGATGTCAGGTCGGGAACGGCGGTCCGAGAGGCCCGCCTGGTAACGCAGGGGGAATGATGGATGTATCCAGAACGATCCCCCACCACGGTTTACGGTGACGTCGAAGCGGTACACTTCGTGAGGTATCCGCGACCTCAGATTAGCCGCGTTCACGCCCGCGCTATCAGCGATGAAATTGGCGAACAACTTCGATATGCGACGAACATGAGGCCGTCGGGACCGTCGCAACGGGTTTTGATGTTAATGCAAAAATTGTCGAAAGCCGGATGCTAGGCTCATACTTTCTCGTTGCCTAAAGCGGGTTTGCATGTAGGCCGCATCTCTATTTCCCCACGCTTGGCCTAACGCCACTGAGCAATTGGCGCAGGCGACCATTCAGGGCTCTCCATGCAAATGTCAGGGCGCCCCTATGTCATCCAGTCCAACCGGTTCGCCGGCAAAAGTTCTTGTGGTTGAAGACGAGATGGTGCTGCGCATGCGCGCGGTGGACATTGTCGAGGATGCGGGATTTGCGGCTGTCGAAGCCGTCAACGCTGACGAGGCAATTTCTATCCTTGAAGCGCGATCGGACATCTCGCTGTTGTTTACGGATATTCAAATGCCCGGCAGCATGGACGGCTTGAAGCTGGCTCACGCGGTCCACGACCGCTGGCCGGAGATCAAGATCATACTGGTTTCCGGCCAGGTGAAGCCGTCCGAGGCCGAAAGGCCAGCGGATAGCCGCTTCTTTGGAAAGCCGCTCGGTGTCGACGAAATGACCGCTCATTTGCAAGTCATGATCGGTGAAGGGGCATTAAAGATCGTACCGAATACGACAATGGCGGCTCTGGACGAGACGCTTCATCCCTCGGCGCATGAGGCCGTCTTGTCAGCCGAGAACGACAGCCTGCGCCTGTTGCTGGAACAAGCCGGTATCGATGCCGAGATATTGCTTGCCCAAGCCGGCATCGACGCCAAGGAACGCGAGGCAGCTGACAAGCTGCAGAAGCTCATTCTCGGGGAACTGCATCACCGCGTGAAAAATACTCTTGCCACGGTAAGCGCAATTGCATCGCAAAGCTTCCGAGCCGCGACCAGTGTCGAGCACGGGCAGAAGGCCATGGAGGGCCGTTTGATCGCCCTGGGACGAGCCCACGATCTGCTTATGCAGGTCAGTTGGGCGAATGCGAGCCTCACACACACTTTAAGCGCGGCAACCGACCCGTATGACAGTCATGGGGGCAGGAGATTTCATTTCAACGGGCCTGACATTCGGATTACTTCTGGTGCCGTAATTGCACTTGCGATGACATTCAACGAACTATGCACCAACACCACGAAGTTCGGCGCACTTTCCAACATTGGCGGCCGCGTGCAAGTCGCGTGGACGGTCGATGAAGCGAAGCAGAAGCTTCGGCTTGTCTGGACCGAAAGCGGCGGTCCTACGGTCAAGCCTCCAACACGACGAAGCTTCGGTACGCGCATGATGGAGTCTCTCGGCCAGCAATTGAACGGGAAGGTTCATCTCGCCTATGAGCCGTCCGGATTTGTCTATTCGTTGGATGTGCCGCTCAACTCGATTCTGGCAGTCGCGTAGCGTGCCCCACGGGCATTGCGGCGGTCTCGATACATGTACCGCTGATCCGAGAACGTCCGCTGACGATGTAGACGGGAAGCGTGAGGGGCGGTCGAAGTGACGCGATCGACCCAGACCTGACATTCGGTCTAGCCGGCGGATTGCAGGGCGGGCTTCGATATGTCGATGTTGGCGGCAGAGGCGCCGTCCTTTGAGTGGCGAGCGCGCGGAACGCTGCTTTCCACGAGCTTGGATACGACATATCCTATGGGGGGCGCGATACCCATATTAAAGAGATATGCCATGGAGCTTCGTCACCTTCAGCAATTTGTGGCAGTCGCAGAAGAGAAACACATCACGCGCGCGGCGGAGCGCCTCGGAATGCAGCAACCGCCGCTGAGCCAGCGGATAAAAGGCATCGAAAACGAACTCGGCATTCAGCTGTTCAAGAGAAAGGCGCGGGGCGTCGATCTCACCGCCGCCGGGCGCATTTTCTTCAATCACGCCCGGCTGACGATCGCCCAGCACGAACGTGGACTGGATGCTACGAAGCGGGCTGCGCGCGGCGAACAAGGGCAACTGCGCGTCGGCGTACCGCCTACGGCTCCGTTTCACCCATTGCTTCCGGCAGCGATCCGAGCGTTTCGGGAGGCCTATCCTTCAGTGTCGCTTACCATGGACGAATGCCTGAGAGCCGAGCTTGTCGGCCGGTTGCAGGACGAGCGGATGGATGTGGCATTTATTCGTGCTCCGCTCTCGAAAATCGATGGACTGACGATCTACCCGCTCTGTACCGAACCGATGATGGCTGCACTGCCTACGGGGCATCCGCTTGCGCGCAAATCGGCGAGGGGTGGACTTCCGCTGTCCGCGCTTTCCGATGACACATTCATCGCCTACGCGCGTGAACAGGGGCCGGCAATCTACGAAGCGACGGTGGCTGCGTGCCTCAAAGCCGGTTTCTCTCCGCGGCTCGGCCAAGAGGCCCCACGCGTCACTTCCGCCCTGAGTTCTCGTTGCAGCAGGACTTGGTATCGCAATCGTTCCGGCATCCATGCGTCGCATGGGCATGGAAAATGTCGTGTATCGCGACGTCCGAAGTGCAACCCAACTGAAGGCGTTTCTTCGGATATCGACGCGATCGAATGAATCATCGATCGTAGTGCATAACTTCCTGACGATCGTTCGGCGAATGGCTCGCGACTTTCCGAATGGTTGAAGTCTCCGCATTTCCATATCAAATCGATATGGAAATCGAGGGTTCGAGATGATAGCTCCCCGGGCATCGAGGTCCTACTCCTTGGGAAACAGGAGTGTGTGATGCCGATCTCAAGACGTCATCTGTTGGCCGCAACCCCGGCCTTGTTGCTCGGCCGCCTGACCTGCGTCGAGGCCGCGACCAACTTTCCTTCCCGGACAGTAAAGATACTGGTCCCTTACGCGCCCGGCGGCCCCGCGGACATTCTGGCCCGCATACTCGGCGAACAGCTTGCCTTGAGCCTGGGTCGAGCGTTTGTCGTGGAGAATCTCGGTGGCGCCGGCGGAAATATCGGCATGGGACAGGGAGCGCGCGCCGCGGCCGACGGTTACACCTTACTGGTGGTTCCGCCGAATGTCGTGGTCAATCCTGCGATGTATGACACGGTACCTTACGAACCATATCGCCAATTTCAGCCCATCAGCGTCGCGGTAACTGCTCCAACGGTTCTCACCGTACATCCGTCAGTGAAGGCAGCCACCGTGAAAGAGCTTATAGAACTCATCCGGACGAATCCCGGGAAGTTCAGCTTTGCATCGCCTGGTACAGGCACGCCGCCGCATCTGATCGGAGAGCAATTTCGGCACGTTCTCGGCTTGGATCTGGTCCACGTCCCCTTCAACAGTGCGGGACAAGCGGTTGGATCGACGCTGGCCGGCCATACGCCGCTCGCCTTTACATCCCTTCCGCCAGCCGTGCCTCTTGTTCAGGACGGCAAGATCAGGGCGTTGGCGGTAACAAGCCCGACCAGGTCGGCCGTTTTGCCGGATGTGCCGACGATGGCTGAACAAGGCTATCCGGCAATCGAGGGCGAGGGCTGGTTTGCGCTTATTGCGCCGAGTGGAGTTCCGAAAGATATCGTGGACTTGCTGTTCCGCGAAACTGCAAAAGCTCTTCAACAATCGGCCGTTCAGGACAAACTGAAAGCGCTGGGGTTCGACATCGTCTGCAAGTCGCCGGAAGCGTCTGCCACGCTGTTTCGCCTCGAAGGTGAGAAATGGGCCAGAGTTATCTCCGCGGCCGGGATACGCGCCGACTGAGCATGCTCGTAAGAATTGGCGTACCCGTGGCAGGCGGCGCGCCGTGACGCCGGAATTTCTTGAACTAAAATTGGAGTGTTTTTCACCGACCACAAATCGGGTTGAGGTGGTTTAATCTGCCGGTGTTGCCGTTCGACCGGATCGAGCCGAGACAGCGCCCGGAAGCGACCTGCAATCGACGCTTCCTGACCGACCTTCCTGCTCGAACAGCCAAGCGTGTCCGGCCTGCGCCATTGATCCCACTCACATCGGGCGGATGCCTACGCTCGTTCGCGCCGCGCTGCCTTGATGAGATTGTTGCGAAGCGTGACGACGGCCTTTTGCATTTTCGCGAATTCTTCCGGCGAGAGGCCGGACGCTTCCACGAGATTCATTCCCAACCCTTTCTCCCGCAGACGGCGGCCGCTGTCGGTCAAATTGATCAGAACCTGGCGCTCATCCGCGGGGTCGCGCTGCCGGCGCAGATAACCCATGGCTTCAAGTTTCTTCAGAATGGGCGTCAGCGTGTTCGACTCCAGAAACAGCTTTTCGCCGAGGCTGCCGACGGTCTGGTTATCCTCCTCCCACAGCGCAACAACGGCGATGTACTGCGTATAGGTGAGACCGAGTTCATCGAGGATCGGCTTGTAGGCCCTGCCATAAGCAAGATTGGCCGAATAGATTGCGAAACACAGGAAGTCAGCGAGCCTCGGATCGGCGCGCTTCACGCCGGGGAGACTTGAGTCACCGCGTGGTAGGTCAGGCAGCCTTGTGTCAGGCAGCGTTGGGTCAGGACTTTTTCGGTCGACAGGCGGCGGGGCGCCGGCTGCTGGGTTGGCAAGTTTCATTCGGGCCTCGGGAGTACACGACGATGTGACTTCTCAGATGAATTTATATCGGATGCGATTAAATCGGAAGGGTTGACCATAGATCGCATACGATTTAATCGCATAGCATACAGTGTGCCAGTACGGTGTATCGTCGTCCGGCACGCCCCGATCCACCGCCGCACCAGGGAGACTACCGATGGAGTTGATCAACAGGCCCAGCGGGATCAATCACGATCGTCGCCGTTTCTTTGGCACCGCGCTCATGGGCGTTGCCGCCGCACAGGCCCTCTTGAGCGGGTCCGCGAACGCGCAATCCGGCAATGCAGGGCCGGCCACCTTGTCCGAGATGAAGCCGGGAACGAACATCGCGTTCGGTCCGCTGAGGCAGGTCGATGCGGGCCTGCTGAATGTCGGATATGTGGAGACCGGTCCGGCCGGCGGTCCCGTCGTCATCCTTCTGCACGGCTGGCCTTACGATATTCACAGCTTCGTCGACGTTGCGCCGCTCCTGACGTCCGCGGGTTATCGGGTGATCGTGCCGTATCTGCGCGGTTACGGCACGACGCGTTTTCTTTCAGGCGAAGCGATCAGGAACGGGCAGCCGGCGGCGCTCGCCGTCGACCTCATCGACTTGATGGATGCGCTCAAGATCGACAAGGCGACCATCGCCGGTTTCGATTGGGGAGCGCGGACGGCCAACATCGTCGCCGCGCTCTGGCCCGAGCGCTGCAAGGCCATGGTCTCGGTCAGCGGCTATCTGATCGGCAGCCAGGCAGCCGGCGAGGCGCCGCTGCCGCCGAAAGCCGAATTGCTATGGTGGTACCAGTTTTATTTCGCGACCGAGCGAGGCCGGATCGGCTACGACAAGAACCGGCATGATTTTGCAAAGCTGATCTGGCAGCTCGCTTCGCCGAAGTGGCAGTTCGACGATGCCACGTTCGATCGCTCGGCGGCCGCGTTCGACAATCCGGATCATGTCGCCGTGGCCATCCACAATTACCGCTGGCGGCTCAACCTCGCCAAGGGCGAGGCGCGGTACGACGAGTTGGAGAAGCGGCTTGCCGCCTTTCCCGACATCGCCGTGCCGACCATCACGATGGAAGGCGATGCCAATGGCGCGCCGCATCCCGAGCCCGGCGCCTATGCCAAGAAATTCTCCGGCAAATATTCACACCGCCTCATCACCGGCGGAATAGGGCACAACCTGCCGCAGGAAGCTCCGCAGGCCTTCGCCCAAGCGGTCATCGACGTCGACCGCTCCTGAATGAAAGCGGCCGGCGTATGGGCTTGGTTCAGGACGTAAGAAACTCCGGACATCATCCGGGGCTTTGGTCTTGAGGGTGACGCGCGCGAAGCCGCTATGCGCCGGCCATGATGGCCGGCACCGGCGTGGTCGGTATTATTTTGCTGCTTGCAACCTCGGGCGCCGGCGCTCGCGATGGCGTGATTTGGGAACCGAATCCTGCATCTTGCCAATCTCGCCCGGTCGAGGGTAGAGGACGTCCCCGGCTGGGTCACCTGGGACCGGGGAGATGTTGAAACAGCTTTTTGCGCCACAGCTTGTGGTTCTTTACGTTATCGCGATAACAACGATTTACGTCCACTTTCGAGGTCGGCAGCGGCTCCGATTTGCCCGGCAGCTCGGCGACCACTCGACCTATCTCGCGCCCTACAATGTGCTGATGTATGCCGGCTCGGCCGTGCCGAACGAGCCGGTTATCCCGCTCGACAAGTTTCCCGAATTGACGCCGTTGCGTGAGAATTGGCAAACGATCCGCGACGAGGCGGTGCGGTTGTTCGACGAGGGTTTCATCCGTGCGGCAGCCAACAACAACGACTGGGGCTTCTATTCGTTCTTCAAGAGCGGCTGGAAGCGCTTTTACCTGAAATGGTACGATGACTTCCTGCCGTCGGCGCGCACGCTGTGCCCGAAGACGGTCGAACTCCTGAATTCGATTCCCACCGTCCACGGCGCGATGTTCGCGGTGCTGCCGCCGGGCGGCAAGCTCGGGGCGCATCGCGATCCCTTTGCCGGCTCGCTGCGCTATCATCTGGGCCTGGTCACGCCCAACTCGAACAGGTGCCGGATCGTGGTCGACGGCGTCGAATGCGTCTGGCGCGACGGTGAAGCCTTCATGTTCGACGAGACCTTCATCCACAGCGCGGAGAATGCGACCGACGTCAACCGCATCATCCTGTTCTGCGACGTCGAACGCCCGATGAAGTACGGCCTCATGACTGCGATGAACCGCTGGGTCAGTCATCACATCGTGAAGGCGTCCGCGACCCAGAATCTCGATGGCGAGCACGTCGGCGTGCTCAACAAGGTGTTCGGCAAGCTCTACGAGATTCATCTGCAGAGCCGCAAGGTCAAGGCGTGGAATCGCAAGGTCTACTACACGCTGAAATATTCGATGACGGCGCTGATCCTCGGCCTCATCGTGATGTCGGCATTGAAATGATCGCGCCTGTTGCGCCGCCGGAATCAGAAAGCCCCGGAGCAGGCTCCGGGGCTTTTGTCTCGGCGAGGTGACGGCGGCTATTCGGGCTTGCCGATCGCGACCTTCAGCGTGCCGACGCCGTCGACGCCGCATTCGATCTTGTCGCCCGGCGAAAGCGCCGCGACGCCGGCCGGCGTGCCGGTCAGGATGATGTCGCCGGCGCCGAGCGAGACCTGCTGCGACAGCTGCCAGATGATCTCCGGCACGCTCCAGATCAATTCGGTGAGGTCGCCCTTCTGCCGCTCGGTACCGTTGACCGAGAGCCAGATCTTGCCCTTCGAGGGATGACCGATCTTCGAGGCCGGCTGCAGTGCCGAAGCGGGGGCGGAATGATCGAAGGATTTGCCGATCTCCCACGGCCGCTCTTTCTTGCGCGCGGCCTGCTGCAGGTCGCGGCGCGTCAGGTCGATGCCGACGGCATAGCCATAGACGTGGTCGAGCGCCTTCTCGGTGGGAATGTTGAGGCCGCCGCTCTTCATCGCGACGATCAGTTCGACTTCGTGATGCAGGTCCTTGGTCAGCGGCGGGTAGGGGATGGTGGCGCCGTCCGGCTCGATCATGTCGGCGTGCTTGGCGAAGAAGAACGGCGGGGCGCGCTCGTCATTTCCCATCTCCCGGATGTGCTCGAGATAATTGCGTCCGACACACCAGATGCGACGCACGGGAAATGGCTTGGATTCGCCGACGACGGGAATCGAGGCCTGCGGTGGGGCGGCAATGACAAAGGATGAGGCGTTCATGATGGGGCTCGGCGGGTTGCGGGACTAAAAAAGTCGGAACGTATTTACGCGGTTGCGCTGATCGGCGCCAGTGTGAGCGGGCCGCTTTCGCGATGCTGCAGGCGGAAGAACGAGGCGTAACGTCCGCCCCGCCGCAACAGATCGTCATGGCGTCCGCGCTCGACGATCTCGCCGCCCTCGACCACCAGGATCGCGTCGGCGTGCATGATGGTATGGAGGCGATGCGCGATCACGATGGTGGTGCGGTTCTCGCAGAGATGCTCGATCGCTTCCTGTACCTGCTTTTCGGATTCCGAATCGAGCGCGGCAGTGGCCTCATCGAGCAAAATGATCGGCGCATTTTTCACCAGCGCGCGGGCCACGGCGACCCGTTGGCGCTGGCCGCCGGACAATTGCGTGCCGTGCTCGCCGACCGGCGTATCGTAGCCAAGCGGAAAGCCCATGATGAAATCGTGGGCGCAGGCGGCCTTGGCGGCCGCGACGATCTCGGCTTCGCTGGCGCCGACCTTGCCGAAGGCGATGTTCTCGCGGATGGTGTCGCGGAACAGATAGACGTCCTGGCCGACATAGGCGGTCTGCGAGCGCAATGATTTTCGCGACACCGACGAGATCGACTGGCCGTCGATCAGGATCTCGCCCTGCGTGATCTCGTAGAAGCGCAGCAGCAGCGAGAGCACCGTCGATTTCCCGCCGCCGGACGGGCCGACCAGCGCGGTGACCTTGCCGGGCTCGGCGACGAAGCTCATGCGGTTGAGCACGTTTTCCCCGGGACGATAGGCGAAGCTGACGTCGCGCAGTTCGATCCGCGCGTCGGTGAGCTTCAGTGCCGGCTTGTCGTCGTCGGATTGCTCGCTCGCCGGACTGTCCACGACTTCGAGCAGCATCCGCGCGCCGACCAGCTGGCTGTTCAGGTCGATATTGAGCCGGGCCAGCCGCTTGGCCGGTTCGGTCGCCATCAGGAAGGCGGTCAGGAAGGTGAAGAACTGGCCCGGCGTGGCCCCGAGCGCGACCACCCGGTAGCCGCCGTAGAGCAGGCAGCCCGCGACCGCGAAGCCGCCGAGCGTCTCCATCAGCGGGTTCGAGCGATTGGCGACGCGCGCCATCTTGTTGGCGTTGCGCTCGACGATCCCGATATCCTCGTCGATGCGCTTCTGCATGGCCTCTTCGAGCGTGAATGCTTTCACCGTCCGAATGCCCTGCAGCGACTCCTGCATCGTCTCCATGATGTCGGCGGTGCCGGTGAACTGGTTGTAGGCAAGGCCCTTGATGCGCTTCACCAGCTTGCGCAGGACCAGCATGGCCGGCGGCACCACGACGAGGCCGATGAAGGAAAGCATCGGATCCTGAAACACCATCATGCCGATCATGGCGATCAACATCAACAGATCGCGCCCGATCGCATTGACCAGCATGTTGAGCACGTCGGTGATCGATTTTGCGCCGGCGGTCAGCCGCGCCAGAAATTCCGACGAATGCCGTTGCGAGAAGAAGCCGATGCTCTCGCGCATCAGCTTGGCGAACAGCCGCCGCTGGTTATGGGCAAGGATGGTGTTGCTGATCTTGGACAGGATCACGGTATGGCCGTAGGTCGCCGCGCCCTTGATGAACAGCAGAAGCGCCGTAGCGCCGGACAGTTTCGCGATGGCGTAGATGTCCTTGTTCACATAGGCTTGGTTGATGGCCTGGCCGAGCACATAGGTGGCGGCGGCGGTAACGCCGGCCGAGACCGCCATCAGTGCGAACGCCATGAGGTAGCGTCGCCAATGGCCGATCCCCTGTTCCGTGACCAATCGGCGGATCAAAACCATTGCGCCGTAAGGGTCGTCCGTGATCTTCCTGGGAGGTTCGGTCATCCGCGTTCCATCGACAGCGCTGTTGGTCAGGCATCGGCCCGCGCGTCAGGGTTAATGCGAAACGTCCTTCTCCCTTGCCCGCTATAGCGGGGCTTTTCAAGCCGAATCAGGGCTTCGGCGGAACTTGACCGGGTCCGGCTCGCAGCGATGTCGGGCCGCCCGTTCGCGGCCGGCTGACGCTCGAACAAAAAGCGAGGCTGGTTCCGATCCCGTCAGAACCGGAAGCTCCTTTAAGCCGACGCCGCCTGTTGCAGGTAGCCGTTGCGCTCCTGGCACAGCTTGTCTTCCCAGGCCAGCGCATGCATGGCGATGGTCTCGAGATCGTCGTATTGCGGCGTCCAGTCCAGGGTCGCGCGGATGCGGCTGGTATCCGCCACCATGGTCATGATGTCGCCCGGCCGGCGCGGCGCAAACTGAACCGCGAAGTTGCGCCCGGAGACCCGGCGCACCGCCTCGATGGTTTCCAGCACCGAATAGCCGCGGCCGTAACCGCAGTTCAGCGTCGCCGAAGGGCCGCCCTCGCGCAGGTAGGACAGCGCCGCCCGATGCGCCTGCGCGAGATCGCTGACATGGATGAAGTCGCGGATGCAGCTTCCGTCGGGCGTCGGATAGTCGGTGCCGAACACGTCGATCTTGGCGCGCTGGCCGGTGGCGGCTTCGACGGCGATCTTCAGCAGATGCGTCGCGCCGACCGTCGCAAGCCCGATCCGGGCCAGCGGATCGGCGCCCGCCACGTTGAAATAGCGCAGCGCGACGTACTTCATGCCGTGCGCGGTCGCGACGTCGTGCAGCATGATTTCCGTCATCAGCTTCGAGGAGCCGTAGGGCGACAGCGGCCGCGTCGGCGCGCTCTCGGGCACCGGCACCTGGTCCGGATTGCCGTACACCGCCGCGGTGGATGAAAAGATGAAACGCTTGACGTCGCACTTCACCGCGACGTTGAGCAGGCTGCGTGTCGTCATGGTGTTGTTGCGGTAATAGCCGAGCGGATCGCGCATCGATTCCGGGACCACCACCGAGCCCGCGAAATGGATGATGCTCTCGACGTCATGCGCGGCGATGACGCCCTCGACCAGGTTCTCGTCCTCCGCATCCCCGATGAACAGCGGAACGCCTTCGGGCAGGAACGTGGAAAAACCGGTGGACAGGTTGTCGATCACGACGACGCCTTCACCGGCATCCGCCAGCGCGCGAACCATGTGACTTCCGATATAACCGGCACCGCCGGTGACAAGCACGGTCATGAGCTCACCCGTTCTTAATTATCGGGCGATGCTATCCGCTGCGCGGTGAAGAGTGAGTTTCGGCCGATGTGAACTGGCCACTATGCTTAATGTTGCGTATAGGGAGTGCGCCGAAACGGAGCCTGATGTGCCGATCGAGAACAGTTCCGCCGATCCCTTGCAGTTGATCGTGCCCAATCTCCACCGGCGCTATTCGGGCGTTACCGCCACCAACCGCATGGTGGCGCCGAAACTCGCCGGGATGCTGCGCGCGGCATGGCTCGGTCCCGACGCGCCCGACGGCATCGCGCGGATCGGACTGCCGGATCTCGCGAGGTTATGGCTGCGCCGCAGGCCGCTGATCTGGCACGCGCGACGCAACAACGAGATGATCGCGGGAGTGTTGCTGCGATCGCTCGGCTGGCCGCTGAAACTGGTGTTCACCTCGGCGGCGCAGCGGCATCACACCTGGATCACGCGCTGGCTGATCCGTCGAATGGACGCGATCATCGCGACCTCGGATATTTCGGCGTCGTTTCTCAAGCGCGAGGCGAAGGTCATCCCGCATGGCGTCGATACCGATCGCTACGCTCCGCCGGCCGATCGCGCGGCGGCGTTCGCCGAAGCCGGACTGCCGGGCCGCTACGCCATCGGCTGCTTCGGCCGGGTGCGCGCGCAGAAAGGCACCGATGTGTTCGTCGACGCAATGTGCCGGCTGCTGCCGCGTTATCCCGATTTCACCGCGGTCATCGTCGGCGCGGTGGCGGTGGAGCAGAGCGCGTTCGCCAACGACCTGAAAAAACGGATCGAGGCCGCCGGTCTGCAATCGCGCATCGTCATCACCGGCGAGTTGCCGATCGACGAGGTGCAGCGCTGGTATCAGCGGCTGACGATCTATGCCTTCACCTCGCGCAATGAAGGTTTCGGATTGACGTTGATCGAGGCGATGGCGGTGGGAGCCGCGCTGGTCGCGTCGCGTGCCGGCGCGGCCGAGCTGGTCGCCGAGGACGGCGTGAGCGGCGTGCTGACGCCGCCGGGCGACGTCGACGCGCTGGTTGCGGCGCTGGAGCCGTTGATGCGCGAGCCGGCCATGGCGGCAGCGATGGGCGCGCGCGGACGGGCGCGGGTGGTGGAGCAATTCAGCCTCGATGCGGAGGCCAACCGGATCGCGGCGATTTATCGCGCGCTGGTTTGATCGATCACCTCCGCGACGAACGCGTCGAGATCGCCGCCGGCAAACAGAAAGCCCGGCAGGCCCGCAGCCTGCGCGGCCTCGATATCGGTCAGGCGATCGCCGATGACAAAACTGCCCTGCTGCCGCACCGGCCAATGCTTCATCAGGTCGTGGATCATGCCGGGGCTCGGCTTGCGCCAGGGGTGATCTTCGAGATAGCCGGCCACCGATCCCTCCGGGTGGTGCGGGCAATATCTGACGTCGTCGATCCGCGCGCCCTGGCCTGCGAGTTCGGCGCGCATTCGCTCGAGCACGATTCGCAGCTCGTCCTCGCTGAAATGGCCGTGGGCGACGCCGGATTGATTGGTGAAGAAGAACACCAGATATCCGGCGTCGTTGAGGCGGCGGACCGCCTTCGCGGCGTTGGGCATCCACCGGATGCGATCGTAGGAGCCGATATGGCCGTCGTCGTGATTGACCACGCCGTCGCGGTCGAGGAACGCCGCGGGCTTCAATGCAGTCGTGGGCGCGGCGCGGGACGGTTCGATGGCGTTCATATGTCGTGTCGGTCCTGTTGGGGTGGCGTCAATGCGTATCGGCCGCGGCGAGCACGCGGGTGGTCACGGCGACCACCTCCGATGCCGGGATGTCGCGCATGCAGCGGTGGTCGTTCATGGTGCAGACCGGCCGGTGGCAGGGCTGGCAGGGCACGACGGTATCGGTCTGGATGGTCGCGGCGAGACCGTTGAGCGGCGCCCAGTGATAGGGGCTGGTGGGACCGAAAATGCCGATGGTCGGCGTGCCGATCGCCGCCGCGATATGCATCAGGCCCGAATTGTTCGAGATCGCGACATCGGCTGCCGCGACCGCCAGGATGCCGTTGCGCAGATCGTTGCCGGTGAGGTCGCGGACACGCGGGCCGCCGGCGGCGACGATCTCCACCGCCAGCGCCTTTTCGTCCGGGCCGCCGACCACCCAGACATTCAGCCCCTGATCGGCAAGGCGTCGGGCGGCTTGTGCGTAATAGGTCCAGCGCTTGGACGCACCGACCGAACCGGGCGCCAGCGCCACCGCACGGCTGGCGCCGAGACCGTTGGCCTGCCGCCAGCGGGCGGTTTCCTCGGCGGGCACGACCAGTTGCGGGACCGGCCATTCCGCCGGCAATGGCGCCCCGTCCGGGAGCGCGAGCGCGGCGTTCTTGTCGATGAAACGGGGCAGCGCCTTCTCGCCCCAACGCCATCGGTTGAGAAGGCCGAACCGGGCTTCGCCGACAAAGCCGACCCGCTCCGGAATTCCCGCCAGCGCCGGCGCAATCGCCGATTTCCAGGTGCGGGGAAGCACCAGCGCGGTGCCATAGCCGTTCGCGCTGAGTTGGCGCGCCAGCCGCCACTGCTTGCCGACCGCCAGCCGGCTGCGCGGCAGGTTCCAAACGACTCCGGCGCGGACGCCGGGCATGTAGTCGAGCAGTGGCGCGCGCTGCGGGGTGACGAGCAGATCGACCGGCCGGTTCGGCCAGCGCTCCTTCAGGACCCGCACCACGGTGTGACCACGCACAAAGTCCCCGATCCACATATAGGGGACGATCAGAATCGGACGGGTATCGTCCGCATCCGCCGCCACCGGGTAGTCTTGTGAATCATAATTCATTGTTTAACGGGCGTCCTGGCGGTTAACTTTACCCCGTCGGTAACCGCTCGTCGCGGGCAGGTAAAGCCGTGGACCGGCCTTCGCCATCTAAGAGGATACATTGCCTGCCCGCCCGGACTGGGGCAAAGCTGGCCTTGGCAATATGGGCGGGGAACTTGCATGCTACTCGTGACCGGAGGGGCCGGTTTTATCGGATCGAACGTCGTGGCCGCGTTGAATGACGCGGGCCGTGCCGACGTGGCGGTGTGCGATTGGCTAGGCCACGATGGCAAATGGCGCAACCTCGCCAAGCGCCAGCTCGCCGATCTGGTGCCGCCGGCGGAATTGCCTGCCTGGCTCAACGGCCGCCGACTAGACGCCGTGATCCATCTCGGCGCCATTTCGGAGACCACAGCAACCGACGGCGACCTGGTGATCGAGACCAATTTCCGGCTGTCGATGCGACTGCTCGAATGGTGCGCAAGCCACGACACGCCGCTGATCTATGCCTCGTCGGCGGCAACCTACGGCGACGGCGCGCAGGGCTTTGCCGACGACCCGTCGCTGCCGGCCCTGAAGGCGCTGCGGCCGATGAATTTATACGGCTGGAGCAAGCACCTGTTCGACGTGGCGGTGGCCGAGCGCGTGGCGCGCGGCGCCAAGCTGCCGCCGCAATGGGTGGGTTTGAAATTCTTCAACGTGTTCGGCCCCAATGAATACCATAAGGGCGCGATGATGAGCGTGCTGACGCGGCGCTTCGACGACATCAAAGCGGGCCGTGTGGTGCAACTGTTCAAGTCGCATCGCGACGGCATCGCAGACGGCGACCAGCGGCGCGATTTCATTCATGTCGACGACGTGGTGCGGGTGTTGATGTGGCTGCTCGCCACGCCGTCGGTCAGCGGCCTGTTCAATGTCGGCACCGGCAAGGCGCGCAGTTTCAAGGATCTGATGTCAGCCGCCTATGCCGCGCTCGGCACCCGCCCCAACATCGAATATATCGACATGCCCGAACAGATCCGCGGCAGCTATCAGTACTTCACTCAAGGCGACGTCGATCGGCTGCGGCGCGCCGGCTACAATGGCGGCTTCACGGCGCTGGAAGCCGCGGTTGAAAATTACGTCAAAGGCTTCCTCGATACTGCCGACCGTTTTCGCTGACCGCGCAACAGATAACGAGTCCCGATGTTCGATTTTGACGCTTTGTCGCTTGCGATCACCCGCCAGACCGTGCTCTGCGTCGGCGACCTCATGCTCGACGAATTCGTCTATGGCGAGGTGTCGCGGATTTCGCCGGAAGCTCCCGCGCCGGTGCTCGCCGTGCAGCGTAGCGAGACCGATATCGGCGGCGCCGGCAACGTCGCGCGTAACATTGCCTCGCTTGGCGCACGCTGCATGTTTGTCGGGCTGATCGGCGACGACGTCGCCGGCGCCGGATTGAAGACCGCGCTGGCGCGGGAAAGCCTGATCGAAAGCGTGCTGGTCTGCGACCCGAGTCGCCCCACGACGCGCAAGGTGCGGTTCGTGTCCGAGCATTTCTCCACCCATATGCTGCGCGCGGACTGGGAACTGG
This sequence comes from uncultured Alphaproteobacteria bacterium, assembly GCA_963756215.1. Classification (GTDB taxonomy): domain Bacteria; phylum Pseudomonadota; class Alphaproteobacteria; order Rhizobiales; family Xanthobacteraceae; genus Bradyrhizobium. Next base: position 278,564 of record CAVWMY010000007.1, on the reverse strand, counting down.
CAGTGCCCGCGGCGGCCGATACCGAGCAGAAACTGATCGACGCGGTTCTGCCGCTGTTGCCGCGCGCCGACATCGTGTTGCTGTCCGACTACGCCAAGGGCGTGCTTACCGCGCGGGTGATCCGCAACGTCATCGACACCGCGCGCAAGCTTGGCAAGCGCGTGATCGTCGATCCCAAGAGCCCCAATCTTGCGATCTATCGCGGCGCCACCGTTCTCAAGCCCAATCGCCGGGAATTCGCCGAAGCAACGCGCAGCCGAGCCGACAGCGAACAGGATATCGCCGCCGCGGCGCAGGAGATCATGCAACTGGCGGATTGCGACGCCGTGCTGGTGACTCAAAGCGAACACGGCATGACGCTCGTGCCGCGCGAAGGGGAGGCCGTTCATGTGCCGGGCCTGCCGGTCAGGGTGCGCGACGTCTCCGGTGCGGGCGACACCGTCGCCGCCGCGCTGGCGGTGACCCTTGCGGCAGGCGCCGACTGGGAGACCGCGCTGCGGGTGGCCAATGCAGCCGCCGCGGTTGCCGTCAGCAAGAAGGGCGCCGCCGTCGTGACGCCGGCGGAATTGCGTCGCAGGATCCTGCCACACGCGTTTCTCGCAGCCGAGGAGAAGATCGTCGCGGACAGCGGCGAGCTTGATGCCCAGCTGCAGCTGTGGCGCAAGCAGGACCTGCGGATCGGTTTCACCAACGGCTGCTTCGATATCCTGCATCCCGGCCACGTCAAGCTGCTGACGGCGGCGCGCGGCGCCTGCGACCGGTTGATCGTCGGCCTCAACAGCGACGCCTCGGTGAAACGGCTCAAGGGCGAAACCCGCCCGGTCCAGAACGAGCGCGCGCGCGCGGAAGTGCTGGCGGCGCTGGAGGCGGTCGACCTCGTCGTGCTGTTCGAAGAGGACACGCCGGTCAATCTGATCACGCACATCAAGCCGAGCGTTCTGGTCAAGGGCGCGGACTACAGCCTCGAACAGGTCGTCGGCCGCGAAATCGTCGAGGCTCACGGCGGCGAGGTGCGCCTGGTCGAGATATTGCCCGGCTTCAGCACGACTTCGCTGGTCGATCGCGCCCGCGGAGGCCGCCCGTGAGCGACAGCGCGGTATCATCCTCGTTCCGTCCGGTGGCGCCGGCCTGGCGCGATCCGCAGGCCTGGATCAAGGCGGCGGATATCTCGGCGGTTATGATCGCGCTGACGCTGCCGTGGTCGACGTCCCTGGTCGGCATATTCTCCGTGGTGTGGGTGATCTGCGTGATCCCCACGATCGACGTCAGGGCTTTCGCGGCGTTGCTGAGGCGTCCGGTATGCGCCCTGCCGGTTGCGCTGTTTGCACTGGCGGTGGTCGGCACCTTGTGGTCCGACGCGGCGTGGGGGGCGCGGCTCTATGCCATCAGCCCTACCGCCAAACTGCTGGTGCTGCCGATCCTGTTTTATCATTACCAGCGCTCGTCGCGCGGCATGTGGGTATTCACGGCGTTCCTGATCTCCTGCAGCCTGCTGATGGTGATGTCGTGGATGGTCGCGTTCTATCCCGGCCTGTCGCTCAAGCCGCCGCTCGAGGCGAAGGCCGAGCCCGGCATCTTCGTCAAGAATTACATCGACCAAAGCCAGGAGTTCGTGCTGTGCGCGGTAGCGCTGGCGTTTCCGGTCATCAAGTTGTTCCGCGCCGGACGCACCTGGCCGGCACTATTGCTGGGTGCCTTGGCGTTGGGCTTCGCCGTCAACATGGCGTTCGTCATCGTGTCGCGGACGGCGCTGGTCACGATGCCGATCATGCTGGCAGTGTTCGCGTTGATGCACCTGAAATGGCGAAGCATCCTGATCATCGTGTGCGCGATGACGATATTGGCGGGACTGGCCTGGGTGGCATCGCCCCAGCTAAGACAGACCATCGGATCGTTCTCGAGGGATTACCGGCTGTACAAGGAGCAGAACATTCCGACCTCGATGGGCCTGCGGCTTGAATTCTGGCAAAAATCGCTGCGGTTTTTCGCAGAAGCGCCGCTGATCGGGCACGGCACCGGCTCGACCCGCGGACTGTTCGAGCAGGCCGCGGTCGGCCAGACCGGCGCCGCCGCGGGCGTGATCGGCAATCCGCATAACCAGACGCTCAACGTTGCCGTGCAGTGGGGTGTGATCGGGATCGTCGTGCTTTACGCGATGTGGGTGGTCCACCTGCTGCTGTTCCGCGGCACGGGATTGGTGGCCTGGCTCGGATTGATGGTCGTGGTGCAAAATATCTTCACGTCGCTTTTCAATTCGCACATTTTCGATTTTCACGAGGGCTGGATGTATGTGCTCGGCGTCGGCGTCGCCGGAGGGATGCTGTTGCAGGCGAGGGCGCGCGATACCGCGTCGGAACAGGCGAATTGCGGCGGGTCATGACGGCTGGCATGCCTGCGGCAGATGAGCTATCAGCAGCCTGTAGCCCCGATACCGTTTATCCCCGGCCAGCGGAATGATGCGTCTTTCAAGTCTGACCTCGCGCAACGCCTTGATAGCAGCGCATGACGCGCTGGCGACGGCGCTCGCGCTGTTCGCAAGCTTCTATCTGCGTTTCGACGGCGCCGAACTTTTCTTCGATCGTGTGCCGTTGCTGCTGCGCATCCTGCCCTATTTCGTCGCCTTCGGCGTAGTGGTCTGCTACGTCTTCAACCTCACCACCACGAAATGGCGCTTCATTTCGCTGCCGGACGCGTTGAACATCCTGCGCGCCGCCACCGTGCTGGCGCTCGCGCTGCTGGTGCTGGATTACATACTGGTCGCGCCCAACGTTCACGGCGCGTTCTTCGCCGGCAAGGTGACCATCGTCCTTTTCTGGTTCCTCGAGGTGTTCTTCCTGAGCGCGCTGCGCTTTGCCTATCGTTATTTCCGCTATACCCGGGTCCGGCATCATGCCCGTACCGACGGCGCATCGCCGGCGCTGCTGATCGGCCGCGCCGCCGACGCCGAAATCCTGCTGCGCGGGATCGAAAGCGGCGCCGTCACCCGGCTGTGGCCGGTGGGCGTGCTGTCGCCCTCGATGGCCGACCGCGGCCAGTCGATTCGCAACGTTCCGGTGTTGGGCGGGATCGACGACCTCGATGACGTGATTCGCGATTTCGCCCGGCGCGAGAAACCAATCAGCCGAGTGGTGATGACGCCGTCGGCCTTCGATCCGGAGGCGCGTCCCGAGGGCGTGCTGATGAGAGCACGCCGGCTCGGCCTGATCGTCAGCCGGCTGCCGTCGTTGGAGAGCGGCGACGCGCCGCGCTTGACGACGGTCGCGGTCGAGGACCTGTTGCTGCGTTCCAGCGTCGAGATCGACTATGCGCGGATCGAGGGGTTGGTGAGCGGCAAGGCGGTCATCGTCACCGGCGGCGGCGGTTCGATCGGGTCGGAAATCTGCGACCGCGTCGCGACCTTCGGTGCCGCCCGCATGCTGGTGATCGAAAATTCCGAGCCCGCGCTTTATGCCGTGATGGAATCCCTGGCGGCGCGCGAGACCAGCGCCGCGATCGAAGGCCGGATCGCCGATATCCGCGACCGCGAGCGGATCCTGCGGCTGATGGGCGAATTCAAGCCCGACATCGTCTTCCACGCCGCCGCGCTCAAGCACGTGCCGATCCTCGAACGCGACTGGAGCGAGGGCGTCAAAACCAACATCTTCGGATCGGTGAACGTTGCCGATGCGGCGCTCGCCGCCGGCGCCAAGGCGATGGTGATGATATCGACCGACAAGGCGATCGAGCCCGTCTCGATGCTCGGCCTGACCAAGCGGTTTGCCGAGATGTATTGCCAGGCGCTCGACCACGATCTGGCGGTGCAGTCGCCCGACGGCGCGCGGATGCGGATCATCTCCGTGAGATTTGGCAACGTGCTGGCGTCGAACGGCTCGGTAGTGCCGAAGTTCAAGGCGCAGATCGAGGCCGGCGGCCCGGTGACGGTGACGCATCCCGACATGGTCCGGTATTTCATGACGATCCGGGAGGCCTGCGATCTCGTCCTCACGGCCGCGACCCACGCCATGACCCCGGCGCGCGCGGACGTGTCCGTCTACGTCCTCAACATGGGACATCCGGTGAAGATCGTCGACCTGGCGGAGCGGATGATCCGCCTGTCGGGCCTCGAGCCCGGCCATGACATCGAAGTCGTGTTCACCGGCATGCGGCCGGGCGAGCGCCTGAACGAAATCCTGTTTGCCAGCGAGGAGCCGGCGGTCGAGATCGGCGTCGCGGGCATCATGGCGGCGAAGCCCAACGAGCCGCCGATGCCGGCGCTGCGCAAATGGATCGCTACGCTTGAGCAGGCAATTGCGAACGACGATCGTGTGACCATCAGGGCCATTCTCAAAGACGCGGTTCCGGAGTTCGGTTCGACGGCCGCGTGATCCACGCAGGCACGCCGAAAGCAACGATGCAGCAAACCGCCAAAATCGTCGTCGTCAGCCAGCACTATCCTCCGGATCACAGCACCACCGCGGCCATCATGGCGGCGATCGCAGGTCACCTTGCATCGGGGGAAGCACCGGTCCTGGTGGTGTCGGGCACGCCGGGCTCGGCCTCACCTGCGGCGATCAAGCCGGGCGAGCCGGTCGTCGTCGAAGTCAGGAATCGGTTGCCGGCGAAGGCCGCGCTGATCAGGCGGGCGATTGCGGAATTGTCTTTTACGATCCGGGTGTTTGCATCGCTGCTGTTTCGATTGCGCAAGGGCGACGCGGTGCTGACCGTGACCGCGCCCTTCATGTTGCCCTACGCGGTTGCCGCCGCCGCCGGATTGAAGCGCGCCCGATCGGCCCTGATCATGCATGATCTTTTTCCCGACGTGCTGGTGATGTCCGGACTGCTGAAGTCTTCGTCGCTGGTCGCGAAAGCGATCCGCTGCGCCAACGCATTGATGTTTCGCGTGCTCAATGCCGTCGTCATCATCGGACGCGATACCGAACCGCTGCTGCTGCGCTACAAGGGGCTGACGCGCGACGAGATATTCTTCATCCCGAATTGGGCGACGCTGGCTCCGGCCTTGCGGCCGATCATGCCGGACAATCCGTATCGCCGTTCGCAGGCGGCGCGTTTCCTGGTGGGTCTTTCCGGCAATCTCGGCTTTACCCATGATCCGGTCGTCGTGTTCGAGGCGGCGCGATTGCTGCGCGACGATCCCGATATTCACTTTCTGCTCTCGGGTTGGGGCATCGGCTTCGAGCGCCTCAAGGAAATGCAATCGAGCGCAAACCTTCCGAACGTGACGCTGCTCGCGCGGGTTCCCGAGCAAGACCTCGAAGCGTTTCTGTCGGCCGCGAATGTCTGGTTGATTCCCTACCGCAAGGACCTCGCCGGAGTTTCGGTGCCGAGCCGGTTCTACAATTTGCTCGCCGTTGGTCGTCCGGTGATTCTGCTTTCGGAGGCCAATGCCGAGGCGGCGCTGACCGTAACCGAGCACGGGCTGGGCCAGGTGGTGGAGCCGGGCAACGCCGCCGAACTCGCGCGCGCGATCCGTCTGGCGTCTTCATCCGACGGCGTGGCGATCGGCGAACGCGCCGTGATCGCCGCGCGGCGTTTCAATTTCGCCGACGCCATGGCGGGATATGGGGGGCTGATGCGGAAATTACTGCGGGGCGACTAGAACAATGCTCAAAGCGCCCGCGGCTGCGAGAACCGGTACATTACGAGCGCCGTCGCGACCGTCCCGACCAGTAGCAGCAGGCCTCCGATCATCCCCGACCGTGCCGCGACCGATCCGATCGCAAGCGCCGCGAGAACGATGTTGAGCACGAACACTTCGCCCACCACGCGCCAAACCGTAAAGCCGTTGTCGGTGGCGCGCTGATAAAAATGCGAACGGTGCGCCGCCCAGAACGGCTCGCGCCTGACCAGGCGGCGCAACAGGGTCGTGGTGGCGTCGAGCAGATAATAAAGCGGCAGCAGCAGCGCGGCGGCGAATTGCTGCTGATAGGCAAGCTGCAGCAGGCACCAGCCCAACAGCAGGCCGATCGGAAGGCTTCCGACGTCGCCGAGAAAAACCTTCGCTACGGGTCGATTGAATGGTGCGAACCCGAGCATCGCGCCGCACAGCGCCGCCGCAACGAGGGTTTCAGTCGCGGGAAGATCACCTAGCCAGCCAAGTATCACCATGGCGCCGGTGATCGGGACCACCTCGGCCACGGTCATCCAGTCGAGGCCGTCCATGAAGTTGACGAGATTGACGAACCACAGGCCCGCGATCAGGAGCATGCTGCGCTCGATCCAGAGCGGGCAGGCCGGAACGATCCGGAGGTCGTCGGACGGCGTGAAGATGACGGCTGCGACGGCTACCGCCTGCAGCAACAGCCGCGGCAGCACTTCGATGGATTTGACGTCGTCGGCAAAGCCCACGACCGCAATGAAAACCGTTGCGGCGAAGGCCGCGACGGGAATTGTCGCGTTCGTCGCGCCGCCGGCGGCGACGATCACGGCGGCGACCGCAAGCGTTGCGGCGATCACGGCGATGCCTGCGCCTTGCGGCGTCGGAATCCGATGCGACGAGCGGGCATTCGGTTTTGCAAGCGCGTGCCGCAACAGCATGGGCCGGGTGGCCCAGGTCATGGCCGCCGAAACCGCTGCGGCAGCAACGAGCGCGAGAAGCAATGCGGGAATGGTCATTCTGTGCAATGTGGCCGTTATTCGGGAACCTGGATCGGCGCCGCGCCCTGCGCCGCCTTCTCGGCGCTGAAAATCCACACCAGCCCGCCGAAGGCGCCGACGATGAAGGATACCGCGCCAAACAGCAACGATACGTTGACGCCCTCGCTGGCCATCAGTCCGGCATAGCCGAACGCCAGCCCCATCGTGGCCTCTCGCACTCCCCATCCGGCAATCGAGATCGGCAGCATGGTGATCAGCATGACCGGCGGGATCAGCTGGAAGGTCTGGCCGAACGTCACCGGCGCGGCGATCGATCGCACCACGCACCAGGCGATGACGACGGCGAGAACATGGACAAGCAGCGAAAGGATCGCGATCGTCGGTCCCCGCTTGCGGCTGAAAAGCACCCGGTTGGCGATCGTCGAGCAGGCATAGAGGTGATGCGTGCCCCACCAGCGCTTCAACCACGGCCACGGCAGCCGGCCGAGAACGAGGAATCCGAACCCGCTCGCGAGCGCGGCGAAATCGACCAGCAGCAGCGCCGAGCGGCCGGCGGGATCACGGATCAGGCCGTAGCTCCACGGCAGGCTCGCGACGATGACGATCGCCAGCGCGATCAGGCCGATGGCCCGATCGACGAAAATGGAATAGGTCGCCGCGCGCCAGCCCGCTCCGCCGCGCGCGACCAGCCAGAGCCGCACGGCGTCGCCGCCGATCGAGGACGGAAGCGTCTGGTTGAAGAAGGTTCCGATCACGTTGAAGCGCGTCGCCTGCTGGATCGTCAGGGGCGCGTCGCATTCCGCGCTGATCTCCCGCCATCGCCACGCGCCGACGAAAATCTGGAAGAAGGTCACGGCGATCGCGAGACCGATCCAGCCCAGGCTCGCAACATCGATGCGCGACACGAGGTTGGCGAGGTTGACCTTGCGCAGCGCCAGGTAAAGCAGCGCCGCCGAGATCAGGATCTTGAGGATCGAAAGCAGGATCCGGCGCATCTCACCCGGCTTCGTGTGATCTGGGAGAAGGTCAAAAACAAGGCGACCGGCGCCGGGCGCCGAACTTCGCCGCCTTGGTATGGTTTTAGAGCCGGTCTGGCAATAGCCGCGCCCAAACGGGTATTGCGGCATCGCCGAGGCGGCGGGTAAACAAGCCGAGGCCGGATGGGCGAAGCCGGACCGGGCGCCGCTGGGGATTCGATGTCCGATCAAACCATATTGGTTACGGGAGCGGCCGGTTTCATCGGCTTTCACGTCGCCCGGGCGCTGCTGGCCGCAGGCCGCGATGTCGTCGGCCTCGACAATCTCAACGCTTATTACGATCCGGCGCTGAAGCGGGCGCGGCTGAGTCTGCTGCAAGGGAATCCGCGTTTCAGCTTCGCGCAGACCGATCTGGCGGATCGCGCGGGTGTGGCGGCGCTGTTTGCACAACATCGCTTTGGAGTGGTGGTCCACCTCGCGGCGCAGGCCGGCGTTCGCCACTCGATCGATCATCCCCACGCCTATGTCGACGCCAATCTCGAGGGCTTTTGCAATGTGCTGGAGGGATGCCGGCACAATGGCTGCCGGCACTTGTTGTATGCGTCGTCATCCTCGGTTTACGGCGCGAACACAAAAGTGCCGTTTTCCATTGATGATAAGACGGATCATCCCGTGAGTTTCTACGCGGCGACCAAAAAGGCCAACGAACTGATGGCTTATTCGTACAGCCATCTCTATCGCCTTCCGGTTACCGGCTTGCGGTTTTTCACCATCTACGGGCCCTGGGGACGGCCCGATATGGCGATCTCCCTGTTCACCAAGGCAATCCTTGAAGGCGCGCCGATCAGGCTTTTCAACCATGGCAGGATGCGACGCGACTTCACCTATATCGACGACGTCAGTCGCATCGTGCTGCGCCTCATCGATCACGTTCCTGCCATCGATGACGACGGCCACGCGCCCGCGCGGCTGTACAACATCGGCAACCAGCATCCGGAAGAACTTCTGCACGTGGTCTCGCTTCTGGAGCGCGAGTTGGGTCGCACCGCGATAAAGGATATGCTGCCCATGCAGCCGGGCGATGTCACGGAAACGTTCGCTGACGTCGCGGCTCTGATGCGCGACACAGGGCTCCGGCCCGAGACCTCGATCGAGGACGGCATTCGCGAATTTGTCGTGTGGTATCGCGACCACTACAAACTTTGAGGCTTCGATGGACAGACGAATTGTTCCACTGATCATGTGCGGCGGAGCCGGAACCAGGCTGTGGCCCGCTTCGCGCGAAGTCCGTCCGAAGCAGTTCCTGGCGCTGTTCGGCGCGCGTTCGACGTTTCAGGATACCATCCTGCGGGTGTCTGATGCGACGCTGTTCGAACGGCCGATCATCATCACCAATGCGGCGTATCGTTTCATGGTGATGGAGCAGCTGGCCGAAATCGGGCGTGAAGCCGATGTCCTGCTCGAGCCGGTGCGGCGGGATTCCGGCCCCGCGATTGCCGCCGGCGCGGTATTTGCGGAGATGCGCGACAGCGAGGCGATCGTGCTGGCGCTCGCGGCCGATCACGTGGTCGGCGATACGCCGGCGTTTATCGCCGCCTGTCGGCAGGGCCTGGTCGCGGCGGCCGGCGGACGCATCGTGACCTTCGGCGTTCAACCGGAGCGGGCGGCCACCGAATATGGTTACATCAGCCCCGGTGAAGTCATCTCCGGTGAGGTTCGCTCGGTCGTTAAGTTCGTCGAAAAGCCCGATCCGGTCACCGCCGCCGGTTATATCGAGTCCGGCTATCTGTGGAACAGCGGCAACTTCATGTTCCGCGCTTCGGTGTTGCTCGATGAGTATCGCAACATCGATCCCGAGAGCGTGCAAGTCGTCGGCGACAGCGTGAGGAAGGCCGGACGTGACCTCGGTTTTGTGACGCTCGACCCGGATTTGTTTGCAAAGGCCAAAGCGATCTCGATCGACTACGCGGTGATGGAAAAGACCTCGCGTGCCTCGGTGGTGCCGGTGTCCTGCGGCTGGTCCGACGTCGGGTCCTGGCATGCGGTGTGGGAATTGTCGGACAAGGACGGCGAGGGCAATGCGGCGCAGGGCGTCGCCGTGTTCGAGGATTCGCGCAACTGCAACGTTTCGACCGACAAGGCGCTGGTGGCGCTGGAAGGGGTCGACGATCTCGTGGTCGTCGCGACCCAGGATGCGGTGCTGGTGTCGCGGCAGAAAGACGCCAACGGACTGAAGCGGCTGGTCGCCAAGCTGAAGACCGTCGCGCCGCAGGTGACCGAGAATCACCTCCGGGTGCACCGCCCGTGGGGGTCCTACCAGTCGGTCGACAATGGCGATCGTCATCAGGTCAAGCGCATAACCGTGAAGTCGGGCGAGCGGCTGTCTCTGCAAAAACACCATCACCGTTCCGAGCACTGGATCGTGGTGCGCGGCACCGCGCGGGTGACCGTCAACGAATCAGTCAAGGTCGTGCATGAGAACGAATTGATCTACATCCCGATCGGCGCCGTCCATCGGCTGGAAAACCCCGGCAAGATCCTTCTGGAGCTCATCGAGGTGCAGACCGGAAGCTATCTGGGCGAGGACGACATCATCCGCATCGAGGACGATTACCGCCGTTCATGAGCTGCGAGGGGGCGCCGGAACCGGATTCCGCGCTCGCTATGCTCTGAAAATGATGTAATTCTTTGAATCAAAACGTGTTCGGCTTCGTATTTCGGCATTCGCCACATTTGTGGCGGCATGCTAGGAGAGGCGCGTGGGTGTTCGTGACAAAAACATTACCGAGGTCAACGGAATGAGTTCTAAAGGGGCCACGTCCGGCGTGAGCGCCGATGCCAAGCGTTCGATTCGGGTCGGGGTGGTCGGCGCAGGCGTCATGGGCAGCAATCACGCCCGGGTGCTGGCCGGTTTGCCGGGTACAACGCTGGTCGGGGTCGTCGATCCCCTGCCGGCGCATCGCACGCGCGCTACCGAATTGGCGGGCTGCCGTACCTTCGAGCAACTGGATCAGTTGATCGAGGAAGGCGTGGACGCCCTGACCATCGCCGCGCCGACGCATCTGCATCACGAGATCGCGTTGGCCGCGATCGCACGCAAGATCCACGTCCTCGTCGAAAAGCCGATCGCATCCTCGGTCGAGGAGGGGCAGGACATCGTCACCGCCGCCCGCCACGCCGGCGTCACCCTGATGGTAGGCCATGTCGAGCGGTTCAACCCGGCGGTCGCCGCCATCAAGCAGGCGATATCCGGCGAAGATATTCTCTCGATCGCCATCACCCGCGTTGGTCCGTTTCCGCCGCGCATGTCGAATGTCGGTGTAGTGATCGACCTTGCGGTGCACGACATCGACTTGATCCGGTGGTTCACCGAGTCCGATATCGTCGAGGTGCAGCCGCAACTCTCCTGCGCCGTCGCCGAACGGGAAGACATCGCGCTGCTGCAATTCCGCACCGCCTCGGGCGTGCTCGCGCACATCAACACCAACTGGCTGACGCCCTTCAAGGCGCGAAGCGTCACCGTCGCCACCCGCGGCAAATACGTCATGGGCGATCTCTTGACACGTCAGGTCACCGAGTGCTTCGGCTTCAAGCCTGACGGCAGCTATTCGATGCGCCATCTGCCCGTCGGCCACGACGAACCGCTGCGCGCCGAGTTGATCGCATTCCTCGACGCCGTCCACGCCGGCGGCGTGCCCGCGGTGACCGGCGACGAGGCCGTTGCCAGCCTTGAAATCGCGATCCGCTGCCTGGAAAACCCCGCAAAGCCTGCCGCTGCCCGCAAAGGGCCTCGCCGCGTTGCCGGCTGACCCGTTCTCGATCGTTTTGAAGGCGTCATGAACCAGCACATGTCCGTAGAACCCGTGCCCTTTATCGATATCGGCGCGCAACGCCGCCGGCTCGGCAGGTCGATCGACGAGGCGGTGTCGCGCGTCCTTACCCACTGCCAGTTCATCAACGGGCCGGAGGTGACGCAGCTTGAGGCGTTACTGGCCGATTTCAGCGGCGCCAGGCATGTAGTAAGCTGCGCCAGCGGCACCGACGCGCTGTTGATGGTGCTGATGGCCAAGGGCATAGCCCGCGGCGATGCGGTGCTGTGTCCGTCCTTCACGTTTTGTGCGACCGGCGAGGCGGTGGCGCTGACCGGCGCGACGCCGGTATTCGTCGATGTCGACGAGGCAACCTTCAACATCTCGGCCGCCTCGCTCAAGCGCGGCATTGCCACCGCACGCAAGCTCGGTCTCAAGCCGAGGGCGGTGATTCCGGTCGATCTGTTCGGCCAGAGCGCCGACCATGACGCGATCATTGCGATCGCCGATGCCGAAGGCCTGTTCGTGCTCGACGACGCCGCGCAGGGCTTTGGCGCCAGCTACAAGGGCCGCCGTCTCGGCACCTTCGGCCTTGCCACCGCGACCAGCTTTTTCCCCGCCAAGCCGCTTGGCTGCTTCGGCGACGGCGGGGCGATCTTCACCGACGACGCCGAACTCGCGGCGACGCTGCGGAGCATTCGCGTCCACGGGCAGGGATCGGACAAGTATGACAATGTCCGTCTCGGGCTCACCGGGCGGCTCGATACCATGCAGGCGGCGATCCTGATCGAGAAGCTGAAGATATTCGATGACGAGATCGCCGCGCGCAATGTAGCCGCGGAGCGCTATGCGCGCGGGCTCGGCAACGTGGTGACCGTCCCGCATCTGGCGGCCGGATGCACCTCGGTCTGGGCGCAATATACCATTCGCCTGCCGAAGGGGACCGATCGCGACGGCTTCGCGGCGGCGCTGAAGGCGCAGGGCGTTCCGACCGCGATCTATTATCCGAAGTCGATGCACCAGCAGACCGCGTACCGGGATTTTCCGGTCGCCGAGGGCGGGCTGCCCGTCAGTGAACAGCTCTCCGAAGACGTGATCAGCCTGCCGATGCACGCCTACCTCGACGCTCCCACGCAGGAGCGAATCATCGGGGCCGTGCGGGGTGCGCTGGCGGCGTGATGCCGCCGCAAAACGGTTGAAGCGTCCGATTTGACCATTTTGAAGCACCGGCGGTTGCTGTAGAAGCGGCGGATGCTCGGTCGTATCTTCACCGTCGGCGGCTATACGCTCCTCTCGCGGCTGACGGGCTTTGCGCGCGACATCATGCTTGCGGCAATCCTCGGCGCGACGCCGATGGCGGACGCGTTTTTCGTGGCGCTGCGGCTGCCGAATAATTTCCGCGCGATCTTTGCCGAGGGCGCCTTCAACACCGCCTTCATTCCGGCCTACGCCCACGTCCACGGCAAGGGCGGCGAGACCTCGGCCCGGTTGTTCGCGGACCGCATCTTCACCCTGCTGTTTCTGTCGCAAGTGGTTCTGCTCGTCGTCGCATGGCTCTTCATGCCGCAGGCGATGAGCATCCTGGCGCCGGGTTTCACCGACGATCCCGAGCAGCGCCGTCTTGCGATCGAGCTCACCCGCATCACCTTTCCCTACCTGCTGCTGATCACGATGGTCACGCTCTACGGCGGCATGCTCAACGTGATGCATCGGTTCGCCAGCGCCGCGGCGGCGTCGATTTTCCTCAACATCTCGATGATGGCGACGCTGGCGTTGGCCGCCTGGTTTCCCACCCCCGGTCACGCTGCGGCCTGGGGCGTACTGATTTCCGGCTTCCTGCAATATTTTCTGCTGGCCGGCGATCTCGCGCGCCATGGCGGCCTGCCGCGTTTTGCGCCGTTGCGGCTCGATGAGGATGTCCGTGCGTTTTTCCGCGCGATCGGACCGGCGACGCTGGGCTCGATGGGGACGCAGGTCGCGATCTTCGCCGATACGATCATTGCGACCTTCCTGCCCGCGGGAGCGTTGTCGGCGTTGTATTATGCCGAGCGGCTCTATCAGTTGCCGATCGGCGTCATCGGCATTGCCATCGGCACGGTGTTGTTGCCCGAAATGTCGCGGCGGATCACCGCGGGCGATGATGCCGGCGCGATGGCGTCGCAGCGCCGCGCGTTCGAATTTACCTTGTTGGCGACGGTGCCGTTCGTCGCCGCTTTCCTGACAGTGTCGGACGTGCTGATGCGTGCGGTGTTTGCCCGCGGCGCATTCACCAAGGCCGACGCCGCCGCGGCGGGCGCCACGCTCGCTGCTTATGCCATCGGCCTTATTCCGTTCGTTACGATTCGCAGCGCGGTCTCGGCATTCTACGCCCGAAAAAACACCGCGACCCCGGTGAAAGCCTCTCTCACAGGTCTTGCCATCAATCTTTTACTAAAAGTCGTGCTGATGGGATCGCTGGCGCAGGTCGGTCTCGCGCTTGCGACCGCGGTGGGAGCCTGGATCAATCTTTTGTTAGTGGTCGGGTTTTCGGTGCGCGCGGGATATCTCGAATTCGACAGCACGTTCGTGCGATCGCTGGCAAAGTTTGCGATATCGGGCGTCGTGCTGGCGGCGGCGTTCTGGCTTACAGCCCACTTTGCGGCGGTGCACATTGCGCAACTGGGCGTGCTGCGAGACGAAGCAATGCTGCTGTTGCTGATCGCCGTCGGAATCGTCGTCTATGGCGGATTGATCCTGTTGCTGTTCGGGACGGGCTGGATACGGTCGCTGCTTCGGAGCTGAAGCCGTTTGCGCTTCTACGCGATCCGCTGCAATATGCGGTCAAATCCAGGTTGCATTCGGAGAAATGATGGCTCCCATCAAGTTCGGCGTCGGTCAAAGCGTGCTTCGCAAGGAAGACGATGCGCTCATTCGCGGCAAGGGTCGTTACACCGATGACCACGCGCCGCAGGCTTCGATGCATGCGCTGGTGCTGCGCTCGCCGCACGCGCACGCCAAGTTCACCATCGACGCGACCCGCGCCCGCGGCTTGCCGGGTGTCGGCGCGATCCTGACGGCTGAAGACGTCAAGCATCTCGGCGGTTTGCCGTGCCTGTTCAATCTGGAAGTCAATCCGTTTACCGGACCGGTCTATCCGATCCTTGCCGAGGGCGAGGTGCGCCATGTCGGCGACGCCGTCGCGTTCGTCGTCGCGGATACCATCGATCAGGCCCGCGATGCGATCGAGGCAATCGAGACCAACTGGACCCCGCTCCCGGCGGTGGTCGGCCTCGTCAATGCCGTGAAGAAGGGCGCGCCGCAGGTCTGGCCGGATCATCCCGGCAACGTGCTGTTCGACGTTTCGCTCGGCGACAAGCAAACGACCGATGCGGCTTTCGCCAAGGCGCATGCGGTCGCCGAAATATCGATCGTCAATCCCCGCGTCGTGACCAATTTCATGGAAACGCGCGCGGTGGTTTGCGAGTACGACGCCAAGCGGGATCATCTGACGCTGACCATCGGCAGCCAGGGCAGCCATCGGCTGCGTGATATCCTGTGCCAGAATATCCTGAACATTCCGGTCGAAAAGATGCGGGTGATCTGCCCGGATGTCGGCGGCGGCTTCGGCACCAAGCTGTTTCCCTATCGCGAATATGCGCTGGCCGCGGTTGCCGCGCGCAAGCTGCGCAAGACCGTGAAGTGGGCCGCCGACCGCGCCGATCACTTCATGGGGGATGCGCAGGGCCGCGACAACGTCACGACCGCGCGGATGGCGCTCGCCGAGGACGGCCGGTTCTTGGGGATGGATGTCGACCTGATGGGCGACATGGGCGCGTATCTGTCGACCTTCGGTCCTTACATTCCGCACGGCGGCGCCGGCATGTTGCCGGGCCTCTACGACATCCAGGCGTTTCACTGTCGGGTACGCACGGTTTTCACCAATACCGTGCCGGTCGACGCCTATCGTGGCGCCGGCCGGCCGGAGGCCGCCTATGTGGTGGAGCGGCTGGTCGACGCGGCCGCGCGCAAGCTCGGCATGACGCCGGACGCGATCCGGCGCAAGAACTTCATCGCGCCGCGCGCGATGCCCTACAAGACGGCGACCGGCAAGGTCTACGACTCCGGCGACTTCACCGCGCACATGAAGCGGGCGATGGAAATCGCGGATTGGAAGGAATTCCCCAAGCGCGCAAAGGCGGCGAAGAGGCAGGGCCTGGTGCGCGGCATCGGCCTTGCGACCTACGTCGAAGTCTGCGGCACCATGGGGGATGAGACCGCCAATGTCCGGCTCGATCCCAATGGCGACGTGTCGGTGCTGATCGGTACGCAGTCGAGCGGGCAGGGCCACCAGACCGCCTACGCTCAGCTGGTTGCCGAGCAGTTCGGTATCGCGCCGGAACGTGTCCACATCTTTCAGGGGGACACCGACCAGATCGCGAGCGGCCTCGGCACCGGAGGTTCGGCCTCGATCCCGACCGGCGGCGTCAGCGTCGAGCGCGCCACCCGTACGCTCGGAGAGAATTTGCGCGAGATCGCCGCCGAAGCGCTGGAGACCAGCGCCGGAGACCTCGAGATCAATGAGGGCACGGTACGGATCGCGGGCACCGACCGCTCGGTCAGCTTCGCCGATCTCGCCAAGCGCGCCGGCGTCGACCCCTCGAAGCTGAACGCAAGCGCGACGTTCTCCAGCGCCGACGGCACCTTCCCGAACGGCACGCACGTCGCCGAGGTCGAGATCGACCCCGCCACCGGCATCGTCGCGATTGCAAATTACGTCATCGTCGACGATTTCGGGGTGACGCTTAACCCGCTGCTGCTGGCCGGCCAGGTTCACGGCGGCGCCATGCAGGGCATCGGCCAGGCCTTGATGGAGCAGGCGGTCTACGATCCAAAAGACGGCCAGCTCGTCACGGGCACCTTCATGGACTACGCGCTGCCGCGCGCCGCCGATGGTCCGTCCTTCGTGTTCGAAACCCATAACGTGCCCTGCAAGACCAATCCGCTGGGGGTCAAGGGCGCGGGCGAGGCCGGCGCGATCGGGTCCTGTCCAGCGGTCGTCAATGCGATCATCGACGGCCTGTGGCGCGAGTACAAAATCGACCATATCGATATGCCGGCGACCTCGGAGCGCGTCTGGATCGCGATCCGCGAGCATCAGCGCCGGCATGGCCTGTGATATTCGCCGCCGGGAATGAAACGCCGGCGGCGGGGTTGCGTTACTATGGCCACAACGCGCGCTTCGCAATGCGGTCGCGCGATCAAAAGCGAGGTGATCGGAATGATGATGCGAACTGTCGTGGTTGTCGGAACGTTGTTGCTGGGAGCAGGCGCAGTGGTGGCGCAGCAGGACGCGGTCAAGGTGGCGCAGGACCAGATGAAGGGCAACGGCAAGAATGCCGGCGCGCTGGCCGCGATGGTCAAGGGCGAAAAGCCCTACGACCAGGCGACCGTCAATGCCGCGCTCGCCCAGTTTGAGGAAACCGTCAAGAAGTTGCCGACGCTGTTTCCCGAGAGCATGAAGGGGCTTAAGGCGGAAGGCGATTACAGCTCTTCACCCAAGATCTGGGAAGATAAGGCCGGTTTCAGCGAGCACATTGCAAGCTTCGGCAAGGCGGTGAACGACGCCAAGTCGGTGAAGGATCTCGACGCATTGAAAGTGGCGCTTCCCGCCATAGGCAAGCAATGCGGTGCCTGCCACGAGACGTTCCGCGTCAAGAACGGCTGATTCCGCGCTATCTCGGTCTCCGCGCTATCTGTCGCGCATCCAAGGAAAAAGGGGCGGGTGCATCGAGCATCCGCCCCTTCTTTTTCCGCCGATCGAAGCGCGTTATTTCGACACCCTTATTTCGTCACCTGGCCACGGATCTCGCCGCCCGGATTGGCCGCGGTGTGGATGTTGACGTAATACTTGCCGGCCATCAGATCGGCGGCCTGGGCGTCGGTCAGCGTGGCGCTGCCCTCGGCAGGGCTCGAGGCGATGTTCGAGATGGGAACGGCGACGCCGGCGTTCTTGCCGGTTTCGGCCGGCCCATGGAAATGCCCTGCGGTCGCGGGACCCGATGAGACCGGAATAAGTCACCTTCCAGGTCAATTTCTTGGTGGCGGCATCGTAGTTGATGTCGGCGGCGCCCTTGCCGGCGCTCGTGGTGGGCGGCACTTCCGATTTGCCGTCGAGGGTTGCTTTCATCTTCTCGGCGAAAGCGGGGCCGGCGAGGGCGACGGTGATGCTTAGCGCAAACGCAGCAAGCATGGTGTTGGTTTTCGGCATGGTATTCTCCCGGTTGACGTCGAGTGACGGTGCATCGCAAAGCGGCACGGTCTCTTCAAAACAATGCGATTCGGGCTTTATTCCAGCCTCGCTTCCAGGCGTCGTATAAATTTTCCGCTAGTCTATGGATGGAAGTCCTGCGGCGAGCAGCTAAGTTGAAGCCCCATGCAACGGATCGAAGAATGCCCCGACGAATTGTCATTGCTGCTGTCTTAGCTACCGTTGTAGCGGTTGCGGTTTACTGGTGGCTCAGCGCTCCGGCGGCTACGCTTGACCTGAGTGGACCGCCCTATACGGCCGACGTTGCGAACGGGCAGGTGATATTCAACGCCGGTGGATGTTCGTCCTGTCACGCTGTGCCCGCCCAGTCCGATCGCCTGAAGCTTGGCGGGGGCCTTGCGCTGGGCTCTCCGTTTGGAACGTTCTACGTCCCGAATATTTCACCCGATCCGACCGACGGCATCGGACGGTGGACGGAAACGCAATTCGTCAACGCCGTGATGCGGGGAGTTTCTCCAACCGGCGTTCATTACTTTCCGGCCTTTCCTTATACCACCTACGCGCATGCGAAGGTCGCCGACATCCGCGACCTCTTCGCCTATTTGAGAACGCTCGCTCCGGTGTCGGGCAAGGTGCGCGATCACGACGTGCCGTTTCCGTTCGATATTCGCCGCAATATCGGGATATGGAAATTGCTGTTCATGGACGACAAACCTTTCGTCCCGGATGCGGCGCGTTCGGCGCAGTGGAATCGCGGCGCCTACCTCGTCAACAGCCTCGGTCATTGCGCCGAGTGTCACAGCCCGCGCAATTTCCTCGGCGGCATCATCGCGGCGCAACGTTTCGCCGGTGGCCCGAATCCGGAAGGCAAGGGCTGGGTGCCGAACATCACGCAAAAAGGACTGGCGGATTGGAGCGACAAGGACATCGCCTATTTTCTCCAGACCGGACAAACGCCTGATGGCGACACAATCGGGGGTTCGATGGGGAGCGTGATCAGGAACACTTCGCAATTGAGCGACGGCGATCGCGCCGCTATCGCGGAATATATCAAATCGCTTCCGCCGGTGGACGGGCCGCCGCGCCCGAAAAAGACCTCCTAGGCCGTCGCAGCGCACCCGCTTCCGCGATCGCGCTAACGCGACGCCACAAACTCCCGGAAGCGGGGTGAAGCCTGATTTACCATGTATTTCGATCCGGCGACGGAGAAGTGCATGTGGTCGGAATAGAGCCAGATCCCGTCTTTGACGACGGGGCAGGTCTCGTCGCAAAAATAATCCGTCGGTCTCAACAATTCGAATTTGCCGGGCCATTTGGCCTGGATGCGCGCGAACATTCGATCGATCGGACCGGTCGACTGTTCGACGGATTCCCGGCTGATCGGCGGGCATGGCGGTTCCGGCATGTGAGGCAGCGGACCCTGCAGCAGGCGCGGACGGTTGATGCGACAGCCTGCGGTGACCTGCGCGCCGATGATGAGGAGGCGCTGGCCGCGCGCCGTGATTCTTTCGATCGTTCGCTCGATGGCGTTCTGCAGCCTGTGCGCAAAGGTTCCGGCGCCCTCCGATCCTGCGTCGGCCCCGGATTCGAAAGCGATGGTTTTATCGCTGTAAAACTCCCAAGCCTGCGTCCACGCAATCGGCAGGTCGGTATTTTCGAGCTTGAGCAGCGTTCGGTCACGCAACGATCGGCAATCCTCGCCGAGAGGGCCCCTTACGATAACGCCCTCCAGGATCGGACAGCCCGAGCCGACCATCAAATCAAACCGCGTGTTGAACGGCTTCAGCAGAGGCGACAGCCCCGCCATGTACTGCGCGGCATAGGAATCCCCGACCAAGGAAAGAACGGCCGGCCCTGAAACCGGTTCGATGTCACGGCCTGTCGGGTAACTCTGTAAGTGGGCCAATTCTTCCGCATCCGGCGGCAACCGCCATGCGAAACCCTTTTGCAGGAAAGTGGTGTGCGTAATAGCGACCAGCACCAGGGTGACCGAGCCAAAGGCCGCTGCATTCTTCCAGAACGTGACCGGAGGCGCGCCGGCCGGCTGAATGAAACGGCGCTCGATCGAGAGATACATGCCGATGGCGACGACGGTCATCAAGGCGATCATCATCAACATGGCTGTCGCCGAGTTTGCCGCCTCTCCAAAAATAAAGCGCGCGAAGAAGATAATCGGCCAGTGACAAAGATAGAGAGAATACGAGATCGCGCCCACGCCAACCATCACGGGATTGGTCAGGATCTTCGATGCGTATGCCCCATTGCCGGACCAAATGATCGCAGCCGCGCCGAGGCAGGGCAGCAGGCTGACCGCTTCGAGATACGGCATATCCGAACTGAACAGGATCGCGCTGGCGGCGATGCAGAGCAGGCCGGCGGCGGACAGAATATTGGCTGCCGTGCCGCTCAGCCGAAACCTGCTTTCCAGCAGCAGCACCAGCGCGCCGCAGGCAAACTCGAATATGCGAAACGGCATCAGAAAAAACGCCGCCTGTGGATCGCTTCTCGCGATGACGATCGAGGAAAGGAACGAAACGACCGCGGCGACTGCGATTACCTGAAAGGTGCGGCCCATTTTGCACGTCAGCACCAGGAGCAGCGGCCAGAACAAATAGAACTGCTCCTCGAGGGACAGCGACCAGCAATGCAGCAGCCCCAGTTCTTGCGAGTCGTGGGCGAAATATTGATGGGACTCCCGCCAGTATTGAATGTTCGAGATCGAGAGCAGCGCGTGGGTGCATTCCTTGGCGAGATCAAGGAACATCTGGGGTGAGCACCACAGGGCGCCGCAGAGATACGTCGCCGCCACCGTGAAAATCAGGGCGGGATAAATCCGTCGGGTCCGCCTCACGTAAAACTGGCCGAGAGAAAAGCGGCCGGCCCGCAAGTCGAGCAAAATATTACGCGAGATCAGGTAGCCCGAAATAACGAAGAAGATATCGACTCCGATGAAACCACCCCGCAGGCCGTCGGCGTCGAGGTGAAATAGCACGACGGCGATGACCGCGATTGCGCGCAGCCCGGCGATCTCCGCGCGAAAAGCGCTGGCCTTCGGTTCCGGAGCAAGGCTGTCAATGGCAACAAATGCGCCGCGCGAATGAAACATGCAGACCCACGCCGGAACCATCCGACCTTGGAGAAGGTGGGAGCGGCTCAAAATTGGTTTCGGAACCAAAACAGCTGGCGCCCCTGAAACGGGATGCCGGTACTAAAAACCCGCGAACAGGCTCGATCGCGCGATGCCCGCCGGAACCGATGGAAAATAAAGCGGAACCATCGCGGTCGTTTCCAAGTGTTTCCAAAATCGTTCTCGAAACGAATAGAACGAATCTAGCTGGCGATAGCAAGGCGGCTTGGTACTAATCGCGCGCACCTGTGGTTGTGGTGCAACACTCTGGATTAGGGCGTTTTTGTCGCTGACCTTGGGTAAAGCGCGAAGATCGGCGACCTGTGCTTAGAGATCGCTACGCGCCAGCACGTCGTTGATCCTAAATGACGTTGCCACGTCGGCATCACAACCGCCGTTCCGCGCAAAGATGCAGACCTCGTCGCCGCCGACGCTCCCGCAGTCACGCGGCGAAAAATCAGGCGGCAACGACTTTTGCAGCGAACGACGTGCAAGAATCCGATTGAAGGCAGGCGATAGCCTGGGTGCGATCGTTTCCAGCCGATCGGCGACAAGCGGATCGTTCGAATTGAGCGCGAACAGGGGCGTGGCGCCGGCGAGGCGCTCCCGACCCGGCAGCAGGAAAAATGGCGTGTCGTAAAGCGCAAGGCCGCACATCTGCGGGTCGGCCCGCAATTCGGCGGCAAGCTTCGCCGCGCCGATTCCGCGCATCCAGTAATCCGGCATCATGCCTGTCATCGCCAGCAGCGCCGACACGGCGACCCAGCCGCCGGCGAACAGGGGAACCGCCCATCGGCGCCAGCCGGGTTTGCTTCGGAGCATCGCGATCCAGTCGACCGAGCCGAGCGCGGCGATGATTACCAGCACGGCAACGGACAGAAAGATGAAGCGATATTCCTTATGGCCGATCAGGCTGTGGAACCCGAAATTGACCGACGCGGCCCATGCCAGCAGCGGCGCGTGTCGCCAGCCCCGAACGATCGCGAACAGCAGCGGCACGATTGCGATCGACCACATGTACCAGAAGCTGTTGATGTAGGCGGTGACGGGCATCACGCCGAATTCGGCGGCGCGATCGCGCAGCAAATTCAGCCCGACATTGGCGACAAGCCACGCGAACGGCACCGCGCCGTGCGCAGCGTCGACCACGGCGCCGACCGCCAGTACCGCCATCCCGCCGATGGTGATCGGGATCATTCGCGCCCAATGCCGCCAGCACGTGCCGATCACAAGCGTCGCGACCGCGGGCGCGTATTGGAAGCGGAACAGGATGGTCAGGGCCAGTAATGCGCCGCCACCCATCAGGTCGCGCGGTGACGGCGTCGCGCGCGTCAGCAGCAGCGCGGCCGGCAACAGGGTAGCCGTCGCCAGCGGTTCGCCCAGGGTATGTGGCGCGAAATACACAAGCTCGAACCAGATCGCCGCAACGAAGCCGGCGCCGATCGCGTGCATCCGGGACACCCGCGCGCCGAATGCCCAGGCCGAGATCACGATCGACAATGACGCCGTGGCGGCGAGCAGGCGCGGGAGAATGAAGCCGCCGATCCCGCCCGGAACCAGCCAATCGCCGAGCGCGACCGGACCGGCCCATGCCGTCGGCAGCAACCATCCGCGCATGCCGTATCGCCACTCCCACGACATGATGCTGTCATGCCCGAGCATGCGCCAGGCGGGTTCGAGGTACTGGAAGATCTCGTCGGGATGCTGGAAGTTAGGCCAGAACGCGAGCGGCAAGCGAAGTGCTGCGGCTATCAGCATGATCGCCGCGAGCGGGTGCACACGCAACGCCGCCAAGCCCAGGCCGTTGGCCTTGCCGTGCCCCGATGCGGCGTTGGCGATGGTCATCGTCGGTGCCTTGCCCTTGCGGGCCGCTGCCCCCGCCGTGCCGACTATCGCCGCGAAGCTGTTAACGCGAGGTCACCAAGCAGACGCAACCGGCGCGCTTGCGGTTATCCGGCGGTCTCATCGCGCTGTAATTCCTCGATAAATAGTTCGCCGGTCTAGCCCGGGCCGAACGCCTTGAAGGTGATGATCGTGTGGGTGTCCTGGATGCCCGGGATGACCTGCACCTTCTCGTTGACGAAGTGTCCGATGTCGGTGTCGTTGTCGACGTAGAACTTGACCAGCAGGTCGTAATCGCCGGCGGTGGAATAGATCTCCGAGGCGATCTCGGCCTCGGCCAGCGCATTGGCGACGGCATAGGACTGGCCGAGCTTGCACTTGAACTGGACGAAAAATGGAACCATCGCTGTCGTCTCCGGGGGGCGTCGCGTGAGGGCAATAGACCCGCATCCGACGGGCCAGGGCAAGCGAACTTGCTGCCAATAGCATGCCGCGCTAGGACAGAACATGACCTTCGGCGGCGTGCTGAAATTTCCGCGCAAACAGCCATGACGATACCGGTCGCGCTTACCATCGCCGGCTCGGATTCGTCGGGCGGTGCCGGCGTGCAGGCGGACCTGAAGACGTTTGCCGCGCTCGGCGTTTACGGCGCCTCCGTCATCACCGCGCTCACCGCCCAAAACACCACCGGGGTCAGCGGCATTCACCCGGTGCCTGCCGAGTTTGTGACCGCGCAGATCGACGCGGTGTTCGGCGATCTCGACGTCAAGGTCGTCAAGATCGGCATGGTGGCGCAACGCCCCGTGATCGATGCCATCGTTGCCGGGCTGGCGCGATGGTGGCCCGGGCATGTCGTGCTCGACCCCGTGATGGTCGCCACCTCGGGCGATCATCTGCTGGCGCGCGATGCGGTGGAGGCGCTGCGAACCAAGCTCATTCCGCAGGCGTCGCTGGTCACGCCAAATCTGCCGGAAGCGGCGGCGCTGTTGCAGGAAGCGGTCGCTACGAGCGAGGCCGCGATCGAACGCCAGGGCCGGCGGCTGCTCGCGATGGGATGTCGCGCGGTGCTGGTCAAGGGCGGTCATGGCCAGGGCGCCGAGAGTATCGACTATCTGTTCGACGGCAGTGGCGGCATGATCGCGCTGGCCGCGCCGCGCGTGGCCACCAGGAACACCCACGGCACCGGTTGCTCACTGTCGTCCGCGATCGCGGCCGGCCTCGCGAAAGGCGATGATCTGGAAACCGCGGTGCGCCGCGCCAAGAGCTGGATCAGCGCCGCGATATCGGCGGCCGATCGCCTGGCCGTCGGTCATGGCCACGGACCGGTGCATCATTTCCACGGGTTTTATTAGCCTTATCCGGAATTCACCGGTGCAGCGTAGAGGGCGCCTGTCGCCTGCCTGTCGCAGAGCGCTGCTATCTGCCGTTTTGTAGGACAACGTCCGATTCGTCGGGCCCGACCGGTGGCGAATGAGCACACCCGATCTCGATCGAAGCGTGGTTGAAACCGCCTGGGGGCGGTGGGCGCTGATCCATGATGCGGTGGGAGCTGGCCCCGCCGAGCGGCGGAAGGTCTCGTCATTTGGAATTTTCAGGTTGGATTGTTTCGAACGGCTGGTGTCAGCGGCGGCCTAAGTCGTCATCGCGCTGTCACGGGACTGTGTTAGGGGCACACATGGGAAGTGACGCTATGAGTGAAGAGAGTCCCGAAAGGCGCTTTCGCACTTTGTTTATCTCCGACGTCCATCTCGGCGCTCGCGGTTCGCAGGCCGAACGTTTGCTGGACTTTCTCCGTGTCCATGACGCCGACACCATCTATCTGGTCGGCGATATCGTCGATGGCTGGGCGTTGCGATCCAATTGGTACTGGCCGCAATCGCATAACGACTTCGTGCAGAAGATGCTGCGCAAGGCACGCAAGGGTGCCAAGGTCGTCTACGTGCCCGGCAACCATGACGAATTCCTGCGGAACTATTACGGCACCCATTTCGGCGGCATCGACGTCGTCGAAAATACCGTTCATGTCGGTGTCGACGGTCGCCGCTATCTCGTGATTCACGGCGATATCTTCGATCTCGTGGTGCAGAACGCGCGCTGGCTCGCCCACCTCGGTGACAAGGCTTACGATTTCGCGATCCAGATGAACCGCCTGGTCAACTTCTTCCGGCGCGCATTCGGCGTGCCCTATTGGTCGCTTTCGCAATGGGCGAAGCTGAAGGTAAAGAACGCCGTCAACTATATCGGCGCGTTCGAGCAGACCCTCGCCGCGGAGGCACGCCGTCATGGCGCCGATGGCGTGATCTGCGGTCATATCCACTACGCCACGATCCGCGACGAGCATGGCGTCCGCTACATGAACTGCGGCGACTGGGTGGAAAGCTGCACCGCGCTGGTCGAGCACGAAGACGGCCGTTTTGAAATCATCACCTGGACCGACCCGGTGCGCCGGGCAGCACCGGTGCCGTCGGTTGCGGCCCGCGCCGCCTGAACCACGCAGCGGCCGGCACCGACAGCGATGCCCCGCCCGCGCGGTCCGTATTTCGTCGCTTGAGGGGCCCGGTACCTTGCCGGTGCACGCATCCCCGCGATAGAAGTCGGGGATGACCGACCAATCTCCTGTGGTACCCGTCAATCCCTCCGACATCGACGCAGCCGCGCGGGTGATCGCGCCGTTCGCGGTGCACACGCCGTTGCTGTCGTCGCCGGCCCTCAATGAGCGGGTCGGCACCAACGTGTTCCTGAAGCCGGAACTGCTGCAACGCACCGGCTCGTTCAAGTTTCGCGGCGCCTTCAACAAGTTGTCTTCGATCCCGCAGGCTGCGCGAGGCGGCGGCGTGGTGGCGTTCTCGTCCGGCAACCACGCCCAGGGCGTAGCGGCGGCGGCGCGGATCCTCGAGATGCAGGCGACCATCGTGATGCCGGCGGACGCGCCGCTCGCCAAGCGCGAACGCACCAAGGCCTATGGTGCCGAAGTCGTATTGTACGATCGCGACCGGGAAGACCGCGAAGCCATCGCCGGCGAAATCGCGCGCAAGCGAGGCGCGACGCTGGTGCGGCCTTACGACGATCCGTTTGTGATCGCGGGTCAGGGCACGGTCGGGCTGGAGATCGCCGAGGACATCGCGGTTCTCGGCTTGACGCCCGATATCGTGGTTGCCCCGGCGTCGGGCGGCGGCCTCATCGCGGGAATCGCGACGGCGGTCAAGGCGCGTTATCCCAAGGCTGTGCTGATATCCGCAGAGCCTGAAGGTTTTGACGATCACGCGCGCTCGCTGCGCGCCGGCAAGCGCGAGCCCCATCAGGCCCAAGGCCACACCATTTGCGATGCGCTGATGGCGTTGATCCCGGGTGAACTCACCTTCGCCATCAATTCCAGGCTGCTCAGCGCGGGCGTCACCGCGTCCGATGCCGAGGTGGGCGAGGCCGTCGGTTTTGCGTTCCGCGAACTCAAGCTCGTGGTCGAGCCGGGCGGGGCGGTCGGCCTCGCGGCGCTCTTGTCCGGTCGTATCGAGGCGAAGGGCAAGAATGTCGTGATCGTGCTGTCCGGCGGCAATGTCGATGCGGATTTGTTCGCCAAACTGATCGGCTGATCGCGATCAGGAAAACAGCGCGATCTTCTCGGCCTGACTCAATCGCCGGATCGCCGCCAGCGCGTCGGAGGCTGGTACCGGGGGCCTGCGCACGATTCCGTTGGCGACCAGCGTCGAACCAAGAGAGACTTCGCCAGAGGCCTGGCCAGAGACTTTGCTTGAGGTTTCCTTGGAAACCTTGGCTGAAATTTCCGGCGCTATTCCGGGCGACGGTACCGAAGAACTCGCCGTCGCCGCTGCAGACGAGAGTTCGGGTGACGACTGAGATGTTGTCGAAAGCGGCTGAACGGCCGGCGCGATCACGGGGGCGGCGGGCGTTTCCGGACTCGCGGCGACCGCCTCGGGCGCGGCACGCGGCGCCTCGACGAGGTTGGCTTCAGGCATGTCGTCATCGTCATCGGACGAATCCGGCGCAGCCATCTCCGCCGCAATCAGATCGAGCACCGCATCGTCATGGGCATCGGCGGCTTCCGCCGTCATCGCCGCGGCGTCATCTGTCGTGTCGGCCTCGGTATTGGCCGTCGCATCGGCGGTCGCCGTGGGGACTTCGGCGGCCTCCGCGACCGCCGGTTCGCTGTTTGCCGCTTCGACGATAGGCGCGGCCGTGGCTTCGATGGCGGCAACCGCCGGTTCGACCGACATCGCGGCAACTCTCGCGCCACCCTCGGTTTCGTCCGCTGCAGCGAAATCCCGCTGCGTGGCGGCGACCGGCATTGGGTCGGCCGGGGGCGCCCATGGATTCGCCGAGGGCGGCGGCGCGGCATCGCCGGCCATTTCGGAGGACGCGGGATCCGCCTCGTCGAACTCGGCGACGCTTTTGTCCAGCAGGCCGAACGCGGCGCTCAGGGCGTCGCGCGGGTTCACCGCGGAGATTCGATCGCAGCTTGCATCGATTGCGCTGAGCTGGGAGTCGATCAAATCGCAAATCCGGCCGTCGGCGCCGATCTCCCGCCACCGCCACGAGATTTCCTTGATGATCCTGCTGGCCTTGCGGACAGGGGTCAGGTTGTCATCCAGCGCCAGGGTGTCCAGGGCCGCGGAGGCGGCGGCGCGTGCTTCACTCAACGCGGCCTTGATGGCGGCTAACGCCTCGGCGCGTCCGCTGTCGGGATCCGGTTCGTGCTGGGTGACGAGAGTCTGTTCAATCCGCGCCACCGCGTCGAGCACGAGGCGGGTGTCGGCGTTGCGGTTGCGCTTGGCAAATTCGCCGAGAAACCAACGACCCCGTGCCGTCTCCATGAAAGCCGCGCTGATCGCATCGTAATCTTCCTCGCTCGGCTGGGTTGCGCGAGCGGAGATCGGCGACAGGGCGAATGCTTCGTGGGCCATTGCTTTTGGGGCCATGCTAAACTCACCGCGCAAATCACGGCGCATTACGCTAACGATCACCACGAGATCGAGCGAATCGCAATTGAATTAATGACAACCGAATCACAAATCCCCATCGCTTCTCAAGGTGTACCCAGGCGATTCGCGACCTGGCTGAGCTTATTTTATGGCACCACGTTCGGTCTCGGCGGTACTTATCTGCCATTCTTCCCGGTGTGGCTGAAGGCGGTTGGGATCGACCCGTCATGGATCGGGATGATCGTAGCGGCGCCGTCGGTCACGCGGTTCACCGTGCTGCCGTTCGTGACCGGCCTGGCGGAACGCCGGCATGCGGTGCGTGGCGCGATGATCGCCACGGCATTTGCCACCGCGCTGGGATTTAGCGTGATCGGAACGCAGCATCGGGCGCTTCCGGTATTTCTTTTGTTCGTGCTCACCGCGTGCGTGTGGACGCCGATGGTGCCGCTGACCGATGCCTATGCGCTGCGCGGCGTGGCGCGTTACGGCCTGAGTTACGGGCCGTTGCGGCTGTGGGGCTCGGTGGCCTTTATTTTGGGCGCGTTGGCCTGCGGTCTATTGATCGACATCATCGCAGCCCGGCACCTGATCTGGATCATTGCCGCAATGGCCGGCCTTGGGGCGGTCATCGGTCTCGGGCTTCAGCCGCTCGATCATTCGACCGCCGTTCCGACAGCGTTTCACAACGCGCGTGGTTTGCTCCATGACCCGGGTTTCCTGGCGATCATCATGGCTTCCGCCCTGATTCAAGGCAGCCACGCTGCCTATTACGCGTTCGGCTCCATTACATGGCAGGCTCACGGTTTCGGTGGTTTGACCATCGCAGGGCTGTGGTCGCTTGGCGTGGTGGCGGAGATCGTGGTTTTCGCGCTGTCTCCGCGCTTTACGTTGTCGCCGGCGACAATGGTGTTGATCGGTGCGCTCAGCGCCGTCGTCCGCTGGACGCTCACCGCGCAAGAGCCGCCGCTTGCGCTGCTCGCGCTGATCCAATTGGTGCACGGATTGACGTTTGGCCTGACCCAGGTCGGCATCATGAGCCTGCTGGTCTATCGCGTGCCCGGTCATACGATGGCGCGCGGTCAGGGCTATCTCGCGGCTTGCAGCGGCGTCGTCAGCGGCAGCGCGGCGATCCTGTCCGGCGCGGTCTACGGGCGGTACGGGCAGGGCGTTTACTACCCCATGGCGGCGATGGCCTTTATCGGCGCGCTCGTCATTTGGCTGGCCCGGCACAGGCTGGCCGATCAGCCCCAAAGTGCGGCGTCGGGCGGATAGATCAGGCTGCCATCATAGCGCAAGCCGTCCGCGCGATCGCGGGCCAGCAGCAAAGGACCGTCGAGATCGACGAAGCGGGCCTCAGGGGCCAGCAGCATCGCCGGCGCCATTGCCAGCGAGGTCGCGACCATGCAGCCGACCATGATCTCAAAACCGAGCGCACGGGCAGCGTCAGCCATCGCCAGCGCTTCCGTTAGCCCGCCAGTCTTGTCGAGCTTGATGTTGACGGCGTCGTACCGCTCGCGCAGTCCAGCAAGCGTCGCGCGATCATGCACGCTTTCATCGGCGCAAACCGCGACCGGCCGCCTGATCCGGGCCAGTGCGTCGTCGCGGCCGGCGGGAAGCGGTTGTTCGACCAGGGTGACACCGGCTTCGCCGCAGGCGGCGAGATATCGTTCCACGTTGTCCGGCGTCCAGGCCTCGTTGGCGTCGACGATGAGTTCGGATTCGGGGGCCTCCTTGCGTACCGCGGCGATCCGCGCGCCGTCGCCGTCGCCGCCGAGCTTGATCTTGAGCAGCGGCCGATGCGCCGCCTTTGCAGTCGCCGCTGCCATGGCCTCCGGCGTTCCCAGCGAGATGGTATAGGCGGTGGTGCAGGGCCACGGCGCGGAGCGGCCGAGCATTTCCCAGACGCGCTGACCCCTGGTCTTGGCCTCAAGATCCAGCCAGGCGCAGTCCAGGGCGTTGCGGGCGGCGCCCGCGGGCATCGCGGTTTGCAGCGCGGCCCGGTCCAGCCCGCGCCGCAACGGTTCCCGCATCGATTTGAGCGCGTCCAGCGCGGCTTCAGGCGTCTCACCATATCGTAGGTAGGGAACGCATTCGCCGCGCCCGGTAAGGCCGCCATGGCTTACTTCCGCCACCACCGTCACCGCCTCGGTCTTGGCGCCGCGGCTGATGGTGAAAGCGCCGGCGATTGGCCAGCGTTCGATTCGGAACTTGAGCTTTGGGAATTGGCTGGAAGTCATTTCAAAATCTGACAATTCCTGAATCGTAATCTGCGCCGCAACCGGCTATGGCTGGTTAGAGCATGATCCGGAAAGGTGGGCACCGGTTTTCCGAAAAGATCATGCTGAAAAAATCAGGCAGAGCGGAATGGCGATTTGGAGAAAAGCCATCCCGCCGTGCGGTCCTTCCCGCAAGGTGGCCATGGCGCGTTGGAACTTTGACCCCGTGGATGGCGGGGAACCAGCACAGGAGTTGATGTTGTGAGCGCCGACCCGACCTTGGAACGCATTGCGCGGAGCAACGGACTGGCGCTGTGCGCTGCGGGATCGTGGACGGCGGGTTTTGCGCCGGTGCTCGAACGTATCGTCGCGGATGCCGAGAAGCTCGGGGGAAGCCGGCCCGATATTTCCATCGATGTGTCGCGCGTCTCCAGGCTCGACACCTTCGGCGCTTGGTTGATCGAGCGGCTGCGCCGAAGCCTGACCCAGGGCGGTGCCGAGGCCAAGATCGCGGGGCTTTCGGCCGATTACTCCAGCTTGGTCGACGAGGTGCGGCGGGTGAAAGCGGCGCCCGCCGTCGATACGACGTCCCCGACCTTCACGGGGATGCTGGAGCAGATCGGCCGGAGCGTCGCCGGCCTCTTCACCATGATCGTGCAGTTGATCGACATGCTCGGCGCCGTGCTTGCCGCGTCGGGCAGGGTGCTGATTCGCCCGTCCACCCTCCGCCTGACATCGACCGTGCATCATCTTGAACAGGTGTGCTGGCGCGCGGTGCCGATTGTCACCCTCATCACCTTTCTGATCGGCTGCATCATCTCCCAGCAGGGCATCTTTCATTTCCGCAGATTCGGCGCCGACATCTTCGTGGTCGACATGCTGGGCGTGCTGGTGTTGCGCGAGATCGGCGTGCTGCTGGTGGCGATCATGGTGGCGGGCCGCTCGGGAAGCGCCTACACCGCCGAACTCGGCTCGATGAAGATGCGCGAGGAGATCGACGCGTTGCGCACCATGGGATTCGACCCGATCGAGGTGCTGGTGCTGCCGAGGATGCTGGCGCTGATCATCGCGCTGCCGATCCTGGCGTTTCTCGGAGCGATGGCGGCGCTGTATGGCGGCGGGCTGGTGGCGTGGCTGTATGGCGGGGTCGATCCGGAAGCATTCCTGCTTCGCCTGCGCGATGCGATTTCGATCAACCACTTCATCGTCGGCATCGTCAAGGCGCCGGTGATGGCGGCGGTGATCGGGATCGTCGCCTGCGTCGAGGGACTAGCCGTCGAGGGCAGTGCGGAATTGCTCGGGCAGCACACCACCTCGTCGGTCGTAAAGGGCATCTTCTTCGTCATCGTCATGGACGGCGTATTCGCGATCTTCTTCGCATCGATCGGAATGTGACGATGACGCCTGAAGTCTCCGATGCCATCATCCGCGTCCGCGATATCTCGGTGCAATTCGGCGCCACCAAGGTGCTCGATGGACTCGACCTCGATGTAAGGCGCGGCGAAATCCTGGGCTTCGTCGGGCCTTCCGGCGCCGGCAAGTCGGTGCTGACGCGCACAATCATCGGCCTCGTACCGAAGATCCGTGGGCGTATCGAAGTGTTCGGGATCGATCTCGACGCCGCCGACAATAGGGTCCGGCGCGGCGTCGAGCGGCGCTGGGGTGTCCTGTTCCAGCAGGGCGCGCTGTTCTCCTCGCTGACCGTGGCGCAGAACATCCAGTTCCCGGTGCGCGAATATCTGAAGGTATCGCAACGATTGCTGGACGAAATAACCGAGGCCAAGCTGGGTATGGTGGGATTGCGCCCCGAAGTGGCCGATCGTTTCCCCTCGGAACTGTCCGGCGGCATGATCAAGCGCGTCGCACTCGCCCGCGCGCTGGCACTGGACCCGGAACTCGTGTTCCTCGATGAGCCGACTTCCGGCCTCGATCCGATCGGCGCCGGCGAATTCGACGAACTGGTCCGGACCCTGCAGCGTACTTTGGGGCTGACCGTTTTCATGGTAACCCACGATTTGGACAGCCTTTACACCGCCTGCGACCGCATTGCCGTTTTGGGGAACGGCAAGATCATTGCCGCGGGATCGATGACCGAAATGCTGGCCTCGCAGCATCCCTGGTTGAAGGCTTATTTCCACGGCAAGCGTGCCCGCGCCGTGATGGGCTAGCGATCACGGGCTATAAGATCACGGGCTTAAGGGATCGTGGGACCAGGGATCATAGCTTAACGGTCGAGCGCCGGCTGATCTTGCGCTAGTCGATATTGGGCCGGTTCGGCACCGGCCTCGTCAGATTCGCTACCGGAGTTGGTTTAATGGAAACGCGGGCGAACTTCGTCCTGATCGGATCGTTCACGCTGGCGGTGATTGCCGCGGCGTTCGGCTTCGTGATGTGGTTTCAAAGTCTCCACACCACCAAGGCGCGAACCCCGTTGCGCATCATCTTCGAAGGCAGCGCATCGGGATTGCGCAACGGCGGGAGTGTGAATTTCAACGGTATCAGGGTGGGAGAGGTGATTTCCGTGAAACTCGACAACCCGCGCCGGGTGGTCGCGTTGGCGATGATCGAGAACACTGCGCCGATCCGCAAGGACACGTTGGTGGGTCTCGAATTCCAGGGCCTGACCGGGGTCGCGGCGATCTCGTTAAAGGGCGGCGAGGAGACCGCGCCGGTCGTCCCCCTCGACGAGGATGGCGTACCGGTGCTGACGGCCGATCCGAAGGCCTTGCAGGACGTGACCGAGGCGATCCGCGGCACGCTGCAGAACATCAACCGCGTGGTCGCCGACAATCAGGAGGCCGTGAAGAACTCGCTGCGTAACCTCGAGACGTTCTCGGCGTCGCTGGCGCGCAATTCCGAGAAGATCGACAACGTCATGCTCAAGGTCGACGGCGTGATGACCAGGGCGGACAACCTCATGCTCGGCCTCGACACGCTGGCGGGCGGCAAGGACGGCGGCGAACTGTTCCAGGCGGTGAAATCGATCCGCGAACTCGCCGAGGATTTCGACAAGCGATCCGGCGCCTTGATGAGCGATGGCCGCCGGACGCTGGGTGATATCAGCCGCGCGGTGAACAACCTCGATCGAAACCCGACGCGCCTGTTGTTCGGCGCCGGCAACAGCACGCCCGCGCCCGCGCCCACTCCGCCGCCGGCGACGGAGAGGAAACGGCAGTAGCGTTCCGACTGAATGAGTTGATCCCGCCTACGACGGCTTTCTACGACGACCACCAAAACAAAAACGGAGGCATCGCTGCCCCCGTTCGCCAATCGCCACTCGCTATTCGCTGCCTATCCCAACCGTCCCGCCGCGTGCGCCAGCAGGGTGTAGACCATGCCGGTTTCCGAGGTGAGATGGCTGCGAAGCATTTGCGGTCCGCGCTCTTCGCGCGCGACCTCGTCGAGCAGGCGTTCGAACTCGGTGATGTAACGGTCGACCGTCTGCTTGAAATTGCGATCGGCGCGATACTTGCGCGCGACTTCGTCGAACGCCTTCTGGCCGGCCGGCGTGTAGAGCCGCTTCGTGAACGCCTTGCTCTCGCCGCGCTGGTAACGATCCCACATTTCGGCGGCCAGGTTGCGATCCATCAGGCGACCAATGTCGAGCGACAGCGATTCCAGCGGATTGCTGCTGGCGGCCTGCTGCGGCGGACGGCCGCGCGGAAGATCCTGGCTATTGCCGGCGTCGGCGCGGTTCAAGAGGCCGGAGAGCCAACCGTCATTCCCGGCTTCGGACGCCGCGGGGCTGACGGGCGGGGCCTCCGCGCGTCGTGGCGCAGGGACGCCGAGGTCCGGCGGCGGCAGGTTCGAAGCGCTGCCGGCCTCGCGCATACGCGGCGGCTGGGGCGGCGGTACCGAACGTGTCGGTATCTCGGCGCGCCCGCCGCCCGCGACCGCGGCCGCGACGGCGGCCAGCATCGGCTCTTCCTCGCGCTGGGCGCTGGGACGGCTGTTGCCTACGACGTCGAGCCCACGGCCATGGCGTGCCACGATCCGGTTCAGTTCGGCCAGCGCCTCGATCTGGTCGACGATGACCTTGCGCATCTGCGAGGTGCTCTCGGCGGCCTCCTGCGGCATTTCCAGCACGCCGCGGCGCAATTCGGTACGCGTCGCTTCCAGTTCGCGGTGCATTTCCGAGGCCATCTGCTTCATGCTCGTGACCATGGTGGCGAATTTGTCCGCGGACTGCTTGAACATCGCCTCCGCTTCCTGGGTGCTTTGCTGATAGACTTCGGTCATCGCATCGGTCGTCAGCCGCCGTTCCTCTTCGGCCGCGGCACGGACCGCCTCGAACTGCCGGCTGATCGTGGTCGAGCCCGCGCCGGCGGTTTCCGCCACCACCCTGGCAATATCGCGGGCGCGCTCTTCCGCGGCGGCGAGCGATTCGTCGAGCAGGCCGGTGAAGCGCGACAGCCGCTGATCGAGATCGGCGGTGCGCAGATCGATCGTGGTCACCAGCGATTCCAGCAACGATTTGCGCTCGGCGACGGAGGCGGTGGTGCCGCGATTGCTTTGCTCGACCGCGGCGGCCGCATCGACCAGCGTCTTGCCATGCAGCTCGAATTGGCTGGAAAGCGAGCCGAGGTCTTTCAGCGCCTGCGCGGTCTTGCCGTTGAAGGCATTCAACTGGTCTTCCAGCGCCTGGGTAGCGAAGCCGTTGCGCGAGGTAACGTCGTTCATGGCGGACACGAAATCGGCTACCCGGGTAACCAGCGCCCGCTCAAGCGAATTGAGATTGTCGTGGGCGCCGGTCAGCACTTCCTGGAGCAGGATGTTGCCCTCGCGCAGCCGTTCGAACAGCGCGACCGTGTCGGTGCGCAGGATCTTGCTGGTCTCCTGCATCTCGGTCACCGCCGCGATCGAAACCTGACGCGACTGTTCGATTGCCGCGCGGGACGACTGTTCGATCTCCTTCAGCGACTTGCCGACCGCACCGGTGGCCATCTCGCCGGCCGTGGTGATCGTCCGCGCGACGTCGGATCCGTTGGCCATCATCGACTGGGTGAATGCGTGGCCCCTCGCTTCGATCGATTTGAGGGCGTCCGACGTGACGCGATCGATATCGACGGTAAGCTGTCCCGCCTTCGCGCCGATGGCCTCGACCAGCGTACCGCGCTTGCCGTCGATCATCTGCGAAAGACGATCGGCCTGCTGCTGAACGTAGATGACGATCTCGTCGGTCTTGCCGGTCATGGCCGACCCGAAAGTGCCGCTGGCGGCGAGGACCGAGCGTTCGACGTCCGCCGAAGTGGACTTGATCTTCGAGCTGATCTCGTTCGACGCGGCGACCAGCGCGCTCTGCGCACTGAGCGCCGTGGTCTGGATGTTGTCGGTGGTGTTGGCGGTGACTATTCCGAGCGACCGCTCGATATCAACCGCGATCGCCTTGATCTGGGTGGCAGCCTCGGAGGAGGTTGCCGTCAGCGCGTTCTGTGCCTCGCGCGCGCTGTTCAGGATCGAGGCGGCGGTGTCGGATCCGACCGCGGTCAGGGTGCGCTCGATGTCGATCGCCAGCGACTTGACGTGATTGGCGGCGTCGGACGATGCGTTGACGAGGCTGCTCTGTACCTCGCGTGCACCGGAGGTGATCGACTCGGCGGTTGAGGCGCCAGCCGTCAGCAGGAAGCTTTGTGCCTCGCGGGCGCTGGCGGTGATCGACTCGGCGGTGGAGGTGCCAGCCGTCAACAGGAAGCTTTGCGCCTCGCGGGCACTGGCGGTGATCGACTCCGCGGTGGAGGCGCCAACCGTCGCCAGCAGGCCTTGTGCCTCGCGAGCGCTCGAAGTGATCGATTCTGCGGTGGAAACACCGGCCATCGACAGTGACCGCTCGATGTCCGCGGCCAGCAACTTGACCTGGTTGCCGGTATCCGCAGCAACCGTCACCAGGGTGTTTTGCGCCTCGCGGGCGCCGGAAGTGATCGACTCGGCGGTGGCCATGCCGGCCATCGACAGCGAGCGTTGCATATCGGCCGACAGCGACTTGATCTGGCCCGCCGCTTCGGCGGAAGCCGTGACCAGCGTGCTGTGGGCTTCCCGTGCACTGGCGACGATCGCGCCGGCGGTCGATGTGCCCGCGGAGGAGAGGGTTCGCTCGACGTCGGCTGACAGCGACCTGACCTGGCTTGCCGCATCGGTGGAAGCTGCGACCAGGGTGCTTTGGGCCTCGCGCGCGCCCGCGATGATGGCGCCGGCGGTCGAGGTGCCCGCGGCCGATAGGGTGCGCTCGACGTCGGCGGACAGCGATTTGATCTGCGTCGCCGCTTCGGCGGAGGACGCCACCAGAGTGGCTTGGGCGTCGCGCGCGCTGTTCAGGATTGAGCTGGCGGCGCCGGTCCCGACGGCGGCGAGGGCGCGTTCGACTTCCGTCGATGTCATCTGCAACTGCGCGCCGACATCGGAGGACACCAAAAGCAATGACTGCTGAGCGGCGCGCGCGCCGGTCTGAATGGTCTCGCTGGTATTGACCACGAGATTGGTCAGCGAGCGCTCCGCATCCTCGACATGCGATTTGATTCCGCTGGACAGTTCCTCGGCCCGAGCCAGCAGGCCTTCGCTGGCCGCCCGCCCGCTGCTTTCGATGCGGCCCGCCACGGCCTCGACGCGCGAGCCCAGCAGGTCCTCGAACTGGGACACGCGGGTGTCGATGTCGGCGGCGACCGCACCGACCCTGGATTCGATGCCTTGATGGATTTCCAGGAACCGCGCCGTGATGGTGTCGGTCAAATGCGTGCTGCGACCGTCGATGGTTTCGGTGACATTGGAAATGCGCTGATCCATGGCATCGATCGCCTGGGCGGTGCCGTCGGTCAGCGAGGAAGTGAGAGCGGTTAGCCGGGAATTGATCGCCTGGACCGCCTGCGTGGCCCCGTCGGTCAGCGAGGAGGTGAGCACGGTCATGCGGGAGTCGATGGATTGAATGGCCTGCGCGGCGCCGTCGGTCAGCGACGATGCCAGCGTACCGAGGCGGCCGTCGATGGTCTCGGTCACGGATCTGGCCCGGGTGTCGAACGCCAGTTCGAGCGACCTGATACGGCCGTTCACCGACTCGTCGAGCGACTTCAGGTTGTCGGTCATCGATTCGTCAAACGACCTGATGCTGCCGTTCATCGATTGATCGAACGACTTGATGCTGCCGTTCATGGATTTGTCGAAAGATGCGAGACGACCGTTGATCGATTCGTCGAACGAATTGATCTTGGTATCGAGCGAGACGTCGAGATCGGCCACGCGGCTCCCGAAAGTGGTTTCGAATTGCTGGAGACGATGATCGAGAGTTTCCGTGATCGCGCCGCTGTTCGAGGCCAGGCGGGTATCGAAAGTATCCACGTAGGTCTTGAGACTTTCGGCGATATCCTCCGTGCGCTGGCCAAGCCGTTCGACCACTTCGCCGCCGAAGGTCTTCACGGTGCGATCGAATTCCGAGATGTGGCGGGTGATCAGGGCACCGAGCGTGCCGCTGTCGCGCGCGAATTTCTCCGCGAGTTCGCCGCCCTGGTTCTTCATCAACTCATCGAAGGCGTTCATCTGCAGCGAAAGCGCATCGTGCGCGGTTTCGGTCTGGCTGACGACCTTGGCCACCAGCGTGTTTACCGTGGCGTCGAGGGCGTCGCTGGCCTTGTCGCCGCTGGTCAGGATCTGGCTCGCAAGGCGGTTGCCGGCATCGTCGATCTTGCCGACCAGGTCGCCGCTACGCAGTTCAAGCTCGAGCAACAGCGAGTCGCTGGAATTCTTCAGCGAGTTCGTGAACCTGCTCGGTCCGCTCCGAAATGCCATCGACGATGGTGGAAGAGCGCTGCTCGAATTCGTTGGTGATGCGGTCGATCCGCTCATTGAGCATTTCATGGACGCGGTCGGCCAGATCGGCGAACTCGTCGTGCACGTGCCCGGTCTTGAAATTGAGGCTGGTGGTGAGGCGCTCGCTGGCGTCGAGCACCGCGCGCGTGGTTTCAGCACTGGCTTCCTCGAGGCGGTCGAGCAGGTCGCCGCCGCGCTCGCCGAGCGCAAGTATCATGTTGTCGCCGGCATTGCTGAGCGCGCTGGTGATGTGGGCGCCGCGCTCTTCCAGAGCGCCGGTGATGCTCTTGGCGACCTCGTCGACGCGGGACGCGATGGCATCCGAGATCAGCGCGATGTCGTGACGCAGATCGATCTGCACGCCGGAAATGGCGCTGCGAACCTGTTCGGCCTGTCCGACCAGATTGTCGCGCTGGTGGGCGATATCCTGCAGCAGGGCGCGGATTCGCACCTCGTTGTCGCTATAGGCGCGTTCGAGCGCGGAGACTTCGTTGGCGACCAGCGTTTCGAGTTCGCCGGCGCGCGCGATCGCGCGTTCGACACCGTCGCCCATCGCCGCCACCTCGCGGCGGATCGCCTGGCCGACCGTCACCACCGAGTTGCTGGCGGCGATTTCCGGCTCCGAAAAACGAATCGCAACCTGGGCCATCGACTGCGCGATCATGCGCAACTCCTGACCGCGCCATGAGAGGCTCGCCAGGAAATAAAACAGCAAAATCGGTGCGAAGAATAACGCGGCCAGCCCGGCCAGCGCGAGTGCACCGCCGCCGCCTTGGCCGACGATGGCCTGCAGCGCGGGCAAGAAACTGTAGGTCAGCAGCGCGCCGCCGCCGATCCAGACCGCCGCGAACGCAGTCGCAAGGGTGTAAACATTTCGGGCAGGGCGACCCTTTTGGATAGCTTGCAGAATTTGCCCGATGGTTTCACGGTCATCGTTGGCGGCCCGACGGGGCGCCCGCGTTTCGTCGAGGGGCTCGAAGATCGGCCGGTCGGCGCTCGGGCGGGTGTCGAACGGGTTTTCGGGAAAGGCCGGCAAGGCGGAATCCGTCGACGCCATGGCGTTGTCGCGGACCGCGTTGTGAAGGTTGTCGGGGCTCGGCGCTTCGCCGATGTTCAAGGCCTCCTGAATGGCAGAAAGTGCGACTTCTGTAGGGTCTTTGACCTTTTTGGGGTTGTTTGCCATGTTCAGTCTGAGCCCTCATCCACTTTTTTACGCAATCGGCTGATTTTGCGCGCGCCGCCCGCAAGCCGACCTCATCCCATTGCCAGCACAAAAGTGCGGCCACCGGTCGGCTTGTCCACCACATCCGCAAACATCCTATTGGCTGAGCGATGCGAATGAAATGGCCGCGATTAATACAATCTTAATGATCGTTAATCATCGTTAACAGAAACGCCGCGTAAGGTCCTCAAGTACCTATAAAATCGAGTTTTCCCCAGCCAATCGTGACAACTTTTTGGCAAAAAAGAGGCGAACCAGAGGCGAGTGCGTAAAACGCTCCGTTAACCATTCCCGTGTTTGGCTGTCGAAAACTGCACCGCTGAACGTGGCGGCCAGAGCCCGGGTAACGCCATGCCGCTTCACTTCGAACGGATTGACTGGATGCCATCGCCACCGCTCGCTCCCGATGACGATCCGATCGACAACAGGCATCTAGAGCGCATGACGCTCGACGACGAGGCCCTCGAGCGCGAGGTGCTCGCGATGTTTTCAGCCCAGGCCGCCGGCCTGATCGTTTCGCTCGCGAACCTGCCGGCCAATGCGCTGGCGCTCGCGCATACGCTGAAGGGCTCGGCGCAAGCGATCGGCGCGTTTCGTGTCGCCGACGCTGCCGAAGGCCTGGAAACCGCGATACGGAACGGCGACGATTCCGCCGATTTGCTTGCCGGGCTCGCACAGGCCGTTGCGGAAGCGCGGACCGCCATCGACGCGCGCCTGCGTCGCTCCTGACTCGGCCTGCAAAACCATTCCCAAGTGCTGGCGTCGAGCGGATCGACCCGTTATAGGACAGCTCTGCCTTTCTTGTCCCGCTAACTACGAGCAATCATGGCCAAAATTACCTTTATCGACCACACCGGCGAAACCCGTGTCATTGAAGTCGAAAACGGCGCGACCGTGATGGAAGCGGCGATCCGCAACGCCATCCCGGGCATCGAAGCGGAGTGTGGCGGGGCCTGCGCCTGTGCGACCTGTCATGTGTATGTCGACGAGAGCTGGCGCGAGAAGGTCGGCCCGCCCTCACCGATGGAAGAGGACATGCTGGATTTCGGTTTCGATGTGCGGCCGAATTCGCGGCTGTCGTGCCAGATCAAGGTGAGCGATGCGCTCGACGGTCTCGTGGTAACCACGCCGGAGCGGCAGGCCTAGGCCTTCGGCACTGAGTTGAGTCAGAGCCGAAGCCCTCGATTCCCGGCTTGAGTTTCTTGCTTACGCGAATCGCAATCCACTTCGCTCGGAAACGCTCCGGGCAATACGCCTTACGCCGGCGCCATGCCCCGCCGCAGCCAGGGCTGGAAGTTGGCGATGATCTGCGGTGTCAGCGGCGTCGGCTTGCGTGTCCGCTCATCGATCAGGACGGTCACCGACCGCGCCGAGGCGACGCACTTGCCTTGGGAAAACACCACCTGGTCGAACGTCACCGAGGTTCGGCCGAATTTGGCGACGCCCAATCCCATTTCAATCGTACCGGGCCAGCGCAACTCGGCGCGGAAATGGATGTCGAGCCGCACCATGATCCAGGCCAGACCTTCGGGCATAAGCCCGTAGCTGCGGTCTTTCATCAACGTGACGCGGCCGGTCTCGAAATAGGTGGCATAAACCGCGTTGTTGACGTGCTGGTTGGGATCGAGATCGGCAAAGCGCACATTGTCCGTCAGACGATAGGGAAAGTCCTCAAGTCGGGGGTTCGGGTCGAGACGGGCTTCGGCGTTCACGGGACGATCTCCTGCGGTTTCCAGTCCTTGAAGCCGAGTTCGCGAATGTGGGCAAGGGCTTGCGGTCATTGCCGATACCCGAATTATGACTTTCCTCAAGCGGCGGCGTTGGCTAGACAGACGCAGCCGGTAAATCGGACTGCCCGCATGTTTCAACCGAGAAGAAGCTGACATGAGCGAAGCGATCAAGACCGACGTGCTGATCATTGGCGCGGGCCCGTGCGGGCTGTTCGCCGTTTTCGAACTGGGCCTGCTCGACATGAAGGTGCATCTTGTCGACATTCTCGACAAGATCGGCGGCCAGTGCGCCGAGCTTTATCCGGAAAAGCCGATTTACGACATTCCCGGCATTCCGCTGGTCACCGGGCAGGGCCTGACCGACGCGCTGATGGAGCAGATCAAGCCGTTCAATCCGACATTCCACCTCAACGAAATGGTCGAGAAGATCGAGAAGATCGGCGATCCCGCATTTCGCGTCACCACCGACGCCGGCAAGGTATTCGAGTGCAAGGTGGTCGTGATCTCCGCCGGCGGCGGCTCGTTCCAGCCGAAGCGCCCGCCGGTGCCGGGGATCGAGGCCTATGAAGGCACTTCGGTGTTTTATTCCGTGCGCAAGATGGAGCAGTTTCGCGACAAGGAATTGCTGATCGTCGGCGGCGGCGATTCCGCGCTCGACTGGACTCTCAACCTGCACCCGATTGCGAAGCGCGTGACGCTGTTGCACCGTCGCGACGATTTCCGCGCGGCGCCTCACTCCGTCGAACAGATGCGCGCATTGGTGGCTTCGGGAAAGCTCGATCTGAAGATCGGTCAAGTTACCAGCCTTGAAGGCGAGGGCGGCGTACTGTCCGGCGCTACCTTGAAAGGCAATGACAACACGGTATCGCGGGTGAGCTGCGATACGATGCTGCCGTTCTTCGGCCTGACGATGAAGTTGGGACCGGTGGCGAATTGGGGCATCGCGCTCGAGAATAATCTGGTGCCGGTCGAGACTGCGGCGTTCGAGACCGACGTGCCCGGGATTTTTGCGATCGGCGACATCAACACCTATCCCGGCAAGCTGAAGCTTATCCTGTGCGGCTTCCACGAGGGGTCACTGATGGCCCAGAAGGCCCACCGCTACGTCTATCCGGACAAGCGGCTGGTGTTCCAGTACACGACGTCGTCGTCCAGCCTGCAGAAAAAACTCGGCGTCAACTGACGCTGCTACTGCATGCTTGCGCGCGGCTTGCGATCGCGGGGGCGATCGTTCCGCCTAACTCGACGAATAATCATCGGCTTCGCTTTCAGTCCGTCGAAGCGAAAACGAGAAGGCGTTTCTGACACATTTTGGGCATCCCTGACCGCTTTTGAACATCATTAAGGCGGCAGACGGCACTGGAACGCTCCGCGAAATGGCCTTAGTCTCTGATCATTCTTTTGTGAATTTGATCAGGTGAGCAATGATGCGGACAACGGTATCCAGGGTTCAACTAAAATTCCCGATCATGACCGGCATCGCGATGGCGCTCGCCATTGTGCTTCCGGCGAAAGCCGCGGGACCAGCACCCGCTGGAGCTTCCGCGACAACTACCGGAGCGGTCGCAGCTGTCGCGACCAATTCCGGCGCGGCCGGTCCCTCCGCCGCCGGTCTCTGGCAAAAGATCGAGAACGGCAAACCGGTGATCTGGGTACTCGTGGTGCCCCATGAGAACAGCGTCTACGAAGGCGTGATCGCCAAGACGTTTCCGGAAGATCCCAGCGAGATTTGCGCGAAATGCACCGATGACCGCAAGAACGCTCCCGTGCTGGGCATTTCCTTTATCAGGGATATGAAGCGCGAAGGACTGAAGTATGAGGACGGCAACGTGCTCGATCCGCGCGACGGCAAGATCTATCACGCCAAGATGAGTGTGAGCCCGGACGGTCAGATGTTGACGATGCGGGGTTACGTCGGAATTTCACTGTTCGGCAGGGATGAGGTCTGGAATCGGCTGCCGGATACCGCGATGGCCTCGCTCGATTCCGCTATCGTGGCGAAATATCTGCCGGCGCAGGCCGCAGCCTTGGTGAGGCAGCCGGTCGGTGCCAAGAAATCAGCGGTGCTGCCCCCGCGTTGATTGCCCCTGGTACGGCGGCGCCGTTTCAGATTCTTGTCAGATTCCTGGCCGTTCAAGATCAGCGTCGGTCGGGCGTACCGAC
This sequence comes from uncultured Alphaproteobacteria bacterium, assembly GCA_963756215.1. Taxonomy (GTDB): domain Bacteria; phylum Pseudomonadota; class Alphaproteobacteria; order Rhizobiales; family Xanthobacteraceae; genus Bradyrhizobium. The sequence continues at coordinate 235,906 of CAVWMY010000007.1, read as the reverse complement.
CGCTGGGCCCGGAAGCGGTGGCGCCGGCTCGGAGATCACTTCGGGGATGACCGCATCGAGGTGAAGCACCGAGGCCGCCGCCGGGAGTGCCGCATCGGCCATTGCGGCGTGACCTTCGGCACTGGGATGCACCGCGCCGCCGTAAACCGCCGAGAAGATACCCCACGACGCGTCATGGATGTCGGACGGCTGCATTGCCGCCGGCAGGCCTTGTGGAAACGTCATCGCGGCGAAGTAGCTGTCGTTGGCGTCGCGGATCCAGCGGGCGCGCGGCAGGTAGGCGCGATAGTCTCCGGCGCTGCGGTCGCAGAGCATCGGCTGCACGGCCGCCGCGACGATATCCGGGTTGAAGCTCTTGCCCTTGTCGGAAAAACACATCCGGTCGAATTCCGGATCGCTGGGCGCTCGCGCGCAGAATCCGTGGTTGGCGAACGCCGCCTGGTGCGCATCGACGAAAGTCATGTGATCGCCGCGCGGATCGCGGCACAACACCCCGGATTGACACAGGGCGAGCGCCTTGAGTTGCGGCAGGAATTCGTTCTGCACGAAACCGGCGACATTGGCGAGCCGTCGCGGCTCCGCGTTGAATGAAGGATGTATATCGAAGCCGGCGGGGCCGCCGGGGCAGGGCGCGCCGCCCGCCAGGGCGGGGTTTGCATAGGACACGTAGACCACGCGCGACATGTCGCCGACCAGCGGCTTCAGCGCCTGTCGGAGCTTGTTGAATCCCTGCGGCAGGTCACGCACCAGCGCGGCACGAGAATCCTCGACCGATCCGATTGCGCCGCTACGCTGCAACAGTTCACGCTCGGTCGGGGTATCGACGATCACGTCGGCGACCAGTCCGGAGAAATTGATGTCGTTGGCGCCGATCGACAGCAGGATCAGGTCGAGCTTGCGATCGGGTTGACGGCGCTGCGCCGTGGAGAGCGCATCGCGCAACTCGGCCAGTTGGGCGCTGACGGTGCCCCGGCAGACCGTCCCGGATTTCGTCGGCGGACATTCGCGCGCGCGTTGCGAGCCGAACAGGCCGTCGGCGATGGTGGCGCCGGTGCATGCCAGCGGCAAAAACGTCACCGCGATATGCTGATATTGCACGGCGAGGGCGAGCGCGGTCCGGGTCTGGTAGCTGTACAGCGAGCGATGGCAAGGCGCGTTGAACCACAAAGCGCTCTGGCGCTGCCAGACCTGCAGCAAGTCCGGCGCTTCGCAGGCGCGACCGCCTTTGTAGCCGGCTCGGCTCGGGCGGTAGTATTGCGCGCTCGCGGCGCCGAGATATGAACGGAAGCAAAAACCATCGTCGGCGAGCGCGATCGCCCGGTCCGGATTGCCTTCGCCGGATGCGATGCTGTCGCCGAGCCCGGCGATCAGCAGATCACGTACCGCGATCTCGGTGGTCAGGCGCTGCGGAGTCTGGTCGCCGCTGGAGACATCCACGGTAGCAATGGTCGCACGGCCGTAGCGAACGCGAAGATTGATGGGCTCGGCGCAATCGAATGTCGATTGCTGCGCGCCATCGCCATCGTCGAACGACCAGGCGCAGGTCGCGCCGACCGGTACCTGACCTGTGAGCCGAACCGTGATCGGGTGATCTATCGGCGTCAGGTAGCTTTCCCTGACGTTGTCGCGCATGCAGGGCTCACTGACCCGGCCGGTCAGGTCGATGCAGAGCCGGTTCACCGCGTTGCGCGCCCAACCGCGACCGTCGCTCTGCAGCTCCAGCCCCTGTTCCGACGCGAGTATGCTGCCGCGCGCGCTTTCGGTATGCAGCAGGAAATCGCGTTCTTCGCGAAACAGCCGGAAACGGTTGCGGACTTCCCATGAAATCTGGACCGGCGCATCCGATGCGGCCGGCAGCGCGGTTTGCGCGGCAGACGAACGCGGCTGCAGACCGCTTGGTGCTGCCGCGAGCAGCGCGCATAGAACTAGCAAGCGTTGAGTTCGGAGCATGGCGCCTTTGACGTCATCGGTGGGGCGGAAATAAGAGCAGACAAACTTGCACAAACCACGCCTGTCTGGCCTGGTTCCGCTGCCCTAGCCTTGCGATTTCCGCTTTTTCACCGGCTGGGGAACGATGGTGGGTGGCGGATAGATGTCGCTCGCCCGCCGTCGCTGCTGCCAGGGCCGCACCACGTTGAGCCAGAGTTCGCGGGCGCCCATGATGGAAATCGCAAGGCCAAATGGGATCATGAAGTACAGCACGCGGAACACGACCAGTGTCGCCAGCAATTGCTCGCGGCCAAACTCAGGCAGCGCGACCAGCATTGCCGCATCGAACACGCCGAGACTGCCTGGCGCGTGACTGGCAAATCCCAGCAGCGTCGCAAGGATGAACACTACCGCCAGCGATATGAAGTCGATGTGAGGTTGCGAGGGCATCAGGAGGTACATCGCCAGCGCGCAGAATCCCAGATCGACAACGCCGATCACCATTTGCAGCAGCGTCAGCCGCGCCGAGGGCAATACCACCTTCCAGCCGTTCTGCCCGAGTTCGCGTCGCTCCTTGCCCATCACGAGCCAGACGAAATACGCCCCGATGCCGGCGAGACAGCCGAGCGCAATCAGCCGATTGACGGCCGGCGGCAACAAATCCATGGCGCTGGCGGCCGAAGGATGCCACGCCAAGCCGAAACCGAGCACGAACAGGTTGCCGAGCCAGAATGTCAGGCCGGAAAGAAAGCAGATTTTCGCGACGTCGATGGCATTCAGCGCGTATTCCGAATAGATCCTGAAACGGATTGCGCCTCCGGTGAAAACCGTGGCGCCGATGTTGTGGCCGATCGTATAGCTCGCGAAGCTTGACATGGCCGCGATGCGGTAGGGGACGTGCTTCTTGCCGATGGTTCGCAGCGCGAAAAAATCGTAAAATGTAAGAGTACAAAACGCGCCGACAACGCAGAGTGCCGCGAGCGCGATGTGGTGAGCTGGTATCTCGGTCAGCGCCGTCAGGATCACGCCGGTGTCGACGCCCTTGAGGGTACGGATCAGCGTCGTGATCGCGAGGGCGATGATGGCGAGGCTTGCGGCGATTCCGAGCCGTTTCCAGCCGATCCGTTCCTTGAAGCCACGCCCCAGCGTGGTCAGCAGTCGATGCATTCGTCCTCCCGGCGGGGCGGCAGCAAGTGGCCTTTTCGAAGCCATTGATGCCAGACGGCGGCCAACCGCTCCATAGATGAAACCCATAAGACAAAAACGTCCCGGTGTGCAGCCCTTGACAACGTCGGCTTCGACTTTCGGCAAGGCGCGCACGCATACTCATCAAGTATGTGCTGGCAATCGAGATTCGAAGTCTTAACGGCGTTCGAAAAGGCGTAGCACTACGGCTATTTGCTGTGACTTTGGGCGAATATGCGGACGTATTGAGTTATTAATTCGTCGTATAGCCCTGCATGCAGTCGACCGGCGAAGGATCTGCCCGACCATGCTCAATTCGGTTAATGCGGCCGGTGCAATTGGGTCCAAACTGCATCCGGCTCGAGACGAGGCCGAGGCAGTTCCGGTTTTCACGTCGTGTGCAGCGCGAAAATTCGTTCCATCTGACAAGGACGGTTCGATCACGTTCGAAATATTCGCCTAGAACGGAAGCTTTCAGCTGGCGTTGGTTGCCCGGTAGCGAGGTGATCATGCCAAGCACAGCACCCGAGTTCCACTCGGCGTCGGTACCAGCCGGTTCCGGGCGCGGTAGCAAATCTTCGCAATCAAGCCTATCCACTTCGCTAACGCTCGCGGCCATGAGCCTCGGCTACGGTGTGGTCCAGCTTGACGTCACTATCGTCAACACCGCGCTCGACAGCATCGGCACGTCGCTGGGCGGCGGGGTGCGGGAATTGCAATGGGTTGTCAGCGCCTACACGATCGCGTTTGCGGCTTTCATTCTCTCGGCCGGGGCGCTGGGCGACCGTATCGGCGCTAAGCGGATTTTCATGGCCGGTTTCGCGATCTTCACGGCGGCGTCAGTGGGCTGTGCGCTTTCGCCGGGTCCCGACATCCTGATCGCGGCCAGGGCCGTTCAGGGACTTGGGGCGGCCTTCCTAGTTCCCAATTCATTGGCATTACTGAGTCACGCCTATCCGGACGAAAAGCAACGCGGGCGCGCGGTCGGAATCTGGGCGGCCGGTGCGAGCCTTGCGCTGACGGCGGGGCCTTTGGTCGGAGGCGGATTGATCGCATTGGTCGGCTGGCGCTCGATCTTTCTGGTCAACCTGCCGATCGGCCTAACGGGCCTGTGGTTGAGCCGGCGCTACGCCAGCGAAACCACGCGGTCGGTGCATCGTCAAGTCGATGTGCCGGGGCAGATCGCGGCGATCGCGGCCCTGGGCTGTCTTGCCGGCGCGATCATCGAAGGGGGCGCTCGCGGATGGAGCGATCGTTTCGTGGTGGCGGGGGTTATCGCCTCCGTGATCTTCGCAATCCTCTTCATCTTGCGCGAGCGGCACGCGCCGCAGCCGATGCTGCCGCTGTCGCTGTTCCGACATCGAATGTTCGGGCTGACGTCGCTCGTCGGCCTTCTCGTCAATGTCGCGTTCTACGGATTGATCTTCGTCCTCAGCCTGTACTTCCAGCGTATCAACCAATGGTCACCGCTCGCGACCGGGCTTGCCTTCGTTCCGATGATGGGCGCGGTGCTGCCGGTCAACCCCATGGCCCCGCATGTGGCCGAACGAATTGGTGCGCGCGCGACGATCGCCGTCGGTGCCGGGCTGGCCAGCATCGGCTGCCTCGCGTTGCTCGGGATCGGGCAGGGCACGAGCTACCCGGCCATTTGCGCGCAATTGATTGTGATCGGCGGCGGCTTGGGCTTGCTGGTGCCGCCGCTCACATCGACCCTGCTCGGAAGCGTGGAGAAGTCGAGATCCGGCATCGCCGCTGGCGTGCTCAATGCGACCCGGCAGACCGGCAGTGTGCTGGGCGTCGCGCTGTTCGGCTCGCTGGTCGGCCAGACCAATGCCTTCGTGGGCGGCGCGCATCTGTCGCTGTTGATTGCTGCGGCGCTGCTGCTCGCAGCGGGGGCGTCGATCAGGTGGGCCGCACCGCGCGAGGTGCGGGACCGCGCCACGATGCGCTAGGCCCGGCGCAGCGCAAAGTGCGCGCCGCAGAAGGCCATCACTCCGCCGAGGCACAATGCCGTGAGGCCCGCAAGAACGCCCGATACCGTCGGGATCGGGCTCGGCGCCGAAGCTGCCTGACCGACGGCTGCCAGCAACAACACGCCAACGGCGATCAAGAACTGCCGCATTCGTTTTGGAATCTGCCCCGACACGGCGCTGTGCATCAGGTTTGCAGTGAAATAGCCGCCGCAGAAGCCGACCGCGGCGATCAACCACCACGCAACGGCCGCGCCCGTGGACACGAATTCCTGGCTGTCGGACCGCCACAGCCCACCGAGGTCCAGACCGAACAGCGCGCCGAGGATATGAACGGCGAGCGCGAGCAGCACACCCGAAATCATGGCGCCGGCAAGGATCAGGCGGTGTGGAAAATAGGTCGTCTCGGCCATGACCCGTTGTAAGGTAAAGCCGGACGGCCGCGCAAGCCGACGCGATTGCTCAACCTGTTCAAAAGGGCGCGTCATGACCTTCGGGCTTCTCGCACCGACAGCCGCCGCCGACTTTACCGGCGCTCCGGTTTAGGTGAATGTCGCGGGGCAACCGGCTCGCCAGTCGCTTGACGATAATGCTCTGCCGGCCGGCGCGTCTATGTCGATCCCGCGAGAAATGGCAAGCCGCCCATGGCACGTGATGCGTCAACCAATGAGGCTGCTGCAAACGAGGCCGCCCCGAAAACCCTCTACGCTTACAAGGCGTCGCTGGTCGGCGCAGCGCACCGGTTCGAACTGAATGATGAAGGCCTGTGCTGGCGAGTTGCCGGCAAGTCCGCCGTGTGGCCCTACGGCGAGATTTCCGCAGTCCGATTGTCGTTCCGGCCGGTCTCGATGCAATCGCGCCGGTTTCGCGCCGACATCGAAAGTGGGGGACGCGGCCGTATCGCTCTATTGTCGACGAGCTGGCAGACCTCGGTCCTGATGGCCCCGCAGGACCGGGATTATCGCGCGTTTGTTGTTGCGCTGCACCGGCGGATGGCCGAGGCCGGAAGCAACGCGGTGCTGATCGGCGGCCTCAAGCCGCGCGTCTATATGGCCGCGCTCGGTTTGCTAATCCTGGTTGCGATCGGCATGGCCGGCCTACTGGCTCGCGCCATCGCGACCGGCGAATTCGCCGGCATCTTGTTCCTTGCCGGCTTTGCCGCGTTGTTTGCCTGGCAGGTCGGCGGCTTCGTCACGCGCAATCGGCCGCGCAAATATACCTTCGATCATTTGCCGCAGGCACTCCTGCCATAGGCGGCAATCAGAAGGTCGAAGCCGATCAGTGCCGCACCACCAGCACCGAGCATTTGGCGTAACGGACGACATGTCCGGCATTGGAGCCGAGGAAATAAGTTCGCATCGCCGGCCGGTGCGATGTCATGACGATGAGGTCGGCCTTGACCGCCGCGGCCTCTTCGAGGATCTCGTGATAAATGCCGCCCTGCCGCACCACGCTGGAAATGCGCGGGGCGTCGATGCCGGATTCGCGCGCCACGATGGCGAGGGCTTCCTCGGAAGTTTGGCGCTGCTGGGTATCGAAATCGGCGGGTACGTATTCCGCCAACATCACCGGCGTCATCGGCATCACGTTCAAAAGCCGTACCGCGCCGCTCCAGGTCTGCGACAGCGTGGCCGCCGTCGCAATTGCAGGTTTCGCCAGATCGGTATCGGCGAGGTCGATCGGCACGAGGATGGATTTGAACATCGGCGCCTCCCTGTCCGTGATCAGCTAACTTAGCATATCTTGGAGTGCGGACGCCGCTGGCGCAATCGTCATCCCGGTCCGGCACGCACCGCAGCGCAAATGCTAATTATCAGGCCTAATCGCCGGCAGGCCGCTTCAACAGCTTCGGACTGACGAAGAGCACAAGTTTACCGCGGCGGAATGACACGTCGCTCCAGTCGTCCACCGCAAAGTCGAAGATGGCGAGGCCCGACGTCGGCAGATTGTCGATCAGCGCCTTGCGTCCGGCGGCATCGCCGCCGCCGACCAGCGCCAGCGCCAGTTCATGCATTCCGGGATTGTGCCCGATGATCATCAACTGCCGAGGATCGGTTCCGGAGGCATCGCGAATGGTTTGCAGCAGTTGGGGCGGGTCGGCGCCATAGAGCTCCGGCAGCAGCTCTACCTGGGGCAGAGGAACGACATCTTTCATCGCCGCCCAGGCCATGTCCCAGGTCTGGTGGGCCCGGACCGCAGGCGAAACGAGCACCGCGTCGGGAAAAGGTGGGTGGGCTGCGATCCAGCCGCCGATCTCGGCCGCATCGTTGCGGCCGCGGGACTCGAGGCGGCGGTCCCGATCGCGACCGCTCGGCGCGTCGTTTTCGGTTTTGGCGTGACGCAGCAGCATCAAGCGGCGCATGGCGCAATCTCTACTCGTTCAAGGGTCTGCGGATGGGTGTACAGACTGACCTGCTATGGCGGGGTTCGAATGTCTTCACCCCTACTCGGCGGTCCGTCAAGGCGACCTCCAAATGAAAACCACACTGGAATCGCCGCTTTGCCGGTATCCTTCGAGCCAGTGATTCGGGGAAACAAGTGCGGCCGTGCCCGGTAAAGCTTGAGTTTAGGATATCGGTACAAGGTGACAAGCGCCTGATCGGTCCGTAAGAAAACGATATGAGCGAGACGTCCACCAGTATGACCACCAAAGCCGATGCCGCGGTTTCAGCCGAGCATGCGCGGCTTTCGTTCGACCTCGATGTCGATATTTGCGTGGTGGGCGCGGGGCTGGCCGGGCTCACCGTGGCGTTGGAGGCCGCGCGCCTCGGCGCCAGCGTTGCCGTGCTGGAGGGCAGGCAAGTCGGCTGGAACGCCTCGGGCCATCAACTCGGCACGGTGATGCCGGGTTACGGGGTTCCGATCGGCGACGTCATCGCCCGCGTCGGCTTCGAAGATGCTCGCGAATTGTGGGCGCTGTCGAAGCAAGGCGCCGACTATGTGCGCGCCAACGCCACCGAAACCTTGATGCCCGGCATAGGGTTGAGCGAAGGCGCGCTTGAGGTTTCCAACGTCGACGCAGGCGACCAATTGATCAGCCGGCTGCAGATGCTGGGCGAGGACTTCGCGATCGAGGCGGAGGGATGGCAGGTCGATCGCGTACGCGATCAGCTCAGGACCGGGCGCTACTTCCACGGCGTATATTATCCCAAGGCGTTTCAGCTCGACGGCCGCAACTACATCCACGGGCTCGCCGCACTGGCGAGGCGGGCAGGGGCGCGGATCTTCGAGGACACGCCGGTCGTCAGCATCGATCCGTCGGGGGTTCGCAAGCGTATTGTCACGCCCTCGGCGCGGTTGCGTGCTTCACATATCGTCCTCGCCGGTAACGTCCATCTCGGCGCGCCGATGCAAAAATTGTCGGAAACATTGCTACCGGTGTGGCGCTACGCCGCCGTCACCGCGCCGCTCGGCGATCGCCTGGCCGAGGCCATCACGTTTCAGGGATCGGTCACCGACAGCGACGGGATCGACCACTTCCGGATTGTGGACGGGGACCGCCTGGTCTGGACGTCCCCGGAAACCACTTGGGCGGCGCGGCCGCAGCGGTTTGCGGGCGCCATTGCACGCCGGATACGCACCATCTTCCCGCAACTCGAAAAGGTCGAGATCGCGGATGTTTTCGGCGGCGCGGTCGGGCTGACCGTGCATGGCATGCCCCAAATCGGTCAATTGCGCCGGGGTGTTTGGGTTGCAAGCGGTTTCGGGCGACAGGGAATGAGCACCTCGGCGATGGCCGGGCGGCTGATTACGCTCGGTATCTTGCAAGGCGATGAACGCTGGCGGCTGTTCTCGCCGTTCGAACTCGTGTGGGCGGGCGGGACTACCGGCCGGGCGGCAGGGTATGCCGTCAGCGTTTGGAACCGGGGAGCATCGGCCGCAGCCGGCACCCTGGCCCGCTATCGGGAAAAAGCCCGCGCCCAGGAGCGTCTTCGCGCGGCACGTCTCGTCGAGGCTAACCGCCAGGCCGGAATCCGGCCGATACGCCCCCGTCCGCCGCCGTTGGCCGTCCCGCGCCCCGAGGCGCCCGTCGTCGTCCCGGCCGAGGTGCGCGAAGGGGAGAGCGCGCTTTCCTGAATTTGGTCATGGCTTGCGGGGACGTCGGCGGGCGGGGGAACCATCTCGCGAAAACGTGACGGGATTCGCGATAGGCGGTGTAACGTTCGCGGCCGAAGGCCGTATCTCGGAGCAGAGACACCGCATCGCCCAAGCCACGGAGACCATCATGATTGATCGCCGTATCCTGCTCGCATCCGTTGCCAGTCTGTTCGGCCTTGCCGCTTTCCGCTGGCTGCGGGCGACACCGGCACATGCCGCGGAGAAATTCGAGGTCGAAAAGACCGATGCCGAGTGGCGCGCGCAGTTGACCCCGCAGCAATATGAAATCCTGCGCAAGCAAGGCACGGAGCGGCCAGGATCGAGCCCGCTGCTGAAGGAGCATCGCAAGGGTATCTTTGCCTGCGCCGGCTGTGACTTGCCGCTGTTCTCGTCGGAGACAAAATTTGAAAGCGGCACCGGATGGCCCAGTTTCTATCAACCGCTTCCGAACGCGGTCGGCCAGACCGACGACCGGACGTTCGGCGTGCTGCGGACTGAAGTCCACTGCCGTCGCTGCGGCGGCCATCTCGGCCACGTCTTCGATGACGGGCCGAAGCCGACCGGCCTACGCTACTGCATGGATGGCTTCGCATTGTTGTTTCATGCCGCCGCGCCGTCGGCGACCTGATCGGCCGGCAGGCTCTCACCCGGAAAACGCGGTTTAAGCTCGGCAATTGTTGCCCGCCCGGCAATTGTGCCCCGGTCCTCGGACCGGGGCATTTCTATTTAAGCATCTGAATCACTGCGCTTTTTATTTTGGCATAGCACTTGCGACGTCTCCGTTCGATGACCGCCACGCCGAGCGTTGCCGGCCGGCCGTCCGGATCGAATGTGGAGAGAACGTTATGGGTATCTTCGATGCGCTTAATACTTCGGTTGGCGGCCTGCAGGCGCAATCATTCGCGTTGCAGAACATTTCCGGCAACATCGCGAACGCCTCGACCGTCGGTTACAAGGGCATCGGCACCAATTTCGAAGATCTCATTCCGGACTCGACGACGCCGAGCCGGCAAGTCGCGGGAGGAGTGACCGCGTTCGCGCAGCAGACCATCACCACCCAAGGCACCGTCTCGGCATCGACCGTCGCGACCAACATGGCCATTAACGGCGACGGCTTCTTCAACGTGCAGGCGGCGACCGGCTCGGTCGATAACACGCCGGTCTTCAGCGGCGTCACGGATTATACACGTCGCGGCGACTTCCAGGTCGATGCCAACGGCAACCTCGTCAACGGCGCCGGCTACTACCTGATGGGTGTCACGGTCGACCCGAAAACCGGAAATCCGACGGGCAACGTTCCCGCAATTCTCCAATTCAAGAACAACTTCATTCCGGCGCAGCCCACCAGCGCAATTCAATATGCCGCGAACCTCCCGACCACGCCTTCGACCGCCGCCAGCGCGACCGCCGCTCCCGGCACCATCGCCGCGGCGGGAGGCCTCAACACCGGTGATTTCAGCCAGAACCCGCTGGTATTGGGGACGCCGCCCGCGCCTTTCACCGACAATTCGGTGACCGGTGCGGCCGCGCTGAACCAGGCCTCGCCGGCGGCGCCGATCACTGCCGCGACACTGCTGTCGGGAGCGGCCGGCACCAACTCGCTGCCGAAGGCCTTTGCGGCCGGTGACACCCTTACTGTCGACGGCACGACGATCACCTTCGTGACCGGCGCCACCACCGGCGCTAACCAGATCAGCCTCGATACGCCGGCGGGCACCGTCGGCGATCTGCTGAACCAGATCCAGACCATCACCGGCGTTGCGCCGACCATAAACGCGACAACCGGCGCGATCACGTTGCATACGGGCACCGCGCAGGATCTCTCGGTTGCAGCGGGAGCGACGACGACGGCGGCGGCAGCGTTCGGCGCGCTCGGCTTCGCAACCACGGCCACGGCCTCACGCCAGGGCGGCGGCACGACGGGTACCGGCTTCGTCATCGGCAACGATAACACGGCCTTCACCAACGAATTGATCGCCGGTGGCGCGGTTACCGGCTTCAACGCGGCGGGGACGCCGGTCAACGTGCAACTGCGTTGGGTTAAATCCGACAGCTCATCGCTGGGCAGTCCGCACCAGGACACCTGGAACCTGTTTTACCAGACCGATCCGAACGCGACCGGCACGCAGGTCGGCTGGATCAATGTCGGCACCAACTTCACTTTCAATTCCAACGGATCGTTGTCGAGCCCGGCAGGCTCCGGCATCACCATCCCGAATCTGACCGTCAGCGGCCAATCGCTCGGCGACGTGACGGTCAACATTGGCTCCGGCGGTTTGACCCAATTCGCCAGCACCGGAGGCAACGCTACCATCAATACGCTTACGCAAAACGGGTTCGCCGCCGGCCAGCTGCAGTCGGTCGCCATCAACAACAACGGCATCGTGGTCGGAACGTTTTCCAACGGACAGAACATCGATCTCGCGTCCGTCTCGCTGTCGCACTTCAACGGCACCAACTACCTCAAGGCGCTCGATGGCGGTGCCTATCAAGTGACCGAACAGTCCGGTCCGGCGATCGACGGCGCATCCGGCTCCATCAGCGGCTCTTCGCTCGAGGGCTCGAATACCGATATCGCGGACGAGTTCACCAAGCTGATCGTGACCCAGCAGGCTTATTCGGCGAACACCAAGGTGATCACGACGGCCAACGACATGGTTCAGGATTTGCTGAACGTGCTGCGCTGATTGGTTTGGTTGGTGTGATGTAATTCAAGGCGGGTCATAAACATGGGTTTGAGTTCAGCCCTCGCAACAGCGATGTCCGGTCTGCGTGCCAACCAGGCCGCGCTCTCGATACTGTCCGGCAACATCGCCAACGCGCAGACGCCCGGCTATGTCAACCAGACGCCCAACCAGACCGAACTAGCCAGCGGCGGCAGCGGCACCGGCGTTCAGGTTACGGGCGTCAACCGTCAGCTCGATCTTTACGTTCAGAGCCAGCTGCGTACGGAAACATCGGGCGGCGCCTATGCCGACCAGATGGCCAATATCCTCAATCAACTGCAAAGCGTCTATGGGCCTCCCGGGGGAGACGGCACCGTCGAAACCTCGTTCAACAATTTTACGTCGGCGTTGCAGGCGCTGTCGAACAGTCAAGGCGCCCAATCGGCGCAGACCGCGGCGCTAGCGGCGGCGCAGTCGCTGGCGCAGAGCTTGAACCAAACCTCCAACGGCATCCAGTCGCTGCGCTCGAACGTGGAGCAGGACATCGGCACGTCCGTACAGCGCGCCAACACCGACATGTCGCAGATCGCGGCGCTCAATTCCAAGCTGCAGGGGATGAATCCGACCGACCCGGCGGCGGCAACCCTGATGGACCAGCGCGACAACGCGATCAACGATCTTTCGACACTGATGGATGTCCGTGTCACGACCGACGCTTCCGGCCAGACCAACATCTTGACCAATTCCGGAGTCCAACTCGTTGGCGGCGCACTCGCGTCCCAGATGACGTTCACCTCGCCGGGGACGATGACGGCCAATTCGCAGTACAGCACCGACCCCAGCAAGAACGGGGTCGGCTCGCTCACGATCAAGCTGCCGAACGGCGCGGCCATGGACGTGGTCGCGAACAACGTGATCAGCTCGGGCCAGATCGCGGCCGATCTGAAATTGCGCGATCAGACCCTTGTGCAGGCGCAGACCCAGGTCGATCAGCTTGCGGCGTCGATGGCGAGCGCCTTGTCGGATCAAACGACCGCCGGCACGGCCGTCGCCGGTCCCCCGGCGGGCTTCAGCGTCGATACCTCGAACGTATTGCCGGGCAACACCATCAACCTGACCTATACGGACAGCGCGACCAATACCCAGCATCAGATATCCATCGTCAACGTGACTGATCCATCGGCGCTGCCGTTGCCGAATGCGCCGAACGCCAATCCGAAAGTGATCGGCGTCAATCTGTCCGGCGGGATGGCATCGGTCGTTTCGCAGCTCAACGCGGCGCTCGGCGGAAGCGGCCTGACGTTCTCAAATCCGTCGCCGCCCAGCTCAACCCTGAGCGTCGTCGGATCGGCAGCAGCGACCCTCGGTGCGGCCTCGACCACAACGACCGCCACGTCGATGGCCAACGGCAATCCGCAGCTTGCCTTGTTCACCGATGCCGGCTCACCCTACACCGGTGCGATCACGAGCAGCGGCTCGCAGATGACAGGCCTCGCGGGACGCATCACGGTCAATCCGGCGGTGGTGAATAATTCGGCAAGTCTCAGCGCCTACAGTTCGTCGAGCGCGGCCGGCGATACGACGCGGTCGGATTTCCTTTATTCGCAACTGACGTCGGCGAATTTCAGTTTCTCGCCGCAAACCGGATTGGGTTCGGCGTCGTCGCCGTTCACCGGCACGATCTCCAACTACATGCAACAGTTCCTGAACCAGCAGGGCAACGCGGCCACAACCGCAACGCAGCTGCAGCAAGGCCAGGATGTCGTCGTCAGCACCTTGCAGCAAAAGTTCAATTCGGAGGCGAGCGTCAATATCGACACCGAAATGTCGAACCTGATCGCGTTGCAAAATACCTACGCCGCCAACGCTCACGTGATGTCGGTCGTTCAAAGCATGATGAATACCCTGCTGCAGGCTCAAGTGTAAGGCGGTCCAGATGTCGATCAACGGTGTAGGCTATGCCAGTTCTCCGCTCGGGCAGGCGATCCGCAGCCTTAACGACCAGCTCTCAACTCTGTCGACACAGCTCGCGAGCGGACAGAAATCCACCACCTATTCCGGCATGGGGCCCAACGAGGGTTTCGCCATTGCCGCGCGCGCGCAGCTTGCGAGTATCTCGTCCTTCACTGACACGATCACCAACGTCAATACCATCATCAACGCGACCAACAACGCGCTGCAGTCGCTATCCAGCATCGGAGGCCAGGTGCAGAACGCCGCCGCCGGTACACCGCAGACGCTGGACAGCACCGGACAAACGATTGCCCAGCAGAACGCCGCGGCGGAATTCGACTCGATGATCGGGATACTCAACAGCCCGGCCGGCACCCGCTATTTGTTTTCCGGCAACGCAATCAATACGCCGTCAACGGCGTCCGCCGACCAGATCATGAATGGCACCTCGACCAAGGCGGGATTGAAGCAGGTGATTGCCGAGCGCGCGCAGGCCGACGGCACCACCGGCACCGGCCGTCTCGTGATTTCCTCGCCGACGGCGACGTCGGTTTCGGTTGCGGAAGACATCGCGGGCTCACCGTTCGGCCTGAAGCTGAACGACGTCTCGTCGTCGCTGACGGGCGCGACGGTGACCGGTCCCGGCGGTTCGCCGGCGGGCGTTTCGATCGATCTCGGCACCACCAATCCCAATCCCGGCGACCAGGTGAACTTCACCTTCGATCTGCCCGACGGAACCACGGCAACGGTTCAATTGACGGCCTCGAGCACAACGCCGCCGCCGGCGGGAAGCTTCGCGATCGGCGCTACGCCGACCGATACTGCCGCTAATCTGAACGCCGCGTTGAACACCTCGATCGGTACGCTCGCCAACACCACGTTGGTTGCCGCCTCGGCGGTGGCCGCCGGAGACAATTTCTTCAACACGGCCGGAACGGCAACCGGCGGCGTCGCTGACAACCAGGCGGCGCCGCCGGTCCCGATCACCGGCGCGACGACCTTGTCCGGCGCGGCGGGCTCGGACTCGATCAGCTCCAGTTTTGCTCCTGGCGACACCATCACCGTCAATGGCACGCCGATCACGTTTGTTGCCTCCGGGGCCACCGGCAACCAGATCAATGTCACCGACAGCATCCAGACGCTGCTGACCAAAATCGACCAGATCACCGGCAGCTCGACGCCGTCGACCGTCAGCGGTGGCGTCGTCCAGATCCACACCGACGATGCCGCGAGTTTTTCGATCACGAGTTCGAATACCGCCGCGCTCGGCGCGCTGGGATTCAGCAGCGGTACGGTGACGGCGCCACAGCCACCGCTGCGCGCCAGCGGCTCGCCTCCGAGCTCGCTGGTCAATGGATCGGCGAATACCGTGGCCTGGTACACCGGCAATTCCGGACCGGGATCGGCGATCTCGTCGGCGACCTCCCGGGTCGACCAGTCGATCACCGTTCAATACGGGGCGCAGGCCAATGAGCAGGCGATCCGCTCGCAGCTGCAATCGATCGCGGTGTACGCCGCCTTCACGACGTCGCCGACGGCCGCCAATTCGAGCGCGGCAATCTCGGCGCTGAGCCAGCGCACCGCGACAAACCTGACGCCTCAACCCGGCCAGCAGACCATCGAGGACATCCAGTCGCAATTCGCGGCCGCCCAAACCATCGTGAAGGATACCTCGGCCCGGCAAACCCAGACGCAAAACATGCTGCAGAACATGGTGGACACCACCGAGACGGTTTCCACGGACCAGGTCGCCACCGAAATCCTGGCGGTGCAAAACGCGTTGCAGGCGTCCTACCAGACCACCTCGATGCTCTCGCAATTGACTCTCACCAAATTTCTCCCGATCGGCTAGTTCGCGGTCATTTGCGCGAACGGAAATTGCCTGAACATAATGGAGGTTTCGGACATGGAGGACTCCCCGGAGATCGAGCGCCGTGAGGCCGTCGATCTCGTTCGTTATCCCAGCGCGGATCGGATCGGATTTGCCAGGCTGACGACGATGGCGTTTGACGGCATCGATCTTCGCCCGACGCGGGATGCCATCCTGTCGAAAGTCGTCGAGGGGACGGCCGACGCCGGGGAGGCGCTCGATCTGTCGCTGATCGCGCAATTGCTGGGCGACAAGCAGATGGGGCTCGCGGTCCAGACCGAAGTGCTGGCCTTTCATCAATTGTTTCGATCTCCCTGTTCGCTCGGGCAGCCGAAACTGCGCGTCCTGGCGCTCGCGGCCGCGATGGACATGGGCGGCAACACGCCGATCGAGTTCTTGCTGGAGCAGTCGGGTATCGAGTTGCTGACGCTGTATGTCGTCGACGGAATAGAGTTGCCGGTGCCGCCGCCGGATCACGACATCGCCATCGTGATCGCGTCCGATTCGGAGGAATGCCGCGATGCCTTGCGCAAGATCGAGCGGGCCGCACCGAATTGGCCGAGGCCGCTGCTCAATCCACCGCACCTCGTCGGCAACCTCGATCGCGACAAGCTGCACCGCCTCCTTCAGGGGATCGAAGGCCTCGATATCCCCGCGACCTCCGCGCTGACGCGTGCGCAACTGTCAGCGCTGGCGGAGCCCGGCCATTCCGCGGGCGTCGGCGGAGAGACCCTGCAGTTTCCGATCATCGTGCGGCCCCGCGGATCGCACGCCGGCGTCGGCCTCGCCAAGGTCGCCGATCGCGCCGCGCTCGGGCGATATCTCACCGAGCGGCCTGAGCCTGAATTCTTCGCCTCGCGATTCGTCGATTACGCCGACGACGATGGCCTGTTTCGCAAATACCGCGTCGTCTTCATCGATGGCCGGCCCTATGCCTGCCACATGGCGATCGCGGACCGCTGGGACATCTGGTATCTCAACGCCGGCATGGCCTTCAGTGAAAGCAAGCGCCTCGAAGAGGCGAACTTCATGCAAACCTTCGACGCCGGCTTCGCGCTCCGCCATCGCCACGCCCTCGCGGCCCTGGCCGAGCGGGTCGGACTGGATTACTTCACGGTCGACTGCGCGGAAAACAAGGATGGCAAGCTGTTGATATTCGAGGCCGACAATACGGCGGTCGTTCACAATATGGACTCGCCGGATCTGTTTCCCTACAAGTCGCCGCAGATGCGCAAGATTTTTCAGGCATTCGCCGCGATGCTGTCCCGCCGCGCCCAGGCGAGACAGGAGCGCGCAGCCTGACGGGCCGACCCAAGCCGAACATGCTAGCCTGCCAAGCTCCTGGTTGATTCGAGGGCGATGGCGTTCGAATGACCTTTGAACGGGTTTGTTGTCCGGAAAGCTTGGCCGTTGTCGGCGAATTGGAAAAACACGTCTGGGCGAATGCCGAACCTGTCCCGTCTGCAGCGGCAGGCGATGAGTTCCTTGCAACAAGGCGACCTCACGCGGGCGGAGAAGCTGTGCGCCGGGATCCTCGAATATCGGCCGGAAGATTTCGATGCGCTGCACATGCTCGGCATGGTCAACTTCCAGCGTCAGCGCATGGTGGAAGCGCTCCGCTTCCTCGCCGCGGCGCTACGGGTCAATGCCGGCTCACCAGAGGTGATGTCCAATCTTGGCCTGGCGCTGCACGCGGTCGCACGCTACGACGAGGCGATTTCGTATTTCCGTAGCGCGCTGCAACTGGCACCGGATCATCCGGAAATTCTCTATAACCTCGCTAATGCTTATCTCGAGCTGGGCCAAGTCGCCGACGCACTTGCCAATTACGACGCCGCGCTGGCGGGCACGCCCGGCCATGTGGGGGCGCAGGTCAACCGTGGCAACGCCTTGCTGCGGCTCAATGACCCCGCTAGCGCAATCGCGAGCTATGACGCGGCGCTCACGGCGATGCCCGGCAATCCGCAGATCCTGACCAATCGCGGACATGCGCTTCGCCGGCTCGACCGGCCCGTCGAGGCACTGGCGAACTTCAACGCGGCGATGACGGCCGCGCCCGAATTTGCGGAGGCGCATTTCGAGGCCGCGATGACGCGACTGACGCTCGGCGATTTCGACGCGGGCTGGACCGAATATGAATGGCGCTGGAAGACCGGTGCGTTTGCCGGACGACGGCGGTCGTTACCGGCGCCGTTGTGGACCGGGAACGAACCCGTTGCCGGCAAGACCATTCTGTTGCACGCCGAGCAAGGATTCGGCGACACCATCCAGTTCATCCGCTACGCGCCGCTGCTGACGGGCAGGGGCGCCAGCGTCATCTGCGAAGTGCAGCCGGAGTTGCTGCCGCTGCTGTCGGGCTTGGCGGATGTCAGAGTTGTTGCCGCCGGCGAACCGCTGCCGGCGTTCGACCTGCATTGTCCGTTGCTCAGTCTGCCCCGCGCATGTCGAACTCAGCTCGCTACCATTCCGGCCGACGTTCCCTATCTTGCCGCGCCCGCGGAGCGGCTGGCTCATTGGCGCGATCGGTTGCCGCAGGGCCGCCCCCGCGTCGGCTTCGTGTGGTCCGGCGCGCCGTCGCACAAGAATGATGCCAATCGCTCGATCCCTCTCTCGCGGCTGGCGCGGCTTTTCGACAACCCGCCGGTAGCCTGTCTCAGCCTCCAGGCCGAACTGCGCGATGCCGACCGCGCGATCTTGCGCGGCTTGCCGAACCTCGTTCACCTCGGCGATGAACTGCGCGATTTCGCCGACACCGCTGCCCTCATCGCACTGCTCGATATCACGGTCACGGTCGACACCGCGGTGGCGCATCTAGCCGGTGCGCTCGGCAAGCCCACCATCATTCTGCTTCCTTACGCCGCTGAATTTCGCTGGATGCGCGATCGCGGCGATACGCCCTGGTATCCGACCGCAAAGCTTTTCAGGCAGCCGGCTTTCGGCGATTGGGACAGCGTTGTCGCCCGCTTGCACGACGCGTTGCGGCAAGTGAGCGTGAGCAGGTGACGGGGCGAGCCGGACCTCTTCTGCGCCGGCGGTTATCGATTGCGCTGCAGCCGGCAGACTGGAGCGAAATCAGGATCGCTAACTTTCCGCCAAGGCACCGTTCGCCGGTCGCGTTGAAGTGAAGTCACTTTGCGATGTCCGCATCCGGCGCGGCTGGACTTGCGATTGACCCGCAATTCCCTCGGCGGACGCGCGGTGGTATGGGTAATCCGCAGAACGCGCTATCGAAGGAGACCGTACGATGTTCATCGCCATGAATTGTTTCCAGGTGACCAAGGGGTCCGAAGCCGATTTCGAGAAGGTCTGGCTGTCGCGTGACAGCCACCTCGACAAGGTGCCGGGCTTTATGGAGTTTCACCTGCTCAGAGGTCCCGAAGCCGAAAACCACACGCTGTACGCATCGCATTCGATCTGGAAAGACCGCGCCGCCTTCGAGGCGTGGACCAAATCGGAGGCGTTCCGGGCCGCACATGCGCGAGCCGGCGACAACAAGCCGCTCTATCTCGGTCATCCGCAATTCGAGGGGTTTGAGTTGATTCAAACGGTAACGCGAGGCAAGGTCGCGACGGCGTGACCGGCTCCGCGACATGCTGAGCAAACGACATCATCCCTGCCGGCGCGGGGCGTGCCGGGCGTCTGTTATTTATGATCGAAACGCCAAGAACCGTCCCAATCAGCCGCGGGGGAATCCTTCTCGAAGCCGTCGATCCGCCTGATGAAAGCGAGCGACGGTTCGTCACCCGGAACGGCTTCGAGGGCTGCATTGAAGGCGCTGCGGGCTTCGTCCCAGCGGCGTGCGCGATAGGCAGCGAGGCCCTCGGCATAGCGCTCGCGCAACAACAGTTGCGCCGGCGAGAGCCCGCCCCTGCAGCCCATGATTTCAAACACGGCCTGGGGGCGGCTTTGACCCACCGCCGCCAGGCGATCCAGTTCGCGCGTCTCGATGGCGTCGCCGGCGGCGGTCATTGCGGCCTCTGAAATCAGACAGCGGCTGCCATACACCTTGTTCAAGCTCTCGAGACGCGACGCCAGATTCGCGGCGTCGCCCATCACGGTGTAGTTCATCATGAACTCCGAGCCGATGCTGCCGACCAGCACCTCGCCGGTGGCGATGCCGATGCGCACGTCGCATTCGGAGGCCGCGGTCCGCACGCCGAGCAGTTCGGGCAACTCCGTCCGCAGTGCTGCGATGCGCCCGAGCATTCCGATCGCGGCAAGGCAGGCAAGTTGCGCGTGTTCGTCCTTCCCGGTGAACGGAGGTCCCCAATACGCCATGATCGCGTCACCGATATATTTGTCGATCACGCCATGATGCTCTCGAATCTGCGCCGACATCGTCGACAGGAAGTGATTCATCACCTTGACCAGGCCCTGCGGTGTCATGGCCTCGCTGAGGCTGGTGAATCCCTTCATGTCGCAGAAAAGAACAGTCATCACCCGGCGCTGTCCGTCGCTGGCGGCCAGCGCCGGCCGGTCAACCAGCGCTTCGATGACGCGCGGATCGATGTACCGACCGAACGTCTCGCGCATCTTCTCGCTTTTACGCAACTGCTCGACCATGGCATTAAAGGCCCTGGTCAGTTCGCCTATTTCATCGCCCGTGGTGACGTCGATCACTCCGTCAAGACGTCCTGCGCCGACGGCGCGGGTGCCGTCCAGCAAACGGCGCACCGGTCGCGTGATGCCGGAACTGACGAACAGCGCGAACGTCAAGCCGAGGATCGCAGCCAGCGCGGTCAACAGCCCGGAGATCGCGATCGTGCGCTGCTGGTCCCGCATCGTGACCATGGCATCGGAGCGAACCTGCGCCAGCATGTCCAGGCGGATGCCGTCGATCCTCTCGTTCAGCTCATCGCGAAGGGTGTCGATCCGCGCCAGCAATTTCCTGATCTCGACAAAATCCGGAGCCTTTGCTTCCAGCAGGGGAAACAGGCGTGCGTGCTCGTCGTCGAGATAGCGCAGGATATCCCTGTTGACGTCCTCAAGCCTGCTGTCGATCTTCGCCAGCCCCACATTGTCCGAGTCGGTCGAGGTGTCCGCGATGATCTGGGTAATAAGCTTGTGGACGCTGTCGGCCTCCTGCCTGATGGCGAGGCCGGCGGCTTCATAGCGCTGCTTGCGTACCTCGACTTCCGACTCTTCGGGCATCGACTGCATTTTGGCGACAACCATGCGGCGGATTTCCAGCGAACGCTCCAGCGAGCGAATCTGCATTCGCGCCAAATGGCCGTAGGCTTCGACGTATTTGCCGGTCAGCTCGTCGAGCTGATGGCCGACCCGTCGCGTCATCACGGTGGACAGCGCCGAGACGATTACCATGAGCACGATCAACCCGACGGCGATGCCGAGGATCTGCCTTCTTATCGTCGACCGCATCATTGGCCGGTTCCCTGCGGTCAGGAATTTATGAATGCAATGAGTTACAAAGTAGATTCAATCCTGCAATGAGACGTCAGCGGTTGCAAGGTTGAAGCCCTAAAATCAGGAGTCTCACGACAATGTAATGACAGGTGTGGGCCTGGAGCCGTGGCGCTGTCGTCCGTCGACGCCATTGCCGGCATGCGACGCCCGGGCAGGCCCTCATGGCCCGGAAAGCCCGGGTTTGACGACACCGGGTGGCTGTTAGGGCTTCGTTAACGACGTCTATTTACGGTTTGGTGAGGATTGCGGCCGCGCCGGCCGTTTTCGGAGCCGTCGATGACCGATCGAATTCACCTGGTGGTGGCCACGCCGTGCTTCGGCGGGCAGGTTTCCAGCATCTACGCCAGCTCCGTCTTCCGGTTACAAAGCGCGCTGCGCGCCAAATCCAACGCCGAACTCAAGGTGCTGCTGCGCGACGGCGATGCGCTGATCACGCGAGCGCGCGCCAATCTGGTGACGCAATTCCTTGACGATCCCTCGACAACGCATTTCCTGTTCGTGGACGCGGATATCGGCTTCACGCCGGATCAGGTGTTCCGGCTGATCGAATCCGGCGCGGATGTCGTTGCGGGCGTCTATCCGATCAAGCGCGTCAACTGGGACAAGGCGAGGCGCACGATCGAGAGCGGCCGGCCCAACGTCGCAGCGGCCGCGCTCGACTATGTTCTGGAGATCAACGATCCCGATCGTGTCGTCGTCGTCAACGGCTTCACGCGCGTGCGCTACGCCGGAACGGGATTCCTGATGATCCGGCGCCACGTGTTCGAAAAGATGTGCGCCGCCTATCCGTCGCTGCAGTTCTTCCGCGAGCATTCGCACGACGCGCTGGCGGGAAGCCTCAATCGATTCGGTTTGTTCGAATGCATGATCGATCCCGAGAGCAAGACCTATCTCAGCGAAGACTTTGCATTTTGCAAGCGCTGGACCGACATCGGCGGCGAGATCTGGGCCGACCTCGAGAGCCGGCTCGACCATGTCGGTCCTTCGGTGTTTCACGGCGATATCTCTTCGCAGTTCGCCGTGTCCGCGTCCGCGCCGAAGACCGATGCGGCCTGAGATGCGACCCGTTTCCTCCGAACAAGTGCAGGGGTGCACCGCATGACGACGGTGTTGCGCGACGAATTGCGTCTCTCCGAGAGAAGCGAGACGCTCGATCCACACGACTGGCGCGAGATCCGCGCGCTCGGTCACCGCATGCTCGACGATATGTTCAATTACATCGCCGGCGTCCGCGAGCGTCCGGTGTGGTCACCGATACCGGACGAGGCGCGTGAGCCATTCCGTACGTCCCTTCCATGCGCGGCCTCCGACCTCGGCGAGGTCTATCGCGAATTCTCCGATTTCGTCGTGCCCCATGCGACCGGCAACGTTCATCCGGGCTTCATGGGTTGGGTGCATGGCGGTGGTACGCCCGTCGGCATGCTCGCGGAAATGCTGGCAGCCGGACTCAACGCCAATCTCGGCGGGCGCGATCACATGCCGATCGAGGTCGAGCGCCAGGTCGTCGCCTGGGTGCGTGCGATGTTCGGTTTCCCGGCAGAGGCCAGCGGCATTTTCGTCACGGGCACATCGATGGCCAATTTGATGGCGGTGCTGGTGGCGCGAACCGCGGCGCTCGGCCGGACGGTGCGCCAACTCGGCGTCGGTGGCGCCGGCACAACCCTGACGGCATATACGTCGACCGCAGCGCATGGCTGCATCACCAAGGCGATGGAGATCGCGGGCCTCGGCAGCGACGCGCTACGTAGCATCGAAGTCGATCGTTACCATCGCATCGACGTCGCCGTGCTGCGCGCGCAGATCGCACTGGATCGTGCGGCCGGGTTGCGGCCGTTTCTCGTGGTCGGCTCGGCGGGCACCGTCGATATCGGCGCGATCGACGATCTCGTCGCGCTCGGCGATCTCTGCCGCGATGAAGGGATCTGGTTTCATGTCGACGGCGCTTATGGCGCGCTCGGAATTCTTTCGCCGGAGTTGAAGCCGCGGCTCGCCGGGATCGAGGCCGCGGATTCGATCGCACTCGATTTTCACAAATGGGGGCAGGTGCCTTACGACGCCGGCTTCCTGATGGTTCGCGACGGCCGGCAGCATCGGGACACCTTCGCCGCGCCGGCGGCGTATCTGCGCAGGGAAACGCGCGGCCTCGCCGCCGGTGTATCCTGGCCGTGCGATTTCGGGCCGGACCTTTCGCGCGGCTTCCGCGCGCTCAAGACCTGGTTCACCCTGAAAACCTACGGCACCGAAAAGCTCGGCGCGATGATTACGCGGACTTGCGCGCTCGCAAAATATCTCGAGGGCCGCATCCTGGCGGAGCCGCGGCTCCAGCTGATGGCGCCGGTTCAGCTCAACATCGTCTGCTTCCGCTATCGCGCCACCGACGCCAATATCGTGAACGGCGACATCGTCGCCGACATCCAGGAATCCGGAATCGCCGCGCCGTCGACAACGCTGCTCAGGGGTGAATTGGCGATACGCGCGGCGATCGTCAATCACCGCACCGACATCTGCGACGTCGACGCGTTGATCGAGGCGGTGCTGGAATTCGGTGCGCAGCGCTCGCGCTCCAGCGAAGGGCGTGTGCCGAGCATCGAGCAGTCTCCGCCGCTGGCGATGTAGGAATACGTCCCCTTCGCGATCGCCGTGATCAAGCGGGCTACGATGCCTGTGCGTGTCTTGGACCTCGTGAGCGACGCTTCCGCCACACTGCCTCAACGAGAGGACACGCCGTATGGATCCCGGCGAGAGGCCGAGACGACGTTGGACATGGCGTGATTGAATTTCTCTAAAAGCCAATTCGCAACGACGACACTCAAGCCGCGTCGGACTTGCGATTGTTTGCCGCGTTGTGATCGAGCAGCTTCTTCTCGTAAGCAACGAGCTTCCGCGCTTCCTTCAGCGCGTGATAAAGGTCGCCGGTCATGATGCTGTTGTTGATGCCTTCGATAATCGGCCATGCGCTCGGCGCGGCGGTGACGATATCGCGCACCAGGTTGAAGTAGGTGCCGTGGTTGGCGACCGGGTCCGGCGAGATGTACATCAGCTGCACCGCCAGATAGACCAGCTTTGCCGGCGTATCGGCGTTTGCCGGCGTCATGATGTCCTTCTCGCGGAGGATCGGCACGTTGTCGCCGTCGATCAACAGGCGGGCACGCTGGTCGGTGTTGGTGACCACGCAGTTGCCGATGATGATGCGTTCGTTGGGCTTGAGTTCGACCTTTAGAGCCATGTCTGTTCTCCGTTCGCGCGCCAATGTGCGCGTGGTTATCACAATGTGCTTGAACGAACGTCGGCTCCCGTGCGCCAGGCGCGGCGAGACTCGATCTTTTGCCGATGCGGTCACAATCCTTTCCCATCAGGGTTAACACTTCGTAAACGGTGCCGGACCTGCGAAAAAATGCAGCAATATCAGGGCCGCCGCGAGGTTGCGCGCCACCGCAACCTCAAATTTCGCTGTCCCAGGCGCGCGGTGGTTCTGTACCGATTCAGGTTTTATTAGCGCGATGCCCCGAAGTTGCGACGTCTCCGATCAAGAAGGTCGGGATTACGCACGCACACTCGTTTCACACCAGAAAGGTATGAAAAATGTCAGGTATCGTTCTTTCGGCTTCGGTTCGCCAGAACCTGCTCTCGCTGCAGTCGACAGCATCCCTCCTCGCCACCACGCAGAACAACCTCGCGACCGGCAACAAGGTCAACTCGGCGCTGGACAACCCGACCAACTTCTTCACCGCGCAGGGCCTCAACAACCGCGCCAGCGACATCGGCAACCTGCTGGACCAGATCGGCAATGGCGTGCAGGTGCTGCAGGCCGCCAACACCGGCATCACTTCGTTGCAGGGCTACGTCTCCACAGCCCAGTCGATTGCCAACCAGGTGCTGCAGGCCCCCACGGGCTATTCGGCGAAGTCTTCGGTTACGTCGACTGCCATTACCGGCGCGACCGCGAACAACCTGTTGGGACCGGCGACCGCCGCTACCGTGACGGGCACCGCCATCACGGATTCGGTTGCCGCAAACAAGGCCGGGCTCGGCACGCTGCTCGCGGGCGGAAGCACCACGGTCGACGGTCTTGCGACCGCTCTTACCGCTTCGAGCACGCTGACGATCAACGGTAAGAACATCACTTTCAGCGCCACCGCCGCCACCAACACCAATGCCGCCGGCGGGGTCATCAACCTGACCACCGGTACGATTGGTGATGTCCTCTCGGCGATCGACAAGATCACCGGCACGACGACGGCGTCGACGATCGACAGCACCACCGGCATCATTTCTCTGTCGACGGGAACGGCGAGCGACCTCACCATTGCCGGCACGGCCTTGGGCTCTCTGGGCCTCACTGCCGCGACCACGGCTATCACGCCTCCCGCGCTCAGCGGAAAAACGCTGACGATCGCCGCCACCAACAGCAGCTTGACGGCGACGAACATCACCTTCGGCACCGGTTCCGGCCAGATTTCGACGCTCAACGACCTCAATACGGCGCTGGCGTCGAACGACCTGCAGGCCAGCATCGACTCCACGGGCGTGCTCACCATCACGACGACCAACAACGCGGCTTCCGAGACGGTCGGTGCGTTTGGCGGCTCGGCGGTGGGAACGGGAGCGGGCGCTATCTTCGCAACCGGTGCCGCCGGCGTGGCCCCGGTCGCCGATCCGAACTCGCAGGCGACCCGCGCCAGCCTGGTTGCCCAGTACAACCAGGTCCTGCAGCAGATCAACACCACGGCGCAGGATTCTTCGTTCAACGGCATCAACCTGCTGAACGGCGACACCCTCAACCTGACGTTCGACGAAACCGGTGCCTCGAAGCTGTCGATCACCGGTGTGACGTTCAACACCACCGGCCTCGGTCTTTCGACCCTGTCCGTCGGCACCGACTTCCTGGACTCCAACTCCGCCAACTCCGTGTTGTCGACGTTGACCCAGGCCAGCACCACGCTGCGCACCGAAGCTTCGGCGCTCGGTTCTAACCTGTCGGTCGTTCAGCTCCGCCAGGACTTCAACAAGAACCTGATCAACGTGCTGCAGACCGGTGCGTCGAACCTGACACTGGCCGATCCGAACCAGGAAGCGGCCAACAGCCAGGCACTGTCGACCCGCCAGTCGATCGCGGTCTCCGCGCTGGCGCTGGCCAACCAGTCGCAGCAGAGCGTGCTGCAGCTGCTGCGTTGATCTGATCGACCAGGAAATGACGTCAAGCGGCGGGGGAAACCCCGCCGCTTTTCATTTGCGCACCCGGCATCGTGCTTTCGGATTGGATCAGGAGCCGGCGTGATCCCGTTGTTCGGGCGGGGCTTATTTTAGGTAGCAAAGCCTTAAGCAAGAACTTTAAGTCGCCGTTAACCTTAATTTAAAGGAGAAACGATAAAACCGCACCGACCAAACTAGGAAGGTGACACATGTCCGGTATCGTTCTCTCGGCGTCGGTTCGCCAGAACCTGCTGTCTCTGCAGAATACGGCCTCTTTGCTCGCGACCACGCAAAACAACCTTTCGACCGGCAACAAGGTCAACACCGCACTCGATAATCCGACCGAATTCTTCACCGCGCAGGGCCTCAACAACCGCGCCAGCGACATCAGCAACCTGCTTGACGGCATCGGCAACGGCGTACAGGTATTGCAGGCCGCCAACACCGGCATCACCTCGCTGCAGAGTCTGGTCGCCAGCGCGCAATCGATCGCCAACCAGGTGCTGCAGGCGCCGACCGGCTACACCCCGAAATCCAACGTGACGTCGGCCGCCATTCCCGGCGCCAACGCGAACAATTTGCTGGGACCGGGAGTCAGCGCCACCGCTGCCGGGACCGCCGTGAACAATCAGGCGACTCCGGCGGCACCGATTACGGTCAATACCAAACTGGCCGGCGCCGCCGGCACCGATAGCCTCGGCGCGCCCGCGATCGTGGACGGCTCGGTTCTGAAGATCAACAACAGCACCATCACCTTCAGCTCGTCCCAGACCACGACGACGACAGATGCCAACGGCAACGTCACCATCGGTATCGGCACCGGCAGCAACGAGACCATCCAGAGTGTCCTGACCGCGATCGACAGCATCACCGGCGCCTTGGGCTCGACCGCCTCGACCGTCAATGCCGGCGCGCTCCAGATCAGCACCGGGATCACGTCCAACCTGACGATCGCGGCCGGTGCGACCGGCAACGCGCTCGCCGCACTCGGCCTGACTGCCGGGACCACGAACGTGACGCCGCCGCCGCTCAGCGGCCAAACGCTTTCGATCGCCCCGACCGGCAACGGCACGCAGACCAATATCGTCTTCGGCACAGGCGTCGGCCAGGTTTCGACGCTCAACCAGCTCAATGCCGCGCTGGCGCCGAACAACCTCCAGGCCAGCGTCGACACCACGGGTCATATCAACCTCTCGACCACCAACAACGCGGCCGCGGCGACGATCGGCACGATCAGCGGAACCGCGGTGACCGCCGGGCCGTTCAACGGCTTGATCGCGGGTGCGCCGGTTGCGGACCCGAATTCGCAGTCCACCCGCGCCAGCCTGGTCGCGCAATACAATCAGGTACTCGCGAATATCAACACCACGGCGCAGGACTCTTCGTTCAACGGCATCAACCTGCTGGCCGGCGATACGCTCAACCTGACGTTTGACGAAACCGGCGCGTCGAAGCTCAACATCCAGGGCTACAATCTCAACGACGCCGGCCTGTCGCTTTCGAACCTCAACGTCGGTGTCGACTTCCTCGACAGCAACTCCGCCAATTCCGTGCTGACGCAGTTGACGCAGGCCAGCACGGTGCTGCGCACGGCGGCGTCGTCGCTCGGCTCGAACCTGTCGATCGTGGAGATCCGCCAGGACTTCAACAAGAACCTTATCAACGTGCTGCAGACCGGTGCGTCGAACCTCACCGTCGCCGACACCAACGAAGAGGCCGCGAACAGCCAGGCGTTGTCGACCCGCCAGTCGATCGCAGTCTCGGCGCTGGCGCTTGCCAACCAGTCGCAGCAGAGCGTGCTGCAGCTCCTGCGTTAATCCCGACTTTCTAAGAAACCCGCAAAACGGCGGAGGTAACTCCGCCGTTTTGCCGTCGTAAACCCACCCGATATACAGGGATTGTCCGTGTTTACACGGATACCACGCGACTCGCCGCATCAAGGCGATTCTGTCGCACCCGTCTTCACTCGGATTCGGAAACCCGCGCTAACCCAATTTTAAAAGCAGCAACGTATAGAAACTAGGCAGCCCGAATGCGTGGCCTGCACAGCTTCCCGCCGAGGTCATGAATGTCCAACGCCGCCAATGCCTACGCTCGCACTGCACAGCAATCCTCTTCTCCCCGTGACATCGAAGCGCAGGCTCTGCTGATGGCAGCAAGGAAGCTGGTTGAAGTCCAGAACGACTGGAAGGGGCTCGACAAGCGGATGCAGTCGGCATTGTTGTTCAATCGCCGGCTCTGGACGATTTTCATGAGCGCGGCCGAAAGCAACGACAATCCGCAGCCACTCGAGATCCGGCAAAATATCCTCAACATCGCGGTGTTCGTGATGCAGCGGACCATCGAGTTACAGACCAGCCCCAGCCCGGAAAAAATACAGCCGCTGATCGACATCAATTCGAATATCGCTGCGGGGCTGGCGGGCAGGGCATAACGCCGCGGTCGTGCGAATCCGTCAAACCACGGTTGCCTGCGAAGCGGAGAAGCTCAAGCCTTGCGATCGGTGGCGACGGGCCTGGGCGAGGCGTTCTTGGTCATATCCAGGGTGTGGAAATAGGCGCGGCGACGCAAGGTCGCTTCGTCCGGATACTGGTTCACCACCTGGTTGGTCTTGCTATCGATGACCTGAAAGACGATCGCGCCGGCGGCACGGTCGAGAAACGCCTGGTGGGAGATGAAGTCGTTCGCCTGCGGCGAATTGTTGCGCGCGCCGCCGCCGGAGTTCGGCGCGGTTACACTTTGGCTGGCCGGCAACTGGGTTGCCACCGCGCCTTGGGTTGCCGCGCTAACGGGCGGAACCACCACCATTGCAGCCGGCGCCCCCACCGACTTGATGCTGAAATCCGTACTCATGGCAGCCTCCTGGCCTCCCTCGAGTCAAATCCCAACCCCTCAAACGGTATTTATGATCGGTATCTCTCAATCTTGCGTTAGAGAGTGCCTCGAATACTGAACCGACTTTACGGTCAAATTTGATGAAAGATCGGCGTAATTTAGTTGCCGCCGGCCGCGCTAAACCGGTCAGAGCGAGCGGCTGACCGAGATCGGAGTGATGTGGCGCGGCCCCGGCGTCGCGCGCCGCCCGGCTGCGGTGTAGGTATTGGGGATGTTGCGCTGCTGCATCTCGGTGTTGACGCCGCGGACGATGCTTTCCGATACCGCGTGCGCGGTGGCCAGCACCGTGAGATTGATCTTCAGCATGGCGCGGAACGTGTCGTGATGGCGATGCAGCGTGGTCAAAAGCTCGGGCGTCGCCTGCTCGAGGTATTTCTGGCCGGCCTTCAGCTGCGAGACCAGGCCGACATAACGGCGGGACATTTCGGCCTTCGTGGGCTCAAAGGCCATCGCCTCGCGGAGCTTGCCGGCGCGGACCAGTTCGGTTTCGCGCTCGATCAGGCCGAGCAGCGAACTCATGGCCTCCATCAGGTTCTCGGCGAGCTTGCGCGCCTCGACGGGCGTCGAAACCGTTGGTGCCGGCGCGGCGGTTGGCTGCGGTTGCGGACGTTGAAGCATGTGCGGTGTTCCTTGAGCCCAGTTGATGAATTTGATTATTGGTTCTGGCTGGTCCGGTTGGCCTGCTGCAAAATCAGGGTGCGATAGATGTCGTGCGAGATGCCGATGCCGCCGGCCTTGGCGAAGGATTTCGAATATTCGTCGGTCAGCATCGAGCGCCACACCCCGGTGCCCGGTGTGTCGCCGAACGGGCCGTCGCCCTTGAGGCCGCTGGTCATCTGCGAAAACATCTGGCTGAGGAACATCGCCTCGAAGTCGGTCGCGGTCGACTTGGCCTTGGCCTGCGCCTGTGGCGACACCTTGGTCAGGGCCTTCGCGAGGTTGTAGTCCGGATGATTGTTATAGGTCGGCATCGCACCTGCGGGCCGGCTGTAAGGGCTTTGCGAAGCGGCCTGCATCACATCACCTCGATATCGGCTTCGATCGCGCCGGCTGCCTTGATGGCCTGCAGGATGCCGATCAGGTCGCGCGGGCCGATCCCGAGTTCGTTGAGGCCGTCGACCAGCTGCTGCAGCGACACACCGCTCTTGACCAGCGCGAATTTCTTGCCGTCCTCGGAAACCCCGACCCGCGTGTTCGGCGTCACCACGGTACGGCCGCGCGAAAAAGAATTCGGCTGGCTGACCTGCGGGCTTTCGGAAATCGTCACGGTGAGATTGCCCTGCGCCACCGCGACGGTGGCGACGCGGACGTCGCGACCCATCACGATGATGCCGGAGCGTTCGTCGATCACGATCTTGGCGGCCAGATCCGGTTCGACCTGCAGCTGCTCGATCTCGGTCAGGAAGGCGACCACGTTGCCCTTGAACTCCGAAGGAACCGAAAGCTGTACCGTGGAGGGGTCGATCGGCTCGGCGCATTTGGCGCCCAGGTAATCATTGACCGCGGCGGCGATACGCTTGGCAGTGGTGAAATCGGCGTTGCGCAGCGCCAGCCGCACATTGGGCAGGCGGTTGAGCGCGAATTCGATCTCGCGCTCGATGATGGCGCCGTTGGCGATGCGACCGACCGTCGGCACCCCGCGAGTGACGCTGGCGGCAGCCCCCTCGGCCTGGAAACCGCCGATCGCGACCGAGCCCTGCGCCACCGCGTAGACGTTGCCGTCGGCGCCGAGCAGGGGGGTGACGAGCAGGGTGCCGCCCTGCAGGTTCTTGGCGTCGCCGAGCGAGGACACTGTTACGTCCATCCGGGTGCCCTGGGTGCCGAACGCCGGCAAATTACCGGTCACCATGACCGCGGCGACGTTGCCGGTCCGGATGGTGGCGCCGCGGATGTTGACGCCCATGCGCTCCAGCATCGCCTGCAGCGACTGCTTGGTGAAGGGAATGTTGTTGAGGGTGTCGCCGCTGCCGTTCAGGCCGACCACAAGGCCGTAGCCGACCAGCTGGTTTTGCCGGACGCCTTCGATATTGGCGAGATCCTTGATCCGGGATGTCGCGCGCGCGGGAAGCGCCGACAGGGCGAGCGCCAGCGCCAGCAGCGCGGCACAGGCCACCCGGAACCCATTCGGCGAATAAACGCTAGGCATCCTCTGCTCCCCGCTGAGGTCTTGGCTCGGACCCGCACATCACTCCCATGACGGCGGTCCGGCGTTTACCATGCGAGCAATGTGCCAAGGCCCGTTTTCGCTATAGTGAATTGATTTTATTATGTAATTTACTTGGCGGGTGGTGCCGCTGCCGGTCCGCCGCCACGGCAAAACTGCCTCCCGCGGCAGATTTTGCCGGGTTATTTACGTTCCATTAACCAGAACAGGGCGAATGTTGCGGAACATTGCGAGGCACGAGCATGCGCATCTACGGGCCAAACGGCACCACGCTTGGGACGCCGGCGCCGAGCACCAAGCGATCCAGTTCGAACGGTTTTGCGCTGCCGGAGGACACGGCATCGACCCCGGAAAGCCGGGCGCCTAGCGCGCCGAAGGCCGCGGCGAACATCGATGCGCTGCTGGCCCTGCAGGGGGTCGAGGAGGACCCGGCCGAGCGCCGCAAACGCTCGGTGCAGCGCGGGCGGGGTGCCCTGGACGTGCTGGATGACCTCAAGATCGGGCTGTTGTCCGGTAATTTTAACGCTTCCACGGTAAGCCGGCTGCGGGATGCCGCCGCCAACCTCAAATCTACCTCCGGCGATCCCGGGCTGGACGCCGTCCTGGCCGAGATCGAATTGCGGGTCGAGGTGGAATTGGCCAAGGCGGGGCAGTTCTGATGGCCCCGCGGCGCACCGGTTCCCCCAGGAAACCTTGTATTGAGCGCCCTACTGTCCCGTGGCTGATATTGTCTGTCACAACCCTGCGCTATATAAGGCGCGCGCGGACGGATGATCCTTCGTCCGCCTTGAAAGCATAGACGGGCTGGCCTTGGAAAAGTTGAAGAATTATCGACCCTCCGAAAAAGAGCCTTTCATGAACGACCGCCAGCGCGACTATTTTCGCGCCAAGCTGCTGGCGTGGAAGGATGAGATCTTACGGGAATCGCGGCTCACGCTGCAGACGCTCCAGGAGGAGAACGTCAATCACCCCGATCTCGCGGACCGCGCGTCGTCCGAAACCGACCGCGCCATCGAGCTTCGCGCCCGCGACCGCCAGCGCAAGCTCATCTCGAAGATCGATGCAGCGCTGCAACGCATCGAGGACAACACCTACGGCTATTGCGAAGAGACAGGCGAGCCGATTTCGTTGAAGCGGCTCGAAGCCCGTCCGATCGCCACGCTGTCGGTGGAGGCGCAGGAGCGCCACGAGAAGCGCGAAAAGGTCTATCGCGACGAATAGCGCGGAGGCGCCGGCGTCAGGTGAGGCCGGCGCGAGGTATGCGCTTGTGCGATAAATGAGTTGCACCGACAATTATCGGCAGCAGCACATTCGACACCCGATCGATGCCGATCATCGGCGCCCTTGCGCGGTCCCATCGCGTTCGACCCTGCTGGTGCCTGTCGAACATCGCGATCATCACCGCGACCGTGACCGACATGCGGATGATCACCGTCTACGGGATCTCGGTTGTGGCCGGATCCTGGGTACCCCGTGCCGCCGACGATGATGATCATGCCCGGCAGGGCGGAGCGCGATCGCTGAGGGCATGTCGGCTGCGACAGCCAACGCTACTTAGATGGCGCCGACTATTGCTCGGGATCGTTATGTAAGATACTGATATTTTTATATATTATACTATTCTCGCGAAAATAGTATAACGGTTCCGGTGGCAGCCTTTCAGTCCCCCGACATCTCTTACCAGACACTTTATTCGGAACTCATCCAACGCAGCCTGGATGAGAGCTTCACATCCGAGTTCTCGGCCGCCGGCCGATTCGTTCCGGTCGAGGTGAAGAACAAGAAATACCGGTATTTCGACACGCCGAAACCTGAAGGCGGCACTCAGAGCCGGCGATATGTCGGTCCCTTGGACGATCCGGAGATCACCAAGCGCGTGGAAGCGTTCAAGGATCTCAAAGCGGATATCAGAGGACGCCGTCGCCTCGTCGCCACTCTCACTCGCGAAGCCTATCTATCGCGCCCTCTACAGATGAGCGGCCGGGTGGTCGAAGAACTGGCGAACGCAGGCTGCTTCCGCCTTCGCGGCGTGCTGATCGGCACGGTCGCCTATCACTGCTATCCCGGCATCTTGAGCAGACGCCTCGACTCGATCGCAACGCAGACGGGCGACGCCGACTTCGCGCAATTCCACGAAATCTCGGTGGCAGTGGGCGACTCCTCGCCTCCAATCATGGACGTCCTTCACCGCGTCGATCCGACCTTCCGCGAAATTCCGTGCCGAATGGATGGTCGGGTCTCTACCCAATTCGTCTCCAGAGACAAGTTTAAGGTCGAATTCTTGACGCCCAACCGCGGATCGGACGACATCGCGGGGAAACGGGTCCGGATGCCGGTGCTCGGCGGAGCGGCAGCGTTCCCTCTACGCTTCCTGGACTTCCTGATCCGTCAGCCGGCGCGGGCCGTCCTCCTCCATGCGCCCCGGCGTGCCCATTCTCGTTCCGTCGCCCGAGCGGTACGCCGTACACAAACTGATCGTCGGATCGCGCCGAAAGGAAGATCGCGATACGGCGACCAAGGCGGCAAAGGATCGGCTCCAAGCCAAGTCGATCATGGAGGCGATCATCGCCAATCGGCAGCACGGCGATCTGGCCTCCGCCCACATGGAAGCCTGGGACCGCGGAGATCATTGGGTCGCCGCGATCCGCACCGGCATCGCGACCTTCAACGACGAGTTCCGAGACTTCCTCCGCAGAGAACTGGGCAAGGGAATATCGGACCTCGGATCCGATCCTGCCGATTACGGCTTGCGCGACGAGCCGAAGGAAACGGCAA
Organism: uncultured Alphaproteobacteria bacterium; assembly: GCA_963756215.1. Classification (GTDB taxonomy): domain Bacteria; phylum Pseudomonadota; class Alphaproteobacteria; order Rhizobiales; family Xanthobacteraceae; genus Bradyrhizobium. The sequence goes on along the minus strand of CAVWMY010000007.1, from coordinate 201,784 downwards.
CGGAAGCGCCGTCGCTCGCTGGCCCGAAGTAAGGCAATCCGACCAGCAGCACATTGTTCGCCGGGTCGAGGCGAATCGGGTGGGCTCGCCTTTTCGTACCTTGAAGACGTGGACCCTGCCGCGTCGTTCGGCCGATCTCCTGAACCGCTCAACCGGCACAGAATCCCTGAGCCGCACCCATCAAGGAAGCCGCCGTTCAGCGGTGCCTGCCGCGCCCGGGAACAATCCCCAATCGCCAACGCCGTATATCTCGCGCAGAAGAACGCTGAACGACCTCATGTGAGATGCGAGCTTCGCGCTGGGTCTCAGGCTCCTGCATTTTCAGCAGGTTATCCGGTCGCTCCTAATGTTTCGGAATATTTTGTCGGTGGCGAAGCGCCGCATCATCCGGTGCGATACTGAAGTCCTACATAAACGACGCATCAGGTTTGACCGGCCATCTAATTAGCATGGTCGGTGCGGCGCAGATAATGACCGACGGCTCAAATGATCTTCTGGGCCTGCATCGTCTCGAAGCATTCGCAGGAAGCCGCTTCCAGCGAGTGCCGGTCGATGATCCGGATGACGCCCCTCGAGTAGCTGATGATGCCCGCGGACTGCATCTTGCTCGCAACTTCGGTAACGGAGGTCCGGCGCACCCCCAGCATTTCCGAAAGGAATTCCTGCGTCAGGGCAATGGTATCGCTGTCGGTGATCACGCTGGTCTGAAGCAGCCAGCGCGCAAAACGGGCCTCGATCTTGTGCAGCGCATTACATGCAGCCGTGATACGGGCCTGGGCCAACAGCATCTCGTTTTCCCGGATGCAGAGCGCGGTCAATCCATTACTTGCTGCAACCGCCTTGCGGAATTGCGGCGCCGATATCCGCAGCGCCGCGGTTTGAAGCTGCACGACGCACCGCACACGCGACTTGTAAAGTCCGAAACCGGCCGCTGCTCCCAACACGCCGTCGCGGCCGACGGTTGCGGTCTCAATGGCCTTTCCGTCGTTCATCACCATCACGAACGAGACCATTCCCGAGACAGGAAAATAGACCTGATCGATCTCGTCGTTGGTTTCCGCCAGAATCGTGCCTTGGGTCAATTGCTCCAAGACAAAGTAGGGTGCCAGCAGTTCGAAATCTTCGCGCGATAATTTTGCAAGTAATTTGTTACGCAGCGCATCAACGCCGGGGGTCATAAATTCATTGTCCTGCCAGGTCGGTCTGGGACTGCTCCCGCAGGGATGAGGATGGCGTTCCGATTAACGCCCCCGCGGCTTCCCGTTCTATTAGAGCCGGCGACCTCTTGTCGGCACGCTTTCCGACATTGGCCGGACGATGGTTTCGGCTCTTTTCGAGAACTTCAGCCTGCGAAATATGGGCTGTCGCGAGTTCGGTCAGGCGCGCCGAAGTCGAATTACCGGAAGCCTGGCGCGCAAGACACGGCGCTTTTTCGGCTTGTTATCTAAGTCTCGCAGCTTCCGGCAGCTCTCAGTCTCTCAGGCAACGAGAGGACGGTCACAGTTTGTTGCTGCGGTCGAGACAACCGGGCAGCAGGATCAACCCTACACCCATTATGTACGAAAGACGACAAAAACGTTGGTTTTCCCGAAGTCCGCGGCCCGGAGGGCGTCCGTGCCGCCCGGAGGCCGGATCAATCCGGCTGATCGCCCGGAGGTGGGCTCTACCCCCCATAGTAACGGGCTGGTACAACTCCCGCCGGCCGCAGCGATTATTTCGGCGACCATTGCCATTAACAAAATATCATCACCTTCTTTATTGCAGTCGGGCCTTCATGAGAAAATCGCTGATCACGCGCGTCGCCGTGCTTGTTGGGTTGGCCGCGGTGGCGTCAATCTGTCCGAGTGCCGCTCAGAATTCGGGAGCAACGGTCGGCGCACCCGCCAATGGCTTCAGCGATAACGACTGGCCAAGCCTCATCAACCGGCCGGTGCGTGCCGGCAACGTTCTGACCTGGGTGGGACCGCAAGGGGGCGGCGCCAACAACGGACAGCCCGTCCAGCAATCCCAGACGCTGGGCGCGCCGGTCGCCGGTCGGTCGATCTCCAGCCCCGGCACCTACACCGGACTCAATCTGTCCGACACGCTGACGATCACGGCGAGCAACGTCACGATCCGGAACAGCTACATCGCGAGCGGTGGCTTCAATGTCGTGATGATCAACGCCAAAGGCATCGAGAATGTCGTCATTGAGGATTGCGAGATCGCGGGTAGCGGCGCTCCCGGCGGCGTCGCCGGTCAGAACGGCGTGTTCATCAACAATAATATCGGCAGCGGCGGAATCATCGTTCGTCGCAACAACATCCACGCAGTTGGCAGCGGGGTCGCTTCGGGCGATGCGCCCTATCAAGTGACGGATAATTACATCCATGATCTCGACGGGGACCCGTCGACGCATTTCAACGGCATTCAGGACAACGGCCACTCCACCCACGACGGTCAGCCGGTCCTGATCCAGCATAACTCGATCAACAACAATCTTAAGAACCAGACCGATGCCCTGATGCTGGACAATCTGGGCAGCCTGACCAACGTTACCGTCAACAACAACAAGCTGCTCGGCGCAAATCTGTCGACGGCCGGGGTGGTCTATATCGACGGCAGCCTCGGGACCGCGCCGGTCTCCGTGGTCTTTACCAATAACGTCGTCGGCCCGAATATCTATAAGAGCCACGTGTTTGTCCGGGCGGGAAAGGCCACTCCATTTACGCTCTCCCACAGCGGGAATACGAGCGCCGCGACCAACTTGAATATCGATCGGACCTTCTAGTCTGGCGCGACCGGTCCGGTCGAAGGCCGGTGTGGGATCGGTTCGCGCGTGCCGGCATTTCAAGCGATGACCGGTGCCGCGCGCCGCGCAACATCATGGGGTCTGTGACGCCCGCGACAGAGTGCGGCGCGCGAACGAGGGTCAAACTCCCCACTTACCCACCACCCGCGCGGAGCGGGCCTTGCGTTTTAGCCTCGCCTGGGAGTGGCGGCGATGGTCGCGCTCGGCTTTGGAGCGTCCGCGCTTGCCGTTGGTTTTCTGGTCGTAAGATTTTCCTCTAGGGAGCATCGCTCTTTCCTTTCTGACGCACTGGCGTGCGTCGACAGAGCGCCGACGATGACGAATCCGGCAAGGCCGGCGCCCCAAAGGATTTCGATCGCGCCACGCGCGAAGTCCATGTGGGAGACGCCCCGACGGAATAATGACGCCATCTAGATGGCATCGCGCTGCTCCAGGGTTTCGCCGACCTTTCTGAAATCTCAACCTTCTTCGATCTGTCCATAAAATAGTCGCGGCCTCCGGCAGGGGAGCTGACGGAGGCCGCGTAGGACATCTCGTAACGCCTAGGTTCGTCACGAGATGTGGGAGCTCTTTTCCGTATCCGCGCTTTCCGTCCTGAGCTTTATGCGGGACCGCGGTCCGGTGTCTCGGGGCGTGCCGTCAGAACGGCAGCAAAATGTCCATCACTTGCGAGCCGTAGCGCGGCTGCTGTACGTCGGTGAGTTGGCCGCGGCCGCCATAGGCGATGCGGGCCTGTGCGATCTTGCTGGAATCGATGGTGTTGTCGCTCTGGATATCCTCCGGACGGACGATGCCGGCCACGATCAACTCGCGCATTTCGAAATTGACGCGAATTTCCTGCTTGCCTTCGACCACCATGTTGCCGTTCGGCAGCAACTGGGTGACGACGGCGGCAACGTTGGTTGTCAGGCTTTCCTGTCGTTGCACCGATCCCTTGCCGTCGTAGGACGAATTGGAATCGGCCGTGAGCAGGCGCCCGGGCAACGCCGTGTTTTTTCCTGTCAGCAAGTTGGCGCCCAGAAAATTGGTGATGCCGGAATCTTCGGTGGTGGTCCGGCTGCGCTGGGTCTCGTTGGCGAAATTGGCCTGATCGGTGATGTTGACCGTGACGGTCAGGAGGTCGCCGATCTGATGCGCGCGCTGATCCTTGAAGAACGACCGGGAACCGTTCCGCCACAGCGAATTGGCGTTGTAGGAGACCGCCTCCGGCTTCGGCATCGGCATTTGCACCGGTTTGTAGCCGGGCTGCGCCGTTGGATTTTCAATCGCCGAAAGCTTCGGTTGCTCACCGATCTGCGACAGCCGGTCGATCGACGAACAGCCGCCTGCGACGCTGACGACGGTGAGCAGCGTTCCGGTGAGAGCAATGCGATTGATACTGGACGTGTACATGAACGTTACTCGGCTTTTGGAGCGACTGGTTGACCGATGCTCGCGGTGGTGTCGGCCGTCTCGGCCGCGGGAAGGCGAGGGGCGACGACCGCGATCGCTACCTGCCCGCGGCCGATCACGACACCGGAAAGGGTGCGTTTGGATTGCAGGTTGAGCACGTTGACGACGTCGCCTTCGGCGCCGCCATCGATCGCCTTGCCGCGAACGGTGACGTAAAGGCCGGGGGTTTCGTAGATCAGGGTGACGTTTTCGTCGCGCAGCACCAGGTCGGGCTTGGCGAGGTCGGCGATCCGTACGGCCTGCCCGGCGCGGAGCTGCTTTCGCGCCTGCATTCCGAGCGCCGAGGCGCGTACCGCCGCATCGCCGTTGATTTCGGCTTTCGGGCGCCGTTCGGTGATCACATCGGAGGATTTGAGGATTTCATTGCGCTCGACGTTGCGGGTCAGCACGGCGGCTTCGACCGTTTCGACCGCCGTCCCGGTGAAGCGCAGTTTCACCGGTGCTGCGTTGACGTCGTTTCCGATCTCGAAGCTGACGTCGAAGCGGTTGCTGCGCGGTTCGAACCTGACAGAGACCGGCTGAATGGCTCCGGTGTTCGATGCGTCGAGCTGGATATCCTGCATGTCGCGATCGAAGGTCAGCGCAAGGTTGGCGGCGTCGCCGAGGCCGCCGCGATGTTCCAGCGCGCGAGCGATCTGCTGCTGCAGGTCCTTGACCTGGACCATGCGCGACAGCCGCGTGACCGCGATCGTCTTGATGTCCCTGGTGTCGACGCCGATAACCTGATGCGCCTGCAACGTTGCGAGAACCTGCGCGGTCGGCAGCGAGCCGGTGGTGCCGAGGTCGGGCGCGCGGTAGATCGCGATTTGGGCCGCCGAGCCCGCGTTGTCGATGACGTCGCCGATCCGCACGATGTCGCTGGCGACGGTGACATTGGCGCGAAGCACCGGAACGGTGATCACGTCCTCCCTGCTCTGGGCGAACGCGGGCGCCGCGGCGATCGCGAAGAGTGCGGTTGCGAGCAAAATCGGGCGAATGATCATGACAATCTCTCCTAGCGGAACAGCGCGGAGGTGGTTTGCAGCATCTGGTCGGCGGCGCTGATCACCTTGGCGTTCATTTCGTAGGCGCGCTGCGCGGCGATCATGTCGGACATTTCGGAGACGACATCGACGTTGGATTGCTCGAGGCTACCTTGCGTCATGCTGCCGTAGCCCTCGGCGTTGGCGAGACCGTCCTGCGGCTGTCCCGACGAAGGCGTGTCCTGGAAAAGGTTATTGCCGACCGGCAACAGCCCGGCCTTGTTGATGAACCGCGTAAGGCCGATCTGACCGATGATCGTCGACGTCGTGGTGCCCGGCAGCGTCACCGACACCTGGCCCTGGGCATTGACGATCAATCCGGAGGAGTTCTGCGGTATCGTGATCGCAGGTTGCACCAGGTTGCCCTGGGCATTGACGATGCGGCCCTGGTTGTCCATCTGGAAAGTGCCGTCGCGGGTATATTGAAAGGTGCCGTCCGGCATCTGGATCTTGAAGAACCCTTCGCCGGTAATCGCGAGATCGAGATCGTTGCCGGTGGTCGAGAGCGTGCCCTGGGTCATCGAGCGCGGCGTTCCGACTGTCTTCACGCCGCCGCCGATATCGATACCGATCGGCAGGATGGTGCCCTGGTCCGAGGCCTGTGCGCCGACGCGGCTGATGTGCTGGTAGATCAGATCCTGAAACGCGGCGGTCTGTTTTTTGTAGCCGGTGGTGCGCAGGTTCGCGATGTTGTTGGAAATGACCTGAACGTTCAGTTCCTGGGCCGCCATCCCGGTCGCAGCAGTGTGAAGCGCTTGCATGTGCGTTCTCCGTTTCGGTGTTAGGCCGGAACCTCGGCGAGTTTCTCGATCGCACCTTTGTGCAGGTCGCTCGCCTGCTGCAGCATCGTCGCGATCTGCGAATAGGCCCGCGACACTTCGATCATGCGGCTCATCTCGACCACCGAGTTGACGTTGGATTTTTCGAGATAGCCCTGCTGCACCTGGGACTTGGTGTCGGCCTGGGCAGCGCCTTCTCTGGCCGAATAGAGGTTCGAGCCTTGCTTGAGAAGGCTCTGGGCGTCGGCGAAGCTGACCACGCGCAGCTTGCCGCGCAGCACGTCCGTCCTGGCGGTGCCTTCCAGCACCGTGACGGTGCCGTCAGGCGCAATATTGATGTCGTGGTCGGTCTGCTGGAACTGGATGGGTCCGCTGCCCCCCAGCACCGCATCGCCCTGGGCCGTCACGAGTTGGCCGGTATTGTTGAGATGCAGGTTGCCGTCGCGGGTGTAACGTTCGCCGGCTGCCGTCTGCACCGCCAGGTAGCCGTTGCCGTTGATCGAGAGGTCGAGCGGGTTGTTGGTTTGCTCGACCGGGCCCTGGCTGAGGTCGCGGTAGGTGCCGCGATCCTGGACATAGCTGACACGGCGGTCGCGGCCGACGAAATTGTCTTCGTGCGCGCCCGAGACCAGATATTCCTCGAACATCGATTGATTGGCCTTGAAAGCCGTGGTGTTGACGTTCGCGATATTGTTGGCGACGACATCGAGCTGTCGCTCCAGCAACGTTTGCCGCGAAAGTCCGATCAGAAGCGCGTTCTGCATCGCCGTTCTCCCCTGGATGAGCCGCCGCGCGGCCCTCCCAGGCCGGTTGCGGATCGTGCGAACCGTAGGCTCTCCCAAGCCGCGGTCCGCCGATAACAAAGCGAAAGCCGTGCCAACGAGAAAAATGTATATTCGAGAAGCGCTTAAATGGATGACGGGGATCGTTGCGGGGCGGCAATAAGGTCTTGTTGACCATGTTTGCCCGGCAACTTTTTCCTAGTGGTCCGGCAAAAGAAAGGTTCCGTTAACCATTATTACCTTAGCGTCGCCACCAGAGAGCACGGGTGCGCTGGCGGCATTGTATCGCGTTTTAAAGCCTGTCGGACGGCATCGAGCTCACGGCGAAACCGGATGGGCGGGCGATGGCGGACACCGAACAGGCAGAGGGCGGCGCGACCGAAGGCGCGGCCGCAGCGCCCAAACGTAAGCTCAAGTTGATCATCGCGGCGGTCGCCGTACTCGTCATTGCCGGCGGTGGCGCCGGTTGGTTCTTTTTCTTCCGTCAACACGGTGAAGAGGTACACGCCGAGGCGGCACCGCCGCCGAAGCCGCCGTCGTTCATCGAGGTGCCGGACATGCTGGTCAATCTCGCCGGCAACCCCGGCGAACGCGTCCAATACCTCAAGGTGAAGGTCGCGCTCGAGGTCAAGGAAGAGAAGCAGGTCGAGGCGATCAGGCCGAATTTGCCGCGCGTCACCGATATTTTCCAAACCTATCTGCGCGAATTGCGGCCGGGCGATCTCAACGGTTCCGCAGGCCTGTTTCGCCTGAAGGAAGAACTCACCCGGCGCGTCAACGCAGCCGTTTCGCCGAACGAAGTCAACGCCGTGTTGTTCAAGGAAATCGTCGTTCAGTGACGAGACGGATTTAGATCATGGCGGGCAACGATCAAGTCGACCAGGATGCCATCGCGGCCCAATGGGAAGCGTCGCTGGACTCCGAGGATCCGACGCAGGCCGCGGAAGCGGCCGCGGCCAATGAACTCTCCGGCACGATGGCGCTGCAGTGGGCCGCCATGGTCGAGGACGGCGGCCGCGACTTCGGCAGCGGCGGCAAGAACGGCGGCGAGCGGGTCCTGTCGCAGGAGGAGATCGACAACCTGCTCGGTTTCAACGTCGGCGACGTCAATGTCGACGACAATTCCGGCATTCGCGCGATCATCAACTCGGCGATGGTCTCCTACGAACGCCTGCCGATGCTCGAGATCGTGTTCGACCGGCTGGTGCGGTTGATGACCACGTCCTTGCGCAACTTCACCTCCGATAACGTCGAAGTCTCGCTCGACCGGATCACGTCGGTGCGGTTCGGCGACTACATGAACTCGATCCCGCTGCCGGCCGTGCTGTCGGTTTTCAAGGCCGAGGAATGGGACAATTTCGGCCTGGCAACCGTGGATTCGAGTCTGATCTACTCGATGATCGATGTCCTGCTGGGCGGCCGCCGCGGCCAGACCTCGATGCGCATCGAAGGCCGGCCCTACACCACGATCGAGACCAACCTCGTCAAGCGGCTGGTCGAGGTCGTGCTGTCCGACGCCGAGCAGGCGTTCCGGCCGCTGTCGCCGGTAACCTTCAGCATCGACCGGCTCGAAACCAATCCGCGTTTTGCCGCGATCAGCCGGCCCGCCAACGCCGCCATCCTGGTGCGATTGCGTATCGACATGGAAGATCGCGGTGGCAACATCGAACTGTTGCTGCCCTATGCGACCATCGAGCCGATCCGCAGCGTGCTGCTGCAGATGTTCATGGGCGAGAAATTCGGCCGCGATCCGATCTGGGAAGGTCACTTCGCGACCGAAGTGGCGCAGGCGGAGATTTCGGTCGATGCCGTGCTCTATGAGGCCGACATTCCGCTCAAGCAGTTGATGAAGCTCAAGGTCGGCGACACCTTGCCGCTTGAAATGCGCGCCGACGCACTGGTGGCAGTGCGTTGCGGCAACGTCACCCTGACGGAGGGACGAATGGGTCGGGTCGGCGACCGCGTCGCCATTCGCGTCACCAAGCAATTGCGCAAGCCGAACACCACCTTCGCGATGTTCGAGAAGGCCGACGAGCAAACTAAGATGATGGAGGCCCAATGAATCATACTTTAGGAATTGCGATCGAGAGCTTGGTGGCGGTATTGCTAATGCTTACAATCGGCTATTGCATGCTGTTGAACACGCGTTTGAAGCGCCTGAAGGCGGACGAGAGCTCGCTCAGGGCGACCATCGCGGAACTGGTTACGGCGACCGAAATCGCCGAACGCGCCATCGGCGGCCTGAAGCTCACGGTGCGCGACGTCAACGAGCATCTCGGCAATCAGCTGGCGTCCGCCGGTCAGGTCTCGCAGCAGTTGAAGAAGCAACTCGCCGAAGGCGACAACGTGGTGCGCAGGCTGGCCAGGATCGCGAGCGCCGCGCGCCCGTCGGAAGCTCCGGCGGCGCCGGCGCTCCCGACCGCCAAGTCGATCGCCGCGGCCGCTCAGGCCTTCTCCGAACGCAGAAGGGCCGACGGCCTCGCCGCATGAAAGCCATCCGCGATATCCGCGTTATGCCAGTGGTGCTGGTTGCGATCTTCGGCTTTGCCGTGCTGAAGGTCGCCGGCATCGTGCTGGATGGCGGGTACGTGTTCGACTACGAACCACAGGCGGGCAAACGATCCTGGGCGCAGGAGACCTTGAATTTCCCGGCCGGCAAGGGTGATCCCGCCGACATCACCGGTTCGGTCGACAAACCGAAGGAGGAACCACCGAAGCCGGCAGCGCCGGAGGCGGAGCCCGCGAAGCCCGATGGGACCGTGCTGTACCCTCAGCCGGGGCAGCCGGTATCGGACGCGGAGCGCGCGGTGCTGGAGCGGTTGCAAGCGCGGCGGCAGGAATTGGAAGCTCGCGCGCGCGAAATCGATATTCGCGAAAGCCTGCTCAAGGCGGCCGAGAAGAAGATGGAGACCAAGGTCGAGGAGCTGAAGGGCGTCGAATCGCGGATCGGCGTCGCGACCCAGCAGAAGACCGATGCCGATGCCGCGCGCTTCAAGGGCATCATCACCATGTACGAGAGCATGAAGCCGAAGGACGCCGCGCGGGTGTTCGACCGGCTTGAGATGTCCGTGCTGTTCGAGATCGCTTCACAAATCGCGCCGCGCAAGATGTCGGATATCCTCGGCCTGATGTCGCCGGAGGCGGCAGAGCGGCTGACCACCGAAATGGCCCGCCGCGCCGGGGCCAATCAGTCCGCCTCAGCCGTCGAGCTTCCCAAGATCGAAGGCAAGACGCTGCCGCAGAAGTCCAATTAGCAATTTCACCGGGTTCATAAGCCGGAGGCCGCCGCGGTGCCGGCGCCAGTATCGTTCGATGAGCTTGAGCAAGTACGTCGATCTGCTACGATCCTCTTCCTCCTGACCGGACGACCAAGTGGAGCGTCGCGCGAATTTCAACGCGGCGCGGCCCGGTTGGGGTAACCGATCGCATGGTCTATTTGCGAAAACTGATTGCAGTCACGCTCGATCTTTCAACTCGGGGTGCGGTATCCGCCGGCAATTCATCGACGCGCGAAATTCATCACGGCCCGAGAGTCGACAAGCGAGGGAGGGAACCCGTGTTTGGCTGGCTATCGCGATTAATCGGATTCGACAATTTGGTTGATATAGACTTCGATATTTTTCCGGTCTGGGAGGAAGGCAAGCCCTGGATTCCCGGCTTCGAGGTCGAAAATACGCATAAGGTGCTGCCGGAATCCAAGACTATCTCGGGCACCTTCAGTCGTTGGCACAACAAGGACATTGCGCCGCCGGCTGTTCCGTTGTGGCGGAGCTTTCTCGATGATGATCGCAAATGGGCGAGCCAGGGCCGCTTTGCCGGCAGCGACAAGAATTGCGGACATTTCTTCGCCCTGGCGGAGCGCGTCGCTACCTCGGAAGCCAAGCATTATGGCGTCGACCTGCGTAAGTGCGTCATGCTCGAGGTGGAAGCCCACCTCGAAAAGGTTCTGGATCTGACGACACCCTCGGGCAGAAAGCTGGCGTTTGACGCCGTGGTCGAAGATCACGACTTCAACGACCCCTTTATCGCCGAGGAGATCAGCGAACCCATTACGAGCGGAACGGTGCTCACCGACCGCATAGGACTGTGGGCTCTCTATGAGGGATACCACGCGATCCTGTACTTGGCGCCGCGACTTCTGTGGGAGCCGGGAACGGTGCCCAAAGGCAACAACAGAGCGATAAAGCCGTTCGACTATGATCTGTTCGCCCGCTCGGAGCAGTCGTATCGAAACGGACTGGAGTTGAATCTCGTCGTCTTCAAAGGCGTCTACCTGATGTCCCGGATAGAGAATTATCGAACCGACGGACGCAAGTGGACCAAAAACGAGTTGTTTGGGCTGAGCGAGGACGAAATCGAAATCAGGCTTTCCACCGATCCCGAGTATGCCAAATTCGGAGAAGACTATCAGATCAGCCGGCGGGTCTTCGCACTTGGAAAAATCAAGTACTCGGAGACTCCGTGAAAACAACAGTTGGATTGACGGCAGCGCTGCGTTGAGAGGAGGTTCCCTCTGCGATCAACACGGTTCTTTCCAACCGATTGTAGTTCAAAGCCGGACGCATAAGCCGGCGTCGCCGTCGCTTGGATACTCGACGCTGTATCCATATTTCTCGCGCAAAATCCGTTCGTCCCATAGCGAATTCAGCGCGCTTCGATAGTTGAAGAAAAGTGTCGGGCGGTCGCCGCCATGCAGGATGACTCGCGCGATCGCCTCGCGGTCGGGATGGTAGAAAATGTTTCCATTGCTGGACACGAGATAGCGCGGGCAATCCAGCACTTCGAGCAATTGAACAGTCGTCGCATTGCCGCTGCCGTGATGCGACAGCTTCAGCGCATCGATTTTCAACTTCCGTCCTTCCTGTCCGCGTTCGCGCTGCAATTGCCTGATCGATTTCACGATCACGTCGGCATGCGCGTCGCCAGCCAGCAGCGCCGAGCGGCCGTCAAACTCGGCCAGCAACGCAATGCTGCTCCCGTTGGCTGCGCTGGTGTCTTTTCGCACCGGGGAGCCGGCAAGCGGCTTGAGATCGAACGCGGCGAAGTTCGTCACGGGCGCGGGCGGCGGCTTGCGGCCCAGCATGGCCTTTTCAGGCCGCAGTTCGAGTAAAGCCTTTTTCCATTCGCGACCAAGTCGCTTGAGTTGATCCGCTCCGGGCGAGAGCAGGGTCAACCGCATGCCATCCCGGAGGCGGAAGGTGGGCAGCGGTTCGGCGGCCGGAATAACGACAGGCGCAGGATGTTTGTCGCCCGGCGAGCTCATCGCTCGATTCCACGGCAATTTGCGCTTGCGATCTTCCAGCAGGTCCGAGAATGCCTCTGCCTGGGCAACGCTCAGAAAGCCGTTGATCTGCCGCCAGCCGTTGAACCAGATGTCCTCGCAACGAATGTTCAGGGCGCGATCTTCGAACAGGGGCAACACACCGTTGATGTGGTCGGCGTCGATGTGGGTCAAGACGAACATCTCGAGGGGATCCGGCATCCCGTTGATGCGTCCGGCCAGTATTTTTGCGGTCGATGCGGCGCCGCAGTCGATGACGATACGGCGTGGCTGCTTTGGGTCGCCATACTCGATCCACAGGCAGTCGCCATTTTCGGCCGGCAGCATCTCGATGTTGAAGATGGCCGTGGAGTTGCCGGCCCGAGAGAGGCGGGATTGCGGGGATATGGACGTGCCTGTGGATACGGCCTCTGGTCTGGTTGAGGCCGCCGTCGAGGCGATTGCGGTACGTCCGCCGCCGATCGCCACCGGCGCGGGCCGCTGATGGCCGCGCAGCACGCGGACGATCAGCTCCGCGGTTGTCACCAAACCGTGCGCATCATGCCAATGCTGGTGCGAGGGAATACCCAATTTCTCGAAGTCACCAGCGAATTCGGGATTGCCCCACAGATTGGTGTAGCGCTCGAATTGACGGCGCGTGGTCGTAACCTGCTCGGAACTCCGACCGAGTAGTTCTACCAAATGAGTGGCGGCCTCGATCGCCTTTGCAGCAAACGCCGCCCGTTCGCCCGGTGGCAAGGTTTCGTCCGCGAGGCGGAGTAACGCCAGCTCCGACAGGCTGACGTAAGCCCAGCTCCGCGTGTCCACGCTCGGGCTCTCGGTGTCGATCTGGGCAGCAAAGCGTGCTGCCGTCCATGCCGTCGCGTCGAATGGCGTGCCAAGCACGACGTCAAGCGAAAGCACCTGGCCGAGCAGCCAGTGCAAATTTGCTTTCCGTCGGGTGAGCTCCGAGGTGGGTCCCAGGAAAGCCTTGGTGGCGCGCCAATACTCCGCCCGCGCTTCGTCCAGCGAGCGCAGGCATTGCACGAACAGTTCCTCCCGCCATGCCGCCGCGACCCCGGGGGTAACCGCAATCCGGAAGGCCACCTCGGCTAGCCGTTTATATCCCGCTGCGCGCAACCCGGCGCATTCCAGCGCATAAGGGCCGCGGTCCGGCAAGCGCTCGCCGGCGCCGTGCGCGTCCGCGACCAGTTCTGCGTAGCGTTGTCCGGCCACGCCTGACGTCGGCTTCGGCGAATGCGCCGGATCGGCACCGTATCGGGCGACGATCGCCTCGAGGCGTTTCAGCGCGCACTCCTGCGCGCGTCGCGCCTGCCAATACCTCAACTCCTCGAGCTGCTCGGACAGGTCGGACGGAAACGCTTCATAGACGACGATGGAGGCCCAATCGTGGGCACTCTGGCCGAGGAGACTGTGCAGCAAAAGGCGCGTGTCATAGAGCGACACCAACGGATGCTCACCGCGAAGTTGGCCTGCAAAGAAGCGTTCGACAAGGGGCACCGAACCATCCACGCTGAGTGGAAACTGCGAAGCCACCACAAGCGGAATCCCCTGGTCGTGAAGGTCATGCGCCACGCTCGCGTCGGGCGAGCGCACATCGGCGATCCGGCCGCTCTCGCAGGTCGCAAGCATGACGACGGCCGGCCGCTCGACGCCCAGATCGGTCACTGAACTCAACGCGGTAGCCAGACGTCGACCCGACGTTACTTCGTCATGCAGCGCCACGCCGATCGGCGAATAAGGGTCCGCATCGTCCAGCCGGGCACCATGGGCCAGGATGTGCACATGTGTAAAAGGGGCCTTCGCCTGCGCCGCGCCCGTGACCGCATGGGCAATGCCGGCCAGCGTTGCCTGTTCGAGGATGACGAGACGATCGCCCACCGACCCCTCAACGTCACGCCAGGGTGCAAGGGCCGCCAACAGGGCAGCCCGATGCCGATCGAACGGGGTTTCCGGTCCGACAACGAACAGGATCCGGGGATTGCTCGGCCAGCGCATGCCTTCGGCCGATACCGACCGGATGTGCCGCGTGATGCAAACAGGCGTACGCGCCTGCAGCGCCAGCCAACCGCCCGACGAACCGATCCCCGCGGGTACTTTCGATAGCTCAAAAGGCAGCATCGCCAGTTCCGACGCCGACAGCACGATACGCAGCTGGGTGAGCGTCTGGGAACGCTCGGTCTCGGAGTTGAGCGCCCCGGACAGGCCGGGCACGAGCGAAAGGATCTCGGCCATATCGGTGCCGGTGCGCTCAAGCGTCCTCTCGCGGCGAGAGCGATCATCGTCGGCGACGACGCGATAATTCAGTTCCTGAAGCCGCTGCTCCAGGTCGTGGTGCTCGTAGGGCAGCGTTACGCGACCTGCAGGCGCATCGCCACAGATTCCAAGGTATTGAGTGAGCGGCGACAGAAGCTGATTGTGTCGTGGACCGGCCCGCAGCAGTTCCACCGTTACGGTTCTCAGGTCCATCATTGCTTCGCACTCCATCGCGGCATTTCCGCCGAGTGTTGTTCACAGCATTCGGACACGTGGCCCAGCCGGGCGCGCGCGGGCGTTTCTCAGACGTGCATCAGCTCAACTCAGTAGCCGCCCGCAAACGGAAAGTTCAATGGGGGCGTGATCTTGACATCAAGTTTCGTCTGCAGCGCGCCGTCAAGATGGGCGCGTAGCGCCGCGTCGCAGACGGCATATCCCCAGTTCATCAGGCGGTCTTGAATTTTTGGCGCCATCGCCTCCAGCCTTGTCGGTATCTCGGCCAGCGGCATCGGATTTCGCGTCGCGCAACGCAGCGGGTCCTCCGCGAGTTCGTAGTCGGCGAACGATGTCCGGATCCCCCAATAGGTTCCGGTATGGTCCCCGCGCAGATAAGATTCGATCAGGTGGCGCTTACGCAGGCTTCTGACCTGGTTATCGACGATGTCCAGCACGCGGAGTGAATGCCGCGCCCAGTCGTGGTGAGGTGCGGCCTCAGGCGCGATTTTCTGGCCGGCATCACTCACCAGGAGCGTCTGGTAGCGCTTTGTGATCGTCTCCAGTCCGAGATTGTCGTAGACGCCGCCGTCGCTCAGGATCGCGGTTTCGGTGTAAGGCTTTTGGTGGAGGTCGGTGCCGGGGGCATTGATGACCGGCTGTTTTATGTCGAGCTCGGAAGGGGAGAGCACCGGCGGAAATGCCGACGAAGCGGCAACGGCCGCCGCCAGCAAGACGTCCGGCTGCTCGACCAACCCTACGCGATAGTCGCCCATGTAGTTTCGCGAGAACCGCCAGAGCGCGGCTGTCTGAACATTCGTGGCGTTGATGACGAACCGAGGGTTGCCCGGCTGTGCATCGTCGGGCAGCGCGTCAAGCTTGGCGCCCTTGAACAATATCTTGTCGTAGGCTTTGGCGACGCGGTCGCTGATGGAACCCGGAAGCAAAATGCCGCCGATAATCGCTCCGGCATCGATGGTGGTCTGCGCCATCTTTCGCACGCGCTCGACGACGATGTCGAAATTGGCCGCAACGTCGTCGGCAAATTTCAGGTCCTTCCAGCTCATTCCGAGAACGCCCGCGGTGATCGACCCTCCCGATACGCTCGATATGCGTTTGACCTTTCGCAGCAAACCAACCTCGTTAAGGCGGATCAACGCGCCGACATGGAAGACCATCGCGCGGTAACCGCCGCCGGACAGCGCTAGACCAATGCCTTGTTCGGGTTGGGCGGGAGGATTCTCGAGAAATTGATCAAGTGACATTTGCGCGGTCCCTATGATGCGTTTTGTGCCGTTTTTTTATCCGCAAGAAGCGATCAGCTTGGGCGGGGGTTCAAACGCCCGCCAGTATTCATCCTGCCGCCTTAGCGCGCTATCGATGGAATCCCGCTAAAAATTACGTGGCTTCGGTGACAAGAATTCATCAAGTCGTTGTTTTGATTCGGTTTGTTCCAAATCCCGGATCATGACCTGGCCGGCCTGAAAGCAACCAATCTTAACAACTCCTTAAACCGGCAATTCTAGATTCATGAGCGCGGGCAGGGCGTTCCGCTGCCGTTCAGGTCGGTGAACCGAGAGACTACCAGGAGATGCCGCGAGGGCGTGCCGTCGGATTGTGGTCGCACTTCTGCGCGTCGGCGCGGAGCGTGTTGCGCTGTCGCGTCGGGCCGCTATCGGGAACGGCGATCGTGTTACTGGTGGGATCGCTGGTTTCCGGTGTTTGTCGGGCCGATTCCGCGGTCAAGGGCGAGGCGACCTTCTCGGCGTCCGGCGGTTACGCCCGACTGGTTCTCAAGCTCGCCGAAGATGTCGATTCAGAAGTGACAACCGCGGGCACTATCCTGGTGATCCGGTTCAAGCATCCGGTCGATATTCCGGTCGAGGCCATCGCCGACGCGGCGCCGGATTATGTTGCCTCGGCGCGGCGCGATCCCGATGGCTCGGCGATCCGGCTCTCGCTGGCGCGCCGAGTGACCATCAACACCATGGCGGCCGGGGAGCGGATCTTCGTCGACCTGTTGCCGGACACCTGGACCGGCCAGCCTCCCAACCTTCCCCCCGAGGTGATCCGCGAACTGGCGGAGCGGGCCCGCATCGCCGAGCGCGCCTTGCGGCTGCAGCGCGCGGCGTCGGCGGCACAGAAACGGCCTCCGATTCGCGTTCGCGTGTCCGTGCAGCCGACCTTCGTGCGCTTCGTGTTCGAAATGCCCGATGGCGTCAACGTGTCTTCCGCGCTGAACGAGCAGAAGCTGACGCTGTCTTTCAACGCCGCCCTCAATTTCGATCTGGCCGATGCCAAGCTGGCGGCGCCGGCCAATGTCGCGTCGATCGCACAGAAGATCGAAGGTGAAACCTCCGCGGTGGAAATCAACCTGGTCGGCGATGTCGATATCCACTCTTTCCGCGAGGACAAGAAATACAACATCGACGTGGCGTTCCAGCCGTCCGAGAAACCGGCCGCGCTGTTGGCGGCCGCGACGCCACCGGCACCGGCCGCCCCTGCCACCGCGGCGGCCACGATTGCGGCGGCAGCATCCGTGAAGTCCGTCGATCCAACGCCGGCGCCAAAGCCGACCGGCGAGACGGCGCCGCCGACGTCCGAGACGTTCGCCAAAGAGGCCCAGATCGAGATCAAGCCTGAGGCCGCCCCGAAGCCATCGTCGGCTCCCGAGATGCGGGGGACTGTGACGCCGGCCGCCGAAACCCCGGTCCAGACTGCAGAGGTTCCGAAACCCGCTCCGGCTTCGCCCACGCCGCCGGCTGACGTCAAGCCGCCGGTTGAGGCCATGCCTGCGGCTGAGGCCAAACCTTCAATTGAGGTCAAGCCTGCAACCGAGATCAAGCCCGTCGTCGAAGCCAGGCCTGTCAGTGGCGCGGCGTCAGTCCGCGCCGTCAGGGACAGCGAGGGCCTGCACCTGATCTTCCCGGTTTCCGCGGCGACGCCGGCGGCGCTGTTTCGCCGCGCCGATACGCTATGGCTCTTGTTCGATGCCACGACCCCGTTCGATATCGCGTCGATCCGAAGCAGCGGTGCCGCTGTTATCGCCGAGGCTAACCTGGTGCCGCTATTCGACGGGCAGGCGCTGCGCATCCGGCTCAGCCGACCGCAGATGCCTTCGCTGACCGGCACCGACACCGATGGCAACGCGAACTGGACGCTTACATTCGCCGACACGATGAAAACGCCGACACAACCGCTGACGGCGACACGCAACATCACAGACCCCAGCCACGCCAACGTCACCGTGGCATTGTCGCAGCCCGGACACCTGCACCGGCTGGTGGACCCGGACGCCGGTGACACGCTGCTGGTGGTGACGGCGCCGCCGCCGGTTCGCGGCTTCATCAAGCGGCAGGATTTCGTCGAGATGTCGATGCTCGAATCGATTCACGGCGTTGCGATCCGCCTCAACGCAGATGATGTCGCCGCTGAGATCGGTTCCGACAAGCTCATGCTCAGCCGGCCAGGCGGGCTGACGCTGTCATCGGCTGAAACCGATTCCGAGCGCGCGCCGACCGCGGCCAAGGCCATGTTCGACGTCGACGACTGGCGAAGGAATCGGGACGCAAACTTCATCGAGCGGGAAGACGCGCTGATCAAGGCTGCGGCGGCTGTCGAAGCCGGCCGGCGAACTCCGGCGCGGGTCAACCTTGCCCGGTTCTACCTGGCGCGCGGTCTGTATCCGGAAGCCAAGAGCATTCTTGATCTTGCGTTGGCGGAGGCCAATCCGAGCGCGGAAACGCCGGTGGCGCTGATCCTGCATTCGGTTGCGAGCACGCTGATGGGGCGTCCAGGGCTTGGGCTCAAGGACCTCGGCAATCCGGCGCTTGGAAACAATTACGATCCGCAACTATGGAAGGCATTGGCCTATGCCCGACAGGGAAGATGGGCGGAGGCGCGCGAGAAGTTCAAGAGCGCCGAATTCGCGATCACCGCGTTGCCGGCCGATCTGCAACGGATCGTCGTAATCGACGCGATGCGGGCGGCGCTCGAGGTCAAGGACTATTCCGGGGCCGCCAAGCGCAGCAGCGATCTCGAAGCCCTCGGCGTAACGCCGGAACTGAGGCCCGCGGTTTCGGTGATGCGCGGACGGCTCGCCGAAGCGCTCGGTCACGACAAGGATGCGCTGAGCGAATACAAGACTGCGATCGATTCTCCGGACCGGCCCGCGGCCGCCGAAGCCAAGCTGTACCAAATTGACCTGCGCCGGAAGCGCGACGAAATCAACCAGGCCGACATGCTGCGCGAACTGGAGACGGTGTCGGTGACATGGCGCGGCGATGCGATCGAGGTGCGGGCGCTGGAATCGATGGCGCGGATCTATGCCGATACCGGGCGCTATGGTGAAGCGCTCGCGGCGAACAGGACCGCGACCAGGCTCGAACCCAATTCCGAAATAGCGCGACAGGGGCAGGACGCGGCGGCGGCGCTGTTTGCGCAGATCTTCCTGGGCTCGAAAGGCGACAGCCTTCCGCCGGTCGATGCCCTCGGACTGTTTTATGAATTTCGCGAGCTGACGCCGATCGGACGGCAAGGCGACGAGATGATCCGCCGTCTCGCCGATCGGCTTGTCGCCGTCGATCTGCTCGATCAGGCCAGCGAGCTCCTGCAATACCAGGTCGATCGCAGGCTCGAGGGCGCGGCGCGCGCGCAGGTGGCGGCGCGGCTCGCGATGGTCTATCTGACCAGCCGCAAGCCGGACCGCGCCATTGCCGCGCTTCGCACGACGCGCATCGCCGATCTGTCCGGCGAGCTGCGCCAGCAGCGGCTGCTATTGGAGGCGCGGGCGCAAAGCGACGTCGGCCGCCACGACCTGGCACTGGACATCATCTCGAATATCGGTGGCCGCGAAGCGATCCGGTTGCGTTCCGACATCTACTGGGCCTCACGGCGGTGGCGCGAGGCTTCGGAGCAAATCGAACTGTATTACGGCGACCGCTGGCACGACTTCAAGCCGCTCAGTCCGCTGGAAAAGGGCGACGTGATCCGCGCCGTGGTCGGCTACGCGCTGGCGGAGGATACGATCGGCCTGGCGCGGTTCCGCGAGAAATACGCGCCCTTCATGAGCGGCGATGCCGACCGCGCCGCCTTTGAGACCGCGAGCAAGCCGAGCGTTACCGACAGCGCCCAATTCGCTGAAATCGCGAAGATGGCCGCAAGCGTCGACACCCTCGACGGCTTCTTGCGCGAAATGAAAGCCCGTTTCCCGGATGCGACCACGAAAGCGGCGCAGGCTTCGGAAGCGGCCAAGGCCGACCCGACCCCGACCAGCGCGTTGCCCCGGATCATCGGCTCGAAGCGGGTCGAGGCGGCGAATTAGGTCAGGTCGTAATCCCGAAAAGCAGCCCGTGCTTCGGCTACGACTTGGTCAACCGAACCAAGACTTTCTCGATCGTTGAAATATCCTCGCCGTTGGCGACCGCCGCCACGTAACCGTCCGGCCGGACGAGCCAGATGCCTTTTTTATCCGGCGGACTGCGAAGAGAGGTCTCTACAACGCCAGCATGTCGTCCCAGCAGGTCTGCCGCAGCCTTTCCTTCAGCCATAAGGGCAAAACACGGTTCACCATCGGCGCCAAACGGCCGATCGGTAAGCAGTCGCTGCCCGGGCGCTGGGCCGGTCAGGCCCGATGCGGATCCGGCGTTGAGCGGACTTTCGGGGTAGCCGACGGAAACCTGCGTCATGGTGTCCGCGAGGTTGTGTTGCACGGGCGCAAGACCCAGCATCAGGTGACCGACAATGTCCCGCACCGTGCGAACAACCGGGCTTCTTGTCGTTCCGATGGCTGTGAGACGATCGGCGTTCTTCAAGACCTGGTCGCCGACATAGCTTCGCTCGGGGCTAAAGCTGTCCAGCAAACTTTCCGTCCCATGGCCCCTGGCAACAAGTGCGAGTTTCCACGCCAGATTGAAAGCGTCTTGCATGCCGGTGTTCATGCCCTGTCCTCCCGCCGGGCTGTGAACGTGCGCGGCATCTCCGCAAAGGAATGCGCGACCCCAGCGATAGCTGGAGACCTTGCGACCATTGATGCGAAAACCTGCCAGCCAGATGGGATCGAAGGCTGTCATCCCCGCCGGCCCCCGTCGATTGATCAGGGTCTGAACCTGTTCCAGAGTTGGGTTCGGCGGATGCGCCTCCCCGGACGGCGGCATATCGGCTATAAGACGATAACGCCCGGGCGAGATCGGAAAGATGACGAATACGCCCTCGTGGTGCCAGTATACGGTGGCTTCCGTGTCGGGGACCGGATAGCCGCGCATGTGCACGTCGGCTAGTATCCAATCGCTGTCCAAGGTTTTTCCCGCGAATGGTGCGCCAACGGTATGGCGCAGCAGGCTATGAGCGCCATCGCAGCCGACAATCCAATCCGCCGAAATCTCCTCTTGCTTTCCGTCGGGTTTGCGGAGCACCGCGTCCGCGCCATCGTCGCGCAACGAGATACTGATGACTTCCGCCTGCCGTTGCACCTTGATGCCCAGCGAATCCAGTCTTTCTTCCAAAACTCTCTCGGTGTCGGCTTGAGGGATCATGAGCGCGTAGGGATAGGGACTGGCGACTGAGTCCATGGTGGTGCGTCCGATCAGTTTGTCGCCTGAGAAGAAACTGAGATTGCCGACCTTGAAGCCCGCCTCCGTGAACGCTGTCGAACCTCCCGGTTGCCGGTCCAGAAGTTCAAGCGTTCTGCTCCAAAGCACCAAAGCTTTGGATTTGTCGGTACGCTGAGCTGCTTTCTCAACGATCCGGACAGGGACGCCGAACCGCGTCAACTCGATCGCGAGGGTCAGGCCGACGGGTCCAGCGCCAACGATAAGAACTTTTTGCGAAGCAACCGCGGTCATGACGAACTCCGTATTCGGCGGTAACTAGCGAGATAGCCAGCCTTCCTGGAGAATGATCGATATGGCGAGATTGATCGATGCCAACGCCTTGGCGTGCAAAATTTTAGTATGCTGATCGGCGCTGAGGTTCATCGGACGCGAAGCCGGTACATATGCGGTTTCGAGATTCAGCTATGGCGAGTGCGCATGTGTCGCTCACCGGCGCCGCGCGATCAAAATTGCTTGAGTACGGAGACGCGAAGCGGAGCAGCGTGACGGCATCTCCGGTCTCCTGTAACCATGCGCGGGTCGAGCCACTCTTATCTCATCCGAGAGAACTCCCTGATGACCTACATCCTGATGCCTGACAGGCGAGCGGTTGTGCATGCGTCGTGACCTGCTCCTGCGTGGTGGGCGCGTGCTGCGTGCCGGCGCCATCCATCCCGATCCGCTTGACGTCCGCATCGGCGGCGATGGCCGCATCAGCGCGATCGCCTCGCAACTGCCCGATGCCGAAGCCGAGGTGCTCGGGCTCGACGGCCGGCTGGTCGTGCCCGGACTTGTCGACGTCCACCAGCATCTCGACAAGTCCCGCACGCGCTCGCTTCTCTCCAACCCCGACGGGACGCTGGACGGCGCGATCGCGGCCTATCGCGCGGTCGCGCCTGGCATTACCCGCGAGGCGATGATAGCCCGCGCCCGCGGAACGATCGATGCGTGCAGCGCCTACGGCACCGTCGCGATCCGTAGCCACACCAATCTCGGCGGGGTCAGCGAGCTGCGCGGAGTCGAGGCGATGATCGCGCTGCGCGAGAGTTGCGCGGAGCGGATGCGAATTCAGGTGGTTGGCCACCTGACTTCGGATGCCACCTCGAAGCTGGCCGAAAGCGAGGAATGGCTGCGTCGGGCGATCGCGCTCGGCATCGACGCCGTCGGTGGCGTGCCCGCCTATTCCAGTGAGCCGCTGGCTTTCATGAAACTGGTATTCGACGCGGCCGAGCGCAGCGGCCTGCCGGTGGACCTGCACATCGACGAGCATCTCGACGCCGGCCG
This sequence comes from uncultured Alphaproteobacteria bacterium, assembly GCA_963756215.1. Taxonomy (GTDB): domain Bacteria; phylum Pseudomonadota; class Alphaproteobacteria; order Rhizobiales; family Xanthobacteraceae; genus Bradyrhizobium. Next base: position 179,334 of record CAVWMY010000007.1, on the reverse strand, counting down.
GGCGCTGTTCGACGCGCTGGCCGACATGACCCGCGCTCGCGGGATGGCGGGCCGCGTCGTTGCCGGACACTGTTCGGCGCTTGCGGCCATGCCGCGGGCGGAGGCGCAGCGCTGCATCGATCGGCTCAAGGACGCCGGCATCGGCGTGGTCACGCTGCCGGCCGCCAATCTCTTTCTGCAGGGACGTGCGGCGGATCGGCTGGCGCCGCGCGGCCTGACGCGGGTTCGCGAACTCCTCGACGCCGGTGTGGCGGTTGCCGCGGCGTCCGATAACATCGAGGACGCGTTCGTGCCGACCGGCTCCGGCGACCTGCTCGAAATCGCGCGGTGGACGGTGCTCGCCGGTCACCTCGGCCTCAACGATCTGCGTAGCGCCTTCGACATGGTCAGCACCGCGCCGGCGGCCATGATGGGCCTGGATAATGTCGGAATTCGCGAAGGAGCGCGGGCCGACCTGCTGATCGCTCGCGCCGACGGCATCGAGGACCTGGTGGCGGCGGGAACGCTGGCGCGCACGGTGCTTGTGGGCGGCCGCATCGTGGCGTCGTCGGAGCGGTTAGGCTGATCCGCCACGACAGTCCCGGTTTAGCCCGGGGTTATCCCAGCCACCCATCCCCTCGACAGCGGGACGCTGAAACGGCAACCTGCACCGGGTAACGTGCAGCGGGAAGGCAGCATCATGAGCAAGCCCACCAGGACAGCCGCCGAACTGATTGCGATGGCAAAGGCGGAATTGAAGGCGCATGCCGACTGTCCGGACGGAATCGTCATCTTAGTGATCGGCGACGGCGACACCTGGGAATTCCGCGCCGAGGCCGATGCTGCGACGGTTGCCAAACCCGGCTATCCCGAATGCGTCGCCATGCTGGTTCAGATCGGCGATCATCTCGGCAAGCAGTACGTCCGGCGCGGTTGAAGGCGGCGCGATCAGCCTCCGTAGCTCTGCACCAGGCTTCCCGCGACCAGCGACCAGCCGTCGACCAGCACGAAGAAGATGAGCTTGAACGGCAGCGACACCACCGCCGGCGGCAACATCATCATGCCCATCGACATCAGCACCGACGCCACCACGAGGTCGATGATCAGAAACGGCAGGAACAACAGGAAGCCGATCTCGAAGGCGCGCTTTAATTCGGAGATCATGAATGCGGGCATCAGGATCCGCAGCGACATTTCCTCGGGGCTTGCCGCCGGCGGCTCGCCCGACAGGTCCATGAACAGCTTGAGGTCCTTTTCGCGGACGTTCTTCATCATGAAGCCCCGCAGCGGTACCGATGCACGCTGCAGCGCTTCCTCGACGCCGATCTGATTGGCGAGCAGCGGCTTGACGCCGTCGTCGTAGGATTTCTGCAGCACCGGTCCCATCACGAACGCGGTCAGGAAAATCGCCAGCGCGATCATCACCGAATTGGGCGGCGCGGTCGCAGTGCCCATTGCGGTGCGCAGCAGCGACAGCACGACGACGATCCGCGTGAACGACGTCATCATGATCAGGATCGACGGCGCGATCGACAGCACCGTCAAAAGCGCGATCAGCTGCAGCGATCGCTCGGTGACACCGCCGTTGCCCTGGCCGAGATTGATGCTGATATCTTGCGCGAACGCCGGATCGACCAGCGATCCGGCGGCTATCAGGGTGGCAAAAAATAAAACTCTACGCGGGAATGACGCCAGGCTCACGAAGGGGTCTTCGGACGGCCCAGCAATGATGCCATCTCGTCTTCCAGATTCTCGAAACCGCTCTTCGCGGGGGTAGGTGCGGGTGCGGGCGGCGCCGCAACCGGTGGCGCGACCGGCATTTCGCTGCGGGGAACCGGCCGGCTCGCCGGCGGCTCAGGCGCGACCGGCGGCGCGCCGACACGCGGTTCGTTCGGGTCGGCGGCGGGCCGGCGTAGCGCGGCTTCGAGCCGCTGTGCCATCTCGGCGAGATTTTGGTCGGCGCTCGACAGCGCAGACGGCGGCGACGGTGCGGGCGGCGCCGGCGATGCGGTTGGCATCAGCGGCGGTGCCGGCGGTGGCGGCGGCGCGACCGGCCGTTCGGCAGTACGAATCGGCGGGATTTTCGGCGGATCGCTCAGGCGTGGTGAACGCGGCATAGCCGGCTCGTTGCGCGACGTCACCCTGGACGGCATCGGTTCGCCGCGCAATTCCGGACGGGGTTCCGGACGGCCGGCGAGCGGCTCCGGCGTGAAGCCGGTCAACGGATCGGCGCGGCGCTCCTGCGGTGCGGGGGGCACCGGTGGACGGCGCAATTCCTCGGCAAACGACGGACGTGTCTGCCGCGACGGCGGCTCGGGCATTTGCGGCTCGGGATGGTCGAACGAGTCCGGCCTCGGCAACTCTCTCGAAAAGTCTCTGGATCCGTCGCCATCGCCCCAGTTGCCGGCATCGGGCAGCGGCGAGATTCGCGGCGGCAGTTCGGTGCCGAGCCCGGCGGGCCGCTGCGGCGCCTGATCACGCGCCGATATGGCGCGGACGATATTGGGCTCGACGACGATGTCGGTCGGGCCACCGATCATCAGAAGATGTTCGACGTTGTCCCGGCGAACCAGCACCAGCCGCCTGCGGCCGTCAACAGCCGCCGCGTCGATCACGGCCAGCCGCGGCATCCGGCTGCGGTTGGGATTGGCTCCGAGGCGATTGCCCGCGAATCGGCGAACCAGCCACGCGGCGACGCCGATCAGCGCCAAAACGGCCACGAACGCTAAAATAAATGTCAATGCAGGCATACTTGGTCCCCGAAAAACGGCGAATGAAGCCAGAGATCAGCCGAATCTCTTAATTCCCCAGGGCAAGAACTGCCGCCCCAGTTATCTTAATAACCCAGAATCGGCCGGACCAAAACGACTTCTGACGGCCCTCGCTTCAACAACTTGGCTGGTTAACGGGCATTTCGTGGCGAAAATGGGCTCGGTCGATCAACAGCGACGATTAGCCTTGCGACGTCGTTCCGATCTTCGCCGCCGATCTTAACCCGCTATTAACCATACAGGCGGCAAATTCTGCCTACCTCGGGGCGTCGTGCCCGAAAGGCGAGGGGGAGCCCAGTCCCAATGTCCATCAACGATCTTCCCGGTCTGGCGGCGTTGCGCACGCGGATGCAGTGGCATCAGGAGCGCCAGCGCGTGCTGGCGGAAAATGTCGCCAACTCCGATACGCCGAACTTCAAGCCGCGCGATCTCGTGGAGCCGAAATTCGATCCAAGCGGCGCAAGTGCCGTCGGCGGCGCGATGGGGTCGCTGGCAATGGCGCGCACCAGCGCCGATCACATGACGCCGTCAGGCGCGCCGGAAACCTTCGACGTCAATCGCAGGACCGGCTTTGAGACAAGGCCGGCCGGCAACGCCGTCAATCTCGAAGACGAAATGCTCAAGGTCTCCACCAACCAGATGGATTATGCCGCCGTGACCTCGCTCTACAGCCGCAGCCTCCATCTTCTGAAGACGGCGATCGGCAAGGCTTGAACCGGATCGTCCGGATCACGGCCAGGCCGGATTACGAATAGGGAAGACACATTATGCCAGACCGTCAGGTTATCGCGGATTTCGCACGGTCCATGGGGATCGCGACATCAGGCTTGCGCGCGCAGGCCGGCCGCATGCGCGTGATCTCGGAAAATATCGCCAACGCGGATTCCACGGCGCCGACCTCCGGCGGCGATCCTTATCGCCGCAAGGTACCGACCTTCTCGTCCGCGCTCGATCACACGCTGGATGCAAACGTCGTCGCGCTCGGCCGCGTGGTGCCCGACGCTACCGCGTTCCGCATCAAGCACGATCCGAGCAATCCGGCCGCCGACGCCCAGGGCAATGTCAAATTTCCCAACGTCAATCCGCTGGTCGAAATGACTGACATGCGTGACGCGCAGCGTTCCTACGAGGCCAACCTCAACATTATCCACGCCACGCGCACGATGATTCAACGCACGCTCGATATCCTCAAGTCCTGAAACAGGAAACCTGAAACATGGCTTCACCCACAGTCGCTGCAAATGCCTATGCAAGCCTCGCCCGCCTGGTCGATCCCGGCACTGCCGGCAAGGCGTCAGCTGTCGCCGGCGGTCCGTCGTTCGGCGATATGGTCAAGGAAGCGTTCGGAAACATCATGGACGGCGGACGGAAAGCCGACGCGCAGACGGTCGCGATGGCTTCGGGCAAGGCCAACGTGATGGACGTCGTGACCGCGGTGGCCGAGACCGATGTCAAGGTGTCGACGCTGGTGTCGGTGCGCGACAAGGTCATTCAGTCCTACGAAGACATCATGAAGATGGCGATCTGATTTTTGGAACACAGTCATTCCGGGGTGGATTGACGAATTCACCGGACCAGATGGAATCGAGATCATGACCGGTGCCGAAACGCTCGATGTCGCACGCGATGCAATCTGGACGATTGTCATCGTATCGTCGCCGCTGATGGTGGTTGGCCTCGTCGTCGGCGTTGTGGTGTCGCTGTTTCAGGCGCTCACCCAGATCCAGGAGCAGACACTGGTGTTCGTGCCCAAGATCCTGGCGATTTTCGTCACCCTGTTGCTGGCGTTGCCGTTCATGGCCGACGCGCTGCATACCGAGATGATGCGGATATCGTCGCGAATCGTAGGCGGTTGATGCACTATCCATGAATCATGCGCGTCGATATTTCATTACTGCCCGTACTTGCGGCCACCTTCATGCTGGTGTTCGGCCGCGTCGGCGCAATGGTGATGCTGTTGCCGGGGTTGGGCGAGTCGAACATCCCGGTTCGCATCAAGCTGGCGATCGCGGTATTGCTGACCCTGATTATTCTGCCGCTTCACCGCGCCGACTACCACATCGACGTGCAATCGATGCCGGCGCTCCTCGTCATGATGATTCACGAGATCGTCGTCGGTGTGGTACTCGGCGCCACCGCACGCGTGACGCTGTCGGCCTTGCAGGTCGGCGGCGCGGTCATCGCCCAGCAAATGGGCTTGGGTTTCGTCACATCGGTCGATCCGACACAGGGCCAGCAAGGCGTGCTGATCGGAAATTTCCTCACCATGCTCGGCGTCACGCTGCTGTTTGCGACCGACAGCCACTTTCTCGTCATCGCCGCGCTCAACGACAGCTACGCGATCTTTTCGCCCGGCCAGTTGGTGCCGAGCGGGGACATCGCCGCGCTCGCCACCCGTGCCTTCGCCGGCGCCTTCAAGATCGGGATGCAACTGGCGGCGCCGTTTCTGGTGTTCGGCCTGGTATTCAATATCGGCCTCGGCGTGCTGGCACGGTTGATGCCGCAGATGCAGGTTTATTTCGTCGGCGTGCCGCTGTCGATACTGGCCGGTTTCCTGGTGTTCGCGTTCGTGCTGGTGGCGATGATGGGAGCGTTCCTCAGTTACTTCAACGGCGTGATGCACGAACTGACACCGCTGAATTGAAAGCCTGAAACGATGGCTGACGAAGACGACTCGTCCGACAAAACAGAAGACCCCACGCAAAAGCGACTGGATGATGCGCTTGAACGCGGTGACGTCGCGAAAAGCCAGGAGGTCAACACCTGGTTCGTGATATCCGGCGTAACGCTGGTGCTGTCGTCGTTTTCCGGGTCGATCGGCGGAATTCAAATGCCGCTGCGCAACCTGATCGCCAATTCATGGATGGTCCGTGTCGATGGACCCAATCTGCTGGCGCTGGGGCGCAACCTCGAATACGTGGTGATTTCCGCGCTCGGCGTGCCGTTGCTGATGCTGATGATCGCCGCGATCGGGGGCAATCTGCTGCAGCATCGGCTGGTGTGGTCGGGCGAATCGCTGAAGCCGAGTTTCAACAAGATTTCTCCCGCTTCCGGTTTCAAGCGGATCTTCGGCAAGCAGGCCGCCGCTAACTTTGGCAAGGGCGTTTTCAAACTGGTCGCGCTGGGCACCGTCATGACGGTCATCCTGTGGCCCGAGCGGCATCGGCTGGAGTTGATGGTGCAGTTGGAGCCGTCGGTGATACTGGGCGTGATCAGCGGCTTGACGTTGCACTTGCTCGGCGCCGTGGTTGCGATCCTCGCAGCGGTGGCGATCGCGGATTATTTCTTCCAGTACCGGCAATGGTATGAGCGGCAAAAAATGTCGCTGCAGGAAATCAAGCAGGAATTCAAACAGTCCGAAGGCGACCCGCACGTCAAGGGACGAATAAGGCAATTGCGGCAGGCGCGCATGAGAAAGCGCATGATGACCGCGGTGCCCAAGGCTTCCGTGATCATCACCAACCCGACTCACTACGCGGTCGCGTTGTCATACGAACGCGGCATGGCGGCGCCGATCTGCGTCGCCAAGGGCGTCGACCTGATCGCGCTCAAGATCAGGGAGATTGCCAAGGCGCATGACGTCCCGATCGTGGAGAATGTGCCGCTGGCGAGGGCTTTGCACGCCACCGTCGAGATCGACGACGAAATCCCGGTGGAACATTATCATGCGGTCGCCGAAATCATCGGCTATGTCATGGGCCTGAAGCGCGGGCTTTCGGGCCGGCAGGCGTGATTTGGCGAAGGAATCTGCCGGAAAAGCCCGCCGCGAGCGAATTAGCCGCCTGATGGACTTGCGTTTGCCGGTCCGATTCAGGCACTCAGGAGCGGGCACGCATGTGCGCGCCATCTCTCTACCGACAGGCCGCGTCCCTGGTATGATCGCCGAACCTGACCACGATACGCTGCATCAGCCGGTAGCCGCCCATGAACCGGCGCGACGGAGCGGCAGCATCCTGCTGGTGCTGCTGGTTGCCGGTGCAATCGTCGCGGCGGCGATTGCGCTCATGACCATCGGCCGGGCCCAGGCGCAACCCTATATCCTGGGATTACTGGCGCTGCTGGCGATGGTCGGGCTGTTCAACCTGTTTGCGTTCGCCGCCGGCATCGTTCGTTTTGCGGATCGGGCCGCCGACGATCCGGTGATGGGCCGCATCTCTGATCATGATCATGACGGCCTGGCGGTCACCGACCCCCGCGGTCACGTGGTCTATTCCAATGCCAATTATCTCACCCTTACCGGCGCCGCGACTGTGCAGGACGTTCGCCCCGTGGAGCGGGTGTTCATCGGCAATCCCGATGTGTCGGAAGCGGTGTTCCGGTTGCTCAAGGCGGCGCGCGAAGGCAAGCGCCAGCAGGAGGAAGTCCGCATTGCCGGCAGCGACGGCGTCCATGGCCGCTGGCTGCGAATGCGGGTTCGGCCGCTCGGCCATAGCAAGCGGGACGCGAAATACGCAGTATGGTCGATCGCGGACATTACGCGCGACCGCCAGCGCCAGGAAGACGTGTTCCAGGAATTGCAGCACGCGATCGAGTATCTCGACCATGCCCCGTGCGGGTTCTTCTCGGTGAATCCCTTAGGCGAGATTGTCTACGTCAATGCGACGCTCGCGAACTGGCTGGATCATGATCTCGCGGAGATCGGGTCAGGCGGGCTGAGGCTGACCGATATCGTGTCAGGCGACGGCGCTTCGCTGCTGACGTCGATCGTGGCGTCACCCGGCGAAGTCAAAACCGAGGTGTTCGACATCGACCTGCGCATGCGCGGCGGCAAAACCATTCCGGCGCGGCTCTATCACAAGCTTGCATTTGGAGCGAACGGCGTGCCCGGCGCGTCGCGCACGTTGGTGATCAGCCGCGCGCGTGACGAGCGCTCCGATCCGCAGCGGGCGGCCGAAGTTCGTTTCATGCGCTTCTTCGACCACACGCCGATGGCGATCGCAACGGTGGATCGCGCCGGCGCCGTGGTTCGAGCCAATGCCCGCTTCGCCAAGCTGGCGCAGGGCCTCGGCCTTGAGGCGACCGCCGACAAGTCGATCTTCCGGGTCGTCAATGCCCGCGACCGCAGCCTGCTGATCGCGGCGATCAATCAGGCGGCGGAAGGGCAGGGCGATATTGCTCCGGTCGAGGCGATGCTCGATGGCGCCAGGGAGCGATGGGGGCAATTCTTCGTCACGGCGGTCGAGGCCGACGAGCGCGAGACCGAAGCTGCCATCGTCTACATGCTCGAGACCACCGAGCGGCGCACGCTCGAGAACCAGATCAACCAGTCGCAGAAGATGGATATGGTCGGCCAGCTCGCCGGCGGCATCGCGCACGATTTCAACAACGTCCTTTCCGCCATCATGATGGCGAACGACTTCCTGCTGAACGCCCATAAGCCGACCGATCCGTCGTTCCAGGATATCATGCAGATCAAGCAGAATGCGACGCGGGCGGCGACGCTTGTGCGGCAATTGCTGGCGTTCTCGCGCCGCCAGACCTTGCGGCCTCAGGTGCTCGATCTCGGCGATGCGTTGTCGGATCTGACGATGCTGCTGCGCCGGCTGATCGGCGAGAAGGTCAAGCTCGACCTCGTGCATGGCCGCGACCTCTGGCCGGTCAAGGTCGACGTCTCCCAGTTCGAACAGGTGATCGTCAACCTCGCGGTCAATGCCCGCGATGCGATGCCTGACGGCGGCAAGCTCACGGTACGCACCGCCAACGTAACCTCGGAAGATGCCGCACGGCTGTCCTACAAAGGCATGCCCGCGGCGGACTATGTTCGGATCGAGGTCGCCGATACCGGCACAGGCATTCCCGCCGAGATCGTCGACAAAATCTTCGAGCCCTTCTTCTCGACCAAGGAGGTCGGCAAGGGCACCGGGCTCGGCCTGTCGACGGTGTACGGTATCGTCAAGCAGACCGGCGGTTTCGTCTATGTCGATTCTGAGCCCGGCAAGGGCACCTCGTTTCATATCTTCTTGCCGAGGCATCGTCCCGAGAAGGATGCCCAACCGGAACCGGCGGCTGTCGCCACGGCGAAGGAACCCGCCGCCGAGGCCAAGCCGCGGGTCGACCTGACGGGGCAGGGCACCATCCTGCTGGTCGAGGACGAAGAGGGCCTGCGTTCGCTCAACGCGCGGGGCCTGCGCTCGCGCGGTTACAGCGTGATCGAGGCGTCGAATGGAATCGAAGCGCTGGAAGCGCTGGAGGAGAAGGACGGCGCCGTCGATCTCGTCGTTTCCGACGTGGTGATGCCGGAAATGGATGGTCCGACCCTCCTGAAGTCGATGCGGGATCGCAATCCGGACCTTAAGATCATCTTCGTGTCGGGATACGCCGAAGACGCCTTCGAAAAGAGTCTGCCGGAGAATCAGCAGTTCGCGTTCCTGCCGAAGCCGTTCACGCTGAGCCAGTTGGTCGCCGCGGTGAAGGAAACCATGACGCCATCGTGAGCGCCCGCGACCGAGGGCCGCAGCGTTTGTGGCCCGTTACCGCTTCACTTTTGCACAGCGCTGCCCATCTTAGAGGCGCTTTCCCCTTGCCGGGGATGGAGGGAAAAACCATGAGATTCAAGCCGCGCGTCCGCGCAGCCGTTAAAGCCTTAGCCGTCGCACTGTCACTGGCGCTGCCCCTGATGTTGGCGGTCTCGGCTGCCGATGCCAGGGTCGGCGGCGGCTTCAGTTCGGGTTCGCGGGGGTCGCGTACCTTCTCCGCGCCGCCGAGCACGTCCACGGCGCCGGGTTCGGCGCAACCGTTCAACCGTACGTTCGGCCAGCCGGCTAGCCCGGGGCTGAACGGAACCGCGGCCGGCGGGGGTTTCTTCAACCGCCCGGGCGGCGGCATGTTGCGCGGCCTCGCGGCGGGCTTCCTCGGCGCCGGGTTATTGGGCATGTTGTTCGGCGGCGGACTGTTCGGCGGGCTCGGCGGGTTGTCGTCGCTGTTCGGCCTGCTGCTGCAGATCGGGTTGATCGTGATCGTGGTTCGACTGGCGATGTCGTGGTGGCAGCGCCGTACCACCCCGGCCTACGCCGAGACACCCGGCGCAGGTGCCGGCGTCGGCTCTTCGACCTTCCGCACGGGGGGTGGTTTTGGGTTGGGATCGGGCAACGCGCCGCTCGAGATCGCGCCCGCGGACTACGAAACCTTCGAGCGTCTGCTCGGCGAGATCCAGGCCGCGTGGTCGAACGAGGATGTGGCGCGGCTGCATACGCTGGCGACGCCGGAGATGGTGTCGTATTTCAGCAAGGACCTCGAGGAAAACCGCGCGCGCAACCAGGTCAACAAGGTCTCCGGCACCAAGCTGTTGCAGGGCGACCTGGCGGAAGCCTGGCGCGAAGGCGATACCGATTTCGCGAGCGTAGCGATGCGGTTCTCGATGATCGACAAGACCGTCGATCGCAGCAGCGGCCGGTTGGTGGCGGGCAGCGAGCAACCGACCGAAGCGACGGAAGTATGGACCTTTCTGCGCCCGCGCGGCGCCAATTGGGAATTGTCGGCGATCCAGCAGACCTGATCGCCGCGATGCGATCGATAAGATAAAAAGCGCGGAGATTTGTTTCTCCGCGCTTTTCTTATGGAGTTCAGGTGTTCACTTCAGTGTCCGCTTGCCGGAATAATATCTTCCCCGACGGGTTGATGTCAGACCACGCGCTGGTGCGGTCGCGCCGGCCGAACAAAAACAACAGGGAGGCTTCGATGCGAATTGCTGCTCCGCTCATTGCCCGTGCGTGCCTTGGGATCGCCGGCGCCGGTTGCTTGGTCCTGGGGGCCATGCAGCCGGCAAGCGCGCAGACGGCCAATACCACGTTCTTCATCACCAGCACCGGCATCGGCAACGGCGCCAATCTCGGTGGTGTCGCCGGTGCCGATAATCACTGTCAGGCGCTGGCGCAGGCCGCGGGCTTCAATGCGTCCGGGGCCAAGACCTGGCATGCCTATCTCTCCACCCAGCCGGCCGATGGCAAGCCCGCGATCAACGCACGCGACCGGATCGGCAAGGGTCCCTGGCAGAATGCGAAGGGCGTCGTGATCGCCAAGGATGGGGCGGACCTCCATGGGGTCAACAACCTTACCAAGCAGACAGCCCTGAGCGAGAAGGGCGAGGTCATCAACGGCCGCGGCGATACGCCGAACCGTCACGACATCCTGACGGGATCGCAACCCGACGGCACCGCATTCGCGGCGGGCGAGGACCGCACCTGCAAGAACTGGACGAGCAGCACGCAGGGGGCCGCGATGCTCGGGCATGCCGATCGAATCGGGCTGCGCGACGATGATGCGTCGAAATCCTGGAACAGCTCGCATCCATCGCGGGGATCGGAGGGCGGTTGTTCACAGGCCGATCTCAGGAGCACCGGCGGTGATGGCCTGCTGTACTGTTTCGCGGTAAATTGAAGTCGTCCTGACAGGCACACGCGGACGACGCGGCGTCGATGGCGGGTTGGTTTTCCGGCATCGACCATCGCGTGTTGCCGGCAACGCGCCACCGCTGCTTCGCCGAATGTGAAGGAGCGGTTCGATGCGGTATGAACTCTATTACTGGCCGAGCATTCAGGGTCGCGGCGAATTCGTCCGCCTCGCACTGGAAGAGGCGGGGGCCGATTATGTCGATGTCGCGCGCGGTGCGCGCGGCATGGCCGCGATGACCAGGATGATGGATGCACGAACCGGCACGCCACCGTTCGCGCCGCCGTTTCTCAAGGCCGGTCGGCTTGTGATCGGGCAAACCGCCAACATCCTGCTGTACCTCGGATCGCGCCACGGTCTTGCGCCCAAGGCGGAAGCGGGCCGGCTATGGTTGCATCAACTGCAGCTCACGGTGACGGATATCGTGCAGGAAGCTCACGACACCCATCACCCGCTCGGTCCGTCGCTGTACTACGAGGAGCAGCGCGGGCCGGCGAAGAAGCGCAGCGACGAATTCTGGAGCGAACGGGTACCGAAATATCTGGGATATTTCGAGCGGTTGCTGGAAGCCGGCGGGAGCGCCTATCTCACCGGCCGCCGGCTGACCTATATCGACCTGTCGCTATTCCAGATCGTGGAAGGACTGCGCTACGCGTTTCCGAAACGCATGAAGGCCTTCGAGCGGAAAATACCCGGCCTGGTCGATCTGCACGACCGCGTCGCCGGGCGAACCAACATCAAGGCCTACCTCGAAAGCGATCGCCGCATCGCCTTCAACGAGGACGATATCTTCCGGCAGTACAGGGAACTGGATGCCTGAAATTCGCGCGTCGAGGGATCACGGGCTCACCTGTTCCGCCCGTCGATCGGCGTCATCGCCAGTTTTGCAAGCTCCACGCCGTCGATGCAGCTGACGTTCAGCGCCACGACCCCGGTGCCGTCGGGCCTGTTGCCGCGCGCGAACACTTCGACGCCGCAATCGATGCAGAGCTGGTGCCGCATCGCGTGCTTGTTGAACAGGTATTCCTTCAGGTTGTCGTCGCCGGCGCGCAACTGGAAACTGGTCGGCGGAAGGAACGCGAAATGCAGCCCCTTCTTGGTGCAGATCGAGCAGTTGCACGCGGTGACCATCGCAAGGTCGGTGGTGCATTCGAAACGCACCTGGCCGCAATGGCAGCCGCCGGTGTAGGTCTTGCTGTCAGGCATCGTCGGCTCCGTTTGCTGCTACCAGACGCCGGGGAGCAGGCGATAGCGCACCCGCGCAATGTAGTCGCCATAGCCCGGCAGCTCTTCGATCAACGCGCGCTCCTCGATCCCTGCGCGGATGGCGAACAGCACCACCAATAGCGGCGCGAACGCGAGCCCCCAGATCGAGCTCAGCAACAGCGGCAGTCCGATGAAGAACAATACGCTGCCGCTGTACATGGGGTGGCGCACCCAGGCATAGGGACCGCTGCTGACCACGTGGTGCCCGCGGTCGCGCTGCACCTTGACGACGGGGGCCGCGAACGAGTTCTCCCGCATCACCCACATGGTGAAAACGGTCGAGAGCAGCAGCATCGCCAGCCCGAGCGGTTGCAGGACCGCGGCGAGGTCCGGACCATGCCGGCGCTGGTCGAGCCCCATCGCGACGAACCAGATCAGCGCGGCGAAGCCGAACGCCAGCATGAATTTCTTGTCCGCGGCGGGCTGGCCGTCCTGCAGGGTGACGTGCATGCGCTCGGCGAGCAGCGCCGGATCGGTCCGCGCCAGCCACAACCCGCCGGCGATGCCCGATACCGCAAGCGTCGCGAGGAAGACCCACGCCGCGGGCCAGTGCAGCGTGCCGGCGGGCACGAACAGCAGCGCACCCAGCACGGCGACCCAGACCAGGTTTTGCAACAGCAGTTTCGCGACCATGTGCCGTCCTCTCGGCAACGACATGATCGCGCGTTTTCGGCGAACTTGCGGCGGCCGGCCGCGCCGGACGCCGTTCCGTCTGCCCGTCAGACCAGCTGATCGATCCGCGTGCCCTGTCCCGGCGGCAGCGGCGCCTTCACCGCCTGGGCGGCGCCCGCATCGTCATCGCTGGTGTCGTTGACGTCGGGCGGCTTGGGCTGGCTGCCGGCAACCGGCTGCACCGGAACCGGCGTCGAGACGCTCGAAACACTCGATACACTCATGGAATCACGACCCTCGGCGACCTCTCGGTCACGATGCCCCGACCATGACGGGGGGCTCCCAACGCCGCCTGAATCCGATCGTTAAAAAGCCCGCGATCGTGATCGATCCGGCGCTATGGTGAACGGCAAGCTCCGAATTATGCCGGAAATCGATCGATCCGCCCCCGCTCGAACCGCGCGCTCACTGATCGGTGCTGCGCGAGATCGCGATCGAGGCGTCCGTCCTGGTCCTGGTGCAGTGCATGTCGAGCCGGCGGTAGCGGATCGAGACGTCGTTGCCGTGGATCAGTCCCATCCGCTTGATGCAGCGGGTCGCGCCCTTCACCAGATCGTCCTTGGGCAGCGTGAAGATGATGGCGGCGCCGCCGGCGACGAGATCGACAAAGGCCGGTTCCGGCTTGCGGCTGTTGGCCTTGGCGAACCACTGGTTGGAATAGCTGCGGCCGGAGCAGCCGAGCGAAACCTGCTTGGCTTGCGGATGCGACATCGTGATCACGTTGGCCGCGGTCTTGCCGATCGTGAGGCCGTCGATCTGGTTCTTGAGCTGGGTCGCGATATCGTCGCAGCGGTCGGCGCGGGCCGACGACGTTCCCGACACCATCAAACCGGCGGCAACCAGCAGCGCCAGCGCCGTCGACGTCGAACGAGCATTTCGGATCATGGATACCCCCGGGCGGCATTGAAGCGCGCGCGCCGGTTTCTTGCAAGAGCCGGGCAAGATCCGGAAACGTCCTCCGTCGCCGGTTCTTCCTCGCCCGGTCCGCTGCGACCGGCCGCAAGCGCGGCGTTGCGTTTTCGCAAGGCTCGCCCGGCCATTCCCGAACCTTCCCTTTCCCCCAAAAGTGCTTAGAACGGTTCAATCGCCGGCGTCTCCTAGCGGACGTTCCCGGCCCGAAACCTGCGAGCACGCCATGAACGCCCCGACCGCTTTTCCCGACCAGAAGCCCGTTCCGCCGTACAAGCACACCCCGCTGTTTCCGCTCGGCGCCGACACCACGCCGTACAAGAAGATCACGGCCGAGGGCGTGCGCGTCGAGCGGGTGCTCGGCAGGGACATGCTGGTGGTCTCGCGCGAGGCGTTGCGGGCGCTGTCCGAAGCCGCGTTCGGCGACATCAATCATTACCTGCGGCCCGGCCACCTCAAGCAGTTGCGCAACATCCTCGACGACAAGGAAGCCAGCGACAACGACAAGTTCGTCGCCTTCGATTTCCTCAAGAACGCCAACATCGCCGCCGGCGGCGTGCTGCCGATGTGCCAGGACACCGGCACCGCGATCATCATGGGCAAGAAGGGCTGCAACGTCATCACCGACGGCGATGACGAGGCCGCGCTCTCCGAGGGCGCGCGCGACGCCTATCTGCGCCGTAACCTCCGCTATTCGCAGGTCGCGCCGCTGTCGATGTACGAGGAGAAGAACACCGCCAACAACATGCCGGCGCAGTGCGAGATCTACGCCGAAGGGGATGACGCCTACAAGTTCATGTTCATGGCCAAGGGCGGCGGCTCCGCCAACAAGAGCTTCCTGTTCCAGGCCACGCCCTCGGTGCTGACCAAGGAACGCCTGCTGGCGTTTTTGAAGGAGAAGGTGCTGACGCTCGGCACCGCGGCGTGTCCGCCCTATCATCTGGCGATCGTGATCGGCGGCACCTCGGCCGAACTCTGCATGAAAACCGTAAAGCTCGCCTCGGCGCGTTATCTCGACGCGCTGCCGACCCACGGCTCGGCCGACGGCAACGCTTTCCGCGATCTCGAGATGGAGCAGGAAATCCTCAAGATGACGCAGAGCCTCGGCGTCGGCGCGCAGTTCGGCGGCAAGTATTTCTGCCACGACGTGCGCGTGATCCGGCTGCCGCGCCACGGCGCTTCGCTGCCGATCGGGCTCGGCGTTTCCTGTTCGGCGGACCGCCAGGTGCTCGGCAAAATTACAAAAGACGGCGTCTATCTCGAGGAGCTCGAGCACAATCCGGCGCAGTACCTGCCGGCGATGGAGCAGGCGCTCGGCGGCGAGGTGGTCAAGATCGACCTCAACCGGCCGATGAAGGAAATCCTGGCAACGCTGTCGAACTATCCGACCAAGACGCGGCTGTCGCTGACCGGCACCATGATCGTCGCGCGCGATTCCGCGCATGCCAAGCTGCGCGAGCGCTTGGAGAAGGGCGAACCGCTGCCGGATTATTTCAAAAACCATCCGGTGTATTACGCCGGCCCCGCCAAGACGCCCGAGGGCTACGCCTCCGGCGCGTTCGGCCCGACCACGGCGGGACGGATGGATTCCTTCGTCGACCAGTTCCAGGCCGCCGGCGGATCGATGGTCATGGTCGCCAAGGGCAACCGCGCCGCCGCGGTGCGCGAAGCCTGCAAGAAGCATGGCGGCTTCTATCTCGGCTCGATAGGCGGCGCCGCCGCCAACCTCGCCGAGCACTGCATCAGGAAGGTCGAGGTGGTGGAATATCCCGAACTCGGCATGGAAGCGATCTGGCGCATCGAAGTGGTGGACTTCCCGGCCTTCATCATCATCGACGACAAGGGCAATGACTTCTTCAAGGAATTGAATTTGGGGTGAGGGCGAAGTCGCGCCTCGGAAAACATTCGCGTCATTCCTCGCGCGAGCGCTTGGCGCCAAGAGTGCTCTTTCTTTCCTTCTCCCCTTGCGGGACAAGGTGGCAAGGACTTCGTCCGTGCCGGATGAGGTGCGGCCTATCGATAGGCTGTAACCCCTCACCCCAATCCTCTCCCGCAAGGGGAGAGGGAGCGCGCTTCCATCGTCGTGATCCAGTCTTTAAAATGATAAGGCACGCGTCCGCAATCTCGCGACATGATCCGCCCGAGTCATCGCTGAAATTCTCGCCCCAAAAACACAGAGGGCGCGGCGATCAAGTGAGACGCAGCGATCCAGAGACCAGGCGATCCCAAGAGGGACGCAGGCGATCCCAAGAGGGACGCAGGGAAAGCCGGGTGCACGGTGCACCCGTAGCCCCGCGTGCAGTGTAGAAAGCACACGGGTAGTCACCACAGGTCCACCGGAACACCCGGCCTTCCCTGCGCGATGGTTTTAACGGCCTATGCCGTGCTCTCCCCGGAGACGAATTCGTCTTGCCTCCGTCATCGGCGAATAGGGCTGGTCGAGACCCGGTTGGGCCGACTTCGCCTCCGCCGACTTGACACCAGCAACGGGTGCCAGGACCACACGGTTTACCCGTCCGCGCCCGCCGTCGCCAAGGTCGTCGCCGGGCTGTGTGCCAGTCCCGCCGAATCCTAAAGCGAAGGCGGATCAGCGCCGTTCGTCCGCGCGCCGGCTGATCGCTCACGGGCCTTTCGCTCAATCGAACGCCCGCCCTGCGATTCGCTCACGCGCCCGACGCTGCCGCGTCCACCGCATCCCACCCCGCGTAAGTGACGATCATGATACGCCCTCTGTTGGGGTGGGACGGCGGGGGATGTAGAGGTGATTTGGGCCAAACGGGAAGGGGAATGTTTTTGCGGGCAGGGGTGGACGGGTAGCATCACGTTGAATTAGTTGGGGAAATTAAGGGAAGCGTTCCCCAACTTTCAGAGAGATATCGGAAAGTCTTAAGTGGGATGTCGCGCATCGAAGGCCTGGATAAGGTTGAGTTGATTGCCATTAGCAACCTACTCCGTGTGCGTGATATCGTCGTTCACCCGGATTGGCGGGACATCATGATGCACGCTCTGTACAACGGCGGCGCGCCCGACGCTGCCGCGTCCACCGCATCCCAAGCCCCGCGCAAGTGACGATCATGATACGCCCCCTCTCGGGCTGGGACGGCGGGGGATGTAGAGGTGATTTGGGTAAAACGGGAAAGGGAATGTTTTGCGGTTAGGGCTGGACGGGGAGTATTAGGTTGGATCAGTTGGGAAAATGAGGGGAGCCGCGGGCGATTTGGGCTGATCGAGCTTGCGCCCGTAAGCATTTAACGGCCGTTTCAAACGGGATGTCGATGGCGAAGTGCATTTTTTGCGAGAACGAACTGGCCGAGGATACCAAGCCTGAGCACATCCTGCTCAACTCACTTGGGGGCCGCAAGACCACGACAGCCGTCGATTGCTCGGCATGCAACGGCACCTTTGGAAGCACAATCGATGACGAGGTCGGCCAACAAGTTGCCGTGCTTCGCAATATGCTCCAGTTCAATTCGCCGACCGCCACTCAGTTTGTTTTACCGCGCGGGCGGTGTGGGGATTTCGTCCTTGCAGGCAGTGATATCCTGAGTGCCGATCCAATTGCCGTTGCTGCACTGGAGCCCGCGACCACCCCCAACTCCTGGTCATGGAATCGATCTTCTGGGGGTCCGGCATGATGATGTCCTGCGCCGATGCTGCACCCGGCACCATGCAGGAGATGATGACGATCGCAAAAGCTGGTCTCCACATTCATGCAACCCTTCTTCTCACCAATTGGGAATCTTGAGGCGCGCCCTTGACGCGGATCGTCAGAAAATAATTGTTCTCGGTGACGACTGCTTACTTGCTGTTGCCCTTTTTTTGACGTCGTTTCCGGGCCGGCGTCGACAAGGCGACATCACTTTCCACGCTGACAGGCGAACCAGCTCACGGCCTAGACGCCCTCACGCGCTCCGAGCGCCGCGGCGATTGCCCAGACCACTAAGCCTGCCAGGGATAATCCCGTGCCGACGAGACCGGTGGAGGTCCAGCCGAAGCCCGCGGCGACGGCCATGCCGCCCAGCCATGGGCCGATGGCGTTGGCGGTGTTGAAGGCGGAATGATTGAGCGCGGCGGCGAGGCTCTGCGCGTCGCCCGCGACATCCATCAAACGGGTCTGCAAGACGGTGGCCAGCGCGCCGCTCAATCCGATCAGGAGAATGTCTGATAGCAGCGTCCAGAAGTTGGTGGCCGCGAGCGGGTACAGCGCCAGCGCCGCCGCCGACCACAGCAGCAGCCCGCCCGCGGTGGTCATCAGGGCGCGATCGGCAAAGCGCGGCACGATGATGTTGCCGGCCGTGAGGCCGATGCCGAACACGCACAGCGCCACCGGCACCAGCGCGGGCGAGGTGTGCGTCACCGCCAGCATGGTGGACGCGAGATAGGTGTAGACGGAGAACAGGCCGCCGAAGCCCACCGCGCCGATCGCCAGCGTCAGCCACACATGCTTGCGCGTCAGCGCGGAGAGTTCGCGCGCCCGGCTCGCGTCGGGGTGGACGACGTCACGCGGGGCGAAAATCATCACCAGGATCGCGGTCAGCAGCCCGAGGAGGGCTACGATCGCGAACGCCCAACGCCAGCCGAGCGCCTGGCCGACCCAATTGGCCGCGGGCACGCCGATCGTCGTTGCCACCGTCAGGCCCAGGAGCACGCGACCCACCGCCGCCGTGCGCTTGTCCGCCGGCACCAGCGAGGCGGCCACCAGCATGGCGATGCCGAAATAGGCGCCGTGCGGGAGCCCGGCGAGAAAGCGCAGCACCAGCATGGCGTGATAATCGGGCGCGAGGCCGGAGAGGCCGTTCATCAGCGCGAAGAAGGCCATCAACCCGATCAGGATCGTCCGCCGCGCGACCCGCGCCGACAGCACCGCGATCAGCGGCGCGCCGACGACGACGCCGAGCGCATAGGCGCTGATGGCGCGGCCCGCCACGGGATCGCTGACGTGGAGATCGCGCGCGAAGAAAGGCAACAGGCTCATGGTGGCGAATTCGGTGATGCCGATCGCGAACCCGCCCATGGCCAACGCCAGGTGAACGATGTTCGGATGGAAGCCCGCCGGCGAAGGCGGAACAGAGGGCGGGCTGGCCGGCGGGATGGAGCCTTTTCCGTTTCGATCGAATCGGAACGGGCCACCGGATTCCCGGTTCGACGCGTTTTCTTCACGCGAACCGGCATCCGCTTCGCTGGAAATCGCTCTGTCTTGCGGTTCTTGCGGTTGCTTCTTTGCCGATTGCGACATCGAACGAATTCCATTGCTGCGACCGATGGGAAGGCGCGCGGTCCGAATTCTCGGCCGCACCTCACCCCACTCTTCGCCCTCGGCGGCCGGGTTGTTGCAAAAGCCCACGCATGCGCGTTCGGTTACGGAAAGCGCGCGTGTCCGCGCGATCTTCCGGCCTCCCGAATTGGCTTTTTGGATTGAGGCTTTTGGATCGAGCCTTTTTGGATCGAGCGTTGGTTGCCGCCGGGGGTCGGCGGCGATTGCGCGCGTCCGACTTGACCGCGATCGCAACGCTTCCGCGCAACATCGCATGAGAGGCGGGGGATCACCAGCGCAACAAATCGTTACCCGTCAGGCGCAATCGCATGGCATCGCGAGCGGGCGCAAGCAGGCGCGGAGCCCGCGGGTGCGGCGTTCGGCGGGCGCCGTGATCAACTCCGCGATGTCAGTCGATCAGAGCTTGCGAAGGTGATGGTTTCGCAAGGGGGATCGAGCCCTCCTGCGCGCTCACGCGAATTTGCGGCTGACGACGACGCGGGCCCCTTCGGGACCTATCGACTCGTCGTGGGGATGTCCCTGCGCGACGGCGAAGACTTCCCCCGGCCCGTAGGCCGTTTGCCGATCGTCCTGCGTAACGACGAACGTGCCGGAGAGAATCAGCCCGCGGATGGCGAAGGGGTGGCCGTGCTGTCCCTTCGCCTGCCGGGGCTGAAGGTCCTGTGTCTCTATCTCGGTGTAACCGTCGGCCTCGAGCTGCGCTTTGAAGTCGCTCTCGTTCATTGCAAGCCTCCCTCCGGACGTTATTTCTTTATCTCTTTATTTCTTTATTTCTTTGCCTTCAGCCCGGGCCGATCGGCCGACCGATGGCCTGCGCCCGAGAGGGACTGTCATCCCGCTTGATACCGCATTTGGCGACGATCTTCAGAAGTTTCTCGCAAACCCCGATTTGAAAGGGCTTGACGCGGATGCGTCCCGGAGGACGTCCGTAAATATGCCGATCGTTATAGAACCCGCAAGGCGGGTTGGCAAAGCGTATCCGCCGCTTGCAAACGCGAAGTCGGCGGATTGTGCCGGCGCCTGTCGCCGAGCCACGTGCCCGGCATGCCCGCAGGGGCAATGGTCGCTTCCATGAATTTAATTTAGGATGACGGGACTGTTTGCGGTGAGCTGTCGAAGCGGGAGGCATCATGATCGAGTGGTTCGACGACCTGAAGCTTGGGATGCGTTTCAAGAGCGGCGAGACCAAGGTCAGCGGCGAAGACATCAAGCGCTTTGCCGCGGAGTTCGATCCGCAGCCGTTTCACATGGATGAGGCGGCCGCCGAGAAGAGCGCCTTCAAGGGGCTCGCCGCGTCGGGATGGCACACCGCCGCGATCTCGATGAACCTCGCGCTGCAGACGCGCCCGTTCGGGCCGCATCCGCTGCTGGGATTGGGTGTCGACGAATTGCGCTGGATGCAGCCGGTGCGGCCGGGCGACGTCCTGCACCTGGAAGGCGAAGTGATCGAGCTGGTCCCGTCGCGGAGCAAGCCGCAGGGCATCGCGAAGATCAAATGGACCGCCTACAACCAGCGCGGCGAGGCGGTCTATACGTTTACGCCGATC
This sequence comes from uncultured Alphaproteobacteria bacterium, assembly GCA_963756215.1. Lineage (GTDB taxonomy): Bacteria > Pseudomonadota > Alphaproteobacteria > Rhizobiales > Xanthobacteraceae > Bradyrhizobium. Next base: position 158,527 of record CAVWMY010000007.1, on the reverse strand, counting down.
GGCGTGGTGCCGCGTCGTCCGGCGTGAGGATGGATACGCGGGTCGCGCCCGCGTATGATGCCGGGGCCGGAACGGGTCACAGGCACAAGCCGGCGCATCAGGGCCGAAGAGACCGATGCGCTTGCGCGAACGCGCGGGGTTACGCCCGTGTCCCCGTGAAGGGAAAGCTGCCCATCGGGCCGATGCCCATTTCACCGGAGATGCTGTCGCCCGCGACCTTGCCGGTGAATTCCAGCGTCAGCGGCATCGGGTTGGTGATGGAAACCTTCCAGGCGACGTCGTCACCATTGGCGGTGCCGTCGAAGATCTCGGCGGTGTTGCCCTCGGCGCCCTGTACGCCCGTCAACGTGCCGCCGGCGGCCTTCAGCGACAGCGTCGCGTTGCGCTCGCCCATCGGCGTGCTCATGGTGATATTCCAGTTTCCGTCGATGGCCATCCCGAGGTCTCCATCATATTGTTTCGCCAAAACCGGAAATGGCTTTGGGACCTTCGTTTCGTGTCGCGTGCGGTATAGCGCATCTGATCCGGCAAGCCCAACCGGCATTATTCACGAGGCGCGCTCGCGCTGAACGGGCCGCGCGGTCGCCGGCGGCAAACGCCGTCGGGATGGCTCCATCAAATATGCAAGCAGTTGGAGAGGCTTATCGGCGGGGCATGGGCGGCCGGGATGTGCTTCGGCTTATTCCGATTCCTTCGGTACGCAACCTTGCGGCAATGTTGCGCGGCTAGAGTGCCGCCGGAAATAGGACAGCGGCGGGGTTGGCAGATTGCGTGTGTTGCTGGTCGAAGACGAGCCGGAGATGGCATCGGCGCTCGCCGTCGCCCTGAAGAATTACGACATGGTGGTGGACCACGTCTCGACACTGGCGGACGCCGAGGAAGCGGTCTTGGTCAACGACTACGGGGCGGTGCTGCTCGATCGGCAGTTGCCGGACGGCGACGGGCTGACGCTGATCCCGAAGCTGCGGGCCAAGGACATCGGCGTCGCCGTGATCGTGCTGACCGCGCGCGGCGAATTGGCCGATCGCGTCGCGGGGCTGGACACCGGCGCCGACGATTATCTCGGCAAGCCGTTCGCGATCGAGGAATTGCTGGCGCGGATGCGTGCCGTGCTGCGCCGGCCGGCGGAACTGTCGTCCGAAACCATGAAGCTCGGCCGGCTGTCGTTCGACGTCGGCAACCGCGAAGCCAGCGTCGCCGGCCGCCCGCTCGAACTGCCGCGCCGCGAACTGCTGGTGCTGGAGGCTTTGCTGCAGCGGATGGGGCGTACCGTCGCGCGGTCCTCGCTCGAGGAAGCGGTCTACAGCATCGACGACGAGATCCAGTCGAATGCGCTGGATACGCATGTTTCGAGGCTGCGGCGCAAATTATCGGAGGCGCGGGCGGAAATCGAAATCCATGCCATCCGCGGCGTGGGCTATCTGCTGAAGCGCTCGCCATGACCGATACCCGGCCGCACTCGCTGCGATGGCGTCTGGTGCGCCGGCTGGTGGCATTGCAGGCTGCGATGCTGGCGCTTTTCGTGCTGGTCGTGGTCGCCGCACTTTGGAGCGGCGGTTTCCTGGTCTCGCTCGAGCCGGAAGACGAGACCATCGATGCGTTGCGCAACGCGATCGTCCGGGATGCCAACGGAGATATCGCCGTAAGCGATACGCCCGCCCTTGCGCGGCGGCGGGAGAAGATTCCCAATTTCTGGTTCACGGTCCGGGACCGCGAGGGCCATTCCGCCTCCCGGGGCAAAGTGCCGGCGGAGTATGCCGGGATCGGCGATGCGCTCGACGGCGTCGGTCAGGCGCGGCTCGGCTTCAATATCGGCGACCGGCCGCGCCCCTCGGCACGGATGAAATGGATCGCCACGCCGGCCGGCAGCGTCCAGGTCCTGACCGGTCAGGGCGGTACGGTATCCTGGCAACGGCTCGCGCTGGCGATCTCGACGCTGTTTCTGAGCGTCGTCTTGCCCGTCGTCGCGCTGATGACGCTGGCCACGCTGGTGGCGACGCCGATCGTGGTCCGCCGGACGCTGGCCGGTCTCGGCCGCGCCGCCGCGCAGGCCGAGAAAATCGACATCGACGGCCGAGGCGCGCGGCTTCCGCTGGACTCGGTGCCCTCGGAAATCGTTCCGCTGGTGTCGGCGGTCAATGATGCGCTTCGCCGCCTCGACCAAGGATACGAACGGCACAAGCGATTTCTCGTCGACGCCGCGCATGAACTTCGCACGCCGATCGCGATCCTGCAGACGCGGCTGGAATTGCTCGCGCTGGGGCCGGAGGCGGCGCGCGTTCTCGAAGACGTCGCGCGCCTGTCCACGCTGGCCGATCAGCTGCTGGATCTTCAGCGGGTCAACCGGTCGGCCGATCAGTTTTCGGATGTCGATCTCGTCGCAATCGGCAGCAAGGTCGTGGGTGACCTCGCTCCCCTGGCCATCGCGGCCAGTTACGAGCTTGCATTCGAAGCCGCGGCGGACATCGTCCTCACGCGAGGCGACCGCGGATCGCTGGAACGGGCGCTGACCAATCTGATTCAGAATGCGATCCAGTATGGCGGCCGCACGGGCACCATTGCCGTTCGGGTAGAACTGCCGGCGGCGATCACGGTCACGGATGACGGGCCGGGCATCCCATCCTCGCAGCGCGAGCGCGTGTTCGAGCCATTTTACAGGCTGGACGCACGCAACCGTGGCGCCGGACTTGGACTTAATCTGGTGCAGGAGATCGTCCGGCTTCACGACGGCGCCGTCGAGATATCCGACGGAGTCTCCGGCGGCACATCCGTCAGGATGACGTTCAAGCCGACGTCGCCGCGCGCGTCGTAGCGCTCCGTTCCCGTCATCGGTGAACCGATCCCGGTTGGAATTTTCTGCCGCCGCGCGGCCGCGCAATGTTCCCACAACATCCGTGCCCCATACCGCATCGGTCCCGACATCAGTCGGCGACACGATTCAATGAAACGGATGGACTTCCCTCATGGCGACACAAGACGTCTTGTTGTTTTTTCGGGCATTGGCTGGCAGCCCTCGCACCGTCGGTGCCATCGCGCCTTCAGGAACCGGTCTGGCGAACCTGATCACCAGCGAGATCACCGCGGCCACCGGTCCGGTCCTCGAGCTTGGCCCCGGGACGGGCGTCTTCACCGAAGCGTTGCTGGCGCGCGGCGTCAAGGAAAGCGATCTCACCCTGATCGAATATGGTTCGGACTTCATGAGGCTGCTGCAGGCGAGATTCCCGAGGGCGCGCGTGCTCTGGATGGACGCGGCCTGGATGGGATCCTACCATCTGTTCGAGCAACCCGTCGGTGCCATCGTGAGCGGGCTGCCGCTGCTCAATCTTCCGCCGAGGAAGATCGCGGCCATTCTGAACGGCGCGTTCAACAATCTTCGCGACGGCGGAGCGTTCTACCAGTTCACCTATGGAACGCAGTGCTCGATATCGAAGGAGCAACTCGATGAACTGGGACTGCAGGCGACCTGCATGGGTCGCGTGCTTCTCAACGTCCCGCCCGCCTCGGTATACCGCATCACCCGAGGCAAGCGATGCGAAGCGGGCCGAGCCTGATGTCGGCCGGCGCGGATATCCCGGAAGTCATCACCATGCTGGTCGAAGCCGGGCCGATCGGAATCGGATGCGTCGCGCTTGCCGAGAAATTCTTCCCGGTGGTGCCGTCCTATGTCGTGTTCGTGCTTCTCGGCATGGCCGCCGCCCTGGGCCGAAGCGATCTGGCTGTCAGCATCGCGGCCACCGCGATCGGCTCCACGATTGGCGCGCTCGGCTGGTACTGCGTCGGCTTTGCGCTGGGACCGAAGCGAATTGAAACCCTGGTCGAGCGATTTGGACGTCTGATATTGCTGAAGCCCGCCTTCTATCACCGGATGGCGGGCGCCTATCGGCGCAATCATTTCTGGGCCACGGTCGCGGGACAGACGATTCCGGCGATACGCATCTATCTTTCGATTCCCGCCGGGGTCCTCAGGCTTGCGATCCCGAATTTTCTCGTGGCGACGCTGATCGGCAGCGTGCTGTGGAGTGGGCCCCTGTTGGCGCTCGGGTATGTCCTGCGTTCCAAAGGCGTCGATGCCGCGGCATCAGGACTGACGGTCGTCGCGGCCTTGATCGGCCTGGAGCTCCTTGTGGTGCTGGGATGGCGCCTGACGGGCCGTCGTCGCAACCGGTGGAGCGTAGGGAACCGCAACAGCGTTGCGCCAATACAATCTGGGGAAGGCTTGCGGCGGATGCGCAAAAAGACTGACATCGGTCCGGAATTGTCTTAAGAACTCACCCTTCGCAGCCCGTTGCTTCTCCAGTTGTCAGTTCCTGTCGATATGCCTGTCATTCCATCGCACAAGCCCTATCGCGTCGGCCGCTCCCGCACCGGGCTTGGCCTCTTCGCTACCAAGCCGATCAAGAAGGGCGACAAGATCATCCGCTATTTCGGGCCGCTCCTGGATTGCCGGAAGAAGAAGCACGACGCGATCGAGAACAAATACCTGTTCGAACTCAACGGCCGCTGGACCATCGACGGCTCGGTGCGCAAGAACGTCGCGCGCTATATCAATCACGCCTGCAAGCCGAATGCGGAGTCCGACGTCAGCGCCCGCAAGCGCAAGGTAGTGATCCGCGCGATCAAGAACATCGAGCCTGGCGAAGAGATCAACTACGATTACGGCACCGACTATTTCAAGGCTTACCTCAAGCCGATCGGCTGCAAATGCGATGCCTGCGAAAAGAAGCGCAAGAAACAGCGCGCGGAGGCGAGGGCGGAGCGGGCGCGCCTGAAGCTCAAGGAACAGAAGAAGGCGGAACGCAAGGTTTTGAAGGAAACCGAGCGGCGCGCCAAGGCTGGCAGGAAGCAGGCCGGCGGGAAGCTGGAGAAGCACAAGCCGGCAAAGCCGAACGGCAAATCCAACGGCGTCGAGGCGGCCGGCAAGCTCCTGAACGGGCACGGCTCGCTTAATGGGAACGGAAAGGTCTTCGAACGGGCTTCGGTCGGTGCGAAGTCGACGACTTCGGCCAGGTCCGGAGCTTCACCGACGGTCACAACATCAAAGGCGCGCCGTCGCGAGAGCGGCGCTTCGGCCCAGGCCTAGGCCGCTAACTCACCGCCGCTTCGGCGCACCTCGCGGTATCTCTCCTCGCGCTAGCGTGTCGCCCGCTGGCGCCACGATCGAAGCAAATTCTGGAACCGGCGCAGCAAGCGGAACGGGCAGAGCGTCCGGCCGATGCTGTTCTCTGCGGCCTGTACACGCGCGAGCACGAACACGCCGGTGCCGTACACCATCGGTTCGGGCAGGTTGAGCGCGCGCGCCAGCGTTCGGGTCGCCAAATGCAGCAACCACGGGATCACGGCGGCGATCAAGGGAATCGGGTGCAAGCGCATGGTCATCTCCTGAGACGAGAAGATGACCGCGCCGGGTGCGCAATTCGATTACCTCGGACGTAATGGAACGGGCGAAATTCGCATGGTAGGTTTTTTGCCATGAACGCTCATTCCGCCACGGCAAGGGCCGATAGAACCCCGTCGCTCCATGTCGGGGATCATCTGCGCGAATGGCGGCAGCGCCGTCATCTCAGCCAGCTCGATCTGGCCGGCGACGCCGAGATTTCCGCGCGCCATCTGAGTTTCGTGGAAACCGGCCGCGCGGCTCCGTCGCGCGACATGGTGCTGAGACTCGCCGAGCGGCTGGATGTGCCCTTGCGCGAGCGCAACGTGCTGCTGGTCGCGGCCGGTTTCGCGCCGGCGTTTCCGCAGCGCTCACTCGACGACCCCGCGCTGAAATCGGCGCGGCAGGCGGTCGATCTCGTGCTCAGGGCGCACGAACCGAATCCCGCGCTGGCGGTCGACCGGCACTGGAACCTGCTGGCGGCCAACCGCATGGTGATGCCGTTGCTCGCAGGCATTCCGTCGCGGCTGCTCGATCCACCGATCAACGTGCTGCGCTTGAGCTTCCATCCGGAGGCGCTGGCGGCACGCACCGTCAACCTCGCGGAATGGTGCGGTCATTTGCTCGAACGATTGCATCGCCAGTGCGAGACGACGGCCGATCCCGAACTGCTAAAACTCTACCACGAGCTCAAGGCCTATCCGATGCCGGCGCGTTCGAAGCCGCTATCGGCCGACAATGTGGCGATCCCCTTCCAGATGCGGCTCGCAGGCGATGTGCTGAGCTTTTTTTCCACCACCATGATTTTCGGAACGCCGGTCGATATCACGCTGTCGGAGCTGGCGCTCGAGACCTTCTTCCCGGCGGACGAGCTGACCGCCGCGCGCATGCGCGAGATGGCCGAAAAGGCATAGCTGGCAAGCTGACCTGGGTACCTTGCCCGGGTTGGCTTTGCCGTCTATTTCTGGGCGTCTCACGGGAGGACGCCGCCATGAGCACGTTAAAACCGCTGAAGATCGACATCGTTTCCGACGTGGTCTGTCCCTGGTGCTACATCGGCAAACGCCGGATCGAGAACGCGCTGGCGCTGGTGCCCGACGTCCCCGTAGAGGTCCGCTGGCGGCCCTTCTTCCTCAATTCATGGGTGCCACGCGAGGGGATCAGCCGCGACGAATACCTGACCGCGAAATTCGGCTCGCCCGAGGCCTACAAGGGCATGTCGGGCCGCGTGGTCGAGGCCGCCGGCGAGGAGGGCCTGTCGTACCGGCCGGAACTCGTGAAACGCCAGCCCAATACGATCGACTGCCACCGCCTGATCCATTGGGCCGAGGCGTCTGGCAAGTCCGCCGAGATGAAGCAGCGGCTGATGGAATTGTATTTCCGGGACGGCGGCGACCTCACCGACATCGATGTGCTGGTGCAGGCGGCCGCCGATTGCGGGCTCGATGCCGCGGACGTGCGGCGGCGGCTCGCGACCGACGAGGACGTGGCGCTGATTTCGGGGCAGGCCCAGGAAGCCTCCGACAAGGGTATTTCCGGCGTGCCGACCTACGTGTTCGCGCAGAAATACGCGGTATCCGGCGCCCAGCCGCCCGAACAACTCGCCCGCGCCATCCGGCAGGTATTCGAGGAAGTGAACGCACAGGCTGCCGAGTAACCGCAACCCGAGCTTTTTTTCCTGCCGCCGGCTTTGCGGCCTCGTCCCGGTCTGAGCCAAGCCATCGACGTCAACATCAACAAGAAAACCTGAGGAAGCCTCATGCTCTATGAATTGCGAACCTACACCGTGAAGCCCGGCAGCCTCGGCGACATGGTCAAAGCGGCGAGCACCGTGTCGCGCGAAATTCGCGGCAACGATTTCGGCAAGCTGGAAGGCTATTGGTCGACCGAGATCGGGCCGCTCAATCAGGTCATGCATATGTGGAGCTACAGCGACTTCGACGAGCGGGCGCGGTTGCGCGCCGAACTCGCGAAAAATTCGCGCTGGACCGGCGAGTACATCCCGCTGATCCGTCCCTTGCTGGTGCGCCAGGACATCCGCCTGCTCAACGCGTTGAGGGCGCCTGTCGCTCCGGCCTCGACCGGCAACGTCTACGAATTCCGCAACTACCGCGCCAAGCCGGGCGGTGCGGTCAAGCAGTGGCTCGATGCATTCACCGCGGCGCTGCCGGCTCGCGAGAAATATTCCAAGATCGTCGGGTTGTGGCAAACCGAAGCGGGTCAACCGAATGAAGTGTGCCACCTATGGGCCTATCCCAACCTGAACGCGCGCGCCGAGGCCCGCAGCAGCGCTCTCAAGGACCCGGTGTGGCAGGAGTTCATCGGCAAGGGCACCCCGCTGCTCGATGAGATGCACTCGACCATCATGCTGCCGGCGCCGCACTCGCCGCTGAAATAAGGGGCGAGCGACCCCGGCGCGCGGCGTATTCGGTGGCGCTGGATCATGATCTCCGATCAGACGGATCCGGATCATGATCTCAGCTTTGTTCGAGCGTGATCTGTTCGGAGAACCGGTTTTCACTTTTCCGGATCATGCTCTCTAGCCCTCCGACTAGCTTTGGCGTCGCCTGATTAGCTGAACCGCACGGCGCGCCTGCTTGCGCGCCAGATTGCGCAAGCCCAGGGCGCCGCGGATCATCACGGCGACCGGATCGTGCCGTCGCAACGGTATCAGCACGTCGCCGATTGAGAGGCGCCCGCGCCAGATCGGGTTGATCATGGGATGATCGGGGCCTGCGGTGGAGTTGGCGCTCGCAATGGCGGGGTCGGTGCAAAGCTGCCGCGTCAGATCCAGCGTCAGCTGCACTCCCGGCGAAAATTTCGCGAAGCGTTCGTCGACGCCGAGCTTGAAGAAGAATGCGCGGTCCTGATGCCGCAGCACGATCCCGGCGGCGACCGGCGTGCCGCCTGCACGCAGCATTGCGATCTCGCACTGGCCGCTTGCCGCGAGTGCGACCGTCGCGCGCCGGATAAAGTCGGCATCGCCTTCATTCTGCACCAGCGCGGTGCCGCGCGCACCCTTCCAGCCGCTTGCCTCCAGCGTGAGGAAGACTTCCGTTGCGGCGGCGACGGCGTTGGGTGTGCGCGCCACCTCAAAACGGACCGGCCCGTGTTCGGCCATCCGATGGCGCTGGCGGCGCAATTCCTTCAGCTTCTTGGGTCCGAGCCCATCGCGCAGGACGTCGTCAGCGTCGCGCGTCGCGTCAAGTTCCGCGCGTTGATAGGAATGCAACACGTGCGGCCGCATGCCGCCTTGCCGCAAGACTTTGGTGAAGGCGTTCATGACCGCGCCGTCGAGCGACATATCGCGCAGCACCAGCGCATGAGCTCCGGCCCTTCGTGCCTCCCGCATCAGTTCGACGACGGCTGCATCGGCCATGCCACGATCGAGCGGTGGCGTGCAAAGCGTGCCATAGGGGTGCGCGCTCACCAGCGCGGGCAGCGGAATTCGGTAGGCGCGCCACATCGAGACGACCGGCATCAGGCCGATCAGTCGCGCGGCATCCCGTCCGGGCGACGACGCGTTGTCCCACGCGCTCAGCGCGGAGGCGCCGGTACGGCCCTGCGCGGAGGCGTCGACGGCCAATTCCCATCCGGGAAGGTAGTAGCCGTTCGGCTCGACTGCGCGTTCGCTGAGTTCGCGCCACGGACCGGCGGCCACAGCAGTGAGTGGGACCAGCGCGTCGCCGGCAGATACGGAGGCCGCGCGCGCCCCCCCATTCACGGCATCCTTGATCGATGCGCCTCGGACGCTCGCTATATCCACGATCTCGGCCACGTCCCCTTGATCCCCGTTTGCGATGGATGACGAAGCTGCGCGTCCAAGCGCGGCTTCCACCACGGCGTTACCAGGACAAGGCTAGCGGAAAGATTGGAAGATACCGTTGGCGCCGGGCTTCAATTTGAACGGTAGTGTTAACGCGCCGTTTATCATGTGCTCGGCGCCAGATGACCGAAATAGGCGCGCTCGAGTCGTTGCGGCAGGTTGCTTTCGCAGGTCGGCGCTTCCAGGACGAGCCGTCCCTGCACCAGCGCATAGACGCGGTCGGCGGTCGCGAGCGCCTTTTCCAGGAGCTGCTCGACAAGCAACACCGCGGTGCCTTGTTTGCGCAATTGCCTGATCACGTCGAGCACGCGGTCGACCAGCACCGGCGACAATCCGGCCGACGGTTCGTCCAGCATCAGCAGGCGCGGGCGGCGCACCAGTCCCTGCGCCACCGTCAGCATCTGCTGCTGTCCGCCGCTGAGCGCGCCGCCGCGCTCATGGCGCTTCTCGGCGATCTCGGGAAAGAACGACAAAGCTTCCTCGACCCGCGCCATCCGCTCGCCGCGCGGCAGATCGTAACCCGCCAGCAGCAGGTTGTCGGTGACGGAAATCTGCGTGAACACGCGATGGCCTTCGATCACATGCACGAGGCCGGCGCGCGCGGTTTCGCGCGGGGTGGCGTTGGTCATGTCATGGCCGCCGAAACGGACGTATCCGGCCGTGACCGGAAGTAGCCCTGATATCGCGCGCAGCATCGTACTCTTGCCGGCGCCGTTCGGACCGAGCAGTGCAACCACTTCGCCCGCGGCGACCTGGAAGTCGATCCCGTGCAGCACGCGAATCTTGCCGTAGCCGGACTCGAGTGCACCGACGGAGAGCAGCGGTTCAGGCGCCGAGATAAGCACTGACCACCTCCTTGTGGGTGCGGATCTCCGCCGGCGTTCCGGCAGCGAGGATGCGGCCGAGATTGAGCACCGTGACCTCGTCGCAGATCGCAAAGATCAGATCGGCATGATGCTCCACCAGCAGCACGCCGGTGCCGCGCCGGGCGATCGCCTTGATCAAGCCGGCCAGGCGCTCGATCTCGTCGCCCGACAGGCCGGCGGCGGGCTCGTCGAGCAGCAGGAAGGAGGGGTCGAGCATCAGGGCGCGCGCGATTTCGATGAAGCGCAATTCGCTGTGCTGCAGTCGGTCGGCGCGGACATCGGCCAGCGTCTCGAGCCCGACGACGCCGAGCATGCCGCGCGCCTTCGCCGCCAGCATGCGCTCGTCGCGCTGGTTCCGCGGCAGCGCCAGCATCGCCTCGACGAACGTCGCCCGACCCTCGATGGTGCCGCCGATCATCACGTTTTGCAGCACCGAAGCCTCGCCGATGACGCGCGGCGTCTGGAACGTGCGCGCAATGCCCTTGCCGGCGCGCAACGCCGGCATGCCCGGGGGCAGAACCTCGTCTCCCAGTTTCATCGTGCCGCCCTTGGCGGCATAGTAGCCCGAGATCACGTTGAGTGTCGTGGTCTTGCCGCTGCCGTTGGGGCCGATCAGTCCGTGGATCCGTCCGGGCGCGACGTCGAGGTCGAGGCCGTCGATGGCGCGGACATTGCCGAAGCTCAGCGCGATACCGCGCAGGCTCAGCGGCCGGTTGCCGCCGCTCTCGCGCATGACCGCGCCAAGCGCGGTGGGCCGCGGCACGATCGTGCGGTTGCTCGCGAGCGGACGCCGGTTGCGAAAATCCAGCAGCGAAGCGATGCCGCCGGGGATCACCAGCACGATCACCAGCAGCAGCACCGCGTAGAGGAACGTCGACCACGCCGCCAGCGGCGCCGCGATTTCGGGCAGGATGGTGAGGATGATCGTTCCCAGCATCGGTCCCAGGATCGATCCCCGGCCGCCGATCAGGATCGCTATGAAGAACAACACCGAGAGATCGAAGGTGAAGGCGTCGGGCGTGATGTAGGTCTGCAGGCTTGCGAACAATCCGCCGGCGATGGCAGCGAGCGCGCCGGCAAACAGGAAGATCGCGATCAGCATCCGCGGCTTGGAGATGCCGGTGGCCTCGGCCGCCACCTCGGCGTCGCGCACCGCGATCAGGGCGCGGCCGAACCTGGAATGCGCGAGGTTGGCGCTCATCCAGGTCGATACCGCCGCAAACCCGATGCAGAGATAGTAAAAGCCCCACGGGGTATTGAAGGGTGCCGAAAATTCCGGGCCCGATATGCCGATGCCGCCGCCGGTGACGCTCTGCCAGGCCAGCGCGATCTGCGTGACGATGGTGGCGAAGCCGAGCGTCGACATCGCGAAATAGAACGTGCGAAGCCGCAGCGCGGGCAGGCCGACGATCACGCCGAAGCCGGCGCCGACGACGCCCGCGATCGCCAAAGCCGCGAACACCGGCACCGGCGGCAGCACATTGCCCGCAACCAGCACGCTCGATGTATAGGCGCCGAGCGTCAACAGCGCGACATAGCCGATCGCCAGATGTCCGGCGAACCCGACGACCAGGTTGAGGCCGGATACCAGTACCCAATAGATCGCCGCCCGGGTGCCGATCAGCGCCCAGTAGTCGTTGCTCACGAACGGCAGGATCATCGCGACCGCGAGCACGCCGATGAACGGGGCAACCTGCGGCAGCAGGGTGCGAATGGCGCGCGTCTCGCTGCGGGCGGGAGCGCTGGCGGCGACCGTCATCACACTCTCCGTGCGGTGGCTACGCCGAACAGGCCTTGCGGCGCCGCGAGCAGCACGACGATGAACAGCGTGAACACCGCCACCGAGGAGAAGATGCCGCCGACCAGAAAATTCGCGGCCTGCTGAAACAGGCCGAGGGCGAGGCCGCCGATGACGGCGCCGCGGTTGTTGCCGAGACCGCCGAGCGCCACCGGCACGAAGCCGTAGAAATTCAACAGCGCGCCGTTGGCGAAGAATGCCAGCAGCAATTCGCCGCCGGAAAAACCGGCAATACCGCCGACCACGCCGGCCAGCGCATAGCTCGCGATCCGCAGGTTGCGTTCGGGCAAGCCCAGCGCGCGCGCCGCAAAATTATCCTCCGCGATCGCGAGAAAGGCGCGGCCCACCAGGGTGCGCCGATAGAGATATTCGAGGCCGATGATGGTCAGCGCGCAGGCGACCACCGGCAGCCAGAATTTTTCGTCGAGGACGCCGCTGCCCCATCCGATCAGGCGCGGAAACGGCTGCGGCTCGGTGCCCCATTTGATTGCCGCGACCTGCTGGATCATCAATGCCAGCGCCAGCGTGGAGAGCACATAAAGATGCTGGTCGAGGCTTTTCAGCACCGGCCGCACCGCGACGAATTCAGTGATGACGCCGATCACCGCGCAGGCGAGCAATGTCAACGCGAAGCCGACGATGACAGGCAGACCGAGCTTGAGGATGAACATCGAACCGAACACGCCGCCGAGCATGGCGAGTTGGCCGGAGGTAAAGCTCATCACCCGGGAGGTCGAGAACATCGTATTGTAGGTGACGCCGACGAGCGCATAGATGGCGCCGGCCGCCAACCCGGATGCGAGTATCGAGGCAAGCATCGTTCACGCTCTCTGGTGGTTAAGCGTAGCCCGGCGCCAACGCGAACGTGCCGCTCTTGGCGGAGTTCGCCGCCGACATCACGATTTCATCGGTTGGATAGCCATTATGCTGGGTCGGCGTGAACGTGTAGTTGCCGAAGTAGCCCGGATATTTCGTCAGCGAGTTGAGATAGGCGACGATGCCGGCGCTGTCGGTCGATCCGCTGGTCTCGACGCCCTTGGCGAACAACTCGATCGCATCGATGCCGCCCGCGATCCACCACAACAGGGTGTCATTGAGCGGGACCTTGGCCTTGGTCAACCGGTCGACCAGGTCCTGGCTTTTCGCCGGCAACTTGCCCGAGGCGTCGTAGCTGCAGCTCTTGTAGCCGACGGCGTATACCTTTTCCCAATTCGCAGGCTTCTCGATCAGGCCGGCGATGTCGCCGGATGCGAGCGACGGATGGCCGACGAACGACACGTCCCAGTTCATAGCGGCGCGGGTATTGAACATCCGCGCTTCCATGCCGGTGGCCACGCTCCAGACCACGATGACCTCGGCACCGGCGTTTTTGGCGCGCAGCATGTCGGGGGTCATGTCGGGCTGGGTGGCATCGATGTTGGCCTGGTAGACGACCTCGGCGCCGTCCTTCTTGAAGGCGGCCACCGATGCGCCGACCGCGGTGACGCCGTAGCCCGTGGTATCGCCGAACACGGCGATCTTCTTCACCTTGAGGATGTTGAGGCAGTAGTTGCGGACCGCGTCATCCCACTGGCTGTTGGACGGCGCCATGCGGAACGCATTCGGAAATTTGGTGGTGTCGATCAGGGTTTCGACGACACAGGGGTGGATGTCCGGCATCTTGGCCCGCGCCATGATCGGCGTGGTGGCGAGCGCCTCGCCCGAATTGACCGGTCCCCAGATGGCGTGGACCTTGAGCTGGCTGATCATCTCCTGCGTGGCGTTGACCGCCTTGGTCGGATCGCCCTGGGTATCGCGGGTGATGACCTCGATCTTGCGGCCCTTGACGCCGCCGGCGGCATTGATGGCATCGACGGCGAAGATCACCCCGCGATTGAAACCGACGGTCGGGGCCGAACTCGGCCCGGTCATCGCGGCAAGCCAGCCGATCTTGATCGGCTCGGATTGGGCGATCGCCGGTCTTGCGAACGAGAACGTCGCGGCACCGAGCGCACCGGCAGTCCCCAGCAGAACGTCCCGTCGTGAAGCGGCCATATAATTCCTCCCGATTTGTGCTTCTCGGCGCCTGTCGTTCCCGCAGGCGCTCGTCGCAGTCATTTCCCGGCTTATGGCCGAAAGCAGGTTTGCTCAAATCAAATTTGAGCCTGATGCGGATGGCTTGTCCAGAGCTTCCGGTCAGCCGGTGCGACAATGCCGCAACGCGTGGTTATCCCGCGTCCCGCTAGACCGGCGCGTACTTCTCGGAGACGCAACTGTCGTCGGCGTCGATGCGCTGCCGATCAAGAATCACACCGCTCTCGACGATAATTCGATAGGTCTGGACGCCCAGCGGTTTGCCGGTGGCCGAAGTCAGTTCGGCCCTGACGCAGGCCGTCCAGCCCGGCCCATGAAGATCGTGGCGCACCGGCGAGACCTGCACGTTGCGCGGGGCGGACGCAGCCAGAAACACCGAATCCAGATGGTCGCGAACGAGTTGCCTGATATCGGGCGGCGGCTCCGGCACCGGCTCGCTGGTCTTGACCCGCAGGAATTCCGGCCACTCCGCATGGCTGTCGGCGAGGCCGCATCCGCCCAGCACCGGCATTGCTATCGCCAACGACGCGACACAAACAACGATCTGCCTCATACGGGAGGTTGTATCCCGCAACGGGAGAAATTGCCTCGGATCGGTGGATTAACTTTTGTTCACGACGATCAACACTTGCTGAGACGGCAGGAAGGAGGGCTGCAACTCAATTATTGTGTTTGGCATGTTGATCCCTCGTTGGCCTTCATTCGATCGCAGGGTAATGTCGGGGGAGCAAGATGGTAGGGGAGACTAGCCGATGAAGGCCTTCGTGGTCGCGGTCGCAATGGCGGCGTTGGTTGCGGCGCCTGCCCATGCCCAGATGGGCGGCAAACGACATGGCGACGATAATAAAAAGACCGACGCGCCGGAGAAGAAGGTCGACGAGAAGGCCTATAAGGCCGCGCTCGACAGAATTCCCGAGCCGAAGGAAAAATATGATCCGTGGGGCGTGGCACGGCCCGCGGATGCCCCGAAGAAGCCGAAATAACGGCGGACGACGCCGGCCCGACGATAGCGCCGCCGGTTTTCAGTCTTGAGGAGATGCTTCAGTCGAATGCGACGCCGATTTGCTTGTCGCGGCTCCACACCGGACGGCAGCGGCGGATGAATTGATCGGCTTTGATCACCAGCATGAACGATGGCGGCAGGCTGATCGAATTCGCGAAGTCGAGCGCCGCGCCGCCCGCGGAAAGGTTGTGTACGGTGCAGGCGAGACCGTTGCCGCCGAAAGCGATCGTTGCGCCCTTCTGCACCTGATGCCGCGGCGCCGCCCGCCTTTCATTTCGTTTTTCGATCATCGCGATGGCCCGGTGTGTTCCGTTGACCAAGTTGTTGGCCGAGAGATTCGCACCCTCAAGCATACAGGAATTTGTGGCTGGTTTACGATGGCGTCTGTGCATGTGCGCGATTACGTCGCGGCGAGGTCATAGCATCGCGAAGGCGCTGGAAACCATCGCGACCGCTTTGTTGTCCGCGGCGCTCGATAGCGTAACGCGGCCAAAGCTCATGGTGCGTCCGGTACGAATCACCCGGGCGTCGGCCACCACGTCCGACGAGGTGACGGCACGCATGAAGTGGGTGGTTTGATCCACCGTGGTCATCGGCCGGTATCCGCGGTTCGCCGCCAGGATGGCGATCACCATCGACGTATCGGCGAGCGCCATCAGCGCCTGGCCGCAGACGATGCCGCCATGGCGGCACAGCCGTTCGGAGAACGGCATGCGGATCGTAGCGCCGGGCTGCCAGTCGGCACCGGCGCCGGCGGGCGGGGTGCATTCGACGTGCTCGACCGACAGGCCGAGATCCTGGACCCATGGCGCGAACACATCGCCGAGAATGCGCCGGGCTTCCCTGATATCGAATTCGACCGCCCCTGGTTCGCTTTGCATGAAGGTTGGTTCCCCGCCGCAGATCGTGATTATGAGCATCCTACGCGCGCGCGGTGCAGCTTGAAAATGCCCGACCCGCCGCCGTATAATTGAGCGGTGGGTTTGGCGGAGGATGTCCCGGCGATCGCACTTGTTCCAAGCGCGATCGCGGATGCGTCTTCTGCGGGATGGTTGCACCAGATACGGTCCGATCTGGGACGATTGGCTGCCGAAATCCTACACGTTGGATCGTCTTTAACACTCAGGCAGGCGCGCCTGGGGTCGCGGCGGGCGCAGCGATATTTTGTTGGAAGAATACGGGGAACACCCATGAAAGTCTTACGCACAGCCGCCGTCATCGCGCTGGTAACGGGACCGGCCTATGCGCAAATGCCGAACATCAACCTGATTCCGGAGATTGCCTCCAAGAGCCCGGAGGAAAAGGAAGCCGACCAAGCCAGGGACAAGGCCTACCGGGACTCCCTGAAGAAGATTCCGGACGCCAAGGTCTCGTCCGACCCGTGGGGCGCGGTCCGTGCCCCGGATGCGCCCAAGGCTGCCGCGAAGGCCAGGACCAAAACCGGCAGCACCGCGAACTAATTCTGCCATCGGCAACTCGGCGCCAGGCGTGGATTTACCGTGTTGCGCCAGCCGACCGCCGGTCGAGCCCGCAGCGGACGGCCTGACCTCATCGCCATGTCGCGTCGGTTCCGGCCTCACCGCCGTCGCCTGCCGCGCCGGGGACTCGGATTCGGGCGGTTCGGCGCTATATTGGGGCGGTCGTTCCGTGTGCTGGAGTTTGCGACATGGTCTCTCGCCCGCGCGATCTGGCCGACCGTATGGCCGGCCGGCGCAAGCCCGACGACGGGTTTCTCCGCGAGACCTTTACCCTCCCGCGCGACAAGGCGCGGAGCATGGCGCGCGATTTTCTCGCCCGTTATCCCAAGGCCGCTTACATGAGCGGGGTCGAGAGCTGGCGTGAACTTCCCGGCGGCGACATCGAATTCACCATGCGGCGACTGCGGAGCGCCGACTAGCGATTCGACCCGGGCCTCAACGCTTCGAGGGTCGGCCGCGCTTGGCGAACGAAACGCCTTTCAGGTCGGCGGCGATTTGTAATGCGCTCGCCTTCTTCAGCGCCTCGCTGCGCTCGGGTCCACTGGGGAGTTTCCGCGCTTCCGCCAGCGCCTGTTCGGCGCGGGCATCCGAACTGGACGGTTCGATCGCCGTGGGCTTTGGCTGTTTCACGGCGGCTATTCCGGGCGTTTCAGGTTGCTGTTGAGCCATCCCACAACACCCGACTTCATCGGATCATCCACCGGATGGTCGCACGTCGGACATTCGAAACGGCGCGGGCCGCGCGTCGTCGGCGTTGTGGAGATGCCGGGCGGCAGCATTGGCAAATGGCATCGCGGGCATCTTGGACAGCGCTGACGTTCGGTCGCAGCAAACGAAACGCTAAGCGATGGCGGCGCGGACATGATCACCTCCGGCAGGTGCGTATGTACGAAACCTTCCAACCGGTCCAAACCGGTTCTCGCAGGTGTCTATTTTACAGCTGCTGATTTCCGCTGTCTGTACGGTCCCGAACAATTGTGCGCAAACCGCCGCCTTTTCCGCCACCACGAGCCACCGCAGCTGAAAGGCGTCAATGCGCAGCGAGCGGCATGGCGTGTCGGAAAATGACGCCGTGCAAGCAGCTGCCCCGCGGGAGATTTAATCACGACGTCCTCCGCCGGGACGTCGGCAGGTTAATGCCGTAGATACGTAAGGTTGAAATTAAATACGTCAGTTTAGCAATTGCGCGATCGCACTTGCCGCTAACCGGCGAATGCCGGTGGCCGGTCATTCCGGCCGGACGCTGACGACCTCGCGGCATTCGGCGCATTTATAAACGTGGAGCAGGGGGCGCGTGCCAACCGGAGGCAGCTTGCCGACCTTGGCCATGTCGTGGCCGCATTTTTTGCAGGCCGGTGGTCCGGCGTTTGGTGGGCGCTCCATACGGCGAAACTGCCACGGCGTCAGCACCGGGCATACGCCGTGAAACTACGGGGTCGATCGTCGGAACGCGCCGGCCCGTTCTAAATTAGCAGAGGACATCTTCGCGAAGCCCCAACGCGATTCGGCCGGTAAATCCCCGGCGCCAAACCGTTCGCGTGCCGCTGCCGGTTTGAAACGGTTACGCACGACGTTTGGGATTCGTATTTCTGTCCGTGGGCGTTTGCGGCTTCTCAATATGGCCGCACCGAAGGCATTCGAACGAACCATGTTCGTTACCGCTGGCATCGATCGATTTCTGAATCATGATCATTGCCATGCCGCATTCGGGGCAAGGCGGACGTTGGCCGGGCATTATCCCCTCCATGCGAGGCGTGAAATTGACAGGAGAAATTCGCGCCACGAATATCGGGGGCTGAGAAGATTTAATACACCGTATCAATACTGGTGCCGGTTTTCGCTGAAACGGAGGACACCGCCGGCAATCGTTGTTCCCGGTGCGATAAACGAATGAAAGCATGCAACTCGGTCGGCCGCGCTTTCCGGATTCGAGTTGCCTCGAAATTCCGTTTCGCGAAATTCCGTTTGTTGAAATTGTCGTGCGAGAATCCGGCTGGCTTTCTCTATATTCGATCAGGTGAGCGGCGCGTGCGCCGACCGCTACCTCTACAGTCGCGATAAGACTAAAGCCGCGAAAACACCTGGCCCTCGCAATGATCGACAATCACGGACAGCCGCGAGGAAACCAGTTTGTTCTCCTTGAAGAACAGCGAGTAGGTCGGGGCCGGAGTTTGATTGGGCGCTTCGCTTCGCAGGCAAATGATCCACGGCACCGAGGAGACGGCATTTGCTGGGATCGGGCCCGCGACCTGGAGCGGGGGAATCAGCTTGGCGTCGTCGGCAGTCTTCCTGATGTCGGCGGCTACCGCTGACAGCGTCGGTGGAATGCCCGCAATCGGAAGGCTATCGAGATCCACCGAACATCCGGTCAAACTGATTCCCAGAATCGCCGCTACCAGAACTCGCACTCGGTCATCCCAATCAGATACTCAATGCGGCACTCAGCTGGATCGAGTCGGGTCGCGCAGGAAGTCAAATTGCGCCGACGAGTGGCCAGTTTACGGTAATTTAATACGAGGTTGGGGCGCTTGGACGATCACAATACGGGGGGATCATCCTTACAACAACCGGCTTGCGAGCAGCCCTTGGCGCAAGCCGAGTGATGTCCAAGTCATATCGATGTCGCGCGTCGAGAATTCACAAGCGCGGCTAGTGGCGGAAGAGAGATTTGTCCAGCGGGAGATGAAGCTCGGTGGCCCGTTCCAGGCGTTCCCTCTTGCGGAGTTCGGCTTCATGCCGCTCAACCTTGGCCAGCTCGTCGGAGACGGCCTGCATGAAGCGTTGCCATGCCGTTGCGTCTATCCGACTGTTCTCCATCACCGCTTCCCTTGTTGGCCCCGCGCTAACGTAACCGGTTATTGGCGCAGGCAAAGCTTCATGACGATGGCATTACGGATTTGTGATGGGGTGGGCTGCGCTGCTTCCCGTCGACGCCTGCCGAACGCCGATGTGCGAATTCGAGATGCGCGGCGTGGCCGACAGCGGGTGTTGCCGGACCACGCGCGTCTCCGCCCACCATCGGTGCGCCAGCTCCATGTCAATGTCGAAGTCCACTGATGACAACGCCGGTCGTCAAAACCAATTAACCAATCACGGGTCACAACAGGCGCGGTATTCGCGTTGTCGATTCTTGCTTGCCGGTTATCCAATTAAATGGAAGCCGTGAGGCTCATGTCCATCCGCGGCGGGCAACTCGCGATGACCGGGCGCGCAGCGGAGTTTGTAGAGAACCGACGTTGTCAGAACCGACAACGTGCAAGCACGTCGGGCAAGCGCGAAGCCAACGTCATCCCCGTTCGATGCCCGCTGCAGCCCGGAGATTTCTGCGCCCCGATTCATTAGTAAATAAAGAGGCCGCCGACTAAGGCGGTCTCCTTGTCGATTTTAAACCCGCACCCTTTTTCTTCCGCGGCTGGTCCGCCGCGGCCTTCGGGCGAGCAGCTGCGCTTTCCTGTACTGGTCGCGCATGCTGGTTAACTCGATGTATTGAGCAGCGATGCTGGCTTTCGTCATGGCGATGGCGGCGAGGCGCTGCTGATGAAAATTCATTCTTAAATCCCAGATTAAAAATATTAATACTTGGCGTAAACGGCCGGGTGCTTTGTAGTCATTGAAAATTGGGTATTCAAATTAATTTATAGAGATACAAGCTGGAGATGTTCTAACAGGCTTAATGGCCGGTGCCCGCATGGTGTTCTGTTTGTGAATACACTTGACGGCCTCCGGCCGCGGGCCTCGCTCCCTGGTCGGAGCGCGCGCTTGAAATGGCTGAATCTGCGTATGAGAGGCAGACCTGCGAGAAAAAGGCCGCAGCCGAGGCAGCCCGGTGCCTAGGCTCTCACTCTTTTTCTGCTCCCGGTCCGGCGGGATCGACGCGCCAACAGCTGCGCCTTCCAGAGCCTATCCTTTAACAGGTTTAGCTCCACCAACCGATTAACCAAATTTGAGTTGGTTGCCCTGACAACAGCCAGCCGCTGCTCGTGCGTGATCATGATATCCCCATTGCTACGTGCATTCCCCTAGCCGTGTGTCATCCCACCGGCCGTAAGGTTCAATCAGGATGGTGGGGGCAGATAACTCTTATGCCTCTATAGATTCTGATGGGGGGTGAACAAATGGGCCTCGCGTCGCGCGGTGTGTGCGGCCGGGCGGGGACCGCGTACCGCCTTTCTGCGGTTTCATGACCTGGTCCGGCCCGGACGGGATCTGCTCCAGCGCTGACCCGCTCAACGCCCCATTGCCCGCTAGCGTTGGCTGACGCCCGGACAGGCGGTCTCTTCCGGCAAATACTCGATGTTCACGCGATGTTCCTGATTTCAAATCGGGTCGATCGCGGCGGCATTGGGCCGTCACGCATGTAAAATGGTCGGTACACCCCTACTTTCAACGGCTTTAGAAAGAACATATTGCGAACATGGAACAAACATGGTACAAACGCCTCGTCAGCCGGTCGCTTGTCCAATTCTCGTCATCCGTTTGTCCCGCTAGCGAATCCCCGCCATAAGGAGCACCACCCATGTCCGCCACCTCCCTGCGTATCGTCGAAGGATCTTCCATGGACAAGACCAAAGCCTTGTCAGCCGCGCTTTCCCAGATCGAGCGTCAGTTCGGCAAGGGCTCGGTGATGAAGCTGGGCAAGAACGACCGTTCGATGGATGTCGAGACCGTCTCCTCGGGTTCGCTCGGGCTCGATATCGCGCTCGGCGTGGGCGGGCTACCGAAGGGCAGGGTGGTTGAGATCTACGGGCCGGAATCCTCGGGGAAAACCACGCTGGCGCTGCACACGGTGGCCGAAGGCCAGAAGAAGGGCGGCATCTGCGCCTTCATCGATGCCGAACATGCGCTCGATCCGGTCTATGCCCGCAAGCTTGGCGTCAATATCGACGAGCTGCTGATCTCGCAGCCCGACACCGGCGAGCAGGCGCTGGAAATCTGCGACACCCTGGTGCGCTCCGGCGCGGTCGACGTATTGGTGATCAACTCGGTGGCGGCGCTGGTGCCGAAGGCCGAACTCGAGGGCGAGATGGGCGATGCGCTGCCCGGCCTGCAGGCGCGGCTGATGAGCCAGGCGCTGCGCAAGCTCACCGCCTCGATCAACAAATCCAACACCATGGTGATCTTTATCAACCAGATCCGGATGAAGATCGGCGTGATGTACGGTTCGCCGGAAACCACCACCGGCGGCAACGCGCTGAAATTCTACGCTTCGGTCCGCCTCGACATCCGCCGCATCGGCGCGATCAAGGAGCGCGACGAGGTGGTCGGCAACCAAACTCGCGTCAAGGTGGTGAAGAACAAGCTGGCGCCGCCGTTCAAGCAGGTCGAATTCGACATCATGTATGGCGAAGGCGTCTCCAAGATGGGCGAAATTCTCGATCTCGGCGTCAAGGCCGGCATCGTCGAGAAGTCCGGCGCCTGGTTCTCCTATGACAGCCAGCGGCTCGGTCAGGGCCGCGAGAATTCGAAGGCGTTCCTCAAGGCCAATCCGGACATGACCGCGAAGATCGAAGCGGCGATCCGCCAGAACTCCGGCCTGATCGCCGAACAGATCCTGGCCGGCTCTCCTGAGCGCGACGCCGACGGCGATGAGCCTGCGGAGGAGTAAGTTTTCCGACGCCTCGCGCTATGGGTGCGAGACGCGACAAGCGGGTGCTGAGGACGTTGAGTTGCCGACGTCTTTGGCGCCCGTTTTTGTTTTGTGAGCATCGCCAGCGGAGCGAGCATGACGCCTTTGGTTCTGACCGGCTACCCGATCACTTACTTCGATGAAGAGAACCTCGGCGACCTCGCGGTTAATTTTTTCCTCCGCTTCGTCTGGGGACAGTTGCCGTCTACAGACGAACTTGCAGCCTACCTTGGCCTTCGGACACCCGATCACGGCCCGAGCCGCGGCCATCACTGGTCGGACTTTGCAAGTCGCTGGTGGGGCGGCACCAGGTTGACCAACGACTTCCTGTGGCGGCTGGAATCCCTCGCTCGTTGCGCCTTAACCATCGCGGCCTTTGTTGTCTTTTCAGACTGAACTCACAACCTATCCGTCTCGTTCACCGCTTTGATCCACGCAAAAGGGTTGTCTGTACCGAAGTCCGTCGGAGCCAACATCATCCATGAGACAAAAGCGCTACTCAGCCGCCTGCGCGTAGTCGCTGATCGGCGGGCAGGAGCACACCAGATTGCGGTCGCCATAGACGTTGTCGACCCGCCCCACCGGGCACCAGTATTTGTCGGTGCGCGACGTGCCTGCCGGGAAACAGCCCTCGGCGCGGCTATAGGCCCGCGTCCAGCTATCGTCGGCGATGTCGTGCACGGTATGCGGTGCGTGGCGCAGCGGCGAGGCCTCGACCTTCCAGCGCCCGGCCTCGATCTCGGCGATCTCCCGCCGGATCGCGATCATGGCGTCGCAGAAACGATCGAGTTCGGCCTTCGATTCCGATTCGGTCGGCTCGATCATCAGCGTGCCCGGCACCGGGAAGCTCATGGTCGGGGCATGGAAGCCGTAATCGATCAGCCGCTTGGCGATGTCGTCGACGGTGACGCCGCTCGAGGCTTTTAATGGCCGGGGGTCGATGATGCATTCATGCGCGACGCGGCCCCTGGCGTTGCGATACAGCACCGGGAAATGCGGCTGCAGCCGGGTTGCGATGTAGTTGGCGTTGAGGATCGCGACCTCGGTGGCGCGGGTCAGGCCGTCGCCCGCCATCATCAGAATGTAGATGTAGGAGATCGTGAGAATCGAGGCCGAGCCGAACGGCGCCGCCGACACCGGCCCGATCGCGTGCGGCGTGGCGCCGTCGGTCGCGGGATGTCCGGGCAGGAACGGCGCTAGATGCGCCTTGACCCCGATCGGTCCCATCCCCGGGCCGCCGCCGCCGTGCGGAATGCAGAACGTCTTGTGCAAATTGAGATGGCTGACGTCGGCGCCGTAGTCGCCGGGCCGCGACAGCCCGACTTGCGCGTTCATGTTGGCGCCGTCGAGATAGACCTGGCCGCCATGCTCATGCACGACGTCGCAAATCTCGCGGATGTGCTCCTCGAACACGCCGTGGGTCGAGGGATAGGTGATCATCACGGCGGCGAGATTTTTCGCATGCTGCGCCGCCTTGACGCGTAAGTCAGCTACGTCGACATCGCCGCGCGCGTCGCAGGCGACCACCACCACGTCCATTCCCGCCATGCTGGCGGAAGCCGGGTTGGTGCCGTGGGCGGAGGAGGGGATCAGGCATATCCGACGATGCGGCTCGCCGCGGGCGGCGTGATAGCCGCGGATGGCCAGCAGGCCGGCATATTCGCCCTGCGCGCCGGAGTTCGGCTGCAGCGAAATCGCGTCATAGCCGGTAATGTCGCACAACCATTGTTCCAGCCGCGCAAACAGCGCGTGATAGCCCGCGGCCTGCTCGCGCGGCGCGAACGGGTGCAGATTGCCGAATTCCGGCCAGGTCAGCGGGATCATTTCGGATGTCGCGTTGAGCTTCATCGTGCAGGAGCCCAGCGGGATCATGGCGCGATCGAGCGCAAGGTCGCGGTCGCTGAGCTTGCGCATATAGCGCAACAACTCGGTCTCGGAACGGTGGATGTGAAACACCGGATGGGTCAGGAAGGCGCTTGCCCGTTTCAAGTCGATCGGAAGCGTTTCGCGCACGCCGGCGGCTTCAACGTCGGCGTAGGCCAAGTCGCCCCCGAATGCGCGCCATACCGCCTCGACCGTGGCGGGCGTCGTGGTTTCATCGAGCGCGATGCCGAGCGTCGACTCGCCGATCCGCAGGTTGATTTTTTCGGCCCAGGCGCGGGCGACAATGTCGTCGCGGCGCTCGCCCGCATTCACCGTCACCGTATCGAAGAACGCCTCGGATTTCAGCGCGAAGCCAAGCTTGCGCAAGCCCGCGGCCAGCACACAGGCGCGGCGGTGCACGTTGCGGGCGATCTCGGTCAGCCCTTCCGGCCCGTGATAGACCGCATACATCGCCGCGATCACCGCCAGCAGCACCTGCGCGGTGCAGATGTTGGAGGTCGCCTTCTCGCGGCGGATATGCTGCTCGCGGGTCTGCAGCGCGAGGCGATAGGCCGGTTCGCCGCGTGAATCCACCGACAGCCCGACGATGCGGCCGGGCAGCGACCGCTTCAGCGCGTCGCGCACCGCCATATAGGCTGCGTGCGGGCCGCCATAGCCCATCGGCACGCCGAAGCGCTGCGCCGATCCGATCGCGATATCCGCACCGAGTTCGCCCGGCGAAGCCAACAGCGTCAGCGCCAGCAAATCGGCGGCGATAATCGCCATCGCGCCCTTGGCATGGAGCGCGGCGATCGCGGGCCGCAGGTCGCGCACCGCGCCCGAAGTATCCGGATATTGCAGCAGGGCGCCGAACACGTCCGCACCGTCGAGATCGGTGAGGGGGTCGCCGACGACCACATTCCACCCCAACGGCTCGGCGCGGGTGCGCAGGACCGCCAGCGTCTGCGGGTGGACTTCGCTGTCGACGAAGAAGGATTTGGTCTTGGCTTTCGCGGCGCGTTCCGCCAGCGCCATCGCTTCGGCCGCGGCAGTTGCCTCATCGAGCAACGAGGCGTTGGCGACATCGAGCCCGGTCAGGTCGCAGATCATGGTCTGGAAGTTGAACAGCGCCTCCAGCCGGCCCTGGCTGATCTCCGGCTGATACGGCGTATAGGCGGTGTACCAGGCGGGGTTCTCCAGGATGTTGCGCTGGATCACCGCCGGCAAAATCGTGCCGGAATAGCCCTGGCCGATCAGCGAGGTGAAGACCTTGTTCTGCGACGCCAGCGCGCGCATGTGGGCAAGCGATTCAGTTTCGCTCAGCGCGGCGCCGAGGTCGAGCGGCGCCCGTTGCCGGATCGATGACGGCAAGGTCTCGGCCATCAGCGCATCCAGGCTGCCGGCTCCCACCGTCTCCAGCATCGCGGAGATATTACGCGGCGAGGGGCCGATATGACGCCGCGCAAAACTGACGGCGGCTTCGTTGGTCGACTTGAATGGCGCGTTCATCGGCTGGTCCTCTTTATCCGTCACTTATCCGTCATGGCTCGCACTCGCCGTCACACCCCGCGAAAGCGGGGTATCCAGTAATCGCCGACGCCGGCAATTGAGCCGAGGCGTCGCGGCGTACCGGATCGTCCGCCGCAGCCTGTCGTCGGGCGGCGCTTCGCGCCGACCCGTTGGCGGAAGATGACAGCGCGGGCGACATTGCGCTCGACCCCGTCATCTCACGCCGTATGCGCCTTGTAGCCGGCCTCATCCATCAGGCCGCCGAGTTCGCTCTTGTCGGCGATCTTCAGTTTGAAAAACCATGCCTTGCCTTCGGCGTCGGAATTGACCAGCGCCGGCTCGGCGACGAGGGCATCGTTGACCTCGAGCACGTCGCCCGTGATGGGCGCGTACACATCGGACGCCGCCTTGACGGATTCCACGACCGCCGCCGCCTCCGCCTTCTTCAGGCTGCGGCCTACCTTCGGCAGTTCGACGAACACGACGTCACCGAGTTGCGACTGCGCATAGTCGGTGACGCCGATGGTGGCGACATCTCCCTCGATGCGGAGCCATTCGTGGTCGGTCGTGAACAGCGTCGTCATGAAAGATCCTTTGGCGTTTGCGAGTGTCAGCGTTTGTAGGTGTTGGGAACGAACGGCATCGGCGATATTCGCATCGGCAGTCGCTGGCCGCGGACTTCGGCAAACACGGATGTTTCGGCGGCGGCGCGCGAAGACGGCACGTAGCCCATGGCGACCGGTGCGTTCAGGCTCGGGCCAAATCCGCCGGAGGTGACGGCGCCGATCGGGTCGGACGATGCGCTGTCGGCGAACAGCAACGCGCCCTCGCGCACCGGGGCGCGGCCTTCGGGTCGCAGCCCGACCCGGCGTCGCGCGGCGCCCTGTTCAAACTGGGCGAGAATCTTCGCCGCGCCCGGGAAGCCGCCGGCGCGCGCCCCACCGGCGCGGCGGCTCTTCTGGACCGACCATTCCAGCGCCCCCTCGACCGGGGTCGTCGTGGTATCGATGTCGTGCCCATAAAGGCAAAGCCCGGCCTCGAGCCTCAGGCTGTCGCGCGCACCCAATCCGATCGGCAGCACGGCGTTATGGGCGAGCAGTTTTCTGGCCAGCGTTTCCGCGCGTTCGGCCGGAACCGAGATCTCGAAGCCGTCCTCGCCGGTATAGCCGGAGCGCGACACGAAGCAGTCGATGTCGCCGACGCGGCGCGGCCCGGCGTCCATGAAGCGCATCTCGGCGACATCGCCGGATAGCTCCGCCAGCACGGCTTCCGCCTTCGGTCCCTGCAGCGCGATCAGCGCCCGGTCCGCCAGCGGCTCGATTGTGCAGACGTCCGACAGGTGGGCGCGCAGGTGCGCCTCGTCGGCGGCCTTGCAGGCGGCGTTGACCACCACAAACAGGTGACTGCCGAAATTCGCCACCATCAGATCGTCGAGAATGCCGCCATTTTCGCCCGTCAACAGCGCGTAGCGCTGGCGGCCGGGGGCTACCGCGGCGATGTCCTGCGGCACCAGCCGTTCCAGCGCCCGCGCGGCGTCCTCGACCTTTCCGGACTTCGGGTGCACCGCGATCTGTCCCATATGGGAGACGTCGAACAGACCGGCATGGCTGCGCGTATGCAAATGTTCCCGGAGCACGCCGGGGCCGTATTGCACCGGCATGTCATAGCCGGCGAAGGGCACCATCTTGCCGCCCGAGGCCACATGGAGGGCGTGCAGGGGCGTGCGTTTCAGGGAAGTCTGGTTGTCGCGCGCAAGCATCACCGGGCCCTCGCGGTTTTCCGAGGAAGATCCCTCGCAAAAACCCACAGAAAGCCCCATCTGTCGCTGTGCCTGAGAGTATTATCCCGTCGGCGGACACGTCAGGGGGTAAACCCTTCGGCGCCTCTTTCCAGATGCTAGCCAGTCACGCGGTCCGTTTGCCTGAGAGTTTCCGGGGCGGTTGCTCCTTCGGCGCCGGCATCGCTGCCGATCTCTCCCGACGTGACTGTCGAACGGACGAGAGAAAAACACGGCTGGCCCAAGGCTGTCAACGCGGCGTTGGCCACTATCAACGGCTGTTGTGCTGATGCGGCAAGCCTCTGATTCGGTGCACACTTTCTGGACACGGTCATTGTCGTTGTCTAAAAAGCGGTGCGCCGGCGTGCGACCGGTAATTTGGCGCTGAAACGACCGATTTGCGGCGGCCCCGACGACTTGCGGTAGGATGAACATGAGTGGCGTTAACGAGATCAGGTCGACATTTCTGAATTATTTCGCGGCCAACGGCCACGAGATCGTGCCGTCGTCGCCGCTTGTGCCGCGCAACGACCCGACCCTGATGTTCACCAACGCCGGCATGGTGCAGTTCAAGAACGTCTTTACCGGCGTCGAGAAGCGTCCCTATCAGCGCGCCACCACTTCGCAGAAATGCGTGCGGGCCGGCGGCAAGCACAACGACCTCGATAACGTCGGCTACACCGCCCGGCACCACACGTTTTTCGAGATGCTGGGGAATTTCTCGTTCGGCGATTATTTCAAGGACCGCGCGATCGAGCTCGCCTGGAACCTGGTCACCAAGGAGTTTGGCCTGCCCAAGGACAAACTGACGGCGACCGTCTACATAGACGATGACGAGGCTTACAATCTCTGGAAGAAGATCGCCGGCCTGCCGGAGTCGCGCATCATCCGCATCGATGGCGCCGACAATTTCTGGCAGATGGGTGACACCGGACCGTGCGGTCCGTGTTCGGAGATCTTCTACGATCACGGCGACAAGGTCTGGGGTGGGCCGCCGGGCTCGCCGGAAGCCGACGGCGACCGCTTCATCGAGATATGGAATCTCGTGTTCATGCAGTTTGAACAGCTGCAGCCGGGCGTCCGCAATCCGCTGCCGAAACCGTCGATCGATACCGGCGCGGGCCTCGAGCGGATCGCCGCGGTGCTGCAGGGCAAGCACGACAATTACGACATCGACCTGTTCGTCGCCCTGATTCGCGCCATCTCCGAATTGACCGGCGCCGATCCGCACGGCGAGCAGAAGGCCTCGCTGCGCGTGATCGCCGACCATCTGCGCGCATCTTCGTTCTTGATCTCGGACGGTGTGCTGCCCTCGAACGAGGGGCGCGGCTATGTGCTGCGCCGGATCATGCGCCGGGCGATGCGCCATGCTCAGTTGCTCGGCGCAAAGGAGCCGCTGATGCACCGCCTGGTCTGGGCGCTGGTTCGCGAAATGGGTCAGGCCTATCCGGAGCTGGTGCGCGCCGAGAACCTGATCGAGGAAACGTTGCGGCTGGAAGAAACCCGCTTCCGCAAGACGCTGGAGCGCGGCCTGTCGATCCTCGACGAGAAAAGCAGCTCGCTCAAGAAGGGCGATATGTTCGACGGCGACACTGCGTTCACGTTGTACGACACCTACGGTTTTCCGCTTGACCTCACCCAGGATGCATTGCGCAACCGCGGCATCGGCGTCGACGTCGCTTCGTTCACCGACGCGATGGAGCGGCAGCGGGCGAAGGCGCGCGCCGCCTGGGCGGGCTCCGGCGACACCGCGGCGGAGAACGTCTGGTTTCCGTTGCGCGAGAAACTCGGCGCCACCGAATTCCTGGGCTATGAGACGGAAAGCGCCGAAGGCGCGGTCGCTGCCCTGGTCAAGGAGGGTCAGGAAGTCGACAGCCTCAAGACCGGTGAGAGCGGCGTCATTGTCCTGAACCAGACGCCGTTTTATGCGGAGTCCGGCGGCCAGGTCGGCGACACCGGCATCATGACCGGCGAAGGCGTGCGCTTCCGCGTCACCGATACGCAGAAGAAGGCGGGCGATCTGTTCGTGCATCTCGGCCAGGTCGAGCAGGGCACGCTGAAGCCGGGCACCGCGCTATTGCTCGAAGTGGATCACACCCGGCGCAGTTCGATCCGCGCCAATCACTCCGCCACCCATCTGCTGCACGAAGCGCTGCGGCAGGTGCTCGGCGATCACATCGCCCAGCGCGGCTCGCTGGTGGCGCCCGATCGGCTGCGCTTCGATTTCGTTCATCCGAAGCCGATCACGGCCGAAGAGCTCGCGCGCGTCGAGGACATCGCCAACGACGTCGTGCTGGAAAATGACGAGGTCACCACCCGATTGATGGGCGTGGACGACGCCCGCGACGCCGGTGCGCGGGCGCTGTTCGGCGAGAAATACGGCGATGAAGTGCGTGTGGTGTCGATGGGCAAGACCGCGCGCGCGCACGGCAACAACGCGCTCGGCTGGTCGGTGGAATTGTGCGGCGGCACCCATGTGCGGCGCACCGGCGATATCGGCCTGATTTCGGTGACCGGCGAAAGCGCGGTCGCCTCCGGTGTTCGCCGCATCGAGGCGTTGACCGGCAATCAGGCGCGACGTCACGCCAACGAGACCATGGCGCTGGCCAAGACCGCAGCCAACGAGTTGCGCACGACGCTCGACGACATGCCGGCGCGGATCGCGGCGCTGATGGAAGAGCGCAAGAAACTGGAGCGCGACCTGTCTGAGGCGCGCAAGAAGCTCGCGATGGGCGGCGGCGCGCCGGCGGGCGGCGCAGCGGCCGGCGGCAACGGCGTGCGCGAGATCGGCAACGTCAAGCTGATGGCGCGCGCGGTCGAGGGCGTCGAGACCAAGGACCTCAAGAGCCTGGTCGACGACGGCAAGAAACAACTCGGGTCCGGCGTGGTCGCCATCGTCGGTGTGACCGGCGACGGCAAGGCCGGCGTCGTCGTCGGGGTCACCAGCGATCTCACCTCGCGCTACAACGCAGTCGATCTCGTTCGGGTAGCCTCCGAAGCGCTCGGCGGCAAGGGTGGCGGCGGCCGGCCCGACATGGCGCAGGCCGGCGGACCCGACGGCGCCAAGGCGGACGCGGCGCTGTCGGCGATCGAAAAGGCGATGGCGGGGGTGTGAACGCGACGGCTCGTTTAGCCGTTGCGCAGAAACACGTAGTCCGCGCTGTAGGGCATGCTGCGGGGTGCCCCGGCTCGGTCGCATTCTCCCGTCAGCACCCCGCCCACCGTGTTGATCCGCTGCACCGTCGTGACATCGGAAAGCGTGCCGGTGCCGCCGTGAGAAATCACGTCGAGCTTGAGCCACGTAATATCATTCGGGCTCGTGCCGGGCGCGCTGCCGGCGACCTTGCCGACGACGGCACTGCCATCGCTGAGTTCCCAGCTTGGTCCGGCGGAGTGATGCCCGACAATCTTGTCCTGGGCCATCAGCGTCGCGGCCGGCTCGTGGAACGTCCAGGCCAGCTTGCCATCGGCGCCAGCCTTGCATTCATAGATCTGCGTACCCACGGCGTGCGCGGTCAACACGGCGGTTTGGCCGGGCGCCGCGATGGCCGCCGGGAGCGACGTGTCGGCCGCGAGCGCACTTTCGGGTAAACTGTAGAACAGCATTGGAGCCAGCAGCAGGATTCTAAAATACGGCATATTCGTTGTCCTCGTTGCATGAAATCACAGTTGACCTATGGGTCGAGGAGAAATCTGCGCCACGCAGGTGGCCGATAGGGGACGCGTCTATTAAAATCGTGTCGGTAACGAAGATTGGCTTGGCAACGAATTTCTTAGGTCTGCGAGGGGCATAACGCCGAAACCGCAGTTCGTGGTCGCGCGATCGTTATGTTGCAATCGTCATCTTATGGCGTCGCAGCGCGACAGGCGCGGCCCGGGATGTCGCGATCGTCGATCGACGGCGGCTCTTGGCCGAAACTCGCGAAGAAATACTTTTAGTTGTAAAGAGCGCCGGCCGATCGTCGAGGGTAGTTCGTTGCGGGCTTGCTTAAATGCTTGGATCACCGCGAGGAGCCGTTGGCAAATTGTCCTCGCGGTGACGTCGTCACGCCGGCATACTTACGCCGCCATCGCCTTGGTGAGGTTTTCCGCGACCTTGTCGAGGAAGCCGGTGGTCGACAGCCAGCGCTGGTCTGCGCCGACCAGGAGGGCGAGGTCCTTGGTCATGTAGCCGGCCTCGACGGTTTCGACGCAAACCTTCTCCAGCGTGGCGGCAAACTTCGCGAGTGCCTCGTTGTTGTCGAGCTTGGCGCGGTGCGACAGGCCGCGGGTCCAGGCGAAGATCGAGGCGATCGAGTTGGTCGAGGTCTCCTTGCCCTTCTGGTGCTCGCGGAAGTGCCGGGTCACGGTGCCGTGGGCAGCTTCCGCCTCGACGGTTTTGCCGTCCGGCGTCATCAGCACGGAAGTCATCAGGCCGAGCGATCCATAACCCTGCGCCACGGTGTCGGACTGCACGTCGCCATCATAGTTCTTGCAGGCCCAGACGTACCCGCCCGACCACTTCATTGCGGCTGCGACCATGTCGTCAATCAGGCGATGCTCGTAGGTGATCTTCTTCTCATCGAATTTCGACTTGAATTCCTTGTCGAAGATGTCCTGGAAGATGTCCTTGAAGCGGCCGTCATAGACCTTGAGAATGGTGTTCTTGGTCGACAGATAAACCGAATAATTCTTCGACAGCCCCATGTTCAGGGAAGCGCGGGCGAAGTCGGCGATGGAATCGTCGAGGTTGTACATGGACATCGCGATGCCGGCGCCCGGGGCCTTGTAGACCTCCCGCTCGATCACGGTGCCGTCGTCGCCGACGAATTTCATCGTCAACGTGCCCTTGCCCGGAAACTTGATGTCGGTGGCGCGATACTGGTCGCCGAAGGCGTGGCGGCCGATGATGATCGGCTTGGTCCAGCCGGGCACCAGCCGCGGCACGTTCTTGCAGATGATCGGCTCTCGGAAAACCACGCCGCCGAGGATATTGCGGATGGTGCCGTTCGGCGACTTCCACATCTCCTTGAGACCGAATTCCTTCACCCGCGCTTCATCCGGGGTGATGGTGGCGCACTTGACGCCGACCCCGACCTTCTTGATGGCGTTGGCGGCGTCGATCGTGACCTGATCGTTGGTCTTGTCGCGGTATTCCATCCCCAGGTCGAAATACATCAGGTTCACATCGAGGAACGGGTTGATCAGCTTGTCCTTGATGTACTGCCAGATGATCCGGGTCATTTCGTCGCCGTCGAGTTCGACGACGGGGTTGGTCACCTTGATTTTTGCCATTGAGAGGGCCTTTTTTGGATACCGCGTTTCGGGGGATTGATTACATCCGCGCTATAGCACCGCGGGCGCGCTGGCGAAAGCCGAGGCGTTATGCAGTTTCCGCCGATTTCTTAGCCTAGAACGCGGCCTGAGTGGCCGTGCCGGCCACCACGTACCAGGTCACGAACAGGGCGCTGATCAGGGCGCCTGGCAAGCTCGAGCCGGTACGCCGCCACGTGAAGGTGGCGATAATCGCGACGATTGCCAGCAGCGGGACGAACTGGATGGCGACGATGGTGGAGAGCGGCACGAAACCGGGATCGGCCAGCGGATTGACCAGCCTTCCGGTGAGCCACAAGAGTCCGTATTGCAGGCCCAACAGCACGACGAAGCCGAGCGTCAGCGCCAGAATGTTTGTGAGGTAAAGCGTGCCGCGTCCCGCCTCCATGGTGGAGAAATTGCGGTGTAGCGACCGCAGCGCGATTACGAAGAACGCGGTGAACGGCACCAGATAGATCAGGAAGATCAGGAACTGTTTGCCGCTCATCGGCTTGAGCGCCACGATCCAGAACCGGAAATCGATCTTGAACGCGAGGTCGGCCAGCCACAGCGCGGCATAGCCCGCGATTACCGTCGGCAGCGCGATCAGGATCGAAGGCGCGAGGATACCGGTCCGGCGGGCGCGCTTGGGCGCGAAAGGCAGCAGCACCAGCGCGATCAGCGCGTTGATAACAGCCCAAACCACGATCTGGTTGGTGACGGCCTGGGGCAGCCAGGGCGACGGCTTGACGAAGTTGTTGGCAAGGGCAAAAGCCGGATAGTAGGTCAGTGCCGGAATAAAGGCCGACAGGATGAAGGCTGCTTTCCAGCGGCCGCCACTGGCTGCGACATGCGCGGGCATCGTGCCATCGGCGATTTCGGGCAGCCTCAGGCGCGAAAAAAACGCCGATTCCAGCAGGCCATCGAACACCCCGATCAGGAGCGCCACGAACCCGATCAGCGCGACCAGCGTCCCGATTTCCTTGCGAAACCAGATCTGGTCGTCGGTCGGCCGCGGCGTGCCGCCTTGCAAGGTTTTGCCGAACCAGTCGACGCTGTAGCCGATCGCCTCATGCGAGATGTGCTCGGCCGGATGGGTCATGGCGGGAGTGTAGAGCACCCGCGCGGTGCCTTGCGCGATATCGCCGTAGATCCTGCCGGGCTCGACCGGCCCTATGGTGCCGAACATCGCCCAGAGCTTTGGGCTTTGGGCGACATCGCGCGCCCGGTCGACGCCCCACATCAGCTTGGGGAATTCCTCATATTGCGCGAACACCAGCGCGACGTTGCGGGGCCAGCTTGCGACGCCGTCGGCGGCGAACGGCTTGCCGGTGGACGACCCTTCCAAAACCATCGATTTGTAGCCATCCGGCATCGCGGCCGCGGCGGCGAGGATGGTCCAGCCGCCCATCGAATGCCCCTCAAGCCCGATGTTGGACTTGTCGACAAACTCAAGCCCGCGCAGGTATGCCAGCCCGTCGGGGCCACCGAACCCGTTGGCGAAGGCAGGCGGATCGCTGTAGCCGTGGCCGGTCTGGTCGAGGGCCAGCACGACATAACCGCGGCGGGCGAATTCGATCGCAAACCCGTCCTGGGTTTCGCGTGAGTTGATGTAGCCGTGGACCGCCAGGATGCCCGGCGCCGGTGTCCGCGCGGTCGCATTCGGCGGGATGTAGAGCAGGGCGCTCATGGTAGTGCCCTTGGCGCCCTTGAAGCGCACATCCTCGATGCGGATGCCGCCGGAGGTCTGCGTCAGGTGAGCGAGGAGGCCGCCGGCCAGAATCAGGATCAATCCGGCAATCGCCAGTGACCATCTCTTGCGCATGGCGTTCTCCCCGATACCCTTCGCCGTTTAACCCGCTTCCAGGCTGTCTTTGCAGGCGCGCGTTGGTTGTGATTGATACCGTTATCCGAACGGCGCACGCGCACAAGCAGTCGGTGGCAAGTTCCTGTTGAGACTTTCATTGAGGATTCAAATACGCCTCTAACTGCATTAATTCGTTTGAAAAATGCGGCCGCTCAGCCAATCGGGTGCGATCGGAAATCCAAGATTGGATCAGGTTCTTCGGAACTTGATTCAAGACCTTCAGATGTTGAATCAGAAAGTGAAGCGAGATGTCCGGTTCGGGCACCGACAAGACCAAAACGGGCCACGAGTTGGCCGGTCCCATCGTCATTCTGGTCGAGCCGCAACTCGGCGAGAACATCGGCATGGCCGCGCGTGCGATGGGCAATTTCGCGCTGACGCGGCTTCGCATCGTCAATCCGCGTGACGGCTGGCCGAACGTCCATGCCCGCCGTGCCGCCTCCGGCGCCGACCATATCCTGGATAATGTCGAGCTGTTCGATACCGTCGAGCAGGCGGTCGCCGACTGCACGCTGCTGTTTGCCACCACGGCCCGCGCCCACGATCAGGCCAAGCCCGTGGTCGCACCGGAGGCGGCCGCCCGCGAGACCGCGGCGCGGATCGCGGACGGCGGCACTGTCGGCATCCTCTTTGGCCGCGAGCGCTACGGCCTGCAGAACGAGGAGGTCGCGCTCGCCAACCGCATCGTCACGTTCCCCGTCAATCCCGGCTTCGCTTCGCTCAACCTGGCCCAGGCGGTGCTGCTGGTGGGGTACGAGTGGTTCAAGCTCTCGACCGCGGGCGCGTTGCCGTTTGCCATGCCCGAACGCTCGGAGCCGGCTTCGCAGCACCAGATGGAGGCATTTTTCGACAATCTGGTGCGCGAACTCGACAAGGTCGAATTCCTGCGGCCACCGGAGAAGCGCGACACCATGCTGGTCAATCTGCGCAACATCTTCACCCGGATGGATCCGACCAAGCAGGACATGCACACGCTGCACGGCGTGGTGATGGCGATCGCCGAAGGACGCAAGGGACCAGCCAAGGGCGGCGTGCTGGACGGCGAGCAGGCGACCCGGCTGCGTGCGCTGCTCGCCGAGCACGGGCAGGGCGCATCGACGCCGGAAAGCGGCACGGTGCGCGGACTGGCGCGGCTGCTGCGGCGAAATCCGACCGACGCCGAACGTCTCCTGTGGCAGGCCCTGACCACCGACCGCCGTTTTGCCGGGCAGTTCAAGCGGCAGACTCCGGTCGGCCGGCACATCCCGGATTTCGTCTCGTTCGTGCACCGGCTCGCGATCGAGCTGATCAATCCGGATGAGACCGACGTGATCGCCAAAGACCGCGCGACGCGGCGGGCCTGGCTGGAGCAGCGCGGCTACCGGGTCGTCGATCTGCCATCCGACGGCATCGAGTCCGACGTGGCGGCACAACTCGAACGGCTCGAGAAGGCGGTGTCGGAGCGTGCCTAAAATCGCGCGCTCCGGCGGCTGCAGCAATTCGGCTGATGCCCTTTTTAGCAATTAGCCGGGACTAAGGGGCCTGCCATAGGGTTCTATAAGGCGCGAAACCAACAATCAGGGAGGCCAACCATGCGTCTTATTGTACGTCTTGCGCTCCTCGCTTCCGCGTCCGGTCTTGTTGCCGGACCTGCCTGCGCGCAGTCGCCGCTGAGCGAGAAAAATGTGTCGATGGGCCTGTCGCTCGCGATCATGGAGGGCGCGCTCGAGCAGTGCGCCAAGGATGGCTACAAGGTATCCGTCGTCATCGTCGACAAGGGCGGCAATATCGCGGCGTCGGTACGCGGCGACGGCACCGGTCCGCATACCATGGATTTCGCACGCATGAAGGCCTACACGGCCCGCACCCGGAACCAGACCTCGCTGCAAACCATGAAGCTGATGGAAGATCCCGCCAATGCTTTTATCCGGCAGATTCCCAATGTAGTCGGCGTCGGCGGCGGCGTTCCGATCAGGGCAGGCAACGAGACCATCGGCGGCGTCGGCGTTTCCGGCGCTCCCGGCGGTGAAAAGGACGAGGTCTGCGCCAATGCCGGCCTAGCCAAGGTCGAGGCCGCGCTGAAGTAATGCGGGCTTCGTGGACCTAACCCGTTCCGATCAACTCCTCGCCGAACTCGTCGCATTGGCATGCTCCTTGCGTGCCGATGCGTCTCGTCTGTCTCAGGAGAAAGCCACATGAAGCGATCCGACCTCACCGAAAAGCTGCTCGACATCAAGCGCGAGAAGGACTGGAGCTGGAAATACATTTGCGAAAAGATCGGCGGCTATTCCGAGGTGCTGATCACCGGCGCCATCCTCGGCCAGATGAAGCTGACAAAGCCGCAGGCTGCCAACGCCGGTGAGCTGTTCGGGTTGTCCAAGTCCGAGACCGCGATGCTCAACGAGGTGCCGATGCGCGGCACGCCGATGCCGCCGACCGATCCCCTGATCTACCGCTTCTATGAACTGGTGATGGTCAATGGTCCGGCCTGGAAGGCGCTGATTGAGGAGGAATATGGCGACGGCATCATGTCGGCGATCGATTTCGACATGGCTATTGAGCGCCTGCCTAACCCGAAGGGCGATCGGGTCAAGATCACGATGTCGGGGAAATTCCTGCCCTACAAATATTACGGCGCCAGCGGCAACGTGCCGGAGTATGGGTTCAAGGAGGGGTAAGGCAGAGCGTGCATCTCCACTCATCCTTCGAGACGCGGCGAAGACGCCGCTCCTCAGGATGAGGGGCTCCGCGGGGTTCTCATCCTTTCAGCGCACCTGTTTTCCGTAGGCATTGGGTCCCCCGAAATCCCCATCCTTTACAGCCCGCTAAAAGGGGCGTCTTCAAAGCTGGGTGTTCTGCGACGGGGAGGATATTCCCTACGTTCCCGCCTTCACCTGCGTGATGGCCTGCGCCATCAACTCGGTCATCTTGGCGTCGAGTTCGGCTTCGGACACCGCGACGCCCTTGGCGGCGAGGTCGGCCGTCACCTTGTGGATCACGCCGCGATCGCTGGCCTTGTCGAAATCGGCGGCCACAACCTCTTTGGCGTACGCGGCGGCCGCGTCACCGGACATGCCGAGCTTCTGGGCCACCCACAACCCCAGCATCTTGTTACGGCGGGCGTCGGCCTTGAACCTCAATTCCTCGTCGAGCACGAACTTCCGCTCAAAACCCTCTTCGCGCTTGTCGAATGTGGTCATGACCAGGTTCCAACCATTGTATTGAGGCCGGGCGGCGGCTCGCGTTGCGGCGGCTCGCCTCAATGACTAGATAGACGGTGCGAATCGCTAAAACAACGGCCAGGAAGCCGCAGACAGCGCGGTAAAACTCGATCCGCGGGGGACGGGATCGATTGTGCTTGATGGTCCAATCGGATAGGTTGTCGATAGGCCGGGTTCCCGTTCTGTTTCCCGTTCCTGGTCTTCACGGCAGCTCCGTCGTGGGTCGTAGTCCCTTGTCATCCGGAGCAAACCAACTTCATGGATTTCAACAACACACGGTACATCCCTATGAGCCGTCGACGCCGTATTTATGAAGGCAAGGCCAAGGTGCTTTACGAAGGACCGGAGCCGGGAACCTTGATCCAGCACTTCAAGGACGACGCGACCGCGTTCAATGCCAAGAAGCACCAGGTGATCGAGGGCAAGGGCGTCCTCAACAACCGGATTTCGGAGTATCTGTTCCAGCACCTCAACGATATCGGGGTGCCGACCCATTTCATTCGCCGCCTCAATATGCGCGAGCAACTGATCCGCGAAGTGGAGATCGTGCCGCTGGAGGTCGTGGTGCGAAACGTGGCGGCAGGGTCGCTGTCGCAGCGGCTCGGTATCGAGGAAGGTACCCAGCTGCCCCGCTCGATCATCGAGTTTTATTACAAGAACGACCAGCTCAACGATCCCATGGTCTCCGAGGAGCACATCACGGCGTTCGGCTGGGCCACGCCGCAGGAGATCGACGACATCATGGCGCTGGCGATCCGCGTCAATGACTTCCTGACCGGCCTCTTCCTCGGCATCGGCATCCGTCTGGTCGATTTCAAGATGGAATGCGGCCGTTTGTTCGAGAACGAGATGATGCGGATCATCGTCGCCGACGAGATCTCCCCCGATTCCTGCCGGCTGTGGGACATCAAGTCGAACGAGAAGCTCGACAAGGACCGTTTCCGCCGCGACCTCGGTGGGTTGTTGGAGGCCTATACCGAAGTCGCCAAGCGGCTCGGCATCCTGATGGAGAACGAGCGTCCGGTGGGCTCGGGCCCGGTGCTGGTGAAGAGCTGAGGTTGGTCGTGAAAGCGCGTGTTACCGTCACCCTGAAAACCGGGATCCTCGATCCGCAGGGCAAGGCCATTGAAGGGGCGCTGAAGTCGCTCGGCGTCGATGGCGTCGCCAGCGTCCGCCAGGGCAAGGTGTTCGACATCGAACTCGCGGGTGCCGACAAGGCCAAGGCCGAGGCGGCGCTCAAGGACGCCGCCGACAAGCTGCTCGCGAACACCGTAATCGAGAATTATGCTATCGAGGTTCAGGGATAGGTTTTCCCTCCCCCCTTGCGGGAGAGGGTGGCGAGCGAAGCGAGCCGGGTGAGGGGCGCTTCGTTTTCTGGCAAATCCCTCCTCCGATCCTCATGCCGCAAGCGACATGAGGACCACCCTCTCCCGCAAGGGGAGAGGGAAGAAGCATGAAGCAGGACCTGTTTCTTATGAAATCCGCCATCCTCGTCTTTCCCGGCATCAATCGTGAACGCGACATGGCGCGGGCGCTGCGGCTCGCGTCGGGCCATGAACCGCAGATGGTCTGGCACGCCGAGACCGCGCTGCCCGCCGGCACCGACCTCGTGGTGGTGCCCGGCGGATTTTCCTACGGCGATTATCTGCGCTGCGGGGCAATTGCCGCGCGCGCGCCTGTCATGGATGCGGTACGCGCGTTCGCGGCCCAAGGCGGTCTCGTGCTCGGCGTCTGCAACGGTTTTCAGATTCTTTGCGAGTCCGGCCTTTTGCCCGGCGTGCTCATGCGCAACGCGCGGCTGAAGTTCATCTGCCACGACGTGCATCTGCGGGTCGAGCGTTCCGACACGCCGTTCACGCGCGGCTACAATGCCGGCCAGATCATCCGCGTGCCGATCGCGCATGGCGAGGGCAACTACGAGGCAGACGAAGAGACGCTGCGGCGGCTCGAGGGCGAGGGGCGCGTGCTCTATCGCTACTGCTCGGCCGACGGCGTGGTCGACGAGAAATCCAATATCAACGGCGCGGCGGAGTCGATTGCCGGCATCATCAGCGAGCGCGGCAATGTGCTCGGCATGATGCCGCATCCGGAAAACCATGTCGAAGACATCATGGGCTGCACTGACGGCCGTGGCCTGTTCGCGGGACTGGTGGCGCATCTGGAGCGCGCCGCCTGAGTTTGGCATGGCGTTTTCAAGCGAAGTGGGAAGCGGTTCGCGTGAAGAAAACGCCTCGGAATAAAACAGCGTTACGGCCGCTGCTGGTAGTTGCCGCACTTTGCCTTGCGGGCACGAGCACCCGCGCGCAGGATTTTCCGACGCATCCCATCACCATGATCGTGCCGTTCGCGGCCGGGGGGACCTCGGACGTGATCGCGCGGACCGTGGCCGAGCAGATGGGGGCCGCGCTCGGGCAAACCATCGTCATCGAGAATATTGGCGGTGCCGGTGGCTCGACCGCGTTGGCCCGTGCGGCGCGCGCCGAGCCTGACGGGTACACCATCGCAATCGGCAACGTCGGCACCAATGCCGCGTCCTATACCATCTACCCGAATCTGCCGTTCACGGCTGACGCGTTCGTTCCGATTGCCGTGGTGGCAAAGACCTTCGGCATCATTGCCCTGCGCAAGGACTTTCCCGCCAAGACCCTGCAGGAGTTCATCCATTACGCCAAGAGCAACCCGGGCAAGGTCAATCTCGGTCATGCCGGCGTCGGCTCGTCGAATTTTTTGATCTGCAAGAGCTTCGTGCAGGCTGCGGGCATCGACGTCGCGCTGGTCGGATACCGCGGCGCCGCGCCGGCGCTGACCGACGCGATCGGCGGCCAGATCGACGGCGTGTGCGATGCCGCAGCCTCGGTGTCGCAGTCGATTGAAGGCAAACTGGTAAGGGGGCTGGTGGTCGGCTCGACCGTGCGGCTGGCGACGCTGCCTGATCTTCCGACCTCGGCGGAAGCGGGGCTGCCCGAATTCGAGGCGCAGGGCTGGAACGGTTTGTTCGCGCCAAAGGGAACGCCGCCTGCGATCGTTGCGAAGCTCAACGCCGCGGCCCGCACGGCGGTCGAAAGCGACGCAGTCAAAGCGCGGTTCGCCGGTCTATCGACGGTGACGCCCGACGCGAACGAGCACGCGCCCGAAGTGCTTCAGCAGTTGGTGACGCGCGACGTCGAAAAATACCGCAAGCTGTTGCAGTAAGCCCGTTCACGCGGACAGAGCGTACTGCCCATCCTCCGCTGGCCTGAAACTTGCTCGTACTTTCTCCCGGGTGACCGAATTCGGTGGGAGAGAACATCATGCTCATTCGCAAGGCTTCCTGGGCTCGCAAGACTTCCTGGGCTCGCAAGGCTTCCTGCGTCCGCAAGGCGTCCCGCACGCTCGCATTCCTGGCTCCCTTGCTGTTGTCCGGTTTCGCAACGGCCGAGACCACGCTGCGGATTGCGATGACCGCGTCCGATATCCCCACGGCGACCGGTTTGCCGAACAACGGCTTTGAGGGTTTGCGTTTCCTCGGCTATCCGATCTTCGAGGGCCTGGTGCTCTGGGATTTGTCCCGGACCGATCAGCTGGCGACGCTGCGGCCGGGACTCGCCGAGAAATGGGAGCAGGATCCGGCCGACAGCAAGACCTGGATTTTCCATCTGCGCCACGGCGTGAAATTCCATGACGGCACGGATTTCAACGCCGACGCCGTAATCTGGAATCTCGATCGCTATTTCAACAGCGAAAGCCCGCAATTCGA
The DNA here is from genome assembly GCA_963756215.1 of uncultured Alphaproteobacteria bacterium. Classification (GTDB taxonomy): domain Bacteria; phylum Pseudomonadota; class Alphaproteobacteria; order Rhizobiales; family Xanthobacteraceae; genus Bradyrhizobium. Next base: position 117,239 of record CAVWMY010000007.1, on the reverse strand, counting down.
GCCGGCGAGTTCGGCGATGTCGCGGGCGCGCGTTCCCCTGATGAGCAGTTACAAGAAGGTCAACGACGATACCGTCGCGATCACGCTGACCAAGCCGGCGTCGTACTTTCCCTATATGGCGGTCTATCTGTTGTTCACTTCGCCGGCCTCGTTTGAAAAGGCCGGACGTGACTGGGCCAAGGTCGCGACCTTGCCCGCCGCCGGCACCGGGCCGTTCCGCATCACCAGGATGGTGCCGCGGCAGGAGGCGGATCTGGCGCGGTGGGATGGCTATTGGGATGCGGCCAAAATGGCAAAGGTCGACAAGATCGTGCTGCTGCCGATCCCTGAGGCGAATTCGCGATTGGCGGCCTTGCGCTCAGGCCAGGTCGACTGGATCGAGGTGCCCCCGCCCGACGGCATCGATTCCTTGAAATCGGCCGGCTTCACCATCACCACCGGTTCATATCCGCATGTCTGGCCCTGGTTCTACAATATCGGCGCAGCCGACAGCCCCTTCAAAGACGTGCGCGTGCGCCAGGCCCTGAACTATTGCATCGACCGGGAAGGGCTGGTCTCGTTGTTGAACGGCACCGCGGAGCCTTCGGCCGGCTGGCTCAAGGCCGGCGATCCCGATTTCGGCGCGCCGGCCAACCGATACAAATTCGACGCCGCCAAAGGCAAGGCACTGCTCGCCGAGGCCGGCTACACCCCGGCCAAACCGCTGTCCTTCAAGGTAATGATCTCGAATTCCGGCTCGGGCCAGATGACGCCTTTGCCGATGAATGAATTCCTGCAGCAGAACTTGAAAGAGGCGTGCGGCGTGAACGTCGATTTTGACGTGGTCGAATGGCAGGTGTTGTTGAATGCGGCCCGTGCCACGCCTGACAGCCCCAGTCTGCAAGGGGCGATGGCGCTCAATATCAGTTCGCCGTCGTCCGATGTCAGCATCATGGCGCGGTATTTCTCGTCCGCCAACTTCTCACCGAACGGCTTCAACTTCGAGCAGTGGAAGGATGACGAGTTCGACACGGCGCTCAAGACGCTCGCGGAGGCTTCCGATCCAAAAGTGATCTCGGCGGCGTATCGCAAGGCACATGAGCGTCTCGTGGACAACCCGCCGTGGCTTTATATCGTCCACGACCTCAACCCGCGTGCGATGAGCCCGAAGGTGAAGGGATTTGTATCGCCGCAGTCGTGGTTCGCGGATCTGACCCTGGTCAGCGTGCAGTAGATATTTGCACGCCTGATTTTGCGGGCAGCATCCGGGTAGGGGAATAGACACCCATCCGGGGCGTAGGTCCCGGTCAGCGCAGGGGCAGCAAATGCTCCTGATACAGGTATTTCTCGATCGGCGGATCGGCCGGGGGTGCCGATGCCTGTCCCCAACTCGGGTATTCGTAGTAACTGGCGGTAATCTTGTCAGGCGAGATATCGAGAATGGCGAAGGCGTGATTGTAGTAGCTTTGCAGGTCGGTCTTGTACTTCGATAGTTGGAGGCGAGGCATATCCTTGATGAAGCGCGCGGCCGGAAAGTGGATCGTGTAGGGCTTTTCGCTCTGCGCTTCTTCATAGGCGCTGCAGCCCACCAGCCGTCCCTTTTTCAGCGCCAGATCACCGGCCTGTATCTGCAGATCGTTTTCGTACAGGACAAGATTGTGCTCGTGTCCCCAGTACCAGGCCGCGATGCGTTCGAAATACGGCTTGAACGTCGCGTACAGACTTTCGTTTAGATAAGGGCGGGGACCGTCATTCAGCTTTTCGTATGCCGAGATTAGCTGGTGATGCGACAACAGGATTGTCGTGCCGGAGAAGTTTTCGAGCTTGTCGCGGAGCCAGGCAACTTCGCTGGCCTGCAAATCCGGCGCGCGGTTTTGGGCAGGGTTGCGATCGCCGTGCCCGGTGTCCATAGCAAGGAATTGCCATATGCCGTCTTCGCTGCGCAGGCAGAAATAGCTGGCGGGCTGGGTACATCCGGCAAGCCCGGAATTGACCTTATCTATCGTTTGATAAAAGCCGGAGCCACCCGAATAGTAGTCATGGTTGCCCGGAATGGTGAAGAACGCCGGCCGCTTTGGCGGTTTCACATCCGCGATGATCTGGTCCAGCACGTCGAGAATGTTTGCCGTACACTCTTCTTGCGTGCCGGAATAATAGACATCGCCGAGATGGATGATGGCGTGGGGATTGAATTTCTTCAGCGCCTGGCGCAGCAGTCCCGCGTTATCGGGCATATGCGTACCCCAGTCTCCAATCATCAGGACACGGCTGTTATTTGGCAGCTGATGGTCGATGACGCCGAAGTTGATATTGGCCGGCGTCTGGCTTTGCCAGTCGTTGTAGCTCGGAGGCAGGTGCGCGAGTACGTAGTACTTTATATAGTTCCAACCGCACTGGACCCACCCGTCAATATCCCACGTGCTGTATTTCAAGACGAGATCCTGCAGCGCCGAGAACATCGTCTTATGGGTCGCAGCATCGTTATTGTGATGCGCCTTCACCATGTCGAACGCTATCCTGGAAGCCCTCGCGATATCCGTGATCGATCCTACTGAAGAGTGGCCTGTAGCAGTCGGTGCAGCCGCAGGAATTGACGGATCTCCATGCGCCTGTTGGGATTGTGCGTGCATCGAGACGGCGTATTCGATTTGATCTTTCTCGTGGTCGGAAAGATCACTGCGGTTCGTCAGCGTGTGGCGAACCGCTGACTGCCACAACGACATATTTCGATCACGGACCGGCTGCTGCACGCGCATAAGAACCCCTTCAAGTCGGAAAGCGACTTAGGGGGCTTATATGGGCGACAGCGCGCGCGGGCTTTCAAAAGCCGCTGAACGATGCGTGAAGGAGATGCCGGTCAGGTGGCGGAAGGTGTCTGTCGCTTCAACCGCTTGATGGTGCCGGAAAACGAGAACAGCGGGCGCGCCGCGGATTTCAGGATGCCGCGCAGGAAGATCAGGGAGCCGCCGGCGCGGGTGATTTCACCTGACCCTTCGACCAGTTCGCCTTCCCGGGCGGCGTCGAGAAACTCGCAGGCAAATGACACTGTCACTCCGGGTCCCTGCAGCACCGGAGAAGCGATCGCAAACAGGCAATAATCGGCGAAGGCCATGAAGGCGCCGCCGTGGACGTTGCCCATGCCGTTGAGGTGCTTGCTCTCGACCCGAAAGGCGCAGCGGATGGCGCCGTCATCGTCCATCCGGTGCCAGAACGGTCCGCTATGGGTTTCGAAATTGTCGCGGCGCCAGGTCCGCCAGCCCCTGAATTCGCCTTCCATGCCGATGTGCAGGTCCGGTCGGTCGAGGAATGCGGTTTTGCTGAGGTCGTCCACGCGATCCGGCCTTTAATTGAGGGATTAAAGCTCTTAAATCCGATTGAGCGGGGATGTGCAAACCCTCGAGTTGCGACGGGTATCCGCAAAGCTCTGGACATCGGGAAAAGTGCGCCATAAAGGGCCTTTTCGTGCCTGTCCGATCTCTCTAATAAGAGACCTCAATCGCTTCAAGAAACCTCATGAACCAGCCGCAAATCACCCCCGAACTCGTCGCCAGCCATGGCCTGAAGCCCGACGAGTATGAGCGCATTCTCAAGCTGATCGGCCGTGTGCCGACGTTCACCGAGCTCGGGATCTTCTCGGCGATGTGGAACGAGCATTGCTCGTACAAATCGTCGCGGCTGCACTTGCGGGGTCTGCCGACCAAAGCGCCGTGGGTGATCCAGGGACCGGGCGAGAACGCCGGCGTCATCGACATCGGCGACGGCCAGGCGGTGGTGTTCAAGATGGAGAGCCACAACCATCCAAGCTATATCGAGCCGTATCAGGGTGCGACCACCGGTGTCGGCGGTATTTTGCGCGACGTCTTCACCATGGGGGCGCGCCCGATTGCCTGCCTCAATGCGTTGAGCTTCGGCGCACCGGAACATCCCAGGACCCGCCATCTGGTCTCCGGCGTCGTGGCCGGCGTCGGCGGCTACGGCAATTCGTTTGGCGTGCCGACGGTCGGCGGGCAGGTGCGTTTCCACACCCGCTATGACGGCAACATCCTGGTCAACGCGATGGCGGTCGGCCTCGCCGAAACCAGCAAGATTTTTTACGCCGCCGCCTCCGGCGTGAACATGCCGATTGTCTATCTCGGCTCCAAGACCGGCCGCGACGGCATCCACGGCGCATCGATGGCATCGGCCGAATTCGACGACGACTCGGCCGAGAAGCGTCCGACCGTACAGGTCGGTGATCCCTTCGCGGAAAAGCTTTTGCTGGAGGCCTGCCTCGAGATCATGGAAGCCGATTGCGTGATCGCGATCCAGGACATGGGTGCGGCCGGCCTGACCTGCTCGGCGGTCGAAATGGGCGCCAAGGGCGATCTCGGCGTCGACCTCGATCTCGATACGGTGCCGACGCGCGAGACCGGCATGAGCGCCTACGAGATGATGCTCTCCGAAAGCCAGGAGCGCATGCTGATGGTGCTCAAGCCCGAGAAGGAAAAGGAAGCCGAGGCGATCTTCCGTAAGTGGGGACTGGATTTCGCCGTGGTCGGTTACACCACGCCGAGCAAGCGCTTCGTGGTGAAACATGGCGGCGACGTAATGGCCGATCTGCCGATCAAGGAGTTGGGCGACGAGGCGCCGCTCTACGACCGCCCCCATGTGGAAACGCTGCTGTTGCCGGTGATCCACGCGCGCGAGGTCCAGCCGCCGATCGGGATCATGCCGGCGCTGGAAAAGCTGATCGCAACTCCGGAGCTCTGCTCCAAGCGCTGGGTCTGGGAACAGTACGATCACGTCATCCTGGGCAATACCGTGCAACGCCCCGGCGGCGACGCCGCGGTGGTGCGGGTGCAGGACGGGCCGAAGGGACTGGCGCTGACGGTAGACGTCACGCCGCGTTACTGCGAGGCCGATCCCTATCAGGGCGGCATGCAGGCGGTTGCCGAGGCCTGGCGCAATATCACGGCCGTCGGCGGCAGGCCGCTGGCGATCACCGACAACCTCAATTTCGGCAATCCCGAGCGGCCGGAAATCATGGGGCAATTTGTCGGCTGCCTGAAGGGCATCGCGGAAGCCTGCCGCGCGCTCGACTTCCCGGTCGTGTCCGGCAACGTCTCGCTCTACAACGAGACCAACGGTCGCGGTATCCTGCCGACGCCCTCGATCGGCGGCGTCGGGCTGCTCGACGACTTCACCAAATCCGCCACGCTGGCATTCAAGGCGGACGGCGAAGCGATTCTCCTGATCGGCGACACGCAGGGCTGGCTCGGCCAGTCGGTGTATCTGCGCGACGTCTGCGGCCGCGAAGAAGGCGCACCCCCGCCGGTCGATCTCGCGGCGGAAAAACGCAACGGCGACGTTGTGCGGGGAATGATCCACGCCGGCACCGCGACGGCGGCTCATGACGTTTCGGACGGCGGTCTGTTGATTGCTCTGGCGGAGATGGCGATCGCGGGCGGGATCGGCGCACGGCTGTTGGCGGCGCCGGATTCGATCGTACCGAATGCCTATTGGTTCGGCGAAGACCAGGCACGTTATATCGTCACCGTGCCCGCCGAGCAGGCCGGCCTCGTGCTGGCGAAAATGCGGGGCGCCGGCGTGCCGTGCGCGCGGATCGGCACGTCAGGCGGCGACGCCATCGCCGTTGCGGGCGAGACGCCGGTTTCGGTTGCCTCGCTGAAGGCGGCCTTCGAACGCTGGTTCCCGGCCTATATGGGCGGCGCGAACTGACCTGCCGCTAGGGGAGGTCAGACACGGCGACAAGCATGGTCAGACTAAGCGCGGTCGCGATCAAAATAGCCGATATTCCCATTGGAGTGTCCTTCCAGGGTTTGCCTTGGACACGCCTCCCTGCGCCAATCGATGCAGGTTTGATGCCAACAATTACAGCACGTGCGTCGCGCCGGGGATCTTTCTCAAGGCGGCGGTCACGGCCCAGCTCAATGGAACGGTCAGCACAAACGCGATGGTGGCCTTGACGATCGCCGGCAGGTTGAAATCGAACAGCCAGTATTGCAGCCAGAGCACGATCGGATAGTGCACGAGGAAGATGCCGTAGGCGTCGGCCTGCATGCGATCGAGGATAACCCAATGGCGCTTGGAGCCCAGGAAATAGCCGAGGATCGCGAACAGGATGGCCGCGCTGAAGGCGACGAAGAAAAAACCGTAGCTCGCGAGATACCATGTCGGCTGCGGATCGGGATTGCCCAGTATTTCGCGCTTGATGTAAATCAGCACCCACATCAGGCAGTAGGGAACGAGGGTGGCGATCAACCAGCCCGAATGGCTTTTCGCCAATCGACTTTCGGCGCCCAGCACTCCCCGATCCATATGCGCGACGCCGATGCCGGCTCCGATAAAGAAATAGGCCGCGTATAACAGTATGCGGCTCGCCTGGACCGAGAACGGCCCGAACTCGAACCAGCGATTGGGGCCGAAATAGATCAGCGACGGAATATAGACCAGCGCGGTCACCGCCAGCATGAACAGGAAGAATTTGGCCGGCTGGTCAAAGCATTGCTCCGACAGGCGGTGGATCGGGTCGAGCAGGTTCGGCGAGAGCCGGTGCAACACGGTCGCCAACAGATCAAATACCAGCAATACCCAGACGAACCACACCGGACCGCTTGGCCAAGGTCCCACCGTCACCGTCTTCCACCAGAAGGCAGCGAAGGTCAGGTCGGACTCCTGTCGCAGCGCGATGGCATAATAGGCAAGCGGGATCACCGTAAGCGCGGCAATCACGAACGGCAGTCCGAGCCGGAGCATGCGATCGCGAAGATGGACGGCCGTTGTTTTGTGCGAGAGGCTCGGCCACACGAACAACCCCGACAGAAAAAAGAACATCGCCATGAAGAAGCTGTCGGTGGCGAGCACGACGATGTCGAAACCGATCCATGACTTGGCGTCGGTATGGCCGAAATGGGTGTAGGGAATCACCGCGTGATGCAGCACCACGACGAGCGTGAGAAAGCTGCGCGCATGATCGAACGCCATGTTGCGCGCCGCGGCCTTCGGGGCTGCCCGGGTTTGCGCGAGCGCGAGTGGTTCGGAAATGGAGGTCACGGGAGCCCCGACAGGGTTACGGCCGTAATGTTGCCGCCGGGAACCCGATTCAGCAAGGTTAAAATCGCCGAGATTGGATAACGCCGACTGTAGATGGAACCGGCACCATACGCCCGGGTTAGCCCCCGCGGGATCGCCGCGGTCGCGGCGATGGCTGGAGGTATGGACATGACCATTCTGAAGTGGGCGCTGATCTTCTTTCTGGTGTCGGTGGTCGCCGGAATCTTTGGTTTCACCGGCATTTCGGCCGCGTCGGCCGACGTCGCTCGTTTCCTGTTCTACGTCTTCGTCGTCATCTTCCTGGTGTTGCTGATTCTGGGGCTCACCATTTTCAGGGTCTAGGACGACCTATCGGGGCCGACGACCTGTCGAGGCTGGCGCCAGTTCAAGGCCAATGGTTCGAGGACGCGCGAAGACACGCTTCGCGCGGCCCTTAGGCCGACCGATTCGCGCAGCGCCTCAGGCGACTTCCTCGATCGTGACCCTATCGGGATAGAACGCCAGATGGCCGGAAATCTCCGCCATCGCCGGGAACGGCGTCTCGTAGGTCCAGATCGAGTTCTCGATGGTCTTGCCGTTGGCTACCACGCTGAAATAACTCGCGTCGCCTTTGTACGGACAATGCGTGGTCCGGTCGCTGCGCTTGAGCAGCGCCATATTCGCGTCGCTGCGCGGCACATACTGGACAGGCGGGTAGCTCGCCTCTTTCAATGTCATTGCATGGGTGGTGTCGGCGATCACGACGCCACCCGCGGTGACGCGGATACGCTTCGGGTTTGCCGTAATGGTCATGGGATGGTCTGGACCGGGAAGTTTCATTTTGGTGAGCCTTTTCAGTCAGCCCGTTGTGATCGGATGCAGCGGATTTTAGAGCGGCTGGCTCAGGAATATAGTATCAGATGGCGTGACCTAGAAGGGTGTTCGCGCTAGGTTTCGGACCCCGGTCAGGCAGGCACCGGGACAATTCCAAGTCGGACGGGAGAAAAACTGGATGCCGATGGACGCCCGCGATATCGAATCGATGATCAAGGCCGCGATTCCCGACGCCGAGGTGACGATCCGTGACCTAGCTGGCGACGGCGACCACTACGCGGCGACAGTAATTTCGGCCTCGTTTCGCGGTAAATCCCGGGTGCAGCAACACCAGATTGTCTATCAATCGCTGAAGGGACAGATGGGCGGCGTTCTTCACGCGCTGGCGCTGCAGACCGGGGTACCGGAGGGCTAGGCCCGGAACGGAATACGATGGCGGGGGAAGATCAACGCGGTGCGCTGTTTCGCCGCTACGAGCCGAACCAACATGCCCGCGTCACCTACGCCGAACTGTTTTTCGATTTAGTGTTTGTCTTCGCGGTGACGCAGGTGTCGCACACGCTGCTGGGCCGGCTTACGCCGCTCGGTGCGTTGCAGACGACCCTGCTGTTCCTTGGGGTCTGGTGGCTGTGGGTCTACACGTCCTGGGTTACCAACTGGCTCAATCCAGAGCGGACACCGGTTCGTATTCTTTTATTCGTCTTGATGCTCGGGGGCCTTGTGCTTTCGACCTCAATTCCGGAGGCCTTTGAATCGCGAGGTCTCTGGTTCGCCCTTGCCTACAGCTCGATGCAAGTCGGGCGCTCGGCCTTTCTCTTGGCGTCGACACCATCAGGCCGCAATGCGTCGCGAATGAACGCGGTCCGCATCCTGATTTGGCTGGCGACCTCGGCGGTGTTCTGGATCGCGGGCGGTTTCGCGAACGGTCATGCTCGGCTGATGCTGTGGGCGGTGGCGCTGGGTATCGAATATCTGTCTCCGGCAGTCCGGTTCTGGATTCCGAAATACGGCGCGTCGTCGGTCGCGGATTGGGTTATCGAAGGCGGTCACATCGCGGAGCGTTGCGCGGGGTTCATCATCATCGCGCTCGGCGAATCCATTGTCGTGACCGGTGCGACATTTGCCGATCTGGCCTGGACCACGGAAAACGTCCTTGCCTTTGCGTCGGCGTTGGTCGGCAGCATCGCAATGTGGTGGATCTATTTCCACAAGGGCGCCGAAGCGGGGTCCGAACAGATTTCAAAATCCAGCGAGCCCGGGCGATTGGCGCGGCTTGCTTACACCTATCTGCATATGCCGGTCGTGGCCGGCATCATCGTGTCGGCTGTGGCCGACGAACTGGTGCTCAAGCATCCCGGCGGCCTTTCCGACCTCAAGACAGCGCTCGCCGCAATCGGCGGTCCGCTGCTGTTCTTGCTCGGCACCATCCTGTTCAAGCTGACGTTCCGCGGCTTTCTTCAGCTGTCGCACGTCGCCGGTATCATCGCGCTCGGCATCTTGGCGTGGTTCGCGGGCGCGATGTCGCCGCTGTTGCTGACGCTCCTGACCACCGCGATCATGATCACGGTGGCGGGATGGGAATCGATTTCGCTGGGTTCGGGTACGGCCGAATCTCAGTCGGAAGTCACCAGTCCATGAACCGAGAACATGCCGGCGTTGTCGGTCCACGTCGCGCGCGGCGTCCAGCCCGAGCCGAGCGCCAGCGCGGCGAAGCGCCCGAGGCTGTACTTATAGCTGCTCTCGGTGTGGATGCTCTCGCCGGCGCGGAATGAAAACGTCCGGCCCTGCACACGCACGCTCTGCGCCTTCTTGCTGATGAGGTGCATTTCGATGCGGTGACGCTCGCGGTTGTAGATCGCGCGATGCGTAAACGCGGCAAGGTCGAAAGTACCGCCCAACTCGCGATTGATTCGGTCGAGCACGTTGAGATTGAAGCGCGCAGTGACGCCGGCGGCATCGTTATAGGCGTCGTAGAGTACGCGCTCGTCCTTTTCGAGATCGATGCCGATCACCATCTGCGCGTCTTTCCCGAGGATGTCGCGCGCGCTGCGCAGAAAGGCGCAGGCTTCATGGGGCTCGAAGTTTCCGAGCGTCGAGCCCGGGAAAAAGCCTACCTTCGGCATAGCGGCGATCTCATCGGGCAATGCGAACGGTGTCGTGAAGTCGGCGGCAACCGGATAGACGTCGAGCGAAGGGAAATCCTTGCGCAAGGCGTCGGCCTGCGCATTGAGGAAGTCGCCGGAAATATCAACGGGGACGTAGGCGCCAAACGCGCATTCGTCCAGCAACAGCCGCACCTTGGTGGTCGCGCCGGCGCCGAACTCCACAAGCGCTGCGCCTTTGGGAATAGTTGCCGATATCTCCTGGCCACGATGACGCAGGATCGCGAGTTCGGTGCGCGTCGGATAGTATTCAGGCAGCACCGTGATTTGTTCGAACAACTCCGAACCGGTCGCGTCGTAGAAATATTTCGGCGACAGCCGCTTGGGCTGTTGCGACAATCCTTCAATCACGTCGTCGGCAAATGCCGAATTCTGCTCGTCAAAGCGATGCGCTTTTGCCAAGGCGGCACTATGCACATTCATATCGTTCTCCTGAAACGCGCGTCCGGCGCGGTTGAACTCGAAACAAATCAGACAGCGTAGTCGGCGAGGCGGAGTCCGGTGAACTGCCAGCGATGTTGCGGATAGAAGAAGTTGCGGTAGGTCAGGCGGCTGTGGCCAGGGGGCGTCGCAAGCGAAGAGCCACGTAATACCAGTTGGTTGACCATGAACTTGCCGTTGTACTCACCGAGCGCGCCCTCGACCGCGCGATAACCGGGATAAGGGGCGTAGGCGCTGCGGGTCCATTGCCAGACGATCCCGTAAGCATCGTTGAGATGGCCGGCGCGGGCAGCCACTTCCCACTCCATTTCGGTCGGCAAATGCTTACCGCTCCAACGGGCAAAGGCGTCGGCTTCATAATAGCTGACGTGGCAGACGGGCGCGTCGGGATCGACCGGCTTCAGCCCGCCAAGCGTCATGACATGCCATTCGCCATCGATCTGGCGCCAGTGGCCGGGCGCCTGCCATTGCTCGTTGCCGACGGTGGCGAAGCCATCCATCAGCCACAGCGTGGGCCTGCGGTAGCCGTCATCCGCCATGAAGGCGAGCCATTCGGCGTTGGTGACGAGGTTGCGCGCTAATTTGACCGGCCCGACCAAAGCGCGGTGGACGGGTTTTTCGTTGTCGAAATGAAAGGTCTCTCCGGCATGCCCGATGCTGTGGATGCCCTCGTTGAGAGAGGCCCATTCTGCGCCGACCCGGCTGGAGGCTGGAAAGCTCCAGGCCGGATCGTAGGCGGGCGGTATCGGGTTTTGCGCGAACGCGTGCAGGATGTCGGTCAGCATCAACTCCTGATGCTGTTGCTCGTGGTTGAGCCCGACTTCCAGCAGCGGCGCGAGCGACGCCAGCGTGTTGTCGCCGGCTTCCTGAAAAAATTTGACCACCGCAGCGTCGACGTGCTCACGATAGGCGGTGACCTCATGGGCGCCCGGACGGGTCAGATGGCCGCGCTGGTGACGGGCATGCCGGGGGCCGGCGCTGACATAATAGGAATTGAACAGAAAGGCGTAGTCGGGGTGAAAGGGCGTGTATCCCCGCCGATGCTCGCCGAGCAGGAATTGTTCGAAGAACCAGGTGGTGTGGGCGCGGTGCCACTTCGCCGGGCTCGCGTCCGGCATCGATTGGATCAGTTGGTCCTCTGGCGTCAGGGGGGCCGCTCGACGCTCCGTTTCGCTGCGGACGGCGAGGAACGCATCCGTCATATCCTGGGCCAAGTTGCCGGAATCCGGGAGCAATGACTGCCAAGGGGCGACACACGAGGCCGCAGCGGATGCTGGTTTCGTCACGTTGGTCTCCGGTTCGAAAGAGAACGTTGCTCCGGCGCACCGGTTCCCAGGGAATTACCTGTTCTAGATAGGGGCTTCCAGGCAGGATAAAAGCATCTTCCCGCGACCACAGATGTCGAAGATGGTGTCCGGGCGTCCTGCGAAAAGGCCTGTGTCAAACCTACGCATGCCAGCTCCCCGCCAATTTACTTTGGATGCACAATGGTTTGGGATACATATATGGTAGGGTGAGGTTAGACGGGCTGTCGGCCCGCAATGCTGTGCTGCAAAAGGACGTCAATATGAGCATCGAGCAATTTATTGATAACGAAGTGAAGTCGAACGACGTAGTGCTCTTCATGAAGGGGACCCCGCAATTCCCGCAATGCGGTTTTTCCGGTCAGGTCGTCCAAATCCTCGATCACGTCGGGGTCGGCTACAAGGGCCTGAACGTTCTGGAGTCCGCGGACCTGCGCAACGGGATCAAGACCTACTCCAATTGGCCGACCATCCCGCAGCTCTACGTCAAGGGCGAGTTCGTCGGCGGTTGCGACATTATCCGCGAGATGTTCCAGGCCGGCGAGCTGCAGCAGCTTCTTGCCGACAAGGGTGTCCTGGCCAGCGCGGCAGCCTCCGCCTGATGTAGTCCGGCCTTGACCGCGCGCCAGCCGGGCGATGTGCGGATCGAGGTCGTCGTCGCAGATATCACCACGCTTGGCGTTGGCGCGATCGTCAACGCCGCCAATACGTCGCTGCTGGGTGGCGGCGGTGTCGATGGTGCCATCCACCGCGCGGCCGGACCTGAATTGTTGGCCGAGTGCCGCGCGCTCAAGGGCTGTGCGACCGGCGACGCCAAGATCACCCGCGGTTATCGATTGCCGGCCCGGTACGTGATTCATGCCGTCGGCCCTGTTTGGCAGGGCGGTGGTCAGGGTGAGGACGGCGAACTGGCGTCGTGCTACCGCCGGGCGATCGAAATCAGCCAGATCCATGGGCTCGCCTCGCTGGCTTTTCCCGCCATATCCACCGGTGTCTATCGCTTCCCTGCCGACCGAGCGGCGCGGATCGCGGTTGACACCACGTTGCGGACGTTGCCCGCAGCCCCCAACCTGACTCACATCATCTTCTGCTGCTTTTCGCGAGAAAGCGCCGCCTTGCACACGCAGGCGTTGGCCGGTTCCGGCTAGCCTTGTGCCGGATCGACCACCCGGTACACTCCCGGCAATAAACCGGGGAGGGGATGATGAATTCTCGTTCTGCGCTGGGCGTGCTGCTCGGCGGCGCGCTGATGGTGTCGGTTGTGCCGCAGGCACGCGCCGAAGGCGCGTTTGATATTCCCCCCGGCGCGCATTTCAATCCGCAAAAGCTTGAGAGAATCGGCGAGTTCTTTCGTAACGAGGTGACGACCGGCAAGATTTCCGGTGCGATTGTCTTGATCCAGCAGCACGGCAAGCCGGTCTATCACGAGTTCTTCGGTGTTCGCGACACCGTCACCCAGGCGCCGATGACTGACGACACCATTTTCCGGGTTTTCTCGTTGAGCAAGCCGGTCACATCGTTCACGGCGATGCTGCTGATGGACCAGCACAAGCTGAAGCTCGACGATGCCGTCGCGACCTACATTCCGTCGTTTGCGAGCGCCAAGGTCGGCGTCGAAAAGAAAGCCGAGAACGGCGAGAATGTCCTGGATCTCATGCCGCTCGATCGCAAGCTCACGATCCAGGACCTGATGACGCACACGTCGGGAATTACCTATGGCTTCTACGGCGACAGCATGGTTCGGAAAGCTTACAAGAGCGCCGATATCTATGATGGTAATTTCACCAACGCTGAATTCGCCGAACGCATTGCGCAGCTTCCACTGGCCGAGCAGCCCGGCACGCTCTGGGATTACGGGCACTCGACCGACATCCTCGGGCGCGTGATCGAGGTGATAACGGGAAAATCGCTGCTGCAGTATGAAAAAGAAAGTCTGCTCGACCCGCTCGGTATGATCGACACAGCATTTTACGTCACTGATCCCGCCAAGCAAAAACTGCTGGCCAAGCCGGTCCCGAAAGACAGTGATTTCAGGGTCGGATTCGACAGCAGCGTCGACGTCGCCAAGAAATGGGAATCCGGCGGCGGCGGAATGGTCACGACGATGGCGGATTTTGCGAAATTTTCCCAGATGGTACTCGACGGGGGCAAGTACGGAGGCAGGCAATATCTCAGCCCCGAGGCGTTCAAGCTGATGGCTTCCGATTTTGTCGGGCCGGGATCGGGCGTGGCGCGCGACTATCTCTATTTTCCTGGCGACGGATTCGGTTTCGGCCTTGGGTTCGGTGTGCGCACCGATCCCGGCAACGCCAAGCCGCCGCCGCCGGGATCGTTGGGCGAACTGAAATGGGACGGCGCCAGCGGCTGCTATTTGGTGATCGACCGCAAGCAGGACATGTTTTTCGTGCTGTTGGAAGAGACGCCGTCGGAGCGCCAGCGCATTCAGAAGGCCGTCAAGCAACTGATCTATGAAGCGATGGAGAACTAAGTGTTCCGCAGGCCGGCGCGTTGCGGGAGCGTTTGGCCTGCCGATCGGCGCGGTCGCTCGGTTTCGCCGACCGCGGACTGATTTATGAGGCGCCGGTGAAACGATCTACGCGCCGCGCGCGATCTCGCGTATCAGGCCGACCGTCTCCTCGATCATCGCGGCGGTGACGTCGAGATGGGTGCAGGCCCGGATCCGTCCGTCCATCATCGCCAGCAGCACGCCGCGCTTTCGCAATGCATCGACCATGGCATCGCCGCTGACGCCGGCGCCGTCAGGGGTGAAGAACACCAGATTGGTTTCCGGCTGCTGCACTTGCACGCCGGCGATCTGCGACAGCCCGCGCGCCAGCGCGCGCGCATTGGCGTGATCGTCGGCGAGGCGGTCGACGTGATGGTCGAGGGCGTAGACACACGCCGCGGCGGCGATACCGGCCTGCCGCATCGAGCCGCCGAGGCGCTGCTTCCATCGCCAGACCTCATTGATGAAAGCGCGCGAGCCGGCGATAGCGCCGCCGATCGGCGCGCCCAGTCCTTTGGAGAAGTCGATCCAGGCCGAGTCCCAGCCGGCGGTCATGTCGCGGGCGCTGATTCCGGACGCGACGCAGGCGTTCAACAGCCGCGCGCCGTCCATATGCGTGGCGAGGCCGTTCGACTTGGCGATCTCCACGATCTCATCAAGATCGGCTTTCTTCCAAATCGTGCCGCCGCCGATATTGGCAGTCTGCTCGACGCTGACGACGGTCTGCGGGGGCTGGTATCGCGTGCGCGGATGCAGCGCCTTGCGAAAGGTGGCGGGTGTGAACTGTCCGTCGGCACCCGGCATCGCCGTGACCTGGAAGCCGCCCAGCGCGGCATGGGCACCGCCCTCGCGTGCGATGATATGGGCGCTCTCATGCGCCAGGATCTCGTCGCCGGGCCGGCAATGCACGAGCGTGGCGGCGACGTTGCACATGGTGCCCGAGGGCATGAACACGGCGGCTTCCTTGCCGAGCAGACCGGCCACGCGCTCGCACAAAAGGTTCACGGTCGGATCGTCGCCGATCTGTTCGTCGCCGACCTCCGCCTGGGCCATGGCCTCACGCATCGCCGGGGTCGGGCGCGTCTGCGTATCGGACAATAGGTTGATGCGGACCGGCGGAGCTTTCGGATCGCGGGGAGGAGGGGTGTACATGGCGGGTTCTCTTGGGGGCTTTTGATGACCGATCATACCGGTACAAAAAAGCCCCGGCAAAACCGGGGCCTTTTACGATCGGATGGCGTTGACGAAAATCAGCGCGAATAGAATTCGACGATCAGATGGGGCTCCATCTGTACCGGGAACGGGACGTCGGACAGATGCGGAATGCGGTTGAACTTCGCCGTCATCTTGGAATGATCGACTTCGATGAAATCAGGCACGTCGCGCTCGCCGAGTTGGACGGCTTCCAGAACCAGGGCGAGCTGCTTGGAGGATTCCTTGAGCTCGACGACATCGCCGATCTTCAGCATGTAGCTGCCGATATTGACGCGGCGGCCGTTCACCTTGACATGGCCGTGATTGATGAACTGGCGCGCGGCGAACATGGTTGGGACGAACTTCGCGCGATAGACCACGGTGTCGAGGCGGCGCTCGAGCAGACCGACCAGATGTTCACCGCTGTCGCCCTTCAGACGCCGGGCTTCGACGTAGAGCGCGTGGAACTGGCGCTCGGAAATGTTGGCGTAGTACCCCTTCAGCTTCTGCTTGGCGCGCAACTGCACACCGAAGTCGGACAGCTTGCCCTTGCGGCGCTGGCCATGCTGGCCGGGGCCGTATTCACGACGGTTCACGGGGCTCTTCGGGCGGCCCCAGATATTCTGGCCCAGGCGGCGATCGATCTTGTATTTCGCCTCACTACGCTTTGTCATCGCGTCCTCTTTGCAGGTTTGAGTTTTGAGGAAACGCGCCCTCCTGTGCGCCGGGAATTCCCGGAGCCGACAGGCCCATCCCCCAAGCTTGAAGGACGAGGCCACGGGTCGCGAAACGCAACGCGGGCCGAAATCGGCCCGCGAGCAGGCGGGTTCTAGGGAAAAGCTCCCGTTCTGTCAATCAATCAGCTGCCGCTCGCAGCGCCCGGAATCCCGTTAAAACCCCCAACCGGTGCCCGGTCGAGGATCGGTCGAGGCCGGTCGGTTCGAAATCCCGCCCGATTCCCGACCCCCCGGGACCGCGTCGTCGTCCGGGCGGTGTCCGGCCGGTCGTTAGGAGGCCGGCGAGGCCAGCGGCTTGGTCTTGTCCACGACGTAAATGCCGAAGACCTTGGCGGGTTTGTCGCCCGAAACCTTGACGTCGTGCACGGTGCCGGCCGGAATCAAATAGGAGTCACCGGCCTTGAGATGCTGGGTCTTGCCTTCGATGATGAGGTCGGCCTCGCCCTCCAGCACGTAGCCGGTCTCGATGCCCGGGTGGGTGTGCCGTCCGGCGCTGCCGCCGGGCTGAACTTCGATCATGACAGTGGTGGTGACGTACCCTTCGGGGAATTCGATCTTTTGCAGCGGGGTGCGTTTGATCGCGCTTTGCTGGGCGACGGCGCTTCCGGCGACGGCCAAGGCGGCGACGGCAAGTCCGAGCAGAATTTTCTTGATCATGGTTCTTGTTCTCTCCTGTCGGCGCAACCTTAACAACCGCGCAACGGCAGGAGAAGGCCGCGAGATCATCGACCCGCCTCCATCGCTATGAAGTGACCTTAGCGTCGCGGAACGGGCTTGCGGAACCCCGCCGCCGCGGGGTTGGCAGCGGGCCGGGCTACCGAACGGTCGGCCGCTTTAGGCGAGAGCGCGACCGCCAAAGAATGGCGTCAGCGCCGCGCTCGGCATGTGCGCCCGCCCGGACGTGAAGATCATTTTGGCGCCGGCTTGCTCGGCCGCGTCGCCGGCGCCTCCCAGCAAATCGACAACCCGTCGCGCGATCGCCGGCGCGGGATCGATCCAATCGACCGGCCATGGTGCCACCTTGACCAGCCGGTCCATCAGCAGCGGATAATGGGTGCAGGCCAGCACTACGGTGTCGGTGCGGGCCGCGGGATCTTCGGCGGCGCCGACAAAACACGGCGCAAGTTCGGCAAGGATCTTGGAGTCGCTGACTTCGATGCCGCTCAGCGCGGCCTCGGCCAGGGCGGGGAGTTCCGGCGAGCCCACCAGCGTCACCTCGCAGCCCGCGGCAAAATCGCGGATCAAGGCCCTGGTGTATTCGCGTTTGACCGTCCCCTTGGTCCCGAACACCGAGACGCGTTTGGTTTTCGAATTGGCGCAGGCCGGTTTGATGGCCGGCACGGTTCCGACAAAAGGGACCTTATACGCGGCACGAAGGTGCGGCATCACGAGCGTCGAGGCGGTGTTGCAGGCGATCACCACCAGGTCGGGGGCGTGCGCGGATATCAATTCGCCGATCAGCGGCACCACCCGGGCGATGAGCTCGTCTTCGCTGTGGTGGCCATAGGGAAAGAACGCGTCGTCTGCGACGTACACGTAATTCGCATCGGGGCGGCCCTTCACGATCTCGCGCAGAACGGTGAGGCCGCCGAGGCCGGAATCGAACACCAGAATGGTCGGGCGGGAGGGCATGCGGCTATCCTATCCGATCCCGGGTTATCATTCGGTTGCTACCTTGCCTGTGGATGGAACCATCCATGATTTGGACCGATCAGACCGGCTGCAACACCCGATGCGGCGCGGCCGGCAGCTCGATGGCGATCGCGTCACCCGGCCGCACCTCGCCGTCGCCGATAACGATGCTCATGACGCCGGCCTTGCGGACGAGGTTGCCGGCCGCGTCCCTGTCCAGCGTGGCGGCCATCAGGCCCTTCTGGAATTGGTCGATCTGGATGCAGGGATTGCGCAGGCCGGTGACTTCGACGACGGCGGTTGCGCCGAGATGCAGGCGGGTACCGGTGAGCAGCGCCAGCAGATCGACACCGGACGTGGTGACATTCTCGCCGAGTTCGCCGGGGCCGACCGTGAAGCCCTTGGCGCGCAATTCGTCGAACAGCTCGGCGTGGATCAGATGGACCTGGCGAAGATTGGGTTGCGTCGGGTCCTTGCGCACGCGTGAACGGTGTTTAACCGTCGTGCCCATATGTGCGTCGCCGGCGACGCCGAGCGCCGTCAGCAGGCGGATCGAAGGGTTCAAAGTCTTGCTGAAGTGATGGCCGGCGCGGAGGCTGACCGCTACGACACTCGCCATCCGGTTCGTTCCGCTCAGCTCTCGCCGAATACGCGCTTGAAGATCGTATCGACGTGCTTGAAGTGATAGCCGAGATCGAATTGCTCGGAGATCTCGGCATCCGTGAGGTACCGCTTCACGTCCGCATCTTTCTTCAAGAGCGTTGCGAAGTCGCCTTCGCCGCGCCACACCGGCATGGCGTTGCGCTGCACGAATTTATAGGCATCCTCGCGGCTGGCGCCCTTCTGCGTCAGCGCGATCAGCAACCGCTGCGAATGAACGAGACCACCGAGCCGGTCGAGATTCTTCAGCATGTTGGCTGGATAGACCAGAAGCTTGTCGATCAATCCCGCGAGGCGATTGAGCGCAAAGTCCAGCGTCACGGTGGCATCGGGGCCGATCATGCGCTCGGCCGAGGAGTGCGAAATATCGCGCTCGTGCCACAACACGACGTTCTCCATGGCCGGCGTCACATAGGCGCGCACCATGCGGGAAAGGCCGGTGAGGTTTTCCGACAGCACCGGGTTGCGCTTGTGCGGCATCGCCGAGGAGCCCTTTTGCCCCTCCGAGAAGAATTCCTCGGCCTCCAGCACTTCGGTGCGCTGCATGTGACGGATTTCGGTGGCCAGACGTTCGACCGAGGACGCGATCACGCCAAGCGTGGCAAAGTACATCGCGTGACGGTCGCGCGGGATCACCTGGGTCGAGATCGGCTCCGGCACCAGGCCCATGGCTTTGGCGACGTGCGCCTCGACGCGCGGATCGATTTGGGCGAAGGTGCCGACCGCGCCCGAGATCGCGCAGGTGGCGACTTCCTTGCGGGCGCTGACCAAGCGCTCGCGCGCGCGGCTGAATTCCGCATAGGCATAGGCTAGCTTCAATCCGAACGTGACGGGTTCGGCATGAATGCCGTGGGAACGCCCGATGGTCGGTGTCATCTTGTGCTCGAAGGCGCGCTTCTTCAGCGCCACCAGCACCTTGTCCACGTCCGCGATCAACAAGTCGGCGGCGCGGACGAGCTGGACGTTGAGGCAGGTGTCGAGCACGTCGGAGGAGGTCATGCCCTGGTGTACGAAGCGGGCCTCGGGGCCGACGATCTCCGCCAGATGGGTCAGGAAAGCGATGACGTCGTGCTTGGTCTCGCGTTCGATTTCGTCGATTCGCGCGACGTCGAAGGTCGCATCCTTGGCCCTGGCCCAGATCGTTTTGGCCGCTTCCTTCGGGATCACGCCGAGTTCCGCCAACGCATCCGCGGCGTGCGCTTCGATCTCGAACCAGATCTTGAAGCGGGTCTGGGGTTCCCAGATCGAGGCCATTTCCGGACGGGTGTAGCGGGGAATCATCGCTTACTCTGATTTTGGGGTGTACGCCGCGCTTTAGCAGAGCCACCGGGGCGAGACAAACACCAGTTCTGCCACCCGGGACGCTATCGGGCGCGACACGCGCCACCGCCGGCTCGCCAGGGTCCCCCGGCGCCAATCACAGAATATTGAATGACAGATATTGAAATCTGTCATCGGGATCGTTATAACCAATTCAGCCACCGCGAAGACGCGGGGACTATCCAAAAAACTTTGCCGAGAAACTCCGATGACGATTGAAATCCTTTATTTGACCTCCAGACTGCATCAATGGCTCAATGAGCGCGTGGCCCGTCATATTGCCGCGCAGGCGGCAAAGCTTACCCGCTAGGTAATGCCGGGTCGCGGGAAACCAAAGGGGCACCTATGAACGAAGTCGTTGTTCTGACCCCTGAGCGCATTCTCGAGGTTACCGAGGATGTGATGCGACGCTACGGATTGGCGAAAGCCACCGTCGTGGACGTCGCGCGCGCGCTCGATGTGAGTCATGGCAGCGTTTATCGGCATTTTCCGAGCAAGGATTCGCTGCGCCAGGCCGTAGCCAAGAGATGGCTTGACCGGGTCAGCGCCCCCTTGGCGAAGATTGCCGAAGAGTCCGGCCCGGCGCCCGCGCGACTGGAGCGTTGGGTGCGGGCCTTATGCGAAGCCAAGCAGAAGAGGGTGTGCGAAGATCCCGAGATGTTCGCTACCTACCTGACGCTGGCCCGGGATGCCTGCGTGGCCGTGAAAGGCCATAAGCAGGACCTGGTCGATCAAGTCGCAACCATTTTGTCGGATGGCGTGAAGCAGGGCGTTTTCCAGGTCTCCGACATCAATGCAACGGCCCGTGCGGTGTTCGACGCCACCACCCGCTACCATCATCCGGCGCATTCCGACGAATGGAAAGACCCTGATCTGGCGGCGCGGATCGATGCGTTGCTGCCCCTGCTGCTGAAGGGCCTCGAGGCGCCGCGCAAGCGTTAAATCATCTCTCCACGCGCCGCGGCCGCAGAATCACGGATCGCTGAAATATTGCTCCGGTACGTGTCCACCGTGCCGCCCTTGAATACGGCGGAGCCCGCGACGAAGGCATTGGCTCCGGCGGCAGCCAGCGCGCCGGCGACATCAGGACCGACGCCGCCGTCAACCTCGATATCGATCGGCCGTCCCGCCGTCATCGCCCTGAGGTCTCCGACCTTGCCGAGCGCCGAGCGGATAAAGGCCTGGCCGCCGAATCCCGGATTGACCGACATCACCAGCACCAGATCGATCATATCGATCACATATTCGATCGCCGAAATCGGCGTGCCCGGGTTGAGCGAGACGCCGGCCTTTTTGCCCAGCGCACGGATCGCCTGCAACGAGCGATGCAAATGGGGCCCGGCTTCGGCGTGCACCGTGATGTGGTCGCATCCGGCCTTGGCGAAGGCCTCGAGGTAGGGATCTGCAGGCGAAATCATCAAATGCGCGTCGAAAATCTTCCGGGTATGCGGGCGCATCGCCTTGATGACGTCGGGGCCGAAAGAAATGTTGGGAACGAAGTGCCCGTCCATGACGTCGAGGTGGATCCAGTCGGCACCGGCCGCATCGACCGCGCGGACCTCTTCGCCCAGGCGGGCGAAATCCGACGCCAGGATCGACGGCGCGATGACGAGGGGGCGCGACGCAAATTCTTGAGACATGTGCGTTTTCCCTGGCACTCGAAAGCGTGTGGAACGATCTCCGCCTAACATGGGTGGGATCGGGGAGCAATGCGACGGGAACCTGCTTGTCAGGCGGAAAATTCTGCCGTTGTCCGGCATCAATTGCCGGGAGCGCGAAGGTCCCGATGTTAAAAAGCCGCGTGTTTAGCCGGTTTTCGGCGTGGCACGAGGTTTGCTGAACCATCGGACGAGCATGCAAGCTGCCTTCGCGGCCTGTCGGGATTCTATTATGCTGTTCGCTCTTGGTGCGGCGTCGACCGCTGTGGAGGCGCTTAAAACGCTGACGTCGTCGGCGAAGTCGCTGATGCAATCCTCTTCGCCCGGCCAGGGCTCGGCGGACCCGTTCATGGTTTCCAGTCCGCTGCCGGGTTCTGGCAGTTCGTCCGGGTCGCCCGCCGGTTTTGGCGCGGCTCCGCGGATGTCGCCGCCCACGATGAATGCGCTGCTGGCGGCTCAGGGCCTGACATCGGCACCGACCTCCGGCGGCTTGAATTCGTCCTCTTCAATAAAAGCCGGCGCGGCGACGCACTCCTACAACACCGCCGAACAAATGGTCGGGCAACAGCGGCAGGCGATGGCGCTTACGGCCTAGCCGACCTCGCAAGGTTCGATGCACCGCGTCGAGGGTCAGCCCTACGCGGAAAATCATTGTCGCTCGAAGCGATCTTTCCACGCCGGTAAAGCGCCCGGGAAGGGCAATGCGGTCGCCGCATAGACGCCGCGCGCAATCGCACGCGCCGTGACATTGGCCGCGACCATGCCGAGTTCGGTAAGGCCCACCAAGGGGTCGATCGATTTTTCACCGGTAGCGGCGGCGAACACCACGTCGCCGTCGAGCGGCGCATGCACGGGATAGATCGCGCGGGCAAATCCGGTCTGCGCGATCATGGCAAGTCGTCCGGCCTGCGGTTTGGTGAGCGCTGCGTCGGTTATAACCACCGCCAAAGTGGTGTTTTCCGCCGGCGCCGCGGCGGCGCCCTTGAGACGCATCGCCAGCATGTCCGGCGTAAACGATGGCGGCGATCCGCGCCCGCCATACTCGTCGCCGATCTCAAACGGCGCTGCCCAGAACCATGGACCGTCGCCGACGGTGACGGTGCCGACGGCATTGACCACGGCGAGCGCTGCCACGCGAATGCCGCCCGGGGTCGCCGCCGATGCCGAGCCGACACCGCCCTTCAGATTGGCCACCGTGGCGCCGAGGCCGGCGCCGACGCTGCCGAGTTCGAAATGTCCGGCAGTGGCGTCTGCGGCCGCCGCGTAGCCGAGGTCGCGGTAGGGCGCGAACCGCCCCCATTTCTTGTTGCCGCCGTTGAGCAGGTCGAAACAGATCGCGCCTGGCACGATAGGAATGACGGCCTCGCCGATCCGGAAACCGCGGCCCTGTTCGGCAAGCCACGCCTGCACCCCGCCACCGGCCTCTAGGCCGAACGCCGACCCGCCGGCAAGGGCGAGGGCGTCGATCTGCTCCACCACGTTGACGGGGTCGAGCAGCGCGCCGTCGCGAATACCCGGACCGCCGCCGCGCACATCGATGGCGGCGACCGTCGGCCTGTCGAAGATCACCGCGGTGACACCGGATGCCAGCCCGGCATCATCGGCGTGACCGACCCGGACGCCCGCGATATCGGTGAGAAGGTTTTTCATGATGCTTTCCGGTGAGACCTTGATCTCATGAAGGTTTGATCCCATCGCAATCCCGATGGTCCGGCATCAGGATTTAACAGTCTCGAAAATCGCCTCAATTGTCGAGGGCCATTCGGATCATTCGGGCGAGCTCGGGCTTGCGATACGGTTTGGCCAGCAGCAGTACCCCGGAGTCGAGGCGACCATGATGAACGATGGCGTTCTCGGTATAGCCCGACGTGAACAGCGTCTTGAGCGAGGGCCGAAGTTTCAAGGCTTCGTCGACCAGAAGCCGGCCGTTCATAGGTCCCGGCATAATCACGTCGGTGAACAGCAGGTCGATGGCGGCACCGTTGCCGATCACTTCCAGGGCTTCCGCCGCGTTGCCGGCTTCGAGCGTCGTGTAGCCGAGATTGCGGATCTGAGTGACCACGTAGTTGCGCACGAGCGCGTCGTCTTCGACGACGAGGACAGCCTCGTGTCCACCTTGAGGCGGCGAAGCGTCCGTTATCTCTCCTGTATCCTGGTCCAGCCCCGTCGCCCGCGGCAAATAGAGCTTGACGCTGGTTCCGTGACCTTTCTCGCTGTAGATCTTGATGTGTCCGTTCGATTGCTTGACGAGGCCGTAAACCATGCTCAGACCAAGACCGGTACCCTTGCCGACTTCCTTGGTCGTAAAAAAGGGATCGAAGACTTTTTCCAGATCCTGTGCGGCTATGCCGGAGCCGGTGTCGCTTACCGCGATCATCACGTAGTGTCCCGCGGTGACCTCGGCATGCAGATCGGCATAGGCCGCGTCGAGATAGATATTCTTGGTTTCGATGACGAGGCTCCCGCCCTCGGGCATCGCGTCCCGCGCGTTGAGCGAGAGGTTGAGAATCGCGGTCGTAAGCTGGTTTGGATCGACCAGTGCCAGCCACGCGTCGTCGGCGAGCAACGGATCGATCTGGATTTGCTGGCCAAGCGTCGGACGCAGCAGCTTCACGGTTTCGAGCACTAATGTATTGACGTCGACCTCACGCGGCTGCAGCGGTTGCTTGCGTGCGAATGCGAGCAGGTGCTTGGTCAATTGCCCGCCACGCTCCGCAGCCTCGTCGATCATCCGGGCGATGGCCTCGAGTTCGGGTCGGTCGGCGAGGGCATCGGTCAAAATGCCGATGGTCCCGGTGATGACCGTCAGGATGTTGTTGAAGTCGTGGGCGACGCCGCCCGTCAATTGGCCGACGGCTTCCATCTTTTGTATCTGGCGCAGATGGGCTTCCGCGGCGTGTTTTTCCGTGAGGTCGCGGCCGACGAAGAAATGCCGGCGCACCGGCGCCGACCACGTTCCCATCCACGTCAACGTCACGACGTGGCCGTCCTTGTGGAAATAGCGCGACTCGAAGTCGCGAATTTGCCGCCCGCGCCGCGCCGATCGTATTTCTGCGCGCGTGCGATCAAGATCGTCGGGATGGATGAATTCGATGGCGCTATGCCCGATCATTTCGGCGGGTTCATAGCCCAGTATGGTCCGGGAGCTTGGGCTGACCTGAACGAAATACCCCGTGCTATTCGCCACCAGGATGAGGTCCTGCGACGTCTCGAAAATACGCTTGCGCTCCTCGATCTCCTGGTGGAGGGCTTCCTGCGCCCGCTTGCGCTCGCCAATGTCCTGTGCGGTCTCGGAGGCGCCGACGATTTCACCCGCTGCCGATGTGATGGGGGAAAGTACGACCGATACGTCGACGAGGCTGCCGTCCTTGCGCTGCCGGACCGTCTCATAGCGTTCGATCGCTTCGCCCCTGCCAATCCTATCGAGCATTTCGCTAAGCTCGGTACGCCGTTCGGGCGGATAGATGATATCGACACGGCTGCCGACCGCCTCCGCCGTGGTAAACCCGAACAGGCGTTCGGCCGCCGGGTTCCAGGCGGTGATGGTCCCGTCCGGCGCCTTGGTGATGATGGCATCGGTGGACGATTCCACGACTGCGCTGAACAGACGCTCGCGCTCGGTGTGACGGTCCCTTTCCGAGGCAGATTCCCGGCGCAACATGGCAAGCAGGCGCGATAGTCTTGCTTGCACGGCAACGTTGTCGACGAGCAGTACGGCAAGCACGAAACTTGCGGCGAACAGCCCGTAGAGCCGGCCGACATAAAATCCGAGGTCGAACCGGGCCACGTTGATGATGGCCGATGCCGCGATATCGAACAGCCACGCGCACATGACGACCGTGAGCCAGACGTCGATCAGGGAATGTCGCCGCCGAAACCACAGCATCAGCAGGGCCGCGAGACTCAAACACCATACCGCCGACACCACGCCGATCATGGTGGGCGTGTAGTGTCCCTTGCTCAGCAACGTCGGCAGCATGTCATGCTTGCTGGTAACGACAGTGAGCACCGCCGAGATCGTCGCGACGACCGCGATGGCGCTCGCCAGGATTGACCGGCCCGTCGGGCCTTTGATACGGGCGCCGTCCCGGTCTTTCAGCCAGGCATAGCCGAGCACCAGCACGGGAAATCCGCCATGCCAAACCATGTAAAGCCAAACCGTGGTCTGCGGGCCGGCGTTGAACAGGCCGGTCGGCGCGAACAGTCCGGGAAAGGTCAGGGCGTGAGCAAGCGCTGCCGCGGCCGTGAACAGGTACCCGCTCGCCAGCAACAACAGCGCCCAGGTTCGCAGGATAGCGAATTGCGAAAACAGCAGAATGGCGGTGATCAGGTCATTGATCGCAAGCGCAGATTGGTAGCTTGCGACGAATGCCGGAACCGGCGTCAGGGGCATGCCGACGAACGGAACGATACACACGAACAGGATCGACGAAGTGACGACAACGCCGAGCGCCATCGCGCGATCGCGGCGCGTCGCCGGCTTGGTAGAGAGGAAAATGCTTTGGTCGTCGTCCGCCCGCACCATCGCCTCCTGGAAACCGGCATTTTCTGTCGTGTCGTCTGCCCCCTGGTGCTTATCATTCGGGAGGATGCCCGCAGCCCGGGCTGGCACCGAATGCTCCCATACTGTGTCGCCTCAGGCGATTTAACCAAAGGTTACACCTTTATTAATCCGATCAACGATGAGTTGGGAGGGGTAACCGCATCTTTACTCACAGCTCGAATACAACTTTGCTCGGTCTGACGAGCGCCGGAAGTTGCGCTATAGGCTTTTTACAGCCGGTTCGGGAGCGCCTGTGTTTCGCATTCTCGTTGTTGACGACCAATCCGATGTACGTGCCATGATTTCCATGGTGTTGCGGGTGCACCATTTCGAAATCATCGAAGCCGCGACCGCCGCAGCGGGATTGAAAGCGTTCGGGGAATCAAGCTTCGACTTGGTCATCGTCGATATCTTTTTGCAGGGAACGAATGGGTTCGACATTATCCGGACCATGCGTGAGCGCGTTCCGGCACTGCCGGTGATCGCGATATCTGGAATGACGGCACTCGACTTCGTCTCGGCGTCTCCCGGATTCGCCGATGTGATTTGCTTGCAGAAACCGTTTCGGCCTAACCAACTGGTGTGTGCGATTGAAGCTGTAAAGCTTCGGCGCTCGCTTGCCGGCGCGCCTTAGGTGCTGACATCCAACGAAGTTGAACGTCCCGGATTTGCCGGGGCATTCGATGATGCGCGGCGATGGAGGTCCTGCTACGACCCCTGCGGATTGATCTCGGTAGCGTTGCCCTTGGCGTCCCATTTCCAGACGACGTAGGCGTTCTGCTTGATGTCGCCCTTTGCATCGAAGGAAAGCTTGCCGATCACGGTGTCCCACGCACCCGCCTTGATCGTATCCATGACTTTCTTTGGATCGGTCGTGCCCGCTTTGGTCGCCGCCTGCGACCACACCTGCATCGCGGCGTAAGTGTAGAGCGTGTAGCCTTCGGGGTCGATGTTCTTGGCCTTGAACTCTTCGACGATGGCTTTGGCGGCGGGGTTGTTGCGCGGGTCGGGACCGAAGGTGAACAGCGTGCCTTCCGCGGCGGGCCCCGTGATCGAGGCGAATTCCTTGTCGTTCAGGGCGTCGCCCGCCATCAATACCGTCTGCAGGCCCTGATCCCGCATCTGTCGCAGGATCAGGCCGGCTTCCTGATGATAGCCGCCGACATAGACCAGATCGATGTTGTCGCGCTTCAGCCGCGACACGATCGCGTTGAAGTCCTTGTCGCCTTTATTGTAGGATTCGAACATCTTCTCGGTGAAGCCGGCGGCGTTGAGCGCTTTCTTGGTCTCGTCGGCGAGGCCCTTGCCGTAGCTGGTCTTGTCGTTGAGGATCGCGACGTTCTTTCCGGCGAACGCCTTGACGATGTAAGCGGCCGCTGCCGGACCCTGCTGGTCGTCACGGCCGCATACGCGCGCCACGTTCCACA
Organism: uncultured Alphaproteobacteria bacterium; assembly: GCA_963756215.1. Lineage (GTDB taxonomy): Bacteria > Pseudomonadota > Alphaproteobacteria > Rhizobiales > Xanthobacteraceae > Bradyrhizobium. The sequence goes on along the minus strand of CAVWMY010000007.1, from coordinate 89,810 downwards.
GCTTGTTGTCGGTGAACTTGGTTGCGGTGGATGCCGGCGTGATCTGCAGCACGTTGCCGTCGGCATAGGCCTCGGACGCCGGGATCGACGACGAAGAACAATAATGGCCGGCAACGAACGGGATCTTGGCACTGGCGATCTTCTCGGCTACCGAACGCGCCTGCTTCGGATCGCAGGCATCGTCCTGGACATTGAGTGCCAGCTTCTTGCCGAGCACGCCGCCGGCGGCGTTGAAGTCCGTGACCGCCTGTTCGGCACCATTCCTCATCTGCCGGCCGAACGCGGATTCGCCGCCCGTCATCGGACCCGCCACCGCGATGGTGACGTCCTGCGCGAGCGCCGCCGTTGAAAGCGCCAACGATGCGCCGAATGCCAGGCCGATAAGTTTGAATGATTTCATGAGGAGTCCTCGTGGTAATCGCTACGGGAACGGCTCCGGCGCGTGGCCGGCTCGAAAATCAACGGTATTGTCGGCTGATTTGGCCGCCGAGTCATCGGCAATTTTTGGGCAAACCCGAGTGCCCTTCGCAGCATCTTGCCGCAGTGCTTCAACCGAAGAGTTTTGCGAAAGGCCGGTTTTACCCCCGCCGGCCGCCTTCGAGATAGGCCGATCGCACCTCCGGGCGCTGCAGCAGTTCCGCTCCAGTTCCGGCGAGCGTGATCAGGCCGTTGACCAAGACGTAGCCGCGATGGGCCAGCCGCAGCGCGTGATTGGCATTCTGCTCGACGATCAGAACGGTGAGGCCGTCTTGCCGGTTCAAGGTGCGGATCGCCTCGAAGATCTGCCTGGCGATCAGGGGCGCCAGGCCGAGCGAGGGCTCGTCCAGCATCAGCAGGCGAGGGCGGCTCATCAATGCGCGGCCGATCGCCAGCATCTGCTGTTCTCCGCCGGACAACGTGCCGCCGCGCTGCGCCACGCGCTCTTTCAGCCGCGGAAACAGCGTGAACACGCGCTCCAGCCCGGCGGCGCGGTCGGCCTCGCTCGAGTTGGTCGCGTCGGCGCCCATCTGCAGATTTTCCGCCACGCTCATGCGCGGAAAAATCCGGCGGCCCTCGGGCGACTGGGCGATGCGCATCCGGGCGATCTGATGCGCTGCCGCCCCGGTGATATCGCAGCCGTCGAACTCGATTTGCCCGGCGAGCGCACGCGGCTTGCCGAAGATCGTCATCATCAGCGTCGACTTGCCGGCGCCGTTGGCGCCGATCAGCGCGACGATCTCGCCGCGATTGATATCGATATCGACGCCCTTCAGCGCCTCGATCTTGCCGTAGGCGGCGCGCAGGCCGCGGATCGCGAGCAGCGGCGCAGTCATAATCCCAGCTCCGACTCGACGGCGGCGACGTCTTCGTCCTCGACGCCGAGATAGGCCGCGATCACCTTGGGATCGTCACGGATTTCCCGCGGGGTGCCTTCGGCGATCTTGACGCCGTGGTCCATCACCACGACGCGATCGGATATTTCCATCACCACGGACATGTCGTGCTCGATCAGCAGGATCGAGGTGCCGTGTTCGCTGCGGATCGAGATCAGCAGTTCGCTCAAGGCGGCGCTTTCACGGCCATTCAGTCCGGCGGCCGGCTCGTCGAGACAGAGCAGGGCGGGCTCCGTACACATCGCGCGCGCGATTTCGAGGCGGCGCTGATCGCCATAGGGCAGGTTGCCGGCGGCGTCGTCGGCGCGTGCGATCAGTCCGATGCGATCGAGCCAAAGTTTGGCGAGGTCGATCGCGCGCTTCTCGGCGGTGCGCCACGACGGTGCACCGATCAGGCCCAGAAAGGTCAGGCCGGAGGCGCGCATCAGCGCGTTGTGCTGGGCGACCATCAGGTTTTCCAGCGCGGTCATGCCGGGAAACAGGCGGATATTCTGGAAGGTGCGGGCGACCTTCGCCTGCTTGGAAATACGGAAATCGTTCAGCCGTTCGAGCCTGGTCTGCACGCCGTTGTCGTGCACCAGGCGCATCATCCCCGATGTCGGCTTGTAGAATCCGGTGATGCAGTTGAACACGGTGGTTTTGCCGGCGCCGTTCGGCCCGATCAGCGCGGTAATCTGGCGCCGCTCAGCATCGAACGACAGATCGTTGACGGCGACAATGCCGCCAAAGCGCATCGACAGTCGATCGACGGAGAGGATGCAGTCGGCGCTCATCCGTGTCCCTCTTTGACGAGGTCAGACGAGATCGTGCGGGCGTGCCGCAGAAACACGGTGGGCGCGCGATGGCCGATCAGCCCGCGCGGTCGCCAGATCATCAGCAGCACCATCGCGACGCCGAACACCAGCATGCGATATTGTTCGAGACCGCGAAACAGCTCGAACCCGCCGATCATGGTCAGCGCGGCGAGCGCGACGCCGAGCTGCGAGCCCATGCCGCCGAGCACGACGATCGCCAGCACCAGCGCCGATTCCTGGAAGGTGAAGGATTCCGGGCTGATGAATCCCTGGCGGGTCGCGAAGAAGGCGCCGGCCAGGCCGCCGAACAGGGCGCCGGTGGCGAATGCCGTCAGTTTGGTGGTGGTGGTATTGATGCCGAGCGCACGGCAGGCGACTTCGTCCTCGCGCAGCGCCTCCCAGGCGCGCCCGATCGGCAAACGTCGGAGCCGGATCGTCACCCAGTTGGTCAGCAACGCCAGCGCGAGGATCAGATAGAACAGGAATACGATGCGGTGGGTGGGCGAGAATTCAATGCCGAGCCGCGCGGCAAGCCCGTCTTCGCCCGGCGTGAGCGGAATGCCGAACAGGGTCGGTCGTGGAATGCCGCTGACGCCGTTGGGGCCGCCGGTCAGGCTTTGCCAATTGATGATGACGAGACGGATGATCTCGCCGAACGCCAAAGTGACGATGGCGAGGTAGTCGCCGCGCAGCCGCAGCACGGGGAAACCGAGCAGTACACCCCAGAACGCCGCGAGGATGCCGGCCAGCGGCAGGCAGACCCAGAACGATAGCCCGAAATTGGTCGCCAGCAGCGCGTAGGAATAGGCGCCTACCGCGTAGAATGCGACGTAACCGAGATCGAGCAGCCCGGCGAGGCCGACCACGACGTTCAGTCCCCAGCCCAGCATCACATAGGTCAGCACGAGGATGCCGAGGTCGAGAATGTAGCGTTGATCGTAGAAGATCACCGGTACCAGGAACGCGAAGATCAGGAGCGCCGGCGCGCTCAGCCGTCCCGCGATCGAAAGCGCGGTCTGCAAAGAGGGCGGAGTTGCCTTGACGGGGCCGACCGGCCCCCACCATTGCCGCAGCACTTCGACCACGATGCTGCCGCCGAACACCACTGCGACCAGGACGGCGAGGTCTCCGAACCGCGTCCAGTAGATCAACTGACCGCTGGGGCCGGCCTCGGTGCGGACGCCGATCATCAGCGAAAACAGCACCAGCGCGACGAATGCGCTGATCAGGGCTTTCTTGAGGATGAACGCGACGCCCGGCATGCGCGATGCCTGCGAAGATTCGGGCGCGGATGTTGTCACGTCGTCGCCCGTCAGACTTTTTCGACTTCAGGCCGGCCAAGCAGGCCGGTCGGAAGGAAGATCAGCACGATGATCAAGATCGAGAACGCCGCGACGTCCTTGTACTCGACCGAAAAATAGGCCGACCACAGCGTCTCGATCAGACCGATCAATAGCCCGCCCAGCATCGCGCCGGGCAGCGAGCCGATGCCGCCCAGCACGGCGGCGGTGAACGCCTTGATGCCTGCGACAAAACCCATGAAGAAATCGACCAGTCCGTAATACAGCAGGTACATCATGCCGGCGACGGCAGCCAGGGCGGCGCCGATCACGAAGGTCATCGAGATGGTGCGATCGACATCGACGCCCAGAAGCGCCGCCATGGTCTGATCCTGTTCGCAGGCGCGCATGTCGCGGCCGAGCCGGGTCCGCGCCACCAGCCAGGTGAAAATCGCCAACAGTACGATGGTGGTGATGACGACCACGATCTGAACGTTGGAAAGCTGCACGACGAAGCCTCCGCTGCCCTCGTGCAGGGTGTAGCCGCCGGTGATGATCGGCGGCACCGGCTTGACCCGCGCGCCCTGCGCCACCTGCGCGTAGTTGGAGAGCACGAACGACATGCCGATCGCCGATAGCATCGGCGCGAGACGAAACGAATGACGGAGCGGGCGGTAAGCGATGCGCTCCACGGTCCAGCCGTAAAGCGCGGTGATCGCCATCGATACCAGCAGCACGATCAGCAGGATCACCGGAACCACCGTGAGGCCGATCGAGACCAGGATCAGAAAGGAGATCAGCGCGATAAAGCCGCCGATCATGAAGATGTCGCCATGGGCGAAATTGATCATGCCGACGATGCCGTAGACCATGGTGTAGCCGATGGCGATCAGGCCATAGATCGAGCCGAGCACGAGGCCGTTGATGACTTGCTGGGCGAAGTAATCCATACGCTGCCGCTGGTTGAGCATTTTCCGGCAAGTGGTCCCGGTTTGCCGTCAAGAAAATGCGCGCTTTGACACCTTAATCGCGGCGATGGCCCCCGGCAGTCCGAACGACGCGTCCCCTGATTTTGTAACAGTGGGAACCGAGGGCGGCAACAGTGCGAGGCGCGTTATAAGACGTTGTACATAGGTAGTTTATGGCGAAGTTCCTTCGCCTTAGTGGCGTCAAGGGGCCGCCACGCAATGATCTCGATGGAACTCGGTTATGAGGGAAACCATCGCACACGCCAGGCGTTTATTGTGGACTGCGTTCAACAAGGGAGACCGCAAATGTCCAATCAGAACCAGAATCCGGGACAGCAGAATCAGAACCCGGGTCAAAAGCCGGGCCAACAGCAGGGCGGCGGCCAGAAGCCGGGTCAACAGCAGCAGGATCCCAGCCGCCAGGGCCAGAACCCGCCCAAGGATCGCTAATCCCACTACCTGCACTTTAGTTCGGCCGCGCGACGAGCGCGGCCGAACACGTGCGGCGCCCGCTATTGTGTGGTGCTTGCCACGAAAAACCAAATGTTACGGCTCCTGAAGTGCCAGCGCCAACTGCTGGCGCTCGACCTTGCCGAGCGGGTTGCGCGGGATTTTCTCCATGGCCACCAACCGTTCAGGCAACTTGTAATCCGCCAGTTGACGTCGAGCCGCGTCTAAAATGGCGGTGAAGCTTTCCGACGTCGCATCTGGCTTCAGTTCGATGAAGGCGATCACGCGTTGTCCGAGTGTGGCATCGGGAATTCCGATCACTGCCGCATCCCGGACATCGTGGTGCAGGAGAAGGATTCGCTCCACCTCCAGCGGAGAGATGTTGGAGCCGGCCCGCACAATTAGGTCCTTGCGTCGGGAGACAAACCAGAAGTCTCCTTTCTCATCTCGTCGCATCATGTCGTCGGAACGATACCAGCCGTCTTCAAGTCCGTGCAGCTTGCCGGGGCCGGTCCAATAACCAAGCATGACATGCGGCCCGCGAACGAGAAGCTCGCCGATTTCGCCGGCGGCGACCGCGGCGCCATCATCCGCTACAAGCTTAACCTCGCTGTGGGGGCGGGCTTGCCCGACAGCCCCGGATTGCGTGCCATAGGTGAACGGGAACGTACCTTCCGTCGCTGCCCAGAACGAATTCAGCGGAAGTCCGAAAACCTCCCGAAATGCCTCTTGGCGTCCGGGAGGGCAGATGTCCGCGCTGATCGCGCAGGCCTTCAGCGACGAGATATCCCTCGGGTTTTCGCGTTGTCGCTCCGTGAGAGCCCGGCAACTTGCAAGCGGAACCGGCAGGTAGGTACAACGATGCGTTTCGATCGCGTCAAGAAGGACGTCGGGATCGGTTGTGTCGAGGAGGACGGCCGTCATGCGGTTGCGGATCGCGCAGAGCATGTAGAAGAAGCCACTGGAATGCACCATCGGCCGCACCAACGCGATGACACCTCCTTGGTCGGCGCCAAGCGTCTGCAGATGGTTGGCTGCGGCTTTCAGTGTTGCAATGCTGTGCGCGACCAGTTTGGGCTCGCCCGTGGTCCCGGATGTCAGCAAGAGAATGGCGGGCGCGTTTTCGTCCACTTGCCGTGATGGTGATCCAGACTCGGGCTCGGCCAGCAGCGAAGTCCAGGGACGTGCGTCTCCGTGTCGAGCGGCGTCTGTGACGTAGCGCGCCCCGGCGCCAAGTATCGTGACATCCGTCTCGGCGAGGAGACTGTAAAGATCGGCGTCCCCGATGTAGAGACTCGGCTTTATTCGCCGCAGCGCATCCTCCAGCTCCGCCGTCTTGAACCGGAGATTTAAAGGTGCCGCGATGGCTCCCACGCGGAAGCAGGCGTAGTAGGCCGCCGCAATCTCATGGCCGTTGCGCAGATGAAGCGCAACTCGATCGCCTGGATTTATCCCTTGCTTCAGGAGGCCGGCCGCGAGGCGATCGATTTCGGTTCTGAATTGCTCGTAGCTCCAGTGCTCGCCGTCCTTGACGAAGGCAGTTGTGACCGATGGTGCAATCATGTCGATGCGCCAGGTACGGTCGGCCCCTTCGTCTGCGGACAATTCGGGAAAAGCATTCTGCTTCTTCGTCACCATCCACCTCGCCATGAGCGACCATGCCGACTTCAAATAGGCGGCATCGCATCACCGGCGAAATCGATTGTTCCTGATCAGGGCAGGGGCCAAGATCACGCCCGGTTTATTCATGCGGTTCTCGAAGGAATTCTTCCCGGCTTCTCCGGTAGCGAGGTACGGAGGTCGATCGCGTCCCCGTTAAGGTAAACAAAGGGTTTAAATTGCTCACCGCTGTTTAGGCGAGTTACCTCGGCCGACGAAGCCGCCGTCCCCTACCGGGGCGGGAACAGCCGGGTAGCGACATGTCCACAAAATGGCGGATCAGCACATTCAATGGCGCGCTGTTGGCCGCCTATTTCATCCCGACCTGGACCGGCGTCGCGTTCAAGATCATGGTCTCGCCGATCCACGGTCTCTATGAGCGGTCCAATATTTCGGTCGCGCTGTTCATCAGCGACCATCTGCAGCTCGCCGCCATCAGCACGGTCCGGATGGCGTGGCTGTTGGCGCTGGGCAAGCTCACGGTGGCGGCGTTTTTTGCGGTCTTTCTGGTCCTCATCCCCCGCGCTTCGGTGCGAAAGAGCGGCGGCGGCGACGAAGCGCTGGCGCTGGCGCTGGCGATCGGCAGCATCATCAGCTTTGCCAGTATGGTGATGGCCTCGCAGGTTGGCGAGACCGCTGCACTTCGGCTGCATGCCACGGAACTGTTGATGCTGCTCGGCACCGCGATCGTGCTGCTCGTGGAGCAACCGGTTCAGCCCGTGCCGCAGGTCGAACTACCCCTCGAGCAGCCCCAACTCCTGAACAATCGCTGAGGCTTCCTTGACGGCGTGGTTGGCGGCGGGCACGCCGCAATAGATCGCCTGCTGCAGCAGGATTTCCTTGATGTCATCCGGCGTGAAGCCACCTTCCGAAAGCGCCGCGCGGACGTGAAGGCGAAACTCATCCCACTGACCGAGCGCGACCATGGTGCCGATCACCAGCACGCGCCGGGTGCGCTGGTCGAAATGCGGTCGGGTCCAGATTTCGCCCCACGCGTAGCGCGTGATCAGGTCCTGGAAATCGGTATTGAACGAATTCCTGTTGTCGATCGACTTGTCGACCCAGGCATCGCCGAGCACCTTGCGGCGCTGCGTCATGCCGTCATTCCGGCGTTTGTGGTCGTCCATCGCTGCCTCTGATTAGCGTTGCGTCAGGAAGCCGATCACGGCGTCGGTGAAGGCGTGGGATTGTTCGACGTTGGAAATATGCGCGGCGTCGAGAATTGTCAGGCTCGCACGCGGAATTTGGCTGCGGATCAACTCGCCGGCGGCGAGCGGGGTCGCCATATCCTGACGTCCGGCGATCACCAGCGTCGGGCTTTTGATGCGAGGCAACAACTCGCGCTGGTCGAGCGTGCTCAGCACCTCGCAGCAGGCAAGATAGCCTTGCACCGGCGTCGCCAGCAGCATCGCCTTCATGCTTGCCGCCGTCTGCGGCTCGCGTTCGCGGAAATCCGCGGTCAACCAGCCCGCGATCACGGCGTCGGCGACCGACGCGAGGCCACCTTCCTTGACCGCCTTGATGCGGTTCAGCCAGTTGGTCGGATCCGGATAGTAGCAACTGGTATTGGAGAGGATCATCCGGTCGAAGCGTTCAGGCGCGTGGGCGCCGAGCCATTGCCCGACCATGCCGCCCATCGACAGTCCGCACCAATGCACCTTCTCGATATTGAGGTCGTCGAGGATTGCGAGCACGTCACGGCCGAAACGCTCCATCGAATACGGGCCGGGCGGGACGCCGGACTTGCCGTGGCCGCGGCGGTCGTAGCGGATCACGCGAAACAGCGGCGTCAGCGCCTTCATCTGCGGCTCCCACATTTGCAATGTGCAGCCCAGCGAATTCGACAACATCAGGGTGGTCCCGCCGTCGCGGCCTTCGACCGATACGTTGAGCAGGCAACCGTCGGCGTCGATCATCGGCATGGCGTTGAAACCTCTGCTGTCATGCGCGTACGTGATCCACGCATCCGTCTGGAAGGAAGAATCTATTCAAGAGGATGGGTGGCCGGGTCAAGCCCGGCCTGGCCATTTTGGCCATGACATTTTGAGAGAGCTCAATTTGACAGAACCCATTTTGAGGCAAGCCTGTTGTGGTCGCCTTGAGTTACTTGCCGTCGAGCGTGGCCAGCAGGCGGTCGATCAGCGCCTGCGAGACACCCTGATAGGCCATAGGCTCGAACAGGTCGGCAAGTTTTCCGGCGTCAAGATGGGCCGTTATCTCAGGGGTTTCAGTCAGTACCTCACGCAAGTCCTTCTTGAGGGCGACGGCTTGCTTGCTGGCCGCCTCGACGAGGTGATGGGCCTCGCGCTTGCCGATCCTTTCCGCCAGCGCCATCGTCACGGATTCGGCCATGATGAGCCCGCGGGTCGCCCCAAGATTATCGCGCATGCGGACAGCGTCGACCTCGAGGCCTTCGGCGATATCGACGACGGCCGCTAGCGCGCCGGATGTAACGAGCAGCAGGTTCGGCAGGGTCGGCCACTCCGCGTGCCACGGCCCTGCGCTGCGCTCGTGATCGCCGACCTGTGCCGCGAATATCGTTGCCGCCAGGTGGGGCGCCATGGTGGCCGCGGCAAGCGCTGTTGCGGCTGCGACCGGATTGCGCTTGTGCGGCATGGTCGAAGAGCCGCCGCGGCCTTCGCCGGATGGTTCGAACGCCTCGGCCACATCGGTCTGCATCATCAGCGACACGTCGCGGGCGATCTTGCCGCACGTTCCCGTGATGATGGCGAGCACGGAGGCGACCTCCGCGATACGATCGCGATGGGCGTGCCAGGGCGCATCGGGTAACGGAAGCGCGAGTTCTTGCGCGAGTTTCTCGGCGACCCTCCAACCATCGTCGCCAAGCGCCGCCAGCGTGCCCGCCGCGCCGCCGAATTGCAACGCCAGCGCCTCTTGGCGCAATCTTCTTACCCGCCCGCGCGAGCGATCGAGCGCCGCGGCATATTCTGCAAGCTTGAGCCCGAACGGCATCGGCAGCGCATGCTGCAGCCAGGTCCGCGCCACCATCGGGGTATTGCGATGCAGACGCGCCAGGGAGGCGAAGCCCTCGATCGCTCGCTCGATGTCGGTCTGCAAAGCATCCAGCGCCGCGCGCAGGGTCAGCATCGTGGCGGTGTCGATCGCGTCCTGGCTGGTAGCGCCCCAGTGAACGTAGCGGGCGGCGTCCGCATCGGACTTCGCAACATTAGCTGTGAGCACTTTGACGAGCGGGATCGCAAGGTTGCCGGATTTGGTTGCTGCTTCGGCCAGTGCGGCCAGGTCGAAAGCCTCTGCCCGGCAGGCGGCCGCGATCGGAGCCGCGGCGTTCGAGGGAATGATGCCGGTGGCGGCTTCTGCGCGCGCCAGCGCGGCTTCAAAATCAAGCATGCGCTGCAAATAGGCCATGTCGTCGCAGACGGCGCGCATGGCGGCGCTCGACAGCATCGGCGCGAGCAGGGGCGAAAGGGCGGTACTCATGTGTCCGGGACCTAATCATTCCGGGCGGTGGAAGCCAAATGCTTTTGCCTGGTGCAGTGCGAATATGCATCGCACCACGCGTGGCGATCCCCTTTCATTTGGCGCGGCCGTGCTTTACTTGAGGATGGTACAGGCGCGTGACGGCGCCTGAGCTTTACGGGAGGCGAATCACATGGCCATGACGATGAACGGCGAGGTCCAGCTTGCGGCGCCGCGCGAGGCCGTGTGGGCCAAGTTGAACGATCCGGAAGTGCTCAAGGTCTGCATTCCCGGCTGCGAAGAGCTGGAAAAAACCGAGGACAACGGTTTCCGCGCGGTCGCGAAGATGAAGGTCGGACCGGTCTCGGCGCGCTTCAAGGGCCGGGTCACCCTGAGCGATCTCGATCCGCCCAACGGCTACAAGATTTCAGGCGAGGGCGAGGGCGGCGTCGCCGGTTTCGCCAAGGGGGGCGCCACGGTGGCGCTGGCCGAGAAGGATGGCGGCACTTTGTTGACTTACAACGTCGAGGCCCAGATCGGGGGCAAGCTCGCCCAACTCGGCCAGCGGCTGATCAACGGTTCGGCCAAGAAACTGGCCGACGAGTTTTTCGCAAATTTCGCCAAGGCCGTGCAAGGTTAGTCGTAAGGCGCGGTCTCGAAAACTTGCTCACCGAAGGCTGGTTTCTTCGGCCTCGGCTGAACGCCCGAATGCCGGTTTCAAGGCCGGTTCAAGCCATGCCCCAGGTGAGGTTGCTCATTGCCGGAATGGCCCATATTATGGCCTTGGAATGATTTTAATCGGCTGCGCCGCGGATATGCGGCGGCGCAGATGAAGAGAGTGCTGAATGGCCAAGATTTCCCTGATCGTGAACGGCAATCCCGTCAACGCCAACGTCGATCCCCGTACCCTGCTGGTCCAGTTTTTGCGTGAAAATCTGCGGCTGACCGGCACCCATGTCGGTTGCGATACCTCGCAGTGCGGCGCCTGCGTCGTCCATCTCGACGGCAAGGCGGTCAAGTCCTGCACGACATTGGCGGTGATGGCCGATGGCCACGAGGTCCGGACCATCGAGGGTCTTTCCGCCGATGGCGCTCCTCTTCACCCCATGCAGGAGGCGTTCCGCGAGCATCATGGTTTGCAATGTGGCTTCTGCACGCCCGGCATGATCATGACCGCGGTCGACATGGTTCATCGCAAGGGACACGATCTCAGCGACCACACCATTCGCGAGGAACTCGAAGGTAATTTGTGCCGCTGCACCGGCTACCAGAATATCGTTCAATCGATCGCTGCGGGCGCCAAGGCGATGGCCAACTCCGATCTCGCTTAAGCTCAGTCCCCGCGCGGCGACCAGGAATCCCTCATGTACGAATTCAAATACCACCGTCCGGCGACTGTGCGGCAGGCCGCCAATCTGCTGATCAAGAACGAAGAGGCAAAGCTCATTGCCGGCGGCCACACCTTGGTGCCGGTCATGAAGCAGCGTCTGGCTAGTCCGCCGCATCTGGTTGATCTCTCGCACATCGAAGGGCTCGACGGCATCGAAATGAAGGGTCGCGCGCTGGTGATCGGCGCCACCGCGAAGCACGCCGATGTCGCGGCTTCGGCGATTGTGGGCGAGGCGATCCCGGCGCTGGCCGAACTCGCCGGCCTGATCGGCGATCCCGCGGTGCGCCACAAGGGCACCATCGGCGGCTCGCTCGCCAATAACGATCCCACGGCCGATTATCCGGCGGCCTGCCTTGCGCTCGGCGCCACCATCGTCACCAACAAGCGTCGACTGAAGCCGGAGGAGTTCTTCCAGGGGCTGTTCTCGACCTCGCTCGAGAGCGACGAGATCATCACCAAGGTGATGTTCCCGGTGCCGAAGAAGGCCGCCTACGTCAAGTTTCGTAACCAGGCCTCGCGCTATGCGTTGGTCGGGGTGTTCGTGGCCAAGCGTCCGTCGGATGTCCGCGTTGCGGTCACCGGCGCCGGCTCCGACGGTGTGTTTCGCGTCGCCGCTTTCGAGGAGGCGTTGAAGAAGCGTTTCTCGCCCAAGGCGCTCGAAGGGTTGTCGGTGCCAGCCGAGGGTTTGAACAGCGACTTGCACGGCAGCGCCGAGTATCGTGCGCATCTGATCGGCGTTTTGGCGCGCCGCGCTGTAGAAGCCGCCACCGCCAAAGTGTGACGTTGCCGATTCGCGGTTCAACAAGATTGGCTTTCCCATGAGTGCCTCGGCGTTGCCTTCCTCCGTCGATGGGATGCTCGAACTCCTGACCTCGCGTGGCTATCTCGCGGAGCGCTCGCTCGCGACGGTGACCTATCTGTCGCTGCGGATGGGCCGGCCGCTGTTCCTGGAGGGCGAGGCCGGTGTCGGCAAAACCGAAATCGCCAAGGTGCTGTCGGCGGCGCTCGGGCGAAAGCTGATCCGGCTGCAATGCTACGAGGGCCTTGACGTGGCCTCGGCGGTCTATGAGTGGAACAGCGCGGCGCAGATGATTGCGATCCGGCTGGCGGAAGCGGCCGGCGATACCGATCGCGACCAGTTGTCCTCCGACATCTTCGCTGACCGCTACCTGATCAAGCGACCGCTGCTGCAGGCGCTGGAGCCGGATGTGGCGGGCGCGCCGGTGCTCCTTATCGATGAACTCGACCGCGCCGATGAGGCGTTCGAAGCCTATCTGCTGGAAATCCTCAGCGACTTCCAGGTGACGATCCCCGAATTCGGCACCGTCAAGGCGCCGCAGCCACCGATTGTCATCGTCACCTCGAACCGAACGCGCGAGATACACGACGCGCTGAAGCGCCGATGCCTGTATCACTGGGTCGATTATCCCTCGGCCGAACGCGAACTGGCGATCGTCAAGTCGCGTGTCCCGGGTATTTCCGCCAAGCTGTCGCAGCAGGTGGTCGGATTTGTCCAGGCGCTTCGCGAGCAGGATTTCTACAAGTCGCCGGGCGTGGCCGAGACCATCGACTGGGCCACCGCGCTGACCGAACTCGACGCCCGTTCGCTGACGCCGCAAATGGTTGGCGACACGCTGGGCGCGCTGTTGAAATATCAGGATGACATCGCGCGCATGCAGGGCGAGGCGTTGCAGAAGGTGCTCAAGGAAGCGACGAGCGAGAGTTAGTTCGCGCGTCGTAGTAACGACGGGCGTCATTCCGGGCCTGCGCTACGCACATCCCGGAATGACGAACCCCGGAAAACGGGTTCTCCGCATGGCCATCGATCACCTCTCGCCCCCGACCGGCCAAATGGCCGACAACGTCGTCGGTTTTGCCCGCGCGTTGCGGACGGCGGGGATACCGGTCGGGCCCGGCGCGGTGATCGATGCGTTGAACGCGCTGCAGGTGATCGATATCGGCAATCGCGCCGATGTGTTCACCACGCTGGAAGCCGTCTTCGTCAAACGTCACGAGCACGCGCTGATTTTCGCGCAGGCCTTCGACCTGTTCTTCCGGGCCGCCGAGGATTGGAAACAGATGCTGGATTCGGTACCGCTGCCGGACCATGCCCGGAAAAAACCGCCGCCGGCCTCGCGCCGGGTCCAGGAGGCGTTGTCGCAGCCGTCCATGAGCGAGACACCGCAGACCGAGACGCAGGAACTCAAGCTTTCGGTGTCCGACAAGGAAGTGCTGCAGAAAAAGGATTTCGCGCAGATGAGCGCGGCCGAAATCGCACAAGTGACGCGGGCCATCGCGCAGATGAAATTGCCGCAGGCCGAATTGCGCACCCGCCGCTACCGGCCGGATCCACGCGGCCTGCGGCTGGACATGCGCCGTACCCTGCGCGGTTCGTTGCGCACTGGCGGCGACATCATCGACATCCATCGGTTGGGGTTGATCGACAAGCCGGCGCCAATCGTGGCTCTGCTCGATATCTCCGGCTCGATGAGCGAATATACCAGGCTGTTCCTTCATTTTCTTCATGCCGTCACCGACGCTCGCAAGCGCGTCTCGGTGTTCCTGTTCGGGACGAGACTGACCAATGTCACTCGGGCGTTACGCGCGCGCGATCCCGACGAAGCGCTGGCGAGCTGTTCGTCGACCGTGGAGGACTGGGCCGGCGGCACCCGCATCGCCACCTCGCTGCATAGTTTTAACAAACTCTGGGGCCGCCGCGTGCTTGGGCAGGGCGCCATCGTGCTGTTGATTTCCGACGGTTTGGAGCGCGAGGCCGACGCCAAACTGGCGTTCGAGATGGACCGGCTACACCGGTCCTGCCGCCGGCTGATCTGGCTCAATCCGCTATTGCGCTACGGCGGCTTCGAGCCCAAGGCGCAGGGCATCAAAATGATGCTGCCGCACGTTGACGAATTCCGCCCGGTGCATAATTTGAGTTCAATCGAGGGACTGATTGCTGCCCTGTCGTCGGCGATGCCGTCGCATCATTTCAGTCATATCCGTCCCGCAGCTTGAAAGAGGCTCCCATGCTCAATCGCGACGAAGATATTCTCCGGGCGGCTGAGGACTGGCAGAAAGCCGGCCACGGCGTCGCGCTGGCGACGGTGGTTCAAACCTGGGGCTCCGCGCCGCGCCCGGCGGGCTCGAGCCTCGTCATCAACGATGACGGAACGTTCCTGGGCTCGGTATCGGGCGGTTGCGTCGAGGGTGCCGTCGTTACCGAAGCGCTCGATGTGATCGCCAGCGGCCAGCCCAAGATGCTCGAGTTCGGCGTGGCCGACGAGACCGCGTGGAATGTCGGCCTTTCCTGTGGCGGCACTATTCGCGTATTCGTCGAGAAAGTCGGTTAGTCGTGAAAAGCCAGACGCTTGCAGAATTGAATGCCGAGCGCGCCGCGCGGCGGCCCGCGATCGTGATCACGGATATCGCCAATGGCGAGCAACGCCTGGTCAAGGCCAAGGATATTCCTGCCGATCGCTTGCGCGCCGAACTGTCGAAGCAGTTGCGCATGGGTACCAGCGGCATGATCGAGGTCGACGGCAAGAAGCTGTTTATCAACGTCTACGCACCTACCGCGCGCCTTGTCATCATCGGAGCGGTCCACATCAGCCAGGCGCTGGCGCCGCTGGCGCGGTCGCTGGACTACGATGTGACGGTGGTGGACCCGCGCACGGCGTTCGCCAGTCCCGAGCGGTTTCCGGACGTGCCGCTGATCGCGGAATGGCCCGACGTGGCACTGCCGCCGCTCGATGTCGATCACTATACCGCGTTCGTTGCGGTGACGCACGATCCGAAGATCGACGATCCCGCGCTATTGCACGCGTTCGAACGCGACTGTTTCTACATCGGCGCGCTCGGCTCGCGAAAGACCCACGCCAAGCGCGGCGAACGCCTGAAGGCGCAAGGCGCCACCGACGCCGATATCGCGCGTATCCATGCGCCGATAGGCCTCAACATTGGCGCGGTGTCGCCTTCCGAAATCGCGGTTGCGATCATGGCCGAGATCACCGCCCAACTGCGGCTTCCAAAAGAGAACGCAGCATGAAATTCGGCCCTGCCAGTCCGGCGGACGCGCTCGGCGGTGTCACGGTTCATACCCTGCGTCAGGGATCGCTGGTGCTGAAAAAGGGCACCACGATCGGTTCGGCCGAAGTCGAGGCGCTCAACAAGGCAGGCGTCAAGGAAATCGTCGTGGTCCGGCTTGAGGACGGCGACGTCTCCGAAGACGTAGCCGCCGGTGGCATCGCGCGTGCCATTGCCGGCGAGGGAGTGGATGTCGAGCGAGCCTTCACCGGGCGTTCGAACCTGTTCGCGGCGCAGGCCGGTGTGCTGGTCGTTGACCGCGAGGCGGTGGACAACATCAACCGCGTCGATGAAGCGATCACGTTTGCGACGCTGCCGGCATTCAAGGCCGTCGTGGTCGGCGAGATGATCGCAACCGTGAAGATCGTGCCGTTCGGGATCGCTGCCGATCTGTGCGATCGGGCGGTGGCGGCGGCGGAAACCGGCCGCATGCGGGTAGCGCCGTACAAGATCAAGCGCGTCGGTATCGTCTCGACGGTGTTGCCCGGGTTGGCGGTGAAGGTGATCGATAAAACGCTGCGGGTTACCGCCGACCGGCTGGCTCCCGCGGGGGCAGCGATTATCGCCGAGCGCCGGGTGCCGCATGAGGAGGCGGCGCTCGCCGCGGCGATCAAGGAATTGCTTGGCCTCGGTGCCGAATTGGTGATCGTGTTCGGCGCCTCGGCGATCGCAGACCGGCGCGACGTGATTCCGGCGGCACTCGAAAGCGTCGGCGGCAAGATCGAGCATTTCGGGATGCCGGTCGATCCCGGCAATCTGCTGCTGATCGGCAATGCCGGTGGCGCGCCGGTGCTGGGTGCGCCCGGTTGTGCGCGCTCCCCGGTGGAGAACGGGTTCGACTGGGTGCTGATGCGCCTGTTGGCGGGTCTCAAGGTCACGCGCTCGGATCTCACCGGCATGGGGGTCGGGGGGCTGCTGATGGAGATCGTCACCCGGCCACAGCCGCGCAAGTCTTCGGATGCCGAGGGCAATCGTAATATCGCCGGAGTGATTTTGGCCGCCGGGCGCTCGACCCGGATGGGCGGTCCCAATAAATTGCTGGCCGAACTCGGCGGCAAGCCGCTGGTCCGCATCGTGACCGAGCAGGTGCTGGCGTCCAAAGTGTCCGAAGCGATTGTGGTGACCGGACATCAGGCCGCCCAGGTCGAGAAGGCCTTGGCCGGGCTTAAGGTAAAATTCGTGCGCAATCCGGATTTCGCCACGGGATTGGCAAGCTCGGTCAAGACCGGAATTGCGGCGGTGCCTGCCACAGCGGACGCCGCGGTGGTGTGTCTCGGCGATATGCCGCTGATTGATGCGCGCCTGATCGATCGCCTGATCGGGGCATTCGCGCCGGACCGGGGCAATTTGATTGCGGTGCCTGTCAGCGACAACCGGCGCGGCAACCCGGTGTTGTGGTCGCGCCGGTTCTTCGACGAATTGATGACGCTCGATGGCGACGTTGGTGCCCGGCACCTGATCGCCAGGCACAACGAGGCGGTGGCGGAAGTCCCGGTCGAGGGCCGCGGCGCGTTCCTTGACATCGATACCCCGGAGGCGCTGGCAGCCGCGCGGCAAAGCAACCGTCATCCGGAGCGCTTGTCGTAAGAAGAAATTCGCGCGGCGAGACTCCGGCCGGGGAAAGCTCTCGCGCTGATTCACGAATTCGTTTTCGATCCCTTGTTCACCAAGTGGAAACGCCCGTGCGCTAGTTCTTGCGCCGGGATGACCTCGGGGGAGGGGATTTTGACGTCTTTGACCGCACTGCAACGCCTCGCGATGTTTGTACTTGCCTTGACCGTGACGCTGGCGGGATCTCCATTCGCGACCGAGACACGGGCGGCGGGCGCGTTCGCCATCGGTAAATGCGGTGCTTACGGCGAGGCGTACGACTACGCCGCCGAAGCGGGAGCGCTGGCGGCGGCCCGCAAGCAATGCAAGGGCGAATGCACCACCGTGACGATGAGGCGTTCCTGTGCCGCGCTGTCGATCGATATGACCAATCCCTGCGGCGCCCATGGCTATGCGGTCGCGCCGCGCATCTCAAGCTCGCTCAATACGGCTACGCGCAAGTGCTACGAATTCGGTGGCAAGGAATGCGTAATCCGCGCCTGGGCCTGCGACGCCAAGGGCTAGGTTTCCGCCGCAAAGACTGATTTTATGATCGTCACTCCGGGCGGCGCCCCGGCGCTGACCCGCAACTGCCTTTTCCGGGGCTCGATCATGCAATTCGACACCAAGATTGCGGTCGTGATCCGCAACGATCTGGAAGCGTGGCAGAAGCTGAATGTCGCGGCGTTCCTGACCAGCGGTATCACCGCGGCTTTTCCGGAATGCGTCGGCGAGCCCTATGAGGACGGTTCAGGCACGCGATATCTGTCGCTGATCGGCCAGCCGATCCTGATCTATGGTGCCGATCGGCCGGCATTGACCCGCGCGCTCGAACGGGCGCTCGCCCGCAACGTGACGCCCGCGGTTTACACCGAGGATATGTTCAAGACCACGCATGACGCGGCCAATCGGGAAGCGGTCAAGGCCGTGATCCGCGATGAGCTCAATCTGGTCGGCGTTGCCATGCGCGGCGAGCGCAAGGTAATCGACAAGATCGTGGATGGCCTGAAGTTTCATAGCTAGCGCTCCTCCTGACCGGCCGATGGCAGTGTGGCAGCCGGGATAGTGAACGAAGGAGAACAGATGCAACGGCGGTACGTTACCGTGGATGTGTTCACGGAGTATCCCTTCGGCGGCAACCCGCTTGCGGTCGTCCTCGACGCCGACGATTTGTCAACGGCGCAGATGCAGGCGATCGCTTCCGAGTTCAACTATACGGAGACGACCTTCGTTTTGCCGCCACAGAACGCCGCTCATGACGCGCGGGTTCGAATCTTTACTGTGCGCGAGGAAATTCCATTCGCCGGCCATCCCAATGTCGGCACGGCCTTTGTGCTCGCGATGCAGGCGGCCAAAGTGCCGGCGCGACTGCTGTTCGAGGAAAAAGCAGGTCTGGTGCCGGTCGAGATCCTGAATGACGACGGTGCGGTGGTCGGTGCTGAACTGACCGCTCCGCAACCGCTGTCGAGGCTGACACAATTCAGCGCCGAACAGGCAGCATCCTGCGTTTCGTTGTCCTCGGCCGATATCAGGACTGACCGACATCCACCGCAGATCGTTTCGGTTGGCTTGCCGTTTCTGGTCGCTGAACTGGCCTCGCGCGCGGCGTTGCGGCAGGCCCGTCCAGACGCCGTGGCGTTCGCTCGCAGCTTCCCCTTGGATGGCTCCGATGCGGTCTATCTCTACACGCGCGACGTGCCATCGGATGAGGCGCCATGCGACCTGCAGGCGCGGATGTTTCATCCGGGGTCTGGTGGCCTCACCGAAGATCCCGCGACCGGCAGCGCCACCGTGGCGGCCGCGGCGTTGCTTGCCGATCTGTCGAGCGAGCGTGAGGCCGAATTGAAGCTGTGTGTCGGACAGGGCGTCGATATGGGGCGACCGAGCCTATTGTCGACCCGCGTCCGCAAGCGGGGCGGCGCGGTGACGTCCGCCCATGTCGGCGGCCGGTGCGTGCAGATGATGGCGGGTACGTTTCGATTGGCGGGCAGGGGCGACCGCTAAACCTGCGGTGCAACCAGGTTTCCAACCTTGACCCCGTCGCGGTCCTCGATGATCTCGGCGATCCACTGGCGGTGGCAGTGCAGGTGGTCACGTTCGTAACAGAGAATGCAGACCGGTCCTGATTTTCTGACCAGCGAGGATAATTCGTCCAGCTCTTCCCTGGCCTGCGACGTCCTGAGATGCGCGGCATAAATGCGATGCAGCGCCTCGAACTTGCCGCTGCGGGCGGCCTCGCGGCCTTCTTTCGGCGTTCCGAGCCCGCGCAGATGCAAATACGAAATGCCGCGCGCGTCGAGCCCGGCGGCGAGTTGGCTCTTCGAGAAGCCGGGGCGGCGCGACGCGGCCACCGCGCGCACGTCGACCAGAAGCTTCACGCCGGCGGCTTCCAACTCGTCGAGCACGGATTTGGCGGGCGTTTGCTCGTATCCGATGGTGAAGAGCGTTTTGGCCTTGGCCACACGTTGCTCCGATTATTTCACGCGTTCGATCAATTCCATCGCGCCGGCGGGCGCGCGCACCTTGCCCTCGTGGATCACGTAGGCAAAGACGTCGCGAGGTGCCTTCTTCGCCTTTGACGGGTCGACGCGCGGCAAATCGTCGGGCTCGCCGCCATCCGCCCAGAGTTGGAAGCGCTTGGCCCAGGCGTCGAGCGCCTTCGGCGGGTAACAGGTCTTGATCTCGTCGTTGCCCTTTTGCAGCCGTGCATAGACGAAGTCGCCGGTGACGTCGGCAATTGCCGGGTACTTGCCGTGTTCGGCGAACACGACCGGGGTCGCAAATTGGCGCAACAGCGCAACGAATTCGGGCGCGCAAAAACTGTCATGGCGGACCTCGACCACGTGGCGCAGCGTGCGGCCGTCGAGCCGTCGCGGCAGCAACTCGAGGAATTTGCCGAAATCGGCGGCGTCGAATTTTTTGGTCGGGGCGAATTGCCACAGTACGGGGCCCAGCCGGTCGCCCAGCTCCAGCACGCCGGAATCGTAGAACCGCTTTACGGAATCGCCGGCTTCGGCAAGCACCCGCCGGTTGGTCGCGAAGCGCGGTCCCTTCAGCGAAAACACAAAACCATCGGGCACCTCGCGCGCCCATTTGCGGAAGCTTTCGGGCTTCTGCGAACCATAATAAGTGCCGTTGATCTCGATCGAGGTCAGCTTGGAGGCGGCGTATTCCAGTTCCTTGGCTTGCGTCAGCTTCTCCGGGTAGAACACGCCGCGCCACGGCGCGAAAGTCCAGCCGCCGACGCCGATATAGATGTGGCCGCTCTTTGACGCAGCCTGTGGGCTCTTGCTCACGCGCGGGTCTCGTTGTCTTGAGAGGATGTGATCGTCGTCGGAGCAAGCCTAGTCAAATCGTTCGCCGTTGGCCAGTTGCTCCGTGCCCCAGGCACACGCGGAATTTCCGCGTAGTTCAAGAAGGGGGCTGGATGATCGTGGGCGTGGCAATTACGCTATTGCCGCCGGCGCCGCTTTTCGCGACCTGGATGGCGCATGGAGACTTCCAAGAGCGGCGAGCTTTGGTGTTGTGGTGTACCCGATCCCGGGAAGCCGGGGTCACGTTATCGCAATAGTGATCGGCGACGTTTCGCCATCGAGCCAATCCTGTTCGTCGGCCAGCGAGCGCCATGCGTCTTCCATGCGCTTGTAGCGAAGATAGCTCGCGTGATCGGGTGCGCGCTCGGCGAGCTGCTGGCAATTGTCGGCATTTTCGCGGAAGTGATCGGACTGTTTCATCGGCTCCTCCTAGCTCCTGAAGTAGGCGACAAACATACGTAACCAACATGGCCGGGGATGAAATGTTGGTAACGTCGCACGCTAGGGTTCCCTGACCGCGCGATGCCATGGGGGTTTTCTCGGCCGATAATTTAGCAGTCCCGTGGCCGGAACTTGTCGAGCCGGCGTGGCCGACAACGGCGCCGTTCTGGCGCGCAATGGGACCTGGTGAGGGCTGATCGGATTGCTACTGCCCCTTGCGGAATCGCTCCGCCACACCCATTTGGGATACAACGGCGACGTTGACGCTTGATAGCTCCGGCGCTGGAACGACCACGAAATAGCTTGGCTGCGCCGGATGTACGCGCGCCTGTTGTTCGTGGTCGTTGGTATTTTCGGACCTTTTTTGGTTCGTTTCAGGCCCGTTTTACCCCTGTTTTAGAACGGCTGCGCCTTGGCATCGCGGGGGGCTGCGGCTATACGCTGCGGCATGAATGAAGCCATCAGACCAGGCGCCGAAAGCCTGCCGCAGGCCGCTGTAGCGCCTGAGCTTTCGGTCATCGTCCCCACGTTCAACGAGCGCGACAACGTGACCACGCTGTTCCGGCGGCTGGAAACGGCGCTGGCCGGCGTCGCCTGGGAAGTGATCTTTGTCGACGACAACTCTCCCGACAGTACGTGGGACGTGGTGCGCGGGCTGGCGCGGGAGGATCGGCGGGTTCGCTGCATCCGGCGGATCGGGCGTCGCGGCCTGTCCGGTGCCTGTATCGAGGGTATCCTGGCCTCGAGCGCGCCCTGCGCGGCGGTAATCGATGCCGACCTGCAGCACGACGAGACCCAGTTGCCGAAGATGCTGGCGCTCCTGCAAAGCGATGCCGCCGATCTCGTGATCGGCAGCCGCTACATCGAAGGCGGCAGCGCCGACAGTTTTAACAAGCACCGCGCCGGCGCCAGCGCGCTCGCAACGGAGGTCGCCCAGCGCGTGCTGCGGGTCAAGATCGCCGATCCCATGAGCGGCTTTTTCATGATCCGCCGTGAACGTTTCGAGCAACTGGCGCCACAGCTTTCGACGCACGGCTTCAAGATACTGCTCGATATCGTCGCCACCGCGCGCGGGGACCTGCGCGTCAAGGAGATCCCCTATACCTTCGGTTCGCGGCTGCATGGCGAAAGCAAGCTGGACTCGATGGTGGCGCTGGACTTCCTGGGTCTTGTGCTGGCGAAACTGACCAACGATGCGGTGTCCCTGCGCTTCCTGTTGTTCGCCATGGTCGGCTCGCTCGGCGTGTTCGTGCATTTCGCCACGCTGTTCATTGCGCTCGACGGGTTTGACCTGGAGTTCGCGGAGGCACAGGGATGCGCGGCGCTGGTCGCCATGACCAGCAACTTCCTGCTCAACAACTTTCTCACCTATCGCGACCAGCGGTTGAAGGGCTTTGCGATCGTGCGCGGCCTGTTGTTGTTCTACCTCGTTTGCAGCGTCGGGCTGGCCGCCAATGTCGGCGTTGCGTTCTCGGTCTATGCCCAAGAGCCGATCTGGTGGTTGGCGGGGGCGGCCGGCGCGCTGATGGGCGTGGTTTGGAATTATGCGATGTCCGGGCTGTTCGTCTGGCGCAAGCGATGATCCGCCCGGATGATCGCCCATGAGTCTGCAATGAGTTCGACATGAGCCTGCCGGAATCGCGGCTGGCGCGTAACACGGCGCTGACCATCCTGGCGCTGGTGGCCCTGCGGCTCGCCGCCGCGGCCTGGACGCCATTGACCTTCGACGAAGCCTATTACTGGATCTGGTCGAAGCATCTGGCGGGCGGCTATTACGACCACCCACCGATGGTTGCCGTGGTGATCCGGCTCGGCACCATGATCGCCGGCGACACCGAATTGGGCGTTCGGCTGGTATCGATCCTGCTCGGGCTGCCGATGAGCTGGGCGGTCTACCGCGCCGCCGAGATCCTGTTCGGCAACGCGCGCGTCGCCGCGACCGCGGCCATTCTGCTCAATGTTACCTTGATGGCGGCGGTCGGCACCATGATCGTGACGCCGGACGCGCCGCTGCTGGTCGCCTCGAGTTTCGTGTTGTTGTTTCTCGCCAAGGTGCTGGAGACCGGACGCGGGGTATGGTGGCTTGCGGTCGCGGTCGCCGTCGGTGCCGCATTGCTCTCGAAATACACCGCGCTGTTTTTCGGTCCCGCGATTTTGATCTGGCTGGTGCGGGTGCCGAAAGTGCGGCACTGGCTGGTCTCGCCGTGGCCCTATCTCGGCGGCCTCGTCACATTGGCGATCTTCGCGCCGGTGATCCTCTGGAATGCCGATCACCAATGGGTCTCCTTCATCAAGCAATTCGGCCGCGCCCGGATCGAGGATTTCAAGCCCGGCTTCATCGCCGAATTGATCCCGACCCAGATTGCGTTCGCGACGCCGCTGGTGTGGATCCTGGGGACGCTGGGGCTCTACGCGCTGCTGCGGCGCAAAGACGGCGCGTTTGCCTCCCGCTCGCTGGTCAATACGACGTTCTGGACCATCGTGCTGTACTTTGCCTGGCATTCGCTGCATGCGCGCGTCGAGGCCAATTGGTTCGCGCCGATTTATCCCGCTTTTGCGGTCGCGGGCGCCGTAGCGGCTCATTTGACGCGGTGGGGCGAGCGGGGGCGGCGTCTCGCCGATTTCTGCCTGCGCTGGGCGTTGCCGACCGGCGTCGTGCTGTTTGTCGCGCTGATCGTACAGGCCAACACCGGACTGTTGTCCGGTTATCGCCGCGAAGCCACCGTGCGCAGCGTCGGCGTCGGCTGGCCCGAGCTGGCGCGCCAGATCGAGCTGGTGCGTAAGCGCGTCGGCGCCACGTGCGTGCTGGCACCGGATTACGGCACCACCGGCTGGCTTACCTTTTATCTTCCGAAAGGCACCTGCGTGGTGCAGCCGACGCAGCGCGTCCGCTGGATCAACATGCCCGAGCCGGATTCGGCCCAGCTTGGCGGCAAGCTATTGTATATCGACGAGCTGCGCGCCAGCGGCGCGTCTTATCTGGACAAGGTGTTCGATCACATCGAGCGGGTCACTGAACTGCCGCGCAAACGCGGTCCGCTCACGATCGAAACTTATGGGCTCGACCTGGTCGAAGGCGCCACCAGGGGCGATGTGCTCGACCGCTCTCCGCCGCCGGAACTGGAGTAAGCTCTGAGTTTTCTCGTCGTTGCCGGGCCGGACCCTGCAATCCATCTTGCTTCAAGGGACTGTTCCGAAGATTGATGGATGCGCGGGTCGGGACCGCCGAGGGCGGCTCAGAAATCCGTCCGGCGACGCGGCGTTCAAACGTTTCCACCGGGAAATGCGGAGAGCGAGGGTCAGCTAATTGGCCCTTTTCCGGAGTCGCGAGATGAACCGGACTTCGTCCGATCCGGACGGAGACCCTCATGGCACGCCCGATTTCATGCCGATGAGGACGATTCCAGATGCGCCGCCGGAAGGCCGGGCCGGGACCGGTATCAGGAGCTAAGATATTGAATTCACGGCGATTTGATCGACAAGCCTCGAATGTTCCATAATGGGACATGCTGCCCTGCCTAACATCCGCCCCGACTTAATCAGCATTTAACTAAAAGTCGCCTTAATGACGCTCCGTGCCTCTGCGAGATGCACTGCCGGAACTTTTTAACGGTGAGCATATCGCGCCGGGTTCGCGTTCGAGACGCTGGCTTACGAACGCAGCCGGGCCGAGGGAAAAGGTGGAAGCAGTCCGGATGCAAGGCGAATGAATACCACGACGCGTGCGTACCACGACTTCCCGGTCCGTATTTCCAGAACTTCCTCCCGGAAGGTCGGCTCGCACAATTTGTTCGGTACTGTCGCCGTCGCTTGCCTCGTAGTGGCCTGCGGCTGGACCATCTATTCCAATGTTCTCGGCGCCAGCATTTATCCCACAATAGGTGGCGGCAAGGCCGACATCACTTTGGTTAAGCAGCAGACGCGCGCCGCCCGCCAGTTCTCAGATGCCGGCAGCACGATCGTGGTCGAGACCGCGCCGCTTGTCGCTACGCGTGAAACCGCGCCCCAAGGGGCGACGTTCTCGTTTGAGGACCGCTTTGCCGCGGCAGCCCCGCAGTCGGTTGCGCCGAGCCGACAGCCCGTCGCTCCATCGCGCCAGGTCGCCGCGCTCGCGCCGACGCCGGATCGTCAGGCCGCAGACGCCGTGCCGATGCCGACATCGCGGCCGGCCGAGGCGAAACGGGGATCGGTTCGCGAGATGGCGCAGCGCGCCAAGGCGACGGCTATGGCGGCTGTCGCCCCACCGGACAAGCCGTCGATCTTCGAGCGGCTGTTCGGCAAGCTGGGTTCGTCGACGTCGACGGCGCTGGCCTATGCATCGGCCGATGCCGACGCTACGGCCTCGCTCGGGCCGACCCCGAACATCGCCTCGGTCGGCACGGCCACGCCGCTCTATGATCGCCAGACCGCAGTTTACGACATCTCGGCGCACACCGTTTACCTGCCGGACGGCACCAAGCTGGAAGCGCATTCGGGTCTCGGCGCAAGCCTCGACGACCCGCGCTCCGCCAGCATCCGGATGCGCGGTGTGACGCCGCCGCATCTCTACGATCTCAAGCCGCGCGAAGCATTGTTTCACGGCGTCGCCGCGTTGCGCCTGACGCCGGTCGGCGGCGAGGGCGCGATCTACGGCCGGGCGGGCCTGCTCGCGCACACCTACATGCTGGGGCCGAACGGCGACTCCAACGGCTGCGTGTCG
Organism: uncultured Alphaproteobacteria bacterium; assembly: GCA_963756215.1. GTDB lineage: Bacteria > Pseudomonadota > Alphaproteobacteria > Rhizobiales > Xanthobacteraceae > Bradyrhizobium. The sequence goes on along the minus strand of CAVWMY010000007.1, from coordinate 64,331 downwards.
TTCCGCGACTACAACGCGTTTCTCAACGCCTATCGCAACCAGGGCGTCCGGAGACTAGCCGTCGTCGCGCATCTCTGAATTGGGCGGCCGAGCAGCCGGGTACGCGCCTCAGGCGGCCTTGCACAATACGATTTTCCTGTAGCTGCGGGCCTTCTCGGCCGGGACGGACGGGTCGCGGTATCTCCCATATCGGGCTCGCGTGGCGCGACCGGCTCGCGTTTCGCCAACGCACGTCCAAATCGTGATGGCTACCGATTCAAGTTGTCAAACAGCGCGCGGACGTGCGTTCGCGCTCTCGCGACATGGAAGGCCCGAGGTCTGCGTCAGTTCTGACCCTCCTGTAAAACGGAGGGCGCAGGGAAAGCCGGGTGCCGATCGCACCCGTGGGGTCCGTGCAAAAAACACGGGGTAGGACCACAGGTTCAATCGGATTCACTCCGGCTCTCCCTGCGCGAATGGCTTTACGACGTACTTCGTACTCTCCCCGGTGACCGGGCTTTTTTGCCACCGTCACTCTGCGGTTGGCCCGCAAAGCTTAGCGCCAGCGTCGGGGCGCCAGGACCATACGACTTGGTCGTACGCGTCGGCACGTTCGTCTTGCGCGCCGGCGCGTCCATCGCATCCCGCTCCCAACGTTCGTGACGATCGCGAGCGCCCCTCGTATGGGACGGGACGGCGTGGAATAGCCACTGATTTGGGGTGATCGGGAAGGGGGAATATTTTGAAGACGGGGGACTGGCGCAGCCAAATCATGCTGAAATGGCTTGGGAAATTAGATTCTGCCGTCTTGCCCCGGCATGTCCTCGTCGAGGATTGGACGAATCGATTCAAGGATTGAATGTTGGACTTCCAAACGAAAACCCCGGCATTGCTGCCGGGGTTTTGCATTCCTGAACTCGCCTGAGCGAAGTGGACTTCTTAGAAGTCCATGCCGCCCATGCCGCCGCCCGGGGGCATGCCGCCGCCGGCCGGAGCGTTCTTCTTCGGCAACTCGGCCACCATGGCTTCGGTGGTGATCAGCAGCGCCGCAACCGAGGCTGCGTTCTGGATCGCCGCACGGACCACCTTGGTCGGGTCGATGATGCCCTTCTTGACGAGGTCGGCGTATTCGCCGGTCTGCGAGTCGAAGCCGTAAGCATACGACTTGTTCTCGAGGATCTTGCCGACGATGACGGAGCCGTCTTCACCCGCGTTGATCGCGATCTGGCGGGCCGGCGCGGACAGCGCCTTGCGCACGATCTCGACGCCGGTCTTCTGGTCGTCGTTCTTGGTGCGCAGGCCCTTGAGCTGCTCGGAAGCACGGAGCAGGGCGACGCCGCCGCCCGGAACGATGCCTTCCTCAACCGCCGCACGGGTCGCATGCATCGCGTCATCAACGCGATCCTTGCGCTCCTTCACTTCGACCTCGGTCGCGCCGCCGACGCGGATCACCGCGACGCCGCCTGCGAGCTTGGCCAGGCGCTCCTGCAGCTTCTCACGGTCGTAGTCCGAGGTGGTTTCCTCGATCTGCGCCTTGATCTGCGACACGCGGGCTTCGATGTCGGCCTTCTTGCCGGCGCCGTTGACGATCGTGGTGTTCTCCTTGTCGATCATCACCTTCTTGGCGCGACCGAGCATGGCGAGCGTCACGTTCTCGAGCTTGATGCCGAGGTCTTCCGAGATCGCTTGGCCACCGGTCAGCACCGCGATGTCCTGCAGCATGGCCTTGCGGCGATCGCCGAAGCCCGGTGCTTTCACGGCGGCAACCTTGAGGCCGCCACGCAGCTTGTTGACGACGAGGGTGGCGAGCGCTTCGCCTTCGACGTCTTCCGCGACGATGATGAGCGGCTTGCCGGTCTGTACCACGGCCTCGAGCAGCGGCAGCAGTTCGTTCAGCGAGGAGAGCTTCTTCTCGTTGATGAGGATGTAGGCGTCGTCCATCTCGACGCGCATCTTGTCGGCGTTGGTCACGAAGTAGGGCGAGATGTAACCGCGGTCGAACTGCATGCCTTCGACGACGTCGAGTTCGGTCTCGAGCGACTTGGCTTCTTCAACCGTGATGACGCCCTCATTGCCGACCTTCTTCATGGCGTCGGAGAGGAACTTGCCGATCTCGGCGTCGCCGTTGGCGGAGATGGTGCCGACCTGGGCGATTTCCTCGTTCGAGGTGACCTTCTTGGAGTTCTTGACGAGGTCGGCGACGACGGCTTCCACCGCCAGATCGATACCGCGCTTCAGGTCCATCGGGTTCATGCCGGCGGCAACCGACTTGGCGCCTTCGCGGACGATCGCCGCGGCCAGGACGGTCGCGGTGGTGGTGCCGTCGCCGGCCGCATCGGCGGACTTCGAGGCGACTTCGCGCACCATCTGGGCGCCCATATTCTCGAACTTGTCGTCGAGCTCGATTTCCTTGGCGACGGTAACGCCGTCCTTGGTGATGCGGGGAGCGCCGAACGACTTGTCGAGTACGACGTTGCGGCCCTTGGGACCGAGCGTCACCTTGACGGCGTTGGCGAGGATGTCGACGCCGCGCAGCATGCGGTCGCGGGCATCGACGCCGAATTTGACTTCTTTAGCTGACATATGGATCTCCGTTTGAAAACTGGGTCCCCATCCCGAGCGGCCGCTCTTCAGCGGGCGTGTCGATGGATGAGACGATTTAGCTTGTGGCCCATCCTTCGAAGCGCCGGCTGCGCCGGCTCCTCAGGATGAGGCAACGGGCGCGCGGCTTAAGCGGCCTTCTTCTTGCTGGCGGGCTCGTCGAGCACACCCATGATGTCGCTTTCCTTCATGATCAACAGGTCCTGGCTGTCGATCTTGACCTCGGTGCCCGACCACTTGCCGAACAGGACGCGGTCGCCAACCTTGATGTCGATCGGAATCAGCTTGCCGGCTTCGTCGCGGCCGCCGGGGCCGACGGCGATGACTTCGCCCTGGGAGGGCTTTTCCTTGGCACTGTCCGGAATGATGATGCCGCCAGCAGTCTTCTCTTCGGCGTCGATGCGCTTGACCACGACGCGGTCGTGAAGCGGACGGAATTTCATGCAGTCCTCCTAAGCTTTTGAAAATGTTGTAGAGTTTTGGGTATTGGCAGTCGCCCCCAGCGAGTGCCAGCGGGACTAAGGTGGACATAATCCAGACTTGTCGTTGCGACAAGGGCTACTACCAGAAAAATTGGCACTCCACCAAGGCGCCTGCCAGATTTGGCCTCTATCATTAATTTTCCGAACAAACCTGCCGATTTCGTATTAGCAGGTGCGGTAAGCTGCTGCTAACGCAACAAATTTCAACAATTCATTAAACATTTAGGCTTGTGATGGGTTGGTATCGTGCGTCACATTTCTCTCATGTGAGCGCATCTCCACCGGATGGCTCCGGTTGGCGGCCACGCCGGAAAATGCGCTCCAGCAATGGAGGTTAGCATGGTGTCGCGGGTTGCGGTTTCCGAGGACTTCCGGAAACAAGTGCTGGGCTACGGGCTGACGACGGCGCAGATTCTGTATCGAATGCCGGATCACCCCTCGCTGCTGCAAACCTACGTCTGGCAAAATTACGATCTGTTTCCGAACTTCCCGGCGCTGAAGGATTTTCTCGCCTTCTGGGAACGGAAGCTGGAAGGCCCGCTGTTCGCGGTCACCGTGGCACATTCCAAGTTGATCAAGCCGGCCGAACTGCGTGCCGTCGACGGCGTGTTCAGGCTGCACTGATCGACTTCGCCATGCCGGTGGGCGCCTAAGTCCGCCGGTTTTGTGCTAACCTTTCCCGATCAAGGAAAGGGAGAGAACGTCGATGGCCAAAAAGAAGCCTGCCAAAAAGAAGCCGGCCAAGAAGCAGGGCGCACGCACGGTCGTTCGCACCGCGGCCGGGAAAAAATTCGCGGCGCGCAAGGTTGCCGCCAAATCCGCCCTGAGCAAACCCTCGTCGCGCAAGCCGCTGAAGACACGCGACCGCACCCAAACGCCCGCGAAGCGTCCGCGTCCGAAGCAGCGCATCGCCATCAGCCATCATCGCGAGGAAGACTTCAAGGCGGATGGGCTGCGCGCCTACGCGCATTATCGCGATCTCGGTGTTGCCGCGGCCAGCCGCGGTATCGCGCAGGCGCATGTGATCCGTCTGATCGGGCCGTGCAATCCCGACGAGGTGTCAAAGCTGCATTACCATGACGTCGAGTTTCAAATGGTCTACGTGCTCAAAGGCTGGGTGAAGACTTACCTGGAAGGTCAGGGCGAAACGCTGATGCGGGAAGGCAGCGCATGGACCCAGCCGCCGCGCATCAAGCACCTGATCCTGGATTACTCCGACGACGTCGAATTGCTGGAGGTAATTCTGCCGGCGGAGTTCAAGACGGTTGAATTGGCGAGCTGAGGCGATGCCGTTCTCAAATTCGTCATTCCGGGCTCGCGCAAGAGCACGCATCCCGGAATGGCGCTTTGTTTTTTGACGGGCACCGACCCTTTCGAACTCGACACCTCCGCGATCGCCTCCATCACCCACGTCGCCAGCGTGCCTCCACGATTAATTTCAACCCCGGCAATTGGTCTCGTCGCGGCGTTCGGCGCCATGGTGCCGAGACCACCGCCGTGATGCCAAGTTGGCAAAGTCGCACATCGCGTAGGGCATGATCAGTCGCGAACGGCCATCGAGCGCATCGCGTAACCATTGACAAGCGGCCGATGGTCAGCCACGGCGTCAGTAACGACAAAAGAACTTGAGCGGGCGGTTCGCTCGTTGATAAGCGCAGGAATCGTCCGAGATGTCCTCCATGATGCCGGCCGGCGCCGGGGCGCTACTCAAGCACGGACCGTTTCTATTTTTTCTGCTGTCGCGAAGTCTTTCCCGTTTCTCCAGCCTGATCGCCATCGTGGCCTTCGGCTGGCAGGTCTATGACCTCACCGATAGCGCCTTCGCGCTCGGCATGATGGGGCTGGTCGGTTTTCTCCCGGCTGCCCTACTGGTGTTCGTCGCAGGTCACGCGGCGGATCGATATGAGCGCAAGCGCATCCTGCAGGCCTGCCAGTTTGCCGAGGCGGCCACGGCATTGCTGCTCACGTGGGGCGCCTATGCGGGTTGGCTCACGGTGGTCGATATCTTTATTGCCGTTCTCTTCCTCGGAACGACCGCGGCGTTCGAAAACCCCGCCACGGCGGCGCTGCTGCCGTTGGTGGTGCCCGAGGGGGCGGTACAGCGCGCCACCGCGCTGTCCAGCGGTTCTGCCCAGCTGGCGACGATCATGGGCCCTGCGCTGGGCGGTATCGCCTATGCGATCTCGCCCGGGCTGCCCTACGCGATCATGGTGGTGTTCTGGCTCACCGCGGCGATCTGCGCCGGGGCTATCCGCCTGACGCAACCGGCCGCGCCCAAGGTTTCTGCGGAGCCCGGTGACCTCTACGCCGGCGTTCGCTTTATCAGGAATAATCCCGCCATCCTCGGCACCATCTCGCTCGATCTGTTCGCGGTGCTGTTGGGCGGCGTCACCGCACTGTTGCCGATCTATGCGCGCGACATCCTGGCGACCGGCCCCTGGGGTCTCGGCATCCTGCGCGCCGCGCCGGCCGTCGGGGCGTTGCTGACGACGGCGGCGCTGGCGCGCCAGCCGATCAAGCGCCGCGTCGGCATGCGGATGTTCCAGTCCGTGATCATTTTCGGCGCGGCCACGGTGGCGTTCGCGACCTCGCAATGGATGTGGGTGTCGGTGCTGGCTTTGGCGATCCTCGGAGCGGCCGACACCGTCAGCGTGGTGATCCGCTTCTCGCTGGTGCAACTCGCTACGCCGGACGCGATGCGCGGCCGCGTCGGCGCGGTAAACTTCCTGTTCATCAACGCCTCGAACCAGCTTGGTCAGTTCGAGAGCGGCGTCACCGCGGCGTTGCTGGGCGCGATGCCGGCGGCGGTGCTGGGCGGCATCGGCACCATCGCGGTCGCGCTGTTATGGATGAAACTGTTCCCGACGCTACGGGACGTGGAGCAACTGGAGTAGGGGCGGTTACGCCGTCATTGCGAAGAGCGAAAGCGACGAGGCAATTCAGCCTTGCTTTGCGACGCTGGATTGCTTCGCGGAGCCCGTCAACGGGGCCGGCGCTTTGCGCCGCCCCGTTGGCTCGCTGTGACGAATGCGCGAGGTTTAACCCTATCCCCGCCCGACGAACGGCATCTTGCTGGCCATCACCGTCATGAACAGCACGTTGGCGTCGAGCGGCAGGTTCGCCATGTAGGCCACGGCGTCGCCGACCGCCTTGGCGTCCATGCGCGGCTCCGGCATCTTGCGGCCGTCGGGCTGCAGGACGCCGTCGACCATGCGATCGGTCATCGGGGTTGCCGCGTTGCCGATGTCGATCTGGCCGACCGCGATATCGTAGGCGCGACCGTCGAGATTGGTCGCCTTCGTCAAGCCGGTGATGGCATGCTTGGTCGAGGTATAGGCCGATGAGAAAGGCCGCGGCGCATGCGCGGAGATCGAGCCGTTGTTGATGATGCGGCCGCCGCGCGGAGTCTGGTCCTTCATGATCCGGAACGCGTGCTGGGTGCACAGGAATGGCGCGGTGAGGTTGGTGTTCACGACCGCCTGCCACTGCGCGAGTGGCAGGTCCTCGAACGGAACCGGCGGCGCCCCCATGCCGGCGTTGTTGAAGAGCACGTCGAGCCGCCCGTAGCTGTCCGTCACCTTGGCGAACAGCGCGGCGATCGATCCGGGATCGGCCATGTCGGCGGAAACGGGGAGGCTGTTGCCGAGCTTCTCGCCAAGTTTCTTGGTTTCTTCCAGCTTGTCGAGACGCCGTCCGGCGAGCACGACCGTGAAGCCTGCGCTCATCAGCGCCAGCGATGCCGCGCGTCCGACGCCGGTACCGGCGCCGGTCACGACCGCGATCTTGTTTTTTGCTTCAGCCATTTTGTTCCTGCCTTTTAGGTTTTTGCTTGTGGTTCGGTCTTGTAGGGTGGTCTTGGAATATTCTGGTGTGCCGCGCGCAGCGCCGCCGACCAGCGCGAGCGCAGATCGTGAAAATAAGGCTCGCCGGCCTCGATGCGGTGGTTGAGATCGGCCTCGCAGACATCGGTGCGCACCACCAGCACGTCGATCGGCAGCCCGACGCCGATATTGGAACGCATCGTCGAATCCATCGAGATCAGGCTGGTCTTGAGCGCTTCATATAATTCGACATCGTAGTGCATCGCGCGGTCGAGCACCGGCTTGCCGTATTTGTGCTCGCCGATCTGCAAATACGGCGTGTCGGTGGTGCACTCGATGAAATTGCCGGCCGTGTAGATCATGAACAATCGCATCCGCGATCCCTTGATCTGGCCGCCGAACAGAAACGAGACGTCGAAGCTGACATCTTCCGACTGCAGCGCGGCGCCCTCGTTGGCGTGGACGCTGCGGATCGCCCGGCCGATGCGCTGCGCGGCCTGGAACATGGTCGGCGCGTTCATCAGTGTTTCAAGCTCGCCGGTCTGGGGATCTTCGACCCCCTCGGTCAGGGTCGACAGCACCGACTGGCTGATCGCGAGATTGCCGGCGCTCGCAATCGCCATGATGCGATCGCCCGGCTTGCTGAAGATATGGAGTTTGCGGAAGGTCGAGACGTTGTCGAGGCCTGCATTGGTCCGGGTGTCGGCAATCATCACCAACCCGTCCCGCACCAATACCCCGCAACAATATGTCATTCCCGGTCCCCGAACCCATCAGAGGGCGCGGGAATTACTAGCCAATTTCCGTGGGGGCTCCAACCATATTCAGCAGCTTGGGCGCTCGGGCCGGTATCGCAGCGGTCACTGCGACTGCGACTGACCTTGCCGGCCGGCCTGATCGACCTTGACCGCCACCGAGAGTGTTTCGGCGCCGCCGCCGTAGCGGGTGCCACGCACCGGCGCCGCACCGAGATAATCCAGTCCGATGGCGACACGGGCATGGGCATCGGTGGTGCAGATGCCGTTGGCCGGATCGAACCCGACCCAGCCCAGAACAGGGACGAATGCTTCCGCCCAGGCATGGCCGGCCTGTTGCTGGACCATGCCGTCGGAACGCAGGAAATGGCCCGCCACGAAGCGCGCGGGAACGCCGCCGCTGCGAGCGCAGGCGATGAAGATATGCGCGTAATCCTGGCACACGCCGCGCTTGAGCGCGAACGCCTCCGCCGCAGAGGTCCCGCTGTTGGTCGGGTCTTCGTCGAAAGTCATGTGCTCGTTGATCTGCACCATCAGCGCATGCAAGAACCCGAGCACGTCGCCCTCGGCCTCGGCGCGCAGCTCGCGTGAAAACGCCGCCATCGCCGGATTGACGTCGGTCAGCGGCGTCGAGCGCAGGAACAGGCTCGGCGGGAACCGCTCATCGGTGCCCCGGAGCACGCCGCCGGTGTCGTGGGTCTCGATCAGCCCTTCGACATTGATCGTGAGTTCGGCGATCGGCCCGTGGGTCAGCACATGCGTGACATTGCCGAAGGCATCCTCATGCATGTCGAGCCGTGAATCGGTGGAAACGTCGATCTGCCATTCGGCGACGTACTGGCCGTCATGGCTGCCGGGAGTCATGCGCAGAATCTGAATGACGCCCGAGGCCGGCGGTTCGTAGCGGTAACTGGTGGAGTGGGCGATGCGCAGACGCATGACTTACCGGGATGAGTTGGGAGACTGGCGCAGATTACGCGAGGAGCTCGTGATGCCCGGCTTCAGCCGGACATTCAACGTTTTCTTGATTTCCGGATGTTGGGTCCAAAAGTCATCAGATCAAGTACTGCTTGGTGATGATTTCGCCGAGCCGCGCATTGTCCGCGATGAATTCCTGAATGAATTCGTGCACGCCGTGCTGGAAGATATCGTCCATGTGGCTGTGCTCGAGCCGGTTGCGGACACCGCGGGCGTGGCGCTGCGAGGCGCCCTGGCGGCCATAGGCGACGCCGATCTGGTCGAGGTTGCGCACGAGGTTGCCGTAACAACTGGCGAGCGAGCGCGGCAGCGAGTCGTTGAGGATCAGCAGGTCCGCGATCAGCCACGGCTTCAGCGTCTCCCGATAGACCCAGTGATAGGCGGTGAGCGCCGAGACCGAGCGCAGGATCGAGGTCCACTGATAATAGTCGAGCGGACCGCCGACGTGCTCCTCCTCGGGCAGCAGCATGTGATACTTCACGTCGAGAATCCGCGCGGTGTTGTCGGCGCGCTCCAGGTGCAGGCCGAGCCGCGAAAACCAGTAGGCGTCGTTGCGCAGCATGGTGCGGTAGGCCGAGCCGTCGAACCGCAGCGAGGTTTCCTGCACGAACCGCAGGAATTTCGCTAATTCCTCCCGGCTTCCGGTGCCCTTGCCCCAGAGCTGCCCGAGTTCGATCCAGGCGCTGTTGATGGTGTCCCACATTTCGCCGGTCAAGGCCGTGCGCACCGAGCGCGAGTTCAGCCGCGCGTTTTCGATACAGTTGCGGATCGAGGAGGGGTTGCCCGGCGCGAACGCCAGATATTCGACCACATTCTGTTCGTTGGCTTCCTGGTAGACTTGATAGAAGCTCGCGCTGACCCCGGCGGTGAGCAACGCCGAATCCCATTCATTGGTCTGACCGATATAGGTGGCCGGCAGCGCGGTGACGCGCAAGGTCGCATCGATGGTGCGCGCCAGATATTCCGCGCGCTCGACGTAACGGGTCAGCCAGTACAGGTTTTCGGCGGTGCGCGACAGCATGCGGGGCGATCAGTTGTTTTCCCTGCCGCCGCCTTGCGGGGAAGGGTCAGGGAGGGGGGTGAGCCGCGGACACCGTGCATGTGAACCGCCACCTCCGACCCCTCCCAGCATGGGGGAGGGGAGCGGCGAAGGCGCTCCGCGTCTTGCACGCTTGGTTAAATCGATCATCTCATTCATCCAGTATCCACGTATCTTTCGTCCCGCCGCCCTGGCTCGAATTCACTACCAGCGATCCTTCCTTCAGCGCGACCCGTGTCAACCCGCCCGGCACGACGGTAACGTGCCGGCTGCCGGTGAGCACGAAAGGCCGCAAGTCGACATGGCGCGGGGCCAGGCCGCTTGCAGTACAGGTCGGGCAGGTCGACAGCGCAAGCGTCGGCTGCGCGATAAAGCCCTCCGGCTCGCGCTTGAGCTTGTCGCGGAACGCCTCGATGGTGGCCTTGGTTGCGGCCGGTCCGATCAGCATGCCGTAGCCGCCGGAGCCATGGACCTCCTTCACCACGAGCTCACCGAGGTTGTCGAGAACGTAGGCAAGGTCCTTGGATTCGCGGCAGCGCCAGGTCGGCACGTTCTTGAGGATCGGCTCTTCTCCGAGATAGAATTTCACGATCTCCGGCATGTAGGAGTAGACCGCCTTGTCGTCGGCGATGCCGGTCCCGACCGCGTTGGCCAGCGTGATGTTGCCGGCCGCGTAGGCCGACATCAGACCGGGAACGCCGAGCGCGGAATCCGGCCGGAAGGTCAGGGGGTCGAGGAAGTCGTCATCGACCCGGCGGTAGATCACGTCGACGCGCTTCAGGCCTTCGGTGGTGCGCATGAACACCTCGTCGTTCTTGACGATGAGGTCGCGGCCTTCGACCAGTTCGATGCCGAGCTTGTCGGCCAGAAACGAATGCTCGTAATAGGCGGAATTGTAGACGCCGGGCGTCATCAGCGCCACGGTCGGCTCCGCCGAAGAGCCGTCGGGCGCCACCGACCGCAGCGCCGACAGCAGTTCGTCCGGATACTTCTCCACGGGCGCGACGCGGTGGCGGGCAAATAGGTCTGGAAACAGCCGCATCATGATTTCGCGGTTTTCCAGCATGTAGGACACGCCCGACGGGGTCCGCGCATTGTCCTCCAGCACGAAAAAGTCTTCCGGGTTGACCCGGACGATGTCGATGCCGGCTATGTGGACGTAGACGTCGTGCGGCACGTCCTGGCCGTTCATTTCCGGCCGGAACACCGGATTCTGGAAGATGAGGTCATCGGGGATGATCTCGGCGCGCAGGATTTCGCGCCCGTGGTAGATGTCGCGCAGGAACATGTTCAGCGCCGCGACCCGCTGCTTCAGCCCTTTTTCGAGCAGCGTCCACTCCTTGGCCGACATGATCCGCGGGATCACGTCGAACGGAATCAGCCGTTCCTGGGCCTCGGCGTCGCCATAGACGGCGAAGGTGATGCCGATCCGCCGAAACAACAGCTCCGCTTCCTGACGGCGATATTCCAGTGCGTCAGGCGGCGTTTCCTTGAGCCAGCGGGAGAGTTCCTGGTAGGCCGGGCGGAGGTCGCCGCCGGGTCCATTCATTTCATCGAACGCGACTGCCATTTACCTCGACCGTCCTCCGAAGCCATGCTGGACAGTGCATGACTGAAAGGGATGGTAGCAAGGCTTGGGCCAGCGCGATATGCATTCATGGACAGCATTTGTTGCGGGACGACCGAGGGCGTTGCCCGGAAAAACGGCTGCCGGATGCTTATTTCGACGCCATAATGCGGTGACGGCAAAGTGTTTCGGAGGGCGGCGGCCCCGGCGGATTTTCCGGCTAGTTTGCCGGAAGTGGCGCGCGACGGCGAGGAGAGGCAAGGAGAGGCAATGAGCGATATTGTAACGGCGGGAATTCTGGTGATCGGCGATGAGATCCTGTCCGGACGGACCAAGGACAAGAACATCGGCTTTATCGCCGAATATCTCACCAATATCGGGATCGACCTCAAGGAAGTGCGCGTCGTTGCCGACGAGGAGCCCGAGATTATCGCGGCGCTGGATGCGCTGCGCCATCGCTACACGTATGTCTTTACCACCGGCGGGATCGGCCCGACCCACGATGACATCACCGCCGACAGCGTCGCCAAGGCGTTCGGCGTCGGCATCGACCATCATCCCGAGGTGGTGGCCCGCTTCAAGGAGCGCTTTCAGAACCCCGGCGAGCTCAACGAGGCGCGGCTGCGGATGGCGCGGATCCCCGACGGCGCCGAACTGATCCAGAGCGCGACCATCCTGGCGCCCGGCTTCAAGATCGGCAATGTCATCGTCATGGCCGGCGTGCCTACGATCATGCAGGCGATGATGGACATCGTCGCGCCGAAGTTGAAGTCAGGGGTCCGGATGTTGTCGGAGACGGTCCGCGCCAATGCGCGGGAGGGCGACATCGGCGGCCCGTTGCGCGCCATCGCCAACGCTCATCCCGAGACCATGATCGGCAGCTACCCTTTCCAGGACGAAGACAAGAAGCCGAACACCAACCTCGTGGTGCGCTCGCGCGATCCCGAAAAGCTCAGCGCCGCCATGGCTGCCGTCAAGGAGATGCTGGCGGGATTGAACGTGGTCCGCTAGCTGGATCGGGCTCGCGCAGATCGCGAGGACAAAGGTGGCGGCGTAAATTTGAGGACGTGGGAGATGACGATGGAAGCACCGGAACTGAGCGCGCAGGAGCGTGCGGGCAAGGCCTTTCCGGTCTCATGGGACCAGTTCCACAGGGATTGCCGGGCGCTGACCTGGCGGCTCAACGACGTCGGCCCGTTTCATGCGGTGGTCGCGATCACCCGCGGCGGGCTGGTGCCGGCGGCGATCGTCGCCCGCGAGCTCGGCGTTCGCATCATCGATACCGTCTGCATTGCGAGCTACGATCATGACAAGCAGGGCGACCTGAAGGTTCTCAAGGGCATTTCGCCCGATACCGCGAAACTCGGCGGCGGCACCGGCAAGGGACTGTTGATCGTCGACGATCTCGTCGATACCGGCAAAACCGGGCGCCTGGTGCGCGCGATGCTGCCGGAAGCCCATTTCGCTACCGTCTATGCCAAGCCGAAGGGACGGCCGCTGGTCGACACCTACATCACCGAAGTGTCGCAGGACACCTGGATCTTTTTTCCCTGGGATACCGCGCTGTCGTTCCAGCCGCCGATCCGCGACGGCGCGGCGTAAAGAGATTTTCCTGCCTCTCCCCGCACGCGGGGAGAAGGAGAAGCAAATGCCGCTGCAAAATCGCGTCACGCCTGCAGGCGACATCATTGCCGATCCGCATCGCGGGTTGTTCACGGGCAATCGCGGCATCATTCATGACCCCGCGACGAAAACCCTCCTGAAGCGCCGCTGGTCGAGCCCGGCCTGGATCACCTGCGTCTGCGAATTCAGGGGACGGCGGCGCGAGGTGATGGGCGGCCGCAGCTGGACCGAGCTGTTCTTTCTCGATGAGGCAACTTCATTCGCGGCCGGCCATCGCCCGTGCTTCTTCTGCCGCCGGGACGATGCGGTGAAATTTCGTGCCGCGTGGGCGGAAGGCAACGGCGTCGCATCGGTGCGGGCGCGCGAGATCGACGCGGTGCTGCATCGCGAGCGGCTTGCCGACCGCAAGAAGCGATTGCACACGCTGCCGGTATCGCTGGAAAAGTTGCCCGACGGCGCGATGGTGCGAAGCGGGACAGAAAGTTACCTGATGGTGCAGGGGCGTGCGCTACAATGGTCGCTCGCGGGCTATCGCGAGGTATCGAGCCCGATCAAGGACGCCATGCTGCTGACGCCGCCCTCGACGGTGCGGGCACTCGGCACGGGCTACAGGCCGGTGCTGCACCCGAGCGCACTGCGCGCTCCCTCTCCCCTGGTGGAAGAGGGTTGAGCCCCGAGGGCGGTGCTTGTGGCTTGCTCTCCCCCACAAGGGGGGAGGGGGCGCGTTGCGCTGTGTTGGAAACCTGCGGCCAGCAACTGCTACCCAAACCTTTGCCTTGCCAGCTTCGCGCCCGCGCCGAGCGCCATCAATTTGGCTTCGGCGATGTCGCGATGCATCGGCGCCATGCCGCAATTGGTGGTGGCGACGATGTCGCTCTTCGGCACGAATTTGGAGACGTCGTCGATCACTTTGGCGACATCTTCCGCCGTCTCGATGGTGTCGCTGGCGACGTCGATGACGCCGGCCTGGACGATCTTGCCCTTGAGCAGGGCGAGCAGCTCGAGCGGCACCCGCGAATTGCGGCACTCGATCGCGACCTGTTGAATCGGGCTTGCGGCGATCGCCGGAAAGATGTCCTCGTACTGACGCCATTCATTGCCGAGCGTCTGCTTCCAATCGGTATTGGCCTTGATGCCGTATCCGTAGCAAATATGCACCGCGGTGGCGCAGGTCAGGCCCTGCGCGGCGCGCTCCAACGCCTTGATGCCCCAGTCGGACACTTCGCTCATGTAGACGTTGAAGGCCGGCTCGTCGAACTGGACGAGGTCGACGCCGTCGGCCTGCAATGCCCTGGCTTCCTCGTTGAGCAATTCGGCAAAAGCGAACGCCATCTTGACGCGATCGCCGTAGTATTGGTCGGCGATGGTATCGATGATGGTCATCGGACCGGGCAGGGTGAATTTCAGCTTGCGCGTGGTGTGGGTGCGGGCGACGCGCGCCTCGTCGGCGTGGACGCGGCTTTTCAACCGCAACGGCGCCACCACCTGCGGCACCATCGCCTTGTAGCGGTCGTTGCGGATTCCCATCTCCACCTTGTGGGCGAAGTCGATGCCCTCGATCTTCTCGAGGAAGCCGTGGACAAAGTGCTGGCGCGACTGCTCGCCCTCGGTGACGATGTCGACACCGGCGTCTTCCTGCAGCTTCACCGCCAGCACCGTGGCGTCGCGCTTGGCGCGGGCCAACTCGTCGCCCTTGGATTTCCAGGGTGCCCACAGCGTGTTTGGTTCGGCCAGCCATTCCGGCTTGGGCAGCGAACCTGCGATCGTGGTTGGAAACAGCATGAGGGTCCTCCCGGTCGGTTTCGATTGAGCGCCTGTATGCCCTGTCTTATGGTTCAGGTACAGAACAACAAATGTTTTGCTTTCGCGGGGATCGGTCCGGCCCGGGCGGCATGGAAACGTGTTCGGCCGGGCCGCGAAGGAGGTGGGGATAACCTCGCCCCGCTCGCGGGGAGAGGTCGATCACGGAGTGATCGGGTGAGGGGCGTTTCAACGAGTCGTGACTACACGACGGGCTGTACCCCCTCATTCCAACCCTCTCCCCGCAAGCGGGGAGAGGGAGCAGAAAGAAAAGTTGCGCACAACAAATAAAAGGAAAACGCCGCCATGATCGAGTTCTTCTTCGACTGTTCCAGTCCCTGGACTTATCTCGCCTTCCACAACATCCAGCCGATGGCGAAGGAGTTCGGCGTCGAGATTTCATGGCGTCCGATATTGGTCGGCGGCATCTTCAACAGCATCAATCCCAGCGTTTATGCCTCGCGCGAACATCCGGTGCAGGCGAAGGTCGACTACCAGAAGAAGGACATGGCGGACTGGGCGAGGTCGGCCGGGCTTGCGATCAAGATGCGGCCGACCGTGTTTCCGGTGAACAGCGTCAAGGCGATGCGCGGTTGTATTTTGCTGGCGCCGGAAGGCAAGTTGGTGCCGTTCGCACGCGCGGCATTCGAGATCTATTGGGGCGAAGACAAGGATATTTCGCAGGACGCTGTCTTGACCGAAGTCTGCAATCGCGTCGGCGTCGATCCGCAAAAGTTCTTCGCCGGTATCGGCACCCAGGCGATCAAGGATCAGCTCAAGGCCAATACCGACGAGGTGATGGCGCGCGGCGGATTCGGTTCGCCGACCATTTTCCTCGACAAGACCGATATGTATTTCGGCAATGACCGCCTGCCGTTGATCCGCGAGGCGCTGCAGCGACGCAAGGTGAGCGCGGCCTGATGTCTGATGCCCGGATGTCCGCTCCCCAGGTGAAGGCGGTGGTCTGCCGAGAACTCGGGCCGCCCGAGCGCCTGCGCCTCGAAACATCCGCATCCAGGCCGCTTGCGGCGGGGCAGGTGCGGGTCGCCGTTCGAGCCGCCGGCATCAACTTTCCCGACATCCTGATGGCGGCCGGGGAATATCAGCTCAAGCCGCCTTTGCCGTTTACGCCGGGGGTGGAAGCCGCGGGCGATGTGGCCGAGGTCGATGGCGTGAGTGACGTCGCGGTCGGCGACAAGGTCATTGTGAAGCTGAGGCACGGTGCCTATGCAGACGAGGTGGTGGTGGCGCCCTCGCAACTGATGCGGCTGCCGTCGACTTTCGACTATGCCGAGGGGGCGACTTACCTCTCCGCGCATGGCACGGCCTACCACGCCCTGGTCGATCGGGGGCAGCTTCTCGCGGGCGAGGTGCTGCTGGTGCACGGCGCCGGTGGCGGCGTCGGCCTGGCCGCGGTCGAGATCGGCAAGCTCGTGGGCGCGACCGTGATCGCGGCGGCGTCGTCGGAAGAAAAGCTGGCGATCGCAAAAGCCAAGGGCGCCGATCATCTCGTGCTCTACCAGCGCGAACCGTTCCGTGACGCCGTCAAGCGCATCACCGATGGCCGCGGCGCGGACGTGGTGTACGATCCCGTCGGCGGCGAGGTTTTCGAGAACAGCGTGCGCTGCATTGCCTGGGGCGCGCGGCTTCTCGTGGTCGGCTTTACCGGCGGCATCGGTCTGGCGCGCACCAATCTGTTGCTGATCAAGGGCGCCAGCGTACTCGGCGTCCGCGCCGGTGAGGCGGTGCGGAAAAATCCGGCGCTTGGCGAAGCGCGGATCAAGGCGCTGACGGAATGGGCGGAGGCGGGAAAGGTGCGGCCGAACATCTCGCATCGCCTGCCGCTGCAAGACTATGCGGCGGCGATGCGGCTGTTGATCGACCGCAAGGCGATCGGCCGTGTGGCGCTGCTGATGGGTTAGCTCGCCGTCGTTTGTCAGCGGCGACTCACGCCCTTTACCGGCGGGCCTGCGCGTCCCTCACGCAGCTTCGCACGATCTCGCCGCAAACGGCGTCTTGTGCATCACCGATATCGGTGGCTCCCGCATACTGCACCTGCGCGACCTTGCCATTGACCAAGCGGAACTGGACTCGGCAGTAACCGGTCGGTGCCTGGCCGCCGATGTTCACTCCGGGCGGCAGCGTGAGGGTGGGCGGCGCTATACCGCCGGGAGCGCTCGCCGCGTGCTCATACATCCAGATTTCGCCCGTACCATCCTTGGCGGTTCCGGTGGGCAGGCCCGCGCACATGCGGAGATTGGATTGGTCGAGCCCGATCAGGCTTTCGCGGCCGCGCTTCGCCCATTCAGCATCGCGTTCGGCACAACCGGAGAGAACGAGGGGTGCCAGAACAAGCATCCGCAGGCGAGGTCGCATCGGTATCCACTGACTTAACTCGATTCGAACGCAATGATATCGCGTCGCGTGCTCGCCTCGCAGTGGAGCGGCAACTCGTCTCCATGCATGGACGGCATGGATCAAAAGACGCGGTGGCACGTTATCGCGGCCGGCCTCGCCAACCCCGCATTGATGGACGTTGCTCCGTCAGACTTGCCATGACGGATTACGACATCCTTTATTTGTAACCGCGCTCGTCCCACCACGGGAAATAGTCCGGCATGTCGGACGACACCTGGTTCTTGAACTGCGCCGGACGCTTTTCCAAAAACGACACCACGCCTTCTTTCACATCGTCGGAGCGGCCTCGGGTGTAGATGCCGCGGCTGTCGACCTTGTGGGCTTCCATCGGATCGTCGGCGCCCAGCATGCGCCACATCATCTGCCGGATCAGGGCCACCGACACCGGCGCGGTCTTGGTGGCGATTTCGCGCGCCAGCGTTCGCGCGGTCGTCAGCAATTCATCCGGAGCAACCACCTTGCTGACGAGGCGGCCGGCGAGCGCTTCCTGCGCCGGAAATACCCGGCCCGTGTAACACCACTCCAGCGCCTGCGCGATGCCGACGATGCGCGGCAGGAACCAGCTCGATGCGGCTTCCGGCACGATGCCGCGCTGGGAGAATACGAAGCCGAACCGCGCGTTCTCGGATGCAATGCGGATATCCATCGCCAACTGCATGGTGACCCCGATGCCGACGGCCGGGCCGTTGACGGCGGCGATCACCGGTTTCAGGCACTTGAAGATACGCAAAGTCACCTGTCCGCCGCCGTCGCGCACATTGGGATCGCTGTAATCGACCTTGCCGTCGGGCAGGCGCTTCACCGGACCCCGTTTGGCGTCGCGGTCGAACGTGTCGCCGCCGGAGGAAAGGTCCGCGCCCGCGCAGAAACCGCGCCCCGCGCCGGTGACGATGATGGCGCGGACATTATCGTCGCTGTCGGCCTGATCGAAGGCGTCGATCAATTCCTTCTGCATCGTGGCGTTGAAGGCGTTGAGCTTGTCGGGCCGGTTCAGCGTGATGGTCAGGATTTGCTCGGCAACCTCGTAGGTGATTGTTTCGTATGCCATCGGGGTTTCCTCGCTGTTTTGTATGTCGTGTCGTTGCCGGGCTCGACCGGCTCGACCTGGCAATCCATCCTTATGAAGAAGACGGATGCGCGGGTCGAGCCCGCGCATGACGACCGGCGGCGCGCGCTATCACCTCGCCGGCGGCTGCGGCCACGGCCTTTGCGGGCCGCGCAAGCCTTCGAATGTCTTCGCCATGCCGAGCACACCGAGATCGTCGAAGCGGCGGCCGATGATCTGCACGCCGATCGGAAAACCGTTTGCGTCATATCCGCCATTGAGCGAGGCGGCCGGGTTTTCCGACATGTTCCACGGCACGGTGTAGCAAATGTGCTCGAACGGCTTGTCGGGGTCGTTGAGCGGCGAGGCGTGTTCGGCTGCGAAATTCACCACCGGCGACACCGGCGAAATCACGTAATCGAGGTCCGCGAACAGTTTCGCCGCCGCGGCACGGATTGCCATGGTGGCGTTGAAGCCCCTGACCACATCGACGCCGGACAGCTTGGCGCCGCGTTCCGCCCATTTGGTGATGTAGGGCAGCGCCTTGCCGCGTTGTCCGGGCTCGAGCTTCGATAGATCGTCCCACATCCGCGCGCGCCAGAAATTGTCGAGCCCCTCGAGCATCTCGCGCGTCAGCACGCCATCCACTTCGGTGAGCACGGCGCCGGCGGACTCGAACGCCTTGGCGGCCTTGATGACGACGTCGCGGACGGGTTTCTCCAAGGCCTGGCCGACGCCGAGATCGAGCATCAGGCCGATGCGCAGCTTGCGCGGAGATTTGTCGAGACCTTTCCAGTTGATGTCATGCGCCGGCAGGCTCATGCCGTCGCGGCGGTCCGGCCTCGACAACACGCTCATCATCAGGGCGGCGTCGTCGACGGTGCGGGTCATCGGTCCGGCCACGCGGCCGACATAGGGAGGATCAATCGGAACGCGTCCGAGGCTGGGCTTCAAGGCGACGAGTCCGCACCAGCACGCCGGCAACCGCACCGAGCCGCCGATATCGGTGCCGAGATGCAGCGGGCCGTAGCCGGCCGCACCGGCCGCGCCGGCGCCGGAACTGGAGCCGCCGGGATTCTTGCTGAGATCCCAGGGATTGCGGGTGAGCGGGTGAAAACTCGACAGCCCCGACGACAGCATGCCGTAATCCGGCATGGTGGTTTTGGAAAAAATTACCGCGCCGGCTTCGCGCAGCCGCGCGGCCGGCGGCGCATCCATCGCCGCCGGCGCGGGTGCGGTGGTGGCGGCTCCCAGCGGAACCGGCACGCCCTTGGTCGCGATGTTGTCCTTGATGGTGACGGGCACGCCATCGAGCGCGCCGACCGGTTCGCCGTTACTCCAGCGCTCGGTTGACGCCTTCGCCACCGCGCGGGCACCGTCGGGATCGAATGCGTACAGCGCCTTGATGTGCGGCTCCCACGCGGCGACGTGCGCCAGCACGTCCTCCAGCACCTCGGAAGGCGAGAACTGCTTGGCCCGAAAGCCCGCGATCAGGTCGACGGCGCTGAGGTCGTGCAGCGGCGTCACCGCCTCCTGAGGTTCCGGATTATGCATGGCCGGCCACCGGGAGGCGGGTCTCGACGATGCGCGCGAACATGCTGGCGCCGATCGGCAGGATCTTGTCGTCGAGCACATAGCCGGGGTTATGCACCGGAACCGAGCCGTCATGGCCAAGCCAGAAATAAGCGCCCGGCACGGCGTGCAGCATGTCGGCGAAGTCCTCGCTGCCCATCTTCGGCTGCGACCGCGTGATGACCTTGGCAGGATCAATCACGGTGCGCGCGACTTCCGCAACCACCTTGGACTGTTCTTCCTCGTTGACCAGCACGCTGAAGATGTCGCGGATGTCGACCGTGATCTCGGCCTGGAATGCGCTGGCAATGCCGGCGCTGATTGCCCGCATCCGCTCGCGGATCAGCTTGCGCATACCGTCGTCGAAAGCGCGCACCGTGCCGCAGAGCTTGGCTTCGCCCGGGATCACGTTGTAGGCGGATCCCGCATGGATCTGGGTGATCGACAGCACCGCCGCCTTCAAGGGATCGGCGTTGCGGCTGACGATGGTCTGCAAGGCCTGTCCGAGCGTCATCGCGATCACTACCGCGTCCTTGGACCGCTCGGGCATCGCGCCGTGCGCGCCGTAACCCTGGATGGTGATGTCGAAGAAGTCGGCTCCGGCCATCGCGGGCCCCGGAAGGATCGCGATCTCGCCGTGGTTCAGGTCGGGCGCGTTGTGCAGGCCGTAAAGCTCGTCGCAGGGGAATTTCTCGAACAGCCCGTCCTTGATCATGGCGCGCGCGCCGCCGAGGCCTTCTTCGGCCGGCTGGAAGATGAAATGCACGGTGCCGTCGAAATTCCGGGTCTCGGCGAGGTAGCGCGCGGTGCCGAGCAGCATGGTGGTGTGGCCGTCATGGCCGCAGCCGTGGAAGCGGCCGGGAATGGTCGAGCGCCATTTCAGGTTGGTGTTCTCCTCCATCGGCAGCGCGTCCATGTCGGCGCGCAGGCCGATGCGCTTGCCGCCGCTGCCCTTGCCCCTGAGCACCCCGACCACGCCGGTGCCGCCGAGACCGCGATGCACCTCGACACCCCATTGCGTCAGCTTGTCGGCGACGATTCCCGAGGTGCGGACTTCCTCGAAGCCGATCTCGGGATGTGCGTGCAAGTCCCGGCGGATGGCGGTGAGTTCGTCGGCAAAGCCTTCGATGCGGTCGATATTGGGCATGTCTATTATCCGATGACAGGGGAGGGTGAACGCGAATTGATGGTGGGAGCAAACGCAGGACCGATGGGCTTGATCCGGAGGCCCGGACGCAACCGGGTCCACGGCAGCGTCGCGGTGTCGGCGGGCATCGCGCCCGGCGCGGCGCAGATCAGCAGGCATTCCGCGATCGGCTCGAAATCGGCGCGGAAATGCACCGAACTCTTGTTGACGAGGATGGATTGTTCGGTCGGCTCGATGCCGACATAGCGGTACATCGCCTGATCCGCGAGTTGCGCCTTGTGCGAACTCACGACCACCCTGACATCGCCGATCCGCAATGCCGCCGACGGACCCATGTCCATGTCGCGGCCGCCGAAGTACGGGCCGGGCGCCGCAAACTGACCGTCGGAGAGTTTTTCAACGATGAAAGTCTCCAGATAGGGCGCGTCGCCCGGAATGCCCGATTTGCCGCCGAGTGCCAGCGTCACGGTGGCGCCGACGCCTGCCGCATGGGCTGCCCTGGCCGATTGCGGATCGTAGATCACGCCGATTGCCGCTCGGGTCGCCTTGTTGCGCACCAGCGCGCGCAACATGCCCGTGGTGTCGGAATCGCCGCCGGCGCCGGGATTGTCCTGAGTGTCGGCGATCACGATCGGCTTGCGCGCGGTTTTCGAAAGCTCCATCGCGTGTCGCACGCCGTCGTCGGGCGAATAGATACGGCCGTCGAAATCCTTCTCATGGCTGACGACGAGTTTTGCGATCGCATCCGCCGCCGCGTCGGCGTCGGCTTGGGTCCGGCCATAGGCGAACACGCTTGGCCCGCAGTCGGGAAAGTCGGCGGCCGGGAAACCCGGCGCGAACGACAAGGTCGGCACCGCGTCGCTCTGCAGCGCTGCGAGCTGCCGGTAGATGCCTTTGGCCGGCTCGTCATTGGTGCATTGCCAGCTGATCGGAATCAGGAAAGGCAATTGCCGGAACGCCTTTGCGAACTTCTGTCTGGAGCGCAGCAGCAGGCTGAGATGACGCGCGGCGGCGCGGCCGGTGTCGGCCATGTCGACATGCGGATAGGTGCGATAGGCGATCAGCGCATCGGCATGCGCCACCATGGCCGGCGTGACGTTGGCATGCAGGTCGAGGCTGACCACCAGCGGCAGGTCGTTGCCGATCACCCTGCGGACGCGAGCGAGGATTTCGCCTTCGCCGTCGTCGAAATGTTCGGTCACCATGGCGCCGTGCAGATCGAGATAGACGGCGTCGAGCGGCCCCGCCGCCTCGATGCCGTCGATCATCGCCGCGACGATCCGCTCGAAGGCGTCGCGGGTGACATGGGCCGATGGGCTCGCGCCGCACGAGACCGTCGGCACCAGTTCCCAGCCATTGGCCTCGGCATCCCCGACAAAACCCGCCAGGCCGACATTGATGTCGCGCATCACTTTCAGGACATCGGCACCTTGGGCCATCGCCGGCCAGCCGCCGCCATGTACGAAATCATCGTAGGTGGCCTTCGTCGGCGCGAAGGTGTTGGTCTCGTGTAGGAAACCGCCGACGGCGATGCGGGTCATCAATTCGAACTCGGGCTGGAGCATGATCCGGAAAATCGGACAACGGCTTTCCGAACAAATCACGCTCAAATAACAAGATGGAGCGAGATGGGCGTTTCAGAGAAAACTTATCCCGCTTTCGAGGCTCGCGGGGGACGTTAGACTTGTCGTTGCGCGAAGCGCAAGCGACGAAGCAATCCGCTGCCGCATGGCTTCGCGCTATTTCGGGATTGCTACATCTGTCGCATTGCAATGCGGTGCGGACGGCTGGCCTCATGGTGAGGAGGCGCCTTGGTGCCGTCATTCCGGATATGGTCCTTCGCACCCTTCCGGAATGACAGGACCCTTCCGGAATGGCAGAAAGAAAATTTACGCCGTTGCCACGGCTCCCTCGGCAACCGGCCGGAAATTAGCGAAATCCCAGCCGCGTCCGGGCGCGGCGTCAAGCAGCGCACGCGTATAGGCCACTTGCGGATTTGTCAGGACTTGCGCCGCCGGACCCTGTTCGACGACGCGGCCATGCTGCATCACGGCGACGTCATCGCAGATCTGCGCCGCAACGCGCAGGTCGTGCGTGATGAACAGCAGCGCAATGCCGAGCCGGGTCTGGATTTCGTCGAGCAATTCCAGCACCTGTGCCTGTACCGAGACGTCGAGCGCCGATACCGCTTCGTCGGCTACCAGCACGTCGGGGTCGAGCGCCAGTGCGCGCGCAATCGCGATACGCTGACGCTGGCCGCCGGAGAACTGGTGCGGGTAGCGCGAGACGGCATCGACCGGCAGGTCCACCAGTTCCAGCAATTCGCGCGCTTTCGCCAGCGCTTCGCGGCGCGGCATGCCGTAATTGATCGGCCCCTCCGCGATCGTTTCTCCGATGGTGACGCGCGGGTTGAGCGAACGATAGGGGTCCTGGAAAATGATCTGAATGCGCTTGCGATGGGGTTGCAGCAGCCGGCGCGACAGGTCGGAGATTTCGCGGCCGACGAGGCGGATGCCGCCGGAGCTCGGATCGATCAGCCGCACGATACAGCGGGCCACCGTGGATTTGCCCGAACCGCTTTCGCCGACGATGCCGAGCGTGCGGCCCTTGCGCAAGGTCAGCGTGACATCCTGCGCGGCTGCCACCTCGCGCGCGCCGCCGAACAGCGATCGTTCGCGATATATCTTGCCGAGCTCGTTGGCCTCCAGCACCACCGGCTCGGTCGATTCCGGCCGCGGCGCGCGCGGCACCAGGCTCGGCACCGCCGCAAGCAACTTGCGGGTATATTCCATGGTCGGGGTTCGCAGGATGTTGTCGAGCGTACCGGCCTCGACCAAGCGGCCCGCCCGCATCACCGCGACACGGTCGGCGATTTCGGCGACCACGCCCATGTCGTGGGTGATGAAGAGCACGGCGGTGCCGTGGTCGCGCTGCAGGTCGCGGATCAGCGTCAGGATCTGTTTCTGGGTGGTGACATCCAGCGCGGTGGTCGGCTCGTCCGCGATCAACAGTTTCGGTTCGAGCACGAGCGCCATCGCGATCATGATGCGCTGGCGCTGTCCGCCGGAGAGGCGGTGCGGGTAGGAGGCAAAGATGCGTTCCACATCGGGCAACCGGACCTGCTCCATCATCGCCAGGATGCGCTGACGCCGCGCGCGGGCATCGAGCGAGGTATGGACGCGCAGCACTTCGTCGATCTGGCGTCCGACCGGGACCACCGGATTGAGCGCCGTCATCGGTTCCTGGAAAATCATCGCCATGGTGGTGGCGCGCAGTTGCCGCAGCCGGCGGTCGCTCGCGGTCAGGAGTTCCTCCCCGACCAGCTTGATGCTGCCGCCGGACGGCACCAGCGATCCCTTCTGCTGCAGGCCCATCACCGTGAGCGAGGTGACCGATTTTCCCGATCCGCTCTCGCCGACCAGGCACAGCGTCTCGCCTTTGCTGACGCTGAGCGAAAGGTCGTCGATGATCCGCGGTGCCCGCGGGTTCTTGCCGAGGCCAACGACGAGATTGTTGATGTCGAGAACGACCGAGCTTGAAGAGGGTATCATCTTCACTTGCCGCCTTCGCGTTGTTTCATGCGGGGATCGAGCGCGTCGCGTGCGGCGTCGCCGATCAGGTTGACGCTGAGGATCGCGACCGAGAGCAACAGCCCCGGCCAGAAGATCAGCGACGGCTTGAGCTGGAAGAAGGCGCGGCCCTCGGCCATGATATTGCCCCAGGTCGGCGTCTCCGGACTGATGCCGGCGCCGAGGAACGACAGGATCGCTTCGGTGAGGATGGCGGAAGCGCAGACATAAGTGCCTTGGACGATCAGGGGCGCGATGGTGTTCGGCATCAGGTGCCGCCACATGACCTTGGGCAGACTGGAGCCGACCGAGATCGCGGCTTCCACATAGGGCTCCTCGCGCGCCGAGAGCACCACCGAGCGTACCAGCCGTGCGACGCGCGGAATCTCGGGGATGGTGATGGCGATCAGCACGGTGGTCAGCGTCGCGCCCGACACCGAGACCACGGCGATCGCGAGCAGGATGCTCGGCATCGCCATCAGTCCGTCCATCACGCGCATCATGATGGCGTCGACCCATTTGAAGAAACCGGAGACGAGGCCGATGAGAAGTCCGGTGGCGATACTGAAGACGGCGGCGCCCAGCCCGATCAACAGCGAGATCCGCCCGCCGTAGAGAATGCGCGACAGCACATCGCGGCCAAAGGCGTCAGTGCCTAGCAGGAATTGCGCGCTTGACGGCTTGAGCCGTTGCGCCGGCGCCAGCAGCATCGGATCGTGCGGCGCGAGCCAGGGGGCCAGCACGGCCGACGCAACCACCAGCGTGAGGCAGATGGTGGCGGCGGCAATGATCGGCGTGGAGGTCAGGAAGCCGAGCCCCGGCCGCAGCGGCGTGGTGATCGGGATCGACGGTTCGGGGAGGGTTTCGATCGCCATCGAGAGCGTACCTTAGTAACGGATTTGGGGATCGAGCAGGCTATAGGCGAGGTCGATCACGAGGTTGACCGCGACATAGATGCCGGAGGTCAGAAGGATCATTGCCTGGATGACCGGATAGTCGCGCGCCAGCACGGCATCGACGGTGAGGCGGCCGATGCCCGGCAGGTTGAACACGCTCTCGGTGACGACGACCCCCGAGATCAACAAGGCAAAGCCGCTGCCGATCACGGTGATGACGGGCACCGCGGCGTTGCGTAGCCCGTGCCGCAACAGCACGCCGGTTTCGCCGATGCCCTTCGCGCGCGCGGTGCGCACATAGTCTTCACCGAGCACATCCAGCATCGCGGCGCGGGTCATGCGCGCGATCAGGGCGACATAGATGAAAGACAGGGTGATGGTGGGCAGGATCAGGCGTTCGAAAAATGGTCCGAAGCCCGAACTGAGGCTGCGAAAGCCCTGGACCGGCACCCAGCGCAGGTCGATGGCGAAAATCTGGATCAGCACGTAGCCGATCACGAATACGGGGACCGAGAAGCCGATCACCGACAATCCCATCACGAAGCGGTCGATCCAGGTGCCGCGCTTCCAGGCCGCGATCACGCCGAGCGGCACCGCGATCAGGATCGAAAGGATGATGGTCGACAGTGCAATGCTGATCGACGGCTCGAGCCGCTGGCTGATCATTTTCAGCACCGGCACGTTCGAGATCAGGGACACGCCGAGATCGCCGTGCAACAGCTGGCCGATCCAGGTAAAGAATTGCGTGTAAAGCGGTTCGTTCAGCCCGAGCGAAGTACGGATGCGCTCGAGCTGTTCGGGCGTCGCGTTGTCGCCGGCAAGAATCGCCGCCGGATCGCCCGGCGTCAGCCGCAGCAGCAGAAACACGAACAACGCCACCACGCCCATCACGGGAATGGCGGCCAGAATCCGGCGGACTAGATATCCGAGCATCGTTATCCCAACACACGCGCCAACCGGCCGACCCGGTGCGCAGACGTTACGTTTCCGGCCGACAGCGTATCAGTTCAGCAATTCCCGTGCCATGACGCAGGAGATCGTGGCATCGGGCCGTGCTTTGCGCGGACCCTGCGGCATCGCTGCGGAATGACGGCTTCGCGGTCACTCCAGCGTCGCCAACAATCCGGCCATCAGGCGGCCGCGTTCGGCAAGACTGTCGACCTCGATGTGCTCGTTGAGTGTGTGGGCGTCGGCGCCGCGCACGCCGAGGCCGTCGAGCGTCGGGATTCCCATCGCGCCGGTGAAGTTGCCGTCGGAGCCGCCGCCGGCGCTGCCGTGCGGAAGTTCGACGCCCAATTGCCTGGCCACGCCGCGGGCTTTTTCATACAGCGCCATGGTGCCCGTGTCGGGCTCCCACACCGGTCGGGTGACGCCGCGCGTGACATTGAAGGTGACGTCGTTGGCGGTGCCCGACAGCGCCAGCATCCGTTCGACGCCGCGATCGAGATCGGCCTGGCGTTTGGCCATGCTCAGCGCCTCGCCGGTGCAGGTGGTGGCGACGCAATTGACCCATTGGCCGCCATGCACGATGCCGACGCTGAAGGTGCAGTCGTCCGACGTCATGCCGTCGATCGCGACGATCTGGCGCGCCATCTCGCGAATGGCGGAGCGACCTGAAGACAGCGTGGCTCCGGCATGGCTTGGCTTGCCGATCGCTTCCAGATTGAAGCGTGCGATCGCGTAGCGTCCGGTGACGACGCCGTTGTTCGGGCGGCCGGGTTCCGGCACCAGCACGTATTTGTTGCGGGCGGCTTCCGCCTCGATAAGATCGCGCGTGGAGGGAGTGCCGACTTCCTCATCCGGCGTGAACAATATGGTGATCGGCAGCGGCGTAGTGAAAGCGGCGCGCGCCAACTGCCGGATCGCTTCGAGCGTCAGGTAATTGCCGCCTTTCATGTCGAAGATGCCCGGGCCGAAACATTTATTGCCTTCGCGCCGCCACGGCAATTTTGCCAGCGTGCCGACCGGATGCACGGTGTCGAGATGCCCCGCGATCAGAATCCCGGGCTCGCCCTGCTTCGGATGCGGAAAGCGCGCACGGACGCAGCCGCCAAAACCCTGTCGTCCGGCGATGCGTTCGATTGACGCACCCATGATCGCCATGTCGCGCGCGGCGATGTCGAGCATGCGCTCGACCGCATCGGCATCCCAGGTCGGGCTTTCGCATTCCACCCAGCCGCGCAAGCCCTGCAACATCGCCTCGGTATCGAACGGAAGGTTGGCAGGGTTCATGGCGCTCTCTTTTTGGTTGCGATCGGGGCGTTCCGAACAGGAAATTTTCGAAGACAGGGATCATCGACGGTGGCTGACGTCAATGATCGGCGACGAACTTGTAGCGCGAAACATGAGTCTGTCGTCGGCGCTATCCGCCGCACAGCAATGAACCAAAACCGGATTGACGTGCGTCATGCTTGATGCAAGTCTTGAATGTCCTGCTTTTACAGCGCGTTAGCCGTCGCCTAAATAACGGACCGCCTGCATAGACAATGATCGGTGTTTGACCAGTTTCACGTCAGGAGAATTTGAATGTCCCGCATCTCGCGTTGGAAGCGTTCCACGATCGCGTCGGCCGTGGCCATCGCAGCCGCGCTGGCGATCCCCGCGCTCGCCGAGGCCAAGACTCTTACAGCGGTGATGCATTCCGATCTGCGCATCCTCGATCCGATCATCACGACCGCCTACATCCAGCGCGATTATGGCTACATGGTTTACGACACGTTGCTGGCGATGGATTCCGATTTCAAGATCCAGCCGCAGATGGCGGACTGGAAGGTTTCCGACGACAAGCTCACCTACACTTTTACGCTGCGTGACGGACTGAAGTGGCATGACGGAACGCCGGTCACGGCGGAGGATTGCGTTGCGTCGCTGAAGCGCTGGGGCAAGCGCGACGGCATGGGCCAGAAGCTGATGGATTTCACGGCGAGCCTGGAGGCCACCGACGCCAAGACCATCACGCTGAAACTAAAGGAGCCCTACGGGCTGGTGGTCGAATCGATCGGCAAGCCTTCGTCGGTGGTGCCGTTCATGATGCCGAAGCGTGTCGCGGAGACCCCGGCGGACAAGGCGATCACCGAGACGATCGGATCGGGGCCGTTCAAGTTCGTGAAGTCGGAATTCCAGCCCGGCGTGAAGGCGGTGTTTGAGAAGAACACCGATTACGTGCCGCGCAAGGAGCCGTCGAACTGGACTTCCGGCGGCAAGGTGGTGAAGGTCGATCGGGTCGAGTGGGTGACGATGGCGGACGCGCAGACCGCGGTCAACGCGCTGCAATCCGGCGACATCGATTTCCTGGAGGCGCCGTCGTTCGATCTCCTTCCGGTGCTGTCGGCCGACAAGGATCTCCACGTCGAGGTGCTGAGCAAGCTCGGCTTCCAGACGCTTGGGCGCATGAACTTCCTCCATCCGCCGTTCGATAACGTCAAGGTACGTCGCGCCGCCTTCATGGCGATGAGCCAGAAGAACGTGCTCGACGCACTGGTCGGAAATCCGGATTACTACAAGATCTGCGGCGCGGTGTTCGGCTGCGGCACGCCTTTGGCGACCGATGTCGGATCGGAATCGCTGGTCAAGGGCAACGGCATGGCGGAGGCGAAAAAGCTGCTGGCCGAGTCCGGCTATGACGGCACGCCCGTCGTGGTGATGGCGCCCGGTGACGTGACGACCCTGAAGGCGCAGCCGATCGTGGCGGCGCAGGCGTTGCGCGACGCCGGCTTCAAGGTCGATCTGCAGGCCACCGACTGGCAAACCGTGGTTTCGCGCCGCGCCAGCCAGAAGCCCGACAGCGAGGGCGGCTGGGACATGTTTTTCACCAACTGGGCCGGCCCCGATATTTTAAATCCCGTTGCCAACGCATCGACCAATGGCAGGGGCAAGAATGGCGGCTGGTTCGGTTGGGCCGATGATCCCAAGATCGAAGCGATGCGTGATGCCTTTGCGCGCGCGACTTCGCTGGAAGAGCAGAAGAAGATCGCGGCCGAAATTCAGAAGGAAGTCTATGAGCAGGTGATCTATATCCCGCTCGGGCAATATCAGGCGCCGAGCGTGTGGCGGAAATCGCTCACCGGTGTGGTCGGTGGGCCGGCAACTCCGGTGTTCTGGAACGTCGACAAGTCCGAATAGGCGCGGGTTCGATCAGCAATCGCTGCTGCGAAGCACTTCAAGCCCGTCGCCACGCGGTGGCGGGCCGCTTTGCGGTGACGGCGGCGCGGATCGAGGCGCTTTCTTGATCGGTTCGCGCTCGGGTATGGCATGCGGAATGGAACTAGTTTCGCGGGTCATGCTGCCTCCAGTTGGTGCATCACAGCATCATATTTGCTGCGTCACAACATTTTCGAGGCCTCGAAGTTCCGGTAACCCTAAATATGCCCTTTTAGGCCGGATGGGCGGCGATATGTTGGAGTAACAATTCGTTGATGCGGTCGGGCGCCTGATCGGCGGCGAAATGGCCGACGCCGGGGAGAACCTCGAAGCGGTAGGGGGCAGCGATGAAATCTTCGGTTCCCTCCGCGGCAACGCGTCCGACGGTGTCGTCGGCATCGCCCCAGACGTAAAGCGTCGGAACCTTTATCGGCCCGAGCGGCGAGCGGATGGCGCCACGGGCGCGATACCATGTCAGCGCAGCCTGCATCGTTGCGATGTCGCCGATGACGGCAAGATGCGCCGCTATCGCTGTATCGGGCACGCCGGCGGCGGCCCATCGCTCGCGCAACCACCTCGCGTCGTCGGCCAGCACGGTGTCGGCCGCACCGGGCTCGAGGAAGGCCTTGTGGTGGCGCGACCGCTGCGCCTGATCGCCATCGGGCATCTGCAGCGCACGGTTGAAGGCGTTGGGATGCGGCCGCGACAACACCGCAAGCGAGGCGAGCCTCGGTGCGAAGCGGTCGGCGATCGCCCAGGCGATGCTGCCGCCCCAATCATGTCCGACCAGATGAAAGCGCGCGGCATCATTGCCGCACGCGTCGGCGATCGCCATTGCGTCGTCCACCAGACGGTCGATGTGATAATTCGCGGTGTCGCCGATATCCGGCCGCGCGGCACGGGAATAACCGCGCTGGCTCGGCGCCACCGCGCGATAGCCGGCTTTGGCAAGCACCCCGAGTTGCGCGCGCCAGCACTGCATGGATTCGGCAAAGCCGTGCAGCAACAACACCAGCGGCGCGGCAGGATCGCCGTCCACCAGTATGTCGAAGGTGAGGTGCGGGCCGATCGTGATCTTTTCGAGGTGAGGCACGACGAAACTCCGATGTAACCGGTCGATGCGGGCAAACGGTTTTGCAGACCCGCGGTGGCTTGCATTGAGCGGCATCAATTTCTGTCTGTCCAGCCGGGGAGCGCGCGGTCGGCGGGGCGGGAAGATGTGTTCTCGAGATCCGTATTTGGCGATTGATTGCTGGGGGCAAAGCAAAACAGATCACTTCAGACGTTGGTTGATCGAAAAGATGCGGCGCGGCAACGCGCGTTGCAAACGCCAGATCGTGACTGAAACGAAAAGCCAGACGACGGCGGCAACTGCCGGGGTCAAAAGGCCGCCGCACGGTGCCAGCAACCAGACAACAAGGGCAAAGGCCACCAGGCCGAGGCTGCCGAGCGCGGCACCCCGGGCATCAAGCGCGGCGGCGTCCGTTCCTCGCCGCTCGCCGTCGAGGTGATACCGCCGCTTTCGCGCGCGCTCGTGCTTCTCGATCATCGTGGAGCTCGCGCAAAAAATCGCGGGAAACGCCAGGAAAACACCGCCGATTGCTGGTCCCCATCGGTCGGCGATGATGCCCGCCAGCACTGTCACACCACCGCCGAGTCCAAACCGAAGCACGTGCTCGTACCAACGGCCTTGGCGAAGCGCGGTCGCGTCGATGCGGACCATCATCGCTTACCCCAGGATCAATTGTTGGGAGCCCAACGCCACCGCCATCCACAACAGCAGCGCCAGTGTCGATGCACCGAGAGCAGGCCAGCGAAACCTCATGAGCAACTGGCCGACGCAGAGGGAGTAAAAGAAGAGCGCGGTTGCTCCCGAGATCATGGAGCGTCCTTCGATCGCCACGTAATCGCCGCCTTCCCTGAGAAAGCCGAGGGTGAGGGTTGCCACCGCCACGGATGGAGCCGCCGCAAATAGCCCGGCGAAACTCTTGGGGCGCAGCGTGTCGCCCAAAATGGCGAAGATAGCGACGATCAGCCCGCCTGCTAAGAACCGAACGATGTAGTCCATCTGGCATCCAGCGTTTCCAGATGAAACTTTTGTGACGCAGCGAGGTTCATTAAGTAACGCGGTTAGGATGACCATGGCGCTCTTCACGGTCCACCCGACAAGATTGGATGAAGGCGTTGCACGCGCTGTGGCTGTGCACGCGGACCCTCGCGTTGAGCGCACGGCGCGGGTCATAACCTGGGGCGCCGACGAGCATGTCCTGATCGCGGCGGCGGCCGCGGGATGGCTCTTCACCCGTGGCTCGGGTGCACAGGCGCAGCGTCTGGGCACGCATTTTCTGGTCTTTACATTGGCTGCGGCGGTGATGCCGCATGTTCTCAAGGCGTTCGTCGATCAGGAGCGGCCCGACCGGCTCACGGTCGAAGGTCATTTGCGCGGCATCCCGTTTTCCGGCAGGCAAAGCGACGCCTTCCCCTCCGGTCACGCGCTGCATGTCGGCGCGATCGCATCGGCGGCGACGCTGTTGCCTCCGATGCCGCGCAACGTGATTTGGGCCGCCGGCACGGTACTGGTGACGACGCGTATCGTGCTGCTTGCCCACTGGGTAACCGATGTGCTCGCGGGGCTGGGCCTGGGTGCTCTCCTCGAACGCGGCATCAGGCTGTTCACGAAGCCGGCGCCATGCGGCCGGACGAGGTCGCGCTGAAGCGCCGTTCGGCCGTATCCGGCGCTACCGAATGCAATCGCCATTTCCTGGATTTGTCGGCGACCTGAGCACGTGTGGTGCGGGCGGTGGGACTCGAACCCACACGACGTTGCCATCGAGGGATTTTAAGTCCCTTGCGTCTACCAGTTCCGCCACGTCCGCTTTAGCCGCGAGATCAGATACTTAGCGCCTTTTCCGGCGAAGGGAAATGAGGCTCGCTCGCCGATCCGCGCTTTCCCCATCCTTTAGCGATAACGTAGGGCGCAAGCAAAGCCTCATTGCCGACATCAGGGGCTGCTTTACGCAACCGCAACGTTGTCCCTTTACGAAAGCCATATGACCGCTTCCATTTTCTACCATCCGTCGTCGCCGCGCGCCGTCACGTTGCTGGCGCTGCTCGCGCTCGGCACAGGGCTGGCCGGCTGCGCCGACATCGGAGACAAGGTGTCGCCGGCCTTCGCCGATCCCGCCAAATACGACTATTACGACTGCAAGCAGTTGGAGGCCGAACGCAAGGCGCTCACCGCCCGCATGGTGGAGGTGAAGGGCCTGATGGCGAAGGCGGATACCGGGGCTGCCGGTCCCGTGGTCGCCGAACTCGCTTATCGCAACGACTACATTGCGATCACCGGTCAAACCAGGTTGGCGGACGCGGCCTGGCAGCGCAACAAGTGCCACGACTCTCCGCCCGACACCCCTGCGGCGGCCCCCGTGCCGCCCGCGAACGCGAAGGGTGCACATAAGTCGATGCGGTCCAGCAGTGCGGGCAATTGACCGCGAGAATCTGTCACCGCGAAGTTTTTGGATGCGCGCCGCCGCTCACGTGCGCCAGTCGTAGATCCAGTTCTGCCGCGCCAGCACGCGTTGGGCGCCCATCATCCTGATCGCGAAGTCGCGCGCATAGGCCGCGGGGCCGCCGAGGTGATAGATCCGCGCGGCCTGTCGCGCGGCGCGCTGCACCCGCACCACGCGCGATCGGCGCAGCCGCGCATAGCGACGCAAGGCCAGAGCAATCGCCGGGCCTCCCTCCTTGTGGGACTCGCCGAGGCACTGCGCCAGCACCGCCGCGTCCTCGATTGCCATCCCCGCGCCCTGGGCAGCGAACGGCAGCATCGCATGCACGGCGTCGCCTAATAATGCGATCGCGCCGTCGGTCCATTCGCCGTCGCCGGGGATAGTGAACAACGCCCATTTCCGCCATTCATCCACCGCGCCGATCATCATCCGGGTGGAGGTTGGCCAGTGTGAGGATGCAAAGCGATTCTTGATTTCCGTGAGTTCGCCCGGCTCGCTCCAGCCCGGCCTGTTCCACGTTCCCGGCACGATCGCGACGATGTTGATATGGCGCGCGCCCGAGATCGGGTAGGCGACGAGATGCGCATTCGGCCCCATCCAGAGCTGAACCCGGCGCGCCGCAAATTCGCGCGGCAACCGGTTGGCCTCGAACGTACCGCGCCAGGCGATCATCCCGGAGAAGCGCGGCTGCGCCTGGGGAAACAACTGGCCGCGGACGGTGGACCAGATCCCGTCGGCGCCGATCAGCGCCAGCGCCAATTCCTGATGGCGCGTCACGCCGCCACGCTGCACCACCGTCAGTCCCTTGGCGTGGGCGACTGCGTCCTCGAACTGGCACCCGAGCCGCAATTCGATGTCGGGATTGTCGTTGACCTGGGCCTGCAGCGCCGCCTGGAGATCAGCGCGATGCATCACCCAATAGGGCGCGCCGGCGCGAGCCGTGGCGGCGTCGCCGAGCGGTAGGCGGGCGATTTCACCGCCGGCGCGCGTGCTCATGATGCTGATGGCTTCGGGCGTGACGGCGCGGGGGGCGAGCCGCGGCTGTAACCCCAAATCGATCAGGACGCGACTGGCGTTGGGTGAAAGCTGCAGGCCGGCGCCGGCCTCTTCGAGGCGCTCGGCCTTCTCGAGCACGACGACCCGAAAACCCTGCCGGGCCAACGTCAGTGCTGCCGTCAATCCTCCGATCCCGGCGCCGGCGACAAAAACCGTGCGTGATGCGGCCACCGGCCGTTCAGGCGACCTTGTCTTTCACCACGCATTCGGGCGGACGCGACGCGCCCGGGGCGAGGTCGGCGGCGTAGCGATACAGGGTCGAGCAATACGGGCAGATGATTTCGTCGTCGTTGCCGAGATCAAGGAAAACGTGGGGATGATCGAACGGCGGATTGGCGCCGACGCACATAAATTCCCGCGATCCGATCTCGATCACCGAGACGCCGGCATCATTGTGAAAGTGCGGGACGACATGGTCGGACATGGTAATCACCCTGGATGGCAACGGAGGCGCAAAACCGATCGATGGCGCGCAACAACATTGAAATGCCGCGCACCATACTGACGGGTTCAGTTGATTCCTAGGCCCCGACCGTTCATTTGCTCATGCAAATTCGACACAATCTTGTCGTCCCAGAGAAGCCCTTCTTTCGTCGGGGCCGTTGTGTCTTAAAAGCGGCACACCACCTTAAGGACAGCGCAAACATCAGGGGTTTTTCCGGATGCGAGGGTTGCGGCTCGGTCTAGCATTGGGTGGTACGGCGGTATGCGCCCTCGCGTGTGTGCTGTTGTGGCCGCATGCGCGCCACGCCGCTCTCGTGCTGGTTGCGCAAGACGATCCGGCCCAACTCGCCGATCTCCAGATCAATTCTGCTATGCGGAATAACAATTCGGTCATTGCCGACAATATCGAGGCCGCGCTCGCCGCCAACGACGCCGATCTCGCCAACAGCTTTGTCGAATTGGCGCGCCAGAAAAACATTCCGCTCACCGAAGAGTTGTTGCGACGGGTGAGCGATGCGGTGACCGAAGCAAATTCGAGCGCGCACATGGCCGAGAGCTTTGCCGGCGGACTTGTGACCGGCAACGCCGATGATGTCGCCAGCCTCTCGGGTACTGTCGTCGGCGATCTCTTTGTGTTCGGCGACATCAGGGACGTCGTGCGCGAAGGAAAGCATCTTGCGATGGGCGAGGAGACCGATCGGCTGGTGCTCGGTCTCGCGGCTGCGGGGCTCGCGGTGACCGCGGCGACCTATGTCTCCCTCGGCGGCGCGGCGCCGGTGCGTGCCGGCCTCACGCTGGTCAAGGACGCCCGCAAGGTCGGGCGGTTGGGCGAGGGGCTGACGCGTTGGGCGGGCCGCTCCGCGAGCGAGGTGGTCGATGCGCCGATGCTGCAGAACGCGGTCGCCACCGGCTCGGTGTTGCGGCCGGGGCAGACCGTCAACGCCATCAAGGCGGCATTTCGTCCCGAACAGGCTGGCGCGCTGGTCCGTCTCGCCAAGGACGTCGGGCGCGTCGGCGAGAAGGCCGGCATGCGCGGCGCACTCGATACGCTGCGGATTGCCGAAGGCCCCAAGGACTTGGCCCGCGCCGCACGGCTTGCGGAAACCAAGGGCGGTCAGACCCGCGCGATCCTGAAAATCCTGGGTCGCGGCGCGTTGCTGCTGGCGGCCGGCGCATTCGATCTCACGCTGTGGGTGTTCGGCGCGCTGCTGGCGCTGTTCGGCCTGCTGTCCTCGATCAAGGCCACCACCGAACGCCTGACGCTGTCATGGCTGCGCCGCAAGAAGGCGCGGCGGTTGCGAAAGCTGGCAACGGCGGTCGCGCAACCAA
Source organism: uncultured Alphaproteobacteria bacterium (assembly GCA_963756215.1). Lineage (GTDB taxonomy): Bacteria > Pseudomonadota > Alphaproteobacteria > Rhizobiales > Xanthobacteraceae > Bradyrhizobium. The sequence continues at coordinate 28,561 of CAVWMY010000007.1, read as the reverse complement.
CGCTCGTGCCGGCTGTTATGCAGGGCTGAGCCTTGCCGATCAATTTTGAATCGTCCGCGAGTTCCGGTAAGGAATTATCCGTCGGGATGTGATCCGTCGGCCGCTCCTTTTTCAAAGCGGCGTGCTGTCGAACTTCCATTCACCAACAACTACGGAATGACCCATGCCGAGCTTTCACAACGGCGCTGTCGAAATTGCCTACCTTGACGAAGGCGAGGGCGAACCGATCCTGCTCGTGCACGGCTTTGCGTCGAGCAAGAACGTGAATTGGGTCTATCCGACCTGGGTCTCGGAGTTGAAGAAAAACGGCCGCCGCGTCATCGCGCTCGACAATCGCGGCCACGGCGATTCCTCCAAGCTCTACGACGCCGAGGAATATTATCTCGGCACCATGGCCGGCGACGTTCGGGCGCTGATGGATCATCTGAAGATCGAGCGCGCGGATATCATGGGCTATTCGCTCGGCGCACGGATGACGGCCTTGCTTGCACAGCGCGAACCGCGGCGGCTGCGCTCGGCCATCCTCGGCGGCATCGGGATGGGATTGATCGAAGGCGGCGGTCCCGGGGAAAACGTGGCCAAGGCGCTGGAAGCGGCTTCGCTCGAGGATGTCACCGATCCGGTGGGACGCACGTTCCGGGCGTTTGCGGATCAAACCCGTTCCGATCGCCGTGCGCTCGCGGCCTGCCTGCGTGGCTCGCGTCGCCTGATGAGCCGCGACGAAGCTGCGGACATCCACGTACCGGTGCTGATTGCGGTCGGCACGACCGATGAGATCGCGGGCTCGGCCGCGGCGCTCGGCAAGATCATCCCGGGCGCCAAGGTGCTCGACATTCCCAACCGCGACCACATGCGCGCGGTCGGCGACAAGGTTTACAAGACCGGCGTGCTGGAATTTCTCTCGCAGCGGAATTGATGGTTGGTGGGCCGCCCCGGTTGCTCCCGTCGGCAATTCTGGTTCAGATCAGGCAGTAATCCTTCGGTAGCAGCGGCTCCGGCAGGTTCACCTCGCCGAGGGCATGGCGCAGATCGATCTCGATGCTCCTGCTGATCGCGGCCAGCGGCAGATCGTTCGGCGAGGTGCCGAAAGGCTCCTCGATTTCATCGCCCAGCGCATCCAGGCCAAAGAACGTGTAGGACACCAGGCCGGCCACGACCGGTGTCACCATCCCGACCGTGTCGACAAGGCCGAACGGCAGCAGAAAGCAGTAGAGATAGGCCGTTCGATGAAGCAGCAGGGTGTAGGAAAAGGGGATCGGCGTCGACTTGATGCGCTCGCAATTTCCGAGAACGCGGTCGAGCGTGTTGAGACTGTTGTCGAGGTTCGCTGCGAGGGGATCGGCGATCAGTTTGCGTGCCAGGCAGAGGCGGAGATCGTCGCCCAGGCTACGCAGGATCGCAGCCGGCGGGTTGACCGAGGCGAAAATACGGTCGAGTTCAGCCCGATCGAGAAAAGCGGTCAGATCATCCGTGGCGTCGGTGTCGCGCAGGCGGTGACGCAGCGCGTGCGCGAACGCAATGGTCTTGTAGATCATCCCTCGGCGAAGCCGGATCGCGTCATCCTCGGCGGCGAAATGCCCGGACGTGATCGGCCCGGCGGCAATCAAGCTGTTGACCTGCCGCGCCAGGATGCGGCCGGTGATAAGCAATTCTCCCCACAGCCGCCGGCCTTCCCAGTAGCGGTCATAGGCCGCACTGTTCCGGAACCCGAGGAAGATCGACAGCGCAAGGCCGACGATCGTGAAGGGAACAGCCGTGAACGTCAGGTTGTGATGAAACACTACGCCGTGGAAATAGCTGACCACCGCCGCGATGAACATAACGGCGAGAATCTGCGGCCCGACCTTCGGCAGAATGGAGCCGCGCACCACGAAGAAGAGGAGCCAGCCGGACGGACGGTCCCGAACGATCAAGTCTAGTCCTTTCCCCGATACTGAGCTGATGAGCCCTTGAACTCGCGAAGCCGGCCCGCGCGGACTGTGTTCACGCCACGGTGACCCCTGATTTCCCGGAGTTCCCGACCACTTTCAGGCGGTATTCGCAGGGCAGCCAGCCCGCAAATGCGGCCGCCCGGGCGATTGAGGCTTTGCTGAAGAAAGCGCGCGATGTCAACGTTTTAGGGGCCATTTAACGCCGCGGTGACGGTTATCTCAGGTCCGCCGGAGTGGCCTGAGACAGGCGTCGGCAGGTTGTGCTACAGTACGCCACAGAGAAGTCGAATTTGCGAGAGCTGCCCATGGCCATGCATCAGATTCATCCGCAGGGTAACAAGCTTGCCTCGCTCGATCCGATATGGGATCGCGTGCGCGAAGAGGCGGAAGACATCGTTCGACGCGAGCCCGAGTTGGCCTCGTTTATTTATTCGACGGTGCTGCATCATGAACGGCTGGAAGACTCGGTGGTGCACCGTATCTCCGACCGCCTCGATCATTCGGCGCTTTCGGGCGGGTTGATCCGCCAGGCCTTCGACGAAGCGTTGCGCGACGATCCGGATATCGGCAATGCTTTCCGCGCCGATCTGGTCGCTGTGTACGATCGCGATCCCGCGATCTCGCGCTTCATCGACCCGCTGCTCTACTTCAAGGGCTTTCACGCGATTCAGGCGCACCGGCTGGCGCATTGGCTCTACAAGAAGAGCCGCAAGGATTTTGCCTATTACCTGCAAAGCCGCTGCTCGGCGGTATTCCAGACCGACATCAACCCCGCGGCCAGGATCGGCCGCGGCATCTTCCTCGATCACGCCACCGGATTTGTCGTCGGCGAAACTGCTGTGATCGAGGACGACGTTTCGATCCTGCACGATGTGACGCTTGGCGGCACCGGCAAGGAGAACGAGGATCGCCATCCCAAGATTCGGCATGGCGTGTTGATCGGGGCCGGCGCGAAAATTCTCGGCAATATCGAGATCGGCCATTGCGCCCGCATCGCGGCGGGCTCGGTGGTGGTCAAGCCGGTCCCTCACAATGTGACAGTGGCCGGCGTTCCCGCAAAGATCGTCGGTGAGGCCGGCTGCGCCGAGCCGTCACGCACCATGAATCAAATGATCAACGCGATCGGATTATAGTCCCGGGGCGCGCGGCTCGAATTTCCGATGCTTGCGGCTTTCGGGCCGCTTCAACCGCGTACGATTTCCAGGGATTACGGCTGGCGGTTCGCTTCGTCTCGTCCTAAAACGCTGGAAACCTATCATCACATTGGAGACTGCCGTGGACGTTCAGGAAGTCAGGAAACTCGACGCTTATCTCAAGCGCCTGTTCGGCAATCCGCGGATTCGCGTGGTGCCGCGGCCGAAAAAAGACGATTCGGCGGAAGTCTATATCGGCGAGGAATTCATCGGCGTGCTGTTTGTCGACGACGAAGATGACGATCGCTCATTTCAGTTCCAGATGGCGATCCTAGAGGACGATCTGGTCGAGCAGGAGTAAAGGCTTGGCCTTCCGGTGCGAAAGCATCAAGCCGCCAGGCACGATGACACCGAACGCTGCCCGTCCGCGTTGGTGATTTGTATCGGATGCGGCGTCCCCCCCCACAGAGTCGCGCTCGGTTATGACTTTTTAAGGCGCGGCAGTGACATTCGCCGGCTCGACGACGAAGCGGCGCCGACCCGATCAGTGATCCAATGCACGGATCGTCACCGCGTCGTGCCGCGTGGGCTCGGCGCTCATGACGGCGTGATGTTGTGATTGATGCGGAACAGGTTACGAGAGTTCGTACTGTTTCTTGATCGCCGCCAGACGCTCGTAGCGTTCGTGGCCGTAGATCGCGCGCAGCTCCTCGCAATTCACACCCTGATCGGCGCTGAGGAGATTGGTATTGATTTCGTTCTGAGACCAACGGGCCATCGCGCCGATCAGATTCGTCAGCTGCTCCCGGAATAAGGGAGTGAGATTCGATCGGCCGCCTGCAAAGCCGAACAGCGACCAGCGGGCGCTTCGACCGGCCACGGCGTTCGACACCGCAGGCGAGCGTGCCAATGCGCCGCCGAGACGCCTCAACTCGACAATGCTGAGCTGGGTGTCAGAGTTGGGGCCGAGCGCGGCCAGCAGGGTGCGGGCCGCCTCGCCGGTGAAATCCCGCAGCGCGATCGAGCGCTCGACCCAGGGCATGGGCGTGGGCGGGTCCATGAACAGCGAACCGGCTTCGCGGTAGGGCAACTCGGCGATGGTGTCGAGCACTGTCGGCGCGACCCGGCGTAGCGGCGCCAACAGGCGTTCGGCCTGCTCTTTCGGCCAGAGCGAGGAAAAGCGCACATGAATCACAAACTTGCCCCGCAACGGCTCGGGCACCGTAGGCAGTGGCGGCTTGCGCAGGAACACGATCGAGGTGCTGATATCCTCAGGCAGTCCGACCGTCCATTCCCGCCAGTTTTGCAGCACCACCGCCGCATGCGAGCCGGCGAAGAAGAGACCGCCGCCGTAGAAGTGCTTGATCGGAAGGAGGGTGAATTCGAGCGCGGTGACGACGCCGAAATTGCTTTTGCCGCCGCGCAGCGCCCAGAACAGATCCGGCTCCAGGAGCGCGGTAACGCGGCGGAACTTGCCGTCCGCGGTGACGATCTCGATCGCTTGTATTCGGTCGGCGGCATAACCGTAGGCGCGACCCAGGATCGGGCTCACACCGCCGCCGAGATGATAGCCGACGACCCCCACGGTGGGCGAGCTGCCGCTAAGGGGAGCGAGCCCGTATTTGCCGGCCTCATCGAGGACTTGCTGCCAGCGCGCCCCGCCCTCGACGCGGGCGAGGCTTCGCGCGGGATCGATGTGAACCGCATTCATTCTGGACATGTTGATCAGTACCGCGCCTTCGGCGGAGCCAACCATTTGATGCCCGGTTGCAAGCACTGCAATCGGCAGGTTTCGCTCGGCAGCAAACTTCACCGCCGCCTGCACGTCGGCCAAGCCGGTCACCCCGATGGCGACCGCTGCACGTAGCGGGGTCATGAGGTTGAAGGTCGCGCATTCAGTTTGGTACCCTGCATCGTGAGGCAGCGATACCGGTCCGACCATCCGCTTCCTGAGATCGGCAGTGTCGGCGTCGCTCACCACAGCCGGGCCCGCGGAGGTACGCAGGGTCATACGTCTCAGATTTCCTTGTGCATCGTGATGGTCGACACGCGAGAAATCGCTCACGGCCAAATCCACTTCCACTATTTCGCGGGGCGGCGATCCTGTCGTTTCGATATAAGTCGCTTTGTCTTCCTTGTAAGATAAATATATGTCCGATCCAATCAAACGGGCGTGAGCGGTTCACGCCTCCCTTTCCTGAAGCGGTTCCGGACGATTATTAGTCAGGCTTGCGATGGGTAACGCGACCGGGCCGGTGGATTCAGCCGCGCGTACCGTGCAGTTCGACGGTCAGACGGTCCATCGAATTGGCGACATCGCGCCATCGCATGAGCCAGCTCCGTGGAAAGCGGAAAGTCAGATCCGCGCTTTCGATACGTCGTTCACTCAGGCACATCCCCGGAGTTTTGCCGTCGCGCGTGCAGCGCGCGGTGAGGGCGGGGCTGTCTGCTAAAAACAGATCCTCGCCGCTGTAGGGCGTTCCGTCGCGAAACGCACGCATCGTCAATCCGTCTTGACCGGGCGTCTGCGCCTGCTCGAGGTAGCGCGGATAAATCGTGGTTATGCGCGCCTGTGGCGCCATTGAATCGTGATGCGCGGCGATCGACAAAAATATCTGGTCGATCGGACGCACCGCTTCTTCCACCGCATCCGCGGTGACGTGCTTGAGCCCCTCGGGAGCCCGAAGCGAGGGATAGTCGAAGCCGAGATCGACGCGCTCCTGCGGCCCGGAATGGCGCTGGATCTTCATGCGCATTGCCGACGGCGGGATGTTGAACAGGGTGGCGCCGATGCTGACCGGCAGCCGCGCCGGATCGCTCGACGCGTCCGTTCCCCAGGTCGGCCACAGCAGATAACCCACCAGTGCGATGGCGCCTGCGGCAAGTGCGCCCGCGACAGCGATGGGAACCATATGACTGCGATGACGTCGGCGGGAGCCACGTGCGATCTGCGAAGAAAAATAGGTCATGAAAGGAACATCGTGAGGAATACCCGAGCAGCGATCGAATCACCTCGGACTATGCCACGCGGCCGGGGAATTTCGGCAGGTCGTCGCGCCGTTAATGTCGCACCCGGTCATGAGCAGGGCGGGGAGGCCGCATCCGGCGTTAACCTTTCCTTAAGGATAGTATGGCGGGCGGCGGCTAATTTTGCGAAGCAAGGTGTCGTCGCCGCAGCAAAAGAGCCCCCGATGTCGCCTGATGCGTTGAATTCCCTGTTCTCCCTGTGCATCGGCTTCGCACTGGCGGGCGCGTTGGCCAGCGGGTATCAGGCATTGGCGCAGCGCCCGCCCGGATTCGGCCTGCTGCAGGCGGGCGTCGCGCCCAAGACTTTCGCGGCGGTGCCTTTCCTGGTTTTCGCGGCCCCCTTTATCATCATGCGCAACACCCTGCGCGGCGCGCGGATCGAGCGCCGACGCGTCGAATTCGTGATGATGGCGACGGTGCTCGCGGGATTCTGGAGCCTGATGTCCGGAACGTTTTTCGTAATGACGCTGCGCGCCGCCGGTTTGCTGACCTAGGGCCGGTTCCGGCTGGGACGCCAAATCGTCGACCGGAAGCATCGCTGCTTGAAAACGTTCTCGTCACCGTGCCAAGGTCTCCGCACACAGGAGATTGAGCGATAATGGCGATCTACGAACTCGACGGGCAGGGCCCTGAACTTCCAAGCGATGGAAATTATTTTATCGCCGACACTGCCACCGTGATCGGCAAAGTTCGGCTGCATGCGCAGGCCAGCGTGTGGTTCGGCGCGGTACTGCGCGGCGACAATGAGTGGATCGAGATCGGTGAAGGCTCCAATGTGCAGGACAACTCGACCTGCCACACGGATCCCGGCTTTCCGCTGACGATCGGAAAGAATTGCACGGTCGGCCACAACGTCATCCTGCATGGTTGCACCATCGAGGACGGTGCGTTGGTCGGGATGGGATCGATCGTCATGAACGGTGCGAAAATCGGCCGCGGCAGCGTGATCGGTGCGGGTTCTGTCATCACCGAGGGCAAGCAATTCCCGGAATACTCGCTGATCATCGGCGCGCCGGCACGCGTGATCCGCACGCTGGATTCCGAACAGTCCGCCAAAATGGGAGCGGCAGCGAAATCCTATCAGCGCAACGGCCCGCGTTTCAGCAAGGGCTTGAAGAAGATCGGCTGAGCAGCGCCGCTTCAGGTGCCCTCGGACTCGTTCGCTTCGGCTTCTCCGGCGATGGTCTCGTGACCGGCGGCCCAAAGCGAATGCTCGTCGCTGCCATCCTGATACGGGTTGGCTTCAGCGGGGATGTTCTCTCGTGCGGCGCGCTGGCCTTCGTCGAACGGATCCGGATCGGCGGTCATGGTTTCGGATTCCTTGCGCGATGGGAGGTCTTCGACAGCGACGCGCTCTTGTAAAACGCGTCCTTCAGATCGACTGGAATATCGTGCTTTTTTAGGACGTCGGTGAAGGCCTCGTCGGCGAGCCTGTGAATCGTCGCCATGCGATCCCGGCCACGCTGCGTGAGCCTGTCGAATGTATCCTCATCGAATCCAATCCGCTTCCGCATAACGGTCCTTTGTGCCATGCAGCAAAGAGACGCGGGATAATAAGCTGCCGGCGGAAAGGTTCCCGGCACAGCTTATTGTGAGTGTAACGTCAAGCCAAATTGAAGTCAGGCGGTCGCAAAGAGTTGAGCGGAATCTCGCCATATTAATTCCGCGGTAGCTTCGAAATTTGCAACGCTGTTTCGGTCAAAGCGTATTTACTCGCGTCGAAGGGTCATAGCCTTTGATAGTGTTAATCGGATCACGGAGATACGTTCATGTTGCGTAAGACAATACTCGCATTGGCGGCCGTTGCCACAGTTGGCTTGCTGGCGCCGAACATCGCGCTGGCGCGCGGCGGCGGCGGCGGGCACGGCGGTGGTTTCGGCGGCGGCGGGTTTCACGGTGGTGGTTTCGGTGGTGGCGGCTTCCACGGCGGAGGCTTTCATGGCGGCGGTTTTCGTGGTTTCCGCGGCCGGGGCTTCGGTTTTGGCGCCGGTGCATTTGGCCTGGGCTACGGACTTTATGGTCCGTACGGCTATTACGGCTATGACTATCCGTATTACGGCTATGGCTATGAAGGCTATGCCGACGATGGCGGCTGCTACATCGAGCGTCGGCGCATACACACCAAGCAGGGTTGGCGCGTCCGACGCGTCGAAGTTTGCCAGTAACATTTGAAGCAATCCCCGACCGCGCCAGGGCGCAGTCGGGGATTGGGTTGTATCGCAGCCCGGCGAAGAGCCCGAGATTACTCGATGCGACGTTGCGTCAAGGCTTCACCCGTCTCGGATTGTCCATCGCCGGATCGACGTCAAATCTCCACGAAGACGTTGCGTCACATGGACCGCTCGATCAATTCTTGTTCGCGTCTTTCCCGCCACGGCCGGCGAATATCCGACCGACGAAACGCAACACGTTTTTCCAGGCGGAGACCGCTACGGCCACGCCTGTGGCCGCGGCCGCAATGATGCTCTGAAAAATTATATTTCCGGTGCCCGGATCCAGATAGGCCGCCGCATCCGACAGGCCGGCGATCGTAAAATTCAAAAGCAGGAAAGCAAGCAGTGTAATTTTAAGTGTTCGGTTCATTTCGAGGACTATCGATCTCAGGCTGCATCGGGTCAATGTTGACCTTCGCGGTACGACGTGAATTTTTTTTAATTTGATTCTCCGCCCGAATTTGCGAGACCGTTCCGCATGGGCTGTGCGCTTGAGCGCCGGAATTGATTTACTCGGCCGTCTTCGTTTTCCTGAGTTTCTTTTCTAAATATTTCCGGCTTCAAATTCGGGGACTGCCGATGCGCGCTGCCTGGTTTGCGAAATATAAAGTGCTGTGCTGATGGGGATCGTTCGCAATCCGGGATCGTTTCGCGATCCCTCCGGCTACGTCGCGCATTGCGGCGACCGAATCCTCCGGGTGTTGCGCGAGGAAGCATTCGACGGTTTTGAAAGGCTGAAGTCATCCGGTCTGCTGGGCGAACTCGTGGCGCAGAAGCGGTTGGTGCCGACGGAGGTGGCCGTTGAGCCGGCTCTCGCCGGCCGCGTCCTCGAACACGAACCGATCAGCTTCATTTCATATCCCTATGAATGGCCTTTCGCGCTTTTGAAGCGCGCCGCGCTTTTTCATCTGGACCTTCATCTGTGCGCGCTTGAAGCCGGATTCACGTTGAGCGACGCCAGCGCCTACAACGTGCAGTTCATCGGAACCAAACCGATCTTCATCGATCCGTTGTCGCTGGTCCCATATGAGGAGGGGCAGCTCTGGTTCGGCCAGCGGCAATTCCACGAGCAATTTCTCAATCCGCTTCTGCTCACTTCGCTGCTGAAGATTCCGTTCAATGCCTGGTATCGGGGCGCCATCGAAGGGGTTTCGTCCGAAGACCTGGCCAACGCTCTCCGTGCCAGGCACAAACTCTCGTGGCGTATCTGGTCCGAGGTGCTCGCACCTGTCTGGCTGCAGAAATCCGCCCGGAAAAATCCTTCGAGAGTAGCCGTTGCCGCGCAACGAAGGCTTCCGCGGAACGGCTTTCGTTTCATGCTGCGAAATCTCAGAAGCTGGATAGCGGGGATGCGCGATCCCTTTGGCACGACGGCGACAACCTGGCGCGACTATGCGACCCTGAATTCCTACTTGCCGGAAGAGGAGAAGCGTAAACTGGCCTTTGTGTCGGATTTCACGCGGCGCTTGCGGCCTCGGACGGTCTGGGATCTCGGCTGCAACGCCGGACTCTATAGTGAAACCGCGCTGCGCGCCGGCGCCGAATATGTCGTCGGTTTCGACAGCGATCACGGGGCGCTCAGCCTCGCCGTGCAGCGGTCGCTCCGAGGCGAGTTCAATTTTCTGCCGCTGCAAATGGATGCCTGCAATCCGAGCCCGAGCCAAGGATGGCATCAAAATGAGCGCGCAGGATTGAGCTCCCGCAGCCGGCCCGACGCCATATTGGCGTTGGCCCTCGAGCACCACATCGCGATCGGCCGGAATGTTCCGCTTCCAATGCTGCTCGACTGGATGATCGGTCTGGCGGACAGCGGTGTCGTGGAGTTTGTACCGAAAGCCGACCCGGTGATTCAACGCATGCTGGGTTCGCGGCAGGACATCTTCAACCGCTATTCGGAGGTCGAGTTCGAAAGCGAGCTCAGGAAGCGCGCCACCGTCGAGAAGAAGGAAGTCGTCTCTTCGTCGGGTCGGACGCTCTATGCTTATGTGAAAAGCGCGGCGCATGCGTAGCGCATTGAAGCTGCTTCTGTCACTCGTCGTACTTGCGGTTTTTTCAGGCGTCGGCTTTCTCAATTTCTATCGGATCAACTTCGAGAGCCTGACCGGGCCGTCGCGTCTCATCCGGTACTATGCCGTGGTGCTTGCGGTCGCGGTTGCGGGCTCGCTGATCGTGAAAAGCCTGTTTCGCGCGGTACCGATTTTCAGGATATTCCTGGTATCGTCCGTTATCGCCTTCATGACGTTCAATTACGACGCGATAAAAGTGAAGGTCGGCAGCGCACCGGCCGACCTGGCAATCCTGTTGTGGGCGGGCGCGACGCTATCAGCCGGCATTGCCGTCTGGAAGTTATCCAGGCGCGCGGCGTTTCTGCCGACGATGGCGATCGTGGGCTTGGCCTACATGGTGCCGGCCGTGATCAGCCTGATCCGGGAACAGTCCCGGCATGTCCAGGCCGCCAATGTCGCGACGCTTTCAATGACGGCGCGTAACCCTCGCAACGTCTACTGGATCGTTCTCGACGGTTATCCGAGGGCCGATGTTCTGCAGGAATTCTTCGCTTTCGACGACGAAGCATTTTTGAAGGGTTTGCGAGATCTCGACTTCGTGGTCTACGACCACGCGCTCGCAAGCTTCCCGGAGACGATCTTCTCGATATCAAGCACGTTGTCTCTTGGATTCCTCCAGGTCGGAGTTGGTTCTCCGGCTACGATCCTGCCGACAGCGGAGTTGTACCCGATGGTTCGCGGGCAGAATGTCGTCGTCAACACCTTGCGTTCGATGGGGTACCGCTACGTTCATTTCCAGAACGGCTACGACAACTTGACCCAATGCCCGCTACAAGGTGCCGTCTGCATCAGCGGAAATGTGTCACACGAAGTCCAATTCGATGAATTCGATCTCGCTCTGTTTTCAAAGACACCTCTGATCGATGTCATCGCGCTCGGCAGCGCAAGGCTGGAGAGCGACCAGACGCCGTTCATGCGCGGCGCGGTGCGCGATCTGACCGACAAGCTCTCCGCGGTGCAGGCGCTCGCGGGGCCATTCTTTTTATACGGTCATATCCTGGCTCCGCACCCCCCGATGCGTTTCAGGCAGGATTGTTCGATCAGGATGGCGATGCCGGATCTGCTGGACTGGGATGCGGCGGACAAGCCGGCCTTCCTCGATCAACTCGTTTGCGTCAACGGCGAGGCGATTGATCTCGTGAGCCGGATTGTCCGCAGCGACCCGCAGGCCATCATCGTGATGCAGTCGGACCATGGCACCGCGTTTCGCGGGCAGTTCAGCAAGCCGTTCGATGCCTGGGACGAACTGGACGTAAAGGAGCGATTTGGCGCCCTGAATGCCATGCGCATGCCGGCGTCGTGCGCCCGTGAGGCAGGAGGATCGGTGGACCTCGTCAACACCTTCTCCCGGGTGCTCAGTTGTATTTCCGGCCACCACCTGCCGGATAAGGCCTCCCGCCAGTTCGTCGTTTCGCACGCCGACATGACGCGGGTTCATGAATACACGGTGAAGTCCGAATAACCGCCGGTTTCAGGTCGGCCCGGCGCCATCGTGACGCGCCGCCGGTGCCGATTCTCCGGCCGATCAAGAAACGACGGATGGTTCGCAAAAAAAACAAGGCCGCCGGCGGAGTATGACGCCGTTGCGGCCTTGCCCTGCCCGGATATTGAAATCGGCTTGCGCCACCCGGTGGCCTACATCATGGCGTAGGTCGGAACCGGTGAATGTGATCCATTTCACAATTGGGCCAAAAATAGTCGCAAACGATGTGCGCCTGCGGCGAAAAGGGGGCACGGAAGCCGGTCATCGCCTCGCATGTCTGCGGCGTCCCGACCTCGGCCGCTCCGACGCGTGCCGCGTCGCGGACGGACTGGGCGATTCGGTCGATTGGGAGCTCGCAAACGACTGCCGGACGCTGTCGATAGCATTGGACAGCGCCGTCATCTGATCCGACAGACGCTTGGCGTCGCTTTGCTGCGCGGCCAGCAGGCGCTTGATGGTCAGCAGTTGATCCTGGGCGATCTGCAGTTGATCGACAGCCTCCTGCTGGGAGACCTCCAGCGCCTTGGTGCGCTCGACCAGTTGCTCTGTGGTCTGGGCGACCCGCGCCTGGACCAGGCGGGCAGCGACAACGCGATCCTGTTCGGGAGAACTGCCGGTATAGGCGCGCCAGAGCGCAATTGATCCGGCGCCGATCAGCATGATCGCAAGCGCCACCGTCGCCAGCGCAATCGGTTGCGAGCCGATGCGGGCGACGCCGTTCGTCCTTGTATTCTCGGACGTGGCTTCGATCATGACCATATGATGGCCGATTTTTGGAAAAAGTTCAATCCCTGCAATCGCTTATCCCGCCCAAACAGGTTCCGCGCGTTAATCGGGTGTCCAGTCGGGTCGCAACAGTCCCGTCGGTCGGAGCCAATCAGCCTATTTGGGAAGCTTTTGTGCGAGAATGTCGATCTTGAAAATCTGCGGCGGCTTGGCGAACAGGGCGTCGGCTTTGGCCATCAGCGCTGCCGCAACCTTGCCGTTGAGATGCGCCTCGCGGCCGGCCGCGTCACCGAAAGTATCGAAAATCGCGAACGAGGTTGGCCCTTCCTGGATCGCAAACCAGGTGACAGTGGCTGGCTCAGCATCCACCAGCGGCAACGCCGACTTGAGAAAATCGGCGACCTCTTTTTCCTTGCCAGGCTTGGCTTCGAGCGGAACGTACAGCGCAACCTTCGCCATCGAGATTCCTTTCTTGGGGATCCCTTGCTCAATTGACGGCGGATAACCCCCAAACCCGTGGACCGACCGCCGCCGTCAATCAATCTCAGGGATTGGAGGTGTCCGGACGGTAGCGGGTCCTGGCTACATCTTGTCGTCGCTCTTCTTGGCCTTGGTCGACTTCGACTTCTTGGCCATCTTGCCGCTCGACGGGGCTCCCTTGCTCATGTTGTCGCTTTGAGCGCCCGGGCCGGTGGTTGCGGGGCCTTTGGTGTCGGACGTCTGGGCCATCGCGGCGGACGTAAACAAAACCAGGGTGGCTGCGGTGAGGATCGCTTTATGCATGGAAACTCCTTGGTGAGCGGCTTTGATGAACCGGAGTTTTGGTGAGCCCGGCGCGCTTCCAACTCATGCTTCGAATTGAGGTTCCTCACTCTCGATCAGCAAAACGTGAAATCGGAGGGCGCGATGTCGGCTATCGAGGCCTTGGCGATTGCATCTTGTACAAAACCGCCAGGCTGCAGCGGCCAGTTCGGGGACGTTCGTCACCTAATCCTGGAGTCGCGCAAGGGCCCGCATGCCGATCGCGGCGGCATTGGCCGTGGCAATGATCGCGGATCGCATGCGATCCACGTCGGGCGCCGCAAGCTGAAGCTGGAATCCGTGGACCGGATGCGCAGCCAGCTCGACCTCGAATTCATCGGCGATCGGCAACAGCAGCGCGTGCGCGCCGGTGGGATTTTTGAATTTGTGCTTGCGAAATGCTGCCCCACCGTCGTTAGCCGGATAACCGTCCTCGAACCATGGTATAAAAGCCTAGTCAATTTTGGTCATCCCAAGAAAAGTTGCGGCCGAGCCTTGGGGGAGGCTCGGCCGCGCGCGATCCGGTCGGGGACGGGGAGGGGTGGGGATGTGACCGGGTCGCGTGTCCTGTTGGTCTCCTTAGTGTGCGCTCGCGGTTGCCACCGCGGGGCGGCTGTCGCCGAGCGAGACCCAAACGTTCGGATCGCTCTGCGACTGGCGCTTGACGAAGCGGTAACCGGTCTCGGTCCAAGCCACGACATTCTCATTCTGGTTATCGAGGATGAATTCGCCCCGATCGGTCTTCACCGTCAGAACGGCGTGGCCATCGCCCTTCTTGTCGCGCACCACGGTGATCAGAAGCGCTTCGCGCGGCCAGCCGGCGTCGATCAGCATCTTGCGCTTCATCAGCACGTAATCTTCGCAATCGCCGTAGCCGTCGGTCGGCAACGACCATTTCTCGACCACGCCCCAATGATCCATGTCGGTCATCGGCTTGACGTTCTCGTTGACCCACTGATTGACCCGCAGCAGATCGCGCCACGCGGTCTGCGACATCACGATATCGCGCGGTTGCGACGCGCCGCCCGAACACTCCCCGGGATTGTCGGCGCAGAATTCGACCCAACCGATCGGCGAGCGTGTGTTCTCGCCGAGGCTTGCATACAGCGCCCGTTCCTCGGCACGCGCCGACACACTTGAAATCATCAGGATGGCGGCCAGCGCCAATCCTTTCCCCTGCTTAAATCCAAACATTGCGGCCCCCGTTTCTTGTTGGGACCACATTTCGCATAAAGGATTTGCAGTGCGGCTAAGTCAGCCAAGTACAATTTAAGCGAATCCAAGTAAAAAGCGCCGCTCATTCGATCTATACTTGAATCAAATTCGCTTAAAATTTTAAACGATCGCGATTGATTCAAATTTTACGCGTTAATGCCTGATCGCCCGCCGCTGCTGCGCTTGCGCTCGCAAAAGTGCGGTGCGTTAACCTGTGGCGAGGCGCAGTCGTCGGGTCGAAGCGGTAACCTGCAACGCCTTTTACAGCCTTGATCCCCGTGAAAACCGGCCGCGGCGGTGCACCGCGCTTTACGCGACGCTAACGCTGTCCGCATTCGCTCGAAATTGGAGGGCTTTACGCTGCCCTTGGCAAAGCCGCCGGTCCGTGCATGCATGCGGCGAAAACAGGGAGATGGTCATGAAACGATGGGTGGGGGGTACTCTGGCGCTGTTTTGCATCGCGATCGGCGCGGGGGCAACGGCGCAAACGGCCGATACGGCGAAGGTCGTCAAAATCAATCCCACCGATCCGCAGCCGACCTGCCCGATGTGCCCGGGGACCTACGTGCCCTCGGCCGAGTTCGAGGCCTATACCAAGAAGGCGCTGGCGGAAAAGCTGCTGGATCAGCAGGTCCGCGATATCGACATCGGCAAGGCCCATATCGGCATCGGCATGGTGCATCGCGGCAAACTTGAAAAGCCGGCTCCGGACTCGGTGGCCGAGCACGATCAGATCAGCGAGGTCTATCACGTGCTGTCGGGCACCGCGACGCTGGTGCTGGGACCCGACATCGTCAACCGCCAGCGGCGCCCCTCGACCATGCGTACGGTCGTCGAGTTCAACGGTCCCGGCAACAACGGATCCGAGGTGCGCGATGGCATCGCCTACGAGATCAAGGCCGGTGATGTCGTCGTGATCCCGGCCGGCACCGGGCACTGGTTCACCAGGATCGACGACCACATCGACTACCTGATGGTGCGGATCGACCCCGACAAGGTGACGCCGCTCAAGAGCGAGGCGCAATCGCAGGATTACCTGTCGAAGCCCGCCAAACGCGGCGAGTGAGCCGGCATCGAGGCCGATCCGCTCGGCCGTCACCGACAAGAGGAGAAGCCGTCATGTCGAGACTGGCAATTGCGTCTGTGTTGGCACTCGCCGCGACCGCGGCCATCGCGCAAGATGCTGCGTCCGAACGATCGCGCTCATCGATCGTTGCCAGCGCGAATGGAATTCGGCCGTTCCTGTTTGATGGACGCATGCGGGGTGATGGTGTCCGCCAGGGAGCGCTCGCCGACGATCATCACGGCAGCGCCGGCGCCAACGTCGTGCAGCCGAAAGCAGGCCGACCCGGGCGCGAACCATAACGCCGTGGCGTCCGCCGGGCCTGTTACGGGATCATGGCGACGTCCGGTGCGGATCGAAAGGCGTGCAGTCCTACCGCGCCGTGACGCTGTTTTCGAGCGTCTCGACGTTCTGCTCGTGGATGAACTCGAGCGCGAAGCCTTCTTCGAGATTGCGAACCACGCGGGCCTGGACCCGGCCGAGCAGCACCAGGGAGCGCAGCGGCGGGCGGTTTTCCGCGGCGATGGCGGCGCCCGACAGGGACATGTCGATGATCCGACAGGTCATCTTGCTGCCGTCCTCGAGCGTCAGCAGCGCAATCGGGTTGCGCGGCACGATGCGGTCATGGCGGCGGTCTTCCGGCAGGTTGAGGATGTCGCGGTTGGCGAGCCAGGTGAGCTGCGCGGCGAGCTTGTCGCGCTTGCGTGCGGTCGCACCGACGGTCATGGCGAAGCCGTTGTCGATGATGCGGGTGATCTTGCCCTCGACCCGGCCGATATGATCGAGATAGGCGATGACGCGATCGCCGACATTACCGATGCCGGGGGCCAGCAGCGCCAGGCCGCCCGGCGACATATTGATGATCTGGCACGGAAACTCGCGCCGGTCCGGCAGCATGTAACGGCCGAGCAGGTGAACCTTCACGCGTTGAAAGCGCCGCCGCTCCTCGGCGACCGGCAAAACTAATTTTTTGTGCACCAAGGCCATTTTCGCCACCCGACAACCGGCTTCTCGGTGTCGTCCGACCCTAAAGCTTTCAGGGTTAATGAGCGGTTAGCGCGGCTGCACGAACAATGGTCAGGCACCTATGCACGCGCGCACCACCTCAGCGTGCACGCGCGCAGTCCGGTTGAATCCCCACAACACGACCGGGCAGGCCACCAGCGCGGCAGCGCCGACATCGAACGCCGCCGCGGCGCTACCGGTCCATTTGGCGCAGGCGCCGCCGATCACCGGCCCCAGCATCATCGCGACATAATAGACGGTGTAGAAGATGCCCATGCCGATCGCGCGCGTAGAAGGCGCCAGCACGCGGGGCGGCAGCGCCATGATCGAACCCGCGGGCAGGCCGCCGACCAATCCGAGCGCGATGACAACCAGCATCACGGCATTGCCGTGCGGCAGCGCCAGCATCAGCAGCGCGAAGACGATGCTGCCCGCTACGATGATGGTTTGTGGCCGCTTGGTCAGGTCCGCCAAAAACCCGCCCAGCGGGACCGAGAACACCGCAAGCCACAGCACGATGCTGATGGTCGATCCCGCCGTTGCCACCGACCAGCCGCGTTCGATCAGTAGCGACGGGCCGAAACTGAAGATCGTCGCGAACCCCACATTGTAGAGTCCCCAGATCAGGCCCGCCGCGATGACCGCGGCGGCGGCGCGGCGATCCGGCCGCGCCGATGCCGCGGCGGCGGTCACGACGTTCGGCGCCGGCCGGTAGCACGCCGCGAGCAGCAGGAAGGCCAGTGCGATCAGCGCGGCGACGGCAAGGTGCACCGCGCTGACGCCCGAGCTGACGCCGATCGCCGGCAATGTCAGCAGCGAGAGAGCGATGCCGGCCGGCCATGAATTGACGAAAATCGACATCGCGGTGGCGATCTCCTTGCCCGCGAACCAGTCGGCCACCATCTTGGTCATCTGCACATTGAGCAGCACGCCGCCGGCGCCGGCGATCAGCCTTCCCGCGATCTGCACGTTCCAGGAATGTGAAAACCAATCGGGCAGCGCCATCGCGAGGCTGCCGGCCAGCATCAGCACGAGCGCCGCGAGCACCGTGGCCTTGTCGCCGAACCGCTGCCCGATCGCACCGCCCGGCAGCGCCAGCGCGATGCCCGGTGTGAAATAGAGGCCGATCAACAGGCCGATGTCGGCGAGCCCGACGCCGAATTCGCTGCCGAGCAATGGTGCGACCGCCGCGACGCTTTGAAATTGAAAGGCCATGCTGAGGCGCACGGTGAAGAGGACGGCAAGGATGCTCCAGCGGTTCAGCAAAGCGTCCTCCCGTTTTCCGCAACCTGAGACGGCATGAGACGCGTGTCAACCGCCGGGCGCGCGGGTGCGACATTGGCACACGCAAGGAGTTCGCCTACGCTGCCGCTCCGTGTCGTGCAAAACCAACACCCGCATATCGCAACGGCTCATGCGGGCTACCTTCTAAATCAACATCCGCCAGCAAGGCGGCAAAGAAAACGGCGAGGAAATCCCATGGAACAGATCCGCGTATGCACCTATGACGGTCCCGGCGCGCAGCCGGTCATCCGCAACGTTCCCTGGCCGAAAATTCCGAAGAAGGCCGCGCTGATCAAGGTCGGCGCCTGCGGCGTCTGCGGCACCGATCTGCATATCCTGAAGGGACATTGGCCCAAGCCGTTGCCGTGGCCGTTCACGCTCGGCCACGAGATCGGCGGCGTGCTGGTCGAGGTCGGCTCGGAGTTCAGGGAAGACTTCATGAGCAAGCCGCTCAAGGTCGGATCGAAGGTAATGATCCCGCCGCTGATGCCGTGCGGCCATTGCTATTACTGCATCCACTATCCGCTGAGCGCCAACAAGTGCCTGACGCCGGTCTATTACGGCCGCTATCTCGGCTTCGACAAGGCGCCGCATTTGTGGGGCGGTTGGGCCGAATATGTCTATGTCGATCTCGAGGAATTGCCGGGCACCAAGATCTACAAATTGCCGGACGACATGTCGCTGCGGCTCGGCGCGCTGTCGGAACCCTTGACCTCCTGCATCCGCGCCTTCAACCGCGCCAGCCGTGCCGGCGGTTTTTCCTGGGGCGATACGGTGGTGATCCAGGGCTCCGGCCCGATCGGCATCCTCGCGGTCGCCGCCGCGCAGGAGATGGGGGCGGGTCGCGTGATCTGCGTCGGCGCGCCGGAGAACCCACGACTCACTTTAGCA
Organism: uncultured Alphaproteobacteria bacterium; assembly: GCA_963756215.1. Lineage (GTDB taxonomy): Bacteria > Pseudomonadota > Alphaproteobacteria > Rhizobiales > Xanthobacteraceae > Bradyrhizobium. The sequence goes on along the minus strand of CAVWMY010000007.1, from coordinate 9,723 downwards.
CGCAAGTTCGGCGCCGAAGCCACGGTCGACATTGAGGAAATCACGAGTCCCGAAAAGCGCATCGAGCGCGTGCGCGACATCGTCGGCGGCTTCGGCGCCGATCTCGTGATGGATTGCTCCGGGCACCCGAGCGCGGGCCCCGAAGGCATCGAGATGCTGCGCGACGGCGGCACCTATGTCGAGATGGGGCAGTTCACCGATGCCGGCTCGATCCAGACGTCGTGGCATCGCATCTGCACCAAGGACCTCAACGTGCTCGGCTCCTGGGGCTTCACCGGCAACGACCTGCCGCTGGGCGTCGACATGCTCTATCGCACCCGCAACAAATATCCCTGGCTGGAGATGCAGACGATCTATCCGTTCAGCGAACAGGGGATCGGTCAGGCGGTGGCGGACGCGATGGCGATGAAGACGGTGAAGTCGACCATCGTGCCGTGGCCGGAGTTGGTGGAGTAGATCGGCGAACTCCATCGCAACAGCCGCCGCTTGATATGAGCCTGGTCGTCGAAGCAGCCGATCGAAGCCAGGGTAGGTCCATCCAACGCGTCAGGAAAAATGAAAGTCGTCTCAATGAAAATCGCGTCTTTGTTGCTTGTTGTTTTCGCGCTGTCCGGGGCCGCGGCCGCCGCGCCCGCGACTCATAAACCGGGAGCCTGGTGGGGGCATGGCGCGCACCATCATCAAGGGAAGGCCGTTCGAACTCATACCGGACGGCGCAATCTCTCCACCCATCCCGAACGCCGGCGTCGCGTGAATTGATCCGCGTGGATCCCAAAGCTCTGGCGACGCAGGGTCTGGTGTCGATCGAGGAATGGCCGCGGCAGCGCAAACTAAAATAGTATTAGGAGCCCGACCGAAAGGCGTCGAACGCGTGCGCGATCAGTATCGCCACGCTGAGAACGAGCAGAATTCCTACTATATCCGCAAACATGGGCTTCCCTGTGCTGCCTCCGATACAGATCGGGCGAGGCCGCACAGTCAAACCGAATTTAGTTGGCGCGACCGGATTGCGGGCAGCCTGATGATTTTCGGCAACAATGGTGGAAGCGGAGCCGGCGATACCGGTGGTCGAGCCGCCGTTCCCGGATCAAGCGCGCGCCTGCGAACGGCGGAACCATTCATCGAAGCCGATGCGGCCTAAACGCACACGGCCCAATGGCACCAGCGAAAGCTGCTCGACCCGGCCGCCCCAGTATAAGGCTTCGGGGTCGCGTACAACCTCGCGTGAATCGCCGACCGCCTTGAGATAGCGGGCAATGATTTCGTCGAACGGCGCCCGTTCCGGGCCGGCGATTTCGACGATGCCGTTACGTGGTTGCGCGAGCGCCACGTGGGCAACGCTGGCGGCAACGTCGTCCGACGCGATGGGCTGGAACATGCCGGGCGAAATCCTGATCGTGTTTCCTGCCGTCGCAGAGGCGGCGATACCGCCGAGAAACTCCATGAACTGGGTCGAGCGAATGATGGTGTAGGGAATGCCGGAGGCCTCGATCAGTTTCTCCTGGGCGACCTTGGCGCGGAAGTAGCCGTTCTCCGGCGTCCGATCGGTTCCGACGATGGACAGCGCGACATGGTGCTGCACGCCTGCCGCGGCCTCCGCCGCATGAAGGTTACGCCCGGCGGTTTGAAAGAATTCCAGCACCGCCTTGTCTTCGAATGAGGGTGAATTGGCGAGGTCGACCACGACCTGCGCGCCGGCCAAGGCTTCCTTGAGTCCCTCGCCGGTGAGGGTGTTGACGCCGCTTTGAGGTGAGGCGGCGACGACTTCGTGGCCGCCCTGACGCAGAATGGCGACAGTCTTCGATCCGATCAGGCCGGTACCGCCGATCACGACAATCTTCATGCTTGCTCCTCCCTTGTCGTTGACTGGAGATCGCTAGATGGGTTTGAAAAGCTGTTCGAATGCCCATGGCAAAAACTTCCGGGCCTCAACGCGCTCGCAGTCTACACCCGAGCCCGTTATTGGGAAGGGTTTGACTGCGAGGGCGCAAAAAGGCCGCCCGTGCTATCGCGACAATCGTCGCCACCCGATGACCACGCCGCTCGCTGAAATGATCAGGCCCAGCAACGACAGCAGCCACACCGTGACGTCCCATGCGGGGCGATGGGCCAGCAGCAACGGAAAATCGAGACTGTGCAGCGCATTGAACAGCCAGCGATAGGAGCGGCGGCTGTGATCGGCCACGCCAACGATATCGCCGGTACGCGGGTCGATATGGAACCAGCTCTGCGCCGGGTCATCGAAGCCGGCCCGCAATACCGGAAGCACGCGCGGCTGATGATGCGCGTACCAGTAGGAATCGTAAACTTCGAGGCGCGTCTGCATCGTCATCGCCGACTCCGGCAGCAGCGCGCGGGCGGCAGCAAAAATTTGTGCATCGGATATCGCCATCGCCGCGCCGGTTAACGGATCGGCTGACGTCGGCTTTCCATAGCGATCCGCCAGCAACATCAGCGGCGTGCCGCCGAGCCAGACGAAGCGCGCTTCCACGGCTCCGGCCGGCGGTCTCGACAGAAACCGCGCGGCGATATCCGGCGCTTCATGTCCCGCATAGCGGAGCATCATGTCGCTGGTTTTGCCGCGCGATGAGAAAAAGTTTCCCGGATCGAGCGACAACCATCCGCTGAAGATCCAGGTCAGGACGAAAACGCCCGAGAAGAAACCGGCGACGTGATGCCACGCCTTCCAGCCGCGATAAGGCGTGATGCCATTGCCGGAATAGCGCCGTCGCAGCCGCACGCGCAGGATACCGATCCAGATGCCGCTGACCGCAACGATCATGCAGATGCCGGATATCCATAGCACCACATCACGCCACAGCGCGCCGTTCTTGCGAAGAACGGTGGGGTAGATCCAGTGCGGTATCGAGCCGAGCCAGTTCCACACCCGCTCGGTGCGCGTGGTATCCAGCACGATCTCGCCGCTTCGGGACGAGACGTAGAGTTGGGTATCTGCGGCGTCGCCCAGCGCAATAAGAAACAGCGGCCGCAGCGGATCGTAGCGCGCAGTGACGCTCCACTGATCGCGATCGACCGTGCCGAGCAGCCGGGGCGCCGCGGCGAGGGGATGGGCCTTCGTCACTGCCAGCGCGCGTTCCGGCGTGATCCGCTCGACAGCACGTCCATCGACCGCGGAAATCACCTGTCGCTTGCCGTCCCAACCGGTGAGCCGATACACCGGCTCGTCGTCCAGCATGTTAAGCCGCAGGTCGCGCGGATAACGCGTGGCGCCGGCGATAGCCATGATCCGGTCGGGGGCAAGTTGCACCTTGTCCCACGCGATATCGGGCAGCGCCGCCAGCCGTTCGCCGTCCGAGAGGGCGGGAAAGGCGACGTACATCATGACGACGCCCGACACGAACCACATCACGAAGAACAGGCAGGTGACGATGCCGATCCAGCGGTGGCCGACGTAAAGCCACCGTCGCAGTCGGCGCGTTATCCGGGCCCGCGACACGGTCAGAACTTCTCGTTCAGCGAGAGCATCGCCGTGCGCGGCATGCCCAACAACCACTGCGTCGTGGTGCCGGAAGTGGCGTAGACCGTATCGAACAGATTGTAGGCGCGCAGCGACAGCGTCGTGTTGGCGTCCGGCTTCCATTGCACGCCGGCATTGACCACGGTGTAGGCCGGACGCACCATGGTATTGGCGTTGTCAGACCACTCCCGGCCGACGATCTGCACCCCGGTGTCGGCGGACCATTGCGGCGCAAATGCCCATGTCAGCCAGATGTTGGAGACCTGCTGCGGCACGTTGATCGGAACGTTGCCGGCATAGTTGACGGCCACGCCATTCACCGCCTGGACGAAGTCGTCGTATTTGGCGCGCAGCCACGCGGTATTGGCATCGATGCGCCATCCATGGTCGAGCACCAATCCGATCGTGGCTTCAATGCCCCGCGACGATTGCTGGCCGACCTGATCCGTCAGGTTCGGATTGATCGGATCGCGAGCCAGCAAATTGTTCTTGACGATCTGATAGGCGGCCAGCGTCCATTCGCCTCTGCCGTTCCAGAACGACTGCTTGACGCCGACCTCGACCTGCTTGCCGGTGGAAAGCGTAAAGTCCTTGTTGGGGAAGGACAGCGTAATGAGGTTGCTGACGGGATCGACGGCCACGGAATATTGGCCATAGAGCGCCAGATCCTTGACCGGGTTGTAGACCGTTCCGACCCGCCAGCTTGTGGCCGAGAAGGATTTTGCAAAACTGCTGGCCGGCGTGACCAGATTGGTGTTGTCGATGGTCGGCTCATCCTGGCGGACGCCTGTTATCAGCGACCATTGGTCGGTCAGCGACAACCGGTCCTCCGCAAACAGCGCATACTCGTTGGTCACCGAACGGAAGGACGGCACGGTCGCGTTGGGACTGACAAAGTAGCCGGGATCGAACGCCAGAGCATTGACCGACGACGAACCGCCGAACGGCGAGTTGTTGGTGTGCTTGAAGTCGATACGGTTGACGTCGAAGCCGGCGACGAATTCGTTGGCCATGCCGAGCACGTGGCCGCGGAAGGTGGTGTCCATGCGGTCGCCGATCTGCTGCTGGTCGTGGAATATCTCGATATAGGAAGTACGGTCGATCAGGTCTGTCTTGGGATTGAAGGCATAGTTTTCCACGTCATGCCAGTGGCGCTGGCTGTTCAGGTAATACAGGTCGTTGTGAACGGTGATGCCGTCGGCCACGTCCCATTCGGTCTTGAGTTGATTCCAGCTGTCCTTGTAGCGGATGTTGCTGTCGAGGACGTTGTAATTGTTGAAGCGCAGGCTTTCGTCGAGCTTGCCGTTGATCAGGGGCGTGCCGAAATAACGCGACGGGCTGCGGTCGCCATAATCGGCAGACAGCGTCCACGACAGGGTGTCCGATGACTGCACGCGCACCGCGGCCAAAACGGCGACGTCTGAGGTCTTGTTGCGATCGACCCAACCGTCCGAAATATCGCCGACGGCGGTGACGCGGTATGACACCTCCCTGTTGATCGGGCCGCCGCTGTCGACCGCAAGCCGCCGGGGCTTTTCGCCGCCTTCCCAGGCCGTAAGGCCCAGTGGCGCGTGGCGAAAAGCTCGCCGCTTACAGTTGCGGGGGCAGCCGCGGAATCGAAAACTCTGTGTGGAGAGCTTTCCTCACCGCATTCCCTTTTGATCCCCGAAGGGAACCGTTGCCGTCTCTTATGGTGAAACGACGACGGGTGTCAACGGCTCCGGTCCGAGGGCGTCGGGTTGATCGGCAGCGATCGCGACAACCACCGGGCGCGCCTTTCTCGTCGCGCTCTGTGGTTGCAAGGGGCGCTCACACCCCCGCGATTCCCGGTTCGATCTGCAACTAAAAATTGGGCGGGACGAGCAAACTATCTCGGCCGCCGCGAACGCCCGTGGCACCGATCGTTCTTGTCCAATTTGAGAGCGACCGGCGGTCGGAGCCGGCGCTAAGGATGATCGCGCGATCGCTCGTCGTCCTTTTCAACTTCATTTCTGGGCAGGTTCTCAGCCTCCTTGCCGGATTGATTCCCCGGGTTGTAATGGAATTTTCCTTCGGGTTTTTCGCCCGGCTGTTTCTCATTCGGCTTCTTGGTGTCGGCCATCTGGTTCTCCTTTGAGTGGGGCAACGTCATCGAACGGGGCAAGTTCCGTTGCTTGTGCGTGGGACGAGCGAGGGGCTTCCGTCCGCCTCGTCTTGCTCTCGTCCGCGCTCAACCAAAGCGGGCGCACCGCTCCCCTGGATAGCCAGCGATTGTTCGAGGTTGTGGCAATCGCTGCTAGCCTGACGCCAGGGAGAGGGCGGCGTGAATATCTGGCAGTTCGGTTTTGTCGTCCGCTTCTGCGTTTCCGCGCTCGTGGTCGCGTTTCTCCTGGCTTACTCGGCTCATCATGAATTGGGGCTGTCGCGCGCCGGGATTCGCGAGGTCGCATTATTTGCGGCAGCGCTGATCGGAGCGCTGCTGACGATGGATTTTTTCGGCGGAAAGTCGAGGAAGCGAAAGTAGCGAAGCACTTCTTTAAAAAAAATTGATTGAGCAGGAGGAAATGCGGTGCGCTTCTTCGTGGCTTTCCTGATCGCGGTTTCATGTCTCTATTTTTGGGACGACGCATATAACCGCGGCCAGCTCTTTGACGGTTTGCGCCGTATGGGGCGCGATGTGTCGCACAACATGGGATATTAGGGCGGCTGCGGGCCCCGGCGCGTCACCGAGCTCGGGATTGATGTCCGACCTTACGCGATGCCGTCGGTATGCCGGGTCCGCGCGTACGCCGAACAGGGCCCCGGCCGGCAGCTGGCCCCGGGATTTGGGCGTTAACGCCATGTTACCCCGAAATCCTCCATTATATGGCCATTCTTTGGACAAGACTGGCCAGAGCGTTGGCGGATGGTCGACGGACAGTTGACCGCCGCCCTCGGATGACATTGGACGGAAAGGGGGAGCGGCAATGGACTCCACACCGACTCCGAAAGCGACCGGACCTGACGAGGCCTTGATCGCGCGCGCCGATGAGCGTCTCGCGCACGCCTACGAGCAGATCAGCCGGGCGGACGAAAAGCTCGCGCGGCTTAGCGAACAGCTGACGAAAATGGAGCGCGACGCGGCGACATCTTCGGCCGAGCCCGGCCCGCCGTCATCACCTTCCAGCCCGGCGTTTCGCGCCTTCTTCGGCTTCGCGCTGGCGGCGTGCATCATTGCCGCTGCCCTGTTTTCGCAGTCGTCCTACGGTGCAAGGGCCAAGCTGTCTCTCGCCCGTTGGATACCGCAACTGGCGTCGAATGCGTCACCGCCGAGTCAACCTTCGCCTCCCGCACAGCCGGCCCCGACCACCGTTCAAATAGCCGCGGCGGATGCCGCGTTGCCGCAAACGGCGCCATTGGCTGCTCCCCAAGACGCGCCGGCGCCGCCTGCCGCAGCGGATCCCGATCAGGCGCAGTTGCTGCAAACGATGGCGCACGACCTGGCGGATCTGCAGCGAAGCATCGACCAGCTCAAGTCCAGCCAGCAGCAAATGGCCAGCGATAACGCAAAAGCGGTTGAGCAGCTCAAGTCGAGCCAGGATGAAATAAAACGGGTGCTCGCGAAAGTTTCTGAACCGAACCTGCCCAAACCGGTACCACCTCCGACGCAGCCGACTTCGACCTTGCGCAAGCTCGAGCGGACGGTTCAGGCCCCACGCCCGAGACTGAGGCCCCGTAGCTCGAGGGATTACTACTACGACGACGGATGGTAGCGGTACCCAGCTACGTCGCTCGCCAACACTGAAGCGCGTCGGCAGCCGAAGCGAATTCTCGGCGAAGCAAAGTCCCGCCGCCGACGGCTCGGTCCCGCCCGGCGTTCACGTGTTCGCCGTCGCCTGGGCCACCGAAGCTGCTTCTTCGGCCCCGAGGCGATCGCGCACGCTTGCCGCGATCTCGAACGATCGCAGCCGCGCGGCATGATCATAGATCTGTCCGGTTACCATCAATTCGTCGGCGCCGGTCTGGGCAATCAGGGTTTTCAGCCCGCGTTCAACCATGTCGGCCGTGCCCACCGCGGAGACCGCCAGCGATTGTTCGACGCCTGCGCGCTCGGAAGGCGACCAGATATCGTCCATGTTGTCGACCGGCGGCTGCAACGGTCCCGGAGTGCCGCGGCGCAGGTTGACGAATTGCTGTTGCAGCGATGTGATCAGGCGCCGGGCTTCGCCGTCGCTATCGGCGGCAAATACATTGACGCCGACCATCGCGTAGGGCCGGTCGAGCTGCGCCGACGGCTCGAACCTGCTGCGGTAGACGGCAAGCGCCTCCATCAGCGATGCCGGCGCGAAATGCGACGCGAACGCGAACGGCAGCCCGAGCATCGCCGCGAGCTGCGCGCTGAACGTACTGGAGCCGAGTAGCCAGATCGGTACCTTCAATCCCGCGCCCGGCACCGCGCGCACGACCTGGTTCGGCTGCACCGGGCCGAGCAGGGCCTGCAACTCCAGCACATCGTGCGGAAAATGTTCGGCGGTCTCCGCCAGATTCCGCCGCAGGGCGCGCGCGGTGCGCTGGTCGGTTCCGGGAGCCCGGCCAAGTCCGAGATCGATGCGCCCGGGATAGAGCGACTCCAGCGTGCCGAACTGTTCGGCGATCACCAGCGGCGAATGGTTCGGCAGCATGATGCCGCCCGAGCCGACGCGGATCTTCGTCGTGCCGCCTGCGACATGGCCGATCACCACCGCCGTCGCCGCGCTGGCGATCCCGGTCATGTTGTGATGCTCGGCAAGCCAGTATCGCCTGTAGTTCCATCGTTCGGCATGGCGCGCCAGGTCGAGCGTATTGCGAAATGCCTGTGCCGCGTCGCCGTCTTGCCGGATCGGGGAAAGGTCCAGAACGGAAAACGGAATCATCTTGGTCTCCGAAGAAGCGAAGGGCACTGATCGTGGGCGGCGTGTTGGCGGTATGGTTCAACACTTCACCTCACTTAGTGCGTGCCGGTGAGAATGGTAGTGCGTGCGTCGTTAAAACGGGAACGGCTCGGTCCGCGCCTGATGTTATTCGCCTTTCCATCAGGTGTAGCCCGGATGAGCGCAGCGATATCCGGGGTGCTTTTCGTTAGCTCCCGCATGTCGCTTCGTTCATGCGGGCTACGCGCAGCACATGCCGCAGGTGATTTGGCTGACGTTATTTGCCTGTCCAGCAGGTGTAGCCCGGATGAGCGCAGCGATATCCGGGGTTCTTTTGTTTGATTCCCGCATGTCGCTTCGCTCATGCGGGCTACGCGCAGCACATGCCGCAGGTGATTTGGCTGATGTTATTCGCCTGTCCGGCAGGCGTAGCCCGGATGAGCTCCGCGATATCCGGGGTTCTTTTCTTTAGCTCCCGCATGTCGCTTCGCTCATGCGGGCTACGCGCAGCAAATGCCGCAGGTGATTTGCCTGACGTTACTCGCCTGTCCGAGCAGGCGTAGCCCGGATGAGCTCAGCGATATCCGGGGTTCTTTTCGTTAGCTCCCGCATGTCGCTTCGCTCATGCGGGCTACGCGCCGCAAATGGCGCAGGTGATTTGGCTGATGTTACTCGCCTGTCCGGCAGGTGTAGCCCGGATGAGCGCAGCGATATCCGGGGTTCTTTTGTTCAATTCCCGCATGTCGCTTTGCTCATGCGGGCTACGCGCAGCAAATGCCGCAAATGATTTGCCTGATGTTAATCGCCTGTCCGGCAGGTGTAGCCCGGATGAGCGCAGCGATATCCGGGGTTCTTTTCGTTAGCTCCCGCATGTCGCTTCGCTCATGCGGGCTACGTGCAGCAAATGCCGCGAGTGATTTGCCCGACGTTATTCGCCTGTCCGGCAGACGTAGCCCGGATGAGCGCAGCGATATCCGGGGTTTTTGTGTTCAATTCCCGCATGTCGCTTCGCTCATGCGGGCTACGTGCAGCAAATGCCGCGAGGTGATTTGCCCGACGTTATTCGCCTGTCCAGTCCCGTTCTTAAAAATATTCCCTCTTCACGTTTGACCCAAATCACCGGCTTATCTCCGCCGTCCTGTTCCGGAAGAGGGGCGTTGGCCATCGTCACGAACGTTGGAATGGGATGCGGTGGACGCAACAGCATCAGCGCGCGCGTAGGCGTGCGGACGAGTGGCGCTGTTGCGTACGGCAAAGCCGTGTGGTCCCGACGCCCCGACGCTGGCGTTCAAGTCCCTGAGAAGCAAGCTTCTCGGGGGCGATGGTGGCAAGAAAGCCCGGTCACCAGGGAGAGCGCGGTATAAGCCGTAAAGCCAT
>CAVWMY010000006.1:0-334036 GCA_963756215.1 uncultured Alphaproteobacteria bacterium | reverse complement strand
GGTTGCAGCCGCCGCCCGCGGCTTTGCGGCCCGGCAGTTACGATTTCGGCCGCGACATGTACTTTCAGGGCATCGGGGCGTCCGGCTTCGTCACCGGCTCCATCAAGGCCGCGGAGCCGCCGGCCGCGGGCAGCTTGTCGTTGCGCTACGCCGCCGTGATGCAGGGATTGCGCGATGCGATCGATGCCCGGATTCGAACCACGCTCGACGGTGACAAGCGCGCCATTGCCACCGCCTTGCTGACCGGCCGGCGCGACGCGATCACGAGCTCGATCAACGACGCAATGTTCATTTCCGGCCTCGGTCACGTGCTTTCGATTTCCGGCTATCACATGGCGGTCGTGGCCGGCGTGGTGTTCTTCACGATCCGCGCGCTGCTGGCGCTTTTTCCCACGCTGACTGCTGGCTTTCCGATCAAGAAATGGTCGGCCGCGGCGGCGCTCGCGGCTGCAGCGTTCTATCTGCTGCTGTCCGGTGCGGAAGTCGCCACCCAGCGCTCCTTTTTCATGACGGCAGTGGTCCTGATCGCTGTCCTGGTGGATCGCCGCGCCGTGACATTTCGCACGCTTTCGGTGGCCGCCATGATCGTGTTGGTGCTGGCGCCGGAAGCGCTGGTGCATCCCAGCTTTCAGATGTCGTTCGCTGCCACGCTCGGGCTGGTGGCATTGATCCAGATCGGCATGCCCCATCTGTTTGCCTCACCCGACAATTCCGTCACCGCCCGGGTGGCGCTGTGGGGCGGCCGGGAACTCATGATGCTGACGTTGGCGTCGCTGGTCGCGGGCCTTGCGACCACGCCCTATGCGGCTTTTCACTTCCACCGGGTTACGCCCTATGGGGTGCTCGCCAACCTGGCGGCTATGCCGGTGGTGTCCGCCGTGGTGATGCCTGCGGGTCTGCTCGGTCTGGTGACGATGCCGTTCGGGCTCGACGGCGTCTGCTGGTGGCTGATGGGGGTGGGCATCGATTGGATGATCCTGGTGACAGAGTGGGTCGCCGCCCTCCCGGGCGCGATCGGTCGCATCGCGGCCTTCGGGATCGGGCCGCTGATTGCCGCGAGCGTCGGCATCATTTTAATGGGGCTGCTGCGGACGCCGTTGCGGTGGTCCGGTGCCGTTCTCTTGCTGCTTGCGACCGCCTGGGCTCTTTCAGTTTCGCAGCCGGATATCCTGATCTCCGGGGATGGCCGCAATGTCGGGGTCCGGTCCATCGACGGGCAGCTTCATGTGATGCGGGCGTCCAAGGATGCATTCCTGCTCAAAGAGTGGCTGGCCGGGGACGCCGATCCGCGGTTGCCGGCGGATGCCGCGCTGGCCGACGGTATCTCATGCGACGAGGCGGGCTGTGTGGCGCCGCTGGCCGGCGGCGGGCTGGTGACGCTGGCGCTACGCCCCGACGCGTTCGCTGACGATTGCGCGCGTGCCGTGCTGATCGTGACCGCAAGGCAGCCGCCAGCGGGATGCACGGCGCCGGTGATCTCTGTGGATCGCTTGCGACGACAGGGCGCATTGGCGCTGCGGCGAACACGTAATGGCTTTGGCATCGACGCGGTTCGGCCGCCAGGCTCGGATCGGCCGTGGTCGCCGGCCGTTGCGGGCGAAACCGACGCTGAACCGAACTTCGTCGGCTCAACTGTCCGGCGCGCCGTCGACGCGACGCCAACGGAAGCAGATCTTGAGGGCGAGGAGTGAAGCGCGCGCAGGTTCGGTGTGCCACCGCTCTCACTGGACCGGCGATTTTTCCGGCAGTTCGAACACGCCTAGCCGGAATTCGTCTTCGGCCGGTTTCATCCTGACCAACGTGAATGCGGCGCCCGGGAATTGGTCCCAAACCGCGAGATCCTCCGCCACCACCGTGAGCCAGCCGAATTTGAACATGTAACGGCCGGGCTCGGTCACTCGTCCGACTTGTTGCCACGTGACCTTGCTGTTCATGGCCGATCATTTCCGGTTCGGGGTTTACCAACGATGTCGGAGGGCACGCTGTCCATTCCACTCTCTTTGCGGAGATTTTTGAGAGGGCCCTCCCGCAGACGCATTTCAAACATGTCGAGCTGAACGGCAAACATCGCCATCGCGAGCCTCAGATTGTTCAACTCCGCGGCGCGCATCGCATCTCGGTCGTTCGAGGGCCTGACGCGAGCAGCCCGGCGTCGAGCCACATCCATCGACGCCGCGCTATAGTGTCCTGCCGCCCGGAACCGGCCGAGATATTCGTAGAGCCACTTCAATCAACAGAGACCCGAGTCGCCGGGGCGGGTGCGGCGGCAGTTTGCTTGGTCTCTTCTTGCTTGGTCTCTTCGATGGGCTGATTGACCATCGGCAGTTGCAGCACCGTCACTCGCTGCCCTTCATAGAGCTGCGTCACCAGCACGCTGCTGCCGTCTGGAAATTCGATCGCATCATGGTGGCGCTCCGGAATTTCCGGATCCAGCTTGCCGAATTTTCCGACGCGGAAATTGATTTCTTTTGTCCAAATCCAGCGGTTGTCGTATTTGACGGTTTCGTTGAAGGCGAGTTCAGTACCGGGAAGCATGCAGACCGCTACCGCCGGCTCGCGTTCCGACGCAAAGCCACGGGTCGAAGTCCCGCGGAAGGTCGTGGTGATCAGCGTCTCTCCAACTTGGGCGGGGCGCGTTGCTACAGCGTGCAAACTATAGTCACACATGAGGTTGCTCCTCGTTCGAGATAGCCAACCTACGCCCCTCGGAGGCGCAGGCCTCTATCAGAGTGGACAGTAACCTCTAACTCTAGCTTGTGTTGAGGGCAATTGTGAGGCCCGCGGCCGCCACCCGCGATCACAAATGCGTTGACGCCGTTTAACTCGCGCCGGCGGCGTATGGCCTTGGAAAGAGAGCCCTGGCGCGTGGCGATCTCAAGTTGCCGAACCGGTCGATGGCGGGGCGTTATCGGGCGAAAGAGGCGACCTAAGGCGTCTGGCGTTGGAGAATTTTCAACCCGATCACCCAGCGGTATGATGCAGCAATTCTCCCAAGCCAGGTTGCAGTCAATAGCGGCGGTAAAGTCCGATCAGCTTGCCCTGAATCTTGACCCTGTTCGGCGGCAAGATGCGAACCTCATAGGCGGCGTTGGCAGGCTCCAGCGCGATGGAGGCCCCGCGGCGGCGGAATCGCTTCAGCGTGGCTTCTTCTTCGTCGATCAGCGCGACCACGATGTCGCCGGTCTCCGCGGTTTCGTTGCGTTGGATCAGCGCCATGTCGCCATCGAGGATGCCGGCATCCACCATCGAATCGCCGCGCACTTCGAGCGCGTAGTGTTCGCCTGAGCCCAGCATGTCCGGCGGAACGCTGATGGTGTGGCTGCGGGTCTGCAATGCCTCGATCGGCGTGCCGGCCGCGATGCGGCCCATCACCGGTACTGCCACCGGATGATTGCCGTCGTCCTCCGAACTCGGGCCACTGTTGCGAATTTTGCCGAGGGTTCCTTCGATGACGCTTGGAGTGAAACCGCGGCGGCCATTCCCCCCACCATTTCCCGCGAGTTCCGGCAGCTTGATGACCTCGATGGCTCGGGCCCGATTGGGCAGGCGACGGATGAAACCACGCTCTTCAAGGGCCGTGATGAGCCGGTGGATGCCGGACTTCGAGCGCAAGTCGAGCGCATCCTTCATCTCGTCGAAGGAGGGCGGTACGCCGGCCTCTTTCAGCCGCTCATTGATGAAACGCAGAAGTTCATACTGTTTGCGCGTGAGCATCTCGACCAGTCCCCAGGTTCGTGGTGTCGTTCAATTCCGAGACATCAAAGTTTGAAAAACCGCCGAAGCACGAAAACCTACAAAGCTCGAAACTTAGAAGAATCCGAACACTTCGCTCCCGCAGACGCCAGCTTCGCGGATTACTGATTGATAGGTTTTCGCAGGCGACGATACTCGAAACAAATCATGAACGGACACTATATGTTCCATATGTGTTCCGCAACTACTTAATTTCTCGTCAACAAAGCGGGATATGCCGGGAGGGGCTGCGCGAACGGGATCAAATCGGCAACCGCAGGATGTCGCAATCCGACCCTTTGGCGGCTGCGGGCGCGAACGGCGGGCGAATAACAAGTGCCCGTGCCACAGCGAGATTCCCCAACAGCGAGCTGTCCTGGTGATTGACCGGCGTTGCGATCAAGGCGCCGTCGGCGCGCCGCTCGAGGCGGGCGCGCAGATAATCTTCGCGCTGGTCGTTGGCGGCCACATCGCGCCCCAACAACGCGGATTCCCGGACGTGATGGATGGTGGCGCGTCCCGACAGGCTGCGAATCAACGGCACCAAAAACAGGAATGCACAGACGTAGGACGACACCGGGTTGCCGGGCAGGCCGATCACGCGCATGGCGCCGATCCGGCCGTGCATCATCGGTTTGCCGGGGCGCATCGCGATCCGCCAAAACGACATCGTGACCCCTTCGGCCTCGAGCGACCGCTTGACGAGGTCGTGGTCTCCGACCGAAGCGCCACCGCTCGTAATGAGGATGTCTGCGCCGCTGTCGCGGGCACGCCGGATACCCTGCGTGGTGGCCTCGACGGTATCGGCCGCGATGCCGAGATCGAGTGTTTCGGCGCCTTCGGCGCGGGCCAGCGCACGCAACGCATAGCCGTTGGAATAGACGATCTGACCGGGACCGGGCTGCGATCCCGGCATCACCAGTTCGTCGCCGGTTGCAAGCACCGCGACCTTCGGCCGGCGGTGGACGGCGATCTCGGGGTAGTTCATGCCGGCAGCCAACGACAGGTCGCGTTCGCTGAGGTGCGATCCCCTGGCCAAAAGGACGTCGCCCTTGTTGAAATCGATCCCGGCAGAGCGAATGTGGCGTCCCGGGCTGGCCGGCTCCGTGACGGTGATGCCGGCGCCGTCAACCCGCGTATCTTCCTGGATCACGACGGCGTCGGCACCTTGGGGGATGACCCCGCCGGTGAATATCCTGACGGCCTCGCCCGCCACCACCGGCCGATCGAACGGCCTACCGGCGGCGACCTCGCCGATTACGCGAAGTCGTGCGCCGACATGCCCGGCATCGGCCGAACGCACCGCATAGCCGTCCATCGCCGACATCGCCTGCGGCGGCTGGGTACGCAGCGCCGCGAGATCACGCGCGAGCACCCGATGGTAGGCGGCATCGAGTGCGACCATTTCCTCGGCCAGTGGGTCGGCTCCCGCAAGAACCGCTGATAACGCATCGGCAACCGACATCAATGCCACGGCATGACTCCCAGACTCTCAAAGACCGAGCGCGGCGAGCGACTGCGCTACGTCATCGGGCGATCTCACGTGAACGGCGATCAAGCCGCGCGCTCGCGCACCCTCGACGTTCTCGGCGAGATCATCGAAGAAAACGATTCGCTCGGCGGGTACACCGATCGCCTTCACGACATGATCATAGGCGGCCGCGTCGGGTTTTCGTAGTCCGATCGAAGACGACAGGAAGATTTCGCGGAAATGACCGAGTACATCCGCAAAGGCCTCGGAAAAATGCTCGACGTGAGGTCGGTTGGTGTTGGAGAAGGCGTAAAGCGGCAGGCGTCTGGCAGCGCGTGCGAGCAGCGCATCCATGCCGGGCATCTCGCCGGCGAAGATCGCGTTCCAGCCCTCGAGAAACTGCGCGTCCGACAATTCCAGGCCCAGCGCGCCACGTAATGCGCGGAAGAACGCGGCATCGTCGAGTTCTCCGGTCTCATGGCGCTTATAGGCCTCGTCTCGCGCGAATCGTCCTGCCAATTCCGCAGGCGCGCATCCGGCGTGACCGGCCCAGCACACCAGCGTCCTGTTGAAGTCGATATCGATGACCACGCGGCCGAGGTCGAACAGCAGCGCGTCGGCGGAACCCGGCGTAAGGGCAGGTTTGGTCATATCGAAAAAGCGTTGTCGTCAGTACCGATACGGATCGATCTCGAGCAGCGGGAATGCGCTGAAGACGTGGGGCAGATTGGTCGGGCTGGCCGGATGCAGATAGGATTTATCGAGCTCGGCGAAATTCTTGACGCCGAGCAGGCCCAGACACCTGATCACTTCGTCCTCGAGCAGTTCGAGCATTCGTAGAACGCCGGCTTCGCGGCCCGCCGCGAGCGCCCAGCATTGCAGGCGGCCGATGCCGACGAGGTCGGCGCCCATGATGATCGCCTTGACGATATCGGTGCCGCGGCAAAACGAGCCGTCGACCATGACCTTGGCGCGCCCTGCAACGGCAGCGACGATTTCGGGCAACACCTGCATCGACCCGCGGCCGTGATCGAGCTGGCGGCCGCCATGGTTCGACACGTAGATCCATTCGACGCCGTGATCGATGGCGATTGCTGCGTCTTCCGCCGTTGCGATACCCTTGATGACCAGCGGGATCTTGTACTTGTCCTTGATCAGCTTCACGGTGCGCCATTCCAGACCCTTCTGGAAGTCGCCACCGGTCGCACGCAGGCGGCTTTCGCGCACGTAGCGCTTGGCGATATCACGCTCGCGCCGGCTGTAGTGCGCGGTATCCACCGTGAGGCAGAAGGCGCTGTATCCATTCTTGATCGCGCGGCTGACGCAGTCCTCAACGAAGGCGTCGTCGCCGCGAACGTAAAGCTGATACATGCGCAGCGCATCGGGCGCGCCTTCGGCGACTTTTTCCAGCCCTGGCTCGGACACCGAACTGAGCATGTGGGATGCGCCGAACGCGCCCGCGGCCCGTGCAACGCTGGCGGCCGAGCCGGCGGGATCGAATATCTCCAGCGCGCCAACCGGCGCCAACACAACCGGAAGGCGCAATTTGCGTCCGAAATGATGCGTGGTGGTGTCGACCTTGGCGACATTGCGCAGCACGCGCGGCCGGAACGCCAGTTCGTCGAGCGCCATGCGATTGCGGCGCATCGTGGTTTCGGTTTCGGCGGCGCCGACGATGTAGTCCCAGGCGTTCTGGTTAAGGTTGGCCCGGGCCTTTCGCACGAATTCGTGAAGGTTCTGAAATTCCTCGCTGCTGGAGCCGAGTTCGGCATTCGCCGGCGTCCGGATGCGGGTTGCTTCGTTCATGATTTCCTCCCGGGAGTGCTTGACGGTCTGGATTGGTATTTCGCCTATCGCTTCCCGGGCTTGGACACCATCCCGAAAATTGCGATGGCTGGTATCGCGGCCGGATCGCGGACAGCCGCCGTCACAACTCCGGTGCTTGATGCCGGGGGCACCAAGCCCGCCGCTGACCGGTCACCTGCTCACTTAGCGGGCAGCCGGCCACGGGACCAGACCACAGGGCGAGGACCGGCCGATTGCAACAAAGGCCGGGACCGGCCAATTACAAATTGGAAATAATGCGAAATCCGGCTTTGCCACCACGCCGGGGCACCTTACCTTGCCTTATTCGCCGGAAGCCGCCGCCAGCGTGGTGGGGCCGCCTCAATGACACCAGAAAGATGTTGTGAGGCTTCGGAAAGATATTGTGAGGCTTGCGGTCGACCTCATTGAAAGACCGAGACGCCGATTTGCCCTATTGTACTGGGCGACAACTGACAGCGAGAAGGTTCCGCTAACGATGCGCAAAAACTCCCTCTTTTACCTCGGTGCGATAACAGGTACCTGCCTAACCCTTCTCGCTACCGGTCCAAGGAGCGAGTTTTGGGTTGCTGCTGCGAAGGCCGCCGTCAACGGCGATACCTATTCGCAGTTGAATTTGCTCGGAGACGTATTCGAGCGAATCAGGACGGACTACGTCGAGACACCGAACGACGCCAAGCTCGTGGAGGGCGCGATCAACGGCATGGTCACGTCACTGGATCCTCATTCGCGGTACATGAATGAGGCTGCCTGGCACGACATGCAGGAGACGACCCAGGGCGAATTCGGCGGCCTCGGCATCGAGGTTACCATGGAGGACGGCCTGGTGAAGGTGGTTTCGCCCATGGATGGCACGCCCGCCGCGCGGGCCGGCATTTTGTCGGGCGACCTGATTACGTCGATCGATGGCGATGCGGTTCAGGGGCTCTCGCTCGAGCAGGCCGTGAACAAGATGAAGGGGCCGGTTCATACCAGCACCAAGCTCAAGATCGAGCGCAAGGGCGCGGACAAGCCGATCGATGTGTCGATCGAGCGCGAAATCATTCAGGTGAAGCCGGTCAGCTTCCATACCGATGGCGGTGACATCGGTTACATCCGGATCAGCTCGTTCAACGAACAGACCGGCGACGGACTGAAAAACGCGATCGCCGACATCTCCAAGCAAATTCCGCAGGATAAGCTCGCCGGGTACGTCGTCGACCTCAGAAACAATCCTGGTGGATTGCTCGATCAGGCCGTCACGGTGGCCGGCACCTTCATGCCGCGTGGAGAGGTAGTTTCGACGCGTGGCCGTACGCCCGAGGAGACACAGCGTTACACTGCAAAGGGCGGCGATATCACCAAGGGCAAGCCGCTTGTCGTGCTGATCAATGGTGGATCGGCGTCCGCGTCGGAAATCGTTGCAGGCGCCTTGCACGATCACAAGCGTGCGACGCTGATCGGGACCCGCTCGTTCGGCAAGGGCTCGGTGCAGACGATTATTCCGCTCGGCACCGGCAACGGCGCATTGGCATTGACCACGGCACGATACTTCACGCCATCGGGTCGGTCGATCCAGGCGCAGGGCGTCTCACCCGATATCGAGGTCTTGCAGGAGGTGCCTGATGATCTGAAAGGGCGCGTCGACACCAAGGGAGAGGCCTCGATGCGCGGCCATCTCGCCGCCGAGGGCGCCGAGCAGACAGGGTCGCAGGCTTACGTTCCGCCGGATGAGAAGAACGACAAGGCACTCGCCGCAGCATACGATCTGCTCCGGGGAGTCACCGTTAAGGCGGACGTCCCCGCGCCCGCCAAGACGACGGTACCTAACTAAAGGAATGTGCGGGGCGGCTGGCGCCGGCCCCGCAGCACTTTCGCTTCGATGCGGGCTATCGGTTAAGGCCGGAGCCGGCGCCTGTCGGCGAAAGCGTCGATCCGCTGGGCGAGGGGCTCGGCGCTAACGAATTGCCTGACGGATTCATCGTGCTGTTCGCCGGATTGTTGACGGTACCCGTCTGGCTTCCCATGCCTGCCGTGCTGCCAGTTGTCCCGGTCGACGGCGACGTAGGCGAAGCAGTGGTGGCGCCACCACCCATACCGGCACCGCCGGCGGTCGAGCCTCCAGCGCTTGAGCCTCCGCCGGTTTGAGCCAGCGCAAAAGTGCTCGACAGCGCCAGCGCCGTCGTCAAAGCGATTGTCGTGAGTTTCATCTTGAGCTCCTCTCGGGTTGCTTATGACAAAGCAACTCGCGGCCGGCGTCTTATGTTCCGGCCTCGGCGCGCGATAGAAGCTTTGCCAACGCGCATGGCCTCCACCTCAAATCAAGCCAGTCTGATCCGTAGCAACAGGTGCAAAACTGGCGGCGCGAATCTCAGTCGCGGGCGCGATAATGGCCCGACTTGCCGCCCTTTTTCTCGATGAGGTGAATGCCCTCGATGCGGACGCCGCGTTCGACCGCCTTGATCATGTCGTAGATCGTCAGGCAGGCGACCGACACCGCCGTCAGCGCTTCCATCTCGACCCCCGTCGGCCCCGTCACCTTGACGGTGGCGCGAACGATGCAGCCCGGAAGCTTTTTGTCGGGCGTGATTTCCAGCAAAACTTTCGAAAGCGCAAGCGGATGACATAGCGGTATCAGATCCGATGTGCGCTTCGCCGCCATGATGCCGGCGATGCGCGCGGTGCCGAGCACGTCGCCCTTTTTGGCGTTGCCGCTAATGATCAGTTCAAGCGTCGCCTTGCCCATGATCACGTGACCTTCCGCCACCGCGGTGCGTTCGGTGGCGGGCTTGGCGGATATGTCAACCATCCGTGCTGCACCGCCCGCGTCGATATGGGTGAGGGCGGTTTTGTCTGCGGATGATTTGCGCGGCATGAGCTAACGCGTTCCGGTTGCCAGGCCGGCTTCGCCGCGCCCAAGCAACGTCCGGGTCGCGGCCGTCACGTCGGCCTGTCTCATCAGGCTTTCGCCGACCAGGAACGTCGAGATTCCGACACCCGCGAGACGGGCGAGATCGGCGGGAGTAAAGATGCCGCTTTCGCCGACCATCAGCCTATCCGAAGGAATAAGCTTCGCCAGCGCCTCGCTGGTGGCCAGCGTGGTCTCGAAGGTCCGGAGATTGCGGTTGTTGATACCGATCATCGGCGAGCGCAGCTTCAGGGCTCGGTCGAGCTCGGCGCGCTCGTGGATTTCGATCAGAACATCCATGCCGTTTTCAACGGCGGCCGCCTCGATGTCCCTGGCCGCGCCATCGTCGAGCGCCGCCATGATGATCAGAATGCAATCGGCGCCATGGGCACGCGCCTCGACCACCTGATAAGTATCAAACATGAAATCTTTGCGCAGCACCGGCAGGCTGGTTGCCGCGCGCGCCGCCACCATGAAATCGAGGTGGCCCTGGAACGACGGCGTATCCGTCAGCACCGACAGACACGCCGCGCCACCGGCTTCATAGGCTTTGGCAAGCGACGGCGGATCGAAATCGGCGCGAATGAGTCCCTTGGACGGCGAAGCTTTCTTGACCTCGGCGATCAAAGCATATTCGCCGTTTGCAAGCTTCTGCCGGATCGCGCGCACGAAGCCGCGCGGGGGCGGCGCCGATTTCGCCAGCGCCTCGAGGCTGGCAACCGGATGAGCTCGCTTGGCGGCGGCAATTTCCTCGCGCTTGTAAGTTTCGATCTTGGTCAAGATATCAGACATGAAGGCCTTTCGCGTCAGTCGTTGGAGACAGCGATCAGATGCTTCAGCCGTTGGGCAGCGGCGCCGCCGTCGAGCGACTTTGTTGCCATCGCCACGCCGTCCTTCAGGTTTTTAGCATGGCCGGCCACGATCAGCGCCGCCGCCGCGTTCAACAATGCGACATCTCGAAAGGGGCCGGGTTTCCCATCGAGGACGCTTTGCAGGGCGACCGCATTGGCGGCGGCGTCGCCGCCTTTCAATGCCTCGGCGCCGGCGCGAGCAAGGCCCCCGTCCTCCGGCGTCACCTCGAAGGTGCTGATCTCGTTGTTTTCCAAGGACGCGACAAAGCTCGGGCCTGTGAGCGTGATTTCGTCGAGGCCATCGGAGCCGTGCACCACCCAGGCGGATTCGGCGCCGAGATTCCTCAACACCTGCGCCAGCGGCAGCACCCATTGCCGGGAAAACACGCCGACCATTTGCCGCTTTACGCCAGCAGGATTGGACAGCGGGCCCAGCAGATTGAAGATGGTGCGGGTGGCCAGTTCGACGCGGGTTGGGCCGACGTTCTTCATGGCGGGATGATGGGAAGGCGCGAACATGAAGCCGATACCGGCCTCGGCAATACAACGGCCGACATGTTCCGGCGAAAGGTCGATCTTGACCCCCAGCGATGACAACACGTCGGCGGCGCCGGAGCGTGACGACAGGGCGCGGTTGCCGTGCTTGGCCACGGGAACGCCGGTGCCCGCGAGGATGAAGGAGGCGCATGTCGACACGTTGACCGAACCGGAGCCATCGCCGCCGGTGCCGACGACATCGACCGCATGGGCGGGAGCCTCGACGCGCAGCATCTTGGCGCGCATTGCCGCTACCGCCCCGGTGATCTCCTCGACCGTTTCGCCACGCACGCGCAACGCCATCAGCAGTCCGCCCATCTGCGAAGGCGTGGCCTCGCCGGACATCATGCTGTCGAAAGCGCGCGCCGCCTCGTCGCGCGACAGCGTCGCGCCGGTGGCCACTTTTCCGATGATCGATTTGAAGTCGTCCATGGCGTGCTTTCAGAGAATGCAAAAAACAGGACGGTCGCGGCGAGGAGATGAATCCCCGTCGTGTCCGGTCAAGAGATCACATCATTCGACGCGAAACCGTTGCGCCGGGATGAAGGCCATTCCAGCGCGTCGCGATTTAGTATCGTGACTCGTGTTCAATTATTGCTGCTACCTGCGCCGGTCGCCTGTGCGAGCGCGGCTTCGTTGATTGTCGTCCCGATATTGGATTCGAGCTTCGTGACGTATTGCGCGATCAACTCGTCCTCGAGGCTACGCTGCAGCGAGTCCTTGAGCTTCTTGATGTCGTCCGATGCAAGGTCGACCGGCGGCACGGTGATGTCGGTCACGCGAAACACGACGTACTCGTCGGGACCGTTGCCAGCGGTTTGACCGGCGCCGTCCTTGGCGGTGCGAAACGCCGCCGCGATCACACCGGCGGGCAGCCCGGGCACCGAGCCCTCGCGCCGGAATCCCGCGGCAGTTTCCACTTTCAATCCCGCGCTTGCCGCCTCGTCGGCGAGCTTGGTGCCCTGATCGAGCTTTTGCACCATCTCGGCCGCCTTGGCGCGCAGCCGGCTTGCGATCTGGTCTTCACGCCATTTCGCCTCGACCTGGTCCTTGACCTCGTCGAGGTTGCGCTCGCGCGACGGCGTGATGCCGAGGACATCGTACCAGACATAGCCGCCGTTGAACGGAATCGGGTCGTTATCGACGCCGACGTCGCTATTGAAAGCCTGGGTAACAACATCGAGGTTGCGGGGAATGTTGGTCGCCAACTGGCCGTTCGGCATACGGCCGGAACGGTCGACATCGTCGACCGTCACAGCCGTTAGTCCCAATTTCTTGGCTGCCTCGACCACGCTGGCGCCGCCGCCACGCTCGTCCTCCATCTTGTCCCGCAGATCGGAGACCGATTTGCGCGCGCGCTCGGTAGCGATTTCCTTCTTCAGGTCCGCGGCCACGCTTTCATAGGCGATGGCGGTTCCCGCTTCGATCTTACCGGTCTTTACCAGGGCGGTCCCAAATTGGCCTTGCACCGGCTGACTGACTTCGCCCGACGGCTGGCCGAAAGCTGCGGCCGCGATGGCGGGATCGATGATCTCGGATTTCGTGATCAAGCCAAGGTCGACGTCGGCCGGGTTCAGCCCGCGTTCCTTGGCAAGATCGTCGAACGAAAATCCGGATCCGATGCGGTTGCGCGCCGCCTGGGCTTCTTCCGGATTCGGAAATATCATCTGCGATACCTCGCGCTTTTCCGGATTTCCAAGCCGGTCACGGCGCTGGGCGAACAGCTTGCGAGCGTCATCGTCGGACACCTCGGACCACTTGCCGATGTCTTCCGGGGTGATTGCGACATAGGCGATCTTGCGGAATTCGGGCGCGCGGAACTGAATCTTGTGATCGTCGAAATAGGCGGCAAGCGTTTCCGGCGACGGCGGATCGATCGTTCCGGCTTGCGCCGCGTCGAGTTTGACGTACTCGATCGAGCGCTGTTCGTTCTGGAAGTTGCTGAGCGCGTCAATCATCGTTTTCGACGGATTGAGGCCCGCCGAGAGCGAGCCGGCGATCTGGCGCCGCAACGAGACTCGGCGCTGGTCGGCGATGTAACGCGCTTCGCTGTAGCCGAATTGCTGGAGCGCGAGAGCGAAGCGCGCGGGATCGAAGTTGCCGTTGGTCGCCTTGAAATTCGGATCGCTGAAGATCAGGCGCATGGTTTCTTCCTGGGATTGCCCGAGCCCCAACCGCCGCGCGTCCTCGTCGAGTGCGGCCTCGGCGATGATCTGCTGCAGCACCTGACGGTCGAGACCGAAGGCGCGAGCCTGATCCATCGTTATCGGGCGGCCGAACTGCCGGCTGATCTGCTGCAACCGGTCGGTATAGAGCCGGCGGAATTGATCGGGCGAAATCTCGGTGCTTCCGATTTTCGCCAGCG
The DNA here is from genome assembly GCA_963756215.1 of uncultured Alphaproteobacteria bacterium. Classification (GTDB taxonomy): domain Bacteria; phylum Pseudomonadota; class Alphaproteobacteria; order Rhizobiales; family Xanthobacteraceae; genus Bradyrhizobium. The sequence continues at coordinate 320,369 of CAVWMY010000006.1, read as the reverse complement.
TCGACTGTCCGAACCCCCTGAAGATGTCCGCAATGCCCCAGATGCCGAAACTGACGATCAACACGCCCATCACGACGGCCATAATGGTTTTGCCGAGCCAGTTTGATGAGGCTTTTCGCATTCCTCGAAGCATGGGTCCAACTTATGTTTGCAGGAGGGAACCCGTTCGCGCTCAAGCCGAATTCTTGACCGAATTCCGCAAATGGGCGTCACCGAGTTGATAAAGCATCATAAAGTGGCAGTCGGCCGGTCGCAACCTCGGCGGTGTGTGGCAGATGATGCAGTTAACGGCTTTGGCGGATCGGATCATCGATGTCTGGAACTGGCAGGCGGCCTCTGCTAGCGCATTTGTCAAAACCAATCCTGACGGGAAATCCTCATGACCGACGCTATCCGGCCGCTGATCGCCGGCAATTGGAAAATGAACGGCCTCAGGGCTTCGATGACCGAGTTCGAAGCCATGCTGGCGGGAGCCCCCGGCGTGGGCGGTAAGGCCGACCTCTTGGTTTGTCCGCCCGCGACCCTGATCGCAGCCTTTGCCGATGAGGCCCGCGCATCGAGCGCATCGAAAATCGTTGCGGTCGGTGCCCAGGATTGCCATCCGAACGCCTCCGGCCCCCATACCGGGGACCTGTCGGCTGAAATGCTGGCGGATGCCGGGGCCAGCGCTGTGATCGTCGGCCACTCCGAGCGGCGGGCCGATCACGGCGAGACCGACGCGCTGGTTCGCCAGAAGACGGAGGCAGCCTGGCGCGCCGGCCTGACGGCGATCGTCTGTATCGGCGAGACCCGGCAGCAGCGGGATCAGGGTCAAACGCTCGAGATTTGCGGCGGCCAGCTCAGCCGTTCGCTGCCGGATGCGGCCCGAGCCGGTAACCTGGTGGTGGCGTATGAGCCGATCTGGGCGATCGGCACCGGGTTAACCCCCACAACGGCAGATGTCGAGCAAATTCATCGCTTTATCCGGGAACTTCTCATCAGCCGATTTAGCGGCGAGGGGGCCCGGATGCGGATTCTCTACGGCGGCTCGGTGAAACCCTCAAACGCGGCGGAACTGATGGCGGTCGCGAACGTCAACGGCGCGCTGGTCGGAGGCGCCAGCCTGAAAGCATCGGACTTTCTTGCGATCGCGCAGGGCTGTCCCTAACTAACGGCCACGCGGAGCCGACGATCGCCGCTACAGGGGTGACAATGCCCCGCCGGATCGTGTAACACCGCGCGAATTCAATTCTGCAGGCCCAACCTTTCGCCGGATGCGGGCGTTTTGGAAGAGCTCGGGAAGCAAAGATAGGGGCCGGTCGTGCGTTCGATCGTGCTCCCATTTTATTTCAGCGCATGGTCTTTTCGCCGGACTGCTCTTTGGTTTGGCGGACCGTGCGCGTGACGGAAGGTAGAGATGCAGACGGTCGTTATCGTAATCCACTTGATGATTGTTGCGACTCTGATCGCGACGGTACTGCTGCAGAAATCCGAAGGTGGCGGGCTCGGGGTTGGCGGAGGCGCAGGCTTCATGTCGAGCCGCGGCACTGCGAACCTGCTGACGCGCACCACCGCGGTGCTGGCTGTCGGCTTCTTTATCACCAGCCTGTTTCTGTCCTGGATTGCCAGCTACAACCGGACGCCGACGTCGATCATCAATCCGCCCGCGCAGTCGCAACCGGGAGGTGCAACGGCGCCGGTCGCTCCGCCCACCAGTGGCGGCGTTCTGGATTCGCTGAAGAAGTCCGACCAGCAGCAGAGCCAGCCGGCTCCGTCGGCTCCCGAAGCGCCGCGGTCGCAATAAAGCGGGGTGGCCATGCAGGACGGCATCTGGCATCCAGCATGAGCAGACCCCATCAAGACGGTGATATTACTTCAGATTTCACGTCACCCACAGCCCCGCGAAATGTTCGGCGGGGCTATCGATTCGTTTTGGCGAATCGCGTGGGGAGCCTTAAAGGTTAGGTCCCATGGCGCGGTACATCTTCATCACCGGCGGCGTGGTTTCCTCGCTGGGCAAAGGGTTGGCATCGGCGGCGCTCGGCGCCCTGCTGCAGTCACGAGGCTACAAGGTCCGGCTGCGCAAGCTTGACCCTTATCTCAATCTCGATCCCGGAACGATGTCGCCATATCAGCATGGCGAAGTGTTCGTGACCGACGATGGCGCCGAGACCGATCTCGACCTTGGTCATTACGAGCGCTTCACCGGTCGTCCGGCGAGCAAGGCCGACAACATCACCACCGGGCGTATCTATCAGGACATCCTTACCAAGGAGCGGCGCGGCGATTATCTCGGCGCCACCATCCAGGTGATTCCCCACGTCACCAATGCGATCAAGGATTTCATTCTCGACAACAACGACGAGTTCGATTTCGTTCTGTGCGAGATCGGAGGCACCGTCGGCGACATCGAAGGCCTGCCGTTCTTCGAGGCGATCCGCCAGATCAAGAACGACCTGCCGCGCGACCACGCGATCTACATTCACCTGACGCTGCTGCCGTTCATTCCGAGCGCCGGCGAGTTGAAGACCAAGCCGACACAGCATTCGGTCAAGGAATTGCGCTCGATCGGCATACAGCCGGACATCCTGTTGTGCCGCACCGATCGTCCAATCCCGAAGGAAGAACGACGCAAGCTCGGGCTGTTCTGCAACGTCCGCGAAAGCGCTGTCATCGAAGCGCGTGATGTCGATAACATCTATGCGGTGCCCGAGGCCTATCACGCTGCCGGCCTTGATGATGAAGTGTTGGCGGCGTTCGGCATCGAGGCGCGGATTCCGCCGGCGTTGCAAAGCTGGCACCTCATCAACGAGCGGGTGCGCAATCCCGAAGGCGCGGTAACGATTGCCGTCGTCGGCAAGTACACCGGCATGAAGGATGCCTATAAATCCCTGATCGAGGCGCTGTCGCATGGCGGCATCGCCAACAAGGTCAAGGTCAATCTCGACTGGATCGAGAGTGAGGTGTTCGAAAACGAAGACCCGGCGCCGTTCCTCGAACATGTCAACGGCATTCTGGTGCCGGGTGGCTTCGGCCAGCGCGGCGCCGAGGGCAAAATCCGCGCGGCGCAGTTCGCGCGGGAGCGCAACGTGCCGTATTTCGGCATTTGCTTTGGCATGCAGATGGCCGTGATCGAAGCCGCGCGCAATCTGGTCGGGATCGAGAACGCGAATTCGACCGAGTTCGGCGCGACGAACGAGCCGCTGGTCGGCCTGATGACGGAATGGCTGCGCGGCAATGAGCTGGAGAAGCGCTCGAAGGTGGGCGACCTCGGCGGCACCATGCGGCTCGGCGCCTATCCCGCGTCGCTCAAGCGCGGCAGCCGGGTGTCGGAGATCTATGGCGGCGCGACCGAGATTTCGGAACGTCACCGCCACCGCTACGAGGTCAATACCGCCTACAAGGATCGGCTCGAACAGCACGGCCTGCGGTTTTCCGGGCTTTCCCCCGACGGGGTGCTGCCGGAAATCGTCGAATATGAGGACCATCCCTGGTTCATCGGGGTGCAATTCCATCCCGAACTGAAATCACGTCCGTTTGAGCCACATCCGCTGTTCGCCTCCTTCATTCAGGCCGCCGTAGTGCAGTCGAGGCTCGTGTAAGCTCCAAAACCGGTATCCCTCACCGCTATCCCGGAGATCGCGTCGGGGCGCGCAGGCATTTCCGTGTATTGAAAGTCATGCGCCCAACGACGCAAGGCGTGCGCCACTTGAGCAAGACAGCCCATGATCGACCGGCTATAAACGCGGCGTAAGAAACGGAGGAAACCTATGATCTGCGAACTACGCGTTTATCGTTGCGTGCCGGGTCGTCTGCCGGCGTTGCTGAACCGCTTTCAGAACACCACCCTGAAGCTCTGGGAGAAACACGGCATCAAGCAGGCCGGCTTCTTCACCACGCTGATCGGCGAATCCAATCAGGAGCTGACCTACATGCTGGCGTGGGATTCGCTCGCCGATCGCGAGAAAAAATGGAATGCGTTCCAAAGCGATCCGGACTGGATCTCCGCACGCGCCAAGAGCGAGGAAGATGGCCAGATCGTCGGCAATATCGTCAGCCAACTGCTGGTGCCGACGGCCTTCTCGGCCGTGAAGTAAACCCGCTTTCGGCCTGAGGCCTGGTCAATGCCCCGCGGTCTCGATCATATCGTGCACGCCGTCCGCGACCTAGACGCGGCGGCGGAGTTCTATCGCCGCGCCGGCTTCAAGGTCGGCGCGCGCAATCGCCATCCCTGGGGTACGCATAACCGCATTGTGCAACTGAACAACGCCTACATCGAAATCCTGGAAATCGCCGAACCCGACAAGATCGTGCCGCACCGCGAACGTTCCTTTTCATTCGGGGCATTCAACCGCGACTATCTGCGCTCCCGCGAAGGTTTCTCGATGCTGCTCCTCAACAGCAACAACGCGGCCGACGACGCGAGCGCGTTCGAGGCCGCCGGCATCGGCAATTCCCGGGTGTTCGACTTCGCGCGCGAGGGCACCAGGCCTGACGGCACTCCTGTAAAACTCGCGTTCTCACTGGCGTTCGCGCACGATGCGGCTTCGCCCAACGTGCGCTTTGCGGTTTGCCAGCATCATTTTCCGGAGAATTTCTGGGATCCCGCGTTTCAGGTTCACGCCAACGGCGCAAGTGCGGTTGCCGCTGCCGTGTTGGTCGCTGACAATCCGACCGACCATCACATTTTTCTGAAAGCCTTCACCGGCTTGAGCGACCTGCATTCAAGCTCGATCGGCGTCAAGGCGCGCACTGAAAACGGAGATGTCGAGATCATGGAACAGGTTGCGTTCCGCGATCAGTTCGGTATTGCGCCGGAGGTAAGCGGCGAGGGGATGACGCTGAATGCGCTGCGCTTTAAAGTGGCGGACATGGCGCAGGTCGAGGCGATGCATCGCGCGGGCGGAATAGACTTCAGCACCCATGTCGGGCGGCTGGTAGTGCCGCCGGAGGCCGCCCACGGCGCGACGCTGATCTTCGAACATGTTAAAGAGGGTTGATCCCTCGGGCTTGGCCCGGGACGGTCGTGCCGGAGCGGGAAAATGAGCAACGAGAGCACAACAGCGCCGGTGGTCACCGTCGGATCGGTCAAGTTCGGCAACGATCTGCCGATTTCGATCATCGCCGGTCCGTGTCAGCTGGAGAGCCGCGCCCACGGGCTTGAAGTCGCCGCTGCGCTGAAGGATATCGCGGCGCGGCTCAGGATCGGTCTCGTCTTCAAGACCTCCTTCGACAAGGCCAACCGCACCAGCGCGTCGGCCGCGCGCGGTATCGGTCTCCAACAGGCGCTGCCGATCTTTGCCGAGATCAGGTCTTCGCTCGGCCTGCCGGTTCTCACCGACGTACACGAGTCCTCGCAATGCGCCGAGGTGGCGCAGGCCGTGGACGTGCTGCAGATCCCGGCTTTCCTGTGTCGCCAGACTGATCTCCTGGTGGCGGCGGCTGCGACCGGCAAGGTCGTCAATGTCAAGAAGGGGCAGTTTCTGGCGCCATGGGACATGGCGAACGTCGTCGCCAAAATTACCAGCGCCGGCAACGTCAATGTGCTCGTCACCGAGCGTGGCGCATCGTTCGGATACAACACGCTGGTGTCGGATATGCGCGCATTGCCGATCCTGGCAAGCACCACCGGCGCACCCGTAATCTTCGACGCCACCCATTCGGTGCAGCAACCGGGCGGCAAGGGCAGTTCATCGGGCGGCGAGCGCGAGTTCGTGCCGGTGCTGGCGCGGGCCGCCGTCGCCGTTGGCGTCGCCGGAGTGTTCATCGAAACACATCCCGATCCCGACCAGGCGCCCTCGGACGGTCCCAACATGGTGCCGCTGCGCGAATTCGAGAGCCTGGTGCGGAAGCTTATGGCGTTCGATGCGGTGGCGAAGAGCCGATCGGTCTGACGGCCGGCTGCGGTCGAGGCGAAACACGTCGACAGTGAGTTTACACCAGGGACCGCCGTCAGGGGTGAACGAGATCAGCTGTTCTTTCCGAAGACCATTCGGTGCGGAAGATGGACCATCGTCACGGCGATTTCGAACGTCCTATTTGTCCAAGCTGTTGCCGCCTGTTGATCCGGAACAGATGATCCGGACGCCCAATCATTAAATTTAGGCCGACCAACACTTTGTCGCAGTCGCGCTCCTTGCAATAAAGAGTCGCGCGTCGCAATCTGACCACGGTTCGGCTGCCCTGCGTTTGGGGAGGATCGCGCAATGAGCAACACGTCCCGCAATTGAATTAATTTGAACAATCAAAAAGCGGACGCGCAACAATTATCGTCACACCACGGAAACTGACGTCAGCAGGAGATAGGGCGCAAGCAATTTACGCACCCGCATCTCATGGGATCTGCCTTCACCATAAAAGACTTCATCATAAAAAGAGGAGTAGGTTATGAGCGCTGAAGAGAAGCAGGAAAACCCGAAATGCAAGGTCGAGCTCGATCGCCGTAAGATACTGCTCGGCAGCTCGGCGCTCGTTGCCGCGGCAGCGATAAGTTCGGAGGCGGCCGCGCAGGCGCAGAAGACGGCGCCGGGCCCTGCCGCATCCGCCGCGGCGTCTGGCCGCAAACCCAACATCCTCGTCATTTTCGGTGACGACATCGGTATTCCGCAGATCAGCGCCTACACCATGGGCATGATGGGCTATCGAACGCCCAATATCGATCGTATCGCCGCTGAAGGCGCGATCTTTACCGACTCCTACGGTCAGCAGAGCTGCACGGCAGGCCGCGCATCGTTTATTCTCGGCCAGGAGCCGTTCCGCACCGGCCTTTTGACGATAGGCATGCCCGGCGACCCTCACGGCATTCAGGACTGGATGCCGACGATCGCGGACGTCATGAAAACGCAGGGTTACGCCACCGGCCAATTCGGCAAGAACCACCTCGGCGATCGGGATGAGCATCTGCCGACAAAACATGGCTTCGACGAATTCTTCGGCAACCTCTATCACCTGAACGCCGAGGAAGAGCCGGAGGGCTATTTTTATCCGAAGGACCCCGAATTCAAGAAAAAGTTCGGGCCGCGCGGTGTGATCAAGTCGTCCGCCGACGGCAAGATCGAGGACACGGGTCCGTTGAATACCAAGCGCATGGAAACGGTGGACGAAGAGTTCCTCGGTGCGGCCAAGGATTTCATCGGCCGTCAGGCCAAGGCGAACAAGCCGTTCTTCGTCTGGTTCAATTCGACCCGCATGCACATCTTCACGCACTTGAAGAAAGAGTCGCTCGGCAAGACCGGCAAGGGCATTCATGCCGACGGTATGGTAGAGCACGACGGAATGGTGGGAGAGCTACTGAAACAGCTCGACGATCTCGGCATCGCCGACAACACCATCGTGCTGTACACGACCGATAACGGCGCCGAGATCGCGCTGTGGCCCGACGGCGCGATGACGCCATTCAAGAGTGAAAAGGGCACGACGTGGGAAGGCGGCATGCGCATTCCGATGATGGTGCGCTGGCCCGGCGTGGTTAAACCCGGTACGCAGTATAACGACGTCATCTCCCTGATCGACTGGTTTCCGACGTTGGCCGCCGCCGCGGGCGCAGGCGACATCAAGCAGAAGATGAAGGATGGTTTTGCCGCGGGCAACAAGACGTTCAAGGTGCATCTCGACGGCTACGACTTCGGACCTTATTTCAGGGGCGAAGCTCAGAAAGCGCCGCGTGATGCGGTGTACTATTTTGATCAGGGCGGAAATCTGAACGCGATCCGCTGGAACGACTGGAAACTCACCTTTGCGATGACCAAAGGCGGCAATATCGCAACAGGCGTTCGCGAGGAGCCGGCGTGGGCGCTGATCGCCAATCTGCGCATGGATCCTTACGAACGTGGATTGGACGAAGGCGGAGGCGCGATGCAGTTCCTCGCGCAGAACATCTGGTTGCTTGTTCCCATTCAAGGCAAGATCAAGGAGTTCTTCTCCGACTTCGACCAGTTTCCCTCACAACAGGGAAGTTCGCTCAATGCCGGCGGCATCAACTATGGAACGTTGAGGCAGGAGGCGGCTTTGAAGCGGCTCAAGGAGCTTGAAACAATGGCGCCGCACTGATCGGCGGCGAATGTAACAACGGTCGACAGTGCCGCCGAGAATCGGCGTGCAAGGTCCGCGCAATATGGGTGGCCCCGGCTCTGGTTTTGTGCCGGGGCCACCGCGTTCCGCGAACCCGCTATCTGAACACTCCATGCATGATCGATATAATCGGCAAAATCCCGGCGAAACGGATGTAGCGCAACTGCGCGGCAGCGGCAGGCTAGTTCCGATGACGCCGTTGGCCTGCCTCAGTCCAAAGTGAGGTGGCTTGCGACCGGCAGGAAAAACAAGCAATCTTTCACCAATAAGAATCGATCGGGAGGCTTCCATGAAAGCAATCACAGGCGTGTTGTGCGCGATCGCGCTGATCGCGACGGGCGTGCAGGCGCAGACCGTCAAGGATTTTTTGACAGCAGTTACCGCGAAATGGACCGCGCCGTTTGAGCCGTTCCACCTGATCGACAACATCTATTATGTCGGCACCGACGGCATCGCGGTCTACATCATCAAGACTTCGCAAGGCCTGATCCTGATGGACTCGGCGCTCCCGCAGTCGACCGGCATGATCAAGGACAACATCGCCAAGCTCGGGTTCAAGCTCGCAGACGTCAAATACATCCTGAATTCGCACGCGCACTTCGACCACACCGGCGGCTTTGCCGAGCTCAAGAAGGAGACCGGCGCGCAGCTCGTGGCGGGCGAGCGTGACAAGCCGTTGCTCGAAGGCGGATATTATCCGGGCGATGAAAAGGATACCGATCTCGCTTTTCCGCCTGTAAAGGTGGACCGCGCCGTCAAGGAAGGCGACAAGGTTACGCTCGGCGACACCACGTTAACGGCGCATGCGATGCCCGGTCACTCGCCGGGCTGTACGAGTTGGGAGATGACCGTCAAGGACGGCGGTCAGGACCGCGACGTGCTGTTCTTCTGCAGCGGTACGGTGGCGCTGAACAAGCTGGTGGGACAGCCGACCTATCCGGGAATCGTCGAGGATTACCGGTCGACTTTCGCGAAGGCGAAGGCGATGAAACCTGACGTGCTGCTCGGGCCGCATCCGGAGGTGTACGGTATGCAGGAGAAGCGCGCGCAAATGAAGGACGGGGCGCCGAACCCGTTCGTCAAGCCCGGTGAGCTTGCGATCTACGTCGCGGGCCTGGAACAGGATTTCGACAAGCAGCTCGCCAAGCAGACGGCAGCGCTTGCGAATGGACCGCGCTGATGGTGGTTCGCTGAACCCGACGTTAACCGGGGATGGGGACAATGCGTCGATCTGGCCGAGCTTGAAAGCCCGCCATGGGTGTGGAGAGATCGATGGTTTATCCCCGTCCGGTTGAGCGCCTTGGCGTCTGGGCGGCCTGCGTCGTTGCGGTTGTTGCCATCGGCATGGTCGGCGCGGACACGGCTCGGACGCAGACGGTCTCTCCTCCAATCTGGACGGTGCCGGAAGTCGGCGCATTACCTTATGACGATCATGGCCGGCTGGTGCGTCGCGGGCGCGACCTCATCACCGCGACTTATGCCCACATCGGGCCGGAGGTGCCGGATCCAGCCAAACGTTTTGCAGGCAACAACCTGGCCTGCGGCGATTGTCATCTCGAAGCTGGCACCAAGAAATTCGGTTTGGCGCTCTTCGGGCTGGTCGAACTGTTTCCGCAATACAGCGCTCGATTGGGCGCGGAAATCTCGATCGAGGATCGCGTCAACTCGTGCATGACGCGCAGCATGAATGGCCGCGCACTGCCGACAGACAGTCCGGAAATGCAGGCCATCGTAGCCTATATCAAGTTCCTGTCGTCAGGCGTTCCGACGGGCCGGGTATTGTCAGGACTCGGCGCGGGATCGATGCCTGAGCTCGATCGGGCGGCGGATCCGGTTCGCGGCAAAACGATCTACGCCAACGCCTGCCTATCCTGCCACAATACCGACGGCTCCGGCATCCGCCGCAGCCTGCCGACCGTCGATCTCGGTTACATGGTGCCGCCGCTGTGGGGCGCCGACAGTTTCAACGATGGCGCCGGCATGGCCAGGCTGATAACCGCGGCTAACTTCATCCACTTCAACATGCCGCACGGGGCCGATTACGTGAATCCGCAACTCACCGTCGAACAGGCATGGGACGTTGCGGCCTATCTGATTTCTCAGCCTCGTCCCAGAAAAGCGGGTCTCGACAAGGATTTTCCCGATCTTCTGGCCAAGCCTATCGACACGCCATACGGCCCGTATGCGGACGGCTTTGATCAGCAGCAGCATACCTACGGACCGTTCGGTCCGATCCGGGCGGAGCGCGCCAAGGAACTGCGGCGCGACGTGGCCAAATGAAACAAAAAGTGGACTTGTTCCGTATTGTTTCGGCAAGGTACCATCGCCGATAGGAATTTTCGCGAACGCAGCGACGATGTGCACCGTCCCAAAACTTCGGGAGAGCTTAGCGCGGGAAGTAAGAGGTGGCGACCTGCTCAGAGCAGTGATCGTTATTGGTCCTTTAGGAGCAGCTTATTTCATTTCGGGCGAGGAAGCGTTTTCCGATCTCGGACTCATTGCTGTCTCGCTGCTCATACCTGCGTTCAAACTCGAGCTTCCTCCCAGGTTGATAGCACTGCATTTCCTCGTCATCCTGGTTACTCTTGCTACACTTTTTCTGGCGGAGCCCGTAAGACCGCTTTTTGTGCTGTCAGCGGCAACTGCGGCCTTTCTCGCTTCCGCGCTCACACGTTACGGGGAAGCTTTGCGGACTGTCGGCAGTTGGGCGTTCATTCCAGCCCTTTACGTCGCCTGCAAGCTTTATGAAAACACTCCGGCGGGAGGGAGCTTCAGGCAAGTGAGCACTATCGTAGCTCTTGCGCCGGTGGTCCTGGCGTTAGTCTGTGCTGTGCAAGTTTATGATCGCCCAATATTGTTTGGCCAAGCTTCCCAATCCTACGGCCGGGCTTCGTCCGAATGGCTCCTGTTTGCTTCTGCCTCGGCGATAGCGGTGTTCGCGGCGGCGGCGTTGGTGGAGGTATTCAATCTTGCTCAAGGTCAATGGTTGATTTGGTCGGCGGCAAGCGTCGTGGTAGGCGATCTTGCAACTTCGACCAACAAACTTAAGCTGAGGATCATTGGGGCTTCAGTCGGCGTGCCCTTGGGCTTTCTGACGGGGCTGTGTCTGCCGGCAAGCCGGATCGGTTATTTTCTCGCAGCGATTGGGGCGCTCCTGACGCTGGTTGCGTTCAACCGGTACGTCGTGGGTTTCGGTGCACGCTGCTTTTTTATCGTTCTCGCCGCGATCTTGGCGGGCCGTGGAAGCGGCATTCCCGAGGAGCGGGTAACAAACGTATTCATCGGCGGCGCCTTCGGCATCATCGCGGTCGTACTGAGCGAGTTCGTCTGGAAGCGCCTTGCGCAGAAATCCACCGGGCGATCAGGGTTCGACCGACCACCGTAAGGCTCCGCTGTGTCCGCCTGGCCCAATTGTCGACCTCGACAGAAGTGCAGCGGCGTTCGTCAATAACCCTTTGGGTGATTTACTGCGTCAGGCGCAAAAGTGGTCGTTAACGGAGCGAAGCGGACATAACCGTGAAACTGTGGGCAGGCGCCTCAATACCCCAAGTAATATTTCCCCGGCATCTCAGGTAAAACCCCGAACTAAGAATTGGGGAATGTACGCTGTCGGGCCATCGCGTCATTTCGACGCAAAAGCGGCATCTCGGTTGCTTTCGTCGTCGAACGAAAGCGATCGGCGAGAAAGGTTCACGCGGTCGGTCGAAATTGCCGTTCGACCGAAATTGGCACTTTCGCAAGGGTTGACCGGCACGCCAAAGGCGAACATTGGGCCAATGGCTCGCGCGGATATATGCCCTACGCACGATAAATTTGCCGAAGATGCGCAAATCTTGCAGCTAACAAAATATCCGACACCGGACAAAAACTCGCAGTCAAGCGTGGCAAGCGGTCTTTTGTGACATTATGGGTACGTAAGAAACGAAATCAGGGGCGTGGAAATGAGGCAGCCGTCGCCGGTCAGCGGCAAGGTGAAGACCGCGCGAGCCGGTAAGCCGAAGCAGGGCATCGCGCCAAAGGCTCCGCGCCGCCGTGCTTCCACGGCCAATGCTCCCGAAACAAAAGTCGCGCGGCTCACTCGCGAACTGGGCGAGGCGCTCGAGCAGCAGAATGCCACCGGCGATATCCTGGAGGTCATCGCCAGTTCGCCTGACGATGCGCAGCCGGTGTTCGATGCCATCGCGCGCAATGCCAATCGTCTGGTCGGCGGTACCGCAACCACCGTCGTTCTGCGGCGCAACGACATGCTTCACCTGGCCGCGTTTACGACGACCGACCAAGCCTCGATCGCATTTTTTGAACGGTCGTATCCGCGGCCGCTTCACGCCGATACCGAACCCGGCCAGGTCATTCTTGAAGGGAAACTGTTTCACGTCGATGACGCTCAAACCGCGACGCACGTCTCGACACACTTGCGCGACTATGCGCGAAAGATGGGCCGACACAGCTTTGTATATTGCCCCATGGTGCGCGATGGCGTGAGTTTGGGTTCGATCGGCGTCTCCCGCAGGGAAGTTCTGCCGTTTGCGCCGCACGAGCTTCAGCTTCTGAAAACCTTCGCCGATCAGGCGGTGATCGCCATATCCACGGTCGAGCTCTTCCAGGAAGTGCAGGAGCGGACGCGGGCGCTGTCGCGATCGCTGGAAGACCTGCGAGCGGCTCAAAACCGGCTGGTGCAGTCCGAGAAGTTTGCCGCACTCGGACGGCTGGTCGCGGGGATTGCCCACGAGATCAACACGCCCCTTGGCAACAGCCTGACGGTCGCCTCGACATTCATCAACAAGACCGATCGATTTGAGGCGGATGTCGCCAGCGGCAACGTCCGGCGCTCGATCCTGACCGAATATCTTGCGGTAAGTCGTGAGGCCGGTACTCAAATACTGAGCAATCTCAATCATGCCGTGGACCTGATCCAATCCTTCAAGGAGGTCGCTGCCGATCGCAAATTGTCGGACCGGAGGGGTTTCGATCTCGGCCAGATCACGCAACAGATCGTCAGAAGCCTGCAGTCCGGCCAGCGAAGCCAGAGCATTGCCTTCACGATCGATTGCGAGCCTGACCTTGCCATGAACAGCTATCCCGGACCTTACGGCCAGGTGCTGACCAACCTGGTCCTCAATTCCGAAGCGCATGGCTTTCCGGACCAGGCGCAGGGATCAGTACATATCGCGGCGCGAGCCTTCGACAAGGACAGCGTCGAGGTGGTGGTTTCAGACGACGGCTGCGGCATGAATCAGGAAATCCAACGCCACGCGTTCGACCCGTTTTTCACTACCCGGCGTGACCAGGGCCGGATCGGCCTCGGCCTGCACATCGTCTACAACATCGTGACCAATCGGCTTGGCGGTCGAATCGATCTGGATACCGGGCTGGGTGAAGGAACGAAGGTCAGGATGATCCTGCCGCGGGAGGCGCCGTCGGAGCTTGCCGAGCAGTGATGCGGGATGCAGGAAGGCGGATACCACCCCTGCGGTCGAGCAGCCAATGCCGCCGGTCTCGGCGGTAGGTATTTCCGGCGAGGCCGGTCCGGCTCAGTTGAGTGGAGGCCGGTCCAGCTCAGTTGAGTGAAAGACTTGATTTGGCGGACAGCCTCAGGAAATCACCCGCGCGCAGGCAATTTTACGCATTTAGTTCAAATCCGTCGGTGACGCTGTCCGGCCCGATCGCTCTGCCGAATCCGCATAGATTGCCCCTCGGGCGCCTCTTAGAAGGTGGCAGGCATTGAACCATTGGTGGTCATTGGAGACACATCAAAACCCACGACCACATAGTTAATACTGCTGCACATTGCTTCCGATCCGATGGCATCGGAAAATTTCGGGAGAACGAAAGTGCCCTGGAGCAGAGTCCTAAGCTTTAGTGACCCGCTTCCGTATCAGGAGGCCATACAGGGCGCCGACGTCGAGCTTTTCCCGACGGCCCGCGGCGAATTTCGTGCCGAGCTGACGCAGGTCCGCATGCAAAAACTGTGGATGCAGCGGTTTGAGGAAAAGCTCCCCCAGGTCTATGCCAGCAAGATCAAGCCGGATCGCCAGGTTATTGCATTTCTGACCCGCGACCATCAGCCGCCATTCCGGCATTGCGGTGTGGAAATCTCGCCGCGCGATATCGTTGTCAGCAACCGCGATGTGATGCACCATCGGACAGAAGGTGATTGCAGCTTTGGCGCGATGTCGTTGGCGTTGGATGATTTCGATACCGCGTGCAAGGCCGTTACGGGCCATGGATATCCGGAATCGTCACTAAAGCACCTGGTTCGACCGGCTGATGCGCTTATGTCGCGGTTGGTCGCACTGCACAGGTCGGTCGGACTTATCGCCAAGACCGCTCCGGGCTTTTTCGAATTGACCGAAGTTGTTCGCTCGGTCGAACAGGAATTGATACACCTGATGGTTCGCTGCGTTACCGAAGGCGTTTCCTCGGGCATGACGACCGGCGGTCGCCGGCACGATGTCATTGTTGCGCGGTTCGAAGAATTCCTGGAAGCCAACCCGGACCAGCCGTTGTATCTGACCGAGATTTGCGCGGCCATCGGCGTAGCGGAGCGGACCCTGCGTTTTGCCTGCGAGGAGCACCTTGGAATGGGCCCGATCCGCTATCTGCACTTGCGGCGCATGCATCTCGTCCGCCGTGCTTTATTGAGGGCGGACCCCTCAAAGGCCACCGTCACGCGGCTTGCGACCGATCATGGCTTTTGGGAATTGGGCCGTTTCTCGGTCTCTTACCGGACCTTATTCGGTGAAACGCCATCGGCTTCCCTACGTCGCCCGCTGGTCGATAAGCCGATCTTGCTAAGCCGACCGTCGTCGTTCGAAGCGTCGCCTTTGCATAGCTAGCCGCCGGATCCCTTCCGTTCCCCGGTCCACGATCGCGGGATACGTGCCGCCGGGCGAGGCTCGGCTTATTTCCCTGTCCGATTCCGAAGGTGCATAGTGCAGCCCGCACAGATGCTTAATCCTGCACTGTGGTCGGCGAGGTCGGAATCCGCGAACCGCAGGCAGACGCGGTTCGAAAACCGCTTCGCATGTCCAGCGAAGCGAAGCAGATGACGACATGCGGATGACCGACGCCGGTACAGCCACGTATATTGACCCGATCGATTATCAGGATGCCATCGCGCGTGCCGATATCAAGCTGACGATCACCGCCGGCGCAGATTTCAGGGCGCGCCTGACCTGGCTGAAGCTGCACAATATTCGTCTGCTCCGCGGTTGCGAGAAGCAGTCGGTGACTGCCTACGTTTCATTGTCGCCGGCACTGGCATTTTTATCGTTCCCAACCGCCGCTTCATCTTGCAATTGGGCCGGTCGGCAGTTGCAGGTCGGTGACATAATATTCCATGGCCGCGGCGAGCGGACGCATCACTGGACACGCGAGCAGAGTGATTGGGGCCTCGTGTCGTTGCCGCCTGAAGAGCTAGCCGCTTGCGCGAAGGCGCTTACCGGAGCAACAATAACGTCGCCTGCTGTCGGCCGGGTATTGCGGCCGTCGCGGCGTTCGATGGCCCGTTTTCTCCGTCTTCACTCAGAGGCCGGCCTGCTGGCGGAAAGGCGGCGCGAATTGATCGCGAATCCGCAGGTCACGCGCGCCCTCGAGCAGGAGCTGCTGCACGCGCTTGTCAACTGCCTGACCGCCGATGAAGTCGGCGGCAATGTCGGAACGCGACGGCATCATGCCGATATCATGGTCCGGTTCGAAGATGCGTTGACCGCCAATATCAATCGCAGATTTACGATCCCCAAACTGTGCGGGCAGATAGGCGTAGCGGAGCGAACCTTGCGAATGTGCTGCGCCGAATTCCTGGGCATGGGTCCGACCCGATATCTGCTGCTGCGAAGGCTCAACATGGCACGCTACGCACTACTGCGCGCCGATCCCGCCACAACAAGCGTCGCCGAGATTGCGCGAGGCTGTCAATTCATGGACCCGGGACGGTTCGCCGTAACCTACCGTACCGTTTTTGGGGAAATACCGTCCGCAACCCTGCGGCGTATTGCGGTCGAATGACGCGAGGGCGTTTCTGCCGGAAGTGCATAGCAGGTGGAGGATGCCTGGTCCTAGATCACCCCGACGATCTGCTGCAGGTGGAGAGGCGCGCCGGGCCTCATGTCGATCGTTCGCTAGGCGTTTGCCGCGGACTCGCGGTTAGCGGCGTGCGCGAATGATGTTCTTCGAATGCAGTGCGCGCAATCGGGCGAAGGCTGCGGCCCGACTTCAGCAGCCAGTCGGGAATCGAGGAAACCAACATGAGTATATTCAGAAAAATCTGGATCGCTCTTGCTGTGTGCGGCGCGGCGGGCGCAATGGCCTGCATGCCTGCCTCCGCCCAGCAGGGACAGAAGCCCAACATTCTCTTCATCATGGGTGATGACATCGGCTGGATGCAGCCGAGCATTTATCATCGCGGGCTGATGGTCGGGGAAACCCCCAATATCGACCGCATCGGAAACGAGGGTGCGATCTTCATGGACTACGTTGCCATGCAGAGCTGTACCTCCGGCCGCAATGCCTTTTTCACCGGCATGTATCCGTTGCGCACGGGCATGATCCCGCCACAGCTTCCGGGCAGCCCATCCTATCTGCGGCCCGGCACGCCGGCGCTCGCGCAATTCCTGTACGATCTCGGCTACACCACGGGCGAGTTCGGAAAAAATCATCTCGGCGATCACACCGACGCGCTACCGACCGCGCACGGCTTCCAGGAGTACTGGGGTTATCTGTATCACCTGGACGCCATGCAGGGAGTCAGCTTCCCAGACATCAACAAGACACCCACCGTGCAATCAGTTGCGCCGCCATGCAAGAACACGCTGATTCCCGGCGTTCCGGAGGTGCCCGGTGCGGTTGATCCCAAGACGACGATCTGTCTCACGCCCCCAAGGCCCGTGCTGGCCTGCAAATCTTCGGACGGCACGAGCAAGAACCAGATGTGCAAGGACGAGGGGCCGCTGACGCTCGAGCGCTCGAAGACGGTGGACGAGGAAATTTCGGCTAAGGTCGTTGACTTCATCGACCGCAACGATCCGAAGAAGACCAACAAGCCGTTCTTCGTCTGGTACAACCCGGCGCGCATGCACGTCACGACCGTGTTGCCGCAGAAGTATATGGACATGGTCGGAGAACCCGGTGGCAAGGACTGGGGCGTCAACGAAGCCGGCATGAAGCAGATGGACGACAACATCGGCGTCGTGCTCAAGAAGCTGGAAGACATCGGCCAACTCGACAACACCATCGTCGTCTTCACCACGGACAACGGAGCCGAAGCCATCACCTTCCCGGACGGCGGCGTAACTCCGTTCAAGGGGCAAAAGGGTGAGGCTTGGGAGGGTGGTTACCGTGCTCCGATGGTGATCCGCTGGCCGGGCCACATCAAGCCGGGCACCATCAAGAACCAACTGTTTGCCGCGCTCGATTGGGTCCCGACCCTGGTCGATATCGCTGGCGGACCCAAGGGTGACGGTTTGAAGACACAGATCGAGGCCGGTTCATATCCCGGCATCGTCAAGACCACGCTCGACGGCTTCGACCAGCGCGCCTACCTTGAAGGTACCAGCGAGAAGTCAGCGCGCGACTTCTTCTTCTATTTCTCCGGCGCGACCCCATCGGCCGTCCGCTACAAGAACTGGAAGATGTACTATACGATGTCCCAGCCCGGGCCGGCCGGCTGGGTCATGCCGCTCATTCCGTTCCACTTTACCCTGGTGCAGAACATCAAGCGCGATCCGTTTGAGCAGGCAGTTGGCATCGACCAGAAGACCGCCATGAGCATCGGTGGCGCGCTTGGCGGCCCGGTGACAGCTTTCCAGTATGACTGGAACATGCTGCCGATCGGGCAGCAGCTATGGCTGGGACATCTGCTGACCTATGAGAAGTTCCCGCCACTGCAGGCGCCTGAAAGCTACAACCTCAGTGGAATTCTCGAGCAGGTCAAGAAGGCCAATGCCAGCGCGGCGAGCGACTAGGCGGCTGCGATTATCGTCACCCAAGCGGGCGCCACAAGTCTGGCGCCCGCGAACGCGAGAAAAGTGGAGTATGTTTCAACGAGTATGTTTTTTAAATCGTCCAAAATTCGGGGGGTAAACGCGGGCGAGCACAACAACGCCGGCGCGGATTTTCGAAACGAGAAGTTCGTATTTTGTATTTTTCAAATGGATGCCTCTGGGCATTCCATGCAGTGGAGCATCACATGGGCTTGCGAAGGAATATCTGGCCGGGGCTGTTCGCCCTGGCCGTGGCTGCAACGGCCGCCGGCGCGCCAGCGTCCGCACAGCAGCCGCAAAAGCCAAACATCCTCGTCATCATGGCTGACGACATCGGTTATTGGAATATCAGCGCCTACAATCGGGGCATGATGGGTTACCGCACCCCCAACATCGATCGCATCGCCAACGAAGGCGCCATCTTCACCGACTATTACGGTCAGCAATCCTGCACCGCCGGTCGCGCCGCCTTTATTACGGGGCAGAGCCCGCTGCGAACCGGGCTCCTGAAAGTAGGCTTGCCGGCAGCGAAAGAGGGGCTGTCGGAAAAAGACCCGACGATCGCCGATCTGCTCAAGCCGCAGGGCTACGCGACCGGACAATTCGGCAAGAACCATCTCGGCGACCGCAACGAGTTTCTTCCGACCGTACACGGTTTCGATGAGTTCTTTGGCAACCTCTATCACTTGAACGCCGAAGATGAGCCGGAAAATCCGGACTATCCGAAGAATCCCTCGTTCAAGGCGCAGTTCGGTCCGCGGGGCGTGATGAAATGCGTCGCAGTCGCCACCGATACGCCCGGCGACGATCCCCGCTTCGGCACCTGGGGCAAGCAGAAATGTGAAGACACCGGCCCGCTTACCAAGAAGCGCATGGAAACGATCGACCAGGAGTTTCTGAATGCCTCGACGGATTTTATCGACCGCGCCAATCGTGACAAGAAACCATTTTTTGTCTGGTTCAATCCGAGCCGCATGCACATCTGGACACGCCTAAAGCCGGAGTCCCAGGGCAAGACCGGCCTTGGTATCTATCCGGACGGCATGGTCGAACATGACGGGCAGGTGGGACAGCTGCTCAAGAAGCTCGACGATCTCGGCATCGCCAACAACACGATCGTGATCTACACGACTGACAACGGTGCGGAGACATTTTCGTGGCCCGACGGCGGCACCACCCCGTTTCGAGGCGAGAAGAATACCAATTGGGAAGGCGGCTACCGTGTGCCTGCGATGATACGCTGGCCCGGACTGGTGCCCCCACGCACCGAGATCAACGAAATCTTCTCGGCCGAGGACTGGGCGACGACCCTGGTCGCGGCGGCCGGCGAGCCGACCGTGAAGGAAAAGCTGCTGCAGGGTTATGACGCGGCGGGCAAAAGCTTCAAAGTTCACCTCGATGGATATGACCAGCGCGACCTTCTCGGCGGCAAGGGTCCGGACAAGCGCCGCGAGTTCTTCTACTGGACCGACGACGGCAATCTTGCCGGACTTCGCTACGACCAATGGAAAGCGGTCTTCCTGGAACAGAAGGCCGAGGGCTTCGACGTCTGGCAGCAACCGCTCGTCCAGTTGCGGCTGCCGATGCTGTTCAACCTGCGCTCTGATCCATTCGAGCGCGCTCAGCATGAATCGGGCGACTATGTACGGTGGTTCGTCGAACATGCCTTCGTGGTCGTTCCGGCGCAGGGTATCGTGGCGCAGCACCTCGCCAGTTTTGTTCAATTTCCGCCACGGCAAAAGCCGGGCTCTTTCTCGGTCGAACAGGCCATGGAGAAGCTCAGGGCGCCTCCCGCGAACAACTAGGGCATGACCCGGATGCGCAGGCCCGCGTTTGTGCAAAGCGGACACCGATCTTCGCCACGACAAACGCGAGGCGTTAGCGTGGAGATCATGTTTTAAATAACAAGAGAGCGGATCGGTGATTCGAAGAAAAGCCGTTCCGCTCTGGCGACCCGCTCTGGGATAGCGCCCTCGTTGGAAATTGCGAACGTGGCACGAGACAAATCCAAACGGGAGAAAACAGCCCGATCGGGGAAGGGGGACCCCGATGCGAAGGGGGGCGGCAGATCGCCCGATGCACCGCCTGAGGGTGGCGATACGCGCCGTGGCTGGAAATCCAGAACACGGATCGCGGCACTGGCGGCAATTGCGGCGATCGTCGTGGGCGGCCTGACCTCCCTCTTTCTCATCCAGGGCGGACACGCCTGGTTCGGGAAAAGTCGCGCAGATGTCGTTGCTCCCGCTGCTTTCGTCGGCAGTCAGGCTTGTGCGAGCTGCCATCAGGCGGAAACGAAGTTGTGGCAAACCTCCCAGCACAGGCACGCCATGCAACACGCCAGTGCCGCATCGGTGCTTGGCGATTTCGACGACGCGAGCTTCGACTATTATGGGGTGCATTCCCGTTTCTCGAAGAAAGATGGAAAATTTCTCGTCGAGACCGATGGTCCGGACGGCAAGCTTGCGACCTTCGAGATCAAGTACACCTTCGGACTTGACCCGCTGCAGCAATACCTCGTCGAGTTTCCCGACGGCCGGTTGCAGGCGCTCTCAATAGCCTGGGACACCCGCCCGAAGGACAAGGGCGGACAGCGCTGGTTTCACCTCTATCCTAAGGAAGAAATCAAGCACGACGATATCCTGCATTGGACCAAGCTGAACCAGAACTGGAATTTCATGTGCGCCGAATGCCATTCGACCGGCGTGAAAAAGAATTACGATGCTGCCAACGACCGGTTTGCGACCACGTGGGCGGAACTGAGCGTCGGCTGCGAGGCCTGCCACGGCAAGGGATCAGGCCATGTCGGTTGGGCGCAGGACCAACAGAGCTGGTGGCCCTTCGGTAAGAACGAAGACCCCGCCAAGGGCCTCGTGGTTCGCTTGAACGAACGCCAGGGCATCAGCTGGCTCCCCGATCCGAGAACCGGTAATCCGCAACGCAGCATCGCGCCGGCATTGGTGCGCCGTGAGGTCGAGACCTGTGGGCTCTGTCACGCGCGGCGCAGTGAATTCTCGGAAGACTGGATTCCGGGTCGACCGCTATCCGACACGCACGTCGTATCCACGATTGCACGCGGACTATACCATGCCGATGGGCAGATGCTCGACGAGGTCTACAATTACGGCTCGTTCAAGCAGAGCAGGATGTTCGCCGCCGGCGTTACATGCAGCGACTGCCATGAGCCGCACGCCGCCGAACTCCGCGTGCCGGGCGACGGGGTGTGCCTGCAGTGCCACGCCTCCGGTAAATACGAGGCTGCCGCTCACCATCACCATGAGGGGGCGACCCCCGCCGTGACCTGTGCGTCATGCCATATGCCGGTCAGCACCTATATGGAGATCGACAAACGACACGATCACAGCCTTCGAATTCCCCGGCCGGATCTCACCGCTAAACTGGGGACGCCCAACGCCTGCAACGACTGCCACGCCGACAAGTCGCCGGAATGGGCAGCGAACGCGATCGAGCAATGGCACGGCCCAAACCGAAAAGGCTTTCAGAATTATGCCGAGGCTTTCCATTCCTCCTGGACAGGACAAGCCGATGCAGCGCCGCTTCTCGCGGCGGTTGCGGCAAATCCGGCCGCGCCGGCGATTGCGCGAGCCGGTGCGTTGGCAGAGCTGAACTCTCGATTGTCGCCGACCAACATCGAACTCGCGCGCAAGGGTGTCAGCGACCCAGACCCCATGGTGCGGATCGCCGCGCTCGACATGCTCGACGGCGCCGCAGCCGACCGGGTCTGGCCGTTGGTGTCGCCGCTATTGTCCGATCCCAGCCGCGGTGTACGTGTGCGGGCGGCGGCATTGCTCGCCGGCGTCCCCGGCGCAAATCAACCGGCTGCCGATCGCGAAGCTTTCGAAAGCGCGGCGGCGGAGTTCATCGCCGCGCAACGCCTCAACTCAGACAGGCCCGAGGCCCGTGCGACGCTCGGTAATTTCTACGTCCGGCGCAGGCTCCTCAGCGACGCCGAGATCGAATACAAGGCCGCTTTGGCGCTCAGTCCGAGGTATGCGCCTGCGGCCATCAATCTGGCGGATCTTTATAGGCAAACGGGACGAGATGGCGACGCGGAGAGGGTGCTGCGCGCCGCAATCGCCTCCTCGACGCAGGATGCGGGATTGCACCACACGCTCGGATTGACGTTGACCCGGCAAAAGCGACCGGATGACGCGCTGTCCGAATTTCGCATTGCAACCGAACTCGAACCCGACCGGGCGCGATATGCCTATGTATACGCGGTTGCGCTGCACACATCCGGCCGGCTCGACGAGGCCATCGGGATACTGAAGGAGAACTTGGCCAGGCATCCGGACGACCGCGATACCTTGTTTGCTCTGGCGACGTTCAACCGTGATTCCGGGGATATCGTATCGGCGCTTCAATATGCCGAGCAGTTGGCTCGCCTCGCGCCAACCGACCGCAGCGTGATCGGCCTCGTCACGGATATCCGAAGCCGCGTGAAAAACTGAACAGGAGTAGCCACGGGTGCTTTGGCAATGCCGCCCGGGGAGCAATTTCGACTTTGACCGCTGCCGAATTTGCATAGACTATCGAACGGCGTTTTCTTACGTTATTTGCGAGAATTGGCGTCACCTCGTTCGCTTTTGGCTTGGCAGCCGGAGTTGCCGCATGAAGCGCAAATCCTTCGTCTCGGCACTGGTCGGACTGCTCGCTTGTATAGCTGCGAGCCTCAATTGGTCGTCCACCGCGTCGTCTCAAACCGATCCGCTGCCGTCGTGGAATGACACGCCGACCAAGCGGGCTATCGTGGAGTTTGTCGACCGTGTCACCAAAGCCGGCGGACCGGACTTTGTCGCGCCCGCCGAGCGCATAGCCACGTTCGACAATGACGGCACACTCTGGGTCGAACAACCGATGTACGTTCAGATGGCCTTCGCGCTCGATCGTGTGAAGGCGTTGGCCCCTATGCATCCGGAGTGGAAAAAGAAACAACCGTTCAAGGCGGTACTTGAAGGGGACATGAAAGCGCTGGCCGGTTCGGGTGAGCACGGCGTCGTGCAACTGGTCACGGTGACCCATGCGGGCATGACCACGGCGGAATTCGAAAAGATCGTAACGGATTGGCTCGCCACAGCGCGGGATCCGCGGTTCAAGCGGCCCTATACCGAACTCGTCTATCAGCCGATGCTCGAATTGCTTGCGCATTTGCGTGCGAATGGTTTCAAGACGTTCATCGTCTCGGGTGGCGGCGTGGAATTCATGCGGCCATGGACCGAACGGGTGTACGGCGTGCCGCCCGAGCAGGTGGTTGGATCGTCGATCAAGACCAGGTTCGAGATGAGGGACGGCAGGCCAAGGTTATTCCGATTACCCGAGGTCAATTTCGTCGATGACAAGACGGGTAAACCGGTCGGGATCAATGAACACATCGGCCGCCGGCCGATTGCCGCATTCGGCAATTCCGACGGTGACCTGGAGATGCTTCAATGGACGACATTGGCGGGCGGCGTCCGTTTTGGCTTGATTGTTCACCATACGGACGCCGAGCGCGAATATGCCTATGATCGAAAATCGCAATTCGGTCATCTCGACGTTGCGCTCGATGCCGCGGCCTTTAACAAGTGGACTGTCGTCGACATGAAGAAGGACTGGAAAGTCATTTTCCCATTCGACAAGCGCTAGACATGTCGTCGTGGTCTCGCAGGCGTGAATGCGTTTTGCGAGTAAGCCGGGTTGGCGGCGTAGGACTTGATCCCGGCGCTGGCTTGCTCTGTGAATTTGTCCAGGCTTAAACGGCAAAACGCTCCGGTGAATTATGGCATTTGGCGTTGAACGGCCGAAATCGCATAGCCGGCCCGGCGGCCCGGTGTCCAGATTGACAGACGGTTCGGTCAATCACAGATCGATTGACGTGACGCCCTTATTCGCAGGCGACCATAGAGTCGAAATCGGAGGAGAACGGCCATGAAACTTGCAACACTAGCATTGGCTTCTGCGTTCGCACTCTCAAGCACGTTCGCGCTCGCAGGCACAACTCATCACAAGTACAGGTCGGGTGCCAAGGCTCACCAGGGTACGGTCGGCATGAGCAGGACCAATCGAGGTACGGTCGGCATGGGCCGTTCCTACGGAGGCGGCTCGGATAACAGGGGCGGCTTGGTCGGCGGCGCCGATCCCGGTACCTACAAGCCTTGAGGAATAAGCATCGCATTTCGGAGAGATGCGATAGACCTCTCGGCCGCAGGGGCGCGGCGCCTTGAGCAAATAGCCTTGAGCGATCGGCCAGCGTATGGACGAATGACGCTGGCCCGCCCTACTGCGGCTTCAGCGGGACGGCACAGTCGGCGGCGATGGTTGCGTACGAGGCCGCTACCCATACCGAAGGCATTCTTCCCGATCACCCTCGGCCGCGATAGGCCGCTACTCCCTGATCCGGAACCCACACGTCCTTCGGCAGCTTGCCGGTCTGCCAGAACACATCGATCGGAATTCCGCCACGCGGATACCAGTAGCCGCCGATGCGCAGCCATTTTGGTTTTATCTCCCCAGATATCCGTTTGCCGATCGCCACCGTGCAGTCCTCATGGAACGCGCCATGATTGCGAAAGCTCGCAACATAAAGTTTTAGCGATTTGGACTCCAGCAGCCAGGGGCCCGGGACGTAGTCGATGACAAGATGCGCGAAATCCGGCTGTCCTGTGATGGGGCAGAGCGAGGTGAATTCCGGCGCGGTAAACCGCACCATGTAGTTGGTATCCGCTTGCGGGTTGACGACGCGGTCAAGCTTGGCCTCGCCGGGCGTTTGCGGCCATTCTACGGCGCGGCCAAGTTGAAGATCTGATGACTGCAGGTCCGACGACTTCGATGATTTGCGCGACTTGTTCGCCATAATGATCTCCTGGGACGCGATCAGCAAAGAAGAGGCCGGTTCTGGGTCCGATCGCACCTCAAACGATTGATGGCGCATGGACTTGACGCCAAACCGCTCGCAGTTTGGGGATCATGCGCACTTGTCGTCTTAGCCAATCACAATCCTGTCGTCACCCGGCCTTTTCGCCTTCCACACCATGCTGTAGAACCGGCGAACCGCTCAATCCCTGACTTTCTCCAAAAAGAGGCACAAATGACCGCCATCGTCGACATCATCGGCCGCGAAATTCTCGATAGCCGCGGCAATCCCACCATCGAGGTCGATGTAGTGCTGGAAGACGGCTCGCTGGGTCGCGCCGCGGTGCCATCGGGCGCGTCAACCGGGGCGCACGAAGCGGTCGAATTGCGCGACGGTGACCAAAGCCGGTATCTCGGCAAGGGCGTCCAGAAGGCGGTCGATGCCGTCAACGGCGAAATCTTCGAAGCGCTGGAGGGCATGGTCGCCGAGGAGCAGGTGCAGATCGACGAGATCATGATCGATCTCGATGGCACACCTAACAAGAACCGGATCGGCGCCAATGCCATCCTCGGCGTCTCGCTTGCGGCCGCCAAGGCTGCCGCGGAATCCTTCGACATGCCACTATACCGTTATGTCGGCGGCACCTCCGCGCGAACCTTGCCGGTTCCGATGATGAACATCATCAACGGCGGCGCGCATGCCGACAATCCGATCGACTTCCAGGAATTCATGATCATGCCGGTCGGCGCGGTTACTTTTGCGGACGCGCTGCGCTGTGGCTCCGAGATTTTTCACACGTTGCGCGGTGAGTTGAAGAAGGCCGGCCACAACACCAATGTCGGCGACGAGGGCGGGTTTGCGCCGAACCTGCCGTCGGCGGACGCGGCCCTTGAGTTCGTGATGTCGGCGATCGGCAAGGCCGGCTACAAGGCCGGTGTAGACGTGATGCTGGCGCTGGATTGTGCTTCGACGGAGTTCTTCAAGGACGGCTCCTACGTCTATGGCGGCGAGAACAAGACGCGTTCGCGCTCGGAGCAGGCGAAATATCTCGCCGACCTTGTCTCGCGCTATCCGATCGTCTCGATCGAAGACGGCATGTCCGAGGATGACATGGACGGTTGGAAAGAGTTGACCGATTTGATCGGCCGCAAGTGCCAGTTGGTGGGCGATGATCTGTTCGTCACGAACGTGGCGCGGCTCGCCGAAGGTATCAAAAACGGCCGTGCCAATTCTATCCTGGTCAAGGTCAACCAGATCGGCACCCTGACGGAAACGCTGAGCGCAGTCGAGATGGCCTACAAGGCCGGCTATACCGCTGTCATGTCGCACCGGTCCGGAGAGACCGAGGATTCCACCATCGCCGATCTCGCGGTCGCCACCAATTGCGGTCAGATCAAGACGGGCTCGCTGGCGCGCTCCGACCGCACTGCCAAATACAACCAGTTGCTTCGAATTGAGCAAGAGTTGGGAAGCCAAGCGAAATACGCAGGGAGGTCGGCGCTCAAGGCGTTGGCTTGAAGTCAAAGGAAACCCCGCGCTCGCGGTGCCCTCGATGGCATGGCGGAGGAACCGAAGCGATGAGCCAACCGAAGCTGTTTACTCCGCTCGACATCCGGGGCGTGCGCCTCAAGAACCGTGTCGTCGTTGCGCCGATGCATCAATATTCGGCGGTCGCGGGTTTCGCGACCGACTGGCACCTCGTCAACGCCGGGAAATATGCGCAGGGCGGCGCCGGGCTTGTCATCATGGAATCGACCAAGGTCGCGCGCAACGGCTGCGGCACAGTCGGCGACACCGGGCTTTGGAATGATGAATTTATTCCAGGGCTCGCGCGTTGCGCAGCCTTCATCAAGGCGCACGGGGCGGTGGCCGGCATCCAACTCGGTCACTCCGGTCGCAAGGCGCGACTGAGCCGGCCGTGGGAAGGCGGCAAGCCGCTGCGCGGTGACGAAGCCGAGATCTACGATTGGGACGGGTGGGAGCTGGTGGCGCCGAGCGAGGTGGCCCACACCGATAAATCGCCGGTGCCGCGCGCATTGTCGCACAACGAGGTGCGCGATCTCGCGGTCAAATGGGGCGAGGCGGCGGCGCGCGCCGCGACGGCCGGTTTCGACGTCATGGAGATTCATGGCGCCCACGGTTATCTGATCCATCAATTTCTGTCGCCTGTCGCCAACGCGCGAACAGATGAGTATGGCGGCTCGGAGCTCAACCGGATGCGCTTCGCACTCGAGGTCGCCGAATGCGTCCGCGCGGTATGGCCGGCGGACAAGCCGTTGTTTGTGCGCTTATCATGCGAAGACGACGCGGGCTGGGGACCTGACGAAAGCATTCGGCTGGCAAAACTGCTAAAGGCCGAAGGCGTCGACGTGATCGACTGTTCTTCCGGCGGCACGCTAGCGCACTCGCCGATGGACAGCACGCGCGCGCGAAAGTACGGCTACCAGGTTCCTTACGCCGAGCGAATCCGCAAAGAAGCCGAGATCATGACGATGGCGGTCGGACACATCGTGCATGCCGACCAGGCCGAAGCGATCCTGCAAGAGGAGCGCGCCGATCTCACCGCGCTCGCGCGCGAGATCATGTATAATCCGAACTGGCCGATGGACGCCGCGCAAAAGCTCGGCGCCGATCCGAACTTCGATCTTATACCGCCGCCTTATTCCTATTGGCTGGGCAAGCGCGCCAAGTCTGCTTTTGAAGGCAAGCCCTCGACATGGGCCGCCGGTCTCGCAGATCAGGTCGCGACCAAGTCTTGAGAATAATAAAATAAAACTCTGCAGACGCGCGCTCCGATCGAGAACTCGGCGCGACGCGGTATAGCGCTGTCGTCGGGCGCGCTTCGCTGCCCAGGGGCTCCGCAATTTTCGTGACGACTGTAGCGTAGCTGTCGCCTAGATGAGCAATTGCACCAAGTTTGTCGCTGTCTCGCCGCCGGCGCGGAAAGACATTTCAAAACGCGAAGTTGATCGCGGTCACACGCGGGCTCATCCAGTATTGAGAATTTAGTCACAGACCAAACACCATTTTAAGGTGAACGTAACGCTTCGCGGCAATCGTCCGGCGAAAGGCGGAGTTCAAGCATGGCAAATCTTTTTCAGGTTCAGGGTTTCGGCGCGTTGTCCGAGTGGAACGGTCAGGTCTCAAGCGCTGCGGCGGATCAAGCCTATCAAACCATGGCCTCGCTCGGTTCGAATTCCGTGGCGTTGACGGATCGCATCTGGACACAAACCGGAACGTCGAACACCGTCATCGCCGATCCAGCCAAGACGGAGAGCGACGCCAGTCTGCTGGCGGGGTTCAAGGCTGCGGAATCTGCCGGATTGTCGGTCGTCTTCAAAGCCGCGGTTTCGCCGTTGGATGGAACACCGACGTCGAGCATGGCGCCAACGGACGTCAAGGCGTTCTTTGCATCCTACACGGCCGAGATCGTGCACCTCGCGACCATCGCGCAGGCAGGCGGCGTCTCGACCTTTGCTATTGGCAACGAAATGAGCAGCCTGACGGGCCCGCAATACGAGGGTTACTGGACCGATCTGATCTCGCAGGTCCGGCAAGTGTATCACGGCGCGGTGACATACGCGGCGGCGACCGACGAAGCCTCGCATGTCAGTTTCTGGGGGCAACTCGACACCATCGGTGTGAACACTTATCCGCCGCTGACGTCCAGCGAGACCCCAACCGTGCAGGACTTGGTCAATGCCTGGTCCGAGGTGCCGATCAATCCGTACTACGCTGCGGCATTCAACTACCAATCGCCTGTCGATTTCCTGCACTCGTTGGCGGAACAATACGGCAAACCGGTACTCATGACCGAGGTTGGTTATGCCAGTGTCGACGGCACCGCGATCAATCCGGGATCCGCAAGCGGCGACACTCCAAATCCGGTCGCGCAGGCGGACGCCTACAACGCATTCTTTCAGGTCTGGAGCGCGCAGGGCGGCACCTGGGTGCAGGGCGTTGAATTCTGGCAGTGGGATCTTAGTGGCGTAGTCAACAACACCGGCTATTCGGTGATGGGAAAACCTGCCGAAGCCCTGGTCTCCCAATATTTCCACGGCATGGGCCCGGTACCCGGGCTGGTAGTGGCCGGGACGCCCGACGCCGATAATATCGACCTCGGCCGGGGCAATAACATCATCAACACCGGATTGGGAAAGGACGTCATTTCGGGCGGCTCTGGAAACGACGTCATTATTTCGGGGCCCGAATCCATCGCGAAGTTACCGACTACGACCATCACCTTGACGGGTTACGGTTCGGTGGTAGACGGCGTCGGGGCTCAGGCGCAGGTTCTTATCAATGGCCAAGTCGTTTCGGGAATACTGGAATTCAAGCCCGCGACCGACCCGTCAGGTTACCAGACCTTTACGGTAACGTTTCCCAATACGGGGCCGATTACGAGCCTGGATATTGCGCTGATAAACTCGACACCGGGACGCGCGCTTCATCTGAAGGATATCGCGGTCAATGGTGTAGAGCTTTCACCAAGCCAAGCCACCAACGCGAGCTCGCCCGGCTCGTTCGACCTCTATGTTCGCGCCATCCACTTCGATACGACCAACGACCAGACTTGGTTTACCGGCGCAACGAGCGACAACGATCTGGTTCACGGCGGTGCCGGCGATGACATCATTACCGGCGGCGCCGGCATCGACTATCTCGACGGCGGCGCCGGGACAGACACGGCGGTCTATGCCGGCAATCGTAGCGACTACACCATCACTGTCGTCGGCAGCCAGATTACCGTCGTCGACAAGGTGGCAGGTCGTGACGGCACCGACTTCCTCTCGAATTTCGAGCAGCTGAAATTTGCCGACACCACCATCAGCACGGCCAGCCTGACATCGAGCCAAGTTCAGCTTTCCACCGCCGATACGCTCAAGCTGGAGGCGAAGGACAGCCAGTCGGTCAACAGCGACGGCTCGATCAACAGCGTCCAATATGACGGCGACGGTCACCTCATCCAGTTCGCGACCCGTTACGTCGATGGCTCGCTCGATCAACTTACCTTCGACACATCGGGGAATGAAACCGGCGAAACGATCCGTCACGCTGATGGTTTGCGTGACATCTACAGCTATGACATCGCGAGTCAGAACATCACTTCGCAACACGTGACCACCGACGCGTCCGGACACAGTATCCTCATCGAGCAGCGCCATGCCGACGGCACACTGGCCTTGAAGCAGACGGTCGCCCCCAACGGCGTCAAGACACTTGATCAGTATGACAACCTCAGCCATCTCGTGCGGGAGACGGTGGTGCAGAAGGACGGCTCGTACGTCCAGTCGAGCTACGCGTCGGACGGCACCCGGATCGGCGAAACGCTCGGACATGGCGACGGCTCGCGAGACGTCTATACTTACGACATCTCCGGCAAGGACTACACTTCGCAGCATGTGGTCGACGACGCGTCGGGTCACAGCATCCTGATCGAGCAGTTCCACGACGACGGCACCCTGGCTTTGAGGCAGACGACCGATACCAACGGCGTAAGGACGCTCGACCAGTACGACGGCCTTGGCCATCTTGCCGAGCAAACAGTGACACAGAAGGACGGTTCGTACGTTCAGTCGAGCTATGCCTCGGATGGAACGTTGATCGCCGAGACTACGCGCCACGCCGATGGCAGTCGGATTGTCGATACCTGGGATATCAAGGGGCAGACGTATTCAGCGCGGCACGACGTGATCGACGGGTCCGGACACACAATCGCGACCACGTTCGATAACAACAACGGTTCGCAGACCATGACGGCTAATACCGCCGGTGTCAGTTTGGTTTCGTCAGCGCTGAATGACATCATGAACGGTGCCGGCGGAGACACGTTCGTGTTCAAGCAAGTGTCCGGCAACGACGTGATCAATAATTTTAGGGTTGGCGACTCCGTCGGTCACGATGTCATTCAGATATCATCGTCCCTCGTCGCAGATCTTGCCCACCTGACAACCGAGGTCGTCGGCCACAACACGGTGATTGAGCTCGGCCATAACGCGTCGATCACACTGACCGGCGTCGTGGCGCCGTTGACCTCGCATGACGTTCTGATCGTTTGAAACCGAACTCAGCACGGGACGCCCAGAGCGTCCCGGCTGTGGCGCATCGATCGTGCATTGAGGCTTGCCTTCCCGCCGTAACCTGCGAACACTGCCGCCGAGTTCGAAAAGAACCGTGATCAAGGAGGATGCCATGAGTTCAGAAGGCAAGACCGGGCTTCAGTTGCGCTCGTTAATCAAGAAGAGCGGCGAATTGGAAATTGTGCTGATCAACGTTCCGACGCCCGAGCCGGCCGAAGACGAAATCGTCGTCCGCGTCGAGGCCACGCCGATCAACCCGTCGGACCTCGGGCTTCTGACCGGCGCCGCCGACATGACGACAGCGAAATCTTCCGGCACCAAAGCCTCGCCGGTGATATCAGCCAAAGTCCCGGAAGGCGCCATGAAAGCCATGGCGGGCAGGCTCGATGAATCGATGCCGGTCGGCAACGAGGGCGCCGGCGTCGTCATCAAGGCCGGATCGTCGGACGCGGCAAAGGCCTTGATGGGCAAGACCGTGGCGATGATCGGCGGCGCGATGTACGCGCAATACCGCTGCCTGAAGGCGCGTGACGTATTGGTGCTGCCGGAGGGGACGACGGCTGCCGAGGGCGCCTCCTGCTTCGTCAACCCGTTGACTGCGCTCGGCATGACCGAAACCATGCGGCGGGAGGGCCACAAGGCCCTGGTCCATACCGCCGCCGCATCCAATCTGGGACAGATGCTCAACAGGATCTGTCTCAAGGATGGTATCGGCCTCGTCAACATCGTCCGCAGCCCGCAGCAGGCCGCCATCCTGCGCGAGATGGGCGCCAGGCACGTCATCGACTCCACGGCGCCCGGCTTCATGGATGCCTTGACCGACGCGCTGGTGGAGACCGGGGCGACGCTGGCTTTTGACGCCATCGGCGGCGGCAAGCTTGCGGGTCAAATTCTCACTTGCATGGAGATTGCCGCCAACAGGACCGCCAAGGTCTACAGCCGCTACGGATCGAGCGCGCATAAGCAGGTTTATATCTACGGCAGCCTCGATCCCGGCCCGGTCGAATTGAATCGGGCGTTCGGCATGGCATGGGGGGTCGGCGGGTGGCTGTTGTTTCCGTTCCTGCAGAAGATCGGCCGCCCCGACGCTGACCGGTTGCGCCAGCGGGTCGTCGCTGAGCTCAAGACCACGTTTGCCAGCCATTATACCCAGGTGGTGTCGCTGCAGGAGGCGTTGCAGCTTCCCGCCATCGCCGCCTATACCAAACGCGCAACCGGCGAAAAGTACCTGATCAACCCGAACAAAGCCGGGTAGGGCGCGCGCGGCATCCCTACCGTCCCAGCAACAAGTTTGCCGGCGTAAGCTTCAAGCTTGCGTTTCCTGCGCCGGCGGGGAGACTTTCGCGTCGAAAGCGCTCGCGCTAAAAACGTAACCTTCAGGGGAGGAATAGACTATGATCGACTTGAACCGTCGCCACCTGCTTGCCGGGGCCGCCGCAGCCGGCGCCGCCAATATGCTGACCTCGTCAGGCACGCCGGCGCGAGCCACCGAGCCGGCGGTCGGCGCACAGGCTCCGGGCTTCTATCGGTACAAGGTCGGCGCTTATGAATGCACCTCGATCAACGACGGCGCGCGTTCGTTTCCGCTTCCCGACACCTTCGTGCGCAACGTTCCGAAGGCCCAGGCGGTGGAGGCCGCGGAAGCCGCGTATATGCCGCCGGGCATGGTGACGGTGCCGTTCAATCCGCA
Source organism: uncultured Alphaproteobacteria bacterium (assembly GCA_963756215.1). Lineage (GTDB taxonomy): Bacteria > Pseudomonadota > Alphaproteobacteria > Rhizobiales > Xanthobacteraceae > Bradyrhizobium. The sequence goes on along the minus strand of CAVWMY010000006.1, from coordinate 287,720 downwards.
GGTGATCAACACCGGTAGCAAGCTGGTCCTGATCGACGCCGGAAACGGTGTCGCCAACTTCGAGCCAAGCAAGGGCGCGGTCGGCCGCACGTTGCAAAATCTTGCCGCTGCCGGGATCGACCCGAAGAAGATCGACGTTGTGTTGCTTTCTCATCTGCATCCCGACCATACCAACGGTATTCGTGCCGCGGACGGTTCGATCGCCTTCCCGAATGCGGAGATCATGGTTCCGTCGGTCGACTGGGCGTTCTGGATGACCGATGAGAACGCCGCCAAGGCGCAGTCCAACGAAATGATGAAAAACTATTTTGCCAATGTGAAAAAGACCTTCGCGGGTATCGAGGCCAAGGTGACGAAATACGATTGGGGCAAGGAAGTCGCCCCCGGCATCACCTCGATCGGCACTCCCGGCCACACCCCCGGACACACCTCCTTTGCGGTTGCATCCGGCAACTCGAAAATACTGATCCAGTCCGACGTTACCAATATTCCAGAGTTCTTCCTGCGTAATCCGGATTGGCATGTGGCTTACGACGTAGACGGAGAGATGGCGCAGAAAACCCGCCACAAATTCTACGATATGGCTGCGGCCGAGAAGGCGACGGTGGTGGGTTTCCATTTCACATTCCCCAGTATCGGACACGTGGAAAGGGATGGTACGAAATACCGCCTGGTGCCGATCGCCTGGAGTCCGGTGGTCTGATCACCGCTTTTGGAGTTACGAACGAGCAGGCCGCCTCGATCGGACGGCCTGCTCTACATTTCGCCAAAGGCATGATCGGCACCTCCGGGTTCATGCGCTTGCATCGTTAGGGAATGTGATAGGTTGCCGCGTCAATCGACGCACGTATTACAAGGAAGTCTCATGACCACCACGCATAATATCGCCGTCATCGTCGGCAGCCTTCGCAAAGAGAGTTTCACCCTCAAGATCGCCAACGCGCTGACGAAGCTTGCGCCCGATGCGTTGAAGCTCAACATCATCACGTTGCATGACATTTCGTTTTTCAATCAGGACCTGGAAGCCAACCCTCCGGCCGATTGGGTGGCGTTCCGCGAGAAGATTCACAAGTCCAACGGGGTCCTGTTCCTCACGCCCGAGTACAACCGTTCGATTTCGGGCGTGCTGAAAAACGCTATCGACGTCGGATCGCGCCCTTACGGAAAGAGTTCATTCCTCGGCAAGCCGGTCGGGATTATCAGCAATTCGCCGGGTCCGCTCGGCGGCGTCAGCGCGGCCAAACATTTGCAGAATATGTTGCCCGGTATCACCGGCCCAATCCTCGGACAACCGGAGATCTATCTCAACAGCGTCGGTGACGCGTTTGATGACAAGGGCGAACTGATCAAGGAATCGCTTCGGACGGTGTTGAAGCAATACCTCGACGCCTATGCAGTGATGGTGGAAAAACACCACAGGTAGGGGGAATAGGCGGGTGAAACGCCTCCGACACCCCCTTCATTAGGATTCCATTAACTGGAGCGTCGCATGCTCCGGTTCATGGTATCGCGCAGTCGACTGAAAACCGTGCTCACCGGGCTCGCCCTCTATGCGATGGCGGCGGCCCTGATCGGCTATTTCGGCGTCAATGCCTATACCGGCAAGTATGGGCTGAATGCGCAGCAGGAACTGGACCAGGAAATCATCGCACTGACGTCGGAGCTTGCCCGGCTGAAGCGCGAACGAGCGCAGGGCGAGCAGCGGGTCTCGCTGCTGCGATCCGACCGGGTCGACCCTGATATGCTCGAGGAGCGGGCGCGCTTCCAGCTCGACTACGTCAATCCCCACGACATGGTTCGGGTCAGCCCAAACTCGTCTTCAAATTTCAAATAGCTGCGGAATCAAGCTCGAAAATTTCGCGCCACTGGTTGCAGTGCGGCATAGCGAACTTCGAGGCGGCTCACGCGGTCCTTTCATGGCGGTTTGAGTTGGGTTAGAGAGGGCTATTCACTCTCTCATCCGGAATTGCCATGGCCGCACCGAAGAAAAGCGTCGCAAACGAAGCAGGGCAGGACAAGGCAAGCGATTCCCCGCCGCCGTTCACGCGCGAGCAGGAACTCGTTGCGCTCCGCGACATGCTCCTGATCCGGCGCTTTGAGGAGAAGGCCGGGCAACTCTACGGCATGGGTGCGATCGGCGGCTTTTGTCATCTCTACATCGGTCAGGAAGCGGTCGTCGTCGGCATGCAGATGGCTCTGAAGAAGGGCGATCAGGTCATAACCGGATACCGCGACCACGGGCACATGCTGGCCTGCGGCATGGAAGCCAAGGGTGTGATGGCCGAACTGACCGGCCGCCACGGCGGCTATTCCAAGGGCAAGGGCGGCTCCATGCACATGTTCAGCAAGGAGAAGAACTTCTTCGGCGGACACGGCATCGTCGGCGCCCAGGTTTCGCTCGGCACCGGACTGGCCTTTGCCAACCGCTATCGCGGCAATGACTTCGTCAGCTTGGCCTATTTCGGCGATGGCGCCTCCAACCAGGGCCAAGTCTACGAAAGCTTCAACATGGCGGAGTTGTGGAAGCTGCCGGTGATCTACGTGATCGAAAACAACCGTTACGCCATGGGCACGTCGGTCAGCCGGTCGTCGGCGCAAACCGATTTTTCCCGCCGCGGCATTTCCTTCAACATCCCGGGCAGGCAGGTCGACGGCATGGACGTCCGCGCGGTGAAGGCGGGCGGCGACGAAGCGGTTGCCTGGTGCCGTGCAGGCAAAGGACCGTATATCCTGGAGATGCAGACTTACCGCTACCGCGGCCACTCAATGTCGGATCCCGCCAAGTACCGCACGCGCGAGGAGGTCGACAAGGTCCGCCACGATCAGGACCCGATCGAGCAGGTACGCAATCGGCTGCTGGCCGCGAAAATGAGTGAGCAGGAACTGAAGGCGATCGACGCCGAGGTGCGCGAAGTCGTCAATCAGGCTGCCGATTTCGCGCAGCACGATCCCGAGCCGGACGCGTCCGAACTCTACACCGATGTCTACCGCTAAGCGCGCACGCTTACTTCCGGAGTTGATATGCCCATTCAAGTGCTGATGCCTGCGCTGTCGCCCACCATGGAAAAGGGCAATCTCGCGAAATGGCTGAAAAAGGAAGGCGAGTCGATCAAATCCGGCGACGTCATCGCCGAGATCGAGACCGACAAGGCGACCATGGAAGTCGAGGCCACGGACGAGGGCACCCTCGGCAGCATCCTCATCCCGGAGGGCACGGCCGACGTTGCGGTCAATACCCCGATCGCAACCATCCTTGCCGATGGCGAGAGCGCCGCCGATCTCGCCAAAGCGCCCGCCAAGCCGCAAAAGGCGGCAGAGGCCGCACCGGCGCCGGATGTCCAGAAAGAGGTTGCGGAGTCGCGCTCGCCCGTTGGCGAAGGCAAGCCGATGATCGACGCGCCCAAGGCGCCCGCAGCACCAACTGTTGCTGCCGAGCCCGATCCGGAGGTGCCGGCTGGTACCGAGATGGTGACGATGAGCATCCGCGAGGCGCTGCGCGACGCCATGGCCGAGGAGATGCGACGCGACCCTGACGTGTTCATCATGGGCGAAGAGGTTGCGGAGTATCAGGGCGCCTACAAGGTCAGCCAGGGACTGTTGCAGGAATTCGGCGCCCGCCGTGTGATTGACACGCCGATCACGGAGCACGGGTTTGCCGGTATCGGCGTCGGTGCCGCAATGGCCGGCCTGAAGCCGATCGTCGAATTCATGACCTTCAATTTCGCCATGCAGGCAATGGACCAGATCATCAACTCCGCCGCCAAGACACTTTACATGTCGGGCGGGCAGATGGGCTGCTCGATCGTATTCCGCGGGCCGAACGGCGCGGCCGCCCGCGTCGCCGCCCAGCACAGCCAGGATTACTCGGCCTGGTACTCGCAGGTTCCCGGCCTCAAGGTGGTCGCGCCGTTTTCTGCCGCCGACTACAAGGGCCTGTTGAAAGCCGCGATCCGCGATCCCAATCCGGTGATCTTCCTCGAAAACGAAATGTTGTACGGCCATACCGGCGAAGTGCCGAAGCTCGATGATTACGTCATCCCAATCGGCAAGGCGCGGATCGTGCGCAGCGGCGGCCACGTCACCATCGTCTCCTGGTCGAACGGCATGTCCTACGCGCTGAAGGCTGCCGACGAACTGGCCAAGGACGGCATCGAAGCCGAGGTGATCGACCTGCGTACGCTCCGCCCGATGGATACCGACACCATCGTGGCTTCCGTGAAGAAAACCGGCCGCGCGGTGACCGTGGAGGAGGGGTGGCAGCAAAACGGCGTCGGCGCGGAAATCGCCGCCCGTCTCATGGAGCACGCCTTCGACTATCTGGATGCGCCGGTAGCGCGGGTGTCAGGCAAGGACGTGCCGATGCCATACGCGGCCAACCTCGAAAAGCTCGCATTGCCGTCGGTGGCCGAGGTGGTCGAAGCCGCCAAAGCCGTTTGTTATCGGTGAGCCATGGCCGGTCCCAGGGAACAGCCATTGCCTCCGGACGTCATGGGCCGCGACGATGCCACCGAGGTTCTGCGCGCGTTCGTCGTCGATGGCGGACTTTCGATTGCGTTCACCCGTGCATTCGACGAACCGGATATGTGGGGCCTGCTACTGGTTGACGTGGCACGCCATGCCGCCCGGGCCTATGCGCGCGAGAGCGAATATACCGAAGAGCAGGCGCTGGCGCGTATCCTGGACATGTTCGAAGCCGAAATCGCGCGGCCGACCGACACAGGCAGCACCACGCCGCGGTCGCAACAAGGTCACTGACAAATGCCAATCAATATTCTGATGCCCGCGCTGTCGCCGACGATGGAAAAGGGCAACCTTGCCAAGTGGCTCAAGAAAGAGGGCGACAAGGTCAAATCCGGGGACGTGATTGCCGAAATCGAGACCGATAAGGCGACCATGGAGGTCGAGGCGGTCGACGAGGGTACGATCGCGAAAATCGTCGTGCCTGAGGGCACCGCCGACGTGCCGGTCAACGACGTGATTGCGGTGCTGGCCGGAGACGGCGAAGACGTCAAGTCAGCTGCGACCGCGACCGCGTCGCCGAAATCTGAGCCGAAAGCCGAGGCCAAATCCGAGGCCAAGGCGGAAGTTAAGGCGGAAGCCAAAGCAGAGGCCCCAAAGCAGCCCGCGGCTCCGACAGCAAGCCCGCCCGCTACTGCGACGACTCAACCCAGACAAGCGGCGCCGCAGACCAACGGCCAGGGCCGCACCTTTTCGTCACCGCTGGCCCGGCGGCTTGCCAAAGATGCGGGTATCGAGTTGGGGCGTATCAACGGCTCCGGTCCGCACGGCCGCATTATTGCTCGCGACGTCGAGGAGGCGAAATCGGGCAAGGGACTAAAAGCTCCCGCCGCCGCGCCGGCCGGCGCTCCCGCAACGGCACCGTCGATGTCGGACAAGCAGATCCTGGCGCTGTTCGAGCCCGGCAGCTACGAGGTCGTGCCGCATGATGGCATGCGGCGGACCATCGCTCAGCGCCTGACGGCTTCGGTACAGACCGTTCCGCATTTCTATCTGACGATGGACTGCGATATCGGTAAACTGCTCGCGGCACGCGAGGAGATCAATGCCGCGGCCCCGAAGGACAAAGAGAAAAAGCCGCTCTACAAGCTTTCGGTCAACGACTTCGTCATCAAGGCGATGGCGATTGCGCTGCAGCGCATCCCGGATACCAACGTCAGTTGGACGGAGGGCGGGATGCTGAAGCACAAGCATTCCGACATCGGCGTTGCCGTGGCGATGCCGGGTGGTCTGATCACGCCGATCATCCGCAATGCGGAAACCAAGTCGCTGTCGACGATCTCGGGCCAGATGAAAGATTTTGCCGCGCGGGCACGCGCCCGCAGGCTCAAGCCGGAGGAGTATCAAGGCGGCACCACGGCTGTCTCCAACCTCGGCATGTACGGGATCAAGGATTTCACAGCTGTGATCAATCCGCCGCACGCGACTATCCTGGCGGTCGGCACCAGCGAGGAGCGCGCGGTGGTGCGTAACGGCAAGATCGAGGCCGCACACATCATGAGCGTGACATTATCCTGCGATCATCGCGCGGTCGACGGTGCACTCGGCGCCGAGCTGATCGGTGCGTTCAAGATGCTGATCGAAAATCCCGTGATGATGATGGTGTGAGATGCCGCTGTTCGGTACGTCAGGGGAAGGCGTATTCATCATCTTAGTTGAAGTCGCCAAAGAGAACTGGTCGTTCGGCCACGGCATCGCGCAATATGCGTGAGTTCCGTTGATGTGCCGGTAGCAAGGGCGGACATGCGGCTCGCGGGGGTTCTCATCCTGGCTATTATGGCCTCAGCCGTTCTCGGCTCTCTTGCCTATGCTGCCGTCTCGTTGCTGCCTGATTGGGGCGATCCCGCGAGAGGCGGCCTCGACGCGACGTTTCGTGCGGTCCTGACGCTGGCCTATGTGATCTTGAGCATCTTGCTTTATGGCTTCGCGCTCTGGCGTAGGGATCGCGCGCGGCACTTGAAACGGGTGCTCTATATCCTGTTGCTGGTACCGATTCTGGTTATGGCTCTCGGCGCCTTCGATATCGATTGGCGCGATGTCAACTGGTTGCGTGAAGCCGCGGGCATGGTGCAGATGTTCGTGCCGCCGTGGATTGTCGCGCTGGCACAATGGTTTATCTTGCATATATATCTGTCGCGGCAGGCCCTGCTTGCGAAAGCAGTTTCGACATGATCGGCGAAAACCGTGAGGCTGTTCTTCGGGCGATCGCCGCCGTGAGAAACCCCAATCAATTGTCGTTGTGGTTTTGTTTGGCAGGGGGCCCGTTCGGTTGTCTAACGTCCGCGATTGCTTGGTTTCTTCTTGGAGCGGTCCTTTGGATGCCATACTGGCAACAATTGAGAGCTCTGGGAATGAGTGCCGACGACAACGGTTGGGCGATGGGTATGGCTGTCGTTCCGCCCTTCGTCGGATTGACGTTTCTCTTCTCGACATTGGCCAGCTTGATTGTTCTTCGATATTACCGAAGAGGAGTCGCGCATATCCGGCTGGTTTTGACAGGAATAAATTTGATCCCGGGTTTGCTCTATGTCTTGCTTATAGCCGACGGTTTTCGACGGTTCGGAACGTGGCAGTTTCCTGGCTTTGAAGTTGCTATTGTTTTGATCGGTCTATCTTGGGGCTTTATCTTGAGTGAAATCTTTTTGAGGCGGCTCGACAAGTTGAACTCGTCTCAAGGCGTTTGGTAAAGGCAGAGCAAAATGGCTGATACATCCTTCGACGTCATCATCATCGGCTCCGGCCCTGGCGGCTACGTCACCGCGATCCGGGCTGCGCAACTCGGCTTTAAGACCGCGATCGTCGAGAAGTCCTACCTTGGGGGTATCTGCCTGAACTGGGGTTGCATCCCGACCAAGGCGCTGCTGCGTTCGGCGGAAATCTACCACTACATGCAGAACGCGAAGGATTACGGGCTGTCGGCCGACAATGTAGCGTTCGACCCGGGTGCCGTCGTCAGGCGGTCCCGGGGGGTGGCCAAGCGCCTCGTCGACGGCGTCGGCTTCCTGATGAAGAAGAACAAAATCTCGGTGATCTGGGGCGAGGCGACCATCGACGCCCCCGGCAAGATGACGGTGAAGAAGTCGCAGACTGAGGCGCCGAAGGGCGCGCTGGGCGAGGGGAGCTATCAGGCCAAGCATATCATCGTGGCGACCGGCGCGCGTCCGCGGGTGTTGCCCGGGCTTGAGCCTGACAAGAAGCTGATCTGGACCTATTTCGAGGCGATGGTGCCCGACAAGATGCCGAAGTCGCTGTTGGTGGTGGGTTCAGGGGCGATCGGGATCGAGTTCGCGTCGTTCTTCCACACCATGGGCGCCGAGGTGACCGTGGTTGAAGTGCTGCCGCAGATCCTTCCCGTCGAGGACGCCGAGATCGCGGGACTGGCCCGAAAGCGATTCGAGAAACAAGGCATCAAAATCCTCACGGATACCAAGGTCGCGAAGCTCGAAAAGAAGAGCGACAGCGTGGTCGCCACGATCGACGACGGCAAGGGCAAGCCACAAACGATCGAGTTCGACCGGGTGATTTCGGCGGTCGGCGTGGTCGGCAATATCGAGAACCTCGGATTGGAAAAGCTTGGGGTCAAGACCGAGCGCGGCTGTATCGTAATCGACGGCTACGGCAAGACCAACGTGCCCGGCATCTATGCGATCGGCGACGTCGCCGGCCCGCCGATGCTGGCGCACAAGGCCGAGCATGAAGGTGTGGTCTGCGTCGAAGCCATCAAGGGTCTGCATCCGCACGCAATGGACAAGTTGTTGATTCCCGGCTGCACCTATTGCAATCCGCAAGTCGCCTCCGTCGGCCTGACCGAAGCCAAGGCCAAGGAAGGCGGACGCGATATCAGGGTCGGTCGTTTTCCGTTCCTCGGCAACGGCAAGGCGATTGCGCTCGGTGAGGATCAGGGACTGGTCAAGGTGGTCTTCGACAAGAAAACCGGTCAGTTGCTCGGCGCCCACATGATCGGCGCCGAGGTCACCGAACTGATCCAGGGCTACGTGGTCGCCATGAACCTCGAGACTACGGAAGAAGAACTGATGCACACCGTGTTCCCGCATCCGACCCTGTCGGAAATGATGAAGGAAGCGGTGCTGGATGCGTATGGCCGCGTGCTGAATATGTAACGCGACATCCCGAAACCATCTCGGGCCTGGGCAAATACCGGTTTTCGGATCGGATGGGGCCAATAACAAACAAGCGAGATTCGATCCGTGAAAGACAACGACAACCTGACTATCGAGCGACCGACCTTCGTGACCCATCTCGAATGCTCGATGGAGGGCGATCACTATCCCGCCGACCAGATCCATAATTTGTCGAAGGCCGGCAAGCCGCTGCTGGTGCGTTACGATCTTGCCGGCGTAAAGAGGGCGCTGACCAAGGATGCGCTTGCGCAGCGGCCGGCCGATCTGTGGCGCTATCGCGAGATGTTGCCAGTACGCAGGGTCAGCGACATCGTCAGCCTCGGCGAAGTGATGACGCCCCTTATCCGGCTGCCGAAGCTCGCCGGCAAAATCGGAGGCGGCGAGATCATCGTCAAGGACGAGGGGCGGTTGCCGACCGGGTCGTTCAAGGCCCGTGGCCTGGTGATGGCGGTATCGATGGGCAAGGCGCTCGGCATCGAGCACATGGCGATGCCGACCAACGGCAATGCCGGCGCCGCGCTCGCCGCCTATGCGACCCGCTGCGGCATCAAGACCACGATCTTTTGCCCTGCAGATACGCCTGAAGTGAACGTCAGCGAGATCGAACTACAGGGTGCTACCGTCTATCGCGTCAACGGATTGATCGATGATTGCGGCAGGATCGTTGGCGAGGGCAAGGCGAAGGCCGGCTGGTTCGATACCTCCACACTAAAAGAACCCTACCGCATCGAAGGCAAGAAAACGATGGGGCTCGAACTGGCGGAGCAACTCGGCTGGCAGGTTCCGGACGTCATCTTCTACCCGACCGGTGGCGGCACGGGATTGATCGGAATGTGGAAAGCGTTCGCCGAACTCGAGGCGATCGGATTCATCGGCAGCAAGCGACCGCGGATGGTGGCCGTGCAGGCTGCAGGTTGCGCGCCGATGGTGCGGGCCTTCGAGAACGGCACCGAGCATGCGCCCCGCTGGGAGAATGCCCACACCATTGCGTCCGGCATTCGGGTGCCGCAGGCGGTCGGCGATTTCCTGATCTTGCGCGCGGTGCGGGAGAGCAAGGGTTTTGCGATCGCGGTGCCGGACGACAAGATTTCGGCCGCGTTGAACGAGGTGGCGCGCGAGGAAGGCCTTTTGCTGTGCCCGGAAGGGGCGGCCACCTATGCGGCCTATAAACAGAGCCTTGCCGATGGCCGTGTAACGAAAAATGATCGCGTAATGCTGTTCAATTGCGCGACCGGGCTCAAATATCCGCTGCCGCCGGTCACCCGCGCGCTCGATCGCCATCAGCCGATCGACTACGCCAAACTATAACCGATGCGGCCGAGCGCTTTGGACACTGCGGCTGCAAGAAAGCAGCCGCGCGGGAGGGTGTGATGCGAAGAGCGGTCTTGTCGGGATTGGTGGGACTGCTGGCATTTGCCGGCGGCGCGCATGCAGACGATTTTCCATCGCATCCTGTCACCATCGTGGTGCCGTTCTCCGCGGGCGGCCCATCCGACGCGATGACCCGGATCCTGGCCGAGCGCATGCAGCGCGCGCTTGGCCAAACCATTACGGTGGAGAACGTGACCGGCGCCGGCGGCTCTCTCGGGGTCGGGCGCGTGGTGCGTGCGGCGCCTGACGGGTACACCATCAGTTTCGGGCATCTCGGGACCCATGTCGCCAACGGAGCGATCTACAGGCTCGGCTACGACCTGGTGGCTGATCTCGCGCCGGTGGTGTTGCTGCCGAGCAATCCGATGATCGTCGTCAGCAAGAATGCAGTTCCCGCCAAAACCTTGCAAGAACTGCTGGCCTGGCTGAGGGCGAGACCCGGGCTACCCACCGCCGGCACTGCCGGGGCCGGTTCGGGAAGCCACATTGCCGGGCTGTACTTTGAGAACGTGACCGGCATCAAGCTTCAATACGTGCCTTACCGCGGCACGGCGCCGGCCTTGAACGATCTCGTTGCCGGACAGATCGATATTATCGTCGATCAGACTTCCAATTCGATCAGTCAGGTGCGTGCCGGCACAATTCGCGCCTATGCCGTCACTGACGATAAGCGCGTCGAGTTGGCGCCAGAGATTCCGACCACGGACGAAGCCGGTCTGCCCGGGTTTCACATGACGTTGTGGTCCGGCCTTTGGGTGCCGAAAGCCACTCCCAACGACATCATCGCTAAACTCAATGCCGCGGCGGTGACGGCGCTGAGCGATCCCGCCGTGCGCAAGAAACTGCAAGACCTTGGGCTGGAAATGCCTCCAAAGGATCAGCTTTCGCCGGAAGCGCTGGGTACTTGGCAGAAGGCGGAGATTGCCAAATGGTGGCCTATGATCAAAGCCGCTAACGTCAAGGTAGAGTAATTATTCGCCCACACCCGCTTTGGATCGTATTCCGCCATTGGCCCACATCGAGGCTTGCGGTGGGTGATTCGGAAATTACATGGCGTAGGCGGCTTGGAATGAAGGCGATTGATCGCCTGCCGGTCATCGTTGACCCTCAGACGGCCGCGCCGGTTGTGTCGTAGTTGCCAGTTTAGTCGCGATTTGACCGGTTTAGGTGGAACTAATTAGCGGATGGGGTTGCTAGGGAGCCACGGTTGTTGCCTGGTGGCAACACCGGATGAAGATTTAACCTTCATCACAGTCGTCTCTTGCGCGCGCCGCTTTTTAGCCACACCCCTCAATGAAATCATTCCTTCGTAGGCTAATGGCCACGGTGCTCGCGAAGGCGAAGGAAGTCCCGGATTTCCAAGTCTCGCAAATGTTGGCCGAGGAAACAAATTCGCGATGGACGCCAAGACCAACATCAAAAAGAGATTGCCGAGCCGTCACGTGACGGAGGGTCCCGAGCGGGCCCCGCACCGTTCCTATCTTTACGCGATGGGCCTGACCACCCAGCAGATCCACCAGCCGTTCGTCGGCGTGGCCTCCTGCTGGAACGAGGCGGCTCCCTGCAATATCTCGCTGATGCGCCAGGCGCAGGCGGTGAAGAAAGGCGTTGCTTCCGCCGGCGGCACGCCGCGAGAGTTCTGCACCATTACGGTGACCGACGGCATCGCCATGGGGCATGACGGCATGCGCTCGTCGCTTCCGTCGCGCGAATGCATCGCCGACTCGGTCGAGCTGACGGTCCGCGGCCATTCCTATGACGCCCTGGTCGGTCTGGCCGGCTGCGACAAGTCGCTTCCGGGGATGATGATGGCGATGGTCCGGCTCAACGTGCCGTCGATCTTCATCTATGGGGGCTCGATCCTTCCCGGCAATTTCCGCGGCCAGCAGGTCACGGTGCAGGACATGTTTGAGGCCGTCGGCAAGCATTCGGTCGGCGAAATGTCCGATGCCGATCTTGACGAAATCGAGCGGGTAGCCTGCCCCTCGGCAGGCGCGTGCGGCGCACAATTCACCGCCAACACCATGGCGACGGTGTCCGAGGCGATCGGGCTGGCGCTGCCGTATTCGGCCGGTGCCCCGGCGCCTTACGAAATCCGCGACGCGTTTTGCACCACGGCCGGTGAAAAGGTCATGGAGCTGATCGCCCTGAATATCCGCCCGCGGGACATCGTCACGCGCCGGTCGCTGGAGAACGCGGCGGCGGTGGTGGCCGCGTCGGGCGGCTCGACTAACGCCGCATTGCACCTGCCGGCGATCGCCCACGAATGCGGCATTAAATTCGACCTGTTCGACGTTGCGGAAATCTTCAAAAAGACACCATACGTCGCGGATTTGAAACCGGGTGGCCGTTATGTCGCCAAAGACATGTTTGAAGTTGGTGGCATACCGCTTCTGATGAAAACGCTGCTCGATAATGGCCACCTGCACGGGGATTGCTTGACCGTCACTGGCCGCACGATCGCCGAGAACCTCAAAAGCGTGAAGTGGAATCCGCACCAGGATGTCGTGCGGTCCGCTGATAAACCGATCACCGTCACGGGAGGGGTGGTCGGGCTAAAGGGGAATCTCGCGCCGGAAGGCGCGATCGTGAAGGTCGCGGGTATGTCGAGTTTGAAATTTACCGGTCCTGCCCGTTGTTTCGATCGGGAAGAGGACGCCTTCGAGGCGGTTCAGAAGAAGACCTACAAAGAGGGCGAGGTCATTGTGATTCGCTATGAAGGGCCGCGCGGCGGTCCCGGCATGCGCGAAATGCTGTCCACCACGGCGGCACTGACCGGGCAGGGCATGGGGGGCAAGATCGCTCTCATCACCGACGGGCGGTTCTCCGGTGCTACACGCGGCTTCTGCATCGGCCATGTCGGGCCGGAAGCAGCGGTCGGTGGCCCGATCGGGCTGTTGCAGGATGGTGACATCATCGAGATCGACGCCGTGGAAGGCACACTTAACGTAAAGTTGACCGACGCGGAGCTGGCCGAACGTAAGACCAAATGGCAGCCCCGCGCGACCAACCATACATCGGGTGCACTCTGGAAGTACGCCCAGCAGGTTGGGCCCGCGGTAGATGGTGCCGTCACCCATCCGGGTGGAGCGCACGAGAAACAGTGCTATGCGGATATTTAGGCCAATCATAGTTGCACTGACACTGGGGGCTACGCCGGTAGCCATGCCGGGATTCGCCTTCGACGGGGCGCCGGCAAACCAGGATGCCGCGATTCCCGTGGTGGCGGCTCAGCCCGGAGCCACTGCGGCCCTGAAGAACGCGATTCCGCCGTCCGTACAGGATACGTCTTTGACTGCGCTGCAATATGCGGCGGAAGGCGGCCATCCTATCGCCCAGTGGAAACTGGGGCGGATGTATGCAGACGGCAATGGCGTCACACAGGACGATCTGAGGGCCTTTGAATATTTCAGCCGCATCGCCAATGCGCATGCGGAAGACAGCCCATCAGCTCCAGAGGCGGCGATCGTCGCCAACGCCTTTGTCGAAGTGGGACGATATTACCTCAACGGAATTCCTAACTCGAAGATCAAGTCCGATCCGGAGCGGGCGAGGGAGATGTTCTCGTACGCTGCATCCTATTTCGGCAATGCCGACGCGCAGTATGATCTGGCCCGGCTTTACATCGACGGCAGCGGGACGTCCCGCGACGACTTCCGCTATGGCGCGCGCTGGCTCGGACTCGCCGCTCAGAAGGGGCAGCACCAGGCTCAGGCCTTGCTGGGTCAGATGCTGTTCAATGGCGATCAGTTGCCTCGCCAGGCCGCCCGCGGCTTGATGTGGCTGACCTTGGCGCGCGACAGCGCGACCACGGACGAAACCTGGATTAAGGAAAGCTACAACAAGGCGATCAGCAAGGCGTCCGAAGGTGAGCGCGCAATGGCCCTGCAAATGCTTGAGCATTGGGTGCAGGGCCGCAAGGACTGACCTCGGAAGCTTCGTGACGGCCGCCCTCAGTCAGCTCGTCGCCAGGTCGAGATCGGCCCAGACGGGGACGTGGTCTGACGGCTTTTCCCAGGCGCGCACATAACTATCCACCCCGACATCGATGAGCCGGTCGCTGGCTTGCGGCGACATCAAGAGGTGATCGATGCGCAGGCCGTGGTTCTTCTGCCATGCGCCCGCCTGGTAATCCCAAAAGGTATATTGGCCAGGGCGGTCATTAACGGCGCGCAGCGCGTCCGTAAGGCCGAGCCCGAGCAGAGATTGAAAGGCCTCGCGGGTGGTTGGACGAAACAAGGCGTCGTTGACCCAGGCGGCGGGATTATGGACATCCTGCGCCGCCGGAATAACGTTGAAGTCCCCAGCCAGCACCAGCGGCTCTTCCGCTTTCAGTCGCTCTTTTGAGTACTCAAGAAGGCGCGACATCCATTTGAGTTTATAGGGATATTTTTCGGTTTCGGGTGGATTGCCGTTCGGCAGATAAAGGCAGGCGACGCGTAACACACCACGCTTGAGGGGAACTACACCTTCGAGGAACCGCGCGTGCGCGTCCTCGTCGTCGCCGGCTAGTCCGGATTTGGTTTCATCGAAGGGCAGCCTCGACAAAAGCGCGACACCGTTGAAGGTCTTTTGGCCATGAGTGACGACGTTATAGCCGAGAGCTTCGATCTCCAGCCGCGGAAACGCGTCATCGACGCATTTGATTTCCTGCAAGCAAACAACGTCCGACGCGGACTCCTTCAACCACGTCAGCAAGTGCTCGAGCCGCTGTCTGATCGAGTTGACGTTCCAGGTCGCGATGCGCATGAAGCTTGGGGTTTCTCAGATTGAAAAACTGGTGCCGCATCCGCAGGATGCGGTGGCATTTGGATTAACGACTCGAAACGACGCGCCGATCAGATCGTCGACGAAATCGACTTCCGAGCCTGCCAGGAACGGTACCGAAGCCGGATCCACGAGCACCACCGCGCTATCCCGGGCAATCACCATGTCGTCCTCGGCCTTCGCGCGCTCGACGTCAAACTTGTACTGGAAGCCCGAACAGCCGCCGCCCTCGACGCTGATTCGCAGCATCGCGCCGGCACCCTCATTCTTCAGGATTTCTCCGATACGGCGCGCCGCTCTCTCGCTGATGGTGACCGCTGCAGTCATTTCAGGTCTCCGATAGTCGCTGCGGTCCCAATTATCTGGTATCCGGCGTACACCATAGTTAAGTGCGCGCGGCACCGGAATCAAACGCTTTAGGGGAACAATACGTCGTGTCGGTCGGAATGGCGGCTCCCCGTTCGGTCTATGCCTGCGACCCCGCCCGCAGCCGCGGGCGGCAATTCGCCGAGCCGCCAAGCAGGACCCGCAGCCCGTTCCGGCGCGATTGCGATCGGGTCATCCACTCGACCGCCTTTCGCCGCTTGAAGCACAAAACCCAGGTCTTCGTATTCCACGAGGGTGATCACTACCGGACCCGGCTTACCCACACGCTGGAGGTGGCACAGATCGCGCGCGCCCTGGCCCGGCAACTCGGTCTTGATGAGGATCTGACGGAAACGCTGGCGCTGGCGCACGACCTCGGCCATCCCCCGTTCGGCCACGCCGGCGAGCGGGCGTTGGATGTCTGTCTGCAGGCCCATGGCGGGTTCGATCACAACGCGCAAACGCTCCGCGTCGTGACGTCGCTGGAACATCGTTATCCGGAATTCGACGGGCTCAACCTGACTTGGGAATCGTTGGAGGGAATCGTCAAGCATAACGGGCCGCTGGCGGCGCAAAGCGGCACGGCTCTCGGGCGTTATCGTGAACTCGGAATTCCCGCCGGCATTTCGGACTTCGTCCGCATCTTTGATCTGGAGTTGTGGAGCTTGGCCTCATTGGAGGCTCAGATTGCGGCGATTGCCGATGATATCGCCTATGACGCCCATGATATCGATGATGGTTTGCGTGCGGGCCTGTTCGCGGTCGACGACCTCAAGGTTATGCCGCTCACGGCCGAGATGATCGCAGATATCGACAAGCGGTACCCCGGTCTGGACGATGTCCGGCGTGGCGCGGAATTGGTGCGTGAACTGATCTCGTATCTCGTTGGCGGGGTCGTCACGGAGGCGCACCGGAGGTTGGAAGTTGCCTGTCCCGCATCGGCCGACGACGTCCGTCACTATGGCGAGGTGCTGATCGCTTTTCCGGCGCCGGCTGCGCGCGCCGAAGCCGATATCAAAGCGTTTCTGAAGCAGCGAATGTACCGGCATCCGCGGGTGATGCGGGTCATGGGCGAGGCCGAAACCATCCTGTTCGACCTGTTCGCGCGGTATGAGAGGAAGCCGGGCGACCTCCCGGCGGAATGGCTGCCGTCAGGCGGCGACCCGTCCGAGCCGGAGACCGAGCGCGCGCGTCGGATCGGCAATTTTATCGCCGGAATGACCGACCGTTTCGCCTTGACGGAGCACCAGCGGCTTTTTGACTCGACCCCCGATTTGCGTTAGGCGGCGGCTTCGCCGCATTGTTCGGCAACCCATTCTCCGGTCCCAGTTCAGTCATGGTCGATAACGTCTCCCCATCGCATCTTTTTGCCGAGGTGCTGGCACACGTGCTTGCGGCGTGCGGCGCGCTGGCGAGCGAGGGTGGCTGGCCCGATGGCATCGATCTGTCGCGTGTCGTGGTCGAGCCGCCGCGCGATGCGGCCCACGGCGACATGGCGACCAACGCCGCGATGGTGTTGGCCAAGGACGCCAAAGCCAAGCCGCGAGACCTTGCCGAGCGAATTGCGGAAAGACTGCGGGCCGACGATTTGATTGCGTCCGTCGATGTGGCGGGCCCCGGCTTCATCAACCTGACCTTGAAGCCCCGGGCCTGGTCGGACGCGCTGCGCGCGGTACTCCGCGAAGGCGCAGCCTACGGACGGGTTCAGGACGGCGTCGCCGGCAAGATCAACGTCGAATACGTTTCGGCCAATCCGACCGGACCGATGCATGTCGGCCATTGTCGCGGCGCGGTGTTCGGCGACGCGCTGGCGAGCCTGCTGGCGTTTGCCGGTCATGAAGTCGCCCGCGAATATTACATCAATGACGCCGGTGCCCAGGTCGACGTACTCGCACGCTCCGCTTTCCTGCGCTATCGCGAAGCGCTAGGCGAGAACATCGGCGAAATTCCGGAAGGTCTGTATCCCGGCGACTATCTGAAGCCTGTCGGCGAAGCACTGGTCGCCGAGCATGGCGACAAATTGTTGACGATGCCGGAATCCGCGTGGCTGCCAACGGTGCGGGCGAAAGCCGTCGCGATGATGATGGCGATGATCAAGCAGGATCTCGCCGCGCTCAACATCCGGCACGATGTTTTCTTTTCGGAACGGTCGCTGATCGAGAGCGCCAATAACCGCGTTGCCGAGACGATCGACTACCTTCGTTCCAAAGGGGACGTTTATGAGGGCCGGCTGCCGCCGCCGAAGGGCGCGCCGGTCGAGGATTACGAAGACCGCGAACAGACGCTGTTCCGCGCCACAGCCTATGGCGACGACGTCGATCGTCCGCTACTGAAATCCGACGGCAGCTACACTTATTTCGCGTCGGATATTGCCTATCACAAGAACAAATTCGATCGTGGCTTTCGCAACCTCGTCGATGTCTGGGGTGCCGATCACGGTGGCTACATCAAGCGGATGCAGGCCGCGGTAAAAGCCGTCACGTCGGGCAACGCGGCGCTCGATGTGAAGATCGTGCAACTCGTCAAGTTGTTGCGCAACGGCGAACCGGTGAAGATGTCGAAACGCTCCGGCGACTTCGTTACCCTGCGCGAGGTGGTCGACGAGGTCGGATCCGACGCGGTGCGCTTCATGATGCTGTTCCGCAAGAACGACGCGGTGCTGGATTTCGACCTGGCCAAAGTCCGTGAACAGTCCAAGGACAACCCGGTCTTCTATGTGCAATACGGACATGCGCGGGGATATTCGATCTTCCGCAATGCTCGTGAATTAATTCCGGATCTCCCCGAGGATGCGGCTGCGCGGGCGGCGTTCCTGGAGAGCGCCCCGGTGGAACGCCTGACCGACCCGGCAGAGCTAAGTTTGCTTCGGCAACTCGCCCAGTATCCGAGAATGATCGAGGCGGCGGCAGCGGCACACGAGCCACACCGAATCGCTTTTTACCTATATGATCTTGCAAGCGAATTTCACGCCCTTTGGACCAGGGGCCGCGACTTGCCCTATTTACGCTTCATTATCAATAATGATGCAGAGATTACGAAGGCGCGGTTGGCTTTGGTCCAGGGCGTCGTCTCGATTCTGGCTTCTGGGCTTGCCGTTCTCGGCGTCCACGCTCCAAACGAGATGCGATAAATAGGGGTGACCGCTTCTCACATGGGGTTTGTGGGGGGCATCCGGCAGCGGCAAATTCGTCTATAAGGGCGGATTGGCGGCTATCTATCCCGAAGGGGACGCATCATCACGATGGCTAATCGAAATCACGACAGACCTCTTTCCGATGACGCCTACGATCATGGCGAGGATGGGCATGCCCCGGCACGGAGCGAAAGCGATCCGCTCGCCGAACTGGCGCGCCTGATAGGTCAGACCGATCCTTTCACCGGCATTGGCCGGGCTAATTATCAGGTGCAGCCGCGCGCCAATGCACATGATGAATACCGGCCCGACGTGGAAGCCGATGAGGCACCCGCTGGGCCGCCACCGTGGATGCAGCGGGCCGCCCGGCAGCACGAACCGCTGCCATACGAGGAGCCGGAGCAGGACGATCCGGGTACAGTGCATCCGCTGCATCGCTATGTGCAGCGGCATCCCGAAACCGAGGCGGAGTACGATCGCGACCCGGCTTACGCGCAAGCCGAGGAGCCACTCGATCCGTCACGTTACGATGATGCGCTGTACGGCCAAATCGATTCCGGCCTGCAGGAAACGCCATACGAACAGGCCTATTCGGATGATCCCTACGCCTATCAGGACGGCGATGAGGTCGAAGATGAGCCGGTAAAGCGTCGTGGTGGTCTTGTCACGGTGGTCGTGGTTCTCGCGCTGGCGGTGGTGGGCACGGGGGCCGCGTTCGCTTATCGGACCTATGTCGGATCGCCTCGCACCGGCGAGCCGCCGATCATCAAGGCGGACACCAGCCCGACCAAGATAGTCCCGGCGCCCGCCGATGGTGGCAGCACCAAGTTGCCGGACCGTGTGGCTTCGGGCGACGGCACCGAAAAGCTTATTTCGCGCGAAGAGACTCCCGTCGATGTCAACGCCAACACTAAATCGACGCCGAGGATGGTATTTCCGCCGCTGAACCAGAACGCAAATCCGCCCTCGGTGGCGAGTGTGGCGCCGAACGCGGGTCTGCCGCCGGCAAACGCCGGCACGGGCACTATGCCGAACAATGAACCGCGCAAGATCAAGACGTTTTCGGTTCGCGGGGACGACACCGATGCGGCAGCACCTGCGGCGACCGCGGCACCCCAGTCTGCGGGCTCCCAAGCCGCGGCGAAGCCTGCGCCGGGTGCCCGGACGGCTGCGACTCCCCGTACCCCACCGGCCGCGGCGGCCGGTGCCACCGGGAGCATCACGCCGATGGCGCTGGCGCCCCAGGTTGCGACCAATTCGCCGATTGCGATCGCGCCCAGCAGCACCGGCAGCACACCCGCATCCGGCGGATATCTGGTTCAGGTTTCGTCGCAGCGGAATGAGGCCGACGCGCAAGTCTCCTACAAGGTCTTACAAGGCAAGTTCCCGTCGGTGCTTGGTTCCCGGACCGCGCTGATCAGGCGCGCCGATCTCGGCGAAAAAGGCGTCTACTATCGCGCCATGGTCGGACCGTTTGGGTCTCCGGAAGAGGCGTCTCAGTTCTGCGGCAGTCTCAAGACTGCGGGCGGACAGTGCGTCGTCCAAAGGAATTAATGGCGGTTTCCTTGACCCTCAGGCTGAGGGCGGGCTAATCGGCCACATGAGCACACGGGCTTTCATCACAGGCGTATCCGGACTGGAATTGACCGCCGCGGAAGGCGAGTTCATCCGGTCAGAGCGGCCATGGGGGTTCATCCTATTCAAACGGAACATCGGGAGCCCGGCCCAAGCAGCGCTCTTGGTTCGTCAATTGCGGGAAACCTCCGGAAACCCGGATGCCCCGGTCCTGATCGACCAGGAGGGTGGCCGGGTGCAGCGGCTGGGGCCGCCGGATTGGCCGGCCTATCCGCCGGGGGCCGTGTTTGGCACCCTGTACGACATCGATCCGGCGCTCGGGCTCGCGGCCGCCAGGCTGAGCTCCCGGTTGATCGCAGCCGATCTCGCCGAAATCGGCGTTAGCGTCGATTGCCTGCCGCTCGCGGACGTTCCCGTTGCGGGGGCGGATGCCGTGATCGGAAACCGGGCCTACGGGACCGAACCGGCGAAGGTCGCGGCAATCGCCCGTGCGGTGACCGAAGGGCTGGAACAGGGAGGCATCCTGCCGGTCCTCAAACATATTCCCGGGCACGGGCGGGCCACGGCGGACACGCATTTCCGGCTCCCGATTGTAGACACGACAAGAACCGAACTGGAGCGAACCGACTTTGCCGCGTTTCAACCGTTGGCGGACCTGCCCATGGCGATGACCGCACATGTTGTGTTTAGCGCCCTGGATTCCGCCCAACCGGCAACGACTTCTGCGACAATCATCGAGCAGGTGATTCGCGGCCTGATCGGGTTCCAGGGTTTGTTAATGAGTGATGACGTGTCCATGAATGCGCTGGCAGGGTCGATCGCCGAGCGGACCCGGGCCATCGTCGATGCCGGCTGCGACATGGTTCTACATTGCAACGGCAGGCTCGACGAGATGCGGGACGTAGCGCGCGAAACGCCGGAATTGTCAGGCAAGGCGCTGGAGCGTGCCAGGCGGGCGCTGGCGTCGCGCAAGCCGCCACAGCCGTTCGATCGCCTGGCCGCCCGGAGTGAATTGGATGAGTTGATCGAGCGGGCAGGGATGGCGGGCGCATGAGCGCGGAGATTTTATCTTTCGAAACGGGACGTCCTGCCGAAATCGCGGACGGCGAGCCTGCGCTCGTCGTCGATGTCGAGGGCTACGAAGGTCCGCTCGACCTGCTGCTGGCGTTGGCGCGTCAACAGAAGGTCGATCTCGCCAAGATCTCCATTCTGGCATTGGCGAATCAGTACCTCGTCTTCATCGAAGCGGCTCGAAAAATCCGGCTCGAATTAGCTGCGGACTATCTGGTGATGGCGGCGTGGCTTGCGTTTCTCAAATCGCGCTTGCTGCTGCCCGAACCAGCCACCGCCGAGGGGCCGTCAGCAGAAGAGATGGCGACCGCGCTCGCCAACCGGCTGCGCCGGCTCGAGGCCATCCGGGAGGCATCGAACCGGTTGATGAACCGCCCGCAATTGCAGCGCGATATTTTCCCGCGAGGCAATCCGGAGGCGATTGCCGAAGTCCGGCACCCGCGCTTCACCGCGACCCTGTACGACCTGCTCACGGCCTATGCCGTACAACGGCAGCAGCGGGTGCTGACAACGGTGCATCTGGCGAAGCGAACGGTGTGGTCGCTCGCCGAAGCGAGGGCATCGCTGGAACGGCTGGTCGGCATGGCCGAGGATTGGAGCTGTCTCGACGAATACCTGCTCAGATACGTCGCCGACCCCTCGCAAAAAGCCACCGTGTTTGCCTCAAGCTTTGCCGCGGCGCTGGAATTGGTGCGCGAGGGGGACATGGAATTGCACCAGAAAGAGCCGTTTGCGCCGTTGTATTTTCGAAAGCGTCAGCCGCAGCCAGTTTCCGACGCGATGAGCGCGCCGGATCTGCCGGCCGAGTAAGTGGAAGAAGGAGCCCGAGCCATGGCAAGTCTGGCGGAAGTACGCGCAGTCGACGCTGAGGAGCATCCGGCCGATCCGCAAGCGCGGCCCGAGGAGTTGCGGCTTTTGGAGGCGCTGTTGTTCGCCTCGACTGAACCGCTTGATCAGGCGACGCTGGCGAAACGGATGCCCGACGGCGTTGATATCAAGGCCGCGCTCTCCCAGTTGCAGGCTGATTATGCCCTGCGCGGCGTCAACCTGGTCCGCGTCGCCAACAAATGGTCGTTCCGTACGGCCGGTGATCTGGCGTGGTTGATGACGCGCGAGAGCACGGAGACGCGGCGGTTGTCGCGCGCGGCGATCGAGATGCTCGCCATCATCGCCTATCACCAACCGGTGACACGGGCGGAGATCGAGGAAATCCGCGGAGTGGTCACCTCCAAGGGAACGTTGGATGTGCTGCTCGAGACCGGATGGATTTGCCCGCGCGGCCGTCGCAAGACGCCCGGCCGGCCGCTGACCTTCGGAACCACGGAAGCGTTTTTGTCGCAATTCAGCCTCGAGGCGCTGAGCGACTTGCCGGGCCTGGAGGAACTGAAGGGGACGGGATTGCTGGATTCCCGCCTGCCTTCCGGATTCAACGTTCCAACGCCGTCTGATGATCCGGCCCTGCGTGAAGATGAAGATCCGCTGGAGGCCGACGACAACCTGGAACTCCTGCTGTCGCCCGCCGCAGAGGCCGCCCCCGAGCCCGAATCCGGCGAAGGAAGCTAATTTCCGTCGACGATGGACGATGTGCCCGATACTGATTAACGGTAGCACGTTAACAGCGATCTGACGCAGGCTCAGGTCCTTGTTTTTGACACCTCCCGAGCCTACTTTCCGGGAAGAATAAGGCTGGGCCGTTGGCCCAGATGTTTGGAGGGTTGCAGGATGGGTTCGCTTAGCATTTGGCACTGGATCGTCGTGATCGGAGTCGTCCTGCTGTTGTTCGGCCGCGGCAAGATTTCTGACCTGATGGGTGACGTCGCGCAGGGCATCAAGGCGTTCAAAAAGGGCATGCAGGACGACGAGAAGACTGCCGAAAAGCCCGAGCCCGTGAAGACCATCGATCATAATGGCGTGCCGCCCACGGCGACGCGGTCGGATGTCGGCAGCAAGGCTGTCTGAGCAAGACTTGCGGCAGAGGCGTCTTGGCGGGTGATCGCCTCGCGTGAGCGGGATTTTTCATGTTTGATATCGGGTGGAGTGAACTGGTCGTCATCGCGGTTGTTGCGCTGATCGCCATCGGCCCGAAAGAATTGCCTGGCGTGCTGCGTATGGTCGGGCAATGGATGGGTAAGGCGCGCAAGATGGCCGCCGAATTCCAGGGCCAATTCCAGGAGGCCATGCGCGAGGCCGAAATGGCCGACCTCAAAAAGACCTTCGACGAAGTCAAGGAAGCCGCGAGCGGCTTTAGTGGCGGCAATGTGATGACATCGCTGCAGAAGGATGTCAGCGCGGCCTTGAAGATCGAAGACATCGACAAGCCGGTTTCTCCCGCGATTGAGCCTCCGGCCGTTCCAACCACACCCGAGGCGCCGACCGCGGAAACATTCGTCGAAGCAAGTGTGCACGATGCCGTGGCCGAGCCGCCGGCGATTACACGGGAAGCCCAGCCCGAACTTGCGCCGCCGCCCGCCGCGGCACCGTCGGCCACCGGGACGGCCGCACCCGATGCTCCAAGGGACGCCAAAGCCTCATGAGCGCCGAGGATATAGAGGCCAGTAAAGCCCCGCTGATGGACCACCTGATTGAGCTGCGCTCGCGGCTGATCAAGGCCTTGCTCGGGTTCGGCGTCGCGTTCATTTTCTGTTTCTTCTTCGCCAAGCAAATCTACAACATTCTGGTGTGGCCGTTCGTCTGGGTTGCCGGTGCCGAGAACTCGAAGTTCATCTACACGGCGCTGCTGGAGTATTTCATTACCCAGTTGAAGCTCGCGCTGTTCGGCGCCGGTTTTATCTCGTTTCCGATAGTAGCGACGCAGATCTATAAATTCGTGGCGCCGGGCTTGTACAAGCACGAGCGCGGCGCATTCTTGCCGTATCTGATCGCGACGCCGTTCTTTTTCGTGCTGGGCTCGATGCTGGTCTATTTCGTGGTGCTGCCGATGCTGGTGCGCTTCTCGCTCGGCATGCAACAAATGGGCGGCGCCGAAACGGCGCAAATCCAGCTGCTTCCGAAGGTTGGCGAGTATTTGTCGCTGATGATGTCGCTGATCTTTGCGTTCGGAATCGCGTTCCAGTTACCCGTAATTCTGACGCTGCTGGGGCGGGTGGGCATCATCACCTCGAAGCAGCTGCGCGAGAAGCGCCGCTATTTCATCGTGGTCGCCTTCATCATCGCCGCGGTGTTGACGCCGCCCGACGTGCTCAGCCAGGCTTCGCTCGCGCTACCGCTGCTGGCGCTGTATGAAGGCTCCATCATTTCGGTGCGCCTCGTCGAAAAGCGGGCCGCTGCCAATGCCGCCGCGCCGCCGTCGGCGAGCCCGCCGCCGCCGGCCCCCGATCCCGCGGAGTAGGAAGCGCGCGCGCTGGTTTCGTCTGGCGCCTTACGCCGCGAAAGCGGGTATCCAGGACGCCTCGACGGTTCTTGCAAACCACAGTCGCCTCGGAATACTGGATCGCCCGCTTCCGCGGGCGATGACGGGGTGATACGTGATGCTGGCCGTTGACTTTCCGCAACAGCACGGAAAGTTCGCAGCGCAAGCCCGGGACCAAAACCATGCACGACATCAAATGGATTCGCGAAAACCCTGAAGCCTTCGACGCCGGACTGAAGCGGCGAGGGCTGGCGCCGTTGGCGCCGTCGCTGCTCGCGATTGACGAGAAGCGCCGCGCCGCGATCCTGGCTTCGGAGCAGGCGCAGGCTCGGCGCAATTCGGCGTCGAAGGAAATCGGCGAGGCCAAGAAGGCCAGGGACGAGGCGCGCGCCGCCAGCTTGATGGCCGAGGTTGCCGAACTCAAGACGACGATGCCGCGGCTTGAACTGGCTGCCAAGGAAGCGGACGAGGCGCTCGCCAAGGATTTGGCGGCGATCCCGAATTTGCCGGCTGACGACGCCCCCGACGGTGCCGACGAACATGATAATGTTCAGCGCCACGTCTTCGGCGCGAAGCGTAGTTACGGGTTTCAGCCGAAGCCGCATTTCGATCTCGGCGAAGCCATGGGCTACATGGATTTCGACGCCGCAGCTAAATTGAGCGGTGCGCGCTTTGTCGTGCTCAAAAAAGGTTTGGCGCGGCTGGAACGTGCGATCGGGCAGTTCATGCTCGATCTTCATACCAACGAGCATGGCTACAGCGAGATCAATCCGCCGCTCCTCGTGCGGGACGATGTGATGTTCGGAACCGGACAATTGCCGAAGTTTCGCGATGATCAGTTTGCCGCCGGCGACGGATATTGGCTGATCCCGACAGCCGAGGTGCCGCTGACCAACCTTGCCCGCCAATCTATCCTGGAGGAAAAAGATTTGCCGATGCGCCTGACCGCGCTGACGCCGTGTTTCCGTGCCGAAGCGGGCGCAGCCGGCCGCGATACCCGTGGCATGATCCGCCAGCATCAATTTACAAAAGTCGAACTGGTCTCGATCACAACGCCGGATAAAAGCAAAGACGAGCATGAGCGGATGCTGGCCTGTGCCGAGGAAGTCTTGCGTCGGCTCGACCTGCATTACCGCGTGATGACTCTGAGCACCGGCGACATGGGTTTCTCCGCGCAGAAGACCTACGATATCGAGGTCTGGATGCCCGGGCAGGGCGAGGGCGGCGCCTATCGTGAAATCTCAAGCTGTTCGATCTGCGGCGACTTCCAAGCGCGGCGGATGGATGCGCGTTACCGTGGTCCCGACGGCAAGCCGCACTTCGTACACACGTTGAACGGTTCGGGAACGGCGGTGGGCCGCGCCTTGATTGCCGTCATGGAGACCTATCAGCAGGAAAATGGCTCGATCGCCGTGCCGGACGTGCTGCAACCCTACATGGGCGGCTTGAAGACGGTCGAGAAAGGCTTGACGGTATAGCGTTTATTCGAAGCGGCAGCCGCTCCATCTTATTAGGTGAGCCGATTTCCGCGCAAACGCTTCGCGTCGTAGCAACGCCAAACCGGCGTCTGTTTTGTCCTAACGCGGGCCTACGGGTCCAGGGCAGGCACCAGCTTCGCAATTATTTCGACACATCCGCGTTTGATATTGTCTGGGCGGAGTGTCCGGACATCCTGTTTTCTGCCGGCGGCAAGAGCCTTTCAGGAAACGAATTGCGCAATGGCGTTGCACCGCGACATCTATTGGGTTGGCCGGCAGTGGGCGGTTACCGGCCACGGCATGCAGGCCATCGATCAGAAGCAAAAAAGCGCGTTCGATATCGAGGCCTCCCGCCTCTGGGAGGACTGCCTGACGGAAAATCTGCAGAAACAACCGTGGTTCAATCCAGAGGATTTCAGTAAGGGGCTGGCGGTTGCGCGGGAGCGGTTTTCTGAACCGCCGCGCCCGGCCGCGTCGCCGCCCGCAACCGTGCCGAACCCAGAGGCCCCTGAACTAATCGATGAGGCAAAGCCGGCGCCCAAAATTGAGCCGCAACCCGTGGTCATCCACAATTTCGAGATGCGCGTCGAACGCTGGCCTGCGAAATTCAGCCAGCTGTGGCGCGTTCGGATCAAGCGGTAGAGCAATAACCCCGCAAAGCAGGACGGCTTTGCCGGTGCCGAGGGTTGGCCGGGTTTGCTTCGACCGCCCCAGCCGGATAAGACGACGCATTGACTATTATGGAATCGATAAAAAGAGGCATTAATCCGGATGCGAATTCTTTGTACCAATGACGATGGCATCCACGCTCCCGGACTAAAGGTGGTCGAGGAAATCGCGCGCGCACTTTCCGATGACGTTTGGGTGGTGGCTCCCGAGCTCGATCAGTCCGGCGTCTCGCATTCGCTGTCGCTAAACGACCCGTTGCGGCTGCGCGAAATCGGCCCGCGTCACTTTGCGGTACGGGGAACGCCGACAGATTGCGTGATTATGGGCGCGCGATTCATCCTCGGCGATACCAAGCCGGATCTCGTGTTGTCCGGCGTCAACAAAGGGCGCAACGTTGCAGAGGACGTTGTCTATTCCGGCACCATCGCCGGAGCGCTGGAAGGGACCATCCTGGGACTGCCGGCGTTCGCGCTGTCGCAGGAGTTCAGCCTGGAAACCCGGAACGCGCCACTTTGGGAAACCGCTCTGAAATTCGGCCCGGAAATCTTGCGCAAGGTGATCGACGCCGGCGTCCCCAGGGACACGGTGATCAATGTCAATTTTCCCGCCTGCGCCCCGGCCGAGGTGGCGGGGGTGCGCGTTACCCGGCAGGGCAAGCGTAACCTTGGATTCCTGAAAGTCGACCAGCGCCGCGACGGCCGCGGCAACCCCTATTTCTGGATCGGTTTCGAGCGCGCCGCGACCATCGACGTCCCGGCCGAGGGCACGGACCTCGCCGCGCTGGCCGCGCGCTACGTTTCGGTAACCCCGCTACGGCTCGATCGCACCAACGAGGAGTTTTCGCAGGCGCTGGCGACGACTCTGGGGTAGCCCTAAGCCGCCGGGGTCTGCAGCGCTATGTCGATCATCTTGGCCAGCGTTTCGAGCTGGAAGGGCTTCTGCAGCGTGGGACGGTCGCGATACTCTTCCGGCAGGCCGGATGAGCCGTAGCCGGTGGCGAAAATGAAGGGGCGGTTGCGTACCTTGATCAAGTCGGCAACCGGGGAGATCACCTTGCCGTTGACGTTGACATCGAGAATTGCGATGTCGAATTCAGCGTGCTGCGCGAGCTTCATGGCTTCGCCGATCTCGCCGCATTCGGCCGCGACGCGATAGCCCAGCTCATCCAGCATGTCGGCGACCATCATCCTGATCATGACCTCGTCCTCGACGAGGAAGACAGAACCGCCGCGCGGTCGCGTCGTAATCATGAGGATGTCCTTGCCCGTCCCATGGCCAAAGGTTCGCAAATAACGCTGGTTTAAGCAACGGCAACGTAGCCAAATGGGCTTTGGGAATCGACTATCGCACGAGGTCTTGTTCGAAAGTCGAGGCCGGGCGACGTAACGGTGACCCCGTGGTTCCCAGCGCCGGAACAGCCATTTAAGAAGCATTATTATTAATCGGGCAGATCGTATTGCGCCCACTTACCCGGCCGAGTCGCGTAAAAGCTGCTCGGCGCACCTTTTGCTCGAGGCTGCCATGTCCGCCCTGCCAAATCCGCCGGAAAAGATGATGTTTCAGCTCGCCCTGCGGCGGCGCGGGATCAGCGACCAAACGGTGCTGCGCACCATGGAAGAAATCCCGCGAGAAGCTTTCGTCAATCCGGCCGATCGCCAAGATGCCTATCGCGACAGCGCGCTCGGCATTGCCTGCGGACAAACCATCAGCCAGCCGTTCGTGGTGGCCTATATGACCGAGCAGTTACAGTTGCAGCAACAGCATCGCGTGCTGGAGATCGGCACCGGCTCCGGTTACCAGGCCGCGATCCTGTCGCGGCTCTGCCGGCAAGTGTTGACCGTCGAACGTTACCGGACGCTGGCCGACAGCGCCCGGGCCCGGCTTGAAAAGCTCAACTGCCACAATGTCGAGGTGGTACTGGGCGACGGTTTCGATGTGGCCGCCATTCCAGGCGGTGATTTCGACCGCATCATCGTCACCGCGGCGATGGAGCAGATCCCGGACGCCTTGGCGCAGAGGCTGCAGCCAGGCGGTATTCTGATCGCGCCCGTCGGGCCGCACCAGGGGACACAGACGCTGATCCGCTTGAGCCGGACCGAGGCGGGGGTCGCGCGCAAGGAGTTGGTCGACGTGCGTTTCGTGCCGGCCTTGCCGGGCATCGCCCGCGAGTTGTGAGAGCGGGATCGGCTGCCCCGCCAACATCTTATTTGCAGGGTTAAGCCGTTGTTTACTGGGGACGTGTTTACTCAAAACAGTAATTTGTTGCGTATGAGTGAGTAACCATGTCACGTGCCGCCGCGTTGCTTTGCTCGCGCCGTGTACCGCAGATCGCGGTCCTGGCGCTGATGTCGATCGGATTTGCCGGCTGCAGCGCCGACATGTCGACGCGTCTCTCGCAGAACTCCTTCTCCAATCCCTTCGGCTCTCAATCGGAAGCCACCGGCTCAGTCCCGGCGCCGGTGGTCGAGCGTCGCGAGCTTCCGCAATATGCCCGGCCCCAATATCAATCCTCGGCGCTTCCTCCGCCCATCTCGGCGCCGCAGTCCTACCCGAGCGCCGGCGTGTCCGGAGGTGGCCGCGGCGTAGCCTCCTATGCGCCGCCCGCGCATCCGCAGTTGGAGTCGACCGGCACTGTTGCGCCGCGCTCGATCGCCGCCGCCCACGCGCCGGGGCAGGGCGGCACGAAGATCATCGTCGGCACCAGCGACACGCTCGAGATATTGTCGCGCCGCTATAACGTTTCGCCGGCTGCCATCATGCAGGCCAATGGCTATAAAGGTCCACGTGCATTGTCGCCGGGCCAGCAGCTGATCATTCCGCATCCGGTCGCGACCGCGGCAGCTCCCGTACCGGCAGCGCCGGCAAGCCGGGCTGTCGCCGTTGGCAGCCCGGCCCCGGGCGTTCACGTGGTCAATCATGGCGATACGCTGCTCAGCATCGCGCGTCGCAATCACGTCTCGGTCACGGAATTGGCCAGGGCCAATCATCTGGAGCCCTCGGCAAAGCTTAGCCTCGGCATGAAGTTGACCGTGCCCGGCGCGAAGGCGGCGGCAATTATGCCTGCCGCACCGCCCGTTGCGGTGGCAGCCGCACAGCCCGTCGCAGCACCGACGCCGCCGGTTACCCGGGTGGCCGCTGTCGACATCCAACAAAAGGCGCGGCTCGCTCAAGCCGGGCCGACGCCGGAAGAACCGGCCGTGGTCTCACCGGTCAAGGCCTCCGAGGCTACCGGCGCATTGCCGACGTTCCGCTGGCCGGTCCGGGGCAAGGTGATCACCGCCTATGGCGCCAAGGCCAACGGCAAGGCCAATGACGGCATCAACCTGGCAGTGCCGGAGGGGACGCCGGTCAAGGCGGCAGACGACGGCGTCGTCGCCTATTCGGGCAACGAACTCAAGGGCTACGGCAATCTCGTTCTGATCCGGCACTCCAACGGGTACGTCACCGCATACGCCCACGCGAGTGAGCTGATGGTGAAGCGCGGCGACACCATCAAGCGGGGTCAGGTGATCGCCAAGTCGGGTCAATCAGGTGAAGTGCAGTCCCCGCAGCTTCATTTCGAGATCCGCAAGGGTTCGTCGCCGGTTGATCCGCTTCAATTCCTCAACGGCGCATAAAGCGTTTGGCTTGCTCCGTCGTTGCCGGGCCGCCCCGATAACCCATCGCGAGAAGCATGTTGGGACATTCGGTGCATACGCGGGTCAAGCCCGCGTATGACGGTCGAGATAATTTATCACTTCGCGGTCATCCGGACGCCCAACCGTCCCGCTAATTCCTGGGTGAACTGCCAGGCGACGCGGCCGGAACGCGAGCCCCGGGTGGTCGACCATTCCAGCGCCTCGCGCTCAAGCTCGTCTTCCGCGATCTTGATGTCGAAATGGGCGCAATAGCCCTTCACCATCGCGAGATATTCGTCCTGGCTGCAGCGATGAAAGCCGAGCCACAGGCCGAAACGATCCGACAGCGAGACTTTTTCTTCGACGGCTTCGCCCGGATTGATCGCGGTCGAGCGCTCATTCTCGATCATCTCGCGTGCCAGCAGGTGACGGCGGTTGGAAGTTGCGTACAGGATCACATTGTCGGGGCGTCCTTCGATGCCGCCCTCCAAAACCGCCTTGAGCGATTTATAAGACGCGTCGTTGCCATCGAACGACAGATCGTCGCAGAACACGATGAAACGGAAGCTGGAGCGCCGTAATAGCTCCATTAGCGCCGGCAGGCTCTCGATGTCCTCGCGGTGAATTTCGATCAGCTTCAACCGTTCGGCCGGCTTGCGGTTGGCATTGATGCTGGCATGGGTGGCCTTCACCAGCGACGATTTCCCCATGCCGCGCGCACCCCACAGCAGCGCGTTGTTGGCCGGCAAGCCGTCGGCAAAGCGTTCGGTATTCTCGATCAGGATGTCGCGCATCCGTTCGATGCCCTTGAGCAGGCCGAGGTCGACACGGGCGACGCGCGGCACCGGCGCGAGCCGTCCGTCGGGATGCCAGACAAAGGCATCGGCGCTGTCGAACGGATCAGCTTCCTCGCTCGCCGGCGTTGCGGCGGAAAGATGGGTCACGATGGCCTCGAGCGCACGGGCGATCCGCTCCTGCGCGTCATGCTGTCGAGGTAGGGTGGGACGTTTTGAAGCGCCAGCCGGCGGCTTGCGCGGGGCCGCCTTGGCGGCGGCGCGAGTGGATGCTTGACGAGACTTTTTTGACATTTTCGGGGTTCCTGATTGCGCACCCATATCGAGGCTTTCGATAGGCCGCAAGTCACTCAAAGGAACGGTAAAATGAGGCTTTGGCGGCGTTGCAATTGGGACCGCGGCCGCTATAGTCCGCGCGAATTTACCTGGACCGGCCCGACGCCGACGCGTTGCCGGTCAATTCCCGTTTCACGAGGATCTTCCGGATGTTGATTACTCCTGCGTTTGCCCAGGCCGCCGCGGCCGGCGGCGACACCAACAGCATGCTGATGTCGCTGCTGCCGTTCGCGCTGATCTTCGTCATCATGTATTTCCTGATCCTGCGTCCACAGCAGAAGAAGGTGAAGGATCACGCCGAGCTCGTAAAGAACATCCGCCGCGGCGACACCGTGGTGACGACAGGCGGCCTCGTCGGCAAGGTCACCAAGGTGGTCGACGACGACCAGATCGAATTCGAAATCTCCGACGGGGTCCGGGTACGCCAGATGCGGCAGATGATTTCGGGGG
The DNA here is from genome assembly GCA_963756215.1 of uncultured Alphaproteobacteria bacterium. Taxonomy (GTDB): domain Bacteria; phylum Pseudomonadota; class Alphaproteobacteria; order Rhizobiales; family Xanthobacteraceae; genus Bradyrhizobium. The sequence continues at coordinate 256,063 of CAVWMY010000006.1, read as the reverse complement.
TGCGCACCAAGGGTGAGCCGGCCAAGGAGAAGGCCGATACCGCCAAGGAAGACAGCTCGACGAAGTAGCGCGTTTTCAAAAGCGGCGCCCATTCCAGAATCTGACGGGTCAACTCGATGTTGTATTTCACGCGATGGAAGGCGCTCGCGATCATCTTGACGGCGCTGGTTGTGTGCCTGTGCGCCGTTCCAAACTTCTTCCCCGAATCCAAAGTCAAGACATGGCCGGCGTGGGCGCAGCGCCGTCTCGTGTTGGGTCTCGACCTCCAGGGAGGGTCGTATCTCCTGCTCGAGGTCGATTCCAACTACGTCAAGAAAGACAAGCTCGATCAAGTTCGCGACGATGTCCGCCGGACGTTGCGCGATGCCAAGATCGGTTACACCGGCCTTGCGACCAAGGGCGATAGTGTCGAGGTTCGTATCACCAAGGAGGCGGACCAGCCGACCGCGCTGGCGAAACTGCGCGACCTGTCGCAACCGCTGGGCGGCTTACTCGGCTCGAACGGGCAACGCAGCCTTGATGTCAACGATGCCAGCGGCAACCTGATCCGCCTTACCGTGCCGCAGAGCGCGATCACCGATCGGATTCGCCAAACCATCGAACAATCGATTCAGATCGTCGAGCGCCGCGTCAACGAACTCGGCACCGTGGAGCCGTTGATCCAACGCCAGGGCACCGACCGCATTCTTGTGCAGGTTCCGGGGCTTGGCGATCCCTCGCGCCTGATTGCCCTTCTGGGTCAGACCGCCAAGATGGATTTCCGGATGGTCGATACGACGGTGCAGCCCGAGCAGGCGCTGTCGGGGCAGGTGCCGCCGGATTCGGAGGTGCTGCCCGGCGCGGAGCCGCCGCACACGCCCTATGTCATCAAAAAACAGGTTCTGGTCTCCGGCGGCGATCTGATTGACGCCCAACCAGGGTTCGACCAGCGTTCGGGCGAGCCGATCGTCACCTTCCGGTTCAATACATCGGGTTCGCGAAAATTCGCGCAGGCCACCTCGGAGAATGTCGGGCAGCCCTTCGCCATCGTCCTGGATAACAAGGTGATCTCGGCGCCGGTGATCCGCGAGCCGATCACGGGCGGGTCCGGGCAGATTTCCGGCAGCTTCACGGTACAGGCGGCCAACGACCTGGCGATCCTGCTGCGTGCCGGCGCACTGCCGGCGCCCCTCACCATCATCGAGCAGCGTACGGTCGGTCCCGGCCTCGGCCAGGACTTGATCGAGAAGGGTGAATTGGCGGCCTATGTCGGCTCGATCATGGTTATCGTCTTCATGCTCGTGACCTACCGGTTGTTCGGGGTATTCGCCAATATCGCCGTCGCCATCAACGTGGCGATGATCTTCGGCCTGCTGTCGCTGTTGAACGCCACGCTTACGCTGCCCGGCATTGCCGGCATCGTGCTGACGGTCGGCATCGCCGTCGACTCCAATGTGCTGATTTACGAGCGCATCCGCGAGGAGTTGCGCGGCGGCCGCACCGCGATCTCGGCGATCGATGCGGGATTCAAGCGCGCGCTGTCGACGATTCTGGATTCCAACATCACCACCTTCATCGCCGCCGCGGTGTTGTTCTACATCGGTACCGGCCCGGTGCGCGGCTTCGCCGTGACGCTCGGCATCGGCATCATCACCACGGTCTTTACCGCGTTTACGCTGACGCGGTTGATCGTGGCGGGCTGGGTGCGATGGAAGCGGCCGCAAAGCGTGCCGATTTAGGCATGGTTTTGATAAGTCGATACCTGTTTTCGGGCGAGATCGTGCCGTCACAACAAAAGACAGCGATGAACATGATTCAGCTTGGCCGGGTCATTTTCCAGGGAATGCGGAGCCAGTCGTGACACATCTCGTTCTTCTGGGACTGGGCGCCCTTATTGTCGTGCTCACGATCGTCAGCTGCTTCGGTTGGCTGCCGTCGCTGCGGATTGTTCCTGACAACACGCATTTCGACTTCACGCGCTTTCGCCGAATCAGCTTTCCGATTTCGGCCCTGCTGTCGATCATAGCGATCACGCTGTTCTTCACCCACGGGCTGAATTTCGGCATCGATTTCAAGGGCGGCACGCTGCTGGAAGTTCGGGCCAAATCGGGTACCGCCGATATAGCCGCGATGCGGGCTACACTTGGCACGCTCGGATTGGGCGACATCCAGTTGCAGCAGTTCGGGGGCCCTTCCGAGGTGCTGATCCGGGTGGCGGAGCAGCCGGGTGGTGACGCCGCGCAGCAGGTGGCGGTACAGAAGGTCCGCGGCGCCCTCGGCGATGCCGTCGACTACCGCCGCGTCGAGGTGGTGGGCCCGCGCGTTTCCGGCGAATTGCTCGCCTACGGCATGCTCGGCCTGATGGTCGCGATCTTGGCGATCCTGATTTATCTCTGGTTCCGTTTTGAATGGCAGTTTGCGCTCGGCGCCATGATCGCCAACGTCCACGACATCGTGCTGACCATCGGCTTCATGTCGATTTCGCAGGTCGATTTCGACCTCACCAGCATCGCGGCGTTGTTGACGATCCTCGGCTACTCCCTGAACGACACCGTCGTGATCTATGACCGGATCCGGGAAATGCTGCGGCGTTACAAGAAAATGCCGATGCCGGAACTGCTCAATGAGTTCGATCAACTCGACGCTGTCGCGTTCGATCATCACCCACGTTACGGTGACGCTGGCGCTGCTGGCGCTGTTGTTGTTCGGCGGCACCGCCATTCACAGCTTCACCGCCGTCATGATGTTCGGCGTGGTGCTGGTCGGCACTTACACCTCGATCTTCATCGCGGCGCCGATCCTGATCTATCTTGGTGTCGGGACGCACCGGGAAGAGGCGCCTAGCAAGCCGTCAAAGAAGTAGCGATGCCGGATCGTTCGGACGCCCCGCATCTTCCGAGATCGGCGCCGATCGAGGCCTACGGCAACGGCGGCTTCGCCTTCGCGGACATGTCGCATCGCGGCTCGCTGCTATGCCTGCCGGACGCGATCTGGGCCTGGCCCGTCGAAAAGCCCGAACAGATCGACAGGGCTTCGCTGGATCGCGTCTTCGCCGCGGCCGGCGGCATTGATACCTTGATCGTCGGCACCGGCACCGGGGTCTGGCTGCCGCCGCCGGAGCTTCGTGATGCGCTGCGCCGGGTGAGGGTGATGCTGGACATGATGCAGACCGGCCCTGCGATCCGCACCTACAATATCATGATGGGCGAGCGCCGACGCGTCGCTGCGGCGCTAATCGCCGTATCATGAGCGACGCCGGCACAACCACGGACGACGCAGCATTTTGCGCCGAGCTGGTCCGCTCCCACGATTTCGCCCGGTATGCTGCTACGCTGTTTGTACCGCCCGCGCAGCGTCGCGCGTTGCTGGCGCTGTATGCTTTCAATGTCGAGATAACCCGCGTCCGTGAGCAGGTGAGCCAGCCGCTGCCCGGTGAAGTCCGCCTGCAATGGTGGACCGACGTGCTGGCGGGCGCGGGACACGGCGGCACCGAGGGCAGTCCGGTGGCGGCTGAATTGTTGCTCGCGATCCGGAACGCGCGATTGCCGGTAGAACGGCTGTCGCGCCTGATCGATGAGCATCAATTCGATCTCTATAACGATCCGATGCCGACCATGGCCGCGCTGGAAGGCTATGTCGGCGACACCTCGTCGGCGCTGTTTTCGCTCGCGGCACGGATCGCCGGCGGACAATCTGCCGACATCGAACACCTTTCGGGCCATGCCGGGCTGGCGCAGGGCATCGCGCAGGTGATTGCCGCGCTGCCGCGAGACAGCTCGCGGCGTCAGTTGTTCGTCCCGGCGCAAGTGCTGGCGCAACATGGCTGCGGGATAGAGGAAGTGTTCGCGGGCAAACAGACATCGAAGCTGCGCGCGGCGCTGGACCAGTTGGCCGGCGACGCGCATACCCATCTGACGACGGCACTCGCGCTGCTGGCAGAGATCCCGCGAGAAATGAGGGCGGTGTTTTTGCCGCTGGTGCTGGTCCGCCGCGATCTCAAGCGCATGTCGCGCGCCGATAACGATCCGTTCGTGGCCCACGACGCGTCAAGGCTGGCGATGCTGTGGACGTTATGGCGTGCGTCGCGGTCGCGGGAGTTTGCCGGTGGTTGATGCTGGGTCCGCTGAATTTTTAATAGTGCAGGCCGTACTGCGACATTGTGGATGCGCGGATTGAAAGGGTCGGTTCTGGTCCCGATTGTCGACCGGTGCTAATTCTCTGTGACAGACGCAGGCTGACATTATCCGCATTTATTTTTTCAGGGTCTGCTTGGATTTGAACTGAGCCGATAGACAATCATACAAACGAGAAGTATCTTTTTGCAGTACCGACCTTCAATTTATTCAATCGCTGATCCATCGCGGCGCCCGCAACGGGCGGAACGTTTCGTTCTTTTCCATTATCTCCAAAGGCGCTACACGTGAGTGTTGCAACCTAGACGACCACAGTGCATCCCGCCCCACACCTTTTTCAAAATCAATGAAATCAATCAGCGGAGATTTGTGATGAAGCTCACGCGTCGCAACCTGACGATTGGCGGTTTGAGTTTGCTTGCGAGTTCTTCGATACGAACGCCAAGCCACGCCGAGATGGGCGATTTTCTCGGCATCGGCGCCGGCCTTGAGGATTTCTGGCTCGCCACCGACGCTTACGTGTTCGGCTACCCGTTAGTTACGATGGAGATGACGCGTCGTGTCGTCTCCAACGTGGCCTCGCCGGAAGGCACGCGCGCACCCATGGGTCAACTCATCAAGCTCCGGGAATATCCGAACTCCTCCTTCCGCGACGTCACGGCGCCGAACGCCGACACGCTTTACACGACCGCTTTCTTTGACGTGGGCAAAGAGCCTTGGGTAATCAGTATTCCCGATATGAACGGGCGCTACGCGCTATTTCCGATGCTCGACGGGTGGACCACCGTGTTTGAGGTGCCGGGTAAGCGCACAACGGGCACGGCTGCGCAAACCTACGCAATCACTGGGCCGGGATGGAAGGGCAAGCTGCCGACCGGCGTCAAGGAATACAAGTCGCAGACCAGCCTCGTCTGGCTGCTCGGTCGTATCTATTGCACGGGGACGCCGGAAGACTATGCCGCCGTGCACAAGCTGCAGGATGAGTGCAAGCTGGTGCCACTGAGTTCCTACGGCAAGCCCTACACCCCACCGCCCGGCACGGTGGATCCGTCGATCGACATGAAAACGGCGGTGCGTGACCAGGTCAACAAGATGGATGCGGTCGCCTATTTCACGCTGCTGTGCAAATTGATGAAGGATAATCCCCCGGCGGCGGAGGACGCGCCGGAGGTCGCCAAATTCGCCAAGATTGGCATCGTGCCGGGACAGGATTTCGATGTCAGCAAGTTAAAAGCGGATTTTGCCAAGCGAATCCCGGAGGTCGGTTTCGACCGCATCATGCTTCAATATAAAATCAACAAGGCGATGAAGGATGTGAACGGCTGGGGCTTTACGACCAAGACCGGCATCTACGGCACCGACTATCTGATGCGGGCGCTGGTCACCGCGATCGGCCTCGGCGCCAACCGACCGCAGGATGCGATCTATCCGGTGTCCAAGGTGGATGGCGCCGACAAGACCTACAATGGCGCCAACAAATACGTCATGCATTTCCCAAAGGGTCAACTGCCGCCCGCCAAGGGGTTCTGGTCGCTCACGATGTATGACAGCGACTATTTCTTTGTCAGCAATCCGATCAATCGCTATTCGATCAGCGCGCGGCAGAACCTGAAAGCCAATCCGGACGGTTCGACCGACCTGTATTTGCAAAAGGATTCGCCAGGCAAAGACAAGGAGTCAAACTGGCTGCCCGCGCCCGCAGGCGATTTCATCCTGATGCTGCGCCTGTACTGGCCGAGCGAGACCAATCCGTCGATCATCAACGGAACGTGGAAGCCTCCGGCGGTAAACAAAGTCGCCTGACGAGTCCGGCGACGCAAGCGCGTCAGCTTGCCGGCGGTACGAGATCGGCCGCCTCGAAATTAAAGCGATCGCGCAGATTCTTGCGCGATTCCAGGATGCTCTTGAGGAAGGCGCGGTCGGTGTCGCTCCTCATCATGGGCTCGATCAGGTCGAGTTGATTCATCGCCACCAGCTGCAGGACTTCGGTACGTGGTTTTCCGTCGCTGTCGCGTGGCAGCGCGCGCACCACCTGGATGTGCTCCGGAGGCTTTGGACCCCTGGCTGCCGCGAGTTCATCCCGCAACTGCACCTCGAGCGCAGTTCGATCTGCCTCGACGAAGGCATAAAGGCCTACGCCGGTGCGCCGGTCTGCAAATGCGACAATCGCGGTGTCGCGGACGTCGGGGTTTTTCCTGATCAGGCCCGCCAACACCGGGGCATCGTTTACAAGGCGCCGTCCGCCGCCCTCCCGGTCGGTAAAGTTGAACACGCCGCGGGTGATCGCGCGATAGACCTTCTTGCCGGTCATCAGCCAGAGACTGGCTGCGAACGATTTGCGCGTGAGAATCCGGCGCTCGCTCGGGGTTAGCGCCTGTGGCGCGTAGCTACGCTTGTGCTTGAGCAGATGCCGAAGATCCTCATAGGCGGCGATGCGAAACAGCCGGCTGCGGGTTTTGAAGCAGGCCGCAAGCTGGAAGTCGGTAACATAGGCGCGTCCGTCGCTGCCGCGCAGCCAGTTCTGTTCCTTGGCAAGATCGTTATGGCAAATGCCCGCGCGATGCAGCCTGCGCAGCGCCGCTTTGGCGGAACGGAAATAGGCGATATCGCCGTGCGGCTTGGCCAGATGGAGCGCCACGCCGTTGATGAAGCCGCGCACGAGCGCCTGCCGGCCGGCCCACAGCAGCTCCGGCCCGGCGTGCAGGTCGCGTGCCAGCGCCAGCGCGCGGCGCTCGCGTGCGAACAAATGACGGGCAAGGAGATAGGACCACCACGGCACCTGGTCGAGCCGGCGCAGTACCGCATCGACGTCCCCATCTTGGCTGTGAAACCGCCCACGCTCGACGGTGGAAAACACGTCGCGCTTCAGCAAAACGCCTTCGGTCCAACGTGCCGACAGAACGGCGGCATCTTCTTTGGGCAGGCTCATGGGACTCACGCCGCCGCTGCGATGCGCAAGCTGTCGGCGATCCATCGATCGAGATCGGCCAGCGCGCGGGCACTGATCGCCTGCTTCTTCGCAACGGTCTTTTCGTTGCCGCGCAGGCGCGTGCCGTCCGGCTTCTTGGTGGGAGGCGCGGCGAGCGGCGGAAACAGTCCGAAATTGATGTTCATCGGCTGGAATGAGCGTGGGCCGGCGTCGATGGTTTCGATATGGCCGCCGGTGATATGTCCGAGCAGCGATCCCAACGCCGTCGTGGCCGGCGGTGGCGTAAGCGTGGCGGCGCGCGCATCCGCCGCGGCATAGAGGCCTGCCATAAGTCCCACGCTGGCGGACTCCACATAGCCCTCGCAACCCGTCATCTGCCCGGCAAAGCGCAGCCGGGGCTGCGCCCGTAGCCGCAACTGTCCATCCAGGAGTTTTGGAGAGTTCAGGAAGGTGTTGCGATGGAGGCCGCCGAGCCGGGCGAATTCGGCGTTCTCGAGCCCGGGTATGGTGCGGAAGACGCGTTGCTGCGCGCCGTGCTTAAGCTTGGTCTGGAAGCCGACCATGTTGTAGAGCGTGCCGAGCTTGTTGTCCTGGCGCAGCTGAACGATGGCGTAGGCCTTGACGGTGGGGTTGTGCGGGTTGGTGAGCCCGACCGGCTTCATCGGGCCGTGGCGCAAGGTTTCATGGCCGCGCTCAGCCATCACTTCGACCGGCAGGCAGCCGTCGAAATAGGGCGTGTTGGCTTCCCATTCCTTGAAATCGATCTTTTCGCCGGCCAGCACAGCTTCGACAAAGTCGTCATATTGCTCCTTGGTCATCGGGCAGTTGATGTAATCGGCACCGCTGCCGCCCGGACCCACCTTGTCGTAGCGCGACTGAAACCATGCCACCGACATGTCGATCGAGTCTTTGTGCACGATCGGGGCAATGGCGTCGAAGAATGCCAGCGCGCCTTCTTCGGTCAATTCGCGAATGGCGTCCGCCAGTGGCGCCGAGGTGAGGGGACCGGTCGCGACGATGACGTTACCCCATTCCGCAGGCGGCAGGCCGGCAATTTCCGCTCGGCGGATTTCAATCAGCGGATGGTCCTGCAGGGCTTTGGTGATGGCGGCCGAGAAGCCGTCACGGTCAACCGCCAGTGCGCCGCCGGCCGGCACCTGATTAGCGTCGGCTGTGCGCATGACGAGCGATCCCAGCCGGCGCATTTCAGCGTGCAGCAGCCCTACCGCATTGTTTGCGGCATCGTCAGAACGAAAAGAATTCGAGCAGACGAGTTCGGCGAGCCCATCCGTGCGGTGGGCTTCGGTCATACGTTTTGGACGCATTTCGTGGAGAACGACCCGGACGCCAGACTGCGCGACCTGCCAGGCCGCTTCAGTGCCCGCGAGGCCGGCGCCAACGATGTGGACGGTATCTGACGAGGAGTTGATGCGTGTCATCGCGCAGAGTTAGCGCCTTTCGGGCCGCAGTGGAATGCGCTGATGCCAGATACGATAACGCCCGCGGCGTGGCGGGCGTTATCCGTTCGTCGATCGGCCAAAACAAGTTAGCCGTTGTAGTTTCCGGCGGCAACGCGCGGAATGTCGGAGCGATCGAGGCCGATATCGGCCAGCTCGCGGTCGCTGAGCTGAGCCAGCTCGCTGACATTGCGCTGATAGTCCCGGAACGACTGGATCATCCGGATGATTGCGAGAAGCATGGTAGTCTCCTGGTAGTTTTGATTCAGCTCTTGCGAAGAGCCTCATCGTTGAAATGAATATAGGTCGAAGTGTCGGATATCGGAACTTCAATTGCTGCGGTGCAGCTAATCGTAAAACGCATGTCTCTGCTAAGAATTGATTAACCAAGCCAGGCTCGCCGCTTGCAATGGAGCAGAACGGAGAAAGCGGGCCGTCGGAATCGGTTACGTTCGCGAAAAGAGAGAATTAACACAAACATTCCGATAGATAAGGCTTGCGGAGAAATATGGATTTGACCGCCGGGATCAAGATTGCTTGAGCGCAAGGGGCGCCTTCTTGCCACGCGCAGGAAGGAACCTGCATGCGTGAATCGCATGAAGAGCGATAATATGAATTATAAATCACTTTAGATTGTTGCGCTGCACTAGCTCGGTTGCTGGCACTCGTGTCCAGCGGTCTCCTGGTCCGCGCGAAGTTCGCCGAAGGCCAAGCCTTGGCTCTGCGATCTCGAAGCTGAGGCCGGCGTGGCTAAGTCACACTCCGAAGTCTGGGAGCCTATGCATCACCCGCAGCTGCTCCAACGGGTGACGAACAGCCTTACGGCGCGTGTGCGAGCTGAGTCGCGAAATAAGCGATGGTCTTGGCGTAGACCTCGCTCTTGTTCCATTGCTGGATCACGCTGAAGTTCGGGCTGCCGGGCTCCCAGCCCTTGCCGCGCTGCCAGCCGTAACCGGCGAGGTAATTGGCCGTGGATGCCAAGACGTCGGTCGGGCTGTGCAGGAGGTCGCGGTGGCCGTTGCCGTCGAAATCGACCGCGTATTTGACGTAGGACGACGGCATGAACTGGGTCTGGCCGATTTCACCGGCCCAAGCGCCGCGCATCTCGGATGCCGAGAGGTCGCCGCGATCGATGATCCGTAGCGCATCCAGCAACTCGGCTCGGAACGTGTCCGACCGGCGGCAATCGTATGCGAGGGTCGCCAGCGATCGAATGGTCGGAAACTTGCCGATGTTGACGCCGAAATCCGTTTCCAGGCCCCAGATCGCCACCAGCACTTCGCCTGGTACGCCATAGGCATCCTCGATGCGCCCCAGCGCCGAGCCGTATTGTTTCATCATGTTGCTGCCGCGCGTCAGGCGCGGGGGGACCATGCGGCCGGAAAATTGTTCGAAGCTTTGGTTGAAGACGGCCTGCGAACGGTCCCGGGACAGCACTGCCTTGTCTTGCGTCACGCCGTTCAAGCCGGATGCGATCGCGGATTGCGAAATGCCCTTGGCCGCGGCCTCGGTCTTGAAGTCAGCCAGCCACGTCTCGAAACTGCCGGTATCGCAGGTCGCCGCAGCCGCTGCTGACCCGGCACCAGCCAGTGTAAGCACGGCGCCGACGGCCAAAGCTCCAAACAGATGACGAGGGTTCAGCAGGGCTCGCACCAAGATCGATTCGTAATTGAATTATGATAGCTGACTAGCATGAAATGTCTGTGGCAACCGCGGCCAAAACAAGGCTGGCGCGATTTCAGCAAAATGGGCAGGCCGCTACGGTCCGTTGCCGCCGGTCGAAGGCCGACCGGCGGCAGACAATGAGCGTTTTCGCGGCCTAAGCGTCGTTCTTGCGCTGCCAGGGGAACAACGCCGCGGGGAAATCCGCCGCCGAGCGCCGGTCGCGCTGCGGGCGCGGAGTAACGGGGCGGGGGTTCGGATCCGGCGCGATCACCGCGCGATAAAGATGCCAGGTGGCATGGCCAAGCAGCGGGATGACGACGGCAAGGCCCAGGAAGAACGGAAGCGAGCCCGCAAACAACAGCACTGCAACGATCAACCCCCATGCCGCCATCGGCACCGGGTTCATGGCGACCGCGCGGAGCGATGTCACCATGGCCTCGCCGGCGCCGGCGTGCCGATCGAGCATCAAGGGGAACGAAATCACGCTGATGCACAGAGCGACGACCGCGAACAGAAAACCGACGCTGCAACCGGCAATGATCAGCCACCATCCTTGCGGCGTGGTCAGTACCCGACGGGCGAAGTCCGGAATGCTGGCGGCGGCTTCGTAACCGAACGCCGCAACATAGATCGCCTGCGCGGTTGCGACCCAGGTAACCAACAAGGCCAGCAGCAACACGCCGAGCCCGAGCATCGCGCCAAATGACGGCGATCGAAGTACATCGACTGCATCCCACGCCGAGGCGGGTTCGCCGGATTCGCGACGCCGGCTGAGTTCATAAAGGCCGAGCGCGGCAAACGGGCCGATCAGTGCAAAGCCCGCCGCGAGCGGAAACAGCAACGGCAGCACCGAGTAGCCCAGCACGGTGCGGGCCAGCACCAACCCCAGCACCGGATAGATAACGCAGAGAATGACGGCGTGGCTCGGCACCGCCTTGAAATCCTCCCAGCCAAGCCGCAGCGCCCTGCCGAGGTTGGCCAAATCGATGGTCCGCACGATGGGGGCCGCCACGATCTCTGACGCGGCCTGCCCAACTGGTGTGACATTGCTTGAGTATGATGTCGCCATGTCGTTGTCTCCCTAGCGGCAGCGGCCGATCGTCGCGCCGTGTCGAAGGCGCGCGGGCCGTCTGCGGAAACGATCACGATCAAGGCCAGACGCGAAGACAACGGTACCAAAACTGGCCATGTCGCGAACTGAGCAACCAGCGTACGCCCAATCCGCACCGCTGTCGCTCACGCTTCGGTGAATATTTCTCGTTGTCGCAGCGCAAACGGCCGAACGTCATTTCCGCGTGTCTTTTTGCGGCTACCTTTGCCTTCCCCGCGCTGGTTGCGGGTCCGCTGTGCCGCATTGGCAAGGTCATCGGCGGCAGCTAAGCTTGCGGATGATCAGCCCCGGCGCCGCCGGTCGCGGAGAAAATTGCTGTTCGAGCCTTCACGTCGTCAGTCGATTCATTGGGAGCAAACGATGAGCATTTTCGGGAAAATTGTGAGCGCGATCTTCGGCACCAAAGCCACCGCCGCGCCGGCGGGTGGGGCAACGGCTGCGGGCGGGGGCGCCACGGCAGGCGGAACTTCGGCTGGCAACGCTACGGCGGGCGGAGGAGCCACGGCATCGTCGACGGCGCCGGCGCAGACTGTCGATGTCGCCGCCATCGTCGACAAGGCCGTTGCTGCTAAAAAAGAAAAGCTGGAATGGCGCACCTCGATCGTCGACCTGATGAAGGCGCTCGACATCGATTCCAGCCTGAGTGCACGCAAGGAACTAGCCAAGGAACTCGGCTACACCGGCGACACCAACGACTCCGCGAGCATGAATATCTGGCTGCACAAGCAGGTGATGGCAAAGTTGGCGGCGAACGGGGGCAAGCTGCCGCCCGAAATCAAGCACTGAACAAGTCCGGCATAACAATTAAGGCCCGCGCCAACGCGGGCTTTTTTGTTTTCGGATTCCCGCGTCGACATTGTCTTGCCCGTCGTAAAGCGGGGGGCTAGATACGCGGTCGAAATAACAAGCAACCGCGAAGGAAAACGCCGATGACGACGCTCGACCGCAGGACCATCATCGCCACCGGCGCGCTCGCGCTGGCTGGCGCCGCAACTCAAGGCGGTCGCGCCGAGGCCGAGACTGCTCCCAAACCCATCTTCGCGGTGCCTGCGGTAACGATCCCGGTTGTGGGCAATTCCGACGTGTTTCCGGTCCGGCGCATCTATTGCATCGGGCGCAATTACGCGGCGCACGCCATCGAGCGCGGCTCGGATCCGACCCGCGAGCCGCCGTTCTTTTTCCAGAAGCCGACGGATGCGATCCAGAACGTTGCCATCGGTGAGGTCGCGGATCACCCGTATCCGCTGTTGACCAAGAACTATCATCACGAGGTCGAATTGGTCGCGATGCTGAAGTCGGGTGGCACCAACATTGCGCCCGAACAGGCGCTCGATCATGTCTACGGTTATGCGCTCGGGCTCGACATGACGCGGCGCGACTTGCAGAACGGCATGGCCGCCGAGAAGAAACCCTGGGAGATCGGCAAGAGTTTCGACCATGCCGCGGTGCTCGGGCCGATCCACCCGGTCGCCAAGGTCGGCCACCTCACCAAAGGCGCAATTTCGCTGGCCGTTAACGGCAAGGTGCGGCAGGATTCCGATCTCGACCGGATGACCTGGTCGGTCGCCGAGCAGATCGCGAAACTGTCCGAGGCCTTCGAGCTGAAGGCCGGCGACATCATCTATTCCGGCACCCCGGAAAATGTCGGCCCGGTCGTGAAGGGCGATGTACTACTGTGCAAGCTTGAGGGACTGCCGGACATGTCGATCCGGATCGTGTGATCGCTGGGCCGTTTCCGCCTGGGCCAGGACGGCCAATTCAGCCGACCAAATCTGCAAATTCCGGGTGCTTTTGCAAATAGTCGACCACGAACCCGCAGCCGGCGACGACCTTCTGCCCGTCGGCGCGGATCATTTCCAGCACGCCCCGCATCAATTCCGATGCGACGCCGCGACCGCGCAGCGCGGGCGGCGTCTCGGTGTGGGTGATGACGACGGTTCCCGGTAGTAGGCGATAATTTGCGAACGCCATTCCACCTTCGACGTTGAGCTCAAACCGGTGCCGGGATTTATTGTCGCGAATTTGGTTCATGTAAAACTCATTTGCGCAGGTCGCAGTAGTCAGGATGTTTGTCGAGGAAGGCCTTCACGAAAGGGCATTGCGCGATCACCTTCAGGCCATCGGCCCGCGCCAGGTCCAGCGCGCCCGCGGCCAGTTTCGAGCCGACTCCCTTGCCGGCCAGTTTGGCCGGAACTTCGGTGTGAACAAAAGTGACGACACCGTCGGCGAGCTTGTAATAACTCGCGGCGACGTGGCCGTCGATCTCCAGCTCGTAGCGCTGCTTCGTCTTGTTATTGGTAACTTCGTACATCCGGTAAGTCCGCTGGAACAGCTCTTGAAGAATCTAATGAGCATGTTTCGAGTGCCATTAACAAGCGCGGCTGTTTCTGATTGAATTTTCGTGAAGGGCGGGGCTGACTTCCGCTCCAGGGAGGTATGTCCATGAAGCTTGTCCTGAATGCGCTCGGCGTTATCCTGCTCATCGTCGCTGCTGTCTATTTCCTGACGCCGGCAGATCAGCTGCCGGGCTTTTTCCCCGGGCATCAGGCCGGCGCGAGCCAGGTGCATACCAAACATGGCGTCGCCGCCGGCGTGGTGGGCCTGATACTACTGGCGGCGGGTACCTGGATGGGACGGAGATGAAAGCCAAATGACTGTAACTGCGGCCATGACGGCACCGCGCGGCGGCGTGACACGGATGTCGCGCCGGGTGATGAATCTGGCGCATCTGCTCACCCAGAACGCGCGTCGCCACGGCGACCGTGTTGGTTTCATCTGGGGTGAGCGTTCCTGGACGTGGCGCGAGATCGACGCGCTGGTCTCGGCGCTGGCGGCGGCACTTTCCGCCCGCGGCATCGTCAAGGGCGATCGCATCCTGGTCCATTCCAACAATGGCGACGAGATGTTCTGGTCGATGTTCGCCGCGTTCCGGCTCGGCGCGGTCTGGGTGCCAACCAATTTCCGGTTGCTGCCGGAGGAGGTCGCCTATTTAGCGGAAGCTTCCGGCGCCAAAGCGTTCCTCTGTCATGGCGATTTTCCTGACCATGTCGCCGCGGTCTCGAGCCCTGACATCGAATTCATCTGGCGGATCGGCGAGGGCTCCTTCGGTGAGCAATCCGTGGGCGAGGCGATCAAGGCGCACCTCGGCGCCCAGGTTGAAAATACCGTGGTCGAGTACGACGATCCCTGCTGGTTCTTCTTCACTTCCGGCACCACGGGGCGCTCCAAGGCCGCCGTGCTGACGCACGGCCAGATGGCCTTCGTGGTGACCAATCACCTCTGCGATCTCATGCCGGATACCACCGAGCGGGATGCGTCGCTGGTGGTGGCGCCGCTGTCGCACGGCGCGGGCGTCCATCAACTGGTGCAGACCGCGCGCGGCGTGCCGACCATCCTGTTGTCGTCCGAGCGCTTCGATATCGACGAGGCCTTCCGATTGATCGAACGCCACCGGGTCAGCAATATCTTCACGGTGCCGACGATCCTCAAGATGATGGTGGAGCATCCGGCCGCCGATCGCCATGACCACTCGTCGCTGCGCTACATCATCTATGCCGGCGCGCCGATGTATCGCGAAGACCAGAAGGCTGCGCTGAGAAAGCTCGGCGGGGTGCTGGTGCAGTATTTCGGTCTCGGAGAGGTCACCGGCAACATTACAGTGCTGCCGCCCGCATTGCATGATCCCGAGGATGGACCGCATGCTCGCATCGGCACCTGCGGCTTCGAACGAACTGGCATGGAGGTTTCGATCCAGGGCGAAGACGGCCGCGAACTCGCGCCGTTCGAGACCGGCGAGATCTGCGTCATCGGTCCGGCCGTGTTCGCGGGCTATTACGACAACCCCGAGGCCAATGCCAAGGCGTTTCGTGACGGCTGGTTTCGCACCGGCGATCTCGGTCATATGGATGAAGCCGGTTTTGTCTACATCACCGGCCGCGCCTCCGACATGTACATCTCGGGCGGCTCCAACATCTATCCGCGCGAGGTCGAGGAGAAGATCCTGACCCATCCCGCGATCGGCGAGGTGGCGGTGCTCGGCGTGCCCGATCCGTTTTGGGGCGAGGTGGGCATCGCCGTGTGCGTGGCGCGGGAAGGCGCTGATGCGCTTAGCGAGGCCGACCTGGCGGGCTTCCTGGCGCCAAAGGTCGCCCGGTACAAAATGCCGAAGCGCTTCTTCTTCTGGGATGCCTTGCCGAAGTCCGGCTACGGCAAGGTGCCGAAGCGCCTGGTCCGCGATGAATTGGAGGCGCGCGGGCTCCTTGACATCATCTCGAAACCAGAAGGCGGTTGATGCGACGGATCGAGCAGCCTGGTCCCGCGACG
The DNA here is from genome assembly GCA_963756215.1 of uncultured Alphaproteobacteria bacterium. Taxonomy (GTDB): domain Bacteria; phylum Pseudomonadota; class Alphaproteobacteria; order Rhizobiales; family Xanthobacteraceae; genus Bradyrhizobium. The sequence goes on along the minus strand of CAVWMY010000006.1, from coordinate 240,466 downwards.
CCTGCGCGCATCCAATGGGTGGAAGCCCGCGGCCGCGCTTTCAATCTCACGCTGCAGGCGGGCGTGCCGCTGTTGGAGGCCGCGCGTCGCGGCTTTGCAGCGGAAGGGTTTGCAAGCGGCACGCTTCGCGCCAAACGCGGCGCGCTGGGCCCGTTCTCTTATGTGATGCCCGCGCTGGCCAAGACCCCCGAGCATGCCGCCTTCTACAGCGACGTCTATCGCCCGGCCGGCATCACCCGATTGAACATGGCGGCGATGACGCTCGGCACGCGCGACGACGCGCCTTTTTTCCATTGCCACGGCCTGTGGACCGAAGCCGACGGCCGCGTCAATGGCGGCCATATCCTGCCCGAGGAAGCCATCGTGGCCGAGCCCTTTGCTGTGGAGGCCTTCGGCATCGATGGCGCGGCATTCGTGTCGGAACCGGACGCCGAGACCAATTTCACGCTGTTCGGGCCGGTCGCCTGTGCGACAACCGACGCTGAGACCATTGGGAGGGCCTTTGCGTTGCGGCTACGGCCGAACCAGGATTTTTCCGGCGCGCTGGAGGCCTTCTGCAACGAACGCGGAATCAGACGGGCCAGAATTCGTGGCGGCGTCGGCAGCACCATCGGCGCGCGCTTCGCGGATGGGCAGATCGTCGAGCCGTTCGCAACCGAAGTCGCGATCAGCTCGGGCGAAGTTTCGGCGGGCGAGGGCGGCGAGCTGGAGGCCGCGATCGACGTCGCGATGGTCGATTACACCGGCGGCCTTGCCGAGGGACGGCTGAAGCGCGGCGACAATCCGGTGCTGATGACGATGGAGCTCGTGCTCGAAGTGTTGTGAGCATGACGGGGCCTCGCGTTTCCGATTCAATCCTCGGGCAGCCGGTTCAATCGGAACGACATGGCGCGCGTTGGAGAACCGGTTTCCACCTCCGGATCATCCCTTACGCGACGTTTCGCGGGCTTTGACGTTCCACGAAAATTGCTTACGGTCGGGTTGAGAACATCGGAAGGCAGGGAAAGCATGGCGCGTAATATTCTTATTCTGGGAGCCTCGTACGGCTCATTGCTGGCCACCAAATTGCTGATGGCGGGTCACAACGTGACGTTGGTTTGTCGCAAGAAGACTGCGGAACTCATCAATCGCGAAGGGACTGAAGTTCGCATCAAGTTGCGCGACGAGGCAGTGCACCGGGCGATCTTCTCGCGCAATCTGCCCGGGAAGCTGGACGCCACTCCGCCCGAAGACGTCAATCTTTCCCGTTATGACCTGGTCGGTCTTGCGATGCAGGAGCCGCAATACACCAACCATACGATCCGGGTGCTGATGATCAAGATCGCCTCGGCGAACCTGCCTTGCCTTTCCATCATGAACATGCCGCCCTTGCCTTATCTCAAACGCATCCCGGCGTTGGCGGAAATGGATCTGGAGGAGGCCTACACCAACGCGCTGGTATGGGAGCGCTTCAAGCCGGGCCTCGTATCTCTCTGCTCGCCAGATCCGCAGGCCTTCCGTCCGCCGGAAGAAGCGCCAAACGTTCTGCATGTCGGCCTGCCGACGAATTTCAAGGCATCGGCATTCGCTGATGAGGCCCATAACCGGCTGCTTCGCGAGCTGGAAGCCGATATCGACGCGGTGAAGTTGGATGGTCAGGATGTGCCGGTCAAACTTAAAGTGTTCGATTCACTTTTCGTCCCGCTCGCTAAATGGTCGATGCTGCTGACCGGGAATTATCGATGCATCACGCTGCATGAGCCACAGTCGATCCGCGACGCCGTACACCAGGACTTGAAGCTCTCGCAAACGATCTACGACCATGTCGACGGTGTCGCGCGGCGTCTCGGAGCCGATCCCGGAGACCAGGTGCCGTTCGCGAAATATGCCAAGGCGGCGGAAAGCCTGCTGAAGCCTTCGTCGGCGGCTCGCGCGGTTGCCAGTGGAGCGCCGTTCATCGAGCGGGTCGATCTGTTGGTGAAGTTGATTTCGCATCAACTTGGCATGCCCAATGCCGACATCGACCGCACCGTGCAGATCGTGGATCAAAAACTCAACGAGAAGATCGTGACGGGTGGATCGGGCTCCTAGAGCATGATTCGTAAAAGTGGCGCACAGTCGTCGTCGTACGAAAGACATCAGGGATAAGAAACGAACGCCCGGCATCGCATAATTCTCGTCGGGTGGAGGAACGGTGATGCAAATGCGGGTCTTTGGGCGCACGGGGATGCGGCTCTCGATGCTCGGCTTCGGCTGCGGCGCCGTGGGCGGGTTGATGGTGCGGGGTGATCCTGCCGACCAGGAGCGCACCGTCGCGCGCGCGATCGCGGCAGGCGTCAACTACTTCGACACCGCGGTGCAATACGGCGATGGCGAGTTGGAAAAGAACCTTGGCCGTATCCTGCAAAACCTCAAACCGGCCAACGTCGCCGTCGGCACCAAGGTCCGGTTGCCGCCCGGTGCGTTCGGCCGCATTGCCGATACCGTAACGGCATCGCTCGAAGGCAGTCTGGCGCGACTCCGTCTTGACCGGGTCGACATCCTTCATTTGCACAATGCTATCAGCGACGAGGGGGACGAGGCGGCGGCGCTGAGCGTGCGACAGGTGCTGGATGACGTGGTACCGGCATTCGATCGCCTGCGTCAGCAGGGAAAAATTCGTTTTCTCGGGATGACGGCCGTGGGCGACACGGCGGCGTTGCACGAAGTGATCGATGCCGGCGTCTTCGACAGCGCGCAGGTGGTCTACAACATGCTCAACCCATCTGCCGCCGTAGAGTTGCCGGCGAATTATCCGGCCCAGGATTATCGGCGATTGTTCCATCATACCAACGCCGCCGTCGTTGGCGTGGTGGGCATCCGCGTGCTGGCCGGCGGCGCGTTGTCGGGCTCGGCCGACCGTCACCCGATTGCGAGCCCGGCGCCCGAGCCGATCGGCTCGGCTGTCAGCTACAACGCCGACATCGACCGCGCACGCCGTCTGTTGCCGCTGGTCACGGAAGGGTTCGCCGCCAGCCTGACCGAAGCGGCCACGCGGTTTGCGATCTCGCATCCCGCGATGGGCACCATCCTGGTCGGTATGGCAACGCCACAACAATTCGAGGAAGCGCTCGCCGCGGTCCAGAAAGGCCCGCTGCCGCAGGCTGCGCTCGATCGATTGTCGGCATTACAGCGATCGTTCGACGGCGAAGCACGGTAATCGCCGTAGCCCGGATGAACGCAAGCGATATCCGGGTTCGTTGTGGCTCCCGAATGTCGCTCCGCTCATGCGGGCTATTACCCGTTATCGCAGCTTGCGCACGTGAACATTGATGTCGAGGTCGATGTCGGTCACGCATTTCTGCGTCGTCTTGTGCGAGCCGCCGGCGTGCCAGCGGCCATCGCGCACCCGGGCATCGCTGGCATTGGCAATTCGCAAGCAGCGCCATTGCGGCAGGCTGCCGCTGCTTTCGCCGGCGAATTGCCACGCCAGTACGACCTCTTCGCCGTTCCTGTTGGTGCCGATGATGTGAGGGCACAATTCGCGATAGCGACCTTCGTACGTGCAGAGCACGTATTGCTCATTGAGGATGGCACCACGGAAGAGCGCATAGATGTTGCTAGGCATCCGCTGCGGCGCTCCCGATGCTCGGGCTGGGAATTGAAGGCAGTCTGCGCATCGGTTCGCCTCCTGCGCGTGAGACAAATCGGACATCGGCGCGCGCCAGACAATGGTTGAGCGTGAACATAATACTACCTATGGGAGTAAATTGTTCTTGTTGTGTTCCGGGAAGTGTACTATATGTCGGGCCGATATGAGCTTATTGCACCGCGCGGCTAATTCGGACCCCAGCCCATGAGTTCAAAGCGGAATCGCACCATCAATTTGCCGGCGCCTTATCTCAAGCGGCTCTGGTTGGAGCCATCGCGCATTCCCGACCGCGAGGCCTATCCATTCTGTCTTCCATTCCTGGGCGACGATTTTGAGCTGAGTTTCGACCGGCCGATCACCATCATTGTCGGCGAAAATGGTACCGGCAAGTCCACCCTGCTGGAGGGCATTGCCGTTCTGGCCGGCTATGACGAGGCCGGCGGCGGCAAAGGCTATAGGCCGGTTGATCACTCCGATGCGGTGGAAAAGATGGGTGGCAGTCTCTCGGCTGCGCTTCGCGCAAGCTGGCTACCCAAGATCACCAACGGATGGTTCTTCCGCGCAGAAAGCTTTTTCTCGATTGCGAGGTATCTCGACAAGGCGGCCAAGGATGACCCCCTTGGGTCGTCTCCGCCGGATTTTCTCTCGCATTCACACGGCGAGGGCTTCTTGAGGTTCTTTCAGGAACGCTGCCAGCGGCAGGGCATCTTCATGTTCGACGAGCCGGAATCGGCTCTGTCGCCGTCACGCCAGATTGAATTCCTTAAATTGATGCGGATGATGGAAACCTCCACCATTTGCCAGATCATCATGGCCACTCATTCGCCGATGCTGATGGCCTATCCCGGTGCGCGGCTGCTGCGATTGTCAAAGTATGGGTTCGATCCCGTCACCGTCGAACAAACGGATCATTACAAGGTGATGCGCGAGTTCTGCGACGATCCGGCGGGGTTCGTGGAGGCGGCAATGGCGGAATGAGTCCAGAGTTTGCCACGGATTGATCTCAGGTCCGTTAACCATTTAAGGTTGCATAATCTGCTGCACTGTGTCACCGCGTACGCGGTGAATGCCGCTCACGAAAGTTTGCGGCGCTGTTGATCCACGAAGTACGAGCGATCGCCGGCGGCCGCGGCGCCGAAGGCAATCTCCACAGTCAGTAGGTATTCCGTTGGGCGAGCTATTCCGCCGCCTCGCTCGCGCCGCGTTTTTTTCGTCCGCCCTCCGCCTTTGCCAGCACCGGCGCAAGAAACTTGCCGGTGTAGCTGCGCGGCGCCTTGACGATATCCTCCGGCGGTCCCCAGGCGACGATTTCGCCGCCGCCGTCGCCGCCTTCCGGGCCGAGGTCGATCACCCAGTCGGCGGTTTTTATCACCTCGAGATTGTGCTCGATCACCACCACCGTGTTGCCCTGCGACACCAGCTCGTGCAGCACTTCCAGAAGCTTCTTGACGTCGTGGAAATGCAGGCCGGTCGTCGGCTCGTCCAGAATGTAGAGCGTGCGGCCGGTTGCGCGCTTCGACAATTCCTTGGCGAGCTTGACGCGTTGGGCTTCGCCGCCGGACAAGGTCGTCGCCTGCTGGCCGACATGGATGTAATCAAGGCCGACACGGTGCAAGGTTTTGAAAGTCTCGCGCACGCGCGGTACCGCCTTGAAGAACTCGGCGGCTTCCTCGACCGTCATGTCGAGTACGTCGGCGATCGACTTGCCCTTGAACAGCACCTCCAGCGTCTCGCGGTTGTAGCGCTTGCCCTTGCAGACGTCGCAGGTGACGTAGACGTCGGGCAGGAAGTGCATCTCGATCTTGATGACGCCGTCGCCCTGGCAGGCCTCGCAGCGGCCACCCTTGACGTTGAAGGAAAATCGTCCGGGCTCGTAGCCGCGCGCCTTGGCTTCGGGCAGGCCGGCGAACCACTCACGGATCGGCGTGAACGCGCCGGTATAGGTTGCGGGATTGGAGCGCGGGGTGCGCCCGATCGGCGACTGGTCGATATCGATGATCTTGTCGATATGCTCCAGCCCCTCGATGCGGTCGTGAGGCGCAGCACCTTCGCTGGCATTGTTGAGCTTGCGGGCGATCGCACGGTAGAGCGTGTCGATCAAAAGCGTCGACTTGCCACCGCCGGACACCCCGGTGACGCAGGTGAACAGGCCGAGCGGAATCTCCGCGGAGACGTTCTTCAGATTGTTGCCTCGCGCGTTGACGACCTTGATCGTGCGCCGATGGTTCGGCGGCCGACGTTCGGGCACGTCAACCGACAATTCTCCGGTGAGGTATTTGCCGGTCAGCGACTTCGGGTTCTTCATGATGTCGGCGGGCGTGCCCTGGGCGACGATATTGCCGCCATGGGTGCCCGCGCCGGGACCGACGTCGACGACGTAATCGGCCAACCGGATTGCATCCTCGTCATGCTCGACCACGATCACGGTGTTGCCGAGGTCGCGCAGCCGCTTCAGGGTTTCCAATAGCCGCGCATTGTCGCGCTGATGCAGGCCGATCGAGGGTTCGTCCAGCACATAGAGCACCCCGGTCAGCCCCGAGCCGATCTGGGAGGCCAGGCGAATGCGCTGGCTCTCACCGCCGGACAGGGTGCCGGACGCGCGCGCCAGGGTTAGGTAGTTTAGGCCGACATCGAGCAGGAACGACAGCCGTTCGCGGATCTCCTTGAGCACCCGCGCCGCGATCTCGTTTTGCTGCGCGTTGAGTACGTTCGGGACGCTTTCGAACCATTCACCGGCGCGGCGCACCGACAGTTCGGACACCTCACCGATATGCTTGCCGCCGATTTTGACGCACAACGCCTCCGGCTTGAGCCGGTAGCCGTGGCAGGCCTCGCAGGGTACGTCGGAAAAATACTTGCCGAGCTCCTCGCGGGCCCACTCGCTGTCGGTCTCGCGGTAGCGCCGGTTGATGTTGGTGATGACGCCCTCGAACGGCTTCTTGGTATCGTAGGAGCGCACGCCGTCTTCATAGGAGAATTTGATCTCGTCCTCGCCGGAGCCGTGCAGGATGGCGTTTTGCGTCTTCTTCGGCAGGTCCTTCCACTTGGTGTCGAGCGTGAACTTGTAGAACTTGCCAAGCGCGGTCAGGGTCTGGACATAATAGGGCGACGACGATTTCGCCCACGGCGCAATCGCGCCCTTTCGCAAGGTCAATTCCTTGTCGGGAATGACCAGGTCCTCATCGACATGCTGTTCGACGCCGAGGCCGCCGCAGGCTGGGCAGGCGCCGTAGGGGTTGTTGAAGGAAAACAGCCGGGGCTCGATCTCCGGAATGGTGAAGCCGGACACCGGGCAGGCGAACTTCTCGGAGAACAGGATCCGCTCGGGACCGCTCTTGTCGTGGATCTTTGCCGTCTTCTTGTCGGACTTCTTCTCCTCGGCCGCCGCGGCCGGCGCGTCGGCATATTCGATCACCGCGAGCCCGTCGGCGAGTTTCAGCGCGGTCTCGAAGCTTTCCGCCAGCCGCTGGCCCATGTCGGGCCGCACCACAATGCGGTCCACCACGACGTCGATGTCGTGGGGAAACTTCTTGTCGAGATTGGGCGCCTCGGCCAGTTCGTAAAACGCCCCGTCGATCTTGACCCGCTGGAAGCCCTTCTTGAGGTATTCGGCGAGCTCCTTGCGGTACTCGCCTTTGCGGCCGCGTACCACCGGCGCCAGCAGATAGAGCCGCGTGCCTTCCGGCAGCGCCAGTACCCGGTCGACCATCTGCGACACGATCTGGCTTTCGATCGGCAGGCCCGTCGCCGGCGAATAGGGAATGCCGACCCGCGCCCACAGCAGCCGCATGTAGTCGTAGATCTCGGTGACAGTACCCACCGTCGAGCGCGGATTCTTCGAGGTGGTCTTCTGCTCGATGGAAATCGCCGGCGACAGGCCGTCGATCTGGTCGACGTCCGGCTTCTGCATCATCTCCAGGAACTGGCGTGCATAGGCCGACAACGACTCGACGTAGCGGCGCTGACCCTCGGCGTAGATGGTGTCGAAAGCGAGCGAGGATTTCCCCGAGCCGGACAGGCCGGTGAACACCACCAGTCGGTCGCGCGGGATTTCCAGGTCGACATTTTTCAGGTTGTGCTCGCGCGCACCGCGGATCGTGATCGCGCGCATGCCTGAACCGGTGTGTTGGCGCTTCGCCTTGATCACTTCATCCATGCGGGCAATTCCAGACGCGCAAAAACATACGCGCGCGCATCGCGGTGAAACCGGAAGCGAACGCCAATGGGTGTAGTCGGAACGTAGGAAGAACGCGCGGACATTTCCAGTGCCGCATGTCAGCCATCAACGGTTTGTTGCAGCGGAAGTTGCAGCCCGGATCGCAAGACAGGTGCTGACAGGTGAAATCGCACCGGAGCGGCCGGCAGGGCCGCCGGGAAGCGCCCGTTGACAGGACGCGACCAATAAAAAGGCCGGCGCGATGGCCGGCCTTTTCAGTCCCCCCAACGAAACGAAAATCAGTACCTTGAAATAACCGGCCCACCCCAGCGATAGTTGACGCGTACGGTCACGAGATCGACGTCCTGACGGACCCGGTCGGTTCCCGCGAAGAAACCGCCGACCGGCGTAAAGAAGTTGACGTTCTGGTCTTCCATGAACAGATGGTCGTATTCGACGCCGGCCGTCCAGTTCTGCGCGAAGCCGAACTCGAGGCCAACACCCAGCGTGGCGCCCCAACGGGTCTGGTCGCCGGTGGTGGCGAACAACGCGTTGCTGGGCACGAAGAGGATGTCGTTGCGACCGTCGGTCACTGCGGCGCCGCCCTTGACGTAGAGCAGGGCGTTGTTCCAGGCGTAACCGATCTGGCCTGTGAACAGGCCGAACGCATCGATGCGCGAGCGATTGCGGCCGCCGGTCAATGCGCTGATATTCGATCCGCTCAGATCAGCCCAGTCGCCCTGGCCCTCGAGACCGAACACCCAGCCGCCGGTCTGCCAGCGATAGCCAAGCTGACCACCCGCAACGCCGCCGGTTGCGTCATGACAGCCTTCCGATGCAAAAAACGCCCCCGCCGACGTGAGATTGTCCCAGCAATTGCGGGTTGATCCCCAACCGCCGTTGCCGCCGATGTAGAACCCGCTCCAGTCATAGGCGGGAGAAACGTATACCGGTGCAGCCTTGTAGGGACCGGCGGCGATGTCTGCCGCCGAGGCAGAGCCAACCATCGCAATCAAACCAACCGTGCCCAGCAAAAACTTCTTCATCAAAATTTCTCCAGACGACCTATCTCTCAATCTTCCTTCGAATTCGCCTTGGCGCCAGCGTTGAACGGCCGCGAGCCCCATCCATTCCCGAGCAGGAAGATACGCGATTCAGCTGAAAATGCCGTCTCCGATATGCAACAGTCGCCAACGAAGTGGCTCTCGCTCAAGCTTATGATTTTGTTAGGCTATTCGGCGAGCCGGGGAACTTTTCCAGCATCCTGGCAGTTGCCACCTACCAGGATACCTTAAAATCCATCCGGGAACAAAACTGGAACATAACGCGCGGCGGTGCTATATGTGGATAACCCCGGGGATCGCGGGGCTTGCGGGACTGGCGAGCGTATAGGGTCAATCCGAAGTAGTTTTCACGGCAGGATCGAAACGCACGCCCGCAACGGTGAGCGCCGGATCAGCCGAGTAATTTCGAGAGTGGAGAGCGGCAATGGCGGGAAGTGTGAACAAGGTGATTTTGATCGGCAACCTCGGCGCTGATCCTGAAATCAAGCGAACCCAGGACGGACGGCCGATCGCCAACCTGCGCATCGCGACCTCCGATACCTGGCGCGACAAGGCCACCGGCGAGCGCAAGGAAAAAACCGAATGGCATCGCGTGGTCATCTTCAACGAGGGGCTCTGCAAGGTCGCCGAGCAATATCTCAAGAAGGGCGCCAAGGTTTACATCGAGGGCGCGCTGCAGACGCGGAAATGGACCGATCAGAGCGGCGTCGAGAAATACTCGACCGAGGTCGTGCTGCAGAACTTCAACTCGACCCTGACGATGCTCGACGGCCGCAGCGGCGGCAGCGGCGGCGGCAATTTTGGAGGCGATGATTCCGGCGGCGATTTCGGCTCCAGCAGCCCGTCACCTGCGCCCCGCCGCGCTGTCGCGGCCGGCGCGCGCAACAGCGACATGGACGACGACATTCCATTCTAGGTTTGAGACGAGCCCTGTCGGGACATGACGGGTGGGGCGAAGTCTCGAGCCATGCTGCGCCGGCGGCCCGAGGGATCGACGGAAACCGACGCGTCGGCCTGCGGTCAGGAGGGCGGCGCGCGATCGTCAGAGCCGCGCTGACCGGTCCGGCGCAACCCGCCGGCATTCCGCCTAAGTCTCTGGAAAAACGAAGGGAACAACCTATCCCTGGAACCTGTAGGGGGTGGTTTGAATGGCCTCGATACGCTATATGATTCCCGAGCAAGAACTGACGGATTCCCCCTTTGGCTGACCACGAAGATAAGACGCCCGGAGAGCCCCCGGCGCCCTCGGATATTCGCCCCGTATCCATCCTGGACGAGATGAAACGCTCCTACCTCGATTACGCCATGAGCGTGATCGTGGCGCGGGCGTTGCCGGATGCGCGCGACGGCCTCAAGCCGGTGCATCGGCGCATCCTCTATTCGATGTATGAGCAGGGCCACACGCCCGACAAGAAATACGTCAAGTCCGCTCGCGTGGTCGGCGACGTCATCGGTAAATATCATCCGCACGGCGACCAGTCGATTTACGACGCAATGGTCCGGATGGCGCAGGAATTCTCCATGCGCGCGCCGCTGATCGACGGTCAGGGCAATTTCGGGTCCGTGGATGGCGATCCGCCCGCCGCGTATCGATATACCGAAGCGCGCCTGAGCCGGGTGGCACTCGAGGTCCTCGGAGATATCGACAAGGACACCGTCGATTTCCAGCCCAATTACGACAATTCGGAAACCGAGCCGTCCGTGCTTCCGGCAAAGTTTCCGAACCTTCTGGTCAACGGCGCCGGCGGCATCGCGGTCGGCATGGCTACCAATATCCCGCCGCACAATCTCGGCGAAGTTATCGATGCCTGCATGGCGTTGATCGACGACCCCGCGCTCGGCATCGACGATCTGATCCGAATTATTCCGGGACCGGATTTTCCGACCGGTGGGATCATTCTGGGGCGCCAGGGGATCCGCTCGGCCTATCATCTCGGCCGCGGCTCGATCGTGATGCGCGGCAAGGTTTCGATCGACAACATCCGCAAGGATCGCGAAGCCATCGTCATCTCGGAAATTCCCTACCAGGTGAACAAGGCCACCATGGTCGCGCGCATCAGCGAGTTGAAACACGAGAAAAAGATCGAGGGCATCGCCGACTTGCGCGACGAGTCCGACCGCGACGGTTTTCGCGTCGTGATCGAATTGAAGCGCGACGCGATGGCCGACGTGGTGTTGAACCAGCTCTACCGCTTCACGCCGCTGCAATCCAATTTTCCTGCAAATATGCTGGCGCTGGACCAGGGCCGTCCGCAGACGATGAACCTGAAGGATCTGCTGACGCTGTTCGTGGCCTTCCGCGAGCAGGTAATTACTCGGCGGACCAAGTTCCTGCTCAACAAGGCCCGCGATCGCGCCCACATCCTGGTGGGTCTCGCGATCGCGGTCGCCAATATCGACGAGGTGATCCGGGTTATCCGGACCTCGCCCGATCCCAATACCGCGCGCGATACCCTGATGGCGCGGGACTGGCCGGCGAGGGATGTCGAGACCATGATCACGCTGATCGATGATCCCCGGCATCGAATGACCGCGGCAGGCACCGCGCGGTTGTCGTTCGAACAGGCGAAAGCCATCCTCGACCTGCGGCTGCAGCGCCTGACGGCGCTCGGGCGCGACGAAATTTCCGAAGAACTCGACCAGTTGGCGATCGAGATCGCCGACTATCTCGAGATATTGCGCTCGCGCGCCCGGGTGCAGGCGATCGTCAAGGCGGAACTGGCCGAGGTAAAATCGAAATTCGCGACCCCGCGCAAGACCGTCATCATCGACCAGGAAGACGAGGTCGAGGACGAGGACCTGATCCAGCGGGAGGACATGGTTGTCACGGTATCGCACGCCGGTTATGTCAAGCGCGTACCGTTGTCGGCCTATCGCGCCCAGCGCCGGGGCGGCAAGGGCCGCTCGGGCATGCAGACCCGCGACGAGGATTTCGTCAGCCGGCTGTTCGTGGCCTCGACCCACACGCCCGTACTGTTTTTCTCCTCGCGCGGCCAAGTCTACAAGGAAAAGGTCTGGCGACTGCCGATGGCGGCGCCGAATGCGCGCGGCAAAGCGCTGATCAACATCCTGCCGCTCGAGCAAGGCGAGCGCATCACCACGATCATGCCGCTGCCCGAGGACGAATTGTCCTGGGCCAATCTTGATGTGATGTTCGCCACCACCGGCGGCAATGTCCGCCGCAACAAGCTTTCGGACTTCATCGACGTCCGGCGCTCCGGCATTATCGCCATGAAACTCGACGCCACCGAGTTGATTGTCGACGTGCAGATCTGCACCGAGCATGACGACGTGCTTTTGACCGCCGCCGGCGGCCAGTGCATCCGCTTCCCCGTCACCGACGTGCGGGTGTTCCAGGGGCGCACTTCGATGGGCGTGCGCGGTATCGCCTTGCCCAACGGGGACGAATTGATCTCGCTGACCATCCTGCGCCACATGGATGCGGACGCCGAAGAACGTGCGGCCTATCTGCGCCGCGCCAATGCGGTACGTCGCGGTGGCGCCGAGGAAGAGGCCGGGACCGACAACGAGGAAGCGTCCGGCGCCATCGAGCTCGGCGAGCAGCGTTATGTCGAAATGTCCGCCAGCGAACAGTTCGTTCTGACAATCAGCGAAAACGGCTACGGCAAGCGCTCGTCGTCTTTCGAGTACCGGACCACGGGCCGAGGCGGCAAAGGTATCGTTGCTATGTCTGTCAACGATCGCAACGGCAAGCTGGTGGCGTCTTTCCCAGTCGAAGACAGTGACCAGATCATGCTGGTGACCGACAAGGGACAGTTGATTCGTTGTCCGGTCGAGGGCATTCGAATCGCAGGCCGTTCCACCCAGGGCGTCATCGTGTTCGATACCGCGGAAGACGAACACGTCGTTTCCGTCGAGCATATCGGTGACGACGGCGAGAACGGTGAGAACGGCGAGGGCGGTTAGCAACTCCCGGTGGCGAGAGGCGCGCTTGCGCGCGTCTCGGCGCCGCGTACCGTCACCTAACGCCCGACGCAGGGCCGTTCGTGACGGTCGATGCAATGTGGGATACCGGACTGCCGGCATTCATGGAAATTAGCGGCGAGCGCATCGAGCGCCGTGGCTGCGTCGTATTGACCTGCCGCTTACAACATGTGTAGCATTCGTAAATAAGGGGACTGCAACGGTCCCCCGCAATGATGATGTGTCGTTAAGACGGTCAAGCACGCAGTTTCGGTGTTTGGCGAGGTAGGTGATTTACGCAACTAAACTGAGCGAATAGGGACAGGCAGAATCGCATCCGTTGCGGCGGTGCGCTGCGCAAAAACACCGGAAAAATCCGGGGACGTCCCAGAGGAGGAAAGCGATGCGTGGGACAGATGATAGCGGCCATCCGTTGGATGCGCGGTGGCGCGAGCATTACAAAATCGATCGGCCCGATCCGAGGGGTGTGATGTTTCCTCCCTCAACCCGCGTGCGCCATCGCCAGCTCTAAACTTCAAATACTCACATGAGTCATGAGACCGGAAAGGTTGGGCTTTACCGCCCAGCCAAAGGCGGCTCCGGAATTGGCGGATTCCCCGAAGTTCGGCCGCCGGCCTTCGGTGCAACCGACCCGGGTGGACGTTCATCGCGTCGTGCAACGTATCTTGAAGCGGGAGCTAATAGCTGAATGATGCAGCCGATCTTTTCACAGGCGCAATTTCGTTCCGAAGGATGGGTCCAATGGCCGGACAACGAAGATCTGTCCGTCGAATTGATGCGGCTGCTGGGATCGGCTCAAGAGGGTGGTGCGACGGTTTCGGAATGCTTTCTGACCGCGAGCCGGATCGATGCGTCGGATGAAGACAGTTGGCACCGCGAATGGAAGCGGATCGCGGACGCCAGCAGCGAACGCGGTAACGCAGCGTTACGGAACGGGAATCTGCTGACTGCCCGGAGCAACTGGCTCAGATCGGCAAATTACCACCAGGCCTCCATGCTGAACCTCGATCATGGAGATCGAAGGAGGCGATCGGCGCTGGCAAGTATTCGCGCCAATGTCGGCAAATACCTGGAACAGCTGCCCGGCGCCGAGGTCGTGGAAATCCCTTGGGTTGAGGACCATCCGCTCGAAGGTTACTTCCTGCGTGGCCGGGATCGTTCGCCGGTGGTGGTCTGTATCGGGGAGCCCGGGCACCGAAAGGAAGAGTATTTATACAAGACGGCACGTTACGCCCATGATCGCGGCATGTCGTTGCTGGCGGTTGACCTGTGGGGGCCGGGCGACAACGTCGACTTCGACCAGATAGCCGGCCGGAGCGATCTCGAAACGGCGATCTGCAGCGTGATGGACTTCCTCACGCTCAGGGACGATGTCGACGAGCGCCGTGTCGCGATTGTCGGAGATGTGGGCTCTTCCTTCGTGGCCCGCGGCGTCGCGCTTGACCAGCGTTTTGCGGCGGCGGTCTGCGACGCCGGGCTCTGGGATCTGCACGAACGTCAATTCCTGACCGGCCGCGCGGCATCGCAGAGTTCAGACCTTGCCGGAATCAACGGCTATTCCGGCATCACCCGCCAGCTCCGCTGCCCGGTTCTGGTGACCTTCGGAGAGCATGGTTGGCTCGAGGCGGACCAGGTCACCGAACTCTTCGAGCAGGTGAGGGGCACTCACCCGGATATTTCACTGAAGTTTTTCAGAGGCTCGGAAACCGCCGCATCGCAGGGGCATTCCGATAATCCGACCCTGGCCAACGAATTCATCTTTGATTGGCTGGCGCAACGCTTCGAACAGCTGGGCTGAGCGGCTGCGCGCCGAGCCTCGCCGTTCCGCTCCAACTTTTTGTTAAGCATGATCGCCGCGCATGCGCTTCGCGTCTGTCGCGAGGCAAAACCGCTGTCCATCCGCCGGTCGGAGCCAGAGGACGCGCTTTCCGGATCATGCTTCACATATCGATCGCAATCTTCAGGCAGGCCTTCTCGAGACGGTTCTTGAGCCCGCTGAGCTTGCCGTTCAATTCGGTCAGTTCGCGGTCGCTGAATTCGTCGAAGATGAAGCTGCTCAGGCTCTCGCGCTGCGAGGCCAGGCTTTCCATGTGCTTGTAGGTCTTGTCGGTCAGTGACATCTGAACGATTCTGGCGTCCTCCTCGGACACCCGCCGACGAACGAAGCCTTTTTTCTCCAGCAGCTTCGATTGAGTCGTCACAAACGACGGGTCGACGTGAAGCATTTTCGACACGACTTTTACCGAGATGCCGTCGCCCTGATCCAGATCGGCCAAAGCCATCAGGATCATCCATTGGGGTCCGCTGATTCCGAGCGTTTTGGCCCAGAAATAACGGATTTCCTGGAGGTGCACATTGATCGAAGCAACCTCCCAGGTGAATCGCCGAACAAGGTCCTGATTCTTTCCGGCGGCCTCCCGTAACTCAGTCTGGCCTCGGGATTCGTCGGCACTCATCGTCTTCTTAACACTTCGCACCATGGGGCATCTCTCCCCCATCTATGTGTCGAAGTAAATTAAAAAGTCAGTAACGAAATCAAAGAACTAAATCAGCAAAAATTGATCGCAGCGTCATGAAACGTCCACACAACCGGTGTTGCCGGCGCGCCACAGTGCAGTCACATTCAGAAACCTGAGTTCATAAAGTATTTTGATTAGATAATTCTCACATGCATAGTTCCTCAGCGACTCGTGGGCTGCTCGTTAGATTTTGGATGGCTCGTTAAGTCCGTCGCTTTGGGAGGAGCGTTGAGTTTTCGGCGCCTTTTCGGAAGCTCGTTTTCTCACACTTGGAGGTTAACTAATGAAGATGATCAAGACCCTTGTACTCGGCTCAGCGGCGGGTCTCGTCGCAATGAGCGGAGCACAGGCGGCGGATCTTCCGGTCAAGGCCAAAGCGGTCGAGTACGTGAGGATCTGCTCCCTGTACGGTGCGGGCTTCTATTACATTCCCGGCACTGACACCTGCATCAAGATCGGCGGCTATCTGCGCGCCGAAGTGAACGTCCATGGCGGCAACAACAACCAGCCGTTCCTTGCTGGTGACCCCGCCGTCAACACGCGCTACCAGAACAATTACAACGACTACGCCCGTATGGCGGTGACGATCGATACCCGCACCGCGACCGAATACGGCGTCGTCCGTACCTTCGGCCAGATCGACGAAACCTTCGCCACTGAAGGCGTGGGCAACAGCATCAACATCCAGTCGTCGCTCAATACGGCTTCGTTGCAAGGCCAGGCACTGTCGAACTACGCGGGCACCGGTTATTCGGGTCTTGAGTTTGCGTTCGTGCAGTGGGCGGGCTTCACCTTGGGTAAATCGGCCTCGGCATTCAACACGCCATGGCACGGTTATCCGGGCAACAACACCTCGTTCCTGGGCGGTGGTTATGATACGGTCACCGGCATCGTCAACGCTCAATACACCGCTCAGTTTGGCAATGGTGTGTCGGCGACGATCGGCGTCGATGACAGCAGCGCCAGCGACTACAACCGTACGCAGATCTTCAACGCGACGCTGTTGAGCCCGACCCTCTTCGGGGCTGGCAACAACGTGTCGACCGGAGCCGTGGCTTCGTCCGCCACTACCTCCACCAACGGTACTTGTAACCTCGGTGGTTACGGTGGCGCGAGCTCGAACTGTACTGCTGTCGGTACGGCCTATTCGGGTGCGATGCTTCCCGATCTCGTTGGCAACCTCCGGGTCGAACAAGCCTGGGGTCTGTTCCAACTGTCGGGCGCTCTCCATGACGTATCGCCTGGCTACTGGACGGTGGCGAACACCCTCGGTGCCTCGCAGTTCATCGGTGGCGTAGGCCAGTCGAATGCCCAATCCTTCGGTCATCCCGACAGCAAGGTGGGCGGCGCGGTCAGTGCGGCCTTCCAGTTCAAGAACATCCCGACCGGTGCCGGCGACGACATCAAGATTGAAGGTACCGCGTCATGGGGTGCTTCCAAATACGTGCTGGGAACCTCCGGTGCTCTCGGAAGCTCCTTCTACTTGGCTAGCAGCAGTGGCGTGGCGCCGCTTGCCGGCTCGTCCGGCACGGGTGGTAAACTCGCGATCGGTGCGGTTACCGACGCCGTTTACGGTGGCTTCGGAACGCCGCTTCAGGCTGGTACGCAGTTGACCCGCGGTTGGGGTTTCCGTGGTGCGTTCAACCACAACTGGACCCCTGAATGGTCGTCCAGCTTGTTCGGGGCGATGTCCGGCCTGAGCTACAACGATACCGCCAAGAACCTGTGGTGCGCGGCCTATACCGGCCGCTCGGTCACTGGCCAGGCGATACCGGGCGTAGCTCCGACCGGCGCACCGATGGGTGGCACGCTCAGCTCAGACTTCCGCTGCGACCCGGGCTTCACGGTGTCCCAGATCGGTCTCACGACCCGCTGGACTCCCGTCAAGAACCTGACGTTCAGCTCGGAAGTCATGTACACCTATCTGCATACCAACATGCGGGGTGAGGCGACCGGTACTCTGACCTCGGCTTGGCCGCTCATGACCAACGCGACCTGGCAGTATGGCAGCCAGGGCACGGTCTCGGCTAACTTCCGCGTTCAGCGCAACTTCTGATCCGCGAAGTCTCAGCATCCTAAAAGAACCCCCGGCAGGAAACTGCCGGGGGTTCTTCGTTGTGTGTGCGTGTGATGACCGAGGAAATTTTGGTTGTTCGCGTTTTCATTCGAGCTTCGATCACTCTCAAAAACGACAAGCTGTTGCCGCAAATCAGCTAACTGAAACTCGGCGAATTAAAATCATGGCAAATGGGTAACAGCGACCTCCCGGCGTTCGAGTTCGGTATCTGAAAAAACGGTTGAGACCGACCGAGAAGCCACGCCGCTGCGTCGACCGAGTTGTTCGTCTGAGCCAATTGCATGAGTTGATAAAGTATTTGACGAAGGTTTTTCAGTCATGCAATATGCCAGTGCGTTGCTGCCGAATCCTTTGGCGGCCTCTCACAAGGGGAAGACGCAACACTATCTTCAGAATACCTCCGAAACCTCTGGCCATGCCCGGCCGGAGGTTTTTCGTTATAGACAACCCGTATTGCGCGCCGTGTTTGCGGAATCAGGCATAGCAGGCCGCCGGCACCGCGTTTGCGCGGACATCGTGCTAGCCAACGCCGGGATGAGATCTCGATCCGATTCGCCTGGATCGAATCACGACCCAATCGTCAAAGCCGACAGGTCATTGGCCGATGCCCGCGAGGCCCGACTAGATTTCGATCTCGGTGCCAAACTCGACGACCTGCCGGGTCGGCAATCCAAAAAATGCCGCGGAGCGTTCAGCGTTGCGCTGCAGGAACGCGAACACCGATTCCCGCCACACCCACATGCCCGGAATGTCCTGGCTTGGGATGATCGTCTCGCGCCCGATGTAATAGGTGATGTCGGTGAGATCGATGCCCGGCAGCTTGGCCTGCCGGCAGGCGAGCACGAGGCCCTCGTAGATGGTCGGATATTGCATGAAGCCGTAGTGCAGGATCACGCGCGTGATACCCGGGGAAATCTCGATGACCTCGGCGCGATCCTCGTCCGCGATACGCGGGGACTCCTCGATCAACACCGTGACGAGCACGACGCGTTGGTGCAGGCAATGGTTATGCTTGACGAACTGCGTCAGCGCCAGCGGCACGCCGTTTGGCGCCGACGCCAGGAACACCGCCGTGCCGGAAAGCCGTGCGTGACATTTGCTGACCGCCGTCTCGATCAGATCCTCTTCCGGCTGGCGTAAATTACCGCGCGCCCGTTCGACCAGCCGCACGCCGCTCCGCCAGGTCAGCATCAGGAAAGCAACGGCGGCCGCAAGCAACAGCGGAAACCAGCCGCCTTCGAACAGCTTGGTCGAATTTGCCGCAAAGAAAATGCCGTCGATGACCAGGAAGAAGCCGTTCACGGCGAGGACAATGATCGGTGAGTAACCCCACTGGATCGCCACCAGTGCCGCCAATAGCGTGGTGATCGCCATCAGAAGCGATACCGCGATGCCGTAGGCGCCGGCCAACGCGTCCGAGGTACCGAACCCGACGACGGCGCCCAGCGTCGCCGCAGCCAGCAACCAGTTCACCAACGGCACATAGATTTGACCGATTGCATGGCTCGTGGTGTGCGTGATGCGCATCCGCGGCAGGAAACCGAGCTGGATCGACTGCTGGGTCAACGAAAATACGCCGGATATGATGGCCTGCGAGGCGATGACCGTCGCGATCGTGGCGAAAGCGACCAGGGGGTAGTGCGCCCAGTCGGGTGCGAGCTGGTAGAAGGGGTTGTCGATCGCGCCCGGGTTTGAAACCAGCAACGCGGCTTGTCCGAAATAATTCAGCACAAGCGCGGGCAGGGCGACGCCGAACCAGGCCAACCGGATCGGATTCCTGCCGAAATGCCCCATGTCGGCGTACATCGCTTCGCCGCCGGTGACCGCCAGAAACGCCGCGCCGAGAATCGCGAAGCTGATATGGAAATCCTGGTGGATCAGGAAGTCGAAGGCATAAAGCGGGCTCAGCGCCGCCAGTACCGCGGGCGCCTGGGCAATGCCATGGATGCCGAGCGCGGCGAGTACGACGAACCAGCCGAGCATGACCGGGCCGAATATCTGTCCGATGACGCCGGTGCCCTGCCGTTGCATGGCAAACAGGCCGATCAGGATAACGATGGTCAGCGGCATAACGGCGGGAGCGAGGGACGGCGCATCGACCTTGAGGCCTTCGATCGCGCTCAGCACCGAGATCGCCGGCGTGATGGCCCCGTCGCCATAGAGCAGGGCGGCACCGACAAGGCCGACGATCAGCAACTGCGCCCGCCAGGTGCCGGGTTGGGCATTGCGGGCGGAGAGCAGCGCCAACAGGGCGACAATGCCGCCTTCGCCACGGTTGTCGGCGCGCATGATCAGCAGCGCATATTTGATCGAGATGATGAGAATCAGTGCCCAGAGAATCAGCGAGGCTACCCCGAGGGTAGCCTCTGCATGGAGCGGTCCGCCATGGGCGGCCGCCCGGGCGGCTTCCTTCAGCGCATAGAGCGGGCTGGTGCCGATGTCGCCATAGACGACACCGAGGGCGCCGACTGTGGCGGTCAAGGGGATCGCAGTGGACTTGATGGTGTGGGCGACTGGCGTGGCGGTCACTGGCGAGGCCCCCCGAATGCGACCGCGCCTACCGGTCAGATCGCCGGCGGGTTGCGCGGTGGGGGCCAGTCTGCGACGGCTCGAGGCGAATTACCATGAAATTACGCTCACCACGCCGGGCAACGGGAGGTTGATTGTTATGGTGTACGGTCGGCCGTTACCAGCCGGGCTTCGCGAACCGCCGTCTTGGTGCCAAGGGCACGCAGGCAAGAGGCATCGAAGTTCGGCCACGCCTGCTGCGAACAGTTGGGGCTGGCAGTGACGACGTCGAGCCGATCCATCTTGGCGAGCGGCGCGGGTACCCCGGCCTCCACCTTCGGGGCAAAGCCGGGCAGGGTGGTCAGCGCGGTAGCAACAAGCGCGGCAATAGCGACGGCGGAAAGAGCTTTGATCATCATGGTCCCCTGTTGTGGCCTCTGCGGCCCGTTTTCGTTGGCGCGGTAATAGCCACGGCCGGTTTCGCTGCGCCTTCTCCAACGTCAAAAATGGTTTCTTCCCACCGCAGTTTTGTTTCGTCGTCTGTCCGACAATGAAACACCCGGCTTGCCAAGGAGACGCCCGACCCCGCCGGTTGTTCAGGAGCCGGTTGAAAATAAAAACCGGCGATTTGGCCCGGGATGAGGGAACCGACCTGCCTTGCGAGGTCGCTCAGGGCGCGGTAGACGGGGGGATGCCCCGTATCGCACTTTATCCAGGTTCATTCGACCCCGTCACCAACGGCCATCTGGATGTGGTTAGCCGTGGTGTCGGCCTGTGCGACCGCCTGATCGTGGCGATCGGCGTGCATCCGGGCAAAAAGCCGCTGTTTTCGGTGGAAGAGCGCCTTGCCATGGTGAGGGCGGTTTTCGCACCGATCGCCGGCAAGGCCGGTTGTGCGTTTGACTGCACCACCTATGACGGCCTCACCGTGACCGCGGCACAGCAGCATGGCGCCACCATTATGCTTCGGGGCCTTCGGGACGGCACGGATCTCGACTATGAGATGCAAATCGCGGGCATGAACGAGACGATGGCGCCGGAGGTTCACACCGTATTCGTTCCGGCTTCGGTCCCGGTCCGCCCGATCACCGCCACACTGGTGCGTCAGATCGCGGCAATGGGCGGCGATGTTTCGGCGTTCGTGCCGCCGTCGGTCGTCGCAAGCCTGAAAACCAAATTCGCCTGATCAGGCGCCGTTCATGACCGTTGGACGGGGCCTCGTGGCCGGCCTTTGTGCTACACCACCGCTCTTTCTTGCCACCACATCCGGAGTTTCCATGATCCGAATTCTCGCCGTCCTCGTCGCGCTGGTCTGCGCGGTTCCCGCTATCGCCCAGCCGTTGCCGGCCAACCTCGACAAGGCCAATGCGATCGTCATCGACACCAACAAGGGCCGCATCGTCATCAAGCTGCGGAACGATATTGCGCCCCAGCATGCCGAGCGCATCAAGCAGCTGGCGCGCGAAGGCTTCTACAACAACGTGCCGTTCCACCGCGTCATGGACGGTTTCATGGCGCAGACCGGCGACGGCCAGAACTTCAACGGCACCGGCGGATCAAAATATCCGAACCTGAAGCAGGAGTTTTCCAACGTCCACTTCAAGCGCGGCATCGTCGGGATGGCGCGGCGCGGTGACAGCGTCGACAGCGCAAATTCGCAGTTCTTCATCATGTTTGCCGACGGCGCCAGCCTCGACAATCAGTACACGGTGGTCGGCGAGGTCGTGTCCGGCATGGACGTGGTCGACAAGCTGAAGAAGGCCCCGCCCGGATCGGCCGGTGGCGCCGTGACCGACCCTGACAAAATGGTGAAGGTGCAAGTGGCCTCCGACATCAAGTGAGCCGGGATCGCTGAAGCATGGCGGCGCTGCATCGAAAACGATTCTTTTGGTTTGCCGCGGCGCTGCTGTTGTCGTCGTGGATCGCGCCGGCCGAGGCCCAGCTGGACCAGGTCGACAACCTCAAGGATCTGTTTACGAGGTTGCGGACCTGCTGGCGGCCGCCGCCGCCGTCGTCGCACGCCAATCCGGCCATCGACATCACGGTCATCGTCAGTTTCGATCGTGGTGGCAACATCCTCGGGCATCCGAGGATCACCTATGAATCGCAAGATGCCACCGATAACGACCGGGTGTCGTACCGCGTTGCGGTCATGGAAACATTGCAACGCTGCACGCCGATGCCATTTACCCAGGGTATGGGCGGCGCGGTCGCCGGCCGGCCCTTCGCCATCCAATTTCATAACAGTCAAAAACCTCCACCCCAACCCCCAGAGAGAAGAGCATGGCTGACACCGAAAATACTTTGATCCTTGAAACCACCCAGGGTCCCGTCACCATCGAGATGCGACCGGATCTCGCTCCCGGACATGTCGCGCGGATCAAGGAACTGGTGCGCGAAGGCTTTTACGACGGCATCGTGTTTCATCGCGTGATCGACGGCTTCATGGCGCAAACCGGCTGTCCTCAGGGCACCGGCACCGGCGGTTCCGGCCAAAAGCTGAAGGCGGAATTTAACAAGGAACCGCATGTGCGCGGCACCACGTCGATGGCACGCGCGGCCAGCCCCGACTCCGCCGATAGCCAGTTCTTCATCTGCTTCGACGATGCCTCGTTCCTCGACAACCAATATACGGTGTGGGGCAAGGTGACGTCGGGCATGGAGAACGTCGACAAAATCAAGCGCGGCGAGCCCGTCAAGAACCCCGACAAGATCGTCAAGGCGCGCATGGCGGCCGACGCGGCTTAAGAAGATGAAGTCGTCATACCCGGGCCCGGCCCGGGTATCCATCTCACGAAGGCGATGGATTGGCGGATCGAGTCCGGCGATGACAGTGTAATCATGCGCACCGATCTCTTTGATTTCGAACTTCCTACCGAGTCCATCGCGCTGCGGCCGGCGAGCCCGCGCGATTCCGCGCGAATGCTGGTGGTGCAGCCGGGCGGTGTGCTGCGCGATCGCAGCGTTGCCGACCTGCCGGAGTGGCTGGAGCCCGGCGACCAGCTCGTGGTGAACGATACCAAGGTGATCTCGGCCCAGCTCAGCGGCCGCCGCATCGGGCGCGGGGTCGAACCGAAGATCGAAGCGACGTTGATCAAGCGGCTCGACGGTGAGCGCTGGCAGGCGCTGGTCAAGCCGGCGAAGCGCCTGGCTGAAGGCGACATAGTCCGCTTCGGCAGCGAGGGAAGGGTGTGTCTGCTCGGGCATCTCGACGCCGAAGTCGAGCACAAGGGCGACGACGGCGAGATCACGCTATCGTTCTCGTTCCACGGCCCTACGCTTGATCAGGCCATCGCCGATCTCGGGACACCGCCGTTGCCGCCTTATATCGCCTCGCGGCGCGCGCCCGATGAGCAGGACGCCGCGGACTACCAGACCATGTTCGCCGTCAACGAGGGCGCAGTCGCAGCCCCGACCGCAGGATTGCATTTCACGCCGGCGCTGGAGGCGGCGCTACGCCATCGCGGCATCGGGCTGCACCGGATCACGCTGCATGTCGGGGCAGGGACTTTCCTGCCGGTCAAGGCGGATGACACCGCCGAACATAAGATGCATTCGGAGTGGGGCGTCATCACCCGCGGCACAGCTGACACCCTCAACGCGGCAAAGGCCGGTGGCGGCCGGATCGTTGCCGTCGGGACAACCTCGCTGCGGCTGCTGGAAAGCGCGACGGCGGAAGACGGCACGGTCGAGCCGTTCTGCGACGAGACCGCGATCTTCATAACGCCGGGCTACCGGTTTCGCGCGGTCGATATTCTCCTGACCAATTTTCACCTGCCGCGCTCCACGCTGTTCATGCTGGTATCCGCGTTCAGCGGTCTCGATGCCATGAAGCACGCCTATGCACACGCCATCGGCAGCGGCTACCGGTTCTATTCCTATGGTGACGCCTGCCTTTTGTTTCGTGATAAGTCCGCACTATGACATCGGCCGATCATTCATCCGCCAATCATTTCGAGCTCTTGGGACGTGACGGTCAGGCGCGCACCGGCCGACTGACCACGCCGCATGGGGGCGTGCGGACGCCGGCTTTCATGCCGGTCGGCACCGCCGGGGCAATGAAGGGCCTGCACTGGCGTGAAGTGCGCGACGCCGGAGCCGATATCGTGCTCGGCAATACCTATCACCTGATGTTGCGACCGGGTGCCGAACGCATCGCCAAGTTGGGCGGGTTGCAGGTCTTCACGGGCTGGCGCGGTCCGATGCTGACCGACTCCGGCGGATTTCAGGTCATGTCGCTGGCGCAGCTGCGCAAACTCAGCGAACACGCGGTGACCTTCCGTTCCCACATCGACGGCGCCAGCTTCGAGCTGTCGCCCGAACGCTCCATCGAAGTGCAGCGGCTGCTCGGCTCCGACATCGCCATGCAACTCGACGAATGCGTGCGCCTTCCGGCGGAGCGCGCCGAGATCGAACGGGCGATGCTGCTGTCGTTGCGCTGGGCCGAGCGCAGCAAGCGAGCTTTTGAATCAGCCTTGCCCGGCTACATGCTGTTCGGCATCGTGCAGGGGGGAGATATCGCCGGGCTGCGCCACGCCAGCACGCGCGGGCTGATCGACATCGGCTTTCACGGCTATGCGATCGGCGGCCTCGCAGTCGGTGAGCCACAGGCGGTAATGCTGGCCATGATCGATGAGGTCGCGCCGATCCTGCCGGCGGATCGTCCGCGCTATTTGATGGGCGTCGGCACCCCTGAAGATATGCTGGAGGCGGTGGCGCGCGGCGTCGATATGTTCGACTGCGTGATGCCGACCCGCAACGGCCGTCATGGCGTGGCCTTCACCCGGTTCGGCCAGGTCAACCTGCGCAACGCCCGCCATGCCGACGATCCGCGACCGCTCGATGAGGAAAGCCCGTGGCCGTCAACACGGAATTATTCGCGCGCCTATCTGCATCATCTTGTGAAATCGGGTGAGACACTCGGGGCGATGTTGCTGTCGGAGATCAACATCGCCTATTACCAGCAATTGATGGAGGAGATCAGGGATGCAATCTCGCGCGGCGCGTTCGGCGAGCTCCGCATGCGCACGCGCGCCGGATGGGACCAGGGCGACATCGCGCCCCGCTGAACCATTTACGCAGCAGTGCGTTCTCTGTGTTAGTTGCAGGCAAATCGCCGCACGGCATGCTTGGTGACGAAGCCATAACCGCAGGTGTCGCAGGTCCAGAGATAGCTGACGACGTCGCTGGAAACATAGGCCGAGGCTTCCGCGGCCACCATCGAATCCGCGCAAACGGCACATATCGGCAATTCGCATCCGCGCGGGCCGGCATTAGGCGCATCAGTCGACAGGATCTCAGCAATTGCTGGCATCATGGTCTCCTTGCGATCAGAGCCTGGGCAATCATAGACCGTTTCACTTGACAGTGTCGCAACACAATTGCGTATGTTTTACATTATTTGGGGACGTTCCAATGTCATCGAATGCGCTGTCTCTTTTGCGGTGCGGCGAAGCTCTGCCTGAAGATATTACCGTTGCAGGAACGCGCGGCGTTGGCCCCGCGATGCAACAAACGACAACCGCGTTATGGTGGCGACGTCTAATTTGATAATCACCGCACTAACTTATCGCCCAACCCATGACATGTTACTGAAGCACGATATGGAACAGCGCCCGTAACGTCACACCCCGCCGCTGGCAGAGGAGAGGCATCATGGACACGACATCATCTACGAGTGCGGCGCAGCGACACGGCCGGGGTCGCGTTTTCGACAGCATTGTTGACGCGATAGGCGACACGCCGATCGTGCGGTTGCGCAATCTACCGAAGCAGCACGGGGTTCATGCGACCATTCTCGCCAAGCTGGAATATTTCAATCCCGCTGCGAGCGTTAAGGACCGCATCGGCGCAGCGATGGTCATCGCGATGGAGAAGGCCGGTCTGATCAATGCCGATACGGTGTTGATCGAGCCGACCTCTGGAAACACGGGAATCGCACTGGCGTTCGTCGCGGCGTCGCGCGGCTATCGGTTGAAGTTGGTGATGCCGGAATCGATGTCGATCGAGCGGCGCAAGATGCTGGCGTTTCTCGGCGCCGAAATCATACTGACCCCCGCCGCGCAGGGCATGAAGGGCTCGATCGCCACCGCCGAGGAATTGGTGCGAACCACGCCCAACGCGGTGATGCCGCAACAGTTCAAGAACCTCGCCAACCCCGAGATTCACCGCCGCACCACAGCGGAGGAGATATGGAACGATACCGATGGCAACATCGACTTCTTTGTTGCCGGTGTCGGCACCGGCGGCACCATCACCGGCGTTGGGCAAGTTCTCAAGCCGCGCAAGCCGTCGCTGCGTGTTGTTGCCGTCGAGCCCGAGGAAAGTCCGGTGCTGTCGGGCGGACAACATTCGCCGCACAAGATCCAGGGCATCGGTGCCGGGTTCGTCCCTGACATCCTCGATCGTTCGGTGATCGATGAAATCATCCAGATCAACAGTGCGACCGCCATCGAAACTTCGCGCGCGCTGGCGCGCAATGAAGGTATTCCGGGTGGTATTTCCTCCGGCGCGGCGATCGCCGCCGCACTTCAGATCGGCAAGCGGCCTGATAGCATGGGAAAAACTATTCTGGCGATCGTTCCATCGTTCGCGGAGCGATATCTGTCGACAGTCTTATTCGAAGGAATCTGATTGCTCAAAGCCATTGCTGGAAAGGTAATAATTGATGTCTCAGCCGCCCCGACGTCCCCGGACGCTGAACGACGCGCGTACCGAAGCCGAAGCCGCGTTCAAAAAGACCACCACCAAGATTGCAGAGCTGCCACCGAAAGCAGCCGCGCTTCCGAATGTGAAGGAGTTGGTTTCGCTGCGGATCGACCAGGACGTTCTCGAATATTTCCAGCAAGACGGTCCCGGCTGGCAGGACCGGATCAACGATGCGCTTCGCAAGGCAGCCGGGAAATAGTCCACCCGGGCGAACCGAACGAGCTTGTATCGCCAAGGCCGGCATCAGCCGGGCTTGGTGTTGGGCCTTGTTGAGGCGCGCCTGGTCCCGCGCAGGCTGATCGGTTTTGTCTTCCGACTTCACGCATCGCCTGGATCGTCGTTCCGGGCGTCACAGGCTTTGCGCAACCGAAATCCTGTTTCAATACATACCAAGAGATACCAAGCCTACGAACTTGGTTTGCATCGGTCCAAACCAGTTGCGGAACTGGCATCGACCTACATCCGATTGAACGGCGCAAGCTGTTGACGCTACCGTCCCTCGACAAAGCTCCACCACAAGAGAAAGCGGCGAATTCGAAACGTCGTGACGCGCGCCGATCCGGTTGAGCGTCGAACCCTGTGGTTTCAAGAGATTGGCGAGAAGGCAATATGATGAATTCTCTCATGGCTGTATTGGAGAGATCCGGCCTTCTGAAGGAGGATCTCGATTACAAGCTCATTCGTGCGTCGATGGTTCTGGTATTCCTGCTATTCGGATATCAGAAATGGTTCGCCTATGAGGCGAAGGTCCTGATTCCCTACATCAGCAACGGACCGCTGATTTCCTGGCTGTACCCGGTCTTCGGCATTCGAGGGGGGAGCTGGTTTTTGGGCGTCACGGAATGGCTGTATTGTCTGCTCCTGTTCTGGGGATTTTGGAATAAGCAGGTCGGAATACTGGGCGCCCTCGGATCATGCTTCACATTCGCGGCGACGGTATCCATTATTCCGTTCATGCCCGACGGATGGGACCCGGTAGCCGGCGGGTTTCCGGCCATGACGGGCAACGTAACCTTCCTCATGAAGGACGTGGTGCTCTTTGCCGCATCGTTTTATCTGTTGAAACAGGATGCCGTCAGGATAGTGCGTGCCGCGCGGCGTGGCGGCAGGACCAACGTCCTCATCCAATATCTTATTGCGATCATGACCAGACTCGGTCTGCTCGAGAACGCTGTCGAATACCATCTGCTGCGCGCTTCGATGGTGATCACGTTCGCGTTCTTTGGATACACCAAATGGCATCAATACGGGGCGCAGACGATGGTCCCGTTCATAAGCCACAGCCCCGTCATTTTCTGGCTATATCCGGTTTTCGGCATTCGTGGAGGCGCCCGATTTCTCGGGGCGTCGGAGTGGACGATACTGGCGCTTTTGTACGCGGGGTTCTGGGATAAACGGTTTGGAGTTCTCGGGGCACTCGGTTCAACCGTCACGTTCATGACGACGCTTACAATCATTCCGTTCATACCGAACGGCTGGGACCCGGCCGCGGGATTTCCGGCGATGGCTGGCGATGTGCCGTTCTTGATGAAAGACGTCGTCTTTCTTGCCGTATCGATTTATCTGCTGAAGCAGGATGTCGTGAGGGTATCTCGGCTATCCGGTAGCGTGGCTACTGTTTCGCAGGGGCCGCTGCCGCGACATGCCGTCGCCGAAAGATGAGCCGCAAAACGTAGCGCGTTCGCGTGGTGAAACTGGCGACTCGTTTGCTTAGCGAGCGATCCTTATGTTTCCAGAAATTGGATGACCTCGGCAGCGAATCGTGCGGGCTCCTCCAGCCACGGCATGTGTCCGCTTTCCTCGAACACCAGGAGGCGCGAATTTAGAATGCCCTGATGCAGCCGTTCGGCTACGGCGACCGGACAAATCCAGTCGTGCCTTCCCGAAATGATCAGCACGGATGCGCGAATCTGATCGAGAAGGGTTGTCTGGTCGACGCCGGCGGTTTGGTCGGCCGCCGCCTGCGCGCGATAGGCGTAGGAGGCCATACGTCCTGCCAATTGCTCCAGCGCGAAGTTTAAGTTCTTCTCTGGCCGCTGGAGATACAGCGGCAGGATTTTCGCCATGAAAGCCGTCAGACTTTCGTCGCTCGCACCAAAGTCGATCTGGCCGGAAAAGCCGCGCAGCGCTGTCCGTATGGCGGTCTTATAGTGGGGATGCTCGGCTCTCTCTTGAAGGAACGACTGGGTATCATTGGCCGCCGTGAAGCCGAGCACCTGGCTGTCGACGAGGATCATTCGTTCGACGCAATCGGGATAGCGTTCCGCATAGGACAGCACGATCGCCCCCGAATTCGCATGGCCCAGAAGCCGAAGGAAGGCCAGGCCTAAATGCTCACGCAGGGCATCGAGATCGTCCGCCATATCGTGGCTACTCATCTTGGTGGCATCCGATGGACGCCCGGAAAGCCCGCTCCCTCTGGTGTCGACGAAGACGACGCGAAAATGGTCCTGCAGAAATCTAAATCCCCTCTGCAAATAGCCGGAGCCGATTCCCCACCCTGGGGAAACGATGAACAGCAGCGGTCCGTTTCCCGAAACCTGATAATGCAGATCCACCCCGTGCAGGGTGACGGTGTGAGCGCCCGGTTCAAGATGCTCTGTCGATTTGTAGGAGAGGGCGCTCCGTAACACTGTGCTCATTGCTCACGACCTTGTAGATATCTGTGCTGCGTCCAGCACGTCGTTGCTCTTGCGGAGAGAGCTGGATCGGCTGCTATTCGCCGCGGTAAGCCCGATCCAAACAGTAAGTCTGAAGTAAGGCCGATGCCGGTGGAGCATGTGTCTAGCTGCACGATGTTCGTTTGGCAAAGATGACCATTGTAACAAAGGCAGCTCAGCGATCATGCTGCCGTTGTAGTTGCGGCTTCCATGTCCTGCGGCAACAGCTGCTAAACGTCAGGCTTGGGCGTGCGCCGGTTTCGATGCCGCAGGTTTCAGGTTGAGAAGATTTCCGGCAAGGATCAGGATCGCTCCGAGTATGGTGAAGGTATCGAGCCG
Source organism: uncultured Alphaproteobacteria bacterium (assembly GCA_963756215.1). GTDB lineage: Bacteria > Pseudomonadota > Alphaproteobacteria > Rhizobiales > Xanthobacteraceae > Bradyrhizobium. The sequence continues at coordinate 210,880 of CAVWMY010000006.1, read as the reverse complement.
CTCATTATAGATCAGCCAACCGGCGATGGCGGTGAGAGGAACCCGCAGGAAATCCATCGGTACGACTATGGTCGCATCGGCATGCAACATCGCGCGCGCCATGCAGTAGTGAGAATATGTGCCGCAGAATGCGATCACGACAATCCAGCTCCAGGAATAGGCGGATGGCCATCGCCACGCATAGAGCGACGGGAAGAGCCCGGCGGAGGATTGGATCACCAGCATCCAGAAGATGATCGCGACCGTTCTTTCGGTCCGGGTCAGCGATTTCATCATGGTAACGGAGACACCGAAGCCCACCGCCGCCGCCAATGCGATGAGTTGGCCTGGATTGATCGCCCCGGTCGCCGGACGAACGATGACGATCACGCCGATCACACCAAGCACGATCGCCGCGGTCTTCCAGATCGTTATGCGTTCGCCAAGAAAGCTTGCCGCCAGGATCGCAGTCCAGATCGGCATGGTGAACTCGATCGAAACCACCTGGCCGAGCGGGATCAACGTCAGCGCGTAGAACCAGCCGAGCTGGGCCCCGTAGTGAATGAGGTTGCGGCCGACATGTTGTAGAGGTCGCGCTGTCTTCATCGCGGCGAAACCTCCGCTCTGGCGGATCAGCGGGTAGAGCATGAAGAAGCCCAGGATCGAGCGCAGCTCCATCAGCTGAAACACGTTCACTTCGCGTGTCGCCTCGCGTCCGGCGACGGCTACGACCAGCATCATGGAGAGCCAGCCGGCCATCCAGAGGGCAGCCCTTGGCTTGGAGGGGGTTCGATCCATCAGGGAAAAGCCAGCCGGTTCGCAGAATGTCACGAACAAAGTAAGAAAACGCCGGTATCGGCGACCTCCGGCTGATTTGCAACGGCGAAATAGGGCGAGGTCGCAACAGGCTCCGCCGAATTTCGATGTGGGAGCGATCGTCCGATCGGTGCTAGAGCATGTTTAATCGGAACATGATCTAACGGTCAGTTGTCGGTACTTTTGTGGAGAACCTGCTCATGCGCATTTTGCAGCCGCCCCGATGGTTGAAGCCGCGGGGCTTTTCGCACGGCGTCGCGTTCGATGGTCCCGGACACTGGATTGTGCTGGCGGGCCAGACCGGAGGCGACGACAAGGGCGAATATCAGCCTGACATGGCCGGGCAGGTCGCTGTCGCTCTCAAACGAATCGTCACACTGCTCGCCGAGGCCGGCGCGGGCCCGCAGCATATCGTTCGCTTGACGTGGTACCTGACGAGCCGCGCAGAATACGAAGCCGCCGGGAGTGGAATTGGCGCAGCCTGGCGCGAAACCCTCGGGCGAAATTTTCCACCCTCGACGCTGCTCTACATCGCCGGCCTGGTTGATGAGCGAGCCAAGGTCGAGATCGAAGTCACCGCTTTCGTTCCTGGCGGTTAGGGCGCCGGCTTTTTTCGTATACGGCTTTTCGTCATGCGCCGCGGCCGGGATTTCTGCGTGCGGCTGTCGCCGGTTCTACCAGCGGGCTGTCGCCGGTTTTACAAAGTGTACACAGGTCCGAAAGGGACGTCCCCATGTCAAATCCTACCATGTCTGCTGATTTTGTAACGGCCTTCGCCACTGGCTGGCCGGAAAACCAGCCAAACATTCTGGTGCTTTCACTGACCACAAATAAAGGCATACAGAACTTTGCGATCGGCAGGGACGATGCCCTGCTGATCGCGAAGACCATCAAGCAGACCGCAACACGGCTGACGCAGTCGAAAAAGGGCTGACTGCGCCCCGGCCGCGGTGCTCGATCTTAGGAGCGCGTCAACGAAATCGTTGCGCCTCTGAATTGGCTCTCGGCCTTGATCACGACGGATTGCCGATTGCCGCGGGTGGTCAATGAAATGTTCGCCGTAAAGCCGGGCGCGTTTGCCACAACCTGGAAGTTGCCGCTGCTGGCGCGTCCTTCAAGATTGCCGTTCACCCCTCGGCTGCTCTCGCTCCAGGTTCCGGACAGCGCGTTGCCTGCGGCGATGACGTTGGTCTTGAGATCGAACTTGTAGCTGTCGCTGGCGCAGACCAGGCTCTGATTAAGCCCGGTACCGCCGGCGCCAACCGCATAGGTTGCGCGACAGCGAATACGTTCGGTCGAACCATCGTCCAGAGTGACAGTCCCTGTACCGGACCAGATCCCTGCGAGACCGGCAAACGGTCCCGCTTGGGCGTAGGTCGCTGAGCTCGATACGGAGGCTGCGAACAGCGCAACAGCTCCGACGATCAGCCCCCTGACCAGCGTAAAGGTACTGGTCGTTTGTCGAGTTTTATTGCCGCGACGCTTCCCATCGGCCGCTGCAAGGTACGCCTGCTGATGCCCCATTCCACTTCCCCGATCCTGCGTTGCCACTTAGTTGTCCGTTTGCATATGCACCATGGATGGAGACCCGCACAAGACCTTCGCGTCCCACGCTACCGGTAACATCCGCGCCTGGCGCTGAAATCTTTCCGTCCATCACAGTAAGTGTGGACCGGCTGGACGGTTCGCAACTCCCGGACTTGGTGACAACTGTAACACTCCAGAGCCCGTCATAGGGTGTCTGGGCGGCTGCGGGAGCCGCGGAAAGGCCAGCCGAAACAACTAGAAAAGAGCTAATAAATACCGACGCAATGCGATTGTGGCGCATGAAAATAGATCCTCGATTTGGGTGAATCCGCGTTATATCGAGCCCAAATGTGTCTAAAATTTGTTGCGCTGCAAAAACGAAAATTGTTCCGGCGATTTCAAGCACATAAGCGTGATGTGGTCGCCCATGCCGGCTGTGGAAAAGTGTAGTGCGGATGCCGGCTGTGGCAGCCAAATCCGCGTGGTTCATTTATTACGACAGGCTTGGAGCTTTGGTTGCAAATTGCTCGTCCTGCGGTTTGGCAGGCAGGGATCCGTGAATCTTGGCGTAATCGATGACTTCGCCGAGCAGTCGCTGGCCCAGCGGCGCCAGCGCGCGTTCCCACAGCTCGCGCGCGGTTTCGCCCTTTTTGACGAAGCACCAATCCTGGGCCGCGATTGCCCCGGCGTCCATCCGGTCGGCGAGGTGGTACACGGTGCCGCCAGCGATGGGGTCTGCCTCCTTGATCGTCCATTCGACCGCGGCAAGGCCGCGGTGCCGCGGGAGCAGCGAGGGGTGATAGCCGATGCCTCCGAGCTTGGCCACCGCAAGCGCGTCCCTGCTGATCCGGGCGTGGCTGTGCGCGGTCACGATGAGGTCGGTACCGGCGGCGATTTCGGATGCGGCGACGAGCTTGGGATCGGCCTGCACGGTCACTTCGATGCCAGCGCTGCGGGCCGCGGTGGCAAGCCGGTCATCGGCGTCTGCCACCACCACCCGAGTGATGTCCACGCCCCGTTGGCGCAACATGTCCAGGGTGGTCACGCCGAAGTGGCGGGAGCCGACAAGGGTAATCCGCATGATGTTTCTTCCGTCGCAGAGTGGGTAAAGGTTGAGGCGCATGGCGCCGGGCGCGAACCGCCCTTGGATGCCATAGACGGCCGGACATGCGGATGCTCTAGCCCAGCCGGCCCGGGTTGATCCACACCTTTTCGTCGGTCGACGCGCCGGATGGAACCACTTGGAAAACGTCCGCCAGGCGGCTTTTAGGGGTAGGCGACGTCGATCGTCTCCGACGAAAGCATCGACGGGTGACGACGGTGCCGTGGCGGCTGCCGAATTGAAACAGCCGCCACGGCCAACGTTCAATCGCCAGACCGGCTGCTCCGGCCTTGCGAGGTATCACGCAAACAGAAAATCGTGCGACGTGAGGGCAGCCTGGCTGTGGACGACGACATCATTGCCCGAACTGAAGGTGATGGTGCTGTCGTGCGTCGTTGGATCAAAGGCCGAGATGTGGAGTTCGCTGAAGTTGTCGATGCCGAGGGCCCTGACATCGATGTGATCGGAGCCCAAAATTGATGAGCCGACACATCCCTTGCCCTGACCGAAATCCTCGATCTTGTCGTGGCCATTGTTGAAGTTGAACACAAAGGTATCGTTGCCGCCCCTGGCGTGACCTGACATGGTCTGCGCGTCACCCCACATATCGTCGTTTCCGGTGCCGCTGACCAGGGTGTCGTTGCCGCCCACGGCGTGGCCGGACATGGTTTTTGCGTCGCCGACCAGGGTGTTGTCGAAAGTGCCGGCGGGTGCGGGGGTCGCATCGTCGCCGCCGACAAGCTTGTCGTTGCCCCCGTGAGCATTGCCGGTCATCGCAAGGGCATCGCCATAGGCGAGATTAGTGCCGCTGGTACCGGTCGGAGCGCCGCCTTTGAAGGTGTCATTGCCGCCTTGAGCGAAGCCGGACATGGTGCCCCCGGCATCGCCGTAGAAAGTGTTTTGGCCGCCGCCAGCGGTAAAGCTGTCGTTTCCGCCGGTGGCGTGGTCGGTCATGTTGCCCCCGGCATCGCCATAGAAAGTATTCTGGAAGTCGGATGCATTGCCGCTGGTGGCAAACGTGTCATTTCCACCGTGAGCGTTGCCCGACATGTTGCCGCCGGCGTCGCCGAAAAAGAAATTGAAGGCATTGCTGCCGCTGGCCATGAAAGTGTCGTTGCCGCCCGCAGCGTGGTCGGTCATGTTGCCGGCGGCGTCACCATAAAAAGTATTGTTGTTTTCTAGGCCACTGGTCGTGAAGAGATCATTGCCGCCATGGGCGTGGCCGGACATGTTCTTGCCGGCATCCCCGTAAAACACCAGATCGGACACCGCGGCACTTGCGCTGAACGTGTCGTTGCCGCCATGGGCGTCGTCCGACATGTTGCCGCCGGCATCGCCATAAAACGTAAAGTGCGGTGCGATTGCGCGGGTAGCGCTGGGCACATTGAACGTATCGTTGCCGCCCGAGGCGTGGTCGGCCATGTTGCCACCGGCATCACCATAGAACGTCACTTGCGGTGCCGCTGCGCCGGAAGCCGCGACGGCAGTCGCGGTGTCATTGCCGCCATGCGCGCTCCCGGACATATTCGCGAGGGCGTCTCCATAGAACGTGCTGTCGGTGAAGGCGAGATCCGTGAAACTGTCTTTGCCGCCGACACCATGATCGAGCATGTTTCGGCCGGCGTCTCCCACGAAAATGTTGGTCGAATTCGCGGCGGCGGTGAAGCTGTCGTCGCCGCCCGTCGCGTGGTCGCGGATATTCCGTCCGGCGTCGCCGACTACAAAGTTTGTCGAATCCGCACTACCCGTAAAAATGTCGTCGGTACCCCGCTGATGGTCAATTAAATCGCCGTTCGTCGCCGGAATTCGCTTCGCCATTAACGTCTCCCAATATATTTATTTGGCCCCCGATCGCTATTAATCCAAATTAAATGGAACTTCTAGGCATCCATTAACGCGAATTAAATAAATTAACTCGCGCGCCTTGGACTGCCGCAGCGCGATGATGCAGGCGGGATGGTGGGGGGTGAGGGCAAGCCGCTTCGTTGTTGCGAAGGGCGATGGGTTTGCGCGTCAACGAGCAAACCAGATGCTTTCGCGCCTCACGTGTACCGGGGGCGACGCCGGGCGACGAGCACCTCGAGGCCGGGTGTGAGGATACCGCCACGCCGCGATAACGCCATCGGACGGCGCGCCAAGCGCTGGCGCCTCATGTGGGGGGAAGCGGTCCGATCAGCGCGCGCGATAGGCATCCAGGGCGTGAGCCAGGAAAATGCTGGCGCTAAGGAGGGCAAGAAGGACTGCGACTGTCTCGGTCATCGAACTCACCCATACCTACTTCCGCTGGTAACGCGGCCGGTTCTGGCCTCGCGCTGGGTCCCGCGGATATGAAATCCCCAGGCTGCTTTCGTAATGGGGCTCGGTTTCAAGACGTTTTCGTCGGCTCAGAAAATGACTTCATCCGTGTTTCGTCGCGCGACATCCTGTGGATTTGCGACGCCGGCTACAGGTCATCCAGGCAACGCTGGATGTGCGCCGTACGGTCTCGCGGCAATATCTTTGCCGCATCGGCCTTGTGCGAACACTCGAGCACCTTGAGCTGCTCGGTCCGCCGCTTTTCCGCGGCCAGCCGATATTCCGGCGCGACCTTGGCAGGGTCGACCAGCCTTTCGGCGAAGCTCGCCCGTTGGGGAGCCGTCACGAGCATAACAACCGTGGCGATCTGCCAAATCAATCGCATGGCTTGGCCTCCGTGTTGCGACACGGGAGGTTAGTACCGTGGTTTCCCGACTGACGCTGTGAACCAGACCACAATGGCCCGAAAAAAGGCTTGGGCTCCGATCAACGTCGCTGGCGCACAACGTGAGGAAAAGCTGATGATCACGATCGGACGTCGGTCACAAGTTTCGATCGACGCATATTCGATTGCAATACGGGCCCGCGGTCTGGCTTCGAAACATCCGGAAATGAACGGGCGCGCAGAAGCCGTGATTGCCGGCCTTTGATTGCGCCGATCGCTCCGCCATCGAGCGTAACACAGTCTCGAAGCGAACAATTTTTGATGAGGGCCACGTGTTGAGCGATGGCTAGCACATATTCGGCGCAGTGGCGGCGCTAAGCAGGTCGTGCTTGCCAGGGCGATGCCGTCTGAACGTGGCGGACACGACTGTCAGGCGACCTGAAGGGAAGCCATCGGTCGGCCGCGGTTGGCTGGCGATGCGTCCAGGAGTAGAAAACAGATGCAAAGAGATACCGAGGGATCATTGACGCGGCGTCACATGCTGAACGCCTTAGGGGCGGGCGCCGCTGCGATGATCTCGATGCCAGTGTGGGCGCAAGAAACGTTCGACTTCAAGATCGCGGGTGGCCCGAGCGTGCGGCCGGTCACCACGAGCTTTCCGCAAAAGGGCCGCATGATTTTGCAGCGGACATCTCCGCCCTGGCTCGAAACGCCGTTCGACACCTTCGACAAGGGTATCTTTACGCCGAACGATCAGCACTATGTCAGCTGGCACTGGGCGACTTATCCCGACGAAATCAAAGTCGACAGCTATCGCCTCGCGGTGCGCGGCGAGGTCGACCGGACCTCGTCGCTGTCGCTCGATGATATCCAGAGCCTGCCTCAATTCGAAATCGTGGCCGTAAGCCAATGTGCCGGAAATTCGCGGATGTCGATGATGCCGCGCGTTGCCGGCGCTCAATGGGCCGGCGGTTCGCTCAGCAACGCGCGGTGGACCGGCGTGCGCCTCAAGGACGTGCTGGATCGCGCCGGGGTGAAGGCCGGCGCGATCCAGGTCCGCTTCGGCGGGCTGGACGAAGCGGTGACGTCGGACGGGCCGAAATTTCTCAAGTCGATCACCGTCGATCACGCCCGCGACGGCGAGGTGATGATTGCCTACGGCATGAACGGCGAACCGCTTCCGATGCTCAACGGTTTTCCGCTTCGCCTAGTGGTTCCCGGCTGGAGCGGGGTCTATTGGATCAAGATGCTGAACGACATTGAGGTACTGTCGCAACCGGACACCAACTACTGGACCTCGACGGCTTATCGCGTGCCGGATTCGCCGAACAATAACGTCAAGCCCGGCAGCAAGGGTTTCAAGCTGGTGCCCGTGACGACCAACATGCCGCGATCCTTTGTCACCAACATCCACAACGGCGACAAGGTGAAGCTCGCGGTGCCAACGCTCGCGCGCGGAATCGCGTTCGGCGGCGACAGCGGCGTCGCCCGGGTCGATATCTCGATCGACGGTGGCATGAATTGGCAGACGACCGAGCTTGGCCGCGACGAAGGCAAATACAGCCTGCGGCAATGGCAGACGCATGTGACGTTGCCGCCCGGCCAGCACGACCTGATGGTTCGCTGCACCAACACCAGTGGATTGGCGCAGCCGGATTTCGCGATCTGGAATCCCGGCGGCTATCTCTACAACACGATTGAGACAACCCATGTGATCGCGGCCTGAGGTGACAAACATGTCTCGCTGCGTTCTATCGATTACGATGCTTCTCGTGCTGGGGGCGGCGCAGCCTGGCTTTGCCGCCAACATCGCGCTCAGTTCAACCAAGGTCGAGTATCCGACCGCCGACGCCATGTTTTCGGGCGAGGGTGCTGACGCCATCAACAACAACTGCCTGGCCTGCCACTCGGCCGACCACGTCATGAACCAGCCGTTGCTTTCGGAAGAGGGCTGGAAAGAGGTCGTCCACAAGATGGTGACTGCCTACAAGGCACCGATCGCGCCGGAAGACGAGAAACTGATCGTGGATTATCTGGACAGAGTAAAGTCGACGCATTAGGCGCCGGCCGAGCTTCCGTGGAGGTTTGGAGCCCGATCGATGGGTCGGTCGGGAGTCTGCTACGCGCAATTGCGCAGAGCAGCCGCGTCAAAGCGTTCAATGGCTTGGCACATGACCGTCAGGTCAGCGATCGGGGGGAAAGTAGAAGCGCAGCGTCAACCGGACCGCGACATACAATCCCACGCAGATCGCGCCGGCTACGGCTAGAATATGCATCGTGGCCTCCTGCCACCCCAGCACATTGCTATGGCACTGCTTGGCTGAGTCACTCAAATCACGCCCAATCACAAAAGTGCCATCCCTGAATTCCGGGCTGGCGAGGACGTGGTGGGGAGGGGGGCCGGCGTTTCCGGACCTGCGTCTCGACGTCTACGGCGAATTGAAAAGGCCGCGGGCATTCTCGCTCCGCGGCAAACCCGGGGGGCATCATTTCCCCGGGTAAACGTTCTTTGCCGGCTTTTGGGAAATCCGTCTGCCCAAAAGGTAACACAAGCAACCGGACTGTCGCCGGCAGCGGGTTAGCACTGGCGGCCGGACCCGACGTCCGGCTGGACGGTTAGCCCCAATAGTTTGCCGGTTTTCTTGTTGATGAAATGAAGCCGGGTGCACGCATGGCAAAGCACGGAATCGTAGATTTCTTCACGATTCTGCCGCGCGTCCCCATCCGGCAACTGCCGAACCCTCAAATCCATATTGGGGCAATGGAATATGATCTCAGGCATTGGACAGATCCCTCTCGTTACGAGGACAAGATCGGTTTCGTTGCGATAAATTCCCGGCTTTCCACGGAAATTTTTGGGGGCCATTTGGCGTTTGGCCGGAGGTCTTTTGCAGAGGATACGCGGGAGGTTCGCCCCGGCGCCCGGCTAGCTCATTCGATGAATGTGGCGCGTTGCCATCCAGCGGCCGATTGAGCCTTTTTGACCCGGTCGCGTAGCGTTTCCAGTTCGCGAACCTGAATTTTGAGATTTGCCGCCGTGGTCGCAATGGCCGCAAGCTTCTCTTCGACGGGAGATGCAATACGCTGCTGAAGCGAACTCATTTAAAATCCCCAATATAAAAAAGACGCAACAACATGAAAACGGCAAGCGGCGCCAGGCAACGCATGGCGGCGCTTCGCAAAAAGAACCCGCCATTCGCGACGGGTCCCAGTCAGGGAGGAATCATCGGCAAGTTAGATCAATTCGCTGCAGCGCGATGTGTCGCAATTCACACATTCACACCCAAATCTTCGTCGGCTTCGCCGGGTAGCTGGATCGGCGCCGGGCGGGTACCAGGCTCGCCGGTCCGGGGTCAGGGGTCTGAGCGGCCCGCGAGCAAAGGTCTCGGGGTGCCGTCGGAGGTTGCGATCAGGTGTTATCGCTTGTCGGCGCCCAACTCGGGCAAGATCCAGTGCTTATCGGCGATCTGGACCACCTCGACGGGGTCAACATCGTCCCACTTGATGGTCGCCGCCTTCACCTTTGAAAACTTTGCCATGACGGCGCGATCGACGATCTCGTTGCCGTACTTATCGCGCAGCGCAAGGTTGCCGATGAGCTGAACGCTCTTGAGCTTCGGGAAGTTGCTGAATGCGCCCTGTGCGATTTTGCGGGTTATCTCGCCAAAAGCCCGAACGGCAGTTGCTTTGCCGGCCGAGTATGGCTCAAGCCGAAACTCCACGATCAAAGTTTTGTCCGGGTAGCTCACCGTCGCAAAGGTTTGAGATCCGTGCTCGGAAATCGCGCTCTTCGCAAATGCGACCGGCGATAGCTCGGCAGCCCAGCCGCACCGGGCGAGTACCATGATCGCGACCAGCAGCAGGCCGGCAAATGTCTTCATCTCGGCTCCTGTGTTTTACCCGTGCCGCGCCCGAATCATCAACTTCAGCTCGAATCGGCGCGGCTTGGATTCGCAATCTACACGATCGGGCGATCGGCGGGATTGTCGGCGGATTTGGCTGGACCGCTTCATGCACCCTGATCTCGGATACTTCGCGCGACAATCTGCGGATGGCCGTCGCCGCGGTCACGGCGGTCTTGCTCTGGTAATGCGGTTCAGTGAACCCCGTGCCGCATTTAAGCTACGTCAGTCAATCACCCCAGCACCTTCTCCAGAGCAACGAGGGAAGCGAAGACGATCGACACGACTCCGATGAAGATGACGACACCGTAAACGTAGCGCATCACGTTCGACGTCCCCCCTGGGGAGACGTCTCGCTTCGGCGGCGGTGCCGGAGACGGTCTTATTTCTTGAACATCTTTAATGAGTTTTGCCCTTAGCTAGTCGTCCACGATCTTGGTCTGCCCGGTCTTCGCGCCATAACAAGTCTACGGGAGCCGCAGGTAGCGTTGCGCGCGGCGCGGGTCGGGCTTATTGCAACAGGAATCCTAGCGGACTGGTGGCCGGGGGTTTCGATGGCGGCTGCGGTTTATTGACCCGCGCCTGAGGCGAGGTTTGCGGAGGCGCAGGTGACGGCGCGGGCTTTGGCTTGGGCGCTGGAGCGACGGTTTGCGCGGGCGCAGTAGACACGGATATCTTCTGACGATCCTGCTCCGCCTGGGCAAGTACGCTGACCAACTGCTCCTGACTGGTTTTGAGTTGCTCTGCGACATTTGCGTTGTTGCGGGAGATTTGTTCCTGGCTCGCATTGAGCTGCTCGGTAAGCTTGGCAATCACAGCCGTCATTTGTTCTTGGCTCGCCTTGAACTGATTGGCGACATTCGCATTGTCACGCAACCGATCCTGAGAGGCCTCGAGCTGGTCGACTCTTCGCACCAGCGTTGCGAGATCGAGCGAGATCGACTGGAGCTGCTTCGTTAAAACCGATAGGGCCGCCGTCGTCTGAACGTCGTCTGTCGCGGATTGCGCCAGAGGAGCAGGCCTGGAGATTGCCGTCGTTGTCTTTGGCGTATCACCCGAGAATAACCAAACGAGAGCAACCACGCCGATACAGGCTGCCAGCAGGACACCGCGCACAGTCCACCCGCGGGGTAACCGCCAGGGCGCCGGAGCAACGGTGTCTCTATCCGCAGGAGTATCCCGCACGGCGTCGCGCAGAAGCTGTGAGATTTGGTCCTCGAATTGCGCGCTATGCAGATCAGGTCGTGCGACGTTTTCGTGGTCTGGCGGCGTTGAGTTCATTTGGCGCCCCGTTGTGCCGCCGCGAATGGCGTGCGGATCCCCTGGGTAAACCAATAGTTAAAAGAACATCTGCGGCGCGCTGGCAGCCCCGCCATGGCAAAAATGAGGCGCAAAACGGGGCGAATGTCATAGTTCAGTCCCCGGAAAAAAATAAGCCGCGCATTTGAGTGCGGGATGGTCGACCGGGCCGAGGAACTGACCGGCCCACGATCGGGGCCGTCTGCGGAGTAACCCGGCGGCGTCGCGGTCCGCCCGGTTCGGTGGCGCGGCGGCATTCGGGCGCACGAAACCAATTCGTCGGGCTCATGAAACAACGGTGAAACCAGCGCGGACTATGAACCACAACGTGCCTGACGCAACAAACCGCGCCGTTGCATTTTGCAACCCGACGCGCGGGCAGTAGGTAGCCATGTCGAACGCTGTTAAAAAGACCGTGGACACGTACGTCCAGCTGAACGATAGCCACGCGCTCGGAGAACTGAGGAGGTACCGGCGAGAATTGGCGGTCCTTCTGAAGGCCCAGACGGGCCTCGATTTCAGTTTGCTGATCGCTCAGATCGATGCGGAAATTGCCGTGATCGATGCCGGACTCGACAGGTTGGGGCAGGCCGTTCACAGCACGTGAGTGAGCCGACGTCAGTCTCCGGACGCTGTGCCGCTTACCTCTCGGCGAGCTGCCCGGGAGCTGTCGCGTCGGCCGCCAAAACGGCCCTCTTGCTATTAGCGATTATTGGCCCGCTGCAAACGATCGACGGCGACCACAACGTTGGGCCGCTCGAACACCTCAACCAGCCGGTCGAGAAGGCGCTCGTTGTTGTGCGGTCTAGGCTCGAGATACTCTTCAACGATGCGCTGAGCGGCGCGTACGGCTTGAAGCGCCAATTGCTGATCGGTCATAAGATCACCCCGGGGACGAAGGTAGGCCCTGCCAGCGACGCTAACGTACCAATCGTTACAATTTCGTTCAATGTTTAGTTGCCCATAAATTAAGCAACTCAGTCATGTGCTGGGATTTTGTCGAATTCCGGGGCCGTGTACTGGCGCCCGTCTGGCCCTGTGATCGTAATATCCCAACTACCGTCTCGATCCAGTTCCGCGGCTTTTTTAAGTGCGGCCGCGGTTGTATCGCGCCGAACCGTAATTCTGCCGGCGGTGTCCGTTCCGGTAATCAAAAACTGCATGGGCTGTCCTGTCGGACCGTAATCATCGAACGTCAATTCAAACCCCGTCGTGCCCCACATCATCCGCAAGGGGCGCCACCGGCGTCGCACCCGCCAGTCTGTCCTGTGAATGTGCGCGCAGCAAGCCCCTATGGATGCTCACGCATTTCCGGGAGCCGGTCTGGGGGTAAGCTGTGAATATGCTGCGGAGAATTTCGAGCAAACGGTCTGGTTTCGATCCGCACGCCCAATGCCGCCTCTCTGCGATCGGCGTAGTCGTCGGCGAGATCAACGACCAGCTGCAAAAGGCGAGGCGGTGATCGCGTAATGTTTCACACCATTGATCTCCGGCCGCGGTTGCAGTTCGGCGCACCGGTGCCTTTTGCGTTTTATATGTATTTCTTCTCCCGCAGATCGGTGCTACCGCTTTCGTGTCGAAAGACGATGGCGCTGAAACTCACGGCGGACTGCGGGCAGACCCGGGGGCAGTACCCGGCGCCTCCACCTTAGCAGCTTGAGCTTAAAGGTCTCATTTCGGTGAGATTGATTTTGCCGGAAGGCCGAATTCCAAAGCTGCTAAGGCGGGGGCGAACTAGGATCGATGGTCGCGAAGAAGCTCTGAATTGTGCTCGGCATGATACCGCCGTTATCGGGTCAAAAACCTAAATGCAAACGATAACGTTGCATTGAACGAAGTGCGCCTCGCGGCGTAACCGTTCGGGGTAGGTCCACCTAGCAACAGAACGGCCATCGCCGCGTCAGCCTTCGGGTTGGCGCGGCTTTTATCTGATGATCCGCAGGGTTTCAGCGACGATGCCTTGGCCAGGGCAGGTCTCTTGCGTGCCCGACCGGCACCGACAAACTACCTTGTTGAGTTGCGAGGGGGTTTGTCAGTTCCGCGAGCCGTGATCTCTGGAGACGGCGGTTTTGCCATTTCGCAATTATAGCGGCTCGCTCGGCGCGCTTTCTTGCGTCAGCTTCGCATCGGTAAACCACCTTCCGGTGGTATTTGGACGAAGACATCGACCAGGCGTCGCCACCACGGCTGCGCCAATATCGATAGCTTTCCCTCGAGTAGGGCTGCTCTCTCCCGCGCGGCGGCAATCTCACCACTGGCCTTCAGCAGTTCCGCCAAGAGTTTGCTGGTACGCTCGTATTCCTTTTCAAAGTCCGCTCGGTGCCCTGCCGCAATGGCGTCCATCTCAACCAGATCGGCTTGCAACGCCTCGATCCTCTGGTTTAGGACGGTGACCGCCTGGTGACCGCCCTGTTTTTGTGGCGCGCGAGACACCGGGGAGTGGCTGATCTCTGCAAAATCGACCTGTACCAGTGTTTTGCCGTCATTGGACCGGGAACGGGGCAATCGCTGCCTTTTCACAAGGGCTCGCGCCGCTTCCGGAGAGATTTTGAGCCTTTCGCCGAATTCCGCGTAGGTCAGCATCTCAACTGGCATGATGGTTACTCCTGAAGACCAGGTGGTCACCCCCGTAACAAAGATAACTCATCCTGAGTTAACGGTCGGTTTACCACGAGAGGCCGCGGCGGATCGGTCGCGTCGTCTCGGTCGGCAGCGCGGCTTTTTGAGCCGATCACTACGCCGACTTTTTCCGGCGCTGCTTCGCGGCGTCGCGCCGAAGCAAACCAGGAACCGCCTTGACGGTGCGCTGGATCGGCATGCGGAAAGCAAGCTAGGGCACAAAAAGCTACGCCGTCGGGCTCGAAATATCGCGTCCCGGCGGCGTCCATAACTGGGCCCCTGAAATCCCCAGCGCGCACTCGATAACAGGCGGCATGCCGAATGGATGTGATCTAGATCACAATCGTGCTCATACTTTGGGCTTAGGTCCGCGCCCCTAGGTTCTGTTCTATTCCGCCGCCGCACCTGGCGTTAACTTCGCGTCCAAGCTCAAAGCTCCCGCGCCGCGCGCGAGGACGAAAAGGGCGCCGCCGACGAGCCCGATGTCTTTCCAGAAATGGATGAACTGGGCCCAGCGTGCGGCGGCGTCGTCGGTGATCGACCAGTAGGGGTGACCGATCACCGCGGCGGAAAGATTAAAGAACACCAGAAGCAGGGCAAACTCGCGGGTGCGAAAGCCGAGGACCAGCGCGGCGCCGCTTGCCACCTCGATGGTCGCCGCCAGCATCGCCCAGACATCCACCGGACCGGGCAGGCCCGCCATGAAATGAGTGAGCAGTGCGAGGTCCAGCCAATGATTGATCCCCGACATCAGATAAAGCGATCCGATGCAGATCCGTCCGAGCAGCAGGATCAGCGGCTCGCTACGCAGAACCAGGGTATCAATGACCCGCAACGACATGACTTCACCCCGAGCTTACTCTTGGTCTTGCCCTTAAGTGCATAGATCGGTTGGACGCTTCCAATCACGATCGAGGCACCGTTGCGCTCGGGCGCATCCGGCTCTTCCATTGCAAACACCAACTCGGCGTCCTTCGTCGTCTGGGGAAGATGGTGTGGGTGAATTTCCCAAACCAACCGTTTGCGCAACCGCCGCCGAGCCGTCGATCAAACGCAGTGTTGGCGGGCGACCCTGACGCGAAGCATATCGGCACGTCATGCGTTGGGCGCAGCTATGCGGGCCGACAATGTTTCGTCCCCCAGCGGGGACGAAACAAAACTCCGGTGGGACGAAACCGTTTTTCGCCCCGGCGAAGACATCCGGAAGCCGGCGCTGGATACCAATCGATCATCAACGAAGGGCCGCAAAGGCCCATGACAGGGGACCGTCATGATCAAAACTCTTTCAACCGTCGCCTTGAGCCTGTTCGTCGCCGCCGGCACCGCCGTTCTCCTCGGCGGCTTCGCTCCGAAGGTCGAAGCCAGTGTTACGGCGCCGCTTGGCAAAAGTGATCGGGTCGACAGGGACTGTTCGGATGACCGGATTTGGCCCAACCCCTGCCTCCGCGAACTCGGCTACGAGATTTTGAAGGATCAACTGGTTACAGCCGAACGCGCGCGACAGGGACGACCGGGGTAATCGGTCCAGTTTTCCTAAAGGCCGCAGAGCGCTGCTGCGGCCGTCGTGCCCAACC
Source organism: uncultured Alphaproteobacteria bacterium (assembly GCA_963756215.1). Lineage (GTDB taxonomy): Bacteria > Pseudomonadota > Alphaproteobacteria > Rhizobiales > Xanthobacteraceae > Bradyrhizobium. The sequence continues at coordinate 195,382 of CAVWMY010000006.1, read as the reverse complement.
AATGATCCGTCTATCCACAAGCGCACCCAGCGGGATTTTTCCGTGTAGCGATCGGGTGGTCACCCGGGGTGGTCATGGGGTGGAGGTCATCTTTCGTCGTCGGCGGCTTCTTCCAGCTCCTCGATCGCAATGGCGATGACTTCGATCGCTTGCAGCGATGCGCTCAACCACGATTTCAGCATCCACGCTCTCGCCACCAGCTCGAAATACGGGTTCGGCGGTGCTCTATTTCTGGATTGAAGCACGGCGCGATTTCGCCGCCCCGGCCGTTACCCGAGCCGGTATTTCGAGGAAAATCCAAACTCCGAATTGCGAGAATTATTTTGCTATTTCAATGGTGAGCGCGGAGGGACTCGAACCCTCGACCCCATGATTAAAAGTCACGTGCTCTACCGCCTGAGCTACGCGCTCACTCGCCGCGCTGTGTAGGGGGCAGGGCGGTATCGGTCAATAGCGGATAACCGTCCGGAGATGCATGTGCGGGCACTGATTTCCCCGGATATACCGAAGGTTGCCTGGGAATCCTCGCGCGATTTGCCCGCATCAATCAGGCCACCGTTCAATTGGTTTCGCGATGGATGTCGGAGCTGACCGGCGGGACGGCACTTATCACCGTCGGCATTGCCACCGGACGCAGGCCGATCAGTTCCGCGGTGCGCACCGCACTATTGCGCCAGAACGAAAAGGCGTTGATCCGCGAGGTCTCAAGGATGGCGATCGCCACCGCCGCCAGGAAAGGCAGGCTTTGCAGCATCAGTACGCCCGCGAACACGTAAATTTCGCGGACCTGCTTGGTATTATTGGTGACGATCAGGACCGCGGCGCCAACCAACAGCAGGACGCCGATGACCGCTTCCCAGAAGGCCTGGAATTCGATCGACATTCGCGACAATCCACCCTTGGAAGTGCGGGCGAACGGCAAATGCTCGGTAATCAGCCCGTTCGCCACCGCACGCGACACCGTCCATTGCACCGACATGGCCGCGATCATGGCGCCGAGCATCTGACCGGCTTTGATATGCACGCGCAACCGATACAGTGCCACGAAATGCACCAGCGAGACGACGAAGGAGGCGATAATCGGCAACGTCAGTATCTTGTCGGGAATGGCGATGTCGGCAAACGCGACGATCGGCACCCAGATCAGGTTCAGGATGGCGACCACCACGCCCAGGCTCTCCGCGCCGAGCCAGTTCAGCCAGCCCAGCGCGAATTCACGGCGTTGATTGGGGCTGAGCCGGCTCGCGCCCGGCAGGAACCGCCGCCAATGTTTCTTGACGATCTGGAAGCCGCCATACGCCCAGCGATGGCGCTGCTTCTTGAAGGCCTCGTAGGTATCAGGCAGCAGGCCATGGCCATAGCGGGTGTTGGTGTAGTGGGTCAGCCAGCCGTGCTCGATGATCGCAAGCCCCAGGTCGGTATCCTCGCAAATGGTGTCGCCGGCCCAGCCGCCGGCCATGTCCATCGCCGCGCGCCGGATCAGGCACATGGTGCCGTGGACGATGATGGCGTTGACCTCGTTGCGCTGGACCATGCCGATGTCGAAGAAGCCGGCATATTCACCGTTCATGATGTAGTGCATCAGCGAGCGGTCGCCGTCGCGATGATCCTGCGGAGCCTGCACAAGGCCGACACGTGGATCGGCAAATACCGGAACCAGATCCTTCAGCCAGTTCGGCTCCACGACATAGTCGGCGTCGATGATGCCGATGATCTCGGCATCGGCCGCCGTCCGGGCCATGGCAATACGCAACGCGCCCGCCTTGAAGCCCTCGACCTTTTCGGCGTTGATGAATTTGAAGCGCTCACCAAGCGCGCGGCAGTGATCCTGGATCGGCTGCCAGAACTCCGGATCCGGCGTGTTGTTGATGATCACCACGCATTCGAAATTCGGGTAATCGAGCCGTGCCACCGCATCGAGCGTCTGCTTGAGCATCTCCGGTGGCTCGAAATATGCCGGCACGTGAATAGAGACCTTGGGGAAGCCAGCGCCGCCGACCATGGGCAACTCGGCGGACCGCCCGCTGACAACCAATCGCCGCGGACCCCGACCAAAGGCAATTGCGGCGATTTCCTCGATCCGTGCCATAGCGATCAGCACCAAGGGAACCAGCAGGATCAGGCCTAGGGTCAGGGCGAACGCCGAGCCGAAAACGAAATAATGGCCGGTCCAGTAGGCGAACACGGTGGCGACCCAGGCGCCGACGCCATTGGCCGCGGTCGAGAGCACCAGCGTTTGCATCAGCGTGGGGCGATCGAGCCGCAAGATCGGCAGCGACAACAGGATGCCGACCAGCACCGCAATCCCCGCCAGTTTCCAGTAGTCCTCGTTGACCACAGGGCCGGTCCACGAGAATTTCGGCTCTCGGTCGGCGTTGAGGATGCCCCAATAGGGGCCAACGCCACCTTCGAAGAACTTCCAGGGCTGATCGATCGCCTCGACGATGTTGTATTCCATGCCGATGGCTTCGGCGCGCGAGACGAAATTACGCAGCACCACGGCCTGCTCGAACGGCCCGGGATCGGCGTTGCGAAGATTATAGCCGGCGCTCGGCCAGCCGAATTCGGCAATCACGATCCGCTTGCCGGGAAATTTCTCGCGCAGCATGCCGTAGATATAGACGGCCTGATCCACCGCCTGCGTGCTCGAGAAGTTCTCCCAGTAAGGCAGAATGTGCGCGGCGATGAAGTCGACCGATGAGGCGAGTTCCGGATTGTCGCGCCAGATGTTCCAGATCTCGCCGGTCGTCACCGGCACGTTGACGGATTTCTTGACGCGCTTGATCAGATCGATCAGATCGTTGACCTTCTGCTCGCCCCGGTAGATCGTCTCGTTGCCGACCACCACGCCGATGACGTTGCTGTTGTGTCGGGCGAGATTGATGGCGGATTGGATCTCTCGCTCGTTGCGCTCGGGATTCTTGTCGATCCACGCACCGACCGTGACCTTCAGCCCGAATTCCGCGGCGATCGGCGGCACCAGTTCGACGCCACCGGTCGAAGAGTAAAGCCGGATCGCCCGCGTCAGCGGCGCCAGCTTTTTCATGTCAGCGCGGATTTTTTCGGCAGTCGGGATATTGTCGACGTCGGGATGCGCCGTTCCTTCGAACGGTGCATACGAAACACTTGGCAGGATACCGGTGACGTCAGGGGCCTGCTGCTTGTCGCGCAACACGCCCCAGATCGCGGCGTGAACAACGGTCACGAACAGCAGAACGGCGACCACGGCGCGCATTGTTACTAAACCATCAGGGGCCAGTTTGGCGGTCCGGATCCGTCCCCCAGATCCGACCAATATAGCGGCAAATCAAACATATATCCGCCAAGCGATTTAACAACTCTTATGACGGCAACTCTTTCGGTAACGCCATGTCTTATAGGGCCGTGTCGTTTTGAGGGCCGACGGATGCAGCCGGCAAAATTTCGATCAAAGTTCGAGACTATTTCGCCGGTGCAGTTGCCGGCGCGGAGGCGGGCGGAGGCGCCGCCGCCCCGGGGGCCTGGGCTGGAGTGGCGGTGCCCGACGTTACCGGCGCAGCCGCAGCAGCCGTCTGCGGCTGCGCGTTCGGATTGATCCAGCAGGCATGAACCCTGCTGTTGAGCGTCTCGGCCACTTTGGGGTCAATCTGGCCACCAAAGCGGGTGAGGCAACGGAACGTGGCCTGAACATGTCCGCCCGGGCAGCCGAACCGGTCATAGAGGTCGAGATGGCGAAAGGCGGTGTCGAGATCGTCCAGCCACATCAAGCGCACCACGCGCCGGCCGAGCCAGACGCATTCGGGATTTCCGGCCGGACCGTTGATCGCCTGGGCGGCTTCGACGAATTCGTCGGTTTTACGCTGGTTATCCTTGGTCGCATCGGCGGCCTGTGCCGGATTGGCCGCGCCGGGCTTCTGGTCCTGATGAGCGTCGCCGCTTTGCGCTGTCGCATACCCGACGCCGATCAGCACGATAAGTCCGGTAAGGACGAAGTAACGCAAAACCGCATTCTGAAGCTGAAGCACCCGTCGACGCATAAATTCCCCGATATGTTCCCCGCCCGTGTCCTGTCTTGGCTGGGTTTTGATGCCGTTTAAATGGGTCTCCAATGCGGCGGAGACCTACTCGGAATCCCATGACGGACATTTCTGATTTTGTCCAGCAAAGTCACAACTTTATCGCGGCGTAGTAAAGCTGCGGCACGATTTCGCGTTGCGTGGTCTTGGCAGACGGGCGGTGACCGGCTAATCGACGGGCCTCGCCCGGAGGATGGAACCGATTTCTCTTCGCGCGCCGCTGGCGCTTCTCCTGATATCCCTGTCCTTGATCGCCGCGGCGTGGTGGTGGCTGGCCACGCCCATCACTTTGGCGCGCGCGCCGATCGACCCGGCCAGCAAGCTGTTGTGCGTGTCCTACGCGCCTTTTCGCGGCACGCAGACGCCGCTGTCGTCGACTACGCGAATTCCTGCCGAGCAGATCGCGCAGGATCTCGCGCAACTCGCCAAGATTTCCGATTGCGTGCGCACCTATTCGATTGAAAACGGGCTCGACCAGGTTCCGGGACTCGCCGCGAAGGTCGGACTCAAGGTGATGCAGGGGATTTGGCTCGGCAGCGACCGTTTCAAGAATCTGGCGCAAATTTCGACCGTGATCGGACTTGCCAAGCAATATCCTGACGTCATCACCGCCGTGGTGGTGGGTAACGAGGTCTTGCTCCGCGGCGAAATGACCACGTCCGACCTCGCCGCCGTCATCCGTTCGGTCAAGGCGCAGGTCGCTGTTCCCGTCACCTACGCGGACGTGTGGGAATTCTGGCTGCGCAATCGTGAGATCTATGACGCCGTCGACTTCGTCACGATCCACATCCTGCCGTACTGGGAAGATTTCCCGGTGCGGGCAAAATACGCCGCCGCCCATGTCGATTCCATCCGCAAACGGCTGGCCGTGGCGTTTCCGGACAAGGAGATATTGATCGGGGAAACCGGCTGGCCGAGCGCCGGCCGGATGCGGGCCGCCGCTTTGCCGTCGCGGACCAATCAGGCGCGGGTGGTGTCGGAGATCCTCGCGATGGCGAAGCAGGAAAACTTCCGCGTCAACCTGATCGAGGCCTACGACCAGCCCTGGAAACGCGAACTCGAGGGCACCGTTGGCGGCTATTGGGGCCTGTTCGATTCGGTACGGCGTGCGCTGAAATACCCCCCCGGGGAAGCCATCAGCAATTATCCATTGTGGAAATGGCATATGGGATCCGGCATGGCGCTGGCAGTCGCGGTGTTCGGTGCCGGCTGGTTGACCCTGCGCCGTCGGCCCTGGACGCCACGTCTGACGTCCTGGGTCGCGGTCACGATATCCGCAACTACGGCCGGCATTTTGTTGGGCGTCGCCGCCGACAAGATGTTCTACGAAAGCTATGGGTTCGGCGGCTGGCTCGGATGGGGCGCGTTGCTTGCGGCCGGGATCCTGTCGCCGTTGTTGTGCACCCATGCATTGATGTCCGGACGCGCGCTGCCGACGTTCCTTGAACTGCTGGGCCCGCGCGAGGTCAGGACGCGGTCGGCGCTGGCGATCGCGCTCGGCCTCGTGCTGATCGTGACGACGGTGATCGCCGCGGAAACGGCGCTTGGCTTTGTATTCGACCCGCGCTATCGCGATTTTCCGTTCGCCGCGCTGGCCATGGCCGTGATCCCGTTCTCGACGCTGGCACTGCTGAATCGCCCGCAGGACGGCGTACGACCCATGGCGGAGGCGGTCTTCGCCTGCCTGCTGGCGGCGGCGGTGCCCTATACGGCCTTCAATGAAGGCACGGACAACTGGCAGTCGTTGGTCACCTGCGCCGTCTATTTCCTGCTGGCGGTTACGCTGTGGCAGGCGCGGGGCGCGCGAATCCCAAGATAAGCAGGCCGATCGCCAGCCCCGACAGGGCGATGTTGTACAGCACGATGCCAAACCCGGCGGCGATCAGGCCACCCGTGAGCAGGACGATCGACGGCCGGATCAGGTGCAGCGTGGCGATGATGAGCGCGACAATGCCGAACACCGAATTGCGAAACAATACGGTGACCAGCAGGCGCGTCTTGCACAGCATCGTCTGCAAGCCCGCATCGCACGCCAGTGCGACGGTGGAGAACTCGATCGCCAGATAACGCAAATACAGCGCATAGCCGACGCTGCTGAAGCCGACGATCAATAGCCATTGGACCTGGTAGGGCGTCAGCCGGAACGGAGTTTTTTTCATCTGGAGAATATGATCGGGAATGCGTCGCGCGACAACCCGGCGCGACCGATGTCGATGGTTCTGCCTATCACTTGCAACATGCTCCGCAAGGCGTTGCAATAGGCATGGCTACGGATTAGCCCGGCGGCCGAAAATCGAGGACAGCATGGAAGGTTCGGGTTTCGGCGGTTCCTCGACCGTCACCCGCTGCGGAGGGCTCCGCCGGTGCCAACCCGACCTGGTGGACTTTCCCGCAGGTTTGGCTGCGACGGGCTTCGCCGCTTCAGGATCGGATGAAGCGGATTTCGCAGGATCAGGCTTGGAAGGATCACGCCTGGACGGGTCGGACCTATCCGACTCGGATTTGCCCTGGACGGCTTCGGACGAAATGGAAGATTGTTCAGCCTTGATGGGGAGACGCTGACCATCATAGACGGTGGTCTCGCAGGGCCGCTGGTTTGCGATCAGGTTGGCGCAGATCCTGGCCGCCGCCGCTGCGTCGGTCAGGGGACCGGCAACGAGCCTGAGCTGCATGCCGAGCCCGTTGCTGCCTTCCTTGATCACGATGATCGGCTGCAGCTTCGTTAACGGCGCGTTCGATCTCGATTTCAGGAGTCCGCGCCAAAGCGCGCGCAGGCCCCCGACCGAATTGGCGCCGCCGATATCTACCCCAAACTCCGTCCGCTTCACGGTCAATGCGGGCGACATCCCCCTGGCGGTATTCGCTCCGGCCTCGTTCGCGCCAGCTTTGCCATCGGCCTTGTCGGGCGGCGTCGAGGCGAGCCTGACCGGCGGCTTAGCCGTCTCAGCCGGCGCTGGCACGGTAACAGGCAGTGCTGGTGTGGTTGGTACCGGTGTGCTTGGCGCCGTCGCGACGAGCTTCGCGGGAGGTTCCGGTTCGGTCAGTTTTTCAGCCGCGGCATCGGGCGGCGCCAGCATCGATTTCGACGCGATCAGCGGTGTCGCCGGAGGCGTGGGAGGTGCGCTCGGCGGAGCCGACGGCCCCGGTTCGACGGTTGCTGCCGGTTTGTGAGCAGGCGTCTGGTCAGGAGATCGGACCTCGGCGGTTGGCTTTTCGACCCCGGCAGTCCTCGAAGTCGCGACCGGATCGGCAACCGGAGCAGGTGCCGGCACGACGATCGGTGCTGCCGCCACCGGTGTCGGTGCGGGATTTTGCGCGACCGGCTGGAGCGGGGGCGCCGGTGCGGGTGAAGTCGGCTGCGGCGCGACGGCGGCACTTTGCCGCACGATCGAGCCCGTCACGGAATCCAATCCCTGTTCCAGAACGCTCATGCGCGAAAACAGCCGGTCGCGATCGCCATTGAGCGTATCAACGGCGGACGCCAGCCGCCGAACCTCGTTCTCGCTTTGCCTGGCGACCGACTGGATTTGCTGCGTCTGCCGCGCCAGATCCGCTGCGGCGACCTGTTCGCGCCGCAATTTCATCGATGATTGGTTGGCAAGGATCGCGACAATGACCGCGGCGACCGCGGCTGCACCCCATGTCCCGAGCCGCAGCAACGCAGCCCGGTCGAGATGTTCTTCTTCGGCCAAAAAACCCGCCGACGCGCCGGACGCGCCCGCGGTCTGACGGCTGCCAGCCGCCTGGTCGCTCTTCGTTGCCATAGGACGTCTTCGGCCCCCCAAGGCCTGCCGAATCACACCGTAAACCTTAACAGGAAATACACCCTGAACTTGAATCCGGTGCATCCCGTCGGAGGGCTGAGTCGGGTTTCCCGATTGCGCGAAACGCTTTATGACGGCTGCGGCGTGACCGTCGCCGCCAACACAGGAATGAGGGATGACCGCTCGATCGAGCCTGACCGTCGTACTCGCGGCCGGGGAGGGGACGCGGATGCGATCCGCGATACCGAAGGTCCTGCATCCGGTCGCCGGCCAGTCGCTGCTGGCCCATGTGCTCGCCGCCGCACCCCAGGGTGCCGGGGCTTCGCTCGCCGTGGTGGTCGGGCCCGACCACGCCGCCGTGGCCCAGGAGGCCAAGCGCGCGCGCGCCGATGCGGCGACCTTCATCCAGCACGAACGCCTCGGCACCGCGCATGCCGTGCTGGCGGCCCGCGATGCCATCGCCCGGGGCCCCGACGATCTGTTGGTGGTGTTCGGCGACACCCCGCTGATTTCGGCCGAAACCTTCGCGCGGTTGCGGGCACCGCTCGAAAACGGCGCCGCACTCGCCGTACTCGGTTTTCGGGCCGCCGATCCCACTGGCTACGGCCGGCTGCTGGTAGAGGACGGTCACCTCGTCGCGATCCGCGAGCAGGCCGACGCCAATGCCGAGGAACGCGCCATCACACTTTGCAATGCCGGCGTGATGGCGTTCGATGGGCGAAAGGCCATCGAGGTGATCGAAAAAATCGGCAACGCCAACCGCAAGGGCGAGTATTATCTGACCGACGCCGTCGCCATCGTTCGAGATATGGGATTGGAGGCGGTCGTGATCGAAACCAGCGAGGATGAAGTGCGCGGTATCAACACCAAGGCCCAACTCGCCGAAGCCGAACAAGTAATGCAGGCGCGGTTACGCAAGGCGGCGCTCGAGGCCGGCGTCACCATGATCGCGCCGGAGACGGTCTATCTGGCGGCCGACACGACGTTCGGCCGAGACGTCACCATCGAGCCGTTTGTCGTGATCGGACCCGGCGTCTCGATCGCGGACGGTGCCGTGATTCACTCGTTCTGCCATCTCGTGCAGGCGTCGATCGGCAAGAATACCTCCGTCGGCCCCTATGCCCGCTTGCGGCCGGGAACTTCGCTCGGCGAGGGCGCGCGGATCGGCAATTTCGTCGAGACCAAGGCCGCGGTTCTGGAAGCGGGCGTCAAGGTCAATCATCTCAGTTATATCGGCGATGCGCATGTCGGCGCGAACACCAATATCGGTGCCGGTACGATCACCTGCAACTACGACGGTTTCAGCAAGCACAAGACCGAGATCGGCGCCGACGCCTTCGTCGGCACCAATTCATCGCTGGTAGCACCCGTGAAAATCGGGCGCGGCGCCTATATCGGATCTGGCTCGGTGATCACCCGCGAGGTGCCCGACGATGCGCTGGCGGTTGAACGCAATCAACAGACTAACCGTGAAGGCGGCGCAACGCGCTACCGCGAACTGAAAATGCGAACCAGGAAGCCGAAAGACGGCTGACCGGAATGGGGAGCGCTAACCACCGGTCAATGTTGCGGCCGAAGATACGTTGGTCTGCAACATCGAGATTTGACCGGTGCTGAAATCGACCACGAACGTGGTCGAACTGGATTGCGCGCTCGTCGCCCCCTGAACTGAATGGCCGCCGCCGCGACAACCGACACGGCGGCACTCGCTTCGGATACGGTGATATATTCCTTGTTGCCCGCCTTTTCGCTGGTCACGTTCATTCCGGTCCCGACCGAGCCGCCGGCGAATTCACCTGCTGCGCCCGTTCCGTTGCCGAAAACCTTGTCCATGAAGGAGAATCCGTTCGGACCGACAATATCGATCTCGCTCGACTTGGTCGTCGCGCTTCCCTTTGCGGAAATAGTGAATCCGCCGGCCTTGAGACCGCCCATGAAATTGACTTCGGGCACGGTCACCCCGGGTCGCGTCGTGTCGTCGCTCGCGGAAATTCCCGCGAGACGCTCGAAGGAGGTGATAATGTCGGGCGAAGACTTTTCCGGCGCCGGATTTTTACCTTGCTTATCTCGCGCAGCGGCGAGTTGCGCCGACAGAGCGTCGGCCACAACCTGGTCAGTCCTGGCACGGGCAAGCGTCGCCTTGGCGCGGTCGGAGAGATTGACGGTGTCGACGGGATCGCTCGCTGCAGCCGCTGTCGAGTTCGGGGTGGCGGAGTCGATTGCGGGGGTCGTCGGGTCAGTCATCGCGGCCGAGGCGGTGTTGCCGAGGAGCGAGGCCACCGCGGTGTAGGCCGATGAATTGCCCAGAGCCATCGTACCCATCGAATTGGCCTCCCGAACCTACTACCTCTGCGGGAAAGATAAAAGGGGACCCTTTAATCGGACGTTAAACGCCCCGTTGGGGACGCTGCCGATGCGGATTTTTGGAAATGGACAACAAGATGGTAGCGTGTGGAACAGACGTGGTCGCGAAGAATTTAACGCTGTTTCAATTCGCAATAATTATTGAGTATCAAGGCGTTTATGACTTTCGTTAAGAGAAGCTGACGCCTTTTTGGCAACTTTTGTTCGATTCGGAGATATTGATCCGCATGTGCGGCATTGTCGGTATTCTGGGACGCGCTCCGGTTGCGGAGCAATTGGTGGATTCGCTCAAGCGCCTTGAATATCGCGGCTATGATTCTGCGGGCGTCGCGACGCTCGAAGGCGATCATCTCGACCGCCGGCGCGCCGAAGGCAAGCTGAAGAACCTGGAAGCGAAACTCAAGGCGTCGCCGCTGTCGGGGCACAGCGGCATCGGCCATACCCGTTGGGCCACCCATGGCAAGCCGACGGAAAGCAACGCGCACCCGCACGCGACCGACAACGTCACCGTGGTTCACAACGGCATCATCGAGAACTTCCGCGAGTTGCGCCAGATGCTCGAAAAGCAGGGCGCGAAATTCTCCAGCGAGACCGATACCGAGGTCGTCGCGCATCTCGTCAACTCCTACCTCCTCACGGGCGTCTCGCCGCAGGAAGCGGTGAAGAAATCGCTGCCGCAATTGCGCGGCGCCTTCGCGCTGGCGTTCCTGTTCAGGGGCCATGCCGATCTGATGATCGGCGCCCGCAAGGGCTCGCCGCTGGCGATCGGCCATGGCGACGGCGAGATGTATCTCGGCTCCGACGCGATCGCGCTGGCGCCGTTCACCGACACCATCAGCTATCTCGAAGACGGCGATTGGGTGGTTCTGAGCCGCGAAGTCGGCGTGATCTACGACGAGCAGGGCACGGTGGTAAATCGCGACGTGCTGAAGTCAGGGGCGTCGTCGTTCCTGGTCGACAAGGCGAATTATCGCCACTTCATGGCCAAGGAAATTCACGAGCAGCCCGAGGTGGTCGGGCACACGCTGGCACGCTACATCGACATGGCAACCGAGCGCGTGATGATGCCGCTGACGCTGCCGTTCGATTTCAAGGACATCCAGCGTGTATCGATCGTCGCCTGCGGCACCGCGAGTTACGCCGGCTTCATCGCCAAATATTGGTTCGAGCGGTTGGGTCGGGTACCGGTCGAAATCGATGTCGCGTCCGAATTCCGCTACCGCGAATCACCGCTGCGCAAGGGCGACCTTGCGATCTTCATCTCGCAGTCCGGCGAGACCGCCGATACGCTGGCGGCGCTGCGCTACGCCAAGGCGCAGGGCGTGCATACGCTCTCCGTGGTCAACGTGCCGACTTCGACCATCGCGCGCGAAAGTGAGACCGTGCTGCCGACGCTCGCCGGCCCCGAAATCGGCGTCGCATCGACCAAGGCGTTCACCTGCCAGCTGATGGTGCTGGCCGCGCTGGCGGTGGCGGCCGGCAAGGCGCGCGGCGAATTGTCCGAGACCGACGAAACCCGCTTGGTGCACGGCCTTGTGGAGATTCCGCGGCTGATGGCCGCGGCGCTCGCCACCGAGCCTCAGATCGAGAAGCTGTCGCGCGATATCGCCAAATGCCGGGACGTGCTCTATCTCGGCCGCGGCACCAGCTATCCGCTGGCGCTGGAGGGCGCGCTGAAACTGAAGGAAATTTCCTACATCCACGCCGAAGGCTACGCCGCCGGCGAGCTCAAGCACGGCCCGATCGCGCTGATCGACGAGAACATGCCGGTGGTGGTGATCGCGCCGTTCGACCGCGTGTTCGAGAAGACCGTCTCCAACATGCAGGAGGTCGCGGCACGGGGCGGCAAGATCATCCTCATGACCGATGCCAAGGGAGCCGTGGAGGCCACCGTCGAGTCGCTGGTAACCATCGTGTTGCCCGACATGGCGGCGACGTTTGCGCCGATGGTCTACGCGATTCCGGTCCAGTTACTGGCGTACCATACGGCCGTTGTCATGGGCACTGACGTCGACCAGCCCAGGAATCTCGCTAAATCGGTGACCGTCGAATAGGTTTTGCCGGGGATCTGGGGTCGCACCGGCCCTTCAAAAGTCTGCTAGGATGGCTTAGCTGTCATAAACGACAGCCGCTCAGCCGCACCCGGAAAGCCGATGAACCGCGACGATCTGCCCCCGACAACGTCCCCGGCGGAACTCCCTCCGGCTGCTCCGAGGGGTTTTACTGCCCGATTTCGAAACTATTTCCTCACCGGCCTGATCGTTGCCGGTCCGGTCGCAATCACCTTCTACCTGACCTGGTGGTTCGTGAACTGGGTCGACGGGTTTGTGCGGCCGTTCGTACCGATTGCCTATCGACCGGAAACCTATCTGCCGTTCGGACTGCCCGGTTCCGGCCTCGTAGTGGCCGTGATCGCGCTGACGTTACTCGGCTTCCTCACCCACAATCTGATCGGGCGCACCCTGGTCGACCTCGGTGAGAAATTGCTCGGCCGCATGCCGGTCGTCCGGGCGATCTACCGCGGCCTCAAGCAGGTATTCGAGACGCTGTTCTCGGGGCAGGGATCGAGCTTTCGCCGGGTCGGGCTGGTCGAGTTTCCATCACCGGGCATGTGGTCGATCGTGCTGATTTCGCAGGTGCCGAGCGTGGAGATCGCGAGCAGCCTGCCGGGCAGGGAAGAACACATCTCGGTATTCCTGCCGTGCGCGCCGAATCCGACCACCGGGTTCTTCTTCTATGTGCCCAGGAACAAGATCATCGAAGTCGAGATGAGTGCCGAGGACGCGGCGACGCTGATCATGTCCTGTGGGGTCGTGCAGCCCGGCTCGGATTCGCAGAAGAAAATCGCGGCCCTGGCCAGCATGGCCAATGCCGCGCGGGTCGCGAACCCTTCGCCGTCGAAGCCGGTGCCGGCGAAGGTGGATTGATCGACGTCGTCTGTTTCAGCCGCGGTGTGACCCGGACCCGTCACTTAAAATTGTCCGGAGCGCAAGCCGGATTGTCTACCACGCAAGCTGCGCATTGCGACGTCGACCGTGTGCGGCTCCGGGACGATGTCTCCTGACTTTATCCCGCTCCCATCAGAGGAATCGCCTCGTCGCGTTCGTAGAGGTAGAGCAGGCAGCGCAGGGCTTCGCCGCGTTCGCCGTCAAGCTTCGGGTTCTCTTTCATGATCCGCAACGCTTCGTCGCGCGCCTGCGTGATGAGCTGGCCGTGGACCTCCGATCGGGCGATGCGGTAGCCGGGCAGGCCGCTCTGCCGGATGCCGAGCACGTCGCCTTCGCCGCGCAGCTTCAGGTCCTCTTCGGCGATCCGGAAACCATCGGTGGTTTCCCGGATCACCTTCAGCCGCGCCTTCGACATCTCGTTCAGCGGCTCCTTGTAGAGCAGCAGGCAGGTCGAGGCTTCGGAACCGCGACCGATGCGGCCACGCAGTTGATGCAATTGCGCGAGCCCGAAGCGCTCGGCGTTTTCGATCACCATGATGGTTGCGGCCGGGACGTCGACGCCGACCTCGACCACCGTCGTCGCCACCAGCAGGTTGATCTCGTGCGCGGCGAACTGCGCCATCACGCGGTCCTTCTCCGCGCCTTTCATCTGGCCGTGCACCAGACCCACGCGGTCGCCGAAACGTTTTTGCAGGCTTTCGAACCGCTCGTTGGCGTTGGTCAGATGTTCGATGCCCTCGGCTTCGGATTCCTCCACCAGCGGGCAGATCCAGTAGACCAGTTTTCCGGTCGACAGCGCGCGGCCGATCCCGTCGATCACCTCGTTGAGCCGGCTGGCCGGCAACGTGCGAGTGTCGATCGGCTGCCGTCCGGCCGGCTTCTCGCGCAACTCCGAAACGTCCATGTCGCCGAAGTAAGTCAGCACCAGCGTGCGCGGTATCGGCGTCGCGCTCAGCACCAATACGTCAACCGCCTCGCCCTTGCCGGTCAGCGCCAGCCGTTCGCGCACGCCGAAGCGATGTTGTTCGTCGACCACGGCCAGCGCCAGCGCCTTGAAGACGATGTCATCCTGGATCAGCGCGTGGGTTCCGACCAGAAAATCGATCTCGCCGGCCTCGAGTTGCGCCAGGATGTCGCGTCGCTCCCTGCCTTTTTCCCGGCCGGTAAGAATGGCGACCCGCAAGCCCGCGCGCGTCGCCAGCGGCGTGATGGTGTTGATGTGCTGCCTTGCCAGGATCTCGGTCGGCGCCATCAATGCCGCCTGTTTGCCGACTTCGGCAACGGCGGCGGCGGCGAGCAGGGCCACCACAGTCTTGCCTGATCCGACATCGCCTTGGAGCAGCCGGAGCATGCGAACCGACTGTCGCAGGTCGTCCGAGATCGCGGCTGTTGCCTGTTGCTGCGAAGTCGTCAGCGAATAGGGCAACGCGTCGATGATCTTCTTGCGCAGTTGGCCATCGCCGGCGTGGCGCTCGCCGGCGGGTCGTCGCAACTGCGCGCGCACCAGCGCCAACGCCAACTGGCCGGCCAGCAATTCGTCGAAGGCGAGCCGCGACCAGAACGGACCGTCGGGCAGAATATCCGTCAGTTCGACCGGCATGTGCACGCGGTTGAGTGCCTCGGCGATCGGCGGGAACTTGCAGCGGCGGATCACCTCGGGGCTGATCCATTCCGGCAGTTGAGGCAGCTTCTGCAGCGCCTGCGCCATCGCACGCCGCAGCGATCCCAACGCCAGCCCTTCGGTCAGCGGATAGACCGGGTCGATCCCCGATAGCTTGGCGAACGCAGTCTCGTCCACGACGCGATCGGGATGGACGATTTGGGGGACGCCGTCGAATATTTGCAGGGTGCCGGAGACAAAGCGCTTGGCGCCGACCGGCAGCAGCTTCTCGACATAACCCGGCTGCGCGCGAAAATAAGTCAGCACCACGTCACCGGTCTCGTCGCTGGCATAGACTAGATGCGGCGCGCGCGAGCGCCCGCCGGGCGCGGGCCGATGCCGGTCGACGGTCACTTCCAATGTCACCATCGTTCCCGGCACCGCGTCGCGGATTTTCGGGCGCGCGCGGCGATCGATCACGCTTACCGGCAGATGCAACAACAGATCGACCAGCCGCGGCGTCTCATCGCGTCCGAGCAGATAGCGAAACAGCTTGTCTTGCTTCGGTCCGACGCCGGCAAGGCTCGTGACCGGCGCAAACAGCGAGTTCAGCAGAGAAGGGCGCATCGGGAAACCTAAGACCGTTCCCGTCCGTCATGCCCGGCTTTCGGTCGGGCATCCACGGATTTTTTTCGCTGTTCGGCGATCGTTTCCTAACAGGAGGCAATCGGTGACTGGCCGAACGTGCTAACTCGGATCGGCGTCGAGTTCCGAGCAAGAATGGCTCGACTATCCCGGCAAAAACGATCCTCGCTTGCGCAACGCTTCGTCCGGCTGATTTGGGTGCCGTCCAGCCTCCGTCGCAAAAATATTTCCGCTTCTCATCCGACCCAAATCACCCACATATCTCCGCCGTCCCGTCCCAACTGAGGGGCGGCTCGCGATCGTCACGGACGCGGGACGGGATGCGATGGACGCGGGTGGCGCTGCTGACGAGAGCGCTGCCTTGCGGACGGCGAAGTCGTGTGGTCCCGACGCCCCGACGCTGGCGTCAAGTTGGCAATGATGCCCGAACATCACGCAAGTGATGTCGCGTCACGCTGACGATGGTGGCAAAAGAGCCCGGTCACCAAGGAGAGCACGAAATAAGCCGTAAAACCATTGCGTGCGGGAATGCCGGGTGTACCGGCGCGACCGTGGTGACTACCGTGTGCTTACTACCTTCTGCACACGGGCCGCGGGTGCTTCGGGCACCCGGCATTCCCCGCGCCCTCACTTTTGAGGGTCGCCCCGCGCCCTCACTTTCTGAGGGTCGCGCCGCGCCCTCCCTTTCTGAGGGTCGCGTAGCGCCCCTCATCGGGCGAAAGCTTTGGCAGAACCCGGATGCTTTGCTCCGCGGGATCGCGGAGCCGCGTCAACAGACCCTTCATGCAATTTTGAGCAGCGGACGACTACTGACATTCCCCGATCCCGGGGCTATATCAACCGCGCCCGGCACGTCCGGGCTTTTGGCGTTCGGATAGGAATCGGGAATGACGGGATCGACACGATCGAGCGGCGGCCTGGATGACCGCCGCAAGCGATTGTTATTTCGCTGCTGGCATCGCGGAACCCGCGAGATGGATCTGATCCTCGGCCGTTTCGCCGATGCCGAAATTGCCGGTCTGGCGGACAGTGAATTGGCCGAACTGGAGCTTCTTATCGAAGTGCCGGACCCGGACCTCTATGCAGCCCTCACCGGCGGCGCGGTGCTGTCGGCGGACTATGCCGGCGGCCTGTTCGATCGCATCAAGTCGTTTCGCGTGGATCACGACAAATGAAGGCGGCCGCTCAATCGCCCGCGCAATCGCTTGCTCCGGGCCGTGCCCTGACCTTTGCCAATGTCGCCGAGGGTGCCGAAGGTCTCGTTATCTCGGACCTGGCGCGCGCCGTGGCCGCGCGCCCGAAGCCGCCGGCGATCAGCCTTGCCGTGGTGTGCCGTGACGGTCCGCGCATGCAGCAATTGGCCAGAGCGCTGGAATTCTTCGCGCCGGATCTGCCCGTGCTGCAATTCCCCGCCTGGGACTGCCAGCCCTATGACAGGGTGTCGCCGCACGGCGGCGTCCTGGCGCAACGCCTGACCACGCTCGCGCGGCTGGCCCGGCTTCAGGGCAGCACAAAGCCGCTGATTGTGCTCACCACGGTAAACGCCATCGTCCAGCGGGTGCCGGCGCGCGAAACGGTGGCGGCCCAGGCGCTGTCGGTCGCACCCGGCCACGTCGTGCCGATGGACTCGATCGTGTCGTGGCTGGAGCACAACGGCTACAACCGCTCCTCGACCGTGCGCGAGCCCGGCGAATATGCGGTTCGCGGCGGCATCCTCGACCTCTTTCCGGCGGGGCTCGATCAGCCGGTGCGGTTCGACTTTTTCGGCGACGCGCTGGAATTGATCCGCACTTTCGATGCGGAGACCCAGCGCACGTTGTTGGACATGCGGGCGCTCGACCTGGTTCCGATCTCGGAATTTCAATTGGTGACCGATACCATCCGTCGCTTCCGGATGGGCTATGTCGCTGCGTTCGGTGCGCCGGTACGCGACGATTTGCTCTATGAGGCGGTCAGCGAAGGCCGCCGCCATCCCGGAATGGAGCATTGGCTGCCCCTGTTCTCCGAACGGATGGACACGCTGTTCGACTATCTCGGCGACGCGCCGGTTGCGATCGAGCCGCAAAGCGAGGATGCCGCCCGCGAACGCTTCAAGCAGATCGTCGACTACTACGAAGCCCGGCGCGAGGCGCTGGAGCATCCCGGCGGCGGCGCGGTGTACAAGCCGCTGCCGCCCGATCGGCTCTATTTGACCGAGGACGAATGGGCAAAGCGACTGGATCAAACAGCGCTGGCCCGGTTGACGCCGTTCGACCTGCCCGAAGGCGGCGCCGGGATCGTCGATGCCGGCGCACGGCAGGGGCGCAACTTCACGCCGGAACGCACGGACAGTTCCGTCAACGTGTTCGAGGCCGTGGTCGCGCATGTCCAGGCCTTGCAAGCCCAACGCAAGAAGGTGGTGATCGCGCTGTGGAGCGAGGGTTCGCGCGACCGTATGGGCAGCATGCTCCGCGACCACAAACTGCTGAATCTCACCAGCGTCAACGCCTGGCGAACGGTGCAGGCGACGCCGCGCAACGAAGCGATGCTGGCGGTCGTCGGGATGGAATCCGGCTTCGAAACCGACAATGTCGCCGTCATCAGCGAGCAGGATATCCTCGGCGACCGGCTGGTGCGGCCGCGCCGGGCCACCCGTAAACTGGACAACTTCATCTCCGAGGTCACGAGTCTCGCCGCCGGCGATCTCGTGGTTCATGTCGAGCACGGCATCGGGCGTTTTGTCGGCTTGCAGACGCTCGAGGTTTCGGGCGCGCCGCATGATTGTCTGGAACTGCATTACGCCGCCGAAACCAAGCTGTTTCTACCGGTCGAGAATATCGAACTGCTGTCGCGCTACGGCTCCGATCACGCCCATGTCGAACTGGACCGGTTGGGCGGTGGAGGCTGGCAGGCCCGCAAGGCCAAACTCAAGAACCGCATCCGCGAAATCGCCGGTGAGTTGATCAAGGTCGCCGCCGAGCGGCACCTGCATGAGGCTCCGAAATCGCCGGTGCAGCCGCACGCCTATGACGAGTTCTGCGCGCGTTTCCCCTATGAGGAAACCGAGGACCAGCTTGGTGCGATCAACGCTACCCTGAAGGACCTCGAAAGCGGCCGGCCGATGGACCGGCTGATCTGCGGCGACGTGGGATTCGGCAAGACCGAGGTGGCGCTGCGCGCCGCTTTTGCGGTCGCACTCGATGGCAAGCAAGTTGCCGTGGTGGTGCCGACCACGCTGCTGGCCCGGCAACACAGCCGGACCTTTGCCGAGCGCTTCCGCGGCTTTCCGGTCAATGTTGCGCAGGCGTCCCGGCTGATTGCCGCGAAGGAACTGACTCAGGTCAAGAAGGGGCTCGTCGACGGCGGTGTCGATATCGTGGTCGGTACCCACGCGCTGCTCGGCAAATCGATCAAGTTCAAGGACCTCGGACTCCTGATCGTCGACGAGGAGCAGCATTTCGGGGTCGGTCACAAGGAGCGGTTGAAGCAACTGCGCGCCCATGTCCACGTACTGACGCTCAGCGCGACACCGATTCCGCGCACGCTGCAACTGGCGCTGACCGGTGTGCGCGATCTCTCCATCATCGCATCGCCCCCGGTCGATCGCCTGGCGGTTCGCACCTTCGTGGCGCCGCACGATCCGCTGATGATCCGCGAGGCGCTGTTGCGCGAGCGTTATCGCGGCGGGCAGGCGTTCTACGTCGTACCTCGGATCGAGGACCTCGCCGAGGTCAAGGATTTCCTGGACAAGAACGTTCCGGAGATGAAGGTCGCGGTTGCCCATGGCCAGATGGCGCCGACCGCCATCGAGGACATCATGTCGGCGTTCTATGACGGCAAGTACGACATCCTGCTCTCCACGACGATCGTGGAGTCCGGCCTCGATATACCCACCGCAAACACGCTGATCGTGCATCGCGCTGACATGTTCGGACTGGCGCAGCTCTATCAATTGCGCGGACGGGTCGGCCGCTCCAAGCTGCGCGCCTATGCGCTGTTCACGCTACCGTCGCAACACAAGATCACCGCGCATGCCGAGCGGCGGCTGAAGGTACTGCAATCGTTGGAGACGTTGGGCGCAGGCTTCCAGTTGGCGTCACACGACCTCGATATCCGCGGCGCCGGCAACCTGCTGGGCGAAGAGCAGTCCGGTCACATCAAGGAAGTCGGTTTCGAACTCTATCAATCGATGCTGGAGGAGGCGATCCTCAACCTTAAAGCCGGCGTGGTCGAACCCGTGGCGGATCGGTGGTCACCGCAGATCACCATCGGCATGCCGGTCTTGATTCCGGAGGATTACGTCGCCGACCTCGCGGTGCGGCTATCGTTGTACCGGCGGCTGGCCGATCTGGAAACTGACGACGAGATCGACAACTTCGCGGCGGAATTGCGCGACCGCTTCGGCGTGTTGCCGGACGAGACGCGTTATCTCTTCAAGGTCGCGGCCATCAAGGCCTATTGCCGTCGCGCCAACGTCGAGAAGGTCGACGCCGGTCCGAAGGGCGCGGTGATCACGTTCCGTGACAACAAATTCGCCCAGCCTGACCGGTTGGTCTATTTCATTCGCCAGCATGGGCAGGCCGCGAAGGTGCGACCGGATATGAAGGTCGTGTTCCTGCAGGAATGGAAGACGCCGGAGGAACGGCTGATGGGCACGACCGAAATCCTGCGCCAACTCGCCAACCTGGCCGAGGACAAGAAGGCGGCGTAGGCGGGGAAAGAGGGTAGTCGAACGGCCGCCGGCGATCGCCGACGGCCGCTTGCATTGAGATCGTTAAGCTTACTTCGGATACTTGAATTCAGGCGCCGCCTTCAGTGCGTCCTTTGTAGTGTTCATCGAGGCCAGCCATTTGTCGTTCTTGTTGTCGTAACGAACGTTGACGGATGACGGCGACACCGCAACATAATGCTCGCCCATGCCGAGGAAACCGCCGACCGACAGGATGAGCGCGTCGATCTGATGGTTCTTGATCGCGAGATCGGTGATTTCGCCGATCAACTCGTCCTTCTGGTTATAGACGTTCAGGCCCTTCAATTTGGAGCTGAACATCTCATCTTTGGCGACCGTCGAATATTTCGCCTCGGCGGGCGTAGCCCCGACGGTCCTGGCTTCTTCGGCCAGAACCGGCGTGGCCAGAGCCGCAAGGGAAACAGTGATCAGCGCAAATTTCTTCATGATATCCTCCACTATCGAATTGATGATCGACAATGCGGAATGGCAGGCGTTGTTCCGTCCGGCACCGGTGGAACATTTACGACGCGACGCGGCGAGCTTCCTCGTACAGTCGCGCCAGCAGCGACCTCGCCGAATCCGACGGCAGCATGGTTGCCAGCGTGACGGTCGGCTCCGACCGCGAATCGCGTTTACCATGTGCGGTGTGCCGCATCACGCTGGATAGCCGCCGCGAAATCATGTGGGCGGTCCGCAAGTCGGTGTCGGCAAATGCCACGATGACCGAACCGTCGTCCTGCGCGGCGCCGAAGTCCATTTGCCGCATCAGGCGGCTAATGATCCGCGCGCCGTCGAGCTGCGCGCGGGGGTGGTCTGGATCGAAGGCGAAACGTGCTACCGAGAGCCCGCCGCCGCGCGACTGCACCTGGTAAAGGGCGGTTGCGAAATCGCGACTGAATGCGGCCGATGTCAGCAGGCCGGTTTTGACGTCGAGCAGGCCGCCGGCATCGATCGAGCGCAGCATCCGGCTCAAATGGGCCCCAAGTGCGTGCTGGCGCACCAGCGGTAACGCGTTGGCGGCGACATGCGCGGGTTCGCCCGCGATGATTTCGAGATTCGGTAGGTCATAGGTCGGCGCCAGTTCGTCCGAGGTCACCACGACAGGGAGATGGCGAAAGCGCGCGTCTTCGGCAAGCACGGTCAGGAAAGCGTCCATCACGCGAAGGCTGAAGCCCTCGCCGAGCACAATGCCGTCGATATCGCGCGCGTTGAGGTGTTTGGCGGCGGCTTCAATGCTGAACGCGCCGATCACGCCCGTGCGCTCGCCGAACGATACCGACAGCGCCGGATAGGTCGCGCCGCGGCCGATTAAAAGGACTGTCGCCTCGCGAACGAGGTCGACGTCTGACAGCGGTTTCGCGGGAACGTCATCGAGCCGGCGCAGCACGGTCGCATGCAGCGTCCGAACACGCAGCGCGGCACGCAGGCGGGCGATCAACCGGTCGCTGTTGCCGTCGCACTGCGAAAACGGTATCGCGCTTTCCGGCAGCAAGGTCGGTGGATCGACCGCGATCAGCGGGACATAGGGCTCAATCGCGGCGGCCCGCTTCGCCAGGACGTCGAAGTCGGATTCGATACGACCGGACATTTCGACGAGAATTGCGGCCGGTTGCAGTTCTGCGACGGCTTGATGAGCCTCGGCCCAGACGGTGTCGATGACAGGAAATATTTTGGCGTCGGACAGCGCGGTCGCAAACGACGGGCGCCCGCCTGTCGATACGACGATGATCGGGCCTTGTTGTGACATACAGAATTCGGGGCCAGCGCGAACGATTGAGCGCCGGATCATATCTTGGCAGTCTTAATGTGGCGTCAACGGACCGATCCGGATTCTAATTAGTCCGGGCTGGTCCGATCGCGAAACGCTTCCACCATCAGCGGATTAAGTCCGAGTTGGCCCAGCGCGCTGCGGGCACGGGCGTTGTCTTGGGCACGCCCGGCCAGCCGGTAGCCGCTCAACCGATCCGGAAGCGCCGTCAATAACGCGCCCTGTCCGAGCCGTTTCGCCCACTCCTGCAAGTCTTGCGATAGAAACCGATAGCCTCCTACGGCCAAGATGCCCGACGGTGGCGCGGTTATGCAGAGGGCGCCGGTCGAACGGTCGAGCCGCGCGGCGTATTCAGTGTCGACATGATCCCGCGGCGGCGCGGCCTCCTGGGCGTTCCTTGGTGCGCTGGCCGGGGCGTAAGCCATCAGGGAAACCATCGGTCCCCGAAGTCCCAGGGTCCCCTTCGGCGTGATCAGGGTCTCGCCTGCGATCGTCGCCCCGGCTACGCTACGCGGCGCGCCATGGGGACCGGGCATGATCGGTACCGGTGCGCCATCGGCCCCACGACGAGCGCCAAACAGTCCGGCCTCGCCGAACAGGTAGACGTCCGTCAGGGTCGCGCGCGGATGCGTCCAGGACGGCGAAGATGTGATCTGTTCCGGGGCGCGCCACAGCGCGATGACATTGCGCAAAGTGGGCGAGCGCGCGGGAAGGTCGGCGTCGGTCAGCCGCAGGGCGAGTTGAGCGGGGGCAACCAGCGTGTCGCAGCGATCATCATTGAGCTGTTGCTCAAGCGCGTCGCTGTCGAACGGATGATGCAGCGCCAGCGTGCCGCCCGACAACAGCCAGAGCACGAGCGAGGAGGCCAGGCCGGCAAAGGAGGAGGGCGTGAACGCCGACATCACAGTAGCGCCTTGCGTCACCCCGCTTTCGAGGAAAACCGCGAGTCCGCCGGCGATCAGGCTCAGATGGGTACGCGGTACCGCACGAAATCCCTCCGCCGTCACGTCATAGGAGACGATCGCGGCGCGGCGGCCGTCCGGGGTGACCACCCGGGTGGCTTGCGATGGCTCCGCCAACGCAAGGTCAAGCGAGACCATGCCTTCGGGCAGGTCGTTGCCGAAGCCGCAGACATGGCGAATCGAGAAGGCGTCGGCCGCGGCGTTCATGGCGAGGTCGGCATGGCTGACGCCGTCGATCTTGCTCATGGTCACGATCGCCCGGGCGCCGGTCCGATTGAGCGCCACCGTCACTTCCGCCTGGCGCCACAACAGCGGGAGCAGCGCAACGATCAAGCCGGCGCGGTGCGCAGCCAGTACCGTCAGCATGAATTCGACGGTATTCGGCAGTTGAATGGCGATAACCGAGTTGGCGGGCAGACCCGCCTCGATGAAATGCCCCGACAGCGCGGCGATGGCGCGTTCGGCCTGCGCAAATGTCAGTCGCTTGGGCGGTAGCCCGGCAATGGCGGGCTTGTTGAGAGGATCGAGCAGCGCCAGCGCGTCCGGCTGACGCGCCAGGACTCGTCGAAACAGTCCGTCGAGTGTCGGCGGTGGGTTGCTCAGGATCACGGGGTCAGTTCGCAAGGTCACTTTGATGGCGCCGCCTGCCGCTGCCACAGGGTCTCCGGAAGGTAGCCGGTCAACGCAGTGGTTGTGGGCCGTTCTATCCGATTCCAGCGCGCGATCCATTGCTCTTGAACGTTATATACCGGGATCGCGTAGAAGCCCGACATCAAGACCCGGTCGAGAGCCCGCACCGCCGAGACGAAAACCGGGCGTTCACGCGCTGTCAGCATTGCCGCGATCATGGCGTCGATCGCCGGATCCTTGGCGCCCATGTAGTTGCGGGTGCCCTCGGTGTCGGCGGCCTCGCTTCCCCAATAGAAGGATTGCTCGTTGCCGGGCGATAACGACTGGTCCCACCGGTTCTGGAGCATGTCGAAATCGAAACTGAGCCGTCGTTGGTCGAATTGAACGGCGTCGATTGAACGCACCGATACGGCAATGCCCGCGCGCTTGAGATCGCGGGCATAGGCGAGCGCGATCCGCTCCTGGTCGCGCGTCGTCGCCAATATCTCGAAGGTGAGGGGGACTTTGGTCGAACGCTGCCGCAACGCCGTGCCGTCAAGATCATAGCCGGCTTGCGATAACAGTGTCAGCGCGCTGCGCAACGTCGCACGGTCGCGACCCGAACCGTCGGTGACAGGCAGGCGATAGCTGCCGTCGAGAATATCCTGCGGCATATGCGACACGAACGGCTTCAGCAGTTTGCGCTCGCGATCACCGGCCGCCCTTCCGTAGGCGGACAACTCGGACCCGGCGAAAAAGCCCCCCGCGCGGCTGTATAGACCGAAGAAGTAATTGCGGTTGATCCATTCGAAATCGAACAGCAATGTCAGGGCCTGGCGTACGCGAATGTCGGAAAACGGCGGGCGCCGGGTATTGAACACCAGGAATTCCGAGGGCTGCGGCAGTCCGGGGCGGATGGCCTCGCGGACTACCTCACCGTTGCGTGCGGCCGGAAAATCATAGCCGTCGTGCCAGCGCAGCGGCTCCGTTTCGAGGCGAATGTCATAAAGTCCGCGCTTGAAGGCTTCGAACTGGCCGTTGGCCTCGCGGTAAAAGTCGAGCCGGATCTCGTCGAAGTTCCAAAGGCCGCGGTTGACCGGCAGGCCGCGCCCCCAATAGTCGGGATCTCGCGTGAGAGTCACGCTGGCGCCCGGCTTGACCGCGGTGACGCGATAGGGCCCCGAGCCGACCGGTGGCGTCATCGAGGTCTCCTCGAAGGTTGCGACGTCGGTGGCATGCTTGGGCAGGATCGGCATCAAGCCGAGGATCAGCGGCAACTCGCGGTCGGCGACACCCCCGAAGTCGAATCGGACGGTCAGCGGGTCCGGCGCCTCCGCGTTTGCAACTTTGGAATAGTATTGCCGAAGGTTGGGACGCCCTTTGTCGCGCAGCAATGTCCACGAAAACAGTACGTCCTCGGCCAGCACAGGCTTGCCGTCCGAGAAACGCGCCAGCGGGTTGAGATGGAAGGTGACGTAGCTTCGGTCGTCGTCCGTTTCCACGCTTTTTGCCAGCAGGCCGTACAGCGTAAATGCCTCATCGTTGCCTCGCGTCATCAGGCTCTCAACGATGAAGCCCCTGACTTTTTGGACCGCCAAGCCCCTGACGATGAACGGGTTCAGACTATCGAAGGTCCCGAGCACGCTCTCCACGAGCCGGCCGCCTTTGGGAGCGTCGGGATTTGTGTAAGGCATATGGCTGAAATCGGCGGGCAAGGCCGGTGCGCCGTGCATAGCCAGCGCATAGCTCGGTTCCGCCGATAGCCGGTGGATATCCGTTGCCCCCGAGAGGCTCAGCGCTACGAACCCAATGGCAAGACGCCGGGTCCGCGAACCCGAACAGCCTCGCCAGATATCGCGCCACTTTGATTCGATTCCGCTCACTTCCGACAGTCTATCATCGCCCGCGCCAACTGACTGCGACGGACGTCAAGGGTGGTTGCCGGCATTGATCTTTTCGCGCACCGCTGTATGAAAGCGGGCGATTGACCAAGGCTGCTGGGCCTGTCACGTATCCGCCTCAATTGGCAAGGAGACAGCCGCCAAATGGTCGGGTCACTGTGCCATGCTGCGGTTTTCGGGCGCTCCCGTTCAGAAAGGGTTTTCTGCATGAATTTCCGTATCTTGGCCGCGTCGTTTTGGCCGCGTGGGCGGGTTTTCGCCCTGTTGGCGGCAACGGCGTTGAGCGCCTCGTTTGTCGCTCCCGAGGTGCAGGCTCAAGCCCCGGCACCCGCGCCGGCTCCGGCCGCGAAGGCCAAGCCACGGCCCCCCGCACCGAAGGCCGCGCCGGCGGCACCCGCTCCGGCTCAAGCAGCCCCGGCCGCTGGCGCACCCGCCGCAGGTGCCCCGGCTGCAGCGGGACAGCCCGCGGAACAGCAGGTCCAATTGATCTACGCGCCCTGGACCAAGTTCTGCCTGAAGGGCCAGGACGCCAACGCCAAGCAGGTTTGTTTCACGGGCAAGGACGGCCGAATCGAGTCCGGCCAACCGGTCATCGCCGCCGTGATCATCGAGCCGGAAGGCGAACCTAAAAAAATCCTCCGTGTCACGCTGCCGCTGGGTATGCAGCTCATGCACGGCACCCGCGTGATCGTCGACAATAACCCGCCGATGCAAAGCCCCTATGTGATCTGCTTTGCCAATGGCTGCATGTCGGACTACGAAGTCACCCCGGAACTGCTCGCTAACCTGAAGAAGGGGCAGAACCTTGTGGTTCAGGCGATCAACTCCAACGGCGCACCGCTGACCTTGCCGCTGCCGCTCCAGGAGACCGGCGGAAGCTTTGCCAAGGCCTATGACGGTCCGCCGACCGATCCAAAGCAGTTCGAAGAGACCCAGAAAAAGTTGCAGGAAGAGCTGCAGAAGCGTGCCGAAGAGGCGCGCAAAAAGCTTGAGGCGAACCAGCCCACCGCCGCGGCACCTGCCAATCCGGCTGCCAAGTAAGAAAACGGTCGGTCGTGTCACCAACGAAAAGGCGCCGGATCAGGCGCCTTTTTTGATGGATCAAATTCTCGATGGATAAAATTCTGGCGGCTGGGCAGATCGGCCGCCGGGCCTAATTCAGCGAAGGGTTGCGCGGCCGGTAGCTGCCCGACTTGTCCTTCACGAAAATCTCCGCCACTTGCGAATGCCGGATCGGCTCGCCCGAATTGTCGGCCAGCAGATTCTGTTCGGAGACGTAGGCGACGTACTCCGATTCAGAGTTCTCGGCGAGCAGGTGGTAGAACGGTTGATCCTTGCGGGGCCGAACATCCTCCGGGATCGACAACCACCATTCCTCGGTATTGTTGAATTCCGGATCGATGTCGAAAATCACGCCCCGGAACGAAAAGATCCGGTGTCGTACGATCTGCCCAATCTGAAATTTGGCGGTTCGTGTTTTTATCATGTCTCGTCGAATAGACCATGATTGTGGCCGATGCTAGAGGCAAACGGGCGAATTAACCTTTGCTGTGGGTTGGCCGGAGCGGCCGTCGACCGAGGCAATCATGATGATAAAGACCGTTCTCGATGATCGACGTCCTCAATCTCGCTTTGCCCTATTTCAGCCTGATCTTCATCGGCTTTGCCTGCGCCAAAGCCCGGCCGATTCCCGAGGCCGGCCTGGCCTGGATGAATTTCTTCCTGCTGTATGTCTCGCTACCGGCACTCCTTTTCGGGATCATATCCAAGACACCGTTCGAGGAACTCAATAATCCGCCATTTCTGATTGCGACTACCTGTGGGACGGCGAGCGCGTTCGTGCTCGCAATGCTGGCAGGCCGGTTCGGCGGGCGGCTGCCGTTTCGCGAGGCTACGCTGGCGGCCCTTTGCGGTGGTTATGGCAATATCGGCTATATGGGTCCGGGCTTGGCGCTGGCGGTGCTCGGATCAAAGGCGGCCGCGCCGACTGCGTTGATTTTCTGTTGCGACAGTATCTTTCTGTTCTCGATCGTGCCGTTGCTGATCGCGTTCACGTATGCCAAGCACCAGCCTTTGCCGCATACGATTTGGCTTGTGATCCGCCAGATTATTTCCAATCCGCTGATCATGGCGACCTGCGCTGGAGCGCTCGCAGCGGCGTTCCAGGTTCAACTGCCGGTTGCCATCGACCATACCCTGGCATTTCTGGAAAACGCGGCAGCGCCGGTGGCGCTGTTTGCCCTCGGCGTCACCGTGGCGCTGCGGCCATTTGGTCGGATTCCGTGGGAAGTTCCAGGTGTCGTCACGATCAAGCTGCTGGTGCACCCGCTGATCGCGTTCGGATTGATGCGTCTCGCAGGGCCGTTCGCGCAGCCATGGGCCGCCACCGCAGTATTGATGGCGGCGCTGCCGCCGGCGCTGAACGTGTTTGTGATCGCGAGGCAGAACGACACCTGGATCGAGCCTGCATCGGTCGCCGTGCTTGTCGGAACTTTCGCTTCGGTCGTCACACTCACCAGCGTGATGTGGCTGTTACAGACCGGCCGTCTGGTCTTCCAATAGCGATCAGTGAGGTGAGCGCCCGGGCCGCCAAGAGGGCGCGAGGCCCTCGCGCATCGCGAGACGACGAAGCGGGCCAATCGAGCCCATCAAATGCAGCCCGGTCGCCCGCAGCGACTGCATCGGCCAGAACTCGCTCAGCAGCGTCCGGTTGGCGATATCGATTGCGACCGTCCGGCTTACGATATCGGCCCGCCGGGCCGACCGGTAACGCTCCAGCACGCGCGGGGCGCCGGGGTCGTCACCGGCAGTCCTGGCATCGCGGACGACGCCAGCGATGTCGGCGGCGTCACGCAACCCCATGTTGAGGCCCTGTGCACCGATCGGCGGCAGCACGTGCGCGGCATCACCGACCAGCGCGACGCGGTGCCGGGCCAACGGCCGAGGCTGTTCGATTGCAAGAGGAAACAAATGCCGCTCCGCCTCGACGCGAACGCGGCCGAAAATGAAGTGCGATTGCGTTTCGGTGCATTCAGACAATTCATCGTCGGTCATCGCCATCAGTTGTTCTGTGCGCTTAGGCGATGCCACCCACACCACGCTGCTGCGGTCGCCGGGCAGGGGGACGAAGACGCATGGTCCCTGAGGGGTATGGAACTCAGTTGAGATATTCCGATGCGGGCGTGAATGGCCGATGTTGAATGTCAGCGCGGCCTGAGGGAGATCGCGGCGTCTGACCACGACGTCGACCGCCTTGCGGGAGAGCGATCGCCGTCCGTCGGCGCCGATAACGAGGCTTGCAGCCAGTGATCGGCCACCGGCCATGCGAACGATCGCAATGCTGTCCTCGGGGCTGATCGCGTCTGCCTCGTCGTCGAACCGGGTCAGGTTGGAAAGCTCCGTCGCGCAATCTTCGAGCGCCGATAGCAAAACCCGGTTCTGGATATTGTACCCGAACTGATCGAGGCCGATTTCCTCAGCAGAAAACCGGATTTCCGGCGCTCGGATCAGGCGGCCGGTATCGTCGACCAGGCGCATCGCCCGCAACGCGGCGGCGGCCTTTTCGCAGCGCGACCACACCCCGAGTTCGCGAAGGAAATCGACGGAATCACCCAGCAATGCGCTGGTGCGATTGTCGGCATAAGGCGCACGGCGGGCGATCAGCGCGGTATTTGCGCCGGTCTGCGCCAGCGCAATTGCTGTCGCAATTCCTGCGGGTCCGCCGCCGATCACCGCCACGTCGAAGGGGACTGGAGCATCGTTCATGGGAAGACAATCGACGTTCCCGACTGCATTTTCAAGCCCGCGCTACAGTCGACGGCTTTGGTCGAATTGCGCGGCGGAAGGCCGCAACAGCCGATGTGCAAAGCCGCAAGATTCCTGATAGCACGGTTCCGGTGCGACTTTGATTTGGCGTGCCTCATCGAACGCGTCGCACCTGCGCGGAAACGTTTAAAATCGGCGGCACCAGCCATATGAACCAGGCGACTCAGCAGGATTCCCCGGCGTCACCGATCACGCGGGCCGCTGCCTTCTCCGTGCATGTATTTACCGCATTCGGGGCAGGCATCGCCCTGATC
This sequence comes from uncultured Alphaproteobacteria bacterium, assembly GCA_963756215.1. GTDB lineage: Bacteria > Pseudomonadota > Alphaproteobacteria > Rhizobiales > Xanthobacteraceae > Bradyrhizobium. Next base: position 165,976 of record CAVWMY010000006.1, on the reverse strand, counting down.
GCGCTACTGGAGGCGGTGCGTGAGCACTGGGCGGCGATGTTTGCCTGGCTCGGGGTCGCGCTGGTGATCGACGCGCTCGACGGTCCGATCGCACGGCGGCTGGACGTCGTTCGCGTACAACCGAACTGGTCTGGCGAGGTGCTGGATCTCGTAGTCGATTTCGTCACCTACGTTTTCGTGCCGGCCTATGCTATCGCGGCGAGCGGACTGCTGTTGCCGCTGGCATCTCCGGTTCTGGGCGCGGGCATCGTGGTCTCGGGAGCACTCTATTTTGCCGACCGCCGCATGAAGACCGAGGATAATCATTTCCGCGGCTTTCCGGCGTTGTGGAATGCGGTGGCTTTCTACCTGTTCCTGCTGCGTCTGCCGCCGGCCGCTACGAGCCTCGCGGTTGCCGCTCTGATCGTGTTGACGTTCGTTCCGTTCAACGTAGTGCACCCGGTTCGGGTGGCGCGGCTGCGCGGGCTGACGCTGTCGCTGATCGGCGTCTGGTCGGTGCTGGCGATCATCGCCCTCGTCAACGACTTCGACGCCGGCATAGCGGTCACGACAGCGCTTTGCCTGATTGCCGTCTACATCGTGGGAAGCGATGCGGCGATCCGGATCGCGAGATCGTTCAGCACATGATCGAATTGTGGACCAGCCCGGAAGCGTGGGCCGCATTGTTGACCCTGACCGCGCTCGAGATCGTTCTCGGCATCGACAACGTCATCTTTCTGTCGGTGATCGTTTCGCGCATCCCGACAGCGCAGGCAAAGCGTGCGCGCCAGATCGGCCTGGCGCTTGCGCTGGTGTTTCGTATCGTGCTGCTCAGCCTGCTGGTGTGGCTGATCGGCCTGACGGCGCCTGTGCTCACGGTGAAGGGCATAGCCCTTTCCTGGCGCGACATCATTCTGATCGGCGGCGGGCTATTCCTGATCGCCAAGGCAACGCACGAAATCCATACCGAGGTGGAGGCGCGCGAGACCGAGAGCGAAGCCGCGCCCAAGGCCAGTGCGTTCTTCTGGGTGATCATCCAGATCATCGTCATCGATTTGGTGTTTTCGCTGGATTCGATCATCACCGCGATCGGCATGGCGCAGGATCTCCAGATCATGATCGCCGCCGTCGTCATTGCCTGCATTGTCATGTATGTTTCGTCGGGGCCGGTTGCTAAGTTTGTGGCCGAGCATCCGACCACCAAAATGCTGGCGCTGGCCTTCCTGGTCCTGATCGGGGTGGCGTTGGTCGCTGACGGTTTCAAATTCCATATCCCGCGGGGTTACATATACTTTGCCATCGCGTTCTCGGCAGCCGTCGAACTCTTCAACGTCCTTGCCAAACGCAACCGCAAAGCGCGAGCCCGCAGCTAAAGGGGGAGACCTGTTCCCGCGGCTCGTCGAGTTGACAACGAGGTCTCAATAGCTTTCGCTTCATCTTTGGAGGGTGGCGGTAAACACTACGGGAGGACCGGACATGACCAAGGCCGTGCGCGTGCACAAAGTGGGAGGCCCGGAGGCGCTGGTCTACGAACCCGTGGAAGTGCCCGCGCCGGGCCCCGGCGAAGTGCGTATCCGCCAGCACGCGGTCGGCCTCAACTTCATCGATGTCTATTATCGTACCGGGCTCTACAAAGCCCCCGGTCTGCCGTTCATCGCAGGCAATGAAGCGGCCGGTCAGGTGTTGGCGGTCGGGCCCGGCGTAACGCATTTTCACCCCGGCGATCGCGTCGCTTACTATCACAACCTTGGAGCCTACGCCTCGGAACGCAACATGCCCTGGGAAAAGCTCGTAAAGCTTCCTGACCATATCACCTACGAGCAGGGCGCCGTGCTGATGCTGAAGGGATTGACGGTCTGGTATCTGCTGCACAAGACCTTCAAGGTCGAGCACGGGCACCGGATTTTAGTTCACGCCGCCGCCGGCGGTATAGGCATGCTCGCGTGCCAATGGGCAAAGGCGCTTGGCGCTCATGTAATCGGCACCGTCGGCAGCAAGGCTAAAGCCGATGTCGCACTCGCCAACGGTTGCGATCATGTCATCCTCTATAACGACGAGGATTTCGTCGCGCGGGTCAAGCAAATCAGTCGCAACGAACTCTGCGACGTCGTGTATGACGGGGTCGGTAAGACGACGTTCCCGGGTTCGTTGTCCTGCCTCAGGTCGCGCGGATTATTCGTAAGCTTCGGTAACGCTTCCGGCCCGGTGCCGCCGTTCGCTATCGCCGAGCTCAACAACCACGGCTCGCTGTTCGCGACACGCCCGAAGCTCAACGACTATATCGGGACGCGGGCCGACCTGCTGGAGGGCGCCGACACGCTGTTTGCCGCCGTTATCAACGGCAAGCTCCACGTGCCGATCAATCATGCCTACGCCCTCAAAGACGCCGCCAAGGCTCACATCGACCTTGAAAGCCGCGCAACCACCGGCGCTGCGATCATGCGGCCGTAATTCCGGATCGCATCGACCCAAAGCTTACGCGACGCATCTCGCGGCACCGAGCTTGGTCAGGACGGCATCAAGGCTTTCGATCATTTCAGCGATCTCATCGCGCGTCACGTTGAGCGCCGGCATAAAACGCAGCGCGTCCGGCTGGGGCGCATTCAATAACACGCCGGCGCTGAAGGCCTGCGCGACGATCGAAACTCCGATCGGGAGCTTGAGGTCGAGCGCCAGCAAGAGCCCGCGACCGCGGACTTCGCCGAGGCCGTGCCGTGCGGACAATCGTTGCAGTTCGCTTTCCAGAAATATCCCCGCATCGACCGCCGATTTGAGGAATTGCGGTGCAGCGACCTGTTCGAGCACGGCCAGGCCGACAGCGCACATCAGCGGATTGCCATTGAAGGTGCCGCCCTGATCGCCGTGCTCGAAACAGGAGGCTCGTTCGGTTGCCAGCAACGCCGCCAGCGGGACGCCGCCGCCGATCCCTTTGCCGAGCGTCATGATATCGGGCTCGATGCCCGTATGCTCGTAGTGGAACAATCTTCCCGTGCGACCCATGCCGGTCTGGATCTCATCCAAGATCAGCAGCAATCCGTGCTCGTCGGCCAACGCCCGCAATTCCCCGAGGAATTGATCGCTTGCGGCCCAGACGCCGGCTTCACCCTGGATCGGCTCCAGCATGATGGCGACGGTCCGCTCGTTGATCAGGCGCTTGACCGACGCGAGATCGTTGAGGCGCGCTTTCGGAAAGCCTGGCACCTTCGGTTCGAACAAGCGCTCGAAAGCCTTTTTTCCCGAAGCCGACATGGTCGCCAGTGTGCGGCCGTGAAAACCGCCCTCAAACGTGATGATTTCATGGGCGCCGTTTCGATGCAGCGCGCCATATTTGCGCGCAAGCTTGATCGCGCCTTCGTTGGCCTCCGCGCCGGAATTGGCAAAGAACACTTGGTCGAAACAGCTACGCGCCACCAGCGCCTCGGCCAGTTTGAGACCGGGCTCGTTGTAGAAAGCGGGACTTGGCGACAGCAGGAGTTTCGCCTGCACGGCCAGCGCCTCGGCTACGACGGGCGGTGAATGACCGAGGCAATTGACCGCCCAACCCTGGATGAAGTCGAGGTAGCGCTTGCCGGTGTGATCCCATAGCCACGAGCCTTCGCCGCGTACGAACACGGCCGGTGGGCGCGACGTGATGTCCATCAACGCGTCAAACGGATGTGTGGCGATGTTCATGTCCGACTCCTGCGGTTGAATGAAAGGCTGGCTGAAACGGAAGAAGGCCGCACTTTGCGGGTGCGGCCTTCTCGAAAACGTTGCTGATACGATCTGTTCAGCTCTGTCGTCGGACACGGCGCGACCCATCATCGTCGAACGAGCGACGACGGAAAGCTGCGCGGAGTTGGGTCCGGATCAATGCCATGACGCGGCCATACCGTTGAAGGGCATGCTGTGTCAAGGCGTATAATGCCTCCAAGGCGCGATCGAGCCGGCATGGGCGCCGCAATCCGTCACTTCGGAGGATCAAAATCCGGCGACGCTGCCGTGCAAATCGTACTCGTCGGCGCGCTCGATTTTCGCGGTGACGATTTCGCCGACGCGCAACGGGCGGCGGCTCGAGAGATAGACCGCGCCGTCGATCTGTGGAGCGTCCGCCCTTGAGCGGCCCTTGGCGACGGTCGGACCTATTTCGTCGATGATGATCTGCTGGCGGGTACCGACCTTGCGCCGCAATCGGCGCGCGGAAATCTTTTGCTGCCTGGCCATCAACGCCTCCCAGCGCTCCTGCTTAATCTCCTCGGGCACGGAATGACCGATCGCATTGGAGGAGGCCCCCGCAACCGGCTCGTATTTGAAGCAGCCGACACGATCGATTTCGGCTTCTTCAAGCCAGTCGAGCAAGTACGCAAAATCGGAATCGGTTTCGCCGGGAAAGCCCACGATGAACGTCGAGCGCAGCGTCAGATCGGGGCATTCCTCGCGCCAGCGCTTGATCCGCGCCAGTGTCTTGTCCTGCGCCGCAGGACGCTTCATCTGCTTCAGGACTTCCGGGCTGGCGTGCTGAAACGGGATGTCGAGATAGGGCAGGACCTTGCCTTCGGTCATCAGGCCGATCACTTCGTCGACGTGTGGATAGGGGTACACGTATTGCAGGCGAACCCAGGCGCCGAATTCGCCGAGTTCGCGCGCGAGGTCATAGAACTTCGCGCGGACTTCGCGATCCCGCCAGGGACTTGCGGCATATTTCAGATCGACCCCGTAGGCCGAGGTATCTTGCGAGATGACCAGCAACTCCTTGACACCGGCATTGACCAACTTCTCGGCCTCGCGCAGCACGTCGTTTGCCGGCCGTGACACGAGATCGCCGCGCAGTTTGGGGATGATGCAAAAACTGCAGCGGTTGTTGCAGCCCTCCGATATCTTCAGATAGGCGTAATGCCGTGGTGTCAGCTTGATCCCCTGCGGCGGCACCAGGTCGAGATGCGGGTTATTGACCGGCGGCAGGGCGCGATGCACCGCTTCGAGCACGCTTTCGTACTGCTGCGGTCCCGTGATGGACAGCACCCCGGGATAGGCCGCCTCGATCTGCTCCGGCTCCGCGCCCATGCAACCGGTGACGATCACTTTGCCGTTTTCGGCCATCGCTTCGCCGATGGCGCCGAGCGATTCCTGCTTGGCGCTGTCGAGGAAGCCGCAGGTATTGACGATGACGATGTCGGCGCCGTCATGCTTGCGCGCGAGCTCATAGCCTTCCGCGCGCAATCGCGTGATGATGCGCTCGGAGTCCACCAACGCCTTGGGGCATCCGAGCGAAACAAAGCTGACTTTAGGCGCGGCGGCCTGTTGCATGTTCGATCCGGCTCTAACGTTCGCATCGGTTGCGGCCGGCTCTTTGCGAAAGTCGGAGCCGGCGGATACGGGCGAAATGAATCCAGTGCAGCCCTAGATTTGACACTCGCCGGGAGCGAATGCGCAGTCGGGGTCGAATGTCTAATCCACTGCACGGGTTGATGGGCAGGAGCTAGCGCCAATTGCCCTTGATTACAAGGCTTTGCGCTGCCCCTCGGCGTGTTAAGAACGATTTGCCGGAATGCGAGAGATCATGGGCGCCGAGTCGTCTCCTAAAATCGTGATTGTCGACGAAAGCCCGATCCGCGCCGCGATCCTGGAGGAGGGCTTGCGGGAAGCCGGCTATCCCGGCGTCGTCCGTATCAGCGAAATGCAGGGCTTGCTGGCGCGAATCTACGCGCTGGACCCTGACGTCATTTTGATCGATCTGGAGAATCCGAGCCGCGACATATTGGAACAAATGTTCCAGGTCAGCCGGGCCGTACGCCGGCCGGTCGCGATGTTCGTCGACCAAAGCGACGCGGCCTCGATTCAGGCCTCGGTCGACGCGGGCGTTTCCGCCTACATTGTCGACGGATTGAAGAAGGAACGGATCAAGCCGATCCTCGACCTCTGCATCTCCCGCTTCAACGCCTTTACCAAGCTTCAGGCTGAGCTTGATCGCGCCAAATCGGCACTCGAAGACCGCAAGGTGATCGATCGCGCCAAGGGAATCCTGATGAAGGTGAAAGGGTTGACCGAAGATGAGGCCTATATCCTGCTGCGCTCGACCGCAATGCGCGAGAAGAAGAAGATCAGTGAGATCGCGCAGTCGATCCTGACCGCGTCGGAGTTGCTGAAATGAGCACACCGCTTCACATCGGCTTCATTCCGCTGGTCGACGCCGCCGCGTTGATCGTTGCCGTCGACAAGGGGTTCGCGGCAAGCGAGGGGCTGGATGTCACGCTGGTTCGCGAGGTGTCGTGGTCGAACGTCCGCGACAAACTCAACATCGGGCTGTTCGATGCCGCCCACCTGCTGGCGCCGGTCGCGATCGCCTCGAGCCTCGGGCTCGGCCACATCAGGGAACCGGTCGTGGCGGCCTTCAATCTCAGTCTCAACGGCAATGCGATCACCGTGTCGCCGGCGCTGCATGCGGCGATCCTGTCCGAGCTTGAGGGCGATCCGTTCGACCCGATGGCGACGGCACTGGCGCTGGCGCGTGTCGTGGCCGCACGGCGCAAGGACGGGGCTGAGCCGTTGACCTTCGGCATGACCTTTCCGTTCTCCACCCACAATTACCAGCTCCGGTTTTGGATGGCCGCGGGCGGAGTTGATCCGGATGAGGACGTTCGTCTCGTGGTGCTGCCGCCGCCCTACATGGTGGACAGCCTCGCCAACGGCCAGGTCGACGCTTTCTGCGTGGGCGCGCCCTGGAATTCCGTCGCGGTTAATCGGGGCGTCGGGCAGATCCTGCATTTTGTCTCCGATATTCTTGTGCGCGCGGTGGAGAAGGTTCTTGCCGTCAGACAGGGCTGGTCGGAGAAAAACCGGGACGTTCTCGACGCGCTGATCCGGGCTTCATTTCGCGCGGCGGCGTTCATCGAGGCCCCGGAGAACCGTGCCGAAGTCGCCCGCATCCTGGCTGATCCGCAACGGGTCGGCGTTCCCGAAGAAATCATTCAGCGCGTCCTCGACGGCCGTCTCATGATTTCGCCGGACGGTACGATGCGTGAAAGTAATCGCTATTTGCTGGTGGGACGAGAAGAGGCCACGCGGCCCGAACCCGTGCAGGCAGCCTGGCTCTATGCGCAGATGGTTCGCTGGGGGCAGGCCGCGATGAACGCGGATGCGCTTGCGACGGCGCAGAAGACGTTCCGGCCCGATCTCTACGATCAAGCTCTCGGGGAGCGGATCACAAAGCAGGCGACCGAAGCCGCCGTGGGAGCCTTTGCCGGACCGCCATTCGATCCGAACGATATCGATGGGCATCTGGCCGCGTTCGAGATTGGGCGCCGCAAGCCCTAATCAAGTGACGTTTTGGGCGGGATTTAGCCAAGGCTAATTTTTGGGCGAACTGCCCAAAATGGGCCGTCCGCCTTTAGGCCAAGTTCCATATTTTTGATATAACACATTGATTTAAAATAGTATTACGCGCCAGGCTCTGCTGGCACGCAACTTGAATGGTGCAGTGCGGTCAGCCGTCACAGATGGCAGCTGACCAGTCCAAGATGGATTTCCGCAGCAACGAGGCTGATCGGACCGCAGCTTAGAAATTGAACCGGCATCCGGTCGGAGCGATTTCTGCGCGGTCATTTTCCTTCCCGTTGAAGCCACCGATTGCGTGGCCGCAGGAGCTTCGTCGCGCACCATGAAAATCGAACCGCTTCCCATCGACTTTACCGACGAGCAGAAACGCTACCTTGAGGGCTTTACCACGGGCCTGCAGATCAGCAGGGTCGGGCGGAGCTTTGGCGGGGCCAACACCGGTAAAGTCGACGGCGAACCAATCGGGCCCGATGCTGCGCATCTGAAGGCTCAGGACAGGGTCATCGCGTCAGGCAAAAAGCTCGCCGATCAGGAAAAATTCAAACGCGAAGAACATCCGTTCGATGCTTATCCACGCCTGAAGGAACAAGCGCTTGCCGATGCCCGACCGTCACCGGCAGACAATTTTCGCTGGCGCTATTACGGCCTGTTCTACGTCGCACCCGCCCAGGATTCCTACATGTGCCGGTTGCGAATTCCGAACGGAATTCTCAAGCACTGGCAGTTCGCGGGGATGGCCGACCTTGCCGAGCAATTGTGCGGGCCCTATTGCCACGTCACGACGCGTGCCAATCTTCAGGTTCGGGAAATTCCACCGAAGCACGCAGTCGCCTTGATCGAGGGAATTCAGGACCTCGGCCTGTGCTCTCGCGGATCCGGTGCCGACAATATCCGCAATGTCACGGGAACGCCGACCGCCGGGATCGATCCGCAAGAGCTGATCGACACGCGCCAATACGCGCGCGAATGGCACTATCACATTCTCAACGACCGCTCTTTGACGGGATTACCTCGCAAGTTCAATGTCGCGTTCGACGGTGCCGGCACGATCGCGGTGCTCGAAGACACCAACGACATCGCTTTCGCAGCGGTCGAAGTGAAGGACGGCTTCGGCGTCGATCCCGGCATCTGGTTTCGCTTGGGGGTCGGCGGCATCACGGGACACAAGGATTTTGCCAGGGAAACCGGAATCCTGGTCAAGCCGGAGGATGCGACCAAGGTCGCCGATGCCATCATCCGCGTGTTCATCGACACCGGCGACCGCACCAACCGGCTCAAGGCGCGGCTTAAATACGTGCTCGACAGCATGGGCCTCGAGACGTTCATAGCCGCAGTCGAAGAGAAACTCGGCCGCAAGCTCGTACGCGCGCCGGTCGACGCGATCGCCCCGCGCCCGGCATTCGATCGGATGGCCCATATCGGCGTACACGCCCAGAAGCAGGCGGGATTGAACTGGATCGGCATCGCACTGCCGCTCGGCAAAGTGACGTGCGAACAGATGCGCGGCTTGGCGAAGATTGCCCGTGATTTCGGCGATGGCGATATTCGTCTGACGGTCTGGCAAAACCTCCTGATTTCAGGTGTTGCCGAAGACAAAGTCGGGATGGCGGCTGCGGCGATCGAGGCCATCGGGCTCGCCATAGCGGCATCGCCGATCCGTGCCGGACTGGTTGCCTGCACCGGCAACGCCGGTTGCAAATTCGCCGCTTCTGACACCAAGCGACATGCCGCCGCGATCGGCGACTGGTGTGAAGCCAAGGTGGCGATGGACACACCGCTGAACATCCATCTCACCGGTTGCCATCATTCCTGCGCACAGCACTATATCAGCGATATCGGCTTGATCGGCGCCAAGGTGCCATATGGCGAAGAGGACGAAACCGTCGAAGGCTATCATCTGTTCGCCGGCGGTGGTTTTGGACCGAATGCCGATGTGGGGCAGGAGGTCTACCATGATCTCAGGGCAGATGACGCGCCGAAGACCGTCGAGAAACTGCTGAAAGCCTACCTGTCGCACCGCTTGTCCGCGGATGAAACCTTTCTCGCCTTCGCACGACGCCACGACGGCGACACGCTGCGCAAACTCGCCGACGCCGAGGCCTCTTCATGAACCAGATGACTCCGCCCCCAAAACTCGAGATCATTCCGTCGACGGCGCCTTTTTCCGACGCCCAGCGTTCATGGCTCAATGGCTTTTTTGCCGGTCTGCTGTCGCCGGACGGTCCAACCGCTCTGTCGGCTGAGCAGGGCCAAGCGCTTCTGCAAGGTCCATCCGGCGATGCCGACGATGGCGAGGCGCCGTGGCACGACCAGACCATGCCGATCGCCGATCGCATGAAGCTGGCCGAGGGGCGCCCGCTGCGCCGGCGGATGATGGCGGCGATGGCGCAACAAGACTGCGGTCAGTGCGGCTACAACTGCAACGACTATTCCGACGCGATCGCCGTCAGGAGTGAATTGCGGCTGAATCTATGTGTGCCCGGCGGTAAGGAAACCGCCCGCATGCTCAAGGCGCTGAATGAGGAATTGGAGAAGGCGCCCGCGGCGTCATCGGTTCCCGCAGACGTACCGGCTGCGGTGGCGTCGACCACGGCAGAGCCTGGGCGGTCGCGCAACAATCCGGTGCCGGCAACTTTCCTGTCACGCCGGCTGCTCAACAAGGCGGGATCTGAAAAGGAAACCTGGCATTTCGATTTCGACCTCAGCGGCTGCGGCCTCGATTACGTCGTCGGCGATTCCTTCGGCGTCTTCGCCCGCAATGATATCGGTCATGTCGACCAGATCATCGCGTTGCTCGGCGCGTCGCACACGACGAAAGTAAGCGGCAAGACGCTACGCGAGGCGTTGACCGATGATGTTTCGCTGGCTCCGGCGCCGGACAAACTGTTCGAGCTGCTTTCGTTCATTACCGGCGGCGCATTGCGCGAGAAAGCGCGGGCTTTGGCGCAGGGCGAAGATCCCGACGGTGATGCCGCGACGCTCGACGTGATGGCAGCGTTGCAAAAATTCTCCGGCGTGCGGCCGCACCCCGAAGCGTTCATCGAAGCTCTGGAGCCGTTGCAGCCGCGACTCTACTCGATATCCTCGTCACATAATGCGACGCCCGGCAAGTTGTCGTTGACCGTCGATTGCGTGCGTTACGTGATCGCCAAGCGCCAGCGGTTGGGCTTGGCTTCGACCTTTCTTGCCGAACGCATCGCGCCCGGTGAACAGGTCAAGGTCTATGTGCAGAAAGCCCACGGCTTTGCCTTGCCGGCCGATCCGACGACGCCGATCATCATGATCGGGCCTGGCACGGGCGTCGCACCGTTCCGGGCTTTCCTGCACGACCGCAGGGCGACCGGCGCAGCCGGCAAGAACTGGCTTTTCTTCGGCCACCAGCGCAGCCACTGCGATTTCTTTTACTCCGACGAGTTGAACGCCATGAAAACGTCAGGACTATTGACGCGGCTGTCGCTGGCCTGGTCACGTGATGGAGCCAAGAAGTTCTACGTGCAGGACCGGATGCGCGAGGTCGGCCGTGAACTGTGGACATGGCTGGCGGAGGGCGCCACCATCTACGTTTGCGGCGACGCCAAACGCATGGCGAAGGACGTCGAACGTGCGCTGGTCGACATCGTCGCTCAATTCGGCGCCCGGTCGACCGATGAAGCCGTAAGCTTTGTCGGGGAACTCAAAAAGAAGGGACGGTTCCAGCAAGACGTGTATTGATGCCGGACGGCTCCAATCAGCATCAAAACTGAACGAATAATATTCTTGCCTGAATCCGCCGTAGAGAATTTTTCGACTGCAGGGAGAGCGGTCAGGGCATTCGCATTATTATTTCGGCAGCGAGCTTGCATCCGGCCTCCAACCGCATTCCACTGTTCCCTGATGCAGCGTTGGAGAACGACCATGCGCGAGTTATCGGCGGAAGCCCGCCTTCATCTATATGCGCGCGCCTTGTCACCACGAGCCTCCCGAAGGCTGCATGCCGCCGCGCTTTACGGCGCTTTCGCGGTCATCGCCGCTGTTGTCTTCGGAACCCTATCGTACCACCCGTTCTAGACGCTTCTACAAAGCGGGCGTTCGTCGGGTGCCCCGAAGCCGGACACCGGAAGGGCAAAGGGAGAACACTCGCTATCCCCCCTGACGGTCAGGCCGCAGTCTTGAACGGTGCCACTTGAATGCCAGCCTCCTTCAACGCCTGCCGCACCCCACGCGCAATATCGACCGCACCTGGCGTATCGCCGTGAATGCACACGGTGTCGGTCCGCATCTTGATCACCTTGCCCGTGACCGAAACCACAGCGCCGTCCTGCACCATCCGCACTACACGTTGCGCGATTTCCTTGGCATTGTGGAGTACCGCACCGGCCTTGCGGCGCGATACCAGCGAGCCGTCGTCTTCATAGGCGCGGTCGGCGAACACCTCATGCACCATCGGTAGATTGGCGGCTTCGCCAGCCTGGACCAATCGCGAGTTCGCCAACACCACGAAGATCAGGTTGGGATCGACCGCCCTGATGCCGTTCGCGATGGCTCTGGCGGTCATGTCATCGTCGCACGCAACGTTCGAAAGTGCGCCATGAGCCTTGACGTGCGTCACCCTGTGGCCGCCCGCGGTCGCGATCGCCTGCAGGGCGCCGATCTGATACGCGACGAGGTTCTCGATCTCGGACGCCTTCATGCACGGAACCGGACGACGCCCGAAACCGTGCAGGTCGCGGTAGCCGGGATGGGCGCCGATGCTGACGCCGCGAGCCTTCGCCAAATCAACGGTGTCGCGCATGATATCGGCGTCGCCGGCATGAAAGCCGCATGCGATATTGACGGAAGTGGCGAGTTCGATCATGGCGGCATCGTTACCCATCTGCCACGCGCCAAAGCCTTCACCGAGATCGCAATTGAGGTCGATTTTCATCTTGTCATGTCCGCTTGCTGTGTGGGTGTATCCGGATTGGCGTTGCTAGAATCTGTCGTGCATCGCCGTATCTGCCGGTGATGAGACCTGCCACGTTCGGGCGTCGATCGCGCTGACGGCCGCGCCGGCCACGTTGGCATCTTGCAACGCTTCGACGTTGAGTTCAAAATTTTCAATGTCGCGGAGCCGGTCGGGCAGGGTGCGCAACAGCTTGGCAAACTTCCTGAGCTCGGCCTGCGCCTCCGCCATGCTCACCGCCTTGAAACGGAAGCCGCGCCCGGCCGGTATTTGGGCGAACCGGCCGAGATCGACCGAGATGACGGTCGCAATCTTGGGGTAGCCGCCGCTGGTGCCGCGGTCCGGCATCAGGACGATCGGTGCGCCGTTGCCGGGCACCTGGATGCTACCGTTAACCGTGCCGTCGGAGACGATGTTGTGACCGTGGAGATGCCGGATGGCCGGACCTTCCAGCCGATATCCCATGCGATCGCTGGTCGCCGATATCTTCCACTCGCTGTCGAGAAACAGGCATTTCGCCTCGTCGCCGAATTCGTCGTCCTGCGGACCGAGCACCAGCCGGATCGGACCGTCAACGACCGCAGGAAGTTCGATCCGTTGCTCGGTCGCGCCACCCGCGGCGGCTGCCGGTAATTCATCACCCGCCTGTAAAGGCCGCTGGTAGGGGCTGCCGAGACCGGCGCGCGCATTGACGGACAGGCTGCCGAACATCGGCTCGCCGCGAACGCCGCCTTCGATTGCGAGGTAACTGAACGAGCCACCCCGTGCAAAGCCGAGCGTCAGCGTTTCGCCGTCGGACAGCGTTGCGGAGGTTTCGAACGCAACGGCGCGCCCGGCGATATCTGCGTTGCGCGGCGCGCCCGCGAGCGCGACACGAACTGCGCCTTCGCGCGCGGTGAAGGACGCGCCGAACGGGCCAATTTCGACCGCGGCCACAAACGGCGCGTTGCCGGCCAGCGTGTTCGCCGCAGCCAGCGCCAACCGATCCATCGCGCCGCTCGGCGTCAAACCGTAGCGCTGAGAACCCGGCCGGCCGCCATCCTGAATCGAGCTCGCCGGGCCTATGCTGGAGACAACAAGCTTGCTCATGAAGCAATCAACTCGGCGACGATTTCGCCGGCTTCGGCGGCGCGGTCCTGTTCGGCGAACGTCTTGTCGTCCACGACGGAAAACGTCACGCGATCTCCGGGTTCGAGCAGAAAGGTGGGTTCTCGCTGTAGCTGGTAGGTGCGGACCGCGGTCCGTCCCAGCAGGTGCCAGCCGCTGGGGCCGGCGAGGCATTGCACACCGGTCTGCACGCCGCCGATGGATATCGTGCCCGCCGGCGTCAGCAGCCGCGGATTTTGTCGCCGTGGCATGTGCAGGAACACCTCAAGACCACTGAGATAGGACCATCCCGGCGTAAAGCCGATCATGGCGACCCGGTAGTCACCGGCGACGTGCCGGGCTACGATGTCGTCAGGGGTGGTTTTCAGAGTCTTGGCGACGTCCTCGAGGTCGACGCCGTGCTCACCGCCGTAGGCCACCGGAATGCGCCATCGCCGAGTGTTCGCCATTGGCGGAGCCGGTCGTTGCGCCAGGGCGGCGAGCTTTTCGCTCAACTCCTCGAAGCCGATCCGGGTGGCGTCATAATGCACCAGCAGGGATCGATAGGTCGGCACCGTCTCGGTCACGCCTTCGATCGTTTCGTTTGCGAGGGTGCGATCGAGCGCCAGCACCCGCTGGTTTGCCACATCATCGATGCTGCGGCTGAACTCGACCGTTATGGCTCCATCGCCACTCGGTAACAGGCGGGGCGGGGAAGGCGACGCGTCCATGGCTCACAAACTCGTAGACCGGAGATCAACCTCTAGCGCGTTTTGTACCGGAGTGGAATTCGGTTCGCTGTAAATCGACCTGCGAATTCAATAAATTAAACCATCCCCTTGCGATAAGATGGGATTATGGGCACCGGCCCGCGGCGAAAGCGGAGCATCTCGAACGCCACTTGACGCCATGCCCGTGCCCCGCAAGATGCGTCGGCTAATCATACCTCACCGGAGCGCTCCGTTCGATGTCCCTTTCTCCTGAAGCGATTTCAACCCTTTCCCGCGTATCCACCGCGACCATCACCACCGTTCTCCTCAAGAAGGGACTGCGAAACGTCTGGCTGCGCGGCACGCGTCCGCTGCGGCCTGGGCAACCGCGTCTGGTCGGTCCGGCATTCACGCTGCGTTTCGTGCCTGCACGGGAAGATCTGGCAACCCCGGAATCGTGGTCGTCGCCGATTTCCACGCGGACGGCAATCGAAGCCATGCCCGAAGGCTGCATCGCCGTGGTCGACGCCATGGGCGTTACGGATGCCGGCATTTTCGGCGACATCCTGTGCGCGCGCATGGCCAAGCGCAAAGTTGCGGCGCTGGTGACCGATGGCGTGGTGCGCGATGTCGAAGGCGTGCTTGGTACCGGCCTGCCGGTCTGGTGCGACGGTTTCGCAGCACCGCCGTCGGTCGCCGGCCTGACCTTCGTCGGCTGGGGTGAACCGATCGGTTGCGGCGGAGTGGCGGTTTTCCCTGACGACGTTATCGTCGCCGATCAGGATGGCGCGGTCGTTATTCCCAAGGCGTTCCTCGATCTGATTTTGGCCGAAGGTGCTGAGCAGGAACGGATGGAAGCCTGGATCGTGGAGCAGGTGAATGGCGGTGCGGCATTGCCGGGCCTCTATCCCATGAATGCGGACACCAAGGCGCGCTACGCGGCATCAAAGAAATAAGATAAACCAGGAGAGGTAACCCCATGGATATCCATCTTGCCGGTTCCCGGCCGACGCGGCGCGGACCGAAGGAAAGCTTTACCGGGACGGTCTGGCAGGATCCGATCATCACGCCACAGGCTCCGGCGCGGGTCGTTGCGGCCCGCGTCGCCTTCGAGCCGGGCGCTCGCACCGCGTGGCACACCCATCCGCTCGGCCAGACGCTTTATGTGATTGCCGGCGTGGGCCGTTTTCAGAGTAAGGGTGGTGCGGTGCGTGAAATCAGGCCAGGCGACGTTGTCTGGATTTCACCGGGCGAAAAGCACTGGCATGGTGCCGCTCCAACCACGGGCATGGTCCACATCGCCATGCAGGAGTTGCTCGATGGCGATCACGTGACCTGGATGGAACATGTGACCGACGCGGAATATGCCGAGAAGGTCGGGCAATAGCCGGCCGGTGCCAAACGGCGTAGAAGCCGTGGCATGATTCCATGGATACAGATCGACAAGACGCGGGTGCCCGGCGCTGACGTCGAACTTCGCCTGATGCGCAGGGGCGCCGACTTCTCGATGATGCTCGGCCAAAACGAGTTGATGAGCAGTCGCCTCAGCGGATCCGAGGAGGCACTTGCCACGCTTGCCTGCCGACGGATCGAAGGCGTCAAGCGTCCGCGGCTATTGATCGGTGGGCTGGGAATGGGGTTCACGCTGCGCGCCGCCCTCGCAGTGCTCGCCGCGGATGCGCGGATTATGGTGGCAGAGCTCGTGCCGGCGGTTATCGCGTGGGCGCAAGGTCCGATGGCGAAAATCTTCGGCGATAGTCTGACTGATCCGCGCACCGATCTCCGTGAAGCGGATGTCGCCGACGTCATTCGCGCATCATCGTCGGTGTTCGATGCGATTCTGCTTGATGTCGACAACGGTCCTGAAGCCCTTATTCGCAAGGCCAACGATGCGCTCTACAAGACCGGGGGATTGAAAGCCATCCACCGTGCCCTGCGGCCGGGCGGCGTCCTGGCCGTTTGGTCGTCGGGCCCGCATCCATCGTTCTCCAAGCGCCTTGCTACCGCGGGCTTCGACGTGAAGGAAGTCGGCGTGCGCGCGACGACCAAACGTAGCGGCGCGCACCACATCATCTGGTTCGCGACCAAGTTGAAGGCAACGAGCTAAGGCATCGTGCAGTATGGGTTTTTTCGTAAGACGATGGGCTTGCTTCAAGTGGTTTGTTAAGCGGTTAGATGCTTAATAGAGCCGGCTCCAGGTCTGGCCGCTGCAAAACATGGCGCCCATGGCGCAGCCCTGTATCCGAAGCGTATCGGAACCTTGCAGCACGATAATCGACTCGTAAGTGTTGTCGGTGTCAGGGTCGAGAATCCGCCCGGTCCATCTGGCGTCGCCACCCGGCTTGATGTTGATCAGGACCTGCATTCCGTTCTGGTTTGACTTGGTGTCAACGGAATATCCGCAGAAGTTGGCGCCGCATTGCTCGATCCGCACCTTGCCTTTCTTCTCCTGCGTGAGCCAGAGGCCAAGCGGCGTGGTGGTCGAGTTGCGCGGCGTTTCGACCGAAGCGTCGATCGGCGCAATCGCAGACGAAGGGGGGGCGGTGTGTACAGGAGCCGACGTGGGTGCCGAAGGGCCAACCTTAGCCTGCTCGGGCGTTGCCTTGCGCGGGCGCTCGCTGCCGTGATCGCCATGCGCGCGCTTTCGACGCGCGGTGTTGTCGTAGACGCCGGGTACTGAAACCGTTCCCCGGTCAGGATCAACGCGGATCGTTCGACCGCCAAAGTCGAACGTATACTGCGCCTGCGCAGTGCTGCTCGCGAAAACAAGTGCGGCCAAGGCAACCAGCCTTTTCATCGTCATTCCCTCAGCAGGACGCTCGTGGCTCGGCAACCGCCTCTCGCTTCCAAGGATTTAAACGTAGATCGAGGTTCCGAACTAAACCTGCACCATGTAAACAATGATATGAACATCTCCAGACGATATCCGAGGATAGCACGTCTGCGCGGCACGGGCGGAAAGCAACATGACCATCTCAATGTACGAATTGTCCGTCGAAGTTTTCTGCCAATTCCTCGGCAATCTCTCCGCTATCCTCGGACAAGCAGCCCGCCATGCCGAGAGTTGGGGAATTGATCCTTCGACTTTGCTTCGGGCCCGGCTCTATCCCAATATGTACGACCTCACCCGCCAGGTCAGGGAGGCTCTTAGGCATGCAGTTGTCGCCTGTGCGTTGCTGACGGGGCTCCCGCCGCCTGTGTTCGCCGATGATGAGCCCGACTTTGCCGAACTCGAGGCGCGAATTGCGACTGCTATCGCTTTTATGAGACAGCTTCGGCCTGCCGAAATCAACGGTACCGAAGAGAAAGAGGTGGTATTCGTTTTCAGGAATGGTACGGAGCGAAAATTCACCGGGAAGTCGTTACTGCTTACCTTCAGCGTTCCCCAGTTCTTCTTTCACGTCACGACCGCGTATGACATTTTGCGTCATAACGGGGTCGATCTCGTCAAGAAGAACTTCCTGGGATCACCCCGTTGATTGTACGAACGGTTACATCTCGCCGCCGTCATTGCGGATCAGGTTAGCAACTTCGGCGCGCCCGGACATCTCGCTTCGCAGTTGATAGAATTGACGGTGGGCTTCGTCCTCGCGTTCGTCGACCAGCCGGACCGCGTCGTCAGCCGACATTGGACCGTTGGTAATCGGCGCGGAGTTCTCTCCGATCGTCTCATCCACAAAGTAATCGCCGTTATCGTTCCGCCGCACAGTCCATTTGAAACGGATCGCCGGCAGAGGGCCCGGACCGATCTTTGAATACCCCGCGACCTCGATTTGCGCGGGCGCGATGGTCTTTTCCTCGACCGCCGCAGTTTCCGGCTCGCGAGGCGATTCCGGTTGATCGAGAATGCTGGCGATGGCCGCGAGCGCATTATCGGTTGGATCGCTTTGGCTCACAACTTAACCTCCGGATTGGCGGGACGGCATCTGGATGCGCCACGGTGGAGCACGCGACACTCATGGTTTGCTATCGAATGCGGCTGAGATTTGTCAGATAGCGCACAAAGCTCGGTCTGGCCTTTCAAGAAAGTGTTTGTTCGTGTCGCGCCGCGAGGGCGCGATATGGTTGGTTTTGGTGATCTCCGCGCAATTTCGCTGGGGGGCGAAGCGCGTTACCGGGGATGAGGTAACGCGCTTGATGGATCAGCCCAGTACGTCTGGATTGATGACGTTCTGGCGGATCGGTTCGCCGTCGAGCGCGCTCAGGATGTTGCGCGCTGTTTGCTCGCTCATGCGGTCGACGGCCTCCCGAGTCACGCCCGCGACATGCGGTGCAATGATAACGTTGGGCAGCTCGAAGAGTGAATGACCCAGCGGCGGGGGCTCCTGCTCAAAAACGTCGAGACCGGCGCCCGCAAGCTGGCCGGACTTCAGCGCGTCATAAAGCGCGGCCTCATCGACGATGCCGCCCCGCGCGGTGTTGATCAGATAGGCCGTCGTCTTCATCTGCTTCAATCGCACTGCGTTGAACATGCCGACGGTTTCTGCCGTCTTCGGACAGTGGATGCTGACAAAATCGGCGCGGCGCAAAGCGGCGTCAAGCTCGGCAACGGGCTCACAGCCTGCGGCCTTGATCTCCGCGGCCGACTTGTAGGGGTCGTAGACCAGGACGTTCATTTCCATGGCCAGGCAGCGCTTGGCGGTGCGGGTGCCGATGCGGCCGAAGCCGACGATCAGGACGTCCTTGCCGAACAGATCGTATGGGAGCTTGCCGAGGCGCGTGGCCCAGCCGCCATCCTTCACAAGGGCGTGCATCTCGACCGCGCGCTTTGCCAGCGTCAGCATCATGAACATCGCTTGTTCTGCGACCGAAGGCGAGTTGGCGGTGCCCGCCACCATCAACGGCACCTTGCGCCGGCTGAGCGCCGGCACGTCGACGGCGTCGAAACCGACCCCGATCCGGGTCACCACCTTCATGTCCTTCGAAGCCTCAAGCTCCGCATCGCCAAAGCGGGTAGGGCCGAGCGCCACGCCGTGAACGGGGGCTTGCTCCCGGAGCATAGCCTCGAAATCTCCGGCGGAAATCATGTTGGGGAACTCAATCAGTTCAATGTCGTCCCGCTCCTTCAATAAGGCCCGTCCCGGCTGCGACATCGATTCAGTGACGAGAATTTTCTTCTTATTGGTAGTCATTCCCAATCCCTTGCTGAGCCCCTTGGGCTTTCTTTTGTTCGCGGCCGTCAAATGACGGCGCCGGTCCCCTCGTTTAGCAGGTGCATATTGTTGAGGTCCACCGCCAATCGCAACGGGGCGCCGGCCCTGGCGCCGGCGTTGGGATCGACCCGCCCGCAGATTTGCGCGCCTTCAAGGGTGAAATAAATCAGGGTCTCCATGCCCATCGGTTCGGTAACGTCCAAAACCGCGTCGAACGGTTCAACCCCCGGTTCGCGATGCCCGTTCGCTTCGGTGATATGCTCCGGCCGCAACCCCAGCAAAAGCTTATCCTCGCGCGCGATGCCCTGATATCTGGCCGCTCGATCGGCCGGCAGCGGAAAGGCGAGACGGTCGGTCAGCCGGATGTTCAACCGGCCGCCGACCTCTTCCAGCCGGCACGGCAAAAAGTTCATCGCGGGTGAGCCGATGAAGCCCGCCACGAAGCGGGTGACTGGTTTGTGATAGAGGTCATTTGGGGTACCGATCTGCTCAATGCGGCCGTGATTTATTACGACGACCCGGTCGGCCAGCGTCATTGCTTCGACCTGATCGTGGGTCACGTAGACCGTCGTGGTCCGAACCTTCTGGTGAACCTTCTTGATTTCAATTCGCATCTGGACGCGCAGCTTGGCATCCAGATTGGAGAGCGGTTCATCGAACAGAAAGACCTTCGGGTTGCGAACGATGGCGCGGCCCATCGCGACGCGCTGGCGTTGGCCGCCCGACAATTGTTTTGGCTTGCGATCGACCAGTTCGACGATGTCCAGCATGCGTGCGGCTTCGTCGATCCGGGTCTTGATCTCGGCTTTCGGATAGTGCTTCAGGCGCAGCCCGAATGACATGTTTTCCGCAACCGTCATATGCGGATAGAGTGCGTAATTCTGGAAAACCATGGCGATGTCGCGATCCTTGGGCGGCACGTCGTTGACGACGTCACCCCCGATCATGATATCGCCGTCCGTGATGTCCTCGAGCCCCGCGATCATCCTCAGCGTGGTCGATTTTCCGCAGCCTGACGGTCCGACCAGCACGACAAACTCGTGGTCGGCGATGTCGAGGTCGATGCCGCGCACCGCCTCGACATCCTCGTAGCGCTTGATCACCTTACGTAACGAAACATCTGCCATGAACGTCAGCCCTTTGTCGCGCCAGCGGTCAAGCCGGCGATATAGTAGTCCATCAGGAAAGCGTAGATGATTAGCGGCGGTGCGGCGCCGAGCAGCGCACCGGTCATGATCTGGCCCCAGTTGAACACGTCGCCTTTGATCAGGGTCGTGATGATGCCGACCGGCAGCACGAGTTGATCCGTCGAGGTGGTGAAGACCAGCGGGTAGAGAAACTGCGCCCACGACACCGTGAAGGCGAAGATCGTTGCCGCGATCAAACCGGGCAGGGCGACCGGAATGAAGATGCGCGTCAGCGTCTGGAACCAGGACGCGCCGTCGATGACGGCGGCCTCGTCGAGCTCCTTGGGGATCGAGGCGAAGTAGCCGATCATGATCCAGGTGGCGAATGGCACGGTAAGCGTCGGATAGACGATCACCAGTACGTACCACTTGTTGATCAATTGAATGCCGGTCAGATCGCCGAACATCGCGAACATCTTGAACAGCGGCAGGAACAGCAGGGAGTTGGGAATGAGGTAGGTCAGAAAGACCCCGGTAGCGAGCGTTGCGGAGCCCCAGAACCGCATCCGCGCCAACGCAAAGGCGGCCGGCACGCTGATCAGCATGGTGATGGTCACCACGAGGATCGAGACCAATGCGGAGTTCCGGAAGAACGTCAGGAATTGGTTCGATGTCAGCAACCCGACGTAGTTTTCCAACGTTGGATGAAATACCCACCAGGGATTGGTCGCCGCCGAAATCTCGGCGCTGCTCTTGAGCGAGGTAATGAGCATGTACAGCGGCGGGAGCAGCGAGAAGATCGCGAACAAGCCGAGAAAAAAGTAAGACCACCGGAGCGCCCAGGTGCGGTCTCGGCTCATGCTGCCGTATTTGACCGTGCGGGTCGGCGCCGCCTTGTCGATCACCACGGTGCTGGTCATCAGGCTTCGTTCCCACGTTTGGTGATGTCGCGAAGGATGAAGACCGCCGCGACCGCAAGTATCGGAACCATGAACAGCGAAACGCTGGCGCCAAGTGGAAGATCGCTGCCCTCGATGCCGACCCGGAATGCCCAGGTGGCGAAGATATGGGTGTGATCGAGCGGTCCGCCGGCGGTGAGGATGCGCACGATGTCGAAATTCGCAAAGGTGACGATCAGCGAAAACAGGGTGGTGATCGCAATAATGTTGCGCATCATCGGCAGTGTTACGTACCAGATCCGCTGCCACCAATTGGCGCCGTCGATGGCGGCCGCCTCATAGAGCTGATCCGGCACCGATTTCAGCGACGCGAGATACATGATCATGAAGAACGGCGCGCCGTACCAGATATTGACCAGGATGACCGAAAAGCGGGCCCAATTGGGGTCGCCGGTCCACGCGATCGGCCCGATCCCGAAGAATGAAAGCGTATAGTTGAAGGCGCTGTAGGACGGATCGAATAACCACAGCCATGCCAGCGTACTCATCGCCGGCGGAATCACCCACGGCACCAGCAACATCCCGCGCCATTTGCGCTGGCCCTTTGCCGGAATGTTGTGGACGAAGTGCGCAACGATGAAACCGATCAGCGCCTTGAAGACGACAGCCGAGATCGCAAAGATGCAGGATTGCCTGACGACCATCCAAAATGTTTCGCGCTTGAACAGGAACTCAAAATTGCCGAACCCCACGAAGCGCTGCATCGACTTGTTTAAGGTGGCGAGATGCAGGGAGTAGAATGCCGGATAGACCACCAGTATGCCTACCAGCAGGATCAGCGGCAGCGTCATGAGAAAGGCCGCCGTCGACTTGCGCTTGAGCGCGGCGCGCAAACTGGAACGTTTGCGGTTGGAACCGACCTCGACGACGCTGCCAGATTGAAACGCGACATCAGCCATGTTGCATTTTCCTTGCCGGTTTTAGTTCAGGGCAGGCATTCCCGTGACGTATCCGGACCTATCGACTCCAGGCCGGCGATCCCGCTGCCGCGTCGGACCGACATCGAAAGTTCGGCAAATGCTCGCCGCAGCTCCGCCAGCAGCGCTGCGGCGAACGCTTTCGCGTCAGCTTCGCATGAAGCCTTCGCACTCGCCTTCCGCCCAGGCCAGCGTGTCGGCCATCGGCATGCCCTGCGCGTACTTCAGGCACATTTTGGTCTGTACGGCCTGAGCATAGATCTGCTGGGCAACCTTCGGCGGTGCCGGAGAGGCTGAGATGGACAGCGTCTGGTGGTTATAGGGGTTCGGATAATGAAACAGCGTGCCTGGCGGGGGGCCCTGTTCAGCCCATATCTTCAACGTCGTCAGGTTTGCGTAAGCCGGCAAGTCGTAACCGCCGCTGGCAATTACCATCTTTTCGATCGACTCTGGTTTCGATAGATGGACCAGCAGACTTTTGACGGCTTCCTTGTTCTTGGAGAAGTTCCAACTCGTGTAGAAGTACGGCAGGAATGGCGCGAACCTGCCTTTCGGACCGCTCGGGAAGCCATGGGTCCAGCATTGTTCCGCAACCTGGGGTGCGTCGCGCTTGGCGACCGCCCATGCGCTCGGCGGATTCATGATCATCGCACCGCGGCCGGAAACCAGCCATTTATTGTTGGAGGCGTCGTCCCAGGCCGCGACGTCGGGCGGCAGGAACGAGATCAACTTCTTGTAGAATTCGAGAACTTGCCGCACCTCGTCGGTTTTCACCGTGAGATCGCCCTTTGCGTTGACGAGTTGGGCTCCGAAGGCCAGGAAAAATGCGCCTGCCGTGTCGACGCTGTCGGAGGTCTCGCCCAGCCCGATGCCAAAGGGAACGCCGCCCTTCTGGCAGGCTTCCGCCGCCTTCAGGAATGTATCCGTAGTCCAGCCATCCGCCTTCGGCGGGCCGCCGGCCGGATACATTTCCTGCACGTCGATATTGGCGAACTTCTTCATCAGGTCGATGCGGGAGCAGGGACCCTTGATCTGGCTGCCGACACAGGCGGGAACGCCAAGCCACTTGCCGTCGAGTTGTCCGAGATATTTGACGGTCCCGTTGACTTGACCGTTCTGTTTGACCAGCGGCTCCATGATATCGTTCATGGGCTCCAACAGGTCGGAATTCGCGTGCGGCCACCAGGTCGGCATCGCAAGAATATCGTGGCCCGACTTTGCGGCGGCCTCGGCCGCGATGGTCACGAGGTTCTTGTTGCCCTGGCTGGTGATGTAGTCGATCGAAACTTCGACCTTCTCCTTCGCGGCCCATTCGTTGACCAGATCGGTCGACGCTTGGTTGGCGCCGGGTACCCAATGGTCCCAAAAGCCCATCGTCAATCTGCCGGCGGCGTGTGCCGTTCGCATATACGGCGCGGAAATCAGGGCCGCAGACGTCAGGGCGCTGGCGGCTACGAATTGTCGTCGAGACAGCTTCTTCCGTGACATGGCATTCCCCTCCCAAGGTGAACCAAGCGTGGCAAGACAGGAATCTCGTTGTTGTTATTTTTCTCGCCGCCGGGCAGGCCCGAAAATGGCGCATCGCGGCGCTGCGGAGATTTCGTTGCGACGATCAGAGCAGAATTGCCGACGGCTGTCGAGAAATCACATGCTTCGTTCTCTAGAACTAACGTTGTGGGAGATTGCGCGCGTGCTGGTCGTGAAAACGCGCCGCCGTTATGCCGCCGCTGGATTTCAGCAAGATACCGCGCTGCACTCTCAGCGTTGGCGGCCCCGGGGTGCGCGATTGCGTCGCAGCTTGAACGCCGATGCGGAGCGGGCTGAATCGATGGCTGGCGCGGTTTGGTCTGCGCGTTGCGTGTGGTGGACTTGAGCGTTACGAAAAACGATAATGGCGGCGCATCCGTGGACACGCCTCGCCGAATCAACCCACCCCCGTTCAAAATCGACAATGGAGATCAAACGATGATCAGTCCGGCTCCCGCCGCGCGCACGCAGTGCAGATCGCGTTTCGCGATTGTGGCAGTTGTCCTGACCTTTTTCTACGCGACTTCCAACGCCCAGGCACAAGGTCTGATTCAGGGCGTTCAGCAGGGAGCCCAGGCCGGCAACAAAGCGGCCGGACCGGTCGGGGGTGTGTTAGGCGGCGCGATCGGCGGGGTCGTCGGTGTGTTCACGGGCGCGCTCGGTGCCGGGAGCAGTCCACCGGCGCAGCAGCCTGCAAACGCCGCCAAGCCTGGCCCGGCCAAACAAGCCAAAAGCGCCAAAGCGGCGAAAGCGGCCAAGCCGACCGTGTTGACCCAGGACGGAGCACCGCAGCTCACGGCAGAACAAATGGTCTCCAACAGTGATGCGAACATCGAACGGATCAAGGCTGAACTGAAACTCACGCCCGAGCAGGAAAAAAACTGGACGGCGTTCAATAGCGCGATGCACTACCTCGGCCATAACGGCGCCGATCGCCTCAACCTCAGGATCGCACGCGCCAAGCGCGATCCGCCGGACGACATCATTGAGCAGATGCGTAATGAGGCACAGTTCCTTGACGACCGGGCCGTCGATCAGCGCAATGTTGCCGACGCGGCCGAACCGCTGTTCGCAAGCCTCGACGACAAGCAAAAGGCAATCTTTATCGACGAGATGGTGCGTCTGAGCCATGAGCGGGGACTCGACTGAGCCGGTTGGCTCCCGGCTCATCAACAGGGTTCGGAGGGTTACCGTGATCGACGCACCGGGCGGCCGGAAGGAATAGCCGGGCGCACGTGCCATGGGGTTGCGCTAAAGACGCGGCACCCGGCTATCCTGCCGCGAAGCGCGGCTCTCTAATCCGCCACACGAAGTGGCGCAAACGCCGGCGCTTTCGCGCCCTATACATGGCTGGGTTATGGCGTTGTAGCGGACAAGACGGAATCAGACACCCCCGGCCGCAGTCGCGCCGCCGAGGGTGTTGAAGGGTGACAAAGTGATTGCGTCTACGCCTTCGGGAAATTCAGTTCCACGCCCACTCCGTCGGGATCAAGCATGAAAATTTGCGTGTCTCCAGTACGTGGCACGATGCTTTCGCGAAATTTGACGTTGTGGGTTTGCAGCCGCTTACGCACGCTATCGACATCGGTCGCGGCGAACGCAATATGATCGAGGCGGCCGGTATCGTCGTATTTCTTTTCGGTGCCGCGGACCACGATGCCCTCGCGCGGCTTGCGGGTGCCCATCAGGTGGACGGTGGCGACGCCGCCCGAGTAGAGCCAGTAGCCGGGAAAATCCAACGGTGGACGGTCACCGTTCTCCAGGCCCAGTACGTCGCAATAGAAGTTCTTGGTCTTTTCCAGATCAGAAGGTTCGATGGTGTAATGCTGCAGTCCGCCAAGTGGCATGGTTCTTCTCCCTAGACAAAAGTTAAGTCGGCATCCGCGCCCAACATCCACGCACCGACGGTTTCAAAATGACTGAGCCGTCCCTGCAATTGCTGGGTTACGGTGTGGATGTCACGGAAGCTTCGCTGGAGCGGATGACTTTCGAAGATCGCCGTAGCTCCCGCGGCATTGTAGGCGAAATCGACAGCCTCGCGCGCCTTGTGGATCGCGTGGGTGGCTGCCATGCGAATGGTGATGCGCTGCTCCACCGTGATTGTGGCGCCATCTGAAAGAGCCTTCCAGATGTCGACCATGGACTGCAGCACGAAAACCCGCGCCGCACGCAGGTTGACCTCGGCCTGGGCGAGGCCCGACTGCACCACGGCGTTATCGCGCAGTGTGGACTTTTGACCGCGCGCCACCTTGTTGCGGGCGATATCGATGAAGCAGTCAAGCGCGCCGCGGGCAACGCCACAGGCGACGGCGGCGAATCCTACCTGATAACAGGTGCCGGAACCCATTCGGTAGAGCGGGCCACTCTCGCGGCATTCCTGATCGAACTCGCGGGTGATCGAGTGATCGCTGCGGACGAAGAAGTCCTCCAGTGCGAACTGGTCGCTGGCGGTGCCGCGCAGGCCAACCGTGTTCCAGATATCGGTCCACTTGACGTCTTCCGCGCGGACCAACATCGTACGCTCCACCTGCAGACCGTTTGCGTCCAGCCTTGGCGAGCCGTCAGCCTTCGTGATTGGACAATGGGCGCCGAGCCAGGTGGCGTGGCGGCCCCCGGACGCGAAGGCCCAAACTCCGGTAACGCGGTAGCCGCCGTCGCATTCGACCGCTGTAACCTTGGGGCCGGGGCCCCAAGCCAACACCGCACGCGGATCATCACCGAATATCGCGCGCGCCACCGGCAGGTCGAGATAGGCGGCCGCCATTGCACAGCCGCCGGCCTGGCTCAAGCACCAGGCCGTGGACGCGTCGGCGCGTGCGATGGTCTCAATGACATGGAAGAAGGTCATGGGATCGGTCTCGATCCCATCGGAAGTGCGCGGAAGCAGCAGCCGGAACAGGCCTGCTGCATGGAGCTTTTCGAGCAACGCGGGCGGCAGCCGGCGTGTGCTCTCGATTTCGACCGAGGCGGCACCGACATCGGTGCGGATGGCCTCCGCACGCGAGATAACGGCCGGGTCGCCCGCGATATCGGGGGAAGTGGCGATTAACGTATCCAAGGCAATGCTCGCTATGCCTGTCGTACGGCCGGCGTTGCCGTCGACAGCCCAGCCGTTTCGGCCAATTCGCGGTCGATCTGCTCGATCGACTTGCCCTTGGTTTCGATTCCGAGGAAGTAATACACCGCCCCCGCCATCAGGAACCAACAGCCGAGATACACGAAGGCCAACGGAATCTCCGGTAACGGCACGTCCGGCTTGAGATAGTTGCCCGAGCCCACGATCAGGGCGAGGCCAACCGGCCCGATGATCTTGCCGATACCGCCGAAACCGTAGGCAGAACCCATCCCGGAAGTCCTGAGATGCGACGGCCAGACCTCCGCCGCATAGGGACCGACGATGGCAAAGCCGCCATCGGCGAAGAAGTACCCAACGGCCAGGATCAGCCAGAACGCCGACACACCCATAATCATGGTGTCGTAATTGTAGCCGGCCACGATGGTCAGGACGCCGGCGCCGAAGCCGAGCAGGCCTCCTGAGTTACGCCGCCCTATCAGGTCGGAGAGGAACGCGAACGAGACGCGTCCCACGAAGCCAAACACGGTCAGCAGGATCATCATTTTGGCGGCTTCCTGCGGCGTGACCTTGAGCAACAGCACGAACAGCGACGGCACCCAGAGCGTGATGCCGTAGACGCCGGTTTGGGCGCCGGCATTCCCCAGCCACGAGACCAACAGGCTGCGGGGGTATTTGAACAAGTCGAACCAATTGGACTTGATGACAGGACCAGCATCGGCGGCCGTCGGCATTGGCAGCGTCGATGGATCGCGCTGGAGCGCCCAGGCCAGCGACTTCCGAGCTTCTTCATATCGGCCCTGACGGCAGAGCCAGCGTGGCGACTCCGGCACCCACAGCCGGACCAGGAGCACGAGAACGGCCGGAAGCACGCCAATCGCGAACAGCAACCGCCAATCGCCACTGCCGACGGAGGCGCCGAGCACCGCGCCGAGCCCCGTACCGAGAGGGATCACGCAGGTAACGAGGCCACCGATCCAGCCGCGCTTGGAGGAGGGCATGAACTCCTGCACCAGCGGCAGATCCACGCAATAGAGGCCGCCCACGCCTACGCCCACGAAGAAGCGCAGGACCGACAGATAGACCCAGCCGTTATCAGGCGTGAAATACAAAAGGCCGGTCGCAATCGAGAAATTCAGGACGGTCCCGATGAAGACCTTTCGGCGGCCGATGCGGTCAGCGAGCCAGCCCCATACATAAGCGCCCAGGATGGCGCCAATGCCGGAACTCATCAACACGGTGGCCGACTGGCCGAAGGTGAGCTTCCACGGGCCGATCAGGAACGCGAGGACGAAGCCGATCAGGAAATAATCGAAAAATTCCAACGCATCGCCAATGATGGCCGCGGCAAGGATCTTGATCTGGTTGCCGGTCAGCCTCGTCTGTCGATCGAGTATCTCGAACATGGCGTTTTTCCCTTGGCGCTTGTTTGTCTTGAGCGGGCGTCGCGCCTACGCGCCGGCAATATCACGAAAGCTATCCTGTCAAAGCGGCGAACGGAAGAGACCAAAAGTGGAAGATATCGATCGATAAATAAAAGGCCAGGACTTGTGTAGTTGCCTGGCCTGCTGCAATCTCGAATTGCAATGCATGGCAGATGTGATCTCTGGTCTCCGGCGCCTGCCCGAACCCGGGCGTAAGGGGGCGTCCGATTTGTTTAACGTTTGATGCTATTCTGCCTGGCCAACTGGCCGTGAACCGATTTCATGCAGGAAAAGCGCAAGCATCCACGGACTGAGATCCAGGAACCGGCATATGTGTCGGCGAACGGTTCCATCATGAGCTGCGTTGTCCGCAACATCTCTGCCGAGGGCGCGGCCATCGATGTCGAGAACCCGGCCTTCGTACCGGCGCGGTTTAGACTGGTGA
The DNA here is from genome assembly GCA_963756215.1 of uncultured Alphaproteobacteria bacterium. GTDB lineage: Bacteria > Pseudomonadota > Alphaproteobacteria > Rhizobiales > Xanthobacteraceae > Bradyrhizobium. The sequence continues at coordinate 137,341 of CAVWMY010000006.1, read as the reverse complement.
TGGCGGGGGATTCATCGGTCCGCGAATGCCAAATCGCCTGGATTCAGCAAAAGCGCATCGGGGTGGCCTTTGTTGCGGCGCCGCAAGAACCGCTACCGGCCAACCGACCGAATGAAGAGAATTGAGCGCCGGTGGCGATTTCGTCTTGCCCAGCCCGGAAACGCTATTTCTTCAACAATGGCTTGATCTTCTCTTCCATCTCCTCGAACGACATCGCGCCTTTGAACATCTTGCCGTTGATGAAAAAGGTCGGCGTGGCGCTGACCATGAGTTCTTCATTGGCAAACTTTTGATCGGCTGAAAGCTTGTCGAGCAGCGCCTGATCTTTCACGCAGGTATCCGCATCCCCATCGTTCATCCCGGATCGCTTGCCGATCTGCTGCAGGGTCACGAGTGTCTGCGCCATCAACTGGTCCTGCTGCTTGAAAAGCGTATCGATCGCGCCGAAAAATTTCTCCGGGTCGCCCTTGGCAATGCAGCGCGCCAGCATTGCGGCCGCCACCGCTTTTATGTCGAGTGGAAATTCCCGAAATACAAAATGAACCTTGCCGGTATCGATATATTTCGACCGCAGCATCGGAAAAACATTTTGTTCGAAGGCCGCGCAATGCGGGCAGCTCATCGATGCGAATTCAGTGATGGACACCGGTGCCTTTGCGGACCCGAGCGCCATGTCCGGCAGCGACATCGGTTTGGTCAACTGCGCCACCGACGCGTCTTGCGCCGTTGCGATGTTGATCGGGAGCAGGGGCGTGAACCCACCAAAGGACAAAAGAATCGCGAAAACTTGGCGAATACCGATCAACGGCTTGCTCCGAAATCAACGCTGTGCGCGCTTAACAACCAGCTTCGCTAACTTGAAATGACAATCCTGGCAATGGCAAGGCCTGATCGCCGCCAAGCCGGTCTTCAACCTAAACGTCGCGGCCGAATACAAGAGTAGCGGGTCCAAGTCGAAGAGTTCAACAATATGTCCAGCCGGTCGCCGGTCCGGCTCAACCGTGTTTCCCGCCAACACGCTTCCCGATCGGGGTAGGCTTGATCCTAGGTGGAGTCTTGGGCGCAGTCTTGGATTTGGCAGACTTGGATTTGAAGGATTCGATTACCTTTTCGGCCGTCGGGATGAATTTGGCGCTTGGACCGTTACAGCCGGTTGATTGTCGACTGACGCGCGCGCCCTCCAGCAGCAATGTCAGCGTGTCGGCAAGCACTTCGGCCTGCAAAATTCCCGCGCGACGGCATAGCGCGGCGAGCCGGTTACGGTGTTCGGTCTTCAACTGCTCAATGATACGGCGGCCGGGATGACCGTCTTCGGTGAGTTCAACAGCGGCATTAACGAGATCGCAGCCCCGGTCGTCAGCGCTCACGCATTCCTCTGCGTGGATGAGCCATGATCTCAATTGCGCCAACATATCTCCAGGATGTTCGCGTTCGATATCCCGCCACATCTCATCCATCTCGACCGAAAGGCCACGCAGGTAGGCGACGATGAGGTCGTCCTTCGAGTTGAAATGCCGATAAAGCGTCATCTTGTTGGTGCCGGCCGCCTCGGCGATCGTTTCGACGCCAACCCCGCGAATTCCATGACGATGAAACAAGTCGCGGGCCGCCAGTAGAATCCGCTCGCGCGGCCGCAAGGTGTCAAAAGGTGCTTCGGGCATTTCGCTTCCTCAAAAAAGGAGTTCTCGTGTTGCCGCCCGCTTGACCGCGGTGTTACCGGTCGGTAAATGTCCTCCGTTACCACGTGGTAACATCGCTCGATGATTCAGGTCAAGATCGGACCGATTTCCATGGTTAGCTTCTTCATCCATCGGCCGGTCTTTGCATCGTCCATAGCCGTGATCATGACGCTCGCCGGCGCGATCTGCTACTTTCTGCTGCCGGTTTCTCAATTTCCCGACATCACGCCCCCCCAGGTCGTCGTCAGCGCGGTTTATCCCGGTGCCAGCGCGCAAGTCGTCGCCGACACGGTAACGACGCCGCTCGAACAGCAAATCAACGGCGTGCAGGGGATGACCTACATGTCATCCTCGAGCTCCAACGACGGTTCTTCCACCATCACGGTGACCTTCGACGTCGGTTACCCCCTCAGCATAGCTGCAGTGGACGTTCAAAATCGCGTAGCGCAGGCGGCGGCCTCGTTGCCCCCGATCGTCAACCAGGCCGGCGTCATCATCAAGAAGCAGAATCCGAACTTCGTGCTGATCGTAAACCTGATCTCGCCCGACCACTCGGTCGATCCGGTGGCGCTCAGCAACTACGCCTATCTACAGGTCGTCGATCCCCTCAAGCGCGTACCGGGTGTCGGCGATGTCCAGATTTTCGGCGAACGCCGCTATTCGATGCGCGTATGGCTCGACCCCGACAAGCTCGCCAAGCTCGGAATCACCGCCGTCGACGTCGAGCAGGCTGTCGCAGAACAAAATATTCAGGTCGCTGCGGGCAAGATCGGACAGTCGCCCGCACCGGTCGGCACCCCGTTCGAGATGCAGGTCAACGCCGCTGGACGGCTCAGCGACCCTGAGCAGTTCGGTGACATTGTGCTTCGTTCCGACCCCGCGAGCGGGGCGATCGTCCGAATGCGGGACATCGCACGCACTGAACTCGGGGCGTTGCAATACTCTTCAACCGCCATGTTCGGCAAGGACCCGAGCGTCGTACTCGCTGTGTACCAGTTACCGGGCTCGAACGCGCTGGACCTGCAACAACACGTCAAGGACAAGATGGACGAGCTGTCGAAGCGCTTCCCGAGGGGGATCGCTTACGGCATGCATTACGACACGACGCGATTCGTCTCGGCGGCCAAGCACGACGTGATCGTAACACTGACCGAGGCTTTATGCCTGGTCATCCTGGTCGTCTTTGTCTTCCTACAGAATTGGCGCACGACGCTTATTCCAACTATTGCCATTCCCGTGTCTCTGGTCGCGACACTTGCCGTGATGGAAGTCATGGGGTTCTCGCTGAACATGCTGAGTCTGCTCGGTATGGTACTCGCAATTGGTCTTGTGGTGGACGACGCGATCGTGGTGGTCGAGAATGTCGAACGGCAGCTCGAGAACGGACTGCCGCCGTTACGGGCCGCCCAAGCGGCGATGGCTGAGGTAACCGGGCCGATCATTGCGACCACCGCCGTGCTGATGGCGGTTTTCGTGCCGGTTGCCTTCATTCCCGGAGTGACCGGGCGTCTCTACAACCAGTTCGCCCTGACGGTTGCGATTTCGGTTGGAATCTCGGCCTTCAACTCGCTGACACTCAGTCCGGCCTTGAGCGCCGCCTTCTTGCGTCACCGACCGCCGAGCAATTTCGTGCTGTTCCGCTGGTTCAATGCCGGCTTTGATCGCCTTTCGCATGGCTACGCCGGCCTGGTGAGAGTGCTGATCGGTTGGCGTTGGGCGGTCCTGACGCTGTTCGTGGTCGTGTTGGGGGCTACCGTTTTCCTCTCGCAACGCATTCCGTCGAGCTTCCTGCCGGTGGAGGATCAAGGCTATTTCTTCGTCGTGATACAGCTACCGGACGGCGCGTCGTTGCAGCGCACCGACGCGGTCGCCGAGAAGGTGCGGGGAATACTGGAGGCCACGCCCGGCGTCGACATCGTCGGGTCGATCAGCGGTCTCAACTTCCTCACCAACGCGGCGCAATCGAATTCGGCGGTCGAGTTCGGGATCCTGAAGCCTTGGGACGAGCGCCCCGCGGCGCAAAGCGCCTCGCGCGTCGTGGCCGATGTCCGAACCAAACTTCTGATGATCCCCGAGGCTTACGTCCTGAGCTTCGATCCACCGTCCATTCCGGGGCTTGGAACAACGGGCGGTTTCGAATTCCAGGTCGAAGACCTGACGGGACGCGGCAGTTATGCGTTGAACGATGCGACGCAGGCGCTGATCGCTGAGGCACGCAAGCAGCCAGAACTTAGTCCAATGCAGCTCTTTTCGTCTTTTTCGACGTCAACGCCGCAATTCAACTACGACCTCGACCGCACCAAGGCGAAATTACTCGGGCTCAACGTGCCCGATGTCTTCAACACCTTGCAGATATTCCTGGGGTCGCTCTACGTAAATGACTTCAACCTGTTCGGTCGCACCTTCCGCGTAACCTTACAGGCGGACCAGGATACGCGGGCGGCTGCAACCGACCTATCCCGGCTCTACGTTCGCAATTCTGGCGGCAGCATGGTTCCGCTCAGCACGCTCGGCTTGCTGAAGCCGATCGTGGGTCCCGAGACGGTACCGCACTACAACAATTACGCGTCCGCGCTGATCAATGGCGGCCCTGCGCCCGGCTATAGCTCGGGACAGGCGGTCACGGCCATGCAACGGGCCGCTGCGGTGGCGCTGCCGCGTGACTTCACGTTTGAGTGGACAGGCATCACCTACCAGGAATTGAAAGCGGGCTCGATCGCCACGGTCGTGTTTACGCTCGCCATCGTGTTCGTGTTCCTGATCCTGGCGGCGCAATATGAGAGCTGGTCAATGCCGTTCATGGTGCTGTTCGCGGTACCGCTCGCCTTGTTCGGCGCGTTTCTGGCGTTGTTCCTGCGCGGCTTGCAGACCGACGTGTATTCCCAGATCGGTTTCGTCATGTTGATCGGGCTTTCCGCCAAGAACGCCATTCTGATCGTCGAATTCGCCAAGCGACGGCGCCAGGAAGGTCTCAGCATCGTCGAGGCTGCCATGGAGGCGGCTCGGCTCAGGCTACGCCCAATTCTTATGACGGCCTTTGCGTTCATCCTGGGAGTGGTGCCGTTGATGGTCGCGAGCGGGGCTGGGGCGGCGAGCCGGCAGTCGATCGGGACGACGGTTTTCGGAGGCATGCTCGCCGCCACGCTTTTGACGCTGCTGTTCGTTCCGGTTTTCTACGCCGTCATCGAAGGCCTGCGCGAGCGCGGCCGTTCACACGATTCATCAATTGCGCCCGAGCCAAGCCATGCTCCGGCCGAATGAAAATCAGGAAGGTGCCTATGCGACATTGGAAAATATTGCTCGGTAGCGCTGCAGCCGTCTGCCTGGCCGCGGGAATTTTGGCGTCCTCCTTCCGAACCGGGCCGGTTGCGGCTGCGGCTCCGTCCGGCCCTCCCGCGATGCCCGTCCCGATCGCATCGGTGATCAAGAAGACGATTCCGGTCTACCTGGAATATTCAGCCCGTACCGAATCGATCCGCGAGGTCTCGCTTCAGGCTAAGGTCGCCGGGTATATCCAGTCACAGCCGGCTGCCGACGGCGCGGATGTGAAGGAGGGCGATCTGCTCTACAAGATCGACGACCGCGACTATCGTGCCGCGCTCGATCAGGCCAAGGCGCAGGCGCAGCGCAACGTTGCCGCACTCAGTTATGCGCGGTCAAACTTCAATCGCGGCGATGCCCTGGTCAAGACCGGCTACCTCGCCATCGATAATTACGATCAGCGCGCCAGCACGCTCGGCCAAAGCGAGGCATCGGTGGCCATGGATAATGCAGCGGTTCGCACCGCAGATATCAACCTTGCCTACACCGAAATCCGCGCACCGTTCGCCGGCCGTCTCGGACGTAACCGCGCGCCGGTCGGCACTCTCGTCGGAGGTGCCGGCCTGACGCTCAACACGCTGGTGCAGCTCGATCCGCTTTACGTTACATTCAATCCCAGCGAGCGAGACCTGGGCGTTATTGAAACGGCCCGGGCTGCCCGCAAAGTCATCGCCACTGTCTCGCTCCCCGATGACCCATCGGCGACTTATTCAGGTGAATTGACCTTTGTAGACAACGGCGTCGACCGTATGACCGGAACGATCACGGCGCGCGCCACCGTACCCAATCCAAAGTTTACGCTTCTGCCGGGGCAGTATGTGCGCGTGCACCTGCACGTGCGTGATGAACCCAATGCGCTCCTTGTGCCGCAGATCGCAGTGGGATCGAGCCAGCTCGGCAAATACGTTTACGTCGTCAGCACCGACGGTAAGGCAGAGCAGAAGATCGTTTCACTGGGCCCCGTGGATGGGAACTCCGTCAGCGTGACGGGCTTGGCCGAGAGCGATCGTGTGATTACCGGAAACTTGCAGAAGATCGGTCCGGGCTCGCCGGTCGCACCGATCGTCCAAAAGCAGGCTTCGGCCTCGCAGGCGAAATGAGGCACGCGACCGCCCCGACCAGCGGAAGGCGGACTTGGGACCGTAGAAGGGGCACGCGGCCACTGATTTGGCCGTTTTCCGCAACCACTTGGAAGCGAATCGGTCCTATCTGGTCAATTTGAGGTAATGGCGTAAGCTCGCCAAAACCACAAAACCTCTTCTTTCCGCCCGTCTGTCTCGATTATGCCGCAGTTCGGCTCCCATTATGGGTCGGGTCTTCGGCGAATCTGCGCGCTAGGATGCCGAACCCCGGGGGACGAATGGCTTGTATTGCGACGACCGAGGGCGAACTTCCGTCTGGTCTCAGCATTTTGTCATTGGGCAAGATCTCTTCGATCGTTGCCGCATTGGTTGTTGTGTCGGGGACAGCGGCGTGGGTGACCGGTTTTGATGCCGTTGCCCTGGTTCGCAGTACAACCTCAGCGCAGACCAGTGACGATTTGACGTTCGACGACCGGTTCCTGCCGAGCCCCGCAGGGGCCAAGACGGATTTTTCGCCACGGTTGCTCGTGCGAACCTGGTCCTCGGAGCTTGAACTGAAGCTACAGCAAGCCAAGAGCCGGCTGGCCCAAAAGCTGCGGTCCCAAGACGTTGAGGTCGCCGATTGGCGGCCTACGCTTGTGGACGAACCCAAACCATCGATCGAGGAAGCTAAACCGTCGTCGGCGGTCGCCGCCCTTGTTCCCGTACCCAGGCCGCGTCCGGCTGAACCAAAGGTCGATGCGCAGAATGGCGCTGCAAACACCGCGGCGGCTATCAAGCCTGAGGATCGGACGCTGCTGCAGAAACTGTCGGACCTGTTGCCGACTGGTGGCGTGAAGCTGGCCTCGCTGGGTCCGGACGGCGGGTTGTTTCGAGAGGGGCCGGATCTGGCGGCCCTTGGCTATGACAAGCAAACGGCCGTTTACGACATCTCTGCCCATGCCGTTTACCTGCCGAATGGCGCGAGACTCGAAGCGCATTCGGGCTATGGCAGCTTGATGGACGATATTGAACACGTCAAACAGCGCATGGTCGGGGCGACGCCGCCGGCCACTTACGACCTGAAGCCACGGGAACGGCTGTTCCACGGCGTAGAAGCGCTGCGCATGATTCCGCAGGACGCCAGCGCGACGTTTGGAAGGACCGGATTGCTGACCCACAGCTACATGCTCGGGCCGAACGGCGATTCCAACGGTTGCGTGTCGATCAAGAACTACGATGGCTTTCTCAAAGCCTACAAGGACGGCGAGTTTAACCGCCTTGTCGTGGTGCCAAGCCTGAACGACGCCGTATCGGCGTCAAGGCGATCCGTGTCCCAGTCCTGAAGACCAGTGCAGGGGCTTCCACCCGGCGCATTCGCCGCGTCCGGGCGTGGAATTTGACTTTAGCCGCGCGCAATGCACAACCGTGACATGAGCAACCCGAGCGTTTCCGATACGCCGCTGATGGCGACCTTCAAGATCAAGCTGAACGGTGAAACGGTTTCCATTACCACTGTCAGCCAAGCCTATAATTTCATAACCAATCTCAGTTCTGTCGAATGGATGGAATTCCAGTCACTGCACGACGAAGCCGTGACAGCGCTCAAGGGCGCCGCCGGAAACGCGATGCTTCGCGTACAGGCCACCAACGCGCTACGGAGCCTGTTCATTCGCGCCAGACTGCTTTGAGGATTGCGTTGGTCGCGCCAAATACCGGCTGTGATCGGATCGTGGAAAGCCCGCATTGAATTTGTGCGCAGCAAGCTCAAGTCGCAAAAGGAGATTTTGTCGCCTTCGGGCTTTGGATATCCTGTGGATATGCTGCGGACAAACGTCCGTCGTTCAGCGATTCGGAAGCTTGATCGGGACATGCGGAGAGGTAGTCACGACACGGGGGGAGTTTTGAGCATTGCTTCGGATTGTCTCAAGTAGGAGAAAAAATTTCTCTGCCAGCATGGAGGTTCTCCGGGATACGAACGATTCCCAAGACAGCCTACGCCCGCATCGCTATCGGGACCTGTGAGCCGGATCACACATGGGGTGGCGCGATTCCACTGAGTTAATAAGCAATTACCGTCGCGGCGCCGGGGCGCGTTGAGCCAGCTGGGGGAAACGATGGACTGGAAAGCCGGTTTGAAAAGGCTCAGCAGCGCGCCCGCCTAGGGGACGCGGGCAGGAAGAGGTGGTTGCGATCTGCTGCCCGTTAAGAGCTGTGCTGAACCAAACGCAACAACGTGAATTGACCGGGAATGGACCGAGGAGGTCCTTTCCTCCGATAGCCCCACATCCCGAAAGAGGCTCCGATGCGTATTCCGATTTCGCTGTTGTTTGGTTTTGCGATCGTATTCGCGGCGGCGCCGGCGCGGGCCCAGACATATGACCCGGCCTATCCGGTCTGCCTGCAAGTCTACCAAGGTTGGAACGACTATTATTTTGAATGCGGTTACACCTCGCTCGCCCAGTGCAACGCCTCAGCATCGGGTCGCTCTGCACAGTGCATCGTCAACCCATATTACGCAGCGCGCAAACCAGTGCAGCAGGGACGGCGAGACCGGCGGCATCGGCCATCTGACAGACCGGCTGGCTGAGCGATAGGCAGCGCCTTGCATCGAGCCGCTACATGCGCAGGAATATCTGGAGCGAGAGACATGAAATTGGCCGGCAAAGTCGCGGTGATTACGGGTGCCGCGCGTGGCATCGGCAAGGCGTGCGCCCAACGGTTTCTTGACGACGGCGTCAAGGTCGTCATTTCCGACATTGACGGCGAGGGGCTTGCGAAGACAGTCGCAGAACTGGGACGGCTCGATCATTTGCGCGCGGTCGTGGCTGACGTGGCAAAACGGACTGACATCAACGGGCTCGTCGCTACTGCGGTCAACGAGTTCGGCAGGCTCGACATCATGGTGAACAATGCCGGCGTCGCCCGCAATCAGGACTTGCTCGAGATCACCGAAAATGATTTTGACGACGTCATCGCGATAAACCTGAAAGGCGCGTTCTTCGGCGTGCAGGCCGCAGCCAAGCAAATGATCTCGCAGGGTGGCGGAGGAGTCATCATCAACATGTCCTCGGTTAACGCGCTGCTGGCTATTCCTTCGCTCGCGACCTACGCCATCTCCAAAGGCGGGATGAAGCAACTCACATCGGTTGCCGCGGTAGCGCTTGCGCCGCACAACATTCGGGTCGTCGCGGTCGGTCCCGGAACGATTTTGACCGATATGGTCGCTTCGGCGATCTTCTCGTCCGACGACGCGCGCCGCAGTGTTTTGTCACGGACGCCGATCGGGCGCGGGGGTGAACCAAGCGAGGTCGCTTCGGTCGTTGCATTCCTCGCAAGCGACGATGCGTCCTATGTCACGGGACAGACCATCTATCCTGATGGTGGGCGCCTTGTGCTGAACTACACGGTGCCCGTGAAGGATCCCTCATCACGCTGACACCCGCGGTGCGGTTTGGCACGATGTGACGTCCCGACACCAAATTGAGACCCGCCGGGTTCGCGCCGCCGGGTCTTTGCCGTCGAGCCGTGGACGTCTCGCGTCAGGCGGTTCTGGCGAACATCGTCAGAACGCCGTCGACGATATTGATGGCGACGACCAGTGAGGAATTCAGTCCTTTTTCCTTGAGAGCGGATACCGCTTCCGGCGTATCGTCGATTGCTTTCCGAAGCGACTGCATATCCTCTTGGCTCGTGTGCGCCACAACGGCGTCGACCGTTGATCGTACTTCTGGTTGGAGTTCTCTGACGTCCACCACCTTTATACTTCGTATGGCCACACTGGATTGCGCAGGCGACGTCGCTTTCTCAGCTTGCGCCTGCACAAAAGCCGGCGTTCCGAGAACTGACACAGTCGCAATGACGAGGGCTATGGGACGGATGCGCATGGTCATTCCTTTCCACGTAAAACGATCGGGCGATTTATATTCTTGGAATTTGGTGAGCGTCTGATTGTCGTGTGGCCATTCAGTGAATAGGACCGCAGTCTTTCACGACCTGGCCAAGTCACCGATCGAGAGCTTTCTTCTAAATTGATCACTAAAATTGGAATGGTTCGCTAAATGGAATGGTGCGAAGCTTCATTATGGGACAGGCTTATCCATTCGAACGGTGCACCTGCGGCACGCTGATGGTTCTCGTGCCCCCGACGGGGCGCAAGGGGCCGCGCGTGCTTCGTTGCGTCAATTGTGACGAGATCGATCCCTTGAAGCTTCCGACCAATTTGGCCTGGATCGACGGTGAGCTCCGGTCACCGAAATAACAAAGCCTCGGGGCTCCTCTGGCGACTCCCGACCGTAAAGCCCCACAAATTCCGCCGGGTGTCGGAAGGACCGGCCATCGCTGGATCGCGCGGTGACTACTTGGCCAAGCAGCGATCGATGCCTCTCCGATCCCTATCTTCCTATCAAATCTGGTGCCCTCATCGACTCCGATCGGCAACAATGTATCCAGACCACCCCTACAAACGGAGGTAACGTACCGCAAGCCGCAGCTCTTTCTTGCGATCAATGGTTGCGTTAGATTTCCAAAAAACGCGCTGCTCTAGATCTGCAGGAGTTCAGATGCACATCTCGCGCGGGAGCCTTTGGTTGGCAATCCTTGTCCTGACCGCGACGTATTTCTTTGGAGCGTATAGCGGCCGCCATGAATTGTTTCCTTTCTCAATTCGCGGCGCGCTGAGAGCTTCACCGGAGGCTGCTCCCGATCGCTACACTTTTGACAAAACGGGACGGCTCAGTTCGGGCGATCAGAAGAAGCCGGTTGCCTGTCCGCGGCAGACGGACCGTACGGCCGTGCTGCTGCTGCTCGGGCAATCCAACGCGGGAAATCACGCGGGGCAGCGGTTCGGCTCGGAACACGCGGAGAGGGTCGTCAATTTCTTCGACGGGCAATGCTATGTCGCCGAGTCGCCCCTGCTGGGGTCTGATGGAACAAGCGGAGAATATTGGACCCAGCTCGGCAACCTCCTGCTGGATAGCGGCTCCTTCGATGAGGTCGTACTCGCTCCCGTGGCCATAACCGGCTCCGAGATCTTCCGTTGGGCACTGGGCGGCGATCTCAACGCGGCGATGGTCGACACTGTTGGCAAGCTGAAGCAGAGCGGTTATCGCGTGACGCATGTCCTCTGGGTTCAAGGTGAGATCGACTACGTGAAAGGAACGAACGAAAACGACTACCGCAACCGGTTCGTGTCTCTGGTTACCTCGTTGCGATCTCATGGCGTCGCGGCGCCCGTGTACGTTGCCGTTGCGACCAAGTGTTTGGGAAAGAGCAACGGAGGAACGCGCTTCCACTCCACCGACAACCCGGTATCGCGCGCTCAACTGGCGCTTCCCGACCCCCGCCTCAACCTGTGGAACGGGGTTAATTCAGACGCCTTGCTGGGCGATTTGGATCGGTACGACGATTGCCATTTCAGCTCTTCGGGAGAGCAGAAGGTCGCGAAGGCTTGGGCAGAGCTGTTATCAGGCGCCACCCGTTAAGTGATGGATAGCCGCTAAACTGAATGGTTGTCCGTTCTGACGTGCGTTGCGGGTTAAACATCTGCATTTTGTCTTCAGACTTGTGCTTGAAATTCATGGTGGCGGCGGCGTCAACACTCAACATCAGCGCGATGGCCCGCCGCCGTGCTGCCGTGTGGCGACGGGTCGAGGGCAGGCGTCGACCCAAACGCACCATCACGCGAGTTCTTCGAGATGTCCGAGGCCCAGACCGCCAACGACGGCCTTCTGGACGGGAGCGACGTCGGCATTGATCTTTTCAGCGCCGAACGACGTACCGACCACCGTCCGAGCGGGGCGACTGCCCTTCGCTTGGCCGACGAGTTTGGCGACGGCCTCGGCAATGTCGTGAGCCTTCGGAGCGTCCTTGCCCTGCAACATTGTTGTGAAGGTCTTGTAAATGGCGTCGGGAATCTGGCCGACCTCGCCGTAGGACTTCGTGATGTCGTCGTCGGCTGGCCTCTGGATGCTCGCGTACAGGCTGGTCGGGTAGGCGCCAGGCTGAACTTCCACCACGTCTACACCGAATTGGGAGACCTCCAGCCGAATGCTATCAGTCAAAGCTTCGATCGCCATCTTGCTTGCGCCGTAGATGCCGACGAAGGGGAACGTCACCCGGCCGAGGACCGAGCCCATGTTGATAATGAGGCCCCCGCGCTCCCGGCGCATCGAAGGCAGCACTGCCCGTGTAACACGGAGGAGCCCGATGACATTGGTATCGAAGATCGCCTTCGCTTGATCGGTCGTGAAGGCTTCGGTCACGCCGACCGACGCAATGCCGGCGTTGTTGACCAGCACGTCAATGTTGCCGACCTCTGCGATGATGGAATCAATAGCGCGACGGACCGATCCGTCATCGGTAACGTCGAGTTCCACAACCGCTATTTCTTGACCTCGCAGCGCGTCGGCGTGGCTGCGATTGCGACACTCGATGTCGCGCATCGCGGCGAACACGCGATAGCCTTCGCGCGCCAGCCTTATCGCGGTTTCGCGGCCGAAGCCGCTCGATGTGCCGGTGATGAGAATAGTCTTAGTCATGGTCTTCCTCCGATGACGGGGAGTGCGGGTGAATACGAGATGGTCGGTCGGTATGGCTGACCAGGAATTGCCGGGTGCCATGCGCGGACGTCCGAGATCAGGAGCTTGGACCGACGTCCGGAGCAGCGGGCTTGGGAGTAATAAAGCCCTGGACACGAGTCAGAAGGCGAATTCCAAGCTGGCGTGTGCAACCAACTTTCCCGTCGATGCAAACGACACTCGGGCTTCCGTGAAAGCCGACGCTTTGCCAAAGCGCAGTACTTCTGCCCTTACAAAATAATCATCGTTGACGGCTGGACGCAGGAAGTGAGTGTGTTGATACGCGGTGCCCTTAGTGATGCGCCCTGTCGTACTCACGGAGAGTGATGCAACCGAGTCAATGGCTGCCATAATTGCCTGGCCACATATCGCGCCGCTTGATAATTTGAACGCATCATTCTGCGGAAACGTCGCGGACACGATGCCCGGGCACACCTTGAATTGACGAAGACCGAGCCTTTTTACCCAAGGCGCAAAAACATATTCGTACACCTCGAGAACTGTGGCATCTGTCACGGGCAAACAATGAAGCGGAACTGTCATTTCGGGCCGCCTAACTCGCGAGGCAGGACCGGACGCGTTGTGCGTTGCCTTCTCGGTCAGATGAGCCCGGTTTCCCGTCCGCCTCATTGTATTCTCAACTTCTGTAATCATTGTTCTCTCCGATTCTCGTCGACGCATAACCACCAGGATCGGACTCTAGGCGGCTAGACTTCAGGAGTCGTGAGGCGAGCGCGCTCAATCGTCCGTATTAACGCGCACCGCGCGGCGCGGCGGCTCTTATGCGACGTGGAGTTGAGCGGACCTAATCTCGCGGCCGCGCCGGATTGGTTGGCGTGTGCCCGTGTCTTGGTCGCGCGTCGTTTTTCTGATCGCTGACTCACTCCGCGAGCGAAACATTGACGTTGAGAAAAACAGCCGAAGATTGGGGGTAAGCAGGCAGAGCTGGCGCCGCTAGAAACGGAGATTGTCGCTGTCGACTTTGCGGATCGTCGATACTCCACTGTTGACAACGCCTTTCGCAAAATCAGCGTCCGGCGTCTCCCCGCCCTCATATCCGGCCGGCTCGGTGCGTCGTGTCACGCGATGAGCAAATGCCTTCAGGTGTACAAACGGGCGCCAGCGGCCGGCCAGGACAATATTGGGATTGCGTACTACGAACGACGCCACGACGTATATCACTTCAATCCACATTATCATTCGGAATTCCGTTTCACGAGTCATGAGAGCGGGTGACGACGCCAATCACCAACCAAAATGTGGCGTCCGCCGACGCCATGAATGAAGCTAACTCTCGGAAGTCAGATCTAATAAGCAGCAGCTCGCGCCGTTATGAGTTTCTGGATCAAGTATGGCTTTGATCGTCCGCGGTGACCGGGCACCAACGCCGATTGGCCGAAAATCTAATTAGAGACCGATTTCACCGTGCGCACGAGCACGCTGTCCCTGACCCGGCTAATTTCGAGCGTACCTGCCTGTTGCGGTGTTGAGTAAGCAACACGTTGACCCGGTGCAAGAACAGACACAACGCGGATTGGCGTGCCCGTAATGCCTTGCGCAAAGGTAGCGACGACACGGACTCCGTCACGCTCGACGGTGTAGTAGGCAAGTCCGGACACTTCGCCGAGGTTGATGCTAATGGCATCAATCGGACGCAGGCCATCGGCGTGAGCGGCCTCAAGGGAGGCCGAGTTAAATGCACCGGCAATAAGCATGCTACGGATCGACATGGCAAAACCTGCAAAGCATGGAGGCTGAGGAGTACTGCGACGGGCCGACCGGAGGCGTCCACCTGGCCCCTTCCGGCATTAGGCGTTTGTGCCGCCGTTGACGGTTAGCGTTGAGCCGGTGATGTATTGAGCCTTGGCGCTCGCCAAGAACGCCACTGCGTTAGCAATGTTCTCCAGAGAGCCATACCGACCTAATGCAAGGAACTGTTTGGCATTCTCTGCGCGCGGGTTGTTTGCCGGGTTAATGTCGGTGTCGATGGAGCCCGGCTGCACGAGGTTGACGGTGATTTCCCTTGGCGCGAGTTCCCGCGCCAGTGCCTTGGTGAATGCGGCCTGCGCCGACTTGATCGCGGCGTACACGCAAAGAACTGGCGTGGGGGTTCGCTCTGCATCGTAGCTGCCGATCGTAATAATGCGACCGCCCTTGTCGAGGTAGGCCAGGGCGGCTTTGCTTGCGATCAATGGCGCGCGCACGGTGACCGTCAGAAGCGCGTCGATTTCGGTGAACAGGATGTCCTCCAGCTCGCCCAGTCGAACAGCTCCTGCATTATTGATGAGGATATCAAGCCCACCTAGTTCGGCGACCGCTTTATCGACCGCGCCCTGAAGGGTGTCGAGGTCCGTGCCGTCGACCTGTATCGCCACGCCTTTACGCCCCTTCGCCTTTATGGCGCTGACGACCTCCGCAGCGTTGCTCTCCGTATACTTGTCATAAGTGATCGATATATCCACTCCCTCAGCGACGAGCACCTTTGCAACAGCTGCGCCAATACTTCTACCTGCTCCCGTCACGAGAGCCCGTTTTCCAGTTAGCGTCATTGTAATCCCTATTGCAGTAATGATTGACACAGAATTACGTGGTCTCTTGATCGACGGCGCGTCGGAAATTCCAACTTTTGTCTCCGACCTCTGCAACACATGGCCGCTAAGATTGAAATCTAGGCGGCAGAGCCTTGGGTGTCGTGAGGCGATCGCGCTCAATCGTCCGGACAACCGCGCAAGGCTGGTGCACGCGCGCATCACTGACAAGTGGCGAAAGCTCAACGGCAGCGAATCCGGGGAATGGCTCCGGGATGGTCTAACCGTTGGGATTGCGGCGGTCGGGATAATAGGGTCGGCCGTGGCCGGCGGCGCGCTGGTGTGCGGCGCAAAAGTCTCCCGCGGGTCAAGTTTCGGTCAGACGGAAGTCGACTTCTAGAAGGGCTCGACCTTCGACGCGAATAGATAGCCGACGCCACGTTCTGTTCGGATCACACTTCGGATCGTCGGATCAACGGACAGCTTGCGCCGCAATCGAGATACCAGGACGTCGATACTACGATCAAAGGAGTCATCCTGCAGAGCCGTTTCCTGCAGCAGATAGTCTCGCGTTAGCAGCCGCTGCGGCGCCTGAAGAAAAGTCAATAAGAGGGCGTACTCTTTGTTGCCCAGCCGCACCTCCGTTTCGCTGGTATCGACGAGTCGTCGCGCGCCGAGGTCAAGCCTCCAGCCACTGAATCGATAGCCTCCTCGCTGATCGCTTCTGGCTCGGGCCGCTAGTCCCACTTCTTGTCGTCGCAGCACGGCGCGGATGCGCGCAAGCAGCTCTCTAAGGCTGAATGGTTTGACTATGTAGTCGTCCGCTCCGAGTTCGAGGCCGACGATGCGGTCATGTTCATCCGGACGATCACCCGTAGTCACGATGACAGGAACATCTGAATGCGAGCAGATATCCCGGAGCAGGCCGAACCCATCCTCTCGGTGGACAAGCGGATCCAGGATGATCAGACGAGGGTCCGTCGTCAGCAAGCGGTAAATCTCATTCCGGTTACATGCACAACGAACCGACATACCGTGCTCTTCCAGGTACTTTGCGATCACCCGCCGTAGGACGGGATCGCTGTCAGCGATTACGACATCGCGGGCTACCGACTCGCCTTTCAATGGTTTCGTCAGGGTATGGACCTCAATGCTCATATGCTGCTTCCGGTGTCAGGCGGCCCTATCAAACAAGTAATTCGACAGCAGAGCGGCGGTCGACTCACGGCGCACCGCCACCATGGCGCGTTCTTCCATCTGCTTTGCTGGAGGCAGTGTCTTGACGACCGAGGGCTATTCGAACGAAAAGATCCTCTTCCAGTCGTTCTTCATGCTGATAACGGTCCAGTTTTTCTCCTTTGCCTCGGCATAGAGCGCGGGAGTCAGGGTGCCAATCTTGGTATCGGGCAGCCCCTGCGCCGGACCATAGGCGTACTCACGTCTCGCATCGTCGTGCAGCACAAGCATCGATAGACGCGAGCCGTATCCGGCACCCGTATATTCCAGCATCTGTTGGTCTCCGGTGGAGTTTCCAAACGATGCGTTTGGGCGCCGTCCAATCATCAGGTGAATGCCCTCCGGCTTTCCGGCAGCGGTGTCATTCAGCATGATCTTGGGTTCTGGGATGAGGACCGGTTGGCCATCCCTGCCATAATCATATCTGACCGCAAGCGCCGAGCCGATGACCTGCTCCGGCGGGACCCCGTAGACCTGTTGCGAATACAGGCGCACAAAATCCTGACCAAAGCCCGTAACAATGTAGGTCTTAAAGCCGCTCGCCCGCAGGTAGGTCATCACTTCGAGCATCGGTTGGTAGACGAGTTCGGTATAAGGTCGCTTCCAGCGTGGATCCTTCGCGGAGGCGAACCAGTTCTTTCCATCGGCCTCGAATTCGTCGGTTGTCATCCCGGTGAGCGTGGCGAGGACGATTTTTTCGAGATCTTGCATGGAGAGCTTGGCTCTCGCATCCGGATTTCCCGAGAGCAACGTCTTGAATGGCTCAAGCTCCTTTAGCTCCGGCTTTTGCGCGGCCAACAGCGGGACCCGGTCGAAGCAATACGTCATTTGGCAATAAATCGGGTGCTCCACCCAAAGCGTGCCATCTTGATCGAATGTGGCAATGCGTTCGTCGGAAGGCACGAACTTCGGATTTTCCGGGTCCGTAGTGTCTCGCACGAAATCGAGGATCGCTTGTTTGGCGGTCCCCTCATTCCATGAGGGTAATGCGCCGGTCGAGGTGGTCCGGGCCGACGCGGAGACGGACACCGGCGCGGACAGGGCTGGAAGTAATGCTAACGCCGAGAGCAGGGTGCGACGGTCGATGCCAGAGCACGGAATGATCCTTTTCAAGTTCGGCTACTCCTGATTTAATTGGCGCGACCGCTTCGTGCCGATATGATTGCAGACGTCTGTTTGGCATGAGGACGGAAATGCGCCGATGAGTTGGCAGCCCATGCGCCGTCCAGACACGACGATCCGTATTGCCGCCGATGCCCTTCGCCCATGTCATTCGTGGCACAAGGAGCCGCAGTTACCGGGACATGATGCTAATCCGCACGCACCCAAAGCGCTTCTAGTCCATTGAAGTTCAACATCGTCCGGCGTTCCAAGGGGCGGTCGGGTCTTAAGCGCAGCTTCGGAAACTGCTCGAAAAGCATCGAAAGCGCGATCTGCGCCTCGGCCCGAGCGAGTGGCGCACCAAGACAGAAATGAGCGCCCCCACCAAATGAACTGTGACGCTTGTCTGGCCGTTCGATGTCAAATCGCTTTGGATCGGGATGTGCCTCTGGATCATGGTTCGCTGCGTAGAGCATGGCATTGATCGTCTGCCCCGCGGCGACCGGGCACCCGCGGATCTGCATCGGCTGGGTTGCGATTCGAGTACCCTGCATAACCGGCGTATCATAGCGCAACGCTTCCTCGACGGTGCTACGGACCAGGTTCGGCTCAGCGAGGAGTTTGCCGAGTTCATTGGGGTGTTGTAACAGCGCTAATACCGCGTTCCCGATAAGATCGGTCGTCGTCACGTTGCCCGCAATGAGCAAGGCATTGCAAACGTCGATGATCTCCGCTTCGTCGAGCTGCCCGCCGGCCTCTTCGACGTCAAGCAAGCTGCTGATCAGATCGGACCCGCGTTTCTTGCGGCGCTTTTGGATCACCTCGGCGAAGTGGCCCGAGAGAGCGGCGTCGCAGGACGCCAGAATGGATTCCTGTTCCGGTGTGCGTTGCGGATTGAACATCTGCATCTTGCCGTCGGACCACTGCTTGAAGTCGGGGCTGCGTGCGGTATCGACGCCCAGCATCAGCGCGATCGCTATCGTAGGCAATGGTCGGGCATAGGCGTCCATAATATCGAAGCAGGATGGATCCTCGATATGGTCCAGCAAGCCGCACGCAACCTCAGTAATACGCGGGCGCATGGCATCGACCGCGGCCTGGTTGAACGCCTGGACGACCAAGTCGCGCAGGCGCTTATGGTCTGGGTCGTCCATATGCAATATGAGCGGCCGAAATGTCTTATCGACCTTTAATTGCACGCGAGAGAACGAACCGGGTCGGGATTTTCGTGGATCGGAGGAAAGCTTGCGATTGTTCATAACGGCTTCGACATCGGCCGCACGGGTCAGTACAAGCCGATCGAACACCCGATCCTGATGAACCGGCTCCCGCGACCTCAGCATATCCAGATATTGGTTCGGCCGCTCGCGAAAAGCGGCATCCAAGTGGGTCAAGGCCAACCCTGTTGGTACGGCCGTCTCGTCTTTACTCATGGGTCTCGTCCTTTCGCTAGGTCTAGTTCCGATCGGATTGGAGCGAACGAAGCAGAGCGCATCGAGGGGTGCGTCGTCTAAGCTGATCGAGATCGTCCGTTTTACGTCAGAAGATCACTGTTTGAAGTAATGCGCGGTGTGCGGCAGCGTGCAGCGACAGCTGAGTTGTTTAGTAATGTTTTGATGGTGACCCCTGGGCCAATTTGAACGTCTCAGCCAATCCTCTCCGTCATCGTCGGTGTATTGGGAATGCAGGTGGGGGCGAGACAGAGACAACAAGGTCACCGAACCGCGCTGGTCTTCCCGGCTATTCGGCAGCGCACTTCCCGTCGAGGGAGCCGGCAGCCAGCTTTTGATCATCGAAACTCCCATTCTTCGCCTCCGGTCCTGCAACGCGTAACCTTTACGATCGCAACCTAGGCGGCGGGAAGTTAGCTGTCGCGAGACGATCGCGCTCAATCGAACGTACTGGCGCGCAACGCCTGGTGGGTCGGGCGGCGGCGTTGGCACGATCTCGGAGGTGTGATTGGGCGTGACGCGAGTGTGAGTGGGACCTCTCCCCGAGGCCACGGTACGCTGATTGACGTTGGCCGGTGCCTTCAGCGCAGGCTGTTACAAAGCGTATGATTAGGTTTGCAAGATTATTTCCTCGTGGAGGCGATGATGCATCCGAACGACGATTTTCTCAGCGCTCCAGAATTGGACTTCGACGGCTTCCGAGCTGCAATGCGCGAGACGTGGGGATGGTTTACTCCTGCTCGGGAAGCCAACATCTTCGCCAGCAAGGTGCGCACGCGGCGCGCCTTGGGATTTGCGGCAGTGGATCTCATCTGCAACGCTACCCGCCTTGAGCGGACGGCGCTCGACATTCGCCGTGATAATATGGAGTACTATTACGTCACCGTCCAGGATATCGGCGAATCGGTCATCATGCAAAACGACCGGGTCGTAAAAATCGCCGCTGGCGACGTCGTCCTGCTCGATTCAACAAGACCCGTGACGTTCATTTCGCCGGCGCAAGACCGCGCGAAATGGCTTGGTCTGCAAGTGCCGCGCCGGAACCTGGCGTCGCATCTCGGCTTCGCGCCGCAGGGTGGTGCGTGCGGTCGCCGGCAGGCGCAAGCGGCACGTCTGCTCTATCAACTCGCTGTTGACCCCGCCGGCGATGGAGAACCGGCATTCGCGCCGGCCGACGAATTTATGCGTCTGGTGGTCTATGATCTCCTCGGCGCATTATTCGCGCCGCCCGCGCCAGTTGGCTCACGCCACACCGACAAACTGTTTGGTCGGGTCTGCAGCATTATCAAGGACCGCTTTGCCGATCCGGATATCTCTCCGCGTGAGGTGGCCGCGGAGATGGGAATTTCGTTGCGCTATTTGCAGAGCCTGTTCACGGACCGCGGGTCGACATGCAGTCACTACATATCTTCGCGCCGCCTGGATCATGCGGCGCATCTGATTGAACGCCGTGCGTCGATGAAAACAGGTCAGCCGCTCAGCGATATTGCCTACGCTTGTGGTTTTCGCGATTACACGCATTTTGCGCGTGGATTCCGCCGACGTTTCGGCACCACACCGGGCGGAGCAGGGGCCGCCGGCAACGAGAGCGCACGAGTTCGCGCCGACATCGGGCAAAGTCAAAGGGCCCTTCACAACGCGACGTGACAACCAGGACCGGGACTGATGTCCGAGTCCGTCGATGTGGAAAACGCAACCGGTTGCGCCGCGGTAGCGCGAAGGAGCGGCTTATGAACAAGCGTTTGGAAGCCGTTGTGTCCGATATCGTCAAGGGCGTTCGCGGCGCTTTGACAAAACATGACGCGACGTTCGACGGGTATTGCCAGGAACTTCCCGACATCATGAAATCCGTCGGCCAATGCGAGCTACCGCTGCTGATTGGCGTGTTTCCAAACACGAGAGCTTGGCGGATTGCCACACATCGCCGCGATCGGCTCGCTTAAGGTTGCGCCCATGCTCAGGTATAGGCCGACGGGCGGTCCTCTTTGACCCAATGCTTTTCAGCCTCAGAATCGGGGTCCGGCGGCTTCATCCCCTGGATGGTCCAAAAATCGATCGGCGTTTGGTCGATGTGGATCTCCCAGCGATAACCCCGTTCGCGTACGAAGGGATCGAGCGTCGTGTTGACGCGTTCCAGCCACCACGCCCGCCGCTCGGGAGCGGTTGTGCGAGCAATCTGATCAATCCAAATCCTGACAAAATCGTTCGTTGCGTTTCCGCCGACAAAGAACGAGTTGTTCGGCATCTCGTGAAAGGCGACGCTTGCGTAAAACCGGGGCAAACCGACGTCCGCGTATAGGTCGGTAATACGCGTCGCAAACGCGCACTTGTCCTCGGTGGAGTACGCGTTTTCCGGGCAGTAAATATGCCAAAGAGGCATTTGAGTTCTCCTTGTTGAGCTCTGCGATACTCGCCATTCCCCGGGATCAAATCTAGGCGGGGTAGACATTAGGTGTCGTGAGGCGATCGCGCCCAATCGTCCGTACCGGCGCGCATCGCACCAATGTGAAGGTTCGCCTTGAGTTGTTAGGTGCGGCCGGCGGCCGTGTTAGATCAGTCAGGTTTACCATCACAGGGCAGTGCGGGTGACTTCGCACTTCTTCAACTCGAAAGACTTTGAGCGATCCGGCTGGCGAAGCCATCGATAGCGGTGATCGTCCGTCGTAAGGCCATGCAACAAGTCCGGTTGAGACGGCGCCTGTCATCAGCTGAACCTTCCCGTACACAACGGCTATGACGCCGATGACCTGCGGCGACGGAGACATCGTCGCGCCGACATGGTTCGGCATGCTCAATCCGATGGGAAGCAAATCATCGATTTGAGACGACATGTCGACCTTGCTTGGCGACTGTGGTGCCGCTTCGGTCGCCAACCTCATTCGACCGTTGCGAGATTTGGTTGATGATCCGCAGGATTTCGGCGCGAGTATCGATCGTCCTGAACTCATCGGCCATAGCGGAGGCGCTTGAACGATAGTCCGGTTTGTCGAGCACGGTCCGCGCGGCCTCGCGTAACGCCTGCGGTGTCGGATTGTTGGTCGCAAGATTGATTCCGACCCCGGACCATGCCACACGTGCGTTCACGTCCGCCTTGTCTTCGGTCAACCCTGCGGCCACAAGCGGAATTCCAAAGCTCATCGCCTGGTTGACACTCCCATATCCACCGTTGGTGACGAGCACATCGACCTTGGGCAGAAGCCACTCGAACGGTAGATAGCTGGCGAGACGTGCATTGCCGGGAATTGGGCCAGGAATATCGCCGACCGCGCGACCGCCCGCCGTGGCGACCACAAGCAAGTCAGGTTCGTTTGCGAGTCCCGCCAGCGCCGGCGCGATCAAAAGTTCGAAATCGTGATTTGCCAACGTGCCCTGCGTCACCAGCACGACCTTGCGCGAGCCGTCCAGTTCGTGCGCCCACGCCGGTAGTGGGACCTGATTAGGTATAATCGGGGGGGTGCCAACAAAAGTCACAGAGGACGGGATATCGCGTGGAAATTCAAAACGCGGCACCGTCAACTGCATATAGGCATCTGCAAGCTCTATGACCGATTCAAAGAGAGGCCTGGTCACTGGTCCAACGCCCAGCTCCTTCAGGTACCGATTGGCGCAAAGCCCGAGAGGCTCATCGACGATCTTGTCGTGTTCTCGCGCGAAGGCGGCATATTCGTCGAGTTGCGCTCGAGTGGTTGCGGGCGGCAAACCCGCAAAAACTGGCGCTCTGTCGTTGCGTTGCCAGTGCAAGATGGATGTGCCGCAAAGAACAATGGGCAGGCGTTTCGAGCGCGGTCCGAGCAGCATAGGCAGGACGCCAAAAAACATGTCGTCGCCGATGATGACGTCGGCGGGGAATTCCCGCAGGACCTTCTGCATGCCGCGGTACTGACCGGGAATGGTATCGACGAAGAGCCTTTCGATTACCAGGCGACGCCATTGTGGCCCGAGTGGCGCTGCCTTTACTTCGTCGGACATGACGATATCGTTCGCATCAATATCGGCCTCCTTGGGAAGCGAATGGAAATTTGCTTTGAACCGCAGGACACGGCTACGCAGGGGACTACCCGTCAAAAAGGCAAGTTCGTGGCCCTCCGCGATCAAGAAGTGGCCGATCGCAAGCAGCGGATTGAGATGGCCGGTCATAGGGGTCGAAACGACGAGAATTCTCATGTGATCGTGTCCTCTGATTGTCGGTATAGCGATAGCTGCAAAGCACAGAGGCTGAGGAGCACTGCGACGGGCCGGCCGGGCGAAGTCGTCCGGCGCGCCATACCGACCTGATGCGAAGAACTGTTTAGCTCTCTGATTCTCGGCAATGCCTGATTGCCAAGATCGGAATCTAGGCGGGTGGACGTCAGGTGTCGTGAGCCGATCGCGCCCAATCGTCCGTACCAGCGCGCAAACGCGAATCGCCGATCAATGCCGCTTCAAATCCCGTTAGCCGAGCCGCCGACACTTGTGGATGACATCGCATCGGTGCGCGAACGGGTGCGCAAGATCATCGGCAGGTCGGTGTCGGTGCGGTGATGACCATGCGGCATCCGACCATCTCGCGGTTGATGGCTCGGCCGCCCGCTGCAAAACCCAGGTCCGTGGCCAAGGTCGCGACGGCCCCCGAACAGCCGCGCTTTACCATCGTCGCCCGGGATCAAGTCGAGGCGTCCTAGCCGGACGGGGAAGGGGACCGCCTCGAGAGTTTCATCCGGGACATCGGTGTTGAGCCGTCGCATCGGACGAGATCAGCCGCCGCGAAAGCTGCGTTTGTGAATTTGAATGGCGGGTGCGGTGGATATTTCTCCACGCCGCGGAGTGGGCGATCACTTGGGGCGCCTTATTGTCGGCTATCGTTACGTTACCGGGCGCGCTCCGGGCTGGTAAAAACGTCGTCGCCGTGGCCCACAGCGTCACGCGGGCCTATCGATAGGAGCTTCAACCGGTCCGGGACCGTCGCGCTGGCGCTCGATAACGCCATCACACAAGTTTCGCCGTCCAATCCTGCGGCCATAGGTGGGCAGGTCATGCGTGTGACGTTTGAAATTTGCGGTGTGATTGCTAACAACGTAGCGGGTAGTTTTACTAATATTTCCATGAGATTTGCAGATGTTGCGATCACAGCGGCACCGTCGTTTGGGGCCACATTAGTCGGAGCGATAAAGTTAAATCGCTGCAGCCGACGCGAGTGCAAACCTTCTATTTGGAATTGGGCGTGTCGTTACGGGATTAACGCCGGGGCATACCTACTGGTTTGACATGCTGGCATCACATAGCGCGAATCCTGGCATCCCCTCCGACATAGATTGCACGGCAATCGAATTTTAGCCTTCGAACCCAGTTCTGGCTGGCCGCCTTCTTTTGCCATCCGCTATTTGTAGTAGCCGTCTCTGCGCTAGTAGTGCCGCCGCCCTTGCTGGTAGCGCCTTGGCACCGTGCCTGTCGGGTAACAAAGCCCATCGCGAATGTCGATGTCCGCTCCATTACCGCAAGGAACAGGCTGCCGGCCGCTGCCGTACTCCAACGGGTAAGTCCGGCCCGCTTGGTAACGGAGAGGAACCGTGCCGTTCGGGTAGCACTGGCCATCCCGCGAGTTGACGTCGGCACCATTCCCGCACGGCACGGGGTAACGACCGCCCCCATAGCCTTGTCGCGCTGCCTGGTCTCGAGGGCGCAGATAGCCGTTCGGATAGCACAAGCCATCACGGGCGCTAAGGTCGAACCCGTCGCCGCACGGCGGTGGATGCGCGTACACGCGATATTGCACCGGGTCGATTGTTTGCTGAAGAGACGGTCCCATCTGAAACATCAATATGGCCGCGACAACACTGTTGATCATCGATCGATCTCCGAAAGGCTGGCACCATGTCAAAACGTCTGAGGGCGCCGTAAGGTCCTATCCGCCGCGGACAGGCTTTCGGTTCCCCAATGTGCGACGACCAAACGCTTGCTTCACGGTAGGGTTCAACGCCCTTGACGCCAAGCGGGACCACACAGGAGAGCGACGCTACTCTAGCGAAAGAGGGAATAGGACCGCCGCGCGTGCCAGCCTCATATCGTCGGAGATCGATCTGGGCGAGAGATATCCGAAATGAGGGGATCGTCCTGGCCGATCCGTATTGCGTCGCAGTGCGAGGAATAGGTCGCTCAAGATCGGTTTCATCTACGCAAAATCAATAACTTAAAGCTGTTTTATGGCGGAAGGGGTGGGATTCGAACCCACGGTACCCTTGCGGGCACGCCGGTTTTCAAGACCGGTGCCTTAAACCACTCGGCCACCCTTCCGTCTCACAGACTGAGCCACTTAGCAGAGACGCACCGGATACGAAAGCGCGATCGCCGACGTCTAGGTTCGCTTTAAACGACGCGATTTGGCTTTGGGGGGCAACATCGGCGCACCCCCGGCTTTACCGCGCACGCCCAGCCGCCGTCAGAATAATGCCTTCGCGAATCAATTCGCGGCACACTTCCTTTAGAGCTGCGACCACCTCGCGTGTCGCGCGGCTGACGGGGCGTCCCCGCGGCAGTGCCATCACGCGATCGGCACGCATCCAAGGCACAAGTGCGGCTGAAAGAACGCCGTCAGCGATCTCCTGGTGAATCCCGGAAAACGGCAATAGTCCATACCCGAGGCCGGCAGCCACGATCCGCTTCATCGGCGTAGCGCCATCAACGCTGAGCGATGAGGGTACGCCGGGCGGAAATGGGTTGCGGCTGAGGGGCAGCACCGCCGCCGGCAGCGCGTTGAATGCTTTCCGCGTCAGTCTTCCCTTGCGCAGCAGCGGATCACGCGTCGGACCGATCAAGAACAACTGCTCCACGACGAGTGTCTCGTAGTCGAGATGATCGATAGGTTGGGGCATGGTGACGACAGCTATGTCGAGGTCGGCACGAAGCAGGCGGTCGCTTAGTGCCTCAGTCAGTCCTTCACTCATCTCGAGGCGCACGCGCGGGAAACGCTCGATGAATATTTTTGCGAGCGGCGCATAGAGAATATCTGCCAAGCTTGGAGGCGCGCCGAGCCTTACCGTACCGCTCGGTTCTCGGTTCTCGGTTCGGACCTCCGCTTTGATATCGTCGACGGTTCTGAGCAGCCAGCGCGCGCGTGCCAGGAGCACCTTGCCGGTCTCGGTCACCGCAACGCCGCGTGCGCCGCGTTCCAATAAGGTGCCGCCGAGCTCATGCTCGAGCTGCTTCACGTGTCGGCTGAGTGCCGACTGGGCAACATTTAGCGCACTTGCTGCAGCGCCGAAGCCGCCGCGCTCAGCAACTGCCACGAAGTAGCGAAGCTGCCGCAAATCCATGGCACGGTCCCTCATCTCAAATCGAGATAACAATCATATCAAACATATTCTTGTGAGATATCCAAAAGAGGGCACTCTTCCGCAAAACAAATCAACGGGAGGGAACGTATGGTGGATGCAACACGCCGCACATCGGTTTTCATCGTGGGCGGCGGCCCGGTCGGACTTGCCATGGGCCTTTTGCTTGACCGCTTCGGCATCGACGCCGTGATCGTCGAGAAAGCCCCGACCACCACCGATCATCCCAAGTCCCGCGGCTGCTGGGTCCGCACCATGGAGATATTCCGGCAATGGGGGATAGAGCAGGTGATCCGCGACCGGGGGCTGCAGAATGATTCCGACATGTTCATCCAGGTTGAAAGCATGGCCGGCCGCGAGATCGGGCGTACCCGGCCGGAGCCCAACCTTGGCCAGACGCCGGCCTGGAAGTCC
Source organism: uncultured Alphaproteobacteria bacterium (assembly GCA_963756215.1). Taxonomy (GTDB): domain Bacteria; phylum Pseudomonadota; class Alphaproteobacteria; order Rhizobiales; family Xanthobacteraceae; genus Bradyrhizobium. The sequence continues at coordinate 110,665 of CAVWMY010000006.1, read as the reverse complement.
ATGGTGGCGCAGGACGCCGTAGAGGAGGAAATCTACAAGGTCATTGAGCACTCGAACCTGGTGCAGGTGCACTTCTCCACCGAGTTCATCGGCTTCGAGGAAGTCGATGACGGTGTCATCTGCGAAATCCGTTCGGTCGAGTCCGGCCGCACCGAGTATTGGCACACGAAATATCTGCTGGCCTGCGACGGTGCCGGCAGCCAGACGCGACGCAACGCCGGTATCGAAATGATAGGGCCGGCCACGCTTGCCGTGATGCTGAACGAATATTGGCGGGCGGATCTCTCCCACCTTCCGCTGGCACGCGAAGCTTCCGGCTACATGGTCTATTCCAAGACGCCCGGCACGCCGCCGCGAGCCAGCATCCTCAACACCAACGGCCGTGACCGTTGGTTGTCCATCATCCAGATCGGCTGGGAAAAGGACGAACGGGAACGGCCGTGGACCGACGCCGAGACGATCGAGCTGATCCGCACCTATGTCGGCCTTCCCGATCTCGACGTGACGTTGCTCAATCGCTCGATCTGGCGCATGAGCCGCCAGGTCGCGGGCAGTTTCCGCAACCGGCGGATATTCCTGGTCGGCGATGCCGCACATCGTTTCCCCCCGACAGGCGGCTTCGGCCTCAACTCCGGCGTCCAGGACGCGCATAACCTGGCGTGGAAGCTGGCCTATGTGCTGCGCGGCCTCGCCTCGGAACGGCTGCTCGACACCTACGATCCGGAACGCCGGCCGGTAGCGCAATCGAACGCGGACTTTGCCTTCGGCAATTCCGTCCGCTTCAACAAGATCCAGGAAGCGGTGCGCACCGGCAACGAGGACAACATACGCTTCTGGGTCAACGACCTCGACAACCATCTGCACAGTATCGGCCAAGGTCTCGGCTTTGTTTACGAACAGGGCGCGGTGATCCCGGATGGCACGCCGCGCGGCGGCCATCTCACCCGCTACTACACGCCGACCGACCGGCCCGGCAGCCGGTTCCCGCATATCTGGCTTGACCTGCCACGCAAGCACTCCACGCTCGATTGGTTCGACAAGGATTTCACCGTCGTCGCCGGCCCGCAAGGCGAGGTCTGGATGGAGGCCGGCCGGGACGTCTCGGCGAAGTTGGGACTACCGCTCAATCTACAACAGCTGCCGCAAGCGCATCCCTCCGACGGCATTCACATCGGCCCCCGCGGTGCCGTGCTGGTGCGTCCGGACGGCCACGTCGCCTGGCGCATGCCCTACATCCCCTCCGATCCCGCGCACGCATTGGCCGGCGCGCTGCAAACGGTGCTGCACTGATGACAGAGCGTGTAGAAGCCAACGGCATATCGATCAGCTTCAACCGCCGCGGCAGCGGGCCGCCGCTCGTCCTGCTTCATGGCGCCGAAGCCGATCATACGATGTTCGATACCTTCGCTCCGCTGCTGTCGGACGGATTTACCGTCATCGCCTATGACCAGCGCGATTCCGGCGGCACGACCAATCCACCCGTCGCCTATGGGTTCGAAGAGCTGGCCGATGACGCCGCGGCATTGATCGCGGCGCTCGGCTACAAGCGGGCCCACATCTTCGGTACCTCGTTCGGCGGCGTGATTGCACAGGTGCTGGCGTCGCGCCATCCGGAGTGTGTCGAGCGACTTGTGCTATCAAGCACCTTCCGTGCCGGGGCGGCGCTACCGTCGATCAATCCGGACTTTCCGAGGTTCGCGGAACTGCGTAGCCGACTGCCGGCTTCGGCGCGCGAATTCGCCGAATTTTTCTTCACCCGCGACTATCTCGCGGCTCATCCGGAAGCGTCTTCGATCTTCACCGGCAATAAGCGGACCGACGAACAGAAAGCGCGCCGCGGTGCGGTCATACCTCGGCCAATTTCGGTCGATTTCGGCAGGATCACCGCGCCAACGCTGGTGCTCGCCGGCGCCGAGGACCGCCTTATCCCGCCCGCGCACACGCTCTCTCTGGCGCAGGAGATCGCGAAAGCGAAATCCGTGACCATCCCGGATGTCGGCCATGTCGCCACCCGGCAAAACCCCGCGGCGGTTGCCGCGGCCGTGAAGGCCTTTCTGCAAGAGCACAAAACACAACAACGACAAAGCCCGGAGGAGGACGACCATGGCAGATCAGGGGGAGGAACTCGTCACGCTGTATGACGGCGCGCCGCTGAATGCGCGCTACTGGATGACCATTGCGCTCGGCGTTAGCAGCAGCGTCTTCGACTATTTCGACTACTTCATCGTCGGTTTCCTGGTCGCGGTGCTGGCGCCGCAATGGCACCTGACATTCGGCCAGACCTCCGTGATACTCCTGAGTGCCGGCGTCGGTGCGATCGTCGGCTCGCTGGTGTGGGGCGCGCTAGCCGATCGCTTCGGGCGCAAGCTTCTGCTGGTCGCGGGCGTCTCGCTCTGTGCGCTCGGTTCAGGCTCGGTTTCCTTGATTCCCGATGGCGCCTGGATACTGTTTGCTCTTTTGCGCTTTGTAGTCGGCTTCGGCGTCGGCGCGGCCGCGTCTGTCGCGGTGCCATTGATCGTCGAATATACGCCGACCCGCCACCGAACCATCATCACCAGTGCTACCGTGATCCCGGTCTCACTCGGTGTCCTTGTGGCGTCACTTTCCGCGGCCACCATGCTGCCGCATATCGGGTGGCGGGGGCTGGCTGCGTTGGGTTTCATTCCGCTCATCCCCGCAGCGCTGATCGCCCTGATCGCGCCGGAGTCGGTCCGCTGGCTGGTGTCGCGCGGCCGCTACGCGGACGCCCGGCGCATTGTCGCGCGTGCGCTAAAAGTATCGCCGGAAAAGCTGCCGCAAACTGCAGATCCCTCGGCAAGCAAAGATATATCGCGCGGGAAAAAAGCGGGCTTCGCCGAGCTCCTGGCGCAACCGCGATTGTTCTGGCTCACCGTGATCGTCTGGTTCGGCGCCAGCACAGCGAACTACGGTGTGTTCCTCTGGGGCCCGACCATCGTCGCACTCCTGATGGGCGTGCCGCCGGCGGAAGCGGCCCATCTGTTCATTTTTGTCAGTCTCACGGGCATGCTCGGCCGGACCGCGTTTTCATTCCTGCCGCAATGGATTGGACGCCGCCGTTGCGGCGCGATCATGGGTTACGGAATTGCTGTCTCGCTTGGGGCGGTCGGACTGTTTTTCGATCACACCTGGTTCGGCTACCCGGCCTTTGTGGTGCTGTTGATTCCGGCCGCTTTGTTCTTCGACGGGGGCTTCTCCAATATCGCGCCTTACTCCGCCGAAATATTTCCGGTGCAACTGGCCGCGCGAGGCGTGGGATTGGCGCAGGCCGCCAACGGTATCGGCAAGATCGCGGGTCCACTGTGTCTCGCGCTGATCGCCGGGGCCGCCAACCTCATCACGCCGAAGGCGACGATCGACGCAGTGACGCCGGCCTTCCTGTTTCTCGCAGCCTGCGGCCTCGCGATCGGACTCGCTTTCACGCTGCTCGGTGTCGAGACCCACGGCAAACCGCTGGCATTGGAGAACGAAGAACCTCCGATAGCGATTGGACCCACAGCAATGGAGCCCTTCGCTGTACCGAAACGGGCAGGTTAATTGAGGAGACGGGAGGGTCACGGCGGAAGAGGAAGGCACCGGATGACAGCATCGCCACCGGACTGATTCGCGTACTCTGTTACCGACCCGGTCAACCCTCGCACGAATCAGTCCGCCCGACAGGCGCGGCTGATTCGATTTCTCGTGATCGGCTGTTAGCGGCACAACCGGACTGGCCATGCGCGGCCCCGATCTTCTTCCGTCCCTGCACACGGCAAGTGCGCCGTGACGATCAGCGGGAGGGTCGCAGAGATCGCGATTGGTTGAACCGGAGAGGCGGGGGAGCCCGTTACAGGCGGGACCGATAACCGTCCACAGCGTGGGCGATGAAAATACCGGCGCTCATAATGCCGAAGAATGCGGTAACTGCTTCCAACATGTTGACGATCCCTGACCCAGCGATCGGACCTAGCGCTATAGACGCCTACACAGTCAAAAGAATTCCGCTCCCGCATAGTTTTTGAAATTAGAATGATGATTTCGTGCAACAGCTGGGAGCAGCCGGCCTCGCAAACGCAACCAATCATTCACCATACGGATGCTCTCCCCATTTCCGCCGTGTTCCGCCTGCGATATGTTCACAACTTGGTGCGGAAGTGGGTTGCTTGGGGATGTGCAACCGCCGGACGCCCCCACGCGGGGCGGCACGGTCGGTGGACTGGTAAACTGGGGCGATGGGGAATACACGATCAGGATTGGCCATGCGGGCGGCGCGCAGCGCCGCCGCTGTGGCGATGTGCCTCGCGCTTGCCAATTGCGCCTCATCGGGAAAGTTCGCCAGCAGGGTCGATCCCAGATACGGCGTCTCCTCCAGTCCGCGCGTCGTTGCATTCGGTGAAGCCGTGCCAAAGGGCGGCGGCACTTACCGAGTTGGGAAGCCCTACGTGGTTGGCGGCCGGGTCTATGTGCCGGAAGAGGACGTCAATTACCGCGAGGAGGGGCTGGCGTCCTGGTATGGTGACGATTTTCATGGCCGCTTGACCGCCAATGGCGAGGTCTTCGACATGGGCTCGCTCACCGCAGCCCATCCGACCCTTCCGATGCCCTGTTACGCCCGCGTGACAAATCTCAGCAACGGCAAATCACTGATCGTTCGCGTCAATGACCGCGGTCCATACCACGGCAACCGGCTCATCGACGTCTCCAACAAGGCCGCCGAACTGCTTGAATTCAAAGGCAATGGCGTTGCCCGCGTCCGGGTGGAGTATGTCGGGCGCGCGCCGCTGGAAGGCTCCGACGACCGTCAATTGATGGCAACCTTGCGCACTGGCGCGCCGGCGCCGTCACCGTCCCTGGTCCGGGTTGCCTCCGCCCGTTCGTTCGTGCCGGAGGTGTCCTCTTCGTCAGGTCGTGCGATTCGTGGCGAGGTTCCGATGCCTGAAGGGCGTCCCTACAGCCTCGGCAATACATCGGCCGACCAGGCATCGATCAATGCGACCTCCGAGATGTCGGCTTCGTCCCGTGCCCGTTCGGTCGGGCGTGTCCATGACAACCCGCGCGCGGTGTCCTACGAAAACGACGATCGCTATGCGCCGGTAGCCGCCTATGCGCCGATCGATTCGCGGGGGCCAAGCGAGTTACTGAGCGGCCGCGGGCTGTATTGAGTTCGGTTGACGCTCGCCGCCGACCGGCGCAATCCGCTCTAAAAAGGCGATCAAGGCAGCGTTGACTTCATCGGGACGCTCCTGCTGGATCCAGTGGCCGGCCCCCTCGATGATAAGCTTTTGCTGCAGGTTGGGCAGCACCCGCTCAAGCTCCGTGACGCGCTTGGCCCCGATCAGGCCGGTGATGACGGCATCGTTCGATCCGGCGATGAACAGCGACGGCTGCGTGATTTGGGCGCCCTGCCAAGGGGCGGTCAAATCCCAGTTGCGGTCGATGTTGCGATACCAGTTCAGCCCGCCCCGGAAACCGGACTGCTGATAGGCGGCGATGAAATAAGCGAGGTCGGTCTCGCTGAGCCAATCTGGTAAGCGCCGGTCAGCGTTGGCAGGACCGAGAAATCCCCGGCCATCCTCGACAAATAACGAGGCCGCCGGTTCGGAAAATCCACGCCCGAGCAGCGTTCGCATTGTTGCCGCCACGTCGCGCTCGAATTCGCGCTCGGCGACGCCGGGGGTTTGGAAATACTGCCAATAGAAGTTGGTGATGCCATTGTCGCGCAGGCCATCCAGCGGCCGGGTTCGTCCCCGGAAGGGAGGCGGAACGCTCAAGCCCGCTACCGCCGAGAAGATGTCCGGCCGGAACATCGCGGCGTGCCAAGCAACCGGCGCACCCCAGTCGTGCCCGGCGATGACGGCCCGCTTTTCCCCGAGCGCGGCGACCAGGGCAACCATATCCCCGACATGATCGAAGATGCTGTAAGCCTCGATATCGGCCGGCGCGCTGGTGCGCCCGAAACCGCGCATGTCCGGGGCGACGACATGGTAGCCCGCCTCGGCTATCGCTGCGATCTGATGCCGCCAGGAGTACGATAGTTCAGGCCAGCCATGACACAGCACCACCAGTGGACCCGAGCCCTGCTCAAGAACGAAAATTTCAATTCCGTTGGCGGAAATCGTGCGTGAGGATGGCATCGTTTTTCCGCCCTGTTTCCCGGATTTTATCGGCAGATTGGTCGTGCGCACGATAGGGTCGTTCGGGCCGCGCCGCAATTGGATCGGTACAGGAGCGGCCGCAAGATCGCGTGTTGTTTGCGTGGATACCAACTGTTAGATCATGTTCCGGAAAGGGCGTCTTCGGACCTGGTCCACCGATGGAAAGCCGTTCGCGACCAACGCCAAACGTTCGGCCGAAGGTTGTGCTCAAAGTCTAGGAAGCCGGTTTCAGGGCATCGCCGATGGCAGTCGAAATAGCTCCGTTCCGCAAATCGAAATCCGTAAAGGTCCGTGCCTGGCACCGACTGTTTGCGACGATCCTGATAATCGCGGTCAGTTGGAGCGGTGTGGCGCAGGCTGCCAATCAGAGCGTGCAGGGGGCTCGGAAGGAGGAGGGCGGTTTCGACGGCGACGCGCCGACCGCGATCCTGATCGAAGCCTCCAGCGGCAGCGTTTTGTTCGAGAAGAACGCCGATGAATTGCGCGCGCCCTCCAGCATGATGAAGTTGATGACCGCCGAGGTGGTCCTGCATGCGATCAAACAGGGCGACGTCAAGCTCACCGATGAATATCGCATCAGCGAAAACGCCTGGCGCAAAGGAGGCGCCCCGTCCGGCACCTCCACGATGTTCGCGGCCCTCAACAGCAAGGTTTCGGTCGACGATCTGCTTCACGGCGCCATTATCCAGAGCGGCAACGATGCCTGTATCGCCCTCGCAGAAGGCATGGACGGCAACGAGCAAAGCTTCGCCGCCGGCATGATGACCAAACGCGCGCGCGAATTGGGCTTGATGCAATCGACTTTCGCCAATTCCAACGGTCTGCCCGACCCCGGCAACAAGATGACCGTACGTGAACTGGCCAAACTCGCGCGCTACATCATCCTGACCTATCCGGATGCTTACAAATTATTCGGGGAAAAGGAATTCACCTGGAACAAGATCAGGCAGATGAACCGAAATCCGCTGCTGAACTCTCTCGAAGGGGCCGACGGATTGAAAACGGGCTACACCAAGGAGGGCGGCTACGGCATGGTCGGCTCCGCCGTCCAAAATGGAATCCGTTTAATTGCCGTGGTCAACGGGCTGGAGGATTCCGACGACCGAGCATCCGAGGCCAAAAAGATGCTCGAATGGGGATTTCGCAATTTCGAAGTGAGAACGCTTTTCGCGGCGCAACAACCGGTCGGCTACGCCAAGGTATTTGGCGGGGACAGCGGCTCGGTCAAACTTACGAGTTCAGAGCCGGTCAAGGTGATGGTGCAGAAGAACGGAACCGACAAGCTGATCGCCCGCATCATCTATAGCGGGCCGGTGCGAGCGCCGATCGCCTCCGGTCAGAGGGTAGGTGTTATCAAGGTTTGGCGCGGCGCCAATGTCGCGGTCGAGACGCCGCTCTACACGGCCGATCCGATCGGCAAGGGCTCGATGGTGCGGCGCGCCGTGGACGGCGTCGGTGAACTTGTAATCGGGGTATTTCGTGCGGGCGCCGAGAAGCTCTGAGCATGGCAAGACCAGCACGTAAAAGATCCTCCGGACGGGGACAATTCATTTCCTTTGAGGGTGGAGAGGGCTCGGGAAAGTCGACCCAGATCAAGAAACTCGCGCAAAGGCTGGACACCACGAAGTTGCGCGCACTGGTCACGCGCGAACCGGGCGGTTCGCCAGGCGCCGAAATCATCCGGCATCTGTTGCTGTCCGGCGTAGGCAAATTGTTGGGTCCCGACGCAGAAACCATGTTGTTCGTGGCGGCGCGCGACGATCATGTTCGGACCGTGATCCGCCCGGCATTGAATCAGGGAATCTGGGTGTTGTGCGACCGCTTCTCGGATTCCACACGCGCCTACCAAGTGAAGCTGGGGAATGTGGCTCCCGCGGTTCTCAATGCGATGGAGCGGGTCACTATCGGCGACCTCAAGCCGGATCTGACGATCATTCTCGATGTTCCGGTCGAAGTCGGCCTGCAGCGCGCGGCGGCGCGCCGCGGTAGCAATGCGCCGGATCGTTTCGAAGCCGAAGACGTCAGGTTTCATCACGAATTGCGCGAGGCATATCGGCAGATCGCGGCGGCCGAGCCGCAGCGATGTGTTCTGATTGACGCGAATGCCGACCCCGACAAGGTTGCCGCCACGGTGTGGAGCGCTCTGCGCGACCGCCTGTTGGTGACTACGCCCCGTAAAACGGCCAAACCTGCATGAGCCCGCGTCAGCTCGAACCACAGATGGCGGCGCTACATCCACGCGAAACCACGCTCCTGGCCGGGCACCGAGACGCCGAGCAGGCGTTGCTCAATGCCTATCGCGGCGGGCGGATACCACATGCGTGGCTGATCGGAGGGGCGCAAGGCATCGGCAAGGCCACGTTGGCCTATCGATTGGCCCGGTTCGTGCTCGCGCATCGCGATCCCCTCGGCAGCGACGTTCAAAGCGCTGAATCCCTCTGGGTCGATCCTTCCGACGCAGTTGCACGTCATGTCGCGGCCGGCGCCCATGGCGGTCTGCTCACCCTGGAGCGCACGCTGAACGAGAAGGGCGTGATGCGGACCGTGATCACGGTCGATGAAACCCGGGAAACGATTTCGTTCTTCGGATCGACGGCGGCCGTGGAAGGTTGGCGCGTCTGCATCGTCGACACCGTCGATGAGCTTAATCCCAACGCGGCGAATGCGTTGCTCAAGATACTTGAGGAGCCGCCGCAGCGGTCACTGTTCCTTCTCGTCAGTCATGCGCCGGCGCGGGTTTTGCCGACGATACTCTCGCGTTGCCGAAAACTGATGTTACGTCCGCTCGCGACCGGCGATGTCATCGCGGCTGCCACGCAGGCTGCGAATCTAGGGCCTGATGATCCCGCGCTTCACGAAGCTGCCGGGGCGGCGGAAGGAAGCGTCGCGCGCGCGTTGACACTACTTGGCGGCGACGCGCTCAAGCTCCATCAGCGCACCGCGGCGTTGCTGTCGACGCTGCCACAGGTCGACCCGCGTGAACTTCACGCACTGGGGGATGCGCTCGGCGGCAGCGACCGGGTCGCGCTCGCCGCCTTCATTGACAGCGTCGATCGCTGGGTCAGCGAACGCCTCCATGCCGACGACTCCAATGCCAATGCGAACCTTCCCCGCCTTGCACGCCTGGCGGAGGTGTGGGAAAAGATCAATCGCGCCGCACGCGACACCAAATCCTATAATCTCGAACGAAAGCCGTTGGTTTTCTCGGTATTCGGCCTGCTTGCGGAAGCCGTGCGGTAAGGCGCTTCGACAGGCTATTACCGATAATCCCGTTTTGAATCGATGAAGGACAGTGTGGTGGCGACGCCAAAGAAGAAAGCTTCCAAAAAGCGGACCGCAAAGGACGCTCGCCGATCGCGGCGCACCGGGGCCGCCAAAACCAGGGCGGCGAAGGGAGGTGCCACGAAGAGTAAGCGTGTCCCAAGCAAGGCGCGGAGCACGTCGGGCAGGGTGGCCAAGAAGACGGTAAAGAAGACCGCCAAAAAGACAGCGAAGAAACCGACAAAAAAAGCTTCGAGGAAGGCCACGCCAACAGCCGCGAAGAGGTCCTCGAAAAAAGCAACGTCGACGAACCGAGCTTCGAAGTCGAAACGCGCACCTGCGACCGAAAACAAGCGCCCGCCGCAAATCAGTGCGGTGACAGTCAAAACCGTCAAAGGAAAAAGAGGCGCTGGCATCGCACCGCCGGCAGCCAAGACACCTTCCGTCGCGCCTGCGCAGAAACGATCGGGCGACGCGGCAGCATCCCGTCGCGCAACCGGCGCGTCGACAAAGGCACCTTATTTTGTCACGACGCCGATCTTCTATCCGAACGGTGTACCTCACATCGGTCATGCCTACACGGCTATGGTGACCGATGCGATCGCCCGCTTTCAGCGGCTCGACGGACTTGATGTCCGGTTCCTTACTGGAACTGATGAACATGGACTCAAGATGCAGCAAACGGCAATTGCTGAGGGGTTAACGCCGCTGGCGCTCGCCGATCGCAACTCCGCGCGCTTCCGCGAAATGATGGCTGCTCTGAACATTTCATATGACGATTACATCCGCACTACGGAGCCGCGACACGAGCGCGCTTGCCAGGCGCTCTGGATGGCGATTGAGAAGGCCGGTGATATCTACCTCGACAAATATGAAGGCTGGTATTCGGTCCGGCAGGAAGCTTATTTTGCGGAAGAGGAAACCACGGTCGGCAGCGATGGCGTCCGGCGCGAGCCGCTCGGCTCACCGGTGAAGTGGACCGAGGAAGAAACCTACTTCTTCCGTCTTTCGGCCTATCAGGACAAACTGCTCGATCTCTACGAGCGCGTTCCCGATTTCGTTCTTCCGCGCGAACGACTTAACGAGGTGGCGAGCTTCGTCAAAGGCGGTCTTCAGGATCTCTCGATTTCGCGCACGACATTTGACTGGGGCATCAAGGTGCCGGGCGCTCCCTCGCATGTGATGTATGTCTGGCTGGATGCGCTGACGAATTACATCACGGCGGCCGGTTACCCGGAAGTTGCAAGCGCCGACTTTCGGCACTTTTGGCCCGCTAGTCTGCACGTGACGGGCAAGGACATTGTGCGTTTCCATGCCGTGTACTGGCCGGCCTTCCTGATGTCGGCCGGAGTTGCCGTCCCGCACCGGGTGTTCAGTCACGGCTTTTTGCTCAGCCGCGGCGAGAAAATGTCGAAATCGGTTGGCAATGTCGTCGATCCCTTCGGGATGGCCACGCAGTACGGTGTCGACCAGATGCGCTATTTCTTCCTGCGGGAAATTTCGTTTGGGCAGGATGGCAGCTATAGTCATGATGCTATTGTCGCGCGCATCAACGCCGACCTTGCCAACGACCTCGGTAATCTCGCTCAGCGTTCCTTGTCGATGATATCGAAGCAGTACGCCGGCGTGCTGCCTGAGCCCGGTGAATTCAGCGACAATGACAAGGCCATTCTGGCGCAGGCCGACGGCATGATCGCGCTGGCGCGCACAGCGATGAGCACACAGCAGATCCATCACTGGTTGAGCGCCGTCTGGGCCGTTGTGGCGGAAGCCAACCGCTATTTCGCGGGCGAAGCGCCCTGGGCGCTGGCGAAAACCGATCCCGCGCGCCAGCGTACTGTGTTGTATGTGACCGCCGAGCTCGTCAGGCAGGTCGCCATCCTGGCGCAGCCCGCGATGCCCGTATCCGCGGCCAAGTTGCTCGACAGCCTCGGCATTCCGGAAAACGTCCGCGATTTCGCGGCGTTGGGCGCCGCGGCCCGGATCAAGCCCGGCACTGCGCTGCCCGCTCCGGTAGCGGTATTTCCGCGTTATGTTGAGCCGACGGCGGCTTGAATGGTCAAAAGCCTATGTTGATCGACAGCCATTGCCACCTCGATTTCCCCGATTTTGCCGATGATCTCGATGGAATCGTCACCCGGGCCGAAGCCGCCGGCGTCGGACGCATCGTAACGATTTCGACGCGGGTCCGCCGGCTCGGAGTATTGCTCGATATCACCGCTCGGTTCCCGAACGTCTATTGTTCGGTCGGAACGCATCCGCATCAAGCGAACGAAGAGGATGGCATTCCCGCCGGCGAACTGATCGAACTGACGAAACATCCCAAGGTCGTTGCCCTCGGGGAGGCGGGACTGGATTACTTCTACGAACATGGGTCACGTGACGCGCAGGAGCGCGGCTTTCGCGCGCATATCGCGGCCGCCCGAGCAACGGGGCTGCCGCTGGTCATCCATACCCGTGACGCCGACGACGACTGCGGTCGCATCCTCGAAGATGAAATGGCCAAGGGATCATTCCGCGCCGTTCTGCATTGCTACACCGGCGGGCGCGAACTCGCCATGAAAGCGATCGCGCTGGGTTTGTCGATTTCCTTTACGGGAATCCTGACCTTCAAGAAATCCGAGGCGCTGCGCGAATTGGCGGCCGAGCTACCGGCAGATCGCATCATGGTCGAAACCGACGCGCCTTTTCTGGCGCCCGGCAAATTCCGTGGTAAGCGCAACGAACCTTCCTACGTCGTGGAAACCGCCAAGGCGCTGGCGCAGACGCGCGGAGTTTCGCTGGAAGAAGTCGCGCGTCAGACCACCGAAAACTTCTTTCGCCTGTTCAGCAAGGTGCCGGCCGTGAGCGCCGGCGCATGACGCTGACATTGACGATTCTCGGTTGTGGATCTTCCGCCGGCGTCCCGCGTCCGGCGCTCGGCTGGGGTGCCTGCGATCCCGGCAATCCGAAAAACCGTCGTCGCCGCTGCTCGCTGCTGGCGGAGCGGGCGTCGGATCATGGTATAACTCGGATCGTCATCGACACCGCGCCGGACCTCCGCGAGCAGCTGATCGACGCCAAGGTCGACCACATCGATGCGGTGTTTTTGACGCACGAGCACGCCGATCAAACCCACGGCATGGATGATCTGCGCTCGGTGGTGCTGCATCAGCGTCGGCGGATTCCGGTCTATCTCAATCAGTCGACCGCGAAGGATGTCCTTGCACGGTTCTCCTATTGCTTCGTGTCGCCGCCGGGCAGCGACTATCCGCCGATCCTTAACGAGCATTCGATTGAAGCCGGCGAAAGCCGCACCATCGAAGGGAAGGGCGGTCCGATAGAGCTTTCTGCCTTCATCCTGCAACACGGTCGGATTCCCGCGCTGGGTTACCGGATCGGCGATGCCGTCTACACGCCCGACGTCAACGATATACCGGCCGAGAGCTGGCCTCAGCTCGAGAACCTCGAACTATGGATCATCGACGGCCTGCGTTACACAGCTCACTCCAGCCACTTCAGCATCAGCGACGCGCTGTCATGGATTGACCGGTTCAAGCCGCGCCGGGCGGTGATCACCAACATGCATTCGGATCTCGACTACGAAGTGTTGCGCCAGAGCCTGCCGAAAGGCGTGATTCCAGCGTATGACGGCATGCAGTTGACGCTGGACCGGGCGGATTGAAATCATCGCCAGCTTGAAACGCTTGCCGAACGATGGTTCTCATCTTCCGGCGTCGTTCGCACCGTTTACGCCAAAATCGCCTTGGCCGACTTGACCTGATCGCGCAGCATGAATTTCTGGATCTTGCCTGTGGAGGTCTTCGGGATGGGGCCGAACACCACGGCCTTTGGCGTCTTGAAGCCCGGCATCTGACTGCGGCAAAACGCAATGATCTCGGCTTCCGTGGCCTCGGTATTGTCCTTCAACTCGATAAAGGCGCAGGGCACTTCGCCCCACTTTGAATTGGGTTTCGCGACGACAGCCGCGAACAGCACGCAAGGATGCTTGTAGAGCACATCCTCGACTTCGACCGAGCTGACGTTTTCGCCGCCGGAGATGATGATATCCTTGGAGCGATCCTTGATGATGACATAACCGTCCGCGTCGAGCACTCCGAGATCTCCGGTGTGAAACCAACCGCCCTCGAAGGCCTCGCGGGTCGCCTTCTCGTTGTTGAGATACCCCTTCATCACGATATTGCCACGGAACATCACTTCGCCGATGGTCTCGCCGTCGCGCGGCACCTCGCGCATGCTTTCGGGATCGATCACGGTGACGGCTTCCTGCAGCGGGTAGGGCACTCCCTGCCGACGCTTGAGTTGCGCGCGCTGCTCCGCCGGGAGGTCGCCCCAGCCCGGCTGCTCCGCGCACACCGATGCCGGACCGTAGACCTCGGTCAGACCGTAGACATGCGTGAGCTTGATCCCGATGCCCTCGGCGCCCTCCAGCACAGCAACCGGTGGGGCCGCACCCGCGATCAATCCGACGACGGGTCGCGCTGTCGCTCCCTTCGGCGCGTCCGGCGCGTTGATCAGCGTATTGTAAACGATCGGCGCGCCAGACATGTGGGTCACACCGTGTTTTGGGATCAGCTCAAAAATTTTGGCGGATTCTACCTTGCGTAAGCAAACGTTGACCCCTGCGGTCGCCGCGACGGTCCAAGGAAAGCACCAGCCGTTGCAGTGAAACATCGGCAGCGTCCAGAGATAGACCGGGTGCTGGCCCAGATTGCCGGCAAGGATATTGCTGACAGCGTTGAGGTAGGCGCCGCGATGGTGAGTCACCACGCCCTTGGGGTTGCCTGTCGTTCCCGAGGTATAGCTGAGCGCAATCGCATCCCATTCGTCGTGCGGCAGCAAGGCAGTGAAGCCGGGATCGCCCAGCGCAAGCGCCGCCTCGTATTCGAGATCGCCGATGCGCTTTCCGCCTGCAAAAGCCTGGTCGTCCACATCGATCACGGACGGCTTCGGCCCGGTCATCAGCATCAACGCCTCGTCGATTACGTCTGAGAATTCCGGGTCGACCAGGATTAGTTTCGCACCCCCATGATCGAGCTGGAAGGCGATCGAGGCCGCATCGAGCCGGATGTTGAGGGCGTTGAGCACCGCGCCTGCCATCGGCACCCCGAAATGGGCTTCGTTCATGGCGGGAACGTTTGGCAGCATCGCGGCCACCGTATCACCGCGACCGATGCCACGTCCGGCGAGAAAAGACGCGAGACGCCGGCAGCGCGCGTAGGTCTCCGACCACGTGAAGCGCCTGCCTTCGTAGACGGCGCTGACGTGGTTGGGATAGACGGCCGCGCTACGGGCCAGGAAACTCAACGGCGTCAACGGCACGAAATTCGCCGGCGTTTTGTCCAATCCGACATTGTACTGGCTTTGGCTGCCGCTCATCGGCCACCTTCCGTTTCGCTACGTCTGTTGCGCTACGTCTTTTCTATAGGAACCCGATCGAAATCCACGGGAACATCGCCACCACAATCAGGCCTACCAACAGCGCGAGCATATACCCCCAGATCGGCCGGATACCCTCCGCAGGATCGACCCGGCCGATGGCGCAGGCGGCATAATAGCCGACGCCGAACGGCGGCGCGAATAGCCCGATGCCCATCGCGAGGATGATGATCATCGCATAGTGGACCTCGTGAACCCCGACCGCCCGCGCGATCGGAAACAGCAGCGGTCCGAACAGCACGATCGCTGGAATACCCTCAAGAACACTGCCCAGGACCATGAACGCGGCGATCGATACCGCGATGAATGCGGCTGCGCCCCCGGGGAGGTCGGTCATCGCGGCCGCGAGCGCGCGCGAAAATCCCGACTGGGTCAACCCCCAGGCCATCCCGGTGGCGGTGCCGATAATCAGCAAGATCGCGCCGGACAGGCATGCGGTGTCGATCAGCATCGGCACCAGCCGCCGCCAATCGAACTGGCGATAAACCAGAAGGCCGATAACCAAACCGTAGACGATGCCGATGGTGGAGACCTCGGTCGCGGTGGCGATGCCTTCGACCACCGCGGCTCGGATCACGAATGGCAGCGCCAGCGCGGGCAGGGCGACGACAAAAGCCTTCGCGATCGCCCCCGCTCCGGCTTTCTGGACGTGGCTGAGGTCTTCGCCGCGATAGCGCCACCACACCAGCGTCGCCAGCGTGATGGCCAGCACCGCGCCCGGCAGCAGGCCACCGGTAAACAGCGCGGAGATCGAAACGCCGGTGACCGAACCGATGGTGATCAGGACCAGGCTCGGCGGAATGGTTTCGGTCTGCGCGCCGGTGGCCGCAAGCAGGGCGACGAGATCTCCCGGTTTTGCACCCCGCGCCTTCATTTCGGGAAACAGCACTGGCGCAACCGCCGCCATGTCGGCGGCCTTTGAGCCGGAGATGCCGGACACCAGATACATTGCGCCCAACAACACGTAATGCAGGCCGCCGCGGACGTGACCCAGCAGGCTCGCCAGGAACCCCACCATGGCCCGCGCCATCCCCGTCATCTCTATCAAAAGGCCCAGGAACACGAATAGCGGTACCGCCAACAGGATCAGGTGGCTCATGCCTTCATCCATGCGGCCGACCAGCACCATCAGAGGCGTACGGGTGGTCAGCGCCAGATAGCCGAAGACTGCCAGCCCGAACCCGAACGCAATGGGAACGCCGGCGAATACACAGAAACCGGCTACACCGACGAAAAAAATCACCAGATTGATGTTGCCGAGCGGGCGGAGCCATGGCTGCGCCAGCCAGAACAGCCCAATCACGGCGGCTACCGACAGCACGGCCGCCAACGTGATCCGAACGTCGGCGGAGCGCACCAGCCGCAGCAAGGCAAATACCGCCATGAGGCCCACGCCGATCGGTAGCGCCGCGGCGCGCCAGGTATTGGGGATTTGCAGGGCCGGTGTGGTAATGAAGCTTTCCTCATAAGCGTAATCGTACGCCGGCCACACGATCAGCAGAAGAAACGCCAGCGAGGCGCAGGTCGCGACGACGTCCAGGTAGGCCTGCATCGCCGGCTTCGCGCTGGCTACCACGGCGGTCATACGCATGTGCTCGGCGCGATGAAATGCCACCACGGCGCCAAGCATCGCCAGCCAGAGAAACAGGATCGAGGCCAGCTCATCCGACCATATCAGCGGTTGACGCAGGACATAGCGTGCAACCACACCGGCGAACAGGATCACGATCTCGGCGACGACCAGAAGCGCCGCCGGAATTTCGACCAGCGTTCCAAGCCAATTTTCCAGCGACGCCGCGCGCGAACGGCGGCGAGGGGAGGTCACCTCGCCGACCGTCACGGGCGTGAATTCGATCTGAACCATGCCGGGCCCCTTGGCGAACCGGGTTAGGACAGCTTGCCTACGGATTTCTCCAAGAGTTCCCAGGCCTGGTCGCCATATTTGCCCTTCCACTCGGCGTAGAAGCCGGCCGTACGAAGTTTCTCACGGAACGGCGCGACGTCGGGCTGATTGAAGATCAGTCCCTTGGCTACGAGTTCTTCCTTCACGGTCGCGTTGAGCTTTTCCGTATCGGCCCGCTCTTTGACCGCTGCCGCATTTACGTTCCTGGCAACGATAGTTTTGATGTCATCGGGCAGGGATTGCCAGGCGCGACGATTGGCCAGGAACCAGAAGCCGTCCCACATATGATTCGTCAGGGAGCAATATTTCTGCACCTCGTAGAGCTTCGCAGCGGATATCAGCGCGAGCGGGTTTTCCTGGCCCTCGACGATCTTGGTCTGCAGCGCCGAATAGACTTCGCTGAAATTGATCGAGGCCGGCGAGGCGTCAAACGCCTTGAACATCGAGGTCCACAGCGGTGAAACCGGCACGCGGATCTTGAATCCCTTGTAGTCGTCGGGACCGGTGATCGGCTTGGTCGACGACGTGGTCTGGCGGAAGCCGTTGTCCCAGATCTTGTCCATGACCTCGAGGCCGGACTTTCTGATTTCGCCACGCACATAACCGCCGAGATCACCGTCCATTGCCTTCCAGACTGTCGGATAATCCGGGAACGCAAAGCCGATACCGTTGATCGAGGCCGCCGGTACCAGCGTCGCCAGGATCAGCCCGGATAATGTGAAAAACTCGACGCCGCCGGAACGCACCTGGCTCAGCGTGTCTGTGTCCGAACCGAGCTGGCTGTTGGGAAAGACCTGCAGATCGAACCGGCCGTTGGTTTCGGTCTTGATTGCCGCCGCCATTTCCCGGGCGCGCGCAACGAACGGATGCGACTCCGGGAGATTATTGGCGAATTTGTAGGTCCATTCGGCCTGCTGCGCGCGCGCCACAAACGGCGCGCCGACGCCGCCCATGACCGCCGATGCCGCGGTTGCCTTGAGCAGCGCGCGTCGTGAAAAGCCCATCTGTATCTCCTTGGGATTCATTGTTCTTGTGGGATGCATCCTACGGACATGATGCCGTCGGGTCATCCGCGATCTTCTGATCGGCTTATTGCAGCGTCCGATCCTCACTTCAATACAAGCCTTCGCGCAGGTCCGCAGGCCGGCCGGTTCTGGCGCATCTTCCAAAGTTTGCGATATAGATCCTGGTTGCCTGGGTACGCTAGCGCGGCCGCGTTTGCTCAGCTGGTTTAGAAGCAATTGTCTCTAACTTGCTGTTACTATTGTAGATAATTATATTCCATAATATACCTTATGCGAATTAGATCCAATGACAGATCTCGGCGCCTTGGTCCGGCCAGGGCTCGTTATTGGCACCTCCCGCGGCTGGGAGCAGTATCTGGCAGGTCGCGCTCGGACGGCAATCAAGCCGACTTTCGGAGATCACCTGGTTCTTCGTCTATCGAGTTCCGACGAAAAGAGGTCGTTCGCTGCAGCGGTTATTGGGTTCGCGACTTGGATTCGTCGTCGCCGCGTGCAGGCGCATTAAGGCGGAGACCGGTTAGTGAGACGGCGGCGGCATGGGCACCCTGCCCGCAGCAAGCCGGTGTGGCCAAAGGCCCAATCGCGGACCGACCGCGTCGATCACCAGCGAGATCCTACGCCGGCGATCTACCGCGTACGATGGTTCGACTTTCGCGGCAGGTCGCAGGGAAACCTTTGCCGGTCGACAATCCCGGAAATTCCGACGGCCTTACGAAGCGCGCCGTTTCGGAATGATGCGCTTCGGTCCCTCCGAAACCCGGACCGTCCCGACGCTCAGCAGCTTTCGCAGGGACTGGTCCAGTGTAGCAATCTCCTGGCTGGTCAAGCCGCTCTCGATCTTAACTTGTTTCACGACGTGGCCGATCTGCTCTATGCCGCGGTCTGCGGTCGCCAAGCCTTTCGCCGTCAGCCTTACCAATTCCGAGCGCCCGTCGTCATTCGCTGAGACTCGCAGGATGAAGCCTCCGTCTTGAAGTCGAGCGACACGCTTCGTCATCGCGCCTGATGTCACCAGCAGCGCTCGGAAAAGGTCCGTCGGGCGCAGCTCGTACGGTTTTCCGGAACGCCTCAAGGCGAGAAGCACGTAGAGTTCGCCGGTTTGCAGACCGATTGTTTTCGAAATCGTTTGAACCCGGGCCTCGTGCAAATGATTGGCGCGTTCCATGCGTAGCAACGTGGCGGCCATGGCGAGATCTAGATCGGGTCGTTCGCTCAGCCAGGCTGATTCGACGTCATCAACAAGGGGCTTCCCTTCCTGCTTTCGTCCCGCAAGTCGGCCCAAATTGCCTTTCCTCATCGCTATCCCACCCGCCATCCTGTTTTGCACGTTCTAACATCAACCTTGCGAAATGTCCGTTCGGAAGTTGGGCTCGGTGCATAGATGATGTGCAATGCACGATCCGGCGCAAGCCGTCGACTTGACACATTATCTTCCAAGGAAGATTATTTTAAAAAAGTAAAAATTCCAGATGATATTGTGCACGGAGGTAAAATGCGGAACACGATACGACAACTGGCGCTCCTGGCGGCCTGCTCCACTGTCACTCACGCCGCACACGCATCTGAACGAGAATTGGTGCTGGGGCAGACCATGCCCTACAGCGGACCAGCGTCCGCATTAAGCGCGATCGGGAAGGTCCAGACCCGGTACTTCCAGATGATCAACGAACATGGCGGCATCAACGGCCGCAAGATCAGGCTGATCTCGCTCGATGACGCCTACAGCCCGCCGAAGGCCGTCGAGCAGACGCGCAAACTGGTCGAGAGTGAGGACGCAATCGCCATCTTCGGCAGCATGGGAACAGCCCAGAACTCGGCAGTCCAGAAATATCTCAACGCGAAGAAGGTACCGCAACTCTTTGTATTCGCAGCCAGTGACCGCTTCGCCGACCCGAAAACCAGCCCATACAGCATGTCGGGCATGACTTTGTTCAGCACCGAAGCGATGATCTACGCGGACCTCGTCGCCGATACAATTCCGCACGCGAAAGTCGCCGTCCTCTACCAGAATGACGATTACGGAAGGGAATACCTGAAGGGTTTCAAGACGCGTTTGGCCAACCGGGATCCGAAAGCGGAGATCGTGGCAGTATCCGCCTATGAGGTGACATCACCAACGGTCGAATCCCAGGTCGTCGCGCTGGCCGCCACCAACGCCAACGTTTTCCTAAATGCCTCCACCGGAAAATTTACGTCACAAGCGATCCGTAAGGCAGGCGAAATCGGTTGGCACGCCCAACAGTTTCTTCCGATTGGCAGCAACTTCGTGTCGACGATCCTCCGTCCAGCCGGCCTTGAATACGCAGAGGGTGCGATCTCCGCGACGCCGACGAAGTCGGTCGGTGATCCGGAATGGGCCGACGATCCCGCTTATATCGAGTGGCTCGCCTTCATGAAGAAGTATTACCCGGACGGCGATCTTGAAGACCAATTGAACTTCACCGGATGGAACATTGCCATACTCATGACGAAGGTGATCGAGGCATGCGGATCGGATGTATCGTCCGAAAATCTCATGAAGCAGGCTGCCGCGCTCAACAATGTGGTACTGCCGGGCCTTATTCCAGGCGTCACCGTCAATACCAGCCCTGACGACTATCGCTTGATCAAGACCTTAAGGGCCGAGCGATTTAACGGAAGCCACTGGATGCCAATACCCAACAAACTTTCGATCCAGTAAGCCGACGTCGTTGGCGCTGGACAGCGATATTCCAAACCTTATCCGGACCGGGTTTCGAACTATTGCACCACGTCGGCCGTTTCGAGATTGACGAATACCTCGCCGTTCCGCACTTCGACAGCATAGGTCTGGACATCCTTGTAGGTCGAGGTTTGGCACCGTCCCGATCTCACATCGAACATCGCACCGTGAAGAGGACATTCGATGACGTACTCCTCAAGAAACCCGGTCGAAAGCAGCGCGTAAGCGTGCGGACAGACGTCGCCGGTCGCGTACACCTCGCCGTTCACCATATAAAGAGCGACGCGCAGGTCACCCAGCTTAATCCCGACCGGCTCTCCTTCGGAAACCTTTGAAACGGGACATATGGCTTGCCAAGCGGGCATTCTACATCCTCCAATTCAAGCAGTGGCGGAGGCGAGCTATTTCGCCGCCCAACACACGGTTACGGTCAGCGCGCGATTTGCCGCCAATCTTCGGACGGGGTGGCTAGCCGGCCGCCGACAGCGCGGATGCTCCGATAGGACATGGTTTCGCCCTGTGCGCTCTTCGGCTTTTTCCCGGCCATGAATGCCTTGACTTCATCGAGGAGCTGCCGGCGGACACGGATGATCGCTTGATCAGCTGAGCACAGATACTCATTCGACCTGTCAACGATCGGCCCCATGCTGACCATGACGACGAAGTCCTCGATCACGATCTCGAAGAAACCGGTGTTGTTGCCGGCATCCATGATCTGGCGGTTCTGCCCCCAATTGTTGTTTTTGTCGCCCGGCAACCCTCCCGCCATCGGCCACTGATTGGCGCGCTGCGTCCGGCGCCACGAGTTCGACCGGCTTCTCGGGATTATAATAGATGTACCACTGGATGAGGTTTTCATCGTCGATCGGGACCGCGATGATGGCGGTACGGTCCTGGTTCGGTCCGCTAAAAATTGGTGCAATCAGCCCGTAATACGGCATGACGAACTCGGTGATGCGCGCGATGCGCGAGCCATCCGCCGTGGAGCGGAGCGCCGCAGCCCGAAAGCCATAGGACGTTTTGTCGAACTCGTAGCTAACCGCGGTATTCTCCCGAGTTCGCGCCGAAATCGGTGGCCGAGTTCGTCGTCCAGCTGGCATGCAGCAATGCGATGTGAGAGGAATCGATCGTCGCCTCGACCCCTTGCAACCAATTGGCATTGAGCTCGATTCCGGCGGCGTATACCTGCTCGGGCGGAAGATCCATCCACTCGAAGTCGCAGCACGGCGGCGCCTCGCCCTCGCCCAGCCAAACCCACACGATGCCTGCGCCCTCGCGGGCCGGATACGCCTTCACCCTTACGGTTTTGGCAAATTCCTTGGGATTGTTCGGCTCGTTGGGCACATCGAGCACCTCGCCGCCGGAGCTGATCTTCCAGCCGTGGAACAGGCAACGCAGCGAACAGTCCTCAACGCGGGCCAGCGCGAGCGACGCGCCACGATGCGGACACGCCTCATCGAGAAATCCCACTTTTCCATCGGCGCCTCTGAACGCGACGAAATTCTGTCCGAACAGCTTCACGCGCACCGGTGCCTCTCCTTTCCTGACCCGGGCCGAAAGCACCGCCGGCAACCAATAGTGTTGACGAAGCATCTTGCCCATCGGCGCGTCGCCGGTGACGCGACACAACAATTCGTTTTCTTCCCTGGTGACCATTTGAGCCTTCCGTTGATTGATGTTGACGCGAGGAAGTGGTCCATATTATCTTCCTAGGAAGATTTATTGTCAACGTTACGATACCGCTTTCGAAATTCAAACGAACTGACGGCCTGCACGCTCTCAGGAGAACAACACCATGTCGACCAAACCGCTGGAGGGCTGTATCGCGCTGGTAACCGGCGGCAGCCGTGGCGTCGGCAAAGGAGTAGCGATCGGACTCGCGGAAGCCGGGGCCACGATCTTCGTGACAGCAAGAACCCGGAAAAGCGGGGCCGGCGACTGGCCAGGTTCGCTCGACGAGACAATCGCCGAAATAGCCGACGCCGGCGGAAAGGGTTTTGGAATCGAGTGCGATCACTCCGACGACGAGGCCGTGAAGGAGGTTTTCGTCCGGATCAAACGGGATTGCGTTGGGCTCGATCTGCTGGTGAACAACGTATTCGCCGCGCCGAACATCATGCCGGTAAATGTGCCATTCTGGCAGGTGCCCGTCTCCGTCTGGGATCTCATGCACAGCGTGGGCTTGCGTTCGCATTTCGTCGCGAGCCAATTCGCCGTTCCCTTGATGCTTGACCGCAAGCGCGGACTTATTGTGAACACCTCTTCAGGCGGAGGAATCCGCTATACATTCAATGTCCCGTTCGGCGTGCAGAAATCGGGCGTGGACAGGATGGCGCGCGACATGGCCCATGAACTGAAGCCCTATGGCGTCACCGCGGTCTCGATCTGGCCGGGATACATAAAGAGCGAGAAGCTGGCTATGCAACCCGACCGCGTTCCTCCGGCGCTCGCCAAGTTGGTCGCCGAAAGGGGTGAGACGCCGCTGTTCGTGGGACGCGCAGTTGCGGCTTTGGCCAACGATCCCCTCGTCATGCAGAAAACCGGACAAATCCTGCTAGCTTCGGAATTGGCGGTGGAATACGGCTTCACTGATGTCGACGGCCGCATACCACCGCCGCCCAGTCGGGACCCCTCGCCGCTTTCCGTGTTCAAGCCGGCCGTCCCCGACCGCACATGATCGGCCGTCGGCACGGCGTCGCCGGGGCTACAGGTCCAGGACAAGCGATGACGAGCGGGCCCACGAGACGCAAATGCACATCTTGCCCTCGCCTTTCGCACCTGCACTGAGAAAGCGATCGCGATGATCGGGATCTCCTTCAACGACCATCGTCGCGCAAAGCCCGCACTCGCCGCGTTTACAACTGTGACTGACCTCAATGCCCTCAGACAAGGCGACATCGAGAATGGAATGTCCCGGACTAACCGTGATCGATTTGCCCGTTCTTGCCAAATTGATTTCGATCGGCAAATCGGTAGAGAGCGGCGCCGGTGGTGCGAACGCTTCGCTGTGCAGCACTTCCGGCGCATAGCCAAGACGCTCGGCAGCCAAAAACGTGTCCGCAATGAGCCGGTGCGGCCCGCAAACGTAGATGTGCCTGCCCTGCTCGACCGGGCCAAGCACCATCTCGAGATTCATCCGATGGTCGGAACCGCTGGAGGTGTCATAGAAACTGGTGAGCAGCGAGGTGTAGTTGCGCAACTCGTCGAGGAAAGCTGCGTGTTCGATGCCCTTGGCGCTATAGTGCAGTTCGGCAGATCGCCCCAAGGATTGGAGTTCGCGAACCATCGCGAAGATCGGCGTGATACCGATGCCGCCGGCCACGAGAACGGAATGGGTCGCGCTCCTATCCAAGGGAAAGTCATTTTCGGGCGGAATAACGCTGACGGTCGCGCGCAGATCGATCTCTTCGTGCATGTACAACGATCCGCCCCGTCCGTTCGCCTCTCGCAGCACCGCAATCTCGTACCACGCTCCGTCAGGATCGGAATCGACGATCGTATATTGCCGAAAGTCCCTGGTTCTGTCGGTCAGGACCACGCCAATCTTGAGGTGTGCACCCGCTTCGGCTTTCGGAAAGCGGCCTGCGCGCGGCCTCAACTTGAAGAGCTTCACCGCTTTGGCGATCTGTCGTATTTCGACAACCTCGGCTCGAATGTAGCCGGGGCGACTGTCGGCCCTTGTCCCCCTGCCGAAGCGCTGCGCGAAATTCGATATGTAGGCGGGAAGCTCAATCCTTTCCTTCAATCGGTTGGCATCCTCGGCAAAGCCGACGCACTCCTCTATTGGAAGGGTGCCCGCCCAACAGGCCTGTTCGAAAAGTTTTTCCCCGCCGAAGACCGCTCGGCCGTCCGCGGGCAATCCGGCACGCCGCTTGAGCGAGCCTTCCTGGATCCGCATGCGGACCATGATGATGCCCTTCAATTCGTCAGGCGAGGGCTGCTTCACCTCTTCCCAACGGCCGGGAAACAGGCGCGAGAGGAAGAATTCAAGCTGATCGCGGCGCTCTTGCAGGCTCTCGACCGGCTCGGCATTTCCGAAGACCATCACGGAGCGGTAGTTCATCGCATGAGCCGAAGCCAAACGCGACAGCACGAATCCATCGACGTGAACGAACGTCACGCTGACGTTGCAGCCGGCGGCAACCGTCTTAAGCATCCTGCTTCCTGCGGAGCCGTGCCAGTAGATGTAGTCGCCCCGCCTCCAGATCATCGTGGGCGTGGCGTACGGTTGATCCGCGATCGAATAGGCGACCATCCCATAGAGCGAGCCGTCGATCGCCGTGTAGATGTCGTCCTTGCGATGGCTGCCCCGGTTTCCGAACAGGCTGACCCTCGATCGTTCCGTCACCTCGAACTCTTCGGACATGCACCGCTCCTTTTCGCGAATTTGGAACGAACACATTCCCGTCGTTGGGACTGGAGTTGAAGAGCCAATTCTCGACCTTCCGGGGAGACCACTTTGAAACCCAAGAACGAATATCGCTCCAGGCAGCCGCGGATGTCGTCGGTCTCGTCGCTTGTCGGTTCGCTCGGAGCACCGACCAAGACCAACACCAAGACCTATCTTCACCGCCAACTGTTCGAACGGCTGAGGCAGGCGATCGTATCAGGACAAATCCAATCAGGCGCCCGGCTCCCTTCCACGAGAATCCTTGCCGCCGAATTGAACCTTTCCCGCAACACGACCGTGACCGCGTACGCGCTTCTGGACGCCGACGGCCTGATCGAGACGCGGATCGGCGGCGGCACCATGGTGAAAGCCCTTTCGGAACGGCGGCTTCAAACCGAACATCGCTCCTCGGGGCGCCAGTCCGCCTCCGCGCTGGTGTCCGGCAATACCCCTTCGTCTGATGGAGCGCGCGACGTCTTCAAGGTCGGCGTCCCGGCCTATGAGCATTTCCCGATGCGCACCTGGAACGCAACGATCCATCGATGCGCCGTCGCACAAACCGCGGCTGACTTCACCTACCAGGATGCCGCCGGCCACATCGGTCTTCGACGGCTACTCGCCGGCTATCTCCTCACACGCAGGGGCCTGCGGTGCGACGCCGATCGAATCATCGTGGTGGCGGGATACCAAGCGGGACTGAACTTGACGCTGCAGGCTCTTCTGGAAGCCAAGGATGAAGTTTGGGTGGAAGATCCCGGGCACATTCCGACCCGAGCCGCCATCTGTCGCGCCGGCATGGCCGTGCGACCGGTGCCGGTCGACGCTGAGGGAATCCAAGTGTTAACCGGCATTCATCGGTGGCCCAATGCCAAGCTGGCGGTGGTAACGCCGGCCCATCAGTTCCCGCTTGGGATGTCGCTCAGCCAGGAAAGGCGGCGCCAGTTGATCTCCTGGGCTCGATCTTCGAAGCGTTGGATCGTCGAAGACGACTACAACACCGAATTTCATTTCGTTGGAAATCCACCGGATTCGCTAGCGGGCACGGCAGACGAAGAGCCCGTTGTCTATATCGGGACATTCAGCAAGGTCCTGTACCCGTCTCTGCGCATTGGCTATGTCGTCGTTCCGCCGGCCCTCGTCGATCGGTTCGCGGCGTTGCGACGTATGCTCGACGGTCATCAACCGCACTTCATGCAAGACGTCGTGCACCGATTCATCGAGGAAGGGCATTTCGACCGCCACCTCGGTAAAATGCGGGCGTTGTACCGAAGGCGGCAGATCGACTTGATGGCTGCAATCACCAACGTATCGAATGGCCGGTTGCGGCCGATCGAAACCGCGGGAGGAACGCATCTCACTGCACTGTTCGACGAAAATGTCGACGACATCGCACTAACCGAACTGGCAAAACGGGCCGGCATCGAAATGGCCCCTCTCGCCTCTTATCGCATTCACCCCGGCGCGCCGGGCCTCGTGCTCGGGTTTTCCAACTGTTCCGAATTCGCTCTTCGCGCCGCCATGGGCCAACTCTCTGCAATCCTCGCATCAGTCACCCATCCCGTACGGGTTGCAAATCGTCGACCAAATGATTTATCTTCGTAGGAAGGCAATGACGTTGGACGTACGATGACCAGCCTGCTCCATATTTCCGCGTCGCCCCGAGGCGATCGGTCCCACTCGCAGGCCATAGCCCGGCTGTTTCTGGAAACTTACCGGGACAGCAATCCTTCGCACTCGATCGATACCATCGACCTTTGGAACCATGAGCTTCCGCCTCTCGATGCCGCTGCAATCGAAGCCAAATACGCCGTGCTCCGTAAGCTGCCACATTCTGACGAGCAAGCGAAGGCTTGGTCGGCGATCGTCAACGAGGCAGGTCGGCTCTCGTCCTACGACAAGCTGCTGTTCAGCGTTCCGATGTGGAATTGGAGCGTACCGTTCGTCTTGAAGAGGTTCATAGACGTCGTTACCCAGCCAGGCGTGCTCTTCGAGTGGTCTCCCCAGACGGGTTATGTCGGATTGCTAAAGAAGCCCGTCGCGGTCGTCTACAGCAGCTCATTCTCCTATGCAGATGGTGGTGAGATGCAAGACTTCGATCATCAGAAGAATTATTTCGAACACTGGCTGAATGTGATCGGTTGCAACGACATTTCGACGATGACCATCGCCCCCACGGCCGCGGCCGGCGATGTGTTGCTCGCCGCCAAGGACCTAGCCAGCAAGCAGGCAAAAAACCTCGCCCGCAGATTCTAGATCAAGCGGTTTCCACGTTTCCGAATTATGCTCCGGGCGATCACGACTGGAGACGCTTCTTGTAGGCTTCCGGGTCCAAGTCACGGATGTCAACGCTGAGGCTGTAGGTGTGCTGGAGGTGCTCGACGAGCGCCTTGCGAATCGCCTCGCTGAGCGACGCCTTCTGCTGCGACGTACGGCCTGCCAGCATGTAAAGCGTGACGTGGAAGAATGACCTGTCCTGTCCCGCAACGAGGTAATCGTCGAAAGCCTGAGCGCGAACCTTCAGGTCCTCTGCTTTTACCACTCCGCTTGCCGCCGCCGCGTGATGGAGCGCCAAAAGGATTTCGCGCACCGGCGGCATGGTTTGGCCGGAGGAGTAGTGACAAACGATATGTGGCAATCGAAATACTCTCCGTGGATGATCGTCTCGCGCAAGTGCTGCGAAACGCTCGCATAGGCCCGCTAATCTATCAAAACCGTCTTAAATGAGAAGCGGTGGTGCAGATCACGATCCGATTCCATTCGATCGTATGATAAATCCACAGCAACTTTTCGCCTCCCAGAGCAGTGTCAAACCAGTAAAAAGGCAAACCCTTGACTTTCAGGACGGCGCCTTGAAATCATACGAGATCCGGCCTGCAGGCAAATAGAATAAGGCGATCAAGGCTCCGCCCTTAACCTCGGGATAGTGACGGCTGCCTGGATCGGGCGCTGTCCAGCCTGGTCCCTGCCACCCCTGCAAACCCCTGAGTTCAGCGCCCTTATCGATTGGAATCACCAAATTCAGTTCGCCATATGGGTGGCCATGATATTGGCCGCGCAACACTTCCGCGCCGTCCTCGTCGTTGAACCGCCTCGGGTCCTTGCTGTTCATGTAAACGGCCGTGATGCTGAAATGGAATGTCTCGGGCGAAGGCTCAAGGATTCGGCTCCGCCGATAATTCGGGCCGTCAACTTCCTGATTGGCAGCCCAGCCTTCTTTGACGCCGAGCTTAATCAGCCTGGCGAGATCCCTGTACAGGTCGCTCCTCTCACCGTACTTGTCGTTCAACCAGATTTCCATTGCCGCGCTCGGGGTCATGTCCTTGACCTCCTGCAAGAATGGAATGCTACGCTGGATCAGTTCTTCACGATGTCCCATCCTCGCTCTCCCGTTGTTTCTGCCAAACCCTCCGAACAACGAACAGCACACGTTAGGATACAACAACTGCGAAATCGGAGAGGGCAGCTAATTTGCCCGAAAACGAATGCGTCATATTCGTGGAATACACGCGGAGCGAAAAGTGAATTTGTTACAGCTTTAATATGAGCCATGTGCAGATTTGCCGTTTTGATCGTCGCCGACGCGCCCCCCCCTCGACATCGGGCGCTTGGCGATCATCGATCTGCTCGCACAGATTAATCGCGCTAACGAGACGACTTTCCGGACCGTGAGGTCGGCGCGCCGAGTTCACGAAGCCGGCTTCTAGCCTCGGTCAGGTTAACGGTCCCGAAGCCCTCCGTGAATCGTCCATAGATATCAGCAAGCAAAGCCCGTGCTTCGTCTGCGTGATCATGATCGACCCACAAACGGCCCAATGCCAATGTGGAGCCTAGTTCCCTGCCAAGGGCCGACTGCTGCCGTGCGCAGTCGATCGACTCCTTGAGCGATGCCTCGGCGGCCCGCCAATTCTTTGGCGAAGTTGCCAGCTGCACTTCCGCTCGCACCCGCAGCAGATCGGGTCGTTCGAACGTCGCTGAGCCGCGCGCCGGGTCGGCCATCAGTCCATCAATGATAATCGTTGCTTCTGCCGGACGTCCGATGCGAGCCAGACCCTGGGCTAGGGAAACAGAAAACGTGGTTGAGAGGATATATCTTTGTGCCGTTTGCATGGTCGAGAGCGCAGCACTCAGGGTCTCAACGCCTCGTTGTGTCTGCCCCCTTGCCAACATGAGCTGCCCGCGCAACCCTAGGCCGCCGGCCTGGTAGTTCGAGAGCGAGTGCCTCGCGGCGAGTGTGATGAGGCGTTCGATGAGCTCCTCGGCGATCTGCTGATCTCCCCGCCATAGAAACACCGGCGTGGCGTGGGTGAGACAGATGCAAAGCGAAACGGGGTGTTCTTGTCTGTCGGCGACTTCGATGCCTTGATAGGCAAATTGAACTGCCCGATCCGGGAATCCGCGATCGCATAATGTCCGCGCGTACCCGATCAAAGCCCTCACCTGATGATCGTATCCGAAGGAGTGGAGGTCGCTCACGCCGGTTGAGGCGAGTTCAAAACCTTTTTCATAACTGCGTTGCGCCGCGGCCTGGTTTCCCACCAAATGGTAACTCGCTCCCAGCATCCATTCGGCTGCAACGATTTCCCGCGGCCGGTCGAATTCCTTTGCGATGACCGCGTAGCGTTCCGCCGCCGCCAGCGAGCCGCCAAAATCCGCGAGCCGAGCCCGGTAAAGGTTAAGCCCGGCCAGCAACTCCATTTGATACTCGGTATCCCCCAAGGTATCGGCAAGACCTAGTCCACGCTCCAGCGCCGTTCCCACTTCGGTGGTGTCACCATAAAGATGGTTCGATGATGTTGCCAACGAGAGTTGCAACTCCATTTCAAGCCGTGTGCCACGATCTCGCTCAGGCAACGCGTTTAAGGTCTGCAGACACCAGCGCCGGCACTCGCCAAGCATTGACAGCCCAAGGAACAGAGGAACCGCCGCGGCAGCGAGTTCGGCGCCGACAACGCCATCGCCTGACTCCGAAAAACTCCATTCGAGAGCGGCTCTGATGTCGCCCACATATCGCGAGCAAGCAGACAGGTCCCCACCCTTCAAGATGTTGGCCCGCATTCCATCGAGGCGTTCCGCAAAGTGGAGAGCGTGCCGTCTTGCGATTGTGTTCGTCTCTCCTCGCTCCTGCAACTTAACGACCGCATAGGCTCTCGTAGTATCAAGGAGCCGGTATGAACTTATGCCTTCTGTCCGCGCAACGGAGATCAGCGACTTGTCGACCAAACTCGTAACGACATTCGCCAGTTGCATTTCGTCGCAACCCAGACTGCTCGTAATGGCGTGCGCCATGTCGAGCGTAAACGTGCCCACGAAAACGGACATCGAGCACAGAACCGATTTCTCGAGTTCCGATAAGAGATCGTAGCTCCAGTCGAGCATAGCCTGGAGCGTTTGGTGCCGAGGCACGCTGCGCCGCCCGTGCCAAACGAGCATTAAGCGTTCGCCGATCAATTGCGCCAATCCACCGATGCCGTAAGTACTCGACCTGCTGGCTGTCAATTCGATGGCCAACGGCATCCCGTCGAGTTGACGACAAATGTCGGCCACGGCAGGCGCATCTTCATCGGTGAGCCCGGTTCGATATCCGCCGGCGGCGGCCCGCTCCATGAAGAGTTGAACAGCAGGAGACATCATCGCCGCGGCCGCCGTGACGCGTGGCGCGTTCAGCGGGCTGTCCAGGGACTTCAGTAGTTGGATATTCTCACCTTCGACCCGTAACGCCTCGCGAGTGGTGGCGAGAATGTGGACCAGCGGCGCCGCATGAAAGAGTTCGTCCGTCAACGTCGCCACTGACTCGACCAAATGCTCGCAGCTATCGAGGATCAGAAGGATTTGCTTGCTCGCAACGAATGTGAGAAGCCGCGTCAGCGAATCCTGTGTCTGTTCGAGGCATTGGAGGGCCGAAGCGACGGCAGGGATGACCAGCGCGCTGTCACGGAGCGCGCTGAGGTCGACGAAGTAGACCGCTTCGTCAAATTCGGTCGCCATTGCGTGTCCTACGGCGACGGCGACGGTTGTTTTGCCGACGCCGCCGGGACCCACGATACTGACGAAACGTCGGGACATGACCTCCGAGCGCAATGCTCTTACGGTTTGATCGCGGCCGATCATTCTGAGCAAGCGCGGAGGCAACGTCTCCATTTTGCCCCGCCCAATGGCGGCGTCTTTTGAATTGTCGTTCTGCCCTACGTTCCGAACCGATGCGACAAAGCAATACCCTCTACCGGGGACATTGGCGATGTAACGCGCGCCGTCTCGGCCGTCGCCGAGCGATCTGCGGAGTGCCGCAATATGGACCCGAAGACTGGTCTCTTCGACGATGACGTCCTGCCAAACCCGTTTGACCAATTCCCCGTGGCTCACGACCTCCCCCGCCTGCTCGAGCAGAGCGATCAGGATGTCGAGAGCACGGCCGCCCAACGCTACCGGTGTATGCTCCTTCAGGAGTAACCTTTCGGAGGCGATCAGGCGAAACGAGCCAAACTGGAATATGTCGGATTGATTAAATCGTTGCTGCAACGCAGCGACCTCAACATTTCACGCCAACGCCCGCCTCTCGATAGCCGGCGTTTGCGATCTCTCGCATCGACACCGTATCGTTGCGCCACGGCGGAGCACACACCGATAAATGGTTCTTGTCCAGCAACCGTTTGCGGCCATTTTGAAAACTAATAACTTCCAATGAGCCTGCCGCTGCTCTCATCAAGATTGAATTGATGTCCGCCACACAATGGCAGGTTGCGCTGCCGACGTGCAGCGTCTGCGGCTTCAAAGCATGTTGAACAGCTTTAGCCGTGCGCGCGCGACTTCCCGAGTCGCTTCGACGACAGCGGGCAGGATATTGTAAGGGACGACCTCATCGGGGTACTTCGACAGTGCTTGATCCAGGCTTCGACGCCAGGCCACTCGAAGCTCCGTATTGACGTGAATGATGTTGATACCGGCGGCGATTGCTTTCACGAAATCATCATCATTCGTTCCGGAACCGCCGTGGAGCGTCATGAACGATCCGGTAGCCCGCTTGATTTCCGCAATCCGCTCGATGTCGAGGTGCTTCTTGACCTCTCCCTGGATCATGCTCCGCATCATTCCGTGCATATTGCCGACGGCCGGAGCCAGGATGTCAACGCCGGTTGCTTCAACGAATTGCTTGGCCTGATCCGGCGTGGTCATTCCCTTTGAAAGATCGGGCGCCACCTCATGAATATTGGAACCTGTGCCAATGTCACCGATTTCACCTTCGATCAAGATCGACGGGTTGATTTCCTTGAGCACTTTGATCGCCACTTTGGTTTGCCGGATGTTTTCCTCGATCGGCAGGGAGGAGAGATCATAGACGATCGAATCGAAACCCGCGTTCGCCGCGGCAACGGCGCTTTCGAGAGTATGCGTGTGATCGGCGTTGAGATAGACCGGAATTCCCCCTTCGTCGTTGAAGCTATTAACCATTGCCGAAATCTGTTTGTCGCCCAGAAACTTTCGTTCACCTTCCGAAACCCCGACAACCACCGGGACCCTCAGGTCCTGAGCCGCCGCCACGACTCCCTTCAATGCAGGCAGGTCCGACACATTGAAATGACCAACCGCTACCCTGTTTCTAGCGGCGTCCCGGTAAGTCGTCATCAGATCTTTCATCATGGTCTCACCGAATTGGTTGGTCGATCCCGCACGACATAAGTCCCAGCCCATTCGAAACAAGGGCCAAGCATGAACCAACGCTCCGGGGCATCGATCGTGACGGTCGACCGAATTCCAGGATTTTAATGAGCTAAGCTATTTTTGCTCGCGCTTGCCGACTAGTTCGCTGAAGGCATTCACCGGAATTACTCCCTCGATCAGGGTTCCGTTCAAAAGCCAAGCGGGCGTTCCGCGGACACCATGGCCACGAGCCATCGCTTCGGAATCGGAAACCTCGTTGGACGCCGAGCCATCCGCAAGTGCAACTCGAAGTCGGTCTGCATCGACTCCCAGTTCGACAGCATACTGTATCAAGATCTGGACATCTCCCAGGTCTTGACCCAGTGCGAAATGCGCGTTGAATAGCCTCGCATTGAAGCGCCGAGCGATGCCTGGATCAGTGCGACGGATCCATGCCGAGGCAGCTAGGGCGGTTCCACTATTGGGAACGCAGGCAGGCCATCTCAACGTTAATCCAGCGCTTTCGGCTTGCCGCTCTAGTCCCTCATACATCGGCCCCCGGCGAGGGCCTACCAGAATTCCCTCGGTCGGGATGCCCGGATGAGCCTGGAAGGGTAGCTCCGCGACGCTGAATCCGGACGCGACGAGGATTTCGTCTCTGTTTTGCGACACGTAGCAGAACGGACAAATGAAATCGAACCAGTGCAGCACTTCCGTCTTGTCGAAACTCGGGGACGACAGGCCATCCCGGACACGTACCGTACCAGCGCTTTCGGTCATTCGAACTCCTGCTCTCGGCAGCTGCTAAGTAACCGAGGTACCATGCGCCGGCGCGTTTCTCCGGTTCCGCTTTTTGATTCTATGCCACTCCCACATAATTCGCCCCGACGCGATCGGAAGTGCACCGACCAATGAAAGTCGCGCAGCATGATAATGAAGGTTGCGCAGGGTCGGTGAAAGTCTTTGGCTCCGCCGGCGATCGGGTGACGACAGATGACGAACTGGCGTTTGCGACCGGTCACCGAGAGTACACGCAGAAAGCGTGCCCCACGACACTAAACGCGCTCCACGCTGACTGCGGACAGCGCGATCAGCGTGGCGCATATCTTTTCAGCGATCAGCGCAGTAGACCCAATGCCTTCGCGACGCCGGCCCCATATCCGGGATCCGCCTTGGCGCAATTGTCGATGTGGCGTTGTTTCACTTCGAGCCGCGCACCAGCCAAGGCTCGAGCCGTATTGTCGAACAGCACTTGCCGCTGGGCCGGCGCCATCAAGCGAAACAGGTTGCCCGGTTGCTCGAAATGATCCTCATCTAATCGATGGTCATAATGTGCGGCTGCTCCTTCCAAGGGCAGCGGCGGGTCCAGCAACTCGGGAGCGTCTCCGATCCACGCGTCTTTGGAGTTCGGCCAGTAACTCGGCTTCCCGCCGGCGTTGCCGTCCGTGCGCATCCTGCCGTCGCGATGGTAGCTGTGAACCGGGCACCGCGGCGCGTTGACCGGAATGTGGTTGAAGTTGACGCCGAGCCGGTAACGCTGCGTGTCGCCGTAGGAGAAAAGCCGCGCCTGCAACATCCGGTCAGGCGAAAAGCCGATGCCGGGCACGACATTGGCGGGAGAGAACGCAGCTTGCTCGACCTCGGCGAAGAAGTTTTCCGGGTAGCGGTTCAGCTCCATCTCACCCACCTGGATCAACGGGTAGTCTGCCTTGGGCCAGACCTTGGTAAGATCGAAGGGGTTATGCTTGTGGGTGCGTGCCTGTGACTCGGTCATCACCTGGACGAACAACGTCCACTTCGGAAAGTTGCCATTATCGATCGCGTCAAGCAAGTCGCGGCCATGGCTCTCGCGATCACCGGCGACAAGCGCGGAGGCGCCCTCGTCGGTTAAGTTCTCGATGCCCTGCTGGGTCCGGAAGTGAAACTTGACCCACACCCGTTGATTTGCGGCGTTGATCATCGAGAATGTATGGCTACCGAAGCCGTGCATATGACGGAAGCTTTTCGGTATCCCGCGATCGGACATGACGATCGTCACCTGATGTAGCGCCTCGGGCAGCAACGACCAGAAATCCCAGTTGTTGTCGGCCGAACGGAGCCCGGTGCGAGGATCTCGCTTGATCGCGTGGTTCAGGTCCGGGAAACGCATCGGATCGCGAAAGAAAAAGACCGGCGTGTTGTTGCCAACGATGTCCCAGTTGCCTTCCTCGGTGTAGAACTTGAGCGCAAAGCCGCGGATGTCGCGCTCGGCGTCTGCCGCGCCCCGCTCGCCGGCTACGGTCGAGAAGCGGGCGAACATTGCGGTCTGCTTGCCGACCTCAGAAAAGAGCTTGGCTTTGGTAAAGCGAGTAATGTCGTGCGTCACCGTGAAGGTGCCGTAGGCTCCCCAGCCCTTCGCATGCATACGCCGTTCCGGGATCACCTCCCGGTCGAAATGGGCCATCTTCTCGATCAGCCATATGTCCTGAAGAAGCGCGGGACCGCGGGGACCGGCCGTCATGGTGTTCAGGTTGTCGGCAACCGGGGCTCCGGTCGCATGTGTCATGGGTAGGACGACGGTCAGTCATGATCTATTTCCGCTTCCGTAAGTTGAAGGCCGCACAACTCGGTCCGGATGGCATGTTGCCGGTTCCGTACTGAAAATGACGTTTTGCTATCAGTTCGGTCAAGCCGACCCCAAGATGATCGAGCAGAAGTTCTGTCGAACGTAACTCATGTCCTTGAGCGCCAGCACGTCGGCGTTTACGGTTCCGAACGTCGTCAGAGGTTTCTTGACGAAGCCTTGTGCAAAATGATCGATAATGTTTTCCTTGAAGTTCGCCTCACGCGGATGATGGGCGCAAACATGATCGCGCTGCTCGGGTGTGAAGTCGTGATAGGCAATACCCAGCACGTCCATTTCGACGCCGGCCGTAACCAGGGCAATGGTCGGCCGCATATGCTCGGGTACGCCCGGCGTGGTGTGAAGCGCGATCGCGGTCCAGACATCTTCGATGTCGCGCTCGGGCACATTGTAACCCTTCAGGAAATCACGGGCTGCATTGGCGCTATCGACTTCGAAACGCAGATTGTTGCTTGAATGGGCTTTGGTGAGCCCCATGTCGTGGAACATTGCACCGATATAGAGCAACTCCGGATCAACTTTCAGGCCCCTCCTCTCGCCTGTCAGGGTTCCCCAGAAGAAAACACGACGACTGTGGTTATAGAGCAGATCGTCCTCGGTATCGCGTACGAGTTGGGTAGCTGCCCGCGCCATGGCGCTATCGGGGACACGGATACCGGCAATGCTTTCAGACATCGGAACACTCCTTGATTGAACGGTTGGAGATTGAGGGGATTGCGCCTGCGCGAGTTTGGTTGTCGTTAGAAGGCCTCCGGCAGCGGCGGCCGCAACCATCATCCGGCGACGGGAAATGGAATCCATGATCTGTGTCCAGTAGTTCGAGGTTACCGCCGCCGAGGCTCTACGATCTGAAATCGTTGGCGGGGTGATCGACTTTCGTGCCGTCGGCACGCTCCTCGAGGGCCGTTAGTTCGGCACGACTAGAGCCTTGGTCTTGCGCAGCGCATTCATCACTTGCTGGTCGAGGTTGAGATGCGCCTGAACAAGCTGCGGCGGCGTCAATGCCAGCCACGTGTCCAAGGAGAAATCGACAAAGTAGCGACTCTTGAACGTTTCCAGGAATCGGAGTGGGCCCGGGCCTGTATTCTCGATGTAGTGACCCATCGCGAGAGGCACGTAGCCGACATCGCCGGCCTGGAGATCGAACGTACGAGCTTGACCCTGCCCCGCAAATACGCCCATGCGCGCCTGTCCCTCGATGACATATAGCCACTCGTCCCCATTGGGATGCCAGTGTAGTTCACGCAACCCACCCGGATTGACCTCGACCAGCGCGGCAGCGATCTCGGTGTTGATGGGAAACACGCGAGAGTCGCTGATCCGTACCGTTCCGCTCGCCGTCTTGATCGGCTCCTGCGCCATCAACCGTGAGCTGTAGCTCTGCGGCACCGGTGCGGCTCCCGGAATCTTGTCCGCACTCAGTGGTCCGGGCAACGGAGCCGGAAAAATGTAGCGTTGGCTTTCGTCTGGAGTGTGATCGAGTAAAGTACCCGGTACGCCGAAATTCTTGGCGAGCACGTCTTTCGGCGTGTGCTTGAACCAATCGGCGAGCAAGAAGGTGTTGTCTTCGTCGAAATCGCCGTCGTCGAACACCAGCAGGAACTCACAGCCGTCCGGACCGAGCCCCTGAATCGAGTGCGGTGTCCCGGACGGGAAGAACCAAAGGTCGCCGACACCGACATCATCGACAAAGGAACGTCCGTCGGCATCGACCGCCGTGATCCGGGCCTTGCCGTAAAGCATATAAGCCCATTCAGAGGCCTTGTGCCAATGCAGCTCGCGTACGCCGCCTGCATTCAGTCGCATATTCACGCCGGCGATGGATTTGGCAGCGCCCAACTCACGCTGGGTCACCTGGCGGGTCCACCCCCCCGCTTCCAACCGCATATGAGCATCGGAAAACGAGAATCGCAAATTCGGCAACGTGCCGTGATCGGTCGAAGGCGGTACCAGTAGATCGGGATTTTGACGATCGCGCATCAGATTGCGCGGGCCGGGATCCGTGCCGCCATGTCCTGGGCGCTGCGGCTGAAGAATAAAATCTGGGG
Organism: uncultured Alphaproteobacteria bacterium; assembly: GCA_963756215.1. Lineage (GTDB taxonomy): Bacteria > Pseudomonadota > Alphaproteobacteria > Rhizobiales > Xanthobacteraceae > Bradyrhizobium. Next base: position 73,488 of record CAVWMY010000006.1, on the reverse strand, counting down.
ATTGCGCCTGTGCAACGGAGGTTGTCGTTAGCACTGCGCCAGCGGCGGTCGCTGCCAATATTTGGCGACGGGAAATTGAGTCCATGATCTGTGTCCAATGTTTCGGGGCGGGGAGATTGCCTGCCGCGACGCGCCGACTGTGGGTCTTGTCGATACGACATCAACTACAAGTCAGTTACGGCGCTTACCACCGTCTACGGTGTCCGCGGAAGTGAAACAATTTCAGGCGGCGTATGAGCACGCTGCAATTCGACCGTTACCGTTGTAACAAGACTTATTAGCTCAAAAACGAGACGTCACGCATTGACGACACTTGACCTTTTCGGTGCACGTGCCGGCGAGGCCGCGATCAATGATCGCGCGGACCAATGTCTTTGGGGAGATTTGCGGAGCCCGTCTAATCCGACATCCGATCCACATCGGCGGTGGGAACGCATCGGCTTCCTAAAAGTCGAAGTCGCTGAGCTCCGGATGATCATCGGGTCGGCGCCCTAGCGGCCAACGGAACATTCGGTCGGACTCGACAATTCGATGATCGTTGATGCTGGCAACGCGCAGGCGTATCAGGCCGTCCAGATCAAGTTCCCAGTTTTCGCTTCCATAGGCTCTGTACCAATGGCCATCTTCGTCGCGGCATTCGTATGCAAATCGCGACGATATCCGATTGCCCGTAACGGACCAAAGCTCGTTGACGCGTCGGTATTCCAGTTCCTTCGCCCACTTGTGAGTCAGGAACGGCTCGATCGCAGCGCGACCCGACAAAAACTCGATACGGCTTCGCCAGAAGCTGTCGATCGTGTAGCAAAGCGCCACCCGAGCCGGCTCGCGACCGTTCCAGCTGTCTTCGATCGCCCTGACCTTCTCAGTCGCCGACTCCCACGTGAGATGTGGCAGAGCGCGGGGTGGCATAGTTGTTGCTCCGATGATCGCGAAAGCCGCCCATCAAATTGGATTACCGCCAATAAGCTGGCGAGTTCATTAGTGTTAAGAGGCGTAGAATCCCCGCACTCGACCGGCAACCATGCGATCACGCTCGTGTTACTGTCATTTTCCTTACTGAGAAGATATTTTGTCTGGAGACCTAACAAGGGTGGTGTTCACCTACTAAACGTTAGAACGTCGATCGCATTGTAACGATACAAAGGTGCGTTTCCTCATCCTGCTATAATTGCCGCTTCGCTCCGGACGTCGAGCGACCCGGCGCGAAGCCGCACGGAGAGAGATGCCAATGATCGGGGCTCGTCATACCCGCTCTGCAGGGCGCAGTGGTGGAGGAAATGATGTCGATCGCGACGACCGCTCGAACTCCATCACGCAAGAGTGCAGCGGCTCGGTGGCGCGCCTCAACATTCTACGCAGCCACGTTTGTGGAACATCATCCGCGTTACGTTCATGCCAGAGGACGCTAACGCCTACCGGAGCCGTCTTGTATGGCAATTCATGCATCGATATCGGGTGCAGACCGGTCAGGGCCATGGCGAGAGGCCGTGGTACGATAGCCGTCAGATGTGCGTCCTGCAGCAACATGGGAAGCGCAAGAAAATTCGGCAGCGAAACTGCCAAGCGCGGGCTTTGGCGTGATCCCGAAAAGGCCCGTTCGAGGGCACCTCGATCAAACATCTCCGACCGTCGTGCTAATCCACGTTCAAACACAAACCCGTCGACGATCCCGTCGCGCTCGCTGTGCAGCGAGATGAAGGCGATAGGAAACCCCGATAATTGTTCAAGCGAAAGATTGCCAAGCTTTCGTGACGAATTCGCGATGAGAACATCATCATACTCAAAGAGCGCACTCGACCTGAAGCGTGCTGGTGTTTCGGAAAACGTTCCGATCGCCGCATCGATCTGGCCGAGATTGATCTGCTCTGTGAGATCAAGCCGGCTGTCCGAGCGGATAGCGATATCTACGAAGGGAGCTTCCGCCCTAAGCAACTCGAGAAGATGAGGTATCATAACGATGGTTAGGAAGTCGCTCACCGCGATGGTGAAACGCCTTGCCGAGCGGCTAGGCTCGAAGTTCGGTGGTCCGATCGCCGCGTCCAGCAATTTCCAGGCTTCGTGTACTAATGGCGCCATTGCAAGCGCGCGCGCTGTCGGCTGCATTCCCCTCGCCGTTCGGACAAATAACTCGTCACCCAACATATCTCTTAACCGCGCGAGCGCGTGACTTACCGCAGACTGGCTAAGGCATATCCTCCGTCCGGCGCGCAATACGCTCCGCTCTTCCATAACCGCGTCGAACACACGCAAGAGGTTAAGATCAAACCTGTTAAAGGACGTTGTCATGGACCGATCGCACGCTCGCTGCTACTGAGTTAATCGTGTAATCACCACTTGTCGATGGGCCACCCTCGGGGCCACGCCGTCGTGAGTTGCGATCTATCGACAGGCGGGCATTTGGTCGTTGTTGGCCTCATGGCGTGGGCATGCTTTTTTGCGCTGGAGACGCCGCATCGTATCTTTCCTTAATGCCACGCAGCGAGTACGCATCCGGTTACTCTCTTGCGACAATGTCGTTACGATTGACAGCAGGGGGAACCACGAGAGGCAGCAGCGGCGATCATCGTGATTGGCGCTGCCTCCCTGCCCTGGCTCAGAGATGCTCTGCGACAGGACAGGCCTGTAAAGTCGATGACACAGCTGTAACCCAGGAATGCGATTGGGTCGCGTTAAGTTCTGCGAATCTGCGAGAGCCGCCGTGAATCGGGCAGATTTCGTCCCAGGGGCTAGTGCTGTGAGAACACGAAACGCTCGGGGCCGCCGATTGGAAGCGATTTCCTGGAGGCCCATATTGTTTCAGACCGGAATGAGCAAGATTGAATTGGACAGCCGTTGCGATCTTCAAGCGCCGGTTCTAACTTACGGCAAGCGGACTGCCTCCGCTTTTATAATCAAGGGATCGCAGGAGTGTCCGTCTCGTTCAAAACGCTAGACCTAAATCTTCTGAAAGTGTTTGACGCCGTGATGGAGGAACACAGTGTCTTGCGGGCAAGCCAAAAGGTTGCTCTCAGCCAATCCGCAGTAAGTCACTCACTCGCCAGACTACGCGAAGTGTTTGAAGATGATCTATTTGTCCGCACCGCCACGGGCATGCAGCCAACTGCCCGCGCCTTGTCGATGGCCTCCCAGGTCCGGGATGCCTTGCGTTCGCTTGAGACTGCGGTCGAACTTCCCAAATTCACCCCCTCAAGCTCAACCAAGCAATTTACGCTGGCCGCCAACGATTTCACCACCCTGGTGCTGATCCCGCCCTTGCTATCGATTCTCGGCCGCGAAGCCCCTTCTGTGGATCTCGTGATAAAGCCTGTCACGCGGATCGACCTCGCGGAGCAGATAGACCTCGGCCGCGTCGACGTTGCGATCGGTGTTTTCTCCGCGCCTCCCGATCGCTTCCGATCGAGTCTTCTGTTCGAGTATGACGACGTGCTCGTGATGGCCGGCAAACACAAGCTCAGCAAGCTCGACAAGGAGAAGCTGGCCGAACTTCCCCTGGTCGTCATTTCCTTCGGTGGCGAACAAGAAGGGGCGATTGGCGGATTCATTTCTGAACGTGGGCTCGCGAAACGGTCCGAGATGTATGACCGCGACGCATTGGAGCGTGCGATCGGTCATAGCGACAAGCCGCCGCGAATTGCCGTCTCCTTGCCGCACTTCTTGGCCCTGCCGGCCCTGCTCGAAGAAACGGAAATGGCGGCGATAGTTCCCAGACCGTTGGCCAGCGCGCTCGCAGCAAAACATTCCATCGCGACGTTCGAACTGCCTTATCCGACCGCTCTGCTCGAAGTGAGGCTGCTTTGGCATCAGCGCGCCGAGGGCGATCCGTCCCACGAATGGCTTCACGAGATATTGCGTCGCGCCAGCGAACCACTCAGGGCCTCGGGTGAGTCAAAATGATCTGCTTCGCTCATCAGAGGAAGAGCGGCAGCGCTGAAAAGAGACCGTCGGGGTCGAAGCAACGCTTGACGGTCTGACTCGCCAGGTTATCCGCCAGAGCCTGGACATGTGGTGCAAGATGGCTCGGGATGGCCTCCGGGAGCGAGAAAGCCGCTGCCCGGGGGACGTTGGTTGGCCCCCCTGCCGACGCCAATGGAACCTAAAACACAATGCGAGCCAAATAGGCTCGAGAATGCGGTTCTTTCCGAACGAGCCTGCGTTCAAACCGAACCCAAAGATGACGCGTCAATCTTAACGGAAGGCTTTCCTTGCGCCGGTAGCCCCAAGCGATAAGGTCGTGCCGTCGGTGGGTCGGGCCCGCCGGCAAAATCGTCGTGGCGACCTTATCTTTCGACGGTTTCGTCTCTCCAGCAGAGTTGGCGACTATCATATGCCTACGCTTGAGGAAATTTTGCTGGCGGAGCGGGATGTCGAGCGACGCACGTTGCCTCGAACCCGTATCAATCGTTCCGCTCTGCTGTTCTTCCCGGGACTGTCGGGCGTACATTCATGCCGCATCCGCGACGTTACTAATCAAGGGGCGGGCATCCGCCTCGAAAGGCTGAACATCGTACCTTCCGAATTCCAAGTCTCCTTTGATAATTTCCGTACGATAGGAAACTGCCGGCTGATCTGGCGAGATGGCAACCTGGTCGGCGTCAGTTGGACGCCTGATCGGATGACAATTCCGGCAAACCGGGTCGCAAGCCTGAGCTACTTCCCGGACAGAAGATAACCACGCCATACCGCGCCGGCCAATGCTTCTGAGTCTTGGGTCGCTTGATGGCGACCAACGGTGCCTTTGTGGCGTGGCGACGGCCGTTAAGCCGCCGCCACAAGGGCTAAGAAGCCGTAATCAGCTGTTCGTCACTAGCCGATGTGGAAATCGGTGGCATGAAGGTCAGCTACCTGCAAACCGTGGAAATCGATGAGCGAGCCATTGTCGAGCGTGAGCACCGCTCCATCGGTACCTTGGCTCAGATGGGAAAGAACATCGAAGTTTGCCCCTACCCCCGAGAGGTTGACGACATCCTGCCCCGAATGGAAATCGGTGATCGTGTCGTGCTCGATTCCTTCCGTTGTCGAGAATACGAAGGTGTCGTTGCCGGTTCCGCCGGTCAGCACGTCGTCGCCAGCGCCGCCGGTGAGTTGATCGTTGCCGTCGCCGCCATTCAGTTGATCATTGCCGGTATCGCCGAACAGGTTATCGTCGCCGCCAACTCTGCCGACGCCGACGTCATCGCCGTTGATGATGTCATCACCAGCGCCACCGTGAAGTTCGTCGTTCCCGACGCCGCCGGTGATCTGATCGTCGCCGTCGTCGCCGAACGCCCTATCGTTGCCGTTGCCTGCGCCGGCGTCATCCGTGAAGATGATATCGTTGCCAGATCCACCGTGGATGTCGTCGTCGCCAGCGCCGCCAATGATCGTGTCGTTCCCGTTTCCACCATCTATCGCGTCGTTACCGTTCCCAGCGACCAGGATGTCGTCGCCGGCAGTCCCGTCCAGCGTGTCGTTGCCGTCCGTGCCCGTGATGACACCGGTGGTCGCTGCGGTGGCGAGATGAGTTCCGTCGATGTCACCACCCGACTGCGCTTCAGTATTGGGTGCCGAATCCGTCGACTGGAAGTCGCTGGCTTGAAGGTCGCCCGCGTGCACGCCCTCGAATAAAATCGACTGCCCATCGCCGGTATCGAGCATCGCTCCATCAGCAGTGTCGTGAATGTGGGCCATGACATCGAAGTTCGCGCCGACCCCGTTGAGTTCGACGTGATCCTCCGCCGAATTGAAATCGGTGATCTTGTCGAGTTCGACACCGTCCGTCGTCGAGAATATGAAGGTGTCATTCCCGGTTCCGCCGGTCAGCACGTCGTCGCCCGAACCGCCGTTGAGTTGATCGTTGCCCTCACCGCCATTCAGTTGGTCGTTGCCAGCATCGCCGAACAATTGATCGTCGCCGCCAACTCTGCCGGCGTCATCGCCGTTGATAACATCATCGCCGGTACCACCGTGAAGTTCGTCATTCCCGACACTGCCGTTGATCTGATCGTCGCCGGCGTCGCCGAACACCTTGTCATTGCCGTTGCCTGCGCCGGCATCATCCGCGAGGATAATATCGTTACCATTTCCACCGTGGATGTCATCGTCACCGGCGCCCCCAATGATCGTGTCGTTCCCGATTCCGCCGTAGATCACGTCGTTGCCGTTCCCACCGACGAGGGTGTCGTCCCCCGCAGTCCCGTCGAGCGCATCGTTGCCGTCCGTGCCCACCACACCAGTGATTGGATCGATATCCAGTGCGTGTGTATGCACGATGTCCGTTACTTTATGCGTATGCATCATAGTTGTCGTCCTTAATCTCGTCCAACGCAACCTTGTGTTGAACAGTGATGACATGCACAGCGTCGCGCTACTGTATGATTTCAGCAATGTTACAGGCGTCGCGGTGGAGTTGCGGTAGTGATCCCTTCGCATACAACTCCGTGTGATACGGACGTTATGAGGAGATGAACTGGAGTCGCTACCTACAGCCAACCAAAGTGCGGGGTTCCAGCGAATGGCTTCGGGGGCGCGCGCGATGGAGATTGAAGGGTAAGTCGAGCCGAGAAAGGCCGGCGAAAACGCCTCCATGGATGCAGCCGCGCTTACACAATCGCTGACCGATCACTCGCGTTACGGCAGTAGCGCGAAATTCCTCGATTTGCCCGAGCAAGCCTTTAAACTCAACGTTGTACACCCGCCGCTGACGATTGTGGCCGGAGAGTTTAAGCGATGAAGTCGATGCCGAGGCTCGCGACGCCGGACCAGCGCGAGCGGACCGAAACGGTTCTCAACCGTATGGTCGATTGCTGCAGGACACAGTTGATGCTGGTCGGCCTGTTCAGCGGCATGGTGAACCTGTTGCAGCTCACCGTCTCGCTCTACATGATGCAGATTTTCGACCGCGTGCTGGCAACCAAAAACGTGAACACGCTGCTTTATCTTTCCTTGATCGCAGCTGCAGCCATCCTGCTGCTGGCCATCCTGGAATTTTCGCGCAACCAGATCATGCAGCGACTGGCGGGCTGGGTGGAACTGAAAGTCGCGCCGGAGGGATTCGCGAGGGCGATCGAAAATGTTCTGTGCGGCCACTCTTACCGAATGGAAGCGTTGCGCGACCTTGCAACTTGCCGTGGCTATGTCGGATCGACCGCCGCGCTGGCATTGTATGATGTGCCCTGGGTGCCGGTGTTTCTTGGCGTCATTTTTCTCCTGCATCCGATGCTGGGTTTTGTCGCTACTGGCGGCGCGATTATTCTCTTCGTTCTGACCCTCCTCAATGAACTGACCACGTCGCGATTGACGAAAGAAGCGAGCACTGCCGCGATCAACTCGCAACGTCGCGCTGACAGCATCGCGCGAAACGCCGAGGTGATTGACAGCATGGGCATGCTGCCGGCGGTCATGCGTCGCTGGCAGGAGTTGGTGGCGGAAATGATCACGCCGCAGCGTCGCGCCGCCCAGCGCGCCTCGGTGCTGCTGGCTATGGCCAAGTTCGTGCGGCTGGGCGTGCAGATCGCGGTTCTCGGCGTCGGATGCTATCTGGTGCTGCAGCATGAGCTGACGTCAGGCGCCTCGATTGCCGGCTCCGTCATCATGGGGCGGGCGCTCGCGCCTGTCGAAATGCTGATCGGCGGTTGGAAGCAACTCGTTCAGGTTCGGCAGGCCTTCGCTCGGCTGCAAGCCTTTCTGCGCCAGCCTCGGCTGCGTCCACCGGGGCTCCCGTTACCGGAACCCGTCGGTCGCCTCTCGGTAGAGCGCGTCACCTATGGTTTCCCCGGCTCCACTTCGGCGATCGTCAAAAGCGTTCATTTCACGCTCAACCCAGGCGACAGCCTTGCGGTGATCGGGCCATCGGCGGCCGGCAAGACGACGCTGATCAAGATGCTGATCGGAACGCTGGCCCCTAGCGCCGGCGCCGTCCGCCTCGATGGTGCTGACGTCCATAACTGGATGCGCGAGGATTTTGGACGGTACGTTGGGTACTTGCCGCAGGCCGTCGAGCTGTTCGAAGGCACCGTGTTTCGCAACATTGCGCGGATGGGAGAAGCGCGTCCGGAGCAGGTGATCGAGGCGGCGCAGCTTGCGGGTTGTCACGAGATGATACTGCGGTTGCCGAAGGGTTACGAGACTGAGATCGGCGAGAACGGCCAGCTCTTGTCCGGCGGCCAACGGCAGTTGATTGGCCTCGCGCGTGCCTTGTTCGGCAAACCGAAGTTCGTCGTCCTGGACGAGCCTAACAGCAATCTCGATGGCGAGTCCGAAAACAACCTGGCTCGCGCACTTGCCAAGCTGAAAGCGCTTGGAGCGACCGTCATTCTTGTCTCCCATCGCCCGGGATTGGTGCAGCACGTAGATCTGGTGCTGCTGATGCGCGACGGTGCCGTCGAGATGTTCGGGCCGCGCGGCGATATTTTGAACCGCGTGATTGCACGACCCGCCTCGGATAATCGCTCGATCACCGAAACCAGGGTCGCCAAGGTCGCTGCACCGACACGAAGCGAACCGAGCCGCGTCGCATCATGAGCCAGGTCCCTTCCCTCCCGCAGAATATGGCCGTCTCGTTGCGGGAGCAGCCGGCCGCGCCCCTGCCGCTGCCATGGATGGATGCACCGCATCCGCCGACGCGCGGCATCTTGCTTCTCGGCCTCATCTCCATGGCAATCTTTATCGGCAGCTTCACGGCCTGGTCGCTGTTCGCTCCCCTGGCGGAAGCAGCAATGGCGGAGGGCGTAATCAGCGTCGAGGGGGAGCATCGGGTAATCGCCAACCAGGAGGGTGGATCGGTACAGGAATTGCTGGTGCACGATGGCGATCACGTTCAGGCTGGTCAGGTCCTGATGCGAATGAATGACGTACAGGCAAGCGCTACCGCCGAGACGGCGAAGGCGCAGCGATGGACATTGCTTGCCCAACTGGCCCGCCTCGATTCGGAAACCGCAGGCGATAGCAAGGTCAAATTCCAGCCGGAGCTGCTTGCCGCCGTTGCCGGTCGGGGTCTCGATGCCGTGCGGGCGGCCGAGGCGATGAGCGTGCAGCGCGCGCTCTTTGAAGCGCGTACCGTCGGTCTGAGCAGCCAGATCGCCGTGCAGCAGGATCGCATCGATCAGCAACTTGCCGTCATCAGCTCAGCCGAACAACAGCAACGGGCGACCCAGGAGCAGCTCGATCTTATACGGCGTGAGGTCGAGGTGAAGCAGACGTTGCTTTCGAAAGGATTGTCGAGGCTGAGCGAGGTGCTGCAACTACAACGCACTCAGGCCGCATTAAGCGGCACGCTGGGCGATCTTGCCGGCCAGATGCAACGCGCGCAGGCGACGATTGCGGAGTGCCGTTCGTCCATGAAACAGATTCGAGATCAACTGCTGCAGGATGTATCGAACGACAGGCGCGAGGCGCGCTCCAAGCTGAACGAAGCCGAGGACAGTTTACGGGCGGCACAGGATGTTGCCATACGGCGGGACGTTGTGGCGCCCGAAGAGGGGACAATTCTCGGCATGCGCGTCTTCAACGTCGGGGCGGTCGTCAAGCCCGGCGACACAGTCATGGAATTGGTGCCGTCTCACGACCGGCTGGTCGCCGAGGTCAATCTGGCACCCAACGACATCGACGTGGTTTATCCGGGCCTCGACGCGCAAATCCGTCTTCCGGCTTTCAAGCAGCGGCTGGTGCCGTCTATTGGGGGACGCGTCATCTTCGTGGCTTCAGACGTCACCGCCGATGAGAAGACCAAAACCAGTTACTACAAGACGCAGATTTTGCTGGACCGCGATCAACTCGACCATCTGCCCAACGTCCATCTCACTCCCGGAATGCCGGTGGAGGCGATGGTGCAACTCGGAGAACGCAGCTTCTTCCGCTACATTACCCAACCGATCCGCGACAGCTTTCACCGCGCCTTCCACGAGCAATAAGCCGCGCATCTTGATCGTGGTCGAAGCCGGACGCCTTGATGGGATCACACGGCTTGGGCTCGGCACAGGCGTTTAGGGCTTACCGATACCCGCAATCAACGCCTTATTAAATCCGGCGGGATCCGACATCTGCGGCGCGTGACCAAGTTCCGGAAATTCGACGAGCTTGGCGCCGGGGATAGCCTTGGCGGCCGCTTTGCCCAAATCAGGATAGTTGCCAAGCTTTGGGCGGAGTTCCGGCGGCGCGAAATCCTTGGCGATCGCCGTAGTGTCCTTTTGACCGATCATCAGCAGCGTCGGCACCGAAATATCGCCGAACCGATACACTACGGGCTGAGTCATGATCATGTCGTAGATCAGCGCCGAGTCCCAGGCGACGGCTTCCTTGCCCGGACCGTTGTTGAGACCCGCAAGCATGTCGACCCAAGGTTCATAACGGTCATCCCACTTACCTGCGTAGTAGGTTGATTTCTCATAGGCCCGGATACCGTTTGCGTTGGTCTTCAGCTCACGCTCGTACCATTGATCGAGCGTGATCGGGGGAATGCCCTTGGCGGACCAATCCTCAAGCCCGACCGGATTGACCAGCACCAGATGGCTGACGTCCTTCGGGTAAAGAAGCGCATAATGCGCCGCCAACATGCCGCCGGTTGAATGGCCGACCACGACCGGCTTTTCCACGCCAAGCTTGGCTAGCAACGCGTGCGTGTTGCCGGCAAGCTCCCTGAACGTGAATTGATAGGCCGCCGGCTTGCTCGATTTGCAGAAGCCGATCTGATCTGGCGCCACGACGCGATAGCCGGCCGCAACGAGATCCTTGATAGTCAGCTCCCAGGTCGCCGAACAAAAGTTCTTTCCGTGTAGCAGTACTACCGTCTGTCCGTTCGGCTGCTCTGGCTTGACGTCGAGATAGGCCATCTGGAGCGGCTGCCGCTGCGACGTGAACGTGAAACGCTGCACCGGGAAGGGATAGTCAAATCCCTCCAGCTCCGGCCCGTAGGCCGGCCCCTGCTCGGTTTGCGGTTGGGCAGACGCCGAAACGACCACAGCGGCGGTCCAGAACGCCAAACCCGCGACGACGATCTGCATGTTGTGTTTCATGACCTTCCCGCAACAGCCTGAGGGATCTCAAGTTCCTTGATCAGGCTGACTACGCGCGAGCGTCCTGGGCCGATAATCAAGATTGGTTGATGTATACATTTCCACTTGCGCCAAGACCAAACCGGAGAGGCTTCGCGCGCTCATCGAGTTGTGCAACACTATCACTTCGATCCGTTGAATTTAAACACAAGAGGGCCTGGCGCCTCGACCTTGGGATGGAACGTATCATGCGCGCATTGCTACTCGCCGCCGGATTTTGCTTAATTCCCGCCTTCGCCTTTGCCGAAGCCGCCCGTCCCGACCCCGGTCCGCTGACCATCGCCCGCCAGGGCAGCTTCTTTATCGGCGGTCGTGACGTTAAATCTGACACGCTCTCGACGCTGCCCGCCTATGCCGCGTCCGGCACGATCACCGTCGATCAGATGTATGTGCGTTACCAGGTTCCGGTTGGCGAACGCGGTCTTCCCATCGTTCTGATCCATGGCTGCTGCCTGACCGGCAAGACGTGGGAGACCACTCCGGACGGCCGCATGGGGTGGGATGAATATTTCGTTCGCCATGGTCACCCGACCTATGTCATCGACCAGGTCTGGCGCGGCCGTTCGGCGGGCGACCCATCGGCAATCAACGCGGTGCGCGGCGGCAAAGCTGGTGTCGACCAGTTGCCGACGGTATTTTCAGCCGGGCACGAAGGAGCCTGGGCGATCTTCCGATTCGGCAAGGAATATCCGCAAACCATGCCCGGCATGCGCTATCCGGTCGCGGCCCAAGCCGAATTCTGGAAGCAAATGGTGCCGGACAGCCTTGCCAATCTGCCGACGCCCAATCCGACGGTACCGGCTCTGTCCGAACTGGCGCAGAAAATCGGTGGCACCGTGCTGATGAGTCATTCGCAATCCGGCATCTATCCATTCCAGACCGCTGTCCTCAGCCGCAAGGGCATCGCCGGCGTGGTTTCGATCGAACCGGCCGCCTGCCCCGCGCCGACCGATGACATGAAACCCTATGCGGGCCTGCCGATCCTCGTGCTGTTTGGCGATTACGTCGATGAATTCCCACGCTGGGCGCCGCGGCTCGCCAACTGCCGCGCGTTCGTTGCCGCCGCCAATGCCGCCGGGGGCAAGGCGGAAGTGTTGGTGCTGCCCGACATCGGGATCAAGGGCAACACGCACATGCTCATGCAGGACGACAACAACCTGGACATCGCCGACATCCTGCTCGACTGGATCGGCAAGCACGTCGGCACGCAGATGCAGTAAGCGACGATTGCAGCGTCCTCAACGGCCCTTGAATTGCGGCTTGCGCCGGTTGAGAAACGCGGCGACGCCCTCCTTGTGATCTTCCGTCAGGCTCGCCAACGCGAACTGGTCCACGTCCATATGGCTGGCGAGGTCGTCAAGCGCGTGCGCCAACCGGTTGATGGTCAGTTTCGTCATTGCCACCGAGATCGGGGGCTGCGCCGCGACCTTGCGGGCCAGCGTCATTGCGGCCTCGAATGCCTTGCCGGGATCCACCACCTGTTCCACCAGTCCCCATTCATAGGCCTCATTGGCGCTGATACGCTGGTCGGCCAGGATCACGGCCTGCTTGGTCCGGGCTGGTCCCATCAGGTGCAGCATGCGTGGGATGCTTTGCCAGCTCATGTTCATGCCGAGCCCGATCTCAGGCACCCGCAGGTGGGCATCGCGGCCCATCACCCGGAAATCCAGCGCGACCGCCAGGGCCACACCGCCGCCGATGCAGAAACCCTCGATAGCGCCGATGGTGATCTGGTCCATCTCCTGCCAGGCGCGGGTCAGCCGAGGTCCGAGTTTCAGATGCCGGCGCAACGCGCCGATATCCATGTTTGCGCGCGATCGGCCCTCGGCATCCCGGAGGTCGAAGCCGGCGCTGAAAGCGTCGGCTCTGCCGCTGAGGACGACGGCGGAAGTCGCGCCGTCATCCTCGAAGCTGCGCGCCGCATCGGTGAGTTGGCGCAGGGCTTCCGGAGACAGCGCGTTGATGCCATCGCCACGATCGAAGCGCACCACGGCCACACGGCCCTCCGGGCCGAGGCCTTTTTCGATGGTGACAAACTCTACCATGTCGCGATCTCCCTGCCCGCGCGTTTTTTTGCGCTCATATAGCCGCCCGGGGATCGGCATCCGCCATAAAATCGAAACATGGAGCCTGCCGCCGGACCTCGACATCCCCCGATCATTGCGCTTATCCTAACGCCATGGCCAGTCACGACCACGATCATCACCACGGCGATCATGACCAGTCGGAATTATCCGAAACCGAACTGAGGGTGCGTGCGCTTGAGACCATCCTGACCGAAAAAGGCTATCTCGATCCGGCCGCACTCGATGCCATCATCGAGGCCTATGAAGCCAAGATCGGTCCCCGTAACGGCGCCCAGGTTGTTGCCAAGGCATGGTCCGACCCTAGTTTCAAACGAGCGTTACTGGATGACGCCTCCAAGGCTGTGGGTACGCTTGGCCACGTCAGCCGGGTCGGCGATCATCTCGTCGCAGTCGAGAACACGCCGCGGCGCCACAACATCGTCGTATGTACCCTGTGCTCCTGTTACCCCTGGGAGATGCTGGGGCTTCCTCCGATCTGGTACAAGGCGGCGCCCTACCGCTCCCGTGCCGTCAAGGATCCGCGAGGCGTGCTCGCCGACTTCGGGGTAAGTTTACCTGAGCAAACCGAGATCCGGGTCTGGGATTCGACCGCCGAGACCCGCTTCCTGGTATTGCCGATGCGGCCTGAAGGCACTGACGGCTGGAGCGAGCAGCAACTCGCCGAACTCGTGACGCGCGATTCCATGATCGGTACCGGGTTTCCCAAAACGCCGGACGCACCCTCATGAACGGCGTCCACGACATGGGCGGCATGGACGGCTTCGGCGCGGTCGAGCCGGAGCCCGACGAGCCGATGTTTCACACCGCATGGGAAGGGCGTGTGCTGGCGATGGTCCGCGCGATGGGGGCGGCCGGTGCATTTAACATCGATACCTCCCGCTTCTACCGGGAATCGCTGCCGCCGGAGGTCTACCTCACCAGTTCATATTACAAGAAGTGGTTTCTCGGGCTCGAAGACATGTTGGTGGCCAAGGGCTATGTCGCGGCCGAGGAGGTCGCGGCCGGACACGCCCTCGAACCGGCGAAGCCGCTCAAGCACGGCAAGTTCACGGTCGACCAAGTCGAGCGGGTGATGGTACGTGGCAGGTTCGGGCGCCCGCCGACCGCGCCCGCACAATTCAAACCGGGCGACCGCGTACGCGCGAAAAACATTCATCCGATGACGCACACGCGGCTGCCACGCTATGTGCGCGGCCATGTGGGCGTGGTCGAGAGCAACCTCGGTTGCAGCGTCTATCCCGACACCGCCTCAATCGAAGCCGGTGAGAACCCGCAATGGCTCTATACGGTGGTGTTCGACGGCACGGAACTGTGGGGCCCGGATGGCGATTCCACAGTGAAGATATCCGTCGACGCGTTCGAGCCGTATCTGGAGCGCGCGTGACCGACGGCGCGGCCGCACGGGCGACCAGCACTGTTCCTGACATTCCAGTCGACGCCGATGGACCGGTGTTCCGCGAACCGTGGGAGGCGCACGCCTTTGCGCTGGCGTTGACGCTGCATGATCGCGGGCTCTTCACCTGGAACGAATGGGCCGCGGCACTGGCGAGCGAAATCAAACGTGCGCAGGCCGCCGGCGATCCCGATACGGGCGAAACCTACTACCGGCATTGGCTGGCTACGCTGGAGAGGCTGATCGCCGAGAAGGGCGTCACCTCGGCAGAGACCCTCGGCCGCTATCGCGACGCCTGGGATCATGCCGCCGACCGCACGCCGCACGGCACGCCGATCGAATTGCGACCAGAGGATTTTGATCGAATACCCTAGCTAGAGCATGCTCGGACCACATGGTATCGGAACATGATCTAACCTCCTTGTTTGAGCATGATTTTTTCGGACAACCGGTCTCCGGTTCTCCGAATCATGCTCCAGGCGCCGGGCTTCCGATCAAACCGCACCCGTCGCATATTCCCGCCAACCTTTGGCTCGCAGCGCACAGGCCGGGCATTCGCCGCACCCGTAGCCCCAAGGATGACGGGCGCCGCGTTCGCCGAGATAGCAGGTGTGCGAGTGTTCCCGGATCAAGTCGACCAGTCCCGCGCCGCCGAGTTCATCGGCCAACTTCCACGTGCTGGCCTTGTCGAGCCACATCAGCGGCGTATGGAGTTCGAACTTCTTGTTCATGCCGAGATTGAGCGCGATTTGCAAAGCCTTGATGGTTTCCTCACGGCAATCCGGATAGCCGGAATAATCGGTTTCACACATACCGCCGACGATGTCTGTGATGCCGCGCCGATAGGCGAGTGCCGCAGCGAAGGTCAGAAACACGAGATTGCGGCCGGGTACGAAAGTGTTGGGCAAGCCGTCTTGGCCCATCGCGATCGCAACATCGCGCGTCAACGCGGTATCGGAGATGACAGCCAGTGTGGGGATTTGCAAAGTGTGGTTCTCGCCAAGCTTGGCCGCCCAGTCCCCCCGAAGCGATTTGATACCGTCAAGCAGATCGACGCGGCACGAAAGTTCGATGGCATGGCGTTGCCCGTAGTCGAACCCGAGCGTCTCGACTCGCGCAAAGCGTTGCAGCGCCCATGCCAGGCAGGTGGCCGAATCCTGCCCCCCGGAGAAAAGTACAAGCGCTGTGCCGGCCTGTGATCGGTCGTGGATTTTGGTGGTCATGACCTTGCCCATTAGCACCCTGCGACCCCGACGCCAATCGGTGGAAATGGCGGAATACCCCGCGTGTTTCGCTGGGATGGACCCCCGTCTTGCGGCATACAGGCTTGATCAACGTCAGACCGGTGGATCATGTCTCCTTCCCGCGACATCCGCGCTTTACTCGAAATCATGGCAACCCTGCGGACCCCGGGCAGCGGATGCCCGTGGGACCTCGAACAGGATTTTGCAAGCATCGCTCCATATACGATCGAGGAGGCCTACGAGGTCGCCGACGCGATCGCGCGCGGCGATCTCCCCGACCTCTGCGACGAGCTCGGTGACCTCCTGCTGCAGGTGGTGTTTCACGCTCGCATGGCGGAGGAACAGAACGCCTTCTCGTTCGGCGATGTCGTCGAGGCCATCACGCGCAAGATGATCAGGCGACATCCGCACGTTTTTGCCGATAAGGACGGGCGGTTGACGCCGTCGGATGTGAAGGGCGCGTGGGAGCGCATCAAGGCTGAAGAGAAGGCCGAGCGTGCGGCGCGCCGGCCATCGGGAGAAGCCACGACGGATAAGACCCTGCTGTCCGGTGTAAAGGCGGGACAACCCGCATTGACCCGCGCAATGGAACTGCAGCGGAAAGCGTCAAGTGTCGGCTTCGACTGGAATGATCCGCGCGAGGTGCTCCGCAAGATTCGCGAGGAAGCCGACGAGATCGAAGCCGCGCTCGATCGGAACGATGCCGATGAACTCGCCGGCGAAACCGGCGACCTCCTGTTCGCGCTGGTCAATCTCGCGCGACACGTCGGGGTCGATCCGGATCTGGCGTTGCGCGGCACCAACGTCAAGTTCGAACGCCGCTTCGGTTATATCGAGCGGACCTTAGCGGCGCAGGGACGCACGCTGAAGGGCACCTCGCTGGCGGAAATGGATGCGCTGTGGAATGAGGCCAAAGGCAGGGAAAGCCCCTACCCGCCTGCACTCGCTTCGGCCGAACGAGATCGCCAATGAACCTGCCGGAGATCCTGGGCGGACTTCTGACCGGCGGGATCGGCGGCTTCGTGTCCGGTTTTCTGGGAGTAACCAGCGGCGGAATCCTGGTGCCGCTGCTGGTGCTGATTCTCGGCAAGGATCAGCATGTCGCACAAGGCATATCGCTGGTGGCGCAGGTCGTTCCCACCAGCCTGTCAGGTGTGCGAAATTATAGCCGGAGCGGTCACCGGATATCCTGGCGTTGGCTGACTTGGCTTGCGATCGGCTTTTGCGTCGGCGGCGGCGTCGGTGCGCTGCTCGCCACCCGCGTTTCGGATCGCGCCCTGCAATGGTGCTTCGTCGCTTATCTGCTCATTCTTCTGGCGATTATCTTGTCACGGCCGCCGCGACCCAAAGTCGACGATGGTGCTGACATCGTCGACGAGAAGCCTCTGCACTGGACGTTGCTCGCTGCAATCGGCGCCGTGGCGGGTTGGTCGTCGGGATTTCTGGGCATCGGTGGCGGCCTTGCAATTACCGCGCTGATGACGGGACTGCTGAAGATTTCGCAGCATCGCTCGCAGGCGATGAGCCTGGCGGTTACGGCGCTGCCGGTCACCCTGCCCGCCGCATTATTTTATGTACAGCAGGGCACGGAACTGCCGTGGCTGATGATCATCTGCCTGATCGTCGGCCTTTGGGTCGGGACCGGCATCGGCGCGAAACTGGCCAACGCCGTTGGGCCCAACCAACTGAGGTTCTTGCTGATCGCCATGATCGCCGCGATGGCGCTGTTCATGGCTCTCAAGGCGTGGCGATAGTGTCACATCGACGTACTTTTTTGCGCTTTGAAATGCCGTACGAACGAGGCCACGGCGCGACGCCGACGCCGGAATTATCAGCAGCCGCTTGGGCTTTCCTGCGAAGGAATGCGCGGCCGCGCAAAGTTCCGCGCCCGTATTAGAAGCGTTCTTAGATATCTTCAATTTTCCTCATCGCACGCGGCATGAAATAGCCAGTGTGCCGGGGATGGGTCACGGCCTTACGCAGCGATGCGTGCTCACCTAATTAGTTCTATTTGAAATTGTGGGGACACAACGAATGCTGGCGCGCTTCAATTCGCGGGGGGTCGTTTTGACTGTCGCTGCGATCGCATTCCTGCAACTGGCTGCGAACGAGGTGCGCGCGCAACAAGGCCCCAGCGGCGGAGCGGGCAGCGATCTCCCGCCCGTCGTCGTTACCGCACCGGAGTCGCGCCGGGTTACAACCGCGCCATCCAGACCCACCCATCGCGCAGCCGGTTCGGGCGCGTCAAGACGCGCGCAACACCCCGCACGCACCGTCGAGGCTCCCGTTCAGCCTGCGGTGAGCGGCCCAGGCATTGTGCAACAAGGGCAAAATCCGACCGGCCCGATCAACGGCTATGTCGCCGAACGTTCCCTAACCGGGACCAAGACCAATACATCGTTGATGGAAACGCCCCAGGCGATCTCCGTCGTCGGCCGTGAGGAAATTCGCGATCAACACCCGAATAACCTCGCGGAGGCGCTGCGCTACGTGCCTGGCGTCGCCGCTTCATTCTTCGGCAATGATACCCGCAGTGACTGGTTCCAGATCCGCGGCTTCAATGCTCAGGATATCGGGCTCTTCCTCGACGGTTTGCAACTGACCGGAAACTTCGCGTTCGCCACGTGGAAACTCCCGACGTTCGGCATCGAGCGCATCGACATTCTTCGCGGCCCATCGGCCGTTCTGTACGGAGGCAGCAGCCCCGGCGGTATCGTCAACGTCATCAGCAAAAAGCCGCCACTCACGCCGCAAAACTCGATTGAAACCGGCGTCAACTCCTACGGCAACGGATACCTTTGGTTTGATTTCGGCGGACCCGTGGCGACGTCATCCGGCCCGAGCAACGAGCTTTACTATCGCATCCTCGGAACGGTGCAGAATGGAAAGACCCAGACCGACTTCATACCGGACAACAACTATTTCGTTGCGCCGTCGGTGACCTATAAACCCGACATCGACACGACGCTGACCATCCTCGCATCGGCCGAGCGAAACGAGACACGGGTGCAGGGATTCCTGCCTTACGTCGGGACGGTCGTCGACGCGCCGTTCGGGCGCATCCCGACCCACTTGTTTGCCAGCGATCCCAGCGTCGACAGGTTCAGCCGCGAGCAGGAAATGCTCGGCTATCAATTCGAGAAAAACCTGACCGATGATCTCACGTTCCGCCAGAACGGTCGTTTTGCCCATGTCGACGTTTCGTTCCAGACGCTGCTCGGCAACGGTTACGTGGGCGGCAATCCGGCCACCGCGTTGCTATCGCGCTTCAACGACTTTGCCCGTGATAACGCCAACCAGGGTAACCTCGACAGTTCGTTCGAATACCGCTTCGCCACCGGTCCTGTGCAGCATAAAGCGCTGGTCGGCGTCGACCTCAAGAGTTACCAAATCGACGATCTGCAGTCGTTCGATTTCGCCACCCCACCGCTCAATGTGGTGAACCCGGTTTATGGGGCACCTCAGGGATTTCCCGGGACCGTGTTTCAGAACCAAACCATCACCCAAAAGCAGGCCGGCCTCTACTACCAGGACCAGCTGAAGATTGATCGTCTGACGCTGGTGTTGAGCGGACGGAATGATTGGGTGGACACGTTAGACAATAATCGTCTCGGTCCGAGCCAGAGTTGTGACGACGGCCACTTCAGCGGCCGCGCTGGTTTGATCTACAACACCGACCTCGGAATAGCGCCCTACGTGTCCTATGCGACCAGTTTTAACCCGATCATCGGCACAAATTTCGTGACTGGACAGCTATTCTCACCCGAGACCGGCCAGCAATCCGAGGTTGGCGTCAAGATCGAGCCGGCTGGTTTAAATGGCCATTTTGGCGCGTCGCTGTTCGATCTGAAGCGGCAGAACGTCCTCACCACCGATCCCCTCAATGCCTTGCAGTCCATTCAGACCGGCGAAGTCACCTCGCGCGGCATCGAACTCGAGGCAGTCGCCAATGTCATGCCCGGGCTGAAAGTGGTCGGCGCATTCACCAATTTCCATATTTTCGTCAGCAAAGACCTCAATCCGGCGCTGATCGATACCGTGCCCACCAACACGCCGAGCACCATCGCATCGGCCTGGGGTGACTACACGTTCCAAACGGGACAACTTACCGGTTTCGGTTTCGGTCTCGGCGTCCGTTACAACGGGGTTTCCTACGCCGACACCGCGAACTCGCTCGTGGTCCCGGCGTATACGGTGGGCGATGCCGCGATCCATTACGAAGTGAAGAATTGGCGGTTTGCGCTCAACGTCACCAACTTCACCGACAAAACCTACGTCGCCAGTTGTCAGACGCCGACGGCGTGTTTCTACGCCGATCGCCGGCGCGCCGTCGCAAGCGTCGCCTACAAGTGGTAGCATGTTCGCCATAGGCGAGCATTCCGAGCGGGGTTGACGTGAAAGCGCGATCGGTTCGAATTTGGTCGATCGTCCATCGTTGGACCAGCCTTGTTTCGACGGTTTTCCTGCTGTTGCTCTGCTTGACCGGCTTGCCGCTCATCTTTCATCACGAAATCGATGAACTGCTTGGTTACGCCCCAAGACCCGATACCGCGCTTGCCGGTGAGCAACGAGCGACCGTCGATCGCATAGCCCGGGCCGCGCTCGCGACCGACCCGGGCAAGGTTCTGCAATACATTGCCTGGGACAAGGACGAACCCGGCATCGTTGTCGCCTACACCAACAGCGCCGCGGACGGAAAGCCCGATGACGCCGTGGTCAGGGCTTTCGACGCTCACTCGGCGAGGCTGCTGGGTCCGGTCGGCACCGGCCCGATGCTGGTGCTGCTCAAGCTGCATACCGACATGTTCTTGGGCCAGCCCGGCAAGCTGTTTCTCGGCGGCATGGGGATGTTATTATTGATCGCGATCATCTCCGGCGTGGTGCTCTATTGGCCGTTCACCCGACGGCTGGAATTCGGCACGCTCAGGCAAGGCAAATCGAACCGCATTCTGTGGCTGGACTGGCACAATTTGCTCGGTGTCACCACCGTCGTTTGGGTTTTCGTCGTAGGCGCCACCGGCGTGATCAATACCTGGGCCGAGCCTATGCTCGACCAATGGCGAGGAAACGAGCTCGCCGACATGGTCGCCTCATCCGCAGGTGGTGGCGCTGCGCCATCGCGTAAGGCTTCGCTTGACAGGATCGTCGACAATGCAACCCGGACTGCTGCCGGCATGGAGGTGGCTTTCATTGCCTTTCCCGGCACGCCGTTCAGCAGCTCGCATCATTTCGCTGCCTTCATGCGTGGCGACCGACCTTTGACATCACGACTGCTGAAACCGATTCTGCTCGATGCAACGACTGCCGAGGTGGCCGATACGCGCGATCTGCCCTTCTATCTGAAGGCCTTGTTCGTATCGCAACCGCTTCATTTCGGCGATTACGGTCGAATGCCCCTGAAGATCATCTGGGCGCTGCTCGATGCCTTTACGATCGTCGTCATCGGCAGTGGGCTTTACCTCTATCTGGTCAGACGACGCAAAACCGGACATCGTCGAACTTATTCGGGGATCGACACTTACACCGCAAGGACCTGAATGGAGGTTTCCGGCAAACCTCACGCAGTGGCTAGTTGGCGCACGGTGTTCGGTATACCCATCGTCATCGGGCTGCTGTCGCTGGCCGGCCTGATTTCGGCGTTGCTGTTCGGGCAACTTGGCCGCTACTTCTCCTGGATCGCGGTCGGATCGCCGATCATTCTGTTGTTGTGGCTTCTTATTCAGCGTTACCGCCGTTCAACGTAACCGTATGTAGCAACTTCTCTCCGCGGTTGATCGGCATTTCGCACGAGTTCGTGCTGAAGAACAGTTCAAGCCGGATGAGGTACAGCGTCGAAACGGTTGACGACGATGTCGCGCTTGGTCTCGTCGACGCGCACGGTCATATCGAAGCGGCCGTCATGCAGCTCCTTGTTAAGCACCTCGGAATTGCGGTGCAGCCAGCTGATTCCGGCTCCGTCCGAAGCATCGATCGACAAGTCCAGCGTCAGGCGCGTCGCGGCAAGCCGATCCTCGATCGCAGCCAATAGCGCCTGGACACCCTCCCCGGTTTCGGCTGAGACCAGAAAACACGGCCGTTCCGTCGGACGGCGAGCGGCGATGTTGCGAAGATTCTCGCGCTCGTCCGGAGTGAAGCGGTCGATCTTGTTCCAGACCTCGAGAATGCGCTGCCCGGAATTGGGATCGATGCCGAGCTGGCGCAATACCGTATCGACGTCGCGTTCTTGCGCCTCGGCGTCTTCATGCGAGATATCGCGGACATGAAGAATGATGTCGGCTTCCAGCACCTCCTCCAAAGTCGCACGAAACGCCGCAACCAGTTGCGTCGGTAGGTTGGAGATGAAGCCGACGGTATCCGACAACATCGCCTTGCCGCCGTGCGGAAGGCTGAGCGCGCGCAAGGTTGGATCGAGCGTTGCAAACAGCATGTCGGCGGCCTGTACGTCGGCACGGGTCATGCGGTTGAACAGCGTCGACTTTCCAGCATTGGTGTAACCAACCAGCGCGACCACGCGATACGGAACCCGCTGCCGACCGGCGCGATGCAGCCGCCGGGTGGCCTGGACCTTCTTGATTTCGTTCTCGAGGCGCGTGATGCGGTCCCCGATCAGGCGGCGATCGGCCTCGATCTGGGTTTCGCCGGGGCCTCCCATGAAACCGAAGCCACCGCGCTGCCGCTCAAGGTGGGTCCAGGATCGAACGAGGCGTGAGCGCTGGTAATTCAAATGCGCGAGTTCGACCTGCAACGCGCCTTCCCTGGTCTTGGCGCGCCGACCGAAGATCTCGAGAATGAGACCGGTGCGGTCGAGTACCTTGGTGCTCCAGGCTTTCTCAAGGTTGCGCTGCTGGATCGGCGACAACGCGCAATCCATCACCACCAACTCGATGTCGTGACCTGCAACGAGCCCGACGATTTCTTCAACCTTGCCCTTCCCGATATAGGTCGCAGGTCGGATCTGGCCCACAGGCGCAATGAGGGCTTCCGCGACCGTCAGATCGATGGCGCGCGCCAGACCCACGGCTTCCTCAAGCCGTGCTTCTGAATCTCGCGTGACACGCTGATCCGTTTGCGCATCGGGCTCTCCCCGGCGCATACGGAGGTAAGGGCCGATGACAATCACCCGCCCGCTTGCTTTACCCCCTGCCGACCGCGGACGATCGGCAGCCCCATCAGGATTTCGGGGTTCCAATCAGGTCACTTTCAAGCAGGAGCGTCCTCACCCCCTTCGAACAACTGGATCGGAGCGCCGGGCATGATGGTCGAGATCGCATGCTTGTATACAAGCTGCGAGTGGCCGTCGCGCCGCAGCAGCAGGCAGAAATTGTCGAACCAAGTGACAATCCCCTGCAGCTTTACTCCATTGACCAGAAAGATCGTCAGTGGCGTTTTGGTTTTACGAACGTGATTTAGAAAGGTGTCTTGTAGGTTTTGTGCGCGGTCTGCCGCCATTGTTTTTATCCCGCAGTATTGTTTGCTTCTTTTTATTAAACCGGCTGCACCCTCTTACGGAGTACCTTCCGGTTGCCTGCTTCCCCTGAGATCCCCCTCCGGGGGGCACGGCGGTATGATTAGAGGGCACGCGCGCTTTTTAGGCAAGCCAGTTCGCGTATTTGAGACATTTTTCGGACAGTCGGCTCGCTGGAAAAGTCGGGAAAAAGCCGAAATCCGCTGAACAGAAATTCGCTAAGTAACTGCATGAAATGAATTGTCGTACCAGCAACCTTAGCCGACACCGAGAGCTTTGAGTTTGCGATGCAATGCCGAGCGCTCCATTCCGACAAACTCGGCGGTTCGCGAAATATTGCCGGAAAAGCGGCTGATCTGGGCAATCAGATAGTCGCGCTCGAATACCTCCCGCGCTTCTCGCAACGGAAGCCCCATGATGTGCTCGCCGTTGTTGCTGGTAGGCATCGCCGGTACCATGGAACCGACGTCCTGCGGTAGCATATCGGCGGTAATAATGACCTCCGGCCCCCCGCTCGCCAGAATCATCACGCGTTCAACATTGTTGCGGAGCTGGCGCACATTCCCGGGCCAGACGTGCGACTGCAACACCGCCATCGCATCCTGCCCGATCTGGCGTTTCGGCAACCCGGTCGAGGCGGAGATCTGATCCATGAAGTAATCGATCAGTTCAGGGATATCTTCCCTCCGCTCTGACAACGGCGGCACCCGGATCGGCACCACCGAGAGGCGATGATAGAGGTCCTCCCGGAACCGGCCCTCGGCGATCTCCTCTTCAAGGTTGCGCGCCGTCGAAGAAATGATGCGAACATCGACGTTGACCTTGGTCGTGCCTCCCGACCGCTGGAACGTCTGATCAACCAGTACCCGCAAAATCTTGTTCTGGGTCTCGCGCGGCATGTCGCCGATTTCGTCGATGAAGAGCGTGCCGCTGTGGGCTTCCTCGAGTGCGCCGGCCTTGCGTTGATGTTCGCCGTTGGACTGTTCGATGCCGAACATCTCGACTTCCATGCGCTCCGGCGTAATCGCTGCCGCGTTGATCACGACAAAAGGCCCCTCGGCACGGCTCGACGCGTTGTGCAGCGTTCGCGCCGCCAATTCCTTGCCGGCGCCCGAGGGTCCGACGATCAGGATGCGGCTATTGGCCTTCGCGGCTCGATCGATGGTCTGGCGCAACTGGTTCATGCAGGCCGAGCGTCCGGTCAGGACGCTCGCCGCCGGCGCCTGCTGCTTGAGTTCTTTGACCTCTCGCTTCAGCCGAGAAGTCTCCAGTGCGCGAGTGGCCACCAGGATGAGCCGGTCTGACTTGAATGGCTTTTCGATAAAATCGTATGCACCGCGCTTGATAGCGGCGACCGCAGTTTCGATGTTGCCGTGACCGGAAATCATGACGACCGGCACGTCGGCATGATCGCGCTTCACCTGCTCCAGCAATTGTAGACCGTCGAGCTTGCTGCCTTGCAGCCAGATGTCGAGAAAGACCAGATGAGGCCGGCGGTTGGCAATCTCCGCCAAGGCCGAATTGCTGTCGCGCGCCGTACGGGTTGAGAAACCCTCGTCCTCCAGGATGCCGGCGACAAGGTCCCGGATGTCTGCTTCGTCGTCGACAATCAGAATGTCATTTGCCATGGATTACACCCTGTCTCGTCAGTTGCCTGTTGCGGCTTTGATTTTTGTTTCACCGTCGGTCGCATCGGCCGGCCCGGCAGTTCCGGATTCCGATTTGATTTCGGAAGGCACCTCTTTCGCCTCGACCTTCGGCGCATGGCCCGATATTGCAAACCTCAACCGCATCCAAGCCCCGCGCGCGCCGGGCCGAAGGTCGGCGGCGTCGTTCAATTCGATACGGCCGCCGTGGTCTTCCAGGACACGACCGACGATCGCAAGGCCGAGGCCGGTGCCTTTTTCGCGCGTTGTGACATAGGGTTCGAGCAGACGCGCGCGGCTTACCTTTGGCAGACCGATACCATTGTCGATCACGTCAATCACGATGTCATCGTCCTCGCGTGCGGCAATCACATCGATCCGCCCCTTCCCAAGCGTCTCGGCGGGAACGGCCTCGATGGCCTCGGTTGCGTTCTTGATGATGTTGGTCAAGGCCTGCGAGATCAATCGTCGGTCGAATTGCGCATGAAGCGGCTCCTGCTTGATATCGGCCTCGATATCAAGCTCGGGATGGGCGACACGCATCAGAAACACGGCTTGCCGTACCGTGTCGGCAACATCCTCGCCCTCCATGACTGGCTTCGGCATCCGCGCGAAACGGGAAAACTCGTCCACCATACGTCTGATGTCATCGACCTGCCGCACGATGGTGTCGGTGCACTGCTCGAAGATCGCCTTATCCTCGGTAATAACCTTGCCGAACTTGCGGCGAATGCGTTCGGCGGAGAGTTGGATTGGGGTCAACGGATTCTTGATTTCGTGAGCGATCCGGCGAGCCACGTCTCCCCATGCCGAGGTCCGCTGAGCTGAAACCAGTTCGGTAATATCATCAAGCGTAATGATGTAGCTGTCGCGAGATTGACTGGTCTGCTCGGCGCTGACACGAACCGAAAGATTGCGTTCGTGACCGTCGCGGTTAATTGTGATCTGGCCCTGGACCAGCCGCTGGGTACCCTCCCGCGCCGTCTTCATCATGTCGTCGAGTTCCGGAAGCACGTCGGATAACGGGTGACCAAGCGTTTTGGATTCGGCGTGACCGATCAGTTTTTCGGCGGAGCGGTTGAGAATGCCGACGCTGCCGGAGGCGTCGACGCCGATGATGCCGGCGCTTGCCGAGGACAATACCGCTTCGATGAAGCGGCGGCGGCTGTCGATCAGATCGCTGGCGCTGACCAACTCGTCACGCTGAGTGCGCAACTCCTGCGTCATCTTGTTGAAGGTTTCGCCGAGTTGGGCGAGATCGCCCTCGGACTTATGAACCGGGACCTGGACATGCAGGTCTCCGGTCGAGACGAGATTGGCGGCGCTCATCAGACGCCGGATCGGCGCAACCAGCCAGTTGGCGAAATTCAATCCGATCAGGACCGAAGCCATCAGGATGGTCAGGGCGATCACGGCAAATATCAGGGCGAAATTCACCTGCATGCCGAGCCGTCTCGATTCCATCTCGGCATATTCGGCGACGCTGGCCTCGGTCTGCTTGAGTTGCGTCACCACGCGAGGATCGAGCAGACGCGCCACGTAGAGAAAAGTGTCGTTGAACGCACGCAGACGAATCACGGCCGCGACATAGTTTGCGTCGGGAAACACCGCGATCTGAGGCTCGGTTTCGTTGACCCCCGTCAAGAAATCCGCCGGCGGCGTAGTGAAGCTTTGCTGAATGCCGGTTTGCGCCGTTTCGAGGATATTGCGGTCCTTGTCGATCAGCATGGCGCCCGGCAGGTTGCGCGAGGCGGCGCTGGCGGTCAACAACTCGCGAAACGATCCGCGATCCTGATCGTACAGCGGCCGGGCATGGGAAATGTCGTTGGCCATCCCCAGAATGTCGCCGCGAATGAGTTGCGCATGTTCGTAAGTATAGGCGCGCGCAATAATCAGCGAGTTCTGGACCACTTCCCGCGTCGGCCCTGAAAACAGCCGGTCGAGTGCCCGATCGATGGTGACGTTGGCGAATACCGCTACCAGCACGGCGGGCAACAGCGCAATGACCGAAAATAGGCCGACGATCTGGAAGTGCAGCCTGGCCGCGGCGCGTCCGCGCCGGCGGGCCTGGAGCATTTGCCAGACCTCGCGCAAGATAATGCCGATCAACACCAGAATCGTGGCGCCGTTGATCAGCATGAAGGTCACGGCGACATCGGGAGTCGGCGCGATCCGGGTCAGGCCGGTCAGTACCACAAAGGTCAGGAAGGCCGACAGCAGCGCCAGGACGACCGCAAACGGCGCCAGCCATTTTCGCAGGGCTCGCGCCCTGGATTCGGCAAGCGACGGATCGAACGATGGGGTCGCGGCGTCTGCGCTAGTCATTCATGCAATGGTGAGCTGAAGGCCTTCACGCGCCGGGCTACACCGGCGGGACTGATGCAATCATATCACAATGTTGCCGAATTGCGACAATTCCACGGCGCGCCGCGCTCGCCCGCAAGGCATTTATCCGGTTTTCCCGCGCAAAAACCGATCATCGCTTGGCTGAACGATGGGGTCCCCCTCAGCCTCCGCTCCGGTAAACCTGAATGTCCAGGTCCCGGATTTTCTTTCGCAGCGTGTTGCGGTTGAGGCCCAATAGGTCGGCCGCCCGGATCTGATTGCCTCGCGTCGCGGCCAAGGCGGCCGTGAGCAGCGGCACTTCGATCTCTTTCAGAATACGATGATAGAGGCCCGGTGGAGGCACGCCGTTGGGAAATCCGGAAAAGTGCGATGACAGATAGGCTTCTACCGCGCCTCCGAGATTGTCGACACCCTGCGAAACGCTGCCGCCCGAATTCACGGCGGGGGGTGCCAGCTCACCGTCGATCACCGAAGCCGTGATCACGTCCTGCGGATAGAGAGCCGCAAGCCGGCGCGCAAGATTCTCGAGTTCGCGCACGTTACCGGGCCAGCGATGCTGTTTCATCCGCTCCAGCGCCAGCGTATCGAGCTTCTTCGGCGGCAGGCCGTCCTTCTCGGCGAGCGCAAAGAAATGCCGGATCAGATCGGGCAAATCCTCGATCCGCTCCCGCAGCGGCGGCAAACGCAGCGGCACTACGTTGAGGCGGAAAAACAGGTCCTCGCGGAACAGGCCCTGTTGAATCAGTATTCGCAGATCCTTGTTGCTCGCCGCGACGATACGCACGTCGGTCTTGATCGGCGTGCGGCCGCCCACGGTGGTGTATTCACCCTGCTGAAGCACGCGTAACAGACGGGTCTGCGCTTCCATCGGCATGTCGCCGATTTCGTCCAGGAACAACGTCCCCCCTTCGGCCTGTTCAAAGCGGCCGGAAGCGCGGGTGTTGGCGCCGGTGAACGCCCCGCGCTCGTGGCCGAACAACTCGGATTCTATGAGATCGCGCGGGATCGCGGCCATGTTGACGGCAACAAAAGGTCCATTCCGCCGCTTGCCGTAGTCGTGCAGCGCCCGCGCGACCAACTCCTTGCCGGTGCCTGATTCGCCGGAGATCATCACCGTAAGGTCGGTTTGCATAAGACGGGCGAGCACCCGATAGATTTCCTGCATCGCCGGCGAACGTCCGACCAGCGGGATCGAGTCGAACTCGGCGTCATCGGGATGGCTGGCCACCCGCTCTTTCGGCTCGGCCAGCGCGCGGCCGACGATTGCGATCAATTCCTTCAGGTCGAATGGCTTCGGCAGATATTCATATGCGCCTCGCTCCGAGGCCCGGATCGCCGTCATGAAGGTGTTCTGCGCGCTCATCACGATGACCGGGAGATTCGGCCGCATCTTCTTGATCCGGGGCAGCAGGTCGAACGCGTTCTCATCGGGCATCACAACGTCGGTGATGACCAAGTCGCCCTCGCCCTGGCTGACCCAGCGCCACAGTGTCGCGGCGTTACCCGTCAACCGCACCTCGTATCCGGCACGCGAAAGGGCCTGGTTCAAGACGGTCCGGATGGCGGTATCGTCGTCGGCGACAAGTATGCTACCTGCGGGCATCATAATTCCTCATCACTTTTCTTGCGAGGCATGCGACGACGTCCCCGGAGCGTCATCGCGATTGCCCTGATCGAAATGTTTGGTGGCGTTGAACATCGGCAGCAGCACCCGGAAAGTGGTTTTCCGTGGCTGGGATTCGCATTCGATGATGCCGCCATGGTCACCCACGATCTTGGCGACCAGCGCCAGACCGAGCCCGCTGCCGGTTTGCTTAGTGGTGACGAACGGATCGAACAGATTGGGAAGCAGATCCTCAGGCACGCCAGGACCGTTGTCCTTGACACAGAATTCGAGCGGCAACGACACGCGCGATTTCTTTCCTGGCACCGACAGGCGAACGCCCGGGCGAAACGCCGTGGTGAGCTGAATCTCAGCATCGCTACCGAGATCAGCGACGGCTTCGGCGGCGTTCTTCACCAGATTCAGAAATACCTGGATCAACTGGTCCTGATTGGCGAGCACCGGCGGCAAGGACGGATCGTATTCCTCCACGAACCGGATATTGCGGGCAAAACCGGATTGCGCGAGCCGCTTGACGTGGTCGAGCACCGAGTGAATGTTAACCGGTCCGCGCGCGACCGGGCGGTCGTCGCCGAACACCTCCATGCGATCGACCAGCGTGACGATGCGATCCGCCTCATCGCAAATCAGGCGCGTCAGCATGCGGTCTTCCGCCGAGGCCGACTGCTCGAGCAGTTGTGCCGCACCACGGATGCCTGACAACGGATTCTTGATTTCGTGCGCAAGCATCGCCGCAAGCGCGATCACCGATCGGGCGGCACTCCGGTGCGTCAATTGCCGGTCCATCTTGTCGGCGATGGTGCGCTCCTGCAGCATCACCACGATATGACCGGGACGCTCGGTCAGCGGCGCGACGTGGAGATCGACTTGCCGGTCCCCGCCGATCCTGGGCGTACCGAGATCGACCTTGTACTCGTTGACCGGCGAGCCATTTGACCGAACCTGATCGATCAGCGCCAGCAACGGACTTCCAAAAGGCACGAGTTCCTTGAGCGACTGCCGTTGCAGAAACTGCGTCGAAATCTCGAAGAACGATTCCGCCGCCATGTTGGCGTCGACGATCTTGCCGTCGGGCGCCACCAGCAACACCGGATTTGGCAAAGCGTTGAGGATGGCCTCGCTACCGGACGGCGCCGTACGGAGGGTTTCCGCGACCGAAATCATGCAGCTGCACTCCACGCGAAGTCGTCGAATGCATCCTGTAACGCGCGGTGTACGACGGTCGGATCATTCGACGTCAAAATCTTTTTTCGCCAGTTCTTGATCGTAGCCACCGGTGCCCGACTGCCTTGAGCCGCGACATCCAGCGCCCACCCGAGATGCTTGCGCGCGTGGCGAAGACCGATGCGCAGCCCATAATGGCCGCAGACATCGTCGTACAGCGCGCGGATGTAGCCGAGTTGCTCCGTCAGCGATGGCGCGGATTCGATGACGCCGGTGTCGAGGCGACGTCCGATCTGGCCCGGTAACCAGGGTTGTCCCTGCGCGCCGCGCCCCACCATGACCGCATCGGCGCCCGACAGCTCAAGCGCCGCCACGGCCGTTTCGAATGACGTAATGTCGCCGTTGACGATCAGCGGCACGCTGATGGCGTCCTTGACGGCGCGCACGGCGCGCCAGTCGGCTTCGCCCTTGTAGAATTGACAGCGGGTGCGGCCGTGCACCGTGATCATCTGCACACCGACGGCCTCCGCCCGTCGCGCCAATTCCGGCGCGTTGAGGGAGCGGTCGTCCCAACCGAGCCGCATCTTGAGCGTGACCGGGACTTTCACGGCGGCGATCGTCGCCTCGATCAGTACGAGAGCGTGATCGAGATCACGCATCAGGGCCGAGCCGGACTGCCCACCGGTTACGTGACGCGCAGGGCAGCCCATATTGATATCGATGATATCGGCACCCCCCGCTTCGGCGATCCGTGCTCCCTCCGCCATCCAGTTGGCTTCGCAGCCCGCCAACTGCACAACATGCGGACCGATCCCGGTCGCCTCGCAGCGCAACCGTGACATCGGGCGGCCGTTAACCAGGTCGTTGCTGGCGGTCATTTCGGAGACCACGAGTCCGGCGCCTAAAGCGGCCGCCAAACGCCGAAACGGCGCATCGGTGACTCCCGACATCGGCGCCAGCAGTACCGGGGTCCCAACGGCAATATCGCCTATCTTCAGAGGCTTAGGACGCGAAGATTGCGAGCCGGTCACGAGTGTCTCATTTTTCTGGCCGTCGCCACATTGCGAGGGCCGCTATTGTCTTTACGCACAAATCTTGGGCAGTCAAGGCTCATGCCTACACTTTAGACAGTTCTTGCAATCTTGCAAGTGCAGTGCAGCAAAATTTGGCTTTCCCACAGCCACAGGGAATCGCTCTGTTTTTCGTGCGCGGGCATGATAAGGGCATGCCAAGCGAAACAGCGCTTCCTCGATCAACCCCAAATTGTCAGTAATTGAGTCTCATGTCGAAATTTGAGCGGACTGCAGCCATCCTTGTCGCAGCCGGACGCGGCCTCCGTGCAGGTTCTGGGGGGCCGAAGCAGTACCGAACAATCGGTGGACAAACCGTGATTTTCCGGGCGATGGAGCCGTTCTGCCGCCATCCGCAGGTGTTTGCCGTCCAGCCGGTCGTCAATCCGGATGACACGGCGATGTTCAACAGCGCGGTCAACGGGCTGCGCCATGCGCCGCCTGCAAGCGGTGGAGCAACGCGCCAGGCCTCCGTGCATGCGGGGCTCGAGGCGCTCGTCGACGCGAAGCCCGACATCGTCCTTATCCATGACGCAGCGCGGCCGTTCGTCACGGCCGCGGTCATCTCGCGCGCGATTGAAGCCGCCGGGCGCACCGGAGCGGCGGTCCCCTCGATACCCGTCACCGACACCATCAAGCTGATCGGCGATACCGGAAACGTCGAGGCGACGCCGGAGCGGGCGCGGCTGCGCATTGCGCAAACGCCGCAGGCCTTCCGGTTCGATGTTATCCTCGATGCCCATCACCGGGCCGCCCGCGATGGCCGCAGCGACTTCACCGACGACGCGGCGCTCGCCGAATGGGCAGGATTGACGGTAGCGACATTTGAGGGCGATCCTGCAAACATGAAGCTGACAACTCCGGAAGATTTTCTGCGCGAAGAGGCCCGCCTTGCCGCCATGCTCGGCGATGTCAGGACCGGGACCGGCTACGACGTTCACGCCTTTGGCAAAGGCGACCACCTGATGCTCTGCGGCGTCCGCGTGCCGCACAGCAAGGGCTTTCTCGCGCATTCCGACGGCGACGTCGGGCTCCACGCGCTGGTCGACGCCATCCTCGGCGCGCTGGCGGATGGCGATATCGGGTCGCATTTCCCGCCCAGCGACAACAAATGGAAGGGCGCAGCCTCCGACCGTTTCCTCAAATACGCCGTCGACCGCGTCGCCGCTCGCGGCGGCCGCATCGCCAACCTTGAGGTGACCATGATCTGCGAGCGTCCGAAGATCGGACCGCTGCGCGACACCATGCGCGCCCGGATCGCAGAAATTGCAGGCGTGGACATCACGCGGGTCGCCGTGAAAGCCACTACCAGCGAACGGCTCGGGTTCACTGGCCGGGAAGAAGGCATCGCCGCGACGGCGAGCGCCACCATTCGATTGCCATGGGACGACACAGGTCCCAACGACAAGGCTCGGGGCGATTGACATGAGCGGCAGCGACGCCCGTGCCCTCTCTCGTGCGTTGCTCGATTTGTGCCGGATGCGCAAGTTGACGATCGCAACGGCGGAATCCTGTACCGGCGGGCTGGTCGCCGGCGCATTGACCGACATTCCCGGTTCATCCGATGTGGTGGATCGCGGCTTCGTCACCTATTCAAATGATGCCAAGCGCGCTATGCTCGGCGTCAAGGCATCGACGCTCTCGACTTTCGGCGCGGTCAGCAAGGAAACCGCTACCGCAATGGCGGTCGGCGCCTTGGAGAAAGCCGGCGTCGATCTCGCGGTCTCGACGACCGGAATTGCCGGCCCGGGCGGCGCGACGCCCGGCAAGCCGGTGGGTCTCGTGCATTTCGCCGTCGCCGCCCGTGACGGCAGGATCCTGCATCGCGAATGCCGTTTCGGCGCGATCGGACGTACCACCGTGCGCCAGCGCGCCGTGGTGGAGGCGCTGCGGATGCTGATGGAATTGGCGCGCGGCCCGCAACCCGTTACCAAGCCACGCCTTGAAGCCACCAGCCTCCTGCAGCGGCGCGCGGCACGCTCGCTGCGGCGTGTCGCGGTCAAGCGCCGGCGGCCGACGCGCACCTGATACAGTTCCGCACCTTATGATGTCGCGCGCCCCGGCTTGCCATAGACCACATCGGCCCGCTTCTCGAACGCCGCGGCAAAGCGCTGAAAGGCGGTGTCGAACATCGTTCCCATCAGCATCGCGAGCATCCGGCTTTTGAATTCGTAGGAAAGGTAAAACCCGACCTCGCATTCGCTTTCGGATTTGGGCTGGAAGGTCCAGCGGTTTTCCAGATTGCTGAACGGACCCTGCAAATATTCGACGAGGATCTTCAGATTGGGACGGTCGAGCGTTACCCGGCTGGTGAAGGCTTCGCGCACAAGTTTGAACGACACCGTCATGTCGGCAATCACGATCTCGGTGCCGTCGGGCCTGGCCGTCCGCTGGCGTATTTTCAGTGTGCGGCACAGCGGCACGAAATCCGGATAGCGCTCCACATCGGCGACGAGATCAAACATCTGTAGCGCGCTGTGATGAACCCGGCGCTGGCTCGAAAATTTCGGCATCTAGTGGTATTCCCGGCTCCCGAACGCCATGACCTTTCTTCGGCCAATCATCGCGCCCCATCCTGTGATCTTGATCTCAAGCTTGATCTTCGCAGCCACGCTTCGCGTGCGTCGTGAGGGAAAATCGGTGTCCCGTTTTCCGGATCATGCCCTGGCGGGCATTCGCTTGACGGCGCGCAGCAACACGGTGAAACGCATTCCAGTCACTCAGCCTGTCCGAGCCGCGCGCGCCGCCTGCAGCTTTGCGAAATCGTCGCCGGCGTGATGCGAAGAGCGGGTCAGCGGGCTCGCCGACACCATCAGGAATCCCTTGGTATAGGCAACCTTCTCGTAACCGCTGAACTCGTCGGGAGGGATATAACGCATCACGGCGTGATGCTTGCGGGTCGGCTGCAGGTATTGCCCGATCGTCAGAAAATCCACGTCCGCCGTTCGCAGGTCGTCCATCACCTGCAACACCTCGTGACGCTCCTCGCCGAGGCCGACCATGATGCCGGATTTGGTGAAGATCGCGGGATCCAGTTCCTTGACCCGCTGCAGCAGCCGGATCGAGTGAAAGTAGCGCGCGCCTGGGCGCACCGTCAGGTAGTGCGACGGCACCGTTTCAAGGTTGTGATTGAAAACGTCGGGCTTCGCCGCCACCACGATCTCGAGCGCGCCGTCCTTGCGGAGGAAATCGGGCGTCAGGATCTCGATGGTGGTTGCCGGACAGCGCGCACGGATGGCACGGATGGTCTTCGCGAAATGCTCGGCGCCGCCATCGGCGAGGTCGTCGCGGTCGACCGACGTGATAACGATATGGGCGAGCCCGAGCTTGAAGGTCGCTTCGGCGATATGTTCGGGCTCGTTCGCATCGAGGGCGCCGGGCAGGCCGGTCTTGACGTTGCAGAAAGCACAGGCTCGGGTGCAGGTATCCCCCATGATCATGAAGGTTGCGTGCTTCTTATCCCAACACTCCCCGATGTTCGGGCAACCCGCCTCCTCGCACACGGTGACAAGGCCGTTTTCCTTGACGATCTTGCGGGTGTCGGCGTAGCCGCGCGTGTTCGGCGCACGTACCCGGATCCAGTCCGGCTTCGGTGGCGACATCGCGTCCGGCCGGTTCACCTTTTCGGGGTGACGCGGACGCAGCGGCGTGGCTGAAAGGGTATCGACGACGACGACCATGCAGTGTCCGTAAAGCGGTTTGCTCTACCTAATCCTTGTGAAGGGCGGCCGCAACCCGGCTCGCCGAACCTAGCAGAACGTGCCACATAAGGGCAGTCTTCCTGTCCCCGCGGCGCTGAATCTCACCCCAAAATGGTTCGAAACCCATCGTCAGCGGGCAGACCCCCGCCTCCCCTTGGAAAACCCATCAGGCGCGGGTTTTTCGACCGCAGCGTCCACGAGGTCGCGCCCGATCTGATCGGCACCACGATGCTCGTTAACGGCGTTGGGGGTTTGATCGTTGAAGTCGAAGCCTATCATCACACCGAGCCGGCCGCGCATTCGTTCCGCGGCCCGACGCCGCGAAACATGGTCATGTTCGGGCCCGCGGGTTTCACCTATGTCTATCGTTCCTACGGTATCCATTGGTGCGTGAACTTCGTCTGCGAAAAGGTCGGCTCCGCCAGCGCGGTCTTGATCCGGGCACTGGAACCAACCCACGGTCTTGCAACGATGCGAAAGCGCCGCGGATTAGAGGATGAACGCTCGCTGTGCTCCGGCCCCGGCAAATTGTGCGCGGCGCTGGGTATCACCATCAAGCAGAGCGAGTTGCCGCTCGACCAGCCGCCATTTGCGCTGCATGCGCGCACCGGCAAGGTCGAGGTCGTCACCGGTGTCCGGATCGGCATCACCAAAGCGGCGGAGCTGCCGTGGCGATATGGCCTGAAGGATTCGCAATTCGTCAGCAAGCGGTTTTGACCGGCCGAGCAGCGCTTGGATCAGGCGACATTCTCGGGGCAACCACTGTCCGGGCTTCTTGCAGATAAGCCGAAGCATCCCGCGGCGCGCAATGCGTCCGGGTTTCGCGATCGACGCCCCTCGACGAAATCGAGGGCGCAGGGAAATGCCGGGTGCCCGCCGCACCCGCAGCCCGTGTGCAAAGTGTAGTAAGCACACGGTAGTCACCACAGGTACTCCGGACACCCGGCATTCCCTGCGCAATGGTCTTAACGGCTTATGCCACGCTCTCCCCGGCGACGAATTCGTCTTGCCACCGTCACCGGCGGATATGGCTTGTCAGACCCGGTTGGGCTGATGTTGCCTCCGCCGATTTAGCACCAGCAACGGGTGCCGGAACCACATGGTTTTGCCGTACGCAGCGACCTCGACTAATCGGCGATTGGCCATGTGCTGCCGACCGCATTTCAGCAAAGGCGTTGAAGCATCGTTCGTCCGCACGCCGTTTATCGCTCACGGGAAACCCGCCCTGCGGAAAGAAGCGCACCCGACGCTGCCGCGTCCACCGCATCCCGTCCCAACGTTCGTGACGATGGCCAACGCCCCTCTTGAGGGACAGGACGGCGCGGGATGTAGACCCGATTTGGGGTTTGCGAGAAGGAGTATATTTTGGCACGTGCCGACTGGACGGCTCAAATCATCCTGAATGAATTGAGGAAATTCGCTTCGGGCGAAACCTATTCCGCAACGTTTCTGGACCGCCGTGCCGGTGTTGACCGCCGCCCGTTGCGAACTCGCGACACTATCGGGTGCGCCGGCACGGTCGATAACGTCGGGCAACCTTACTGGCGCTTGATCGCGATCCAGCTCCCGATACAGCCGTCGGATCGGGTGAATGTGCCGGAACCGTTATTTCCGGATAATTGTCCGACCGCGGTAAGCGTCATGCCGCCGCCGGCGCCGACCGAGTGTAAGGTACCATCGGGGTCGACCATTCCGCTGCCGCCTCGGACGATGATCCTTCCTTTTCTGATGGTCGCTGGCAGCGAGCCGGTGTTCGGGCATCCCGCACTGGTGAAAATCCATCGGCCGTCAAAATTTCCATTGTCCGGATCAGGCCTGACACGAGGCGCTTCCGGTGTCTCGTCGCGACGCCTGGAGAGGAAAGCCAGCCGGATTTCACCCCCGGCTACGGCCGCCGCATTCGATTGAGCGGAGGAATCGCATGTCGGCATGGCAACAATAAAAGCGCCCAATAGGGCACTTCCGATTCCCGCCGGAACAAACCCGCAAAAGGCGTTCATCGCGCACCGCAAATCTCTAACCGGCCGGTGCGTTTAAAATGACCCCCGCCCCGCCGGGTAACCGTGCAATTACCACACGCCTATCACGGGCCTTGCACGAACTCAAAGGGCCGGCCAAACCCGCTCGATAATGTCAGGTCGCGCTCTTCAACCGGTCGAGCGCTTCAAGAAGCTTGGTTTTTCGTGCGATCGCCGCCTCGCGCTTTTCCTTTTCTTCCTCGACGATTTCCTCCGGCGCGTTGGCGACGAACTTTTCGTTGGAGAGCTTGGCATCGACGCGCCTGATATCGGCGTCGGCCTTGCCCAACTCCTTATCCAGCCGGGCTTGTTCTGCTGAAAGGTCGATGAGGCCCTTGAGTGGCAGGGACGCGACCTCGCCGCGCACCAGCAGCTGAACCGCGCCCTGGGGCGCCGAATCGGCGAAGGAAATTTCGGCGAGCCGCGCCATTCGCTTCACCACGTCGTTCCAGCGCTGTGCCCGCGCCTTGGTTTCGGCTGACGCGCCCGACAGTACCAGCGGCGTCAACGTCGCCGGCGCGATATTCATTTCGGCTCGCACCGAACGAATAGCGGTGACGAGATCGACCACCCAGCCGATTTCCGCCTCCGCCGCGGGATCGCTGAAGTCGCCGGCATCAAGCGCCAAAACAACCGGGGGAATCAACGAATCGTTGGCCGTCGTGGCGGACAACAGTGCCGCCTGCTCCGCCGTCAGCGCGGCGGCCTTGCGCGACCAATCCGTCAACACCAGGAGTTGGTCGCGTTTCGCCGTTACCGCCCAGAGCTCCTCGGTAATGAACGGCATGAACGGATGCAACAGCTTGAGAATCTCGTCGCGCGCCCAAGCCACCATCGCCCGCGTCTCCGATTTGGCGGCGCCGTCCTCGCCCAGCAGCACGGGCTTGGCAAGTTCGAGATACCAGTCGCAATAGACATTCCAGACGAAACGATAGATCGAGCCTGCCGCATCGTTGAAGCGATAGGCTTCGATCGCCTCTGTCACCTCGCGGGTGGCGCGCGACGTTTCATGGGCGATCCAGCGATTAAGCGTCTCGTGCGTCTTGGTGGAATCGAACCCGTCGGGCAGCACGCAGTTATTCATCTCTGCGAAACGGCAGGCGTTCCACAGCTTGGTCGCGAAATTGCGGTAGCCCTCGACGCGTTGCGGCGCAAGCTTGATGTCGCGGCCCTGCGCCGCCATCGCCGCCAGGGTGAAACGCAATGCGTCGGCGCCGTAATCGTCGATCAGGTGCAGGGGATCGATGACGTTGCCTTTCGACTTCGACATCTTGGCGCCCTTCTCGTCGCGGACCAGGGCGTGGATGTAGACGGTGGGGAATGGAACGTCTTTCATGAAGTGGAGTCCCATCATCATCATCCGGGCGACCCAGAAGAAGATGATGTCGAAGCCGGTGACGAGGACGTCGGTCGGGTAATAGCGCGACACATCCTTGTCGTCGTCCGGCCAACCCAGCGTCGAAAACGGCCAAAGCGCCGATGAGAACCAGGTATCCAGCACGTCTTCATCACGGGTGATGAAATCCGCGCGTTTTTCCGGATCGAGCGCCATTTCACGCCCCTGCTCAGGCGTAATGACTTCCTGCTCGACATAGTAGCCGAGCGCGTTACCAATCGCCTCCTCCTCGGTTTCGGCGACGAACACCTTGTCGTCCGGTCCGTACCAGGCCGGAATTTGATGCCCCCACCAGAGCTGGCGGGAGATACACCAGGGCTGGATGTTCTCCATCCACTCGAAATAGGTTTTTTCCCAATTCCTCGGCACGAACGAGGTCGCGCCGCTGCGCACCGCCGCGATCGCGGGCCGCGCCATCGTCTTGGCGTCGACATACCACTGGTCGGTCAGGAAAGGCTCGATGACGACGCCCGACCGATCACCATGCGGCACCATGTGGATGTTGGGCTCGATCCTTTCCAGGAAACCGAAATCCTCCAGCCGAGACACGATCAGCTTGCGCGCGGCGAAGCGGTCGACTCCGTTTAGCTCCTCCGCGAGCTGCGATGCCCCCTCCGGCAATCCGCGCAGATAGTCCTCGTTGCCGACGAGCGCGAGCGCGCCCTCCTGATTGAGGACGTTGATCTGCGGCAGATTGTGCCGGCGGCCGACTTCGAAATCGTTGAAGTCGTGCGCCGGCGTGATCTTGACGGCACCTGAGCCTTTCTCCGGATCGGAATATTCATCGGCGATGATCGGGATCTTTCGTCCGACCAGCGGCAACACCACGTGCTTTCCGACGATATCGGCGTAACGCTCGTCGTCGGGATGCACCGCGACCGCGCTGTCGCCGAGCATCGTTTCGGGCCGCGTCGTGGCGACAACGATAAAGGTCCTGGGATCATCCGGATTGAAGGCCTGGCCTTCCAGTGGGTAGCGCAAGTACCACAGGCTGCCCTTGACCTCGACCTGCTGCACCTCAAGATCGGAAATCGCCGTCAGCAGCTTCGGATCCCAGTTCACCAGCCGATTGTCTTTGTAGATCAGGCCCTGGCGATGCAGTTCGACGAACACTTTGACGACGGCCCGCGACAGACCCTCATCCATGGTGAAGCGTTCGCGAGACCAGTCGCAGGACGCGCCGAGGCGCTTCAACTGATTGACGATGACACCGCCGCTTTCAGCCTTCCACTTCCAGACCCGTTCGAGAAACTTGGCGCGTCCCATCTCGCGCCGGCCCGGCTCCTGCCGCTCCGTCAATTGCCGTTCGACCACCATCTGGGTCGCGATTCCCGCGTGATCGGTGCCTGGTTGCCATAGTACGTCGCGGCCGCGCATACGCTCGAAACGGCACAGGATGTCCTGCAAGGTGTTGTTGAGCGCGTGCCCCATATGCAACGAGCCCGTCACGTTCGGGGGCGGGATCACGATGGTGAACGGCTTTGCGTCGCGCCGGTCGGGACGACCGGCTTTGAACGCACCGCTTTCCTCCCAGAGGCGGAACATGCGGCCTTCGATATCGGAGGGCTGGTAATTCTTTTCGATCATGGCAATGCAATCATGGATGGGGAATGCGCTAGAAACCCGCCGGCGGCCACCAAGTCAACACGACAGGGCCGCTGGCAGTCCGGTAAAGCGTGATGCAATGGCTGAATGAAGGCTGGAACGCCCCCAAGGCCGACCTGGACAGCCGCCGGAAGCCGGGCCGGGCTTCGGTCAGCGCCCGCGCGAAACCCGTTCGATTTCCGCTTTGACGATGCGCTCGACCAGCCCCGGCAGGTTGTCGTCGAGCCAGGATTTAAGCATGGGCCGCATCATCTCCTTCACCAGATCTTCCAGCGTCCGGGCATTGTTGCTCAGCACCGTATTGGCGAGGCTGTTGAAGGCGGATTTCGACCGCCGATACCGTCGAGCGGGACAGTATCTGCTGAGGCGACGGCGCCGCACTGCTTTCAAGCGGCGGCGGCTCAATTGCAGCGGGCCGACGGGCGGTCCTGGCCGCGACGGTCTCCGTGAATTCAAGATCATCAGTGGGGTCGACCTTCTGGAACGACGGCGCGGCCGGCGCCGGCACCGCCATCTCGTCGGTCAATTCAAACACTTCCCCGTCCGGCTGAGGCGGGCGTATCTCGGCTTCCGACGTCGCCTCATCGAGACCTGCCAGCATCGCATCGATGTCGTCCTGGCTGTTGGTCGCCGCTGGCGTCGGCGCTGGCGTCGGCTTTGCCGGAGGCGGGTTCGGCGCGGCGACCGCGGCCGGAGTTTTCGCGACGGCGGCTCTGGCTGCGGGAATCGCCGACGGCGGGATATCATTCATGACGGGCGTCTTGACGGCCGGCGCTGGCGCGGGCTTTTCCGGCTTTGCCATAGCAGCCGGACCGGGCGCCTTCTCCACAACCGGAGGTTTTGCTTCATCGTCGGCAATGATGCGCCGGATCGATGCCAAAATCTCCTCCATCGAGGGCTCTTGGACCTTTGCGGGCTGCGTCATCTCCGACTCCACATCATCAACGCCTTCTTATGCGTTTTACACCAAGCCAGACAGGAATTGCCCGCTCCGGATATGCAGGTTGGGATTTTTAACGCGCAAGCCTGACTTGTCCCCAGATCAAGCAACGTCCCACACATTGTGCGGTAACCTTGCCCCTGCTCCGGACGCCGCAGCGTCGTGGGCCGAAGCCAAGATACAGGACGCGGTGCGAATCGCTCTGCTACCTCCGTAAACGGTACGTCAGTGCAACAAGATTGCAAGCAACGCCCCTGCCGGGAAAGGCGCCAAAGCGGACCTGATTGAAAGCCGAACGCAAACCGGAGCAAAAGCCGTTCCCGCTTTTGCCCCGATGCAGTTCGATGGTCGGCTTCTACAGGATCTAATCGGCATCAGGCTCCGGCGCGGAGCCTGCGGGGTCAGCGGCCGTCGGGCGTACGAACCCCGACCCAGCTATCGCGCACCTGTTGGTAATGCACGCTCGGATCGTAGGTCGTGGTCGGCAGCTTCAGTACCTGCGGTGACAACCGTCCCACGGCACTCAGGACCGCGTACGATGCAACCACACGATCATGCTGTGCGGTAACGAGCGCCACGCGGGCGTTAACCAGGGCCTGTTGGGCGTTCAAGACGTCAAGGGTAGTTCGTTGTCCGGCCTTGGCTTCTTCGCGCACGCCGTTGAGGGCGATCTCCGATGCGGTCACCTGCGATTGCGCCGAAGCGACCTGCGCCTTGCCCGCCACCAATTGCCCCCAGGCGGTAACCGTATTCGCGCGGGTCTGGTCGCGGGTCAATTCAAGGTTGAGCCGCTGCTGCGCCAGATTTTCCTTGGACTGGCGGATCAGCGAATATTCGCCACCGCCCTGGTAAATCGGAACCGACAGCTGCGTGATTGCCGAGGCACCGAACGCCCTTGGGGTCGTCTGGGTCTGTTCATAGGCCTGCTGGACCGACGCCTGAAACGTGACCGTGGGCAGCAGCGCGCCCTCGTTGATCTTGACCTGCAGAAAATTCACGTCGATGCCGAACATCGCGGCCGTCACGTTCGGATTTTCGGTCAGACTGAGCTCTACAGCGGACGGCAGTGTTGCCGGCAAGAACCGATCGACCGGCGACCCCGGCGCAAGTGCCTCCGGTTCGTTACCGATGATGCGACGGAAGTTCGACTTTGTCGTAACCAGATTGGCTTCGGCCGTCAGTTGCTGCGTCTTGCCGGCGGCGAGTTGGGCTTCGGCCTGCGCAACGTCGGTGCGCGTCACTTCACCCACATTGAACCGATCCTGGGTTTGTTTCAGCGTCTGCTCGAGCACACGGGTGTTGCTGCGCTGAACCTCGACGATCGCGGCATCGCGCAGATAGTCCATGTAGATCGTGGCTGCCGAAAGCAGCACCGATTCCTCCAGCACCCGCAGGCCTTCGCGCGCACCGGAGACCTGGCTCTCGGCAGCGCGGGTCCTGTTGGCGGTCTGATTGCCGTTAAACAGCGTTTGCGTGACCGTAAGCCCGGCGCTGCGCGGTGGATTGGCACCGGCAATGTCAGTTCTGAAAAGCTGGGTCGGCAAACCGCCCTGGGTGCTGAGGGTGTCGGTGTATTGGTAACCCGCGCTCGCCGTCAGCGCGACCTTGGGACGGTAACCGGACAGCGCCTGGGGGACGTTCTCGTCGGTGGCCTTGACCGAAGCGCGCTGCGCATTGAGTTGCGGATTGTTCTGATAGGCGCGCACCAGCGCCGCCTCGATCGTATCGGCCAGGACGGGCGTCGGGCCCAGATACGCCATCAGAAGGACCGCAGCTGCCGCTCCGGTAACAGCCTTCATACCAACCATTCGTGGTAACCCATCCCTACTGTCTATCGGATTCGAGCACGGCCCGACCCGGCTATTACGCCACTTGCGAGTCAACATCCCGTTTCCACCATAAGCCTCGCCCAAGCCGGACGGAACCCCTGGGGACGAAACCCCGTGGGAAAGTCTTCATATGGGGCATCCGGGCCACACTTTTGATTTGGAACGGAATTTACGAACATCACAGCTAGAAAACGAACGCCGGGACTCGCTCAAGCCCAGGCAGTGTTGGAGCCGTCGCATCGAAAAGCGGCCGACTCCCGAAATCGTTGTGAGAGTGTGTCACGATCGTGGCGCGCGGCGGCTGGGTCATGGCGAAGACGCCGACCAACCGTCCACCGTCCGCAAGCTGCCGATAAAGGCCCTCGGGAACTATCTCGGTCGCACCGTTGAGCACGATGACGTCATAGGGGGCGGCCGCCGAATCTCCCTCGGCCGCGACGGCGGTCCGAACCGTCACATTTCCAAGCCCCAGTTCAGCCATCACATTGTTTGCCTTGGTAACGAGCGGCGCTTCGCTTTCGGTCGCCGTCACCCGGCCGGCAAATTTTGCCACCACGGCGGCGGTATATCCGGTCGCGCAGCCGACCACCAAGACGCGGTCGGTATCCATGATCTCGGCAGCCTGCAACATTCGGGCGGTCAGCGCCGACTTGATCAGGAATTGTTTGACGGTAACGCCATCGCTGACGTCGAGATCCAGATCGAGATATGCCAGCCCGCACTGATTTTGGGGAACGAATGCCTCACGCGGCACGGCGAGCATCGCGTCGATGATCCTGTTGTCCGTGACATCGCTAGGACGCACCTGACAATCGACCATCTTCTGACGCGCGGTCGAAAAACCGGACATTGACGGACCCCCAAATCGAGCGGACCTTGCCGCTTGAAACGCTCAAGAAGGGAGGCTCGAGCCTCCCAAGAACCGCGTCATCTTTGGTACAAGGTTAGTCAAAACGCAACATCGCGAACGCGCAGCCTAGTCCCGCGTTTCGCCATTCCTCGACGACTCGTCCGGCCTCGCGGCGCTCATCTATTCGATGGTGACCGCAAGCCGTCCGATCAGACAGGCGAGCTCCTCCAAGTGCTCGGAATCATGCGCTTCGACTGCGCGCGCCAGTCGAGCCAGACATTCGTCATCACTCATTACCGGTACGGCGCGAGGTACGATCGATGGCGCCGCCTTCGCGAGTACAGTTTGCACATTCGTCATCTTATCACCTCTCGAGAAATCCGGCGGCGGGGAAGATCACCGCGGAATTTGTCGATTTGGCGGTCGGTTCGCGGCGCTGATCGGTCGCAAAAACGGACGTAAAGCCGCCCCTAGCCCCGCTTCGTCGTCTCACACCGTCCGAATAAAATGCGGGCCGAAGCGTTTCCTGCTGCGTTACGTTTTCTGCCGCTTATCGGTGCCCTCACAAATCTGGTCATTTGGTCCTTTGCAAGCCTCGGAGGCTTTGTTATACGCTGCCGCAGCGGACCCAGTTCGCTCCGTTCCTCGGTAGCTCAGCGGTAGAGCATTCGACTGTTAATCGAATGGTCGCTGGTTCGAATCCAGCCCGGGGAGCCAAACAAATTCAAATAGTTAGTCTCAAGTTCGATGGCGCCAAGAGGCGCCTTTTTAGTATCGGGGCCTCGGTGAGGGCCTCTTGCACTCACGGCGTTGTTGCGACGACTCCTTGTCCGCTGCCTGGGCGCCGCCACGGGCCCTCACCTTCAGTAACCGGAAGGGCTCGATCACCGAGACTCGGCGGTCGAAGCGGCATGTCGGCTTCAGAGCGCTTGAGGGTTGTGGTCATGCAGTCTTGTCAGCGACTCATCATTCCCGTAGCCGCGAAGTTTGTGTTCATCGGACAGCCCACCGCCGTCCAGCAAACCCAGGGGGCCAATCCTCGATGCAGAC
The DNA here is from genome assembly GCA_963756215.1 of uncultured Alphaproteobacteria bacterium. Classification (GTDB taxonomy): domain Bacteria; phylum Pseudomonadota; class Alphaproteobacteria; order Rhizobiales; family Xanthobacteraceae; genus Bradyrhizobium. The sequence goes on along the minus strand of CAVWMY010000006.1, from coordinate 29,033 downwards.
CGCTGATCAGGGTTGCTGAACGCAAGTGAGCCGTCGGCGTAAAGCTGACGGCTCAACTTTCTTCCCCGGGATGCTCGCGTCGCCGCTCGTCTCGAACGACATAGACGCTGCGGCCGGCCGCGGTGGCCTCCCAGCTCCCCGCGGTCATCTCCACTAATCCCTGCTCGCGCAGCGCCGCCAGACTTTCTTCCGGCGACTCGCAATGGCGGCCCTCGATCAGTTTGGCCAACAGCTCCTGATCATCCGACTTAAGGTCCTTCCAGTGAACCATGAGCGCCACTCCGGGGCGTCCGGTCTGATCCATAGCTCCATCCTTCCGGACTGTTTACCGCTAACCCGAAAGAGAAGCCTCTGTTCCACCCACCACCTTTGGCGCTTAACTGGCGAGCGCCACGAGAAATCTTCAGCCATCCGAAGAACAACAGGCGGTCGCGGCGCGCCTAATGTTGCCGATATTATTTCGGCGCCGCATTGGGCGCGCCGACCTTTTCCTGCGGCGGTGGATTGTCGTTCATCCGACTCTCTGGGTTAGTTGCCTTGGGCCCGTCTTTGACGTCTCCGGAAGAGTTCCTGCGCGTTTTTGCCCGCGGTCGGAGTCTGAAAGGCGTTTCTCTCGGCGTCTTCCGCTTTCGGAGTGGGTGTGTTCTGAGCAAGGGCTGCGCCGACATTCGCGGTCAAAGCCACCGAAATGATTACCAGTCCAAGAATTTGCTTCATGAGCCATCGCCTCCTGATCCCGGGTCAATGGACTGGCCCTTTCCCTGTTCCCGGCAATAAGCATCGTCGCCGTCCAAGGCCCTCATTACTGAGAAACTTCAGTCGTGGATTGTTCCGCAATACGTCTGCGCGGATCGCATTAAATTTGCCCGGCGCCGCGGAGCAAATCGGCTGTTGGGGCATTCGTTTTACAGAGCACGGATGGCCGTGGCGTAATGCGAACAGGAGACTGATATGAGCGTGAAGGGTGAAATCAAGGAAGGCGCAGGGTTCATCAAAGAGGAGATGAACGAACACGGCAAATCGCCGGAGAGCCAGCGCAAGGCGCAGGAAGGTCGCGATCTGCGCAACGAAGGAAGGGTAGAGGACGGCAAGGCGCCGAAGACTACCAAGCCCGGAACTGGCCATCCGGAGAAGTAATGAAGTGAACTCCGCCCCCTTCAACGGGGGCGGATTTTTTTGCAGGCCCGGGCAAGCTCACTCTCGTGCACGCCGCAGCGCCGCCTTGAGCCGCTGCTCGTGGTCGCTCCAATCCGCCTCTTCGGCTTTCAGCTTTGTCTCGATTGCCTCGATCTCGGCACGCAGCGAATCCGCACGCTGCAAGTGCTCCCGCTCCGCCTCGTCCATAGCCGCTTGCGCCCTGTCGATAGCCTGTTGTCTGCGCTTGCGCGCCTTCTGCCGAGCGGCCTCCTCCTTCGCCGCCTCGCGCTCGCGGCGCTGGTGCTCCCGTTCGTATACGCGCGCGGCTTTTCGATCCGCCGCCGTGTCGGGTCGAACAGAAGTCCGCTCGGCTCTGCGGGGTGGAGACTTGGCGGCGCCTTTTGTCCGTCCGCCATCGTCGAGATTTTTGGGCAGTTCGGCGTGCTCGCGGAAAGGGCCATCGGATCCGACCGGGCGCTTGAGAATCACGCCTGGCTTCGCCATGGTCGCGGCGACGACGTCCGGATCGCGGCTCTCCCTCGCCGCGCCCTGGTGAAAGAGATTGCTGTCGGCGCCCCAGGCTTCCAAGGCCGCCTTCATCGACGGCGCGGCGATGGCCTGCTCGAAGAAGCCCAGCGACGTCTGGTAGGTCTTCAGCTTCCTAACCATCCAAGGTGTCGCCTTTCATCCAGTTCGGCCCGGGGCCGGCGTTGTCGCGTCCACGATTTAACGGCGCTGAGGGCGGACGCTGGAGGCATTCCAGATTGTGGCCGGGCGAGACGGCCCCGGCCCGGGTTGGCGCGGGTGTCCGCTCCGTTGTACAAGGTCTCGGCGCAGCCCCCCGGGTTGCCCTGACTTTTAAGCCAAATGTGATTTTTTTCATATTTCGACGCAATCCGCAGGTCTAGTTTCGCCCCGATGATCGGGAATCAAGGCATTGGTAACCACGTCAGGGGCGACCGCTTGATCGATACAATTTGAGCGATCGTTTCAATCCGGAAACAGAAGACTTTTGACAGGGTGCGCTCTCCGATGTGGGAGAGCGCGATGAGCGAAGTTGAATTGGACCGATTGCTGGACGCCGTGAGAACGGCCATTGCGCCCGCCCCGCCGGAGGATTTTTTGATCTACCCGCCGACCTTCACCGAACCGCCAAAAGCTGCCAACGACAATCAGGCGGCATGGGGCTTCATTCCGTTCCCGGAGGGTTGGCACGCGGTGTGCTGATCACGGCAGCCGCGATCGCCGGTCGCGAGCCGCGATTCGTCCGTTTTCTCCAGTGATCGACGCATGACGCGGACCGGTGACGCCGGCCGAAGCAATCGCGGTCGAGCGGCGTCCTCCGGACATCATCACGATGTACCCGGGAAATCAGCGAAACTCTTGATGTCCTACTGAAGAAGCGGAGGCGGTTGCCTAAGCGCGCGAGGCTCTGTATTGATCCCGACCCTGGGGCCACGTGGCGGAGTGGTTACGCAACGGTCTGCAAAACCGTGTACACCAGTTCAATTCTGGTCGTGGCCTCCATCAATTAAATCAACTACTTATTCCACATTCCTGCCAATATGATTTGACCCTGGCGGTGTTCGTCAGAATTGCGCCGGCGTCGAGCGAGATTGGGCGTGGTGGTCGCGTCGCTGGAAGTCAGAGGACGCGGATCAAAGGGTTGATCGAGGCTCCCTGTTCTATAACGAGTGAAACGTGAAACCCTCCGGATCAGGGCGCATGATCGGATCCCTTAAACCTGTCACCATCTGGCTGAACTCCCGAAAAGTCGAGCTTGGCCTGGGCGTCCGGGTCACCGTGGCCGCCATGGGCGCCCTGGTGATCGCGATGGCATTGGGACTCAAACTGCCGTTGTGGGCGGTGTTGACGTCGCTCATCGTGACCCAGATGAGCGTCGGCCGGTCATTGAAGGCGACGCGCGACTACCTGGTCGGGACGCTCGGCGGCGCGATTTACGGTGGCGCGATTGCAGTGCTGGTCCCGCATTCCGGCGAAGGCGCCCTGCTCGCGGTGATGGTCATGGCGGTTGCGCCGTTGGCGTTCATTGCGGCTATCAACCCGAGCCTCAACGTCGCCACCGTTACCGCGATCATCGTGTTGCTGCTCCCGGTCATGAACCACGGCGATCCCCTGGACTCCGCGATCGACCGGGTCCTGGAGGTCGCGGTGGGCGCGATTACCGGTCTGGTGGTGTCATTTCTGGTGTTGCCCTCCCGCGCCCACAGCCAGCTCCGCACCAGCGCCGCCAGCGTGCTCGAACTGATGGCGGCGGCGCTCAATGAATTGCTGTCCGGCCTGACCCGTGGACTCGACGATGACGCCCTGCATGGCTTGCAGGACGGAATTGGCGAAGCCTTGGTGCGGTTGAATGCCTTTGGAGCCGAGGCGGAACGCGAACGCGCGGCCAAGCTCTCCTCCGGGCCCGACACCGGGCCCCTGCTGCGCACCATATTGCGGTTGCGCCATGACCTCGTGATGATCGGGCGGGCCAGCGTGGTGCCTTTGCCGATCGAATTGCAGCGACGCCTTGCGACGCCGCTGGCAGCCGTCGCGACAACGATGTCCGAATATCTCAGGATGGTGGCGGCGGCACTACGAACCGGCAGAGGCACCCCCGCCATCCTGCCGGTGCAGACCGCACTGGACGCCTATGGCGCAGCAATCGCCGCGGTACGCGCCGAAGGCCTGACCCGGGGCGTGTCCGGCGATGTCGCCGAGCGCTTTTTTGCGCTGGGGTTTTGCCTCGAGGGGATGAGAAAGAACCTCAAGGACCTCGAACGTTGTGTGTCGACCTGGTGCGAATCGTCGAAAACCGTGACGAAAAACCCGGACGACGGGGCTTATTGACGACCGGTCAGGCGCGTTTGCGGCGGCGGTAGTCGCGCTTCGGTCGCGGCTTGGGCGCGAGTTCGGGCAGCACGCTTTGCGCCTCACGGTACCTGGCCAGCATCCGCTCGAAGCTTGCCTCCAGGGTCTCGGAGATATCCGGCCGCTTTTCAAGGCTGGCGAGCATCATCGCCGCGGCCTCGATGGTCGACAGGCCGTCGCGGCGCGGCTCGCGGCGCAACTGCCCGTAGCGGGACGGTCGCGCCGGACCGAGGATGACACGCTGGCACTTGAGCATCCATGCGTTGCGCCACCACAGTGCCTTGGCCTGGCTCCACGTGCCATCGAGCAGCACGACGCCTTCGATGTCTTTCAGAATGGCGCGCTGGTGGTCCTCGATTTCGCCCTTGCGGTTGATGGCGACAATATCGCTGGAAGTGTCGAGGTCGGCGACCTTCGCCGAACCCAAATACAGCACTGCCCAGCGCGAAGGATCGTGGACGGGCCGTCCCAGCGCCTTGGAGAGGCTCGGCCACGACAATCCGACCCTTACCACCGCATCCTTGAAATGCAGCGCGGTCAGCCGCGCCGTGCCGAGCGCCCTGTCCTGCTCCTGCGGATGCTGCAGGATCAGAAGCGAAATCGCGCTTTCGATCGGCACGACGCTATCACAAATGCACAGCGGCAGCGGCTTGTGGCATTGCGGGCAGTCCGCTACCGGCTCCGCCCCGGTCCCGGTTTCAGTCTCGGACGGTTTTGACATGGGTGGGCTATACGCCGTGCGGCGCCGCGCTTCAACCGCGCAGGCCGATCCGGCCGATTAGGGCGATCATCCCGAACTAAACTGAAACTCCGCACGCGCCCGGCCGTATCTCAGGCATCAACGGACGGGACACTGAATGCGGGTCGCGGTCATCGGAACCGGAATTGCCGGCAATGCCGCCGCCTGGGCCTTGTCGAAGCATTATCCTATCACAGTGTACGAACGCGAAGCTCGCCCGGGTGGCCACAGCCACACCGTCACGATCGACTACGAGGGAACAATGCTCGCGGTCGATATCGGCTTTATCGTCTATAACGAGCTGAACTATCCGGACCTGACGGCGCTGTTCGCACATCTGGACGTCGAAACCGTGGAAAGCAGCATGAGCTTTGCGGTTACCGCGGATGCCGGCCGGTTTGAATGGAAAGGCGGCGGCGTCAGCTGGCGCAAAACCGCCGAGGGGCTGTTTGCGCAGCGGCGGAACCTGCTGTCCCCGTCCTATCTCTGGATGCTCCGCGACATCCTCAACTTCAACCATCAAAGCGTCGAAGACTACAAAGCGGGCCGATTGGCCGGATTGACCCTCGGCGAATATTTCAAATCTCGCCACTTCGCACCGCGACTGCTGACGGATTATCTGGCACCGATGGGTGCGGCGATATGGTCGGCACCGGCGGCCGAAATGCTGGACTTCCCGGCCGAGAACTTTGTCGCCTTCTTCAGCAATCATCGGCTGCTGCAATATGACCGCCCGGTCTGGCGCACGGTGAAGGGCGGCAGCCGACACTATGTGGAAAAGCTGACCTCCGCGTTTCATGATCGACTCAGGCTTGGCTGCGGCGTCACATCGATTGAACGGACGCCGCACGGCGTGATCGTCCGGGACAGCCACGGTCAAAGCGACCGCTACGATCACGTCGTGATCGCCTCGCACAGCGATCAGGCCCTTGCGATGTTGTCCGACGCCGACGATCGCGAGCGCGCCGTTCTGGGCCCGATCAGATACGCGCCCAACACGATTTACCTCCACCGCGACGCCAGTTTGATGCCGAAGCGCAAACGAGCGTGGGCGTCCTGGAATTTTCTGCGCTGGCAGCGCTTCGGCCGCACCGAGAACGACGTCGCGGTGACCTATTGGATGAACCCGCTGCAGGGTATTGCCGACGACAAGCCCCTGTTCGTCAGCCTCAATCCGCCGTTTGCACCGGCGCCGGCGCTGACCTTCGGAAAGTATACCTGCGAGCATCCCCAATATAACGCGGCCGCCTTTGCCGCGCAGAAGCAGCTGGGCAATATCCAGGGCCGGCGGCGCACCTGGTTTTGCGGCGCCTGGACCGGTTACGGCTTTCACGAGGATGGGCTGCGATCGGGATTGGCGGTCGCAGAATCGCTCGGCGCGGCGGTGCCCTGGCGCCGGCCGCCCACGGAACTCGCACAGGCCGCGGAATAGCGATGCACAGGGATCGCCGCGACACCCGGACAGCAGGCGCCGACCAGGCCGCCGCGGCGCTCTACTTCGGCGAGGTGATGCATGCACGCCTCAGGCCGGTCGGCCATCGCTTCAGCTATCGCGTGATGAACCTCTTGATCGATCTGGACCGGCTCGACGTGGCCGACAGGCTCTCCCGGCTGTTCGGCGTCAACCGGGCGGCGCTCTACAGCTTCCACGAGACCGATCACGGTGATCGTGACGGATCATCACTGCGCGGGTACGCCCAGCGCTGCGCCGCGGCGCACGGCGTCGACCTGACCGGAGGGCGGGTGCTGCTGTTGTGCTATCCCCGGCTCCTTGGCTACGCCTTCAACCCGCTATCGGTCTATTTCTGCTATCGTGCCGAGGGCAATCTTGGCTTGGTAATTTATGAGGTTCGCAACACCTTCGGCGAAATCCATGCCTACGCGGTCCCGATCAAGCCGGGCGAGATCAGCGCTGCCGGTATTCGGCAATCCCAGGACAAACGCTTTTACGTGTCCCCCTTCATCGGGATGGCCACGCGCTACCATTTCCGCATTGCGCCGCCGGGCAGCATGGTACGATTGCGCATTCTGGAGACCGACCAGGCCGGCCCCCTGCTCGCCGCAACATTCCATGGCCGCCGCCGCGCCCTGACCACCGGGCGCCTGCTGCGATCGTTCTTTTCGTTGCCGCTCGTCACCTTGAAAATCTTGGCGGCGATCCATTGGGAAGCGTTGCGGCTGTGGTCAAAGGGCGTGCGCCTGGTGCCACGTGTTGAGCAAGCACCTGCCGAGACTGCTTCCAATAGCAGCTTGGCGAGTCCCAACAGCACCGACTATATATAGGCCAGCGGCGTATAGCCGAAGAGGAACGCTCTGGTCCGGTGAAGGTCGAGCGAAGCATTGACCGTTCACACCGCGCTGGACACAGAGCCACACTAGTTGATGGATCTGCCCATGCCGGACTTAATTTGCCTGACCCCCGATAATGTCGAGGCGACACTCTCCGATCTGCCCCGTGTCGTCCGGTTGGCGCTCGGTTTTGGTTCGAGGTTGCGGCGTGGTACCCTCGACGTAACCCTTCCCGATGGTCGCAAGATCCGGTTGGGCGGCCTGGAGCCGGGTCCGGCCTGTGCCATGACCCTGTACAATTACGGCTTCGCATCGCGACTTCTCAACGGCGGCGATATCGGAATCGCCGAAGCCTATCTGCATGGCGAATGGGATACGCCGGACCTGACGCAGTTCCTCTATTTGTTCTGCGTCAATCACGACCTGATCCAGGCCATGCTCGGCGACAAGCCGTTGATGCGGTTTCTCCAGGTCATCAGGCACTGGCTGAACCGCAACACCAAGCGGCAGGCGCGCCGCAACATCTACGCGCATTATGACATCGGTAACGCGTTCTACTCGGCGTGGCTCGATCCCGGCATGACCTACTCGTCGGCATTGTTCGAGGACGGCACCGCGGATTTGACGGCCGCCCAGAACAACAAATATCGCAGGCTGGCCGAAGCCATCGACCTGCAGCCGGGTCAGAAACTGCTGGAGATCGGATGCGGATGGGGCGGATTTGCCGAATATGCTGCAAAGACCCATGGCACGCGCGTGGTCGCGTTGACGATCAGCAGGGAGCAGCGCGACTTCGCGCAGCGCCGCATCCAGGACGCAGGTCTGGCCGACAGGGTCGAGATCCGGCTTCAGGATTATCGCGACGAGCGCAGCCAGTATGACCGAATCGCGTCGATCGAGATGATCGAGGCGGTCGGCGAACAGTTTTGGCCGCGGTATTTCTCGCAGCTCCGCGACCGGCTATTGCCCGGCGGTCTCGCCGGTATCCAGGCCATTACCATCCAGGACAAGCTGTTTCAGACCTATCGCCGCGAGGTCGATTTCATCCAGCGTTACGTTTTTCCCGGCGGCATGCTCCCCTCGCCGCAGATCCTGAAATCGCTAGGCGACCGGTTCGGCGTTCCCGTTATCCGCGAGCGCATTTTCGGGCAAGATTATGCCAAGACGCTCGCGATCTGGCGAAATAACTTCCGCGCGGCGTGGCCAAACCTGATGCCGTCGGGTTTTGACGACCGGTTCCGGCGGATGTGGGAGTACTACCTCGCCTATTGCGAGGCCGGTTTCCTGTCGGGGAATATTGACGTCCGCCAGGTGGTGTTCGCCAAGCCTAAATAGCCGGTGTGCGCCGCGCGACGCAGAAGTGGCTTCCACTCCGCGTGATCGCGCTCTAGGGTCCGGTTGCAGCAGCCCGCAACAGACTGAAGATTTCCGGCTATGAGAATTAACAAGGACGTCGTTGAAGCCATCGGCAATACGCCGCTCATCAAACTCGAGCAGGCGTCCGAAGAGACCGGCTGCACCATCCTGGGCAAAGCCGAATTCATGAATCCCGGCCAGTCCGTAAAGGATCGCGCCGGGAAATGGATGATCCTGGAGGCCGAAAAGCGAGGCGACCTCAAGCCGGGTGGCTTGGTGGTTGAGTCGACCGCAGGCAATACTGGAATCGGCCTCGCGGTCGTTGCCAGCGCGCGAGGCTATCGCACCCTGATCCTGATTCCGGAAACACAGAGCCAGGAAAAGAAGGATATGCTGCGGCTGTGCGGCGCGGAGTTGATCGAAGTACCGGCGCTGCCGTATTCCAATCCGAACAACTATCAGCATGTCGGCCGGCGGCTCGCCGACCAGCTTCGCAAGACGGAGCCAAACGGCGTGCTGTTCGCCGACCAGTGGAATAATCTCGACAACGCCAAGGCCCATTACGAATCTACGGGGCCCGAAATCTGGGAGCAGACCGGCGGCAAGGTCGATGGTTTCATCTGCTCGGTCGGCACCGGCGGAACGCTCGCGGGCACCACCCGGTATCTGAAAGAGAAGAACAAGGCGATTACGACCGCCTGCGCTGATCCGCACGGTTACGCCATGTACGAACTGTTCAAGCATGGTCAGGTCAAATCGACGCCCGGCGACTCAATCACCGAAGGCATCGGACTCGGCCGAATGACGCCGGTTGTCGAGACTGCAAAGGTCGATGACGCCTTCCTCATTTCCGACGACGAGGCCGTCAAAATCATTTACGACCTGCTCAAGCACGAAGGCTTGTGCCTCGGTGGCTCGACCGGGATCAATGTCGCTGGTGCGATCCGGCTCGCCAAACAACTCGGACCCGGCCATACCATCGTGACGATCCTCTGCGACTCCGGAAACCGCTACCAGTCGAAACTGTTTAACCCGGCGTTCATGCGCTCGAAGCATCTGCCGGTGCCGGAATGGCTCGAGAAACGCACCAAGTTCGATCTGCCGTTCGTGAAGGTGTGATTTAGGCCGTCGTTGCCGGGAGAACTTGCGACGACCTGTCCACCCTGACCTTGGCGAAGGTGCGAGCTTCGGTCTTCGATGCGGTTCGGGATTGCTTGGCGGAGCCTGCGATCGGGCGGCGCTTTGCGCCGACCCGTCGGCTCGCAGTGAAGAGGAGCCTCACCGCAATATCTGGCTCAAGAACAGCCTGGTGCGCTCATGCTGCGGATGGGCGAAGAAGTTGGCCGGCGTGTTGGTTTCGAGGATCTGACCGGCGTCCATGAAGACGATGCGGTTGGCGACTTCCCTGGCAAATCCCATTTCGTGAGTGACGACCAGCATGGTCATGCCCTCCTTTGCCAGATCGACCATGGTGTCGAGAACCTCCTTGACCATTTCGGGATCCAGCGCCGAGGTCGGCTCGTCAAACAGCATCACCTTCGGATTCATGGTCAACGCGCGCGCGATCGCAACCCGCTGTTGCTGGCCGCCGGACATCTGGCCCGGATATTTACCGGCTTGGTGCGGGATTTTCACCCGCTCCAGATATTTCATCGCCGCCGCTTCGGCGTCCTTCTTCGGAACGTTGCGAACCCAGATCGGCGCCAGCGTGCAATTCTCCAGCACCGTCAGGTGCGGAAACAAATTAAAGCTCTGGAACACCATGCCTACTTCGCGCCGGACCTCGTCGACCCGCCGCAGGCTCGGCCCCAATTCGATCCCGTCGACGACGATTCGTCCTTCCTGAAACTCCTCGAGCGCATTGACGCAGCGGATCAGCGTCGACTTGCCCGAGCCGGAAGGCCCGCAGATCACGATGCGTTCGCCTTTCGCCACATCGAGATTGATATCGCGCAGCACGTGGAAATCGCCGTACCACTTGTTGATGTCTGCAATGCTGACGATCGCGTTGTCGGTCATGGTTATCTTGCTCAGTTGCGGCGATGCGCGTTCAACCGGTGTTCGACGAACAACGAATAGCGCGACATCCCAAAGCAGAACGTGAAGTAGATCAGCCCGGCAAAGGCAAACCCCGTGAACAGGGTTGTGGGCGTCGACCAGACCGGATCGGAAAACGAAGCGCGTACACTGCCGAGCAAGTCGAACAGCGCGACGATCGAAACAAGGGAAGTATCCTTGAACAGGGCGATGAAGCTGTTGACGAGACCGGGTATGACGTGACGCAGGGCCTGCGGCATCACGATCAACGCGGTCGTCTTCCACCACGACAAGCCCAGCGCGCTGGCGGCTTCGCCCTGCCCGCGCGGGATCGCCTGCAGCCCACCGCGGATAACCTCGGCCTGGTAGGCGCCGGCAAACAGCGCGATGCCGATCAGCGCGCGCACCAGTCCGTCGACCGCGAAATTCCCGGGCAGGAATAGCGGCAGCATGTAGGTCGCGAAGAACAACACGGTGATCAAGGGAACGCCGCGCCAGAATTCGATGAACACGATCGAAAAAATCCGAATCAATGGAATGGTCGAGCGCCGGCCCAAGGCCAAGGCAATGCCGACCGGCATCGAGGTGACAATGCCGGTGACCGACACCACCAATGTCACCAGCAACCCGCCCCAGAGCCGGGTGTCGACGACGGCCAATCCCCCGTGGTCGAGCCCCATCGCGGCAATCACGACGCCAGCGCCGGCAAAAGTCGCAAGGCTGGCGACCAGCGCGTGCCAGCCCGTTCGAACCCCGCCGAACAACAGGAACAGCAGTGCCGAAATGATCGCGGCACTGGCGAGGAAATCGACCCAAACCGGGTTGCCGGATGCCTGGATTTGCTCGCGAAGCCAGATCAACGGCCGGATCAGCCACGACAACGCCGTGCCCAGCAGCGTTACCAGCTTCCCGAGCAACACCATCAACGGTCCGGCGATGGCGATCGTCTCGCCCGCGCCCGCCAGCCTGCGCCCGGCGTCGCTGATGCTGTCGATGAAGCCGGACAAGGCGCCCGCTGTCCAGGTGACCGCGAAACCGCTCAATCCGCCTCCCCGCAGCAGGAAAAATGCCACGACAGGAAAAGCCAGGAAGAACAGACCGGCGCTGAGGCCCTTGGCCGGCAGCCGCGGGATCAACAGGGGCAGCAGCAATAGCGCCCCGAGGACGAACGTCAAATCGACCCGCCAGCGCTCTGGCGCGGGATAAAAGCCGTAAATGAACTGACTGAACTTCGCCTGGACATAGGGCCAGCACGCACCGACCGGATGTCCCGCATTCTCCGCCAGACACGCGTTGCGGTCGGTGCCGTGCCAGACCGCATCGACGAGCAGAAACCTCAACGCGGGAACGATGGTGAACCATAGGAACAGCAGACTGGCGACCGTAAGCAGAATGTTGGTCGGCGAGTTGAAAAGGCGTGTGCGCAAAAATCCGACGACACCCGTGGTCTTGATCGGCGCGGCGCGCTCCGGCACCAGTTCCCGGCGAACAAACGCCTGATCGGTTAGCTCGCTCATGTGTTGCCCAAGCTCCGGCTGAGCTGCCAGCCATAAAAGCTCATGATCGCGCTGGTCACCAACGAGATCAGCAGATAGACGCCCATCGTGATGGCAATGATTTCGATCGCCTGCCCGGTCTGGCTCAGCGTCGTCCCCGCGAATACCGAGACCAGGTCAGGATATCCGATCGCGACCGCCAATGACGAGTTCTTGGTGAGATTGAGGTACTGGTTGGTGAGCGGCGGCAGAATGACCCGCAACGCCTGGGGCACAACAATCAGCCGCAACGTCGAGCCGCGAGACAGCCCGAGCGATGCGCCAGCTTCCGACTGTCCCTTGTGGACCGACTGAACACCGGCGCGAACGATCTCGGCAATGAAAGCCGCGGTGTAGAGCGACAACGAAAGGAGCAGCGCCACAAATTCCGGAATGACGCGCGCGCCGCCGGAAAAATTGAAACCCTTGAGTACGGGGATCTCGAAAGTAACGGGTGCACCGAACACGAGCGCACTCAGGAGCGGCAGCCCGAGCAGCAATGCCAGCACATAGGGCCATATGGCGATACGCCGACCGTTCTTGAATAATTGCTGGCGTGCATGACGCCGTAACGCCAGGGCGCCGACAACCGCGATCAGGATGGCGAACAAAAACGGCTCGAGTCCGGGATCAGCGATCGGTTTTGGAATCACGAGGCCGCGGTTGCTGAGAAAGAAGCTGCCGAACACCGCGATGCTCTGTCGTGGATTTGGCAACGCCGCGAGCACAGCAAGATACCAGAACAATATCTGGAACAGCAGCGGCAGGTTACGAATCAATTCGACATAACCGCCCGAAATGCGCGCCAGCAGCCAGTTCGGCGACAGCCGACCAAGCCCCACGACAAACCCGATTATGGTCGCGAAGAAAATGCCGACGACCGCGACCAGCAGCGTGTTGAGCAGGCCCACCAAGAAAACGCGGATGTAGCTGTCGGATCCGGAATACGGAATCAGGTTTTGGCTGACGTCGAACCCCGCCGTATTTCGCAAGAATCCGAATCCTGATGTGATCCGCTGCGCCTGCAAATTGGCGCGCGCGTTGGCTACGATCTCATAGCCAATCCAGGCCAACGCGGCGACAAACAAGAGCTGAAGGACAAACCCTCCCCAGCCGGCGCGACCACCAAGCGCATGCCGCAGTCTGGCAACCAACATAGACGGTGGCCGCCGGGGCTCGATGCTCATTGCCGCAACCGCCAGCCGGGAATCAGCGTATCGGCGGTGCGTACTGGATTCCGCCCTTGTTCCAGAGCTGATTGAGACCGCGCGCGATCCCGAGCTTCGAGCCGGCGCCCACATTGCGGTCGAAAACCTCGCCGTAATTGCCGACCAGCTTCACGATCCGAAATACCCAATCCTTGGTGACGCCGAGCTGTTCACCCAGGTTACCGTCGGTGCCGAACACCCTTTTGAGCTCGGGCTTATCCGATTTCGCCATGTCGTCGACGTTTTTCTGGGTAACGCCGAGCTCCTCGGCATCGACCATGGCGAACAGGACCCATTTTACCAGATCGAACCACTGATCGTCGCCATGGCGCACCATCGGGCCGAGCGGTTCTTTCGAAATCACTTCCGGCAGCACGACGTGGTCGGCGGGGTTGGAAAGCTTCAACCGCTCGGCATAAAGCTGCGACACGTCCGAGGTGAAGACGTCGCAACGGCCGGATTCGTAGGCCTTCACCGTTTCGTCGGCGCTGGCAAACGCGATTACCTCGTACTTCATATTGTTACTTTTGAAATAATCGGCGAGATTTTGCTCCGTCGTGGTGCCGGTTTGCACACAGACCGACGCGCTGTTCAGTTCCAACGCCGAATTGACCTTGAGGGACTTCTTCACCAGGAATCCCTGGCCGTCATAATAGGTCACGCCGGTAAAATTCGCGCCGAGCGAGGTGTCCCTGGACAGCGTCCAGGTGGTATTGCGCGAAAGCACGTCGATTTCGCCGGACTGCAGAGCGGTGAAGCGGTCCTTGGCCGATAGCGGCACGAATTTGACCTTGCTCGGATCGTTGAAAATGGCGGCGGCTACGGCGCGGCAGACATCGACGTCGATGCCCGTCCAGTTGCCCTTGTCGTCAGGTGATGAAAAACCCGGCAGCCCCTGGCTGACGCCGCAGGATAACATGCCGCGATCCGTGACCGTTTTGAGTGTCTGCGCATGAGCCGCCTGCACCGAAAAACCGGCGGCAAAAGCTAGGGTGCAAACCAGGGATACGCGTTTCATGGCAAAGCCTTTCAAAGGTCGTCCGGATAGGGTTGCTTAACATCGCGCGCACCGACGGGCCAACTCGCGATCCACTAGTGCCGCAGCCAAACTGACGGGCAGTTTGACGAGCGGTCCGGTCGAACGATGGATCTGAGATCGCGGCAGGCCCCTCAACATGCGGCGACGAAATAGAGTATTTGCATCACAGAACGACTGGCCCGCCGGGTCAAGGGGTTGACGGCAGTCTTCTGTGTCCTGTTATTAACGAACCCGGTACGAACCGTGCTCGGCGGAACGCTCAAGCGGCGTGGCTGCGGCAAAACGTCTTTGGTGGCGGCAGGCATGAGTTTCTCGAAAAACGACCAACAATCCGCCCCGCCTCATGCCGAAACCGTCCTAGTGACGGCGGGACGCGACACCAAGGCACAAAAGGGATTCGTCAATCCTCCGGTCGTTCATGGTTCCACGGTGCTGTATCCGACCGCGGATGATCTGCATGCCCATCGTGGCGAGTTCCAGTACGGCCGCCACGGCACGCCGACGACCAAAGCGCTGCAAGAGGCGCTGATGGCCCTCGAGGGGCCGCAATGCGCGGGCGTCGGCCTGGCGCCCTCGGGTCTGGCGGCGATTACCACGACGTTGCTCGCCGTCCTCAAGGCCGGCGATCATCTGCTGGTGTGCGACAGCGTCTATCGACCCTCACGCAATTTCTGCAATGGCCTGCTTGCCGGTCTCGGCATCGAGACCACCTATTTCGATCCCGCGCTCGGCGCCCGCGTGTCCGAACTGTTCAAGCCCAATACCAGGGCCGTGCTGGTCGAAGCGCCGGGATCGCAATCGTTCGAGATGCCCGACATCCCCGCCATCGCCGGCGTCGCGCACGCCCGCAATGCCCTGGTGATCGACGACAATACATGGGCGACCCCGTTGTATCACCGCTCGCTGGAGCAAGGCGTCGACATCAGTATGCAGGCCGCCACCAAATATATCGGCGGGCATTCCGACATCATGTTCGGGACGATCTCGGCCAACGCGAAAGCGTGGCCGCTGATCGGCGAGGCGATCCGGCAACTCGGCGTTTGCGCCGGCCCCGAAGACGTCTTTCTCGCGCTGCGTGGCCTGCGCACGCTCGCGGTGCGGCTCGCGCAGCATCAGCGATCCGGGCTCGCGATGGCGCGGTGGCTGGCAACGCGGCCGGAAGTCATCAGGGTTCTGCACCCTGCGCTGGAAAGCGATCCTGGTCATGCGATCTGGAAACGGGACTTCACCGGCGCGTCCGGCCTGTTCAGTATCGTTCTGAGGCCGGCACCGCAAAAAGCGGTCGACGCCCTGCTCGATACCGTCAAGCTGTTCGGCATGGGTTACTCGTGGGGCGGCTTCGAAAGCCTCGTCATCCCGTTCGACTGCGAAGGCTATCGCACCGCGACCAAGTGGGCGCCGGGCGGCCCGACATTGCGTCTGCATATCGGTCTGGAGAATATCGATGACCTCAAGGCCGACCTGGAGCGTGGATTTTCGGCCTTCAATGCGGTGTAGCTCGCGGCGATCGGCTTTCGGTCCGCTGGCCAGGCGCTATCGGAGCAGTCGCTGCCGCGGTCCGGAACGATCTTCCGCACAAAAGGATTGACCCGCCGGCATTTACCGATAATCGAATCCTTCGAGCGAAATCCGGAAGCTGGAAACCATGGGAAGCCTGGTTCTTCTCGACCTGATGGGTGGCGTTGCATTGTTGCTGTGGGGCCTGCACATGGTCCACAGCGGAATCTTGCGCGCGTTCGGGCCGGACCTGCGTTTGTTGCTGGCGAAAGCGCTCAATAACCGCTTCACCGCCTTTGCGGCGGGCATCGGCCTGACCGCTCTGTTACAAAGCAGCACCGCAACCGCACTGATCACGAGTTCCTTTGCATATGAAGGCCTGGTTAGCCTGGTGCCGGCGCTTGCGATCATGCTCGGGGCCAATGTCGGTACCACCCTGATCGTTCAGGTCCTGTCGTTCAACGTCTCGGCCGTGGCGCCGGTGCTCTTTGTCCTTGGCCTCGTTGCCTTCCGCGGCGGCGCGCGCTCTTGGATCAAGGATATCGGCCGCGTCTCGATCGGGCTCGGCCTGATGCTGCTGGCGCTGCACATTCTGCTCGACACACTCGCGCCCGCGGAAAACGCACCGGGTGTCCGCGTCTTCATGAACGCGATCACGAGCGATCCCGTTCTTTGCATCGTCATCGGCGCGGCCGTCACCTGGGCCGTCCACTCCAGCGTGGCCAGCGTCCTCCTGGTGATGTCGTTGGCATATTCGCAATTCATCTCGCCGTTCGCCGCGCTAGCGTTGGTGCTCGGCGCCAACCTCGGCAGCGCCATCAATCCGATGTTGGAGGGCGCACGCCGCGACAATCCCTCGAGCTTTCGTCTTCCGCTCGGCAATCTCATCAATCGGCTGGCCGGCGTGCTGCTGGTCGCACCATTCCTGCGGCCGATCACCGCGCTGTTGCAGGCCTGGCAGCCCGACCTGGCAAAAATGACCGCCGAATTCCACATCGCATTCAACGTGGTCACGGCGATCATTTTCATCGGCTTGCTCGACCAACTGGCCGGGCTTCTGAAAAAGCTGCTGCCGAGCCGGGCGCGGGAGGCCGATCCGTCGCTGCCGCGATACCTCGACGAGGCCGCGCTCGAAACGCCGTCGCTCGCTCTGGCGGACGCGGCACGCGAAGCCCTGCGCATGGGCGACCACGTCGAAGTCATGTTGCGCAAAGTGATGGCGGCAATGATGACCGACGATCGCTCGCTGGTCGATCAGGTGTCCAGGATGGACAACAACGTCGACCGTCTCGACGAGGCGATCAAGCTCTACGTCACCAAGTTGACCCGCGGCAGCCTTGACGAGCGCGAAGCGCGCCGGGCGATGGAGATCATTTCCTTCACCATCAATCTGGAGCACGTCGGCGATATCATCGACAAGAATCTGAGCGAGCTTGCCGCCAAGAAAATCAAGCGAAGGCTCCAGTTCTCGCCGGAAGGCGCCGAAGAGCTCTCGGCGTTCCACAAGCGAACGACGGACTTGCTTCGGATCGCGTTCGGCGTCTTCATGTCGGGCGATGTCAATGAAGCGCGCAGACTGCTGGCGGAAAAGGCCGTTCTACGCAGCACCGAGCTTGCCGCAGTGGAGCGGCACCTTGAGCGGCTGCGCGAAGGCCGTCCCGAGACCATCGAGACCACCTCGCTGCATCTCGACGTGCTGCGCGACCTGCGGCGGATCCACTCGCATATCTGTTCGGTGGCCTACCCCGTGCTCGACGCGGCCGGCGAGTTGCCGGCCTATCAGCAGGCCGACAATGATCTGGCGACACTGCCGATACCGGCGGCGCCCCCGTTCCCGCGCTGACAGATATCAATCGACGGCCGGCTCCTTGCGGCCTTCCATGATGATGAAATACAGATTCCGCACGTAAACCACGAGGCCGAACGCCTGCCCCGCGATGAACACCGGATCCTTGCGATACAGCGCGTAGGCCAGCAGCAACACGCCGCCACCGATCGAGAAAAACCAGAACGCCACCGGGACCACGCTTTTTCGTGCGCGTTCGGATGCAATCCATTGCACCACGAAACGCATGGTGAAAAACCCCTGCGCTACGAACCCCAGAATGACCCAGCCATCGAATTTGATGACAAAGACATCATGCAGATAAGCGGCGAGCGCGTTGAACAGCTCAGTCATGGCGGAACACCTCGGTCGCAAGGGGTGTTGTTTTCTTTCGACGGATCAGCCACCACACGCCGGCCATATCCATGATGCCGATCCAAAGCCGATCGAAAAAACCATAGTTCGATACACCCGAACGGCGTGGCCGATCGGTGACATCGACATAGGCGATTTCGTATCCTTCGCGGCGCATCAGCGCCGGCAGGAAGCGATGCAACCCATCGAAATAAGGCATGGAGAGAAACACCTCGCGCCGGAACGCCTTAAGGCCGCAACCGGTGTCGCGCGTACCATCGTGCAACACGGCACTACGGACGCCGTTGGCAATGCGCGATTGAATTTTCTTGAAACCGGTATCCTTGCGCCCGACCCGTTGCCCCGCGACAAGTCCCACGCGGTCTCCGCCGCTCTCGATCGCGGCGATCAAATCAGGCAGGAAGGCCGGATCGTTTTGCCCGTCGCCGTCGAGCGTCGCCACGATGGCGCCACGCGCCGCGCGGACCCCGCTGCGCACCGCGGCCGACTGACCGGACGATGCGGCGTGACGGATCTGGCGCAGGTTTGCGCGCTGCGCCATGAGGGCCGCCAAACGCTCGGCGGTCGCGTCGGTCGAGCCGTCATTGACGTAGACGATCTCGTACGCCCAGCGCCCGTCGAGAGCGGCCGCGATTTCGGCAACCAGCGGCGCTACGTTCTCAGCCTCGTTGCGCACGGGCACAACGATAGAAACGGCCACGGCGGCGGGGGCGGAAGACGGCAAATCAGCGCTCATCGTTTGAGTTGGCCGCCCGGCCGGTTACGGCGGGTCGGGGCTTGCGGCGCCCGCTTCTTATGGGGCCGACGCCTCCCGGGCAACCCTTTTGCGCGGTCCGGGCGGGGATCGGACCAAAGGCAGGATCGCCCCGTCGCGGTTGATCATGAAGCCCAGACGGCGCACCGCGAACCAGTGTCGCACGGCCATTGCGCCGGCAACGCCGATCAGGGCGCCCGCGACGACGTCGCTGGGATGGTGAGCCAATAATACGAGCCGGCTGCCGGCGATCAGCACGGCATACACGATCATCGCACCCCGCGCCTGTGGCCACAGCGCCGAAACCGCGAAAGCCAGAGCGGCGCTGGTGATGGCATGCGCCGACGGAAAGCTGGCATAGGCTTCGGTTCCGGCGAAATGTGCGAAGTTGAAGGCATTGGCCTCGCCACCGACAAACGGCCGGCCGCGCCCGACGATCCACTTGATGACCTCACCCGCGAGAACCGGCACCAGCACGGCAAAAAACAGGAACTGCAGCTTCGTTCCGAGACGGAGCACGTTGGCTCGGGAAACTCCCCGCAGAACCGGCGCGGCCAGTGCGACCGCAAGCAGCAATCCGGCCAGCGCACTCAATACGTAGGCTGCCTTTCCAAAATCAGTGATGATCCGAACCAGCCAGAGACTGGCCGCGCCGCGCGGTGGCATCATGCCGATCTCGCTTGCGTCCAGCGCAAACATCAAGGCAACGACGACGACTACGCCGGCGGCCAACAATGGCCACGTAGCCCGCAACAAGCGCTGCGCCGATGCGCCGGCCCGCGGGTGCGAGGCCCGGCGCACCAGTTGCACCGTCGAGCGCTGAAGCACCGGGTAAAGCCGCGTGAAATAGTTCACGGGGGCCTGGCCCGCGGCAGGCATCGGCATCTTATTCCGTGCCTTCCGAGCGGAAAATCGCGATCGAAATCGGCCTGCCCTGCGAAATATTGTAGCCCTCGATGCGCGTGGCAACGTTGTAGCGCAAGCCGATCGCCTCGGCGCGCTGCGCAAAGGCGCGTTCCGAGCGGCCTTCGACCAGCGCGAACCTGCAACTGCCCTGGCCCAGAAAATCGGCTGCGCCCGATCCGTCGGTCAGCAAGGTCGACGTACCCGTCATGAACACGAGACTGGGCTCAAGGAAACCTGCAGCAGCCGCTTTCGGCCCGACACAAACGACGTTGCGCAGCGCGCGGGCGATCTCGGCGCTCGGAAACAGCGGCGTCAAGGCCGGCACCACGACGCCATAGATGGCCATCGCCAGAAACATCGCGGCGACCACCGCATTGAGCAACGACCGTTCGGCGCGATTGTCGTCGTAAAGCCACCACGCGAACAACCCGAAGATGAGCGCAGCCGCCACAAATGGCCACGCCAGAAACACCGGCTGGCGCGTCAGCGTCACCGCGCCGATCACGGCGATCACCGAGGTCATCGCCGGAATGGCGAACCACCACGCCGCCCCGCGCCGTAACCACGATCGCGACAACACGCGGCGCTCGAGCGCGCCGATCGTCAGGATGGCGATCGCCGGATAGAGCGGTAGGACATAATGCGGCAGCTTGGTCAGCACCGCCTCGAACACGATCCAGGACGGCACCAGCCACGCCAGCAGAAACTGCGCACCGGGCTCGCGCCGGGCCCGCCAGACCGCCGGCACCGCCATGCCGGCCAGCGGCGCGCCCGGCCAGAACGTCACCCAGAACAGCAACAAATAGACGCCGGGCGGCGCGCCGTGGGATTCCTGCGCCGACAGCTTGCTCAGCATGTCGCCGCCGATAGAATCGGCGAAAAACGCGTCACCGGCGCGCCAGAAGATCGCGACGAACCACGGCAGCACCAGAACAAGCGTCCACATTAGTCCCCAAACCGGCCGCAGGCGCCAAAGCCAGCCGGCGGACCGGTCGAGGATCGCGAGCGCGGCGATCGTCAGCCCGACGAACATCAGAATCAGCGGCCCCTTGAGCAGGATGCCGCCGGCGAGCGCGGTCCAGAAAATCACAGGCCAGGACCAGGGCGGATGCTCGGGGTCTTCGCCTCGCTGCCACGACAGATATACCCGCGCCAGCGCGCCCATCGCCGCCACCACGGTCAGCAGCAGCATGGCGTCGGTCTTGGCAAGTCGCGCCTCGACGCCGAGCAGCACCGAACTGCACATCATCAAGGCCGCAAGCACGGCGCCCCGCCGCGTCACGAAGGCCAGCGCGGTCCAATAGGTCAGCAAAACCGCGCCGATCGCGCCGATCAGGGATGGAACCCGATATAGCCAGACGCGGACCTGCGCCCGCGGCACGCCAAGCGCCGACGCGGTTTCGACGGCGGCGGCTTGCAACCAGTAGATGCCGACCGGCTTCTTGTAGCGGACCTCATCCTGGAACCGGATGTCCACGAGGTCGCCGGTTTCGACCATCTGCTTGGTCGCTTGCGCGAACCTTGCCTCGTCCCGATCGATCGGCGGGATATTGAAGAATCCCGGCAGGAACAAAAGAAGACCGCACAGGAGCAGGAACGCCACCGCGCGGACATGGCTGGCGGTGGCAAAATCGATCAGCCCCATCAGCCGGCTACCGGGATTTACCCGGCGCTTCGGCTCGCGCGGCTCTCCAAATCGGGGACGTGCATAGGTCTCGGCCATGGGTCCCGCATACGCCGGAACTGCCGTCGCGACAACCGCTTAGCGAGGCTTTATTGAATTCTGACCACGACTGTGTCGGCGGCGCCCGTGGCGTCGATCACGGTCAGCCTGACAAAGCCCGGTCCGGGCGGATCGACCAAGCGTTGGCGGCGGCTATCGATCTCGCCTGCCGCGATGCCGTTCACCAGCATGGTCATCGGAAGCACCCCGCCGGCGACCTTCACCGGCATGGCCGCAAACCCGGCGCCGCCGCCGGTCGCGTCGATCCGGGAACCGTTCAGGGGAAATTGGATATGGGGAGCCTGCTCGCTACCGGTCCGAACCAGGTCTCCCAACGGACGGAACCGGCGTAACGGCAACGGGAGCTTGGCATTGCTCGCGATCAGCACGCCTTTGGGCGGCTTCGGGAGAGCCGCCGGCTTTTTTCCGGTCCGGGCAAAGGCGTCGAACAGGATCGGCGCCGCGGCGACTCGGCCGACCAGGCCGGGAACCGGCACCCCATCCGGTCGGCCGACCCAGACACCGATGGTCAAGCGGCCGTCGAACCCGACCGACCAGGCATCACGGTAGCCGTAACTGGTGCCGGTCTTGAATGCGATCCGGTGTTGCAGGCCGTTCTCGGGTGGCGGCGTGCCCATCAGCACATCGGCGACCTGCCAGGCTGCGACCTGATCCATCAGCCGCAACGAATCCCCCGGTGCATCGTCGGTGCCGATGATCTCCCGTAACGGTCGCGTGGTGCCGAGCCGCGCAATCCCGGCATAGAGTTGTACCAGGTCCTGCAGTGTGACGCCGACGCCGCCGAGCCCCATCGCCAGCCCGGGCGCTTCGTCTTTCGGAAGCACCAGGTTGCCGCCCGCCTGCTTCAACCGCGACGACAACCGGCTCGCGCCGACCCGATCCAGCAGAGCAATCGCCGGCACGTTCAGGGAGAGCTGGAGCGCCTTTCGCACGGACACGGTACCCTGAAAGGTCATGTCGAAATCCTGCGGCGCATAGTCGCCAAACCGAATCGGTCGATCGTCGATCAGGCTTTCGGGGTGAACGAAGCCGTCTTCGAAAGCGAGACCGTAAATGAAAGGCTTCAGCGTCGATCCCGGCGAGCGCACCGCACGAGTCATGTCGACCTGCCCGGCGCGGCGGTCATCGAAATAATCCGGCGAACCAACCCGTGCCAGCACATCGCCGCTTTCGCTATCCACCGCGACAATGCCGACGGAAACTTGCGGCCCCAACGCGATGGCGCGGTCGCGCGCCAACGCTTCCAGGTTTCTCTGCAGCGTGGAATCCAGCGTCAGCGAAATGACCGGCGTGCCCCTGAGGGTCGCAACGGCGCGATCGGCGGAATGCGGCGCCAGAATGGGAATCGGACGACGCATTCGCGGCACTGGCACGGCCTTGGCCGCTACGGCATCTTCCTTCGACACAACGCCATCCTCGACCATGCGATCGAGCACGCGGTCACGCGCGATCCGCGCGACCGCGGGGTAGCGATCCAGTCGCCGGTTTTCCGGCGATTGCGGCAGCGCCACCAATAACGCCGATTCCGCCAGCGACAGCCGCTTCGGCTCTTTGCCGAAATAAGCAATCGAGGCGGCGCGGATGCCCTCGAGATTGCCGCCATAGGGCGCCAGCGTCAGATAAAGGTCGAGGATCTGGTCCTTGGTCAATTGCCGCTCGATCTCGACAGCGCGAACCATTTGCCGCAGCTTGGCGTGAAGCGACCGTTGCCGCCGCGGCTCGATCAGGCGGGCAAGCTGCATCGTGATGGTCGAGCCGCCGGATACGATGTGGCCCCGAGTGAGAAGCTGAAACGCGGCACGACTCAGCGCCAGCGGATCGACGCCGTGATGCGAATAAAAACGTCGGTCTTCGTAGGCAAACAGCAGTTTGAGATAGGTCGGATCGACGGCACCGCGGGCATTCACCGGCAACCGCCAGCGGCCGTCGGCCATGGCGTAGGCGCGCAGCAGCTTGCCATTGCGATCGATGACGGTCGTGGAGACTTGCCGCGCCTGCTCCAGGGGAACGGGCCCGAGCGAGACCACCCACCCCACAAACACACCAATCAGGAGCAAACCCGCGACGGCAGCCGCCGCGATCGCCAGCTTGAACTTCCGCCAGCCGCTCATTGGCGACGTTATGGTCGGTGAACCGCTCATTTAGCCGGACGCACCTCAACCGCGCCGGTACCGGTGCGGCCGTAGCGTGAAGGGTTGTACATGTCCTCAACATAGGCCTGCGGCAACACGTATTTGCCCGGCGACACCGCGCGCACCACGTAGGCCACCGTAAACACCGACTTGTCGTTGGCGGCGCGATCGATGGCAGCCGTAAACCGGTCGTCGCGGAATTCGGTATTGACGGGCTCCTGGCCGTCCTCGATCCAGTCCAGCGTCCCGGTGTCACCGGATGAGACCAGATGCGGATTGTCGATCTCCAGGCCGGCGGGCAGATAATCCGACACCATGATATGACCGAATTCCGGCTTGGCTTCGGTTACCTTGAGAACGACGGCGAAGCGGTCGTTCTGCTTGACCTTCGAGACGTCGGCTGGCTTGCCGTCGAGGGTGAAATAGTTGCGCTCGATCTTGAATCCATGGGATGCCGCGGGCTCCGGAGTGATCGGCGCACCGCTGACCGAGACCACCGCCTGCACACCCGCATCACCGGTATTGGTGATCATGATCGGCTTGCCCGCAATGTCGGCAGCCTTATAGCTGTGAAACAGCGCGGTCTTGACCGGCGATCCATCGACATCGAGCGCCAGTGTTTCCTTTGCCAGCGCGCGCGACGCCAACACAAGCCACGCGTTTTCCTGGGTGGAGGTGTAAGGCGTCAAGCCTCGCGCTACCTCGACGCGCGCGACCGCCTGCGTCAACGTTGCAGGCGATGCATTGCCCTCGCCGCCCAGAGATACAAGCGCGGCCGCATCGCGCAACGCGCTGCCATAGTCGACCCGGCCGAATTCCAGCGCCGGCTTCGGGTTCAGGTCTTCGAGTGCGGCCGTATAGACCCTCTCCGCCCTCGCCCGGTCTCCGACCAGCGCCAGGGCCGCCGCCAACTGCGATTTCGCGATCGGCGTCGCCAGATTCTTCAGCTTGGTATCGGCGAGATAACGCAGGTCGCCGATCGGCGCGTTGCCGTTGCGGGCGAGCACGTAGAGTCCGTATGACAGGTTGCGGCCGCCATCCTTTTCAGGCTCGTCGGCGTTGGCGACCGAATTGCGAATGCGGTCGAGTGCGCTCTTGAATGAGACATCCGGCACCGCGAATCCCTTTTCACGGGCACGTGTCAGGAAATCCGTGACGTAGGCGTCGAGCCACGCATCGTCGCCACCCGAGGACCATAATCCGAACGAGCCGTTCGAGCCTTGCCGCGCCAGCAGCCGTTCGATTGCATCCCTGATGCGCCCGTCGACTGCCGTATCCATCGCCAGATGCGCACCGGCCGCGAGGTCATTGACATATAATAGCGGCATCGCGCGACTCGTGATCTGCTCCGAGCAGCCATAGGGATAACGGTCGAGTGCCTTGAGGATGGTCGCCGCGTCTAGCGCCGAGGAGAGGCTTACGGACAACGAAACGCTGCCGGTGCCCTGCACCAGGTCGGAGAACATGTCGGGCGTCAAGGTAAGGCTCTCGCCCTTGGCCAAGGTGCGGATCGAGCGGCGCGCGAGTATTTGCGTCGCCGCCTTGACGTCGAGCGCATAATGCCGCGCCAATGTCAGCCCGTTCGGTCCCCTGATATCGACGTCGAGCTGCGCTGTACCGGTGCCGGAAGCATCGAGCGGAAGCGACATCGAGCTGCGCTGTTTGGCGGCCAGCTTGACCGTGGTGATCGGATTGCCGCTGACCCTGACCGGTCCGGACGTCTTGACGCTGATCGCGTAATCACCCGGCGCGCCTTCGACATTGTCCAGGTCATAGCTCATGGTGCCGTGATCACCATTGAGCAGGAAGCGCGGCAGCGTCGTCGTCAGCACCACGGGATCGCGCACCGTAACGTCGATCGTGGCGCGGCCGAGCTTGGTCGCAGTCCAGGCGACCGCCATTACCCGGGCGGTACCGGCGAATTCCGGAATATCGAAACTGATCTCGGCCGAGCCGTCGGAGGCCACCGTGACTATTCCCGAGTACAGCGCGAGCGGCTTCTGCGTCGGCGGGCTGCCTTGCAACTCCGCCCCGGCGGAATCGCCGCCGGTCTTGATCTGGCCGCGGGTACCCTGCATGCCGTCGATCAACTGCCCGTACAGGTCGCGGATTTCCGCCGTCATGCCGCGCTGGCCGAGATAATAGTCGTCCGGGGCCGGCGGCTTGTAGTTGGTCAGGTTGAGAATACCGACATCGACCGCGGCAACGACGATCCTGGCGTCTTCACCGTCACTTAGACCGCCGAGCTTGACCGGAATCTTGAGTGTGGAGCCGGGACGCGCCAGCGCCGGCGGTGACAGGTTTACCTGCAAAGTGCGCGTCTTCCTGTCGATCGAGAACCATTTCAGACCGATGGCCCGCCCCGGCATTCGCTGGGCCGCCGTATCGAGCGGACGGCGAAGCGTCGACACCACATAGGCGCCCGTGCCCCAATCCTTGCCGACGGGAATCCTGACCTGGGCGGTACCTTGCTTGACGTCCAACGTTTGCGTTGTCAGCAGCCGGTCGCCCACCACGTTGATGGTCAGCTTGCCGGCTGAACGCGCGTTGACCGACACTACCATCGTGTCGCCGGACTGATACTCCGGCTTGTCGACCGAGGTCTCGAGCAGGTCCGGCGTATCGGCGCTGCCGTCGGAGTACCAACCGACATCGAATTGCACTGACGTCAGCGGCCCGTCAGCCTCCGTGGATTTCACATCCAGCCGATAGCGGCCGGGCTGAGGCGACAACGTCACGCGCGATGGCTTGTCCGCGCTGATGGTGAGATCGCCATCGGCGACCCGCGTGGTCGTCTTGACCGGCTCGTAGTCCCAGGACGAATTTTGTCGATACCATTGATAGCGGGATTCGACTTTCAGCAGTTCGTAGCGCAGGCCTTCGCGCGCTATTGGCTTGCCGTCAGGTGCAACGAACGTGACGTCGAAACTGGCCTTGTCGCCTTCGGCGACACTCTTGTCCCCGAACAGCGGTTTCACGCCGATCATCGCCGCGGTCGGCGCAATCGGCAGAACCAGTTTGCGCTCGACCGCACGACCGCCGACTTCCGCCATGCGGATGAATATCTGGGCTTCCTGCGGGCGCGTCGACGTGGGCGCTTTTGCGAGGCCGACCGGGAATGTGGCAACCCCGCTGGCGTCGGCTTCCGGCAGGTTTTCGATCGGTGTCCGTTCGTTGCCGGCGGTCTCCTCGTCGTCGACGCCGAATTGATAGCCGGGGTAGCCGGGCCTCTCCGCAGCCGGCGCAACCAGCATATCGCCTTCCAGCTGAAGACCCGATGCCGGGGCTCCGTAAAGGAAATGACCATCAACCTTAAGCTCCACGGGAACCTCAGGTTTAAGGGCTTTCTCCTTGCTGGATATGTTGAATTCGATCCGTTCAGGAACATAATCCTCGACCATGAAGCTGGTTTGGCCGACCGGCGCGGCCTTCGGATCGGTGTACGCGCGCGCGCGCCAGGTCCCGGTGGGGACCGCGGAATTGAGCGACACGGCCATGCTGCGGCCGCCGGCCCCTTGATCCGCCAGGACGGCGCGGCGGAATTCCACGCCATCCGGCCGTTCGATCACCAGCGTCAGCGGGGCGCCTGTCACCGCGTTGCCCTGCCCGTCGCGTAACAGCGCCGTGAGGTACACCGTCTCATTGGAACGGTAGACGCCGCGTTCGGCGTAGACGAAAGCGTCCGCGCCGGCGGGCACCGCGCGGCCGGAAGCCCCGCGATCCGACAGATCGAACGCATCGGTCTTCAAACTGAGGAAGGCATAGTCGGTCTTTTCGCTGACGACCGTCAGCATCGCCGGCGACAGACCACCCTCGCCGAGCGCCAATCCCGCTTCGAACAGCGCTTGGCCGGACTCGTCCGTCTTGCGGGTGGCGAGAATCTCATTGTTACGCGCGATCAGCCGCACCTCAGCGTTGGCGACAGCATCGGTCGAGGCCAACGAATTGACGAATACATGGATGCCGTCGTTGCCGGAGAATGCGGCAAGGCCGAGATCGGACACGATGAACCATTGGGTCGCGAGTTGACCGTCGTCATCGCCGCCCGCGGGCCCCTTGGCCGATGCGGTCATGACGTACACACCCGGCTGCAGGTCGCCCAGCGCCTGATCGACCGGAAACGCGGTGGTGACATCCTGATTGAGGGTGGTTGCCGTGGCTAGTTCGCCGGACCAGACCTTGACGCCACGCTCATCGCCGAGATTTGAAAGCTGGTATGAACTCAGTGATTTCTGAAAATCGCTGTCGATCACGGTATTGATCAGGTTGCGGTCGCCGATCCGAAAGACGTTCACCGACACTGCAGGCGTATTGACGCTGACCAGGGGAATTCCGCGCTGGCCGGTGCGCGGCAGCACGTAAGCCCGTCCCGTGAAGCGCACGAACGGCTTGCGGTCGCGCACATAGATGTTGAATTCGGCCGATTTCGGTAGAGTTTCGCGGACCGTCGACGGCAATCCCACGCGCAAATTGATGTTGTAGCGTTCGCCGTGCTTGAGACCATCGACGCAAAGCTGCCGTCCTTCCGACGACAGCGCCGGCTTGTCGCTGCCGGCCAACGCCAGGAACGGCGCGAAGTCGGTGCGCTTGGCAAGGTCCTCGGAGAATTGGAAACAGGCGCGCGGCGAGGCGGCGTCGGAATCGACGGTGTAATCGAGCAACCGGAAGCCATGCTCGTCGCGCAACTTTTCGTATTGTCCCCGCACGCCGGCGACCTCGCGCATATCCAGCGAGAGCCGCAGCGCATCCAAGGCCGGGCGCCACAGCTTGCGCTCGGACATGGCGTTGCCGAGCACGGCCAGAGCATCCGCCTCCTCGGCCGCGGAACCGGCCCGTTGATAGGCGATGTAGGCTGCGGTCGAGGCGCGCTCGAGCAGAAAGGTCTGCTCGCTGCTGCTCAAGGTGCGGACCTGGAAAATGGTGCGGGCAAGCCGCAGCCAGTTATTGCCGTCGTCGGGCGAGTTGGCGGCGATTTGGCCCAGAAGCAGCAAGCCGCTGCGAAAATCATTGCGTTTGAAAGCGGCGTCGGCCTCGGTCCGCAGCGTACCCACCGGCTTGGCAACAGCTCCGGCCTCACTCTTCAACTGGGCTTCGAGTTTGATCGCCGAATCGGCCAGATCGTCCCGCCTGAAGGCCTTGTCGCCGGCGTCCGCCGTAACGAAGCCGAGCATCAGCGCGGCGCAGACGACCACGGCGCGAACCAATCCGATCATGACCGAAACTCCATGGGCGGACAACGCCGCCAATCCAGATAGAAATTTTGCGGACAGGTTAGGAGAGGTAACGGCCTCATGACAATGGAACCGGCAGGCGAAGGCATCGCACCAGCCAAAACGTTGGGTAAAATATGTCCCGGTCAATTCCCGCTCCAACCGGCAGCCGCAGGCCGCGCCTGGCGCTCACAAGGCGAGCCGTCGTCATGCTTTTGTCGGCGGGTCGTTGAAAATGGTTCGGAACAGGCTTGGCGGCGAAGCGGATTTTTCATATTGGCAGTGGTATGAAGACCGAGCGATCTGTTCGCCGATGGTCCCATAGCTCAACTGGATAGAGTAACGGATTTCTACTCCGTGGGTTGCAGGTTCGAAT
>CAVWMY010000005.1:0-388926 GCA_963756215.1 uncultured Alphaproteobacteria bacterium | reverse complement strand
CTTCTTTTGCTGCCGGATTTCGCAGTGCTCCTCATTCTCGTCGGCCTAGGCATTCATCGGCTGCTCCGATACCTTGACACCAAGGGAAAGTTGAAGGCTAGGCGCGACTTCCGCTTTGGGTCAAAATCGGAAGAAACTCAACGTGAGCAAATCTGGTCTGCTGTATCCCGCTAAGCGGACCTCAATTTGAAAATGGAAAAACGCGCCAGGGGTGAAGCTACGGGCAGCGGCCTTGACCTTCGCTGCGAGATCATTGGGAGCGGAGCCGGACTTTCCAAGACTGCCGTTCACCTTCTTCGCGATGGTTTCGGCATCCGACGCGTTCGCCAGAACACGCGGGCAGCATCCTGCCGTTTGTCAGGTGCCGGCGTCACGGTGACGTACCGCCCGCAATCTGACGGGCAGAGCGCGGCAAAGCCACCGCCTGCGATGTAGTCTTTCACTGATGCCGGGATGTTTCCGATCATCCGCCGTATTCCTTCCGTGAGTGGCTGAGGAGGGCTTCGTGAGGAAAGTCATGGACTTCGCAGATGGGCATTGCGCCACTGGCCCGCCTGCGTGTGGCGACGGCGGCAGAGCCCGCCGGGGATGGATGCGAACTCGTCAGTGAGCCCCGCAGCTGGCTCAAGCAGGCTTCCAAGGCTGGTCGACCAAGGCCGGCCAAGCCGGCATCCAGCCCAAGGGCTTCAGGGCTGATCACGCGCCGATGGTTTCGGGGGCGATTTCGGGGCAGCGCGCGAACAATGCCGCGACGCTTCGCAAACCAATGCATCCCACCGAGCTTGATGGCGCGGATGTCGCCACCGCCGATCAGCTCGTAGAGCCGGTTCTGCCGATACCGATGAGCGGCAAAGCCGCTTTCACCCGCACATAGCGTGGACTGCCAGCGAAAATCGGCTCCGGTTCGCCGAAAATGTCACGATCCAAATTCATCATCCAACTCCAATGCCACTGTGATTTTTGCTGTTTGATTTGCTCCAAGCTATTAACCCCCTAGTAAAAAGCCTATCGCTAGCGCGAGGTCGAACTGGCGCGTGACCCGACCCCGGCGGGGTGGTCCATAGAACCTTTTGGGTATTAGCGCCCCCTATCCGTTCAAATGCAAACTCCATGGATGAGGCAGGCAGGCTGAAGCGTGAGAGAAAGGAAGAGAGGCCAGTGCCTCCACCTATGATCTCATCGCCTATGGGATGGGATGACGTGACTGAGGGTCGCCGTGATGCTGCCGTCCCATGGTTGGCAACAGATAGTTCCTTGCCGGGCCTGAGGATCGGCGTGAGCGGCGTTGCGAGGGGACGGATAGGCGATGCCCATGTACAGGGGATCCCGTCGCGAATGATCGGTCCGATGTTTCGATCGGTGATGATCGAGGCCAAAGGATCGACCCGGGCGGAGTCATCTGAGCCGACCATTCCCCGGACAAGCTGCTCAGCAGCCTCGCAGCCTACGACCATGAGCATCGCTTGGCCGACGCAAGCAGCCGCGCTGCTTACGGATAGGCAATTGCCCAATTTGGATTTACCCCGTCCATGGCGAGGCAGATGCCATACCCAGCTTGGATGGCTGCAACGGCTTCGGACGTGTTCATGGCATTCCCCGCGCTTCGTGGCCGCTGATGCGTTTTGCGCTCTGCCCTGTGTCGACACCATGCCCGGATCGATTGGACGCACCCAACGCCACCGCTGGCGATTGGTGGGCCTCGCCGATCGCGATGCCGGCCGGTGCCACCGTTACGCCGTGCGTCGACCCCCCCTCATTCTGAGAAAGAGGTCCGGCATCGGCAGCGATTGAATGGTCGTTTTCCTTAATCGGCCCGGCAGTGCCGGTGTTTGAGCTTTCGGCGAGATAGGTGGCGAGATCGGCAGGGTGAGAGGGGTAAAGTTTGTCCAACTCGGCCTGCCAGAGATCGGAAATCTCGTCCGCTGTATACCCGGCGTTGCGCGTCAGCGCATAAGCCATGAGGACTTCATCGCGCTCATGATCGCGAATTTCGTCGCAGAGTCGAAGGAACAGAATGCCATCTAAAACACAGTCCTCGCTTTGAAGCGCCTCGGAGCCGTGTTCCGCGTTGCCCGTTGGGGCGATCGCCGGTTTCTCAGCCCCACGTTCATCGCTGACCGTGTCGGAAGCCGGCTTGTTACATTCAGCAGTCACAACAATGGATGCAGTAGGGGCGGTCGAAGACCGCCCTCTTTCTTTCTTAAGTTTGGTTATAATTGGTTCATGGCACACTTGAGCGGTTTTATGATGCTGAAAGTGCGGTTTTTAGTCCTCGTTGAGCGGTTTTAAGATCTCCAAAACCGCACAGCTATGCGGTTTATCTCCATCATCATCTGAAACCGCGCACTTGAGCGGTTTGTTTTCCAAACCGGATTGCCATTTCCGGTTGACCGCTGATACATCGTGGCTGCCCGGCTTGATGATCATCCGATACCGGTTCGGATGCCCACGGCCTCGCTTGCCCCATTGGACTTCGAGATGGCCGGAGTCGGCCAAGGCCTTCAGCGCCTTCCGAACGCACGAAGGAGCCAAGCCTCCCCATTCAGCGATGGTTTCCGTCGAAGGAAACGCTTCGCCGCTTTCGATGTTGATATGCTGGCTGATGACGTAAACGACGACCTTGGCGCTGCTCAGCAGAAGCTTGTCTCGCATCACCTGATCGATCCAAACGAACTTCGTTTTCGTGAAATGTTTGCGCTTGGCGTCAATGACGTCTTGCGCGCACGACTTGGATTGAGTAATTATGGGCATAGTAGTTTCCGTCCTTTTAGGGTTCGGGAGATGAAACGCCAGCCACGGCATTGACCGAAAGAGCCGCCTTCACGGGGAGGCTTTTTCATTTTGCGAAGCTCACAAGATAGCGTCGATCCCATCCATTTGCGACTGAAATCATCTCTAGTAAAATTCAAGAAACCATTGCGGCACAGGGGTTTCTGTCAATCGAGCTTTACCGATGTGCGTATGTCGCGGATTTTGCTAAGTAAAAAAGTGACCGATTTGAGATGTAACAGGCCATTCGGAGTCGATCAGAGCATGCGTCTGAAGTGATCTTGTCAAGTTTGTATGCGTGCCGCGAATACCATCGATGCAAAACACCCGGAACAAATTAGGCCATTCGCCACCGTTAGCTGCAAACTCGACTTGACGGCTTTGGCCGACGCGGTTTAGCAAAGATGACTTTCCTTGGGTGCCGGCGCGAAAATCCTCACCCTGACGTCCCAAAAGAGCGGCTCCGTCAGGCCTCGGCAGTGGAATGCACCTCTTGCATCCAAGGCCCCCATGCGTCGCTCATCACCCGGTATCGCCCCGGAAACATCGTCAGAACAACCTTCGATCGAGCGCCTTGAGCGGGCGCTGGCGATCGTCTCATACGCCATCGTTCAGGATGGACCGATCTATGAACCGCTGTTGCAGCGGATCGAGGCCGAGATCGCGGCCCGGCGTGCCGGCGACGACGTGATCTCACGCGCCAAGCGTAATATCGAACAACTCCGCGATCAGGCTGCATCTAAGTGTTGCCCAATTCAACATCTTGCACAACTAGGCAACACTTAAGGGAACGGAACATGAGTCGCGGTTTAGGACGGATTGAGCGGGCTTGTATCGAGGCGATCCACCACCGCGAGGAGGCGTGCGAAAGTCCGCCCACAACATTTACCGTCGCTTGTGACGCTTATGGTGTGCAGCCCGACGATGGCGGCAATCGACTTTGCAGCGCTGCACAGCACGTTGCGGTGAAGCGCGCTTTGGCCGGCCTTCGACGTAAGGGGCTCGTCACAAGCCTGAGGGATACCACCAGAGCCCGTTCAATATACGATGGTCGCGCTCAGACGTGCTGCCTCTGGATGAGCCCGGGTCGGAAGGATCAGGCAGCGGCGCGGGTTGACGCCGATGCCGGCGTGAAGTTGCTCACGACTGCCTGAACATAGCGCTGCTTCATTTTCAGGCCATAGCCATCGCCGTACTTCGGCTTGCCGGTAGAATGCCCCATCAGTTCGTCAATCATCTCCTCGGGGCATTCTGAGGCTTTCAGGCTATCCTTGAACGAATGCCGGAAGCTGTAAACGGAATGCTTCGGAGTCGGCAGCAACCCGGCCTTTTTGAAATGCTTCATCAGCGTCGCCGAAAGGGTTGAGCCCTTATCGGCGTATCGTGGAAAGCCGTTGGGATTGCGCTTCATGGCTTCGAGGGCGAGACCGGCGAGCGGAATATCCCGTTCGGAATGATCGGTCTTGAGCAAGCGGCCTTCGGCTTCGATCCGAATATGCGGCGTTTCGCCGGTAAGCATGATCCGTTGCCGGCTCAAGTTCACGATTTCAGACGGGCGTGCACCGGTACCCATGACGATGAGCACGACGTCGCGTGCTTCATCGTTGAGGCCGTCCAGCGCGCCCGGTGCGAGGATGCAATCCCGGATATGTTCGACGGCGAAAGGTGACCGCTGACCGTCCCTGCCGCCTTCGATCCGAGTACCGGAGAACACGCTGTCGAGTCGCAGTTGCAGCCGTTTGGAAACGGATTTGATCATGCCGGTGACGTGGCTGATCGACTTGTTCGCGGTACCGGCTCCGATGCCCTCGGCGACGACGCGTTCTTCCCACCAATCGGCATAGGCCAAGGCATCCTCGCGGGACAGGTCTTGGATGGCCTTGTCGCCGCGCTGCTCAATCAGGATTTCAACGGCGCGCTTCTTCGCGCTTGTCCACTTTCTGATTTGATCCGGTGACATCTTCGAAAGCGCGGTTTTCTGCGTCGCCTCGTATTCGGCGAATAGACCGCTCAGCATCACCTTCGGCTTCGCGACGCCGCCGAGCACAGCCTTCCGAATGGCAGGGTTTTCGATCCGGTCACCGGTCAACAGGGTCTCGATCCGGCTCAGGACTTCGTTGATCGGGCGCTGAGCGATATCGGCCGGTTGGAGGTAGTCGAGGCCGAAGCTGCGGGCGATCTTCACGGCATCGGCGTGAGCCTGTTTCTGATCGGCGGCTTTCCCGTCAGTCATACCGCGCCACAGGCTTTCGGTCGTCGCATTGATCCGGGCTGCTACGCGTCCGGCCTTGATCCCAGAGCGATCGTTGGCAACTCGGACCTTCGTGCTGATCTTTACATGGCTGCGGGCATCGAGCGCCGCGTACTCGCTGGGCACGCGTCGGTAGTAATGCCAGACGCCGTTGCGCTCGGTTAGATAGTCGCGATGATCGCTCAAGGTTCGGCCCCGCCTGTATGACGTTTTGTATGCCGTTTTGTCTGGCATACGAGGCCGGGAAAGGTCAACTTTCCTGATAAGCTGATGATTTTATTAATGAAATCGGGTGAGCGATGTGGCGCTCCCTAGCGGAATCGAACCGCTCTCTCCACCGTGAAAGGGTGGCGTCCTAACCGATAGACGAAGGGAGCGAAACCTTAAGACCCCGCCGGGACCGCCCCGGTCGCGGCACTGCCGTTCCGCTATCACAGCAAATTCACCGGCAGATCAACGCTTTGACATAAGCGATGGCGCCGCACCGCGCCCCGACCCAAAGCTTGGTCAAGGCGGCGACGGCGGAACGTATAGTGACGTTTAGGCGGCCGGGCAAGTCGCTCGAAACCGGTTTTGACAGCCAATCCACCCCGTCGCGCCCCCGCCAGATCGCCGCGAAGACCCGCAGCGCCCCGGCGTGAAGTCCTTGCCGCGTGCCGGCGATGGCAACGTTCACGATGAAGCGGATGGCCATCGATACCGGCGTTATCGGAATAGCCGCCTCGCTGGTTTAGACCGCCGAGGCCAGAACCCGCCTGGCACGGCCGGCGGGAACCGGGCGCGCGGCCTTGATCAACCGGACGATCTCGGATCGCGTGCCAATCGCATCGAACTCGGTCGCCATAAGCGACGCCCGCGAACCAAAGTTCGGGGAGTCAAGCACGGCTCGGACAGCTTCCAACAGCGCCGGAACCGTCGGTTCATTGGTCGCGAGGTCGATTCCCACGCCGGACCAAGCAACACGCGCATTGACGTCGGCCTTGTCTTCGGTGAGCCCGGCTGTGACCAGCGGGATACCGAAGCTGAGCGCTTGGTTCACGCTGCCATAACCGCCGTTGGTGACGAGCACGTCGACCTTGGGCAGCAGCCATTCGAACGGCAGGTATTCGGCCAAACGCGCGTTACTCGGAATGGGACCTGGAATAGCCTCGACCGGGCGGCCGCCGGCGGTTGCGACAACGAGGACGTCAGGCTCGTTTGCCAGAGCCTGCAAGGTCGGCCCGACCAACAGGCCGAAATTATGATTGGCCAGCGTTCCCTGGGTAACCAGGACGACCTTGCGCGATCCGTCGAGTTCGTCGGCCCAGGACGGCAGCATCACCTGCTTCGGAATGATCGGGGGCACCCCGACGAAATGCACCGAGCGCGGCAGCTCACGCGGAAACTCGAAGCTGGGAACCGTAAGCTGCAGATAAGTATCGACGAGATGAACGATGGAATCGAAAAGCGTCATCGACAGCGGCCCGATCCCCATCATTTCCAGCGTCCGGTTCAAATGATCGCCTACCGGCTGATCGACGATCCGGCCATATTCCCGGTTGATCGCGCCATACTCTTCGCGTTGTGCCTGCGAGGTTGCGGGCGGCAAGCCCAGGAAATGCGGAGCGCCGTCCTCGCGCTGGCAATGCAGAACCGATGTGCCGCACGCCACCACGGGTACCCGTTTCGAGTGTGGCCCCAGCACCATCGGCAACACGCCGAAGAACATGTCGTCGCCGACGATGACGTCGGCTCGAAAGTTCTTCAAAACCTGCTGCAGGCCTTGGTGCTGCGCCGGGATTGGATCGACGAATAAGCGCTCCATGGCGACGCGCAACCATTCCGGACCAGGCGCCATCGTTTTCAGTTCGGGAGCAACGGTGTCGAAATCACGGAGATCGAAATCCGCACCGGCAGGAAAAGCGTAGAACTCCGCGCCGATATTTTCGATGCGGTCGCGCAAAGCGCTTCCCGACAAGAATGCAATCTCGTGACCCTCGCTCATCAACAGATGGCTGATCGCCAACAGTGGATTGAGATGGCCCGTCGCAGGCGTACAAGCTACCAGAATCTTCATTTCAACGTCTCGTTCTGATTGCTGAAGCACATGGACTGTCGTCCGATGGCATTCAGCCGGGGTTGACCGGATCAGAACAAGCTTGGGAGGTTGCGGTTACCCGTAGGCTTCAGAACGGTGCCAATCGATTACCGCCGTAGTTTCAGCTTCGCGAACGCGTGAATGAACCTCGCTCGGGCCGCCTAGGGTCGACGAGCCTCGCCACACCATCGAACTATTTAGAACCGCTTCGGCGCGGAGACACGAGAACAGAATGGCTGCGTAGTCGCTCACGCGCCAGGCTTGCGCAACCGGCAACGGCTGCCGCATCAGGGCATAACGAGCTGTATCCCGCTGCTTTCGTGGGATGCATTCGCAAGACCATCCCGCGCCATCGACTCAATGGTCGGCCAATTCTGCCGAAAGAACGCCGTCGCATCGTGGATATTGGGTGCCTGCACTTTGACGCTGCACGCCTTCCTGCCACCCCGGTTCGAAATCTGGAAATGAAACGTGTAACCGGTTGTTGTCGTGTCTTTTTTTATCGGCTGGTCGTCGCGGCGCATCCAGTATCCCCCCTGTCTTGCGTCGAAGTGATACAGTCTTGGTTTGCAATTTGGATTTTCATACGGCGCCATTGTGGCGCGGAAAATTTCGCAAGACCCTGCAGCTTTTTCGCCACGCCGCCGCACCATCGGCGAGCCGGCATCAAGCGCCGCGACGACTTGAGCCACGAGCGCACAGCTGTGGATCAGGATGCGCGGCGACCCCAGGTGACCGCCGCCCAGAGGCGTTCGTGAAGGTAGTACCAGACGATTTTGGTGATGATCTCGAGACCGGCGATCGAGCCAGCAATCGCAACTCTGCCGGTCATGATCAAACTGATCGCAAACGTGTCCATCGTTCCCAGGGTCCGCCAACTGATGGCCTTGAGAACGGATCTCGTGTGCGTCTCTGCTCCGCGGAATAAAGCCACCGGATATGTTCCCCTAACCTATCGACGACAAAACCTATCATGCCGCTATCTCCCGGGTGCCGCAGCCTGACATGCGCGAGGTCTGAAAATTGCATGCAGACTAATGGACATTGCATCCGATTGCGTGCATTTTTCGAGAAAATCCGACAAATGCTTTGATCGGATTGAATAATAGCGACGTGTTTGACAGGCGCGCCCCGCTCCCGTCGCAAATAAAGGATTGAAATGAGACTTCGTTCCGCACTCGCCGCCGCTTGCGCCCTATGCCAAACGGCCATGGCTCAACCGCCGGAATGCAAATCCATATCCGATTCCGCCGCTCGACTGGCTTGCTACGACCGGGGAAAACCAGCCTCGGCTGCCGCCGCAAGGCTGGTAAAGCCCGCGCCTTCGACTTCAGCAGTAGAAACCGAAAAAGGCAGTGACGCGATCAGCGCGGAGGACGCGCTGATGAATGAGCGGATAAAAGGTATTTGCCGCGGATGCTGAGCCGCGATGGCGGCAAGTGACCGCGGCTCTGAACCGAAGATAACCTGAAACAATTGCCACGTCTGTCGGCCTGATGAACCTGCTGATATCCCTTCCGACCGTCATCGGCACGGCGGCGATCGCGCCGGCGCTGCTGATCCTGTGGCTCGTCATCGCCGCCGGCGAACGTCCGGAGCCGGCGACCAAGGTCTGGACCGCATTCCTGCTCGGTGCCGCCAGCATCTCCCTGCTCGGTGCGGCCCGCGCGCCATTTGCCCGAATCCTCGCCGCACCCGAAAATCCCTGGCTGGCTCAGGCATTGCATTCCCTGTTCGGGGTCGCGGTCCCGGAGGAAGCCGTCAAGATCCTCGTGATCGTCGCGGTGACCGCGCGGCGCAAGCCGTTTGCCGACCCGATGGACACCGTCGTTTACGGCGCCGCGGCGGGGCTCGGCTTTGCGGCCTACGAAAACCTCGCTTATCTCGTGCAGCACGCCGACATCTGGCGTGCGCTGGCCGCGCTGCGAAGCGTTCTCACCGTTCCTTTTCACGGCGCCCTCGGCGTCATCGCCGGTGCCTATCTGGCGATCGCGCGATCCGGCACCGCGCTCGGCGCGCACCGGCGGCACCGAGACTGGGCTCGGATATCGAGCTGGATGTTGGTCCTGCTTGCGCCGGTGGGATTGCATGCGGCCTTCGATTTTCCGTTGCTGACGCTCCAGCAAAACCCGGAGCTCGACCCGACCACCCGCATGCTTCTGGGATCGACGAGCGTGCTGATCGGTTTCAGCTCCATCACATTCGCCGTTCGGCTGGTGCGGCGCGTTGGTCGCCACCATGCACCGCGGACCGAGATCGCGCGTGAACGACTGGCGCAGTTGCGGCGAATGTGGGCTCTCCTGGTGCTTGGAGGCGGGGCGGGATTTATCGGGCTGACTTTTGTGCTGACGTCAATTCACCATTGGCTGATCAATCCTGAACGCAACACCTCACTGGTGCTGGTCCCGATCGGGCTCGTCTCGATCACGATCGGCATCGCGCTCCTGGTGGTAACAACGGCGATCTATATCTTGGGCCGCAACCGCCTGCGCGGGTCGTCACAGGGCTTTTCATCTGCGTCCGGCCAAGGCTAGACTGACCTGCGATCTTATCGCTCAAACGCCTCGCCAGCGAATGGCGTCGGGGCACGCTATCACTTCAAGCAATTTAGCTGTGCCGGCATCAGGAGATTTCAATGACGCTTCCCCAAGACATCGCCAATCTACAGTCCAAGATGAGCGAAGCAGTGCGCGAACACTGGAAGGCCTTTTTGTTCGAGGGCATTCTGCTGGTTGTTCTGGGACTGGCCGCGATGATCGTACCGACGCTTGCGAGTGTCGCCGTCACCATCTTCCTGGGGTGGCTGTTTCTGATCAGCGGCATCGCCGGTTTGGCTGTGACCTTCTGGGCCCGGCGGATGCCTGGTTTCTGGTGGTCCCTGGTATCAGCGGTGCTGGCCATTGGCGCCGGTATAGTCCTGCTGGCGCGGCCGGTGCAGGGCACTCTGACCCTCACCATCGTGGTTGGTGCGTATTTTCTTGCCGAAGGCGTCACCACCATCATGTATGCGCTGGAGCATCGCCGCGAATTGTCGGCGAGGTGGTCCTGGATGGTGGTCGCGGGATTGATGGATATCCTGATCGCGGCGATCGTCATCGCGGGATTGCCGGGATCGGCGACCTGGGCCATCGGCCTGCTGGTCGGCATCAACCTTTTGTTCGGCGGAGCGACGCTCATCGGCGTAGCGTTCGCCGCCCACGCAAAGGATTAGCAGCCGCGGCAGATGCTCTTGATCTTGCGGTCGAGCGCCGCGTCCTCACGGTTGACCGCATTGTTCGGATCGCTCAGATTCTTCTCTGAGGGCACCTGATCGGCGCGTGGCTGGCGATGGCCGACCGGCGCCTCGGGGATGGTCGCCGGAATATTTGAGGAGCCCCTTTGAGATCCCATGCCGCCGCTCTGCGCCATCGCGGCAGAACCCAACATCAGCAACACCGCTGTTATGATCAAGCTTCGCATCTGAATTCTCCACTCACAGACAAGCGCCCCACCACCATCGGCTCCGCTCTCCTCAACGTCGTTCACGACTTCGGCGGATAGAGATGAACGTCGCCGCAATAATCGACGATACGATAGCGCGATTCCGGACCGGGTTCACCTCGTTCAGCAAAAGAATCTGGCGTTGCAGAAGGATTTGCCGACGACAGATAGTTCGGGCCCACCGGGACTTTGCCATGACCGCCGGGAATATCGAGCACGTATTCCGGCTGGCACAGTCCGGACACCCGGCCGCGGAGTTGACGCATCAGTTCCTGACCGTGCGCCAGACTGGTGC
The DNA here is from genome assembly GCA_963756215.1 of uncultured Alphaproteobacteria bacterium. Taxonomy (GTDB): domain Bacteria; phylum Pseudomonadota; class Alphaproteobacteria; order Rhizobiales; family Xanthobacteraceae; genus Bradyrhizobium. The sequence goes on along the minus strand of CAVWMY010000005.1, from coordinate 378,054 downwards.
GCAGATGGCCGGTGCCCGGCGCCAAATCACCGTGGTGTAGGTAGTAAGGCTTGACCCGGCATTCAACGAAGGCGCGCATCAGCGCTTCCAGCGTCGCGGCGTCGTCGTTGACGCCGCGCAACAGCACGGATTGGCTCACCATCGGAATACCGGCGTCGATCATGCCGGCGCAGGCGGCGCGGGCCTTGTCGGTCAGTTCCCGCGCATGATTGGCGTGCAGCGCAACCCACGTTGTGGCGCCAGCCACCTTCAACGCGGCAACCATTTCGCCATTGACGCGGGCGGGATCCGCAACCGGGACGCGGGTATGTATCCGGATGACCTTGACGTGATCGATATCAGCCAGGTCCGACATGATCTCGCCGAGCCGTCGCGGTGACAGCATGAGAGGATCGCCGCCGGTCAGGATCACCTCCCACACTTGCGGATGCGCGCGAATATAGTCGAGTGCGCCGCGGTATGCGGCTTGCGGCAGCGCGGTCGCCTTCCCCGGTCCGACCATCTCGCGGCGAAAACAAAAACGGCAATAGACCGCGCAGACATGAACCAGCTTGAACAACACCCGATCGGGATAGCGGTGCACGATGCCCGCGACCGGTGAATGGCTGTGATCGCCGATCGGATCGGCATCCTCGCCGGGCAACGTCACCAGTTCTTCGACGCTTGGAATAAACTGTCGCGCGATGGGATCGGCCGGGTCGGCGATGTCGATCAGCGCGGCGATATCCGCAGTCACCGCGACCGCATAGCGCGCGGCGACCTTTTCCAGACCGGCAAGGTCAGTCGCGGGCGCAAGGCCTTGCGCGACGAGTTCGGCCGGATCACGCAGCGTGGAGGCGGTACCGGGAGCCATCTTGCTCATGCTTCCCCCGCAGGCGGCGTCCACACCACCTGATCGATCCGCGCAGCGCCGGCGGCCAGCATTACCAGGCGATCGAAACCCAGTGCGATGCCACTTGCTTCCGGCATTGCCGCTACCGCATCGATGAAATCCTCGTCCAGCGGATAGCGCTCACCGTATCGGCGCTGTTTTTCATCCATGGCCGACGTAAAACGGCGACGTTGCTCAACAGCGTCAGTCAATTCGCCGAACCCATTGGCGAGTTCAACCCCGCAGGCATAAACCTCAAAGCGTTCGGCGACGCGCGGGTCAGCCGTTTTGGCCCGCGCCAGCGCCGCCTCGGGCACCGGGTATTCGAACAGGACCGTCAGACGTCCCTGCCCCAATCTCGGTTCGACGTACTGGACGAGTACCTTGCTGAAGATGTCCGACCAGGTGTCGTCCTCGGTGATCCGCACCAGCTTCGCGGCGGCGTTGGCCAGGGCCGCCCGATTGCCTTCCTCTCCCGCGACCGTCGCCAAGAGATCGATGCCGGCAAAGCCTTCGAATGCGGCGGCCACGGTCAACCGTTCCGGTTCGGCAAATGGATCGGCGGTTTTGCCGCGAAACGAAAAGCGGCCTATACCGGTTGCTTCCGCGGCTTGGGCAACCACTGCGATGCAGTCCGCCATGACGACGTCATAGCGTGCATCGGCGCGATACCACTCCAGCATGGTGAACTCGGGTAGATGCAAATCGCCGCGTTCCCGATCGCGAAACACCCGCGCAAGTTCGAATATCCTGGCCTCGCCCGCGGCCAGCAATTTCTTGGCTGCGAATTCCGGCGACGTTCGCAAATACCGAACTGACCGAGAGCCATCCTCACCCTCGAGTTCGGTGCGGGGCGCGTGCAAGTGGATTTCATTGCCGGGCGAAACCTGCAAAATGCCGGTTTCAACCTCGACAAACCCTTGCGCGTCGAACCAGGTCCGCATCGCCCTGGCGACCGCATTCCGCGCCTTCAGGAACGGCCTGACATCGGAATGCCGCGCGGCTGACCACCATGGCGAAAGCGGCTGGTTTTCGGCCATCAGCGAACCCGTAAAACACTGGCATAAAACGGTAAAATCAGTATGTTGCAGCCCGAAACCGCTTCGCCGGCCCCGGGACGTCCGTGTTCCGATCGGTCTCGGGCCAGAATATCAGGAAAAATAGCCTTGAAAGTCATCGCCAGTTCTATTCGCAAGGGCAACGTCATTGAGCAAGATGGTAAGCTTTACGTGGTTCTGACCGCCGAGAACATCCATCCCGGCAAGGGAACACCGGTCAGCCAGATCGAAATGCGTCGAATCAGCGACGGGGTGAAGGTTTCCGAGCGCTACAAGACGACGGACGCCGTGGAAAAGGCGACCATCGAAGACCACAACTTCAACTACCTATACGAGGATGCCGACGGTTTTCACTTCATGAACACCGAGAACTACGACCAGATCCAGGTGCCGAAGGATATCGTCGGTTCCGCCGCACCCTACCTGCAGGAAAACATGACCGTGAAGCTCTCGCTCCACGAAATGGTTCCGGTCGCGATCCAGATGCCGCAACGGGCGACGCTCGAAGTCGTCGAAACCGAGCCCGTCACCAAGGGCCAGACCGCGTCGTCCTCCTACAAGCCCGCCATTCTATCCAACGGCGTGCGCACGGCGGTGCCTCCGCATATCGGCACGGGTACCCGTATCGTGGTGATGACCGAAGACGGCTCCTACGTCGAGCGCGCCAAGGACTAGGCAAGATCTCGCATACTTGGGGCCGGTTCAGAGCCGATGGTCGCTCGCCCGCCCCAGGTTTGGCTCTATACAAATCTTCACCGACATCGAGTGGATGCCCCGGTGCAGCGGTCATTCAGCACCGCGACTCCTTTCGCTGCGGCGCTGTCAGGCCGACTTCCAGGTCGACGACATTTATTCGATAAGCGTCGTCAGTTCGGCGCCCTCGTCGGCCACGAACACGGCGATCAGTTCGGCCGGCTCGGTATTGCTCGCGTTGGCGGACACCAGATGCGTCGCGCCCGGCGGCTCGAAGAACGACTGCCCCACCTTGAATGTCTCAACCGGGCCGCCACCAAGCTGGGAACGGATCTCGCCCTTCGTGATGTAGGCGGTCACCGAGCCGGCATGGCGATGTGCGCGGGTAAAGCCTCCGGGACCATAGAACACACGTACCACGGTGACCCGTTTGCCCGGCACGTTCGGCAACGCGTAAGAGGCGATCAGTTCGACCTTGTCGAACGGCGAACCAGCGGCGGCGCTACTCGCGCAAAGCGGAGCCACGACGCCGGATATCGCATCCATTGTCCAGGGCAGCGCCTTGCCGACGCACAACGCGCACGCAAGACCAGCCACAACGGCAAGGGAAACCCGCTGCATCTGAGCGCTCACCGGCGTAACTAACGTCGTCGCTGTCAGCATGATTGCTCCTCCAGAAATCGTTGCAGCTGCACGATCATGACGCCGCCGCGCCGCTCGCCGGCGTCCGTCTTACCGGAGGTGTCCAGCGATAGGCGACGCCAAATCTGTTCCAGACGTTGATCGAGGCGACGGCCGAGGTCAGATAGGTCAATTCCTCGTCGGAAAACTCCGCCCGCGCCTGCTCGTAAACCTCATCGCTGACCCCAGCGGTCAACAATGTCAAAGATTCGGTCCAGGCCAGCGCTGCGCGCTCACGCGCGGAAAACTGCGGCGCCTCTCGCCACACCACGACAAGGTTGATCTTGTCGACGGGAACGCCGAGCTGCTCCGCCTGAAGGATGTGAAACTGCACGCAGAAACCACAGCCGTTGATCTGCGAGGCACGCAGCTTGATCAGCTCCAGCAATTGCTTGTCGATACCGGCCTTCGCGGCCGCGCGGCCAAGCGCGGAAACAAGCTCGTAGGCGTCCGGTGCCAGCGCCTGGAAATCGCTGTATTGCTTACGAGCATATGACATGTCTTACTTTCGTGTTATCAGTACACTGATTTATTATAAGAGAACTGATAACATGCGCAAGACATCGGGCCGCAGGGAACCGCGACCGTCGGAAAAGGCGGCAGCGTCGCCAAAATCAATTTCAACCCCACAGCGGCGGTTTCACAAATCCCGCCCGCGACGACAAGTCTCGGCCAAGGCGCTTTCTGGTGTCCGGCTGCCCCCGCCCGGCTCGGGCAAACGCGGCGAGAACGGCCACATTGGCTATCTGTTGCGCCAGGCCCAGGCCGCGACACGGCTGACCGTGGAGCGAGCGCTCATGGATCTCGGCGTCACAACACCACAATTTGCCGTTCTCACGATGCTGAACGCCTATCCCGGGCTTTCCGGCGCCGACGTCGCACGCATCGCATTTCTGACACCGCAAACCGTCGGGGTCATCATCAGCAACCTCGAACGAGATGGCGCAATCGGAAAAAAGCCGCATCCCGTGCACGGGCGGATACTGCAGTGGACCCTGACGCGTCGCGGTTCGGAGCTTCTCGGCAAATGCCGCCGTCGCGTCAACGCCGTGGAACGCCGCCTGGTGGCCGGCTTGGGCGGCAAGGCGGAAATTATCGTCAGGCGCTGGCTGTCGAAAATTGCCGCCGATTTGCACGATGGTTAGCTTTCATTTTTGGTGATCACGATCGCGCCGGCCCCAGCCTCGATCGTCCGGTTCACCAGGCGAAGACGCCCTTCAATCCGGCATAGATTGAGCCGCAGGCCGTCACCACGACGCCGACGAGCGGTCCCGTCGTGACAAGAAGGTCCTGCACGATACGCGCGCGACGACGGAGTTGCTCTTCGCCGACGTGCGGTCCGAGCGTGCGCGCGAGCGTATAAGCGACTGCATTGGGTTTGCCGCCGCGCTCCATGATCAAAGGCAAAGCGCGGAAGATGAAAAAGCCCAGGATATTGCCGGTCACGAACGCAAGCGCGATGCTTGCCGCATATTCAAGCGCCTCGCGCCACTCCAGCCATGGCCCCGGGATAATCGGCACGTCGTCGTTTATCCCGGTCACCGTCAGCATGCAGACGATCGCGAGGACCGCGGTGATGGCGCCGACCAGCATGGCGCCTCGGACGCCGAGCTTTTCGCGCGCATAGATCGCCAGACCGAACGGCAGCGGGATAATGACCGAGGCCAGCCGCAAATAGATCGGGGAGACGTTCAACACGATCGTGACGATGATATGCGCTGCGACCAGCAACGCCGCCGGTATCAGGACATAGGCGGCCGCGTAGATCAACCCATTGCGAATTGGATGGCGAAGCCGATCCAGTTTTGCGCTGACATGATCGAATTCCCTGCGAAGCTCATCCAACTCGGAAACCAGCTGTTGGATTTCCAGAATTGTCGGACGAACAACCCGCAAGTCGCGAGAGCAGTTCTTGCAGGCGATCGCTTCGTCCCTGATGGTCTCTGCGCAGAAAGGACATTCCATCAGGCTGATCGATATTTCTTGCCGCGCCGTAGCGCTTCCAGCTCGCGCTTGGCTTTCGACAATTCTTCCCGCGCGGCGTCGCGCTTTCGGACCAGTTGGTTCCGCTCATCGATCAGCGAGGCCGGCACGGCGATATCGCGCGAACAGGTCGCGCACACGAGGGCGGCTGATGCATTCTCCTGGGCGCAGAATGGGCAGATCATGGGCATGGCAATCAGGGCGCGACCTTTAAGACGAAGCTTGAAGTGCCGATACGACCATCGGAATCCTTGACGTCGACCCTCACGATGTGATCGCCCACCGGCAGTTCGGCATCGGGAATATCGATGCCGCCGACTTGCACGAACGACTTGATGCGCGGGGTCAGGTCCACATTCGGCGTTTTCAGGTAGGTGACTTTCACCGAGTCCGGATCAATCTTTGCGCCGCCGAACGATTTAAACGTCAGCTGCAGATGCGCGGGGCAATGAAGGGCCTCACCCTCCTCGAGATACTTGATCTTGGGCCCCCGAGTCACGCCGCGACGGTCGGCGGCCACCGCGCCCTTGGGAGGCGGCAATTTGGCTTCTTCGTCGGTAATGAGCACATTGGCGGCGTAGGCCGGCATGGCCGCGAGCGCGACAACGGCACCGATAGCGATTGAAATCCAGGCACACCAACTCCGCACGAATATCTCCCTAAAATACTATCGCGCGCCGCCATCTCCGACGATGGAATACGGCGCCCAGAACAATGGATGGGCATAGGCGAACTCGGTCTTGCCGTCGGCGCCAACATAACCGGGCCCGTCGACCAGAGCCATCATCGCTTGCCGCAGCGCTTCTCCGCGTGCCAGTTTCGGATCGTCGGCCTGACGCTTGAACAAATCGGTAATCAACTCCCGCGCCGACTGCGAGTGCACGGACCAGTTGGTGAGCAGCAGCGCGCGCGTTCCGGCGTAGAAGAACGCCCTGCCGAGACCGGATGCAGCCTCTGCGCCGGCAACAGCGCCGGCGCCGGTGTTACAGGCCGAGAGGACAACCCAGTCCGCATCGAGCTTCAATGCCAGAATTTCCTCCATTGTCAGCAGGCCATCGCCATCGCTGTCCGCCACTGCCGGCGCAGTCAGGGCCAGTGCAGGCTGCGCAAGGCCATCGAGTTCGCCCGGCACCAATCCGTGCGTGGCAAATGCAATGATCTTGACTTTCGACAGATCCATCGTCTTGACGTTCTTCTCGTTGGCATCCTTGCCCAGATTGAGCACCTTGGCGGGATCGGCCTGCAGTGCGAGTGCGATCGACTTTAGCTCCTCGGCCGTATCTGGCAGTCGCGGCAACTGCGCCAGCTGCACGCTATCGACACCCTCTATCCTGGGACTGCTGCGCCGCTTCAACGGCATGCCCCGGGTGACATTGGAGGCATCGACGGTCTGAATCGGGTTGTCGTCCTTCGCCGCCTCTTCGGCCTGCTCTTTGCTGAACAGCGGATCGCCAAATCCAATCAGTTGTTGACGCGCGGCGTTCCCGGTCGGCAGTTTGCGCAGCGTAAGCAGCGCCGATATGGAGGGCACCAGCGTTACCGCATGGGTTCGCGCCAGCCATGGCACCTTGCGGTAGCTGGAAAACAACGGATCGTCATTGGGGTCGATTTTCGCGGGCTCGGTCGGCAGCAGTGATAGCGGCAGCAACCCGAGCGCGCCGTTGGTCACAACGATAAGGTTTTTCGCGGGCCGCCATGTAGCTTCGGTCGGCTTCAATAGCGCCCCGTAGAGATCATAGGCCAGGCCCAGGTCGAATGGCGGAATATCGGAGATCATCGGAGCATTCGGCTCCAGCGCCTCGCGAAGCTTGCTCACCTTGGCGTTAATATCGCCGAGCTTGGCGTCGATCCGCGCGAACTGAACCGGCCCATCCTTCCGCAACACCCATACGAAGCTATCGAACCTGCCGAAGTAAAACGAAAGCAGCGCCTCGTCGCCGGTCAGTTGGGCCTGGAGGTCGGCCACGCTGGGCGGCGCCGGATTCACCAGGTTGCCGTAGTTTGGAAACTTTTTCGCGATCTCCTTGAGAGCCTGTGTCTGTGCGGCCTGCAGGCGAACAATTTCAGCCTGGGTGCTCGCAAGCGCCTTGTCGTCACGTTCCGACGTCGGCAGCGTCAGCAGATTGTTGAGCCGCGCCACCGCGGCGCCAACCTGCTTTTCGCTATCCTGCGAGGCGCGCACCAGTTCCGCCAGTACGGGATCCTTGGCGGCGGATCGCACCGAGGAGGCGCGCAGTGCCCGTTGCACCGATTGTCCGCGCAGTACGTCGGCGTAGCCGAAGGTCTCCTCGATGGTGCTTGCCGGTACCAGGGACGGATTCCGGCTCAACAGCCGCAAATAGCCTTCGATGACGAAGCGTACCCTGCTTTCGCGGGCTGCGGCCGTGGTCCCGCTGTCATCATCCCCGCCGCCGTTCGAGGTCGACAGCAAAACAGGCAGACATTCCTTGAAGGCCTGCAACGATTCTGCCGCGTGTCCTTTGCGCGCAAGCGTCATGGCGTGGAAGCCACGCGCGAGTGCGGTATTGAAACTCTTGTCGCCTGAGCGCTGGCGTTCCCGCTCATAGGTGCGTTGAGCGATTTCGAGCGCGTTGTCATTGTTGCCCTCGGCGAGCAGGACGGCAACGCGCGCAAGGCCTCCGCTGATTGCTTCGCGACGCGCGGGTTCCCATTTGGCAGTCCAGACATCGACCTGGTCGTAAAGCTTGGAGGCTGCGTCGTACTGACCTCTCAGATTCAAAATTTGCGCGAGGAACAGCTGCGCGTTGACCAGCTGTGCTGAATCGACGCCGTATCCCAATCCTTGGTAGATGCCGATGACCTGGCGCTGAAGCTCCTCGGCCTCCTGGTAGCGCCCCTGTTCCTGGATCACATACACGAGGACGCCCAGGATGCCCGCGGTATCCGCGTGAAACTTGCCGGATTTGCCGAGCCGGTTCAGCAACGCACGCCTGACGTCCGCCTCGCCTTCGCCAACCCGGCCTTGCTTGACCTTGGTGCGTCCTTCCAGGGCCAGGGCCCAGTCGGAGAACCTTTCCATTTCGCCTTCGGGAGGTCTGCTTTCCCACTGCGAAAATGTCTTCATCGCACTGATGTAGAGAATCGAGGACTTGTGGTACCCGGCTTGCGCTTCGGCAAAACGCCCGCGCGCTTCCTCGATCCTCGCATTGCCGTCCTCGACACTGGCTTGCCAGGCCATTCCGTAGATCGGGAACACCGTCCAGCGCTGGGATTCCGTCAGCAGCGCGCGGTTACGTGCCGCATAGGACTCCGCCGTGTTGGTGTCGCCGCTTTTGAGATAGCCAAGCACCATCGCGTAGTTCAACCCGAACAACTTGCCCTTGCTCTCGCTGGCGAACGCAGCCATTTGTTTCGCTATCAGCGTGTTGGCGCGCTTGTTCTGCCCGACGTCGCGCAACCGCTTCATCAGCAGTTGCTCGTAACGGCTGCCGAGATTCTTGTAGTCACCTGCCGGTGCATGGCCGACAGCGAGTTCGGCATCGTCAAGCGCGTCGCTGCGGCCGAGCAGGGTCCTGGCTTGGGCGCGCTTGTAATAGAAATCGGCCAGGTCCGCGCCCTTAATTCCCGCCGGCGCAGCGGCATCGGCCGTCGCCGTCAGCTTGGCGATCTCGCCTGCATCGGGCTTCTGCTGGTCGAGGATCGCGCTGATGTCGGTGACCGTACGCGGAGGAGCGACCAGGCTCGCCTTGGCATCCTTGGCCAAGTCGGCCGCACTCGCCTTGGCCACGGGCGCTGCCGTAAGTTTTTCCGCCGAGAACAGCGCAGCCTTCGGCCGCGCCGCGATCATGGCGCTCCTGACGCAGGGCACAACGATAGATTTCGCCCTGGCGAAACAGGCCTCGTGCGTTCCCCCGGCCTGCTTGCACGCCATATAGACCGGCCGGCCCTTCGAGGCGCGGCAACTCTCGATCGCCTGATTGAGTTCAAGCGCGGTCAGGGGTGAAACAGCAAGCAGACCGGCGATCAGAGTAAAAAATAATAAAAAAACAAAATAATAACGGGCAATACGCCTCATAGCCGTTACCTCGCAATCCAGGGCTCGATAACAGTGCGACAGCGCTGGACGAGAAATGTAGCAATCTGCCAGCAACACGAGCATAGCTCGACGCGTTACTGTGCGCCACAATCAACTCCAGACTAGCTGCCAGTTTAACTCGCGTCCGCCGACCCGGCATTTAATACCATTTTTGGTTGTTCATATTATATAATGCACTTTGAACTTCCCCGATTGGAGTGATCGGTTGGATGTTTCAAGGACGTAATTTCGCCCACCCCTGCCCTCGCACCCGGCTACACTCACCCAATGAAATTGGCTGATTCCCCGAAGAGGCTGACACGACGGACCCTGTTGCGGTCCGGTATTGCCGCGGGCCTTGTGGCCGCGTGTCCCGCCGCCGTGCTTGCTGCACCGCCGGGCTTCGACCAATGGCGTGACGGCCTTCGCACCCGCGCGCTCGCCAAGGGCATCTCGCAGGCGACGTTTACCCGCGTGATGGGCCGCATCGAACCGGACATGACCGTCTTCAAGGAGATACGCAACCAGCCGGAATTCAACGAGCAGATCTGGCAGTACATCAATCGCCGCGTCTCGGACTGGCGCATCATCAACGGCAAGGAAGCCTTGCGCAAAAACGAAGCGCTGTTCGCGCGGATCGAACGTGATTTCGGAGTCGAGCGCGGCACGCTGCTCGCGCTGTGGGGCGTCGAATCCGCCTACGGCGATCCGCTGGTTCAGCAAAATCACATGCGGCCGGTGTTTCCGGCGCTTGCCGCGCTCGCGTGGAACGAGCCGCGCCGCCGTGCCTATTGGGAATCCGAACTCATCAACGGCTTGAAGATCGTCGATCGCGGCTGGAGCACGCCCGAGGAGATGCGGGGATCGTGGGCCGGTGCGATGGGGCATACGCAGTGGATGCCGGAAGTCTGGCTCAATGTCGGGATGGACTACGACGGTGACGGCCGGGTATCGCCGTTCGGCAAGCCCGATGATGCGCTCGGCTCGACCGCACGCTACCTGCTCAACCGCGGCAAGTACCACCGCGGCGAACATTGGGGTTACGAGGTGCGGGCGCCCGGGGCAACCTCGGGCAGAAGCCGCAGCTATGCGGCCTGGTCGAGCGCCGGCGTCGCCCGCGCCGACGGCAAGCCGTTTCCGCAGCCGAACGCCAGCGCGCAATTGTGGGTGCCGGTCCAGGGCGGCCCGGCCTTTCTGCTGGGGCCGAATTTCTACGCGGTGCGCAGCTACAACCCGTCGATGAATTACGCGCTTGCGATCTGTCATCTCGGCGACCGCGTCCTCGGCGGGCCCCCCTTCATCCAGCCATTTCCGGGCTCGGAGCGTGCGCTGACGCTGGCCGAGGTGCAGGAGATGCAGACGCGGCTTACCAAGGCCGGCTTCGACACCGGCGGCACCGACGGCCGTGTAGGCAACGACACCATGGCCGCGGTCAAGGATTATCAAAATAAAATGGGGTTGCAGCCCGCCGACGGTTACGGCGGGCTGAAGGTGCTGGCGCGGTTGCGGCAGGGATCCTAGCGCCCGCAATCGACACGCAATCTCTTTCCCTTCGTGACTTCATGCCCTTCGCGCAACGCTGCCGGCGTGCATGCCGCCATCGATCACGAGCTCGGTACCGGTGACGTAGCGCGATGCGTCCGACGCCAGGTACAGCGCGCCGCTGGCGATTTCGGCGGCCGCGCCCGCGCGTGCCAGCGGCGTGGCGAATTTGGCGCGCTCCTCGGGATCGATCGGCGCGTTGGTCTTGTTTCCCGTCGCTTCCGTCGGAATCTTGCCCCAGATCGGCGTGTCGATGATGCCGGGATGCACCGAGTTGACGCGGATGCCGTCGCAGGCCGACGCGCATTCCATCGCGATCGCCTTGGCGAACAGGCGCACGCCGCCCTTGGTCGCGCAGTAGCCGGCAAGACCCGCCGAACCCCGCAGGCCCGCCAACGACGACATCATGATGATGGAGCCGCTGCTGTTGTGTTGCATGCCCGTCTTTCGCATCGCCGGCAGGCAATGCTTCACCGAGAGGAATACGCCGTCGAGGTTGATCGCGGTCTGCCTGCGCCAATCCGCAAGCGTCATGTCGGTGATCGACGGCACCGCAATGCCGATACCGGCATTCGACACCAGCACATCGAGCCGGCCGTAGCGCTTCAACACCTCGGTGACGACTTCGCTCCAGCGCGTCTCGCTGGTGACGTCCTGCTGCAGGAAAATCGCCTCGTGACCGGCCTTCCTGATGCCGTCGACGAGCGCCGGGCCTTTGAGCACGTCGATATCGGATACCGCGACGGACGCTCCTTCGCGCGCAAACAACTCGGCAACCGCGGCGCCAATGCCGGAAGCGCCGCCGGTCACCAGTGCGACCTTTCCCTGGACCTGCCCTGACATGTCTTCTCCCTTTGTCGTCACTTTAGTTTGTAATCGGCCTGTCGTTTGTATCCGGCCTATCTGATGTGTGCCGGTCCCTGATCCGGCACCGCGATATCGATCACGCGCAACTGCACGCGCTCGGCTCCCTGCCAGCGATCGACCGCAAGCGATCCTGCCACATGCACGGGTTGTCCGCGATGCTCCGTCAACGCCTGGCCGAGTTTCTGTCCGACCGAACGAAACGCAATGCCGTTGACGATTGCGCCATCGCCCGATTTGAACCGCACACGCAGATGCGCCTGCCCGACTTCGTCGGCATACACCAATTGATGCGACGGCAGCGCGATGACCGGTTCTGGGTTGCCGCTGCCGAACGGTCCGGCACGGTTGAGCGTCGCGACCAGTTCAGGCGTGACCGCGCGCGCGCTGACCGCGCCGTCGATGAACAGCTCGTTTTCGTGCCGCGAGTTGGCCACGTCCTGCGCCAGCGCGCTCTCCAGGAAGGCGCGGAATTCCCCCAGCCGCTCCTTGCGCAGCGTCACCCCGGCGGCCATGGCATGACCGCCGCCCTTCATCAGCAGGCCTTCCTTCGTCGCCTGCCGCACCGCCTTGCCGAGATCGACGCCGGAGATCGAGCGGCCGGAGCCGGTGCCGATGCCGCCCGGCTCGAGCGCGATCGCAAAGGCCGGCCGGGAGAATTTTTCCTTCAGCCGCGAGGCCACCAGACCGACCACGCCGGGATGCCAGCCTTCCGATGCCGTGACGATCACCGCGCCCTTGTCCTCAAGCCCGAGCGAAGCCAGCGCCTCGGCTTCCGCCTGCGCTTCCGCCATCTGCTCGATGACGCGGCGCTCGGTGTTCAGGCGGTCCAGCTCGGTCGCGATCCGCGCGGCTTCGGAGATGTCGCCCTCCAGAAGCAGCCGCACCCCGAGGTCCGCGCGCCCGATCCGCCCGCCGGCATTGATGCGCGGTCCCAGCATGAAGCCGAGATGCCAGGCCTCCGGCGGCCCGCTCAGCCGCGAGACGTCCATCAACGCGGTGTGGCCGACGTGATCGCGGCGACGCATCGCGATCAGGCCCTTGGCGACGAAGGCCCGGTTGAGCCCGATCAGCGGTGCGACATCGGCGACGGTGCCGAGCGCTACGTGATGCAACATGCCGAGCAAATCCGGTTCCGGCATCTCCGATGTCCAGAAGCCGCGGCTGCGCAGCTCGCGGTTGACCGCGACCAGCGTGATCAGCACGAGGCCCACGGCCGCCAGATGACCAAGACCCGAGAGATCGTCGGGCCGGTTCGGATTTACCAGCGCGTCGACCTCGGGCAATTCGTCGCCGGACTGGTGGTGATCGATCACCACCACCGACATGCCGAGGCGCCGTGCCTCGGCCAACGGCTCGAGGCTCGTGGTTCCGCAATCGACCGTCACCAGCAGCGTCGCGCCCTTGCCCGCGAGCATGCGTATCGCTTCGCTGTTGGGGCCATAGCCCTCAAAAATGCGGTCCGGAATATGGATCAGCGGGTCCAGCCCGCAATGGCGCAGGTGCCAGGTCAAAAGCGCCGCCGACGTCGCACCGTCGACATCGTAGTCGGCGAAGATCGCGACCTTTTCGCGCGCCACCGCCGCATCCGCGATGCGCTTGGCCGCGGCCTCCATCTGCGTAACGGTATGGGGATCGGGCATCAGTTTACGGATGGTCGGATCGAGAAAGTCCTCAACCGCGTCAAGCTCGATATCGCGGCCCGCCAGCACCCGCGCCAGCATTTCCGGCAGCTGGTAGCGTTGCGTGATCGCCAGCGCCCGCGCGGCGCCACGCGCGTCGAGCCGGTCCCGCCACAGCTTCCCCGTGGCGGAGTTGATAACGCCGAGAAAGGCCGGCGGCGCTTCAACGGGCAATGCGGAGGCGGGAAGCGTCATGATGCCTGCAGCAGATAGGCAGGACGGGTGCCGGTTCAACGATTCATGTGCATTTGGCTGGACTTATACCCGTCATCCTCGGACGGAATACGTTTGCCTGAGATACAGCGGCGCGCTCTCGCGGCGCGAGACGCCCGAGGCTTGGCTGAACTTCCGCCCTTTGGAGAGCGCATCGCGACCCTCAAAAGTGAGGGCGCGGGGAATGCCGGGTGCCCGAAGCACCCGCGGCCCGTGTGCAGAAGGTAGTAAGCACACGGTAGTCACCACGGTCGCGCCGGTACACCCGGCATTCCCGCACGCAATGGTTTTACGGCTTATTCCGCGCTCTTCCCGGCGACGAATTCGTCTTGTCACCGTCGCCGGCGGATTAAAGGGGTTGCCGGACCCGGTTGGGCCGACTTCACCTCCGCCGGCTTGACGCCAGCAACGGGCGCCAGAACCACACGGCTTTGCCGTACGCAGCCACCCGCGCCAAAGCTTTCGACGGGCTTGGTACCCGTCCGCCGAAACTTCGAGCACAGGCGGGTTCAGCATCGTTCGTCTGCACGCCGCTTTCGGACTCACGGATCTTGCAACCCGCCCTGCCCCGCATTTGCGCGCCCGACGCTGCCGCGTCCACCGCATCCCATCCCAACGTTCGTGACGATGGCCAACGCCCCTCGTGCGGAATGAGACGGCGCGGTTTGTAATTCTGATTTGGGCTTTTTACGAAGCAGATTGTTTTTCGAACGAAGACTGGACAGGGCAAATCATCGTTGAATTACCTCAACAAATCAGCGTTTTGAAGCGATCGAGTTGATGATGGTTAGCGCGTTCCGACGTTACCGCAACGCGTAGGGAGCCGGCGCTGGCCGGCACTTCAGGAGGGCGATGGGTATCGGGAAAAGCCACCGAGCTTCTGGACTGTGAATTACCGCGCAGCAACGCCATGGAGATGCTCGCACATTCCGGGATTCGGCCTTGGGGATAAGTTGTGAATACGCATGTGAATATGCTGCGGACAGAGCAGATTGTGCTCACCGCAATACCGCAATCACTCCAAACAGACGAAGGAGAAGCCCGCGGCGCCCGATGGCGGTGCCACCGAGTTGCGGCAGATCTGGATAAGCCTGCCATGAAGATTCTCGGTCAGAATTGATCACGGGTCCCTCAACCTTCGTGCAGGATCGACCGGAGGCGCTCCGCCAAATCCGACATGCGGAACGGTTTGTCGATGATCGGAAATTCCTCGACCGCCTGATGCCGTTCCAGCACGTCCCCCGCGTAGCCCGAGGCAAGCAGGACCTTGACACGCTTGTTCAATCGCCGGGCTTCCCGGGCCACCTCGATGCCATTGACGCCGTTTGGCATCACGACGTCACTTAACACGAGATCAAATTCCTCGCTCTGGAGGATACGAAGGGCTTCGGTGCCGTTGCGAGCGCAACGAACCTGGTAGCCCGACTTGCTCAGCATCGCCGAGGTGAGGTCCAGAAGATCGTCGTTATCCTCGACGACCAGGATACGCTCCGAACCCGCCGGAAAGCCCCGGGGTTGAACGTCTTCCATTTCGACGTCAGGCTTTTGCGCGGCTCTGGGCAGATAGAGAACGACGGTGGTCCCCTTTCCCACGGCGCTTTCAATGGCAACGTGGCCGCCGGACTGACGAACGAAGCCGTAGACCATGCTAAGGCCGAGCCCGGTGCCTTTGCCGACCTCCTTCGTCGTGAAGAACGGCTCGAACACGCGGTCCCGCACCTCGGGAGACATGCCAAACCCAAAGTCTCTAACCGACAGCCTGACATACGATCCGGGCAAGCACCCCGCCACCGCCCCTTCGGTCACGACGATGTTCTTCATCTCGATCTCGAGCACACCGCCGTTGGGCATGGCGTCGCGCGCGTTGAGGGCCAGATTGAGGAGAGCCGTCTCCAGGCGAGCCGGGTCGACATGGCACAGCCATAACCCTTCACGAGTCCACACCTTGACCCGACAGGATTCGCCAACGGCCTTGCGGATGATTCCCTGGAACTCGGAAACAAGCTGGTTTGCGTTGACCGGTTTCGGATTCAATACCTGCCGTCGCGAGAATGCGAGAAGCTGCGCCGTCAGCTTCGCTCCCCGGTCGACGGCACGTCGCGCCGCCGCGGCGAAATGCCGGGCTTTGTCGATATCGCCGCCTGCCTCTATGAGTTCGAGGTTCGCGGAGACCACCGTGAGCAGGTTGTTGAAATCGTGCGCGATGCCGCCGGTGAGCTGGCCGACGCTCTCCATCTTCTGGCTCTGGTGGAACTGCTCCCGCGCTTCGGACAATTCGTGCTCGCGGTGCTTGAGCGCATCGGCCATGGCGTTGAATGCGGTGGCGACCCGCGCAATTTCCGAGTTGCCGGGAATGTCCACACGTTGGCCGAAGTCGCCGACACGCCATCGGTTCGCAGCGTCGACCAGTTGCGCAAACGGACGCTGGATGAACCACTGAGCGCCCCACGCCGTCATGATCAAGATGATCAGGGCGCCGACAACAATGAACAACACGTCGCGTTGCGTGCGATGTTCGATCTTGGTGAAAGTTTGCGCCCTGCCGAGCCCGAAGCTGACAAGAAGATCCTGCCCCACAGAGGCGAAGCCGAGAATTCTTTGCGTGCCGTCAATGCTAACCATGTCCACCACGGTCCCATTGGCGAGCATCGGGTCTTTGCCCGCGGGCAGCTTTTTGCCGACATACAAGGCATTGTCGGGATAGCGGGCAAGACAGATGCCGTTGCGGTCGGTGATGGCAAGCGCGGCTCCCGCCGGGACGCCCTTTTTCGCAATGTAGTCGGCGAGCCAGTCAAGGCTCAGCGACGCTATGACGACGCCGCCCATACGGTGCTCGTCGTCGTAGAATGGCAGCGCGAACTGAAGGATTTTAAGACCTGTCCCTCGGCCGATTGCAAACTCCCCAACGGTGAATTTGCCGGTCTTCACGGCATTGGCGAAGTATGCGCGTCCGGCGGCGCTAAACGACATATGTTCGTCGGCCGAGTTGCAGAACGAGTTGGCGTTCATGTCGTACACGATAAAGACGATGAATTCGGGATATCTTTGCTTGATCCTGGAAAGGTAAGCGTTGCATCCCTGGACGTCCTTGGCCTTGATCGCCGGAAGCTCCGAGAGCGCAATCAAGGCCTGATGAACTCCCTGGACGATCTGTTGCTGCTCGGCTGCGGCGAGCCTGGCAAGGCCGAGCGCTTCGTCCTGCACTTCAACCTTGCGCGTGCGGCGCAGATCGATTTCGTTGTAGGTCTGTATCGCGATTGCCGGCAGCATGGCCGCGGCCACCAGCACGAATAAGCGTGATAAGAGGCTACTCATTTTCGGCATGTACCACCCACAATCAGCCGCACGAGACCGACCGTGCAATCCACCGGCAAGCGCCACCGTTTAAAGCGTTCTCCGCACCGTCATTGGAAATCGTGCCCAGCGCGGGGACTTCGATGCCGGACTGATCAGTTCGTCGCGGAGAGCCGGCATGGAGACAACATCCACGGTCGTGACGGCAGGCTGAATCATCTCCACACCGCGGGGTGGCGGATCGACGAGAAGCGC
Source organism: uncultured Alphaproteobacteria bacterium (assembly GCA_963756215.1). Lineage (GTDB taxonomy): Bacteria > Pseudomonadota > Alphaproteobacteria > Rhizobiales > Xanthobacteraceae > Bradyrhizobium. The sequence continues at coordinate 360,882 of CAVWMY010000005.1, read as the reverse complement.
GGCGTGGAACGGAGCCTTGTGGGGTACACTGACAGCATCGCGCCAAAGACGTCAGAAGCCTCGGCAGCTAAAGCTTGTGTTCGAATACCGCGTCTTTGGACCAAGCGTTCGACATCGCTGAAGCCTTCTTGGTGGGCGAATGCGCCGTAGGTCTGCGCTGGCACGTCAGGGCACCAATAGAGGGACAGTCATCGACCAGTGTCGTGGTACGGCCCTTTTGCTACCGAGCTGTTACAGGATTGTTTCAATTCGCCGGCAAACGATTGCCGTTGTAGTCGAGCGGCTAAAATTATCGCGATCGAGAAGCAACGACGGGGGGCAAGGCCGGCCCAACCGAGACGCGCTTGCCTGCAACGCCGAGGAGCTCGCCGACAGTCCGATCACGGGGCTTCATCGTAACGTCATTCTACAGGGTTATCCGGTTCACTGGGAAATTGTCTGACGCGATTGCTTTTAACCCGACGCCCTTTTCGAGATGAACCCGGTGATTTCAAGTATCCGGCCGATACGAGCGGTGTCCCGTGAACGCTGAGGGAGCCGCCGCCCGTTCCTTTGCCGCCGACGGGGCGAACGCATTGCGTCTTTCGACGCCGATTCCAGGTCTGGTCTGGGCGTTTCGCGTCCATCCCGACGGCCGCGCCGAGGCGTTGCCGGTCGGCGAGTTCGATTGCGTTCGGCCACGACGGAATGTTGTGGCTGCATTTCAATTTGGTGGACGCACAGGCCCGGCACTGGCTGGCCTCCGCCGACTTTCATCTGCCCTCCCAAGCGCGGGAACTGCTGTTGTCGAAGGACAACTTCCAACAGCTGCACACCGCCAACGACTGCGTCTACGGAGTCCTGTCCGACCTGATGCGCGACATCGCCGAGACCACCGACGAAACCGGCTATCTGCGCTTTGCCATGACCGAGCGCGTTCTCGTCAGCGGACGACATCACGCGCTTTGTGCGGTCGACGCCACGCGTCGGGCGCTGGAGGGCGGGCGACGCATCGAAAGTCCCGCCGCGCTGCTGGAGATCATCGTCGAGAAGGTCGCGGATGAGATGGACCGGGTGTCCGACCGCGTCGCGCAGTCGCTGGACGAGATCGAAGAACAGGTCCTCGGCGACGGCGTTACCGATCTCAGACAGCCCCTTGGCCGGCTGCGGCGCACCTGCGTTCGCCTGCACCGCCAACTATCCGGCCTGCGCGTGGTGTTTCACCGGCTTGAGCAAAAGAACACCGATGATGTCAAACCCGCGCTGCAGCTGCGGGCCGGCAAGCTTGCCCAGCGGCTCGACGGCCTCGACCATACCATCGTCGAGATGCGCGAGCGCAGCCGCCTGCTGCAGGAAGAGCTTCACCTGAAGATCGAAGAGCAGGCCAATGACAACATCCGGGTGCTTTCGGTGCTGACGGCCGTGCTGCTGCCGCCGACGCTGATCACGGGCATCTTCGGCATGAACACCAAGGGCCTGCCGTTCACCGAGCTCGACACCGCGTTCCTGTGGGCGTCGTTGCTGATGCTGCTGTCTTCGTTGGCGGCCTACCTCATCATGAAGCGCATCGGCATCGTCAAATAACTCGAGTTTCGTCGCGGCAGATTGAACGAGACCTCCGCGAATGTCGTTGTTGCGTAGATTGTTCGTCGTGGCCGTCTGCATCGCGGGTTCCCTCACCGCGGCGCATGCCGGCGCCAAGGACGAAAATGCGGCTGAGTGGCTCGCTCCGCAGTGGTTCAATGAATGGCATGACGGCCTCGCGGCGAAAGGCCTGAACTTCGGCGCCATTTATATCGACGACAATCTCGGCAATGTCACCGGCGGCACCGGGCAAGGCCTTACGCATCTGGGGCGCTTTAATTTTTCGGTCGATGCCGATCTCGAGAAACTGATCGGCTGGACCGGCGGCAGGTTCTTCGCCGACACGTTTCTGATCTACGGCAGCGGCCTGACGCACACCTACGTGCATAATCTCGCGACGCTCAGCGAAAGCGAGGCGCTGGCGGACTCCCGTCTCTATAACGCCTACTTCGAGCAAAGCTTCTACGACAACGCGCTCAATATCCGGATCGGCCAGCAGGCCGCCGACGTCGAATTCTTCGACAGCCAGACCGACGATCTCTTCATCAACGGAACGTTCGGCTGGCCGGCGATCAACGGCATCGACCTGCCGGCCGGCGGCCCCGCGCCGCCGATCGCGGCACTGGGCATTCGCGTCAAGGCCGCGCTGTCCGATCAGGTGACGGCGTTCGGTGCGGTGTTCAACGGCAGTGCGTCGGCGCCGGGAGACGACGACCCGCAACGTCTCGACAATCACGGCCTGGCATTTCGCCTCAACGATGCGCCGTGGGTAATCGGCCAGGTCCGTTGGGACTACGACATCAGCGTCGGCGGACGTCCCCTCGCCGGCAATTTCACCCCCGGCGGCTGGTACCATTTCGGCGAATTCGACGATCAGCGCTTCACGGCGCAGGGCCTGTCGATCGCCGACCCCAGCGGCACGGGATTGCCGGCAAAACTCAACGGCGACTTCGGCGTATTCGCAACCATCGAGCAGACGCTGTACCGGCCGGCTTCGGTGAGCGAAAAAGGCGTCTCCAATTCATTGCCGGGCGTGACGGCGTTTGGCCGGATTGCCTACAGCCCGCCGGATCGAAACCTGATCGACCTCTACCTCGACGGCGGAATTGGCGTGGTCGGCCTCGTACCCGGCCGCCCGCTCGACCGGATGGGCGTCGCGATGGCGTATATGCGGATTTCCGGCGCGGACCAGAACCTGGACCGCGACACCCGGTTCTTTACCGGCGTGGCCGGCCCGGTGCGAAGCAACGAAACGGTGCTGGAGTTGATCTACGAGGCTCATATCAGGCCCGGCCTGCTGATGGCGCCCTATTTCCAATATGTCTTCCGTCCGTCCGGCGGCATACCGAACCCGAACGATCCGACCGGCGTGTCGCGGATCGGCGACGCCGCGGTGTTCGGACTGACGACCACGATCCGATATTGATCGCGCATTTTGCCGGCCAGGATCGCTCAGCCACGACGGGCGCGGAAGTCGCAAGCCGATGTTCTCGCCTGGCCAAATTCTCTCATCCGTCGATCCAGAGCTTCAGAAAGTGATCGACGGAAATCGGCCCTGCGCCGGCCGCGATAAAATAAAGCAGCATCAATGCGTACACCAGTTCCGGCTGGTAAAGCCAATCGTCGAGACGATCCGCCCTGTCAATCGGCTTGTAGCTCTCAATCACCGCCGGGGAGCTCGTCAAGAGAGCTACCGAGCAAATAACCAAAAGGCCGAGGGCGGCGAGCGGCGTGAGAAATCCGAACGCCACGCCCAGGCCGCCAAAGAATTCAACTCCCGGCACAAACCACTGCAATATGCCGATGTAGGGGATGCCGAGCTCCCTGAGCGTCGCTACAAATGTCTTGTGCCTTTCCTTGTTCGTGAGCTTGTGAATCCCGGACAAGACGAAGAACAACCCCAGCGCAAGGCGCATCGCCGCGATCGCGGGCGTGGCTCCTCCAATTCCGTCAAGCAGGATGCCTCGCATGGTCAAATGCCTTTTGCGCCTTGACGACCGACCTTGCCCCTTAGCGCTGTGATAAACCCGCTTCCTCGACTTCGCTACAGGTCATAGCACGGCTGAATATCCGCAACGTGGATATTCATTATTCATGAAGCTGCGGAATAAATCAGGGGTGGGCGGCGGGGACGCCGGGGCGTTACCGCGCTTAACGTGTCGGACCGCCCCGACGCTGACAATGAGCCATGGGTTAGCGCGATGTGGATGTCGGTTGGCGCGCCGCTGCCGTCGCCTCTACTCTGAATGCGATCGCCGAACAACGCTCACGAAGCAAGTGGGTATTCGCCTAACAGCCGAGCTTGTCCGCGACCTCGCCGAAATCCTTGCCGATGACATCCCAATCGCCCTTCGCCTCGAAATCATATTTTTGCAGCGGGCCATATTCGGTCGGCCGAGCAACGAAGGCGGTCTTCAACCCGAGCTTCTGCGCCGCCTTCAAGTCGTGATTGTGCGCGGCGCACATCATCACCTGTTCCGGCTTCAGGCATAACAGCCGCGCCGCGCCGAGATAGACTTCGGGATCGGGCTTGTAATGCTCGAACAATTCCGCGGACATCACGAGATCCCAGGGAAGGCCGGCGAACTTCGCCATGTTGGTCAACAGCGCCACATTGCCGTTCGACAGCGGGCTGATGATGTATTTATTCTTCAACCGCGTCAGGGCCGCTACGCTGTCCGGCCACGCATGCAACCTGTGCCAGCCCATCGTGAGGTGATGCAGATCGCCATCCGTCAAGCCGGTGATGGACAACTGCGCCACCAGCTTTTCCAGCGACTGACGGTGCAGCGTATCGAGGATCACATAACCATTCTGCGGGTTCTTGCGCACCACGTCCATCGATGCGGCATAGACCGCGCGCCAGCCGTCAACCAAGGCGGTCCAGTCGGCCTTGATGCCTCTGGTCTCGCCCCATTTGGTGAAATCCGCAATCAGGCTGGTGCGCCAGTCGACGATGGTGCCGAAGACGTCGAACACCAGTGCTTTCACCCCAGAAACATCAGACATGTTCACTCCCATTTTTTCTTTTGTCGTTTCGTCCGAAGGACCAGATCCGGAATCTCGAGGTTCTCCGGTATGCACGTGCGTATCGTAGTTCGCTTTGCGCCGGGATAGACGAGCTATGCCCTATAATATCTTCCTGTACTGCATGAATCCGGAATCATCCGCGACCTGATCGTAAAGGATGCGCGCCTGCGCGTTGCTGGTCTGGGTCAGCCAATGCACCCGGCTGGCGCCGGCCGCCTTGGCTTTCTCGTACACCGCCTGGATCAGCGCCCGTCCCACGCCGAGGCCGCGCGCCTCTTCGCTGACAAACAGATCCTGCAGATAGCAGTAGTTGCCCGGCGTCCAGCTCGACCGATGAAACAGATACTGGACGATGCCGACCAGTTTGCCCTCGACATAGGCGCCGAGCAGGAACATCGGCTCATCGGGATCGTGAAACCGCTGCCAGGCGACATCGCTGGCGCCCGGTGCAAGCGTTGCCTTGTAGAAGGCGAGATAGCCGTTCCACAACGGCTCCCACGCCGCGCGTTCGTCGGTGCCGACCGGCAGGATCATGACCTTGCCAGCCATGTCGACGTCCTCCCTCAATCGAGGTGGAATTTCTCGAGCTGGCGGTGTTCGGCCTTGATATAGCGCACCGTGCCGGTGACCGAGCGCATCACCACCGTCTCGGTTTCGATGACGTCCTTGCGGAATTTGACGCCCGAGAGCAGCGAGCCCGTGGTCACGCCGGTTGCCGCGAACAGGCAATCGCCCTTCGCCATATCCTCGATGCCGTAGATCATGCGCGGATCGTTCACGCCCATCTTGCGGGCGCGCTCGCGCTTCTCTTCGGTGTCCAGGATCAGCCGGCACTGCATCTGCCCGCCGATGCAGCGCAACGCCACCGCCGCCAGCACGCCTTCCGGCGCGCCGCCGGTGCCGAGATACATATCGACGCCGGTATTTTCCGGATCGGCGCAGTGGATCACGCCGGCGACGTCGCCGTCGGTGATGAGACGCACGGCCGCGCCGGTGCTACGCACGCCCGCGATGATGTCGGCATGGCGCGGGCGATCGAGCACCAGCACCGTGATCGCCGATGCATCGACGCCCTTGGCCTTTGCCAGCCGCCGAACGTTGTCGGCGGGCGAAGCATCGAGCTCGACGACGCCCTTGGCGTAGCCGGGGCCTACCGCGAGCTTCTGCATGTAAACGTCGGGCGCGTGGAGCAGCGTGCCGCCGTCGGCCATCGCCATGGTGGCGATCGAGCCCGGCATGTTCTTGGCGCACAAGGTCGTGCCCTCGAGCGGATCGACCGCGATGTCGACCTTCGGCCCGGCATTGACGCCGACCTTCTCGCCGATGAACAGCATCGGCGCCTCGTCGCGCTCGCCCTCGCCGATCACCACGGTGCCTTCGATCGGCAGCTTGTTGAGCTCGCGCCGCATCGCGTCGACCGCGGCCTGATCGGCGGCTTTCTCGTTGCCGTGGCCGCGCAGCCGCGCCGCCGACACCGCCGCGCGTTCCGTCACGCGCACGATCTCCAGCGTCAGGATGCGCTCGAGCATGAGCTGCGGCGGAACGGAAATATGGGTCGACATTAGCGCACTCCTTCGACGTAACCGCAGATCTCTCGGCCTGCACGGATCAGCTTCAACGCGTGCTCCGGCCGGATCACGCTGAAATCTTTTGTCCGAAATTCGCACTCCATCGCGACATGCCCGGCGAACTCCGAACTCGAGGCGAGACACCAGCCAATTATGATTCTTGTGTGGTGCTTCGTAAGCTCTTCCGACAGTACCTCAACAAAAAAACGGCGAACTCCTTAACCACAACCGACCATACCCTTTAGTTTTTTTCGATCCGTATCACCTGTGGCCGCCCGTTGATCACTTTGTCGCGCTGCACGGCCTGGAGCGCGCGATAGACCGCATCCTCACTGGTCGCATACGTAATCAGGATGACCGGCACCGGCGCAGCTTTTCCCTTTGCGGCGCCGACGTCAACGCCGTCGGGGTGGCGTTGCACGATGGATTCGATCGAAATATTCTGCTCCGCGAGCCTGGTTGCGATCGCCGCCGCGGTGCCCGCGATATCGCGCGCCATCAGGCGGATATAATAGCCGCCTTCGTGGCGCTCCATCGGCGCCTTGCTGGTGGCACGCAGCCGCGCTACCGGCCGGCCGAACGGCGTGGCGCGAATGCCGCGCGCAACATCGGCAATGTCGGCGACGACCGCCGATGCGGTAGCGGCGCCGCCGGCGCCCGGCCCGACCAAAGTGATCGGAGGAATCCCATCGCCGTCGATGGTTACGGCATTGGTGACGCCCATCACCTGGGCGATCGAGGACGATTTCGGCACCATGGTCGGATGCACGCGCTGTTCGATACCCTTGGCGGTCCGCACCGCGACCCCGAGCAGCTTGACGCGATAGCCAAGCTCCTCCGCCGCTTGCAGGTCTTCCGGGGTGATCGAGGAGATACCCTCCACATAGACCGCGTTCTGCGCCACTTTGGTGCCGAAGGCGAGGCTGGCGAGGATCGCCAGCTTTTGCGCGGTGTCGTGGCCGTCGACGTCGAACGATGGGTTGGCCTCGGCGTAACCGAGGCGCTGGGCATCCTTCAAGCATTCTGCGAAGGACAATTCGTCCTGCTCCATCCGGGTCAGGATGTAGTTGCAGGTGCCGTTGAGGATGCCGTAGACGCGGTTGATCTCGGTTCCCGCCAGGCCCTCGCGCAGGGTCTTGATGACGGGGATGGCGGCGCCGACCGCTGCCTCGAAATTCAGCGCGCCGCCGTGTTTCTCGGCAAGGGTGGCCAGCCGCAGGCCGTGCTTGGCGATGAGCGCCTTGTTGGCCGTCACCACCGACTTGCCGGATTTCAGTGCCGCCTCGATGGCCGATAGCGCGGGGTCGCCGGCTCCGCCCATCAGTTCGACCAGGCAGTCGATACCGGGATCACCGGCGAGATCGAGCGCGGTTTTGGCCCAGGTGAGGCCGCGCAAATCGAGGTTGCGCTTCTTCGCCTTCGAGCGGGCGGTCACGGCAACCACGCTGACGCCGCGTCCGCTGCGCGCCGACAAAGCCTGAGCTTGCTGCTCGATGACGCGGACGACTTCGGCGCCAACCGTGCCGAGCCCCGCAATGCCCACTCTGAGGGGTGCGACCATAACGAAACAAACCTGCCGGAAGGATTATCGCCGGTTGGCGAGAGGAACCACGTTGTGCAACGTTTCGATCCCGCTTTCAAGGAAGCGGCGTACGCCGCGCGCGGCCTGCCGGATGCGTTGCTCGTTTTCCACCATGGCAATGCGCACATAGCCCTCGCCATGCTCACCGAACGCGACGCCCGGCGAAACCACGACGCCGGATTTCTCCACCATCAGGGTCGCGAACTGCATGCTGCCGACGTCGCGGAACGCCGTCGGCAGCGGCGCCCAGGCGAACATCGACGCGCTCGGGGGCGGAATCTCCCAACCGGCGCGGCCGAATGATTCGACCAGCGCGTCCCGACGCTTGCGGTAGGTGTCGCGCATTTCGCGAATGCACTCCTCAGGGCCGTTCAGCGCCGCGGTCGCCGCAACCTGGATCGGCGTGAACGCGCCGTAGTCGAGATAGGATTTGACCCGCGCCAGCGCCGCGATGATGCGATCGTTGCCGACCGCGAACCCCATGCGCCAGCCGGCCATCGAGAACGTCTTCGACATCGAGGTGAATTCCACGGTCACGTCGATCGCGCCGGGGACCTGCAGCACCGAAGGCGGCGGATTGTTGTCGTCGAAATAGACCTCCGCATAGGCCAGGTCGGACAGGATGAAGATCTCGTGCTTCTTGGCGAAGGCGACGAGGTCCCGGTAGAAATCGAGGCTCGCAACGTAAGCGGTGGGATTCGAGGGGTAGCAGACGACAAGCGCGAGCGGCTTCGGAATCGAATGAATGATCGCGCGCTCGACCGCCTCGAAAAACTGCGGCGTCGGCTCCGACGGCACCGAGCGAATCACGCCGCCGGCCATCAGGAATCCGAAGGCATGAATCGGATAGCTCGGATTGGGACACAGCACGACGTCACCCGGCGCGGTGATGGCCTGTGCCACATTGGCAAAGCCCTCTTTAGAGCCGAGGGTCGCCACGATCTGCGTTTCGGGATTGAGCTTCACGCCGAACCGCCGGGCATAATAGGCCGCTTGAGCCTTGCGCAGGCCTGTAATGCCCCGTGAAGCCGAATAACGGTCGGTCCGCGGCTTGCCCAGCGTTTCCTTCAGTTTTTCGATGACATGGGGCGGCGTCGCCATGTCCGGGTTACCCATGCCGAGATCGATGATGTCGGCTCCCGCATTGCGCGCGGCCGCCTTGGCCCGGTTGACCTGTTCGAACACGTAAGGCGGCAGACGGCGGATGCGGTAGAAATCTTCCATAGGTCCTGGCTCCGACAACCAATAAGGCTACAACCACTCGAACTTCGCACAAAACGGAGTTCGGTTCCGTTCAGAATTTACGCTGACTTATAGTTGTAGCGCGAATTCGGGCGCAAAATCGATGTATTCGCCCTGATTTGCAGCTGAATGGCTTCTTTTAGCACGGCCGCCGGGCGATGCCAGTGCGGTGTCCGATCACTTCGTCGCCGAATCCTTGGTCGCCGGATCCTTGGTACCGGCCGTGGAGGCCTGGCGATCCCGCGCGGCAAGCAGTTCGGCTCGGATCTTCGCCTGTTGGTCCGGCGCGATCACCGCTTCGTTACGCCCCGGAGGCAGGTCTTCAACCGGAAGATAGCTCCCGGCCTCCTTCGAGGCGCCCGGGGCGTTGGCAGGCGTGCCTACGAACGGCAAATCCGCGATCGACATCGCGCAGCCGCCACCCGCAAGGGCCGACGTCAGCAGCGCCGCCCAAACCAGCGCCCGTTTCGCTCGATCCAACGGCATGCGTTCCCGCAGTCCCCGCTTCAACCTGAACTTTGCAGCCACCTGGGGCTTATTCATCAACAATTTGTTTGCCGCTTAAACCACTGTCGCCGGGACCGACTAAATAAATGACGGGAGCGGTGAGGCCTCAATATGACAGAACTACGTTACTTTATCGCAGTGCAACAGGTCCAGTTGCCGGAATTAACTGGAATTGCCGCCCTCATCAATCAGCGCGGTGACGAAACCCGCGTGAAGCTATAGTGTTGCTGTCATGAACGATGTCACCGCCGACACCCCATCCGATAAGAAATTCAACCCCGAAGCCTTCGCGATGAACCTCGCCCGGGCGATGGAGAGCAGCGGCCAGGCTTTGGCAGCCTATCTCAAGCCGCGCGAGAATGGCGAGCCCAAAGATCGGCCGCCGAACGAACTCGGCGAAGTCATCAAGACCTTTACCACGGTTGCCGAATACTGGTTGTCGGACAAGAACCGTGCGACGGACCTGCAGGTGAAGATGGGCAAGGCCTATCTCGACCTGTGGGGCTCATCGGTGCGCCGTATGGCGGGCGAACAGGCGCCACCGATCATCGAGCCCTCACCGCGCGACAAGCGGTTCAAGGACCCCGAGTGGAAGTCGAATCAGTTCTTCGATTTCCTGGTGCAACTCTATCTGCTGACGACGCAATGGGCGCAGGAGCTGGTGCGCGACGCCGAAGGCATCGATTCCCATACCCGCAAGAAGGCCGAGTTCTACGTCCAGCAGATCACCAATGCGCTGGCGCCGTCGAATTTCGTGCTTACCAATCCCGAGGTGCTGCGCGAGACCCTGGCATCCAACGGCGACAACCTGGTTCGGGGCATGAAGATGCTCGCGGAGGATATCGAGGCCGGCCACGGCACGCTTCGCATCCGCCAGTCCGATCCCGCCAATCTGACCGTCGGCGTCAACATGGCAACGACGCCCGGCAAGGTGATCTTCCAGAACGACCTGATGCAGTTGATCCAGTACACGCCGTCGACGGAAACAGTGCTGCGCACCCCGCTGTTGATCGTGCCGCCCTGGATCAACAAATTCTACATCCTCGATCTCAAGCCGGAAAAATCCTTCATCAAATGGTGTGTCGATCAGGGCATCACCGTATTCGTCATCTCCTGGGTCAACCCGGACAAGCGGCTCGGGGCCAAGACCTTCGACGACTACATGAAGGAAGGGCCGCTGGCGGCGATGGACGTCATCGAGCAGGCTACCGGCGAGTTGAAGGTCCACACCATGGGTTACTGCGTCGGCGGCACCCTGCTCGCCTCGACGCTCGCCTGGCTTGCGGAAAAGCGTCGCCAGCGGGTGACTTCGGCGACGTTCCTGGCAGCGCAGGTCGATTTCAGCCATGCCGGCGACCTCCTGGTCTTCGTCGACGAAGGCCAGATTTCGGCGCTGGAACGCGACATGCAGGCCTCCGGTATTCTTGAAGGCAGCAAAATGGCGATGGCCTTCAACATGCTGCGCTCGAACGACCTGATCTGGTCCTATGTCGTCAGCAATTACCTGAAGGGACAACCACCTTCGGCGTTCGACCTGCTGCACTGGAATTCCGACGCGACGCGGATGCCGGCGGCGAACCATTCATACTATTTGCGCAACTGCTACCTCGAAAACCGGCTCTCCACCGGCAGCATGGTGCTGGACAACACGCTGCTCGACCTGTCGAAGGTTATGGTCCCGGTCTACAATCTGGCGACGCGCGAGGACCACATCGCGCCGGCGCAATCGGTGCTTTACGGCTCGCAATTTTTCGGCGGTCCGGTGAAATACGTGCTGTCCGGGTCCGGCCATATCGCCGGCGTGGTCAATCCGCCGGCCGCGGGCAAGTACCAGTACTGGACCAACGACAACACCAAGGATGTCACGCTTGCGGACTGGATCAAGGGTGCGCAGGAACATCGGGGATCGTGGTGGCCGGACTGGCGTAACTGGCTCGCGAACATCGACGCCGAGGAAGTGCCCGCGCGCGCCGTCGGCAGCGACGCGCTGCCGCCGATCGAGGACGCGCCCGGAAGCTATGTGCGGGCTCGTGCGTAGCATCAGAACAAAGGTTTGAATATAACGGGGCGGTCCCGCCGGGGCGGGATCGGGATTAACTCAAGGGGGGAACGTCCATGACGCGCGAACTGTTCTGGCTGACGCTGACGGTTATCCTGACCGGACTGCTGTGGGTGCCCTACGTGCTCAACCGCTGTCAGGTGCGCGGTCTCGGCGGCGCAATGGCCAATCCCGCGCGCGGCGACAAGCCGCACGCGGAATGGGCCAATCGCCTGATGTTCGCCCACGACAACGCGGTCGAGAACCTCATCATCTTCGCGCCCCTGGTGCTGATCCTCAACGCGATCGATTACTCCAGCAAATGGACGGTACTCGCCTGCGCGGTGTATTTCTGGGCCCGCGTCGCCCACCTGATCGTCTATGCGATGGGCGTGCCGGTATTCCGCACCCTGGCCTTCGTGGTCGGCTTCATCGCGCAGGCCGTGCTGGCGCTGGCGATCTTCAAGGTGCTTTAGCCGCCCGAACAAGGGCCGATATCGCTATAGCTGGCCCGGGTCAGGCCACCCCGATTAGCCGATAGCCCGCACCATCCAACGGGTCGCGCGAACGCGCGCCCGATAACGGCTCCGCGATGTCTGGGGATTAGCTATCAGCCAAGCCCAGCATCAGCCGCATGTTCTGCACCGCCGCGCCTGATGCGCCCTTGCCGAGGTTGTCGAGGCGCGCGACCAGAACCGCCTGACGGTGCTGCTCGCTTGCGAACACGTAAAGCTCGAGCTTGTTGGTCTCGTTGAGCGCTTCGGGCTCGATCCGCCCGCCTTTCGCAGCGGAATTTTCCAGCGGCATCACCGAAACGTAAGCGCTTCCCGCGTAGCGGTTCGCAAGCGCGGCGTGAAGCTCGGCTGCGGCGGGCTTGCCCGAAAGTGTATCGAGGTGCAGCGGCACAGATACCAGCATGCCCTGACGGTAATTGCCGACCGACGGAACAAAGATCGGCCGCCGCGTCAGATGCGCGTAAAGCTGCGTCTCCGGCACGTGCTTGTGCTCGAAGCCGAGCCCGTAAAGCTCGAAGGCCGGCGCGGTGCCGTCCTCGAAACTGGCGATCATCGACTTGCCGCCACCGGAGTAGCCGCTCACCGCGTTGATCGTGACCGGATAGTCCGCCGGCACGAGACCGGCGTCGACCAGCGGCCGCAGCAGCGCTATGGCGCCGGTCGGATAGCAGCCGGGATTGGAGACCTTCCGCGCCGCCCGTATCTTGTCGGCCTGGTCCGGCGCGAGTTCCGGAAAGCCGTAGGTCCAGCCGCTCGCGACGCGAAACGCCGTCGACGCGTCCAGTACCTTGGGAGCCGCGGCGCCCATGCTGTCGATCAGCGCCACCGTCTCCTTTGCGGCTTCGTCCGGCAGGCAGAGGATGACGAGGTCCACCTCCTCCATCAGCGCCCGTTTGGCTCCCGCATCCTTGCGTTTGTCCTCGGCGATGCCTCGCACGGTCACGTCGCTCTGCAGGCCAAGGCGCTCGCGAATGCCGAGACCGGTCGTGCCCGCCGCGCCGTCGACGAACACGGCCGGCGTCTTGGAGGTACCGCCGGCAAGGGCTTGGCCTTGCGGCCGCTGGGTATCGGAGAGGGTCATGGCAGGTTCCTTCAATCCGCGGCTACGCCGGCAGGCTCGGCTGACTTGTAGTCCAACTGCGGCCGGAGCGCGATCATCTGTTGAGCGATCGCCCGTGCGGCTTCATCAGGTTGCCGCATCAACGCCGATGCGATCGCGCCATAGTCCGCGTCCGATTTGTGCTGGTTCAGCTTGAAGCTGGCCTCGACTTCCAGAACTTCCATCACGAGACCGACGATCGCTTTTTTCATCGCGCCCAACCGCGCCGCGGTCATCTTCGACGACGTCCACGGCGGTTTCGGCGCCAGCCAGTTCTCGAATTTGGCGCTGAGGGTGTCGATTTGCACGCCAAGCTCCTCTTCGGAGAGTTTCCGCACCGGGCCGGTAAGATGCACCGCCTGATAAAGCCACGTCGGCACCTGATCCGGCGAGACGTACCAGTCAGGCGATACGTAGGTATCGGCACCGTTGACGGCCAGCAGCCAGGACGAGCGGGCATCCGCCAACCCGATCAGGGGATTGCCACGCGCAACGTGAAACGCGACGCGCGGTGTACCGTCCTCGGCATAGTCGAGATAAAACGGCAACGGCGAGCCGACCGGCCTGACGCCATCCCATGCGCAGACAGTACCGAATCCGCGCGCCTCGGCATAAGCCAGGGCGGCGGCGCGATCGGGCTTGAACATCGGAGGCGTGTACATCTGAAACTCCTGCTTGACGTAGGAGCCGCCCGATCAGACCGCGTGATTTTTAGAGGAAATGCCGCAGACCAATCCGGCGGCAGAGGCTGATATCTTAAACGCAGACACCCGCCTGTACCGCAAGGGTACGGCGGCGGCGAACAATGGACATGGTCGCGGCGTTCGTCATGGGCGCCGCTATAATGCGGCGCCCGTTCGGCGTCAAGATATTCAACGTTAGATCGTCGGATTCCAGGGCGCCGGGATCACCCGGTAGCCGTCGCCATCCTTCTCGACGTGCCCCAGCCCGGGGAACGGATGGTGGAAGGCCTGCAGCGGCAGTTTCTCGACCGCCACCATGTCGTAGATCCGGCGCCGGGTCTTTTCCGCCTGGTCGCCGTCCTGGTCGAAGAATGCGTGCCAGCCCGGATTGGTTGCGAACGGATTTGAATTGTTGGTCACATCCGACTGGATGAACACCTTGCCCGAACCAGATGAGAGCACGTAGGAAGTATGCCCCGGCGTATGGCCGATGGTCTCAACCGCAAGCAGGCCCGGCGCGACTTCCTTGCCCCATTCATAGGGCGTGACCTTCTTCTTAAGACCCGCCTCGAAGATGTTGCGGTTGTTCTTGAACAAGCCCTGCATCCGGCCTGCCGGAGCGCGGCTCATCTCGCCGTCGTCCATCCAGAATTTCCATTCGGTCGCCGGCACCAGCACTTCGGCATTCGGAAATGCCGGCGTACCTTCCGCGGTCAGCAGGCCGTTCACGTGATCGGTGTGGAAGTGCGAAATCACCACCATGTCGACCGCCTTGGGGTCAAATCCGGCGGCGAGCATGTTTTCAGCGAACAGCCCGTTCGCGCCCTTGCTGTTGGCCCGCGCCAGCGCGCCGTTGCCGGTATCGATTACCACCAGCTTGCCGCCGGTGTTGAGCACCAGCGGCGCAAAGTAGATCGTGAACATGTCAGGCGGCAAGAACGCCTTCTCAAGTGCAGCGTTCACCTCTTCCTTCTTCGCATTGGTGATAAAGGAATCCTCGAGTTTGAAGACGTTCTTGCCATCGGACACCACGGTGACCTGGATATCGCCAACCTTGTAGCGATAGAAACTCGGCGCCTGCTTGTCGGCTATCGGCGCGGAGGCGCTGGCGGAAACGGCCGGCAATAGCGGCGCGGCGGCCATCCCGGCACCCGCAACCAATGCGTGACGTCGTGTAAGCTTCATCTGATGTCCTCCCTGTAAGACAATGACGCGGCGAGGATTGCGGTCATCGTCCGTTCCTCGCTTTTTTATCGCAGACGCTATACCAGCGTTTGATCCGTGGTGCGACCGCATCCCGCGCGATCCCCGCTCGCGAGTGCTGCGTGAGGTTCAACCCCTGCGCCCCGGAGCTTATTCCGCCCGGCATCAGGCCGCCCGCCACAGCCATTCGGTGATCTCCGCGATGACGTCGCCGAACAACAGCAACGCCCCCGACCAGATCAGCGCCGAGACGAAATTGGCGATCTGAAATTGCCAATATGGCATTTCGAATATCCCGGCCGCGAGCGGCACCGAAGCACGCAGCGGACCGAAAAAGCGGCCGATGAAGATGCTCGGCACCCCCCATTTTTTGACGAAGGCCTCGCCACGCGGCAGGATTTCCGGGTAGCGCGACAGCGGCCAGATCTGCGCGACCTGTTCCTTGTACCTGTAGCCGAACCAGTACGAGACCCAGTCGCCGAGCGCGGCTCCGATTCCGCCCGCGATCCAGACCGGCCAAAAGCTGATGCCGCTGGCTCCGATCAGCGCACCGATCGCGATCAGGGCGCCCCAGGCCGGAATCAACAGCGAGATGAAGGCGAGCGATTCACCGAATGCCAGCAACAGCACGATGGGACTGGCCCACACCGAATGATCACGGACGAAATCGGCCAGGGCGTGCACATATTCTTCCATCGACGAGCGCCCTTCCCCGGGACCATTGAGTCGTTGAACCTTTCTACGGGTTCGTCGCCTAACGACAGGTAAGCCAGCCTCCTTCGCGACATCAAGTCACAAAGCTGGCTTCGAGCTCAAGGTCCTCGCGCCGGCCTTGAATTCCCCAAATACACTCAAGGAAACCGTGGATGATTGGATCACTGATGATGCGCGTCGGCGTCGTGGTTTTGCTGGTCGGGATGCTGGCAGGTATCGCGATGGGCGTCCGCGAGGATTTCGCGCTTCAGCCGGTGCATGCGCATCTCAACCTGGTCGGCGGCGTCTTGCTGTTTTTATTCGGACTGTATTACCGGCTGACTCCGGCCGCCGCCGCCAGCGCCCTCGCGAGGATTCAAGGCTGGCTGCACATCGTCGGCGGTATCGCATTTCCGATCGGCGTCGCCATCGTTATCCTGAAAGGCACGACATTCATCGCTCTTCCGATCCTTGGATCGTTGATTGTGGTGATAGCAATGGCCCTGTTCGCGGTAATCGTGTTCAGGACCTCGCAGGTGTGATTGCGACACCCTATCTTCGAGCAGGCGGGAACTCCGCGGCAAGCCAAAGCCCCCGGGGACGTCACTTTTTAAGCCCATCCGTGGCATAGTCAGAACAGCGATTCGTCGCGCAATTCCCGCGCGCGCAATATGAAGAACCATGTCTAAATCATTGAAATCAGCTGCTAAAACCAAAGCGACAAGCGACCTGTTCGGCGCTTCGGAACCCAAGGGACGGCCGACCGCCAAAGCGAGTCCCCGCGCCGGCAGCGCCGAAGACGGCTACACCGCCGCCGATATCGAGGTGCTCGAAGGCCTCGAGCCGGTGCGTCGGCGCCCCGGCATGTACATCGGCGGCACCGACGAAAAGGCGCTGCACCATCTGTTCGCGGAGGTAATCGACAACTCCATGGACGAAGCGTTGGCGGGCCATGCCACCTTCATCGAGGTCGAGTTGGGCGCCGACGGCTTTCTGACCGTCATCGACAACGGCCGCGGCATTCCGGTCGATCCTCATCCGAAGTTTCCGAAGAAATCCGCGCTCGAAGTCATCATGTGCACGCTGCATTCCGGCGGCAAGTTCGATTCGAAAGTGTATGAGACCTCCGGCGGCTTGCACGGCGTCGGCGTATCCGTGGTGAACGCGCTGTCGTCCCGGCTCGAGGTCGAAGTTGCCCGTGCCCAGAAGCTTTACCGCCTCGCATTCGAGCGCGGCCATCCCAAGGGCAAGCTCGAGGAGCTCGGCAAGGTCAATAACCGTCGCGGCACCAGGATCCGCTTCAAGCCCGACCCCGAGATCTTCGGCGCCAAGGCCGTTTTCAAGCCGCAGCGGCTGTTCAAGATGGCCCGTTCCAAGGCCTATCTGTTCGGCGGCGTCGAAATCCGCTGGCGTTGCGATCCCGAACTCTTGAAGGGCATCGAGGATGTGCCGGCCGAGGATACGTTTCACTTCGCCGGAGGTCTGAAGGATTATCTCGCCGCCGCGGTGCATGCCGACACCCTGGTGCATCCCGACATCTTCTCCGGCAAGTCGGGCCGCAACGGCGCGCACGGTGCCTGCGAATGGGCGGTAGCGTGGACCGCCGATGCCGACGGCTTCCTCTCGTCCTATTGCAACACCGTACCGACGCCCGACGGCGGCACCCATGAATCGGGCATGCGCAGCGCGTTGTTGCGCGGCTTGAAGGATCACGCCGAGCGTGTCGGCCAGGGCAAGCGCGCGGCTTCGGTAACCTCCGAAGACGTCATGGTCGGCGCGGCCGTGATGCTCTCGGTGTTCGTGCGCGAACCGGAATTCCAGGGCCAGACCAAGGATCGCCTCGCCACCGCCGAAGCCCAGCGCATTGTCGAGCAGTCGATCAAGGATCCGTTCGACCACTGGCTGTCGGGCAATCCGCTACAGGCCAGCAAGCTGCTCGATTTCGTCATCGAGCGTGCCGACGAACGGCTGCGCCGCCGCGCCGAAAAGGAAACCTCGCGCAAGACTGCGGTGAAAAAGCTGCGTCTACCGGGCAAACTCGCCGATTGCACCAACAGCGCCACCGAAGGCTCTGAATTGTTCATTGTCGAGGGCGACAGCGCCGGCGGCAGCGCCAAGCAGGCGCGCGACCGCAAGACCCAGGCGATTCTGCCATTGCGCGGCAAGATCCTCAACGTCGCTTCCGCGACCAAGGACAAGCTCACCGCCAACGCGCAGCTCGCCGATCTCATGCAGGCGATCGGCTGCGGCGTCGGCTCGCATTATCGCGAAGAAGATTTGCGCTATTCGCGCATCATCATCATGACCGACGCCGACGTCGACGGCGCGCATATCGCCTCGCTGCTGATCACGTTCTTCTATCGGCAGACGCCGCGGCTGATCGACGAGGGCCATCTCTACCTGGCAGTGCCGCCGCTTTACCGACTCACCCACGGCAGCAAAACAGTCTACGCGCGCGACGAGGCCCACAGAGACGCGCTGCTCAAGAGCGAATTCAACGCCAATGCCAAGGTCGACATCGGCCGCTTCAAAGGGCTCGGCGAGATGATGCCGGCGCAATTGAAGGAAACCACCATGGATCCCGCCAAGCGCACCATGTTGCGCGTGGTGCTGCTGGCCGATGACCGCGACGGCACCGCCGATTCGGTCGAACGGTTGATGGGCACCAAGGCGGAGGCGCGCTTTGCCTTCATTTCCGACAAGGCGGAATTCGCCGACGACGATTTATTGGATGTATAGATTGTTCGGATAGGCACATTACCAAAAGGCGTTTTCTGAATACTTTCAGTATCTTATGCCGAAACTATCGCCTTCGCGCCGAAGCCCCCGTTCGACTGTTTTCCGGTAGGTGTGATCGGCACGCAACAGCATTCCGGGCGGAACTGTCTATAAATGCATCTACGGTTTTCGAGATTCGGTGCACCTGCACCACTGCAACAAGCGGTCGTCTCCGGGCGCTTAAATTCTTAAGGGGCTTTAAACATGAAGAGATTGGCGCTGGCTCTGGCCGCGGTTGCGGCATTCACGGGATCGGCCCTCGCGGCAGACCTTCCGTCCCGGACTTATAGCAAAGCTCCGGAAGTCGCCCCGACCTGGAATTGGACCGGTTTCTATATCTTCGGCGGCGGCGGCGGCGGGCTCTGGGACGCGAACAGCGGCGTGTCGAGCGCCGTGACCGGAAATTGCATCAGCTGCGTCAACAACAGGCATGGCGGCGACGGCTGGTTCGGAACGGTCGGCGCGGGATATGACTGGCAGTTCAACGGCCGATGGGTAGCCGGTATCTTCGGCGACGGTCAGTTTGGCAGCATCAAGGGCAATATCGACGTTTTCGGAGCCGCCATTGGCGATGTTAAGGTGGAGAACACCTGGGCAGTAGGCGCCCGCGCCGGCTATCTCATCGCGCCGAACGTACTCTCCTATGTCAACGGCGGTTACACCGGCTCCGAATGGTCCGGCTCGACCCTGCTCATCGCTCCGACCGGCTTGCCGAGCGGTGCTCACACGGACAGCTTCAATACTCAGGGCTGGTTCGTCGGTGGCGGCGTTGAAAACAATCTGGACATTTTCGGAATCACCGCTCCCGGCTGGTTCATGAAGACTGAATATCGCGCAGCCTATTTCGACAACAAGAACATCAGCGTGCGCAACGACGGCATCAACACGCCGGTCGGCCTCGATATCAACTTCAAGCCCTTCGTGCAGACCATCAGCAGCTCGCTGGTCTACCGCTTCAACTGGGGTGGCCCGATCGGCCGCAACTACTGATCTGACATCGCTGTAGCGAATAAAAAGCCCCGGCATCGCCCGGGGCTTTTTTACATCTGATGATTTTTTACATCCGATGATCGGTGCTCGCGCGGCTCGCAGCCGGCTTCCTGCAGTTACCCTACTTGCCCTATCCGACTCGAACCGTCAGTCTGCCAATTGCTGCGCGATCGTTCGCGCACGCCAATGGCTAGCGAGGACGCCCCCATGCGCAAACTGCTTCTGGTTGCAGGCTTTGTTGCGCTTGCGGTCGGCCTGCTGTGGATCGGTCAGGGCACCGGCGTGATCGCCTGGCCGCAGTCGAGCTTCATGATCAGCCAGATCGAATGGGCTGGTTACGGCGCCGCATTGGCGGCGTTCGGCCTGATCCTGATCTGGCAGAGCAAGCGCTAATCAATCTCACGCCGATCGTGCCCCACAAGGAAAACAAGCATGAAACAGGGACCGTTCGATCTCAGTGGCAAGGTGGCAATCGTCACTGGCGGTAATGGCGGTATCGGCCTTGGCATGGCGCGCGGGCTTGCCGACGCCGGCGCGGCGATTGCGATCGTCGCGCGCAATGAGGTCAAGTCGAATCAGGCCGTCACCGAACTGCGGCAGCGAGGCGTCAAAGCGATCTCGGTGATCGCCGACGTTACCGACAAGGCCGCCGTTGCGGCCATGGCGGACCGTGTCGTGCGAGAACTCGGTCGTATCGACATCCTCGTCAACAACGCCGGCATCAACATTCGCAAGCCCGCCCACGAGCTCGAGATCGAGGAATGGGATCGTGTCATCCACACCAACCTGACCAGCGCCTTCCTCTGCTCCCGGGCGGTTCATCCGGCCATGAAGGCCGCTGGCGGCGGCAAGATCATCAACATCGGCTCGATGATGTCGATCTTCGGTGCGAGCTTCGCGCCGGCCTACGCCGCCAGCAAGGGCGGCATCGTGCAGTTCACGCGCTCCTGCGCCTGCGCCTGGGCCGCCGACAACATCCAGGCCAACGCGGTGCTGCCGGGCTGGATCGACACCGAGCTGACCCAGCGCGCGCGCCAGGAGATCGACGGCCTGCACGGCAAGGTGCTGGCGCGCACCCCGGCAGCGCGGTGGGGCGCCATCGCCGACTTCGCCGGCATTGCCGTGTTCCTCAGTTCGACGGCGTCGGACTTCGTCACCGGCACGGCGATTCCCGTCGATGGCGGCTTCTCGATCATGGGGTAGGTTTCGCGGGCTTCGCTTGGACCAGCCTAGCGCGGAGCGGACGAAGCCGCCGGTGAAGTCACGTGTTCCGGACGCACGCCGAGCGCCAGGAAACGCGCGGTGAAGCCTTGCAGCCACGGCACCGCGTTGATCATGCGCGCAAACAGCGGCGGCCTGAACGGCCGGTCCCCCGGCTTGAGCGCGACACTGATCAGATTGTTCTGGATGACGACCTGCATGGTCTGCGTCATCCTTACCGGAAACGCGCGGCGCCGCCGCACGGCGTCGAGTTCGCTTTCGGACGGCGCGCCATCGACCAACCTGGCGGCCAGCAGGTTGGCGGTCGCCACCGCATCCTGGACCGCAAGGTTGACGCCCACGCCGCCCACCGGCGACATCGCATGCGCGGCATCGCCGATGCACAGCAGACCGGGACGCGTCCAGCGCTTGAGGCGATTGATCGCCACCGTCAAAAGCTTCACGTCGTCCCAGGTCTTCACGTCGGATATTCCGGACCGCAGGATCGGCGCCATCTCGGTCACCGCGGCGCGAAATGCATCGAGCCCGCGCGCTTTGACCGCGTCGTATTGCCCCTTCGCGATCACATAGGCGCATTGCCAATAGTCGCCACGGTCGAACGTTACCATCATCTTTCCCGGCTCGAGCCGCGCAAACAGGTTTTCGTTCTCGTCGGGGCGTCGGCCGACGCGAAACCACAGCACGTCCATCGGCGCACCGATTTCCTCGATCTCAAGTTTGGCGCGGTCCCGTACGAGCGAATGCCGCCCGTCGCATCCGATCGTCAAGTCGGCACGGATCTCGACCGGCCCCTCCGGCGTGTCGGCCTTCACGCCGACCACCGTACCGCCCGACCAGATCAGATCGGTTGCATCCGCATTCATCATGACATTCAGCGAAGGAAACCGCTTGCCGCTCGCGCGCAGGAAATCGAGAAAGTCCCACTGCGGCATGAACGCGATGAAGGGGTATTTGACCTTGAGCCTGCTGATATCGGCGATACGCAGCGAGGTTTCGCCGAATTTCCCTTCCATCCTTTGCAGCCGCTGATGGGGAAGTTTCAGGAAACCATCGATCAGGCCCAATTCGTCCATGACCTGCAGCGTCGAGGGATGCACGGTGTCGCCGCGGAAATCCCGGAAAAAGTCGGCATGCTTTTCCAATACCAGCGTCTCGACGCCCGCGCGGCCGAGCAGATAGCCCAGCATCATGCCGGCCGGACCGCCGCCCACAACACAGCAGCGGACTTTCATCGTGCGCGAAGGTCGTCGCTCGTCGGGTGTCCCCTCGTCCATGATCCGGCTCTCGTTGGGAAGCCGCCGAACAGTGAAAGCGACTTCCGAGTGGCCGCGGGAGCGGCATTCTCCTCGGCGTTC
This sequence comes from uncultured Alphaproteobacteria bacterium, assembly GCA_963756215.1. Classification (GTDB taxonomy): domain Bacteria; phylum Pseudomonadota; class Alphaproteobacteria; order Rhizobiales; family Xanthobacteraceae; genus Bradyrhizobium. The sequence continues at coordinate 338,815 of CAVWMY010000005.1, read as the reverse complement.
ACCGATGAAGCCTATTGAGGAACCGATTCCTCATCAAGTTGCGATCCGCGCCAGCCGAGGCTGATCCGATTTCCGAAGATCGAGCGATATCCGAAGATCGCGAGCCCAAGGAGCTGCCGCTGCACCAGGGAACGAGGCGCTTGGCCGCCACCCCGATTCGGTACGGGCGTCATTATGTCAAAAATATTAAGCTTTTTCAGTGCCTTCCGCACCTAGTCCATTGACTTTACCCAATTCATCCTTATGTTTCCGGTCGACGCGGCCCAGTATCGAAACGCGATGCTTTGATAAGCCGCCTGTCTGCGTATCCAAAATCCCGTGCAAATTTTGCGTGCCGTTCCGGGGTTGAGCGCGACAGTTTTTTCTGAGATTCCAAGCGGCGGTATCTGCCAGAGGCTCAATGTCTTTTTCCCATCTCGGCTTATCCGACAAGGTGCTCGCAGCCGTCGCGGCTACCGGTTACACCACCCCCACCCCCATTCAGGAACAGGCGATTCCTCACGTTCTGGCCCGCCGGGATGTCCTGGGCATCGCCCAGACCGGCACAGGCAAGACCGCGGCCTTCGTACTCCCGATGCTGACGATGCTGGAAAAGGGTCGGGCACGCGCCCGAATGCCCCGCACCCTCATCCTCGAACCGACCCGCGAGCTTGCGGCTCAGGTGAAAGAGAATTTCGACAAATACGGTGCCGGCCAAAAACTCAACGTGGCGCTCCTGATCGGCGGCGTTTCGTTCGGTGACCAGGACACCAAGCTCACCCGCGGCGTCGACGTGCTGATCGCAACGCCAGGACGGCTACTCGACCACACCGAACGCGGCGGCCTCCTCCTTACCGGCGTCGAACTGCTGGTCATCGACGAAGCCGACCGCATGCTGGACATGGGCTTCATTCCGGACATCGAGCGCATCTGCAAGATGATCCCCTTCACCCGGCAGACCCTGTTCTTCACGGCGACCATGCCGTCCGAAATTCGCCGCATCACCGAAACCTTTCTGCACAATCCCGAAAAAATCGAAGTCTCAAAGCCCGCCACCACTGCCGTGGGCGTATCCCAATTCCAGGTTGCGGTCGGGCGCGAGCCTCATGTGAAGCGCGAGACGCTGCGGCGACTGCTGCGCGACGCCAAGGATCTCCAGAACGCGATCATTTTCTGTAACCGCAAACGCGAAGTGGCGCTGTTGCACAAGTCGCTGCAGAAGCACGGCTTCAGCGTCGGCGCGCTGCATGGCGACATGGATCAATCGGCGCGCACCGCGGCCCTGGATCAATTCCGCAAAGGCGAAATTCCGTTGCTGGTCGCTTCCGATGTCGCCGCCCGCGGCCTCGATATTCCTGCGGTGAGCCACGTCTTCAATTTCGATGTGCCGCATCACGCCGACGACTACGTTCACCGCATCGGCCGTACCGGCCGGGCCGGCCGCGCCGGAACGGCAATCTCGATCGTCACACCGCTCGATCAGAAATCGATGCTCGCGATCGAAAAACTGACCGGACAAACCGTACCGCGTGTAGAAGGCGGATCCGCCGAAGCACGATCTCAGGACTTGGCAACCGAAGCCTCAAATGGCGATGCGGAGCAGCCGCGCGAGCCGCGCACGCGTGATGGTTCGCGCGCAGGCCGCAAGCCGCGCCGCGAGCGCGAGCCACGTCGCAGCAGTGGCGGCAGCCGAGCCTCAAGCCCACCGCCCGCCGTCGCACCGTTCACGCCCGCAGGTAATCCTCTGCCCGCGCGCGCGCCTTCGATCGGTCGCGCCGAGCCTGCTTCGGTGCCGCGCGATTCGGAGCCTGCCGATCATTCGCATCTTCCGGCATTCCTGCTGCGGCCTATTCGCGCCCGCGTCTGACCGTCGGAACCCGTTTACCCGGCATTCACTCTCGTTCGTTAGCGTGACGCAATATTTTACATATTGCGTTTGAGACGAACGGGCAGGATGCCCGGTATTTTGGGGACACGAAGGTGCTCGACGAACATGAACGCACGATGGCCTTCGCGGAAGTTGCGATTGGCCAGATCAAGTCGCTTCGCCAGGCCGCGATCCCCCGCAATTACGAAATCTGGTACGTCTATGCCACCGGATACAATTCTCCTCTCAACAAGGTCATCAACGAGACTCTGGCGCGCAACGGCAAGTTGACCGAAGCCGATCTTGAGCAAATCCACGACACGTATCTTTCCCAGATCAAAACCAGCGACCGCATCGACAAGGTCGGTGCTCGCGTGATCGGTGAAATCGACGACGTGATGACCCTGATCGGAGAAGCGTTGGGGATGTCGGCCAGTTACCACCATAGCCTGTCGGGCGCGGCCGAGAAACTTTCTGCGGCCGACAGCCGCGACCAGGTTAAGGCGGTCGTCGAATCCCTGGTAAAGTCCACACGCGAAATGCGGGACACCAACAAGGCATTGAAAGAGCGGCTGGCGCTATCGAAGACCGAGATCAGCAATCTGCAGCAGAGCCTTGAAGCGATCCGAGCCGAGAGCCTGACCGATCCCCTCACCGGCCTCGGCAACCGTAAATATTTCGATCGTTCGATCGACAATTCAGTCAAGAGCGCGCTTGCCGGAGGCGAGCCGCTTTCTCTGCTGATGTTCGATATCGATCACTTCAAGTCATTCAATGATTCCTACGGCCACCTGACGGGCGACCAGGTGCTGCGCCTGGTCGGCATGTCGCTCAGGCAGAACATCAAAGGTCAGGACATCACCGCCCGTTATGGCGGCGAGGAATTCGCCGTCGTATTGCCGAACACCGCGCTACGCCAGGCATTGACCGTCGCCGATCACATCCGTCGCGCCGTGATGTCGAAGGAGCTCAAGAAGAAATCTACCGGAGAAATTCTCGGTCGCGTCACGATCTCGGTCGGCGTTTCAATCCTCAGGGCCGGCGACGACACCGATTCCCTGATCGAGCGCGCCGACGCCTGCCTCTACGCCGCCAAACGCAACGGCCGCAACCGCGTCATCTGCGAGGTCGATCCGGAGTACGTCGCCGAGACCCAAAATCAAGTCGCCTGAGTTTCAATTCCGCGATGCAGCCACCGCGCGCAATCGCGAGGCGCGCATCGCGGACCGCCAGACCCGCGGATCAGGACGAGGTTTTCTTTCGTTTCGATTTCTTTTTCGCGGGCGCCGTCTCAACAACCGTCTCGGCGCTCTTTGTCTTGGCCGGCTTGCTCGCTGTCTTTGCTTTGGCGCGCTTGTGCAGGGCCGCGCGCTGCGCGGCCGCAAGCGCCGCTCTCGCCCAATCACCTAGTTCCTCGGGTTCATCGAACAATCGCGCCGGCAATTGCCAGTACGAGCCGACCGTGACGGTCCTGGCTCTGGTCTGATATTGGAACGGTTTCGAGCCTTCCGCCTCGAACCGCGGAATGGTCTGATCGTCGGCGCGGAAATACAGGCCGGCGCGCAGCGCCATTGCGAAGTTGGTGCCGTCGACGGAAATGCCGTAGCCCGAAAACATCGGTCGGATCGTCACCGGCCCGAAACCGGCAAACAAGTCGATCAGGAAATCGCGGTCCACGGCGGCCGCAAAACAGCTGGAGCTTAGCTGTCGATCTTGGCGGGCGTCAGTTGCACCGACTCGCCGCATCCGCAGGCGCTGACCTGGTTAGGGTTGTTGAAGATGAACTGCGCCTGCATCTTGTCGGCCTTGTAGTCCATCTCGGTACCCAGCAGAAACAATACCGCCTTGGGATCGACCAGGATCTTCACACCCTTGTCCTCGACGACCTCGTCGGTCGGCCGCACCTCGTGCGCATATTCGACCGTATAGGACTGCCCGGCGCAGCCGCCGTTCTTGATCCCGACCCGCAGCCCCACGATCTCGGAATCTGCGCGCTTGGTCAGTTCCGTAATCCGCTGCGCCGCAGCCTCGGTCAAGCGCATGACCTGCGGACGCGGCCGGGGCTTTGGCTTGGAAGGTGTGGGTGAAGTCGGTGCCATGTCAGTCATGTGGTCCATCCCAACGACAAATCAATGCCGGCTATTTTCCCTAGAACAGTTAGACGCTCTCACGCTTCACCACATGTTGAGGACAAGGCGCGCCTCGTCGCTCATCCGGTCCGGCGACCATGCCGGATCCCACACCAGATTGACGTTGACCACGCCGACGCCGGGAACGCTCGCGACCGCGTTCTCCACCATCTGCGGCAATTCGCCGGCGGCCGGACAATTGGGCGTCGTCAACGTCATGATGACATCCACCGCGCGGTCGTCCTTGATGTCGACCTTGTAGATCAAGCCGAGTTCATAGATGTCGGCCGGAATTTCGGGATCGAACACCGTCTTCAATGCGGCGACGATCTCGCCACCGAGCCGTTCGGTTTCCTCCGGCGGCAACGCCGACTGAGTTTCCATATTGCTGGTTTTGACGTCGCTGGTTTTGACTTCACCAGTTTCGACTTCGCCAGTTTGGATTTGGGCGGTGTCGGTCATGAAAACAAATCCCGTGCCTTGATGAGCGCCTGTGCCAAGTGGTCGACTTCTTCCCGGGTATTATACATCCCGAATGAGGCGCGACAGGTCGCGGTAACGTTGAACCGCTCTAAAAGCGGCATCACACAATGGGTACCGGCGCGCACTGCGATTCCCTGCCGGTCGATTACCGTTGCAACATCGTGGGGATGCGCGCCCTTCATCTCGAACGATATCACCGGACCCTTGCCGCGGGCGGTGCCAATTAGCCGCAGCGAGTTGATTTCGCGCAAGCGCCCCTCGGCATAGGTCAGAAGTTCGTGCTCGTGCGCGGCTATCCGCTCCTTGCCGATCGAATTGACATAGTCGATGGCGGCGCCAAGTCCTATCGCCTCGACGATCGCGGGTGTGCCCGCCTCGAACTTGTGCGGGGGGTCGCCATAGGTAACCCAGTCGCGCGCCACCTCGCGAATCATCTCACCGCCGCCATTGTAGGGCCGCATCGCCTCCAGATGCGCGTATTTGGCATAGAGCACGCCGATGCCGGTCGGGCCGTACAATTTGTGGCCGGTGAAGACGTAAAAATCGCAGTCGATATCCCGGACATCGATCGTCAAATGAACCGCGGCCTGACTGCCGTCGACCAGCACCGGGATGCCGCGGGCATGCGCGATCTTCACCACCTCCTTGACGGGGACGATGGTACCCAGCGCATTTGACATCTGCGTGATCGCCACCAGCTTTGTGCGCGGCGTCAGCAGCTTCTCGAACTCGTCGATCAGAAAGTTGCCTTCGTCATCAACCGGTGCCCATTTGATGACAGCGCCATGGCGCTCCCTGAGAAAATGCCACGGCACGATGTTGGAATGGTGCTCCATGATCGAGAGCACGATCTCGTCGCCCTCGCCGATATTCGGCTCACCCCAGGACGATGCCACCAGATTGATCGCCTCGGTGGCGTTGCGGGTGAAAATAATCTCTTCGGTGCGCCCCGCATTCAGGAATTGCGCGACCTTGGCCCGGCCGCCCTCATAGGCTTCGGTTGCCGCATTGGCGAGGTAATGCAGCCCGCGATGAACGTTGGCATATTCGCTCTTGTAGGCCGCCGTCATGCGGTCGAGCACCGCGCCGGGTTTCTGCGCCGAGGCGGCGTTGTCGAGATAGACCAGCGGTTTGTCGTAGATCTTGAGCGACAGCGCGGGAAAATCTTCCCGCACCCGCGCCACATCATAAGAACCGTTCAAGACCGCGGGATGGGCCATAATAGCTGCTTCCACTTTATCCTCGTCCTGAGGAGCGCGCCCCTGCACGCATCTCGAAGGACAGGCATCAATCACCGTTGTCTCATCCTTCGAGACGGCCGCGCCGCGGCCCCCTCAGGATGAGTCCCGAAACTATCCGCGCGCCGCCAGCCAGCGCTGGGCCGCCGAGATCGCAAGCTCGCGCAAATCGTCATTGGCGATCTGCTCGATCGCTTCTCCGACAAAGGCCTGAATCAGGAGCGCCTGGGCCTCTTTTTCGGACAAGCCACGCGCCCGCAGGTAAAACAGCAGGCTTTCGTCCAGCGCGCCGGTGGTGGCTCCATGGCCGCAGGTAACGTCGTCGGCAAATATCTCGAGTTCGGGCTTGTTGTCGGCTTCCGCTTCGTCCGACAGCAGCAGCGCCCGCGTCATCATCTTGGCGTCGGTCTTCTGCGCCTTGGGCCTAACGATGATGCGGCCCTGAAACACCGAATGTCCGCGGTCGTCGACGACGGCTCGAAAGATTTCGCGGCTGGCGCAGTTCGGCACCGCATGGTCCAGGAATAAGGTGGTGTCGGCGTGCTGGCGACCGTTGAGCAGGTTGACGCCGTTGGTCTCGACCCGGGAGCCTTCGCCCGCGCAAGCGATCACAGCCTGATAGCGGCTGACATGGGCGCCGCTGGTCATCGCGAACGTGTTGAAATGGGCATGCGCGCCCAGCGTCACCACGGACGAGGAAATATTGAAGGCCTCGCGGCTGTCCTCGACGAGGCGCACATGGTCGAGCCGCGCCCCGTCGTCGATCGACAGCACCAGCGCGTCATGGACCTGATAGGATTTCGCGTCGTCCGCGGCGATATAGCTTTCCACCAGGGTCGCGCCGGCATTCCTGCCGATCTTCAGCAGCGAGCGCGTAAACATCGCCGCCGGCTGCGCGGCGCTCGCGACATGGACTATGTGCAAGGGCGTCGCGAGCGCGGCGCCGTCTGCAACCTCGATTACGAGGCCGTCCGTCATCATCGCGCGGTTGAGGGCGATCATCGAGTTGGAATTATCCGGCGTCAGCAGCCGGGCCTGCAGAGAACTATCTCCGGCCTCGAGCACCTCGCGCAGCGTCCGGAGCGATAGTCCGTCTTCCAGGTTGTTCAAATCGGAGAGGTCGGGCGCAAACACACCGTCCACCAGCACCAGCCGGCGTACGCCCTCGATCGCATACCGTTTCACCGTGGCCGCGGCACGCTTCAGCGCCGCTGCATCCGGTGTCGCCGCCAGCGGCAGCACTTCGCGCATCAAGGCACGTAGATCGGTGTATTTCCAATCCTCTATCCGGCGATGCGGCAAGCCCGCGCGCTCATAGGCCTCGAACGCCTGATGCCTGATGTCGGCGACCTTGCCCACGCCGGGCAGCCGGTCCCGCGCGATGGCGAAGATATCGCTCACCGCACGCCCGGTCTCGGTCTTTGCCAATGCAAGGTTCATCATCAATCCATTATGTGTGTCAGGCCGCGTCTTCGAACTGCGCGTAGCCGGACTCTTCGAGCTCCTGCGCCAGCTCCTTGCCGCCGCTCTTCACCACACGTCCCCTGGACATTACATGCACGAAGTCGGGCACGATGTAGTTCAGCAGCCGCTGATAGTGCGTGATCACCACCATGGCCCGATCGGGCGAGCGCAGCGCATTGACGCCGTCGGCGGCCACCCGCAACGCGTCGATGTCAAGGCCGGAGTCCATTTCGTCGAGAATGCACAGGCTCGGCTCGAACAGCGCCATCTGCAGAATTTCGTTGCGCTTCTTCTCGCCCCCGGAAAATCCGACATTGACGCCGCGGCGTAGCATGTCCTGCGGAATGCTGAGACGGGCGGCGACTTCGCGCACCTTCTTGAGAAAATCCGGCGTTGAGAATTCGCTTTCGCCGCGCGCCTTGCGCTGCGCGTTCAGCGCGGTGCGCAGGAACGTCATGGTGGCGACGCCGGGAATTTCGACCGGGTACTGGAACGCCAGGAACACGCCCTTGGCGGAACGCTCGTCGGGCGACATTTCGAGCAGGTCTTCGCCCTTGAACAGGATTTCGCCGCCGGTGACTTCGTAGCCGGGCTTGCCCGCGATGACATGCGACAGCGTCGACTTACCGGAGCCGTTCGGCCCCATGATCGCATGCACTTCGCCCTGGTTCACGGTCAGCGTCAGCCCATGAAGAATTTCACGCTCCTCGACACGGACCTGCAGGTTTTTGACTTCGAGTAATGGCATCAGTTCTGTTCCGTTGTTCCGTTCCGGTTTCTCGTCCTGAGGAGCGCCGAAGGCGCGTCTCGAAGGACGAAGCCGATCATCTTTCCAAACTTGCATCCTTCGAGACGGCCGCTCTCGCGGCCCCTCGGGCTGAGGCTCACCCCTAGCCCACACTGCCTTCCAGCGAGATCGAGATCAGCTTCTGCGCCTCTACCGCGAACTCCATCGGCAGCTGCTGCAGCACGTCCTTGACAAAGCCGTTGACCACGAGGCCGACGGCCTCCTCTTGCGACAATCCGCGCTGAACGCAGTAAAACAACACGTCCTCGGAAATCTTCGACGTGGTCGCCTCGTGCTCGAACAGCGCCGAGGAATTCTTCGCCTCGACATAGGGCACGGTATGCGCGCCGCACTTGTCACCGATCAAAAGCGAGTCGCAGGCGGTGAAGTTACGCGCGCCCGTCGCCTTGCGATGGGCCGTGACCAGGCCGCGATAGGTATTCTGCGACACGCCGGCGGCGATGCCCTTGGAGATGATCCGGCTGGTGGTGTTCTTGCCGAGATGAATCATCTTGGTGCCGGAATCGACCTGCTGGTGGCCGTTCGAGATCGCGATCGAGTAGAACTCGCCGCGGGAGTTATCGCCACGCAGGATGCAGCTCGGGTATTTCCAGGTGATCGCCGAACCGGTCTCGACCTGGGTCCAGGAGATCTTGGAATTGTTGCCGCGGCAATCGCCACGCTTGGTGACGAAATTGTAGATGCCGCCTTTGCCTTCGGAATTGCCGGGGTACCAGTTCTGTACCGTCGAATACTTGATCTCAGCATCGTCAAGCGTCACCAGTTCGACCACGGCGGCGTGCAGCTGGTTCTCGTCACGTTGCGGCGCAGTGCAGCCTTCGAGATAGCTGACATAGGCGCCCTTGTCGGCGATGATCAGGGTGCGCTCGAACTGGCCGGTGTTGCGCTCGTTGATACGGAAGTAGGTCGACAGCTCCATCGGACAACGTACGCCCGGGGGCACATAGACAAACGACCCGTCGGAGAACACCGCCGAGTTCAGCGTGGCGAAATAATTGTCCGAGGTCGGCACCACCGTGCCGAGATACTTCTTCACCAGTTCAGGGTGCTCGCGGATCGCCTCCGAGATCGGCATGAAGATCACGCCGGCCTGCTTGAGCTCCTTCTGGAAGGTGGTCGCAACCGAAACCGAATCGAACACCGCATCGACCGCGATCTTGCGTTCGCCCTCGGGCCGCACAACGCCCTCGAGCAGTTCCACCTCGCGCAAGGGAATGCCGAGTTTCTCGTAGGTCTTGAGGATTTCCGGATCGACCTCGTCCAGCGAGGCCAGTTCCTTCTTCTTTTTCGGCGCCGAATAGTAATAGAGGTCCTGATAGTCGATCTTGGGATAGTGGACCCGCGCCCATTTCGGCTCGGTCATGGTCAGCCAGCGGCGATAGGCTTCCAGCCGCCACTCCAGCATCCAGGCCGGCTCGTTCTTCTTCGCGGAGATAAAACGGACGGTGTCTTCCGACAGACCCTTGGGGGCCTTGTCGGACTCAATCAGCGTCTCAAATCCATATCGATACTGGTCGACGTCGATGCGCCTGACGCGATCGACCGTCTCTTGTACAGCCGCCATTCCGTCCTCCGCTCGCGGTTTCAAGGACCGCGGTGGATCAATTCCGAAAGATTACTACGATGTTTCGGCGAGGAAATCACCTGCTTAGAATCGTTCAAGCCGTGTTTCGTCGCTGTATCTTAAGTAGGTTACCGGAGAGCTTTCGCCAAGCCTCAAGGCAGCAATCAATATCTGCGCCGGACGTTGACCAGCCCAGACTGAGCCGGATCGCTCCCTGAGCAATCCCCGCGCCGAACCCCATGGCTTGCAGCACATGGGACGGCTGGACCTTTCCGGACGAACATGCGGAGCCTGAGGATACCGCAATACCCGCGAGGTCGAACCCGATGACCGCGGTTTCCGCATTGAGGCCGGGAACAGCAAATAAAGTGGTATTAGGTAACCGCTGCGTCTCGCAAGCTATCACGATAAGTTCAGGGGTCTGCCGCAGCCCAATCTCGAGGCGGTTCCGCAAGGATTCGACACGAAGGGCGCCGCCGGCCAAAGCGCCCATCGCAACCTTTGCTGCAGCGCCGAAGCCCGCGATCCCCGCGACATTCTCCGTCCCCGCCCGGCGTCCCTGTTCCTGGCCGCCTCCGCGCAGCAACGGCTCCAGGCCGGTCACGCCCTCGGCCAGAACGACCGCCCCGACACCTTTGGGCCCGCCGATCTTATGCGCTGACAGCGACACGAGATCGGCGTTCATCGCATTCATATCGACGGGAATTTTTCCGAACGCCTGGATCGCATCGACGTGCACGAGCCCGCCGGCGGCATGGACCAGCGCGGCTGCTTCCGCCACCGGCTGCACCGCGCCGGTTTCGTTATTGGCGAGCATGATCGACACCAACGCCGGCGGACGTCCGACGAGCGCCACGCGCAACCGATCCAGATCCAGCATTCCGGAGCGCGTAACGCCGACGGTCTCGGTCGCCTCGGGCAAAAACCGGCCGCCGGTCAGCACCGACGGGTGCTCGATGGCGGAGACCATCAGCCGCTCGACCACGGTTCCCGGGCCTCGCCGGAGCGTTGGTGCAAGCGCCAGGGCATTCGCTTCGGTTCCGCCAGACGTGAAGACCACGTTACGCGGCAAAGCGCCGATTGCGCCGGCGATCTCCTCCCGCGCCGCCTCCACCAGCGTCCGCGCTTGGCGGCCCTCGGCATGAATAGAAGAGGGATTGCCGCTCAGCTCCAATGCTGCCGCCATCGCCGCCATCGCCTCGGGGCGCAGTGGGGTTGTCGCATTCCAGTCGAGGTAGATACGGTCAGCCATCTAGTATCATATTACCTTGGATTTGGATGTTTCGCCGGAGCGCCCGCTCTGCATTGTACGCCTGCGGTCCGCACAATCTGGCAATCGCCGTGCTTCATGCAATCGGCCAGCGTGCAACCCGCTAGTACATTGCTAACGCGTTGAATGCACTGTCGGATGTTCAAGAAGCTTGCTTTTTGCCCCTTGCCTCATGCTAGAACGCGGCCTCCAGTTCACCGTGCGCCGTCCGAGCATCGCCAAACGGCGCCTGATCACCCTTCTCTGCGTGGCTCGTCTGACTCCCAGATGGAGCCTGCACAAAGCCGGTTGATTGCCAAGGATCACTAATGCCCGAAGTCATTTTCACCGGCCCCGCAGGCCGCCTCGAAGGCCGTTACCATCCGGCCAAGCAGAAGAACGCGCCGATCGCGATGGTGCTGCATCCGCATCCGCAATTTCACGGCACGATGAATCACCAGATCATCTATCAGTGCTACTACGCTTTCGCCCACCGCGGGTTCTCGGTGCTGCGTTTCAATTTCCGCGGCGTCGGCCGCAGCCAGGGATCGTTCGATCACGGCACCGGCGAATTGTCGGACGCGGCGTCCGCGCTTGACTGGGCGCAGACCATCAATCCCGAGGCACGCGCATGCTGGGTCGCGGGCTTCTCGTTCGGCGCCTGGATCGGCATGCAGTTGTTGATGCGCCGCCCCGAGGTCGAAGGCTTCATCTCGATCGCGCCGCCGGCCAATCTCTACGACTTCTCGTTCCTGGCGCCTTGCCCGTCATCCGGCCTGATCGTGCACGGCGAGAAGGACGCGGTAGTCCCGCCCAAGGACGTCAACACGCTGGTCGAGAAGCTCAAGACCCAGAAAGGCATCGTGATCGATCAGCAGGTCATCCCGGGCGCCAACCATTTCTTCGACGGCAAGCTGCAGCCGCTGATGGAAACGGTGACGGGCTATCTGGACATGCGGTTGGCGAACGTTCGCTGAGTAGATGCCCCGCAACCCGTGCGATCAGGGTCGCGCGATGAGGCCGCCGGTCATCGGGATCGGAACACCGGTCGTAGCGGGATAGCTGAGCGGCAGGCCTTTCATGCCGCGCGCGGCCAGGAAGCCGAAGGCCTGCGCCTCGATCGCGTCCGCCGCCCAACCCAGGCCGTCGGCGGTCTCGACGATCGCAGGCGCCAGCCGCTCGCGCAGCATCCGCATCATGGTGAGGTTACGGGCGCCGCCGCCGGCGATGATCCAGCTCTTCGGCGCTTCCGGCAGCAATGGCACGATCCGCGCGATCGCCGCGGCCGTGAAGGCGGTCAGCGTGGCCGCACCATCGGTGGGCGGCATCTCGTGCAGCTTCAGCGAGGCGAAATCGTTGCGGTCGAGCGATTTCGGCGGCGGCAACGCAAAGAACGGATGCTCCAGCGCCCGTCGGACCCAGGCCTCGTCGGCCACGCCCTGGGCGGCCATCCGGCCTTCGCAGTCGAATTGCTGGCGCATGACGCGGTACATGAAATCATCGAGCAGCGCGTTGCCGGGGCCGGTGTCGCAGGCAATCAGCGTATCGGCGCCGTCGATGTAGGTTATGTTGGAGACGCCTCCGATGTTAACCACCACGATCGGCCCCTCCCGCTCCAGCGATTGGGCGAGCGCGCGGTGATACACCGGAACAAACGGCGCACCCTGGCCGCCGGCAGCGACATCGGCGGCGCGAAAATCGTACATCACCGGAATATGGATGGCCTTGGCCAGCGCGGCCGCATCGCCGATCTGGATCGTCAACTGCCGCTCGGGTCGGTGCAACACGGTCTGTCCGTGAAAGCCGACGATATCGATGTCCTCGCAGGTGATGCGGTTCTGCGCGGTAAAGGTCGCCACGGCTTCGGCATGGGCGATGGTGACGGCGCGCTCGGCCTCGCGCAGGACGCCCGGTCGCGCGTCGCGCTCCGACAGGCTGACCGCCTCGGTCAGGGCCTCGCGCAGCAGTCCACGTTCCCGATCCGTGTAGGGACGGTAGCCGGAGGGACCGAACGCCTTTACCTGTTTGCCATCGGTTTCGATCAATGCGACATCGACCCCGTCGAGCGAGGTGCCGCTCATCAGACCGATTGCCGTCATCATCATGGTCAAGGTGCCCCCGCGACGTCCTGTTTGCCGCCCAGCTTGTGTCAATCAGGCACATCTTATAATGCCACACCACGCCGGGCTGCGGCAGCCTTTCTGCTATGGTTCCGCAAATCCCTGCAAATAATGTGAAATAAGAATGATCAGGGTCACCCGCACATGACTGCATTTAAATCTGATTTTCTGAATGTGCTGCAAAGCCGCGGCTTTATCCATCAGATTTCCGACCCCGGCTCGCTGGATGCGCTGGCGGCCAAAGGCGAGCTCGTCGCCTACATCGGCTTCGACTGCACGGCGCCGTCGCTCCATGTCGGCTCGATGGTCCAGATCATGTGCCTGTACTGGCTGCAGCAGACCGGAAACAAGCCGATCGCCCTGATGGGAGGCGGCACCACCCGCGTCGGCGACCCCTCCGGCAAGGACGAGACCCGCAAGATCCTGTCGATCGAGGACATCGAGCAGAACAAGAACGGCATCAAGCAGGTGTTTTCGCGTTTCCTGAAGTTCGGCGAAGGGCCGAGCGACGCGGTCATGCCCGACAATGCCGAGTGGCTGACCCAGCTGAACTGGATCGAGATGCTGCGCGACATCGGCCGGCATTTCTCGGTCAACCGCATGCTGGCAATGGACTCCGTCAAGCTGCGGCTCGAGCGTGACCAGGAAATGAGCTTCATCGAGTTCAACTACATGATCCTGCAGGCCTACGATTATGCCGTACTCAACAAGCGGTACGATTGCCGCCTGCAGATGGGCGGCTCCGACCAGTGGGGCAACATCGTCAACGGCATCGATCTCGGCCGCCGCATGGGCACGCCGCAGCTGCACGCGCTGACGACGCCGCTGATCACGACGGCATCGGGCGCCAAGATGGGCAAGACCGCGAGCGGCGCCGTATGGCTCAATGCCGATATGAAGAGCCCGTATGAATACTGGCAATTCTGGCGCAACACCGACGATGCCGACGTCTCCCGGTTTCTGAAATTGTTCACGACGCTGCCGCTGGACGAGATCGAGCGACTTGCCGCGTTGCAAGGCGCCGAGATCAACGACGCCAAAAAGGCCCTTGCCGATGCCGCCACCGCACTGCTGCATGGGGCCGATGCCGCCCGCGACGCAGCCGAAACCGCCCGCAAAACCTTCGAGGAAGGCGCCATCGCCGAGAACCTCCCGTCGGTGGAGATTCCCCACGCCGAGTTCGAGGGAGGCTTGGGCGTGCTGGCGCTGTTCGTTCGGGCCGGCCTGGTCGGATCGAATGGCGAGGCTCGGCGCCAGATCAAAGGCGGCGGCCTGCGCGTCAACGATACCGCCGTCAGCGACGAGAAGCTGGTGCTCACGCCCGCCGACCTCACAGCGGAAGGCGTCATAAAACTCTCGCTCGGCAAGAAGCGGCACGTCCTGCTCAAGCCTGCATAGGCGTATTCGCCTGAGACCCCTGCTCCTTGTTACGGAAAAGCGCTCCTTGGAGCCATGGACAAGAAGATCGCGAGCGAACCAGCCGCTGAAACTCCCGCGATGACGTCGCAGAAATCGACGCGCGTCGCACTCAACGTGCTCGCGCTCTGTTTCGCGCTGTCGGTCATCGGCCGCGGCCTCGGCGAGAGTTTCACGGTTTTCCTGAAGCCGATCTCGGAGAGCTTCGGCTGGGACCGCGCGGAAGTCGTTTCGGTCTATTCGCTCGCCGCGCTGGCCGGCGGATTGGCATCGCCCTTGATCGGCCGGCTGTTCGATCGCTCTGGCCCGCGCGCGGTCTATGCGCTCGGGCTGTTGCTGCTTGGCGGCGCGTTCCTGATCGCCGCCAACGCGCACCAGCTCTGGCAATTCCAGCTTACCCTTGGTCTTTGCGTCGGCATCGGCATCGCCTTTATCGGCAACGTCCCGAATTCGATTCTGCTCGGTCGCTGGTTCGGCCCGCGCCTGCCGACCGCGATGGCGGTGGTGTATTCGGCGACCGGCGCCGGCGTGCTGATTCTGTTGCCGGCATCGCAAATCCTGATCGATCATCTCGGCTGGCGTGGCGCCTACCAGACTTTCGGCATCATGGCGCTGGTCTTGCTGATACCGCTGATGCTGATGCCCTGGCGGCTGTTTGCCACGGGGTCGCCGCATCTCGTCAAGGACATCGCCTCCGAGATCGCCGACGAAGGCTGGACCTTGCTCAGCGCGATACGGCATCATGCGTTCTGGGCGTTGTTCTCGACCTTCTTCTTCACCGCCATCGGCATGTATGCGATCTCGCCGCAGGTCGTGGCCTATCTGATCGATGCCGGATTTCCGCCGTTGCAGGCCGCGACCGCCTGGGGTTTCAGCGGCGTCGTATTGCTGTTCGGCATGCTCGGCGTCAGCTGGCTCGACGGCATCATCGGCCGCAGGCCCTGCGTGTTGGTCAGCTACGCGATCTCGATCGTCGGGATAGTGCTGCTGTGGCTCCTGCAATGGTATCCGAACATCTGGATGCTGACGGGGTTCGTGATTTGCTTCGGCAGCATGATCGGCTCGCGCGGCCCTTTGCTTGCGGCCACCGCCATGAAGATCTTCCGCGGCGAGCGGCTGGGCACCATCTACGGCACCATCACGATCGGCAGCGGCCTCGGATCGGCGTTCGGCTCCTGGGGCGGCGGCCTGATCCATGACTGGACCCACAGCTACAATCCACTGATCGCGTTTGCGCTGGTCAGCGTGCTCCTGGGAATGATTCCGTTCCTGGTTGTGCCAGCCTTGCGCCGGTAGATCGCGGGAGCCCAAAACGCCCTGGCAATCGACGGTCAGTCGCGGCCGATCGGCTTCGGCAGGATTCCCGCCGCTGTTCGGTTCACTGGTTTGGTACGGGAAATTCGACCGGATTGTTTTGCTTGCCGGTGCTGAACTCGAAGATCTTACGGAACACACCCGGCGCCATCGCTGAAATCGGATTGACCCGAAGCACCGGCTGGCCCGGCGTGCCGACCACCTCATAGGTCACGCCGATCAAACCCTCATTGCTGCCGCCGCCCAGGAACAGGCCCACAATCGGGATCTGGCCGAACATGTTGTTGATCCCGTACATCGGCACGAATGTGCCGCTCATACGCACCTGGTTGGCGGGAAAGTCGATGCTGCCTTCGATGGTTCCGCCGACCATCGGCCCCTTCACCACGCCCTCGCGGATGGTGAGCTGGCCATTTTGCCGGATGAATTCCGCGCGCAATCCTGAGAAAGCAATGCCGCTTTTGACCCCGGCCGGGCCGCCCGCTGCGATCCGATCAAGCGCCGCCTCGCCTTTGACGGAGAAGTCGCGAACAAGTATCCGCCCTTCTCGCGCACTGGGTTCGACGGTCGGGGGATCCATCGCCAGCGAAAGCTGGCCGCCGATCATCTTCGCGTAGGTGTCGGTGAGGCGAAACAGCGCGCCGGCGTCGTTCGTCTCGAGATAGATCATGTCATGCCCCTGCGCACGACCGCGCAGGTCGCCGGTCAGCGGGGTGTCCCGTCCAAGTTTGCCACTGAGCGAAAAGGCCTTGATCGCTCCGGTGCGCCGCGACACCTTTACGTCAGCGCTGCGCAGTGCCTCGCCGTCAAAGCCGGCAACCGCGCCGAGTTTCAGGTCGACATCGAAATCAAATCCCTTGGTTTTGCTCTTGGCGTCGGCCTCCTTGCCCGAGATCGCCGACTTGAGGAAGCCTCGGCCGTCGAACACATCGCCGCGCATCACGACCTTGAGGACGCCATCGGGACCGCGATCGGCCTTCAGCGACGCCTTGTCGCCTTCCGACGGCGCGTAGGTCGGAAAGCTCACATTCATCAAGTCGCCGTTCTGGTCGACCTCAAGCGATCCCTTGATCGACACGCCGCCACCGTCGACGACGATATCTTCAAGCCGGGTCGATTGTGGCTTCTGCACCACGTTGAAGACGGCATGGGTCGACTTGCCCGGCAATTTCACCCATCCGGGAAGGAGATTATCGAGCTTCAACGCGGTCAGATCGGCGTCGATGCCGAGACGGCTGTCGCTCCCGATCTTTCCGCTGACTTTGATCGGAATGGCGCCGCTCACGGCGGGACCTAAATCAAACCCGAAACGCGCGCGGCTCGCGTCGTCGAGCGTGGCCTGCAGTTTGATATCGGCATCGCCTTCGCTCGCCTTGCGATAATCCAGCGAGGCCGCCTGCCCGTTGATCTTGACGTCGCCCTTGACCTGGTAGCCCTGATTGTTGGCCACCACCTTCAGCGCATTCGCCTCCAGCTTCTGGTTCATCACCAACTTGTCGGCGGCAAATCCGTTGAGATCCGCCGTGATGGCATAAGTGGTGTCGGCCTTCGTCAGTTCACGCTTGATCGGCAGGCCGAGGGTGACGACGGCCGAAACCGATCCCTTGCTTGAATTGGGGTCGACCAGCGTGCCGGAGAATTCGCTGAGACGGTCCGAGGCGAGAAGCTCGGCCGCCGCCGGCACCGGTGCATCTATTCGGAATTTAACCCGGGCCGGAGACGGCTTGGGCGCCATGTCGGGCACTTCGAACACGAAATCGGAGATGTTGAGCTTGCGGCCGGTCGGCGTATCGGCCATCGCCTGCGCGATGGTTACGGTCGCGGTGCGGCCGGTGACATGGGCTTTCAGGTCCGCATCGCGCACCGGCGGCAAACCATCCACCGGCCGCAACGTGACCCCGTTCGCGAGGATGTTGACGGAAAGACCATCGTCGGGGATTGGCGGCCCTCGACGCGACAAGTTGTGAACCGGCGAGTTGACGCCGATCTCGATGCGCTGAACCGATCCGCGCTCGACACGATCGATGACCCATTCGCGAACTTCGGGAACGATGATGATCGGCCACATCCGCTTGAGCGCCGATGCCGACATGGGCGTCCCTGCGAAGCCGAGTGTCAGGCGCGGCTCTCCCGAATAATCGACACTGCCGGTCCCGGCGACACCGATCTCGCCGTTGCTGATGTCGGCCTGGGTCAGCAGCACGCGGCGCTTCTCGGTGTCGAAACGAAGCGCGACGGCGATGCGGTTGAAGATCAGCGGCTGCTCGTCGTCGGTTCCTGCGAGCACGATGATGCCGCCGCTGAAACCCACGCGCCAGTCGGGAACATCGTCGTTCGGCGGCTCGATATGGGCGAGCAGCGTGATCCGGTTAGAACCCGAGATGATCTTGAACGGGGCGACCAGCACGCGCCGATTGGCGTCCCATTCGACGTCCATCTCAGCGGATTCGATTTCCATGGGATAATCAGGTGTATCGGTGTCGATGACTTGACCCGCGCCGGCGCTCAGTTTGCCGCGGAAATAGGTCGGCAGGCCGTCCCTGCCCAGCTCGCCCTTCAATTCGCCGCTGAGCGGCAGATCGGCGCTGTAGGTCAGATCCTTCAGGCGTAGCGCCAGCAGGATATTCGTGGTGGAGACCTTGTCGGCGCGAATATCGACCGATCGCACGCCGTTCGACGCCGCGCCGACCGACACCCGCAGCGACCAGGCATGGTTGCCCTCTTCACCGACACTGAGCGCCACGCCGCCGCCGCTTGGCCGACGAAGGCTGAGCGTAATGTTTTCGAAATTCCACTTGTTGCCGCGCTGCTGATCGTCAACGATCAGGTTTCCGTTCTTCAAGCCGATTTCGTTGAGGTTTTGTCCGTCGAGACCGGTCAGGCTCAGGCTGTCGAGCCAATCAAGACCGGCAAGCAGTCCGCTCGGCGCATTACGGCTATCCGGCGCTGTTGCGGTCGTGGCGGCCTGAGCGGCCGGCGGCGGCGGAGAAGCCGCGCCCGGCGGCGATTCGGCCGGAGACCGGTCCTGCGGTGGCGTGGTGCCGAGTTGCCGTTTCGACGTCACACCGGTGGCGAGCGGGCGGACATTGTCACCGTCGCCGGTGGACACCGTCACATAGCCATCGGGCGTGATGCGCACCGCCAGAGTCGCGTCTACCAGGTTGAGGCTCTCGGCGCGAAGGCGTCCCATGAGCAGCGCAGTGCCCGACAGCCTTACCTCGGCCTTCGGCGCGCTCGCCACGATGGCATGGTCGCGATCCCTGACAATGACGTCGCGAATCCGAACCGCGATACGGATTCGGCCGGCTCGCTCGATCTGGGTACCGCCGACTTCGACGGTATTGTCGTGACCGATGTTCTCCTCGATCGCGGCGGCCAACCACGGCGTCGCCATATCGAGGTTGATAGGACCCGCGCCCAGCCGCCACCATAGTGCTGCGAAGCAACCGCCAAAGACCATTGCAAAAACCGCAACCGCGACGGCGAGGCGCTTCACCCAGCGTTCTCCCACGAGCCAGCGGCCAATCATTCCCAGCCGGTCGCTGAACCTGTGATATCCCGAGTTCGAGCGCGACAACAGCCGGCGTGCGCGGTTGCAGGCCGCCTCGTCATGGTCCCAGCCGTCATTGTCCAACGGCGGGCGTTGGGGGTCGGCACGTGGACTGAGCACTTGGGGCGACGTGTTCCTTGCCATGGCCTTTCGGTGCTGGCGTTGATTGTAAGAATGATCGCCGCCAATGCCGCCGCCGTCGATGTCTAACGGGCGGTTCTCTGTCGGCATCGCTGCCAATCCTCGATTGATACCGTTTCCCGTAATCCCCCCATGGAGCGTATCCAACGAGCGGATGGGTGGTGCGTCGAATTCCTTGTAACCTTACCCCGAGGCCATCAGATTTGCCCAGCGGCCTACTCGATTTCGAGCTTGCTAGGACACCGCCCGCAATAGCGTAATGATTGATCCGCCGAAAGCGACGAAAGGAAGGCGTATGTCCAAGAAAACGCAAAAGAAATCCTCCAAAATTGCCCCCCGCAAGCCGGCCGCGGCGGCGTCCGGCAAAACGTCGGCCGCCAAGAAGCGCCCGGCTGCCAAGAAACGCTCGGCTGCAACAAAGAAACCGGCTTCAGCCAAGAGCAGGCGACCTCAAAGCGTCGCCACGAAAGCATCGCAGCAGTTGGCGTCGAAACCGTTAAAGCTGCCCCCGAAACCCGCCGCCGCGCTGGCCGCCGCCGCCAAACCGAAGACGGCAAAACCGACGGCGCCTAAACCGCTGCCGGAAACGGCGGACGCTCCCACCGCAGGCGCTGGCGGGCTGGTGGAGGGCGCCAAGGCACCCGCCTTCCGTTTGCCCCGGGATGGCGGCGAAACCGTTTCCTTGGCCGATTTCGCGGGCCAGAAACTTGTATTATTTTTCTATCCCCGCGCCGACACCCCCGGCTGCACCAAGGAGGCCATCGACTTCACGCGCCTGGCGAGCGCGTTCGTCGAGAGCCAGACTGCCGTCCTCGGCGTCTCGGCTGACCCGCCGAAGGCCCAGGAATCCTTCCGCGACAAGCACCAATTGACGGTCCCTCTCGTTTCGGATGAAGCGCATGAAATGTTGCAGGCGTATGGGGTCTGGGGCGAAAAATCCATGTATGGCAGGACCTTTCTCGGGATATCTCGCACCACGGTTCTGATCGGGCCGAACAGCCGGGTCGTGCGGATCTGGCGCAATGTGAAGGTCGATGGCCACGCAGAAGAAGTGCTGGCAGCGGTCCGCGACGCCTGATCCAACCGGTTCCGCTGCAGTCCGTTTCCGGAAAATTAACCATGCGAAGGTCAAATCGAACCCGCCAATTCAGCCGTACGGACTTCATCTCCGACCGGCGCGGGAGTGTCGATGTCGTATCGTACCGGTCACCATTCCGAGTATTCCCACCACCATTCGCACGAGCATAGCCGGACGCCCGTCCGTCGTCCGGCGACGAACCACGCGCCCGGGCCGACCCGCCGTGGGAACGGCTACACCCTCGTCCATGCCGGCAAGCAGGTTCGATTTGGGCCTGTGGTGTTCTGGATCGTGATCGGCACCGTAACCGTGCTCGGCATATGGTCCGCGGCAACCGCGACCTATTTCGCCTTCCGCGACGACGTGCTGACCAGGCTGATCGCGCGGCAGGCCGAGATGCAATATGCCTATGAGGACCGCATCGCGGAACTCCGCGCCAAGGTCGACCGTACTACCAGCCGCCAGTTGCTCGACCAGGAACAGTTCGACAAGAAGCTCGAGCAGATCATCCGCCGGGAAACGACGCTGGAATCGCGGACGACCGCTCTAGGCGCAATACCGGACGGACAAATCACCGGATCAATCCGACCATCGTCGCGCAGCGGCGCAGACGCGCCCGCCTCGTCGATACCGAAACCCTCCCCGATCAGCGATACCGTCATCTTCGTGGCACCACCGGACCGCGAGGCGCGACTTGAGTTGCGCGTGCCGGCGGCGCTTGCTCCGCCGTCCAAGCAGTTCGCCAAAGCCGGTGGTGTCGATAGTGTCATCGCCCGTCTCGATAGCTCGCTCGACCAGATCGAGGCCCGCCAAATAGCCGCGCTCAACTCGGTACAGGATGGCATGGAATTGCGGATGCGCCGGATGCGCGGAGTGTTTTCCGATCTCGGGCTCAACACGGCACAACTGGAAGCCGCGACACCTCGGATAGCCATGGGCGGTCCCTTCGTGCCGGTGAAGTTGCCCGCTGACGCCGGACCGTTCGAACGCCAGCTCTATCGGATCAACGTTACCCGCGCCCAAGTCGATCGTCTCAACCGGGTCCTTACGCAAGTACCGTATCGCAAGCCGGTCATCGGCGAAGTCGAATTCACGTCCTCCTTCGGAGTTCGCAACGATCCGTTCCTCGGCCGTCCGGCCATGCATACCGGACTCGATTTCCGCGCCGGCGCAGGCGATCCCGTTCGCGCCACCGCGAACGGCAAGGTCGCGTCGGCGGGATGGGCCGGCGGTTACGGCCGGATGGTGGAGATCGATCACGGCAACGGCCTGTCGACCCGCTACGGCCACCTGTCGGAGATCGGCGTGAGAGTGGGCGAACCCATCAAGATCGGCCAGGTAATCGGCGCCGTCGGCTCGACCGGTCGATCGACCGGTCCGCACCTGCACTACGAAACCCGGATCGACGGCGAAGCTGTCGATCCGCAGAAATTCCTGCGCGCCGGCGTGCGGCTCAGCGCCGGCTGACGCCGGACAGGGCTTAGCGCCTATTCGTGACCGACTTCGCCGGTGATGACATCGCCGAACCGGCGCCATGCCTCACCGTCGAATTGCATCAACTGCATCTGTTCGATCGGGAAGAAGTCGTCCGGCGCCGTGTTGACCTTGATGCCGGGCAGCATCATGTCCGTGGAGAAATTCTTGAGGTTGGCGGCCTGCCGCATCACGTTGGCGCGCGTGAGTTCGTCCCCGCACTGCTTCAGCACCTGCACCAGGTTTTGCGCCAGCACGTAGCCGGAGACGTTGTTGACGTTGGTCTTGTCTCCATCCGGATAATATTGGTCCATGAATTCAAGCCATGCCTTGGCGCCGGGATCGTCCTTCCAGGCCGGATCGGTCGGATCCTTCAAGTACGCGGTCGAGATGATATCCTTGGCGTAATCGAGCCCTGCCGGTTTCAACACGCCGGCCACGGACGTCGCGGTATTGGCGAGAAAGAACCTCGGCTTCCAGCCGAGTTCACCGACCTTTCGGATCGCCTGCGCCGAGCCCTTCGGGGCCGCCCAGGAAAAGAACGTGTCGGCCCCGGAATTGTGCAACGCGACGATTTGGGAATCGACGCTCGGATCGCTCACCTCGTAGGACTTGTCGGCAACGATCAGGTTGGCCTTGTCGCCGAGGCCGTCCTTCAACCCCTTGAACTGATCCTTGCCGGCATCGTCGTTCTGCCAGAACACGGCGATCTTGCTGTTCGGATAATGCTCCAGAATGTATTTCGCGTAGATGCGCCCTTCGCTCTGGTAATTGGGCTGCCAGCCCATGGTCCAGGGAAAGTGCTTGGGATCGCCGAACTTGGTTCCTCCGGACGCCACGAAGAGTTGCGGCACCTTCTTGATGTTCATGTATTTCTCGATCGCCGAATTCGACGGCGTGCCGAGCGGCTGAAAGATCAGCAGGACCTCATCGCTTTCCACGAGCTTGCGCGCCTGCTCGATCGCTTTCGGCGGGCTGTAGGCGTCATCGTAGGAGATGAAGGTGATCTTGCGGCCGTTGATACCGCCTTCGGCATTGATCTTGGCGAAATAAGCGGCTTCGGCCTTGCCGATCACGCCATATGACGAAGCCGGACCGCTATAGGGCATGATGTTGCCGATCTTGATTTCGGTATCGCTCGCGCCCGGATCGTATTTCTTTTCGGCGCGAGCCGCGGTCGCGGTCATCGCGACCACTGCAGCAAGCGCTGCCAAAATGACATGTTTCCTCGGATCGGCCGGCATCGTTTTCTCCCGCAACACTCTGTGTTTCGTTCGAGTGTCGCAAGCCGGGCGCTGTGGTGCAAGCGAACGCGCAGGACGAAACGGCATAGGTGGCCATCGCCAGCGGCTGGCTTCAAGAACCGGGACTCGCCACGCGAAGCGCGGAAGAAGGACGAAGGATTATGTCGCGCCGTCTTTGTCGCGCGACACGATCTCGATCATTTTTCCTTCATCGTCGTCGGGCGCGCGGGCTTTTGCACGCGCATAGCTCTCCACTGCGGCGCGGCTCATCAGCGGCGCATCGGACAGCAGGCGCTCGGCCAACGCCACCGCGTAGCTCGCATCCTTGTGCCGGAGCGCAGCCGTGAATGTCGCGCCGGAGAAGTTGCGCGCCGCCATGCGCTTCGAATGGCGGATCACTTGCGGGCTGGCGACCACACCAGTCTCGATAGATTCAAGCACCAGCTTCATGTCGAGTCCGGCCTGCTCGGCAATCGCGAGTCCCTCGGCAAGCCCGGCGATCTGAATGGCGCCCATCAGATTATTGATCAGCTTGTAGATCGTACCGGTGCCGACCGGACCGAAATGCCGGATCGTTGCGGCGAGCGGCGTCAGATAAGGTTGCGCTTTCTCGAGATCCGCCGGGTCGGCGCCGACCAGCAATGTCAATTTTCCGGCGGCGGCCGCATCCGGCAGGCCGGTGACCGGGCTGTCGATATAAATCAGCCCACGGCTTCGTAGCTCGTGCGCAAGGTCGAGCGCGTGGCTATGGGAAACCGTGGAGCATTCGATCGCCAGCGTGCCGGCTTTCATCGTCGCCGCCGCGCCATCCCTGGTGAGCCACACCGCGCGCGAGGCTTCGTCGTCGGCGACCATGGTCACGACGGCGTCGGCATCGATGGCCGCGTCCTCCGGCGAGGTCGCCCATCGCGCGCCGCGCGCGATCAGGTCTTCGGCCTTCGCCTTGTTTCGATTCCAGACCGAAACCGTAAAGCCGGCGTCGATATAGCGGCCGGCCATGCCGTGCCCCATGCGTCCCAGGCCGATGAACGCTACTCTTGCCATCCGCTAGTCCACATCCTCGACCGCACCGGGCGTAGTGCCGAATGCGCGCTGCGCCAACGTCGCCGCCATGAACTCGTCGAGGTCGCCGTCGAGCACGCCCGCGGTGTCCGACGTCTGCACACCCGTGCGAAGATCCTTCACCATCTGGTAGGGCTGCAACACATAAGAGCGAATCTGGTGGCCCCAGCCGATATCGGTTTTCGCGGCCTGATCGGCGGCGGCTTGCTCTTCGCGTTTCTTCAACTCGATCTCGTAAAGCCGCGCCCGCAACATGTCCCAGGCCTGCGCTTTATTCTTGTGCTGGGAACGTCCGGCCTGACAGACCACCGCAACGCCGGTCGGGATATGCGTCAACCGCACCGCGGATTTGGTCTTGTTGACGTGCTGGCCGCCGGCGCCGCCCGAACGCATGGTATCGGTACGTACGTCGGATTCCTTGATGTCGATCTTGATGCTGTCGTCGACCACCGGAAAGATCGCAACGCTCGAGAACGAGGTGTGCCGGCGCGCATTAGAATCGAAGGGTGAAATCCGCACCAGCCGATGCACTCCGGCCTCGGTCTTCAGCCAGCCATAGGCGTTGTGGCCGCTGATCTGGATGGTGGCGGATTTGATGCCGGCCTCTTCACCCTGCGTTTCTTCCAGATACTCGATCTTGAAACCGTGCTTCTCGGCCCAGCGGGTGTACATGCGCAGCAGCATCGAGGCCCAGTCCTGGCTCTCCGTACCGCCGGCGCCGGCGTGGACCTCCAGATAGGAATCGAACCGGTCGGCCTCGCCGCCCAGTAACGCCTCGAGCTCGCGCCGCGCGACTTCCTTCTTGAGGGCCTTGAGGGCGGTTTCGGCTTCCGCCACCACGCCCTCATCGTTCTCGGCTTCTCCGAGCTCGATCATCCCGACATTGTCGTCGAGCTCGCGCTCGACCTTGCCGATACCGCCGAGCGAATCCTCCAGCGAGGTCCGCTCCTGCATCAGCTTCTGGGCCTTCTGCGGCTCATTCCAGAGGTTGGGATCCTCTGCGAGCTTGTTCAGCTCGGCGAGACGCGCCGTGGATGCATCGACGTCAAAGATGCCTCCTCAGCAGCCCGACTGACTGCTTGATCTCTTCAACTAAACGTTCAACTTCGGCGCGCATGGCTTCTCTGATCCGCGGCGAATGCCGCTCTAAATGTTTCGGCGGCTTGCGCCGCCGATAATGCCAAACCGGATGTAACGGCGAGAGGCGCAAAGCGCAATCCGCTTCGCGCCTCCCGTGAGCCCTTCGGACGAGTTAAAGCGTTTTCAAGCGAAGTGGATACCGGTTCGCGCAAAGAAAACACGTCAACTCAAGAATCTGGAACTCCGTTCCGATCCAAGCCGAACGGAAAAGGCCTTAGTACAGTCCGCCGGTACCGGGACGGAACAGGCTGCGATCCGCATCCGGCGACGGCTGAAGCGTACGTCCGTCCGCATCGGCCACACCGATGGCCGAGTAATTGTCCGGCGGCGCAGTCCCCGGCTTGAACGCCTCGAGGATGGTGTTGCCACCCTCCCCGGGGCCGACCCGCATTCCGCTCATCTGATCGACCCGGATCAGCTTGATTCCGGCCGGTACCTTGAACGGAATCGCCGGCTTGTCCGCGAGTGCAAGCTTGAGGAAATCGCGCGCAATCGGCGCCGCCAGCGAGCCGCCCGTCGCGCGCCGGCCGAGATTGCGTGGCTTGTCAAAGCCCATGTAGATGCCGACGACGACGTCCGGCGAAAAGCCGACGAACCAGGCGTCCTTTTCGTCGTTGGTCGTGCCGGTCTTGCCGGCGATCGGCTTACCGACCTCCTTGACCGCAATCGCAGTACCGCGCTGAACCACGCCTTCCATCATCGACGTGATCTGATAGGCCGTCATGGGATCAAGTACCTGCTCCCGGTGATCGACGAGCTGCGGCTCGGGCTGGTTCTTCCATCCGTCCGGAGCGTCGCAGCCGCGGCATTCGCGGGCATCATGCTTGAAGATGGTATGACCGTAACGATCCTGAATGCGATCGATCAGGGTCGGCTTCACCCGCCGGCCGCCATTGTCGAGCATCGAATACGCCGTGACCATCCGCATCACGGTGGTCTCGCCGGCGCCCAGCGCGTAGGACAAATAATTCGGCAGTTCGTCATAGACACCGAAACGCTTGGCGTATTCGCCGATCAAGGGCATCCCGATGTCCTGCGCCAGCCGCACCGTCACCGTGTTGAGCGACCAGCGCAGGGCATTCCGAAGCGTCGTCGGACCATGATATTTGCCGGCTGAATAGTTCTCCGGGCGCCAGACACCAGCGCCCTGCCCCTGATCGATTTCGATCGGCGCGTCGACGACGACCGTCGATGGCGTGTATCCGTTGTCGAGCGCCGAGGAATATACGATCGGCTTGAACGAAGAGCCCGGCTGGCGATAGGCCTGCGTCGCGCGATTAAATTGACTCTGGTCGAACGAGAAGCCGCCGACCATCGCAAGCACGCGTCCGGTGTGCGGGTCCATCACCACCATGGCGCCGGAGACCTCGGGCAATTGTCGCAACCGGAACTGGCCGTCGACCGCATTGCCGTCCTTGATCAAGGGATCGGCGTAGATCACGTCGCCGGGCTGCAAAATCTGCGAAACCGCCGTTGGCGTCCTGCCCTTGGCGGGTCCTGCGGTCGGCCTCGCCCATTTGACACCATCCAGCGTGATGATGCCGACTTGCCTGTCTTTCGACACGGCGCCGCCGAGTTCGCGGCCCGGCTGGAAACCGATCCGCGCCGACTGGTCGCTGGTCTCCAACACTACGGCCAGCCGCCACGGCGAGATGTCCGACAATGACTTGATGTCGGCCAGCTTGACGCCCCAGTCGCCCGAAACATCGATCTTGTTGGATGCGCCGCGCCAGCCCTGCGCCTCGTCATAGTTGACGATGCCGGCCGCCATCGTCTTGCGCGCCATCACCTGAATCTTGGGGTCGAGCGTGGTGCGGACCGACAGGCCGCCTTCGTAAAGCTTCTTCTCCCCGTAGCGCTCGAAGACGTCGCGACGGACTTCCTCGGCAAAATACTCGCCGGCGAAAATATGGGCGGCGTTGGCCCGGTTGGTCACGATCAACGGATCCTTGCGCGCCTTGTCGGCATCGGCCTGCTTGATCCAGCCGTTTTCCAGCAGGCGGTCGATCACGTAATTGCGCCGCTCGACGGCCCGGTCGTGGTTGCGGACAGGGTGCAGCGCCGCCGGCGCCTTCGGCAGCGCCGCGAGATAGGAGGCTTCCGCAACGGTGAGTTCGTTGACCGATTTGTCGAAATAGACCAGCGATGCGGCCGCGATGCCGTAGGCGCCGAGGCCGAGATAAATCTCGTTGAGATAGAGTTCGAGAATCTTGTCCTTCGAATAGGCGCGCTCGATACGCATTGCGAGCAGCGCTTCCTTGATCTTGCGGGCGAAGGATACCTCGTTGGTCAGCAGAAAATTCTTCGCCACCTGCTGGGTGATCGTGGATGCCCCCTGCGGGCGGCGGTTGGAACCGTAATTCTGTGCGTAGAGCGCGGCTGCGCGCGCCATGCCGGAAAAGTCGATGCCGCCATGCTCATAGAAGTTCTTGTCCTCGGCGGCGAGGAAAGCGTTGATTACGAGTTTCGGAACCGCCTGGATCGGCAGATACAACCGGCGTTCCTTGGAGTACTCGGCCAACAGCGCGCCGTCCGAGGCGTGCACCCGGGTCATCACCGGCGGTTCGTAATCCTGCAGCTGAGAATAATCCGGTAAATCCCTGGAAAAATGCCAGATCAGTCCTGCTACGGCAGCAACGCCTACCAGGAAGACGACCGTTCCGGCGGCGAACAGAAAACCCAGGAATCGCACCAGCAAGCGCATTATCAAATGTCCGTTTCAAACTTTAGCGGCAGCAGCCGACACTTCCTTGGCACGACGACCGCGGCGGACGATTTGCCCTCCTGCGCCGGCTCACAATACATCACGTCGCCGAATCGGGAATCATGATCAATTTCGAGGCCCTGGCAGCGGTTTTTATAAAGCTGCCGCTGTGGCCAAACTAGGGCTTCCGGCGCCGACGATCCTCTTCAGTTCGCCGGCCCGGCGGTCGCCGCCATGCGTTTTGCAAAGAAGGCGTCGATGGCTTGCGCGACGGATCCCGCCGTTCGGGAGCGCCAGCTTTCAGATACCAGATGTTCGAGATCGCTCTTGTTGGAGACATAGCCGAGCTCGACCAGCACGGACGGCACATCGGGCGCCTTGAGCACCCTGAAACCGGCCGATTTCAGCGGATGCTTGTACATCCGTGCGGAATTTTTCATTTCGCCGGCCAAAATGCGCGCAAAGCGATTGGAAAAGGTCCGGGTTTCGCGTTGGGCGAGGTCGATCAGGATGTCCGCCACTTCGGCCGGCTCCTGCGTCAGGTTGACGCCCCCGATCGCATCGGCCCTGTTCTCCGCTTCGGCGAGCTTTTCGGCCTCGGCGTCGGAAGCGCGATCGGACAGCGTATAGATCGTCGCGCCCTGTGCATCGCCCTCTCGATGCGGCAGCGCATCGGCATGGATCGATACGAACAGCGCCGCCGACTGGTTCCGCGCGACTTTGACCCGGTCGGCCAACGGGATGAACGTGTCGTCGGTGCGAGTCATGACGACCCGGTATTTGCCGCCCTTCTCGATTCGATCCCGTAGGGCCAGTCCGAATGCCAGTACGATATTCTTCTCGCTCTCGCCGCTGGCCTGCGTGCCATTGTCGATGCCGCCATGGCCCGGGTCGATCACGATCAGGGGACGAAAATCCGTTACGGCAGCGGGCACGGTCGCGGGCTTGGGCTGGGCCGGAGTTTCCGCCGCGGATGCAGCAATTGTGGCATCGGCGATAACCGGCTTCGGTTCGGGCGAGCCTGCGGCAAGGGATTGCAGGAAAGTCGCCGGATCAACCTCCTCGAACTCCAGCACAAGCCGCGGCGGCTGGCCGTTTGCGGCGTCGAGCACGTAGGAATTGGTGATCCGGGCCGGACCCGTCAGGTCGAACACGATTCGCGACCCGCCGGGCATCACCAAGCCATATCGGAACGCCTTGATCAGTCCCCGTCCCGTCGCCCCGGTGCCGGGAGCGAGCTGGAAGTTGACTTGCGGAATATCCACGACCGCCCGGTAGGGGTCGGCCAGCGTAAACGCGCGGAACTGAATTGCCTTATCGAGGTCGAGAACGAACCGTGTCTGCTTGTTGTCGCCCGCGAGGCGCGCGTCGGTAGCCGCAGGAAAGTCCGCCATACCGGCAGTGGGTTGCGGCGCTTCTGCGGCCTTTGCGGGAGCAAGGCCGGAACACCACAATGCTGCAGCGCACACCAGCGTGCACCCCAGCAAAACAAAATGATTTGCGCGGCTCCACACGATTCGGTGCCTCCCAGCGCAGCCCTCATACCGCAATAGGACTGTAGGGTTAATCATGCCTTAAGCAACTTCCGGCGGATAACTCCAAATAACAGGAAGTGTTGCAGTGATGCGACGCTCCCTTGCGCGCCGTAGCCAATCGACGTATGTACGAAGGGCTGACAGCTTGTACTCCCGGTTGTGTCGCGTTCAGCCTTTCGGTGCAGCGCCGGAACCTTCGATCTTCGGGGATTCCAGCGTCTTTCCGATCCCTCTCCCAGCCAGTGCAGCGCGCGGCTGATAAGGGACGGTTTTGAGCCCGAGCGGTGTCCGGTCCCAGTTACCATCTTGTTCCAGGGACGACTCAAGACACGGCATAACCGATTACCGGGCCGAAAGGCACCGATATGCGATGGCCGGCAGGCGCTTCGGCGCCGCGCCGGGTCGTCAGCGATAGACAAGGCGGCGTCTTGTGCCGCCAACGTGTTCAGACGGGCCGACGCTTGATGCGCCAGACTGTGTTGCCGACCATAATCCACGAAAGAACCGCGCCGCTGCGGAGCGAAAGCTCCGCGCGTCGTTTTGTTTCACGAGGATCGTGTTCGGTGCGGCGCCCCGGGTTGCGTTTTGGCCTTCCCCTCACCCCCGAATCAGGTGGACCGTCGCGTCACCCGGCCGCGCGACACGCGCGCACCGCCATACGCGCCCGCCGCCGCCAAGAGTTCCAAAATGCCCAACAAAATGTTGATCGATGCTACCCACCCGGAAGAGACCCGGGTCGTCGTGGTCCGCGGCAATCGCGTCGAAGAGTTTGATTTCGAGACCGCCCAACGCAAGCAACTGCGTGGAAACATCTATCTCGCCAAGGTGACGCGCGTAGAGCCGTCGCTCCAGGCCGCCTTCATCGAATATGGCGGCAACCGCCATGGCTTTCTGGCCTTCAGCGAAATTCATCCGGACTACTATCAAATTCCGGTCGCCGATCGTCAGGCGCTGATCGAAGCCGATGAGCGCGCCCATCGTGAAGCCGAGGAAGAAACCGAGAATCGCTCCAACCGCCGCCGTCCGCGCCATCGCAATTCGCGTCGCCGCGGCCATGGCGAGCGCGTTCAAAGCGCCGTGGTCGAGGGAGCCGGTCCGGATCCATCCCAGATGGATCAACCGCACGAACATCGGCCCGGCGACCATGATCCGCACGAACATGAACATCATGATCATCACGGTCATGAGTTGCATGACCATGGCGACCATGAACATCACGCCGACGGACCGGTTCACGCGCATGGTGACGAACAGCCCCATGTTTACGGAGACGAGCGGCCGCTTGCCGAGTTGAGCCATGACCATGAAGGTCACGATGGCGGACACGGGCATGACCCCGACCACGTCCATGCTGACGACCACGGGCATGACGACCACATGCACGATCATCGCGACCCGCATGACGATCGTGGCGAGGTCGGCGGCGCGCCCCAGGTAATCGAGCAATTCCAGCCCGAAACGGTCGAAGCGGCCGCAAGCCCGATCGCTGTGGACGCCCACGGCGTCGAACTCCACGAAGACCTTCCGAAGTCAGGAACATCCGCCCGAAGTTCAGGCGCAGCACGAACATGCGGACGAGAATACGGGCCACGTCGAGGACGCGCCGCACTTCGACCACGCCGAACAGCCGGGCGTACCGCACGGCGAAGAACACGACGATGAAGACGATGGCGACGACGCCGAGGAAGAGGTGGTCGAATCCGTCGGCGGCGATGACGTCATGGAGGAAGTGCCCGAGCGCGCTTTCCGTCCGCGCCGCCAGTACAAGATCCAGGAGGTCATCAAGCGTCGACAGGTGATGCTGGTGCAGGTCGTCAAGGAAGAGCGCGGCAACAAGGGCGCCGCTCTCACGACCTACCTTTCGCTGGCCGGCCGTTATGCCGTGTTGATGCCCAATACCGCCCGGGGCGGCGGCATCAGCCGCAAGATCACCTCCGCGCAGGATCGCTCGCGGCTGAAGGAAGTGGTGCAGGATCTCGACGTGCCCGAGGGAATGGGCATCATCCTGCGCACCGCGGGCGCGTCGCGCACCAAGCCCGAGATCAAGCGCGACTTTGAGTACCTGATCCGCATGTGGGAAACCGTGCGCGACATGACCTTGAATTCGCAGGCGCCGACCCTGGTCTACGAGGAAGGCTCCCTGATCAAGCGTTCGTTGCGCGACCTCTACAACAAGGAAATCGACGAAATCCAGGTCGCCGGCGAAGCCGGCTATCAGGAAGCCCGCGATTTCATGAAGATGCTGATGCCCTCGAATGTGCGTGCGGTCCGGCAATACCGCGATGGCCAGCCGCTGTTTTCGCGGATGGGGATCGAGAGCCAGCTAGACGCCATGTTCTCGCCGACCGTGCAACTGCGATCCGGCGGCTACATCGTGATCAACCAGACCGAAGCCCTGGTTTCGATCGACGTCAACTCCGGCCGTTCAACCAGGGAACACCATATCGAGGATACCGCGCTCAAGACCAACATGGAGGCCGCCGAAGAAGTCGCAAGGCAGCTGCGATTGCGCGACCTTGCGGGCCTCATCGTGATCGATTTCATCGACATGGACGAGAAGCGTAACAACCGTTCGGTCGAGCGCAAACTCAGCGATTGCCTGCGACAGGACCGTGCGCGCATTCAGGTCGGGCGCATCTCGCATTTCGGCCTGCTCGAAATGTCACGCCAGCGCATTCGTGCGAGCGTGCTGGAAAGTTCGACCGAGCCCTGCCCGACTTGCGGCGGAAGCGGCCATGTTCGCTCGGTGTCGTCGGTGGCGCTGCAGCTACTGCGCGGCCTCGAGGAAATATTGATGAAGGGTGCGACGCACAATCTGGTGGTGCGGACGCGAACCGACGTCGCGCTTTACGTCCTCAATCATAAGCGCGGCCATCTGCGCGATCTCGAAAACAGCTTCAAGGTTACGCTTTCGGTCATCGCCGATCCGACCGTGAGCGGCCAGCAGTCGTTCGTCATCGATCGCGGCGAACAGGTGCATACGCTGGAGGCCGCCAAAGCGCTGCTGGCGGCCCAGGTCGCGGCCTCGCCGCCGCAGATCGAGGAAGCCTTCGACGACGAGGAGGTATTCGACCCCGAGACCGAGTCCGAGGTTGAAACCGACGAGAGCGAAGGGCTGACCGACGATCAGCCGGCCAGTGAAGCCGGCAATGGCGGTCCGGATTCCGAGGGCCAGAAGCGCAAGCGACGAAGGCGGCGACGCGGCCGCGCCGGCGAACCGCGCGAAGGCGGCTTCGGACGCGAGGATCACGATGCTGTGCCGGTCGCGGTGGATGCGGAAGCCGGCCCCGTTGCCGATGACCGCGAAGCCGACGAGGACGAAGCAGAGGAACAGCCGCGCGCCGATCAGGCAGATCAAGCGGCAGGTGGTGGCGAGCGGCGGCCCCGCCGCCGCGGACGCCGTGGTGGACGGCGCCGGCGCGGCGGACAGGAAGACGGTCTCGTCGGATCGATTGCCGACGAACTCGGGCCGACACCGGACCCGGAAGCAGCCGATGCGGTCGCCGATTTCGACGGCGTTCCGCCGGAACTCGTCGCTGCCGTTGGAGTTGTCATTGCCGATGGTTCAGCCTGAGGAATCCATCGCGCCGCCGGCCGAGCAACCGTATATCGAGCCTGCGCGGCAAGAGCCGGCTCCCGCCCCGTGGCGGAGGAAGCCGCCCAAGAGTCCGAAAAGTCGGCACGGCGACGATCGACCGTCCGCGAAAAGGTGAGCTTCCTGGTAGATGCCCAGCCTGTCGCGGCGACGACCTCGACCAGCGAACACCGGCCGGAGCCACCGGCCGCGGACTCAGCTCCGGCGCACACTGCGCCGGAATCGACAACCACCGAGGCGGCTCCACCCCCGCGCAAGGCAGGCTGGTGGTCCCGGCGCTTCGGTGGTGGCGAGTAAGCCGGGCGCTGCAGGTTCCCGATAAAACAAAACCGCCCGGCGCAACCGGGCGGTTTTTTGCGGCATAATCATTTCGGGGAAGCGAAATCCTTTTTATCGGCAGAGCGGCATGATCTTCTTCGAAATGCCCGCCCGCCGGTTTGTCCTGCCGGCTACCCTGTCGTCACGGCAGTCTCGATATTCGCGGGATCGACGCTCTGGTTCAGGCCGGCATGCAGCTTCCCGTGATCAAGTTCACCCTCCCACCACGACACGAACACCGTGGCGATGCCGTTGCCGGTGATGTTGGTGAGCGCACGGACCTCGCTCATGAATTTGTCGATCGAAAACACGATCGCCATGCCCGGCACCAGCGCCGGATTGACCACGGTCAGCGTCGCCGCCAGAGTTATGAAACCCGCGCCGGTGACACCGCTCGCACCTTTCGACGTCAGCATCGCCACGACCAGGATCGTGATCTGCTGACCGAGGGTCAAGTCGACGCCGAGCGCCTGTGAAATGAAGAGAGTGGCGAGCGTCATGTAAATGTTGGTGCCGTCGAGATTGAACGAATACCCCGTGGGAACGACGAGCCCGACCACGGGCTTGGAACAGCCCAGCCGTTCGAGCTTCTCCATCAGTTGCGGCAGCGCGCTTTCCGACGAACTGGTGCCGAGCACGATCAGTAGTTCGTCCTTGATGTAGGCGAGGAACTTGAAAATATTGAAACCGACGAAGCGCGCGATCAGGCCCAGCACGACGACCACGAACAGGCCGGCGGTCGCGTAAAACAGTACGATCAGTCCGATCAGGTTGCCGAGCGCCGCGGGGCCGAATTTGCCGATCGTGTAAGCCATGGCGCCGAACGCTCCCAACGGCGCGGCTTTCATGACAATGGCGATGATGCCGAACACCGCATGCGCGGTATCGTCGATGAGG
Organism: uncultured Alphaproteobacteria bacterium; assembly: GCA_963756215.1. GTDB lineage: Bacteria > Pseudomonadota > Alphaproteobacteria > Rhizobiales > Xanthobacteraceae > Bradyrhizobium. Next base: position 304,447 of record CAVWMY010000005.1, on the reverse strand, counting down.
TCGCGCAGACGGTCGGCGCGCTCGCCCATCGCCATCAACGAAAATCCGAACAGGATCGCGAACAGCAAGACCTGCAGAATGTCGCCGCGCGAAAGCGCTCCGACCACGCTGTCCGCAGGAATGATGTTGAGGACAAAATCGACCGACTTCTGTGCTTTTGCCTGGTCAACATAGGTCTGCACCGCCGCCGCGTCGGGTCTGGCCGCAAGTCCGTGACCGATCTGGATCAGATTGCCCATCACCAGGCCGAGGATCAGGGCGAAGGAAGAAACGATTTCGAAATAGACCAACGCCTTGACGCCGACGCGGCCAACCTTCCTGGCATCCTGCACGTGCGAAATACCCGAAACCACCGTGCAGAAGATGATGGGCGCGATCAGCATCTTGATCAGCTTGATGAAGCCGTCACCGAGCGCCTTGATCCAGTCATTGGTCGCGACATTCGGCCACAGCCAGCCGACCACGACCCCGAGCAGGATGGCGATCAATACCTGGACGTAAAGCACCTTGTACCAGGGCTTTACCGGGCGCACCGGCGCGACGGTTGCAGTCACTGCCGACATGGCGTTTCACTCTCCTAGCGGGATATATCGCGGTTCTGCCTGCGCGTCCGTGGACAGCCGCCTCGTAGCATATAGCCAAAATCAATTACGACAGCGGAGTCAATGGCACCCGCGCGCATTGTGATGAAACCCCGCGCCGATCGGACTGGCCCTGCGCCCCTACCTGAGCCATCGCGCAATACGCGCGACCGCCTCGTGCATCTCCTCGGCCGAACGGGCATAGGAGAGCCGGATAAAGGAGCGGCCATGCACCGGATCGAAGTCGATACCGGGCGTTGCCGCGACATGGGCCTTTTCCAGCATCTGCTTGGCGAACGCCAGGCTGTCGGAAGTGAAATCCGAAACGTCGGCGTAGAGATAAAACGCCCCGTCGGCAGGCAGGAATTTGGTGAGGCCCGCCTGCGGCAGGCCCGCGATCAGGATGCCACGGTTCTCCTCGTAGCCGCGCTTGACCTCTTCCATCTCCTGCCGCCCTTCGAACGCAGCCTCGGCGGCAATCTGCGAGATCGTCGGTACCGAGATGGCGAGGTTCTGCTGGAGCCGTTCGATCGGCCGCACCAGCGGTTGGGGGACCACCATCCAGCCGACGCGCCAGCCGGTCATGCAGAAATATTTCGAGAACGAATTTATGACGAGGGCATCCGGCGAAAGCTCGGCCGCCGTCACCGCCGGAAACGCGTAGTCGAGACCATGATAAATTTCGTCTGAAATAAACCGGATGCCGGCGCTCTCCGCCGCAAGCATCAGGCCGGTCAGGGCCTCCCGGGACATCATCGTACCCGTGGGGTTGGCCGGACTTCCGATCAACACGCCCTTGAGCGGCTTCTGCCGGTGCGCGGCGAGCAAAGCTTCGCCGGTCAGGGCATGGCGGGTTTCGCTCGAGGTCTCGATCAACACCGCCTCGCAGCCGAGCGCGCTGAGGATGTGCCGATATGGCGGATAACCCGGTACCGTCACAGCGACGCGATCGCCCGGCTCGAACAAAGCGAGAAAAGCCAGAATGAAAGCGCCCGACGAGCCAGTGGTGACCACAATCCGAGCCGCGTCCACCTCGCAACGGTAGGTCTCGCGGTAATGCCTGGCAATTCGCTCGCGCAGCGAAGGAATGCCCAGCGCCGAGGTGTAGTCGATACGGCCGCCCTCGATCGCGGCGTGCGCGGCGCGCATCGCGGTTTTCGGCGCCGACGCGGCCGGCTGCCCTACTTCCATATGGATGACGTGGCCGCCGGAAGCCTCGATGCGGGCTGCAGCCGCCATCACATCCATCACCATGAACGGCGGAACGTCGCTTCGCCCGGAAGCCGTCAGCAGGCGTCTGACAGGGTCTCTCACGGTCGCATCATCCATGGATTTCTGCTATCTCGTCGGGCGCTGCGGATTTGAGGTTCCCCAGAGGGCATCGGTGCCCCAGACTGGCCGCATTCCGCGGATTGTTAGGGGTTATATCGAATCTGGTCTCCCGCCAACGGTTAAAGATCGCTCGATGCTACTGCGCAAGGCAACTGGCAGAAAATTGCCGAAACTGACCGCGCTGGCCACCGCCGCCGCGCTCAGCCCTCAGCCCAATGTCCGCGCCTGCGCAGGAGGCCAAGGGGCCGCCCGTGATCCGCGATACCGAGGCGGAACAGTTGCTGCGCGACTACACGCGACCGATCCTGCGCGCCGCGGGCCTGGAAAAGCAGAATATCCAGGCCGTGATCATCAACGACGGTGCTTTCAACGCGTTCGTCGCTGACGGCCGGCGCATTTTCGTAAATTACGGCGCCATCATGAAGTCCGAAACCCCGAACCAGTTGATCGGCGTGCTGGCGCACGAAACCGGCCATTTGGCCGGCGGCCATCTCGCCAAGATGCGCGAGCAGATTGCGCATGCCCAGACCCAGATGATCATCGCCATGCTGCTCGGCGCCGGCGCCATGGCGGCGGGCTCGATGAGCGGCAACGGCAATGGCGGCCTGGCCAGCGCCGGCGCTGCGGTGGTGTCTGCGCCGCAGGAATTGATCCGCCGATCGTTGCTGTCCTATCAGCGCCAGCAGGAAGAGAACGCCGATCGCGCCGGGGTAAAGTTTCTGACCGCAACCAACCAGTCGGCGAAGGGAATGTATGTGACCTTCCGGCGATTCACCGATGAAAGCTTATTCGCCGCGCACAATTCCGACCCCTATGTCCAATCGCACCCGATGCCGGCCGAGCGCGTCGCCGCGCTTGAGGAGATCGCGCACACGAGTCCGTACTGGGAAAAGAAGGACGATGCGGCGCTGCAAATGCGTCACGACATGGTGCGCGCGAAAATATCCGCGTTCATGGAGCGCCAGGACACCGTCTATCGACGGTATCCGTTGTCGGACAACAGCATGCCGGCGCGCTATGCCCACGCGATCGCGACCTACCGCCATGGTGATTTGCGCAACGCGCTGGCCCAGATCGACACGCTGATCCAGGCAGAGCCCGGCAACCCCTACTTCTACGAACTCCGCGGCCAGGCGTTGCTCGAAGGCGGCAAACCCGTCGAAGCGATTGCACCGCTGCGCCGGGCGGTGCAGCTCTCCAACAATGCCCCGCTCATCGAGATGTTACTTGGACAGGCTCTCGTAGGGACCAACAATAACACCTACACCGAGGAAGCCATCGCAATTCTGCGGGCGGCGGTGAGCCGTGAAACCGAGGCTCCGCTTGGGTACATGCAGCTTGCGATGGCCTACGGCCGCAAGGGAGATTACGCGGAGGCCGACCTGGCTTCGGCGCAGGCCGCCTATCTTCGCGGCGACAACAAGACCGCGCGGGATCTCGCCTCGCGCGCTAAAACACGCTTTGCCGTCGGCACCCCCGGTTGGGTCAAGGCCGACGATATCGTCACGGCAAGGCCGGGTCCCGGTCAAAAGAGCAATTAAAATAACCGCAGTTGAGCTATAAGGCTGTTCGAAACCGGCTTCCACGCAAAAGGATACACCAATGTCTTCACTCCGTTCGGTCGCGCCCGTCCTGTTCGCGCTCGCGCTCTGCGCCACCCCGCCGGTCGCATCCGCGCAAAGTTTCTCCGATACCCAGCGCGGCGATATCGAGAAGATCGTCAAGGATTACCTGGTGACGCATCCCGAGGTGCTGGAAGAGGCGATGGGGGAATTGAGCAAGCGCCAGGCCGCCGATGAGGCCAAGAAGCACGAAGCCAACGTCGCGGAAAACGCCAAAACGATTTTCAATTCGCCGCGCGGCGTCGTGCTGGGCAACAAGGACGGCGACGTCACCTTTGTCGAATTCTTCGATTATAATTGCGGTTACTGCAAGCGCGCCATGTCCGACATGCTCGACCTGCTGAAGACCGATCCGAAGCTGAAAGTGGTGCTGAAGGAATTCCCGGTATTGAGCCCGGGCTCAGTGGAGGCCGCGCAGGTCGCTGTCGCCGTGCGGATGCAGGATCCCACCGGCAAGAAATATCTCGATTTCCACCAGAGGCTGCTTGGTGGCCGTGGCCCGGCGGACAAGGCGCATGCGCTGGCGGCGGCCAAAGATGCCGGTCTCGACATCGCCAGGATCGAAAAGGACATGGCGAGCCCGGAAGCAAAGGCCACGATCGAAGAGAACTTCAAGCTCGCCGAAGCGATGGGGATGAACGGCACGCCGAGCTACGTGATCGGCAAGCAGGTCGTGATCGGCGCGATCGGCCTCGACGGCCTCAAGGAGAAAATCGACGTTGCCCGCTGCGGCAAGGCGACGTGCTGACGCCGGCCGACCCTACAAACAAATTTGCCGACAACGGAAAATCCGGCCGCATCGCGGCCGGATTTTTTGATTCGAAACCGGAATCGACGGACTTCGCGCCAGCGCTTCCGATTCGGAGTAACGCTTTCGATTCGAATCGGCCTGAGTTTCCTGTTCATCGCGCATTCATCCAACCGATCCCCGGGCAACTAATCCTCAGAAACTCGCGACACCAAGGAACATCGCACGTCGCCTGCCGTTGTCGGCGCGGGCAATACACATAGGTGAGGAGAGGTTTCATGATTAATCGCTTTAAGATCACGGTCGCCGCCGCCGCGCTTCTCGCGGGAACCAGTTTTGCCAACGCGCAAGGCGCTGGACAAGGCGCCGGCATGAGCCGCGAAGCGCCTTCTGGCGGTTCGACGATGCCGCAGGGTGCTCCGTCGTCCGACCGCGGCAGCTCCGCCGGCCAAATGAACCGCGACGCCGCCGAACCGGGCATGAAATCCACGCAGTCGGATGAGAAATCACCGGCTGGCAGGAACCAGCGTGCCGACGAAAACATGCAAGGCCAGAAGTCGAAGGGCGTGACCTCGGAGACCGATAACAACACCAAAACTGGAAAGGACATGAAGGCTGAAGGCCGCCAAGATCAGAACAACATGAAGGCGGAGGGCCGCCAGGACCGCGACACCAACAGGAACGCGGATTCCAAGGGCGCGTCGGACAGCAAGTCGCAAACCACCGGCCAGGCGGGCGCGGGTGCGAAGCTCTCGAGCGAACAGCGCACCAAGATCACGACGGTGATCAAGGGGCAGCATGTTCGCCCCGTCACCAACGTCAACTTCTCGGTGTCGGTCGGTACCCGCGTCCCGCGTGACGTGTCGTTCCATCCGCTTCCGGCGGAAGTCGTCACCATCTACCCCGAATGGCGCGGCTATAACTTCGTCCTCGTCGGCGACCAGATCGTCGTGATCGACCCCGGCACCTTCGAAATCGTGGCCGTGATCGACGCCTAACAACCCGAGTTATGTTGGGGACGGGCAAGCAGGCCCGTCCCCACCGCTTTCACAATAGTTTAACATTGGTTAATGTGTGTTATCTGTAGCTTCCATATGGCTCTTTACAAATCGCATGAGGCATCCGGGAGGTAGCGTGCCCGCCCTGAAGGCTTCCCCTTCGACCGGTTGTTACCTATAACCTCGCCACCTACCGCCACAGCCGGGATCTGGATGGCCAACGCACCCGCCGAGACGATTTACGTCCTCAACGGCCCAAACCTCAATCTGCTGGGAATCCGCGAACCGGAAACCTATGGACGCGCCACGCTTGCCGACGTCGAGAAACTGTGTGCCGAAACCTCCGCGCAGTTCGGCCTCTCGGTCGATTGCAGGCAATCCAATCACGAAGGTGAACTGGTCGACTACATCCACGAGGCCCATGCCAAGAAAGCGGCCGGGATCATCATCAACGCCGGCGGCTACTCGCACACTTCGATCGCATTGCATGATGCCTTGGTGGCGGTGAAAATTCCGACCGTCGAAGTGCACATCAGCAACGTCCACGCCCGCGAGAATTTTCGCCACCATTCCTTCACCGCCAAGGCCGCCTTCGCCACCCTTTCGGGCTTCGGCATCGACGGTTACCGGCTCGCGATCAATGGCCTTGCCGCCAGGATCGGCGCCAGGGCAAAAGCCTGACGCCTACACAGAAAGTCACGGATCGAGATCATGGCGCGCCAGCCTGACGACACATCAGCCGCAAAATCCAGAACCGACGACAGTGCGCTTATCCGCGAGCTTGCGCTGCTGCTCGACGAAACCAGCCTCACCGAAATCGAGATCGAGCGGGCGGGCCTGCGGGTGCGCGTCGCGCGCAACATCACCATCGCCGCGTCGGTGCCGGCAAATGTTCAGCCCGGCGCCGCCTTGCCCGCGGCCGCCGCGCCCCCTGCCGCGGTCGATGTCGCCAAGCACCCGGGCGTCGTGCCCTCGCCTATGGTCGGAACGGCCTATTGGGCCTCCGAACCCGGCGCCCGTCCGTTTATCGAAGTCGGCAGCAAGGTATCCGTCGGCCAGACCCTTCTGATCATCGAAGCGATGAAGACGATGAACCAGATCCCGTCGCCACGCGCCGGCACCGTGAAGCAAATTCTGATCGAAGACGGCCAGCCGGTCGAATTCGGCGAGCCGCTGGTGATAATTGAGTAGCGCGCGCGGTGAGTGGCGCATAGCGAATAGGGTTCGCTTTTCCTATTCGCCCTCCGTCACTCGCCATTCGCCCCCGGAACGATATGTTTGACAAGATCCTCATAGCCAATCGCGGCGAGATCGCACTGCGCGTTTTACGCGCATGCAAGGAACTTGGAATCGCGACCGTTGCGGTCCATTCGACCGCCGATGCCGACGCCATGCATGTTCGCCTCGCGGACGAGAGCGTCTGCATCGGGCCGCCGCCGTCAAAGGACAGCTATCTGAATATCCCCGCGCTGCTCGCAGCCTGCGAGATCACCGGCGCTGACGCGGTGCATCCCGGCTATGGCTTCTTGTCGGAGAACGCCCGCTTCGCCGAGATTCTGGCCGAGCATAACCTGCATTTTATCGGTCCCAAGGCCGAGCATATCCGCCTGATGGGCGACAAGATCGAAGCCAAAAAGACCGCCAAGCGGCTCGGCATTCCCGTGGTGCCGGGCTCCGAAGGCGGCGTCGGACCCGACGACGACGCGATGGCGATCGCAAAAGCGATCGGTTTTCCGGTGCTGGTGAAGGCGGCCGCGGGCGGCGGCGGACGCGGCATGAAGGTGGCGCAGACCGCCGACGATCTGGCGCTCGCGCTTTCTACCGCCTCCAACGAGGCCAAATCGGCGTTCGGCGATGCCTCGGTCTACCTCGAGAAATATCTGCAGAAGCCGCGCCATATCGAAATCCAGGTGCTTGGCGATGGTCGCGGCGGCGCGATCCATCTTGGCGAGCGCGATTGTTCGCTCCAGCGGCGACACCAGAAGATCTGGGAAGAAGGCCCCTCGCCGGTTCTGACCGCGGCGGCGCGCGCCAAGATCGGTGCGACCTGCGCCAAAGCGATGCAGGACATGAAATACCTCGGCGTCGGCACCATCGAGTTTCTGTTCGAGGATGGCGAGTTCTATTTCATCGAGATGAATACCCGCATCCAGGTCGAGCATCCCGTTACTGAGATGATCACCGACATCGACCTCGTGCTGGAGCAGATCCGCATCGCCGCCGGTGGCGAACTTCCGGCGACGCAGGCTGAGATCGCCATCATCGGTCACGCCATCGAGTGTCGCGTCAACGCGGAAAACCCGCAAACCTTCCGTCCCTCCCCGGGAAGAATCTCGCAGTACCATCCGCCGGGAGGCCTTGGCGTACGGATCGATTCCGCCGTCTATCAAGGTTACGTCATCCCGCCCTATTACGATTCCCTGGTCGGTAAATTGATCGTCCACGGCAAGACCCGCGCGGAATGCCTGATGCGGCTGCGCCGGGCGCTGGACGAGATGGTGGTCGACGGTATCGAGACTACGCTGCCGCTGTTTCGAGCGCTGGTCCGTGAGCCAGGCATCATAGACGGCGACTACCACATCCACTGGCTCGAACAGTACTTGGCAGGCAAGGCGGTCAACTGACCAACCGGCCCGCCTATCCGCGCATGCGCGGAGGGCGCCACGCGATCGGGAACCTTTCGCCCCCATAAAAGTTCTCGGATTATCCGGAACTACGCCGCAGGGGACACTGATTTCGCTAAACGACAAACTGGTTACGGTCGATGCCTCCCGGCGCCGCTCGATTACTCAAATCCTGCTGCTTTTAGCGGGATTTCTGGTGCTCGTCGCAATCAGCGCAACGTCGGTGTTCTTGGTCAACCAGGCTCGCAGGGACAACGGCTGGGTGCTTCACACCGTCGAGGTTGAAAACCAGATCAACTCGCTGCTGCTACGAATCCGCCGCGCCGAAAGCGCCGCCCGCAGCTATCTCATGACTTCTCAACCGCAATTTCTCGATCAATACAGGTCCGCATCGGCCGGCATTGTTCCCGACCTTAACAAACTCGTCAGCCTGACCCCCGACAATCCCGCCCAAGTCGAAAGCGTCAAGCAATTGCAGGCGGCGGTCGAAACCCGTCTTGCCGAGTTTGACAAGACGATCGAACTTGCGGACCGGCACGATGTTGCCGGCGGCATCGAGATGTTGCACCGGTCCGGCGTTGAAGACGCCATCCGCCGCATAGATGATGTCGCGGGGGCAATGCGGCAGGAAGAGGATCGCCTGTTTGCCTTGCGTACGGAAATCGCCGATCGCACCCAGCAATGGGCGTCGGCCGTCACCGTCGCCGGATCGGGCCTCGTGATAGCGCTGGCCGGCATTTCGATCTTTCTGGTGCGGCGGTCGTCGCGCGCGCGCGACGGTGCGGAATCTCGACTACGCGACAACAACCTCAACTTGGAGACGACGGTGGACGAGCGCACCGCCGATCTTCGCGAGGCCAACAACGAAATCCAACGCTTCGCCTATATCGTCAGTCACGATCTGCGTTCTCCGCTGGTGAACATCATGGGCTTCACCAGCGAGCTCGAGGAATTGCGAGGCGATATCTTCCGACGGATCGCGACGCTCGCGCGTGAGAAGACCGCGACAGCAGCGGTAGCGACCGACGCCGGCGACATCGAGCCGATCCTCGACGGCGAAGACAAGCAGCTCTCGCAGGATTTCGCCGAAGCACTTGGTTTCATCAAATCATCGATCGCCAAGATGGATCGCCTGATATCGGCCATCCTCAATTTGACCCGCGAGGGACGGCGCGAATTCCAGCCGGTCAAGATCGACACCCGCGAACTGATCGAGGGCATCGTCGCAACGGTGGCGCATCAGGCCGCGGAGGCCGACGCGCAGATTCGCATCGAGCCGCTGCCGGAAATCGTCAGTGACCGGCTCGCAATGGAACAGATCTTCTCCAATCTGATCGATAACGCGCTTAAATACCTCAAGCCCGGCGTTCCCGGCGACATCACGATCCGGGGCCGTACCAAGCTCGGCTTTGCGATTTTTGAAATTGCCGACAATGGCCGTGGTATCGATCCCAAGGACCATCAGCGGATTTTTGACCTTTTTCGTCGTGCCGGCAAACAAGACAAGCCCGGCCAAGGGATCGGGCTCGCCCATGTCAGAGCCCTGGTCCGGCGACTCGGTGGAACCATGTCGGTCTCGTCGGAACTCGACGCGGGCAGCACCTTTACCATTACCCTCCCCATGGCCTGGGCAACCAAAAACCGGAACCGAGACAAATGAGCAAGCCTGTTACCATCATCATGATCGAGGACGACGAGGGACATGCGCGGCTGATCGAACGCAATATCCGTCGCTCCGGCGTCAACAATGAGATCGTGCCATTCACCAACGGCACCGCCGCGGTGCAGTATTTGTTCGGCAACGACGGGACCGGCGTCGACCACAATGGCAACGCGTTGCTGATCCTGCTCGATCTCAACCTGCCCGACATGACCGGCATCGATATCCTGCGGCGTGTTAAGGAAAACAGATACCTTAAATGCGCACCGGTCGTCGTGCTCACGACAACCGACGACTCCCATGAAATCAAACGATGCTATGAACTCGGCTGCAACGTCTACATCACCAAGCCCGTCAATTACGAGAGTTTTGCCAACGCCATTCGCCAGCTCGGCTTGTTCTTCTCTGTCATTCAGGTTCCGCAAACCACATGACTACGGCGCCGCCCACGCTGCTTTACATCGACGACGACGAAGCGCTCGCCCGGCTGGTCGATCGCGGCCTGACCCGGCTCGGCTTTCGAGTCGTTCATGCGGCGAGCGGCGAACAGGGGCTTGAGCGGCTTCAGCAGGGCGGCATCGATGTCGTGGCGCTGGATCAATATATGCCCGGTTTCGATGGCCTTGAAACGCTGGAACGGATATTGGCGATTCCTGAAGCGCCACCGGTGGTATTCGTCACCGCATCGCAGGATTCGAGCATCGCCGTCACAGCTCTGAAAGCAGGGGCCGCCGATTATCTTGTGAAGGACCTTCAAGGCGATTTCATCCCCTTGCTTCAGGTGGCGGTCAGTGGCGCCTTGCGTCAGGCCCAGATTCAGAAGGCCCGCGACGACGCCGAAGCCGAAGTCCATGCCTCACGCGACCGCTACGCGGCACTTGCCGCTGAACGCGAAGTCCTGCTGCGCGAGGTCAATCATCGCGTCGGCAACAGCTTGCAGATCATTGCATCGCTCTTGCACCTGCAAGCGAGTTCAACTGACCAGGAGGACGTCAAGGCCGCGCTGACCAATGCGATGGGCCGCGTGGCCGCGGTGGCCCAGGTGCACCGCCGTCTCTACACTTCGCAGGATCTGAAGAGCGTACTGCTGAACCAGTATCTGGATGCGCTGCTCGAGGACCTCCGGCGTTCGGCCGAGGGCAACCGGATGTCGCGCCTCACTTTGAAGGCCGTGCCGGTCGAGATCGATCCCGATCGCGCGGTGGCGATCGGAATCATCGTCAATGAACTCGTCATGAACGCGGTCAAATACGCCTACCCCGATGGCGCCGGTCCCATTCACGTCAACCTCGAAGCCGACCGCGACGATCTCTTGTTGTCGATCGCAGACGACGGTGTCGGCCTCAACGTCAAGGCGGACCCCCGCTCCACCGGCATGGGCCAGCGTATCGTCTCGGCGATGGCGACCAAGCTTGACGCGAACGTAGAGCGCGATCCCACGCATCCCGGCACCCGGATCGTGGTGCGATTCCGCCGCGTCGATGCGCCTGCGGCAAAGCCGGCGCAGGCGGCCAGCGCCTGATCTATCATTGCTCAATTGCGCCGGCGATCGACCTGCCCCATCGCCCGCCAAGCTTCATCCTGCTATCATCCCAAGCATGACGTCGCGAGAGTCTGCCTCTTCCGAGATCACCCCCGAAGTACTGCTGCGCGCCTATGCCTGCGGTATCTTTCCGATGGCCGAAAGCGCCGACGACCCCAGCCTGTTCTGGGTCGAGCCGGAAATGCGCGGCGTGATTCCGCTCGATGATTTCCACATCTCATCGCGGCTGGCTCGTACGGTGCGTGCCGACACCTTTACCGTCACCGTCGATACCGCCTTCAAGGCCGTCATCGCCGGTTGCGCTGCGCCGCAACCCGGGCGCGACGACACCTGGATCAACCGACGCATCCGCGAGCTCTATATCGGGCTGCACGAACTCGGGCACAGCCACAGCGTCGAGGTTTGGGAAAATGGCGACCTTGTTGGCGGACTATATGGGGTCAACCTCGGCCGCGCGTTCTTCGGTGAAAGCATGTTTCACCGTGCCCGCGACGCCTCCAAGGTAGCGCTGGTGCACCTGGTGGCGCGACTGATCGAGGGCGGCTTCACATTGCTCGACACCCAATACGTCACCGAACACCTGCGTAGCTTCGGCGCGACGGAAGTTCCGCGGCGGCGTTACCGTGCGCTGCTCGACAAGGCGATCATGGGTGATGCCGATTTTCTAAAGCTGCCGGTCGGCCGGTCCGTCAGCGGAGCGCAAGCGCTCGCGATTATCGCGCAGCACAGCTAGCGCCGCTTTTCCCCGAACTGAAGTCGACATTCGGCGTCACGAACCGCCCCGCCTACTGCCTGAAAATCCCGAACAGACCGCCGGGTTGCTGCTGCGGTTGCGGTTGCGGCGGAGGCTGCTGCTGGCTCTGTTGCGGCAGTGGCGGCGGTCGGGGGGCCTGCTTCGGCGCCGCGCGCTTCTGGGCGGCCGGCGGTGGCGGTGGTGGTTTCGCCGTGTCGACAGGCTGGGCGCTGACGATGGTGGTGTCAGGGCCTTTGCAGTCGGTGAGCCAGATGTCGTAAATGGGGTGTTCGACTCCATGCAAGCCGGGACTCGCGGCGAACATCCAGCCGGAGAAGATTCGCTTCACCTCGCCCTGCAGCGTGATCTCGTCGACCTCGACAAACGCATCGGTGTTGGCGGCTTCGGTGGCCGGACGCGTATAACAGGCGTCGGTCTTGACCCGTAAGGCACCGAACTGCACGGTTTCGCCGATATCCTCTTCAAAGTTGATGATGCGACCGGTCACCTTGTCGAGGCCGGAAAAGCTCGCCTTCTTGTTGACGATCTTCTGCGCCGGCGGCTCGGCAACGACCTCGTCACCCGGCTGAAGCGTGGGCGGCGACTGCGGCACGCCCTTTGGCTGGCGCTGCCCCGGCGGTAATCCCGGCAACGGATTGACGCTTGGCGGCGCAACCGCAACGCCCTGGCCGGGCTGGGGTGGCGCGACCGCGACCCCGGACGGCGGATTCTGCGGAACGATCGAAGTGCCCGGGGGCGCCAATGGCTGCGACTGGACCGCTCCCGGCGCAGGAACACCCTGTCCCGGCGGCAATCTATTGGGAGTTGGCAACAGCCTGCCCTGCGGCAATTCCGGCACGTCCTCCTCTTCGTCTGGCGCGGGCTGACCACCGCGGGGAATGCTGCCCGGCGGACGCGGCGCGGGATCGGAAAAGATATTGCCGATTTGCGCCCGAGCCGGCGGCGCGAGCGTCAATGAGGTGGCGGCAACCAAGGCCGCAAAGCCAGTCAGAGCAATGGTTCGAAGCATCTCGTGCGGCTTTAAGGGGCGAATCGGGCTGACGCCATTGTACAATTTAAGAGCCGCCCACTGGGTTACCGGTTAACACGTCGAATACGGCGGGTTTACGTCGCAATCAAATTCTACTGCAATTACAACGCATCCGATGCCGCCTATTCTCATGCTGGCCGGAGGTTTTCAAGGATTTCTGTCGTGTATCTAATACGGGTTCGCGAACGGTCGTGGTGCGAAAAAACGATATCCACCGTCCCGCGCAGCCGTGGTGGAACAGGCTTGCCGGACGAGCGATCTTGAGGCCGGTGCGTATCACGCGACCGATTGTCCCGCCACCCCGAAGGCCTCCGCCGGGCGCAGCGGGAACGATGAAAACCGTCGCGAATTTTCCGGGCGCCGCATCCGCCAAAACATCTGCGAGCGCTCCTGGACGTACGACGCAAATCGACCGCCGCGCATGGCCGTCGAGGTAATCCGCATCCGTAATACCTTCCTGCCCCTCGTGATGCAGTCGGTCCCCATAGCTCCGGCACTGGCCATCCCGGTTCAAAAATGGAATAGTAACCTGATCGACGTCGGCGTGACCCGTACGCTGACCATGAAAATCCGGGATAACCGGACGAGCCCAGGGAAACGCAGGCATGCCCGATCAAATGCGACTGGTGCGAACCGGCGCATCGCAGCTTGGTCCCCGGCCCATCACGGTTCTTTCACCTGACCGTTTCCAGATCAAAAATCACAGAGGTTTGCTTTCATCATGCCCGTGGTCCTCGATCCCGACGCCGCCGCCGTCTTCAAAGCTTTCCAGGAAGCCGGGCGGCCTCCCTATGAATCGGGCACGCCGGTCGAAGCGCGCGCGCTCTATTTGAAGGCCCGCGCCGTCACCAATCCTGAACCACTCGAACTGCAATCGGTGCAGCCGCTGTCGATCCCCTCGCCGGCCGGTGCGATCCCGGCGCGAATCTATACGCCGATGAAGTTGCGGCAGACCAATGGACGGGCGCCGTGCCTGGTGTTCTTTCACGGCGGCGGCTGGGTCATCGGCGATCTCGATTCCCACGACGTGGTTTGCCGCAAGCTCGCCGACGAGGGCCAGTTGATCGTGATCGCCATCGACTATCGTCTGGCGCCCGAGCATAAATTTCCTGCCGCCGTCGATGACGCCATCGCCGCGACCGAGTGGATCGCGGCCAACGCCGAGAAGCTCGGCATCGACGCGGCGCGCCTAACGGTCGGCGGCGACAGTGCCGGCAGCAATCTTGCCGCGGTGGTGGCGATTTCCGCCCGTGATGGCAACGGCCCCAGGATTGCGGGTCAGGTGCTGATCTATCCGGCCACTGACTTCGCGATGACGCACCCCTCGCATGGTGAGCCTGAAACCAGCGTCCTGCTCACCCATTCCGTGATCCGGTGGTTTCGCGATCATTACCTGAATGGCGCGGCCGATATCGACGACTGGCGTGCTTCCCCTGCCCGGGCCCGGACAATGGCGGGCCTGCCGCCCGCCTATGTGCTAACTGCCGGCGCGGATCCGTTGCGCGATGAAGGCGACGAATATGCCAGGCGCCTGAAACAAGCCGGCGTGCCCGTGACCTACCGGACATTCCCGGGCCAATTCCACGGCTTTTTCACGATGGGTAAGCTGCTGCACCAAGCCAATGTCGCCGCAAGCGAAATCGGCACTTGGCTGCGGGCAATGGGCTGACACGGTCGCGAAAGGTCTCGCAACAAACACCGCCACGCCCGATGTTTGCGACCGATCCACCGGGTCCGCATCCGAACGGGCGTAACCGATCGCACGTTTGTCGCTCGAAAGCGTACGATCCGAATTGGCGACTCGGCTTTTTGCTTGCCGCGGTGACAAGCTTCCTTGAGGCGTGGAGGTGTCCCTTCAGCCGACACCAAGCGATTTCGGTGGGCAGCGGCCATGGAATTTCGATTTGCATCGGACGGCATCCCCTTCGACCGCAAGGATGTGTTCGGGCGCGAGGCGCTGGTCCCTTCATGGCTTTCGGAGGATAAGCAATCCCTGTTCCTGATCCACACCGGTGCCAACAGCGCCGGCGATGGCGGCGACGGGCATTTCGCCGGCAGCGTCGTCAACCAAGAGACCGCCGTGTTTGAACCTTTCAATGTGTCGCACGCCGGCAACCACGCCGGCGCGAGCGCGCATCAGGCCAACGTCGCCTATTTCGACCAGGCTGCGAGCCAGGTCGCCGGAACCGGTGGCGACGGCGGCGATGACAACACTGCTCTCGGCGGCAACGCCGACCTGTCCGGCGCGATCTACTCCGCCGCGGTCTCGACCGGCGACAACAGGGCCGGTAACGGCGGTAGCGGTCACTTCTCGGGCGAACTTGTCCATAAGGCCGTGGCCGTGTTCGATCCCGTCAACGTCGCTGCCGCCGGATCGCACAGCTCCGCCGACGCGCACCAGTCCAACAACGCACAGTTTCTTCAAGGAGGTTTTCAGTTCGCCGGGGGCGGCGGGCATGGCGGCAACGATAACGTGGCGGGCGGCGGCGACGTGTCCGCGTCGGAAACTCATGCGGGGTCGGGCCATCACGCGACCGGCTCCACCATGATCACGAGCGGCGGCAACAGCGCCGGCGATGGCGGCGACGGAAGTTTTACCGGCAGCATGGTTCACACCTCGTTCGCGCTGTACGACCCGATCAACATCGTGGTTGCCGGATATAATTCCAGCGCCGAGGCCGATCAGACCAACAACGCCAACTTCAACCAGTCCGCGTTCCAAATGGCCGGCGTCGGCGGCCACGGCGGCAACGGCAATATCGCGATCGGCGGCGATGCCGGGCTCACCTCCTCCATCCTCGGCCTGATCGGCTCCGACGTGATCGCGACAGGCGCGAACAGCGCCGGCAACGGCGGCGACGGTCATTTCTCGGGCAGCATGGTCGACCTCAACATCGCCATCTACGCGCCGATCAACATCGCCGTCGCCGGCGTCAACTCCAGCGCCGATGCGCACCAGACCAACAACGTCCAGTTCGATCAGGGCACGATCCAGATCGCAGGCGTTGGAGGCGACGGTGGACACGGCAACACGGCCCTCGGCGGCGACATCGTCGCACATGCTCTTGCCGACCATCCCATGCTCGGCCACGCCTAGAGCGTCGGCGAGACGGTAGCCTTTCAGGCGTATCCCGTTCAGATCAGGTGGCATCAGCTTTGGCATCTTGGCCCACGGAGTAGCCAAAACAAGACTGGCGCCGTCCAGAGAGGGACGCAGGTTGCGCAAACCGAACCAGGGAGACCGACATGACAAAAGCATCGTTTCCATCAGATACGATTACACTCAAGGGAATTTCGACCGGCGGTAACAGCGCAGGCAACGGCGGATCGGGTCACAACTCCGGCGACATCAGCAACTCGCCCAGCATCAGCTTCGACCCGTCCAACAAGGCGTACGGCTCCGACGTGCATGTCAACACCGGTGACAAGGTCTCCCAGAAGGCCGACTGGGATGCCGGCGGCGCCAATGCAAAAGCGGAGTGGTTTGCCAAGGCTCACGGCGGGACCGCGACTTCGAATGGCAGCCAGAGTTCCGACAGTGGCCATGACACTTCCAACGTCGACGCCAGCACCACCGCCTATCAGACCAACAAGCTGAGCGCAGACCAGAGCCAGAGCGTGGCAGCCGGTATCGGCGGCGACGGTGGTGACGGCAACGCCGCGCTCGGAGGCAATGTCGACATCAAGGCGATGATCGAATCCACCAACCTGAATGACGTGCTCAACCATTCCGGACATTTCGACGCCGACGTGCACGGCTGATTGATCGACCATTATGAGGGCATGGTCGGAGACCGGCGGCGGAGGCCGCCGGCGCTCCGTTCGCGGCCACGCCCGCGTTTAGCCGGATTTTTCAGCGGGGGACCGCAATGCCGACGCCGGCGCTCTTGCTGCACATGCTGTCGCCGCCGAACACGCCGCTGGAGGCGGCGCTGCGCGCCTCTGCCGGCTCGCTCGCGCTCGTATTCGCGTACAGCTGCAGCTACAATCTCCTGTTGTTGGCGCCTT
The DNA here is from genome assembly GCA_963756215.1 of uncultured Alphaproteobacteria bacterium. Taxonomy (GTDB): domain Bacteria; phylum Pseudomonadota; class Alphaproteobacteria; order Rhizobiales; family Xanthobacteraceae; genus Bradyrhizobium. The sequence continues at coordinate 287,547 of CAVWMY010000005.1, read as the reverse complement.
CGATCTACCTGCTTCAGATCTATGATCGCGTCCTGTCGAGCCGCAGCGCCGACACGCTCTTGATGCTGACGCTGATCGTCGCGGCCACCGTCGTGGTCGGCGGCCTGCTGGACGCATTGCGCCGGGCGGCCTTGGGCCGAATCGGCGTTTGGCTTGAAGAGCGGCTGCGTCCTGCGGTACTCTCCGCCTGCTTCGAATACGCTTATCGCACCGACCCCGCGCGCGCGACCGAAGCCTATCGCGATCTCACCACGTTGCGGCAATTCGCCGAGTCCGGTGCCTGCCCGATGCTGTTCGACGTGTGCTGGGCGCCGCTTTTTCTCGGCGTTCTCTTTCTCGTGCATCCGCTGCTCGGTTTTATCGGCGTCGGCACCGCGCTGCTGCTGTTCGGCCTCGCCTTTGCCGGCGACGTCATTACCGAAAGCCCGCTGGCGCTATCGGTCGCGGCGCTGACGCGGAGCTACGGGCGGTTCGGCATGGCGGTCGGAAACATGCACCTGATCCGGGCGATGGGCATGCTCGACGGCGCCGCGCACATGGTCCAGCAGGCCGCTCAGGATGCGCGACGCGCGCATGACACGGTCCAACGCCGCAACGAGATCGTGATGCTGATCTCCCGGCCGGTGCGCGCACTGGCGCAGGTTCTGATCATGGGCGCCGCCGCCTGGCTCGTGCTCGAGCAGGGTCGAAGCCCCGCCATCATCTTCGCTACCACGCTTCTGTTCGGCCGCGCGCTTGCTCCCATTGAGGGCGCGTTTGCGGGCTGGAAGGCGTTCGCCGCGGCACGGACGGCCTTCCGCCGACTCAACGGGGTGCTCGCCGCGGTCACGCCGACGGCAAGCGTCGAGGCGCTTCCGGACCGGCCGAACGGCAACCTCGTCGTCGACAATGTCGGCGTGGCGTTGCCCAAAACGGGCCATGCGATGCTGCAGGGCGTGTCGTTCCGGCTCGCCCCCGGCGAATGCCTCGGCATCATCGGTCCGTCCGGCTCCGGCAAATCCACGCTGGGCAAGATCCTCGCCGGTGTATCTTCGCCCACGGCGGGCTCGGTCCGGCTCGACAGCGTCGACGTCCTGGCGGTGCGCGACGGTGGCGGCCGGCGGCTCGGCTATCTGCCGCAGGACATCGACCTGTTCGGAGAAACGATCAAGGAGATCATCGCCCGGCTCGAGGAGGCGGATCTGCCGGAGGTCGTTGACGCCGCCAAACTGACCGGGCTTCACGAGGTCATCCTTCGGCTGCCGCATGGCTACGATACCGTCGTGTTTGGCGGCGGCGTCCATCTCTCGCGCGGCTTTCGCCAACGCCTCGGACTGGCGCGCGCTTTTTTCGGCAATCCGCGCCTTGTGGTTCTCGATGAGCCCAACGCCAGCCTCGACTATCTCGGCGAACGCATGCTGTTCGAGGCCATCGAGCGCCTGAAGGCGGCCCATACGACGGTCATCATCATCACTCACCGGATCGGTATCCTCGCCGCGACCGACAAGATCGCGATCATGCAGAACGGCGCGGTCAGTGCGTTCGGCGACAGCAAGGAGATCTTCGAGCGGCATTTCAGCCTGCCGCAGGTCGCCTCCGATCCGTCAGAGCCAAGGTCGGACCGATCGCACCCCGGCATCGACGCCTCGGCGCAACCGGTCCTGCCATGATCGAGCAGGCGCGCAACCAGCTCCGCGATCTTCGCCTGCCGCAACGGATGGCGGTTGTCATAAGGAAGTTCGAACTCGCCTGCGCGGCGATCGCGGACGGTCCCGCCTACGCGGACCACGCGCGGCCGGCGCTCAGCGACCGGCTGCATGGGGTGACCATGACGGCAAACTTGCTGGTTGGCGGCTTTGTGCTCGGCCTCGGCATCTGGTCGACCTTCGCGCCGCTCGAGAGTGCCGCGATTGCCTTTGGCACCGTCGAATCCGAGTTGAGCCGGAAGACCATTCAGCATCTCGAGGGCGGCATCATCCGGAAGATCGCAGTTGCGGACGGCGATCTCGTTCATGCCGGACAGATTTTGATCTCGCTGGACGCCACGAGGGCCCGCGCCGAGGTCGAGAGCCTTCAAGGCCAGTTGTGGGACGCAACGGCCCGCGAGGCACGACTGCTGGCGGAGCAGCTTGGCGCCGCGCGGATATCGTTTCCCGCCGCGGTGGAGACGTTGCGAAACGAAAATCTGTCGGTCGCCGCTGTCCTGGCCGGCCAGCAAAGCATCTTCGAAACGCGCCGGCAGGTATTTCAGTCGCAAACCGCCTTGATTCGGGAGAAGAGGCTGCAGATCGAGCGGGAAATCGACGGCCTCAAGGCGCAGCAAAGCGCGGCCGTGCGGCGGGCCGAAATCGGCCGCGAGGAAGTGGCGACGGTCGCCATGCTGGTCAGCAAGGGCCTCGAACGACGCCCGCGGCTGCTCAGCCTGGAGCGGGAAATGGCTGACATCGAGGGACGCCAGGGTGACCTTGCCGCGCAGATCTCGCGCGCCACGCAGGTGATCAGCGAATCCCAGGCAACGCTCCTCAAACTGGAGAGCGACCGGCAAAACGAGATCGCGCAGGCGCTGCGCGAAGTGCAGAACCAGATCTTCCAGCTTCGCGAGCGGCTGCAGGCCGCCGCCGACCAACTCGCGCGTACCGACGTCAGGGCGCCCGAGGACGGCGTGGTGACGGAGTTGCGGGTCCACACCCCGGGCGGCGTGATCGGCGCCGGCGCGCCGCTGCTCGACATGGTGCCGCGGCAGGACCGCCTGATCGTCACCGCCCGCGTACGGCCCGAGGATATCGACGTGGTGCGCACCGGCCTCTCCGCCGATGTCCAGCTTCTGCCCTACAACCAGCGCCGTGTACCGCGGCTGAAGGGAACGGTCACGCACGTCTCCGCCGACCGCCTGGTCGACAAGCGCACCGACGCGCCCTATTACGCCACCAAAATCAAGGTCGACGATCCACGCATCGCCGAAATCGACGGCATCCGGATCATTCCGGGAATGCCGACCCAGGTGTTCATCAAGACCGGCCACGGCACCGTCGCGCTCTACGCGCTGAGGCCCCTGCTCGACAGCTTCAACAACGCCTTCCACGAGGATTGAGACGCAACCAAATACGCCCGGCCACACCGCTCACGACGATATCCGCGAACGGGCATGACCGTTGTGCCCCGACAAACGCCCGCTCCATCGCAGGACCGCCTCGGTGCGGTTATGCGCGGAGCACTTCCGCATGATGTGCTGGATGTGCATTTTCACCGTGTTTTCCGAAAGCCTCAGCCGGGCCGCAATCAGCTTGTTGGGAAGCCCGAGCTTGAGGGCCGCGAGCACCTGCTGCTCGCGTGGCGTCAGCTCGACCATCGGCTTATCCATCGTCGCCTTGCTGACGCCGCTGATTCCGACAAGGACGGCAGCTTCGGCGGCGTGGATGTGGAGGTCTGTCGCCTCGATATCCGCCGGCTCATCCTGCTTCAGAATCGGCAACGGCCGGTAGACGCCGCCGGCCAGAACGAGCCGCAGGCCCGCGAGCGCGACTTCCAACGGAATCGTAGTCGGGAAAAATCCGCGGACGCCTCGCTGCATCGCCGCCAGCGCAGTGGCTTCGTCGTCGCGATTGGACAGCAGCGCCACCGCCGCGCTGGGGTAGCATTCGGCGAGCTGCGCCAAGGCGTTCTCGAATGAAGGATCGAGCACCGACTGGTCCCCGATATTCAACACGATGAGGCACACGTCCTTTCCCGAAACGCCGCTCAATTCTCCGATCGTTGCCGTCTCGATGATATCGATACCGGCAAGCTCCCGTTTGAGGACGGTGAGGATGCAGGTCCGCACCAGCGCGTGGCGCTCGATGACCACAAGCACCGGCGGTTTTGGCGGCGCGTTGATCAGCTCCGCATGATTGGTGAAATCGTCCATGTTGTCCCGATCCAGATAGGTATGTAACTGCTCCGCTGGTTTTGACTTCCACGTGAGGAATTCGCCTCACACAAGGTTCGCGCAGATCGCCGATCTCTGAAGTTCACCGGCAGAACGTCGTCGCGACGGAAAGGTTCGTCGCACCATTTGAACGTGCTGCAAATGCTGTTCGCGAGTCCGATTTCCTCCTTCAACATGCCTCGCTAGTTGCACAGGTTTCGATAGGCAATCGCCGCCGCCGACTCGGCATTGCCGTTGACGACATACGCATCGTCGTCCTTCACGAGATACAGAAACGGCCGCTCGCCGGTATCCGCGCCCGATGCGTTCTTGCCTTTGACGTGACCGCAAATGGTATCGACCGGTTGTCCGAAAGTGTTCTTCCGGATCGCCCGCTTCATGTCGGCGAATTCCGCGGACGCCGGATCCTCCATCTTCGCGGCGATCGTGATTTTCGCCTTGCTGACGACGGCGTCCGACGCGGCGGGCGACACCGGCGCCGTGGTCTCGACCTTAGGCGACTTCACCACCTCGGCCGCGTGATCGGTTCGGTTGTTCGCCGCAACCGGCAAAGCACTCTTGGACTTTGATGCAACCGTGGACTTCGCCGGGCTGATAGTGGCGCTGACTTTGATCGGCGTCGGTCTGATCTCGGCAGGCGGCCCGGCCAGCATCCTGTCCAAACAAGCGAAGCCTTTCGAAAGCGGGCACTCAGGCAGGTCTGCCGATGGCGGGGGCGGAGCATAACAGCTGCAGCCGACCAATGCCGCGGACAGACCAGCAATGAGAAGCGTTCTCATGCAATTCCTTGTCAGGCGCCGAGGTGCGCTCGCATTCTTGCGACGGATTAAATTTTAAAGTTGATTATCCATCTGTCCGCCAAAAGTATTAAATGCTCATTAAATCAATGACCGACAATTCGAGAAGCCGATGCATGGTTAATTTAGACATCCAACTTTTAGTTAGGTCGGAAATTTTTTCCGAGTGAATTGTGTCTGAAAAAAGAATCGACAACTAAGATTGCGACCGTCGTCGCATCGTAAATTAAATGAGCCCGGCCGAATCCCGGAAATTTTTCCCAGCTGGAAATGCCGGCAGGCAAAGCCTGAATCGCCAAAGGCGTCCGTCGTTCGCGGCATGAGATCGTGACGATATGAATCAATATTGCCGATTCTTTTTCACCATACCGAAGCGTTGATTATCACCTTGCGAACACAAGCGAGGTAACCCAGAGCCACGAAGAAATCGCCGGATTGCATCTGCCTTCGCTGCAAGCTCCGGCTGACATGTCGTCGCAAGTTCGACCCTCGCAAAGAAATATGGCGCGCTCCACACTCAACCGTCATGGCCGGCTCGCCGGTACGCCGCAGCTCTGAGATTCCAACACCGGTGCTTTGGAATACTGGATCGCCCGCGTTCACGGGCGATGACGATGGGGTGTGCGTCTACGCTCTCGCGACACGATGCGTCCGAGTTGTTCGTAAACAGCCGCCCAAAAACCGAGGGCGCGGCGCGACCCTCAAGCGAGGGCGCGGGCGACCCTCAATTGAGGGCGCGGGCGACCCTCAATTGAGGGCGCGGGGAATGCCGGGTGCCCGAAGCACCCGCGGCCCGTGTGCGAAAGTAGTGTGCACACGGTAGTCACCACGGTCGCGCCGGAACACCCGGCATTCCCGCACGCAATGGTTTTAACGGCTTATGCCACGCTCTCCCCGGCGACGAATTCGTCTTGTCACCGTCGTCGGCGGATTGGCGGTGTTGCGAATCCCGGTTGGGCTCGCAACACCTCCGCCGGCTTGGCACCGGCAACGGGTGCCAGGACCACATGGTTTTGCCGTACGCGACCCGTCTTTGCCAGGAGGCTCCGGCGGCATGTGCACGTCCGCCCGAGCATTGATGAAGCCGGAAGCAACATCGTTCGTCCACGCGCCGGCCCGATGCTCACAGGCACTCGATCAATCGAACGCCCGCCCTGCAACGCCTTGCACGACGACGCTGCCGCGTCCACCGCATCCCGTCCCAACGTTCGTGACGATGGCCAACGCCCCTCTTTCGGAACGGGATGGCGCGGGACAAAGGGGTGATTTGGGTCGAAAGGGAAGAGGGATTATTTTTGCGAACAAGGCTGGACCGGCCAAATCATTCTGAATCGACTGCAGAAAATCCGGCCATCGTCACTCGGCTCAGCAACGACTGCATGAAGCATTCGCGATCGACGGCACCGTCCCGCCTCGACGGAACAGCCGGCCGTCGACGACAACCGGGTGTCTCGTCGTCGCGTAGCGCGACCGGCGAACGATCCCGGATCTCGCAGCGCTCATCGCGACCGCGTTCGCTTGCCATTTCGCGGCGCGTCGGGCAGCGTCATTTCCGCGCTTCCTGCACTAACTTTTGGACCAAGAATTGGAAACATCCGCCGCCATCGAGATCGCCAAGCATACGCTGCTGTCCTGTGGTCTCATCCTGGCCATCGGCACCCTCGCCGGTCTCGCGGCCCAAAAAATCAGGATTCCCGATGTCGCGGTATTCCTGCTCGCGGGTATCGCGCTCGGGCCGCACGCGCTCGGGCTGATCGACATCAGGGCTGACTCGGCGTTGAACCAGATCATCCTGCTGTTCGGCGCAAGCTACATCCTGTTCGACGGCGGAGCTTCGCTGCGCTTCAGCGTCCTCAAGCAGGTCTGGATTACGATCGTTGTGATCGCGACGGTAGGCGTGCTGATCACCGCTGCGATCACCGCGATCGCAGCTCACATTATCCTCGGCGCGCCTCTGATCGTCGCGCTGCTGCTCGGAGCGACGCTGGCGTCGACCGATCCGGCCACGCTGGTGCCGATTTTCCGACAGGTCCGGATTCGCGACCGGGTGGCGCAAACCGTGATGAGCGAGTCAGCCTTCAACGACGCTATGGCGGCGATCGTCACCTTCGGCGTACTGGCGGCGGCGACCGGGGGGAGCGAGTTTTCGCTGTCGCAATCGGTCTTCGATCTTTTCAAGCAATCGATCATCGGCATCGTCGCCGGTATCGCGCTCGGATACCTCGCCGCGCTGTTGATCGCCCACCAGAAGTGGGCGTTCCTGGCCGAATATGCCCCAGTCGTCACGCTGGTCGCAGTGATCGGAGCCTATTTCGCCGCCGACGGCTTGCATGCGAGCGGCTTCATGGCGGTTTTCGTGTTCGGGATCGTACTCGGCAACAAGGATTCGTTAGGCTTCAAGATGGAGGCCGGCGAAGCGCAAAAGCTCGAAGACTTTGTCTTCACCACGTCCTTCATCCTGCGACTGTTTATTTTCATCCTGCTCGGCGCGCAGGTTGATTTTGCATCGATCGGTCAATACTGGCTCGGCGGCATCGCCATTGTCGCGGTGCTGATGCTGGTGGCGCGCCCGGCCACCGTGTTCCTGTGCGCGCTGCCCGATCGCCGCGCGCGCTGGAATTTCCGTGAGATGCTGTTCATGTGCTGGACGCGCGAGACCGGCGTTATTCCGGCGGCACTGGCGGGCCTGTTGTCCGGAATGAAAGTTCCGGGCGCGCCGATGATTGCCTCCGTCACCTTTATCGCCGTGCTGATGACGATCCTGATCCAGGCGCCGACCACGCGGTGGCTGGGAGAGAGGCTCGGATTGTTGCAGGAAGACCGTGACTAGGATGCCCGCGCCGCGCGGCGCAGCGATTGCGGTGGTTGACCGAACGCTCGGATGAAAGCGCGGCGCATCCGTTCCGGATCGCGAAAACCCGTGGTTTCGGCTACGCGCTCGATCGCTTCGCTGGTGGATTGCACCCGCTGCCGCGCCACCTCGATGCGCAGACGCTCGACCGCCTTCGACGGCGTCACGCCGGTCTCCGCGATGAACGCGCGGGCGAAGTGCCGCGTGCTCATCGCCGCCTGTTCGGCCAGCGCCTCGACCGTCAGCGGCAACTCAAGGTGTTCGCGCGCCCAGCTCAGCAGCGGCCCGAAGCGGCCGGCCGGAGCCTTCAATTCCAGCAGCGATGAGAATTGCGACTGCCCGCCGCTGCGGCGGTGATACAGCACGAGTTGGCGAGCGGTCTTCTGGGCGACGTCCTCACCGTGTTCGTCCGCCACCATCGCCAGCGCGAGATCGATGCCTGCGCTGATTCCGGCCGAACTCCAGATGTTGCCGTCGCGGACGAAGATCCGGTCGGACTCGAGTTTCACTCTGGGATAGGCACTCAGGAAATGCCGGGAGCGCTGCCAATGCGTCGTGGCGCGGCGGCCATCGAGCAAACCAGCCTCGGCGAGGATGTAGGCGCCCGAGCAGACGCTGGCGACGCGGGCGCCACGCTTGGCGATCGCGCGCACGAACGCGAGCATCGTGGCGGATGCGGCGGCCGCCTGCACCCCCTCGCCGCCAGCCACGATCAGCGTGCTGATCGCGGCATAGGGACGAAGGCCGCGCGCCAGCCATTCGACGCCCGAGGAACTGCGCACGGCACCCGGCTTTACCGCAAGGACCTTGATCGCATCATCCGAGCCGGCGAATCTCGCGGCGATCTCGAACACCGAAATCGGGCCGGCCGCGTCCAGTACCTGAAAGTCGGGAAAGATGAGGATACCGATCATCATGGGCCTCGCCCGCTCTGGAAAACATGACGTCTGAAAACGAGGGAAATACGCCATTTTGGACTTGAGAGCACCATGGCAAATTGCAGCGGTCAAGCGAAACCTCGGAGGTCTCCAGATGCCCGCGCCCCTGCAAATCGGAATTGTGATCTTTCCCAAGGTAACCCAGCTCGATCTGACCGGGCCATTGCAGGTTTTCTCGAACCTGCCCGGCGCGAAGGTGCATCTGATCTGGAAACGGATCGAGCCGGTGCCGAGCGATTCCGTGCTGACGCTCACACCCACCTCGACTTTTGCCGACAGCCCGCAGCTCGACGTGATCTGCGTTCCCGGCGGCGCCGGCATCAATGACATGGTCAACGATGCCGAGATGCTCGACTTCCTGCGCACGCAGGCGAAAGCTGCGAAATACATCACGTCGGTCTGCACGGGATCGCTGGTGCTTGGCGCCGCCGGACTGCTGCGGGGTTACCAAGCCACGACGCACTGGTCAGCGATGGAATTTCTGCCGGCCTTCGGCGCAACGCCGGTGAAAGCCCGGGTTTGCACCGACCGGAATCGCGTCACCGGCGGCGGCGTTACCGCGGGAATCGATTTCGCCCTGACGCTGGTATCGATGCTGGCCGACCAGCGAACGGCGGAAACGATCCAGCTCGGCCTCGAATACGATCCGGCGCCGCCCTTCAATGCCGGCACGCCCGATGTGGCGCCACCGGAAGTTCTTGCACTGTCGCGCGAACGGATCGCATCCACCCAGCCGCGCCGCAGCGAGGCCGTGCGGCGCGCCGCGGCGCGGCTGGCGCAACCTGCGTGACAAAGAAAAAGGCCGTCTGGTTTCCCAGGCGGCCTTTCCTTTCTTACGATAGCTACACATCAACGGGCGATTTCGGAACCTCTGCACCGGGGGCCTATCTCCCGGCCGCGTCCTACTCGGTAGCCGCTGCAAATCGGGGCAGTCGCGATCTGTAACCCGAACCGTCGCGATGGTCTCCCATCTCCGTAAGATGACCCTATTGAGCCTCGATCACGGGCGGACGACAAGCGCGCCCTGGCCGATATCCCCGCTGTTCCCGCTGTCCACAGGAGGGGCAGTTGGGAAATTCAGCCGGCGCCCTTGTTAGAAACCCGATTGGAGAGGGTTCGCTTTACGACGCGGATATCCGACGTCGGTCTATCAGTGCCGCGTTCCGAAAGCGCCTCACTCCGTGCGCGGATTCTTATCGGGCGAGCGAACGAAATTCCACAACCTACGCGAATTCATAAACCTTTTCTAAACCCGGCCCCCAATACGGTGCACAACCATAGGGAGTTGTCGAACTACAATTCCTATCAAAGCGGGCATCCGTCGGCATATCAAGACCGGCTGCCGGGAAACGGCCCGATTGATGATTGCGCGGAAGAATTTGGAAATACCGATAGCCGTGCTGGGGTCGCTTTTTGCAGGTGCCATGTACACCTGGTTTGCCGGCGAGGATATCAACTGGGACTGGCGCAACTACCATGAATATGGCGCCTTCGCCTGGATCAATGGACGGTTCGATGCGGATGTCGCGCCCGGCGGCTTTCAGACCTTCCTGAATCCTCTGCCCTATCTTCCGGCCTATCTGCTGCGTCACTATGTCAGCGCGCCGTTCTGGGGAATGCTGCTCGGTGCTTTTCACGGACTAAATCTCGCGCTCATCTATTGGTTCTCGCGCGTCGTATTCGGCGCGTCAGGCAATGCATGGGCTCTGGCGGCAGCGGTGGTGATCGCGGCGTTTGGTCCGATGACGCTGTCGGAAGTTGGAACGAGCTTCGCCGACATCCTCACCGCCCTGCCGATCATCGCCGGTTTCGGCCTGACCTTATCGGCCAGTGCCCAACAGCGTGAGCGCTACGTCCTCGCCGGAATTCTGGTTGGCGCGGCGGGTGGATTGAAGCTAACCAACACGGTTTACTTCATCGGCGCAGCCATATCTCTGTTGTATGCGCCGCGGCCGATGATGGCGTTTTGCTATTTCGCGCTCGGCGGTACTGTTGGCGGGCTCGGTAGCGGCGGTGCCTGGGCGTGGAAGCTGTGGGCCGAGTTCGGCAACCCGGTCTTTCCATTTTACAATGAGATATTTCGATCTCCAGAAGCCGCGTTCGAGTCGATCACCGACATTCGCTTCATGCCGCACAGTTTGTTGGACGCGTTCGCCTATCCATTTTACTGGGCGGTCGGCGATCATCGCTCGTCTGAACTTTCGTTTCGGGATCCGCGGTTCGCCGTCGCGTCTGTGCTGCTTATCACCAGCGCCGGCGTCGGTTTGTGGTACCGATTGTCGATGTTTACCCGGAGAGACAGGCAGTTCTTGCTGTTCTTCCTGGTCGCCTACGCCATTTGGCTTACGGCGTTTTCCATTCACCGCTACGCGGTGGCCCTGGAGTTGCTCTGTGCGCCGCTCATCGTTCTGCTATTTCTGCGTTTATCTCGTGTGTTGCGACGAGAAGCCTTTGCATCGAAACCAACGGCTCGGGTCCATCGCTGGGTCAACGTTGCGACTATCGGCGTGGCAACGACTATCGCCCTGTGGTCGCAGCCGTCTGACTGGTTGCGCCGTCCCTGGTCCGATCCGTATGAACCCAGGCTTCCCCGTCAGCTTCCCCAGGCTGCGAGCTACCTCGTAATCGAGAAGCCGCTCGGATATATCGTACCGCTGCTGGGAACGGAATCTCGGACTTACCAACTTGCCGACATCGTAATGCCTATTGTCCCAGGGGAAGCGTTGGACCAGCGCATCCGCGCTGATCTCGCGAGCCCGCCGCCGGGCGGGGTGTGGACACTGCATCTGCGCAACACGCCGCCGCGGCAGGACCTGCTCAACGAATACGGTTGGCAAATCGACGCTTCGCAATCGTGCGTGATCATTCCAGGCGCGGACGGCCTGGATATCGAGGCGTGTCCGCTGCGACGGTATGCCGGCAGCTAGCTCGGGATCGCTGGCCCGACATATGCGGGGCTCGATATCCGCATCCGCTCGCTCAAAACGGCTAGATTGGCCGTAGCCTAGTTGCCGGGCGTCCACGGCTGATAGTCGCCGGTGGCCTTGGGGCGGTGCCCGCTTGCCAGCGTCGAGCCGGGCGGCCGATAGGCCGCAGGCGTCCCCGTCATGTTCGGCACATGCGGCTTCTGCCATTCCCGCGCTACGTAGGTCTCCTCGGTCGGCGCGACATCGACGGTGTGGTGCAACCAGCCATGCCACGACGGCGGCACCCGTGTCGCTTCGGCGTACCCATTATAGACCACCCACCGGCGTTCGAAGCCCAGCGTCGGATCGATCTTGCGGCCCTTGGTGCGGAAATAGCGGTTGCCCTGCTCGTCCGTGCCCACCAATTCGCCGAACCGCCACGTCGACAATTGGGTGCCGAAGGTCTGGCCATTCCACCATGTGAACATCTTGAGCAGAAACTGTTTCATCGGAGCTCGGCCGTTCGAGGTATGCTTGGGCGTTCTGATGCCATCGGCACGCCGAAATGTCCAGCCAAGTCGGCTCGCCGGCCTGCGCCGGGCGCCGCGATCCCGGACGCCGACCATCGCGAAATCGACCCAATCCATTCACGCCACGTACAGTTCCAGCCGGCCAGTCTGGCATCGGGCACAATCGGCGTGCGGCTACGGAACGTCCCCCCGTTCAACGGGTTGGGACAGGTGCAGGGAATGGAGTTCACAATGATCAATGTCAGAGTTTTAAGCACCGTTGCAGCCATGGTGCTGGTTGCGCCGATGGCGGCGCCCACCGCAGGGTTCGCGCAGCAGCAGATGCATTCCCATGGCGGAGGCCGTGCCGGCGGCGGCGGTGGTGCAGGCATGCGTCCGGGGCGGTGGGCATTTCCACGGCGGCGCTCCCGGCCCCCGGTTTAGCGGCGGCGGGTATCGTGGCGGTGGCGGCTATCACGGCGGTGGCGCCTTCGTTCCCGGCGTGGTTGCCGGCGCCATCGTCGGCGGTGCGCTCGCTTCGCAAGGCGGTTATTACGGCGGACCGGGTTACTACGCGCAGGGTTATTACGACGACCAGGGTTACGATGATGGCGCGGTCGCGGTGGCGCCGGGGCCAGGCGGCGACGACGGCGTCTCCTACTGCATGCAGACCTACCAGTCCTACGATCCGCAATCGGGTACGTATATGGGCTATGATGGCGTTCGCCATCCCTGCCCGTAATCGCGTTTGACGGTTGCGTGTTTGAAGACGGCGCAGCTATCCGCGCCGTCTTTTTTTGTTTCGGCGACCGTGCCGGCCCCCGCGGCCGGCGCGCGGCGCAACCGATGCGCGGACCACGCGATCACCGCCAGATCATCCATCCTTGCGCCCGCACGTTGAGATACGCGCTCGCCAGCTATGCATTCTACGGTGCAGACGCATAAGCGCCTTTCAGCGCTAATTGATCCAACGTGTGATTCTGTTGCGTTACAATTTCTGATCTTTTGCTTATTGGGACGCCTGCGACCGTCGATGAATGCCTGGAAGAACCGTTTGCGATTGTCTGCCGCTCCAATTGAAGAATTCGCACCGATCGCGCCGCAGCGTGTCGTCCTCGGAGCCGGGCTCGCCGTACTCCTGATCATCAGCGCCGCCTCGATCGGCCTCGAGGTCAAGTCGCGATCGGACGCCGCCTGGGTCGATCATACGCTCGCCGTGCTGCAGGAGTTTTCCGATATCCGGTTGCTGATCCGGCGCGCCGAGAGTGCCGGGCGCGGCTTTCTGCTCACCGGCGATCCCGCCTTCGCCAGCGAATACCGGGATGCCAGCCAGCAAATCGCGCCGGCGCTCGCCGGCCTGATCGAGGCCACCAAGGACAACCCGCTGCAGAGAGAGCTGCTCGAGAACAACCGTATCCTCATCCCGCGCCGGTTCGCCATCAGCGGCGAACTGGTCCGGCTTCGAGCGGCGGGCGATACCGCAGGGATCGCGGCGATAACGTCCAGGGCCGAGGGCCGCGCCGCGATGGCAGCGATCAGCGCCAACTTCGACAAGCTCACTGCGGAAGCGCAAGGGATGCTCGCGATCCGGACGGCGGACTCGCGGCGGACGCGAATCGTCCTGCTCGGGATCGACCTGGCCGGCGTCGTGTTGATCCTGATGCTCGCCTCCGTCCTGATGCGCGAGGCGCGTCGTTCCAACCGAAGGCTGGAAACTTCGCTGAGCGCCTCGAAGGCCGAAAACGAGACCCTCGAGGCGGCGGTGGCCGAACGCACCGAACATTTGCTGGCGGCGCATGAAGAACTGCGACGCTCGGCTTCCGTGCTGCAGAGCACGTTCAACAGCATGGCCGAGGCCGTGCTCGTCATCGACACCGCAGGAGTCGTGGTGCTGTGGAATGCGGCGGCCGCGCAGACGCTCGGTTACCGTGCGGACATGACGGTCCACGAGCTGCGGAAGAACAGCCTCGCCTATCATGCCGACGGGACGGGCCTGGTGGCAGCGGACGAAATGCCGGCCGCGCGTGCGTTACGCGGCGAACCGTTCGACGGCAAGGAGATCATCTTCAGCCCGGCCGGCGGCGGCGATCCGCGTCATCTCGTGATCAGCGGCCGTCCGCTGCGCGACGCGGCCGGCGTCATCAACGGCGCCGCGCTGGTCTATCATGACATTACGGCGGCCCGCGAAACCGAACGCAAGCTGCAGCAGGCCCAGAAGCTGGATGCGATCGGAAAACTCACCGGCGGCGTGGCGCACGACTTCAACAACATGCTGACGGTCATCACCGGCACCACCGAAACGCTGGTGGCCGGCCTTGCCGACCGCCCGAATTTGTTGAACGTGGCAAGGCTGATCGACGATGCCGCCGAACGCTGCGCCGAGCTGGTCAAGCATCTGCTCGCCTTCGCCCGCCGGCAGGCGCTGCAGCCGCGCAACGTCGACATCAACGGCGCCGTTCTCGACATCGCGAAACTGCTTCGTCCGACGCTTGGCGAACAGATCGAGATCGCGACCAACCTGGAGCCTGAAGCCGCGACCGCGCATATCGACCCCTCGCAGCTCGCCAATTCCATACTCAACATGGCGATCAACGCGCGCGACGCCATGCCGAAGGGCGGAAAACTGCTGCTGGAGACGCGAAACGTCGTGCTCGACGACGCCTACGCCCGGGCTAACGCCGACGTCGCGCCCGGCGCTTATGTCATGGTCGCGGTGAGCGACACCGGCAGCGGCATGACGGCTGACGTGCGTGACAAGGCGTTCGAGCCGTTCTTCACCACCAAGAATGTGGGCAAGGGCTCGGGGCTCGGCTTGAGCATGGTCTATGGGTTCGTCAAACAGTCGGGCGGGCACGTCAGGATCTACAGCGAGCTTGGCCACGGCACCACGATCAGGCTCTACCTGCCCCCAGCCAGCGGGCCGGCCGAGGCAACCCTCCCCGCGGCGATGCCGATATCCGGCGGCCACGAGACCATCCTGGTGGTCGAGGACGATTCGCTGGTGCGGAATTTCGTCGTCACGCAACTGCAGAGCCTGGGCTACAAGACCGTTGCTGCCGCCGACAGTCCGGCAGCGCTGCGGCATGTCGAGAACGGCGTGGCGTTCGATCTGCTGTTTACCGACGTGATCATGCCCGGCGGCATGACCGGCCGGCAACTCGCCGACGCCGTCGCGAAACGGCGGCCGGGCCTGAAGGTGCTCTACACCTCCGGCTATACCGACAACGCGATCATGCACCGCGGCCGGCTCGACGAAGGCGTTCCGCTGCTCGCCAAGCCCTACCGCAAATCCCAGCTCGACCAGATGGTGCGGCGGGCGCTGCGCGGCGAGACCGGATAGATCCGCCTCGCAGCCGCTTTACGATCGCGCCGCCAGCGCAACCCCTGCAAGCGTGAAGATGAGCGCCGCGACCTGGCCGATGCCGAGCGGCTCGTGCAGCGCCAGCGCCGATGTCACGACGCCGATCACCGGTACCGCCATGGTGCCGATCGCCGCCACCGACGCCGGCAACCGCGCCAGCGCCGCGAACCACGCGACATAGGCGATGCAGAACTGCACCACGGTCGAATAGAACAGTAACAGCCAGCCGAGCTGCGTCACCGCGTCGAGATGCGTGGTCTCGATCAGCAGCCCCACGACCGCCACCGGAAAACAGCCGAGCCCGATCTGCCAGGCGGCCGCCGGAATCGGCGGCAACTGCAGGGGGAATCTCTTTGCCAGCACCGTGCCGAGCGCAAAGCCGATCGCCCCGACGAGCGCCATCAATATGCCCGGCAATTTCGCCGTGCTGGCCGCGATGCCGTTGCCGCCCATGATCGCGGACAGTCCCGCAAACGCCATCACCAGCGCGATGGTCCGCAGCACCGTGGGCCGCTCGCCGAGCACCGGCCAGGCCAGCATCGCCGCCCAGACCGGCATGGTGTAGGCGATCAGCGCGGTTTCGCTGGCCGGCAGCCAGAGCAGCGCCAGGCCCATCAGCACCATCCAGCCCGTCACGTTGAGCAGCGCCGCAAGCATCAGCCGCGGCCACAGCGCGGGCGCGACCTTCAGGCTCTGGCCGCGCGCCAGCGCGAGCAGCGCCAACAGCGAGGCGCCGATCACGCCGGTCACGCCGCGCAAGGTCAACGGCGGCAGTTCGCCGATCAGGTATTTGGTGACGGGCCAGTTGAAGCCCCAGCCGATCGAGGTGATCGCAAGGAACATCAGGCCCGCGGGGGCAATGCGCGATTTTGCCCCGATCTGGGTCGAGACTGTCATGACGGGACGGGCTGGGCTGAGGGGCGGCACGATTCGATCCCAAACATGCCGGTTATCGGCGCCCGAGGCCATCGGCGAAGGCGCATGCCAGAGCGGCCCCGGCAAGCGGGCGTGAGTCTCGCCCAGGCAAGCCCCGCGGCACAATAAATAGTTGCCCTGTGAACAGCGGGGCGAAGCTCGAATCCACAGCCCGCGGACAACTTTTTTCCCTTGGGAAACCCTGAGGACTCACCGATACTTGGACCACGAACAGGCGTCGGCTTGCCCCCTGTTATTCCCCCTTTTCCACCATATTTAGTATTTGATTCAGGAACTCGTACTAATCCTTGACGGGCGCAACGGAGTCGGCCTAGTTTTGGATCGTTCGGTGCCGGGTGGTTTTCAGTCCCGCCGGACGCTCCCTGACAGGGTTTCAGAATGACCATTTCGGCTGCCGGTTACGGCACGAGATGTCGGGGTTTCATGCCCCGTTCTGCAGGCTTTACGGGCGCCAAAACGGGCCGAAAATGGTCCAAACGAAGCGTTGGGGCGTTGATAGTGCGGGCCGGACATCGAAGCCGGTATCGTGCCGTGGCTGGACCGAGGCGAGCATCGGTCGGCCGCGAAGAGAAACAGGCCGGGTCTACCGGTTGAGCTGCGAATGCCGGGATCACGGGACACACCGTGGCAAGGGGTTCGCTCAATAAAAGAACCTACGGCGCCGCAGGGCAGCGGGCCGATCAGAAAAGAACGGGGCACGACCATGCGAATCGAGCGGCGCAACACCACGGACGGCCAGTCACCTTACGCTGGAATTGATTTCAGATTGACGACATCCGAAATCCGCAACCCGGACGGCTCGGTGGTTTTCCGCCTTGAAAACGTCGAGGTGCCGGAATTCTGGTCGCAGGTCGCCTCCGACGTGCTGGCGCAGAAGTATTTCCGCAAGGCGGGCGTCGCCGCGCGGCTGAAGAAGGTCGAGGAAGAGACCGTGCCGTCGTGGCTGTGGCGCTCGGTGCCGGACACCGAGGCGCTTGGCCTGCTGCCCGAGAACGAGCGCTTTGTCAGCGAGCTCTCCGCCAAGCAGGTGTTCGACCGCCTCGCCGGCTGCTGGACCTATTGGGGCTGGAAGGGCAGCTACTTCTCCTCCGAAGAGGACGCCCGCGCGTTCTACGACGAGCTGCGCTACATGCTGGCCAAGCAGATGGTGGCGCCGAATTCGCCGCAATGGTTCAACACCGGCCTGCACTGGGCCTATGGCGTCGATGGTCCCGGCCAGGGCCATTATTATGTCGACCCGTTCACGGGCAAGCTGACCAAATCGAAATCCGCCTACGAGCATCCGCAGCCGCACGCCTGCTTCATCCAGGGCGTCAATGACGACCTCGTCAACGAGGGCGGCATCATGGACCTCTGGGTGCGCGAGGCGCGCCTGTTCAAATACGGCTCCGGCACCGGCTCCAACTTCTCGCGGCTGCGCGGCGAAGGCGAAAAACTCTCCGGCGGCGGCCGCTCGAGCGGCCTGATGAGCTTCCTCAAGATCGGCGACCGCGCCGCCGGCGCGATCAAGTCCGGCGGCACCACCCGCCGCGCCGCCAAGATGGTCGTGGTCGATGCCGATCACCCTGATATCGAGACCTATATCGACTGGAAGGTGAAGGAGGAGCAGAAGGTTGCAGCCCTCGTGACCGGCTCCAAGCTCAACCAGCGCCACCTCAAGGCAGTGCTGAAGGCCTGCGTCAACTGCGAAGGCAGCGGCGACGACTGCTTCGACCCCGAGAAGAACCCGGCGCTGCGCCGCGAGATCAAGTTGGCGCGCCGCGCGATGGTGGCCGACGGCATGATCAAGCGCGTGATCCAGTTCGCGCGCCAGGGCTACAAGGACATCGACTTCCCGATCTACGACACCGACTGGGATTCGGAAGCCTACCTCACGGTCTCCGGCCAGAACTCCAACAATTCGGTGTCGCTGAAGGACGATTTCCTGCGCGCGGTGGAGACCGACGGCGACTGGAATCTGATCGGCCGCACCAACAAGAAGGTGACGAAAACCCTCAAGGCACGCGAGCTCTGGGAGAAGATCGGTCACGCCGCCTGGGCGTCCGCCGATCCCGGCCTGCATTTCAACACCACCATGAACGACTGGCACACCTGCAAGGCGTCCGGCGACATCCGCGCCTCCAATCCGTGCTCGGAATACATGTTCCTGGACGACACCGCCTGCAACCTGGCCTCGGCCAACCTGATCACTTTCTACAACACCACCACCAAGCAGTTCGACGTCAGCGCCTACGAGCATCTGTGCCGTCTCTGGACCGTGGTGCTCGAAATCTCGGTGATGATGGCGCAATTCCCGTCCCGGGCGATCGCGGAGCTGTCGTACGAATTCCGCACGCTGGGCCTCGGCTTTGCGAATATCGGCGGGCTGCTGATGACCATGGGCCTGTCCTACGATTCCAAGGAAGGCCGCGCGCTGTGCGGCGCGCTGTCCGCGATCATGACCGGCATCAGCTACGCCACCTCGGCCGAGATGGCCAAGGAACTCGGCCCCTTCCCCGGCTACAAGAAGAACGCCGCGCACATGCTGCGGGTGATCCGCAACCACCGCCGCGCAGCCCATGGCGAAAGCCGCGGCTATGAGGCGCTGGCCGTCAATCCGGTGCCGCTCGATCACGCCTCCTGCACCCAGCAGGAGATCATCACCCATGCCAAGGCGGCCTGGGACAAGGCGCTCGAACTCGGCGAACTCCATGGCTACCGCAACGCGCAGACCACGGTGGTGGCGCCGACCGGCACCATCGGCCTTGTGATGGACTGCGACACCACCGGCATCGAGCCTGATTTCGCGCTGGTGAAGTTCAAGAAGCTCGCCGGCGGCGGCTACTGGAAGATCATCAACCGCGCCGTCCCCGAAGCGCTGCGCGCGCTCGGCTATCGCGAAAGCGACATCGCGGAGATCGAGGCCTACGCCGTCGGCCACGGCTCGCTCTCCAACGCGCCCGGCATCAACGTCTCCACGCTGAAGGCAAAAGGCTTCACCGACGAAGCCATCGCCAAGGCCGAGAAGGCGCTGCCGACCGCGTTCGACATCAAGTTCGCCTTCAACAAATGGACCTTCGGCGAGGATTTCATCCGCGACACCCTCGGCATCGGCGCCGAAGCCATCGCCGCGCCGAATTTCGACCTGCTCTCCGCGGTCGGCTTCACCAAGCGCGAGATCGAGGCCGCCAACGTCCACATCTGCGGCGCGATGACGGTGGAAGGCGCGCCGCACTTGAAGGCCGAGCATTACAGCGTGTTCGACTGCGCCAACCCCTGCGGCAAGATCGGCAAGCGTTACCTGTCGGTGGAAAGCCACATCCGCATGATGGCGGCATCGCAACCCTTCATCTCCGGCGCGATCTCCAAGACCATCAACATGCCGAACGACGCCACGGTGGAGGATTGCAAGTCCGCTTACCTCTTGTCCTGGAAGCTCGCGCTGAAGGCCAACGCGCTTTATCGCGACGGCTCCAAGCTGTCGCAGCCGCTCAACTCGCAGCTGATCAGCGAGGACGACGAGGAGGAGGATGCGATCGAGGCGCTCTACGAGAAGCCGATGGCGGCCCGCACCACGCAGGTCGCGGAAAAGATCGTCGAGAAGCTGGTCGAGCGCATCGTGGTGATGCGCGAGCGCGAGAGGATGCCGGATCGCCGCAAGGGCTACACCCAGAAGGCCGTGGTCGGCGGGCATAAGGTCTATCTGCGCACCGGCGAATATGACGACGGCCGGCTCGGCGAGATCTTCATCGACATGCACAAGGAAGGCGCCGCGCTTCGCTCCTTCATCAATAACTTTGCCATCGCGGTCTCGCTCGGCCTGCAATACGGCGTGCCGCTGGAGGAATATGTCGACGCCTTCACCTTCACCCGCTTCGAGCCGGCAGGTCCCGTTCAGGGCAACAACTCCATCAAATACGCGACCTCGATCCTCGACTATGTGTTCCGCGAACTCGCGGTCAGCTACATGTCGCGCTTCGATCTCGCCCATGTCGACCCCAGCGAGTCCAATTTCGACGCCATGGGTCGCGGCGTCGAGGAAGGCAAGTCGCCGGAGGCCCCCTCCAACAAATACCTGTCGAAGGGCCTCACCCGCTCGCGCACCGACAATCTGGTAGTCATGCGCGGCAGCAGCGACCCCTCGACCGAGGCCCGCGCCACCAGCAACGTCACCACGATGGCCGCGCACTCGGCCGCCGCCCGCAACAGCGACACCGTCGAAGGCGCGGTCGCGCTGAAGCAGGAAGCCCACCACGACCTCTCGCCGACAGAAAAGCTGGAAGCATTGCAGTGGAGCAAGGCAGGAGCGGCAGCCCAGGCCGCGCCGTCGAAAGCCGAGCGTCGCGCCGAAGCGAAAGCCAAGGGTTACGAAGGCGAGATGTGCTCGGAGTGCGGCAATTTTACTCTCGTGCGGAATGGGACCTGCATGAAGTGCGATACGTGCGGCAGCACGACGGGGTGTTCGTAAGCTAGTTGACGATCTTCATGCTGTGAAGTTCAGCCCAAGTCATCCATCCAGAGCGATTCCGTGTCCGTTTAGATCAAGCCCGGATGCCTTTGGAAAAATCTTCTAGCCGGCGGTCTAAGAGCCGCCGGCCACGTCTCGGAGCCGAACTTTCCGGCGCAGATGAGCCTCGTTAGCTCGATCGCCTGCGAATTCGACCACCGACGAATTAATCCATCGCACTTCCTGATGCAGTTCAGACGCGTTCGGTATTTCAGGTCGTCGTGACTGTCGTGGTACGTATTGCTCTTGGGTGGGTAACGCGCAGCGCAGCTGAACGACGGAAGTCGCCGATGATCGGCTCCTCTTTCCTACTCCGGTCTGGACCTTGGCTGACAAGACGCAGGTCTTTCCGCTTGAGCGGAACAACAGCATCCGGAGTCGCTCAACCGCCAGCCTCACCACGAGGTTGCCAACCTCGCCCACAGCGTCGGGAACACCTTGCCTAGCTCAACAATCACGGAGGTGAGCTCAGGTCGGCCTGAAGGCAGGCTGCGCTGAAACCATTTTGCAACCTATCCGGGATATTATCACTGTTTGTAGGAAACAGAGACGCTAGGCCGGGATGCGCCGCGCGGCTACTTTTCGTCTTTGGGTAGGTGATCTTAAAGCTCAACCCACCCCACGACCCCGCTTCGACGATGGCTACGCGGCCGCTTTCATCTTTTCGACGGCTTCTTTCGTCGTCCAGACGGCGTTGGCCATGAAGCGCCAATTGACCATCGCGGCTTGGTAGGCATCGCCTTCTTCGTTGACGCCTGCAGCGACGGCATCGCGGACCATCGCGACTTCCATGCCGGCTTCGATGATGTCACGCATGTGAGATTCCAGGCAGATGTTGGCGACCGGACCTGCCATGATCACCTTCTCGACCTTGCGCATCCGCAATTGCTTGATGACGTCGTTCAACTCGCAGCCGAATATCTTGTGAGGCGAGCAGTTGCACGTACGCCCGTCCATCAGATATTTCTTGAAGGGCTCGTAATAATCGGCCCGCGAACCCCTGAAATCCTTCGAGATCGACCGGATCCTTGCGGCCGACGAAGCCGATCGATCTGAGATAGTCGGCAATCGCGCTCGGAGGCACGGTCCATTGAAGGTCGGTCGGGTAATACCAGTGCGGTGAATGGATGATGAAATACCCGAGCTTCTGTGCCGTCTCGAGAAGCTCCTCCAGGTTCGGAATCACATTGCGTTTCTTCAGGGCGTCTTCGATCAGCGCGTAGTAGGTGCCCTCCTTCTTCTCTTCGAGGAATTCGTTCTGGATGTCAGCCAGGACCAGGGCCGTTCTTCCCTTGGCGAGTTGCATCTCGGGATTGCGATGTTTGAATACGAACATGTCGAGACCTCTCTCAAAATGAGTTCGCTGGGTTTTTTATGCTACCATCACTTTCTGCATTCGAGGACTATCTCCTCGGCACCGGCCCTGCCGGGATTCGGGCGCGGCACCGGCAGCCGAATGCGATCCCGCGGCTCTCCATCGCGCCATCCGGACAAAACAGGCTTTACGGGTTTCATTGCTCCGAAGCCAAACAGTGGTGGCGCCCGAACATCGGTGGCTAGAACTTCACGGTCACACCGGCATAGACGGTAAACTCGGTGCAACTGTTGGTGCTTGGCGTGCCCGGCCCCGCTATTGTGCAAATGCCGGGCGCGTTGTTGTGATCGAGACCGAACTTGTTCTGCCAATAGCGATAGGCAACCCAGACATCGAGAAAGTGGGTATATTTCGCGCCCCAGACCGCCTTGCTGACGTCGAAGATCAGGCGGACAGGTTCGCTGTTCAACTCGACCTTCGTTGCAGTGCCGCCTCTGGCGAGCCCAAGCGGTGAATTTTGATTTCCCTTCGGCCCAATCAGGCCCACGCGACCGCTGACGGAGAAATACCGCATGTATTCCGGCAGAAACCCCAAATCCATGTAGTAGTTGGTCTCAACGGCCCACGTGGTGTCGAAATCGGTGTTGCCGTCGTCGATGCAAGTCACCCCGGGGATGCCGCCAGGACGCGAGGGCCCGCACTGATCGAAGGCGTTGTGATTGATTTCCTTATACACCAAGGGAGCTATATCGACGTAGCCCTTGTACGGAAGATCGAACGCAAACTGCAGACCCGCGACGAAGTAGCGTTTCGCCGGCGCCAGGTAAGTATTTTCCGTGTTGGCATCGGCGCCGATCTCGAACGAAATATTGCGGAGAGGGCCGATGGCGAATGCCTTGGTGTTGAAGATTTCATTCCAGCCGAATGTGCTGCGGAACGTGCCGTAGATCTCGGTCGCTCCGGCGCAGTCCGATGGGCCGCCGAAGACGCTGATGCTGCTCATGCAAGGTGACGCGGGATCGTTGTGGCCCGATTTCAACATCGAAATATTGAAGAAGTTGGTGCCGTACGCCCACTCATCATAGTGGGTGAACGAGTACACCGACTTCGCGGTCGTGCCGTCGATCGATCCGTTTGGCCTAACGCTGAAGGCGCCGGGGTCGACCCCCTTGGGCATCCACGAGTAGGTCACGCGGTTATCTATCAGCGAGAAGAACGGAAGGCTTGCGATCGGCTTGGCTTCCACCGGCAGCGTCGGCAGATCGGCCGCGTCGGCAACGCCTGCTGGCGCCAACATTGTGAGTACGGCAGCCATCACAGCCGCTGCGGCGATTTTCTCAGTACGGTACGACATTCCAGAAGTCCCCAAGAATTAACGGCTGAACCAACCAAGCCGTCCGGGGGGACATTCATCACCTTCGCCTCGCGTGCGAAGCCTCAAGTTTTTTCAAGGCTTGCTGCACTTTTCATCAGGCACATGCGGTCTTCAGCCAATGACGCTTTATTCGAACAATGCTGCTGGCTACCGCATAGGCAGTGGTTGCGATACAACCAAAAGTGATAACCGCTACTGTTTGACCACGATCAGATTCAACGAGCTTGACGAAACCGCCGGCGAAGCGCTCGACGAATGGATGCGGTCATTGACGGCGAGCAAGGCGCGCGTGCCTGTCAGAGATCGACCTGTCCGGAATAGCGCGTCGGATCAAGAACGCGTGTCGCGACCGGCGGATCGGGTAAAGTGCCGCCGGCGACTTGGCGATCGCCGAGTTTTGGTCTGCCGAGGCCTCCCCGGCGCCGCAATAATTCCGGTACTATCTCATCAACTTCAACGCCTCGCCGATCCACCCGCGCTGGCATACGATACCGCTGCGGTCGACAGACGAAAGGACCCCAATCATGACACTGAAGGATATTCTCCCGAGCAAGCTTGGCTTCGGCGCCGCGCCGCTCGGCAACATGTTCCGCGACATTCCGGAAGACGAAGCGCTCGCGACGGTCGACGCCGCCTGGAACGACGGCATCCGCTATTATGACAATGCGCCGTTCTACGGCGCGGGCCTTGCCGAGATTCGAATGGGCGAAGCGCTCGCGGCCCGACCGCGCGCTGAATATGTCATCAGCACCAAGGTCGGCCGCATCATCCTCGATGAGGTCGAGGACGTCAGCGCCCGCGACCAGGGCGAGAAGGGCGGCGTGTTCAGACATGGCCGCCCCAACAGGGTCGTGAACGATTATTCGGAAGACGCGACGCTGCGCTCGATCGAGGACAGCCTGAAGCGTCTCAAGACCGACCGTATCGAAATCGCCTGGGTTCATGACCTGGCGCAGGATTTCTACGGCGACGAATGGCTCAGCGTCTTCGAAAGCGCGCGCAAGGGCGCGTTCAAGGCGCTCGATCGCCTCCGCGACGAGGGCGTGATCAAGGCCTGGGGTTTGGGCGTCAACCTCGTCGAGCCGATCGAGCTGCTGCTGGCGCTCAAGGAACCCCGGCCCGACGGCTTCCTGCTCGCGGGACGCTACACGCTGCTCGACCATGACCGCGCGCTCCAGCGTGTGATGCCGCAGGTCGCGGAGCGCGGTCTCGGGATCGTCGTGGGTGGGCCCTACAGCTCCGGCGCGCTTGTCGGCGGGCCGAATTTCGAATACGCGCCCGCATCGCCGGCGATCCTGGCCAAGGTCGCGCAAATCAAGGCGATCGCAGATCGCTACGGCATCAGCATGAAGGCTGCGGGCCTGCAATTCTCGCTGGCCCATCCCGCGGTCGCGGCGGTGATCCCGGGCGCCAGCCGCCCGGGCCGCATCGCCGAGGACAGCGCGGCGCTGAAGGAGATCGTGCCTGCGGAGTTCTGGAATGAACTGCGCCGCGCCGGGCTCATCAACCCTGATGCGCCGGTTGGCCGCTCGCAATGAGGCCAGTCGATCAAAGCCTGGCCTCGGCTTGAACCGGCTTGCGACTTGCGGGACGCGCCGCGATAGGCGCGTTCCCTTGCCGTCAGCTAAGCCAGCACAGGCGGGTCTGCGCCGGCAAACCCGCCCTGCCCGTCACGCGGCCTTGGCGGTTTTTTCCGGGGCGGCCTGCTCCATGGCGCGCATATAGAGATCGAGCATACTCTCGCGCTCGTCCCGCTCTTCCTCGTCCTGCTTTCGCAGCTTGACGATCTCTTTGAGGATCTTCACGTCAAAGCCGTCACCCTTGGCCTCCGCAAATACTTCCTTCTTTTGCTCGCTCAACTCCTGGATCTCACTGTCCAGATTTTCGATCCGTTCGACGAACGCTAGAATCTTGCCGCCGGGAATGGTGACGTCAGACATGGTGCCTCCCTGATGAGTGGAAAGGCGAAAATGCCCGCAAGAGAATAACCAATCTGTTAACCCAGGCCCCCGCACCGAAAGATGATTAACGGCGTTCGGGTTCCCCTTATTGTAACCCCTCGCACTCCCGGGAAACGCAGGGCCTGCATGCGACTTTTTTGTTACACGCCGGCAGTATCCGGCGATCTCACCCGAATTGGCTGTAGCCAGCGAGCTTCGCCTTGATAAACTCGGAGCACCGCGTTGGGGGCCAAACGGAGTTTCCGAATGGGTGTGGCGGGGTGGCGCTTAGCGCATACGAAGAGAATCGTTGTCGGGCGGGCAACGGTCGTAGCAGTGCTCGAAGATTGGCACTTGCTCTGCTCGGTGGCGGTGGCTGCCGGCTCGATAAGCATGATCGCGATCATGCTCTACAACAATTTGCAGCAGTAGCCAGAACCTTCGAGCGCCTGCCGACGGCCGAGCACTTCACTGATGTGACCGATGTCCGATCGCGCGACTGCGGAGATCACCGTCACCGCGGCACCGAGGGCAGGAAAGCCGCGGCAACCTCGAGCCCTTTGCCGGCGCTCACGCCAGCTTCCATCCACGCGTGGGGGCGACAAGGGCGCGCGCCGGCGGCGGCCGACCACAGGCTCGCATAATCCCCCTAAGATTTGGTTGGGTCCGCAACGATCGATCGCGCTTGAGCCGCCTCTGCTGCACGCGACCGACTGTCGAACCAGTTCCAGAATTAACTCGCAGCGCGAGCATCAAGCTTAATTCGCGAGTTTCGTTGCACGATCGCGCGAACGCGATAGCGTGCCGGACATCGGACATTGCCCTCCGTCCGGATCGACCTCAGCGAAGCCGTCGGGCGATTATACTCCGCTCGGCGGCTTCGTCTTTCAAGAACAGCGAACATGACCGCTAAATTCAGAAGCTACGCAAAACTGATCGGCCTGCGACCGCGGCCGGCCTGGGCCGAAGAATGGCACCTATGGAAGGTCGTTCTTCCGAGGCGGACGATCACCGGACGACTGGTTTATGGAAAGGTTTGGCGGCGTCACGACGGCCGCCATTGGATCTACAAGCAATTTATCGAGTACGACGAAATCGCCTGAACCGCGTACCCGCGCGAAGCTTGCGCCTGCCTTCGGTTAAAACGGCCTGTCCGAGCTGCAATTACCGTGCGAACGACGGAACAGACCTTCTCCGGTTGCCTTGTCTCAGTGATATCGCAAACCGGGAGGAATGCTTATGCAGTTATCCAGATTCGCCGCCATTTTCATTGCTTCCATCGTGTCCGCTTCGCCGCCGGCCATGGCGCAAGGCGCGGGCGGCGGCTCGGGAGGCGCAGCAGGAGCGGGTTCGGCCGGTGGTACGGGGGCCGCGACAACGGCCGGCACGGGCAGCGCTCCCTCGGCCAGTTCGAACGGGTCGCAAGACGAAACGCAGAACGACCCGAACAACCGCCCTGCCCCTCAATCCAGCACGGCCAAAACGGTCGCGGATGAACAAAAGGCCGCGCGCAGCGGAGCCAATACGGTCGCGCAACCCGGAGCCGTCAGCGCGCCGGGCGTCGGTGTCGGACATGCAGCCAACGGTTTACCGATCGGCTCTCCGGGCTCCGGTCCGGGCTCGCCGGAGCAGCCGCTCAAGTGAAATAACGCGATAGCCGTTACACCGACTGGAGGGAGTGATGAGCACAGGCAGTGCATCCGGCGGGCGTCGCGATTTCACCGGATGGAACGTTGCTGCCGCGTTTGGCCTGCTGGCGATGGCTCTGCTCGTGGACCGCCTGGCGAGTTCCGAGAACGTCAGCGGTCCGGCGCAGAGGACAGAGCGCGACGCACTGGGCCTCGCAGACCTCGGAGAGGACCACGGCAGGCACGCCGCGTCGCCGTCCGAGGTTCCAGCCAAGGGTTGGGCCGATATCCTGTGGCGCGTCTACGCCAATGTCGGAGACCACCGAATTCTCGCGCTTGCCGCCGGCATTACCTATTACAGCCTGCTCGCGATATTTCCCGCGCTGGCGGCGCTCGTTGCGGTCTACGGGTTGTTTGCGGACACGGGATCCATTGCAAGGCATCTCGACCAGGTGTCCGGCCTGCTCCCGAGCGGAGCCATCGACGTCGCGCGCGAGCAACTCACGCGCGTCGCGTCGAAAGGAAATCAGACCCTCGGCCTGACCACCATCATTGGCCTGGCGGTGTCGCTTTGGAGCGCGAACGCCGCGATGAAGGCCGTGTTCGACACGTTGAACATCGTCTATGGCGAGAAGGAGAAGCGCGGTTTCCTGAAGCTTAATGTCATGTCGCTGGCATTCACGATCGCGGCCATTGCATTCGTCCTGGCCGCACTCGGCGTCGTCGTCGTCCTGCCCGTGGTTCTCGACTACCTTCAGCTGTCGGACTTTGCTGATCTTTTCATCCGGATCGTGCAATGGCCGGCCATGTTCCTTGCCGTGGCGCTGGGCCTCGCATCGATCTATCGTTTCGGGCCCAGTCGCGAAGCTCCGCGCTGGGGCTGGATTAGCTGGGGCAGCGTAGCGGCGGCATTGCTTTGGCTCGGCGCTTCAGCGCTCTTCTCATGGTACGCCGCGAGTTTCGGCAAGTTCAATGAAACCTACGGTTCGCTGGGTGGCGCGGTCGGATTTATGACGTGGCTATGGATTTCGGCGATCGTGATCCTGCTCGGGGCGGAACTCAATTCCGAGATGGAGCACCAGACCCTACAGGACACCACAACGGGTTCCCCGAAGCCCAGGGGAATGCGAGGCGCACACATGGCCGACACGGTCGGCGCCACGGGCCGGTACTAAAAAAGTCGTCGATTAGCTCGCAACCGCACATTTCAAGGGGAACGATGTGCTGTAACGCGCCTTACCTTACAGGCTCGAACTACCTGAAGGCACATCCGATGGTCGGACTACCCGTTGATCGCGCGCTGCGCATATACGAAGCTCTTGCGGACCGCTCGGAGACCAAGGGAGCGCGTGATGGTCTGCTCGAGCACCTCGCCAAGCGGTATTTCGAGGGCGAACGGGACCAGCACCGCCTGACGGTGGAGGGACTAACCTACCTTCGCAACCGCGACCGCGCGATCGACTCTCGGGATTAGGGCTTTCCACGCGCGATCTTGTCGGTGAGAGCTTGTCGCTGCTTTCGCAGCGATTCCCGCCGCAATATCTTTGCCTTGGCTGCGGAGATCAGGTCTCCGAACCTTGGTCCCCGCAAGGTCCTGACCATCGTGGAAATCCGCTCCAGCGCTTCCACCGGCTGCGTGTTCATCGGACCCGTTTTCGATGCATCCTTGGGCATGTCAGTTAACGCGTCACTGCCCGTATGGTTCATTCCCGGGCGAACTGCCGGCCCGATCAGCAAATCTCCGGACGCATTTTGTGGGTTTGTTCCACAAAACGGGGACGTCGAGTTCGAGATCAATCTGCGAACCCGTGCTTCCGATCCATGGTTAATTTGGAGATCGAGCTGCCAACCGCACCGGACTACTCCGCGGCTTCGAGTTTCGTCGGGCTTCCCGCCACTTCCCTTATTGCCGACATCACTTGATCCGTTGCAGTCTGCTGGATCATATGGCCGTTTCCGCTAACCCGATGAAACTTACTCTGGGAGACGTCGCCGTGTAGCCGCGCCGATTGCGTGTCGATGTCGACCAACCTGTCTTCCTCACCGGCAATGATGACAACCGGCATGTTCAAGTCCGCGTACTTGCTGCGCAACTGAAACGCGTCCGGAATCATCAGCGCGGATTCCGCTGCCGATGCCCGTATCTGAGATGGGCGCAGCGCCATTTCCTTCGGAAATGCGCTGAATTTAGCGGGGACGCGTCGCGGCCCGAAGACCTTCGCCATCATCAGCGACCAAAGCGCCCGGCTGACCAGAGGAGAAACCGTATGACTCAGCATGTCGCCAATCACGGGCAACGCGGGCGTCGCCATCGCGATGACGTCGGGCCGTACCGTCGGATAGTAATATCCTGAAGCGAGAACCAGCCCGCGCACCAATCTCGGATATTTCAACGCGAGCGCGACCGCGACGGATGCCCCCCAGGAATGCCCCAAGACTATCGCGTTTGAAACGCCGAGTTGCGCGAGTGCACACTGGATCAACTCGGCCTGAGCATTTGGCGTCCAGACCGTGCCGCGCGGCCGGCCGCTGTGACCGAAGCCCGGGCGGTCGAAAACGATGACGCGGTGATCCTTCGCCGCGAGATCGATCAGGCCGCTCAATTCAAAATCTTGGATCATGCTTCCGTTGCCGTGTAAAAGGACCAACGGATCACCCTTGCCGCGTTCCACATAATGCAGTCGAACACCGTTCACTTCAAGGAAGCGACCAGCCGGAGGATTATCATGCTCCGCCTTTTTCGTAAGGTGACGATTGACCAAGGCAACTGCCGTCAATACGCCAACGGCTACCGCCGAGGCTCCCAAATACAGAGACGCCGTGTTGACATCGCGGCCACGGCCCGGGACCGATCGACGAAGTCTTGTAAGTGGACGAACTGCGCCCATCGGTCATACCCGGATTGTGCATGCACGAAATCCGGATCATCCTGGAAATGTTGCAGCGCAGAGTGAACCAGCGATATCCATGTTCGTTCCGCAGCATTCCGAAGTGGTTTGAAGCGCGGCAGCGGTTTACGCCGGGGAACCGATACGTGGTTCCGAAGGGCGCGGCTTCAGACGGTAAGGCTTGCCAACGGTATCTTGAGCAACAGAGAAAGCCCGTCGCTTTTCCAATCCCGGGAAATCGAACCTCCCATGCCCGCGAGCGCCGCCTTCTCGAGGGTCGTTCCGAATCCTTCACGCAGAGGCGCATCGGCCAACTGAGGCGAACCGCGCTCCTCCCACCTCACATGGAGCAGTTCATCAATGGTTGCGATATCGATGGTCAATTGCCCGGTGGGAGAAGAAAGGGCACCGTATTTCGCGGCGTTCGTCGTCAGTTCGTGAAGCAGCAGCGCGAACGATGTCAGCGCGTTGCGCGACAGCGGCGCATCGCGGCCGGTTATAATGATGCGGGACCCCTCCGTATGCTCGTGCGGCGCCAGGATCGCCTTCATCAGGGCGACGACGCTCGTTGCGGTATTGGTTATGCCGGTGTTGCTGAGTTCGGGTAGCGTCAGGTCATGCGCGCGAGCCAGCGCCTGCAGTCGTGCTCTTAAATCCGCCGCGAGTTCCTTGACGTTTGTGGAGGTCCTGGCGCTGAGCGAGATCAACCCGGCCGTGACGCTAAACAGATTCTTGATGCGATGATTGATCTCGCGCAGCAGGACATCCTGCTGCTCCCGGGCGTATTTTTGCTGCGTGATGTCGTGCGTCAGGGTAACGAGGAATTCGTCCTTTCGGCGTCCCGCTTCCTTGAGCGCTTCGGCCTGCGCTTCCAGCTCATCCCGCTGTGCCGCGATCTGCTGTCGCTGTCGATAAAGTTCAAAAAACACGTCCGCCTTGCTGCGCAAAATGTCCGGCTCGATGGGCTTCTGGATGAAATCGACGGCGCCGGCCTCATAGCCGCGAAAACGCCGCTGGCTGTCCGCGCTGCCGGCCGTCACGAAGATAATCGGGATGCGTCGAGTCCGTTCGTTTCCGCGCATCAATTCGGCCAACTCGAAGCCATTGAGGCCCGGCATTTGCACGTCGACCAACGCCAACGCCACGTCGTGCTGAAGCAGAAGCTCGAGCGCCTGATCGCCCGATCGGGCTTTCAACAAGACGAGGTTCTCGCGGCGCAGCAGGGCTTCGAGCGACAGAAGATTTTCGTCGAGGTCGTCGACCAAAAGAAAGGAAACGGGACTCATATTCGGCCTCATACCTCTTGCAAATACGCAGCGATTGCCTTGAGGGACATGACCCGCGCGCTTGGACACATTTTGATGGCTGCTTCCGGCATCGCCGATGCGAAAGCGCCCACCGGATTTTGAACGAGTGCGGTCCCACCCGCCTCGACGATGGCATGCATTCCCTTGGCGCCATCCTGATTGGCGCCGGTGAGAACGATGGCAATCAAAGCGCGGCCATAGGCGTCGGCGGCACTCTCGAACAGAACGTCGATCGACGGGCGCGAGAAAAGAACGGGCTCGTCGTCGGAGAGCGAAAGGGTTCTATCCACCTCGACCAGGAGATGATAATCGGGTGGAGCGAAATAGACCGTGCCGCCGACGATAGGCTCCTTGTCTTCCGCCTCTCGAACCGGTATCCGGCATTTTGCCTGAAACAGTTCCGCCAGCACGCTTCGCTTGTCGGGCGGGACATGGACCACCACCATCACCGGCAGGCTGAACTCCGCAGGCAGCATGGGAAGTATGGCCGACAACGCTTCCAGCGCGCCGGCGGAAGCGCCGATGACAACGGCCTCGGCTTGGCTTGCGATCATCCGGCGCGCCTTTGGTAGATCTTTTCTTCCCGCACGAAATCCGTAAAGGCTCCGGCATATTCGGAAAAACGCAGGCTTTCCTTGGCGCCGAGGCCGAGAAATCCGTTTCGCGCGAGCGAGTCCTTGAAGAGGCCAATCGCCCGGTCCTGAAAGGTCCTGTCGAAATAAATCAGGACATTCCGACAGGAGATCAGCTGCATCTCGGCGAAAACAGCGTCCGTCACCAGACTGTGGTCGGAGAACACCACTTTCCGACGCAGGCTTTTGTCGAATGAAGCCCGCCCGTAAGCCGCCTGATAGTAATCCGATAGGGACGACTTCCCGCCGGATTGACGATGATTTTCGGTGAACAACCGCATGCGGTCCAAGCTGAATATTCCCGCCTCGGCGGCGCGAAGCGCTTCCTGATTGATATCGGTGGCGTAGAACAGCGTGCGTTCCTCGAGGCCTTCTTCGCGGAAAAGGATGACGAGGGAATATAATTCCTCACCGCCGCTGCAACCGGCAATCCAGATCCTAAGCGAAGGGTAAGTCCTGAGGTGAGGCACCACCCTCTCCCGGATAGCCCGGAAATAGGTCGGGTCGCGAAACATCTCGCTTACCTGGACGGTCAGGTACCCCAGAACGCGGGGCAACATCGCGGGATCATGCAATAAATCTTCCTGCAGTGCAGAAAAACTCGCGTATCCGAGTTGTCCGCGCGCTTGCTTGAGCCGCCGCTTGATCGACGCCATCGCATAGTTGCGAAAGTCGTAGTGGTACCGCGAGTACAGCGCCTCCAAAAGGAGCCGAATCTCGATGTCTTCTACTTTCTCGGGCGCGGAAGCGTCTTTCACCGGGGCATCCAGACACGAACGAGTGACAGAAGTCTCTCAACGTCCAGGGGTTTCGCCATGTAGTCGTTGGCCCCGGCGTCGATGCAGCGTTGCTGGTCGTCGGGCATTGCCTTCGCGGTCAGCGTGATGACCGGGAGCTTTGCCCAATCCGGATTCTTCCGGATCTCTCGCGTGGCCGTGAGCCCATCCATGACCGGCATCATCACATCCATGAGGACAAGATCAATCGCGGAACTAGGGTGGTTCGCAAATTTCTTGAGGGCGTCCAGCGCTTCTCGGCCGTTGCGCGCGATCTCCACGACAGCGCCGCGCGGCTCCAGAATATTGGTCAACGCGTAGACGTTGCGGACGTCGTCCTCGACCACCAGGATGCGCCGCCCTTCCAGCAGCGCGTCCCTGTTCCTTGCCTTTCGGATCATTTTTTGCTGTTCATCCGGCAGTGCCGACACCACCTGATGGAGGAAAAGGCTTACTTCATCGAGCAAGCGCTCCGGCGACTTAGCCCCTTTGATGATGATCGACTTCGAATATCGCCGCAGCCGTTGTTCGTCGTCCGCCGAGAGTTCTCGACCGGTGTAGACGATCACGGGCGGAAAGGCGTAGGCGGTCTCCTGGCTCAGCGTCTCCAGCAGGGAGTAACCGGACGCATCCGGTAGCGACAAATCCAACACCATGCAGTCGAATGTCTGTTCCTTGAGGCGCTCGAGGCATTCGGCGGCGGTGCCCGCGGTAACGGTCTCGACGTCGTCCGACGTCAGCAGCTTTGCAACCGCCTCGCGTTGCACCGGATCGTCCTCGACGATGAGAACATGATGCACGCGCTGGGAAAGCTTGGCTTCGAGCTTCTGTAGAACCTCGACCAATTGCTCCCGTTTGACCGGCTTCAGCAGATATCCGACCGCGCCGAGCGAGAGCGCGGTCTCGGCATGGTCGCCGGCCGAGACAATGTGAATGGGGATATGCCGTGTCTGAACGTCGCGCTTGAGCCGGTCGAGGACGGAAAGGCCGGACTGATCCGGCAGACCGACGTCGAGGACGATCGCGCTCGGCAGGAATTGCTTGGCCATGCCCAAAGCCTCTTCCGCCGTTCCCGCAACCAAGGAGCGGAAGCCCATTTCGCGGGACAAGTCGCGCAGAATGGCGGCAAATGCGTCGTCATCCTCGATGACCAGCAAGACCTGCTTTGCGTCGTCCGGCGCGTCGCGATCGTCCTCGATCTTGCGGGACGTCTTGGCTTGCGCGGGGCGCGGCTCCTCCACGCGAGAAAACGCGGGGACAGCAGGAGCGCTGACGGCAGCTTGTTCGCGCGGCGCAACTTTCGCGGGGTCGTACAATACGGGAATTGTGATCGTGAAAGTGCTTCCCTGCCCCAGGCGGCTCTTGAGTTGGATGGAGCCGCCCAACAAGCGAATGAGCTGTCGCGAAATCGAAAGGCCCAGGCCCGTACCGCCATATTTCCGGCTGATGGTCCCGTCGGCCTGATGAAAGGCCTCGAACACGCTTTGCTGCTGTTCTTCCGCAATGCCAATTCCGGTGTCCGACACCGACAAGTCGATCTGCCCCGCACCGGCTGGACGAATCGACAAACTGACCTGCCCGACCTCGGTGAATTTGAGGGCGTTCGACAACAGGTTCTTGAGTACCTGTTCGAGCCGCTGCACATCGGTTTCGATGTTCGCGGGACAATCCGGCGCAATTTGAACCGAGAAGTCCAGTTTCTTTTCCTGAGCCACAGGCTGAAAGATTTGTCGAAGGTTATTGGCCAATCGCTCAAGGGTGAACGATTCAGGCCTGATTTCCACGTGCCCGGCCTCGATTTTAGAAAGATCGAGAATGTCGTTGATCAGGTTCAGCAGGTCATTGCCGGACGACTGGATCGTCTGGGCATATTTGACCTGCTCTTCGGTCAGATTGTCGTCCCGATTATCAGCGAGAAGCTTGGCCAGGATGAGCGACGAATTGAGCGGCGTTCGCAGCTCGTGCGACATGTTGGCGAGAAAGTCCGATTTGTACCGGCTCGCCTGCTCGAGTTCTCGTGCCTTGAGCTGAACCGAGGCGTTGGCCCGCT
The DNA here is from genome assembly GCA_963756215.1 of uncultured Alphaproteobacteria bacterium. Taxonomy (GTDB): domain Bacteria; phylum Pseudomonadota; class Alphaproteobacteria; order Rhizobiales; family Xanthobacteraceae; genus Bradyrhizobium. The sequence goes on along the minus strand of CAVWMY010000005.1, from coordinate 252,948 downwards.
CCAGGTCGTCGCGTTGCGCCTCCAGCTGCTGGGTCTGCTCTTCCAGTTGCGAATTCGTCTGTTCGAGTTCGACCTGCTGCTGCTCGAGACGCGTTTGGGACTCTTTCAGCGCCCGGCTCTGTTCTTCCAACTCCTCGTTCGAGACGCGCAACTCTTCGCTTTGGGTCTGAAGTTCCTCCGATTGGCGCTGGGTTTCTTCGAGAAGGTCTTGAAGCTCGCCGCGATAAGTCGCCGAGCGCACGGCGATCGCTACCGAACCGGAAGCTTGCTCCAAAAGGGCAATTTGGCTCTCGTCGACCGGGCGCAGAAAACCGAGCTCGATAACCGAGTTGACGTTTCCGTCGATACTTCCCGGAAAAATGACGAGATGCTTCGGTTTGTCCTGTCCCAAGGCCGAGCCGAATGCGAGATATCCATCGGGAACCTCGCCAATAAGCACGGGGCGATTTTCATAGACGGCCTGGCCGAGCAAGCCCTCTCTCCGCTTGAACCGTGCTGGAATGTTCGCATTGTCCGGAACACCATAGGTCGACGTGCGCCGAAAATGCTCGCTGCGGCCGATGAAGATCGCGCCTGCGACGGCGCCGAGATATTGCGCCAGAAACGTGAGAATGCTGTTCCCGAGCTGCTCGATATGCTGATCGCCTGTCACCGCGGATGCCAACCCGAGCTGGCCCAACTGGAGCCAATCCTCACGCCGTCGGACCAAAGTAGCCCTGCGGATCAAAAAGCCGATCGTGACCGTCAGAAGAATGCCGAGCAGGCCCGATAGCAGACCGCTGGTAAGCGCGGTTTTTTGAGCCGCATTCAATTCGGCGAACCGCTTCGAGCGAAGCTCCGCCTCTTCCTGACTCATTGCCGCGAGTTGCCCGCGGACGGCGTCCATTTCGACTTTGCCGCGGTCAGAATTGACGACGGCGAGTGCAGCGTCGAGACCTTGGGTCTGGCGGCGATCGATCGTTTCCTTGAGCTCGGCGAGTTTGGCGCCGACGTGCAGCCTGAGGGCCGCTATCCTTGGCTTCTGAGCGGGATTGTCGCTCGTCAGTTGAGCGATCTCATCCAGCTTTGGCGGGATCGCTATCACTGCGGAATTGTAAGGTTCGAGATATTTTCCGTTGTTCGTCAGCAGAAATCCGCGTTGCCCCGTTTCGGCGTCTTGCATGCTCGACAGCAATTCGTCGAGTGCGACGATGACTTCATGGGAATGGATAATCTTCTGATTGTTGTCGCTCAAGGTCTGGAGATTGAAATAGGCGACGGCTCCGCTGACCAAGAAGAAGATAAGGGCGCCCGCGAGACTTAACGCGACAAAGGGATCGAGGCCCAATCTTTGCTTGGAACGGCTTGGCATGGTGTTCTGTTTCATAGAGTTCTCGTCTAACTGATGGTCTCGATCGGCCACATACCCATCCTGCTCGGTTACCCCCCGGAACATCACCGCTCAGGCTGAAGTGCGCACGTAACCGGTCAAGCCATTCCGCTGTCCGGGCATCGCCCCACCCGGAGGCTCGTGCCGCGACGGCGCATATATCTTCGACTATTTTTTTGAAATGATATCCTTGATCCGAGCAGCCAACCCCTCCATCGTAAAGGGCTTGGTCAGAATTTCCATGCCGATTCCCAATTGGTCGCCACCGACCGCTGCCTTCTCCGCATAACCGGTAATAAACAGTATCTTCAAGGCCGGTCTTGCGATCCGTCCAAAATCCGCGACCTGACGCCCATTCATTCCACCCGGTAACCCGACATCCGTGACCAAAAGGTCGATGCGGACATCGGATTGCAGAACACGAAGTGCGCTCGTGCCGTCAGCGGCCTCGATTGCGGTATAGCCGAAATCTCCAAGCACTTCCGTGATGAGCATCCGAACCGATGGCTCGTCATCGACGACCAGGACCGTCTCACCCTTGGCGGTCCCGGCGGATACCGAAAGATCAACGACCTCATCGGAAACACTGGCGATTTCGTGATGGCGAGGCAGGAAGAGATAAATTGTCGTGCCCTCACCGACAACGGAATCTATTCGAACCTGCCCGCCTGATTGCTTCGCAAAACCGTAGATCATGGACAAACCAAGTCCCGTGCCCTGTCCGAGAGGCTTCGTGGTGTAAAAAGGATCAAATGCGCGTTGCGCGACCTCCTCGGTCATCCCGGTTCCGGTATCCGAGACCGTCAATGAAACGTAATCTCCGGGCTTCAGCTCACGTTCGCGAGCGGCGCTATGATCGAAGCTGCAATTGGTGGTTTCAATCTTGATCCGGCCCCCGTCCGGCATGGCATCGCGGGCGTTGATGCACAAATTCAGCAGCGCATTTTCCAGCTGATTTGGATCGACCAACGTGGTCCATAAATCCGACGTCTCCTCCATGTGCACGGCGACGCCAGGTCCGATCGTGTTGTTGATCAGATCCCGCATACCCGAGATCAACCGATTGATATCCGTGGCTTTCGGATCCAGCGTCTGCCGCCGCGAGAATGCCAGAAGACGATGAGTTAGCGACGCAGCTCTGTTCGCCGCGCCCTGCGCCACGGCGATATAGCGTTCGACGTCATTGAATCTTCCCTGCGATATTCGTAATTGCAGCAGCTGCAGACTTCCGGAAATACCAGTCAGCAGATTATTGAAATCGTGCGCGAGACCGCCCGTGAGCTGGCCAACAGCCTCCATCTTTTGGGACTGCCGCAAGGCATCTTCAGCCTTCATCAGAGCTTCTTGTTGTAGCTTTTGATCGGTAACATCCCGCGCCACGCAATACAGCAATCCCTCGACATTCACGGCGGTCCAGGACAGAACGCGATAGTGCCCGCTGCGTGTTCGGAAGCTGTTTTCGAACCTGCCTGTCGCTTCCGTGGCGGCGAGCCTTGCCATCTCGTCCCGTGTCCTCCCGCCCTCCTCAGGACGTTCCAGCCACTCCGATGTTCTTCCCAGGATCTCATCGGGCAACCAGCCCAGGGTATGGGTCCACGCGGGATTGACGCTGATCCACGTGCCGTCCGGTGCCGCCACGCCAAGCATGTCGCGGCTGACTTGCCAGATGCGATCGCGCTCCTGGGTACGCTCCGCGACGCGCCGCTCCAATTCATGATTTAAACCACGCAAGGCCTCTTCCGCCGCTCGCCGGGCGTCCACGTTGCGCAGAATCGCGGTTACGAAGACGCGCCCCTGGTCGGACCATCGCGACGCCGAGACTTCCAGATGCGAACGCGAGCGGTCTTTGCGCGTGGCGACGAACTCGACCGGCTGATTCAGCGATCCGTCATGCAATATCGTCTGCCAGATATCATCCCAGTGTGGCGGGTCTTCGAACACGGTACGGAGCGAAAGCCCAATAAGCTCTTGCCGGGAATAACCGGTTTCCTTGATCGCGGCCGGATTTGCAAATTGAACGATCCCGGCCGAATCAAGCGTCAGAATGATATCGGGCGCACTTTCCATCACGGCATCGTAACGCGCATTCTGTCGGTCTCGGAGGATCCGCTCCCGATGCGCGGCGCCTGTCACGTCAACGACCTGCAGAAGGCATCGACCATACGGAATTCGTCCGAGAGGCCGTACCGACACGTTGTGAACCAGCGGCAGACCCGCGCGTGTACGCAAAGGCAATAGGTTCCGGTTCAGCGAGTAAGTAAGAAAACTGGACGCCCCCAAGTCCAATGCTTCAACAATCGAGGAGTTCAGCCGGTCCAAAGGCCTATCGGGGAAGATTTCATCCAGGGTCTTGCCTGTCGCATCGCTTGCAGGGATGCCGCTTGCCGACGCAAGCCATTCGTTCCATCCGATGACACGCCGATCGCGATCCAACATTGCGACGCCCGAATCCAGTGCATTGAACGCGGCCGCCAGCAGTTCTCTTCCGGATTCAATCATTTTAGTTACGGCGCCAGCTCGCCGGTGGTTCGGGCGATGAACTCTACGAGAAGATGTTTGAGCGCCGTCAGCGAGGGTAGATCCATGATCATCGCGATGTAGCCATGGATGTCGCGCTCACGAACCGCGAAGTTGATGTAAAGGAACATCACGACGTCACCTGCTTCCGGCGGGGGAGCCAAGCTGAAGAAAGTCCTTGCATCGCCGCGGAGAACTTCCGGAAGGGACATTTTCAGGCTGCGATGGAGCATGTTTGCGATCGTGGCAAGGCAGCTATTGAGCAGAATATTGCCGGTTTCAGCCAGCGCCTCCTGCTCAAGCTCGATGATGTCTTCAAGAGGAAGTTCGCCGCCCGTGATTGCGCGCACCAGCTCGAGGCTTTTCTTTTCGGGAAAGATCAGCAACGCGCGACCCGTAATGTCGCCTTCAAACACTTGATGAACGGCGACCAGATTGTTGATCTCCCGCTCGGATAAGATCTGGATCGCGCCGGCCCGGCTGACGAGCCTGACGGAAGGAACCGAGAGATGCACCTGCGCCCGCACCAATTCGCGCAAACTAGTCGCCGCCCGGCTAACGCCGATATTTACCAGTTCGGTCAGCGCGTCAATTTGCAGTTCGGTCAGCAACTCGGCAGTTTCGTCGGTCATGACTTCGCCGATTTGAGTTGCCGTATGGCGCCTTCCAAAAACGTCCCCAATATCTGCTCCGTCAACGGCTTGTGCAAGAACGCTGCTCCGATCGCTTTCGCGCGCGCCAGGATTTCGTCTTGATGGTTAGCCGAAACGACCGCCAATGGCATCGATGGATTGCGTTCCCTGAGGTCGGCGGCCAATTGCAGACCGTCACGGCCGGGCATGTTGAAATCGACCAACGCAACATCAAACGTGCCCTCTTGCGCGAGGGCGAGGGCTTCGTCCGCATTAGAAGCCTCGACACGGCCCCAATCCGGATAAAGCGCTTTCATGGCCTTCGCCGCAGCCATTCGGGCCAATTTGCTGTCGTCAACAATAAGGAGCTTATATGTCATGTTGCTTCCGCTTTCTCGCGCTCTCCGGCGATGGCTCTACCTTGCTATTTCGCACCTCCACGCCGTCCAGGAAAGGCGGATTTTCGGCCCGATTCCGCATAAGGGCGGCCTCGACGTGGTTCCTAAGAAATTCCCCCGCTGGAGGTCCCCTGAGGGGACATGTTGATGCAAGGAGAAGCTGAATAACGGCCGTATGCGCCCGTTCGCATTTCCTCCAATCGACCGTGCGGGATCGGTCTTCCAGCAGGTACTGGAACAGGAGTTCCGCCTCTTCGAGCGAACATATCCCGACGAGCTCGATGGCGCCTTTATCGACCAGATTGACTGTCAATTGAATAGCTCCTGCACGTCAAGGACAATCAGAACTCGACCGTCTCCAAGCAGCGTCGTTCCGGCTACCCCCTTCATTCCCTCAAGTAGTCCGTCCATTGGCTTGAGCATAACGTCCATACGCTCTCCCAAACGTTCAACTTCGACCGCCCCGAACTGACCGCCTACCGACGCGACGACCACTCGCGCCTCCGCCTTTTTCGGCATCTGACTTGAAAAGCCGAGGCATTCTGCGAGGCAGATCAGGGGAACGGTCTTGTCGCGCCACGCGAAGGCCGCAGCCGCTCCGATGGGGACGATCCGGCTGCGCTCGATGATCGCTGTCTCCACTACCGTATCCAATGGCAGCCCAAAAACCTGTCCGGCAGCCTCAATCGTCATCACGCGGGTCATCATCACCGTGAAGGGCAGTTCAAGTCGGACGATGGTTCCGGCGCCGGGTTCGGTTTCGATCGAAACAACTCCTCCCAGGCGTTCAACCGCCGTTCTGACCGCGTCCATCCCGACACCGCGCCCCGAAAGACCCGTCACCTCCCGCGCGGTCGAAAAGCCGGGTGCGAAAATCAAATTGACGACATCAGCATCCGCCATCTCCGACAAGGCATCCGCGCCGGCCACGCCTCTCGCCGTAGCAACTTCGCGCACACGGGCGACGTCGACCCCGCCTCCATCGTCTTCGACTTCGATGATGACGCGATCGAGTTGGCGGGAGGCGCGCAAAATGATCGTCGCCGTTGCCGGCTTTTCAGCCCGCGCCCTCTGTTGGGGTTCCTCAATTCCATGATCGACCGCGTTGCGTAGAATGTGAAGCAAGGGCTCAAAGAGAGATTCCACGACAGCCGTGTCGGCCTCGGTGTCATCGCCTTCGATAATGAATTTGACGGGCTTGCCCAGGCTGGAAGAAATTTCGCGCACCAGTCGCGGCAGCCGCTGGAATACTTGGCGCATCGGGAGCACGCGAATGCGCAAAACCGCCCGTTGGACCTCGCCGACGAGTTGGTCAAGTCGAACTTGATGTTCGCGTAAACTGGAAACAATCGTCTTCGCCTCGAGGCCACCTTGCGCCATTGTTGCGAGGTGACCGAGCGCATTCTTGGCCACCATCAGCTCGCCGGTCAGGTTCACCAACGCGTCGATCCGCGCAGTATCTACCCGCAAGACACGCGCGGCGACCGGTGAGGATATTTTTACCCCAGGCCCGGCCGCATCGCCGGACTCATGGCTCGGCTCGATTTCTAGCGCGCGTTCGATCGCCGCGATAAGCTCGTCGCTGCCGTCGTCGGGACCAGGCAGAGCCGACTCCACGACGGCCGCCGCCGAGGCAAGACCGCCGCTCCGGAGCACGTTGGCCGACACGCGGCGGGCGGAGGCCGATCGACCGGCGCGACCGCGCGGTTCAGGTTCACGCAGCAGCAGGATTTGCGCGTTCAGAATTGATCGCGCCGTCGGCGAGAGCACCGAACCGGAGATAACCCGATCGTCGATACCGAGCGGACGGACCTCGGCCTGATCGGCGACTTCGCCGAGCAGACGCGTCACTGATTTGGCGTCACCGGACGTCAGCGCAGTTATGTCTAGCGCGCAGCTAAACGGATTGATGGCGTCAAACGGCTCCGTCGTTGCCCGCCGCTCGAGGCCGATTGCAATCAGCCCCGGCAGGTTCGCCACGAGTTGGAGGGGATCCCGGCCCTGAAAAAACGCCTCCCCGTCGGGAACGTAGCGCAGCGCCGTCTTTGCTTCCGAGAAGCGACCCGGATGCATGTCGCGCAGCCGCGCGAGCCAGTCAACATCGGGCAGCGGCCCGTTCTGCGGGTCCGCAGTGGTCGCTGCCGCGAAACGTTGTACAATGGCGACCGCGGCCGGATCTGCGTCTGCCGGCGTCTGTCCCGAGGCCTCCATCTCATCCAGCCACCGGGTAACCTGATCGAGGCAGGCAAGACATTCATCGATGACGACCGGTGAAATAACGTTCGACGTCGACCGGAAACCGGCAAGGACACTTTCGGCGGCGTGAAGCGCGCGGCCCATGGGTTCAAATTCGACGATTCCCGCCGCGCCTTTGAGGGTATGAAAAGCCCGGAATACGCCGTCAATCCGATTGGAATCGTCCGTCCGTTGCTCCAAGGCGAGCAAAGCCGCCGTAGCCTCCGCGACCAACTCACGGCTCTCTATGAGGAACTGCTCGATGAACTCGTTCATGGAATGACACCACAGAGCATGCCAGCGAGTTCCGTGAGTGCCTGCTGCTTTAACGGCTTGACCGCGTAGTAATTTGCGCCCGCGGCCCTGGCGGCATCCATGTCCTGCAAGCCGGATTCCGTGCTCGTTACCAGCGCCGGGACCGCCGACAACGGAAGCTCTTTCTCCCGAAGTGTTCGCAGGAATGTCATGCCATCCATGCGAGGCATGTTAATATCGACGATCAACAGATCGTAGGAATGCAACAGGACCTTCTCCAACGCCTCCAGCCCGTTCAATGCTTCATCGACGTGGTATCCGGCTTGATCGAGCGCCTGCCGGTAATACGCCCGCACCAAGGCGGCGTCGTCGACGATAAGGACCCGCCTGGTTTTCGTGCCGGTCATACGATCATCTCGCTGGCCTTCGGTAAACGATAGCATCGGCAAATCGGCAGACTTCGAACAACGGCGAGATACGGCTCATCGATTCCGTGTGCCCAAGGCAAATGTAGCCGCCCGGCAAAAGACAATCATAGAGATTTTCCGCCGCAACGCGACGCGACTCGTCGTCAAAATAGATCAAGACGTTCCTGCAAAAGATCACGTCGAATTTTCCTTCGAGCCGCGTGTCCTTTGTCTCAATCAGGTTGACACGCGAAAAACGGACTGAAAGCCGGAGATCGTCGAGGATGTGCCAATGCTCGTTGTCGAGCGTACGAAAATAGCGACCGATCAGATGAGGCGAAAGCCGCATCAGCGCGCGTTTGCCGAATATTCCTTCGGAGGCTGCCTCGAGCACCCTGGTGTCGATATCCGACCCGACAATTTCGATGCTGTACGCATCGGCCTCGGGCCAGTTCTCCAGCAGCCATATCGCGATCGAATATGGTTCTTCTCCGGTCGAGCATGGTGCCGACCAGATCCGGATGGTCTCGCCTGGCGATTTGACCAGCGTCCGCTCCCGCAGCAAATCCTTGCTCAAGCATTCGAGCTGATGATCTTCACGGTAGAAATAGGTCTCGTTGACGGTGAAGGCGTTGATCAATTGTTCGACTTCGCCTTTGATCTCGCTACGCAGATAGACGTAATAATCGGAAAACGTGTTGCTCGCCGTCGCGGCCATGCGCTCTATGATCCGGCGCTCGACGAAATAGCGCTTGCTTTCGGTGAAGACCATACCCGTTCGCCGATACAGGAATTCCGCGAGCCGGCGAAATTCTTCCTCTGTGACCCGAACCGGTTCAGTCACGATTCAACGCTTGCGACCCGAGACGTTCGCCGGCAATCTCGATTGCGAAAGCCAGGAACGGATCATCGGGAAAACGCGCGGCACATTGCGCCAGCAGCGGTAAAACATCGGGGCCGCCGGTTTCGGCAAGCACTTCCACGGCAGCCGCGCATACATTGGCCTCGCTGTCGTGCACAAGCACCTCGCTGAGCAACCGAGCGGCCTCGGCGGGCGTTTGTTCGCGGACGAGATCGCATGCTAACAAACGGACATCCGGATCAGCGTCATGCAGCAGATGCGGTAGATGCAGCCTGGTGGCCGCCGGCATCGCGCGCAACGCGTCCAGTGCTGCCGTGCGCAGCTTCGAATCGTCGGAGCGCAGGCAAGGTAGGACCGCTTCCGCGCTCTCTGACGTGCCTATCCGCGCGAGGCTGGTAAATATCGCTTCAAGGACGCGCGGTTCACGCTCGACGAACATCGCGCTGCGTAGCAATCGCAGGCCGTCCGGCGCTCCAGCCGCGGCTCGCGCGGCATCCCAACGTTGATCGTCATTGCCGTGCGCGAGATCTTGCGCAATTTTTTCCGCGCCGGCTTGGGGCTGCGCCGCGGGATTAAGTGAGGTTCGGATCAGCGGCACGCGGGCACCAGCCTAAGCAAGTTTTCAGCGATGTCGTGAAGCGGCAAAACGTAGTCCGCTCCGTTCAGCTTGACCAATTCGCCGGGCATACCCCATACCACCGCAGTTTCCTCGGCTTCGGCAATAACCTTGCCGCCCTGTTGATGAAGCAGCGCCATGGCCTCGGCGCCGTCGTTGCCCATGCCCGTCATGAGCACGCCTATTAACTGACTGGCGCCCATATAGTTCAGGGCACTCCTGACCAATCGATCCGTGCTTGGGTGCCAGAGGTAACCGGCCTGCGCCGGTGCCGCCATTGCCACCAGACCCGCCCCCCGGCGGGTAACGATCAGGTCGGCGTCCCCTCGCCCTACATAGGCAAAGCCCGGTTGCAGCGGGACCGGATCGCTGACCTCTCGAATGGCCAAAGCGCACAGCTTGTCCAGGCGGCGCGCGAACTGGCCGGTGAAGTTCGCCGGCATATGTTGGGCGACCAGCACCGGCCAGGGAAAAGACGCCGGCAGACCCGCCAAGACCTGCTCCAATGCGGGTGGCCCGCCGGTCGATGTCCCCATCAGCACCAGCCCGTCACCTCTGGCCGCGGCCGGCGTTCCGGACTCAACCGCGCGAAGGCGTGACGGTATCCCGATACGGTGCCGAACACGCTCCCGCAGCCGCAGGGTGGTCTTGAGTTTTGCCCCCGCGACAGCGCGGACTTTTCTGATGAGTTCGGGCGCCAATTCGTTGATCCGAAGCGAAACGGCGCCCGTCGGCTTCGAGATGAAGTCGACCGCACCCAGCCGGAGTGCCTCCAGCGTGGCATCGGCTCCCTTGGCCGTCATGGACGACACCATCAGCACCGGGCACGGATGCTCGATCATGATCCGGTCCAGGCACGCGAGCCCGTCCATTTCCGGCATGTGAACATCAAGCGTAATGACGTTGGGGCCAAATTCGGGGATGGCGGAAAGCGCCTCCCGTCCGTTGCGGGCAAAACGAACCTCGAAATCCGATTGTGTTGAGAAAACCTGACCGATCAGCTTACGGACCAGAGCCGAGTCGTCCACCACGAGCACTTTTATCACGGTCATTCCCGCCGTGTTTTCTTGCCGCGCATGTCTCTGGTGAACGTATCGAGCAGGCCGCGTTCGGTCCGGCTCAGCAACTCCGAGGGATCGAGCAGAAGCACCATGCGCCCCGCCGATTCAAGATTAATGACGGAGCGAACCAATGCCAAAGCATCGCCCGCCAGGTTCGGCGCCGGTTTGAGTGCCCGCGCGCCGCAGCGCAGTACTTCCGAGACGCTGTCCACGATGAGGCCGGCGCGATGGCGGTCCGTTCGAACGACCACCAATCTTCGGTCGGCGCTTGGCTCGCGCGCCGGCATTTCGAAGCGTCTGCGTTGGTCCACCACCGGAAGAACCTCTCCCCGCAGGTTGATGACGCCCTCGAGGAATTTCGGTGTCTTCGGAAGACGCGTAACCTGTTCTGGAACCCGCGCGACCTCCTCGACGGCATCGATCGGCAGCGCAAACTCGTCGTCGCCCAGGCGGAAAACCAGAAACCTCAAATCCTGTTCCTGAACGCCGTGCGACACATCCGAAGCGCCCGACTTCATGACGCCGCCCCCTTGCGCCAATCTCTGCATGACATCCTCTCGGAATAATTGCTCAGGTGCGAGAATTGAAATCAGCCGCCCGTTTTGCGCGCGGTAGATCGCCTTGATCTGCGTCTCGCCTCCGGCCCGCGCGTTGAGAATCGTGGGTGTGGGTTCGACAAAGTTCGGATCGACGGAAAAAATCGCGCGGGTCCGATCGGCGATCAGCCCGACCTGTACGGCGCCGACAGTCGTGACAAGAACTTTTTCGCGCGGTTGGATCCCGGTCGGCAGTCCGAGCAATACCCGCAGCGACAGCAGGGGCAACAACCCATCTCGATAGGTCATCACACCGCGAACCGCGTCATCGCTGCCGGGTATGGACGTTAGCTCTTCCGGCGCCGGCACGATCTCCCTGACAACGTCGAGATCGAGCGCATACTCCTGGCCTGCCACTTCGAATGTAACAAGGCGTCGGCGAATATCGTCGACTGGCTTCGCCTCCCCGACGCGTTGCACCGACGCAACGGCTGCCCGCCGGGAAGCATTGGGCACGAACGATCGCTGAAGTAACCCTTCGATGTCCAGTATCCGTGCGACATTCGCATCGAGCTGAAAAACGCCCTTCAATTGCTCACCGGCCTCGGCGGCAAGCTCCGCGTCCGCGGAACTCACTTTGGATTCTTCCACATTTACGAGAGCAGCTACCTCGTCCACCGCCAGAGCAACCGGTGCGGCGCCATCGAGGATGATCAGCCGTGAGGAGGACGTGCTCGCAACCTCCGAACGTCCGAGGATCGCTCGAATGCTTGCCACCGGAACAACCGAGCCGCGCAAGTTTGCCAAGCCCAATAAACATTTTGGCCCCTGCGGAATGCGTGCGATTGCCGGCATGCGGATAACCTCTCCGATCAAGCCTGCCGGCAATGCGTAGAGCCGCCCTTCCGAACGGAAAGTCAGAAAGCGTTGCAAAGCCGCCTCGAAGCCGGTTCCCGTGTCAGCCATTCTGTTTTTTCAGTTCGTCCGAAAGGGACGCGATTTCTTCGATGGCCGCGGCCAAATCGTCGGCGCCGCTGGCCTGTTGGGCAGAGGCGGTAGCGGCCTGTCGAGAAGCGCCGCTCGCCTCTTCCGCGGCTGCGGCGATCTGCTTGGCGGCAGCCGCAGTCTCCCCCGCGCTCGCGAGGACTGCGGCTGCGCCCTGCAGGATTGCGTGGTTGGCTTTTCCGAGCGCCGCGACGTCGCTGGTCAGGTTTTCGAGCGTCTTGACCACCGCCCGGTTATTCTGAACCTCAAGTTCGGCCGCCACGACAATCTGTTCGAGATCGCGACGCAGCAACGCGATTTGGTCGAGGATTCCGCGTACCGTTTCCTTGACCCGTCCGACACTTTCCGACGCTTCACGGGCCAGACTACGTATGTCGTTCGACACGAGTGCGAAGCCGCGACCTGCATCGCCGGCACGGGCCGCTTCGACGGCACCGCTGACGGCGAGCATACTGGTCTGAATTGTGACGAGAGTAATCGAGTCGACGATTTTCTCGATCTTGCGGCCGATCGCTTCGAGCTGGACGATCACTTCCAGGCTACCACGGGTTTGGTCGACCGCATCGCTGACGCCGGTAACGAGCTGCGCGATCGAAACGCGGCTCTCCTCCATGGCTTTGGACACCATTCCGACGCGCTCATTCGCGAGGTTGCCCTTCTCCCGCGCCACCTGTGCACTGCGCTCGATCTGGGTCAAAGCGGCGGACGTTTGTTGCGCAGCCGCAGCCTGCTGTTGCGATCCACGATTGATCTGCTCGACGGCCGTCATGATCTGACTTGCAGCACTCGACAGTTCCTGGATGGTCGCGGACAGCTCCTCCGCGGTGCTCGCGATTTGCTCGGATGCGGACCGGGCCGCGGTTCCCCCGCGCAATTGTTCGGACAATGAAGCGAGAGAATGAGCGGCGACCTGTCCCTGATCCAGCGATTGCGCCTGTTGAGCGATAGCCAACTGGGCTTCGTTTGCAGCCGACGACTGTTCTTCCGCGGCGCTCGCGACCATTTCCGCTCCCTTTTGGACCTCCCCTATCGCACGTTCGGCATCAATCGTTGCCAGCAGCGTTTCCTGGCTACCCTCCGCAAGGCGGCCCATGTCGTCGCGTATCGCAACCAGCGTCTCCACAGCAAGGGCGCCTTCCTTGGCTTGAGCGACTGCTGCGCTTGCGGCAGCCGTCACCGTCCCCACGGCGCTTTGGACATTCGTCTGGATTTCTTCCGCTAGTCCTTTTACATCCAACGCGCTTTTGTCGGATGTCTCGGCAAGCGCGCGCACTTCCTCAGCCACGACCGCGAAACCGCGCCCATGATCGCCGGCACGCGCGGCCTCGATTGCGGCGTTCAGCGCCAGGAGATTGGTTTGGTCTGAAATGCGGCTGACGGTGTCTGTGATTTCGCTGATATCCTGGGCACGGCGCTGAAGCTCGCCGATAATTTTGCCCGATGCCACCTGCCGCTCGGCGTTCCGTTCGATGGCTTGTACAGAAGTAGTGATCTGCGTCACCGCTTCGGTCAGGGATGCTTGCGTTGCTTCGGTGCGCCTGCGCACACTATCGGCCTCGACCCGAGCGATTTTGAGGTTCGCCGCCACGCTTTTGACGGCCTCCAACTGCTCATGGGACGCCCCGGACGCTTGATCTGCGCCAGCCGCGATCTGCTCCATCGATCGCCGAAGCTCTTCCGCCGCCGCCGACGCTTCCGTCAGTCCGCTGGCGAGTTCTTCCGTCGCGGCTGCGACACGCTCTGAAACCTTATCGGAGTGCGATCCGTGAGGCGCGTTGCCGGTCCGCAGCGGCGCGGTTGCCTTGGGGCGCGTTCCCTGCACTTCGGGGGGCTGCTTGCCTTTGGCGTTCGCACCGGGAATTTTTGTGGTTTTTACAAGGGCCATGACAATCTCGGTGCAAACAGGTGATGGGAAAGCCGCCGGTTTCCGGGCCGCGGCAGGGGCATTGTCGGTGATCTTACAGAGGTGACGCCCCTTTGTCCGGCTATGTCCGTGAAAAAACACCCTTTTTGGGCCTCCCGAACGCCATCTGCCGTTTTTGGGTTAATGCCGTTGGGCGCCGACGTGTCCCGAGCTCCCGCGAAAGCTCAACTCGGAGTCAATCGCGCTTTGTCGTTCATCTTGCTGTCGCCGGGAAAGCTTCACACCCGTCAATTCGTCCGTTCCGTACTCGATGGCCGAGGCCACAGCGGCCGTTTCGTTGGACGGCCTTGCTTTGGCGGCCGAAGCGGAACGTACCACGTCCCCGCGGATTGAGCATTTCTCGATTCCCGTCCACGAGGTATCGCACAATGGCGAAAACCACGAAATCCAAGCCCATATCCGGCCCGAGGGCGAAGATACACGATCAAGGCCTCGATCGCGGCGAAGGCGGCGAACTTCATCAGACGGCGTCGGGCAAAACCGCTACTTTGACTACGGCCCAGGGTGGACCGGTTTCCGACGATCAGAACTCCCTGAAAATCGGTCCTCGTGGACCGACGCTGATCGAAGACTTCCATTTTCGCGAGAAGATCTTCCACTTTGACCACGAGCGCATTCCCGAGCGGGTCGTGCATGCGCGTGGATATGCGGCGCATGGCTTCTTCGAAAACTACAAGTCTCTATCGAAGTACACGAGGGCCGACCTATTCCAGCGCGCCGGAGAAAAGACGCCTGCTTTCGTCCGATTTTCCACCGTCGCCGGAAGCAAAGGTTCTGTCGACCTGGCACGGGATGTCAGAGGCTTCGCCGTGAAGCTCTACACTCAGGAAGGCAACTGGGACATCGTCGGCAACAATATCCCGGTTTTCTTCATCCAGGACGCCATCAAGTTTCCCGACCTGATTCACGCGGTGAAAGAAGAGCCCGACTGCGCCTTTCCCCAGGCCCAGTCGGCCCACGATAATTTCTGGGACTTCATCAGCCTCACCCCCGAGAGCATGCATATGGTCATGTGGGTGATGTCCGATCGCGCAATCCCGCGCTCGTTTCGTTTCATGGAAGGATTCGGCGTCCATACCTTTCGACTTGTGAACGCCAAGAACGAGTCCACTTTCGTCAAGTTTCACTGGAAGCCCAAGCTGGGCCTGCAGTCGGTCGTCTGGAACGAAGCCGTCAAGATCAACGGTGCCGATCCCGACTTCCATCGGCGGGATCTCTGGACCGCGATCAAAACCGGCAACTTCCCGGAATGGGAATTAAGACTGCAATTATTTGATCAAGAATTCGCGGACTCGTTCGAGTTCGACGTTCTCGATCCGACAAAGATTATTCCGGAGGAACTTTTGCCTCCGGTCCCCGTCGGTCGGCTGGTGCTCGATCGCATGCCCGATAACTTCTTCGCGGAAACCGAACAGGTCGCTTTCATGACCCAGAACGTTCCGCCGGGAATAGATTTCTCGAACGACCCTCTGCTTCAAGGTCGCAATTTCTCGTACCTCGACACTCAACTCAAACGCCTGGGAAGTCCCAACTTCACTCACCTCCCGATCAACGCCCCCAAATGCCCGTTCGCCCACTTCCAGCAGGACGGCCACATGGCGATGCGCAATCCGGTCGGACGCGCCAACTACGAGCCGAATTCGTTCGGCGAAGGCCCGAGAGAATCGCCCAAGCGCGGTTTCACGCCGTTCCCCGATGTCGAGCAAGGCGCCAAACGGCGCGTACGCCCCGAAAGCTTTGCGGATCACTATAGCCAGGCGCGTCAGTTCTTCATCAGTCAGACCATGGGCGAGCAGGCGCACATAGCCGCCGCACTCACATTTGAGCTCAGCAAGGTCAAAATTCCCGCGATACGGGAGCGCATGGTTTCCCATCTCCTGAATATAGACGAGACCCTCGCCAATAAGGTCGCTGGGAAACTGGGCTTGCAAAAGATGCCCCAACCGGCCGACGCCGCCGTTCCCACTCGCCAGGATCTCGATCCCTCCCCGGCCCTCGGCATCGTCGAAAACGGGCCCGCACGTTTCGAAGGCCGAAAATTAGGCATCCTCGTTTCCGACGGGACCGACGCGAGACTTCTCGATGCGCTCAAAGGCGCACTCACCAAGGCCGGCGCCAGCTATGAGATCGTCGCGCCAACAATCACTGGCGTGAAAGCAGGCGACGGTAGCTGGATTCCGGCCGATCAGATGATTGATGGAGGTCCATCCGTTCTCTATGACGCGGTTGCACTCCTGCCAACAGCCAGCGCGATCGATGACCTGTTGCAAGAGTCCTCGGCACGCGACTTCGTCGCAGATGCCTTCGCGCACTGCAAGTTCATCGGGTATGTCGAGTCTGCCGTGCCGCTATTCAAGAAGTCCGGCATCAACACAGAAGACCTGGATGAGGGCTGCATCGCTATTGGAAGCGTGAAGGAGGCCAGATCGTTTGTCGACAGCCTCTCAAAGTTACGGGTCTGGGCACGCGAACCCAACGTCAAGCTACCCTAAATGAAAAATGGAGTTGATGATGAGCGGCATGGAAGACAAAATCAGACAACGCGCGTACGAGCTTTGGGAGCAAAGTGGCAAGACGGGCTCGGAGATGGATTTTTGGTTACAAGCCGAGCGTGAAATCGCCGAGGAGAAGAACCCGGCGCAGCCGCCGCAGGACAGACTGGAATAGCCGGCAAATTGTCCACCGTTACCGCGCGATGCGGCGACAGCTCGATCGGCGCAAGGAAAGTCCGCCCTTGCCGATCAAGGCGATCGTGAGGATCGCACCGGCCTTCCGAGAAGCAAGGAGTGCGCCCGTGCGCGGGCCGTCGCGGGCAGATCGGCCCAGCGCGTTTTTTTGAGCCGCTAGGGTTGATCTGAGTTACCGCCTACCGCCCTCAGGTCGACCGCTGGTCTCATCGAGGCGGAGCCGCTTTGGCGACGCCCGCCCCTCTACACTTCCGGGGACCGCTTGCGCAGCTTTACTTTACCTCGACAATCAAACCGATGCGGCAACCAGATTGATCGGACCCAGGAAGTCCATCTTGCCGACGTCGACGCCGTTGTGACGAAGGATCGCATAGGCCATTCCGAGATGAAAGAACGTGTTCGGGATGGTCATTTGCAGGAGATAATCTTTGCCATGGATGATCTTGCCCGGCGCCCAGGAAAAGGCGATATCCTGTTCGGACGCCCGGGCGTACTGGACTTCAGCTATGCTTTCCGCAAAAGCAACGGTCTTTCGGATGCGGGCGCGCAATTCGTCGACTGTCCCCTCGTTATCCTCGTGCTTGGGTGGCAGCTGTCCTGAGAGCCAGGCGGCGGCGGCTTTAACGTAGTCGCACGCACTCTGGACCTGATAGATGAAATTTCCCATGTCGGGCGCAAGACGTGCGTTCAAAAGCACCCGGACATCGAACTTCTTCACAGCCGACAATTGCTCGGCCTTGACAAGCCATGGCTCCAGATTCTTGAGGTTTTGCACGCATTGCGAGACGACCTCGTAGTACATGTCATGTTCCTCCATAGGCAGCTCCGGTAATTGGAACCGGCGGCTCGGCTTTATGACATTGCCTGTGATGCTGTTATAGGTTATCTACCTAGTGATAGATAGAGACGCGATCATGACGGACATGGCGACGGCCATCATTAACTCAGCCGAACGACGGATTCGGATCGGAGGGTTCAACGGCTTCAGCTTTCGCGAGATCGCAGCTGAGGTCGGTGTGAAGAGCTCGAGCGTTCATTATTACTTTCCGACAAAGGAGAAACTGGCCGCTGAAGTCATCCGCCGGTACACAGGCAAGGTCGCAAAGCTCATCGACGAAGCGTCTGCGAATGGCGCCGAACCTACAAAGGTGTGGACACGCGCGTTTCGTTCAACGGTCCAATCCAAAAATCACATGTGTCCCGCTGCGGTCCTTGCGGCCGGTGCGATGGATTTGCCGTCAGAGGTCGCCGTCGAAGTGAAGGCATTCTTCAAGATGTGCCTCGACAAGCTTGTCGCCGCCGGCGTCGCGAAGAAGGGCGCGGCGGCATTTTTGTCAACGATTACGGGCGCACTGGTGCTTGCCAATGCGCTCGGAGATCCCGACATCTACGACCGCGCGACAAAGGATCTCGAGCGCATGTCGTCTTAATAACGGTTTTATCGGAGACGACGTGGCACTGGAAATGACGAGGCGGGATGGCGTAATCCCTGCCGTGGACGAATATCAGCCCGATGTCGATCCGCCGGCGAACCCACCGCGAACCTCGGGCGAGGTTCCGGGCGAGCCCGCGGCGAAATGGTCAGGTCGCAAACTGCGGATGCTGCTCTGCTGTGCCGGCGCTCCATTTCTTATCATGCTCGACACCAATATCGTTGCGGTCTCGCTGCCGGCGATTGCGCGCGATTTTCGCGGTGCATTCACAGATGTCGAATGGGTTGTCAGCGCCTACGTGCTGCCTTTCTGCGCGCTTCTGATGCCTGCCGGCTCCTTGGCCGATCTCGTCGGGCGCCGACGCATGTTGCTGCTGGGATTGTCTATTTTCACGTTGGCATCGGTGCTCTGTGGGCTCGCACCGAATCTGGCTGTGTTGAACGGCGCGCGCGCATTGCAGGCGATAGGCGCCGCGCTGCAGTTGACCGCTTCGCTTGCCGTCATTGGCCACGGTTTCGAAGCGCGTGAGCGCGTTCGCGTCTACGCGATCTGGGGCACCGTGATGGGCGTAGCGCCTTCTCTCGGACCAATCGTGGGTGGAGTTGTGACATCGTATTTTGGATGGCGGTGGGCCTTTCTCATCAACCTTCCGATTGGCATCGGCCTGATCTCGCTTGCCGTCACCTCGACCGACGAATCCCGCGATCCCCATGCCCAACGCCTGGACGTGGCCGGAATCTTGCTGTTCGGCACCGGCCTTTTCAGCATCGTGTGGGCACTGATCGACGCCAATGCTGTCGGATGGCTGAGCCTCTCGACGCTGTTGAAGCTGGTTATCGGCATTGTACTCCTCGTCGCTTTCGTTTTCGCCGAGAGGCTCCATCCACGACCGATGATCGATCTTTCGTTGTTTCGTGACTCGACCGTGGTCGGAGCCGCAATTTCCATGTTTGGCTATGCTGCGGCGGCGCAGGTCATGATGACCCTTCTGCCGCTGTATTTGCAGGATGCGTTCGGGTACAGGCCGGTGACGGCCGGCCTCGCCATGATACCTTTCGCGTTGCCACTGCTGTTCGGTCCCACCGTTGGCGCAAAGCTGGCTGCGCGTGTGTCGGGCCGCGCGCTCCTGACGTTCGGTCTGGCGCTTGTAGCGCTTGGCAATGCGATCGTGGTCGTGGGGATTCTGGCAGGCTTGGGTTATTGGGCGGCCGCAGTCGGTATGCTCGTGACGGGATTCAGCACAGGTCTCTTGAACAGCGAGACCACGAAGGCTCAAGTCGCTGCCGTGCCGCCGGAACGAGCCGGGATGGCAGGCGGTATGGCCGCCACCACGCGCTTCCTGGGAATTATCGCCGGCGTTGCTGGTCTTGGTGCCGTGCTTGCCGGCGTGGCCGACGTCAGCCTGCGCAAACTGGGAACACCACGTGTTCCAGGCGGGGTCGTGGACTGGCACGGCCTCAGCCTGCGGATTGTTGCAGGCGACGCCGACGGTGCGCTATCCGTCATGCCTGCCGCAGTCCGGGAGGCTCTCGGGGACGCTGTGCGCGAGAGCATCGCCGCCGGCTTCGGCGCGGCACTTTCCGCGGCCGCGATCGTTGCTTTGCTTTCAAGCTTTTTAAGCTGGCGTTTGGTCCGGACGCCCGACCCGCGCGCGGGCCTCAGGTAAAATCAAGTCGTTCTATTGCCCGGCCTTGCCGAGCACACGGCGGTTTCGTTCCTCGATCACGGCCATGGTTGTCGCGGTCGCGCCCGGACCCGGCGCGAACCGGACATCCCGAAACGACAATGCGTTTCCCTTGGAGTCCCTGACGCTGATTTTTTCGACGGCCCGGCCTGTCACGTCATCCACCAGCTTCGTTGGTGGCTTGCCGTTGGGGCAAAGCCACCGATCGCCCCATTGCATCAGGGCGACGATGACGGGGTACAACTCCTCACCTTTCGCGGTCAGACGGTAGCCGTCCGTATTGGCACGATCCTCAAGCGGAAATCTTTCGATGATTCCCAGTTCCGTCAGCCGCTCCAAGCGAGAGGTCAGAATGTTGCGTGCGATTCCCAGCTCATTTTGAAACTCGTCAAAGCGTTGGCGGCCCTGCGTGCATTCGCGCACGATAAGCAAGGACCACCACTCGCCCACCTCATCCAGGGCGCGGGCGATCGAGCAGTTCATACCGGTGAAACGTTTTCGATACATGCCGACAAACTAGCATAATCAGTTGCGTCACGCAACTATCTGTTTTATAGTTGCGTCATGAAACTATATGAAGGACACCGGTTATGGATCGCCGCTTGCTCGTGTTAGCCGTCGGGATGTTCGCGCTTGGGACCGATAGTTTTGTCGTCGCGGGGGTGTTGCCCCAGATATCGCAAAGTTTCGACGTGTCGATCGAAGCTGCCGGACAGATGGCGACGATCTACGCCATCACATACGCGCTGTTGGCGCCGACAATCGCGGCTCTAGCAGCGGGCGTACGGCGCAAATCCCTGCTGTTCTGGAGTCTGACGTTGTTTGTGGTCGCTAATCTCGCAACCGCGCTGGCTCCAAGCTACGGTATTGCGATGGCAACACGCGTGCTGGCGGGCGTCAGCGCGGCAATGTTTGCCCCCACCGCAACGGGCGCTGCTGCAATGCTCGTCGCACCCGCGCGGCGGGGTTTCGCGCTCTCGGTGGTGGCCGCCGGCTTGGCCGGGTCGACTGCACTGGGCACGCCGATTGGGGCGCTCATCGGTAACTTTGGTGACTGGCGCTGGACGATGGCATTCGTCGCCGCGATTGCCGCCGTAGCCGGGCTCGGCGTCTGGGCGATGCTGCCGGAAGTTCCGTTACCGCCCAAGATCAACCTCAGGCAGCGGCTCGCACCGCTTGCGGATCCCCGGATCGGCCTGACGTTGCTCACCACGTTACTGACAATGGCCGGGCTCTTTACGGTCTACACTTACTTCACCGTCGTGTTTGATCGGGCGATCGCGGGCAACGGAATGGTGCTCGGGGCTTTGATGGTGCTGTGGGGAGCGGCCGGGACGTTCATGAACCTGCTCTCCGGCCGCCTCATCGATGCGATCGGAAGCCGGAAAGTGATTTTCCTGCTGTTGGCGGTTCAATCGATCAATACCGCGCTGCTGCCCTGGACCAGCGCAAATTTGTGGACCGCAGCGGTGGCGATTGCGATCTGGGGCGCCTGCGGCTGGGGCTATCTCGCGCCACAACAACATCGCCTGGTTACCGTGGCTCCGCAGGCCGCCCCGGTGGTATTGGGTATGAATAATTCGTTTTCCTATCTGGGCCTTTCCCTCGGCGGAGTGGTCGGCGCTGTGGGCATCCACCTCGTCGACGCGCATCACCTTGAACTCATCGGCGCCGTGCTGATCGTCGGGGCCTTCATCTCGGCCGAATTCGCCTCCAGAAGCATCCTCGCTGCGAAATCGGTAAAAGACACCTGTGTCGTGGCTTCGGCTTAGCAAGGCAACTATCCCGCCCGCTTCGGTGTGGGCGAGATATCGAGCCTGATCGCGCGCGAATGAACTGGAACGCAGGGACGTCGCGCGCGGCTCTTCGTGCGAGCAGATCGGCCCCAGCGCGTTTTTGAGTCGCTGGGGTTGATCTGAATTACCGCCGACCGCCCTCAGGTCGACCGCCCATGGTAGTCGGAGACCCCGGCATAAGCTGGTTGCCGGAGGGATTTGAGACACTATTGGCGCCAGCGGCCGCACTACCGGCGCTGTTACCCATTCCTGTTGTCGTGGTGCCCGTGCTCATGCCCGGAGTGTTCGTCGCCGAGCCGGTCGTCGAGCCCGTCGCCGGTCCCATCGGGGTGGATCCTCTACCTGCCGCATAGGAGCCGCTTATAGAGGCTACGCCAATAACAGTCGCGGTGATGGTGGTGAAGATTAGCCTTCGCATGTTGATCTCCGTTATTTTGAGAAGGCTTAATCGTCGCCGACAACCGACGTTCCGAATGGTCAGAGGGATGTGATGGTCCGTTATTTGTGATTGAGCACTTGGTACCGTTCTGCCGTCAAACTGCGAGCCGTGGCGGCATCGCATGTCCGCACCGGTGTGCTGGTCCGCTGAGTGCTGGCTTGCCTCGCCATTGCGCCGCCTCGGCGGCGACCAAAACTACGGCTTCCGACGGCGGGAATTGGCGAAAAGGTGACGAAGCTGTGGCGTCGAAAGGCGGAGGGAACAGGAGCTGAGATATTATGGCAACAACCGCGATTGAAAATTCCCGACGATAAATTGTTAAGGAGCGATCAGCTAATCAGGTGGATATAATCTGCACTGATGATTCCTAAAGGAGTTTTCAATGTCGAAGTTTGCGATTGGCGAGAAGGTCGATAGCACAGCCGACAACCATGAACTGGGCACAATCATCGCCGTGTTTCCGACAATCGAAGGCAGCTTTAGATACGCCGTCGATACTGAGGGTTATGGCGCGCTCCAGTTCTTTTCCGAAGAAAAACTGGTCGTTCACACAAGCTAGTCGGACTTAACGTAAGGCTTGTATGCAGCCCCAGGTCCACCGCGCCACGGGTCAACCGATCAACTTTGGCCTGGGACAATCGTTAACGTTCCGTGAAAGCTATCCGACGGCGGACCCGTCGGGAACCAAAGAATTAGGAATTAGGACTAAAATCATCAGCCGGATTTGAACCGGATCAGAATATGCGCCTGCGAACCGGCTGATAATGAGGCCGCGAAATGGCGACGCCGAACAGGAACGCAATCGCCAAGGCGGCTAAAGGCGACTCGCGAGTTAGACGTGCCAGAGTATCCAGGGGCATGCCCGGTCGTCGGCCCGCGTCGATCGCGTCAGTCACGGTTTGGCTGGCCGCTTTGACAGCATCCGCAGTCTTTTCCCCAGCCGTTCTGTCAGGTCGTCCATCAGGCGGGATGTCCGCATCCGCTGAACTTAATGCCTCGAGCAGTTCACCCATGTCAGGTCCTCCAAACTCAGGACCAATGGAAAGCGCGGCGTAAAGTTCCTGGATATCGTTGCAGCACCGCCGCGAAATCGCGCCCAGGTGCTCGGCCGTTTCGGGCGCCGCCGAAACGTGTCGCCTTTCATGCTTGGTAAATCCGTTGTGAGCCCGTGGCGATTGGTGATGTGGATCACCCTCGCAATCCGACAAAGGTGTTAGCGACGATCAACCCCGGAGGGTTCGATTGTGCACGCTTTGTTGGACCTGATTTATCGCGGTTGTTGCCGTGCCCGTCTCGCTGAAATGCGGAAAGCGAGGCGCCGCTCTTTCACCACCTCGACACTGAGGCAGTCGTCTGCACCGGGCCGTTCTTGAGGCAAAGCCGGGCAGCTTCGATTTCCGCCTCGGTTGCACCTTTGCTTCTGGCCCAGGCTTCCGCGACAGGTGCAGAGTATTTTGCAACGTAGAGACGCACCACGCTGCAGGAGGCACGGTGGAGGATCCCCGATCCGCTTGCCGGCGGCGCGAACGAGAGGCAGATAGCAGCGGTACCAATCCAGCGCATCAGCATGGTTGCGGTTCCCTCGCTCAAAAACGACAGTGTCTATCTTGCTAGGCTTTACGGTAGTCGGCACGCGCTTGATTTGGCTAGTGCGCGGACCGGTTTGCCAACAGTCCGTTGTTGGCGCGCGCGCCAGCACTAGTGTCGATTGGCAGATAGCGAGTGGAATGGAACCCAGCGCCCCGTGGCTGGAACCAAGAATTGCTTAGATACAATTCTTGGCCGGTTCTTAGCTCTTGGCAGGCGCGATCTTAGGTGCCCTGACAACGAAGCGATCGGGGCTGAAAGATATACAAACATGCGAGTGACGATATTGCGGCCTACGGCCGACCCCTTCCATCGGTCACTCCAGGATCAATCGGCGATAGGCTCTGGTGACTTGATCCTTTGATCCAGTTCCCGAGCCTCGCGAAGCAACCGGTCACGTTTGGCGAGATCACAAGTCTCGGTGGCCAGTTGCAGCTTTTCGTCGAACCGTTTTGCGAGTTCGCAAATTTGTCGAAAATCCATTGGCGCGCTCCCTGTTTTGAAGAGAACGCCGGAGATGCGAAAACGTTCGATGAACCGGATCGATCGCCGCCGGCGCTGGTTCCCGGAAACAGGCCCGCGGTTCAGGCGATATCATCTCAACCGCAAAGAACGACGCTTTGAGGATTCACCGGCGATGGGCGCGCGGCCAAAGACGAGAGGATTTCGACTGGAATGCCCGGAGCCCGAACAAAAAGCCAGAACAACAAGATCGACGCGATGATAAACACTCCGAATTCGGAACGAACTCGGCTCGAGCGAATTAAACCCGCGAGACCGTTGCCCGCCGTTAAACACGGCGCATGTCGCGGATAGCCAAAGATCATCTATTGATCCGCTGTTCAACAAGCGCTCGCGCAGATAGCCAAAGGCAACGGTCTCCTCTTCCAACAAAATTTCTTACGACAGCACTCCTCTGAACGATTGAATGACGCTGACGGATACGCCGCTCGGCGCAACGGCTGGTGCCGTGGCTTCGTTATATGACGCGCCCGTGCCTGACGCGTCAGCGTTTAACGCCGGAAGTTTTCGGCCGGTTGGGAGCCGCATGCGCTCTCGAGTGGAACCTGGAACGCGCGAGAGCAGCCCTCACCCGATTCGGGATTTCCTACAAGTTTAATTGGACAATCGGCCTGCCTTTTAATTTGCGATTTAAATCAGTTAAATTGTTAAAGGAGTAAATTTGATTGTCCTTCTCGGGGGTTTATGATGATCGAAAGTCGTCGCCTGCAACGAGTTCCAATCAATCAACTCGCGATGCTGCACCTCGATGGCATTCCCGGCATCCATCCCTGTTTGGTGAGAGATTTCCACGACCAAGGCGCCGGCCTTCAATTGGGCTGGTCAGGTACTTTCGCCAATCGATTCGATCTGTCGTTCGACGGCTTCAAAACCACAAAGCACTGCCGATTGGTGTGGCACGCCAAAAGCAACTGCGGCGTGGAATTTGTCGATAAGCCGCCGCGCAGCGTGCGCTGATGATCAGGGAAATGAGCACTCGGGAAAGCAGACCGGCACGATTGCTCTTATTACAGGTGGCAACAACTTGTAAGGTCGATTAACCCGGCGTAATTCGCCATCAGGCATCATCGGAGAAATCCGATTCCTCATTGTGCCCTACGCCACCCGCCACACGACGCATGCCGAAAAAACGCAAGAGCAACCTCCCTCGCCTTCGCCACTGGCGACATGGAGTCCGATGGGCGCGCCTGAAGCTCGCGAGCACTCCGCGGGCGGTTCGGATCGGAGGCGGGCTCGCGATCCTGATTGCGGTCCTCGCGTTGACGAACCTCGTCTATCACGTGATCCACAAGCCGACCGAGCTGTTCTTCTTTGTCGGCCATCGGCTCGACAAGGAGCCGGCCGAGACTTGGCGGCAGTACGGTGCGCTGTTCCGCACCTATTCCACCGGCACGATCACGCCCGAGCTGTTGGCCGCGCTGGCGCAGGTCGAGAGTTCGGGCAATCCCGTCGATCGCACCTACTGGCGCTGGCGATGGAGCCTGAACCCATTCGCGATTTATCAACCCGCCTCCAGTGCCGTCGGCCTCTTCCAGATGATCGATGGCGCCTACGCCGAGGCCGCGCGGTTCTGTATCCGGGATAACGCGGTCACCGATACAGGCTGCGGGTTCATCCCCTACGTCCGCGCATTCCCGAGCCACGCCATCGAGCTGGCATCCGTCTATCTCGACCGCCACGTGACTGAGGTTCTCGGCCGCGCGGGCGAGGCGAAGCCAAGCCCGCAGCAGAAACAGGATCTGGCCGCCTTTATCCATCTCTGCGGTGCCGGCCCCGCCACAGGGTACGCGCGCCGTCACTTCCGGATGATGGCCGGTGAACGCTGCGGCGATCACCTCGTTTCGGCCTATGTCGCGAGGGTCAATGCGATGAAACGGCAGTTCCTGAGCCTGGCGGCCGATGGCGGCGATTAGCGCATGGGATGCGCGGAGCCGACGGGTCCGGCCTTCCCTTGGCCCAATGACCAAGTGCGCGGCATACCGCGGGGAATGCGAATTCCCCACACAATCGCTTGCCAACGTCATCCACCAAACCTTCGTTCCCTGAGAAAGCGATCACATACACTCAATAAGATTTTAGAATGCGAGGTCGTGCGGAATGCGTGCGGGGCCCCATCTACAATGGAAGAGAACGTCGTCCCCTATCTACGATGACAGAGTACGTCGTCCCCTTAATAACCATTGAGAGAGGACCGATCATGATAACGACCAGATTGGCAATTGCCACGCTCGTGGCTGCGGGGTTGGCGGGGGCACCCTTTGCTGCGCAAGCAAAGAAGCACAGGCACCTCAGGCACTATATCTCGACGGTGCAGACTGACAGTCAGGGAATGACGGGAGTGCCGGCAACGACGACACAATCCGGGTCTTTCGCGTCATCGGGAGCTACCGTCGGAACGGTCACCGCGCCGTCGGTGGGATCGTATAATTGGCCCTCGGTCGGTGTGACAAACTCGGTCCCGACCTGGAACAACACCAATCCTCCGGTTCGCAGGTAGAGCGAAAAAGGGGCATCGGGCCTTCCGAAAACCGAGGCGCCCCCCGAACGCACAAAGCAACCCCGCGGGACAACTCTCGCGCCGCCCCGGATGTTGCGTGAACGTAGCTACACTCGGGGCGCGCTCGAGGCGCAGCGCCTTATCCTTCCCAGCCGGCATTCACATGCGGGACCGACCATTGGGCGACGGCCATCGGCTGAAGCACCGGCGCACCGAGGAATGGAGCCGACAGGCAGTAAAGCCCCGCGTGCGTCGATAGCCAGATCAGGTTGCGGTCCCATTCGATGAAGACGGCTTCCGTCGTGCCGCGGCGCCAGCTCATATAATTGTCGATATCGCCGTCCCGCGGCGGCACGAAGTACGCGACCTCTTTCGGCTCTGTCGGGTCCGAAATATCGAACAGGCGCAAGCCCGCATTCAGGTACGACAACGCGACTACGTCCGGGCGCGATTTACCGGGCGCAATCCAGTGCTGCATGACACGGGAGCTGAACCGGCCGCGCGCCATCGCAAAGTCCTTGTAGGGTGCGTCCGGGTGCGGCATCGGGCGCGGAAAGAGCCCGATGATGCGCGGTCTGGCAGGGTCTTTCACGTCGACGACGTAGCTGGTGTGGAACGGCTCCCGACAGTCGGATTCGAGCGATTCAGGTATCGCGATAACGAGATTCTGCAGCCGCGGATAACGTGCCGGGTCGGCCGTCACGGGCACGACGTGATGATAGGGAATGGCGCCGATGGCCTCGAGCGGGTGCGCCACCTTGCCGTAGACCTTGGGATTGCGGATGTCGGTGAGATCGTGAACGTACATCCCGAAATGTCCATAACCACCATAACCGACCGTACCGCCATCTTCGACCCTGATCGGCACGACGCAAGGCGTCCGGTTTCCGGTCCATGAACATTGATCGCCGGCGAACGGATAGGTCGTGCGATAAAGCTCCTCCTCTTCGAGGCGCTGGCCCGGAACCCACCATTTTGACACCTCCTTCACCTTGGCAGGGTCGGACATGTCGACGATCATCAAGCCGTTGCTGTAAACGCGCTCCGTGCTCTCCATGCGCAACTGGTCGTCCCAACCGCACGCCAGATAGGCGTATTGGCCGCCATCGTAGAATGGACAATGGACGCCGAAGCCGGTCCTGCCCGTTTCGAATTCGTTCAGCAATTCGGTCTTTTCGGGATTCGTCACATCGTAGGTCTTGATGCCGCGAAAACCGGGATCGTTGATCGACTTCCTCGCATATTCTTCGTGATATTTGCCGCGCGGATATTGCTGCGTTCCCGGCGTCAGCGGCATTTGATGCGCAACGACGCGGATCCATTTCTTCAACTGCTTGTTGTACACGCAGCTTTGGAACACACCGAGGTTGCCTTCACCAATCACCGTCGCTTTCGTCGGCTCCGTGATATCCACCCAGCCGCCCTGAAACGCGATCAGGCGACGCTTACCCTTCGCCCACATGCACGAATGCTCATCCCCGAAGATCGACAGATTGACGGACGGATAATACGCGATGATCTCCATGTTGGAGACGTACTGGTTGCGGTCGAGATAATCCAAAGCGCCGGCCGGAAGCCGGAACGGCACCGTTCCACCACCGGGCATGACGCCGGCTTTCTCGGCAGCGGCGAATTTCGAGGGGCCTGTACGATCGGTTTTCTCTGCCATTTGCGAATCTCCCAATAAGCGATGGTTGTTTTTCTTCTGGCCGATGAGATGACGAGATTGTCGTTCGGTCGTGACGGTGAGAACGCGGCGTGAGGCTCGACTCGTCGCGTTATGGTCTATGTGCTGACCGGCGACATCGCCGTCCGGCGCGTCGTGCCGGCGACGATGATCAGGATGGTGGCGATCAGTGCGAAACCGGACGTTTGCACGATGCCAGCGGTCGTCCAGTTCGATGCTTCCTTCAGCTGCGCCAAAAGATAACCCGCAAAGGCAGCCGGGATGTAATAGCTCGCGATAAACAGCCCGGAGGTTTGCGCCGTTTTGGCCGGGCCCATCGAATTGATGATGATGGCAGACAAGTTTGAGTAAAGCAGGCTGAGAACCGCGATACCAAACACACCGGCGACAAGCGCGTGCAGGATCACGGAATGGTTCAGCTCCGTGAATGCAATTCCCCCTGACAGCGCCGCGAGCGGAAGAGCTACCATGAGCACCTTATCGTAACCCAGGCGATCGCCGAGCCATCCACCGAGCGGTGCGAGGAAGCCGCCGACACCGATGGCACTCATTACGAACGCGGCCTGCTGGGGCGAAAACCCGAGCGCACCACGCAGATAGGTCGGATAGAGGCCGGAGAGACCGAAGACGGCCACACCAGCGCAGATCGATGCGATCGCCAGCGTAATGGTCCTCGCGTTCCAGATCGTGTCGTGCGCTTCCGCCTCGGCGTGGAAGTTCTGATTACCGTTTAGATGCTCTTCGTTCGCTTTGCTTTCGCTGAACCACGGCCTGACGCCGAGCGCGACCATCGCCATTGCGACGATGCCCGCGAGACCGAATACGATGAACGGCATTCTCCAGTCATACGCATTCAGGAGCGACGCCGTTACCGTGGGGCCAATAAACGACCCGATCCCGTAGGCGAACGACACCGATCCCGTCATCAGCGCGCGATGCCGGTAAAAATAGCTGGCGCCGATCGCGATCAGCGCCGTCACCTGCATGGCTTCGCCGAGACCCGATATGAAACGGTAGGCCAAAAGGTCCGGCAGCCCTTTCGCGTAGGCCGTCAACAGCGTGGCCAGGGAGAAAACCAATAGCCCCAGCAGAACGACGGATTTGCGCGACATGATACTGAGCAGGTAGCCGGTCGGGATCCCGGCAAATCCCATGCCGAGCGTGAACATTGTCGCGGCGAGACCGACCTGCGGCAACGACAAGCTCATGGCATTGCGTACTTCGATTGCCAAAACCGAAAACAGGCTGCGGTCGATCGAGTTCAAGATGTAGGACAGAAGCAGGATGACGAACATTGCGATCGCAGCGCGGTGTTTCTGCACGATCTACTCCTTTTGCCGAGCGACGACCTCGCCGCTCATAATTTACGTTGATCAATGCCGAACTTGTCCGCAAGCCAGTCGATCATCAATTCCTGCCCGAGCGTCGGATTGTCGTGCTGACAATGCTCGGCACCCGTCTTGTCCGCCTCGACCAGAATGAAGGTGACATCGACACCCGCTTTCTTGGCGTAGTCGTAGCCTTCACGCGCCGCCTGGACGCCGAGCACGTCATGCCCGCCGTGCAGGATCAGGTACGGACATTTCATGTTTTCGAATATGCCGCGCATGTCGAAGCGCCTGGTCTTCTCCGCGACGCCCTTCATCGAGTCCGTGCCGAACACCCACTTCATGTGGCTGGCGAGACCGTGATTTTCCGGTCGATCCTTGTACCGGTCATAGAGGCTGAGCACGCCGCCGTGTGAAATCGCCGCCGCCAGACGCGGCTCCATGGCACCGGCGCGGGCAGCGTAATAACCGCCGAGCGACGAACCGGACACCGCGAGCCGGCTCATATCGACGTCGTCGCGGGTGGCAAGCCAATCGATGCATTTGCCGACGGGCACCTCGTAGTCGAACCGCGTGGTCAGCCCGTGCCGGCGCAAGGTCGCGCCCTGCCCGGGCCCATCCATCAGCAGCACCGAAATGCCACGCTGCAAAGCGCCTCGCCCGGTCATAAACCAAAGTTCGTCCTTGAATGAGTCGAGACCACCGAAGGAGATCAGAGCCGGCCGCTTGCCGCGGCCGAACGGTGAAGGGATGAAATAGCCGGCCATCGGCTTGCCCGGTTCGTAAGGGACTTCGACGACCTCACCCTGCGGACAGGTCCAGCGCAAAAAGCTGCGCGTGGCCTTCTCGCATTTGTCGAATGTCGGCAGCCGTCGCGGATCGTCCGGCTCAAGCCAGAACTCGGCCGAACGGTACATGTCAGCTGCGCGCAGGTAGCAATTCATCGCCGTCCGGATATGGCCCCTGGCCTCCTCGGCCTCGCCGCGCTTCATGTTGGCGTCGGCAACGACCATCCACTCCCTGTGCCAGCTGTCGTAATCGCCCGGGATCATCCTGCTCGCGGCAAGGAAGCTCTCGGACACGCTTCCCCCACCCTCCTGCGTTTCGCCGAGAGCGCGGCGATATTGGTAAGACGGCCAAGGGAAGCTCGGCCAGTGATGCCAGCCATACGGCTCGTAATGCGGATGGGTGTCGACGACCTCGGAGTCGATGAGTTTCTTTTCGCCCACGGTCATGGTCATGCCTTCCTTTGAGACCCGCCGCGCGAGCCGGTCATGCGGTGTTGGCGGGTGAAATGATTTCAGCTGGTACGCATGCCCCAGCGCACGAGGGTCTTCTCTTCAACCCAGTCGAAAAGCCAATTTTCAGAGACCCAGCCGATCATGGCGATCGTGATCATGCCGCAGATCATGATGTCGGGACGAAGTTGCCAGCGGGCGTCGTCGATCAGAAAGCCGAGACCGGTGATCGACGAGATCATCTCCGCGCCGACGATCACGCGCCAGCCGACCCCGTAGGTCAACCGCATGCCGGTGATGATGTATGGCAGCGAGCCGGGAATCAGGATGCGGCGGGTATAGAGGCTGCGGGATGCGAGGTAGACCTTCGCGACGTCAGTATATTGCCCGGACAGGGTCTGCACCCCGGTCATCGTGTTGAACATGATCGACCATATCCCGGAAAAGAAGATCACGAACACGGTCGAGGTGAACCCCACGCCGAACCACAGGATCGCCAACGGAATCCAGGCAATCCCGGGGATCGGATAAAGCAACCGGCAGAGCGGCAAGAATGCGGCGCGCGCGGTTGGCGATGCACCGAGCGCAAGGCCCGCGGGGATGCCGACCAGCGCGGCGAGAAGCACGCCGGTAATTTGCCTGCCCACACTGGCCGCCGTGTTGGTCAGCAGCTTGCCGTTCGCAATCAACTCTCGAAAGGCGAGAACGACTTTCCAGGGCGACGGAAAGGCCCATGTCGGCATCAGGCCGAGCCGGTAGACGATTTCCCAGATGGCAATGAAGGCAACGATGGTAGCGATGCCAAGCCAGCGGTCGCGCCCGGGCAGCCACCGCCGGGAAGATATTGCTGAGGGTTCCGCCGCGGCTGGTTCCCCGACGACATTCTTCGAGTAGGACACGTCCGCCATCCTCAGGCCCCCGCCATCAAGTCGGCCTCTTCGAGGGCGGCCGCACGCGCGATCTCCTCACCGAGCACTGCCCGCACCTCACGTTGACGCCGGTTCATCTCGACGCTTGCCATATCGCGCGGACGCGCTTCGGACACGATGGCGATCTGCTTGACCTGACCCGGCCGCGCCGTCATCACGACGATGCGGTCCGACAGGTAAATTGCCTCCTCGATCGAGTGCGTCACGAAAACGACGGTCTTGCGGTACTCACGCCAGATGCGCAGCAACTCGTCCTGCAGCAGGTGGCGGGTCTGCGCATCTAGTGCTCCGAACGGCTCGTCCATCAGAAGCAGCGACGGATCGACGGCGAGCGCGCGCGCAATCGACACGCGCTGCTTCATTCCACCCGAGAGCTGATGCGGAAAGCGTTCGGCGAAGTCCGACAGCCCGATCACCTTCAGAAGCCGGCTCGATATTTCATGCCGCTCCGCCACCGGGAGCTTGCGCGCTTCAAGCCCGAATTCGATGTTGTCGCGCACGGTCATCCAGGGGAACAGCGCATAATCCTGGAACACGACCGCGCGATCCGGACCGGGTCCGCTCACCGGCTTTCCGTTGATCGTTATCCGGCCCGAGGTCGCCGGGATTAGGCCGGCGATGATCTTGAGCAACGTCGATTTCCCGCAGCCTGATGGACCGAGCAGGCAGACGAACTCGCCCTCCTCCACCCGCAGGTTGATGTTGACGAGCGCGTTTGTCTCCGAGCCGCGCGAAACGTAGTTTTTGCCGAGATTCTCAACGGTCAGCATCGGCACCCACTCACTTCAGCTTTTCGTAACCGGGATAGCCGGGGTAGCTGTCGGCCAAGCTGGTATCGACGACGTCTTCGTAGGTCACAGGATTCTGGAGCAGACTGTCCTCCTTCATCCAGCCTATCAGGGCATCGATCCAGGGACGCGGCGGCTTGTCATACTGCCAGCCGCAATTGTCATAGGACTTCTCCAGGAGCGACGTATCGATATTCGGGGTGTAGTGCTTCAGTACCTCGAGTCCGACGTTCTTGTCGGTCTTCATCAGGTGAACCGCGTCGAGATGCGCCCACACCAGCCTCTTGGCGAGTTCCGGATGCTCCTTGATGAATTTGCGAGTCATGATCATGCCGTTGCGCAGCATGTCCGAATTGAGCTTGCTCTTGTCGACCAGGTCGTTCGGCGCGAGCAGGAGTTTGGCGCCCTTGTCGACAGCATTGGTGCCGTAAGGCTCGAAAGGAAATGCCGCCGCGATATCGCCCGTCACCAATGCCGATGCAACCTCCGGCACCGGAACAAGCGCAAGCTGAACGTCCTTCTCCGAGAGACCGAAGCGCGGCAAGATCTCCTTGATCAAGGTCAGATACTGGACATCGAATTTGGTGACGATGCCGATGCGTTTACCCTTGATGTCGGCCCAGGATTTGACATTCGGAGCGGCCACGATCATCGCACAATTGGCGGACGAGGCGGCCACGACCACGTTGTCGATTCCGGCGGAGAGATACCTGATCGCCGACGCGTATTGATTGTAGCCGACATCAAAATCACCGATCGCCATCATCTGGTTGGACCGCTGGTAATTGCCTCCCATGAAGTCAACCTTGACGCCGTATTTGTCCCAGAGCTTGGTGTATTCGGCGAGAAACGGCTGAATATGGTCGTATCCGGGGGCGCCCGCGACCAGGCGCACCTTATAATTGTCGGGCTGTTGCGCCGATGACGCGCTCGCTGCGGCAATTGCACATAGTCCGGCGATCAGAGCCGTCATCTTCATGTGAATACACCTCGATCTAAACTTTCCCCGAATAGACGAAACTACGACACGAGCGCGGCGCCCCCGAACCCTTACTCCGCCGCCATGTGGTCCACCCTCGGAACGCGCTCGGTGATGAGTTTGACTTCGGCCCAGGCCCTGGTCATGTCGTCGAGTGCGGCCACCTCGTGCGCGGCGATCTGTTCGAGAACGGCGCCCGCCTTGGCCAGATCGGCCTCGTAGCGAAGCACCTTGAACAGCTCCGACGATGCCTGCATGTGCTCGGCCGCCGAGGCGGTTGCAGCCGTATCGAGCCCGCGCTGTCCAAGCTCCTTGGTGACGCGGCGCAGATAGCCGGCAGCACCGGTGCGGCCAAGCACGCCATGGTTTGGAATATTTCCGCGCACGAAAAGCGGAATCGGATCGCCCTTCGGACCGATCGTATCCGATACTTTGCCGGCCTTGATCAACCTCGCAAACGCCGCCATCCCGGGCGCACCGGTCTCGAAACGCGGAATCTGCCACTGATTGCCGAACAGCGCATACGGCTTGGGATATTCGCCGGACAGAATTTTCATGTTGCGTCGGAAGGAATGGCGGATCGACTTTGCGATGTCCCAATCGGGATCGCGCTCGGGTTCGACCCACACCATGAGGTAAGGGCCATAGCCGTCGTGGAGACTCCATTCACCGCCGAACGGATGATGATGCTCCCACGGCTCATAGCCGTTCGTACCGCGTTGCACCGACTGCGCCCACGCCGTGCCGAAGACATCGATCGGAGCCTCGTAGCGTGAATGCGGCATCACGTCGTTCGGCTCGAAGATGGTGACGGTGCCGCGGTCGAGGTCGTAGCCGGCGACCACCACATGATGGCCGAACCCGGTCTTGCCCATCGTCTCATGCTGGAACTTCAGTCGCGGCGAGGTTTTGGCGCCGTAGGGAAGCATCAGCGAGTAGTGCAGACCAACCTGCACGGGAATGCCGCGGTCGACGAGGCCACGAAGCTTCGCGAACGCTTCCTCGAAGCCGCCCTCATGGTCCTGCTCCCAGTAACCCTGATAGCCCAGCGCGCGCGGGGTATATTCCCATATCTCGTGGAAGGCGCCGGCGCCGCCGTTGAAGGCAGGCGCACCCCACACCGGCGACCAGCGGAATGAGAAGCCATCGCCCGAAGTGCCGTCGGCAAACAGGACATCACTTTCACCGTGCAGTCGAAACATGCCGAGCAAGCCGGTGAAATAGCAGCGACCCGAATTGCCGTTTTCCGGATAGCCCTTGGGTCCCATCCACGTCATCGAGTAGTAGGCTTCGTCATAAGGTTTCACCACGGACATCGGCGTCTCCCTTTGTGGATTGTTATTGGGTCAGATCAGCGGGTTCATTGCCTTCTTGCGCAACTCGCGCTCGTCGATTCCGAATACGTCGACAAGCCAGTCGGCCATCAATTCCTGGCCTATGGTCGGATTATCATGCTGACAGTGATCCGCGCCGGTCTCATCCTCGGTCACGAAGCGAAGCGTGACATTGACGCCCTTGGACTTCGCATAATCGGCGACCTTCCGCGCCGAGGCCACGCCGAGCACGTCGTGACCGCCGTGGACAATGAGGTAGGGACATTTCATGTGATCGAGATGGCCCTCGAGCACGAAAGGCTTGGCTTTCTCCATCGCCTCTTTCATCGAGCCGGCGCCGAACACGGTCTTGATATGATCGGCAAGGCCATGGTCTTCCTTTGCGCCGGCCCACAGTTCCGGTATCGACCAGATTGCGCCATGTGAGATGGCCGCCGCCAGTCGATGCTCGTAAGAGCCGGCGCGCGCCGCGTAATATCCGCCAAGCGACGAACCGCACACTGCGATCTTGGCTGGATCAACATCCTGGCGCGTCAGGAGATAGTCGATGCATTTGCCGATCGGTAGTTCGTAATCCGGCCGGGTTGGAATCTTGTGACGGCGCAGGGTGCCGCCCTGGCCGGGACCGTCGATCAAGAGAACCGAGATGCCGCGCTGCAGCGCGCCATGCGCCTGCATGAACCACATCTCGTCCTTGATCGAGTCCAGGCCTCCCATGCAGATCAAGACCGGCTGCTTGCCGGTGTCGAACGGCGCGCGGACGAAATAGGCGAACAACGTCTTGCCGTTCTCGTAGGGAATTTGCAGCACCTCGCCAGCCGGCCGAAGGTTTTGTATGAACTTCCGCGAGCATTCTTCCATGTCGGTGAATGCTTCGAGCCGGCGTGGATCGGAATATTCGAGCCAGAACTCGGTGTGGCGATAGTAGTTGGCCGCGCGCAGCCAGCAATTCATCGCGGTACGGACGTGGCCCTTTCCGAACTCCTCGTCGCCGCGGGACTGGTTGAAATCCGCGATCCGCTTCCATTCGCGGTGCCAACTCTCCTTGTCTCCGGGGATCATGCGGCTGGCGGCCAGGAAACATTCGGACACGGCACCGCCGCCTTCCTGCGTTTCGCCCAGCGCGCGACGAAACTGATAGCTCATCCACGGATATTTAGGCCAATGGTGCCAACCGTAGGGTTGATAGACGCCATGCGTCACGTCCGCGACCTGATCGATCAGAAGCTCTTCCGCCATAACCGCCACAACTCCTTTTTCTCATTTTTTGCTGCGCGCATCGCTGGCTTGTCGGCGCGCGCTTCGAAGACGCTAGCAGGTTTTTTTACTCATTCAAGTCGCTTGAATTTTGTTCACTATTGCTTTCATTTTGGGCAACCGACCTATCGCCTTGCACTAGCCTTCGCTAATACCCTGCTGCCGCAACTCAAGCGCATCGAACGAAGCGGATCAGTTCAGTGGTTGGAGCGCGCCGCTGCAAAACATGGACCAGAGATGCTGAAGAAAATGAACCAGGCCGAGAAGAACGCGGTCGATCTGCCAAGCGGCCAAAATCAGTATCTAGGCGTGAAACTGCGGCACACGCGCATGACCAAGGGATTGCGATTGCGCGACCTTGCCGAAAAGGCAGATTGCTCCGAGAGCATGCTGTCGAAGATCGAGAATGGCCGTGCCGTCCCCTCACTGAAAACACTGTACCGTATCGCCGAAGCACTCGGACTGACGGTCGGCCAACTCTTTGCACAGCCGGTGGAGCCGAATGGCCTCGTATCGCGCGGCGGCGAACGCCCCATCGTGCATGCGGACCCGCTGCGCAAGGGCCCCGGACTGACGCTCGAACGGCTGATTCCCTACCATCAATCCCACCTGCTCCAGGGAAGCATCCACAACATCGCGCCGGGCGGCAGTGGCGGCGGCCTCGTCTCTCATGAAGGCGAGGAGGTAGCCTATATCCTCGAGGGCCAAGTCGAGTTCATCGTCGGTGACGAGCGCTTCCAGCTGAAGGCCGGCAACTCAATCTGCTATCGATCGGAACGGCCGCACGGATATCGAAATGGCGGCGATGACTACGCCAAACTGATCGTCGTCAACACGCCGCCGAGCTTCTGATCGGAAGCCGTCCGCTGTTTCTCCTTGTTCAAGTCGCCTGACCGGACCGAACTATCAAATCGATGCGGACGCGCGGCGGAGCCCGTACCGGCCTCCGCCGCAGGGAAAATCGAGCCGCGTGTTTGTCGCTTGACGTTGGCCGCGGCTAATGCGTGTCGCAGTCCGTCGTGCCCCCAGCACGGGTCAGTCTCGCCGTCTTTCCCTTGATCCAGAACTCCACCTTGCCATTGACGTACCTTCCGCCATCGGCAGAAAGAGCCTGAGCAAGAATCATCGCTCGAGGTCGCCCGCCGTTGAATGTCAGCCGCACCGACCCCGGCCGGCCCGGCGCACTGAAGGCGGCCCCAAGCGCAGTGCCATCAGAGCATTTGTAGGCCACCTCGGCTGCCGACACCGAACTGACTGGCCAGATCAATACGAGCCATGCCAATATCAGTCGCACCACATTCTTTTTCCTGATCATGTTTTCCGCGGCCGGGTATTGCACCATGAAAAATCATCCTCGCAGATCGCATATCGTTATCATGATCGCTTCGGCCATCAGCGTCGCACCATGCCCGGGTCATGCCGCGCCCTACGCGCCGATCGATTGTACGAAGATTTCGACACCCACGGAAGCGACGATCTGCAAAAGCTATGCGCTCGGCCAGGATGAGGCTCGTCTGGCGACGCTCTTTGAAGTGCTGACGGCTCTTGTCGCCATGGGCCAAAGGGGCGATCTCGTCGACAGCCAACGGCGCTGGATTTCCGTTCGCGACGCGTGCGGGAGCAACACTGAGTGCCTTTCCCGTGCCTATCGGTCGCGGATAGGCGAACTCTCGCAGGCGCTCGACGCGCTGGCGAAGCGAGGGCCGTTCTGAACTGATCGACTTCAGCGGTGAGCTAGCGTGCCAATGGACCAAATGCCGGCGGTGGAACGCGGCGTTTGGAGATGGCCTCATAGGCGGATGCGATCTTTAGAACGACGTCTTCCTTGCCGGGCTCGCAGCGAAATACCAGCGAGAACGGCAGGCAGGGCGCAGCCAGCGTCGTCGGCACGTCGGACGGCGCCGAGAGATACCGCGTTCCGTCATCGGAGAGCTTGAAGACGGGATCGTAAGTGGTCGTGACGTAGCCAGCCGGTATCAACACTTCGGTCAGGCCCGCATTCGGGCCGCTGAGCGATTCGGGACTGAGGTTGCTTGGAATGTCGTATTGATGCGGGTGTCCGATCAAGCCTGGCGCCCATGGTGTGTGCAGACGCACCAGCGCATCGAGCTTGTTCTCCAGCATCACCATCATGTCGGCACGGCGTAGCAGTTCGCGCAGCATGATACGCTCGTTGACGCCCTGACGCCCGTCGAGCGGGTTTCTCGGGTCCGTCACCTCCTCCCAATTCTTGAAGGCGGCGCGCTGGTCGTCACCCCAGAACTTGGAACGCGAATTGAGCGTCGCCCAATTCGACAGCGTTTCCTCGTAACCAACCGCCTTCCAGTCGGCAGCCCGACGCATCAAATATTGTGAGATGTGATAGCGGAATGTATTGGACAATTGCTGATGCTGGATGGTCGCCAGATCGAGATTGGAAGGCGCAGCGATCCGCCCTTCGGCCATCGCGACGCAGTAGTCCATCGGCAGCAAGGTGCCGGAGCCGAACACCTTGCCAGGCAAGAACTCGGTGGGCGTGATCGCCGCGGCGAAGTCCTTGAATACCGGCTGGCCATCTTTGTCGAGCCGGAACAGGATATCCGGCATGAACAACGGCACGAGCTGCGCAAGGGCGCGGCGATAATCCACCTTCATCACCTCGATGTCGGGATCGCGCTTCCATCGCGGGTCGGTGGATTCGACCAGCGTGGCTCCGAGCTTGTCGCCGAGAATATCCTTGATCTCTCTTGTTGCGGCCGAGACGATCGGCTGTTCCGTCTTCGATCCCTCGGGATAAACCATCGACTCGCGGATCACGCCAATCCGCATGCCGGTCAGGGCACCCGCCGAGGCCGATGCGCTGACGTGGCTCGCGTAGGGACTGCTGAGGACCGACGAACGCGGCACTGTCGTGAAGGGATCGCGGGGGTCATAGTACCCCTCCACGGGATCCTTGAGGGCGTCGAGGATTTTTGCGCAGTCCACAATCGATCGCGCATGGATACCGCTGCGATCGCAGTGAACGTCGGCACCGATGGCGCCGCCGTCGAAGCCCAGCATAGCCTTGTGCGGTAAAATCAAGGCCACCGAGTTGTGGTTGGATGGGCCACGGCAGGACGCACGGGTCTCTTCGCCGAGGCTGGCCATGACCAAATTGATGCTGACCGACAGCGCCGATCCCGAACTCGACCCGAGTGAAGCCGCACGCGTGGTATCGTAGGGATTGGACGGGTTGCCGGCCCAGGTCGAGCGCTGATAGCCCAGCGTCGAGGCCAGCACCTTGTCAGGCTTGTTGCGGCCGCCCGGATCGCCGGCGCGGCCGTTATATTCGGTATTCACCGCCTTGGCGAAAATAATCGCGCCCTTCTTGCGCAGTTGATCGACCAGAACGTGATCGCGAGCTGGAAAATCAATGTCGTAGGCGGCATCTCCGCCGCCGGTCGAGCGCATATCGGTCGTGTCGAACGGGTCCTTGAAGGAAAACACCACGCCATACATCGGCATTTTTTCAAAGTCGGGATTTGTGCCGAACTCTGCATCGAGTGCGGCTGCGCGTTCCAGCGCGTCCGGCTGCCGCCGAAAGAATTCGCAGACCGCGGGCGCGCCCTTCGGCAGCGGCCCGAACGAAGGATGCAGGTCGAAGTCGCCCTTGCACGTCACCGAACGCTCGCCCCGAATGTTGAAGGTGCCGATGGCGTTGACCTGCCCGGCATTGGGCTTGCCCACGATCATGCCAAACTGCTGCTGCACGGCCGGATCAGACGCGGTCGCCTCCATCCGTCCGAATTCCAGCGGCGGTCCTTTGTACTTGTCGAGATCGGGCAGAACCGTCGATGCCTTTACCGTCTCGGTAGGAAAACGCAGTGCGACGGTTGCTCGGACGGCGCCGGTCGCCTCGACTACCGGAGCTCCATCTTCAGTCAGGAGCAGACTCGACACTCCGTTATAGGCGCGGGCGCGATCAATATATTGTTGAACCACCTTTACGACTGTGGTCCTGCCGCTGCGGATGGCATCATGCAGGTCCGCGATCGTCGCCTCTTCCAGCTGAAACGACATATCCCTCTTTTCTGACATGGTTGATTTATTTTCCCGATTCGCGAGTACACCAAGGGCTCACAACTATCCGAGGTTAATCAATTCCGCACGTGCCGCTATCGGCACCACACCGGACACACCGTTTTGGACCGCGACGCAGCCGTCATCGCCCGGTCTATCCCAGATTGAACCAGTTCGGAGTTAATCCGAATCGCTATTTTTCGGGATCTGCTTTGCACATCCCGATCACGTGCGAGTGCAACACCGACGAGCGCAGATGCTCTACGCCGGTTTGAATGGCTGGGTCACCTGTCCATCGAACAGCGAACGACCGCCGCCGGACGCGCCGACGTTCACCCGGCCGGCTCATTTTTTTACGAATTTGGCGGGGGGATAATCTCGAGAATACACCGGATTGGCCAAAAACGCTTCCTTGCCGTACGTCCAGAACTGACTGACGTTCGGATACGTCTTGAAAATCGAATTTACCAAACGACCATCTTTTCGCGTTACTTTTCTCAAGTACACGTTTCCAACGACATTGCCGAGCTCGTCAAACTTTACCGGACCACGCGCGGTATCCACGTTGACGGATCTCAGTGCCGCCATGAGGGCTGCCTTATCCTCGACGTTGCCGTTGACGGCAGCGATCGCCGCCTCCAATACCGCGCCGTTCACATACGTGCTCGCGGCATAAAACCCCGGATCGTAGCTGAACTCCTTGCGAAAGGCCGGCGCGAAAATCTGATTTTGTTTCGCCTCGAGCTCCGCAGAATACCAGCAAGTCGTGATAATCCCGAGTGCTTCATCACCCATATTGCGGAGGACCGCTTCGTCCAGCGCCGTCATCCCACCTATGACAGGCAATTTGTCCTTGAATCCGTATTCGACGAATTGGCGCAGAAACCGAAACCCGTTGGACCCCGCGAAACCGATGAAGATCGCGTCCGCATCCGTCAGCTGTCCGATATAAGTGGCGTAATCGGGGACGCTCAGCGGGGGAAATAGCTTCTGAACAACTTGCCCGCCGTTTTCCTCGAACACGCGCTGAAATCCTGCGCTCATCTCGTGTCCGTAGGCCAGATCATCGGCGATGACGATCATCTTTTTGTATTTGAGTTCTTTGGCCGCATATTCTCCAAGCGGATGCGCACATTGCGACGAGGTCGAAGTAGCGCGGACAAACCAGGGATTGGCGCGGCGCTGCGTCATGTCCTCGGCGGCGGCGACTGCGAGCGTCGGCATTTCTTTTTGGCGAATGTAATCGTCAATGGCCAGGGCCTCGAACGCAGCAAGCGGCCCAATAAGACAATGGACATTGTTTCTTTCGACAAGCTCTTGCGTCTTTACGCGCGCAATTGCGGGAACCCCCGTGGTATCGGAAGAAAACAGCTCAACCTTTCTGCCCGACAGCAGGTAGTCGCGCTCTTTCAAATACATCATCAGGGCGCGTTCCATGTCGATGCCGCCGGAGGCAACCGGCCCCGTTTTGGTTGTCAGCAGGCCAACGCGTATCGGCTCGGAGTTCGCGGCCGCCACGCGGGTCGACGTGATTGCGCTTACAGCGCTTATTGCTCCGATACCCGTGATCAGCCGACGCCGTGACAACCTCATGGTCCGCTCCCTTGCTATTTTTCTAATCGCTACCGTCGACGTTAACGCCTTCTTTTTCCACGCAACTCGTTGACCCACCGACAGGCCAGACCAGCAAT
Organism: uncultured Alphaproteobacteria bacterium; assembly: GCA_963756215.1. Taxonomy (GTDB): domain Bacteria; phylum Pseudomonadota; class Alphaproteobacteria; order Rhizobiales; family Xanthobacteraceae; genus Bradyrhizobium. Next base: position 211,217 of record CAVWMY010000005.1, on the reverse strand, counting down.
CGCACTCCACCGTACCCGTTGATCGCGATCGGCCCGGCCCGCATCGCCACGATTACTCCCTTTACAGAGTGCCCCACGCCATGCAGCCTGCGGGCGATGAACACTGTGGAGAAGGCAATGAGGACATTCAACCTCCAGACGGAAAAGCAATTCGATCCGAAAAAGCACATTGAAAACATTCTCGGGAAATTCGGCGAAGGAGACGTCTCCGTCGCCTGTTGGGAACCGGGCCAAATCAGCCCGCACCACTCTCATCCCAATGCGACCGAGATCTATTTTTGTTTCGAGGGCGGCGGCAAAATGCGGGTGCCCAATCTGACCGTCGATGTCGTTCCCGGCTCCTTCGTGGTCCATCCCGCAGGTGAGCTACATGAATTCGAGAACGGCCCGCAACGCACGCTGCTGTTTCGCGTGCGTTATGGGCAGGATATGAGCTGGCGCACCAAGGAATGGCGCGGCAACCCGAATTGGAAGGCGACGGACGCGGACATCGCCTATTTCCGGGAACACCCGGCAGGTCAAGTCGCCACATGAAGAAGGCTCTCCGCGCATCGCCGGCCGCGTTACGCTTTGGCGGGAATGATCGGTAGCAACACGAAGTTCTGACGGTCCGGCGACGTCACCAGCGTCGTCGTCCCACCATAAACCTCGGCCGGACGATCTTGCGGATCATTGTGCAGGAATGGGCCGCAACCAGTGAATTCGTTTTTCATGTTCGAAAGCCGCGCGGTGCTCCGGCTTCCCCGGTAGACGTAGTCCTTGCCGCGAACATTCAATTCGATGCGGTAGCCTCGCGGCACCACAATGCAGGTTGGCCATATCTCGACATCGAGTTCGACGGGTTGCCCGGGAACCAGCGGTTGAAGTTCGTCGTGAGCATGATAGGGCCGATAAAACGTGCTCAGCGCGCTGTCGAGCTTGCGATGCGATGCCCTCAGCCAACCCTGCGCCACCGGCGTGTTTGGATCGAGCGCGCCATGAAAGACAACCTCTTCGCCGGCGGGATCAATTACCTTGATGACCAGAAAAATGTCGGCATCCGTCGTCGACGATGACGCAAACAGTTTCGCGGCTGATGGACCTGTTATTTCCATCTCCTGCTCCAGGGGTGGGGTCGTAAACGTCAGGCCTTCGCCCAGCGCCTCATAATCAAGCGCTGCTGTTTGTTCGGATGGCGTGCTGCTGAGCTCCCCCTTGGCGAAATCGAGATAGAATTTTGTCCAATTGGTGCGCGCCAGCGGCCATTCATTCTCATGCCGTTCGACAAACTTCTCGCCGGGATGCCTGACTTGCAGCTGCACCTTCGGCTGCTCGAGCCAGCCGGTGTCTTCGCCCTTGAGAAAATGTCCGAAGAACCGTTTTTGTAAAGCGTTGCCGTAATCGGTGTAGAAAAGCGTCCAGTGGCGGTCCCCGTGCATTTCAAGCCACTTCTGCTTTGACGCAGCACGCACGAAGCCTTCAATATTTCCGCGCAGGTGAAGCGAATTTCCGCCCCAATTTCCGCACGACAACAGCGGAACCTCGATCTTGCTCCAGTCTGCCGATCGACTTCGGTGATAATCGTCATAGAGCGGATGAGCCGCTATCTCGGCGCCGAACGTGCACCTGAATTTGTTGAGCTCGGCCTCCGACATTGTTTCCGGACCGCACACCAGTTCTCCATTGATGCTGCTGACCGGTCCGCGGGTACCGAGACCGTGCTGTACCGTCTTCACCTGCATGTCGTACCAATTGGTCTGAAACGTCGAAAGAATACCGCCCTGGTGGTTCTTGTCGCGATACCAGTCCCCCGCCCCTTCCCAGATGCAGATCGCTGCGAGATGAGGCGGCTGAAGCCCGGCAACCTGCCACTGATTGATGGCGTAATACGATATGCCTGCGAGTCCGATTTTTCCGTTGCTCCAGGGTTGGCCGGCCGCCCATTCGATGCAGTCGTGGAAATCCTTGGTTTCACGCGGTGAAAACGGGTCGATATAGCCCGGCGAGCGCCCGGCGCCCCGACTATCGACGCGTACGCACACATACCCGTCAGGCACCCACTTTTCCGGGTCCACGACTTCCCAGCTCTGATATTTGTTGGTCGAGCCCGCCGCCACATCGGGATGCTCTTTGACCATGATGTCCCAGGCCGTCGGATAGCCGTCCTGAAATGCCAGCCACTTCGCATAGGGGCCGTACGACACAATCGCAGGATAAGTTCCGTCCTTGGCCGGACGATAGATATCGGCGCGAACCACAAGGCCATCGTCCATCGTGATCGGAATATCCCAATCGATGGTCATTCCGTCGCGCGTCTCGCTGATTTCCCGATGATGTCGGAGAGGGTCAACTTTGTTCATCGGCGCTGCTCCCATTTTTTGTCGAACAGGACAAATTCAACAAGCACCGCTGCTATACAACGCAACAGGAATCCGTCCGGCCTGCTTTAATTGTTGTGCGATCATCATAAAGCGCAAAAAAGTAAAACCGCAAGCAAAGCTCGATTAAATCGACACCGCTTCCTCGAACGATGAGGCTTTCCTGAAAATTAGTTTTCGACATCGTGAAGCACCCGCGGTTCGAACTTGCGGCGCTCGTTTTGCGGCGCTGCATCGCAACAAGCGTTGACCTGCTCATATTTATCGTGAGATCAATTATGACGCCGGATGCAAGACCATGAACGAATGGCGTCGCAGGAGTCGTTCCGCGCATCACGCCACGCGATCTCCGGCCAACGAGCATGGAGCAAGAACAATGCGTTATCGGGAGAAGAGCGAGATCCGGGACGGCATGAGGATCGATTGGGACATGCCCATCAAGATGGACGATGGGGTCGTGCTTCGGGCCGACATTTTCCGTCCCGTTGCCGAAGGCAAGTATCCCGTCATCATGACCTACGGCCCTTATGGAAAGTGGCTTCACTTTGAGGATCTGTATGGCCACCAGTGGCGCCTGATGTGCGCAAATCATCCTGATGTGCCCACGGGTTCCACGAACAAATATCAATGCTGGGAGGTCGTTGACCCCGAGAAGTGGGTTCCCGATGGCTACGCATGCATTCGCGTCGATAGCCGCGGCGCCGGACGGTCACCGGGCCTCCTGGACATCTGGTCGCGGCGAGAAGCCCAAGATCTCGCGGCCTGCGTGGACTGGGCCGGCGTCCAACCGTGGTCGAGCGGAAAGGTCGGCCTGAACGGAATATCCTATTATGCCGAGAACCAGTGGCAGGCGGCGGCGCTGCAACCCGAGCATCTGACGGCGATCTGCACCTGGGAAGGCGCGGCCGATTTCTATCGGGACATGGCTCACCACGGCGGCATCTTTTGCAACGGGTTTAGTCATGACTGGTCAACGTCGCAGGTTTACACCGTGCAAAACGGCCGAGGCACACGCGGCTTCAAGAGTCGTATCACCGGCGGCTGGGTATCCGGCCCGGACACTCTCTCTGAAGAGGAACTCGGCGGCAATCGACGCAACTTCTATGAAGACTGCCTTGCGCACAAATTGGACACCGATGAATTCTGGCAATCCCGGATGCCGGATTGGTCCAAGGTCCAGGTGCCCGTTCTCTCCTCAGCCAATTGGGGTGGACAGGGACTGCATCCACGCGGCAACTTTGAGGGCTTTACCCGCGCCGCCAGCACGCACAAGTGGCTGGAAGTCCACGGGCTGGAGCATTGGAGCGAATTCTACACCGACTATGGCGTCGATCTCCAGAAACGGTTCTTCGGGCATTTTCTCAAGGGCGAAGACACCGGATGGCTCAAGCAACCGAAGGTACAGCTGCAGATCCGGCATCCCGGCGAGAAATTCGTCGAAAGACATGAAACGGCATGGCCGCTGGCGAGCACGAAGTGGACCAAATTTTATCTCGATCCATCTGCCAACACCTTGTCCGCGAAAGCGGCTCCACAGGTTGCTTCAGAAATCACGTATGACGGTTTCGGGGATGGCGTGACCTTCCTTACGCCGGTTCTGACCAGCGAGACCGAGATCACCGGACCTATTGCAGCGAAATTGTGGGTTTCGTCGTCGACGACCGACGCCGATCTGTTTCTTGTGGTTCGGGTATTTGGTCCGGACCTGAAGGAGGTCGTGTTCCGCGGCGCGTTGGATCCGCACACGCCGGTCGCGCAGGGTTGGCTGCGTGTGTCGCACCGAAAGCTCGACAAAGAGCTTTCCCTGCCCCACCGGCCCTACCACAGCCACGACGAGATACAGGCTCTCACGCCGGGGGACGTCTACGAAGTCGACGTCGAGATCTGGCCGACTTGTATCGTCGTGCCCGCAGGACATCGCATCGCCCTGACAATTCGCGGGAAGGATTACGTGTATCCCGGCGAACCCGGCGGATCGGAAAACACGCACGGTCGGGTGTGGACCGGGGTCGGGCCATTTCGACATGACGATCCCCGAGACCGTCCGGCCGATGTGTTCGGCGGCAAAGTCTCTATCCACGCCGGACCGGGTCGCCAGTCGTATCTGCTGTTGCCGATTATTCCTCGATCGTAGCAGCGAAGACGTAGCCAATCGTATCAGCGAGCCGCAACAGCGGCTCGCCTAACCGAAGGAAGACAAGCGAACGCACTCAAGACAGCTCAAATCCAGCGCAAAAATGCGCGGAAATACCGGGAGGAACGATCATGCAAGAAAACAAGATGCTTGATATGTTTGACACTTCGCCGCTGAGCGGCCGGTTCTGGTTGGTGTTCGTACTTTTTTGTTTCTCTTTCGCCTTCGACTTCTTCGACTTCTTCATCGTCGGTTATCTGGTCTCCGTGCTCGGGCCTGCCTGGCACCTCACCTTCCTCGAATCCTCCATAATGCTGATGACGGCCGGCATCGGGGCAATCACCGGCGCCCTGCTTTTTGGAACCCTCGCTGACAAATACGGCCGCAAGCCCATCATTCTGCTGTCGATGGCAATCTGCGCAATCGCTTCTTGCGCGATCGCAGTAAGTCCCGAGGGAAACTGGATCGTCTTCGCAATTTTTCGATTCTTTGTGGGACTGGGAATCGGCGGCGTTGCCGGGGTTCAGGTGGTGATGGGTGTCGAAATGACCCCCACCCGCTATCGCGCCGTGATGTCCGGCATGCCGGTTATCTTTCCTTCGCTGGGAACATTGCTCGCCTCTTTTTCCGCGGCATATCTGATGAACAGCATCGGCTGGAGGGGGCTTGCGCTCATGGGCGCCGCACCGGGCCTGATCGCATTGCTGATCTATTTTTTCGCGCCGGAATCGATGCGCTGGCTGCTCACCAAAGGCAGAGTGAAGGAGGCCCGCCAGGGCGTGGCGACCATGTTGAGTATTCCGGTCGATCAGGTGCCTTTGGACAGTTCATACACCCCGCCAGCGATTTCCCGGGCCTCCCTCCGGCAAGTGTATGTACGACCAGTCCGTTTCTGGGTCACCGTGCTGATATGGGCCGGTTTCAGCACAGCCAACTACGGCGTCTATCTCTGGGGCCCGACGATCGTCTCGATGTTGCTCAGCATCACTACCAGCCAAGCGGCGTCTTATTTTGTCTTCGTTGCGACGGCCGGGATCATCGGACGCATCGCATTTTGCATTATTCCGATCTGGATCAACCGTAGATGGGCCGGCGCCATCGCCGGAGTGGGACTCGTGATCTTTCTCGCAGCCGCGGCGATTTACGGACAGAGCCAAATCTGGGGGCTGCCGGCCTTCGTGGTGCTTCTCGCGGTGGGCGCGTTATTCTATGACGGCGGTTTTTGCGTTCTCAGTCCGTATACCGCCGAAATCTATCCCGTACGCCTTTCGGCGCGGGGGATCGGTGTCGCTCAGGCGGCGAACGGAATTGGTAAGATCGTCGGGCCAATGTGTCTTGCGCTTATCGCCGGTGCGAACAATTTGCTTGCACCCAAGGCGACCATCGAAGCCGTTTTCCCTACATTCATGTTTCTTGCGGGATGCGGATTAATCGCGACGCTCTGTTTTCTGTTCCTGGCGCCGAACGCACCGGAACACTCATTGCTGCTCGATGATGATGAAGACGCCGTCAGCGAGGCTCAAATCGCCAAGCTTGCTTGAGCTAGCCCTGGTCAACTCCCGGTGCACCACGACACGGAACGCGCCGGGAGCGCCCAACGCGCTGGTCCGATCTATTCGGCCTTGAATTGACCCCCATGACTCCGGGAAAGTCTTGCAAGAACAACTTCCGTCGCCTTCCAATTGCATTCGCGAGCGACCTTCACCGCACTGGACCAGACGTGATCGTAGCTCAGCCCTGGCCCACAGCACGGACAGGACGCATCCGCGGGCTGGCGATCCTTCGCCGCACGCAATGACTTATCCAGAAAAGCGGCCGTGTTGCATTTCGGGCACGGCCATTCTCTGGTGTTTTGTTCGCCGAGCCGAAGATAGCCGGCCCCGTCACACATGAAGCCAAGGTTCTGATATTCGCAAGGCAACGCCGGCTCTCCTAACTCGCTTTTTCACCATCGAATCGGAGCACGTAAATTCCATGGTTCTTATCGGTGATAAAAATGTTTTCCCGATTATCAACGATGACGTCCTCTGTCTGCGTGACTAAACCGGTTTTTGGCAACACGCCGCGCCTGACCTCGGGATCCGGCGGAATGAAATAGCCGATTTCGCGCGGCAACTTTTCGTTCGAGATGTCGTAGGCACGAAGGCCCGCGTTGAAGTAGGTCAAAAAGACGATGTCTTCATTCTGATACAAAACATCCTGAAACTGCGGCTGGTGTTGATTATGCGGTCCAAAGCGGCCGGCTCGTTCCGTGAAATTCTTGATTCCCATCCCTTTCGGCGGATCGGGAACTGGAAAGAGCGAAATAAGTCGCGGAGAACGCTCGTCCGAGATGTCGACGATTCCCGCATAACCCAAGGACTCCTCGCCTTTTTCCGCGATGGCCTCGGAGTTGACGACGACGAGCGGACGGTTTGAAAGCGGAATCGCCGTGTGAACGCCGATGTAGGCGACGAAGGGAGGCGAAAACGGGAGGTCGCTGACGAGCGTCGGCTTGGTCACGTCGGAAATATCCAGGATCACAAATCCACCGGCGCTGTAGGGCAAGTAGGCTCGATCGCCTTTCACGTAAGCGCCGCCGTGGAGCAGCGTGCCAAACGGCACGCCCGCTTCGCCACCCGCAAGCCATTGCCCCGGGCGCCACCAACGCGACACTTCACGCGGCGCCGCCGGGTCCGAGATATCCACGATCTGCAGAATGTGGCCATCGTATCCTTCCGGTAGCGCCGTTGCATACACGTACTTGCCGCCGGCAAAGTAGTTGCGGTGTGTGCCGAGGCCGCCGGTTCGATAGTGACCGAGTTGCTTCGGGTTTTCTGGATCGGCCAGATCCCAAATCAAAAACCCCTCGCCGAACGGTCCCTTGGGGTCACCGCCCCATCCGTCGGCCACGCGCTCCTGCGAAGTTATCATCAGTCCGTCTGCGATCTGGACCTGCAAGGCCCAGGTGTTGGGTGGACCCGGTACGAACCGGACAAACCTCGGCTTTCGCGGGTCCGTAATTTCGACGATCGTGTATCCGCTCTCCCAAAAATGCGCTGCGTAAAGAAACCACCGGTCACCGGCGCGATGAATCGCCATCTTGAACGCCGGACGATCTTGGAGGTCGATGTAAGACAGGGCGGAGAAGTTCTTATTCCAGGGCTCGCCAGGCGGAAATTGAGATGTCATGAGGTCCTCGTCACAGCGCGCTGCGGGCAAATAGATCGAGACGCTTCTCGGACAGGATGGATTTTGATCACACGGCCTGTCAATCCCGCGGAGGCAGACAATTTATCTAGCGATAAATGCTGCGGCGCACATCGCCTTGTCATCATGAGCGACGCAACGATCGATGCGCTGGACGCCGATCACCGTAATGATTGCTGCAGACATTTTTCTTTGACAGGGCTTGCCGGGTATCTCACAGTCAGTCGTGTTTGCCGGCCATGATTGGTCGAAGCGAATGCCAAGTCAGGCGGGAAGTCCCGACGCAACTTCAAAAATTCACGGGCAGTCATGCGCACCGAACTCATCTCCATTCAAACTGAAACAGAGCCGTTGGATGGCGCGCTGCACTGGCCCGACGAACTCCCGGCCCGTGGCGGCATTCTTTTGTTCCACGGCAATGTCATGAATTTCTACAGCGGGGCGCTTCGGTTTTTGCCTCCCGCATTGACGTCCCTTGGCTTCGCCTGTTTGGCGTTTAACCGACGCTCACACGATATTCTGGGAACCCACGACAGCCGCGCAGCCGTCGGCGGCGCTTTTCAGCTAGTCGCGCGCGACATCGAAGACAACCGGATTGCCGCCGCGTGGTTGGCCAGGCAGGGTTTTCCGAACCCCATCGTGATCGGCCATAGCAATGGAGGCGTGTTGGCAACGCAACACGTTCTCGATCATCCGACCACACCCGCTCTTGTTCTTTTGTCCGCCCATCGCGGCGGAAAGATCGACGCAGCTCTAGGTGCCGGAACCCGCGGCAGCGGCATGATGACCGAAGACAAGCACGTTTCGTTCAAAGCCGAGGCCCGGAGGCTTGTCGACGAAGGGCGCGGACACACGCTGATGATCATGCCCGGCTGGTGGCATGTGGTCACCGCGGAGACTTATCTCGATCGCCTCGTCAACATGCCGGATGTCATCGCTAACGCGAGCCGCATCACCTGTCCTGTTCTATACGTTCGAGGTGATAAGGAAGTACCCAGTCAGTATCCGGCGGAAGAGTTCAAGGCAGCCGCGGCGGGCCGGTGCGACATCGAGATCATTCCGGATTGCGACCATTACTATCGGGGTAGCGACGAGCCGGTCAGCAATGCAGTCGTCAACTGGCTAAAAAAGCTGCCGTCCTAGCCGAACGCCCCCGTCAGCCGGCGGCGGTAGCGAGCGAGGGCGCGTTGTCAGGCGAACGGGCCGTCCATATAGCCTCGACGATCTCTTCAGTGCGGCGGATGTGAGTCTGCGACAGCTTGGTCGCCAGTTCCGCATCGCGCGCCAATACCGCATCTCGGATTGCCTTGTGCTCTACCGCCGCGTTGCGCGGCCAGCGCGCCGTCGCCCCGACACCGAGATACATGTAGCGATCGAACCGATCGAAAAGCGCGGAGTAGAAATCGTTGATACGGCGCAGGCCGCTCGCGGCGATCAAGCTCATATGGAATTCACGGTGCCGGCGCTCCCATTCGGGGTCCACGCCGGTCTCCGGCGCCGGGTTGTCGAGACGTTGCAGACGGTGCGCGGCCAGGACGATTGCCTCCTCCCATGCCTCGTCACCTTTGCTGATCGACTGCCGGAGCGCGACTTCGATCACCCAGCAAAGCGTGGCCGCAAGATCGGCGAGATCGGCGCTGCTTACAGGCGCAATACGAAATCCGCGCTTGCCTTCGCGGAGAACCAATTCCTCGGCCGAGAGCCGGTTGAGCGCCTCGCGCAGCGGCGTGAGCCCGACGTGATACCGCTCGCCAAGTGTATCAAGTGGCAGTCGCTCCCCAGGCTCGAACAAACCCGTGAGGATGTCGCGCCGCAACCGCCCATAAATCGACATGGCGAGCGTGCCCTGCCCCTGCATGAAATCTCCCGATCGGCTCAACTTGTTCATGGCCATTATCATACAGGAACAATCCGTTCTGTTCAGATAATATATTTTTGGTCTGGACCAGCATGCGAAAATATGATTTCGTTAGTCAACTAATCAAAAAGAACGCCTGATCGCGCCTCCCACGACGCGATTTGGCGAGCGCCGGGGAGCGGAGCATGACCGACACGTTGCTGGCGGACGCCGAGCGGCTGAGGGTTCGTGACGTAGAACTCGAAGTAGTCCGGCGCGGGACTGGACCCGCGCTCCTCTTCCTCCACGGCTTTCACCCCCTCGAGCCGGATGCACGCTTTCTCGAACTTCTGTCGCGAAAAGCCTCTGTACTGGCGCCGTCTCACCCGGGTTTTGGCGCCTCCTCCCGGCCCGCCGATTTCGAGACCGTCTACGACCTCGTCCATCTCTACGGCGAACTAATCGATAACCTTCCGGACGAGAAGGTCACGCTCGTCGGCAGTTCATTCGGCGGCTGGCTCGCGGCCGAGATCGCCGTCTGCTGTCAACACCGGCTTGACCGTCTCGTGCTGGTCGACGCGCTGGGACTCAAGCTCGGTGACCGCGAGAGGCAGGACATCCTCGACATCTTCAACACCCATCCGGACATTGTCCGTCGGCGCAGTTGGCACGACCCCGATGGTGCTGCACCGGATTTTGACGCGATGTCGGACGAGGCGCTCACGCGGCACGCGCGAGATTGGGACGCGCTCAGCCTATATGGCTGGGAGCCCTATATGTACAACCCGCGCCTCAAACGTTGGCTCGGTCGCATCGCGGTGCCGACTTTGGTGCTGTGGGGCGCCTCGGACGGCGTAGTGGCTCCCGACTATGGCCGCCGCTACTCCGAACTCATCCCCGACGCCCGTTTCGCCCTCATCGCCGGCGCGGGCCATCATCCCGAACGCGAGCGGCCAGACACGCTCGCCAATCACATCCTCGATTTCCTCGGCCACTGACCGGCCTACGAACCTCAGGGAGACGCTGCCCATGGACGCTTGGTGGATGTGCGAAGTGCCTTACCCGAACGTGCCGCAAGCGGTGCTCGATGCGACCGACTCAGTACGTGCGAGCTTGCCAAACCGCTGGTGCGATCCGCGAATTGCCGCCGATCTCTTCGAGGAAGTAATCGACGAGTATCTACTCTGCGACGAGATGGGCCTCAATATCGGCGTGACCGAACATCATGCCGGCATCAATTCGCTGATCGGCTCGAACCCGATGCTCGTCAGCATCCTCGCACGGCAGACGCGAAAAGCGCGTATACTGAGCCTCGGCACGCTCATCTCGCTGCGCCGCGAGCCGGTTCGCGTCGCCGAGGAATACGCAACAGCCGACGTGATCTCGCGCGGCCGCCTCGAACTCGGCTTCGTCAAATCTGGTGGCAGCGAGATGGCATCAGCCAACGCCAATCCGGTCAACAATGTCGAACGCTATTGGGAATCCATCGACCTGATCGCAAAGGCGCTGACCCACCAGGACGGACCGTTTTCCTGGGAAGGAAAGCACTTCACCCATCGTCATGTTAACATCTGGCCGCGACCGTGGCAGGACCGGCTCAAAATGTGGGCCGCGACCGGCGATCCCCACACCGCCGCCGAAGTCGGTCGTCGCGGCATGGTGCACACCTTGGTGCTGCGCGGCCCCGAGGGAACGCGGCGCGCCTACCAAGCCTACCGCAAGGCTCGCGCGGATGCTGGCCTGCCACCGGCGTCGACCAACAACTTCGCCTACACCGCCTTCGTCTCTGTCGGCGACACCGACGAAGAGGGCTTGCGTGTCGGCAGCAAGCTGCTGTGGTTTCTCAACACCTCCCTCAAATCGGCGCCCCAATACGCGCAGCTCCTACCCGGCACCGCACCGCCTCACATCGCCGGCCAAGCCTGGCGGACCCGTCCGAAGTCGCAATCGGGCACTCCCAGTCTCGTCAAGGCCGAGAAAGGAGTCGCGACGGCGCAACAAAACGCCGTCAATCTGATGTCGACTACCGTCGAGCAGGCAATGGCGCAGGGCATCATGTTCGCCGGCAATCCCGACAGCGTCTACAAGCAGATCAAGAAGTTTCACGACGACGTGGGTGGCTTTGGCCATCTCACTGTTATCGGCCGCAGCGGTTTCATGACGCACGCGGAGTCCGAGAAAAACGTCAGGCTGCTTGGCAAGGAGGTGTTGCCGCGCCTCAAAGAGATCGCGCCGTCAACACCGACCTTCGAGACGGCGGCGTGAACGCCGCCGTCTCGGCGATTGATCCGGAGTTCGCCGCAGCCGGCGCCCTTCTCCGCGAACGCAATCTCCTGGCGCTCGACCCGGCCACCGCACCACTCGGCGAAGCGCGCGCCGCCGTTGCACGCATCTCGGCCTTTCTCAACGAGGGTTCGGAACCGGTTGCCGAAGAGCGAAATCTTTCTATCCGCACTGCCGACCGGGAAGTCCCGTGCCGACTCTACCGGCCGCACGGCCACGCCCGCCCGCCACTCCTCGTCTACGCACATGGCGGCAGCTTTGCGCTCGGCGACCTCGACGGCTGGGACGGCGCGCTCCGGGCGCTCTGTCGGCAGAGTGGTGTCGCCGTCCTCCACGTCGACTACCGTCTCGCGCCGGAGCATCGCTTCCCGGCCGCCTTCAACGATATGGTGGCAGTCATTCGCCATGTGTCTCAAGCCGCCGACGCGCTTGGCGTCGACCCGCGGCGACTTGCAGTCGGCGGCGATTCGGCCGGCGCCAACCTCGCACTCGCCGCGGCGCTGGCGCTGCGCGATGCCGGAGACTCACCGCTACGTTTTCTGCTGCTTCACTATGGTGTTTACTCGACGGATGGCGACAGTCCGTCCTGGCAGCGCTTCGGCACGGGGGCATATGTGCTTTCGCGGGCCCAGCTCGACTGGGTGTGGTCAACCTATCTCGGCCATCCCGACCAGAAGAAAGATTGGCGCGTGGCGCCACTCCTGGCACCCCTTGCGGGATTACCACCTACCCATCTCGCGATCGGCACCTTGGACCCGCTGCTCGACGACAACGAGCGTCTTGCGGACAGCCTCGCAGCGGCAGGCGTGCCCTGCCGCCTCGTTTGCTATGAGGGATTAGTCCACGGCTTCATTCGCTACGGCCGGCTCGTCGCATCGGTGCGCCGCGCAATCGCCGACAGCGCATCCGCGCTTCTAAAGGGGCTCATCGACGGCACGGGCTGAGGAATGGCAGTGACCGCGGCAAGCGGCAGCCGCGACCACCAAGCACCAAGAAAAGGCCGCGCGGAGGGAGCCATGACCGACCCAGCCACGTCTGAGGATCTGCTCGCGCTCTACGACCGGATGCCGCTCGATCACCGCTATTGGACGATCTTCAGCCTCCTCGCTGTCGGCATCGCGCTCGACTTCTTCGACTTCTTCATCGTGAGCTACCTCGTCGCGGTGGTCGCGCCGCAATGGCACCTGACTTACGGGCAAAGCGCGGCCATGCTGCTTTCGGGCGGCCTTGGCGCGATCTTCGGTTCGATTGCCTGGGGCTCATTTTCCGATGCGTGGGGTCGCAAGAAATTGCTGGTGGCCGGCACCTTCATCTGCGCCGCGGGATCGGGCGCGATAGCGCTGGTGCCGGACGGCGGCTGGATAATCTTTACCGCGTTGCGCTTCGTGGTCGGCATCGGGCTAGCGGCCTGCGCCACACCGATCACCACGCTCATCGTCGAATTGACGCCGACGCGCCATCGGACCTTCGTCACTGGCCTCCTGGTCGTGTTCGCATCGGTCGGCACCTTGCTCGCCGCGCTCATCACTGCGACCCTGCTGGGACTGTTGGGCTGGCGTGGCGTTGCGGCCATCGGGATCGTGCCGGCGGTCATGGGCGTGCTGTTCATGGCTCTCCTGCCGGAATTGGTGCGGTGGCTCGTGGCGAAGGGCCGCTTCTCCGAAGCACGTGCGACTGTCGCACTCATGCTCAATCTGCCCCTCGACCAGGTGCCGCTTCCGGCGGCGCGACCCGCAACTCATAGTGGCCATAGCCCGGCCGAGCTTCTGGCGTCGCCGCGCTTCTTCTGGCTCACCTTGATCACGTGGGTGGGCTCCGGGACCGCCATTTACGGCATCTATCTCTGGGGGCCGACGATCGTCGCGCTCCTCCTCAAGATTCCGGTTTCACAGTCGGCGCACTATTTCGTCTACGTCGCATTGGCGGGCATCGCAGGCAAGGTGCTGCTCTCCTGGCTGCCGCAGAAAATCGGTCGAAAGCGGGTCGGCGAGATCCACGGCTATGTTGGCGCGCTCGGTTTGGTGGTCGCCGGCTTTTGCTTCCCCCTCACGATCGGCGGATTCCCGGTGTTCATCCTGGCACTTGTTCTGACCGTGATCGCCGTGGAGGGCGGGATTGCGAATCTCGCGCCTTACGTCGTTGAAGTCTACGGCGTGCGCCTGGGCGCACGCGCGGCGGGACTTTCACAGGCGGCGAACGGTGTCGGCAAAATCCTTGGACCGCTGTGCCTCGCGGTGATCGCCGGCGCGGACAATCCGCTGTCGCCGCAGGCGACGGCGAATGCCGTGCTGCCCGCATTTCTCTTTCTCGGCGCCTGCACGTTCGCCGTCGGGCTCGCCGTCTCCTTCCTGGGGCCGGAGACGCACGGCCGGCCGATCGGCCAAAGCCACGACGAGCCGAGCGTACTGTCGGGTGCCCCGAAGCTGGCGGAGACGCACACAGGATGGCAAGCATGAAGCGATGCCTGTCAACTGAGTTCATCAGGTGATCGGTTTCTGCTTCGAGATTCGAGCAACAATAATTGCTTGCACCGGCTGACTGGTCCGAGCGACACTACCTTTCATGAAAAAGATTGGCTTTCTCTCGTTCGGTCACTGGTCACCTTCGGCTCAATCGCAAACGCGTTCCGCGGCTGACACACTGCTTCAATCCATCGACCTGGCGGTCGCGGCCGAGCAATTGGGCGCCGACGGCGCCTATTTTCGGGTCCACCACTTCGCGCGCCAGCTTGCCTCGCCGTTCCCCCTTCTCGCGGCAGTCGGCGCCAGGACCAGCCGGATAGAGATCGGAACGGCGGTCATCGACATGCGCTATGAGAATCCGCTCTACATGGCGGAGGATGCGGGCGCCGCCGATCTTATCGCGGGCGGCCGCCTGCAGCTCGGCATCAGCCGGGGGTCGCCCGAGCAGGTGATCGATGGATGGCGCTACTTCGGATATCATCCCGCTGAGAACCAGAGCGATGCCGACATGGGGCGGCGTCACGCGGAGGTGTTTTTCGATCTGCTGCACGGCCAGGGTTTCGCACAGCCGAATCCGCGGCCGATGTTTCCAAACCCACCGGGCCTGCTGCGTCTCGAACCTCATTCGGAAGGCCTTCGCGACCGCATCTGGTGGGGCGCGGGCTCGAATGCCACCGCGGTTTGGGCCGCGAAGCTCGGGATGAACCTGCAGAGTTCGACGCTGAAGAACGACGAAACCGGCGAGGCATTCCATCTGCAACAAGCCGCCCAGATCCGAGCCTACCGCGCGGCGTGGAAAGAAGCCGGCCACACGCGCGAGCCACGTGTCTCGGTCAGCCGAAGCATCTTCGCCCTCGTGGACGACCGGGATCGCGCTTATTTCGGACGTGGAGGTGGGGAGGAAGACCAGATCGGCTTCATCGATGAGAACACCCGCGCCATCTTCGGACGCGGCTACACCGCCGAGCCGGATGTACTTGTCGAGCAGCTCAAGACGGACGAGGGTATCGCGGAGGCCGACACCCTGCTCCTGACCGTCCCCAACCAACTGGGTGTGGCCTACAACACCCATGTGCTGGAGACGATCCTGACCCAGATCGCTCCCGCCCTCGGCTGGCGCTGACGGCGGCCGGGTCGACAGGCGTCAAAACATTTTCGGAAGTTTCCGGCAGCGCGAGCCTGCTGCCAAAAGCGCGGCCTCGTTGCCGACGCGGCGGTAATCCGGTTTTATCAGCCTGACGCGAGCGGCTCGCGAGCCTTTGGTGTTACGACCGGCGGGAGATGAAGTTCATGGGTTCAGGGGTAAGCGGCCGGCGTTCACCCGTCGATGGCACTCGCGTCCTTGCGGATCTCAACACGCTCCGCCGCATCGGCGCCTACAAGACCGGCGTTCACAAGCCGACTTTTTCCGAGCCGCATTTACGCTCGCTGCAATGGCTTGCGGGACAGCTTACCGAAGCCGGCCTCACTGCAACCATCGACGGTATCGGCAACGTGATCGGCACCGCCGGGAAATCCGGACCCAAATTATTGGCGGGATCGCATCTCGAAAGTCAGAATTTCGCCGGTTGGCTCGATGGACCGCTCGGCGTGGTCTATGCCCTGGAAGCCGCCCGCGTGATCAATTCCGATCCGGGCGTGAAAGGCGCGATCGAAGTCGCCGCGTGGTGCGATGAGGAAGGACATTTCGGCCATTTCCTGGGCAGCAGATCCTATGTCGGCGGTGTAACCGAAGCCGAAATCGATGCCGCCCGTGACCGCACCGACGGCAGGCCCATGCGCGAGGCCCTACTTGATGCGGGACTCGCGGGCCGCCCGCGCATGACGGCGGAACCCGGGCGGCATATCGGGTATCTCGAGGCGCACATAGAGCAAGGCGAGACCCTCGAAAGCAGCGGCCTCGCAATCGGCGTCGTCACTTCCATCGTCGGGATCTGGCAATACCGGATCAGCTTCACAGGCGAACAGAACCACGCCGGCACGACCCGCATGAGCGTTCGCAAGGATGCCGGCCTGGCGCTCGCCAGGTTTTGCGTCGATATCGACGACCGGTTTCCCGGGCTTTGCGGACCTCGCACCGTATGGACCACCGGCCGGATAACGCTCGATCCCGGTGCTCCCAGCATTATCCCCGGTGGCGCCGAGATGTTGTTTCAGATACGCGACGATGATCCGAACGTCGTCGCCCGTCTGGAGGATTTGCTACGGACCATGGCCGCCGAAGTCGCCGCGCAAGGGCGCTGCAACGTCAAGCTGGAACGCCTGCGCACCGGAGTGCCGGCCATGATGGATGCGACCTTTCAGCACGCGATCGAAACAGCGAGCGCCGCGCTGGTCAGCGGCAAATCTATCCGCATGCCGAGTGGCGCCGGCCATGACGCCCAGATTCTGGCCACGATCATGCCGGCGGGCATGCTGTTCGTACCCTCGATCGGCGGCATCAGTCACCACTGGAGTGAAAACACCGGCGATGCCGACATCATCGCCGGTGCGCAGGTCTTTGTCGAAACCTGCCGGCGGTTGCTGGCGCATTGAACGCTCGAACGCGAGACGGAGGTGGCGTTCCGCGAAGCCGCGCTTCGCCTCGCCTCGCCGCCGGCGTTACCGCATCTGCTGTAATATCCGCAGAACCTCCGATCGCGTGTCGATGCTCCGCGCCTGATCGGCAAACAACGCCGCATTCGCCCGATATTTCGGATCGTCAAGTACCGAGCGCACACCCGAGCGTAACGCCTGGGCGGTCGGCGCATTGGTCGCCAGATTGACACCAACCCCCGACCAGCCCACCCGGACGCCGACATCGCCCCGGTCAGCGACCGTTCCAGCGGTCACGATTGGTACGCCAAAACTCAAGGCCTGGTTGACGCTGCCGTATCCGCCATTCGTGACGAAGGCGTCGATTTTCGACAACGCCCACTCAAACGGCAGGTACTGGGCGACCCGCGTATTTTTGGGCAACGACCGACCAATGGTTTCGACCGGCTTGCCGCCGGTGGTGACCATTACGATGACATCCGGTTCGTTTTCCAACGCTTCCAGCGCGGGGATCACGAGTTGGCTGAAGTCGTCGTTGGTCAAGGTCCCCTGCGTCACCAACACCACCTTCTGCTTTCCATCCAAATCGTTCTGCCAGTCCGGAATTGGGGCCTGATTAGGCGTGATCGGAAGCGGGCCGACAAAATGAACCGAGGGCGTCGGCTTCCGCCGCGGCAACTCGAAGCGCGGCACCGTGAGCTGCAAATAGGCGTCCGGCAATTCGACCATTGCCTGGTACAGGTTCATTTCCAGCGATCGAGCGCCGATCTCGGCCAAGTTGCGGTTCACATGCTCGCCGACGGGCTTGAAGACAAGTTCATCGAACTCCTGAAAGAGCGTCGCGGCCTGCTTGCGCTGTGCGTCGCCCTCCGCGGGCGGAAAGCCGGCGTCGTTCGGCGCCCCATCATCGCGCGGCGACAGCAGATAGGTCGTTCCCAACAAAGCGATCGGTAATCGTTGCGACCGTGGACCGAGCAGCATCGGCAGAACACCCAACATTAGATGATCGCCGACGATGATGTCCGCCGGAAATTCCCGCAACGTATCTTTGATGCTCTCATACTGCGGCAGCATATAGTCGGCGAAGCCGCGGTCGAGGATGAGGCGCAGCAACCCCGGACCGGGAGGAGCGGCCTTGATCTCGGCAAAGGTTTCTCCGGCGTCTCGCGGATCGAAATCCGCCGCAGGCGCGAAAGCGCGAAATTTCGCGCCTATGTCTTCAATGCGCCCGCGCAAATAATTCGACGAAAGGCCCATGACCTCGTGACCATCGGATATCAATATCCGGCCGATACCCAGCAACGGGTTGAGATGACCCATCGCGGGTGTCGAAACGAGAAGTGCTTTCATGAGGCCTCTCCGCTGGACTGCTCGATGCACGACGGCGTGCAACTTGCCTATGAGCTGGCAACGTCACGCACCCCCGCGAACTAGGCGTCTCGCGTTGCGGGTCTGTTACAAAAGCGGAAAAACGCATTACCGACGTAACACGAAGTGGGCGCGCGAATGGTCGCGATGTAACAACATCGTATGAGGTCGAAATTGATTGGTCGTTTTGCGCTGCCGGGTCTAGACGGTGGCCCGCCTTCAGTCCCTAAGGCGGGAATTGAAAGCACGCCTTCCATCAAGAGACAGATCTTTGACAAAATCCTCAGGCGGCGTTGCATTCATACTTCTTCTTGGCTTGATGGCCGCCCTGCCGGGTTTTGCGGTCGACATGGCACTGCCGGCGCTTGCGAATACCGCCATTTCGCTGCGGGTTCCGCCTCATGATGCAGGGCTGACCATCAGCAGCTTCATGATCAGCTTCGGAATTGCGCCCCTGATTTACGGCCCCGTTTCCGATCGTTACGGCCGCAAGCTGGTCGTGACGTTCGGGTGCATCATCTTCGTCATAGCAGGACTAGGCTGTGTCTTCGCGCCGTCCCTGCCGACGCTGCTGATGTTTCGCATCATCCAGGGCATCGGCGCGGCGGCCATGACCCTTGCGATCGTCATCGCTCGCGACTCGTTCGATGAGAGCGTCGTTCGGCAAAAACTCTCCTACATCATCATAGCGATCTATGTTTCTCCGATCGCGGCTCCCAGCGCGGGAGCCGCGTTGCTGAGTTTGGGGAATTGGCGATTTATCTACGCCGTGCTCGCCGCGCTTGGCATTCTCCTTTTGATCGGTACTTGGACCGGTCTCGAAAATGGCGCGCCGAACAGTTCTTCGGAACGCCTCAAGCTATCGGCCATCCTCAGGGGGTACCGAAGCGTGCTGTCTCATCCGGTTGCTCGGGCCTACCTCGTCGCGGGCGCGGCCTCATTCGGCGTCTTCGCCGCCTACGCGACGGGCTCGTCGCTTTTCTTCATTCAGATCGTGGGAATAAGTCCCAATCGGTACGGAACCATCTTCGGTCTTACGGCGCTCGCTAGCGTCGCCGGCGCCTTCGTCGACAACCGGCTGAGCGCTCGTGGTGTCTCTTCGCTCTATGTCTTGCCGGTCGGTTTCGCCACCGTGGTATGCGCCTCGCTCATCCTCCTGGCCATGACACTGACGGGTTGGATGCCGGTCTCGCTCACGATCGCGTTGTTTGCGATCACGACCTTCAGCGGAGGGCTGATAGCGCCCAGCCTGACGCAGGGCGCACTGCAGCAGTTGCCGCAATTGTCCGGTACAGTCAGTGCCACGAGCAACTGCCTTGCGATGATATCGGGTTCACTATCGGGTGGGCTTGCGACGGTCCTTTTCGATGGTCACACGACCCTTTCGATGAGCGAGGTGATGACGTTCTGCTCCCTCGTCGCAGCTAGTTCTTTCTGGATGGCGATCCGGCACACTCGACAACGCGCCATCATGCAGACGTGAGGCGAGCGCTTCCATGAATGACATCGATAAACCGCGCCCTGTCGGCTCCGATCAGGCGTTCTGGTGGTTGATCGACCAGAACCATCCGGTCCATGTTGCCGTTGTGGCTCAAGTCGCTGGCCCCACGACCGTCCATGCGTGGCGCGCGGCGTTCGACGAAATTCAGCGGCGCCATCCCAACCTTGCCGGACATATCAGGAAGCACGGCGATGGGGATCTCTGGTTTCACCGGGTGCCCGACGCGCCGATCCCGCTGCGGGTTGTGGAAAGCGACCCGACCGCCTGGGAACCCGAACTTGCAAAGGAATTGACAACCCGCATCGACCTTGCACGCGCTCCGCTTTCGCGGGCCGCGTTGATCCATCAACCAAACCTGTCGACCGTGATCCTATCGATGCATCATTCCATCGCGGATGCGAAATCCATCGTCTTCGCTATACGCGACCTGCTCCGGGTCCTGTCGGGACAATCCATCGAACCGCTGCCGCCAATACCATCGCTATCCCGCCTGATCTTCCATGGTTCTATGGTTGCTCCCACGGATGCAATCGAACCGGAGCCCACAGCTCCCAACCCGAAGCAGCCCGATATATTTCGAAGCTTTGACGGCGAGATGCCACGCATTACTCAGCGGACGCTGACACCGCGTCTAACGGCTGCCCTGTTACGTCAATGCCGAAGCGAGGGCACGACGGTCCACGGCGCTCTAGTGACAGCCACGTTGACGGCAGGCCGTCAACTTTCGGAGAAACTGCGACAAGCGCCGATCACGGTGATTTCCCCGAGCGACATGAGGGCGCTGCTCGAGGCCGGCGAGGATGTCGCGCCATTGGCTGGAGGTGCGGCACTTACGATGGAGCCTGATCTGGAGCCTCCCCTCTTTTGGGACACCGCGCGTCGTGTCAAGCGCGACCTTGTTCCACCCAAGACAATTGGTGAGTTGTCGCGTGCCTTCGTTGACATGGAGCGCTTCATGGCCAAACGGCCGGGGCTGGACGAGGCAATGGCCATGCTCGCCGGTCACGGTGGAGAAAAAATCAGCGTCAACAATTTGGGAGCGCCCTCGATCGGGCCCAAGTTCGGCGATCTCACCCTATCGGCGATGTGGGGACCGGCATTGCTCCTCGGTTATGAAGGCGAACGGTTGATCTCGGCCATCACGATCAACGGGGCGTTGAACCTGTTGCATGTGAGCTACGATCCGATTCCCTCCGTCCTCGATGCCATCGAGCGGCAACTGGCCACCGTATGCGAGCTGTAGGGAACGACCGGCCCGGACACGCTGCGCCACGGGCACACCCGCTATGACAAATGCGGGATAGCGCCGCCTCCTTGCAGAACGGGAGGAATGAAAAGTTCACTTTTGTTTTGAGCTGGATCGACTCGAAGAACCCAGCCAGCTCGGAGTCTCACGGTAGCAGAAGCCGTCTCTGTTCATGTCGGCGAGAGTCCACTTGCTTGGATGTCGTTCTCGTCCCACAAATATCCATCCGCCGGTAGATGGACGCTCGTCGGGCCAGGTTCTCAGCCACGCCGCCCTTACACCGTCCGGCAGAAAATCCGCTTTCATTTGATAGAGATCACAGATGGGTGGACGCATCGGCCGCTCCCGAATGAAGTCAGTTACGCTTGGCCTGAGTTCGCGGCGAAATTGGGACGGCATAAAGGCCGCCCCTTCCTTCGCTACGCGCGGTATGCCGGCGGCGGAGCGCCCGGCTTCTGTTCAGAGGCGGCGCACCGGCGGACCTGGACGTCGAAAGGCTGCTTCGCCTTACATCGCGTGCGCGCCAAGTTCGGCGTAACCGCCATTGGCATCGTATTTGTAGACAACGTAGCCATCCCCCTTGATATCGCCCTTTGCGTCGAATGCCATCTTGCCGAGGACGGTGTCCCACTCGCCCGCCTTGATGGTGTCCATCACCTTCTTCGGATCGGTCGAGCCGGCCTTCTTCACCGCTTGCGACCACACCTGGAAGGCGGCGTATGTGTAGAGCGTGTAACCTTCGGGATCGATGTTCTTGGCCTTGAACTTCTCGACGATAGCCTTCGCCGTCGGCCGGTTGCGCGGGTCCGGGCCAAAGGTGAACAGCGTGCCCTCTGCGGCCTGCCCGGTGATGGAGGCGAATTGTTTGTCGTTCAAAGCATCGCCGGCCATCAGCACGGTCTTGAGTCCCTGATCGCGCATCTGGCGCAGGATCAGGCCCGCTTCCTGTTCATAGCCGCCGACAAAGACCAAATCGATATTGTCGCGCTTCATGCGCGACACGATCGAGTTAAAATCCTTGTCGCCCTTATTGTAGGATTCGAACATCTTCTCGGCCAAGCCGAGCTTGTTGAGCGCCTTCTTGGTTTCGTCGGCAAGACCCTTCCCGTAGATGGTCTTGTCGTTGAGAATTGCGATGTTCTTGCCGGCGAAATTCTTGGCGATGTAGGCGGCGGCGACAAGACCCTGCTGGTCGTCCCGGCCGCAGACTCTCAGCACATTCCATAGGTTGCGTTCGGTGAACAGCGGATTTGTCGAGCCCGGCGATATCTCCAGTACATTGCCGTCGGCATAGACCTCGGACGCCGGAATCGACGACGATGAACAGAAATGCCCTGCGACAAAGGGAATGTTCGCGTTGGCGATTTTTTCCGCTACCGAGCGCGCCTGCTTGGGATCGCAGGCATCATCATCGATCTCCAATGCGAGCTTCTTGTTGAGCAAGCCGCCGGCGGCGTTGAGATCGGCTACCGCCATTTCGGCACCGTTGCGGAACTGACGCCCGACGGCGGCCTCGCTACCGGTCATCGATGCGGCGACCGCGACCGTAAGATCCTGCGCGAACGCTGCGGACGACAGCATGAACGATGCGCTCAATGTAAGGCCAATGAGTCTGATTGTTTTCATACAAAAATCCTTGCCATGATTTGGAGTGCCGGCGACGCGCCGAATTCCCCAAAGCGGCGTTTTCAGGCAGTTGTGTTAAAAAGTCATCGCAACTTTCCGGCAATACGCAGATACGGCACTCCAAAGCTACGGGCGTAGCGCGAAAGCGTGCGCTGGCCCGACATGCCGGGTCGGTCGACGAAGGTCCGCGATAAGCGCTTTGGCGGTCACGCCGCGGCGCTCCGCGGGCGAACGTGGCCGAGATAGCCATCAGGACGAACGAGAACGGAGGCGAGTTCGGCAAACTGGCCGCTGTCGGCGTCATCCGCCCAATCGACAATGACCGGTTCGATCCCTCGAGGCGCGTCGCCACCTTCCGAGAACTGCAATCGAACCCAGCGACCGCCTTCCAGGTGGCGGTAGAGCGTCGACCGTGAACCATTTTTCAGGGTGATGTCTTTGTCGGGGAGACGCCGCCCGCTCACGTCCGTGCGGTGCTCCCATCCGCCTTCCGGCCCGAAAAGCGGTTCCGGATATCCGACACCAAAGCCGGAGAGTTGGTCTGAGAGCCGGCGGTTGACTTCCGGCACGCGAAGAAATCCATCGAGCATCTGCCGCAAGGCCAGTGCCGGAGGATTAAAGGCCGAGAACAGCGCAAACTGGGCGAGCGTATCGTCTTGGAGCGCCTCGCCGACCGCCCACCGCTCCAGCTCATAGGTGTCGAGCAACGCATCAGGCGCGCTGCCGCGGACCACCCTTGCCAATTTCCAACCGAGATTCATGGCATCCTGAATCCCGACATTCATGCCCTGCCCGCCCATCGGCGGGTTGATATGGGCGGCGTCGCCGGCGAGAAAAACACGGCTCTTCCGGTAATGCCGTGCCAGCCGCGATTCATCAGTAAAGCGCGAAATCCATACCGGATCACGCGGGCGAAGATCCCTGCCGAAGATACGCGCCACGGAGGACGCCACCTCGTCGAGTGATGCGGGTTCGGAGACCGATACCCGGCTTGATGATGCATCGATGACGCCCACGCGGTGATGTATGCCGTCACCGCGCGGCGTCACAACGAGCCCTCCGTTTTCGTTGACGACGGTAAGCACGGGGCGCTCAGGTGGCGCATCGAGTACTACATCCGCCAATGTCATGGTATGTCGTGCCGCATGGCCGACAAAGTCGATGCCCAAGGCACGTCTCACACCACTGCGAGCCCCATCGGCCCCGACGACATAACGGGCAGCGAAACGAAATGACGTCTCGCCATTTTGGCCCTCGACAACGACGTCATCGGCGTGCTGCTCCACCGTCTCGACGGAAAAACCCCGTCTGATGTCCACGCCCAGTTCCAGCGCCCGCCCCTCGATAAGCTCTTCGGTCGTCGCCTGAGGCAGGAACAGCGTGAAGGGAAAACGCGAGTCCAGGGCGGAGAAATCGAGCAAGGTGTCGAGCCCGCCAAAGTGGAAGCCAACGATTGGACGACCCAACGAGAGGAATCGGTCTGCGATTCCACGCAACGCAAAGACTTCGAGAGTTCGGCCGTGAACCGTCAAAGCGCGGGACTGTGCGACATGTTCGGTGCGTCGTTCCAGCACGACGACTTTCACCTTGGCCAACGCCAATTCACAGCCGAGCCAAAGCCCGACTGGGCCGCCGCCAACGATGACAACATCGAATTCAGTGCTCATGACCGTCATACCCTCGATCTAACCGGAAGGGAGATGACCTGACGATATCAGGAGGAGGAAGTCGACTAGGGCGGCCGGAGCGGACGTTGAACAAGAGTTGATCGTCAGGGCCGCCTCGATGTTTCTCGACTAGATTGGGCTCGAAGGCGTTATCCGACGTGTGGTCCGATCGGTGAAGACCCGGCCGGCTTCATTGTATTGGCATTTCCCAGCAAGCATGCGCGGACCACGTCCCCGGCGCACAATTCCCGGGTAGCTACATCCAAAGATTTAGATCCCATCGCGCCGCGTGTTCGATCAGAGACCGGTCGGGAACACCGATATCACACAACGTTCGGTCATCCAGTTGCTTGAGGCGGGCCACTGTCTGTTCGATCTGGCGCTTCCGGCGCCAATGCGTCCAGCGATCCGCAACAGAATTGCAAAGCCACGTAAGAGCATTCCAGGGGCCGGGCCGCCGGCTACTCTCCACGGCAACGCCGTCGCCGGTTGCAGCAATCTCGGTCCGAGCAATGCTGTCATGGTGGTCAAGTTCATCTTCCAGCGCAGGGATCACCGAGGGTGACGCGAGCGCAATCGACTTCGGCCACTCCGCCTTCGAAAGGCTGTCCTTCGCCGCAGTTTGCCGATGAACCGGAAAATCCTCAATGAGGAGCGCCGCTGCCGGATGCACAGAGGCGCCGTACAACGCAAAGCCCTCAAGAAGAGACGCCATCATCACCGACCAGATACCGCGTTCGGGAGATATGCTTTTACGACCATCAACACGCTCAGGCGTAAATCGAGATCGACGCAAATCGTGCTGCACGAGCAGCGTGATGTTTTCGTAGATAACTCCGCTTTCGCTGAGCAACGCCGCGAGATCTCGTTCATCGATCAACGGAGGATTTGGTCTGCCGGTTCCAGCGAGTGACCCAGATGGATACCTTCTCGACATAGGATTCTCCCACGAGCTGTCGTGGAAGAAACCTGACGGCCGTCTGTTACGGCATGGTCACGATAACGGGGAATCGGATTACAATTGAAATTTGAAGCGATAACTCGTGCCCAAGTGCGCCGGGCTTTTCTTTTCCTCCTGCCGGCCTCCAAACTCCGGCCGATCCCCCAAAGTTCCCGGATCCGCGCCCAACTCGGCCTCAACCTCTCCATCACATCGCCTTGCTTTGGTCAAACCTGACTGGCGTGTGGAGCGGGGGCAGAGCCTCGTTGAGGGTGTGTGAATCCACCGGCCGCCCGCTGCGGGTGACATTGGGACAGAGCAGGAGCGCCCATGCAATCCACGCTGACACCTGAAGAAACTGATCCGCACGATGTCTTCGAGATCGCGCCGGGCGTCGTTCTCGCCTCGCGCCCGGATCACGCGTCCGCCACGCTGGCGCCCGACACCGCGAGCCAAGTTTCCAGCCAAGCCTCGACCCCGCAGCCTGCGGTCGCATCCGAGGTCGTCGCCGCGCCGGTGCCGCCTCCGGTAGATGCGACGTTTCGTGCGGCTTCGGTCGACGATATATTAGTCCAGGGCGATCGGTCTTCGACGGAAAGATGGATGAGCCGCGCCATCATGAGCGTGTTCGCCATGGGCGCCGCCGTCGCTGCCGCGGCCTGGCAGCACTACGGCGATACGGCCAAGCACATGATCACGAGCTGGACGCCGTCGTTCGTTGTCGCATCATCGCCACCGGCCCAAACGCCTCCGCCCGGCGCGCAACCGGCTATGATTGCCGAAGCCGCACCAACCGCCGCGCAGCCCGCACCCGCCGCTCCAGCAGCAACGCAAGCACTCGTGTCGGCGCCGACGCAGTCACCGGCGGCGGCGGCAGCACCACCGGCGCTCGCGCCCACCGCCGCGGCCCCCGTGCCTCAGGATGCCGCGCAGTTGCAGTCAATGACGCGCGACCTCGCGAGCATGGGCCAACAGATCGAACAGCTCAAAGCCAGCATCGCACAGCTTAAGGCCGGCCAGGAACAAATGGCCCAGCAAATGTCGCGCGATTTGACCAAAGCGTCAGAAGCAAAGGCTGCGGAAGTCAGGGCCGCTGAGCGCTCACGGATATCACCGCTTCCGCCGCGACCAGCAGCGGCAGCCGCGCCACCGCACAAGCCGAAACCAACCTTTCCGCCCTCGCCCACACCGGCGGCGATGGTATCCCCGCTGCCGCCCCCGCCGACATACCCGGCGGCGCCCGCGCCGCCACCACAGCAAGCGACCGTTCAGCCCGACGGCGAGGCGGTGGTGCGGCCACCGTTGCCCGTGCGGTAGCGCAACTCTCTTTTCGCCGTTCCCCGATTCGCTGTTGCACATCGGGGAACGGCGGCGCGTTCGTTGGACCTGGCTCGCGCGCCGCCGTCCCTCAAATCTCCTCCAACGCCGGCGGCTCGAACCAGTTCATCAGTGAGAGGCCGCCGTCGACCACGATCGCTGCGCCCGTGATGTAGGCCGAAATCCGATTCGACAGTAGCGCAAGCGCCATCGGTGCGAGGTCTTCGCTGCGGCCCAGGCGTCCGAGCGGAACGTGTTTTGCAAGCGCGGGATCGGCCACGAAGCCGCCCGCCGCGATGGCGCCCGGCACCAGCGCGTTGACGCGGATGCCGTAGCGGCCGAGCGGTTTGGCAAGTTCTTTGACCAGCATCGCAAGCGCCGCCTTCGCGGTTGCATAATGCGGCAGGTTGCGCGGCGTGCCGGCGTGCAACGAGGTCATGAACAGGAACGAGCCGGCGATCCGACTTGCGATCAGTTCGCGGGCCAATTCACGGGCAAGGTGAAAGCCGGCGTCAAGGTTGACCGCATGCATCTGTTGCCAGGTCTGTCCGGCGACGGCAAACAGGTGATCGGCTTCGCGCCGCGGCGGAGACGCACTATGCACGAAATGGGTGACTTGCCCGAGCGCCGCCCGCGCATCGGCCAGCAACGCATCGCAGGCCTTCCCTGATGCGAGATCGCCGATCCAGGGCACAGCCAGTTCCGGCCGCGGCGAGGCGGCTATCGCCGCAGCGATTGTATCCCCGTTGATATCGGCAAATACCGTTCGTACGCCCTCGCCGGTCAGCGCCTGCGCAATGGCGCGGCCGATGCCGTTGCCCGCCCCCGTCACCAGCGCGGCCTCACGCCCGGGATCGAACGGATCGTCAAGCAGGCCCATGTCGGTCTCCGATGGCGTCAATCCGACGCCCGCTGCGGGCGCGGAAAGTTCAGAAATCGCCCAACGGGCCTTGATGGTCAATCCGGCTTACGCAACATCGGCTTCGGCGCTCGACGCCGATTCCGCAACCAGCACATCGAGATCGACGAGCCGCGGATCCTCGGGATCGGGTTCGCTATAGGTCCGGCCGTTGCCATGCACATGCATCAGCGTCTGCACACGCCGCGCATTCAAATGGTCTACATGCTGGTGCCGCAGCGCCACCATTAGCAACGGCTTCGGCAACCCGACCAGTGCGAACGCCGGCACCCTTCGCACCTCCCCCGCCTCCCGCCACAGCAACGGATTGAGGGTGTAAATCAATTGCCGATCGACGTCGGAAAGCGGCGACGGCTCCGTCCCGGATGGCACGGCTGAAGCCGCATTAGCGTTGCCTGCACGGGTGCGCACCGCAGCGGATCGCAACTCCCAGCAAATCAAGTCCGCCGCGGAGAGAACCTCACGCCGCATCGCTTCGACGTCGGTCGAGAACGCGGTAGCTTCGGGGATCGAGGCCGCGCCTTTCGTGACGGCATCGACGAGCGCGGCCGCACCGGCGCCAAATCTCGGCGCCGCCTGTTCGATGGCCGCAGCCATCGCCTCGATCTTGTCGGCCTCGGCATCACGGTCCCGCTGCGCCTTGACGTCCGCCAAGGCGCGCGCGGTCGAGGCGATCTGCTCGTCGAGCTCAGCCAGCGCGGCGCACAGCGTCTTGACCCGGTCTTCGACGACACGCATGTCGGCATCAGCCCGATCAAGCAGAGAGTTGGCTGCGCCGGCCACCGCCAGCCGTTCCGCCGCGGCGCGTTTTTCTCCAAGCAGGCTTTCGGCAAGGGCCAGCCGGTCGACCAGCTTTTGCCGCCCCGCCGCCTTATCCCGGAGCGCAGTTTCGAAGCGCTCGACCGGACTGAGCTCGCGCTTGAAAAATGGCATGGCGACACCCCCGCGAATCGCGATCGTCCGCCGAATCAGCCGACGGACCTGATGTAGGCGAGATAGTCGAAAAGTTAGATGACATTGCGGCTGAATTTCCACGGCCTGCAAAGCCGGCGGTGATCTCGGGATTGGTCGGTGAGTCCGGCACAAGGTCAGAACATCGAGGCGGATCGGCCGCCAGGGCGGCCTCGACGCCCAAGGCGGACCCCGCGCACCATCGACCGGCGCGGCGTCCGTCAGGCGGCACCCGCCTTCAATCTCGCATCGGAAGTCGCACGATATCTGAATTCCGCGACGTCGGAGAGCTTGAGCATGCGCCTCACCTGTGCGATCGCCTGACCTGTACCGTGCATCGCAATATGGCCGTCATCGATCATTGCCGCGAGATCGACATAGCCCAGCCAGACTTTCGTAAACACGCCGAGATCCGCATCGATCACGACATCAGCTTCCTGTCCGGGATGTTTGAGGCAGACCTCCAAACCTTCTGACCGGATCAGCAGCCACCAATAACGCGGACTGCGATTACCCTTGGGAATCCCCCTGAAATCAAAACGCACCACGAGATCGTTCGGCGGCAAGTCCGCCGGATCGATTTGCTGGCTGAGCCCCGAGAGCAGCAATTTAGAATCGAGGTCATCGGGGCCGACCAGTCCCTGGCCCCATTTGTAACCCCATTCACCCATCAGATGTATTATCGGGCGGAATTCCTGACCGGCCGCCGTCAACCGATAAAGGTGACCACGTCCCTTTGCCTTGTCGTCGATGTGCACCACACCGGCAAGCGCCAGCTCACGTAACCGCTGCACGAGCATCGTGCGTGAAATCTGCGGCAGCCCGTTCAAAAAATCGCCGAACGTCTTCGCTCCCGAACACAGTTCGCGGATGATGAGCGGTGACCACCGGTCACCGAAGATCTCAGCGGTTTTTGCGACAGGACAAAACTGGCCGTATTTCAACATCCAGTCTATATGGGACAGGCTTAGCCGCCTGAAAGTACATATTTCGTACTTAACAAAATCGTGTCAGCCCGGGTTTTGCGAAGCGCCCGCAAGCGGCCGAACTGCGTCGTGTGCCCCAACGGCCGGCCGCGGCGTAATTGGACCATGTCGCGCGCGTGCATCATCGCGTCCGCCGTGATCACGGACATTTTAGACATTTTCTATCACTGCTGGACCCATTATCCGGCGCCCTGCGGCGTTTGGTTGCGCGACCTGCTCGATACGTCTGTGTGCAAGGCCACAGCGGACAAGCTATAGTCGGCAGGTCATCAGCACAGGAAGGAAACATAATGCGTTCTACGCTGCCTTTAGCCACGATCGCGGCTGTCATCGTGTCGACCGGCTCCGCTCTTGCAGTGGATTCAACGCTGATCACACCATCGTCGATGTCGCCGGAAGCGCTTTGGCAAAAGGTCGGCGACTTCTGCGGGATCGGATCGTGGCATCCGGCCATCGAAAAATGCACACTCAGCACGGACGGCAAGCAGCGCACGCTTGCCTTGAAAGGCGGCGGCACAATCGTCGAGGCATTGGAAAGCTGGGACAACGCCAATCGCACCTACGGATATAAAATCCTGTCGAGCCCGCTTCCGGTCACCAATTATCACTCGACCATCAGCGTGGTCCCGGACGGCAGCGGTTCGGCATTGCGATGGATGGGCACATATGATTCCAAGGGCGCATCGGAAGCCGAAGCCAAAAAGGCGATCGATGGTATCTACGAGAGCGGCTCCAAGGCGCTGACCGGCAGTTGATTTCCCGCGCGTGTTCCAGGCAATCGGAGGCTCCGGCACCACGAGGCACAACCGACAGAGAACCACCGAGAGAAGTCTGATGGCTTAGTTGCGAGGCATGACGTAGGATTGGATGCAGCGCGCAAACGCTGCGCCCGATTTGATAGAGCCGGAAGGAGGATCGCATGTATGCCGCCATCCGTCAGGCCAAGGCAAAGAGTGGCATGGCCGAGGAATTGACCCGCCGGATCAAGGAGGGTGCCATTCCGATCATCAGCGATGTCGAAGGCTTCATCGCCTACTATGTGGTGTATGCACCCGACGACACGGTGACGGCGATCAGTCTCTTCAACAACCACGCGGGAGCCGAGGAAGCAAACAGGCGTGCCATCGCCTGGATCGAGCAGGATCTTTCGCCCCTCCTCGTTGGAGAGGCCTCGGCGGTATCGGGTCCCGTGATCGTCCATACCCTGGCATAACCGGCGCCGGCGAGACGACGCGCGGGCGGCTGTCGCGAACGAGACCGGTATCGGCTTCTGCGCGCCTCAGCTTCGCAAGCCCGGCGCCTCATGGCCGGTGCGCGCGACATATTCGGTGTAGCCGCCGCCATATTGGTGGATGCCCTCAGGGGTCAATTCCAGTAGCCGGTTGGAGAGCGCGGCCAGGAAGTGCCGGTCATGCGATACGAACAGCATGGTGCCCTCGTACTCCGCCAGCGCCGCGATCAGCATTTGCTTGGTCGCGATGTCCAGGTGGTTGGTGGGCTCGTCGAGCACCAGGAAGTTCGGCGGGTCGAACAGCATCTTCGCCATCACCAGCCGGGCCCTCTCGCCGCCCGACAGCACCCGGCACCGCTTCTCGACGTCGTCGCCGGAGAAGCCGAAGCAGCCGGCGAGCGCGCGCAGCGAGCCTTGGCCCGCCTGTGGAAACGCGTCCTCCAACGATTGGAATACCGTACGTTCACCGTCGAGCAGGTCCATCGCATGTTGCGCGAAGTATCCCATTTTGACGCTGCCGCCGATCACCACCGTGCCGTCGTCCGGTTCGGTCGAGCCCGCCACCAGTTTCAAGAGCGTCGACTTGCCGGCGCCGTTGACGCCCATCACGCACCAGCGCTCGCGGCGGCGTACCTGGAAATTCAGGCCCTCATAGATGGTTCGCTTGCCATAGCCTTTATGCACGTCCTTCAGGCTCACCACGTCCTCGCCGGAGCGCGGCGCCGGCAGAAAGTCGAAGGCGACGGTCTGGCGCCGCTTCGGCGGCTCGACACGCTCGATCTTCTCCAGCTTCTTCACCCGGCTCTGCACCTGGGCTGCATGCGAGGCGCGCGCCTTGAAGCGCTCGATGAACTTGATCTCCTTGGCGAGCATGGCCTGCTGACGCTCGAACTGGGCCTGCTGATGTTTCTCGCTGAGCGCGCGCTGCGCTTCGTAGAACTCGTAATTTCCGGAATAGGTCGTCAGCGTTCCGCCGTCGATCTCCACGATCTTGTTGACGATACGATTCATGAACTCCCGGTCGTGCGACGTCATGAGAAGTGCGCCGTCGTAGTCCTTCAGAAACTGCTCCAGCCAGATCAGGCTCTCGAGGTCGAGGTGGTTGCTCGGCTCGTCGAGCAGCATCACGTCCGGCCGCATCAGAAGAATTCGCGCCAGCGCCACCCGCATCTTCCAGCCGCCTGACAGCGCGCCGACGTCGCCTTCCATCATCTCCTGGCTGAAGCCGAGCCCCGACAGCGCTTCCCGGGCGCGGCCGTCAAGCGCATAGCCGTCGAGTTCCTCGAAGCGCCCCTGCACCTCGCCGTAGCGCGCGATAATATCGTCCATGTCGTCGGCACGCGCCGGATCGGCCATCGCAGCCTCGAGTTCCTTCAATTCGGCCGCGACGACGCTCACCGGGCCGGCACCGTCCATCACCTCGGATACCGCGCTGCGACCGGACATCTCACCCACGTCCTGGCTGAAGTAGCCGATGCTGACGCCGCGATCGACCGCCACCTGCCCCTCGTCGGGCAGCTCCTGGCCGGCGATCATGCGGAACAAGGTACTCTTGCCGGCGCCGTTCGGCCCGACCAGACCGATCTTCTCGCCTTTCTGGAGAGCTGCGGAGGCTTCGATGAACAGGATTTGGTGGCCGACTTGCTTGCTGACGTTGTCGAGACGGATCATGGAGGGTGGGGGCCTGACGGGGGAAGGAGTTGGTTGCAACGGTCTCTAGGCCATGTGGCGCTGCCACGGAAGCCCGAAAACCGGTTGCTCCCACTGCCAGCCCAACCCGAGCCGCCGGCCTTCCTCCCAAAATCCGTCCATCGAAGGACAGCCTTGCGGCGAACCTTCCCGTTCCCTAATGCCGCTTGAAATACTGCACGTCGCGCTCGTGCTTTTCGGCAGCCGCGCGTGATTTGAAGGTGCCGAGGTTACGGCGCTTGCCGGTTTTCGGATCCACCTTGCGGGAATACAGACGATACTCGCCGGATTGCAGTTTTCGAATCATAGGATGAACTCCCGGGACGAATATGCGGGAATAACAACCATCGCTACTTTCTTGTTCCGCCGGCAACCGGGTCGTCACGATCAGTGCGCCGCGCGGCCCGGATGTGGTCGCGCTTCATCGGGCCGGCAGCGCTAGAAACAAAGGTTGGTCACGAGATTGCCGCGCTTGTCCTTGATCGCGTAGGGACAGGCCATCCGCTTCAAGGCCTTCTTGGCGTCTTCGTTGCCCAATGCCGCGGCGCGCTCGTAATAGCCCTTGGAGGCATCGGAATCCTTCGGGCCGCCTCGCCCTTCCTCGGTGAACGCGCCCATCCGTTCCAATGCACCGGCGTGATTTTGCGCCGCCGCCTTTTCGAACAGGCCGCGTGCGCCGGCATCGTCCTTTGCGCCGCCGCTGCCGTCGGCGAGCAACAGCCCGAGCTGATACTGCGCCTCGGCATTGGTATCGGCCGCCTTTGCCAGCAAGTCCCGCGCCCGGGCGGGATCTGAAGGCGTGCCACCACTGCCCGACAGCGCGGCAAGGTTGGCGACGCCGCGCGGGTTACCGCCCTGCGCCGCGCGTTCGAACAGCTTGCGCGCCTGGGCCTCATCCTTGGTCACACCCGCGCCCGTGCCGTAGAGCACGCCGAGTTCTACCATGGCGGACGTCGAACCCTTGTCGGCGGCCTTGCGCCACGCGGCCATCGCTTCCGCCTGTTGCTTGTTAGCGGCATAGGCGCGGCCGAGTTGATACAGTGCGCGTCGCGACGAATTGGCGGCCACCTTGCAATATTTGATCGCGGTCGCGATGTCGGCCGGCGCCACGTCAGGGACGCCCTTGACGTCGGCCGGCCTGTCCGGATCGGCGGGGTCTGCCGCCAGCCGGTCGCACAGCACGAGATCGGCCGATTGCGCCCTGACCAAAGCTGGCTGCGCCAACGCGGCGGTCGCCGCCGCCGCGATCATCGTAGCCGCGAGGCGCCCGATTGCAGCAAGCGAAAGCGAGCGAGGTCTTTTCATTGGAAAGCACATGTTGAATGGAGGTTAGCTTCGAACTTCCGGCGGATTCAAGGCTCCAGCCCAGACTCGCGCAGCACGGGCGCGACCGCCGGCGAAGCGAGATATTTCAACAGGGCCTCGGATCGCTCCACCCGAGGCGATGCGGCCAACCGTCCGGCCGAAAAGACGGCGGGAATTTGCAGATGCCGCGGAATGGATCCGATCAACTCGACGCCTGGGACCTGCTTCAACTCGCTGAGCTGCTGCACGGCGATGTCGGCTTCGCCGGTGACGAGCCGCTCCGCGGTGAAGCCGGATGGAATGATCATGGCGCGCGCGTTGATTTCTGCTGCAATCCCCATCCGCTCGATCAGTTGGGCAAACAAAATGCCGCTGGCACCGATCCGCGAATATGCTACCGACCGCGCGCGGAGTAGCGTTGCGCGCAGCGCGGCCTCAGTCGCTATGTCGGGGTGCCTCGCGCCAGACTTCACCGCGATCCCGACGAAGGAACGCGCCAGATCGGCGCAGCTTGCCGCCACCACGGTTCCCTGAGCCGCGAGATCGTCGAGCGCTTCCTTGGTCAGGATAACGACGTCAGCCCCCTCGCCTGCCCGCAACCTGTCCAGCAGGCCTAGCGTCGGCGCGAAATCGGCATCGATCCGTGTTTGGGTTTCGGTTTCAAAAAGGCCGGCCAAATCGCGGACCGCGCCCTTCAGCGCGAGCGTCGAGAGCAGGCGAACAACATTTTCCATCGGCAACCTTTTCCTCGGCCGCATCGCGGCGGCTCCGGCCGGCGCGGCCGCCTCCAATAGCGCAACTTGGGCGCCCCGCCTATCGCAACAACGATTTGAAACGGGGATGTCGGCGCGGCCCACCGCGGCAAAAAAAGACCAGCCAACGCGAAGCTGGACTCGCCGTTGGCTGGTCAAGGAATCCGGGAGGAGGAAACCTAACACACTTGGACGCAGGAACTACGGCCTGGACACTCAAAGCCCAGGCCGTATCGGTAGTAATCGCTCAGGCGGCCGCCGCCTTGGCGCCGGTCGAAACCGAAGCGATGGTCTTGAGGATCTGGGAAGCGATCTGGTAGGGGTCGCCCTGCGAGTTCGGGCGGCGATCTTCCAGATAGCCCTTGTATCCATTGTTGGCGAAGCTGTGCGGCACGCGGATCGATGCGCCGCGGTCGGCGATGCCGTAGCTGAACGTATCGATAGAGGCGGTCTCGTGCTTGCCGGTCAGGCGCATGTGGTTGTCCGGACCGTAAACCGCGATGTGGTCGGCACGGTTGGTCTTGAAGGCTTCCATCAGCTTTTCGAAGTATTCCTTGCCGCCGACTTCGCGCATGTACTTGGTCGAGAAGTTGGCGTGCATGCCCGAGCCGTTCCAGTCGGTATCGCCAAGCGGCTTGCAATGGAATTCGATATCGACGCCGTACTTCTCGGTCAGGCGCAGCATGAGGTAGCGGGCCATCCACATTTCATCGGCCGCACGCTTCGAGCCCTTACCGAAAATCTGGAACTCCCACTGGCCTTTCGCCACTTCGGCGTTGATGCCTTCATGGTTGATGCCGGCAGCGAGGCAGAGATCGAGATGCTCTTCCACCATCTTGCGGGCAACGTCGCCGACGTTCTTGTAGCCGACGCCGGTGTAGTACGGGCCCTGCGGCGCAGGATAACCGGATGTGGGGAAGCCGAGCGGACGGCCGTCCTTGTAAAAGAAATATTCCTGCTCGAAGCCGAACCACGCACCCTCGTCGTCGAGAATGGTTGCACGCTTGTTGGAGGCGTGCGGCGTCTTGCCGTCGGGCATCATCACTTCACACATGACCAGCGCGCCGTTGGTGCGCGCGCCGTCCGGATAAACGGCGACCGGTTTGAGTACACAGTCGGAGCTATGGCCTTCAGCCTGCATGGTCGAGCTTCCGTCGAAACCCCATAGCGGAAGCTGCTCGAGCGTCGGAAATGAGTTGAATTCCTTGATCTGTGTTTTGCCGCGCAAGTTAGGTACCGGCGTGTACCCGTCGAGCCATATATACTCGAGCTTGTATTTGGTCATTGAGCTCTCTCTAGAGTTGAGGATGCGAAAGAAAGGAAACCAAGGCTAGCGGCCTCCACGCGTCTACCCGGCCATGCCCGGCCACCTTTTTCCAAGCATTTAATGTGCCAGTTGATGCACTGCGGCAGGTACCCTCGGCGGTCGGTCGCACGGTCGGGTCTATGCGACGGGCCTGAAAAGGGGTGCGGCAAAGGCGCGCGGGGGCGGCCTTGAGAAACGGCGTTATTCGCTCGCTTCAGACCGGAAATGGCCCGATTTTACGGCACCTCGCGAGTCCCACGGGAGACCCGATTAAAACGACGCCACTGGCGCGCAATTTTCATCCCGAGAAGAGCGTTGCCCCGAAACCTTCGCAAGGGCTCAAGCATTGATCAACGAGCCGTTGCCTGTGCAGGGGCAAAATAAGAAATGCCTACAAATCATTCATCGAATGATTTTCTTTTGATCATGTTGCGCGAACCTCGTGCACCGCCAATATCGGTCCTGATAGCCCGCCGCAAATGAGTTGGGCGCAGCATGAGCAAACCGAGAAGGTTTATGGAGGAGGAGAATGGATACAAATCTCAATCGCGAGTCAGCAAGGATCTATCAGTTCCCCGTGGGAGGCCGCGCGGCGTTCGGCCCCCGACGTCTGGAAGAGCCCAAGCTCCCCGCTGAACTGTCATCGCATGTCAACGAAGTTGCTTGCGGCGACAGCTGGTATCACGAAGCGGCCATCCAGGAGTCCAAACGTGAAAGCTGAGGCCCATTTGCAACCTTCCGGTAATGCGCCGCCGGGCATTGGGACGACATCAGCGATGTTGCAAGGGTCGAAACCAACAGTGTTTCGACCCTTTTTCATAACGGCGCGCAAGCCGTGGCAGGTCGGTTACCGTGTTTGATGGCAACGCCCGCCTTCGATATCTTCAAGGTGACGCCGCCGCCCGAATAACGCGAACCCGACAGAGCCAGCCGTTTACCTAACGTCACGGCCGCGCCATCGATCTGCAGGTATGCACGGGCGTCGTACGGATAAAATGCCGCGACGAACTTGGTGCCATCGTCGCAACGATAGTTCTGGAAGGTCTGCGCCGGCGCCGCGACCGGTTCGATCGTAATCCCGGCAAGGCATGCCGCGCTGAAAGTCATCATGGCGTCGCGCCGATTCACATTCATCCTCCGAAGCATTTCCAAGCCGTCGAATGTTGCTCTCCTAACCAATAACCGCCGGCGCGTACAGCGCAGGTACCGTGGAGCATTCCACAGGCGGCCCTGGCTTGTCGTCATTTCCCCGTGGGGGCGGATGGCTTAGGATGGTCCGATGCCAGCCGATTACGTCCGACACTTCGACCTTGCCGGCGCCAGCAATTTCCGTGACTTGGGCGGCTATCCCGGCCGGGACGGCCGCATGGTGCGCTGGGGGCAGATTTTCCGCTCTAATCACCTCGGCCATCTGACAAAGGCCGATATCGAGGTGGTGCGCCGCCTCGGCCTGAAAAGCGCATTCGATTTTCGCGGTCTGGAGGAACGTGCGGCGGCGACCTGCGCCGTCGAGGACATCGTAGTTCATTCCTTGCCGATTGAACCGACGGTCGTAGCAGCGCTGCGCGCGCGCCGTAACGGCGGCGCGGCGCTGTCGCTGTCCGACGGGCTGGAAGTGATGCGAGATTCCTACCGAAACTATGTGCGTCACAATACGCCGCGCTTCCGCGCGTTGTTCGCCCACCTTCTTGGGGATCGCGCGCCGCTCGTCATCCACTGTACGGCCGGCAAGGACCGCACCGGTTTTGCCTGCGCACTGATCCTGCATGTGCTTGGCGTCGCCGACGATGTGATCGCTGAAGACTATCTGCTCACCAATCGGTTCTACCGTCGCGATCCGGCTTCCAGTGCCGACCTTCCCGACGACGTGAGCAAGGCGCTGGGGTCGGTGGAGAAATCTTTTCTCGGCGCCGCCTTCGATGCCATTCGCAGGGATTACGGGGACGTCGAGGGATACTTCGCCGGTGGATTGGGTCTCGATACGCTTCGACGCGAAATGCTGCAGGAGCGTTATCTGGAGCGTTGACTGCCCGCCCGCGGCCCCGATCGGCCCTTCGCCCCTAGGCAGCCGCCTCCAGCTCGGCATCGAGATCGGCGATCACATCCTCGAATGCGGAAATCGCCTGTTGAATCGCGGCAATCTGCATCAGCTCCCAGTCGTTGACCGGGCCTTTGCGATTTTGCAACGCGACGACCAGATCGCGGCGCTGCTCCTTGAGCTGAACCAGTGGTAAACCGTGATCAGCCAGACTTCTCATCATGAGGCACCCCAGCTCGTTGAGTTCGATGGCGTCACGGTAGCCAGCGCCCTCTGCGATCCCGTTACAAAAGCTTGGCAAATTTTAGCGATTTAAATCCGGCGTATTATGCGCATCAGACTGCCGAAGGAGGCGCGCTGCCGATCGCGCTATCGAGCGCCTGGGTGACGCAATCGGTCGCCCGATCGCTCATATGGAGGTGCGACGGGTCGGCCGGGTCGATCAAATCCGCGATCGGAATACCGTCGTCGACGCACCAGCATTGCATCAGCGCAAAGCGCCGGAAAACATTGACGCCCGCCTTGCCGGCAACCGCCGCGATCAGCGAGACCATTTGCCTGGCGAGAGCGATCTTGTCGGGATTCACCACCGCCGTTGTGTATTGCAGGTCCATCAAGACCACATCCATCGGCAAGCCTGCGAGGCGATCGAGGCCGGCCGCGATCGACCTGGCGACGTCACCGATGTCGAACTCCTGATCGCGAAACACCGCATTGGTTCCGACTTGCCAGATCACCAGTGCTGGTGCTTCGGCGATCACATCGCTATCGAAGCGCGCAAGCTCGCTCGGCGCCTCCTGGCCACTTATTCCCCGGTTGAGCACCTCGATCCTGCAATCCGGCAACCGCTTCCGCATGGCGAGCTCAAGTCGGCCGGGATACGGTGCGATGCCTCCCTCCCCCGCCGTCGACGATGATCCGATCGCCACGATCTTGACGTCCTGTCGGCGCCTGAAGCTTTCGGTCAGATGCGCCAGAGGATGTGAGAAGGCGACGAGATCCGGGCGTGCAATGCATGGCGGTGACGCGTCAGACATTGAATATCCTCTACATCCCCGAGCGGAGCGCTCCGCCTCACCTTCCAGTTAGCGCCGAGATTTCACATCATTGCAAATGAATTTGGCTTGGAGCTACAGTCAAGCAAGCTTGCCCTCACCCCGGAGCTCTGCAGGATGAACGGAAAAGTCGTTGTCGTGACTGGAGCGCTCGGCGCGCTCGGCAAGGTGGTGGCGGAGGTGGCATTGGCGCGGGGCGCGCACGTTGCCTGCATCGACCACGCACCATCGCAGATCGCGGCCACGTCGAACCGGATTGAAATCGGCGGGGTCGATCTTTCCGACCCCGCGCAAACCAGAAAGGCGATCGAAGCGGTGGTGGCGCAGTTCGGCAGGCTGGATGCACTGATCAACATCGCCGGCGGCTTCGCGTTCGAGGCGGTCGCCGAGGGCGATCCGAAGACCTGGCAGCGGATGTACGCGCTCAATGTCTTGACCGCGCTGAATGCGTCGCAAGCGGCCATCGTACATCTGGCCGCTTCCGGCGCCGGCCGAATTGTCAATATCGGCGCGATGGGAGCATTGCAGGCGGGCGCCGGCATGGGCCCCTACGCCGCCTCCAAGGCCGGCGTGCACCGTCTCACCGAAGCACTCGCGGCGGAGTGGAAAGGCAAGATCACGGTCAACGCCGTCTTGCCCTCGACCATCGACACGCCGGCCAATCGCGCCAGCATGCCGAAAGCGGATTTCGCCAAATGGGTGACACCAAATGAACTCGCCGACGTCATCCTGTTCCTGGCGAGCGACGCCGCCAGCGGCATCACCGGTGCATTGCTGCCGGTTGCGGGACGCACGTAGAGCCTGCGGCGCTGGCAAATTTGGCCATCCGCGAGAGCAATTCGGATAAACTGCAGAGGCTGAGTCGCCATCCGCGACCCGGGGGCTGCCTTGGAAACCGCGCTTTACCTGCCCGTCAAACGCTTCCTCGAAAACCTCGGCTTCGCGGTCAAGGGCGAGGTCGGCGGCTGTGATCTCGTGGCGCTCTCCGCGGGCGATCCGCCGGTCGTGGTGATCGGCGAGCTGAAACAATCCTTCAATCTTGAACTGATCCTGCAGGCGGTCGATCGCGCCGGCGCCTGCGACGAGGTCTGGATCGCCGCCAAGCTATCCGCGCGCGGCAAGGGCCGCGAAAGCGATGCGCGCTATCGTAATCTCTGCCGCCGTCTCGGGTTCGGCATGCTCGCGGTTACCAGCGCCGGCGATGTTGAGGTGATCGTCAAGCCGCCGACGACGAGCCCGCGACGCGACCCTAAAAAGCGCTCGCGCTTGGTCGCCGAGCACCAGCGCCGCAAGGGCGATCCCGCGCTCGGCGGAAGCACGCGCGCGCCGATCATGACGGCCTATCGCCAGCAGGCGTTGGCCTGCGCGTCGGCACTGTCGCAGGGGCCGCGTCGCGTGCGCGACCTGCGACCCGACATCCCGGACGCCCCGAAAATTCTGCTGCACAATGTCTATGGCTGGTTCGACCGCGCCGAGCGCGGCGTCTATGTCCTGACCGACGCCGGGCATGCTGCGCTGAGGCGCTGGCCGCAACAGCCCGTGGATTCGGCCGGCGCCGTCGACCCCATCCGCTAACGAACGGCGAAACGGCAGTGAGGCGCCGCACGGCAACTTTCCTGCCGGGGGTCAAAAAAAGGAGTTCTGGCCACTTCCTTTGGTTACACCCACCGCTCGCGAAAGCTCCCGGCCTGCTTATCTCGAATGCAACGGCGCCATCAGGTCGGGGTCGAGAAATTGTGAAGAATACGGCTGTGTTGCCACATGACTTTTATATTGCAATGCAACATTAGGCCTCCTACGAGTGGCGGATCACATGTGAGGCCCCGATGAGCGAAGATTGGAATACGAAGTACGGTACACGGCGGGTGCGGCGCGACCCTCCGACTTTGGATGAAGCCATCTTCGCTGCGGTCGGCATTACCGACGATCCGGAAGCGCAGGCTGAGATCGCGGCGGCCCTGATGGGAATGCCGATAGAGAACGTACTGCCAGAAGTGAAGAAGGCCGCGCGCACCTCTGCACGTTCGACGACGCGTGTCATCGCGGGCGAGCCTGGGGCGCAGCGCTCGATCGTGGTCGAACGCCGGGTGATCAGGAAATTCGGAAACGACAAACGTACGGGCACCTGAGCTGCCCGTTCGGCTTGCTCGATTTTTCGAAATCAGCGGCCGGCCAGCTGTCGGGCCGAGCTACGCTGTCCGCCTCCAACCGTACATCCGCATCAGCATCCGCCAATAAGCGCGATTGAAATCGGCGATCGCGCGCGCAGTATCAATCACAGCTGCGATCTCGGCCGGTGCGGAGTGGGTCTGATTTTTCCTGGTGAGGTCGATCAAGCCCGTCGATTCGCCGTGACGAAACGTCAGACTGGCGCCAAACTTCCGCGCCAATGCACGCATCGCGTCGTTCTGCGCCCCGGTGGTGATCCGCAAGCTGCCGTACCCTTTTGTACGCGCTTCCGCGATCACCTTCTGAAATAGAATGCTTCCGACGCCGCGACGTCGCACCGATGCCTCGACGCTGAATGCAATTTCAGGCCGCGAGTCCGGCGATTGGTCTGGGGGATGCAACTCCGCGGCCCCGCGCACCAGGCCGTCCTCAACGTAGGCGATCACGACGGTGCCGTCGTCAGCACATTTCTCGGCGTAGCGCTCGATAAAATTGTCATCCATGAAACCATGGAAGCGATCGTGACGACTGGCTCGATCGAGCCTTAACAAATGATCCCGCAACTGCGCCAGTTCATGCCGTCGCAACGTCCGAACGCTGCCACGGGCACTTCTCGAACGGACAGTAACTTGTTCAACCATATTCCGAACTCCTCTCAGGCAGCCCTCGAGGAGGCGTTGATTCCCTAGACCATAAATATTGTGCACTGCACCATGAAATACAAGGCCGCTGAGCAAGGCTTCAAAGGTTGTTAACCATGTAAGCCAACCCTGCGCGACCTATCAGAGCACCATTTGCGTTTGGGTCACCACCGCGACCAACTTTCCGTCCTCGGTTTCGAGCCGCGTCTGCCAGACTTGCGTGCGCCGCCCGCGATGCACCGGGGTTGCAATTGCAACGATGGTCGCTCCCTCCTTGGCCCCGCCAATGAAATTGGTCTTGCTCTCGATCGTCGTCGTGCCCTTGGCGCCTTCAGGCAAATTGATCACGGTCGCCGCCGCGCCGACGGAGTCCGCAAATCCCATCACCGCGCCGCCGTGAATGGTGTGATGAAGCGTGCAGAGGTCGGGCCGGACCAGCATCCGCGCCACCACGCGATCCTGTTCGGCTTCGACGAAAGTCACTCCCTGCAACTCGGCAAACGGCATTTTCATCGACTGGATTTTTTCGAGGGGCGTCATACGCGTTAGTCCTCCCGGTCTTTTGCGATGTCTATGCGGGGCGCGACCCGAGCATCCCGGCGTTTAAGCGACAGACACTCGAATTGATGAATTGTCGGATCGAGCCTGGCAATGACGTTTGTGGTAATGGCAAACATGCGCCAATTTCCTCCCCGCCGCATCGTGTGTCTCACCGAAGAAACCGTGGAAACGCTTTATCTGCTCGGCGAGCAGGACCGCATCGTCGGGGTTTCCGGCTATGCTGTGCGGCCTTCGCGGGTCAGACGCGAAAAGCCGCGCGTATCTGCCTTTATCTCGGCGGATATCCCGAAAATCCTGGCCCTCGAACCGGACCTGGTGTTCGCCTTCTCAGATCTCCAGGCCGACATCTCGGCGGCACTGATCCGCGCCGGCGTCGCCGTCCATGCCTTCAACCAGCGTGACTCGCGGGTATTCTGGCGATGATCCGCACGCTCGGTGCGCTGGTCGGCGCGGCGGACCGTGCCGACCGGCTTGCCGCCAGCTTTGAAAAGCGCGTGGCCAGCCTGGCAGCCACCGCCCGACCTCCGCCGAAGCCAAAAGTTTACTTCGAGGAGTGGGACGATCCCTTGATCAGCGGCATCGGCTGGGTTTGCGAACTGATCGAGATCGCGGGTGGCGAAAATATCCTGCCGGACCTGCGACTTCGGCAGGCCGCAAAGGACCGGATCATTTTGCCAGAAGTCGTGCGCGCGAAGGCGCCCGATGTGATCCTGGCATCGTGGTGCGGCAAGAAGGTCGTTCTGGACAAAATCCGACAGCGGCCGGGCTGGAACGAGATTCCGGCCGTTCGCAACGACCGCCTGGTCGAGATCAAGTCGCCGCTCATCCTGCAACCGGGTCCTGCGGCGTTGACCGACGGACTGGACGCCGTCGTCGCCGCGTTATGGCCGGCGACGACGTGCTAGCGACGGGGCGCGCGGCAATCCCCTAAACGCTCTCCACCCCGCACCATTCCGCGATGAACAGCGCGGTCGCCTTGGTCGACTTCCTTAGCGACTCGAGATCCACATATTCGTTGAAGCCGTGCATGGCCGCGCCGCTGGCGCCGAAGCACAGGCTCGGAATGTTGTAGTTAAGCCCGTAGAACCTCGTATCGGTGAGCGCTGTGAACGCGTGGTCAATCACCGCACCGCCATAGACCGCGTCATAGGCCTTGCCGAAAGCGGCTTCCGGCGCCGCCGAACCCTTCAATTCATAACCTTCCGACAGAAATCCCGACCATTCGATGCTCGGCGGATTATTGGAGAGAAAACGATGGTCGCGTGCGGCGGCCGCGACACAGGCGAGAATTTCGCCTTGGCAGTCAACGACCGACCAGCCCGGCAATATCGCGATCCGGCAATCGACGTCGCACCAGGCCGGCACGCTGGAGGCCCAGTCGCCACCCTTGATGATGCCGGGATTGAAGTTGATCGGATGCGTCACCGCCTTGAAATGGGGATCGCTTTTCGCGCGCTCGTTCCAATCGGCCTCGAGCTTTTCCAGCGACTGGATCAGGTGATACGCTGCCGTGATGGCGTTGGCGCCGGCGCCGGCTTCGAACACGTGCACGGGGAAGCCGCGCACCCTGATGCGAAACCAGATCACGCCGACTTGCGAGCGTACCATCTTGCCCGAAGTCGGCTCTGGAATGAAACACGCGTCGGCACGGTAGCCGCGCTGCAAGGTGGAGAGCGCGCCGACGCCGGTGCTCTCTTCCTCGATCACGGATTGAAAGTGAATCCGCCCCGTCGGCTTGAGACCGGCGGATTTGATTGCGTCCAGCGCGTATAGCGCGCCGATGGTACCGGACTTCATGTCGCAGGCACCCCGGCCATACATCCGGCCGTCCTTCACGATCGGCGAAAATGGCGGGGTCTCCCACATATCGAGCGGTCCGGCCGGAACAACGTCGCAGTGCCCCTGCAGGATCAGCGACTTTCCGGCGTTGGTCGAAGGCCGATAGGTACCCACCACGGTGCGTGCTTTGGAGAAATCATGCTCGATCGGGC
This sequence comes from uncultured Alphaproteobacteria bacterium, assembly GCA_963756215.1. Taxonomy (GTDB): domain Bacteria; phylum Pseudomonadota; class Alphaproteobacteria; order Rhizobiales; family Xanthobacteraceae; genus Bradyrhizobium. Next base: position 167,161 of record CAVWMY010000005.1, on the reverse strand, counting down.
CGAAACCACGCAACTCCCTGAGATCGTCGAGATTGATATGCCAATCATCAACCTCGTAGCCGCGCTCGCGCAAGAGGTCGCCGATCATGTCCTGGCACGGCCCTTCCGCGCCGCGAGTCGAGGGAATCGCGACAAGATCTTTCGTCGTCGCAAGCTGCGCATCGAAACCGGCATCGACCGCATCGAGAATTTTCTGTCTGGTATCTGTAGCATTCATTGCGTCGTATTTCCTGTCATCAACAGCTTCGCGACGATCGCGCGGCCGTGATGAAATCACAGTTTGCGAAGCTTTGCAGAAATTTAGACTGCTTTGAGAATTGTCGCTGCGCCGGTACACTGGCTATTCGCGCGATCGCGGAGACACGACATGCCCGGCAACCGCAATATTCTGTTTCTGATCATTGGCGCCTTGATCGTCGCGGTCGGTGTACTCGGTTACAACCTCTACCAAACCAAGAAGCAGCCGGATGGCCTGCAGATCAATGTCGGTCCGAACGGACTGAAGATACAGAACAAGTGAAACAGAACAGCCCGCTAACGGTGAAGATTTCCCGCATCACGCTCGCCTGCATAGGGCTAGCAATGGTTTCGTCCACACCCGTCGTCTCGGCGCAACAGGTCTCGCGGGAGCAGGACATCGGCGCTTTGCGGCTCGGCCAACGCGTCCACGTTGACGACGGAACTTGTCCCGCCGGCCAGATCAAGGAAGTCTCGGGCGCCAAGATCATGGCAACGGGCGTTGTCGGGGTGCGGAAATGCGTTCCGCGATTGGGCCCCAAAACCAAATAAGACCAATCGGCGCGAGCGGCTTATTTTTCCGGCTCGAACATGCACTGCAATGTCGGCTTGGCAATTTTTGTGAACGTCGCACCGATCTCGGAGCGCTTGGCCGGGGGAACCCAGTCGACCTCGATGTTCGGCACCCCGGTCTCGCTGATTCCGCGCAGCAGGGCTTCGCGAAGGTCGCGGTCTTCAACGGCGGCGGCAGCATAATCGTGGAGGCAACCACAAACCGATTCGGGATGGGCCCACCGTCCAAGCATATGAGGCGCGCAAAGCCGCACGAACTCATCGCGCGGCTCCGACAGCTTTATCGGCGGGCGGGTTTGCGCATGTCCCGGACCGGCGTCTGCAACGAACGCGATCGCAGCAGCGCAGAGCCAAAATAATTGCGTGGCTCGACCGGGCCCTCGCAGGTCGCGATAAGGCTTAGCGGAAAGCGGCAACGGTCACCTGCGGGGCTGGAGTGACATTGGGCGATCCGCTGTAGGCAAACGCGCCGCTACCCGGCAGGCGGGCATCGGACATATCGGCCACGGAGGAAGCCGCCAGATCGAAGATGAAGGCCAGAGAACAGCCAACGATATAACCACGGGCCGGCATTTGACAGTCTCCGGTTTCGGCCGCCAGCGTCACTCGCCGTCGTTGTATCCAGAGTGATAGTCAGACTCGGTTTCCGGAAGTCTGCGTCCAAGCGAAATTTGGTTTCAGACCCCAGGAAAATGGTTTCGTCACCAAAAACCCACGAAACAATCGACGGCGATAGTCAACGGAAATCAAATATCAGCGCCCGGATCAGCATCGAAATGGCGAATGCAGACCGCTTTGAGGACTACAAGTTCCTGAGAGCCCGTTGGTTCAATTAGGGACCCCACTATTTGCGCTTTTTTTCGGGACAAGCGCCCCCCCCTCCCCCGCCGAGTCGAAAACGATGAACCGAACAAGCCGCTCGGCTGACACATCCACAACGATGCAACCTTTCGCGGCGGTTGCACGTTTATAACTGCCTTTAATTCTTCAATCATAAGAACCTTCCATGGGAGCTGCCGTCGTGGGCAATGGCAACATTGATGTTGGCAAGACCCCGACCCGTAAGACAGCCCAACCAAGCGGTGGCCGCTGGTTTGGGAACAACGTCTTGCCCGCCGGACCGATCGCTGAACGGGTCACTCCGCGCGCAGAACGCCTGCTTGGCGGCGGGGCGATGGCAGAGCAAAGGGGCGATATCGGCCGGGGCGACCAGTCGGCGCCGCAGAAACTGGTGCAGTTGGTAGGGTGCCGGGAACCCGAGGGAAGCTCGAATAGGCATACGGAACTCGCCCGGCCGAAGCGCGCTAGAGAGCCCAAGCTGTAAAGCAATGACGCAAGGGTCGAGGCCAGCTATCCGCCCACCGGCGGCGTTAAAGCGCTATCTGGCAAACGGCCTGAAAATTCCGCGCTAACAAGCACATCGTTGGCGGGCATCACCCGATAACTCAGTTGAAGATTGGCTGGTATCGCCGGCTCCGCTTCCCCTCGGGTTTATTGGACGAAATCGCCGCACTTCTCGATTGCGACGCTAGCACCCCAAGGCATGATCGGTACCGAGGAAGTCGAGTTTTTCGGCGACCCCTCGATCAGTTTGTCTGAATAAACCATGTAAACCAGCACGTTTCGCTTGGGATCGCAGCCGCGAACGATTTGCATTTTCTTGAAGAAGAGCGATCGTCGCTGTCGGAACATGTCCCCGCCCTGCTCCATCTTGTCCTTGAAATGGATCGGGCCGATCTGGCGGCATGCGAGCGAAATATCCGAAACCTCCTCGGCGAGCCCTATCCAGCCCGTGAACCCGCCCTTCTCGGGGACCGTGAAATGGCAGGCCACGCCATCGACTTCGGGATCGTCGACCCCGTAGGTTGCCAGCTTGTCGTTCGGGCTGAGCCATTTGAAAACGGTGGAACGGCGGAAGATGAGATCCGGCTCATCGGCACCAAGCGCGGCAGAGGACGTCGCCAGCGCCAGCGCGAGTACCACCCAGATGCTGCGTCGCGCTCTTACCTTAATCTGCCTTAAGAGTTCCGAAGTCATCGTCGTCTCCGTCATGGGACTTGCATCAGGCGGGAGGCGGTTGGAAATCCCGCCCCGCGGCGTTTAACCGATTGTGAAGCTTTTTTGCTACGCTACGGACAAAATCGGGTCGCGGAACCTGAAGCCGTTGAACGCGTATCTCGTCTGGAACACTAACTATCAACGATCGAAACCAGGATTTAAGCAATGGCACGCGCTGACGGATATGGGGCGTTTATCGCTGCGAGATGGCGAGATCCGTCGGCGATTATCCGGCGTCCATTTTCGGTGGCCCCTCATGGCCTCTGGCGGGTTGCGGCCTTGACCGCAGCCGGCGCGTTGGTCGGTACACCCCAGGCAGCCGATGCTGCAGTTTTTTGGTCGGATTACGATTCCGGTTATGCGATGCCGGCACCCGTGATGCCGCAACGCACTCATCGCGTGCGCCGTTTGCCCGGAAAAAAGGTCGAAGCGTCGGTCAAGGATGCGGTCAAACCACAGGGGCCGCTGATTATTGCAATCTCGATCAACAAGCAAAACCTCAAGGTCTATGACACGAACGGGTTCTTCGCGGAAACCCCGATCTCGACCGGCATGCGCGGACATTCGACGCCGATGGGCGTCTTCAGTGTCATTCAAAAGCAGAAGTACCACCGCTCCAACATTTATAGCGGCGCGCCGATGCCGTTCATGGAACGGATCACCTGGTCCGGTATCGCGATGCATGCCGGAGTACTTCCGGGTTATCCGGCATCGCACGGCTGTATCCGGATGCCGATGAGCTTCGCGGTGAAGATGTATGGTTGGACCCGGATGGGCGCGCGGGTCGTGATCATCCCCGGCGAAATTACTCCTGCCAATTTCACTCACCCGCTTCTGGTCACGCAGAAAATCGCGCCGGCGCCGGTCGCGAGCGACGAGGTCAAGTCCGCCCCTGCGCTTTCCTCGGAGACCGCCAAGAGCGACAAGGCCACACGGGCAGCCACTCCAGGGGAATTGCGGAACGCCGAACGCTTGCAAGTTGGCATGGATGGCACTCCGTCCGCCGTTTCATTGAGTGAGCAAACTCATACCGCCGACGCCGGTGCCGTACCCGCAGTGCGAGACACGATGATGATGTCGGATGCTCCGCCATCGTCGGATATCATGTCGTCGGCGGCGCAAGTCTCCGACAATGCTGTCCCTGGAAATAGCCCGACAGCCGCCACAGTTGTCGCTGCGGCGACGTCGAGCGCAGCGACGGTCAAGCCGGGCGAAGCGCCTGAGGCGAACGTCAAGACGACATCCGACGTGCCTTCCGGCGTCTCGGATTTGAACAAAGATCAAGGCCGTATGTCCGATGCCGATAGGGCGGCCGCCGCCAAACCCGATTCGGCACCGGCGATAGCGTCCAAGCACGGCGGTCCGATTTCGGTGTTTATCAGCCGCAAGGACGCCAAACTCTATGTCAGGCAGAATTTCGCGCCGCTGTTCGACGTGCCAGTTACGATAGCGCCGAGCGACCGGCCCCTGGGCACCCATATATTCACAGCCGAGGCCAACAAGACCGACACCAACATTCTGCGCTGGTCGGTTCTTTCGCTTCCGGCGACCCGCAACGCCGAGCGTGGCGAGGACGATTTGCGCGTGGCGCAGCGGCGGAAAATGGCGGGCGCAGTCGAAATACGGTCAGTGCCCGAGCCTGACAGTCCGGCAGAGGCTCTGGACCGCATCACGATCGCCGCGGACGTGATGGCGCGCATCACGGATGCCCTGTCGACCGGCGGCTCGATCATTGTTTCCGATCAGGGTATCGCGGCGGGCGAAACCGGCGAAGGAACCGACTTCATCCTTTCGTTGCGCTAGACGGCTGGGGAAACCAAGCTAGTTTGGCCTTTGGGACGCATGCCGCGTTGAGAAGCGGATGATCAATCGCAGGGTAATCATAACGGCGGCGCTGGCCGGCATCGCCGGTCCGATTTCGGCGCGGGCGGCTCACGCGCAGGCTGCCATGAGCCGAATCACCGCCTATGCTTTTTCGTTTCCCGCGCTGGCTGGCGGAGACATCCGATTGGCCGATTACGCAGGCCGCCCGCTGATGGTCGTCAACACGGCTTCTTTGTGCGGTTTCACTCCGCAATATGCGGGATTGCAGGAATTGTGGACGCAGTTTCACGCCCGTGGCCTGATGATTATCGGCGTTCCCTCCAACGATTTCGGTGGCCAGGAACCTGGCGGCGCCGCCGAAATTGCAGAGACCGCGCAGCATCAATATGGCGTTACCTTTCCCATCACCGCTAAAGCCGTAGTGAAAGGTCCGAACGCGCATCCGTTCTACAAATGGGCTGCCGACGTGCGACCGAAAGACGTTCCACGCTGGAACTTCCACAAATACCTGATCGCCGCGGACGGCAGCATCACCGACGTGTTCCCGGAAACCGTCGAACCGACCGACACCCGCATTAAAACCGCAATTGCGCGGGCGTTGGCTGCATCCTGACGATTTGAGCGGATCGGTCGGCCAGAACACAAGCTTCGGTGGATGAAGGCCGTTTCCGTGGCGACGCAGGCGCAACTAGGCTAATATGCTGCGGGGGTTGGATTGGCGCTCGGGCGAAGGCGAAAAGCCAGCGTCCGGATCGGCTTAAGGGGAATTCAGATGCGTATTGCGGCAGGCTTGATCTTTGCAGGCGCGTTTTCGCTATGTGTGTCGGGCGTCGCCTGGTCGCAGACTCCAGCGCCCAAGCAAATTCCGGCCACGGCCGCCAAGACTACGCCGCAGGCGGCTTCTCAGGCTGCGGCGCCGGTTCCGGCAACGCCGCCGCCAGCCCCCAAAGCGGTCTGCGCTAATCCCGACGCGCTCGGCATCGCCCGCGTCGTCGAGATCGATACCACTGGGGGACCCGGGTTCGGCTTCGAGCATTTCAAGCAACTCGATTTCTTGCGCGACCACGAAGTGGTGCTGACCTTCGATGACGGCCCGTGGCTGGTCAATACACCGGCGGTGCTGAAGGCGTTGGCGAACGAATGCACGACCGGCATCTTCTTCTCGATCGGCAAGCACGCGACCTATTATCCGGAAATTCTCAAGCAGGTTTACGCGGCCGGGCACACCGTCGGTTCCCACACCTGGTCGCATGCCACGCTGACCAACAAGAAGCTCACTGAAGATCAGCGCAAGGAAGAGATCGAAAAAGGCTTCAGCGCGGTGAAGTGGGCGTTGGGCGGCGTGTCGCCGGCACCGTTCTTCCGCTTCCCTGCGCTGCAGCACCCGCCCGAAATGGTAACCTACCTCGGCACCCGCAACATCGCGATGTTCTCCTGCGACCTCGACTCCTTCGATTTCAAGGCGCGCAATGCCCAGCAGGTGATCGACGTTACGATGAAGAAGCTCGACAAACTCGGCAAGGGCATCATCCTGATGCACGACTTCCACAAGCATACCGCGGAAGCGCTGCCCGACTTGCTGCGCAGGTTGAAGGCCGGCGGCTTCAAGGTCGTGAAAATGATCCCGAAGGCGCCGGTGCAAACGCTGCCGCAGTACGACGAGGAACTTCTGAAAGACGCCAAATTGCCGACCGTCAGCGCCCGTCCGGTTTCGAGCGTCGTGCAGACGATTTCGGAATAGGCGTCCGCCGCGATCACATGCCGACACCTGCGCTGCTCATCGAGGCCTACGTTATCGTGTCGGCCGACGGCATGCTGGCGAACGCAGATCGCGTGATGCCGGCGCAACTGAAATTCGAAGCCGATCAGCGCTTCTTCGGCAGCGCCCTCGATCATGCCGACCTCATCGTCCACGGCCGCCGCTCGTTCGAGGACCAGCCCAATTCGCCGCGGCGCCGGCGGCTCGTGCTGACGCGCGCCGTCGGAGCTATCGCGCCCGATCCATCCAATCCCAAGGCGACGCTGTGGAATCCGGCGGGAGCTTCGTTCGAAACGGCATGCGAAGCGGCGGGAGTCAGCCGCGGCACCGTTGCGATCATCGGCGGACGCGATGTGTTCAGCATGTTCCTGGATCGCTACGACACCTTCTGGCTCTCCCAGGCGCAGCGAGTGCGGATACCCGATGGCGAGCCGTGCCTGACCGGCGTGCCCGCTCTAACACCGCAACAGATTCTGGCCGCCCATGGCCTGCATGCCGGCACGGCCCAAATCCTCGACGCCGCAAATGACGTCAGCGTCACGCCCTGGCGGCGTGTCGCACCGGCGCCTTAGTTGCTTTCATAGACCGGGCTTGCCGCGCGCGATGCCCGACCATATCCGGCAATGATGAACAGCGCACCGATGATCGACAGGTTCTTCAGCGCGTCCATCAGCGTCCGGGCATTTTCCGGCGGCGACTGATTCCAGAAATCGTGGAAATAGAAGGTTGAGGTCGCGACAAAGATGATCAGCAGGATGGCGAAGAAACGTGCGCCGAAATTGAGCGCTATCATCAACCCGCTGATGATCTCGAAAGCGCCGACGGCAATCGCGAGCATCTGGGGCGTCGACATCCCCGTCATGTTCTCAAGCTGGGTTGTATAGGGAAGGACGAGCGCGGGAATAGTGACCTTGGCGGCGATGAAATCCGCGGTGGCCGCGATGCCGAACAGCTTGGTTGCTCCCGAATAGAGAAACAGCACGGCGAACAAAACTCTCCCGAAAGTGACGAACGCTGGCATGATCGGCCTCGCTGGGTGCTTCGAATCCTAAGTCGCGATGTAGCGCGCAACGAGTATGGGCGCTCCGTTTTAGCTTTTCAAACCATCAGATCGAGCGGCAGCGTTGGTTGCCGCTCTCGCAATCGTTTCGTCGCATGATTCGATCGGAAACGGCTTTCCCCTCTTTCCGAATCACGGCCTAGCCGAACAGGCTGGGTTGCTGCCGCCCGGCACGTTCCTGTGCTTCGACCGCGGCAACCGCCGTCATGTTGAGAACGCCGCGCGCCGTTACCGACGGCGTCAGGATGTGGGCCGGACGCGCCGGCCCGATCAGGATCGGACCGACCGGAAGCGCATCGGCCAGCGACTTGATCATCTGGTAAGCGACATTGGCGGTGTCGAGGTTCGGCATGATCAGGATGTTGGCGACGCCTTCCAGCTTCGAATGCGGCAGGATCAGCGCCCGAGCCGCTTCCGAAAGTGCGGTATCGCCCTGCATCTCGCCGTCCGCCTCGATCTCCGGATGGCTTTCTTTCAAAAGCGCGGTAGCGCGGCGCATCTTCCGGGACGAATCCGTATCATAACTGCCGAAGTCGGAGTGTGACACGAACGCAATCTTCGGCTTGATGTTGAAGCGCTGGACGTGGATCGCCGCCAGCGCGGCCATTTCTGCAAGCTCTTCCGCGCTCGGGTTAGGCCGCACCTGGGTATCGGCAAGGAAATACGCGCCCTTGCTGGTAATCATCAGCGCCAGCGCGGCGAAGTCGCTCACCCCGGGCAGAAAACCGATGATCTCGCGCACATGGCGCAGATGGCTCATGTAGCGGCCCTCGACGCCGCAAATCATGGCGTCGGCTTCGCCGCGGATCACCGCTAATGCGGCAATCACGGTGGCGTTGGTGCGCACCACCGTGCGCGCGGCATCCGGCGTGACGCCGCGCCGTCCGGCGACGTCGATATAGGATTGAACGTAGGACCGATACCGCGGATCGTCCTCGGGATTGACGAGGTCGAAATCCTGGCCGGCCTTGATCGCAAGGCCATACCGCTTGATCCGCGCTTCGACCACCGAGGGGCGCCCGACCAGGATCGGCCGCGCCAGCTTCTCGGCGAGCACCACTTGGGTCGCGTGCAGCACGCGCTCGTCCTCGCCCTCGGCGTAGATCACGCGGACCGGCTGGGTCTTCGCCTTGGCGAACATCGGCTTCATGACCAGGCCGGAGCGGAAGGCGAAACGTTCGAGCTGCGCGGCATAGTCGTCGAAATTGGCGATCGGACGCGTTGCGACGCCCGATGTCATCGCTGCCTTGGCGACTGCCGGGGCAACGCGCAAGATCAGCCGCGGATCGAACGGGGTTGGAATCAACGATCCCGGGCCGAACCCCTGCGCTTCCCCACTATCGAAGCCGGGCGCAATCGCGTCCGACGGCGGATCGCGCGCCAATTGCGCCAGCGCCTCGACCGCGGCGCGCTTCATGTCCTCGTTGATTGCGGTGGCGCCGACGTCGAGCGCGCCGCGAAAGATAAACGGGAAGCACAGGACGTTATTGACCTGATTAGGGAAGTCCGAGCGGCCGGTGCAGATCATCGCGTCGGGCCTCGCCTTGCGCGCCTCATCCGGCATGATTTCCGGCGTCGGGTTGGCAAGCGCCATCACCAGCGGCTTGATCCGCCATCTGCTTGACCATGTCCGGTGTCAACACATTCGGTGCCGACAGCCCGAGGAAGATGTCGGCGCCGCCGATCACCTCGGCCAGCACCCGCTTGTCGGTCTTCTGCGCATAAACCGACTTCCACCGGTCCATCAGCGTGTTGCGGCCTTCGTGCACGACGCCGTCGATATCGCAGACCCAGATATTCTTGCGTTGCGCTCCCATCGACACCAGAAGATTGAGGCAGGCGATCGCCGCAGCGCCCGCGCCTGATGTCACGATCTTGACGTCGGCGAGTTTCTTGCCGTTGAGCAGCAGCGCGTTGGTGATCGCAGCACCGACGATGATGGCCGTGCCATGCTGGTCGTCATGGAAGACCGGGATCTTCATCCGCGCCTTGAGTTGCGCCTCGATCTCGAAACACTCCGGGCCCTTGATGTCCTCGAGATTGATTCCCCCGAAAGTCGGCTCGAGCGCCGCCACGGTCTCGACCACGCGTTCGATCGTGTCGGCGGCGATCTCGATGTCGAAGACGTCGATCCCGCCAAACTTCTTGAACAGGACCGCCTTGCCTTCCATCACCGGCTTCGAGGCCAGCGGACCGATGTTGCCGAGGCCGAGCACCGCGGTGCCGTTCGAGACCACGGCCACGAGATTGGCGCGGATCGTCAACGATGCGGCCTCGGCCGGGTTGTTGGCGATCTCGGTGCAGGCGGCGGCAACGCCCGGCGAATAGGCCAGCGCGAGGTCGCGCTGGTTGGCGAGCGGCTTGATCGCCTGTATTTCAAGTTTGCCCGGCCGCGGCAGGCGATGATACGCGAGCGCCGCGGAATGAAGATCTTCCGAATAAGAGGACATACCTACTCCAGCGTTTCCGACCCGGAATGTCTTGGGGGCGCTTCGAAAAGCGGTCGGTTTCCCAGCAGATTGAGGCGGATGTGAAGCACGCGCAACCGTCTGAATGCAACATCCGCCTGCGTGTCGCTCACCAAGGCTTTATCGGAATCATAAAAACTACTACCACACGTCCTCCCTGCTCGTCTTCTCAACCGAATACATGAAGACGGATGACCGCAATTGGAGCCTGCCGAATGATGAGGATCCTGATGGGCTTGACGGTCGGGGTGGTCGTTGCGGCGGCAGGTTTTTTCGGCTTCGAGTTTTACACTCAACACCGGATTGCCAATGAGGTCGATGCCGCGTTCGAGCAAATCCGCGCAACCGGAGGCACAGCGAGCCATGGCAAGATCTCGTTCGGCCTCTGGAGCCGCAACCTCGAGATCGCCGATATCGCGGCCGAATCGGCCGCGCAGCCGCCGCTCAGCATCAAAATCGCCAGGCTGAGGGCGGCAGGCGTCCGCCGGCCGGATGCAATGCGGTTCACTGCCGATACCATCGAAGCCACGGACATCGACGTCGACGCCGGTTTGGCCACCCCGGCAGTCTTCCGCATGACCTACAAGCTGCCCCGGATCGCGGTGAAGGATTATTCCGGTCCGGCGACGCTACCGCCAATGCCGACGACCGCGGCGGCGATCGATATCTACCGCTTCGCCATCAAGCAATCCACGGATATCGCCGCCTCGTCCGTTACGGCGCCAAGCGTGGCTTTGACGATCGACGGGGGCGCGGCGATTTCGGCGGGGTACATTTATTCCAATCTTGCACTGCGGGACATCAAGGATGGCAAGGTCGCCAGCCTCAAGGTCGATCGCGTCGCCATTACGGCCAACATGCAGCCGGTCGGCCTGCAACAGGCCGGGAAGGTCCAGAAGTACACCGGGGAGTTGGCGAATCTGGCCATCTACGATTTCGATCAGACCGCGGCGGCGACGATACTCGATCCGGCCAAGGCCAACGATGACCATTACTACCGGGTCTATCGGCAGATGACCGCCGGCCCCTACACGATCAACTTCGATCAGGGGCCGCGCATGCGCATGGACACGATCACGATCGACGATGTCGGCGTGCGGCCATCGAGGCTGCAGTTCGCAACGCTGATGTCGATCCTTCAGACGTCCGCCAAGTCTACCATGCTGCCGCCGGCGCAGGCCCGTGAATTGATGGCAAAAGTAGCTTCGATCTATGAAGGCGTTCGCATTGGAAACGCTGAAGTCCATGGCGGCTCCTTCGACACCCCGCAAGGCTCGGGCAAACTGGCGACGATGCGGATGAACCTCGAAAACGGCAAGTTTGGTGAATTCGCTATCGAAGGCCTGGATGCCACTGCCGCAAAGGGGCCCATCAGGCTCGAACGCTTCGCACTGAAATCTCTCGACATTTCCGGCCTGATCCGCATCTCGGCGCAGGTCGCAGGGCAGCAGCCTACGGTCGGCCAAGCGCTGGCGCTGTTGCCGCTAATTGAAGGTGCCGAACTCAAGGGGTTCATCGCGCCTTCCGGCAATACCGACAAGCCTATCAGGATCGATCGCTTCGGCCTGAATTGGGGTCAGTTTGTCGGGTCGATCCCGAGCAAGGCGTGTCTGGCTGTGAAGATGTCCAGCCCTCTTGACGCCACCGACCCCAGACAGAAGACGCTCGTCGCAGCCGGCCTGGATAGAGCCGCGATTGATCTCGATCTCGGCGCGGGCTGGAAAGAGACCTCCGCCACATTTGCGCTGGAGCCCGTGACGCTCGAGATCGGCGGCCTCCTGAAGGCATCGGCGCGCGTTTCGCTCGCAAACATGACCGAGGCCATCTTCTCGTCCAACCCGGCCCGGGCGATGACGGCGGCGGCTCAACTCGAGGCCGGATCGATCGAATTATCCTTGCGCGATACCGGCGGCATCGATCTGGCCGTCGCGCAATATGCTCAATCGCAGAATGTCAGCCGCGAGACTGCGCGCAACGCAATGGCCGACAGCATCAAGGCCATCGGCGAAAAAGCCACGGCCGCCAATCCCGATGCCGCGGCAGCTGTCGAGGCCCTCACCCGCTTTGTCGAAACCTCCGGGCAAGCACTCATCATCAAGCTTACGCCGCTAGGCAAAGTGCCCGCAGTGCAAGTCGTGCAACTGCTGAAAACCGATCCGTTTGTTGCATTGGCGCAATTCAAGATCGAGGCCTCCACTGGCCTGTGATTCACTTGTCCGGCAGATTCAGGCGGATATGAAGCTCGCGCAGTTGCTTCAGCGCCACCTCCGAAGGTGCGCCCATCAGCAGGTCGACGGCCTGCTGATTCATCGGAAACAGCGAGATTTCTCGCAGGTTGGTGGTGCCGCATAAAAGCATCACGATGCGATCGACGCCCGCCGCCATGCCGCCATGCGGGGGAGCGCCGTACTGGAAGGCGCGGTACATGCCGCCGAATTGTTCGACGACATCCTTCTCGCCGTAGCCGGCAATCTCGAACGCTTTCACCATCGCTTCGGGGCGGTGATTACGGATGCCGCCGGAAGCAATCTCGTAGCCGTTGCAGGTGATATCGTACTGGAAGGCCTTGATGGTCAGCGGATCCTGGCCGTTCAGCGCATCGAGGCCGCCCTGCGGCATCGAGAACGGGTTGTGCGAGAAGTCGACCTTCTTTTCTTCCTCGTTGTATTCGTACATCGGAAAGTCGACGATCCAGGCAAGTTCGAACCGCTCCTTGTCGATCAGGTTCAACTCTTCGCCGAGCTTGGTTCGGGCGAGGCCGGCAAACTTCCAGAATTTATCAGGATCGCCGGCGACGAAGAACGCGGCATCGCCCTCCTTCAAGCCGAGTTGGGTCCGGATCGCGGCCGTACGTTCGGGGCCGATGTTGTTGGCGAGCGGACCTGCGCCCTCGCCGCCTTCGCGCCACATGATGTAACCGAGCCCCGGCTGGCCTTCGCCCTGGGCCCACGAGTTCATCCGGTCGCAGAACGCGCGTGAGCCACCGCCGGTCCCGGGGATGGCCCACACCTGGTTCTTCGGGTCTTCCAGCATCCGAGCGAACACCTTGAAGCCGGAGCCGCGGAACTGCTCGGAGACGTCCTGCATCACGATCGAGTTACGCAAATCCGGCTTGTCACTGCCGTATTTCCGCAAGGCTTCGGCGAACGGGATTCGGGGCCACCCTTTGGTAACCGGCTTGCCCTTGGCGAACTCCTCGAACACGCCTGTGATAACGGGCTCGACGGCAGCAAAAACATCGTCCTGCTCGACAAAGCTCATCTCGAGATCGAGCTGATAGAACTCGCCCGGCAAACGATCGGCGCGCGGATCCTCGTCGCGGAAACACGGCGCGATCTGGAAATAGCGATCGAAGCCGGACATCATCAGCAACTGCTTGTACTGCTGCGGTGCCTGCGGCAGCGCGTAGAACTTGCCCGGATGAATCCGCGACGGCACCAGGAAGTCGCGCGCGCCTTCCGGCGAAGAGGCCGTCAGGATCGGTGTCTGAAATTCGAAAAAGCCCTGATCCTTCATCCGCTTGCGCATGGAATCGACGATCGCGCCGCGCGTCATGATGTTCTGGTGCAGCTTCTCGCGACGCAGGTCGAGGAAGCGGTATTTAAGCCTTATGTCTTCCGGATATTCCTGGTCGCCAAACACCGGCAGCGGCAATTCGCCCGCGGCTCCCAGCACCTCGATCTCGCTGACATAAAGCTCGACCGCGCCGGTCGGCAGTTCCGGATTTTCGGTTCCGGCGGGACGGCGGCGCACCTTGCCGTCGATCCGCACCACCCATTCCGAGCGCAGTTTTTCTGCGTCCTTGAACGCCGGCGAATCAGGGTCGGCAACACATTGCGTCAGGCCGTAATGGTCGCGCAGATCGATGAACAGCACGCCACCGTGATCGCGGATACGATGGCACCAGCCGGACAAGCGCGCGGTCTGGTCGATGTCGATCTCGCGGAGGGCGCCGCAGGTGTGGGACCGGTAACGATGCATGGATATCCTGAACACTAATCGGAGGACCGGAGCGGCGTTGGGCCTGCCCCGCGAAGCGTCAGGGTTTACCCGAGGCGAACCGGCGCGGCAACCGAATGCGGGCCGGATATTGAGCCTGCCAAGGCCCTTGGCCCTCGGTCGAAAGCGCCGGAAAACCACGCCCGATCGCCCTCGCCGTCACGCGGCGATTGTCTAATTCCCGGGCATGCTTATCTTGCGATCCATGACGGTCCATTTCCCCTTCCAGAACACCTACGCGGCACTCCCGGCGAACTTTTTCGCCCGGGTGGCGCCGACGCCGGTTGTTTCACCCCGGCTGATCAAGTTGAACCGGCCGTTGGCGATCCATCTCGGGCTCGATCCGGATCGGCTTGACAGCCCCGAGGGCGCCGAAATCCTCGCCGGCAAGCGCGTTCCCGAGGGCGCGGATCCCATCGCGATGGCCTATGCCGGTCACCAGTTCGGCCATTTCGTTCCGCAGCTCGGCGACGGTCGAGCCATCCTGCTCGGCGAGGTGATCGACGCCGACGGGGTACGCCGCGACATTCAACTCAAAGGCTCCGGCCCGACGCCGTTTTCGCGCCGCGGCGATGGCCGCGCGGCGCTGGGCCCGGTGCTGCGCGAATACGTCGTCAGCGAGGCGATGGCCACGCTCGGTGTCCCGACCACCCGATCGCTGGCCGCGGTCGTGACCGGCGAAAGTGTGATGCGCGAAACGCCACTGCCGGGCGCTGTCCTCACAAGGGTCGCGGCGAGCCACATCCGGGTCGGCACCTTCCAGTTTTTCGCGGCGCGCGGCGATACCGACGGCGTGCGGCGGCTGGCAGATCACGTCATCAGCCGCCACTACCCGGAAGCCGCAACCGCTGACCGGCCCTATCACGCCTTGCTGGCCGGCGTGATCGCGCGCCAGGCCGAACTGATCGCCCGTTGGCTGCTGGTCGGCTTCATCCACGGCGTCATGAACACCGACAACACTTCCATATCGGGTGAGACCATCGATTACGGCCCCTGCGCCTTCCTGGATCAGTACGACCCCGCGGCGGTGTTCAGTTCGATCGACGAGCAAGGCCGCTATGCCTACGCCAACCAGCCGAGGATCGGGCTTTGGAATCTGACGCGGCTGGCGGAATGCCTGCTGCCGTTATTTTCGGACGACCAGGAAACGGCGATCGCCGAGGCACAAACGTTACTCGGTGAGTTTTCGGAGAAATTCACTGCGGCCTATCAGGCTGGCTTGCGGAAGAAGATCGGTCTGTTCACTGAACGCGATGGCGATGAGGCGCTGGTGCAGGACCTGCTCGACGCCATGGCCAAGAACCAGGCCGACTTCACGCTGACGTTCCGCTATCTGGGCGAAGCCGCGCTTGCGCCGGAAGGTGACCGGCAGGTTCGGCCGTTGTTCGCGGACGCCGGCGCCTATGACGAGTGGGCGGTACGCTGGCGACAACGGATCGGTGACGAGCCGCAGGCACCGGCGGTCAGGCGAGCCGCGATGCGTGCGGCCAACCCGGGCTTCATTCCGCGCAATCATCGAATCGAAGCGGTCATCACGGCAGCGGTCGAGCGCGACGATTTCGCGCCGTTCGAGGAATTATTGACGGTGCTGTCGAAGCCCTACGAGGACCAGCCCGGCTTTGCCGATTATGCCGAGCCGCCCCAGCCACATCAGCGTGTGCTGCAGACATTCTGCGGGACGTGAAGACGACTTCCCGACCCAAAATATTCGGGGGCGGATTCGGTCCTGATCCCGCTATCCATCGCGCTATCCGGCGCAGTTTCCACGTGTCCGGCATATTAAACACTACTAAAGCGTTAGTTTCCTTCCGGCGCTTTTAGTACCAGCCAATTTTCGGCGGGATTTGGGCTACTAGCCGTCGTATTTTCCTCCCCTGTCGCGAAAAAACAGCGGCCAGACGCAAATGCAAGCCTCGAATTCACCTCAAGACCCTTGACATATCAGCGCTTTCGGCAGAACGCGGTCCTGGAAGCGTTATGGGCCGTTCATGGATCTGATTACGACTACTTCGGAGCTTGCCGCGGTGTGCGGCCGTCTCGCCAAACACCGGGTCATCACCGTCGACACGGAGTTCCTGCGGGAGACTACCTATTATCCGCTGCTCTGCGTGGTGCAGATGGCAAGCCCCGACGAGGCCGTGGTGATCGACACCCTGGCCAAGGGCATCGACCTGCAGCCGTTCTTCGATCTGATGTCCGACGAGAAAGTGCTGAAGGTCTTCCACGCCGCGCGCCAGGACATCGAGATCGTTTGGCACCAGGCCGGCATCGTCCCGCACCCGATCTTCGACACGCAGGTCGCCGCCATGGTGCTCGGTTACGGCGATTCCATCGCCTACGACCAGTTAGTCGAGCGGATCACCGGCCATCGGCCCGACAAGACACACCGTTTCACGGATTGGTCGCGGCGGCCGCTGACCGAGGAGCAGACGCACTACGCCGTCTCCGACGTCACCCATTTGCGCGACGTGTTCGCCGCGCTCGACGCCGATCTCAAGAAGCGCGGCCGAAGCGACTGGGTCAGCGAAGAGATGGAGGTCCTGACCTCGCCAAAGACTTACGACTTCCATCCCGAACGTGCATGGGAGCGCCTGAAGACGCGGGTGCGCAAGCCGAAAGAGCTTGCGGTCCTGATGGAGGTCGCGGCCTGGCGCGAACAGGAAGCGCAAAGCCGAGACGTTCCGCGCAGCCGCG
The DNA here is from genome assembly GCA_963756215.1 of uncultured Alphaproteobacteria bacterium. Taxonomy (GTDB): domain Bacteria; phylum Pseudomonadota; class Alphaproteobacteria; order Rhizobiales; family Xanthobacteraceae; genus Bradyrhizobium. Next base: position 150,489 of record CAVWMY010000005.1, on the reverse strand, counting down.
TCCTCAAGGACGATGCGGTCGGCGACATCGCGACCCACGCGCCGACCTCCGTCGAGCGGCTGGCAAACCTGCGTTCGCTGCCGAAGGGCCTCGACCGGTCGAAATGGGGCGCGGATATCGTGGCAGCAGTGCAGCGCGGCCTCGCACGCGATCCGGCCAGCCTGCCCAAAATCGAGAAGCCGCGCGCCAATTCCAATGGCGCGGCGACCGTCGAGCTGTTGAAGGTCCTGTTGCGGATGACGTCGGAGCGCCATGCCGTAGCCAGCAAGGTCATCGCGACTGTGGACGACCTGGAGCAAATCGCCGCCGACGACAATGCCGACGTCGGCGCGCTGCATGGCTGGCGCCGCGAGCTGTTCGGCGAGGCCGCCCTGGCTTTGAAGCACGGCCAGCTGGCGCTGGCGATCGAACGCGGCCGCGTGATCCGGGTCGACCGCAACTGATGCCGCTTCGGCGAGACCTTTCTCCTGTAACGCCCTGCCAAAAAAAGCGCTATTGCGTGACGTCGTCTTCTTGCTCGTCACCGGCGGCAAGCTTCAATACTTCCGACACTTCGAGTAGCGCCATCGACAAGAGATAGACGCTGGTGGGCAGGTTGAGCAGGCGGGCCTTTGCAGCGGCCGTCGACAGCAGGGCCGCCAGTTCGTTAAGATCAGCTTCGCGCGTCACAATCTTCGCTCGCCTGAACTACCCGCCGTGAACCCGAACGATCTCGGTCGCGCAAGCGATGCAATCGGATTCGCTGAAAGATTTCGGATCAGGCTCGGCTGACCATCGTCGGAGAAGCGTGGTGTTCGTTGCATGAAAAAGCAAATTTCCGACCGGAGCACGCCGGATCGAACGGGCCGAAGGCCCTGGCATAGGTCACTCAAGGCAAGCAGTATCTGCGCTAAATCATGGTGCAACTCTGCCGCTTGTTCCGATTACCTCGGAGCTTGAGTGAACGCCGGCATAGTTGCCAATAACCCTGACCACCGCCAGCTTGTATGAAGCGGCATCGCCGACGCCCGGACGTCGGCAGGCTACGGCATCGCTGACCACCTGGTAGCTGTGACTGCGGTGAAAGCCATCGATCACCGTCGACAGAACGGTTTCGTCGAGCGAAAACCCCAACAGGACGCAGCGGATGTTTGTCATGTTTGACATGTACTCGGCGAATCGCGTCGAGCTGTAGGCCGACGGCAGCGGATGCTCGAACGCGAGCTCTCCCGGCCTCGGTTTCATTTCCGTGATCCAGTTCGTCAGGTTCGAGGCCGGATTGAACCACGCGGCCTGGGCGATTCGTTTCAGATGCATTACCGGCCAGAGATTGCTGCGCCAAAGCGTCATCATTTCGAGACAACGCGACATGATCGCCTCGGCGTCCGCGATGACGTGGTTGCGACCTTCGGTGAGATATTCGGTCTGAAGATCGGCACACACGAGAATGGACGGATCGTTGGGCATGGAAGGCAGCATTCACTGATTTAGAGGTATGGCACGGCGGAAGTCACAACGTACGCAGCGGAGAAGTCGCCGCGCGATCTGATGAAAGGTCGAGTACGCCGGGCCGGTCCCAATCACCCTCCGGACGAACGATCACATAGGGATCGCTGTCAAGCGTGATCGCGTCGGCGCCAGGCTCGATGTCAAGGACCATCTCCGTGTAAGAGAAATCGGAAAAGACAATCTTTCGGTTGTGGCCGAGCGGCCTCGCACCGAAATGCGCCCAGAAATCCACCAGGCGGTCCTGCGCGTGGCCGTAGATCTTCTTGAACCCCTTGCGCCTGACATAATCCACACTTGCCTGCACCAGCTTGAACGACAACCGCGAGCGCCGGTACTGATGGCGTACCGCTAGGCGTTCGACCTTGGCGAATTCACCGAAAAAGCGCACGCGGATACAGCCGGCGGGCTCGTTCCCGACAAAGCCGAGGATGTGCGCCGCCACCAGATCGTTGCCGTCGAACTCTTCATCAATCGGGCAATCCTGCTCGGCGACGTACACCGCGGAACGGATCGCGGTCACCAGCATCAGATCGTTCGGGTCACGCGCGATGCGGATTGTAGTCGGCCGGGATTCAAGTTTTCTGGAGCAGGGAGGTCTAGTGCCGTGCATCTGCGAAACTCCTTTCAGACCTGAGTGATGCCGGCAATATCTTCGAGGCGCCGTTCCACGATCGCTCATAGGACCATAGATCGTTCTGGAAGCTTGGTATCGGCTGGAAGCCGATTGCCATCAACAAATTCCGGCCTGCTGGTGTAGATGAACGAGCGAGATAATTGGCGCCAAGGAAGCGCGGCTTTCTCAGGTACTCATTAACGTTTGCCAAGCCGAGCGCGGCTCGACCGTAACCGGCAAGGCCCCAGACATACATTGCCGATACGGGCTCATCGGGACGCGCCAGCAAGTCCCTGCTTGGAGCTTTTAGATCGATATCGTCGAGTAAAAGCGCTTCATGACCCCGGCAATTGAGATGCAGAAACGCAATTCCGCCAAGCAGAATTTCCGAGCGCTGGAAGGCAAAGATCGATTCCGGATTGTCATATAAAAAGCGTGTGAGGCTTTCTCCGGTCGCGGTGACACCCGGAATTTCCTGCCTGGCAATAGCCGCCAGCCCGGCGAGTTGCTGAGGCGTCGCCAAACGGACAGTGATCACCGAAGTTGGCGAAAGGCCATCCAGTTGGTGACGTAAAACCAATTGATCACTTCCTCGAACCACGTTGTCCATTTATGTTCCCTGCGTGTAAACATGATCATACCTGATGGGGGTCACGGGTATGCCGCAACATTTGCACCGGGGTGCTGCAACGATGCAGCGCAATTCTCTCAATGCGTCTTGGGAGGATTTGCGTGCTTTTCTTCTGTGCACGCGGCATCAGAGCTTCAGAAACGCAGCGGAGGTCCTTGGACTGACCGGAACGACGCTTATGCGGAAAATTGACCGGCTGGAGGAAGAGCTGGGATTCAAGCTCTTTTTGCGAGACCAGTCGGGTTTGTCGTTGAGCGATGAAGGGCGATCGTTGTTGTTCGACGTTGAACAGATGGAGCGCTTAAGCTTCAACATCTTTCGCCGCGCGTCGATGTCGACGGACATAAACGGCAGCGTGCGCGTCGCCGTGACCGAGGGCCCCGGGAATTTCTGGATTCTTCCCAGATTGATCGATTTTCAGAAAACTTATCGAAAAATCACGGTCGATCTTCGTTGCGCCATGGAGCAAGCCGACGTTTCGCGGCTGGAGGCGGATATTTCAATTCAGCTGGAGCGTCCCACAAATCCGGACCTCATTGTCGCGAAGCTCGGCCGACTTCACATCTACACATTTGCATCGAAGGAATATCGTGATGCCTACGGCCTCCCGAAGTCGCTGTCGGATTTAAAGAACCATCGAATTATAAAACAACACGGCGTGCAGCTCGACGAGACGGGTTATGCCCGAATTTTGGGGCTGCAGTCCCTCGAGGGAATTGTCGGCATATCGACAAATTCAAGCGTAGCGGTGCTTTATGCCATTGAACGAGGCGCCGGCGTCGGGTTTCTGCCGACGTCAGCCATCGCGCTCGGAGCGCCTCTCGTCGCAATTGACCTCGGGATCAACTATCACATCGATTTGTGGCTCACTTACCATAAGGAATTTCGTAATTCCGATCGTCATAAGGTCGTAATCAATTGGCTGAAGAACATCTTCGATCCGAAGCTTTACGCCTGCTTCCGGGACGAATTCATTCATCCCAATGACCTGGTAGCGCTGATGACGGGATCACGAAAGAATTTCGGCTTCCAAGGTTACGCGGCGCCGAATCCGGATTCGACCACGAAGCGGTGATTTTGATCGGTTGGAGCCCCACACCGCTAACCCCGCGATCACCGCTTGTTCTCGTCTCTCGTCTGATGTGACTCGTACGCGGCGCGGAACTTCTCCAGGTAGGGTCAAATATTGTCACGATCCCGGCCGTCGGCCGATCATTGAGCATTGCTGTTCCGCGGCCCTAGGCAGTATCGGACAACCGCACCCACCGCCGGGATTTCCTGAGCCGCATCAGAAGCTTGCTAAGGTGCAAATTTCGTGTTGCAATATCAGGCACAATCGGATCCAGGCCGTTCGACTGTGCGTTTCGCGACCAGCAAATTCAGCCGACACCGAGAAGCCCGCTTGTGGCGCGGCACGCGAAAAAGCGTGGCCGCGTCTTTTTTATATCCAGACCAGGAGACAGGCGATGCAGAAAGGCACCGTCAAGTGGTTCAACCCGACCAAGGGTTATGGGTTCATCAAGCCGATGGTTGGCGAGAAGGACGTGTTCGTCCATATCTCCGCCGTCGAGCGTGCCGGGCTCAGCACCCTCAACGAAAATCAGGTGGTTGAATACGACCTTGTTGAAAATCGCGGGAAAAGCTCCGCGGAAAACCTCAGGGTCTCGTAAGACGAGATCGGCAAGAGCAATCTGAAGCCGATCAAGCCCAAACTGCGTCACGATCCAGCTGACGATCACGCGATTCGGCTAACGATCATGATGTGCCCCCGGTGCCCGCCGGGGGATCATTTTTTCAGACGACTGGCCCTGCCTGGTGCGGGTGAAACCAGCACCCCTTCGCGCCCGGCGCGGCCGATTGTCTTGCAGACACCGCTCTCCAGACTTAGCCGGCCTTCGGCCAGCAGCCTCAATGCGTCAGGATAGATTTCGTGCTCGACGGCGAGGATCCGCGCCGCCAGCGTCTCAGGCGTATCGTCGTCGCGAACCGTGACCGCGCCCTGCATCACAATCGGCCCGGCGTCGGTCTCCGGCGTCACGAAATGAACGGTGGCGCCGGAAATCTTGACACCCGCCCGCAGCGCCTGGGCCTGGGGTTCGAGGCCGGGAAATGACGGCAGCAGCGACGGATGAATGTTGAGCATCCGGCCGTACCAACGCTGGACGAATTCGGCGGTCAACAACCGCATGAAACCGCCGAGGCAGATCAACTCGACCTTATGCTTGTCCAGTTCAGCCTGCAGCGCCGCCTCGAACGCCGCGCGATCCGCGCCGAAATGCTTGCTCTCAATGATCGCGGTCGGAACGCCACTGGCTTTTGCCGTCGCGAGGCCGCCGGCATCGGTCCGGTTGGAAATCACGGCGACGATCTCCGCCGGGAAATCGGCGCCCTTGGCGGCCTCGATCAACGCCGCCATGTTCGAGCCGCGACCGGAGATCAGAATGGCGACCCGGCGTTTCATCGCGATCACTGCGTCAAATCGAGATGACCGTTGTAGACGACGCGATGAGCGCTGTCGGTTTCGATCACTTCACCCAGCAGCACGACGGTCTCCCCGGCTGCCGTGAATGCGTCCATCGCCTCGTCGACGGCATCCGCCCGCACGATACCGACCATGCCGATGCCGCAGTTGAAGGTCCGCAACAGTTCGAGCTCGGCAATGCCCCCCTGCTCCGCCAGCCATTTGAACACCGGCAGCACCGGCACGCGCGCCAAGTCGATGCCGACGCCGAGATGCTTGGGCAGCACCCGGGGAATATTGTCGGTCAAGCCGCCGCCGGTGATATGGGCGAGCCCCTTCACCGCGCCGGTTTCCTTGATCACGCGCAGGCAGGATTTGACATAGAGCCGCGTCGGCGTCAGCAGCGCCGCGCCGAGCGTCATGACCGGCGAGAACGGTGCCGGCGCCTCGAAGCCGAGGCCGGACGTCTCGACGATCCGGCGCACCAGGGAAAATCCGTTGGAATGAACGCCCGACGAAGCAAGGCCGATCACCGCATCGCCAGCCACGATGTCCGGCCGAGGCAACACCGCCCCGCGCTCGACCGCGCCGACCCCGAAGCCCGCGAGATCGTAATCTCCAACCCGGTATAGACCCGGCATTTCGGCGGTTTCGCCGCCGATCAGCGCGCAGCCGGATTCGCGGCACCCTTCGGCGACCCCCGCGACGATGGTCGCCGTGGCCTCCGGATCGAGCTTGCCGCAGGCGAAATAATCCAGAAAGAACAGCGGCTCGGCGCCCTGCACAACGAGATCGTTGACCGACATCGCCACCAGATCGATGCCAATACCGCTATGCAGGCCGGTTTCGATCGCGATCTTGAGCTTGGTACCGACGCCGTCGGTGGCTGCGACCAGAACAGGGTCCTGGAAGCCCGCAGCCTTGAGATCGAATAGCCCACCGAATCCGCCGATTTCAGCGTCGGCACCGGGTCGGGCCGTGGCACGGACCATCGGCTTGATCAAATCGACCAGATGATCGCCCGCGTCGATATCGACGCCCGAATCCGCGTAGGTGAGGCCTTTTTTACGATCGATCATGCTCGATTCCCGATGATGGCGGCTGGTTACGTCGGAATCCGCCGCCTTGCAATGGCTCGCTAGCGGCCCGCGGCCTGACTATATAGATAGCAACCGGCTCACCCCGCAAAGTGCCGGATCGTTCGCGAAATCAGGGGCTCGCGTCACCGGCTCAACCCCTCTTCGCATGTACGGCTGGCTTTTTCGCAGATGTTAGACCCAAAAGGATATTGGCAAAATATAAGAGCCCGTGTGGCATCGGGATTTGAAATGCCCAACAGCCACCGGCGGCTCGCTTCATTGCGAATCTCAACTCCGCCGCATCAGCCGGGAAACGCCCCTTGAGCATTCCAAACCTCATCACGTTGGGCCGCATTCTGCTGGTGCCATTTATCGTCTGGGCGATCGCGTCGAACCAGATGGAAATTGCCTTTGCGATCTTCATCGTCGCCGGCGTCAGCGACGCAGTCGACGGCTTTCTCGCCAAGCGGTTCAATATGGCGAGCGAATTGGGGGCGCTGCTCGATCCCCTGGCCGACAAGGCGCTGTTGGTCTCTATTTATGTGTCGCTGGGAATCTGGGGCGCGGTGCCGCGCTGGATTGTCATCCTCGTGGTCTCGCGCGACATCATGATCGTCGGCGCCGTGATTGTGTCATGGTTGTTCGGCAAGCCGATTCCGATGAAGCCGTTGATGGTGTCGAAGCTCAACACCGTGGCGCAGGTAGCATTTGCGGCACTCGTGCTCGGATCGGTCGGTTTCGGTTTCAACGCAACGCCGTACGATCTGATTCTGATGGTCCTTGTAACGGTCTTTACATTGGTTTCGGTGTCCTTCTATCTCGTGGAATGGGCGCGTCACATGAGCACGATCGATGCGAAATAGGCATCCGCTCGCGGCGCCGGTCGTCCAGTATGGAGTAATTGCGTGGCAGGGCGCGTTCAACCTCGTCAGCTTGCGTTTGCGTTGCCGCACGCGGAGAGCCTGAGCCGTGACAATTTTCTCGAAGGGCCGGCCAATTCCGCCGGGCTCGCGCTGGTCGACAGCTGGCCCGACTGGCCGAACCGGGTGATGATGCTGCTCGGTCCCGAAGGCGCCGGCAAAAGCCATCTCGCAGCCATCTGGGCCGAGCAAGCCGGCGCCCGTGCCACCAGCGCGCAGGCGCTGACTCCAGCAGCCGTACCGGGTGCGTTGGCGACCGGTGCAGTGGTGGTCGAGGATCTCAGGCCGTCCGAATTCGACGAACGCGCCCTCTTCCACCTGCTCAACCTCGCCCGCGAGGATGGAGCATTCGTTCTGATCACGGCGCGCGTGATGCCGTCCGCACTTTCGGTCGAATTGCGCGATCTGCGCTCCCGGCTCCGCGCCGTTCCGACGGTGTCGCTATTGCCGCCCGACGATCAGCTGTTCCGCGCCCTCATCGTGAAATTTTGCGCCGACCGCCAAATGTCCGTGGACGAGGCCGTCGTGAGCTTTGTCGCGACCCGAATCGAGCGGTCCTTCGCCGCCGCGCGTCAGGCGGTGGAGCTTCTGGACACCGAGGCCCTGCGGCTGGGCCGACCGGTAACCCGGGCGCTGGCAGCCGAATTGCTCCGCAATCCTTGATGCGCGGACCCGTCCCGCGCCTTGACGGCGGCCGCGACGCGAACATCAATGTCATTGACGCGTCATCGCGGTAACACATGCTTCGTGCGCATTTAGCCGGCCTTCCGGAACGTTCTGCTTTGAAATGGATTGAATTCTGATGGAATCCGAACAAGCCATTGTAATTAAAGAAAAAGAGCAGGAAATTGACGCTAGCCCCTCGATGGCGAACAGCCCCGAGCGCTTTATCAACCGCGAGCTTTCCTGGCTTCACTTCAACCGCCGGGTACTCGAGGAGTCAGTCAATCCTGGCCATCCCGCGCTGGAACGGGTCCGGTTCCTGTCAATTTCGGCCAATAACCTTGATGAATTCTTCATGGTCCGGGTCGCCGGCATCAAGGCCCAGGTGCGCGAAGGCATTGCCGAGCGCAGTCCGGACGGGTTGACGCCTTCCGAACAACTTGTGCTGATCAATGAAACGGTCTCCAAGCTGGCGTCCGACCAGCAGACCATCTGGCGCGAACTGCGCGAGCTTCTCGTCGGCGTGGGCATCGTTCTGGTCGACGGCCGCGATGTCACCAAGGCCGAGCGATCCTGGATCGAGGATCACTTCCTCCACAACATCTTCCCATTGCTGACGCCGCTTGCGATCGATCCGGCCCATCCCTTCCCGTTCATCCCAAATCTCGGCTTTACCGTCGCCTTGCACTTGACCCGGGTGTCCGACGGCAAGCCGATGGACGCACTCATTCGTATGCCGGGCAAAATCGACCGCTTTATTCGCCTGCCCGCCGGCAAGGATGGCGCGGTGCGGGTGATCACGCTGGAGCAGGCCACCGGCCTGTTCATCGGCCGGCTTTTTCCAGGCTACACGGTCAAGGGCCAAGGCGCTTTCCGCATCATCCGCGACTCCGAACTCGAAATCGAGGAAGAGGCCGAGGACTTGGTGCGCCTGTTCGAGACCGCGCTGAAGCGGCGGCGGCGCGGATCCGTGATCCGGCTCGAAATCGAGGCCGACATGCCGGAAGAATTGCGCGCCTTCGTGCAGCGCGCGTTGTCCACATCGGACGACGAGGTGCTGTTGGTCAATGGCGTGCTGGCGATGAACGAACTGTCGCAATTGACCCGGCTCGACCGCCCCGATCTGGAATTCGTGCCCTATGTCCCGCGCCATCCCGAGCGCGTGCGCGACCATGCCGGCGATATCTTCGCCGCAATCCGGCAGAAGGACCTGATCGTCCATCACCCCTACGAGTTGTTCGACGTCGTCGTGCAGTTCCTGCAACAAGCGGCGCGCGATCCGGATGTGGTCGCCATCAAGCAGACGCTGTATCGCACCTCGAACAATTCCCCGATCGTGCGGGCACTCGCGGAAGCCGCGGAAGCCGGCAAATCGGTGACCGCGCTGATCGAACTGAAGGCGCGGTTCGATGAGGAAGCCAACATCCGCTGGGCGCGCGATCTGGAGCGCGCCGGCGTGCAGGTCGTGTACGGATTTATCGAGCTGAAAACCCACGCCAAGCTGTCGCTGATCGTGCGTCGCGAGGGCGGCAGCCTGACCACCTACGTCCACACCGGCACCGGCAATTATCATCCGGTGACCGCGCGAATTTATACCGATCTGTCCTACTTTACTTCGGACCCCATCATCGGGCGCGATGCGGCGCGGGTCTTTAACTACATCACCGGCTATGCCGAGCCGAGCGACATCGAGAAGATGGCGGTGTCGCCGCTGACGCTGCGCAAGCGCATGCTCGAACACATTCACGCCGAGAGCAATTTCGCCCGCCACGGCAAGCCCGCGGCGATCTGGATGAAAATGAACTCGCTTGTCGATCCCGACATCATCGATGCGCTCTACCAGGCATCGCAGGCCCGGGTGTCGATCGAGCTCGTGGTGCGCGGCATCTGCTGCCTGCGGCCCGGCATTCCCGGACTTTCCGAGAATATCCGCGTCAAATCGATCATCGGCCGGTTCCTCGAACACGGCCGAATCTATTGCTTCGGGATGGGACAGGGCCTGCCGAGTGCCAAGGCGGCTGTGTATATCTCCTCTGCCGACATGATGCCGCGCAACCTCGACCGGCGCGTCGAAGTGCTCTGCCCGTTGCAAAATCCTACGGTTCATCAGCAGGTTCTCGAGCAGATCATGGTCGCGAACCTGAAGGATACCGAGCAGAGCTGGCAGTTATTGCCGGACGGGTCGTCAACGCGTATGAAGGCGGCGAAGGGCGAAGAGCCCTTCAATCTGCACGATTACTTCATGACCAATCCGAGTCTGTCAGGCCGTGGAAAGTCGCTCAAGGAATCCTCACCGCGGCGGCTCACGCGCCGCTCCGAGCGTCAACAACCTTCGTAGGGAGCCTCCTAGGTGAAGCGACCGCGCAAACGCGCATCCAGCGTCGCGGTCATCGACATCGGTTCGAATTCAGTTCGTCTCGTCGTCTATGAATTGATGGCGCGGAGCCTGATTTCCATCTTCAACGAGAAAACTCTTTGCGGGCTCGGGCGCGAGGTTCAGACCACAGGCCTGTTGGCGCCGGATGCCGTCGCCAAGGCCCTGACGGCGTTGCGGCGTTTTCACGCGCTGTGCCGGGTGATGAAGGTCGGCCATGTGCATGCGATCGCCACGGCCGCATGCCGGGATGCGACCAACGGCCCCGACTTCATCGCCAAGGCGGAGCGCATCTGCAACGTCCCGATCGAAATCCTGTCGGGACCGCGCGAGGCCAAATTGTCGGCACTCGGCGTCGTCTCCGGCGTTCACAAGCCGGACGGCATCGTCGGCGACCTCGGCGGCGGCTCGCTGGAACTGATCGACGTACGCGGCAACCGCGTCCACAGCGGCGTAACGCTGCCGCTTGGAAGTTTGGCACTGCAGGATGCCTCGCATAAATCGCTGAAGCGCGCCGAGCGCATGGTAAAAAACGATCTTGCCGGCGTCGCCCATCTCACTGCCGGCCGCGGCCGCACTTTTTACGCGGTCGGGGGAACCTGGCGGTCACTGGCGCGCATCCACATCATCCAGAGTGGCTATCCGCTGCGGGTGATGCACGGCTATTCGATCCCCGCGGCAGATGCGCTGGATTTTGTGCAACGGCTGCGCCGTCTGGCCGTGGCGGACATGCTCGCCAACATCGAGGCCGTCGCCGACGCACGGCGTCCGCTGCTGACCTATGCGGCGCTGGTGCTCGAATACATCATTCGTGTCGCCAAACCGAAGACCATCGTGTTTTCGACTTTCGGGGTTCGCGAAGGCCTGCTCTACGAGATGCTGCCGCAACAGGAGCGCGCCAAGGATGGCCTGATCTGCGCGGCGCAAAATATGAACGAGCTGTTGTCGCGATCGGCGCGCCATGCCCAGGAATTGATCGAATGGACCGATCGCCTGGTCCGCGTAGTAAAGTTGCGGGAGACCGAGGAAGACCGCCGGCTGCGCCACGCCGCTTGCTTGCTGTCGGACATCGGATGGCGGGTCCACCCCGACTATCGCGGCGAGCAAACGCTGCATCTCATCACCAACGGGAATTTCGGCTCGATTACTCATCAGGAACGCGCATTCGTCGCGCTCTCGGTGTTTTATCGTTATGCCGGCCTGAGCGAGGAAAACGAACCCCCGGCGTCTATCCGCGAGATGGTGCCGCCGGCGATGGTCGAACGCGCGCGCATGCTCGGCGCAGCTTTTCGCGTTGCCCATCTGGTTTCCGCGGCGCGCCCGGGCGTATTGCCTGCAACCCACTTCCGCAGCGCCGGACGCAAGCTGATGTTGGTGTTTGAACACAAACTGGTCGATCTCGTCGCGGATCGCGTCGGCGGTCGCTTCAAGCAACTGGCACGGCTGTTGAACCGCACCGGTTCGATCGTCCGGCGTTAATCATCGATCAGGGAAGGCCGGCAAAAGCAGGCGCTCCGGAATGTCCGCGCGATGTCAAATCTCGCCGATTTTTTCGAGAACAACCTTGACCCTGCCGCCGCCGACCTGGACCGGTAACTGCTGGCCGTTGGCAAAATCCTTGGGCCACGTCACGGCAAGCGCCAATTCCGTGCCCTTCGGCGCGCGTTGGCCGGTGACAAGCAGGCCATCGATCACCATTGTCAGCTTAACATTTGCCTGGATCTGATCTTCTCGCTCGACATAGGCGCCATTGTAACGGCCGCCGTTGAAATCCATGCCTGTGACCTTGCCATTGCCGACGTAGAGGCAACCGTCACCCATTCCGGTCGATCCCCTGTATTTCATTGCGTAAAGCGCGCTCATAAAACTTCCTTTTGGCGAAATATAAACCTTCGGGGGTCAATCCCCGACGCAACCATGAATCGTCAAAAATTATTAATACACGCTTGCGGTGGTATCTAAATCTCGAGGACTTAGACCAAAGATTATCCCCGTCACGTCGCTCCCCCTATGCGATCCGGTGAGGGTAAGCCACACGGCGGTCTCGGCGAAGGGAGGCGATTTAGGCGAAACCTGCGGCGTGAGGCCGCTTGACGGGTCGGGTCGCCTGGCCACAGCCGGCTAGGCGGGAGTTTCGATTTGACGCAGCCGGCGTCGCCGCCAGATCCATCCCACGATCAGCACGACAAGTGCGCCGAGCACGGCGCAGATGATTTCACCCTCGGTTCCCACATGCTGGGTAACGCCGAGCGACGTCAGCAGTGTGTAGATTTTGGCGCCGGCCGGACCTGCGAACAAAGCGGTCAGCTTCGGGTGAATGGCCGGATCGGTTGCGATGACATCACCGGCGATCCACCCCAATAACAATGCGCCGGCCCACACCAGGATCGGTAGACGGTCGAGCAATGCCATGATCAGCGCCGCGCCCGCGACGATAAAGGGAATGCTGATAGCAAGGCCGAGCACCAACAGCGGCACGCTGCCGTTGGCGGCTGCCGCAACCGCGATCACGTTGTCGAGGCTCATAACGATGTCGGCGACCACGACGATCTGAATCGCCGCCCACAGATGCGATGCCGACTGGACGTCGTCTTTGTCTTCTTTCTCCGGCACCAGCAGCTTGGCCGCGATCACCACCAGCGCCAAGCCGCCGACCAGCTTGAGGTAGGGCAACTCCATCAAGGTTGCGACAATGCCGGTGAATATGACGCGCAGAATGACCGCCGCGCCAGCGCCGAAGATCATTCCCCAAAGCCGCCGGCGCGGATCCAGGCCACGGCAAGCGAGCGCAATCACCAGCGCGTTGTCTCCCGACAACAGCACGTTGATCCAGATGATCTTGGCGACCGCGACCCAAAAGGCCGGCTGCGTCATCTCGTTGTGAAACTGGGTGACGAACGCTCCGATGTTCGCCGGATCAAAGATCTGCCACAGCCAGTTCACAGCACGTCCTTTCGGCCTCCCGGCCGCGCCGGCGGCCCTTGCTTGCCGCTACGCGCAGCAATCAGCCAACGATTTCGTTGCCCGAAAAGAATTGCGCTATCTCGATCGCGGCCGTTTCCGAAGCATCGGAACCGTGAACCGAATTTTCGCCGATCGATTTTGCGTGCAGCTTGCGGATGGTGCCTTCGGCCGCCTTGGAAGGATCGGTCGCGCCCATGACATCGCGATGCCGAAGCACGGCATTTTCGCCCTCGAGCACCTGAACGACGACCGGCGCGGAGATCATGAATTCCACCAGTTCGCCGAAGAATGGACGCGCCTTGTGAACGGCATAGAAAGTCTCGGCCTGCGCGCGGGTCATGCGGATGCGCTTCTGGGCCACGATACGAAGGCCGGCCTTCTCAATCAGCGCGTTGATCGCGCCGGTAAGATTGCGCTCGGTCGCGTCCGGCTTGATGATCGAGAAAGTGCGTTCAATCGCCATGATTTCGTCCTTGAAAACGGCTGGTGGGAGTTGCGGGGCTTATATCGGCGGCGCTGCGGAACGGCAAGCGATCCGGCGAAATGCCCCCGGGTCGTCCCAGCCCAGCTCGTTGGTCCACCAATTCCCCCTGATTACGACCATTTTACCAAGATGAACCTTTTCTGAAACAAACGTCCCGGGAAGGTTCATTTTGCCAAGCCTAGGCTGCCATCGACCGAACGCCCCCTGTCGCGGAGGTATCGGCAACCAGGTACTACGATGGCGCCCACTGCGCCGAACTCGAGGAGATCACCATGTTACGCAAACTCTCGCTTGTTGCATTTGCCGCAGCTTCGCTGGGCCTCGCGGCGTTGGCGCCGACTACCGCGTCGGCCTTTGGTGGGCACGGTGGGCATGGTGGTTTCCACGGTGGTGGTTTCCATGGCGGCGGTTGGCATGACGGACATTTCGGCGCCCGACGCTTCTTCGTCGGTGGAGGCTATTACGGTTATGGCTACGGTTACGGCGGATACGATGGCTGCTATGAGCGTCGCCTTGTACCGACGCCGTGGGGACCCCGCTGGCGCCTGTTCAGCCGCTGCTACTGAGATCAAGTAATCCACTTTGGAAGAGCCCCGGCCCCCCCGCCGAGGCTTTTTCAATTGAGCAGGGCCGGTTTGGCGATTTAAGACGATATTTACTAAAAGTGCGCGCAACTGATCCGCCATGCGAAACATTTCGGCTCCCGGCGACTTGATCTTGCGTGAACTGCAGCGAAATTAAGCGGAACCGACGATGAAAAGCCAAATCACCGATCCCAGCGAAGCGATTGACCGGGTCACCAGCCGATCGATTTGTGACGCCGTCGGCGAGCGGCTGCGACAGAGCCTTCGTTCGGAGGGGTTGGACCCCTCGCCGCACCTTGAGCGACTGATCGCTGAACTACGCGCGCGTGATCACGGGAACCGTACACGCAGTTAGCTGGGCAGTTATACCGATAGCGCCATATCGATATTTCGTCGGACGGGGTTGCGTTTGCCGGCCGGTCCGGTGACAACGCCGCATGCTTTCAATCACCGACATATCGGTCCGGATTGCCGGACGGCTTCTGATCGATCAAAGCTCCGTTCAGATCATTCCTGGTGCGCGAGTTGGTTTTGTCGGCCGCAATGGCGTCGGCAAATCCACCCTGTTCCACGCGATCCGCGGCGAGTTGCCTACCGAGACCGGCGCCATTTCCATGCCGCCGCGATGGCGTATCGGCAGTCTCGCGCAGGAAGCTCCTGACGGTCCGGAAAGCCTTATCACGGTCGTGCTGAAGGCCGATCTCGAGCGCGCGGCGTTGCTGCGCGAAGCCGAAACCGCGCACGACCCGGTCCGGATCGCCGACATCCAAACGCGGCTGGTGGATATAGACGCGCATTCCGCACCCGCGCGGGCCGCCGCAATCCTCAGCGGTCTCGGATTTTCGGCCGCCGACCAGGCAAGATCCTGCTCGGAGTTTTCCGGCGGCTGGCGGATGCGCGTCGCGCTCGCGGCGACGTTGTTCTCGGCTCCCGACCTGCTGCTGCTCGACGAACCGACCAACTATCTCGACCTGGAGGGTACGCTCTGGCTGGAAGACCATTTGGCGAATTATCCGCGTACCGTGATCGTCATCAGCCATGACCGCGACCTGCTCGACACCTCGGTCGACCAAATTCTGCATCTCGATCGCGGCAAGTTGACGCTCTACAAAGGAACGTATTCGTCGTTCGAAGAACAGCGGGCGACGCGCGAAATGCTCGATGCCAAGCATGCCAAACGACAGGCCGATGAGCGCAAGCGGCTGCAGGCCTTCGTGGATCGCTTCAAGGCCAAAGCCTCCAAAGCCCGTCAGGCCCAGTCCCGCGTCAAGATGCTGGAGCGGATGAAACCTGTTACCGCCCTGGTGACACAGGACGTGCGCGAAATCTCGTTTCCGGTTCCGGAGAAAACGCTATCGCCGCCGATCATCGCGGTCGATGACGTCTCGGTCGGTTATGATCCGAAAAAGCCGGTGCTCAATCGCGTCACGTTGCGCATCGACACCGATGACCGCATCGCCCTGCTCGGCTCCAACGGCAACGGCAAGTCGACGCTGGTCAAGCTGCTCGCCAGCAAGCTGCCGCCGTTCAGCGGTCGCGTCACCCGCGCCGACAAGCTCCTGGTGGGATATTTCGCGCAGCATCAGGTCGACGAACTCGATCTCGAAGGCTCGGCCTACGATCATATCCGCAGGCTGATGCCCGACGCGCCCGAAACCAAGGTGCGCGCACGAACCGGGGCGATCGGCTTTTCCGGCAAGGCCGGCGACACGATCGTCAAGAGCTTGTCGGGTGGCGAAAAGGCCCGGCTTTTGCTCGGCCTTGCGACTTTTTTCGCTCCGAACATGATCATTCTCGACGAACCCACCAACCATCTGGACATCGATAGCCGCGCGGCGCTTGCCGAAGCGATCAATGAATTTCCCGGTGCAGTCATCATGGTCTCGCATGATCGCTACCTGATCGAGGCCTGTGCCGATCAGCTGTGGGTGGTAGCCGACCATGCAGTCACCGCTTATGACGGCGACCTCGATGACTACAGGCGCATGGTGCTGTCGGCACGCGGCATGCGTGCGAATTCACGGGACCGCGGCACTAATGACCGCGGCAACGGCCGCGACAAGCCCGTACGCAGCAAGACGGAAAAGCGCGTGCCCCTGAAGCAGCAGATTTCGGACGCCGAAACCGAGATCGCCCGCATCAATGGCATCATCGCGAAGATCGATACCGCGCTGGCGTTGCCGGATCTGTTCAAGCGCGATCCGAAACAGGCCGCTCAACTCAGCAAGGCACGGGCCGGCGCGGAGAGCGCCCTGCAACGCGCAGAGGAAGCATGGCTGACCGCTAGCTCGGAATACGACAAAGCGGGCTGAGCCGATCCGGAATCATCGCGGTCGCCACGGCTGAACGATCACGTCGCCGCCGGCTTCTTCTTTGGTTTTGGTTTGGCCGCGGCCTTGGGCTGTTCCGATTCGGGCAGGCGCTCAATCGACGTCAGGCGGCCGGCGGTGAAGGTATAGATTCCGGCGCGTTGGCCCTGGGTATAGGTGACCACGGCCAGCCGATCGCCCCGTCCGTTGTTCGAGAGGTTGACGCTGCCGGGGGCGCCGATGCCACGAACCACGTCGCATTCGGTATGCCCCAGCGCCACCGTGCCTGACGTGGAGGGCTGCGGCGGCGCACCCGCGGCGCCATTGGTCAGGGCGCTGGCCTGCCCCGAGCCCGGAGGCGGCGCCATTCCCGGGCATTGCCCGTCGGCGCTAACGAGATCCTCGGCCGTAATCTGCTTGTTCGGTGTCAGGGGCGGTGTTTCGATCGAAACGTTGCTGATGAACAACCTTCCCGAGCGCGAAAACCATTGCGCATCCTTTGAGAGAAGGTCGGATGAAAACATGTCGGATGCGCCGCCGGCGCACCCCGCCACTGCGGGGGCCAACAACAGCAACGCCAGCATCGGTTTTCGCAGGTTCCTGTCTCGCACTATCAATTAAATTCCTATCAGAGCGTAATCGGTTGTCCCACCATCACTTTGCGGCATGACCGTGGCTTGTCGCCAGCGGCGCGACCCAAACCCAGAATTATCATTAACGGCGGCGGACCGCTATTGCCGCCTTTGCCACCGGCCCCGCTCATCAGCCTGCCAATAGGTCACCTCGAAACCCTGTGTTTTGCAGTCGGACCAGGCGGTGCGCGCCGCGGCCAGGGCATCATCGTCGTCACCGTTGAAAACCAGCACCAGCCGCTCATAGGTGCCGGAATCCGGGGGTAACGGAACACTGTCGACCAGGAATCGGACGTTGGCGCGGTTGGGATTGCCCTCCTCGGCCGTCAGCACAATCGGCTGATCCGATGCATCGCCGGCACGCCAGGTGGCGTGCGGCAAGAAAGAATTGTCGCGATAGGTCCACAGATGGGCATCGAGGGTTTCGGCGCGCTCCTCGGAGGCCGACTGCACCACGACGCGCCAGCCGCGCTCGAGCGACTTTTCGAGCAGCGGCGGCAGCACGGCTTCGAGCGTCATGTCCTGTAAATGATAGAACAGAGCTTCCGTCATCGCTTGGTTTCGTAGTGCTCCGCGACCAGCCGGTCGAGCAGGCGGACGCCATAGCCCGAACCCCAGCTGTGATTGATCTCGGTTTTCGGCGCCCCCATCGCCGTCCCCGCGATATCGAGATGCGCCCACGGCGTATCATCAACGAAACGTTGCAGGAACTGGGCAGCGGTGATCGAACCGCCGTTGCGGCTGCCGCCGGTGTTCTTCATGTCGGCGAATTGCGAATCGATCTGCTTGTCGTATTCCGGACCGAGCGGCATGCGCCAAACCCGCTCTCCCGTCTCCATTCCGGCGTTGCTCAACCGCTGCGCCAGTTCATCATTGTTGGAGAACATGCCGGCATATTCGGTGCCGAGCGCCACCATGATCGCGCCGGTCAGAGTGGCGAGGTCCACCATGAATTTCGGCTTGAACTTCTTCGCCACGTACCAAAGCACATCGGCCAGGACCAGCCGGCCCTCGGCGTCGGTATTGATGATTTCAATGGTCTGGCCGGACATCGAGGTGACGATGTCGCCGGGACGCTGGGCATTGCCGTCCGGCATGTTCTCGACGAGGCCGATCGCACCGACCGCATTGACCTTGGCTTTGCGCGCGGCAAGCGCGTGCATCAATCCGACCACGCATGCAGCGCCGCCCATATCGCCCTTCATGTCTTCCATGCCTCCGGCGGGTTTGATCGATATGCCGCCGGTATCGAAACAGACGCCCTTGCCGACAAACGCCACAGGCCGATCGCCGCGCTTGCCGCCGTTCCAGCGCATGATCACGGTGCGGCCGGGCTGCGTGGATCCTTGGGCAACGCCGAGTAACGCGCCCATTCCAAGTTTGGTCATCGCCTTGACGTCGAGAATTTCGACGTCGACGCCGAGCTTGCGCAACTGGCCGGCGCGGCGCGCGAACTCTACCGGAAACAGCACGTTCGGGGGTTCATTGACCAGTTCGCGGGCGAGAATCACCCCATCGACCACGTTGGAATCGGGCACGAAGGCCTTGCGTGCGGCGGCGACGTCGGCGACGGCGACCGAGATCTCGGCGCGCAGCGCGCCGTCTTCGGCATCCTTCTTCTTGGTCTTGTAGCGGTCGAAGGTGTAGGCGCGCAGCCGGATGCCGGACGCCACCGCGGCGGCCTGTCCCGGAGTCATGGCGCCACCGGGCAAATCCGCCACGATCGTCACGGCCTCGCCGCCGGCGCCGAGCTTGCCGGCGACGATGCCGCCGAGCTTGAGAAAATCATTGTCCTTGATCGCCGAAAGCTTGCCGACGCCGACCACGATCAGGCGCGACGCCTTGAGGTCCTGGGGGGCGAGAATATCGAGCGTGGACAAGCTCTTGCCCTTGAATTGGTTGGTCGCGGCGGCACGCGCCACGAGGTCGGCCGCCGGACCCAGCGCCTTGCGCGCCGCGTCGCCGGACTTCAATGCGTCGTCGCAGAAAACGACGAGAACGCCGCGAACCGCGGCGGAAAACGGGACGAAGCCGACCTTGACGGCGTCGGACATGGGTAAATCCTCCAGAAAAATCAGGGCTGTAACCGGATCGGGAGCCCGACCGTCGTTGTCTTCGGCTGCCCTGCACTTCCGTCAAGAGCATGCTCCCGCCCACTATGGCCTGCCAGCCGCCATGATGCCAAGCGCCGCCGTGGCCATGCGGACACATGGAACGATTACTTAACCTTATCCCAAGGGTGCCACGGCTCAGCCATTTTGTTGCGAGATCAAAGGGATGCTACTGAGTAAAGAGGGGCGACTGGACGGATGGCGGCCCGACCGGCGGGGACCCTGACTTGAGGGTCGGTCGCAGGCCGCATTCCAGTTCGCAAGGCGGGAACGTGCAGTAACGATGGGGTCGATCGACAGGTATATCTTTCGCACGACGCTAACGTCGTTTGCGATGGTTCTGGTCAGCCTCACGGGCGTGATCTGGATTACGCAGGCGTTGCGCGGCATCGACCTGATGACCAGCCAGGGTCAAACGATTCTGACCTTTCTTGGCATCACCAGCCTGGTGATTCCGTCGCTGGTAAATGTCATTGCGCCGATCGCCTTGATGATCGCGATCTCGCACACGCTGAACAAGCTCGCCACCGATTCCGAAATTATCGTGATGAACGCGGCCGGCATGTCGCCCATCAGGTTGTTCGTCCCGTTCGTCTATGCCACCGCCGTTGTGGCGGTCATGGTGGCCTTCATCACGGTTTATCTCGCCCCCGATGGCCTGCGCCGAATCAAGCAGTGGGACGCCGACATCACCGCCGACGTGCTCACCAACATCCTGCAGCCCGGCCGCTTCGCCCAGCTCGACCAGAACCTGACCATCCGCATCCGCGAAAGGCAGCCGGGCGGGCTGCTTGCCGGCGTATTTGTCGACGACCGCCGCGATCCCAAGGAGCGCGTCAGCATTGTCGCCGACCATGGCTCGGTACTGAAAAACGAAAGTGGCTCGTTCCTGGTTCTTGAGGATGGCAATCTCGAACGCTTCGAAGCCGGCAAGCGAGACCCTGCGCTGGTGGCTTTCGGCCGCTATGCTTTCGACATGTCGAAATTCTCGAATCAGGGCCACGACGTCGCACTCGGCATTCGCGAGCGCTACCTGTGGGAGTTGCTCGACCCCGCCGCCGACGATCCCATGTACAAGCAATTGCCCGGACAATTTCGTGCCGAGCTGCATGATCGCTTCATGTCGCCGATCTATCCCTTTGCATTTGCAGCACTTACCTTCGCCTTTCTGGGTAGCCCGCGGACCACGCGCCAAAGCCGCAATTTTTCGATCACCGGTTCCATCCTGGCCGTGTTCGGATTGCGAATGGCAGGATTTGCCTGCTCCGTCATGGCGGTGAAATCGCCATTCGCTCCGGCCGTTCAATACCTGATGCTGCTGGCGGCCATCGGCGGCAGCGTCTGGCTCATCGTCAGCGGCATCGTCATCGAACCGCCGCCGGCCCTGTTGGAAACGATCGCGAAATCGAATGCGCGCCTGGCTCGGCTGTTCAGACGACCGGTGCCCGCATGAGCATGATGACCAACACGCTCGGACGCTATTTCGCCGGTCGCTTCGTGATCGCGGCACTCGGGGTGTTCGTCAGCATTTTCGTGCTGCTGGTGCTGGTCGATTACATCGAAATGGTGCGCAAGACCTCTGGACTGGCCTCGGTGTCCGCCGTCGCGGTTGCGGAGACCTCGCTGTTTCGAGTGCCGCAATTGCTCGAGAAAATGATGCCGTTCTGCATCCTGATCGGCGGCATGACGTGCTATCTCGCGCTGTCGCGGCGGCTGGAACTGGTGGTGGCGCGCGCCGCCGGAATTTCGGCGTGGCAATTCATTGCGCCGGCGCTCGCCAGCGCCATCGTGCTCGGAGTTCTGGCCACCACGGCCTACAATCCGATGTCCGCGAATCTGAGCGAGATTTCCAAGCGGATGGAGGCGCAATTGTTCGGCTCCGCCCCCGGTGGGGGCATCCAGGAAGCTGCAGGCTTCTGGATCAACCAGGTGAACGAGGACGGCCAGGCCATCATCAACGCGGTCCGCAGCGAGCAACAGGGTGTGCGCCTGTCCGGTCTCACCGTGTTCACGTTTGACACCCACAACCAGTTCAAAGAGCGAATCGAAGCCCGCGAGGCGACGCTCGAAGTCGGGCATTGGCTGTTCAAATCGGTACGGCGCTACTCGCTCGACGCCGCGCCGATCGACCAGGACAGCTACATGCTGCCAACCACCCTGACACCGGCTCAGGTTCGCAACAGCTTTTCGACACCGGAAACTGTGTCTTTTTGGCAACTCCCGACCTATATCCGGTCGTCTGAAAGCTCCGGTTTCGCGACGGCCGGGTACCGTTTGCAGTATCACAAGCTCATCGCACAGCCGTTTTTATTGGCTGCGATGGTGATGTTGGCGGCCTCGGTGAGCCTGCGGTTCTTCCGCTTCGGCGGCGTGCAAAAGATGGTTTTAAGTGGCGTGGGCGCAGGGTTTCTGCTCTACGTTCTATCGAAAGTAACTGAGGATTTGAGCAAGGCTGAGTTGATGCATCCGATCGCTGCGGCGTGGCTGCCCGTGTGCGTGGGCGGCCTCACCGGCTTTTTGGCCTTGTTATACCAGGAGGACGGGTAGTGGCCGCTGTCGCCGCCCGCCAGATGAGGCCGCTTGAGTCGAGGTGGCGCACCCCTGTGCGCCTTCTCCGGAGTCGCTTGGCCTTCAGCCGGACCATCCTCGCACTCGCGGCAGGGTTGATGGTTGCCGGCGCGCTCGTTGCTGTCCTGACGGCGCCGGCCTCGGCGCAAAGCTTCACCTACAATCCGATCCCGGCGCGGCCCAAGCTGCCGCGGCCACCCAGTGACGGGCAGATGCTCGTGCAGGCGACCGAGGTGGATTACGACTACAACAACTCGCGGGTGTCGGCGGTCGGCAACGTGCAGATGTTCTACAACGGCACCAGCGTCGAAGCCGACAAGGTCATCTACGACCAGAAGACCAAGCGGCTGCATGCCGAGGGCAATATCCGCATGACCGATGCGGACGGCAAAATCACCTACGCCAACATCATGGATCTGAGCGACGACTACCGCGACGGCTTCGTCGATTCGCTTCGGGTGGATACCGCCGACCAGACCAGAATGGCGGCGACCCGGGCCGACCGCACCAGCGGCAACTACACCGTGTTCGAAAACGGCGTTTATACCGCCTGCGCGCCCTGTAAGGACGATCCGAAGAAGCCGCCGCTGTGGCAGGTCAAGGGCGCACGCATCATTCACGATCAAAAAGAGAAGATGCTCTATTTCGAGAACGCCCAGCTCGAGTTCTACGGCGTTCCGATGGCCTATATGCCGTACTTCTCGACGCCGGACCCGACGGTGAAACGCAAGACCGGCTTCCTGATGCCGTCACCGAGCAGCTACTCGACCTATGGATATGGCGTCGAAGTCCCGTTCTACTGGGCGATCGCACCCGACTATGACGCGACCTTCAATCCGCGCTTCACAACCCAGCAGGGCGTGCTGTTCCAGGCCGAATTCCGCCAGCGGTTCAACAGCGGATCGTACCAGATCCGCGCCTACGGCATCGACCAGCAGGATCCTGGAGCGTTCGGCAGCGCGCCCGGCGATCGCCAGTTCCGCGGCGGCGTCGAAACCAAGGGCCAGTTCGCGCTCAGCGACAAGTGGGTCTGGGGCTGGGACGGAGTTCTGCTGTCCGACTACTACTTCATGTCGGACTACCGGCTCGCCCAATACAAGGACCCGCTGGGCTCGTTCCTGACGCTGCCGACCGAAGCGATATCGCAGCTTTACCTGACCGGCGTCGGCAACCGCAGCTACTTCGACGCGCGCACGATCTACTATCTCAGCTTCTCGGGCTTCCAGAACCAGGTGCCCGTGGTCGCGCCGGTGATCGACTATTCAAACGTGATCAATCACCAGGTGCTGGGCGGCGAGCTCAGCTACAAGACCAACTTCACCAGCCTGACGCGTGAGACCGCGGCCTTCGATCCGGTCACTGCCTCGGCGCTGGCCAACGGCATCTGCACGCAGAACACCGCCGACACGGCCGTCAACGGCGCCAACATCAACCGGGCGAACTGCCTGCTGCGGGGCATGCCGGGCACCTACACGCGCGCCACCGGCGAAGTCGATTGGCGCCGTTCGTTTACCGATTCGGCCGGTGAAATCTGGACGCCGTTCGCAAGCCTGCGCGCCGATGCGATCGACTCCTCGATCTCGAACCAGCCCGGCGTTTCAAACTTCCTGCCGACCGGCGAGACGCAGGCGCTGCGGGTGATGCCGACGGTCGGCCTCGAATATCGCTATCCCTTCATCAACGTCCAGCCGTGGGGAACCACGACGCTCGAACCGATCGCCCAGGTCATCATCCGTCCCAACGAATCCTATGCCGGCAAGCTTCCCAACGAAGACGCGCAGAGCATGACGTTCGACACCTCCAACCTGTTCAGCGTCGACAAATTCTCCGGCTATGATCGGGTCGAGGGCGGCGGCCGCGCCAATGCCGGCGTGCAGGCGACCACCCAGTTCGACCGCGGCGGCTCGGTCACCGCGGTGTTCGGGCAGTCCTATCAATTGTTTGGCCTGAATTCATTCGCGGTCGCCGATGCGACCAATACCGCGATCGATTCCGGTCTGGACAAGCCGGTATCGGACTATGTCGCGAGCCTCGCCTACTCGCCGAACCGCACCTACACCTTCAGCACCCGCGGACGATTTGACGAGGCGACCGGAAGCGTCGAGCGCTTCGAGGCCGAAGGCCGCGCCAACTTCGACCGCTGGTCGGTCAGCCTGCTATATGGCGACTACGCCCCGCAGCCGGAGATCGGCTACCTGACCCGCCGCGAAGGCATTCTCGGCAGCGGCTCGGTCAAGGTGGCCAACAACTGGGTGGTGAGCGGCGCGGCGCGATGGGATCTCGTCGCCAACCAGATCAACCAGTATGTCATCGGTGCGGGTTATGTGGACGACTGTTTCGTGCTGGCCGCCAACTACGTCACCTCTTACTCCTATTCGGCCGGTAGCTTGCCGCCAGTCCTCAGCCACGCATTCATGCTGCAGATCGGCCTGCGGACCCTTGCCCAATCCTCCACGACCTCGGGCGGCGGACAGCTCCAATAGTGCCGGCGCGGTACGTGACCGGCGAAGCGATTGCCGGTAGATCCCGCCCCATTTGAATCGGTTGACATAGTGACGGTGATCATGACGACGACCACATTGTTCCAGCGGATTCCGTTTTTCGTCGCGGCTTGCGCCGCGGCCCTCCTCACCGTGCTGGCCTGCCCGACGCCGTCTTACGCGCAAACGGTGGTCGTGATGGTCAACGGCGAACCGATCACCAATTACGACATCGAGCAGCGCAGCAAGCTCGACGCGCTGTCGACCCATAAAGCGCCGAGCCGCCAGGAAGTGATCGACGAGTTGATCGATCAAAAGGTGAAGATCAGGGAAGCCAAGCAGTTCAGCGTCGATCCCACCTCCTCCGATGTTGATGCCTCGTTCGCGCAGATGGGTTCGCGAATGCACATCACGGCTGAGCAGCTCGCCAAGTCGCTGGAGGCCCAGGGCATCCGCCCGGAAACGCTGAAGGAACGCATCAAGGCGGAGATGGTTTGGACCAGCCTGGTCCGCGGTCGTTACAAGGAGAGCCTTCAGGTCGGCGAGAAAGAGGTCGCCGCGGCCGCGCGAGCCCAGGGCGACGATGGAAATGACAAGGTGGAGAGCTTCGAATATCAGATGCAGCCGATTGTCCTGCTGGTTCCGCGAGGGTCTCCGCCGACCGCCGTTGAAGCAAGGGTCAAGGAGGCCGAAGCCTTGCGCAACCGGATGCAGACCTGCGAAGAGGCGAACTCGTTCTTCAAGTCCATGCCGAACGCCGCTATCCGAGATATCGTGACGAAAACCTCGGCCGACATACCGGCGCCGATCCGTGAAGGACTCGACAAGACGCCGATCGGTCATTTGACGGCCCCGGAGGTGACGAAGCAGGGCGTGGAGATGGTCGCGCTGTGCGGCCGCAAGCCGACTACGGTCGATAGTCCGAAGAAAAAAGAAATCCGCGACAGGATGTTCGCCGAGAAATTCGAAGCCCAATCGAAAGCCTATCTGCAGCGGATCCGCAAAGCCGCGATGATCGAATATCGTTGATGCATGGCAAAACCTCTGGCGCTGACGTTAGGTGAGCCCGCAGGCATCGGGCCTGACATCACCTTGCAGGCATGGTTGCGGCGGAATGATTTGGCGCTCCCGCCATTCTACCTGGTCGGCGATTGCGATTTCGTCCGCGACCGGGCGAAAATCCTGGGGCTGGATATCCGGTTCGCCGAAGTCTCGGCCCGGGATGCGTTCGCCGCATTCGCCGACGCGCTGCCCGTCGTCGCTACCGGCTCTCCGGCTACCGCCCGACCCGGCCAGCCCGACAGCAACAGCGCGGAGGCCGCCGTTGCTTCGATACGACAAGCGGTCGACGACGTCGTGGCCGGTCGCGCCGGCGCGGTGGTCACCAATCCGATCGCCAAGAGCGTGCTGTACCGCGCCGGATTTCGCCATCCCGGTCACACCGAATTCCTGGCCGAACTTGCATCAACGGACGGTCGCACGCCACAGCCCGTGATGATGTTGTGGTCACCCGCCCTCGCCGTCGTGCCCGTGACCATCCATCTTCCGTTGCGCGACGCGATCACGCAGCTGTCCGGCGAACTGATCATAACAACGGTCCGCATCGTCGCAGGAGCATTGAAGGCACGCTTTGGGCTTGCCCGGCCGCGCCTGGCGCTGTCCGGCCTCAACCCCCACGCCGGGGAAGACGGCTCGCTAGGCACCGAGGAGCAGCGGATCGTCGGCCCCGCCGTCGACATCCTGCGCGCAGAGGGCATCGATATCAGGGGGCCGCTGCCGGCCGACACCATGTTTCACGAGGCCGCGCGCAAATCCTATGACTGCGCAATCTGCATGTATCACGATCAGGCGCTGATCCCGATCAAGACGCTGGCGTTCGACGACGCCGTCAACGTCACGCTGGGATTGCCATTCGTTCGGACATCGCCGGACCATGGCACGGCGTTCGATATCGCCGGAACCGGACGCGCCAACACCTCTAGCCTGATCGCGGCATTGCGGCTTGCCGCCCGGATGGCGGCGACAAAGCCGGCATGAGCGCAATCGATGACCTTCCGCCGCTTCGCGAGGTCATCCGCCAGCATGGCCTGTCGGCGCGCAAATCGCTCGGGCAGAATTTTCTCCTGGATCTCAACCTGACTACGCGGATCGCGCGCGCTGCCGGTCCGCTCGAACAGGCCACGGTCATCGAGATCGGCCCGGGGCCCGGCGGATTGACGCGGGCGCTTCTGGCGCTGGGCGCGCAGCGAGTCATTGCGGTGGAGCGTGACGAGCGCGCCCTCGCGCCGCTGGAGCAGATTGCCAAGCGCTATCCGGGGCGGCTGGAGATCGTATGCGCCGATGCGCAGCGGTTCGACCCGCGGGCGCTGCTTGGCGACAGCAAGGCCAAAATCATCGCCAACCTGCCCTACAACATCGCAACGGCCCTTCTGATCGACTGGCTGTCCGTTGAACCGTGGCCGCCCTGGTTCGACATGATGGTGCTGATGTTTCAGCGCGAGGTCGCCGAGCGCATCGTCGCCCAGGAAAATGCCGAAGCCTACGGACGGCTGGGCGTGCTGGCGAACTGGCGCGCCGAAACCAAGATTCTGTTCGACATATCTCCCGCGGCCTTCGTGCCGCAGCCCAAGGTCACCTCGTCGGTGGTGCGGCTGATTCCTCGCGGCGCACCGGAGCCGTGCGATCGCAAAGCGCTGGAGATGATCGCCGCCGCCGCGTTCGGCCAGCGGCGCAAGATGCTGCGGCAAAGCCTCAAGTCATTGCCCGTTGACCCCGTCAGGCTCGGCGCGGCCGCGCATGTCGATCTGACGCGGCGCGCCGAGACCATTCCGATTAGCGGCTTTGTTGCCATGGCCCGTGAATTGACCAATATACGCAACGAAAAAACGACATCGCATAAGGAGAAAACGCCATGGGCATGATGCGACGCCAATCGCTGGTCAAGTTCGACGCACCGCTATGCGAGACGATCGTCGAAACGCCCAAGCCGCAAGGCAAGGAAGTCCTGGTTCGGATCGAACGTTGCGGGTTGTGCCATTCCGACCTGCACATCCAGGATGGCTATGCCGATCTCGGTGGCGGCAAGAAGCTCGATACCACGCGCGGCATGGTGTTGCCGTTCACGCTCGGGCATGAGATCGCCGGGACCGTCGAGGAAGTCGGTCCAGACGTCGCGAAGGAATTGATCGGCACCCGGAAGGCCGTATTCCCCTGGATCGGTTGCGGCCAATGCCGCGACTGCGCCAATGGCGACGAAAACCTTTGCATCAAGCAGCGCTTTCTCGGGGTCTCCATCGACGGCGGTTTCGCCAGCCATGTGCTGGTGCCGGATGCAAAGTACCTGCTGGACTACGATCCGCTGCCGATCAATCAGGCGGCGACCCTGATGTGCTCCGGCGTGACCGCCTATGGCGCCCTGAAGCGCCTGGTCGACCGGCCGCGACAACGCAATCTCCTGCTGATCGGCCTTGGCGGCGTCGGCATGATGGGCCTTTCCTTCGCGCAGGCGATGTTCAAGCAGAAAATCTCGGTTGCGGATTTGAGTCCGGCGGCGCGCGAGGCGGCGCTCAACAACGGTGCCGCGGTCGCCTACGATCCCGCCGAGCCGGATGTTGCCAAGCGCATCATCAAGGAAAACGAAGGCGGCTTCGACGGCATCGTCGATTTTGCCGGCAACGAAAAGTCGATGGGCTTTGCGGTATCCGCGCTGGCGCGCGGCGGCAAGATCGTGGTGTCCGGGCTGATGGGCGGTAATTTCAGCCTGCCGATGGTGCAATGGATCTACAAACGCATGACCATCGAAGGTTTCATGGTCGGCACGCTGGCCGAAGCAAAAGAATTGATGGCGCTGGCGCGCGCCGGGAAGATCAAGCCAACGCCTATGAAGGAAGAGCCGATGGGCGACGTCCAGAAGTGGATCGAGGAATTGCGGGCCGGCAAGGTCGTCGGGCGTATTGTGCTGAAGAACTAAAAACCGCAACGTTTCCCCGGCGGCGCTTCGAACAGGGAGACTTTCAATGGCCTCCGGGATTCATTCGACACTGCGCGCCGTCGTGGCGATCGCACTGGTCTTGGTGGCGACGCCGGCGCCGGCGCAGAAGCGTTACGGCCCAGGCGTTACCGACACCGAAATCAAGATCGGAACCACCACACCTTATAGCGGCCCGGCCTCGGCCTATTCGGCCGGCGCGGTGTCTGCGACCGCCTATTTCGCGATGATCAACGACCAGGGCGGCGTCAACGGCCGCAAGATCAGTTTCATCAGCCTCGACGACGCCTATAGCCCGCCCAAGACCGTCGAGCAGGTCAGGCGCCTGGTCGAGAGCGAAGAAGTGCTGTTCCTGGTGAACCCGGTCGGTACCGCCACCAACATGGCGGTTGTCAAATACATCAATCAGAAAAAGGTGCCGCATCTTTTCATCGGCACCGGCGCAACGGTGTTCAACGATCCCGAACACTATCCGTGGACGATGAGCTGGACACCGCACTACGCGTCGGAAGGCGAGATCTACGCCAAATACATTCTTTCGGTAAAACCCGACGCCAGGATCGGCATCCTGTCTCAAAACGATGATCTCGGCCGCGACTACCTGCTCGGCTTCAAGCGCGGGCTCGGCGACAGAGCTTCCAGCATGATCGTGTCTTCGCAGACCTACAACACCAGCGACCCGACCGTCGATTCCCAGGTGGTCACGCTCAGGGCATCCGGCGCCGACGTTTTCCTGATTGCCTCGGTCCCGAAATTCGCAGCGCAAGCCATTCGCAAGGCCTACGACATCGATTGGCATCCGCAGGAGTTCGTGGTCAGCGTCGGCTCCTCAATCGCGGGCGCGATCAGGCCGGCGGGGTTTGAGGCCGCTAAGGGGATTATCTCCGCAGCCTATCAAAAAGATCCGGCCGACCCGCAATGGAAGAATGATCCGGCCATGCAGGCCTGGAACGTATGGATGGACAAATACAACCCACGTGTCGACAAGAGCGATTACTACGGACCCTACGGCTACAACATTGGTTACGCCGTGGTACAGATTCTCCGACAGTGCGGCGACGATCTGACGCGGGAGAACATCATGAAGCAGGCCTCCCACCTCGATCTGGCGCCGCCGCTCCTGCTGCCGGGAATCCGGCTGCAAACCAGTCCCGCGGACCTCCGTCCGATCAAGCAAATGCGGCTGGTTCGCTTCGACGGTGAGCGTTACGTGCTGTTCGGCGATGTGATCTCGGGAGACTGACATCTTCGCGGGATGCCCGCGGCAACGGCTTAGGCGTCGACAGCACCGGTCCGATCCGTGACCGACAAATGAGGCAGTCGCTGGCCACGGGCAAGAACGTGGCGGCCTGCCGTTCTCAAAATCTCGCCACATTCGCAACATGGGGCGGGCCCGAATTAAGCCTCACGCTCTCCGGAATTGCGGCGTATTGCGACCCAAGTTTGTTCGGATATTTGATCCGCCAATATCGGATATTTGACGCACCAATATTTGACCCGCGAAGCGTTTGTATCATCGCCGGAGTAGAACATGCCAAACCGAACCGCGAAAATCCTGTCGGCCATCGCTGCAGGCTGTGTCGCCTGCACCGCATTGACGGGCGTATCGCGCGGTGCGACGCCGACGCCTGCGGCCGACGAATGTCTTTCCGGACCAACTAAGGACCAGGCGCCATCCGGCAGTCACTGGTACTACCGCATCGATCGCACCACCAAACGCCATTGCTGGTATCTCGGGCCGCAGCGCGATGCGCGCGCCCAAACCGCGCCGGCGAACACGGCCTCGATCGCACCATCGAAGGCAGCGCCCTCAACTGCTTCCGCTGCGCCGAAGGCGGAGGCGGCGATGCCGGGCACGGTCGTCAATGCGCGCGCCGAACTAACCGCGTCCCAAACGCGCAGTGCGCAAGCAGCAAGCGCTACAGGGCAGGTGCCTTCAGGCGCACCGGCCGACGGCGCAAGCGCAAATGCAGGGAATCCTGACGCGCAGCGATCGTTGATCGCCACGCGCTGGCCCGACCAATTGGCCGCGAACGACCAGGACGCTTCAGAGCCGCAGGGAGATAGTTCTGCAGCCAACGCCCAAACACAATCGGCCACTCCGCAACCTCCCGCCGCGCCGGTTGCCGCAGCGCCGGCGGCCGACACGTCGCTGGGCGCCGCGGATGCTTCTTCGGCAAAGCAATCCGGCTCGATCTCGACGCTGCTGATCGTGATTGCCGGCGCGCTGGCGCTTGCGGGTCTAGTGGGTAGCGCAATCGTCCGTTTCGGCGGCCGCTGGCCGGGCCGCAACCGCGAGACCGAAAACGATCGGTCCGCGATGTGGGATGCAGTCCGCGCCGATCACCAATCGCGACCGAATTTCCAGATCCCGATCGGCTCCGAGCCGGTCGGGATCAAGCTTTCCCCACGACATTCCGGCGAAATACGTGCTGCCGGCGCGCTCCGTGCAGCAAACGCGCCGCGTGCGGCGAGTATTTCACGCCTGGCCGGCGCTCCCCGCGCGGCCAGTGATCCCGATGACAAGATCGCGGAGATGCTGGCGCGGCTGGCCCGCAGCGCGCAGAGCTGAAAGCCCGTCGCTACTTCTCCAATTGCCGCTGCAATCCCCGAACGAAGGTCGTCAGCCCGGTGCGGCGTTCGCGCCTGAGCCGCTCGGCCTTTAAAATCGATTGCACCTCGCCGAACGCTTCATCGATGTCGTGATTGATGACGATGTAATCGTACTCCGCCCAATGACTCATTTCGTGGCTTGCCCGGCTCATTCTGCCCCGGATCACCGCATCGGAATCCTGGGCGCGGGAGTGTAACCGCTTTTCCAGATCCGTGACCGACGGCGGCAGGATAAACACGGAGACGACGTCGTCGCGCGCCTTTTCCCGCAACTGCTGGGTGCCCTGCCAGTCGATGTCGAACAGCACGTCCTGTCCGGCCGAAAGTGCCACTTCGACCGGCGCCCGGGGCGTGCCATAGCGATTGTCGAAGACCGTTGCCCATTCGAGCAGCTCGCCATTGGCTGCCATGGCCTCGAAGCGCACCTTGTCGATGAAATGATAGTCGCGGCCTTCGACCTCGCCCGGGCGCATCGGCCGCGTGGTCGCGGACACCGACATCTTCAGGCCCGGTACCCGGTCGATCAGCAGCCGCGACAGCGTGGTTTTTCCCGCGCCTGACGGCGACGACAGCACGAACATCAGGCCGCGCCGCTCAACTCCATCCGGGTCGTGGCCGCCAGCGGTCATGGTTCACTCCAGGTTCTGGACCTGTTCGCGGAATTGCTCGACCACGTTCTTCATCTCGAGCCCGGTGTTGGTCAACTCGAGGTCGTTGGATTTGGAGCAGCAGGTGTTGACCTCGCGGTTGAATTCCTGCGCCAAAAAATCCAGCCGCCGTCCAACTGGCCCGCCCTTGCCGATCATCTCGCGCGCCTGCGAAACGTGCGAGGCGATGCGATCAAGCTCTTCGCGGATGTCGGCCTTTGCCGCGATCAGAAGCGCTTCCTGATTGAGCCGGTCGGGATCGAAGCGATCCGACGTTTCCAACAGAGCCGCGACCTGCTCGGCCAGCCGCGCCCTGATCGCGTCAGGCTTGCGGCCCGGCGCGGCCTCCGCCTTTTTGGCGAGTTGTTCGACTTCATCCATGCGCTGCGAGAGGATTTTCCCGAGCGTATTGCCTTCGCGCTGGCGCATCGCCACGAGCTGTATCAGTGCTTGCTCGAATGCCGCGGTGGCCGCAGCTTTTGCCGCCTGATCTTCCGCTTCGCTGCTCTCGGGTTCGACGATCTCGATGACGCCTTTGATTCCCAACAGCCCGTCGATGCTCGGGGCCACGGCATCGATCTTGCCGGCGAGCTCGCCCGCGACCCGAACGATCGACGTCAGCACTTCTTCATTGATGCGGACGGTCGAAGCGGCATTGGCGCGCTTGACGTTCAGGTTGGCATACACCGTGCCCCGCGACAGCAGTTCACCGGCGCGCTTTTTGGCGACTGCTTCGAGCTCGTCCCATCCGGGCGGCAGCCGCATGCGCAAGTCGAAACCTTTGGCGTTGACCGACTTCAATTCCCACTCGAATGCATAGGGTCCGCTGGCACCGTGGCTTCGGGCAAAGCCCGTCATGCTCGAAAGCGCCATCTTGTTAAGTTCCCTTGGATATGCGGACGTGAGATTCGCGCGGCTGACTTGCGCGATCATAAAACGTTTTCGCGCAAAGTGGAATTCGGTTCGGTTCCGCCGCGAGCATCCAGCTATTGCTGAAGCACCGGAGGCGCTGTCGTTGATTGCGCGGCCCCCTGCCGTCGCGCCGGCTTTTTCGGCGCGCCGGGTTTTGCAGGCGCGGAGGCGGCAGGATTGGCGTCGGCGGGCGCCGACGTCGTTGCGGGCGGAGGAGGATCGTCAGCCGGCTCAACGGTGTCGTTCTGGATTTGCTTTTCCATCGCACGCAATTTGGCAACGTTCTTCTGATGCTGGTCGTAGGTTTCCGTAAATGTGTGACCACCGGTGCCGTCCGCAACGAAGAACAGGTCGCGGGTCCGCGCTGGATTGGCAGCGGCTTCCAGCGAGGCGCGTCCGGGGTTGGCGATCGGTCCCGGCGGAAGGCCATCGACCACGTAGGTATTGTACGGTGACGGCTGCTGGATCTCACTGCGCTTGATCGGCCGGCCCAACGTTCCCTTGCCGCCGACCAGCCCGTAGATGATGGTCGGATCGGATTGCAGTTTGATCTTTTGCCGCAGCCGGTTGACGAACACCGCGGCGACACGGCTGCGTTCGTCGGCCCTGCCGGTTTCTTTTTCGACGATCGAGGCCAACGTTACCAGTTGCTCCGGCGTCTTGACCGGAATATCGGGATTGCGGTGTTCCCAGACCTCGGCGACGACACGTTTCTGCGCCTGTTGCATTCGCGCGATCACCTGCTCGCGTGTCGTGCCGCGCGGAAACTTGTAGGTTTCCGGTAGCAGCGTGCCTTCACGCGGGATCTCGCGGACCGTGCCGGCAAAGATATCGTTGTCGGTCAAACGAGCCACGATCTGCTCGGAGGTCAGCCCCTCGGGAATGGTGACGGCATGCTGAACCACCTTGCCGTCGACGATGGTCCCGATCACGTCGCGCAGGCTGGCGTTCTTCTGGAATAGATATTCTCCTGGCTTGAGTTCGGACCGCGCCTTCAGCGCAAACACGCTGCCGATGAACGCCCAGCGGTTGTTGTCGATCACGCCTTCCCTCTGCAGCACATCGGCGATGTCGGTCATTC
The DNA here is from genome assembly GCA_963756215.1 of uncultured Alphaproteobacteria bacterium. Taxonomy (GTDB): domain Bacteria; phylum Pseudomonadota; class Alphaproteobacteria; order Rhizobiales; family Xanthobacteraceae; genus Bradyrhizobium. The sequence goes on along the minus strand of CAVWMY010000005.1, from coordinate 116,887 downwards.
CGGCGCGCGGCGGAATGTTGACGACTTTGTCCTCCTGCAGCGGACCGGGAGCCTCCAGCTTCTGTCTGCCGTAGTAATAAGCAAAGCCGGTACCGATCATCAGGACCAGCACGATGGTGATGATGGCGTTGCCGACCACGACGAACGGATTGCGCGCGCGCTCGGACCGCTTCGGCGGCGGCGGCACCTGCTCAGGCTCCAGCGCAGCGCGCGGACTCCGGGGCGAAATGGGCGGCCTCTCACTCATCGATGCAACCTGAGTCCTGTCGGTTCAATCGCGGCCTCGCGAATATCCGCACGGCCGGTCGTGTACGCCCAACGCTACGATTCATCACCGAATGCGGCGAAACGGTGGACTCAATCTCTATATACGCGTCAGCTGACTACACGCTGCAGGATCACGGATGCGTTCGTGCCACCGAAACCGAACGAATTCGACAATGCAATATTGATTTCGCGCTTGCGCGCCGTTCGCGGCACTAGGTCAATCGCCGTTTCCACCGACGGGTTGTCGAGATTGATGGTCGGCGGAGCGATGTTATCGCGAATCGCCAGAATGCTAAAGATCGCCTCGATCGCACCCGCAGCGCCCAACAAGTGACCGGTCGACGATTTGGTCGACGACATCGACACCTTGGAGGCGGCGTTACCAAGCAGCCGCTCCACCGCGCCGAGCTCAATCTCGTCGCCGAGTTGCGTCGAGGTCCCATGCGCGTTGATGTAGTCGATATCCGAGGCAGAGATTCCCGCCCGCTTCATGGCAGCGCTCATGCTGCGGAATGCGCCATCGCCGTCGGGCGACGGCGAGGTGATGTGGTAGGCATCGCCCGACATGCCGTAGCCGGTGACCTCGACGTAGATCTTGGCGCCGCGTCGTTTCGCGTGCTCATATTCCTCGAGCACGACGACCCCCGCGCCCTCTCCCATCACGAAGCCGTCGCGATCCCGATCATAAGGACGCGATGCTCTTTCCGGGTTATCGTTGAAGCCGGTCGACAATGCGCGTGCCGCGCAGAATCCGGCCATCGCGAGCCGGCAGATCGGAGATTCGGTTCCACCGGCCACCATGACGTCGGCATCGCCAAGCGCGATCAGGCGGCTGGCATCTCCGATCGCATGTGCGCCGGTCGAACAGGCGGTGACCACCGCATGGTTGGGTCCCTTGAGGCCGTGCTCGATCGATACATAGCCCGACGCAAGATTGATCAGTCGGCCGGGAATGAAAAACGGGGACACTTTGCGCGGCCCGCGCTCGGCAAGCAGCAGCGCCGTATCGGCGATACCGGAAAGACCGCCGATCCCGGAGCCGATCATCGTGCCGGTGGCGCAGCGGTCCTCTTCGGTGGCGGGATGCCAATCGGCATCATCGAGCGCCTGACGCGCCGCACACATCGCAAAGATGATGAAGTCGTCGACCTTGCGCTGATCCTTCGGCTCCATCCACTGGTCGGGATTGAACGTGCCGTCAGTCCCATCGCCGCGCGGAATGACGCAGGCGATCCGGCTGGAAAGATCCGAGACGTTGAATGTCTCGATTGTTCTGGCGCCGCTCTCGCTGTTGAGGATGCGTTTCCAGGTCGGTTCGATGCCGCAACCGAGAGGCGACACCATGCCGAGGCCTGTGACGACAACCCGTCGCATATCCATCACTCCAACCCCGAATTCGCCGCCCACAACAAGAAGCCGGTGGGCCGCAGAACGACGACCCGTCCGGCTTCATCAGCATCGACTCGAGGCGTCAGCTTTTCGCGTTCTTTTCGAGGAATTTCGTGGCGTCGCCGACCGTCAAAATCGTCTCCGCCGCGTCGTCCGGAATCTCGCAACCGAATTCTTCTTCAAACGCCATCACCAGCTCGACTGTATCAAGACTGTCGGCGCCGAGGTCATCAATGAAGCTCGCATTGTCGACTACTTTTTCTGGTTCGACACCGAGGTGTTCGACCACGATCTTCTTAACCCGCTCGCCAATCTCGCTCATCGTTCAACCTCGTGCTTGTTCCATTGGACCCGTCCCCAAGACGATACGAGCCATCGTGATATCTAGCTTTATTCGTGGTCGCGCATCATCTTGATCTGGCCTCGTCGTGGCCAAAAAGGCCGGCGCACGACCGAAGGCGAAGCACCGCCAATATACAGGGTTTCAAAATCCTGCAATGGCCTTCTTTGCCCATCCGTTCGTCGTTCGGTTATCATACTTCCCCAGCCTTGACTACAAGCCTCGACCGGCCTTTGGAAACAGCCTTTTCCGAGGGCTTGCCAGTCCCGGTTTCAGGCTCAAATCATGGCCATTCCGCCGTTGACGTGAATCGTCTGCCCGGTGACGTACGCGGCTTCGTTTGAGCTGAGATACACCGCCGCAGCGGCGATATCTTCCGGCGTCCCCAGCCGGGCTGCAGGAACCTTCGCAAGAATGCTTTCGTGTTGCTTGGCGTTGAGCGCATCGGTCATCGGCGTCGCGATGAAGCCCGGTGCGATACAGTTGGCGGTGATGTTGCGCTTGGCGTATTCCGCACCCAGCGTCTTGATCATCCCGATCAATCCGGCCTTCGACGCGGTGTAATTGCCCTGGCCGGGATTACCGGTGACCCCGACGATCGAAGTGATGGCAATGATGCGGCCGAAGCGCTTGCGCATCATCAGTTTAGTCGCGGCCCGGGCGAGGCGAAAAGTCGCCGTCAAATTGACCCTGATGACCTCGTCCCAATCCTCATCGCGCAACTGTACGAACAGGTTGTCGCGGGTGATGCCGGCGTTGGCGACCAGAATATCGACCTGCCCCATGGCCTTTTCGGCCGACGGCACCAGCGCCTCGACCTCGGCCGTATCGGACAGATTGCAGGGCAGCACATGAACCCTCTCGCGGAGCTGGCCGGCAAGCGTATCCAGCACCTCGCGCCGGGTGCCGGAAATGGCCACCGTCGCTCCCTGGGCATGCAACGCCCGGGCGATCGCGTTGCCGAGGCCCCCCGTCGCGCCGGTGACGAGCGCCGTCCTGCCAGTCAGATCAAACATTCCTCAATCTCCTTACGATCGCCCAAGCCTAATGCGTCACCGCATGCGCGGCCTTTGCGGCGGCGATATCGGCGGGACCGCCGACCGAAATGCCTGCCGCACCATCGGCGATACGCTTGACCAATCCGCTCAGCACTTTGCCCGCCCCGATCTCGTAAAACTGTGTGGTCCCGCGGCTCGCCATGTAGGCCACCGACTCGCGCCAGCGCACGGTCCCCGTGACCTGCTCGATCAGGCGGCGACGAATCTCGTCCGGATCGCTGACTGGAGCGGCCAGCACGTTCGAAATCAGCGGCGAAACCGGTGGCTTGATGGTGACGCCGGCCAGCGCTTCGGCCATCGCGTCGGCCGCGGGCTGCATCAGCCGGCAGTGAAAAGGCGCCGAAACCGGCAACAGCACGGCTCGCTTGGCGCCCTTGGCCTTGGCAATTTCCAGCGCGCGCTCGACCGCAGCCCTGTCGCCCGACACGACGACCTGGCCGCCACCGTTGTCGTTGGCAGCCTGACAGACCTGCCCCTGCGCGGCCTCATTGGCCACTGCCACCGCGGCCTCGTAATCGAGACCGAGCAGTGCCGCCATCGCGCCCACGCCCACCGGCACGGCCCGCTGCATGGCGAGCCCCCTGGCGCGCAGCAATCGCGCGGTGTCGTGAATGCTGAAGCTGCCGGCGGCGGCAAGCGCCGAATATTCGCCAAGCGAATGTCCGGCGACGAAGGCGGCGTCCCGCGCGACCGAGAAACCGGCTTCCTCTTCAAGCACACGCAATGTCGCCAGCGAGACCGCCATCAGCGCCGGCTGGGCGTTTTCGGTAAGCTGGAGCGTCTCCGCCGGCCCGTCCCAGATAATGCCCGTCAATTTTTCGCCGAGCGCCGAATCCACCTCGTCGAACACCGCACGGGCGGCCGGAAAAGCCTCCGCCAATGCCTTTCCCATCCCGACGGATTGGGAGCCCTGCCCCGGAAAAGTGAATGCTGCGGTCATCAATGCCCCCCGACCAATGCCCTGACTGTCGCGAAATCTTCAAAGTCGGGCCGAAAGACACTGCGGCAAGCGGTTATGTCAAGCCGCAACCGGTTCCCGAACGGTAGCCGCAGCGCACCAATTCGGCCAGTTTCTCTTGCCAACACACGGAAAATCCGTATAAAGCGCCGCATCCGTGGATCCCGGCCGGGAGCTGAACGGACGGTCTCAGCAATCTCACCTTTTCGGCGATGTTGATGTGGCAGGACCAGTCGGTCCGTCGTCCCGTGCTTCCGCCTTCTGAGCATATCGAGTCCTTTCCGAAGGGTTCGAAGGGCTTGCCGCCGGGACCCGCGCCAACACAGGAAAGGACACCCATGCCTCTTTATGAGCATGTTTTTCTCGCGCGCCAAGATGCGAGTACCCAGCAGGTTGAAGAGTTGACCACCCAGATGACCGGGATCGTCGAGCAGCTCGGCGGCAAGGTCGTGAAGATGGAAAACTGGGGCGTACGCTCCCTCACCTACCGGATGGACAAGAACCGCAAGGCGCATTTCGTGCTGCTGAACATCGACGCCCCGTCGGCGGCGATCGCGGAGATTGAACGGCAAGAGCGGATCAACGAGGACGTGATTCGTTATCTCAGCGTACGCGTCGATGAACACGAGGAAGGTCCCTCGGCGATGATGCGCAAGGCCGATCGCGATCGTGATCGCGACGACCGGGGCGGCGGCTTCCGCGGCGACCGCGAAGGCGGCTTCCGGGGTGATCGCGAGGGTGGCGGCTACCGCGGCGATCGTGGTCCGCGCCGTCCCCGTGAAGATGCCGAAGCAGTGGTTGAGGAGTAAGAATCATGGCTGAAGCTGGTGCACGCCGTCCGTTTTTCCGCCGCCGCAAGACCTGCCCGTTTACGGGCCCGAATGCGCCGAAGATCGACTACAAGGATTCCAAGCTGCTGATGCGTTACGTATCCGAGCGCGGCAAGATCGTGCCGAGCCGCATCACTGCCGTCTCCGCCAAGAAGCAGCGTGAACTTGCGCGCGCGATCAAGCGCTCGCGTTTCCTCGGGCTGCTGCCTTACGTCATTCGATGATGCAATAATCGTCCGCTCCCTCTGCCCTCGCATGATGGAGCGGACGGCTTCATAAGGCTCCGGGTCGTCCGGCTGCCGATGGTTGGGGTTCTCGCGAACCTCTAACCGCTCGAAAGGAGCGGGACAGCTGATGATCATAGTCCTGTTCATTGCCATGGCGGCCGGCTGCGCGTCGGCGCTGATGTTTGCCTCGATAAGTTCGGGCGCGCTCATCTCGCTGTTGCTGTTCTATCTGGCGCCGCTGCCGCTGATCGTGGCCGCGCTCGGATGGGGACCGCTCAGCGCTGCCATCGGCGGCGTCGCCGCCGCGATCGGTCTCGGCGCGATCTTCGGCCTCCCTTACTGCATCGCCTTTGTCATTATGGCCGCGTTGCCGGCGTGGTGGCTCGGACACCTCGCGCTGCTGGGGCGACCCCATGATGGCGCCATCAGTGCCGGCGAAATGGCTCGGGGCGAAGCATCCGGCGATGGCGCGGCGGCCGCTGCACCGGCGCTGGAGTGGTATCCGGTCGGGCGCATCCTGCTCTGGATCGCAGGCTTTGCCGGGCTGACGACAATGGCGACCTTGCTCACGTTAGGTACCGACGCCGCCACCATCACGGGCGCGATGCAGCGGGGCCTGCTGCGGATTCTTACGACACCCGACGCGCCTTCCGCCGGCCAGACCGAATGGATCGAGGCGCTGGTGAAAATCGCGCCGGCCGCCGCCGCGGCGGTCGCCATGATGACGCTGACGCTCAACGTTTGGCTCGCCGCCAAAATCACCGCGACTTCGGGGCGATTGCACCGTCCCTGGCCCGACCTGAAAAGCGCGGAACTGCCGCCGATGACACTCGCGGTATTGTCGGTCGCCATCGCATTTTGCTTTATCGGCGGTTTGCTTGCGATCCTCGCGCAGATCATCACGGCCGCCCTGATGATGGCTTATGCGTTTGTCGGCTTCGCCGTCCTGCACACCTTGACGCTGGCGTTGAAGAATCGCGCGCTGTGGCTGAGCAGCGCCTATGCCATCGCGGTGTTGTTCAGCTGGCCGGTTCTGCTGATGGCCGCGCTCGGCCTTGCCGACGCGGTGTTTGGCTTAAGGCAACGCTACCTGCAAAGCAGGCCACCGCCGCTGCCCAGTGCATGAGGCAGCTCTCCGACCAACCCTAAAACTTCAATTCGTTTTTCATCACCCCTAAAGGAGAACTAAAATGGAAGTCATTTTGCTGGAACGTGTCGCCAAGCTCGGCCAGATGGGCGAAGTCGTCCGCGTCAGGGACGGATTTGCCCGCAACTATCTCTTGAAGCGCGGCAAGGCACTGCGGGCCACCTCGGACAATCGCGCCAAGTTCGATGGTATGAAGGCCGAACTCGAGGCCAACAACCTCAAGGCCAAGGGCGAAGCAACCAAGGTTGCTGAAAAGATTGACGGGCGCAACGTCGTCGTGCTGCGTCAAGCGTCCGAAACCGGTCAGCTGTTCGGATCGGTGAGCGTCCGCGACATCATGGCGTCCTTTGAAGCTGACGGCATCACCATTGCCCGTAGCCAGGTGATGCTCGACGCTCCGATCAAGACCATCGGAAAGCACACCATCGTTATCGCAGTGCATCCCGAAGTCGAGGTCGGAGTTACGGTGACGGTGGCCAGAAGCGCCGACGAAGCCGAACGCATCAACCGCGGCGAAGACATCAGCACCCGCCGGGAAGATCAGGATGCGGCCGCCGAAGCACTCGCCGCTGCCGGCGAATTCTTCGACCCGGAGGCACAGCACGACGACGAACCGCAGGCAGAACCCGCTTCCGAACAGTAACGCGCATCGTTGTTGCGGCGTTGAAACCGACCAGGTCCGGCCCATCAGGCCGGGCCTGGATTCAAGCTGGATCTTTTCGAATGCGGTCGCGCAGCAGCGCGAACCGCAATGGAGAAGATTCGCCTCGCGAAATTCTATTTGGGGGTCGATGGCGCGGGCGATGCCGGGGGTGGCGTTGAATCGGCGCCCGCCGTCGGCGCAGGCTGGCTTGCCGTCGGCACGGCTGACGTCGTCGACGGGCCACCTGACGGCTCAGTCACGCTGGAAGCGGCTGCGCCCGGGGGCGTGGCCGGAGCCGAGGTTCCGGCGGGAGCCGGATCAGCCCGGACATTTTGGCCAGTTCCCGCCGGTGTCGGAGCTTCGGACCTGACCGGTTCGGATTTGGGGGCGTCGGATTTGGTGGTTTCGGGTCTCGCGGCTTCGGCCGCAGGCTTCTCGTCCTTCGACGGCTCACCGGGGAGCCCCGCACCTTCCTTGGCGGGGTCGCCTTGCTTCGACGACTCATTGGAAGGCGCTTCGATGGCTGGCTTGCCTTTGCGGCGGCTCAACCGCTGCCTGGCGGATTTGCGGCTATTCGCGTCCCGCTCTCTCAGCGCGGGCGCAGCAGCTTCGCCATCCGCCGGTTTTGCAGTCTCGTCCGACGGCCGCGCCAACCGTCTCGCGTTGCGCGCCCTGCGGCTGGGCTCGCTACCTTCCGCTTCCGGTTTCGCAGCCTGTGGTGGCTCGGTGCCGTCCTGAGAGGCCGCACCGCGCAGCCTGCGACCCTGGCGGTCGGGCTGCTCGGATGGACTGGCTGCTTTGCCGGCCTTGGACTGACCCCCGCCATAGCGCCTGTCGGCCGCCCCATTGGAGATCAAAAAGGAGCTAAGCAACCCCGCCATCTCGGGACTGGTCGTATAATGCTGTCGTAGAAAACCCGGCAGCGAGCCCGGAGCTACGGTTTTCAGCAGCCCACGGGCACTCTTGTGGCACGCCGTACAGCTGCCGGCGAATATCTGGGAAGGACTTTTGCCGGCTTCGAGATTTTGCGCCCGGACTGGTGCCGGCGCCCCCGCAAGACCACCCATCAGGAACGCTACCGTCGCTAAAATGAGCGCTCGGCTCAACATTCGCTTGATTCTCCAAATATGGAGGCCGCTTCCAGCGCTCCCATCCTAACCGCTGCAGGCGGTGCCATCTTTTAGCCGATTATCTCGCGAATGGAAGCGCGCATCCAACGCAACTCTGTGAATACTATTTTCGAAATATCCGCCCTGCATACAGCGCGCTGGCAGCAATCGGTGTCCGGTATTATGCTGATGGTAAGCGCGGCGGAACTATCGGGAACTTTTTTCGCCGGATAACCGTTACGGCAACGGTTTTTCGAAGGGCTGGGTTTACGGCAAGCGGCGGCCGGCCGCGGAAGGGTTTCTACGGGATCGCTCACTTGGTGGTTTCGATGGATCGGCTGTTACAGTATTGCCTCACGCAGTTCGTTCGCTGCGGGGCTATAACTTTTACCACCGCGAGCGGGGCACAGTTCAGCTGTGGTGACGGTCGTGGCGAGCCGGTCGCCGTGCGTTTCCTGACCACCAAGGCGGAGCGGCGAATCCTGCTTAATCCTGAACTCGCGCTGGGCGAGATTTATATGGATGGCACGTTCGTCGTCGAACGCGGTTCGATCGCCGACGTCTTGGCAATTCTGATGGGTCAACCCCAGATGTTGCCGCGCTGGGCCAAGCTGCAGTCGTGGTTCCGCTACATGGTCAGGCACGCCCAGCAGTTCAATCCGCGCGATCGTTCGAGAGATAATGTTGCGCACCATTATGATCTGGACGGCCGGCTCTATTCCCTCTTCCTCGACAGCGACCGGCAGTACAGCTGTGCCTATTTCGAAAGCCCGGATAGTAGTCTCGAAGACGCCCAACTCGCCAAGAAGCGGCACCTTGCCGCCAAGCTTTTGGTCGAGCCCGGTGACCGCGTGCTGGATATCGGTTCCGGCTGGGGAGGCCTCGGACTCTACCTGGCCGAAATGACCGGCGCCGACGTGACCGGCATCACGCTCTCCCAAGAGCAACTGCAGCTTTCGAACGCTCGGGCCGCCGAAAAGAAACTGTCGAAATCGGCAAAGTTTCTGCTGGAAGACTACCGGGACGTTCCCGGCCCGTTCGATCGCATCGTGTCGGTCGGCATGTTTGAACATGTCGGCGTCGATTTCTACGAAACCTATTTCAGGCGTTGCGCCGAACTTCTCTCAGCTGACGGCATCATGGTGTTGCATTCGATCGCGCGCTCCGACCCACCCGACGCGACCAATCCATGGATTGCGAAATATATCTTCCCCGGCGGATACATCCCGGCACTGTCCGAGGTGATCCCGGTAATCGAACGGGTCGGCCTTCTGGTGTGCGACGTCGAAATCCTCAGGATGCATTACGCGGAAACCATCAAGGCCTGGCGTGAGCGCTTCATTGCGAACCGCGAAGAAGCCGTGCGGCTTTATGACGAACGGTTTGCGAGGATGTGGGAGTTCTACCTCGCCGCATCGGAAATGTCGTTCCGCAAGCAGAACTTCATGAATTTCCAGCTTCAGATCACCAAGCGCCAGGGCATCGTACCGATGACCCGGGACTACATTGCCGACGGAGAAGCCAAGCTTCGCGGGATCGAGCACGGTAGCCGGCCCAGGCTGCATGTTGCAGGGCGGTAGCCAGGCACCGGCAAGCTACTGACGCCACCTGTAGTGCGAGATATTTCCGACCTGCCACCGACGGTATCTTAATGCCGGCCGTGACAACTGTTCACTAACAGCCGACAAGACCGAACGATCGCACGGCATGCTGCGCAGTTCAGGACGGGAGATCTCTTCCATAGTGTCGATCAGCATCGACAACCACTGCCGCTCGCCGTCGTCCGTCTGCCATGGCCGGATGTGTTGACTCATCACCTACTCCATGTCCGCCCGCCGACCATACCAATCGCCGCGCCGGTTTCCCGTTCCCCGATGACTTTGCCGCCGAAGAAAATCCGCCAGATGTGATCTGCTTCACTAAACGTCCGGTTCGTCCCGCCGTAGAATGACTAATGGGCCAGAAAACAGATCAGCGATCGTTCGATCAGCAGCGTAGCCTCACGGTCGACTACGTCCTGATCGCCACCGGCATCGCGGCCGCCTTGATCGGATTGATCTATCTTCTCGCGGCCTGATTGAGCACCCAGAGGCGACCCGCCGTCCCGCCGCGTCTGGATAAGTATCCCCATCCCGGCAAAAGGTTCAGCCGCATGATTCGCTCAGGCGGCGAACCCGGATTCGCGGACATTTGGCCAAAACCCCCGTCAAGCGGAATGCGGCCTCGTCGGGTTTCATCCACTGAAATGTGCGAGAATCGTGCATAAAGGATGAACCATCTTTCCCTGAAAGGGGGAGTGGCGCTTTATTCGCGCCCCGCGCTCAACGAATCCAAGAATATCCGAGACCCATGGCCATACTCGATTCGAACGTCCTCAAGCTTGCTCCCGACGCAGGCACTCCGGTCTATCGGAGTGCGCCGCACAATATCGAGGCTGAGCAGAGTTTGCTCGGCGCGATCCTGGTCAATAACGACGCGTTCTACCGGGTCTCGGATTTTCTCGAACAAGGCCATTTTTTCGAGCCGATCCATCAGACCATCTTCGAAACCGCCGGCAGCCTTATCCGGATGGGCAAGGTCGCCACTCCGGTGACGCTGAAAACGTTCGTCCCAGCCGACACCGATATCGGCGGCATGACGGTCGGCCAATACCTCGCCCGCCTCGCCGCCGAGGCGACCACCATCATCAACGCCCAGGATTACGGCCGCACAATCTATGAACTGGCGCTGCGCCGCGATCTGATCCGGATCGGCGAGGACATGGTCAACGTCGCCTTCGACGCGCCGGTGGACTTTGCGCCGCGCGCACAAATCGAGGACGCCGAACGTCGGCTGTACGAACTGGCCGAATCCGGCCGGTACGAAGGCGGTTTTCAGCGCTTCGCGCAGGCGATGAAGGTCGCGCTGGACATGGCGGCCAACGCCTACCAGCGCGACGGCAAATTGTCGGGCATCGCCACCGGCTTGCGCGACCTGGACACCAAGATGGGCGGACTGCAGCGGTCCGATCTGGTCATCCTCGCCGGCCGCCCCGGCATGGGCAAGACTGCGTTGGCCACCAACATCGCTTTCAACATCGCCAAGGCGCATCAGGCCGAAGTTCAGCCCGATGGAACCATGAAATCCGTCAATGGCGGCATTGTCGGCTTCTTCTCCTGCGAAATGTCGGCCGAACAACTTGCTACCCGTATTCTCGCGGAACAGACCAAAATTGCGTCGAGTCAGATCCGCCGCGGCGGAATCAACCAGGGCGAATTTGACAGGATCCGCGACTACACCATCCAGCTCGAGCACCTGCCTCTGTATGTCGACGAAACCGGCGGCATTTCGATTTCGCAACTGACGGCGCGCGCCCGCCGGCTGAAGCGGCAAAAGGGCCTGGACATCCTCGTCATCGACTACATTCAGCTTTTGCAGGGGTCCGGTAAACGATCGGACAATCGCGTGCAGGAGGTGACTGAGATCACCACCAACTTGAAAGCGCTGGCGAAGGAACTCAATATTCCGATTATCGCGCTTTCGCAGCTCTCGCGTCAGGTCGAAAACCGCGACGACAAGCGGCCGCAACTTTCCGACCTGCGTGAGTCCGGTTCGATCGAACAGGACGCCGACGTCGTGATGTTCGTCTACCGCGAAGAATATTATCTCGCCAACAAGGAGCCGCGTCCCGGCACGCCCGAACACGAGAAGTGGCAACTTGAGATGGACTTGGCACTCGGCAAGGCCGAAGTCATAATCGGCAAACAACGTCACGGCCCGACCGGCACCGTCGAGCTGCATTTCGAAGGACAGTTCACGCGCTTCAGCGATCTCGCGCATGATGCTCATTTGCCCGACCGAACCTATTAGCTCTCCGGCTGGCGGAGTTCGACTCTTTCGGGGGCGATCCTGCCCGGTTGAACCGTTCCCGGCCTGTGCGTAAAGTACGGCATGAACATCGTTTCCGAGCCGAAACCGGTCCCGGCAAGCTCCATCGCCTCGCTTGAGGCTAACCAGGGCTCGGCGGCTCCGTCCACCGCGACGGGGCTGCTGACCGTCGATCTCGACGCCATCGTCGCCAATTGGCGTAGGCTCGAAAAGGCGGCCGTACCGGCCGAGTGCGCCGGCGTGATCAAGGCGGATGCTTATGGCTGCGGCGCCGAAGCGGTTGCGCGTGCGCTGGCCGGCGCCGGTTGCAGGACGTTGTTTGTTGCGACCCCTGACGAGGCGCGGGTCGTCCGGGCCGCCGCGCCGTTCGCAGCCATCTACGTACTCGACGGCTTCTTTCCGAATAGCGGCGATGCCTACGCCAAGAGCGACGCGAGGCCGGTGATCGGCGATCTCAACGAACTTGCCGAATGGGACGTGTTTTGCAGGCGCTCCGGCTGGGCCGGCGGCGCCGCCATTCATATCGATACCGGCGTGAACCGGCTCGGCCTCAGTCTTACCGAGGCGCAGGGCATAATTCCCCGGATCAATGCCGGCGATCACGGCATCACCCTTGTCATGAGCCACCTCGCCTGCGCCGAGAACCTCCATCACCCGCTCAATGGCAAACAACTCGTGGCTTTCCGGGAAATCGCCAGTCTTTTCTCCGGCGTGCCGGCCTCGTTGTCGAATTCCTCCGGCGTTTACCTGGGGCCGCAGTTCCAGTTCGACATGGTGCGGCCGGGCGCCGCGCTTTACGGCGTCAACCCGACGCCGGAAGCCGACAATCCGATGCAGCCGGTCGTCGACCTCAAGGCGCGCATCATACGCATCCGCAACGTCGAGCGCGGCGACAGCGTCGGTTATGGCGGGACCTGGACCGCACGGCGACCAACCCGGCTTGCGATCGTTTCAGCCGGCTATGCCGACGGATATTTCCGCGCCGGCAGCAGCAGCGACGGCACCAGGGGCGCCGAGGTGATGGTCGCCGGCAAGCGCTGCCCGATCGCCGGCCGTATCTCGATGGACCTGATTGCGGTCGATATCACCGATCTGCCGCCCAATGCGGCGCGCCGCGGCCACATGGCGACGCTGATCGGCGAAGGCATCACCGTCGACGAACTCGCGCATCACTTCGGCACCATCGGGTACGAAGTCCTGACGGGTCTGGGCCGTCGCTACGCGCGAGTCTACAAGAGCGCATCCACCGAAAGCCCGGCCGAGCCAGCCCCTGCGGCCGGCTGACGCGGCAAAGTCTGTTATTTCTTCTGCGCGTCGACGACCTTCTTGCAGGCGTCGCTGATCTGATCGCGCTGCTTGTTCAGGCAGGCGATGATGCGGCCGCCGCCCGGCACGGTGCCTTTGCAGTATTTGTCGAAATCGGCTTGGCATGCCGTCCGCTGCTCGGCAGTCAGGGCTTGCGCGAAAACGGTGCTGGAAAATCCTGTTGCGACAATCAAGACGGCGGCATGTAGCTTCAACATGAGACCTCCGGTCAAAAGGGACGGCGCAGGCCAGTCTGCCCATGAAGATCGCAACGTTCAACATCAACAACATCAATCGCCGCCTACCGAATCTGCTGCGCTGGCTGCGCGCGGCAAAACCCGACGTGGCCTGCCTTCAGGAGTTGAAGTCGACCGATGCGGATTTTCCGGCTGCCGCGCTCGACAAGGCAGGATACGGCGCGGTCTGGCGCGGACAGAAGGCCTGGAATGGCGTCGCCATTCTGGCGCGGCAAGCCGATCCGGTTCTTATCAGGACCGAACTGCCGGGTGATCGCGATGACACCGACGCGCGCTATATCGAGGCCGCCGTCAACGGCATCGTCGTCACCAGCCTCTATCTGCCGAACGGCAATCCGCAGCCGGGCCCGAAATTCGACCACAAGCTCAAATGGTTCAAACGCCTGCAGCGGCACGCCGCGACGTTTCTGAAGCAGGAGGTCCCGGTCGTGCTGGCCGGCGACTACAACGTCGCGCCAACCGTATCGGATATCTATCCGACGCGGTCGTGGGACCGCGACGCGTTGATCCAACCCGAAAGCCGCGCGGCATACCGATCGTTGCTCGCGCAGGGCTGGACTGACGCAATCCGCGAGGTCCATCCGGCAAAGCCGATGTTCACGTTCTGGGATTACAAGCGAAACCGCTGGCCGCGCGACGCCGGCTTGCGGCTCGATCATTTGCTGCTCAGCCCCATGCTTGCCTCGCGCCTGATCAAGGCCGGCGTCGACCGCAAGGTGCGCGCCGAAGAAGGCGCCAGCGATCATGCCCCGGCGTGGATCGTGTTACGCTAGGTGCGCGAAAGCCGCCTGACGTTTGCCGCGACGTGCTCCCGATAGCGGCCGATGACCGCAGCGGGCGACGCACCCGCCATCAGGCTCGCCCCAGCCTCGAACATCGCATCGACTTTCTCGCTGACCATCAGGCGAGCCTCGTTATCGGCCGCCAGATCACCGACGGCGAGTTTCGCCAGCCGCAGACCCATCACTTCACAGGATTCAAAGGCGAGCATGGCGCCAGCGAACCATGGGAAACCGTCAAGCGCTTCCGCAAACACGTCTATCATCGCGGCCCCAGCTTTTGAACTCGACATCGCTTTGTATACGCTCCAGCTTTCGAAGACCGTGGCGAAAATGTCGCGCGCCTCTTCTTTCGGCATCCGAAGCTACGGCCTGCCGGCCGGAAAGTTGCAGCACGGGCGGCTCGTCGTTGCAGCGAGCGCTTTAGTACGGCTTGACTTTAAGGCTTGACTTTAAGGCCCGGCTTCAAGACCTGACTTTGAGTGATGGCGACCAAACCGCAGGGGCGCGGTGACTTTCGCTGGCGCTTCGCGGAGACACGAGACCTTGACATTTATCTTCGTCCTCGCCGTCGGACTCGTGGCCGGCACCATCTCAGGCATTGTCGGCACGGGCTCCTCGATCATGCTGATGCCCGTGCTGGTCTATCAGTTCGGGCCCAAACAGGCGGTGCCGATCATGGCGATCGCCGCCGTGATGGCCAATCTGTCTCGCATCCTGGCCTGGTGGCGCGAGGTCGATTGGCGTGCGTGCGCCGCCTATTCGGTCCCCGGCATCCCGGCCGCAGCGCTTGGCGCTCGCACCCTGCTGGCGCTGCCGTCACATACCGTCGATATCGCGATCGGCCTGTTTCTGATCGCGATGGTGCCGGCGCGGCATTGGCTGGCGCGCCATGATTTCAAGCTTTCGCTCTGGCACCTGGCGATCGGCGGCGCCGTGATCGGCTACATTACCGGCATCGTGGTCTCGACCGGTCCGTTGAGCGTGCCGTTGTTTCTGTTCTACGGGCTTAGCAAGGGTGCGTTTCTTGCGACCGAAGCAGCAAGTTCGCTGGGCCTCTATGCCAGCAAGTCGGTGACGTTCCAGCAATTCGGCGCGCTGGATCAGGACGTGGCACTAAAAGGCCTGATCGCGGGATCGTCGCTGATGGCCGGCGCGTTCATCGCCAAGCCATTTCTGCTCAAGCTCAATCCGGACATCTTCCGCCTGGTGATGGATGGCATCATGCTGGCCGCAGGCCTAACTATGCTATGGAACGCGCATTCCTCCTGAGCGCGACTCACGCACCCCATGGCCAAGAACTCCCTCTCCTTCGTCTGCCAGAACTGCGGCGCGGCGTATAACCGCTGGCAGGGCAAGTGCGAGTCCTGCGGCGAGTGGAACACGCTCGTCGAGGAGGACACCACCGGCGTCACCACGATGCCGGCCTCGATCCGCTCCAGGCGGAGGGGCCGGCTGTTCGCGCTGGAAACGCTCACCGGCAAAAGCAACGATGCGCCTCGCCTGCCCTCCGGCATGGCCGAACTCGACCGCGTCACCGGCGGCGGATTTGTCAGGGGCTCGGTGCTCTTGGTGGGCGGCGATCCCGGCATTGGCAAGTCGACGCTGCTGACGCAAGCCACCAGCCTGTTGGCGCGCGCCGGGCACCGCGCGGTCTACATCTCAGGCGAAGAAGCAGTGGCCCAGGTACGGCTGCGAGCCGAGCGCCTCGGCCTTGCGGACGCGCCGGTGCAGTTGGCGGCCGAAACTTCCGTCGAAGATATCGTCTCGACGCTGTCGGAAGGCGCGGTGCCGCGCCTGATCGTGATCGATTCCATCCAGACCATGTGGACGGACACGGTCGAATCGGCCCCCGGCACGGTGACCCAGGTCCGTGCTTCGGCGCAGGCGCTGATTCGGTTTGCGAAGAAATCCGGCGCAGCCATCATCCTGGTCGGGCATGTGACAAAAGACGGCCAGATCGCCGGCCCCCGCGTCGTCGAGCACATGGTCGATGCGGTGCTGTCGTTCGAGGGCGAAGGCTCGCAGCAGTTCCGTATCCTGCGCGCGGTCAAGAACCGCTTCGGCCCCACCGACGAGATCGGCGTGTTCGAGATGACGGGGCTGGGCCTGCGTGAGGTCTCCAACCCCTCCGAGCTGTTCCTGTCGGAGCGCGATCTCGGCAGCCCTGGCACGGCCGTCTTTGCGGGGATCGAGGGCACCCGCCCGGTGCTCGTCGAATTGCAGGCATTGGTGGCGCCGACCTCGCTCGGCACCCCGCGCCGGGCGGTGGTAGGATGGGATCCGAGCCGCCTCTCGATGGTGCTGGCGGTGCTGGAGGCCCATTGCGGCGTGAAACTGTCCGGCTACGACGTCTATCTGAACGTGGCGGGGGGCCTGAGGATCCAGGAACCAGCGGCCGACCTCGCCGCCGCGGCCGCGCTGGTGTCCTCGCTGGTCAATGCACCGCTGCCGACAGACGCGGTCTATTTCGGCGAAATCTCGCTGTCGGGTGCGGTCCGGCCGGTGGCTCAGACCTCGGCACGGCTGAAGGAGGCCGCCAAGCTCGGGTTCGGCCGCGCGGTGCTGCCCGAATCGGCGCGCGGCGACATTGGCGGCGACGCCGGGCTGGTCCTGAGCACGGTAGGCGGACTGACCAGCCTGGTCGCGGATATCGCCGCCCGGGGAACACCAAAGGGAAATCAGGGCAAATCAGGGCAACGATCCCGATCGAAATCGCGAACAAAATGGCGAAAATACCCCTGAGAAAAATGCCACACCTGCCAGATTCCGGCGTCGAGAGAGCTAGACGGACGTGACCTTGCCCGGCCCCGCCGCTATACAACCCGCGCGCAAGGTGGAGCGGCACGAATTTCCGGCCTTGCGGGACATGCCATATGCCCGTCACCTAGGGCGGCACCGACAAGCCGATTCGCGGTTTATCTTACGAGCGGACCTGACCAGCCGATGCCCATAACTATTCTCGATCTCGTCCTGCTCGCGGTGATGTTGATCTCCGGCCTGCTCGCGATGGTGCGCGGCTTCATGCGGGAGATTCTCTCGATCGCGGCCTGGGGCGCCGCTGCGCTGGTCACGCTTTATGCGTTCGGAAAGCTGCTGCCGACCGCCAAGACCTATTTCAATAACGATACCGTCGCCAGCGTGGTTGTGGTTGCCGGCGTATTCATCGGCACGCTGATCGTGGTTTCCATCATCACGGTCAAGATTTCCGACATGATCCTGGATTCCCGGATCGGAGCGCTTGATCGCACGCTCGGGTTCCTGTTTGGGCTGGCGCGCGGCCTGCTGATCGTGGTTGTCGCGTTCATGTTTTTCAGCTGGCTGGTACCGGACAAGCAACGTCCCGACTGGGTAAGCGGGGCGAAATCCCGGGTCGTGCTGCAGGGAACCGGGGATTGGCTGCTGGCGCTCTTGCCGGACGACCCCGAGAACACCATCTTGAAGAGATTCAAGAAGAATAAACCGGACGATGAGCAAACTGACTCCGACCCGGCGGCGCCGCCCGCCGGTGACGGCTACAGCAAACCTGCTCGCGACAGCCTGAAAAAGCTGATCGAGAAGCCCGCGGCACGATGATATTGAGCCGAGATATCCGGCCAAGGCTGGTATCCGGTCAAGGCTGATATCAGGACAAGAGAGGCGCGATGGACGAGATGCAGAGCCCTTCGGACGACAGCGCGCTGGCCGAACACTATCAAAGCGACCCGAACCTCGGTCTGAGCGATGACGATCTGGAAGGTGACACGCTGCGTGAGGAGTGCGGCGTGTTCGGTATTTTCGGACACCCCGATGCCGCCGCCATCACCGCGCTCGGCCTGCACGCCCTGCAGCATCGCGGCCAGGAGGCCGCGGGTATTGTCTCCTTCGACGGCGCCCGGTTTCACAGCGAGCGACGGCTTGGCCTGGTCGGCGACACGTTTTCCCGCCGCGAGGTGATCGAACGCCTACCCGGCAATGCCGCTGTCGGCCATGTGCGCTACTCCACCACCGGCGCGACCATCCTTCGCAACGTGCAGCCGCTGTTCGCCGAGCTCAATGCCGGCGGATTTGCGGTCGGCCACAACGGCAATCTAACCAACGGCCTGACGCTGCGCCGCGAACTCGTGCGCAACGGCGCCATGATGCAATCCACCACCGACACCGAGGTCATCCTGCATCTGGTCGCGCAATCCAAACGCAACCGCTTCATCGACCGCTTCATCGAAGCCTTGCGCGCGATCGAGGGCGCCTATTCGCTGGTGTCGCTGACCAACAAGAAACTGATCGGCGCACGCGATCCGCTCGGCATCCGCCCGCTGGTGCTGGGCGAACTCGACGGCTGCCCGATCCTGGCATCGGAAACCTGCGCGCTCGACATCATCGGCGCGAAGTACATCCGTGACATCAACCCCGGCGAAGTGGTCGTCTTCGACGAGCACGGCACGCAAAGCCACAAGCCGTTTCCGCCGATGTCGCCGCGGCCCTGCATCTTCGAATATATCTACTTCGCGCGACCGGACTCGATCGTCGGCGGACGCCCGGTCTATGACGTCCGCAAGGCGATGGGCGCGGAACTTGCCCGTGAGAGCCACGTCGAGGCCGACGTCGTGGTCCCGGTCCCGGATTCCGGCGTGCCTGCGGCGATCGGCTATTCCCGGGAATCCGGCGTGCCGTTCGAACTCGGTATCATCCGCAACCACTATGTCGGCCGCACCTTCATCCAACCGACCCAGAGCGTGCGCGAACTCGGCGTTCGCATGAAACATTCGGCAAACCGCGCGGCGATCGAGGGCAAGCGGATCGTGCTGATCGACGATTCACTGGTGCGCGGCACCACCTCGAAGAAGATCGTGAAGATGATGCGCGACGCCGGCGCCCGCGAGGTGCATTTTCGGATCGCCTCGCCGCCGATCACGCATCCCGACTATTACGGCATCGATACCCCGGACCGCGCCGGCCTGCTGGCGGCGACGCACAACCTCGAAGAGATGCGCCAGTTGATCGGTGCCAACTCGCTGGCCTTCCTCTCGGTCGACGGCATTTACCGCGCCATGGGCGAGCCGGGACGCGATGCCGTGCATCCGAAATTCACCGACCACTGCTTTACCGGCGACTATCCCACTCCGCTCACCGACATGACCCAGACCGAGGCCCAGCCGCGGCAATTGTCACTGCTGGCGGAAGCAAGCTGAGGCGCGCGCGATCGTCCATGCAGCAGTAGCTGATTGTGGGCGGTCCGTTGCTGATCTGAGCGCCGCTCAGGAGGTTGCCGCCATCGCGCGCAGCGTCGTCACCGTCTTCCAGTTTCGCGTCGTCGCTCCTACCGACAATGCCTTTTCGATCGCTGTGTTCGACAGCTTGGTCTGCCCGTAATTGACCGGGCAATGCAGATAAATTTCTCGTCCCGCCAATCGATATTCGTCACGTGTCCCGGCGAGCGCATCGAGCTTGCCGACCGCAGGTTTGAGCACGGCCT
The DNA here is from genome assembly GCA_963756215.1 of uncultured Alphaproteobacteria bacterium. Lineage (GTDB taxonomy): Bacteria > Pseudomonadota > Alphaproteobacteria > Rhizobiales > Xanthobacteraceae > Bradyrhizobium. The sequence goes on along the minus strand of CAVWMY010000005.1, from coordinate 97,256 downwards.
TATCCAGGAAGGTTACGTGCAGCTTCGTGATATCGACGCCTTTCTGCTTGAGGAAAGGATTTCCGGCGATGATATCCGCCAGGTCGGAGGCGCTGCGCACGACAACCGTCACCGGCAACCGCGCTTGTCGGTCGACCGTGGCCTTCAGCGTCTGCTCCAGTTTCGAGGCGCTCGCGTGCGACGAAAACACGATGTTGCCGCTCTGAACATAGGTTCGGACATCCCGGAGCCCCAGCGCCTCGCAGGCGTCGCGCAACCAGTCCATCTTCAGCGTATTGCCGCCGACATTGACGCCTCGCAGCATGGCCACAAAACAAGTCAAATCACTCCCCCAAAGATTTGATTTTCGCCTGATACCGTACCATAAGTCCTGACATCATGACCCTTCCCCTCGCCTCCCGTATTGCGCTCGTCACCGGCGCCTCGCGCGGCATCGGCTATGCCACCGCGCGCGCGCTGGCGAAGGCCGGCGCTCACATCGTCGCCGTGGCGCGAACCCAGGCCGGCCTCGAAGAGCTGGACGACGAGATTCGCAACGAAGGCGGCAGTGCGACGCTGGTGCCGCTTAACCTCACCGATTTTGACGGCATCGCCCGCCTCGGGGCTGCGCTGCATGAGCGTCATGGCAAGCTCGATATCCTCGTCGGCAATGCCGGCGTCGCCGGCCCTTCCTCGCCGCTCGGGCATATCGAACTGAAGCCATGGAACGACGTGATGGCGATCAACGTGACCGCGAACTTTCAATTGGTCCGCTGTATGGAGCCGCTGCTCAAGCAGTCCGACGCCGGTCGCGCGGTGTTCATCACCTCCGGTGTCGCAAACAAGGCCAACGCCTATCTAGGTCCCTACGCGGCCTCAAAAGCCGCGCTCGATGCCCTGGTGCGGGTATGGGCCAATGAGACGGCATCGACGCGTCTTCGCATCAATCTGTTCAGCCCCGGCCCGATCCGCACGCGCATGCGCGCCACGGTCTTCCCCGGCGAAGACCCGATGACGCTCGACACGCCCGAGCAGGCTGCGGAATCAATCGTTCCGATGTGCGCGCCGACGTGGAGCGAGACCGGCAAGGTCTATGATTACAAAGCCCGCAAGCTGCTGAATTTTCACGCGCCGACATAGCGGCAGGCACAGCCCCGCCCGCAGCTACCCGCACAATTGACTCCGACGCTTCGGCGCTATTGACTGGCCGCCAAGCGGGAAAACCCGAAAACAAATATGCGGGAGGATGCCAATGACGCCGATGCTGCCGCGCGGTCGCGCGAGGTCTATCCCTACCGGCCTTCCATATCTGCGCGCGCTGTCGCAAACGGTTTCGGCCGTCATCGCGGCCGGCATTCTGATCGTCGCACCTACGCTGTCACGCTCGGGCCATGCCGGCGAAATTCCGACCTTTGCGGTCGATCCGTCCTGGCCGAAGCCGCTACCGAACAATTGGATTTTGGGCCAGGTCGGTGGCATCACGGTGGATTCCGAGGGCCACATCTGGGTAATCCACCGCCCCCGTTCGCTGACCGACGACGAGAAAGGCGCATCGTTGACGCCGCCACGGTCGAAATGCTGCGTCTCGGCGCCGCCGGTGCTGGAGTTCGACGGCGAGGGAAATTTGCTGCGCTCCTGGGGCGGTCCCGGCGAAGGCTATGAGTGGGTCGGACGCGAACACGGCATCGAGGTCGACGACCGCGGTTTCGTCTGGATCGGCGGCAACGCCGATAATGACAACGCGATTCTCAAATTCACGCTCGACGGCAAGTTCTTATCGCAGATCGGCAAGATCGCGCCGAGCAAGGGAAGCAACGACACCACGCAACTCGGCAAGCCTGCCGAAACCGCCATCGACAAGGCGGCCGACGAAATCTACGTGGCCGATGGCTACGGCAACCGCCGCGTCGTCGTGTTCGACGCCACGACCGGCGCCTACAAGCGGCATTGGGGTGCCTATGGCAATCCGCCGAACGATGACAAGCAGGCAGCTTACGACCCGAAAGCCCCGGTCGCCCAGCAGTTCGGCAATCCCGTGCATTGCGTGAAACTCGCCAATGACGGCCTGGTCTATGTTTGCGACCGCATCAACGACCGCATCCAGATATTCAAGAAGGACGGCACCTTCGTGAAGGAGTGGTTCTTCGAGAAAAATACCCTTGGCAACGGCGCGGTGTGGGACCTCGCGATCTGGCCGGACCCGAAGCAGACCTATCTGCTGAGCGCCGACGGCGAAAACAACGAGATCCGGGTCATCAAACGCGACGACGGCACGGTGGTTGGCAACTTTGGCCACAATGGCCGCAATGCCGGGCAGTTCCACTGGGTCCACGCCATGGCGGTCGATGCCAAGGGCAACGTCTACACAGCCGAAGTCGATACCGGAAAGCGTATCCAGAAATTCAAGCTGACCTCGGACGCGCTGAAATAATCATGACCGATTGCGTCCCGCCAAGGCGCCGATCGCCGGAGAGTACAGCCCGTCTTCCTACGAGGGACGCTTGCGCTTATGCGCGAATGGATTGGCCTTCTCGCGCAGCGCGATCCGCACCGGCGTGCCCGGCAGTTCGAAGTATTCGCGCAGGGAGTTCACGAGATAACGCAGGTAGGACTGCGGCACAGCATCGGCGCGCGAGCAGAACAGCACGAAACTCGGGGGCCGAGCCTTGGCCTGCGTGATGTAATTGAGCTTGAGCCGCCGGCCTGACACCGCCGGCGGCGGGTTGGCGTCCACCGCTTGCTCGAACCAGCGGTTGAGCGAAGCGGTCGGCACGCGCCGATTCCACACCGCGTAAGCCTTCTCGATCGCCGTCATCAGCCGGTCGATGCCCTCGCCCATCAACCCGGACACCGCCACGACCGGGGCACCCTTGACCTGCGGCAGCAGGTGATCGACGTCGGTGCGCAGTGCCGAAACCAGGCTCGATTGCCGCTCCATCAAATCCCACTTGTTGGCGGCAATCACGATGGCGCGGCCTTCGCGTTCGATCAGGTCGGCGATCCGCAGATCCTGTTCCTCGAACTTGTTCTGCGCATCCATCATCAGCACCACGACTTCGGCAAAGCGCACGGCGCGCAACGCGTCCGCCACCGAGAGTTTTTCCAGCTTTTCCTCGATCCGCGAGCGCCGCCGCAAGCCGGCCGTATCGAACACACGAAAATCGCGGCCCTGCCACTTGATCTCCACCGAAATGGAATCGCGGGTAGTGCCGGCCTCGGAGCTGGTCAGCAGGCGTTCTTCGCCGAGCAGATAGTTGATCAGTGTCGACTTGCCGGCATTGGGGCGACCGACGATGGCGACGCGAATCGGCCGCTTGGAAAAGTCTTCCTCGTCCGGCTCGATGATATCGTCATCATCGAAGGTTTCGGGCTCCTCGACCGGTTCGGGCATCAACCCGCGTAACGCGTCATGGAGGTCGCTCAATCCTTCGCCGTGCTCGGCCGATATCTGGATCGGCTCGCCCAGGCCCAGCGCATAGGATTCCATCGCGCCGAGTTCGCCGTGCCTGCCCTCTGCCTTGTTGGCGACCAGCACCACCGGCTTGTTGGCGCGGCGCGCGAAATCGGCAAAAGTACGGTCGGTCGGCGTCAGGCCGGCACGGGCGTCAATCACGAACATCAGCGCGTCGGCGAGACCGATGGCCGTTTCGGTTTGTGCCTGCATTCGCGCGGTCAGCGAGCCCTTCGCGCCCTCGTCGAGGCCTGCCGTGTCGACAACGGTGAATTCGAGATCGCCGAGGCGCCCACGGCCTTCGCGGCGGTCGCGCGTAACGCCGGGCTTGTCATCGACAAGCGCGAGCTTTTGCCCGACCAGGCGATTGAACAGCGTTGATTTTCCGACATTGGGCCGGCCGATTATGGCGATCGTGAAGGACATAAAAGATTCCTGCGCCCTTTGCGCAAAACTGTGTAGCGGTTTCCACCTGCAATCAAGTTCAGGCTGCAAGTCTACGCCGATTGCGCGGGCCCATCTGCGCTAGAATGCGCGCCGGCGAATGGGGGGCCGACGCGCGTCAGTACGGAGAATAACCGGTTTAGCGCGTGAAGCTGCCGCTGGGCAGCGGCGCCGGGAAAGGTGGTGCCGCAGATTGCTGCGAAGGCGCTGCGGCGGGTGCTGGTTGCGCCTGCGCCGCGGCAGGAGCGGGTTGCGACTGCGGCGCCGCCTGTTGATCCGGCGGCGGCGCCGTGGTGCGCTTGCGAACGATTTTCTTGGGCTTGGGAGCCGGCGGGGCTGCGGCGGTGCCGCCCTCTTCCTCGGTGGCCGCACCCGGATCGGCCGCGGCGGCAGGCTCCTGTGGCGCGGCGGCGGTCGCGGGCTTGCTCCTGACCTTGGATTTCGCGCCGACCTTTGATTTCGACTCATCGGCAGGTGGAGGGACGGCAGCGGCGGTCGCAGCGTTCTGCTGGTCGATCTGCTCCTGGGTCGAGCCCTTGTACATGTCCTTCGGTACGCCCTGCTCGAGCCCGGGAACGCCATCAGGGAAGACCGGCTTGCGCTCGCCGGGCAGCTTTTTCTTGGTGTCGAGGAAATCGAGCAAATCGGTCGGATCCCAGTTGCCCAAGCTGCTGCTGCAGCCGGCCACCGCACCCGACAGCGCAATAAGAACAGTGGCAGCGATCAAACGTTGCGACAGGCGCATGGTCGATTTCTCACTCAGCTCTTTTGCCGTCAGCTTTTAGCAACCGGTGGCAGCAAGGCCTGCAGCGCTTCGGCGCGCGAACGCAGGCCGGGCGGCGTCTCGGTGTCATTGGCAATCATGTCCAACCACTTGTGCGCCGCGGTCGGGTCGTTGGCGCGCCAGGCCGACAACGCCAGCAACTCGCGCGCGGTATGGCGAAAGGCAGCCCCCGGCGCGGCGACAGACTCAAGCCGCGTCACCATGTTGGGATAAGTCGACGTCTCGAGCAACAGCGAAGCCGCGCGCACCTTGGCCAATTCCTGCTCGAGCACACCGATACTGCGGTCGGCTGCGATATCGTCGTAGAGTTTCGCCGCCGCCTGCGGATCGCTAGTGGCGACCTCGCCCGCGGCGCGCAGCCGCGACAGCATGCGGTAGCCATAGGGCGCGGTCGCAGCGAGGGTGTTGAAGGCCGCTTCGGCCTCGGCGTGTTTGTTCTGCTCGGACAGATCTACCGCCTTGTCGAAGGCTGCGCCGGCCTCGGCGGCCTTCTTGGCCTGCAGATATTCGTAACCGCGCCAGCCGCCCACGGCCGCAATAATCAGCAATGCGCCGGCGACGATAAAGATCGAATACCGCTCCCACAGCTTCTTGAGCTGTTCGCGACGGACGTCCTCGTTTACTTCATCAAATAATTCAGACACTTAAAGAAATCCCATCACCAGTGAACCATGCCCACGGTAGCGCCTCGGCCGCGCGCCTGATTACCACGTGGCGGCGGCGATACCCTAGCGATATGGCGGTGGCAAGGCAAAGCCGGCCGTGTCCGGCGCCCAATATTTTCTTCGTTAATTCAACGCGATGGCTACCCCAAAAGGCGGCACGGGCCGTCCCGATCAGTGGCTGGCCCGTGCTCTGCTTCCTGTCTCAGACCGCTTTCAGACTCCGCCCGGTTGAACATAACAAAAGACGTAACCGGCACGGCTCAAGAACAACACGCCGTGTCCCGTCGGATTCGATTGATCCCATTTCAGTTTGTGGTTGGGGACCTCGATTTCCGTGCCGACATCGACATGGGGCCGCCGCCGCGGCTCATCCGGCCTGTCGTCGGTGATGATCACGTATGTCTTTCCGTTTTTGACGTGAACTTCATCGGCCCAATAGGCGTCCGCTTCACCACAGCATGAAGCGGTTGGAACGTCAGGCTGCATCAGCGCTTGATACCACTCTCGCACCGCAGGATCGACCGCGTCCCATTGTCCGAGATCGCGGGCATTCACAACACCAATCGTGGAACTTAACACCAGGCCGAGGACGATGCGTTTCATCTCGCACTCCTGAGTTTTCCCAGCGAATTTCTTTAAAGCAATGTTCGTGCCGCGAATCAACTAAGCTGTCCGCACGACCCGATCAATGTACAACAGTGTTGGCGGGCACGCCTTCCGGATTTATTGCGCCGCCAGCGCGTCGCGCAATTGCTTCTTCATGACCTTGCCGTTGGCGTTGCGCGGCAACGGCTGCATCGTCAATGCGACGGTTTCCGGTACCTTGTAATCCGACAATCGTTCGGCGCACCACGCGCGCAAAGCATCGCCGCCAACATTACCGTCGCGCGTCACGATCACGGCGTGAACACGCTCTCCCAGCACCGGGCAAGGCGTTGCGATGATCGCGCTCTCGACGACGTCGGGATGCGCGGCCAGCACGGACTCGACTTCGGCGGAATAGATCTTGAGCCCTCCGCGGTTGATCATGTCCTTCTGACGATCGAACACGCGCACAAAGCCCTGCGAGTCGATCGAACCGAGATCGCCGGAATGCCAGTAACCGCCGGTGAAATTTTCCGCCGTTGCCTTCGGATTATTCCAATAGCCTTTGATGACCGACCCGCCGTGAATCCAGATCTCGCCGATCTCGCCGCACGGCAACTCGCGGCCCGCAACGTCCACCACGAGGATATGCGCGCCGGGACACGGCAGGCCCACACTATCGAGATGCGCCGCGGTCAATTCGCCCGGCATGATGGTGGAGGGCGATGTGGTTTCGGTCGCGCCGTAGCAGTTCATCAGCTTCAGACCGGGAATACTGAGCTTGAGCTTTTCGATCGTCGCCACCGGCATCGGCGCGCCGCCGAAACCGCCGATCCGCCAGTTCGACAAATCGTAGCTGTCGAAATCCGGCTGCAGCAGGCAGAGATTATACATCGCGGGCACCATCACCGTGTAGGTGACGCGCTCCCGCGCCGCGACCTTGAGGTATTCCGCCGCCTTGAATTCAGCCAGGATGATCAGCGTGCCCGCACAGGCGACCATGGTCATGACATTGGCGACCGCGCCGGTGACATGCCCGAGCGGTACCGCCGCGATTGACCGGTCCGACGCCGTCAGTTCCAGACAGGAAACGAAAATCATGGCGGAATGAACGATGTTGCAATGCGCCAGCATCGCACCCTTTGGCCGTCCGGTGGTGCCCGATGTGTAGAGGATCATCGCCGTGTCTTGCTCGGCGACCTCGGCATGGCTCTGCAGCGGCGCGTTATCGGCGAGATCGGAAAAGGTCTGGTCGGCACCGTCGCCATCGAGCGCGACGCGATACTTCAGGCCGGGGATTTCGTCCGCATTGGGCAAACGGTCCGCGAGCCCAGTCTCGTGGATGATCGCGACCGCACCGCAGTCGTTGAGGACGTGCGCGATCTCCGGCGTTTGCTGCCGGGTGCTGAGCAAGACCGTGACGAGCCCGAGTTGAGCGGCCGCAAACACCGCCAACACGAATTCAACGCGGTTTCCGAGCAGCAGCGCGAGACGATCGCCGCCTTGCAGGCCGAGCTTTTGCAGCCCGGTCGCAACCCGCGACGATTGCTCCACGACGTCACGCCACGTCATCCGGCAGTCGCCGCAGATCAGCGCCTCGCCGTCGGAATTTCGTAACGCCGCAGCCGAAACCATGGCCCAGATGCTGCGTGGCCGTTCGTCGAACACCGGCACCACGCGATCGCCGAAACGCGCCTGAAGCTGCATGGCGGGAATGGGATATCGCGACCAGTCCATTGCCGCCTCCGAGCTCAACTCTTGTTCGGTTTCTTGTCAGGGTTTGCGGCCTTCATGCCGTAGACATGCTCCGGGCCGGGGAAAGCACGGGCGCGCACGTCGGTGGCATAACCTTCGATCGCGGCCTCGATCATCGGTCCGAGTTCGCCATAGCGACGGACGAACTTTGGTGTCCGCGGCGACAAGCCAAGCATATCCTCCAACACCAGCACCTGACCGTCGCAAGCGGCGCTGGCGCCGATGCCGATGGTCGGGATCGCGATGCTTTCGGTTATCTTGCGGGCCAACGGCTCGGCGACCGCTTCGACGACGACCGAGAACGCGCCGGCCTCGGCGACAGCGCGTGCGTCATTCTCGATCGGCTCCCAACTGCCCTCCTCGCGGCCCTGGGCGCGAAACGAGCCCAGCGTATTGATCGATTGCGGTGTCAGGCCGATGTGACCCATCACGGGTATGCCGCGTCCGGCCAGGAAGGCGATGGTCTCCGCCATGCGCACGCCGCCCTCGAGCTTCACCGCGCCGCAATGGGTTTCCTTCAAGATTCTCGCGGCGGAGTGAAAAGCCTGCTCCTTTGAGGCTTCGTAGGAACCGAACGGCATGTCCACGACAACCAGCGCGCGCTGCGACCCCCGCATCACCGCGCGGCCCTGCAGGATCATCATCTCGAGTGTCACCGGTACGGTGGTCTCGAGACCGTGCATCACATTGCCGAGGGAGTCGCCGACCAGGATGACGTCGCAGTAGCGATCGACCAATGCCGCGGTATGGGCGTGATAAGACGTCAGCATCACGATCGGCTCGCCGTTCTTGCGGGCCAGGATATCCGGCGCGGTCTTGCGCTTGATGCTGGATTGAACCGACATTTTCTAAACTCCGACTACGGCAACGCCGATCACGACTGGGTGGAACACGAAAGCAAGCGCCAAATAGGCAACACAACCGACGCCGATGGCGATCATATCATTAGTGAGGCCGCCGACCGGTATCGGCGGCGCGCCGGTGTCCGCGCGGTGTTTCAGCGAGATGCGGTCGAACACCGCCCACGCCAGAAACGAACCGAACAGAATGATCGAACCCAGATCGCCGTTGGCGAGCAAATGCGCCGCCGCCCACAATTTGACGCCCGCCAGCATCGGATGCTTCACCGTCGTGTAAATCCGGCCGCGGATGTAGGACGCCACCACCAGGATGACCGCCGGCAGCATCAATGCCACCGTGATGTGCTTGAACGCGATCGGCGGATACCAGACGTCGATCCAGCCGGTTGCCCGATATTGAGCAAAGCCCCAGACCACCAGCACGAGCCCTATCAGCGCCACCAGCGCATAGCCGATCTTGTAGGGGCCCTCTCCCGATGACGCGATGATGCGCGCGCGCAGCTCGCGTTGCGCCGTGACCACATGGGCCCCCAGCAGCAGCACGAGGCCCAGTATCATCACCAGCAGCCCCACGATGTCCTCCGTTGCAGGATATGCTTCCCTGCGCTTCGCCTATCACTTAGGGGGTGCAAACCGCAACGCACTAATGCAGTTGGCCGTCATTCCGTACTGCGGAACGGGTTCGGCTCATGGCTAAAATCGCTGGCAAAAAGGCCACGCATAGGCAAGTCTGTCACCTCGCGAGATGCGCTCGCGCCGACGCGGGAATCAATGAAACTCAACAGGAAACGTCATGAAATCGGTAGCTGCTCTGTGCCTTGTCGTACTCTTATCCTCGTTCCACGAAGTGAAAGCGCAGGCAAAAGTGCTGCCGCCGGTCGACTTTTCCGCCATGACTTGCGACCAGTTCTGGGCGAAAACCCCTCCAAACGACAGGGGGCCGTTTCTGTTCTGGCTGAGCGGCTACTTCGGACACAAGAACAACTCTCCTGTCCTCGATCCCGTTGGCTTCACCGAAAAGACGAAAGCTTTGTCGGATTATTGCTCAAAGCAGCCCAACGACAACATCCTCTCGGCCGCGGAAAAGGCTTTCACCCGTTAGACGTCGAGTTTTCAGACGAGCGAGATTTCACGGCTTATCCGACGGCTTGTCCAGCTCGCGGTTATCGACGTAGCGGATCGCGATCGGCCGCCCGGCAAGCGCGCCGCCGAGCCCATCGGTGAATTTCAACGGCGCGCATGCGCCGAGCGAGGCGTTGATGGCCTTGAGGTAGGTCTCGCGGGTGTCCAACGGGACGCCGGCGGTGGCGAAGGTCAGGCGCGGCGTGCCGAACAACTCGCCCGATCGCTTGAAGCTGAAGCGCACCGACACCTGCATGCCTTCCCGCGCCGCGTCGGGCGGCGGTGGCGACCAGCACGACCGCAGCTCCGCGAACAGGTCGCCGATGCTGTCGAGATCGTGGTCGGGCCTGGTGTATTTCGCCGCGTCGTCTTTCGAAGGCACGGTCTGGACCGTGAGCTGCAGGTTTTCGCCATAGGGGTAATAGATCTCGGGGATGCACGGTCCGTGATTGAACACGCTGCAAAACGTCGGGGTGCACGGGCGTCCATCCAACACACTGCATGGCGCGTGCGAAAACGGCGTGGGATTGATCTGGTGCCGGTGTTGGGCACGCGCCGCGCCGACGACAACCGTCCCGACGACCGCAACGATCAGGCATACGACTAGGCGCCGGAACATGACGCGTGGCCTCGCAGGCAATACAATCTCGCCGGAAAAATGAACCGCGCCGCGATTGCGATCAAGCCCGGCCCCGTTCACATCCGCGCGTTCGGGTTCCACGGCCAACGTTGTCCGGCCTGGCCGTTGACCAATGGCCTGGACGGGCGCGCGCCTATTTGGCGTCTTTTTTCTTCACATCCTTGACGTTGGCAAAAACGATGCCCTCGGCGCGCTCTTTGGTATAGCCGAGATAAAATTCGTTCTTGGCCAGGAACACCGGATCGCCATCGACGTCGTCGGCAACGCCGGAGCCGTTGGCGGCGATGAAGGCGTCGAGCTTCTTGCGGTCGTCGGAGGATATCCAGCGTGCCAGCGAAAATTCGCTGACTTCGAACTCCACCGGCAGCGAGTATTCGGCATCGAGCCGCGCCTTCAGCACGTCGAGTTGCAGCGGACCGACCACCCCGACCAGCGCCGGAGCCCCGTCACGTGGCCGGAACACCTGAACGACCCCCTCCTCCGACATCTGCTGCAGGGCTTCCTTGAGCTTCTTCGCCTTCATGGCGTCGGTCAGCCGGACGCGGCGGACGATTTCCGGCGCGAAGCTCGGCACGCCGACGAAGCTGAGATCTTCGCCCTCGGTCAGCGTGTCGCCGATCCTGAGCGTGCCGTGATTGGGAATGCCGACGACATCGCCGGCAAAGGCTTCGTCCGCCAGCGCGCGGTCCTGCGCGAAGAAGAATTGCGGGCTCGACAGCGACATGTTCTTGCCGGTGCGCACCAGTTTCGCCTTCATGCCGCGCGTCAGCTTGCCCGAGCAAAGCCGGGCGAAAGCGATGCGGTCGCGGTGGTTCGGATCCATATTGGCCTGGATCTTGAAAACAAAGGCACTCATGCGCGGCTCTGACGCGTCCACCTTGCGCAGATTGCTGTCCTGCGCCCGCGGCGGCGGCGCGAAACGGCCGAGACCTTCGAGCAGATCGCCGACGCCGAAGTTGCGCAGCGCGCTGCCGAAATAAACAGGCGTGAGATGGCCTTCGCGGAACGCCTCCAGCTCGAACGGAGGGCAGGCTTCCGACACCAGCGCCAACTCATCCTTGATCGCGCCGACGTCGAGATTGGCATTGCGGCCCGCAAGCTCAGCGATGTCGATCTGTTGCGCCGCACCGGTCTTGGCACCGCCGCCCTCCAGCAGGCGGACCCCGCCGTTGATGACGTCGTAAGTGCCGAGGAAATCCCGGCCGCGGCCGACCGGCCACGTCATCGGCGTGGTATCGAGCGCCAGCGTCTTTTCGATCTCGTCTAGCAATTCAAACGTGTCGCGGCTCTCACGGTCCATCTTGTTGATGAAGGTGATGATCGGAATGTCGCGCAGCCGGCACACCTCGAACAGCTTGCGCGTACGTGCCTCGATACCCTTCGCGGCGTCGATCACCATCACCGCCGAATCGACCGCCGTCAGCGTGCGGTAGGTGTCTTCGGAGAAGTCCTCGTGACCCGGCGTGTCCAGAAGGTTGAAAACGCGGCCCTCGAATTCAAAGGTCATCACCGAGGTCACGACCGAAATGCCGCGCTCGCGCTCGATCTTCATCCAGTCGGAACGGGTATTGCGCCGCTCGCCCTTGGCCTTGACCTGCCCTGCCAGATTGATCGCGCCGCCGAACAGCAGCAGCTTTTCCGTCAGCGTGGTCTTGCCGGCGTCGGGGTGGGAAATGATCGCAAACGTCCGCCGCCGCGCCACTTCATCTGATAGCGGCGAGCGGGATCGTGATTCGGCGGTGGCGGCAATGTCGGACATCGGTCGAGCGTTTGGCAGGGAAAATCGGGCTAATCAAGCTTCATTTGGTGGTTGCGGATGCGGTCGGCCAGTCCCATATCCGGCGTGGAAGGTCGGCCTTCCTATTCCACAACATACCATCGCGGGGACGACCCTGCCTGCTCGGGAGGGTCGTCATGGCCTGGATCGTGTTGTTCATCGCCGGCCTGATGGAAGTGGCTTGGGCGATCGGCCTCAAATATACCGAAGGTTTCACCCGGCTCGTTCCCTCCGTGCTGACACTCGCCTGCATGGCGGGTAGTGTCATCCTGCTCGGCGTTGCCTTGAAGTCGCTGCCGATCGGAACCGCCTATGCGGTCTGGACCGGCATTGGCGCGGTCGGAACGGCAATCCTCGGCATTGCCTTGTTCGGTGAACCCGCTACCGCGGCCCGCCTCGCCTGCATCGGACTGATCGTCGCTGGCATCGGCGGCCTGAAACTTGTCACCTGATCAGCGCAGCAGCCCCGACACGGTCCAATAGGCCAGCGCCGCGACGGCCGCCGACGCCGGGATGGTGATGACCCAGGCATAGACGATCGAACTCGCCACATTCCACCGCACCGCCGAGACCCGCCGCGCCGCGCCGACGCCGACGATGGCGCCGGTGATGGTGTGGGTCGTCGAGACGGGAACCCCGAGCGCCGTGGCGATGAACAGCGTGGCGGCACCGCCGGTCTCGGCGCAGAAGCCCTGCATCGGGGTCAATTTTGTGATCCGCAGCCCCATGGTGCGGACGATCCGCCAGCCGCCCATCAGCGTGCCCAGCGCCATCGACGCCTGGCAGGCCAGCACCACCCAAAACGGCACCGAAAAATGCTCGCCGAGGTAGCCTTGCGAGTACAACAGGACCGCGATGATGCCCATGGTTTTCTGCGCGTCGTTGCCGCCATGACCGAGCGAATACAGCGACGCCGAGACGAATTGCAGGATACGGAACGCACGATCGACCGCAAACGGCGTCGAGCGCACCGACGCCCACGACACGATCGCTACCAACACCAGCGCAAACAGAAATCCGATCAACGGCGACAACACGATCGCGAGCAGCGTCTTCGACAATCCGCTCCAGACCGCTACGGAAATGCCCGCCTTGGCCATCCCGCCGCCGACCAGGCCGCCGATCAGCGCATGCGAACTCGAAGACGGAATTCCCAAGCCCCACGTGATCAGGTTCCAGACGATCGCTCCTGTCAATGCTGCGAAGATGACCTGCGGATCGATCACGCTGGGCTCGATGATCCCGGTGCCGATGGTGTGGGCGACGTTGAGCCCGAATATGCCGAAAGCGACGAAATTGAAGAAACTCGCCCACAACACCGCGTATTGCGGCCGCAACACGCGGGTCGAAACAATCGTCGCAATCGAGTTGGCGGCGTCGTGCAATCCGTTCAGGAAGTCAAACAACAGCGCGACGGCTATCAGCCCGACCAGAATAGGAAGACCTAGCGTGGCGTCCACAGCGCGGCCCTGCCCTATACCTGTTCGATGACGATGCTGTTGATCTCATTGGCAACGTCGTCGAACCGATCGGCGACTTTCTCCAGATGGTCGTAGATTTCCGCGCCGACGATGAAATCCATCGTGTTGGCGTTGCGATGCTTGAGGAACAACTCCTTCAGGCCGATATCATGGAGGTCGTCGACGCGGCCCTCCAGTTTCGTCAGTTCTTCGGTGATCGCCGTCAGCATCGCGACGTTGTCGCCGATCGACTTCATCAGCGGCAGCGCGCGGCCGACCAGGTTTGCGCACTCGACCAGCAACGTTCCGATTTCGAGCATCGGCGGTTCGAAGTGACGAACCTCGAACAGCACCACCGCTTTGGCGGTTTGCTGCATCTGGTCGATGGCGTCGTCCATCGCAGTAATGAGATTCTGGATGTCGACGCGGTCGAAGGGCGTGATGAAGGTACGGCGTACCGCGGTCAGCACCTCGCGGGTGACATTGTCAGCCTCGTTCTCGAACTGACTGACGCGCTGGCAGGAAGCCAAGATATCTTCGCCGCCGCGCAGCATATCCTGCAATGCCAGCGCCCCCTGCACGACCGTTTTGGAATGCCGGGCGAACAGGTCGAAGAACCGCTCCTCCCTGGGCAGAAAGGCACGAAACCAGCGCAGCATTTTCGGGTGTCCGTCGTTGAGGAGCGCGCGCCCAGGGTGGCCTGTCACACGGCTGTCACAGATCGTTTATTTGGACGGCGGACGGCCGCCCGTCAAGGGAGCCACATCCATGCACCCGCGTTGTCCGGCGTCTAAATATTGCGAAGAACCGTTCCGCTTAGAGCGAAAGCCGGAAGTAATGCGCGATTTCGCCGATTACGCCCCGGCGGAACGTCAAGACGCAGGTCACGAAGATCACTCCCTGGATCACCGTCACCCACTGGCCGAAGCCGGCCAGATATTGCTGCATGGCAATGATGACAAACGCGCCGATGACAGGTCCGAACACCGTGCCGAGGCCGCCGACCAGCGTCATGAGCACGATTTCGCCCGACATGGTCCAATGCACATCGGTCAATGAGGCGTTCTGTGCAACGAAGACCTTCAGCGAACCGGCAAGTCCCGCCAGCGTTCCGGAGAGGATATAGGCCAGGAGCTTGTATTGGTCGGTTTTGTAGCCAAGCGAGATCGCGCGCGGCTCGTTTTCCCGGATCGATTTCAGCACCTCGCCGAACGGCGAGTTGATGATGCGAAAAATCAGCAGGAAGCCAAGCAGAAAGCCCGCGAGAACCACGTAATAAAGCACGGTCGGGTTCGCCAGATTGATAAACCCGAACAGACGGCCCTGCGGAATACCCTGGATACCGTCTTCACCATGGGTGAACGGCGTCTGCAGGTAAATGAAATACAATAGTTGCGACAGGGCCAACGTGATCATCGCGAAATAGATGCCCTGGCGGCGGATCGCGACCACACCGGTGATGACGGCAAGCGCCGCCGCGCCGGCGGTGCCGACCAGTATTCCGAGTTCGGGCGACAAGCCCCATACTTTCAACGCGTGCGCGGTGAAATAACCTGCGGTGCCCAGGAACATCGCGTGGCCGAACGACAATAGCCCGCCATAGCCGATCAGCAGGTTGAAGGCGCAGGCCAATAGCGCGAAGCACAACGCCTGCATCACGAAGAAAGGATAAAGGCCGGTGAACGGCACGATCAGCAAAAGCGCCGTCATGATACCGAATGCGACCATCTCATCGCGGAGAGCGTGAGGCGTCGCCGATAGCGCGTCGTCGGTCATGACTGTCATGTCAGCTTGCCCGTCCTGTCAATCCTGAAGGCTTCACAAGCAGCACCAGCACCATCAGCACAAATACCACGGTGTTGGAGGCTTCGGGATAAAAGTACTTGGTCAATCCCTCGATCACGCCCAGCGTAAAGCCGGTGATGATCGAACCCATGATGGACCCCATACCGCCGATCACCACCACGGCGAACACCACGATGATCAGGTCGGCGCCCATCAGTGGCCGCACCTGGTTGATCGGCGCCGACAACACCCCGGCCAGCGCAGCAAGCCCGACGCCGAGCCCGTACGTCAGCGTGATCATTCGCGGCACGTTGATGCCGAAGGCGCGCACCAAGGTCGGATTTTCCGTGGCGGCCCGCAGATAGGCGCCGAGCCGCGTGCGCTCGATCAGATACCAGGTGAGCAGGCAGACCACGAGCGAGAACACGACCACCCAGCCCCGATAGATCGGCAGGTACATGAAGCCGAGATTGGTGCCGCCCTTGAGTTCGTCAGGAATCGAGTAAGGCAGGCCCGATGAGCCGAAGTAGTTCTGAAACACACCCTGGATGATCAGCGCCAGTCCGAACGTCAGCAGCAAGCCATAGAGATGATCCAGCCCGGACAGCCATTGCAGCATGGTCCGCTCGAGGATCATGCCGAAAATACCGACCGCCAGCGGCGCGAGGATCAGCGCCGGCCAATAGCCGATATTGGCGTAGTTCAGGAGAAAGTAAGCGCCGAACGCCCCCATCATGTAGAGCGCGCCGTGAGCGAAATTGATGATGTTGAGCATGCCGAAGATCACAGCCAGTCCAAGACTGAGCAGCGCGTAGAACGAGCCGTTGATCAGTCCTACCAGGAGCTGGGCGTAAAGGGCCTGCATGATACTTTCTCGCGCTCAACATTTCGAAACGAGGGCGTTCGGCGGCGACCGGCCACCGAACGCCGGGGATCACTTTTTCAACAGCGAACAGGTGCTCTTGTCCAGCGGCGTGAACGCCTGATCGCCCGGGACCGTACCGACCAGCTTGTAGAAGTCCCACGGCGCCTTGGACTCCGACGGGCTCTTCACCTCGAACAGATAGGCGGAATGAATCGTGCGGCCGTTGGGCTCGATGCTGCCCTTGCCGAACAGCGGATCGTCGGTCGGAATCGACTTCATCTTTTCGACGACCTTGACGCCGTCATGCGGGTTGCCGCCGAGGGCTTCCAGCGCCTTGAAATAGTGGATCAGGCCCGAATAGACACCGGCCTGCACCATTGTGGGGACGGCACCGTTCTTCATCCGGGCGGCGAACTTCTTCGAGAACGCCCGGGTCTGGTCGTTCATGTCCCAGTAAAACGTCTCGGTGAAATTGAGGCCTTGGGCGGTTTCGAGGCCGATTGCCTTGACGTCGGTGATGAACAACAGAAGCGCGGCGAGCTTTTGCCCGCCTTTGACGATGCCGAATTCGGCCGCTTGCTTGATGCTGTTGGTGGTGTCGCCGCCGGCGTTCGCCAGTCCGATGACCTTGGCCTTCGACGACTGCGCCTGCAACAGGAATGACGAGAAGTCCGAGGTGTTCAGCGGATGCTTGACCGTGCCCACGACCTTGCCGCCGTTTGCGGTGATGACCGCGGTGGTGTCCCGTTCAAGGGCCGCACCAAAGGCGTAGTCGGCGGTCAGAAAAAACCAGGTATCGCCACCGGCCTTCACCAGAGCCTGGCCGGTGCTGTGGGCGAGCATGTAGGTATCGTAAGTCCAGTGCACCGTGTTCGGTGAGCACTGTGCGTTGGTGAGATCGGAGGTCGCCGCGCCCGAGTTGATATACACCCCGTTCTTTTCCTTGACGACATTGTTGACGGCAAGCGCGACACCGGAATTCGGCACGTCGACGATCACGTCGACCTTGTCGACGTCAAACCATTGCCGTGCGATGGAAGTACCGATGTCGGGCTTGTTCTGGTGATCGCCCGAAATGACATCGATCTTCCAGCCTTTCGCGGCGAGGCCGGAATCCTCCACGGCCATTTGCGCCGCCAGGGTCGAGCCGGGGCCACCAAGATCGGCGTAAAGGCCGGACTGATCGCTCAGCGCACCGATCTTGACGGTCTTGTCCTGCGCCAAAACCGGAGTGCCGGCGGCGAGCGTCAACGCGGTTCCGACCAACAGTGCCGAAATTGTTTTCTTCATATTGTCCTCCCCCTAAAACTTTTTCGTTTTTCACACGCCGAGATAGGTGTGAAGCTTGTCCATATTGGCTTGCAGTTCGGAATTGGCGAAACCATCGATGATCTTGCCGTGCTCGACGATGTAAAAACGGTCCGCCACCGTCGAGGCAAAGCGGAAATTCTGTTCGACCAGCAGGATGGTGAACCCTTCGGACTTGAGCCGCGCGATGGTGTGCCCGATCTGCTGGATGATGACCGGGGCAAGGCCCTCGGTCGGCTCGTCCAACATCAGGAAGCGCGCACCGGTACGCAGGATCCGTGCGATCGCCAACATCTGCTGCTCGCCGCCCGACAATTTGGTGCCCTGGCTGTAAAGCCGTTCCTTGAGGTTCGGAAACAGTTCGAAGATCTGCTCCAGCGGCAGACCGCCGGGGCGCACCACAGGCGGCAACATCAGGTTTTCGCGGACGTCGAGACTTGCGAAAATTCCGCGCTCTTCGGGACAAAAGGCCACACCGAGACGCGCAATCCTGTCCGACGATGCCTTGATGATCTCCGTACCGTCAAAACGTATCGAACCGGTACGCTTACCGATGATTCCCATCACCGATTTCAGCGTCGTGGTCTTACCGGCGCCGTTGCGGCCGAGCAGCGTAACCACTTCGCCGGCGTTGACACTGAAATTGATGCCGTGAAGGATGTGGGACTCGCCGTACCAGGCCTGCAGGTTTTGAACCGAGAGAACCTGCGCGCCGACGCCGGATGCCGGTTTCGCCGCAGCCGCCTCGGCGGTTTTCAGATCAACCATGACCCGCCCCCAGATAGGCTTCCTTGACCCGTTCGTCCTTGGTCAGATCGGCATAATTGCCTTCCGCAAGCACGTGCCCGCGGGTGAGCACGGTGATGATGTCGGAAAGGTTGGCGACGACACTCAGATTATGTTCGACCATCAGAATGGTGTACTTCGCGGAGATACGCTTGATCAGAGCGGCGATCTTGTCGATGTCCTCATGGCCCATGCCGGCCATCGGCTCATCGAGCAGCATCATTTCCGGATCAAGCGCCAGCGTGGTGGCGATTTCGAGCGCGCGCTTGCGCCCGTAGGGCATTTCGACCGCCGGTGTAGTCGCAAACTCGCTCAAGCCGACGTCATCGAGCAGTTCGCGGGCGCGCCCGTTGAAACGGTCAAGGATGGTTTTTGATCGCCAGAAGTCGAAGGAGTGCCCGTGCTGGCGCTGCAACGCGACGCGCACGTTTTCCAGCGCGGTCAAATGCGGAAACACCGCCGAAATCTGGAACGAGCGCACGAGTCCGAGACGCGCGACCTCGGCCGGCGCCAGCGCCGTTATGTCCCGGCCCTTATACAAGATTTGACCGGCGGAAGGTCTCAGGAACTTGGTCAAGAGGTTGAAGCACGTGGTTTTCCCGGCCCCGTTTGGACCGATCAACGCGTGAATGCTGCCGCGGCGGACCCGGAGCCCAACGTCGCGAACGGCGAAAAAGCCCGCGAACTCCTTGGTTAATCCGTGGGTCTCGAGAATGAACTCATCGGCCAATCAAATTTCCCCCGTCAGCCAGCGCCACGAAATTTCCTCGCGCCTGGCTCATTTTTCCAACCAGCAGGTTCTTGCAGGACGCCTTCCGATCACTCTGCCTCGAACCGCCGCCTCCGGGCCGGAATATGCCGTCAATGGCGGGGGTTACGCAAGGCGGAAAGCTTGGGCGTGCAGCGATGGCCGCCTCACCGTTGGTCGAACCATCCAAGCAAACCAGACCGGCGGACGTGACCGCCCGCCAAACCCAACAGAAAGCATCCGTTAACCGAACTTCCGCGCAATTTCGCCCTCTTCATTAAAAATTTTCGGGTAGCGCAGATGCTTAGGGGCGTGTGTAAGGGGATCGGATACGACCTTGGATTTCCAAAGCGCCAACCCGTCGATCGTCAAATCGATCAAACAGCGTGATCTGCTCAACACTTGGCTGCGGCTATATGCCCCCGCCCGGAAAACGCCGCGCGTCGAGCGATACGACCCCTCCCGGCTCGCCGACGAACTCCCTGATCTCGTCTACTACACAGTGGACGGCGAACGCGAACTTCCACGCCTGGTGATTGAGAGCGAGGGCACTCGGATGTCCAACGCTTACGGCAACACCGGCAAGGGCCGGTACCTCGATGAATATCTCGGCGCCCGTCTCGCCCCCGTCGTGATGCCGGTCTACCATGAATGCGTGAAGCGCGCGCTTCCGGTCTACACCATCGCCAACATCGATGACATCTACGGCCGCTCGGTTGCCTTTGAGCGCCTGTTGTTGCCGTTTTCCGAAACCGGCGATGTCACCCACCTGATTGCATCATTGAAGACGATCAGCGAGGACGGCGGATTTGAAATCAGAAATCTGATGCGCGGAAACGACACGTTGCCGATACCGAGGCTTCGCGCCGTTATCGATCACGACCTGTTCCACCGTGCTCACGGACCTATTCCCGCCGGCGACGCTATCGAATTCAGCTGACGGTCCACCGACACCGCCTATCGGGTGATGCCATCGAACGACATTCAAGCCTTCCGAGCGCCGGACCGGCCCGACGGCACTGCTTCCCTGGCGTAGATTTCCGGCTTGAAACCGACCAGCAGCTTGCCGCCGAGATCGAGCACCGGACGTTTGATCATGGACGGCTGTGCCAGCATCAAAGCCAGAGCTTTGCGCTCATTCAGACCCTCTTTGTCGTCATCGGTCAATTTGCGGAAGGTGGTGCCGCTGCGGTTGAGCAGCGCTTCCCAGCCGACTTCATCGGACCAGCGCTTGAGCCTGTCCTTCGTGATGCCCTCGACCTTGTAGTCGTGAAAGTCGTAAGCCACATCGTGACCATCGAGCCATGCGCGGGCCTTCTTCATGGTGTCGCAGTTCTTGATACCGTAAATAGTGATGGGCATTTTGATCCATTTTAGATAGCGCAGTTGTATGGGTCATTGTAGATTACAGCGGGCTTGCTTGCATCCGGGACGCAGATGGAATTCACCGCGCTTTTTTTGGCTCTGGTCGTAGTCATGCTCGTTGCCTGGCGCGGGCCTCGCCGCGTTGCGCTGACATTGTTCGCCGTGGCGCTGCTCGCCTCGGTCGCGACCTATCTGTACCATGCCACCGATACGTTGAAGCTGTCGTTCTGAGGCCTTCGGATGACTCGCGCGCTCGCCGTCACCCTCAACGCGATCGGCCTCTACGCCGTTGCACTGGTGCTGGCCACAGCGTTCGCGGCGCAACTGTTGCTGCACGAACTGCCCTGCCCGCTGTGCCTGCTTCAACGCATCCAGTTTGCGGCGCTGGCAATCGGCCCGATCCTGAACGTCCGATGGGGACCGCGGCCCAGTCACTACGCGTTGTCGCTGCTGGCCGCTCTCGTTGGTGCGACGTTCTCGACGCGCCAAGCCTTGTTGCACATCACTCCGGGTGACGCGGGCTTCGGCACCGCGTTGTTGGGCTATCACTACTATACTTGGGCGCTGATCGGCTTTGTGGCGGCCATCGCACTGCTCGCGGTCGTCCTTCTGTTCGATCGTCAGTTCGGGGAAGACGGCGCGACCCCGCAGGTCGTTGTTGGCGGCTTCGCTCGCGCCGCGGTCTGGCTTGTGATCGGTCTAACCGCGCTGAATGTGGTCTCGACGATGCTGGAATGCGGATTTGGCGCCTGCGCCGAGGACCCGGTGGTTTATGAATTGCTCAGACATCTGTCCTGACGATATGCCGCCCACTCGGTTATCAGGCGGTGCGGAAGCTGGCTCGGTACTGGGCCGGCGATACACCCAACCGTTCGCTAAAGATCACCCGCATCCGGTCCGCCGTGCCGAAGCCGCAGTCATATGCGACCGCCTTCAACGGCTGGTCGCTCGCCTCCAACAGCATTCGCGCCGCATCGATTCGCGCGCGTTCGACGAATTCATGTGGCGTGATCCCTGTTTCCTCGACAAAATGCCGGGCGAAGTTGCGCGCGCTCATACCGACCTGCTTCGCCAGAGATTGCAGCGTGTGCCGGCCGCCGACATGTGCCATGACATGCGCCTGCGCCTGCGCGATCAATGACCCGTCGCGGACCGGCGCGGTCAGATAGGGGCTGAACTGCGACTGTCCACCCTGGCGCTGGGCCACCACGACCAGCCGCTTGGCCACGGCGACAGCGACCCTTGGCCCATGACGCTCGCCGATCAGAGACAGCACAAGATCGATCCCTGCGGTCACGCCTGCCGATGTCACCAGCCGTCGATCGCGAATATAGATGCGGTCGAACATCACGTCGGCGGCCGGAAAGCGCGATGCGAGTTGCTGGGCGTTCTGCCAATGGGTGGTAACCTTATGACCATCGAGCAGACCGGCATGACCGAGCGCAAATGCGCCCGTGCAGACCGAACCATAGAGGTCGGCGCGGCCTGGCGCCGCGCGCAGCCATTGCGTCAGTTCCGGATCCGGCTCTCCGTCGGGCATCGCGGGGCCACCGGCGACCAACATGATCGCGAAGCCGCCTCCCGCCTCGGCGAAATCGACGTCTGCGGTGATGGTCATGCCGTTGGAGGCCCGTAGCGGCTGCCGGTTCTTCGCCACCAGCACTGTTTCGTAGCCGTCTCCGGCTTTCACAAAGCCGTTCGCCTCGGAGAACACGTCCACCGGTCCAGCGACATCCAACGCCTGCACACCTTCATGGATGGCGATGGCCACTTTCTGGATCGCCATTGGTTTCTCCCTCCCGGCCATACTGGCGCGAATTGCTGTCTCATTGGCTCGATCCGGCGGAACGGCCGTCGTTGCGATCGCTGGCCGGCATAGCCAAAAACTGTGGAGTGGATCGCGCAGCTTCCGCCGCCAGGGCGAAAAGGCCGACGCGATCTGGTGGCCACAAAACCGGCAGGCCGAGCGCGCGTGGATTTACGCCACGCCGGCGTTTTGCCACATCAAGGAGTGTCTTGAAATGACTGAAACCGTTGCAGGTATCCGTGTTCCCGACAGCGCCATGGCGCGCGCTGCGACTCAACTCATCCGCGATACCGAAGACGACCTGCTCTATAATCATAGCCGCCGCGTCTTCTTCTGGGGCGCGCTCACCGGCGAACGCCGCGCGCTGAAATACGATCCGGAGCTGCTTTATATGGGCGCCATGTTCCACGACATGGGCCTGACGGAGCGTTACGCGAGTCCTGATCTGCGTTTCGAGGTCGACGGAGCCAACGCGGCGCGCGATTTCCTCAGGAGTTACGGCGTAGCGGAGCGCGACATCGAAGACGTATGGACGGCGATTGCGCTCCACACCACGCCCGGCGTGCCCGCGCATATGCGTCCCACCATCGCGCTGGTAACCGCCGGAGTCGAGATGGACGTGCTCGGTATCGGCTACGACGAGTTCTCGCATCAGCATCGCGACCATGTCTGCGCACATCACCCGCGGGAGGCGAATTTCAAGGAGAACATCATCGACCACTTCGCCGCCGGCATCATCAAGAAGCCGTTGACAACCTTCGGCAACGTCAAGGCGGACGTGCTGGCGCTGAAGGATCCGAGCTATCGGCGGATGAACTTCTGCAGCATCATTCTCGATTCTCCCTGGCCCAACTGATCTGCGTCGTCCGATCAATTTGTCGCCATCGGCGACCATCCTCCTGTTCTTCGGCCGCCAACACGCTCGAAAGCGCGTTGGCGGTGCGCTCGCCACCCGTCGGAGCGCCGCCAGACCAGGGCTGCGCCATACCAACGCCGCATTCGATTAGTTACGTTATAACATAACATCCTCTGCTGGTTTTTTGCCCAGAGTGACGGACGTAATGCGCAGAAAGCCTTCGTGACGGAACCTCAGCCTCTCCTCGTTTCCATAATGGCTCGGTCAGCCCTGCTCCGGCTGGCGGCGTTGTTGGGCGTTGTAGGCGGCCTGTGGCTCGCGATTTTATGGGCGGTTAGGCTGCCATGACGCGAACCGGCATCCATCTGCACAACGTCACGATCGCCTATGACCGTCACCCGGCGGTTCATCACCTCAACGGTACATTCGCACTCGGAAGCCTGACGGCGATTGCCGGCCCGAACGGCGCCGGAAAATCGAGCCTGCTCAAGGCGCTGATGAATGAGCTTCCGCTGGCCTCGGGGACAATCAATCGTGACCAGCTTCCGATCCGGGATATCGGATACCTGCCGCAGGCCGCAGACATCGATCGCCGCTTTCCGCTGACCGTTGGCGACGCCGTCTTGCTCGGCGCATGGCGACAGACCGGCGCATTCCGCGCGGTCTCCCCGGCGAGCGCGACGAAAGCACAACGTGCGCTGTCGTCGGTGGGACTGGGCGGGTTCGAACGCCGCCATATCGGATCCTTGTCCGCGGGACAGTTCCAGCGTGTCCTGTTCGCACGGCTGCTTCTGCAGGACGCCAAAATCATCCTGCTCGACGAGCCGTTCACCGCGATCGATGCCCGCACCACCCGCGACCTTCTGGCCATCGTTCAACGCTGGCACCAGGACTGTCGCACGGTGATCGCCGTGCTGCACGACTTCGAGCAGGTCCACGCCCATTTTCCGCAAACGCTTCTGCTGGCGCGCGAACCGATCGCCTGGGGGCCGACCGCAACAACGATGACGGCCGACAATCTGCTGCGCGCACGCGCCATGGCCGAGCAATGGGATGAGGACGCGGCTATCTGCACCGCGCCGGACCGGAGCGCGGCATGACGCCCTATCATCTCCTGGTCGCGCCCTTTGTCGATTATGGGTTCCTGCGCCGTGCGCTGGTCGCCTGCGTCGCGCTCGGGTTGGGATCCGGCCCTGTCGGCGTGCTGCTGATGCTCCGCCGCATGAGCCTGGTCGGCGACGCCATGAGCCATGCGGTGTTGCCGGGCGCTGCGATCGGCTTTCTCATTGCCGGCGGCCTTTCGCTTCCCGCCATGGGGCTCGGCGGATTGGTCGCGGGCCTCAGCGTGGCGCTGCTCTCGGGGCTGGTCAGCCGGACCACGCCACTGCGCGAAGACGCGAGTTTCGCAAGCTTCTATCTCGCATCGCTGGCGCTGGGCGTACTGATCGTCTCGTCGCGCGGCTCCAACATCGATCTGCTGCATGTACTGTTCGGGACCATCCTGGCGATCGATGCCGGCGCACTTTATTTTGTCGGCGCCATCACGTCGGTAACCGTCGTCGCGCTGGCGGTGATCTACCGGCCGCTGGTCGTCGAATGCTTCGATCCCGGCTTCCTGCGCGCGGTCGAGGGGCGTGGATCGCTCTATCATTTCATTTTCCTGTTTCTCGTCGTCCTCAATCTCGTTGCCGGCTTTCAGGCGCTTGGAACGTTGATGGCGGTGGGGCTGATGATGCTGCCGGCCGCGGTCGCCCAATTGTGGGCGCACAGCCTGCCGGTCATGGTCGCGATCGCGGCCGCAACGGCGGCGGTTTCCGGCTACGTCGGACTGGTCATCTCCTATCATCTCGGTTTTGCCTCGGGACCGACCATCATCCTGACTGCGAGCCTGATCTACGGCGGCTCGCTGCTGATCGGTCCCTCCGCTGCGGTCCGGCGCTTCTTCCCTCATCCCCATACAACCGGCTGAAAAATGACGATCATGAGAGCCACGCGAGTCGGTCTGATCGCATTCGCATCGATGATCCCTCTCGCGGCGGCAACACCGGCTTCCGCCAAAACCCTGCAAGTCGTCGCAAGCTTCAGCGTATTGGGGGACGTGGTGCAGCAGGTTGGTGGCCGTCACGTGCGAGTGACGAGCCTGGTGCCACCGAACGGCGACCCCCATCAGTACGAGCCGTCGCCCACGGACGCCAGGGACCTCAATGAGGCCGACGTCTGCTTCATCAGCGGCGAAGGTCTGGAGCGCTGGTTCGAAAAGCTTGCCAAAGCGTCCGGTTATCGCGGAACGCCCGTGATCGCTTCGAACGGTATCGAACTTCGCGAACGTACGCGGAAAGGCCAAATTTCCGACGATCCGCACGTTTGGAACAGTCCGATCAACGTAATCGTGTGGGTTTCCAACATCGAAAACGCGCTCGCCGCGGCCGACCCCACCGACGCCGACGATTTCAAGGCCAATGCCGCGCGTTACACCACCGAGCTGCACGATCTCGACGCCTATGCACACGCGCACATCGATCCGATCCCGCCGCGGCATCGTCTGATCCTGACCAGCCACGATGCGTTCGGATATCTCGGCCGCGATTACGGAGTCACGTTCCTGTCGCCGCTCGGCCTCTCCACTGAGACGGAAGCGTCCGCCGGCGACGTCGCCAGACTGATCGACCAGGTGAAGGCCGAACACATCAAGCTCTATTTCATTCAAAATTCCAACGACCCGAGGCTGGTGCAGCAGATCGCCAGCGCGACCGGCGCCAGACCCGGCGGCAAGCTCTATGCAGAAGCCCTGTCGCCACCCGATGGCCCTGCGGCGACCTACACCCAAATGTTTCGGCACAACATCGATGCGCTCGTCGACGCCATGACGGCGTCTTCGGCGACGAACTAGACGGCTCAGGGCGTGCGAACCGGACTGCTCATCATCGCGCTTCTGCTTTCGGCCAACGATGCTACGGCAGCGTCCGTACGCATCGCCGTATCGAACGTCGCCTATGCCGACATCGCCCATCAAATCGGAGAGCCCGGCGTCGCCGTCAGTCTGCTCAAGCCTGAAAAGCCGGGAGGAAGCGGGGCGAACGGCTTGCCGCCCAGCGATATCGTGATCTGCGGCGGGACCAAATCCGACGCCTGGCTGTGCGAACAGGCGCGGCGCGCCGTACCGCCGCCGGTCTTGATCGAGGCCGCAGCGGCGGGCGGACCGGAAGAAACGGCATTCCCTTGGTACGACACCAAGATGGTATCGACGCTCGCCGGCCAACTCGCCGCCGAATTGAGCCGTCGCGTCCCGGCCGGAGCGCCGCGTATCGCAGCCAATTTGACGCGGACTCAAACCGCGCTTCGGAGCATCGATCGCAAGCGCGACGAGATTGCGCATCTCTACCAGGGCACGGATGTCCTCGTCACCGATCAACTCTCGCGCGTCTTTGTCGATCAATTCCATTTCAAGATCGCCGACGAGAACTACCTCAAGGCCCTCGCGCGCAACGGCATGCCATCCGCCGCATCGGTTGCGACCCTGAACGATGCGATCCAGCGCCGCAAGGCCAGCATCCTCGTCTACGATCAGAACGCTGCCACGCCTGCAATCAAGGAACTCGTCGCCGCGGCCAATGACACCGGAATGCCCGCGGTCGGATTGCGCGAGAACGCGCCCAAGGGGTTGCATTACCAGCAATGGCTGCTGCGCCAGCTCAACGCCATCCATGGCGCACTCAACCAGGCCGCGCCATGAGCAGGATCCGGGTGATCGTCCCGTTGCTCGTCGTTGCCGCGATCGGCGTGACGCCGCGCGCCGCCGACGCACATCCCCATGTCTTGATTGAAGCCCGGACCCAGGTCCTCTTCAACGCACAAGGCCAGATCGTCGGCGTCTCCAATGTCTGGGATTTTGACGATGCGTTCTCCGCCTATGCCATCCAGGGGTACGACAGCAAGGGCGACGGCAATCCGACCCGGCAGGAGCTGCAGCCGTTCGCCGAGATCAACCTGAAGTCCCTCGCCGAATACAATTATTTCACGCGCCTGAAGGTTGCGGGCGTGACGGTCACGTTCGCGAGCCCGAAGGATTATTACGACGTCTTCGCTAACGAGAAGCTGACGCTGCACTTCACGTTGCCGCTGGCAAAGCCGCTCGACGTGCGCGGCAAGCCGGTGGAAGTCGACGTCTACGACCCCGCCTACTTCGCGGCGATTACCTTTGCCAGCGACAAGCCGGTCGCGCTGGCCGGCGCCGCCGGCGGTTGCGACAGCGTCGTGCACCGGCCGGAAGCGCTGGACGCCGCCACGGCCCGCAAGCTGGCGGTGATTCCGGCCGATCAACGCACGCTTCCCCCCGAACTGTTCGCCATCACCGACAAGCTCGTCAACGGCATAAGGATCGACTGCAAATGACACGCCGTCCACGCCGCGCCACCACCTTTCCATTTCGCGGCGCGCTGCTGTTCGCGGCAGCGGCGCTGATGCCGATGCGTCCATCGCTGTGCTGGGCCGCCGCGGCGACGGGACCGTTCGGCGCGGGCCTGCCCGACGGCGGCATCCCCGGCGAGACATTTTTTCCCCGGCTCGCCAGCGCCGTCATCTCGATCCAGTTCTATTTCAACCAGCACATGACGATGGCGGTTCGCGCCATCCGTCACGATGCCAGCGCGATATGGACCTTGCTGGCGCTGTCTTTCGCCTACGGCATCGTTCACGCCGCCGGTCCGGGTCATGGCAAGGCCGTGGTGTCGTCCTATCTGCTTGCGACCCGGCAGACCCTGCGAAACGGCATCGTGCTCGCGTTCATCGCCTCGCTGGCGCAGGCCGGCGGCGCCATCGCACTGATCCTGGTCGCCTCGCTGGTGCTGCACATGACCAGCGTATCGATCACGCTTGCGACGTATCAGTTCGAGATCCTCTCCAATGCCCTCATCGTGCTGCTCGGTTGCTGGCTGGTATGGAGCAAGATCATACGGCCGGCGCGGCCGCTGCAGCTCGATTTCGAGCCCGTCAACGCATGGACGCGGCCGGAGCGCTATCTGGCGACCGCGACGGCTGCGGGACCGGCGCGTTTTCAGGCGCTCGACACCACCGCGCTTGCGCCCCCGGCTTCGCGCCTGCGCGCCCCGATGCAGGCGACGTGTCATCATCACCACGACTCTCACTGCGGCCACGTCCATATGCCCGACGCCACGGTCGCGGCGGGTTCGCTCGACTGGCGCAAGGCCTGGACGGTGGTGGCATCGACCGCGCTGCGGCCTTGCACCGGCGCGCTGATCGTTCTGGTATTCTCGATTTCGCAGGGACTGCTCGCGGCGGGGATCGCCGCGACGCTGGTGATGGGGCTGGGCACGGCGATTACCGTTGCCTCGCTCGCGGTGCTGGCGGTCTCTGCCCGCAAAACCGCGTTCACCCTGACGCGCGCCGACAGCCCGCTCGGCCGCAAGGTCATCCGCGGCGTGGAGATTTGCGGCGCGCTTGCGGTGCTGCTGTTCGGGACGCTGTTGCTGGTGGGGGACATCTTCCTGCAATAGTTACCTGGTCACGCGCGCTTCGCCTCGCTTGTTACCGCGAGGCGCATGTCTCGGTAGGCGGCGACCAGCGCATCGATCGTGAAGTTTCGATTCAGCCCGCTCGGATTGGGCAACAGCCACACCGCCGCGCCCGCGAACGGCCGGGATTGCGGCCCCCATTGCAGCGCTTGATTTCCGGTGATCGCGGCATACGCCATCTTGCCGAGAAAGCCGACATGGCGCGGCGCGAAGCGCGCGAGCTTGCGCTCGAGCGCGGTTGCGGACGCGACCAGTTCGGCGCGCGACAACTCGCCGGCGCTTCGGGTCGGGCGCGCCACCGCGGTGGTCAGCCCGTAACCATAACCCAGGATCGAGCGATCGTTTTCGGGAAGGATCTGCTCCGGCGTGAATCCCGAAAGAAACAGCACGCGCCAGAATCGATTAGTGCCGTTCGAAAAATGGTGACCCGACGTCGCCGCCGTCTGTCCGGGGTTGATGCCGCAGAAGACGACGGAAAGGTTTTCGCTCAGGATGTCGGGAAGCGCTGGTGTCATTGACCGTCAGTCTCCCCGCACCCGCTTCGCCGGCTAACTCGGCTTGGCGTCATCGAGGCTGACGACCACGGCGGCATTGGCGATGATGATGGCATCGCTGCCCTGCTCGGCCGGCACTTCAAGTCCGCCTTTGACCGCGGTCACCGTCACCGTTCCATACGGCAGTTCCTTGGCGACCGCCGACGTATCGACCGCGGCGGGATCGGGGACGCCGACCGTGACGTCGACGAACATGTCGTGCGCGGTCTTGCCCACCATCCGGAAGAAGCCGACGCTGGAATGGCGGATCGCGTCCGACACCGCGCGCCGCGCAGCCTTGGTGGCGTCGCGGCCGTGAACGTCAACGCCCATGCCCATCTCGGTGAAACATCGCACACGTGCCATCGGGGAATCCTGTTGTTGGCGTGGAAGAGATATCGATCCTCGGAAGCTTCGGCGACCCGAGGTCGACGACATCCATGGCATCATCCGCATCGGTCCCGCCGTCAAGTCGTGCCGCAGTAAAAAGGGCGCGCGGGTCTGCCATCAGGTCGCGCCTCCGTCGTTGCGGAGTGCCGTGCAGCCCGGATGAGCGAAGCGACATCCGGGACGGACATGCGAAGCCAACCGTCGCATTTGTCGCTTTCCGAAATGCCTTCCCGCATGTCGCTGCGCTCATGCGGGCTATGGATGTTGACACCGTCGTGTATCGACGGCGGATATGACTATGATCTCGCGACGCGTGGCGCCCGAGTTGTGCAAATCACCGCCCAAAAGAGTAAGGGCGCAGGCGATCCCAAAAGGGACGCAGGAAACGCCGGGTGCGCGGTGCACCCGCAGTCCCGCGTGCAAAAGGTAGTGCACACGGGTAGTCACCACAGGTTCACCGGGACACCCGGCGTTTCCTGCGCGATGGTTTTACGGCTTATAGCGCGCTCTCCCTGGTGACCGGGCTCTTTTGCCACCATCGTTAGCGTGATGCGCAGGCATCACCGCCAACTTGACGCCAGCGTCGGGGCGTCAGGACCACACGATTTCGCCGTCCGCTGCATCGCCGTTCGCCGCGCGCCATTGGCACGCCCGACACTGCCGCGTCCACCGCATCCCATCCCCAACGTTCGTGACGATGGCGAAACGCCCCTCAGAGAGAACAGGACAGCCGGGGATATGGGGTTGATTTGGGTCGGAAGGGAACGGGAATATTTCTGAGGACAGGGCTGGACAGTGATTTGCGATTTGCCCGACGGGCAACTTTCCCGTCGTTTTTCCGCTGGGAGTTTGCTGCGGGAACGCGGCGATACGTTCGCGAGGGCACGACAGGACACATTGACCCGACCTCAGTTGAGGCATATATCTGCCTCAACTGATACAGAGGCGATATGAGCTACCGGAGCGCGAGCGCAGCCGAACTTCTCGGCGTCAAACCGAAGAACACCGAGACAGCACTTGCGCTGGCGTATTCCGTCGAGAAAGGCTTGCCGGTATCCGCGCTGGAGAAATTCGCGGGCCGCGTCAGCCCGCACGATGTCCGGCTTTTTACATATCGCATCGTACCCAAGCCCACGCTCGAACGCCGGCGCAAGCAAAAGCAGCTTCTGACAACAGGGGAAAGCGACCGCCTCGCGCGCGTCGCGAAGGTGTTCGCCTTCGCGATCGATGTCTTCCGGGACGAAGCAAAGGTCAGAACTTTTCTGGAACGACCGCACCCGATGCTGGACGACAAGGCACCACTCGATGTGGCGCTGGCGACCGGCCCCGGCGCCGATGCCGTGATCAATCTGATGGGCCGCGCCGCCTACAGCGGCGGTGTATGAGCGCTCAGAAGACGGATCGCGTCCTGAGATGCTATCGCATTGGCGATCCGAACGGAGCCTTTCCGATCTATGACGCCGAAGGCGCCCGCCTCTATCCGGGACGCTGGAATACACCGGCAAGCCCGGTCATCTACACTTCCGAGCACTATTCCACGGCGCTGCTGGAAAAACTGGTGCAAGCGAATCTGGTGATGCCCGCCAATCAGCACTTCATCGAAATCACGATTCCGAACGGCGTCTCCTACGAGATGTTTCGAACCGCCGCGCATCCCGGCTGGGATGCGCGAGCCGAAACCATCTGCAAAACCTTCGCTCAGTCGTGGTACGACGACCGCCGCTCCGCGCTGCTGATCGTCCCGTCTATCCCCGCAAGGCTCGAGCGCAATATCCTGATCAACCCGGTGCACCCCGACTCCAGGGCCATCACCACCACGTTGCCGGAACCGGTGTGGTGGGATGAACGGCTTTACGGGGCGCGGTAACGGTCGGGCGACAGGCCATGATGTCGATGATACAGCTCGGTCTCCCCCAGGCGAACAGGATCGAGCATTTGGGCAAGCACATCGATGTATCGGATGTCAGTCACGTGGACGGTAAGACACAATGTTTGGACGATTGCGCACTATCGTCCGAGATGTCCCTGCCCTAGTTCAACTCGCGGCCAACGCGTTGCGCACTGACCCCTTCGCAATGGCAGATACAAGACCGCAATTTTAGGGAAACGCCTGCTCTTTCCCCGGATCCGCGTGGTCCGACTAATGACAGGAACAATCAATGCGAAACATTCTACTCTCGGTTGCCAGTGTGCTCATGGCCGGAACGGCATTTGCCGGCTCCTCCCAATCGGCTCAACTGCCCAAGGGGGCCGCCCAAAACATCGTGCTCGTCCACGGCGCTTTCGTCGACCAGACGAGTTGGCAACCCGTTGCCGATATCCTCACGAAGAAGGGCTACAATGTAACGCTCGTCGAAAATCCGCTCACCTCCCTCGCCGCCGACGTTGATGCAACCAAGAAAGCGCTCGCCAAGCAGGACGGCAAGACCGTTCTAGTTGGCCATTCGTGGGCCGGCGTGGTCATCACCGAAGCCGGCGACGATCCCAAGGTCTCGGCACTCGTCTACGTCTCCGCATTCGCGCCCGATGTCGGCGAGTCTCTGCAGTCCCTGGCCAAAAACGGTCCCGCAACCGAAGGCGGCAGTGCGATTCATCCGGACGAAAAGGGCAACCTTTATATCGACCCCAAGGTATTTCCTTCGGCGGTCGCCGCCGACCTTCCCCCCGAGATCGCCCAATCCCTGGCACACTCCCAGCTTCCGTTGAATCACACCGCGTTCGAGGCTCCTGTCGACAAGGCTGCCTGGCACGACAAGCGAACATTCTATGTGATCAGCACGAAGGATAAGGTCATCGCACCCGAGGCACAAAAGCTGTTCGCCGCCAGGATGAAGGCCCGCACCACCGAAGTCGCCGGCAGCCATGCCTCCCTCGTCGTTCATGCGAAGGAAGTCGCCGCGGTTATCGAGAAGGCCTCACTCGCGGAGTGACGACAGGGCTTCCGGTGCATTGGTGCCGGAAGCCTATGTTCGCTCCCCTGCGCATTGCCAACCCCTTTCGCACTACCGGCTGAAGCAGAACGAAAGCCGACGGGCGATCCCGGCGCCCCGCGCGGGGCTGTCCCCATCGTTCTCAGGGCTGACCCCACTCGTCGCCGCAGCGCTCATGGCCCGGCGTCGAAAGAAATAATTGAATTAGCATTGACTAATCAATTAGCAGTCGCTAATCTATTTACATGATCCACCCTACCGCCCTTGATTCCGTGATGCGCACGCTTGCCGATCCGACGCGGCGAGCGGTGTTCGAGCGGATCGTGCAATCCGACGAGATCAGCGTGGTCGAACTGACGCGCGGCAGCGGCGTGACGCAGTCGGCGATCTCGCAGCATCTGCGTTCCCTGAAGCAGGCCGGCCTGATCACCGATCGCGCGCAGGGCCGCAACGTGTTCTATCGCTGCGAGCCGAAGGGGCTCGCGCCGCTGTTCGACTGGATGAGCCATTACGACCTGTTCTGGCGCAAGCGCTTTGCCAACCTCCGAACCCTCTTGAAGGAGATCGATCGATGAACGAAGCCGCGTCAAAATTGCAAACCCGGGAGATGGCGCAAGAGATCGTGGTCGACGAGGTTTTTCCGCACACGCCGGAGCTGATCTGGAAAACGCTGACCTCCGGCGAGTTGATGAGCCGATGGCTGATGACGCCGACGGGGTTCGAGGCCGTCGAGGGCAAGCGCTTCACCTACCAGACGACGGCGGCCGGCGCGTGGGATGGTGTCATTCATTGCGAAGTGCTGGAGGTGGTGCCGAACCAGCGCCTCGCGTACGCATGGCGAGGCGGCGACGAGGGAAACGTCGGCTACGGCTCGCGGCTCGATACCGTCGTCACCTTCACCCTCTCGCGGGTCGGCGACGGAACGCGGCTTCGCCTGGTGCATTCCGGCTTCGTACTGCCCCGTAACGAGATTGCGTTCAACAACATGGGCGGCGGCTGGAAGAAGGTCGTGCCGCGGATCGGCGCGCTGGCCGGCGAGCAGGATTAATCGCCGCGCGGAGTTCTCATCGCCCGTGATGTCGAAGTTTGCCCAGGCCGAGGGAGTAACGCCGATGCTCGATATCCTGCACAAGGTCGGAATCAAATCACCGACCAATGACGTCTACAAGGCATTGACCACGCGCGACGGATTGTCCGAATGGTGGACCAACAGCACGCAGGCGGAAGACAAGGTCGGCGGCGCGCTGCAATTCCGCTTCGGCGATCGCGGCGGCTTCGACATGAAGGTTCTCGCGCTCGATCCCGACCGCCGCGTCCTCTGGGAAGTCGTCGAGGGCCCGGAGGAATGGATCGGCACCAAGATAGACTGGCAACTCAGGCAGGACGGCGACTGGACCCTCGTGTTCTTCAAGCACAAGGGCTGGAAAGAACCGGTCGAGTTCATGCACCATTGCAGCACCAAGTGGGGCACCTTCCTGGTCAGCCTGAAATCGCTGCTCGAAAACGGCAAAGGCGCGCCCTTCCCCAACGATATCAAGATCGACAGTTGGGAATGAAACTCGGCTTCACGCCGGCAGCGGTGCGGGCTGCGTCTCAGCCCTGGAAAACGGCCTGAACGTCAAGGCAATCAGGAAGGCACCCATGCCGGCTACCCACGAGCCGATGTACAGCCAGGCGTAGCTGGCGAAGGCATCGTAGATCAGGCCTCCGGCAACCGGTCCCGTCGCCATGCCAAGGCTGCCGGCCATCGCCGTGCCGCCGATCACCGTTCCCATCATCCGCAGCGGAAAGTTTTCGCGGACCAGCACGGCATAGAGCGGCATGGTGCCGGCATAGATGAAGCCGAACAGCGCCGCCACCGCGTAGAATGCCGCCAGCTCGCGCACGAAGACGTAGCCGAGCGCCCCGAAAGCCTGCGCGAGCAGGCCGAATACCAGCACGCGCTTGGCGCCGAAGCGGTCGCCGAGCAGGCCGAATGCGATGCGGCCGCCCATCCCCGCCAGCCCTTCCACGCTATAGATCGTGACCGCTGCGATCATCGGTATGCCGCAAGTGATGGCGTAGCTCACGGTATGGATGATCGGGCCGGAATGCGTGGCGCAGCAGAAGAAATTGGTCGCGAGCAGGATGATGAATTGCGGCGAGCGCAGCGCCTGCGCGAGCGACATATCCGGCTCGGCCGGCTCGCCGGATGAGGCAGCGGGTCCGGCCTGCAGCGCCGGGGCGCGGCGTACCGCGAGCGCGACCGGGATCATGATCGCGGCGACGACGAGCGCTATGATCCGCATCGACATTCGCCAATCATGGTTCGAGACGAGCCAGGCGGCCAACGGCGCCATCGTCATGGGGGCCATGCCCATGCCGGCCGACACCAGCGAGACCGCCAGGCTGCGATGGGTATCGAACCAGCCGGTGACGCACGCCATCATCGGCGCGAAGATCGCGGCGATCGAGCCGCCGACCATCAGGCCGAAGATCAATTGAAAGGCGAGCAGCGAGGTCGCCAAGCTAGCCAGCGCCAGGCTCGCCGCCAATACGACGGAGCCGGTCAGCACCACCGGCAGCGGTCCGAAACGATCGGACAAGGTGCCCCAGATCATGCTGGTGAAGGCCATCGCCAGGAAGCCGATCGTCATGGCGCTGGATATGCCCGTGACCGACCAGCCGGTATCCCTCGCGATCGGCTGCAGGAACACCGGCAACGAAAACATGCCGCCGATCGCAACGCAGCCCAACAGGCCGCCGGCCGCCACAATCACCCAGCGATAGCGAGAATTGGTCATCCCGATCTCCAAAGCATTCTTTCCGGGTGGAAGACGAACGGGACCGACCGAGGCCGACACGGGGATGGCTGAGGCGCAAACTTTTTTCGCGTGGCGGATGGTGGCGGGTCGTACCGGCGCCAACAGTGTCACGGAATTGAGGCAGGTTGGGGGATCGGCAACTCGCCGGCCATGGCGCCCCCAAGCGCGTACCGTCGATCGAATTATGTGCAGCCGGCGCGATCAGACCGCGGCGAACTGCATTGACGCCGTCGATTGAAAACACGACATATCCGGTACCGCCAGCACCGTCTCACGTTCGGGAACAACAAGATATGAACGCGCCGCAAAACATCGGTTCCGTCACGCAACCTGACCGCGACGTTGTGCATTGGCTGACAAACGGCACGCGCGACGAACGCTTCATCGACAACATTTTCGCCGAAATGTGCGTCCGCCTCCAGCAGGCGGGGATCCCCGTCAAGCGCGCGACGCTGCATCTGATGATCCACAATCCGCAATGGCTCGGAGCCAGGATCGTATGGGCCGACGGGATGCGCGGCGCAGAGATCGATATGATCGACCACGATTCCAGGGGGCGACCGGAATATATCGGCAGTCCCGCCAATGAAATCCATGACGGCGCCGACGAAGTGCGTGAGAATCTCGAACTGGACCCCTCGCTCGGTCGTAAGCACGCCGTGTATGACGAGTTGCGGGCGAAAGGCCTGACCGACTATGTGGTGTGGCCGCTGCTTCATACACTCGGCAAGCAGCATATCGTGACATTTGCGACCGACCGGCCCGGAGGTTTCCAGGGTGCCGACATCGCCGGCTTGCGGAGCCTGTTGCCGGTTCTGGCGTTGGTCAGCGAAATCCGCATCAAGAACCGGCTGGCGCGAACCCTGCTGGAAACCTATGTCGGCTCCCACGCCAGCGAACTCATTCTTGCCGGCGCCACCAGGCGAGGAAGCGGGACCACCGTAAACGCCGCGATCATGATCTGCGACTTGCGTGACTTCACCCGCATCTCGGATAACTGGCCGCGCGATGACGTCATCGATCTTCTGAACGATTACTTCGACGCGATGTCGGAGCCGATCGCACGGCATGGCGGGGAAATACTCAAATTCATGGGCGATGGGCTGCTCGCCATTTTCCCGCTCAGCGAGCCCTCGGCCTGCGCAAATTTGCTGCGCGCCGTGGCCGAAGCTCATCAGGCCATGGCCTGCCTGAACGAAAAGAACGCCGAAACCGGTCGTGCGCCGATGAATTACGGCGTCGGCGTCCATGTCGGCGACGTCATGTACGGCAACATCGGATCGCGCAGCCGGCTCGACTTCACCGTCATCGGTCCTGCGGTCAACATGGCTTCGCGTCTCGAAAGCCTCACCAAGCAGTTGGGCAGAACGGTGCTGCTGTCCCGCGCGTTCGCCGACCTGGTCGAACGCGATTTCAATCTCGAACGGGTCGGCGAATACCCGGTGCGCGGCTTCAGCGAGCCCATCGAGTTGTTTGCCTTCAACGGCTGAATGCCGTGCGGCCATCGGCGCCGCGCCGATCGTCGCATCGGACGACCGGCGCGGAGCCCTGATCACGCCTTGCCTCAGCCCTTCTGGACCGTGCCCACGATCTTCTGGTTGAACGTTCGGCAGACGGCCTCGAGGTCGGCTGGATCGTAATCGGGGCCCAATGCCGCCATTGCACGGAAGAAGTCGTGATGCCGCGCCGGCGTCGACACCAGCAGCTGAATTGCATCGGATTCCTGCAAATTCACGAAGCCGTGAACGTCGCCGCCCTTTACCGCCACCAAGCCGCCGGCGCGAACATCGAACGTGCTATCCTGCACGGTGAAGCGCAGCGTCCCCGTGGACACGAGGAAGATCTTGTCCTCGTCATAGGAAATATGCGGCGGTGCGCCGAATTTCGGCGTCACCCTCATCCTCATGACCGTGACCTTGCCGTCGTCACCGGCGATGATCTCGGTCGTCAGGCCGGCGAAGCTCACGACTTCGCTGCCCTCGATCTTTCCGCTCTTCATGTTCGTCTCCATCAAAGTTTCGATGGGACACAAATGGGTGACGCGGCTGGGCGCTCCAGCCGGCAATTCCTAGCTACACTGTCCATCAGGATGGACAGTATGGACCTCAATGCCATCGGGACATTCATCGAAGTCGTGCGGGCCGGCGGTTTCTCGGCGGCGGCGCGCCGGCTCGGCATGCCGCGTTCCACCGTCAGCTTGCGGGTGCGGACGCTGGAGGCGAGCCTGGGGGTGCGGCTGTTCAAGCGCTCCACCCGCGCCGTCGCCCTGACGGAGGAAGGTCGGGCGCTGTTCGAGGGGGCGGACGCGGCACTCGGCACGCTCGCCGAGACGGTCACGTCGATAGCCGCGGCGGATGGCGAACTCAAAGGCCCGATCCGCGTGACCGCACCGGCGGACTTCCCCACCCGCTTCCTGGCGCAGGCGATCGGAAGCTTCCGCGACCGGCATCCGCGCGTCACCTTCGAGGTCGTCCTCAGCAACGCGCTGCTCGGCCTGGTGTCCGATAATGTCGACATCGCCTTGCGGATCGGGATCGGCAATCCGCAGGACGCCATCATGCGTACGATATTCACGGCCGAATACGGCCTGTTCGCGAGCCCTGGCTACCTCGAACAACATGGAGATCCGGTGACGCTCGCGGACGTGAAGACACTGATCGTGCCGCCACGCGAGATGCGCGGCTTCCTCGAGCGTCACGTCTTCCGCACCGCCTTTCCGGCCGAGCCGGCCATCCAGGCGAACAACTTTCTCCTGATCCGGGACCTCGCGCTGGCAGGACATGGAGTTGGCGTGCTGCCGCTCGGGCTGTGCACGCCGGATGTCGAGCAAGGCAGGCTGCGGCGCGTGCTTCCGGACCTGACCGGCACGGCGACGATGGGCCTGTCATTTCCCAACCGCGCCGACATGAGCGAGCGGGTCCGGGCGTTCGCCGACCATTGGGCGCGGCAATTGCCGCGAACGCGCGTGGTGACCGCTGTGCCGTCCGGTTGACGGGCGCCTGGCGCAATCGAGCGAGGGCATCGAGGGAAATCGTAGACAGACTGCCAGGGGCGGCCCCTCGCGCCGACTTACCGCAGCAACGGCAATGGCTCCGGGCTTACGTGAGTCACTCCCACTCGATCGTGCCCGGCGGCTTGCTCGTCACGTCGTACACCACGCGGTTGACGCCCTTGACCTCGTTGATGATGCGGGTCGCGGTCTCGCCCAAGAATTTCATGTCGAACGAATAGAAGTCGGCGGTCATGCCGTCGGTCGATGTCACCGCGCGCAGGCCCACGACATATTCGTAGGTGCGGCCGTCGCCCATCACGCCGACGGTCTTGACCGGCAGCAGCACGGCGAACGCCTGCCAGATCTGGTCGTAGAGGCCGGCCTTTCGAATTTGGTCGATATAGACGGCGTCGGCGTTGCGCAGGATTTCGAGTTTTTCGGGCGTGATCTCGCCGGGGCAGCGGATGGCGAGGCCCGGTCCGGGAAACGGATGCCGGCCGACGAAGATTTCGGGCAGGCCGAGTTCGCGCCCCAGCACCCGCACCTCGTCCTTGAACAGTTCACGCAGCGGCTCGACCAGCTTCATGTTCATGCGCGCGGGCAAGCCGCCGACATTGTGGTGCGACTTGATCGTCACCGAGGGGCCGCCGGTGAACGACACGCTCTCGATCACGTCGGGATAGAGCGTGCCCTGCGCCAGGAAGTCGGCGCCGCCGATTTTCTTGGCTTCCGCGTCGAACACGTCGATGAACAGCCGCCCGATCGTCTTACGCTTGATTTCGGGGTCGGTGACGCCGGCGAGTTCGCCGAGGAATTGCTTCGAGGCATCAACATGGACCAACGGAATGTTGTAGTGATGCCGGAATAGATCGACCACCGTCTCGGCCTCGTTGAGCCGCAGCAGCCCGTGATCGACAAACACGCAGGTGAGCTGGTCGCCGATGGCCTCGTGGATCAACACGGCGGCGACCGCGGAATCGACGCCGCCGGACAATCCGCAGATCACCTTGCCCTTGCCGACCTGGGCGCGGATTTTCTCGATCGCTTCCTCGCGGAACGCGCGCATGGTCCAGTCGCCGGTAAGGCCGGCGACCTTGCGGACGAAATTGCGGATCAGCTTCGCGCCGTCAGGCGTATGCACCACCTCGGGGTGGAATTGCATGGCGTAGAATTTGCGCTTGTCATCGGCGATCACCGAGATCGGCGAGCCGGCCGCCCTTGCCACCGCGCGAAAGCCGTCGGGGAGCTTGGTGACACGATCGCCATGGCTCATCCAGACGTCGTAACGTCCGCCCTTTTGCCAGACGCCGTCGAACAGCGTGCAGTCGTCGGTGACCTCGATGGCCGCGCGACCGAATTCCCGGTGGTGACCGCCCTCGACGGTGCCACCGAGTTGCTGCGCCATCGTCTGTTCGCCGTAGCAGATGCCGAGCACCGGTACGCCGGCGGTGAGGATCGACAGCGGCGCTGCCGGCGCATTGTCGTCGAGCACGGACGCCGGGCCGCCGGAAAGGATCACCGCCTTCGGCTTCATCGCTTTAAAGGCCGCTTCGGCCTTCTGGAACGGCACGATCTCGGAATAGACGCCCTCCTCCCGCACCCGGCGGGCGATCAGTTGCGTCACCTGGCTGCCGAAATCGACAATCAGAATCTTGTCGTGCGCCGAGGCCACCGAAGGCGTCGACTGCGGGGCTTGCTGTGCTGCTGTCATGGCTAGCAGATACGCGACGGGGACGGCCCTCGCAACCCTTGGGGTGGCCGCCATGGCCGGGCTGGGGATATGGGCTAAAACTCGGACGGTCATTCCGGGGCGTCCGTAGGGCGAACCCGGAATCACGGCTTTTGCGATTACCCTTTTTTCATCACCGACACGAAAAACCCGTCGGTACCGGTACGGCGCGGCGTCATCAGAAGCCCCTCGGGGGTTTGCACCGTGGCGGCGACGAATTCCTCGGCCTTCTCCCATAATACCGCTGAGGTCTGCTCCGGCGGCACGACCGCGAACTCCGGATGCCGGGTGAGAAACCTTCCGATCTGCTCGCCGTTCTCCGGCGGCAGCACCGAGCAGGTGATGTAGGCGATCCGACCGCCCGGCTTGACCAGGGCGGCAGCGCGATCCAGCACCTCGATTTGGTCCTTGAGCCGCACCTCGAGCGCGCCGGGTCGCATCCGCCACTTGGCGTCGGGATTGCGCCGCCAGGTTCCGGTTCCCGTGCAGGGAGCGTCGATCAGCACCAGATCGGCCGAGGCCCGGATGTCGGCCAACGTATCGTTTTCCCCCTTGGGGGTACGCACATCGGCGTTGTGGACGCCGGCGCGCGACAGCCGCTCATGGATCGGCGCGAGCTGGCGCTTGTCGCGGTCGGTCGCGATCAGCCGGCCCTTGCCCTGCATCATCGCCGCCAGCGTCAGCGTCTTGCCGCCGGCGCCCGCGCAGAGATCGATCACCTGCTCGCCGGGCTTTGCCGCCGACAGCAGCGCTGCGAGCTGAGAGCCCTCATCCTGCACCTCGATGGCGCCCTTGATAAAACTTTCCTCGGCGTGGATGCCGGGATTTCGCGCGTCGGCGCCGAGATCGATACGCAAGCCGATCGGAGACCACGGCGTCGGCCGCGCGCCGAGGTGGCGGATCGAGCCTTCCACCTTTTCACGCTTGGCCTTGAGGGTATTGACGCGCAGGTCGAGCGGCGCGCGGCTCGCCATCGCGGTTGCCTCCGCGATACGATCGTCGCCGAAGGCCTGCGCCAGAAAGCCGTCGAGCCAGTCCGGATAATCGCCGGCGACGTGCGGCGGCGCATCCGCCAGCGTCCGCGACATCAGCGCCGCGCGCTCACTCTCGCTCAGCGGCTGGGGTGCGAATCGGCCGCCGTCGCACAGCGCTGCGATCTCGTCGGCTTCCATCCCGCGTTCGAGTTTGAGCATGCCGAGGACTCGCGCACGCGGCGTATCCGCGTCCATGATCCAGGCGCTCGAGGCGCGGCGGCGCAGCACATCCCAGATCAGCCCGGAGATCGCGGCGCGATCGCCCGAGCCGGCGAAGCGATGCGCGGTACCCCACTCTTTCAACGCTTGCGCCGCCGGGACGCGTTGGGTGTCGATGGTATCGATGAGTTCAATGGCGGCAGAGAGCCGGGCAGCGGGGGTCATTCAGGACTTTCGGTTTGGGTAAAGCTTCGGGCCGGAAGCTGCGGTCAGATCAGCAGCAGGATCTTCAGCGCGAAATAGAGCCACATCGCGAACAAGACCAGCACGCCCGCGAACCATAGCATGCCGCGCTGCTGCACATTGTTGGAGGTGACAAAGATGCCGGCATGGGCAAAGCGGGTTACGACGAACACCCACGACAGCAACACGATCACGAGATCGGCATGCCGTAACGGCAACGCGAAGGCGATCAGGACATAGAACAACAGCGGCAGCTCGAACTGGTTGCTGAAGCAGTTGCCGAGCTGGGTGGCACGGGTCGGCCAGTTTTGCTCCCCCAGCGCGATGTCCCTGAACTTGGTCTCGCCGTCCCTGAGCGAACGCGAGCGCGTCGTGGCCATCCCCAGCAGCAGCGCGAACGTGAGACCGACGAGAACGAAGACCGGCAGCAAGACGAATTGGACCGACATTGGAACTTCCCCCCGGATGGACTTAAGGCTCCCGCTATAGCCAGCACGCCCGCCCCTGACAATCAACGGCTCCGGCCAATCCCTCACCTTATACTCAGGTCCTAAATCGCGACAGCTGCAGCGATTTTACCACAGGATGGATACGGCGGGCGCGCAACCGGAAGCCCGCCGGCGGCAGCCAAAAGTGCCGCCGCGGCATCGCCCGCGGCCCAAAACGACGGGATCGATTAATATCCCGCGCTCAAGGCGTTGGTCTTGCGATCTCAGGATATGCTAGAGCATTCGAAACGGCGCTCAACTTCACCGATAGCGAGACTGCATGCTATCCCGAAACTTGCCCTTCCCGGTCGGTTCGTCCTCGCTGCGTTCCATTCTCCCTATCCTGGGGATCATCCTGTCGGTGAGCCCGGGCTGGACGGCCAACGCAGTGGTCAGGGATGGCAACACGATCCAGCTTGCGGACACCACCTACCGGCTCGACGGCGTCGATGCGCCCGAACTCGACCAGACCTGCATCGACGACCATGCCGACCCCTGGAGCTGCGGCATCGATGCCCGCGATCGCCTGTCAAAACTGATCGGCGGGCGTACGGTCCGTTGCTACGACCACGATCCGGACGGGCCTCCCAGACGACGACACTTCGCGGTCTGCACCGTCGAGGGCGATACCACGAGCCTCAACCAGGACATGGTTCGCGAAGGCTTTGCCCTCAACCTCGAACCGTCGCCCAAGAACCGATCCAGGGAAGACGAGGTCAACGCCAGGAGCGACCGCCTCGGGCTCTGGAAGGGATGCTTTGTCGCGCCGGAGGACTTCCGTCACGGCAACAAGGACGGCGAGTTGCTGGGCGGAGCGTGCCGGGCCGACAAGGACCGCGAAATACGCGGCGTCCTGTTCCCCGAATCTCCGATCATGCCGGCCGGTTGCAGCATCAAGGGAAAATTGGCCGTGCGCGCCCGCGTCACCGGCGATATCGGCATCTATCATCTGCGGGGATGCCGAAGCTATCCGGCGCTGACACGTCCGGACCGTTGGTTCTGTTCCGAGGACGACGCGCGGGCCGCCGGATTTCGCAAAGCCTATAATTGCCGGGGCGGCGCCACGGCGAAGTAACCCGATCAGGGCATGTGGAGGATGATTTCGGAAAAGTGGAAACGGCTTTCCGAAAAAATCATGCGCAAAGCAAAGAGATCAGATCATGATCGGATTCCAGACAACCGCGACATGATCCAGCGCTTGATGTTGCTTTTTAGTTCACCCTCACGCCCCGGGGCATGATCCGGGCTTTCTGCGCGCCGACGCCTCGCGTTCAGGCTAATCCGCTAGCCGTGCTTACCGCTGCATCTGCATCAGTTGGTCCATCGGCATCATATTCTGATTGAGGTTCGCCATGATCCACAGCGAGCCGCCGACGACCAGCAACACGATCAATACGCCGAACGCCAGCGCCATGACGTTGTTGGTGTTGTCCGGACCGGTCGTGATGTGAAGGAAGAATACGATGTGAACGCCCATCTGCGCAATCGCGAGCACGATGATGGCGATCGGAATACTCGGCTGCCAGACCAGGTCAGTGCTGACGACAAAGAACGACGTTGCGGTGAGCAACAGCGCCAGGCCGAGACCGACCAGATATCCGACCAGTTGATTCCTGACGCTGCCGGCTTCCTCATCGCCGGGCGCGAGATCGGTTTGATCGCGAAGATGATGAACTTCATCGCTCATGCAATGCTCCCGAGCAGATAGACGACCGAAAACACCGCAACCCAGATGATGTCGAGCGCGTGCCAGAACAGCGCGAAACACAGAAACCGGCGCTGAATGTCGGCCCGGAAGCCCTTGGCGTAGACCTGTGCCATCATGGTCAGGAGCCAGAGAATGCCGCCGCTCACATGCAGGCCGTGGCAGCCGACCAGCGTGAAGAATGCCGAGAGGAATGCGCTTCGGGTCGGACCGGCCCCGCGCGCGACCAGATCCGCGAACTCCCGTATCTCCATGATCAGAAAGACGAGCCCGAGAAGACCCGTCACCGCCATCGCGATATGGAACCAGAACTTGCTGCGCTCATCGGCGGCGATACTGGCCATCCCGCACGCGAAGCTCGACAACAACAGGCAGCCGGTCTGGATCGCCACGTTCCTGAGGTTGAACAGCTCGGCGCCGGTCGGGCCTCCCGCGGTCTGTCCGGACAGCACCGCATAGGCCGCGAAGAAGCACGAGAACATCACCATGTCGCTGAGCAGGAAGATCCAGAAGCCGTAGCCCGTCACGATCCGCTTCGGCGCCGGCCCGCTCTGCCCGGCGCTGAACTCGTCAAACCCATGCACATGATGCGGGTCTCTGCCGGCCCGCGCCGCGGTTGCTGTCGCCATTACACGGCCCCCGCAGCGGTGACCATGCCGCGCCGCTCGGCGATGTTGACGCGGTCGAC
This sequence comes from uncultured Alphaproteobacteria bacterium, assembly GCA_963756215.1. GTDB lineage: Bacteria > Pseudomonadota > Alphaproteobacteria > Rhizobiales > Xanthobacteraceae > Bradyrhizobium. The sequence continues at coordinate 52,988 of CAVWMY010000005.1, read as the reverse complement.
GCGAGCAACCTCCGCCGCCGGGATCTCGTACTCGTCATGGTCGCGCCACGCGAACACCACGAAGGTCGCGAACGCCCCCAGCAATCCCGCAATCACCATCCACCAGATCTGCCAGATCAGCGCAAATCCCATGAGGGTGGCGAAAAACGCACAGACGAAGCCGGTCGGCGAATTGCGCGGCATCTCGATCGGCTGGTAGTCGGGCGGTTGCACGGCTCCTTCCTTGGCTTCGGCCTTCATCGTCCAGTAAGCGTCCGGTCCCGTGACGATGGGCAGCACCGCAAAATTGAAGACCGGAGGCGGCGATGCGGTGGCCCATTCCAGCGAACGCCCGTCCCAGGGATCGCCGGTGTAGTCGCGCAGCTCGTCGCGGTCGCGGATGCTGACAACGAGCTGGGCAATCTGGAAGATAATTCCGATCAAGATCACGACGGCTCCGACGCCGGCAAGCAGCAGCCAAGGACGCCATTCGGCCACGTCATAATGCTGCATGCGGCGCGTCATGCCGAGGAAACCGACCGCGTAAAGCGGCATGAAGGCGACGTAGAAGCCGATCAGCCAGCACCAGAAAGCAGCCTTGCCGAGCCCTTCCTGGAGCCTGAAGCCGAACGCCTTGGGGAACCAATAGGTGTAGCCCGCGAAGGCGCCAAACAGCACGCCGCCGATGATGACGTTGTGGAAATGGGCGACCAGGAACAGGCTGTTATGCAGCAAAAAGTCCGCCGGGGGCACCGCGACCAGCACGCCGGTGAGACCGCCGATGATGAATGTCACCATGAAGCCCATCGACCACAGCATCGGCGTGGTGAAGCGGATACGTCCGCCATACATCGTGAATAACCAGTTGTAGATTTTCACGCCGGTCGGCACCGCAATGATCATGCTGGCGATGCCGAAGATGGCATTGACATCGGCACCGGCGCCCATGGTGAAGAAATGGTGTAGCCACACCATGAACGAGATGATGCAGATCGCCATGGTAGCCAGCACCATCGACCGGTAGCCGAACAACGGCTTGCCGGAGAACGTCGAAACCACTTCCGAGAAAATCCCGAACGCCGGCAGAACCAGGATGTAGACCTCGGGATGCCCCCATGCCCAGATCAGGTTCATGAACATCATCATGTTGCCGCCGGCTTCGTTGGTGAAGAAATGAAAGCCGAGATAGCGGTCCAGGATCAGCATCGCGAGCGTCGCAGTCAGGATCGGGAAGGCAGCCACGATCAGGAGATTTGAGGCAAGCGCGGTCCAGCAGAACATCGGCATGCGCAGATAGCTCATGCCCTTGGTGCGGACTTTCAGGATCGTGGTGACCAGATTGATGCCGGCGACAAGCGTCCCCACTCCGGAAATCTGCAGCGACCAGAGATAATAGTCGACGCCGACGCCCGGCGAATAGGTCAGCTCCGACAGCGGCGGATACGGCAACCATCCGGTGCGGGCGAACTCGCCGATCACCAGCGAGAGGTTGACGAGCAAGGCGCCGGTCGCGGTCAACCAGAATCCGACCGAGTTCAAGGTCGGAAACGCCACGTCGCGCACGCCGAGCTGCAGGGGCACCACGAGATTCATCAAGCCGATCACGAACGGCATCGCCACGAAGAAAATCATGATCGTGCCGTGAGCCGAGAAAATCTGGTTGTAATGCTCCGGAGGCAGATAACCTTGTGACTGGAAAGCAATCGCCTGTTGCGCTCGCATCATGATCGCGTCGCTGAATCCGCGAAGCAACATCACCATCGCCAGAAACGTGTACATCACGCCGATCCGCTTGTGATCGACGCTGGTGATCCACTCTTCCCAGAGATACGGCAGGTGCCCCCTGATGACGACCCAGGCGAGCACGGCGAGGATCGCTACCAAGACCACCGCGCCGGCCACCAGGGGGATCGGCTGGTCGAAGGGGATGACCGCCCAGCTCAGCTTACCGAACATCATGCGCTCCGCTACGCGGTTTTGCCAAATTGTCTGTCAATTCCGGCCCAGGACCGGGCGGTATCCGCTGGGTCGCGATGTTCTGGAACAGTTCGGCATCGTCCAGCCGGTAGGCCGTTTTGTCCTTCGGCACCGACTGCCGGGCCAGGCTGGTATAGCTGTCGGTGTTCAGGACATTGCCGCTGCGCGCGGTACTGGCGACCCAATCGGGAAATGCGAGCGGCGATATGACGTGGACGTCGAACATCATGTCGGGAAAGCCGTCGCCGCTGAAGTGCGAGGACAAACCGTGAAGCGTACCTTCATTATCGGCGCGCAGATCCAGCCGCGTGACCATGCCGTTCATAGTGTAGATCATGCTGCCGAGTTGCGGGATGAAGAACGCATTCATGACGCTTGCGGACGTCAGCTGGAAACGAAGCGGCGCTCCGGCAGGCACGGTCAGCGTATTGACGGTCGCAATGCGTTGATCGGGATAGATGAAAAGCCATTTCCAGTCCAACGACACGACCTGGATCGTAAGCGGACTTCCCGTCCCGTCCACCGGCTTGGCTGGATCGAGCTGATGTGCTCCGATCCACGCGACGCCCCCGAGCAGAATGATGGTCAAGGCCGGAATCGACCAGACCACCATCTCGATTCGGCCTGAATACTCCCAGTTCGGCAGATACCGCGCGCGGGAATTGGATTGTCGAAACCAGTACGCAAACCCGAAAATAGCGATGATCGTGGGCACGACGATCGCCAGCATAATCGCGATGGAGTCGATCAATATCGTCTTGTCGGCCGCGGCAATCGGACCCTGCGGATCGAGGATGTTCATCGGCAAGTCAATCCCGATTTCCTGCTGACCAACGTAGCGCTAAAAAACAGAGTATCACTTCAACGCTTCTCGTTCCAGCCTATCCATTGGTGGTGGCGGGACCTACCTTTGCCGGCGCCCGCTGCGCGACAGCACAAGCCAAATTCAATCGCGCATTGTTTACCGCCGCGCCTCCGCTGCCCGGGAACCTCCGCGCAGTTGATGGTCCCAGCCGATCCATTCGCAGAGGCCGCGGCCCATCACGTCTTCCAGGTCGCGGCCGCTCAGCCAATGCAGCTCGTCCGTGAAGAACGTCACGCATTGACGATAACTGCAGGGCATCCGGGTGATATCGGTCCCCCAGAACATGCGCTTCGGCCCGAACGCATCGAAGATGCGGTGCAACCCATCCTGGATGTTGCGGAATGGATACTCTTGCGTCGAATAATGCGGCGCACCGGTCGCTTTGACGGCGACGTTCGGCAACCGGGCGAGCGCAACCAGTTCGTCGAGATGGACAAACGCCTGGGCGTCCCTGCCGTGCCGGTCGAGGCCACAATGATCCAGGATCATTTTGAGATCCGGATGCCGCTCGGCGATGTCGCGAAATTTCGACAGGAAAAGGCCGCCCATCATCGCGATCGGCAAACCTTCCTGCGCCGCCGCCGGCCACAGCCATTCGAGCGCACCATCGTGCAGCCATTTCTGGTGCGTTTCCGAAAGCAACGGCCAGCGCAGGCCCATCATGCCCGGCTGATTGCGCCAGCCGCGTATCAGCTTACGGCTTTCCGGCGCGTCCAGCGGAAACTGGCCCATCACCGCGAACCGGTCCGGGTAGCTGCTTGCGGCCGCCACCGCGAGCGCGTTTGAATCAGGGTCCCAGCTGGCCGGGGGATGAATCAGGGCGGCGTCGACGCCGGCCTCGTCCATTTCACGCAGCAACTGGTCGGCGGTGAACGCTGTGACCTTGCGGTGCAAGCCGAACGTCGGCACCACTGTCTTCGACCAGATGTGCACCTGCGCGTCGACGATCCTCATGGCGCCTCCCCGGCGAAAATTCTGCGCTTCATTATTTCGACTTCCGCAGGAATGCGTCAACCCGCGGCCGGTGGCCAGCGGCCATGCTCATCAGCGACGGATTTCACCTGTTGCCGCATTCCGCGCACGTCGAAGCGCAGGGCCAGATCGGCATCGATACGAGTTCGCTCCGGCAGGGTTGCGAAGCGATAGGACCTGCAATCACCAAACACACCGACGACACGGCGGCGTTGTCTCTGCTATGACCCAACGGCGGATGCGTTGCCCGGCTCACGCCCGGCGCGGACCAGCCAAAAAGAGGAACGCCATGAAGGGGCCCGAGGAAGATGCCGGTCTGGCCGGCAAGGTTGCGCTCGTTAGCGGCGGAGGCGCGGCCGGCGATGGCATCGGTAACGGCAGGGCGGCGGCGATCCTGCTGGCCCGCGCAGGCGTCAAGGTGCTGGTGGCTGATCGCAAACTGGCGCTTGCCCAACGCACCGTCGACATGATCGAAGCGGAAGGCGGCATCGCGGCGGCGGACGCCTGCGACGTCACCTCCGAAGCCGAATGCAAAGCCTTGGTGGAAGCCACCCTCGGTCGCTGGGGCCGGCTCGATTTCCTCGACAACAATGTCGGGATCGGCAGCCGCGGCAGCGTCGTCGACGAGACGCCCGACGACTACCGCCGGGTGATGCGGATCAACGTCGAGAGCATGTTCCTGCTTTCGAAATACGCCATTCCGGCCATGATCAGGACCGCCGGCGGCGGCGCCATCGTCAATATCTCGTCGATCTCGGCGCTGCGACCGCGCGGGCTTACCACCTACACGACATCGAAGGCCGCGGTGATCGGACTGACCCAGGCGATGGCGGTCGATCATGGTGGCGACAATATTCGGGTCAACTGCATCTGCCCCGGTCCGATGTACACCCCGATGGTCTATGCGCAGGGCAACGGCATGAGCGCGGCGGCCCGCGCCCAGCGCGCCGGCGCTTCGGTGCTGAAGATCGAAGGCACCGGCTGGGACGTCGGCCACGCCGTCAGATTTTTGCTCAGCGATCACGCCCGCTACATCACCGGCCAGGCGCTGGTGGTCGACGGCGGCGTGACCCTGCAAGGCCCGGAACGGGATTCACGCGACCACTGATCGACCCCTAAAGGAGAACCAGCAAGATGGCCCGCCTGCCCTACCTCGAACCCGAACAGGTCGCCCCCGAATATCGCGACATGCTCAAGCGCAACACCAACCTGCACAAGCTCCTGGTCAACTCGCCGGACATGGCGCGCGCCTTCAGCGGAATGGGCGGCTACATCCGCTTCAAGAGCAAGCTCGACCCGCGCTTGCGCGAACTTGCAATCCTGCAGGTCGGCTGGATGGAAAAATCGGAATACGAATTCACCCATCATGTGAAGATCGGCAAGGAGTTCGGCGTCACCGACGCGGATATCGAGGCGATGATGGCCGAGACCGAGGGCAAACCTTCGAACCTCGAGCCGCTCGCCAAGGCGATCCTCAAGGGCGCACGCGAGATGGTGCGCGGGCTCGCGATGTCGGACGCCACTTTCGCCGAGATCAAGAAGGAGCTTTCCAACGAGCACATGACCGATCTCGTGGTCACCATCGCGTTCTATTGCGCCGTGGTGCGCGTGCTCGCGACCATGAAGATGGACAACGAACCCTATTACAAAGAGGTGCTGCAGCAGTACCCGATCCCCGGAGTGAACTGACATGCGCTTGAAAGATCGTGTCGCCATTGTCGTCGGTGCCGGCCAGTCGCCCGGCGAGGGCATCGGCAACGGCCGCGCCACCGCGCTCACCTTCGCGCGCGAAGGCGCGAAAGTGCTCTGCGTGGATCACAACCTGCCCTCGGCGCAGGAAACCGTGGAACTGATCGCGGCCAAGGGAGGTTCGGCCGAGGCGTTCAAGGCCGAGGTCACCAGGGACGCGGACCTCAAGGCCATGGTCGCCGAAGCCCAGCGCCGCTGGGGCCGTATCGACATCCTGCACAACAATGTCGGTGTCAGCCTTTCCGGCGGCGATGCCGAACTGCTCGACATCTCCGAGGAGGCGCTTGACCGCTGCATCGCGATCAACCTCAAGAGCTGCATTCTCGCGGCCAAGCACGTGATCCCGATCATGCGCCAGCAGAAAAGCGGCGCCATCATCAACATCTCCTCGATGGCCGTGATCACCAGCTACCCCTATGTCGCTTACAAGGCGACCAAGGCCGCGATGGTGTCGTTTACCGAACAGCTTGCCTATCAGAACGCCGCCTACGGCATCCGCGCCAACGTCATCCTGCCCGGCCTGATGAACACCCCGATGGCGGTCGATACCCGCGCCCGCGAATTCGGCAAAAGTCGCGCCGAGGTCGAGGCCGAGCGCGACTCCAAGGTGCCGCTGCGCCAGAAGATGGGGACCGGCTGGGATGTCGCCAACGCGGCGCTGTTCCTGGCATCCGATGAGGCGAGTTTCATCACCGGCGTCACGCTGCCGGTGGATGGCGGCGCCAGCGTACGGCGGGGCTGATCGAGCACCCCGCCCATCCGTTGACGCCATCCGCCTGTCGTCGTTGCGGTTACGGCCGTTTCGCCGGAATTCAAGCCGGTGAAGCGAGCGGCTTGCCCTTCTCGACGACATAGGTGCTTGCGATTTTCGTCTTCTTGTCGCCGTTCTTGCCGCCGGCATGTGGCGTATTCGGCGGCACCACGAAGCCGTCACCCGGCTTGTACATCCGCGTGGGCTGCCCTTCGATCGGAACCTCGAAGCCGCCCTCGATGATGTAGGCCGACTCAATGCCGGGGTGGGTGTGCCGTGCGACGGTCACTCCCGGCTCGATCTCCGCCTCCACGTTGATCGTGACATAGCCGGGGGCCGGGCCGTCGATCTGCGACAATATCTTCCTGGTAACGCCTGGCGTCGCCGCCGGCGGCGTCCCCTGTGCCGATGCGTCACTCGCAACGAAGCCTGTGATCGCGCACAGCGCGCAAGACGCAATGCCCGCAAAATCTCGCCGTGTCAGCATGTCATCCTCCCTGAAGGGCCCGATTGTTCGGGCTTCCGTCAGGGACGATACGCCTTCCACAACTAAATTAGCAACGCCCGGGACGGGCCAGAAGACGAAAGAACCTGCCTCCGGCCCGACGAATAAGGCTTCGATCGGCAACCGCACTGCGACGCAAACGTCAGCGCCCGAGCGACTTCGCCAAACTTTCCAGGTTCTGTGGCCTGACCTCGATCAAGCCATGCCGCGGAGCATCGATATCGGCTATCAAAAGGAAGGAAATCGAAACGACAAGCGGCAGCACGAAAACAAGCTTTCCCGTCGCGTTTCCATTTCGACGGCGATAGCCGAGCAGCACGCTCGAACAGAGCGCGATGATCGCCATGAAATACCACGCGGCGGCGGGAATCCGATTCCAGTAAGCCGCTTGCGTGTAGCCCTGTGAATTGATCACGTCGTTCATACCGGCGAGTACCAGCGCCATAACCGGCGTCGGTTGTGCAGCGGACGGACCGCGAACCGCAGACCAGAGATCGGCCTGCAACCGGCTGGTCCGGTCGTCGATCCGCGTTCGCCTGACATCGTTCGTGTTCAGATAGAACTGGATGCGTTGGTCGAGATAGTCGTCAAGAAGCTTGCGTACGTTGGCGGCATCCGCAGGAGGCAGAAGGTCGGCGCGCAGCAGTTCGGTGCCGATCGCATTGGCTTCGGCTTCCTCGAAATTCTTGCGCTGATCATAGCGATTGATGGACATCGAAAAGCTGAAGCCGATGATCAAGGCGAGTAACGTCAGGGTAGCCGCAAGGATAACACCGAGGTGCTCGTTCTGCTCGTCGTCCGCGCTTGGATAAGTCCGGCGCAACCAAACGCCCGCGACTGAAGCAGACCACAGCGCCACGAAGGCCAGCGCGAACACAAGCAGAGGATAGTGCGACAGACCTTCCATGGCTCCGCCCGCTCGACCAGAACGCCGGACCTACCCTTATCTTCGGCCGGGAGAAAGAATTCTGGCGGATATTTCCCGAGGTGTCACGCTTCCGTTTGCTCTCGATAGGATTGGCGAGTCCTTCGCTTCTTGATCTAACTTCAGGTCGTCCGCCGCCACATCGACGGACGCGCCCTCACCGGCTCAAGCAGCGACCAGTCGCCTTGCTCGAGCGGATATCCCCCGGGAAACGGCGCGCGCAATTCGAGTCCGAGCGATCGCAGCACCCGGTCGTCGCGGTAGTAGCATTGCAGCACGACGCGAATGAGCGTCGCGGCCGGTGTTCCGCCGGAGGCGCGGAATTCGCCGGCCACACGTTCGCGATCGTCGGCGTCGAGATCGTCCAGCGGCATCCCGGCAAGACGGGCGAGATGATCCAGCGCCTCGCTCACCGCCGCCGTATCGCGGCCGAGCGTGGCCAGGATGTCGGCCTGAATCGCGGCATCGTCGGCTCCGGGCACATTGTATTCGCTGCTGGCAGGAATGATCATCGCGGCGACGGCTCGCAGATCGTCGCGCTGCGCGGGAGTGAGATTTTTTTCCGCTGACATGGTCGCCTCAGTCGAACAGATCGGCGAGGCGCTGCTTCATCTGGTCGGCGATGTAGAGCGCGATGGCCTGGATCGTGGAAGTCGGGTTGACGCCGCCCGAGGTGACGAACACGCTGCCGTCAACGATGAACAGGTTCTTGACGTCGTGCGACCTGCCCCATTCGTTCACCACCGAACGTTCGGGATCGGCGCCCATGCGCGCGGTGCCGAGCAGATGCCAGCCGCCGTACAGGATCGGCTTGTTGACGCAGATTTCGGTGGCGCCGGCCGCGGCGAGAATCTCCCTGCCGCGCGCAATCCCGTGTTCGAGCATTTTGGCGCTGTTCTCGCCGATGGTGTAATCGACGCGCGGCGCCGGAACACCGTGGCTGTCTTTCAGAACCGGATCGAGCGTGACACGGTTGTGCTCTTCCGGAAGGTCCTCGCAAATCGCCGCGAGGGCAAGCCGGTGGCCGTTCAGCCTTCGAAACGCCGCGTGATGCCCCGCGCCCCAGGGCAAGATCCCCTTGGCTTCGCTGGTGACGGCTTCCATCACCGGCCCGATGCCGCGGCCGAACTGGAATGCATAGCCGCGCACGAAGCCACGCGAGGCATCCGTCTCGTAGAACTGCTTGCTCCACAGGCACGTCGGCGGCGCGCGGTTGGAGTCGGTGGGCTCATCGACATAACCATAGAGCTGCGCGTAGGGATGAAACATCAGGTTCTTGCCGACCAACCCGCTGGAGTTGGCAAGGCCCTGGGGAAAACGACCGGACGCCGAATTCAGCAGCAGCCTCGGCGTGCCGACGCCGTTGCAGGCGATCACGACCACCTCGGCGGCCTGAAACTGCTCGACGCCGTCACGGTCGTAATACACGACGCCCGAGGCCATGCCGTGTTCGTTGGTGGTGATCTCACGCACGCGGCAGTGCGTGCGCAGTTCGACGCCCGCGCGCAGCGCCGCCGGCCAGTAGGTGATGTCGGTGCTGGCCTTGGCGCCCTGGGCGCAGGCCGGCGTGCAATGGCCGAGGTTGATGCAGCGGGCGCGGCCGTCATAGTCGACGGTGGCAACCGTGGTGTCGGACGGCCACCAATGCCAGCCGAGCTTGTTCATGGCCTTGGCCAGCCGCGCGCCGGAGCGCCCGAGCGGCAGTGGCGGCATCGGCGGTTGTGTCGGCGGAGACGCGGGATCGCCGGCAAGACCTGAGACGCCCATCATCCGGTCGTTCTCGGCAAAGAACGGCGCCAGCGTGTCGTAATCGATCGGCCAGTCGTCGGCCACGCCGTCGAGGGTGCGGACACGAAAATCGGACGGGTGCAGGCGCGGGAAATGCGCCGTATACATGATCGTCGAGCCGCCGACGCCGTTGAAGTTCAGCACCTTGATCGGCGAATTGTCGTCGTTGACCGGATAATCCTCGGGCCGTGCGCGGATGTTTGGGCTCGGCGAATAGTCGCCGTAAAAGCGCGCCTCCCAATCCCGCCCCGCACTTGGATATTGCGACGGGTTCATCCAGTCGCCCTGCTCGAGGCAGAGGATATGCATCTTGGTGTCGGCGAGGCTCCATGCCACCGCGGCGCCGGAGGCCCCGGCGCCGATGATCAGGACGTCAACGGCCTCGTTCATCCCCCGCCCCCGCTGTCGGTCCGCTTACGCCTTGTCCGGTCCGACCCGCACCAATTGCTTGCCGAAATTGGCGCCCTTGAGCAGTCCCATGAACGCTGCTGGCGCGCTGTCCAGTCCTTCGGTGATGGATTCGCGGTGCTTGACCTTGCCCTCGCGCAGCCATTGCGACATGTCGCGGAGAAAATCGGCGTGGCGTGCAGCGAAGTCGCTGACGATGAAGCCCCTGATCGTCAGGCGCTTGGTCAACACCGCCCGCATCAACGACGATGCCCATTTCGGCGCGGTGGCTTCGGTGTCGTTGTAATGAGCGATCAGGCCGCAGACCGGAATGCGCGAAAATGCATTGAGCTGCGGAAACACCGCCTCGAACACGGCACCGCCGACGTTTTCGAAGTAGACGTCGATGCCTTTCGGGCAAGCGTCCTTCAATTTTTCCGCCAGTTCGGGATCGCGATGGTCGAGGCAGGCGTCGAAGCCGAGCTCCTTGACGACGTAATTGCATTTGTCCTTGCCGCCGGCGATGCCGACGGCGCGCGCACCCTTGATTTTTGCGATCTGCCCGACCGCCGAGCCGACGGCACCGGAAGCGGCGGCGACCACCACGGTCTCGCCCGGCTGCGGCTTGCCGATCTCGAGCAGTCCGGTATAGGCCGTCATTCCGGGCATGCCGAGCACGCCAACAGCGGTCGAGATCGGTCCGAGCTTTGGATCGACCTTGGCCAGGGCCTTGCCGTCCGACAGCGCATGCGTCTGCCAGCCGGCGCGCGACACCACGACGTCGCCCTTGGCGAAGCCCGGATTGTTCGAGGCGATCACTTCGGAGACCGTGCCGCCCTCCATCACGCCGCCGATCGGCACCGGCGCCGCATAGGACGGCGCGTCGCTCATGCGTCCGCGCATATAGGGATCGAGCGACAGCCAGATCGTGCGCAACAGTACCTGTCCTTCACCCGGCGTCGGCACTGCGTATTCCTCGACACGGAAATCCGCGACCTTGGGCTCACCCACGGGACGCGACGCCAGAACGACACGCTTGGCCTGTTGCGACATGATCGTTTCCTCCAGTTTTTTGTTATCGTCTTTATCGCCTGTCATTGCGAGTCACGCGGTCGGCGAAGAACGCCGCCCGCTGACAAGCCTCGCGAAGCAATCCTTGGCCTACTAGGAAGTACCGGATTGCCTGGTCGCAAGTGCTCCCCACAATGACGATTTCGTTTCTTCAATACCTCAAAATCGCGCGGCGGCATATCACGCCGTGATTTTCGCCAGCACCGCGTCGAATGCCGCCGCCGCGCTCGGCAGGTCCTTGAAAGCGAGAATGGCGCGCGACGGCTGCGGATCCTTTTCCGCCGCGATCGGCCGGGCCTCGGAAAATGTCTTGCCGCCCTCGATCATCGTCGCCGGTCCGCTGACATGGAATTCGTGATCCTCGATCGGCGCGTCCTTCAACAGCCAGACCCCGAGCGTCACAATATCATTGCCGCGGCGGTAGGAAATATAACGGTCGACCGCCACCGTTCCGTCGCGCTGCGATCCGCCGAGCTTGGCAAACCCCTGCGCATCGAGCAGCTTGTGGGAGCGAAAGCCCTTGATGCCGACCGATTTGGCCTTGGCGGTTTCCTCGGACAGATCGTACTTCTCCGCCATCTCCTTGCCGACCGCGGCGAGCTGACCGGACATCGCATGCTCGAATTCCTTCAGCTCGGTACGCGGCTTGGAGGCCTTGCGCGGCTTCAAGGCATCGCGCTTCTCGAGTTCGGCCGTGCATTTCGCGATCAGATCGGTCGCGGATTTCCGCTCAGCATTGACCAGCAGATTCTTCAGATCCTGATCGGAAAGCGCAGCAAGCCTGTCGTCGGACCAATCGACCATGATAACCAACTTCTGTTTCGAATTGAGTTTGCGATAAATCGTTCGAATATCGCCTGGCCGCAGCCCGCGTGACGTCAGTTCACGCGCGAACCAGCGGAACGCAACCGCAAGATAGCGCGTTTCGCAACGGCTGTGGTGGCCAAATTGGGGCTGCGCGGCTTAGGCCCCGCCGGGATAGTTCGGACTTTCCCGGGTGATGGTGACATCATGGACGTGGCTTTCACGCAAGCCGGCACCCGTGATCCGCACGAACTGCGCCTTTTCGTGAAACTCGGCGAGGTTGCGCGCACCGACATAGCCCATCGCTGCGCGCAGGCCGCCGGCGAGCTGGTGCATGACGTTTCCAACCGGACCCTTGTAAGGCACCTGACCCTCGATGCCCTCCGGCACCAGCTTGAGGGTGTCCTTGATGTCCTGCTGGAAGTAGCGATCGGCGGAGCCGCGCGCCATCGCCCCCACCGAACCCATGCCGCGATAGGCCTTGTAGGAGCGCCCCTGCCACAGGAATACTTCGCCCGGCGTCTCGTCGGTGCCGGCCAGCAGGGAGCCGACCATCGCGATATCGGCGCCGGCGGCCAGCGCCTTGGCGAGATCGCCGGAATATTTGATGCCGCCATCGGCGATGACGCGCACATTGGCTTTCTTCGCGGCTTCGACCGCATCCATGATCGCGGTCAGTTGCGGCACGCCGACGCCGGCGACGATGCGGGTGGTGCAGATCGAACCCGGGCCGATACCGACCTTGATGGCGTCGGCGCCGGCATCGATCAGCGCCTGCGCGCCCTCCCGCGTCGCGATATTTCCGGCGATGACCTGCACCGCGTTGGAAAGCCGCTTGATGCGGTTGACCGCCTCCAGCACCCGCGAGGAATGACCGTGCGCGGTATCGACCACGATCACGTCGACCCCGGCGTCGATCAGCCGTTCGGTGCGCTCAAAGCCGCCTTCGCCTACGGTAGTGGCCGCCGCAACCCGCAACCGGCCCTGCGCATCCTTGCAGGCCAGCGGGTGCGCGACCGCTTTTTCCATATCCTTCACCGTGATCAGGCCGACACAGCGATATTGGTCGTCAACCACCAGAAGCTTTTCGATTCGGTGCTTGTGCAGCATCCGCTTCGCTTCGTCCTGGCTGACGCCCTCGCGCACCGTCACCAGATTTTCATGCGTCATCAGTTCGGAGATTTTCTGCCGCGGATCGGTGGCAAAACGAACGTCGCGGTTGGTGAGGATGCCGACCAGCCGGCCCGGCACACCCTTGCTCCCGCCGGTGACCACCGGAATGCCGGAAAATCCGTGGTCCTTCATCAACGCCAGCGCATCCGACAGCATCGCGTCGGGACCGATGGTCAGGGGATTGACGACCATTCCGGATTCGAACTTCTTTACTTGCCGTACCTGGGCGGCCTGACCGTCGACGTCGAAATTGCGGTGGATGACGCCGATGCCACCCGACTGCGCCATCGCGATCGCCATCCGTGCTTCGGTGACGGTATCCATCGCGGAGGCGATAATCGGGATGTTGAGCGGGATGGCGCGGGTGACGTGGGAGCGGATGTCGGCCTCGGAAGGCAGGATATCCGAAAGGCCGGGCCGAAGAAGCACATCGTCGAACGTAAACGCTTCGCGTATCCCCGGAAATGCCTGCACTTGCGCCATCACCAACTCCGTTCAGCGGCCTCTCGCCGCGATAAATCTCGAGATGAGCAAGCCGCCCGGCGAAGCCATTGGCACCGCCGGCGAATCGAGCCCATCGATAGGGTTGGCGGTGGTCGTTAGCATGACGGACCGCCAAATCAAAGCGTTTGCCAGCCATGCACGAGGTTTCTGCAGAGGCGCCGACGGCCCGGCAGAAGACCTGCTATCCCGGCACCGGGCTCGCTTACCGCGAATTTAGGTAGTTTCCCGGGTTCCACAATGGCAAGTGCGGCAGCAGGGTGCTAGAGCCCCCCGATACCGCCTGATTTCAGCAACTAATTCCGTCTGTTTTGGCGAAAAACAATGAACAATAAACAACGCCTGATCCCGCTCATCGTCGCTACCGCCTTATTCATGGAAAACATGGATTCAACGGTGATTGCGACCTCGCTTCCGGCTATTGCCGCCGATATCAACACCAGCCCCTTGACGCTGAAGCTCGCCATCACCTCTTACCTGCTCGCGCTCGCGGTCTTCATTCCCGCCAGCGGCTGGACCGCCGACCGCTTCGGCCCCCGCACGGTCTTCAGCGTTGCCGTTGGCGTCTTCATCGCGGGCTCGATCGGTTGCGCGTTATCTTCCTCGGTGACGGATTTCGTGATCGCACGCATCGTGCAAGGCCTGGGCGGCGCGATGATGACGCCGGTCGGGCGGCTGGTGCTGTTGCGCTCGGTCGACAAGAGCGCGCTGGTCAATGCCATGGCCTGGGTCACGGTGCCCGCGCTGATCGGGCCAGTGATCGGCCCGCCGCTCGGCGGATTCATCACGACGTATCTGACCTGGCATTGGATCTTCCTGATCAACATCCCGATCGGCCTGCTCGGCATCTTCATGGCGTTGCGTTACATCGATCCGATCCGCGTCGAGGATCCCGAGCGCTTCGATCTTTACGGGCTGGTGCTGGCCGGGATCGGGCTCGGCGGCATTGCGTTCGGCCTCTCGGTCGCGGGCCTCAATCTACTGCCTTGGCCCATGGTGATCGCACTGATCGCGATCGGCAGTATCTCGATGACGCTGTACGTAATCCATGCACGGCGTACCGCTTCGCCGGTATTGGATTTCGCGCTGCTGCGGCTGCCGACGATGCGCGCCAGCATCATCGGCGGTTTCATGTTCCGCCTCGGCATCGGCTCGTTGCCGTTCCTGCTGCCGCTGTTGATGCAGGCTGGATTCGGACTTTCGCCGCTTCGCTCCGGGCTCGTCACGTTTGCCTCGGCGGTCGGCGCCATGGGCATGAAGACGCTGGCGGCGCGCATCATCCGCACCTTCGGCTTTCGCAACGTCATGACCGTCAACGCCGTCGTGAGTTCGGTCTTCCTCGCGGCCTGCGCGCTGTTCACGATCACGACGCCGCTGCTCCTGATCATGATCCTGCTGGTGGTCGGCGGCTTCTTTCGTTCGCTGCAGTTCACCGCGATCAACACGCTCGCCTATGCCGAGGTCGAGCCGAAGCTGATGAGCCGCGCCACCACGCTGGTCAGCGTCAACCAGCAATTGGCGGTTTCCGCCGGCGTCGCGGTCGGCGCATTCTGCGTGGAGTCCACGATGTGGGTCCATCATGTGGACGAACTCAGCGCCGGCCTGTTCGCACCGGCCTTCGTCGTGGTCGCGATCATCTCGACGGCGTCGTCTTACTTCTTCTTCGAGATGCCCGCCGACGCCGGTCACCAGGTGTCGGGACGCGGGCCTCGCGTGGTCGCACCTCCCGAACGCGACGCCGAACCGGAAGAGACGGCGGCCACCGAGACCGTCAACGTTCGGGATCAGCGGCTGGGCTGACCGCGAAAACCCATCGCGAGCACGTAGCGTTCCGAGGAGTCCTTCCGGCTCGATGCCGGTTTGACGTGCTTGACGGTGGCGAAGTCCCGCTTCAGCTCGGTCATCAGCGCGGCATCGGCGCCGCTCTGAAATACCTTGGCAACGAAGGTGCCGCCGGGATTGAGCACGTCGGCGGCAAAGGCGGCCGCCCCCTCCACCAGCCCGAGAATGCGCAGTTGATCGGTCTTGCGATGCCCGGTGGTGTTGGCGGCCATGTCCGACAGAACCACATCGGCGCGGCCGCCGATCATCTCGATCAGCTTGGCCGGCGCGTCTTCGCCGAGAAAATCGAGCTGGGCAAAGCTCACTCCAGGGATCTCCGGCATCTCCAGGAGGTCGATGGCGATCACCTTGCCCTTGCCGTCGGCGGCGCCGACCCGCCTGGCCGCAATCTGACTCCAGCCGCCGGGCGCGGCGCCGAGATCGACCACGGTGAGGCCTGATTTGAGGAAGCGGTGCTTGTCGTCGATCTCGATCAGCTTATAGGCGGCACGCGACCGGAAGCCGTCGCGCCTGGCCTGCGCCACATAGGGGTCGTTGAGCTGCCGCTCGAGCCACAGTTTCGAGGACAGCTTGAGCCTGCCGCCGCTCTTGACGGTGACCCGCAGCCGCCCGGTAGTGTCCTTCGCCATATCGGTTTTGCTTGCCTGGTGTCGTCGTTTCGACCCGGCTCTAGCACATTGCGGGTCGGCACGCCTAACGGCATCCGTTCAATGCGCCGTCCTCGCGCATCATCTCGACCAGCATCCCCTCGCGCAGGCCGCGGTCGGCGACGCGCAAGCGCGGCAGCGGGAATGCGTCGCGGATGGCATCGAGAATGGCGCATCCGGCCAGCACCAGGTCGGCGCGCTCGACGCTGACGCAACTGTTCTCGGCGCGCTCGCGATAGCTCATGCCGCGCAAGCGGGCGATGGTCGCGGTTATGTCGGCATTATTCATCCAGATACCGTCGATACGCCGGCGATCGTAGCGCGCCAGGTTCAGGTGCACGCCGGCCAGCGTCGTCACCGTGCCCGACGTGCCGAGCAGGTGCATTCCCGTCAGGTCGACGCCCTGTGCCGCCGCGAAAGGCGCCACATACTGTCCAACCTCCCGCACCATTCGCGCATAGCACTCGTCGGTCACGTCCCGGCCACCGAATTGCTCGGCCAGGGTCACAACGCCGAGTGGAATCGACATCCACGCCTTGATGCGCGGCTCTGCATTCGGCTCATTTGGTGCCCGTTCGATCCGAACCAGTTCGGTCGAGCCGCCGCCAATGTCGAACAGGATCGCGCCCCGTCCTTTCGGATCGAGCAGCGGCGAGCAGCCGAGCACGGCGAGCGCGGCTTCCGTCTCGCGGTCGATCACCTCCAGCCGAATGCCCGTCTCTGCCGCGACACGATCCCGGAAACCGGTGGCGTTCGACGCCGCGCGGCAGGCTTCGGTCGCGATCAGCCGCAGGCGCCCGGCTTTCCTGAACTGGATTTTATCGCGGCATACGCTCAGCGCAGAGATCGCGCGCTCGGTCGCGGCGTCGCTGATGCAGCCGGTCGCCGAGACCCCCTCTCCCAGGCGGACGATCCGCGAGAAGGAGTCGACCACACGGAAACCGTCCCCGGCCGGACAGGCGATCAACAGCCGGCAGTTGTTGGTGCCCAGGTCAAGGGCGGCATAAACGCCGGTTCCGGTGACCGGTGAAGCACCCCCCGCCACCACGCCTTGGTTATCCCCCGCGATCGGACCGTCCGGGCTTTCGCACGGCGCAACGCCGCCGCGAAGCAACGTGTCGTCGTTCATCAATGTGTCTTTCCGCGGCCACCGATGGCCGGCGAGGATTCCAGTTCACGGAAACTTTAGCAGCGCCGCCAATCGGTGCAACAGCCGGCGACATGCGACCATTCCCAATCAGGCGTTGTCGCCGGGGTGTCGCTGGTCTATCTGGGGGTAGAAGCCGCAAAATCGCGCAAAAGCCGGCATTTCGGGTCCGTTTACATGCAAGATCACACCCCGCCGTCATCGCTGGAAAACGCTATCGCACTGCAAAAATACGGGGTCGGCCAACCGGTCCGCCGTAAAGAAGACGACACCCTGGTGCGGGGCAAGGGCAAATATACCGACGATTTCAGCTTGCCCGGGCAAGCCTACGCCTGGATCGTGCGCTCCAGCCATGCCCACGGGATCATCCGCGGCATCGACACTTCGGCAGCCCAGGCCATGCCCGGCGTGCTCGGCGTCTGGACCGGCGCCGACCTCGCGGCGGCGAATTATGGACCGTTTACCTGTGGCCTGCCCCTGAAGAACCGCGACGGCTCGCCGCTGCTGCAGACCAATCGCGCGGCGCTCGTGACCGATAAGGTGCGTTTTGTCGGCGATCCCGTGGCATTCGTGGTGGCTGAAACGCCGGCGCAGGCGCGAGACGCGGCCGAGGCGGTAGAACTCGATATCGATCCGCTGCCCGCGGTGACCAATGCCGAGGACGCCGCCAAGCCCGGCGCGCCGCAGCTCTACGATCACATCCCCAACAATGTCGCGCTGGACTATCACTACGGCGACACCGCCAAGATCGATGCGGCGTTCGCCGGCGCCGCGCACGTTACCAAGCTCGATATCGTCAATACCCGCGTCGCGGTCGTATCGATGGAGCCGCGCGTGGCCGTCGGCGCCTATGACAAGGCCAGCGAGCGCTACACGATTCAGGTCCCGACCCAAGGCGTCTCCGGAAACCGCGCGACGCTCGCCAAACTGCTCAATGTGCCGGCCGAAAAGGTTCGCATCCTGACCGCCAATGTCGGCGGATCGTTCGGCATGAAGAACATCAGCTATCCCGAGTATACTTGCATCCTGCATGCGGCGAAGGCGTTGGGCCGACCCGTCAAATGGACCGATGAGCGCTCGACCAGCTTCCTGTCGGACAGCCAGGGACGCGCCCAGATCATTCATGCCGAACTGGCGCTCGACCAGGACGGCAAGTTTCTCGCCGTTCGGCTCAACGGCTACGGCAATCTCGGCGCCTATATCAGCGGCGTCTCGCCGGGACCGCTGTCGCTCAACACCGGAAAGAATCTGGCCAGCGTCTATCGCACGCCGCTGCTCGGCGTCGACATCAAGACGGTGCTGACCAACACCACGCTGATGGGCGCCTATCGCGGCGCCGGGCGGCCCGAAGCCAATTACTACATGGAACGGCTGATCGACCGCGCGGCCGATGAAATGGGCATCAACCGGCTGACGCTCCGCAAACGCAACTTCATCAAGCCCGCGCAACTGCCGTTCGCCGCGGCCTCCGGCGTCACCTATGACAGCGGCGATTTCCAGGGCGTGTTCGAAAAGGCGCTCGAGATTTCCGACCACGCCAACTTTGCCAAGCGGAAGAAGGAAAGCCGCAAGAACGGCAAACTGCGCGGCATCGCGGTCGGCTCCTACCTCGAGGTCACCGCGCCTCCGAGCGGCGAACTGGGCAAGATCACCTTCGAACCGGATGGTTCGGTGAAACTGACCACGGGTACCCTGGATTACGGTCAGGGTCATGCCACCCCGTTCGCGCAGGTGCTTTCCGCCGAACTCGGCGTGCCCTTCGACAAGATCACGCTGGAGCAAAACGACAGCGATCTCGTGCGGTTCGGCAACGGCACCGGCGGATCACGCTCGATCACCGCGACCGGCACCGCCATCGTCGAATCCTCGGAGCTCGTGGTCGCCAAGGGCAAGCAGGCGGCCGCGCATCTGATGGAAGCCTCCGAAGGCGATATCGAGTTTGCCAACGGCCGTTTCACCATCGCCGGCACCGACCGCAGTATCGATATCATGGAGCTAGCGCGCCGGGTTCGCGAAGGGAAGATGCCCGAAGGCGTGCCCTCCTCGCTCGACGTCGACCACAACACCAAGGATACGCCCTCGACTTTCCCCAACGGCTGCCACGTCTCGGAGGTCGAGATCGATCCCGAGACCGGCGTGGTGCGCATCGTTCGCTATACCGGCGTCAACGACTTCGGCACCATCGTCAATCCGATGATCGTTGCCGGCCAGCTGCACGGCGGCGTCGCGCAGGGAATCGGCCAGGCCCTGATGGAAGAGGTCAGCTACGACGAAAACGGCCAGCCCATTACCGGCTCGTTCATGGACTATGCGATGCCGCGCGCGGAAGACATTCCGCTGATGGCGGTCGGCGATCACCCCTCGCCGGCCAAGTCCAACCCGTTGGGCACCAAAGGCTGCGGCGAAGCCGGCTGCGCCGGCAGCCTCGCCACCCTCGTCAACGCGGTGCTCGATGCGCTGTCCGAATACGGCATCACGCATATCGACATGCCCCTCACCCCCGAGCGGATCTGGCGCGCCATTCAGGATGCCAAGGCCAAGGCGGCGTAGCGCCGGCGACCACCAAAGGCCGTCATACGCGGGCTTGACCCGCGTATCCGTCGCTCCTCACAAAAGAGCTTTCCGTGAAGGATGGATTGCCTGGTTCGCAGACAGGTTTACGCAGTCTGCGCAAGTCAGACTGCTTTGCCCGGCAACGGCGCATCGAACGTTTAAAGCCCTACGCCGCCGCCTGCTCGCGCGGCTGATAGATCGCGATGTGCCGGCAATGCGCCAGCGGCGTCGTGCCGTTGGCGATCACGAGCGCATCAAGCTCGACGAAGCGGTGGCCCTTCTTTTCGTAATTGCCGGTCACTTTCGCGCGCGCCGTGAGCTCGTCGCCGTTTTTGCTGACCGATAAAAGCTGCATCCGGCTGCCAACGTGAATCCAGGGACCCAGGATGGCATTGTCGACCAGCACCTTGTTCATCATTCGCTGCAGCAGGCCGGGGTGACCGAGTTCTTCCTGCGCATAGATCGGATCGCGCTCGCGTATATCGGCCAGGTAGCCCGTCGCGGCCTCCCCGGCCCAGGAGCGCGGCACCGTACCGAGCCAGTGGCCGGGTTCATATGACGCGGAACTCACGGGCTTGCGCTCGGTCGCGGCGGCGACTTCGACAAAGTCCGAGACGGAAATGGATGGAGCGTGCGTCGGCAGAGACGCGCTGCCGGTCGCGCACAGCTCTCCTCGGCTAGCGACCTCGATGGAAATCACACCGTCGCGCACTTCGCCGGTGACCTCCGCGATCTCGCCGTCATAGACCGGCTTGACGAAGCGTGTCTCGATCAAGCCACGCTCGAGAAATGCGCGGCCCCATTTCGCAACCGGTAGATGGATCATATATGCAAAGACGTCGACGCCCGGCACCAGGCCGCCCTGAAATCCGAATCGCCGCGCCACCGTGTCGTCGTGGATCTTGTTTTCGGATTGTTTGGAAGTGTTGTAGGCGGTGACGCAGTATGTTTCGAGCCGGCTCGTCATGGCGTTATCCCCCGATTATCGGCTGCTTTTCCGCGGCAATCCTACGCCGCGAAGCGACCGTGGCAAGGCGGTTTTCATCCCGTGTTCCCCTCGCATTTTTACGGACGATGGAGTACCACCCGGCGACGAAACGCAACTAATGACAGCTGAATTGAACGCCACCCGCATCTATGTCGACGCCGACGCCTGCCCGGTCAAGGACGAGATTTATCGCGTCGCCGCCAGGCACGGGCTGCCCGTCAGCGTCGTCGCGGGACAGTTCATCCGGGTGCCGCAGGACCCGCTGATAGAGCGGATCGCTGCGGGTTCCGCCATGGATGCCGCCGACGACTGGATTGCAGCGCGCGCCGGAAAGGACGATATCGTGATTACCGCCGACATCCCGCTGGCGAGTCGCTGCGTGAAAGCGGGCGCTGACGTGATTGCGCCGAACGGCAAGCCGTTCACGGAACAATCGATCGGCATGACGCTCGCGGTTCGCAACCTGATGACGGACTTGCGTTCAGCGGGGGAAGTCACCGGCGGTCCCAGATCTTTCGCAGCGCGTGACCGCTCGACCTTCCTGTCCACGCTCGACCAGACCATCCGGCGTATCCAACGCCAGCGGGCGACGCCGCCCGCGCAGAAAGAAGATTGAACAGAGAATTATGGCGCCTCCCTTAATCCAGTTGAAAGACATCGCGCTGACTTTCGGCGGCACGCCGCTATTGTCGGGCGTCGAACTGTCGGTATCGTCGGCCGAGCGCGTGTGCTTGATCGGCCGCAACGGCTCAGGCAAATCGACGCTGTTGAAGATCGCAGCCGGCCTTGTCGAACCCGATGGCGGTAGCCGTTTCGTGCAGCCCGGCGCCACCGTGCGCTACCTGCCGCAGGAACCGGATTTCACCGGCTTTGCCACCACGCTGGCCTATGTCGAAGCCGGCCTCGGCCCCGGTGACGATGACTATCAGGCCCGTTACCTGCTGGAGCAGCTCGGCCTGCATGGCGACGAAGATCCCGCGCATGTGTCCGGCGGCGAAGCCCGCCGCGCGGCGCTGGCGCGCGTGCTGGCGCCCTCGCCCGATATCCTGCTGCTCGACGAGCCCACCAACCATCTCGATCTCACCACCATCGAATGGCTGGAGAGCGAACTCGGCAGCCGCCGCTGCGCGCTGGTCATTATCAGCCATGACCGCCGCTTCCTGTCCAACCTGTCGCGCTCGACCGCGTGGCTCGATCGCGGCCAGATCAAGCAGATCGACCGCGGCTTTTCCGCGTTCGAAAGCTGGCGCGACGAAGTGCTGGCGGAAGAAGAACGCGAGCAGCACAAGCTCGACCGCAAGATCGTCAACGAGGAGCACTGGCTGCGCTACGGCGTGTCCGGACGCCGCAAGCGCAACGTCAAGCGGCTCGGCAATTTGCACGCGCTGCGCCAGCAACGGCGCGACTATCGGGGTGTAGCGGGCAACGCCAACCTCGCGGCGGCGGAAGCGGATAAATCCGGCAAACTGGTGATCGAGGCCAAGGACATCAGCCGATCCTATGGCGAGCGCAAGATCGTCGATGGCTTCTCGATCCGCGTGCAGCGCGGCGACCGGATCGGCATCGTCGGACCCAATGGCGCCGGCAAGACCACGCTGATCGATATGCTGACCGGCACCAGCGCGCCCGACAGCGGCACCATCCGGTTCGGCGCCAATCTCGAGACCGCGACCCTCGACCAGCACCGCGAAAGCCTCGATCCGAAATCGACGCTGGCCGAGGCCTTGACCGGCGGGCGCAGCGATCACGTCATGGTCGGCGGCAAGCCGAAGCATGTCGTCAGCTACATGAAGGACTTCCTGTTCGCGCAGGAGCAGATGCGCACGCCGCTCGAAGTACTCTCCGGCGGCGAGCGCGGCAGATTGATGCTGGCCCGCGCCCTGGCAAAACCCTCCAACCTGCTGGTGCTGGACGAGCCGACCAATGATCTCGACCTGGAAACCCTCGACGTACTCGAAGACATGCTCGGCGACTACGAAGGCACCGTGATCCTGATCAGCCATGACCGCGATTTCCTCGATCGCGTCGTGACCTCGGTGATCGCGCCGGAAGGCAACGGTGTGTGGACCGAATATGCCGGCGGCTATACCGACATGCTGGTGCAACGCGGCGCCGACCTGAAACGCGAGGCCGCGAAGGCGTCAGCGGTAGACGGCAGTAGGCCTACCAAAGGCGGCGCGGCTTCCGGCAGAGCGAAACGCAAGCTGAATTTCAACGAGAAGCACGCGCTGGAAAGCTTGCCGAAAACCATGGCTAAACTTCAGGCCGAAATCGCCAAGCAACAGCGGCATCTCGACGATCCCAACCTGTACAAGAAGGATCGCAAGAAGTTCGATACCGCTTCAGCCGCCCTGACAAGCGCACAAAAAGAGTTGCAGGAAGCCGAGGATAAATGGCTGGAGCTTGAAGTGATGCGCGAAGAAATCGAGCAGGCTTGACAGGAAGAACACGATGACCACGCCCCTCGCCGCCAAGATCGCCCGCGATTACGGCACGCCCGCCGCCGTGATCGATATGGACCGGATCGAACGCAACATCGCACGGATCCAGGCCGCCTGCGATTCGGCGGGGGTCGCCAACCGGCCGCATATCAAGACCCACAAGAGCCCGCTGCTGGCCAAGATGCAGATCGCCGCCGGCGCCAGGGGCATCACCTGCCAGAAACTCGGCGAGGCCGAGGTGATGGCCGAGGCCGGCATCGACAACATCCTGATCAGCTACAATCTGATCGGCGATGAGAAGATGGCGCGGCTCGCGGCGCTGCAGGCCAGGGCGAACATGACCGTCGCCGCCGACAATTCCGTGGTGATCGCGGGTCTGCCGCAGGCGGCGGCGATGTCGGGCCGCCCGTTGTCGGTGGTGGTCGAATGCGACACCGGCCGCAAGCGCGCCGGTGTAGAAACCCCGGCCGAGGCGATCGCGCTCGCACGAGAGATCTCCGCGTCACCGGGACTTACATTCGCGGGCTTCATGCTGTATCCGACCGAAACCGGCTGGGCCGAAGCGCAAAAGTTCTTCGACGAGGCGCTGGCGAGAGTCCGTGAACACGGGCTTGATGCCGCTATCGTCTCGACCGGCGGCACGCCGAACCTGAAGAACGTCGGCAAGCTCAAGGGCGCCACCGAGCATCGACCCGGCACCTACATCTACAACGATCGCATGCAGGTCGCAGCCGGCGTCGCCGGCTGGGACGATTGCGCGCTCAACATTTATTCGACGGTCGTGAGCCGCGCCGGCCCGGATCGCGGCATCCTCGATGCCGGCTCCAAGACGCTCACCTCAGACACCGGCGGCGGCCTCGAAGGCCACGGCCTGATCCTCGAACATCCCGAAGCGAAGATCGCCCGCTTTGCCGAGGAACATGGATTCCTCGATCTGGCCCGCAGCAATACCCGGCCCAATGTCGGCGACGTCGTGCGGATCGTGCCCAACCATGTCTGCGTCGTCGTCAACATGATGGACGAAGTCGTGATGGTACGCGGCGACGAGATCGTCGGCACACTGCCGGTCGCGGCAAGAGGGAAGTTGAGATAGGAGCGGCGAAGGCGAGTAGCGAACAAGGAGTTCTGATCGCTTTACACTTTTCCCACTCGCTATTCGCCATTCGCTTTATCCACCCACTTCAGCGCACCTCTGCCCGCCGCGGCTCCTGTCGCGAACGAGGCCTGCAGCAGGTAGCCGCCGGTCGGCGCCTCCCAGTCGAGCATTTCGCCAGCGGCGAATACGCCGGGCAAGCGGCGGATCATGAAGTCGGCGTCGAGTTCGTCGAACGATATGCCGCCGGCGGTGGAGATCGCGCGCGCGATCGGGGCCACGCCGTTGAGCTCGATCGGTACCAGATTGATCCGCTCGGCAAGCTGTGCCGCCGGAAGCGCAGAAAGCGAGACGCCCGAGGCGAAGGCCGCCTCCTGCAACAGGCCAATGGCCACGGGGGAAAGGTGCGCGGCCTTGCGAAGCCAGTTCGAAAACGATGCCTTGCCCCGAGGTGAGGCGAGCCGCGCGGCCAGATCATTCACCCCAAGCTCGGGCCGCAGCGCCACCTGCATGCTCACCCACCCCTGATCGGCGACGGCCTCCCGCAAAGGGGCCGACAGTGCGTAGATCGCGCCGCCCTCAATGCCGGTACTTGTGATCATGGCTTCGCCGCGCACAACCTGCGCGCCGAACGATAGCGCGATGCCTTTCAGCGGCTGTCCTTGAAAGCGCTCGCGAAATATCTCGGACCAGGCGACCGTGAAGCCGCAATTGGCCGGCCGCAGCGGCGACAACGTCACGCCCCTCGTCGCGAGCGTTGCGGCCCAAGCGCCGTCTGAGCCGAGCCGCGGCCAGCTTGCGCCGCCCAAAGCGAGCACTGTGGCGCGAGCATCGACCACGAGCTCGCCGTTCTGCGTTTGAAACAGCAAGCCGCCCTGCTCGTCCCAACCGTGCCAGCGATGACGAAGCGCGAATTGCACGCCCATCGAGTCCAGCCGCCGCAGCCAGGCGCGCAACAGCGGCGAAGCCTTGAACGCTTCCGGAAACACCCGGCCGCTGGAGCCGACAAAGGTCGGCTGTCCCAACGCCGCGCTCCATTCGCGTAGAGCGTTCGGCGGAAATGCCTCGATCGAAGCATCGAGGCGCGGTGTCGCCGCGCCATAGCGTGTGAGAAAGTCCGATAGCGGCTCGCTGTGCGTCAGGTTGAGACCACCGCGCCCGGCCATCAGGAACTTACGGCCGGCCGACGGCATCGCGTCATAGACCGTGACGCGTGCGCCGCCACACGCCAGCACCTCGGCGGCCATCAACCCGGCGGGCCCCGCGCCGATCACGGCGACGAAGGCCGTCATTCCGGGATGCGCCGCTCGGCGCAGGCCCGGAATCCATACTCCTTGCGGCGGTTATGGATTCTCCGATGTGCAATTGCACATCGTAGCCTGCTCGCTCGGCTCGCGCCCCGGAATGACGGCCTCAAAACTGTCGCTCCTACAGCTTCACGCCCGCCTTCGCCGCAGCCTGCTCGACATATTTCTGGGTCTGCTGGAACGCGCCTTCGAGCGCCTTGGCCTTCGCCATATCGCTGATCTCGGCAAAATGCGCCGCGATGGCATCGGGAGTCCATTCCGAGGCCGGCAGATTGACGCCTTCGGTTTCCATGATTTTGATCACCGCGAACGAGCCTGCGCCGGCGCCCATGACGGTCTTGGTCGGAGCATCTTCGCTGAGCAAAAACTCCACCGCCGGTGTGATAGCCTCCGGCCTCATCAGCGCCAGCGCTTGTGGCGGCAGCAACTCCTCCGTCATCCGCGTTGCGGCGGTCGGCGAGATGGTGTTGACACGGATGTTGTTCTTGCGGCCTTCCTCGGCCAGCACGTTCATCAGACCGACCACGCCGGCTTTCGCCGCCCCGTAGTTGGCTTGTCCGAAATTGCCGTAGAGCCCCGACGACGAGGTGGTGACGACGATGCGGCCATAGTTGCGGGCGCGCATGCTGTCCCACACCGCCCTGCAACAGTAGAACGTGCCGACCAGATGCACGTCGAGTACCTTGGCGAAGTCAGCGGCTTCCATCTTCCCGAACGATTTATCTCGCAGGATGCCGGCATTGGCGCAGAGCAGATCGACGCTGCCCCATTCCTTCGTCGCGCGCTCGACCATCGCCTGGACCTGCGCAAAGTTCGAGACATCGGCGCCGTCGGCCATTGCGACGCCGCCCGCATTCCGGATTTCCTCGACCACCGCTTCCGCCGGGCTCAGCGATCCGCCGCTGCCGTCGCGGGCACCGCCGAAATCGTTGACCACGACTTTCGCGCCCCGGCTCGCAAGCCCCAGTGCGTGCGCGCGTCCAAGCCCGTTGCCCGCGCCGGTGACGATGGCGACGCGTCCGTCAAATCTGATTGTCATGCGTGGGATTCCCGAACCTGGTTTCTTTCGTCATGCCCCGACTTGATCCGGGCATCCATCAAAACACAACCCGTGAAGTCGCCATTTTTGAGCAGTGATGGATCGCCGGGTCAACCCGGACAATCACGGATTACGTCAAGTAAAATAGATGAGGCCGATCCAATCGGCCGCCAGCGCGGGCTTTTCCTCGCCCTCGATCTCGACGGTGACGTTAGTGCGAGAATGCAATTCCTTGGGCTTGCGCAATTTCGCTTCCGCCAGGGTAAAGCGGCCGCGAACGCGCGAGCCCGAGCGCACCGGCGAGATGAAGCGCAGTTTATCGAAACCGTAGTTCACGCCCATGGTGGTACCCGAGATCACCGGCATCACCTCATAGGACATGATGCTCAGCAGCGACATCGTCAGGAAGCCGTGCGCGATCGTGGTGCCAAACGAGGTTTCTGCCTTGGCGCGCGCGGGATCGACGTGAATGAACTGATGGTCCTCGATCACGTCGGCGTAGGCGTCGATCCGCTTCTGATCGACCAGATGCCATGACGACACGCCGACCTCCTGGCCGACCAACTTCTGATAAGCCTCCAGCGAAACCGGCGGTTTCTTCCAGACTTCATTCATTCGTCAACTCTCCAAGCCGGTGGTCCGGACCTTCTGCAACTCGGGGAAATCCTCTTCGCGGAATTCCTGTCCGCGCAGCGCATCGCTGCGATCGTTGTCATGCTCGAGACGGCGCAGCTGCACCCGGCGAATCTTGCCGGAGATCGTCTTCGGCAACTCGGTCACCAGCTCGATCTTGCGAATGCGTTTGAACGGCGCGAGCCGCGTGTGCAGGTGACGGAAAATCGACAGCGCGGTTTCCGGCGAACGCGAAACGCCCGAAATCAACAGCACATAGGCCTTGGGAATAGCAAGGCGGATCGGGTCGGGACTGGGAACGACCGCGGCCTCCGCGACCGATTCGTGTTCGAGCAGGATACTTTCGAGCTCGAAGGGACTGATCCGGTAGTCCGACGATTTGAAGACGTCATCGGAGCGACCGACAAAGGTCAGATAGCCCTCGTCGTCGGAGAACACCACGTCACCGCTGCGATAGAGCTCGCCATCCGCGCCGGTCACCTTGCCGTCGTCGCCCTGATAGCCCTGCATGAGACCCGCCGGCCGGTCGGCGCCGAGCACCAGCGTCACCTCGCCCTCCTTGGCGACGTGTCCGTCGATATCGGTGATCTGCACGCGATAGCCCGGCAACGGTCGGCCCATCGATCCAACCTTCACCTTCTGACCGGGAGAGTTGCCGGCCAGCGCCGTGGTTTCGGTCTGCCCGTAACCATCGCGGATCGTCAGGCCCCAGGCGGTGCGCACCTGGTCAATCACTTCGGGATTGAGCGGTTCGCCGGCGCCGCACACCTCGCGCAGCGAAACCTTGAAGGTGGAAAGCTTCTCCTGGATGAACAACCGCCACACCGTCGGCGGCGCGCACAGCGTGGTCACGCCGCAGCGGCCGATAGTCGCGAGCAACCCCTTGGCGTCGAAGCGCGGCTGATTGACCACAAACACCGTGGCACCGGCATTCCAGGGCGCGAAGAAACAGCTCCAGGCGTGCTTGGCCCATCCCGGCGAGGAAATATTCAGATGGATATCGCCGGGTTGCAGACCCAGCCAGTACATCGTCGACAGGCCGCCGACGGGATAGCTGCGCTGGCTGTGACGCACCAGCTTCGGTTTGGCCGTGGTGCCCGATGTGAAATAGAGCAGCATCGGATCATCGGCTTTTGTCGGGCCGTCCGGCGCGAAGCTCTCGGCAAATGTCGCGGCCTGCTCGAACGGCAGCCATCCCGCATGCTCCGACGAGGCCCCGACAACGATACGAACGAGATCGTCGCCGCCGAGCCCGGCAAATTTCGCGATCTGATCCTGCGAAGCCACCACGACCTTGGCGCGGCCGCGCTCAAGCCGGTCGCTCAACTCGTCCGGCGTAAGCAAGGTGGTCGCGGGGATCACTACCACACCGAGCTTGATCGCCGCCAGCATGGTCTCCCACAGCGGTACGACATTCCCCAATAGCAGCAGCAAATGGTCGCCGCGCTTGACGCCTTGCGCGTGGAGGAAATTGGCGACCTGATTGGAACGGCGCGACAATGCCGCAAACGACAGCTTGGTCTCGCGGTTGCTTCCGGCGTCGACGATCCACAGCGCTACGCGATCCCGACTTTCGCCGTTTTGCGAAAGCTCCGCATCGAACCAGTCCAGCGCCCAGTTGAACGGCACCGGATCCGGCCACCGGAAGTCCCTCACCGCGGTATCGTAATCGCTGCGATGCTTAAGAAGGAGGGCGCGCGCGTCCCGGAATGTGGTCATGGCTTGTCAGCCTTTCCCGGCGAGCCCGCGGACGTGCCGGATGATACCGGAGAAATCGATCGCGCCATTTCCTTCGGCATCGAAGGCGCGGTAGATCTCCTGGGCGTGCTTTCCGAGCGGCGTCGCGGCGCCGGCGGCCTTGGCTGCCTCTTGCGCCAGCGTGAGGTCCTTCACCATCAGCGTCGACGCGAAGCCCGGCTTGTAGTCGTTGTTGGCGGGCGACGTCGGCACCGGGCCGGGCACCGGACAATAACTGGTGAGCGACCAGCATTGCCCCGACGAGGTAGAAGCCACGTCAAACAGTGCCTGATGCGACAGGCCGAGCTTTTCGGCCAGCGCAAAGGCTTCGGATACCGCAATCATGGAAACGCCGAGGATCATGTTGTTGCAGATCTTCGCCGCCTGCCCGGCTCCGGCGCCGCCGCAATGCACGATCTTCTTGCCCATCTTTTCCAACACCGGCCTGGCCGCGGCGAATGCCTTGTCATCGCCGCCGCACATGAAGGTCAGCGTCGCGCCCTTGGCGCCGCCGGTGCCGCCGGATACCGGTGCGTCGACCGAAGCGACACCATGTTTGGCCGCGAGCGCATGGGCCTGCTTGGCGCTCTCGACATCGATGGTGGAGCAATCCAAGATCAACGCGCCCTTGCCCATCGACGGAATGACCTCGCTCCACACCGACAGCACATGCTTGCCTGCCGGCAGCATGGTGATGACGACATCGGCGCCCTTGACGGAGCCGACCGCGCTCTCGGCGATCGAGGCGCCGTCGGCCTTTGCCTGGTCGCGGGAGGCTGCGACCAGATCGAACGCGACCACCTTGTGAGCCGCCTTGACGAGGTTGGCGGCCATCGGGCCGCCCATATTGCCGAGGCCGATGAAAGCGATATTGGCCATCTCTAATTTCCTCCGCTCAGACGTTTCTGTTTTGCTGCTACCTTGCCGGATCAAATACGAGTTCGTCGGCACCGATCGTCGCAAGATACGGCACAATCATTTCCGGTGTCACGTCCTCGATCCGCGGCGGCGACCATCGGGGATTGCGATCCTTGTCGATCACGGCGGCGCGGACACCCTCGCGAAAATCGTCGCTGGCAAACACTTCGAGCGCGGCACGATACTCCCGCACCAGGCACTCCTCGAGCGAAGACGACGTCCGAGCCAGCCGGAGCAGTTTCAGCGTCACGACCATGCCGCGCGGTGATTTCTCGTTCAGCGTCTTCAGGGTCGATTGCGCCAATTCGGAGCCGTCGCGCATGAGTGCGGCGACGATATCCTCCATCCGGTCAAAGGCAAACCAGGCATCGATACTCGCCTGCATCGCGGTCACCGGGCCCGAGGTCTCCCCGGTCGCAAAGCCTGCGATCAGCTTCTCGATTTCGCCGGAGCCCGCACCGGGACGAACCTGAATCAACGCGTCGCGCAACTCGGCCAGCCTGGCCGTGGGCACCACGGCGTCGGCAAACCGGGCATAGATCGCGTCGGGACCGTTCATGGTCCGGCCGGTCAGTCCGAAATATGTGCCGATCTCGCCCGGGGAGCGCGACAGCAGCCAGGTGCCACCGACATCCGGAAAAAACCCGAGGCCCACTTCGGGCATCGCGAGTTTTGTCTTTTCTGTCACGACGCGGTGGCGGCCGTGCGCGGATAGGCCGACGCCGCCGCCCATCACCAATCCATCCATGAACGCGACGTAGGGTTTCGGAAACCTGGCGATCCGCGCATTCATGATGTATTCCTGGCGCCAGAAGACCTTGCCAAGATCGCCTTTCGCCCGGGAGCTCTCGTAGAGCCCGCGGATATCGCCGCCCGCGCACAACCCGCGTTCGCCCGCCCCTTCCAGCAACACCACGGCAACCGCCGGATCGGCCTCGAACCGGTCCAGTGCCGCATCGATTCCGATCGACATCTCCAGCGTCATGGCATTGATCGCCTTGGGCCGATTCAGGCGAATGACGCCGGCCGCGCCTTCGCGCCGTACGATCAGGTCGCCTTCGGAATCGGCGACCGCCGCAACCGCCATCATCGGGCATCCTCGATCAGTTTTCGCGCCACGATCAGCCGCATGATTTCATTGGTGCCTTCGAGGATCTGGTGAACGCGCAAATCGCGCACAATTTTTTCGATGCCATATTCGCTGAGGTAGCCGTAGCCGCCGTGCAACTGCAGCGCTTGATTGGCGACCTCGAAACCGACATCGGTCCCGAATTGCTTGGCCATCGCACACAACATCGACGCATCCGCGTCCTTCCGATCAAGCGCCGCGGCGGCCCGCCAAACGAAGGTTCGCGCCGCCTCCAACTCGGTTGCCATGTCGGCAAGGCGGAATTGCAGCGCCTGGAATTCATCGAGGCGTTTTCCGAACGCCTTGCGCTCTTTCATATAGGCGAGTGACTTATCCAGCGCGGATTGAGCTCCGCCGAGCGAACAGGCGGCGATATTGATGCGACCGCCGTCGAGCCCGGCCATCGCGATCTTGAAGCCGACCCCTTCATCGCCTACCCGGTTTTCGACCGGTACGCGTGCGTTTTCGAAAATCACCGCTCGGGTTGGTTGTGCGTTCCAGCCCATCTTGCGCTCGTTGGCGCCGAGCGAAAGGCCGGGCGTATCGCTCTCGACCACCAGTGTCGAGATTCCGCCGGGTCCGTCGCCCCCGGTCCGCACCATCACCACGTAGATGTCACCGGCGCCGGCGCCTGAAATGAACTGCTTCTGGCCGTTGAGCACGTAGTGATCGCCGTCACGTACCGCCCGCGTGCGTAGCGCCGCGGCATCCGATCCCGAGCCCGGCTCGGTGAGGCAATAGCTCGCCAACAGCTCCATGGTGCACAGCCGCGGCAACCATTTCTGCCGCTGCGCTTCATTGCCGAACGCATCGATCATCCACGACGCCATGTTGTGGATCGAGATGAACGCCGACACCGTCGGGCAGCCCTGCGCCAACGCCTCGAAGATCAGCGCCGCGTCGAACCGGGTCAGCGCCGAACCACCGACGTCCTCACGGATGTAGACGCCGCCGATGCCGAGGCTCGCCGCCTCGCGCATCACGTCGACGGGGAAATGCTTCTCCTCGTCCCAGCGGATCGCATGCGGCGCGATTTTTTCAGCGGCAAACCCGCGGGCCATCTCGCGAACCGCAATCTGGTCTTCGTTCAGCGTGAACTGCATACGTTGTCTGCGTTCCCCTGCTTTGACCTACACAATCATCACCGTCCTCACCGTCATTTGCGAGCCAACGGGTCGGCGCAAAGCGCCGCCCGATGACAGGCTCCGGAAGCAATCCAGAGATCGTGCCGCAAGAGCCTGGATTGCATCGGAGCTTACGCTCCTCGCAATGACGAAGACGAGATGTTAGGTCATCGTCGGCATCGCGAACTGCGCACCCTCCTTGACGCCGGAGGGCCACCGCGAAGTCACGGTCTTGGTCTTGGTATAGAAGCGGATCGAATCCGGCCCGTGCTGGTTGAGATCGCCGAAACCGGACTTCTTCCAGCCACCGAAGGTGTAATAGGCGATCGGCACCGGGATAGGCACGTTGATGCCGACCATGCCGACGTTGACCTTGGCTGCGAAATCGCGCGCGGCGTCGCCGTCGCGGGTGAAGATCGCGACGCCGTTGCCGTAATCGTGATCGGACGGCAGCGCCAGCGCTTCGGAATAATCCTTGGCACGCACCACCGAAAGGACGGGACCGAAGATCTCTTCCTTGTAGATGCGCATGTCCTTGGTGACGTTGTCGAACAGGCAGCCCCCCATATAGAAGCCTTTTTCGTAACCCTGCATCTTGAAGCCGCGACCGTCGACCGCGAGCGTGGCGCCTTCCTTGATACCGATCTCGACGTAATTCTTGACGCGCTCGAGCGCCTCTTTGGTCACGAGCGGCCCGTAATCGGCGGACGGATCAATCGAGGTGCCGATCTTGAGGCTTTCCACCCGCGGAACGAGCTTTTCCATCAGCCGGTCGGCCGTGGTCTTGCCGACGGGCACCGCGACCGAGACCGCCATGCAGCGCTCGCCGGCGGAGCCGTAGCCGGCGCCGATCAGGGCATCGACCGCATGATCCATGTCGGCATCCGGCATGATGATCGCGTGGTTCTTGGCGCCGCCGAAGCACTGGCAACGCTTGCCGCTCGCGGCCGCACGCTCATAGATATACTGCGCGATCGGCGACGACCCCACGAAGCCGACGGCCTTGATATCGGGATCGTCGAGGATGGCGCCCACCGCTTCCTTGTCGCCGTTGACGACGTTGAGAATGCCCGCCGGCAGGCCGGCTTCGATCATCAACTGGGCCAGCATCATCGGCACGCCGGGGTCGCGCTCCGACGGCTTGAGGATGAACGCGTTACCGCAGGCGATCGCGGGAGCAAACTTCCAAAGCGGGATCATTGCCGGAAAATTGAACGGCGTGATGCCGGCGACGACACCAAGCGGCTGCCGCAATGAGTAGATGTCGATGCCGGGACCCGCGCCTTCGGTATATTCGCCCTTCATCAAATGCGGGATGCCGCAGGCGAATTCGACCACTTCGAGCCCGCGCTGGATGTCCCCCTTGGCATCGGGAACCGTCTTGCCGTGTTCGCGCGCCAGGACGTCGGCGAGCTTGTCGTAATCGCGGTGGGCGAGTTCGAGGAACTTCATCATGACGCGGGCGCGGCGCTGCGGATTGGTATCGGCCCACGCCTGCTGCGCCGCCTTGGCGTTCTCAACGGCCGAACGAAGTTCGGCCTTGGACGCCAGCGCCACTTTGGCCTGAACGTCCCCGGTCATCGGCTCGAATACATCGGCGAACCTGCCCGATGTACCCTTGACCTCGCGGCCGCCGATAAAATGTCCGATTGTGCGCATGTGATCCTCCTTAACCGAGCAAATGCCGAGTTTGGCGGCATCTTGCAGTCTTTGCAGGGTTTGGAAAGGGGGCTGTCCGGTCAGCGCCGCTGCGAAAATGCCGCCTTGATGGCATTGCCGGACGTTCGCAACCAAGGTCCAGGGCGATCGGCGCGAGAGAGACCTACCGCACCGACGCAACGGGCATTCAGGCCCGAGCCTTTTTCGCGGCCGGTCTTTGCGACCCCGCCCGGCCAAGCACCGCTTCGCGTCCTGCGCCGAGGATTTCGTCGGAAACTTCGCCATTGCCCGCGATGCGGGCCATCACCAGCGTTCCCATCATGGTCGCGATCGCAGCCATCGCCTGCTTGCGCGCGGCCTTGCGCGGAACATCCGGAATTTGCTCGGCAACCACGTCGATCATCTGCTCCAGCTTGACCGCAAAGACCTTGCGGGTCTTGGGGCTCTCGCGGGCGATCTCCGCACCCAGCGCGGAAACCGCGCAGCCATGGCCGGGATCGTCGCGATGCGCCGCAGTCAGGTAACCATCCACAATGGCAGCGAGCCGCTTTTCCGCAGGCAGCTGTTCGGCCAGCCTGCGCCAGCGCTCGGTCGAACGGTCCATCGTATCGGCAAAGGCCTCGACCACCAGCGCTTCCCGCGAATCGAAATGGGCATAGAACCCGCCATGGGTCAGACCGGCCTCCTTCATGAGATCGGCGACGCCAATACCGTGCGCGCCCTTTTCTCGGAGGCGCACCGAAGCTTTCTTCACGATCCGCGCATGGGTCTCGAGCTTGTGTTCTTTGGAATAGCGCATCGTTCGTTCCATAAGATGTTTACGGTCATACAATAGCACCGCTGGCCGCGAAAAGCTTCAGCTTTATTTTGCCTGCCGGAAAGAGATGCCGCTGTGTCACTCCGGCATCGTAGGGGGCGAAGCGACGGCGACCCTTGACAAGACCGCGCGATGACCGGGAAGTGGCGCGATCACGAATGCGAGACCGCCCATGCAAATGCTAAATCCTCACTGCGGCGTCGACCGCGACCCGCGCGGCGTCGTACGCCTGACGATCTGCAACGCCGGTCCCCTCAACATCCTGGGGACGCCCGTCATCAACGCCGTTCGCGAAGGACTGCAAGCCCTCGCCGCGGAACGGCAGCTTCGCGTTCTCGTGATCGCCGGGCAAAGCGAGAAGAGCATGATCGGCGGCGCCGACATCAAGGAAATGGCCGGACTCGATCAGGCCTCGGCCGAGACATTCATTACCGGCCTGCGGGATCTCTGCGAGGCGGTACGGGCGTTTCCGGCGCCGGTGATCGCGCGGATGCCCGGCTGGTGCCTCGGCGGCGGCCTCGAAGTCGCCGCCGCCTGCGACTTCCGGATCGCGGCCCATGACGCCAAATTCGGCATGCCGGAGGTTAAGGTCGGCATCCCCTCAGTGATCCATGCGGCGCTGCTGCCGCGATTGATCGGCTGGGGCCGCGCCCGCTGGTTACTGATGACCGCCGAGAACATCGACGCGCCCACCGCACTGGCCTGGGGTTTGGTCGACAGGGTCGCGCCGCGGGGCGGCCTCGACGGCGCAGTCGAGCATACTATCACGGCACTTCTGGAATGCGGGCCCGAAGCCTTGCGCGCGCAGAAGGCCCTGCTTCGGCAGTGGGAAGAGCTGCCACTGACAGAATCGGTCGATCTCAGCATCGGTGTGTTCGGCCAATCGTTTCTGAACGGCGAGCCGCAGAGGCTGATGCAGGGCTTCATCAACCGAAAACGATAGTGATGAGGTGACGCCGCGCGGGGATGCGGATGCCCCCACTCGCGACGATTTATTATTCGGCGACGGCGTTGCAAATTCCGCACCGCATCATATGATCATAATCATGCAATAATGCCGTTCGCCCGAGGGTGAAATTGAGGAGCGTCCGCCATGGCCACAGCTTCTGATCCCGTCGTCATTGTTTCCGCTGCACGAACGCCACTGGGCCGTTTCATGGGCGATCTTTCGCCCTTCAGCGCGCATAAACTCGGTTCTCATGTGATAGGCGCTGCGGTCGAACGGGCCAAATTATCGCCCGAGCGCATCGATGAGGTGTTCATGGGTTGCGTGCTGCCGGCCGGACAAGGCCAGGCGCCGGCGCGGCAGGCCGCCAGGGGCGCCAAACTGCCGGATGCCACGGGCGCGACAACCATCAATAAGGTCTGCGGTTCCGGCATGAAGGCCACCATGCTCGCGCATGACATTATCAATGCGGGCTCCGCCGAGATCGTACTGTCCGGCGGCATGGAGAGCATGACCAACGCCCCCTATCTGCTCGCGAAAGCCCGCGGCGGCTACCGCGTAGGTCATGAGCGCATCATCGATCATATGTTGATGGACGGACTAGAGGATGCCTACGAGGTCGGACGCTCGATGGGGGATTTCGGTGAATCGACCGCCGAGGCCTATCAATTCACCCGCAAGGATCAGGATGCCTACGCCATGGAAACGCTGACCCGTGCCCGCAAGGCGGTCGAGGGCGGTGCGTTCAAAGCCGAAATCGTGCCGATCACCGTGACGGACAAGGCGGGACCGCGCACGATCGGCAATGACGAAATTCCGCTCAAGGTCGATCCCGCCAAGATCCCCGGCCTGAAGCCGGCGTTCCGCGCCAACGGCACCATCACTCCGGCGGCCTCCTCGGCCAACGCCGACGGCGCCGCCGCGTTGATCCTGGCGCGCCGTTCGCTGACGTATCGCGACGGCCTGCCGGCACTTGCCGAGATCAAGGGTCACGCCACCCACAGTCAGGAACCGCAATGGTTCACGACGGCCCCGATCCCCGCCATCCGCAAACTGCTCGACAAAGTCGGCTGGAATGTCGGCGATGTCGACCTGTTCGAGATCAACGAGGCCTTCGCCGTGGTCGCGATGGCGGCACAGCACGACCTCGGAATTCCCCGCGAAAAGCTCAACGTCAATGGCGGTGCCTGCGCGCTTGGCCATCCTATCGGCGCTACCGGCGCACGCCTGATCGTGACGCTGTTGCATGCCCTCGAAGCGCACGGCCTGAAGCGGGGCGTCGCGGCCCTCTGCATCGGCGGCGGCGAGGCCACCGCGATCGCAGTGGAGCGCGTTATCCACTAGCTTTTGCATTTGGCTGAAAATGAGGGAACTATGGCCTTTCGGTCGGACGACCGATAGGTCAGTATATATGGCGTACTTTAATCACATCCGTCCAAGCGAACCGTTGAGGCGCAATGATTTCGAACTGGCTGTCAGCCGTCCTCGCCCGGCACAACATTCATTATGGTTGGGTGATGGTGGGCGTGACCTTCCTGACCGCTCTGGTCAGCGCAGGCGCGGTCGGAGCGCCCGGCGTCTTCATCGTGCCGTTGCAGAAGGAATTCGGCTGGAGTACCGCGGAGATTTCCTCGGCGCTGTCGATCCGCTTCATCCTGTTTGGTCTGATGGCGCCGTTCGCGGCGGCACTGATGAACCGCTACGGCCTCCGCAACGTAACGCTGTCGGCGCTGTTGACCGTGGTGTCGGCGCTGGTGCTCTCGCTGGCGATGACCAAGGTCTGGCAATTGATTTTGCTCTGGGGCGTCGTGGTCGGCATCGGCACCGGCATGACGGCACTGGTGCTCGGCGCCACCATCGCCGCGCGCTGGTTTAACGCCCGGCGCGGATTGGTCGTCGGCATTCTCACCGCGAGTGCGGCGACCGGGCAGCTGGTATTCTTGCCGTTGCTTGCGCACCTCACCGAATTGATGGGCTGGCGGACGGCGCTCGGCCTGATGTGCGTCATGCTCGGCGTTGCGGCGTTTGCGGTTTTGCTGGTGATGCGGGACCGTCCGGGCGATCTCGGTCTGCGACCGTTCGGCGATGACGGCAAGCTGCCGCTGCCGGCCCCCGCTCCGAACAATGCACCGATCATGGCGGCAGCGCTCGGCACCCTGCGCGATGCCTCGAAGACACGCGTGTTCTGGATCCTGTTCGCGACTTTCTTCATCTGCGGCGCCAGCACCAACGGTCTGGTCCAGGTGCATCTGATTCCGATGTGCCTCGATTTCGGCATTCCGCAGGTGCAGGCAGCCAGCCTGCTTGCCGCTATGGGTATCTTCGACTTCGTCGGCACCATCGCCTCGGGCTGGCTGTCGGATCGCTACGACAACCGTTATCTGTTATTCTGGTATTATACCCTGCGCGGCCTGTCGCTGGTGTCTCTGCCCTTCACCAACTTCTCGTTCTATGGCCTGTCGTTGTTTGCGATGTTCTACGGCCTCGACTGGATCGCAACTGTGCCGCCGACGGTACGGCTCACCACGCAACGGTTCGGGCCGGAGCGCGCCAATCTGGTATTCGGCTGGATCTTCGCCGGCCATCAACTGGGCGCCGCCACCGCGGCATTCGGCGCGGGCCTGTCGCGGACGATGCTTGCCAGTTATCTGCCGGCCTTCTTCGTTGCAGGCGCGCTATGCATCCTCGCAGGAATGATCGTGCTGGCCATGGCGCGGCATCCGAAACCGGCGGTGGCATGAGAAGGCGAACAGGGAGTAGCGAATAGCGAGCAGGACCAAAAACGCCCTTATTCGCTACTCGCCATTCGCTATTCGCGTCCACTACGGCCGGATCGTCATGTTCGTAGCCGGCCCTACAGCGCGGATGGGTTCGGCGAGACGCGCAAATTCGCACAACAACGAGCGGGTCTTGCGCGGATCAATGATCTCCTCGACCCAGAATTTCTCCGCCGAGCGGAACGGCGAGCGCAGTTTGTTAAGCCGGTCCTCGATCTCCTTCAGCTTGGCCTGGGGATTCTCCGCGGCGTCGATATCGGCGCGATAGGCCGCCTCGATGCCGCCTTCGAGCGGCAGCGAGCCCCAATACGCCGATGGCCAGGCATAGCGCAGCGAGAAACGGTCAGCCGGTTGATGGACCACGCCGGCGACACCAAACGAATTGCGAACGATGATGGTGCACCAGGGCACCGTGGTCTGGTTGACCGCCGCCATGGCGCGCACGCCGTGACGGATGGTGGCCGCCTTCTCGGCTTCGAGTCCGATCATGAAGCCCGGACAATCCATCAAATACACGACGGGCAGATGGAAGGTCTCGGCGAAATCCACCCAGCGCACGACCTTCTGGCAGGCTTCCGCCGTCCATGACCCGCCGTAATGAAAGGGATCGCTGGCGAGCAGCAGTACAGCGCGGCCTTCGAGCCGCGCCAGACCGACGATCATCGAGCGGCCGAAATTGGCGCCCATCTCGAAGAACGATCCCTTGTCGACCACCGCCTCGATGATCGGGCGCATCTTGTAGACCTGACGGCGATTGCGCGGGACCGCCTTCATCAGCGATTCCTCCGCGCGCTCGGGATCGTCGTCGCAGGGAAGCGTCGGCGGCAGCTCGTAGACCGACTGCGGCAAATAGGACAGGAAACGTCGTGCGCAAGCGAAAGCCTCCTCCTCGGTGTCGACGGCATGATCGACCCCCCCGGCGCGGGTCTGGATATCAGCCCCGCCCAG
The DNA here is from genome assembly GCA_963756215.1 of uncultured Alphaproteobacteria bacterium. GTDB lineage: Bacteria > Pseudomonadota > Alphaproteobacteria > Rhizobiales > Xanthobacteraceae > Bradyrhizobium. The sequence goes on along the minus strand of CAVWMY010000005.1, from coordinate 13,796 downwards.
CTCCTGCTTCGTCAGATCCTGACCGAGGCGTTTCACGACCGGCGGCCCCGCGACGAACATCGCCGAGCCCTTGGTCATGACCGAATAATGACTCGCTGCGAGCCGCGCCGCGCCGAGGCCCGCGACCGAGCCTAAGCCCAATCCCACCACCGGCACTCGGGCCATGTTCGCCGTCGTGTACCAGTACCAGCGGGTGCCGCCGATGCCGCCGGGCAGATTGGCGGCGCCCTTTGTCTCGATGGTCTTCACCGAGCCGCCGCCGCCGGAGCCTTCGATCACGCGGATGATCGGCAGCCGGAAATCATGCGCCATCTCTTCGGCCATCAGCGGCTTCGCCGAGATCGAGGCGTCGGCGGAGCCGCCGCGCACGGTGAAATCGTCGCCGACCACGACCACCGGCCGACCGTTGATCTTGCCGCGGCCGAATACGCAGTTGGCCGGGGTCACACCGGTGAGTTCGCCCTCCCCGTCGTATTCGGCGCTGCCGGAAATGGCGCCGATCTCGTGGAAGCTCCTGGTATCGATCAGCCCGTCGATGCGCTCGCGAACGGTGAGCCGGCCCTGATCGCGTTGACGCTTGACCTTGTCAACGCCTCCCATCTCGCGCGCGAAGGCTTCGCGCCGGGCGAGCTCGTCGAGCTCCGGCTTCCAGTTCATGGGCGTCCTCCGTCTTGATGATTTTATTGTTATGGGCTGCGACCGGGAGCGGGCTGCTCTCGATCCGATCGTTGAAAATATTGCCGTCGGCGCCGCCGAGCATGCCGCCGATCGCCGCGCCCAACTCCAATAGCCGCGGCGCGACTTCCCGATGCAACCGCTCCTCGCCGTACATCGCCGAGAGAAGGCCGATCGTCACCACGACGAAGGTTTGATATTGCGGTGACCATATCGGGACCGCGAGACCGTTGATATGAGGGCTCCATAGTCCGCACGCGATCACATAGCCATGCTCGTTCAGGAAGTCGCGATTGGCCGCGATCCGCGGCCGCAGCAGCTTGGCGCTATCGGGAATCTCGCGCTCCATTTCTGCCATCAAGGCATCGCCGACGTCGGCATCGAGCGCCGCCGTATAGGCATGGCCGGCCGCAGTGCTGGCCATCGCGATGCGGCTTCCCGTGCCCTCGTGCAAGCCAAGCGCATTCACCGCGCGCGCATGCTCGAGGTAGACGAGATGGAACCGGTCCGGAATGACAAAGCCGACGGTGCCCGGCAATTCTTCGGCGACATCCTCCAAACGTTGCCGGATCAAATTCCGCAACTGCAAGCCGCGCATCATCGAAGTACTCATCGCGACGGCGCTCGGGCCGATGCGGTATTTCTGGTCGCGCGGCAGATAGACCAGTTGGCCCATCCGGGTCAGCGTGTGCGTCAGGCGCGATACCGTCGAGCGCGGTAACCCGCACCGACTGGAGATTTCGAGATTGCCGAGCCTCGCCTCATGGCCCTCGAAACAGCGCAAGACGTCGAACGCGCGCGACACTACCTGGATCACGTCGCCCTCGCCCGCCAGATCGCTGGCGAGCATTCCCTGCTTACTGAGCCGCTCCGAGCGCCGTCCCATCCCATACCTCATTCCGTCCCGCGGAATAAAATTCCACTTGCAGAACAAGCTACCTCAGGCAATCTGACGCCACAACAGCGAGCCAAGGGCGCCCGCCCTTCGTGACGCGCGGAGCACAATTGCGCGCGGCGGCCGTCTTCGGAGAATGCAATGCCCGAGATCAAGATTGTGACCGAGGTCGCGGGACGCGTCTGCGCGCTTCCGGTCGAAGCCGGCAGCCACGTCGGCGACGGCGACGACATTGCCTTCGTCGAGGCCATGAAGATGGAAATCCCGGTCGCCGCGCCCGCGGCGGGCAAACTCAAATCGATTCTCGTCAGTCTCGACGACGTCGTTGCCGAGGGTCAGGTCGTGGCCGTTCTCGAGACCTGACCGCGCGGCCTCGCGCCGAGCCTGCCTGATAAACGATCAGCGGACAGGTTTCCGCTGCCGCCAATGCGACGTAAAATCCGCGTGTGCGAACCGCCGCACGGCAGGACAACCCATGAATACCCATCAATCCCCGCCGACCCCGAATGCCGACAGCTGGGCTGCCGCGCAACCGCCCCTGCTGCGATTCCTGCACCGGTGCCACACCCAATTTTCGACTGAGACCGGCGGCGCTGTCGCCGACTACATCCCGGAACTGGGCAAGGCCGACCCGGACCATTTCGGCATCAGCCTCGCAACCCTCGACGGTCACGTCTACGAAGTCGGCGATTGCCGGATCCCTTTCACCATCCAGTCGATGTCCAAGCCGTTCGTGTTCGCGCTGGCGCTGGATACGCTTGGCGCCGAGCGTGTGGAAAGCGTCATCGGCGTCGAGCCCTCGGGCGATCCCTTCAACTCGATCCGGCTCAACGCCGAAAACCATCCGTTCAATCCGATGGTCAATGCCGGAGCGATCGCTTGCTCCGGCCTGATCCATGCGGCCAAGGGCGACGGCGCGCTGGACTATATCCGTCGGGCGCTCAGCCGGTTTGCCGGGCGCGAGCTCGATATCGACGAAGCGGTCTATGCCTCCGAAAGCGCCACGGGCGACCGCAATCGCGCGATCGGCTATCTCCTGCGCACCTCCAACGTCATCCGGGATGACGTCAATGCGGTGGTCGAGGTCTATTTCCGCCAATGTGCCATCCTGGTGACGGCGCGCGACAGCGCGGTGATGGCCGCAACGTTGGCCAATCGCGGCATCAATCCGGTGACCGGCGAGCAGGTCATGACCCCCTATGCGATCTCGCGAGCGCTGTCGGTGATGACCAGTTCCGGCATGTACGATTACGCCGGCGAATGGATCTACCGCATCGGCATTCCCGCCAAAAGCGGCGTCGGCGGCGGCATCCTCGCGGCGCTGCCGGGACGGATCGGGCTCGGCAGTTACTCGCCGCGGCTCGACCGGCACGGCAACAGCGTGCGCGGCATCCGGGTCTGCGAGGCGCTGTCCTCACACTATGATCTGCACATGCTCAACCGTGCCGAAGACGCGCGCACCAGCATCATCGCCGATTACAACATCGGCAAAAGCTCGTCCCGGCGCAGCCGGCGGCCGCATGAACAGAAAATTCTTGCCAACCATCATCACGACGTCCGCATCATCGAGCTGGTCGGCACGCTGACGTTCTCGAGCGTCGACTACATTTCGCGCCAATTATCGGCCAAGCCCCGTCCGCAATTCATCATCTTCGACTTGCGCCGCGTCTCCGGCATGACACGGGCGGGCGGCCATCTGCTGGTCGAGGGCTTTCGCGAACTGGCGGCATTCAACGTCACGGTCATCGTCTCCGGCATCAATCGGCCTTCCCCGCGGTGGCAGCCGATCGGCGAATGGACCGCGGGCATGTCCAACTTGCGCAATTATCTGCTGCTCGACGACGCCATCGAATGGGCCGAGGATCAGATCGTCTACCGCCATGGCGGCACCATTGAGCTGCACGAGATGACCGAACTGTCCGAACAGCCGTTACTCACCGGGTTGACCGCGCAGGAACTCACCGATCTCGCGGCGCTGGGCATGGTCCGAACCTATCAACCCGGTGAAAAGATCCTCGGCGCCGGAGACTCCGCGACATCGCTGTTCTTTCTCAAAAGCGGCGTCGTCCACGTCAAGCTGCCGGATGGCATCAGGCTCGCGACCATCACGGCCGGCATGGCGTTTGGCGAGATGGCGCTCCTGGAAACGCATCGCTCCGCCGACGTGCTGGCGGACAAATCCGTCACCGCGCTCGAAGTGCCGCTGGCCGATTTCCAGCACTTTCGCGAACGGCATCCGAGCGTCGGCGAACGCATCATGCGCAATCTCGCGCAATTGCTGGCCGACCGGCTGATCGTCGCCAACACCAAGGTGAATTTGCTGACGGCGAATTAGACTTCTCGCGGTGGAATCGACGCCGGCCGTCACCGTTCTTCGGAGCCGGTGTGACGTCGTCACGCCAGCTTAATTGCGTTTGGCATGGCCCCTGTGCACTATTGTAGGCTATATACGGCGGCGTTGCCGCGGCTGCTGTCAGTGAGGCGTATGCGTTCCCCATTTTCCATCGTCGGGCTTTGCGCCGTCCTGCTCGGCTGCGCATCGATTCAGAACGCGCCCGTGAACCAGCCCGGCAGCAATGCGGGCCTCGCCGGCAAAATTCATCTCAATTTCGAGGAGCGCTCGGTCGAGGATGACGACCTGATCGGCCTGTCATTCTCAGGCGGCGGAACGCGGGCCGCGGCATTTTCATATGGCGTGTTGACCGAGATGGAGCATACGCCGGTGCGGGGCGCGAGCGCCTCGATGCTGGACCGGATCGATTTCATCTCGGGGGTCTCCGGCGGCTCCGTGACTGCCGCTTATTACGGCTTGCGCAAGCGCGCGGCGCTGGAGGATTTTCGCGAACGGTTCCTGCTGCGCAATGCGGAGGAAGGGCTCGAGACCAATCTTACCCTCCGCACGATCGGAAAGGCGTTTGCCGGCGGCATCAACGACTCCCAGGGTTTTCCGCGCTGGCTCGATGCCAATCTGTTCGACGGAGCCACCTTCGGCGAGTTTCGCGAAGCCGGCCGTCCCAGGGTCTGGATCAACGCCTCCGACATCTATAACCGCACGCCGTTCGTGTTCGGCGCCACCGCTTTCAATGCGATGTGCAGCGATCTGTCGAAATATCCCCTGGCGAACGCCGTCGCGGCGTCTGCCGCGGTGCCGGTCGCCTTTGCGCCGGTGGTGATCCAGACCTTCCCGCGACAATGCAGCGATCCGCTGCCGAGCTGGATCGCCAAGGCGCGCAACGACCGCAATGCGCCGCCGATGCTGAGTTCCTTTGCAAAGGCGATCACCCGATACCATGATGGCGAGATGCCTTACATCAAGCTCCTCGACGGCGGTCTCGTCGACAATTACGGCTTGTCCGGCTTCACTATTGCGCGGCTTTCGGCCGATACGCCTTACGGACCGCTGTCGCCGCAACAGGCGGTCAAGCTGCGGCGCGGACTATTCCTGGTCGTCGATGCCAAGACCGGCGTTTCCGGCGACTGGATCAATTCGATCGAAGGGCCAACCGGCGTTGAGCTGGTCAAGGCGGCGGCGGATACCGCGATCGACGCCAGCGTCAACACCAGCTTCACGGCGTTCGACCGCACCATGGGCGATTGGCAAAGCTCGCTGATCAGTTGGCGTTGCGGTCTGTCGGCGTCCGATCGCGTTAAATTCGGCGCGCGTCCGGGCTGGAACTGTCGCGATCTGAAATTCTTTGTCGGACGCCTCGGCTTTGATCAGCTCGATCCGGCACGGGCGCGCGAACTCGAGGCCGTGCCCACCCGCTTCCGCCTGCCTCCCGACCAGGTCGACGCCGTGATCGCCGCGGGCCGGGACACGTTGCGAACCAACACCACCTTCCGCGCGTTCGCCGGCAGCATGTAGATCGCCTACACCATTTCCGCGACCGGCTGCAGGTCGATACCGAAGGTTTCCAGAAACTTCGACGTCATGATGTAGAACCCGACCGCAAGCTGCAGTTCAACCAGTGCCGCCGGGGTCAGCTTGGCGGCGATGGCGCCGAACGTCGCATCGGTCGGGCGCCGCAGCCTGACGATCTCGTCGGTGAAGGCGAGCGCCGCGCGCTGCAACTCATTGAAGCAGCCGGCCGACTGCCAGTCATCGAGCGCCGCGTTCTGTTCGTCGGTGACGCCGACATTTTTACCGATCCGCTTATGCGCGACCACCTCGTAGGGCGCCTCGCACAGGATCCCGGTGCGGGTGATCGCGAGTTCGCGGACTACCGGATCGAGCTCTCCCTTGTGGCGGATCGCGCCGCCGAGCCGGCAATACTGCTCAAAATATTTAGGCGAATGCGCCATCATCCTGAAAATATTGGCATTGCGGTTCTTGTCGAGGATTTCGCGGGTCCGGTCGCTGGCATTGGCTGGATCGCTGTAGTCGATGCGGGCCATTAATTTATCCCTTGGGGTTTCTGTTTGTTGCTGGCCGTCTTGCGAATGGCGGCTTCGTTCGAGCGTATCCGGCGGCCGTTGCCGGAGCAACAGCTTGCGCCGTCTTCCAAATCGACCCGTTCCTCTCCGGCCGGCTTTCTTGGCCAGCGAATTAGTTAAACCGACGGTTCGTAAATCTCGACACCGCTGAGTCAAAATGCCGCCGCAATGCTGTTCGAGTTTAGGACTGTCGATATTCGCAGAGTGGGGACTCATCAGAGCGAATACTCGTCGTGGGGTGTTCCCAGGTAAAATAGCCGGCCGTCGTTTGCGCTTTTGGCGCAGCGATGAGTCACGCCCGAGTCTAGGGAGATGGGTATGAAAGAAGCCACCAAGAAGGCGGCTTCGGAAGCGCTTGCGCAGATGCTGGCGGTGACGGCAATGCTCGTCATCGCCAGCCTCATCTTTTATTGGCGGTGAGATCAGAGCATAGAGCAGGATCGTCATCCCACTCTATCCTGTCATTTTAAGCATGATCGCCACGCGGACGCTTTGCGTTTGTCGCGAGGGGAAACCCGTGTCCACTCTGCACCGAGCGGCCTTGCCGGTCCGGATCAAGCTTTGAACACTACCGCGTCGACCACAACGCAGCCTTTGCCCGCGCTGTCGAGCACGACCGGATTGAGGTCGAGGCTCATGACCTTGGCCGCGGGATCGAGCATCAATTCGCCGATCCTGACTACGGCGTCGCACAGCGCATCGACGTCCATCGGCGGTTCTCCGCGCACGCCGGCGAATAGCGGCGCGATCCGCAACTTGCCGAGCGCCTGCCTGGCATCGTCCTTCGCGAATGGCGGCAGCAGCAACGTGGTGTCGCGGAAAATTTCGACATACTTGCCGCCATCGCCGACCGCGACCACCGGACCGAATACGGGGTCGCGATGCGCGCCGATCATGATTTCGCGGCGCCCACCGGCCATCGCTGCGACGATGACGCCGTCGAACCGCGCGCCATGCGTTCGGATGATGCCTTCCATCCGCACCCAGATCTCTCCGGCCTCCTCGCGAGTGCTGACGCCGAGCTTGACCAATCCGAGCTCGGATTTGTGCGCGATATCGGCCGAACATCCCTTGACCACGACCGGACCGCCGATAGCCTCGAACGCCGCCACGGCCTCGGCCTGGGACCGGCACAACCGATGCGGCACCACGGGAATGCCGCGCGCGGAGAGCAACGCCAGGCTGTCGGCCTCGTTGAGCATCGAGGTCTGCGCGGCCGCGATCAGCGGTGCCGGAGCGCCCCTCTTGCGCGCCAGCGTGCGCGCCATCAGTTCGCGGTGCGCCAGGAATTGATGCAGCGCGGTGACCGCCTCGGTTTCGGTTGGAAACACCGATGAACCTTCCGAAGCGAACTGATCGGCGACGCTGCGCTGGGTGGCTGCGATCACCAACGGCTTTCCGGTCTGCTTGCCGAAGGCTGCCGCATCGCGGGCAAACGCCTCAACGTCATAGCCGGGACCGGCGACGGGTACGCCGATCAGGAAGGCATCTGCGGCCGGGTCCTCGGCAATAACGGGCAAGATGTCGCCGAACAGCCGACTATTGGACAACAACGCCGCGGTCAGATCGATCGGATTGGTCGTGGTCGCGAAACTCGGGAGGATGCCCTTGAGTTTCCTGTCGGTCTCGGGCGCGAGCTGCGCCATCGGCATGCCGACGGCGGTCGCCGCGTCCGCGGTCATCACGCAGACCGCGCCGGAATTGCTGATGGCGACGAGACGTCTGCCCTTCGGCTTCCACCCCTTGAGATAAAGCTCGGTGGCCTCGACCAGGCCGCGCATGTCCGGCGCGCGCCAGATGCCGTGATGCTCGAAGAACGCATCGACCACGCGGTCCTCGTTGGCGAGCGCGCCGGTGTGCGACTGCGCCGCCTGGCGGCCGGCTTCGGAGCGGCCGGACTTCAGCGCGATGATCGGCAGGTCGCGATCGAGCGCCACGGCGGCGAGTTCTTCCAGATATTTCTTCTCCGGAATGCTCTCGAGATAGAGCAAGAGCAGCTTGACCTCGGGATCCTCGGCGACCGCCACGGCGAGTTCGCCGACGGTGATGTCGGCGTCGTTGCCGGTGGCGTGGGTGTGGCGGACGCCGATGCCGCGCTGGCGCAGGAAGCCGACCGGCACGGTGGACAACGCGCCGCTCTGGCTCAGCATCGCGACATGGCCCTCGGCCCGGTCCATATCCATGAACATGGTGGAGAAGCTCGCGATCGCGCCGGTGCCGAAATTGGCCAATCCTTGCGAGTTCGGTCCGACGATGCGCATGCCGGCCTTGCGGGCGGCCTCGACCATCCGCCGCTCCTTGGCCTTGCCGGCGACGGCATCGACCTCGCCGAAGCCCGACGCCATCACCACGGCGACCTTGACGCCATGCGCCGCGCAATCCTCGACCGCGCCGATGGCGTTGTCGCCGGCGACCGCGACGATCACCATCTCGGGCGCCTCGGGCAGATCGGCAAGGCTCTTGTAGCATTTGTAGCCCTGAACTTCAGGGCGCGATGGATTGATCGGGAAAATCCTGCCCTTGAATCCGAACTTGTCGAGATAATGCACCGGCCGGCCGCCGACCTTGTTGGGATTTTCCGAGGCGCCGATGACGGCGACCGAGCGTGGATCGAGGGCAGCCTGTAGACGGCTCATGAGCTTGTCCTTGCGAAATATGGAACGAGACGGCCGGCGAATTGAACAAACCGGGCGGTGACCTGGTCGCCGATAGCGAGATCGTTGTCGCCGTGCGCCATCATGCGGAAACCTTCGGCGGCGTCGACGAGGACCATGTTGTAGGGAACATGGGCGCGCGTCTCCGGCGTCGCGGCACGGCATACCAATGACGTAGCGTAAATCGTCCCCTCGCCGCTGGCGCGCTTCGCCACCGGATCAGGCGCGCCGCAGACGGCGCAGAAGCTACGCTGGAAATACTGCAAGCCGCCGCAGGTCGCGCAAGACTGATAGACGATGGCTTCCGTGCCGGTGGTCCAGTCCGCGAAATCGCCGCTCATCGCACCCGCTCCAGGAACATGCTGACATGGGAGGACAACACGCCGCCGTCGCCGTGTAACAAAGCGATCGAGGCGTCACGCACCTGGCGCGGGCCGGCGCGTCCCGTCATCTGCAGGTGGGTTTCGACCAGATGCGCCATCGCGCCGCCGACGCCGCAATGGCCATAACTCAAGAGACCACCATGGGTGTTGAGCGGCATTTTGCCGTCGCCATTGAAATATCCTGAGCGCACGCGCGCGGCCGCCTCGCCGCGCCCGGCGAGACCGAGGTCCTCCAGCAGCATCGCCAGCGTGATCGTGAAGCTGTCATAGACCGCCGCATAGCGCACGTCGGATATTGCGATCCCCGAAGCGGCCTTCGCCCGTGCGATTGCGATCTCGGCGCCGAGTTCGCTCAGAGCCGGGGCCGCCGTGACATGCTGGTGGGTGTGTGCCTGCGCGCAGCCGCGCACGCGCACGCCGATTTCGGAGGTCGCTTCGCGGCTGACGACAAACGCCGCACCGCCGTCCGAAACCGGACAGCAGTCCAAAAGTTTCAGCGGCAACGCGACCGGCTTCGAATTCATCACATCAGCGACGGTGATGGCGTCATGAAACTGCGCGCCGGGATGCGTCAACGCGTGCCGTCGCATCAGCACTGCAAATTCAGCGAGGTCTTCCTGGGTCACGCCGTATTCGTGCATGTAGCGCGAAGCGACGAGACCATAATAGGCGGGAATGGTCGGTCCCAGCGGCACCTCGTAAGCGGGATGCCCGACCTGCGCCAATGCCTGAATCGAGGCGTCGCGACTTTGACCGGTCAATCTGTTCTCGCCACCAACCACCAGCACGTGCCTGGCGACGCCGGCGTCGACCAGATGATGCGCCAGCATCGTCATCGCCAGCCCGGTGGCGCCACCGACCTGCACGGCATGTGCGTAGCAAGGGCGAATTCCGAAATGCTCCGCAAACACCGTCGCCAGCATGATATGCGGCGACACCGTGCTGTAGCCGCACAGGACGCCGTCGATCTCGGCGCGCTTCAGCCCGGCATCGGCAATCGCAAGCTCGGCCGCCTGGCTCATCAGGTCGAGCGATGAGGAGCCTTCGTGCTTGCCGTAGGATGTCAGCCCGACGCCGGTGACGAAGCTCATGGTCTTACTCCCCTCCCCCTGGCGGGTAGAGGTCGGGGGTGGGGATACCACACACACCGTCCCTACGGCTTACCCCCTCCTCGACCTCGAGAGTGAGCTTCGCTCGCCTCGGACTCCACAAGGGGAACCGCTGCGCTCGCATGAGAATCCCGATGCTCATGAACTCGATACCCATCCTCAATACGACTTCGGCAAGCCCAGCACCTTCTCGGCGATGAAGCTGAGAATGAGTTGCGGGCTGATCGGGGCGATGCGCGGGATCAGGGATTCGCGCAGGTACCGCTCGACGTGAAATTCCTTGGCGTAGCCGAAGCCGCCATGGGTCATCACGGCCTGCTCGCAAGCCTGGAAGCCCGCCTCCCCGGCCAGGTATTTCGCGGCGTTGGCCGCCGGGCCGCACGGCAGGCCCTGGTCGTATTGCCAGCCGGCCGACAACGTCATCAGCCAGGCGGCTTCGAGCTCCATCCAGTTCCTGGCGAGCGGATGCTGGATCGCCTGGTTCTTGCCGATCGGACGATTGAACACGTTGCGGCTTTTTGCGTAGTCCGACGCCCGCGACAGCGCGAGCTTGCCGAGTCCGACCGCTTCGGCCGCGATCAGAATACGCTCGGGGTTCATGCCGTGCAGGATGTATTCGAAGCCGCGGCCTTCCTCGCCGAGACGATCCTCGATCGGGATTTCGAAATCCTCGATGAACAACTCATTGGAGTCCACCGCCTTGCGGCCCATCTTCTCGATTTCATGCACCGCGATCCGCTTGCGATCGAAATCGGTATAAAACAGGCTGAGACCGTGGGTCGGGTTCTTCACCTCTTCCAGCGGCGTGGTGCGCGCCAGCAGCAAAATCTTGTCGGCGATCTGCGCGGTCGAGATCCAGACCTTCTGGCCGTTGACGATGTATTTGTCGCCGGATCGTACCGCGCGGGTCTTGAGTTGCGTGGTGTTGAGGCCGGTGTTCGGTTCGGTGACGGCAAAGCAGGCGCGCGCCGTGCCGGCGACGATCGGCGGCAGCATCCGCCGGCATTGCTCGTCATTACCGAACACCACGACGGGATTGAGTCCGAACACGTTCATGTGGACCGCAGATGCGCCCGACATGCCCGCGCCGGATTCCGATATCGTCCGCATCATGATCGCGGCATCGGTAATTCCGAGTCCGGAACCGCCATAGGCTTCCGGGATGCAGATGCCGAGCCAGCCGGCGTCCGCCAAGGCCTTGTGGAAATCGGCCGGAAAACCGCCCTCCCTGTCCTTTTTCAACCAATAGGCGTCATCGAAGCGCGCACAGATTTTTCCGACCGCGTCGCGGATCGACTCCTGGTTGGCGGATAGTGCGAAATCCATGGGTACTGGTCCTATGCGCCGGTCGCCGGTTTGGTGACACCGTCGCGGATCAAGGCCGCGATCTCCTCGGTGGTAAAGCCCGCCTCCCGCAAGATTTCCTCGCTGTGCTCGCTCAGGCGCGGAGCAAGCCGCTCGGGCGTTGCCGGCGTCTCGGACCAAGTCGCCGACACCCGCATGCTGCGGATCGCGCCTTCGCTGGGATGCTCGACCACCGGAAAGAAATTAGTCGCCACCAGGTGCGGATCGGTCAAGATGCTTTCGAGATCATGCATCGGCAACGTCGGAACATCCGCCGTGTTGAGCAACTCGGTCCATTCCGCCGTGGTGCGCTCCTTCATCATGCGCGCAAGCTCCGCATACACCACGTCGATGTTCACCGCACGCGCGGCGAAGGTCGCGAATTTCGGGTCGGTGCGGAGATCGTCGCGCCCCGTCGCGTTGAAGAAATTTTCCCACTGCTTGTCATTGTAGACGATAACGCAGATATAGCCGTCGGCGGTCTTGTAGGGCCGGCGGTCGGGAGACAGATGCCGCGCGTAGCCGCCCTTGTCGAGCGGCGGCTCGTAGGTAAGACCGCCCATGTGATCGCCCATGACGAAACCGCTCATGGTCTCCAGCATCGGGATATCGACGCGCTGACCGCGTCCGCTGCGCTCGCGATGTACCAGGCTCGCCAGGATGGCGCCGACCGCATGAGTGCCGACAATGCGATCCACCAACGCATTGGGCACATAGCGCGGTGTGCCGTCGCCGCCGATCGCCATCAGATGCGCAAGCCCCGAGCCGCCCTGGATCAGATCGTCATAGGCGGGCTTGGCGGCATATGGCCCATCCTGGCCGAAGCCGAACACGCCGGCATAGATCAGCCGCGGGTTGAGCTCCGATACCACGTCGTAGCCGAGTTGCAGCCGCACCATCGCCTGCGGCCGCACATTGTAAATCAGCACATCGGCCGATCCGATCAGCCGCAGCACGGCATCACGTCCGGCCGGCTTCTTGAGGTCGAGGCAGATGCTGCGCTTGCTGCGATTGGTGTTGAGGAACACAGGTCCCATCCCCGGATGCCGCGTCGGGCCGATCTTCCGCGTCACATCGCCATCGAGCGTCTCGACCTTGATGACGTCGGCCCCGTAGTCGCCGAGCATCTGAGTGGCGTAGGGTCCCATCAACACCGACGTCATGTCGACGACTTTGATGCCCTCTAATGGTCCCATGGTTCCGCTCACTCCCGGCTACACCGCCAAGCGCGTTCCGTCGCGCGATGACATCTCGGGCCTAGTAACGGCAGCGCATCGGCAAGATCAAGGGTTCCCGGCGTATGGGCGCATGCGTGAACGGAGCCATGTCGGGTCGGTAAAGCAAGCCTGCCCGCACGTTCGTCCTATGCGTCAGCGAATGTCGGGACTCGACGCATTACGCGCAATCGCCGTCATTCCCGAACGGTCCGAAGGACCAAACCCGGAATCTCCGGATGCTCCGATGTGCAAGTTGCATGTGTAGTTCGATGCTCGCATCGTCCCGGAATGACAGATCAATCTACATCCGCCATGCCGAGAGGCCGGACGGTCGCAAACACGCCTCTCCGGTCTCGCCGCGCGATGCGCCCGAGTTATGCCAGGAGTTTCCGCCCGGAAGGGCGCGGGCGACCCTAAGAAGGGCGCGGCGCGACCCTAAGAAGGGCGCGGGCGACCCTAAGTAGGGCGCGGGGAATGCCGGGTGCCCGATGCACCCGCAGCCTCGTGCGCGCATGGTTGTAGTAAGTATGCGCACGAGTATTCACAGCGAGGTCACCGGAATCGCCCGGCATTCCCGCACGCAATGGTTTTACGGCTTACTTCGTGATCTCCCCGGCGATCGGCTTTTTGCCACCGTCGCCTCGCGGATTTAAGGTTTTGCCCGGCCCGGTTGAGCCGAACGCGCCTCCGCAAGACTTGACGCCAGCACCGAGGCGTCAGGACCACACGACTTCACCGTCCGCGACTGCGCCGTCGTCCTGCGTGCCCGGGAGCGCTCACGGAGAGCAATCCGCCCTGCGACCCCATCGCACGCCTGACGCAGCCCGCGTCCACCGCATCCCGCCCCGCGTCCGTGACGATCGCGATACGCCCCTTGTGTGGGACGAGACGGCAGCGGATATGCAGGTGATTTGCGTCGGAACGGAATGAAATTATTTTCGGCTATGGGAGTGGACAGTCGCGACCACACCAAACCTGGCCCGTCGGGCGCGGCATTTTATATTTGGAGCTGGAAACGAAATTCGGAGCTGTCGACCGCAACAGGGGTCCGCAACCCCAAAATAGAGCGCATCGCGTTTACTTCC
>CAVWMY010000004.1:0-146615 GCA_963756215.1 uncultured Alphaproteobacteria bacterium | reverse complement strand
GCGCAGGAAATGCCGGGTGTCCCGGTGAACCTGTGGTTACTACCCGTGTGCACTACCTTTTGCACGCGGGACTGCGGGTGCACCGCGCATCCGGCATTTCCTGCGTCCCTTTTGGGATCGCTGCGTCCCTTTCGGGATCGCTCGTCCCTCTCGGGATCGCCTGCGTCCCTCAGTCGAGGGTCGTGCCGCGGCCTCTTAATTTGGGGCGATTGTTCTTGCAGAGCTCGGGCGCATCGCGTCGCGAGAGCGCAACCATGCGTTGGAAAATTGATCTCGCGCCTACCGCAATCCCTCATACACCATCAGGCCGCGCGCGATCGCAAGCTTGCGCAGGGCGCGCGGGGCGAAGCGTTGTGGCGGATGGGCGAGGTAACGCCAGGAGGTCAGCTTGAAATTGCTCAGCACGTTGTGGCTGTCGCCGAACGGCGCCAGCAATCCGGTCAGGCTTATCGGCGTGTGGGCACGGGGACTGAACGGCAACAGCAGCAATTCGAGGTGCGCCGGCGTGCCATCGTAGGATTTCGCGGTGATGCCGGCGACCGCGCCGAGCATTTCCTCGGCGACAACGGCAACGATGTCCTCGATCTCGCGGCGGCTCTCCGGCGCGAACAAGGCGGAGAAGCTTTTGTCCTTGAGGTCGCGGCCGAGCAAAGCGCAGACCCGCGTGCCCGCCACCCGGAACGGATAGCCGGCGGCGCCGTCATAGGACAGCACGAAGATATCGCCGAGCAGTTCGCGCACCGCGCCCGGCTCGATCTCGCTGCGGTCGGGTGCGCGTGCGCTGCCGCGCTTGTCGTCCCAATACGCGAAAAACGCGCGGTTCGAAGGATGTTTCATGCCTCAACCTTGCTTCCGGCCTGGCTCGGCGGGACACATCTGTCTCACTTTCGCGCAGGCCTGTTGCGGTGTCTGTCTTGCAAGAGGGAGGGTGCAGCGTCCATGCCACGGGTAGGGTTTTGCCCGTTTTGCCGGGGTTTCTTGGTCGTTAACGTTAAATTAACGATGTGGTTGGCGTCGCCGTCCGGCGTGAGTAGGATGATACTCACTGATCCCGCGCCGGTTTTCTCCAGGACCGGCGCGGTTTTTTACACAGGGTGGTTCGAACAGTTTGGTCGTCGCGCGGGGGGCCGGGATATCGCCCGGAGCATCCGCGCGTACAAGGTCAGCGCGAAGGAGGGCGAGCTTCTCAGGCTCGTCCTTTTTTGTTACCGCAGGCGTGTTGACCCGCGTTTGCAACAGAGAAGCCGCCTCATGCCAGATGTGCCGAACAAACCGCGAGCCTGCCTGCGCGTTGCCGTGGCCGGGCTCGGACCGATTGGTATCAAGGTCGTGGAAGCGCTCGACCGCGGCATCGACGGATTGCAGCTCGCCGCGGTGTCGGTGCAAAACCCCGGCAAGCACCGCGAGCGGCTGGCCAAACTGGCGAAGCCGCCGGCCATCCTGCCGATCGCGGCGCTGGCCGAGACCGCCGACATCGTGGTCGAATGCGCGCCGAGCCAGCTGGTGCGGTCGATCGTGGCGCCGTTCGTGACGAACGGCAAGACCGCGATCGTGCTCAGCGCCGGCGCGCTGCTCGACAATGACGACCTGATCGAACTCGCGAAGCAAAACGGCGGCCAGATCGTGGTGCCGACGGGAGCGCTGATCGGCCTCGATGCCGTCACCGCCGCGGCGGTCGGCGAGATTCAATCGGTGCGGATGGTGACGCGCAAGCCGGTGCGGGGACTGGCCGGTGCACCCTATATCGTCGAACACAATATCGACATCGAGAAGATCACCGAGCCGCTCAAGATCTTCGATGGCACCGCGCGCGAGGCCGCGAAGGGATTTCCGGCCAACCTCAATGTCGCGGTGGCGCTGTCGCTGGCCGGCATCGGACCGGATCGCACGCGGCTGGAGATCTGGGCCGACCCGGCGCTGACGCGCAACATGCATCGCGTCGAGGTGGAATCGGATTCGGCGCGCTTCTCGATGGCAATCGAGAACATCCCGTCGGAAAATCCAAAGACCGGGCTGATCACCGCGCTGTCGGTGATCGCCTGGTTGCGCAAGCTGCGTGCGCCGCTTCGGGTCGGGACCTGACGGGCGGGCGTGGGTTTTTTCGGTCCTTCACCGCCTTTCTTGCCGACAAGGAGTTCGGCCGAGGCGGCAGGTATTTCAATGCTTTTATTCGGACCGCATATTTGTCATGATTTTTGCATGTTGCCCGCAGGCCTCCATGGAGAATTTCTGATGCCTCAGTCTTGGGTTGCGCGATACGCCCGGCTTTCGATCCCGGCATGGATGGCCGCCATCGGTTGGCTCGCGCCGGCACAAACGGCCTCGGCCGAGGACGTCATCCGGTTCGGCGCGCCGCTGCCGCTGACGGGCCCCCTGGCGCCGGAAGGCATCAAGCAGCAACAGGGCTACGACCTGTGGGCCGAGCAGGCCAACAAAGCCGGCGGCATCTCGGTCGGCGGCAAGAAATACAAGGTCGAGATCGTATATGCCGACTATCAGTCCAATACGCCGCGCGCGGTTCAGACCACCGAGCAGATGATCACGCAGGACAACATCAACTTCCTTTTCGGCGCGTTCGGCTCCGGCGCCGCCAAGGCGGCGAGCACGGTCTCGGAAAAATACAAGGTGCCGACCATCGCCGCGGCCGCGTCGTCCTCCCAGGTCTACGACCAGGGCTACAAATATCTGTTCGGCACCTTCACACCGAACGACACGCTGACCACGCCGCTGACGCAGATCATCAAGTCGAAGGCGCCCGACGTCAAGAAAGTGGCGATCCTGGCCCGCAACGACCTGTTCCCGCTGGCGATTGCGCAAGAGATGGAGAAATCGGCCAAGGCGAACGGCCTCGACGTGGTCTATTTCGAGAAATACGCGATCGGGACGCTCGATCATTCCGCTGCGCTGTCGCAGATCAAATCGCTGTCCCCGCAATGGATCTTCATCACCGGCTACATCAACGATCTGCTGCTGGTCCGCAAGCAGATGGTGGATCAGCAGATGAAAGCGACGGTGGTGACGATGATCGCCGGGCCGGCCTACCAGGATTTCATCGCGTCGGCGGGCGAAAGCGCGGAAAATATCACCAGCGCGTCGTGGTGGCATCCCGCGGAGCAATATGACGGCAAGGACATCTTCGGCACCACCAGCAATTTCGTGAAGCTTTTCCACGAAAAATACAACAGCGACCCGGACTACGGGCAGGCATCGGCCGCGGTTTGCGGCGCGCTGTTCCAGATGGCGATCGAACGCGCCGGTTCGCTCGATCGGGAAAAGGTGCGTGATGCGCTGGCGGCGCTCGATGTCGTGACGTTCTGGGGGCCGGTCAAGTTCGGTCCCAATGGGCAGATCAATTCGCTCGAACCGCCGGTATTCCAGATTCAGGGCGCCAAGCCTATCGTGCTGTTCCCCACCGCGATCAAGCAGGGCGATCTCAAGCTCGGCGTCAACTGACGCGATCGTGGCGGCCGGCGGGGACCGAACATGTGGGTGATGCAGGTCCTGATCAACGCCGTGGTGCTGGGCTGTCTTTACGCCTGTATCGCGATCGGATTCTCGCTGGTGTGGGGCGTCCTCAATGTCATCAACCTGATCCACGGGTCGTTCATCGTCCTTGGCTCCTATCTCGCGTTGGGTCTCTATCAAGCGCTGGGGATTTCGCCCTGGTACGCGTTGATCGTCGCGGCGCCGGTGTTCTTTGTGCTCGGCTACCTGTTGCAGCGGCTGCTGCTCAACCGCGTCATCGACGCCCCGGTGCTGGTAACTTTGACGCTGACATTCGGCCTCGACCTGATCCTCAACAATGCGATGATCTATTTTTTCAAGGCCGATTACCGCAAGCTGACCTTGAGTCCGCCGACAGGATCGATCTCGGTGTTTGACGTGGTGGTGCCGGTCGACCGGCTGATCGCCACGGTCGCCGCGCTGGCGCTGACGGGCCTGCTCTATCTGCTGCTGCGGAGGCTGCGGGTGGGGCGTGCCATCGTCGCGGTAAGGCTCGACCGCGATGCTGCGGTATTGATGGGCGTCGACGTCAAATCGATTTATGCGATCGCGTTTGGCCTTGGCGCGGCGCTGGCGGGCTGTGCGGGCGTGCTGATGGCGTTGATCTACCCGATCTCGCCGCTGTCGTCCTCGACCTTTCTCGGCAAGGCCTTTGTCGTCTGCGTACTCGGCGGTCTCGGCAGCGTATCGGGCGCGCTCGCCGGCGGGCTGCTGCTGGCGTTGGTCGAGGGCGTCGGCACGACTTTCCTCGGACCGCAACACGCCACCACGCTTTCCTTTGTTCTGCTGATCATATTCCTGATCGCGAGGCCGCAGGGGCTGCTCGGGCGAAAGGGTTTTGAATGACCCGAACCAACCTCGCGCTGTTGTTGCTGCTCGGTTGTCTGGCGTCTTTGCCGCTGTTCGGCGGCGCCTATGCGTTGCGACTTGGCACCATCGCCTGCATGTATTCCATCCTCGCGCTGTCGTGGACCGTCGTAGGCGGATTTGCCGGATATCCGTCGTTTGCGACGGCGGCATTTTTCGGATTCGGTGCTTACGCAACCGGCGTGCTGCTCAATCTGGGCCTGCCGCTGTTCGCCGCGATCCTGGCGAGCCTGGTCGCTTCGCTGTTGCTGAGCAGCCTGCTCGGCGCCGTGCTGCTACGCCTGCGCGGGCATTACTTCGCGATCGCCAGCCTGTCCCTGGGTGAGGTGCTGCGCGAACTCGTCAACAACGCCACCGACCTGACCGGCGGCGGCATGGGCCTGAACATTCCGCTGGCGTCCGGCTCCAGCATCATGGCCGATGCGATGTTCTTTTTTTACGCGATGTGGGGACTATTGCTGGCGACCGCGCTGATGGTCGTCGCCGTTTCATCCTCGAAGCTCGGCTTTGGACTGTCCTGCATCCGGCAGAACGAAACCGCGGCCAACATGGTCGGTCTTAATGCCACCTTCTATAAAAGCATCGCGTTCGGCCTGTCGGCCTGTTTCGTCAGCGCCGCCGGCGGAGTTTACGCGGCCTGGGTGCACTACATCGATCCGTCCGACGTGTTCGACGTGCTTTACTCGATCAAGCCGATCGTGATGGCGCTGATGGGCGGCCTCGGCTCGCCGCTCGGCGCGGTCGGAGGCGCATTCCTTTATCTCGGGTTGGAGGAGGTGGTCTGGCGCAACTACATCCAGATACATACCGGCATCCTCGGCGTCCTCATCGTCTTGCTGTTGTTATTCCTGCCGCGCGGCCTGATCTCGCTGCGGGCCGCCCTGTTCATGCGAAAGGCAAAGCATGTCTGAGCCTTCGCCTGAGATTTTGCGCCTCGATTCCGTGTCCCGGCGCTTCGGCGGGCTGCAGGCGCTTCGCGGGGTCACCCTTGGCATCAGAGCGGGTGAGGTGCTGGGACTGATCGGTCCGAACGGCGCCGGCAAGACCACGCTGGTCAACACCATTTGCGGCGTGACGCCGGCAAGCGCCGGCACCGTTACTTTTCTGGGAAAGAATATCACGGGCATCAAGACCTATCAGGCGGCGCGGCTCGGGCTGTCACGGACCTTCCAGATCGTGCAGCCATTTGCCGAATTCTCCGCGCTCGACAATGTCGCCGCGGCGGCGCTGTTCTCGCAGCCGGGTGAAAGTCTGAAGTCGGCGCGCGAAGAGGCGCGCGCCCATCTCGCCTTTGTCGGGTTGGAGCCACAGGCAGCCCAGCCCGCGGCGACGTTGACGCTGGCGATGCGCAAGCGACTCGAACTGGCAAAGGCGCTGGCGATGAAGCCGAAGCTGCTTTTCCTCGATGAGGTCAATGCCGGCCTGAATAGCGCCGAGGTGGCGCGCGCCACCAAGCTCATTCACGAACTTGCCGCGGGCGGCATCACCATCGTCATGATCGAGCATCTGATGAAGGTCGTGCTCAATGTGTGTACCCGGATCGCGGTGCTTCACAACGGCCAGTTGATCGCTGACGGGGCCCCGCGCGAGGTCATCAAGAACCCGGCGGTGGTCGATGCCTATCTCGGCCAGCAATACGCACAACGGAATGCTGCCGGTGGCTGATTCCCCGATCATCGAACTGCAGGGACTGTGCGCCGGCTACGGCGAAGTGCAGGTGCTGTGGGGCGTCGACATGAATGTACGGCGCGGCGAGATCACGGCCCTGATCGGCTCCAACGGCGCCGGCAAGACCACGTTGATGCGCGCATTGTCGGGACTGATCGCGGTGCGGGGCGGCAGTTATTTCGCCGACGGCCGGGATGTCGTCGGCGACACGCCGGCGCAGCTTCTCGCACACGGCATCGTCCATGTTCCCGAAGGTCGACGCCTGTTCGGCGCCATGAGCGTCGAAGACAATCTGCTGATGGGCGCCTATTCGCGCGAGGTGAGCCGCGCCGAGCTCGGCCGCAACCTTGATTCAGTCTATCAAACATTCCCGAAATTGCGCGAACGCCGCAACCAGGCCGCGGCCACCTTGTCGGGCGGCGAGCAGCAGATGTGCGCGATCGGCCGCGGCCTGATGAGTGCGCCGCGGCTTTTGATGATTGACGAATTGTCGCTCGGGCTTTCGCCGCTGCTGGTCGAGCAACTGGTTGCGGCGTTGCGGGCATTGAATGCGATGGGCATGTCGATCCTGCTGGTGGAGCAGGACGTCACGACCGCGCTCGATATCTGCCATTCGGCTTATGTGATGGATATGGGGCGCATCGTGCGAACCGGCCTCGGCGCCGAATTGCTGGCCGACCCGATCATACGCGAGGCCTATCTCGGCGTGCTCGAGGACTGAACCGACCAAATGCTATTTTCGTTGTTGATATTCAGGAGATACCCATGATCGAAACCATCGAGGCCGTCAACGGCGGTTACCGCTTCATGCCGGGCGTGAGCCAGTATTCCTGCGGCATCGCGGCGCTTCCCGGTTTTGCCATCGAGCGCGTGCGATTTTCCAGGGTGGTCCCCATGAAGGAGGGCTTTGAGAAAATCGCCGCGATCATCAAGGCGGCCGGCCGGCCGCTGACGGCGTTCGGTGCCTGCGAGTTGCGTTCGCCGGCGCCATTCACCGAAGAGGGTTTCAAGGCCTTTAACGCCGTCTACATCAAGACGCTGATCGAATGGGGCGTGATGAAGGATGGCGTCAATCCGGTCGCGCGCAGCAATGTCTGTCCAAAGATCGGTCCGCCTCGCGAACCCGGCTTCCATGCCTTCTCGTTCACGACGGTGGCGCCGAATGCGCCAACGTCGTTCGTGATTGCCGGCAGCGGTGAATTGGTCGAGGGCAAAGCCAATTACCGCGATTATACGGTCCGCCTCGGCGATGTCAGTCCGGAGGGCATGCTGGAAAAGGCGAAGTGGGTGCTGGACGAGATGGAACGGCGCATGAGCGCCTTTTCGGGCGACTGGGGACAGACCACGGCGGCGCAGCTCTATACGGTGCGGGATATCTTTCCGTTTCTGGAAAGTGAACTCGGGCGTCGCGGCGTGCTGCGCTCCGGACTGACCTGGCACTTCAACCGTCCGCCGGTGGTCGATCTGGAATACGAGATGGATTGCCGTCGCGTTCACATCGAGCGCGTGGTCGAAGCCTGATGCCCAGTTTGTCCACTTGCGCCGCAGCGCCAAGCCGCCTATCTGGGCCCATCGCCTGCATGAGGTCTTCGACCCCTTGGATTCTCCACCCCAGTCCCCGCTAGAGCTGCCGCCGGAGGTTCCGCGCGAGCCGATCCTGACGCTGCCCGGCGCGCTGACCGCCTACGTCCTGCTGCTGGCGGTAATTCACGCCGTGCGCATGCCGTTGCCGTTCGACGTGGACGACCTCGTCATCGAGACCTTCGGGTTCATCCCGAAGCGCTATGACTCGACGCTGTTGGACGTCACCTTTCCCGGCGGCGCCGGCGCGAAGGTCTGGACTTTCGTCACCTATTCGCTGCTGCACGCCAACCTCAGCCACATCGGATTCAACGTGCTGTGGCTGTTGCCGTTCGGCAGCGCGCTGGCGCGCCGGTTTGGCGCCGCCAGGTTTTATCTCTTCATGGCGGTGACGGCCGCGGCCGGCGCGCTGGCACATTTGGTTACCCACGAACACGCCGTGGCGCCGATGATCGGCGCTTCGGCATCGGTGTCCGGCACCATGGCGGCGGCGATCCGGTTTGCGTTCGTGCGCGGCAGTTTCCTCTCGTTCAGCCGTGGCGACGCCGATGCCGCTGCCAAGGTGCCGGCGCTGTCGTTGATGAACGCGTTGCGCAACGGCCGCGTGCTGGGTTTTCTCGCGGTGTGGTTCGGCGTCAACATTATCTTCGGCCTCGGATCGATCGCAATCGGCGCCGATGGCGCCACCGTGGCCTGGCAGGCCCATATCGGCGGATTTTTCGCCGGCCTGGTGTTGTTCTCACTGTTCGACCCGGTTCCGCGCGCTGTCGCAAATGCTGCAGATGCGTCGTCGGGCGATCTATCAAATCGAGGCTGATCGTCGCTTGCGGGGCGGCGCGATTTGATTTATCATCTGATGCGTTACGAGGCAGGGCATCGAGCCCGTGAATGTGCCTGAAGCCGCGTCACCACATGCGCCCGCATAAGCCGGCGCTGAGCTGTTGATCTCAAGGAAACAAAGACCGCGCTCGTTCAAGGGCGCGATCCGCTTCAGGGAGGCGACAATGACGGTACGTGCAATTCTCGATTCCAAAGGCCATCAGATCCAGAGCGTCGAGCCGGACACCAAGCTCTCGGCCGCGATAAAGCTTTTGGGAGAAAAAAAGATCGGCGCGGTGCTGGCGATGAGCGGCGGCCGTATCGAGGGCATCCTGTCCGAGCGCGACATCGTGCGCGTGCTCGGCGACCGCGGCGCCGCAGTGCTCGACGAGCCGGTAAGCGCCGTGATGACCCGCAAGGTCATCAGCTGCAAACAGTCCGATACCGTGAGCGCGATCATGGAAATGATGACGCTGGGTAAATTCAGGCATCTGCCGGTGGTCGAGGACGGCCGGGTGGTCGGCCTGATCTCGATCGGCGACATCGTCAAATGGCGGGTCCGGGAATACGAGACCGAGCAGGAAGCCTTGCGCGAATATATCAAGACGGCCTGACCGACGCCGGTCAGGGTGTCTCAGGGTATCTCCCTTGAAGGCTCCTTGCTGACGGGCAGGGTGCGCTCGGCCGAACCGGGCGCGAGAACGTGAATCGCTTCCTGGATCGATTCGATGGCGCGTTCGGCGGCGCGGGTGCCGTGCGCGATCAGGTCGTCGGCGCGATGGAAATCAAACCATCCGATCTGCCCGACCCGGGGGGAGATCAGAAGATCCGGCGGATCGCCGGCCAGCCGTGCGCGGGTGATGCGGTCTTGCATGATGTTGAAGGCGTCGACCATGACCGTAGAGATGCCCGGGCGTCCGCTACTGCCGAAAAACTCGCGCTTCATGGTGCGCTCGGGCGAAAAGAACTTGCCGAAGCCGCGTTTCGGCGGCGCAGGCTCGACCGGTTCAGCCGGTGTGACCGCCACCGTCACCTCGGCAGACGGTCCATGGGAATAGACCGTCGTGGAATGGGCGAATACATCGCTCGACAGGTTGGCCGCGATGACGATCTCGGCGCCGAACGCACGCGCCGTCGACACCGGCACCGGATTGACCAGCGCGCCGTCCACCAGCCAGCGGTCGCCCACCATGACCGGCGAAAATATCCCGGGGAGCGCGTAGGAAGCGCGCATCGCATCGACCATGCGACCATGCGTCAACCAGATCTCGTGGCCGGTGCGGACTTCGGTTGCGACGGTCGCGAATTTGATCGGGAGATCCTCGATCAGGGTCTGGCCCATGGCGGATTCGAGTTGTGCGGCCAGCTTGGCGCCGCCGATCAGGCCCGAGCCGTTCAAGCGGATGTCGAGATAGCCCAGAATGTTCCGGGGCTGCAGGCTGCGCGCCCATTCCTCAAGGGTGTCGAGATGCCCGGCCGCATAGGCCCCGCCGATCACCGCGCCGATCGAAGTGCCAACCACGACGTTGGGCACGATGCCGTGGGCGATCAGGGTCCGGACGATGCCGATATGGGCAAAACCGCGCGCCGCGCCGCCTCCGAGCGCAAGGCCGATCACGGGCCTCCGGACACTGCCAAGGCCCACCTTGTCGCGACCATTGGCAGCATTTTGGCCGCGTCCGATCAAATTCTCCAGCACCGCGCTTCTCCTTGAAGGGTAAGCCTATTCGCAAAGACTTGAGCCGGCCAGAACCTGCTGCAGGCATAGTTTATGCCGCAGATATCTGAATTTCGGGTAGACGGGGATTGTGACCGTACGGGGCCCCTTCAACCACGAGACGGTGATCGCCCCGGTTCCTCCGGCGGCCTTATGGACCGGCGCTGGCTTGAATTTGCCGCGTTTTCGGTGAAAAGCATGCTCCCATGACTCTCTGGGGCATCGGCATTGGTAAATTGGGGTGGCGTGGGCGCCTCAGAGGGGCATCTGTGCTTGCGGCGGTCCTTCTGGCGACCCATCCCGTCGCGGTGTCGGCCCAAATGTTTACCGATCATCCTCCGCCCGTGCCTCCGGCGTCGGTGCCGGACGCCGGAGGCGGCGCGATGAGCCTGGCCCCGCCGCCCGCTACGGCCTCGGTCCCGACCAACCTGCCGGCGCCACTGACCCAGCCGTCGCTAAGTGCGACTCCCCCGGCAACCACACCCGCCGGAGTGACGCCCTCCGGCCAGGCCGTCCTGTCGTTGACGGCCCGGTACGGCAAAGACATGCCCGTCATCAACAGCGGACTGGTCTGGCGGGTGTTTTCTGACCGGCCGGACGAGACCGGCAGTTTCAAACTGATCCGCGAGGACCGGGGCGCGACGCCAAACATCGTGTTGCCGCCCGGCAATTATGTCGTGCACGTCGCGTTCGGTCTGGTCAGCGCGGTTCGGCCGGTGACCTTGAAATCCGAGACCGACCGCGAGTCCTTTCTGCTTCCGGCGGGTGGCCTGCGCATCGAAGGCCGCGTCGGATCCAGCAAGATCGCGACGAACCAGATCGCCTTCTCGATCTACAAGGGTAGCCAATTCGAGGGCGGCGAGCGCGCTCCATTGCTGCCCAACGTCTCTCCGGGCGATGTCGCGCTGTTGCCCGATGGAACCTACTACATCGTTTCCAATTACGGCGATGCCAATTCGGTGGTGCGCTCGGATATCCGCGTACAGGCCGGCAAGCTGACCGACGTCACCATCACCCATCGGGCTGCGGTGATCACGCTGAAGCTGGTCAGCGACAAAGGCGGCGAGGCCTTGGCGAACACCGCATGGTCGGTGATCACGCCCGGCGGCGACGTCATCAAGGAATCGATCGGAGCTTTCCCCCGTGTCGTTCTGTCCGAAGGCGAATACCGCGCCATTGCCAAGAACGAAGGCAAGGTGTTCGAACGTCCCTTCAACGTTGTCAACGGAGTCGACGGCGAAGTCGAAGTTATAGCGCGCTGACTTTCATCGACTGTCATAGTCGCTAATGCGCACTAACCATCGGATGACTTTAAACTGTCATAATAGATGGTTTGCCGATACCTCCCCGCGATTTTTACGACGCATTAAGCCCGCCTGCATTGGATACCGCGGGGGCAGAATGCTCGGGGTGCGGGGAAATTTATCTTTATGGGCGTCGTCAATACAGCAGCCGCGAAACTCGACACGAGAATGTTCGACGACGTTCCGATCCTGCAACGCAAGTGGCAAGCCGCGTTGCGGCCGGACGAAAAGCTTCCCCGCTATGAAGACGTCATGCTTGGAAGTCTCGGCAGGTTGGCCGACCACGTTGCCGTCATCAAGGATGCCGGCGGCGTACTGATGCTGTCGCATACCGGCCGCTACGTACAGAGATGGCTGAACGACGAGCGTTGGGACGTGCCCCTGTCGGGACTGCCGCCGGATTGTTCGACGGTGCTTGGCGAAGCGGCTGCCTGCGCGCTGACCAACGGCCGGCCGTATCTGGCGGTGGCCCATTGCGTGCGCGACGGCCTCGTCCGGACCTATGATGTGCTTGCGCTGCCAACGTCGTCGCGCTGGGGCGGAGCGCTGATCGGGGCCTACGTTCAACGAGCGCGGTGCCCAATATAATTTGCTGGATATGATTTTCTCCGCGACCGACGACGGCGTGCTATCGCTGGCGGCCATTCGCGATGCCGATGGGCGGCCGTGCGATTTCCAGATTGTCCACCTGAACGAGGGTGCTTCGCGGCTGCTGAAATCGCCGTCGAGCGATCTGATGTGGCGCCGGCTCGGCGTCGGCGGCAACTTGTTAGGCTCGCCGTCGGTCATCCAGCAACTGCTTGGGATCATCGGCAGCACCACCGGCGGCCAATTCGAGATAGACAGTGAGGATCGCAGCCTGAGGCTGGGCGTCACGGCATTCGGCGACATGCTTTCGCTGACGGTTTCGGACGTCACGCTGCTCAAGCGGCGCGAGTCCTCGTTTCGCCTGTTGTTCGACAACAACCCGATGCCGATGTGGGTATTCGACGCCCAGACTGCCGAATTCCTCAGCGTCAATGATGCCGCCATCCAACACTACGGCTACAGCCGCGCGGCATTTCTGCGCATGAAGCTTCAGGAAATCTGGCCCGAGGATGAACGGGTCAGCCACAGCCAAGCGCTGCAACAGCTCGGCGACACCTACCATTCCGGCCGCGACTGGCGGCACCTCAAGGGCGACGGCAGCGAAATACAGGTACTGACGTTCGGGCGGCGCGTCGCATTCGACGGTCGTGACGGCTACCTCGTGGCTGTCGTCGACATTACCGAACGGCGCAAGGCCGAAGCCCGGATCGCGCACATGGCCCACCACGACGGCTTGACCAATTTGGCGAACCGGGACCTTTACCAAGACCGGCTACGCCAGGCGTTGGACCGCAGTCGGTCCGGCAACAAGCGCGTGGCGGTGCTGTGCATCGATCTGGATCTGTTCAAGAACGTCAACGACGCGTTTGGCCACCCGATGGGCGATCGTCTGTTAAAGGCGGTGGCCGACCGGCTCAAGGCCGAGGTGTGCGGCGACGATCTCGTCGCGCGGCTTGGCGGTGACGAGTTTGCCATCGTGCTCGCGTCCGACGTGTCGCCGAACGAGGCGAGCGACTTCGCGGACCGGCTGATCAAGATATTGAGCGCGCGCTACGAGATCGACGGTATCGAACTCGTGGTGGGCGCCAGCATCGGCATAGCGTTATCGCCCGGCGACGGCGAAACCGGCGAGGACCTGACGCGTAACGCCGACATGGCGCTCTATCGAGCGAAGTCCGATGGCGGCGGTGTTCATCGCTTCTTCGAGCGCGAGATGGATCGGCAGGCACAGAAACGCCGCGACATGGAGCTCGACCTGCGGCGCGCTTTCGCCAACGGCGAGTTCGAACTTCATTACCAGCCCCTGGTGGATCTCGCCGCCGACCGGATCAGCGGCTTTGAATCGCTGCTGCGCTGGCAGCATCCGGAGAAGGGCATGATCTCGCCGGCTGAATTCATCCCGGTCGCGGAAGATATTGGTCTGATCGTCGCACTTGGCGAGTGGGTTTTGCGCGAGGCCTGTGCGGAGGCGGCGAAGTGGCCCGCCGATGTCAAGGTCGCCATCAATCTGTCACCGATCCAGTTCCGCAGCCGCAATCTGGTCCAGGCGGTAATCTCGGCGTTGGCCCATTCAGGATTGTCGCCGTTGCGGCTCGAGCTCGAAATTACGGAATCGGTGTTCCTTGCGGAAACCGAAGCCAATCTCGCCATCCTGCATCAATTGCGCGAGCTCGGCGTCAGCATCTCGATGGATGATTTCGGTACGGGGTATTCGAGCCTGAGCTATCTCCGAAGCTTTCCGTTCGACAAGATCAAGATCGACCGGTCGTTCGTGAGAGACCTGTCGGAGCGCTCCGATTGCGGTGCGATCGTGCGCGCCATTTCCAGCCTTGGACGCAGCCTCAACATCACGACGACGGCGGAGGGCGTGGAAACCACCGACCAGCTCGATTGGCTGCGCGCCGAAGGCTGCAACCAGGTGCAAGGCTTCCTGTTCAGCGCGGCGCGGCCCGCGGCCGAGATCGAGCAATTGCTGTCCAAGTTCGGCCACCGCGCGTCGCAGGCGGCGTAAGGCCCGCGGTCGGCCTCAGAACCGCGTCACGATGTCGGCAAGTGCCGGGCGGGGGCGGTCTTCGCTTGGCTTCGACGGCGTCCCGATGTGGATGAAGCCCGCAAGCTTTTCGTCGGCTTTCAATCCCAGTCCGTCGAGCACGTCGCGATCAAAAGCAAACCATCCGGTCAGCCAGGCGGCGCCGTAGCCGAGCGCGGTCGCCGCGGTAACGATATTCATCGCGCTGGCGCCCGCGGATAGTTCCTGCTCCCACGGCGGCACCTTGGGATGCGGCTTGGTGAAACTGACAACCGCGACCACCAGCGGTGCATCCAGCAGCCGGCGCTTTTCGGTATCGAGATCGGCCGCCGCGGCATTCGGATTTTTCGCGGCGAATACCTTGGCGATGACTTCGCCGGCGCGGGCGCGGGCGTCGCCCTCAAATACGATAAAGCGCCACGGCGCCAGCTTGCCGTGATCGGGCACCCGCGCGCCGATCGTGAGAATGGTGTCGAGTTCGGCGGGTGAGGGACCGGGGCCGCTCATCTCGCGCGGCTTTACCGAGCGACGGATTCTCAGAAGTTCAAGGGCGTCGGGCACTGATATTTCCTCGGTTGTGATCTGCCCCCGGGAGATGGGAACGTTGCCGCGCCGCGGAAAGCAGATTTAGATCGATTGTGAACGATCACCCCGCCGCCTTCGCCCGCCGCACATCCGGCGGCGTGGCTTCCTCGACCAGGGCGGCCAGTGCTTCCTCGGTCGACATCACCTTCTGGCCTTCGCTTCCGAGCCGGCGGACCGAAACCGAATGGGTCTCGGCTTCCTTCTTCCCGACCACGAGCAGCGCGGGAATCTTTGCCAGCGAATGCTCGCGGACTTTGTAATTGATCTTCTCATTGCGCAGATCGATCGCGACGCGCAGCCCCGCGCGCCGCGCCGCCGCCGCGACCACCTGGGCGTATTCGTCGCCTTCCGACGTGATCGTGGTGACGACAGCCTGTATCGGTGCCAGCCAGAGCGGGAAGCTGCCGGCAAAATGCTCGATCAGGATGCCGATGAAGCGCTCCATCGAACCGCAGATCGCCCGGTGCACCATAACCGGCGTTTTCTTACTGCCGTCGGCGTCGATGTAGAATGCGCCAAATCGTTCCGGCAGGTTGAAGTCCACCTGCGTGGTGCCACATTGCCAGTCGCGGCCGATGGCGTCGCGCAGCACGTATTCGAACTTGGGTCCGTAGAACGCGCCTTCGCCGGGATTGATCGCGGTCTTGATGCGGTGGTTATGACCCTGCGCTTCGATCTGCGACAAAACCGTCGCCATCACACGCTCGGCGTGGTCCCACATCTCGTCGGTGCCGACGCGCTTTTCCGGCCGGGTCGAGAGTTTCACGGTAAGCTCGCCCGTGAAGCCGAAATCGGCGTAGGTCGACAGGATCAGGTCGTTGATCTTGAGGCATTCGTCGGCAAGCTGCGCCTCGGTGCAGAACACGTGGGCGTCATCCTGGGTGAACCCGCGCACGCGCATCAGGCCGTGCATGGCGCCCGAGGGCTCATAACGGTGCACGACGCCGAATTCGGCCAGACGCAGCGGCAGATCGCGATAGCTCTTCAACCCGTGCTTGAAGATCTGGACGTGGCCCGGGCAGTTCATGGGCTTCAACGCAAACCAGCGCTTGTCCTCGGCCTCGTCACCGGCGGACTGCGCGGCGAACATGTTCTCGCGATACCAGTCCCAATGTCCCGAGGTCTCCCACAGCACCTTGTCGAGGATCTGCGGCGCATTGACCTCGCTATAATCGCCCAAGAGCCGCCGCCGCATATAGGCGATCAACGCCTGGAAGATGGTCCAGCCCTTGGGGTGCCAGAACACCACGCCGGGACCTTCCTCCTGGAAATGGAACAGGTCGAGTTCGCGACCGAGCTTGCGGTGGTCGCGTTTCTCGGCTTCCTCGATCTGCTTCAGATAAGCGTCGAGTTCTTCCTGCTTGGCGAAGGCCGTGCCGTAGATACGCGTCAGCATCGGATTGTTGCTGTCGCCGCGCCAATAGGCGCCCGCAACCTTCATCAGCTTGAATGCGTTGCCGACCTTGCCGGTCGACGTCATGTGCGGCCCGCGGCAGAGATCGAACCAGTCGCCCTGGAAGTAAATCTTGATCGGTTCGTCGCCCGGAATGGCATCGAGCAGTTCGACCTTGAAGTTCTCGCCCTTGTCGCGAAACACCTGCTTGGTCTTTTCGCGGTCCCACACTTGCTTGGTGAAGGGCTGGTCGCGCCCGATGATCTCGCGCATCCGCTTTTCGATTGCGGCGAAGTCCTCGGGGGTGAACGGTTCGTTGCGGAAGAAGTCGTAGTAGAAGCCGTTCTCGATCACCGGACCGATCGTGACCTGGGTGCCAGGCCACAGCGACTGCACCGCTTCGGCCAGCACGTGGGCGGCGTCGTGCCGGATCAATTCCAGCGCGCGGGCATCCTCGCGGGCGATGAACTCGATTTTCGCGTCCTCCGCGATCGGATCGTTGAGATCGGTGATCACGCCGTCCAGCGCCATCGCGACCGTGCGCTTGGCCAGCGAGGGCGAGATGCCCTTGGCGATATCGAGCCCGGTGATGTCCTTGGGGAATTCGCGTTTGGCACCGTCGGGAAAGGTGAGGGCAATCTTGCCGGAGTTGACGGGCTTCAGATTCGTGAGGCTATATTTGAAGTCAGACATGGTCATCTCCTGATGCTCACTCCTGCGAACGAGCGCAGGTAAGCGGGAGACAGCGGTATAGCAGGGGATTCGGGCGGCGCAATAAAGCAATCCCGATAAAATAAGCATTTCCGGGCCGCAATACCGACGGTCCGCCCGTCAACCGGTTGACCTTTCATTCGCGGTTGCTTTGTTCTACATGCATTTGCATGGAAGTTCCCAATCGTCGACGCTTCGCCCCGACCGCATTGATGGTCGGCAATATCGTCACCGGGGCTTCGGTGCTGGCTCCCGCGGGGATGCTGAGCGAACTGTCCTCCGGCCTCGACGTCAGCGTCCGCGGCGCAGCATTGCTGGTCACCTTCGGCGCGATGGTGCTCTGTATCGGTTCACCGGTGACGGCGTGGCTGACCAGCCGCATCGACCGCCGCACCTTGCTTGCCACGACGCTCGCAGTGCTCGCGCTGAGCAACCTGGCATCGGCGTTCGCGCCGGATTATGCGACGCTGCTGGTCATTCGCCTGATCATGCTGGCGATCGGCGCGCTGTATACGCCGCAGGCGGCGGGCACCGGGGCGCTGATCGTTCCCCTGGAAAAGCGCGGCAGCACCATCGCCTACATTTTTCTCGGATGGTCGCTCGCGGCTGCGGTCGGTTTGCCCTTGATCACCTTTGTCGCCAGCCGCTACGGCTGGCGTGCGGCTTATGGCGGCGTCGGCTTACTCGGCTGCTTCAGCTTTCTTTTGCTGGCCTGGCGTCTGCCGGGTGGCCTTATCGGCGCGGCGGTGGACCTGAAGACGTGGACCGCGGTCGGACGTAACCGCACCATCGTCTTGCTGCTGCTGGTTACGACGCTGCAGATGTCCGGCCAGTTCGTGGTGTTTACTTTCATGGGACCGTTGCTGACGCGATTGACGGGCGCGGGTCCGGATGCGGTCGGGCTGGTGTTCGCGCTTTACGGCGTGTTCGGGTTTATCGGAATCGCGATCGCAACCCGGATTGTCGATTCCTGGGGGGCCTACAAAACCTCGCTGCTGTTCACCGTCCTGATGCTGACGGGCCTTACCGGGTGGGCGCTCAGCGCGGGCTTCTATCCGGTGATGGCGGCTTCGGTCGCCGTTTGGGGATTGGGCTTTGCGTCCACCAATTCGATGCAGCAGGTCCGGCTTGTCGCGGCCGCGCCCGCGCTGGCGTCCGCCTCGGTGTCGCTCAACACGTCGGTTCTCTATATCGGACAGGCCATTGGTTCGGCGATCGGCGGTGTGTTATATGGCCGAAATCTGTTGTATAGCGCCGGTTATGTATCGATGGGGTTTGTCGCGCTGGCGCTCCTGACCGTGATCCTGACGGGATTGCGGAACGGCAGGCTAAAACGGGGTGAGGAAACATGAGAACGATACTGGCGCTGGTCGCAGTGCTTTATTCAGCTACCGCCATGGCTCAGGATAATTCGCCGACGATCGGGGGAAAGCCGCTGGTGCAGGTAAAACCGCACGGCAAGCACGCGGCGGATTCCGCGAAGCAACAACCGGTGACGGCCAGGTTGCAAGCCTGCCTCGAGATCGACGATGAGACCAAGGGCCGGTTGGATTGCTATGATGCGGTCTTCCCGCCGAAGCCGAATCCGAAGGCACCGGCCGCAAAGGCCGTCGCGGATTGTCGGTTCACCAAAGAGCAGGACGAGCGTTTGACGTGCTTCAACGCGTTCGTGGAGGCAATGCCGAAACTGCAGCAGTGAGCGTGCCTAGTCGCAGATACGCATCAGCACCGCCTTGAAGACGACGCCGGGCAATTGCAGCGCGGCGCCTTCGAAATCCAGCATGTCGCCGCTCTCCCGTCCCTTCAGGGTGAGCGTGACCATATCCATTCCGAATATCGATTTGAGCGCCGGATCATGATTGTGACGTTCAGTCGAGATTTTCACGACGATTTCGTCGGGCGTGCCGCTGTAGCTGCCGATATACGCGAAAATGGAATTGCCGCCGCGCAGCTTGCCCGCAGTGGCGTAGACCACGCCGTTTCCAGCCCCGTGAACAGTGTGAAATTCAACCTTGTAGAGACCCTCTCGCAACTTCTATCTCCCGCGGTTGTCGGTTTATTACGATACGACTTTATGGTGCAGGCGGCTGCCGAACAATCCTGCGGGTGCGAAATCGCGCGCCGTCAACACCACAATTCAATGTCGCTATCGCCGCAAGCGCAAAAGGGGATCGCTCGTGTGGGTCGCAGCTGCAGGCGAAATCCATCTGAGCGGATCCGAAATTCCCGACGCATGATCGCGCGATCTGTGGGCTGGCGGATCGCCGGAGAGATATATTTCTAAAGGTAATAAAACACCGGATTGAGTGGCCGACATCGGGGTTTGCTTGAATTGATCAAGGCCAGCCCGCACGATGATCCGACTGGGGTCGGCGGCGAGCAGGACCGGGCATGACGATATCAGGAACGGAAGACGCGGGCGTTGCCCGGCGTCGTGACGGTGATTTCGGGCGGCCCGATTTAGGCCGCTTCCCACCAATGCTGCGACCGGCGCGTCGCGGTCGTATTTCCAGGGCGCGAATAGCGATGCTCGAGTTTAAACGAATGGCGCTGGTCGTCCTGTTGCTTGCAGCCGCCGCGCCGGCGCGCGCCGGTGACCCCGTCACCGTCAACGACACCGCGCGTTTCCTTGCAGGCATGACGCCGTCGGCGAATTCGCCACTGGCGCCGCTGACTCAGGACCCGGCGTGGCAGCATCACGCGCGCTTTTTCGATGCTGCGTTCGGACAGCTGGAGGAGCTTCAGCTGTCGAAAATTCGTGCGTGGGCCGGCGCCAATCTGGCCGCGCCGCGACCGACCATGTTCTACATGTTCGGCGGTCCGGATTTTCTTTATGCGGACGCCTTTTATTCCAGGGCAACGACCTACGTGCTGAACGGGCCGGAGCCGGCCGGCGTGGTGTCCGACCCGTCACGGCTGTCAGCCGACGAACTCTACGACGGGCTTTACAATGTCGAGCGTTCGATGAACTCGATCCTGAATTTCAGCTTTTTCGCTACTCCGCACACGAAGAAAGATCGCCACAGAGGCGAACCGAGCGGCATCTTGCCGATTCTGTACGTCTTCCTGGCGCGTTCCGGAAAGACCATCCAGGATGTCGGCGCGGTCGGGCTTGACGAAAATGGAGCGGTGCATGCCGCGAACGAGGATGCTGGAGCGAACGCCACGCGCGGCGTCCGGATTATCTTCGCCGGCAGCGATGGCGTCGAAAGGACGCTGTATTATTTCAGCGCCGATCTTTCGAACAACGGTATCGCGCACGGCGGCTTCCTGAAGTTCTGCCTCACGCTCGCTCCCGGCAACAGTCTGCTCAAAAACGCGTCCTATGTGCTGTCTTCCCGCAATTTCACGATGGTTCGGGATTTTCTGCTCGCAAATAGCGCGACCATCATTCAGGACGATTCCGGAATTCCGCTGGCCAATTATGATCCGAGCGCGTGGCGGTTTTTTCCTTTCGGCCGCTACGCCGGACCGATTGTCAAGTTTCCGGGAAAATTCCAGTCGAAATACGCCGAATTATTCCAGCGCGGTCAGCCGATCGATTTCAGCATCGGCTACCGACAACGCTCCCTCGAATCCAATCTGCTGTTATCGGTCAAGGTGGCGCCCGAAAGCCCGGGCCTGGTCGAGGCGATGCCGGCGGACGAACCCTTGCAGAAGAAGCCGCGCGCAAGGCGGGTTCGCCCGCAAGAATTCTCGCCCGGAAGTCTCTGGCATTTGGGCCGGTGAGGCGGCGTTTAAGCCGGAGAGCCTTCAGGGCCGCACATCTTGTTTCACCAGCGAACGCTTTGGCTGGGCACGACGAACG
Organism: uncultured Alphaproteobacteria bacterium; assembly: GCA_963756215.1. Lineage (GTDB taxonomy): Bacteria > Pseudomonadota > Alphaproteobacteria > Rhizobiales > Xanthobacteraceae > Bradyrhizobium. The sequence goes on along the minus strand of CAVWMY010000004.1, from coordinate 126,041 downwards.
CCGCCTTGTTCGGCGCGGGGGCCGTGCTTGTGCTGTAAAGTTTGAAGCCGGCAATGATGATGATCAGCAGGGCCAGTATGGCGATCAGATCGATCTGACGGGGATCATGACCGCGGTGGCTGATTTTCCAGCGCATTGTTTTGCCCTCGCGAGGGAGTTACTAAACCAACGCGTGCAGGAAGGCGCGGTTCCCAACCTGCAATGTTAATTCGGACTGGCTGCTTGATTTAGTTAGGCGGCCCGTTGACGCCACGCCAGCGTCCGAACCGCCAGGGCAAATACCATCGTGCGTCCGGCGGCCTTGTCGGCGGAACGTTGTCGATTCCCGACGTGCCCCAGGGGTGGCAGCGCAGCAATCGCGCCAGCGTCATCCAGCCGCCGGCCCACAGTCCGAAGCGCCCGATTGCCTCGTCGCCATAGACCGAGCAGGTCGGCAGGTGCCGGCAATTATATCCGACCAACGGCGACAGGGTGTGCCGGTAAATCCAGATCATGGCGCGGCCGGTATTTCGCGGCAGGTGTTTGAGCGTGCCTGAGCAGTCCGGGCAATGCGAAGGTGAGGGCAATGAATGTTTCATGGGCGCCTTGTGATCACATACGCGCGGGCTGCGGCGGTTCCCGTCGATGGAACTGTTGCAGGCTGACATTTGCGCCACATTTAGGGAAATATCGCATGCTCATGCTGCACTGTAGCAAAGGTTCTGTGGACGGTGGCGAAGCGCGCGGTTAGCCTTCGAGTGACGCTGACATGACAGAATCATTTGGCGTCGAACGGGGGCCATTGCCACTGCCTGCATCCGGGGCTTGGGGAAGGAACCGACTTGAAACGTGTGAGGTCACTGGATCGTCGCGGTTGGACGCTACTTGGCGTCGCCGCACTCGTTATTTCCCTGGTCAGTGTCGCGGCCGGACATGACAGCTCGGCGCGGGCCGGAGCCGCCCTCGAAGAGCGAAAATTGCCCATGCGGTTCAGCTGGGTAGCCTGCCGGCCCAATTGCAAGGGATGGGTCAGGGCGGTTGGCATCGTGACCGCGGACACCCCAGGCGATTTTGACGAATTCGCGCGCGGACGCCAGCTTGCCGGTACGACCATCGTGCTGGATTTGAGCGGAGGCTCGGTCAACGATGCGATCGCGCTCGGGCGCCGCTGGCGCGGCCTCGGTATGCTGACAACCGTAGGCCTGAGCGTTGAGAGCCGTAGCGCGCAGGGCAACAATGCCACCGTTACGCCCGACGCCTATTGCGAATTGATGTGCGTCTTTCTGTTGCTGTCAGGCAAAACGCGCTATGTGCCTGAAGCGGCCCATGTCAGGGTTCATCAGATCTGGATGGGCGACCGCACCGACGACGCCAAGGCCGCGAGCTACAGCGCGCAGGATCTGACGATCGTCGAGCGCGATATCGGCCGTCTCGCCAAATACACCTTTGACATGGGCGGGGCCGGAGATCTGCTGGCACTGTCGCTGAGCGTGCCCCCGTGGGAAGATCTGCACGAACTGTCGCCGGACGAATTGCGGCTGACCAATCTTGTTACCACCGATGCGGTTGCCGAAGTGCTGCCTTGGGCCTTGCCAAAAACTGACGGCGCCGCGGTTCCGGTAGCCGAACTTGCAACCAAGCCGGTGCAGGATCGTTTCGTCGGCGGCACGGTGCAGACCGAGGCGGCGCCGGTCCCGGCGAAGTCGACCAAGACGGCCGAGGCGACGGTTCCGACCGGCGGCGCAGCCCCCGCGACGTCTGGCAAGTAGCTGGGATAACCCGGGGGTGACGACGTCATCATCCGACAACCGGTCGGGCGCCTAGCGCTGCCCGATACTAGGCTCAAGCGGATGGTCCGGTATTCCACAACGTTCGATCGATTTCAAAGTCAGGCGCATCGGCCGCTTTCGCGGGCATGACGAACGGGTGTTCACGGTCAGCCTTGCGCCGAAGCCGGTTGCTTGGCCTTCGCTTCGATCTGGCCGATCGCATCGACGACAGCATCGAAGGTCAGCATCGTGGAGGCATGCCGGGCTTTGTAATCGCGCACCGGCTCGAGCAACGCGATGTCGGCCCATTTACCCTGCGGGGGGCCGCCGTTTTCTTTCAGCATTTTGCGAACCGTCTCACGTAACTCGCGCAATTCGCTCGCGGTCGACCCGACGACGTGGCTTGCCATGATCGAAGACGAGGCCTGGCCGAGTGCGCAGGCCTTCACATCATGGGCGAAGTCGGTGACCACCGGCCCGTCCATCTTGAGGTCGATCTTGACGGTCGAGCCGCAGAGCTTGGAATGCGCGGTGGCACTGGCGTCAGGCGACGGCAACCGGCCGAGGCGGGGTATATTGCCGGCCAGTTCGATGATGCGCTTATTGTAGATGTCGTTGAGCATGGGATTAGGTTCTCTGGCCGACGGCACGACCGCCCTTGGCGGGCGCATCCTGCAGCCCTATATATGGGTGGAACTGGTGGAAATACACCCGCCAGGAGATGCCCGGCGGTACGAAATAGAAAGCAATGGGCCGCCGTGCTATCAACATTGTGGTACTCAGGCGTCCGGCGGCTAGCCGCCCCGTCTGCCGGTGACACTCCGGTCTCAGGACCGGTCGAACGGAGTCGACATGGACGCGTTGATCAAGCCCTTACGCTCAAGCAAGCCCTCTGAAACCAAGGCGGCGGACCACAAGGCACCGGACTTGAAGGTGCCGGAAACCCGCCCGGCTGAACTGGATCCTTCCGAGTTTCTGGCCGCTGCGGTACGGGCGGACCAGCCGCGACCGTCGCGCGCCGAAGCCGAGCACGCCGTGCAGACGCTGCTGAGCTATATCGGCGAAAACCCTCTGCGCGAGGGCCTGCTCGACACGCCGCGCCGCGTGGTCGAAGCCTATGACGAGCTCTACCAGGGCTATCATCAATGTCCGGCCGAGGTCCTCGACCGGACCTTCGGCGAGACCGCGGGCTACGACGACTTCGTGCTGATCCGCAATATCGAGTTCACCTCGCAATGCGAACATCACATGATGCCGTTTTACGGCAAGGCGCATATTGCCTACACGCCGGTCGAGCGGGTGGTCGGCCTGTCGAAGCTGGCACGCCTCACCGATATCTTCGCCCGCCGCCTGCAAACCCAGGAACATCTCACCGCGCAGATTGCGGCCACGGTCGACGAGATTCTCAAGCCCCGAGGCGTTGCCGTGATGATCGAGGCAGAGCATACGTGTATGTCGGTGCGCGGTGTGGCCAAGCATGGCGCAACCACGTTCACCAGCCGCTTCACCGGCATGTTCCGCGACAATCCGGCGGAGCAGGCGCGTTTCCTGTCGATGATCCGAGGGCCGCACGGCTGATGGCCCTCGCTTGAATAACGAGGACTATCGCCGTGTCCACATCTGCCCACACCCATGACATCGAGGAAGGGCTGTCGTTCCGGCCTAAATTCGACGCCTCGGGTCTTGTGACCTGCGTTGCCACCGACGCCGCTACCGGCGAGGTGCTGATGGTCGCCCACATGAACGAAGAGGCCTTGCGCAAGACTATCGCGAGCGGGGAGGCGTGGTACTTCAGCCGCTCGCGCAATGCACTCTGGCGCAAGGGCGAGACCTCCGGCCATACCCAGCGCGTGGTCGAGATGCGGATGGATTGCGATCAGGACGCCGTTTGGATTCGGGTCGAACAGACAGGCGCCGCTTGTCACACCGGACGGCGCTCGTGCTTTTACAGGAAGGTCGACGCGGGCGGGGGCGCGGCGCAGCTGTCTTTCGTGGATGCGGACCGAATGTTCGATCCGAATGCCGTCTATCGGCAAAAATCCTGACGCCGCATCCCGCAAAGAGTCCGTTCCGCGGCGGCGAAGCGTCATAAGCCGCCCCTTAACCCGCCATTAACCATGTCGCGCCAGTGTGACGGCGGCATGGGCGCTTTTTGGGAGAAGGGCGTTCGCATCGGCCGGTCGGTCGTTTCGCGGGGAGCGGGCACCAAAGCATGTCTGTCGACACTCCAAACGCCACGGCAACGGCAGGTGTCGATCTCGCGCGCGCACGCGTCGCCGGCGCGATCAAGCAGGCGGCGACCACCACCGGCACCAGCTTTCAATATTTGCTGACCACCGCGAAGATGGAATCCGACTTCAATCCGAAAGCGGTGGCGACCACCTCGTCGGCGAGCGGGCTGTTTCAATTCATCGGGCAGACGTGGCTCGGCACCGTAAAAGAGGCCGGTGCGCAACTCGGCTACGGCCAATATTCCGACGCCATCACCAAATCTTCCTCGGGCAGCTATTCGGTCAGCGATCCCACCGCGCGAACCACGATTATGAAATTGCGGAACGACCCGGTCGCCAGTTCGGCCATGGCTGGTGTCCTGACCCAATCGAACAGTTTCAAGCTGACCGGCATGATCGGCCGCCGTCCCAGCGACAGCGAACTTTACATGGCCCATTTCATGGGGGTCGGCGGCGCAGCCAAGCTGATCTCGAATGCCGAGGATAATCCTCAGGCTTCCGGCGCCCAGCTGTTTCCGAATGCTGCGGCGGCCAATCGCTCGATCTTCTACGACAGCACGGGGCGTGCGCGCAGCGTCTCGGAGGTCTACTCGGTACTGACATCACGCTATGCCAGCGCCGCCAATTCATCCGCCACGCGCAGCGCGATGGCCTCGGTAGGGGACGTCAGCGCGAGCACGGCGGTTGCGAGCGCCGTACCGATCGACAACGCCGCCTATCTCTCCAGCTTTCCAAACGCCGCGGCCACATCTGGCGGAACGCCATCGACCTCGTTGGTCGCCGATGCCTCAGCGCCTGCCGAGTCGAGTTTTCGTTCGCTGTTTCAGGCTGGCGAACGGACCCAGCCGGTCTCGCCCACCGTCCATAAATTGTGGGGCACGCCTTCTTCGTCGCTGACCTCGGTTGCTTCGGCAAGTCCGCCGGCGCCGACGCAACCCGCGAGCACCGCCACACAAGGGCTCGATCTGTTCAGTGATCGCAGCGGTACGTTCAGCGGCTAGACTGAAGCTCTTTCGACTGCGGCTTCAATTTCTGCCACAACCGGAGATCGCTGTTGGCCTGTTTGTAAAACCGTAGGGGTCCTTAACAAAACGTCAACAAAACCAGCCAGTTATGATGAACGCTTTATTAAGCGTCGTGGTTTATTTTGTATGACAGTGGCATCGCCTCACGGTGTCGTCTCAAGTTGCGTAAGCCGGCAGGACCATGATCGTTCGGCAGTTCATCAGTTGGGTAAGAACCGCTCCGGCGGGCGAGCGGGCAGAGGCCACGCGCGCCTTGGCGCGGGCCTGGCTCATCTCGGATTTGACCGTGGAGGACCGCGCCGCCGCCGAAGGCGCGCTCTTGATGTCGCTCGACGACAGCTCGCCGCTGGTTCGCCGCGCCATGGCCGAGGTATTCGCGCGCAGCACCGAGGCGCCCGGCGCCATCGTCCAGGCGCTGTCGCTGGACCAGCCATCGGTGTCGCTGCCGGTACTCGAACATTCACCGCTTTTGATCGACGCCGACCTCGTCGATATCGTTGCAACCGGCGACAGTGAAATGCAGTGCGCCATCGCGCGCCGGGTCAATCTTCCGGCCTCGGTGGCTGCTGCGATCGCCGAAGTGGGCGCTGCGTCGGCCGCCCTTGAGCTGATCGAGAATCCGCATGCCGAACTGGCGCCGTTCTCCTGGGACCGCATCGTCGAGCGTCACGGCCATCTGGCCGCGATCCGGGAGTCGATGCTGGAGGTGGACGATCTGCCCGCCGCGACGCGGGCCGCCCTGGTCGCAAAACTCTCCGATACCCTGGCGCAATTTGTCGTTGCGAGGAATTGGCTGAGCGCCGATCGCGCCGGGCGGATCGCCGGCGAGGCCCGCGATCGCTCGACGGTGAACATCGCGGCGCAATCGCGCGGCGAAGACATGCGGGGCCTGGTACGGCATCTGCGCGCCACCGGCCAGCTGACCGCGGGTCTGATCCTGCGCGCGCTGCTGTCGGGTAATCTCGAACTGTTCGACCATGCGCTGGCGGAGTTGTCTGACCTGCCGCAGGAGCGGGTGTCTGCGCTTCTGCACGACCGCGGCGGGGCCAGCATGCAGGCGCTGCTGTCGCGGGCGGGGTTGCCCGAATCGACCTTTGCCGCGTTCCGCGTCGCACTCGAAATCAATCATGAGATCGGATTTGTCGACACCATCGGCGGTGCCGTCCGGCTCCGCCGCCAGATGGTCGAACGCGTGCTGACGCACTGCGAGACCGACCGGCAGGCCGCCGAGCCGCTGCTGATCCTGCTGCGGCGCTTTGCGACCGAGTTGGCGCGCGAAGAAGCGCGGATGTACTGCGAAGAACTGTTGGCCGACGAATTCGTCGCGCGGATTGAACACGCCGCGATCGCGGCATAGGCATCCCGATAATCAAGCTTTCTTCGTCGCTGCGTATGCAGGGCGGTGCAAGAAATCTTGCGCTATTCGGTCGGGACGATACTCGGGGAGAGGATCGCTTCGAGGTGCTCGGGACGATCGCGATTGGCGTGAATGAGATACTCATCGGCAACGCCGCGCAATTGCCGGCTCAGCGCAGCGGCCGTGCTGACCGTGTCGAGTTTGGTTCGCTCACGCACGATCGCTGCAATGGCGCTGATATGGTGTGCGATGAGTTGGGCCGGAACCTGATCGAGATCCGGCGCGTGCTCGATGATCCGGCACAAGCTTTCGGCGGCAACCGCGGCGGAGGGGAAGCCGAACGTCGCCCCGTCGCCCTTGATATCGTGCGCGGCACGAAACAGTTCTTCGCAAGTTACGTCGGTAAACCCGGATTTGAGCACGGCGGCATAGGCGGCTGCGAGCCGGTCGGCTTCGATCGTCATCCAGCTTTTGAATTCGCCGGCGAGGTCGGCCAGCGCTTTTTCCGCGCGCGCAACCGGATCGTCGCCATCCTTTTCGGCGACACGTCGCAAAACCTTGCGCAGCGGGTTGGGCTGCGTAATCACATGATGGTCGGAGAAGGTCTCGACCTGGAGCGTGCGGGGCGTGTCTTTGGCCATGGATGTTTCCGCTAGATCGAGGACCGGGCCTTGTCGAGCAGGGAGGGCTGCTGCATCACTTCCATCTCGCCGCCGACGCGGCGCTCGGGACCGATATAGGCGTTGCCGGTATTACGCCGCCGGTCGGGACCGAAATAGGTCTTGGTCTTGATGAACGGGCGGGGATTGGCGACGACGTTGAGAATGCGCTGATAGAGCGCCTTGGCCGAGATCGGCTTGGCGAGAAACTCCGTTACGCCGGCGTCCCGCGCTACCGTTACGCGGCGCTTCTCCGAATGGGCGGTGAGCATGATGATGGGCGCGTAAGGGTTGCCCTTGGATTCCGGTTGCCGGATCATCTGCGCAAGTTCGAGACCGTCGAAGATCGGCATCGACCAGTCGGTGATGACGATGTCCGGGACATAGTGGCTGTACATTTCGAGGGCGGTGGCGCCGTCCTCGGACTCGTACACCTCGCGCGCGCCGAACGAGTGCAGCAGCGTGCGCAAGATGCGACGCATATGCGGATTGTCGTCGCACACCAGGAATCGCAGCTTGTTGAAGTCGATGCGGAACATGGTACGGCTCTAAGCACACATACCGAACACCTCGGTATACTTCGCGTTAACCATATGCCGCGCGCGTTAATGAATGGTTGCGATCGCCGCATTCCGGCAGGCCTGTACCACACGATAGGCCGCCACGACCTGTGCGATCAAGAACCGAATTGTTCGCTCAAAATGCGCTCTTCCAGGCTGTGGCCGGGATCGAACAGCATCCGCATGGAAATCGTTTTGTCCGATAGCACCTCGACCCGGCGGACGTTGCGCGCCTCGTCATGGTCGGCGACGGCTGCGACCGGGCGCTTTTCGCCTTCAAGCACTTCGATGACGACAAAGGCGGTGTTCGGAAGCAGGGCGCCGCGCCAGCGGCGTGGACGGAACGCGCTGATCGGCGTCAGCGCCAGCAGCGCGGCGTTGATCGGCAGTATTGGTCCCTGCGCCGAGAGATTGTAAGCGGTCGATCCCGCGGGCGTCGCGACCAGGATGCCATCGGCGATCAACTCGGCCATGCGTTCGCGCTCGTCGATCAGAATCCGCAGACGCGCCGCCTGATGGGTCTGGCGGAACAGTGCCACTTCGTTGATGGCGTGGTGCAGATGCACCTTGCCGTGAACGTCGGTGGCGCGCATCAGCAGCGGGTGGATCATCGATTCCCGCGCCGCCGCAAGGCGGGCGTGGAGATCATGGGTACTGTATTCGTTCATCAGGAAGCCGACGGTGCCGCGATGCATGCCGTAGATCGGTTTGCCCGAATGCATGTGCCGGTGCAGCGTTTGCAGCATCAATCCGTCGCCGCCGAGCGCTACAACCACGTCGGCGTCGTCGGGATCGTGGTTGCCATACAATTGCGTCAGTTGCGCAAGCGCCTGCTGGGCTTCCGCGCCCGCGCTCGCGACGAAGGCGATGCGGTCAAATCGCGTGGGCGTGGTCATGGGATCGGGGGCTCATATGGCGCTGCTGAATGGGAGCGAAGGGCTCGTCTATACGACTTCGGTCGTGCTTGTCGAGATAGCCATGCTCTTTGAACAATATCACAGTTTGTACAGTGTCTTTGATCTCAACGTTAACGTTGTCCGTCAGCCAAACGGTGGCCCCGGGCCGTCGTATTTTGAACCGAAGCTGGAATTAAAGACAGTAGGCGTAATCAACCGCAGGATCAGGAGAATAGGGACATGGCCAAGGCCTTCGTCGCGCGGCGTTGCCCATGGATTGTGCTCGCGCTGATTTCTCTGCTGACGATGGCCGCCCGAGCCCAGGACGCGCCGAAGGCGGCGCAACAGCATCCCGCCGAAGCAGCCTCGGTGCAGAAATCCGCCGCAAAAGGCGGACGAGCCGCTGCTCCGGGTTCGTCCGACATCGCCGAGCAGCACCGTCTGCCGCCGGATTCGACGACCCAGCACACCCTGGTTCTTCCTGGCCGAACGCTCGCTTTCGCCGCCACTGCGGGGTCAGTCCGCCTGTTCGACGGCAAGGGTGAAGCGCAAGCCGACATCGCCTATACCGCTTATCAGCTCGACGGCGCCGACCCCGCCACGCGGCCGGTGACGTTTATTTTCAACGGCGGCCCGGGGGCGGCCTCGGCCTATCAGCAACTCGGCAATGCCGGGCCATGGCGGCTGGCGATCGGCGGTGAGGCGGCGGTGTCCTCGGCTTCGCCCGATCTTCAGCCCAACGCTGAGACCTGGCTCGACTTCACCGATCTCGTCTTCATCGATCCCGTCGGCACCGGCTACAGTCGCTTCGTCGCGACCGACGAGGCCGTGCGCAAGCGCTTTTTCTCCGTCGACGGCGACGTCAGTTCGATAGCGCTGGCAATCCGTCGCTGGCTGGAAAAGTCCGGCCGGCTGCTGTCGCCCAAATTCATCGCCAGCGAAAGCTATGGCGGCATTCGCGGGCCGAAGATCGTCCGCGAGTTGCAGACCGACGAGGGCGTCGGGGTGAGGGGGTTGATCCTGATCTCTCCCGTGCTCGACTTTCGCGACTTTGCCGGCTCAAGCCTTCTGCAATATGTCGCGCGCCTTCCGACGATGGTGGCGGTTGCCCGCGAGGCGAAAGGTCCGGTTTCGCGCGCCGACCTGGCCGATGTCGAACGCTATGCGCAGGGTGAGTTCTTGACCGATCTCGTCAAGGGCAGCGCCGACGTCGAGGCCACGACGAGACTTTCCGACAAGGTGGCAACGCTGACCGGAATCGATCAGGCGGTGAGCCGAAGGCTGGCCGGGCGTTTCGCCGCCGTCGAATTCCGGCGCGAATTCGATCGCCGCGAGGGCAAGGTCACGGGACGCTTCGATGCCTCGGTGTCGGGATCGGATCCTTTTCCGGAATCGAGCTCTTATCGTTTCGACGATCCGTCAGGTGACTCCCTGATCGCGCCATTGACCAGCGCGGTTGTCGACCTGACCACGCGTAAGCTGAACTGGCGGCCGGACGGCTCCTACCAGCTTCTCAACGACGCAGTCGAGAGGGAATGGAATTTCGGTCGCGGCTTAAATCCCCCGGAGTCGATGACCCAACTGCGACAGATTCTCGCGCTCGACCCGCAACTGAAGCTGGTGATCGGGCACGGCCTGTTCGATCTCGCCACGCCGTATTTCGGTTCGAAAATCCTGCTCGATCAGCTGCCCGCTTTTGCTTCGCCCGAGCGGGTGAAACTCGTCGTCTATCCGGGCGGCCATATGTTCTATTCGCGGGACGGCTCGCGCCAGGCTTTCCGGACCGAAGTGCAGGCGCTGATGAAGTAAGCGGGGAAGACAGAACAGGCGCGACCTGAAGGTCGCGCCTGTTGAAATGGACGCCTGGTTGGCGGCAACGATGATCAGTAGACGAGGCCAGTGCCGGGCGGCTGCTCGAGAGCCGCGGAGAGGGAGCGATATTCAGAGCTGTCGGTGCCCGCCAAGGCGGCGATCCGGTTCAGGTGGTACTCGGCCTGCTCGCGGTTACCCTGTTCGAGCTGCCACAGCCCGTAATACTGCCAGGTCCGCACATGGTTCGGGTCGGCCTTGAGCGCGCGCTCGTACCAGATCTGCGAGACCTGATAGTTGCCGAGCTTGCGATAGGAGTAGCCGATCAGATTGGCGACGTCTGCCCGATCGTCTTGCCCGAGTGCCTTCAACTGATCGATGGCGGTGGCGTAATCGTGACGATCATAGATCGTGGTGTAGGCCGTGTGATAGCCCGCGAGGAATTTAGGATCATCGAGACCGGCGTTCTTGTCGCTCTTCTTTTTGCCGTCCTTGGTCGAGCCTGACGCCGGCGGTGACGGATTATCGCTGCCCGCGGCATGGGCCGACGGAAGCAGCGGAACAGCGATCAACGCCATCGCGTACGCGGCCAGCGTCAACAACCTGATCGTTAATTTACTCATGGGTTTCTCCTGATTGCGATTGGACCAATCCTACACCCGCCGTTACCGATTTGAACCCCGGATCTATTCAAGCATTCCCGCGCTATCGTCGCGAATTCGCCGAATTTAGCGATCTCCGCCGCCCCACGCGTGAACATCACCAACTTGTCATCTTGATGAACGTAGTCCGCGAGTCCCCTTCAGGATGAGTTCAGCGCGGGAGTCCTAGGGTCGCCCAAGTGATCGGCGAACCCGGCCCACCGACCGGCGACCTCGCGATCCCCCAGAGGAGACAATCATGTTGAAGACCATTTCAGCCGCAGTACTTGCCGTTTCCGTTCTCGCGGCACCTGCGATGGCTGCCGGGACCTCCAAGACCGTGCATGCTCGTGACATCAAGGCGACGCACATGAAGGCGAGCGTGCGAAATGCCCATGCCGAGATGGGCCGCTATCACCATCACTACCACAAGCATTTCCGCCACCATCGCTTCTACAGGGATTGATTTTGGTCCGCGGGGCGCGGTCGTTTCCATATTGCCCCGCCGCTTCCTGCGGATTCAGGCACGGCCCGCGCCATTGCGTCCCCAATGGCTGCGGGCCGGCGCCGCTAATCAGCGTTCCGGTTTGATGTAGGTCCGGGAAAACCGGTTTTCACTTTTCCGGATATTGCTCTAAGACTCACGGCACGGAGATCGGCCGCGAGACAAGTGAGCCTGAACTTGGGTTTGAAGTTGGATCCGGGGACGTTAGCAAGATGCGCGGCGATCCTGCTGCTGCCGATTGGCCTGGCCGCCTGCGCAAGCAGCGATGAAGGCCGCGGCGAAAGCTACAGTAGCGATCGTGGTGGGGCCGAGCAGCCATACCCAAACAACTACCGGCCAGAATTGCTGGCGTTCATGAAGACCTACCTGAACAATCCCGTCGGCGTGCGGGATGCCGTCGTGGCCGAGCCGGTGCAGAGGACCGTGGGCGGGCGACAGCGCTATGTCAGCTGCCTCCGCTATTCCGCACGCGATTCCGACGGCAATTATGGCGGCGTGCGCGAACGGGCCGTGGTCTATGTCGACGGCCGACTGGACCATGTGGCGGAGAAGGCTGCGGAGACCTGCGCCGGCGCGGCCTATGCGCCGTTCCCGGAGCTGGAAAAACTGACCCGCTAGGGCTTTTGGGTCGGGTCGGGAAGGGCGTCGCAGGGGGTTCCGAAGGCTTTTCGGCGCAGCGTTCCGATCACTTTTCAGCGAGGCTTGAACTTGAAACCCGCCTCGGGAGACGCAACCTATGACCCAAGGGACGTTTTGCCGGCTGAGGATCGCAACCCTGCCGGAAAAAGGGTGGAAATCGCGGGAACCAAACGGCGTTGTGGCGTCGCCGTCACAGTTTCGAACCTTCCCGCGGGCGCCCTTGGAAGCGAAGCAACCAAATTGAAGCCACGTTGTTTGATGAGGGTCGAAACCGACCGTAACGGGGAACCATCATGAAAAAGCTATTGCTCGGTACAGCCGCCATGATTGCATTCGCGGCTCCGGCGCTCGCAGCTGATTTGCCGCCGCGACCCTACACCAAGGCGCCGGCCTATACCGCACCGGCGGTGGTGTACAACTGGACCGGGTTTTATATCGGCGGCCACATCGGCGGTGCCTTCGGCGGCGATAGCAGCTTGCAGGGCAGCGATGGCAGGTTCCTTGGCGGCGTGCAGGGCGGCTACGATTACCAGTTCGCGCCCAATTGGGTGATCGGCGTCGAAGCCCAGTACAGCTGGCTTTCCAATAGTAACAACGGCGTGCTGTTCCCCGGCGGCACGCTGGTGACCAGCAATTCCGACCAGCTTGGCTCGGCCACCGGTCGTATCGGCTATACCTGGGGTCCGGCACTGCTTTACGCCAAGGGTGGTTATGCCTGGCGGGACAACAACAATATCGGCGTGAGCTTCAACGGCGTGCCGACCGCCTTCGCGACCGATGGCGGCCACAAGGACGGTTATACCGTGGGCGCCGGCCTGGAATACATGTTCGCCCCGAACTGGTCGGCCAAGGTGGAATACCAGTACTATAATTTTGGCAGCACCAACTTCACCGCCGGACCGGCCGAAATCGTGGGGACCCGGTTCCGGGACGACGAGCACACCGTCAAAGCCGGGATAAATTATCGGTTCGGCTGGGGTGGGCCGGTTGCCACCCAATACTGACAAGGTTCGTTCTGCGATCACGAAAGGCCGGCTTCCCGCCGGCCTTTTTTCGTCTGTCAGGCTTTGACGCGGCTCGCCGTCCGGGCGCGCCATTTGAAAATAATTTTAGCCATCGACGGAACTTGCCGGCGGAATTTGCTATTGTGCCGTGGACGGTGGGTGGACAGTAGCTATGCGTATCTTGGTGTTAGGGGTGATGATTTCCGCGGTGGCCCTGCCGTGCGCTGCCCAAACGGTGCTGAAATCCGAGCCGCTGGTTCTTGCCCCTTACGAGTTCGTGTTCGTGCGTGACGCTTCATGCCGATCGGGGCAGGTTCTCAAGGTTACCGGGGCCATTCGAGGACTGCATCGCCGGAAAACCTGCGTCGCCCTCGCTGCCGAGCAGGCCTCCCTGGTTGCGGCGACCCCGTAGGGCCTGGGGGGGCGCCTCGCGTTCCCCGCGGCGGCAATCCGCCTTCAGCAACGATAGGTCAACGGCTCATCCGGCCGAAGCCTGCCGGGTCCAACAATGCCATTTGGTTGCGTGGCCTGAGTCGTAAACAAGTTCTGAATCCCCGCCGAAATAATCCCCGAGACTCCCGCTCTAGAATCGCCGGATGTTTTCGCCATGACCCGAGCGATCCTGCAAACCTCCTGCGAACACCTGCCCATCGCACTGTCCGTGGCGCTGTTGGGGGCCTGTGCGGCCAACCTGGCGCTGGTATGCGCGTGGCTCTAGGTCGCCCCAGCGGCGCGCGCGATTGACGCGACGCTCTTTGTCCCCATGATGCACGCCAAACCACGGCGCGCCTGCGGCGCGCGGGGCCGAACGAGGGTGGGGAGCCGGGATGATCGATGCGCTCAAGCCACGGGTCAATGCCGACGAATCCCTGGTCAGGCGCGGGCGATATCTTTCGACGACCTTCCTGCTTGAAGTCGGCCGAACAGCCTGGTTGATCACCATCTTTGAAGGCCGTGTCGTGTCGGTGATCCCGGGACCGTTCGTCATGCCGTCATGGTCGTTCGCGCTGCGCGCCAGCGAAGAGGAATGGTCGAAGTTTCGGCTTGACCGGCCGCCGCCGGGCTCCAATGACCTGATGGCTCTGATCAAGCGACGTACGCTCACGGTCGAGGGCGACCTTCAGATATTCATGGCCAACCTTCGCTACTTCAAGGAGGCCTTGGCCAAACTGCGCCCGGCGGGAGTGGTGGCATGAGCGCGCGCTTCGAGCCGATCCTCGGCCGCTATATGCATCTCGATCTGTTCGGGCGCGCCCATCGCATCTATGTCGAGCAGGCCGGCGAGGGCACGCCCTTGCTTTGCCTGCACACCGCGGGCGCCGACGGACGGCAGTATCGCGCGCTGATGAACGATGCACGCGTCACGTCAAAGCACCGCGTGATCGCTTTCGACATGCCTTGGCATGGGAAGTCGTCACCGCCGGCGGGCTGGCACAATGAGGACTATCAGCTCACCTCGGCAAACTACACGGCCATGGTTCTGGCAATCATGACCGCCCTCGATCTCGATCGGCCGATCCTGATCGGATGCTCGATCGGCGGCCGCATAGCGCTTCACTTGGCGCTCGAACATCCGGGGCGCTTCCGCGCCATTATCGGACTGCAGGCCGGCGCGCATGTCGATCCCTATTACGACTTGAACTTCCTGCACCGCCCCGACGTCCACGGGGGCGAGGTCTGCGCTGCGATCGTGTCCGGGCTGGTTGGACCCGACGCGCCAGACGAGGCCCGTTGGGAAACCCTGTGGCATTACATGCAGGGAGGTCCCGGCGTTTTCAAAGGCGATCTTTACTTCTACAAGCTCGACGGCGATATCAGATCTCGCGTCGCGGAGATCGATACCAGCCGCTGTCCGCTGTTTCTTCTGTCCGGCGAATACGATTATTCCTGCACGCCGGAGGAAACGCTTGCTGTGGCAAAGAGCATTCCGGGCAGCGAAGCGACGATCATGAAAGGCCTCGGCCATTTCCCGATGAGCGAGAACCCGGACGAGTTCTCAAAACATCTGTTGCCGGTGCTGGAGAAAATCGGGCGGATGTGATCGTCGATCGAGGGAAATTAGCTGAGCCGTGACCGCAAGGGCCGGACCGGTCGTGCTAATTAGTTGCGGGTCCAGGAATGTGAATTGTGTGGACAACTCCGCGTCCCGTCGATCTGACGTCAAATAGGCGACGTTCACCGCATCATCGCCTTATTTCATTGTAACAAAATCGTCATAACGCCGCTTATCCGTTCGTATGATTCCTGGCCGGGACACCTAGGAGCAATCATGACGACGCTGCAGGCTATATTGATTGGGGGTGCGGTTGCCTGGCTACTGGCGTTGCTTGTTTTGGCTTACTTTTTGCGAGACGTTCCAGAGCTAGAAGAAACCGATTAGTTTGGTGATTCCCCAGGTCAGCGCGAAAAACCAGCCGAGCATGGCGACGGCTAGAATAATGACGAACGCCGCCATGAATAGCTTGTGCTTGATGCCGTTTTCGAAATCGGGGGGCCGAGACGACTTGTCTGCGTCCGTCGAAACCGGTGCACTCTTTTTCCCGTTGGCTTCGCGACGAAGGAATTTGCGATGCATGTGTCGAGCAGTCTGTGCGCTGTTCGAACAAGGCCGCCGGCCGGAATATGTTCGACCGACGGCCTTGCCAGGGTGGGTCCGGATGAGGGCAATATCCGGTGCAGCCACGCTATCGCGTTCGCTAAACTTCACAACGAAATGCGCGTGTTAAGCTTGCCAATTAAGCTTGATACACGCGCTGCGGGTTAATTCCGGAACTTCCGAGGCGGCCCTGGTCCCAGGTCCTGACTGCATCATGCAAACTCCAAGAGCACTTGCCGTCATCGCCGTACTCTCGGTAGCATCATGTTCGGGCGAGCCTGATCTCAGCGAGGCGACAAAAATGTGCGCGGCCGAGATCTACGGATCGTACAATCCAAAAGATATCAAGCAGTGCGTCGATGTCTGTACCAGGTGCGATCATGGCACCGTGACCACTTGCTCGACATCCTGCACGTTGAGGGGCGCGCGCTAATCCTGAAGCGGGAGCCGTCAGCGCCGCGATGCGGTGAAGCCTTCGACCGACATGGGCCACAGTCCCAACCGACGCCGTTGTCTTCGATTTCCATCGATTTTAATGCCGAGCGAGCATCAAGCGCACAAGCATCCGGCCGAACCCGGCCGGATCCAACTGGATGTACCTCGGACCCGCTACGGCTTGGGCAACACGACCCAGTAGTGTCGCCCGTTGTTGTTGGGATCGGAATTGTCGCTGGTCGAGAATATCAGTCCCTTACCTCTCAGGTGCGCATATCGGCCCTCGCCAAGATGTTCGATATCGGCGATCTGGCTATGCGGCGGCCCAAGCGGCTTGTCGTTCTCGTAAAGCTGCACCGGTGAGCGCTGCGCGTCCGGCTTGTCGTCCGCCAGCGGCAGAAACAGATATTCCGCCGGGCTGCGGAAGGCAAAGCCGGCGACGTGATCCATGCGAAATAGCGGTGTGGCCTCTCCGGGCGGCGCCGGCGCCGGCACATAGGTGTGCCGCGACCAGAGTGCTGCCGGAATGTAGGCCGCGTAAATCAGGGCTGCGGCCAACAAAACAGCCAGAGTCGATTTGTCCCAGTTCTTGGTCATCCGATAAGCCTAGTCAACTTGGTTGGGGTCGGGAAGCGGCAGGTCGCGGTCCGCTCAAATGGGTTGATGTTGCTCGATCCGAAGGGGGGACGGCTTTGGGCCGTCCAGAACCCCCGCGCCCTGGTCGGGGATAGCGCCGACAAACGAAACGATCCAGATCGCGATCTTCTCCGGCCTTCCGAGGCTCACCCGGGCAGCAATCCCCGGGCCGCCGACGTTTCGTTAACGGTCCGTTAACCAAGATCGCCCAATCCTTAACGAATTAACCAATCAGGGAAGCGAGTTGGCGGTCATGAGCGCACAGGCGGAGCCACAACGTCAGCTAGTACGCCTGCGGGGGCGGTCTTATGTGGCGTTCGTGTTTTCACCGGTCGTACCGATCATGGGCTGGCTGGAGGAGTTGGACGCGACGGTAACGCGCTCACCGGGCTTTTTTACCGGCCGGCCGGTCGTGCTCGACCTGTCGGCGGTCGATCTCAGCCAGTCGGCCATTGCGCACCTGGTTGCGAGCCTGCAGGAGCGAAATATCCGGGTTCTCGGAGTTGAGGGGGCGGACCCCGCCAAGCTCGGTGCGGGGCTGCCGCCGGTGCTGACCGGCGGACGGCACTGCGTGATCGAAGAGAGCAAGCCGAAACCCAAGCCGCAGCCCTCATCGCTGTTGCTCGAGACCCCCGTTCGGTCAGGGCAGTCGATCGTGTTTACGGAAGGCGACGTGACCGTACTGGGCTCGGTTGGATCGGGTGCCGAGATCGTTGCGGGCGGCTCCATCCATGTTTACGGGACGCTTCGTGGCCGTGCGATGGCCGGCGTCAACGGCAATTCGACGGCGCGAATTTACTGCCAGAAAATCGAGGCCGAGCTTCTGGCGATTGATGGTTACTACCAGACCGCGGAAGAAATCGACGCCACGTTGCGGAATTGGCCTGCTCAAGCGTGGCTTGACGGCGAAACCATGAAAATTACACCGCTCAACTGATCGAAGGAGGATAGGATGGCCAAGGTCTTGGTCGTGACGTCAGGTAAAGGTGGCGTCGGAAAGACGACTTCGACAGCCGCGCTCGGGGCTGCGCTTGCACAAAGCGGCGCACGCGTCGTTGTCGTAGATTTTGACGTTGGGCTGCGCAACCTCGACCTCGTTATGGGGGCCGAACGCCGGGTGGTGTTCGATCTCATCAATGTGGTGCAGGGCGTTGCCAAGCTCTCGCAGGCTCTCATTCGCGACAAGCGCCTGGAGAATCTGTGGCTGCTTCCCGCTTCCCAAACCCGGGACAAGGATGCTCTGACCGATGAAGGCGTGCGGCGCGTCGTTGACGATTTGCGCACCCGATTCGACTGGGTGATCTGTGACAGCCCGGCGGGCATCGAACGCGGTGCGACGCTCGCGATGCGCTATGCGGACGAAGCGGTCATCGTGACCAACCCGGAAGTTTCGTCAGTGAGAGATTCCGACCGCATCATCGGAATGCTCGACTCGAAAACGGCCAGGGCCGAGCGGGGCGAGCAGGTGAAGAAGCACGTTCTGATCACCCGCTACGATGCCGGTCGCGCCGCGCGCGGAGAGATGCTCGGGATCGATGATATCCTCGAAATTCTCGCCACGCCGCTTCTGGGCATCATTCCGGAAAGCCAGGACGTGCTACGGGCCTCGAACGTCGGCTCGCCCGTCACCGTCAACAACGCCGCCAGCGCGCCGGCACGTGCCTATATCGATGCCGCGCGGCGGCTTGGCGGCGAGACGATTACCATGACGGTGCCGGTGGAGCGCAAGCGTTTCATGGACCGATTGCTTGGACGGAGGGCGGCATGAGCATGAGCCTGTTGCGGCTACTCGGCCGCCGCACCGGCTCAGCGCCGGTGGCCCGGGAGCGATTGCAGATCTTGCTGGCGCACGAGCGAGGCCTGCTGAGCCAGCCGGATCTTGTGGGGATATTGAGGGAAGAAATTCTCGCCGTGATCTCACGCCATGTGACGTTGGATCCGGACAAGGTTCTGGTCAAAATGGACCGCGGCAAAAGCGTATCGACGCTTGAGGTGGATATCGAACTGCCCAACGGGTTTGACCAGCAGGCCCGAGGGCGATTACCCGCCAACAAGCTCGCCTGAGATCTGGAGCCTATTCGATTGCGGCGGAACCGCTGCGGGCTCTGTCTTGCCGAGTTATCTCGACGCGTCCCTGTCGATTTCGTTGGGCAAGCGCCACAGGCTCCGACAACCCTTGCTCCGACGAGCGGGTTGCCGAAGCCGGGCCATATTCATGCGGGACCGCGTTCCAGCGATTAGCCGAACTGATTTCGTGTTGTGAAAGGCCGTCTGCGCGTGGCGCCGTTGGCGGTGCCATCAATTGCACAGCCGCCCATTCACGTGCGGATTCGAGAAATCGACGTTTTCTCCGGTTTCCAGGATCATGTTGCCGGTGCGATGCCAGCCATCGGTCGGAGCGCCACGGGGGTACCAGACGCCCCAATAGCCGGCGCATGGAAAAATGGCGGTGGAGAAGCGATTGTTGGTGTGGACGATGTTGGTCACCGAATAGCCGCCGCCCGGACTTCGTTCGGAGGGGTTGAGATCTTCGGCATACATCAGGATTCCCGAGCCCGCCGCCAGATTATTGTCGATCAAGAAATCGTCGCTGTCGCGCCTGGAATTCCAGATGGCTACCGCCGAGTTTTGCGATTGCGTGATGTAAAACGTGTTGTGGCGAATTACGCCATGAGACGATCCTTCGGTCTGATAGCCGTCAATGTGACCGTTGGCTGCGAGCGTGGTGAAATCGTGAAGATAATTGTCCTGGATGCTGACATTCCATCCCGCGGTCGGGTTTGACCCGTCGGGCCAGCTAAAGATCCCGTCGTTGACGTGGTAAATGTTGTTCGCGATCGCACTCATGCTGGTGCCGGTGTGCCAGATGCCGGCGTGCGTGGCATTGCCGCCGTCCAGCGTACAGTGCAAAATTGTGGCGCTGGCTCCGGGCTCGATGGTGATCACTCCGGTGCGGCTCAATAGCCT
The DNA here is from genome assembly GCA_963756215.1 of uncultured Alphaproteobacteria bacterium. Taxonomy (GTDB): domain Bacteria; phylum Pseudomonadota; class Alphaproteobacteria; order Rhizobiales; family Xanthobacteraceae; genus Bradyrhizobium. The sequence continues at coordinate 106,333 of CAVWMY010000004.1, read as the reverse complement.
TGCCGCGCCAAGATAGCTGAAGCTGCTGATCATCCATCCCGCGCCGGGAAAGCGAAAGTCGCTGATGATCCAGGAATTCTTGATCGTAACATTCTTCGCGGCGATCTTCAGAGCGCCGGTGATCTTTTCGCCGTCGATTACAGTATCGTCGACGGTGATGGTGCGCCCCGTCGTCGCCTTCAGGACGGTTCCTGCCGGGTACCCGGTGTTCGCCGGGCCGGCCCATCCGCATGCTTCAAGGTGATGCCACACGTCGTTGATGCAATCCGCGCTCGTGACCGGCGGCCCCGGATCCGGCGTGGGAGCCACTTGTGCGAAGCTATTTGCTGAACAGGAGATTACGACGAAGATGACCCACATTCTCATCATCATTTCTCCTTCGCCCTCGGCTTCAGGCTTGAGCCTGCTCCGGGACGACAGTTTTTGGCGGCTTGCGGGAGTTTAGAGAACGTTTCGTTAATGTCGCACAATCATTTCCCGGTAATATCGGGTGAGGCATAAAAAGCCGAATGCCAAGCGAGAGCTCAATCAATCAGCACAGGACGCAGCATAATACTTGATCCCGATGGGATGTCCGCTCAGACGATCGTCTTGTTGCCGGGGCGAGTCGCACGATATTAAACTTAACCGCGGAATTCTTTGCGGCGTATCGCCGCCGCGCTATTGTTGTCTCCCGATACCGAACGAACGGGCGATCGGAAACAAATCGTATGCCTGCGGTTCCCAGTTCTCGCCTGCGCTCACGGGAAGCCAGGGATAGCGACGCGGAGATGCTTGCCGGGTTTCTCGGGAGCGGGCTCGGCTACAGCCGAGAGTATTTTTTAGAAGTTCTCAAGCGCCTGACAGAACATCCCACGCCGCCCGGATTCCCGAAGTACGGATACGTTTTGGAAAAAGACGAAAGAATCGTCGGTGCGATACTTCTGATTTTTTCGACGGTTTGGTCGGATGATGCACCCGGCGTACGATGTCACGTTACGAGTTGGTATGTTGAATCCGAGTTCAGACCGTACGCCACATTATTTTTTTCCAAGGCGTTGCGGCACAGCGATGTCACATACATTAATGTTTCTGCAAGGCCGGACTCGCTGCCTATCATAAAAGCACAGGGCTTTTTGCAATACAGCGGCGGACAATTTATCGCGTTTCCGATGTTGAATTTCTGGTCGCGACGAGAGGGCGGTCGCATGGAAATAGTGGCCGCCGATCAAACCCCGAGCGGTCGGTTTGAGCCTTACGAACGGGACTTGCTCAAGGCGCATGCAAAATACGGATGCATATGCCTGTGGTGCAATACGCGTGAACGCGCATATCCTTTCGTCTTCCATCAGCGAACTTTCAAGGGCTTCCTGCCCGGCGTGCAACTCGTTTTCTGTCGCGACATCCAGACCTTCGTTCGCTTCGCTTTTCCAATAGGATTGTTCTTGGCGTCGCGCGGCAAGATTGCGGTCCGTATCGACTCAAACGGTCCGATCGCCGGTCTTGTCGGCACGTATATCGATGGTATGGAGCCGAGATATTATAAGGGTCCGAAGCCCCGCCTCGGAGACTTGTCCTATACGCAGACAGTCATGTGTCCGTACCCGCGAAGAATGTTTGCATCTAGCTAAATTAAGCTGTCGCGCGGCTGACTTTGCCATTTCCGCCGGACTTAAAGCCCGGGCTGTGACCGGGCCCCGATGCGGCGACGTCGTTTCGCCCTTGACGGATTTTAACGCCGCTGAGGTGCCGAGGCATAACGTGGATTCAGCCCGCAGCGCGCGCCGGTGCCGGACGCGCTGGCCAGGCATTGGTGGCGGCTTGAGAACTGGCAATTGCCGGGAAAGCCCCAATGTCGTCCTTGCAGGCAATAACGGTCTCGCGCGGCGGCTGCAGGCGACATCGACCCGATGGAAGCTAGAACTGAAACCGAGAGGCTGACGAAAAGAAAATGACGCATGGCAGAACTCCTCCATTGCCTTGATGCGGAACGTCGTCTCCGTCGCTTTATTCCCGCGGCATCGAATAAAAATCAGGAGGGGTTCGGCGATCGCTCTTTTGGGCTGGCAGCGTCCCGGTGGGCGGGTCTATCCGTCGCGTTTCGTGGTCAAGCAGGGGGACGTTTCAAGCCTGTCGCACTTGCGCGAACGAGCCGTGAACAGACGTGTTGATTTTTGGCTGTTCCCCGCGACATGGTCGGTGGGCTCGATGGACTTCGTTGCTGTAGCCCTGCGTAACCAAGTCTGATATTTGACGGCGCGCGGCGTGATGAGGCGATGGCCCCGTAGTACCAAAGGCCCCCGTAGTACCAAACGCCGTTTGACCATGGTCGCGAAGGGTTTGCCGGTTTAGCTCAGCGGTAGAGCAGCGGTTTTGTAAACCGAAGGTCGGGAGTTCAATCCTCTCAACCGGCACCACACGGCCACAGCCCAACAAGCGCGCGCCTCTCGGCCGGATAGTTGGCGCCACGCCCTTTGGCGGGCGCTGGCGGTGCAAGGCTGATCGGTGGTGATGCGGTGTGAAAGAGCGGCCGAAGCCGCTCTTTTCCTGATCGCGCTGAGCGACCTTATTATTGGCAGGGATGCTGGCGGCCATCGTCGCCCCGGAACCAGGTGCCGGGCTGACAGACAAAGCCGTTGCGCGCCGCATAGTCGGCGCTGGAGGTATACTCGCCGCGACCTATGCCACCGCCGTAGTAGGCATAGGAATCGCCGCGGAACGGCGCCGTGGCTATGGCACCGGCTGTCCCGATAGCGCCCCCGACAACGCCGGCGGCAACATCGCCCGGCCAAAACCCCGAGTTGTTGTTCCAGCCGTCAGACCAGTCGCGCCTGCCGTATTGATATGTACTCTGGTTGCTTCGGTAGGCGGTGCGGCGCTGATAGTCGCCGGTGTAGGGACTGTTGGGTCCGCTATTCTGGCAATTGGCGTTGGGATAAAACTGCGCGCAATAGCCGGGATTGGTAACGACTTGTTGCGCCATTACCGGGCTCGCCAGCGCCGATGACAGAATCACCGCGGTGGCGCCGAGAAGCTTCAGACGAGTCATGCGTTTCTCCGTTTGTGGTGTTACGCATCAGGCTAAGCGCGGGTCCGAAGCGACGTTCCCAACTTATTCCACCGCCGATTCAAACCACCGTGATCTGAGGGCCGCATGGTTCCTCGCCATTTCGGGTTCACACGCTTCGCCGGCGGACAGCCGGAGCTGGCTGGGAAACCGCAATCCGAACATGAGCGGCTTGCAAATTCTGGTTCAAGTTTCGCTCCCAGCCCGACGCGACGGATAAATGCGCACCGGGGCCGGCGGCGGGACTCGCGTCGTTGCCGTCGATCCGAAGCAAAGCGCCCGCGCAACGCCCGAAGATGTTAACGCTTAGATATCGCAACGTTCGGCAATTGAGTGGGTGTGAGGGCTTGCGCGTTAGGCTTACCGGGAGTTCGAGGGTGGGCTTTAACCCTTCCGTTTGCGCATTGGGTTAGCCTGTCCGGGAAACCGGGATTTGAGAGTCATGCGGGCAAGGCTGGCATTGGCCATTTTGATCGCGACCGCGCCGACCGCGCTGGCCAGCGAGGGGTTCGATATCGTAATCCCCGGGCGCCGCGGCGTCCCCATCATCATCAACGGCGTCGACGCTTCCTGGACCGTCGTCGAGGGCGAATGGGGGTTGGGCAAGAACATTCATGTGCAGCCGACCGTCTATGGCGGCCGCTATTTCGATCCCGAGCCATATGTCGGACATTACTATCCCAGCTTGGGTCATCGGCCAGGCTACGGCCGTCTGGAGATCGAACCGCCGGCCAATCGTATCCTGCCGAAACCGGCCGAGAGCTATCACGAGTCCTGGTCAGCGCAATCGGCCCCGCCGGCACCGCAGCCGCCGCAGCAGGAGGTGCCGTTTTATCCACCCCCGGTGATCGTCGCGCCAAACGGCAATGGAGGCTTTCAAGGCCCCCCGGGCCGCCCGCAGGACCCGCGCTGGGACCCGCGCCTGGGAACACCATGGACACCACCCCGCTGAAGACCCTTCACAACAAAAATTAGTTTTACAGGAGAGAGTAATGCGTCAGACGATTTCAGGAATGGTTGCGGCAATTGCCGTCTTGGCCGCAAGCGCCGCGCCGGCGATGGCCTGCGGAAGCGGTTGGTTTGCCCCCTGTGGTGGCTATGTGGCCGCGCCGATTTATTCGGGTTGTGGCTATGGTTGTGGCGGCTGGGCCTATGAGCGGCTGCCCGACCCGATACAGCAGTATTATTACGTCAATCAGGGCCCGACCTATACGGGCCCTGGCAACTTCGCGCCGTATCCGGTCTACCGGGAAGGCTCGGTGTCCGGCTGGGGTGGCTACGGGTATGGCCGTGGCTATGGTTATGGCCGCGCTTTTCATCCGAGCCCGCGCTACGGCTATCGCGTCCATCCGCGCCGCTATTACTGATCGGGTTCACGATTAACGGCGTCTGCGCCCGTTCGCATTTCGTTGCGGGCGGGCGTTGTCTGTTAGCCCATCAGGCCGAGCCGGCTGGCGCCGATATAGAGCGCCAGCGCCGCGGCGTTCGACACGTTCAGGCTCTTGATTTCGCCGGGCATGTCGAGCCGCGCCACGACGGTGCAGGTCTCCCGCGTCAGTTGCCGCAGGCCCTTGCCCTCCGCGCCCAGCACCAGCGCCAAAGGCTGCCGCAAGGTCACGGCGGCGAGGTTCTCGCTGCCCTGGCTGTCGAGCCCGACCGTCATGAAGCCTTGGTCGTTCATTTCCGCCAGCGCGCGAGCGAGATTTTGCACCGTCACCAGAGGCACCAGCTCCAGGGCGCCTGAAGCTGACTTCGCCAGCACGCCTGTTGCCTCCGGACTGTGGCGCGCGGTGGTGACGATGGCTTTGACCGCGAACGCCGCCGCTGAACGCAGGATGGCGCCCACATTGTGCGGATCGGTGATCTGGTCGAGCACCAGCACAATACCCTCCTGCGCCAGCGAATGGATATCCGGCGAGGGCAGGGCATCGGCCTCGGCCAACAGGCCCTGATGAACGGCATCCGGGCCGAGCCGCTGGTCGATCAGCGCCGGTCGCACGATCTCCGGCGTCACACGCGTATCGATATGATCGTCCGCCAGACGTCGCGCGGCGTTTTCGGATAACCACAGCTTGCGAATTGTACGCTGCGGATTGGCAAGCGCCGCCACCACGGTGTGCCAGCCATACAAGATAACCGGCCCGTCGGAGGCCTCGCTGCTGTCACGCCGGGCAGGCCGACCGGATTCGCGGTGCTTGGACGGGCGCGTGCGGCCCCCGCCTCGGAAATGTTGTTTTCGATCTCGATCGCCCATGGGCCGAGCTTGTCTCACGGGTTCCACGTAATGGCAATTTGCACCGAGGGAGGTTCGTTTAGTCGGTTTGCGTTAGTTGACTTTGGCATGGCCGATCCGTCATAAACGCGCCCGACCGGGAGCTTGCCATCGGAACCCGGTCTTCACGCCATCCAGTCTTTTTCCGCGCGGTATCCTGCGGATCGGCGGGGTGTTGTTGAACGGGGGAGTGTCCCGAGTGGCAAAGGGAGCTGACTGTAAATCAGCCGTCTTATGACTTCGAAGGTTCGAGTCCTTCTTCCCCCACCAATTTGATTTTAAACAGGAATTTCCCTCGCTTCCTGTTCACATTTCAGATCAGAATGTTGGTCTAGACACTTCGTCATCATCTGGCGTGCGACGAGGCGCTTGAACGCGGGGTGTGAATGCAACGGAGTTGAGCATGAAGATCCAGCTCCTGCGAGCCTCGAGCATTGTCAAGGAAATCGAGTTCGGAGCGACCTTGTCGCCCCTGGAGATTCGCCGGCTGTCGATTGACCTGATGTTCGACCATTTCGAGCGAAACGAAACCGAGCTGTGGCCGCGGGAGGACGACGTTCTCGGTTTGCCTCACGAAATCCATGTCATTTCCGACCAGGGAAGCCTGCTGAAAGCCTTCGATATCCGCGAGATCGTGAAGGAAGCCGGGCTTAATTTTCTGGGACGCAGGATGAATGTCCAGGCCTGAGATGGGTCTTCCCGCGTACCGCGGTCCGATCGGGCGCAGGCGCGACCGCCGTGGACACCGTCAAAGATCTCGTTGTGTGCGAAAGTGCACAGACGATCGAGCGCGGCGGTGGTCTAGTTGCGCGCATCGGGAGGCGAAACAGGACTAACCATGCCGGTTGTGGAGCGTGACGACTGTCCTGCCAGATCTGCGCGATTGAAACTTCACAGGCAACTTTCCGAGCTGCAGCAGCTGCGAAAGGCCGTACGTACGGCCGAAGAAGCGGCCGCGCACTCACGCAGCATATGGAGCGCGCGCCTTGCCTCCTGTCGAAGGTTCAGTCGGCAGGCGCGGAGACGTGGTCGAGCGCGACCGGGCTAATCGGCCGGCTTCGTTGCGCGTAGTCCGATCAAGCACCTCAAGCTGTACGCACTCGACGCTGGCCTCCAGAGCCGGCGCACTTGGCCGGCGCGTGGCACCCCGGCTACTCAGCCGGAGAAAAATAAAAGGCGCGGCGGGTTTCCCCGTCGCGCCCCAATGCTTGCACTCGCTGGCCCGGGCGCTGAGAGCGCCGTAGCTGCTTCACCTGTTCAGGCTTAGCCGGCGATCCCAGCGAGGTGACAGCGCTTGGTATAAGACACTGGATCACCTCCTTTCGTTGGTCATGGAAACAACAGTATAGGGAGCGAATTGTCGTACGTTAAGGGCCCGAAGCATGATCGGGAAAATCGTGCCCGAGGGCGGGTCCGACGCGGAGACACCGGTTTTCCCTCGCGACAACTCAACGCATTTGCCGGTTCATGCACGAACAACGAGATGCGATACCATCTGACCGGATCACGATTTAGCCGCAAAGGCGACGGCCGGTGGGGTACAGCGGACGACATGCGCATAACGGTTGAGGCCGCCTGTCCGGCGTGATACGTGATCCGGGTTTCGCGGGTGTAGCTCAATGGTAGAGCAGCAGCCTTCCAAGCTGAATACGAGGGTTCGATTCCCTTCACCCGCTCCATCACGAGTTTATAAAATAGAGCCAAAACAATCGCTTGCCTCGGCGGTCGAGTCTACCCTGGAAACGCGACCGAAGCGCTTTCCGCGCGCACCACGGCGCAGGCTTGCGAGAAGCCTTTCGTGGACCGCCGGCATTCCACGCCATCGGCCTGAACGCCACGAACCGACGTGGCGAGTAGAATGATCATCGTAAGTCGCGGTTGCCGCAGTGCTTCATTGCTCGCCTGCAAGGCTGTGATTATCCAGACTTCAGAGTGACGGCACTGAACTGCTTATAGGTTGAAACCAGCAGTTTCGTTGCCTCCTCGATAAGGCCGCGCATCGACCATATTCACGCGAGGCCTGGCGAGAATCGCAATTCCCGCATAGACGCGGACGGTTTCTTTGCCGGTTCGATTGACCGTGCTTTTGCCGAAAGCTCTCACCACAGCAGCGCCGGGCCTATTTAACACGCGCTTCGGTTCCATTCACAAAATTTAACAAACGCTTCTGGTTGTTAACGAGCCGCTTTTGGCGAGGCGACGTATGTTCCTGCGGCGAGGCGACGCACAACCCGGAATAGTGGCGTGGTCGTGCCACTGGGTCGCTTGAAGCAGGCCTTGGAGTGAAGGTCGAGCGTGTGCAGAAGAGGGGAATGAAGATGTTGCGGGTATTTGAGACCGCCTTACCAGAAAACCTGCTGGTTCGTGAAATTCTGCACGAGGTCAATAACGACTTCGCGTCGGCTGTTCGGCTCGTCTCCTTGACCGCCGCGCAATCATCCAGTGGTGACGCGAGGGTCGCGTTGGATGTCGTGGGAGACCGCTCGAAGAAATATGCAAACGTGCATCATGCATTGCAGATGCCGATGAGCGACGGCCGCCTCGAGGGTCCGGCGCGCTCCTTGGACGCACCCTTCGATTGTCGATTTCGAGAGGATGAAGCCGAGTTCGCGCTCGGCCCGAATCGATCTGCAGAGGAAATTGCAGCAATCGGACACCATCAACGCTCGGGAGTTAAACAATGAACTGTCAACCGATGTGGCGGATATCCCGTTCGGATCTGGAAGGTCTGTTGGACGTTCTGGCGGTCAACTCCGTCAAATTGACGGGGTGCGTGGTGACCTCACTTTCGCCTTTGACGGTTTCACCGGCCGACATGCCGTCGATCTATTACAACCTGGAAGGCGCGGGGCGGATGATGGTCGGCGATCATCCGCCGATCGAGCTTCAGCCCCATACTCTGGTGATCGTGCCGCGTGGGCAGCCGGTGCGGATCAAGGCCTCGGCCAACCGGCATGCACAGCCGTTCAGCCTCGGCGGAGTTTCGCAGAAAGTTGCGGCGGATGAAGGCGAGGCGCAGCTCAATCTGATATGGGGTCACTTCAGTGCCGCGTTCGGCTGGTCCGTGGATTTGTTCGAGGGGCTCGCGACTTCGATTGTGGAGCAATTCGACGCTGCCGATCAACTCGACTACCAGATGAAGTCCGCGCTGGACGAACTCAACGCGCAGGAAGTCGGGACGGTTGCAATGGCGACGGCCTTCCTGAAGCAGGTCCTGGTGACGCTGCTTCGCCGTTCACTGAACTCCAACAATGTCTGGGTCGAACGTCTTTCAATCCTTCACGATCCGCAGATCGGGCACGCGTTCGCCGAGATGGTTGCGCGGCCTGGCGCCCCGCATTGCGTGACCAGTCTGTCGCAGAAGGTCGGTCTCAGCCGTTCGGTGTTCATGGCGCGCTTTGCCGCCGCGTTCGGCTGCGCGCCGATGGCGGTGCTCCGGCAATTGCGTATGCGCCATGCGGCCGGGATGTTGACCTCCAGCCATCTGTCGATCGATCAGGTCTCCCACGGGGTCGGCTACGCCAGCCGCAGCAGCTTCTTCCGTGCCTTCCGCAAGACCTATGGAAGCGATCCGTCGGACTATCGCGCGGCGCGGCGCAGTCAGCGGAAGATGGCGTTCGCAGGTTCGCACGGAGGTATCGAAAGGGAGGGCGGGCTGATCTGACGGAAGTTCGCCCGGCGCGGCGCCGGCAGGATACCGGCAACTCCGAAGCGTTGGGGAGTTCAGCGTTGCCTCAACGCGTCATTGTAAAAGGACTCATCCACGTAGTCGTGCCAATAGACTAGCTCTTTCTTCGGAACGCCATATTGATTGCGGATATCCAGGACCATCTGAGCGCCAACCGGATCAAATTTGGCGTGTGGTTCGAAGCCTTCAGATTTCGAGAGCATGACGTCCCAGGCCTTGTCGATGACCGCGCGCGGGGTATCCGGGATGTGTTTTGCATAGATGTCTGCCGCTTCGGCCCGGTTGTTCGGATCGGCCAGCCAGTCGTTGGCCGCCACATAGGCGCGTATGAAGGACTTGAGCTCCTCCGGATGGGTAGCCGCCCATGACCGCCTCGCGACGCCTGAAAGGGCCTGATAGCTGCCCAGCATCGGCTCGATATCCCCGAGCCGTTTGAACCCGCTTTCTTCCGGCAGTATCTCCTGCGGCGAACTGACCATCGTGCCTGCAATCTTGCCCTCCGTCAGAGCCTTTACGCGAGACGCCGTGCCGCCGAGCCGCTCAAGACGATAGCTCCCGGCCGGAAGATTGTTGTGATCGAGTAGGCTGTACATCAGCAGCGAATATCCGGTGCTGAGCGCGTCGACGCCGAGTGTCTTGTCCCTCAAGTCTGCAAACGAGGTAATTTCCGGACGCACGATCAACCGCAGGGTGCTCGAGATGCCACCCATGAAGGCGAACAGGTCGGTCGGCGTTTCGAATTTTGCTTCGCCCTGACCTTCCCGATACGCAATGACATTATCGAACGGTGTCATTGCGATATCGAAATCGCCGGCCATAATTCCCTTGATCTGAAATACCGAGCCGGGCGTTTCCGTGACCTTGACGGAGAGATGCTCCCTGTCGAAAAACCCTTTGTCCTGCGCGACGAACACGGGCCAACTGAGCCCGCCGGGAAAAATAATCAGATTGAGGCGGGAGGCGGTTTGGGCTTGGGTTGCGGATGACACGCATAAAGCAACGGTCATCGCGGCCAGCAAACGCTTCATTCTGCTTCTCCCGGTCGGCATTGTTGCCGTTGTTTTTCAAGGCCCGTGTTTGATGCGCTCGTGATTTAAGGCCAGCTTGCGAAGGATTTTGCCGCGAACGATCCGATCTGGATTTCTTCGTCGGGTCCGGAGGGATCGGTGAAAAACCGAAGACGCACTGCATAATCGGTCGTGTACTGGATTGGCGGGCCGACGCGGAAAGGGCGGTCGTGGCCGGGGTAAATGATGTCGGCCAATGCCAGCGCCTTCTTCAGGCTGTCTTCCGCGCGTGAGTCCGGTGCGGGCTGATATTCAACACGGCCCGCAACGGCGTCAGCCGCGCAAGTCACAGCGTCTCCGGCGAGAAGCTCGTTCCCGACCAGCAAGCCGACAGACCCGGGAGAGTGTCCGGGAAGTTCGATGATGCGGGCGCCCGCGGCGATTTCGTGTTCGCCTGAGATCGGGCGCAAGCGCAGCTTGCGCAGCGCGCGCCCGACATAGGCGGGTGTGCTGGCGTCATGGCTCCCGGGCGCCTTGGCGTAGGCGAGCTCACGCTCATGAATGACAATCTCGGCGCTTGGAAACAGGTCGGCGTTCGCGGCATTGTCCCAATGCACGTGGGAGAGCACCACCATATCGATCTCGGCGAAATCGATTCCCATGTGTCGCAAACGCGCCTGCAGAATGGGCCGATAGGCGTAGGGGCCGGTATCGAAAAGGATCGTGCGCCCGCCGATCCGAACGAGCGCAACGGTTGAAATTCCCAGGAGAAATTTGTCGGCAGAGGCGGGCAGGCCCGAGAACAGCAAGGTGATCGCAGAGTGCATCATTGTCTCTCTCCAGCCGCTTTGGTCGCCGATCGCTCGGTAGAGAGTTCGACGTCGAAGGTCTGACCATAGGGTTGAAAAGGAAAACTCAGATGGTAGCGGTATTGCGACAGGTAGGTCACCGCGCCGCTCTCGAGACGGAATGGACGGTCGTGACCGGGATAAAACACGCTTCCTGCCGCCAAAGCCCTGTCGAGACTGGCCTGTGCTTTTTCCGGGTCGAAGAACGCTACATCCGGAACGCCTCGGATCGCATCGCGCGCCGACCATAAAGCGTCGCTGGCGAGCACGGCTCTCTCTTCTCCGGTATCGATCACGAGGCCCTGCAGGCCGACCGAATGGCCGGGAAGCAACAGCGTGCGAATACCCGGGAAGATTTCCTGTTCCTGATCGGGGAGCAACGTGACGTTCATGTTGTGAAGGATTTCGCGAACGTAGGGAGGCGTCCCCCAATCGTTGGAGCGAGGCGACGCAGCGTATTCGAACTCGATCCGCGGCGTCAGTATTTCCGCGTGGGCAAACAGATCGAGGTTCTCGACGTGATCCCAATGCAAATGGGTCAGAAAGACAGTGTCGATGTCCTGCGGCGAGAGCCCGTGTTCCTTCAACGCCGCCAGGAGCATGGGCCGGACGCGAAACGGGCCGGTGTCGAACAGGATCGTTCGGCCTTCGGTACGAATAAGCAGCAGCGAGCAAATGCCGAACAGGAAGTGATCGGTTTTCGCGGGCAAACCCGAGATGAGAAGATCGAGCTTCAAGGCCGGTCCTGACTGGATGCGCGACAATTCAACACAAAGTGGAGGCGCTTGCACCGCTCCGGTCTTTGTGCCTTATTACGCATAGAAAAATCAATTACGAATTTGGGGGGAGCCATGGGCCTACGGTTCGTGACGAGATTGGCGGCGTGCGCGCTGCTGTCGGAATTGGCGCTGATGCCCGGCGCGCCGGTCATGGCGCAGACACCTGCCGTAAAGCCCGTCGCCGTGCGGGCAGCCTATATCCCCGTCATCACCTGGCTGCCGGCCTGGGTTGCGAAGGAGAAGGGGTTCTTCGCCAAGCACAATCTCGACGTGACGCTGTCCGTTGCGCAGAACCTCTCGGTGTTGCCCGGCACGTTGGGTCGGCAATTCGAATTCGCTCCGAGTACGGCGCCCGACCTGTTGAAGGCCGTCTCCAGCGGATTGGACGTCGTCGCAGTCTCCGCTTCGGTGTTTGAGACCGAGGACAATCCATCCACCCAACTGATGGTCTCGAAGGATTCCGGCATCACCTCCGCCAAGGATCTCGGCGGCAAGCTGGTCGCCACGCCGACGATAGGCGGGGTGATCCATGTGTCCGTGCTCTATTGGCTCAAGAAGAACGGCGTCGATCCCAACAGTATTCGCGCGGTGGAAGTGCCGTTTCCGAACATGGCCGATCAGCTCAAGGCAAAGCGCGTGGATGCCGTGGAGGCCGTGGAGCCGTTCGTCGGGGCGCTGAAGGCCGCGGGTAACGTTGCGCTGACCGCCCCGCTCTTGAGTGCCGGCAAGGAAGTGCTGTTTCCGTTCTGGATATCCTCCGGCGACTGGGCCCGTAACAATCATGCGACCATCGGCGCCTGGAAAGCCTCGCTCGATGACGCCATCGCGTTCATCAAGGAAAATCCGGAAGAGGCCCGCAAAATCGTGGCTCAGTACACCAAGCTGCCGGAACAGGTGGTGAAGGCGACGCCGTTTCCGACCTATCGGACGGCGATTACGGCGAAGGACATCGAGGTATGGGCCGACGTTTTGCGTGATGTCGGACAACTGACGACGCCGGTGGATTTTGCCAAGCTGGTCGTGGCTCAATAAGGTCCGCGCTCTAGATGTCGGATCCTGTGTTCGAGTGCCGTTCGGCCAGCGTGACTTTCGCTTTGCGCGACGGACCACGTCCGATCATTCACGATATCAGTCTCGAGGTCCATAACGCGGAATTCCTGAGCATCGTCGGTCCCTCGGGCACCGGCAAGACGACATTGCTGCGAATGCTCGGCGGCCTGCTGCAGCCAACGGCGGGCGATGTGCTGATCAAGGGCCGGGTCATGACCGGACCGCCCGAGGACGTCGTTATTGTATTCCAGGACTATGCCAACGCCTTGCTGCAGTGGCGAACGGTCGCCAACAACGTATCGTTCGGTATCGAACGTGCACTGCCACGCAAGGAATGCGCCGATCGGGTCAGGCAAGTGCTCGACCTCGTGGGACTGCTCGGTCGTGCGGACGATTATCCCTGGCAGTTGTCCGGCGGCATGCAGCAGCGGGTGCAAATTGCGCGCGCGCTGGCGCTTCGCCCGGCCGTCATGCTGATGGACGAGCCTTTCGCGGCGCTCGATGCCATGACCAAGGCCAGCCTGCAGGACGAGTTGTTGCGGCTGCGGGATCAAACCAAGACGAGTTTCGTCTTCATCACCCATGACATTGAAGAAGCGACTTATCTCGGCGATCGCGTGGCCGTGTTGAACGGAAGCCCCGGCCGCATCGAGCAAGTCGTCGACATCGATCTTCCTTATCCGCGCGATCAGGTCGTCACCAGGCAATTGCCTGAATTCCTTGAATACCGATACCGTCTGCACAGGGCGATCGGACATGCGTAGCGGGTGGACCGGGTCGCGCATCAACTGGTTGGGCTTGGCGGTATTGGGCCTGGTCATGGCTGCGTGGGAAGGTCTGGTCCGCTCAGGCATCGTAGCATTCGAGTTTTTCCCCGCGCCGTCTGCGATATTGGCCAGCGGTGTCGAACTAGCCGAGGACGGTGTCCTGCTGCAGGATCTGGCCCACACCCTGCTGTCGATTTCGCTCGGCTGGTCGATCGCGATGATCATCGGGGTGTCCGTGGGATTGCTGCTTGGATTCTCGCCCCTTGTGCGGCGCTACAGCCTTGCCAGCATCGAGGTGCTGCGGCCGATGCCGGGCATCGCATTTGCTCCGCTGGGATTACTGTTGTTCGGGTTTTCGCTGCAGACCGAACTCGTCGTAACCGTGCTGCCGACCGTTTGGCCCGTGATGATCAATACCATGGGCGGGATCGCGAACGTACAGCCGCGCCTAACCGATGTCGGCCGGACATTTCGGCTCAGCCGCCATCAGATCGTTCGACGCTTGCTGCTCCCGGCGGCATTGCCTGCGATCGTCGTGGGCGCCCGGATAAGTCTCGGTCTTGCGCTGGTGATGGCCATCGTAGCCGAGATCGTCGGAAATCCGGAGGGTCTGGGATATGGCATCGTGCGCGAACAGCAAGCGCTGCACCCGGAGGCAATGTTTGCCTACATCGCGGTGGTCGGATTGCTCGGCGTCATCCTCAATGCGGGCGTGCTTGGACTAACCTCGTTTCTATGGCCGGCCACCGCGCCGCAGCGGGCGACGTGATGAGCTTCCGGTCCAGCTTTGCCATCGTAACGCAGTTGGTGTCGGAGCTTCCGTCGCCGCGAGGTCTGCTGCCGGTCATCATGATCCTCGCCGCCTGGCAACTGTTCCAGACCGGCAACTCGCCTTACTTTCCGCCTCCCTCCGCCTGGTGGTCCGGCCTGGTCCAGGTTGCTGCAGGTGGCCGGCTGCTGACGGCTTGCGTCGCGACGATCCGGACGATCGTTGCGGGACTTGCTATGGCGATCGTTGCCGGCGTGCTGATTGGCGTCCTGATCGGCATGTCGCAGCGAGCCAATCGCGCGCTAGGTCCGTTACTGGAATTCTGCCGGGCGATGCCGCCGCCGGCAATCGTGCCGCTCGCGATCCTGTTCCTCGGTTACGATGAGCGCATGAAGCTCTCCATCGTGGCGGTATCCGCGATGTGGCCGATTTTGCTCAATACCTCGGCGGCGATCCGCCATATTCACCCCATCCTGTTGGACGTCTCGATGTCGCTGCGCTTGTCGGTGTTCGAGCGCGTGCGGTTGGTCGTGGTTCCGTCGGTCGTTCCGGCCATCCTGCTTGGCATTCGGATCGCGCTGCCCCTCACGATCGTGCTCACTCTGCTGGTCGAAATCCTGACATCGATCGAAGGTGTCGGCGCGCTGATGATCGCCGCGCAACGCAATTTTCAGTCCGGACAGGTCTATGGATTGCTTGTCCTAGTCGGGTTGTTCGGTTTCCTGCTCAACAATGCGTTCTCAATCATCCAGGCCGTAATCTTGCGGCGCTGGCCTCCCAGGAATGTCCAGGTATGACGGCACGTGTGAGGCCCGGCTCGACGAGCGATGATGAAACCGATGCCGTCCCGGCGCGCGTCGAGCAAAACGGCGTGCAGTCCGTCGAAGTGGCGGCGCGTTTGCTCAAGGCGCTTGCGACTCTCGATGGCCCGCAGACCTTGACGGCGCTTTCGGCGGTAGCCGGTTTGCCGCCGGCGAAATCGCACCGATATCTCGTCAGCCTCATCCGCGAAGGCTTTATCGATCAGAATGCCGCCGACGGCCGCTACGATTTTGGCGGCGCGGCCCGCCTGATCGGCCGGGTCGCGCTGAACCGCCTCGATATCGTCCGCATCGGGACGCCACTGCTGAGCAAGCTGCGAGACGATCTGCGCGAGACCGTTTTCATGGGGGTCTGGACGCCGCAGGGACCGATGGTGATCGAGTGGTTCGACATCGTGCGCCCGGTTTCGGTTGTCATCCGCCCGGGCTCGATACTCCCGATCCATACGTCGGCGCTCGGATTGATCTGCGCGGCCTATCTCGCGCCGGAGATCATCACCCGGGCTGGCAAATCGGCGGCGCCGGAGGTCTCGATGCTGCCAGCCGGGCTCACAAAGTCGAAACAAGCGGCACGCCTGGATGAAATCCGGCGCGACGGTTTCAGCCTCGTCCAAGGCGATCTTATCCGGGGTCTGGATGCGATTGCGGTACCCGTGCTGGATCACAAGGGAGATCTGGTTGCGTCGCTGGCCGCGGTCGGGTCCAGCGGCGTCTTGGACATCAGCTCGTCCGGCCGCGTCGTACGCGAATTGAAGGCATCGGCCCAGCGTTTCGCGCGATTGATGGGGTGAGATGTGAATTGGCTCGAGCGGAAAGGAGCGGTCGATGGTTGAGGGGATGTGGTTTGATGTCAATGGTCGCGTCGCGTCGGTGACGTTCAATCGAGCCGATCGCCTCAACCTGCTGACGAGCGACATTCTCCGCGGCCTCGGCGAAGTCGCCGCCACGCTGTCCGGTACCTCTGACGTCGATGTGCTGACGATCACCTCCGAGGGCACCGATTGTTTTTCGACCGGCTTGCTGACACCAGCCTTGCGCGGAAGCCTCAGCAAGCCCGACGTGCTGGCGTTGGTTCGGCTGGCAAATGAAACGTTCGACGCCATTGAACGGCTCGATCAGATCGTGGTCGCCGGCTTGAACGGCTTCACGCGGGCAGGAGCCACCGAATTGGCTCTTGCTTGCGATATCCGGATTGCGGGAGAGCACGTCAAATGGTCGTCGCCCGAAGCCAAGTGGGGTGGGTTTCCCGGTGCCGGCGCGCCCGTCAGGCTTCCACCTATTGTGGGCATGGGACGCGCCCTCGAACTACTCTGCACCGGGCGGGAAATCGACGCGCGGGAGATGGAACGCATCGGTTTGGTCGAGCGGGTTGTTGCGCCAAACGCCGTTCATGCAACCCTCGATGAACTGGCCCGGGCGATCGCCGGAAACGGTCCGCTCGCGACGAAGGGAGCCAAGCGCATCGCGCGGATGCGCGGCACCTCCGGCTTTGCGGCCGCCCGCAAAATGTCGGACGAGCTTCGCGCCGCGTTGGAATGGACAGAGGATGTCGATGAAGGCATCGCCGCGGTTCGCGAGGGGCGGCAACCCCGGTTTACCGGCCGATAAAGCTTTCGGCCTCGTCGGCACACCCATCGGATGATTACTGAACATAGCCCAGAAGGAAATCAAACATGCCGTTTGCAGAAGTGAATTCGGTTCGCCTGCATTACGAGGTTCTCGGTACCGATGGTCCGTGGGTTGCGCTGGTCTCCGGCGCGCGGCGCAGCATGGATGAAGTAAAGGGTCTGGCGGTGCTGGTCGCGGAAGCGGGCTTCCGGGTGCTGCTACATGACCGGCGCAACACGGGTCAATCGAGTCTCTCGTTCGAAGGTGATGGGGCGGAATTCGAAATCTGGGCCGACGATCTCCATGCGCTGGCGAAAAAGCTCGACCTGCCGCGTTTTATCGTCGGCGGATCGTCGTCGGGGTGCCGCCTCGCGACCATTTTGGCGCTGCGTCATCGCGATGCGATCCGTGGATTGCTCATGATGAGAGTCACCGGCGGAGCTTTCGCGGTGAAACGGCTCTCGAATGTTTACTACACCCAATACATCGAAGCGGCGCAACGCGGCGGCATGGCCGAAGTCTGCGCGACCGATCATTTCAAGGATTTGATTGCGATCGATCCGGCGCGCCGCGCGCAGATCATGCAATGGGACACCGATAATTTTATCCAGGTCATGCGCCGCTGGCGCGACAACCTCGAAGCCGGCATCGCCGATCCGATGCTGGGAGCCAGCGAGCACGCACTCCGTTCGATCGACTTTCCGGTTTGCGTGATTCCCGGCAACGATAAAACGCATTCCATTGCCGCCGGCAGAAAGGTCCATTCGTTGATACCGGGGGCGGAATTGTGCGAACTGCGGCAGGATCAACTCGACGCCGACTTGATCTCGATGGAGGAGTGGTCGCCGAATGCGAGACTTGCACCCGTCGTCGTCGCATTTCTTCGCCGTGTAGGCGCTTTGAAACAGGACGCGGCCTCGTTTTCCTGAGCTGTCGAGCCCCACGCACAGATCATAAGACGACACGGTTTCATGCTCGGCGGTTAAGGGCGGCGTTACATTCTGGCGCATCCCGGCGGGCCTGACGTCTCCAACCGCGAGCGTTCAGCGGACCGGTCGGCTGCAGGATCCCGATGCGGAAGGCAAGGTATCCCGTCGATTTGCTTAATTGATCAATTAAAACAAAAGAATACGGAGGTTTGAACCAAACCGATTTACTGTTGTCTAACTGGAATGCTTGCTTGGAATAACATTTGCTTGGCCCTTCCAAGGTGAAATTTGGTTTGTTGGAGGGATGAATATGGAAATCCATCGAGCCGGTTTATTTAATACTAAATTGCTTCATTCCCTGAGCACCGTTCAAGCAGCGCAGGCACACCTTCGGTTGCTGACAACGAGCAATTCGATCCCCTCGGTGCTGGTTTCGCAGATCGGTCTCTGCGATGTCTTGTTGGAGGAAATTCGCGCCATTCGCTCGACCTTGGAGCGGAGTTTGCGGCTTCAGGAGTCCGATCGCCCATGTGCGGTTGCGATCAAGCGTAGCCGTGGCATTGGATTAACGGCAGGGCAGTCGAACAGGCCTGTCCAGGAAATCGCTCTCGACGGCGAACATAGTCAACCGGGCCTGCGAGTATCCCGAAGAGGTCAAGAGATCCACGAAAGCAATACGATAAGCCGGTAACCTCTATCAGGTGGCGTAGGCGCAGAGGAACCGATAGTCAAAGATATCGAGCGTCAGGTACGGTCGCCGCGGGCCGTCCGGCTTTTGCGCGCGCTTTTGCCCACATTGCCGATTTTGAATTCGTCCAGTTTATGACCGGTTTTGAGTGCTGCCACCAGCCACCGCGGTTGCTTCCCCCGCCCGGACCATGTTTCCATCGGAGATTGCGGGTTGGCATATTTGGGCAACACCTTCGGATATTTCCGACGCGGTGCATGGCCGCCGATGGTCAACGGGCCGGCGCCTCCGGTCTCTCGAATGATCTCGACCCTGTTCAACTTCGCCAAGCGCTCTTCCAATTCGCGCTTTTCCGCGACGATTCTGTCGGACAGGATTTTGGTGAGCTCCTCGTGGATCAGCCAGAGCTCTTCAAATGGCATTGCTTCTAAATCTGGTATGCGCATCGCGCTCTCGTGACCGCCGTCTGAAAACCATTGAGATATGTGTCTGTCCGTGATCAAGCTGATTCCGAAGCCTCTAAACTGTTCGTCCCATGCCCAGTGCGCCCCTCGATTATCTTGTCGCAGTTAAAGGCGATATCGTGTCGGGGTAGTACCGCGGCTTCAAAATCCTTCACATCCATGAGTTGGATGCGCGTTTCAATCACATGCTTAATGTATATAGATTATTTTTTAAATCAAATGATTTAATATAAAATATCATATTTTATTCACAGATTGAAAAATTTAATCTTAGCGGTTCACGATTTATTTAATAATAGGCATTCATCAATGATTTCAGTCCATTGGTGCCGTGCCGACGATTGAATGGCGAGCCAGTGACGGCCGCGGCAGGCGATTATCTCGCCCTTCACACGGGTTTGCGTCCCAAGTCGGTGTCAGAAAAGCTGCGTCAGCTTGCTGACGACCATTGCCCTGATGCTGGTGAGGCTCCAGGCGCGGAAACCGGGACGAGAGCGGAACCAAGGGACGCGGCTCTGCCTGGTTACCGAGGCCGACGTTTCCGTCGTGCCGATCGCGCAGGTCCGTCAACCGCGGAACGGTCTGCGCCCGCCGTTTTCGAGACACATTGAACCGGATGGGCGGTCGATGCTTTATCTGGAAAACACGCGGGCGAGGGGTGTCCGCCCGTCAACCAGCGACATCGACGTCGGATCCGTATTCCGTTTCAGCTGCCCGACCGGGATGACCGGCGGACGGAAAGCTGCGCCTTCCTGACCTGTTCGCGCAGTTCGTTCAATTCACTCAATTGGGCAATGAGATTGGCGGTCGCATCGGTAACCGCGGCAAGGCGTTGCTGGTGAAAAGTCATGTGAGACCTCAGACCAATTACTTATGGTGCACTGCAGGTATAGGTCGCCTCACATAGGTCATTGCGGACGGTTTAAGGTTCAAATCGGCATCGCGTAAATTTTACTCATTAGGCTATCCACAATATTTAATGTGCAATCTTCGCACGATTTGATTCGCAACCATTAGTAGTGGTGCGGCGTATCATAACGAGGTGGAACTTTTCCTCGGGTTCCGGATTAAAGATTGAAACGTGAGGTAATTCAGTACGTTGAGATGAGAATTCAAAAGCGTCAAAATAACGTTCGTGTTTATTTTGTGGACAAGCGCCTGGATTATCTGATATGCAACTACTCGTAGCATATTATCGAATAATGACATCGAAAGCTCGCCGACGCTGGATCGAATCATCCATGATAAGGGCCCGATCGACGTTACTTCACGCGGTTGCCGAGCGTCCTTCAATCGCACGAAGGCGCCGGGCCACTTGCGGAACAATAGGCCGGGGCATATGACACTTGGTCGTCAAAGCGTTGAAAACTGGAAATGCAAGGCCGTGCTATGTCGATGAAGAAGATCGATCTGGAAGCTATGTCAGTCGATGACCTCTGGTCGCTTCATGAAAAGATCAGCGCTATCCTTTCTGCAAGGATAACCTCGGAAAAGCGCGAGCTCGAGAAGCGTCTGGCCGTCCTCAATCGCGGTCGCGATGTCATCGAGGGCAGGGTGGTTCAGTCATACAACGCCGATGGACAGGCTCGGCGGCAGTATCCCACGGTGTTTCCGAAGTACCGCAATCCTCAGATGCCATCGGAGACATGGTCAGGCCGTGGCAAACAACCACGCTGGCTGGCGGCGGCGATCAAGGCTGGCCGGAACATCGAGGATTTCAAAATTTCTGACGCGAACAGGTCGAAAAGCCGACGCCAGACGGCCTAAGGCCGGCCCTGCCGAGACGGCGGAAATCCAGCGGCGTGCTGCGAAAGCCTTGGCAACGGGGCGTAGCGTGGCGGTTTTGCGGCGCCACGGTCGTCAGCACATGAGAGCTGTACACGAACCATTTACCATCTGCCTTTTCCATTTGTACACCTGACGGGCCCTATCCTGCGCCGCGCTAGGGGTAATCTCGTGCGGAGGGTCAGCGATGGTCAGTCGAGACTGGAATCGCATCGAGGCGGAACTCGGATCCAGATTTCCCAGGAATGACCGGTATGGCAGCTCGCAGGCTACGCATTCGCCCAGCACCGCGTTTGAAATAGCAAAGACCGATCCGGACTCGATTTTGAAGCACATCGAAGAAGCGCTTCAGGAACACGACGAAAAGAACTGAGCGCGCCATCGCTCGAGGGCGATCATGCGTTTGACCTCCTGGCGAGGCCGACTCATGGGTCGGAAGGCGTCAAGATCCAACCAGCGAGAGGCTCTTCCGGGATAAGCGAGAAGCGCTGGCGATGCCGACATGATGATACCGACACGTGGCGCGAACACGCTTTAAGTCATGACCCGGTGAGACGGAATTGGATCACGATCCACCTTGGCGATCATGCTCAGTAGGCGTTGCGGCCGCGCAAGATCTCGAGGGGTGTCTGGAACAAGATCATAAAATCAAGTCCGATACTCCAATTGTCGATATACCAGAGATCATATTCGACGCGGTGTTCGATCGACGCCGCCGTAGGAGTGGGTCCCCTGCATCCCTTGACTTGGGCCCATCCGGTCAGTCCCGGCTTGACGCGGCGACGAAACGCGTAGTTTCGGACCATTTTGTCGAATTCGCTGTCATGGGCTACCGCATGAGGTCGCGGTCCTACGAGCGACATGCTGCCGTCAAGTACGTTGAGCAGTTGCGGCAACTCGTCGATACTTGTCCTGCGCAGCCATATTCCCAGTCGCGTTACGCGCTTATCGGCGAACTGAGCCTGGACGATCGATGGCCCGTCCTCGAGTACCGACATCGTGCGAAACTTGCGAATGGAGAAGCTCTTGCCGTTGAAGCCGCAGCGCTTCTGCCTGAACAGCACGGGACCCGGCGAGTTCGAGCTTGATCGCGACGGCCACCACCGCCAGCAACGGCAACAGGGCGGCTAGAGCGACCCCCGCAAACAGGAAATCCACGCAGCGCTTCGCCGCATGTTCAAATGGCGTGAGCGGGCCGCGCTGCAGTTCGACACACACGGCGTTGCCGAGGTCGCGGGAAGGCCGCTTGAATATCTCGGAAGCGGTTCCGAGGGGGACGAAGCTGACCGGGAACGGGAGCACCCTCAACTCCGCCGCCAGGGCGCTGAGCTCGGGCCAACGGTTCGGATCTGCGCCAACCACGATTTCCTGGATATCGGAGCCACGAATGTAATCGATCACTCCCGTGACAATTCTTTCCCGATGCCGCGCGTTCGCCCCCGGAGGCGGGAAAATAAAGTGCTCCGCTACCGAGAAGCCGAGGCCGGTCAGCATCTGGGTCAGGCTGGCATCGCCGATCTGCGAATGGTCCGTGATCAAGACGATGTTGCGCCCGGAAAACTTCTTTCCGGCAAGGCCCCTGACAAGCAGATCCCTCAGAATGCACCGGTGCACCACCAGCGCGACCAGCCCGAATACCGCAAATAGCCCGCTGGTGCCTCGCGAGATCTCGCTTCCGATCTTGAGCGCGAACACGGTGCCAGCCAGCAGGAGGAATACGCAGGTCCAGACCAGGCAAACCGTACGAACCTGGTTCCGCAGACCGAGCAGTTCGGTCGGCCGGTACATTCCGCGGATTTTCATCAACGAAATGAATAACGCCGAGACGAGAACAGCCGAGCCTAGCGACTTGCCGATTTCGCCCGAGGCGGCCGAATCCTGAAGATGATATGAGAGGCCGGCCAATACGCTGGCGAGAAGGATCGTTGCGAAGTCGGCCACAATCGCAAGTAGTTCGACAGAATCATAATGGATCGGCCATTTGCGCCCACGTTGCGACTCGTCGTCCAAACCGCCAACGGCAAGGTCGACCGATAAATCCACGCCTAGGGGTCGCTTCACAAAATTCATGTGATGATTGGATAGCCGCGATTCCAGGGGAAATAACTGCTTAATATTTATTTAATTATAAGATTACTATTTAATATTGCAAGCGGTATTATTAAATTTTTTATTTAATATTTTGGGGATTAATCCTTCCTAAACGGTGTTGCCGGTACCCTCGGAAGGGCGTCTCCGAGGAGGGCTATCTTGATATCCGTGGTGGCATTTCATTTTCTTGCCGGTGCCTTCGCCGGCTCGATCTTCGCCGTGCGGACGCTTTTGGTGCTGGTAGCTCTGGTTTTGGTAGAGTGCGTCGGAATGACCATCGCCCGCGGCGTCTCGGCGGGCGGTTGGTTGCTGGCTAGCCTCGTCGCGGTGCAGATGGGCTACCTCGGGGGCATTTATCTGCGTAGCGTGCTCGAACATGCCGGTATCGTCGTATCAGGCGTTCAACCGCGGCATCGCGCCTGAGGTTCGATCAAATATCGACTGCGACGGCAGTCGCGGAAGGTTTCACGGATAGCCGGTACGCACGACGCCGAGATAGCCCGGGTCGATTTCGGAAATGACGCGTTCGGCAAAAGCCTTGCCCTGGGGCAGGGCGGTTTTGTAGGCGGCGACAAGCGCCGGCTTCAAGGCAGGAACCCGGGTTAAGATGACCCCGATGTCGCGCCGGACCAAGTCCTGGAGTTCGGCGTCGTCGATGGCCCCCTTGGATCGAAGCGAAACGTTGAGGCGCAACGGAAACAAGGCAAGCTCGTTTGGCGCCGTATAATACGACATCTTGAGCAATGCGCCGGGCTGGTATCCGGCCCATTTGTATTGATCCGCCAGAGCCGCGAACAGCAGCCAGACGTCGCCGCGATGCGGCGCAAATCGGAGCGCCCGGTTCAGGGCGTTCGGGGCCTCCGCGTTGGACTTTTCGCCGACATTTGGGTCTGCCGCCTGATCGGTCCACAGACGTCCGGCATAGGTGAATGCGCTCTCGGCCCATAGATCGCCCCGCACCACGGCGAGGGAGGCGGCTTGCCTGATCCTGTCACGCTCGGCAAAGGCGACCGCGGCAGCTTTCGCGTCGGCGGGAAGTACGATGTGACTCGGTGGGTATGTTTCCGCGAGCAGGATCCAGCCCGCCTGCGCACATAGGAAAATACCGAACAGGGCCAGCGCGATGGGAAGCCAAGTTCTGGTGGAAGGGTCGGCCTTCATTGCAAAACCTCTCCCACGGCGCGGTCGCCGGCTCGGCCCGGGCTGCCGTATTGCTCATCGGGCGATGGACCACGGTTGCTGGTGCTTTTGCTTTGTCCAAAGGCCAATCCGCACAAGACGCCGGTGGTCAGCGACGCGATCAACCCCAAAATGCCGTCACTCGCGAACAGCATGATGAGAAGCGCCGCGATGCAACCGGCGCCGGCGCTCGGATACACGTAATCGCGGCCCCGCAGCAGCGCTCGCCGGAACAGCGTCGCTCCTCCCAAAAATAGAACGAGGACGCACACCCATAGGAAAGGCTGTCCCATCTCGATGGCGATCTCCGCGGCGGCCGTCGGTGTCTCCGGCGACTGCTGCTCATCAATATCGCGATAGATTGTCGAGAGTGCTTCGAATGATCCGGCGCCTGATCCGCTCCATTTCGTGTCGGACAACATTCGCTCAATCGAGGAAAGCCGGCCCTGCGTCGACAATGTGAGGGTGGCATCGGTGCCTTTTCTTGGTGCCGTTGCAAAGAAGCCGACCACGACGAGTATCGCGAGTGCGCCAATTCCGATCTGTCCCCAAAGGCCAAGCCGCCAGCGGCGAATGACCCACGCACTGACCAGAACTCCGCTGCCGAACAGGGCGGCAAACAGCAAAATTGCTTCTTGGCTGATCAGGATCGCGGAAAAACAAATGATGAGCGCCACGAGCGATGCCGAAGCCGCGACCTTTGCGATCCCCGGGGGATTCCGCCGTCTCGCCGACGAAGTGTCTAGTTGCTCGTAGGCTCGGATCATCGTCGCACAGGAAAGCACAAACCCGATCACGGCGATGTCGGCAGCGTCTGCACGATCGAAACCAGGGAAATGCAGATAACCCAGATCGAATCCGATCAATTCGGCAGCGATAAGCGCCGCGATCGCCGTCACCAGGGATAGAACGCTTTCGGCGCGCGGCTTGCTGAGCGTGACGGCAGCGGCAACGAATGCCGCGGCGACGCAGACGCTGTAGCGGGCGAGGGCAAGCAGCGTGGCGCCGATGTCGAGGCTAACCGCTCCTACCAAGGGCCTGTCCAGCGCCACGGATGCGCTGGCCCAGATCGGGTTGGCGAGCGAGCGGACGGGCATCGGCAGAGCCTGCAACAGCATCCAAATGGCGGGAATAAACAAAGCAACCACGGCGGTCGGTCGCAGCAACCGCGAGAAGCGCGTGAGCTCATCGCCGCGCAGCGTAACCGCCATCGTCACGGTCGCGATCGCGACGATTGCCAGAGCCAGTCCCAGGGCAAGCGTGCCACCGGCCATCATCAGCGTAGGCAGCAGCGCGAGCAGTGAACTTAGCAGCAGGAACGTTGCGGTCATCAGGCGCCCAGAGCGGTTATCGCGGCCGGGCAAAGCCTCGTTGCGCCGATGCCCGCTTCGGCTCGGATCATGGCCCTAACAGGCCAGCTGCGGGTAGGGTGCAATACGTTGGTGAACCTAATCAAGCGAGTGGCCTACTTGAAAATCGGCAGCCGTTTCAGGTGTTCTGCGCGCATTATCTAATCATTTAAATCAAAGGGCCGTGCAAGACATTATTCGTCAGTCGGTAGCTGAACCAATTGGACTCAACAGCTCACCGCGTGCAAGCGAACCATGGTCACCGCAAGGGGAAGCCAAATCTTGACGTCCGCACGCGCGTCCACCCGCCGCCACCGCTGTTTCGGTGCCGAGACGATCGTTACTTGGCTTCGAACGCTCGCCAGAGCAGAGAACGGTAACCTAGCGCGCAGTGGTGATAGGCGTCGGTGTCGTAATGATCGTCGAAGATGACGTGCCGCTGATCGCCGCCTTCAACGCATAGCCGTTGGTGGCGTAAATGATCGGGTCGTTCGCGGTGGCCATAATCGTCCGCAGGAAGCTCAGGAACTTGGTGGTTTCAACCGAGGCGGCGTTCGACGTGTAAATGACGTCCTTGTTCCGCATCTCGAAACTTTGCGCCATGAAGTATCCCGACGGATCGCGGAAGTTGACAAGATAAATGATGGGAATGATGGGGCCTTCGAAACGTCTGCAGTCGACGCCGAGCTGTTCGGCGACCTCGCGGGTCTCGCCGCGATAGAGGTATACGGAAGCGGGATCCGCTAGGCCGTCATTGAGACCGCCAGACTTTCCGACAGCTTCCGCGAGTGAAAGACGCCAAGCGTCAAATTTGTACTGACCCTGCCCGCCCACCGAGCTGCCTCCCCCTCCGGCCGCCCCAAACGCCACATAGGTCTGAGGCTGGGCGTAGAGGTAAATGACGTCGTTCGGGCAGCGTGTAGATATTGTTGCTCGGTTCGTAGAGCAGCGCGCCGAACGGAACGCTGGCCCGATGGCCTTGGCGCTCCAGCGTGACCCACCCGTCATAGCCCTGCGTTACCGGGCCGCCGGCGCGCGCCACCAGATCGAGAACGCGTTCGCCAGAGGGACTTGCCGGGAAACGGCCGGCCGTATGGACGTCGCCGAGCACGCTGATGAGCGAGGTATTTTGAGTAACCAGGGATACGACCACCTGGGGCTCGATCGCGCGGCTCTTGAGCGCATCGACGATCACGCGCTGGATTTCGGCCGGTGTGCGGCCCTTGGCCTGGATGGCGCCGGCATAGGGTACTGAAATGTTGCCGTGGTCGTCGACGGCTTGATTGGGGATGGTGACGAAATTGCCGGGGCGAACGCCGGCCTCGGCGGGAATGAAGAGACCGCCCGCTGCAGCCTCGAAGATCGTGACACTGACGGTGTCGCCGATACCGAAGCGGAATGCCTTAGGTGGGCTCCTGTCGGCGAATGCCGTAGAAAGTCTTGGGGTATATCGTCCCAGCACGTGAACGACGTCGGGGGTCAATTTGACCAGCGCGTAGGGCAGGCTTTCAGGCGCGCCGGCCTCCGAGCTGCGGATATCCATGCTTTGCGGACCATCGGCAGGCATGATCGAGCAGCCGGCACAAAACACCGTCAGGAGTGCTATCGTGACACTCGCCCTACTATGTCTCAAGCTGAACAGAAGAGCCCCCGTCGATCCCCACCATACTCACTTACACGTTGGCATTGTTGCTCGATTCAAACCAGCGAATCGTGCCCTCCAGATTAAATCGGAATACTTACTGTCACCTAAACGCCACACCTGCAGATGGCCGCAACGATCCGTCGGCCGCTTCACGGGCGGCCGTACGGCGATGAATTCAGGTATCTAATGTCGAAGGTGTTGGATTATTCGGCCGTAGTCTGGCCGTAACGAGTGTAATGCTCGTTGTTGTAATAATCGTTACGATAACTGTCGTAACGCTTCATCGCAGCCATGTCGGTCTTGTTGAGGACAGTGCCGATCAGGCTCTCGTAGACGTTCGGGGCGGTATGGAGTGCGTGCTGGACCACGTCGATTTTGGTTCGTCCCCACTCCACGACCAGAATGAAACAGTCCACCAGCGGCGTCGTGGCGCGGACGTCGACGATTGGGGCCAGCGGGGGAAGATCGACGATGACGTAGTCGTAGCTCGCTCTCAACCGGTCGAACAATTTCCGGGTTTGTTCAGCGGACAGGATCTCGCTGGTGTGGAAGAGCGGCGCGCGCTTGGCCGCCGGCAGCACGGTCAAATTGGTTTTGGGGTCCCGCCAGACCGTCTCCTCCAGCGTCCGGGCACCGGACAACACGTCGATAATGCCGGCGGTCGCGTTCGGTGCAAGGTTGGCCGAAAGCGAGGGATTCCTGAGATCGCAGTCGACGATGATGACGCGCTTGCCGGCATGCGCAATCAATTGCGCCAGCGAGGCCGCGACGGTGGATTTGCCTTCGTTGGGCAGCGCCGAGGTCAGCCCGACGATCTTGTTCGAGGTTTTGGTGGGGTTTAGGTCAATCGCGAGCTTTATGGCGCGGATCAACTCTGCAAACCGCGACAGCGGCATTGCGGTGGCTGCCCAATACATTCCCGAATTTCTGGAGACCGTTCGTTGGCCGAATTCCTTGTCGGGCGGAGTACTCCGCACCACCAGCCTTTTCTCAGGGTCTCTCAACAGAGGCACCAGTGACAGACAGGGTAGATGCAACGTGCTTTCGATCTGCGCGGAGGTCCTGAAACACGCGATCCATGATGTCCCTGAGAAATCCGAGCGCGGCGCCGAGCCCGATCCCGCCTAATAGGCCAAGCGCCAGGATTATTGCGGATTTCGGCTTGCTCTTGGTGGGGGGCGGTGCTGCGGGGGAGATCACCCGCGAGTCCGCTACCGGAAATGACTCCTGCTGCGCCGATCCCATGTACCGCTGCAGGAAGCTCTCGTAGAGGCTGCGGTAGCCCTTGGCGCTGGTTTCCAATTCGCGCATCGTCGCCTCAGCCGAATTGGTCGATCGCGATTGCGACACGGCCATCGCTAGTTGCTTTTCGATCTCCTCTTGCCGTTGCTTGGCGATTTCGTAATCGCTTTTGCTGGTATCGGCCAGCCGGCGCACCTCGTCCAATATCGATGATCGGAGGCCCACCATCCGGGTACGCAGATTGACAACGGCCAAATGGTCTTTGCCGAGCCGCGCCGTCCATTCGGCTTCCCGCCGCGAATATTCTAGATATTGCTGGCGAAGGCTGTTGATAATCGGGTTGTTCAGCGCGTCAGTACCGGAGGCATCGAGGTTGCCGATCGCTTCCGGGGTCGCAGCATTCGACTTGAGGATGGTCTCGAACCGGTTCACCCGCGTCAAGGCGTCCGAGGTCTGGGCACGGGCGGCGACCAGACGGCTGTTCAGCTCGGTGACCTGCTGCTCATCCATCATCTTGCCACCGGCAGCGACAATGTTGTTCTGCGACTTGAAGGCGTTGACTGCGCGTTCCGCGGTCAGGGCCTGCTGTCCCAATTCCTTCAGGCGTTCCTGGAGCCAGGTCGTTGCGGTGCGATTGGCATCGAATTTCGCGTTGAGCTGGTCGGTGATGTAAGCATTGGCAATTGCATTGGCGATTTCGGCGGCGCGTTCGGCGCTGCTGGCCGTATAGTCGATCTGGATCACGGCGCTGTAGCCGAGCCGGGCGGCCGTCAGCCGACCTTCGAAGGCCGCAACGAGCCCGTCCATCAATGCTTCCTGATTGACCTTGCCTTCCGGAGGCAGGGGAAGGCCGAACCATCTTCGGATCGACTGGAAGACCGAATGCAATTTGCTCTCGGGTGCCTTGAAGTCCGGATCGTCGGCGAGCTTGAGCTGATTAATGACCGCTGTTGCAATCGCTTTCGACTTCAATATCTGGATTTGGGTGTCGAGTTGCGCGTTGTCGACGGATACGTCGGCCAGCATCGATTGCTGCTGAACGAATTGAGGCTTCGGGATCCCGAACAGGACCTTGACCTGGCCGGTGTAGGTGGGCGGCGTGATCTTCAGATAAATGACGCTCGCCGCCAAGGCTAGGACGGTCGTGAAGATGATGACCAAATACTGTCGTCGCAGAAACCCAAGGGCAAAGTCGACGATCTGCCCAATGCCGCCTTCCTCGGATTGTGATTGCGGCAGCACGCTGTCCAGCAACGCGCGCGTTCTGTCATTCTGAAGCATATTGCTCTGAAGCATCGAGAGGCTCACCTGCAATGCGCGAGCCGCTCGGTTGGCTCACCAGTATATACGACACTTTATATTGCAATGCCGAAAACAGTAAGGTCGTGACGTCCGTAGCCGGCTTCGAATTATTTGTATTTAATACCAATACGACCGATAAAGAAAGTGGTTGCTCAAATTAAATGATAATGATTTAAATTTAAACACAAATTGATAACTGGCTTAACGGAGCCGCTGTTTTGAGTAATCATGTTGATGTTGCTGGATATTTCTCTTTCTTGCCAGCACGGGGTTCCGCGCGATGGAACCTGTTGTGGTGAATTGAGGGGTTATTCCAGGTTGTGAATTAATTTAATTTAACATTATAAATCGGTATTTCGCGGGGCGGTGGAAATGGCCCCGTCGTTTTTATTATCCCGGACGAGGCTGGACGATGGATTTAGCATCTGAGGTTTCCGCAGCACTTTCCGTCGGCGGACGGCACTCGCCGCCGGCCGACGGCGCCGCGGGGCGCATGCGGCTGGACGTACGAGCGTTGAAAATCCCCGATGTCAGGCTGATCCGGACACCGCGATTTAGCGATCCGCGCGGTTATTTTTGTGAGACATTTCAACGTGCTGACTTCTCAGCGCAAGGGCTTACTTGCGATTTCCTCCAGGATAACCAATCGAGTTCTGCTCAATCTGGCACCGTGCGCGGACTGCACTTTCAGCGGCCGCCTTTCGCACAGGCCAAGCTGATCCGCGTGCTTCGCGGGAGCATCCTCGATGTGGCGGTCGATCTTCGCCGTTCATCGCCGAGCTTTGGGCGGCACGTCGCCGTCGAGCTGAACGATCGAGATAACGAGCAGCTGCTGGTTCCCGCCGGATTCGCGCACGGGTTTTGCACGCTCGAACCCGACACGGTGGTCTTTTACAAGGTTGATCAGGTGTATTCCGCCGCACATGACGGCGGAATCAACTGGGCTGATCCCGGGTTGGGCATCCAATGGCCGGTTGCGGCCGGTGCGGCGACTTTGTCCGACAAGGATCGAACGTTGCCGATGCTCGCCGATCTCACCTCCATCTTCGAATAGCTACGGAGAATAGCCGATGCGTGTGCTGGTAACGGGCGGGGCAGGTTTTATCGGTTCGGCGGTCTGCCGTCGGCTGGTGCTCGAACACGGGATGGACGTCGTCAACATCGACAAGCTTACCTACGCGGCCAACCTTCGCTCGCTGGATGTGCTGGCCAAAGAGCCGGGTTATGCGTTCGAGCAGGTGGACATCTGCGACCGCGAAGATGTGGATGATGTTTTCGCAAAATATCAGCCGGACGCCACGATCCACCTGGCGGCGGAGAGCCACGTCGATCGTTCGATCACCGGGCCGTCGGCCTTCATCAATACCAACGTGGTCGGAACCTGTAACTTGCTCGAGGCCGCACGAAACTATTGCGACCGGTTGTCCTCCGAACGGCGCGACGGCTTCCGCTTCGTCCATGTCTCGACCGACGAGGTGTATGGCTCGCTCGGCGAGACCGGGTTGTTTTGCGAAGAGACGGCCTATCAGCCGAGTTCGCCTTATTCGGCCAGCAAGGCGGCTTCGGATCATCTCGCGCTCGCGTGGTTCAAGACCTACGGCCTGCCGGTTATCGTCTCGAACTGTTCGAACAACTACGGCCCGTACCAATTTCCCGAAAAACTCATTCCCTTGATGATTCTCAACGCGATCGAGGGCAAGCCGCTACCGGTGTACGGCAGCGGCACCAATGTCCGTGACTGGCTATATGTGGACGATCACGCCGAAGGCCTCATCAGCTTGCTGACACGCGGTCGGCCGGGCGAGAAATACAACTTCGGCGGCAACAGTGAGCGCAGCAACCTCGACGTTGTCGAGCTTATTTGCGACGTGCTCGACCGAATCGCCCCGGCGCCGGCTAAAGCGCGGTCGCTCATCAAATTTGTGAAGGACCGGCCAGGTCATGATCTGCGCTATGCGATCGATGCCTCGAAGGCGCAGCGCGAACTCGGGTGGAAGCCCAGCAAGACCTTCGAGGAGGGGATCGCACTCACGGTGCAATGGTATCTCGAAAGCCGGACCTGGTGGGAAGCTCCGCGGACTAATGTCTATGCCGGCGCACGCCTTGGGCTCCCGGAATTGCAGCTTTGAGATCGAAAATGGCGGCCAAGCCGATCCTCGTTGCGGGCAAAAGCGGGCAGTTGGCGCTGTGTCTTCGCGACGCGGCGGCGTTGCGTAACGTCCCGATCGTTGCGGTCGGTCGACCGGCGCTTAATATAGAGAGCGGCGAGGGGATTGATCGCGCGATCGCCGAGTTCGAGCCTTCGGCGATCGTAAATGCCGCGGCCTATACCGCGGTGGATACGGCC
Source organism: uncultured Alphaproteobacteria bacterium (assembly GCA_963756215.1). Classification (GTDB taxonomy): domain Bacteria; phylum Pseudomonadota; class Alphaproteobacteria; order Rhizobiales; family Xanthobacteraceae; genus Bradyrhizobium. Next base: position 74,657 of record CAVWMY010000004.1, on the reverse strand, counting down.
GAAGCAGAGCAGGGACGGGCCTTTCTGGTTAATTGCGGCGGTGCGGCGCTGCTGGCTGATGCGGCGACGCGCCACGGCATCCCATTTATCCAGGTCTCGACCGACTACGTTTTCGACGGCCACAAACGGCAGCCGTATCGCGAAGACGACGTTACGGCGCCGCTGAATGTTTACGGCTCTTCGAAACTTGCCGGAGAGGCGACGGTGCTCAAGACCTGTCCGTGGAGCGCGGTGTTACGCACGTCCTGGGTCTACAGCCCCTATGGCCAGAATTTCGTCCGCACCATGCTGCGGCTGTCCGAGAATCAACCGCTCGTAAAGGTGGTGGATGACCAGCGCGGGACGCCGACATCGGCCGCCGATCTGGCTGACGCAATCTTGGTAATTGCCGAGCGGCTTCGATCGGCCAACGGCCGCGACGATGCCGGGATCTATCATCTCGCGGGCGAAGGTGAAACGACTTGGCACGGATTTGCCGCGGCGATCTTCGCAAGCCTTGCACGCCGTGGGCGGCCTGTGCCGAAACTGCAGGCGATTACCACCGCGGAATTTCCGACCGCGGCGCGCCGTCCCCGCAATTCGTGCCTGGACTCATCCAAAGCCGAGCGCACCTTCGGCGTTCGGCTTCCGCCCTGGCGATTGTCGCTAGAGGCGTGCCTCGACCAGTTGGAAACGCCTAGGGAATTGCGCGCATGCTAAAAGGGATCGTACTCGCAGGCGGCAGTGGAACGAGGCTTTATCCGATCACACGCGGTATCAGCAAACAGTTGCTGCCAATCTACGACAAGCCGATGATTTATTACCCGCTGTCGACTTTGATGTTGGCGGGCATCCGCGACATTCTCATCATCACGACGCCGACCGACCGCTTGCAGTTCGAACGTCTGCTCGGTGACGGCAGCCAATGGGGGATTCGACTCAGTTACGCCGAGCAGCCCAACCCGGCCGGGCTGGCCCAGGCTTTTATTATCGGCGCGGACTTCATTGGAAACGATCGCGTAGCCATGGTGCTGGGGGACAACATCTTCTTCGGTCACGGCCTGCCTGAACTGCTTGCCAAGGCCGCGATCCGGCAGCAGGGAGCAACCGTCTTCGCCTATCATGTTCGTGATCCCGAGCGGTACGGAGTCGTGACGTTCGACTCGGATGACCGGGCGGTGCGAATCGAAGAGAAACCGAAGCATCCGACATCGAACTGGGCCATCACAGGTCTCTACTTTTTCGATAACGACGTCGTGCGCCATGCCCGCGAGGTGAAGCCGTCGGCGCGGGGAGAACTGGAGATAACGGATCTGCAGACATGCTATCTGAACGCCGGCTCGTTACGGGTCGAGCGGATGGGGCGGGGATTTGCCTGGCTCGACACCGGGACCTTCGAATTGCTGATCGAGGCCGCCGGTTTCGTTCAGACCCTGGAAAAGAGGCAGGGTATGAAGGTCGCGTGCCTCGAGGAAATCGCCTTCCGGCTCGGCTTCATCGATCGGGACCAGGTGATGGTTTTGGCCAAATCGTTGGAGAAAAGCGGATACGGCAATTATCTCGCCGAAATAATCCGCTCGGCCTGACCTGGGTCGGAAGAGCGCCGGGCCCATCCGGGTAGCGCTTCGACGGCCGCAAGGTATTGAATATATGAGGTTATTCTGGATTTTCATTCGCGTGGAATAAGCGTGAACGAAGCTGGTTTGGATTATTTTTCTGTTTAAAATTTACCAAGCCTATTTAATTTTAAATGCAATTGAATTGACGCGGGAGTTAATAAGTAGTTAAATTAAATCGACCGCTCTGTTTTTCCAAAATGATTGCGTCGGGAAGTTTTCGCGATGTTGAATTTGAATCCGGCCTCGCTGATTTCAGGCGGAAACGGCCGCCTCGCGCCGTTCCGTATCGTAACGATCGCCGACGCCAATTACACCTCGTGCGATCTGGCCGTGAAGGTGACGGCGTTGCCGTCGCAAGGCGTGGTACTCAGGGAAGATGGTATCACGGAAGTCGTATTGGGGCAGATGGTCCGAGACGCCGAACTCGCCGCGCTGAAGTTCAGGCCTGCCGTCGTCACAACCCAAACCAACATCGGACTCAAGCCGAAGCTTGAGATCTGGTTCGTCCTGAGCGTGCCCCAGAATGGTGAACCGCGGTCGATCGAGATTCCGTCGCCCGGACATTTCGTGGAACCGTATGTCGAGATCACCGAACTACCCTCAAACGGGATCGTGCGGCTGGTCGATGGGACCGGGGCGGTCGTGCAGGGACAGCGGCTCAGTTTTGCAGAGTTGAACGGGTTGACGTTCGCACCGGCCGCCGACGCCTGCGGGAAGATTTCAATTCTACAATATCGCACGGGCGGGCCCGTGGAGACCGCGGTCACGGGCGGAGTGCTGGTGGTAGTGGGTCCGGACGCCCCGCCATTGGATTTGGCGCCCGAGGCCGCTGTAGCCGACAGCAACATTGTTTCGCCGCTGGCAGCTGCGCTGTTGCTCGACGCGGCTCTTTCCGCGTCGAATTCAGCGGCAATAGCAGCGCCAGCCGACCTTAATGCGGCAACACCAGCCGATCCCGCGATACGCAGCAGCACGCAGGCGAGCCTTACGGACGTTCCCGATGGAGGACAAGTAACCTCGCCGGTCTCTTCTATCCCGTTGCAGGTCCACACGCTTAATGCGGGCAATGGCGAGGCCGCTGGTTCGGGCGGCAATACGCCCGTTGCAACCGACGACTCGCCGCCTCGTCGCATAGGGTCGAGCACGCCGCCATTGGCCTCCACGCCCTCGTCAACCACTGTATTGCGGGGCCGAACGGATCTCGCCGGTCAAATCGCTTCAGGCGTCGTGCCGATCTCCTCACCGGGTACGAAGATAGATTCGCCGTCGGCAGGCGGTACCGGCTTTTTATTCACGACGACGGCACAGCTGGACCCCAGCGCCATCTTCATCACGCCGCAAACGGCTGGCCTGCAGACCTTTCGGGCTCCTGACACCACAACTACCGGCAGCGACGGAAGTCTGGACTTCGTTCACGGCGGCGGAAACCCGGGCAGCAATCCCGTGATTATATCCACGGAGAGTTTGTTCGGCGCCAATTCGGTACCGAGCGTTGTGACGGTGGATGATCCCAATGCGGTCGAACTCGGTGTAAAATTTGTCGCTTCGGCAGCCGGCGTAATCACGGGGCTGCGCTTCTACAAGGGGCCGGATAACTCCGGGCCACATGTCGCCGATCTCTGGAGTTCGGACGGGACATTGCTTGCCACGGCCACTTTCAGCAACGAAACTGCCAGCGGCTGGCAACAGGTGAACTTCGCCAGCCCTGTATCGATCGCCGCCGGAACGACCTATATCGCATCTTACCACACCAACGGCGATTACTCGGCCGATGGCGGCTACTTCGCAAATCCCGTGGTAAGCGGCGATCTGACCGCGCCCGGCAGCGGTAACGGCGTTTACGCCTACGGGGCCTCCAGCAGCTTCCCGACCGCTACGTTCAACTCCACCAACTATTGGGTGGATGTCGTCTATACCAAAATGAGCCAGCCACCGGTCGCGAACAATGATAGCGGCTTCGCGGTCAACGAAAACGGCTCGATCACGATATCCGCGTCGACGTTGCTCGCCAACGATACCGACCCCAACGGTTTGTCGCTGTCGGTGGCGGGGGTAGGCAATCCAACCAACGGCACGGTCTCGTACAACTCGGCAAACCAATCGGTAACTTTCACGCCGACGGCGGGATATACAGGACCGGCAACCTTTACCTATTCCGCGACCGACAGTAGCGGTCTCAGCGCCTCGGCAAGCGTATCGCTGTCGGTCAACGACCCGAACCCCGTAAGTCTTTTCGGTCCAACCTCGACGCCTGCCATTACCACCGTCAACGACACCAACTCGGTCGAGCTCGGCTTCAAATTCCAATCAAGCACCAACGGAGAAGTCACCGGGCTTCGATTTTACAAGGGAGCGGACAATACGGGTCCGCATGTTGCTGACCTCTGGAGTTCGACCGGCACGTTATTGGCGACCGCGACCTTTACCAATGAGACGGCGAGCGGCTGGCAGGAGGTGAGTTTCTCCAATCCTGTCGCGATCACCGCGGGCACGACCTACGTTGCTTCCTACCATACCAATGGCGATTACTCGGCGGATCCGAATCTATTCGCCACTGCGCAAACCAACGGACCACTGACGGCGCCGGCCAGTTCGAGCACCGGTGGCAATGGAGTCTATGCCTACGGCAGCTCCAGTCTTTTCCCGACCAACAGCTTCAATTCAACGAGCTACGGCGTTGACGTGCTCTTTAAAGCGCAGCTGGCAGCATAGGAGCGACACGATGCACGCTGAAGTCTATACCGACGGAATCGACGAAATCACAGTCGGCGGCGCCATCGTGCGCGTCGATCTGGTCAGTCTTTCGCCAACCGAGCGCGATGCCAATAATGCGCCGAAAAAGGTCTTCCGCCAAAGATTGATCTTTTCGGTGGAGGCATTCGCGAACTCGGTCGAGGTCATGCAAAACGCCCTGCAGGGGCTGGTCGACGCCGGGGTTATCAAGCGTAACCGAGCGTCATCCGATCCCGCGACGATGAGTTCGCTCGGCACCACTACCACGTCCCCGAATACGCCAAGGTCTCCGAATGTCTCAACAAATTTCCGCTAACGCGGAGCTGGACTACGATACTGTCGTCGAGGCGGACGCCGACGCGCCGGAGTCACGCGCGGAATCGCAGACCGCGCTTGAATGTCTCGCGCGGGTCGCGACACATCACGGTGTTGACTTGCCGGTCGAACGCCTGCGGCATGCCTATGCGGTCGATGGTGCCCCGATCTCCCAGGCACTTCTGCTCCGGATGGCAAAGGAAGCAGGGTTGCGCGCAAGCAGCAGCTGGCTCGACTGGGATACTTTGTTCCGGCTGGGCGAGGCTTATCCCGCGATCGTGCGGTTGGCCAACGGCAATTGGATCATCGTATCGGGTGCTGGCGAAGGACCCGATGGCCAGCAGATGATCAGCGTCATCGACCCGTTGGCCGAAAGACGAAACGAGCCGCTGGTTGTTGACAAAGAACGGTTCTGCGCCAACTGGCTTGGCGAAGCCATTCTGATCAAGCGCGACCGGAATCATTCGGGCTCGCAACCGGCATTCGGCTTCCGCTGGTTCATACCGGAATTGCGGCGCGAATGGCGGCTGTTCATCGACGTCGCCGTGGCGGCCATTCTCCTCTATGGCCTCGGCCTGGCGCTTCCCATCTTCTTCCAGCTCGTGATCGACAAGGTACTGGTCCACGAAAGCTTCACGACGCTCTATGTGCTGGCCGCGGGCGCCGTTGCCGCGCTGACGTTCGACGCTCTATTTAATTTCCTGCGCCGTTATTTGCTGCTCTACGCCACGAACAAGGTTGATATTCGCGTCGCCACCAAGACTTTCGGCCATCTGCTGGGGCTGCCTATCACCTTCTTCGAGAAGATATCGGCCGGCATACTCGTCAAGCATATGCAGCAGGCGGCTCGTATCCGCGAGTTCCTGACGGGCCGCTTGTTCTTGACGGTGCTGGATGCGTTGTCACTTTTCGTCTTTCTTCCCGTGCTGGCGCTCTACAGCGTCAAGCTCACCGGCGTGGTGCTGGCATTCACGGCCCTCAGCGGCATCGTGGTGGTCAGTTTGATGGGGCCGTTCCGGCGGCGTCTTTATGCGCTCTACCAGGCCGAAGGCGCACGCCAGGCGCTGCTGGTCGAAACGGTTCACGGAATGCGGACGGTCAAGTCGCTGGCGATGGAACCGCTGCAGGGCAGGGTATGGGACGACCGTTGCGCGCAATCGGTTACGATGCGCTTCGGTGTCGAAAGGATTTCGGCCGGTGCGCAATCCGTTACCGGCTTCCTTGAAAAGATGATGTCGCTTGGAATCATCGGGCTCGGAGCGCTCGATGTGTTCAACGGTGAAATGACGATCGGCGCGCTGGTCGCTTTCAACATGCTCGCCGGGCGGGTCTCGGGACCGTTGGTTCAAATGGTCACCATGGTTCATGAATACCAGGAAGTCGCGTTGGCCGTTAAAATGCTCGGCGAGGTGATGAACCAGGAGCCGGAACGGAAGGGCAATCGCGACGGATTGCGGCCGGACTTTACCGGCAAGATCGAATTCGAGAATGTGTCGTTCCGGTACGGTGCGGAAGGCGCACCGGCTCTCGACGATGTCTCGTTCACGATCGAACCCGGCAAGGTATTCGGGATCGTCGGCCGGAGCGGATCGGGCAAGTCGACCCTGACCCGCCTGATCGCCGGGCTCTATCCGATCCAGCAAGGGCTGTTGCGGATCGACGGATATGACTCCCGCGAGCTCGATCTGGTCCATCTACGAAAAAATCTCGGCCTCGTGTTGCAGGATAATTTCCTGTTTCGCGGCACGGTTCGCGAGAACATCGCCTGCGTGAAACGCGATGCGACCTTCGCCGAGGTGGTCCAGGCGGCGCAGCTCGCCGGCGCCGACGAGTTCATCGAGCGCCTGCCACGCGGTTTCGATACCATGTTGGAGGAGGACGCTTCCAACCTGTCGGGAGGCCAGAAGCAGCGTCTGGCAATCGCCCGCGCACTGATCGTCAATCCGCGGATCCTGATTTTCGACGAGGCCACCAGCGCGCTCGATTCCGAAAGCGAGATGATTATCCGCCGGAACCTGCGCCGGCTCGCGGAAGGCCGCACCGTCATTATCGTCTCGCATCGCTTGTCGATGTTGACCGACGCCAACGCGATCCTGGTGATTGATCGCGGCCAGATCGTCGACGTCGACCGCCACGACAAGCTGCTGTCGAAGTGCACCATCTATCGGCATCTCTGGAACCAGCAGACAAAGCAGATCGCATGACCTTTGTTGACAAACAGCCGGACGACCCGAAAGCCGCAAAGGCGGCCGCGCTGAAAAGCGTCGAACGTCGTCGACGATCGTTGTTCCGGCCATCCGCCCGACCACGGCCTGCGGTGGTCGCGCAATTCCAGTCCGACGCGATCGAGGTCGAGGAGCGAACACCGCCCCGGATCGCGCGGCTGACGCTTTACAGCGTCGTCGGCCTTATCCTGGCCGCTGTCGTCTGGGCATCCGTCTCTTACGTCGACATGATCGTGACCGCGCAAGGAAAGTTGATCACGACACGCCCGAATCTGGTCGTTCAACCGCTCGAGACGTCGGTTATCAGGGAAATCCACGTCCGCGCCGGCGACGTGGTCAATCGCGGTGATCCGCTGGCGACCCTCGATCCGACCTTCTCGCAGGCGGATCTGGATCAATTGCGCACGCGGGTTGCAGCATTGGATGCCACGATCAATCGCCTCAAGGCGGAATTGGGCGGCTACGACTATGTCGTGACCGATCCGGCGAACTCTGACGACGTCCTGCAGGGCAAGATGTTTGCGCAGCGCCGAACCTTCTATGACACTCAGTTGCGCAACTTCGATGCCCAGATCGCGAGCGCGCAAGCCAATCTCAAGACCAGCCAGGACGAAGAGGCTGTGCTGGTGCAGCGGCTCGAGACCATGACGTCGATCGAGACCATGCGTGGAACATTGATGGCAAAGGAAGTGGGTTCAAAGCTGAATCTGCTGATCTCGCGCAACGACCGGCTCGAGGTCGACAGCAACCTGTCACGGGTTCGCGGCAGCCTGGTCGACTACGAGCACAAGGTCGAGAAAGCCCGCGCTGATCGGCAAGTGTTCATCGAGGAGTTCCGCAAGACCGACTACCAGGACCTCGTGGAGACCATCGCAAAGCGCAGCAGCGCGGCGGAGGACCTCAAGAAGGTCGAACTGCGGCGGCAACTGATTATGCTCAGGGCGCCGGCTGACGCTATCGTGCTCGAGGTTGCCAGCCGCACGGTCGGTTCAGTGGTTCGCGAGGCCGAAACGTTGTTCGTCCTGGTCCCACGTGACGTGCCGCTGCAGGCCGAGGTCAATGTCGAGGGCAGGGATATCGGCCAGGTCGCGGTCGGGCAGGCAGTACGGATCAAATTCGAGGCCTTTCCGTTCCAGAAATACGGCACCGGCACCGGTGTGGTGCGTGTGGTCAGCCAGGATACGTTCACGCCGGATCCGAAGTCGGAAGGGGTCCATAAAATGCCGGCGCCCTATTACCGGGTGTTGGTGGATGTCACCGACACCAAGCTGCGCTTGCAACCCGAGCGTATCCAAATGATTCCGGGAATGGCCGTAACCGCGGAGATGAAGGTTGGCCGTCGCAGCGTGATTTCCTATTTCCTCTATCCGCTGCTCCGCGGGTTGGACGAAAGCATTCGTGAATACTGATCACTCGTCATTCGAACAAGCGGCGGTAGTGCTATGAACGTCACTCCAGATATCGGGAATCTAACCATCTTGCGGCGGCCGGGGTCAGGCCGTTTGTCGAAGAATTCGCCGTTGGTGAACTATGCCCTGAGCGGTCTGCGGCGATGCTGGATGCCGGAACATGGCCGGTGGTCGCATATCTATCATCTGGACGGGCGGGATCACCCGAACGAATCCGTGCCGCCAAGCGATGTGTTCTACACGCTCAACGTGCTGCTCGGCATGTCCCGGCTTAATGATATCCCCGATAGCATCAATGTATCGGAAATCTTCCGGCGTAACGTTCGGCAGCTCACGCAAATGCCGGTTGCAAAATATGCGTTCGGCATGGCGCTTTGGGCGGCCGCCGAACTCGACCTCGACGTCCCCGAGGACGTCGTGCGCGCCCTGAACGGGGTGCTGTCGGAGAAGAATTGGAAGGAGTTTCGTGCGCAGGATCTCGGGATGCTGCTCACCGGAATTGTCGCGCAGGCGCGAGCGGGGCGAAAGCAATGGATTCACCTCGCCGGTCCGCTATTTTCGTTTCTCACCGAGCGCTACCACAGCGAGTCCGGGTTATTCTTTGATACCGCAACGGGCTTGCGCCGCCGGTTTGCTTCTTTCGCAACGCAAACCTATTTGACCATTGCCTGCTATCATTACGGCGAATTCGCAGGAGATGCTGCGGCCATCGCCATGGCGAATGCCTGCGCTCGGAAATTGATCGCCTTGCAGGGACCCCAGGGGGAGTGGCCCTGGTTCTTTGATGCCCAACAGGGCCGGGTTCTGGATTTCTACGAGGTTTATTCGGTCCATCAATATGGCATGGCGCCGGCGTGGCTGGAATGCGCCGAACGGCACGATGTCCGGGAAGCGCGCGCGGCGCTGATCAAGGGCTTCAAATGGATGTTCGGCGAAAACCAGCTCGGCAAGTCGATGTTCGTGCCTGAGCTGCAGCTGAGCATTCGCTCCCAGGTGAGAAAGGGAGAGTTGCGTACCAAGGGCAGGCGCGTGCTGCGTGCCGTTCGCAATGCCTCTCTGGGACATTCGTCGGGACTGATCGACCCGGACAAGGTCGGGCTTCGTATGGAATGCCGTAGTTACGAGCTCGGATGGATATTGTGGTCGTTCGGAAAACGGACCGACCTCAGCCAACTCTCCCACCACGAAGTCTTTTGTCGGGCGCTCGGGTAGATTTCCCGGAAGGGTCTCGCCGCGACGGCCTAAAGGCCGTCCGCGATTACGCGTGATCAATTGATCCCCCTGCAGCACGGGCGTCCGTACCCAGCGTATGAGTTGCGAAATATAACCAAATCCGCGACCTGATTTAATTGTAAAGGATCGTGATTATGTCGCGATGTGGGATTTCAACCGCTCAATAACGGTGTCGGGCACGTTGTTGACGTCAAATCAAAAACCGTTGGTTGTACAAAATTAAGTAAAATCAAGGCATTACGATCATTTGGGCGCGCGACCTGCGATTTTATTCAATAACGTTTCCAAATTAATAAAACGCATCTTGTGATTAAATAATTTATAGCATAATATAATATTGAATTTAAATGAGAGCAAGGCGGAGGAGGTGGTTAAGTGCCCCATCCGCGGCTCGGTCGCAAGATTTAATTTATCTTTTTCGGGAGTGCGCATGCGCAAGAGTTTCCTGGGTTGCCCGATCGATATTCTGACGATGAAAGAGACCGTTGACCTCGCGCGAAATGCGATGCGCACACGTCAGCGGCTGCAACACGTCGCGCTCAACGTCGCGAAATTCGTCAATATGCGGCGCGATCCCGTGCTTGCGGCCGACGTGGCCAATAGTGACATTGTCAGCATCGACGGTATGGGAATCGTCTGGGGCGCGCGGGCGGTCGGTCTTCCCGCCAAGGTCCGCGTGACCGGTGTCGATCTGCTTACCGAACTGCTCAAGGTCTGTGCCGAGGAAGGTTTCAAGCCATATTTTCTGGGCGCGACCACGGAAGTGGCGGCGCGGGCGGCGAAGCGGGTTCGCGAAACTCATCCGTCAATTCAGTTCGCCGGCGTCAGGGACGGCTATTTTTCGCCGGATCAGGAGCGACGGGTTGTCGACGCTATCCGGGACAGCGGCGCGGATTGCCTGTTCATCGGCATGCCGACCCCACGCAAGGAGCGTTTCCTTGCGACTTACCGTGACGAACTCGACGTACCCTTCATCATGGGCGTTGGCGGAGCGCTCGATGTTCTGGCTGGCCACGTTCAGCGGGCGCCGGCCCGAATGCAGCGACTGGGATTGGAGTGGCTCTACCGGGTTTACCAGGAGCCGGGACGGATGTGGTGGCGCTATGCCAAGACCAACACGCTGTTTGCCGGAATCCTGGCGCAGGCCATGGTCCAGAACCGTCAGGCCGCTCCCGGGGCGGGCGGCATGGCGCCTCCCAATTCCAGCCGTGGCGGGGGCTAGCGCGTGCAAAAGCATTTTTTGATTCTGCTGGGAACGCGTCCGGAAGCGATCAAGCTTTTCCCTCTTATCAACCTGCTCAAGGCCGAGAAGAATTCGGCGGTTACGGTCTGCGCGACGGCGCAGCATCGCGAACTGCTCGATCAGGTGCTCAAGCTTGCGAACATCGTTCCTGATTTCGATCTCAACATCATGACGGCGAACCAGACGCTGGATCATCTGAGCGCGCGTCTGCTCAACGACATCAGCGATGTGCTGGATCGTGTTCGGCCGACCCGCGTCGTGGTTCAGGGTGATACCGCCACCGCGATGACCGGCGCACTCGCGGCGTATTATCGGCGAATTCCGGTATCGCATGTCGAGGCCGGGCTCAGGAGCGGCGATATCTACGCACCGTGGCCGGAAGAGGTGAACCGGAAGATTGTCGGCTCGATTGCGGACCAGCACTTCGCGCCGACCGACCGGGCGGCGCGGGCGCTCCGACTGGAGAACGTGCCGGAGGACCGCATTCATGTCACCGGCAATACCGTCATCGATGCGCTGATCGCCGCCAAGGCCATCGTCGATGCGGACCCGCAACTTGCGTCACGTTGGGACGACATCCGGAAGCATCATGGCAACCGCCGCATTATTCTTGTGACTTGTCATCGTCGCGAGAACTTCGGCGACGGCGTTCTCAACATTGTGGAGGCGCTGCTCGACATCCTCAATCGGGAGGATGTCGCGATCGTTCTGCCGGTCCATCCGAACCCGAACGTGCACGACGTGTTCGCGGCGCGGCTGGCCAATCATCCGCGCGTGATCCTGATCAAGCCGCAAGAATACACCGACTTCGTCGGCCTGCTCTCGATGGCTTACCTGGTGCTGACCGACTCCGGCGGAGTCCAGGAAGAGGCCCCGACCTTCGGCAAGCCGGTACTGGTGCTGCGCGATACCACGGAACGGCCGGAAGGCGTCGAGGCCGGTACGGCGCGCCTGGTCGGAGCCGATCGCGCCAAGATCGTCAGCGAGACGTTCCGTTTGCTCGATGACGACGAGTGTTACTCGACCATGTCGCGATCCCACAATCCCTTCGGGGACGGCCGGGCCAGCGAACGTATTGCGAAGGTGCTTCTCAATGCCTGAATTTCAAAAAGTTGCGGTCATCGGACTGGGGTATATCGGCTTGCCCACTGCGGCGTTGATCGCCAGCCGTGGCATCCAGGTCCTCGGGGTCGATAATAAAGAAAGCGTGGTCCGCACCGTCGCGTCCGGCGCCATCCATATCTCCGAACCCGATCTCGATGGTCTCGTGCAGAAGGTGGTCTCCAGCGGTTCGCTGACCACCTCGACCAAGCCGGAACCGGCGGATGTATTCATTATTGCTGTACCGACGCCGATCGATGAATCGAATCGGCCGGACCTGACCAGCGTCAACGCTGCCGTCGAAAGCATCCTGGACGTGCTTGCGCCGGGCAATCTGGTCATTCTGGAATCGACATCGCCGATTGGCACCACCGAGGCGATCGCGAAGCGGATCACGGAGGCGCGCCCCGATCTGCATATCGACACCAACGGCAAGGACCAGGCCTGTGTGTCGGTTGCCTACTGCCCCGAACGGGTGCTGCCGGGCCGAATCCTGACCGAACTCATCAACAACGACCGCTGCATCGGCGGTATCACGCCTTGGTGCACGCGTCGGGCGCAGCGTTTCTACAAGATGTTCGTTCGAGGCGCCTGCGTGCCCACAACTGCGCGGGCGGCGGAGTTGGTGAAGCTGACCGAAAACGCCTTCCGCGACACCAACATTGCATTCGCCAATGAGCTGTCCCTGATTTGCGACCGGTTTGACATCAATGTGTGGGAGGTCATCGACCTCGCCAACCGACATCCGCGGGTGAACGTGCTTCGGCCGGGGCCCGGCGTCGGCGGTCATTGTATCGCGATCGATCCCTGGTTCATCATCGACTCCGCGCCTGACCTCGCGCGCGTCATGCGTACCAGCCGCGACGTCAATAATTCCAAGACCAGGCAGGTGATAGAGCGCGCCCAGGCGCTGATCGACGATCATCCCTATGCCAACGTCGCCTGCTGCGGCCTGACTTTCAAGGCGAATATCGACGATCTCCGGGAGAGCCCGGCGATGGATATCGCGCTGCATCTTGCCGCGAAATACGGCTCGCGCATCAAGATCGTGGAGCCAAATTTACGTAAGCTTCCGGTCGAGTTCGAAAGATTCGGGTCGGAGTTCCTCAATATCGATGAAGCCCTGCGGAGCTGCGAGATTGCCGTTCTGCTGGTCGACCACGATGAATTCAAGATGGTGTCCCTGGCGGAACGCAGGCACCTCGACGTGATCGACACGCGGGGGATCTGGCAGGACATGCCGGCGCGAACGTGATCGGCAACGAAAGAGCGACGGCGATCGGGAATTGACCAGCGTGATGCAGACTTACACCGCCCGAACGGGCCATTTTTAATCGATATTTTGAACGGGTGTCGAATGCCGAATAGTTTCGTCGGAATTGGTGTGATCGGATACGGCTACTGGGGGCCGAACCTCGTTCGCAATTTTGCAAACAGCGAATGTTCGCGGGTCGTCACTGTCAGCGATCTGGATCCGGAGAAACTCGCGGTCAGCAGGCGCCTGCATCCGGAAGTGGGGACCACGACCGATTTTCGCGATCTCCTTCAGGATCCACGAATTGATGCGGTGGCTATCGCAACACCGGTGAATACGCATTACGACCTCGCGCTTGCGGCGCTGCGGGCGGGAAAGCACGTCTTCGTGGAAAAGCCGCTGGCGCCGACCGCGGATCAGGTGCGCCGTCTGATGGATGAGGCGGACAAGCGCAACCTGACCCTCATGGTCGACCACACCTTCCTGTATACGCCGGCGGTCCAGAAAATACGTGAGCTTGTCCGGGAGGGAACACTCGGCGACATCTATTATTACGACAGCATCCGCTCAAGCCTTGGGCTTTTCCAGAGCGACGTCAACGTGATCTGGGATCTCGCGGTTCACGACATGTCGATCATTCAGTATATCCTCAACGAGACACCGGTCTCGGTCTCGGCGACGGGCTCGTGCCACGTCAGCGGTGCGCCGGAGAACATGGCCCACATCACGCTGTTTTTCCAAAGCAGCTGCGTGGCCCATGTCAGCGTCAATTGGCTCTCGCCGATCAAGGTCCGGCAGACGTTTATCGGCGGCAGCCGCAAGATGATCGTCTATGATGACGTCGAGCCGACCGAGAAGATCAAGATTTACGATAAGGGAATTACGTTGAACGGTTCCGCCGACAAGGAGCACCAGCTCAGGATCGGTTACCGTGCCGGAGACATGTGGGCGCCGCATCTGGCGGCGAAAGAAGCCCTGCAGACCGAGGTGCAGCACTTTGTCGACTGCCTGCGTACCGGCAAGACGCCGATTTCCAGCGCGGCATCGGGCCTGCAAGTCGTCGAGATTCTCGAAGCGGCGTCGCGTTCCATCAAGGAACAGGGAAGGCCGGTCCGGCTCGGACAGGTTCACAAGATACCGGAGCGGGCTTGATGCGAGCGGGGTCGAGCAGAGTCCATTTCAGGCGGCGGAATTTCTGACGTGCAAGGAAGCCGAGGCTCTTCCGCAACGCCTGAGACCTGGGCTACGTCAGTGCTCCGTCCTCCCGCGCGTCATCTGTCGGTAGCGGCTTGATATGACGACCATACACCGCTCCATATTCTTCTCGGCGGTCGAGCGCTACGGAAGCCTCGTACTGTTTCTTGTCTCGACCGCGGTGATGTCGCGGTTGCTCACGCCGGCGGAGTTCGGAATCTATGCCGTGATCAACGCGGTAATCGCCGTTATCTCGGCGTCGTTCCAGGAATTTGGCGGTGCCAACTACCTCATTCAGAAGAAGGGGCTTTCCGAACAAAATATCAGGACGGCATTTACGATCACATTTTGTATTTCGATCGTCATCGCCCTCACGCTTTTCCTCTGCCGCGATGTGATGGTGTGGTTTTTCAAGCAAGAGGGGCTCAGCGCCGGGATGGCCGTGTCGGCACTGAACCTTGCGCTATCGCCGTTTTCGGTGGTGATCTCGGCCTTGCTGCGCCGGGATTTGGAATTCGGCAAGCTCGCAATATGCAGTCTGGCGTCGAGTTTGGTTTCGATCAGTGTGTCGATCGCGCTGGCCTTGCTGCATTACAGCTACATGGCCCCGATCTGGGGGGCCGTCGCGGGCAATATCGTCGGCACGGTTCTGCTGGTCGGAATTTACAAAAACGGACGGATTTTTCGCCCGTCGCTGGTCGAGTATTCCGATGTGATAAGCTTCGGCCTCTACTCGGGCGGTATCAGCATTATCAATGTGTTTTATAATCTGGCGCCGCAGCTCTTCCTTGCGCGCATTCTGGACTTCGCCGCCGTCGGACTTTACAGCCGCGCCATCGGCATCACGCAGGTCTTCGACAGGCTGGTGGGGCAGGTCCTCAGCCCGGTGATCATGCCGGCGATCTTTGCCCAGACAAAGGCCGGAGGAAATCTCAAGCGGATCTATCTCGAATCGATAGCGCTGCTGACGGCGGTGCATTGGCCGTTCCTGTTGTTCGTGGCGATCATGGCGCGGCCGATCATCTTGATCTGGCTCGGTCCGACCTGGCTCGAAATTGTTCCCTTGGTGCGCATGACGTGCGTTGCGTATCTCTCGCTGTTCGTGGCCTGTCTGACGTATCCGGTGCTCGTTGCCGTCGGCAGCGTGCGCGATGCGCTGGTATCGTCGTTGATTTCGCTTCCGCCGTCGCTTCTCGTTATTTTCGTCGCAGCGTTTTTTGGCGTGGAGGCCGTGGCGGCGTCGGCCATGCTGACGTTGCCGTTTCAGGCAGCCGTTGCGATTTATTTCGTCAGCCGGCATCTGCATATCGGAGGGCGCGATCTGTTGCGGGCGACATTCAAAAGCGCGATCGTGACGTTGATCATTGCGGCTGGTGTGGCGATCTGCGCCGTCATGGTGGAATATGGCGTGCTGAACCCGATCCTTGGATTGGGGCTGGCCTGTATTTCCGCGGCGCTCTGCTGGCTCCTGGGCATGGTGGCGACCGACCATCCGCTGCTGCCCCGGTTGCAACTGGCCGCTGCCGGCGTTTTTGAATTGCCGTTTCTCAGATTTGCCGGCTACTCGAAGCGTAATTAACCCGGACGAAACGGCCCCGGGTTCGAGAAGATTGACCGCGGTTCGGCATAAAGGAACTGTTCAGATGCCTATCACAAAAGATGTTGAACTCGGCCGCGACGTCCGAATCTTCCATCCGGACCTCGTCAATCTCTACGGCTGCAAGATCGGAGACGACACCCGGATCGGCACGTTTGTCGAGATCCAGGTCGGCGCGCGGGTCGGTGCGCGCTGCAAGATATCGTCGCACACCTTCATCTGCGAGGGGGTGACGATCGAGGATGAGGTTTTCATCGGACATGGTGTCATGTTCACGAATGACCGTTTTCCCCGCGCCACCACCGAAGACGGCCGCCCGCAGGGTCCGGACGACTGGAAAGTGGAAACGACCCGGGTCGGCCGCCGGGCGTCGATCGGGTCAAATGCCACTATCCTGTGTGGAATCACCATCGGTGAGGGCGCTACGATCGGGGCCGGTTCGGTCGTTACGCGGGATGTTCCGGCGCGGGCGGTCGTGGCCGGCGTTCCGGCCCGCGCGATCGGGTCCCGGACGGTGACGGCGGCGTTCGAATCCCTGAAGTCGGGGAAATAGCAGGGCGGCGGCGATTAACCGAGCCGTCCGGAAAGCAGGCTTCGGACCGATAAATCGATTTATTTTATTTATTTATTCTTGATTTTGTGATTTAATTCGGTAGTAAATTAAATAAATTAACTCCCCGCAACGGCCGGGGCATTTTTGACAGGGGTTGGTCTTTGATTCCTTTCCTTGATTTGAAAGCTCAATACAAGCAAATGAAGCCCGAGATCGACGCTGCGGTGATGCGCGTCATCGAAGGCGCGCAATTCGTGCTCGGCCCCGAAGTGACGGCGTTCGAGGAGCGTTTCGCCTCCTATTGCGGCGCGAAGCATTGCCTGGCGGTCAGCAGTGGCACGTCTGCGCTGCATTTGGCGCTGCTTGCGGCCGGAATCGGGCCGGGCGACGAGGTGATCACGGTCTCGATGACCTTCGTTGCGACCACCGCGGCGGTCCTCTACAGCGGCGCCAAGCCCGTCTATGTGGACGTCGATCCCGTCACCTGGACGATGGATCCAGCCCTGATCGAGGCAGCGATAACGCCCCGAACCAAGGCAATCCTGCCGGTGCATCTGCACGGCCTGATGGCCGATATGGACCCGATCATGGAGATTGCCCGCCGCCACAACCTCGTCGTGATCGAGGACGCGGCGCAGGCGCATGGCGCTGAGTACAAGGGCCGCCGGGCCGGGTCGATCGGTCATCTCGGTTGTTTCAGTTTCTATCCCGGCAAAAACCTCGGTGCCTATGGCGAGGGCGGGGCGGTCGTCACCAACGATTCCGAATTGGCCAAGCGTGTCGCCCTGCTGCGCGATTGGGGCCAGGAGTCCAAATACAATCACGTGGTGCAGGGCTACAACTATCGCATGGACGGCATCCAGGGCGCGGTGCTGAACGTCAAGATGAATTACATCGAGGCGTGGACCGAGGCCCGCAGATCGATTGCGGCTTATTACGACCAGCTATTGGCAAAGCATCGGTGCGGCCGGCCGCTGCCGCCCGCGCATAGCCGGCACGTTTATCACGTCTATGCCCTCAAGCTGGAGCAGCGCGACGAGGCCCAGCAAGCCCTGCAGGCCGCGGGCTTCGGTACCGGCATTCATTATCCCGTGCCCGTTCATCTGCAAAAGGCCTATTCGGGTCTCGGATACGGGGCGGGGGATTTTCCGGTCACCGAACTCCTGGCCAAACAGTTCCTCTCGGTGCCGATCTACGCTGAACTCAGGCCGGAGCAGGTCTCCCAAGTGGTTGCGGAACTGGAAAAGGTCGTCCTCGCGGAGGCCGCGTAGCGAAGGCGAAATTATGCTTCGACGAAATGTTGCCGATGAAACTGGCGAATAGGAGAGCGTTTTGGCGCAATTAAAAGGCAAGCGTGTTCTGGTGACAGGCGGGGCCGGATTTATCGGCTCTCATATCATCGATCTGTTGTGCGACGAGGGCTGCGTTGAAATCGTCGCTCTCGACAACATGGTTCGCGGCCGGCCCGAAAACCTCAAGCACGCATCGACGCGTGGGCCGGTACGGCTGGTGCACGGCGATATCCGAGACGCCAAGCTGATGGCCCCGTTGGTGAAGGCGGCCGACATCGTCTTTCACCAGGCTGCGTTGCGTATCACTCATTGTGCGGCCGAGCCGCGCCTGGCGATGGAAGTGATGGTGCAGGCGACATTCGATCTGCTGGAGCTCTGCGTCCAGCACGATGTCGAGAAAGTCATCGCGGCATCCTCGGCATCTGTCTACGGGATGGCCGAGGAGTTTCCGACCACCGAGCGGCAGAACCCCTACGACAACCGGACCCTCTATGGTGCGGCAAAAGCGTTCAACGAAGGCCTGTTTCGCACCTTCAACGACATGCACGGGCTCGATTACGTCGCCTTCCGGTACTTCAACGTCTACGGGGACCGCATGGATATCCATGGCCGCTACACCGAAGTGCTGATCCGCTGGATGGAACGGCTGGATGCAGGGCTCCCGCCGATCATCTTCGGCGACGGCCAGCAGACCATGGATTTCATTCATGTCCGTGATATCGCCCGCTGCAACATCCTCGGCGCCAAGGCGAAGGCTACCGATGAGGTGTTCAACGTGGCGAGCGGCACGGAAACCAGCCTCGCGCAACTTGCGGCAGAGCTGGCTTCGGTCATGGGGCGGGGACATCTGACGCCCGAGTTTCAGGCTGAACGCGCCGTCAACCCGGTGCCTCGCCGCCTGGCGGCGACAGCCAAGGCTGAGCGGCTGCTCGGGTTCCGCTCTACCGTTTCGCTGGAGCAGGGATTGCGTGAACTCGTGGAATGGTGGCGGAACGAACGGCGTGCTTCGGCCGCTGCGGCGGTCGAACGAGAGGCGGTCGCTTCGTGATCCCGATTGCATTGCCGCTTCTCGATGAGGAGGAGGCCGACGCCGCTCGCGGTGCGGTGTTATCCGGCTGGGTTTCGCAGGGACCGCAGGTGGCGGCCTTCGAGCGCGAATTTGCGGCGCTGGTGGGTGCACCCTTTGCATGCGCGGTTTCCAATTGCACGACCGCGCTGCATCTGGCGCTGACGGCGATCGATATCGCGCCTGGCGACGAGGTGATCACCGCCAGTCATTCGTTCATAGCGACGGCGAACTGTGTCCGATATTGCGGCGCGACGCCGGTTTTCGTCGATATTGATCCGGACACTTACAATATCGATCCGGTTCAGGTGGCGGAAGCAATTACGCCGCGCACGCGCGCCATCATCGCCGTTCACCAGATGGGCATGCCGTGCGACCTGACTGCATTGATTGCTCTGGCCAAGCGTCACGATCTCATCCTGATCGAAGACGCCGCCTGCGCTGCCGGCAGCCAGATCCGCGTGGACGCGGGATGGGACCGGATCGGCAAACCGCATGGTGACATTGCCTGCTTCTCGTTTCATCCCCGCAAGGTGATCACCACCGGCGAGGGCGGCATGCTGACGACGTCGAATGCGGAGTTCGACAGCAAATTCAAGCTGCTCCGCCAGCACGGCATGAGCGTGCCCGATACCGTCCGGCACGGGTCTCCTAAGGTGATCTTCGAGGATTACGTTTGTGTCGGTTACAACTATCGGATGACCGACATGCAGGCCGCAGTCGGGCGCAAGCAGCTCGTGAAGCTGCCCGATATCATCGCGCGCCGTCGCGCGATTGCGTCGCGGTATGCCGAGCTGCTCGGGAACATCGAGGGACTTCGGTTGCCGTTCGAGCCCGATTGGGCGCGCTCCAACTGGCAGAGCTACTGCGTGCGATTGCCCGACAGGGCCGATCAACGCACGGTCATGCAAAATCTTCTCGACCGGGGAATCGCGACGCGTCGAGGCATCATGTGCTCTCATCGCGAGAAGCCTTATGCAGACGAGAAACCGCGCCATGATCTCCGGCAATCGGAACTGGCGCAGGACCATGCCATCCTGCTGCCGATCTACGCGCAGATGAAGGAAGAGGATCAAATCCGGGTTGCGGACGAGTTGAAGGCGGAGCTGCGGGTATGAGCGCTGGCGCGCACGTTCCATGCCGTCGCCGAGAAGTCGCGCCCTTACCGAGAGCCGAGGCGTAACGTGAGCACAGTCCAGGTCATCATTCCCTGCTATAATTATGGGCGCTATTTGCGGGCCAGCGTCGCCAGCGCGCTGTCGCAGGAAGGTGTCGACGTCAACGTTCTGATCATCGACGACTGTTCGTCGGATAATTCAGTCGAGATCTGTCGCGAACTGGCGGACTGCGGATCCGCGCGTCTCCTTTATCCATCATCCCGTGAACAAGGGGCATATCGCGACCTACAACGAGGGTTTGGCGCTGGCGGACTCGGACTATCTCGTGCTGCTTTCAGCCGATGATCTGCTGACGCCCGGCGCACTTGGCCGGGCAGCCGACCTGATGGATCAAGCACCCCTCGGTGGGCATGGTGTACGGGCATCCGCTTACGTTCCAGGAAGACGCGCCATCCGCCATCAGAACAAAGGTTTCGGGCTGGACCATCTGGAAGGGCGCCGAGTGGATTGAAATGATGTGCCGGACCGGCCGGAACTTCATCATGTGCCCGGAAGTCGTGATGCGGACGCGTATCCAGCATCGCATCGGTGGTATACAGCCCGAACTGCCCCATTCCGGAGACATGGAGATGTGGTTGCGTGCCGCGGCGGTGAGCGATGTCGGCCGCGTCAGGGGGGTCGACCAGGCCTGTTACCGAACCCATCCGCTCAGCATGCAGCGAACCATTCACGCCGGCCTGCTGTTCGACCTGAAGGGCAGGTTCGCGGCCTTTCAGTCCGCCTTCGACAAGGAAGCCGGGCAATTGCCGGAAGCCGACCGGCTTTTCACCGAAGCCAAGCGCGCGCTTTCCCGAACCGCCATTCGGCATGTGCTAGCAATCGATCAGATGCGGCACGAAGCTTGAAGAACCATTCGAGGCGTACGAGGAATTTGCCCGATCGCCTCAATCCAGACGTGACCAGCACCGGAGAATGGCGCGCCGTTGAACGCATTTGGCGAAACGCGTGGCCGGTTTAGTACTTTCTTCGCTCAAAATACGGCCGATATCAGGTGGCGTATTGCTTGGGATCAATGGCGTCGATCCGGCGTTCATCACTCCATTCAGTGAGACAGATCTCGATATGGGCCTTCGGAACCAGGGCCGCTCTCCTTTCGGAGCGACGCGGTAGCGCCGATCAGACAGCACAACGGGCGCGCGTAGGACGAATTGGCAACCAACGACCGTCGCTTTGGCGGAATGGCAAGTGAGTTGTCGCGCTACAGAGGGTCAAATGTGTGAGAAATCGTCAAATACGATGCATGGCGTCTACTGCACGGAAAACCCGAAAGACGGCGGCGCACAATCGACTACGGTAGAGGGCGTGCATGGCCAGGGTTGATGTTGTTATTCCATGCTACAATTATGGCCATTTCCTGGGAGCCTGCGTTGAGAGTGTGCTTGTGCAGGAAGATGTCGATGTAAGCGTTCTGGTAATTGACGATGGTTCAGCTGACCAAAGCGTGGCCATCGCGGGTGCTATCGCTCGCAGAGATAGTCGGGTTCGGCTCATTGCGCTGCAAAAGAATGTCGGAATGGTGCCCGCCGTCAATATTGGGATTAGCGAGATTGCGGGAGATTATTTCGTCAAGTTAGATGCCGACGATCTGCTTCCGCCGGGATCGCTAAAAAGATCGATCTCGCTGCTCGAACAGTATCCTGAAGTCGGCTTCGTGTACGGCAGACCGCGTCATTTCAGCGGTGCCATACCACCGCAACCGCGCCGGGGACGTCCGCGCTGGAATATTTGGTCAGGTCCTGAGTGGTTTGCGCTTCGCTGTCGCCTTGGACTTAATTGTATTAGCCAACCTGAGGCGGTGATCCGAAGGTCGACCTTGCAGGTGGTTGGTGAATATAATGCGAAGCTCCCCCATACGTCCGATCTGGAGATGTGGTTGCGCCTAGCCGCGGTGGCGGACGTCGGCCGTATTAACGGTATCGACCAGGGTTATTACCGAGTTCACCCCGACAGTATGCAGCGAACTGTGAATTCTGGTCCGCTTACCGATTTGCTAGGGCGGCGGGAAGCATTTCTTAGCGCCTTCTCCACCGTCGGCAGCAGGCTTTCTAACGTTGAGCAACTATCGGCGACCGTAAGGTGCAGGCTTGCCGCACAAGCGCTGGACCACGCTTGCTGGACATACGACCGGGATCGGGCGGATCCTGCGCTTGACGATAAGCTTATCGACTTCGCGCTGTCCACGTATTCCGAGGCAGTAACTTTGCCGGAATGGCGAGGGCTGCAAAAGCGGCGGCAGCGCGGACGCCGAAGCAGATGGACACCGGGCTCGCTCCTGGCCGCGACGCGGCGTCGTGGCTACGGCGAACTAGCCCGTTTCCGTTGGGTTAGGACCGGAATTTAAATGCGGACATCGCGAATATCCTAAAAGACGTCGGCGCTGGCGCTCTATCCTGCGATCTAAGGCTCGGCGCTGGGGCAGGACGGGCCGGGCAACCAGCCAGGTTGGCAGGGCCGAAGCGCCACAAGGAAGCGAACTATGGCGGCGAAGAACGTGCATCTAGTTGGTTTTGCCGAGGCGGTGGCTGCCCCGGAGGTATGCTTTTCCCTAAAGAAAGCCAACGGCCGGATCGTCGCCTTTCATCGCCCAAAAAGCGGTGGTAAGTTTGCACGGTTGAACTTTGTTGAGTATTTTCCTGTTGCCGCACCAGAACTGGATCTTGAGCAGGCCGTTCGGGACGTCGAGACCGTGGTCCGTCAAGTGTGCCCAGAATTTGATAACCCCCTGCGATGACGCGGCTCTCTTCGTATTGTCGCGACTAAAGGGCGACAAGGTGCGTAGTCTTCTGCCGACCTCTGCAGCGTGTGCCTTCGCTATGGATAAACATGCGCAAATTACGCTTGCGTCGGAAAGCGGTTTCTCGGTGCCATGCACGAGACAGGTTACCAGCGAAGCTGATGTCGACGAATTCTCGACGCGTCCCGCTATTCTGAAGCCACGAGCGGCTCTCGATCTCATAGGTGGTCGGCTGGATAAAGGCTCAAGCTTCGTGATCCAAAGCGATCGATTGCCTTCCGAGGCCCGAAAGGCGATCGGTCGACGGCAATATCTGATTCAAGAGTACAAAAACGGCGTCGGCGAAGGATTTTTCGGGGTCGCACGTGACGGCGACATTTATGCAGGCTTCGGTCACCGGCGACTAAGAATGATGAACCCGCTGGGATCCGGCTCCAGCGCCTGCGTTTCCCGTGTACCAGAGGCGAACGAGGTCGATGCCGCAAGGGCGCTCGTCAAAAAGCTGAATTGGCAGGGGCCGTTTATGGTGGAGTCTCTGCGGGACAATGCGGGCCGGAGATGGTTCATGGAATTCAATGGCCGTTTTTGGGGGTCACTCGCGCTTGCGCGAAGATGCGGTCTCGATATGCCTCGGGTGGCCGTCGATCTTCAAAATGGCAGGCCCGTTGCGGTCGCGCAGGAGGTCTGTGCGGGCTTCGCGCGGCATCTCGGACGTGACTTGATAAATCTTTTGTTCGTGCTTAGGGGGCCGAGTGATAGAATTCGATCGGAGCACTGGCCGACGCGGCGTTCGGCAGTGAAAGAGTTTTTTGCGCCTCATGGCTTGGGATCATTTTACAACTACGACGCGTCACAACCACTGTTCTTCGTCAAAGATGCGCTGTTTACAGTCTCGAATGCAATCCTGAGAAGAAAATCATGACGATAAGCCGCGTTCTCCTTCATAATCATTCGACGTGGTCCGACGGGCGCATGTCGTTGTCCGGTATTGCTAAGTTAGGTGCGAGGCTTGGCGCGGCGGCTGTCGTAATGAGCGAGCACGACTACTATTTTTCGACGTCCAAATGGGAAGAGTACGTGGTCGCTTGCAAACAGGCCTCAATCGCCGAATGTGTAATTGTTCCAGGAATCGAATACAGCTCTCCAAATGATGATTTTCACGTTCTGAGTGTCGGAACGCCCCGATTCCATGGTGCCCGTCGCGATCTCATTGAAACGTTGGCCGAGGTGCGAGCGGAAGGCGGTGCTACAGTGCTGGCGCATCCGTCTCGGAGAAATTGCTTCGAGAAGATAACGTCCGAGATGCTTGGTCAACTCGACGCGATAGAGATATGGAACCGGAAAGCGGACGGTTTGCTGCCAATAAGGAGCTACTTTGATTTCGCGCGCTTGCACAATTTGGGCGCAACAGTCGGGATGGATCTTCACACTTGGAAGCAGATTTTTCCGATGTGGAACGAGGTGGTTTCGGGCTCCGCAGCAGTGGACGGAGCCCTGATCGCTACATCTCTTCGTCGGAGGCAGACTGTGCCGGCTTGTATAACCGGAAAGCTGGCGACCTCGTTCGTCTCGATTGGTTCACCTGCACTTGCGACACTTTCGATGGCTGAAACGTGCCGCCGGGTTGTTCGGGATATGCGTGACGTGATCCGGCCATCCTGACCCTAGTTACACGAGTTTCGAGGTCATTTAGATCAAGCGCGTGGTAACCGTAAGTTGGAATTGTTATGTTCCGTGAAATATCCATTGTCACTTACCACGACGTATCGAGCGAGGCAGATGTGCTCACGCGGCAGCTATCGCTGACGACGCGGCCAGAGACGTTTCGCGAACACCTCAATTACTATAACAAGAATTATGACATTATCGGCGAGCACGATCTGCTCTGTGCGAAGCTGCCACGGCGGCCGCTGTTAATCACATTTGATGATGCCTACCGCTCGGTGTTTACTGTCGCTGCGCCCCTTCTCAAGGAAGTTGCTGCGCCATCGATATTCTTCATCATTCCGTCGCTCGTGGTAGGGAAGGGTCTTCCCATTGATAACGTGCTTTCCTTGGCAGTCGAGGAACTGGGAGTTGACAGGGTTGCAAGCCTCGTGACCCAATATGGACCGCCTGCGAGATCAGTTGGCGAGATGATTTCCAGATCTATCGTCAAGATGAAGTTGAAGGAGATACAAGAGTTAAAAGAGAAGATCTTTGGTCGTCTGGGAACGACTGAACATAAGGTAGAAAAAGAAGCGCGGATTTTTCTAGGGCCAGATGATATCGTTGCGCTGAAAGAGTTGGGAATGGCCGTCGGTAATCACTCGATGACCCATAGTCGTTTACGCACATTGTCGTTGGATGAGCTAAACGAAGAGATTGGTGAGAGTCGCCGTTTGCTGGAACTGCTTTCTCACCAGCCGGTCCGTTCCCTTAGCGTGCCTTACGGTGACGAGGGCGACGCAACGGAGCAGGTGGTCGAGGTTGCACGCTCCAGCGGACACGAGGCGATCTTTTTGGTTCATGCGCGAAGCAATCGGTTCCGTCGCGCTGACGGAGGCTACTACCGCGTAAGTTTGCGAAATGAGACGGTTCGCGAATTGGCTCTTTCGATCAACGTTCTGCCAATTTTGCGCTCGGCTAAGGGATTGATCGCCGCTTAGTGAATTCTGGTGTTCGTTGCTGGAGGTTTTGAGGTTGGCATCGCGTCGAGAGAGACTGGTAATCCTGATCGTCGCTTACGGAAACCCGGCGGATGTCGTTCGTTGTCTGAAATCGCTGGCGAACTCGGATTGGAATGAGTTTGAGGTGTTCATATGCGAGAATTCCGGCTTGGAAGCATTTGAACACCTAGTTGCCGCAGTTTCGGAAGCGGACGGACTTTTCGTCCAGAGCGATGAGTGTTCGGACGATCTCGATCGACCTGGCGGGCGCCTGTCGCGTGTAGCCAAGGGGCGGTTGTCCGGGCGCCCGAACATAGTCCATTTGGCAGCGGCGGTGGACAATCTCGGTTATGGTGGTGGCGTTAATGCGTGGCTCGAGCGGATCATCGATTGTCCGGGCTGGGATGCGGCTCTTGTCCTGAACCCGGATACCGAAGTTGCGATCACATGCCTGTCGGAACTGATGGCAAAGAAGCAAGAGGGGTTCGGAATGGTCGGGGGCACCCTGGTGTTCGACGACGCCCCCGGCATGATCATCAACTATGGTTTGACGTGGTCGCGGTTAACGGGTCGAATAACCGCGGTGGGGAGAGGGGCGCCGGCTGGCACCGCGCCTTCGACTGACGTGCTAGCCTCAATTGATGCGATCAGCGGTGCCTGCGTCCTTGTCAGTCGCGCTTTTGTCGAGGAGATCGGCCTTATGCCCGAGGACTACTTTCTCTATATGGAGGACCTCGATTGGGGCCGCCGCCGGGGTCGCCAGAAGATCGGGTTTGCGCCCAAGGCGGTTATTCGCCACGTTTGCGGTACCTCGATCGGTTCTGCAGTCGATCCCCGCCAACGCTCGCGCTTGTCGGTTTATTTAATGGCCCGGAACAGCGTGCTTTACGCGCGGCGTCAGGTCGGGTGGTTGTGGATATTTCATGCCGCAGCCGGTGTATTTTACGCTGCCAAATATGCGTTCGCTGGAGCGCCAACTGCCGCGAGAACAACACTCGAAGGTCTGTTCGATGGGGCGAAGGGCAAGAGCGGTCGCCCAACCTTCACAACAGAATAGATTATGGAGGGATTGAGCGTGAGATCCGGACTGGCGTCGTACCGCAGTTCTCGGCCGTCCCGGCCGAATTTGCTGGTTGCTGGTCGTCGTCACGCTTTCGCAGCTTGGCTGGCTCTGATCGGCCTGATCATTCCCGCGGCCGAAGTGACGTTCAATGTGGGGGGCGTCAAGTTTACCGTCGGCCGGTTCGGTATCATGTTGTTGTTTCTGCCGGCGTTGATGACTTTTTTCAGAAGTCTCGCCGATTTGTGGTGTCCGATGTCGTTGTTTGCGCGACTGCAGGTTGGATGGTCGCCGCGGGGATATTGGCGTCTGGATCGGACTTATTTTCTTCCGCTGCCGCGGAAAGCATCGAGTTCGCGGGTGGCTATTTTGTTGCTCGAGCATACTTCTTTGGCCCGCTTGCTCTTCAGACCTTCATGAAGGTGCTCAAGATATTGGCGTTGACATCAATCGTCCTGGCAATAGCCGATAGCGTGTCAGCGCGATTGATCGTTCATGACATCGTTGCCTCACTCTCCGGCGCATCAGCCATCAGCGCCCAGTATCGGGGAGGTATGGTTCGAGCCGCTTCGACGTTCGATCACGCAATTCTATTCGGGGCATTCTCGTGCCTTGTCGGGACCATACTGCTGCATTCGGAACAGGACGCGCGGAAGCGAATATTTTACGTTAGCGTCTGCTTTCTCGGATGTATTTTGTCCTGGTCGTCATCCTCGTTAATCGCATTCACCATCGTGCTTGCTGCCTATACCTATAACCGGGTAATGCATCGAAATAAGAGCCGATGGGTAATCTTTTGGTCTATCACCGGCGCATTGTTACTCGTGTTTTTTGTTGCATCTAACAATCCGATCGGTTGGATCATCTCGCATCTAACGCTCGAACCGGAATCGGGCTTTTTCCGCCTGATGATCTGGGACGCGGTTTTTACGAAGGTAAACGAGTTGTGGTTTTTTGGATTTGGCTTCAACCTTTTTAATAGCTGGATTTTAGACACGACCGTTGATTTAATCTGGCTCGTCTTTGCGCTGCGGTTCGGCGTTCCGGCCGTGGCATTGCTGTTCTTGTCGAATGTCAGCAGCTTTTTGCCAGTGAGAGGCGCATGGAGGAATTGAAAAGATGACCCGTTCGGTGGGTCGGCGACTGACAAGTATATGTCCGATATGTCGATGGCGTTTACCACGGTGCTGGTCATGTGCATGTTTATCGGATTGACGGTTCATTTCTGGAATTACATGTGGATTTTCTGGGGCATTGCCTTGGAGTGAGAGCGTCGCTTCGCGAGTGGAGCTTTGCTGGAGAGCATGTCGAGCAGCTCGCCGTGGTCCGCCGACCAATGCCAACCCCGCTTCGTGAAAGATATTCGTGATGACTGTGATCATACGCTTCGCAACGAGCATTCATTTTGGAAGCTTGCAGCGTTGCTTGATTGTCTCGTGACCAAGGATCTACCGGTGGAAATCAGGCGGCGTTATAACCAGTTCCGGAACATATGGCGTGAAGGCGGCTCGCGAGAGTTGTTGAACAGGATGAGGCGTACTGCAGCGGCTCGCATTGCTCCGAACACGATCCCTTTGAGCGTCCGGCCGGCCGATATCATGGCGGCCGATCTTGCGAACCCGGGAGCGCGGACACCGAAACCTTGTCGCAAAACAGCCGATCGTGGTCAATTGGGTTACCACGCCTCCCGCATCCGGTTCGGGCGGCCACACGACGATGTTTCGTTTGATCGAGCACCTGGAGCGTTCAGGATATCAATGCCGCGTGTATATTTACGATGTGTATGGAGGTGATGCGACCTACTTCCGAACACTGGTGAAAGAGGTTTTCCCCAATTTCAAAGGAAGCGTGGACGACGTCACCAAAGGTATGGCAGATGCGCACGCTGTCGTAGCGACCTCGTGGCCGACAGCCTATCCCGTCTCTACGCTGATCGATGCCTGGGTAAGCGCTTCTATCTCGTGCAGGACTTCGAGCCCTGGTTTTTATCCCGTCGGAGGTCAAAGCACGCTCGCGGAGAATACCTATCGAATGGGTTTTCATGCCATTACGGCAGGTCAGTACCTGGCCGATAAGTTGAGGGCTGAATACGGGATGAAGGCCGACGCGTTTGAGTTCGGTTGTGATACTCCGAGATACCATCTACTGGATACGGTCTTAAAGCGCGATGGAATCGTTTTTTACGCAAAGCCCGATACACCTCGGCGTGCTTTTGAGCTTGGTGTTTTGGCGCTATCGATTTTTCGCAGAACAGCGTCCCGATCTCACCATTCACCTTTACGGCAGCCGAGTTCCTTATCTTCCATTTCGCCACGTCGACCATGGTATCTTGCGTCCCGAAGCACTCAATAAAATTTACAACGCCTGCTTTGCGGGTTTAAGCCTGTCGATGACAAACGTGTCTCTTGTGCCTCATGAGATGCTCTCGGCCGGATGCATTCCGGTCGTCAATGATGCCTCGCATAACCGAATAGTGCTCAATAATGCGCTCGTGCGCTATGCATCGCCTACGCCTCATGCGCTTGCCGCTGCTCTGATGGAAATTGCCGATACGAAGGATTTTTCCATTCTTGCCCGATCGGCATCCGCGAGCGTTTCGTCGATGTCGTGGCAGAAGGCCGGCTCCGTCGCGGAAGAGAGCATTCGGACCGCCCTAGAAGACGTGAATGGGACCAGGTTGCGCGCTGTGTGATTTAACTATTGTGTACGAGGGAAGCGATGTGATGGTCGGTTAAATACCATGTGAATGTTATCGGCCGTTGCGCGATCCCTGCCGAGAAGCGAGAACTCTGATAGATAAACGGCTGATACCCGAAATCAGCGAAGAACCGCGAGAGATGCCCGGCGATATAAATGCGCACATCACTGCCGGACGGTGTTGCTTAATGGTTTGCAACGCACCTTGCAGGATGTCCGGTTCCGCACCCTGCGCATGCAGCTTAATCAAGACCGGATCGAGCAGCTGATAGGAATTGAGGGTTCTGCATGTGACCTGATACTCGCGAACGATAAGCTTCGTCTCGTCATAACGAAGCATCCTGCCCGAATCTTTTAACCACTCGGTTGCCGTCTTTCTGTCGGTGGCGGCCATTCCATCGCAATCCCACGCCCCATAGGAAGGAACGAAAGAGCGTTAGGATATTGGCCGTGGCGCCGAGTGCGCTCTGCTCAATAGTTACCGTGGTGTCGGATCGATAACGGGTTTTGAGCCTGTCAGCGGATCTCGGATCTGGCTCGAACGCAATAAGTGTTGAGGCAGGTGCAAATCGTTTGAATGCGGCGATGCTTGTCCGCGGTTCGCGCTGATATTAACGATTAAGCCGTTGCCTATCGGAAGCAGCGCGGTGCCTTTATATTCCGGCTTATGAATATAAGACGCCGAAAGGTCCATCGCTCCAAACCGGAGCGCTGCCAGTCCAGGAACATTCGCATATAGAAAACGTACCAGCGACTTGGTCTTCATTGCTGTTCGGCTCCGCGGTTTGGTGATCGGCATTACTGGCTACCAGAGCTATTCTGGCGCTTCGTAAGAGGGTTAAATTCATTCGTGAGTAAAATAGTTAACAGAGATTGATACTATCAGAGATGGGGTCGCTAGGCACGGGAATGATGAGGCGTGGTTCGAACATGCTGTCAGCGCGTTCAAATCAGACGCTACTGTGAGTGCGGCCCGATAGTACGACAAGTCGTCGGAAGGAATTTGATGAAAGCTTCTCTTTATGGTTTTTGCCGATCTCACTTACCAAGCGTGGGCCTAGTTATACGTGCGGCATGTTGGCGAAAGGTATGGCCGGGCCGGACCTGGACGTGACGATTGTCACTCCGCGAACGCGGTCTTATCTTATTCTGTCGATCCGGCTCAAGTTGTTCAAACGCTGCCTCATTGGGCGCGACAAGTGCCGTATCGCTGGGTAAAGCCGTACGCGATGGAGAAGATTGACGGGGCATTTTTGTCTCACGTCAGTGACGCGAGGAGATCACACGCTCGCGGGGCTTATATTTGGCCCGATGCGACGATCAAGACCATATCCGAACTCAAGAAACGTAACGTCAGCGTTTTCCGGGAAATGATTAATTGTCACCGAGGAACTGCCAAGAGGATTTTTGACGATGCATATGCGCGCATTGGCTTAGCGTCGGCCCACACCATTACGGAAGCGTCGGTTGCTGCGGAGCAGGAAGCGCTTAACGCCGTAGATTACGTGTTTTGCCCAAGCCCTATGGTCGCAGCATCATTACTGGAAAATGGCTTGCCGGCATCTGAAGATATTGTCCGCCAGTTACGGATGGGAGCCCGCTCGATTTCGAGGAACGAATAAGAGCTCCTGGCTCCGAGTGCAGGGATCACGCTCGTATTTGCCGGAACGATATGTGTTCGCAAAGGCTGCCATTTGCTTCTGGAATACTGGGCGAGGAGCAACGTGCGTGGACGATCGGTCTTAGCCGGAGCGATGGAGCCGGCAATCGAGAAAAAATATGCGGATCTGCTGGCAAAAGATAATGTGACCGTACTCGACTTCGTCCCTGACGTTGGAGCGCTTTACCGTTCTGCCGACGTCTTCGATCCCCCCATCGCTGGAGGAGGGGAGCCCGCTCGTGACCTATGAGGCATGTGGATCTGGGTTGCCGGTTATCACCACCCCAATGGGGGCGGGGGGCGTTGTTCGGCACGAGCAGGAGGGATTTGTGATCGATCCTTATGATTTTGCAGGTTGGGTAGCTGCGATACGCTCGTTGGCAGAAGACCCGAATCGCCGCCGGGCCATGGGGATGGCGTCAGTAGAGCGTGCGCAATTGTTTGGCTGGGGCGAAGTTGCATTGCGGCGGAAACAACAGATTTCTCGATTTATTGGGGAAGCACTGGACCCCGCATGCCAAGCGTTCGACATGGCTTCCAAATGAAAGGGCATGAATTGAGGTCGCATCGCATGCGTATCCGATCTCGGAATTACTTCCTTTCAGGCAAACGCGTTTCCCGGCATTTTTTGCTGGCGGGAATTGCTGTTCTGATTCTCTTTGGCTTGGCGCGAGGCGGTAGAGCGCAAGTTAGTACAAAAGTCGATCTATCTGGATCTCCAGATGCAACGAATACCGGGCGCTGGCTGGCACAACGCTGAAGCCTTCCGGCGGCCTGGTGATAAACACACCGGGGACAGTCATCGAGGGGCTGGATATAGTAGGATCCGTCAAAGTTAACGTGCCGAACGTGACACTGCGGAACTGCAAGATTACGTCGGGCGACTACCAAGTGGTTATTATCGGCAAGGGTGTTACCGGTGCGGTCGTCCAGAATTGCTATATCGACGGTCAGAACGCGGGTAACCAGGGAATTGCCGGTCAAGGGACCTTTATCGCCAACAACATTGTAAACACGGCCGACGGCATCGATGTCCGTGGTGACAATACTGTCATACAGGACAACTACATCCACAGCATGTCGATAGCCAACGGCGCTCATCCGGATGGCATTCAGGCGGACGGCGGGTTCTCGAATTTTCTATCATCCACAACACGGTGGTAAACGAGTTAGGTAACAACTCGTCCCTGATGCTCGACAATTATTGGGGCCCAATCCACAATGTGACGATCAACGGCAATCAATTCCTCGGCGGTGGGTATACCGTTTATCTCAATGAGATGGCCAATCAGCCGAATGGTGGCGGTGGTGCCGTCACAGGTGTCACGTTCACAAACAATATCGTCAGCAAAGGTGGCTGGGGCTATATGTCTTTGGCCACTCAACTCGGCGATGTCCCGGTTATATCGGGCAACGTCGATGCCTCCACGGGAGCTCTACTGTCCATAAATAATCGAGCGACTGCCGCGTCTCCAACAAGTCCAAACCCATCAGTACCCAAGAAATGAGCTACGATCCGAAACCACCAGATCGTTAGAGATCGCGGTCACGATGAATGGGGTCATGCCGTTTTTGGCTAACGACCAGCGGCGTTTTGCGGGCCTTCCATAGCTTTTATATACGCATCTCGCATTTGCTGAGAGCGTTCGTCGTAGAAGAAAGAGAGAAACGCATAGCGACGATCGCGTGTTACTGGCATCACTTCGTGCAAAAGCGAACAAGAGAATACGATCGCATGGCCTGGCGGAGTGCAATAGCTCTGGTGACCGAATTCGGGAAAGCAAAGATTGCCGCCTTCGTAGCCGTCGTTTAGATTTATTGTCACGGCGAAGCGCCGATGAGCGACGACAGGAATTGTATTGTCGCGATGCGGCCGAAAATATCCCCCCGTTTCCGCATCATAGCAGCCGACCAAATATCGCTCGATGCGCGTCGTGGGAAATTGAAACGCGCGGTAGACCAGTGGCAATAATCGGCGTTCAAGTAGCTCTCTGGCCCGTTGGAGGTTTTCCTTATCTGTGATGTAGTAGTCAAGCCGCTTTCTGAACTTGGGGTCAAATTGCTCGACGACCTTACCTTTTTTCTCGATAGCGCCAATTTCACGTCCCCCGACTGAGTTATAGAGATCGACAAGCTGCCGGCAGAAGGCGCGATCAAACACGTCGGGTACTACCAGCACCGGTGCGGCTAGGACACCGGGCGGAGTTTTCAATGCATCGCGTAGCGTCGACAGGACATGCCCAATAAAGGCCGCCGGTTCGGTCAGCCGAACGATTTCCAGGATTTGAAGCGTGGGACTTAGGATGAAGGCAACTGGACGGATCGTCGAGACAGATACCTCCGTATCCAGTGCCGACACATGATATTGCTTTGCCGCGGTACCGTCCGTGTCCCAGAGGTAAATCTGTCCCGCATATTGCGGCCGCACTCGCCCTTCATTGAAGTCACCGGGATCGTTGCTGATACCTAAAAAAAGGGCTCGCTTGTAGTCAAACAGATCTTTGTGGCGCTCGAACTCGGCGAGTACCTCAGCCACAGCGGGCCGAGCGGCGGAGCCGAAAAAGAATAATACGATATGCCGGCCTGCAAACTCATCGAAGGCAACCGTATTGCGGTCATTGCTCCCGATTGCTGAAAACCACGGCGCCGGTTCGCCGACGCTAAGAGGTTGGATTGTCATAGCCGTCTCCCCCCTTGCAAACCGTTAGTTCTCTTCATCGGATCAGGCAACCAATGGATGGTTTTCCTGTCTTCTTTAAAGTTTTGATCGAATTATGTCTGGGCGACTATGCCTCATAATTCTCTCGAAAATGGGGCTGCTGGATTTGAAGGTTCGGCGCATACTCGTTGATGACAGAATGAGGTTTTGGCTCGCCCAGGAGTTCAGGTCCGCTGGCTGCGCGTTAGGTGATTGGCGACGCGTAAACATAATAAAAGATATTCAACTGCGTTTGCGGTCGGCTAAAGCGCTGCTCGAATTGCACTTAGTTGCATTTGTTATCTGAATTTGAATTGTTAGAGCAGCGACGTTTCATTGATAAAATAGGAAACATATCGAAAACTAATATTTAAGCTGATCATATTACCCTTTTGCATGAGCACGGATTGCCGGGATCTATTCGTTTCGGGGGGCTACCGAAAGTAAGATTAATTTCTGTTTGCCGTATAGCTGGTGACATTTGGTGTCGGAATGTAACTCGCAAGAAATCTATAGGCCGAGCTGAATAAATTGATTAGTGTGGCTCTAGATCAGTCACTTGAGTGATTGGTCTTCTTTTGGCCACCGTGAAAACCGACGTGTTATCTGACAGTTAAACAATTTGGGCGTTAAATTTAAGCACCTAATCCCGGAATTTGGCGAAGGGCGCTAGAAAATGACCTCAGCCAAGCCCCGGTGTCGTCTCAAAAAAGCCTGCCGCCATCGACCATTTCCAACCCGTAATGCAGGGCAGTTGTGGCGCTGCCGACTCCGTCGCTCGGGGACAATCGAGATTTGAGCGCGGGTCGAATGCGCCAGTTTCTGCCGAACCAATAAGGAGAGCTTGACTTTGGCGACAACAACTTCAAACGGTGGATGGCCGGATGCAACGAATACGGGTTTGCCCCCGGGCGTGACGCTGACGGCGTCAGGGGACCTCGTGATTACGAAAGCCGGTACCGTGATCTCCGGCCTCAACATTACGGGAACGGTTACGATCGAAGCGCGCGAATGTGACGCTGGAGAACTGTAAGATCAACCTCCGGCGCGTATTTCGTGGTGAACGTAACCGCGGGAATGACGGGGGCGGTTGTCCAGAACTGCGAAATCAACGGCCTCGGCAACACGCTCCGGCAATGTCGGAATCAATGGCCAGGGTACGTTTATCGGCAACAATATCTACAACGTCGAGAACGGCATCGATGTAACCGGGGACATACGGTCATTGAGGACAACTACATCCACGACATGCATGCGGCCGGATCACCTCATTATGACGGCATCCAGATCGACGGCGGCGTGTCGAACATATCCATCGAGCCACAACACGGTCATCAACAACATTAGCTCACGTCTCCGCCATCATGATCGACAATTATTGGGGACCGATCTCCAATATCAGTGTCGACAACAATTTGCTCGTGGGCGGTGGCTTTACGGTCTATTCGACGACGCGCAATTCAGCGGCGGCACGATCATCGCGGTGTTTCGTTCACCAACAACCACATGGGCGGCGGGCCAATACGGGATCACCGACTTCACACGGCACCAACCCGACCTATACCGGCAACGTCAATGACGGCGCCGCATTGGCGGCCACGCTCAACACGTCGGCGAATACCGGCAGCGGCAGCAGCGGCGGCGGAACCACGACCCCACCGACGACGCCAACCCCGAATGCACCGGTCATCACCTCGGGCGACCATGTCACCAACGACAACACCGTAACCGTATCCGGCACGGCGGCCGCCGGCAGCACCGTCACGGTTCTCGACGGCACCACCAAGCTCGGCACGACGACGGTCGGCAGCAACGGGTCGTGGAGCTACACCACCGCGGCGCTCTCCGATGGAAAGCATAGCCTGACCGCGACCGATACGGTCTCGGGAAAAACCAGCGCGGCGTCTTCCGCCGCCACGCTTACCATCGATACGAAGGCTCCGGTCGCGCCGGTTCTGGTCAGCGATTCCGTGGTCAACACCAACCAGGTACTATTAAACGGCACGGCCGAGGCAAACAGCAAGATCACGGTCTATGACGGCAACACCGTCGTCGGCACCGCGACTGCGGGCAGCAACGGCACCTGGAGCGTCACCACCGGCGCGCTGGCGTCCGGTTCTCAGGTCCTGACCGCGACCGCCACGGACGCGGCCGGCAATACCAGCGCCAAGTCCGCCGGGCTCGATCCGGTCATCGGCTCGCCGACGACGCCGCCGGCTGCCGGCGTTCCCGTCATCACGTCAGGCAATCACACCACCAACGACAACACCGTGACCCTGACCGGCACCGCGGTGGCCGGCAGCACCGTCACGGTCTTCGACGGCGCCGCCAAGCTTGGCACCGTCACGGTCAATAGCAGCGGCGCGTGGAATTACACCACCGCGGCCTTGAACGATGGAAGCCACAGCCTGACCGCGACCGACACGGTCTCGGGAAAAACCAGCGCGGCGTCCTCTGCGGCGACGATCATCGTCGATACCCATGCTCCGGGCGCCCCCGTTTTGGTCGGCGACTCCGTGGTCAATACTAACCAAGTGAAGGTGTCCGGAACGGCCGAGGCGAATAGCACGATCACGGTCTATGACGGAAACTCGGTGGTCGGTACGGCCACAGCCGGTAGCAATGGAGCCTGGAATTTCACGACAGGTGCCTTGAACACCGGTTCGCATGTTTTGACTGCGACCGCTAGTGACGCCGCCGGCAACACGAGCGGTCATTCGCAGGCGCTCGATCCCGTGATCGGCGGTGGATCGACCACGCCACCAACCGCACCGTCCGGACTGACTGGCGTTGTCGACGTTGGTACCAATTATTTCCTCGGCAGCACCGGCCCCGAACTGAAATATCACGGCGCCGCCGTGGCAAGCGGCCAGTTCCAGGACTGGATTCCAATCAGCTCAGTCCATCTGGACAGTGGCGGCTACGATGTCGCGTGGAAAAACTCAAGTGGCCAGTTCACCTTCTGGACCACGGATAGTCAGGGCAACTTCCAATATTACCCAACCCACGGTGTTGCCCTTGCTGCAAACAGCACAACGGTCGAATCGTATGAGACTATTTTCCATCAGGATCTCAACGGCGATCACACCATCGGCGTTCCCGGCAACCCCAGCAGCCCAAGCACTCCGAGCACACCCGGCTCCTCTGCCTCCATCGGCGTTACGAGCCTGACCGACAGTTCGTCCGGCCTTGTCACGATCAAGGGCACGGCTGACGCGTCCAGCCAGGTCAAGCTGTTCGACGGCACCACGGCGCTGGGGACAGTAAAGGCCGCGGCCGACGGTACCTGGAGCTACACCTCGTCGTCGGCGGTGTCGGATACGGTACATACCTATACGGCTCAGCAACTCGACAGCAGTGGCCATGTCACCGCAACCTCGGGCAATGCCATCCTGGGATCCAGCGGCGCCAACACGCTGACGAGCACGGGGGGCAACAACCTGTTCACCGGTAACGGCCACCCGGATACGTTCGTGTTCGCAGCCAACTTCGGCAAGGACACCATCACGGACTTCAACGCGAACTCTTCGAGCCGCGGACATGACGTGATCCAGTTCAGCAAGAGCGTGTTCGACAGTTTCGCGGACGTTCTTGCCCATGCGACGCAGAGCGGCCAGAATGTTGTTATCGCTGACAGTGCTGGCGACAGCTTGACATTGAAGAACGTCAATCTGTCGGCTCTCGACAGGCATGACTTCCACTTTGCGTAGGGTTTGCGTCCAGTCGTTCTGACTTAGCGTCATCCCCGTTTTGGGGGTGACTTCGGGGGAAACAGCAATGACCGACTTTGGCAGGCGGGGGGAATTTCCCCCGCCGGGGTATAGCAAAGAGATCGAAGTCTCGCGCGTGGCGGTCTTTATGGCAGCCGTGCGGATTTTGATTGAAAGGGCGCAACTATTGCTTGAACAGAGCCAATTGCTGCCTGGGTTGCGGCAGCTGCCGGAAACCTTGAGCCGGCTGCTCGAAACGACACGTCGGATAATGTTCGCCGACCGCGCGCGGTCGAAGGCGGATTACGACGCGCCGAGCTCCGAAATCGCGGCGTTTCTGGCCTCGTGCCGGCGGATTTTTTGGGGGCTCGCGGCCTTCAGCGGTTTGAGCAACATCCTGATGCTCACCGGTTCCTTCTTCATGCTGCAGGTTTACGACCGCGTGCTGCCGGGCCGCAGCGTACCGACGCTGATTGCGCTGATGGCATTGGCGGTGATGCTGTACGTGTTTCAAGGCGCGCTCGACCTGATCCGCAGCCGGATCAGCGTCCGCATCGGACGCCATCTCGACGAAACCCTGGGGCTGCGGGTGTTCGACGCGATGGTGCGTCTGCCGCTGCGAACCCGCGGCGACGGCGACGGCCTGCAGCCGCTGCGTGATCTGGACCAGGTGCGCAGTTTCCTCTCGAGCGGCGGTCCGGCCGCACTGTTCGACCTGCCCTGGATGCCAGTCTATCTCGGGATCTGCTTCCTGTTTCACTTCTGGATCGGTGTCACCGCGCTGATCGGCGCTTTGGTGCTGGTGACGATTACGCTTCTGACGGAGAGCCGGACCCGG
Source organism: uncultured Alphaproteobacteria bacterium (assembly GCA_963756215.1). Lineage (GTDB taxonomy): Bacteria > Pseudomonadota > Alphaproteobacteria > Rhizobiales > Xanthobacteraceae > Bradyrhizobium. Next base: position 36,620 of record CAVWMY010000004.1, on the reverse strand, counting down.
GGCCCGACCAAGGCCCATGCCCGCTTTGCGGTCGCGCGAAGTTCGCTCGCCACCGAAGGCAGGCGCAATGCCGAGGTGCTGCATGCCATGGGCATGCGCCGGCAGGCGGCGCAACGCTGGCGGGAGTCCAACCAAAAATACCTCGCGGCGCATGAGGCCGCCAGCGATGTCACGAGTGGCCTCGGCGGAATGTCAAAGGTGTTCCGCTCATTTCTGCAGTCCCTCGTTCTCGCGGTCGGCGCTTATCTTGTCATCAACCAGGAATCGACGGCCGGCATCATCATCGCGGGCTCGATCCTGACCGCGCGGGCGCTGGCGCCCGTTGAACTGGCGATCGCGAACTGGAAGGGTTTTGCGGGAGCGCGGCAGTCTGCTCACCGGCTGGATCAGCTCCTGAAGCTGCTGCCCCGGGAAGAGGAGCCTCTGGCGCTGCCGCCGCCGACCGAAATGCTCGCTGTCGAGAAGATCAATGTCACGGCCCCCGGTACGGAAAAGCTGATCCTCCACGACGTTTCGTTCTCGCTGCGCCGGGGCGAAGGGCTCGGGATCATCGGCCCCAGCGGATCCGGCAAGTCGTCGCTGGCGCGGGCGCTGGTCGGCGTCTGGCCGCAACTGCGGGGACGGATAAGGGTCGACAATGCTTCGCTGGAGCAATGGTCCTCGGAAGCGCTCGGCCGGCATATCGGATATCTGCCGCAAGACGTCGAGCTGTTCGACGGCAGCATTGCCATCAATATCGCCCGGTTCGATCCCAAGGCCACGCCGGCGGGGGTGCTGGAGGCGGCCCGCGCGGCCGGCGCGCACGATCTCATTTTGTCCTTCCCCGATGGCTATGGGACCAAGGTCGGTGAGGGTGGAATGGCGCTCTCGGCCGGCCAGCGTCAACGCATCGGTTTGGCGCGTGCGTTTTACGGCAATCCATTTCTCGTTGTCCTCGACGAGCCGTCTTCTAACCTCGATTCCGAGGGCGAAGAGGCGCTCTCCGAAGCCTTGCTGGGCGTACGCCGCCGCGGCGGCATCGTCGTGGTGATCGCGCACCGTCCGAAGGCGCTCGATAGCCTCGACCATGTCCTGGTGATCGCCGACGGAAGGGTACAGTCATTCGGCAAGAAGGAAGACGTGCTCAACAAGGTGCTCCGGACGCCGCCGCCGCTCAAGGTTGTCGCCGAAGGCCAGGGAGTCATGCGATGGACCGCGAGGTAACGCCGGCGCTGCATTCGATCCAGCGTTATATGATCGTCGGCATGATCATCGTCGCCTTTGTCACGTTCGGCATCGGCGGCTGGGCCGCGACGTCTGAATTGACGGGCGCGGTGATCGGGCAGGGCGTGCTGGTGGTGGATTCCAGCGTCAAGAAGGTGCAGCATCCGACCGGCGGCGTGGTGGCAGAACTGCGGGTGCGCGAGGGCGACAGGGTCAAGGCCGGTGATATTGTGGTCCGCCTCGACGAAACCCAGACGCTGGCCAATGCCACGATCATTTCGAAGAACTTCGACGACCTGTTGGCGCGTCAGGCGCGGCTGGAAAGCGAACGCGACAACGTCGACCAGGTAACCTTCCCCAAGGTCCTGCTCGATCGGGCCCGTGACCCGAGCTCCGAAGCCGCGCGAGCGATTACTGCCGAGAAGAGCTTGTTTGACCTGCGCCGCCAGGCACGGGCCGGACAGAAAGCCCAGCTGATGGAGCGTAGCGCCCAGCTGCAGGAAGAGATCAAGGGATATCTCGGGCAGGTCGACGCCAAGCAGAAGGAAGTCGAGTTCATTCACCAGGAGCTCGAGGGCGTACGCACGTTGTTCCAGAAGAATCTGGTGCCGATGAACCGGCTGACCGCGCTCGAGCGCGATTCTGCGCGCATCGACGGCGAACGCAGCCAGCTCTCCGGAGCGATCGCGCAGTCGAAGGGCAAGATAGCCGAGATCGCGCTTCAGATCATTCAGATCGATCAGGATCTGCGGACCGAGGTCGGCAAGGACTTGATCGAAGCCCAATCGAAGATCGCCGAACTCACGGAACGCAAGACCGCCGCGGTGGATCAGCTCAACCGGATCGACATTCGCGCCCCGCAAAGCGGCCGTGTGCATCAGCTTACGGTACACACCGTCGGCGGGGTTATCACGCCCGGCGAGCCGATCATGATGATCGTTCCGGACGCCGACGCTCTGGCTGTCGAGGTCAAGATCGCGCCGCGCGATATCGAGCAGGTCTATGTCGGCCAAAACGCCTCGATGCGGTTTGCCGCATTCGATCAAAAAACGACGCCGAGCATCGAGGGCGAGGTGAGCATGGTGTCGGCTGAAACCACCCAGGATCAGCGCACCGGCACCAGCTACTATACCGCGCGCGTGCAGCTCGCACCCGAGCAGGTTGCCAAGATGGGGGAAGTCAAGTTGTTGCCCGGCATGCCGGTCGACGTCTTCATCAAGACCCCCGGCCGCACGGCGTTCGCCTACCTGATCAAGCCGTTGCGGGATCAGGCGGAGCGAGCCTTCAAGGAACGATGAACGGGGGCGGTGGTCTTTGAGGGATCGGCTACGATCTCTGCGGGACCGGAGACCATCGCCTTCGGCTTGCCGATGCGCAATGCCGCTTGCGTGGAGTCGGGACCGTGTGAGGTCCCGAATTTCCAGGCGGCAAACTTAGATCGCCGGAGCCAACGCCAACGCCGCGGGCTCAGTGCGTGTCGGTTGCGCCGTGCGAATGCCGCCGCCGTTGCGTATCCAGTCGCGGACATCGATCAGCGGCGTGATCGAGCTGCCTTCGATCGCGATGCAGGTCAGGCGACCGGTCGCAAACGCGCCGGTATCGATGTTGACCCGGTTCGATCGAATATCGGGCGCAGGCACCGGCGTATGCCCGTGCACGATGAACTTCTCGAATGGCTGCTCCCAAAACAGAAACTCGTCGCGAATCCACAACAGGTCTTCTTCCCGCTGCCTGCGAATGGCTATTCCGGGGCGAATGCCGGCATGGACAAACAGGAAATCCCCGCAGCTGAACGACAGATCGAGGCCGTCGAGAAATTCCAGGTGTCGTTGCGGGATCGATCGGGCCAGCTCGTCGGCGAGCCGGCTTTGCTCGGCGGCGTCCGGACTGATCGACGGTTTGAGCCCATAAGACATCAGGGTTTCGAGACCGCCGCACAGCCGCCATTCGTCGAGAATGGCTGGTTCGGCCAGAAAGCGACGAACGAAGGTTTCGTGGTTGCCCCGCAGGCACACCGTCTCTCTTGTCCGCGCGCAGGCCTGCAGCAAATCCACCACTTCCCGCGAACCGGGTCCGCGGTCGATATAATCGCCAAGAAAAACCACGATCGGACGGCTGGACGGATACAGCGCGCAGTCGGCCTCGATCTGCTGCAGCAGGACGTCCAGAAGGTCGGAGCGGCCATGGATATCGCCGATCGCATAGACCCGGACTCCGTCGGGTAACCGCGCTGCCGCGCGCTTATGCGATGGCCGTGACTTCCACACTGTGTTCAGCCCTATGTTAGAAATCGAAGCGACGGCAAGCGTCGCATATAAAAATATCGTATTTTGTTTGCTATTAACAGTTGCAGTGCGTCCCGAGTCGATGAGACTTTGGTGTGGTTAATATTTATTAATTAGATATCGCTTAAGTATTGTTGGTCAGAATCGGCTGGGGCGCGGGTTGTATTCGATCGGCTGGTGCCGGTCATTTTCCGGTGGACGATGTCGAATTCGACGGGTGTGCACGATCATCATTTTGGTGCGATCGAGGCGGCGATCCGGGAAACGGCGCGCGGGCGTGCGTTTTTGGCCGACTATGCCCGGAAAGTGCGTCAATCCGACACGCTGACCATGCTGGCGACCATCGCGCGCCTGGAGCGATGGTGCGCCGATCAGGCGGCCCGCCTTGCCGAGTTGGAGCGGCGCGACCAGGCTTCCGCAGGTCGCCCGTCCGACGGGCAAGTCGGACTTTCCCCGGCACAATACCGCGATCCGGTTCCCGTGCTCGGGCATGGTGAACAAGACCCGGTCGGGCCCGGCGAGATAGTCGAGTACGGGGATGACGAGTCCACTGCCTCGGACCAGACCTGGGAGGTGCGTGGGCGTATCGAACATTTGGCCAGCGCGTTTTGCGAGTTCGACCGCCGGGCCGCCGACGTGACCCGGCATCGCCGCGTGACGGCGCCGTTGGCAGGCGCATTGCCCGCGCGCGCTCCGTCGCCCGAGGTCGGAGCGATGGTTCCGCACGCGATGGTTGCCGGGGCGAGCCAGGCGCTGTCGCGCGATGTCGGCGTTCGGCAGCACGTGTTGGAAGAAGACGTGCTGGACGGCATTGCCGCAGCGTTGGGGACGCGCAAGACCGCCGACGGCTGGTGAAAGCAGCAAGCGTTATTTCGTCGGCGCCACAGACTTAGCCGCCTCGGTGTTGGGCGCCACGGTCTCAGCCGCCACGGTCTCAGGTGGCGCTGCCGTCAGGGTGTCCGCGCGGCTATCTCCTGAATCGATCGGATGTGCTTCGCTCCCGCCCCGCGACTCACGCAAGGGCCGATCCGAACTCCAGCCGAACAAGAAAGCCCGTGTCTTCCGTCTCTGCTCGGCGGCCTCGCTTGCGGTGGCGATTTCGTCATCGGCGAGGGCGGGCCCGGGCTCGTCGTTTGCAATATAGCTGCCGCTCAGGACGTCGGTTCGCCACAGGTAGATGTTGTGGCCGACAATCCAGAGCGTCAGGATCACCAGCACGCCGAGTATCACGAAAAGCTCAATCATGACATTAAATGGTACTTCTGAATTAAATGGTCGACAAGCTGATTTTGCGCGGGGAGGCGATCATCGTGTGACGATTTTACATAACGAAATCAGGTATGTACGGCGACAGCTCATCGTGCCTGGCCGCGGTCGCTTGAGAATGACGCCAGTCTGCGCCACGGAATATTAAATGCCAGTATTAAATATTTAATTGATTAATATTGTTTGGTGTGCTGCATTGCGGTGATCTTGTTGCGTCGGAGGAGGTCGTGATGACAGCGCATTTCTCGAACCAGATCGATTGGGACGGCCACGCGCTTTATATCGAGGCCGCGACCGATATCGGCCCTGTCGTCTGCAAGGTGCCGCGTGACACCGTTCACGTCATCCGGCTTTACAGCGATGCCATTGGTCGCGAGATCTTTCTGGAGCGGCATCGGATCGTTCAAAGACTCGCTCCGTTTCTCCACGCCAAATTGACCAGCGCCGAAGCCGGGCAGGTGATCGAATTGCTTCCGGGTGACGTCGCGGATTAATGCCCGCGCGCATTCCGAAAACGCCACAGCGGATCGACTGGGTGCAAGACCGACGCTGATTTGTTTTCTTGCCGACAGCAAATGCCGACCAGTGGCAGCTCGCACGGGCGCCGTCGTGCTCTGTTGTTGTGAGGCGACCGCGCCATCAAACCCGGGTTTGATGCCAGTTCCAGGCCGAACGGATAATCGTGTCCAGGTCCGAAAAGGCCGGTCGAAATTGCAAAACTTCCCGCGCGGCCGACGGATCAGCGACGATGAAGGTCGGATCGCCGTCGCGCCGAGCCCTGATCACGGTTGGCACGGTCTTTCCCGTCACCTTGTCGATCGAAGACAAAACCTGTCGAACGGAAAATCCCTTTCCCGTTCCGAGATTGAAGCTGCCGCCGGGAAAATCCGTCGACAGTTTTTGCAACGCCGCGATGTGGGCCGCGGCAAGGTCGGTAACGTGAATGTAGTCACGTACCGCCGTGCCATCCGACGTGTCGTAGTCTACGCCGAATATCTGCAGCTCGGGGATCTGTCCCTGCAGCGCCATCATCGCGCGAGGGATCAGGTGGGTTTCCTGCTCGCGCCATTCACCGATCAGCCCGGAAGCGTCCGCGCCGCTCGCATTGAAGTAGCGCAAACATACCGCTTTCAGCCCGTATGCTCTGCCGTAGTCTTGCAGAATCCGTTCCACCATCCATTTCGAGACGCCGTACGGACTGACTGGTTTTCCGGCGGCATCCTCGCGGATTGCGCCGCCGCCCGCATCTCCGTAAACCGCACCGGTGCTGGAAAAGACGATCGTCTTGCAGTTTCGTTCGAGCATCGCCTGCAGCAGCGCCAGCGTTCCCGTCACGTTGTTGATATAGTATTTTTGCGGATCGGCGACCGATTCACCGACCAGGCTTGATGCAGCCAGGTGAACAACGGCAGAGATTCCGAATTCGGAGATGGCTTTCGTAACTGAATTCTTGTCCGCAATGCTGGCGTTGACCAACGGTCCCCACTTCACGAACTCCTGATGTCCGGTGGATAGATCGTCGAGGCAGACGGGAAGATACCCGGAGTTGTAAAGAGCCTTGCAGCAGTGCGATCCGATATAACCGGCACCTCCGGTGACCAGTACAGCGATGCGAGTCATTTAGGTGACCATCCCGATCGAACAAACACGTGCGTGAAAATAAATTCTCTCGATTATACATGCCCGATACCGCCGGGCAAAATATTCCGGCTTTTATCGTAACCGTCGGGCCGTCCGGGGACGTCGCTGCCGTGCACCTTGCGTGGCGTGCGATGGTTAACGGACTTGTCGCGCCGGCGGCGCCGGTTGTCCCGCGGCCGGTGCCCATTTGCAGGCCGCGCCGATTTTCTGCCGGATCTTCTCCAGCCCGCTCAGTCGAAACGTGGCTTGTTGCGCCGCGCCCGGTGGATTCAATACGGCGATGGTTATCCGGCCGTCGTCGGGCCACGATTGCAGAAATCGAACGGCATCGTCCCTGAACACGGCCGTCTTGCCGTCAGCGGACGCCGTCCATCGTGTCCTGATCGCGGGTTGCTCGTTGATGCTGGCGTCGACTTGCAATTGGTTGGCGGGCGAGGCGCGCCAGTATCCCTCGGTATTGACCATAAGCTCGGTGCGTTGTCCGCGACAGCGAATGGCAAGGGTAGTCGGCGCGTCTTTTGTGACAGGCGCCGACTGCGTTGCGGCCGTCACGATCGGACTATAATCCACCGGCGATGTTGTTTCGCTGACGATCCAGTTGTCCGCCGCGGGCGGCAAAGAACCTACGGAATCTCCGTCGGGCAATTCCTTCGACAGTTTTTCCAGGCATCCTGCCCGCGCCGCGCGGTCGAGCTGAAAGCAGGACTTCAGTCGCGTAATCGCATCGCCTGCCGGCTCGGCAGAGGCGCCGTGGCCCAGTATCATGAGCGCAAGGGCAAGAGCCTGCGCCCGCATTACCGGGACTCACTTCGTGTCGAGGTTCTCGACCGGTCGATCCATTCCTGCGCGGCCTGAAAACGCGGCAGACCGGGAACATTGGCGCTGACATTGATATCCTTCCACTTCGGGTCGAACCCCGGCGCCTGCAATTTGTCGACCCGACTGAAGAGATCGTCGGTGAAGCGCGCGATCCGCCGATAACGGTCCGAGCCGCGGGGCCAGTTGTATGCGGCGAGGATCGTGGGAACCGCAATCGTGGCAATGCGCTCCCCCTTGGGAACGAGATTTGGGTAGTCCGAGGCGTCGAGATACGAAGGCAGATAGTAGTCCTCGAATTTTGCACCGTAGTCGACGGGAAGAAACTTGAACCCCGGATCCCATCCGCCTTTCACGAAGGCATCGACGGGCTTCGACGTCACAAAAACCACGCCGGCGATCTCGCCACGTCGCATCTGCTCGAGGGCGACCGGGTGCGGGATGAACGTCTTGTCCACGCTCAGTCCAAGCCGGCTGAAGATCAGAGGGCCGGAATATGCCGCCGCGGTACCCTGCGTATTGAAATTCACCTTCTTGCCGGCGAGGTCCGCAAGGGAGCGGATCTCCGGACGAACGAAGATATGCAACTCGGACGGAAACAGGCTCAGGAGGTAGGTGATGCGCTGGCGAATTTGCGGCACCTGGGATTTGTATTCTTCGAGCGAGTCGGTGTTGATGATGGCCGCATCGACGCCCTTGAGATACAAGAGGTCGTTGACGTTATCGGTGGGACCGCGGGTCACGATCGGCAGCACATGCATCACGCCGCCTTCATTTACGACCCGGGCGATATCCGTCGCAAGACGGATGGGTGCTCCTTCGAGCAGGCCGCCGGCCAAACCGATTGCCCAGGCATTGAGTTGCTGTTTGATCTGCGCTTCGCCGGCAGCGATCAAGACGGGCGGCAGCGGGGCGAGGCGCGTTCGAGGTGCTTGTGCATGACCCGATCCGCAAATTGTCGAAGTGAGGATCGCAAGCGCCGTGAGTTTGGTCACCAAAGCCATTGTAATATCCATCTCTTTCAAAATCGGCGGGCGGCAAAGCCGGGGGTGCCCGGCAATGCCTGGTCAAAATTCTCAAGCCGTCCTGATTCCGGCGATCTGGCAGGCATCCGCGACGGTAATGCGCGTCGGGAGCGCTGCTGCAGGTGGCGGCTTGCTTTCCAGAGCCGGCTCCGCTGAGGGAGACGAACCCTACTTCAAGGCTTCCAATCGTTCCCGGGCCTGCTCGATGCCGGCTACCGCGGCCAATTCGTAAAGCTCGCGTGCCTTTTCGGGATCGGCGCGAACACCGTAGGCTTGCATGGCGCGAAGCGTTCGCGAGTCATAGGTTTCGGCCATCATGAAAGCTGCCCGGGCGCTGCCTTTTTCCAATGCATGTTCGAGCAAAAGCCGCGCGCCGGTGAAATCAGATTGCTTGATCAGCGTATCCGCGCGGGCGACAAGCCTTGCTTCCTCCGTTGAGGAATTCGCATCGGTCGGCGGCGACTGACCGGGTTCCGCCGGAGATGAACGGGGAGCGGCGGCGCCGTCGCCGCGCGAGCCCGGCGCGGCATGTCCGCGGGGCTGAAGCTGGACCGGGCCCGATATAACTGGCGCGTGACTTTCGTGCGCGAGAGCTTCAGGCCTGGTCTTGGTTTCGGCCAGCGCCAGCTTCAATTCCTTCTGTCTGGCATCCGCCACGCGCCGCGCTTCCCGGGCGTCGGCTAAGGCCGCGTTCTCTCGCCCGACGTGGAGTGCGATCTCATCGCGGGCGCTCGCAAGTTTCCCGCGGATGGACGCAAGCTCGCTCGACAGCGATTCCTTGTCGTCGAGCGCCCGCTTTAGTTCATTCTGCCGGGCATCCGCGGCGCGTTTGCTTTCCGCTGCGTCGGCCTGCAACGCCTCTTCTCGTTTGGTGCGAGCTTCGATTGCCTCGCGCGCGGCGGTCGCATCCGTGGTATCGCGCGCGGCGGACGCCGCTCGGCTTGTTGCGGCCGCCGAGCCGATGGTTTCACCGGCGCTGGAGGCGACCCGGCTTCCGATCAAGGCGAAGACGGCCCAGCCGCCGAGGAAAACGGCCGTCGCAGCGGCCGCCAGCATAAAGCCCGCACGGCCGCGCTTCCGCACGTTCTGGATCGGAGCGGGGGGTGGCACGAGAAACGACAGGCCCTCGCTATTCTCCGAGCCCGCGGCATCGCCGGAGACGGCCACCCAATGGGTTGGAAAAATACGCACGGGCTTGCCGTCGATCCGGACCCAGCGATCGCCTTCAGGCGACCAGCGGCCGACCTCCCAGGCGTCCGAACAGCCGTCGAGCAGGACCACGAAGTCCCCGTTTCGGGGCGCCACTTCGATGTGTTTCGCCAGCTCCATGGAAGTCTCGGATGCTCCCGGGCAATCGAAATTAATGATTACCAGAATTAAATAAATAAATTAATCAAATTTTAAATCAAATAAAATGCAAGTTGCACGGCGCACGGAACATGGCGGTGTCGCGGCTGGAAAGCAATGGCCGGAGGCCAATTTGGTTACCCGGGGTCAGATCTTGCCAACGCGTTGCCTGCGCGACAGGGCCAGCAAAAAGCGCATCGTATCGCCTCTGGGGAGGGCCCGCTTTCGCTTGCTGTTGGCTGCCCCGCCATCGATTGATCGGCCAAGCTCGTGGCGATAATTCCGATAGTCCAGAAGGGCGATTGGCAGCAGCGCCTGGCGCAACAGCGGATGTCGCGCCTGTGCCAGCCTCCGCCGGTGCTGCAGACGGGGAACCAGTCGACTGCGCATCCGGGCGGGAACATCGACGCCGAGCAGGCGAGAAAGCGCGACCAGCTGGGTTTCAAGGGCATTGCGCGCAAGCTGGCTGGGCGCCAGTGCCGCCAGGGCTTCCCAATCGATACCTTCCGGCGAAGCCGCCAGATCCCGCAATTCGATCAGGTGCCGCACATCGATATCGCCGACCCAATAGTCGTGATCCTGGAATTGATCGTGAATGGTCAGGATCAGCGCTTGATAGGTGGCGGACGGAACGTAAGCCTGTCCTCGTCCGACGGCGACCATACGGCAATGTCGTTTCAACCAGTCCGGCGACCGGTAGAAAAAAGCGGGACCGGGAAGCTCGCGGTGCAGGTCGACCATTCCGACATCGTGCGGCCGCTTCAGGTCGACATACCATTTTCCGGCGTCCGGTGGCGGTACGGTGTCGATGCTGTAGCCGGCAGCAAATAGCGCCGTCATGGTATCCTCGATTTGATCGGGCGACACCATGATGTCGAGGTCCGACATGAGCCTTGAACCCCAGCGCGGACGGGCGGCCGTGGCGAGCATGGCGGCCCCCTTCAGCAGTATAGGTGTCACGCCCCGACCGTTGATGGCCTCGACCGTTTCCGCGAGCTGGGCGGCAAGACGATCGTTACGCGCGACATTGCGCGCGAACATCTCCTGAATGTAGCGGTAAACGTCGTCCGGGATACGGTCTTTGCAGCGAGTGGCAAATTCCATCAAAGCGGGTGTTGTCAGCGTGTCGTTCGCCAGACCAAGCAACGACATCCAGTCGACGCGCGAGGGAGCGGAGCCCCTTAGACAGGCGCACAACTGGGTGAGGGCGCGGCTGTGATTAGGCATTGCAAAGCTCGACGATGGCGTCGCGGGCCTGCACGGCGTCGGAATAGCGCAATTCGAAGCACTTGGCGTTGGCCACCGTCCGCTTCATCGCGTGGAATGCCTGATGGCTCATTTTTCCGTCGGGTGCATGGGAGCTGACTATCATTCTTCGAATGGTTTCCAATTGCCCGAGCGGGGTGAGTTGGGCGCGGATATTGGGCGCACGTTTGATGAAGATAATCCAGCCCACCGGCACGCTTCCATTGCCATCACCGCTGATCTGCGGGGCGTTCAGGTATCGGACGCGTTTGCCGTCAGGCCGGCTGTGCACGGCGGATTCGGTCAGGTCAGGACGGAACTTCTCCACCATGGTCCACGCGCCCTGTTTAAGCGCGGGCGCAAACAGAACGCCGGTTGCGCGTCCGTCGGGCGCGATCAGGACGATATCGTCGGCGGCATAGGCAAAGCCCGCTTCCATCAAATGGACCGCCAGTGTGGTCTTTCCTGCCCCGGGGCGGCCGCTGACCAGGAGGCCTCTGCCGCCCGTCAGCAGGCAGGCCGAATGCAGCGCGATATCGGGTGAGCTTTTGAGCGCAATCTGTTCGGTGACAAGCGCTTTAAGGGTCGGTACCAGCTCGTTGATGCTGCACTGCGCGGCACGGTTTCTGTTGTGAAAGATGTGGAAATCGCAATTGATCTCCACAATCTCGAAGGTGTCTTCGATGAGGTCGTCGACATCGCCAACCCGGCCGAACAAGGGCATCAGAAGCTGGGTAAGCCGCTCGCTCGACGTGCGAATGTTCACAGGAAGCTTGCCGACCTTGGCGGCGAAGGCGTGTGAATCGCTCAGCGTCCAATCAACCTCGATCAGACCGAGTTTAAGCCAGTTTCGCAGCGCCTGCCGCAGGCAATTCTGTGCCGTGGCGCTGTCGAGCCCAGATTTAATCAGGTCCTGACAGATCGCCTCGGCCGGCTTTCGATCCAGCAGGCCGCACCAGATATAGGCGGCCATTTGGTTAAGCTCATAAATCTTCTGGGCGGACTCGCTGAACAGCACCGGCCGGTCGTCAATGAGCGCGAACGAAGCCCCGACGACCGGGCGGAAAGCATATGGTAAATCAGCCGGTTGGGTGTCTTTGTGTATCTGGATCATCATATTGCTCGGCCGTCCGGATCATCGAAGAGGCGCGCGAACCCCATACAGTATTTAATAGACGCATTTAAAATCGTTATTATGCCCTTCGTCTGCAACTCCATGCCGGGTGCAATTTTCTTGACATATTGCCTTAACGGGAATTAAATGATCACTATTAAGTAGTGCCTAAATTAAATACTACCAATAAGGTTTGGAAAAATGGCCCAGCATCAGGACGAACCATCGATCGATACCGGAAATCCCGTCGACGACGATCGCCGGAAATTCCTTGCGGCCTGTGGTAAGTTTGCCGTCGTGACACCTCCGGCAGTGACTGTCCTGCTTTCCACATCGCTGACCTCCAATGCCATCGCGCAGTCCGGCGGCGGGGGTGGCAAGAACGGCGGAGGCCAGAACGGTGGTGGTGGCTACGGAGCTACTCCCGGCGGCGAAGATTTTCTGAACTGGCTTGAGAAGCTGCTCGGTAAGTTTCTCTGATTTCGGTGTGAGGTTTGGTGTGATGCCGCCGCGATCGTGACGACGTCGTCACGGGCACGGCGGCCCAAGCAACCATAACATATGCGCGGCTTCTGTGCTGCGGCAGATTGGGTGGGGTGAGCGGCGCTTTCCCCCACCACGATGCCGAAGACCGTGACGGTGCTCGGTCGCCGTAAGTGCCGGGATAATCCATAAATCCGACGATATAAACGCGGCTTTGCACCGCCGCGACGCTTCGCACTGAGCGTCAGCCGTACCCGCCCTCAATCGACACAACCGGCATCTTCGTGGCGCTTCGGAATTTGGCGGGGGCGACGCCGGCTGCGTGCCGCTGGTATCCGGGCGGTAGATCGACCGCGGCGGTGGACATCCAGCCGGTCCGTCACACACGCTAGGGTGAGTACGGTCCGGTCAAGCCACCGACGCGATTGAGCGGTGCCGGGAATGTTCCGGAGGGTCCTCGCATCTCCGATCGGGTTAGGCTATGGCACGGGTCCTATCTTGCAACGAGAAGGCGGAAGGCATCCCGGATGGCATCCAATTCCCCCGACAATCCCTCCAAAAGTTCCTCCAGGAAAGTTTTCATCACCTGCGCGATTACCGGAAACCTGACCCGGCCGGACCAGTCGCCTCATCTGCCGATTACCCCGCAACAGATCGCCGACAGCGCACTAGAGGCAGCCGAGGTGGGCGCTGCGATCGCGCACATTCATGTACGCGATCCCGAGACCGGCACGCCGTCGATGTCGATCGATCTCTACCGCGACGTGATGGATCGCATTCGCGCCCGTAACCGCCAGCTGATCATCAACTTGACCACCGGTCCCGGCGGACGGTTCGTTCCGTCCGACGACGATCCCAAGGTGGCCGGCGCGGGCACGACCTTGATGGCGCCGGAGCGCCGCGTCGAACATGTCGAGATTTTGCGTCCCGATATCTGTACGCTCGATCTCAACACGATGAATTCGGGCGGGCAGGTCGTGATCAACACGCCGCGCAACGTTCGCAAGATGGCCGAGCGCATCAAGGCGGCCGGCGTCATGCCGGAACTGGAATTGTTCGACACCGGCGATTGTCATCTGGCGCGCGATCTGATCGCCGAAGGCGTGTTGCAGGGGCCGGGACTTTTCTCGCTCGTGCTCGGCGTTAAATACGGCTTCAACGCCTCGTCCGAGACCATGCTTTACGCACGCGATCTGCTGCCGCCGGGCGCGATCTGGTCCGGTTTCGGCATTGGCCGCTCGGAGTTTCCGATGGTAGCGCAGGCCTGGCTGCTCGGAGGCCACGTCCGCGTCGGCATGGAGGATAATCTTTATATTTCGAAGGGTGTCCTGGCGAAGACCAATGCCGAACTGGTTTCGCATGCCGCCGGCATTTTGCGCAGCCTTGGCGCCGATATCGCTTCGGCGGCGGAAGCCCGTGCGATGCTTGGGCTGTCATAAACGCGCGGCGGCCGCGCCGTCGGCGATCCTGCTTGCGCATTCAACCTTGCCTAAGGCCGACGAGCAAAGATCACCGGCGCGGGGGAACCGCTGCCGGCGATTTGCCGTTTTTCCGCGGGCCATGCCGTGCGGGCTTCGCTCCAGCGCGTTTTGTAGCGGGTTTGCGTGGTGACGGCGCGGGTGTGGCTTGCACCGGCCGCACGCAAAGTCCGTCGACGAAGATGTCCAAGAGCCGCAAGACGCCGACCTGCCAGCCGGGTTGATCGTGCAGATAGCACATGCCGACCAGCGCCCGTAGAAGGTCTTCCGGACTGACGTCATCGCGGATTTCACCCGCCGCGACGGCGCGTGCGAGGAGGAGGCCTACGGCTTTGCTGAGGCGCTCCAACGAATAGGCAGCAAGTTCCGGCGACCGATGCGCGGCAAGTGCGAGCGCGGCCGACATGCCTTTTTTTGTGGCTACCAATTCGACGTTGGAGCGCAACCAAAGACGCAACGAGTCGACCGGCGTTGCCTCGCTTTTCATCAGTTGTTCCGCCAATTCGCCGAGCTGTTCTACCTCGCGTCGATAGACCGCTTCGAACAGCGCCTCACGCGTCGGGAAATGACGATAAAGTGTCCCGATGCCGACGCCGGCGCGTCTTGCCACCGCTTCGAGACTTCCATACGCACCACTGGTGCTGAAAATGGCCTTGGCAGCCTCCAGCACCCGTTCGCGATTTCGTGTCGCGTCGGCGCGGGGTCTGCGAATCGTTGCTGCGGATCGATCTGCCATCACGTGTCTGATCTAGATGTCCTCGGCCCCTTGCGAAACGGAGGGTGCCTCCGTATCTGCATGTAGCGCTACTCGCCACGTGTCGCCGACCGGTCGGCGGCCGTTGCCCAATTTTGACCATACATCATTGGAGCACTGCATGAACCTCTCCATCAGCCTCACCGTCAACGGTGCGCGGCGGGACGTCGAACTCGGCGATCCGCGCGTGACGCTGCTCGACCTCCTGCGCGAGCGCCTCGACCTGACGGGAACAAAGAAAGGCTGCGACCGCGGCCAATGCGGTGCTTGCACGGTGCTGGTCGATGGTCGTCGGATCAATTCCTGCCTCGCTTTGGCCGTCAGCCATGACGGTGCCGACATCGTCACCATCGAGGGCGTGGGACACGAGGATGATCTGCATCCGGTTCAGAAGGCGTTCATCGCGCATGACGGCCTGCAGTGCGGGTTTTGCACACCCGGCCAGATCATGAGCGCCATCGGCCTGATCAACGAGGGCCATGCGGGCAACGATCCCGAGCGCGTGCGCGAAGGCATGAGCGGCAATCTCTGCCGCTGCGCCGCCTATGTCGGGATTACCGAGGCGGTGCTGGACGCCCAGCAAAGCCTTGAAGCGGCCAAACGGGGGCGCGCAGCATGAACAATTTCGATTACCTCAGGCCGACGACGATTGCCGCCGCGGTCGCTGCCGCGGCCGAGCCGGGTGCCGCCTATCTCGCGGCCGGCACCAATCTTGTCGACCTCATGAAAGGCGGCATCGCCCGACCGAAACGTCTGGTCGACGTCTCGCGGCTGCCCGGGCTCGATCGCATCGAGCGTCTGCCCGACGGCGGAATGCGGATCGGGGCGTTGGTTCGAAATGCCGATCTTGCTTACGACCGCGATTTCGCCGGGTCCTTTCCCGCGGTCGCCGAGGCGCTTTTATCCGGTGCATCGGCGCAGCTTCGCAACGCCGCCACCGTCGGCGGCAATCTGCTTCAACGCACGCGCTGCGGATATTTCTACGACGTCGCGAGCGCATGTAATCGACGCGACCCCGGTGCGGGATGCGACGCCCGTGACGGCGAGAACCGGTTGCACGCCGTGCTGGGCTGGAGCGACGCCTGCATCGCCACCCATCCTTCGGATTTCAGCGTGCCGCTGGTCGCGCTCGATGCCGTCGTGGAGATCGAGGGCAAGGCCGGCCGGCGGGAGCTTCCGCTTGAAGCGTTGCACCGTCTGCCAGGCGATACCCCCGAGCGCGAGAGCGCGCTCGAGCCCGGAGATTTGATCGTGGCGCTGCGGCTGCCGGCCGAAGCGCGGGGTTTCGCCGCGCATGCGCGCTACCTCAAGGTCCGTGAACGCACGTCTTTTGCGTTTGCGGTGGTGTCGGCGGCGGCCGCGCTACGGATCGAAGACGGCACCGTCGGCGATGCGCGGCTGGCGCTCGGCGGCGTTGCCGCCAAGCCGTGGCGGGCCCGTGCCGCAGAACAGGTGTTGGTGGGTTCGCGGCCCGCTGCCGCCGCGTTCCGCCGCGCGGCTGAGGTCGCGCTCGCCGACGCCAAACCCTCCGGCGACAATGCCTTCAAGATTGAACTGGCGCAGCGAATCCTGGTGCGCGCGCTGACGCTCGCCGCGGCTGGCACGCCCGGCCGGATGCCGGCGTTGCCGGCTTCGCCCTTTTCATCCGCTCCCGGAGCACTTCAGGATGCCTGAGATCAGCCTTACCCAGACCGCCGCCCATGCCCGGCACGGCTCCAACATCGGTCAGCCGCTCACCCGCCGCGACGGCGTGCTCAAGGTCACCGGACGGGCCCGTTACGCCGCGGATAACCATCCGCCCGGGATGCTCTATGCCGTGATGGCTGTGAGCAGCATCGCGCGCGGCCGCGTTACCTTCCTCGACCTGCAGGCCGCCAAGGCCCATCCCGGTGTTATCGATGTCATGACGCCCGCCAACCGGCCGCCGCTCGCGGAGGATCCGGACGCCAAACTGCATCCCTTCATGTTCCGGCTCGATCTGCTGCAGAACGACCAGGTGCGTTATGCGAACCAGCCGATCGCGGTGGTGATCGCGGCCACGCTGGAAGCGGCGACCGAGGCCGCAACTTTGTTGTCGCCGCGATACGAAGTGCTGCCCGCCCGCGTCGGTCTGGATGCGGATCAAAGTTTCGTGCCGCCGGCGGTAGGCGTCGGGCATCCCGCCGAGGTACGCCGCGGCGACGTCGAGGCCGGTCTTGCCGCCGCATCGAAGCGGATCGAGGCAGTCTATGAGACGCCTGCGCAATACCATAATCCGATGGAGCCGCACGCAATCGTGGCGGCGTGGGATGGCGACAAGGTGTCGATCGATACGCCGAGCCAGGGCCTTGCGATGGCGCAGGGACGGATTGCCGGACTGTTCGGCATCCCGCCGGAGAATATCCATATCCGGAGCCCATTTCTCGGCGGCGGTTTCGGCTCGAAGGGCCTGATCGCCGGGCCGCAGATCCTCGGCATCCTGGCGGCGCGGTTGGTCAACCGCCCGGTCAAGCTGGTTGTGCGCCGCGAACAAATGTACGGGCCGGTGGGGCATCGGTCGCCAACTCGCCAGAGCTTTCGAATCGGTGTCGACGGCGATGGGCGGCTGACCGCGATCGATCACCGCGCCAAGGTGGCGACGAGTACCTTCGACGATTTCTTCGAGCCCGCCGCCGACGCTTCCCACACCCTCTATGCGAGCCCCGCCATCGCGACCTCGCATGAGGCGGTCCGAATCGACACCGGCACGCCGCTGTTCATGCGCGCGCCGGGCGAAGCCACAGGATCCATTGCGCTGGAAAGCGCGATCGACGAGGCGGCGTACGCCTGTGGGATGGATCCGCTGGCATTCCGTCTCAAGAACTATGCCGAGGTCGAGCCGATCACCGGCAAACCGTTTTCCTCGAAAGCGTTGCGTCAATGCTACGCGCAAGGCGCCGAGCGCTTCGGCTGGGCGACCCGCCCGCTGGCGCCGCGACAGCTGCGCGACGCGAACGGTTTTCTGGTCGGTTGGGGAATGGGCACCGCCACGTTCCCGGCGATGATGTTCCAGGCGCAGGCGCGTGCGGTGTTACGCAGCGAGGGCACCGGCCTGATGGAAACGGGCGCACACGACATGGGGCAGGGCGCCTGGACCGCGCTGGCGCAGATCGCCGCCGACGGGCTCGGGCTTGACCTCGATCAGGTCGAGTTCAGGTCGGGCACCTCCGACCTGCCCGATGCGGGCATCGCCGGCGGGTCCGCCCACACCGCGACCGCGGGCATGGCGATCCACAATGCGGGCGCCGCGGTGATTGCCAAGCTGGCGGATCTCGCCACCAACAATGAACGCTCACCCTTGTTCGGTGCGGGCAATGCCGGCGTGGTCGCCCGCGACGGCCGGCTGTTCCGTCGTGACGACGAAACTCGCAGCGAGAGCTATAGCGATATCCTCGAACGCGCCGGACTGCGGGAGATCGAGGGCCGCGGCAGCGGCGCTCCGGACCCGGCGGCCCAATCCACCTACGCCATGCACGCGCATGGCGCGGTGTTCGCCGAGGTCAAGGTCGACCCTGACCTCGGTCAGATCCGCGTCACCCGCGTCGTTGGCGCTTTTGCGGCCGGACGGGTCATCAACCCTCATATGGTCCGCAGCCAGTTGCTCGGCGGCATGATCTGGGGCGTGTCCTTTGCGCTGCACGAGCAGGCCGTGATGGACCGGCGCTCCGGCCGGATACTCAATGCCAACCTCGCCGAGTACCACATCCCGGTGAATGCCGACGTCCCGAGTGTCGAGGCACTGACGGTCGACGAAGTCGATCCGCATGTGAACGCGCTCGGGATCAAGGGCGTCGGCGAAATCGGAATCACCGGGTCGGCCGGCGCCGTCGCCAATGCGGTGTGGCATGCGACCGGGGTCCGGGTACGCCGTTTTCCGATCGGCCCGCACGATCTCGTGGTGCCGGCGTCGCATTGACATGCGCCCGTCACCGTAGCCGGGGCCTCAATGGGCTCCGGCGCCGCTGGCTCTGACCTTGCGCGTCAGCGCCACCGCGGCGGCGGCGAACACCAGCGCCACGCCGATCACGGCAAAGGTGTCGCTGAAACCCATCACCAGCGCCTGCCGCTTGACAAGTTTGCCGAGCGCCACGATCGCCTGCGCGTGCGCGGCCGCCGGGTCGGAAACGCCGTGCGCCATGAAGTAGTCCGTCATCTGGGCAACGCGCTCGCGTACCTCCTCGCGACCGAGCGTGACCGACTGGCCGATGATGTTGGAATGAAACTGCTCGCGCTTGGTAATGACGGTGGCGAGCACCGCGGTACCGATGGCGCCGCCGAGGTTGCGCATCATGTTGCTGATTCCCGATGCCGCCGCCGCATCCTGTGGCGCCAGCTCCCCGGTCATCACCGAGGTCAGCGGCGTTAGCACCATGGCCTGACCGAGGGCGCGAACGATGTTCGGAAAGAACAGCTGGTCGCCGGCGTAATCGGCCGACATCGCCGTGTTCATGAAGCAGCTATAGGCAAAGATCAGCAGTCCCGTGATCGCGATGTAGCGCGTGTCGAATCGCTTCATCAGTTTCGGGATCAGCGGAATCAGGATCAGTTGCGGCAGGCCGGTCCACGCCAGCACGTTGCCGATCTGCTCGGCATTGTAGCCCTGCGCCTGTCCGAGATAAGCCGGCAGGATGTAGATCGATCCGAACAGGGCGAAGCCGACCAGCGTCATCGAGACGACGCCGAATCCGAAATTGCGCTGGGTCAGCAGCCGAAGCCGTATCAGCGGCTTTTCGATGGAAAGTTCGATCCAGATGAAGGCGGTGAGGCTGACCGCGGCGATCACGGCGAGGCGTACGATAAAGGGCGACGAAAACCAGTCGTCCTTGTTGCCTTCCTCGAGCACGGCCTGCAGCGCCGACAGCCCGACCGCCATGGTGAAGATGCCGAACCAGTCGCCTTCCTTCAACAGCTCGAGCTGCATCGGTTTCCGCTCCAGCGTGGCATAGAGCGCCGCAACCATCGCAGCCGTCGGCAGCACATTGACGAAGAAGATGGTCTGCCAGCCGTAATTCTCGGTGAGGTAGCCGCCGATTGTGGGACCGATCGCCGGCGCAAAGGTGACGGACAGCGCGAACACGGCAAGCCCGATCGGTTGCTGCACCTTCGGCAGCTTGGTCAGCACCAGCGTGAAGGCCATCGGGATCAGCACGCCGCCCGCGAAACCTTGCAGGCCGCGCATCGCGATCATCGACGGCAGGTCGTGCACGAACGCGCAGGCCACCGAGAAGGTCGCAAACAGCGTCGCGCTGGCCAGCATATAAAGGCGGAAGGAGAATACGCGGCTGAGATAGTCGGTGAGCGGGATCACGACGATCTCGCCGATCAGGTACGACGTCGAGATCCACGAGCCGTTGTCGACGCCGGTGCCGATGCCGCCTTCGATATTGAGCAGCGAGGCGTTGGTGATCTGGATGTTGAGGATCGCCATGAACGAGCCGATCATAGCGGCGAGGACTGCGATCCAGGTGGTGAGGCTGGCGCGGTTCGGGTCCGCGGCGGCTTGCGCGGGTGAAGGCGCCGGATTCGAGACGACAAGCGTAAGGTTTGACATGGCACGATCCTCACTGACGACCGGCTTGACTAACGATCCTTGGCGCCCGCGCGGGTCTCGATGGTCGGGACCACCGACATGCCCGGGCGCAAATCAATCAGCGATGCACCATCGCTGCGCTCGAGCGTGATCTTGACCGGAATCCGCTGCACCACCTTGGTGAAGTTGCCGGTGGCGTTATCCGGCGGCAGCAGCGCGAATTCCTGGCCGCTGGCGGGCGCGACGCTGTCGACATGGCCGCGCACTACCCGGCCCGGGAAGGTGTCGACGGCGATCTCGACCGTCTGGCCGGCGCGGACATCGGTGAGCTGCGTCTCCTTGAAGTTCGCGACCACGTAGGCGCTGGCCACCGGCACCACCGACATGAGTTGCGTGCCGGCCTGCACGAACTGGCCGATGCGCAGCGTGCGGTTGCCCACGACGCCGTCGATCGGCGCGACGATGGTGGTGTAGCCGAGGTTGAGTTCGGCCTGGTGTTGAACGGCGGCGGCGCGCGCCCGCGTCGCTTTGGCCTGGGCGATCTCGGCCTTGAGCAGGTCGACCTGCTTGATCGCCGAGGCGAGGTTGGCGGTATCGCGCTGTACGCTCGCCTGCGCCGCGCCAATCCGCGACTGCGCCTGCTGGGCGTTCTGCAGGCTGCCGTAACCGGTGGAGGCAAGCTCGGTGTAGCGCTTGTTCTCCTGCGCGGCGAACATCACGGTCGCGGTGTCCACATCGACGGTTGCCTTGGCGGCGCCGATCACCGCGTCCTGAACCTCGAGCATGGCCTGCTTGCTGGCGATCGCGGCGTCGGCCGCGGCGACATCGGATTTGGCCTGATCGAGCGCGACCCGGTAGTCGCGGTCATCGATGCGCGCCAGCACCTGACCTGCCTTGACGCGTTCGTTGTCACCGACCAGCACCGCGTCGAGGTAGCCCGAAACCTTTGGCGCAATGGTCGTGCTGTCGGCTTTGACATAGGCATCGTCGGTCGAGACCTGGAACCGGCCGACGGTCCAGTAGTCCCAGCCATACCAGGCCGCTGCGGCCAGCACGGCCAATCCGGCTCCCGCCATCAGCATCTTGCGAAGGTTGAATTGTTTCGCCCGCGACACGACCTGAGCCGGAGCTTTGGAGGTCGCCTTGTCGAAAGTATCGGGCAGCAAGTCGTTGGCGGTATCGGTCGCGGCAATCGGGCGTTCGATCTCGAGTGACGATGAGTGCTGGTTCATGGCGCGCTCCCCGCCTTCATCGCGGAGAAGGCGAAAAATAGGAAACTTGATATTTTCCAAATTAGACCTACCTTGGGAGCTGTCAATAGAATGACAGGCATCATGTAAGAGCATGGCTGAGACCGAGAACCCTGAAAACCGGCGCGCGCTGAGCCGGCCGGAACCAGACCGACGTTGCCGCGGCCGGCCGCAGGTTCGTCCTGACCGCGAAACCCGACAGATGATTTATGAAGCGGCGCGGCACGCATTCGCCGAAGCCGGTTATGCGGCTACCAGCATGGAGACCGTGGCCCGCAGCGCGGGGATCTCCACCAAGACGCTGTATCGCCTGATCCCCAACAAGGAGGCTCTGTTCGAGGGCATGGTGTCGGATCGGATCGATCGATTCCTGTCCGAGGTCGACCTGCGCGCCGTCGACGGTGTCGCGATCGAGGAAGCGTTGTATCTCGCACTGATGGCCTGCGCGGAACTCGCGCTTGACCCGGAAGTGGTCGCGCTCCAGCGCATCATCCTGCAGGAGGCCGGCAAGTTTTCCGGCCTGGCGGGAATGTTCTACACCAACGGCATCCAACGGACGATCGCAACGCTGGCCGGCTGGCTTCGCACCCAGGAGGCACGCGGGTTGATCATGCTCGACGATTGCGACGAGGCTGCCGGCATGCTGCTCGGCATGGTTGCTTCGGCTCCGCGCCGTGCCGCGATCTTCGGCGGGCGGCCGTTGCCCTCGCATGCGCAAACCCAGGCGCGCGCGCGCAGCTGCGCCAGGCTTTTCCTTCAGGGATGTCGGACGTCGATTAAATAGCGGCGCTTCACGCCGTTACGGCGGGAACCGCGATTTAAAGATGAAGATGAAGCGGTTCCTCAGGACTCAAAAACACCGTCGCCTACCATTCGTGCATTCCTCTGCATGCGCGTCGAAAGCTTGCGCGGAACTAAATCGGCGGCGTCACTCGTTTCACATTTGATTAAATATAACCGACGATTTTCGGCCATTTTTAAAAAGGCGTTTGTTGCCTCCGGGGTACATGATTTCCAAGGCAAAGCGCCTAGAGTTTAGGCGAAATTTGAAATCAAGCGCACCTTTGTTGAGCAAAATTATCGGCGATCGCGAGCGCATTTATCGTTTCGGATAAATCGCAACAGCGACGGAAATGGAGCAATGCGATGAAGAAGTTTTTGTTAGGCACGGCCGGCCTGATTGCATTGGGCATGGCACCCGCGTCGGCGGCCGATATCGCCTCGCGTCCCTACGCCAAGGCGCCGGCGCCGTACATCCAGCCGTACTACGACTGGAGCGGATTCTACATCGGCGGTAACGCTGGCGGTGGCTGGAGCCACGATTGCTGGGATGTCACGAGCTTCCGTGCGCCCGTCAATCCGTTCCGCGAAGGCTGTCACAACGCGACCGGCGCGGTGGCCGGCGGCCAGGTCGGATATCGTTGGCAGAGCGCCGGCTGGGTGTTCGGCCTGGAAGCGCAGGGAAACTGGGCAGACCTGACATCATCCAACGTCAGCTCGTTCGTTCCCGCCTGGACCAACAACACCAAGGTCGAAGCGTTCGGCTTGTTCACGGGCCAGGTCGGCTACGCCTGGAATAACGTCCTTTGGTACGTGAAGGGCGGCGCGGCCGTGACCGACAATCAATTCCAGGGCACGGTTACCAGCAACGGCAGGCTATTCGATTCCGCCGATAACACGCGTTGGGGCGGTGTGATCGGAACCGGCGTTGAAGTCGGCTTCGCGCCGAATTGGTCGGTTGCGCTCGAATACGATCACCTTTTCATGGGTAACCAGAGCGTCACCACCACATCGCAAGGCGTGTTGGCCGGTATCCCGGCCGGCAGCGCCTTCCGCACCGACAGCATCCATCAGGACGTCGACATGGTCACCGCGCGTATCAACTACCACTTCAACTGGGGTGGTGGCGTCGCGCGATACTGATTTAAACTCCCGAGTGCAGACGACTAAGCCCCGGCATCGTCCGGGGCTTTTTCGTGCCTGCGCCGGTCTGTCGGATTGACGAGAAACCAACGGATCGCGCGCTCGCCTGAAATGCAAGGGCGCACCTTGTTCAACATTTGCGTCAGGAACTAATTTGTCAGCCTGCGGAAGGGCGTCACATTCGTGGGCTCGGGCCCCGCAATCGTGACGGGAGTCCAGTCCGAAATCGGATAAGCCATGTTGTTCGGCTCGGTGCCCCACCACGCGCATTCCATGCAGACGAAAATCGGCCGATCGAAATCAGGATCACTCACCGCGTGAACGGTGTCGTTCTTACCGCAACGGTTGCATCGCTGCTCTGTCGGCATGGAAATCTCCGGATTCCTCGGCTGATGGGCACGCTGTGCTATTCGCTCGCGCAGCCTGTCCAATTCGAACAACTGGGCTTTGAGGTTGGTTCCCCTGTCCACAATTGCTGCAAGACTGTCGGAGAGAATTATAAGGCGCTGCTGAAGAGAACTCATTTGAAATCCCTAGAACGACAGGGAACAAACTGCTCTTGACGGATGTCACCGCAATAACCGCATTCGCTAATGCGAAACGCTAGAACATCGCGATCAGCCTGACGATTTAATTTTTGTTCATCTGCAAAACGCGTGGCGCGATGACGGATTTATAACACCCGAGACCGGTAAAGTAAGACCGCAACCCTGGATCAAACTGAAACAGCCTTTGTCCGGTTCACAACACTGCGGGCGCGTCGGAATGCCGGTGACAAGGCCGCCGAGCCTGCTGACTAGCGCGTGCCGCGTGCGAGCACTTTCGCGGGCATTTTCGCTTCATTCCCCGTCAACGCCAGCGCCGACACCGCGACGATGCGCTCGATGATCCCAGCAACATCATTGAGGTCGCACGATCCGTCCGACAGCTTGGTCAGTCGCTCGCTGTCGCGGATGGTCTGGTGCGCCATCGCCAGCGCGAAGTGCAAGCCCCAATAGAGATCGACCTCATTGCGGTCGGGCAGGGAGCGTCGCATCGCCGCGGCGAATTTTCGCAGGTGATCGATTTCGCGGTTCTTGATGCGGCGGATCGGTGGCACCGATTCGATCGAAGCGCGGATCATGAAGCGCGCCGCGGTCGAGCGTTCGCGGTCCGGGCCGAGACAGCCGCGCAGCGTCGGCCCGACCAGCGCGCGCAGGATGGCATCGATGCCGGCGCGGCCGCCGCCGGCTTCTTCCGCGGCCCTCAATTCGTTGAGCCGCTCGCGGTTGGTGGCGATGCTGCGGGTGACGAACAGTTCGGCGATCAACTCATCCTTGGAACCGAAATGATAATTGACGGCGGCGAGGTTGACGTCGGCCGCGGCAACGATGTCGCGCAGCGTGACGTCGGCGAAACCGCGATCGGCGTAGAGCCGTTCGGCGGCGCCGAGGATGGCGGTACGGGTATGATCTGTTGGCATGTCATGACCCCAATGCAACGGCGCCGTTGCATTTCAAACGCTTGTATGAAACTATGGTTTGAACGCTGGGATGTCAATGCGCGGAAGGCGCCTCGGCATTCCCGCGAAAACCACGCCCGGCCGCATCGCCGCTTTGCGGCGCGCGATAAAATACCTTGCGGTCGACCGGAGGCGGGAAGACAGTGCCGCCAACGATTTTCAAGCCAAAAATGTGAGGAACGCCCAATGGACTTCAACATGTCTGACCGCCAGCGCGAATGGCTCGATCGTGTGCAGTCGTTCATGCACAAGCATGTCCGCCCCGCGGTGCCCGTCTACAAGCAGCAGGACGCGGCGGGCGAGCGCTGGAAGGTGATTCCGATCGTCGAGGAGCTGAAGAAGAAGGCGAAGGCCGAAGGTCTCTGGAACATGTTCATGCCGCCGAACGCGCATGAAGACGATGAATTCCGTGGCGCGGGACTGACCAACCTGGAATATGCGCTGCTCGCCGAGCAGATGGGTCATATCGGTTGGGCCTCCGAAGTGTTCAACTGTTCCGCGCCCGATACCGGCAACATGGAAGTTTTCATGCGGTACGGCACCAAGGAGCAGAAGCGCAAATGGCTGCGTCCGTTGATGGACGGCGAAATCCGCTCTGCCTTCCTGATGACGGAGCCGGCCGTGGCGTCCTCCGACGCGACCAACATCGAGACCCGCATCGAGCGCGACGGCGATCACTACGTCATCAACGGCCGCAAATGGTGGTCATCGGGCGTCGGCGATCCCCGCTGCAAGATCGCGATCCTGATGGGCAAGACCGATCCGAGCGCTGCGCGCCATCAGCAGCAGTCGCAGATCCTTGTCCCGCTCGACACCAAGGGCATCACGGTGGAGAAGCTGTTGCCGGTGTTCGGTTTCGACGACGCGCCGCATGGTCATGCCCAGGTGTTGCTGGAGAATGTGCGGGTGCCCGCGAGCAATATCCTGCTCGGCGAGGGCAGGGGCTTCGAGATCGCGCAGGGCCGGCTCGGGCCCGGCCGCATCCACCATTGCATGCGTACGATCGGCAAGGCCGAAGAGGCGCTCGAGAAAATGGTGAAGCGGCTGTCGTCGCGCACTGCATTCGGCCGCAAGATCATCGAATTCTCGATCTGGGAGCAGCGGATTGCCGAGGCCCGCACCGACATCGAAATGAACCGGCTGCTGTGTCTGAAAGCCGCCGACATGATGGACAAGGTCGGCAACAAGGAAGCTCAGATGGAGATCGCCATGATCAAGGTGGCGGCGCCCAACATGGCGCTCAAGATCATCGACCAGGCGATTCAGGCGTTCGGCGCTGCCGGCGTTTCCGACGATGCCGGCCTGGCACGCGATTACGCCTCGATGCGAACCATGCGCCTGGCGGATGGCCCGGATGAGGTCCACAATCGCGCCATTGCCAGACTTGAACTTCGGAAGTATGCAAACGCTCCCACCAATCACTAACGGGAGCTTCACGTTGACGCTCCCCAAGAATCCGAGGGAGCGTC
This sequence comes from uncultured Alphaproteobacteria bacterium, assembly GCA_963756215.1. Classification (GTDB taxonomy): domain Bacteria; phylum Pseudomonadota; class Alphaproteobacteria; order Rhizobiales; family Xanthobacteraceae; genus Bradyrhizobium. The sequence goes on along the minus strand of CAVWMY010000004.1, from coordinate 10,272 downwards.
ACCGTGGCCCAAGACGTCGGCAAAGACCAAGGCGTCAGGAAAGACGAAGATTTCTCGGGCACCAAACCGGTCGAGGAGCGGCATCGGATCGATGAGTTGCGCCTCGACGGCTGGATGCGTGAAAACGTAGAAGGTTATCAGGGGCCGCTGACCGTCCTGCAGTTCAAGGGCGGTCAATCCAATCCGACCTACCGGCTCGATACGCCGTCACGCTCCTATGTGATGCGGCGCAAGCCGTTCGGCAAATTGTTGCCGTCCGCGCATGCCGTCGATCGCGAGTTCCGGGTGATCGCTGCGCTCAGCAAGCAGGGTTTTCCGGTCGCCCGGGCTTATGCCTTGTGCACCGACGACGGGGTGATCGGCGCGGCCTTCTACATCATGTCGATGGAAGAGGGCCGGGTGTTCTGGGATCCGACGCTGCCGAGCCAGACGCCGCAGGCGCGACGCGCGATCTTCACCAGCAAGATCGAGACGCTGGCAAAATTGCATACCTATGATCCGCAGGCGATCGGTCTGGGCGATTTCGGCAAGCCGGGAAATTATTTCGCGCGTCAGGTCGATCGCTGGACCAAGCAGTACCGCGCCTCCGAAACCGAGCACATTCCCGAAGTCGAGAAGCTGATCGAGTGGCTGCCGCGGACGGTGCCGCAGCAGGAACGCGTCTCGATTGTCCACGGCGACTATCGACTCGACAACATGATCTTCCACGCCACCGAGCCGCACGTGCAGGCGGTACTGGATTGGGAGCTGTCGACGCTGGGCGATCCCATGGCCGATTTCACCTATCTGCTGATGCAGTGGACCATGCCGGGCCTCGCCGGCGCCGATCTCAAGGCGCTGAACATTCCGAGCATGGAAGTGGCGGCGCAGATTTATTGCGGCGTCACGGGCAGCGCCGTTCCGGATCTGAACTGGTATTTTTCGTACAACCTGTTCCGCCTCGCCGGCATCACCCAGGGTATCGCCGGCCGCATCCGCGACGGCACCGCAGCCAGCGCCAAGGCGATGGAGTCCGCCAAGCGCACCGTGCCGCTGTCGAAGGCTTCGTGGGAGTACGCGCAGAAGGCGGGCGCGAAGTAAGGATAAAGGGCGCGATCTCATGGGATCGCGCTTTTTGTTATTCGTGCGTAACGCGCGAAACTGATTTGCCCGACGGGTGTCGTGGTCGCCTGGCTGTCCAGCCCTTTCGCGAAAAATTTTCGGCTTCCCATTTGGCCCAAATCACCGGCTTATTCCGGCCGTCTCATCCTCACGAGGGGCGTTGGCCATCGTCACGAACGTTGGGATGGGATGCGGTGGACGCAGCAGCATCAGCGCGCGCATAAGCGTGCGGACGAATGGCGTTGTTGCGTACGGCAAAGCCGTGTGGTCCTGACGCCCCGACGCTGGCGTCAAATTGGCGATGATGCTTCGCATCACGCCGATGATGGTGGCAAGAAAGCCCGGTCACCAGGGAGAGCGCGGCATAAGCCGTCAAACTATCGCGCAGGGAAGGCCGGGTGTCCCGGCGAACCTGTGGTGACTACCCGTGTGCTTACTACCTTTTGCACACGGACTGCGGGTGCCGCCGGGCACCCGGCTTTCCCTGCGTCCCTCTTGGGATCGCTTGCACCCTCTCTTCGAGGGTCAATGATTTGCAAAACTCGGGCGCATCGTGTCGCGAGAGCGTAAAGTCATGTCCGTCGTCATTCACCGATGTGCAAGGGCACATCGTGGATGCGCCTTCAGGCGCAGGCCCGGAATCCACAATCCCCGTGGCAGGATTTGGCGGCGAACGAAAACCCAGGGGTTATGGATTCTAGATGCGCAATTGCGCATCATAGTTCGCGCTTGGCTCGCCCCGGAATGACGAGTGAGAATTCCCTAGATCGGTTTTCCCGCATACGGCATCGACGCCGTGAGGCCGCCGTCAACCGCGATCGCCTGTCCGTTGACGTAGGATGCCTCGTCGCTGGCGAGGAACAGTCCCATCGCCGCGAGTTCGTGCGGCTGCCCGGCGCGCTTCAACGGATTGAGCTGGCCGATCTTGTCGGCGGTACCGCGCTCCTTGGCGCGATCGAACACCGGCTTGGTCATGCCGGTCTCGATCAGGCCGGGGCACACCGCATTGATGCGCACACCGGTACCGGACAGCGAATAGGCCGTGGTCTGCACCAGGCTGATGACGCCGGCCTTGCTCGATGCATAGGGGTGGCCGCTGGCGCCGGACTTCAAGCCTGCTACCGACGCAGTGCAGACGATCGAGCCGGATTTCTGCTTGATCATGTGCGGCATGGCATATTTGATCGCGAGGAACGGACCGATCAGGTTGATGCGCAAGATTTCCTGCCAATGGTCGACAGTCTGCTCGGAGAGCGGCACCAGGCCACCGCTGACGCCCGCATTGGCCCAGATGGCGTCCAACCGCCCGTGGCTGGAGATCGCCTTGTCGATGAAGCCGATCACGTCTTTTTCCGAACCGGCATCGGCCATCACGGCCTCCGCCGTGCCGCCGGCCTTGCGCACCTGCTCGACCGTTTCCTTGACAGCCTCGGTGCGGTCCACCGCGATCAGCCTGGCGCCTTCCTTGGTGAACAGCAGCGATGCCGCGCGCCCGATGCCGCTTCCCGCGCCGGTGATGATGACGGATTTGCCTTCGAGCCGGCCCATGCGTTTCTCCCTGTTGTCGTTATTCAGCGCTTGCCGCCCTGCGGAATTGGCAACGTCACTTGAGGCGAAGCAAAGTCTGACGTACAGCCTCATCAAACAGTATTGAAGGGTTTTCGAGATGTCCAATCCAGACAAACCGTTCGTTCTACAGCACGCCGTTCCCAAAGGCGTGGTCGCGACGCGGTGGTGGTGGGTGCGTCACGCACCGGTACGCGAGGATGGCGGTTGCATTTATGGGCAGAAGGACATCGGTTGCGACACCGGGGATCGCGAAGTGTTCGAGGCGGTCGCGAAAATCCTGCCGCGAAATGCGGCGTGGTTTTCCAGCAATCTGAAGCGGACCCATCAGACCGCCGACGCGATCTGGTCGGCGGGATTTCCCAAGCCCGCCACGATGCAGCAAGAGGCGGCGCTTGCCGAACAGCATCTCGGCGAGTGGCAGGGACTGAACCGCGCGGCGTTCTTCGCCAGCCGGCCGATCGCGGTCGGCAGCTACTGGTTTGCGCCGATCGACGATCCGGCGCCGGGCGGCGAAAGCTTCATGGATCTCTACAACCGCGTCCGCGGCGCGATCGAGCGGATCAGCCGGGAGCATGCCGGCAAGGATATCATCGCGGTGGCGCATGGCGGCACCATCAAGGCGGCGGTCGGCCTTGCGCTCGGCAATCAGCCGGAGCGGGGACTTGCCTTCACTATCGATAATTGCTCGGTGACGCGGCTCGATCATCTCTCGAGCGACGGCCACAGCGGCTGGCGCATTCCGATGGTCAACCAGCAACCATGGATCGCCGACGCCAGGCACAACGCCATGCATCAGCCGGCCGGCCCGGAAATCGCCACCGCCAGCAAACTCGCTTGAGCTAATTAAAATGAAAAGCCGGCGCATCCGCCGCCGGATCAATCGGGAGAAGACGCATGAGCTTGTTCGACATGTCGGGAAAAGTCGCCGTCATCACCGGCTCCTCGCGCGGCATCGGCCGCGCCATCGCCGAGCGGATGGCCGAGCAAGGCGCCAAGGTCGTGATCTCCTCGCGCAAGCAGCAGGTCTGCGACGAGGTCGCCAAGGCAATCAACGACAAGGCCGGCAAAAACGTCGCGCTCGCGGTTGCCGCGAACATCTCGACCAAGGACGATCTGAAAAATCTCGTCGAGGAAACCAACCGCGCCTTCGGCAAGATCGACACGCTGGTCTGCAACGCGGCCTCCAATCCCTATTACGGACCGCAGGCGGGAATTTCCGATGACCAGTTCCGCAAGATCCTGGACAACAACATCGTCGCCAATCACTGGCTGATCTCGCTGGTGGTGCCGCAGATGATCGAGCGCAAGGACGGCTCGATCACCATCATTTCCTCGATCGGCGGCCTCAAGGGCTCGACCGTGCTCGGCGCCTATTCGATTTCGAAGGCCGCCGACATGCAGCTCGCGCGCAATCTCGCGTGCGAATACGGCAAACACAACATCCGGGTCAATTGCATCGCGCCGGGCCTGATCAAGACCGATTTCGCCAAGGCGTTGTGGGACAATCCCGAAACGCTGAAAGCCTCCACCGCGCGCTCGCCGCTGTTGCGGATCGGCGAGCCCGACGAGATCGCCGGCGCGGCGGTGTTCCTGGCCTCGCGCGCCGGGACGTTCACCACCGGACAGACCATCGTCATCGACGGCGGCGCGACGATCAGTTGAATGGGCTCTGTCATTCCGGGCGCGCGCTAGCGCAAACCCGGAAGCTCGAGCTGACGAACCGAGATTCCGGCTTCAGTCCCGCGGGCCGCCCCGGATGGATGCTGTGGCGTCACTCCACCGCCGCGTACACGAGGTCGCGACAGAGGGTGCGGAAATACATGCGCTGACCGGGCCCCTGCATCATGAAGACCGCGAACAGCTCTTCCTTCGGATCGATCCAGAAGAATGTTCCGGCCATGCCGCTCCAGAAGAACTGGCCGACCGAACCCGGGAACGGAGCGATGCCGGGCTCGGTGCGCACAGCGAAGCCGAGGCCGAAGCCGTGACCGGGCGGCACCAGCGCGCCCTGAATTTTCACGCCGGGACCGAGATGGTTCGATGCCATCAGTTCCAGCGTCTTGCGGCTGACGAGCCTGTTGCCGTCGAGCACCCCGCCATTGAGCAGCATCTGGCAGAACCGCGCATAATCCATCGTGGTCGATACCAGTCCGCCGCCGCCGGACTCCATCGCGGGCTTCTCCAGCATATTGAAGAGCTGCACCTTCTCGCCGCTCCACGGATCGGTCGGAAAGGCCTCGGCGAGGCGATGCGCGTTCTCCTCGCCGGTGTGGAACGCGGTCTCGGTCATCTCCAGCGGCGCCAGGATGCGCTCGGTCAGGAATGCACCCAGCGTCTTGCCGGAGACCACCTCGATGATTCGGCCGAGGATGTCGGTGGAGCGGCTGTAGTTCCATTCGTCGCCGGGCTGGCACACCAAAGGCAGGCTCGCCACCAGCGCCGCATGTTCGGCATTGGTGATCTTGCGGCTGCGCAGCCGCGACTGCTGATACATCTGCTGGACCAGGCCGTTGCCGGTGTGATCGTAGGTGATGCCCGAGGTATGCCGCAGCAGATCCTGAACCGTCATCGGCCGCCGGGGCGGCACCAGATCGAGCTTGCCGTTGTTTTCGACGCCGACCATCTGGCTGGAGAACTCCGGGATGAATTTGGCGACGGGATCGCCGAGCAGGAAGTGGCCTTCCTCGAGCAGCATCATGATGCCGATCGACACGATCGGCTTGGTCATCGAAAAGATGCGGAAAAGGGTATCGTGGGTCATCGACGCGGCGGCGGACGGGCTTTGCCGGCCGAGCGCGTCGAACCAGCCGATCTGGCCGCGGCGCGCGACCATCACGGTGGCACCGGGGATGCTGCCCTTGTCGATCTCGCGCCTGAAGGCGTCCGACATGCGCTGCAGCCGAGCCGACGAAAGTCCGAGCGATTCGGGTTTCGCATGGGGGAGAGACGGCGTTTTCGGGGTGATGGCAGCTTTGGCGGCGGTTTGCGCGGTCATGGTTTCTCCCGTTTCGCTTTTGTCGTGAGCCACATGGGCCGTTGCGAATTCTGGCGCAGAACTCACCTGTTGAGTAGGCGGTTTGCCGCAACGGGCCCATCGGTCCAATCTCGGCTTCGACGCCGCCGTCCGTCAATGGCTTCACCCTTGCAAACAGGGCGCGCTGTATGCTTCAAACGGCGCGGATCGGCGGCAACGCAGGTTCCCTGTAGGGGTGTAGCTCAGTTGGTAGAGTACCGGTCTCCAAAACCGGGTGTCGCAGGTTCGAGCCCTGCCGCCCCTGCCAGTTGAGCCAATTGATCTTGGCCGATCCGATTTCGGCATCAGGCGTAAGCCTGCCCGCCGACGTCACCCAGCCCCAAAAGACTTATCAAAAACACTAAAGGAAGTGCTTCATGCGACAATGGATCTATGCCGCCGCGACCGCGGTTTCTCTCACCGTGCTCGGTGCGGCTGGCCAGGCCAGCGCCATGCCGGTCGACCGCTTTACGCCGGCGGCAATCCCGAGCGACGTTGAACAGGCGCAATTCGCCTTCGGCGGTCGAAACTACTGCTGGTACGACGGCGGCTGGCGCGGTCCGGGCTTCTACTGGTGCGGTTACGCCTGGCGCCGCGGCTTGGGCTGGGGTGGCGGTGCAGGCTGGCACGGCTGGCATGGCGGACGCGGCCGGGTCGTGGTCGGGCGCCCAGGGCACGGCGGCGGACGCCCCGGCGGCGGCCATGGCGGCGGGCACCCGGGTGGCCACGGTGGCCATCACTAAACCGGTTTCGATTGGATAAACTTGGTACTGGCCTCGGTGCTTCCGCGCCGAGGCCGTTTCTCTCTGACGGTTCCCGCTATCTTGACCTTTGTCCCGACCCACAGTACATAGGCGCCACCTGCTGTCGGCCCGCTTTGACGGATATCCGGCGCGGCTTTAAATTCCCCCGAACAATCGAGCCCGCTTGGCGGCTCATCCTTCAAAAGAGGGCTGGGCGCTAGAGGGCTGTTCGGATTCCCTGAATTCGACAATCGTCTGACGACGGACGCGGACCCTAACGATGGCTTTCAGCCCGTTCAAATTCCTGCAGGAAGTACGCTCGGAAACCGCCAAGGTGACCTGGCCGACCCGCCGCGAGACGACGATCACCACGATCATGGTGTTCGTGATGGTCGCGCTGGCTTCGATTTTCTTCTTCGCCGCGGATCAAATTATCCGTTACCTCGTCACCTTTTTGCTCGGTATCCACTGATGGCAAGCGCCGGAACGCAAATGATGGACAAGCGCTGGTATATCGTTCACGCCTATTCGAACTTCGAAAAGAAGGTCGCGGAATTGATCCGCGAACAATCCAAGCAGCGCGGCCTCGATGAATTGTTCGAGCAGGTGCTGGTACCGACGGAGAAGGTTACCGAGGTTCGCCGCGGTCGCAAGATCGACGCCGAGCGCAAGTTTTTCCCGGGCTACGTCCTGGTCAAGATGAAGCTGACCGACGAGGCGTTTCACCTGATCAAGAACACCCCGAAGGTGACGGGCTTCCTCGGCGCGGAAAACAAGCCGATGCCGATCTCGGAAGCCGAGGCGATGCGGATCCTGCACCAGGTGCAGGAAGGCGTCGAACGCCCGAAGGCGTCGGTGTCCTTCGAGATCGGCGAGAATGTGCGGGTGGCCGATGGGCCGTTCGCCTCGTTCTCCGGCGTGGTCGAGGAAATTGACGAGGCGCGCTCGCGCGTCAAGGTCGCGGTGTCGATCTTTGGACGCGCCACGCCGGTCGAACTGGAATTCGGTCAGGTCGAGAAGGTCTGACCGGAAGGCGCGGGGCACGATCCCCGCGTAATTAAAGGCCGTGGGAGGACAAGACGATGGCCAATCGTCTTCGTCCGAACCACGAAACCTGAACCCGTCGGCTTCGGTCGGCACAACAGGAGTAACGTATGGCAAAGAAAGTGACCGGATACCTGAAATTGCAGGTGCCGGCCGGTGCGGCGAACCCTTCGCCCCCGATCGGTCCCGCGCTTGGTCAGCGCGGTCTCAACATCATGGAATTCTGCAAGGCGTTCAACGCGCAGACGCAGAAAGAAGAAAAGAACACGCCGATTCCGGTGGTGATCACGATCTATGCGGATCGTTCCTTCACCTTCGAGATGAAGACCCCTCCGATGTCCTTCTTCCTCAAGCAGGCCGCCAAAATCCAGTCCGGATCGAAAGCTCCGGGCCGCGATAAGGCCGGCAAGGTGACCAAGGCGCAGGTGCGCGAGATCGCCGAAAAGAAGATGAAGGACCTGAATTGCGATACCGTCGAAGCGGCCATGAAGATGGTCGAGGGCTCCGCCCGTTCGATGGGCCTTGAAGTTGCGGGGTAACGAATCATGGCAATCGGAAAACGTTTGAAGAAGGCCCGCGAGGGCGTCGATCGCGAGAAGCTCTATCCGCTCGCGGATGCCATCAAGATGGTCAAGGAACGCGCCAAGTCGAAGTTCGACGAGACCATCGAGATCGCGATCAACCTCGGCGTTGATCCGCGTCACGCCGACCAGATGGTGCGTGGTGTCGTCACGCTGCCGAACGGCACCGGCCGCACGCTGCGCGTCGGCGTGTTCGCGCGGGGAGCCAAGGCTGACGAAGCCAAGGCGGCCGGGGCCGACGTCGTCGGCGCCGAAGACCTGGTCGAGAAGGTACAGGGCGGCACGATCGAGTTCGACCGCTGCATCGCCACGCCGGACATGATGCCGCTGGTCGGTCGCCTCGGTAAGGTGCTCGGTCCGCGCGGCATGATGCCGAACCCGAAGATCGGCACGGTGACGATGGACGTCACCACGGCCGTGAAGGGTGCCAAGGGCGGTTCGGTCGAGTTCCGCGTCGAGAAGGCCGGAATCCTGCAGGCCGGCATCGGCAAGGCGTCGTTCTCTGAAGAGAAACTCGTTCAGAATGTCATGGCGCTCGCGGATGCGGTCACCAAGGCAAAGCCTGCCGGCTCCAAGGGCACCTACATCCAGCGCGTGGCGGTTTCCTCCACGATGGGGCCGGGCGTCAAGGTCGAGCCGAACACGATCCTGGCCTGAGGATCGCGCTCTAAAATGTATTCAAGGGCGGGACGGGGCAACCTGTCCCGCCTTTTTTGTCGAAGACAAGCGCTCGGATGTAACACGCGGTTGTCATTCGTCTTGATCGTGACCGCTCTGGTCCCTCCTGTGGTGCGGTACGAGTCACGGCAAACAAGAAAAAGACGAGAACCAGCATGCCCGAAAAGGTTCTGATCTACTCACGCTTCCCGAAGGCGCTGATGCTGCGCATCGGCGAGCGGTTCGACCTGATGGACGCCGGAGGCAAGACCCCGGCAGAAGTGTTCGCGGCCGATCAGCTCGCCGACGTCAGGGCGATGATCACGGCAGGGGGAACGCCGCTCGGCGGCGACGTGATGGACGCGATGCCGAAACTGGGCGCGATCGTGTGTTACGGCACCGGTTACGATGGCGTCGATCTTGCCGCCGCTGCCGCGCGCAGGATCACGGTCGGGCACAGTCCGGGGGCCAATGCGTCGTCGGTTGCCGATATCGCCGTTACCCTGATGTTGGCTGCAACGCGCCGCCTGCTGGTGGCCGACGATTACGCGCGCAGCGGCAGCTGGGCCGCGGCAAAGCCGTCGCCGATGATGCGTCCGCAACAGGGCATGCGGGGCCGACGCGTCGGCGTCTACGGGATGGGCGAGATCGGCCGCAAGATTGCCGCCCGGGTCGCAAGCTTCGAAACCGAGGTCGGCTATTTCAGCCGCACCCGGCATCATGATGTACCCTACCAATACCTGCCGAGCCTCGAGACCCTGGCCGAATGGAGCAGCGTGCTGATGATCGCCGTTCGCGCCGGCGCCGATACTCACCACGCGGTCGATGCCAATATCCTGCAAAAGCTCGGCGCCGACGGCTATGTCGTCAATATCGCGCGCGGTTCGGTCATCGACCAGGCCGCCTTGATCGCGGCGTTGGAATCCAAGGCCATCGCCGGTGCCGGTCTCGATGTTTACGCCAAGGAGCCGCACGCGCCCGATGCGCTGACGGCCTTGCCGAATGTTGTCCTGACCCCGCATATCGGCGGCCACACGCTCGAATCGCATACGGCGATGCAGGATTGCGTCATTGCCAATCTCGAGGCGTATTTCGCCGGCCAAGAGCTGCCTTATGCCGTGCGGGCACCTGCGATAGCGGGAACTTAGGCGCGGAACTTGAGACGGAGCCCGAAGCCGCTGATTTGGTGCGATTTAGCGCTTGTCAAGCGGGAAAAAACTCGTTAGACAACCGGCTCCGGACGTGCTGGCTTGCTGGCGCGTCTGTGTGCGCACCCCGAAAACCCGATACGATAGGAGACCATTCCTTTCAGGACATCCGTATGGATTGCTCGAAAGGAAAGGGAACCTGTCACTTGGAAGGGGCGCGAGCAGGGGTCTTCCGGCGTGCCGGATGGCCTCGATCCTGTCCGAGACTGCAGGCGCCCGCGATGAAGTGCAAACTTCCTCAACGGCTTAATTTAACGGCCTGCATAGACGGGTGAAGACCGGATTTCGCTTTACGTCGCGCGCGCAGCGCGATGGCTGGTGGATTTGGTTCGAACCTCGACACCCCGCGCCATCTG
>CAVWMY010000003.1:0-959844 GCA_963756215.1 uncultured Alphaproteobacteria bacterium | reverse complement strand
GCGAATCGCTGTTCGGATGAAGTCCGTGCGGTTCGAATAAAAGCCGTCCTGCACGATGAGATCGACGTGGCCCAGATCGACATAGCCAAGATTGATCGTGATTTTTTCAGTTTCGGGCGGCTTTGCTCGAAGTTCGGCGCTATTCGAAGCCATGATCTAACCATCCAATCACCATCCGCGTGGATGGTATATGGAGGTCCTGTAGGCTTTTGCAAGGGATGAAAGGCCCGCCCCCGGATCTGATTCGAAGGTGAGGGAGCAACACTGCGAACATAACGAGCAACACGTGATGCTGCAGAATTCAACAATGAGCCAGGCCGCCCACGCGGTTGGAGACCATGAAGAACATGTCAGCCGGGCGCGACCAAGGTGTTGGAAGCTACAAACCGGGACGCAGCACGACCTTGATGACGCCGTCCTCCTTGTCGCGGAACTTCTTGTACATCGCCGGCGCGTCTTCGAGGCTCGCGGGGTGAGTGACGACGAAGCTCGGATCGATCTCGCCGGCCTCGATCTTCTGCAACAGCGGCTTGGTGTAGGCCTGCACGTGGGTCTGCCCGGTCTTGATGGTGAGCCCTTTGTTCATCGCCGCGCCGAGCGGAATTTTGTCGCCCATGCCGACATAGACGCCGGGAATCGAGACCGTGCCGGCCTTGCGGCAGCACATGATCGCCTGGCGAAGAACGTGAACCCGATCGGTTGCGAGGAACGTCGCCGCCTTCACCTTGTCGAGCACGGCATCGGCCGCGCCGTGACCCGACGCCTCGCAGCCGACCGCGTCGATGCAACTGTCCGGGCCGCGTTTGTCGGTCCGCTTCATCAGTTCGTCGTAGACATCGGTCTTCGAGAAATCGATCGTCTCGGCGCCGCCCGCTTCCGCCATCGCAAGCCGCTCGGGCACTTCATCGATCGCGATGACCCGGCCGGCGCCCAGCATCAGCGCGGAGCGGATGGCGAACTGTCCGACCGGGCCGCAGCCCCAGATCGCGACGGTGTCGCCGGGCTCGATCTGCGCGTTCACCGCAGCCATGTAGCCGGTCGGAAAAATGTCCGACAGGAACAGTGCCTGCTCGTCGGTGACGCTGTCGGGAATCTTGATCGGGCCGACGTCGGCCATCGGCACGCGCAGATATTCGGCCTGCCCGCCGGAATAGCCGCCGAGCATGTGGCTGAATCCGAACAGGCCCGCCGGCGACTGGCCCATCGCCTTGGCCGCCATCTCGGCATTCGGGTTGGTGCGGTCGCAGCAGGAGAACAGGCCCTTCTGGCAGAACCAGCATTGGCCGCAGCTGATCGTGAAGGGCACGACGACGCGATCGCCGATCTTGAGGTTCGTGACCTCGGAGCCCAGTTCGATCACCTCGCCCATGTTTTCATGGCCGAGAATGTCGCCGCTCTCCATGGTCGGCTGATAGCCGTCGAGCAAATGCAGATCGGAGCCGCAGATCGCGCACGCAGTGATCTTGATGATGGCATCGCGGGGATGCTGAATCTTGGGATCGGGAACGGTATCTACCCGGACGTCACCTTTTCCGTGCCAGCATAGTGCGCGCATCGTCCCGCTCCTTTTGAATTCACCCTGTGACACAACAGGCTGGACCTTCATACGTTCCTCCAAGGGTGAACGAACCCGAACGTACTTAAGACGGCGGCCGCATTTCACTGCCGTCTAAGCGGCGTCCACGTGGTTAGCCAGGATAGTCAAAATTGCTCACTAATTCGAAAGCCCACGTCGCGAAGCGACTCGCAACCTGCGACTTTTTTTGGAACATCGTCGACAGAGGCGAGTTGGTGGCCCCCGTTCCACAACTCGTGAGGAAAAAATGAAATTGAAAATTGTGTTGGCTGTTTGCGCGGCCATTACTGCATCGACCGCAATGGCGCAAACGCCCGCCGCAACATCTGGGCCGAACAATAACGCGGTGAATAGCGGTGGCCAAAACAACTCAGACACCCCTGTCGCAGGAAGGAACAGCTTTACGGAAGGGCAAGCCAAAAGCCGCATCGAGGGTGCGGGCTATACGAACGTCTCCGCCTTGGAAAAGGACGCAAACGGCGTATGGCGCGGCAAGGGATCCAAAGGTGGCGCCACCAGCAATGTGAGCGTCGACTTCGAAGGCAACGTCAATCCCGCCAAGTGACCGGCGCAAAGGAATAATAGCATGACCATCACGATTTCGCGTCTCTATAACAACTATTCCGATGCGCAACGCGCTGTCAGCGACCTTGAAGCCGCCGGTGTTGCGCACCCCGACATCAGTATCGTCGCCAACAATTCCGACGGCTGGTATTCTAGGGACAGTAAGGTCGACCGTGACCATGACGGCGTCGACGATCGTGCCGAAGGTGCTGGCAAGGGCGCTGGCGTCGGTGCAGGCCTAGGCGGTGCTGCAGGCCTGTTGGCCGGTCTTGGTCTGTTGGCGATTCCCGGCCTTGGACCCGTCGTCGCCGCAGGCTGGCTTGCGGCTACGGCCGTCGGCGCTGCCGCCGGGGCTGCGACGGGCGGCGTTATCGGCGCGCTGACCCAAGCCGGAGTGTCGAAGGAGGACGCTGAAATATACGCTGAAGGCGTTCGCCGGGGCGGCACCCTGGTTTCGGCGAAGGTTCCGGACGCCGATCGCGCCCGGCTTGATGCTATCCTGGATCGGTCTGCAGTGGACATGCAGTCGCGCAAGGCCGCTTGGCAAAAATCTGGCTGGAAGACCTATGATCCGGCAGCGAAAGCCTATTCGGCTGACGAAGTCCGCAAGGAGCGCACTCTCTACGGTACAAGCGTTTAAGAGCTAGTTCGACGGACGGTCGGCTTCGGCAGGCCGTCTGTCGAATTACCTGAAGCAATCACCCCCAACATGCCGGTCGTTAAAACAGCAGCAGCGCACCGGCGGTTATCCTAGCCTTCCCTCTCGGAGTGTAGGGTTGCATTTCAACGCATCAGTTGGCACCCACTTCTTCGTCACGGCCAGCGCGTCACTTCTGTCCGCATCAACCACGGGACGTGGCGCAGCACCTCTTCCAGCCACTTCTATCACACTACCAGGGTGCCGAAGCTGGCGGTCGCCAAGCGATGTGGCAGTGACCATAGGTGGCGCAAAGAGGCTGACGGAATACGCTGTCTATGAACCGCGAGTGAACCTTCCCCCGCTCCCGAGCATTGATTGAATGGAAGAAAACAGCATTGGGGGACGATGTGATGGAGCATGATCGGGTAACGGCGTTGCCGCGCGGCCGTTTCGGGCCGACGCGAACTCACATCAAACGGAGGCAAGATAGTCAGCGCGTCGCAGCTGTATTACCGTTTCCTGGGCATAAACGCCGCAGGGACGACCGGCCAACCGTTAACCCGTTCATGTACGCCGATATTTTCGGCGGAAATCGTATCGGTCGTCTTCGCAGCCCTTGTAGCGCTGAAGAGAACACTAGGAAGATAAGACGGTGGCAATGAGCCGCGGGTGATCCAACTATCTAGGCCTAAACTTGTTTGCCACAGCCAACGTGCCCCGCTCATCGTTTTCCAGGGCAATCTTTTGGGCTAACATCACGTCCCCTGCGACGAGATGATCGTTGGGGACAAAACACCAGCCCGTCGCTATTCGGTCAGCATCATCCAACTCGTAGACGTTCGCGCCCACTCCCTCGCGTATGCGGTATCGCTTGTTTGTGTGGCAGCCGACGACCTCGAAATAATCGTGCGCATCGTACTGGGCAAGCTGCTGCGGCGACAGCCATTCCCTCAAGAGCTTCCGGCCGCGCAGCTGCCGCGCACTCGGGCGTTGATACCAATCCCAAAGGGCCCGCGCCAAACGTGCGCAGATCGTCAAGGCGTTCCGAAGCTGATCGTCCACGGTGGCGCCCGGCAGTTTCACCAACCTAGCCGCCGACTAGCCGCGGAAAAAACACTGCTGCAGCCGGATCAAACGTGCGCGTCACGATTGCATTTCCATCAGCGGTGCGGATCGCCGCGGTGAATCCATCGCCCGTTAGTTCTTTGAAGCGCTGCTCGGCCATCGACAGAGCTTTCGCATCTTTGCCATCGAACAAGTAACGGCTGTCGCCGTTGTGATTCATGATGATTTGAGTTGCCATCGGTACGCTCCAAGTGGTAGCCGCCAGCGACGTGGCTAATTCTGCAAGTAAGGAAAAGTTCCAAGCTTGAGTTTGGCGACAAAAGTAAATGTTGTTGCAAGACGACTGGCATCTGAGAGCCTCTCAGGCGGACAGGGTAGGAAGGTGCAGCAAAGGCCCTCCAGCACTTTGCCTGCGCACCCCACCGGCTCCCACCCCCAAGTGTCGAGCCGGTGGGACCGCTAAAATCACGGCGCCCACGCAGCGATAACGTTCAGAGCTGCGCTAAAGGAGCGAGACACGATGGACCCGATTGAAGCCCTCAGGGCAATTCGCGTTTTTATCGACGTCGCGTCAGAAAGCGACGACATTTTCTTCATCCACAAACAACTTCGTGAGATGCGAGGGGTAGTTGACAACACCTTGCCCTCGGTCAAGCGACCGTATCCTCCGCTGAGGTTGGTGGACGAATGAAGTTCGCTGGAGGTCTCCCTCCCCGATCACCAAGCCCCAGTCCATAGGCTGGCGTATAGGAGATTAGCTAGCGGGACGCTGCGTTAGTTCTAATGGTCTTTAGGCTGCATGTTCGGCGGAGTGCCGCCTTGCGGACTGGCGGGCGTCGTACCGCCGCTGCCGGTGGTGAGGGGGCCGGTAGGACCCTGCGGGGAAGGTTGCGTTTTATCCTCGTCAGGGGAGCCTGCACTCCCGTGGATTGGCTGAGAGGCGCTTAATTGATCTAAGTTGGGCTGGGCGGTCTGAGCCGACGCCGTCGAGGCGCAGGCTGCGACGCAAAGCGCGGCGATTATAAAACGCATTTCCGGATCCTAGAGGTTCGACCCCTGCTACTACTTAACCTTTCGGGCCCACCGTCGTTCCCTCTGTTACAAAGGAGTGATTGACGCTGGCGCTCATGGCGAAAAATGAAAAGCACCGCGCTGTAAGGCTAGAACGATCGCCGTCTGACGCTCTGAGTGGAGCGACAAGCACGCTTTAAAGCGCTTTTCGAATTTGCGGGACATCATGATCCTCACCGCTTTGCCTTTTTCTCCCTGTCCGACGCCTTGTTACGAGACTTTTTCTTTCCGAGGGCCTTGCGTCCGGCGGATGATTTGGGTTGTGTTTGGGATTTACTTGAAGTTTTTTTTCCGCTTTGTTTGACAATTTTCTTTGCTGCCCTTTTCGGCGCTTTCGCCGGACTAGCAACCTTCTCCGCAGCCTTGACAGATGTGGGTGTGCGCTTAGCAACAGCCTTCTTCGCCCGATTAGCAACAGACTTCACGGCCGCCTCTGCCAATTGTCCGGCCGCCCGAGCGGCAATATCGGTCAACTGATCGACAATCGGCTTCTTCGCGAAAGACGTTTTGTCTAACTCATTCGTGTCTGGCGTCTCGTTCTTTTCTATACCCATATCTCCCTCCGTGCGAAGGCAGCTTAGCTCGTTTTTGTTCAAATGGTCGGATATTTCGGAATGCTGACTAGCCTATGCGAGAGTATCATCGCTTCTCGCTCGCGGCTCTCAATCCCGCGAGGGATCGCTCGCTGAGAATCCAATCTGTTAGACGACCCACCCGGAGAGCACGCCGCGGCCGATGCTAGGATGAGAACTTGGTCAACGTCGCGCGCTCGGAAATGCCCTGCTTTGCTGTGTCGACGACGCGACCGACCTTTGACGCGATATCGCGAGCCGCATCTTGCGCGCCCGCAAGCGTAAGGCCTTCTCTGCGCGATTCCTCCATCACATTTTCTATGACCGCCGTGGCGCGATCGGTTTGTTCAGCCACGAACCGAACGGCTTTTGATTTGACGGCATCGCTGGTTTCCCCGAGGTAAGTGGCTTCAACTTCGCTCGGCGGCAGCGCGGCCGCAATCCCAGCGCCGATCGCGATTCCGATGGCGCCCAACGCCAATGGTTGAGCAGTCAGCAGATCGTTCAAGTTGGAGCGGACGGCATTGAATTTCTCGGCACCCTGCTTCGGAATGGACACGGCATATTCGGACGCTGCCGCGAGTTGTTCGTGCCCAATGCGGGCCACATTGTCCAAGGCGTCGGCGCCCTGGTGCTGAAGGGAGTCCTTTGCTGATTTTGCGCGTTCGCCGACCGAATCCACCCGAGACCTCAGGGTCGAATCTGCGGCTTGAACTACGTTGCCAGCTGCATCCGGAATTCCGTCAAAGCCAGAAGCGCCTTTAACGAACTCGCCGGCCTTTTCGACCCCACGGTTGCCGGCAAAGAGCCATAGAACACCCATACCAATGAGAGCAGCGGACAGCGGATTTGTGCGCACGGCCTGCCCGAGATCTCCGATGAAGTTCGTATCGTTTTCGGAAATCTTTTTCATCGCATCATCTCCTTTGCCGCGATTTTATCACGCTTTACCTGATCGAGCGTCACCGCGGGCTTGAGGGTAGCGCTTGAAAGGCGGCTCATTCCGGTCGCTATCAACGCTCCCGAGACCAGCGCCGCGCCCGCTCCTGTTATCAAATATGCGATCGGTTCAGAAAACCCCCCGCGTATCAAGGCAGCCGAAGCTGCGAGCAGCAGGAGCACTAAGGCCGGGATGAGGATGATCGCGCCCGCGCCGATCAACGCGCTAATTCGACCGACTTCCCTTGCTTTCTCCGAGAGCTCGGCACGTGCGAGTTCGAACTCGTTCGCGACTAATTTGGCAAGCTGACCGATAGCGTCGCTGAACAGTTCCGGGATCGATCGATTATTTGGTGAATTCATCGCGATACCCCTTATTGCCTGCAGGCGCCAAGCCTGCCGCGCTTCGAGCCGCTCCCTCGCTGGCGCCACCCTGTTGGGAGCCTTCCGAATCCCTCGCTGAGCTATTCAAAAATCGTATGACACCAAACCCGGCAATCACCGCCATACCTAGAAATACCGCCGGCTGCCTACGCGCAAAAGATTGGGCGCCGCGGACCAGATCGTTGAAGTTGCCAGTCTTGATCGTGTCGGCAGCACCTTCAAATTGGGATGCCGCTTTGCGGATATATGCGCCGGCAACTGGGAGGTCGCTGTCAAATTCCTTTGCAGCGCGACGAAGCGTGTCGGCGAGACTTCCGACATAATCCGCGCCGGCGTTCTTTTGACCATCGATGGTCTGCTTTAGCTTGTCCGTTGCTTGCGATGCAACATCCTTTGCCGCATCCACGAATTCCGATGTTTGATCCTTGATCGTTTCCGAAGAAGCGCCTGCGAGACCAATCGCTTTGTCCTTGAGGTCACGTCCGGCGGAAAGCGCTTGGTCGGCCACGCTTTTTGCGGTGGTTGCAGCTTTCTCGAAGCTGCGAGAGCCCGAACCTGTTTGATCAGTATTCCCAAATGATGTCTGGTTAGCCATGGTCGGTCTCTCCGTAATAGCTTTGTTGAGGATTATTTTTATCGGGATCGAAGGCAGTGCTCAGCGCGCTTTCCGCCACGCGACGCACACGCCGGCCCAGGTCATCTGCGGCTTCGCTGATGCCCTCGGATGTCAGACCTTCCGTTTCAGCCTGCCCGACCGCTTCATCTACGACTTCACGGGCGGCGCTTTTAGCGGCTTCGAGACCTTGCGAGACTGCGGACTGGGCCCCTCGCCTTACTGCGGTGCTTGCGTCGCCAATCAAGTCGTCCTCAATGGCGGACGGGGGCAACGCACTTGCGATTAGGGCGCCCACTAGCAGTCCGAGGCTAGATACTAACAATGGATTCTGTTGGAACGTCCGGGAGATTGCCTCTCCCGCAACTTCGGCAAGACGAGATGCCTTATCAGGAACGGCGGTCGCGGCATCCAGCCCAAGCTCTACGCCGTTCGCCCTTCGGCCTATCGACGTTGCCTCCGACGCAACATCTTGCACCCTTGCATCGTCCCTGAGACCGTTAGCGCGAGCGGAGACGGTATCTGCGACGGCCGATGCGCCCCGATCTAGTTTTTGCAATCCCGCGGTCAAAGCAGCCCCCGCCGCATCGGCCGCTCTGTCTACCTGTGCGGTACCATCCACCACAGCGTCCCGCGCCCGATCAAACTGCTCAACCGTATATGCCTTCATTGCGGAGGCGGACTCACCGACTTGGTCTCTCAAGTCGTGAGCCCGATTGTTGACTTCGTCCGATAGTTCTGAGGCCACATCCGAGGCCTTCTGTGTGATGGCTTTTCCGGTCTTGGAGCCAGCGAAAAAAAGTCCGGCGCCCACCATCAGGACAGGAACTGGTATATTGCGCGCGACCCGCAGCAGCGGATAGGCAACGCTTGCCCCGATCGCCACGGCCTGCATGGGATTTCTACGAGCTGCGGCCGTGACGTCGCTGAGCAGCTGTTCGCCCCTGCTTTTGATGTATTCGGCCACCTCAGCCTTAATTGCGTCGGGTTGGATGCGCTGGCGGAGGTCGCTGGCGGTCTCCGTAACGCTGGTACGAAGTTGTTCTACTGTGTTCGTCAGGCCGGCCCGCGCTTGCTCGGTCTCGCGCTTTATCTGCTGCAGCGAACGAATGTCGGTCTGAGCCATGGTAAATTCCTCTATCGCTAACTATTCCAAGCCTGAACCTGCAGTTAAGTCTTTAGTTCCTAAGAGATCTTCGATAGCAGCTGGAAACTTGCAAAAGCGAAAATATGGCTTCTAACGAGGCAGGCGGTCCGCTTCGGCGGGAACGATCGCTAATGATTTTTTCCTGTGTAAGCTTTTGACCATCGCTTGGAGCAAGCATTTTGATCTCGCCAACTCTGCAGGAGCACGGCCCGTCGCTTACCTAAATCGTGTTGGTCGAGAGTTTGCTTGCGACGGCAAAGCTTCTTGAGATGTCGACCGCCGCGCGCATAGAGTAATGCCAACGGCCTATCTCCTATCTCGCGGTCACCGAAGCTGTTGCGCCGCACTTTCGCTTTCAAGCGAGGTCCCGGAACGTAGTTGGCATGACGTGGTTGTTCCTCCGTCACCCCACTATGGAGGAGGAACAAAGGTGCTAAAAATTGCAACATTGACGGGAGCCTTGGTGCTTGGATTGGTCGGCGGCGCTTCGCACAAACCACCGGACCTTCCGCCCAGGACAATATGAAGAAGCCGGCGGTCAACCCAAGTGCTGACGGCATGAGTCGATCCGGAACAACCGGAACGTCCGCCGGCAACAGCTCGGGGGGCGGATCAGGCATGACGGAGAAGGGCGGTGCCAACGGCACGCCCAGCGAAATGCCCAAGACAACAACCGGGCCGGCTGGATCCGCATCGAAGACGGAATCACCACCGAAATAGACCCAAATTGAAAGCCCCCCAGCGGGGCTTTTTTTCTAGAATGCGCGATTTCAGGCTCTGTGCGCTCCTCTTCCTCGAAGAAACGTGCCGTTTCGGTCGAGCAGCGCGAGCCCTCGTAGATCTTACCCGGTGCGAAAAATGAGGATAAAGGCGCTCATGGCTGACGCCCGGCGCGCAACTCTACGCGGGGGAGGCTTATATTTTCTTGCGCGCCAGGCATATCCCCGTCTCAGTTCCTCGTCGTAGCCTTTTAAGAGAGAGGGTTGTCTTGCTTCGATCCGGACATTCCGGCTTCCTTCTCTGCTCGTGGTAGCCAGCGCCAGACACCAAGGCCGTTGATCAGAACAAGGATCGCGTTCTGTATCACGAGCGATGATTTGCTCTCGAACCAGCCGTCCGCCATCCAGGCGATGGATGCGGCGATGAAGATAACAAAGCCTGCAACAGTGATCCGCGCATTCATGTTCGCCGCAACCATTCCGGCTGCGAGAATGGTCGTACAGGCCGAAAACGTTCTCAGGGCGTCAAGTGCATCCATGTTATTCCGCGGAGGAGAAAGGGCTGCCCGGGTGGCACGGACAGCCCTCGTTCGCCTGCTTCCTCACTAATGTTACGCGGCCTTTCGATTCACGGTCTTCAGTGCCATCGTATTCAGCTTGCTGTCCGTGGCTTTTTCCTCGTCAAGGTTTTGCTGCAGGACCGAACCACAGTCACTGCGGCCCAGCATGTTAGCCCAAGCGATCAGGGTGCCGTAACGTGTGATTTCATAGTGTTCCACGGCCTGGGCCGCTGCGATCAGGGCGGCGTCCAGAACCTGCTTGTCGTCCACGTCGCCTGCGACTTCGCTGGCTTCTTTCAGAATGCCGTCGATGGCAGGGCAGTCGACACCCTTGGCTTCGACACCATGCATTTTGAACACTTTCTCAAGGCGGACGATCTGTTCCTTAGTCTCGGCGAGATGGGTTTGAAAGCCGTTCTTGAGAGTCTGGTCGGTCGCCTTCTCGATCATATTGGGAAGGTTCTTCGCGATCTGCTGCTCGGCGTAATAAATATCGCGCAGAGTGTGGACGAACAGGTCGTCGAGGGTTTTGATGTCTTTTGTAAAAAAGCCCATTGCTTCCTCCGTAGGGTTGGCTCAAAAGCCAAACCAACCAGCAAAAAGAGAGTTCCAGCACTGCTGCAATAGAGCGCTTCGGCGCTAATTCGCCGGAAACACACCAGCCGCCCCGGTGCCGCGAGAGGCGCCACCGTAAAGACGGCTTGAACTATTCCCCTTAAAATTCGGAACGGGAGGTCCCGATCCTCGTTTCAACCGGACTAACTGCCACCAATTGGCAAACGGTTGGCCCTGCAAATGATCTCGTCGCATTTACCGCACTGGTTGATAACAGGTGGAGCTGTTTGGTGGCAGCCGGTACGGCAGGCCTTGCGCGCCGCAAAACGAAGGCGGTCGAGAAAGATTCCGATGAGCTTGTTAAAGCCCCTGAGCCGACGCCACCGTTGCCGACCCTTCTCAACTCCACCCGAAACGGAAGGAAGAGAGAACCGGCCCGTGAACGCCCCTAACGCCTTTGGGCGCGGCCCGGTAGAGATTTGACTCTAAAGTGGTTTGGCACGACTGAAGGCCCGCGGGCGAAAATGGCGCGGGGCGTGATCGAGCGCTGAGGAAACACGGCGGCACTCGTCTAAGGTTCACCCGCGCCTGGAGCGGCAGGCAGCGCGAGCGTTTTGATCTCTTTCACAACCACTCGTCTCTGCAAAACTCGAGAACAAGAAAGGGAATAGCGCCGAGTTCCTCTTTCGATCTTCTTTTGCGGCGGGCGGAAGCAGCGCAGGGAACGACCGATCCCAGAACTGAGCGTCCGGCCCAAATAGGGCCAGTCTAAGTTGTTCCTAACTTTGAGAGATTGTGACTGGCCTTTAACCCAATAAACAACTCGCGCCCCGCTGCAATCGAGTGCACTTTGTCGGCATCGCGGCCCGATAAGTGGCTTTTATCTGAGATGAGAGACGCCCTTTGATGGCGGAAGCTGAAACTCACATTGGGAGACCCGTAAGACGAGAGGCCACCGAACCACCGCTCACCGAAAGTAACGAGCGGGCGTTCGGCAGTGACCAAGCAAAAATCCGCCGGGCGCGAATCAGCGTGCAGCAGGCTTAACCAGCCATTGCGGCCAGACTACAAACGAAACGTTTCACCAGGGCAACGAAACAATCCCGTAGGGGATGTGGCAGAGGCTTCTTGACGTGATGCAAGAAGGGAATTTCGTCATGCTCGCCGAGAAATTTATCCTGTTCCTGGAGTCGCTCATCAGGTCTGAAAGCCGCGGTTATCCCGACGGCAGTCCCCGCGTGCTGAGTACGTCAACATTCGTGCCGATCAACCGTCCAGCGCAAAGTGAGTAAGGCGGGGAGATTGCGCCGTCGCCGCAAGCAAAAACCGCCGGCGTGAACCGGCGCGGATGAGACCAATTTCTTTTCCGCGTGGCCTACCGCGGATGTTCAGGCGAGCCGACGCCTGAACCGGGCGATCCGATCGAGACGCCGTCGGAAGCGGTGCCAGCCCCGGAATTTCGGTTCGCTTGTGCCGCTGTCGGCGAGCCTGCCGGCGCCGCTGTCGAAGTTTGACTGTTTACCTTCGAATTCTCGCCCGCCGTCGGTCCCCCGTTTGCAGTTCCGCTGGTGGCCGAGCCCGAGTTGTTGGTGGCGCCACCAGCCGCATTGCCGGCGGCAGAACCGGAACCGGCGGCGCCCGCACCAGCGCCGCCCGCACCGGCACCGGCGCCCCCTCCCGCTCCCTGAGCTAGAGCCGGCAGCGATGCTGCCGTTACGAAGGCCACAATCAAAATCGCTAACTGCTTGGAGGCCATGATCTCTCTCCTGTTTTGAACAGGAGCAAGTCTGGGCGATCACTACCGTTCCGTTGGATAACAGTGTCTTCTTAGCACCGCCTGAACCATTGTTTGGCGGCCCTGATCGCGTCTGTCAGGAGCTGTTCGCGGTCTGCGGCGCCCCCGGCTTCTTTGATGCACTCCTGTAGCCGCTCGATCGCCACGTATACCACGAAGCGAGCATGATCGCGGGGCGCCGTTGAATTGGGATCGCGATCGCCGCTATTTGGGCGGCTCTGGCTAGATCGTCGTTCTCGTCAGTTGCCAGGCGCGCGGCGAGCAAGCGCTCGTGAACCTCCTGCGCAACCTGTTTTTCGTCGCTGGTCATAATGGAGCAAGCCCCCGCGACCGGGAGATGTGATGTCACGGGCTGGGGATGTGAATTTTTGATGACAGCCGATCCCCGTGCCCGGTTGACGCGTTGCCCTGCCATGCCGCAGCATAACGTCCCCATTAACGGCGAGTACAGGTGGGTGTTCATCGCGGCGATAGCGCTGGCACTGTTCCTCACTGCTCGGGTTCACCCCGGACCTTCTGAGCGTGATTACCGCTTCGCGGGGACCATGAGACGGTCTTGAAGTACCTAAAACCGCGTAAATCGGCGAGCTTGATGGGCGCCATAGATTTTCAGCGCGTTTCTCAAGGAGAACCGGGCAGGAAGTTTTCTCAAGGAGAAAGCTTCGCTTCCAGAGCCTCAATCTGCGGAACCATCACGGCGTTAGCGGGTGACAACTCAACCACTCGCCGCCATCGCCATCGAGCGAGGCTCGATTGAGCCTTGGCGGCTAAGGCCGCGCACCAGGGCATTGTGTAAAGTTTGGATTTCACAACGCGATAGAGGCGATCGACGACCAGCAGACTGGCGGCATAGGCGCCGACAATCATGCAAACTCCACCCGCCCAATGGCCAAGGCCGACAAAGGCCATTCCCGTCATCTTCACGGGCTCGACGATCAGCAGCGGGACAAGCAAGATGGCTAGAGATTTATAGGGACCGAATTGCTGAATACGGCGCCGAGCGGCGGCCGCAAATGTCATGGCTCTTTGAATGCGCCTTCTGGGCAACGAGGGCATGAGATTTCCAATCACAGTGGAAAAACGAATAATCAGCCCTGCAATATGTTCCAGAGTTCTCATTTATCGCGAACGAATTGTCTGAACGCCCACAACGTTGGCATCGGAAATTGATGAAGTCGGTTTGGTCCCCCCGACGCGCGGCGAGCTTGACTTAAAAACAGAAAACCCGCCTCTCGGCGCGTCGTCTGATCAGATCGGGCAAACCTAGTTGACCATCTCAAGTTTCCGCGCTTCATCAGCCATCGGCTTAAAGGCCGTCTGAAAGAAATCTTGATAAAGTTTCTGCATTTTCGTGGCCTCGGCGACAAATGCCTCAAAGCTCGCTTTCATATGGCTGGCGGTAAGTTCCAAGGCCTGGCTTGGGTCCTTGAGGGTCACGAGCTTGTCCATGTACGCCTTGTTCGCCTCAAAAGCAGATTTTGTATAGTCGGTGTAGGCGGTTGCAATTTCTTGCATCTTGGTTGGGGCAACGTTGATATCCGTCATTGGAACCTCTCTTTGTTCGGGCAGGCGAGTGACTTATCACTTATGTGCGACAGCCAAGCGCGGCAAATAAGGAGACGTCGCTGCGCAACAAGAGGCGCGCAGGGATTTACTTTTTATATACTCAAGACTGATCTCGAAGGGCGGAACCCAGGTCGGTCCGGCACAGAGTGTTCGTGGCCTTCTCAATTTTGCCGCTGAAAATGTTGCTAGTTTCGCGTAACCAGAAAGAGTTTGTCTCGCCTCTGCACGGCTGGATTTTAGCAAGATGCTGAAGTCGAAAAAACCTATTTCCCGAGAAACCCGACGGGCGCGGTACTTGCCGGCTTTGATCAATATTCACGCGCAAAAACGTATCGAGTGTCGGTTGCTGGATATCTCGAGGGGCGGCGCGAAATTATCGGCTGAAGCGCCGTCGGCGATTCCGGACCGTTTTGATTTAGCGTTCGCCGAAAGTGCTCAGGCGCGACCTTGTCGTGTGGTTTGGCGACGCGGCAAACTGTTGGGGGTTCGGTTTGTCACGACATCGGCACCATCGGAGTGACCACCCCGCCGCATTCGTGCGACGATTGCATACGATCAATTAAAAACCCGCCGGCGCGTACCGGCGGGCTCGTGTGGCGACCCGGCGTCTTGGCATCAGACAGTGTTATCAATCTCCGCTAAGCGCTTTGCGATCGAGCGACCTTCACTAGCTTCTTGGGAGCATCTGCGGACGATAGCCAAGCCCTCAGATTTTCTACACGGCGCCGCAGGTCGAAGAGGCTAAACGTCAGCATCTCCGAGTCCCCCGCTGGTAGGCGGTAGTAGCTGGGATCATTGCCGCGACGCAGGTCCTGCGTCGCGCGAATGCCAACCTCAACCATTTGCTGAATATCGGCGAGGTTCAGGTCGACCTCGTCGAGATTCTCTTGCAGGGTGGTTTTAGACAGTTTCGAGGTACCGTTTGAATCAGCTGTGGCCGTGTGCCTCAGCCTCATAGTTTCTTTTTTCATGCTGGAAGCCCCCCGCGCTCGATGATCGATTCGATCGCGCCCGCCAACGTCCCCAAAAGGACCTGATGCGAGTCAGCGGAGGCGTCGCCTAACGTCCAACCGTATTCCTGTGGCTGCTGCCAGTCAGGCCAAGCGGCGGCGTAGCGCATCATCGCCAGCACACCAGCCATCGTCGTCGGCTCCGTGCAGATGAGTGCGTCTTGCATGATCGATGACCGGGTCGCATCTTTCTGCGGAGACCGCGTCTGCCGCATCAAATTCCGGGCCCGCGTGAAGCTTGCCGGCTATCTCACAAGCCGCACTATAGTGCGCGGACGGCTTGGTGGCGCTCGATCATGGCGAAGATCGGGTCGGGCTCGGTGGCGGCCAGGGCGGCGACGTTGACAGCTGTAGCCAGGACCGTTCCGCCCGCGACAAGGCCGGCAGTGGTGGACAAGAAATTCCGCCTTGAGTGATCTAGGGCGTGTTTAGGGGTGGCGTGCTATGCACGCGATCAGCCTGGTCATTTGGATTCGGCTCGGGTTAGAGCCGGGGTACAGCTTCCCCTCGGCTTGTTTTTAGGCTAAACCAATAATCGCGAATGTCAATAACGGCTAAACCAAAAAAGCGGGGCCGTCCCGCCACCGGTCGCGACCCTATGATGGGGTTTCGCGCAGCGCCCGTGCTGCGCGCCTCCATTGTGAAATGGGCTGAGAGCCAACCGGATATGCCTACGCTTTCAGAAGCAACACGTCGCTTGGTTGAACTCGGCCTAACCGTAAAAACAAAAGGCGACCAATCCAATGAAGGTCAGAGGGTCCGAGCCCGCGAGATGGCTGGCAAGGCAATTGACAAGATGACCGACGCTACCACCTCTCCTGAAGAGCAAACCGCGCGTAAGAAGCGGCTAATTAAAGGCCCGGAGGAATTTCGCGAGGTGCGTATTGATCGTCCGAAGACTAAAGGCAAATGATCGCAATCGTGCTACCTTCAATCTTCACCCTAGAAATCGGCGGCACTCCGACGCTTGTGTTCGAGGCGCAGAATTTTCGCGAGGCGCAGGCGCTATGCCGCGAGCAATGGCTGAAGGGCGATCTAATGGAGGCCAGGTCAAATCGAGTTCGATTATGGGATGGGAAGGCCAAGCTGCGGGCGCGACGGGCGGCGCCCGGCGAAATCGCATTGTTTGCCGAGGCCAAAAATAACGGCGGCCCGTCTGACGGGCTCACGCTGGTTTACCTTGTCGAGCTGGACGGCGAAGCCGCTGATAACGAGTTTGTCGATCCGGGCGAATTTCCTCCAGTCCGAACCTGATGTTCCGACTTTCGATCACCAATTCCCCAAGGCGGGCAGATGGCCGTTTGCGAGCCATTGGAACTTTGCTTCTCCGAGCCGGTTGCCCGCTGAGAGATTCAACAACGCAGGACATGCCGGACTTCGATGCCGCATTTTCGCAAGCGATCGACCGTTTTTTGGAGTTTTCCTTTCCTAATTTTGCTCAGCGGCTGCGACGCAAAGCCCCAGTGCGATTCTTTCGAAACCCGGAATGCCGTGCTTCAAACCATTTCGGACGACCATAACAATGCGCTGATCAAATACGCCGCCCAAAATTCAAACTCAACAAAATCGAATGACGCGAACTCGGAATCCGAAAAATCAAAACAACAGCCGCTATATCTTCTGGGCGAGAAGATAGTCACTACGTCAACAAGTGAGAATAAGCGAACGCTAAAATGTAGCGGCTCAATCTCTGCGACCGTCGGCGACACGAAGGCGTCGAAGGAAGTTGAATTCACCGTCCAACAATCATCGGATGGTAAGATAACTGTTTCGGTCGCTCCATTCCAATTTTGAGCATTTTTGCCCGACGTGGTCCTCCGTCTCCTCCTACTTGGTAGCCCAAGCGAATTGAGTTTCCCGTGCAAAAATTCGGGTTCGCCGGAACTCGCGCCTCGGCCCTCCGTTTCCATAAAGTCCTGAAAAAAGTGGTGCCAAAGACGCCACTCGTCACAGGACGGGAAACCGAGGAGAGGCAGAATGAAACGCACCATCATGATTGGCTGCGCCGCAATCGTTTTAGGCATTGGTGCCGCAAACGCTGGGCCCTGCAATACCGGTGGCAAGGACGCCGGGTCCGGTCCTACGCCCGGGTTCACCGGTCAGACAACCGGCGTCAACTCGGCAAAAACCGACGAGCACCCGCCGACAGACACGATGAACCGGGTGGCGGGAGACAAAGCCATGTCGTCGCAAGATACTCAGCGGCAACAGCAGGGCCAGCCCACCGCTGCACAGGAAGCTCAAGGTGCCAAGCCGTCGGTGCAGACGGCCGACCAAGGTTGCTGAGCGCAAGTGAGCCGTCGGCGCCAAGTTGACGGCTTACCTTTTCCGTCTCCGCATGGAAAGAACGCCGGTCGTCTCGAACGACAGAGACACCGCGGCCGGCACGGTGGGCTGCCAGCCATCGCCATCAGTTCGATTAGCCCCTGCTCGTGCGGCGCCGTAGTGTCTCATCCACCGACCGCCCCATAATGGCGGCCCTAGAGCAGCCTTGCGGGCAGCTCGCGCGCCTCTGGGCTCAAGTCCTTCCAACGAACCATCGGCGCGCCCCATGAAGCAGCGTATTAAAAAAGCGGCGGGCTGCTTCCCTAATTCGGAACGGAAGCCTCTATTCCTCGTTCCAACCGCACTGCCTGCGACCAATTGGCTTGGCAGGATAAAGGGGAAGCGGCGTGACGACGTCGTTGCAATTACCGCATTGGCTGATGATAGGCGGTGCTGTTTTGGTGGCAGCCGGGTCGGTAGGCCTTGCGCGTCACAAAACCAGGGCCGTGGAGAGTGATTCCGAGCCGACGGAGACTCCCCGCGAGCCGATGCCGCCCTTGCCGGCTCTGCTCGACTCCAAGCGAAAGCGGGTCGAAGAGAAAACTGCCCTGCCGACGTGACTGTCGGGCGCGGGTGGGCCCACCTTCGCTACCTCTCCTCGTCCGAGTGCACCCATTTTTACGGCGTTATCTCGCGCGTCTCGGTCAGCTTGACCATGTGCACCGGCGGTCGGTATCGCCTCGTTCCGCACGATCGGCAATGGAACGACTCCTCAAGCTTCCAGATCGGCGTATCGCGGGACCGACGGATGGCGTCGAGCGGAATACTCGCCTTCGTTTCGCAGCGATGACACCTGACTTCGAGCCAACCAAGGCCGCCGTTGAGGCACTGCGCGATCGTTGGCGACGGCTGGGCCGGCCCGCCGTAACCCTCCATCCGGATCGACCATGCCTCGGCTTCGGCGCGATCGGCCGCGCGTACGGCCTTGATGGCCTCCTCGCGCGCGCCCTCGGCCCGTATCTTGGCGCCCATGATCCGGCCGCCCCAGATGACCTCTCGCGATTTGGTACCCATGGCGTATTAGAGCGGCCCTTGGGACCTGGGCGATGCCACTAGGATTTGCGACTTGGAACGGACCGACCACACCAATGCTCGGTCAATGTACTATGCGGCATTCTTTCGCACCCGAAGTGGGTCCGACGCGAACGTTCACCTGCTTCGATGCGTCTCACCTCGCAGGCCGTAATTTTACCTTCATGAACTTTTGCCAGCCTCCCGCATTGCACTACTCTTGGCCCGGCAGATTGGGGTGGCGATGGAACAGGCTCCGGTGAGGGCGAAAACGTGGGAGCGCCTCGAGCTTACCGCTTCGGAAGAAATGACGAAGTTCGAGCGCCAAGAAGCCGAGTTTCGCAAGACTGAGCGCCAAGATCGGGCTGCCGAGCTTGGTCTGCCTTTACATAAGGCATCTTCTCGCCACTAGCGGGAAATGGGGCCGCCTGTTCCGTCAACAAGCGACCCCCGCTCGCTCAGCGGGTGGGCCCACACTCAGCCAGCTATGACGATTTGACCAAGGTTATGTTACAGATTCAGATGGGCGCGCTGCCGTTCGGGACCAATCCACATGCCAAAATGGCCAGCGCCAAGTGTTCAACATGCGAAGCGTCGTACCAAGTTGTGCGCGTTGAAGCCCAGCCAACGTTCGACGAAAAGCAACTTCTCTGCCCCGGTTGCGGCGCTCCCCTGCGAAACCGCGAGGGCAAGTACGCGCTGAAGTATTTCAGGTCCAACGGCAAGCCGCTGGCGGTAAATCTACCGAGCTTGGTTTAAGGCCACCTTTGCCGAGGCCACTCGGGTGGCGGACCAAGAAACTCTACCTCATTCAGCCGGTTGCATACCATCAGCAACCGCGACAGCGGTCAATTCAACGGGGTCCCTCAGTCCATCCGATGCAGCGCGCAAAATCCGTTCAGCCATTTTAGCTTTGGTAGCCGGTGTCCGGTTGGCGACACTAATGCGATCAACCGCGTCGTCGAGAGCCGATCGCAATGTCAAAATTAGCTCCGGTGCGAATTCGGATGGTGACAGCTTCGGCGGTGATAATTTTCCCATAGTAAGACTCCAGCTAATAAGGAGTTCTCTATGCGGAGCGTGAGTTAGTCGTGTGACGCGATCTACACATTGTTTTGATTTCAGAATGAACGCGCCCCTAGGTCGCAGGTACCCCGCGTGTATCGCCCTAGCCACTATCTGGTCGACAGCTATATTGCCCGCATTGCAACCATAAGGCTTGGAACTGATGCGATCCGACGCTGATCAATCCGGCAAGTCGCAAACGGTCGGTGCAACCGGCGCACGTGCCGGAGGGCGTAAACCAAGGAGTACGTGGTTTGTCTCCTATGAGACGTCGAGGCAAGAAAAGCGACCGTTTGTCAGACAGACCGAAACCTTCACGACCGAGCAAGAGGCAAAACAGTTTGCCAAATCTAAATTGGTCGAAACGCTAAATATCACCGCAGGCACCCTCAACCCCTATCAGCCGAGGCATGCCGTGACATCAATGCAGGTGCCTGACTGGGTCGACGAGCCGGATGAGGCCTGAAAGTTACCGCTGATGAATTGCACTCTCTGCGAGGATTGTGGCTGGGTGTGCGAAAACCACGCCGACGCGCCTTGGGACGGTCCGCGTGCTTGCACCTGCGGCGGCGCCGGGATGCCCTGCCCCAAATGCAATCCTTGCGATCTGGAGAACCCGCCGCGGCCGCCGGCCGGTACGCGGATCGATTTCGACAAGAAGGGCTGGCGGCACTGAGTAACCCGCGGCTGGGCGATCAGGCTTGCAGTCACTTACGGATCAGTTGCACAAACTCCAAAATGTTGTCCCATGGGTCAGTGATGAAGGCCACCTTCTCGGCACCGCTGCCGGGGGCGGCGTCCATAACGTCGATTAGGATCTTGACTTCACGGCGCCTGAGTTCGTTGACGATTAAGTTGATATCGTCGACTTGGAGGCAAATATGATGGAAGCCTGGCTGGGCGAGTATTTCCGACAGATTCTCTTGGGGAGCGCGCGAATGAAGCGTGCCACCACCAATCAGCTCGATCATTGGCGCGCTCTGCCCGCGGGGGCAAATCCAGACGAAGTCCATGCCATTTATCTCAAACTCTCCCTCGACGCGGAAATCGAGTTTTTCCAAGAACCAAGCTTTGCTTGCCTCGGCATCGGGCACGCGTAAAGCAACGTGGTGTGTCTGCATTCCGGATAGCTTGCCAAGCGTCATAAAGGGCTCCATGTATTTGCCACGCGAGCCCAGCTAATTGCTCGATTATCGGAACGGCATTATGCTCAAATCTCCGCCAATCGGTTACATTCGTAACGCTTAAAAAGGCAGGTACAAAGATGCACCTTTCCGTTTATAAGGTGCGCAATCATCGACAAGCCCTCGGCAACTCGGTGACTGACAGTGCTCCCGCCTGATCCATTAGGCCGCATTACCATGAGCGAACATCATCCTGACTGCTATTCCGAACTTGAACCGGCTCCGCTTCCGCGCTGCCCCAAGTGTCAAATGCGGATGATCACCGTATCCGCGCCCACCCCGTCTAATGAATGCTTGCGGTGCGGTTACACGGAACAGGCTCCGTCCACGAGAGCCGCAGCCGCCTCAGCTTGGGAATTCCGTAGGTTCCTCTCCCTTCCGCGTTGCACTTTCGTGGGGCGTCCCTAAGCTGTGCTTATCGCCGACCGCATATGGCAGTTCATCGGCGACCGAGAGACCGGTAGCCCTCCCGCCTTGTTCAAGAGGAGCTGGTACCATGCCATCACTTCGAGAGCGCATTCTCGGCGAACGGCCACGCTGCCCGGCCGATGTGCAAAATGAGTATGATGGTCGTCGCAGGTTTCCGACTAGATCGAAAGAACCAAACACTTCAGTGCTTTCGATGCAGGCACATCGACAGGCCGACAGGAAGGCCTTCAGAGGCAGCGGCGTAGCACTGCAATAGATAGCGCACTCATTTTCCCCAAAGCTGGCCGGCCCGCCTCCGCGTTGCGGTGGCGCGACTAACGCCCCAACCGCCGCTCGACGCGCTTTCGGCCCGAGCCAACCTTCTTGACCGCCTTCTTCACGGCGGCTTTCGATCGTCCGGTCTTTTTGGCTGTATATCGAACCTCGTAATCCTGCCCGCTTGCGACGCGAGCGCGATCTTGCTTGCGTCCGCGCGTTGTCTTCTTCGCCTTTGCCATCTTGCTCTCCTTTATTCCGGACCAACGCAGAATGCAGATGCCGTGTTCCGCAACCCGGAACGAATTGGCCGAAAAGGGCTTGAGTTGCGATTGTATTGTGTTGGTGGAGTATTGCTTATGCCCAGAACAGGCTGGACACCGTCGATCGTCCCCAATGCTGACATCGTCGTGGATGACTTCGGGCGTAACGGGCGGGCTTACCGGGAGACTGATGTAGAAAGGGCGGACCTCGAAGCGGTCATCGTGGACATGCTCGAAGGGCAATATCAAAACCCGGACCGCGTCGTCGGCTTCAATACCGCGGAAAGGTGGTCCGAAGACGTCTCGGGCAACGTTGCCCAGGAACTGCGCCAGCGCTGCGACCTGCAGGGCTGTGACGTGCCGTTCTTTCTGCAGGACTTCGTCGATCAGTACGAAGGCCGACACCACGATATTCAACTCCCCTTGCCGATGCGGTTGGTCTGAACCGTGGCGTTCCAGCGCAAGAAGCCCGCGGCGATCGGCGTTAAGGCTCCCTTCCCTGGCTTCATCGAGCCGGCGCTGGCGGCCTCGATTGAGAAGGTGCCGACTGGCGAGCGATGGGTCCACGAGATCAAGTTCGATGGATATCGTGTCCAGGTCCACCTGGCTAATACCGAAGTAAAGGTGTTTACGCGGCGCGGGCATGACTGGACCCATCGGTTCAAAAAGATCGCTTCCGATGCGTGGCACATCAGCGCGGGCTCGGCGATTGTCGACGGCGAAGTCGTCGCGCCAGCCGCCGACGGCAGCACGGATTTTTCAGTTCTCCAAAACGAACTGAAGGGTCGATCGAGCAAAATCGTGATGGTCGCCTTCGACCTGCTTTACCTCAACGGATACGACCTTCGGAAGATGCCGCTGATCGAGCGCAAGGCATTGCTCAAAAGGCTGGTCGACAAAACCGACATTCAGTTCAGCGAGAGTTTCGAGGTCGATGGTCGCGAGATGTTCAGGCACGCCTGCAAGACCGGCCTCGAAGGCGTGGTCTCAAAGGTTCGCGATGGCATCTATCCCATCGGCCGATCAAACGATTGGGTCAAGGTCACCTGCGCGCAGCGCGAGACGTTGCCGATCGCGGGCTTCGCGCTCGACGGCAACAAATGGGACGGCCTGTACATCGGTCGCCGCAAGGGCAAAGACCTAATTTACGCCGGCAAGGTCGATCATGGCTTCGACACCGAGAGCGCCAAGGCGCTCCGCGCGCGCCTTGCCCCGCTGGTCCGCAAGACGCAGCCCTACAGCAAGCGCATCACTCATCGCGGCATCTGGGTCGAGCCGGTGCTGCTCGCCGAGATAGAGTACCGCGCCAAGTCGGCGGAGGGAAAGCTGAGGCATCCGTTCTTCAAGGGGCTGCGGGAGGACCTATGAACTGGACCGATCAGGAGAAGACGGCTGCGATGATGCTTTTGCGCGACCGGCGTAGCGGCCATTGTAGCCAACGCTATTTACTTCCTTTGGTGAAAGCTGACAACTTGCAATTCGCAACGCTCGGCGCGCCGCTCCGACAAACAATAGTGCAGCACTAATAACTTTGATGTTCATTTTGAATCTCCTTTAAAGAGACCAAATCTGATCTCGATCGCTCTTTATACGGCGCCCGGCAAACGCCCGAGCGAACGACAAACGAACCGCTAGTCGTCGGTACGGTGCGTCCTGCTCGATAAGAGCCGCCGCCGTTTTGCTTGCAATTGCAACCATTGCCGCACCGCCGCATTGGCATGTGCAGCGCCCCGCTGTGAAGAGGACAGCGAGATGATGTTTTATCCTTGGTACCCTGCTCTTATGTTGGCTGTTGAGTGCAATAACGTAATCGATATCCGCCTTCGCAGCATCATCGCCGGTAAAGTGAATGCCGAAGCGGAAGCGCGTTTGATGGTTAGCGAAAAGGTCAATGCAGCTTTTGAGGCCTGCTCGATGCTTGTAGGGGGAAAAAAACCGGCGGATGTGATTGACTTATACCGGCACCGTGTCGCGGCGAATGTCGCGCGCTTATCGTCGTAACTTCGCGGTAAACCTCGTCAGTCCACGCAGCAAAGACTGTTGTCCGACTGAGCGAAACCCATCTGCGCGAGCCGTTTTGATTGTGCCGAGAGCGTGGCTCGCGCCGTTTCCTGTCCGCCCAGGTGGCGCTGTAGCTTCCTTGCACGCCGTCCAACTTCTCGCTACGTGAAGAAAGAACGAAGACCTAGGAACGTTCAATCTATCGGGTTGTTGGCCCTACGACAACCCGCCAGCCCCCATAACAAGGTCAATCCGATGTATCATCATGTGAAAAAGCTCATGTTCACCGTGCGCGTCGACGAGCCGGATCCTCGGTTTGGCAATATGCTGCTCGAGCAGTTCGGGGGCGCGAACGGCGAATTAGCCGCCGCGATGCAATACTCCATTCAGGGACTCAATTGTGAAGATCCAGACCGCAAAGATCTCCTGATGGACATAGGGACCGAGGAACTCAGCCATCTCGAAGTCGTCGGCTGTCTGGCGCGCCTTCATTTGAAACCCTCGAAGTTCGATCGTGAGGCCGCTGAAGCCGACCCGTTGATAGCAATCGCCGGAGGCGGAGGCGTCAATCTGTTCAACTCGCAAGGAAACGCGTGGACCGCCGATTATCTTAAGATTACAGGCGAACTTGATGTTGATCTTCGGAGCAACATCGCCGCCGAAGCCCGAGCCAAAATCGTCTATGAGCGACTAATCAATTTCTGTGACGACGCCGGCACCAAAGATGCCCTGCAGTTCTTGATGACCAGGGAAATCACGCATATGAAGGCATTTTCTCTTGCCCTCGAAAGCATGGGAAAGCCAGCGTTCAGCATTGGCCGCATTGCACCGACACCCGGTCTCGTGAACCAATACTTCAACGATTCCACCGGCGCGGGAGATCAGGGTGACATAGACACGCGCGGCCCCTGGAACCAGGGCAACGATTGGGTTTTCACCGAGTTCCCGGCGCTTCATAGTACTGAGCCCGACGGAGCGCCATCGATAGTAACGGAAAGTTCGCCGGCAGAAGCCCCAATTGGGTTTGACGAGCTACTGGTGGATCAGTTGCGCGACATTTTGCATGCCGAAAAGCAATTGACGAAAGCATTACCCAAGATGGCAGAAGCTGCACGTTACGACCAGCTCCGGGAACTCTTTGAAATCCATTTGGCGGAGACTGAAGCGCAAGTCGAGCGCCTCAACGAGTGTTTTGAATTGATGGGAAAGACACCTCGCGCCAAGGTTTGTAAGGGTATGCAGGGCATCGTCGAAGAAGGCGAGGAAGTGATGCAGGAATATCTCAAGAAGGACGACGCGGCTTCTGACCTGGCATTAATCGGCGCGGCACAGCGGGTGGAGCACTACGAGATATCGGGCTACACCACCGCTCGTAATCTTGCTCAGCAATTGCGCCATACGGCTGTAGTTGCGTTGCTCTCCAAATCGCTAGCCGAAGAAGAAAATGCGGATCAGTCGCTCAACCAGGTCGCGCGTTCGCTGATGTCGGTCGCCAAGATGCCGGAATTTATCGAGCAGACTTCCTTCGAAGCTGAGCCCGCTGCCGAATAACTCCAGCCGCGACAGTGGCAAGAGAGAGCGGCCTCACAAGGCCGCTTTTTTGCCACCCGCGCCGCTCGGCGGCCGGCCCGGGTGGTTTCGATGGAATAACTGGTTGCTCACCCGCGACGAACCGAGGTCCTCTAACCCGTGGCATTCCTCTGGCTATACCAACTTGGTCGAGCCGTCGTGAGGGGAACGCCAATCCACGCAATCCGTTGCTCACTTCGCAGCAATGGAGAACAACATGACGGACCAAATACGGAGAACGGTGCTTAAGGCGGCGGCAGCCGCGGGCACGGCCGCTGCTATCGGATCTGCCGGCGCCCAAGTGAGTTCTGACCAAGCTCCCAAGGTTCTAGACGGTCAGCCGATGCCCGAGCCGCCGCCGGAGCGGAGCGCCGGCCCAATCCGTCCGGGACGGGGCACGATGCTACAGGGCAAGGTCGCCGTCGTCACCGGCGCAGCACGCGGTATCGGACGTGCCATCGCAGTCGAGATGGCGGCTAATGGCGCCGACGTTGTGATAGTCGACATCGCCGGCATGGTCTCGCCGGCCTCGAACGCTGTGCCCGCCACGCCTGAGGAGCTCGACGAGACGGTCCAACTGATCCAATCCTTCGGGCGCCAGAGTGAAGGCATCAGAGCGGATATTCGTGACATTGCTGCATTGCGAGAAGTCGCTGACAAGGTCGAGCGGGACTACGGAAAGATCGACATCGTGGTGGCGAACGCCGCGATTTAGCGTTGGGTACCCCTGCTAGAGATGGAGGATACGGACTGGCGCGACGTCATCGACAACAATCTCAACGGCACCGCTAATACCGTCCGCGCCTTCGCGCCGAAGATGGTCGCGAGGAAGAAGGGCCGCTTTATCCTGCTATCTTCCATGCAAGGCAAGCACGGCACCAAGGACGCTTCGAGCTATTCCGCATCGAAGTGGGGAATTCTCGGGCTCATGAAGTCGGCCGCGATGGAGTTCGGCGAACATAACATCACGGTGAACGCCCTGATCCCAGGCCTCGTCGACACGGCCCTGACGCGCTACGAAAAGCGTCTCAGCGAATCCATGGGAGAGCAAGGCCAGAAGGTTGAACACCCGACGCCGCAACAGGCTTGGGACAACCGCGCGCCGACCGTGCCGCTAAAGGTGGGCTGGCTGCAGCCAGACGACATCTCGCCGGCTGCCGTCTTTCTGGCCTCGGACGCCGCTAACATGGTGACGGGAGCTGAATACGAAGTGACCGGGGGCGACAGCGCCAAAGACATTTAGAAAGGGAATGCGATGGGACGACATCGCTCTCGTCACCCGGACGACAGCTCGCGTGTTTCGGCGAAGCCGGTCATCAACACCCTCGGCAAATGCCTTTGATCTTGCGGTCAAGGGCGATATCGGCGGGATCGCGCTTCATCTCAACAGGAATTTGGGCGTCAGGCTTGGATGTCGAAACCGGTGCGCGGCGATGCGTTCGCGCATCTGCAACCTGGGTCGCGCACAGCCATACTACAGGAATTGCTAAAATCATCCAGACGAGAACTCTCATAGATTGATACCTTCGGTTCACCAAAAAGAGGCTCTTTCTCTTGCTAACCGCGAGCCGCGGCGGTGGTGTTGATTGGTAAGCATTGCATAGCTCTGACGCCGGCTGCTTTGACAGTCTGGCCGGCCGTGAGGATTGCCGGGTTCGAGAACCGCTTTCAGGTACAATTGAACGCACAGATTCGTTATGACTTCCTGCCTGTGACCAACCGCGCCGGCCGGCCGATTATCAATGCTGGGCAGGCCAATCCTCCTTTGACCCGACCTAATGGGTCCCAGATTCCTGCCATTTCTCGAGGTCCAATTCGGCGTCGTCGTTCCTCTGCTCTTTCTCGGGATTGCCCTTCCAAGGCTTGTCTGTCTGCTTGTTGGAACCCCAGTCGGTTTGCTTACAGGGATCGTCCTTCGGCGTTTCCTTGCTCATCACTTTCTCCTTCTCTATCCCTCGGTTGGCGTCTGGTCGATTGGATCGCAGCGAACCGCTAACCTCAAATTTTGTCCGAGATCTATCAAACGAAGGGGCGCTTATTGCTCGTGACTTGCTTGACTAGCAAGGAACTCACTGAGTTCCATTCTCGTGCACTTTTCGCTCAAGTTTGTTTTTTGCAGAATGAACACCTATCCACCATGCCCCCGACCATGGTCACCATCCTCATCCTCACCTCACTACGAAAAATCTTGCGCTGCGTGCCGTCCTGCTGCCTCTTCTTGGATCGCGTCAGTCAACGGTGGGTCACACCCAATGTTCCTAACGCGTTCAACGAAGGATCCGTTTGTTCCAAGAACGCGTGATTGCTGCATCGCGCTGAAGGACTAGCCCGAAGGTGCGGTGCGACCAAAGAAGACATCCGGCAGGCAAAAATCTGCTTTCAGTAATTCTTTATGGTTGGGCCGACCTTAAAACTATTCAGGGGTAAGCTAGAAAGGCGCTACGTTGACAGAGCGCGTCGCAACCCGCCAACTCTAGCGGAACGCTTTGTCAATTCGCAGGTTGGCGTCAATGGGACGCAATCAAGGTCGTGACGCGGCCACGTCGATGGTTGCATTGTGGTCTATTCATAAATGAGCGCGGCATGCGCGCCGGACACGGCCCGCGGCTTCCACGAAGCCTCGCCGATCCGTTTGCGCCGGTCTCTGAAAGCAGGAAGGTCCATCATGGGTGACGTCATGCCGACTTCGGCAATCAAAACAGTCCCCAAACCACGCGACCAGCACCTGCGGGATATGGCCGATTGCATTCGGTTTCTTTCCATGGATGCCGTGCAACAAGCCAAGAGCGGTCATCCCGGCGCGCCTATGGGCATGGCGGATATCGCGACCGTTCTTTACAAGGATTTCATGCAGTTCGACGCAGCCGATCCGCATTGGTTTGACCGCGATCGCTTTCTTCTATCGAACGGCCACGGCTCGATGTTGCTGTACAGCCTGCTCTACTTGACTGGCGTCAAAGATATGACGCTCGAAGAATTGAAGCGTTTCCGCCAGATCGACAGCAAGACCGCCGGCCACCCTGAATACAAACATGCGGACGGTATCGAGACGACGACCGGTCCACTTGGGCAAGGCATCGCGAACTCTGTGGGCTTTGCCTTCGCCGAACGTATCTTGAACGCCAAGTTCGGCGATAAATTGTGCAAGCACTGGACCTACGTCTTCATGGGCGACGGCTGTCTAATGGAGGGTATTAGCCAGGAGGCGATCTCGTTGGCGGGGCATTTCAAGCTCGGCCGCCTGATCTCCTTTTGGGATAATAACTCGATCTCTATCGACGGCGCTACCAGCCTCGCGGTCTCCGACAACGAGGTCGAGCGCTTTCGCGCCTCCGGCTGGCAC
The DNA here is from genome assembly GCA_963756215.1 of uncultured Alphaproteobacteria bacterium. Taxonomy (GTDB): domain Bacteria; phylum Pseudomonadota; class Alphaproteobacteria; order Rhizobiales; family Xanthobacteraceae; genus Bradyrhizobium. The sequence continues at coordinate 931,623 of CAVWMY010000003.1, read as the reverse complement.
GTTCAGGAGATCGACGGCCACGACACCGACGCGATCCGGGACGCCATCACCGCCGCGCGTGCCGTCACGGACAAGCCATCCATGATTGCCTGCAAGACCATCATCGGCTTCGGCTTCCCGACAAAGGCCGGTACTCAGAAGGCTCATAGCGACGCGCCTGGTGAAGAGGAAATAGCCGGGGCGCGGAGAACCCTCGGCTGGGATTCGCCTCCGTTCGTTATCCCTGAGCCGTTACTGCGCGAGTGGCGCGAAATCGGCGCTAGGGGCCGCGAGGCCCGTATGGCTTGGGCGGACCGCGTAAAGACGGCGCCGGCCGAACTCCGTTCCGAATTTGAGCGCAGAAACGACGGGAAGCTGCCGGCCGACTGGAAGGAGGCCATCGCAGCCGCCCGTGCCGAGTTTATTGCGAGCGGCAAGGAAACGGCGACCCGTTCCGCCAGCGGCGCCGTGCTCGACCATCTCGCCGCCGCCGTCCCGGAACTGCTGGGGGGCTCCGCCGACCTGACGCCCTCGAACAACACGAAAGCAAAGGGCATGGTCGAGATCAGGCCCGGCGAATACAACGGCACCTACATGCATTACGGCGTGCGTGAGCACGGTATGGCCGCCGCCATGAACGGCATCGCGCTGCACGGCGGCCTAATTCCCTACGGCGGCACATTCCTGTGCTTCTCAGATTACTGCCGCCCGTCCATTCGCCTCGCTGCGCTTATGCAGGCCCGAACGATCTTCGTCATGACACATGACTCGATCGGCCTCGGAGAAGACGGCCCAACCCACCAGCCTGTCGAGCAACTCGCCGCGCTGCGGGCCATCCCTCATCTCGCAGTCTATCGCCCTGGCGATCCGATTGAGACCGCCGAGTGCTGGGAACTGATCCTCGACACGCCGCGCCGAGCGGCCCTCATCGCCCTGTCTCGCCAGCCGATGCCACTGCTCCGTCGCGAACCTGGCAACGAGAACAAGTCGGCCAAGGGCGGCTACGTGCTACTGGAGGCAGAAGGCGGCGAGCGCAAACTCACCATCCTGAGCACCGGCTCGGAGCTGCATCTCGCGGTCGAAGCGCGGAGCGTTCTCCAGAAGCAACGCATCCCAACGGCGGTTGTCTCAATGCCGTGTCACCTACTCTTCGAGCAGCAGGACGCCGCCTACAAAAAAGCGGTTCTCGGCCCAACACGCGCGCGCGTCGCAGTGGAAGCGGCGGTCGCACTTGGCTGGGAGCGTTATATCGGCCTCGAAGGTCGCTTCGTCGGCATGCATGACTTCGGCGCCTCCGGCAAGATCGCTGACGTCTACAGGAAATTTGACATCAATGCCGCGGCGGTAGTGCGCGCCGCGCATGACACGCTGGCGGAGGTTGAAGCTAGCTGAATCGCCTTCACGATACGCTACGCCATTCAAGAAGCAGGCGAATGTGCCGAATGGTGGATCAGAGGGTCGAGCCCAAGTCCCTATCTTCCTTAAGGACTGCTTATGAATGCGCCTCAGATTGCCCGACATGTCGCCACCGCGATCGGGGTAACCTTCGTTGCTGTCGCGTCCGTTATTATCGTGATCGGGCTATTGCGATGAATCTCCGTATCGTTGGGAACTCTATCATGTCAACGAAGTGGAGATTGGAAATACACGACGAGACCAAGGGGCGCGGATCGATCTTTCATTTTCGAATTTGGCGACTTTCCATCGCTAAGATTGAAGAACGTCAACAATCGAGGCGCAACCTTTCTGGTTAAGCCGCCGGACCAAGCCAGCCAAACAGAGCTTGCCGGCCTACTCGATCTTCGCGGTCAAGGTTTCAATGTCGAACGAAATTAGCGCCGGAAAACTTTTGAACCCTCCTGGCAAATCAAGGTCGGTCGGGAGAGCGCGGACATTTTCCATCGCTGCCCGGCACTCCGCCTTTCGCGTCTGTCGGATCCCTCCACGATGGCCAGCCTATGCAGGTCGATTGGAACGTTCTTCACGAGGCCGTGTTAAAGGGATTTAATCGCTCGTTGCCGTGGAGGGTTTTATGGCTGACAAAGATCTTAGTATAAGCGTGGGTCAGATGACGAAACTTGCACTAGCCATTGTAGCCGTTACAAGTACCCTCTCGCTGTCTACGACCGCATTCGCCCAATCGGCGACTGAAAAGATGGGCGTAAATTCTGCGCTCGGAATTGCTCCTAAAACAGCCGACTTCATCAGAGAGGCTGCGACGAGCGACCTACTGGAGATTGAATCCGCAAAGCTCGCGGAGCAAAACGGGAATGCGAACGAAAAGACGTTCGCCAAGCAGATGATCACGGATCACTCCAAAACAAGCTCCGAGCTTAAAAGCTTGGTCTCGGGTGACATGAAAGCGGCTATTCCAACGGCACTTGACCAGTCTTCGCAGAAGAAGCTGGACAAGCTCCGCGATGCCAAACCGGATAAGTTTTCGTCAGAATACGATCCAATGCAGGTCGATGCGCACAAGGATGCCGTTTCGTTATTCGAGCGCTATTCCAAAGGCGGCGACAAGCCCAAACTAAAAGACTGGGCGGGTAGGACGTTGCCAGCGCTGCAGCACCATCTTGAAATGGCTCAAGAAATGAACAAAACTCGCAAATAGCTCCCAGTGCCTCAGACGCGTTTTGTGGGCTTTGGCTGGCTTAGCATTTTCGTCGGCAGACGGGCGTAGCCGTCCGCCCTGACCAGCAAAAGCATGCAGTAATTATGTGGGCCCACAGGCATTACGCCGCACGACTACTTCTTCATTGCAGAACTCCTCGCCGACCACACCATCCGGCGGCTTCCCGTTGACAAACACCAATCACTTCTCCCGTGAATGGGACGCCGAGTGTTTTGGTGATCTTTGAGGATGCCGTCAGCTTTGGTCCGCTGTTCTCTTGTCGTCGCCTCGACGGCTTGACTCTTCACCGGCCGGCCCACCTTGCCGGGATCGGTGCGTCAGCTGCGCCGAAGTCAATTGACCAATAAGTCACGGCGGGCCAGTTTGACGCGAAGCTCTCCAGCGTGTCGGACATCATTTGAGATAAACGTGGTTCGCTCGGCCGACCAGAGGGACGTCTATCGCCTGAACCGGGCGCCGGCTCAGCCGACTAGCTATTGGGCCGCGGCTTCCCGGCCTACGCGGCCCAGCCCGGTCGGCGCTCCCTGACCACCAGACAACGCCGACCGGGTCTTCTCGTATTTTTCTGCCGCACGCAGGCGTGGCGGACCGAGTTGGCAAGCGGGCTGCTCACAACTCCGTCACACGCAAGACACCAAGCAATTTGCGGGCCGCGCCGGGCACGAAACAGGGGATCCCAAGCAGCCTATCCGGAATTAGGAAAGCAAATAGAAAAGCCCTCCAGATATTGCTATGGTTGCCGGCAAGGTAAGCAACCACGCCGCAGTAATCTGCCAGACGGTCGCGGTCTGAACGCCAGCACCGGAGGCAACCATAGTGCCCGCAATCCCGCCAGTCACGACATGCGTTGTGCTCACGGGATAGCCGGAGAAGCCCGCAAAACCGATCAGGGCAGCCGCGACCAATTCAGCCGAAGCGCCTTGCGCCGGCACCAAATGCGACTTGCCGAGCCGCTCGCCAAGCGTCTTCACGATGCGCCTGTAACCGACCATGGTGCCAATCCCGAGGCAAAGCGCACTGAGGATCCTCACCCACCACGGCACATAGTGGGTTGATTTTGTGAGATCCGAGTGGATCGCCTTTATCCGCTTCTTGTCTTCGTCGGACACGCCTTTGGCCTCGCCCGCCTTCATCAACTGGGCTTCCACGCGGTTGAAGTCGTTGCGGACCGCCGGTCGATCTGCGGGCGGAATATCCTCCACGCTCTTCAGATGGCTGTAGCGATCACCGAGGGAATGCGCGCTGGCGACACCCTGCTGCTTTTGATCGTCGCCGAACCGGTCGATGAAGTTCGCAGCTTCTGACAATTCTTTCGACATCGTGGCGATCTGTGTGCCATCCGAATCCATTTTAAGGGCGTAGCTCGCAGGCATCAGACCAATGATGGTCAGCATGATTAAGCCAATGCTTTTCTGGCCGTCGTTGGTCCCGTGCGCAAAGGACACGCCGGTGCAGGTCACAATCAGGAGTGCACGCATCCACCACACCGGCGGCTTGTCGCCTTCCGGCGGTTCGTACAGATGCCGGTCGTGAATAACCGCGCTCAGCAGCTTGAAAAGCACAAGCGCCAACGCGAAGCCAAGCAACGGGGATATCAATAGGGAGCCTAGCACGCTCCAGACCTGGTGCCATTCTACCCCGTCTTTCATGCCGCGGCCGTGGGTCAAGGCGGTTTCGATGGCGATGCCGATTAGCGCTCCGATCAATGCGTGTGAACTCGAATTGGGAATGCCAAACCACCATGTCCCGACGTTCCAGACCAGGGCGGCGGTAAACAAGGCGACCAGCATGCCGGCTGCCGTCCCGCCGTCCGGGGGCGATAGCACTTCGGGTGGAATGAGCTCGACCAGGGCGTAGGCGACCGCGATACCACCGAGCAGAACGCCCAGGAAGTTCATTAGGCCCGACCACACTACGGCATAAGTTGGTTTCAGTGAATTGGTGTAGATTACGGTAGCTACTGCATTAGCGGTATCGTGAAAACCGTTTGAAAACTCAAAGATGAGAACAAGAACAAAACAGCCTGCGAGTATTGCCCATGTCTCTGGCGATCCCGGCACGAGCGAAGAAAGCATAGGTCGTCCTCCGCGCGTACCTTCGGCGCGGGCCGACGGCGTACGTTTGATCAGATGTGGCTTCGGAAGAAGCATCCGCCTCAATCGGAGGTGTCTCTGTTCATGACTGTGCTCTCCGCACGTCCGTCAACGATTATAAGCAGAGCGCCCGCCACCGACGATCACTCTCAACGCAACGATATTTTTATTATTCACCTGGCTCATCTCCAGCTTTGTCGCTGCGATTGCAAACCGGAAGTGAAGCGCTTCCGTTCCATGAATTCTTTATGACGTTTCTTTTCCTTATCGCCAAACGAAGCCGAGGGCCGATCCATTCCAAGGCAATGCCAACGATCCTAACGAGTGAGGAGCAACGATGGCACTATGCAACGTGCTATTCGGAACATAAGAGCTTTTCGGCGAATTGTCCTCGGTCTCTAATCGAGGAAGAAATCATGAACTTTAAAACAATCGTCTTAGCTACTGCGCTTACGCTTCCTGCGTCGCTTGTTATGGCGCAGAGCGGCACAGGCAATGCCGTGGCGGCTGCATCAGAAAACAGCGCAACCACGGGATCTGACCGGGGTCCCACGAGCAACGGAGTAGTCGGAAACGATACCGGCTCCGCGAAGATGCCTGCAATGCCTCCTACAGGAGCCAGCGAACAAGGCGCACCCACCGCGGCGGCGCCCAACGGTCCAGGTTCGGGCACGGAGCCGGAAACCGTCCAGAAGGGTAAATCCCGTTGAGAGAGTAAGAAACCCCCGCTCACTACTGTTCACCTCCCATTGTACAAATCCCCTAGCTCAAGTTCGGATATAAAGATGGGATTGCCAATGAGCCGATCGGGCCTGTAGCAGCACGATCTAACAAGAGTTCTCTGATCGGTTTGCTGAAATGTATCGTTTGCAAAGTGACGATGAAGATTGAGAAAAGCAGTCCCGACTCCGAACGGCGGTAGTCCAGTATCGTTGCGGACGCTGCGGCAGAATAGAGCGAGTGATTGTCTTCCGTAGCTAGCAACGCCGCCGAGCACCGTCGGCCGTTGTGTTCGCCGGGGCGGTTCCTGAGAATCCTGGCGAGGAAGTCCTGATGAGCATTTTCGAGCATGCGCCCGGCGGTCGAGCACAATCCGCCGACACTTTTGCTACGTGCTTGAGGGCCCGTGATGCGGCCGAAAGGTGAACAACAGGCGATGCTGACTCCAGAGCATTCCTTTTGTGAAGACCTGATGGCATTCGTGTCGTTGATCGGAAAGCAAGTGGCCCACCCGACGAAATTCCTGGTGCTCTTGATCGGGACAAGGGCGCCACGGCGCTCGTGCGCATACAGTGAACTGGGCCTCGGTTCGCGAGCAAGTCAACTATCGCGCGCGCGTGCCGCACGGGCTCATTCCGACCTCGGAAACTACGCGAGGTAGCCGGTAAAGCCGTCCCAGAGTAATTTCAATGCCGTCACTACCAGCAATCCGTAGCAGGCCCGATAGATCTGGCGCTGATCTAGCTTTCCGTGAAGGCGCCAGCCAAGCCATACGCCGACAGGAATGGCGAGCAGGCAAATCGCCATCAACATCCAGACGTCGGTACTCGGCTTCACGAGCACCAACCACGGTACCGCTTTGGTAGCGTTGCCGACAGTGAAGAACAGGCTCGTCGTCCCAGCATAGACTTCCTTGCTGAGCCCGAGCGGAAGCAAATACATAGCAAGCGGTGGCCCTCCGGAATGCGCCACCATCGTCGTAACGCCCGAGGCGAGTCCAGCAGCAACCGCCTTCGGCGGCGACCGCGGTCGGATCGTCACCTGCGAGCTTGCGACAAGCCATAGACCGACGAAGATCAGGGTAATCAAGGCCATCAAGATCGCTACGGCACGATGGTCCAGAACGCGAAACAGCAGATAACCGAACCCGATACCGATGACGAGCCCCGGCAATAGCAGTGCAAGGTCCGGCTTAGACCACGTTGAGGGCTTCCAGTAGCGGAGCGCGAACAGGTCCATAGCCACGAACAACGGCGCCAGAAGGCCGCCGGCCGTCACCGGATCCATCACAATCGACAATAGTGGAATGCCGACGATGGAGAACCCACCGCCAAACGCGCCTTTCATGAAACAGATCAGGAATACCCCGGCGAGAGCAACCAGGACCGTGGCAGCCGTTAGCTCCATATGCTCATCTCAAACTGCCCGCGTTGTCATCGACTCCACAATCTAAACGCCGTTGAAGCAGACGCGAAGGACGCGTGGATCATATCCGGGATCAGATGGCGTGGAGCCGAACGAATCTCCGCCCCGCTGTGCGGTAGATGCGCCGGTGCGCTCAAATTTCGAGGCAAGTGCGAGCGCCTTTCCAGTTACGTGGCCAATAGCGACGTCGTAGACGGCGGCATTATCGTCACCAAACTGTAACATTATCTTGATCAATATGTCATAGCTGGCGGAGCGAGGGACCACCCGCGGAGCTAGCGGGGGCCGCCTGATGACGCGGCAGGCGGCCCCACTTCCCGCTGTTAGCGAAGCGATGCTTTGTGCAGCGGCGGACCAAGCTCGGTGGCGCGTTCTTGGCGCTCAACCTTGCGAAGTTCCGCCTCCTGGCGCTCAAACTTCGTCATTTCCTCAGAAGCGGTTCGCTCGAAGCTTCCCAACGTCCTTGCGTCAACCCGAGTTTGTTCCATCGGTACCCCTTAACGTATTCGCCTAGCCCATAATCAAAGCGTGAGCCGAAGATTTATGACGATCACATTAACCATTTGTGACAGCGTTTTCGAGCTAGCAAAAATGCGGTGCAGGCATCGAATTCGGGGATGGATCATTCCGTCATCGAAGTGTGCTCTTTTGCCGAGGCCATCTGCTTCCGGGTGATAGAGCGAGGACTCCATGCGTTACCTTTACCGTGCCGTGGTCTTGATCGCGATCGCAGCACTCGTCTTCGCGGGCCTAGTTGCCCTGCAGAGAATGTTGACGGGGTAATGGTCGATTGGATTGAGGCAAATCAGGTCAATCCGACCCGCTGGCGCGCCTCAGGGCCTTCAGGCGCACCTCGTTCGCTTGGATGGCGGCGCGAATGTTATCACGAATCAGCTTGGCGGACGCCCCAGTCATGGCATCAAGGCCAGCCCGCGCGAAAGCCTCAAATTTCTCCGAGAGCATTAACTCGCATTCCCGCAATAACTGCACATCGCCCTCGCAGAACATCTGCAGGCGCATGGATATGACGTTGGCGGCTTCAAGGGTCATAAGAGTATTTTCGACGCTCGTAGTAAAAAGGCCTAAAAACACGAGCGCCCCCCCTTTTGCTCTATCGATCGGGCGATGTACCGTCGGACATTCGCTGCCCCGTTCACAAGCTCACGTACGCCGTGATGATCCTGCAACAAGGCAGGAACGGCTAGTGCCGTCAATGAACGGGGGACTTGAAGTCTCCGAGCGATGAGGCCTCCAAAGGCGCGAAATTGGTCAGCTCTCCGAAACGCTGTCGTGATCTGTTCATTTTGGCCTTCTAGGTTGATGGGATTAATATGACCCGAATTTAGGCACACCAACCGGTTTTCAAAAATGAACGACGAACATCCAGAGCTCGATAATCTGCAGGCCGCTTACAAGAATGCGGTGGACACTTGGATCGCTTCAATCCGAAGAGAGGAAGAACTCGCCTCTGCCGCCGATCATTCCGTGACCGAGGTTGACCAGTGGGAGAACGCGCACTTCAACGAGGAAGGTATGCGCAACGCGGCAAAGGCGGCAAAGAAGAAATACGAAGATGCTTTGCGCGCAAAGTTCTTCGGATTTTAGCGTCATGCCGCCCGCGCCATATCAGTTGAACGGATAATAACGAAGTGAGAAGAAGGCGATATTGTTGTCGGGAATGAGTCCGACATTCGGCGTGCCTGCCCCGGTCGGTACGCCCTGAAACGCCGTCAATTTAATATACTCATACTGGACGCCGGCCCTGACCCGTCCCATGTCCCCTTTGTAGAGATCCTGCCAGTAGCCGATCGTGAACTCCTGTGCCTTCTGCACGTCGAAAGTACAGGTGGACCCGGCAATCGGCGTGTTGAAGGTGCCAAGCGTCCCGCCGGTCAGATTCTGATTGAGGCAGCCGTTGTTGACGAAGTTCGCATTTCCCCAGCCGCCCGCCGTTCCACCGACATTCCATGAATTGGCGTAAGTCTTGTCCTCGCCGTAATACGCATAGAGGTCGCTGCCTTCAATTGGATGGGCAACCGCTCCCACGAGGAACGACAGGGCGGTGACCGGCGTCAGTGCGCCGTTCGAGCCGATGACCGCGTCAGGCAATTGGCTCGAGGTGTAGCGGCCGATGCCCTGGCCGTAGAGGACACTGCCTTGCAGATCAAGCAGCTTCGGAATGACCGGCAGCAGCGCGCTACCGCCAGCCCCCCACCCGAACGTGACCTTCTGCGACCAGCTGTTCGGAACATTCGAGGCCGCGACCTCGTCGCCGAACCAGCGCTGAATGCCGAGGACTTCATAGTGGCCGAAACCCGGATCGACCGCGAACTTCTCGATGATGTCAGGCGCGACGTCACTCGAGCAAGTCGTGGTTGCGTTGAGATGTGAGGAGCCGGTGCAATTGTTGTTGATGCTTGTGACGATCGGCGAGGGCGGCGATACCGTCGCGGCGCTGGGCGAACCCGGAAAAACCGCGGCCGGTTGTTCGATCGAAACACCGAACCAAGCGATCTTGCCCCAATCGTAGACAAATCGGGCCTGCGGATTCCGCAACCAGTCGAAGCCCACGACGTATTGGGCGTCGATGGTCAATGGAGTGTTTTCGCTCCCCGGCAGCATACCGATGCGATTTTGGGTCGCGAGGCTCCAGGCCTGTCCGGCGACGGCATGCAGGTGGTAGGTGTCATTGTCGTACTGGCCGTAAGCCTGCCGTATGCGGGGCGTAAAGCTGTTGCTCTCCCGGTTGTTGGCATCGGTCGACGCCCCGAGGAAATCCATTTCGTAATAGCCCTTGAGGTGCTGATTAGGGTCTATGTCGCCGTTCACCTTCAGGGCGATGCGGCTCTGCTGGGCGCTGAGCCGAAACTCTCTTTGATTCCACAGTGCTGAATTTTGCAGCGGGATTCCGGGGCTCCCGAACGGCGGATCGCTCGCGCCGTTGGATACCTCGCTGTGCTGGCGCCAGGCGCCATCGAGCTCGATGAACGATCCCGCCATCGAAACGTGAATGCCATCGAACCAGGAAGGAAGGCCTTTCGTCGGCATCGGCACGCTGGTCGGCTGCGGGGCCGGAATGATGATTTCGTTGCCATTGCGTGCCGTAACCACTTGCGGCGGCGTCGAGCTTGCCGGCTGACGCACCGCCACTGTTCGCGGTTGAGCCAATTGCTTCTTTGTCTGCGCCAACTCCCGCTGCATCGCCTCCATTTGCCGCTGCATGGCGTCGAGCTGACGCTGCAGTTGAGCTTCATCCGCGTAAGCCGGAACAACTATGACTTGTGATGATCCGAGTACTGCGCCAACCAGTAATCCGCCGATCCCTCGTTTGACCTTTAGGCGGACTCCCCGCTCCTTTTGCTGCGGACGGGGTGGGAGTGCTGAGGGACGAATTGAGAGCCAAGCAACTGAGATCGCCGACGACCCCATCAGACCGCGCTTCATGACAACCTCCTGCACCAAAACGGTTCAAGAACTCGAGCGACGCCAAACTAATTTCCTGCTGCTTAACTTTTATGAGGTCAGTGAAAGCTGCGTGACACCAGTGCGGCAGCAGCTGACATGCTGCCTTACTGTTGCGCAAAAGCCGCAAAATCGTGAGGGGGTCGACCTAAAAGTCCGATAGCGGACGCTTTACTCAGGCCAAATCGGAAGGGGTTCCGGGATAACTAGCAGTGGCGGCGGGTGGTCGGGACACGCGCTTCTCACTGGAGGCCAAAGCGGGGGCCACGATCAAAAGACCGCAGTCTTAAGTGGCAAGCCGCTAGGCCCGAACCAACTAACAATGGTGTACCGCTAGTGCAACATTCCGGTGATGGCTGGCGGGGCTTTGGTCGCACAGACCAAAATGTCACAAACGAGAGTTAAGGGTGTTCGACGCCTCGCAAAGCCCAGCGTCGCAGGCGTCACATAAGCTCCCGTCCGGCCGGCTAGACCGGGCGGGAGTTACTGCGTTAATCAGGACGCCGCGTGGCACACACGATCAATCACGGTCCGCGAACCGGCCTGCGGTCACATCAGCAGCGCCTGACCCATTGTTCGGCGGCCCTGATCGCGTCTGTCAGAAGCTGTTGGCGGTCCGCGGCGCCCCCGGCTTCTTGGATACACTCCTGTAGCCGTTCGATCGCCACGCACACCACGAAGCGGGCATGATCGCGGGGCGCCGCTGAATTGGGATCGATCGCCGCTATTTTGGCGGTTCTGGCTAGATCGTCGTTCTCGTCAGTCGCGACGCGCGCGGCGAGCAAACGCTCGTGAACCTCCTGCGCAATCTGTTTTTCGTCGCTAGCCATAACGAAGCAAACCCACGCGACTGAAAGATGTCACCGGCTGAGGACATGAATTTTTGATGACAGCCGATCCAACACTCGGCTGACGCGTTTCCACGGAATGCAGCGACGGCGATCATTCTTCCAGGCGAAACCCAGTTTGCGGCTATCGTTCTCATAGCGATTGCTGTCAGTCGTTCAGGGACCGGCGGTCGCTCACAATCAAAGGGTGAGAGGGAGAACGCGTCGCTAAAGCATGGGTCGAAACGAGGTTTGCCATAGGGGTAAGCCGAAAACGAAGGAAACGCGTCATGTCGAAGAAAGCAGCCGAGCACCACAAGCAGGCAGCGGAGCACCACACCAACGCCGCCCAACATCATACCGAAGCAGCCAAACATCACGAGAGCGGAAATCACGAAAAGGCTGCCCATCACGCGCACACGGCTGGCGGTCACGGGCATCACGCCGTCCACCATGCCGAGGAAGCGGGTAAGGCTCACGCGGAGGAGCACGGTAAGAAGTAAGCCTGTCTCACCCGGCGCCGACGCACGAAAACTAGCGGCCGCTTGGTTATAAGGCTTGCGGGAGCCGCGTTGCTAGCGAAACAACTGGGTTTACCGTTAAGCAAACAGGGCTGTCGAAAGCGCGCTCGCTTTCGACCCGGGCCGGAACCACGCCAACAGATGCCGCGCCGGTGCCCGCGCTTCTTGATTCCGAGCCAAATGAAATAAGGCCGGCCGCGTGACCGACTGATGCGAGGCAAAACTTCCTCCGGGCGATTGGTTTAGTGATAGGGTCAGAGCGCCCGAGCGCAGAAGTAGCTAACGCTTCTCAGTCTAGTCGGAGGTTCTGCGCCACCTGTTTGCCTTTGCGATCCGGGAGCAGCTCGTAACTAATCCTGGCGCCCTCAGCGAGGCCGCTATAACCAGCCTTCTCAACTGCGGTGATGTGCACAAAGACGTCGCTGCCGCCCTCATCGGGCTTGATGAAACCATATCCTTTTTCAGGGTTGAACCACTTCACAGTACCAATTGCCACGGCAATATCTCCACTCGATATTGGACATAGAAAAATCCAAATTTAGCAGAGGCCGCTGAAATAAAAAACCCGCCGGCGTATCGGCGGGCCTGCACCAAGTCCGAGTGGTCGCTTAGCTTGCTCGGATGGCAACGCCGGCCGGGGCCACTTTCCCACGTTGTCGACCCATAGACTGCGTGCGCTAGATCACCGCTGTGGATTTAAGCGAGATCATGAGCGCACGGCTCAATCGACGAGCCGATTGACGCTTGGACTACGCGCCTTGCCGACAGCATTAGCCTTTGAAGGACCCAGGGCATGACATACCTCATGGTTTGGGCTAGACCTGTCGACGTGCTTCGAATACGTCGGCGGGTCGATTGTCTTTCAAAAAGACCGTCGACCAAAAGCGCAGCACTGAATCTACATCGTCATTTAGTAGATCCTGTTGCACGGCCGCGCACCCTAGGTGGCAGGACGGACAGGTGAAACCCGCGAACGCAGAATAGAACAGAAACGTGATGACATAAAGCGTAGATTATTCGAAATGCAGCAACTCGACACGCGTATAGATTTCCGATGGAAGGCCAGACGTGACCACGACACTCACCTGTGGTCAGTTGAAGTGGCAGTTTGGTGCAAACGATGATCGAAGCGGTAATCTGGGATTTTGGTGGTGTGCTCACGTCGTCACCATTTGAGGCTTTCTCGCGGTTCGAGAGCGAACATGGTCTCCCCCCGACATTATCCGACGCACCAACGCAAACAATCATCTGGAGAACGCTTGGGCCAAATTCGAGCGCGCTAAGATAAATATCGAAACGTTCGATCAGTTGTTTGCCGCCGAATCGCTGATGCTGGGTGCGGAGGTCCGGGGTCGGGATGTTCTACCGCTACTTTCCGGGGATCCGCGACCCGAAATGGTCGAAGCGCTACAACGCGTGAAGACCAAATTCAAGACCGGCTGCATCACCAACAATCTTCCAGCCAATAGCATTGGCAGCGCAGCCGGCCGGTCGCTCTATATCGCGGAAGTGATGACCTTGTTCGACCACGTTATCGAATCAGCCAAGATCGGGCTTCGCAAGCCCGACCCCAGAATCTACCAAATGATGACAGATGCGCTTGGTGTCGATCCCAAGTGTTGCGTTTACCTTGATGATCTCGGCGTTAACTTGAAGCCGGCACGCGAAATGGGAATGACCACCATCAAACTGCTCAGCGCATCACAGGCGATCGCCGAGCTTGAAGCTGTGACGGGGATGTCACTGACGTAGCTCAAATCGGAGCGCTTCTTGATTGCGGGGACGTCCGCATCGGGTCGCTTCCGAAATTCGGCCACCGAATCCAGAAGGTCTAGTTTACCCCGAAAAGCGGACATCGTCAGCGTGACCGCCAATGCCCGTTAAGTGCCAACAGTTCGTCCGACTTCTCGATTCTAGATGAGACGTATGCTACGACTAAGCGGCCGTGATTTCAGAGAGCAGGCTGCCAATATTGTGATGGCCTCATGAACGCATCGATAATTACCGCCTTAGCTGCCCTCGCGGGAGCCGCCATAGGTGGCCTCACGTCTGTCTTTGCATCATGGTTTACTCAACATGCCCAAGCGAGAGCGCAGTGGATTGCGCAGGACAAACTCCGTCGGCAAGAACTCTACAAGGAATTCATTGAGGCGGCTTCGAAATGCTATATCGACGCGCTTCAGCACGATAAAGCGAACATTCCAGCGCTGGTCGAACTTTACGTCAGGGTGGCCAGAATGCGCATCTTGTCCTCGCCCAATGTCGTCAAGGGCGCCGAACTGGTGGCACGAAGGATCGTTGACACCTACCTGGCGCCGAACAAAACGTTCCTTGAACTACGCGAGATGGTCAACAGCGGGACGATCGATGTTCTTCGTGATTTCAGCGAGACCTGCCGCGCAGAATTCGAGTTGCTTCGCACTCAATTCTGAAGAAAGCAGGTTTCATGCTTGTGCAGATGGCAACCTAACACTTCAACCGGGCTGCCAATGTCCACACCGGGTCAAAGGCGGCGCGTTGCTTCCGCTTCACCCCTGAACGCCAACAATAGTAACGAGCAGCACGTCTCAAAGGTCCGCAAGCAGAAGCACGTGGTCGCCCAAACGTAGTCCACCTCGCGCCTAGTATTCGACCATCGCTCTAGCTCGCCATCGGTGCTCCGCGCCGAGGTACACAACGGGTCGTGCTTGAGATATATCGCGGACGCGCTGATCCATAGCAAATTGTCGACCGTTCTGCTCGCGGGCACGTGAAGCCATGCCCCTGTTTCGACCCATTCCACCTGTCAGCCACGTGAAGAAGAGATTTCGCCAGTACGCACGTGAGCGATATAGCCGTCTGGGCGCACGAGAACCGAAGCGAAGTCGGCGAACAGGCCATCATTGCCTTCGGGCGCCAGGTTAACGCTCCTGATCCACTCCGCTTTCGAAACAAATTCTTTATCTCGCGCGCCTTGCAGTCGAACCCAGCGACCGTCTTCAAGAAAGCGGTAGAGTGCCGTCCGCGAGCCGTCCTCCAGCACGAGATCCACGTCTGGGAGACGCTCCCCGCTCACTCCGTTCCGATGCGCCCAGCCGGGATCCGGCGGGAAGAGCGGCTCCGGATAAGCAACGCCGAAGCCAGAACCTTCAGCAGCGAGTTGGCGGTTGACCTCGGGTACATGCAGGAGATGTTCAAAAGTGCTCCGCATCGCAAGCGCGGAGGGATCGAAATTGCAGAACAGAGCAACCTGCGCAAGTGTGTTGCGGCGAAGTACATCGCCGACCGGCCAACGCTCTCGTTCGTAGGTGTCGAGCAGCGCTTCAGACGCATTGCCGCGTAGAACGCTCGCCAGCTTCCAGCCAAGGTTCATGGCATCCTGGATGCCGACATTCAAGCCCTGGCCGCCCATTGGCGCATGCACATGGGCAGCATCGCCAGCGAGGAATATGTGGTCCTTCCTGTAGTGCTGGGCGAGACGCGTTTCGTCGGTGAAGCGCGTAAGCCAGATCGGATCGCGTGGACGAAAATCCGTCCCCGCGACGCGCGCCGTGGTGGCGGCAATTTCAACGAGCGACACAGGCTCGGAGGAAGCCACGTCCGCGGACGCATCCACGACGGCGATCCTGTGATGTACGCCGTCGCCGCGGATCACCATGAACAAGGCACCAGCTTCGTTCACCATCGAGACCAACGGTTGTATCGGTGGTGCATCAAGCACGACCTCTGCCAGCATGAAATTGTGCTGCGCGGGATGGCCAACGAAACCGATCCCGGCTGCACGCCGCACTTGACTCCGAGCACCATCAGCTCCGACGACATAGCGCGCCGAAAAACGGAAGGGCGCCTCGCCGTTCTGGCCCTCGAGGACAACGCCGTCCGGACATTGCCTTGCAGTTTCGACGAAATGGCCGCGCCTAATTTCCACCAAGTTCCAGCGCCCGCTCCTCGAGCAGCGCCACGGTCGTGACCTGAGGCAGCAGCAGTGCAAAGGGAAAGCGCGTGTCGAACACCGAGAAGTCCAATGCGGTGCCAAGTGCACCGAAATGGCCCTTCTCGAGTGGGCGGCCGCGCGAGCAGTTGTTCAGTAGCCACGCCCCTGCACTATTTCCGACTGGCGGGGTATCTTGCGCACTACGACCCAACCTGACCCGGACTACCCCAAAGTTAGAGGGCATACAATGCGATCTCCAGCTCGACTATCGGGCGTCGGCTTCCGCGCGCCAAGTTGCTCGCACTAGCAACTTCGGATCAACATCGTCGATATCGGGAGCGGCGCATCACGCCCTGTTGATAGCCTTGGTCGAACGGCGGTACAGCCGCGTGACAATACTTTCTAGATCAACGTCTGACGTTGGCGCCTTTGCGGCATGCCGACCGGTTTGAAGATGTCTGCTTGCCGGGGTACTTCGGAAGTCGCGGGCAGTACGGGGAGCGAGAAGGAGATCCGGGCTGAGCGAAATTCCACAAAACGCGCAATAGTGCGGCCCGGTCAGAAAGTGCTGAACTTATTTCCTTGTTGGTTCAGGCCGGCGGTCACAGACGTCCCTCTGCCTCTGCCTCTGCCTCTGCCTCTGCCTCTGCCTCTGCCTCTGCCTCTGCCTCTGCCTCTGCCTCTGCCGGTACCCGCGCCGGGGCAACAAAACGGTCGCAAACGCCAGATTCTAAGGATGCCCCAAGACGCACGCGGCCAAGCTTTTGGGCAAGGACGTCCAATGTATCAGGTGTTAGTGGTGGACGGTCCGACGCAACACTTGGACGATTGCGCCCTATTGTCTAATAAATTCACATACTAGGTGATGGCGTCGGTCGGAAGCGCTGGGCGAATAATTTGGCCAACATCAACACAGGAACCGCGAGCTTGGGGAAACGCATGCCCACTCCCCCGGTCCGCGTGGTTCGTCGGTGCGAGACTAACGCGATTGGGGACCTCCCTCCGATCTGGTGCGGCCAAGGTCGGAAGTAGGGCCGCTTTCGAAATTATGGAGATTGATGATGCCTGGAAGATTCTTTTGTGCAGTCGCATTGCTCGGGGCGAGTTTGGCTTTGTTGGGACCTGCTGCCACAGCCAGAGCCACGGAGTTCGAAGTCTCGACCACGCCCGTCGTGATGGATCATGTAACAATTGAGACTTCCACACCTTTTCAAATGGTGACATCTCGACTCAACGGTGAGGTCAAACGGTTCGACGAAAGTTATCG
This sequence comes from uncultured Alphaproteobacteria bacterium, assembly GCA_963756215.1. Taxonomy (GTDB): domain Bacteria; phylum Pseudomonadota; class Alphaproteobacteria; order Rhizobiales; family Xanthobacteraceae; genus Bradyrhizobium. The sequence goes on along the minus strand of CAVWMY010000003.1, from coordinate 914,781 downwards.
CACGCTTCTCAACGAAAATAAGATCGATGAACTTCGTGCAAAGCTGATCCAAGGTTTGGAACCCGATGGCTTCATGATCCACTTCGTGGCGGAGCAAGGCGATCTGTCAGCGCTAGATGGAACGCGTCGGCAGGGGAGCGTCTACTATCTTGGAAACGTCATCGCTGCCGCACAGCTAACGAAGGTGAACTTCGGCGCTGCGCTCTATGCCCCCCTGCAACTCAACGTTTACGAAAATGCGCACGGCGGGACGACCTTCGAATACGATAAGCCGTCAACGCAGTTTGGTCAGTTCCACAATGCCGATATCGACAAGATTGCACATACTCTCGACGACCACATGCTGCGTCTGATCACGAGAGTGAGCGCTTAAGGACACAATCGCCAATGAATTCGGAATCATTCACTTCAATGGCATTCGCACCCGTGCGCTTGGCCATAAAGGGTTCGAGGTAGGGCTTGATCGTTCGATCTTCCTTCGAAACGGCCTAGAAGCCCAGCTTTGACCGCCGAGCCGCGCGTGTCGTTTTGCCGTCACGAGCGTGAATTGAATTCCTGACGACGAATGGCATTTCGACGCCGGGTCCGCGATCATCGTTGGCGGGTGGTGCCGCGGCAGACGGGACGACCGATTTCTCGGTGTTGCAGAACGAGCTGGAAGCCGTCCGATCCGCGGCCAGCCTAATCCGCGCTGGCGTGATCATCAGCCTCCCCATTATGGATGTCGATTGATGCTAGCCGCGCATTGCGCCGAAGCACTTGAGGCGGCTGCCCGAAGGCGCGCAAGAATGCGCGACGCATGTGATCGCGGTCGCTGAACCCGGTTTGTCGAGCCACTTCATCAATCGAGTGGCGGCTCTGCTCCATGAGGTTGCGAGCGCCTTCGACCCGAAGGTTCTCGACGGCCTTGGCCGGTGATTGCCCCGTTTCGGCGTGAAACGCCCGGCTGAACTGCCGGGGGCTGAGACGAGCCGCATCGGCCAGGTCGGGCACGCTGAGGGGCTTGTGTAGGTTGTCTCGTGCATAGGCAAGCGCCGCTTGAATGCGGTCCGACTTGGGAGCCAGTTCGAGCAACGTGGAAAATTGCGACTGGCCACCGCCGCGACGATGATAGATCACGAGTTTACGAGCCACAGCCTTTGCAAGTTCGGAACCAAGGTCGTTCTCGATCAACGCCAGCCCTAGATCAACGCCAGCGGTCATACCGGCAGACGTCCAGATCGGGCCGTCGCTGACGAAGATGCGGTCCTCCTCCATCTTCATCAACGGGTAGTCCCGCTGCAGGTCGCGTGCGTGCATCCAATGCGTAGTGGCGCGCCGGCCGTCAAGAAGGCCAGCCTCGGCGAGAACGAAGGCGCCGGTGCACACCGCCGCGATGCGCCGGTGGCGTTTGGGCGCGTCGCGCACGAAGGCGATCAGACCCGGCGTAGATGCCTTCGGATAGGTTGCGCCACCAACGACCAGCGTATCGAACGGCTTATCCGTGAACACCTCTGTCTGAAGCATCATGCCGGCCGAAGTCCTGACCGGACCGCCGGTCTCCGAAACGAAATGAAGGTCGTATGGCGCCGGATCAACCATCGAATTCGCGACTTCAAAGCCCGCGGTGACGGCAAGGGCCATCAGCGAATACCCGGGGTAGACCAAGAAGGCGATATCACGCATGGCGGATGTCCTAACGTCCTAAATCGCCGTTTATATGACATTTGAGACCTGAGGGAGCAACCGTATTTTCTGTTTGCACGCTCGATCCAGAGCGCCACAGACGGAGAACATCATGAGCAATCCATCCACTAAAGGAGTAGCCGTCATAACCGGGGCATCAGCCGGCATCGGCGCCATCTACGCCGACCGCCTCGCCAAGCGCGGTTTTGACCTTATCCTGGTCGCCCGCAACAAAGATCGTCTCGATGCGATCGCGAAGCGCTTGCGGCTCGAAACTGGCCGCCAAGTCACGGCGCTCCAAGCCGACCTCAACGACAAAGCTGGCTTGGCCAAGGTCGAGGCGGTCCTCCACGCGGATCCGAACATCACCATGCTGGTGAACAACGCCGGCGTCGGCTCAGTCGCTTCGATCCTGCAGGCTAACGTCGACAAGATGGAGGCAATGATCGATCTCAACATCACCGCCCTCACCCGCTTGACGTATGCCGCCGCCCCGGCCTTCGTGTCGCGTGGCGCAGGCACGATCATCAACATCTCGTCGGTGGTCGGTATTGCGGTGGAATCCCTGAACGGCGTCTACAGCGCGTCGAAGTCCTACGTGCTGAGCTTCGGCCATTCGCTGCAGAAGGATCTGGCCGAAAAAGGCGTTCGCGTTCAGACCGTGCTGCCTGGCGCCACCGCCACGGAATTTTGGGACATCGCCGGCTATGCGCCGCAGAAGACCTCAGAGATCACCATGAGACCCGACGACCTTGTTGATGCAGCGCTGGCCGGCCTCGACGCCGGCGAGACGGTGACCATCCCGGGCCTTCATGAGGGCGACGCGTGGACCCGCTGGGAGCAGGAGCGCCGCGACCTGTCTCCGAAATTCCGCAACCCGAAACCCGCCCCGCGCTACCGCCTGTCCTGACAGGCTTGGTTTAGTAACTTGGACGTCCACCCGTAAGGTCGGCTCCTTTTCGCTCCCAAGGCAATCGAACGCTTTTCCGCAAACTCGGCGGCGCTCTCGCGCTCGCCCTAACAATGGTGACCTCAATGGCTGCATCTGCGCAATCCAAAGGCAAGGTCCTCGTCGTGATGTCGAGCGCCAACGCGCTCGATCTGAAGAACGGCAAGAGCTACAAGACCGGCTACTATCTGAACGAGTTCGTCGTCCCCTACCGCAAGCTGGTCGAGGCCGGTTACGAACCCGTGATCGCTAATCCAAACGGCGATCTGCCGGTGATGGACGTCAATTCCAACAACTCGACGTTCTTCGGCGGCGACGACACTGCTCGCGCCGCAGCGCTGAAGTACGCCGAGAATCTCGGACAACTCAAGCATCCGAAGACCCTGGCTTCCGTCCTTGCAGAAGGCACAAGCGGATACGTGGGCCTGTTCATCCCCGGCGGTCACGCGCCGATGGTCGATCTAATCAAGGACAAGAATCTGGGAAAGATCCTGAACAGCTTCCATGAGTCCGGCCGCCCGACCGGCATCATCTGCCATGGTCCGATTGTGCTACTGTCCGCGCTTCCCGATCCGAACGCGTTCATCGCCTCGATGATTGCGGGCGATGGCAAGGCGAGCAGCCTGACGAAGGGCTGGCCCTACGCTGGTTACCGCGTGACCATCTTCTCGACGGGCGAAGAGCAGGCGCTGGAAGGCCCGAACGGTCTCGGCGGGAACGTTCAGTTCTATCCGGTCAACGCCCTCGCCGAAGCCGGCGCGCGGGTTGAAAGCATCGCTAACTGGCACAGCAACGTGGTGGTGGACCGCGAGCTGATCACCGGACAGCAGCCGATGTCGGCGCCGGAGTTCGGCGACATCCTCGTCGCCAACCTGAAGCAGCATGCTCAACGGTAAGGACCTAGCTGACACTCATGCTCCGGCGTTCGGCCAAAGCGACGCTGGAGCAGACGGCCACTCGTCCAATCTCATCGCCCGTCAGGGCATCGGTAGCATTGCGAACCACGCCTGCCCATTAACAGCCACACGAAACGAAGGGACCCATGTCTCGGCTTGAAGTAAAGTTTGCTGTCGTTACCACGGCTAACTCCGGCCTTGGCCTGGTTGCGGCCAAAACACGTTGCTGGATGAATTAGCGAAGCATGTCTGCATCACTGGGCACCGAAAGGACGAGTTAGAAGCAGCTGCAGCTTCGTTGGGGCCAAATGTCGTTGCCATTGCAGGCAATGTCGCTGATCGCGCGAACAGAATCGCCTCTTCCCGTGAAGGCGGAAGTGGGCTGCGTCGACGTCATGTTAGCCAACGCGGGTTATGCGGCAGCAGCACGGGCGGCGTCTTTCAAAAGGTCGCGAGAGGTTTTGGCAGCGAAAAAATGAACGGCGTGGGTCAACTGTTCACGAACTCAAGTTAATAGCGACGGCCGGGAAAGCCACTACTTAAAGATGCGATGTGCAAACAACCATTGCAAAGCAGCATTGCCGACGGCGATTCTCCCGACGATCGGCAAGCGGAGAAAGAAACCATGTATTGCAGGTCGTCTGACCCGTTGCACTGCTTGAGTTGAGCCAATCTTCGCTCGTCACCGACAATCGGCAATTGGACGCATTCGCCGATTGGATGTTAAGGGATAAAGACGACGAACTGATAAGCTTTGTGTAATTTTCTTATCAGTCAGCGCTTGCTCCCTTTTACCGGTCAAAACGAAGCTGCCACGGCACCGCCGTTTGGAACTTCCGATTCTCATCGTGTTTGCGTAGCATTTTTTAGACCGCTCGCACGGGTCAACTCGAGCGGCGGAAAACGCGGTTCGCGCTTTTCCATGAACGCCGCCATGCCCTCCTGCCATTCGGGTGCACCGATTAGCATGGCGAGACTTTCTAGCCCGATATTACGAGCCGCGGTAAGGTCGCTGTCGCCACACAGCCGCACCGCCATTTTTGATTGGGCCACGGCACGGGGGCCGAGCAGCCTGAAGCGCGCAGCCAACGCCATCGCCGCCGGCAACAGGTCCGCTGCGCCATGGACACTGGTCAGCAGACCATGGACCATCGCTTCGGCAGCGGTGACATGGCTGCCGAGTAGTATCCATTCGAGCGCCTTGCCTCGGCCGACTAGCCGATGGAGCTTTTGCACGCCGCCGGCGCCGGCCAGCGCCCCGATACGCACTTCAGGCACGCCAATTTTGGTATGATCCGCCATCAGGCGGAAGTCGCAGGCCAGCGACATCTCGCAACCGCCGCCGAGAGCGAAGCCGTTGATCGCAGCAATCACAGGGATCGGCAATGTCTCGATCCGATCAAACAGGGTCGCGATCGGCTGCAGGTACCGATCGCGTAGCGCGAACGCGCCTGAACCAATTCGAGCATCTGCCTCCGAGAAGTAGCGAAGATGCGCGCCGGCACAGAACGCCCGGCCCGTACCGGTGATGATCAGCGCCCTCGCCCCACCGGCAACACTTGCGGTCATCGCCGCATCAAGTTCGTCGATTAGCTCAAGACTGAGGGTGTTCATCTGTCCCTCGCGGGTCATGGTGACCAGCGCGATATCCGCCTCCGGCCACGTCATTGTCAGCGCTTCACCCGATGTGGTCCTCTCATTATTGGTTGAGGACATTGCACGTCTCCTTTTGATCGAGTTCGATGGTTGCGCTCATCACTAGATTTAGTTCGGTTTGATCACTAATCGCCCGGTCGAGCGACCGGTTTCGACCAGGCCGTGAGCTTCAGCGACGCCGTCGAGCCCATAGACATTCTCCACCATCGTCCTGATCCGCCCACGCGCAATCAGGTCCAGCGAATCGGCGAGTTGAACTCGCGACGCGCCCTTGGCGGTCAAGATCGAGACATTGCGCAAGAATAATTGAGCGGGATTGATCGAGATGAAATCGCCGGTGAGCTGTCCAACCAGAACCAGGCGCCCGTCCTCAGCGATCGATCGCCGAGCCGCCGAAAATACCGGCGTGCCGACATTGTCGATCACGGCATCAACGCCCCGTCCATCGGTCAGCTTGCGGACTTCGCCAGAAAAATCGACGCCTCGCTCGACCACAATGACTTCGTCCGCGCCCGCCTCTCGGATCCGCGCTACCTTGACCGGCGACGTCGTCACCGCGATAGTAAAGGCACCGGCCATCCGTGAAAGCTGCACGCCGTGCAAGCCGAGCCCACCGCCGGCACCGGTCACCAGCACGCGCTCCCCGATTTGAACTCGGCCGACATCGCGGATCGCATTGAGCTCGGTGCCGATAGTGCAGGCGGCGACGCAAGCTTGTTCCGATGCGATACCCACCGGCACTTTAACTGCGGCGTCGGCGTCAACGCATACCAACTCGGCATAGCCGCCGTTGAGTCCGGCGTCGCCGAGAAAAATCCGTTCCGGACACGACGTCTCATGGCCGCCGCGGCAATGCCGGCAGCAGCCGCAGACATGACTGTAGGTCGTAGTGGCGACCTGATCGCCGAGACCAAAATCCCGTACCCGCGAACCTAGTTTCTCGATTTGACCCGCCACCTCATGGCCAAGAATGACGGGCATTTCGACGCCGCGCCTGAAGATGCCGCTGCGCACCGCGACATCGTGGAAGCACACGCCGCACGCCTCGACCGCGATCCTGATTTCATGCGGGCCCGGCTCTCGCGCAGCCACATTAGTGACACGCAAGACCGAAGGCGGACCAGTTTCCTCGCATACGACGGCGCGCATGGCTGAGCGCGACACCTAGTTGGCGGCCAACCAGCCTGAGATGATCTTCCATTTGCCCCCCTCCGCCTTCATGATTGCGGCCGCCTGCCCACCCGCATGCTGGTCGGGAGCGAACGTGATCGGTGCCATCAACCCGGTGTCGTAGGCCTTTAGGCTTTCCAGCGCGTCGACGATCGATGCTTCGTCCGTCTTGCCACCGGACCGCTTGAGCACTTCGGAAAAGATCTTGCCGGCCTGATAACCGTGCATGCTGTAGGTGGTTGGCTTCGTGCTGGGCTTATATTTCTGTTGGGCCGCCAGAAACGTCTTGACGGCAGGCTTGTCGGAATCGAGCGGCTCCATGACGGCGATTGCAATCGCGCCTTCCGCCAGCGGCCCCGCGAGCTGGAAGGTCTGGGGATCGCCGAGCGCGTTGTGGCCGCTGAATTGTGGTTTCCAGCCGAGATTGTTGGCCTCGCGCATTACCAGCGCAGCGTCCTTAGGAATGCCGAGGAACACCACGTGCTCGACCCCAGCGGCTTTGGCTTGCGCGACCACACCGCTGAAATTGGTTGTACCGCGATCGAACGGCAGCTTGACCAGCGGCAGCTTCACCTCGCCGAAACGTTCGTCAAGACCGGCCACCGCGTCCTGGCCAAAATCGTCGTTCTGGTAGATCGCCGCGACCTTGGTCTGCTTGAGTTCCTTCAGGATGTAATTTGCAAGCACCCTCATCTGCACCCGCACCTCAGGCAAGGTCGTGAAAACGTCGCGGTTCAACGGCGTGGTCAGCGAATGCGCGAACGCGTAGGGGAACAGCAGCGGCGTCTTGCTCTCGGTCACGAACGGCAACAGCGCCGCTGACGGTGCGGTGCCGGTAACCGCCAAAAGCGCCGCGACCTTGTCCTGCTCGACCAGCTTGCGCGCCGAAGCGATGGTGCGCATCGGTTCATACCCGTCATCCTCGGCGATGAATTGCAACTTGCGGCCGTTGACGCCACCTTGATCGTTGATCTCGCTGAAGGCCACCTCGACACCGTCGCGGACGCTTTGACCTAGGAGTGACAAGCCCCCCGAGAATGGCCCGCTCATTCCGACCTTCACTGTTTCCTCGGCGCGGGCCGGCAGCGCGCCCAACGGCAGCATTGCCACCGCCGCCAGGATCGCGCGCCTTGGCAACAATGTCTTTGAATATTTCTCTCGCATGATCGTCTCCTCCATTATTGTTCCCGAATGGCTCTTGGTCGTTATCGCTCGAGCTTCAGCCCGACGGCCTCGCGGTCCCACAGAGCCTCCCGGTTTTGTTCGGCCCAAGTTTTTAGCTTGTACTTTTCAATCTTCTCGCTCGCGGTCTTGGGTAATGCATCGATGAAATGGACAAATCGGGGCACCATGAAATGCGCCATGTTCTGGTTGGCAAAACGCACCAGTTCCTCCGCGCTCACGCTGCAGCCGTCCCGGCACACCACGTAAACCATCACCTCGTCTTCGCTGAGCTCAGACGTCACCGGCACAGCGGCGACTTCCAGCACCGAAGGGTGCCGCGCGATCAGCATCTCAACCTCGTAGGCGGAGATGTTCTCGCCACGGCGCCTGATCGCCTCCTTCTTGCGATCAACGAAATAGAGATAGCCGTCCGCATCGACGCGGCCGCGGTCACCGGTATGGAACCAGAGATTGCGGGTATCACGTACGGTCGCTTCAGGCATCTTGTAGTACCCGGACATCACGATGCCCGGCTCGCAGGGCCGTACACAAATTTCGCCCACCTGGCCGATCGGCAGCGGATCGCCGTCGTCGCTGACGATCAAGAGCTCAGAAAGCCCGCGCGGCTTGCCGGCTGAGGAGCCTTTGCTGGCGGGATCGTCAGGTGTGAACATCGTCACGGCAAAGGTTTCAGTCATGGCGTAGAGCGATGTGACCTGCACACCAAAGCGAGCCGATACCTCGCGATAGACGTCGGGAGACAACGGTACCAGCATGGCTTGGCGCACGCGGTGTTCATGGTCGCTCGGGGATGGCTGCGCCCGCAACAGGATATTAGTCATCGCGCCAAGCGCGTTGAATTGCGTGGCTCCCGTTGCCCGGATCTCGTCCCAGAAACTGCTCGCCGAAAACCGCGGCGAGACCGCCAACGTGCAATCGGCCCAGAAAGCCGCATAGCACGAATACCACAGCGCGTTGCCGTGGAAGAGCGGCAGGCAAGTATAGACCACATCATCCGGGCGATAGCCGAAATTCAGCGCCAGCGAGCGGCCGACTCCATGGGCCTGAGAATGTGGGCTGATCACACCTTTCGACGGGCCGGTCGTGCCCGAGGTGTACATGATATATTGTGGATCGCTCGCAAGCACCTGCGATGGATCTGGCTCCTCAGCACTCGCGTGAGCGAAGGTCGCCAGGTCCACCGTGTCACGGTCGTAACACGCTAGGGCGGCGGCGCCGCCAAGCGTACAGAAAGCCCGCACCTCATGCTCACGGCCAAGCGCCTCGGCAACGCGCTCGGCCAGATCGGCCGAGACCACGACGCAGCTCGAGTCTGACTGAGTGATAAAGTATTTCAGCAGTTCGCCGCGCGCCGCCGTGTTGAGCGGCACCGCCACCGCGCCGAGCTTGGCCAACGCCCAGATGGTCCAGATGAATTCCGGGCAGTTCGCCATCATGACCGCGACATGATCGCCCTTGCGTACGCCGAGCCCGCGAAAGCCATTGGCGTAGCGGTTGGAAAAATCATGCGCCTGTGCATAGGTGTAGCGCTGCTCGCCGAAGATAAGCCAGATTCGGTCACCGATCCGCTTGGCCTTCTCCGCCAACAAATGGCCGATAGTGCGTTGCTTCAGTGGATAATCATGCATCATCAGATACCAAGATAGGCATCGACCAGAGCAGTCGAACGTTCGAATTCAGCGCGCTGCCCCTCCATCACGACGCGCCCGTATTTGAGGACGTAGATGTAGTCGGCGAATTTCATGGCGAGCCTCGCATTCTGTTCCACCACAAGAACCGTGATCCCGGCTCTGCGCACGTCTTCAAGCTTGGCGAAAACTTGTTTGACGATGATCGGAGCCAGCCCAAGGCTGAGTTCGTCGGCGAGCAGCACCTTGGGTGCAGCCATCAGCGCCCTGCCAATCGCCAGCATCTGCTGTTCGCCGCCGGACAGCGTGTAGCCGAACTGGCGTTCGCGGCGTGCCACCGGCGGAAACATCGCCAGCACGCGACTGTAATCCGTCGAGACCTTGGGTCCACGCCGCGCATAGGCGCCCATCATCAGGTTTTCGCTAACTGTCAGATCGGGGAAGATGCCCCTGCCCTCGGGCACATGCGCCACGCCGCGGCGCACGATCTCTTCCGGAGCGAAACCGCTGATGGTCTTACCTTCCAGCGCGATCGTGCCCGAGGTCACGCGTGCGATGCCGCTAATGGCCCGCAACAGCGTCGATTTCCCCGCGCCATTGGCGCCGAGGATCGCGACCAGGCTGCCGGTACCGACCTTGATCGAGACATCGCGCAACGCCTCAACTGAACCGTAACGCACATTGAGACCCTTGACCTCAAGCATCCGCCGCCTCGCCGAGATATGAGGCCATCACCCTGGTATCGCTCAACACTTCCGCCGGCGAGCCGCTGGCGATGAGGTGGCCGAGGTCCAGCACCACGAGGCGGTCGCACAACCGCGACACGAAAGGCATGTTGTGTTCTACGATAAGAATGCCGAGACCGAACTCCTGACGCAAGCTGAGCAGTATTTCGCCGAGTCTCGCTACTTCGACGTCGTTGAGGCCGGCGATCGGCTCATCGAGTAGCAGGAAGCGAATGTTCATCAGCAGTGCGCGGCCGAGATCTATCAACTTGCGATGACCGTAGGGCAGGCTTCCGACGCGTTTATTGGCGCTGTCGGCGATGCCGAGGCGCGTCAACACTTCGGCGACCCTGTCGGCCGCCGCGCGCTCCTGCTGGCGCACTGTTGGCAGCCGCAGCAATTCGCCGATCAGGCCGTATGCCAGGAAGCGGTGACAGGCGACAAGCAGATTGTCATGCACAGACAATTCGGCGACCAATTCTGGATGCTGAAACACCCGGCCAACGCCGTGACATGCGACACTAGACGCCGATAGGGCGGAAAGAACCGTATCGCCAAGCACGACGCGCCCTCGGGTGGGCCGCGTGATACCTGAGATGCAATTAAGCAGCGTGCTCTTGCCGGCGCCATTTGGGCCGATCAATCCAACGATCAAACTGGATTCCAACGCGAAGCTGACATCGGTCAGCGCGTGGATGCCGCCAAAATCGACGGAAACTTGCTCGATGGCGAGACGGGCGATTTGTTGCGTCATCTCACGCCTTCCCTGCTAGGTGACGCACCATACCCCACAGGCCCTGCGGCAGGAACACCATCACCAGCACCAACAACAGGCCGAAAACCATGCCCGGCGCATCTTTAAAGCCGCGGAGCAACTCGGGGACGATGACATAAAACGCGGCGCCGACGATCGAGCCGCCAATAGTGCCCACGCCCCCAATCACCACCATGCTCAGGAACGAGATCGACAGTCCGACGCTAAAACTTTCTGGATTGATGTAGCGCACCAGATAGGCGAACAGGCCGCCCGCAGTTGCCGCGTAGAACGCGCTGATGGCGAACGCGATCACCTTGTAGCGCGGCGCGTGAATGCCAAGCGAGCCGGCGGCAATTTCGCTGTCTTTTATGACGAGCAGCGCGCGTCCGGTGCGGCCGCGGCTGACGTTCCAGGCGCCGAGCAATCCAAGCGTCATAAGCACGCAGGTCAAATAATACAGTCCGGTCGCGCCGAGATCATAGCCTGCGACCTTGGGCGTGGTCAGCGCAAGGCCACCACCACCGCCGGTCAGGCTACGCCATTCGAAGATGATTTTCTGCAGCACCACCCCAAAGCCGAGGGTGGCAATCGCCAGGTAAATGTTTTTCAGGCGAAGCGCCGGGACCGCGACGATCGCGCCGATCGCGGTCGTGAACAGCGCGCTCGCGAACAGCGATAACAGATAGGGAACGCCCGCTTTCTGGGTCAGGATCGCTGTGGCATAGGCGCCGACGCCAAAGAATGCGGCGTGGCAAAGGCTGATCTGACCGGCGTAGCCGGTCAGGAAATTGAGACCGAGCGCGACCAGCGTAAAGATCTCGGTCAAGGTCAAAAGGTAGAGCGCGTAGCCGTTAAGGCCGAACGGGGCCGCGCAGGCCAGCACCAGCAGGCATAGGCCAGCCAACACGCCGGCCCAGCCCAGCGAGGCCCGCGGCCGCGGCGCTCGGATGATGTCGGCCGAGGTGCTCACGCCTTTCTGACCCTGATGCGGCCGAAAATGCCTTCGGGTCGAACCGCGAGCACTGCGATGATGATGATGAAGGTAGTCGCGTCGGCAAACGACGGCGACACATAGGCGCCCGCCAAGTTTTCCGCGACGCCGAGCGCGAGGCATCCCAAAAACACGCCGATCAAGCTGTTGAGGCCGCCTAGTACGCCACCGGCGAACGCCTTGATCAGAAGCATCCCCATCAAGTTGGTATCGAGGAACAGCGATGGCGCGACCAGCACGCCGGCGATAGCGCCGACCATGCCGCCAAGCCCCCACGCGATCGCGGAGGTTTTCGTGATCGAGACGCCCATCAGCCTCGCCACGGTTTGGTTCTGGCTCGCGGCCCTCAGGCCGAGCCCTGTCCAAGTAAGGCGCAGAAACAGCGTCATGCAGACAATGATGACGAGGCCGACGGCGATGTTGACCACGCTGTCGACCGCGATCGGTACGCCACCAACGATGAACGGTGCGGAGAACGCGAAGGGCGACGGGAAAGTATAGGTCTGATGGCCCCAGATCATGCCAGCGATGCTGTTCAGCACGACATTGAGCCCGAGCGTCGCGATGATCGCCGACAGTACAGGGCCGCCGATCAGTGGCCTAATCACCACCTGTTGGACTACGACGCCCTGCATCAACCCGAACAGAATGGCGAGGGAAACCGCTTGCCACCACGGAAGGCCTAGGCTGTCCATCAGCCAATAGGCAAAAAACGTCGCCAGCATCGCCATCTCGCCCTGGGCGAAATTGGCGATATCGGTGATGTTGAGGACGATCACGATCGCGATGCCGACCATTGCATAGAGACAGCCGGCCGCAAGCCCTCCAACAACCAAATTGGCTATCATGATAACGCCCTGGCGTTAACGCGACAACAGACTGCAGCCTTCCGACCGCCGGCGCAATCGCGCGCAATTCATCTTCATGCCTTTCCTCCGATTTTTGCTTTTTTACGTTGAGCAACCCCTGTCGCGGTCGCAAATGTCAGCACCCGTCTACCTGATGGAGCCGACTTTGTTGTCGCGACCGGCCTCGCGACCGGCAGGTCACCGACGTCACGCGACAGCGTCGCGGCGGGCGCCGACGATAACGCGCGCTCGAAGATCTGGCCCAGCGCCACGGTCAACTGTTCCGGCTTCCACGCTCCGCTGGGCTTGAACCATTTCGGCACCCAGTTCATGGCGCCCAAGATGACAAAGATCGCGAGCTTGGGGTCGCAAGGCACTACGCTGCCGTCCTCGATCCCCTCCTTGACAAGCGCACGCAGCGCGCGCTCGAACTTGTCGCGTTGTCGAACGAGCTTGGCGCGGTCGCTCGGCTCCAGCGCCTGCTCTTCCATCAACACAACGCAGCAATTGAGTTCGTCGATCAGTTGCGAGACGTAGCCGGAAATAGTTAGCACGAGCCGATCGCGTCCAGTTTTGCCTTGCTTCCGTCCACGCTCTAGGCTCGCGAATGCGACGTCCATCGCCTGCTCAAAGCACGCGGCCAATAAGCTGTTCTTGTTTGGAAAGTAGTGATAAAGCGCGGCCTTGGTCACGCCGAGGCTCGATGCGATCTCGTTCAGCGAGGTCGCATGATAGCCCTTGAAATTGAACGACGCCGCCGCTTCCCGCAACACTTCCTGGCGTTTGATTCCGTGCACGTCTTCTTTGGTCGGGAACAAATCGGTCTCCCGGAGTGATCCATCTTGCTGCCGGGTAGGCTAGCCGTTAGTGTACCGTCTGACAAGTCGGCTTGCTAACCGTGCGGTTAGCCAGGCGGCATGTCCTGATTTAATCACTTCATGAGGTCAAGATGACGCCGCATCACGGCGTGCGCGCACCCGGCGATTGCCTGACATTGCGTCGCGGTCCGCTTGCAAGCGTCCGCATTGTCGAGTTCGCGGGAATAGGTCCGGTGCCGTACGGCGCGATGCTGATGGCTGACCTCGGAGCCGACGTGATCCGGATCGATCGCCCCGGTGGCTATCCGGCACCGGACGCCTCGCTCAAATTCGAGGAGATGGGACCGACCGCGATCTTCAATCGAAGCCGGCGCACCGTTCGCGTTGACATGAAATCGTCGGCCGGGCGGGAATTGATCCTGCGGCTGGTTTCAAGTTGCGACGCGCTGATCGAAAGCTATCGTCCTGGAACGATGGAACGGCTGGGCCTCGGACCGTTGCCGTGCCTTGCGGTCAATCCGCGGCTGGCCTACGTGCGCACTACTGGTTGGGGTCAAGCGGGCGCATTTGCCAACGCCCCGGGCCACGATCTCAATTATATTGGCGTATCGGGCGCGCTCTCGCTGTTCGAAAAAGACGGCGCACTGCCCGCCGGCATTCCGCCGCTGATCGGCGATATGGCCTCGGGCGGTCTGTTCTCGGCCTTCGGCCTCCTCGCGGCAGTGCTGGAAGCGCGTCAGTCCGGCATCGGCCAGATCGTCGATTCCGCGATCATCGACGGTTCGCAGAGCCTTTTCACATTGATGTACTCGCTAAATAAGGCCGCACGTTATGCCGTTCCCGCTGGCGGCAATTTGCTGGACGGAGGACGGTATTTTTACCGGACCTACCGGTGCTCCGACGAACGGTATGTCGCGGTTGGAGCGATCGAGCCCGCGTTTCGAGAGGCGCTTTTGCGGAAGCTGGAGCTGAAGTCGGATCGGCGCTTCCTGAGCGGCGATGTTGCCGATGATCCCTATTGCACGCAACGGCTCAGCGCGATCTTCGCCGAAAAATCTCGTGACCATTGGGAGGCTTTTTTTGCAGGCAGCGATGCTTGTGTTACCCCCGTCTTGTCGATTGACGAAGCCGAAGTCCACAAGACCGCCCGCGAGCGAGACTCGTTTGTGAGAATCGACGGCGTCTCGCAGCAGGCGCCAGCGCCGCGCTTCAGCCGCACGCCGGGTTACGTCAGCGTCCCGCCTGCCGAGGCGAGCCGCCATGATCCCAGCGCGTTGCTGGCGTGGGGATTTTCGGCGCCGGAGATCGAACAGCTACAAGCCGCCGCCGCAATCGAATGACGCGCTAAGAGTCTTTCTTTTCGAGCAATCCGTTGATGCTGAATCCGTCGGCAGACGCGACCCAGCGCAACCCGTCCGGCCTCAGTCTGGTCAGGGCACGAAAAGCCGTTCTGACCGGTTCTTCCAGCGCACCTTGTTTTGCCAGGTCATCGGCGAGCAATTCGAGGGTGATTTCCTCGCGGCCGTCACCGCGCCGTCCGACCGACGCCCGCGCCTCGCGCAACCCGTCGACGCGGCTGACCAGCGATTGCAGGTGGGTCGGATAGATGAATATCTCCCTTGCCTTGACGGCCGCGCCGACGCGGCCTTCGAGGCTCGAAATGTGCTCCGCGCCACCGTCATGTTTGAGTTCGAGCACTCGCGCGATATCGCCGGTGCCGAACCGGATCATCGGCCAGCCCTCTGACAATGTTGTCACGATGATTTCGCCGCTAGCTCCTGGCGGCAACGGCATCCCCGAAACCGGATCACAGATTTCAACGAACCGGTTCCGATTGATCCAATAGCCTTCAACAACGCCGCCTTTGCCATCCGGCTTTTCATATCCGACCAAGCCGAGATCGGCGGTTCCGTAACAGGACCATGTCTTGATCGCGAAGCGCGCTTCGATTGCCCTGCGCTTGGCGGACCAATCGCCGAATTCGCCTCCCAAAAACGCGTGCCTCAGGTTCCATCGCGATGCGACGTTTGGCTGCTGTGCTTCCAGTATCTCAAGCAGGTTGGCAAAGTGTGCTGTACTGCCGAGAAACACTGTCGGTCGCAAATTCAAGAGAAGCTCGGCTTGCAGTTCGCTGTTGCCGGTGCCGGCGGGAATGACGGTTGCGCCCACCGCCCGCAATCCATGATCGAACAGTAGACCGGCCGGCACCAAATGATAGGACCAGGTATTGAGCGCTACGTCACCAGGGCCCACCCCAGCCAACTCAAACATGATGCTCATGTCATGGCCGGTGGTATCAGTGGCTGGCAACGGTTCGAAAATTGGACCGGGCGACACGAAAATGTGGCTCAGTTCCGCCAGATCGCACGCCAGAAATCTCGCAAACGGCGGGTCTTTGGCCTGTAGTTCAAGCAGCGCATCTTTCTTCAGCACGGGCAGTCGGTCGAGCGCCGATTGATCAGTCAGATCGGCGGGAGCCACGCCCGCTTCGGCAAAGCGCGCGGCTAGCGCCGGCGCGCGAACGACCGCATCGGTATAAACTTGGCGCATCCGCGCAAAACGATCGATCATCGATCCGTATCCCCTATCCGAGCCAGCGCTTGCGGCGGCGATAATGCTTGATGTCGGTGAAACGGCCGCGGCTGTCCGCGCCGGAGAACCCGAGGTAGAATTCCTGCACATCTTGATTGGATTCGAGCTGCTGCCGGGTGCCGTGCAGCACGATGCGGCCGCCATCCATCACATAGCCATAATCGCATTCGGCGAGCGCGGCACGGGCATTCTGCTCGACCAAAAGCACGGTCAGTCCCTCCTCGCGCTTGATCCGGCCGATGGTCTCGAACAACTGACGCACCAGCATTGGAGCGAGTCCCATCGAAGGTTCGTCGAGAATGAGCAATTTAGGGCGCGCCATTAGGGCGCGCCCTATCAATACCATCTGCATCTCGCCGCCGGACAGATAGCCGGCGGTACGCTCGAGCAAATCGGGCAGACGCGGAAAATAATGAAATACTTTCTGCAGGTCGAATTCTACCGCAGCTTTGTCGCGGCGCAGATGCGCCCCGACCATCAGGTTCTGCTCGACAGTCAAATGTTCAAGTACCTTGCGGCCCTCGAGAACTTGCACGATGCCTCGCCCAAATATCTCCGTCGGCTCACGGTTGGTAATGTCGACGCCGTCAAAAACGATTTTGCCTGACGTCACCGCGCCCAGATCCGAACGGAGCAGGCCGGAGATTGCTTTCAGGGTCGTCGTTTTGCCGGCACCGTTGGAGCCAAGCAACACCACCATTCGCCCGTCCGGCACGGCGAGGCTAGCCGACCGCAGCACTTGGATCACACCCGCATAAACAACGTCGACGTTGCTCAGCACCAGTTTCATGGCCGTTCGCTCCGCCGCTGCAGGCCTACCATTTCGCCAGATCCGGCACGCTTAACCAGCCGTCGACGATCGGGACGATCTTGCCGTCCTTGACGATTTCGGCGGTGGCCTTGATTTCGCCGATCGGAAACGGTGCACTGTTGTCGAAGTCCAGCGTAGGCAGCGCGCCGAGCAATTCCTGCTCGGTATAGACATTGTCGATCAGTGCGGCGCGCATCGCCTCACCGGTGACATTGTCAGGCCCTACCGCCTTAATCGCCTTTTCAAGCACCCGGAACGCGAGGATTGCCTGCGCAGCTGACTGCGCCGTGATCAGGCCCCACTGTCCATCCTTTTTATTGGCCTCGTAGATATCCCTTATCTCGAGTTTCGGCCGCTCCGGTGCGGCGAAAGAAAATGCCGAATACGAGCCTTCGAGTTGCGCCAGGTCGATCCCCTTTGCCACCTCGGTCAATCCGTTGTAAGTCGAGGAGATGATCGGAATCTTGACGTTCAATTCGTCCATTGCTTTGACCGCAGCGACAACTTGCGCGGTGGTGCCGCCGATCAGCACGACGTCGGGCTTGCCTGCCGCAATGGCGCGCATGTTGGCGGCCAGCGACACCGGCGCGGTTTCGACCCATTGAGTGTCCAGCACTTCAAACCGGTCAGGATAGGTTGCGGCCAGTTTGCGCACACCATTGACCTGATCGACAAAGCCCGCCTGATTTTGCGTGCTGATCGGGCCGATCACCAGCTTGCCGCCCTTCTTTTGTTGAAGATAGCTCAGGAGCCCGGCAAACTCGTGGCTGTAGGTCGGCCGCATCGAAAAATGCCAGCCGTTCGGCACCCACACCAACCCGACCATCGCCGTGCTGATGAGCATCGGCACCTTGTCGTTAGGTAAGCGCTTCATCAGCGTCGTCAGATCGGGTGAACCAAATCCGAGATGTATGATTGGCGCATCCGAACTCAGAATTGCCGGCCAGGTCTTCGCGATCTGCGCTGGGTCGTAGCGCATGTCGTAGATCTTGACATTGACCTTGACGCCAAGCTTAGCGCCGACTTCCTTGTTCCACCAATAAGCCACCGCGTTGATACCCGACATCGCGTTCGGCATGACGTCCGCAAACGGGCCGGAGTAGTCAGCGCTGGCACTAAACACATAGTCTTTGGCCTGCGAAGGCAGGCTAAGGAGCGTCCCCAGCGTAACCCCGAGGATCAACGACTTGAACTTCATGATTTCCTCCCATTCTTTAGATCGCTTTTAGGTTACTCCTACTTCATCGCGCAGAGCGTTCTAATTACGCGGGAAGGGCCATAATTGAACGGCGGTTCGCAGCACTGTCCACCGATGTTCCAATCCGCGTGGTTCGAATATCAAGGCGAGCACAATGCCGGCGCCGAGCACAATCGAGGTCAACGCAAAAAGCGAACCGCCACCCGCGCCGGATTGCATCATGCCATTCGCGATGCCGTGCAGGGCTTCCTGCAGGACCGTGACAAAGAGAACTCCCAGAATGGCGCCGCCCGGACTATGGCCGCCCCCAATCATCAGCATTCCCAGGTACCAAACTGACGCAAATAGCGTGAAGCTGGAAACGGCCACGAACTGCAGGAAATATCCGGTGCAAGAGCCGGCGACACCGGCGAACAGCGAGCCCGTAAAGAAAGCCAGTATCTTGGTGCGGAACACCGGGATGCCCATCACCTCGGCAACGACATCATTGTCGCGCACCGCCATCATCGCTCGGCCAAACCGCGAGCGCCTCAGGTTGAATGCCGCAACCGTCAAAAGCGCGACGATCGCAAGCGTAATATAAAAAGTCTTGGTCGGCGAACTGAGCGTCACACCAAAAAGATGCATCGGCCCGACCGCGATGCCCGCCAAACCGCCGAACCAATCCGCAGGCAAAGCCAGAATGACTATGGGAAAGATCACCTGCGCGCTCAGCGTCGTCAGCGCCAGATAGAGTCCCTTGACGCGCGCCGCTGGCAACGCGAACACGATCGACACCAGTCCGGTGGTGAGTGCCGCTAAAGGTATCACCACCAAGAACGGTAGATCATATTCCGAGAGCTTTGCGGTGACGAAGGCGCCAACGCCGACAAACGCCGATTGGGCGATGTTGATCTGACCGGCCATGCCGACGGTCACGTAGAGGCCGTATACAGCCATCAATGTGATGAACATGTAGGTCATCTGGCCGAGCAGATACGGACCGGCGACCATCGGCATTACCATTAATACCGACACCAGCAGCAGCAGCCAGAGGCGTGCGCGGGTCGTCTTTAAGATACGAGCCTCCGCCGCGTACGTTTCAAAATGAACTCCGGTCGGAAGCATCTCAAATCCTCTCTATTCTCTTCCAGCCGAACAATCCCTGCGGTCTGATTAGCAGGATCGCGATCATCACTGCGTAGGGAAGTATTCCGGAAGCTGCTCCGTTAGTCAGCGGGTCCAGATAAGACATCGAGAGCGCTTCGCCTACGCCGATCAGAACGCCCGCCAGGGGCGCGCCGCGAATCAATTCCAGGCCACCGAGAAGAGCCACCGGCAGCGCTTTGAATCCAATCTGGGCGACGTCGAGCGAAACGATCCTCCCTGAGAGCAACACCGCTGCAGCGCAAGTAGCCACCAGCGTGCCCAAGATCCAAGCGGTCGCGATCGCGGACTTGACTGAAATGCCAAGCGAGAGCGCGGTGTCGTGATCTTCCGCGACCGCGGCCAGTCGCAGACCGTGACGTGTACGCGTGAAATACAGATGCAGACCGACCGAGAGCAACAGCGTCAGAACACCACCGAGGAACAGCCTGGTGTTGATCGAGATTGGGCCGACGGAAAATACGCCTTCCGGCAGCAGTGCCGGGAACGAGCGCGTTTGCGCGGTCCATATCAGTTGGACGATGCCGCGCAGCAGGATCATCAGCGCGATGCTCGCTACGAAGATCGTGAAGGCCGGCTGACTGATCAACGGACGAAACACAAAGCGCTCGAGCGCAAGTCCCAGCGTAACACAGCCGGCGATGGCGATGAGTAATGCGATCGGCAAGGGCAACTGGTAGCCGATCGACCGCAAGCCGAGCGTAAAAGTCCACAGTAGCAATGCGCCAAACACCAGCACTTCGCCCTGAGCCAGATTGACAATGCGGGACGCGCGATAGATGACGACAAATGAAATCGCCACCAGCCCGTAGACCAGTCCGACCAGAATGCCGTCAGTCACGATCTGCAGTAGATTGATCAAGCGACTACCTCAGACGTCCGATTCAACGCCACTTCCGCTTTCATGACGGCCGTGGTGGCATCCTGGTATTTAACTTCGATCTCGGCCGTCATCATTGTGTCGCCGCGGTACAGCCCTTCGATCATCGCGCCGTAGCGCGTATGGATTTGTTCACGCCGGAGCTTACGCGAACGCGTCAACTCGGCCTCGTCGGCGTCAAGTTCTTTCGGCAGATTGGCGAAAGCCATCACTCGGGCGCCCGCGTCGACCAGGCCATTGACCTTCGCGATCGCTGCAGCAATTTCCGCCCTGATTGAGGGAAGCTGGCTAAGCTCGGCAAATGTCGCGAAGGTGGTGCTGTTCAGTTCGGCATAGCGGCCCGCGATCTCGGCGTCGATATTCACGAGCGCCACAACATACGGCCGCGTCTCATCGCCGATCACGATCGCGTCTCGTATCAGTGGCGATGCCCGCAAATGGTTTTCGATGAATTGCGGCGGGTAGGTCTGACCACCGATGAGGCGGCGCAAATCCTTGAGGCGATCGAGAAAGATCAGTTCACCATTACTCTCAAGACTGACCGCGTCCCCGGTCTGGAAGCCCTCGTTGGCGCTGCCCATCGCAGCGGTCGCGGCGAAATCCTTGAGATACCCCGAAAAGGCCAGCGACTTGACCCGGAATTGTCCGTCGTCATCGACCCATCCCTCGATCGGCGAACTGATGGTCGGGTCCGACGGCATCAGTGAACCCATAGTATGCGGATTCCTGCTGCCGGGCCGGTGGGTAGAGATCAGCCCGAGCTCGGTTGAGCCATAGAGATTGCCGAGCGGCACGCCGAACGCCCTGAATCGTTCGAAAAGCTCGGTGGAGAGCCCCGACCCGCCAGACAGGACCGCGCGCGCGCGGGTAAGGCCGAGCAGCTCGCGCACGCCCCTCAGGACCAGCAAATCTGCCGTCGGCCAGACAATCAGTCGGCGCAGTTGCCCACCCTCACCTTTGGCGCGCTTGAGGCCTTCCGCCAAACCCCATCGATAAACGCTACGTCGCAGCCAGCCGGCGTCCATCATCCGCGCCTCGACGCTGGAAGCCTGCATTTCCCATTGCCGCGGCGTGAACATCAGAAATTCGGGGCCAACCTCGCGCAGGTCCTTCTGAATTGTTTGAGGCTTCTCGGCAAAATGAACCACCATGGGGGCCAGCAGCGGCAGCGCGATGCCGAAAAACTGCTCAGCCGCCCACGCAGGCGATATGTAGGACAAATAATCGGCGCCGGGCCTGACATCGAGCGCGCCCATCAAACGATGGGCGTTGTCCAGCACAAAGCCGTGCGAAAGCATCGCTGCCTTGGGTTTCCCTGTCGTGCCCGAGGTGTAGCAATAGACAGCGACATCGCGTTGCGCGCCCTTGGCGATCTCGCGGTCGACCCAACCGGCATCTTCGAATCCTGCCGCCAGTTCGAGGAGGCGAACGGACGAGACTAGGCGCGCTTCAGGATTCTTCCACAGACCGCGGCGATCGATGTAGATCACCGCGCGAATGGCGGAGCCGCCAGCAAGACATTCGATAATCTTGTCGACTTGTTCTTGGTCTTGGCCAACGGCCATCGCGGCGCCAGAGTGTTCCAGCACATAGGCCAGCTCCTCGACGCTGGCGTCGGGATATACGCTCACGGTAATCGCACCTACCGACAATGCCGCAAGTTCGTAGACGAATTGCTCCTCGATGTTCTCCGATATAAATGCCAGCACCTCGCCCCTGACCAAGCCTAACGCCGCCAATCCCCGCGCCGCGAGCGAGACCTCCTGGTAGGTTTGCCGCCAGGTTTTGGTCTTCCAGATTCCAGCGCGCTTTGATTTCAACGCCGGCCGATTTGAATAGGCTTCCGCATTCGCCTTCAGCAACTGCGGCAGCGTTCGTCCGTCCGACTGCCGCACCGTCGGAACCATTTCGGCGCGCATGACGGGCCGGTTCATGCAACGGCTCCGCCCAGATAGGCTGAAATGACCCGCTCATCGGCGCGTACGGCGTCAGGCGTACCGCAGGCGATGACCTGACCGAAATCAATCACGGTAACCCGGTCCGAGATCGCCATTACCACCTCCATATCGTGCTCAACCAACACGATCGGGATGCCGAGCCCTTCGCGAATGTCGAGAATATAGCGGGCGAGATCGGCCTTTTCGTCGGCATTCATGCCAGCCATCGGCTCGTCCATAACTAGGATGCTCGGCTCCAGCGCCAGTGCTCGCCCAAGATCGACGCGCTTTCGCATACCGTAGGACATGTCTCCGACGACAGCGTGCCGTACCTCTTCCAATTCGAGAAATTCGATGATGGCTTCAGCTTTCTCGGCGAACTTTTCTTCCTCGCGCCGTCCGCGTACCCAATACAACAGGCCGTCAAAGGGAGTCGCCGACATTCGGGTATGGAAGCCGGACAGGATGTTCTCTCGCGCCGTCATAGATGGATAGGTCTGAATGCCCTGAAATGTCCTACTCAAACCCAACGCAGCGCGGCGGTGCGACGAAAACGCAGAGATGTCCTGCCCTTTGAGGAAAATCGCACCGCTTTGCGGGCGGTAGAACCCTGACAGGCAGTTCAGAAGGCTCGATTTGCCAGCCCCGTTCGGCCCGATGATCGCATGGATCTCACCCTCAAGGACGCGCAGCGAAACGCCCTTCAAGGCATCGACCGCGCGGAAGCGTAGGCGGAGGCTGTCCGCCTCCAGCATCGC
The DNA here is from genome assembly GCA_963756215.1 of uncultured Alphaproteobacteria bacterium. Taxonomy (GTDB): domain Bacteria; phylum Pseudomonadota; class Alphaproteobacteria; order Rhizobiales; family Xanthobacteraceae; genus Bradyrhizobium. The sequence continues at coordinate 892,171 of CAVWMY010000003.1, read as the reverse complement.
TGTTCGTTGCCCGGCCGGTGGCATGTGGTTTCTCCCCGACAGTCGAAATCGCTGTCGCGCAAACTTCCCTCGTTCGTTCAAACTAACCGAACGAGACGTCCAAACCGCATTCGCGCGCGATCAGCAGCGTCTGGATTTGCGAGCTACCGTCGCCGATTGTGCAGACACGGTTGTCGCGCAAATAGCGAGAGACCGGGCAATCATCCATAAAACCCCAACCGCCATGGACCTGGACGGCCATATTGGCGACCTCGGAGCCCGTTTCCGTGGCGAGCAGCTTGGCCATCGACAATGCCATCATATTGCTGCGACCCTCGTCGACCTGCCATGCGGCCCGATAAGTTATGAGCCGCGCGCTATCCACTTTGAGGGCCATCTTGGCGATCAGCTCCTGAATCAATTGCAAGCGGCCGAGTGTGCCGCCAAACGCTTTGCGCTCTTTAGCATACTCGATCGAGTGATCGAGGCTTGCCTGGGCCAGGCCCAGCGAGCAGGCTGACAAAAACAGCCGCGCGGCCTGGTAGCCGTTGTGCAGAACCCAACGTCCTCCATGCAACTTGCCGACGATCGCGCTCTCTGGCAGCCGACAATCATCCAAATAAAGCGGCCGCGTATCGCACGAGCGCCATCCCATCTTGCGGTACTTTTCACCGCGGCTGTAACCGGGCGCATCATTCGGCACCAGGAACAGTGTATACTGCTTGGTCGGCGCTTCCTTGGGGCTGGAAACAGCGAGAATGATGGCAAATGAAGATATCTCGGTGCCCGGGTTGGTGATGTAGGCCTTCTCGCCGGTGAGAGACCACATGCCGGGCTCGATTTCGGTGGCGCGCGTCTTGAAGCCCGCGGTGTCGCTCCCCGCGTCGGGCTCTGTGCCTGCGATCGAGCACATTTTCTTTCCAGCAATGATGTCGGGTAGCCATTCACGCTTTTGTTGGTCGGTGCCAAATCTAGCGACTGTAAGGCCGGTAGCGATGGAAACCATCGCAGAGACCGCCAGGGATTGATCGGCCCGAGCGATCTCCTCGATCGCCAGCGTTGCTTCAAAAACGCCCAAGCCCATTCCGCCCAGATCTTCGGAGAATGGGATCGACATTACGCCGAGATCGCCCAGCTTTCGAAACAGGTCGGTCGGAAACACACCGTCGCGGTCGAGCTGCTCGGCGCGAGGCGCAATTTCATCTTGTGCGAACTCCCGGATGCGTTCCCGAAGTGCAGTTTGATCCGGCGTCAAATCGAAATTCATCTCTCCCCTCCCTCGACATTTTTCTTTTTCTTGTCAGGCACAAACGGACTTGCCCCTTCAAATACCGGGGACGACCCACCTTGCCGCCAGATACGCTAACCGGTAGTGTACTATCTGACAAGTCGGTTTGCTAACCGAACGGTTAGCTGGCCCTGGCATGTTTGGTCAGCGGTATCGTCTAAAGGGAGCGCTCGTTGGGGTTATATCTCGAGGATTTCGAAATCAATTCGACCAAACGCACGCGCGGCCGCACCCTTGGCGAAGGCGACGTTTCCCTGTTCGCAGGATTGGTGGGCGACCACAATCCACTGCACGTCGACGAGGAATTCTGCAAAGCCAGCATTTTCGGAACCCGCGTTGCGCACGGTCCACTGGTATTGTCGACTGCGATCGGTTTGATGTCGCAGATGAACTGGATCGATGGCACCGCGCTCGGCCTGCTGGGCGTAAACTGGGAGTTCCAGGCGCCGGTGAAACTTGGCGACACCGTCAGCGCCAAGGTCACTCCGCTCGAGGCTCGGCCGAGCAAGACTGCAGAGCGCGGCGTACTGAAACTCGGGTTTGAGGTCATCAACCAGAACGAAGAGACCGTCCAGACAGGCTCGATTGTGCTGCTGATGCGTCGCCGTCCTCGACAGGTCAATCTATAAACAGGAATTGGCGAACCACCATGGCGACACTATCGAGCGCGATCGATCCGCGATCCAAAGGCTATCAGGCCAATGCGTCCGTCTACGGCGAGTTGCTCAAGACATTACGCGCGCGGCAAGCGTGGTCGCTAGCGGGCGGCGGCGACCGCATGATGCAACGGCATCGCGACCGCGGCAAGATTCCGGTGCGCGAACGCATTGACCTCCTGATTGACCCCTTGAGTCCCTTTCTGGAACTGTCGCCGCTCGCGGCCTGGGGATTGTACGACAACATGGTGCCCGGCGCCGGCCTCGTGACCGGGATCGGGACCATTCGCGGCGTGATATGCATAATCATCGCCAACGACGCCACCACCAAGGGCGGCTCCTTCTTCAAAGAAACGATCCGCAAGCACATCCGCGCGCAAGACATCGCGTTCGAGAACAAGCTTCCTGTGGTTTATCTGGTCGATTGCGGCGGCGCCAATTTGGCGCAGGGCGACGAGGTGTTTCCGGATCAGGATCACTTCGGTGGCGCGTTTTACCGACAATGCCGAATGTCGGCCTCGGGTATTCCGCAGATTGCTGCAGTGTTTGGCGAATGCACGGCCGGCGGCGCCTATATTCCTGCGCTCTCGGACGAGGTGGTGATGACTGCGGGTAACAGCAGCGTGCATCTTGGTGGTCCTCAGATCGTAAAGGCTGCGATCCGGGAAATAGTCGATCGCGATACGCTGGGCGGTGCCGAGATGCACAGTACGGTTTCCGGCGTCTCGGATCATTTGGCCTGCGACGAGATGGAGGCGATCGCAAAAACCCGCGATATTGTCGGTGCGCTCAATCGCGTGCAGCCGGTCTATGGCGACATCCGTCCGGTGCGTGCGCCCTTGTTCGACATCAAGGAAATCCCTGGCATCATCGGCGCCGATCTCACGATCCCATTCGATCAGCGCGAGATCATCGCGCGATTGGTCGACGGCAGCGAATTCCACGAGTTCAAGCCGCTATACGGCGCCACCCTGATCTGTGGTTTCGCGCATGTCCAAGGTATGCCAATCGGAATCATTGCCAATAACGGCGTGCTGTTTTCGGATTCTTCGTTAAAGGGTGCGCATTTTATTGAATTATGCGACCAACGTCATGTGCCGATTTTATTTTTGCAGAACATCACCGGCTTCATGGTGGGCTCGGATGCAGAGCGCAATGGTATCGCCAAGAATTCGGCGAAGCTGGTCTATGCGGTGTCGAATGCGCGAGTGCCGCGCTACACGGTGGTCACCGGCGGATCCTACGGCGCCGGAAATTACGGCATGAGTGGCCGGGGGTTTCGCCCGCGCTTTATGTTTATGTGGCCGAACGCGCGCCTCGGCACCATGAGCCCGGATGTGGGTAGCTCAGTGCTGATGGACTTGCGACGCTCTAGCATCTCGCGCAATCCGGCCACCGAAGCTGATCTCGCTGAACATGAACAGAAGCTTCGCAAGATGTTTGACGAGCAGTCGGACCCCTATTACTGTACCGCGCGGCTGTGGGATGACGGTCTAATCGACCCGGCCGACACCCGCGAAGTGTTGGCGCTTTGCCTTGCGGTCGGCGCGATGGAGCCGCCGGTGGCCGGCACCCGACCTGTCTACCGGATGTAGGATTCCAACCGTGTCATTGCTCAATTCTCCTCGTCCCATTCGTTCGGTCTTGATCGCAAACCGCGGCGAGATCGCCTTGCGCGTGATGCGCACTTGCGCGCGGCTCGGAATCCGAACCATCGCGGTTTATTCCGACGCCGACGCCAATGCGCTGCACGTCAAGCTCGCCGATGAGGCTGTCCGCATCGGCCCACCGGCGGCGCGCGTCAGCTATCTCAATATCGACGCCGTTATCGCGGCAGCTAAGCAAACCGGGGCCGATGCGATCCATCCCGGCTACGGCTTCCTATCTGAAAATGCCAACTTTGTCCGCGCCTGCGAGGTCGCCGAGCTGATTTTCATCGGTCCGTCCCTGGTCGCAGTCGAACAAATGGGCTCGAAAATCGAGTCGAAACGGGTAGCGGAAGCGGCCGGCGTTCCGACCGTGCCTGGCTATCATGGTGATGCACAGGATCACGTGACGCTGACTAAGGAGGCCGTCAAAATCGGCTTTCCCGTTCTGATCAAGGCGTCCGCAGGGGGTGGAGGACGCGGCATGCGCCGCGTCGATCACGTCGACGATTTTGTCGCCGAGCTCAAGACCGCTAAAGCGGAGGCTGAGGCAGCGTTTGGCGATAACGCCGTGTTGCTGGAAAAATACATTCTCAATCCGCGTCATCTCGAAGTGCAGCTCGCCGGCGACCGCTCCGGCAATTTGGTGCATTTGTTTGAGCGCGATTGCTCGGTCCAGCGCAACAACCAGAAAGTGCTGGAGGAAGCTCCAGCGCCGAACCTTCCGGCAAACGTGCGCCGGAAGTTACACGATGCCGCGCTAACACTCGGTCGCGCGATTGGCTACGACTCTGTCGGCACGGTAGAATTCATCATGGATCAGGATAGCGACAGTCCGTATTTTCTAGAGATGAATACGCGGCTTCAAGTCGAGCATCCTGTCACCGAGTTCATCACCGGCGTCGACTTGGTCGAGTGGCAACTGCTGGCGGCAGCAGGTGAAAAGCTGCCGCTCACGCAAGCTCAGATCCGTGCCAACGGCCACGCGATCGAGGCACGCATCACCGCCGAGCGCGCGGACCTGGAATTTCAGCCGGTGACTGGCCAATTGTCCGTGGTTGAGGCCCCCCGCGGGATTCGCTTCGACACGGGCGTCGCTTCGGGCTCAGAGATTAGCCTGTATTATGACTCGCTTCTCGCCAAACTAATCGCGCACGGCACCGATCGGAAGGCCGCGCTGGCCCGCCTCGGCCGCGGACTTTCTGATCTGTCATTGCTCGGCATTCCTACGACGCAAGCTTTTCTGCGCGACGCGATTCGCCAACCATTGTTTGCCGATGGCAGGGCAACCACGCGTTTCATCAAGACATCGTTTCCCGACGGATGGAAGCCCGACGCGAACGATCTACTTCGCCTGCGCGCAGCTGCTTGCGCGGTGTGGTCCCAACTCGACACCGCAACGACGACATCAGCTTGGACCAGTCCGTGGCGACGCCGAAGTGCTACCCGAGTGACTTCCGCGGTACGGCGGGCCAAGGTCTTGCTGCGTGTCACCGACGAATATGGCGAAGCTGACGCCGAGCTCCGCGCCAACCGCGACAGCATTGTGATAGAAATCGATGGTGTCGCTGTCGACTTCGAACCACCGAAAGCTGATGGCGACGCTATTGCGCTCGTGATGGCGGACTCGAACGCACCTTTCAAGGCACGGCTCAAAGACACGACCGTAAGCATTGCGCATCAGGGCCTGGCGCTGAAGGCGGCAATCCGGCCCCGCATCGATATCCCACGTGATGGCGGCTTGCATGAGCGTTCCAGTAATACTGTCGAGGCGCCGCTGCACGGCGTCGTAGCCAAGCTTCACGTCGCTCTCGGCGACGTCGTGGATCGGGGCACGCCAATATTGCAGATGGAGGCGATGAAGCTGATCCACACCCTGAAAGCACTGGGACCTGGTCGCATCGAACAAATCAATTGCAACGAAGGGGATACCGTTCCGGCGGGCGCTATCCTGGTCGAAATTGCGCCGGCTGAGTTCGAGGAGAAAACCTGATGTCGGGTCTTTGGTTCGAGGAATTCGAAGATGGCATGGTGTTCAACCATGAATGGTCGCGCACCATCACAGAGACGGACAATATGTGGTTCTCGCTTCTGACGATGAATGTGCAACCACTTCACATCGACGCGCATTATGCTGCGAAATCTGAATGGGGAAAGCCGCTGGTCAACAGTCTATTCACGCTGGGGCTTCTGATTGGCATGTCCGTTAATGATACCACTTTGAACACAACGCTCGCTAATCTCGGAATGTCCGACGTGCGGTTCCCGAAGCCCCTCTTTCAAGGCGATTCGGTCAAGGCGCGCACCACGGTCCGTTCCAAAAGAGAGAGCAAGACGCGCGCCAACGAAGGCATCGTCAATTTCTACCACGAGATGATCAATCAGGACGGCGTCGTGGTAGCGACCTGCGAACGCGCGGCGTTGATGCGCAAGCGGCCGACCGGACAATCCTGATGCGCTCGCTGCTGTTCGTGCCCGGCCATTCCGCCAAGATGATCGCCAAAGCGGCCGCCAGCGGCGCGGACGTACTCATCCTCGACCTCGAGGACGCCGTGCATCCCGACGCTAAATCGGCCGCGCGGCAGGTCGTAACGGACGCCATCAGTAACCGCGGCGCGCACTCTCCGTTGTTGTATGTCCGTGTCAACGCCCTGGACACCCTTTGGTGCGCCGAGGACCTCGAAGCCGTGATGCCGTCGCGCCCCGAAGGCATCATGCTACCGAAGGCGGTAGGACCTGAAGATCTGGATCGCCTTAGCGCACTGATGGCGCGCTGGGAACATGCAGAGCGACGCGAACAGACCAAAATTATTGCGGTGTGCACCGAGACCGCGACGGCAACATTGTCGCTGGCGGCAAAGTCTTGGGCGCGGCCGCGCCTCGCGGGTCTATTGTGGGGCGGCGAGGATCTGTCAGCCGCGATCGGGGCTACCACCAACCGAGACGCCGACGGCCACTATACCCACCCCTTCGTGCTGGCGCGCAGCCTCTGCCTGCTGGCGGCTCGCGCGGCTGGCGTGGCGCCGATCGATGCGGTGTTTACCGATTTCCGGAACAGTACCGGCCTCAACCGAGAAGCCAACGCCGCACGACGCGATGGCTTTTCCGCCAAGGCCGCAATCCATCCTTCGCAAATCGAGAACATAAACCGCAGCTTCACTGCAACCGAAGCCGAGCGGTTGTGGGCCGAACGCGTATTGGCGGCGTTTGACGCCAGCCCCGACGGTGCGGTGCAAATCGACGGCGTGATGCTCGACGCGCCGCATCGAACCCAGGCTCGGCGGATCATGGCGTCCCTACAGCGTCGCTAGTCATTGTAGGCCGCGAGCCGTCCCGTGAGACGGCCCTTTTCACGATCATTCTCGTAATAGAGAGCTAGTCGGGGACGAAGCGCAATTTGAACTGGCTCCGAGCGGGCATGTCGCCGGCGTCATCAACCCTCCGGCCCATAATAAGCGCAGTCATCGGCTCAACGACGACCTCGAATCCGATCCGCAGAGCTGGTTCGACGCCATCGAAGAGAAAGCTGGAGGCTGGAGGCTGGTGGCCGGACTGGGGTCCATGGATAAAACTGCATTCCATCGGAACAATCCCCGCGCCGGCGCAACAGGGGAGTGCTCGACTCAATCCGATCGAGCCCGCGCCCGGCCGTTACGTAAAACAGAAATTGAACTAGAGAGCAAATCGACCGACCGCGAATCTCTTCGCGGTCACCCGGCATTCGGATCCGTAGTCAGAAACCCGAAGACGTCTGCAGTCACAGCCCATCTTTTAGCGCATAAATTACCGATACGTCTGTCACGATTAAAAATGCTCACATATCAAACACCGCTCCAAGGGCCGCAATCATCCCCGGCGGCTATTGAAGAAAGGAGATTTATTTCTATCTATGTCGCAGGCTCAGCGAGTCTAACAGTTGACTATTGTGCGCACGTCCGGTGTTCAGCGCACTGATGTCTGGCACTCCTTTGACAAGCTCGACCAATGAGCTTCCTCGGGTTTATCGTTGACTGCGGAGTTGGCTAATATCTTGGTGGATTAAGATAACATTGATTTTGAGATGGCCTGCCATAGATTGATTATAATGGCTTTGGGACGACTAGCCGGAATCAAAAGAAGATGACTCTTACTCAGTTGCGCTACGTGTTGGCCGTTATTGATCATGGAGGCTTCGGACGAGCAGCTGAACATTGTCGCGTGACCCAACCGACAATGAGCGCGCAGATCAAAAAGCTCGAAGACGAACTTGCGGTTGCGTTGTTTGAGCGCAGCGGGACAGGTGTGCGCCTTACGCCGATTGGACAGCAGATTGTGCAATGTGCACGGGGTCTGATTGAGCAGGCACAAGCTATCAAAAGTATCGCACGCGGTTCGGAAGGACTTCCTGCGGGTTCGGTTCGACTGGGTATTGTTACCAGCGCCGCGCCAGCGCTTCTTACTACGGCGATCAGAGCGGTCCGAGAAACTTTCAGCGGCGTGAAAATTTACGTACAGGAAGGCAGTCACGCTGATCTAATTGCTCAGCTTAAGAATTACGAAATTGACTTGATCATCGCGCCGTTACCGATCGACGAGCCTAGCCTTAGTTGTCTCCCGCTATTCTGGGAACCATATATTCTCTCATATCATGGGGCTAACACGACAAAGAATTATTCTCTACACAACCTTCTCGAAGGTGGGATATCGAGATATTTGCTTGATGAGGGGGGCGCTGTTGAGATTTTTGCAAATGGCGGAACGACGAATTTGGGGGTCGGTCTGCGAGACCATCTGACCTGGAAGTCGGAAGGAGCTCGTAACATTACAAGCATAGCGACGCTCAATGCGCTGCTGTGCAGCAGCGAGTGCGTCGTCGTTGCACCGCTCACGGCTACCTTGATGATCACGGGGACAGGTGTATCCCGCATGCGACTTGGTTCGCCCAATGTGGGCCGAACACTTGGATTTGTTTGGAGAACCAGCTATCCTTGGTCACGACGTTGCTATCGCATTTACGATACTGTTCATGCCAATCTGCCAGATGGCGTCGTTGTTCTCGAGAAATTTGGTCAGCCGCAAATCGCGCCCGACCTCAAAAACGGCAGCTCCGCCCGCGCACTGCCATTCCCAGATTAATCGTCAACCTTCCAGCAATTCCATGATGACCAAATCGTCACGTAGGCGGCCGGCCTAGTGGATTGAATCTAGCGCTTGGTACCCTCTTTTGACGGCGGCGATGATTTCTCGAGTTGGCCGGTTAGGTGAATGGCTCGGTGGCTATACGCGGAAAATCCAGGCTCTGGACCGCGCCGGTCAATTTCGAGACTGCGGAGCGCATTGTTCCGCTTGCCGTTACAAGAGGCAAGAACTCAATCAGCGTTAAGCCGTCAACTCCGGTCGTTGATGAGAACTTACATAGCTCGATCCGAGCGAGGCCGAACGGTCGAGGCCGTGGACTCCGTCGCGAGCATGCAAGCACAATTCGAATTTGCTTCGAGACTGCCGACGATCAACTCTTCGCTTCGTTGTAGGGCGACGACTGGCTCCGACTAGAACACGGGACGTCCATCAAGGAATGACACGTTTTAACGCGGAATAATACGACAGCCTAGGCAGCAATAGGTATATGGCTTCGAGGCAGCTAGGATGGAGGATCGGTTGGCCAACATGCCAGTTCCGGGCGATCAGGGCGAGCCCCTCTCGGTCAAGAGTTCTAGTGATCGTCTGATCGCCGAGTTGCCGTCCGCCGTTGCTTCTTTTATTCGAGCTACAAACATTGGCGATCTCGACAGCCTGTTGGCGACCTTTGTCGACGACGCCCTGGTGAACGACCAGCTCCGGGATTACTGGGGTAAAGAGGCGATTGCCGCCTGGGCGGCGCGCGACGTGATCGCGGAACAACTGTCCCTCGTGATTGTAAATAGTATACTTCACTATGGCCACTCGATCGTAACGGCCCACACGGACGGCTTATTTGACAAGCGAGGATTGCCGGACCCTCTCGTGCTTGCGTTCTATTTCTCCTCCCACGGCAACAAGATCGTTCAGCTCATCATTTTGCGGAATCAGTCGGGCCTGTGATCGCATTCAGTCCGTCTCGGGTGGCCGCGTCGAATCCGTGGCTACCCGTAGTGCTCGCAAATCAACTCCAGTAAAGCGATTGTACCGAGGATTTCGCTCTACGGCCCGACTTCCAGCGCAAATTCCAATCGATTCTGACTTGCGGTCCGGTGATCATTCTGCACACGAGCCACGCGCCTTCTATTCGGCGTCCGACACCTCTCCCGGGCCCTCACGCCGCCGGCCGAAGCGCCGTAACTGTAGCTCTGATCGCAAACGTGTTGAGTGGGATAAGGGCCGGTTCGCGCGTCCGAGTACGGCCAGCAGTTCGCCAGCGCGACGTACGTCTTCGGTTTCCCATCCTTCCTCGAGGCGGAGATAGACCTCTTCCAGTACGTCCGCCGCATCGGACGTCCGGCCTTGATCGGCCCAGAGATGGGCCAAGCCCATTGCGGATCGTAGCTCGAGGCTGACGGCAGACTGACCGTTGGCCAGACGCTTCGCACGTCGGAACGCTTCTTCCGCCGCGAGCGGGTCCGGCGGCGTCGCGAAGAGCCAGGCCTCCGCCCGCACCCTCAGCAGTTCGGGCACGTTCAAGGTCTCTCCAAACACGTCGCTCAGAGCCAGGCCCGCCTCGACCACAATTCCCGCTTCCTCAGCCGCGCCGACCTTCAGGAGGCCTTCGCCCAAAGCCACATGCAGAGCCGGCGTCAGAGCGTGATGACGTGCGGCCTGGAGCTGGCCGAGAGCGCTGTTCAACAGCGAGACACCCTCTCCAGCGTTGCCGCGGGCGATGGCGATCTCTCCGCTTAAGGCCACACCAACCGAATGGTAGGGGTCAAGAGAGTGCCGCGCGGACTGCGTGAGGAGACGCTGGATCAGCTGGTCGGCTTCATCGAGGTCGCCGCGCCACAGGAACACCGTCGCCGAAAAAATCAGGGTCATGCAGAGATTAATTGGCTGGTCACGCTTGACGGCGAGGAGTACGGCGCGCTTTGCCATCGTCGCGGCGCGATCGGCATTCCCGCGGAGCCAGTAGCATCGCGCGAGCGCGTTCAACGCGCGAATCTCGTGATCACAGCCGAAGTAGGAGGCCGCGGCTGCGTCGGCGAGCGCTCGTTCGCAGTGGTGCTGGGCGGCCACTTGATCGCCGACCAAATGGTAGGCAACTCCTAGGATCGACTCGCCAGCCGCGATCACGCTCGCGCCGCCGATTTTCTGGGTAATAGCATAGCCGCGCTCGGCCATTTCGAGAGCACCTCGAAAATCCCCAATCCGGCTCAAGAAAATCCCGAGGCCGACCTGAAGATGCAGCTGGTACCGGGGGTGACCTAGCGCATCCGCCAACTGCAGACCCTCTTCGATCGAGCGCCTAACCTCGTCGCTGTTGCCTTTCGTAAACATGGCCGACGCGGCGAGCGTCGCCTGAAGTGGTAGGCGGGTGGCGCTTTGGTCGTCTTGCGCCGATTGCGCAGCAAGACCCTGTTCACACCAACGCATGCACTCGATAAGGAGGGACATCTCGAAGAAAAGCGGCACGGCAGCGGCCGCCAGTTGGACACCGATCGCGCGATCGCCCTCCTCCGAGAAACTCCATTCGAGGGCTGCACGAATGTTGCCCATATGGGGTACTGTGGCGGCCAACTCTTCTCGGGAGATCGATACCGCCTCGTTGGTAGCTCTCAAGAGCCATTGCACGGCGAACAGGGCGTGTCGCTTGGAGAGAACGCTCCCCTCCCGCGTGCGGGCGAGCTTTTCGACGGCATATGCGTGCGTCGGATCAAGAAGCCGATAATGCGCGGTTTGATCGACCCGAACCACCCAGATAAGGGATTTGGAGACAAGGCTAGCGATCGCCTCGGCGACATCCATGCCGTCCACCTCATCGTCGAAGGCCACCGCCTGGGCGGCCTCCAAAGTAAAGATCCCGACGAAGGTCGACACTCGTCGGAAAACGAGCTGGTCACGCTTACACAGGAGGTTGAAGCTCCAGTCCAGCATCGCCGACAGCGTCTGGTGCCTTGGAAGAGCGCTGCGGCGACCCTGCCACAGAAGCTTGAAGCGATTGCTGAGTAGGTCCGCAGTCTGCCGTAGTCCGTATGTACCAACACGGCTTCCTGCCAACTCTATGGCCAGGGCGACCCCATCGAGGCGGCCGCATATGGCCGCCACAACAGGCGCGTCATCGTCAGACAAGGGCGAGGCATGACCGCTCGCGAGCGCACGTTCCATGAATAGTCGGACGGCGGGAGTCGCCAGCGCCTCCGCCGCGGTCAAATCATCGCGTGCGATCGGGTAATCCAGCGGCTGCAGAAGGTGCACTTGCTCGCCCTCGGCACGCAACGCTTCACGGCTAGTCGTCAAAATGTGAGCGCAGGGAGCGCCTTGATGGAGCGCTTCGGCGAGCGTCACGACAGCGTCAATCACATGTTCGCAACTATCGAGGACCAACAAGATGCGCCGACCCGTCAGGAAGGCCAGCAGGCCCGGCAAAGGATCGCGCTGCTGGCCGAATATGCCTAAGGCGGCCATTGCTGCATTCGCTACTAGGGACGGGTCGGTGATTGCACCCAAGTCGGCAAAATAAACGGCCTCGCCAAACTCGTCGAGAAGTGCATGGGCAACGGCGATGGCCACCGTGGTCTTTCCCGTGCCGCCGGGACCGACGATGCTAACGAACCTGCTGGATATCAGCAGTTTTGCCAGGGTTTCGACCGCGCTGTCGCGACCTATCATGCGACGTGGTCGGCAGGGTAATTTCGGAATTGAGACCGGCGGGATCTCGGGGATGATCGGGGCGCCGGGACACGGCGTTGGCGCCGGCCCCACTCGCTGAACCGCCCCGACGAAACAGTAGCCCCGTCCCATCACATTGCTGATGTAGCGAACGTCGTCCAAGCCGTCACCCAGCGCCTTGCGCAGGCTGGCGACAGTCACCCGGAGGCTGCCTTCGCCCACCACAACGTTCGGCCAGGCTCGGGCAAGCAGCTCGGCCTGACCAACCACTTCCCCCGCTGCTTCTGTCAGAGCGATCAGAACGTCCAGCGCTCTGCTACCGACGTCGACCGTATCCTCGCCTCGCAGAAGGCGGCGCTCCGCCGGGATCAGGCGGAAAGACCCGAACAGGAACACGTCACGGCCAGACATGAATTGCCGAAAACAGCGGCTGGAGCGCGCAGGCTAGCGGCGCCCGCTCACGATACCCGGCCGAACTTTTCACTAGGGCTCCACGCCGAAGAGTGATGGTCCGATATCGAATCCTACGCGGCCGCTCCGATTGCGATATCCGCCAGGATGCGGAGTTTGGCGTCTCGCGCAACAGTCGTCACCCTTGCGTTTTCCAGGATCATCGTAGACGACGGTAAATCGTAGGCTAATTGAATACGGCCACAACACCATCAAAGGACCAGTCGCTAGCATGTTCGCAATTCTTCACCGTTAAAGGCTCAAAGGACGCGAGGCAGATACGGCCGACATAAGCGTGCACGCACGTTTTTGCGAATCAAATTTTTGATGGCGTTCTCTCGTTTCTCGATGACCTCATAGGCAATCGACTATGATCGAAGTGCAAAGGTTTACAGCTTGTAATTAGCCCTGCCGTCGGCGGGTATGCATAGTTGCGGAGGGTGCTGCGAGGAGGACTGCTGCGATGAAGGACTGGCAGGCGCGAGAGAAGAACAGGAAGACGCGGATCGCCGATGGGGCGCTGCATGCTTCCGGAAAAATCATCGCGAAGGATAAGCTGGTCGCCTTCCTTCAGGCAGTCGTTCGTCCTTACGACCGGGTCTCCTTAGAAGCTGATAATCAAAAGCAAGCTGACGGATTTACACGCGCATTGTCGCAGGTCGATCCGGCCAAAGTCCACGATCTGCATGTGCTGAAGTCAGGGATCCTGTTGCCAGAACATCTGGATCTATTCGACAAGGGAATAGCTCGGAGACTGGATTATTCCTATTCCGGGCTACATGCTGCGCGGATCGCCCACATGCTGTCGAATGGCAAGATCGAACTCGGGGCCGTCCATACTCACCTACAGCTGTTTGCCCGTTATTTCATCGATCTAACGCCGCAGGTTGCTCTGGTCGCTGCAGTTAGCGCTGATCGACACGGCAATCTCTACACTGGCCCCGAAACTGAAAATACCTCGACCGTTATCGAGGCAGCCAATTCTCGGAACGGGCTGGTGATTGCTGAAGTCGGCGAAATCGTCGAGAACGTTCCCCGCATCGACATTCGGGGAAACAGCATCCATTTCATTGTTGACTCAGGCAAGCCCTTCTATGTCGAACCACTCTTCACACGTGATCCGGCGGCGATCACGGAGCCGCAGATCCTAACCGCAATGATCGCGATCAAGGGTCTGTATCAGCGCTATGGCATTCGCCGATTGTATCACGGCATCTGCCACAATACGGCCGCGATCGAACTCCTGCTTCCCACCTTCGCAGAGAAACTTGGTCTTAGGGGCAAGATATGTACTCATTGGGCGATGAACCCGCACCCCACTCTCATTCCCGCGATTGAGGCAGGTTGGGTCGACCAAATCCACTGCTTCGGCTCAGAAGCAGGAATGGAGGACTATATCCGGTCGCGGTCCGATATTTTCTTTACAGGAGCAGGCGGATCGTTGCTTTCCGATCGCGCCTTCAGCCAGGCAGCGGGACTCCACGCCTGCGATCTCATCATCGGCTCGGCGCTTCAAATTGACACCTCATCAACCATCGCCGCAAACCACGTCGCAGGCTTCGGTGGGACGCCGAACACGGGAGCTGATGTCCGCGTCCGCCCTCACCTGCCGCCTTGCCCGCGAGCCGGCCGTGAAGCCGACCCAGATATGTCTGCGCCATTGCGTCGAGGTCGCAAGCTGGTTGTTCAGATCGGTGAGACTTTTGGTGAAGGCAACGCGCCGCTCTTCGTGGAGAAGGGATCAGCCCTCGATCTGGCCGAACAACTCCATCTGTCGCAGGCGCCAACCACGGTCTACGCGGATAACGCGACGCATATTGTCACCGAAGAAGGTATTGCGAACCTCTTACTTTGCCGGGACAAGGACGAATACGAGCAGGCGATCCGGGGGGTGTCGGCCTTCACCGAGATCGGCCGGAAGCGCGACCGAAAAATGGTGGAGCGGCTGCGAGAACGGAAGGTCATTCAGCGGCCTGAGGATCTTGGCATCGATCCAATCGATGCAGATCGTAATATGCTCAGCGCGCGTTCGATCAAGGACCTGATGGTCGCTTCGGGAGGCCTCTACCGACCTCCCATCCGGCTCAGGAATTCGTAGGAGATCGATCTCCTTCAGTGAGTTGCCGACCGCACCGGCGGGCAATCTCGCCGGCGATCGTGATCGGCCGTGCGACATCGGATCCGTTGGCGATCATCGATTGGGTCGACGTCACCGGTGTTGATGCGCACCGACATTAATCCTTCACGAGATTTCTCATTCGAGTCGGTGCGCAGTGTAGACCGCCTGTTCCCGTTTGATTGGAGTTGGGGGATTCCACATCGGGTCAATCCGCCTGACCGCCCGCCTCAAGGACTAACTGAGCGATCGCGTGGGGTTGCGAGATCAGGGAGAGGTGGCTTGCCTTCACCTCGATGGTCTTTGCTTCCATCCGCTTCGCCATAAATCGCTCGAGGTCGGGATTGATCGTCCTGTCTTCCGTCGAGACCGCATAGAAGCACGGCTTCTCACGCCACGCAGCCCGGGTCGTCCTGCCGGCCAGTAGCTCCCTGTGGAAAGGCTCCTGGACAGCGTAAAGCACCTTCGCCTTCGGCTCGGGCAGATCGCCGGCAAAGTCTCGGAGAAACGCCGATTTGGTTAGACGCCCTTGGTCGCCGTCGAAGACGATGCCGGTGCCTGCCGGCGGCGGCGGGAACGTCTTAGCAAGCGCGGCGTAGTCTTCGCCGGCGTCGGGCGCGCGGGCCGCGATGTAGACAAGGGCAGATACCTTCGGATGAACGCCCGCTTCGGTGAGAATCACCCCGGAGAAGGAGTGACCGACGAATACGGTCGGACCGTCCTGTCGATCCAACACCACTTGGACCGACGCGACCGCTTCCGACAGAGTTGTCAGCGGATTTTGTACGGACGTGCAATTGAGGCCACGCGCCTGTAGGCGCGCGATGACCTCGGTCCAGCACGATCCGTCAGCGAAGAGGCCGTGGACGAACACGAAGTTGCTCGCCTTCACCGGGTTTGCTGGCGTCGCCAAAACACGTGATGACGCGAGAGTAGCAGCGGCTCCCGCCACAATGGCGGTCGAGAACGTACGCCGGTCTATGATCATAATTGTCTTCCTTCGTTGAGGGAACTCGTTGGATCTGATCGTCTGACATGGAGCTGAAACAAAATCTAACCTTGGTCACGATGGCGAAGCAGACGATCGTCGGCTCCCGCCGCTTTGACGGGCAGCATCGCCTAAGCTCTGGAGACGGTCGATTGCACTCAAACGTCGTGAAAGCGACATCTCAAATTTTGAATAACGCGATTGTTGGATCATCGATGATATTCTCACGTATAATCAGATGCTTTTCTGCGGCGACAGATCAGCCAGCAGGGTGGGGTTTCGACACCGTCGGATAAATAGAAACGGCGCGCAGCAACACATCCTGTATTGACGCAAGTGTTGCCGAACAGGCTACGTTCGATGATCGCGATGCGCATTCCGGCATCTGACAGCCTGTTGGCCAACGGCGGGCCGGCCTGCCCTGTGCCGATTATTATCGTGTCGAACAGCTCTATCATAATAGGGCTAGCACAACTAGAAACGCGAAGCAGATGGCAATTGCGTCTTCTATGAATGCTGCCGGCCGATCAACTTTCAACGCTTCGGCGAGCCTCGTGCGAAATTCCTTGCCCACCAGTGTTCCGACAACTGCCCCCACGACGCCGGCGAGAGCACTCGCCATCCAAGCATGACTAGGCACGCCAACTGCCGTCCCGGCCACGGCCCCGACGAAAATTCGCCCACCAAATTGAACCGGAACGGTACGGCTCGGGGTCGATGGCAGTTGATCCGACACCAATTCTCCGAGAGCTAATACAGTAAGAATAGTAGCCGTCCAAACGGAGCCAAGAAACTCCAGCCAGCTTCCACCGAGATTGACCCACCCAAAATATGCTGCCCAGCTAATTGCAGCGAACGCGGTCATTGTCCTGAGGCCGGCGACAATCCCGATGACGAAGGCAGTAACATAAACCGTCATGATACTCTCCAGCTGAATAAGAGAAAAACCTGTCGAACAGAGTGTTTGGTTGCGCGCCCGAAGAGTTTCGAACTCCTGCCAATTTGCGGAAGTGAGTTCGCTCATGCCATCCTCCAAACGTGTGAGAAAGCCGCTCCAGAGCGGTACGACAGTTGATGACACGACGGCTGTTAGGTTTCGAGTTATGGGGCGTAAAGGGGTGTTATCTGCTGCAATTCGCAACCGGATAAATGCTGATTTACGAGCAGCTAGCTACTGGTGACAGTCGGACGTAATCGGAACCTGAAGCGCCGTGGACCGGGCCCCCACAGCGTTCATGTTGATTCGTTGAACAGGCCCCCGACCCTAGCAACGATGACGCACTGAATTTGAGACGATATCCGTACAGAAAGTCAGAGCGGATCGACTGCAATGTTGACGATGCAAATGTCCGACCGAGTGGCCAGATTGACGTTTGCGAACACAGGCGCAAACCGGTTGGAAAAACGGACCATAGCCATCGGCGATGTGCAGCGAATGTTGAGTCCGTCGCCTATTCCCGCGCTTCGCCAGCGGTTCCCGCGCTAATGTCAGTCGGTGTTCGTCGTGGTAGCGCGGCGGTGAGCGGCCGACCAGCGCGGTGAAGCGCCCGCAGAAGCTCGATCGAACACTAAAGCGGACCAATCGACCCACTGGGTAGCGATATTCGCAATCACGAATAACACCGCTTTACACCGCTTAACTCGATCGGCCGATTATTGGATGTTTAAGTTGATCCTCGGCTAGTTGCAGCCTGCGCCGCCGGCCTTTGCGGTGTTGAGAGCGTCCGCAAGGTGCTTAGTTTCTTCGGCATGAGCGTTTATTCCCGGCAGAGAAAGGACGTTAACACGAAGTCGTTAGACGGGGAACAATTGCAGGCGTCTGCCTATCGGCCCATGTGCCTGTAAGGCCTCGATCTTGGCGTTGCGGCGCTTCCACACGCAAACGAACTAGGAAAGTCCCATGAAAGAAATGTCACGCCGTAGATTACTTACGGTCGGAACCACGCTGGGCGCCGTTACGGCGACAACTGCGCTGGCAGGTACGTTCGGCAATCCAGACGAGCCGGTCCAAGGCAGCGAGAACACATACAAACACCCGCGGGGTGCCGTCGATCCGGGACCGCAAAACCAGGTGCTTTCGAGCCAATTCCCCAAGGCATTTACGCCGCCGGAAACTGATGTCGGAGACTTGCCCCAGTTTTGGGCGTCGTTCAACAATGCGCCGCGACGCGTTCAGGAGGGCGGCTGGGCGCGACAGGTCACCCAGGCCGATTTTCAGATCGCCAGTTCAATTTCCGGCGTCAACATGCGCCTGGATGCCGGAGGAGTCCGTGAGTTGCATTGGCATCAGGCTTCCGAGTGGGCCTTCATGAGCTATGGTAATTGTCGCGTGACTGTCGTCGACCCGGCTGGCCGGGCTTACGTCGCCGATGTGAAAGAGGGAGACCTCTGGTACTTCCCGGCCGGCTATCCCCACTCTCTGCAGGGACTCGGTCCTGACGGGTGCGAATTCATTCTGGCCTTCGACAGCGGCGCGCAGTCCGAGTTCAACACCCTGCTGGTGACCGACTGGGTCGCCCATACACCGCCTGATGTTCTCGCCGAGAATTTTGGCGTGCCCGCCGAAACCTTCAGCAAGATCTTCACCCATAATCTTTGGATTTTTCAAGGTCCCGTGCCCGGCTCACTCTCCGCCGACCAAGATGCGGTCAAGAGCGAGAACGGACCTCCGCCAAATCCCTTCACGTACTCGCTCTCTCGTGGGCCGGTGGCCAACGGGACCAGGGGCGGCCTGGTTCAGATTGCCGATAGCCATAACTTCAAGGCATCAACCAATATCGCAGCGGCGCTCGTCACCGTTCATCCCGGCGGAATGCGTGAGATGCACTGGCATCCGAACGCTGACGAGTGGCAATACTACGTCAAAGGCTCGGCCCAGATGACGGTGTTCAATACGGGGCCGAAGGCGGTGACCAACAACTTCAACCCCGGCGACATCGGCTACGTCAAAGCCAACCTTGGTCATTACATCAAGAATGTCGGTGACACCGATCTGGTGTTCCTGGAGATTTTTAAAGCCGACAGCTACCAAAACGTGGCGCTTTCTGACTGGCTCACCCATACGCCCCCAGCACTTGTGGCTGCGCACTTCAACCTAACACCAGAAGATATTGCAAAGTTTCCAAACAACATTCCGGATGTAATGCCTCTGTAGAACCGCTCTAACGCGCCTTTAGGTTTTGTCCCAAAAGTTGGTTGCAGTGGACGTCGATCGTTCTGTTTGGAACCGCCCGCTTTGATCCGCCGGCCTCGAGGCTCTCTGCGTAACACCCTTGTTCGCCATGCAGTCAGCGAGCCAATCGAGGCTGAGAGCGGCTATGGCGGCCCCGCCCATGCGGCCATCGTCGCCGTAGAATGGCAGCGCAAGCTGAAGGACATTGCAGCTGGTCGTTCTGCCGATTGCGAACTCTCTGACTGTGAATTTGCCGGTTTCCGGGGCTTCGCGGGCCTCGTTGCGGGACCGGATTCGGCGGGTCGAGACTGATCAGCTTTTGTTCTGAAACTGATAAGATTTTCATGCCGACCTATTCAATCGCGAACTGATAAGCTTTCGGCAATTTCCTTATCAGTCCGCCATCTGACTCCATTTGCGACCAAACCTTATCAGTCTGCGGACCGACGGCGGCTAACACCAAGCCGACAACGCCGGTGTTCGAAATTGCGTCGTCGATTCCAAGAGGTAGATAGATGAAGTCGTGCTTGCGTACTACGTGCTTCTCGTCGCTGATCGCCATCCTGTAACTTGTCTTTTTGAGCAACGTCGAACAAAGCGCTGATAATGTTCGACTTGACCAACCAACTCGCCCATGAATGCACTCGGCCGCCACACCGGCCTGGACCTCGGCAATCAATCCTAGAGTTCATGCAGGAAAACTTTGGCAAGGCGGGAGCATATTACTATTGGATTTCAAGAAGCGTCGACCATCGTGAGGTCCGAGCGAACCGTATTCGTAAATCAATCGGCACAGAAAACACGTTCTCCGGTGATCTCACCGATTCCGAGGCTATGCTTTCCGAACTGCAGCCTTTGATCGACAAGGTCTGGCCGCATTGCGACGAGAAGGGTAGCCGGGGTCGCACGGTGACCCTCAAGGTGAAGTTTTCCGACTTTGAAATCCTCACACCCAGCCGATCACATTCCTCGCCCGTAGCAAACCGAGATGATCTCGCGCATCAAATAACAAGATTTCTGAAGGAGAATATGCCGCTCCCCAAGCCGGTGCGCCTATTAGGCGTATCCTGGTCTTCCCTCCAAGGCAACGACAACGAAGGTCCGCAACTGGATTTCGGGATTTAAAGCGGATTAGAATTGCGACCCAAATCTGGATATCTGGCCAAGGATATAGGGTCCAATCAAACGATGTCCGACAGCGACCTATCTCTGGCCGCCATGGCCGACGCGCTGGCGAAATCGGCCGACTACAGGGTTTTGCGGCGCCTGCTCCCCCGCACCAATTTTGCACCATCCGACGGTCAAAAGGCCAAGACAGGCATCCTCCTCGATGTCGAGACCACCGGACTTGACCCGCGAAAACACGAGGTCATCGAGCTCGGCATGGTCAAATTCGAATATCTGGCCAACGGTCGGATCGCGGGCATCAAAGACGCCTTTTCATCGTTCAATGAGCCAACAGGAACGATACCGCTCGAGATAACGGCTCTCACCGGCATCACGGACGAAATGGTGGCTGGACATCGCATCGACGAGACGGCGGTCTCTTCGTTTGTCGACGAGGCGGTAATCGTGATTGCGCACAATGCGAGCTTCGATCGAAAATTTGCAGAACGCTACTGGCCAATCTTTCAGCGAAAGGCCTGGGGATGCTCCGCGACCGAGGTCGAATGGCGAAAGCATGGATTCGAAGGGTCGCGCTTGGGCTATCTACTGAACGGCGCGGGCTACTTCCACCAAGCGCACAGGGCCGTAGACGATTGTCATGCCCTCCTCGAAATTCTGGCCTTCGAATTACCGAACGCGGGCTCACCGGCGCTCGCTGTCCTGCTGGAGCAAGCTCGCAAGAAAACAATCCGCGTGTGGGCCGAGCAATCGCCCTTCGATCTCAAGGACACACTCAAACGGCGCGGCTATCGCTGGAGCGATGGAAGTGATGGTAGGCCGCGATCGTGGTATGTGGACGTAGACGAAAACAAATTCACGGAAGAGATCGCATTTCTCAAGACCGAAATCTATCTGCGGGATGTCGAGCCGCGTTCACAAATCCTGACGGCGTTCGATCGATTTTCCGTTCGAGCCTGAAAGTGGTTTCGATTTGATGATGGACGCATCTACGTAGTCCAGCCGACGACCCCTACAATGCCGACGCCAGCGCCAACAAGCTCGATCGTCGGACAGCGTCAGATATTCGAATTCGGACAGACCATTGCCATAAGCTCGTTCGAGCAGCCTCCGTCCCCAGCTATCGGGTGCGGCGTCGGAGAAGGCGCCAGCGAGCGCCTCCCGTGCATTGCCTCCCTGCGCCGATGCGTGAAACGGGCCGCCCTCAAACGGCATGTCCGGCTGCAAAAGGCAGTGATCGTTCCTGCCGTAGGACCGCTTTATTGGTCGTTAGCGCTGGCCTTTAAACGGAGATCAACGACTTGGATATCGGCGCGCCCATCTCCCTGCACGGCCGCCGCGACCTTGACGGAGAAGAGTTCGTCGTACTTTTCGACAATGCCTCTTCCTGCTCGCCACCCGGCATCCCTCAGTTTGTCTGCGAGGGGTCTATCTATGATCACATATTTGATCCCGATGTCAGGGGGAGCGAGCGATGTCTGCCTATTGCGGTGTTCCGCTTCGATATGCATCGCGTCGACAATGACGTCCCGCCCTTCTTCGAGAATCTTCGAACTGGCACTCCGGACCCGATGAAAGATGCCGGCTTGGCTACCTGGGGTCTCGCCGTCTGGATTTGTCTCTTTCCTAATCTCGTCTGAGGAAACGATATCGACGCCCTGTTCGGCCGACCATCTCGACTTCCCTCCTCCGGACGGGCCGACGGTCAGTATCATCGACTGACCGCGGCGGGGCCAGTTCCAACCCGGGACGTCGCCCTCTATTATTTCGCGGTTGGCTTCGTAGTAATCGGAGATCTTCGCGAGCTGATCAGGCTTGAGGAGATCTGGATGAGCGACCTTGTTCCGTATGAATTGCCCGATGCGTCTCAGCTCACGCTCTTCGGGCGACAGTACGTTTTCCGCGATCTGCTGGAAGTCGTAGAATTCGAGTTTCCAGTAGTCCGTGACGGTGACTTCTCGCGTCCCGTATTTCTTTATCCAGGGCTGCTCTGGCGATACCTTTTTTGCCAAAAACTCTTTGTGACGTCTGATCAGTGACCGCAGAATTCGATACGAGAATGGGAGAAGAACACTCGCTTGCGCAGTCCATATCCTTCTTTTCAAGTGATCGTGCATACCGTATTTGACGGCGGCAACGGCGTAAGCAACCGGTTCGTCGTCCCAATAATCGACGAGACCATTCTCCCAGCACGGAAAGCAGAGCTTCGATTTCTCTGCCGCGCGTTCGAGAAGCGCGAACGGATCGATCTGATCCGAAACCTCCCATGCGAGCATATTTTCCAGAAGCTCGCGGGACCAGGCTGCCAGATCGATTGTTGTCGCGTGTCCGACGCGGGAGACCAGATCGACGGAAGGGCGTGTGCCGATCTGTGCGGCGTAGCTAATCGCGTCGAAGCGTCCTACGGAGCCCTGCGTCGACATGAACTTTGCCGACCCGTTCAGAACCGCGAGTTCGTCGCGGCTCAGTCCGGTTGGCAATAGGACGACCACGACAGGCCCGACGATCATTTCTTCGGAACGCGACAGATGCAGTTGCCGCAGGAACAGGCCCCAGCGCCGCAAGCAGTCTCGCTCCAGCCCGTCCACGATGAGAACCTGGTCGGCAAGGCCGGGATGCGAAGCGAATTCGCCGACTGAGCCGATCTCGGTGGCCGGGACGCCGAGCAATCCGGCCAGGAGATGGGGAATGGGTTGCGCCTGGTCTTCGCGAGAGACGTCCAGCGTGGCGCATTCGAGGGACAGCTCGCTCCTGAGCTTAAGCGCTATCGCCCTGGACAATCCTGCGGGGCGAGGGTTTGGCGCCGCGAGACAGACAACTCTCTCGCGGTTTCCCACCGCCTGCGCGATCTTGTTAATGATGCTGGAAGGTCCTGCCAGATTCCACCAGACGTCGAGACGGTCCATGGCTTCACTCCGACCGCAACAGAGCGGCGTGAACCAGAAGGTTCAGATTCACCTTGCGGATGCCCTGTCCGGATTGGTCCGGAGGAAAGAAGATGATTCCCAGCAAATCGCTATAGATGCCCACTACTCGTGGAGAGACGTTTCGGCCGTCGAACGTACAGAGACTTTGGAAATCGGTGGTCGTGATAGTGGATCCCTCAGCATAAGCGGCCAGGTCCCGGAAGAAGCCGATCAATTGCTGCGGAATTCCGAGACGGTCCATCAGGCTCGACGACGCTAAATTCGCCTCCTTCTCCTGCCTTATTAATTCTGACGCGTTCCGGGTGTCATCGGCAATCCGCGATAGAAGCGGCCCAGCGAGCTCGGACCATCCGCCGGTAGCTTCCATGATGCTCTCGACGAGTTCACCGGACAGCTGCAACGACTCGATCCGGCTTCCGAGGTACGACCTCGCCCACTGACGCAGCCTGACGATCTTGATCTGAGGAAGTACTCGATGAAGTACCGTACGGTCCTTTGACCATTCCTCGGCATGCCTGGGATCTCCGATGAAGATCAAGCGGAGTTCGCCCCTACGGACGCGACTTGTTCGCTCGGCCTCCACCACCCAGTCGGGCCGCCAGGCGGTCTTCGGAGGAACGACGATGACCTTGAGCAGGCGCTGATCTTTGGCCGTATTCTTGAGGTCGTCCAACATCTCCTTCTTCAATTCGTAGTTCCTGATCTCGACGTCGACTAGTCTGTCTCTGACGCGTCGCGCATCCAGCAGCGCAGCTTCGACGAAGTGGACGCCAGCAAGTTCGGTTCCGAAGACGACGCCTACTCCGCCTGCCGGCGTCGCGTCGTTGTCGGAGGCGATCTGCAGCGGGGCAAGGAGGTCCGCCTCCTGACCATCGGTCAACGGAGAGATTTGCTCGCCCCCGCCTGCCCCGGAACGCGGTTTTCCTATCGTTCGGCGGACGTTCTTTGGATCGAACGCCTTTGGGGGCGCCTTCTGTGTCTTGTAGCTCTCCAGCCGGCGTTCCAGATGGGCTTCGGTCGCGGTCATCAGTTCGAGCAGGCTTCTCGATCGCAAGGCGAAGGCACCAGAAACCGTACGCCTTGCGATTCCGAAGCCTTCCATTTCCTCGAGCAGATATTCGAGCTCGTTAGGATCGGTCCCCCTCGGAAATGCCGCCGGCCAATACTCCATTGCCCGTTCCGTCACTTCCGCCGCCGTCATCCCCTCCGCAGTCATGCCCAGAGTCCCGTTCGCGAAGTTCGCGAACGGCCAGGATATACGTCAGCAGTTCGTATCGTCCCTCGATGTGGCCGATGGTCTTGTAGAACGTCTCGTAGAGCTTGTTACCGATGTCGGACGAGCGCAGGGCGCGCTCCACGAGCGCGGTGCCGATGATTCCGGGAAGCTGACCGGTTTTCTGCGCCTGATCATGGATCAGCGATAGCATCTCTTTGCAGAAAACCTGGATTAGTACGGGATAATAGTTGGTGAACGTAAGTATTCGCCATACGTCCTCGCGTTTTTCGAACTCGAAACCCATGGCCGCCAAGGGTCCCCTGACCAGAAACTCGGCATCGTCAACGTCGCGGTCGAGCAGAGGACCGATCTGGAGGGGGTTGTTCGATATCTGTACCAGCGGCGAATTCTCGACCCGCACCATGCGCGAGACGTTGTGAAGACCGGCCAGCACGAACTTGAACCGGTTCTTCGTGTCGGCCATCAGCCTCAGCAGCGTCTGAACGCAGACGAAGTTTGATTCGGCCTCTTTACGTACGAATCGGTCTGCTTCGTCGATCAACAGGAGCAGGCGTCGCCGCTCGTCTGCTTCGAGCCAAATGATGACCGCAGCAGCGAACTCCTCTCCCGACCGTGTCGGAGTCCTGAATATATTGGTCCCGATCGTTCTCGAGAATTGCTCGAAGGCGTCCGAAGCGTCGTTGATGAGTTCGAGATCGACATAGGCGAATATGGCATTCGACGGTTGCGTCGCATGGATCTGCCGCAGCAGTGCCGTCTTGCCGAGCCGCCTTCCGCCAAACACGACGTAGGAGCCAAACGGATCTACGATGGCGCTTCGTTCCCAGGATCGGCCTTTGAACATTTCAGCTGGGACCGCCGATTTGCCGTGATCCTTGTACGGATCGGCACTCGAATAGGCCTGCGCAATGTCGATTATTGCGCGGCGGCGGTCGCTGGGGTCGGCGATAGCGAAGGCCAAGGCAGCCTCGTCGACTACCAGCATCGCCTGCTTCTTCTTTATCAGGTCGAGGCGCATCTGCTTGCGCCGCTCCACGTTCAGGACGCCACGGTACAGGACCAGCACACCCCTGTGTCCAGCTCCGTCGGCAAGATCCAGCAGGCCCTGCGGCGATATTGACGACGTCACGACGCAGATGCGCCACGACCCTTGCGTAAGGCTTCCGAATTCCGGGAGCAGGAGCGATGCGGGATCCGTCGGCGGCATCGACACCTTGGCGTCAAAAAAGTAGATCTGCTGCCGTGGCCTGGTGAGAAGAGGATCTTCATCGCAGCGCTTGACCTCGAAGAGCAGCTGGGAGACGATCTCACTGACGTTCGGACCGATCTGTGCGCCGGACGCATTCTTCGGAGGCTTCAGCTTCGTGAAGGCTCTGGCGATGGTCGCTGCCTGTTGCCTGGGCCCCTGATCGAGTGCGCCGTAATCGAGAGGGCCGTACTTCGTCCCGAGTTCGATGTTTCGTGCGACCTGCAGCAGGTCGACCTTGTCCAGTTGCGGTAGCATCGACCTGAAGTCCGACAACCGCCGATTGATCGAGCCGTTGGGTGGCAAAGGTTTCCAGGTCTGACCGGTCCGCAGCATGTTCAGCCGGTCGGCCAGTGTCGTGAATTCCCGTCGCTCCAGCAGGAAACGCAACTCGACGATTGTTCCGGCCTCGACCGTCACCCACGGCGAGGGGAGCGTAGGCACCTATGCCTGTCCGGATAAATTCGTTATTCTTCTAAGTGGACCACAGCGTCCTCTATCGAAACTTGAAGGCCGGCAATGTCTTCGTACAAGCTATAGGCCCTGAAATGCGATTGTTGCAACAACTCCGAAGCATGCTTAACTTCAGCCCACAGCGCATGCCCAGATAGAAATTTGCCACGCAACTTTTTCTGCTTCTTTTTCGATTTCATTTTGACATTCCAATCTTTGATAGGAGTGAAATTCACAGCGGTCTTTGTCGTTGCGAACTACTTTACAAGATTGATTTTGACCTGTGCGTCCGACCCTAGTATCGACCTTGCCCAGGGCGTGCGGATTGAACCATCCGCTTCATGACTGATAATAAAATTCTGAAAGCATTATCAGTTGAGCGCGCAGGTCTGCGGCATGAGGGGAGACAGTGGTTGGCACGGCCATTCTGAGGCCGACTACTAGGTGGGTTATTGAGCTTCGCCGATCACCCGTCCGGTCCTTTGCGGGCCGAAGGGGGCTCCTTCTTCATCATCTGTTCGATAGGGATTTCCTGCCAATTATCTAGTCAACATATAACCGACCCAAAGCAGCAAGGTCGGAGACGTCACGCAGAATGCTCAGCCTGACGCCAATTACGACGATATCATCCGTTCAGCGAACGGCGCATAATGCCGCCGCCTCACCTGACTCTCTCCTGAAAGTGACTCAATACTTCGTTCTTCACACACGCCAAAAGCTTCTGCACGAAGTCGTCGTGCCGCACACCTTGCACACGACGAACTAAACCCCCGTAGCACTTGTGTATAGGATTAATGAGCACGCCAGACGGAGGCAGACTTAAAGCCTTATCAGTTTGCGGTACGTCAGATTTCCATGTGCAACGAGATTCGAATGTTCTAGAATCATGTCGCAATCAGTATGAGCGACATGGCAGGCAAACAAGCCAAGGTTCTTTCTGCACATGAAGTCGAAGATCTCCTGTTCTTCGCCAAAACCACCCGCTACCCGGATCGCAATCGTGTAATCGTTTTGCTATCCGTCAAAGCTGGCCTCCGCGCCGCGGAGATTGCCAATCTGACGTGGCCGATGGTCGTTGATCCGACGGGCGGCGTCGGCTCTCACATCGAGCTGCGCGACCACGCCGCAAAGAAACAGAGCGGCCGCATCGTTCCATTAAATGCCGACTTGCACGAAGCTCTGGTCGCCTTGCGTGCCACCTGCGCGGGCCAGGGGCCGGTGGTCCGGTCGGAACGCGGCGATGAAATGACGCCACTCAGCATCGTCGTCTGGTTCAACCGCGCCTACAAGGCAATTGGTCTTGAAGGCTGCTCTTCCCACTCGGGCCGACGAACGTTCATCACGCGGGCCGCTCGGGTTGTTCACAAGGCCGGCGGCTCGCTTCGCGATGTTCAGTTGCTGGCAGGCCATCGGTCGATCCAGACCACGCAGCGATATATCGATGGCGATAGCGACGCGCAGAGGAGGCTTGTATCGCTGATCTAGCATCAACCAAAGCTGTACGCCGTCAGCAATCGGCGGACAGCTACGCGGCTCGAATCCCGCTCTCAATCGGGTCAACCTGGATCGAGCAGTGCAGTTGATCGAGCGTGTCTGCATGTTGGCAGGGTCCCTGACATTCGTTGAAGATATCCAAGCCGATTTGCGCCAAGTCGGCATTCAAAGGGCAGTCGCCCAACATGACACGCCCAGGCTCTTCGATTGGCTTCTGACCACGTTCAGCTACCAAGGCATCTCGGACCAGGTCGCCCGCGATTACATGCGCCAGCACGGCAGCGCGACGTGGTCGAAAATAACGACGGACCTCAAGGGCAAGCCTGCCTGCCCGCTGCTGCGCAGCTATTGGGACTTCGACGGCTGCCGGTACGACAAGACCAGCTTCACCTGTTCGCAGCCCGACCGGATTGCCTGTTGTCCCCTCCCGCAACACCGACTTCGCAACGGCCGCCTCAATCAGACCGCCTACAGCTTTTTACTTTTTCGTTCGCGACATCGCCGATGGCGACCTCGTCGGCTGGATCGACCAGCGCCTGCAGCTGCCGACCGAATCCGCTCGGAACGACTGGCGGTGCAGGAGCGTTGATTGGGCCGCTTCGACACGTCTATGGCGTCTCCGACAAGGTTCTGACCATGGCCTTGTCCGAGCTGCTGCTCGGCGCCGCCGAATGGCCGTCCGGCCTGGTTCGAGACCGGCAAGGCCATGATCGCCATCGATACGCTGGTGCACAATTTTCTGCACCGCACCGGCATTCTGGAAGATTGCGGCGCCGAGCACGGTTATGGCAGCGGCTGCTATGCCAGGGGCGGCTGCGCCGACATCGTTCGAGCGGTGGCGTCAGAGCTATCGATGCCGCGCCTTCAATCCTCGGTACCCAGCCGTATTCCCGCGGTTCGTGCAGCACGCGATTTGGCGATATTGCGCCGCTGACGGTCTCGACGTCTGCAACGGTAATCGCCTCGATGACCGAAAACCGTGTCAGAACAACTACTGTTACCTATTCAAAAAATGCAGTAAAAAGCTGATATATTTATAGTATTCAACACTATAATCAATTATTCTATAGGTATTAAAGTATTTGTTCTAAATACAATTTTGTATATAATGATAGGTACAAGCTCGCATGGTGCGGCTTGGATGTATTGCTGGAGTTTATACTTCCATGAATAAGCTTAGATGTCCCAAACGGGGCGTAGAACACCAGCGAACATCGGACTTTGCGGAAAAAGGGGCCCATCGGGCCCCTTCTGCTTTTCAGGAGGGTCATATGACCAAGACGACTGATGCCAAGAAAGACAACCCGGACTTGCAACGCTTCGTGTTCGGCCTCGACGCCGACAACAAACCCGTGGGGGCTCGATTTCCCACCTCGGAGACGAAGGTCTTTGAGGTCGTGAAAGCGAGGAAGCTCGAACTCTCACCCGGCGTACAACGACGAGTGGGCAGCTCTCGGCATGCAATTGCCGGTCGGTCGCATCTACGCCCGCGGTAAAGCCTTCATTCCGAACATTCCACAAACCCTTTACAACAAGCTTCAGGCTGCGCGGGAAGAGTACGAACGGTCCCAAGGCGACCGGTCGGGAACGGTGCCGCCGACAACAGAACCCAAGAAGGGTACGGCCAAGCCTCCGACCGAAGCCTCCGCTACACCGGTTGCGTCTGGTTACCCAAAGACCTGGGAAGAAATCGCGCCCGGCCATCTCGTCCTCGCTCAGGAAAGCTTGCCCGAGGGCTGGTGGGAAGCTGTCGTGATTTCGCGGGACAAAGACATCCTGACACTCCGGTATCGCGACTATCCCCGCGCGCAAAAGATCTCACGGCACGTCGCAACCATCGCCCTGCTCAATCCTGGCTCGGCTTAAACCTCCCTGCCCCGTTCTCCTTAGCCGTCGGTCCGGACCACGGCCCGGGCCGATCTAAAGCCCCTCCCCGGCCACTCCGTGGCCAACCTCAAAACATCATCAGATGGAGAACCACCATGTCCAACACGGACGCGGAGCGCATCCGCATGCTCAACGACGAGCTGCGAAAACACCTTCTCGGCGGCGGTGCTGTCATAACGCCCGGCATCGCGGCCCTCGGTCCTGAGGCCGTCCATCGACTCGTCCAAACCATCGCGACCTTTGACGACTTTTGCAGCGCCAACGACCCCCACGGCGAGCACGACTTCGGCTGCTTTGATTTCGATGGCACCGACGTCATGTTCAAAATCGATTACTACGATAAAGCGCTCCAATTTCACTCTCCCGACCCCGCAGACCCAACCGCCACCGAGCGGATCATCACCATCATGCTGGCTGCAGAATACTGACCTCCGCGCGGACATCCGCTCAGCCTGCGGATGTCCGCCGAATCAAATCTCATCACCAAATTGGAGCAACCTCACATGAACGAACCGTATCCCGTCGTGTCATCGCCTCCACTAACCGCACCAAAGCCAACGAAAACGTGGCGGCGGCTTAAGATCATACTAGGCGTCCTTTTTGGCCTGCTCTTACTTGCGAAAATCTTCACTTCATACGATCCGGTGAATTTAGATGTATCAGTCAGATACAATCGGTTGAAATTGGGCAATGTCGGATCAAAACCAATCAAAATCACCGGCGTCGAAATTAATCAGCGGACCGACTGCACCGTAGCACTACCGCTCGGCGTGTTTACCGACCCCAACAAATTGGACTTCTCGCCCCGGGAGTTGAAAGTGGGCGACGAGATCGAACTGGTGAGCACCTGCAAAATAGTCAGAGCCCTAGTCGAAACCGATCAAGGATCCGAAACCTATTCGTTCAATTGAACTGCGAATTAAAAACCGCGGCCGTTGTTGGCATCCCAACGCGGCCGAGCCGCCCGCGATTCTTACCAATCGTAGTAGAATCTCGCAATTGCTCATCAACAGGGAGGGCACGCGAACACGATGCCCGACAACAATG
Organism: uncultured Alphaproteobacteria bacterium; assembly: GCA_963756215.1. GTDB lineage: Bacteria > Pseudomonadota > Alphaproteobacteria > Rhizobiales > Xanthobacteraceae > Bradyrhizobium. Next base: position 861,685 of record CAVWMY010000003.1, on the reverse strand, counting down.
TGAATGGATTCGAGCGTACGGGCACACGTAGACAGTTGAAAATGAGTTTCGAATTACGTCAAGGTATCCGCACTCGTCGTATTCTGCGATCCTCAAAGGATCTATTAGACTTAACCACTGCTTCATTGCCGCCCGTGGATCAACTGTGTTGCGTCGTGCGGGATCATGCTGGCGAACGGTTTTGATCAAGTATCGAAAAAATCGTGGTGCAGAGTCGATTTGACCGGGCGCTAGACTATCGTTTGCCGCCATGTCCAATATGTCGATCAACGCATATCGAATGATCCGAGAATTGTAACGCATAGCTAAATCAGTCAACTCAGTTAAGTGCCGGATTGATATCTCGTCACTCGTATCTATCAACTTATCTATGACTGCAATGCTTCTCTGCCGAAGCCTTCTCCACATGCCTGGTTCATAATGATCGTGGAACGCTGCCTCTGGTAGGTTGTCCGTGCGGACTTGATCAAGGTGATTGCTCCAGCGTACTTTAACAACAAGTTCAAAACGTCTTCGTGCAATAGCAGCTGTCGTTGCGTAACCAAGGTACTTGTATGATCATTCATCGTGATTTTCGCAATCCTTCAAATGCTCGACATCGTTACGGCACCCAACGCTGCCGCGTCATGTCAGCCAGTTACTTTACAAGGCCGAGCATCCTCCCGGATCGCGATTGCCGCACCACGATCTGTCCGACCGCTTGGCGCCGCCTTTCGTCCCGCATCCATCGTCTCCAGTCAGCTTGCCCGTGCGCGTGGCGCTCCGGCTCTTCTCCATCAATTCAAGATTAGAACGTCGTCAAGGCTGATATGACGTTCTTAATGCGTTGAACGAATAATCCGCCAACGTGCATCACCAGCGATCATTTCAAGCGCGATTGCCACTCTCGGACGACCTGAAGCAACTCAAATCTCGACGGAAGCAGAATGATCCCATTGAAGCGCAGACCTTCGTTCACCTGGAGCACTTGAACATCCACTTTGGCGCGCCTCACCACGCGATATTTAGATGCACCGGTCAGAACTCAGCATCAATTCTCGCTGCGCTCTTTGATCGCGCGATCTCATGAAGCGACACAGGAGGCGATCCCCTGTTATGAAACGAGGCGTATGAAACTCTAGTGTTCGAAGTTTGCTCCGGCAATGTTGTTGGTAATTTCAGCCCTACGCAGTTCGTTTCTCTTTAAGAGAAGATTGGCTTTGAATAGCTCACGGATTCACGCGATTCACACGGTTCATACGTGGAATTTCGCAGATATTTCTTTTCTAGGAAACCACTATGGTCATTTGCAGTGTTCTATAAAACAAGCGCCAAAACGTCATTCCGAGCCACCAATTACCGATTTGAAGGCACCAACTCAATTTTTGCCTACATTTCTCATTGACAACTAGGTCAGCACATCGGCCGCACCTCTGCCTTTCACACACGCTGTAAAATGACGGTGTGTGAACAACCCAGAGGACCGCATTCATGGCCGACCAAAAGTGCAATCCGCTCGACGCCATCATCATTATCGGCGAAGGGATCGACGAGCTCCAACAACGATATCTAAAACTAAAGGTATTGAATTCAGATCGCGATCTGCTTCCGTATTCAATGACCGATCTTCTTGAGCCAAAACGCTTATACCGCGACCTTGGAAATGCTGGTTGCAAGCTGCTTTCGACAAAAGTTCAGCGCCAACTGCTGGAGATGCTGCAGCATTATCAGCAGCCTGACGGCCCACCGAACTTTTTGGTCGTTACTCGCCTGGGAGCATTCCCCAAATTCTACGTTCGGCCGGATAAGATTATCGGTCGACCCGACGTTAAAGTAGAGCTGGCTTCGACCACTCTCGATTTAGCTACGCTCGACAAGTATCGTTACCGAGGAACGATAAACGATTGGAACAGAGAAATCGGCGCACTATGCATCGGCAATTCGCGCCTTATGTTTGCCGCCAGCCTCGCCTGTACCGGTCCCATTTTATCGCTTGTCGATGGACCCCGTACCGGTGGGTTTCAAATCTCTGGACGTGCCGAATCTGGTAAAACTGCGGCGGCCATGGTTGCTGGTTCAATCTGGGGCTGCCATCGTGATTCGGCTCGAAAAGATAAGGGTTTTGCCGAAAGCTGGAACACTACCATCAACCAACTCGAAGAAACCGCCCGTGCTCATAGCGACACGTTGCTGGTGCTCGATGAAACCAATCTAGCCGGTAGCAATGACGGTCAAAGGGCGGAAGCGGTTCTGAACGGTGCCTTTCGACTTTCTGAAGGTTCAAAGAAGAATCGATATAACGAGACGGAGATAGCCGCTTGGCGGCTGTACTTCTTGAGCACCTCGAACCTCACGCTCGACGAACTGGCCGAGCAGGGCAATGCGCCCATTGACGATCAGCACCGCGGGCGCCTTGTCGATATTGGCTTGCCTACTGGTGCTGGTACCTTTGGTATCCACGAAGACAGGCATGGTTTCTGCGATGGCGCGGCGCTCACTGATGCTCTCAAGGCTCGGTGCCGATCCACCTTTGGTACGCCGGGCCTTCGGCTGGTCGAAAAGCTTTATAGAGACGAGCGCAGTCGGTCGGCCGCAAAGAGGTTTGTTGGGGCTCGGCGCCAATACTACATCAACCGGATACGGCAAGAAGCGGAAGTGAAAGGCCTGAAACCGCTGGAACGTGCTACCTCTCGTTTTGCGACTGTCTACGCCGCTGGTTGTCTGGCCATCCAATACAAAATTTTCAGATGGAGCCGAAAGGACTTGTTGGGCGCGATCCTGAGCTGCCAGATTGAAGGTCTGGCGGCCGCAGGTAAAAATCCCGACCAAATCAGCCGTCTCCGCCAGCGATTGGTCAAGTATTTTGTCGACAACCGCAACGACTTTCTGAATCTGAGCGACGATAAGCCCTCGCAAACAGTTCATGCCTTGGGATCGGTGCCAGGTTATCTCCACGAACACAACGGGAAGAATTGGATCTACGTGACTTCAAATCAGTTGAAGGCCATCATTGGCGCCGACAAGGCAGCCGGGCAGTTAAAAAGACAATTGGTCGAAGAAGGGTTGATGTCCTGCACAGGCAGCCGCGCTGTGGTGCAACGGCCAATCTTCAACGCCAACGGCAACAAGGGCTACCGGTGGGTTCATGCGTTTCGAGCCAGCTTGTTCGATAGCTCGATTGAGGCACCGAGCCGTCGAGCGTTGAATAGAAAGAGGTGATCAGAAAACTCATACTGAGCCATCCATTGCACCAGCTCAAAATGCTCCGTTGGGTTTAGCGGAACAGCTCTTGCTTTCCTAGCATCGTGCTGCTCGTGCGGCCGATGATAGGTCGTGAACTTCAGGATGTAGGACAGTTGCTCGACGGGATTCTTCAAGTCATCGCGCCGGACGGCGCGTGCACCTCGAACCCTGCTCGCGAATGCACGAATTGCGGTTTTACTGCCGCCAAAGATCACAAGGTTGACGTGCAGCACCCACTCCCTTTCGCGCGCTCGATAGATCATCTCGAAGCCCCCAATAACTGGCGTATCGATTAGCCCCGCTCTTATCAGGCGTTTTCGCAAAGAATGATGATAGGGCGTAAGATCGAGGTTCAAAATCCCTCTTTTGGGCGACTTTTCCAAGAGCACGACAAGAATGCGCACCTTGCCGTCGAACCCTGACTTAAGTCGGAGAAGCTCACCTATTAGAAAACGACGATAGGTCCTCGCGCATTTGGGGCAGTAGGTCTTTTCGCATTTATAGTCGCCAATGCGGCACTCTCTAAGGAATGTACCGTGGTTGCTGCTTGGTTGATTGCAAGCTAGGGCGGCTTCGCTCCGTATACTTTCCGCCCGGGCGTCGCTTTGTGTTTCGAAGCGATCGCCCCGTGGGAGCTTAGGCGGCCTTAACTTTGAAATATCAAATTTTGCACAGGGTATGGTTCGCCGCCAGTACGGCAGCAAGCGTCGTCGGTTCGGCATGTGAGGATCTCCAACGTTGGTGATCCAATATTTTACAGCGACAAACCAAGTGATCGATTAGTATTCCCTCTCATCGTTCTACCTGCCAATCAGCGGGCCTCGCGCCGCACGCGGATCGGGCAATACGGTCGGTTCAGCGTCGTGAAAAGGCCCCGCCACATTGTCGGAGCTGTCCTTTAGCACAAGGGTCTGAAGTGATCATCGATCTTCGGGCTGCGATTTCGCGGGCAATCCCTTGATACGAAGAACATTGAACTTCGCGCCGTTCTGATTGTTATTCCGCTTGATCGTGATCGTCGCCTCTGACATTTCCGAAAGCTCTTCGCGATCCGACATCTTAATGCTTAACAGAAGCATCGTACGCTGATCGTTCGTATGTGGCGACGGTTTATCGAACTCGTGGTCACTACTCGGTGGAGGCGTCTGCTCAATGTTTGTCTTAACTTTTTCGGCTGAGCCCCTCGCCTCCCTTTGGCCAGCTTTCTCCTTGGCAGATTTCGATTTGCGGCGTGGCATTTGGTTGACGGCCTGCTTGTAAATCGCCTCAATACCGCCTCGGGCGTCAATCTCGTGAGCCATCTTGCTGCTCTTGACGCCCTGCTCATGTAGAAATTGCAGCACGCGGCTCCGCTTCCATGCCATTTTTCTCGTAGAACTTGTCTTGGCACGCATCACGTAAATCATAATCGCGTCAGCGATCTTGCCCTTTTTAGCTTTCAATTTCGCTAGGCGAACGAACTCTTTCATGAGCTCCTTTTTCTTGCGCAAAAGCAGCACGATCTGCCATGCGATAGCCATGAGCTTGTAGGCCAGGTCACGAACTCCTGCCCAGGCATCTCGAACATGATCGAGGGTTTTGAAGACATTTTTGGAATTGATCGGAGTTTTGGGCAAGCTACTGACGCTCGGTCGTTTAATCTGACGGCGCCACGCGCCTGTGACGCCGTCAGCTTTCTTCCATTCTGCAGTTGGCTTTGATCCCCACTGAAGAGCCATAATTGACCTCCGCATTTGCTTGTTTAAGGGTGGTCGCATCAGCCTCGCAGTTACAAGAGGTGCACGATCATCCACGAGCTTCTCAACAAGATCATCGGCGGTCTTTACAAGCGGAAGGCTTTCTTTCAGGAAAGAATGTCTTTCCTAACGGCGATCAACCTATGGTTACGTTGGACATTGATCCTTCTGCCCGCTTCGACTTGGCTAGTCACGGCTACCGACTTTTGTCGGGGGACAAAGATGCGTTTCTCGGAGAGCGAGCGATACGCTTTTTGCAGTTCAAGGTCTGGCTTTTGTTCCCTGATGAGCCCGATATTGTTGAGGCAGCCGGTCATCATTTTGCAGCCCGCCTCTTGCGGGACCATGCGTTAAAGCACGCGAAATGGCTCGGTACGGGGCTGGGCATGCGCAAAAATATGAGTGCAAAAGGTCTTATCGGTCTGCTCAAAATGGAAAGTTATAGTTCTCTGTATGACGTTTTCTTCAGAGAAAAAGGATGGGGCATTCTACTTGATCTAAGATCACCTACTGAACTCCGGAAGTTAATATCGTCTCGACGGCTTGAAGCGAAGACAGTCTGTGAGATGATTGATTATCGCTTTCGATTTCTCGATCATAACGGCGGCCTAGATCAGAATGGGTCCATTAGCCGAAGCGAATTTTATCGCTGGTATCAACATCCAGATGGCAAGCTGAGTTGGCGAACCATAAGACAGCGATGGAAGAATATGCGGTTAAGCTCCGCACTTATATACGCCAGTAATGCGTTTGGTTTTGATTATCTGACGGAAAGTAGGCTTGAGGGAGACCTAAGAACTCTGGGAACACGGGATGACGGATACCGATAAGAAGCGGTTCAAGCGGTTTATCGGAATTTCAACCTACGTTGCGAACACGTTGAACTCCTCTGTTGTTGAGCAGCTTGATGAGTTAGGCATCAAGTCGATCCGTCCCAAAACCGTCCCCTTTACTGTCGACCAGCTGAGGAAAATGGCGGACTACAAATCGAAGTTGGACGAGATGCGCTGTAGCTAGGAAATGGACCACTTCCTAAAAGAACCGCACCGCTTCAGCGGACAGTTGTGCGAATGCTGGTAACCTGCCGTTGCGTTAACCTAAGGGCGAGCCGTCAAACCTTGTGGCGCGCACGTCAAGCGTTGAGGCAATCGAGGTGGCGCTCGGCGTCATCTGGAAACTTTCGTGCCGTTATGAAAATGGCCTTGTGACGGCTGAGTGCGTCGATCGTCCGGGTACGCGTCGGCGCGAACATCCATGAAACGTGAAAGGTCACTGAAATGATGCTTTGGACAGGACCAAAATAGCGGGCGGTCTGTGAATGACGCATCCCGCTACCAAAATGCCGCTAGACTAGTCAATCGAACAACAGCCGCGCGTTATTGCAATTTGTCAGCAAGCGCATTTTCAGACTGGGTAAGGAAAGGAAGACTGCCGAGACCACTATTAGGCACGGCACGTTGGGACCTCAGGGCCATTGATCGGGCCTTAGACGCGCTCAGCGGGCTAAGCTCACCTGAATCTACTGCACTGGATCAATGGAGAGAGAAACGTGCGCGTCGTTCTGAAGGGAATTCATAAGGTCAAGAAGCGACTGGCGTCTGGTGAAACGAGGGTGCACTTCTACGCTTGGCGTGGCGGTCCTGCGATCCACGCCAAGCCTGGCACCCCCGAATTCCTGCAAGCCTACAACGAGGCCCACGCCAGCATCAGGCGGCCGGCCGCGGGCACGCTGATGACGGTGATCGCCGATTACAAAGCCTCGCCCGACTTTACCGCGCTCGCGCCATCGAGCCGGCGCATGTACCTGCGGTATATCGGCCTGATCGAACAGGCGTTCGGCGATTTGCCGCTGGCCGCGTTGGCCGACCGTCGCGTCCGCGGCGAGTTCAAGACCTGGCGAGACACGTTCGCGGCGACGCCGCGCACGGCCGACTACGCCTGGACCACGCTGGCGAGGTTGATGTCGTTTGCCAAGGACCGCGGCACTATCGCGACCAACCCCTGCGAAAAGGGCGGCCGCCTCTACGCCGCCGACCGCACCGACAAGTTCTGGGGCGAGCCGGAGATCGCGGCGCTGCTGGCGGTGGCGTCCGACCAAATCAAGCTGGCGCTGGTGCTGGCGCTGTGGACCGGCCAACGGCAAGGCGACCTGTTGCGCCTGCCGTGGTCGGCTTATGACGGCAGCCGCATCCGGCTGCGCCAGTCGAAGACTGGCCGGCGCATCGTGATGCCGGCGGGGTTGCCGCTCAAGGGGCTGCTGGATGCCGCTGACCGCCGCGGGCCGGTGATCCTGGTCAATTCCCACGGCCGGCCCTGGACCTCGGACGGCTTTCGGACGTCATGGGCGAAGGCCTGCGGCCGCGCCGGCGTTTGCGGCCTGACGTTTCACGACCTGCGAGGCTCGGCGGTGGTGCGGCTGGCGCTCGCCGAGGCGACGGTGCCGCAGATCGCGACCTTCACCGGCCACAGCCTCAAGGACGTCGAAGCGATTCTCGACGCCCACTATCTCGGCCGTGATGTTCAGCTCGCCGAGGCGGCGGTGCTCAAGCTCGAAGCGCGAACAAAACTGTAAAACGTGGTGTAAAACGCGGCGATCTGTTCGCGTTATAGTCTGGCTATGTCCTTGAAAAGCTTGGTGGGCGCACCAGGGCTCGAACCTGGGACCCGATGATTAAGAGTCATCTGCTCTACCAACTGAGCTATGCGCCCGGAACCGGCCGGGAAAGCCTTCGCAAGAGCCGGTCGTTTAGCAAAGCGCCCCCCCGATGTCCAGCAGCCGACGCAATATTCCCCGGCCTGTTTCGGCCCTGCGCCGACAGCAAAAAAGCCGCCGGATTCCGGCGGCTTTTCCTGCATTTCGCGAACCTCCGGAGGTTCGGCGCGGCCCTGCGATCAAAGCCGCTCGGGGGTGCCTCGGCCGTCATGGTCGTGGCCGTCGCCGTCGTCGTCATGATCCCGGTCATGACCCCGACCCCAATGGCCTCCGCCGTCCCGGCCGTGCTCGAATTCGCGCTGCCGCCGGTCATCACCACCGCCGAAACGGCGCTCCATATGGGTGAGTATCCTGAGCCGCCGCTTCTGGCTGTCGTCGAGTGTCTTGTAGAGCGGGTCGGCCGCATCCGCGATCTTCTTCAGCGCCGCCGCCGTCGCCGCCATGTTGTCGGCGCGCTGCCGCAGGCGACCAACCGGATCGTCGGATTGCTGCGCGTCCTTGGAATCGTCCTTTTGCGCGTTCATCCGCGCATTGGCGCGATCGATTCGCAGTTTCGCGAAATCCCGCACCGCCGCCTCGAGCGGCGGCCACAATTTTTCCTGGTCGGGAGTCGAATTTGAGACCCGCGTGCACCGCAGCGATGCGGGCGTCGGCGAAGGCCGCCCTGTCCTCGGGACTCATTCGCATGTGCTGGTGAAACCACGGACGGTGCTGGGCGTAGACCACGGTGGAGCCGGCGATGGCGACAGCCGCGACGCCGGCCAGAAGAACCTTCTTCATGCGAACCTCCTTTGAATGGCTAGCGGAGGATGGGCTCACGGCCACGCGCAATCAACTTACAGTTTGGCAAGAGATCCCTTTCCCCTCGCCAAGGCGCCCCGCACCGCGCCGGCAGGCGGTGCGTGGCCGGCTCAGGCGTTAACAAAACCTTTCATATCATGCCGAGCAGCCGCGGCAGCCACAACGAAATCTCCGGCACGTAGGTGATCAGCCCGAGGAAAACCAGCATCGCGCACAGCCACGGCAGCACCGCCACGGTGATTTCGCTGATGCCCATCTTGGCGATGCTGCTGGCGATATAGAGATTGAGCCCGACCGGCGGATGGCACAATCCAACTTCGGTGTTCACGATCATCAGCACGCCGAGATGTACCGGATTGACGCCGAGCTTGGTCGCCAGCGGGTACAGGATCGGCGCCATGATCAACAGGATCGAGGACGGATCCATGACGTTGCCGGCGGCAAGCAGGATGACGTTGACCACCAGCAGGAAGGTCCAGATGCTGAAATTCTTGTCGATGATCCACGCCGCCATCTCCTGCGGGATCTGCTCATGCGTCATCAGGAACGAGAACAGCACCGCATTGGTGATGATGTAGAGCAGCATCGAGCTCATGCTGGCGGCCTGAAGCAGAACCTTCGGGACTTCGCTGAGCTTGAGTTCCTTGTAGACGAACACGGTGATGAAGAAGGCGTACACCGCGGCCACCGCCGCGGCCTCGGTCGGCGTAAAGATGCCGCCATAGATGCCGCCGAGCACCAGCCCGATCAGGGCGAGCCCCCAGAAGCTTTCGCGAAAAGCATGTACCTGCTCGCCGAACGTCGCCTTCGGCATCCGCGGATAGTTGTTGCGCCGCGCGATGAACCAGGTGACGGCCGCCAGCATCAGCGCCAGGATGACACCGGGAACGATGCCCGCCATGAACAGCGCGCCGATCGAGGTGTTGGTCGACACGCCGTACAGCACCAGAATGATCGATGGCGGCACCAGGATGCCGAGCGCACCCGACGTCGAAATCACGCCGACGCCGAAACGGCGCGGATAGCCGTGTTCGACCATGGCCGGCATCATGATGGAGCCGATCGCCACCACGGTCGCGACGCTCGATCCGGAGATCGCGGCGAACATGGCGCAGGCCGCCACGCCGGCGAGCCCCAGCCCGCCATGGAAATGGCCGACCAGGGAGGTCGTGAACGTAATCATGCGCCGCGCCACCCCGCCGCGGGTGAGGAACTGGCCGGCGAGGATGAAAAACGGAATCGCCATGATTCCGAAATTGTCGAGGCCGGAAAACAGTTTCAGGCCGACGCTCTCGATCGGCACCTCGGTCATGGTGAACAGGAAAGTCAGCACCGTCAGGCCGAGCGAAATCGAGATCGGCATGCCCGTCAGCATCAGCGCGAACAGCAGTCCGAAGATAATGGCGGCGCTCATTATGCTTCTCCGATCGCGATCGGCGCCTTGGCGCTGACGACCTCGATGCCATCGACACTGGTGGCGTCGTGGTGCGGCAGGTCGCCGGTCTTGAAGTAATGCCAGCACACCTGCAGAAAGCGGAAGCACATCAGGTACGAGCCCAGCGGGATACAGGCGTAGACGATCCAGCTCGGCAACTCGAGGTCGGGCGAGACCTGATCGGTGCTCATCAATTCGAGCACGAATTTCAAGCCCATGGTGCCGACGATGGCGGTGAACAGCGCGCCACCAAGCAGGCCCAACAGAACGACGACCTTGCGCCATCGGTCATTGAGGCGCTTGACCAGAACGTCGACGCCGACATGGATGCCGGTGCGCACGCCATAGGCGGCGCCGAACTTGGCCATCCAGATGAACATGTAGATGCACAGCTCTTGCGACCACGCGAGCCGGATCGGAAACAGAATGGGATAGAGTATGGGAACGTTGACCAGAAAGCGGTGTGCGACGGCGATGAAGGTAATCAAGGTCGCCGCGCCCATCAGGCTCGCGATGATGACCTCTTCAAGCCGGTCGAGAATACGTAAAAACATCCATCCGTCCCCCGTGGCGATCGGGCGGCCATGATACCGCCCGACCAAACACCTCGACCCGCGGCCGTCCCGGTCCGCGGGTCTTGTCCATTGCTACTCTTGCGACTCTCGCCGCCGCTCAGTTCATCGGGCTGCGGCCGGTCTCCTTGAGGAATTCGTCGATCAACGGCTGGCCGACCCGCGACGCCACGTCCTTGTAGACCGGCATCATCGCCTTGCGCATCGCCTCATCCTGCTCGGGGGTCAGCGTGATAATCTCGCTCTTGCCGGATTTCTTGATGGCCTCGAGCGCATCGTCGTTTTCCTTGGCCGACTGGTTGTTGCCGAACTCGGTGGCTTCCTTCATCGCCTTCGACAGATCATCGCGGATGTCGGCCGGCAACCCATCCCAGAACTTCTTGTTCACGACTACGACGTAACCGATATAGCCGTGGTTGGTCGTCGTCATGTACTTCTGAACTTCGTGCATTTTCTGCGTGTAGATGTTCGACCAGGTGTTTTCCTGTCCGTCGACGACGCCGGTCTGCAACGCCTGATAGACGTCCGAGAAGGCCATGACCTGCGGGATCGCGCCGAGCGTCCGGAACTGGGCCTCCAGAACCTTGGAGGATTGAATGCGGAATTTCAGGCCCTTGTAGTCCGCAGGGGCGACGAGCTTCTTGTTGGCGCTCATCTGCTTGAAGCCGTTATCCCAGTAAGCCAGACCGGTCATGCCCTTGCTATCCAAAAGCTTGAGCAGCCTGCCACCGAGCGGGCCGTCGGTGACCTTACGCAGCGTTTTCAGGTCCGGCAGAATGTAGGGCAGATCGAACACCTCGAACTCCTTGACGCCGATCGGACCGAACTTGGAGTTCGACGGCGCCAGCATCTGCACCGCGCCGAGTTGCAGGGCTTCAAGCTCTTCCTTGTCCTTGTAGAGCGTGGAGTTCGGGTAGACTTCGACCTTGACCTTGCCGTTGGTGTATTTTTCGGCCAGCTCCTTGAATTTGTCGGCCGCTTTGCCCTTTGGGGTATCGGAAGCGACAACGTGGCTGAACTTGATCACGATCGGCGATTGCGCCGATGCCGGTCCCGCCAGAGCCAGGGCCGCAATCGATGCGGCGGCCAAAATCAAATTACGCATGTTTCCTCCCGCGTGAATATGCGAGGCGCGCCTTGAGCGCCGCCCCGGCCGTTTCCAGCGGCACCAATACAGACAAGCTAATTGAAATGCCATTGCCCCTTTAGCAGTGGCCGTTTTGTTGCAGTGCAAAATAATACAATCGTAGTTGTGGCAGGGGGATTTGCGGCCGATCGCCGCATGGCTGCATCCGATCCGTGTTCAAAAAACGGTTGACGTGATCACCGTCGTTCGGCGTTGGCACAACTGCGGACCCCCGGACTCGCGGCAGATACAGTTCCGCGTTCTCGCCGCGCGTGACGCGCGAGTTCTGAGTTGAAACATGCGGCCTCTGAAATCTGAGGGCGCGGGGGCGACCCTCAAGTGAGGGCGCGGCGCGACCCCAGGAGGGCGCGGGGAATGCCGGGTGCTCGTGGCACCCGCAGCCCGTGTGCGAAAGTAGTGTGCACACGGTAGTCACCACAGGTACCCCGGAAACACCCGGCATTCCCTGCGCGATGGTTTTAACGGCTTATGCCGCGCTCTCCCGGGCGACGAATTCGTCTTGCCACCCTCGCCGGCGGATTGAAGGCGGTGCGAGAACCCGGTCGGGCTCGCCTCACCTCCGCCGGCTTGACGCCAGCAACGGGCGCCAGGACCACACGGTTTTGCCGTACGCGACCCGCTCATCGCCAAGCGGCCCCGGGGCATGTGCACGTCCGCCGAGACATTGACGAAGACCGAAAGCAGCCTCGTTCGTCTGCGCGCCGTGATCGCTCACAGTCATTCCTCAATGGAACGGCCGCCCCGCGTCACCTCTCGCGCCCGACGCTGCCGCGTCCACCGCATCCCGCCCCAACGTTCGTGACGATGGCCAACGCCCCTCATGAGGAACAGGACACGGCGGATAAGCCGGTGATTTGGGTCAAATGAGAAGCGGAATATTTTCTGAAGATGGACTAGACACCCAAATCACCTCAAGGTCCTCGCGCCGACCGGATGCCATTCTGCCAGCGCAAACTTCCCGCCTCGCCCGCATCGATTTGGGTAGTTATGAAGCAAATGGCCGCCGGCGTGAAAATACCTCGCAAGCACGGCAGCCATTCGCTGTCAGTTCTTTATCGTCGCCGTCTTGTCGAGCGCTGCGCGCAGACCTCGGGCGAGCTTCAGTGCATCATCGTTCGCCCAGAAATGCATGAAGAACATCCGGGGCTGCTCCGTCAACATGTGGCTATGTAAAGCCGTGACGTCGATTCCGCTGGAACGAAGTATCTTCAAGACAGGGTTCACTTCGTCGGCGGTCAGGACGAAATCGCCGGTAATCGCCGCTTTGCCGTTTCCGGTCGGTTGGAAGTTGATCGCCTCGGCGACCCCCAAAGGCCCGACCGGAGTCATCTGCATTCCTTCCATCGTGACCGGCTCACGGCGCGCAACGTTGAACTGGAAGACTCCCCCGTTGGCCTGACCCTTCGCTTCGAGGATCTGTTCGATCATCGCGGTATCGAGGTCGACCGCGGGCGGCGTCGCCGGAACCGCCGGCGGCATCATCGGCGTCCTGCTGACAGCCAACGCATCATGGATCACGCTGGCCATCCTTACGGGATCGCCATGGCCGCCAACGTGCATGTAGAACGTTGCCGGACTGGCGCGTAGCAGGTGGTTATGGATCGCGGTGATATCCAATCCGCCTTCGATGAGCTTGGCCATGACCGGATTGATTTCGGTATCCAGCAGCACAAGATCACCCATTATCATGGCCTGTTTACCCATCGGCTTGAAGGCGACCCAGCCTCCGAGCGCAAGCGATGGCTTGATGACGACGCCATCCAGCGTCACATTGAGATCTGTCCTTGGAAAGCCGTATCGATGAACGTCCTGGGTGACGGCGGCGGGCCTTCCCATGGCCTCGTCGACCTTCGACCAGGAAATGTCTTCTCCGTGTGCCGCCCCGGAAATCGTCATGCCAGCGGCTGTCAGTAGTCCGAGCAATCGCATTGCCCACTCCTTCTTGGTTTTGCTTACCTGGTTTTGCACCCAACCCATTTTTCTGCGTCGGGATCTCTTGTGGCCGCGGCCTATTGTTTCTTCAATCCAGTGATCGTTCTGGCCCCGTCGATTGTTTCGATCGTGATCTCGACTGGATCGCCATAGCGAACTGAATTGAATATGAGCCCGTCCTGCACCTTGAAATCGCGCGTGGCGCCATCCGATCGAAGCTGGATGGTGAGCGTGTCATTCCGCTCACTGGCGTTGGCGACGATACCGCTAAATATTTCCTGGGCTGACGCCCGCGACTCTGCGGCGTCTTGTACAGCTGAACGAGCGGCGACAGGGATGAGCAGAACGGTGATGGCCGCGAATGCCGCGAGCGGCAACGTTGCATGGTTGATCGAAGCAAAGGGTGCTGATTTTTAACTCATGGTTTTCTCCGTTAAGCCCCAACTTGATCCGGACGCGAACAAGGGTTTCGCTGATGCGAGGTGCGACGCGCCCGGCCGTTGACCAGATTCTCGTCAGCGCTCCGGACACGCAGTTGCGTTGCCTTGCGCTCCGGCCCTCTTCACAGCGCACCGGCGGCGTGAAGCAGCAGGCCGGCAACGGCGCAGGTCGCCAGGGTTAGAAGCATCCCGACGTTGAACCGGAAGATTGCCGTCGCAGCCACGAGCGAAAGCAAGAGCGCCCATGGGTCGACACTCCTCAGAACGGGCGCTTCGAACGAAAGGCTCCAGCCGCGGACCGAGACCGTTGCGTGAAACAGCGAATGGATAGCAAACCAGATCGCCAGGTTGAGAATGACCCCGACGACGGCCGCCGTGATGGCCGACAACGCACCGGCGAGCGGCTTGTTGCCCCGCGTCACTTCGATGAATGGTGCGCCGACAAAAATCCACAGGAAGCATGGGGTGAATGTCACCCAGGTCGCAAGCAGGCCGCCGAGCGTCCCGGCAAGCATCGGCGACATCGTGCCGGGATCGCGGAAGGCCGCCATGAAGCCCACGAACTGCAGCACCATGATGAGAGGGCCCGGGGTGGTTTCGGCCATGCCGAGCCCGTCCAGCATCTCGCGCGGCTGCACCCAGTGATAATTTTCGACGGCCTGCTGCGCAACGTACGCCAGGACCGCGTAGGCACCGCCGAATGTGACCATCGCCATTTTGCTGAAGAAAACGGCGATCTGCGTGAACACATGCGCCTCGCCAAGCGTCACGAAGAGCACCAGTACCGGCGTCAGCCACAACAATAACCATACCGAGCCGACGCGCAGCGAACCAGCGACGCTGGGCTTGGCATGCGGTGGCAACTCGTCGCCGAGCAAACTGTCGATCGATGCGGTCGGCTTCGACGGCCCGTGCCCTCCGCCAACCGAAAAGGCGTCCATGCCGGCCCGACCGCCGAGGTATCCGATCAGTCCGGCTCCCAACACGATGACGGGGAACGGCACGTTGAAGAAAAAGATCGCGACGAAAGAGACGGCAGCAAGACCCTGCATGCTCCGGTTCCTGAGTGCCTTCTTGCCGATCCGCACCACGGCCTGGATGACGATGGCAAGTACTGCCGCCTTGAGGCCGAAGAACAGCGCCACCATGAATCCGACATTGCCGAATGCGGCGTAGATGTAGCTCAGTGCCATGATGGCCACGACGCCGGGCGCAATGAACAAGCCGCCGGCCATCATCCCGCCGCGCGCGCGATGCATCAGCCAGCCGACATAGGTTGCGAGCTGCTGCGCCTCCGGACCCGGCAGCAGCATGCAATAGTTCAGCGCATGCAGAAACCGGTTCTCAGAAATCCAGTTTTTTTCTTCGACCAGGATGCGGTGCATGACCGCGATCTGGCCTGCGGGGCCGCCGAAGCTGAGCATCGCTATCCGGAGCCAAACCCGAAAGGCCTCGCCCATGCTCGGAATCGACACAGCACCGCGGTTGGTCGGAACGGAGGTATTGGCGGCAACGGTGCTCATACCTTCGCCTTCGTTTTCGGCTTGGCCGTGTGGGACTGCCAATTGTGGGTTTCGCCGGTGGCGTCCCGGCACCACCGGTAGAAGGCGTCGTAGAGCAACATACCGGCCTCGAGTTGCCCGAGATCGTCCGGATACATTCGGGAAAGCCCGAGCGACGCGGCCAGAAGTCCATGCGCCTCGGGGGAAAGGTCAAACCGACCGGTGTCCGCCGCGCGGACGATCTTTCCGAGATGTAGAAGCGCTTCGGTTTCGAGTCCGAATTCCTCGGTCATCACGTCGAAGGTGCAAAGTTCGCCGCGATGGCTCCAAAACACGTTCTCCACGTCAAACGGAGTCGCGCCAAAGCTTTCCGCGACAGTTTCCACTTCCGAGGCCGTAACAAACAGAAAAACCGCGGAGCGATCGATGAAACGGCGGATCAGCCAGGGGCATGCGATCCGATCGATCTTCGGCCGCGCGCGGGTGACCCAGACCGTACGACCTTGCGAATCGCGGCCTGGAATACTGGAGGCGGGAACGCGTGGCAGATTTTCCTTCGCCCACGCTTCGGTGCCGCCGTCGAGGATATTTGCAGATGCCCCGGCATGACGCAGCCAGGCGGCAACCCCTTCGCTGAGCTTATGTCCGCTCCTGCAGATCGCGACGACCGCTTGACCGGAAAGGCCGGGCGCCCATTCCGCGACATCCGAATGGCTCCGCCGCACGGAGCCCGGGATGAAGTTGGGATCTGCCTCGAAGTCTTCGTCGACCCGGACATCGACGAGAAGCGGACACGCGGCCGTGCCGACCAGACGGGACAATTTATCAGGGGTTATGGAGTGAATAGCTGACATGGCGCGTCCTTGATCGAAAACCGGACGCGATTCTTGGGCATGTCGCCTGATGAGGAGATCGCTTCCCCATGGGTGCAACTACATCCAAGCCGGGCTAATTTGTCAATTGCGGAGTGGGCTACCCTGCAGCATCGTGATCAGGCGCAATGCCGGCGCGCTTGCCACTCGACGACCACGGCATTGTCGAAACCCGGATGGACCAAAACGCGTGCTACTATCTGTAGAACTCGGCATCGTCATCATCCTGATCGTGGCCAATGGCCTGCTGTCGATGTCGGAGTTGGCGATCATTTCGTCGCGGCCGGCGCGCCTCGCCGCGCTTGCTCAAAAGCAAGTGAATGGAGCCGATCGCGCACTGGCCCTCGCCTCCGATCCCGGAAAATTCCTTTCCACGGTGCAGATCGGGATCACCCTGGTCGGTGTGCTTTCCGGCGCATTTTCCGGCGCAACGCTGGGTCAGAGACTGGCGCAGTGGCTGGTCGAAGT
Source organism: uncultured Alphaproteobacteria bacterium (assembly GCA_963756215.1). Lineage (GTDB taxonomy): Bacteria > Pseudomonadota > Alphaproteobacteria > Rhizobiales > Xanthobacteraceae > Bradyrhizobium. Next base: position 844,845 of record CAVWMY010000003.1, on the reverse strand, counting down.
CGGCCTGTCGAGTTCCGTCGCGGATATCCTTGGAGTCGGGATCGTCGTCACCCTCATCACCTATTGCACCCTGATCGTCGGGGAATTGGTCCCGAAGCAAGTCGCGCTGCGCGATCCCGAGGCGGTGGCGGTCAAGGTCGCACCGGCAATGGTTTTGCTGGCGAAGATCTCGCTTCCGCTGGTCTTCGTTCTCGACATCTCGGGCAAGGCCATCCTTGCCTTGCTCGGCCAGAGCGGAGATGCCGGCGAAAAGGTTTCGGAGGAAGAGATCCATAATCTCGTGCTGGAAGCAGAGAGCGCGGGTGTGCTGGAGCCCGGCGAGAAGGAAATGATCGCAGGCGTGATGCGACTCGGCGACCGGCCGGTCGGCGCCGTGATGACGCCTCGACCCGACGTTCACGTGGTGGATCTGAACGATGCACCCACGACGTTCCGTCAGATCTTTGCCGATAGTCCGCATTCACGCCTGCCGGTGTCGGACGGCGACCGCGACAATCCCGTCGGGATCATCCAGGCAAAAGATCTTCTGGCCGCCTACATGCGCGGCGAAACGCCTGATATCAGGAGCCTGGTTCGGGAAGCGCCGATCATTCCCTCATCGGCGGACGCTCGAGACGCGCTCGCCGTACTGAAGAAGGCCGCGGTCCATATGGGCCTGGTCTACGACGAATACGGGGCTTTCGAGGGCGTCGTCACTACCGCCGACATCCTGGAATCCATCGTCGGTTCGTTCGGCTCGGAACAGGGACCGGCCGAGCCCGCCTATGTCCGCCGCGACGACGGCTCCTATCTGATTTCCGGCTGGATGCCGGTCGATGAATGCGCCGGCCTGCTTTCCATTTCAATTCCGGGAAACCGCAGCTATCACACCGTGGCCGGTTTCGTGCTTCTGCATTTCGCCGCGCTGCCGTCGGTGGCCGACAGCTTCGACTATCAAGGCTGGCGCATCGAGGTCGTCGACTTGGACGGCCGCCGCATCGACAAGATCCTTGCCGTCAAAACGGCGGCCCCTGTCAATTGAAGATGATCCATTTTTGTCGGCGTCCGCTCGCGCCGGTCCACCCGGCCGGGGTCTATTGCGGTCGCGGATGCCAGGACAGGTCATCGGACCACAGATAGACGGCGATCGCCATCAGGCACAGGCTGATGCCGATCCAGAACATCGGCGAATGATGAATGCGTCGCCAATCACGGGGTTCGTTCGCGGACTTCATTCGGTCACCATACACGATTCAACGCGGCAGATTACCCTATCCGCCAAGGGACAACGCCGCGTTAATCGGTTGGGCCGAATGCAACGGTAATAGCCGTGCTCTAGCTGTGCGTCGGCCAGTGCCGCTCCTGAAACCAGACGCGATATTCCGACGACATCTTGGCGCGCTGCGCCGGCGGCGCGCGACGTTTGCAGGTCGCGGCTTCCTGGCTGTTTTCCGCGGCCCCCCAGCGCAGTTCGACGCAGTCATTCGGGTTGTAGGCCATCTCGAAATCGGCGGCGCGTGCGAGCACGTCCTGGAGGGACAGTGTCCACGGCGAGCCGTCGCTGCGGGTATAGGATAATCTGCGCGAGGCAAGCTCGGCGGCCAGTACGCCCTGCAATTCGCGCTTGACGTCCTCGACGCTCTTGCCCGGCGGGATCGCGTACCGGTCCGACCGCCTTACGAAGCGATCCGGAAAATTCCGCACCACGTCGATCGCGATCAACAGACGAAAATCGCGTGCCGGCGTGGAGTAGTCCTCCCAGGGTCCGTTGGTCTCAAAGATCGACGAGCCGTTCGGCATCGCGGTGACGCCGGCCTGTTTCTCCTGATATTTCCGACCATTCTCGACCGACGTGACGCGCGTCTTCACCTGCTCGTTGAGGCTTGTGATCGCATCGGTCATCGCCTTGACCGGATCGAGCGGCTCGGGCGACATCACGTCATCCATGCGGTCGTAGAACTCCTCGACGCTCATGCGCGACTGTTCGAGCGAGAAATCTCCGTAATGCGGGTTCTTGGCGATTTCGGCATTGGTGAGCCGACGCAGCGGGCTGTTCTTGTCGCCCACGATCGGCCGGAAGCGCTTGAAGCCGGGGCTGCCGAGCGCGGGATCATGCACGAACAGGAAGTTGCCGCGCCAGAAACGCTTGCGCGTGATCGAGCCGTCCGGTTCGGCATCGACGGCGAGATATACGCCGGGCTTGCCGTCCAGTTCCGGTACCCGATGCACCAGCATCAGCACATGGCCGTAGGGATCGGCATAAACCGTTCCCGGGCGCAGCGCTTTCTGCGTCAGCGGAACCGTGTAGAAATCGGTGTTGTCGTCGCTCCCGGCGGCGCGCACCGCACCGGTATGGACGACGTCGCCGACGTCACGCAAATATTCCGCAAAATTGGTCGGACGCTTCGGGACCTTCGGCGCGGCCGGCGCGAGTGGAGCGGCGGCCGGCGCATCCGCCTGTTGCGAGCGGCCAAACAACCCGAAAACGCCTGGAGCCGCGGCCGAAGCCTGGACGGAAGCAGCGGCGCCGGGCGTCGCCGCCACGATGTCCTGTTCGGGCGGCGGGGCGGGACGCGTGACTTCGGGATGCTCGATGTCGAACCACTGGTAGCATTTGGGTGGTTTGCCGGCGAAGCCGCGCGAGCAGTTCGAATAGCCGAACGGCAGCCCCATCTTGTAGGAGAAGTAGGCGCGCAGGAAATAGACGAAGTCGGCGCAGTCGGGACGCAATCCCCCTGTTGCATTGTCTTCGCCGCGGCCGAGGTAATTGAACAGGAAGTTGCGCGATTGATCGCGCAGCACTTCATGCCACACCTTCCAAGACAGATCCTGGTCGGGCGGCGCGTCGAAAAGCTTTTCGATCCATGCCGAGAACAGCGCTTCGGTCGTGCTGTTCCAGCTGCCCCGCACCTGCCAGATCAGTCCCGCCGGCGTTGCCGGGGGCGCGGGCTTCTGGGCAGCTACTGAAATTTCGCTGGTGACCGAGCCGCAGCCGACCGAGGCTAGCGTCGCGTGCCAGGTCCCGACGGCCGGCGCCGTGACCTCGGCGAACCAGGAATAAGGCGCCCCCCCGTGCCGGACAGATGTGGTGGCCGCAATGTGGCCATCGGGCGCGACCAGCGAAAGCGACCCGTCTACCGGTTTTTCCGAAACCACCATGACGCGCAGCGGCGCGCCTTTCCACGGCCCGGCCGGCGACGGCAAGACCGTGATATCGGCCGCGTCTGCGCAGGTTGCGGATGCCGCGGCGGCCGGCGATGTCGTCGCCGAGAGCAGTGATGTGACTAGTCCAGCCGCGACCAGCGACGACGTCGCTGCAACAGAAAACCACCGTGCGAGAAGCATGTTGATTCCGACCTTCCCCGAAGTATTTCGTTCGAAGCGAATTTGCCTGAAGTGAACTTGCCCGAAGTGTCTTGTCCCGAAAAAGTTGGTCCGAAGGGCTTGCCGGAAATATCGACCAGAGCTCAGCCCGCGCCGCGCGACCTGCCCGTAGAATATCTAATTAGCGCGGATCAGTCAGCTGATTTGAGGGCGGACGCAGTTCCTTCACCAAGGCAAAAAGATGAATTGCCGACGCCGTGTCGTCATTATTTTGACTCACTTCGAACATGAGTTGCGGGCCCGCGCGCCGCGTCGAGCGCCGACGTTGCATGGCGTATCGAAATTGTCCCGAGATTCCAGTCTGCGCCGACAGGCGTATCTCCGACGTGCCATTGCACGTCGGAGACGTGGGGCGAGCGCTCAGCTTGCCGCCGCGGCGGGAACGTCGCGCTGGTGTTTCATGACGATCTTGTTGAGCGCGCCCAGATAGGCCTTGGCCGACGCCACCAGCGTATCCGGATCGGCTGCCTTTGCCGTCATCGAACGGCCTTCATGGGCAAGCCGCACCGACACCTCGGCCTGCGCGTCGGTGCCCTGGGTGACGGCGTGGACCTGATACAGCTCCAGCTTCGCTTCGTGCGGCACCAGCGCCTTGATGCAGTTGAAGACGGCATCGACCGGACCGTTGCCCTCGGCTTCCTCAATTCTGATTTGGCCATCGACGTCGAGCTTCATGGTGGCGCGCTGCGGGCCATGGGTGCCGGCGATCACGGTCAGCGAGGCCAGCTTGATGCGGTCATGGGAGGCCGCGATTTCCTGATCGACCAGCGCCTCGATGTCCTCGTCATAGATGTCCTTCTTGCGGTCGGCGAGCGCCTTCATCCGCACGAACGCATCCTCCAGCTGGTTGGCGCCGAGCTTGTAGCCCATCTCCTCCAGCTTGTGCACGAAGGCGTGGCGGCCGGAATGCTTGCCCAGCACCAGCGAGGATTGCTTGAGGCCGACCATCTCGGGACGCATGATCTCGTAGGTCGAGGCATCCTTCAGCACGCCGTCCTGGTGGATGCCGCTTTCATGCGCGAACGCGTTGCGGCCGACGATCGCCTTGTTGTACTGCACCGGGAACGAAGTCGCGGCCGATACCAGTTTGGAGGCGCGCGTCAGCTGGGTGGTATCGATCTTGTTCCACCACGGAAACTTGTCGTTGCGGACGTTGATCGCCATCACGACTTCCTCGAGCGCGGCATTGCCTGCCCGCTCGCCGATGCCGTTGACGGTGCATTCGATCTGCCGCGCGCCGCCGGCGATGCCCGCCAGCGAATTCGCCACCGCCATGCCGAGGTCGTTATGGCAGTGCACCGAGAACACCGCCTTGTCGGAGTTCGGCACCCGCTCGATCAGCGTGCGCATGAAGTGAGTGTATTCCTCCGGCACGGTGTAGCCGACGGTGTCGGGAATGTTGACGGTGGTCGCGCCGGCCTTGATCACGGCCTCGACGATCCGGCACAGGAAGTCCATCTCGCTGCGGGTGCCGTCCTCGGCCGACCATTCGACGTCGTCGATATGGTTGCGCGCGCGGGCGACATTGGCGATCGAGGTTTCGACTACCTGCTCCGGCGTCATGTTGAGCTTGACCCGCATATGCAGCGGCGAGGTCGCGATTACGGTATGAACGCGCCCGCGCCTGGCGAACTTGACCGCTTCGGCGCAGCGGTCGATGTCCTTCGGGTGCGCCCGCGACAGGCCCGCAATGACGGAATTCTTGGAACGCCTTGCGATCTCGCTGACCGCCTGGAAATCGCCTTCCGAGGTGATCGGGAAACCGGCCTCGATGACGTCGACGCCCATGTCGTCGAGCATCTCGGCGACCTCGAGCTTCTCCTCGAAGGTCATGGTCGCGCCCGGGCATTGCTCGCCGTCGCGCAACGTGGTGTCGAATATGATTACGCGGTCCTTGTCGGACTTGCCTGCATTGGTCATCGGAAAATTCCTTTAGCTGGTGCGCCGCGGTTCAAGCGCTGAGGGGTTCTGTGAATCTCGCGCAACCCCTGAGTGCCCAGGCCCAAACGCCCAGACGGCCCTCAGGGGCCGATAAGAAGCAGAAGCCCGCCAAGAAGCCGGGTGGGCATGGACGCAGCCGGAATCGACGGAGCAAGGCGGACATCGGCCGCTCCCCCCCGAACCCCGTGCTTGTCGCTGCGAATCAGCATTGCCAGACCCTTTGAGCCCGCATCCTCGGCCAAAACCGTTGACGGTTCGTTGCCCGGGAGGCTCGCCGGTCGTTCTAAACGAGAAACGCCGCAGACCGCAACGCCAAAAAAGGGTAAGTTAAACTGACCTAAACGGTTTTGCGCGGCCGCCCCGCCCCGTCACCGACCGGGCCCTTGCCCGGCACGGCCTTCGCCACCGCCGGCTTCCTGTCTTCGTTCTCCAGCGCCTTGCGCACCTGCTTGAACTCTTCCAGCGAGGCGGCGTCGACTTTGGGGAATTTCAGGTCGAGCCGTTCGAGCGCGCTGACGATCGTCGACCCGATCACCACCCGCGCGAACCATTTATGATCCGCCGGCACCACATACCACGGCGCCGCCGGTGTCGAGGTATGCCGGATCAGTTCCTGATAGGCGGCCTGATATTTCGCCCACAGCGCGCGTTCGCTGATATCGGCCATGGAGAATTTCCAGTTCTTCGCCGGCTCGTCCAGCCGGTCGAGAAAGCGCTCGCGCTGCTCCTCCTTCGATACGTTGAGGAAGAATTTCAGGATCACCGTGCCGTTGCGCGCGAGATAGCGCTCGAACGCGGAAATGTCCTCGAAGCGTTCGCGCCAGATGTTCCTGGTCACCAGCCGCGGCGGCAGCTTCTCCTTGGCAAGGGTTTCCGGATGGACGCGGACCACCAGACATTCTTCATAATAAGAGCGGTTGAAGATGCCGATGCGGCCGCGCTCCGGCAGCGCGATCATGCTGCGCCACAGAAAGTCGTGGTCGAGTTCATGGTTCGAGGGCTGCTTGAACGAGGTGACCTCGCAGCCCTGCGGATTGATGCCGTCGAACACGCTCTTGATGGCGCTGTCCTTGCCGGCCGCATCCATGCCCTGGAAGATCAACAGCAGCGACCAACGGTCCTGCGCGTAAAGCTTCTCCTGGAAGTCGCTCAGCCGCTTGCGGTTGGCGTCGAGTATCTTCTCGCCCTTCTCCTTGTCGAGGCCGCCCTTTTGTGCGGTCGCGTGCGATTTCAGGTGAAACTCGGCCGCCCCGTCGAAACGGAACGGCGCGACGAAGGGCTTGAGTTGAACCGCGAGAGATTGCGCGGGCTTTTTGCTCATGGCAGGCGACCTTGTTTAGGCGTGCAATTGCGCCTCGATATAGGCCGTGACAAAGCCCGGCATCGCCGGGCTGAGATCGGCGATCTGTCTTACCACATGGATCGCCGAAAGTTCGGGTTCGTGCTGGCGCGCAAGATTGGCCTCGATCCTCGCCGCAAGCGTCGCGCCGGGCGCATCGACATGCAGCGTCCGCATCATCGCGGCCGCGACGCCGGTGAAGACGCAATCCCAGGCGGAATCGGCGCGATAGTCGGCCGGCGTGAGCCCGGTTTCCTCCTCGACCTCCCGCACCACGCTACCCGCAATATCCAGCGTCTCGCCCTTGACGTCATCGGGATCGGGCGTCCCGGACGGGAAATAGATGCGCCCGGCGTTCGACGTGTGCTGGCCCATTTCGCCGAGCACGAAGGCGCCGTCGCTGCCTCGCAGCGCGCCCATGCCGAACCCGTTGAACACGTTTCGATCGGGAAATCCCCAGTCGCGCCACGCCAGGAAACTGGCGAAGTCGGTCTCGAAATAATCGGCACTGAAGCGATCGCCGGCAAAGACCGGATTGCGCCCGAGCAGCACGCGACCGTTCCAGAGATTGGGCCGCTTGCGCTGCTCGCCGGCAAAATGCGCCGCGATATCCGCGCGCCGTGCTTCGGCGAACGACCACGACCAGGGCTTCACGTTCAGATCAAGCGCGGCAACGCGATGAATGACCGGACGCGTTACTGGCGCGTTATTTCGCATTCAACCCCGTGGTCTTCTTCGCCGCATCGACGAACTTGTTGGTGTAGGTCTTGGTGACGTCGATATTGGCCTTCGCGACCTCGGGCGAGCTCTCGCTGAACACAGCCAGCACCGCGTCGGCGCCCTTGGGGTCCATCTTGCCGGTTTCCGAAAACATCGGGATCGTATTCTTGAGCGCAGCGAGATAAAGCTCCTTGTTCTTGCCTACCATTTCCGCCGGCATTTTCGCCATCACATCCTCCGGCGAGTGGCTGTGGATCCAGGCCAGCGTGTTGAGGATGGCGTTGGTCAGCGCCTGCACTTCCTTGTCGTGGGAAGCAACCCACGCCGTCGTGCTGTAGAGCGCGCCACCCGGATATTCGCCGCCGAACACCGCCAGCGTGTCTTTCTGGGTGCGGGTGTCGCTGAGGATGCGCAGGTCCGGATGATTGCCTTGCAGCACCGTGACCGACGGATCGAGCATCACCGCCGCGTCGATCTGGCCCTGCTCCATCGCCGCGACCGAGGTCGCGCCGAGGCCGACCCCGATCACGGAAGTGCCGGCCGGATCGAGTCCGTTTTTCTTCAGCAGGTATTTCAGAAAGAAATCGGTGGAGGAGCCCGGCGCACTGACGCCCACCTTCTTGCCGGCCAGATCCTTGATCGACTTGATCTCGCCGTTGTGCGAAGGCGCCACCACCAGCACCAGTCCGGGATAGCGGTCATAGACCACGAAAGCCTGCAGTTCCTGCTTCTTGGCCGCGAGATTGACGCAGTGATCGAAATAGCCGGAGACGACGTCGGCGCTGCCGCCGAGCACGGCCTTGAGCGCGTCCGAGCCGCCCTTCAGGTCAACCAGATCGACGGCAAGCCCGGCCTTGTCGAATTCGCCGAGTTGTTTGGCGAGCACGGTCGGCAGATAGCAAAGGCAGGCGCCGCCGCCGACGGCAATTGTGATCTTGCTTTGCGCCGCGGCAAGATCGCACGTCAGCCACAGCGCCAGCACCGTCGCGGCAAGCCTAGCCAGTAACGTCCTCATGATTTCCTCCCGACTTTCCGTTGGGTGCAGGATAAGCGAGCGGTCGCGGCTTGAGAAGGCGACTTTGGTGCCGCTGGCCATCCAGGGTTGGGCCACATAGCATACGCCCGTTTCAATCACCAATAAGGAGCACAGAACATGAATCGCATTGCCACCGCGGTCACGATCGCCGCCGCCTTCGCTGCAGGTTGCGGCATGACGTACCTGCTGCGGCCGGCACTGGCCGCCGAGAGCATCACCGCCCAGGTCATCCATACCGGCGATCTTTCCGGCGACGGCCTTGGTCCGGCCAATGCCGGCGGCATGCGCTCCAAGATGTTCGTCAACGCCGAGGGCGCCACGATCTCGATCCAGGACGGCAATGCGCCCAAGCACATGCACCCCAACACCAACGAGATCCAATACATCCTCGAAGGCACGGGAACGATCTGGCTCGGAGACAAGGAAGTAAAGGTAAAGCCCGGTGACCTCGTCGTGATCCCGAAGGGCACGCCGCACGGCGGCACCAAACCGGACGGCCGCACCATCAAGGCGATCGCCATCAAGACGCCGCCGCAGGCGCCCGATGACGTCAAGCTGCTGGATTGAGGCGAAGCGCCTCAACACCGTCATTCCGGGATGGTCCGAAGGACCGGACCTCAGATGCGCAATTGCGCATCCGGGAATCTCGAGATTCCGGGTTCGTGCTTCGCACGCCCCGGAATGCCGTTCTAATATTTAACCCCTGTTCTCCGCAGCCGTCGGCCGCCAGACCAGCAGCCGCCGCTCGACCATCGTCACTCCGATATCGATCAGGATGACGAAGACCGCCAGCACGAACATCCCGGCGAAGACGCCGGCGACGTCGAAGGTGCCTTCGGCCTGCTGGATCAGATAGCCGAGCCCGGCCGCCGATCCCAGATATTCGCCGACCACGGCGCCGACCACGGCAAAGCCCACCGAGATGTGCAGCGAAGAGAACATCCAAGACAGCGCCGACGGCCAGTAGACATGCCGCATCAACTGCCGTTCGTTCATGCCGATCATGCGACCGTTGTCGAGCACGGTGGTCGAGACTTCCTTGACGCCCTGGTAGACGTTGAAGAAGACGATAAAGAACACCAGCGTGACGCCGAGCGCGACCTTCGACCAGATGCCGAGGCCGAGCCATAACGTAAAAATCGGAGCCAGGACGACGCGCGGCAGCGCGTTGGCCATTTTCACATAGGGATCGAAGATCGCGGCGACACGCGGCTGGCGCGCGAACCAGAAGCCGACCAAGATGCCACCGACCGAACCGATCACGAAGGCCAGGATCGATTCCCACAGCGTGATCATCAGATGCTTCCAGATCACGCCGGTCGCAAACCAGTCGAACACTTGCGCGCCGACATCGACCGGATTGGAAAAGAAAAACGGCGGCAACAGCAAGCGGCCGAAGAGCGGCACGGTCGTGAGCAGTTGCCACATCGCCAGCACGACCACGGCGACCAGAAGCTGCAAGGCCAGTAGCGTCAGGCGCGACATAACGACAACCTATCTCTGCGTCGTCCCTGCGAACGCAGGGAGCCTTACCCCTTGCGTTCGTTGTTGAGCGAAGCGTTTATTCGGTGCCAAAACGAGCGGACACGGCGTATGGGTACCCGCGTTCGCGGGGACGACGTACGAGGGTACCCTAATTTTTCACCTCACGGCTTCGAGAAAAGCCCGATCAACCCCGTCGCCACCTTGGCGTGACCGTCGAGCGCCTTGATCAGTTCGTCGCGAGTGAGCCCCGGCGCCAGCGCTTTCGGATCGAGATCGGTCGCGATCAGCGTGAAGGTGTAGTGATGCGGCGCGCCGGCCGGCGTACAGGGGCCGGAGTAAAACCCGACCTTCTGCGTGCTGGTGCCGCCGACATATTTGTCGGTGGCCTTGGAGACTTCGCCTTCGGCAAAACCGGTCACCGACACCGGAATGCCGTAGGCAACCCAGTGGCTGACACCGCCAGGCGGACGGCCTTCGGGATCGAACATCATCAGCGCGTAGCTCTTGGTGCCCTCGGGGGGATTGCTCCAGGACAAGGCCGGCGACACGTTTTCGCCCACGCAATTGGGGTTCGACTTGGTGTTGCCGGCATTCTTCGTCGCCAGCCGTCCGCCATCCTTGAAATCGGGTGATGTCAGCGTGAACGCAGCCTGTGCGTCGGCGTTTCGGACGCTGCCGAAGGCCGCCAGTGTGACGGCGATAGCCAGAAGTGAATTACGTACCAGCATGATGTCTCCCTGCTGTGTTTTGATTTGTGGTTTGAAGTGTAGCTTGCGCCGCGTCGGGATCAAGGCAACTCGCCGGGATGGATGCGCCGGACGGATTATTGGGCGGCCGATTGCGCGTAGCCTTTCAACACCTCATCCTTGAGCACACTCCATATCTCACGATGAAGTGAGTGAAATTCCTTCTCCAGCCGCACTTCGAGAATGTCGCGCGGACGCGGCAGCCGCACCGGCCAGTCGCCGATGATGCGGGCGCCCGGGCCGGCCGACATGATCACCACGCGGTCGGCCAGCGCGATCGCCTCTTCGAGATCGTGCGTGACGAACAACACCGCCTTGCGATCGGCGGTCCACAATTGCAGCAGCAGGTTGCCCATGATCTGCCGGGTCTGGGCATCGAGCGGCCCGAACGGCTCATCCATCAGCAGGATCTTCGGATCGCGGATCAGCACCTGGGCCAGGCCCACCCGCTTGCGCTGCCCGCCCGACAGCATATGCGGATAGCGCCCGGCGAACGCGCCGAGCCCGACCGAGGTCAGCCATTGCTGCGCCCGGCTCAGCGCATCGGCGCGTGCGACACCGGCGATCTCGAGCCCGATGGCGACGTTGTCGATCACGGTTTTCCAAGGAAACAGCGCGTCGGCCTGGAACAGATAGCCGGCCTGCCGGTTGAGGCCGGTCAGCGGCGCATCGAAGATGCGCACCGATCCCGATGCCGGCTTGAGCAGGCCGGCGGCGACATTGAGAAGGGTCGATTTCCCGCAACCGGTAGGCCCGACGATCGCAACGAACTCGCCGTCCTGCACCTGCAACCGCGCCTGCGCCACTGCGGTGTAGAGCCGCGCATCTGCAAGGCGAAACGCCACCGTCGTGTCGTCAAGCGCGACCGCCATAGGTCTTGCCGTATCCACGGTATCCCCTCCAGGTTCGGTAGATGCCTTAGCGCCTGCCAAGGATAAGTTCAACGCAGCGCCGCGACGTGGTAGTTGGTAGTTCACCCTCCCCTGAAGGGGGGAGGGTAAGGATTCGGAATCGCATGACCGCCGCCCCGCCATTGATCGCCTATGAGCATGTCGGCAAAAGCTTTGACGGCGGCCGCGGCACGGAGCGCGTCCTGGCCGTCGATGACGTTTCGCTGGAGGTCGCCGAGGGCGAATTTCTCGCGATCGTCGGCGGCTCCGGCTCCGGCAAGACCACATTGCTGCGGCTCACCAACCGCCTGATCGATGCCGACAGCGGCACCGTCACGGTCGAGGGCGAGGATGTGCGCGCGGCCGATCCGATCCGGTTGCGCCGACGCATCGGCTATGTATTCCAGAGCGGCGGACTGTTCCCGCATATCAGCGTCGCCGACAATATCGGCATCACGCCGAAGCTGCTGGGCACGCCGGCGGCGGAGATTTCATCGCGGGTGGATGAGTTGCTCGATCTGGTTCGGCTCGACCGCGCCCAGCACCGCGACCGCATGCCGCATGAACTCTCGGGAGGACAGCGCCAGCGGGTCGGCGTTGCCCGCGCGCTGGCGGCGAAGCCTCGCATCGTGCTGATGGACGAGCCGTTCGGAGCGCTCGATCCCCTCACCCGCGACGCGCTCGGCGACGATTATCGCGCGCTGCATCATAAGCTCGGGCTGACCACGATCATGATCACCCATGACATGACCGAAGCCATCCTGCTCGCCGACCGCGTCGCGGTGATGCGTGGCGGGCGGCTGCTGGCGCTGGGCACGCCGTCAGAACTCTCGGACAGTACCGACACCTACGTCGGCGAACTCCTGCAAACGCCGCGACGGCAGGCCGCGCGGCTCAAGATGCTGCTGCCGCGGAACGGTGAGGCATGAGCCTGTTCTCCGACCCCCGCTGGTACGAGGCGCTGGATCATCTGCCCGATTATCTCGGCAACCATGTGCGCGTCAGCGTCACCGCGCTGGCGCTCGGATTGCTGGTGAGCCTGCCGCTGGCGGTCGCCGCACGCAACCGGCCGGTGATGCGCGGCGCGCTGCTCGGGCTCGCCAGCATCGTTCAGACGGTGCCGGGACTGGCGCTGCTGGCGCTGTTCTATCCGCTGCTGCTGGCACTCGCCGCGTTGTCGCTGCGCTGGTTCGGATTTGATTTTTCCGCGTTCGGCTTCCTGCCCGCGGTGCTGGCGCTGGCGCTCTATTCGATGCTGCCGGTGCTGCGCAATACGATCACCGGGCTCAGAGGCGTCGATCCCGCCATCCTGGAAGCGGCGCAGGGCGTCGGCATGACGCCGCGGCAGTCGCTGTTCACGGTGGAGCTGCCGCTGGCGCTGCCGGTCATGATGGCGGGGATCCGGACCGCAGCGGTCTGGGTGATCGGCACCGCGACGCTGTCGACGCCGATCGGCCAGACCGGCCTCGGCAACTACATCTTCGCGGGGCTGCAGACCCAGAACTGGGTGTTCGTGCTGTTCGGCTGCGCCGCCGCCGCGCTGCTGGCGCTTACCGTCGATCAATTGCTGGCGCTGATCGAGGCCGGCATTCGTGGCCGCAGCCGGCTGCGGATTGCGCTCGGCGGCGTCGGCCTTGCCGCACTGGTGGCGGCGACGCTGACGCCGGCATTGGCGCGCCCGGCCTCGAGCTACATCGTCGGCGCCAAGACTTTCGCCGAGCAATATGTGTTGTCGGCGCTGGTGGCGCAGCGGTTGCGGGCGGCGGGACTGAGCGCGACCACGCGCGAAGGCCTCGGTTCCAATGTGATCTTCGATGCGCTGGTATCCGGCGATATCGACGTCTATGTGGATTATTCCGGCACGCTGTGGGCCAACCAGTTCCACCACACCGACATCAAGCCGCGCGAAGAACTGCTTGCCGAGCTGAAAACGATCCTGGCCAAGCAGAAGGTTACGCTGCTCGGCGATCTCGGCTTTGCCAACGCCTATGCCCTGGTGATGCCGCGCAAACGCGCCGAGGCGCTCGGCATCCGCTCGATCTCCGATCTCGCAGCGCATGCGGCAACGATGTCTGTCGCGGCGGACTACGAATTCTTTTCGCGGCCGGAATGGGCCGGCCTGCAAAAGGCCTATGGGCTGTCGTTTCGGACGCAACGGCAGATGCAACCCGACTTCATGTATGCTGCAGTCGCCTCCGGGGAGGTCGATGTCATCGCGGGCTACACAAGCGACGGGCTGATCGCGAAATACGATCTGGTGGTGCTGGACGACGACAAGCACGCGATCCCGCCCTACGACGCCGTGGTGCTGCTGGCGCCGAAACGCGCCGACGACCAGGCGTTGCGGGCAGCATTGCAGCCGCTGCTCGGCAAGATCGACATCGCAAAGATGCGCGCCGCCAATCTACGCGCGGCGGCCGGCAACGCCGAATCGTCGCCCAACGAGGTCGCGCGCTGGCTGTGGGGGCAGATCGAGAAATAGCCCGCAGCAACCTCGTTGCGGCCACACCGCTCGACTATTTCGCCATGCGTTCACGCGCGGCTTTGAAGCCGGCCACAAAGCGCGCCAGCGTGTCGGATGTCCTGCCGCGCGGCAGCATCACCTCGACCAGTGAAAACTTTCCGCGCCGCGCGACGGCACGATCGAGCGCGCCGGCCAGTTCGCTGCGTTTCGTCACGCGTTCACCGACGCCGCCGAGCGAATGCGCGATTTCCGCGAAGTACCAATCGTCCAAATCGTTGAAGCGGGATTCCGGCTGGAAGACGCGCAGCATTTCCCAACTGCAATTATTGAACAGCACGACGATCGGATCGAGACCATAACGGCGGCAATTGCCGAGTTCCCAGCCCGTCATCTGAAACGCACCATCGCCGACCAGCACCAGCGGGCGCACGCCGGTCGCCGCGGCACCGATACCGGCGGGCACTCCAAAGCCCATGCCGGCATAATAGCCCGGGGCCGCCAGTGCGGTGTTGTCGACTTCCATTGCCGTGAACAGGCAATCGCCGATATCGGAGGTCATTGGCATCTTGCCGTGGCGGTCGAACAGGTCGTTGATTGCCGCGGCTATGTCCGACGGCGAGATCGACTGATCATCCGCGGGCAGATGCCGCGGGTAGACGATTTTCTTCCGGGGCTCCGCCTGCTTCGGCGCTTGGTGCCTGGCGCGGGCATCGAGGCCGGCAACCAGATCGGCCAACGGCAGGTTGCGGTAGGTATGATGGCCGACCTGTACCTCCCGGCCGGCCGCGAGAATGGTGCGACGGGGGTCAGGTGCCCTGTTCGACAGCGCAAAATTGGTGTCGGAAAGTATGACCCCCAGCAACAGAACGAGGTCGGCGTCATCCACCAGCCGGGTCACCGCCGGATCGCCGGCCGCACCAAAATAGGTACCGGCAAAGACGTCGCCTGCGGTTTCCAGCAACCCTCGCCCCATGAACGTGGTGACCACCGGCAACGCAAGCTTGCGCGCCAGCGCCGCAACCTGCTCCTCGATCCCGTAGCGGCGAATTTCCACGTCGACCATGATGACCGGCGACGAGGCGCCAGCGATGCGGGCAAGAACCTCCTCGGCGCATTCGGCAAGGGCTTCCGGGTCGGCTGCGCGCTGCGCGAGCCGCGGCACCTTCTCCGCCTCCATGCCCACCATGTCGCGTGGAAACTCGATATAGACCGGCAGAGACAGTTCCAGCGCGCTGCGCAACACGCGCGCAATTTCGGCCGGCGCCGTCGCCGCATCCGTCAGGATCGCCTGGGCGCAGGTAACCTCTTTGAATACGGCAAGCTGGGTGTCGACGGTACGCGCCTGATGATGCAGCAGGTAACCGCTGGTGCGCTCGCGCGCGCCGGGGGCGCCCGCAATCACCACCACCGGCGAACGTTCCGCGTAGGCACAGGCAACCGAATTGACCAGGTTGAAGGCTCCGGCACCGTAAGTAACCACGGCGACACCGATGCCACCGTGATAGCGCGCCGCCGCGTCGGCCGCGAAACCTACCGCGGGTTCATGACTCAAGGTGAAACAAGGGAGAATCCCGCTTTCTTCGATGACCTTGAAGAACGGCAGCACGAAATCGCCGGGGATGCCGAAAATCTCCTTGGCACCGTGGTCCTTGAGGCCTTCGAGCAAAGCGTTCGCGAGTGTGGGCATGCTTGATCCTTGCCGGCATTTGAGGATGCAATCCCATATCTAATACCGAACATCACGACAAATCAGCGTCGAAGGGAGGTCAAAGTCCCTTGATCATGCCGGCATCGATCAACAGCCGGTTGAAGCGGCGGGCTTCCGCGCCGTCCTTGCAGGCATAAAACACGCCCTTGCAGCGAAGCATGATGTTCTTCTGCTCCTCGAACGACGGATCCAGCGGAATGCCCGCGGCTTCCTGGATCACCAGCGGCAGATAGGCGGCATCGATGGTGTCCATCTCGGTCGGGCTTTTCACCGGATCGAAATTGACGGCGTCGATGGCATAATAGGTGGCGAAGTAGCGCGGATCGTAACTCAACAACTTCTTGCCGATCCCGGCCTCATCGAGCTTCGGATCAAGCAAATGCGGTGAGAATTCCGGCTGATGATCGCCGTAACGCACGATCAGGAACGGCTGCGACGGAAACTTCTTTTTCAGTGCCGCGAGGAACGAACTGTAGTCGCCGGCGCTCATCGCCTGCCGTCGCAGATATTCGTCGGCAACGGGCGCATTGCCGGGGTCGCGCCATGACGGCGTCAGGTCGGGGCGAAACCGCGTCTCCCAGGGAAAATGGTTGGCGGCAAGGTAGACGAACACGAACAGCGGGTTCGCCGGCGCTTGCTGCGACATCAGGCTCAGCGCCTGATCGTAGAAAAAGTGGTCGGGCTCGACGTCGTGGGCGCCGAGATCGTGCGCGTCGTAGAAACGCTGGATACCGGTGGTGGTCTGGAAACTGCGCGCACTCATGAAGGCGCCAAAGGCCGGATAGAGCGAGATGGTACTATAGCCGCAGCGGCGCAGCGCCAGCGGCAGGCCGCGCTCGACGCGACCGGAGGCGATGCGCGTCACGAAATAGGAGAACCTGCCGAACGAGCGCGACGACAGCCCGGCCAGCACATTGTATTCGGTGAACCAGCTCGGGCCGCCATTGCTCTCGGCGATGAACTTGCGCGCCTTGCCGTCGAACGAGCTGAAATGACTGCCGTAGCCTGCCGGCACCTTGATGCCCGCGACCTGACGAATGTCAAAGCTGGACTTGTCGTGGATCATCACGATGTTGGGCCGCCGTCCGGCGGGATGGCAGGAATCCACCAGCGGCACGTTAAGGCGCTCGCGCGACACGGCGTCGGATTCCATGAAGCCGTAATGGATGAAATCCGAGACCGCGGTAACGCCGGAGCGGGAAAATTTGGACAGATAGCCGTCGTCGTAATAGCCGCGCCAGACTTCATCGGGCCAGGCAAAGGCATATCCGGTCAGCGCGGCGAGGCAGGCCAGCCCGCACGCCGCCGCCGGAAGACGGCGGATGCGGAATGGATCGAGCCACCACAGCGCATACATCAGCGGGACAACCACCAACGCCGCGCCGACCACGGACCAGCGCAGATGTGGAAAGATCGTAAACAGAAAAGCCGCGGTGTCGCGGTCGATCACCATCAGGTCGACGAAGTTCGCGGTCATCTGCACGATGTCGTGCTTGAGCCTCGACAGCAGGATCAGGGCCATCACCAGGGTCAGCGACAGCGCGGCCGACAAGGCGGGACGCCGCAGCAGCACGATCCAGAAGAAGTTGAGGATACCCCACGACAGCAGAAAGCCGGTGCGCGAGGCGAAGTCGGTTTCAGTCTGGAACATGATGGCCAGCGCGGCCAGATGCGGCGATGCGACCGCAAGCCATCGCCACGGGCCGATCGAGGCGACGCGCGAGGCCGCAACGGCTGTGGAGGGACCGGGATTTGGCGCAAGCGCCATGGGCGACGCAACCACAACCCGGCACTGCCCTTGGCCTTGGCTGGCGGCGACCAGGAGGCGGATGACGCAGCCGGAGCCTGCGACATGTCACAAAAATGTAATTAAATCGTCATGCCGGCGCAACGGTTACGGCAGGGTCGGCGGGCCGGCCCAAAGTTCAATCGCGCAGTAACCTTTACGGTTTCGGCGGTACGCCGAGGGGTGGCGCCGGCGCAGTTATCCCGCGCGCGCGACAGCTCACTTCGGGTTGATATTTTCCAGTTCGCGGGCGCGCGCCTCGGTCAAGCTGCGCATGCATTCGGCAGCGTCGACCTGCGCGATCGTGCCTTCGCCCAGCCCGTAATACAAGCAATCGGCATCGCGAAACTGAATCCAGAGCCGCTGCGCCGTCCGCAGCTGTTCGAGCTGTTTCGGCAGGGCGGCCTTCAACGCCTGCTGATAACCGACGTTCATCCGCTTGTCCCACTCCGCGGTCTTGGCCTTCAGGCACTCGACCATCTCGGCCGTGCTGCCGTCGCAGGACGATGCGGCATCGGCCTGACCGCCGGCATGAGCGGCCGAGGTCAGCAGGCCGATCATGGCGGCCATCACCGGCTTTCTGAACATAATTCACTTCGCCTGATCTTATTTCGAAGGCGTCAGCCCTAGCCGTCCGGCGATGATTCCGTCAATCAGGCGCTTCGGCAAAATTCTCGTGATCAGGTGCCGCATCGGATCCGGCGTGATCTGGTAGCGTACCTTCGGGCTCGGCGAGGTCAGGGCGTCCGCAACACGCGCCGCGATCTTTTCCGGCGGCAACCCGATCTTCTCGAAATCCCGGGTGACCTGGTTGATCTTCTTCAACGCCGGCAGGTACGGCGAATCCCGATAGGCGGACAGACCGGCATCTTCGGCCTTGCCCCAGATCGGCGTCTTCACCGCGCCGGGCGCAATGATGATGACGTCGATGCCGAACAGCATCAGTTCTCGGCGCAGGCTTTCCGACAGGCCCTCGATGGCGTGCTTCGAGGCCGAATAGCCCGGCGTGAACGGGTTACCGTTGCGGCCGGCGACCGACGAGATCATCACGATCCGCCCTCTGGGTCCTTTCAGCTCGGGGTCGGCCCCGAGCAGCGGACCGAAGGCCTGGGTGGCGATGAATGGCCCGATGACGTTGACGTCGATCTGGCGGCGAAACTGCTCGAGCGGCATCTCCAATACCGGCCCCACGAGGGCGATGCCGGCATTGTTGACCAGGCCGGTCAGCGTCTCGCCCGCCAGGACAGCACGGACTTCGCCCGCCGCCGCATGCACCGCCGCCTCATCGGTGACGTCGAACAGGAGCGGGGTGAAGTTCGCGCCGAATTCGCCGCCCAGGCGGTCGGCATCGGCCTTTCCGCGCACGCTGCCGAACACCCGAAAACCCCGATCGAGCAGCAGCCGGGCCGTGGCCCAGCCGATGCCGGTGGACGCGCCGGTGACGACGACGGATTTCATGACCATTCCCCCGGATCCCGACAGGTCAGCACGAACAGCAGGGCCACACAACCAAAAGCCGTTACAGCGCTACATCGGCTCCCGGGTCAGCAGGCGCCCTATTCGGCGTGCCCGTCGATGATCGGACCGAACAGCTCCCATTTCGCGCCGGTGAATTTCATCATCTGCACCTGCTCGATCGGATAGAAATCCGTCGGCGAGGTCTTGACGCGGATTCCCGGGATGTAGGTGTTGATCTCGAAATCCATGTTCGCGACCACCTTCATGACGTTCGTGCGCGTGAGATTGTCGCCGCACCGCTTCAGCACCTCGACCAGCGCGGTCGACGAGTTGAAGGCCGTCAGCGGCCCGCTCTCGGACTTGTCGGCGTCCGGATAATAACTGGCCATGAAGGCACGGTATTTCTGCATGCCCGGATAACTGTCCCACTGCGGATCGGTGACGTCCATCTGGTAGCCCGCGCTGAGGATGCCGGCGGAGTTGTCGAGCCCCGCGGGCTTGAGCACCGCGCCGACCGAGGCCGACACGTTGGTCATGATGTGGACGGGATGCCAGCCGAGTTCGGCGACTTTCTTGATGGCTTGTGCCGCGAATTTCGGTGTCGCGATATTGACGAAGATGTCGGGATTGGCGGTCTTGATCGCGACGACCTGGGAATCCACGGTCGGCATGCTGGTCTCGTAGGGCACGCTGGCGACGACCATCTTGTCGTATTTGTCGCGCAACACATCCTTCAATCCGAGAACGTAGTCCTTGCCGAAATCGTCGTTCTGATAGAGCACGCCGATCTTCGCACTGGGATAATTCTGCAGGACGTAGGTGGCATAGACTCGGGCTTCGGCGCGGTAATTCGGCTGCCAGCCGATGGTCCAGGGGAAATGCTCGGGGTCGCCCCAGCGCGAGGCGCCGGTGGCGACGAACAGTTGCGGCACCTGCATGGTGTTCATGTATTTCTGGATCGCCGCGTTGCTCGCGGTACCGAGCGGCGCGAAAATCAGGAACACCTCATCGCTCTCGACCAGTTTGCGCGCCTGCTCGACCGTCTTCGGCGGGCTATAGGCATCGTCATAGGAGATGAAGTTGATCTTGCGGCCATTGATGCCGCCATTGTCGTTGATCATCCGGAAATAGGCGCTCATCGTCTTGCCGATGATGCCATAGGCCGATGCCGGTCCGCTGTACGGCATGATATTGCCGATCTTGATTTCGCTATCGGTTGCGCCGGTATCGTATTTCTTTTGCGCGACGGCCTGCGCGGTGGCCGCGGCCAGGATCAGTCCGGAAAATGCAAAATTCCTGACAAGCGTTCTGAAGAAATCCTTGGCACTGCGCTCCATGAGTGTCCTCCTCGTGCGGGCAACGCGTCACGGTTTTGGTCGGACAGTTTCCTCTGTTCTTTTTTGAATTGGATGGAAGCTAGCAGGCCCCTCCAGCCGCCGAAAGCCGCCTCCGATCCGGTATCCCGCGTTGACCAACGGCTATTTGTCGCGCGGGCGACGGCGTGCGGCGCAACATCGCGGGTGCTCCTCCGTGACCGGCAACGGCGGGAACCGCAAAAAACGAAGCGCACCTCCCTGTCAAGGAGATGCGCTTCTTGATCATCGAGATCGCGCCTGCACGATCTCGCACTCAACCCGTGGGCCGAGACTTAGTTCTTGGTCTTGTCGACCAGCGCGGCCTTCTTGATCCACGGCATCATGTCGCGGAGCTTGGCGCCGACTTCCTCGATCGGATGCTGGGCGAGCTTGGCGCGTGTCGCCTTGAACGAGGTCTGGTTTACCTTGTTCTCCAGCATCCAGTCGCGCGCGAACTTGCCGGACTGGATGTCGCTGAGCACGCGCTTCATCTCCTTCTTGGTCTCCTCGGTGACGATGCGCGGGCCGGTGACGTATTCGCCGTACTCGGCGGTATTGGAGATCGAATAGTTCATGTTGGCGATGCCGCCTTCATAGATCAGGTCGACGATCAGCTTCACCTCGTGGAGGCACTCGAAATAGGCCATCTCGGGCGCGTAGCCGGCTTCCACCAGCGTCTCGTAGCCGCCCTTGATCAGTTCCACCAGACCGCCGCACAGCACCACCTGCTCGCCGAACAGGTCGGTCTCGCACTCTTCCTTGAACGAGGTCTCGATGATGCCGGCCCGGCCGCCGCCGATCGCCGAGGCGTAGCTCAGCCCGAGATCATGCGCGTTGCCCGACGAATCCTTCGCGATCGCGATCAGGCAGGGCACGCCGCCGCCACGCTGATATTCCGAACGCACGGTGTGGCCGGGGCCCTTCGGCGCGATCATCAGCACGTCGAGATCGGCGCGCGGGTCGAGCAGGTTGAAATGCACGTTGAGACCGTGCGCGAAGACGAGCGCGGCCCCCTTCTTCATGTTGTCGTGCAGGTGATCGCGATAGATGTCACCCTGCAACTCGTCGGGGGTAAGCATCATCACGAGATCGCCCCACTTCGCGGCCTCGGCGACTTCCATCACCTTGAAGCCCGCCGCCTCGGCCTTCTTGGCCGACGCCGAACCCTTGCGCAGCGCGATGGTGACGTCCTTGACGCCGGAGTCCTTCAGGTTGAGCGCATGGGCGTGGCCCTGGCTGCCGTAGCCGACGATGACGACCTTCTTGCCCTTGATCAGGTTCAGGTCGGCGTCGCGATCGTAATAAACACGCATGATGGTTCCTCTTGGCTGGCCGGACGGAGTGCCCGGATCGTCTTGGCTCGTGAATGTTCGGTTTGATGTTCCGGCATCGGGACGCTGTCCGGCATGCCGGCCGGCGTCTAATTTCGGGGGTTGTCTAGTCCATTTTGTACCTCAGGGGAAACCCGTTTCTGCATGCCGCGCCGCCACTTCATGCGTCCGTGAACACCGGATAGAGCGAGGCCAACAGCAACAGCGCCATCACGATATTGAAAGCCCGCACCTTGCGCCCCGACGTCATGAGCGGCCGCAGCGAACTGCCGAACAGGGTCCAGGTGACCGATGAAACCGTCCCCAGCAGCAGGCTCAGCGTGGTCTGGATCGCGATATTCCAGGGAAAGCTCGCGATCGCCGCGTAGGCGGTGATGGTGCCGATCACCATCACCCAGCCCTTGACGTTGATCCACTGGAACAGCGCCGCGCCCCAGAAGGTCATCGGCCCGCGGCGATTGTCCTGCCCCGGCACCGGCGGCTTCGCCACCGCGATAATCGCGGCCAGATAAATCAGATATGCGGCGCCGGCATACTTCAGAATGGTCCGCAACACCGGATAGGCGATGAAGACCGCGCCGAAGCCGAGGCCGACCGCGGCGACCATGAAGGCAAAACCGATCGAGATGCCCGCCATATGCGGCAGGCTGCGCCGGAAACCATAGGTCAGCCCGGACGACAACAGCATGATGTTGTTCGGTCCCGGCGTGAAGAACATCACGACGGCAAAAACAACGAAGGCGATCAGGAGCGGTTGCGACATATCCGTGCTCATGAACTGGGTCGCTCAGCCGATTTCGGGCAATATTTGTTTCGACGGAAGTTGCGATCGTGGCGACAGCAGCATGATGGCGATGCCGCAGACCACGATCACCATTCCGGACAGTCGCAGCGGTCCGAAGCGCTCGCCGAACACGATGCTGGAAGCGGCCGAGCCGACGAAAGGCACCAGCAGCGCAAACGGCACTACCTGCGCGGCCGTGTAGTCCCGCAACAGCCGGCCCCACAGCCAATAGGCGACACAGGTGGAAATGCCGCCGAGGGCAATCATGCAGACAAGACCGGTCGGCGAAATGTAGCGTAGCGCGTGCCAGGTGGCCTGGGGTCCGTCCAGACACAACGTCAGTACGAACAACGGAACGGCCGCGACCAAGCACAGCCACGCGAACAGGTCGAACATCGGCGCATCCTTGGCGTGCCGCAGCAGGAGGTTGCCGATTGCGAAGCTGACCGGGGAAATCATCAGCACCGAAAAAGCGCCGACGCTGAAATCATAGCCGACGGTGCCGCAGATCATCAGCAGGCCCGTGGCCGCGATGCCTATTCCGAGCGTCTGGCGCGACGTCGGCCGTTCGCCGAACACGATCGCGGCAAAGCCGATCGTGAACAGCGCCTGGCTCTGCACGATCACGCTGGACAGCCCGACCGGAACGCCGTGGGCGATCCCGTAGGCTTGCGCGAGAAACTGCCCGAGGAACAGCGTGAAGCTGATCGCGATCAATACCGGCCACGGGACTTTCGGCCGCGGCACCAGCAGGCATGGCAACGCCGCGATCGCAAACCGCAGCGTCGTCATCAGCGCCGGCGAAAATTCGTCGAGCGCGATCCGGCTCGCGACGAAGGCGAGCCCCCAGATCACCGCCACCATCACGGCGAGGCCGATATCGGTTGGCTTCATCGGGTTCTAGCTTTGCTCGCCGGGTTTCGGTTTTCGCAGCAGGTAGGTGCCGTGCAGCGGGGCGTGATAATCGGCCGACACCAGCGTGAAGCCGACATCGGTAAGCATGCGCTCGATCACCCAGCCGAAGGTGGAAAACTCGTCGCGCATATGGGTGGCGACGCTGTCGCGCGAAAAGCCGTGGTTCTTGATGTTGAAATCCGCCCATGCGCCGATGTCGCGCTCGGAACCGTCGGGCATGTTGACGAACACGATATCGCGCAGGAAGAAGCTTGCGCCCGGCTTCAGCGCGTTATGGATTCGCGACAGCGCGACCGCTTTCCAGAAATCCGGCAAGTGATGCAGCGTGAATTCGCTGACGATGAGGTCGTAGGATTCGGGCTCGTAGGCAAAGCTCAGCAGCCCCGCCGACTGGGTCCGGATCGAAAGCTTGCGGTCGCGGGCCTGGATGTTGGCGAGCGCCAGCATCGCCGGTGAAATGTCTATTGCGTCGACCTCGGCGCCAAGCTGCGCGGCCTCGCAGGCCAACACGCCGTTGCCGCAACCGATATCGGCCACCCGCCAGCCGCGCTGCACACCCAACATGGCCAGCGTCTCGCGGGCACGGACGTCCCGATCATCGTGGCAGTCGTAGATCGAGGCGACCGCGGAATCGAGACCGATCTCCCGTCGCTCGTTGTAGTACCAGTCGCGCGCCAGCATGGTTTACATCCCCTCCGGCCCGCGCCCGATGGCGGCCACCCCGGTGCGCGAGACCTCGACGAGGCCGAGCGGACGCATCAGGTCGACGAATTGGCTGATCTTGGTCGAATTGCCGGTGATTTCGAAAACGAAGCTTTCGGTGGTGGCGTCGATCACGCGGGCGCGAAACGCGTCCGCGAGCCGCAGCGCCTCGACGCGGTTGTTGCCTTCGCCGCGCACCTTCACCATCGCCAGTTCGCGCTCGATCGAGCGGCCCGACAGCGTCATGTCGACAACGCGATAGACCGGGATCATGCGGGCGAGCTGGTGCTTGATCTGCTGGATCACCATCGGCGTACCTGTCGTGACGATGGTGATGCGCGACAGGTGTTTCTGGTTCTCGGTCTCCGACACCGTGAGACTTTCGATGTTGTAGCCGCGCCCGGAGAACAGCCCGATCACGCGCGCCAGCACGCCGGGCTCGTTCTGTACCAATACCGAGAGCGTGTGCGACTCCGTCGGATCGTGGCGCTCTTCCATGAAATAGGCGGATGCGGGCTGGTTCATCTTAATTTCCCTATCGATCTCTCGTTC
The DNA here is from genome assembly GCA_963756215.1 of uncultured Alphaproteobacteria bacterium. Classification (GTDB taxonomy): domain Bacteria; phylum Pseudomonadota; class Alphaproteobacteria; order Rhizobiales; family Xanthobacteraceae; genus Bradyrhizobium. The sequence continues at coordinate 820,270 of CAVWMY010000003.1, read as the reverse complement.
GTCATATCGCAGGCGAGCATCCGAATTAGCAGTAAGCGATTGCCTCATCCGGCGCCGTCATACCCGTGAAAGCGGGTATCCAGTAATCGCAGGCGTCCGACATGAAACCCGACGCTCGCGCAATACTGGATCGTCCGGTCCGGCCGGACAATGGCGGCAAAACGTTCAGCCGGCGCTTCCCGACAATCCGCGCCATCTTCACACCAGCGCCTTGCCGCCGGCGAAGGCGGTTGCGGTAACCTCGTCATTGGCTTCCGCCGGCAACAGCATTTCGTTGTGCGCCTTGCCTGAAGGAATCATCGGGAAGCAATTCTCCAGCGCGGCCACCCGGCAATCGAACAGCACCGGCCGCTTGACGGCGATCATCTCCTTGAGCGCGCCATCGAGATCGCGGGGCTTGGTGACCTGAAGACCGACGCAGCCAAAGGCGTCCGCAAGCTTGACGAAGTCAGGCAGCGATTCCGAATAGGAGTGCGACAGCCGGTTGCCGTGCAGCAGCTGCTGCCACTGCCGCACCATGCCCATGTACTGGTTGTTCAGGATGAATATCTTGATCGGCAGTTCATACTGAACCGCGGTCGACATCTCCTGCATCGTCATCTGCACCGAGGCGTCGCCTGCGATGTCGATCACCAGGCTGTCGGGATGGGCGACCTGAACGCCGACCGCCGCCGGCAGGCCGTAGCCCATGGTGCCGAGGCCGCCCGAGGTCATCCAGCGATGCGGCTCCTCGAAGCCGAAGAACTGCGCCGCCCACATCTGGTGCTGGCCGACCTCGGTGGTGATGTAAGTGTCGCGCCCGCGCGTCGCCTCGAATAACCGCTCGATCGCGTATTGCGGCAGGATGATATCGCTGTTCTTCTTGTAAGACAGCGAATTGCGTGCACGCCATTTCGCTATTTCCTGCCACCACGGCTTGGTGTCAGGCTTTTTCGCTTCCGCCTTGAACACCTGCAAGAGATCGCCGAGCACATTGCCGGCATCACCGATGATCGGGATATCGACACGGATGTTCTTGTTGATCGAGGACGGATCGATGTCGATATGGATTTTCTTCGAGTTCGGCGAAAACGCGTCGGTGCGCCCGGTGATGCGGTCGTCGAACCGCGCACCGACGCAGAGCATGGCGTCGCAGTCATGCATCGCCATATTGGCCTCGTAGGTGCCGTGCATGCCGAGCATGCCGAGCCAGTTCTTGCCCGACGCCGGATAGGCGCCCAGCCCCATCAAGGTCGAGGTGATCGGGAAACCGGTGACCTCGACCAGTTCGCGCAGCAGCCTTGATGCTTCGGGACCGGAATTGATGACGCCGCCGCCGGTATAGATCACCGGCCGCTTGGCGGAGGCCAACAGTGCCACCGCCTTGCGGATCTGCGTCGCGTCGCCCTTCACGCGCGGCACGTACGACACATGCACGTCGGATTTGCGGGGCGGATGATAGGTCCCGACGGCGAACTGCACGTCCTTAGGCACATCGACCACGACCGGGCCGGGACGGCCCGTGCTCGCGACGTAGAACGCCTCGTGCAGCACTTTCGCCAGGTCGTTGACGTCGCGCACCAGCCAGTTGTGCTTGGTGCAGGGACGGGTGATGCCGACCGTGTCGCATTCCTGGAACGCGTCATTGCCGATCAAATGCGTCGGCACCTGCCCGGTGATGCACACCAGCGGGATCGAATCCATCAGCGCATCGGTCAACGGAGTCACCATGTTGGTGGCGCCCGGCCCCGATGTCACCAGCACGACGCCCGGCTTGCCGGTGGAGCGCGCATAGCCTTCGGCGGCGTGGCCGGCACCTTGCTCATGCCGCACCAAAATGTGCTCGACCTCGCTCTGCTGGAAAATCTCGTCATAGATCGGAAGCACCGCCCCTCCGGGATATCCGAACAGGTGCTTGACGCCATGATCGATGAGCGCGCGCACGATCATGGCTGCACCGGTCATCTGGTTCGGATCGTCGCTCTTGTCGCTCATGGCTGGCTCCGGATTCGCTGTTTTCAGCGGCTTTCTTCAGTTGGGTTGGTGTAGAAAATAAAAAGGGGCCCAAGAGGACCCCTGCACACCGCCTGGAATGTGGGATGGCGTTAGCCATCCCCGGCGGTGCGCCAGGGTACGACTACGATAAGGATTTTTGTAATAATATTACGCATTTCGTAGCTCGGACTTCCCAAAGGTTGCGCGGAACATAGCGACCAAACCCCGAAAGTCAAGTGAGGTGCTGGCCCAGCGCCATTTTTTGCAGCCTAGCGGGGTTGCGGGCGTTGGGCGAGCACGAAATTGATGCGCCAGCCATGCGCGCGCCGTTACGATCGGGTCATTCCGGGGCGCGTAGCGAACCCGGAATCTCGGGGCTCCGGGTCCGGCCCTTCGGACCATCCCGGACTGACGCCTCCAGCCACCCCCTCGCCTCTTCCGGCCCGAGCCATTCGAATTCCGGCAATTGATGTCGGAACCAGGTGAACTGCCGCTTGGCATAGTGGCGGGTGTCGGCGCGGCCGGTCTCGGCGGCCGCCTCCAGGGTGATCTCGCCGCGCAGATGCGCCAGCAGCGCCGGCACGCCATGGGCCTTCATTGCCGGCAGCAGCGGGTCGAGTTGACGCCCGCCCAGGCGCGCAACTTCCTCCAGCGCGCCGGCGGCAAGCATGGCCTCGAAACGCGCATCGATCCGCGCGTACAGCGCATCGCGATCGGGTGCCAGGAACAACGCGCTGAACGACCCCGCCGGCAACAATGGCGGCAAGCCGTCACGATGCCAGTCGGCCAGCGAGCGCCCGGTCGCCTCGACCACCTCGAGCGCCCGCGCGATGCGGGTGCGGTCGCGCGGTTTGAGGCGTTCGGCGGCGGCAGGATCGCGCTGCGCGAGTTCGGCGTGCAACGCCTCGACGCCATTGCGCTCCAGCCGGGCACGGACGCCATCGCGGATCGCCGCGGGAATAGGCGGCACCGCCGAAAGTCCGCGCGTCAGGGCTTTGAAGTAAAGGCCGGACCCTCCGGTGAAGATCGGCAAGCGGTTTTGCGCGCGCGCGTCCGACAGCGCCACCCTCGCATCGGCTACCCAGCTGCCCGCCGAGAAATTGGTCGCAGCATCGACATGGCCGTAGAGCCGATGCAGCACCTGCGCTTCTTCTGCCGGCGTCGGACGCGCGGTGATGATGCGGAGGTCGCGGTAAACCTGCATGGAATTGGTGTTGATGATGACGCCGCCGGTCGCTTCCGCCAGCGCCAGGGCCAGCGCCGACTTGCCGCTCGCGGTCGGCCCTGCGATAAGCACCGCTTGGCCCGCCTGCCGGAGCGAATTCACACCGATGTCCCTGGTCGCCACGCTCATCTGCAATCCCGCCAATCCTGCGCTCGATAGCACGGTCGTGGACGGCGCGCGCGCGGTTCTTGCCTCGCCGGGTCCCGCGCAATGGCTGTTCGACGAGGTGGCGGTCGATATCCCCTTTGACGGTAGCGAGGATGCCGGGGCTACCGTCGCACGCCTGCGCGAGGCGCGCGGCGACCTGCCGATCGACATCGTGGTGCAATCCCGAATCGACCGGCGCAAGAAGCTTTTTCTGGCCGACATGGACTCCACCATGATCGGGCAGGAATGCATCGACGAGCTGGCGGATTTTGCCGGATTGAAAGCCCATGTCGCTGCGATCACCGAACGCGCGATGCGCGGCGAAATTGCGTTCGAGCCTGCGCTGCGCGAGCGCGTCGCACTGTTGAAGGGTCTTCCGGTCGGCGTGATCGATGAAGTGCTCAAAACCCGAATTACGCTGACGCCCGGCGGCCGCGAACTGGTCGGAACCATGCGCGCGCACGGCGGATACACCTGCCTGATCTCGGGCGGCTTTACATTGTTCGCCAGTGCGGTCGCGGCGATGATCGGATTTCAGGAAAGCCGCGCCAACGAACTCAAGGTCGAGGGAGGCAAACTGACGGGCGAGGTCGCCGAGCCGATCCTGGGCCGCGCCGCCAAGCTCGCCACCCTGGTCGAACTGCGCGAGGCTTTCGATCTCGACAACCTCGATACCCTGGTGGTCGGCGACGGCGCCAATGATCTCGGTATGATCGAGGCCGCGGGCCTCGGCGTCGCCTACCACGCCAAGCCCGCCGTCGCGGCGGCCGCCCATGTACGCATCGATCACGGCGACCTTACGGCGCTGCTGTACGCGCAGGGATACCGGCGCGAGGAGTTTGCCGACGCGTAGTCTTTCGGCGCGCTCGCTCGTCATGCCCGGACTTGATCCGAACATCCATCATATCGAGAGAATCCCGCGAAAGAGGATGAATTGCCGGGGTCGCAGACAAGTTCAAGCGGTCTGCGCACGGCAGACCGCTTTGCCCGGCAATGACGCAACGGATGCGGGTCGCGAGCGCTACTGCACGCTCAGCGCCACGAAGCGAAGTTCGCCCTCGGCATTGGACACCAGCAGAAGCACGGATTTCTTGCCGTCCTTCTTGAGCTGATCGACGCGCTTCTTGACGTCGGCGGCGCTGCTCACGGCCTCCTGCGCCACTTCGACGATGACCTCACCGGGGCTCAGGCGTTTATCGGCGGCGTCGGAGGTGCCGTCGACGCTGGTAATGATGACGCCCTTGACGCTGTCCTTGATCTTGTAGCGGCTGCGCAGATCCTTGTTCAGGCTCGCGAGATCGAGCCCGAGCGCTTTTTGCGTCACCGGCTTCTCCACGGGCTCCTGCGTCTTGGTCGAAGCCTGCACCGGCTTGTCGGTATCCGCGAGGCGGCCGAGCGTGACCTTGCGGGTCTGCTCCTCACCCTTGCGGATGACGACGACATCGACCTCCTTGCCGACCGCCGTATCGGCCACAACACGCGACAGATCCTTCGGCTCCTTGATATCCTTGCCGTCAAACCTGACGACGACGTCGCCCGGCTCGATTCCCGCCGGCTTGGCCGGGCCGCTGTCGTCGACGCCGGCGATCAGGGCGCCGCGTGCGGGCTTGATATTGAGACTCTCGGCGATCTCGTCGGTGACCTGCTGGATGCGAACTCCGAGCCAGCCGCGGCGAAGTTCGCCGAACTGCCGGAGTTGATCGACCACGCCGGCGACGGTCTTGGACGGCACCGCAAAGCCGATACCGATCGATCCGCCGGTCGGCGAGATGATCAGCGTGTTGACGCCGATCACTTCGCCATCGAGATTGAACAGCGGACCGCCGGAATTGCCGCGATTGATGGCGGCGTCGGTCTGGATGTAATTGTCGTAGGGCCCGGAGGCGATGTCGCGGTTGCGTGCCGAGACGATGCCCGCGGTCACGGTACCGCCAAGGCTGAAGGGATTGCCGATCGCAATCACCCACTCGCCGAGTCGCAGCTTGTCGGAATCGCCGAACTTGACGGCCACCAGCGGCTTCGTCGGTTTGAATTTCAACACCGCAAGGTCGGTCTTCTTGTCGACGCCGACCAGTTCGGCCCTGAACTTGCTGCCGTCGTTCATGATCACGTTGATCTCGTCGGCATCCGCGATGACGTGATTATTCGTCACGACGATGCCCGAGGTATCGATGATGAAGCCGGAGCCGAGCGAAGTGGTCTTGTGCGGCTGCATGTCGCCGCCGCGGTTACCGTCCGGGCCGTTGCGATGGTTCTTGAAGAAGTCGTCGAAGAACTCCTCGAACGGCGAGCCCGGTGGCAATTTCGGCATGGTGTTGCGGCCGTCACCGCCGGAAGGCCCGCCTTTGGCCTCGACGGTCTGCGAGGTCGAGATGTTGACCACCGCATCGATAACCTTCTCGGCAACGTCGGCGATGCCGTCGGGGCCGCGCGCAAACGCCGGCTGCGCGACGACAACGCTGATGGCGCCGAGGCATATTGCGGCTACCCAGGGGCGCAAGCGACTACTCAAGGCTGGGATCGCACCGGTCATGTCAGGTCTCTCTCAAAGAAGGAGCTGGATTTAGCACCACACTGCGCCCGAACCGGGTTACGGCGCAAGCATCGGCGGTACATTTCGTGCGCCATCAGCGTACGCCAAATACGGCGAAAACCGGCATGAACAATACACCCTGGCGTTGCTCCCGCTGCCGTCTACCCCCGTTACCCACGGCTCGATGCGTTGGATTTCCGGATACGCCGTTCAAGGGCGCCTCTCGCAGCGTCGCGCGACGCTCGGCGCGAGGCCGCGATCCAGACCCGGAAGGCCGGTTTGGCGCAAGCAGTTTGCTTTCGCGGGCAAACGCAAAGCATGTGCGCGAAGATCATGCTTAAATAATAAGCTGCTCTATCGCCGAACGATCCATATCAGGACGAGGCCGGCCACCGCCGACCCGATGCCCACGGCGCGCAGGATGTTGTCCGGCGTCGCCATTGCGCTTTTCATCGCCCGGCGCATCCAGGCCGGGCTCGCCACGAACAACAGGCCTTCCAGTACAAACAGGATACCTACACCGATGAGGAAGTCGGTGAACGCTATGGACCTCATCGGATGGCAACCTCCCGTTTGATATTGTTTTTCGATTCAACATCCGAACCGAGGCGCCACCCTCGCCCGGCCCCGAGCAGCGGACCGGAACGGGAGAGCTTTCCTCGTACAGTTATCCTGCTCTACTAATTATCCCAGCATGATCGCCGCGCAAACGCTTGGCATTTGTCGCGGGGCCATGGTCCAGATACTTCATGGTTTCGTCGCCGCAGGAGCCGCTGTGGCGGAAGCCTGCGGCGCCGCGGGCATCTTGCCATCGGGGTTGTTGAAGAACCTGAAGAAGTCGGTATCCGGCCGCAGCAGGAACCGGGTATCGCTGCTCTTCAGACCGTTCTCATAGGCCGTCATGGAGCGATAGAACGCGAAGAAGTCCGGATCCTTGCCATAGGCTTCGGCAAACAACCGGTTGCGTTCACCGTCGCCCTCACCGCGTATCCGGTCGGCGGTCGAATTTGCCTCGGCGACGATGACAGTGGCCTCACGATCCGCGTTCGACCTGATCTCCTGGGCTTTCTGGCCGCCTTGGGCGCGGAATTCGGCAGCTTCACGTTGCCGCTCCGTCTGCATGCGCTGATAGACCGCCTGGCTGTTCTGTTCCGGCAGATCGGCGCGCCTGATCCGGACGTCAACGACCTCGATGCCGTAATTGGCAGCCTCCTTGTCGACCTGATCGCGAATCCGCGCCATCAGGGCTTCACGCTCGTCGCGCACGACCTGGATGAAGGTCACTTCGCCGAGCACACGGCGCAACGACGCGTTCAGGATTGTCGTCAACTGGATGTTGGCGGCCTGGATCGAGCCGACGCTCTGATAAAACTGCAGCGCGTCCTTGATGCGGTAACGCGCGAAGGCGTCGACCACGAGCCGCTTCTGGTCCGACGCGATGATTTCCTGCGACGGATTTTCCAGATCAAGGATTTGCTTGTCGATCGGAATCACGGTGTCGATAAAGGGGGCCTTGAAATGCAGGCCGGGATCCGTGATGACGCCGACCGGCTTGCCGAGCCGCACCACCAGCGCCTGTTCCGTCTGATCGACAGTGAAGACCGAGCTGTAGCCGATGATGACGACGATCAGCAGCCCGATCAATGTGACGATACCTGTAACCGGGGACCTCATCGTACGCTCCCCTGCACTTGCGGCTGGTTCGTCGGCGCTGCCGGCGGACGCCGCGGCGTCAACTCGCTCAGAGGCAAATAAGGCACGATATTCTGAGACCCGGAGGAACCGCCGCCGTCAAAGACCAGCTTCTCGGAGCCGCCGAGGATGCGTTCCATCGTCTCCAGATAGATCCGCTGACGCGTGACGTCCGGCGCCTTCTTGTACTCGTCATAGACCTTGAGGAACCGCGCGCTCTGGCCCTTGGCCTCGGCGACCGCCTGCTGCTTATAGCCTTCGGCGACCTGCAGGATCTGGGCGGCGCGTCCGCGCGCATCCGGCACGACACGATTGGCGTAGGTCTGGGCTTCGTTCTGCAGCCGCTCGAGATCGGCCCGGGCGGCCTGCACGTCGCGGAACGCATCGATCACCTGTGCCGGAGGATCGACCTTCTGCATCTGCACCTGCTGGACAAGGATGCCCGAGCCGTAGCTGTCGAGGGTCTTCTGCATCAGTTCCTGCACGGCGAGTTCGGTCGAGGTCCGCGCGCCGGTGAGGATCGGCTGGATGTTGGAGCGGCCGATGACTTCGCGCATCGCGCTTTCCGCGACTGCCTTCACGGTGCCTTCGGGATTCTGGATGTTGAACAGGAAATCGGCCGCGCCCTTCGGCTTGATGCGCCACAGCACGGTAAAATCGACATCGACGATGTTCTCGTCGCCGGTCAGCATCAGGCTTTCCTCGGGCACGTCGCGCATCGTCCTGCCGCGTCGGGCCGGATCGTCGATCAGCGTCATGCCGATGCTTAAGGTCGAAACACGCAGCGCCTTCGGCAGCAGCACGGTCTCGATCGGGTATGGCAGATGATAGTTCAGCCCCGGCTGGGCATCGCGTACATACTTGCCGAAGCGCAGCACGACGCCGAGCTCTTCGGACTGGACGCGATAAAAACCGGACATCGCCCAGATCAAGGCGGCGGCGACCAGGATGACGACAATGCCGAGACCGCTGAAATACCCGCCCGGCAGCAACTGCTGAAGCCGGTCCTGGGCGCGCCGCAGAAGGTCTTCAAGGTCGGGGGGCCTCGGTCCCACCGGTTGCGGGCCGGAGCCCCAAGGTCCTTTCGGACCCGAGCCCCAGGGGCCTCCGCCTTGATTCTTCCACGGCATCAATACTCTCCTCCGCGAGCGCCCGGGTCAGGATGTCCGGGCGCGCGATCTGGATGGCTTTATAGGGGACGACCTCGGCCCTTACAACGCAAGCTTCCTGCTCGAAGGAGCTATGCCCGAGGCCATGATTGTCAATCCAACATTACCCGAAGCGGTTAATGCGACTTTCGCCGAATAGGCCTTACATAGGAAACGGATGCAGCCGAATATAAGTCACATAGGAAAACTCGGCGCTGTCGTCCGGACCCGCCGGATTTCGCACACGCGCCACCTCTTTCCAGACAGATCCATCGATAGCGGCGAAACGGGTATCGCCCTCGGGCCGGGCGTGAACCTCGGTCACTTCCAGCCGATCGGCGACAGGCATCCACTGTGCGTAAATTTCCGCGCCGCCGATCACCGCGATCTCAGTGGCGAAACGCCGCAGCGCATCGCCGGTCGCGATCGCGCGGGCATGCGCAAACGACGTCGTTACCACCGCACCCGCGGCGCGAAAGCCCTCGTCCCGCGTAACCACGATATTGGTGCGTCCGGGCAGCGGCCGGCGCAACGAAACGAAGGTCTTGCGCCCCATCACCACCGGCTTGTTCATGGTCATCGTCTTCAAGCGCTGCTGATCGGTCTTCAACCGCCACGGAATCGCACCGCCGGCGCCGATCACGCCATTGTCAGCGGCAGCGACCATGAGCACGACTTCAGGGCGCACAGCGACTGTCCCGGTCACATCGCGACTCACACGGCCACCTCGGCCTTGATGTGCGGATGCGGATCGTAACCTTCGAGCGAAAAATCCTCGTAGCGGAACGCGAAGATGTCCTTCACCGCGGGGTTGATCTTCATCACCGGGAGCGCGCGCGTCGGCCGCGTCAATTGCAGACGGGCCTGATCGAGATGGTTCGAGTAGAGATGCGCATCGCCGAGGCTGTGAACGAAATCGCCAAGCTTCAGATCCGTCACCTGCGCGACCATCATCGTCAGCAGTGCATAGGATGCGATGTTGAAGGGCACCCCGAGAAAGACATCGGCCGAGCGCTGGTAGAGTTGGCAGGACAATTTGCCGTTCGCGACATAGAACTGAAACAGGCAATGGCAAGGCGGCAGCGCCATCTTGTCGACGTCGGCCGGATTCCAGGCACTGACGATCAGGCGCCGCGAATCCGGATTGCGCTTGATCATGTCGACCACATTCGAAATCTGATCGATGCTGCGCCCGTCGGGCGCCGGCCAGGATCGCCACTGCGATCCGTAGACCGGGCCGAGGTCGCCGTTGGCGTCGGCCCATTCGTCCCAGATCGAAACGCCGTTATCCCTGAGGTATTTGATATTGGTGTCGCCCTTAAGGAACCACAGCAATTCGTGCACGATCGCCTTCAGCGGCAGCCGCTTCGTCGTCAGCATCGGGAATCCGGCCGACAGGTTGAAGCGCATCTGGTGTCCGAAGACCGACAGCGTGCCGGTGCCGGTGCGGTCGTGCTTCTCGGCGCCGTCAGCAAGAATCCGTTCGAGCAGATCGTGATATTGGTTCATGGCGTGATGTTGCGGCTCCCGGGATGAAATGGTCTAGCGGCCGGACGGGGCGGCGGACAACGCCGATTCGGCCGCGCGCGGCGATTATACCCCGAAAACTGGGTACGATGCCCACCTTCGGCAACGCCCTCGCCGCTGTTCCCTCACCCGATCACGCCGATAAAGCCGAGACAGCCCCCTGCCAGCAGCAGCCAGAGCGGGTTGAGCCCGGTGGTGGCCGCCAGCACGGCGGTCGTGGCGGTCAGCAGCGCGGCGGCCCAGGTTCGGTCGGAGGTCAACGCCAAAATCAGGCCGCTGGCGGCCATCAGGCCGATTGAAAGCGGGACCAGCGATGCCTGAATGACCGCAGGCCAGCGTGCGTGGCTCGATCGGGTGAGAAATCCGCTGACGCAATAGGCCAGGATCGCCGTCGGAACGCACATCGCAAGGGTCGCGACCAGCGCGCCGCCGACACCGGCCACGGCATAACCGATCAGGGTTACGATCAGCACATTCGGCCCCGGCGATAATTGCGAGATCGCGAACACGTCGGCGAATTGCTGGTCGCTCAGCCAATGGTGAACATCGACGGCAATCCGGTGCATTTCCGGAATCGCGGAATTCGCCCCTCCGACCGCAAACAACGACATCGCCCCGAACGTCCATGCCAGTGTCAGGGTGGGATGGTCGTCCGGGTTCATGGCGCGGCCCGCCGCCGCATCACCACGGTAATGGCGATGCTCAGTGGAATCGCCACCAGCAGCACCGCTTGCAGCGGCAGCCGAGCGATCCCGATAGCGACGAACACTGCCGCCAGCACCGCAAGACCAACCAGATCGCGCTTCCTGACCAGCGGCATCGCCATCCTGAAGACGACCGAGATCAGCAGCCCGACCGCCGCGCACGACACTCCGGCGAGGATGCGCCGCAGCGCATCGACCTGGCCGAAGTGCGCATATAGCGCCGCCAAGATCGTCACGAGCACGAGCGGCGGACCAACCAGCCCGGCGAAGGCCGCAATGGCTCCGCCAATGCCGCGAAACCGCGAACCGAACACCACCGACAGGTTGACGATGTTCGGGCCCGGCAGAAAGTGGCATAGCGCGAAGGTCTCGTTGAACTCTTCCGCCGTCATCCAGCGGTGCTGCTCGACGATGCCGCGGCGCGCGAACACCAACACCCCGCCAAAGCCCGCAAGCGACATTTTCGCGAAGGCGAAGAACAGCGCGAACAGACTGGGTGGTGCTGCAACGAGGTTTTCGGAAGCCAGAGCGGCAGCCGACGACGAATCCGGGGGCATGAGGCAGATTTAGAACGCCGCTCGCGCAAGGCCAACCGATATTCCTCGGTTTCCACGCCCGGCCGATCTTTCGGGGCACGGCGGCGTATTCCTGGCTGCAACTCTCGACGGTTTTGCAGGCGGGTTTTGCCCCGCCGACCCTCGAGCGGGCACTATTTTTCTCGACATTTGCACCCTATATTGGGGCTGCCGGTTCGCCGGCTATGGAAATAAATTGCCGTCGCAATAAACCATTCGGACCCGGGGGCAGCACCCGGCGCCTCCACCCAAGCCCACCGCAGCGCGGGTTTTGGCGGGGGCGAAACAGGATCGACGAGGGCGTAAAGGGCGTGTTTTTTCTCGGTATGGTTCCGCCGTTATCGGGCTATGCAATAGTTGCAAACGACAACTATGCTCCGGTTGCTCAGGCTGCGTAACGCAGTTTGAAAGACCAAATCTAAAGTCCTGATGGGTTAAGCTCCGTCAGGCGGGGTTCGGAGGCACCTGGCAACAGAAGCCTCCACTTCAATTCCGTCATGGCCGGACCTTTTTTGCTGGAATATACAGCAGCAACACCTGCTGACCTCGGACCGCGGCCGGGGTAGCATGCGCGGATGGAGCGAATCGGGCTACGGACCGCCGCCGATCCGCTGGCAGCATCTGAACGCGACAGGATAACCCGCGACAGGATAATTCAATGGCGACCGATCACATCCGATACGACGTTTTGGCGCGCGACGCATTGCGCGGCGTGCTGCGACGTGTGTTGACGGATGCCGCCGAGCATGGCTTGCCCGGCGAACATCATTTCTTCATCACCTTCCTGTCCACCGCCGAGGGCGTCAAGCTTTCACCGCGGCTCCTGGCGCAATATCCGGAAGAGATGACCATCATCCTCCAGCACCAGTTCTGGGACCTGACGGTCCTGGAGGATCGTTTTGAAGTCGGGCTTTCGTTCGGCGGCATTCCCGAGCGCCTGGTGGTTCCTTTCAACTCCATCAAGAGCTTCTTCGATCCGTCCGTGCAGTTCGGCTTGCAGTTCGAAGCATCGGATGCCGCCGCCGAAAGCCCGGCGGTCAATACAGCCTCGGTCCCTGCTCCCGCGCCGGCTCCCACGGCACTGACGGTTGCCGAGCCGGCCGCCGAAGATCCCGACGAACCGCCGAAGCCGAGCGACGGTGCCGAAGTCGTTCGTCTCGATCGCTTCCGCAAGAAGTAATCCGGGCGCAGCCGTTTCACGCTCTTGTCGGAGTAGAGGCGCTGCCGCGGCGCAAACGGCACGCCTTGCGTGGCGGACAGGACCCACCGTTCGACCAATCCAGCCACCATTGCCGTAGGCGGCGGCCAGGGTCGTTCCGAAATCGACGCGCGCAAGCCACGCCGCTGGCATATGGTATGATGCACTCCATAAGATTGCCCGCCGACGCTTTCGTTCATCTGCGGAGCTTTGCGTGGTGGGAATACACGCCGACGAAAAACGCATCTGGGAGCTGATGGCGCGTTCGCTGTCGCCGGTGACCGCACTGGCGCCTAAAATCGGCTACGATAACGCCGCAAAGGTGGCAAAGTCCGCGCACACACACGGTACAACATTAAAAGAGGTGGCCGTGAGGCATTGATTCGTGTCAGCGGCTGGGTTCGATCGGCAGGTTCAGCCGAGCAAAATGACGCACCCTGGTTGAGCGCATCGTAGCGACGCCGCGACATGACGGTGGCCAACGAACAATTATAATTTATAGCACCGAAACACCGGGGCTGATTAACTACCGCCGCTTCGCGGCAGCGTGATAGAGCAAGTTAAAGATTTTGTTTTCGTAGGCCGAAATTTATTCTTTGATGATATCAGAAAAAGCGATCACGGGGATTCCCTTAAATGATGACCGAGCACGCCAACCTTCGACGCGAGCGCTCACGCCTTCGTGAATTCATTACCTGCCCCCAAGCGGTCAAATGATGGGGGAAGGCATGGGAGACTTGGTCAACCTGAAGCAATTCAAGAAGCGCAACCGGCGGGAGCAGGAGGCCAAACAGGCCGATGCGAACCGGGTGCGGTTCGGCCGAACCAAATCCGAACGCGCGCGCGATGATTTGCTGGCAAGTCGCGCCAATGATCATCTCGATCAGCATCACATCGACGGCGAGGACGCATCATGAAATCGCCAGTTGTGAAACGCTCGATCGTAGTCGCCGGTCACAAGACCAGCGTCAGCCTCGAAGAGGCATTCTGGAACGGCATGAAGGAAATCTCCGGCCTTCGCGACATGACGCTGTCCGAATTAGTCGGCGAGATCGACAGCAACCGCCAGCAGGGCAATCTGTCTTCCGCGATCAGGCTTTTCGTTCTGGATTATTTCCGCTCGCGTGCGTTGGCCGCCGCGGTACCGGAGTCGAAGCCACAAGTTTAAACCGCGCCTTCTTTCCGCGTTGCCGGGTGTCGCCGATTACGGCGACACCACGGCAAGCGCGAACAACGAAAGCAGCAGAGCCGGCGGCATCACCACGATGCCGAGCCGGAGAAACTGCGCGGCGCCGACATGCTCGCCCTCGCGCCGCAGCACGATCAGCCAGAGAATGGTAGCCAGCGAACCCGTCACCGACAGGTTCGGTCCCAGATCGACGCCGATCAGGATCGCGCCTGTCACGTGCGCCGGAACCTGCGCGGCCTGAGTGGTTGTCGCGGCGATCAGGCCCACCGGCAGATTGTTCAGGAGATTCGAGGCCAGCGCGACCAGGATGCCGGCGATCCACGATGTGGCCTGTGGCGCCGCGACCGAAGCCTGCTTGAGAATGCGCGCCAGTGCCGGCAACACGCCGGTCCGGTTCAGGCCTTCGACCAGAATGAACAAGCCCGCCACCAGCGGCAGCACCGACCACGCAATATCCCGCAACACCGGCAGCGGCGACTGTCGTCCGGTCAGGAGCACGAGCGCCGTCACGGTCGTGCCGGCGATAAAGGTCGGTAACCCGAGAGCCCAATCCATCGCCGAGGCCGTGAGCAACACGGCCGCCGTCATCAAAATGCCCGATGCCGCCAGCTTGCCAGTGTACGGCAGCGTCGGAATCGTACCAACGGCGGCGACCGGACCGGCAAGCCTGCGGCGTTGCGTCAGCCGCAGCGCCAGATAGGTCGCAACGATCGCCGCGATCGAAGGCAGCGTGAAGATGCGCAGCCAATCCACCAGCGTCGGCATCTGCTTGCCGAACACCACGAGGTTGGCCGGATTGGAAATCGGCAGCACGAAGCTTGCGGCATTGGCGATGAATGCGCAGACGAACAGATACGGCAGCGGCTCGACCTTGGCGGCGCGCGTCGCTGCGTAGACCGCCGGCGTCAGGACCACCGCAGTGGCATCGTTCGACAGCAGAACGGTAACGACGGTGCCGACGACATACACGATCAGGAACAGCCGCTTCGCTGAACCGTGCGCCTGCCGAACCGCCTGCGCCGCGAGCCAGTCGAACAAGCCTTCTTTGCGCGCAACTTCGGCCAGCAGCATCATGCCGACCAGAAAGAAATAAACGTCGATGCCCTTGCCGGCGGCGGCGAGCGCATCCGGCCAAGGCACCAGTTGCAGCAGCACCAGAAAACCCGCGCCAGCCACCGCCCAGACGAATTCCGGCAGGTTCCACGGCCTAACGATCACGCCGAAGGTTGCGAGGGCGGCGATGCCCCAGGTCGCCAGATCGGTGTCGATCATCGTTGCCCGACCGCCAGGGCCGGGGCCATTTTTTGATGACTCGAATAGTCCCGCCGCGTACAGGCCGGTTTGAGGACCGCGGCGAAGCCGAGCCACAACGCGATCGATGCAAGCGCAAAGCTGCCGAGGATGAGAAACATCGCGCTGTAACCGATTTCCTGAGCTATCCAGCCGCCGATCGCGGGACTAAGCGACGCCCCCAGTCCCTGAACCGTCATCACGGCACCTTGTCCGACATTGACCCGGCCAGTGCCGTAGAGAATACGCGCGACCAGCCCTGGAACGGCAACGCTCTGCAGGCCGGCTCCGATTCCGTCAAGTATTTGAACCGGATATACCCCCCATTTGGTCATCACCAACGCGGCGATGACGCCCCGGATCGGCAGAGCCATAAACGAAATCAGCAGCACCAGCCAGTAACCGTTCTTCTCCGCAAAACGCATCGCGACCACTGACGCAAGTATCATCACGCCTTGCGCGACGACGATGGTTATCGCGACAAATCCGGCCGGATCGGCCTGCTTGGCCGAGACGACGGCAAGCCCGTAGAGCGGAAGCATCGCGCCGTTGCCGAGGTGAAAGCAGGCCAGCGCCGCGGCCAAAATCAGCAACGACCTGGTTTCTAACAGAACTCCGAGGCCGCCGACTTGGCCATCGTCGTCTTCCTTCCTGTTGAGCCCGCGCGCTTCGTCGTCGTCAATCGCACCGCTCGGTATCATGAGCACCGAGATGATCGAGAGCACGCCGAATGCGGCTGCCAGCGACAATACGGCGGTGAATCCGAATTGCCACCCGAGCAGTCCCGACAAGCCGGCGCCGACCATGTTGCCGGCATGGTTGAAAGCTTGATTGCGCCCGTTCTGGCGGTTGAAGCCGGCCTGACGGACAATGCCAAGCGTTATGCCTGTTACCGCGGGTCCGATGGCTGCGCCCGCGACCGCCGTCGCAATCTGCGACAACGTCACCAGCCAGAAACTTTGCGAAAGCAGAACGATCCCGGAAGCGGCCACCGTGCATATGCCGGGGAGGATGACATAGAACTTTTTGTGTCTGGTCGCATCGATCAGTGCGCCCGCCGGCGTGGTCATCAACATTCCGGCGACACCACCCAATGTCATGACGGTGCCGATCAGCCCGCTTTCCCATCCATGCGCCAGAAGAAATACACCAAGAAATGGTCCGATACCCGCCTGCATGTCGGCCATGAAGAAGTTCAGCAACAGCAAAGGCCGGATGCCCGCGGGGGTCGAGCCGGGTGCCAATTCGTTCGATGGTCGGTTCACATGACGCTCCATCGCCCCGATTGGCGATGGTTAGCTAACGCCCGGCATGGAAGATTGGTCCCGGTTATTGGCCCTGAATGGCCGGGAACGGTGATCTAAAATGCCGATCGCGGCGGGTTGGCGGCCGGCGGCGTCAACGCCAGCGGCGGTCGCGGTCTCGATTGCCGCGCGGCGCCGGGCGCAGGACGGATTTCGATCGGCGGCGGCAGCGGCGCCACCTGACGGGTGATGACGGGAGCCGCATTCGGCGACGCCGGCACCGGACGCGGCGCGGTGAGCTTAGGCCTTAATTGCAAACGGCGCGGGTCGCGGCCCGGAATCGGCACATCCAACGGCGGTTGATCCTGCGGGACCGCGACTACCGGCCGCGCCGGAGGCGGTGCGGCCGGTGCAACAGCGACCGGCGAGGGTTGCGGCGGTTCTCCGCGCTCGATCGAATCCAGCCGTCGGGTCTCACGATCGATTGCCCGCACCGCCAACCACGACGACAGCGCCGACACGTCGAGGGTGCGATCGAGCTTGTCGGGCGAGCCTACCGCGAACAGCTGGATTTCGGGGCGGCTGGATCCGAAACCGGGAGCGGCCGAGGTGAGGACGGCGCGAATGTCGGCCTGATCCGCCGGAATATCATATCCTCCGGACACGATGACACGCGCCCCATTGGCGTCGAGCGCCGTCGCACCGACGCGAAGCCGGCCGTCCCTGACCGTAAACGGGATTTGCGCCGACGCGACCGACAAGGTTCCGCCCGAGAGCGCCGATTCGATAATCTGTCGCAACCGGCCATCGTCGGTCGCCTGCCCGCTGTCGCTGGCGCGGATCGCGGCGTCGAACGCCCGCGGATCGAGCCCGGCAACGGCAGCGGATTCCAGCGTCACCGTGCCGGTTCCGGACAGCGCGCCTGCCAACGCAGAGGTGCTGCGGCCCTGGGCGGCCAGGCTCATCTGCAGGGAAGCGCGGCCGGCCGGCATCGCCAGTCCCCGGTAATGCAGCGCCGCGCCGTCAACGCCGTTCAACTGGACGCGGGCGTTCAACGCCATTCCGTTCGCGGCCGGCTTTGCCTCGATGCTGGCGGTCGCTTCGCCCCCGCCGATCGTGCCCTTGATCGCGTCGAAAATCAGCGATTGACCATCGCTCTTGAGGACGCCGCTGACCGGTCGCAGTTCAGCACCGCCCGGCAGCGTTCCGCGCAATGCCTGAAACGCGATACGACCGTTCCATCCCCCGAGTACACCGGAACCGAGCGGCTCCGTGGCATCGCGACCCGCACTGCCGATCGCGAGAGCAAATGCCGGCGCCAGATCAAGCGCGTCGAAGCCGATGTCGCCGTCGACGTTCCTGTCTTTGTCCACAGCCAATGCCAGGTGACCGCGCAACCGCGAACCCCTTAGCATCCCGTCCATATCGTCGAAGCTCCATTTGCCTCCCTCCAGCGATACCCGCGACGACAGGCTGATATCTTGCGCCAATAGATCCGACGGCTTGAGATCGAACAGCGGCGCCAGATTGGCGCGGCGTATCGTCAAACTGACGTTCGCCTTGCGGTCGCGTTGGCTCCAGGGTTCTGCGGTGCCCTCGGCGGCGGCATCCAGTCCGTTACCCGACAGCTTGACCTTCAACCGCAACGGCGCGCCCCACGCGCCGGTCACCGAACCCTGAAACTGGAGCGGGCCGTCCGAAACAGCGACCGCGCGATCGAGCCCCAGCAACGCCAGCAATGAGCCGCCCTGCGGAGCGGACAGTTTCAATTCAATGCCGAATTCGCCGCGCTTCAGCCTTTCTATGTCCCATCCCCGAAGCGCGGCCACATCGGTCTTGGCGGTCATGGTGACCGAGCCCGCAAGCTGCGGCGCGTCGAGATCGAGAACGGCCGTGCCTGATTGTCCCTTGGACTTGTTGAGATCGAGCGCCAGCTTCATGCGCACAGGCCCCGGTCCCGATCCCATTGCATTGAGGCGCGACGCCAGCGCCGGCGCAAAGGGTGCAACGAGCGCGGTAAGCTGACCCAAAGATGCTGCGGTTGAATGGAGACCGAGCGTTCCGATCGAGTTGCCGCGGTCGAAGCGGCCTCCGCCTTCCAGCATGACAGTATCAGGCTGGCCAACCTTCAATCGGTCGAGCAGAATCGTCTTTGGGTCGTAACTGAATTTCGTTGCCAGCGGCCCCCAGTCCTGGCCCGCCGAGATCGCGCGGCCGACATCCAGCGATATCAGCGCCTGATCAGGCCACTCGCCCTGCGGGCCGGCCAGCGAACGCAGAAAAGCGGCGGCGGCGGTAATATCTAGACGATCCGCCTTTAGCTCCGCGTCGAACCGTGAACCGCCGGAGGATTGCCTTGCGAATGCCGCGCGACCTTGCACGACTCCGCCGTCGATCTCGGCTTTCATGGCGTCGATCGCAAGGCGGTCGGCAGCCACGCTGACGGTGCCGCGCATGCGCAGCGGCTTTTGACTGCGTAGAGTGATCTCGCTGCGACCTTGCAGCCATGCCGCCAGCGTGTCCGGATCCGACGAGTTGACGTCAAGCGTGCCATTGAAGCTGCCGGGTGGCGTCGCTTGCGCACTGGTCCCGCTGAACGCGACCTCGGTCGCGCCGGGGGCGCGGAAATTCAGCTGGTCAACGCTCCAGGATTTATCGTCGGCGTGCAGCCCGGCTGACAGATTCTGCAGCGGACGTCCGCCCAGCATGATCTGCTCCGCGCCGACATCGATTTTCGCCGGAATCGGAACCTGCGGGATGGCGGCGGCGAGTGCACGCAACCCCGGCAGCAGCTGGATCGGTTCGGCCGCTTTGTCGTTGTCTTTCGCGGCAAACCTGTCGGCATCGATCTGCCGCGCCGAGAGCGTGGCATGAAGTAGCGGCGACGCCCCGAAGCGGATATCCGCAACGCCCTGGAACTTCAGCGAGCGATCGTCAGCTCCGACACTGGCCTCCACCTGCTGCAAATCCGCGCCGGCGGCATCGGCCTTGACCTTCGCCGATACCCGCCAAGGCGTCTGGCTGCGTGTTTGATTCGCCTCGCCCGCGATCGCCTTCGGGGTCGATGGCGCGGCCAGCATGAGCGCGCCTTCGAAGCGCGGCGCGCGCGCCTCGAAGCGGAGCAGGCCATCGAGATCGGCCGCCACCGCCTGCCCGGCTGAGCCGGGATCGATATTGAGATGAACGCGCGTGCCGCGGCCATCACCGCTATCGCCGGATGATATGCGGAACGGGTAGCGGGCCCCCGACACCGTGAAGTTGCCATCCCCGCGCACCGAGCCGGCCAGCGCGCGCACGTCGCCGCTGAAGGCAATGTCGTTCAATTCAAGGGTTCCGCGACTCGCCGCGTCGTGCAGCGCAATCCGGCCGGTCAGGTTCAGACGGTCGACTGCCAGTGAGCCCAGGTTGAAGCCGCCGCCCGATATCGGCCAATCGATTCGTCCCTGCTGGTCCAGTCCGAGATCAAGCGCCAGGCCATTGATCGTCAGTTCGGTGGCGCGCCATTCGCCACGCATTAACGATCCCAGGCTGAACTCCACATCAAGCTTGTCGGCGCGAACCTTGCCGAGGTCGTTGGCACCCCCGACCACCAGGGAATGCAGCCGCAGCGATGGCGCCGGCAGCAGACGCGCGTCCAGCGCTCCACCGACGCGCACGGGTGTACCGACCACCCGTGTGGCCTCAGCCTCGAATTGTGGCCGGAACTGATTCCAGTCGATAAAGTACGGCCCGATCAGCGCGGCCACCAGCGCGATGATAAAAGCAATCGCTAATCCGAGCAGCGTCGTCTGCACGGCTTCTCCCCTTCAGCGCGCGCCCCGGAGCCCTGCGGCTGTTTGCCCGGCTCGGTTGCCTGGCAAGCCCGTTCCTGCATGACTGGCGCGCTGCCGAGGACCAAATCCTCCGGCCGCGCCGGGATCAACGCCGGAGCCGCGCCACACAGTATATAAGAAGAAGTGTGGCGAAGTCACAGTCATGCTGTGCGGCCGGCGGCCGCTGTCACCAACTCGCCGGCAGCGCCTTGAGGCCACGCAGCACGAAGGTCTCCCGCCATTCGGGATTTTCGGCATCGTCCAGCCGCAGTTCCGGGAGTCGGCGCAGCAGGGTCGAAATCGCGATCTCGGCCTCGATGCGCGCAAGCTGGGCGCCGAGGCAGAAGTGAATTCCCCCGCCAAAGGACAGCGGCCGCACATTGGCTCGGGTGATGTCGAGCCGGTCCGGGTGATCGGGATACACCGCCGGATCGTGGTTGGCCGAGCCCAACAGACACAGCACGCTTTCACCCTTCGGGATTTTCTTGCCGCCGAGATCGTCGATATCCTCCAGCGTCACCCGGCCGGTCATCTGTACCGAGGAGTTGTAACGCAGGAACTCCTCGATGGCGTTGGTGATGAGGGCAGGATTGGATTTGAGCAGCGCGAGCTGATCGGGATTGCGGTACAGCGCGAGCACGCCGTTTCCGATCAGATTGACCGTGGTTTCGTGCCCGGCGCCGAACAAAAGGATGATATTGGCGGTCAGCTCCTCGTTGGAGAGTTTGCTGCCGTCCTCCTCGGCGTGGACCAGTTGCGTCGTCAGATCGTCACCCGGGCTGCGACGGCGCAACTCGAACAATTGCTGGAAATACATCTGGGCCATCGTATTGCCGGCATTGGCCTTCTCGATTTCGGCCGGCGTCAACGGCACCGGATCGAGCAGACGGCCGCCATCGCGCGAGCTCTTGTAGAAAACCTCCCGATGATCTTCGGGAATCCCGAGCATGTCGCAGATGATCGTTACCGGCAGGCGGAATGCGAAATCCTCGATCAGGTCCATGTGCCCCTGATCGACGATCTCGTCCAGCGATTGATCGACAATCTGCTGGATGCGCGGCCGCATCTCCTCGACACGGCGCGCCGTGAACGCCTTCACCACCAGGCCGCGCAGCCGCGTATGGTCCGGCGGGTCCTGCTGCAGCATCCAGTGGCTCATGCTGCGAAAGACCGGCTCGTTCATGATTTCCGGTCCGTAGCGACGGATCGTACGCTCGACGTAATTCTTGCCGAAGCGCTTGTCGCGCAGAACCATGCTGGCCTCCGCGTGCCGGCTCGCAACAAAGGAGCCGAGCGGCGTGAGATGCACCGGATCGGTGGTGCGCAGCCGCTCGTAATGCGGATAGGGGTCGCGAATGAAATCCGGCGACAGAGGATCGAACAGAAGATCATTCGCTGCGGTCTGAACATGCTCGTTCATGGTGACCTCGATTGGTTGCCGCGCTGAACGTCTGCACATCTGGGTGCACGGGCGTTCGCAGAAGCCGGATCTCGCTGGTGTCCGAACGTTCTGCAACTGGATACACTATTGTATCGAGTTGCATTCTGACCTAAAATGGGCCGATGTCAAGAGTTCGAACCAGACCGACCCGGGACGATACCTGCGAAAAGCTGTTCGAGGCGGCGGCGCGCGTGTTCGAGGACCAGGGAATCGGCGGCGCCAGCATCGAGGCGATCGCAGCGGCCGCCGGATTCAGTCGCGGCGCGTTCTATTCGAACTTCAAGAGCAAGGACGAATTGATCATCGCCATGATTGAAGATCATGTGGCGCAATCCATTCGGCGCAATCTCGATCTGCTCGCCGAGAACAAAAACCTCGCCGACTTCATCGATGCGTTGAAGACCATGGACCGCAGCCGGCAGGATCCGCTCGGCCGTTCCCCGCTTCTGCACATGGAGATGATCCTTTTCGTGGCGCGCGCCGAAAAGCGCAGGCCCGAACTCGCCAAACGGCTGCGGGCGCGGCGCAAGCTGATCACCGATATCGTTGAGATCGCATCGAAGAACAGCGGCCGCAACGGCGCCCTGAACCCGACCTGGACCGGCGCGATTCTGCTGGCGCTGGAAGACGGCTTTCGGTTGCACCGTTTGATCGATCCGGAGACCACGCCAGCCGACAGCTTCCTGCGCGCGATCGGCGACCTGCAGCGAGCGATAGGGATTTCATCGACCTGACGACGTCGGCGCGCGACTGCTCTATCGGCCGACGCCGGCGCTTTGCAGCTTATGCAACTGGCCCGCGACCGCGCGGATCTTGCGCGGCGAGGCCTGCCAGATGGCGATCGCCGACAGCGCGCTGACGCCGATACCGATCACGAAGGCGATGGTGTAACTTCCCGAGACGTCATGGACAACGCCGGTGACCCAGGGACCGGCAGCGCCTCCGGCGAGAGCCGCGAGCATGATGGTGCCGAAAATACTGCCGTAGTGCTTGCCCTGAAATATCTCCACCACCACCGCGCCCATGATCGAGGTCAGGCCGTAGCCGAGCATGCCCTGGGTGAGAACCATGACGTAGACCAGCAGCAAGGTCTGAGAATGCGCCAGCGCGATCAACGCGGCGAACGAGATGGCAAAGCCGAGGCAACTCACGCCCCATATCCACTCCCGCCCCACCCGGTCGGAGAGATGGCCGAGCAATATCTGTCCGGGAATCCCGAGCAGGCTGACCGCGCCCAAGGCCCATACCGCGACGCTCGGGCTGAAGCCGATGTCGAGCAGATACTTGGTCTGGTGAACCTGCACCGCGTACCAGATGTACAACCCGCAAAAATAGCCGGTTGCGATCCACCAGAACCGCGCAGTACGCAGCGCGCGCGGCAGGGTCCAGTCGATGCCCACCCAGTTCGGATCGACGATATTCGATACCGGCTTCGCCGCGGCGGTCGGCGCCGCATCGCCATCGGGTTCAAGCCCGAGATCCTGCGGCCGCTTGCGCAGCAACAGGTTGATCGGGGCGAGCACGACCAGAACCATGATTCCCATCGCGGTGCAGGCGGTTCGCCATCCCGTATGCTCGATCATGTGCTGCACCCACGGCAGCAAGGTAATCGATCCGACGCCGACACCGGCGAAAGCGAGGCCGATGGCCAGGCCGCGGCGGCGATTGAACCAGTTGGGCAAGAACTGCGATTGACCGGAATAGCCGAGGCAGACGCTTCCCGCGCCGACCATCACCCCGATCGTCAAATAGAGATGCCAGGGTTGCGTGGTCAGCGGCGCCAGCAACAGGCCTGCCGCCATCAGCGCGACGCCGAGTTCCATCACCGTGCGAGGCCCGAATCGATCCATGGTGCGGCCGATCAGCGGGCTGACGGCTGCCGAGACCAGAAAGCCGAACGAAAAAGCCCCTGCGGTGACGCCGCGCTCCCATCCGAATTCGTCGATGATGGGTGGAAAAAACAATGAAAACGATGTGCGCGCATTCACGCCGATGGCCATGGTAACGAAGGTCACCGCGATGATGATCCAGCCATAGAAGAAGCGTAGTCGCATCGCGTTTTCCCTCGGGTTCCCGCCTTCACGATCTTTCTATTTCTCCCGCCCGGCGCGCTGTCCTATCGCTAGGGTTGGAATTTAATTGATAGCCGGTTTGCCGCACCGGGCTGTAACGGGCAACCATTTTTCGCACAACGTCTTGCCTTGCGCCGGCCGCCCCGACGGGTGCCAGGTTCGTTGGGCCGCAGCCGGTATCGCTCACAAGGCCCCAGCCACGCCAATGAACATCAACGCCCGCCTTGCGATGAATAACCGCGACATACGGATCAACCTGTTTCTGGGACTCGCGAACTGGTTCATCTTTCTCGATCACATCCCTCATAACGTCGTGAACTGGTTCACGGTGAGAAATTTCGGATTCAGCGGCGCCGGGGATTTGTTCGTCTTTATTTCGGGCTATGTCGCAGCCACCACCTACGCGAAAATAATGCTGGAGCGCGGCTTCATCGTCGGCGCCACCCGCATATTCAGGCGAGCATGGCAACTCTACGCCGCCTACGTCGTCTTGTTCGTGATCTACATTGTCTCGATCGCCTACGTGGCCGCCCGGTACATGGCGCCCGACATCATCGGCGAATACTACGTCACGGGCCTGATCGATCATCCGCTCTGGACATTGACTCATGGCGTGGAGTTGCAGTCGAAGGCGCTCAACCTGGATGTGCTGCAACTTTACACGATGCTGATGGTGTTCTTCGCGCCGGTGCTGTGGATGTTGCTGCACCGGCCCGGCGTCACGATGGCCGGGTCGGCCGCACTCTATTTCGCGGCGCGCCAGTTCGACTGGAATTTGTCGTCATTTCCGGACGGAAACTGGTATTTCAATCCGTTCTGCTGGCAGCTGCTGTTTGTATTGGGCGCCTGGGTCGCGCTTGGCGGGGCAAGGGCCCTTCGCCCGATATCGAGGTCGCGAGCCGCGCTTTACCTCGGGATCGCCTACCTTGCATTCGCGCTCGTCATGACGATGGCCGGACGTTTCCCGGCTTTCGGCGCAATGTTTCCCCGCTGGCTGTTCGACGCCTTCAATCCCAACGACCGGACAAATCTCGCGCCCTATCGCGTGCTGCACTTTGTCGTCGTCGCATTTGTGGTGACGCGCTTCGTATCGGAGAGTTGGCGCGGACTGAAATGGCCGATTTTCGAACCGCTTGTCAAAAGCGGCGAGCAATCGGTCGCGGTGTTCTGCGTCGGTGTCTTCTTGTCATTCATCGGCCATTTCATGCTGACGATAAGTTCGGAATTGGTGTTGACGCAGATCTTCATCAGCGCCGCCGGCCTCGCCGCCTTGAGCCTGGTCGCCTACTACATCTCCTGGTCCAAGCAACAGGACAACCGGGCGCGGAGTCCCCGCTTGAAAGAGATCAGCACGTCGTCTCCTCGCCTGGTGCCCGAATTCGATCTGCAGGATCGCCCGGGTTCAACGATCAAATCCGCTCAGCCGAATACGGCGTTGGGCAGCCACAGCGTCAGGATCGGCACATAGGTGATGATCGCGAGCACGATCAGCAGCAGGATCAGGAACGGCAGGATCCCGCGGATCACCTCGCCGATCGGCGCGGATGAAATGGTCGAAAGCACAAACAGGTTGAGCCCGACCGGCGGGTGAACCAACCCGATCTCCATGTTGTGGGTGAAGATGATCGAGAAATGGACGGGGTCCACGCCCAGCGGCGTCAGCGCCGGCGCCAGGATCGGCAGCACCAGCAGCAGCGTCGCTGTAACCTCGAGAAAACAGCCGAGCAGGAGCAACAGGCCGTTGATGATGAGCAGGAACTGCCAGGTCGCGAAATGATGGTCGAGCACGAAGGTCACGAGCTGGTTGGGGATGCCGGACTTCGTCATCCAGTGACCGAAGGCGAGCGCGGTGGCCACGATCAGCATGATCGTCGCTGCGCTACGTATACCGTCGGTGATGACACTCAGGGTCCGGGTCCAATGGAAGCCACGGTAGAAGATCAGCGAGACCAGCAGCGCCACCGCGGCCGATAGCGCCGCCGCCTCGGTGACGGTGACGACGCCACCGTAGATTCCGACGGTGACGACCAGCGGCACCGCCAGGGCGGGCAGCGCGCGGACGCTGACCCTCAACCGCTCGGCCAGCGGCAATGCGGGCTCGACCGGGAAGTCGTGTCGC
This sequence comes from uncultured Alphaproteobacteria bacterium, assembly GCA_963756215.1. GTDB lineage: Bacteria > Pseudomonadota > Alphaproteobacteria > Rhizobiales > Xanthobacteraceae > Bradyrhizobium. Next base: position 794,380 of record CAVWMY010000003.1, on the reverse strand, counting down.
CTCGCATAGTACAATACCCAGAGCGCGAAAGCCGCGGCTTGCAGCAGGCCGGGAAGCACACCGGCCAAAAACAACCGCGGCACCGACTGCTCGGCGACGATGCCATAGAGGATAAGTGCAAGGCTCGGCGGCACCACGATGCCGATCGTGCCGGAAGCTCCGACCACGCCCAGCGCGAAGGAGCGTGGATAGCCGCGCTCGATCATCGCCGGCACCAGGATCGTCCCCATTGCGAGCGCGGTCGCGACGCTGGAGCCGCAGATCGCCGCGAACAGCGTGCACGCCACCACCGTCACGAGGCCGAGCGAACCCTTGACACCGCCGAGCCATGCGGTCGCAACGTCGACCAGCGCCTTTGCGACGCCGCCGGAACGCATGAATGCAGCCGCCATCACGAATAGCGGCAGCGCCATCAGCGTTGTCGAGTTGAGTTTATTGATCACCATCTGCGCCGCGCCGATCAACGGCTGGCCGGTGGCGAGATAGAGAATTCCCGCGCACATGCCGAGCACGAGGAAGATCGGCATGCCGGCGGCGAGCAGCCCGAAGAACAACAGCAGGAACAGGAGGGTCAGCATGAGGCGGCCGGCAACCCCGAGGCTAGCGATCGGCCAGCGGCGCGGACAGCCCACCGGGCATCTCGTCATGCAGCGCCTGGCCCACCGTCATCGTCACGGGATCGAAGAAGAAAGCGAAGCGAGCCAGGCGCATGACGTAGCGCACGAGCATCAGCGCACTGCCCACCGGCAGCGACAGATAGTAGATCCACATCGGGAATTGCAGATCGGTCGAACTGGTTTCGTTGATCAGCAGCGAGGTGTCGACGATCTCCCAGCCGTACCAGACCAGCGCACCACAGAACACGATCGCCACCAGGCAGTTGAAGATTTCCGCGATGCGCAGGTAGCGCGGCGGCAACAGACGCAGCACAAGGTCCGGCCGGACATGTCCATCGCGGCGCACCAGTTGGCTCGATACGATCATGATCGCCCAGATAATGAGATAGACGATAACCTCTTCGGCGTAGCTGATCGCGCGCGCCGGATCGATATATCGTCCGACGACCTGAAGCACCCCGATCACCAGCGCGATCAGTCCGAGCAGACCCACCAGGGTCTCCTCGATCCGATCCCACCAGTGAAGCAAGGCGGCCGTCCTGGACCAGGTCACGCTCAGCTGCCGCTGCCGACTTCGGCCATGATCAGCTTGACCATTTCGGGCGCGACCTTGATGTCCTTTGCCAGTTGTTCCTGCTCCGCCATCATCAGCTTGCGTGCTTCGGCGGTCTGCTCAGCGGTCGGGTTGGTGAACTTGACGCCGTGGGCTTCGAGCGTGGCACGGGCCTTGGTCTGCGCAGCCGCCATGTTGTCGCGATAGGCCGGAATGTTCTGCGCCCAGATGTCGGTCATCAGTTTCTGCAGGTCCGGCGAAAGCTTGGTCCAGAAGGCTTGGCTCAACAGCGGAATGTATTCGGCGGTGAACTGGTGATCTTCCAACGCGAACTTGACGCCGGCGTCCCAGAGCTTCGCGCTGACCAGGCTCTCGTTTGACGAGACCAACCCGTCGAAGGTGCCTTGCGACAGCGCCAGCGGCACATTGGGCCAGGCGGTCGTGTTGGGGATCGCCCCCAGGAAGCGGGCACGCCACGCTTGTCCGGCGCCGCCCGAATTGCGGATCTTCATGCCCTTGAGGTCGGCAAGGCTCGCAACCGGCTTGTTGGCGCTGTACCAGTTTTGAAATCCGAGATCGAGATAGGGCCCGAGCACGTGCGAGCGCAATTTTTGCTGAATCTGCGCGTTGAGATATTGCCCGGGCTTGCCGTCGATAACGCGGTGGATAAGGTCGATCGGCTGGCCGTACAGCACCGGTAGCTGAAAACAGTCGGCGTCGGAGACAATCCCGGTAATGGTCCAACTGCCGGGCGCGGCCATTTCGACCTGACCCTGGATCAGCGCCTTGCCGACCTCGAGATCGGGGTAGAGTTGGCCGCTCTCGAACATCTCGGTCTTGATCTTGCCGCCTGCGGCGGCTTCGACCTTGCCGAGATAGTCCCGCATCGAGACGTTGCGCAGATGCGACGGCGCGGTATCGAGCGAGCATCGCAGCCGCAGCGGTTCGTCTGCCGCCAGCGCGGACCGAACCAGGGCCGGCGCTGCAAGCGCGGCCACCGAGGCAACAGCGAAAGTGCGGCGTGATAGACGCTGCGTCATTGGACCCCTCCCGATGCGTTTATTTCTGTTCGGCCGCGGGAGCCTCAAGAGGTACGCGACCGACGAACGCGTTGGCGGAGCATAACCTTGCCGCCCCTGGATCGGCAACGCGCAATCGCGCCGCCGTCCGCGGATCGCCGTGGTCCATTCGACGTAGGCGCAGATTTTCTGTTGCGCCGCGATATCGACGACGCTGCCGTCGAGCCCGGTCCGGACAGCGACCGCCTGCCCTGCCGCGATCACGCAATGGCGCCGCGTCACTTGATCGATGGCGGCGGCCTATGCACCCAGCCTACAAAAGGTGCGCTCAATGCACAAAAATTGGAACGACTGCTGCAAGGGTTTGTGCGCCTGCAGGCAAGCATTCGCGCGGCGTGGCCTCTACCCTTGCCGCCAGTCAGCCTTGTCGAGCACGCCTGCTCGTCCAACAGAGGAAGCTGTTCCATGGTGCCAACAAGCCGCGCAACAAGTCTTGCAAGAAATCTCTCCGCGATCCTGTGCGACAAGCTCGCATCGACCGGCCGTATCGGTGGCGTCGCGATGGCCACGTGCCTGCTCGCGTTTAGCCTTGTCGGGCAGGCGAAGGCCGCTCCTGCCGGATGCGCCGCCCTGCAGGCGAAGTATCCCGCCTGGAAAGGCAAGACGCTCGTCAACGCAATCAACCCCCATACTCCCGGTTATGAAGCGATTGATCCGAACAATCCGGATAAATATGTCGGCTTCGATATCGATCTCGGCGAGCAGATCGGTGAATGCCTCGGTTTCAAGGTCGCCTACAAGGCGGTGACGTTCGCAGCACTTCTTACGACGCTGTCCAGCGGACAGGCCGATATCGTGATCTCGGACATCTATGCAACCGAAGAGCGCGCCAAGGCAGCCGACTTCATCACCTATTCGAAAGTGTTCGACGGCGTCCTGGTCGCCAAGGGCAACCCGAAGAAAATCACCGGCATCAATATATCGCTGTGCGGCGCGGCGGCGGCCGAGAACACCGGCTACGTCGAGATACCGCTGATCCAGGCGCTGGCGGCGCAGTGCAAGGCTGCGGGCAAGCCCGAGCCGACGATCCAGCTCTACGACAACAACGCCAACTGCATCCAGGCGATCCTTGCCGGACGCGCCGACACCTATATCAACGACGTTAACACCGTGGACCAGGCGGTGAAGGCCAATCCCGACAAACTCGACAAGGCAATCGCGGTGACGATCCCCTACTCGGTCGGTATCGGCGTTCCCAAGGACAAGCCTGAATTCCGCGACGCGGTGATGGCGGCGCTGATCGAAGTGCAGAAGGCCGGCATCCACAAGGAGTTGCTCAAGAAGTGGAATCTCGACATCAACAACTTCCAGGCACCGACGATCGTCTCGGTCAAATAGGCGAATGTCGCTCTTCCTCCACTATCTTAGTTTGCCGTATCTGATCACGGGAATCTGGTTCACCTTGTCGGTGACCGTGCTCGGGCTCGCCGGCGGACTAATCCTCGGTATGGCCCTCGCGGCAATGCAGCTTAGCCGGTTCGGAATACTGGCTGCATTCGCCCGGGGCTATACCGTAATCTTCCGCGGCACGCCGCTGATTCTGCAGATGGTGTTCGCGTACGACGCATTGCCGCAGATCGGCTTGAAACTCAGTGCCGTCGGCGCCGCCGGTCTTGCGTTGGCGGCGAACGAAGCCCCTTTCATTGCGGAAATGCTTCGCGCCGGCGTCCGCGGCGTCGACCGCGGACAGGTGCTGGCTGGCCAGGCGCTGGGGATGACGCCTGCACTGCTGATGCGGCGCATCATTGCGCCGCAGGCGATCCGCACGATGATTCCGGCATTCGGCAACGAAACCGTCAGCGCGCTGAAAAATTCGTCGCTGGCGAGCGTGATTTCCGTACCTGAACTGACGTTGCGAAGCACGCAACTCGCCTCCTCGACATTCGACTTCTTTTCGATCTTCTTCGCTTCCGGGCTGATCTATCTCGTGCTCACCACTGCGGTCAGCCTGATTCAGCTGCTGGTGGAACGGGCGCTCGACCTCGACCGGCCGAAAACGGAAAGCCGTCTGCTTCGTTTGATGCCCTGGTACCGCGCGCCCTTGATGGTCCAGCCGGCCGAAGCACAGGCGCCCCCGACGACCGACGCACGGCCGAACGACAGCGCGCCCGATGTAACTGCTGCCAGGCAAATCGGAATATCGAGAGCAGACCGGACCAGGCGATCGGCGGCGTTGGCGCACAACGACGTGGTGGTCGAGGTCAGCGATTTATACAAGGCCTACACCAATCAACCCGTTCTCGCCGGCGTCGACTTGACGGTGCGGACCGGCGAGGTGATCGCGCTGCTCGGACCGAGCGGATCGGGCAAGAGCACACTGCTCCGATGCATCAACCACCTCGACGGCTGGGACGCCGGAATCGTCAAGGTCGGGGGCCGCCGAATGGGATTCCACGAGGACGGCAAGCCGCTGTCGCCGCGCGCCATCGCCGAAGAGCGCGCCAGCGTCGGCGTCGGCATGGTGTTCCAGCAATTCAATCTGTTCGGTCACCTGACGGCGCTGGAGAACGTCGCCGGCCCGTTGCGCTGGGTCCATGGCGTGTCGCGGGCGGAGGCCGACCGTCGCGCCCGCGAGCTGCTGGAACGGGTCGGCCTCAGCCACCGCGCCGATGCGCTGCCGCGGCATTTGTCCGGCGGACAGCAGCAACGAGTTGCGATCGCGCGCGCGATTGCACCCAATCCCAGCGTATTGCTGCTCGATGAGCCGACCTCGGCGCTCGACCCCGAACTGGTCAATGAAGTGCTCGAGGTGATCCGGCGGCTCGCGGTCGAGGACGGCCTGACCATGATCATATCGACCCATCAGTTGCGTTTCGCCGACGAGGTCGCCGACCGCGTCGTATTCCTGAGCGGCGGCTCCATCATCGAGGAAGGCCCCGCGCACGAGGTTCTCACCCATCCGCGCAACCCCGTCACGGCGCGGTTTCTCAACGTGATGGAAGCCGACCGACCCGGCGCGGCGCTGGCATGACCCGACGCCACGCCCCTTGCGGAGATTTCGCTCCGAGAACCAGATCAAACTTGCGTCCGCAAAAATCATTCGAGGCCATCGCATGAAGCACCATCTCCTTCCGGTTTCGCCTGCCAACGTCCAATGGGGTTATTTCAGCAAGAAGGTCGCGCCGGCGCTGACGCTGAAGTCAGGCGATCGCGCGACGATCGAAACGCTCACGCATCATGCGAACGACGATTACGAGCGGATGATCGCCAACGATCCCGGCGCCGAAAGCGTTTTCCGCTGGACCAAAGAGCACAAGGCGATCGTTCGCCGCGGCGCAGGACCGACCGAAGGTCCGTTCCAGCGCGGCTCCGGCGAAGGGCTCGGGGTACATCTTCTGACCGGCCCGGTCGCGATCGAGAACGCCGAGCCCGGCGACATTCTGGAGGTGCGGATCCTCGACATCCGGCCGCGCCCGAGTTGCAACGCCTGCCATGCCGGACGCTGCTTTGGCTCGAATGTCGCTGCGTCATGGGGATTTCACTATCACGACCTGATCGAGGAGCCGAAGCCGCGCGAAGTCATCACGATCTTCGAACTCGATACGGCGGGCGAGCCCTACGCCAAGGCGGTGTACAATTATCGTTGGACGCCGCAGACCGATCCCGACGGCATCGTTCATTCGACGATCGACTATCCCGGCGTGCGCGTCGACCACAGCCTGGTCCGGAAACGCGACAACATCCTGCCCAATGTCCGGGTGCCGGCGCGTCTTCATTTCGGAACCATGGGACTTGCGCCTGCGGAGTCGGATTTCGTCAGTTCGATCCCGCCCGGGTACACCGGCGGCAACATCGACGACTGGCGCGTGGGCAAAGGCGCGCGGATGTATTATCCGGTCGCCGTCCCCGGCGCGCTGTTTTCCGTCGGCGACCCCCACGCTGCGCAGGGCGACAGCGAACTGGGCGGCACCGCGATCGAAACCTCGCTGACCGGCGATTTCGAATTCATCCTGCACAAGAACCGAGACCTGGGAGGCACGGTGATGGAGGGATTGACCCACCCGATGCTCGAAACCGATCAGCAATGGTCGATGTACGGCTTTACGTTTCCGAACTACCTCACCGCACTCGGCCCGGACGCCCAGACCGACATTGTGAACTATTCGAGCCTGGACAAGGCGATGCGCGATGCGTTCCGAAAGCTGCGCCGTTTCCTGATGACGGTCCACCATATGAGTGAGGACGAGGCGATCGCGCTGATGTCGGTCGCGGCCGATTTCGGCGTCACCCAGGTGGTCGACGCCAATTGGGGCGTGCATGGATCCATCCGCAAGAATGTCTTCATGTGCACTTAGAGCGGCTTCGGCGACTTTCGGACGGTTCCAGGCCCACTCCCCACCGCGCGGGCGGCGGACACGCCGAACGGACGATTGCACCAGCTTTCTGGCACGGCGGTTGCTTCGCCCGAGGCATGAGCGTTCACCTCTTTACCAGCGAGTCCTATTGCGAAGTCGGCAGGGCCGAAGCCTGGCAGGACGTACTGGGCGGATTCGGGCTACAATCGCGGCCGATATCGATCGTCCACGGTGGGTACGCCACCGCACTGTCGCGGGCGGCGCTTGATGGCGTCGGACTGATGCGCTTTGCCGGCGGGTTCCAGATCTTTTCGCCGCTGCCGCACCGATGCGAGCTTCCGATCCTTCTGATGCCGCTGGAGGATGGCGCCGTGCTCAAGGCCGGCGGCTCCCCGCAGACGATCGCGGCCGGCCGTATCGTCTTGCTTCCCCGTCACGGCGATTGGCGCGTGGCATTTCATCGCGACATGCGTGCAATCGTTCTGTCGGTGACGACGGAAGCGTTCGGCGGACGCAAGATCAGTTTCCCGGAATGCCGGGACGCCGTCATCGTGGCACCCGGCGGATTGGCCGATATCGTCAGCCATACCCTCGAAGCTTCCGCCGAAACCCTCGAAAACCTGCCGGCGGAAGCCTGGAACACGATCCGGCTGAGCCTCGCCGAGATGCTGCTGACGCTGGCGCGCCAGGAATTGCCGAGAGCAAAAGCTGTCGGCGCGCACGCCGCGCTACTCCAGCGCCTCTACGATGCGATCGAACGCACGTTCGGCGATCCCGAAATCACACCGGCCCGCATCGCGCAAATGGAAGGCATCTCGGAGCGCTACCTTCAGAGGCTGTTCGAAGCCGCCGGCGACAGCTTCACGCATTACCTGCGCGAACGGCGACTTCAGCGCTGCTCGGCCGAATTGGCAAACGCTGCCGAAGCGCACCGATCGGTGTCGGATATCGCCTTCGGTTGCGGCTTCAGCAATGCGGCGCATTTCAGCCGCTCGTTCCGCGACCGCTTCGGCTTGTCTCCCAGCGCATTCCGCCAACAACAGGCCGGCCTCCCTTCGGGCCCGAGCGCCCGCGCCGGACAACGTGGCTGGCCACAGGACGCGATCGGGCAGTTGCGCCCGTGCCAGCCCGGGCCTGGAGCCGCGCCAGCTTTACCGGAAGCCGCGGAATCGGCTCCGGCGCAAAGCAGCGGTCCCGTCCACCATCATCTCCCGGTCGACGCGTCCCACGTGCATTGGGGATTCTTCAGCCGCTCGCTGGCACCGCTGATCGAGATCGCCTCGGGCGACACCATCACGATTGAGACATTGACCCAGCACGCCTCCGACGATCCCGAGCGCATGATCGCCGGCGATCCGGGCGCCGAAAGCGTGTTTCGCTGGACCCGCGAGGGCAAAGCCGTCGAACGTCGCGGCGCCGGTCCGATGGACGCTTCGATCTACGGGCGCGGCGCCGGTGAAGGTTTCGGCGTCCATATCTGCACCGGCCCGATTGCGGTCAAGGGCGCCGAGCCCGGAGACGTCCTCGAGGTCCGCATCCTCGACATCGAGCCGCGCCGGAGTTGCAATCCGGATCTGAAGGGGCGCGTTTTCGGCAGCAGCGTCGCGGCCTGGTGGGGATATCATTACGACGAATTTCTTTCGGAGCCGAGGCCGCGCGAGGCGGTGACGATCTTCGAGATTTTCCCGGGCGAGGAGCCGCACGCCCGGGCGATCTACTCCTATCGATGGCAGCCGCAAACCGATCCGTCCGGCGTGCTGCATCAGACCTATGACTATCCCGGCATCCCCGTGGCAGCCGATACCGTCAGGCGACGGCACGGGGTACTTGACGGCATCCGGATTCCGCTGCGTCCGCACTTCGGCGTCATCGGCGTGGCACCGCGCGAGCCCGGCCTGGTCGATTCGGTGCCGCCGGCCTATTTCGGCGGAAACCTGGACAACTGGCGGCTCGGCAAAGGCGCCGCGGTCTACCTGCCGGTTGCGGTGCCCGAGGCGTTGCTGTCGGTCGGCGATCCGCACGCCGCGCAGGGCGACGGCGAACTGAGCGGCACGGCTATCGAATGCTCGATGACCGGCACGTTCGAGGTCATTCTCCACAAGAAAGCCGACATGGCCGGCCAGCCTTTCGCCGACCTGACCTATCCGCTGATCGAAACCCAAACCGACTGGGTGCTGACCGGATTCAGCTACCCGAATTATCTCGCGGAATTCGGCGCCAAGGGCCAAAGCGAAGTCTATGCCAAATCCTCGCTCGACCTTGCGATGAAGGACGCGTTTCGCAAGATGCGCCGTTTTCTCATGAACACCCGGGGATTGAGCGAAGACGAAGCGATCGCGCTGATCTCGGCGACCGTTGATTTCGGCGTGACGCAAGTGGTCGACGGCAACTGGGGCGTCCATGCCGTCTTGAGCAAGCGCGTGTTCGACGATCGGAACTAACCTCTCCACAAAAGAAAGCAGCGATGAAATTCCATATGATTGCCGGCGGCCCGAAGCCGGTCGCGCCGTTCAGCCACGCCGTCGAAACCGACGGCTTTGTTCTTATCACCGGCCAGATGCCGGATACGCCCGAGATGCCGGGCGTCCTGCCGGAAGGCATCGTCGCCCAGACCCATGCCGTGATGGCAAATCTGCAGAAGGTGCTGGTCGGAGTCGGACTTGGCTTCGAACATGTCGCGATGGCGCGTATTTATCTCACCCGCTTCAAGCAGGACTACGCGGCGATGAACGAAACCTATCGCGGCTATTTCACGCGGAACCGCCTTCCCGCGCGCACCTGTGTCGGTGTCACCGGCCTCGCCTACGACGCCTTGATCGAAATCGATCTGATCGCGCGACGGCCCTCCGATTGAAAAAATGATGCGACGGACGGCTGTCTCCTTAAGAGGTCGACGACGACGCTAACCGAAGGATGCCAAACCAAGGATCGCGACGGCACCGAGAATAGCGACGGCATCCTCGACGATCGCGGCCGGACGGTCGTTGCCGAACGTGGCTGCCAGCCACGTGCGCGCGGCCGCCCCGCCAAATGTGCCCGCCGCAGCGCCCACGATTCCGGCTATGAGACCGCCAATCCACATCCCGGAAGGTATGCCGATGGCGGCGCCGCTCACGGCCCCCATAACAAGCCTTGCACCGAACTGCGGTGGCGTCTTCCGGCTTGGTGTGGACGGAAGCTGATCGGTGACTAATTCAGCAACAGCCGCGATGCTCAGGATCCATGGCGTCCAGGCGTATCCCAGGAAGGCCAGCCAGCTTCCCGACAGATTGAGGCCGTGGAGGTTAGCCGCCCAGCTTATGGCGGCGGGAGCTAACATGGCGCGCAGACCCGCGATTACACCGATGAGAAGAGCGATAAGAAGGATCATTTTCAAGTCCTAAGGGGGAAGCTCACCGTTAAACGAAATGAGCGTTGCTGGGAAAAGGCGGATTATTACGGGGAGGATAGCGTTCACGTAACGCTGCCGCAGGATGATGGGCCTGTACAGAGCTTTCCAATTCAAATTATTGAATAGTGACTATAGGCTAATATTGCTTTTGAATGGCTGGTTTGTGTGGAGGGACATCCGCGTTATGCGGGTCCCATGGCGCAGCGCCATCGGCATCAGTGCCAAGCGACGGCTTGTTCTGGCTGATATCAGCGACGAGTTGACGTAACCATCGAAGACGAGGGTGACCGTCGAAGCGCTTGTGCCAGAGTTGCTTGACCTCGATCAGGGGAATTGGGAACGGCGGCTCGACAATCAGGAGGTCGCAGACGCCGGCGAATTTCACCGCGAGCGGACGCGGAATCGTCGCGACCATATCGGACTGCGCCACCAGGAATGGCACCGAAACGAAATGAGAGATTTGCAACCCTATATTCCGCTGTAGCCCGGCGGCCGATAGGCCGAGTTCGACAACGTCGTGGGTGCGGCCCTCCTGAGCTACAGTGATATGGCGAGCGCCGAGATAATCCTCCAAGCTCATATCCGGGCCGACCGAAGGGTGATTCCTGCGGACGAGGCATGCCGAAGGGTGGCGGAACAGCGACTGTTGTTTGAAGGACGACGTCACGAGATCCGGGAAGTAACCGATGGCCAGGTCAACTTCGCCCAGATCCATTGAAACCGATAACTTATGTGGACGCTCCACTACCGCCCGCAGGGTAACGCCGGGCGCCTCGATCGATAATCGCGCGAGGAGCCTGGGAAGGAATTCCAGTTCGCCAATGTCCGACAGGCTCAGGGTGACGACGCCGGTCTCGCTGGCGGGATCGAAAGCCGCCTGGGATAGGATATCCCGGCGGATCGTCTTCAACACGGAAGCGACCGCAGGCCTCAAGGAAATGGCCCGCGCGGTCGGCTGCATGACGCCGTTGGCGCGAACGAATAACTCATCACCAAGCGCCTGGCGCAGTTTCGACAGGGAGGCGCTCATGGTTGGCTGGCTGAGCCGCAACCGCTGAGCCGCGCGCGTCAAGGTACCCTCCTCGAACAGCGTATCGAGAACCAGCAGCAGATTTAGGTTGAGATCGCGGATATCCATGATCGGTCTCCCCTGTGAGCCACGGACGGGAACCAGAAACCTTGCAAATATCCAGTCGTTGAAAACTTTTAAGTAGCCTCAGTACCCGAAAATTGTAGGCGCTGACGAAGTCGCGGAGGTGCCGGATCAACTGTTCGTGGTCGCGTAGCGAAACCGTTGGGCAATGGCCGCTCGCGACCGCTGATCGGATGATCGCCTTTGTGCAACAAGTTCGGTGCCGGTTTCGAGGCGACGCTTGCCGGGACGCCCCGTGCCGAGCGCCGGGGCTTCCTGCTGCCGGACGATGCCGCCATCATCATTGAACGAGCGTCGGAACACCCACCCTGGCGTGGGTCGGCGCCGTGAAGCTGCGTTAGTTAAGCAATAATTAATTTTATTCTGCCAGCGATATTCGCAGCGCCTTCCTGGAGCGACGGAGAATTGCGATGGGCGACATCATGAGCATCTTGCAGTCGAGCTACAGCGCTAGTTCGCAGAGCCTGGTTCCGACCGGAGCGAAATTTGCCAATGTCGACCCGAAGCAATGGCAGGGCACCTGGACCGGCGTCAACTCCAACAAGAAGCCCATTACGGTTACGATTTCGAACGTCAGCGGCTACCGCGCCAATGTCAGATTTGAAAGTGCCGACAGCGGCCTTCAGACCCAGCGGGTCTTCATCACCACCAAAAACCTGTTTCGCATTGGAACTTCCCAGATGCAGGTCACCGGCGCCGGCAAGATGACCATCAGCACCGTGATCACCGATCCCACCACCGGCAATCAGTCGATGGAGACGGATCATATGACCTTGCAGAGCTGAACACCGCCCACCGCGCCGCTGAATCACGCAGGCAAGATTTTTCCCGGATTGAAAATATTCTGCGGGTCAAGCGCCCGCTTCACCGCCCGCATGGCGTCGATGGCCTCGATGCCGATTTCGGCCTTGAGGTATTTTTGCTTGCCCTGCCCGATGCCGTGCTCGCCGGTGCAGGTTCCTCCCATCGCCTGCGCGCGTTCCACGAGGCGATGCATGAAGTCCTCACCCCGGGCCATCTCGTCGCGATCGTCCACGTCGCATAGCAGCGAGCAGTGGAAATTGCCGTCACCGACATGGCCGACGATCGGCGACTGCAGCCTGAGGCGCTGCAAATCCGCTTCGGTCTCCGTGACGCAATCGGCCAGACGCGAAATCGGCACACACACATCGGTCGCCACCACGCCCGCACCGGGGCGCAAGCTTTTCACAGCCCAATAGGCATCGTGCCGCGCCTGCCAAAGCCTGGTGCGGTCCTCGGGCCGCGTGGTCCAGGTGAAATCTCCGCCGCCGCACTCCCTGGCGATCTCATGGAAGTTCTTCGACTGCTCGGCGACTTCGTTCTCGCTGCCGTGAAATTCGAGCAGCAACAGCGGCGTTTCCGGCAGCGACAGCTTCGAATAGGAGTTGCAGGCTCGCACCTGCTCGGCATTGAGCAATTCTATGCGCGCGACGGGAATGCCGGTCTGGATCGCCAGGATGGTGGCCTGGCAGGCGCCGCGTACGCTCTCGAACGAACACGCCGCCGCCGCGATGGTCTCGGGAATGCCGCGCAGCTTGATGGTGAGTTCGCTGATGATCCCAAGCGTGCCCTCGGCGCCGACGAACAGATGCGTCAGGTCGTAGCCGGCGGAGGATTTTTTCGACCGCGTGCCCGTCGTGATGATCTCGCCGTCGCCGCGCACCACCTTGAGCGCCAGCACGTTGTCGCGCATGGTGCCGTAGCGTACCGCATTGGTCCCGGAGGCGCGGGTCGACGCCATGCCGCCGAGCGAGGCATCGGCGCCCGGGTCGATCGGGAAAAACACGCCCTGGTCGCGCAAATGCTCGTTCAGCGCCTTGCGGGTGATGCCGGGCTGGATCACGCAGTCGAGATCCTCCGGGTGGACGGCAAGCACCTGGTTCATATCGCGCAGATCGATGCACACCCCGCCGGCCGGTGCGTTGACCTGGCCCTCCAACGAGGTGCCGGTGCCGAACGCGATCACGGGAATGCCGTGGCGGGCGCAAATCCGCACCACATCCTGTATGTCCGATGTGTCCTGCGCCATCACGACCGCATCAGGCGGCTGCGACGCCAGCCAGGTCGTGGTGTGCGCGTGCTGGTCGCGTACCGCCTGCGAAGTGACCAGTCGGTTGCCGAACCGCGCCGCCAGCGCTTCAACGGCAGCTGCCAGCGCCTGAGGCTCGGGCCGCGTCAGATTGTTGGTGATGGTTGTCGCCACTCGCGTTCCTCCAAATCTGGAAGACCGTGGCAAAGGATATATAAGGGGTCAAGTGATGATGGATCGAACAAGCGAGGAATCAAGATGATGCGCGCGGCCGGCTCCGACGATACGCTCCTATCAGCGCCGTTCTTGTCGTCGGTGATGCAGGTCGAACCGCAATGGATCGACTATAACGGTCATCTTAATATGGCCTATTACAACGTGATGTTCGATCGCGCGATCGACCAATTGTGGCTGCAACTCGGGATCGGGCCCGGTTATATGAAGGAGCGCAACGGCTCGACTTTCACCGCCGAGTGCCACGTACGCTATCTGCGCGAGATCCACCTCGGAGATCCCGTGCAGGTTTCGATCCTGCTGGTCGCGGCTGACCACAAACGGTTGCACACCTTCGAGGAGCTACGTCATGCGAGCGAAGGATGGCTGTCGGCTACTTCCGAAAACATGACCATTCATATCGATATGGCCACCCGCAAGACCGCGCCGTTTCCAAACGATATTCGCGCTCGCATTGACGCTGTGGCGAATGCTCATGCGGCGATTTCACGTTCCGAGGGCATCGGCCGGAAAATCACGATGCCCTCGTAATGACAATCTAGACCCGCGTGCGTCCGCGAGCCAGGCCGACCACCGCGGACACCAGGAACAACACAAGGGCCACGAAGAAGATGATCTTGGCGATTTCGATCGATGCGCCCGCGAGGCCGCCAAAACCCAAAATACCGGCGATCAACGCGATAACCAGAAATGTAACGACCCAGCTCAGCATGACATGCCTCCGTTTCGGCGTTTGGTTCAGTGTCGGCGGGACCAGCGATCCCGCGCACCAGCTGCGAAACTAATTCAGGCCGGGAACAAAAGTTCCAATCCTGCCTCCGGAAAGCCGGGAATCGCAAGATTCGAAGCAGCAGAACCCGGCCTGTTCGGCCGCAAGGCGGGTCCGCGAACGTCGGGATAACTCCTGTCAAATCGGACGCGCGCGCCCTATATGCGGTTCAATCCTGCTATGAAGGCTCCCCTTCACCGCCCCACGGTGGCATCGTGGGCGCAAAGACGATTCGCATGACTGAGCCGAGCAAACTGCCCCATCATGGCGTCCCCGCCCACCAGCCCGCGGCCGGTGGCATAGCGGCGCGTGCCCGTGCGACGGCAATCCCGCAATACCTTGCCGGCCTCAATCCCGAACAGCGCGAAGCCGTGGAGACCCTGGACGGCCCGGTGCTGGTGCTGGCGGGCGCGGGCACCGGCAAAACCCGGGTGCTGACAACCCGTATCGCCCACATCCTGAGCCAGGGCCGCGCCCGCCCCGGCGAGATTCTGTCGGTCACTTTCACCAACAAGGCCGCGCGCGAGATGAAGCTGCGGCTCGGCCAAATGCTGGGGCAGGCCGTCGAGGGCATGCCGTGGCTCGGCACGTTCCATTCGATCGGCGGCCGCATCCTGCGCAGCCACGCCGAACTGGTCCAACTCAAATCCAATTTCACTGTGCTTGACGTCGACGACCAGATCCGCCTGCTGAAACAATTGCTGGCCGCCGACAATATCGACGACAAGCGCTGGCCCGCCCGCATGCTCGCCGGCCTGATCGACGGCTGGAAGAACCGCGGGCTGGCGCCGTCCCAGGTGCCGGCCGGCGAAGCCGCGGTGTTCGGCAACGGCAAGGGCGGCAAGCTCTATGCAAGCTATCAGGAGCGGCTGAAGATCCTCAATGCCGCCGATTTCGGCGATCTTCTGTTGGAAAACATCCGGCTGTTCCGTGAACATCCGGATGTGCTGCGGCAGTACCAGCATCGTTTCAAATTCATTCTGGTCGACGAGTACCAGGACACCAACGTCGCGCAATACCTTTGGCTGAGGCTGCTGTCGCAGATGCCGTCTTCCCCGACCTCGCCTCGCGTGCTCGTCCCCTCTCCCCTTGCCGGCGAGGGTACCGAACCGCGAAGCGATGAAGCGGATGAGGGGTTGCGCGAAGCGCCATCGTTTGAAGAGGCCCCCTCGCCCGACAGCCTTCGGCTGCCACCCTCTCCCGCAAGGGGGGAGGGAAAAGAAGCTGCACCCTTGCCGTCCGCGCCTTTGAAAAACATCTGCTGCGTCGGCGACGACGATCAGTCGATCTACGGCTGGCGCGGCGCGGAAGTCGACAACATCCTGCGCTTCGAGCACGATTTTCCGGGCGCGAAAGTCATACGGCTGGAGCGCAATTACCGCTCCACCGGCCACATCCTGGCCGCCGCCTCGCATCTGATCGCCCACAACGAAGGCCGGCTCGGCAAGACGCTGCGCACCGAGGATGTCGATGGCGAAAAGGTCACCGTCACGGGCGCCTGGGACTCCGAAGAAGAGGCCCGCGCGATCGGCGAGGAGATCGAGGATCTGCAGCGCGGCAATCACAAGCTCAACGACGTTGCGATCCTGGTGCGCGCCTCGTTCCAGATGCGCGAATTTGAAGATCGTTTCGTCACCCTCGGCCTGCCCTATCGCGTGATCGGCGGCCCGCGGTTCTATGAGCGCGCGGAAATCCGCGACGCGCTGGCCTATCTGCGCGTGATCAATTCTCCCGCCGACGATCTTGCCTTCGAGCGCATCGTCAACGTGCCCAAGCGCGGCCTCGGCGATGCCACCGTGCAGATGCTCCACGACCATGCCCGCCGTCGCCGCATTCCACTGTCCGAAGCGGCGCGTGCCGTGGTCGAAACCGACGAGTTGAAACCGAAGGCGCGTTCATCGCTGCGAGGCCTGCTCGAGAACTTCGACCGCTGGCGCGCGCAACGCGAGGTGACCTCGCACACCGAACTCGCCGAAATCGTGCTCGACGAGAGCGGCTATACCGAGATGTGGCAGAAGGATCGTTCCGCCGATGCCGCCGGCCGCCTCGATAACCTCAAGGAACTGGTGCGCTCGATGGAAGAATTCGAGAACCTGCAGGGCTTTCTCGAACACATCTCGCTGGTGATGGACCGCGAGGGCAGCGCGGAAGACGATGCGGTATCGCTGATGACGCTGCATTCGGCCAAGGGGCTGGAGTTCGAAAATGTGTTTCTTCCCGGCTGGGAAGAAGGCCTGTTTCCAAGCCAGCGCACGCTCGACGAACAAGGCCGCGCCGGGCTGGAGGAGGAGCGCCGCCTCGCTCATGTCGGGCTGACCCGGGCGCGCCGCCGCGCAAAATTGTACTTCGCCACCAATCGGCGGATCCACGGCACCTGGTCGACCACGATTCCGTCGCGCTTTCTCGACGAATTGCCGGCCCCGAATGTCGAGATCACCGAATCGAAAGGCGGCTCCGGCTGGGGCGGCGCCGGCGGCTACGGTCCCTCGCGCTTCGACAACATGGAATCCTTTGGCTCGAGCTATACGACTCCCGGTTGGCAGCGCGCGCAGGCCCAGCGCGCCCGTGGCCAGAGCGGCCGCGAAAATCGCCAGGCCGGCGGCGGCTTTAACGAGAGCCAATCGCCGTTTTCCGGCGCGCGCCGCGACGCGTTCGCGCGCGACGACGGCCCCGGCGGATTTGCCGGTAACAGGCGCGGCCCGATGGTCATCGAAGGCGAGTTGATCGCGAAATCAACCGGCACCGTTTCGGAGTTCTCGCTGGACGATCGAGTCTTCCATCAGAAATTCGGCTACGGCAACGTGGTAAAAATCGACGGCAACAAACTCACGATCGCATTCGAGAAAGCCGGCGAGAAGAAAGTGGTCGACAGTTTTGTGGAGCGGGCCTGATAAAGCTCGTTCCGGCATCACGCGTCCCATGCGAGACTTGACAACCAAGCCGGCGATTTGTCCGTCGGTGCACCCGGCCAGACCAGCCTGTCGGCTGTCCCGAGTTTCCGCGTCGCGGCGATGACTTCGCACGCATTTTAATGAATTTTTAGACGCAATACTTAGCCTCCATTTTTACCGAAAACTCGCCTGTGCTGGCGTATCCCGGACTTGGGATACGCTTAGGCGCATGATGTTGCGGGTTGAGGCTGTTGGCATGACAAAGGTAAAATCGTTTCTTCGGGACCTCGACGACGCCGTTGCACGCGGAACGCCCGAAAGCCGATTGCGGGCGCTGTGGCATACGACCGATCTTTTAGTAGCGGGCCGCTACAGTGACGATGAAATCTGGACCTTTGGCGAGGTCATCGCGCGGCTCGCCGACGAGATTGAAGTTGCGGCTCGTGCGCAGCTGGCAAAGCGGCTCGTCCCTCTCGACAAGGCACCGGCCAATATCATGCACAAACTCGCCTTCGACAACTCGATCGACGTCGCGGGCCCCGTGCTTCAGGGCTCCGAAAGCCTCGAGACCTATGCGTTGGTCGCCAACGTATGCACCAAGAGCCAGTCGCATATGCTGGCGATTTCCAAGCGGAAGTCGCTCGCGCCGAGGGTCACCGATGTGCTGGTGACCCGCGGCAATCAGGAGGTGGTGAATTCGGTCGCGACCAACAAGGGCGCGCGGTTCTCGGAATTTGGCTTTCTGCACATGATCAAACGCGCCGAGGGCGACTCGATCCTCGCTGAACAGCTCGGTCTGCGCAAAGACATCCCCAGGCACCTGTTTCAGCAACTGATCGCAAAGGCCTCCGACGACGTGAAAAAGCGGCTCGAACGCGAGCGTCCGAGCGTGTTCGAGGAAATTCAGTCTTCGGTGGCCGATGTAGCGGGTGCGCTGCAGTCCAAGCTGGGCCCCGTCTCGCGAGGTCATTTCGTCGCAAAGCGCGTCGTCGCCACGCAGCATCGGCAAGGCAACCTGAACGAGGACAGCATCTCGGAATATGCCCGCTTCCATAAGCTCGAGGAGGTCACGATCGGACTATCCCTGTTATGCGAGTTGCCGACTGATGTGATCGAGCGCGTTCTGTTGGACAGGAACAGGGAAATGCTGCTGATTGTCGCCAAAGTCCTCGAGTTCTCGTGGGACACGACGATGGCGTTGCTTTTCCTCGGAGCAAAAGACCATCGCATCACCACCAATGAACTGAACAGCCTTGAAGCCGAGTTTGGCCGTCTCAACCCGGAGACGTCCCGGAGCGTCCTGCAATTCTATCAGTCTCGTAAAAACGGCGATGCGACCGACCCACGGCCGAAGGGCCAGGCCGCGCTCGCCGTTCGGTAAAACGACGATTCCTTACATCAGCGGGAAATAACGGCGATGAGTACATTCGGCACGGCGGCTGGCAAAGGCCTCGGGATCACATCGAGTGATTCGAAGCCCGAGCAGCCGCTCGACGCGGCCTGGATCGTTCTCGAAGCCGCCAACGATCTCGGTGACGACGTGACCGTGGCAATTTGCCGGCGCGTCATCGATGCCAATCTAAGCGGCACTCCAGCATCGCCATCCGACCTTGAGATCATTCACAACTATTTCGGCTGAATAAGAGCCGCGGACGGCGTCTGCCCCCGTGAAGAAAGGGCGGTCTCGGCCCGATTGATTTCCATTTAAGATTGCCTCCGCGCTTGCATGACGGCGCATGCTTCCCTATTTGTCGGGTCTTGTCCCTGGGCCGGCCGAAGCGCCGCTTCCCTTTTCCGCATTCGGAGTCAGAGTCTTTCAGCCTCGCATGTCACCCATCATATCCGTTGCAAATCTCTCAAAGATTTATGGCTCCGGTTTCAAAGCGCTCAAGGGCATCAACCTCGATATCCGGCGTGGCGAGATCTTCGCGCTCCTGGGTCCGAACGGCGCCGGCAAGACCACGCTGATCAGCATCATCTGCGGCATCGCCAATCCCAGCGAAGGCAGCGTATCGGTCGGCGGTCACGACATCATGAGCTCCTATCGCGCCGCCCGCGCGATGATCGGACTGGTGCCGCAGGAATTGCATACTGACGCCTTCGAGTTGGTGTGGGGGACCGTCAGCTTCAGCCGAGGACTGTTCGGCAAGCCACGAAATCCAGCGCACATCGAAAAGGTACTCAAAGACCTGTCGCTGTGGGACAAGAAGGACAACAAGATCATCACCCTGTCGGGCGGCATGAAGCGACGCGTGATGATCGCGAAAGCGCTGTCACACGAGCCGCAGGTCCTGTTTCTCGACGAGCCGACGGCAGGTGTCGATGTCGAACTGCGCAAGGGGATGTGGGAAGTGATGCGGACGCTCCAGACCTCGGGTGTCACCATCATCCTGACGACACATTACATCGATGAGGCCGAGCAGATGGCCGATCGAGTTGGCGTCATTAATAAGGGCGAGATCATCCTTGTCCAGGACAAGGCCGACCTGATGAAGAAGCTCGGCAAGAAGCAACTCAAGCTGCACTTGCAGGCCAAGCTCGAGGCGATCCCGGCGCCGCTTGCATCCTATCATCTCGAATTGTCGGACGATGGCGCCGCACTCACATACAGCTACGACACCAAAGGCGAGCGCACCGGCATCACCAGCTTGCTCAGCGACCTCCGGGGCGCGGGTATTCAGTTCTACGACCTCCAGACCAACCAGAGCTCGCTGGAAGATATCTTTGTCAGCCTGGTGAGGGCGCCATGAATTTCCGGGCTATCCGCGCCATCTATATGTTCGAAATGGCGCGAACCTGGCGTACGCTGCTGCAAAGCATCATCTCGCCGGTCGTCTCTACCTCGCTGTATTTCGTCGTGTTCGGCGCCGCGATCGGCTCGCGCATCACCCAGATCGAGGGCGTCAGCTACGGCACCTTCATCGTGCCGGGACTGGTGATGCTGTCGGTGCTGACGCAAAGCATTGCCAATGCCTCGTTTGGAATCTACTTTCCCAAATTCATCGGCACGATATACGAGCTGTTGTCGGCACCGATCTCCTATTTCGAAATCGTGCTCGGCTATGTCGGCGCCGCAGCCACCAAGTCCGTCATCCTCGGCCTGATCATTCTCGCCACGGCCGGCCTGTTCGTGCCGCTCCACATTCTTCATCCGGTGTGGATGCTGACCTTTCTGGTATTGACGGCGGTAACCTTCAGCCTGTTCGGCTTCATCATCGGAATCTGGGCCGATGGATTCGAAAAACTGCAAATGATTCCCATGTTGGTCGTAACGCCGCTGACCTTCCTCGGCGGCAGCTTCTATTCCGTGAACATGCTGCCGTCGAGCTGGCGAACCATCACGCTGCTCAACCCCGTAGTTTATCTGATTAGTGGATTTCGTTGGAGTTTCTACGAGATCGCCGACGTCAGCCTGACGCTGAGCATCGGCATGACGATGGGATTCCTCGCGGCCTGCATGATCGCGGTCTGGTGGATCTTCAAGACCGGCTACAAGCTGAAAAGCTGACCCGCACGACGCAATCGACCGTGCTGCGATGTCCAGGAATTGTCATTCCGGAGGATGCCGCCCCGGAATGACCCTGCCGCAAGCTACCGGTAGCAGCGGAAGCGGTGATAGTGATCGTAATAGCCGCGGCAACGATAATGATGCCCGTGGGGAATCCCCAACACGCCGTCGAGCGCACCCACCGCGCCGCCGACGCCAGCACCGACCGCCCCGCCAACAAAGGCGCCTACCGGGCCTGCCGCACGGCCGCCTTCGCGCGAACCCTCCTGCGCACCGCGGACGATGCCCTGCGCATGTCCGATATGGGGAATTGTCAATAACGCGATAGCTGTTGCAGCGGCAGCAAGCTGGAGCTTTAGGTTTGAACCGATTGGCAACGTCAAGGTCTCGGTCCCCGTCTTGGTCTTCGTCGTCATGGCATTCCTTCTGCGCGCTTGCAATGGCCCCTATCGGGGTAGGACAGTGTAACGCTGGTGTGACCAAATGGTTGCAGGCATTGAGGTAGTTCGAGAAGCGCCCCGCCGTTGAAACTGCCGCGGCAGGCCTGTTCTGGCCTTGCGGTGGCCGTATTGGGGTCCGCCTGCACATTCACATTAATGATGGCCTAACAGGGCACTGGAACCAAACCAGGATTCAATGCATACTGTTGCCGAGGGGGACGGTGACGGCAGAGCGTCTAAAATCAGGCTGGGAGGCCAAAGGTAAAATGCGTTCCTTCCTCGTTGCAGTTGCGGGTCTGATGTTGTTCGCCACCGGCGCCGCGCAAGCCAAAGTCTCCATCACCGTTGACAAGAACACGCAAACGAT
The DNA here is from genome assembly GCA_963756215.1 of uncultured Alphaproteobacteria bacterium. Classification (GTDB taxonomy): domain Bacteria; phylum Pseudomonadota; class Alphaproteobacteria; order Rhizobiales; family Xanthobacteraceae; genus Bradyrhizobium. Next base: position 773,033 of record CAVWMY010000003.1, on the reverse strand, counting down.
GACCGTCGCGGTCGACGGTGTCGAGCGCTACCAGTGGCCGGTCTCGACCGGCAATCCATCGCATGAGACGCCGAACGGCACGTTCCGAACATTCCGCATGGAGGAAGATCACTACTCCAAGGAGTTCGACGACGCGCCGATGCCGCACTCCATCTTTTTTACCAAGATCGGTCATGCCATTCACGGCACGGAGTCCGAAGGCCGGCTCGGCACTCCGGCTTCCCACGGCTGCGTACGTCTTTCACGCGCCAACGCCACCACGCTTTACGCACTGGTAGAAAAGCAGGGCGTGCTCAACACCACCGTGACGTTGACGGGCTCTTCCCAGATCGCGCTTGCGCGCAATCCGCGCAACGTGGCGCGTCGCGACGTGGCTCCGCAGTATAACGCCGCTGGCGACCCCGTCGTGTTGGCGCCGCGACCGGTCGCGCCTGGCCAATATGCCCAGCCGATGCAGCGAGTCGACGATGGCTATATCTATCCCGCTGATGGCAGCGCCGACGGGGCGCGTTATCCGGCACCGCGCGGCACCCGCCGCGTCTACGACGCGCAGGCCTATCAGCAACAGCAATACCAGTATTACGACAACCGCGGTTATTATGCCCCTGCTCCGCAAGTCTATGCCCCGCAGCCGCGCGGGTTGTACTGACAGGCGTGAACCGCGCGTGTTGATCGCGTAAATCAGCCGTGGCGCGCGGGATAAAATCCCGCGCTGCATTGCCATCCATCCGACATTCCTGGCGACGAGGCCCGGGACCTGGCCGGGAACGTGTCCGTAAAACGCGACCCACGATGATGCGCCGGCGCGGCAGCGGCCGTCCGCCACTGCTCGTCGCCGCCTATCGTGACGCACCGCATCTCGACATCAAGCTCCCGAGAGACCGTTTTGCGCGCAGCCGGGGTAGTGTTCACCGCTCGGGCGGGTGGAGAGGCGTGAACCGTCAACACCGCGTAGCCTGTTTGTCGGCCGCGCCAGATATTGGCGGACGCTCAAACCGCAAAATTGAATGTGCACCCAGCAGGACGCTGCGTGCACCGGGACCTTACGCCCCTTTTTCGCACTTCTTCAGGAAGCTGGTCTTGGCAGCGCCCGAGAGTGGCTTGCCTTCCGCGCTCACCGCCTTGGTCTCGCAGGAATCGGCCATACATTTCTTCATGAACGACGTCTTCGCAGCACCGGCCAGCGCTTTGCCGTCCTTGCCGACCGCCTTGGCCTCGCAGCTGTCCTGTGCCATGGCCGAACCGGCGGCCAAGGTCGCAATCATTGCCGCGAGCAAAACACGCTTAATCATGTCTCTCTCCCTTTTTTAATCTTAGCAGCGGGATTTGACAGCAAGACCCATCCGCGATCAAGGGCGGTTTAGCTTCAAAGTAGCGCGCGCAAGTACACGCGCGAGTAACCAAAATTCCCCTCGTCCAGGGACAGCCGGGGCGTTTCCACCCTTCTCATCCGCTTCAACGGCGTGGTTTTACCCCTTCTTACGGAATTACCACTAGCCCTGCCGCAGGGCCCAAATATCTCCGCCCTTGTGGAATGATTATGTTGAAAGTTTATAATTGCGTCGCGGCTGCTCACGATCTCAAGCTCGTCGGTCTTGCTGCTTTTGTTTGTATCCTGGCATCATTCGCCGCCATCAATCTGCTACGCCACGCGCGCAATTCCAGCGGTGATATGCGGCTGGTATGGCTCGGCGTATCAGCGGTCTCCACGGGCTTCGGAATCTGGGCGACCCATTTCGTCGCGATGCTGGCTTTCAATCCGGGACTTCCAAGCGGTTACAATATCGCCCTGACCATGCTGTCGCTGGTCGCGGCGATCTCCCTTACCGCCGTCGGACTTTTCGTTTCCCTGATTCCGAACTGGCGCCACGGGCCGTGGCTGGGCGGTGCGATCGTCGCCGGCGGCATCGCCGCGATGCATTATATCGGCATGGCCGCGTTTGAGATCGCCGGCACCGTCCGGTGGGATCCGATCCTGGTCGCAACGTCGATCATGATGGCCGCCGCGATCGGAGCGATCGCACTTCCTGTCGGTTTGCACGGCACCGAAGAAAGGTGGAAGATCGGCGGCGCCGTTCTGCTCACGCTCGCGATCTGTTGCCATCACTTCACCGCCATGGCGGCGGTCTCGATCATTCCCGATCCCAGTATCGAAATTCCGATGACGACGCTCCCGGCCGGTTGGCTTGCGATCGGCGTGGCGTTCGCGAGTTTCATCATCATCGGACTGGCGCTCGCAGGCGTCGTGTTCGACATCCGCGACACGCGGCGCTCGGAGCTTGAAGTCGACCGCATGCGGGACCTCGCCAACGCCTCGGTGGAAGGCCTGCTTGTTTGCGACGGCGAGACGATCGTCTCCGTCAACACCAGCTTTGCGCTTCTCACCGGCCTTGCCGCCGCGAGCCTGGTCGGTGCCGGACTCGACAGTTGCTTCCCCGACAAGGCCGCACGGGTCAAGCTGCTCGCCGGGTCAAACCAGACGGTCGAAACGAGCCTGCGTCATCGCGACGGCTCGATGACTCCCGTTGAATTGCTTTTGCGGCCGATCGTTTTCTCCGGACGACCTCACCATGTCGTGGCCGTGCGCGACCTGCAGGCCCGCAAGGAGGCCGAGCAGCACATCCACTATCTTGCGCACCACGACGCGCTGACTTCGCTGCCCAACCGCGGTTACTTCAATGCACGCATCGATCAGGAAATCTCAAACCTGGCCGACGGTGAAAGCCTCGCCGTGCTCTGTCTCGACCTCGACCGGTTCAAGGAGGTCAACGATCTCTTTGGCCATGCCGCCGGGGACACCGTGCTGCGGACGGTCGCAGCCCGAGTCACTGCGGTACTCGGCGAACGCCAGATGATGGCGCGCCTGGGTGGCGACGAATTCGCGATCCTGATGCCGGGGGTTACAAGTCCGGCGGCGGCGGGCCGGCTCGCCGAGCACGTCCTGGAAGCCCTGCGCGCAACCAGCGATGCCCCGGAGACCAACAGCATTTCGACCAGCATCGGGATCGCGATTTGTCCCGACGATGCCATGGATCGCGAAGCCCTGCTCAGCCATGCCGATACCGCGCTGTATCGCGCCAAGACCGACGGCCGCAACACTTACCGGTTCTTCGAAGCCGCCATGGGGGCGGCGGTCCGCGAGCGGCGGATGCTCGAACACGACCTGCGGCTGGCGATCGCGCGCAACGAACTGCGGCTGGTTTATCAACCACAGAGGGGCGCGCAGAGCCAGAGCATGACCGGCTTCGAGGCTCTCTTGCGTTGGAAGCACCCTTCCCGCGGCGAGATTTCGCCAGCCGTGTTTATTCCGATTGCCGAGGAAACCGGCGCGATCCTCGAGATCGGCGAGTGGGTCATCATGACGGCCTGCCGCGAGGCCGCGACTTGGGAACAGCCGCTGACCGTGGCGGTCAACGTCTCGGCGGTGCAGCTCTACAACCCGGACTTCGTCCAGGCGATTCATCAGATCCTGCTCGAAACCGGTCTGTCGCCGCGACGGCTCGAGATCGAGATCACCGAAACCGCCCTGGTGCGTGATTTCAACCGGGCACTCACCACGTTGCGACTGATCAAGGCACTGGGAGTCCGCATCGCGATGGACGATTTCGGCACGGGCTACTCGTCGCTGTCCAACCTGCGGGCCTTTCCGTTCGACAAGATCAAGATCGACGGCTCTTTCATCAAATCGGTCAATGTCAACGAGCAGGCCGCGACGATCGTCCGTGCCGTGCTCGGCCTCGGCCGCGGGCTCGGCCTTCCGGTTCTGGCCGAAGGAGTCGAGACCGACGCCGAATTGCAGTTTCTGCGCGACGAACTATGCGACGAAGTGCAAGGCTTTCTGCTGGGACGTCCGGCGGCGATCGGCCAATTCCGCCATCTCACCCATTCCGAAGATGCCCCTGACGTCGCCGCGGACGACGGCGCGGTGGCGCACGCCAAGACCGCCTGAATCGGGCACGCGGGGCCGCCCGCGTCGCGTTGCTACTCGCCGTCGCGCAGCCGCCGGTAGACCGCGCCGAGCACGTTTGAATAATCGTCGGTCCAGACCCGTTGGTTCTTGTCGGCTTCGGTCAGTTCCCACACCTCCGATGACGCCAGCTTGCCCACGTCGGCCTCCGCACGTGCCGAGACCACCACCGAAGTGGCGAAGATAAATTCGTCGTCGCGACCTGAATCCTCGTCATAGACCCAGCTCATCAAACCGTTGGCCTCGGCGACACCGACCACGACGCTGGCGAGTTCGAGATGCCGGTTGGACACGTGCATCAGCACCGCGCCCTGCGGCGCCAGCTTATCCTTGTAGATCTTCATCGCCTCCCGGGTGGCAAGATGGATCGGGATTGCGTCCGACGAATAGGCATCGACGATGATCAGGTCGTAGATCCCGTCGGGCTCGCGCGCGAAGGTCAGCCGTGCATCGCCCAAGACCGGCTTCAAGTCCGGCTCGCAATTCCGGATGAAGGTAAAATATTTGGGGTCGCGCGCGGTATCGATCATGGACTGGTCGATCTCGAAGAACTTCCAGTTCTCGCCGGGCGCGGAGGCGCAGGTCAGCGTGCCCGCGCCGAGGCCGATCACAGCGACCCGGATCGGGCCGCCCTTGCGCTGGCGTATTGCCGTGATCGCCTGACCGATGCCGCCGTCCCTGTGATAGTAGGAAATCGGCTCCGGCCGTCCGGTGATCGGCGTGCCGTTGTCGTTCTGGAATTTCTCTGCACCGTGGATGGTGGTGCCGTGCATCAGCACGTGATACTGGCCGTGCGGTGTCACCACGATCTTGTGGACCCCGAAGAAGCTGCGCACGGTTTCGACCCGTCCCTGGTCCGCCGGGTAGGCGCGAACCAGCACCAACGCCAGCGCGACGGTCGCAAATATCTTCCAGCGGCTCGCGTTCAGTGCGAGAGCGAGCAGCGCCGACAGCGCGCCGATGACGCTGATCACCCAGATCCTGTGGCCATCAAGCCAGTCGATGGTCTTGCCGCCCGACCAGCTCGGCGCGATCAACGCCACCGCGACCACAGCCAGCAACGGCCAATACCATCGGCTCCAGCGCGGGAGCCGATCCTGGCCCTCGGGCGGGCGGCACAAGGCCGCCAGCGCCAGCAGGATCGGATATTCCGCGATCCACGAGAACACGAACGGCGCGATCAGTCCCGCGAACAGCCCGCCGATCATACCGCCGAACGACAGCGCGACATAGAAGCCGGTGAGATATTTCGCGGCCGGCCGGGTTCGCGCCAACTCGCCATGGCAGGCCATGGCGATGAGGAAGAAGCACAGCAGGTGCCCGCCCAGCGTCAAGAGCAGATTTTGTTCGCCGCCGACCGCGAGCAGCACGATCACGCCCGCGATCGCCAGCGGCTGCAGCATCAGCATCCAGCTGTGCGGCAACAGCGGACGCGATTGAAACACCAGTACCCAGGTCAGGAGATACAGCGACAGCGGCAGCACCCACAGCAGCGGGGCCGCGGCGACATCCGTGGAGATATGGGCGGTCACCGCGATCAGGAGGCCCGAGGGCACCGCTGCGAGGAAAATCCAGCGCGCGCGCAATATCCAGGTCGGTGCCGGGGTATCGGCGGCTTCGGCGAGCGTATCCACCGCCGCCGACACCGGCGAGCGCAGCAACATCACACCGCAGATCGCGATCAGAACGATCAGAACGCCGTATCCGCCGGTCCAGATCAGGTTCTGCGTTCGCAATGTGAACATCGGCTCCAGCAACACCGGATAGGACAACAGCGCGAGGAAGCTGCCGATATTCGACGAGGCATAGAGGAAGTAAGGGTCGGGGCCATCGGGATGGCCGGTGCGGACGAACCACGCCTGCAATAGCGGGTTGTTGGCCGCCAGCGCGAAGAATGGCAGCCCAATCGAGACCGCAAACAAGCCGAGCAGCCAGACCGCATAGCCGCTCGACGGCGGATCGCCCCACCCGCCCGCGATCGACAACGGCAACGTCGCCAGCGCGACCACCAGCAAGGCCAGATGTATCAGCACCGGAACCAGGCGGTTGCGGATCTGCATCAAATAATGCGCGTACCCGTATCCGCCGAGCAGCAGCGACTGGAAGAACACCATGGCTACCGACCACACCGCGGGCGAGCCCCCGAGCCGCGGCAGCACCATCTTGGTGAACAAGGGCTGCACAGAGAACAATAATAGCGCGCTGGTAAAAATGGCCGACGTATAGACGACCAGCACGCGCCGGTTTCGGGTCGCCGAAGGCTGGCCGGCAGCTGCGGATATATCAAGTGAAGTCATGGAGGCTCCGGCGTGGACCCGGCGGGCGCCGGTGGCGGAATTCCGGCGGCGGGCCGGCGCGGCAATGGACCATAGAGCGATGCGGCGGGCAATGCGAACCAACCGCCGAGATGATCACTTAGGACTGGGCGCGCTTCGTCGTGTTCGGTAGACAGTGATTGTCATTCCGGGGCGCGTCGAAGACGCGAACGCGGAACCTCGTCATTCCGGGCCTGGCCCTTCGGACCATCCCGGAATGCCGTATCATCTTTGAGCCCATCATGACTGAGACCGACGTTGTCATCATCGGAGCGGGCCATAACGGCCTCACTTGCGCGGCCTATCTGGCGATGGCGGGCCTGCGCGTGAAGGTGGTCGAACGCCGCCGGGTGGTGGGCGGCGCTGCAGTGACCGAGGAATTCCATCCCGGGTTCCGCAATTCGGTCGCCGCCTACACCGTCAGCCTGCTCAACCCGCGGATCATTGCAGACCTGAAGCTAGGCGATCATGGCTTACGCATCGTCGAGCGCCGCGCGCAGAATTTCCTGCCCGCACCCGACGGAAGCTATCTGCTCACCGGCGAGGGCCGCACGCAAGCCTCGGTCGCAAAGCTCAGCGCGCGCGACGCGGGACAAGTCGATGCCTTTGCACGAGAGCTTGAGTTGATCGCCGACGTGTTGCGGACGCTGGTGCTGCGGGCGCCGCCCAACGTCGCCGAGACCTTCGGCGCCGGCGCGGTTCGCGAAGCGATCAACGCGTTCGGCGCCGCCAACCTGCTGCGGAGGTTGTCGTTGGAGCAGCAGCGCAGCCTGCTCGACCTTTTCACGCGCTCGGCCGGCGAGATGCTGGACGAGCGGTTCGAGAACGATCTGGTCAAGGCGCTCTACGGTTTCGACGCCATCGTCGGCAATTATGCCAGCCCCTATGCCGCGGGGTCCGCCTACGTGATGCTGCATCATGCATTCGGCGAGGTGAACGGCAAGAAAGGTGTCTGGGGCCATGCCATCGGCGGCATGGGCGCGATCACGCAGGCGATGGCGCAGGCGGCCCGCGGGCACGGCGTCGATGTCGCACTGGGTGCCGGCGTGCGCGAGGTAATCGTCGAACGCGACCGCGTCGCGGGCGTGACCCTCGACAATGGCGAGACCGTCAGCGCCAAATACGTCGCCTCCAGCGTCAATCCGAAGCTGCTGTATACCCGGCTGGTGCCGGCGGACGCGCTGCCGACGGCCTTTCTCCAACGCATCCGGCGCTGGCGCAACGGCTCCGGCACGTTCCGGATCAACGTCGCACTCGACGCCCTGCCCTCGTTCACGGCATTACCCGGCGCCGGTGATCACCTCACCGCCGGCATCATCATCGCACCGAGTCTCGGCTACATGGATCGCGCATGGCAGGACGCGCGCGAGCATGGCTGGAGCCGCAAGCCCGTCGTCGAGGTGCTGATCCCCTCGACGCTGGACGATACCCTCGCGCCGCCGGGCCAGCATGTGGCCAGCCTGTTCTGCCAGCATGTTGCGCCGGAATTGCCGGCGGGGCGGTCATGGGACGACTATCGCGAGGAAGTCGCCGATCTCATGATCGCGACCGTGGACGAATACGCGCCGGGCTTCTCGAGAAGCGTGATCGGACGGCAGGTGTTGTCGCCGCTCGATCTGGAGCGTCAGTTCGGGCTCTTGGGTGGAGACATCTTCCACGGCGCGCTGACGCTGAACCAGCTGTTCTCGGCGCGGCCGATGCTCGGCCACGCCGACTACCGCGGGCCGCTCAAGGGGCTTTACCACTGCGGCTCCGGCGCGCATCCGGGCGGCGGCGTCACCGGCGCGCCCGGCCACAACGCCGCACGCGTGATCCTCGGCGATCACCGTTCACTGTTCAAGTGAGCGGCCGCACTCCGGGTCAGTCCAGCTCAAACGCTTCCTTGTAGTCGAGCTTCAACGCCGGATCCTGCTCTTCCTTGCGCAGCAGGCAGTTGCCGATCGCCAATACCTCGATGTCGCTACCCATGAAGCATCGGAACGCATCCTCCGGCGTGCCGACGATCGGCTCGCCCCGGACGTTGAAACTGGTGTTCACCAGAACCGGGCACCCCGTACGCTGCTTGAACGCGGCCAGCAGTGCATGAAACCGCGGATTGGTGTCGGCATGAACCGTCTGGACGCGCGCGGAATAATCGACATGCGTGACCGCGGGAATGTCCGAGCGGCTGACGTTCAATTTATCGATCCCGAACAGCGACTGCTGCTCTGATGTCATGGCGCGACGCCTGCGCTCGACAATGTCGGCGACCAGAAGCATGTAGGGACTATCCTCGGCCAGATCGAACCAGTCGGCGACGTCTTCCCGCAGCACGGCCGGCGCGAAGGGGCGGAAACTCTCGCGGTACTTGACCCGAAGATTAAGCGACTTCTGCATCGTCGCCGACCGCGGATCGCCCAGGATCGAGCGGGCACCCAATGCGCGGGGGCCGAACTCCATCCGGCCCTGAAACCATCCGACGGCCTTTTCGTCGACAAGCGACTGCACCGTGTCTGAAATCAGATCATGGTCGCTGACGACCGAAAATCGAGCGCCGGCATTGCTTAGGCGGGACTCGATGTCGGCCTGCGCAAAGGCCGGCCCGAGATAAGCGCCCGACATCGCGTCGGCGGCGCCGTTCACCTGCCGTGGCGCGCCGTTGAATTGATAATGCGCGGCCAACGCCGCCCCGACCGCGCCGCCGGCATCGCCGGCCGCGGGCTGTATCCAGATATTCTTAAAGCTGCCGTCCCGCAGGATTTTGCCGTTGGCGACGCAGTTCAGTGCGACGCCTCCGGCGAGACAAAGGTTGGGTGAGCCGGTTTGCTTCGCGACATTGCGCGACAACCGCAGAACGATCTCTTCGGTCGCCTTCTGGATCGACGCCGCCAGATCCATGTGATGCTGGTTGAGCCGTTGTTCCGGTTGCCGCGGCGCGCCCCCGAACAACGCGTGGAAGCGTTCGGTCGTCATCGTCAGGCCGGTGCAATAATTGAAATAGCCGAGGTCGAGCCGGTACGATCCGTCGGCTTTCAGATCGACCAGATGATCAAATATCTTGTCGACGTATTTCGGCTCGCCATAGGGCGCGAGGCCCATGACCTTGTATTCGCCGGAGTTGACCTTGAAGCCGGTGTAATAGGTGAACGCGGAATACAAAAGGCCGATCGAGTGCGGAAAGTTAATCTCCCGCGCAATGTCCAACCTGTTGCCTTGGCCGAAACCGGAAGATGTCGTAGTCCATTCGCCGACCCCGTCGAGCGTCAGAACGGCGGCCTCCTGAAACGGCGAAGGAAAGAAGGCCGAGGCGGCGTGGCTCTGGTGGTGGTCGGTGAACAGCAGCCGCGATTCCCAATCGATGTCGGGATCGATTTCCTTCAGGCTCTGCCGCAGCAGACGTTTCTGGAATAGCTTTTCCTTCAGCCACAGCGGTATCGCCAAACGGAAGGATCGGTAGCCGCTCGGTGCGTAGGCCAGATAGGTCTCGAGCAGCCTTTCAAACTTGATGAACGGCTTCTCGTAGAACACGACATGGTCGAGATCGCCGGCCTTGATGCCGGCCTGATCGAGGCAATAGCGAACCGACAAGAGCGGGAAGCGCGGATCGTGCTTCTTGCGCGTGAAGCGCTCCTCCTGCGCGGCCGCGACGACGTTTCCGTCCACGACCAGGGCTGCGGCGCTGTCGTGATAGAATGCCGAAATCCCGAGGATGCGCGACGGCATTAAAACAGCGTGTAGATAAAGGGCGCGACCACCGATCCCTTGGTCAACACCAGAAGGCCGCCGAGGAAGAACATCACGACGAAGACCGGCACCAGCCAGTATTTCTTTCGCACGCGCAGGAACGAAACGAATTCACCCAGGAAGGACATCAGGGATCTCAGAATTGTTGGCGCATGGATTCGGATTGCGGCCGCTCATCGGATCGCGGCAGCCAATAGCTGTCCGCCGCCTTGTCCAGCCGCAGGCGCAACGGATCCTTGCCGAAGGCGCGCATCAGCAGGCCGATCGGAAGGATGGTGCCGAAAAACAGAACGGCCATGATGATGGGGTTGACGATCCGGTGCAACAGCAGGCCGAGTTTCAGCCAGAGCGCGTTGAGCCATGACAGCAAGGACGGCCGCAGCAGGCCGCACCCGATCAGCGCAATCGCCAGCACGCCCCAGATGATCCCCCAATCCGACCGCTCGGCCAGTTTCACGACGGCGATGAGCGCAAAGATGATGCCGAGTGTCAGGCCGAACTTCCGGTCGCTTGGACCGGCGGTCTGGTCTTCCCGTCTCAAATCCTCATGCAGCGTTCCAGTTGCCACAAGTTCCTCAAGTCACTGTGCGGGGCGTCCACGCGACGTCCGGCGTTGGGATCACTCTACACGGGCGGCTGGGACCGACGCCAGCGGCGCCTCGCCCACCGGAGCGAGGCCGTTGCTGGTGAAAAGATCGAACAGCCGATCGGCCACGAATTTTTGTCCTTCGGGCGTCCAGTGCGCACCGGAGGGCCCGGGATAGGCGGCGGCGCCATCGAACGAGACGAACGGGATGCGCTCGGCCTGGAGATACCGAATGAGTTTATCGTCACGAAGCTGAAGACCGACCAGCAGCCTGGCGCCATGGGCTTCGACGAAATCCCGGATTTTGCCGACCAGCCGTTCACTCGGGTCCGGCACATCGATCGCAGGGTGACGAAGATCGACGTAATTATACGCCACGACCCGCGCGAGCAGCGAATGCCTGACCAACCAGTTCTCTTGCACATAGACCTGACGCGATTTGGGAACGGGCTGGCCGCGTAACACCAGTTCGCCATCGGCAGCCGTGGCGAAGTAAGGCTTCTGGTAGCTCTCGTAACGAACGCTGGTGCTGTTATCCAGGCGGTCGTTTTCGGTGCAGAATACCAGCACGACGACGTCAGGCTTCAGCTTCGGCCAGAGCCCCTGCAGCAGCAGATATTCCTGATCGGTGCCATAACCGGAAACGCCTGCGTTGACGATGTTGGTGCCGGGCATGCGGCTTCGCAGCAGGTCGGTGAAGCGCTCATCGGCTTCGGAATCGAGACCCCAGACAAAGGAGTTGCCGATAAACAGCATCGTCGGCCGGGCGTCGCGTACAAATTCGATGTCGCGAAGTCCGAGGCTGTTGTGTTGCGCGTGGATGGTCCGCGCGTTGGCGACGACCGCGCTCGAATCGGGTACCGGCGCCCAACCAAGTGCGGGATCGTATTGATATGTCAAAGAGCGCTCGCTCGAACTGTCCCGCAGCATCCGGAGGTTGGCGACACGCAGCATGCCCTCGAGCACCACGAGCGTGGCGAGCGTGATGAGCACCGATATGCCAGCCGAACGCGCGGCCTGATACACCCGCCCACCCGTCATGGAACCCATGGCAGACCTGTCCTGCTACCTCTCATTGGCACTCCTCGCCTCCCGACGCAGCCCCCGCCTTAAACGGCCGGTATCGAACAATCAAGCTGGCCGCCGCCCTCGAACCGCCGTCGCAAGGCCGGCCCGAGTTCCGCCTCCAAGGGGTGATCGGGATGCCATTTTGGCGGGCGAACAAACCAGTGGACAGACCGGGGGATGGGCTGTGGAACACCGGTGGACGACCCGGGGATGGTCCGCCGCAAAAGCCCCTGGATCTGTTGTGCAAACCTATTGCGCCAGGCGTGCAAACAACTGTGAGGAAGCGGTGGATATTATCACCCGTAGCCGCCTCACGCTCCCTTCTTCACGATTTCAAAGCCGTTGGCGGCCAACTCCGAAAGGATGGCCTTGGTGATATGCGCGCTTTGCTCGGGCGATATCCAATCGTAATCCAGGCTGGAGCCACCGTCGCCCTGGGGATATTTGACAAAAGCCGTATGAATCGCGTTCGCAATAATGGGTTCTGCCGATGGAGCGGACATTTTGCCTCCTGCGCCGTACCCCACCCTAGCACAGCTTGCGGTGGACGTGCCTGTCCGTAAACCCGGTATGTTTCGGTGGAAAAGGCTTTGCGCGAGCGGCGATGTTCCCGAATCCAACCGGCGGCGTAGCTCCCTTGTGAATTTAGACACGACCGAACAGGCGTTGTATCAGTTCCCCCGTCGTCACCTTCCGTCCCCGGACCGTCAATGCCTTCCAGCCTCACTCCCGCCACCTATCGGGCGACTTTCGCGATCGGCGGCGAAGCTGCCGCCAAGCGCGTGGTCGACCTCCTCACCGAAGTGTTTTTCGAGGGTCAGGCCGCGATCGCCGCGTTCGAGCGGCCCGACGGGCGATGGGACGTCACGGTGCATTTCGCCGAGCAGCCCGATCAGGCACCGGTGCGCGAGCTCGTAGCCACTGCCGCGGGCCATGAAGTGGCAGAAAGCATCGTTTTCGATACGCTAGATGCGAAAGACTGGGTCAAAGCCAGCCTCGAAGATCTGGTCCCCGTTCCCGCTGGGCGCTTTCTGGTCCACGGCAGCCACGACCGGTCACGCGTGCCGGCCAACAAGCTTGGCATCGAGATTGAAGCTGCGCTCGCATTCGGCACCGGCCATCATGGCACCACGCGCGGCTGCCTGCTGCTGCTCGATCGGGTTTTGAAGGCGTATTATCCGCGGCGGGTGCTCGATGTCGGCACCGGCACCGGCGTGCTCGCCATTGCGGCCGCGAAAGCGCTGCGTGGCGCGGTGCTGGCGAGCGATATCGATCCGGCCTCGGTGCGGGTCGCGCGCGACAATGCCCGCCTCAACGAAACCGGGCATCTGGTGCAAACCATCCGCGCCAGCGGCTTCGCCGCGCCGCAATTCGCGCAGCGCGGGCCGTTCGATCTGGTGCTGGCGAATATCCTCGCCAATCCGCTTCGGCAAATGGCGACATCGATGGCGCGCCATCTCGCCCCATCGGCGCTGGTGATCCTGTCCGGCCTGTTGACGCCGCAGGCCGCCGGCGTGATCGCGGCGTACCGTGCCCGCGGGTTGGTGCCGCTGCGGCATATCAGGATCGACGGCTGGAGCAGCCTGTTGTTGCAAAACGCGGGGCCAAACGCCGTCAGACGGTGAAATTAATGCTAGGGCTTCGGCGCGCGGCGGGCGACCGCCGCCTTCTCTCCACGCAATGTGCGCCGAACGCGCGCTTCGACGAAACGATCCAGTATCTGGACGATGACCCCACGCTGTTTTTTGACGATGGGCGGGAGCGGGCCGCGACGGACCGGCGGTGATATCTTCTCGAACGTAAAAGACGGCATGGTGTGTATCCCCTCGTCGTTGAGTTGAAACACGGCTGGAATTCCCTCACATAGAGCTGGACGTGTCACGTGAGACGGCGGCCATTCCATCTGAGTGAGCGTTGATGGAATAATTCAAGCATAACTCGTGCCAAATTGCGGCATCTTCGCCGCATTGCGGACGTACTCTTCGCGATCCCGGAGCAGCCGATGTTCGAAGCTCATTTCCAGACCTTTGAAGAGCCCGAAAGCGGTGTCGCGCTGACGGCGCGGCTTGCGGCGTTTCGCGAGGAACTGGCGCGGCGCAAGCTGACGGGATTCGTGATCCCGCGCGCAGACCAGCAGCAAAATGAATATGTTGCTCCTTCCGAAGAGCGGTTGGCCTGGCTGACCGGCTTCACCGGATCGGCGGGCCTCGCGATCGTGCTGGTGCAGGAGGCCGCGCTGTTTGTCGACGGCCGTTACACACTGCAGGCGGCGAAACAGGTCGATGCCAAGGCCTGGCAGATCGAACCGCTGGTCGATCCACCCCCGGAGAGCTGGCTGGCAACGCATCTCGCAGCCGGCGACCGCCTCGGATTCGATCCCTGGCTGCACACTACGGCGGCAGCCGAGCGGCTTGCGGCGGCCTGCACCAAGGCCGGCGCAGAACTGATCGCTGTCGAGACCAATCCGCTCGATTCGGTCTGGACCGAACGTCCGGCGCCGCCGCTCGGCCCGGTCGCCGTTCACGGCATCCGGTTCTCGGGCGAGGCGGAGAGCGACAAGCTCACCCGGATTCGCCTCGACATCGGCAAGCTCGGCGTCGACGCGTTGGTGCTGTCGGATCCGCATGCGGTGGCGTGGACTTTCAACATCCGCGGCGCCGACGTCTCGCATACGCCGCTGCCGCTATCCTATGCGCTGGTGCCGAAGCAGGGCCGGCCGGTGATTTTCATCGACCATCGCAAACTGTCGAACAGCGTGCGCGACCATCTCGAGCAATCCGCCGACGTCGCCGAACCGGAAGCGCTGACCGCCCAACTCACCGAGATGGCGCGACGCGGCGCCTCGATCGCGCTCGACAGTGCCACCGCCGCCGACGCGTTGGCCCGGCTGATTGCGGGCGCCGGCGGCAAGGCGGTGCGCGGCAGCGATCCGGTCAGCCTGCTCAAGGCCGTCAAGAATTTGACGGAGGTCGAGGGGACGCGGACCGCGCACCGGCGCGACGCGGTGGCGCTGGCGCGGTTCCTGGCCTGGCTCGACCGCGAAGCGCCGGCAGGCAACCTGACCGAGATCGATGCCGTCGAAGCGCTGGAGACCTTCCGCCGCGAGACCGGCGCGCTGAAGGACGTATCGTTTCCGACTATCGCCGGCACCGGACCGAATGGCGCGATCGTGCATTACCGCGTCACCCGGACGACCAACCGGCAGATTTCGCCCGGCGATCTCCTGCTGATCGATTCCGGCGCGCAGTATCAGGACGGCACCACCGACGTCACCCGCACGGTTGCGATCGGCGCGCCGACCGACGAAATGCGCGACCGCTTCACCCGCGTGCTGCGCGGCCATATCGCGATCGCGCGCGCGGTGTTTCCCGACGGCACCACCGGCGCGCAGATCGATGCGCTGGCGCGGCAGTTTCTGTGGCAAGCCGGCATCGACTTCGAGCACGGTACCGGCCACGGCGTCGGCAGCTATCTGTCGGTGCATGAGGGGCCGGCACGCATTTCCAAGCTCGGCACCGCGCCGCTCCGGCGCGGCATGATCCTGTCCAACGAGCCCGGCTATTACAAAGCCGGCGCGTACGGAATCCGGATCGAAAATCTCGAGCTGGTGGTCGGCACCGAAATCGCCGGCGCCGAGAAGCCGATGAACGCGTTCGAGACATTGACGCTGGCGCCGATCGACCGCCGCCTGATCGATCCGACAATGCTCCGCGCGGACGAACTGGCCTGGCTCAACGACTATCACGCCGAGGTGCGCCGCGAAGTTCGCCCCGCCCTCGATCAGGCCACCACGGCGTGGCTGGACGCCGCGACCGCGCCGCTGGTGCGATAAGACGCTGCACCTCAAAAAGCGAATAGCCGCATTCCGAAACGCGCGTATCGGTCTTCCGCGTTAGCTCTACAGTCTGGCCATGAGCAATCGGATCCGACGCGCATGCACGGCGTGATGGGCAAGCCGCCCGCCGCGGCGACAAACAAGGCTGGAGCAGCGCCATCCCGGGTCACGCTGTTGCTGCTGGTCGCGATGACAGGCGTCGCGCCGATTTCGCTCTACATGCTGGTGCCGGCGCTGCCCGAAATCGCCAACGTGTTCGGGCGCGACATCTCGGTCGCGCAGATGACGGTGTCGCTGTACATGGTGGGCATCGCTTGTTCGCAGATCGTCATGGGTCCGCTGTCGGACCGCTTCGGGCGGCGTCCTGTGCTCCTGGCGGGGCTTGGCCTGATGGTGCTGGCAAGCGCCGGTTGCGTTTTCGCGGAGACCCTGCCGCAGCTGATCGCCGCGCGTTTCCTGCAGGCGCTGGGCGGGGCGAGCGGCATGGTGGTGAGCCGCGCCATGATCCGCGATCTCTACAGCCGTGATCGCGTCGCCGCCATGATCAGCCTGGTGATCGCCGTGATGATGATCGCGCAGATGCTCAGTCCGCTGACCGGCGGGCTGCTGGAAACCGCGCTGGGCTGGCGCTCGATCTTCTATCTGATCACCGCGGCCTCGCTGGTCATCACGATTGCGATCGCGCTGGCGCTCCCGGAGACGCGGCGCGAGCGTGCGGCCAGCGGCGGCTTCCGCGGCGATGTCGGCACCCTGATCACCAGCCGCGCCTTCATCGGCTACGCGCTTTGCCAGGTGCTGGCCTCGCAGATCATTTTCGCCTTCGCCGGCGGCGGGCCTTACATCGTGGTAACGCAGATGGGACGCACCAGCGCGGCATACGGCGCGTGGTTTGCCACCACCGCGTTCGCCTACCTGATCGGCAACCTTTTCTGCGTGCGCTTCGCACCACGCTATCAGTTGCAGCAACTGATCTGGTTTGGCCTCGCGTTGCAGCTCGCGGGCAGCCTTTTGAATCTGGTGTGGAGCACGATCGGCCTCAATCAGGCCCCTGGCTGGCTGTTCGGCACCCAGATGATCGTGATGTTCGCCAATGCGTTCGTGATGTCCAATTCGGCCGCCGGCGCGCTCAGCGTGCGCCCTGAAGCCGCCGGCACCGCCTCCGGCGCGATGGGATTTTTGCAGATGGGAATCGGATCGCTGGTCTCGCAGTCCGGTGCCTATCTCGGCGGCCACTTCACGACGACGCTGCCGCTGACGGCGGCCGTCCTGGTATTGTCGGTCGCCTGCGCCTCGACCATGGTGTTCATCGTTCCCAGGCGAACGCAGGTGGTCAGCGAAGAATTGATCGAGCAGGCGGAGGAGGAGACGGGGTTGGTGTAGAGGGTATCTTCACCTCGCCCCCGCGCAAAGCCGAGAGGAAGAAGCGAAGCCTCACTCCCCGATCAGCTTCAGCCACTCGTCTTCGGTCAGCACCGCAACCCCGTACTTCTTGGCTTCCGCCAGCTTCGAGCCTGCCCCCGGCCCCGCAACGACGTAATCGGTCTTCTTCGACACCGAGCCCGCGGCCTTGGCGCCCAGCCGCTCGGCGGTGGCCTTGGCCTCGTCACGCGTCATCTTTTCCAGCGATCCGGTAAAGACCACGGTTTTGCCGGCGACCGCCGAATTGCTTTTTGGCTTTTCGGCATCGAGGATGGTGATTTCCTTGGTCAGTCGCTCGACGATGCCGCGATTATGGCTCTCGTTGAAATAGGCGCCGATGCTTCTGATCACGGTGTCGCCGATCTGGTCGAGCGCGTCCATCTCGGCGATGGTCTCTTCATCCTCCTTGGCGACCTTGAGACAGGCATCGTGGAATGCCTCCCACGAACCGTACCCCCGCGCCAACGCCAGCGCCGTGGTTTCGCCGACATGACGCATGCCGAGCGCGTAGATGAAGCGCTCCAGCGAAATCTTGCGCCGCTCTTCGATGGCCGCGAACAAATTCCGCACCGAGGTTTCGCCGTACCCCTCGATCGCTTCGAGCTTGAGCTTGCTGTTGCGTTTCGGCAGCGTGAAAATATCCGCCGGCTCCCTCACCCATTCCCGGTCAAAGAAAAACTGGATCTGCTTCTCGCCGAGCCCTTCGATGTCGAACGCACGGCGCGAGACGAACAGCCGGAGATGCTCGACCTTCTGGAACGGACAAGCGAACTCGCCCGTGCAACGCGCGCGCGCGCCCTCCTCGCCGGTCGCCGTCTCCTCGCGCACCACGTCGGTGTGCAGCGGACAGGGGCATTTCTTCGGAAAATGAAATTCCTTTGCGTTCTTCGGCCGCTTGTCGATCATGACATCGACCACCTGCGGGATCACGTCGCCGGCGCGCTGGATGATGACGGTGTCGCCGATCCTGATGTCACGCCCCTCGCGCAACGGCTCGCCGTCGCCGCCGATACCCTTGATGTAATCCTCGTTGTGCAGCGTGACGTTTTGCACGATAACGCCGCCGACCCCGACCGGTTCGAGCTTGCCGACCGGCGTAAACGAGCCGGTGCGCCCGACCTGGATTTCGATATCGTTGAGCACCGTGATCGCGCGTTCGGCAGGGAATTTGTGTGCGATGGCCCAGCGCGGCGTGCGCGAGACGAAGCCGAGCCGCTCCTGCCAGTCGATCCGGTCGACCTTGTAGACCACGCCATCGATGTCGTAGTCGAGTTCGGCGCGTTGCTCCTCGATCTTGCGATGAAACACGATAAGCTCTTCGACCGAATGACAAAGCTTCGTCAGCGGATTGGTCTTGAAACCGCAGCGCTCGAACCAGCCGATCATGCCGGACTGGGTGTCCGCCGGCATCGCGCTCATCTCGCCCCAGGCATAGGCGAAGAAGCCGAGCGGGCGCGAGGCGGTGATGCGGGGGTCTTTCTGACGCAGCGAGCCCGCCGCCGAATTGCGCGGATTGGCGAAGATGGTGTCGCCGGCGGCCTTCTGCCGCTCGTTGAGGGCGAGGAAGGCCTTCTTGGTCATGTAGACTTCGCCGCGCACCTCGCAGATGGCGGGGATGTTGCGGCCTTTCAGCTTCTGCGGCACGTCCTCGAGCGTGCGGATATTGGCGGTGACGTCTTCGCCCTCGGCGCCGTCGCCGCGGGTCGCGGCGGTGACGAGTTCGCCGTCCCGGTAACGCAGCGACATCGACAGCCCGTCGATTTTCGGCTCGGCGCTGAACGTGATCTCGTCGCCGCCGAGCTTGAGAAACCGTTCGATCCGGCCGACGAAGTCCACGACGTCCTGCTCAGCAAAGGCGTTGTCGAGCGACAGCATGGGGATGGCGTGGCGGACCTTGGCGAAACGACCTGACGGCGCGGCGCCGACCTTTTGCGACGGCGAGTCCGAAGTTACGAACTCGGGAAACCGCGCCTCGATGGCATTGAAGCGTTGGCGCAAGGCGTCGTATTCGGCGTCGGTCACGCTCGGCGCATCGTCTTGATAGTAACGCCGGTCGTGCCCCTCGAGCTCGAGCGCAAGGCGTTTTAGTTCGACTTTGGCCTGAGCCTTGGTGAGCTTGGCGACGTCGGGAGGATTTTTGGCTTTCGATTTCAAGATCATGCCGAATATCTTACTCGTCGTTCCGGGATGGTCTGAAGGACCAGACCCGGAATTCCGAGATTCCGGGTTCGCACTTCGTGCGCCCCGGAATGACGCGGTGAGGATCCTTCAACTCCATGCCCTATTACGTCTACATCCTGGCAAGCAGAAAAGATGGTGCAACCTCCGTCGGGATCACCAACGACATCGTGCGTCGCGTCTACGAGCACCGAGCAAGGCCGTCCCGGGCTTTACCTCCAAATACAATATCACACGGCTGGTTTGGTTCGAAATCTACGATGACCCAATTTCTGCGATCACTCGTGAAAAAGAGCTCAAGAAATGGAAACGACGTTGGAAGGTCGAACTGATCGAAGCGCGGAATCCCCGATGGGATGACTTATACGAATCGATCTGCAACCAAGGTTGGTCATACCGGAGCGGTCCTGAGGACCAGACCCGAATCCCAGGATTCGGGGCTCCTGTTGCGTCATTGCGGGCAGAATCTCGAGATTGCGGGTTCGCGCTTCACCCGCCCCGGAACGACACTGTGCGTGGCGCAACGAAACCATGAGGCATTTACCCGGCCATACGAGCAATTAAGCCCCGTCATTCCGGAATGGTCCGCAGCACCATATCCGGAATCCTGAGATTCAGGGCACGTACTGCGCACACCCCTGAATGACGTTGCGCATCAATCCCAAAAACTACGCCGTCGCCGATTTCAACAGCCGTTCCGCCGCGGCCCTCGCCTCGGCGGTGATCTCGGCGCCGGCCAGCATGCGGGCGATTTCCTCGCGGCGATGATCGGCGGCGAGCGTGTTGACGCGGGTAGCCACGCGCTTGCCCTTGTCGAGCGCATCCTTTGAGATCAACAGATGCTGGTCGGCGCGCGCGGCGACCTGCGGCGCGTGGGTTACTGCCATCACCTGCACCTTGCCGGCGAGCCGCGCCAGCCGCCCGCCGATCGCATCCGCCACGGCACCGCCGACCCCGGTGTCGATTTCATCGAACACCAGCGTCGGAGCGGATCCGCGGTCTGAGAGCACGACCTTGAGCGCCAGCAGAAACCGCGACAACTCACCGCCGGAAGCCACCTTCATCAGCGGACCCGGCTTGGTGCCGGGGTTGGTCTGCACCCAGAACTCGACCCGATCGAAGCCCTGCGGCCCCGGCGAATTGGCATCGGAATCGACCTGGGTCATGAATTTCGCACGCTCGAGCTTCAGCGGCGCGAGTTCGGCGTTGACGGCCTTGTTGAGTTTCTCCGCCGACTTGGTGCGAGCGGCCGAAAGCTTGGTTGCCGCGGCCCGGTAGTGTTTGTCGGCTTCGGCCGCCGCGGCGTCGAGCTGTTTCAACCGGCCCGCGCCGGCGTCGATCAGCGCGACGTCGGCGGCGAATTTCGCCGCCAGCGCAGCGAGGCCATCGACAGGGGTTGCGTATTTGCGCGATGCCGCGCGCAAGCCGAACAGCCGTTCCTCGATTCGCTCGAGCTCCAGCGGATCGAAATCGGCCGCGACCAGCGCCGCGGTCAGGTGCTGGTCGGCCTCCTCCAGCGCATTGATGGCGGCATCGATCGCCTTCACCGCGGGTTCGACCAGCGCGGGCGAATTTCCGGCGCGCCGCTCCAGCCGCCGCACCGCCGCCGCCAGCGCCGAGACCGGCGAGTGATTGCCGCTCACGGCATCCTGCGCCTCGCGCAAATCGGCCGCGATCTTCTCGCCCTGCATCATCGCGGTGCGGCGCGCGGCCAGCGTGGTCTCCTCGGCCTCCTTGGGCGCCAGCTTCTTCAGTTCATCGGCGGCGTGGCGCAGATAGTCGGCCTCGCGCGCAGCCTGCTCCATCGCCGCGCGATGCTCGTCGAGCAGCGTATGGGCCGCGCGGCGCGCATCCCACAGTCCCTCAAGCACGGCGACGTCCTTTTCGAGGCCCGCAAACGCATCGAGCAACCGGCGATGGGTGGAAGCATCGACCAGCGCGCGCTCGTCATGCTGACCGTGAATCTCCACCAGCGCGGCGCCGACCGCCTTCAATGTCTGCACGCTGATCGCCTGGTCGTTGATGAAGGCGCGGGTGCGGCCGTCGGCAAGCTGGACACGCCGCAAAATCATTTCGCCGGTGTCGACGAGCCCGTTGTCGCTGAGGATAGCGGCGGCCGGATGGCCCTTCGGCACGTCGAACACCGCGGTAACCTGCCCCTGCTCCACGCCATGGCGAACCAGGCCGGCGTCGCCGCGGCCGCCGAGGGCCAGCGCAAACGCGTCGAGCAAGATGGACTTGCCCGCACCGGTCTCGCCGGTCAGCACCGCGAGGCCACGGGAAAATTCGATATCGAGGCGTTCGATCAGGACGATGTCGCGGATCGACAGGCGGGACAGCATGCCGGAACAATTCCTAGCCGACTTTGATGCCCACTTTTTTGAAGGCCCGGCTGATCCAGGACCCCTGATTCTCGCTCGGCTCGAGACCGCCGGACTTTACAATATTATAAGCGTCCTTGTACCAGCGGCTGTCGGGGAAATTGTGCCCGAGCACGGCGGCGGCAGTTTGCGCTTCGCCGACGATGCCAATCGCCATGTAAGCCTCGGTGAGCCGCTCCAGCGCCTCCTCGACTTGCCGAGTGGTCTGGTACTGCGTCACCACGGTTTTGAAACGGTTGATGGCGGCAGTGTAGTCTTTCTTTTCCATGTAGTAGCGGCCGACGTTCATTTCGCGGCCGGCGAGCTGGTCACGCGCGCCTTCGAGCTTTGCCTTGGCGCTGACCGAATATTCCGATGTCGGATATTTGCGAATCACCTCTTCGAGCGCGGCGATCGCTTTCTCGGTGCGCCCCTGATCGCGGGTGGTGTCCGGAATCTGGTCGTATTGCGACGCCGCGATCAGATATTGCGCATAAGCGGCGTCGGGGCTGCCCGGATGCAAGGTGACGTAGCGGGTCGCCGCGCCGATGCAGCTGTCGTAGTCGCCTCCGGTGTAGAAAGCATAGGCCGACATCAGCAGCGATTTTCGCGCCCAATCGGAATAGGGATGCTGGCGATCGACCTCTTCGAATTTCTTCGACGCCGCCTTCGAATCCTTCTTCTCGTTCATCAGGTACAAGCCCTCGTTGTAGAGCTTGTCTGCTGGCTCGTCCGTGAAGGTATCGTCCTTGGCGATGAACTTGTCCCACAGCGCGCCGGTGCCGCACCCGCCGAGCGTAATCGCCAGAACACCAAGACCCGCGCCCAGCCCCAAATGCCGCCCGAGCCGACGCCATTCCAGACCAACGAAGATAGTGCGTAGCTTGAGCGTTATACGCCGTGCCAACATAGATCTAAGACCTGACGCTTGTGATGCGGTGCCCGCCACGGGCCATGACCCCCGCCATAAAAACGATCATTTTGCTGGCGGCGCCTTCTCGTGCAACCGCGAGCCTATGTAGCTGAAAAAGGTCCGATAACCAACCGGATACCGAGGCATTTCGCCGGGATTAAGGCGGACATGGCCGCGTTGCGGCTGAAGTGGGTACCGCCTCAAGCGCCTGTCGGACCACGACGTTTTCAGACGAAGGCCGGAGAGACTTCAAGGAAGAGCCCTGTAGGGCCAGGCGGCCGTCAAAACCAAAGGCTTGGGAATTTACCGAAAGCTTCGACCGGACAGCGTCCGGATGACGCTTCAGGAGACGTCGGGACCGTAGGCCGGGGCGATCATGCCTCCGACCATTCCCCTGCCGGCCTCCGCATAACCGCGCGGGCGGCGCGCTGCGTCGGATTCGATCACGCGCCAGGCGCTGCGATCGGCCAGCAGCGCCGTCAGCACCGCGTGGTTGAGCTTGTGGCCACCGCGAACCGAACGATAGGCGCCAAGCAGCGGCAGTCCCGCCAGCGCCAGATCGCCGATCACGTCAAGCATCTTATGGCGGGCGCATTCATCGGAGTAACGAAGCCCTTCGGTGTTGAGCAGGCGGGTCTCGTCGAACACCACTGAATTCTCGAATGACGCACCGAGCGCGAAACCCGCGCTCCAGAGACGAGCGACGTCATTCATGCAGCCGAAGGTGCGGGCGCGGGAAATCTCGCGACGGAACCGTTCGGGGCTGAGATCGAGCGCGTAGCTCTGCCGGCCGATCACGGGATTGATGAAATCGATTTCAACTTCGGCGCGGAACCCGGCCGCGTAGGGTCGCAATTCACCAAAGGACTCGCCGATCGTGACCTGCACCGGCTTCAACACCTGGATGAAGCGGCGCGATGCGGATTGGGTAACGATGCCGGCCTGATCGATCGCGGCGACGAAAGCTGCGGCGCTGCCGTCCATGATCGGAACTTCCGGGCCGTCGACTTCGATCGTGACGTTGTCGACGCCCATGCCACGAAGTGCTGCGAGCACGTGCTCGGCGGTCGAAACCAACGGACCGTTGCGATCGCCCAATACGGTCGCGAATTCGGTTGCGATGACAGATTGGGAGACGGCCTGAACTTCGCGATCGGCGCCGTCCATACCGGTTCGGACAAAAATAAAACCAATATCTACCGGCGCTGGTCCGAGGGTGAGGCTGACGGGTAGACCGGAATGAACACCAACACCGGTCACGGTTGCTTGCGCCCGAAGCGTTGTCTGCCGGCTAAATTTCATTCTAGAACCGCCCACTACTGACTTTACCTAAGACCGGGCAGCGCGGTCGCGCTTGCCGACTCATCTTCGGTATCCCCAAGTCACGGCAGACCATAATCACTGCCTCAAAGCGCGCCAACTCACGCTTTTTTACGGATTGTTACCCAACCTCGGCCGTATTGATGCCAAAGGTTGACCCAATTCCACCCCATCCGACACCCGCAAAGGGCGGACAACCTGACCCCAAAAATTATAATTAATCGTTTAACATCAGTCGCTTGGTAACCAAGATTCCGCGAGAACGAGAAAGGCCCCGGTCGACTTTGCCGGGGCCTTTCGGGTTGTTGGGATTGTAACAAAACTCAGTTGGTCTGCCGGCGCAGGAAGGCCGGGATATCAAGATGGTCGTCGCCCTGTGGCGCCGGAGCAACAGGTGCGGGGCGGCCATGGACGTCCAAACCCTGCGGCGCCGGCCGGCGAGCATATTCGGATACCGGCTCGTGAGTCGCCATCTGCTGGGCGACAGAGCGTTGCGGCTTCCGTTCCGGCATCGGCGGCATTGGCGCCATCGCCGGACCCGAAGACCGGGCCGCGATCGGCGGTTCCGCCTCATCGTCGCGGCGGCCGAGGCCGACATTTGCGAGGCGCTGCAGCAGCGACAGCCGGGTCTTTTGCGGATGCTCCTCCTCGACTTCACCCCTCGCCTGCCGGATTTCGTTCTGCGCCGTCATCGGCAGATCCTCGAACTTCGGCATCCGCGGCGCGCGAGCCGGTGCGCGCTCGGCCGCTTGCGGAATGAAGTTCTCGGGCGTTGCGACCTCGCGCACCTCGACCTTCGTGACGTCATGGTCGGGGAACAGCGTCGGTTTCTGCGCAATCGGGCGAACCGTGACATCGCCGTAGGAGGCGGGCTGTAGCGGGGCCTGAGCCGGCTGACCGTGATCCGGGCCCACTGCCGCGGCAATGGCCGCAAGCGCCGCGCGTTCGACGCCCGTCGGGCGTGCCGGCGCGGCGGGCGCGGTCTGGGTGTGTGCGGGCTGCATCGGCGCTGTATCGTGCTTCTGGGCGCGCTCGGCCAGACGCTGGTTGTCCGCGCGCAGACGGGCGGTCAGATCGGCGAGGCGGGAGTCCGGCGTTGCGGTCGGAGCCACGGCGTTGGTCGGAGCCGCAGCCGTCGTTCCCGCATTGCGCGAGATCAGGGCCTGCTCGATGCCGGTCGCGACGACGGATACGCGAATCACGCCATCGAGGGTCTCGTCGAAGGTCGCGCCGACGATGATGTTGGCGTCCTGGTCGACCTCTTCGCGAATCCGGGTCGCGGCTTCGTCGACCTCGAACAGCGTCAGGTCCTTGCCGCCGGTGATCGAGATCAGCAGGCCGCGGGCACCCTTCATCGAGGAATCGTCGATCAGCGGGTTGGCGATCGCCGCCTCCGCCGCGGTCAGTGCGCGCTTCTCGCCGGTAGCTTCGCCGGTGCCCATCATCGCCTTGCCCATCTCGCGCATCACGGTGCGGACGTCGGCGAAGTCGAGATTGATCAGGCCTTCCTTGACCATCAGGTCGGTGATGCAGGCGACGCCCGAATAAAGCACCTGGTCGGCCATCGCGAATGCATCGGCGAAGGTGGTCTTTTCGTTGGCGACCCGGAACAGATTCTGGTTCGGGATGATCAGGAGCGTGTCGACCACCTTGTGAAGCTCGGAAATGCCGGCTTCGGCGGTGCGCATGCGGCGCTGACCTTCGAAGTGGAACGGCTTGGTGACGACGCCGACGGTGAGAATGCCCATGTCACGCGCCGTCTTGGCGATGACCGGAGCCGCTCCAGTGCCGGTGCCGCCACCCATGCCGGCGGTGACGAACACCATGTTGGCACCCGACAGATGGTCGCGGATTTCGTCGATCACCTCCTGTGCGGCGGCAGCGCCGACGTCAGGCTGCGAACCGGCGCCAAGGCCCTGAGTGACCTGGGTGCCCATCTGCACGATGCGTTGCGCCTTGGACATGGTGAGCGCTTGCGCGTCGGTGTTGGCGACGACGAAATCGACCCCCTGCAATCCGGCGGTGATCATGTTGTTGACAGCGTTGCCGCCAGCCCCGCCTACGCCAAACACGGTTATCCGCGGCTTCAGCTCACGAATATCAGGGACGTTGAGATTGATGGTCATGATTGCCTCTCGATTACGCGCGCGTTTGTTCGCCGCGGCCGGCGGCCGCGGGATTTGGTGAAAGTCGAATGAGCCGGAAAAGATTCATCAGAAACCCTCGCGGAGCCATCGTCCGACCTTTCCGAAATAGCCGTCGGTCCCTGTCTTGAGTTGCCGCGTATGCCGCGGTTCGACGTGTTCAAGATGAGCGTATTGCGGATAGACCAGCAGACCCGTGGGGACCGCGAACGACGCGCTCTTCGCCTCGTGGGGCAGCCGGCCAAAGCCGAGCGGGCGGCCGATCCGTACCGGCCGACCCAGGATCCGGGTTGCCAGTTCGGCAAAGCCGGTGAGCTGCGAAGCGCCGCCGCTCAAAATGACACTCGCCTTCGGCTCTGCCGCGAAGGGAGAATCCGCGAGGCGGTCCCGGACCATTTCAAAAATCTCCTCGGCGCGGTGCCGAACGATGTTCGCGATTGTCGCGCGCGACACGATCTGCGGTACATCGCGCTCGCTGTCGCCAGCCGTTGGCACGGACATCAGCTCGCGGGCGTCCGACCCGCCGGTCAACACCGTGCCATATAACGTCTTGATTCGCTCGGCATCGGCAATGCATGCGCTGAGGCCGCGCGCAAGATCCATCGTGATGTGTTGCCCGCCGAGCGCAAACCCGCCGGCATGCACGAAGCGCCCGCCGGAATAGATCGCGATCGTGGTGGTCCCCGCCCCCATCTCGACCACGGCGGCGCCGATGTCGGCTTCGTCGTCGGTCAGGACCGACAAACCGGCCACATAGGGACTGGACGCCATGGCTTCGACATTGAGATGGCAGCGTTCGACCACCAGCATCAAATTCTTGGCCACCGTGGCATCCGACGTGACGACGTTCATGTCGACGCCGAACTGGCGCGCCACCATGCCGCGCGGATCGCGGATACCCTTGACGCCGTCGAGTGCGTAGCCGACCGGCAGTGCATGCAGCACGGTGCGGCCTTCGCCGGTCGCGTGGCGCATGCCGGCGGAGGTGATGCGGGTGACGTCGGCCGCGGTGACCGCGCCGCCACGGATATCGGCCGCGGCTTCGACCAACTGGCCTTGCAACCGCCCTGCCGAAACCGACAGCAGGACCGATTCGACCTGAACCTTGGCCATCCGTTCCGCCAGCGCCACGGCGTGACGCACCGCCTGTTCGCATTCGGTGAGGTCGACTACCGCGCCGGCCTTGACCCCGCGCGACTGGATCTGGCTGTAGCCGATCAGCTCGACGGCGTGGGTTCGCCCGCGCAGCGCCTCGTTCGGCGCGCAGGGCTTCAACCGCGCGATCATGCAGGCGATCTTGCTGGTGCCGATGTCGAGCGACGCCACGAGCGCGGTGCGGTTCTGCGCCATCGGGCGCGTCTTCGGCGTTTGATTTCGGTTAAGGCCGGTCATGCGTCACCGGCTTTCTTCTTCGGCTTTTTGTCCTTGAGCAGATCTTCGCGGGCCTTGGCCGCATCGTCCGACAATTGCACCGTCAGCCGATCCGGCAACCGCATGTCGACCGCGACGATGTCGCGGGAGAACAGCTTGTCTTCCTTGTCGAGCGTGCTCAGCGCCGCCAGCGCGTTGCCGACGTCGTTTTCCGGCAGACGGATATCGAGGCCGTCGCTGAGGCGCAGGTTCCAGCGCCGTTCGCCGACGAAGATTGCGGCCTTGGTCTGCGCGCGCACTTGCGGGTAGCGATCGAGCAACGACAGGAAATCCTTGGCGCGGGTTTCGGCGCCTTTGCCGACGACCAGCGGCAGCTTGACGAAGCGCCGTGTGACGTAGGGCTCTAGCACTGCGCCGTCATCGGCGATCACCGCCAGGCGGCCGTCCTGCTGCCACAACGCGAAAGCCGAACGCTCGACGATGTCGATCTGCAGCCGTCCCGGATAGAGCTTCAGTACCGTCGCGTCGCCGATCCAGGGATTGGCCTTGAGCTTGTCGCGGACCGCATCGGCGTCAAGGAACAGCAGCGAGGAGCGGCCGTTGACGCCGCCGATTGCGAGCACCTCGTCCTGGGTCAGCTGCTTGCGGCCGTTGATGGCGACCGTCGTGATGCGGAACCCGGCGGAATTGGCGATCGCGTTGCGGGTGTCGCTCAGCGCCGCGCTCAACTCCTCGACATGACCGCCCCGGACCACGCCGAAACCGGCGCTGCCGAGCAGGATAAGCGCGGTCGCGGCGACACCGGCGCGGTTCGGCAAATAACGTTCGACCAGCGCCACCGCGCGCGGCGTGTGCTGTTCGCGTTCGCGCTCGCGGCGCGGTTTGGCGGGCGCGCGACGAACCGCCAGCCGCTCGCGCAGCAGCACGGCCGCCCCGATGGCGGCGGCTTTCAGATCAGCTTGGGGCCTCAGCGACCTCAGGGATCGGGCGAGGCGTCCTCCACCATCCATTGCACGGGCTCGTCAAATGTTGTTCCCGCAAAACGCTGCGAGATCTGGCACAGGTGACGTCTCGGTGATGCCGGGCTGGGTGTTGACCTCAAGGCAGAGGAGGCCCCTGTTCCCTCGATGCGGTCGTCGAAGCGGAAATCCGCAACAGCTCACGCCCCGGCAGCCAAGCGCCACATGCGCCGCCAGCGTTAACCTTCGGACTTCCTGGTAAACAAAGTGTAAATTCGGTGCGGGCGGGGTACGATTTGATGTGCCCGATGAGTACTTTGCCCTCGATGTGTAACATTGAAGCGATGGAACCCGCAGTTGCGCCCGGGGCCGGGCCCCGCCGAAGCCGGCCGCCTCCCCCTCCGCTACTTCTGCGTGCGCCTGGCGGCCAACGCGATCTGGTCGTGCAGAAAATCGACAAATTCGATTCCCTGCGCCTTCAGCGCCTTCGGATAGAGCGAGGCCTTGGTCAGTCCGGGCAGCGTATTGGTCTCCAGATAGATCGGTCCCTGCGCCGACACGATGAAATCGGTCCGGGAATAACCCGAGCACGACAACGCCCGATGCGCCCGCAGCGCATGATCCATGATTTGCGCGCTGACGTCGGGCGCAAAGCGTCCGGGGCAAATTTCCTGTGTCGATTTGAGCAGGTATTTCGCGGTGTAGTCGAACCCGCCCGCCGCCGGGACGATCTCGATCGGCGGCAATGAAAAGACCGAACCGTCCGACTGTTCGAGCACGCCGCAGGTGGCTTCCACGCCGGCGATGAACGGCTCGATCAAATAATCTTCGGTCTTTGCCGCGTTGCGAACCGCAACGATGTCCTGTTTCGAATGGACGAAAATCAGACCATAGCTCGATCCGTCCCGCGTCGGCTTGGCAATCAGCCTGCCGTACTCCGCGAGAGCCTTCTCCGCGTCTTCCTGAGCCACGCTGGTCGGCGCCTTTACCCCGGCAATCGCTGCAAAGCGCTTTGCCGCGACCTTGTCGAAGGCCAGATGCGACGACGCCGAGCCCGAACCGGTGAAGGGAATGCCGCGCATCTCGCACATCGCCTGCAATTCGCCATTCTCGGCCATGCCGCCGTGCAGGCCGAGCACCAACAGCCGGTCCTCGGCTTGCGCCCGATCCAGCGCGGCCTCGATCTTGCCGAGGCTCGGACTGCCGGGCTTGAACGGCTCCTCAAACGGCCGGGAGTGCTTCAGCAGGACTTGCGGCCGGGTTTCGTGCACGCTGTCGTCAGCGTCCCAGAACCACAGGTCGGCGTCCGGCAACGCCAGATGCAGCGCCTGGGCGCTCGCCACCGAGACGAGGCGTTCCTTGTTGGTGCCGCCGAAGAGAATGGTCATCCGCATCAGCGTTGCTCGATCCCGATCCGCTTGATCTCCCAGTGTAGCTCGATTCCCGAATTTTCCCTTACCCGCGCCCGCACGGTTTCGCCGAGCGTCTCGATATCGTGACCGGTCGCCTCGCCGGTGTTGATCAGGAAATTGCAGTGCATTTCCGACACCTGCGCGCCGCCGAGGCGCAGGCCGCGGCAGCCGGCAGCATCGATCAATTTCCAGGCACTGCCTTCCGGCGGGTTCTTGAAGGTCGAGCCGCCGGTCTTTTCCCGGATCGGCTGCGCGGTTTCACGATGGTTTTGTACCTCGTTCATCCGCGCGCGAATCACGTCCTGCGCGGCGATGGTCCCGCGGAAGCGCGCCGACGTGAAGATGATCGCGGGATCGACGCCGCTGTTGCGGTAGACGAATTTCATGTCGGCATTGGTGAAACTGTGCTTGCGGCCGTCGCGGTCGATGCCGACCGCATCGATCAACACATCGCGGGTTTCGCCGCCATTGGCGCCGGCGTTCATGCGCAGCGCGCCGCCGACGGTGCCGGGAATGCCGAAGAAAAATTCCAGCCCGCCGATGTCGGCCGCCGCCGCGGTTTCGGCGACCCGCTTGTCGAGTGCTGCGGCACCCGCACTCACGGTATCGTCGGTGGCGCTGGTCTCGCCGAATCCGCGCGCACCGAGCCTGATGACCACGCCGGGCATGCCGCCATCGCGCACGATCAGATTGGAGCCGACGCCGACAACATAGACCGGCAATTCACCGGGCAGATGCGCCAGGAAATATGCGAGATCGTCGGCGTCCGCCGGTGTGAACAGCACTTGCGCCGGGCCGCCGACCCGAAACCACGTCAGTTCGGCCAGCGACTGGTTAGCCAGCAACCGCCCGCGCAACTCCGGCATCGCAGCTTTGAGATCGGGCGTGATGTCGGGGAAGGTCATGCGTCGAAGCATTCGAGTTCGTCATGGCCGGCATTACTCTTTCTGTTCCCTCTTCCCCACAAGGAGGAGGAGAGCAGGCTCTGCCGCGCCGGAGTGCTGATGTTGAAGGAGAAGCCGGGCCATGACGAACCTAAACGCAGTGCGCTCACGCCCATCACCCCAGCGCCTTCAATTCGCCGGGCAGCGCGTAGGCCCATTGCGTGATGTTGCCGGCGCCGAGGCAGACGACGAGGTCGCCGCGACCGGCGAGGCCGTGAATCACTTTCGCTAGCTCGGCCGAATTTTGCAGCGGGATCACTTCGCGATGGCCGTGTGCGCGCAGGCCGAGCACGAAATGGTCGCGATCGATCCCGGCAATCGGCGCCTCTCCGGCCGGATAGACCTCGGCGACCACCACCGCATCGGCGTCATTGAAGCAGGTGCAGAACTCCTCGAACAGCGATTGCAGTCGGGTAAATCGATGCGGCTGCACCACCGCGATGATCTTGCCGTTGGTGGATTCCCGCGCCGCCCTCAACACCGCCGCGATCTCGACCGGGTGATGACCGTAATCGTCGATCACGGTGACACCGTTCCATTCGCCGGTCTTGGTGAAGCGCCGCTTGACGCCGCCGAAGCCCGCGATCGCCTTGCGGATGGTATCGTCGGACAGTCCGAGCTCATGCGCCACCGCGATCGCCGCGGTGGCGTTCAGCGCGTTGTGACGGCCCGGCATCGGCAGCATGATGTCGGCGATCTCGTGCATGGCATCGGTCTTGCGATTACGGAACGTAACCTTGAACCGCGAGCCGCCGCCGTTCGGCGTGAGATCGACCAGCCGGGCGTCGGCCTGCGGATTTTCGCCGTAGGTGATGATGCGGCGATCCTCGATCTTGCCGACGATGGTCTGCACCACCGGGTGATCGATGCACATCACGGCAAAGCCGTAGAACGGCACGTTCTCCACGAAACTGCGGAACGCGTCCTGCACGGCATCGAACGTCTTGAAGTGATCGAGATGCTCGGGATCGACATTGGTGACGATGGCGACGTCGGTGGGCAGCTTCAGGAACGTGCCGTCGCTCTCGTCGGCCTCCACAACCATCCAGTCGCCGGCGCCCAGCCGGGCGTTGGTGCCGTAGGCGTTGATGATGCCGCCATTGATGACGGTGGGATCGAAATCGCCGGCATCGAGCAGCGCCGCGACCATCGAAGTCGTGGTGGTCTTGCCGTGGGTGCCGGCGATCGCGACGCAGCTTTTCAACCGCATCAGCTCCGCCAGCATTTCGGCGCGCCGCACCACCGGGATGCGCTGGGCGCGCGCCGCCATCAATTCGGGGTTATCGCGCTTGATCGCGGTCGAGACCACGACCACGTCGGCGCCGGCGACGTTCTCGGCCTTGTGGCCGACTGACACCTTGACGCCCTTGTCGCGCAGCCGGGTGACGTTGGCGCTCTCGGAAGCATCGGAACCCTGCACGGTGTAGCCCAGATTGCAAAGCACTTCGGCGATACCGCTCATCCCGATGCCGCCGATCCCAACGAAGTGAATGGGTCCGATCTCGCGCGGCAGTCTCATGATCGTTTCCTTAGGGCCAGCGGCATCCGCAATCGGACAACCCGGTATCTCCGAAGCAAATCAGCTCCACCTTCTATTGGATGCCCCGCTTTGGAAGGCGCTGACAAGGGCAATTTTGTTCAAATCCGCCTAGATTTCGGCGACTTTTGCCACCAGATCGGCCAGCCGCTCCGCCGCATCGAGTCGGACGACGGTGCGCGCGTTGGCAGCCATCGCAGTCAGGCGCGCCGGCTCGGCCGCGAGCGCGGTGATTTCGGCTGCCAGCCGCTCCGACGTGAAATCGGGCTGCACAATCCGGATCGCACCGCCAGCCTGTGCCAGCACACCGGCATTGGCGAATTGATCCTGGTCGATCGACCCCGGCAGCGGCACCAGAATCGACGGTCGTCCGATCGCGCCGAGCTCGGCCACCGTGCCCGCGCCGGAGCGCGAGACGATGAGCTGGCTCGACGCCAGCCGCGCCGGCAGATCGCTGAAGAACGGCTCCAACTCGGCCTTGAGCTTGAGCCGGTCGTAGACCGCACGCACGCGCGCCATGTCTTCCTTGCGAACCTGCTGGGTCAGGATCAACCGGCTCCACAGTTCGGGCGCCAATCGCTCGATCGCCCCGGGCACGATATCGGCCATCACGCGCGCGCCCTGGCTGCCGCCGACCACGAGCAGGCGCAGCGGGCCATTGGATTCCGGCGCAACAAATTTCACCGCGGCCGCGGCCAGGATCGCCGGGCGCATCGGCGTGCCGACCACCGTTGTCTTGCCCGCCAGCACCGGATCGCGATCGAGCGCGCCCGGCAACGAGGTTGCGATGGCGCTGACGCGGCTGGAAAGAAAGCGGTTGGCGCGACCAAGCACCGCATTGGCTTCATGCACCAGCGTCGGCACGCCGAACATCCGCGCCGCCAGCAGTGGTGGCAGCGTCGGATAGCCGCCGAAGCCGACCACGGCCGCGGGCTTCAACCGCCGCACCAGCTTGAGCGCGACCGCCATTCCATAGCTCAGCTTGAGGCCGGTATAGGCCAGTGACCACGGCATGCGACTGCGCAAGGTTGCGCTCGGTACGACGTCGATCGTGTCCTTGGAAAACAATCCGCTGTAGCGCAACGCGCGGGCGTCGGTCGCAAGACGCACCGCAAAGCCCCGCCGCATCAGTTCGACGCCGAGCGCCTCGGCGGGAAACAGATGTCCGCCGGTGCCGCCCGCCGCGAGCAGGATAAGAGGGGCCGTGGTCATTGGAGCAATCTTTGCAATTCAAGCACCGTCATTGCGAGCGAACCGAAGCAATCCAGAACGTTACGGGACGAAGCGAAGCTGGATTGCTTCGCTTCGCTCGCGATGACGAAAAAACGCGTCGTCGCCCTGCGGTCAAGCGTAACCGGGTGCGGCATTGGCCGCACCGATCGATTCCATCTCGGTGCGCGGCCGCTGCCGGGTCAGCGCCAACATCATGCCGACGCCATAGGCGAGCGAAACCATCGAGGAACCGCCGTAAGAGATGAACGGCAGCGTCATGCCCTTGGCCGGGATCAGCTGCAAATTGACCGACATGTTGATTGCGGCCTGCACGCCGAACAGCACGGCAAGGCCCGAAGCGGCGAACCGGGCGAACATGTCCTCGCTGGCATAGGCGCGCGTCAATGCGCGGAGCACGATGAAGCCGAATAATGCCAGCAGCACCAGGCACAGGATGATGCCGAATTCTTCCGCCGCCACCGCGAACACGAAATCGGTGTGGCTGTCGGGCAGGCTTCGCTTGGCAATGCCCTCGCCGGGTCCAAGCCCGAGCCAGCCGCCGTTGTAGAAGGCCTCCATCGCGGTATCGACCTGGAAGGTGTCGCCGGAGGCGGGATTCATGAAGTGCTTGATGCGCGCGGCGACGTGCGGAACCAGCAGATAGGCGCCGAACAGGCCGGCGCTGGCCGCGCCCGCGAGCCCCACCACCCAGATCATCCGCATGCCCGCGATGAAGAACAGCGATCCCCACACCATCAGGATCAGCATGGTCTGGCCGAAATCCGGTTCCATCACCAGCAGCGACACCAGCGTCAGCAGCAACACCAGCGCCATCGAGGTCGCCGGCATTTCCGGCCGCCGCGTCGATTCCGCAAACAGCCACGCCGCCAGCACCACGAACGCCGGCTTGGCGGCTTCGGACGCCTGGATGTTGACGCCGATCAGCGTGATCCAGCGCCGCGCGCCCTTGACCTCGGGACCGATCAGCAGCGTCGCCACGATCAGCCCGATGCTGATCGCGAACACGATCAGCGCACTGCGGCGGATCTGCCGCGGCGACAGGAACGACACCCCGATCATCACGATAATGGAAGGCAGCAGAAACAGGACGTGGCGGTTGAAGAAGTGGAACGGGTCTAGCCCGATCCGGACCGCGACCGGCGGGCTCGCGGCCAGCGACAGGATGATGCCGGCCAGCATCAGCGCGACCAGCGCCGCCAATTGCAGGCGGTCGACGGTCCACCACCATTCGCTTAAGGGCGTGCGTTGTTCACGGGAGAGCATGGGTATTCCCTCGGGCAAAGGTCGATCCATTGGTCGCCCATGGTGGTTTCCAAGGGGTTAACGGCATCGTTATCTTTTTCGGTGGGAAGGACGGAGGCTGCTCGCGGGATGGTCCGAAGCGCCAGACCTCGGAATTCTCGCGCCGATCACCGGATATTCCGGGTTCGATGCTTCACATCACTCCGAAATGACGATGGAGACGGTTTCGCGCTCTCGCGACACGATGCGCCCGAGTTGTGCACGAACATTGCCCAAGGAAACGAGGGCGCAGGCGATCCCAAAAGGGACGCAGGCGATCCCGAAAGGGACGCAGCGATCCCAAGAAGGGACGCAGGAAATGCCGGATGCGCGGTGCACCCGCAGTCCCGCGTGCAAAAGGTAGTGCACACGGGTAGTAACCACAGGTTCACCGGAACACCCGGCATTTCCTGCGCAATGGCTTTACGGCTTATACCGCGCTCTCCCTGGTGACCGGGCTTTCTTGCCACCATCATCCCCGAGAAGCTTGCTTCTCAGGGACTTGAACGCCAGCGTCGGGGCGTCGGGACCACACGGCTTTGCCGTACGCAACAACGCCACTCGTCCGCACGCCTACGCGCGCGCTGATGCTGCTGCGTCCACCGCATCCCATTCCAACGTTCGTGACGATGGCCAACGCCCCTCTTCCGGAACAGGACGGCGGAGATAAGCCGGTGATTTGGGTCAAACGTGAAGAGGGAATATTTTTCAGGACGAGACTGGACAGGCGAATAACATCGGGCAAATCACCTGCGGCATTTGCGGCGCGTAGCCCGCATGAGCGAAGCGACATGCGGGAATTAAAGAAAAGAACCCCGGATATCGCTGCGCTCATCCGGGCTACGCCTGCTGGACAGGCGAATAACATCAGGCAAATCACCTGCGGCATCTGCGGCGCGTAGCCCGCATGAGCGAAGCGACATGCGGGAGCTAAAGAAAAGAACCCCGGATATCGCTGCGCTCATCCGGGCTACGCCTGCTACGCTTGTTGTAAGCCCGAGTAACGTCGGGCAAATCATCTGCGGCATTTGCTGCGCGTAGCCCGCATGAGCGAAGCGACATGCGGGAATTAAAGAAAAGAACCCCGGATATCGCTGCGCTCATCCGGGCTACGCCCGCTGGACAGGCGAGTAACATCGGGCAAATCACTTGCGCCATTTGCGGCGCGTAGCCCGCATGAGCAAAGCGACATGCGGGAGCTAAAGAAAAAAACCCTGGATATCGCGGAGCCTATCATCGGGCGCGCGTTCGCGCGACCCGTTGGCTCATCCGGGCTACGCAGCCGAGGCGCAAGAGCGCTCGTCGTATCACACCACCGGCTTGACGCCCGGGATCGCCGTGACGAGGTCGCGAAACCTGGTGCCGCGGATTTCGAAATTGCGGTACTGGTCGAACGACGCGCAGGCCGGCGACAGCAGCACCACGGCATCGGCGAGGCCGGAGGCTTCGGCATCGCGCGCGGCGTCGGCAACGGCGACATCGAGCGTCTCGCTGATCTCGTGCGGCACGCGGTCGCCCAGGGTCCCGGCGAATTCCTGCGCCGCCTCGCCGATCAGATAGGCCTTGCGGATGCGCGGGAAATATCCGGTCAGGCTGGTGATGCCGCCGTGCTTCGGCTTGCCGCCCGCGATCCAGAAAATATCCGGAAAAGACGACAGCGCATGCGCGGTCGCATCCGCATTGGTGCCCTTGGAGTCGTTGACGAACAGCACGTTGCCGCGACGGCCGACCTGCTCCATGCGGTGGGCCAGGCCCGGAAAACTGCGCAAGCCGTTCTGCAGGACCTCGGTGCCGACACCGAGCGCCAGCGCGGCGGCCGATGCGCACGCCGCATTCTGCGCGTTGTGCAGGCCGCGCAGCGAGCCGATGCTGCCGATGCTCGCGACCTCGTTGCGTGCGCCGTTGGAAGCCCGCACGATGGCTTCGCGCTCGACATAGATGCCGTCGGCGAGCGGATTCTTCACCGATATCCGAACCACGCGACGGCCGGCTTGTTCGATCCTGTCGGCGATGTTGCGGCTCCAGCCGTCATCGACGCCGACAATCGCGGTGCCCTGCGGCTGCACGCGGGCGACCAGCCGCTCCTTCACCGCCGCATAATGTTCGAGCGTGCCGTGGCGATCGATATGATCCTCGCTGATATTGAGCAGGATGCCGACCGACGGATCGAGCGACGGCGTCAGGTCGATCTGATAGGACGACATCTCGATGACGTGCACGCGGCCCTTGCGCGGCGGCTCCAGCGACAGAATGGCAGTGCCGATATTGCCGCCCATCTGGGTGTCGTAGCCGGCCACCTTCATCAGATGAGCGACGAGCGCGGTCGTGGTGGACTTGCCGTTGGTGCCGGTGATCGCCACGAACGGCGCGTCCGGAGCGTGACGGCGGCGTTCCCGGCAGAACAGTTCGATATCGCCGATCACCTCGACGCCGGCCTGTTGCGCCGCCAGCACCGACCAATGCGGCGCCGGATGGGTCAGCGGCGCGCCCGGCGTCAGCACCAGCGCGGCGAAATTCGCCCAGGATACGCCGCGCAGGTCTGCGGTGATGAAGCCGGCCTGCGCCGCCTTTGCGATATTGTCGGCGCTGTCGTCGCCGGCGACTACTTCCGCGCCACCCGCCTTCAGGGCATGGCAGCTGGCGAGCCCGGAGCCGCCGAGGCCGAACACGGCAACGGTTTTGCCGGCGAATGAAGTGATGGGAATCATGAGAGCTGACCTTGCCCTCTCCCCCTGTGGGAGAGGGCGTCTCGCATCGTTAGATGCGAGACGGGTGAGGGGTTGCCACACAACGAGAGGCCGCCACCCCTCACCCGTCTCGCCGCCGCTTCGCGCCGTCGATCCAGCCTCTCCCACAGGCGGAGAGGGAAGTCGAGATCTGCGCCTCGCAACACCGTCATCACCGCAGTTTCAGCGTGGACAGGCCGGCCAGTGCCAGCATCACCGAAATGATCCAGAACCGGATCACGATCTGCGGTTCGGTCCAGCCCTTCTGCTCGAAATGATGATGCAGCGGCGCCATCCGGAATACGCGCTTGCCGGTGAGCTTGAACGAGGCGACCTGCACGATCACCGACACCGCCTCCAGCACGAACAGCCCGCCGATCACCGCGAGCACGATTTCGTGCTTCACCGCGACCGCGATCGAGCCGAGCATGCCACCGAGCGCGAGCGAGCCGGTGTCGCCCATGAAGATCGAGGCCGGCGGCGCGTTGAACCACAGGAATCCCAGCCCGGCGCCCAGCACCGCGCCGCACAGCACCGCGAGTTCACCGGTGCCGGCGACGTAGTTGATCTGCAGATAGTCGGAGAATACCGCGTTGCCGACCAGGTAGGCGATCATGCCGAAGCTCGCGGCGGCGATCATCACCGGCACGATTGCAAGGCCGTCGAGACCGTCGGTGAGGTTCACCGCGTTGCCGGCGCCGACCATGATGAAGGCGCCGAACAGGACGAAGAACCAGCCGAAATTCAGCACCACATCCTTGAAGAACGGAATCACCAGCGAGGTGGAGAACGGATCGCGGCCGAGCCGGACCAGCGCATAGCACGCCGCCAGCGCGATCACGCCTTCGATCATCAGCCGGATGCGGCCGGCAAAACCGCTATGGGTCTGCTTGGTCACCTTGAGATAGTCGTCATAGAAGCCGACGAAACCGAAGCCGAGCGTCACCGCGAGCACGATCCAGACATAAGGATTGAGCGGGTTTGCCCACAGCACCGTCGAGACCAGCAATCCGGAAAGGATCATCAGGCCGCCCATCGTCGGCGTGCCCTTCTTGGTGACGAGATGCGATTGCGGGCCGTCGGTGCGAATCGGCTGGCCCTTGCCCTGGCGCAGCCGAAGGTTGTCGATGATCCACGGACCGAACAGGAACACGAACAGCGCCGCGGTCACCATCGCCCCGCCGGTGCGAAAGGTGATGTAGCGAAAGACGTTCAGAAACGGACGAAATACGCCCAGGCCAGGAACGGTGTTGGAAAGGTCGATCAGCCAGTAAAACATTCAATCTGCCCTATACCGCGGCTTCGTCGAGCGCGGTCCTGCCGGGAAAACGCGTTTCGAGCGCGTTGACGATCGTCTTCATCTTCGAGCCGTTCGAG
Organism: uncultured Alphaproteobacteria bacterium; assembly: GCA_963756215.1. Taxonomy (GTDB): domain Bacteria; phylum Pseudomonadota; class Alphaproteobacteria; order Rhizobiales; family Xanthobacteraceae; genus Bradyrhizobium. The sequence continues at coordinate 734,365 of CAVWMY010000003.1, read as the reverse complement.
CCCTTCACCATGATGGCGTCGCCGGCGCGAATCGCGCCGACCACCTGCGCCTCGAGGGCGGCCGCGCTCTCGGCATAGCCGCCCCGCTTGCCGGTGGAAAGGGCATGCCACAAATGGTGCATCAATGGACCGCAACAATACACGAGATCGATGTGATTGGCCTTGATCGCGTCGAGCAGGCCACGATGCAGTGCGGGCCCTGTCGGCCCCAGCTCGAGCATGTCGCCGAGCATCGCGATCCGCCGGCCACGCGGGCCCACCGGCGCGGCGCCGAGCACGTTGAGCGCCGCGGCCATCGATGCCGGATTGGCGTTGTAGCTTTCGTCGATCAGCAGCGCCTCGCCGCTCGTCAACTCCAGCATGCGCCGGCCGCCGCGGCCCACCGCCGCCTCGACCTGCGACAGCGACAGTGCCGCCCGCGCCAGATCGGCGCCCGCGAGCGCGGCGGCCGAAAGTACCGCCAGCGAGTTCATCGCCATGTGGCGGCCCGGCAGGCCGATCTTGTAGGTGATGTCCTGGCCGAGAATATCGGCATGCACGGCCGAACAGGTGGCGTGCAGCGACACGTCCAGCAGCCGCGCCTCGGCCTTCTTGTGCGCCCCAAATCCGACGATGCGCGCGATGCCCAGTTTTTTAGCCCGCCTCACCAGCCGCGCGAATTGCCCATTGTCGCGATTGAGCACCACCGCTCCGCCGGGCTCGACGCCTTCGAAGATTTCCGCCTTGGCGTCGGCGATCGCCTCGATGCCTGCAAAGAACTCCAGATGCACCGGCTCGACGGTGGTGATGATCGCGACCTGCGGCCTCACCATTTTCACCAGCGATTCGATTTCGCCGGCGTGATTTATACCGATTTCGAAAATTGCAAAACGGACGCTTGCCGGGCATCGCGCCAGCGATAGCGGCACGCCCCAGTGATTGTTGAACGACGCCACCGACGCGTGGGTCTCGCCTTGGGCGCCGAGCACCCGCCGCAACGCCTCCTTGGTCGAGGTCTTGCCGACCGAACCGGTGACGGCGATCACCTGCGCATCAAGCCGGGTGCGCGCTGCGCGCGCCAGATCGACCAGGCCGGCCAGCACGTCGTCGACTACCAAAAGCCGCGCATCGGCCGCGAACTTGGCCGCCTGCCCGGCTTCGACCACGGCGAGCGCCGCGCCCGCTTGCAGCGCCGCGGCGACGAACTCATGCCCGTCATGGACGTCGCCCTTGATGGCGAAATAGGCCTCGCCCGGCGCGATGCTGCGGCTATCGATGGAAATGCCGGTCACCGCATCGGGCAGCGCGCCGCGTGCCGCGGCACGCATCGCCACCGCCATCGCCCCCGACGTCCACAACGGCGCGCTCATGCGACCCCCGACGCCAGCGCGGCCGACACCGCATCGTGATCGCTGAACGGCAGCGTGCGGGGGCCTACGATCTGCCCGGTCTCGTGGCCCTTGCCGGCGATCAGCAGCGCATCGCCCGGCTCGAGGCCGGCGATCGCGGTCCTGATCGCTTCGGCGCGGTCGCCGATTTCCCGCGCGCCGCGCGCGGCCGCCAGGATCGCCGAACGGATTGCTTGCGGATCTTCGCTGCGCGGATTGTCGTCGGTGACGATGACGCGATCGGCATGCTCGCTGGCGATCGCGCCCATCAAAGGACGCTTGCCGGCGTCGCGATCGCCGCCGGCGCCGATCACCACCACGAGTTCGCGCTTGGCATAGGGCCGCAACGCCTGCAGCGCCTTCGCCAGCGCGTCCGGCTTGTGGGCATAGTCGACAAAAATGGGTGCGCCGTTGCGTTCGCCGACCCGCTCCAGCCGACCCTTGGCGCCTTGCAGATGTTCGAGCGCGGCGAACACCGCGTCCGGCTCGCTGCCGGTTCCGATCGCAAGACCCGCGGCGACGAGCGCGTTCTCGATCTGAAATTCGCCGACCAGCGGCAGCCGGACCGCGTGGCGGCGGCCGCGATGTTCGAGCGAGAGTTGCTGTGCCAAACCGGAAATCTCGGCGTCGAGCAGACGGATGCCTTCGCCGGATCCGTCACCGCGCCGGCCGACCGTGGCAACGCGCAATTTCCGTCCGCGCGCGGCCTCGATCACCTGTTGCGAGCAATCGTGATCGGCCGAGATCACGGCAGCACCATCCGCGACCACGAGGTCGCGGAACAGCCGCAGCTTGGCGGCGAGGTAATGCGCGACGTCGGGATGATAATCCATGTGATCGCGCGACAGATTGGTGAAGCCGCCGGCGGCGATGCGGACGCCGTCGAGCCGGAACTGGTCGAGGCCGTGCGACGACGCCTCCAGCGCCAGATGAGTGATGCCGTCAGCCGCGATCTCGTCGATCTGTCGATGCAGCGCGATCGGATCCGGCGTCGTCAGCGAGCCGTAGACCGTGCGCTTGGGCGACACCAGCCCGATGGTGCCGATGCTGGCCGAGGCATGACCAAGCCGTTGCCAGATCTCGCGCGTGAACGACGCCACCGAGGTCTTGCCGCTGGTGCCGGTCACCGCCGCGGTGATGCCGGGCTGCCGCGGATAGAACCCGGCTGCCGCCAGCGCAAGCGCGCGGCGCGGATTGGACACGCGGACAAACGGAACGGCGAGCCGGCTTGGCGGGTGATCGCCCGCGACCGCCACCGCGCCGGCCGCGACGGCGGCGTCGATGAAACGCGCGCCGTCGGCCTTGCTGCCCGCGAGCGCGAAGAACAGGTCGCCCGGCTTCACCGCACGGCTGTCCATCGCAAGGCCGGTGATCTCGATCGCGCCAGTGATCCCGATCGCGTCAGCCACCTCGATCGCGCCCGTCGCGGGACTGATCGTGGTGCCTTCGCTGAAGAGGTCGCGGAGTTTCATAGTCGTCCAGTCCGGCCGCGCGGGAACTTAAAATTGAACACTAGCACGGTCACGCCCAGCCGGTGCGGCGCTCCCGAGTTCTCTTCATGATCACCGCCACTGCGTCAAGTGCGCCTGCGGCCAAAAATAAAACCGAAATGATAGCGTAATGATAGACTTTCCGAGATTCTTTCAAATCAGGCGCTCGCGAATGTGAGGCGCCGAGCCTGGACAAACTTCGCGACGCTAATTGGCCTTCGATGCCGCAAGAATAAGGCGGTCGGACGGCGGCAGATCGAAACGCGGCTCGATTCCCAACAGCGGCGCGATGCGGGTGATCACGGCGCCGCCGGTCGGCACCGCGTTCCAGCCCGAGGTGATGAAGCCATAGGTTTCCTTCAGCGCCTGGGGTTCGTCGAGCATGATCAGAAGCTGGTATTTGGGATGGTCGGCCGGCAGGATCGCGGTGAACGCGGTGAGGACGCGCTTCTTGACGTAGCGCCCGTTGATGACCTTTTCCGCGGTGCCGGTCTTGCCGCCGATGTAATAGCCCTTGACGTCGGCCTTTCGCGCCGTTCCGACCTCGGCGTTGAGCCGCATCAGGAAACGCATCTTTTCGCTGGTCTCGGGCTTGATCACGCGTTTGGCAACCGCCATCGCTTCCTGCTCGCTGCGCTTCAAGAAGGTCGGCGGAATCAGGTAGCCGCCGTTGACCAGCGCATCGATCCCCATCACCGCCTGCAGCGGCGCGACCGCGATGCCGTGCCCGAACGCGATGGTCACGGTGTTCAGTTCACCCCAATGCCGCGGCAGGATCGGCGAGGCGCTCTCCGGCAATTCGGTGCGCAGCCGCTCCATCTGCCCCATCTTGCGCAGGAACGCCTTGTGCGCCTCGACGCCTTGCGACAGCGCGATGCGCGCCGCGCCGACGTTCGATGAAAAGGTGAACACCTCTTTCATGCTGATGAAGCGGCCCTTGGGCTCGTCGTCGTGGATGGCGAACTTGCCGTAGTGCAGCGGTCCGCGCGCATCCCACATCGAGTTGAGGTCGGACTTGCCGGAATCCAGCGCCATCGCCAGCGTGAAGGCCTTGAAGGTCGAACCCATTTCGTAGACGCCGGTGGTAAGCCGGTTGATGCGATCCGGATCGTGCGCTTCCTTCGGGTTGTTGGGGTCGAAATCCGGCAGCGACACCATCGCCACGATCTCGCCGGTCTTGACGTTGGAGACGATGCCGGAGGCGGCCTTGGTGTGAAACTTCTCCTTGGCCTTCATCAGCTCATCGCGCAGCGCGTGTTCGACACGCAGATCGACCGACAACTCCACCGGCCGCTGCAGACGATCGGTGGCAAAGCCGGCGCGATGCAGGTCCGCGAGACCGTTGGTATCGAGCCACTTCTCCATGCCGGCGATGCCCTGGTTGTCGATATTGACCAGGCCGATCACGTGCGCGACTTCGGAGCCGGTGGGATAGACGCGCTTGTTCTCGCGCAGGAAGCCGACGCCGGGAAGGCCGAGGCGGTGAATCTCGAGTTGCTGCTTCGGCGAAATCTCGCGCTTGAGCCAGACGAAGCCCTTTCTGCCCGCCAGCCGGTCGCGAACTTCGCCGGTGTCCAAATCCGGCAGCGTCGCGGTCAAAAGCTCGACCGCCTCGTCCTTGTCGATGATCCGTCGCGGCTCGGCGAACAGGCTCGGCGCCTTGACGTCGGTGGCGAGGATCTGGCCGTTGCGGTCGAGGATGTCCGGCCGCGCGGTGGCGATCGCGTCCTGCGCTGCGGTGCGCTGCGCGCCGTGATTGTCGCCGAGGGTGGCGTACATGACCAGCCGGCCGCCGATCACGGCATAGATCGCCGCGAACGCCACGATCGCAAAGCCGACGCGGGCGCGTGCCTTCGCGGCGCGATCGACATTGCGCCCGTAAAGCAGGCTGCGGATCAGTCGCCGCCGCCACGGTTCGGCGGGTTTGACCTTGACCACACTGCGCGCAGAATCGCTCATTGCTGATCCTCCGGCTCCGACTCAGGCTCAGGCTCCGCCGCCTGCGTCTGCGCCGGCGGCGACACCGAACCGGTCACGGCAGCGTCGGCGGCCTTGGCCGCCGCGACGGCATCGATCATGGCGCCGATCGGATCGGGACTGCCGGGCCTCACGACGTTCGGCGGCCGCTCGGGCAGGTTCTTCAGCGAATCATATTGGGCGGCGGTGATCGGTTTCAGCGGCAAATGCCGTTCGACCAGGCCCTGCAGCCGCGAGGGCGCATCGAGCTTGGTCCATTCGGCGCGAAGGGCTGCGATGGCGTCGCGCTGCTCGCGGATGTCGGCATGCAGTCGCAGCACGCGTTCGGTACGAACCGCGGATTCGAGCTTGATGCGGTACACATAGGCGGCCGCAAATACCAGGAAGCCGATCACGACGAGGTGGAGGATCCGCATGGTCAGCCTCCCCTCAGGACATCGTCGAGGACGGGCCATGCCGGCAACGGCGCCGCGGCGTGCGCCGGCGTTTCGGTGCGTTCGGCCGCGCGCAATTTCGCCGAGCGGGCGCGCGGGTTGGCCGCGATCTCGTCGTCATCGGGCGTGACCGGACGCTTGGTCAGGACACGAAAGCTCGGCGGGTCCAGCGCGAGTTCGGGCTGATGCCGCGAACCGCCGCCGGCCTTGCTGCGATCGACCAGGAAGTTCTTGACGATACGATCCTCGAGCGAATGGAACGAGACCACCACCAGCCGGCCGCCGGGTTTCAACACCCGCTCCGCCGCCGCAAGCGCCAGATGCAATTCGTCGAGCTCGGCGTTGACGAAAATCCGCAACGCCTGGAACGTCCGCGTCGCCGGATGGATCTCGCCGGGCTTCGAGCGCACCACCTTGGCGACCAGATCGGCCAGCGCCCGGGTGGTCACGATCGGGGCTTCCTTGCGCGCGGCGACCACGGCGCGGGCCACGGCGCGCGAATGACGCTCTTCGCCGAAGATGTAGATGATGTTGGCGAGATCGGCCTCGGACGCTTTGGCGATCACGTCGGCGGCGGTCGGACCGTTCTGCCCCATCCGCATGTCGAGCGGGCCGCCGAGACGAAACGAGAAGCCGCGCTCGGCCTCATCGAGCTGCATCGAGGACACGCCGACATCCATCACGACGCCGTCGACGGCCGGGACGCCCTCTCCGGCGCACACCTCGGCAAGATTGGAAAAGCGGTCCTCGACCAGGGTCAGCCGTCCGCCCGCGCGATCGACCAAGTCGAAGCCGCCGGCAATGGCGGTGCGGTCGCGGTCGATGCCGATCACCCGGGTTCCGGGGATCTCGAGCAACATCGCGCTATAGCCGCCGGCGCCGAAGGTGCCGTCGACGTAAATGCCGCCGGCGCGCGGCGCCAGCAGTTTGACCGCCTGGCGCCCCAGAACGGGAATATGGCGTCCGTCGAACGCGCTCATGCCCCGGCTCCGCGCACGGACCGGATCCGAAGCCAGGAATTGGACGCGAACCGACCCATTGCGTCTCGAAAAACTCCGTTTGTGCCGGCTTCCCCGGTCAAAAAACATTGGCGAGGCGGATGTCCCGGCTTCGCCCGCCCTGGCCCGCAAACCCTGATTTCCGCATGGGATTTGATCGGCTGCCATGGAATCCGAGCTGGGATTTCGAGCGTCAAATGGGGCCTCGGCCGCCCCAAACCCGGTTCGGCACTTCACCACTTAGTAACGGCAGTTAGCGTTAAGAAAGCGTTGACGATCGGAGGCGGGTTTCATGCGCCTTTTCGAAAAATGCCGTGATCCGGACAGACCGGCTGCCGTCGACGCGATCGCCTGTTCCGCCGGGCCTCCTTAAGCACCTCCAGGCATTCGCACGTTACGGGCGCCGCCCAAAACCGGGGACAGCAAGCGGCTCGCGGATTGCGCCGCCCATGATGCAGAGGAATACTGACAAGGGCCGGTGTGAAAACGCACGCCTGCCGTTCTCCTGCCCGGATTGGGTTGTCACATGCGCGCGGTTCGTTTTCGTCTGCTGGAGCTGCTTCGAAGCGTCAACGTGCCCTCCCGATCACAAGGGCCAGCGCCAATATGAAGACATTCACCCCGGACTCCTCGATCGCTTCGGACGTCATCCCGTCGGCCAATCACGGCGAGCGCAACAATGGCCGGGTCCCGGACCTGATCCTGCTGCACTACACCGGCATGCCGGATGTGGAGGGTGCGATCGCGCGGCTGTGCACCGCCGGCACCGACGTGTCGGCGCATTACATCGTGCTGGAAGACGGCCGCATTGTGCAGAGCGTCCCGGAATCCAAGCGCGCCTGGCATGCCGGCGAAGCTTTCTGGGCCGGCGAGGAGGACATCAATTCCTGTTCGATCGGAGTCGAGATCATCAACCCCGGCCATGACTGGGGCTATCCGGAATATCCGCTGCGCCAGATCGCGGCCGTGATCGCGCTGTGCCGCGGCATCATGCTCCGCCGCAATGTCCCGGCGCACCGGGTGCTGGCGCATTCCGACGTCGCGCCCGCGCGTAAAAGGGATCCCGGCGAAAAGTTTCCGTGGCATTCGCTCGCCAATTCCGGCGTCGGCCACTGGGTGCAGCCGGCGCCGATCGTGCGCGGGGAAACCCTGATGCTCGGTAGCATCAACGATGATGTCAAGGGGATGCAGCAGGCGCTGTCCCGTTACGGATACCGCGTCCCGGTCAACGGAAAATTCGACGGCGCGACCATGGAAGTGGTTACGGCGTTTCAGCGTCACTTCCGGCCCGAACGCGTCGACGGCGTCGCCGATCAGTCGACGCTGACCACGCTGCAATCGCTGCTGGCGAGCCTGCCGACCGACAGCAAGGTCGCGGCGGAGTAGATCGCCGCTTCGCCGTCATTGCGAGGAACGCCAGCGACGAAGCAATCGAGGGCTTGCTTGTTACCCTGGGTTAGGTTGCTTTGCTCCGCTCGCAATGACGACATTCTAGTCCTGCGCGCCGCTGCCACCCATCTCCTCCAGCCGCCGCGCATAGAGCCGGCGCAATGGTTGCAGTTGCGTGGCCGCCGTGGCTGCCAGATAGGCCTCGCGCGCGGCGGCGTGCCGGCCGAGCCGGCGCAGCAGATCGGCGCGGACCGCGGGCAGCAGCGCATAACCGTTGAGACCACCGCGGGCCTGCAGCGCGTCGATCAAATCGAGCGCGCGGGCCGGTCCGTCGACCATCGACACCGCGGCGGCGTGGTTGAGTTCGATCACCGGCGACGGGCTGATCCGCAGCAGCACTTCGTAAAGCCCCGCAATCTGCGGCCAATCGGTGTCCCGATAATTCGCCGCCTGCGCATGCAGTGCCGCGATCGCCGCCTGCACCGCGTAGGAATCCGGCCGGCCGGGCATCGACAACGCGGCCTCCACCAGCATCAAGCCTTCCGCTATCTGGCCCCGATCCCACAGGCTGCGGTCCTGTTCTTCCAGCAGCACAATGTCGCCATCCGCGGTGGCGCGGCCGGCGCGGCGCGCGTCGTGCAGCAGCATCAGGGCAAGCAAGCCCTTGACCTCGCCCCGTTGCGGCATCAGCGCATCGAGCAGGCGGCCGAGCCGGATTGCTTCCTGCACCAGATCGAGGCGCATCAATTCCTCGCCCGAGGTGGCGGCGTAGCCTTCGCTGAACACGAGATAGACCACGGCGAGGACACCGCGCAGCCGCGGCGCCAGCGCGTCGCGTTCCGGCACCTCGTAGGGAATGCCGGCGAGACGGATTTTCTGTTTGGCCCGCAGGAGGCGCTGTCCCATCGCCTCCTCGGACACGAGAAAGGCGCGTGCGACTTGCGCCGTGGTCAGTCCGCATACGGTGCGCAGCGTCAACGCGACCTGGACGTCGGCCGCAAACGCCGGATGGCAGCAGGTGAAAATCAGCCGCAGCATGTCGTCGTCGAGGCCGGCGTCGAAGGCATCGTCGGGATCGCCCGAGTTCAAGCCGCCATGCAATTCCTCCGCAAGCTGGTCCTGTTTGCCGCGAAACGCGATTTGCCGCCGCACGCGGTCGATCACCTTGTTGCGGCCGACGCTGACCAGCCAGGCGCGCGGGTTGGACGGTGGCGCCTGCGCCGGCCAGCGCTCCAGCGCCACCGCAAAGGCATCCTGCAGCGCCTCCTCGGCGAGATCGAAATCGCCGACCAGCCGGATCAGCGTCGCCAGCGCCCTTCCCGCTTCATCGCGAAAGATGTTTTCGATTTCGACGGGAGTCATGTCGACAGGAGTCTGGGGACCAGCATCGTCATCCCGGAATGGCGCGTCGGCGCCAAACCCGGAATCTCGAGATTCTCCGATGAGCAATTGCACATCGTGGATCGATGCTTCGCACCGCCCCGGAATGACATTTAGTCGTACACCATGACCGGCCGCACCTCGACCGAACCATCCTTGGCCCCGGGAATGCGCGCGGCAATGGCCAGCGCGGCGTTGAGATCCTTGGCCTCGACCAGATAGTAACCGCCAAGTTGCTCACGGGTCTCCGCGAACGGACCGTCCGTCGTCAGCGTCTTCCCGTCACGAACCCGCACCGTAGTGGCGGTCGACGTCGGCTGCAGTCCATCGCCCGCCTTGAAATGGCCGCTCTGAATGATCGACTGGGTGAACGCGGCATATTCCGCCGTCAATTTCTTGCGCGCCGCCGCGTCCATTTTGCCGAGGTCGGCTTCGTTCCGGTAGATCATCAACAAATACTGCATCGCATGCGCTCCCTTTTGATTGGCGTCTCTCGCCGACACCCAGTCGAACGGGCGATGAGCAAAACGACATCTTCAGGATAATTTATTTTGCCCGTGTTGGCGGGGCCATAATCAGCTTGACGCGGCGGCCCCGAGCCCCCATGCCTACCGGGTCAGTCGGCCGGACGGCCGCTCCCGCTACGGTCGAAAGGCCGCGGGAGAGGAAAGTCCGGGCTCCATCGACATACGGTGCCGGATAACATCCGGCGGGGGCGACCCCAGGGACAGTGCCACAGAGAATGAACCGCCCGCCTTGCGGCGAAAGCTGCGACGGCGAGTAAGGGTGAAAAGGTGCGGTAAGAGCGCACCGCGGGTCCGGCAACGGGAACGGCATGGCAAACCACACCGGGAGCAAAACCGAATAGGGACGGCAACGCGGGCTGTTCGCGAAAGCGAAAACACCGCAGGGCAATGTCAGGCTCGCTGTCCGGGTAGGTTGCTCGAGGCCATGTGCGAACATGGTCCCAGAGGAATGGCCGTCACGTACCGCCTGTGCAAACAGTCGGTGCCCTACAAAACCCGGCTTACAGGCCGGCTGATATTTTTGAGCGAACGCGTCTTCAAAACGCGTTTTACTGAAAATGAGGGGTTCGGCGCGACACGCCGGACCCCTCGCCAATTCATGCAGTCCCATAGCGGCATGAGCCGACGGGCCCGCGTCATCCGCGCATTTATCATCCGTAAATTCACGCGTGTTATTGGGTTTGTTGCATGGAGCGCACGCATGACGGCTGATTATGTGTTCTGGCCCACCATCGTCCTCATGGGTGCAAGCAGTTTGCACTATCGGGCCCGCATCAAAACCGACCGCATGGCGATGCAGTGGGGACTGGACGGCAAACCCACATGGAGCGCACCGAAGAAGATTGGTCTGTGGCTGGCGGTAGCGATCGCGCTGGCGATGCGCTTGCTGATCTGGCTGGCGATGACCTATTTCCCACAGATGGTGCATGGCGAGGAATTTGGCTTGCTGATCGCTTCCATTATCTTATTGGCGTCGCATCTGTTCGTGCTCAAGACAGCTGCAAGCGCAAAACCGACCGCATAGGCTCGCACGTCGGATGTGGACGCCCGCGTTCCCGCCGACGACAGCCTCGGCGCCATGGAGTCACCACGCGCAGTCGGACTAATCCGGTTTACTGCATTTCATTACATGAAGCTCGACGCCGGGGGCCACCGAATGCGCCGGCGAGACGTCAATCGTACTAAGCAAAAGGTCGTTAAAATCGAAGGTGATAATCCTGACAATCCCGCCCGGTAGCTCTTCCTGCCAACCCACGACCTGATGATTACCGGTAAAATCTCGTTTCATCTCCCAAACGCTTTTGCCGTACTCGGTTCGGAAGCCAGGGCGATTGGGGTCTTTGATTATCTTGAGCGTTCTCTTGTCAGCGACTTGAAGCCTGTAGCTGACCAGCGGCGTTTCGAGGTTGCCGCCGTCAAGCGCGATTTCCTTGGAAAGAGAATCCGGCAACGGCGCCTTTGCGGCAAAGGATTGATAACAATCAACCGTCACGAAAGGCAGCGTATCGGGAGAGCGTTGTGCGTGAGCATTCGACAATTGGCTGATAGCAAACAGCAATCCAAGAGTGAGTGCCTTCATGTTTCACCTCCATGCGGCCGCAACTCTCCCCTAATCTAACCTACGCGCAGTCGAATCAGAACATGTTTCGGGGTCGCAGACGCTGTCGCCATTGCGGCCAATCCCACCCCGCGACAATCCTCTTCTGCAGTACCTGGCGGTTTTGAGCGCGTCGACGATAGAGCCCCGGTGATGGCAGCTGCCATCGCCGTGGTGTAAACGTCAGACTCAAATCACGAAGAAAAGAGAGCCCGGTGGACACGCTCGCCTACGCCTTGCTGCTGTTCGGCGCGCTCGCGGGCGGATTCGTGTCCGGCCTTGCGGGCTTCGGCACCGCGCTGATGGCGCTCGGAATTTGGCTTTACATTCTACCGCCTTCGCTCGCGGTGCCGCTGGTCCTGATCTGCTCGGTCGTGGCCCAGACCGCGACCCTGCCGTCGATGTGGCGAAGCTTCGACCTCGACCTGATCTGGCCGTTCGTGATCGGCGGACTAGCCGGCGTGCCGATCGGCACGATGCTGATCGCGCATACGGATCCACACATCTTCAAACTGAGCTTCGGGGTGCTGCTGCTGGCGTTTCCGGTGGCGCTCTATCTGCAGCGTACGCCGATGGCATTGAGCTTCGGGGGCAAGGCGGCGGATGCGGTGATCGGATTTGTCGGCGGCATCCTCGGCGGACTTGCCGGGCTGTCCGGTCCGATTCCGATCCTGTGGGCCAGCGTACGCGGTTGGGGCAAGCAAGCGCGGCGCGGCGTCTTCCAGACTTTCAACTGGACGGTGCTCACCGCGGCGCTATGTCTTCAACTCGGCGCGGGTCTCGTCGGAGCGGAAGTGATGTGGCTGGCGCTGATTGCGTTCCCGGGCACGATACTTGGTGCGTGGCTGGGCACGCGCGTCTATCACGCGCTGAACGACCAGAATTTCCGTGACGTGGTGCTCGGCCTGTTGTTTCTATCCGGGGTGGTGCTGCTCTGGACCAGCCTCGGTGCGTGAGAGGACGCGCATGGCCGCCATGCAGGAGGTGTCAGCGCTATACGCGACGGCACGAACCGGTTAGGTCTGCGGCCATGTCCACCAATTCATCGCGCGAACGTTGGGGTCTGGTGCTGGGTTTTGTCGGCATGGTCGTGTTCGGCGGCACGCTGCCGGCCACGCGGATCGCAGTATCGGCGATCGACCCGATCGCGCTCACGGCGCTGCGCGCGGCGATCGCCGGATTGTGTTCCCTTGCGCTGTTGATCGCATTACGCCGGCCGTTGCCCGCGCGCCGGCTGTGGCCGCAGCTCGTGGTCGCGATGCTGTGCGTCACCGTGCTGTTTCCCTTCCTGATGGCGCTCGCGATGCAGACTGTCGACGCCTCCCATGGCGGCGTGGTGCTGGGGATCCTTCCGATTGCGACCGCGCTGGTGGCCGTCCTTGTCACTCACGAACGGCCGAACCCGCTGTTCTGGATTGCATCGCTGGTTGGCGCCGCGCTCGTCATCGCGTTCGCGCTCCGCCAGGGTGGCGGCGCGCTGTCGGCGGGCGACCTCCTGCTGTTCGCGGCGGTGGCGCTGTCCGCGATCGGCTACGCCTATTCGGGCCGGCTGACCGCCGAGATGCCCGGATGGGAAGTGATCAGTTGGGTGCTGGTGATCGCACTGCCGATTTCGCTCCCGGCCGCCCTGCTCACCATGCCATCGGATCTGACGCACATCCCGCTGCAGCCATGGCTGGCGCTGTTCTACGTCGCGATATTTTCGCAGTGGATCGGATTCTTCGCGTGGAATGCCGGAATGGCGATGGGCGGCATTGCGCGGGTTTCGCAGATACAATTGCTGCAACCCTTTGTCACCTTTGCACTGGCGGCTTTCTTCAACGGCGAGACCATCACGCCGCAGATCGTCTTGTTCGCTTCGGCCGTGGTCGCAACCGTGGCGATCTCGACACAGACGCGGCGGCGCGATGCCGTGGTTGCGCAGTCGGCCTGACCGCACGACGATCACCGCCCAACAGGTTCGATCCGGAATGGCGGCGCGGCCGCCGGTATTTTTGCAATGCACCCGGGGCACGGTTTCGTTTGATTTGCGCGAGACCCTGTGTTCGACTTGGCCCAAGCCGCTGGAAACGCGGATCAAAAGGGAGAGACGTTCATGGCTGAAGCCCGCCAGAGGTTCGCGTATGTTCTAACGGCAACCACCGCGCTGGTTGCGATCGCCGCGGCGCCGGCGTTCGCGCAATCCAGCGAGCCGATCAAGATCGGCGTCATCGCCGAAGTCCAGTCCATCGCCGGGGCGGCAACCCCGGGCGGCGCCCAGATCGCCGCCGACGAAATCAACGCCAAGGGCGGCGTCAACGGACGCAAGATCGAAATCGTCTCCTACGACAACAAGAGTTCGTCGGCCGAACTCGGTGCGGGCGTTTCAGCGCGCCGTCTCCGACGACAAGGTCAGCGCGGTGATCGCAAGCTACATCAGCGAGGTCGTGCTCGCGCTCGAGCCGTGGGCGGCGCGGCTGCACATGCCGCTGATCACGCCCGGGGCCGCCAGCAACGAAATCACCCGCCCCGTTCACGACGACTACGACAAGAACAAATATACCTTTCACGGCTACCTGACCTCGGGCGCGCAGGCGCAGGCGGTGTGCGACGCGGCCAAGGACCTGTTGGTCGACGGCATGAAGATGAAAACCGCCGTCATCATGAGCGAGGATGCCGCCTGGACCAAGCCGCTCGACATCGGCTACGAGGAATGTCTGCCGAAAGCGGGATTGAAGGTTCTCGACCACATCCGCTTCTCGCCCGACACCACCGACTTCACGCCGATCTTCAACAAGCTCGAGGGCCAGAAGCCGGACGTGATCGTCACCGGCATCTCGCATGTCGGCGTGCAGCCGACGGTGCAATGGAAGAACCAGCAGGTGCCCATACCGATGTTCGGCATCAGCGCGCAGGCGTTGAGCCCGACCTTCTGGGCCGATACCAACGGCTCGGCCGAGGGCATTCCGTCGCTGGCGGTCGCCACCTCGACCACGCCGGTGACGCCGAAGACCAAGCCGTTCGCGGCGGCCTTCAAGGCGAAGTTCGGCTCGGACCCCGCCTATACCGGCTACACCGCCTATGACGAGGTCTACATCATCGCCGACGCAATCAAACGCGCCGGCTCGACCGATCCCGACAAGATGGTCGCCGAGCTCGAGAAGACCGATTATGTCGGAACCATCGGCCGCGTGCAGTTCTACGGCCGCGACAACCAGTTCACCCACGGCCTGAAATACGGCCCCGACTACGTCAGCGGCATGATCTTCCAATGGCAGGACGGCAAGCAGGTCCCGGTGTGGCCGGCCAAGCTCGCCGACGGCAAGCTGAAATATCCGGCATTCGCGCGCCCGACCAATTGAGTTCCTCGACCGTCGTCGCAAGAATGCAGCCGGGATGAGCGGACGACATGCCGACCGGCATGTCGCTTCGCTCATGCGGGCTACCGCCCAGGAAACGCAGGCAACCGTAGCCCGGATGAGCGAAGCGATATCCGGGACCGCGCGGTGTTAGTGGCTGGCAAGCGCCCACCGTGCGGACGGGAAAACCCGCATATCGCTTCGCTCATGCGGCTGCGGCCCAGGAGACCAAACGAGCCGTAGCCTGGATGAGCGCAAGCGATATCCGGGACCGCGCGGTGTTTAGTGGCCGGCAGGCGCCCACCACGCGGACAGGAAACCCCGCATATCGCTTCGCTCATGCGGGCTACGGCCCAGGAAACACTGGCAACCGTAGCCCGGATGAGCGAAGCGATATCCGGGACCGCGCGGTGTTAGTGGCCGGCAGGCGCCCACCACGCGGACAGGAAACCCCGCATGTCGCTCCGCTCATGCGGGCTACGGACCAGGAAACGCAGGCAACCGTAGCCCGGATGAGCGCAGCGATATCCGGGACCGCGCGGTATTAGTGGCTGGCAAGCGCCCACCGTGCGGACGGGAAAACCCGCATGTCGCTCCGCTCATGCGGGCTACAGCCGAGGAAACACAGGCAACCGTAGCCCGGATGAGCGCAAGCGATATCCGGGACCGTGCGGTGTTAGTGGCTGGCAGCCGCCAACCGCGCGGACGGGAAAACCCGCATATCGCTTTGCTCATGCGGGCTACAGACGAGGAAACGCGGGCAACCGTAGCCCGGATGAGCGCAAGCGATATCCGGGACCGCGCGGTGAACTCTTGCCAGCCACGATCATAGCGATCGCTCGCCGAAGCCTCCTTTTTCACCGCCGGGCTCGCCCGCCCAGTCTTCCGGCAGCGCGCCTTGGCGGACGAACCGATGAAACGACGAATGCGGCCAATCCGCCACGCGCCGGACAAGGGCATGCTTGACCGGGTTGAAATGGATGTAATCGACGTGCCGCGTGAAATCGATCTCATCGCCGATCGTGTGTTCCCAAAATCGCCTTTGCCAAAGCGCCAGCTCGCCATTCGGCCGGCGTGGCAATTCGACCGATACGTCGAGCAACGCGCTGGCGAAATGGCCTTTGATACGACGCCAGCGGCCGGCAAAATCGGCATCGCCAGACGGCAGCGTCAGGATCGCATGTAGATGCTCGGGGAGGATCACGATCGCTTCGATTGTAAATGGGCGCTCAAGACGCGCCGCGCGGAATGCATTGCGAAGCCGGCCAATGTAGTCCACGAGCAGACGCGAGCGCCGGTCGGCGAGGGTGACGGTGAAGAAAAACGTTCCGCCGGGAAGGAAGTTACGCCGGTATTTGACCATGCCGCGATCATATGCGGGATTTCGTTGGCCTGGGAGACTCCCAATCCGGAAAACCCCGCATGTCGCTTCGCTCATGCGGGCTACAGACCAGGAAACGCAGGGAATCGTAGCCCGGATGAGCGCAAGCGATATCCGGGACCGCGCGGTGTTAGCGGCTGGCAGGCGTTCGCCGCGCGGACGGGGCAACCCCGCATGTCGCTCCGCTCATGCGGGCTACAGACCAGGAAACACAGGCAACCGTAGCCCGGATGAGCGCAGCGATATCCGGGGACCGCGCGGTGTTAGCGGCTGGCAGGCGTTCGCCGCGCGGACGAGGCAACCCCGCATGTCGCTTCGCTCATGCGGGCTACGGCCCAGGAAACGCGGGCAACCGTAGCCCGGATGAGCGTAGCGATATCCGGGGTCGCGCGGTGTTAGCGGCTGGCAGGCGTTCGCCGCGCGGACAGGAAACCCCGCATGTCGCTTCGCTCATGCGGGCTACAGACCAGGAAACACAGGCAACCGTAGCCCGGATGAGCGTAGCGATATCCGGGGTCGCGCGTCATGGCTGGCGGGCGCTCCCTTGCCGACGGGATAACCCGCATATCGCTTCGCTCATGCGGGCTACGGCCTAGGAAACATAGGCAACCGTAGCCCGGATGAGCGCAGCGATATGCGGGACGGACGATGATCCAATAGCTACGGCTTTTTCCGCATCATGCCTGGCTAATGCGCGGGCGCCGAGGACAATGCGGCGGGCTTTTTCAGCACCATCACCAGCAGGCTCAGTCCGAGATAGAACAGCGTCAGCATGAAGAAGGCGTCGCCATAACCCATCACCACCGCCTGGCGGTGAACGATCATCGACAATTGCTTCAACGCCATCAGCGACGCATCGCCCATGCCCTGCAGGCGCTGCGTCAGCATGTTGAGCGTTTCGGTCGCGGTGGCATTGCCCCAGTTGACCCGGTCCTGCAGCCGCGAGATATGCAGATCGGTACGGTCGTTGAGTACCTGGTTGATGATGGCGAGGCCGACCGCGCCGCCGAGGTTGCGCGTCAGGTTGAACAGACCCGAGGCGTTCTTGACGCGATCCGGCGGCAGGGTGCCGAGCGCGATGTTGTTGGTCGGCACCATCGCGAACATCATGCCGATGCCGCGCAGGATCTGCGGCACCAGCAGCTCGTAGAAATCGTAGTCGCGGGTAATCCACGTCATCTGGTAGGAGCCGAGCGCGAAGATGACGAGGCCCGTCGCGATGATCAGGCGCATGTCGACCTTGAGCATCAGCCGCCCGACGACCGGCGCCATCAGAAACATCGTTATGCCGGAGACGAACATGGTCTCGCCGATCATCAGCGCGCTGTAGCCGCGCACCTCCGAAAGATAGCGCGGATACATGTAGGTCAGGCCGTAAAGGCCGATGCCGACGCAGAACGAGATCATGCAGCCGACGGCAAAATTGCGATTGGTGAAGGCCCTGATGTCGACGATCGGCTCGTCGGCGGTCAGCACGCGATAGAAGAAGGCGATCGCGGAGACGGCGCAGACCGCGGCGAAGATCGCCACCGAGGTGTCCTGCAGCCACTCATATTGCGGTCCCTCCTCCAGCACGTATTCGAGCGAGCCCAGAAATCCCGCCATCGCGATCAGGCCGAACCAGTCGAAATGATCGAGCAGTCCGAAATTCGGCTCGTCGAAATCGACCAGCGCGAGCACGCCGAGCGTGATGCCGATGCCGGGAACGACGTTGATGAAGAACAGCCAGTGCCACGACAGCACGTCGGTGATGAATCCGCCGACGGTCGGGCCGATGGTTGGCGCCAGCGTCGCGACGAGACCGATGATCGGGCCGACGATATGAAACTTGGAACGCGGGAACACCGTGTAGGCCGAGGCAAACACCGTGGGGATCATGCCCGCGCCCAGAAATCCCTGGATCGCCCGCCAGAGGATCATCTGCTCGATCGAGGAGGCGAAGCCGCACAGGAAACTGGCGATCGTGAAGCCCGAGGCGGAAATCGCAAACAGCAGCCGCGTACCGAGCGCGCGCGACAGGAAGCCGGATAACGGAATTGCGATCACTTCGGCGATCAGATACGCGGTCTGCACCCACGATACTTCGTTCGAACTCGCCGACAGTCCGGCCTGAATATCGGTCAGCGATGCCGAGACGATCTGGATGTCCAGGATCGACATGAACATCCCGAACACCATGATCAGAAATGCGATCAGCCGCCGCGGCGCGATGCGCTCCGACGGCATCGCGGCGGCGTTCATCATGGTCGGTGAGGCGGCGTCAGCCATGATCTGCTCGGCTCAAGGACGGCCGCGCGACCGGGCACCCGCCCGATGCGCAAGACCTATTGCGGATGGATCGCGGTCGGATCGTCGAGGTCGGCATCGCTGTCGGCATCCTTGGCGCCTTCGCGGGTATCGACGGTGGTGTAAACCGACATGCCCGCGCGCAGCATATCCTGCCGCGCGACGTCCTTCGGCACCCGAACGCGAACCGGAAGCCGCTGCACGATCTTGGTGAAGTTGCCGGTGGCGTTGTCCGGCGGCAGCAGCGTGAACACCGAACCCGCTGCCGGCGCAATACTGTCGACGACGCCGCTGAATTTGCGATGGCCGTAGGCGTCCACCGTGATCGTCACCGGCTGTCCGGGACGGATGCGCTTGAGTTGCGTCTCCTTGAAGTTGGCGTCGATGTAGACGCCGTCGAGCGGCACCACGTTGCCGAGCCGCTGCCCCATCACGATGAAATCGCCGGTGTTGACCAGGCGGTTGGAGAAGGTGCCCTCGACCGGGGCGCGCACCGAGGTGAAGTCCAGGTCGCGTTCGGCCTTGGCCAGCGACGTCTGCAATTCGGCGAGCTGTGCGCGGGCCTCGACCTGCTGCGCCTTGGTGACCTCGACGTTGTTCTGAGCAGCGTCAAAGGCAGCCTGCGCCGATTTCACCGCGGCCGCGCCCTGATCGCGCCCCGCTTCCGACACCTCGTACGTCGCCCGCGAGGCAAACCCCTTGTTGTTCAAACTCTGTTGGCGATCGAAATCGAGATCCGCGCGTTTCAGGCCGGCCTCCGCCGAAGCCAACTGCGCCTTGGTCTGCGCGACCATGCTTTCCAGCGCGATCACCTGGCGGCCGATGCGTTCGATGGTGGCTTGTTGGGTCGCGATCTTGGTCCGCGCGGCGTCCACCGCGATCCGATAATCGCCGTCATCGATCTTGAAGATCACGTCACCCTTTCGGACCAGGGTGTTGTCGCCGGGAAGGATCGCCGCAATATGACCCGATACCCGCGCGCCGAGCATCGTGTTGTTGGCGCGCACATAGGCGTCGTCGGTGCTGACGAAAAAGCGCCCCACCAGAAAATAATGAGTGCCATACCCGGCGGCGGCGAGCGCCAGCAAGGCGCCGATACCCGCCAGCACCATTCTGCGCTTGCCCGATTTCGGTGCGGCGGCCTGCACGGTAGCGGCCGGCGCGGCGGCGGGTTTTTCGGTGACGGTTTGATCGGGCGTATCCGCCGGACCGCGCGCGACAACGTCGTCGACAACCTGCGCGCGGCGCTGCTCGGCGACAACCGCGGCAGCGTCGCGCCCCTGGGCGACCTCTGCGGTCTGCGGCTCGGCGCGAACAATGCGCGCGGCCTGGTCTCTCCCTCCGGCCATAACTGGCCTCCTCACTATAATTTTATGTCGCGATACAGGCGCAGCCAACCGAACGCCGCGTAGTAGCTTTGAAGTATCATTGACCGAACGGTTCGGTCAAGGTATATCTATATAGCAGAGACCATAGAACGCCAGGTGCTACCGCGCCGTTGCCGGCGCGGGGTTTTTTCAGAGAAGCTAAACCAATGGTTGCAACGACGTCCTCGACACTCCGGTTCATTGGCGACGAAGATAGTTCAAAGCGTCGTCAAATTCTCGACGGCGCGAGCAAGGTGTTCATGGATCTGGGCTTTGACGGGGCCAGCATGGGCGAAATCGCCCGCGCGGCCGGCGTCTCCAAGGGAACGCTCTACGTCTATTTCGCCGACAAGAACCGACTGTTCGAAGCCATCGTCGAGGCGGAGATGCTCGAGCAGAGCAAGGTCGCGTTCAATTTCGACCCCGAGCGCGATGTCGCCACCACGCTGCGGGAATTCGGCCAGGCCTACATTCAATTGATGTGCCGGCCGCGCGGGGGATCGGCGATCCGTACCGTGATGGCGATCGCCGAGCGCATGCCCGACGTGGGCCGCCGCTACTATGAGCGGGTGCTGGCGCAGACGATCGACCGCCTCGCCGCCTATCTGGAGGTGCATGTGACGACGGCCGATCTTGCGATCGAAGACAGCCAGCTCGCGGCCTCGCAGTTCATGCTGATGTGCCAGGCCTCGCTGTTTCTGCCGTTTATTTTTCAGGCCGCGCCGCCGCCATCGGCGGAGCGCATCACCCAAGTCGTCGAAAGCGCGACGCGGATTTTTCTGGCCGCGTATCGGGCCAAAGCCGGCTGATTGCATCGGGCCGCGCACGCGCATCGCGCGATCTTCCCCTGGCTGCGCTATTCGTCCTCGAACTCGTCGTCGTCATCGGCCTTGTGCCGATGCGACGGTTTGGCTCCGCCGAGCGAACCCGTGACCATCGGCGCGCGCGAGGCGTAGGGGTTGCGCTGCGCCGCCCGCGCCGCGACTTCCTCACCCGACATCGCGGCGGGCTGACAGATCACGGGCCGGTGCGCACGGCGCATCAGGTCAACGTGGATGTGATTGTAGTGATAAACGTTGGATCCGGGCGCCAGCACGGTGGTGAACTCCCGGCAGGCCGCAGCCTGCACGTCGTGCAGGAAGCCCTGTTCTTCCGGCAGGCCCTTCCAGCCGTCCTGCACCGAAATGCGACGTCCGTCGGCGAGCGTGAAAGCCGCGATGTCCAGCGCGTTGCCGAAGGCGTGTTCGGAAATATGCGCATGCGAATTGCCGTTCATGCCCCGGCACGAATAGGCGGAGATCTGCTTGATCTCGACGACGCGGGCGCCGAACCAGCGGATCGCCGCGGGTTGCACGGAATCGGCCAGCCAGTGGTCGAGCGCCGAGACGATCGGACAGGCGAGCGTCGCCGCCGGCCTGACCGCCACCGGACCGACCGTGCCGACCGAATTACCCGTCGCGGGCCCGAGCGGCGGCAGGCTTTCCGGCTGCGGCTGCGCATAGGGCCGTTCCGGATAGGATGCACGCGGCGGATAGGCTTGCGAGGGATAAGGCTGGGCATCGGGATAGCGCTGCCGCGAGCCGGGCGGTACGTATCCCGGCGTCCCCTCAGGCGGCAGATCGATTTCGTCTTGCCGGGGCGGGACTCCTGGCGCAGTCAGCGAAATCGGCCCGTTCGATCCGGTCCCGTAGCCGGGCTGACGCAAGGTATTATCGGGATACGGCAAGGGCTGCGGTGGAGCGGGCCGGGATGGCGAGATCGGCCAGCGCGGCGCATTTCCGACATTGGCCGGCGGCCGCAGGTCGTCATCGGCAAAACCGAGGCTGCCGGTGCTCTCGCCGAGGGCAGCGACCTTGAGCGGAAATTCTGCGCCGCAAACGCCGGGCCCCGAAATCGGCTCGATCCGGACCACGTCGGCGGTTTCTTTCACCGCGCCGGATTTCAGGCACGCAATCTCTGCCTCGGCCCGCCACGGTTCGCGCTCTTCGGATTGAAAAAATCCGCGGCTGCAACCCGCTAGCGAAACAAGGACAAGGGAGCCGACGAGATACAAACGAACTCCGCGCGTCATCCGCGCAACTTCAACGAATTTATTTAATGACTCTTCAACGCGTTGATTTTACGAATATTTAACCACGTTTTCCCGGCTGAAGAGGGGCCGCGCAGCGATCGCGTCAGCACGACTGACTTTTCCCGGGCGGAACGGTTCACCATCTGCGGCGTTACTGCGACAGCGATGTGAACCAGGGAGGCTCCTGTGACTATCGTCGGCAGACTGAGCGTTGTAGCAGCCTATGTCGCGTTCGCCTTTGTGGGCGCGATCGTGCTCGGCATCCTCTAGGACTGCGCGATATCGAGATCGCGGCATACGACATATCGGGACATCGAAATCCCGGAAAATTCTGATTTGACGCCCGGCCGTTTGGATCGATTGGTCCAACCGCCGGGCGTTTTAATGCGGCGCTGTCTTAATGCGGCGCTGTCGGCACCGGCACCGAGCGCCGCACCAGTCAGCGTCGGTGACGTCAGGGCCAGCCGGCTTCATCTGTGATGATTTCGCTGCGATCGCCGCCGGCCGTCAGTCGCGCATAAGGGGATGCGTGGTTCAGGCGGAGGCGATTACAAATTGAAAATATCAGCGATGCTTCGGGTGACTCGCCAATGCGGACATGGCCCTTCCCGCAGGAAGCTGCCTTTTCTTCTAAGCTTGGCCTGTCGCCTCGAGGATCAGTTTCGTGATGGTGTCGGGCTGCGATATCAGAGAAAGGTGGCTCGCCTTCACTTCGATGGTTTTCGCGCCCATGCGCTTGGCCATGAAGCGCTCGAGATCCGGATTGATCGTCCGGTCCTCCGTCGAGACGGCATAGAAACTGGGCTTGGAGCGCCAGGCCGCATGCGTCGTCTTGCCCGTGAGCAGCGCCTTGTAAAATGGCTGCTGGACCGCGTAGAGCACCTTCGCTTTCGCTTCCGGCAGGTCGCCTGCGAAATCGTGCAAGAACGCAGCCTCGCTGAGACGTCCTTCATCGCCGTCGAAGACGATCCCGGCGGAGGCCGGCGGCGTCGGGTATGTCTTGGCCAACGCAGTGTAATCCTCGCCCGCATCCGGCGCGCGCGCCGCCACATAGACCAATGCGGAAACGTTCGGATGCATACCGGCCTCCGTCACGATCATCCCGGAGAAGGAATGTCCGACCAGGACCGTTGGACCATCCTGCCGCGCCAGTACGCGCTCGGCGGATGCTACCGCTTCAGGCAGCGTCGTCAGGGGATTCTGCACCGCCGTGGCATTGAGCCCGGCAGCCTGCAAGCGTGCAATCACCTCGGTCCAGCATGATCCGTCAGCGAACAGCCCATGCACGAGGACGACATTGCGCGCCTTCGCGGGCTGCGCAGCGGCAGCCCCAGGAAAAAGCGCGAGCGCCGCTCCCGCGGCAGCCATGCTCGCGAAAGTACGCCGGTTCATTTGATAGGGCCGCTGAAAATCATTTCCGCCATCCATGGCATTTTCCTTTTGCGCAAAGTCGCTACTGAATCTTCCAACCCTCGCGAACCTTAAGCCAATCGATGATCCTCAGAAATGGTTTTGGCGGGCCGCCCGGCCTTGCTTACGAAACTGTGATGGTCGTCGGCACAACTTAATTCGGCTCATCAAGACAATTTGTTCGTCGTATGAGGACTCGTTGACAACATCATACTTGCGTGCGAGCGGTGTTACGTTTGCCGTCGGGAGCGGAAATGCCGGTGGCCGGACCAAGACAGGCCGCATGACGGGTATTGCCGATTTCTTCGACGACGAACCGACCGGCCTGCGGGTCAAGACAATCGGCGTTTACGTCGTCCTGCTCCTGATGAACGCTTCGGCATGGATATGGGCGGTGGTCGAATTCCGCGATTATCCTGTTCTGCTCGGCACCGCGTCGTTGGCTTATACGTTCGGGTTGCGCCATGGCGTTGATCCCGATCACATTGCGGCAATCGACAATGTCACGCGCAAATTGATGCAAGAGGGAAAGCGGCCGCTCTATGTCGGCTTCTATTTCGCGTTGGGACATTCGACCGTGGTCGTCGTCGCATCCGTCTTCGTGGCGCTGTCGGTGGCGGCGCTACAGGCCAAATTCGAAGGGTTCAAGGCGATCGGCGGCGTGATCGGCACCGGCGTCTCCGCGCTTTTCCTGTTCGTCATTTCGATCGCCAACATCGTGATCCTGATTTCGGTCTATCGCGTATTCGCCTCCGTCAGGCGTGGAGACAGGCTGATCGAGGACGACTTGCACGATGTGCTCGCGCGGCGCGGCCTGTTGGCGCGCCTGCTGCGATCGGTGTTCGGAATCATCAACAAGAGCTGGCACATGTACCCGCTCGGCCTGCTGTTCGGACTCGGTTTCGATACCGCGAGCGAGGTTGGACTTCTCGGCATTTCCGCGGCCCAGGGATCGGCGGGACTGCCGGTCCGGTCGATCCTGGTATTTCCGGCGCTGTTCACCGCCGGAATGTCGCTGGTCGACACCACCGACGGCGTCTTGATGGTCAGGGCCTATGGCTGGGCCTTCGTCAAGCCTATCCGCAAGCTGTACTACAACCTGACGATTACGCTGGTATCGATTGTCGTCGCACTTCTGATCGGCAGTGTCGAAGCCTTGGGCTTGCTCGGAGAAAAGCTCGGCCTCGCCGGCCGGTTCTGGGATTTCATCGGCGCGCTGAATGATAATTTCGGCGCGTTGGGCTACCTGATCATCGGGATCTTCGTCGTAAGCTGGTTGATCTCGATCCTCGTGTATCGCTTGAGCGGATACGACGAGATCAGCGAACGCGTTCGCTGATCTCTATCATTCCCGATGTTCGCATTTGACGAAATCGTGACACAATGGTCCTCGCTTCATATGTATCACAGAGATGCACGACGTCATCGCCCACAGGTTCCGGGTTGGTGCAGGTCTTAATTTAGGTTAGCATTGCGGATCATCTCGGACGGCTGGCATTGGCTATTTTTTTGCCACGGACATTGCCGGCGAGTTGGGCTAGAAAACAATCCCGTGGCTTGATCGTCTAGATGTAAGGCCATGCACCTGGACTACCGGTTTACAACTACCGCAGCGGTCGCTACTGGCGCCCCCTTCGTGACAACCGCCCTCGCTCGCGGAGAGCGGCGGCGTGTCGGTGTACATTACCGGTGCGGACCAGACCGCGCCCAAGCCCATTGCCGCAATGCCAGGTGTGCGGACCGGATCGGACATCGTGTCGCGACGACCGATGGCGTGCGCTGCCTGCGATACTCTGGCGCTCGCTCGGACGCCGCACCCGCTTCGTCAAATACGAATATCCGCCGCTTCGCTTCCCTCAAGGGAGAGACATGATGATACGATGCGTACGAATCTGGACGGGAGCGGATGGCAACTCGCTGTTCGAGGAAGGGACGATCGACCTTCCCAAAGGCGAGCGCGGCGATGTGCTCAGCGAAAAGAGCATATCGTCGAGCATTTCGTTCCGCGAGACCAAGTCGGGGGGCACCTTCGCGCCGCACGACGCACCGATCCGCCAGCTCGTCATCACCTTGTCCGGCACGCTTGAATTCAAGACCGCGAAGGGCGAGACCTTTACGATCCGTCCCGGCGACATTTTGCTGGCCGAGGACACCACTGGCTCCGGACATAGCTGGCGGCTCGTCGACGACCAACCCTGGCGTCGCGCTTACGTAATTTTGGCGCCCGACGCCGCCGTCCCCTTTCGCAAGGCAGATCGCTGATCTCGCGCGAAAGTCTCACCGCATTCCGTTCAGGACCCGCGTCCGGGTCAATTCGCGCTCAATCCCAAGGAGGATTTCCCATGCCCACCACCAGCACTTCGGATAGACCAGATGTAGTCCTGATCGGCGCGGGTATCATGAGCGCGACGCTCGGAACATTCCTGAAGGAACTCGAACCGTCGCTGACCATCGCCATGTTCGAGACGCTTCATGATTGCGCGCAGGAGAGTTCCGACGGCTGGAACAACGCAGGCACCGGCCACGCCGCCAATTGCGAGCTGAACTACACGCCTCAGCGCAAAGACGGCAGCGTCGACATCTCCAAGGCGCTGGAGGTGAATACCGAGTTCGACCTGTCGCGGCAGTTCTGGTCGTTCCTGGTCAAGAAGGGCGCGATTCCCGATCCCAGCGCTTTCATCAATCCATGCCCGCACATGAGCTTCGTCTGGGGGGCCGACAACGTCGCGTTCCTGCGGCAGCGCTTCAAGGAAATGTCGGCCAACCACTGCTATCATGGCATGGAGTACAGCGAGGACCGCACCAAGATCAGCGAGTGGGCGCCGCTCATCATGGACGGGCGAGACGACAAGGAGCCGTTCGCGGCGACCCGGATCATCACCGGTACCGACGTCGACTACGGCGCGCTCACCCATCTGCTCGTCAAACACCTGTCCGCGCAGCCCGGCTTCAGCGTTCACTACAACCGCAAGGTCGTCGGCCTCGATCGGGAGAACGACGGACGGTGGCGCGTCTCGGTCGAGGACACTTACGATGGCGGGACGGCAGCCGTGTCGGCCAAGTTCGTCTACATCGCGGCAGGCGGCGGCGCCCTGCCGTTGCTGCAGAAATCGAAGATCCCCGAAGGCAAGGGCTATGCGGGATTTCCGGTCAGCGGGATCTGGCTGCGCTGCGACGTCGACGGCGTGAGCCATCGCCACCATGCCAAGGTCTATGGCAAGGCCGCCGTAGGTTCGCCGCCGATGTCGGTCCCGCATCTCGACACACGCATCATCGGCGGCAAACACTCGCTGCTGTTCGGCCCCTATGCCGGCTTCTCCACCCGCTTCCTCAAACATGGCGAACTGACGGATCTTTTCACGTCGTTGACCTTCGAAAACGTCATCCCGCTGCTCGATGTCGCGCGCGACAATATCCGCCTGGCCGAATATCTCATCGGCCAGGTCCTGCAGAGTTCGAACCAGCAGTTTGCGACCCTCAAGCAATTCTTCCCGCGCGCTGTGAAGAAGGACTGGAAAGAGGCCGTTGCCGGGCAGCGTGTCGAAACCATCAAGCCTCACCTGAGCAAGGGACTGCTCAAGCACGAGGAAGGCGAGCTCGAATTCGGCACCGAACTCGTGGTGGCCGAAGACAAGTCGATCGTCGCCCTGCTGGGCGCTTCGCCGGGCGCCTCGACGGCAGCCGCCATCGCAATCGACGTATTGAAGAAGTGCTTCGGAAACGAGTTGACCGAGAGCGGCTGGCTACCCCGGCTGAAGACGATCATTCCGACCTTCGGGATCGATCTCAAGATCGACGCCGATGCCTGCCGGCGCACCCGTGCCGAAACCGCGCCCGTCCTGAAGATCGAAAACATCTGAGCGCGTCCGGACCGGCGCAGCCGCCACCGGACGAGAAAAGACCCTCGTGATTTTATGCCCGAATCCCAGGAGACAGCCATGGTCGAGATGAGAAAAGAGACTGATAGCCTCGGAGTTGTCGAGGTGCCCGCTGACAAGCTGTGGGGTGCCCAGACCCAGCGCTCGCTCGAGCATTTCAGTATCGGCAAGGATCTCATTCCGCGCGAAATGATTACCTCCTACGCCGTCCTGAAGAAAGCCGCCGCCATCGCAAACCACGCCGGCAAGCGGCTTGACGATCAGCGATCCAAATTGATCGTTCAGACCTGCGATGAAATCCTGGCCGGGCAGCACCACGACATGTTTCCGCTGCATGTCTGGATGACCGGCAGCGGTACCCAATTCAACATGAACGTCAACGAAGTGATCTCCAATCGTTGCTGCCAGCTCGCGGGGACCCCGCTCGGCAGCCATTCCCCGGTTCATCCCAACGATCACGTCAACATGGCGCAATCGTCCAACGATACCTTTCCATCGGCCATGTATATCGCCGCGGCGGTCAACGTTAAGCTGCGCCTTATTCCCGCGGTTACGTCCTTGCGCGACGCGATCGCCGCGAAAGCGCAGGCGTGGAGCGACATTGTCAAGATCGGGCGCACCCATATGCAAGATGCCACGCCGCTGACCCTCGGCCAGGAATGGTCGGGCTATGCGGGAATGCTGACGGACAATTTGGAGCGGATGGAAACAGCCCTGCATGGAGTGTATCAATTGGCACTCGGCGGCACGGCGGTCGGGACCGGCATCAACTCGGCGCCGGGCTTCGCCGAGGCGGCCGCCGCAGAGATCGCCAAGCTCACCGGATTGCCGTTCGTCACCGCTCCCAACAAGTTCACGGTGCAAGGCGCTCACGACGCGCTGGTTCAATTATCCGGGACACTGCGCACGCTCGCCGTGTCGCTCTACAAGATCGCCAACGACATTCGCCTGATGTCGTGCGGACCACGCGCGGGCTTTGCGGAGTTGGAGATCCCCGAGAACGAGCCGGGCTCCTCCATCATGCCCGGCAAGGTCAATCCGACCCAATGCGAAGCGCTGACAATGGTGGCCGTACAGGTGATGGCCAATGACGTCGCGGTCGGCTTTGGCGGTGCGGGCGGCTACCTCGAAATGAACGTCTATAAGCCGTTGATGATCTTTAACATCACGCATTCCATCGCGATCATGAGCGACGGCTGCGTGAATTTTCGGAAGTTCCTGGTTGAAGGTACTAAGCCCAACCTGAAGAAGATCAACGAATATGTCGAGCGTTCGCTGATGCTGGTAACGGCCCTTTCTCCTGTTATCGGCTACGACAAAGCGTCCAAGATTGCCCACTATGCCATGGACAACGATCTCACATTGAAGGCTGCGGCGTTGAAACTGGCTTTCGTCACCGAGGCCGAATTCGATCAGATCGTCGATCCAAGGAAGATGGTGACCCCCTATGTCGCAAGTGATGCGCCGGCCACCGCCACCGACTGACCCGCAGGTACTGGCGGATCAATTGCAACGCCTTGGCGTCATTCGGAGCTGGAGCTAGACTCAGTTGAGCTTGCAGGATTAGGAGAGGCCCGCATGACGCTGCAGGAGCGTTCCGATCTTGTCCTCGCCTTTGCCCGCGTGCTCTACGTCAACGGCCAAGCCACCGAGCAGATGGTCCGCACCGCGGAGACTCTCGGCCGTTGGTTGGGGCTGCGCGTCAAGATCATTCCGCGCTGGGGCGAACTGCAAATCGTAGCGGCTGACAAGAGCGGCAGTTCGTTCGCCTCGGTGGCGGCTGATCCGGTGGGCGTGGACATGGATCGGGTCGCTGCGACAATGCGGCTCCTGGAGGATATCCGCTCCGGCCGGCTCGCATCGGAGCAAGCCACGCTCAGCCTCGGCAAAATCGCGCAGACACCGCCGGCGTCGACGGCGCTTTTTGCGCTCGCTGCAGGTGCCGGCGCCGTGGCGTTGGCGGTGATCTTCGGTGTCGCGCATTTTGGCGCTGCGGTGCTGACTTTCGTGAGCGCGACGGGCGGGGCCGTTTTACGTCGAGGCTTGGCAAAGGTGAGCGCCAATGGCTTTCTTCAACCGTTCTCCGCGGCACTCCTTGCGGGTTTGGTTGGCGCATTCGCGACCAGGTACGATCACAGCTCGTCGCTACGCCTTGTCGCGGTCTGTCCCTGCATGGTCCTGGTGCCGGGGCCGCATTTCCTCAACAGCGCGCTCGATCTTATCAACGGGCGTATCCACCTCGGCGCCGCCCGCATGATCTATGCGGGACTAATCGTCGCGGCGATCTCCATGGGCTTGCTGTGCGGACTGGCGATCCTGGGCGTCTCCTTGCCCGCCGATGCGCCGGGCCGCACCGTTCCGATCTGGCAGGACGTGATCGCCGCCGGCGTTGCCGTAGCCGCCTACAGCGTGTTCTTTTCCACCCCGCTCACCATGCTGCCATGGCCGGTAGCGGTAGGCATGCTCGCCCACGCAATCCGCTGGGCGACACTGACCCTGCTCGGCTTCGGCGCCGCAGTCGGCGCCGGAATAGCCTGCATTGTCGTCAGCGTGATCCTGACACCCGTCTCGCGCCGTAGCCACATGCCATTTGCGGCGATCGGGTTTGCGTCCGTGGTATCGATGATACCGGGCGTTTACCTGTTCAGGATGGCAAGTGGTCTCGTGCAGTTGGGAAACGGCTCGCAGACGACCGTGCAACTGCTGGGCGAGACGGCCTCCGACGGCATAACTGCCGCGATGATCATCTTGGCGGTGAGCGTCGGCCTCATCATTCCGAAAATGCTGATCGATTTCGTCGGCGACAGATGGGTGCAGTCAAAATCAAATGACGCGGAAATTCATGACGAAGGCGAGCAAAGGCTTCAGTTCCCGCGAGTAGCGCATGTGTCCAATGAAACTCCACCGCGGGGCAAAGGCATCGTAGATCACACAAACCCGGGGAGTTCGACGTGAGCAGGGCCCAACCGCAAAACGAAACGGCCGGCGAAAGCCGGCAAGCGCGCAAGGTCGATATGAAGCTGGAGATCGTCGTCATCCCGGTTTCGGACGTCGATCGCGCCAAGCGCTTTTATGATGCGCTGGGTTGGAGGCTCGATGCGGACTTCGCCGCAGGAGATGACTTTCGGGTGATTCAGTTCACGCCGCCCGGTTCCGGCTGCTCCGTGATCTTCGGCAAGAACGTCACCGCCGCGACGCCCGGCTCTGCCCGGGGACTGTATCTGATCGTCTCCGACATCCAGGCCGCCCGCGACGAACTCCTCGCTCGCGGCGTCGCGGTCGGCGAAGTGTTTCACGATGCCGGCGATGTGCATGCCGGCAAGGACGAGCCATATTTGTTCGGCAGACTTCGGGTTGCCGGCGTCGATCCTGAACATCGCAGCTACCGCTCGTTCGCTTCCTTCGGCGATCCCGACGGCAACGGCTGGCTGCTCCAGGAGATCACCGCGCGATTGGCCGGACGCGTGGAGGCAGACACGACCTTCACCTCGCCAACTGAGCTTGCGGCCGCGCTTCGGCGCGCGGCGGCGGCGCACGGCGAGCACGAGAAACGGATCGGCAAGCATGATGAGAACTGGCCGGACTGGTATGCCGACTATATCGTCAGCGAGCAGACCGGCAAGGAACTCCCTTCATGAGCGGCACCCGGATCAAGACGGCACGGGCCATCGCGATAACGGCGCTGATCGTCGCAGGCGTCTTGGCGCTTCGTGCCACGCAGGCCCAGCATGCCGGCATCAAGCGAACCGACCTGCAGCGACGCGATCTCAGCGCTGCCGGATGGGAAGCCGTCCAGGTGCGGGTCGACATCGAGCCGGGCATGGCATTCGGCAAGCACACTCATCCGGGCGAGGAGATCATCTATGTGCTCAACGGCACACTGGAGTATCAAATCGAAGGCAAGCCGCCGGCGACCCTCAAAGCCGGCGACGTGCTCTTCATCCCGGCCGGCACGGTCCATGCGGCGAAGAACGTCGGCAGCGATACCGCGAGCGAACTCGCCACCTATGTCGTCGAGAAAGGCAAGCCGCTTCTCACCTTGGTGAATTGACCACCGCAGGTGCATTCGAAACGGCGGGCCTTTGGCAAGGCCTCGTCGTTCACGTTCATCCGGTGTTCAGCCGGCTGCATCCTCTATCGCAGCGCAGCTGGTTTGGTCTTTCCCGTAAACCCGAGGTGGCATCGTAATGCGGCGTCGACTTTCGTTCGCAGCCTGGTTCACCTGCCTGTTGCTGTCCGGCACGGCAGGCGCAGACACGGCGCATCCGCTCCAACAGGTGGGCTCGGCGTCGTTGACCGGCGAGGCGACGTCCCCTCCAATTCGACTGGCGCAGGGTGCGCCGGCGCAGGTCCCCGCGCCCTCACCCGCGCAAGCGGCCGCGGACGAGCCGATCGGCAACGTCGCGACACTGACCGGCAGCGCTACCGTCACCCGCAACAACGCCTCGACGCCCCTCAAGCTTCAGGACGACATTTTCCAGAACGACGTGCTCCAGACTTCTGCCAACTCCACGCTCGGCGTCACCTTCAACGACGCCACCACGTTCAATCTCACCGCCAATGCAAAGATCACCGTCGACAACTACGTATATTCGGACGGCGGCAAGCAGAACGCCGCGCTGTTCGATATTACGCAGGGTACGATCGCCTTCGTGGCGGCCGCCGTCGCCAAGACCGGCGACATGAAGATATCGACGCCCTCAGCGACGCTCGGCATTCGCGGCACCACCGGCCTGGTCGAGGTGCCCGAGGGCGCAACGGCGGCCAACGCCAATAACGTGGCCATCAAGCTTTATCCCGATGCCGACGGCAGGGTCGGCCAGATCGAAGTCAACGACCGCACCGGGGCGCGGCTCGGCTTCCTGACGCAAGGCTCAAGCGGCTTTACGATCCGGCCCGGCATGGGACCCGGGCGGTTCGCCGCGGTTCCGCTCGCGATATCACCGCAACAGGCGTTGCGCGATCAGGGCATCGTGCGGCAGGTCCATGCCGCGCAGAACGTCGGCCGCCAGATCGTCAGCCAGCAGCGCGCGTTGCGGCAGGCCAACCCGAACCGGAATAATCCGCGCAACACTAATCCCGCGCGCCAGAATCCCACGCGCCAGCCGGGCTTGCAGCGACAGAACACGCCGCGCCCGGGTCCGCAGCCGACGCCGGGCGCACCGAACCGCCAGGGGCAAAGCCAGCCGGCGCCGGGCGCGCAGCGGCCGAATGCCGCCGGCGCACAACAGCCCGGATTGCAACGGCCGGGACTGCAGCGCCCCGGATCGGCCAACAGGCCGGCGTCAGCGCGTCGGGCAGCACCGGCACCGAAGGCAAAGCCGGAGAAGCGGCAACGCTGATGTTCGGCGGCCATTCAACCGGCCGCGGCGGCGTCAGGACGGTTTGCGCAGCAAGGGCTGACCTGCGCGGATGCGCGCCTGGTCCGACACGTTGTCGCAAAACTCGAAATGCTCCGGCGCCAGCACGATGATGGTCGAGCCATGCTCGAACCAGCCGAGTTCGTCGCCTTTGCGAACGCTCACATCGCAAGGAAAGACCACCGGCCCCTTGGTCTGCGCGTTGAGCAGCACATCCAGGAAATTCAGCCGGATGCTGGCCACCAGGATGGCCGCCACCGGCACCAGCGTCAGTGCCTCGCCGGTCGCAAGGTGCGTTTGCAGCACCGCACGCTGGTTCTTGCAGAACAACCCCTCGACCCGCTTCAGCGCGATCGGATTGACGTTCCAGGTATCACCATGAATGAACGTGACCCGCTCGATCCGGCAGTCCGAGGGCGCGTGAAACCGATGGTACATGCTGGACGTCAGCCGCAGCGTGACGAACCGGCCGTTACGATGGGCGTCGACCAGCGCGGGATCGCCGAGCAGATCGAGCAGCGAATAAGGCGCGCCCTTGATCTGAAACAATTCAGCATCGGCGATCTTGCCGAAAGCGCCGATGATGGCGTCGCAAGGGCTGGCCAAGACCGCGGGATCGGGATCGAACGGCCGCAGGCCCGGCCGCAGCTCGCGCGTGAAGCAATCGTGCAGGCTCTTGAAGTCTGTCTTGCGCGCCTCGGAAAGATCCAGGTCGGAAAACAGCCGCCAGCACGCGATCGACAGATCGCGGACCAGCGGCTGCTCGATCTTGCTGAACCAGCCGATGAAGCGGGTCAGCGCCGCGCGCGGTACGCGATTGGTCAGCAGGAAGTTGAGGTCTTCCTGTTGTGTCAGTTTTGAGATCAGGCCCCGGATTGTCATGATTCTGTCAGCTGGATTGGTTAGCGCTAGTCGACATGGATTCGTCTCTTCCGATTCTGTCATTGTCCACCGCCGCCATCGCGGGAGCCGTGGCCGTATTTCCCAAGTTGCAGTCGCGCCTAGCGCTGTCGCGGGCCAAGCATCGTTCGCTGACCGGGCATTCGAAAATGTCCAAGATGGTCGCGCGGTTGGTGCCGCATTACGAATTCGACATCAATGATTTCTTCCGCTCCGACGGCGCGCCGGCCGATATCGCCACCCGCCGCCAGGACGGCTTCTTCCGCCTCGCCGCTCTTTACAAGGAAAGGTTCGCCCGCAGCCGTCAAACGACCGCGGAGGCGGCGCGGCGGATGTCGGACCTGCAATTCACCCAGTCCTACCGCGTGCCGTTCCAGTATAGCCGCCTGGTCCGCGAGAACCTCGGCGCCGGCAGCTTCATCCAGTCCACCTCCGGCGTCACCGTCACCGACCTCGACGGCAACGTCCTCTATGACCTGGCCGGCTCCTACGGCGTCAATATCTTCGGCAATGACTTCTACAGGGAATGCATCGAACACGCCGAGAAGCGCGCGCACGCGGTCGGACCGCTGCTTGGCTCCTACCATCCCGTCGTCGCCGACAACGTCCGGCGCCTTTGCGAGATTTCCGGACTGGATGAAGTATCCTTCCACATGTCCGGCACCGAGGCGGTAATGCAGGCGGTGCGGCTCGCCCGCTACCACACCCGCCGCAGCCATCTGGTCCGCTTTGCCGGCGCCTATCACGGCTGGTGGGGCGATGTGCAGCCGGGCGTGGGCAATCCGGTTTCGCCGCACGAGACCTATACGCTGGCCGACATGTCCGAACGCACCCTTCATGTGCTGAGAACGCGGCGCGACATTGCCTGCGTTCTGGTCAATCCGTTGCAGGGGCTGCACCCCAATTCCAACGCGCCCGGCGATTCCGCGTTGATCGACAGCTCCCGCCGCGGCCATTTCGACCGCGCCGCCTATACCACCTGGCTCAAATCGCTGCGCGATGTCTGCACCGAGCGCGGAATCGTACTGATCTTCGATGAGGTCTTCGTTGGCTTTCGGCTCGCCGTGGGCGGCGCGCAGGAATATTTCAATGTCCGCGCTGACATGGTTACTTACGGCAAGAGCCTGGGCGGCGGCTTGCCGATCGGCGTGGTCTGCGGTCGCAAGGACCTGATGCGCCGTTTCCGCGACGACCGTCCCGCCGACGTCTGCTTTGCCCGCGGCACCTTCAACTCGCATCCCTATGTCATGACGGCGATGGATGAATTCCTGAGCCGGCTGGCCAGTCCGAATTTCACCTCCGTCTACAACGGCCTCGATGAACTCTGGAACGGTCGAGCCGAGCGGTTGAACGAAAGGCTGGCCGCCGCGGAGCTGCCGGTTCGCGTCGCCAACCTGTCCTCGATCTGGACCGTTCATTATACCGAGCCGTCCCGCTACAACTGGATGCTGCAATACTATCTGCGGGCCGAAGGCTTGGCGCTGAGCTGGGTTGGCACCGGACGTTTCATCTTCAGCCTGAACTATACCGATGCCGACTTCGCCGAGGTCGCCGATCGCATCGTTGCCGCGGCAGAAAAGATGAAGCGTGACGGTTGGTGGTGGCGCAGCGCCTCGCTCACCAACAAGAAGATCCGCCGCCAGATCCTGAAAGAGATGCTCGCCACCAAGTTCAAGCATTGAATTTGCGTGTGCCCTCCGCCGGAGCTGAGCGCAGCGAAATGTGAGTCGGGCCGGGGTGGAGACGCTTCGTTCCGGTGCCTCACCCCACCCCGCCGCCTCGCGTCGACCTACAAGCGAGCTCCGTCCGTTTCGGCCCCCATCGAGGAGAGGGTCGGCAAGAGAAGCGTTGGTCACGGTTTTCATATGCGATAGCCCTCCCTCCGGGGGGCAAGATCATGACTGTCTTGCTGCGTTCCAACTCGTCACCTGAAAAAGCAAATGGCCGGGACGAGCCCGGCCATCGCGAAGCCTGGAGGGAATTCGGACCCGACGCTCAGGCGTGCTTCTCTTCCAGTCCCTGATGCTCGAGGATGTCGAGACCCGGATCGATCAGCTCGCCGCGAAGCAACGCGAGCGGCGCCTTGCAGTAGAGTTTGAAATCGCTGAACGGGTCGGTCAGGATCTTGGTCATCCAGACAAGTCCGGTCTCGACGTCGCGGATGAAGAACAGATGGACGGTGCGGAACAGCAGCCCGCCGATGCCGACCGCGAGCCAGATCTTGGCGACCTGACGCATGAAATCGGCCGGCGAGACCCACGGAGTAAACAGACCGAACATGGTGGGGTCGAGATACAGCACCACGGGGGAGAGCGCCCAGATGGCCATCAGCACGATCTTGCGCTGCAGGTTATAGCCGACCTTGATCTCTTCCTTGTGCTCGTGGGTCGCGTGGTTGATGTGGTCGTAACCCTTCGGCTCGAAGAAGAAATGTCCGGCCTGACGCGTGGTCATCGAAACCAGCCACCCGACCAAGGCGGCGGCCACCGGATCAAAGAACATCAGGACATAGGCGACCAGGAAACAGGACGCGCTGACAAAGTGCAGGCTCTGGTTGATGCGGCTATGGTGGTAAAAACGGTGGTCATCCCAGCGCTGGGTTCGCAGCGCCGTCATAAAGCTCTCAATCATTTGCATCTCCATCGTCGGCACGTCGTGCGTACAGCGATTCGATGTCCGGTGTGTGACGACATCATAATGACATATGACATCATGCGACCGGACACTTGATCGGTCGGTTGCCGCATCAAGCGGCGGCGGCCAGTTCGACCTTGCGGAAACGAATCAACGAGAAGTGCCCGAGCGGCGGTACCGGGCGGCGTTCTACCAACTCGATGCCGGGCGCATTCGACATCCATCGGGTGAAGCGCGACCAGGCGAACTCCGCGGTCCGGAAGCCGAGCGGACGGACCACCGGCTGCAATCGCTGTTCGATGAAGCGTCGCAGGCCGGCATCGGCGCTGACCCGGCTCAGCAGGATCATCTCGCCACCCGGCCGCAACACGCGGGCGAATTCGTCCAGTGCGATTTCCGGATTGGGGACCGCGGTCACGACGTATTGCGCCATCACCACGTCGAACGAATTATCGGCGAATTCGAGCTTCTCCGCATCCATCACGGCCAGGCCCTCGACATTGCCCAGGCCGAGTTCGGTGACCCGCTGCTGGGCCTTGCGCAACATGGCTTCCGAAATATCGGTGCCGAAGATGCGCAGGTTCGGCGCGTATTGCGGCAGCGAGATGCCGGTGCCGACGCCGACCTCGAGAACGCGACCGCCGATGTTGTTGGTGGCGAGAATGGCGGCGCGCCGGCCCTTGCCGAACACCCCACCGAACACGAGGTCGTAGACCGGCGCCCAGCGATCGTAGGCGCGCTCAACCGTCTCGCGATCGAAATCCAGCTCCGCAGAGCCGTCCAGTTTCAAGATTTCCGCCATAGTAGCTCCGAATCGTTCATGTGTGGTGATTCCTGAGTGGGATGACTGGTTGTCGGATCGGCATCCGCTCCGGTTTTGCTTTGGGCATGATTGCTTCGGAAGACTGGTGTCCACTTTTCCGGATCATGCTCTAGCCGCGCACCGCGGTCTGCCCGGCCACAAGGCGCGCAGCCCGCAGCGACCGGCTCGGCTGCAGCGCGGTCAAATTGCCGATGAATTGACGCGCACTGTTTTCCCAGGAGCGCTCGAGCGCAAAATTCCGGCAGGCCTGCCGCGACATCTCCAGCGCGCGGATGCAGGCTTTGCCGAGGTCGTCATCCAGCGCCCCGATCGGATTGTCCGCGATCACGTCCTGCGGTCCCGTCACCGGAAACGCCGCGACCGGCGTGCCGCACGCCAGCGCTTCCAGTTGCACCACACCGAAGGTGTCGGTGAGGCTGGGGAAGACAAAGACGTCGGCGGCGGCCAGATGCGACGACAGATCCGCACCGGTTTTCTCGCCGAGAAATATTGCCTTGGGATAGCGGCGCGCGAGTTCGGCCCGTTGCGGTCCATCCCCGACCACGACCTTCGACCCCGGCAAGTCCAGCGCCAGAAAGGCTTCGAGGTTCTTCTCCACCGCGACGCGGCCCATGGTCATGAAGATCGGCCGCGGCAGGTCAAGCCTGGCGGGCGCATCGGGATTGAACAGATTGGTGTCGACCCCGCGAGTCCAGAAGCCGAGCTTGCGGAAGCCGCGGTCGCCAAGTTCACGCTTGAGCGAGGCGGTCGCGACCATGGTCGTGGCGGCGGCGGCGTGAAAGTGCCGCAGCACCGAATAACCGACGCTGACCGGAATACGGGTGCGCACCGCGACATATTCCGGAAACCGGGTGGTATAGGAGGTCGTGAACGCCAGCTTCCGGCGGCGGCAATAGGCACGGGCCGCCCATCCGATCGGCCCCTCGGTCGCGATGTGAATGGCGTCCGGCGCCGCCGCCTCGATCCTTCGAGCGATCTCCCGCCGGTTCGGCAGCGCCACCCGCAGTCCCGGATAGGTCGGGACGCCGACCGAGCGAAAGCCCTCGGGGGTCAGGAATTCGACCTCGGCCCCCAACGCGGCCGCGCTGCGGGCGAGCGACGTCAGCGTGCGCACCACGCCATTGACCTGCGGATGCCAGGCATCGGTTGCAATTAAAATCCGCATCACGGGACCTGAGAGCTCGATGATTCTCAATTCCCGACGTTCGACTAAGGATATTTCAAGCGTATGACGTCATCGAAGTGTTAGGCAGTTTTTTGTTAACCCTCCGTCCCGCCGCCTCATGAAACCGTCATGAAACAATAGCTGGACCCGAAGAAGTCGTTTTGGCCCCCTGGCGCAAACCTCCTGAAACGGTCGCCCGTTAACACCTGTGGCATCAACAACGCGCCGAACTGGCGCAGCCGATCAAACAGGGGACGATCATGTACAAGCTGGATGCCTTCAGGCTGAATTCCCGCTACGTCGCTGCTTTTGGCGCACTCGCCATCGGCGCTATGGCTTTTTCGACGCCCGCGGCGGCGGCCCAGCCGATGCTGTTTGCTTTTGCACCGCAGCCGATCCAACAGGCGCCGATTGCCCGCGACGAGAACCAGGGCGGTTCGGCTGAGCAGGCGCGCTTCAAGCGCCAGGTCGTAAATTACGCCACCCGCGAGGCGCCCGGCACCGTCGTCATCGATACGCCGAACACCTACCTCTATTACGTGCTCGGCGGCGGTCAGGCGATCCGCTACGGAATCGGCGTCGGCCGCGACGGGTTTACCTGGTCCGGCGTGCAGTCGGTGACCAAGAAGGCCGAATGGCCGGATTGGACCCCGCCGCCGGAGATGATCGCCCGCCAGCCTTATTTGCCACGCTATATGGCAGGCGGCCCCGGCAATCCGCTTGGCGCCCGCGCCATGTATCTCGGCGGCACCGTGTATCGCATTCACGGCACCAACGCGCCGGAAACGATCGGAACACATGTTTCGTCCGGCTGCATCCGCCTGACCAACGAGAACGTCGCGGACCTCTATTCGCGGGTCAATGTCGGCACCAAGGTGATTGTGTTGCCGATGGATCGCCGGGCCGATAACACAGCCGGCAAGCGAAGCTAGGTCGGTACGGACTACGTTGCCGTAAAATATAGGCGCGAAAGTCGAATTGGCTTGAGGGTCGACA
This sequence comes from uncultured Alphaproteobacteria bacterium, assembly GCA_963756215.1. Lineage (GTDB taxonomy): Bacteria > Pseudomonadota > Alphaproteobacteria > Rhizobiales > Xanthobacteraceae > Bradyrhizobium. Next base: position 695,597 of record CAVWMY010000003.1, on the reverse strand, counting down.
ACTGGAGAATGGCGCGGGCATCCGCGCCATTTTTGTTTCTGTCCGGCAATGCACATCAAGATTTCGCCGCGCGCGTGGCGGGACTGTGGCCGGGCGCGCAAACCGCCGGCACTCTGGCGTCGGCCTGCTCCGCCCTGTAAACTCTCGGCTTCAACGAGTCCGGGGGGACGATGCATTTTCCGTGGCGTCTCAGAACGATCCTGCTTGCCGGCGTGGTGCTCGCGGCGTCGTTTTTCGTCAGCCTTAAAGTCATGGACTGGGTGTCGCCGCGCGCCCCGGCCCGGCCCGCCGCGCTGGTCAAATTGCCCCCGCTGCCGCCGGCGACGCGCAGTTCCGTCATCCTGGCGCCGGTCGCGATTTCCCTCAACGCCATCCGCGACGCCGCCGAACGCGGCGCGCCGCGCACCTTCTCGGGCAAGGCCGACAATCCGGTATCGCAGATTCTGCAGGACGCCGACATCGGTTGGACCGCCTCGCGCGGGCCGATCGCCGCGACCGGGGCCCAAGATGTATTGACGCTGGCAACGCCGCTGACGGGAACGCTCAATGTCACGGGTTCCCTGTCCTCAAAGGCGACGGACGCGGTCGGCAACGTGCTCGGCAGTCTGCTCGGCGACAAGGCCGCCAAGCAGATCGGCAGCATCAACATCAAGTCGATCAACGCCAACGCGGAGATCAAAGGCAATGTCACCGTCACGTCGCGGCCCAAGCTCGCCGCGGCCTGGCATTTCGAACCCAATCTGGCGGCGCAAGTGAATCTGGGCGACACCAGCCTATCCGTGGCGGGCGCACGGGTCAGCGTCCCCGGGCAGGTCAAGCCGCTGATCGATAAAACCGTCGCCGACCAGATGGACGCGCTGTCGGCGCGGATACGCAGCGATCCCGCGCTCGAGCAGAGCGCGCGGGCGCAATGGACCAAGATTTGCCGCTCGATCCCGCTGCAGGGCGCCGGCGGGATTTCGTCGCTGCCGCCGCTATGGCTCGAACTGCGGCCGACCCGGGCGATCGCGGTACAGCCCCGCGTCGATGCTTCGGCGGTGACGGTGACGATGGGCATCGAGGCCGAAACCCGCATCACCTCTTCGCAGAGCAAGCCCGACTGCCCGTTCCCCGACAAAATCTCCGTGATCCCGCCGACGCCGGGAGGCGTCAGCATCGGCGTGCCGATCGACATGCCCTTTACCGAGATCAACAAACTCCTGGAGGCGCAATTTGCCGGCAAGACGTTCCCGGAAGACGGCTCGGGTTCGGTCGATGTTACCGTGAAACGTGCCACTGTGGACGCCTCCGGCGATCGGCTTCTGATCTCGCTGCTGGTGAACGCCAAGGAAAAAAAGAGCTGGTTCGGATTCGGCGGCGAGGCCACCGTGCAGATCTGGGGCCGGCCGGTGCTCGATCAGGCCCAGCAGACGCTGCGGCTGAACGATGTCGAACTCGCCGTCGAGAGCGAGGCGGCGTTCGGCCTGCTCGGCGCCGCGGCGCGCGAGGCGATGCCGCTTCTGCAAAAGACCCTGGCGGACAAAGCCGTGATCGACCTCAAGCCGTTCGCGACCAGCGCTCAGAAACAGATCGCCGCCGCGATCTCCGATTTTCAGAAGAACGAGGACGGCGTGCGGGTGACAACGGATATCACCAGCCTGCGGCTCGCCGGCATCACGTTCGACTCCAAGACGCTGCGGGTAATCGCGGAAGCCGAAGGCTCGGCCAACGTTTCCATCACCACATTGCGCGGCTTCTGAATTGCGCGGCTTCTGACAAACTGCCGATCAGATGAAGGCCATGCCGCCGTTCAGGACGATGGTCTGGCCGGTCATGTAATCGTTGCCGAGCACCATGAGGACCGCCTGCGCCACTTCGTCAGCGTGGCCCATCCGTCCGAGTGGAATGTTGCGCGCAAGCTCGGACCGGCCGAGCATCATGTCGGTGTCGATCATCGAGGGTGCGACCGTATTGACGGTAATGCCCTCCTTGACCAGTCGCGCCGCATAGCCGCGGGTCAGTCCCTCCATCCCTGCCTTCGAAGCGTTGTAATGAACGCCGATCGCGCCGGCGCCGCGGGCGGCGCCCGAGGAGATGTTGACGATCCGACCCCACCGGCGCGTCCGCATCGCCGGCACGACGGCCTGGGTGCAAAGAAATGCCGATTTGAGGTTGACCGCGATCGTCTGATCGAAATCGCTTTCGGTCAACTCGTCGATGCCGCGCACGATGGCGAGTCCTGCGTTGTTGACGAGAATGTCGATCGGTCCCAAAGTCGTTGCAACGCGCTCCACCATCTCCGTGACGGCGGGCGTCTGCGAGACATCGGCGGCAACCGCCAGCGCGCGGCCGCCCTTTCCCTTGATCTTGGCCACAACGGCTTCGGCGTCGACTGCCCGCTCGCGATAGTTGACAGCGACCGCGGCCCCCGCCTCCGAAAGCGCCAGCGCGATTGCCGCGCCGATGCCGCGTGACGCGCCCGTCACCAGGGCGATGCGGCCGTCCAGATTTTGCCTGATTGTCATCGATCGGACCTCGTTTGCGCGTTACCTGATCATGATACTTTGAGCTCCGCGATCTCGCGAAGCCAGCGCGCGAAGACGCGCTCCGCCAGCGCGGCGCGACCTCCGGCGATTTTCGACGTCGTCGCCCTTAACTTGGATAACGGGACTTTTGCCGCGGCAAGCTCGGCGGCATGGCCGACATACCAATGCTCGAGCCGGCGCGGATCCGCTTCCAGATGAAACTGGAGCGCCAGCGCATGGCGTCCGTGGGCGAACGCCTGGTTTTCATAGTGCCGGTTCGACGCCAGCCGCTGCGCACCGGCGGGCAAGTCAAACGTGTCGCCGTGCCAGTGCAGGACCACTTCACCGTCCTCCCGAAGCGGGCTGAGGCAGGAAGCGGCGCCCTCGGCTGTCAACGTAACCGCTCCCCAGCCGATCTCCTTGACCGGGCCGGGATAGACCCGGCCGCCAAGCGCCTTCGCCATCAACTGCGCGCCGAGGCAAATTCCAAGCACCGGCAGTTGGCGGGACAACCGATGCTCGATCAGGTCGATCTCGGCGTTGAGAAAGGGATAGCTCCCGGTCTCGTAGACGCCGATCGGGCCGCCGAGGACAATCAGCAACCCGGCTTCATCGCTTGCATGATCCCGCACATCCTCAACCGCGGGGTCACGAAACGTGACATCCCAGCCTTCACTCGCCAGTACAGACCCGAGCAGGCCCAGATCCTCGAACGCCACATGACGTAGCGCAATCGCCGACCGCAGCATCAGTTCACCACCACCGGCCGGGTTTCCTGCTCGCGCGCCAACACGTCCTGCCGGCGGCCGAGCCACCAGCCGTTCACCAGCCATACCGCCGATAGCGCGGCGGCGACAACCGAAACCTCCATCAAGCCGAGGCCGAGCGCGGTCAGAAGCGCGAACGACCAGGCGCCGATCTGGTCGCCGAGCCGGTACACCACGGTGTCGATAAAGCTCTTGGCCTTGTAGCGATCCTCTCGCGGCAGCACGGTGAACAAGACCTCGCGGGTCGGCCGCGCCACCGCTAAATTGCCGGCACGGCGGATCAATTGAAACGCCACCACGGCCGACAAGCTCGGCAACAGCGCCAAGGCGCCGAAACCGATGACGCTGAACAGCGGCAGCAGCGAAAGCGTCGTCCCGACGCCGAACCGTTTGAGTATCCGGCCGGTCAGGAACAGTTGCACGGCGAGTGTCAGAACGTTGACGCCAAGGTCGACCGTGGCAAAGAACTGCGTCTGCGCGGCGCGGTTTGCGAAGGCGTGACTGACGACCGCCGCCTGCTGGAAATACAGGAACGTCGACGTCACCGCGTAGAGCAGAAGAAACAGGCTCACGTTCAACAGGTAGCTCGACGACAGCGCGTCGCGAATGCCGCCCAGCAGGGTGCCGCCGATCGGCTGCTCGGGTTCGGCACGAGGCCGCTCCGACAGCGCCGCCGACAGGCCCGAGAGCCTGCGGACGCAGAATACCGCGACTTCAAGCATCAGCGCGGCGCCGATCATCAGATAGGCCGGCGCCATGTGCTCGACCGTCGATACCGTGAAGGCGGATCCCGCGATGGCGCCGAGCGTGGCGCCGGCCGCGATGAAGCCGAACAGCCGCTTGCCCTGCTCCGAGGTGAAGACATCAACGATCATCTGCCAGAAGATGGAGACCACGAACAAATTGAAGATCGAGGTCCAGATGAAGAAGAAGCGTCCGACCCAGATCGTCTGCTCGGGCGTCGCCGCATACAGCGCCAGCGCGAACAACAGGATGTTGGCGCTGAAGAAGCGGTACGAGATCGCGATGAATTTCTCGCGCGGGAAGTTCTTGACCAGATAGGAAAACGGCAGGTTCAGCAGCAGCATTCCGATCAGGGTGCCGGTGAACAGCCACTGAAGGTTATTGACCCCGCCCGCGACCCCCATCTGGTCGCGAATGGGACGCATGATGTAGTAGGACGACAGCAGCGAGAAAATATAAAGCCACGACCATGCCAGCGCCGGCACCTCGCTGGCCCTGACGTCGATGATCTTGCTCAGAAAGCGATGAAGCGAGGAATCGGCCCCCGGCGGCGCGTCGGCGAATGCCATCGATCGAAACCTTACTTGATCGCGTCGGCCCGTTGACGCATTTCCGCGGCGGTGAGTTGCTGATTATAGAGCGGTGCGCCTTGTGCGAAATCCTTGGCGCGCGCCAGCGGCCCGATCACCACCGGATCGAAGCCGGCATCGCGCACCAGCGTCGAGGCGATCGCCAGCGCATCCTTGTCGTCGCCGGCAAGCGGGATTGCCATGCGGTCGCCGGCCCGATTGGCCTCGGAAACGAAGAACCGATAGCTCATGCTGTTGAACGCCCGAACGATCCGGGCGCCCGGCAGGTATTTGGCCGAGGTCACACCGATGCCCTCTTCCTTGGCTTCGGCGGTGATCTCGCCGTCGCGCGCGGCCACCGCATTGCCGGCATCGAGCACCACCTTGCCGGCGAGTTGGCTGCCGTAATCCTTCCCGATCTGCGGATAGGCGCCATAGGGCACCGCGATGAAAACCACATCGCCGAACGTGATCGCCTCGGCGACCGTGCCGGACTTTGCCAGACTGCCGAGGCCCTGCACGAGCGATGCGAGCTCTTCGGGGTGTCGGGACGAGAACATCACGGGATGGCCGGCCTTGACCCAGAGCGAGCCCAGGGTGCTGCCGATGTGGCCGGATCCGATGATGCCGATCTTCAGCGGCGCCGTCGCCTGACCGGAGAGCGCTGCGCGAAACGGCAGCAACGGCAAAGCCCAGTCCCGCGAATGTTCCGGCACGCAAAAGCGCACGGCGATCGAGATGGGAACGGTCGGCATCGGACATATCGTTCTCCCGGATTTTTGAGGTTCTCAGGTTGTTGGACTTCTGGTGTTCCTGATTTTTTTGGCGCGAACGGCTACGTGTCTAAACAACCGGCCACGCGAATTATTCAATGCATCAGCTCAGCACGAACGACACGACGCGCCAAATGACGATCACATAATATTGAGCCGCCTATCTCGGTCACAGCTTCTCGAAGAATGCGACCATCGCGGCGCGCTGTTTTGCGTCGGGAAAACGGCCCCTGCCGGCGCTGATATTTTGGGCAAGATGAGCGGGATCGGTGGTGCCGGGGATCACCGCCGTCACGGCGTCATGCCCCAGCAGAAATTTCAGGAAGAACTGCGGCCAGGTGGTGGCGTCGAACTCGCGCGCCCATTCGGGCACGCTTTTGCCGCGCACGGCGGCGAATACCGAGCTTCGCCCGAACGGCAGCGCGGTCAGCACCGCGGCACCGGCATCGCGCGCCGCGGGAAGCAGCCGCTTTTCGGCGGTCCGGTCGGACAACGAATAATCGATCTGAAGGAAGTCGGGCTTCTCGCGGCGAAGTACCGCTTCCGCGGCATCATAGTCGCTCTTGTAGGTCGTAGTGATCCCGGTATATCGGCAAAACCCTTCCGCTTTCCAATCCCGGAATGGTGTCAGGTCCTGGCGGCTATCCCGGACATTGTGCAATTGCAACAGATCGACCTGCTCGTAGCGAAGCCGGTGACGCGACCGTTTCAATTCAAGCGAGCCCTCGTTCTTGCTGCCGTTTTCGAGCTTGGTTGCGAGAAACACCTTGGCGCGGTCCTGATCGGCGAGCAGGTCGCCCAGCACGCTTTCCGCGGCGCCGTAGGACGACGCGGTATCGATCAGCTTGCAGCCTTGCGCCAAAAGGTCGTCGACAACCTTATTTAGATTCGCTCTGCCGTTCGAGTCCGGTTGGACCTGAAAATCATTTGCGGTCCCGAGTCCGATCACGGGAATCATTTCGCCCGATTGCGGAATTGGCCGGGTCGCAACCGCGGCGTCGGCTTGAGCGAGCGCAGGCCCAATCCGACCGAGCAGCGCCGCTGCCGCAGCACCGGCGCCGCCCCCGAGAAGCCGCCGGCGCGACGGATTGCTGCCGAGGAAATCAGGATGCATGCATCGACCTCCGAACCTCGAGGCTCTCACTATACCGGTTGGGGCACGCATCCGGTATCACAAGTGTTGCACCGGCGGTGCATTCCGCGCATCGCAGCCTCGCATTGCCCGGTTTCTCGACAGCGTCTTTCGCAGGGCGGGAGTTCCCGGCCGGCAGCGCCGAATTCACGGGTCGCGCGATAGCCGCGACCGTCAGATCATCTTGTGCGAGACGTTCTTGGCGACGGTATAGCCATGGAGGCCTTCGGTTCCACCCTCGCGTCCATAGCCGCTGTCCTTGACGCCGCCGAACGGCGTCTCCGCCACCGACGCGACAAAGTGATTGATAGAGAGGTTTCCCGCCTCAATCTCGTTGGCCAGCCGATCCGCGTTGTTCGCTGAACGCGTGAAAGCATAGGCGGCGAGGCCGTATGGCAGCGAATTTGCTTTCTCGATCGCCTCATCGATATCGCGCACGGGGTTGATCAATGCCAGCGGACCGAACGGCTCCTCGTTCATGGCGCGCGCATTGTCCGGCACGTCGGCGAGAACGGTAAGCGGAAAGAAGTAGCCGCGGTTGCCGATCCGGCTGCCGCCGGCAAGCACGCGCGCGCCTCTGGCCTTGGCGTCGGCGACCAGCGTCTCCATGGCTTCGATCCGCCGCGCGTTGGCCAATGGACCCAGCTGCACCTTCGGATCGAGACCATCGCCGACCCTGAGCTGTGCCGCCTTTTCCGCAAATGAATTGGCGAACCGCTGATAGATCGATTCCTGCACAAAGAACCGCGTCGGCGACACGCAGACCTGCCCCGCATTGCGCGATTTGCCGGTGACCGACGTTGCAGCGGTGGTGAGCGGATCGGCGTCGCCACAGACAATGACCGGCGCATGGCCGCCAAGCTCCATGATCGCCGGCTTCATATGGCGGCCGGCCATTTCCGCGAGCGACTTGCCGACCGGAATCGAACCGGTGAAGGTGACGAGGCGGATGGAGGATTGCGGGATCAGATAGCCGGATATCTCCGCCGGATTGCCGAACACCAGGTTGAGGACACCGGGCGGCAGGCCGGCATCGTGAAAAGCCCTTACCAGCTGAACCGCGCCGGCCGGTGTTTCCTCCGAAGCCTTGAGGATGATCGAGCAACCCGACGCCAACGCGCCGCCGACCTTTCTGGCCGGCGAACTCATCGGAAAATTCCACGGCGAGAACGCCGCCACGGGACCGATCGGCTGGCGCAAAACGGTGTGGCGCATGCCCTCTTCGCTGGGAATGACGCGTCCGTAAAGCCGCAGGCCTTCGGTCGCGTCCCATTCGATGATGTCGCAGCCACGCAGGATCTCCAGTCGAGCCTGATCGATCGGCTTGCCCTGCTCGAGCGTCATCGCAGTCGCCATATCTTCGACGCGCTCACGCATCAGCTTGGCGGCTTGCAGGATGATCTGCGACCGCCTGGCGGGCGAGGTCTTGCGCCAGACTGCAAACCCGCGCCCGGCGGCGGCAAGCGCATCGTCGAGATCGGCCGTGGTCGCGGTCGGAACGTTGCCGAGGACGCTTTCATCGGCGGGATTGATCACCGGTTGCCCGCTCGCGCATTTCCAACGGCCGTCGATATAGAGTTCTATGTCGGGATAGTTCATGAGAGGGGCTTTCGTCGAAGGATCATCAGACCGTGAAATCCCGGCATCGATCCGCTCAATTCACCGCGAGAACCGGCCATTCGCATTCATGCGTTATATTTATCTGGATATAAGGCCTTATCCGCACGACCGAGTCAATCAGTCCGCGCGCTCATTGCGAATGCCTGACGTCGTCCCGATGCATGACGAAAAGGGAACGACGGAGCGGCGCAACGCGATAGACTTTCACGTCGTACGTGTGATGATCGCGGAGCTCCGGCGTGAAACAGCAACAATCCATAGCGTCAGACCGCCGCGCCGCGCTGGTCGCCGCCGAACAGCGAGCGGAGACCCTGTTCAACGAGATTGAAAAGCGCGAACTCGTCAGGCCGGGGCGAACCGAGCGAGAGATAGAATTGGATATTTACGCGCTCGCCTTGCGGCAATTCGGCGTGGAGAAGCATTGGCACAAGCGCATCGTGCGCGCCGGCGCCAACACGCTGACGATCGCGGCCGACAATCCTCCGGTTCGTGACATCGAGGAAAACGACATCGTCTATCTCGACCTCGGACCGGTCTTTGAGGAGTGGGAAGCCGACCTCGGCCGGACCTATGTCCTGGGCGATCATCCCGGAGCGCCATTGGTCGAGGCCCTGCCGGTCGTGTTCGACCGGGTCCGGTCGCATTATCAGGCATCACCGGATATCACCGGTGCGGAGCTTTATGCGTTCGCACAAAAGGCGGCCGCGGAAGCCGGATGGGTGTTCGGCGGCAAGATCGCGGGCCATCTCGTCAGCGAGTTCGCCCATGCGCTCATACCGGGCGACAAGGACCTCAATCGAATCTATCCCGGGAATTCAAAACGGATGCGCGACCCGGACGATCTGGGCCGCGAGCGGCACTGGATTCTGGAGATCCATCTCGTTGAACCCCACGGCCTCTACGGCGGTTTCTATGAGCGCCTGCTGTAAACAGACCGGAATCCAGGCGAATGATTTCAACGCAACGACCAGGTGGAAGTGAAATGGAATATTTGAAATTCGGCAAAACGGGCCTCGACGTGTCGCGGCTTTGCATCGGTTGCATGACCTACGGAATTCCCGAGCGCGGGCCTCATCCCTGGACGCTCGACGAGGAAAAGAGCCGGCCGCTGATCAGGCAGGCGCTTGAGCTCGGGATCAATTTCTTCGACACGGCCAATGTTTACTCCGACGGAACTTCGGAGGAGATCGTCGGCCGGGCGCTGAAGGAATTCGTGCGCCGCGAGGACATTGTCATCGCGACCAAGGTCAATGGCCGGATGCGGCCGGGGCCGAACGGCGCGGGACTGTCGCGCAAGGCGATCCTCGGCGAAATCGACAACAGCCTGCGCCGCCTTGGAACGGACTTTGTCGATCTCTACCAGATTCATCGCTGGGATCCGAAAGTCCCGATCGAGGAGACGATGGAAGCACTCCACGACGTCGTAAAGGCCGGCAAGGCCCGGTACATCGGCGGTTCGAATATGCAGGCCTGGCAGTTTTCCAAGGCGCTCTACACGTCGCGCCTGCACGGCTGGACGGAATTCGTCAGCATGCAAAATCACGTCAATTTGCTGAACCGCGAAGAAGAGCGGGAAATGCTCCCGCTGTGCGCGGACCAGGGCATCGCGGTAATGCCCTGGAGCCCGCTGGCGCGGGGACGCCTGACGCGCGCCTGGAACGAATCCAGTTCGCGCCAGGAAACCGACGAATACGGCAAAACGCTGTACACTGAGTTCCCGGAATCCGACCGCCAGGTCATCGATCAAGTCGGCGTCGTAGCTACGGCCAGGGGCGTGCCTCGCGCGCAGGTCGCGCTGGCCTGGCTTCTGCAAAAGAAAGACGTGACCTCCCCGATCGTTGGCGCGTCGAAGCCGGGCCATTTGACCGACGCGGTTGCGGCACTCTCGCTGAAACTGACGACCGAAGAAATCGCCTCGCTCGAGCGGCCCTATGTGCCGCATCGCTCATCGGGATTTTGACCGGCATCTCTCCCACTTGAAAGGCTGCCATGACAAGCGTGATCGTAACGGGAGGAAGCGGCAAGGCGGGCAGAGCCGCGATCCGCGAGTTGCTCGAGCATGGCTATCAGGTGATGAACGTCGATATGGCGGCGCCGGCCGAACAGCTGTGCCATTTCATGAAGACGGACCTCAACGATCTCGGCCAGGCCATCGATGCCCTAAGGCTGGCTGCGGGCACCGTCGATCGCCGCCGGGCCTCCATCGGGGAGCCGGCGGCCGTCATTCATCTGGCGGGCATTCCGGCGCCGGGCCTCGCGCCCGACGCGACGATTTTCCAGAACAACATGATGACGACCTACAACGTGTTCAGCGCGGCCATTCGCGTCGGGATCAAGCGCGTCGTCTGGGCGTCGAGCGAAACCGTTTACGGCCTTCCGCTGACCCGGACACCTCCGGTATTCGCGCCGATCACCGAAGAGCACCCGCTGGCACCGGAAACCGGCTACGCCCTTGCGAAAACCCTGTGCGAGAAAATGGCCGCCGAGGTCAACCGCTGGAATCCGGGCACCCGTTTCGTCGGTCTGCGCATCTCCAACATTTTCGAAGAACACGATTACAAACAGATCCCCTCGTTCTGGGACGACCCCTCGCTTCGAAAATGGAATCTGTGGAGCTGGGTCGACAGCCGCGATGTCGCGCAAGCCTGCAGGCTGGCGCTGGAAGCGGATGTGGCGAACGCCGACGTCTTCACGATCGCAGCGGCCGATACGCTGATGACGACGCCGAGCCGCGAGTTGATGGCAGTCGCCTTCCCCGGCGTGCCGGTCGATCCCAAGCTCGGTCCGTTCGACACGCTGCTGTCGATCGAAAAGTCGCGCCGCATGCTCGGCTACGCGCCGCAACACAGCTGGCGCAGCTGAACGTGCGTGCAAGAGGCGATCACCGCCTCAGTTGAGGCGCAGGTCAGGCATCTCCGGGTCAAACCAATCGAAGCGGTCGTTGCTCTTATTGACCATGATCGCCTTGGTGTAGAAATAGTGATCGAAGGCTTCCTGGCCGAACTCGCGGCCGGTGCCGGAGTCCTTGACGCCGCCCCACGGAGAAGCCGCATCGACCCGATGATGATCGTTGATCCAGATGATTCCGGCCTCCAGATCCTCGGCGAAACGAAGCGCGCGGGCGACGTTGTTGGTGCGAACGGCGGCTGCCAGGCCGTACTGGGAATCGTTGGCGATGCGTAACGCTTCCTCCTCGGTGTCGAACGGCAGCACCACCGTGAACGGTCCGAAAATCTCTTCGCGGGCGATCCGCATTTCCGGCGTGACATCGGCAAAGACGGTCGGCTCGACATAGAAGCCGCCGCTTTCCCGGAGGTGCTCGGGGATGCCACCCCCGGCGACAAGCCATGCGCCTTCGGCCAATCCGATTTCGACAAAATCCAGCACGCGCTGACGCTGACGCGCGGAAACCACCGGTCCCATCTGTGTGGCCTTGGCAAAGGGATCGCCGACGCGGATGCCCTTGGCCTTTGCCGCGAGCTTCTCGACGAACTCCTTGTAGATGGTCCGCTGCACCAGATGCCGCGACGAGCAGATGCAGGTTTGGCCGGCGCCGATGAAGGTACCGAACGCCGCATAATTGACCGCCTGATCGATATCGAAATCATCGAACACGATCACCGGCGCCTTGCCTCCGAGTTCAAGCGTCTGATGAGCGAAGCTGCGCGCCGCGGCCGCGCCGGCAAGGCGGCCGGATTCCGTGCCGCCGGTCAGCACCAGCTTGTTGATGCCGGGGTGGCCCGAGAGTGCCTTGCCGGTGGACGCGCCGAAACCGGTGACGAGGTTGAACACGCCGGGCGGCAGCCCGGCATCCCTGAAAATCTCCCACATCCGTATCGTCGTCAGCGGGGTGTATTCCGAGGGTTTGACAACGGTGGTGCAGCCCGACGCGAAGGTCGGCGCCAGGTTGCGCGCGGCGATCAAGACCGGGTGATTGAACGGGGTGACATTGGCGACGACGCCGACCGGCCGGCGCAGCGTGTAGCCGAGATAATGACCTTCGACGGGAATCACCGCATCGCGTTTCGCCAGGGCAAGGCCGGCATTGTAGCGAAACAGGTCCGGCACCTTGGACAGTTGCGCGCGCGTCTCGCGGGTCGGCCGGCCGTTGTTCAACGTTTCGAGCTCGTAGAGTTCGTCAAGATGCTTTTCGAGGGCGTCGCCGAGCTTGTAGACGAATTTCGCGCGGGTCCGCTCCGACATCTTACGCCATTCCGGACCTTCGAATGCACGGCGCGCGCCGGCAATCGCGGCGTCGACATCGTCGTCCGTGGCATTGACCGTATGGGCGATGATCTTGCCGTCACCTGGTGAAATCACCGCAAAGGTCTCGCGCGATCCGGCAGGGATTTCGTTGCCGTCGATGAACAGCCCGCGGATCGGTTCCGATGTTGAAAGCGATGCTGGGGATTGTTGCTTGTTCATGTCATCTCCCTCCGGAATGGCCGGGCCGGAAAGCGGCATGGAGACTGCGCAATCCGGTCAGCTGCTGCTATTTATCGCCCGATAACGATATATTCCGCCGGATATAACGAGTCAATTTTGGGATGCGTGACCAATACTGCGAACGGGCCAGGGTTCAAGCCATGTCACGAACAATTGCGTGGGTCAGGGATAAAACGGACACGGGCCGCGGTTTTTCCTGTAACGCCTGGATGGCGCCGTTGGCGGCAAAGGCCGCACGGCAGAACATCCCGACTGCCGTAACATTTGCGTTCGGACCGCCGTAATATCTGTTGCATCGCACCCCGGACGCCGCGCCGTCCGATGCAGGTAGAAGCTCGCGGCGGTTCAAAACGACGGAAACACCATGATACTGTTTGTGCTGGCCTATCTCGGCGGCGTCCTGACCATCGTCAGCCCCTGCATTCTGCCCGTCATACCCTTCGTGCTGGCGCGGGCCGACCGTCCGTTCCTGCGCAACGGGCTGCCGATGCTGGTCGGCATGGCGCTGGCGTTTGCCGTGGTTGCGACCCTGGCATCCGTTGCCGGCGGCTGGGTCGTCTCGGCCAATCAATATGGCCGCATTGCCGCCCTGACGCTGCTGGCGATTTTTGGAATCACGCTTCTGTTGCCCGAGGTGGCCGATCGGCTGATGCGTCCGCTGGTAGCGATCGGCGCGCGCCTGTCCCAATCCGCCGACCAGAGTTCGGGCGACTCGATATTCGCGCCGCTGCTGCTCGGCGTTGCCACCGGCTTCCTCTGGGCGCCGTGCGCCGGCCCCGTTCTCGGCTTGATCCTGACCGGCGCGGCATTGCAGGGCGCCAGCGTCAAGACCACGCTGCTGCTTTTGACCTATGCGGCGGGAGCGGCGACCTCGCTGGCGCTGGCGCTGCTGGTCGGCGGACGGGTATTCGCCGCGATGAAACGCTCGATCGGCGCCGGCGAATGGGTCCGCCGCGGATTGGGCGCCGCGGTGCTGGCCGCTATCGTGGCGATCGCGCTCGGCCTCGACACCGGCTTTCTCACCAACCTCTCGGTCGGAAGCACCACATCGCTGGAGCAGGGCCTGCTCGACAAGCTGCACCCCCGCACCAGCCAATCCGCATCGTCCGGCCCCGCGATGATGCGCGCCAAGCCGGCCGCACAGGACGAAGCCTTGCCCGTGGAAGGCCTCCTGCCCGCACTGGACGGCGCGACCGAATGGCTGAATTCGAAGCCTTTGACGGCCGAAGGCCTCAAGGGAAAAGTCGTGCTGGTGGATTTCTGGACCTATTCCTGCATCAACTGCCTGCGCGCCATCCCCTATGTCCGCGCCTGGGCCGAGAAATACCGGGATCATGGGCTGGTGGTGATCGGCGTTCACGCGCCCGAGTTCGCATTCGAACGAAACGCCGACAATGTGAAGAAGGCGATCGCCACGCTCAAGATCAATTATCCGGTCGCGATCGACAACGAATACAAGATCTGGCGTGCCTTCGACAACGAATATTGGCCGGCACATTATTTCATCGACGCCAAGGGCCAGATCCGTCACCACCATTTCGGCGAAGGCGAATACGACGATTCCGAACGCGTGATACAGAAACTTCTTGCCGATGCCGGCGACCGCAATGTCCCGACAGGTATAGTCGCGGTGAACGCATCCGGTGCGGAAGCCGCTTCCGACAAGGCCGATGTGGAATCGCCCGAAACTTATCTGGGCTATAACCGGATCGATCATTTCGTCTCGCCCGGAGGCGTGGTTCAGGACGCAAGCCACGTCTATGCGGCGGGAACGCCGGAGCTCAACGAATGGTCGCTCGCCGGCGACTGGACGATCAGTGGCGAGCGCGCACAGCTAAACGAAAAAGACGGAAGCGTCGCCTACCGCTTCCATGCGCGCGATCTGCACCTCGTACTCGGCCCCGGCCCGGAAGGCAGCCCGGTCCGCTTTGTCGTGACCATCGACGGCAAGCCGCCGGGCGCTTCGCATGGCGTCGACATCGACGCCGGCGGCAACGGCGTGGTGACGGCGCAACAACTGTACCAGCTCGTCCGCATCGACGGTGCGGTGACGGATCATACGTTCGAGATTCGCTTCCTCGACCCCGGCGTCCAGGCCTATGCCTTCACCTTCGGCTAGCTGGCAAAAACGGCACGATCGGCGTTTGCCGACCGTGCCGTTTAGCTACTCACTTGCAGACCGGCTGCGCGAAGACGAGCCGCGCCGGGAGAATTGCCTCACACGTTGAGGTTCATCCAGACCGCCTTCGGCTCGGTGAAGTTCTCGATCGCGGCGGTGCCGTGTTCGCGGCCGAAACCGGAATCGCGCTCCCCGCCCCACGGCAACCGCACATCGGTATAGCCATAGGTATTGATCCAGACCGTGCCGGCCCTCGCCTTCTTCGCAAAGCGCTGGACGCGTCCGATATCGCGGCTCCAGACGCCGGCCGCGAGACTGTAGGCGGTGCCGTTGGCTATGCGCAGCGCATCGGCCTCGTCGCGAAACTTGATGACGCTCACCACGGGACCAAAAATCTCCTCCTGCGAGATCCGCATCTCGTGCTCGACGCCGGCGAACACCGCCGGACTGATGAAATAGCCGCGATCGCCGACGCGCCGGCCGCCGGTCGTCAGCAGCGCGCCCTCTTTCTGCCCGATGTCGACGTAATCGAGGATGCTCTTCATCTGCTTTTCGGAAATCACCGGGCCGAGCGCGGTGGCGCGATCGGCCGGATCGCCGATCCGGAGCGCCTTGGCGCGCTGGGTCAGGCGCTCGACCACCTCATCGTAAACCTTCTCCTGCGCCAGTACGCGCGAGCCGGCCGAGCACACCTGACCGGCATTGAAGAAGATTCCGGACGCCGCCGCCTTGCTTGCCGCCTCGACATCGGCGTCGTCAAAGATGACGTTGGCGGATTTGCCGCCGAGTTCAAGCGAGACGCGCTTGAAATTGCCTGCCGCGCCGCGCAGGATTCCACGGCCGACACCGGGCGATCCCGTGAAGGTGACCTTGTCGACGTCAGGATGATTGACGAGTGCATCGCCGACCACCCGGCCCGGGCCGGGTACGATATTGAGCACGCCCGGCGGCAGGCCCGCCTCGAGCGCCAGTTCGCCGATCCGCAACGCCGACAGCGACGTCAGCTCGGCGGGTTTCATCACGATCGTGCAGCCGCAGGCGAGCGCCGGCGCCAGCTTCCACATGCCGATCATCAGCGGGAAATTCCACGGCACGATCACGGCAACCACCCCGACCGGCTCACGAACCGTGTAGGTGAGCGCGTCGGTCTTGGTCGAGACGGTTTCGCCGCTGATCTTGTCGGCCCACCCCGCGTAATAGGTCAGCGTATCGATCGCCGCCGGCAGATCCTGGCGCAGCACGGCCGAGATCGGCTTTCCCGCGTCCAGACTTTCCAGCGCGGCAATCTCGTCGCCATGCGTCTTCATCAGTTCCGCGAGTTTGAACAGGATATGGCCGCGCTCGGCCGCCCGCATCGTGCTCCAGGGACCTTCGAAAGCGCGGCGCGCGGCGGCAACGGCAAGGTCGACGTCGACCTCGTTGCCTTCCGCGATCGTCGCGATGACCTGTTCGGTGGCGGGATTGAGCGATTGGAAGGTGCGCCCGGAGACCGATGGCACCCGCCGCCCGTCGATCAGCAGCAGCTGCGGCCTCGAGGCGGCGATCGGGGTTGCGCGCTCGCGGGCATTGTCGTCATATGCAATTGACATCATATTTCCTCCGGATCCTGGGACTCAAGATAGGGAGCATATTCACAGCTATAAATATGATATGGTTTGCCTATGGCCTCATGATATATGAAGCAAGTTGCATATTATTGGTGGGACGATGCTGCACATCGAGATCGAGACCATCTGGCGATTTCGAAAGGAAGACAGCCCCCAGACCATCGTGGTCATGCTTGGGGTCCTGAACGAAATCCGGAAAACCGGAAAAATCACCGACGCCGCGAACCACGTTCAGCTTTCTTACCGCCATGTCTGGAACCTGCTTGAGCAGTGGTCGGAATTTTTCGGTGTGCCCCTGGTCGAGACCCATCGCGGCAAGGGTACCGCGTTGACGGAGTTCGGCGAGAAGCTGGTATGGGCGGGACAACGCACCCAGGCGCGTCTCGGTCCCCAGCTCGAGAACCTGGCGCAAGAACTCGCGACCGAGATCAAGCCTTTCCTGCGCTATGGACCGGCCGTCATCCGCGTTCACGCCAGCCACGGCTTCGCGGTTCCCAAGCTGCGGGAATTGCTCGACCAGACTCCGGGCATCGCCATCGATCTTCGGTATGTCAGCAATCAGAACTCGCTGGTCTCGCTCGCGCAAGGCGCCTGCGACCTGTCGGGCGTGCATTTGCCGCGAGGCGAACTGCGCCAGCAAAATATCGACGCCTGCAAACAATGGCTCGATCCGCGCGAATACCGTGTCATCAGTTTCGTGACCCGCGAGATGGGGCTGATCGTCAAGCGCGGCAATCCGCTTGCCATCACATCGCTCAAGGATATCGCCGCGCGCAAGGCGCGCTTCGTCAACCGCGATCATGACTCGGGCACGCGGTTGTTGTTCGACCAGTTGCTGGCGCAAAACGGAATCGACGGAAGCACAATCAACGGTCTGGAACAGATCGAATTTACCCATGCCGCGGTCGCAGCCTATGTCGCCAGCGACATGGCCGATGTCAGTTTCGGCGTCGAGGCGGCAGCCCGGCAGTTCGGCCTCGATTTCATCCGGCTGCTGACGGAAGATTATTTTTTCGTCTGCCGCCGCGCATTTCTCGAGACCGAGCCCATGCAAAGGCTGCTTGATGTCGTCAAGGGGCGCGCGTTTCATGCGGCTGTCGCCGCCCTTCCCGGCTACAAAACCGTCAACACCGGCACAGTCACGACGGTCCGCGAATTCCTGGACAGCATGGACGCGATACCTGACGCGGCGAGGAAGAAGCGACGGGATTGAGCGGTTCGCCGGCGCTCGGGCTCCTCCTTTTCCAGAGGCTAAGTACCTGCCCCCGGAACGGGCCAAATATCGCGATATCTCTGCAAAAACAGGGAGACCCGGCGGGCGCGGTGCGGCGTTTATGCCCAAAGTCGGCTTTGCGGGTCACGCCGAAGACCGCTAGAACAGCACCCGCAAACCAAAATCGGACAAAAGCCCAGGGAGATGAACACCATGAAGTCACTTGCAGCCGTAGTAGCGGCCGTCCTCGCGCTTGCCGCGTCGGGCACCGCGGCGAAGGCGCAGATTTCCGACGACGTCGTCAAGATCGGCGTCCTCACCGACATGTCGAGTCTCTACGCCGACGCAACCGGCAAGGGTTCGCTCGCCGCCGTCCAGATGGCGGTCGCCGACTACGGCGGCAAGGTGAAAGGCAAGCCGGTCGAGGTGATCTCCGCCGACCATCAAAACAAGCCGGACGTCGGCGTCTCCATCGCCCGCAACTGGTACGACAACGACAAGGTCGATGCGATCTTCGACGTCCCGACCTCTTCGGTCGCGTTGCCGATTTCGGCGCTGACCCGCGAAAAGAACAAGATTCACATCAATTCCGGCGGCGGCAGCTCCGACATTACCGGCGCGGCCTGCTCGCCGAATACGGTGCACTGGACCTACGACACCTACGCGCTCTCCAACGTCGCCGGCAAGGCGATGGTCAAGCGCGGCGAAGACACCTGGTTCTTCATCACGGCTGACTACGCCTTCGGGTTGGCGCTGGAGCGCGACGCGGCCAACGTCGTCAAGGAGAGCGGCGGCAAAGTGCTCGGCCAGGTCCGTCACCCCCTCAACTCCTCCGACTTCTCGTCCTTCCTGTTGCAGGCCCAGGCATCCAAGTCGAAGGTCGTGGCGCTCGCCAACGCCGGCGGCGACACCACCAACGCCTTGAAGCAGGCTTCCGAATTCGGCCTGACCAAGGGTGGTCAGAAGATGATCGCGCTGCTGCAGGAAATTACCGATACGCACTCGCTCGGCATCAAGGAGACTCAGGGCCTGATCGTGACCGATGCTTTCTACTGGGACATGAATGAAGAGACCCGCGCCTTTTCGAAGCGCTTCAACGAGAAGGTCGGCCACATGCCCACCATGATCCAGGCGGGCTTGTACTCGGCCACGATGCATTACCTGAAGGCGATCGAAGCGATCGGCACCGACGAGGCGCCGAAGGTGATGGCACAGATGCGCGCGACCCCGGTCAACGACTTCTTCGCCCACAACGGCAAGATCCGCATCGACGGCCGCATGGTGCACGACATGTATCTGTTCGAAGTGAAGAAGCCGGAAGAGTCGAAAGGTGAGTGGGACCTCTACAATCTCATCGCCACCGTGCCTGGCGACGAAGCCTTCCGTCCGCTCGACAAGGGCGGCTGCCCGCTGGTCAAGACGAACTAAGACGAGCTTCTCCCTCTCCCGGGCTGCGGGAGAGGGAGAAAGCCGGACTTTTGGGGAAGTGGACTTAAGAACAGATTACTAGCCGATTTGACTTTGTAAGAAGCTCGAGCCTTCGCTCGCTAGTCCTCGAACTTGAACGAGACATTCAGCTTGGCGCGATAGGCCTCGATCTTGCCCTTGGCATCCAGTTGCAGATCCAGCTTGACGATTTCGGCGACGCGTAGATCGCGGAGGGATTTTCCGGCCCTGTCGACCGCGGCCTGCGCCGCCTTTTCCCAGGATTCCGCGCTGGTGCCGACGAGTTCGATAACCTTGTAGACGCTCTCAGCCATGTTGTCCTCCCGTTAGGCAGGACGCAGGTGCTCCTGCCGCGCGACAAGCCTAACATTGCAACACCGGCGCCGAAAGGATGCGGCGCACCATAAATCCGGGCGGCGTGTCACGCTGACAACGAAAAAGCCGGGAAACGACGTGGAAACGAACTCGAGGCAGCCATGACAACGTTCGACTGGCGGGATTGCCTCAAGACATCGTCGTGAAACAGAACTAAGGCACCCTCCGTGTCCTGGAGTTTAGCACAACTCACCGTCAGTCCCGCAATCGTCGGAAAGGACAAGGGCCATGCACAACCTTAGTTCGCAAGTCGGCTACTCCATAACGTCGCTACTGCTTGGAATTACGCTCTTGACCGTTCCAGCATCCGCCCAGACGGCAAAGGATATTGTGGGCACATGGGTTGCCGTCTCCAACGTTTCGGAGCAAGGGGGGATCAAAGCTGAACCCTATGGTTCTCCTCCGCTGGGTATGCTGATTTTCGGCCCGGACGGTCACTATGGATTGATACTTAGCCGCAAGGATCTGCCGAAATTCGCCTCGAACAGCCGCACCAATGGGACCGCCGAGGAAAACAAAGCTGCGGTGCAGGGTACCATTTCGCATTTCGGTCGATACGCTGTCAGCGAGGCGGACAAAATTATCACTTTCAAGATCGAGGCCAGCACTTATCCCAATTTCAATGACACTGACCAAAAGCGGTCTTTCACTCTGACCGGAGATGAACTCACCTACACGGTGCCTGCCTTCTCGGGTGGCGGGACCGCGGTATCTACGTGGAAGCGCGTCAAGTAGCTTGATTGCGCTGGTCGGTAACGGATCCCTTTCAGGGAAGGGACGATGATTGTATCGCCGGACTTGATTTTCGGCGAAGGTACGGCAATTGATCCCAAAGAACCTCACTTGGCATGAACTCGACGAACGCCATATTTATTCTTACGTGCATTGCAACGCTCTCGTTTGGATCGGGTCCACGGGCGGCCGAATTAGACTCTGGGGGCGGCGTCGTTCGGCAGGTCAATCTGGTCGGGAGAAAAAACGCCGACGGCGAGTGGATCGATCCGCGGGGTTTGCTGAGCGTCAAGGGACCCGGGCTTGGCCTGTCCGCGCAAGAGATCGCGCAACTGCGGCAAACTGTCGGCGACGTGGTTTGTCCGGGCACGCAGGGTACGGCCTTCCTGGTCGGACAGGGCCGCGACATCCTGACAAACGCGCACGTCTTCGTTGACGAAAACGGCAACGATCGGGCCAATCTCGACAAATGCTTCTGGCAGAACAAGGACGAGCCGTTTCAGCGGATACCCGTCGAGACGGGCGAACACAGCGTGAGGCTGTTCACCCGATCCACGGCAAAGGAATTCTATCTGGACCTGGCCGTTGCGCGGCTTGCCCGAGCCGTCCCCGGGGCTCGTCCGCTTCCGTTTGACACGGCGGCTTCGATCCCGGTCGGCGAGCAACTCATCATGGTCTCCGCAGGACAACTGCGCATGCCGTCGCTTCCGAAACAGGCAACGGAATTCATTCGCGGCGATCCGGCACAGCCGGCGTTCGAGTTCGACTATAATCGCGAACCAATCGTGCAAAGCTGCACGGTGAAGGCGGTGGGCCGGCCCGCTGACGCGGTCGCCAACGACGCGATCTACAGCGACTGTTCGGCGACAAGGGGAACAAGCGGATCGCCGATTCTGGTCCGCTCGCATACTGGAGAGCTGGCGATCAAGGGCGTTCATGTCGGTGGCGGGCAAGATGCCGCCGATTACACGGATTTCACCCTGGACGAAGCAAGTCCTACGGGACGAAGTTATTCCAACGCACTTCAACTGAACCAGAACATTCTTGGCGAGATCACGCGCTTCGAAACCAGCCAACAAGTGACTCAAACGCGCTAAAGCATGATCGGCGTGGCGGCGTTTCGTCTGTCATTGGCGTTTTGCGCCTCTTGCGAGGTAAAACGAACCCGCCGCAGGCATTGCCGGCGGCGGGCCGTGACTCAGTCGTTTCGGTTCTCGCGTTAGTGGTTGTGATCGTTATCGTGACCGCTGTCGTGGTCATGGCCGTCATCGTGATCGTGACCGTCGTCATTGTCGCCCGAGACGACCGTTCCGGTGACGGCATCGAGAATGAGAGGACGCGTATTCGGCTCACGCTTGAAGTCGAACATGTTGTCGAGCGAATTCGCAGACCGGTCGACGGATCCGGTGCCCTCGGGAGGCGCAACCGGACCATCGATGAAGCCGAGCTTCCAGTTGTCCTCGATGAAGCGAAGCACCGACGCCTGATGAGTCAGAGTGTGATCGATGAAGTTCGGTTTCGCATAGGGCGAGATCACAAGCAGAGGCTGGCGTGGCCCGAGACCGCAGCGCGCGGCGTCGGCACCGGGCTTTGGCGTGCCGCAATTGCCGGGGCCGAACAGGAAGTCGAGGTCGGTCGCCGACGGGGTCAGGACCGGCGGTACTTTATGGTCGTACCAGCCATCGGAGTCATCCCAAACGATGACGATCGCGGTGTCCTTCCAAAAGCGGGACTTCTGGACCGCATTGATCGTCTCCACGAGAAAGCCCTGTTCCGTGAGCGGATCGGAACTGCCGGGGTGACCATATTGATAGACCGGCGCCTTTACGTAGCTCACCGAGGGCAACGAGCCGGCGGACAGCGACGTAAAGAAATCCGAGATGTCATAGAGGTGATTGGCCTGGTCCTGCTTGCCGATCATTGCCACCGAAGTCGGTCGCAAATGATGCGGGTTGCGCGTGCTCGCAAATTTCATGAACGGCGTAACGCCGGTGCTGTAGTCCTTCGAAAGCCCGTGAATGTCCGGACCCGGATTGACGCTCGGGTTCTGCACCATATAGGTGCGGCCGTTGATCTCCATCTGATGCGCGGCGTGCTGGGAGTTGCAAACCGCAGGTGTAAGCACCTTGCCGTTCGCGTCGAACGTCGCGGGTTGGGTCGGGAGGAATCCGCCCTGGAAGTAACCCCAGGTGACCTTCTTCTCGTTCAGGAGATCGCCGACATTCTTGCCGGTGAATTCAAAAGTCCGACCGCTGCCGCAATCATCGAGATAGCCGGGCAGGTTGGCGTCAACCAGGGTTACCGAGTTGTCCTTCGGATTGACGTAGAAGCCGGCGGTGTTGGGGTTGGCCGGGTTGGCGGGGTCGTGAACGATGATCCCGTGCGTGGTGCCCGCGATGATATTGGCGTGGCCGGGCACCGTGGGGCCGTAAGTGGTGGAGTAGGAGTTGTCGCTCATGGAGTAGTGCTGAGCGTAGTTCCACAGCGCCTGGACGGTATTGCCGTCGAAATGACTCATGACGGTTGTGCCGTCCGGCTGGCAACCCTGGCCGTTACCGGCGGTCGTCTCCGGGAATTTATCGGCCTTCCCGCCGTCATAGGCCTGTTGCTCGGGCTCGTAGTCGTGACCCATATCGCAGGTATAGGCCTCAGCGGGACTCGACCGCATGGGATCGGCGGGGCCACCGAACCTGCTTCGATTCGGATTGTTCTTCAGCAACGCAGGCGTCAGGACATCGGCTTTTGGGGTGCCGGGGCGGGCCGCGAATTTCGGCGCAGCCACTCCCAACCAGCTCTGCTCACCGCGAACGTTCGCCGCGTTGGGATAGGTCCCGAAGTAATGATCGAAGGTTTGGTTCTCGGGAATGATGACGACGACGTGCTTGATCGGGGTTCGTGTATCACCGCCTTTGTCGTCCCGGTTATTGGCGTCGTCGGCATAAGCGACCGAAGAGCACAGCGCCAACGATGCCGCCGACAAGCAAAAACTTCTAATGAGGTTATGACGAACAAGTGTTCGCGATTGCATTTGGATACCTTCTCGAGAAAGCAAGGAAGCGTCTCTCGAATGAGAGACAGCGAGTAGTCGAGCGGTATTAGAAGTGGTTTGTTTCATGGTTGCGACATTCCTGCCGGTTATTCCCGGACACAGGAATTTGTTCGAACATTCGAGCGCAGTCGGCCATCACTGCCGATTGATGGTTGACGTTCTCAGTTCGACCGCGAACTACGGCGCAACGCGCTTGATGCCTGTCGATAAAATTGCGCGGGCCGAACATCGCCGGCGACGGGCGGGCGCAAGCCGCTATCGGACTGCGTTTCTTACAAAGAACGCGCAAAAAGCGCGCCCGGCACAACCGGGCGCGCTTTGCTGTTGGGATCGATGGGAGCCTTACTCGGTCGAATATTTGAACTCCGGCATCGCCGTCAGCTCGTCTTTCGTCGCGTTATAGACCGCATGATCCGGATACCAAGGATTCGGCTTTGATCCCGTCGCCGCGCCCGCGCTATTCGTGGCGGCGCCCGTCGTGGTCGTCGACGACATCGGCTTGCCGGCACCGGTATTCGATGCGCCCGCCATGCCGGTGTAGGCCACCGGTTCGTTGACGAATCTTATCTTGTCGAACGGGACCGCGACCAGATGCGTTCCGACGCCAAGGAAACCGCCGACACCGAGCACGACGGCCTTGATGTTACCGCTCTTGTCGGTGAGCAGATCATTGATCGAACCGACATTTTCATTGTTGTCGTTGTATACGTTCAGACCAACGACCTTGGACGTGCGCCAGTCCCCCTGGAACGAGGAATCGGAGGCCGTAACCGGGGCCATAATGGCGCGATCGCCGGTCCCCGTGGGCGTCTGTGCAAACGCGACACCCATGAACATCGCGGAGCCCGCGAGGGCCGCTGCCATAGATTTGGTGAACATGTGTTTTCTCCCTGGCTGAAATCGATACCGAGAAAACACGCCACGCTGACTCACGTTCCAGTAGCCCCATGCATTTTCGACAATGCTGAGACGCGAGCCGATTTGGCCGCCTTTCGACCCGTCGCGCGCCCCTGGCAATCCTCGTTTCTCTTACGGGTCAATGATCCAACGCTGTGAAACAACGTGGCGGCAGAAACGCGATTATCAGGTTCCGGAAAAATAAAATCCGGAACGAAACGCCGCAGGTTCCGCGCGGTTGATTCCGGAGACGTTCTTAGGGATGTCGTTCTTCCCCGAGGCAACGCGCGCGAGTCAGGACGTATAGTTGATCAGCAGGGTCGTAGCGGAACTGCCCTCGCCCGCCGGCGCCGCGCTGCCCGTCGCGCCATATAACCCCGTCGACGAAGCCGACTGCGAATTCTGCAGGGACTGAACGAATTGCTGAAGCAGGGTCACGGCGGGATTGGCGCTTGATGAATTTTGGCTGGCGGCGGAAACCGCACCGCCGTTGGATGGCGCGCCGCCATGCGAGCCATGATGGACGCCGGCGGCGCCGCCGGAGTCCCCGGCGCCGGTGTTGCCGCCTGCGAACGCGGCTCTGAACACGCCTTGCAGTTCGGTGGCCTGATCGGCGGTCAGCTTGCCGCTCGATACTTCGCCGGCAATCAGGCTTTCGATCTTCGACTTGAGATCACCGGGAGCGCTGTTACCCGAACCATTGGCGGACGCGTCGCCGCCCGATGTCGCGCTGCCGCCGCCCTGGACCAAAGAGTTGATGTCGGTCAATGCCGAGGATAGCGCCCCCTGGTCTGACGAGTTGATCGAACCTGAATTGACCTCCGCCTGCAGTTCGGCCTGCAACTGTTGCAGTGGCGATTGGTAACTACTGCTTGAGGTCGCGGATATTGATGTCATGAGGGCTCCGAGGGTTCTTGCAAGATAACAAAAAGGTAAGGTTAATGGTCTTAATGAAATCTTTTTGTCGCCCCACACCCTCGTTGCCTGACGTTACAGCCGCGGCTTCGGAAATATTGAGAAACAAAAATTCTTCGCCGGCTTTTGCCGAATCACGATCAAGAGTCCGCATGGCCACAACAACGCCGAATATTCTTGTCGTTGAAGACGACCGCGAGACGCGCTCGCTGATCGCAAAATACCTGCGCAGCAACGGTTGCAACGTGGCCACGGCATCCGACGGGCGCGAGATGGCGCGTGCGCTGGCGGACCAACGCGTCGACCTTCTGATTTTGGATGTGATGCTGCCGGGCGAAGACGGCCTCAGCCTGTGCCGCAAGGTGCGTGCGGAATCGCAATTGCCGATCATCATGCTCACCGCGCGCGGCGAGGACATCGACCGTATTTTGGGCCTGGAAATGGGCGCGGACGATTATCTGGCCAAGCCGTTCAACCCGCGCGAATTGCTGGCGCGGATCAACGCGGTGCTCCGCCGTCAGGCCGCGGCGCAGATCGTCAGCGCCGTCAACGGCGCAACCGCCCTTACGTTTCAGGGCTGGCAAATTGATTTCAGGCTGCGCGAATTGCGCAACCCGGCGGGCGCCCGGGTGGCGATGACCAGCGCCGAGTTCGACTTGCTGCGCACCTTCTGCGAGCGGCCGGGCCGCGTGCTATCGCGCGAGAGCCTGCTCGATCTCACCCAGGGGCGCAACGCAGGTTCGTTCGAGCGCAGCATTGACGTGCTGGTCAGCCGCATCCGGCGCAAGATCGAGACCGACCCGCAGGAAACCACCATGATCAAGACGGTACGTTCCGGCGGTTACCTGTTCACGCCCGCGGTGTACCCAGTCCGGGATTCCGCCGGCAGCCCTCCGTGAAGATCGCGGGGTTCCTGAATCTCAGGGGCATCAGCGGACAGATCGCGGCCCTGGTGGTCGCCTCGATCGTTGCGATTCACCTGATCATCGCCGTGACCTTTCTGATTCACCGCCCGGACCAGATCGACCCCTCGATCGACCACGGCCATAGCCAGCTCGCCACCGCGATCCAGCTGCTCGGCACCGCCCCGGCGACCGAACGTCCGCGGCTTGCGGCCGATATCGTGCAGGCCTTTCCGCAGTTCGACATCGAAAACCTGCCCTCGGCACCCGCAGCTGTGGAAGCCGACACCGCCACGGCCAGCCTGCGCGCGTTGCACCGCCGCCTCGGCAATGGCTACCGGATAATTCCGCTGGCGCGTGATGCCGACGTCCAGACGATCGGCATCGTATTGCCCGACGGCGCCGTGATCTCGGCGAAGCTCGCGCAAAACCCGCGGCAGCGCCCGTTCTGGACTGAGCCATGGATGATGACGTTGCTGTTCGGCGTCATCAGCGTCACCCTGCTCGGCCTGTGGGCCGCCTACGCCCTGACCGCACCGCTGTCCGCATTCGCGAGGGCCGCCGAGAACTTCAGCCTGGACGGCGCTGCCACGCCGCTGCCCGAACGCGGTCCCGAGGAAATCCGCTCGGTGGCAAAGGCGCTCAACCGCACACAGCAGCGCATCACTGCTCTGATAGATGACCGCACCAAGATGCTGGCCGCGATCAGCCACGACCTGCGCACGCCGATCACCCGGATGCGGCTGCGCGCGGAATTCATCGAGGATGAAGGGCATCGCACCCGCATGCTGGGCGATCTCGACCAGATGCGGTCGATGCTGGAATCCGTCCTCTCCTTCCTGCGCAACGATCGCAGGCTGGAAGCCATGACGCTGGCGGATATCGCGACCACGCTGCAACTGGTTGCCGATCAATTCGCCGATATGGGACACCGGATCAGCTATGACGGCCCGCAACACGCCATGGCCACCGTGCGGCCCGACGACCTGCATCGCAGCATCACCAACCTGGTCGAGAATGCGATCCGGTTCGGGGCCCATACCACGATCCGTCTCGTCGCGTCGCCGGATCACATGACGATCGAGGTCGAGGACGATGGCCCCGGCATTTCCGACGCACGCAAGGAGGTCATGCTCGAACCGTTCGTGCGCGGCGATGAGGCGCGGAACATGGACGAAGCCTCCGGCTTCGGCCTCGGCCTTTCGATCGCGCGCGCCATCGTGCTCGCGCATGGCGGCGTATTGTCGCTCAACGACCGGCAGCCGCACGGTTTGATCGTTCGTATTCGATTGCCGAGCCGTCAGGCCGCCTGAAATTCCCGGCGCCTATGCCGCGAGTGCCTCGTGATCCGGCTGTCGGTCATCGAAGAAAGCCACCGCCTCGAACCGGTAGTCGCAGGCGCGACAGTACCAGAGATACGATATGCGCCGCGGACCGGCTTCAATCCAATCGGGGGCCACGATCGGCGTGCCGCATTGGGCGCAAGGATTTTCGCGCGGCAAATTGCCGAAGTCGGATCGCACCATGGCGCATCTCCCTTCCTGCACGTTTTTAATTGAAAGCGGATGGGACAGCTTCGCTGCCGGAACATCACTATTTCGATACTACCATGATGCACGACGTCTTTAAAGCGTCGATGACAGCCTGTTGATAACCGATGCACGTTCCCGCGGCGATGCAGCGGAGAACGCGATGATCTCGGTCAATGCCGTTATTTTGAATCCGGATCGACCGGGGGCTCGATCGTGTGAACCGCGCCGGGCTTTCGAACATGGATGGTGGCGATGTCGTCGGCATAAACCTTCTGCCAACCGTCGATGTGGTCGAGCAGCTTGGTGGCGGCACTCTGCGTCCGCATCAAGGTCGCCTCGATCTTGTATTCGTCGAGCAGCCGGAACAGGTTTTCCGGCTTCATCAACCCGCTGGCGGCGTTGTGGTCGACAAAGAACTGCTCGCCGTACAACTCGGTGCGGCCGTCGATGAACGGCGCCACATCCTGCGAAATAAGATATCCGCCGAAGTCATAATCGTTGAAGACGCGGGCGAAGTTCAGTTTCTTCAGCGCCGCCACGGCCGCGACCGGAGCGCTATGCGGATGCGGTTCGAATCGATGTACCGACGCATAGGCCACCGTTCCCGCCAGCAGCGCGACCGCCACACATGCGAACAGCACGCCGCGCGTCGGCGATGTCGTATTCGAAACCGCGGCCTCGGGACCGCCGATCTGCCTGGCGAGCGGCGCGGCAAGCACCAATGGCGCCAGCAGCGCCAGGATTTCGACCGCCCGCCCCTGCGCCAGCGCCATATGCAGCAATCCCAGCAGCAACACGATACGCATCGGCGGCAGCTTGATGCCGCGCTTGAGCGCAAGCCCGAGCCCCAGCAGCAGGCAGATCTCGAATGCGCCGAGGCTGCCGAAATCCGCCGGCTTCCACTCCGAAATCAACGGCAGCGCGCCGCCGAGCGCGAGAATCTTTCCCGAAGCTAACAGCGCACCCCAACCGTAGGGCGTACAGCAGCTTGCCGCGAGCGCAGCGGCGCCAAAAATCGCCCAGCGCAGAGCCACCGTTTTGCGCGCGCTCGCAGCCGCGCTCGATACGGCATCGAGCGCAACCGGCGCGATCAGCACCAGCCCGAACACGAAGCCGCCATGCAGATTGGCCCACAGCACCATCAGCGGCAGCAGCCAGAGCGTCGGCGCGCCGCGCCGATCGGCCGCCGCGATCAGCCCGCCGACCCACATCACCATGACCGGCATCGCCAGCACGTGCGGTCGCGCCAGAAGATGCGGCACCGTCAACGCCAGCGCCGCGGCGATGAAGACCAGCGTCGTGCTGTCGCTCAGGCGACGGATCAGGAAGCGCGCCAGCAGCGCGAACGTCGCCGCGATCGCGCCCGCCGCCATCACCACCGGCCCGCTCCAGCCGGCAACGGCATAGGCCTTGGCATAGAGCACTTGCGCCAGCCACTGCGTCGAGATCCAGGGTTGGCCGCGCATGGTGAAGGAATAGACGTCGGTCTGCGGGACCGCACGATGATCGAGGATCCATTGCCCGACGGTGATCTGCCACATCGTGTCGGGATCGATCAGCAGCCGGTTTCCGGCCAAAAGAAACAGCGCGTAGACGCCGACGCCGACCCACAGCGGCATCAGCCCCCGCGCCGGGCTTGCCTCTGCGGCGACGTCGGCAACCGACATGGTCATTGGAGCAGCCTGAAATCTTTTGATTTTTCCCGAGGATGGTCCAACCGGCCGCCCAAAGGATCGTCAAGGGATCGGAGCGCCCCACCGAAACACGCCAAGCCATAATTCTTGGTAAATCGGAGCCAATGGATATGGTTAAGCGCACAAGAATGCCGGAATTCGGCCATATACGACGCCCGCTGATGCGACGTTTAGGGCGGGCTGACCATGAACCGCTACCGTCGCGCGTTCGAGGTTGCTGCCCATGAAACGACTATTCGCGCTCGCCTGGCTTGCCGTTGTGGCGGCGCTGCCGTTTGCGCAACCCGCGCAGGCGCAGCGCGCCGAATATGATGCGCTGGTCGCCGCCCATGCCCAGGCCAATGGAGTGCCTGAGGCCCTGGTACACCGGGTGATCGTGCGTGAAAGCCGCTACCAGCCCGGGCTCATGGGACGCGGCGGTGCGATCGGGCTGATGCAGATCAAACTCGCGACCGCCCGCAGCCTCGGCTACACCGGCGACGCCGCCGGACTGCGCGACCCCAATACCAATCTGACCTACGCGGTGAAATATCTCGCCGGCGCCTACCGCGCGGCCAACGGCGATCACAATCGCGCGGTGCATTATTACGCCGCAGGGTATTATTACGTGGCCAAGCACCAACGGCTCGAACATCACCGGCATCCGGGGCCGGCGCTCGTGATCGTCCCGCAACCGGTGGCGGAACAGCGCGCCACCGATGCCCATGCAGAGCAGGTTCCCGAGTAGACCGGAGCAAACCGGCGGTCCCCGCGTTGACACGCCCTGCCATCGGCTTACATTGACCTCTGTTCCGAGGGGAGCTCCGATGAGGAGCTGAGAGACCGCACCCTCAAGGCCGGTTCGCCGGCCGCGAGACCGCGGTGACCCTTTGAACCTGATCCGGGTCATGCCGGCGAAGGGACAGGGATGTATCAAGGTTCGAAGTCACAGCGCGGGCTGTCGCCCGTCGCACCAGGGGATGAATCCCCGATATCCGTCATCGGCGCAGGCGTTGCCGGCGCGTGGCAGGCATTGCTGTTCGCCGAGGCCGGCCGCGAGGTGATCCTGCACGAGCGCAGTGACGCCGCGATGACGCAATCGACCAGCCACTGGGCCGGCGGCATGCTGGCGCCGTATTGCGAGGCCGAGGGCGCGGAGCCCCTCATCGTCAGGCTCGGCCTGCGGTCGCTCGAACTCTGGCGCCGGCATTTTCCGCAGACGCCATTCAATGGCTCCCTGGTGGTGGCGCATCCGCGCGACCGCGCCGACTTCGATCGCTTCGCCCGGATGACGTCGGGCCATCGGCGGCTGGACGCGGATGCGGTTCGCGCGCTCGAACCGGCGCTGGAAGACCGTTTCCGCGACGGCCTGTTCTACGCCGATGAGGGCCATGTCGAGCCGCGGCGCGTGCTTCCGCAACTGCATGCGCGCATCATCGAAGCCGGCGGCACCATCCAATTCGACAGCGAAACAAATCCCGACGAGATCGCGGGCATCGCGATCGACTGCCGTGGCCTTGCCGCGCGGCAGGAGCAGCCCGGCCTGCGCGGCGTCAAGGGCGAGATGATCATCGTCGAGACCGGCGAGGTCGAATTGTCGCGCCCGGTCCGGCTGATCCATCCGCGCTGGCCGCTCTACATCATTCCCCGCGCCGACCACCAGTTCATGATCGGCGCCACCTCGATCGAAGCCGAGGACCGCAGCGTGACCGTGCGCTCGGCGCTGGAATTGCTGAGCGCGGCGTACGCGGTGCATCCGGCCTTTGCCGAAGCGCGCATCGTCGAGTTCGGCGCCGGCGTGCGTCCGGCATTTCCAGACAACCTGCCACGGATCGCGATCGACGGCGAGAAGATCGCGGTCAACGGACTTTACCGGCACGGCTTCCTGCTGGCGCCGGCGCTGGCCGAGCTGACGCTCGGCTATATCGCGCGTGGCGAGATCGACAATGAGGTGATGGCATGCGCGTGACGGTCAACGGCGAGCAACGCGAGATCGCCTCCCGCAGCGTCGATGCGCTGCTCGGCGAACTCGAATATGAAGGCACCCATTTCGCCATCGCGGTGAATTACGACGTGCTGCCGAAAAACCGCTGGGCCGAGACGGAACTGAAGAACGGCGACGAGATCGAGATCATCACGCCGCGGCAGGGAGGGTGATGGGGATGCGCCGGATGACTGCAACAAATTGCGCCGTCATAGCCCGGCTCGACCGGGCGATCCATTACGCCACGACGTCAATTGTCGAGCGCGGGCACTCTGGAATACTGGATCCCCGCCTTCGCGGGGATGACGTTGGTGCGTATCGCCCGGATTCTCTCTGCTCCCCTCCCCCTTGCGGGGAAGGGTTGGGGGTGGGGGTCTCGACGCACGGAGCTTGCGGCTCACCCCCCTCCCCACCCCTCCCCCGCAAGGGGGATAGGAGCCGCGCGCGGAGACGCCCATGCTGAACTTCTACGGTAAAACCTTTTCCTCCCGGCTCCTGATCGGCAGCGCGCTGTATCCATCGCCGGCGATCATGCAGGCGGCGATCCGTAGCTCCGGCGCGCAGATCGTCACGGTGGCGTTGCGGCGCGAGGCCGCCGGCGGCAAGACCGGCGATGCGTTCTGGTCGCTGATCCGCGAGCTTGACGTGACGGTGCTGCCGAACACCGCGGGCTGTCGCAGCGTGCGCGAGGCGGTGACCACCGCGAAGCTGGCGCGCGAATTGTTCGGCACGCCCTGGATCAAGCTCGAGGTGATCGCCGACAATGATACGCTGCAGCCCGATGTGGTCGGGCTGGTCGAAGCGGCCTCGATCCTGATCAAGGACGGCTTCGAAGTGTTTCCCTACTGTACCGAAGACCTCGGCGTCGCGATGCGACTGGTCGAAGCCGGCTGCAAGGTGGTGATGCCGTGGGCGGCGCCGATCGGCTCGGCCCGTGGCATCATCAATGCCGATGCGCTGAAACTGTTGCGCGACCGGCTGCCCGATATCACGCTGGTGGTCGATGCCGGCCTCGGCGCGCCGTCGCACGCCGCGCACGCGCTCGAACTCGGCTACGACGCCGTGCTGCTGAACACCGCCATCGCCAAAGCCGCCGACCCCGTCGCGATGGCCGGCGCCTTCCGCGCCGGCGTCGAGGCCGGCCGCACTGCCTACGAGGCCGGGCTGATGGAAGCCCGCGACTTCGCTTCTCCTTCCACACCGGTTATTGGGACACCCTTCTGGCATGCCGTATCCTGATCCTTTCTACCCCGTCGTCGACAGCGTCGCCTGGGTCGCGCGCCTCGCCGCGCTCGGCGTCGGTACGATTCAGCTGCGCGCCAAGGACCTCGACGACGGCGGCGCGCTGCAGATCGTCACCGACGCGCTCGCCGCACTCGAAGGCACCGACACCAAACTGGTGGTCAACGATTACTGGCGCGCGGCCATCGTCGCCGGCGCCAAGCACCTGCATCTCGGCCAGGAAGACCTCGTCGATGCCGATCTCAAGGCGATCCGCGACGCCGGCCTGACGCTCGGCATCTCGACCCACGACGACGACGAACTCGCGACCGCGTTGCGCGCCGATCCGGATTACATTGCGCTCGGACCGATCTTTCCGACCACGCTGAAATCGATGCGGTTCGCGCCGCAGGGCATCCCCAAGATCACCGAATGGAAGAAGCGCGTCGGCGATATCCCGTTGG
This sequence comes from uncultured Alphaproteobacteria bacterium, assembly GCA_963756215.1. Classification (GTDB taxonomy): domain Bacteria; phylum Pseudomonadota; class Alphaproteobacteria; order Rhizobiales; family Xanthobacteraceae; genus Bradyrhizobium. The sequence continues at coordinate 662,913 of CAVWMY010000003.1, read as the reverse complement.
TCGCCATCGGCGGCATCAAGCTTGAGCAGGCCGCAGACATCTTCGCCGCCGGCGCCGATTCGATCGCCGTCGTCAGCGACGTCACCCAGAACGCCGACCCCGACGCGCGGGTGCGCGCGTGGCTTGCCCATAAGGAGGCGGCCTGATGATTTACAGAACCACAACAACCGTCATTGCGAGCGCGGCGATGCAATCCAGGGCAGCAAAGAAAGTCTGGATTGCTTCGTCGCTGACGCTCCTCGCAATGACGGAACAGAACAATCAGCATCACCCGGACGAATGTCCGGAATGACGACAAATTCACAGGAGGCTACCCCATGAACATCCGCTCCAACCCGGACACCACGCTTCCCGCCGTCACCACCGGCCCGCTGCCGGCGTCGCGCAAGATCTTCGTCACGCCCGACGAGGCGCCGGACGTACGCGTGCCGCTCCGCGAGATCATCCTGAGCGAAGGCGCCGGCGAGCCCAATCTTCCGGTGTACGACACCTCCGGCCCCTACACCGATCCGGACGTCACCATCGACGTCAATGCGGGCCTTGGCCGCGCTCGCCTCGAATGGGTGAAGGCGCGCGGCGGCGTCGAGGAATATCAGGGGCGCGAGATCAAGCCGGAAGACAACGGCAATGTCGGCGCGTCGCATGCGGCGAAATCGTTCACCGCCCATCACAAACCGCTGCGCGGCCTCGACGGCCACATGATCACGCAGCTCGAATTCGCACGCGCCGGGATCATCACCAAGGAGATGATTTACGTCGCCACCCGCGAAAACCTCGGACGCAAGGTGCAGCTCGAACGCGCGGAAGCCGCGATTGCCGACGGTGAAAGCTTCGGCGCCTCGGTACCGGCGTTCGTCACGCCGGAATTCGTGCGCTCGGAGATTGCCCGTGGTCGCGCCATCATCCCCTGCAACATCAACCATGCCGAGCTGGAGCCGATGATCATCGGCCGCAACTTCCTGACCAAGATCAACGCCAATATCGGCAACAGCGCGGTCACATCGTCGGTCGAGGAAGAGGTCGACAAGATGGTGTGGGCGATCCGCTGGGGCGCCGACACCGTGATGGACCTCTCGACCGGCCGCAACATCCACACCACCCGCGAATGGATCCTGCGCAACGCGCCGATTCCGATCGGCACGGTGCCGATCTACCAGGCGCTGGAGAAGTGCGAAGGCGACCCCGTCAAGCTGACTTGGGAACTCTACAAGGACACGCTGATCGAGCAGTGCGAACAGGGCGTCGATTATTTCACCATCCATGCCGGCGTGCGGCTGCCCTACATCCATCTCACCGCCAACCGCGTTACCGGCATTGTCTCGCGCGGCGGCTCGATCATGGCGAAGTGGTGCCTGGCGCATCACAAGGAAAGCTTCCTCTACACCCACTTCGAGGAAATCTGCGACCTGATGCGTAAATACGACGTGTCGTTCTCGCTCGGCGACGGCCTGCGCCCCGGCTCGATCGCGGATGCCAACGACCGTGCGCAATTCGCCGAACTGGAGACGCTCGGCGAGCTGACCCAGATCGCATGGAAAAAGGGCTGCCAGGTGATGATCGAGGGCCCCGGCCATGTGCCGCTGCACAAGATCAAGATCAACATGGACAAGCAGCTTAAAGAGTGCGGCGAGGCGCCGTTCTATACGCTGGGGCCGCTGACCACCGACATCGCGCCGGGCTACGACCACATCACCTCCGGGATCGGTGCCGCCATGATCGGCTGGTTCGGCTGCGCGATGCTCTGCTACGTCACGCCGAAGGAGCATCTCGGGTTGCCCAACCGCGACGACGTCAAGGTCGGCGTCATCACCTACAAGATCGCGGCGCACGCTTCCGATCTCGGCAAGGGCCACCCGGCCGCGCAACTGCGCGACGATGCGCTCTCCCGCGCGCGTTTCGACTTCCGCTGGGAAGACCAGTTCAACCTCGGCCTCGATCCCGTCACCGCGCGCAGCTATCACGACGAGACGCTGCCCAAGGAAGCCCACAAGGTCGCGCATTTCTGCTCGATGTGCGGTCCGAAGTTCTGCTCGATGAAGATCACCCAGGACGTACGGGATTATGCCGCGACGCTGAACGATCCCAACTCGGTCGGGCTTTCGATCAGCGGCACCATCGAAGACGGCATGGCGACGATGAGCGCTAAGTTCAAGGAGATGGGCTCAAGCGTGTATCTCGATGCGGACAAGGTGAAGGAGAGCAATCGGGTGTTGTGAGGGGTGCTTCTCTCCTCGTCATAATCGGGCTTGCCTGCCCGCCGAAGCTTTGGCGTAGGCGAGACCCGGGCATCCATCAGCAATACGAAAGCCGGGCAAGAGCCCGGCTTTTCAATTCCTGCAAGCCCACCAGCAACGCTTGGCTCCTTGCCGCAATGCAATCATGATCCCGGTCGGGGTCGGTGCGGAGGTCGCGTCTCGCCAGGCCGCGGAGCCGCGCGCCGCGACCGAGCCGCAGGCCCGGCTTTACGGCAACTGCGGCTGCCGCGCGTGCCGAAGCGCCAGGTCGGCAACGCATTCCGCCATTTTGCCAGCCTTGTCGTGTTGGCACTGTTCCCGGATTTGGCTGATCTCGTTGTGATCGCGGCGCAGATCAAAGACCGCGTAGACAACCCCGAGTAAGACAACCGCGAACACCGCGATGCCAATCGCCCTCATGCGCGCCTCCCCCTCCCAAAGTTCGCCGCCGCTCAAGCCTACCTAAGCCAAGGCGCGCACGATAGGGAAAAACGCAAGGCCGGCGCGATGAAAAGCAACGCCAGCCGTTCAGTCGATCAACCGGCTTACGCTGCACCGCCGTTGGCCTCAGCAAGCCCGGCCCGGATGAGCCGGGCGACGTCCGGGTTTGATACGTTCCCGCATGTCGCTTCGCTCATGCGGGCTACCGACATCAATTAGCTCATAGGCCGATCAAGGACCTTATGATCGCACGTGACGACGGCAAACCCGAGCGCCGGATCAAGCCTTCTGGAGTACGACGAAATCCTGCCGCCACGCGTTCGTAGCCGGAATGACGTCCAGAATATTCAGGTAACGGCTCCAGGTGTCCTTGACGTGCTTCCGTGACTGGTAGGTCGCGCGATAGTGCTCCATGTGATCCCCACCCAAGTTCGAATCTCTGTAAACATCCAAAAACCCGTATTTTTCCAGGAAGGGGACCGAGATCATCCTGTTCGGGTCGTTAAACCCGGCGCCGGCGTAGTAAAAATGCTCGCCATGGGTGGTGAGGATCGCTCCGCCGCCCGGTTTAAGGACGCGGCGTATCTCTGCCAGCCATTAAAACTGGGCGTGCTCGGTCAGATGCGTCATCACGGAAATGCCGTACAGCAGATCGACGCTGTTGTCGGGAAGGGAAAACGCGCCGAGCGGCTCTATCATGCCGAACGTTGCAACGTCCGGCATATTCTGCTCGCACCACTCCACGTTCACGGCGTCGATATCAAATCCGAGCAAATTCTGGCTTCGTGTTTCGTCAAAATTGCCGCCGTCCGGATGCTCTTTGAAATGGCGCAAGATGCGTCCGCACCCGCTGCCCCAATCCACCACCGTCTCGAAATGCTTGAGGTCTTGGCCAAAATACATCTCGGAGATTCGGTCGATCTGCTTGAACGTCGTGTATCCCTGAATGAGATGACCCAGCGCCGCGGCGCCCGGACCGGAGATACGCTCCATATTGCTTTCGGCCGGCAACGGATAGCGCAGCTTCGAATGGTCGAATGCGGATGCAGGAATGAAAAGAGACCTGAGCTCTTCGTGCCTCGCGCCGCGGTCTGCAGCGTTCTCGCCGTTCAGGATTTGCACATGTATCTGGCCGGATGCATCGCAATCCGCCTGCTCGAACTCGATGTCGAGCCTTACGGCGGGAGCATCCAGGTACTGCATAGGGCTTTGAATATGGCGGACTTGAACGTTCGTCGCCCGACCATTTTTGCGGATGGAGAACGGCCTGTCAGCGTCCAGTTTCAGATTGCGTCCCATCGCGATGATATGGCCGGTAATTATTTCATCCGCCCTTGAGTAGAACGCGTTGATGAACGCCTGCTGCTCGAGATCATGCTTCGCTTCGGGATCGATGGTCTCAATAGTTCTGATGACGCATCCGGTACCGCCGCCCAACTCTCTTGAGTTGGCTCTGAAGCGTATCGAAAACGGAGTGTCGGGTTTTATTCCCAGCGCCAGCGGGTGAGGCAATTGCCAAACGAACGGCCGGCCGGAATCCTGCTTATCGCCCAGCTTCAAGACTTCCAATAATCTCGGGGCGGGAATGGAGGGTGTTACCGACCCGATAACGCAATCTCCCTGCACGAATTCCACCTCGACTCTCTGCGCCAAATCGGACGTTGCCAGAGACCATCCCCTGATGACCGTTTTTGAACAAATGTCGACGTGACCTTTTAACTCCGCATCCAACATACATTTGCTCCTGCCAATTATGATTCAGCTTGTCCCCCTGCTAATTACGATTGAGCTTGCGGGATGTCCCCGGCATTGGCTAGTCCGCAAGTCGCGAACGCCGAAGAACGACGGCCGCTCTTGCAAGCTCGGTGAATCATTACTTAATTCGCGAGTCGAACTCCGATAAACTCTGCACAAAGGTGTGAGCCGCGGCGCGCGATCTTCGGTACGATCTGCAGGGAGATGCCTTCATTCGCACCCCCGGCTTTTGTTGCAGGCGATACGAGATCCGCCCGACGGGCAAATCGGCAAAATCCCGTCCAGGCCTCGCGCGAAAAATATTCCGCTTCACTTTCAGCCCAAATCAGAGGCTTAACGTCGGTGTCTCATCCGAATGAGGGGCGGCTCGCGATCGTCACGAACGTTGCGGTGAGATGCGGTGGACGCAAGGTGCGCGCAGCAGACGAACGCGTGCCGTGCGGACGGCGAAGTCGTGTGGTCCTGGCGCCCCGACGCTGGCGTCAAGTTGGCGATGATGCTTCGCATCACGCTGATGATGGTGGCAAGAAAGCCCGGTCACCAGGGAGAGCTCGAAGTAAGCTGTAAACCGCCGCGCAGGGAAAGCCGGGTTGATCCGGTTGAACCTGTGGTCCTACCCCCGTGCTTTTTGTTGCACGGGACCCACGGGTGCAATCGGCGCCCGGCTTTCCCTGCGCCCTCGCTATCCACGAGGGCCCAAGACGATTGAACACTCGGGCGCATTGTGCCGCGAGAACATCCACTCACGTCCGTACACTGCTTGATAATCAGGCCCGGACCATTCGGTGCCGCGGCCATGCCGGAGCTGTCGCCGTCCGACCTATACGCGCCAGAGCCGGTCGAAAATCCGGCTTCTTGTCCAGCCCGCAAATCGCCGTTTCCAGTGCGGCACCGGTTCGGTATTGACGATAGCCGCCTCGATCTCATTGGCCTGCTCGACGAAAATCCCGCGGCTTTCGATCACGCGCCAGGCGAACGGATGATGCGAACGAAACAGCTTGCGCACCTCCTCGCACATGCAGCCTGCCAGCACGTCCGGCGGCGGCGCGAACACTTCCGGCATCACGGAAGACAGCCTGTTGTCTTTCAGGATGCCCCAGCGCGAATCGCCGCCCATCACCGGCGACTTGAGGCCGAACACCACCCTGCCGACCCCGCACTCCCGAATGGCGTAGGCGCACATGGCACAGGGTTCGATGGTGGAATAGAGCGTACAGTCATCCAGCGATCTGGTGCGCAGCGTCCGCTGAGCCGCCGACATCGCGACCATCTCGGCATGGCGCGTCACGTCGCCGTCGCGCCGCACCCGGTTGCTCGCCTCGCAAACGAACTTGCCCTGCCGGCCGATGACGGCGGCAAACGGATATTCCCGGTCGGATCGGCAGGATTTGGCGAGCGCAATGCAGCGGCGCATCATCTCAAGATCGGAAGCCAGCGGATCAGGATGGTTGAGCTGCCAAAGCATCATCGGATCAATCTGTGTCGCAACCGCGCCGAAGGCCTTGACCGCCCCTTCCGTCGAGGGGTGGAGAAAGACCGGTCGACAAGATGATCATGTTGCATGCCCCGATGCGGAGTGGTGACGACCGCTTGGCTTCGGGCGAATTTTGAATCGCGCCCGATGTCGTCAAACTGTCACCAACCGCTACTGCCTCGACGCGGAGCTTATTCTGGTCACGCGTTTTTGGCTATGCAATTCCGGCAACGAGGACCGGCTGCGCGATCGCGGGCAACACCGCATTGGCATGGCCGCACATGCGCCAGAATATCCGTGGCTTTCCTCGATGCTGCAGATGCGAGCAACGTGCCTGCGAGACGTCGATCGCGCCGACGGCCACCGCTCATCATTGTCTTTATGGGCGGCGCGACAGTTGGTATGCTTGCTGCAGGTATACTTGGCTATGAACGGCTGCGCTCGCGGGACGTTTCGCGGCGCGGCAGACCAACCCGGTACCCTTTCACAAATTGACGGGTGACCCATGTCCTCAATCAAACACTTCGCTCCGCCGGCCGGCATCAAGGCCCCGCCATTGTCGTTCGCCGCGCGGGTCGGCGATCTCCTGTTTATCTCGGGCATGCCCGGGTTTGATGAGAAAGGCGACCTTCGCGACAGCTTCGACGCGCAGTTCGGCTTCGTCGTTCGCAACATCAAACGCGTTCTCAAGGAGGCCGGCGCGGATTTTTCTGATCTGGTCAAGGTCAACGTGCTGCTGACGCGCGCCTCGGATGTCGCGACGATGAATGAACTATATGCGGCTGCGTTCGGGCCGCCGCCCTACCCCGCCCGCACGACCTGCGTGGTGCAGGCGCTGCCCAATCCCGCGATGCTGATCGAAATCGAGTGCGTCGCATCCCTGGCGGGACGCTGAGCGGATGATCACTCTCTACTCCTATCCCGAACTGTTTGGCGTCGCCGACAATAACGGCTACGGGCTGAAGGTGTTCGCGTTCCTGAAACTCGCGGGCCTGCCGTTCCGCCATGAGCATTTGTTCGACGCCTCCGCTGCGCCGCGCGGCCAATTGCCCTATATCGTCGATGACGGCGAGACCATCGGCGACAGCGATTCCATTCTCGCGCACCTGATCCGCAAATATCGTCTCGGCATCGACGCCGCGCTGACGCCGGTGCAGCGCGTCACCGACCACCTCGTCACCCGCATGCTGGACGATCTCTATTGGGTGATGTCGTATTCGCGCTGGAAGGACGAGCGTTTCTTCCCGTTGTTTCGCGACGCTTTCATGGCGCAGCATACGCAACTCGACGCCGCCGGACTGGACAAGGCGCGCGACTACAATGCCCAGCGTTACTTCTTCCAGGGCATCGGCCGCTACCCGCCGGATCAGGCCTATGCGCGGGGACTCGCGGACCTGCAGGTGCTGGCCGATCTCATTCCGGCGAGCGGCTATGCGCACGGAGCGAAGCCGTCCAGCATCGATGCCGCCATTTACGGCTTCATCGCCAACATTCATTTCTTCCCGATCGAGACGCCGTTGAAGACATTCGTGACCGCGCAGCCGAATCTGGTGCGGCATTGCGAGGCGATTCACGCGGCGGTCAGCGGCAACGGATAACGTCCTTACAGATGGCCTCGAAGGAGGCCTCACGGTGCGGAAGCGCGCTTGCGCTGTCTCGAACCCTGGCGCCACCTGCGATCCTTCGAGATGCGCGCCCCTCGGGATGAGGCGGATTGTGCAGCAACGTGCCGGCGCGCCCGGCGTTTCCGATCGCACCAGTTTCAATCAGCTTGTATCGAAAGCGCAAAATCAACAACGGAGGAAACGATGCCTGGCCTGCTTCAGAATCACATCGCTGCGGTCACCGGCGCGGGGTCGGGGATCGGTCGCGCGATCGCGCTGGGCTATGCCCGCGAGGGCGCGCGGGTGGTTTTGCTCGACCTCGACGAAACGGCGGCGGCCGAGGCCGCGCGGGAGATTCGTGCCGCCGGCGGCAACGCGGAAAGCTTCGCGCTCGATGTCAGCCGGCGCGAGGATTGTGTCGCGGTGGCGAAGCGGGTGGCCGACACCATCGGGCCGGTCTCGATCCTGGTCAACAATGCCGGCATCAACCGCCGCAACGCCTTCACCGCCGACGCGGCGGCCGTGCTGAAGGACTGGCAGGACATCATGGCGATCAACCTCAACGGCCCTTTCAACGTCACGCATGCGTTCCTGGATCCGTTGCGCGCCAACCGCGGCCGCATCGTCAATATCGGCTCGATCCAGTCCTTTGTGCATGTGCGCACCCCGAACTCGCCGGCCTACACCACCTCCAAGCACGGGGTGCTCGGCTTCACCCGGGCGCTCGCCGCCGAGCTCGGCAAGGACGGCGTTCGCGTCAACGCCATCGGACCGGGACTGATCGAGACGCCGCTCAATGCCTCGGTGCGCGCCAACGATCCCGGACTGGTGAAGATTTTCCTCGACCACACGCCGCTCGGCCGCGCCGGCCAGCCGGAGGATATCGTCGGCCCCGCCATCTTCCTCGCCTCCGACCTTTCAAGTTACGTCACGGGCTCAATTGTGATGGCGGACGGCGGATATCGGGCGATTTAGTGTCGATGCCGGGGTATTTCTGGGCACCCCCCAGCAGTTAAGATTTCGTTAACCATCAGCGCCCAGGGTTTCTACGGGGTTGTTTTCTCGATGTTTCCGCTCGGGGACTACGGAGCGGGCGTTGATCGGGAGGTGTTGGATGATGTCCCAAGAGTCAGTTGTTCCCTTGTCCGTTGTTTCCGTATCGGTGGATCCGCCCGTGCTGTCGGCGCCCGCGCTGGCTCCGAATGAAGTCGTGCCCTTGCTGATCGGGTCCACCGTAGGCGAGATCGAGCGGGAGTTGGTGTTGCAGACGCTGGCGCGCTGCGACGGCAACCGGACCCGCGCCGCGCGAGTGCTCGGCGTATCCGTCCGCACCCTGCGCAACAAGATCAGGCTGTATACGGCCGATGGAATCGACGTTCCCGCGCATAGTGAATAAGGTTGCCCAGCCGGGCGGAAGTCCCGGATGGAGGAGACATCCATGTCAACCGCGCCGCGGTTCGATATCGACGTGAAGACGTTCTGGGCCGATCCCTATCCGGATCTGGCAATGATGCGGAAGACGGCGCCGATCGCGTACGTGCCGCAACTCGGCTCGACCGTCTTCACCCGGCGCGACGACATCTTCGTCTCCGAAAAGCGCATCGACGTGTTCTCCTCGCATCAGCCGGCGGGGCTGATGAACACGTTGATGGGCCACAACATGATGCGCAAGGACGGGGACGCGCATATGTCGGAACGAACCGCGATGTTTCCCGCGGTATCGCCGCGTACCGTGCGCGACACTTGGCGTCGGCAATTCCAGATTCATGCGGACCGTATCCTGGAGCAACTCGTACCCGCGGGCCGCGCCGATCTCTGCAAGGCGTTCGCGCTGCCGCTGTCGGCCGAGTGCCTGAAGGACATCACGGGTCTCACCAACATGCGCTATGCGGACATGGACGCATGGTCGCAGGCGATGATCGAGGGCATCGCCAACTACACCGGCAACAAGGACGTCGAAGCGCGCTGCCACGCCGCCACCGCGGGCATCGATGCGGCGATCGACGACATGATCCCGGTGCTCGCCAAACATCCCAACAGCTCGATCCTCAGCGCGCTGCTCGCGGCGGGCCAGCCGATGGAGAGCGTGCGCGCCAACATCAAGCTGGCGATTTCCGGCGGCCAGAACGAGCCGCGCGACGCCATCGCCGGCACGATCTGGGCGCTGCTGACGCATCCCGAACAGCTCGCACGGGTAACGGCCGGAAAGGCGAAATGGATCGACGTGTTCGAGGAATATGCGCGCTGGATCTCGCCGATCGGCATGTCGCCGCGCCGCGTCGCCAAGCCGTGGTCGTTCGGCGGCGTCGATTTCGAGCCGGAGGACCGCGTATTTCTGATGTTCGGTTCGGCCAACCGCGACGAGGCATGTTTCGACGAACCCGACAATTTCGACATCACCCGCGACACCGCCAAAAGCATCGCATTCGGCGCCGGTCCACATTACTGCGCCGGCGCCTTTGCCTCGCGCGCAATGGTGGCCGACGTGGCGCTGCCGAGTATCTTTGCGCGGCTGCGAGGCTTGCGGCTCGACCGATCGGAGCCGGTGCGGATCGGCGGCTGGGCATTCCGCGGGCTGCTCAATCTGCCGGTCGCGTGGGACGCCGGCTGAACGTCCTCGTGCATCTTGCTGTTGATGAATCCGCCCGGCGGGCCGGCTGAATTGCTGCGGTCATCGAACCTCTGTTAAAAACCACACCAAACAGCGGGGAACGCAGATGGCGGACGACACAACGACCCGGCAAGGGCGACAGGGACCGCAAGGCGCGCGCGGCCGTCCCGGCGAGCCTGGGCGACCCGGACCGCAAGGCCATCCAGGCAGGCCCGGTCCTGAAGGTGCGCGCGGCAAAGCCGGGCCGCCGGGCAAACCCGGTTTGCAAGGCAAGCGCGGTGAGGCCGGTCCGCAAGGCAGGCCAGGTCCCGAGGGCAAGCGCGGCGAGGCCGGACCACAGGGCAAGCCGGGCCTCAGAGGCGAAACCGGCCCTCGCGGTGAGGCCGGCCCGCGTGGCGAGGCCGGACCACGCGGAGAGGCTGGGCCGCCAGGGCAGTTGCCCTCCATCGAACAGGTGATGCCGTGGCTGCAACTGATCTTCGATGCCTGGGAAGAGCACCGGCGTGCGCGCGAATCCGCCGCGCAGGAAACTGCGGAACTGGAGGCTGCAACTCAGGAAGCGCTGACAGAATTGGACGACGGCGCCCGTGATGCGGATGACGAAGACGACGATCACCGCGAGAAGCCCGACAAGAAAAAGAAGCGGCGCAAGGACAAGAAATAATCGTTCGCGCCGCCGAACCTGCGGATAGCGGATTATCCGAACCGCAGCTTCGAGCGCTCCCGCGCCCGCTCGGCCTCGATCTCGCGGTCGCGCGCCGGTGCGTGGGTGTGCAGCGATACCAGCAATCGCCGCGCGCTTGCCGAGACTTCGGCGACCGCGAGGTCGAACGCCGCCGCGTTGGCCGCAGACGGCTTGTTGAAACCCGACAGCTTGCGGACGAACTGCAGCGCCGAGGCGTTGATTTCGGCCTCGGTTGCCGGCGGCTCGAAATTGAACAACGTCTTGATGTTGCGGCACATTGGCTTGCTCCTTTTGGCCGGACGACGACCTGCGGTTCGCTTGTCGAGCCGAAGGACGATCGGCCGCTGCAAAAACCTACATCACGGGTTATTTTGTCATAGAATAAGCGGCACATTCACCCCGTTGCCCGGCGAAACCGACAAAAAAGCGAGTTCCAGCATGTCCCACGTCACCTACAAGATCGTCCAGCATGACGGCGGCTGGGCCTATACTGTTGACGGCGTGTTCTCCGAGCCGTTCTCGACCCACGCGGCGGCACTGGCGGCGGCCAAGCGCGCCGCCACCGAGCAGCGTGTACCGGGCCGCACCGAGGCGATCGAATACGAGACCGCCGACGGCAAGTGGCATACCGAGACCGCCGCCGGCAATGATCGTCCCGAGACCGACATCGACGACCAACGGTAAACCTGCTCCGGTATCGCTTCGATATTCCCTGGTGTTGTCCGCGTCCCTCAGAAAATTTTTGTGGGATCGCCGCTTCGTTGCCGGCTCGGATCGCTGGCACGGCATGATAGACCTCTACCGTAGCGGTCCACGCAATGAGGCCGCGCCCAGGGAGACGCATCATGGAGTTCTTGCGTGCCGCATTATCGATTGTTTTTGCAATGACCTCATTGGCCGCTGTCGCGGCGGATTATCCCGCTCCGAAACAAGGCGACTGGATCGCCAGGGATTTCAAGTTTCACAACGGCGAGACTATGCCGGAGCTGCGACTGCATTACACCACCGTCGGCGCGCCCACCGGCCAGCCGGTGCTGGTGTTGCACGGTTCCGGCGGTTCGGCGGCCAGCATGCTCACGCCGACTTTTGCCGGCGAACTGTTCGGTCCCGGCCGCCCGCTTGATGCGACGAAATACTTCATCATCATTCCCGACGGCCTCGGCCACGGTCAATCGCTGAAGCCTTCCGACGGCATGAAGACGAGTTTCCCAAAATACGATTACACCGACATGGTCGATGCGCAGTACCGGCTGGTCACCGAGGGCCTTGGCGTCAAGCATCTGCGCCTCGTGATCGGCAACTCGATGGGTGGCATGCACACCTGGATCTGGGGCGTGCGCTATCCGCAGATGATGGATGCGCTGGTGCCGATGGCCTCGCAGCCGACTGCGATGGCGGCGCGGAACTGGATGCTGCGGCGGATGATGATCGAGACCATCCGTAACGATCCCGACTACAACGGCGGCAACTACACCGCACCGCCGCGCATGATGAAATATGCCATCTCGGCGTACCGGTTCGCGTCTGCCGGCGGCACGCTTGCCTACCAGATGCTGGCGCCGACCACCGCCAAGGCCGACGAGATGGTCGACGGGCAGCTCGCGCAGCCGGTCGCGGATGCGAACGACTTCATTTATCAGTGGGAGGCGTCGCATGACTACGATCCATCCGGCGGCATGGAGAAGATCGAAGCCACGTTGCTTGCGATCAACGCCGCCGACGACGAGCGCAATCCACCGGAGACTGGCGTCACCGACGCGGCGTTGAAGCGGGTCAAGAACGGCCGGCTCTTGCTGATCCCGGCAAGCGTCGAGACGCGCGGCCACCTCACCACCGGCAACGCGAAGTTCTACGCCGATCAATTGCGGGAATTGTTGCAGACCGCGCCGCAGCGCACGATGTAAAGCGCACCGCCTGCGGCATGCGTGGAACGCCGAAGCCGGGCTTGATTCCGCAGCGCGTCAATCGACGCGCCGCGACGGCGCATATTCTTTGAGCATGCATCGGTGCGGCGGCTCGGGCTTAATCCGGCTGCCGCACGATTCGTTTCCCGCCGCGTTCCGGCGTCGACGATAGTGGACGGCAACGCTGTGGAGGATCGGATGCGACGGTTCGCGCAGATCGGCCTGATGGCATGCGCCTCTGCCCTTGGCAGTGCGGCCCTCGCCTTCGACAACGGTCAGTACGACAACGTGCCGCCCGACATCCGCGCCTGGTTCAAGGGGGTGGTCGCCCCCAACGGCGTGCCCTGTTGCGACATCGCAGACGGCCACCGCACCGAATACGACTACCGCGACGGCGCCTATTGGGTGCCGATCGAAGGTCAGTGGATGCCGGTGCCCGCGCACGCCATTATCCGCGACCGGGGCAATCCGGTCGGCGAGGCCGTGGTGTGGTACGTGCACCACCGAGGCGCCATTATCATCAGCTGCTTCGTGCCGGCCGACGCGGTGTGAATTCCGCCGTTACGCGTAATCCCGTCGTGGCGCGCGACACGATGGCCGCCGCGGCCTCACGGTGATAGGCTGGAGATGTCGCGACGCAGCCTTGTTGAGGAGACCGCCTTGACCGATCTTGCCGCCGATGACCTCGCCTCGATCTACCCAAAGCCCTCGCCACGCGTGATCGCGAAGGCGCGGCCAGAACTCGATAGCCACGCCAAGACTTTCATCGCGATGTCGCCGTTCTGCGTGCTGGCGACGTCGGGTGCGGACGGCAGCGTCGATGCTTCGCCACGTGGCGGCAATCCCGGTTTTGTCCATGTCGCCGGCTCGCGTGAGCTTCTGATGCCCGATCGTTCCGGAAACAACCGGATCGACAGCTTTCGCAATATCGTCGAGGGCTCGGGTTTCGTGCAGCTGATCTTCTTCGTGCCGGGTATCGACGAGACGCTGCGGGTCGGCGGCAAGGGCAAGCTCTCGGCCGATCCGGAGCTACTGGAGTCCATGATCGAGTTTGGCAAACCGCCGCGCGCGCTGCTGAGGATCGCCGTGCGCGAGGCCTATTTCCATTGCGGCAAAGCGCTCATGCGCTCAAGGCTGTGGACGCCGCAGGCGCGTGTCGAACGCGAGTCATTTCCCAGCATCAGCCAGGTGATCCACGATCAGACTGCGTTGGGAGATCCGGAGCCGCAGGCTGAAGTCGAGGCGCGCTACCGGACGCAATTGTGACGCGGGCTCGCTGTCTTCCGGTTTCGCGACAGGCCGCCCGCGAGCGTTCCATTAAGGGATGAGTGCCGTCATCGGCATCGGCCGCCGCCCGCTTCAGTCGGTGTGGAATTCGCTTTCGAGTCCGCCGACATGCTTCTGGGTGTAGAGCTCAAGCCCGATGCGCTCGATCAAATCAAGCTGGGTTTCGAGGAAATCGATATGATGCTCCTCGTCCTTCATCAGGCTTTCGAACAGGTCACGCGATACGTAATCCTTGACACTGTGACAGTAGGTCGCCGCTTCCTGGTACAGGTTGCGCGCACCGACTTCGGCGGCAAGATCGCATTCGAGGATTTCCTTGACGTTCTGGCCGATCCGCAAGGGATCGAGCACCTGCATGTTGGGAAATCCGTCGAGGAAAAGGATACGGTCCGTGAAGCGGTCGGCGTGGTGCATCTCCTCAATGGATTCCTTGCGCCACTGCTTCGCCAATTCCAGCAACCCCCAGTGGTTCAATAGCCGAAAATGCAGCCAGTACTGGTTGATGGCGGTGAGTTCGCTGCGCAGACCCTTGTTGAGGAAATCGATGACTTTGGGGTCGCCTTGCATGGCTGCGCTCCGGTTGCGGGGCCGAAACGGTCCCGACATTGAATTTAGAACCTTTCTAAATCAGATTCACGACGAGAGCAACCCTTTTGCCGATCAAGCGAAAGTGCTTGCCGGTTCAATGAATTACAGATGGTCAGCGAGGCCTGGGGAGTGCGCGCAGGCGCGATCGGCGGGTCAGGCGAGCACTTCGAGCGGCGACGATCCGTCGCCAAGAGCATGGCCGAGAGCCGGTTCGCTACCCGTCAGGCCGTGCCCTGCCTGGCTGTGCGGGCAACCGGAACAGCAGGCCTTGGCGCAGGCCCCGAGCGCCTCGTCAAGGATGCTCTTGATCGTGCGCGCGCAGCGGCCGCATTCGGCGCTGCAGCCGAGGCAACCATAGAGCTGCTTGGGATTCCGGGGCAGATCTTCCGCACCATGGACGGCACTGCGAACATCGTGGTCGGACAGGACGTTACAGGAACAAACAATCATGAAAGCGAGGCGCTCACCAAGGCTGCGGATGCGTCATCGATATTGAAGAGCCGCGGTGGATGCAAAAGGAAAAAGCCCATTTTGAAGTGATTCCAAACTGGGAGCGAACGACTAGAATGGCTCTAAAGTTGCTGCGGCTCAGGCATAAACCGGATTCCGGCTCTTCCGCGAATTCAGCGTCCGTGGCTGCCGCCACTCGGCCATTCCTGTCGCGGCCACTGTCGCTATCGCCGGGACAGCCGGGATGATCCGGCTCCGAATTGGTGATCGCTCCTGTCACGGCGTCATAGGGCCTGGCAGGTATTTGTGGATGCGGTCACGCGGTCACGGGGTGCGAGCGGATCGTCGGCAGGCGCCCATCGGCGCCGCCGTGGCTCCCTCGCGCCATACCGGCAAGGCGGTCATAATCAGGCCTTGCGACGCCCCTGCCGCCATCCATTGTCTTGATTCGGAAACCTCGAGAAATATCCGGCGTTGTGCGGTCGCGAAAACGACCCGTACGGGCCGCCATTGGTCGGCAAATATGGCGCCCCCGTTCATTGATCATTCAAGCGCGATATGGAACCTTCGGGTGAACAGAACGCTTGTTGCCTTGGCTCGGTACGAGCTGTTCCCGACCAAAAGCTATTCCCGACTGAAATAAGAAAGGTGAAGCCATGAGGAAAACATTGATGGCACTCGCGGCCGCCTCGACGCTGGCCGTTTCGGCCATCGCAGCGCCCGCGCCGGCCCATGCGCAACGTGGCGTAGGCGCCGCCATAGCGGGCGGAATCATCGGCGGCGCCATTGTCGGCGGCGCGTTGGCGGGACCCGGATACTACGGCCCCGGCTACGGCTACGGCCCCGGCTACTACGGCCCGGGTTACGGCTATTACGGCGCACCGGCGTATGTCGCGGCCGATCCCTATGGCGGTTGCGTCTGGCAGCGGCAGCGCTTCTGGGATGGTTACGCTTGGCGCTTTCGCCGGGTGCGGGTTTGCGGTTAACGCCGTTCACCTTCATTAAATCAGCATCCGCGCTCCCGGAACCGGTGCGTTTTCGGGAGCGCCGTCAAAAATCGGCCTGAAAAAACCTTTTTTCCGGCCCACCGCGCTCATGGCGTTACTTTCGATTGACTGTTGTGTGCTATTCGGCCACGGCGAGCCTCGAATCCAGCGTGTGAGTCATTTTTAAACCCGGCGCTGACTTGAGGCGCCACCTCTAGGAGAGCCCAAGACATGAAGACGACATTTGCTGCCCTTGTCGCGGTCGCAACCGTTGCCGGTTCGCTTACCACGACGCCCGCAAGCGCCCAGCGCAACCTCGGCGCGGCCGTGGCCGGCGGGCTTATCGGCGGCGCGATTGTTGGCGGTGCCATCGCCGCCACCCGGCCGGCCTATCCCGCGCCGGTCTATGTGGAAGAAGCCCCGCCGCCCTGCCGCTTCGTTCGCGAGCGGTTCTGGGACGGCTACGCCTGGCGCTTCCGTCGCGTAGAAGTCTGCAACTGATCTGACCGCGGCGTTCGTCGCCGCTCGACCTCAAAACCCGGCTGGACCGTCAGCCGGGTTTTTTCTTGCCGATTGCGGGAATGGCCTTCGCTTCAACTAACGCGCGGCACTGATCGAACGCAGTACCGTTTCGCTCGGCCAGCAATCCACCTTCAGCCCGGCCGATTTCTGGTAAGTGCCCAGCGCAGCGCGGGTCTGCATCCCTGCCTTTCCGTCGAGCTTATCCTTGTAAAGGCCGAGCCGCGTCAGCCCGCGCTGCATCGCCTCGACGTCGGTGGTGCGCAATTGCGTCGAAGCCGACCACGGCGTCGCGAACGCGAGCGGGCTGCGCATGCGGTCGCTGAGGTGCCCAACGAACAGCACATAGAGATCGGAGAAATTGTATTCCTTGATGACGAAGTAATTCTTCGTGGTCAGGAATGCCGGACCGTAAATGCCCTCCGGCTGCAGCAGCGACGCCGGCTGGGCCAGTTCGGCGGCGCTGAGCTTCTCGCCGCGCACCGGGACGAAACCGTCGCGGAGCCAGTCGCCGATCGGCTTCGTCACTTCCGGCACGCCGAGCGTGCAATCGACGTTGGCCGGCGCCCGCACCTCATAGGCCCAACGCACGCCCGGCTGCCAACCCTTATTGACGAGTTGCTCTGCGGCGGAAGCGAGCGCGTCCGGCACCGAGTGCCAGATGTCCTTGCGGCCATCGCCGTCGAAGTCGACACCGTGCTTGTAGAATTCCGACGGCAGGAATTGTGTATAGCCGGTGGCGCCGGCCCAGGACGTGCGCAGATCCTTGCGGGTCACCTCGCCGTCGCCGATCATCTTCAACGCCAGGATGAACTCGTTGCGGTATTGATCCTTGCGCCGGCCGACATAGGCCTGCGTCGCCAGCACGCGCAGCCCGTCATATGGCAAGGTGTACCGGCCGAAGTCAGTCTCGCGGCCCCAGATCGCGAGCACGACGGTCGCGGGAACGCCGAAGCGCGCCTCGATCGCGCTCAGGGCGGCGCGGTACTTCTGCATCAGCCGCTGCCCTTCGTCCGCCAGGCGCGCGATGCTGGCTTCCTTGACATAGTCCGCCGGCACCTGCACGAACTCGGCCTGCGACGGTGCACCGGTCGCGGGGCGTCCGGGCAATATCAGGTCCGGCAATTTGTAATCCGGCTCGAGGCCGCGCGTTTCCGCATCGAAGGTCGCCCGCGACACCCCTGCCGCCTGCGCCTCCGGCCAGAGCGAAGCGATGAATTGCGTGAAGCCCGCGTCGGCGGCGCGAGCGTTATGCGAACCCGCCATGGTCGCCACGACCGCAAGGGCGGCGAGCAGGATACAATTCAGACTGCGTACAAAACCGATGTGCTGCATTCGTGCCTGCTGTACTTAAATTGTGATCCGAGCGAACGCCAGATTTCAGCGAGTGGCAAATCCGTGAACAAGTCTAAACCGGTTCCCAAATTCAAAACAGAAGCTCGGGAACGGAAGTTCCGGGAAGCGCAAGACCTCACAGCGATCTGCCGTTGGGCTTATTGGAGCAAATCCAGATCGCCGCCAACGAGCACGACGTTCCATATCGGTTGCTGATCAAGATGTGGTCGGCGGAAAAGGTAAGATGATCTTCAGCGCGTCCTGAGTTCTTACCTCACCGCTACAATGAATACCCTCGGAAACCGCAGCAGCACCTTGCCGTCCGCTTGCGGCAGATAGCTGGCGGCGATGCGTGCAGTATATTCAGCGAGATATTTCTTGCGCTCGGACGGCTCCAGCGGATCAAGGAAGGGCCGCAAGCCTGTACCCTTGACCCATTCAACCACGGCGCCGGCGTCTTCGAGCACGTGATTGTAGACCGTGTGCCAGATCTCCAGCCGCGCGCAAAGCGGGCGCAGGGCGTCGTAATAAGTGCCCGGCCTCGGCAACGAATCGCGCAGTTGCGCGGCCTCGGCCAGCGTCTTGCGCCAGGGTTCGAGATGCGCGACCTCGCGCATCTGCACGTGAGATGGCTCGTCGAGATTGTCGGGCATCTGCACCGCGAGCACACCGCCCGGTGCCAGCGCGCCGAGCAGCCGCTGCAATTGCTTGAGATGGTTCGGCACCCATTGAAAAATCGCGTTGCCGAACAGAACATCGGTGCCGGCGGTGGGTATCCAGTGGGCGATATTGGCTTCGATGAAGTTCACGCCCGGCAAGCGTTCCTTCGCCTGCCGAAGCATGTCAGCCGAGGTGTCGATGCCGATCACCTCGGCCTGCGGCCAGCGCTTGACCAGCAGTTCAGTCGAATTACCGGGCCCGCAGCCGATATCGACAACCTTGCGCGCGTCGGTGAGCGGGATCTGCGTCAGCAGGTCCCGCGACGGCCGGGTCCGCTCGTCCTCGAATTTGAGATACTGCTCTGCGTTCCAGTCGGCCATTCCCCGGGGGCTCCCGATTTACCGCGTCAGTTTCTTGTATTTTACACGATGCGGGATGATCGAGTCCTGCCCCAGCCGGCGCATCTTGTCTTTTTCGTAGTCCTGGAAGTTACCCTCAAACCATTCGACGTGGCTGTCACCCTCGAAGGCGAGGATATGGGTCGCGATGCGGTCGAGGAACCAGCGGTCATGGCTGATGATCACGGCGCAGCCGGCGAAATCCTCCAGCGCTTCTTCCAGGGCGCGTAGCGTATCGACGTCGAGGTCGTTGGTGGGCTCGTCGAGCAGCAGCACATTGGCGCCGGACTTGAGCATCTTCGCCAGATGGACGCGGTTGCGTTCACCGCCCGACAGCGCACCGACCTTCTTCTGCTGGTCGCCGCCCTTGAAGTTGAACGACGAGCAATAGCCGCGCGAATTCACTTCCTTCTTGCCGAGCAGAATCAACTCGTTGCCGCCGGATATTTCCTCCCACACCGTCTTCTTGCCGTCGAGATCGTCGCGCGACTGGTCGACATAGCCGAGATGCACGCTCTCGCCGACGGTGATGCTGCCCTTGTCGGGTGTCTCCTGCTTGGTGATCATCCGGAACAGCGTGGTTTTGCCGGCGCCGTTGGGACCGATCACGCCGACGATGCCGCCCGGCGGAAGCTTGAAGGTGAGGTTGTCGATCAGCTCACGGTCGCCGAAACCTTTGCTGAGGCCTTCGAAGTCGACCACGTTCTGACCAAGACGCTCGGCGACCGGAATCGTGATTTGCGCCGTCTGGCTCTGCTTCTCGCTCGCCTGCTTCAGCAGATCCTCATATCGCTGATAGCGCGCCTTGGACTTGGCCTGGCGTGCTTTCGGAGAGGACGCGATCCATTCCTGCTCGCGGGCCAGCGTTTTCTGGTGCGCGGCATCCTCGCGCCCTTCCTGCTCGAGGCGCTTCTGCTTCTGCACCAGCCAGGACGAGTAATTGCCCTCATAGGGAATGCCCCGGCCGCGATCGAGCTCGAGGATCCAGCTGGTAACGTTGTCGAGGAAATAGCGGTCATGGGTCACGATCAGGATCGCGCCGGGATAATTACGCAGATGGCCTTCCAGCCACGACACCGACTCGGCGTCGAGGTGGTTGGTCGGTTCGTCCAGCAGCAACAGTTCGGGCTGGTCGAGCAGCAGCTTGCACAGTGCGACGCGACGGCGCTCACCGCCTGAGAGCTTGGTGACGTCGGAATCGTCAGGCGGGCAGCGCAACGCGTCCATCGCCTGATCGACCTTGCTGTCGAGATCCCAGAGGCCCGCGGCCTCGATCTCGTCCTGCAATTTGGTCATCTCGTCGGCGGTTTCGTCGGAATAATTTACCGCCAGCTCGTTGTAGCGGTCGAGGATCGCCTTCTGCTTGGCGACACCCATCATGACGTTCTCGCGCACGGTCTTGCCGGCGTCGAGCTGCGGCTCCTGCTCGAGGTAGCCGACCCGGGCACCCTCGGCGACCCACGCCTCGCCGTTATATTCCTTGTCGAGGCCGGCCATGATTCGCAGCAGCGTCGATTTGCCCGAACCGTTGACGCCGAGCACGCCGATCTTGGCGTCGGGATAGAACGACAGATGGACGTTATCGAGCACCTTGCGGGTCGGATAGCTCTTGGTCAAACCCTGCATGAAATAGACAAACTGACGAGCCATCGCGACCCCTGAACCCTGTGGAATTATGGAAGTTTTGCTGCCGCTGATGTAGCGGCGCGGCCCTCAAAGGGCAACTGCAGCCCGGCGTTTTCCATTCGTTCACCACGGATGATTACGGGGCGGTGACCATGTCGGCATCCAATTCCGACAAATTTAACCTTCCTTTAATCAATCAGGCAAAAAATGGTCTGCATCGCCGAAAAGTCGCAATCGCGTGCGGCCGAGGCCGCCGGCGAAACCACGGGGCCGCGTCATGGCAACCATCAGCTCGGCATCGCTTCCCTCCCCGGCGCTCAGTCATGCCGGACCTTTCGCCGGAATCCGCCTCTTTTGGCACCAGATGTCCACCCGGGCCTTCGACCGGTACCGCCCGGAACTGCACTATATGCGCGGTCCGGGGCCCGCCTGCCGCGCCAAGCAGATGGCGCTGTCGCCCGCGGTCCAATCGATGCTCTCCGAAATCGAGGCGGCAAAGGCGCGCAGGCTGACGTCGCGCTGACAACCGCGCGCGTTTTTATCGGTTCGGGCGCTTGCGCGCTCCCATATTGCGCGCGACCATGGCAGTCCCCCGACGGCGGTTTCACACCGTCCCATCACCTGAACGGACTCCATGATGACGCGGCTGCGCTGTGCAATTCTCGATGACTATTTCAACATCGCCCTGGAAGTCGCCGATTGGTCCGCTATCGCGGACCGCGTCGACGTCACGGTCTTCGAACGGCCGTTCACCTCGCCGGAAGCGGTCGTCAGCGCACTGAAGGATTTCGAGATCGTCTGCGCGATGCGCGAGCGCACGGCTTTTCCGCGCGCGGTGCTCGAAGCCTTGCCCAAGCTGAAGCTCCTGATCACCTCTGGCATGCGCAACGCGTCGATCGACACCGAGACCGCCAAGGCGCGCGGGATCGTGTTGTGCGGAACGCAGTGGGGTCAGGATCCCACGGCGCCGCTGACGATGGGCCTGATCCTGGAGTTGACCCGCGGCATCGGCCGCGAGAATGCGCGCATGCATGCCGGCGAGCCCTGGCAGAAGTTCTGCGGCGTCGAAATCGAGGGCAAAACGCTCGGCATCGTGGGCCTCGGCAAGCTCGGCGCCAAAATGGCCGCCCTTGCCAAGGCATTCGACATGAAGGTGATTGCCTGGAGTCCCAACCTGACGCGGGAACGTTGCAAGGAAGTCGGCGTCGGCTACGCCACCAAGGAGGAGTTGTTCGCGACCGCCGACGTCATTACCGTCCATGTGGTGCTAAGCGATCGCTCGCGCGGGCTGGTGGGACGGGAAGACCTCGCCCGCATGAAGCCCACGGCCTACCTGGTCAATACGTCGCGGGGGCCGATCGTCGATGAGGCGGCGCTCCTGGAGACGCTACAGCAACGCAGAATCGCCGGCGCCGGAATCGACGTCTTCTCGGTCGAGCCGCTGCCGGTCGGACACCCCTTCCGCAAGCTCGACAACATGGTCCTGACGCCGCACCTCGGCTACGTGTCGCAGGACGCGTTCCGCGCCCATTACGGCCAGATGGTCGATGGTATCGGTGCTTGGCTCAAGGGCGAGCCGCTGCGGCGGCTGGCGTAATCCAGGACAATCTCTGCAATCAACTCACCCGTCACCGCAGCCCGTTGCGAGGCGATCCAGTTCAGCTGAACCGGATCTCTCGGCTGCTCGCTCGAGGTCCTCGCGGCGACGAGGATAGCTGCTATCGCACCGTGACCGGCGCGGGCAGCGGGGGCACCACGGTCGGCTGGGTACCGGACGGACCGGCATTCGGTCCGGGCACCGCCTGGGCCGAAGCTACCGCCGCGGGCGGAGCACCGCCGGGCAGCACCACCACGCGGGTGCCGACCTTGACCCGGTCGAACAGGTCCGAGACGTCATCGTTCAGCATGCCGATACAGCCCGACGAAACGAATTTGCCGATCGTCGAGGGCTGGTTGGTGCCATGGATCCGGTACACGGTGGACCCAAGATACATCGCACGCGCGCCCAACGGATTGCCGGGCCCGCCGGCCATGAAGCGCGGCAGATATGGCTGACGGTCGATCATTTCCGGCGGCGGATGCCAATCCGGCCACTCTGCCTTGCGCGTGATCTTCTGCACGCCAGTCCAGGTGAAACCGTCGCGGCCGACACGGACGCCGTAACGGATCGCGCGGCCGCCGCCCAGCACGTAATAGAGATACGTATTCGGGGTATCGACGACCAACGTGCCCGCCGGCTCCTTGGTCTGGAAAGCGACTTCCTGCCGGCGCAGGTTCGGCGGGAGTTGCGCCGTGCCGGTTTCAGGCTGATCCTCCGGCGGCAGCGCCGCCACCGTCATCGGGCGGCCATCGGCCCCCGTCGATCCGGTGACACCACCTTGAGCGCCAATGGCTCCCGGCGGACGCAGGCCATCCGGGGCCGGCGCGCGATTGTCTCCGTTGTCGCGATCAGAATAAATCACCGGCGGCGGACCACTCGGACGGCCGTAACGGGGATCATCGGGTGAAAGAATCGGACCGGTCGGCGCTCCGCGGTCGGAATAGGCCGGCGGCGGTGCCATCGGGCGGCCGTAGCGCGGATCGTCGGGTGAAAGCACGGGACCGGTCGGGACGCCACGATCCGAATAAACCGGCGGGGCCCCCATCGGGCGGCCGTAACGCGGATCGTCCGGCGAAAGCACGGGACCGGTCGGGACGCCACGATCCGAATAAGCCGGCGGAGCGCCCATCGGGCGGCCGTAGCGCGGATCGTCGGGCGAGAGCACAGGGCCGGGTGGCGACAGCGCGACTGAATCGCGCGAATCATCATCGTCGACCGAATCGTAATCCGGGACACCCGGCGCGCGGCGATAATCGGCCGGGCCGCCGCCAGCCGGATAAGGCGAGGAATAGATTGTGCCGGGCGGGACCGGATAGCTCTGGGCCAGCGCGAACGAAGTCCCCGCTGCGCCAGTCGCAATAGCCGCGCAAATCGTCAGAATGCGTTTGATCATCATCGCTTTTGCTAGTCCCCAAGTCGACACTGGAGCACTCACGGAAATGACCGAAGATAGCGGCGCATTCAAGACAATTTCGTAGGTTTTGCGCCGGGTTCCGAGATTTGTGATGATCCTGCAACGACCGTTGCAACGAAGCCTCAGCGGCGGCGAGAACACCGTTCGGCCCAATTTCGGCCAGGGTGCGGACGATTTTTATCAACCGCCGCGAATGCCTTGCGCTATCCTGAAATCAACCTGATTCGCGATGCTCGGGCGGTGCTGCTGGCGTTGCGGACACGGCAAATGCTGTCCTCACCGCGTTCCCGATGCTCAAAGCTTCGCATTTCCCGCGAAGTGGAACCTGGCGTCCATGCTCCCTGGTTTTCGTTTCCTGTTTGCCGCGATCATCCTGTCGACGTCGATCCTGATCTTCGGGTTGGGGGCGGCCGCGCTGCTCCGGACCGCGCATGAGGAGTTCGCCAGCGCGCCGACCTGGCAGCCGGCTCCGGAAACCAGGTTTGAACAGACCGGCGACGCGACAAAAGACGCGACCGGGCCGGTGCTGGCGCTGCTACGGGTCGACGCCGCGCCGAAGGTCGAGATGCCGATGCCGGACGCAGACTTGAACGCAGACGCGGCACCGAACAAGAGCCAAGGCGTCCCGGCCGAGCCTGCCGCGACGCCGGCAACCGAGGCCGCGGAGATTGCCGAGCTGCCGCACCAGCCTTCCCCGCCGGCTGAAGCGGCCAAGCCGGAAGCCCCGGTGGCGGATACGGCCACCGCCAAATCGCCAGCCGCCGACAATCCGGTCGCGGAAAATCCGGTTATCGCAACCTCGCCTTCGGAAGCCGTGGCCTCCGCATCCGAGGCCGCATCGGACACCTCGGAGGTCGATGATGCCAGGATCGTCGCGGATACCAACGTAGCCGCGCCCGGGCCACTTGCGGCAGGCGAATCGCTTCCGCCGGTCGCGGAGGCAGGGCCGGCTTCGCCTGAACCGTCGGCCACGCCGAAACCGCCCTCGCCTATCAGCGACGCCTCGAAGACGATCGCCACGCTGGGCGGACCGGCCGTGGCCATTCCGATACCGACGCCGCCGAAACCGCCCGTCGCCAAACCCGACAAGAGCGCGCTGAAGAAGCAGCTGCAGACGCGGCGGGCGAACGCGCGCCGCAGGGCGGCGGCACGAGCCGCGCATCAAGCATCCCGCCAGCCCGTCGACTTGTTCGGTCAGCCGGTCGCCCGCTAGACCTCACGACGGCATCGCTTGAAACCGGTCAGGCCGGCCCGGTCGCGACCTGCGGTCCGTCGGGCAAGCCCCATTCGGCCCAGGAACCGTCATAGAGTGCGCTGCCGCGCACGCCGAGCCGATACAGCGCCAGCGTCAACACCAGCGCCGAAACGCCCGAGCCGCAGGTGGTGACGATCGGCCGGTTCAGGTCGACCCCGGCGGCACTGAACGCCTTCCGCAAATCCTGCAGCGGCTTCATCGCGCCGGTCGCTGCGTCGAACAGCTCGGCATAGGGCACATTGCGGCTGCCGGGAATGTGTCCGGGGCGACGCCCGGGCCAGGGCTCGGCTACCGTTCCCTCGAAGCGCGGCTGCGGACGCGCGTCGACCAATTGCTCGGCCCGCGTGTCCAGGTTGGACAGCAGCTGTTGCTGGCTGCGGACGAAGGTCGGATCGAACTTCGCCTTGAACTTCGCCGGCTTCAGCGTGACCTTGCCGGAATGCGTCGGACGTCCTTCGCGCAGCCACTTCTTCAGGCCGCCATCGAGCACCTTCACATTGCGATGGCCGAACGACAGGAACATCCACCACGCCCGCGGCGCCGCTACCCAGGCGCCGGAATCGTAGGCCACCACCGTGTCGCCCGGGGCGATACCGAGTGCGCCGACATCGCGCGCGAACTGCTCGGCCTCCGGATACATATGCGGCCGCGGATCGTTGCGATCGGAAATGGCGTTGACGTCGAAGAACACCGCACCCGGAATGTGCGCGCCGAGATAATCATCCGACGGCAACGGCAGCACGCCCGGCATCTTGTAGGACGCATCGATGATGCGCACCTTCGGATCATCGATATGCGCGGCGAGCCAATCGGTGGAGACGAGCGGATCGTCGTTAGATGGTGTCATGCGTGCTAATCTCCTGGTACTCCAAGCGTCATTGCCGGACTTGATCGGCAATCCATCTTTCGGAGGATGGACACGCGGGTCAAGCTCGCGCGTGACGACTTAGGCGTTCGGTTTCTTCGGCTCGTACTTCTCGACCGGGCCGCCAGCGTCGCGCCAGGCGGCAAAACCGCCGCCGATATGGGCGACCGGCTTCAATCCCATATCCTCGGCGGTTTTGGCGGCCAGCGCCGAGCGCAAGCCGCCCGCGCAATGAAAGATGAATTTCTTGTCCTGCTGGAAAATCGGCTTGGCGTAGGGGCTCGCGGGATCGATCCAGAATTCCAGCATGCCGCGGGTACAGGAGAACGCGCCGGGTATGCGGCCGTCGCGTTCGATCTCACGGGGATCGCGGATATCGACGATCACGACATCGTCGCTCTGCGCCTCCTTGATCGCATCGGCGGCGCTGACGGTTTCGATCTGGGCATTGGCCTCATCGATCAGGGCCTTGATGCCGCGGTGGATGGTTTGGGCCATTGGAAAATATCTCCGAATTCCGTCATTCCGGCTTCGCGCTATCGCGCGCCCCGGAATGACGCCAAGGATGTTACCGCACCAATTCCTTCATCGCGCTCTCAAGACCTTCAATCGTGATCGGGAACATGCGATCCGAAAACAGCCGGCGAATGATGGTGGTCGATTCCGAATAGTCCCAGTGCCGCTGCGCCACCGGGTTGAGCCAGACCGCGTGCGGATAGGTGCGCGTGATGCGCTCCAGCCAGACCGACCCAGCCTCCTCGTTGACGTGCTCGACCGAGCCGCCGGGCACCATGACCTCATACGGCGACATCGAGGCGTCGCCGACAAACACCACCTTGTAGTCGTGTGGATATTTATGCAGCACGTCCCAGGTCGGAGTGCGGTCGGTAAAGCGGCGTCGATTCTGCTTCCACACGCCCTCATAGAGGCAGTTGTGGAAGTAGAAATATTCCATGTGCTTGAATTCGGTCTTGGCGGCCGAGAACAATTCCTCGACCTGCTCGATATGTGAATCCATCGAACCGCCGATATCGAAGAACACCAGCACCTTGACCGCGTTGCGCCGCTCGGGACGCATATGCACGTCGAGATAGCCGTGGTTGGCGGTCTCCTTGATGGTGGTGTCGAGATCGAGTTCGTCGGGCGCGCCGGTGCGGGCGAATTTTCGCAGCCGCCGCAGCGCGACCTTGATGTTGCGGATGCCAAGCTCGACATTGCCGTCGAGGTCCTTGAACTCGCGGCGGTCCCACACCTTCACCGCGCGGAAGTTGCGGTTCTTCTCCTGGCCGATGCGGATACCTTCGGGATTGTAGCCTTCCGCGCCGAACGGCGAGGTACCGGCGGTGCCGATCCATTTGTTGCCGCCCTGATGCCGGCCCTTTTGTTCCTTCAGCCGCTGGCGAAGGGTCTCCATGAGCTTGTCCCAGCCCATCGCCTCGATCTGTTTCTTCTCTTCCTCGGTAAGGTATTTTTCCGCGAGCTTCTTCAGCCATTCGGCCGGAATGTCCGCCTTCTCCATCGCGTCGAGCAGGCTTTCGAGCCCCTTGAACACGGTGCCGAACACGCGGTCGAATTTGTCGAGGTTGCGCTCGTCCTTGACCAGCGCGGCGCGCGACAAATAATAGAAATCCTCCACGCTCTGTCCGGCAAGGTCGGCGTCGAGCGCCTCCATCAGCGTCAAATATTCTCGCAGGCTCACCGGCACCTGGGCGTCGCGCAGCGATGTGAAGAATTGCAGAAACATGGGTGACAGATTGCCCGCTCACCAGGGAACGTCAAGGGCTTCGGCACGGCGCAGAGGCCTAGACCTGCCGGGTTTTTCAACTAGAATTGAGTGACAAAGGCTTTATCCCCCGCAGCAACCGCAAAACTGGTGTTGGGACGCCCGCCATCGTCCCCAACAGACGGAACGCCGCTGCGCTCAAGAACAAACAACGAGGCACTTTCTCGATGAAATTTACCGGTACCAAGGACTACGTCGCCACCGACGATCTCAAGATCGCCGTCAACGCCTCGATGGTGCTCGAGCGCCCGCTGCTGGTGAAGGGCGAGCCCGGCACCGGTAAAACCGTGCTGGCGGAGGAAGTCGCCAAGGCAATCGGCGCGCCGCTCCTGACCTGGCACATCAAGTCGACCACCAAGGCGCAACAGGGCCTCTACGAATACGACGCGGTGTCGCGGCTGCGCGACAGCCAGCTCGGCGACGCCAGGGTTTCCGATATCGGCAATTACATCAAGCGCGGCAAATTGTGGGAAGCCTTCACCCATGACAAGCGGCCGGTGCTGCTGATCGATGAAATCGACAAGGCCGACATCGAATTTCCCAACGACCTTCTGCTCGAGCTCGATCGGATGGAGTTCTTCGTCTACGAGACCGGCGAGAACATCAAGGCCAAGCTGCGGCCGATCGTGATGATCACGTCGAACAACGAGAAGGAATTGCCGGACGCCTTCCTGCGTCGCTGCTTCTTCCACTACATCAAATTCCCCGACATCGACACCATGAACCGGATTGTCGACGTCCACTTCCCCGGCATCAAGAAGCGGCTGGTGGAAGAAGCGTTGCGGATTTTCTTCGAGGTGCGGGAAGTGCCCGGCCTGAAGAAGAAGCCGTCCACGTCGGAGCTGCTCGATTGGCTGAAACTCCTGCTCAATGAAGACATCACGCCGGAGATGCTGCGGGAGCGCGATCCGCGCAAGCTGATTCCGCCGCTGCACGGCGCGCTGCTGAAGAACGAGCAGGACGTGCACTTGTTCGAACGGCTGGCGTTTCTGAGCCGGCGAGAAGTATAGTCTGCGATCCGGCGCGCCGGGATTTCGGTTCCGACGCTCCGGGTTTGAAGTGCGACCAATAAAAAATAAAACCATAAAATAATAAACAAAGAGGCGGGGAAGATGAACGTTCAAGCGCAGATCCGCGTGGCAAAGCCTGCTGCGACCGAACATTTCGATGTTGTCATTGCAGGCGCCGGCATATCCGGCGTCGGCGCGGCTTATCACTTGACCAAGCAGTGCCCGGGGACCCGTTTCGTTGCGCTCGAAACGCAAAAGACGTTCGGCGGCACCTGGACCACGCACCGCTACCCCGGCATCCGTTCCGACAGCGACCTCCACACGTTCGGCTACCGCTTCAAGCCGTGGACCAGCGCGCCGATCGCGACCGCTGCTGAGATTCTGAAATATATGGGCGACGTGATCGCCGAGAACGATCTCGGTCGCCACATCCGCTATCAGCACACCATCACCGCGGCGACCTGGTCGAGCGCCGATAATCTCTGGACCATCGACGCCATCCGGACCGACACCGGGGAAGCGCGGCGGTTCACCGCCGGTTTTTTCTGGATGTGCCAGGGTTATTACCGTCACACCGAAGGCTATACGCCGGAGTGGCAGGACATGGCCAGGTTCAAGGGCCCGATCGTCCACCCGCAGAAATGGCCCGAAGACCTCGACTACAAGAACAAGAAGGTCGTCGTCATCGGCTCCGGCGCCACCGCCGCAACCCTGATTCCGGCTATTGCCAAGGATGCCGCGCATGTGACGATGCTGCAGCGCTCGCCGACCTATTTCCGGACCGGTCGCAATGCGATTGAGATCGCCGAAACCCTGCGCCAGCTGCAGGTTGACGAGACCTGGATTCACGAGATCACCCGCCGCAAGATCCTGTTCGAGCAGGACGCGTTCACGCGCAAGACCTTCGAAGAACCGGAAGCCGCCAAGAAGGACCTGTTGTCCGCGGTCAAGGCCTATCTCGGCCCCGACTACGACATCGCAACCCATTTCACGCCGAGGTACCGGCCGTGGCGGCAGCGCATCGCCTTCATTCCGGATGGCGACCTGTTTCAAAGCATCAAGTCCGGCAAAGCCTCGGTGGTAACCGACGAGATCGAGCGTTTTAGCGAGGATGGCATCGTTCTGAAATCCGGCCGGACATTGGCAGCCGACGTTATCGTCACGGCGACCGGCTTCAACCTCAGTGCGAACGGCGATATCGACTTCGCGATCGACGGCAAGCCGCTCGACTTTGCCGATACCGTGACCTATCGCGGCATGATGTTCACGGGCGTGCCCAATCTGGTCTGGGTGTTCGGATATTTCCGCGCCAGTTGGACGCTGCGGGTCGACCTGGTCGCCGACTTCGTTTGCCGCCTGCTCAATCAGATGAAGCAGACCGGTGCTAAAAAGGTCACGCCCGCGCTGCGCGCCGAAGACCACAACATGCCGTTGCTGCCCTGGATCGACGCGGAGAATTTCAACCCGGGCTACATGACGCGCGGCATGCATTTGTTGCCCAAGCGCGGCGACAAGCCGGAGTGGCAGCACAGCCAGGACTACTGGGCCGAGAAGGACGAATTCCCCGCGATCGACCTGAACGATAGCGCCTTCGTCTACGGCTGATCGCAACCCGCCCCGGATCATTCGATCGAACCAAGCGCGTGCCGCAGCGGTTGGTTCGATATCTGCATCAATCCGGCAAACGGCTGGCCGAGATCGGCGACCATGAACAGCGCGCTCGATACCGACAGCGCAAACACCAACAGCGCGGCGATGATGACGGGGCCCGGCTCGACGAACAGGCTGAAGCTCGTAAAGATCACCGTCAGCCAGAACACCAGGATCAAGAGAAACGGCGTCATGATCGGCGTATCGACATCGGAGAACATCAACAGCCGGGCGTTGGCGATGTCGGTGCCGGCTTGCGCGATCCGAAGCTTGAGTGTGCGCTGCTCGTCATTCGCGGGGGACAGCGTCTCGATCGCCTGAAAGAGCTGCTCCGCCCCGGAGCTGGTCGAGAACGCACTGTTTGCCGGTATCCGCGCCGCCTGCTCTCGCCATATCCGATCCAGCGTGATCGGTACCGCCTGCCGCATCAATTTGCGGATCTCCACTGCTTCCGGCCCGTAATGCGCGAGCAATTGATCGACCAGAACGATATGCGCGGCCAATTGCCGAAAGTGGGCGTCCTGCGTGTCATAGGAGGACTTCGCGGAAGCGATCATCAGGCTGATGACCACGGCCGCCAGCGTTGAAAGCAGGCCCGCGCCGAGCCTGACGACTTCCTTGATCTCGGGCGAGAGGTATGCCGCGGGGAGTTGGGTACGCAATACCATGCCGAACCCGGCGCCGGCCATGGTCGACGCGAACGTGACCAGAAATACCCACCCGGATGTCACGACCGGTCCCCTCGCGAAAGATTCAATTCGCAGCCGCGGTGCGGCCACGGATCAGATCCGAGGCCTTGTCCGCAATCATCATGGTCGAGGCATTGAGGTTGGCCGAGATCATCCGCGGCATGATCGAAGCGTCGATCACGCGAAGGTTCTGCAGGCCGTGGACGCGCAACTCGTCGTCGACCACGGCCCACCGGCTGTCGGCCGGGCCCATCCGGCAGGTGCAGCCGGGATGGAACGTCGTGGTGCCGCGCTGGGTCGCCGCGGCCAGGAACTCGTCGTCGCTCTGCACGCCGGGTCCCGGGAAGTCCTCATATTCGTAATAAGGCGCCAGCGGCGCCGAGGCGAGCAGACGGCGCGCCAGCTTCATGCCCGCGACGACGGTGCGGCGATCGAGTTCTTCGGCGAGATAATTGGTCTGGATCACCGGCGGTTCGAACGGGTCCGCCGACCGCGCCCGTACATAACCGCGGCTTTCGGGCCGCTGCTGCCAGGAGGCGACGGTCATGCCGGGCTGATCTTCAAGCTGTCCCTGCACGCCCTCCTTGTAGCTCGCCGGCGTGAACGTCAGTTGCAGGTCGGAGCTTTCGGTGGTCTCGCCGGAATGCCAGAAGCAATAGACCATGGTCGGCGACAGCGAGAGCAGCCCGCGCCGCGTCGTGGCCCATTTGATCGCCTCCATCATGAGGCCAAGGCCGCGCCGCCGCTCGTTGATGGTCTTGATGTTCTTGACGCGCGCAACCGAACGCGGCGCGTAATGGTCCTGCAACCCCTCGCCGACGCCCGGCAGCGCGTGACGCACTTCGATGCCGAGCGATTGCAGCAGGTCGGGTGCGCCGACGCCGGACAATTGCAACAATTGCGGCGAGTTGTAGCTGCCGCCGGACAGGATCACTTCCTTGCGGGCGCGAACCTCGACCGGTATGCCGCCCTTGCCGCCCTTGATGTAGCGTACCCCGACTGCGCGCTTGCCTTCGAAGATGATGTTGGCGGCGTGGGCGTGCGTCCGCACATCGACATTCGGTCGCTTCATCGCGGGATGCAGGAACGCCGTCGCGGCGCTGACGCGCAAGCCATTCTTGATGGTGCGCTGGGCGTAGGAAACACCCTCCTGGATCGCGCCGTTGTAATCGGGATTGCGGGGAATGCCGAGGCTGATCGCACCGGCCATGAACGCTTCGCAGAGCGGATCCCGCCAGTCCATGGTGGTGACGGTCAGGTTGCCGTCGCGGCCGCGAAACGCATCATCGCCCTCGCCGACACGCCGCTCCAGCCGCTTGAAATACGGCAGCACGTCCTGATAGCCCCAGCCGCGGTTGCCATATTGCGCCCAGGTGTCGAAGTCCTGGCGCTGGCCACGATTGTAGATGTGGCCATTGATCGAGGACGACCCGCCCAGCGTCTTGCCGCGCGGCGCATAAATGCTGCGGCCGCCGGTCCAGGGACCGGGCTCCTGCTGGTAAGCCCAGTTGATGCTCTTCATGTGAAACGTCTTGATGAAGCCCGCCGGCAGATGGATGTAGGGATGCCAGTCACTCGGACCCGCCTCCAATACGCAGATGCTGGTACCCGCATCTTCGCTGAGCCGGTGGGTGAGCACGCTGCCGGCAGAGCCCGCGCCCACGATCACGTAGTCGAATGTATCCATCGTTACCGCGCTCTTTCGTTCAATTGATAGGCAAGATGCGCCCGCACCGTCGGCCATTCGCCGGCGATGATGCTGAATACTACCGTGTCGCGCAACGTGCCGTTCGGCGTTATCTGATGGTTGCGCAGGATGCCGTCCTGCTTGGCGCCCAGCCGTTCGATCGCACGGCGACTCTGATGGTTGAAAAAATGGGTGCGGAACTCGACCGCGATGCAATCGAGTTTCTCGAAGGCATGAGCGAGCAGGAGCAGCTTGCATTGCGTGTTAAGTCCGCTGCGCTGCACGCGTCGGGCATACCAGGTCGAGCCGATCTCGACGCGCCGGTTCGCCGCATCGACGTTCATGTACGTGGTCATGCCCGCGATCTTCCCGTCGGCATCGAACACCGTCCATGGCAGCATCGTGCCCGCCTTGTGCAATCCGAGCCGGCGATCGATTTCCTTGGCCATATCCTCCGCGCGCGGGATCGCCGTGTACCAGATCTTCGAGAGATCACCGTCGCCGGCAGCTGCGATCAAGCCGTCGCAATGCTCCTGAGACAACGGCTCAAGCCGGGCATGGGCGCCACGCAGCGATACGGGTTCAAGCCAGGGCATCAGATACTCCTCAATGCGCTACCTCATCCTGAGGAGCGCTTCGTTTGAAGCGCATCTCGAAGCATGAAGCCACCACGATCTATCCATGGGTCGAGACGCGTCACGAACGCGACGATCCTCGCCATGAGGTTTATCGCAAAGTGTCGTCATCACCTGTTCAAAAAGTTCAGCGGCAGGCCGGGCCGCGCCCAGTCCATCGCGATCAGCTCGCCCTCGCCGGAAAGCGTGATGTAGGCGGTCTTCAGCTCGGGTCCGCCGAAGGCGATGTTGGTGGTGACGCGGTCGCCGGTCGGGACCTGCTCGACGAGGGTGCCGTCGGGCGCGATCACGGAAATGCAGCCGGAGATCAGGGTGGCGACGCAGACATTGCCGGATGCTTCCACTGCGAGCGAGTCGAACATCTGGTAGCCGCCGAGACCCGCGATCGGCTTGCCGCGCTCGCCGCGATAGATCACGTCGCGCGGCCTGACCTCGCCTGGCGCCGACAGATCGAACGCCCACAGCCGTGCCGTCGGCGTCTCCGCGACATAGACGGTGTTTTCGTCCGGCGACAATCCGATGCCGTTGGCAGGCAGCATCCCGAAGCCGCCCTCGACAATCTCGCTGGCGCCGGGCTTGATGTAGTAGAACGCGCCGACATCCATGTCGCGCGCGCGGCGCTTGCCGAGATCGGTGAACCAGAGGCCGCCGTGACGGTCGAACACGAGATCGTTCGGTCCCTTCAGCGGATGCTCGCCACATTTGTCGAACACGGTTTCGACCTTGCCGCTGACGAGGTCGACGCGTTGAATCGAGCCGCCGATGTATTCATGCGGTTCCGGTGCGCCCGGCATCATCGTCCCGCGCGAAGCAATCCAGCCGAAACCGCCGTTATTGCAGATATACATTTTGCCGTCGGGCCCGAGCGCGGCGCCGTTGGGGCCGCCGGGAATTTCCGCGACCACCTGCTTGCGCCCGTCGGGCCATACCCGCGTCAAGCGCCGGCCACGGATTTCGACCAGAACCACCGATCCGTCCGGCATCACGACCGGGCCTTCGGGGAATTCAAGACCGGTGGCGAGAACGCGAATATTGGGCATGGAGTCCTCCTGCTTTTCTTGGCCGCAAGGCGGATTCCAGTTTCGATCCCGCACACGCAACACGTCGTTGCCCGATGTTATGACAAAGTCGATATCCCTTGCCAAGCAATCGCGGGGTGCGACATTGCGCAACGGCCATTACCGGGGCGCGCAGCGACGACAGAGATTTCATTTGCAAACACGGTTTCGCGATCTCGCGGCGCGATGAGCCCGAGTGATGTCGAGATGCGCGCCCGCAAAATCGAGGGCGCAGGCGCGACCCTCGAGGGAGGGCGCGGGCGATCCCAAGAGGGACGCAACGCGACCCTCAAGTGAGGGCGCGGGCGATCCCAAGAGGGACGCAGCGCGACCCTCAAGTGAGGGCGCGGGCGATCCCAAGAGGGACGCAGCGCGACCCTCAAGTGAGGGCGCGGGAAACGCCGGGTGCACGGTGCACCCGCAGCCCGTGTGCAACGGGTAGTAAGCACACGGTAGTCACCACAGGTTCACCGAAAACACCCGGCGTTTCCTGCGCGATGGTTTTAACGGCTTATGGCGCGCTCTTCCCGGCGACGAATTCGTCTTGCCACCGTCGGTGTTGTCGCGCCCGGTCGGGCTGACCTGACCTCCGCCGGTTTAGCACCAGCAACGGGTGCCGGAACCACACGCTTTTGCCGTCCGCAGCGACCTCGACCGATCCTCAGGTCGGCCATGTGCTGCCGATCGAGTTTCAAGCAAAGGCGTTGAAGCGCCGTTCGTCCACGCGCCGGCGAAATGCTCACGGACTTTCACTCAATGGAAAATCCGCCCTGCAATCTCCTCGCGCGACGACGCTGCCGCGTCCACCGCATCCCATCCCAACATTCGTGACGATCGCGATACGCCCCTCGTGAGGGATGAGACGCGCGGGATAAGCCGGTGATTTGGGTCGGAAGAACAGCAAAATATTTTCGGAGACCGGGCTGGACGAGGCAAATCAGCTTGAATCCGCTGCGGAAAATAGTGCCGTCAGCCGCGACGATAGTGAGCGTGTCGAACGTGCGGTGGTCCGCTTTGCTGCGAACATCGGACGCAAGTCGGGCGTTTCGGAAGGTCCGAAAAGTGTCGGCTTGCCGAAAGGCATCGTCGCTATTGGCCGAAGTTGCATAGTCCAACGTCCTGGTTGGGCGCAGACTGTCTGTCCCGACGGTTCAGATGGAGTTCAACGTGAACAGGAGCAGGACGGCTTGCCTCGGCTTGCTCCGGCTGGCTGTCGCCATAACGGCCGTAAGCCTGGCGCCAGTGACGCAACAGGAGCTGCGACCGAACATTCGCGTCATCATCGACGATGACGTCGGCTGGATCAACATCGACGTCTGTTGCCAGGGAAGGATGGCAGGGAACGCATCGATCCCAGGCAGACTGGCGTTCTTGAACAACGGAGTAATGTCATGAGGCGTTTGTGGCTCGCTCTTGCAATCCTGCCCGTGCTTGCCGCCGGCAGCGCATCAGCGCAATTGGTCAACCTCACCGGCATCTATACCTGCGTGGACGGCTGCCGGGGAAGCCTGCCTGCCCACATCACCCAAAACGGGCCGGCCTTTAACCTCTTGACGGAAGCAGGCGTCCCTGCCCGGGCATGGCCGGATTGGTCTTCGCCGACAAGCCGGATCTGGATCGACGCCTTCAATGAAGGTGCGGTCTATTCACCTGACGGCATGGTCATTCAGTTCGACAACGGGACCATTTGGCAGCGAGGCTTGCCGCCGCCCCCGCGCAGGTAGTACGCGGAGCTCGCGTCATCGGCATCGGCCGCAAAGCGCCCGATCCGCCGCTCGGTTATCTGTCCCAGGGTTGCGCGGCGGAGCCGACCCCGCGAAGGCCGGCTGTTGCGGTGATCAGCGCCCGTTCGGATGCGGTAGCGGTGCGCGGCCGGCACAACGTGACGCCGAGCAACAGGTAGGCGGCGCACGTCCACAACGATTGCCAGTTCTGAATTCCTTCATTGAAGGCGATGAAGACCACGCTAGCGGCGAACAGCCCGGTGAAAATGGTCTCCGCGAGCGGGCGCGCGGGCGATTTCGGCGGGTTGAGGAACGCCACCGTGCAGAACGGCACCACGGCCATGGTCAGGGCCGCAAACGGAAAATCGCGCCAGCGGGCATCGAACACAAGGGCGAGCGCGGTTTGCGCGGCGATGAGCGTCGTCACGATCAGCGTGATCCCCAGCATGTTCGTGATGAACATTTGCGTCCGCTCCTTGGGCGGCCCCAGCACTTCGAGAAAGGTCGGAAGCGCGTAGCCCGAAATCAAGGCGTTGCTCGACAGCAGCGGTGCAACTATCCCCGCGGCCAGCAGCAAGCCCTGAGCCAGCGCGCCGCCGATTCCGTCACTTTCACGAAGCAATTTTTCGGCGCTGATACCGAACAAAATCCCGCCTGCGGTCGCGGAAACCGCAACCGCCTATCCATATCGCCAATCGCGGCGAGGATGGCCGGCGCCTACGCGTCAGAAACGCCGCCGCGAATATGCCGATGCAAAGAGCCAGGCCGGACGCCATCTGCAGCTTCCAGAAAGGATAGTTGCTGATGGGCACGCCGGCCGGATATTTCGGCTTGCGGTCGGTGCCGTCGAGCACCCCCCAATAGCCGCCTACCGTTCCTTCCCACCGGCGCTTCCACGGCTCGTCATAGGCTTCGAACAGGTTGACGCGAAAGTTGTCCCGCCTGGCTTGATCGAGGATCTCGGAAATGAAACGTGCCTGATTGATCCGGGAGGGCAGAGCGCCGTCGCGCATCCGTCCATGGCTGGGCCAGCCCGTTTCGCCGATCAGGATGTTCTTGCCGGGAAACGCCGCCGCCACCTGCTTTCGGATCTCATCCACATGGGCGGCGGCATCCTCGGCGCGGGGCGGAATGTCCTCCCAATACGGCTGAATGTGAATGGTGACGAAATCGACGTCGGCGCCGACTTCCCGATAGCGCAGCCAGAATTCCCAGACGTCGGCATAGGTCACCGGAATGTCCACGCGCGGTTTGACCGAGCGGATGATTTCCTGAAGGTCGGACACCGTCATCTCTCCGCGCAGCAGCACCTCGCTACCGACGATGATCGCCGTCACCGTTCCCGGATGATCCTTGGTCAGCGCGATCGCGGTGTCGATGAGGAGCGCGTTCTTGGCGCGATCGCGTCCGATCCAGACCCCGAGCAGAACCTTCAAACCGACTTTCGAGGCGAGTTCGGGGACCTTGTCCAGTCCGTTATCGATGGAGTAGGTGCGAATGCATCTGGTTATCTTGGCGAGTTCGCCCAGGTCCTCCGCGATCTGCCCGGGGCTGACGACCAGGTCCGGATTATGCGGCGTTTGATCTCCCCTGAAGGGCGTATAGGAAACGCATTCCAGCTTCGCCGCGGGATCGATCGGCGCGCGTACCAAGGTGACTGGTATGGCCAACCACCACCAGACTGTCGCCACGACACCAAGGGAGAGAAACAAGAGCGCCAATGGCGTGCGCAAATCGAAGGTCCTTCCGCTAGTCGATCGGCAGGTACGCCGTTTGCGCCGGTTGAACGGAATTTGTAGCATCCGATTCCGACCAGCATCAAGGCTGGGCGCGAAGGGAGAACCCGTGTCTGCCGCATATTTGTCCCGGCCCGAACGCGTGAAGTGATGCCACCCGAAGGGCTCTCCCGTCGCCGGTTCACGGGGATCACCGGCTCGTCGATTTTTGGAATATCGGCGCTGGCCGCAGCACCAGGCCAGGCTGACCCGGCCAACAGAGGCGGATTGCCTGACCAGGTGCCCTCTTCCGGCTTCCCGAACGGGTTTCTGTGGGGGACCGCGACCTCATCCTATCAAGTCGAAGGTGCCGTCAACGAAGACGGCCGCGGCCCGTCGATTTGGGACCGTTTCACCCATGCACGCGGGACCATCTCCGACCACAGCAACGGCGACACCGCAAGCGACCATTATCGTCTTTACAAGGAAGACGTTCAGTTGATGAAAGCGCTGGGCGCAAGGGCCTATCGGTTCTCGATTGCCTGGCCGCGTGTCTTCCCGGAGGGCGTCGGCGCGCCGAACCCGAAGGGCCTCGACTTCTACAACCGGCTGCTCGACGAGTTGTTGGCGAATGGCCTGGAGCCGTTTGCGACCCTCTATCACTGGGACCTGCCTCAAGCACTTCAGGATCGCTTCGGCGGCTGGACCTCCCGCGACACCGCGCAAGCCTTTGCGGATTATGCGGCCTATGTCACGGAGCATGTGAGCGACCGCGTGAAACACTTTTTCACGATCAACGAATGCTCCCGGCTCGTTCATCTCGGGCATGGCAGCGGCGCCGACGCGCCGGGCCTCACATTGCCCCGATCGGAGCTGAACCAGGTCCGTCACAATGTCGCGCTGGGACACGGTCTCGCGGTCCAGGCCGTCCGAGCCCATGGACGCGCCGGGACGCTGGTCGGTCCGGCGGAGAATGCCGTGAGCTGTATCCCTGCGATCGAAACGCCCGCCAATATCCGCGCCGCCGAGATCGCGACGCGCGAGCTCAATGCCGGTTATTTGACCGTGATGCTGGAGGGAAAATACATCGATGCGTTCCTCGCGCAGGCCGGCAAGGACGCTCCGAAATACACGGCCGAGGATTTGCGCATCATTTCATCGCCGATCGATTTTGTCGGACTGAATGTCTATACGCCCGACCATTACGTCGTTGCCGCCGACAACGAACGCGGCTTCACCCTGGCGCCGTTTCCCGCCTCGTTTCCGCACATGAAGGCGGACTGGCTCAGGCCCGGTCCCGAGGCGATGTACTGGGTGCCGCGCCACGTCGCGACGCTGTGGAACGTGAAATCGATCTATATCACCGAGAACGGAACGTCGGGAAGCGACCAGCCGGCCGCGGACGGCAATCTCTACGACCTCGACCGCATCATGTATCTGCGCAACTATCTGACGCAGCTGCAGCGCGCGACGTCCGCGGGTGTGCCCGTAGCCGGGTATTTCCTGTGGAGCCTGATGGACAATTTCGAATGGTCGGACGGATTCGAACAGCGCTTCGGCCTCTACCACGTCGACTTCGAGACCAAGCGCCGCACGCCCAAGCTGAGCGCATCATTCTACCGCGAGACCATCGCGCGAAACGCGGTGGCGTGATCCGGAGATCGTCAATCCCTGCGCAATCCCTTGCCCATCGCCTCATACATCAGCGTCTTCAGCTCCAGTTGAATCCGGCCGCCCTGCTCGGGAGCCTCCACCATGAAGACGACCAGCATATCGTCCCTCGGATCGACAAAATAGAACGAGCCGCCGGCGGCGTCCCAGCGGTATTCGCCCAGCGGCCACGTGGTATTGGGCGGCGGCGCGGTGCGCACGGCGAAGCCAAGACCGAAGCCGCTGGTCGGACCCGGAAAATAGAACGGGTCATGCAATATCCCGGTCTCCGGCCCAATATGATCCGACGTCATCAACGCCACCGTTTCGGGCTTGAGATAGCGCCGGCCGTCCAGTTCGCCGCCATTGAGCAGCATTTGCAGGAAGCGCGCGTAGTCCGGTGCGGTCGAGACCATGCCTGCGCCGCCGGATTCCCAGCGCCGCGGTACCGCCGGGCTCATGACGCCCGCGATCGGCCGGCCAAACCTCATGCGCCGGCCGAAACGACCTTCGGGAAACGGCTCGGCGATGCGCGACCACTGCGCCTTGTCGGCGACATAAAAAACGGTATCGCGCATGCCCAGCGGATCGAGCAGCCTTTGCTGCTCGAACTGCAGCAACGACTGTCCCGACACGACCTCGACGACGCGACCGAGAATGTCGGTCGAGTGGCCATAATCCCAGCGCACGCCGGGCTGTTCGGCGAGCGGCAGTTTGGCGATCCGCGCGGCGAACTCGGCGTTGTCGTAATCGCCGGTGTACAGCCCGGGATAGCGTCTTTTCACCTGGCCTTCGCCATAGAAGCCGTAGGTGATGCCCGAGGTGTGCCGAAGCAGATCCAGAATCGTGATCGGACGCTTCAGCGGCTCGAGCTTGAGCGGATACTGGCCGGCTTCGTCCGACTGATCGACGCCGACCTTCACGTCGGCAAAAGCAGGAATGTATTTCGAAAGCGGATCGTCGATCGACAGCTTGCCGTCGTCGACCAGCATCATGATTGCGACCGAGGTGATCGCCTTGGACATCGAATAGATCCGGAAGAGCGTATCCGGCGTCATCGGCAGCTTGGTGGTGACACTCCGCACGCCGAAACTTTCGAGATAGACCCGCTTGCCGTGCTGCTGGATCAGCAGGACAGCTCCCGGAATCTTGCCCGTCGTCACCTCGTTGCGGACGCTGTCGCCGAGGCGGTCCAGGTCCGCGCGAGAAAGCGTACCCGGGACGGCCGCCTGCGATTCGGCTTGCGCCGCATCCGGCCAGCCGGTGACCAGGATAGCCGCCAGCGCGCCGCCACAAGGCAGCGCGCCGCGGCGCCGTCAATGCTCCAGCGCTTCATAGACAAGCTGCTTGAGCGTGCGCTGGACGCGCTGGCGTTCCGTGGGCGTCTGCTCCAGCAGCACGAAGAACATCTCCTGCTTGCGGTCGATCACCAGATAGCAGCCGGCGGCGCCGTCCCATTTCAGTTCGCCCAGCGATCCCGGCGGCGGCGGCTTGGCGTTGCCGGCATCGGTGCGCACGGCAAACCCAAGCCCCATGCCGAAGCCGTCGCCGGGAAAATAGAAATAATCCCGCGCAACGCCGGAGCCCTTGCCGATATGGTCCGACGCCATCAGTTCGAACGTCTGCGGGGTGAGATAGGTCTTGCCCTCGAACGTACCGCCGTTGACCAGCATCTGCGCGAAACGCGAAAAGTCCGACATGGTCGAGACCATGCCGCCGCTGGCGGATTCCCACTTCTGGCGAACCTCGGTCCTGTACTGACGGCCGACCCGGAAATCACTGTCGTTCGGCAACGGCTGGGCCAGCCGCTTCAGCCTTTCCGGCTCGGTCACGAAGAAGCCGGTGTCGGTCATGCCGAGCGGATCGAGCAGCTTTTCCTTCTCGAGTTCGAACAATGTTTTTCCGGACACGATCTCCATGACCCGTGCCAGGACGTCGGTGGAATGGCCGTATTGCCAGAGCGCCCCCGGCTGGTTGTGCAGCGGCAGCTTGGCGATCCGCTCGACGAATTCGGCAAGGTCGAAGTCGCCCGCATAGATGTTGGCGTCCCTGTACGCCTTTCGCACCAGACTGTCGCCGTAGAAGCCATAGGTGATGCCGGAAGTATGACGCATCAGGTCGAGAATGGTGATGGGCCGGGTCAACGGCTCCAGTTCGAGCGTCTTGGTGCCGTCCTCGGCCTTTTTCTCCACACCGACCTTCATGTTCGCGAAGGAGGGAATGTATTTCGAGACGGGATCGTCGAGCTTGATCTTGCCATCCTGGATCAACTGCATCGCCACCACGGAAGTGATCACCTTGGTGAGCGAAGACAGGCGGAAG
The DNA here is from genome assembly GCA_963756215.1 of uncultured Alphaproteobacteria bacterium. Lineage (GTDB taxonomy): Bacteria > Pseudomonadota > Alphaproteobacteria > Rhizobiales > Xanthobacteraceae > Bradyrhizobium. Next base: position 621,299 of record CAVWMY010000003.1, on the reverse strand, counting down.
ATGGTGTTGTCGGTGATCGGCGACTTCGAAGCCACATCCTGCACGCCGAAGGTTTCGTGGTAGACCGGTTTGCCGCCCTGCTGGATCAAGACGTCCGCACCGGAGATTTTGCCGGTTTCGACCTCGTTCCTGAAGAACTCGCTGATCTTGCCAAGCTTGTCCTGGTTGAACCGCGCCCCCGCGGGAATATCAAACGTGCCCTCGGCGCAAGCGGGCGGCGCCATCAGGTTCAACGCGCCACACGCCAGCACGCACAGCAACAGGCTCGACTTCATCGGGCTCCTCCGGATTTTGGGGGAGTGTAACCGAGGCGTCGGTCCGCACAAGGGCCGGCGGACGGGCCTCATATCGGCTCGTGCGGCGTACTCGGCTGGCCCGGCATTTCCCCGAAGCCGCCAATGCACGCATCAGGCACGGCCTTAATCAACGTCCTGGGGCGCTCGGGCTCTCGCTCCAATCCATCGAATGCAAAGCCTTGACCGCCGCCTCGCGGTTCTCCGCGGCAATAAATAAATTCACCGATTGCGGCGACAGAATGTACTTGTCTGCGATAATTCCGTGACGCTGCAGAACCTGAACGGCCTTGAACGGCAAGTCCGAAAAGACACCGCCGAAGCAAGTGAGGCTTACCGAACTCAAAGCCTCGCGTTGCTGACGCAACTCTTTGCTGTTCTCCAACGTGCGCAGCAGGGTGTCGAGCGACTCCGTATCCGCAGTCATCATGACGCGTGTTTTTCCGTCGGCATGCGCCGAGGCGAGGAGCTGCGGCCAGGATAGACCGAATTGCTTGAGATGCTGCGCGAACTTGTCGAAGCCTTGATTGAGATCGAGCGAATCGATCTCCACATGCTCGATGCGCGCTATCGAGTTGACGGCCAAAATCTTTCCGCTTTCCATTCCGACAACCTCTTTCATGACTTGCGTGCTGTGTTCGGCACCGCCCAATTTTTTAAGAACCAATGGAATATTCTGGCTTTGCGCGAGCTCCACGCTGCGAAAATGCAAGACCTTGGCGCCCCAGAAACACATTTCGGACAGCGACGTGAAATCCAGCTGACGCAAGGGCTTTGAATCCGGCACGATGCGCGGATCGGCCGAGCATACTCCGTCGACCTCCTTGATGATCTCGCAGCATTCGGCCTTTAGCGCAGCCGCCATGGCGACCGCGGTGGTGTCGCTGCCGCCTCGGCCCAGCGTGGTGATTTCCTTGGCTACCGGATTCACTCCCTGAAAGCCGGCCAGAACCACCACGCGTCCGCGGTCGAGTTCTTCGCGCACGCGAATCGGGCGCACATCCAGGATGCGCGCGGAAGAATGGGAGTCGTCGGTCATCACTCCGGCCTGACTGCCGGTGAAACTGATCGCCGGCACGCCGAAATCGGAGAGCGCCATGCTCATCAGCGACATGCTGATCCGTTCGCCGGCGGTCAGCAACATATCGAGCTCGCGGCGATTGGGATGCGGGCTTATTTGATAAGCCATCTTGACGAGATCGTCGGTGGTCTTGCCGATCGCGGAAACGATCGCGACGACCCGATGACCACGCCGGTGCAGGTCGGCAAGACTGCTCGCAACCGCGCGGATTTTTGCCGGGGTTTCAAGGCAGGTGCCGCCGTATTTTCGCACAATGATCGAATCGTTGCGCATCTACCCGCAAAATATCCCGCGCAAGCCCCGTGCGCCAGCGCGAACAACTCGACCGACCCCCGATTGCGCGGCCTTGTCGAGGAAATCCGCTCCGGTCGGAATGCTCGGACAGAGCAAATGATTCCACTTCGCCCGGTGAATCGATCGGACACCGCGCGGTGAAGTGGAGCGTTGCCGACCCGCGATGCCGCGCCTAGTCCTTTGTGGCGCCGGTCTGCCTGAGCAGCGTGAGCATGTCGAAGTAGTGCGAGACACTCTTGACCTTCCCGGCTTCGACCTGGACTATTTCGCAGGCCGGAAGCTCGATCAATCCTCGCGATGCCGGTATGTTGCCTGTCGGTGTCTGCAGCGGTCCGGCGTGAACGCCCTTCCACACGATCTCGAAGATCGCGGTATCCCCGCTCGCGAACTCGCGCACGAATGTGGCCTTGGAATTGGGAATGGTCTTGGCCCAATCCTGCCAAGCATGGATGATCTCGCCGACGCCCCGGATTTGGCGATGGGTTCCCTTTTCATCGTACACGGCGCCGGCGGCCAGCATGCTTTTTATGCTGCTCCAGTTCTTGTCATTGTAAGCGATCAGCAGGGCCTTCGCGACTTCCACGACGTTGGTCATGACGGTCCTCCCTTGCTATCGCGCCCGGCACGGCGCCCGGTCCGGCCGCCGTTGCGAGCACTCATGCAACCGCAAGCGCAAAAAAGGCCGCGGCCACGCCGCGACCTTTCGTTTTGCAGGTCTTGCGGATGCCGCCGGCGATCACCACCGATAGCCGTAGCCGCGATAGTAACCGGGGCCGTAATAGGCGTATCCGGGGCGAACGACACGCCGATACCCGGCACCATAATATCCGCCGTAGTATCCGGGAGCGTAGGCGTAGTTGTAGTACGCTGGCGCATAGGCACCGTAATAGCCGTAACCCGGTCCGCCGTAATAACCGTAACCCGGGCCGCCATAGTAACCGTAACCCGGGCCGTAGGCGTAGGCGCTGGAGGCGATGCCGCCCACCACCGCCGCTCCAACCAACCCGGCCGCAAGGCCGGCCCCCCAACCCCAGCCACCACCGCGCCATGCGTGAGCCGGTGATGGGGCCACCAAGGCAGAGAAACCGATGGTGGCAGCGGTCGCTAACGTCAATGCTGCTTTCTTCATTTCCGAAGCCTCCGTTGTTCCCGGAACTTCAACCGATATGATCCGGTCATGGTTTCCCCTGGCCAGCCCCGTTGAGGGCGGTTCCGATAAATTTAATCCTGATGAACGGCTTGGGAAAGCAAAACTGCGATGTTGCTGCTGCCGGACCGGGTCAAAGGATTACCGTTTCGCGGCTGCGAGATGGAAATTGCCGGAGGTGATGCGCATCATTCTCGACGGATGTGTGCGCCCTTCTCGGCCACTAAGCGCTTCATCCGAAGCGCCGCGTGGCCAGCAACAGAAAGTCATCGAAACAAGCAAGCGCCGTCTAGTGGAAGATGCGTCCGGAGTCGATGACGACGGTCTGGCCGGTCATGGTTTCCGTGCGGCACATGGCGACTACCATGTCGGCGCAGTCGTCCTTGTCGGCTGGTTTCTTCAGGAGCGAGCTCGACGCGGAGCGCTCGATCTGCTCGGACCGGAGGTTGGCTGTCGCGCGAGTGCCGTCCAGCAGACCCGGCGCCACGCAGTTGACGAGCGTCTCGGGCGCCAGCGCCACCGCCATGCAGCGCGTCAGATGTATGAGTCCCGCCTTCGACACGGCATAGGCGATGGAAGAGCCGGTTGGGCTGAGCCCTGCTACCGAAGCGATGTTGACGATACGGCCTCGCCCCTGCGCCTTCATGACAGGCGCTACCGCCTTGGTCAGGCGCATCGGTCCCGTCAAGTTAACGGCCATGATCCGGTCCCATACCTCCGGTGTCAGGTTGTCCAGATCGCCGAAGGGAATCGCGTGGTTGTAAGCTGCGTCATTGATCAGAACGTCAAGGCGGCCGAAGGCCTGGGTTACCTCGCCGACCAGCCGATCGACGGCCGCGCCGTCGGTTATGTCACAGGCGAAAGCTCGGGCGTTGATTTGATAACGCGACGCGAGTTCGTTGGCGACGCTTTCCGCCTGATCGCGACTGCGAGCGTACATGACGGCTAGATGCGCGCCCTCCTGCGCCAGCGCGTGGCAGATGCGCTGCCCCAGCCCGCCATTGCCGCCCGTCACGAGTGCGACCACACCCTTCAGCTCCATCGCTTCTCTCCCTAATGCGAGTGCGCTGATGCCGCCGATGGGTATCGCCGCGCCCAATCGATCCTGTATGTCACGCGTCGCGCCCTACTCCAACACGGGAATCCATATTTCAAACCCGCCATTGCCGGTCATCGGATCGAACTTCTCGTCATAGCGTTCGAAATTCGGCGCATCGGCGGCTTTCAATCCGGACGTCGGCAGCCACTGATTCCAGATGGTGTTGACGGTGCGACGAATGGCCGAGACGTGATCGCCATGGGTGAAAACCGCGTATTTCTGCTCCGGTATCCGCACCCGGCTGAATTCGCGCGGCAGGTCGGAGAAGTCGGTCACTTCGACGCCGGCGATGTAGTCGAAATTACCGGCATCGTCGCCGTTGCAGCAAACGCCATAGGCGATCTCTCCAATCCGGCCCGGAATGCCGGCGACGGCCTGGTGAAACCGCTGCCATTGGTTGGGGATGCCGGCACCCCCGTTCTCGTGCGTGATGCGTTCGCCGAGGCCGGCGACCAGCAACGGCTTGCTGGTGACGAAACGCGGCGGATTGAGATGATCGAGAGCGGTTGAAATCCATCATGATGGGCTCCTGAAGCCTGGGTTGATCGAGGCACGTTCCGCCACGGACCGCTTCGGGCGTTGCCCCGAAATGATCACGGAACGCGCGGGTGAATGCTTCGTGAGAGCCGTAATCCGCATCCAGCGCCAGCGTGAGAATATCCGGCGCGCCGGCCGCCAGCGCCCGCGCCGCTTCGGTCAGACGCCGGGCGCGCACATAACGCATGACCGGCAACCCCGTCGCGGCGGCGAATGCCCGCACCAGGTGAAAGCGCGAGACCCCGGCAACGCCGGCGATCTCGTCGAGGGTCAACGCCTCGGCGAGATGACTTTCGATAAACCAGAGCGCTTTCTGGGCCGGATTCATGCGGCTTGTGTTCTCGATATCGGGCTTTCGTTCGAAGCAGTCCCATCATGATCGCTTCGCGGATGCCGCATTTGACAGTCCTTGCTCCTACGGCTCTCCGCAGGCAGCGCGGCCTGAATCAGGACGCGGCTTCTCCGGCTATGCGGAAATTATCGCCAAAGGCGTCGCTGGCAACCTCTTTCCAATCGTGCATACTGCTCCACGCATTCAATCCGACGGCTCAGCAAAGTTGCTAAAAAAGACTGACTGAGCCTCGGCCAGCACGTCAGGGAGGACGATGATGCACCGCACTGTCTTCAGCGAAGTCAGTTCATTTGCCAAATCTGCCGCGCTTGCGGTGCTGCTCGCCGCGTCGCTCGCGAGCGCCGCAAACGCGCAGAAGAAATACGATCCGGGCGCCACCGACACCGAGATCAAGATCGGCAACATCATGCCCTATTCGGGACCGGCATCCGCCTACGCCACCATCGGCAAAACCGAGGCCGCCTATTTCAACAAGATCAACGCCGAAGGCGGTATCAACGGCCGCAAGATCAATTTCATTTCCTATGACGACGGCTACAGCCCGCCAAAGGCGGTCGAGCAGGCCCGCAAACTGGTCGAGGCCGACGAGGTGCTGCTGATTTTCAATCCGCTGGGGACGCCGAGCAACAGCGCGATCCAGAAATATATGAACACCAAGAAAGTGCCGCAGATTTTCGTCTCGACCGGCGCCGCCAAGTGGAACGACCCGAAGAACTTCCCGTGGACCATGGGATGGCAGCCGAGCTATCAGGTCGAGGCGCGCATCTATGCCAAGTACATCCTGCAAAACTATCCCGGCAAGACCATCGGCATCCTCTACCAGAACGACGATTTCGGAAAGGACTACGTCATCGGCATGCACGAGGGCCTCGGCGACCAGGCCAGCAAGATGATCGTGGTCGAGAGCTCCTATGAAACCAGCGCGCCGACGGTGGACTCGCAGGTCGTGCAGATCAAGGGCGCCAATCCCGACATCTTCGTCAACATCGCGACACCGAAATTCGCGGCACAAGCGATCAAGAAAGTCGGCGAGCTGGCGTGGCACCCGATCCAGTTCGTCACCAATGTGTCGGCATCTGTCGGCGGCGTGATGAAGCCGGCCGGCTACGAGAACGACCAGGGAATTCTCAGCGCCGCCTATTTGAAGGACCCCAAGGATCCGCAGTGGAAGAATGATGCCGCCATGAACGAATGGCGCGCCTTCATGACCAAATGGTATCCCGATGGCGACCAGGAAGATGCCTCGACCACTTTCGGCTACGGCGTCGCCAAGGGCCTCGAGCAAGTGTTGCGGCAGTGCGGCGACAACCTCACCCGCGAGAATATCATGAAGCAGGCCGCCAACCTGAATTTCGAGATCGGCGTCTATCTGCCGGGCACCAAGATCAAGACCAGCCCGACCGACTTTGCGCCGCTCGAACAATTGCAGATGATGCGTTTCAAGGGCGAGAGCTGGGAATTGTTCGGACCGATCATGTCCGGCGAGAAGAGTTCGTAGTCCGGTTCGTTCGGTCAACTCCGGCGCACCCCGTGATATCGGGGTGCGCCATGTCTTTGATCCGCGGCGCTCGTCGATCCGGCGATCGCGCAGAGCGCTGATTGGGACGCCAATCACCTCGCTCGTGCCGCGCCGGCGTTTGAAAATGGGGACACCATGCTGATTACGAACGTCCGGGCGCACCAGGTCCGCATTCCATATGACGCGGGCGTAGCCAGCTTCAGGCAAGGCGCCTCGGCGATTGCTGCGCTCGACATGGTGCTGGTCGAGGTCTCGACCGACGCCGGTATTACCGGCTGGGGCGATGCCTTTGCGTATGTCTCCCCGCGGACGACCCGTAGCGCCGTCGACGAAATGATCGCGCCCCAGGCGCGAGGCCAGGAGGTTCCGGACGCCGCCGGCATTCCTGCCTTCATGGAGCAGATCCAACGCAACCTGCATCTGTTCGGCCGCTATGGCATCACGATGTTCGCGATCTCCGGGCTCGATATTGCCTTGTGGGATCTGGCTGCAAAAGTGAAGGGCTTGCCGTTGCACCGGTTGCTGGGCGAAACCCGGCGCGCGCGGATTCCGGCCTATGCCAGCCTGCTGCGGATCGGGACACCGCATCTCATCGCCGGCGAATGCGAGACGGCGCTGCGATCGGGCTATTCCGCGATCAAGCTGCACGAGACCACAACGCCCGCGGTATTCGCCGCGCGTGAGGCGATCGGCGGCGGCATTCCGCTGATGGTCGACATGAATTGCCCGATGGACGGCGCTGCCGCGACCGCGTTCGCCCAGGCCTGTCGCGCGGCTGCGCCGATGTTTCTTGAAGAACCGGTCTGGCCGCCGGAAGACTTCGCTACCCTGGCGGAAGTACGCGCCAACGGCGGGCTCGATATTGCGGCGGGAGAGAATGCCTGCACGGCGTATCAATTCCGCCAAATGATCGCCGCGGGCGCCGTAAGCTTCGCACAGCCCTCGGTGACCAAGGTCGGCGGCATCACCGAATATCTAAAAGTAGCCGCCTTGGCCGACGAACTGGGTGTCGGGCTTGTTCCGCACTCTCCGTATTTCGGTCCCGGTTTCCTGGCAACGCTGCACCTTACATCGCTGCGTGATGAGGGTTTCATCGAAGTCTTCTACATGAAGCGTGCCGCATGCCTTTGGCGCGGCCGCATCGATGTCGACCAAAACGGCAGCGTCGAGGTGCCGCAAGGTCCCGGGCTCGGCTACGAGCCGGACAAGGAAATCATGGAGCGATACCGGGTATCGTGACCCCCGCTTCGCGCGGGCGATGCGTCCGTGTTGTTTGGCGCCGTGATTTATTTCGGGCCATCCTTGGGCGCGGCAGCCGGCGTATCGGTTTTTTTCCTCATATCTTCCGTCAACTTTTTCTGCGCGGTCTGCAATTCATCGAAGCTCCTCTGCAGGCCGGCGCTGGTCGCCTTCAGGCTTTCGATCTGCCGGTTGGCCGCATCCAGTTTCTGCTGATAATCGGCGGTGAGCTTGGTGACGGTCTTTTGCAGAAAATCGACATTGCTTTGCAGACAGCTGGTGCGGCGCTCCATGGTCTTCTCGACCGTGCAGATCTCGATGCCGGGAACGTCCTGCGCGCGAGCCTTCGCCGGTATCAGCAGGCATGGCGGCAGTAGCAGCAGCGCAACAACGATTCGGCTGATCATCACGGGCCTCGTCCTGGGGGCGCTCGCCACGGTCAATTTGTTGCGAGCCAACTGCAGTCCCTTCAGAATATCATACTGAGACCGCATTCGCGCATTGAGCTTTGGCGGGCGGGCGCCGGTCACGGAAGCGTCGGCGGGCGCCGCAATTGGAGAAATATGGAATGGCAACGCGTGAACGACGTCTTTCCGAATTCGATGGCCACGGTGCGCCGCCGCCGAATCAACCGGTGCAGGTGCTTTGCGAGGATCACAGCGGCACGTATCAATTGCCCTTCGCCTGCCGCTTCGTCGCCGGCGCATGGCACAATGACGAATCCGGCGGCGCGCTGCAGGCGACTGTGGTGGCCTGGCGCCTGCCGCGTCACTAGGTCCGGGCCGCATCGGCCGCGGCCATTGTGCCATAATGCAACGGGCGCCGCCGGGATCTTAACCAACGGAACGCGGTGAGAACGAACCGCGCCCGAATCAGCCGCCGAGGTCTGTACCCCGTTGTTCACGGCTAGGTATCGGTGTCGGTGGAGCCCGCGGCACCATATCCAGCCGAGCCCAAATCGACCGCGACATCCGCGCAGCCCCAAAGGTTAATTTTCCTATTGATCGGCTCGGGCGCTGCCCGACCAAGCGCTACTTCCAGGGCGTCACTGGCGGGACCTTGTCGGTCGCCGGCGGCATATCGACGGTCTTGAAGTCCGCCGGGCTGACGATCTCCAGATATTCCATGTCCGGCGAGTAATCGTAGAGATAGTGCACGATCCCCGGCCGCTGGTGCACGACGTCGCCAGCCTGCACCAGGGTCGGCTTGTCTTCGTACATGAAGCGCGCCCATCCCTTGGTCATGATCACGATCTGGAAGTCGCACTCGTGGCGATGCCAGCCGGTGCCGTCTTCCGGCGGCATTTCGGGATTGGCCTTGACCAGGTGACAGATCACCTGCCCGCCGGTCGCGGACGCGATGCCGAGATCGCGATACAGGAAGAAGTCGCGCAGGCCTCCTCCCGTGAATTCGGTATCGCCGGGTTTGTTGTGGGAAAACGTCTTGACGACAGCGTGCTGATTTATGGAGGCCTCCACCGTTCGCGTGGGTGCAAACCGCGGCGAGATCCGGCCGTCCAATTTTTTGGCAGCCGGAATGCCGCGTTCACAGCTGAATGGTGCTATGCGAAATTCACGCCAGCCGCGCTGCGGCGCGGCGATGTCGATGACTGACGCTCCGAACCGCCGTGAAACCGCTGCAGCCAGTTCGAAATTTAGCTCCAACTAATTTGGCGCGACTGATCGCTCGGCGCGGCCTCCGTGGCCCAGCATCGAGCCGGATGGCATCAAGTTAAGCAAACGCTGCCCGGAGCTTGAGCCCCACAAACGGGCAATCGCGCAAGGCTGCTGCCTAATATTCGACCTCGAGCTCCTCGATATCGGCCGGCTCGGCCCTGGCGGACTCGATCCATTGCTGCATTTCCGGCAGCGCCATGATCATGCCGGCATAGGCCGCAAGGGCCGGCTCCAGCTTGACGTCATAGGTGATGAAGCGGGTAACGACCGGCGCATACATGGCGTCGGCCATGCTGCGTTCGCCGAACAGGAACGGTCCGCCCGAATTGGCCAGGCACTCGCGCCAGATGTCGCAGACCCGGTCGATGTCGGCTTGCGCGCGCGACCATATCTTGAAGTTCGGGAAATGGCCCTTGAGGTTGACCGGCAGCGAGGCCCGCAGCGTGGTAAATCCCGAATGGATCTCGCCGCAGATCGAGCGGCAATGTGCCCGTGAAATACGGTCGCCCGGCAACAATCCGGCATCCGGCATGATCTCGTTGAGATATTCCGCGATCGCCAGCGTATCCCAGACGGTCGCGCCGTCGTGCCGCAGGCACGGCACCCGAATTGACGACGACAGCAGCAGGATTTCGGCGCGTGCCGAAGCGTCGTCCGGTGCGGTAACGATCTCGTCGAATTCCAACCCGGAAAATTTAGTCAGGAGCCATCCGCGCAGCGACCAGGACGAATAATTCTTGCTGCTGATGGTCAGTGTCGCCTTGGCCATATGGCTTTCCCCACGCTGAACGACCGCCAGGCCCTGCAGGGACCGAAGCAGGTTGCAAATGTCGACGCTTCGCTGGGGTTTGCGCAGCAAGCGACGTGCCAGTTTTGACGTCCGGTGAACCCGGTTTTGGCTCCGATATTGCATGGCCAGGACGTGGGGCGGCTGAGGCGAGTTTGGATGATGTCCATGATGTACCAAGCCTATCAAAACCACATGGACCTCACGGCGCCATGGCGGACGGGCGCCGCCTCCGCCCTGAAATATCTCAACCTGGTGCCGCAGGGGGTTTCCGACCGGCTGTTCGGGCGGCTCGCCGCCGCGCTGGAACTGGTCTCGCGTACTTCGCTGACCTATAGCCGGCCGGCCTACGGCATCGACAAGGTGCTGGTCGGCAACCGGGAACTGGAGGTTACCGAAGAGGTCGCCTACGCGACGCCGTTCGGATCGCTGCTGCATTTCAAGAAGGAAAATTCGCCGGAGCAGCCGCGCATGCTGCTGGTGGCGCCGATGTCCGGCCATTTCGCGACGCTGTTGCGCGGCACCGTGAAGACCCTGCTGCAGGACCATGACGTCTACATCACCGACTGGCACAATCCGCGCGACATTCCGCTCGATCAGGGCAAGTTCGGCCTCGACGAATACACCGAGCACCTCATCACCTTTCTCGACCAACTGGGCCCGCGGGCGCACATGGTGGCGATCTGCCAGCCGTCGGTGTCCGCGCTCGCCGCCGCCGCGATCATGTCGGAGGACAATCATCCGGCGCGGCCGGCGACGCTGACCCTGATGGCGGGGCCGATCGACACCCGCATCCAGCCGACCAAGGTCAACGAGTTCGCCAAGAGCAAGCCGCTCAAGTGGTTCGAAGAGAACCTGATCAATTACGTGCCGGTGCAGTGCAAGGGCGCGTTCCGCCAAGTCTATCCCGGCTTCATCCAGGTCACCGCTTTTGTGTCGATGAATCTCGAACGGCACATCAAGCAGCATGTCGATCTCGCCAATCATTTGGCGAAGGGCGAGACCGAGAAGGCCGAAACCATCAAGACCTTCTACGACGAATATTTCGCGGTGATGGATCTGCCGGCGGAATTCTACATCGAAACCATTCGCGACGTGTTTCAGGAACATCTGTTGCCGCAGGGCAAGCTGACTTATCGAGGCCGGCCGGTGAACCCGGCCTCGATCAAGCGGATGGGCCTGATGACGGTCGAAGGCGAGAAGGACGACATCTGCTCGATCGGGCAGACGCTGGCCGCACAGGACCTCTGCACCGGCGTGCGCGCCTATCGCAAGGTGCACCACATGCAGGCCGGCGTCGGCCATTACGGCGTCTTCAGCGGCCGCCGCTGGAACAACGAAATCTATCCGCTGCTGCGGGATTTCGTGCATGTGAATTCATAGGTAACCGCGCCTCATCGCGCCAGGCGTGCGGCGATTCCAGTTCGTCAATTGCGAGCGCGGACTACAAAGCGTCATTGCGTGAAGCGCGCGAAATGCGATGTCCGATAGCGCGTCGGACAATCGCAAAGAGCGGGTTTCGGATCATCACTTTCGAGATTCCAGATCGGTCCGCGCCGCGGACCATCCGCAATGACAACTTCGCAATTACGGAGTAGCGTCACCCCGCAATCGAGGACGGCTCATCAAGAGCTGCCCAGGGAGGAATGCCATGAGGTTGAGAGTAACTATGCTGCGCGCGCTTGCACTTGCCGGCGTCTTCTTCCTGACCGGCGCGGCCAACGCCGCCGAGGTCAGGGTGATGATCTCCGGCGGGCTGACGGCAGCCTTCAAGGCGCTGGCGCCGGAGTTCGAGCGCACGACCGGCAACAAGGTGCTGATTGCCTACGGGCCTTCGATGGGAACCACCGTCAACGCGATTCCGGTACGGCTGGAGCGCGGCGAACCCGCCGACGTGCTGATCATGGTCGGCTACGCGCTGGGCGATCTCGTCAAGCAAGGCAAGGTGATCGCCGACACCAGGGTTGATCTCGTGAAATCGTCGATCGGAATCGCGGTAAAATCGGGCGCGCCCAAACCCGACATCAGTTCGGCCGACGCGGTCAAGCGCGCACTGCTCGACGCCAAGTCGGTCGCCTATTCGGACAGCGCCAGCGGGGTCTATGTCTCGTCCGAAATGTTCGCCAAGCTCGGCATCGCCGAGGCCATGAAAGGCAAAGCCAGTATGATCCCGGCCACGCCGGTCGGCGAAATCGTCGCGAAAGGCGAAGCCGAGATCGGCATGCAGCAGATCAGCGAACTAAAGCCGGTCCCGGGCATCGACATCATCGGCCCGTTGCCCGATGAGCTGCAGAAGGTCACTGTGTTCTCCGCCGGGATCGCCGCCGTTTCCAAAGAGCCCGAGGCGGGCAAGGCGCTGATCAAATTCCTGGCCTCGCCGGCCGCCCGCGCCGAGATCGTCAAGAGCGGCATGGACCCGATCACGATCGGGGCGATGAACTAGCGAAAGGACGGGAATAACGGCGCGCGTCAATCCGCCTTGGTCCGGATCGGCGCATCCTTCAGGCCGTTGTTGTCATAGGCCTTGCGCAACGTGCCGTTGGATTGCGCGTCGGTCATGAACTTGGCCGCGAACGCCAGCGATTGCGGATGATCCAGCGGCACAGCGACCGCGGTGACGGTCTGCTTGAAGGTCTGATCCAGCACATGCGTGCCCGGGATCTTCCTGGCCATCGCGTTGAGTTGGTCGCGTGACAGCGCGAACGCATCGATCTCGCCGCCCTTCAGAAGGCCGAAAATCTCGTCGTAGGTCTGGTAGCCCGTCACCTTCGCGTTCTTCAGATGCGCGACCGCGCCGCGCATGGTCGTGGTGTTGTTGACGGCGGCGATCTTCATGCCGGGCTGGTCGAGCGTCGCAAAATTGGTCACGGGCGAGCCGGCCTTGACAATGTAAGTGGCGTCGGCGACCTCGTAGACCGGTCCGAACGACATTTTGGTCTCGCGCTCCGGGTCCTTCGGCAGGAACGTGACGTCCCAATTGCCTTTCGAAGCGGAATCGGTGATCTGCCCGGAATTCTGGTAGGTGACATACTCGACGGGCACGCCGAGTTGCGCCGCCATCTCCTTGCCGAGGTCGACCGGAACGCCGGAATAGCCACCGGTCTCATTTTTGGTGGACCAGAACGCCCCGCCGGCCGGGCTGATCGCGATCGCCACCCGCAGCTTGCCGGTGGGCGCGATTTCGTCTTTCAGCGCGGCGGCGCTTGCCGGCACGGCGATCATCGAGACCGCCAGCACGAGGCCGGCGAGGTAAGGCACGGATTGTACGAACATTCGGATTCTCCACCCATCGGCTCGTTATTCAGCATCGAGCCTTCACCGCCATTGTGGTCGATTGCGGGTGGCGTTTGAACCCAAAAACTCCGTTCAGTCCAATAAATTTAGCGGGACGCACCCGCCTCTCCATGTCATGCCGCGTTGTCGGCCAGTTGAAAGGCGGACTGACCGGAAGGGTTGGACTTCGGCGCATCCAGAAACGCCGCAACGTGCTTGGCGACGAAGTCGGCGTCGCGCCCCACACCGACGAAGCGGCCCGATCCCCAGGTATGGAGCCAAGGCAACCCCAGCACGTAGACCCCCTCCATCGAGGTCACGCCGCGGCGGTGCGTCGGATAGCCCGCGCCATCGAAGATCGGCAGTTCGACCCACGTCCAATCCGAGCGAAACCCGGTCGTCCAGATGATCGTGCTGATTCCGGCCTCGGCCGGGTCGAGCGTCGTAACGGGCATCGTGGGCTGCCAGACCGGCGTGTAGTGCGGCGATGCCGGCGCGGAAATCGCGTTGCCCGCGATGTGGTCGTCGATCAGGCCGCATATGCCGTTATAGACGCGGTCGGCGTTGTTGAGATTTTTCGCGAGATCATCGGCGAATTCGAGCCGGCCGTCGCCGATATCCCGCAGGCGCCCGTAGAGCGACATGCCCTCGAGCGCAAATTTACGCAGGTCGATATCCCGGCCGCCATCGCGCCCGGTCAGGTAATGGTTGGCGTTCTTGCGGACCTTCTCTTTCAAATTGTGCTGTTCGACCGGCAGATCGTATTGGCCGAGATCGTCCAGCCACTCTACCGCGTCGCGGCCGCGATAGACCCGCGGACAGCGCGGCGCACTGCCGACCGCCAGGTGCACCTTGCGCCCCGACAGATGCAGGTCCTCGGCGATCTGGCAGCCGGATTGACCGCTGCCGATCACCAGCACCCCACCCGGCGGCAGGCTCTGCGGGTTTTTGTAGGCCGACGAATGCAACTGCGTCACGGACGCGTCAAGCCGATCCGACATCCCCGGCACGTTCGCAATATGATAGCCGCTGACGGCGAGCACCACCGCGTCCGCCGTCATCGCGCCGCTGCTGGTCTCGAGCGTGAAGCCGGAGCCGATATCACGCTTCAATCGCGTCACCGCGACGCCCTCCCTGACCGGCGCCGAAATATGCCTGGCGTAGCCCTCGACATAAGCGACGATCTCATCGCGCAGCATGAAGCCCTTGGGATCGTCGCCCTGGTATGGGAATCCGGGCAACTGGCACTGCCAGTTCGGCGTGACCAGGCAAAATGCGTCCCAGCGCTGCGTCCTCCAGGAATGCGCAATCCGGTTCTTCTCCAGCACGACATGATCGATGCCGCCCTGCTTGAGCTGGTAGCTCATGGCGAGGCCCGCCTGGCCGCCACCGATCACAACGACGCTCGCATGGGAGGGAACGGAAGAATTGGTCATGACGTTCTCCTGCTTATTCTTCAAAGGACACGACGGTCACGCCGCCATTGGATGCCGCATCGAAACGTGCGGCCGCTGCTTCGAGCCTGGCGAGCTGCCCGGTGGCCCGTGAACACGCAAAGCCGTATCTCTCGCGCACGCGGTTGCTGGCGATGGTCAGCGCCGCACGGCTGCGCCGCAAGAATTCGGCGACGTCGTAGGTGGCGCCGACCGCGAGATGCTCCTTGATAACGAGCGAAGGCGAATAGCACCGTTCGGTGGCGCCATCCGGCCAGCGGATGTGAAACAGCATCTCAGGCATGCTCCTGCTCCATCAGTCGCTGATAGACCGGCACGTGCGCAGCGGCGACGGACCTCCAGTCATGCCGGCGCGCGGCCAACGGGCCACGCTGGGCCAATCTCGAACGCAGCGGCTCGGTCAAAGACATCGCCATCGCATTCGCTATCGAGCCGACATTGAACGGGTCGCACCAGACCACATCTTCCTCGTGCAGATATTCGGTGAATGGCGCGATCCGTGACGTCACCACTGGCAGGCCGCTCGCCATCGCTTCGAGCACGACGAGGCCGAAGCCTTCCTTGACCGAGGGGAACACCAGCGCGTCCGCCGACCGATAGAGCGACGGCATCTCCGAATCCGGAACCGGTCCCAGACGGCGGACGGCGCGGATCAGCCCCGCATCGTGCGCAAGCAAATCATCGAACTGCCGGCGGTACGATGCGTGGTCCAGCAACGATGCGCCACCGACGATCACGAGCTGCGCATCGCGATGAACCGTCAGCACCTGCCGGAACGCCTCGATCATCCGCACCGTGTTCTTGCGTGCCTCAATGCCGCCCACCGCGAGCAGAACGCGACTGCCGCCGATGCCGTGCTTGCTCCGCACCTCGCGGTCGATCGCTTGCGGCGCATGGCCGAAGCGCGCGATGTCGACGCCGTTTCCGATCACGGTACAGGGTCTGTCGAACGCCTCCATGATCTGATCGCGCCAGAGCGCGCTGACGGCGAACAGTTCGTCAGCCTCCGCAATCGAACGGATCTGCCACGCCGTCAGACGCGAATCCTCAAAGCTGTCGATGTGATGGACCGTGCGGGCGAAGCGCTGGATCAGGCCGCGCCGTTTCAGCGTCGCCAAAGCATTGCCGGAAATCGCGTCTTGCGCATGGAAAACGTCGAAACGCCTGCTCGCCGGCTGTTCGAAATGCCGGACATAGTCGTCGATCCGAACCTGCACCATGTCGGCGACGGTCTCGCCCGCCGGCGACGCCATCACCGCAACCGCCGGCGTCAGGGGTGCACGGAAGAAGCCGCGGCCGTCCGGGTCGGGCGCATGAACCACCGCCTCATGACCGAGTCGCGTCAGCGCATCGGCCAACTCGATGGCATGCACCACACCGCCGCGCGGATTGGTCGAATGCGCGAGGACGGCAATCCGCAGTGGTCGCGAATTCCGGGTCACGCCACCGCCTCCATGGCCGACTTCGCCCGCGTGCCGGCACCGATCAACGGCATCCGGGCAAAATCCCAAATCGTCTCGGTCGCCGTACCGTCGCTGATGGTGACCCGACTGCCGCGCGAAACCGAGCCGACGACGGCCGCGGCGATCCCGCGGGCCGCAAAACAAGCGATCGTCTCCGCGGCATCCGGGCGCTTGACCGTCAGGAGGTAGCCGAAGCTCGGAAATGTCAGCAGCCAGCGATCGAGCGCGACGTCCGCTGGCCTCGGGATGACGCCGACATCGATGTCGATCGCCACATCGGAGCATTCGGCAAGCATCGCGGCGGTGCCCACAATGCCGCCCTGGCTGATGTCCTTGGCGGCGCGCGAAAGCCCCGCCTCGGCGATGACGGGCAGCAGTTCGAGGTCGCCGCGCAACCGCGCATGCGGTGCGTCGGTCGCCGCATCCCAGTTGGCGAATGGCTCGCGATAGCGGCCGCGCAAATCGATGGCGGCAATCAGGACGTCGCCGGCTTCGGCGTCGAAGCTCGTCAACAGCCTGTTGGCGCGGCCGAGGATCGCGACCGACAACTGGCCGCGATCGGTGCGAATATTGGTGTGGCCGCCGACGATGGGAACGGCATACGCTTTCGCGGCGTCTCGCAGCCCGGCCAGCACCGGCGCGGCGTTGGCTTCGCCATCGGCCCAGATCGCGTTGACCACCGCGATCGGCCGCCCACCCATCGCGGCGATATCGGAAATGTTGACCATCGCGCCGCACCAGCCGGCGAACCAGGGATCGCCGGCGACGAATTCGTTCATAAAACCTTCGATGGCGAACAGCAGGTAGCCGTCGCCGTCGGGAATCGCCGCGCAATCGTCCCCAACTGCAATCAGATCGCTGCCGGATAGTCCGAGCGCGGTTGCGACCGACGCGATGTCGCGTTTGGCAGCCAGGCCGCTGCTGTGACGCAGCCGCTCCGCCAGCGCGGATATAGCGAGCGCGCCGATCATCACGCCGCCAGCTTCGGCAGCGAGAGGAAGCCGATCTCGGGCTCCGGGAAGGGCGGGTAGAAATCCAGATCGGCCTGCATCATGTGATGCGGTTTGCCGTACAGCTCGAGCTCCTTCAGCGTGCGCCAATGCATGCGATGGAACAGCTCGACGTTCTGGCTCTGGATGTTGCCGAGGAAGGTGTGGCAACCGCGAGCGTTCGCCGAGGCGACCGCGAGCCGAATGAGCCCGGTGCCGACGGCGCCGAGCCTGCGATATTGTCGGGTCACCGCGAGCCGCGAGCCCCACCAGACGCCGGGATCCTCGGGATGGCGGTGGATGCGCACCGTTCCGACCACGGCGTCGGCGGCTATGCCGAACAGCGAGATCGCGACGATCGCTATCGCCTCGTCGTCGATGGCATCGCGGTCGTCGCCGTCGAACAGACCTTGCTCGACGCAGAACACCTGCCGGCGCAATGCCGCGGCACCGCGCTTCTCCCATCCTTCGGTAGCGAATTTGATCTGGTAGGCACTGGCGAGAAACGGCTTGAACGGTTCGAACATCATGTACGTATCCCCCGCTCGTAGGTAGAGAGCGCCGAGCATGCGCCGCACTTGCCGCAGCCGGCCTTGATGTCGTTCGACTTCATGCCGGCACGGACGAGCATGTCGGCGAGCGGCGCGAGAATGTCGTGCATGAAGGCCGGCGACGGCGTCGGATGGCTTTCCAGCGGCGTGCCCGCGATCGGCACGAACGGCACCACGAACGGATACACGCCGGTGCGTACCAGCCGCGCGCAGATCGCAAGAATCTCTTCGCTGCTGTCGCCGAGCCCGGCCAGGATATAGGTCGATACCTGGCCGCGGCCGAACACCGGCACGGCGGCTTCGAACGCCCGAAAATAGCGTTCCACCGATACCTGCGCCTTGCCCGGCATGATGCGGGCACGCACAGCTTCGGTAACGGCTTCGAGATGCATGCCGAGCGAGACGATGCCGGCGTCGCGCATCCGCGTAAACCAGATATCGTCGTCCGGCGGTTCGCACTGGCCCTGGATCGGAAGATCGACCGCGGCTTTGACGCCGATCGCGCTCTCGCAGAGAATCTTCGCGCCGCGATCGCTGCCGGGCGGGGTACCCGTGGTCATCACCATGTGCGTGACGCCGTCGAGTTCGACCGCCGCCTTCGCGACTTCGCCGAGTTGTTCCGGCGTCTTGCGTTCGATGGTGCGGCCGGCGGCGAGCGACTGCCCGATGGCGCAGAACTGGCAGGTCTTGGTTCGGCTCTGATAGCGAATGCAGGTCTGCAGGATCGTGGTAGCCAGCACGTCGCGGCCGTGCAGCGTTGCGATCCTGGAATAGGGAATGCCGTCGGCGGTCGAGCGCTCATAGAAGCGCGGCCGCAACTGGAACTTGATCTCGCCGATCACGGCGCCATCGCGGCTGACCCGGCTGCGCCCGAGGCCGTCCGGTTTGTCGACGATGTAAGGGCTCTCGAACGCCGGCGCATTGTGCACCGGAATCATCACGGTCGCGCCGTCGATCGTCATCGGCATGTGGTCGGAAGGTCCGGCACCGCCGCGGCGGCTGTCGCCGCCCGCTTTGGGATCAGCGAGACGAACCCCGAAGGATTGCAACTCGTTGATCAGCCGTTCGGTCGGCATCGGCCGCGGCTGTTCGGAAGCCAGCATCGGTTTCATCGGATTGTGCTCCGGAGGTGGAGAGAGACGTGGAATGCGATTTGCGCAGGGGTCCGGCGGGCCGATCGTCCCACAACAGCGACAACAATTCCGGCCGCGCGTAGTGGCCGACCGAATCCATCATCCGCTTGCGCTTCACGATCAGCGCCATATCGAGGTCGGCGATCAGGATGCCCTCCCCCGAGGTCAGCGGCGGAACGATATGATTGCCCTCCGGCGAGATGATCGCCGTCATGCATCCGCCGCGCAGGCCGCGGCGCGGGCCTTCCTCGGGCGAAATCTGCGCGATCTGTGCTTCCGTCAGCCAGCCGGTGGCGTTGACGACGAAACAGCCGCTTTCCAGCGCATGATGGCGGATCGTGACCTCGATCTGGTCGCCGAAGATCTGCCCGACCAGCGAGCCTGGAAACTGCGCGACATGGATTTCCTCGTGCTGCGCCATCAGCGCGAAGCGGGCGAGCGGATTGTAATGCTCCCAGCAGGCGAGCGCGCCGACCCGGCCCACGGCGGTGTCGACGACTTTCAAGCCGGCGCCGTCGCCCTGCCCCCAGATCATGCGCTCGTGAAAGGTCGGCGTGATCTTGCGGCGTTTCAGGGCAAGGGCGCCGTCGGCGTCGAAGACCAGTTGCGCATTGTAGAGCGAACCATGGTCACGCTCGTTGACGCCGAGCACCACCACGATGTTGTGCTTGCGCGCCGCCGCCGCCACGGCTTCGGTCACCGGCCCGGGAACGACGACGGCATTGTCGTAGAGATGGGTGTGCTCGGCCCCGCTCAACATCGGCGGACGGATAAACGAGAAGTACGGATACCAGGGCACGAAGGTCTCGGGGAACACGACGAGGCGCGCGCCTTTCGCCGCCGCTTCGGCCGTTGCCGCGAGGACGCGGTCCAGCGTCCCCCCTGGCGTATCGAGATCGGGCGCGATCTGCACCGCGGCGACCCTGACTTTCTGCTGCTCGGCCATGCGCGCCTCGTCCCGTTAGAAAATGCGATCGCCTAGAGCGTCCAGGTATGCAGCATGAAGGCGTTTTCGTTGCGGTGGAGCAACGTGAGATCCAGCACGTCGAGCGGGCTGATCGGAATGATGCCGGGGATCAGCGAGGGCTCGCCATGACCGTAGAGCGCCTGCAGCGCGAACCGGCAGGCATAGACTTTGCCGCCTTCCGCCATGAACTTCACCAGCGTGTTGTTGAAGTTCTGGTGGCCGGGGAACGCCTCGTCGCCGATTTTCGGAAAGCCGCGCTGCACGCCGAGGGTGACGCCGGGGCCGTAGAGCAAAATCGAGGTCTCGAAGCCTTTGCGCATCAGGCGCGTGGCCTGCAGCATGTTGACGAAGCCGATCGAGCCTTCGAACGCAACCGTATGAAATGTCACCAGCGCTTTTTCGCCGGGCTTGGCTTTGACGTCTTCGAATACCTTCTGTTCGTAATCGACGAGGATGTCGCCTTTCTGGCGCGCGGGCATGGTGACGGCTGGCATGTTGCACTCCTTGGGTTGGACCCGTGATTTCGGCCGGGCTCATCAGGGATATTGCAACGGACGTGCCAGTTGCCGTTTTGCTCAACCGATCATCAAAACAGTCAATTTGCTATCAATTGTACTATCAATCTTGAATGGATTTCTGACCGAATCGGAGATGCTGCCGCAAAAAAATGCGTAGAAATGTTGTGCTGCATGCATTTTCGATAAGCAAAAATCGGTTGCTGGAACCCGTCGCGCCGCCCTGCAGGGCTTCCATAATTCCGGATGGGAGGGGTTGCACGGAGACATCAAGATGCAACAATATGCATTCAATATTTCCGGACTTCGAGCCCTGGGAGCCCGGGCTTCGCAATGTGGAGATTGAGAGAATATGCCCGATTGGACCCCCGATCTCGCAAGCAGCGACAAGCCGCGTTATCTGGCGATCGCCGACGCCATCGCAGACGATATCGGTGCGGGCAGACTGGCAGCCGGCGACCGGCTGCCGCCGCAGCGCAAGCTCGCCAAGCGCCTCGATATCGATTTCACCACGGTGGCCCGCGGATATGTCGAGGCGCAAAAACGCGGCCTGATCGAATCCACGGTCGGACGCGGCACCTTCGTGCGCGACAGGCCGAAGCCGCGGCGAAATCAACACACGGCCGCGCCGCGCCCGGTCGACCTGTCGATGAATTTGCCGCCGGAGCCGGATGATCCCGAGTTGATCGAACGGATGCAGGCCGGCGTTGAGTATGTATCGCGCGATATCGTCGCGCTGATGCGTTACCAGGGCTTCGGCGGCACCCAGGCCGACAAGGACGCAGCTTCGAGCTGGCTCAGTCGCCGCGCCCTGGTACCCGCCCAGGAGCGGATATTCGTATCGCCGGGCGCCCATCCGGCGCTGCTTGGCATCCTGACCATTCTCGCCAGGCCCGGCGACGCCATTCTGTGTGAGGCGCTGACTTATCCCGGGATCCGGTCGATTGCCGCCCAACTCGGACTCAGGCTGATCGGCCTGCCGATGGACGCCGAGGGCATCGAGGTCGATGCTCTGGCCGATGCCTGCAAGAAAGCAAAACCGAAGGCGCTCTATCTCAATCCGACGCTGCAGAATCCGACCACGCTCACGATCAGCGATCAGCGCCGCCGCGATATCGCCACGGCAGCGCGCCGTTTCAAGCTTCCGATCGTCGAGGACGACGCCTACGGATTCATCCCGACCCACGGCCATGCACCCTTTGCCGCCATCGCGCCCGATATGACCTGGCATGTCGCCGGCCTCGCCAAATGCATCGGCGCGGGGCTTCGCGCGGCTTACGTCGTGGCGCCCGACACGCGCTCGACCTGGTCGTTTGCCGCCGCATTGCGATCCGCGACGGTGATGGCCTCGCCGTTCACGGTCGCTCTGGTCACACGATGGATCGAGGACGGAACTGCCGATACGCTATTGCGATTCATTCGAAGCGAAACCAGCGCGCGGCAAAAACTGGCCGCCGAAATCTTGCCGAAGGGCTGCTACAAGAGCGACCCGCTGAGCTTCAACCTGTGGATCGACCTGCCGCCGCTGTGGAATCGCGCCGCGTTCGTCGAGCACATGCGCTCGACGGCGATCGGCGTGGTGGCCAGCGATGCCTTCGCCGCCGACGGGGCGCCTCCGGAAGCGGTTCGGGTATGCCTCGGTGGGCCGATCGGCCGGCCGCGGCTGGCGGCCGGCCTGGAATACATGACCCATGCCCTGACCGAAGCGCCGGCGCTCGCATCGGCGTTTCTCTGAGTTCAGTTCAGTTTACCTGCGTGGCCGGCACCTTGATTTCGCTCGGCAGGATGATCGCGGCCGCGATCACCAGCAGGCACAGTCCGGCGAAGGCATGCAGCATGGTGACGAAGCCGCCCTGCTGATACAGCCATGCCACCAGGCCGACCGAAGCCCCCGCCGCGGTGAAGCCGATGAAATAGCGCACCGCGTAAGCGCGCGAGCGCCATTCCTCGCTGGTGTATTTGCCGACCATGGCGTCGTTGACGGTGACCTGACCGAACGCCCCCATCACGATGCCGATCGAGGCCAGGATCAGGGGCAAATTCTCCAACGTGGCCGCAAGATATAAGAACGGCGCCAGCACGAACGACAGCGGCAAGCTCACGGCCTTCAGCGAATGTCGGTCGATCAGCTTGCCGATGGTATATTGCGTCATCGCGCCGAACACGTAGACGCACGCCGCGATGACGCCAAGCAATGCCGGGCTCTGCGTGAGATCCGCCAGCCGCTCGGCGAACAGCTTCGGCAGCGCCACGGTCACGGCGTTGAAGGTGGTGGATATCGCGATCACCACGATCAGCAGCGACAGGATCACCCGCCACATATCCTGCTTCGCGATCCGTGCCTGGGCGGCCGCCTGCCTCGAGCCGGTCCGGTCCTCATGAACCACCGCTTTGGCGAAGGCGATGCCGATCAGGATCGTCACGATGCCGGGAACGACGAAAGCCCAGCGCCAGCCGAGATATTGGCCGATCACACCGGTGACCAGCGCGGACGACGCCACGCCGAGATTGCCCCAGACCCCGTTGATCCCCATCTCGCGGCCAAGCCGCTCGGCATAGGACACGATCATCGCGGTGCCGACGGGATGGTAGATCGAGGCGAAGATTCCGATCGAGAGCAGCGCGCCGCCGAGTTGCAGCGGCGTCCGGACCAGCCCGACTGCAATCATCGAGGCGCCGATGCCGATGAAGAAGATCACCATCATGTGCCGGCGGCTCCAGCGATCCCCGAGCCAGCCGGTGAGCAGCGAGCCGGCGCCGAAGGCGATGAAGCCCGGGGTGGCGTAAGGCAGTAACTCGGAATAGGCCATGCCGAGCGCCGGCCCCATCACGATAACGGCGGCAGCAAAGATCAGCATGGAATAATGGTCGATAAAGTGTGCGGCATTGACGAAGCCGATCACCCGGGCGGGGCTGTTCGTAGGCGTTTCCTTGGGCATTTCCTTGGGCGTTTCCTTAGGTGTTTCCTTGGGTCGAATCCCGAGAAGTAATGCAATAGGTTATAAGGAAGGGTCCTGACGGGATGTGGCCAATGAGTGTCGCCGAAACGCCAATTGCTACGATCGAAGGAAGCCGGCGCACAACCACCGATGGCATCCATCTGGTGGCGCGCCGGTACAAGAAGGGCGTCCGGCTCGGCACCCACATGCACCGCGAGGCGCAACTGGTCTATGCCATCAGAGGCACCATGCAGGTGACGACGCCGAAAGGACGCTGGCTGGTGCCGCCCGACCGCGCGGTGTGGGTCCCTGCCCGCCTCGAGCATTCCATCGACGTACTCGCCGATATCGAAATGCGCACGCTGTATTTCGACCTGGCATGGCTCGCGCAGCAAGATCACAGCGAGCGCCTGGGCGCGGAATATGTCGTGCGAGTGTCACGGTTGCTGCATGAGACGATCCTGGCGCTGTTCGAAGGCCGCAACGACGCCTACCGCACCGGGATCCTCGTCAATCTGGCGTTGCTCGAACTGCACGAAGCGGAGGATTCCACCACCTTCATTCCGTTGCCGCACGAGCCGCGCTGCCGACGCGCCGCGGACATCGTGCTCGGCGATCTCACCGGGTCGCATGAGATCGAGAGCCTGGCGCGCGCGGTCGGGGCTTCCGCGCGAACGTTGTCACGGCTATTCGCATCGCAGACGCAACTCAGTTTCAAAAGCTGGTGCCAGCGCGCGCGCATCGCGGCGGCGATCGAGAGGTTGTCGACCGAGCCCAATGTTTCGGTCAAGCAGCTCGCCTCGGATCTCGGCTACGCCAGCGTGCCGGCATTCTCGCACGCGTTCCGGCAGGTCACCGGCAAGACGCCGACGGAATTTTCGGCAAAGGATTGAGGATTGCCATCGTGCGTCGCGAGGTCCGGACGCGAAGCGCACATGCCTCGTTGTTCGTCAATATGACTTTTGCGGCATGGGAGCAGGTTTACGCAGGCGATGACGGCGCGACGATTTTACGCTACGCTGACATACGCGCTTGATTGTGATCCGTCGTACGCTTGATCCGATGTAACAATTGGGCCCAACCTGGATTCGATCGACCCATGGCGAACGCCTTTTTCTCCGATCTCCTGTCCACGATTTCCGAGCGGGGGCGCACCTTGCTTCGGCGATCGGGATCGTCCGACACCAAACAGGACGCCTCCGAGCTGGCCGAATTGTGCGAGGCGCTGCTGTCGGGCCGTGGCGAAGCCTCAGGCACCGCGATGGCACGCGAGGTGCTCGATCGATATCACCATCTCGACGACGCGGGCCGGCTGACTTTTTTCGAAGCCCTCGCCCGCGACTTCGGAGCCGACCGGGAAAAACTGGCGCAGGCGATCGAGGCCTGGCGCGCGCAGCCGACCGACGAAGACGCCAGCAACCTGCATCTCGTTTCAGAACCGCGGCGGCAGGAATTGATCCGCCGGCTGAACCGGGCGCCGGGCGGTACCGGCGAATTGGTGTCGATGCGCGTGGATCTGCTCAATCTTCTGAAAGGCAACCGGGACCTCGCCACACTCGATCGCGATCTCGTGCATCTGCTGTCTTCATGGTTTAACAGGGGCTTTCTCGTGTTGCGCAAGATCGACTGGTCGACGCCGGCCAACATCCTCGAAAAGATCATCCGCTATGAAGCGGTGCATGCGATTGGCGACTGGAACGACCTGCGCCGCCGCATCGACCCGGTCGATCGGCGCTGCTACGCGTTCTTTCATCCGGCGCTGGTCGACGAGCCCTTGATTTTCGTCGAGGTGGCGTTGACCGAGGGCATTCCCGGCGCGATCGCGCCGCTGCTCGCCGCCGACCGCCAACCGGCGGCGATCGAGCGCGCCCGCACCGCGGTGTTCTACTCGATCTCCAACACCCAGCGCGGCCTTGGCGGAATCTCGTTCGGCAGCTTCCTGATCAAGCAGGTGGTCGAGGAATTGCAGCGCGAATTGCCCAAACTGGAAAATTTCGTGACGCTTTCGCCGGTGCCGGGATTCATGCAGTGGCTGAAGCAGGCCAGCGATCTGCCGGTGTCCGACGAGGGCCGCGCGCTGCTCGAACATCTCGACAAGCCGGACTGGGTCGAGAACCCCGAGTTGACGGCGCAGCTGCGTTCGGTCGTGGAACCGCTCGCGGCCTATTACTTCCTCAAGGCCCGGACGCCGAAAGGCCGGTTGATCGATTCAGTGGCGCGGTTTCATCTCGGCAACGGCGCGCGGCTGGAACGGATCGACTGGCTCGGCGACGTCTCGCCGAAGGGCCTGCGCGAATCCGCCGGGATCATGGTCAACTATCTTTATCGTCTCGACGACATCGAAAAGAACCACGAGGCCTACGTCAATCAGGACGAGATCGCCGCTTCCAGCGCCGTGAAAAAACTGCTCAAGCCCGAAGGCCGGCGGTTGCTGGATATGCGACTTTCATAGCGCCCTCTCCCGCGGAGCGACAACAGCCGAGGTCGGTTCGCTGTCTTGGCTTCAAGGCCCGCATATCGCTGTCGCTCATGCGGGCTGCGAGCCCCGGAAATACCAGATGCAGCCCGGGCGAGCGATAGCGAAATCCGGGAAGAGCCAAGCCCCGGTGTCGCCGGTCCGATCGGGCTCCCGTCACGGGTCAGGCGATGCGGATCCTAGAACCTCGCCCGAGCCGACACGCGGAAGGTGCGCCCCTGCCCCGGCGAGATGTTGTTGTCGCCGTCCGCCGATGCCCAATACCCCCTGTTGAAGACATTTTCGACATTGAGCTGCGCGCTCCAGGTCTCGTCGATCTTCGCGTAGATCGCGGCATCGAAGCGAACGAAACCGGGAAGCCTGACCGTGTCGTCGTTGGTCGCAAAGGAATCGCCGAAATAGATGATGCCGAGCCCGGCACTCCACATCGACGTGAACTGGTATTTGTTCCACCATGCGACCTGGTTGTACGGCACCAGCTGAACGCGGTTGCCGGCGACGATCGGCGGTGTGACGCCCGATGCCGTCAAATCCTTCGCAATCCTTGCGTCGGTGTAGGCGTATCCGAGCTGTGATTGCCAGCGATCGGTGATGTAGCCTTGCAGGCTCATCTCAAAGCCGCGCACCCTGCTCGCTCCGTCCGGAATGGCCAGTCCCGAGCCGGTCGGCGCATTCGGAACCGGTATCGGCTGGTTGGTCCGGTCCAGATTGAAGACTGCGGTCGAGAACAGCAGCTTCGGGTTGACGTTCCACTTCATGCCGATTTCGGTGTTCTCGAATTTTTGCGGCTGCAAAATCAAGGTGCCGTCCGTCAACGCGCTGAACTGGTCGCCGGAGGCGGGCAGATAGGAGACGCTGTACGCCGTATAGACCGAGAGGGTGTCGACCGGCTTGATGATCAAGGCGGCTTGCGGCGAGACCAGGTTATCGACCCTGGACCTGCTGATGTTCGTATTCATATCCAGCGACGACATGTCGTAACGATCGAACCGTGCGCCTGCGATGAGCTGAAGCGCGCGGGTAATATCAACCGTGTCGCGGACGTAAGCGGACTGGATGTTGAGTGCATATTTGCTGTTGGAGTCCGGCGAACTGACGCCGTCGCCATCATTCAGGGACGTGTAGTGGTGGACGAAGTTGACGGTGCCGAAATAGGTCGGTACGAACGGGTTCTGCGTGATGGTATTGATCCCCGTCGCCGTTCCGTTCGGGAAAACGCCGGTATTGCGGATGTCCACACCGGTCTGCCGTCCGAACTCGGTTCCGAATCCGACGGTGTGGAAAACCGGGCCTGTCGCCCCCTTGTAGGTGAAGTCGGTCTGGTTGAAGAGGTTGTCCCGATTGGTCGTGTGCTGGTAGGCGCCGAGATTTACCGCGGTTTCTGCCGGATTCACGGCGCCCGACAAGGGGCCGCCCGTGGGATAGACGTTCTGATAGAATTTCTGGTAGTCGGCGACGTAGGTCCCGTTCCTGACGGTGAGCCCGTTGTTGAAGTCATGCTCGATGGTGGCGATACCGGTTTGCACGGTGGCTGTCGCGACGTTGAGGTTGGGGCTACCGAAAAACGTGCTGTAGTCGCCGTTGGGCGCAAACGGCGTCGTCGGATTGAACCTGGTCGCGCCGCCCGGTAGCGCCTGCGAGGGATTGCCACGGTCGGCGGTGCGATCGTCGTGAAAATATTCGTAGCTGAGCTTGACCTTGGTATCGTCGTCGGGCTTCAGCGTGACCGTCGGATTGATGCCGTAGCGTTCCAGGTGATTGAAATCGCGGAATCCGTCAGCCCCCTCGTAGAACATGTTCAGACGCGCTGCGACGTTGTCGTTGATGGCCTGCCCGGCATCGAGCGTGACCCGCCGGTCGCCCCACGAACCGGTCTGCGCGGTCGCTTCATAGACACGGTTGCCGTCGGCTTCCTTGAGGGTGCGATTGAGGACGCCGCCGCCGGCGCCACGGCCGAAGGTCAGGGCGCTCGGTCCCTTCAGCACCTCGACGCTTTGCGCATTGTAGAGGTCGCGAAAATACTGCACGTCATCGCGGAAGCCGTTGACGAAGAAGTTCGCGCTGGAATCCACGCCGCGTATCACCAGTTCGTCACGATTGCCTTCGCCTTGGTGAACCGCGACACCCGGCACGTAGCGGGTAACGTCGGTTAGTCCCTGAAAACTCTGGTCCCGGATGAATTCCCTGGTGATTACGCTGAGCGACTGCGGAATATCGAGCAGAGGCGTGTTGGTCTTGGTCGCGACCGACGTGCTGTTGGCGTAGATGCCGACGGTACCCGTGCGGGCATCCTGCGACAGCATGAAAGGTACCGGCGCTACGGCGGCCTGCTCCGGCCGGCGGGCGGCTTGCACGTGACGGCGCGGCGTCCCACGCTCGGGGTGTTTTGCCGGCGCGTTACTGGCGCGACGCTTGGCCTCGGGAGCGGTCATTGTCACCGGCGGAAGCGGCGCGCCGGTTGTTTGTGGCGCCGACTGCGCCGACGCGCCGGATCCGCCAAGTGTCGTCTCGAGCGCGAGACAGCTGATCGACAGAAGCAGCGACCTTGAGATCAAGCTTGTTCGTCGCCGCGTTTGCAGCGTGTTGTCGTTGGTCATGATGTACCGCCCCACGAAAAACATCGCCTCGTCTTGCGCGGCGACGTGGCGGTTTTCTTGAGAGATGCGCGGCGATGCGTCCAGAGCGCGCGACCCAAAAAAATAGCGCGCCGGGTCCGGAATAATTTCGAATTGTTTCGTTTAGAAAAAATCTAAACTGAAGCGGGATTTCAAAAAGCTCAACACTTCATGGCTCTTGTCGAACAACAGAAGATCGCGAGTTACCTGGAAGCGACAAAATCGACCTCCTATTGTTTCTAGATATTCTAAAGTGCTGCTGCCCATCGGAGCTGCTTGCGGGCCGTTGCCGCGGGGTCATTGCGGAGCGAACTGCCGAAATTGGATAATTTATTTTCTCAGGTACAAACGCCGAAAAGCAGCCGATGAAACGGTGGTGTGCCTCCGCCTCGGCATCGTCCTGTTCAGCGCATCATCGAATTGGTGGCCGGTGTAACGGTTGCCTGAATGCCGGACATCGACGTTTCATCTGAACCCTTCCGGTTAAACCGTGAACGGCCCCGCCGGCAATCACGAGACCCTGAATTCGCCTGTGAACCCGCTTGGAATAAACTCGCCGTCGTGGAGTTCATGGTGCCAGGAGTGGTTCGGACATCCGAACGCGTGCGGACAATCGATGAGCAGGCGCCAGAAGGTCAAGCAGCGAGGCTTCGTTCTGGAAACGGAAGGACGTGCGCTATTGGCGTTTTCCGCTGGTAACATCGAGCAAGCGAGAGCGCTTTGCGCGGAAGAATGGTTCGTGGAAGAACTCGCTTCCTACCGATCACAGGGCCATCCGATCTGGGATGGCTCCGCTGCGCTGCGGATTAGATGCGCCAGCGCGCCCGAGGCAGCCGAGATACAAATCGCGCTGACAACCGAACTGGTCCGCAAGGAATACGAGGGATACGTGTTCGTATTCTTTGTGCCTGTCGACGCCGAACTTCATTGATGGCGATCGCCGGATCCGGGGCTTGTCCCGGACGTGGCTGCCTGCCTTTCGATATGACGCCAAGACGCGGATGCCCGATGGCGCAGGCAAGTTTGCCTGGTCCGCGCAAGCCGCACGACCATGCTCGATGATGACGTCCCCGTTATCTCAGGAAGCTTGCCTGTCGCGGAAATACGGCTCGACAGGGCCGTGGACCTTGATGGTGAGCGGATTGCCGTAGCGGTCCCTGGCGGCGCCGGCTGTCACGCGAACCCAGCCCTCGCTGACGCAATATTCCTCGACATTGGTTTTTTCCACGCCCTTGAAACGAATACCGACATCGCGCGCCAGCACGTCGGCGTCGTAATAGGGACTCTTCGGATTGATCGAAAGCCTGTCGGGCAGTTGATCGTGATCGGCCGTCGCATTTTTCTCGTTCATAGCAGCGCCTCGATTTCCCTGGTGAGCCCTTCCGGTGTCGCGGTCGGCGCATGCCGCGCAACAGCCTGGCCGGTTCGATCAACCAGGAACTTGGTGAAATTCCATTTGATCGAGGGACCCAGAAGCCCGGACTTTGCGTTTTTCAAATATCGATACAATGGGTGAGCGTTATCGCCGTTGACGTCGATCTTGGCAAACATCGGAAAGCTGATGGCGTAGTTGGTGGTGCAGAACTGCTCGATCTGGCTGGAGTTGCCGGGCTCCTGTCTGCCGAACTGATTGCAGGGAAATCCCAAAACGGAAAAGCCGCGCGGCGCCAGGGTCCGATGCAGCGCTTCGAGTCCCTTGTATTGCGGGGTGAATCCGCAAGCGCTGGCGGTGTTGACGATCAGCAGGACCTGACCCTCGAACCGCTTCAGTGGAACCGACTCGCCGGCAAGCGAGGTAGCGGTGAAATCATGCACGCTAGCCATGGTGTGCTTTCGGTCTTGACCGCTATTTCGATCAGCTGACGGGATCGATCGGCGCCGACGGCGTTCCACCGGCTTCGATCGCCTCGCCCGCGAGCAGGCACAAATCCTCGCGGTAGCGGCCGGATACCAGCTGAACACCGACGGGAACCCGTCCCACCAATCCCGTGGAAACGGTTAGCGCAGGCAGACCCAGGAAGGGAATAGCGATTTGCGGCAGCTGCGCCCGCCACACCCGGGCAAACGAGGCGTCGTCGCGCAAATCGAGGCGATCGGGGAACGGCAATTCGGCCGATACCGGCAGCAGCAGCACCGGGTATTTTTCCAGGAACAGCAGCCATTCGCGGCTCAGCGTTGCCCGCCGCGTCAACGCCTTGGAAAAGGCCGCCACATCGAAGGGAAATACCTTGGGCTTGTTACCGCGCAGGCAGGCCAGCGCGCCGGGATCGCCTTCGCGCTCGGCGGCGTCCAACTGCGCTTCGAAGCCGTCGCCGAGCCATAGCTTGGTCTGCCAGTCCGCCGCCTCGCGGAGCGGCGGCGTGGTCTCGATTTCCTCGACGATCCATCCGGCGCGCTCCAGACGCCTGGCGGCATCCGCGAGTGCCGTCTTGACCTCGGCCACCGTCTCAAGGCCATCGGGATGGAAGCACAGCGCCACCCGCTTCGGCATCGCCGGCCCCTCCAGCGGCACCGGGTTCCACCAGGGATCGCGCAAATCCCTGCCGGACATCGCGGCGAGCGCGATCCTGAGATCGCCGATCGTGCGCGCCAGTGGGCCCGACACCGCGCTGCTTTGCGCCGCGATGGTGCGTTCGGGCAGCGAGGCGTTGTAGGCGGCCACCCGGCCGACCGTCGGTCGCAGGCCATGGACGCCGCAGGCATAGGCGGGATAGCGGATCGATCCCGCGATATCCGTGCCGTGCGCGATATGCCCGATGCCTGCCGCAACCGCCGCCCCGGCGCCGCCGGACGACCCGCCGGTGGTAGTGTTGGGGTCGCGCGGATTTTTGGTGTCGCCATGCATCAGGTTGCTGGTGAACCAGCGATAGGAGAACGCCGGACAATTGGTGCGCCCGAGAATGACGGCGCCCGCCTTCCGCAGGTTGTCGATCACAGGGCTGTTGCTGCGCGCGATGACATCGCGCTGCAGTTTGAGGCCGTTGGTGGTGGCGAAGCCTTCCTGGTCGATATTGACCTTGACGGTGACCGGCACGCCGGCCAGCGGACCGACCGCCTCGCCCCGCGCAATCGCGGCGTCGACGGCTTCGGCCTGTGCGAGCACGTCGTCCGGACGATGATCGACCACGGCGTTGATGGCGGGGTTGACCGCATCAAGCCGCGCCAGCGCCGCCGACGCCGCCTGTTTTGCAGAAACCTGTTTCGACCTTATCGCGGCAGCAACGTCGGTGGCTGACAGACGCCAGATATCTTCCATGGACGACTCCATTTGATCGCCTTGGTTCTAGCGCCGCCGGCTCCGCCGCGCCATCGCGATTCCGACCGAAATACGCACCGCACCGCCCCGAAGTCACGTTTCGATGGAATTCGCAATGTGACCTCAGGTTTTAAAGTTTGACGCGTTTTCTTTACGCGAACCGGTGTCCTCTTCGCCGGAAAACGCGCGCGCTCAGTGCACCCGGGCGATATAATAAGCGAGGTCGGCGATCTGCTCGTCCGTTACCGGCTGTAGCACTTCGGCCATGCTGTCGTCGTAGCCATGGCGGCTGTTGCTCTTGTATTCCCGCATGGTCTTGGCGAGATAGTCTTCGCGTTGATTGGCAATACGCGGGACATTGTCGCGACCGGAGAAGTCGGTGTTGTGGCACGAATTGCAGTGGTTCTGCGTCACCAGCGCCGCTGCGCGCGCCATCCGCGCGGGATCGCCGGCATCGGCCGGCGGCGCCGGCTTCGGCAATGTGGCGATGAAATCGGAAAAGGCGTGGAGGTCGTCGTCGGTGAACGACTTGGCCATCTCGTTCATCGGCTCGAACGTGCGCAGCTTCTCGCGAAACATGAACAGCTGGATCAGCGCATAGGGCGCCTGCTGCCCGCCGAGCGAAGGCGTGTCCTCGGTTTCGGATTGTCCGTGCTCCCCATGGCAGGCAAAGCAGGTGACGGCACGCTCCTGGATGGTCTCGGCTCTCAGCGGTGACACGGCAAGGACGAACGCAACCACGACAAACATTCTACGCATCAGCTATTTCCAGCCGTATCAAAGCCCGAGAGCAGGGACGAAAAAAGCCGAGGGCCGACAGCGACCCCCGGCCGTTGTTAGGTGCGATGTTATTTCGAAGTGACCTTCTGGCCGTAGGTGATGCGATAGATGGCGCCGTTCCAGTCATCGGAGACCAGCAGCGAGCCGTCCTTCAGTTGCAGCACGTCGACCGGCCGACCGACATACTTGTTGTCTTCCAGGAAGCCGGTCATGAACGGCTCTACCGACTTGACCGTGCCGTCCTTGTTCAGCTTCACGACCGAGACGTCGCCGCCCGCCTTGTGGGACCTGTTCCACGATCCGTGACGGGCCACGAAGATCGCATCCTTATAGGCCTTCGGGAACATGCTGCCGGTGTAGAACCTCATGCCCAGGGAAGCGGTATGCGGGCCCATCAAACCCGCCGGCGGCGTGTAGTCGGAGCAGGAATGCCCCCAGCCGAATTCGGGGTCGGAAATATTGCCCTGATAGCAATACGGCGCGCCAAAATCCTCGCCGACCTTTGTAAGGTGATTGAGTTCGTCCTGCGGCACATCCTCCGACATCCAGTCGCGACCGTTGTCGGTGAAATACATCTGCTTGTTTTCCGGATTCCAGTCGAAGCCGACGCTGTTGCGAACGCCGAAAGCAACCACTTCCGCGCCGGTGCCGTCGAGATTCATGCGGCGAATCTGGCCATGTGCGTCGTCGTGCAGCACGTTGTTGCCGGGCTGGCCGACCGGGACATAGAGCTTGTTGTCGGGGCCGACTGCGATGAACTTCCAGCCATGCGCTTCGTCCTTCGGCAGGTTGTCATAGATGACGGTCGGCTTCGGCGGGTTGTCGATGTTATCCTCGACCTTGTCGATCTTGGACACCTTCGAGAGTTCGGCAATGAAGAGCGTGCCGTCGTGGAATGCGACCCCGTTCGGCCGATAGAGACCGGAGGCCAGAACCTTGACCGCGCGCTTGCCATCTTTGTTGGTGATTGCATAGACCTTGTCGACCAAGCGGCTGCCGACGAATACGGTGCCCTTGTCGCCTTCGGTCATTTCGCGCGCGTTGGCGAGGCCGGCCGCGTAGACCTCGACGTTAAAGCCGGGCGGTAGCTTGAATTTGGCCGTCGGCAATTTGTCTGCGGCGGTGGCGATCGGGGGCCCTGCGACGGGTGAAAGTTTTGCGGCGGCTTCGCCGTCCGGCCGCCCGATCAAAGGGGAGCCCGGCGGAAGCGCAGGCGCGGCGGCAGGCGCCGCGGCTGGCGAAGTGGCCGCAGGCTGCTGCGCGGCAGCGCCGAAGGTAAACGCACCGAAAAAAACGCCGGCAAGCAAGAGCTTGCGCGACCAAGATATGCAAATCGTCATTGGTTTCTCCCGTATATGAAAGCCGTTGGGTCCCGATGTCGGCGAGCGCTGTGCCGCTGCGGGTGGCTTCCTGGCTCGTACTCTCTGATATTTTCCCATCATTGCGCAATCGGAAAACTTTCTTCCCGAATGCGATGATGAAGCGGCGACGCAGAACTTGAGCGCGCCGGATTTAAAGCAGCGCAGCGACTCCCGGCGATCAAAAATCCGTTAGTGCTTGGTAACAGATTCATCCGGCATGCCGAGAATGGCCTCGGCAAACGGAAACTCCAGCACGATATCGCCCTCGTCGTCGGTCACTTCGAGGACGGCCTTCAAGAGCCCGCCCTGCGCGCCTTCGGTCTTGAGCAATTCCTCGATCATCGCGCGTGCGATTTCCCACGCGGAATCGGGATCGCGCAACTCCTCGCCTTCGGGATCAGCGATCACGTCGCCGCCGATCCGGGTGTTGAAAAAATACCGTGGCATGGGTGGCGTAAGCTTTCGTTGGGCTCGGCGAGCCGGTGACACTGTTGTTCGCCCCGGGATTGCCGACCGGTGCCGCGTCGCGGGGGCTGAACAAGGAGAGTAAAACGTTGAACCTGCCGACCTGTCACTGCTTTGACAACACAGGCGCGACACAAAAATGTGAAACCATGCCGCACCGCAACATGGATCACGGGCGGTGACGAATAAAGATTTCACTGGCGAACTTTTGTTTCCGCAGTAGTTTATCCCGTGTGAGGGTGGAAAGTTCGCCCTGATCGAGAAGGAGAGCCTAAATGGCCTGGAAAGCCCCCAAGATCGTTGAAGTTCCCGTCGGGATGGAAATCAACATGTATGCGTGCGCCGCCCGCAAGTAAGCGGCAGCGATCACTTCACTGATGTAGGTGGACAGCCATACGTGGGATGTTCCTGGTCTGGGTTCCAGATCCGGGGCAAAAAACGTATCGGCGTCCACCTCGAAGCGTCGGAATTCTTCGGGGTCGCGTTACCCTGGCGTTGGAATTCCCGGAGACGGATCATGCTTCGCGTCGTCGTCCTGGGCGCCGCGGCCGGCGGCGGGGTTCCACAGTGGAATTGCGGATGTCGGATTTGCCGGCTGGCGCGAACCGAACATCCCGAACTTCAAAGCACCCAGGCATCGATCGCGATCAGCGCGGACGGCGACCATTGGTTCCTGGTCAACGCATCGCCAGACCTGCGCCAACAGATCAGCGCAACGCCGCAGCTTCATCCGGCCGCCGGGAAGCTCCGCCACAGTCCGATATCGGGCGTTGTCCTGACCAATGCCGAAGTCGATGCGGTCGCGGGCCTGCTGTCGATGCGGGAGGGCTCGCCGTTCACGATCTACGCCCATCCGCGTGTCCTTGCGATCCTGAAGAGCAACAGCATATTCGACGTGTTGAACCCGAAAAATGTGCGGCGCGAGCCGATCGAGGCAGATCAGGCGTTCGAGCCGACGCTTCCCGATGGGTCGCCGTGCGGAATCGAGATCCTGCCCTTCGCCGTTCCCGGCAAGGGCGCGTGGTACCTGGAAGGCAGCGCGCACCCCGCGGGAGAAACCGGTGTGGGCGACACGCTTGGGCTTCGGATCAAGGACAAGGCGAGCGGAAAGTATCTGTATTTCCTTGCCGCCAGCGCAGGTGTGACGGCGGATCTCAGGTCTCGCCTGGCCGGAGCGTCGGCGATCCTGTTCGACGGCACCGTGTGGCGTGACGACGAGCTGATTGCGGCCGGTCTCGGCACCAAGACCGGACAAGACATGGGCCACATCGCGATGTCGGGCGATCGCGGCGCCATCCAAAGCCTTGCCGGCCTCGACATCGATCAGAAGCTGTTTCTGCATATCAACAATTCGAACCCGGTGCTGCTGAGCGATTCTGCCGAGCGGAAAGCCGCCGAGCACGCGGGTTGGCAAATTCCAAGCGACGGGACGGAGATTAAGCTTTGAACGCAATGACGGCCTTCTCGCTCGGCGCGGCCGCGCCCTTGAACAGTGCTGAAGAACTGGAAGCGGCGCTCCGTCAGATCGGCGCGACGCGCTACCACAATCTGCACCCGTTTCACCGCCTGCTGCATGGCGGCAAGCTCAATAAGGGACAGGTGCAGGCCTGGGCACTGAACCGCTATTTTTACCAGAGCACGATTCCGATCAAGGATGCCGTCGTGATCTCGCGCTTCCGAGACCGGAACATCCGGCTCGAATGGCGGCACCGGATCGAGGACCATGACGGCGATCTCGGCAGCGAGGGCGGTATCGAGCGCTGGCTGAAGCTCACCGAAGGACTCGGGCTCGACAGCGCCTATGTCGAATCCACCGAGGGCATCCTGCCAGCGACGCGCTTTGCGGTGGAAGCCTATGTGCACTTCGTCCGCGACAAGAGCCCGCTGGAGGCCATCGCCTCCTCGCTCACCGAACTGTTCGCGCCGAACCTGCACGAAGAACGTATCTCGGGAATGCTGGCGCATTACGACTTCGTCAATCCGGATATCATGAGCTATTTCAGCCGCCGCCTGCAGCAGGCGCCGCGCGATGCCGGCTTTGCACTCGACTATGTCAAGGCAAATGCCAGGACCCCGGTGGAACGCGAGGCGGTTTGCAACGCGCTGATCTTCAAGACCAACGTGCTATGGGTCCAGCTCGACGCGCTGTACCATGCCTATGTCGATGGCCATATTCCGCCGGGGGCGTTTGTTCCCAAGGCGGACTAAGTCAGTAAAAGGCGAATCCGATGACAGCCCTGCGTGGCCGCAACATCCGCGTCAGCGAGACCAGCCATCCGGTCTTGCCGCGGCATGCCAAGCTGAAATTCGACGAGACGAGGCAGGTCTGGGTCATCCTGGCGCCGGAACGGGTGCTGGCGCCGGACGAAATTGCGGTCGAGGTGCTGCAACTCTGCGACGGCGTTCGCAACGTCGAACAGATCGTCGATCTGCTCGCGGTGAAATATGCCGCCGATCGCGAGGCGATCGCGACGGACGTCGTCGCCATGTTGCAGGACCTCGCCGACAAGGGATTCCTGATCGAAGCCCGCGAGAAGAAGTCATGAGCCCGGTCATTACCGACATGAAATCTGTAGCGCGCGATCCCAATGACGGGCTCGCGGTGCTGGAGTCGCGCGGCACCGTCGCGGAGACCTACGGCATTCCGCTGGCCGTGCTGGCCGAGCTGACGCATCGCTGCCCGCTGCAATGCCCCTATTGCTCCAACCCGGTCGAACTCGACCGCGGCGGCAGCGAATTGACCACGGAAGAATGGAAGAAAGTCCTCACTGAACTCGCCGAAATCGGCGTGCTGCAAATCCATTTCTCCGGCGGCGAACCGACCGCGCGAAAGGATCTGGTCGAACTGGTTCAGCACGCGAGCGATGTCGGCCTGTATTCCAATCTCATCACGTCAGCCGTGCTCCTGACCAAAGCGAGGCTGACGGCGCTGGCCGATGCCGGGCTATGTCACGTGCAGATCAGTTTCCAGGGCAACGAACCCGTGGTCGCCGACCGTGTCGCCGGCTTCAAGAAGGCGCACGAGAAGAAGATCGAGGTCGCGAAGTGGACGCGCGAACTGGATTTGCCGCTGACGGTCAACGCGGTGATGCATCGTCAGAACCTGTTCCAGCTCCCTGATATCATTCAGATGGCGGTCGATCTCGACGCCGACCGGCTCGAGGTCGCCAATGTTCAGTATTACGGCTGGGCGCTGAAGAACCGCGCAGCGCTGATGCCGACGATAGAGCAGATCGAGGAGACCAGCCGGATCGTCGAGGATGCGCAGGCGCGGCTGAAGGGGGTGCTGGCGATCGATTACGTCGTGCCGGATTATTACGCGCTGCGGCCGAAAAAATGCATGGGCGGCTGGGGCCGCCAGTTCTTCAACATTTCGCCTGCCGGCAAGATCCTGCCCTGCCACGCCGCCGAAAGCATCACCGGGCTTGAGTTCGAATCGGTACGCTCAAATCACTCGATCGCCTGGATTTGGCAGAACTCCGAAGCCTTCAATCGCTATCGCGGCACCGGCTGGATGCCCGAGCCATGCCGAAGTTGCGAGTTCAAGGAAATCGATTTCGGCGGCTGTCGCTGCCAGGCATTTGCACTGACCGGCGACGCCGGCAATACCGATCCGGCCTGCACGCTGTCGCCGCTGCATGAACGGATTTTCAAAACGGCCGAGGCCGAAGCCGCCGATAATAAAAACCGCTTCATCTATCGCAACTTTGCAGGCGGGACGCTGGAGACGGACGGCGACCATGGCGCCTGACGCCGAAGCGGGAAAATCCGCCGCCAACCGCTCCGATCCATTCTCGCCGCTGACCTCGGAATGGCTGCAGGTCGGCGATGGCCACGAGATCTATGTCGAGAGCGTCGGACGCGCGGGCGGCATCGCCGCGGTCTACCTGCATGGCGGCCCCGGCAGCGGTTGCCAGCCCGATCACCGCCGCCTGTTCGACGCCGAGCGTTTCCACGCCGTGCTGTTCGATCAGCGCGGCGCCGGCCGCAGCCTTCCCAGGGGGCACCGGGAACATAACACCCTGCCGCATCTGATCGCGGATATGGAAGCCATCCGCGAGAAATTCGGATTCACCCGCTGGATGGTGGTCGGCGGCTCGTGGGGCGCGACGCTGGCGCTGGCTTATGCGCAGGCTCATCCCGAGCGCGTCAGCGGCCTTGTCCTGCGCGCGACATTTCTCGGCACGAGAGCCGAACTCGAAAGCGCCTTTCTGAAAGTGCTTCCGCTGCTTTATCCGGGCCTGTGCGAGGATTTCCTCGGGGCGTTGCCCGAGACGGAACGCGAGCAACCGCTTGCGGCCTATTTTCGCCGTATCCTCGATTCCGATCCCGCGGTGCATATCCCGGCCGCGCGCGCCTGGGGCGAAACCGAACGCATCCTGTCGGAGCACGCGCCCAATCGCGTCCGGCTCGAACGCGCAACGCTGAACTCCTCCCGCACCCTGCCCTCGACACCGTTCATGGAAGCCCATTATTTTGCCAATGACTGTTTCATGAGACCGGACCAACTGATGGCCGAGGCCGGCAGGCTCGAAGGCATTCCGGGGATTATCGTGCAGGGGCGCTATGATCTGCTGTGCCCACCGGCGACTTCGCATGCGCTGGCGGCGAGATGGCCGCAGGCCGAAATTCGTCTCGTCGAGGGCGCCGGCCACTCTTTGTACGATCCCGGCATTCGCGATGCCGTGATGAAGGCGATCGCAGACCTCGCCTCCAAGGTCGAACAATAAAGGATCGTTCAAAATGCCGATCGCCGGAAAAGGCATGCTGCTGACGTCGATGGATATCGATCCGTCGCACGAGGCCGAATTCAACCGGTGGTACGAT
Source organism: uncultured Alphaproteobacteria bacterium (assembly GCA_963756215.1). Taxonomy (GTDB): domain Bacteria; phylum Pseudomonadota; class Alphaproteobacteria; order Rhizobiales; family Xanthobacteraceae; genus Bradyrhizobium. The sequence goes on along the minus strand of CAVWMY010000003.1, from coordinate 582,211 downwards.
CGCGAGCATCTCGAGGAGCGCGTCGCGATCGACGGCTTCCTCGAGGCCCGGCGCTACGTCGCCCATGACGGCAAGCCGAAATATCTCAGTCTCTATTCGACGGCGACCTTTGAAGTGCTCGACAGCCCCGCCTACCGCACAGCGCTGGCGAACCAGACGGATTGGTCCAAGGCGAATATCGGGCGGTTCGAGAACATGATCCGCGCGGTCGCCCGCATCACCGTCAGCCGCGGAAAGGGCCGCGGCGCGGCGCTCGGTATTGTTCGCCTGCGTCCGCAGCGCGGTCGCGAGGACGCGCTGCGCAGCGCGTTGAGAGACCGGCTGGATCCGCAAGATTGCAACGCGATCATCTCGATGCATTTGATGGAAAGCGATGCCGGACTTTCAAGACCGTTGACCGATCATCCGTCGGCGTCCGACCCCGGTGCCGGCGACTGGTTCGTGCTGATTGATGCAACCGATGTCGGCGCGGTCACCCCTGTCATGGCGTCGCGCTTTGGCACCGCAGTCGAAGCCACCGTCATTTCAACGGGCGTCTATCGTCTGATGTGGGACCTTGCGAAGAGCGATATTTGACCGGTCTGACCACGCGACGGCATTTCGGCACATGCTGCACTGCCGCAAAATTTCGTGATGACGTTAACCTCATGCGTTTCCGGCATGTGAAAGCTGGAGATCATGCCAAATTGCCTTTGTGCATCTGGAGTGGCTCTAATAAGATAACGCTATAGTGCCATTCGCAAACAAGAACGCCGTCTGAGCGTTCGCTCGAAAAATAAAGGCCGCGCCGATTTTGTATACGCGCGGACACGGTAGGAATGAAACCGACTGATATCTCGGCGCCGGACTACTTTCATAAAGTGGTCGACTGCCAATGGGCTTGTCCCGCGCACACTCCCGTTCCGGAATACATTCGCTTGATCGCCGAGGGGCGTTACAGCGACGCCTACATGATCAATTGGAAGTCCAATGTGTTTCCGGGAATTCTCGGACGCACCTGCGATCGTCCATGCGAGCCGGCGTGCCGGCGCGGGCGCGTCGAGGAGACCCCGGTTGCGATCTGCCGGCTGAAACGCGTGGCCGCCGACTTCAAGAGTGACGTCAAACATCGGATGCCGCGGCCCGCGCCCGATAACGGCAGGCGTGTTGCCATCGTCGGCGGGGGGCCGGCTTCGTTGACCGTCGCCCGCGACCTCGCCCCGCTCGGCTATCACTGCATCGTGTTCGATTCCGACCCCAAGGCGGGCGGCATGATGCGCACGCAGATTCCAAAGTTTCGCTTGCCGGATTCGGTGATCGACGAGGAAACCAGCTACATTCTCGATCTCGGCATCGAATTCAAAGCGGGCCAACGCATCGACAGCCTGAAGCAACTGCTGGGCCAGAACTACGATGCGATTTTCGTCGGTTCCGGCGCGCCGCGCGGCCGCGAGCTGGAAATCCCCGGCCGCAAGGAAGCCGCCGCCAACATTCACATCGGCATCGACTGGCTCTCAAGCGTGTCGTTCGGCCATACCGACAAGATCGGCAAGCGCGTGATCGTGCTCGGCGGCGGCAACACCGCGATGGACTGCTGCCGAACCGCGCGCCGCCTGGGCGGTGAGGACGTCAAAGTGATCGTGCGGTCCGGTTTCGAGGAAATGAAGGCCTCGCCGTGGGAGAAGGAAGACGCCATTCACGAGGACATTCCGATCCTCAATTTCATGGTGCCGATCGCGTTCGTTCACGTCGACGGCAAGCTTACCGGCGTCACCTTTCAGAAGGTGAAGGCCGAGTACGACGCCAACGGACGGCGCAACCTCGTGCCGTCGGGCGAGCCGGACCAGACGGTAGCCTGCGACGACGTGCTGGTCGCAGTGGGGCAAGAAAACGCGTTTCCCTGGATCGAGCGCGACTGCGGCGTCGAATTCGACAAATGGAACATGCCCAAGGTCGATCCGCAGACCATGGGATCGACCAACCCGAAGGTGTTTTTCGGCGGCGATGCCGCGTTCGGCCCCAAGAACATCATCTGGGCGGTGGCGCACGGCCACGACGCCGCGCTGTCGATCCACAAGCTGCTCTCCGGCGAGGACATCCACGAACGGCCGCTGCCCGAAGTGGAGATATCTTCGCAGAAGATGGGCATCCACGAATGGAGCTACGACAACGACGTCTCCAACGACAAGCGCTTCAAGGTGCCGCATCGCGACAAGGTGATCGCGCTCAAGGACATCCGCGCCGAGGTCGAACTCGGTTATGACGTCAAGCTGGCGCTAGGCGAGGCCCAGCGCTGCCTGAACTGCGACATCCAGACCGTGTTCAGCGCGCCGCTGTGCATCGAGTGCGACGCCTGCGTCGACATCTGCCCGATGGACTGCATCACTTTCACGGAGAACGGCGACGAGGCCGATTTGCGTCAACGTCTCAAGGCACCCTCGCCCCATCTCGACCAGGCCCTCTACGTCGCCGACGGCCTCAAGACCGGGCGCGTGATGATCAAGGACGAGGACGTCTGCCTGCATTGCGGCCTGTGCGCGGAGCGTTGTCCGACCGGCGCCTGGGACATGCAGAAATACCTCATCGATATGACTCAAGCGGGATCATCATGTCCGTCCAAAGCCCGATCAGCAGCGTAAACGATTTCGTTGTTCGCTTCGCCAACGTCAACGGTTCGGGCTCGGCAAGCGCCAACGAACTGTTCGCCCGCTCGATCCTGCGCCACGGCGTGCCGGTATCGCCGCGCAACGTGTTCCCGTCCAACATCCAGGGGCTGCCGACCTGGTATGAAGTGCGGGTGACCGAGGACAGCCATCTCGGCGCGCGCGGCGGCGTCGACATGATGGTGGCGATGAACCCGCAGACCTGGGACAAGGACCTCGCGTCGATCGAGCCCGGCGGCTATCTGTTCTACGACTCGACCAAGCCGATGCCGGCGTCGAAATTCCGCGACGATATCACCGTGATCGGCGTCCCCCTGACCGCGATCACCAATTCGACCTATACCGATCCGCGCCAGCGCCAGCTGTTCAAGAACATCATCTATCTCGGCGCGCTGTGCGCGCTGCTCGATATGGACCCGAAGCTGGTCGAGCAGCTGATCGGCGAACAATACAAGGGCAAGGAAAAACTGCTGTCGTCGAACGTCCACGCGCTGCATCTCGGCCGCGACTGGGCGCTGCAAAATCTCAAATGCCCGATCGGCCTGCGGATCAAAAAAGCCGACAAGGTCGGCGACCGCATCTTCCTCGAAGGCAACAGCGCGGCCGCGCTCGGCGCGGTCTATGGCGGCGCCACGGTATGCGCCTGGTATCCGATCACGCCGTCGTCGTCGCTGGCCGACGCCTTCACCAGCCATTGCAAGAAGCTGCGCCACGATCCCGTAACCGGCAAAGCGCAATACGCCATCGTGCAGGGCGAGGACGAATTGGCCTCGATCGGCATCGTAATCGGGGCGTCGTGGAACGGCGCGCGCGCCTTCACCGCCACTTCCGGCCCCGGCATTTCACTGATGCAGGAATTTATCGGCCTGTCGTACTTTGCCGAAATTCCGGCCGTGATCATGAACGTGCAGCGCGCCGGGCCCTCGACGGGCATGCCGACCCGGACCCAGCAATGCGACATCATCGCCTGCGCCTACGCCTCGCACGGCGACACCAAGCATGTGCTGCTGTTTCCGGAGGATCCCGCCGAAGCATTCGAATTCGCGTCGCAGTCGTTCGATCTTGCCGAGCGCCTCCAGACCGTGATCTTCCTGATGCTCGATCTCGATATCGGCATGAACCACCGGCTGTGCCGCCCGCTGAAATGGGACGACGCCAGGCAATACGACCGCGGCAAGGTGATGACCGCGGAGATGCTGGAAGACGGCCGCGACTTTGGCCGCTATCTCGACGTCGATGGCGACGGCATCCCTTACCGCACCTATCCGGGCACTCACCCGACCAAGGGTTCGTTCTTCACCCGCGGCACCTCGCGCGACCGCTACGCGCGCTACTCGGAAGAAGGCTCGGTCTACGCCGACAACATGCAGCGGCTGGTGCGCAAGTTCGAAACCGCGCAGGACATGGTGCCGCGACCGTTGCAGGCCAATGCCGCCAGGCCGACCAAATACGGCGTGATCTATTTCGGCTCGACCGCGCCGGCCATGGATGAGGCCATCGGGCTGTTGGAAGCCCGCGGGCATGAACTCGACCGGCTGCGCATCCGCGCCTTCCCGTTCCATTCCAGTGTGGCGAGCTTCATCGCCGATCACGACTTTGTCTATGTGGTCGAGCAGAACCGCGACGCGCAGCTTCGTTCGCTGATCGTCAACGAAAACGGAATCGATCCGGTCCGGCTGGTTCCGATCCTGCACTATGACGGCACGCCGATTACCGCGCGCTTCATTGCCGGCGCGATCGGCGACCATCAGGACCAGCTCAAAGTGACCCCGCGCCGCAAGGTTAAATCATGACCTACATCGCCAAGCCGAAATTCCAGCATCCTGGCCTGCCGAAAAACGATCTCGGCTATACCCACCGCGATTACGAGGGCAAGATTTCGACGCTGTGCGCCGGCTGCGGCCATGATTCGATCACGGCGTCGATCATCGAGGCGTGTTACGAGTTGTCGATCGAGCCGCATCGCGTGGCCAAGATTTCCGGCATCGGCTGCTCCTCGAAAACGCCGGATTATTTCCTCGGCAACTCGCACGGTTTCAACTCGGTCCACGGCCGCATGCCCTCGGTTCTGACCGGCGCCAACCTCGCCAACCGCGACCTGATCTATCTCGGCGTCTCCGGCGACGGCGACTCCGCCTCGATCGGCTTCGGCCAGTTCGCGCATTCGATCCGGCGCGGCGTCAACATGACCTATATCGTCGAAAACAACGGCGTGTACGGCCTCACCAAGGGCCAGTTCTCGGCCACCGCCGACCGGGGCTCGAAATCCAAGAAAGGCGTCACCAACAGCGACAACGCCATCGACATGGTGGCGATTGCGCTGCAGCTCGGCGCAAGTTTCGTGGCCCGCAGCTTCTCCGGCGACAAGACCCAGCTGGTGCCGCTGATCGCCGCGGCGATCCAGCACAAAGGCGCGGCGTTCATCGACGTGGTCAGCCCTTGCGTCGCTTTCAACAACCACGCCGGCTCGACCAAGAGTTTCGATTACGTGCGCGAGCACAATGACGCGGTGAACCGCCTGGACGTCATCACCGGCCGTGATCCGATCACGGTCGATTATGCGCCGGGCTCGGTGACGGTCGTCGAGCAGCACGACGGCACCAAACTGGCGCTGCGCAAGCTCGATGCGGACTACGATCCGCATGACCGCCTGGGAGCGATGACGTTCCTGCAAAAACACGCCGCGAAGGGCCAGATCGTCACCGGGTTGCTTTACGTCGACCCGGACTTCGAAGATCTCCACGCCCATCTCGACACGGTCGACACGCCGCTCAACCAGCTCGGCGAGAAGGCGCTCTGTCCCGGTTCGGCCGCGCTGGAGAAGATCAACGCCGGCCTGCGTTGATCGGTGGAGCGCGGCGTCGAATCTCGGCCGCGCGCGCCGCGAATTAACCGGGAACGCGGCCCCTTACCGCATTGGCCGATGCCGCCGAGGTGACGCCGCCGGCGTCGTCCTCCTTCAGGCGTGCACGCACGCGCCCTTTAAGTCGGATCACATCATCCGGCGACATCGACGCAAGAAACGGAATAATCGACGTTCCCAGCGTCGATGCCTGCCAGAAGTCATCGAAATCCGTAAATTTGCGCCGAACGTCGATCCTTCGCGTTTCGACATCAACGAGGCCGGCGTCCGTCCATAGCTTCTCGAGCGCCTCGATTTTCGACGTCTCGGGTTTCGGCGGACGCATCGGCGGAAACCCGATCGCCTCCAGCTCGGTCAGGACCGGATACATCGGAGATCGCCCGCCGAGGAAATCCCAGGCATAGGCCGCCACCTCTCCGCCGGGAGCGACTACCCGCACCATCTCGGCAACGCCCTTGGCCGGCTCGGGGACGAAGAAAATCACCAGCGCCATGGTGGCGACGTCGAACTTCGCGGCCTGAAATGGCAGGGCCATCGCGTCGCCCTTCATGAACTGCGCTATTCGCATGCCGCTTCGCGCGCGGGCGAAGGCCAATTGCGCGTCAGACGGATCGATCCCCTTCACCTCCGCGGGCGCATGCCCCGCGACGATCAGTTCGGTGAAGGTTGCACTCCCACAACCGACATCGATCCATCGCAAACCATTGCGTGGCGCAAGCCAGTCGAGGAAATCGACGCCCGCGAGCCTGCTCCACTCACCTATCCGACGTTCATAGGCCGCCGCGTCATCGAATTGGATTTCTGGTGTACTCATCGGCCTGTCTTGCTCCGCACGATTGCGGCCCAATCGCCGGCCGCTGCAACCGACAGAATCCGGAAAATCACCGGAGAAACAAAACACATATCCGGGATGACGGGCGCGCGGACTTGTACTCACAAATCCGTGTGTCGACGTCAGTGACGACCGCAATGGGGAAAGGTCCGAAGCGAGCGCGGCGACGGCGCCGGCCTTATTTGACCCTGATGGTGATCTTTTCCGAAACCACCGGCGGGTTGAACGGATAATGATTGGCGTCGCCCAACACCAACTGCAGCGTGTGCTTGCCGGGCGGCAGCTCGATGCGGGCTTCGGTTTGACCCGCGCCGAAATGAAGATGGGATTTGTCTTGCGGGATCGGCTCCTTGGGATCGATCGGTTCGTTCACGTCGATCAGCAAATGGTGATGGCCGGCGTTCTGGTAATTGTCGCCGGCGTGGGTCACGCCCATGTTGCGAAGGCCGAAACGGGCCCAGAACCCACCCTTGATCACCGCGCCGTTCTGCGGCCAAACGAAATACAGAACGGCATCTTTGCCCGCGGGCTTTCCCTGTGCGTGCGCCGCGCTCGTCACTAGCAGCAGCGCCATCGGCAGCATCATCAGGCGGGCGATCTTCATGTAACACACTCCTTCGGGGGGCTCTCAATTCCGATCCAGCCAGGCTGAATCACATCTCTTGTCATCCGTTCGAGCATGATCGAAAGCGGCGTCGACGTCTGTCAGTCCTGACTAAGGCGAAAGCGCGATACGGAAGCCATGGGTGGGGTATCGAACGTTGGTATCGTAACTGTCGCGATTGGCGGGTCGCACATAACGTGCGTCATTCTTCCAGGAGCCAGAGCGAAGAACGTGAGAAGCGCAATCTCCACCGATCCACGCTGAACCATCCGTCGGAGCGCCCTGGTAATTCCTGTGGTAGCAATCCTCGACCCACTGATCGACGCTGCCGCCCATGTCATAGAGCCCGAAAGGATTGGGCTTGAAATTACCTACCTTGATCGGCTGCTCGGCGCCGGCCGTATCGGTGCAGTCCTTGCAATTGGCCGTTCCGGGCTGCAGTTGGTCGCCCCACCAATACTTGGTCTGCGTGCCTCCGCGTGCGGCATACTCCCATTCGGCTTCGGTCGGCAGCCGGTAAGGCTTCCTGGCAGCGTCCGCAAGCCACGCGACATATTGCTTGGCATCGCTCCAGCTTACGTTGGTGATCGGCGCATCGTCTTTTCCGGTTGCAACGAACCCGCATGCCTTTGCCGCCGCGCATTCATTCCATTGCCGCACCGTGATCGGATATTTGCTGATTGCAAAAGGCTTGATGGTTACCTGATGAACCGGCTTTTCCGACACATCGTCGCCACCCATGGCGAAGCTGCCGCCCGGAACCGATGTCATTTCGGGCTCGCGGGCGGACGCTGCGGGCGCCGGCAGCGCTCCCTGTTTCACAACCGGAGCGGCCGACGGCGCCGGCTGAGGCGGGGGCGCGGCCTGCTTGACGACAGGCGCCGGCGGCTCCGGCGGTTTCGGCGCTTCGGCGGGAGGCGCAACCGGAGCCGACGCCTGATCGCCCACCCGGCCGCGCGGTTGCAGCAGCATGTACCAGAGAACACCGCCGGCGATGATCAGCAGCGTGAGGCTCAGCAGGAAGATGAGGATATTCTCGCGGCGCTTTCGGGTCTTGCTGAAGGACGCGGCGTCCGGCAGCACACGATAGACCCGGACCGGATCGGTGATGTTCTTGACCTTACGGTCTCCCAGCGACTCGTAACCGCACACCAATTTATGTTTGATCTGCTCGTAAATGCCGCCCGAGATGTAGACCTGGCCGGGGTCGGCGATCCCCTCGAGACGCGAGGCGATGTTGACGCCGTCGCCGTAAACATCATCGGTTTCGATGATGACGTCGCCGAGGTTCACGCCGATCCGATACTCGATCCAGTAGTGCTTGGGCAGCGAGGCGTTGCGACCGACCAGATTTTGCTGAATGACGATGCTGCAGCGGACAGCTTCCACGGGACTGTCGAAAATTGCGATGAAACCGTCACCGGTGGTTTTGACGAGACGTCCATGGTGCTCGGTGATGCTGGGCTCGATCAGGTCGCGCTCGATCCGCTTGACGCGGTTGTGCGTTCCTTCCTCGTCCAATTGCATCAGGCGGCTGTAGCCCGCGATATCGCCTGCCACGATCGCAGCAAGACGCCGAGGCGTCGCGCCGTCTGCCGGCGGCGGCTCGCCGTGCCTGCCCGACTTGAAGTCGCGAATTTCACCCATGGTCGGGTTCTCCACACACTGCAAACGGCGGTAAGAACGGCCGTCCCCAGGACCCGAACTTCGCTGCCCGCAGGGTACCATATTGCCAAGTTGGAACAAGGACCGCGTCAGGAGGCCGCATCACCATCTCTAGGTAGAATTCAAATGAAAAGACGTAGCGAAACGTACGGGATCGAATATCGGCGGATTAAAAAAGATGCAGCTCCAACGGATCAAAGCGCCAGCGGAGCGGGCGACACTTGCCCATTGAATAAGGCAGATTCGAGGGAAAAGCTGTAAACTAGTTCACTGCTGTACCCCGAGAACCTCGCCTTGCGGCAATCACAAGATCGCGACGAAGCCGCGGCCGACGCGCGTAACATTACGCGTCCGGAGCCTTAACGCCCGGATCGCCCTGTCGATTGCGGGCCTCGTTCGGGTACGAACGGCAAACTGCCGCGCGTCGCAATTGCTTCACACTTCCGGATGGACCGGTTGATGCGAACAACTTCGGGCGTCCAATCAACAACATCGCAACAAGGCTACGAACCTTAGCAAGCCTCATATCACAGGCGCACATGTCAGATGACGGCGAAGTGAAGCAACCCTCGCGCCGTCGTCAATCACCACAATAATTAGCCGGCCGCGTGTTGCGGAGCGGCTCCATGTCGTGCAGCGCCGAACGCCTGAACCTCGTCAATCGAAAGATTCTGGTTTATGATCTTGGTCGCAGAACGTCATGGCAATGCCGTATGGCGGCTTGGTCGCCCATAAGGTTCAACTGTCTATCATATTTTATCTAATTCGACGAGCCCGGACCGGCGCCGACACCCGCTCAACTCCGATATGCGGAGGTGATCGGCTGCCCTTTTGTCACCGTGAACGCCGACAAGCGGAGGCTTTGGGTTTGACTTCCAACGTTATCAAAAATTGCACCGGACGCGCCGCCAAACCGCCAATTTCCGGGATCGATATGCTACCCATCGCGTTATGGTGTCGGGGATACGCAGCCCCTTCGAGCATTGTCTCCACCGCACGATGTTGACAAACTTCGTATACGCCAGAACACTTTCTCGAAGCCGCCCAATCGGCCAACCCGGACAGAAGCAGGCATCATGAATCCCGTAAAATCACTCGAAAATCACGGTCAGGCTGTTTGGCTGGATTTCCTGGCCCGCGGCTTCGTCGCCAACGGCGACCTGAAAAAGTTGATCGACACCGACGGCGTCAAAGGCGTGACGTCGAACCCTTCGATTTTCGAGAAGGCAATCGGCAGTTCGGACGAATATGACAAGCCGATCGGCCAGGCGCTCAAGCGCGGCGACCGGCCGGTCGCCGAACTGTTCGAGCATCTCGCCGTCGAGGATATTCAGCACGCGGCCGACGTGTTGCGCCCGGTCTACGATCAACTCGGCGGACATGACGGCTTCGTCAGTCTTGAGGTCTCGCCCTATCTGGCGATGGACACCAAGGCGACGGTCGCAGAGGCCGAGCGGCTATGGAAGGAAGTCGATCGTAAAAATCTGATGGTCAAGGTGCCCGCAACGGCGCCGGGCCTGCCGGCGATTCAGCAGCTGATCGGCGAAGGCATCAGCATCAACATCACGCTGTTGTTTTCGCAGAAGGTCTACATTCAGGTCGCCGAGGCCTATCTCGCCGGTTTGGAAAAATACATCGCCAAGGGCGGCGATCCTTCCCACATCGCGAGCGTCGCCAGCTTCTTCGTCAGCCGCATCGACAGCGCGGTCGACAAGCACCTGGATGAAAAGATCGCACAAGCAAACGACCCGACCGAAAAGGAACGGCTGGCGGCCTTGAAAGGAAAGGTCGCGATCGCCAATGCCAAACTCGCCTATCAGGATTACAAGCGCCTGTTCTCGGGCGCGCGCTGGGACAAGCTCGCCGCCAAGGGCGCGAAGCCGCAACGGTTGCTGTGGGCCTCGACCGGCACAAAGAACAAGGACTATAGCGATGTCCTCTATGTCGAGGAATTGATCGGCGCCAACACCGTCAACACCATCCCGCCGGCAACGCTCGACGCGTTCCGCGACCATGGCAAGTCACGCGACAGTCTCGAGGAAAACATCGGCGACGCCAAGGATGTCCTCGCGGAGCTCGAGAAGTCCGGCATTTCGCTCGACGCGATCACGGCCGAACTGGTCAAGGATGGTGTCAGGCAATTCGCCGATGCCGCCGACAAGCTGTACGGCGCGGTCGCCCATAAGCGCGCAGTCGTACTCGGTGCCGATATCGACGGACAGACGCTGGCGCTCGGGGGCCAACTCAGCAAGGCCGTCGAACGCAGCACGGAGGATTGGCGCGCCTCGGCCAAAATACGGCGCCTGTGGAACCGCGATAAATCGGTCTGGACCGGCAGCGACGAAGACAAGTGGCTGGGTTGGCTGACCAGCGTCGCCGCGGCCGACATCGCCGACTATGAGGACTTTGCCCGCCGGGTCAAAGCACAGCACTTCACCGATGCAGTCGTGCTCGGCATGGGCGGATCGAGCCTCGGACCGGAGGTCCTGGCAGAAACCTTCCACAAGCAGCCGGGCTATCCGACATTGCATGTGCTCGAACTCGACGGATCCTGCGCAGATTCGCAGGCTTCAAGCCTCGATCGATCTCGCCGATACATTGTTTATCGTCTCGAGCAAGTCCGGCAGCACCACCGAGCCGAACGTGATGAAGGACTATTTCTTCGAGCGCGTGTCCGAGGCCGTCGGCGCGGAGAAGGCCGGCCATCGCTTTATCGCGGTGACCGATCCCGGCTCGTCTCTGCAGAAAGTTGCAGCCAAGCAGGGCTTCGCTCGAACTTTCTACGGCGACCGCACCATCGGCGGTCGTTATTCCGTGCTTTCGCCGTTCGGACTGGTGCCGGCGGCGGCCGCGGGCATCGACGTGCGAACCTTGCTCGGTCACGCGCTGGCAATGGTTCGCTCCTGCGGGCCGGATGTGCCGCCGCATGAGAACCCGGGCGTGCAGCTCGGCCTCGCCATGGGCCTCGCCGGCCTCGAAGGCCGCGACAAGGTGACCATCCTGTCGTCGCCGAAAATCGCCGATTTCGGTGCCTGGGCCGAGCAGTTGATCGCCGAATCCACCGGCAAGGACGGCAAGGGGCTGATCCCGATCGACGGCGAAACGCTGGGCGAGGTGACGTCCTACGGCAACGACCGATTCTTCATCGACATCCGCACCGCCGGCGAAGATGACGCTGCGCATGACGCCAGGCTGGCGGCCCTTGAAAAGGCCGGCCATCCCGTGGTCCGCATCGTCATGCAATCGATCGACCATCTCGGCCAGGAATTCTTCCGCTTCGAGATGGCGGTCGCGGTCGCGGGCTCGGTGCTCGGCATCAACCCGTTCAACCAGCCCGACGTCGAAGCGGCGAAGATCAAGACTCACGAATTGACGGCGGCCTTCGAGAAGACCGGAACGCTTCCCAGGGAGCAGCCGGTGGTCTCGACCGACCAGATCGATATCTACACCGACGACGGCAACGCCGCCGATTTGCGCAAGGCGGGCGCCAACGGCGATCTCGGCTCGTGGCTGAAAGCCCATCTCGGCCGCGCCGGCACCGACGATTATGTCGCCCTGCTCGCTTATATCGAACGCAACGCCGCGCACATCGACGACTTGCAGCACATGCGCCTGGCCGTGCGCGACAAGCGCCGTGTCGCGACCTGCGCCGAATTCGGACCGCGCTTCCAGCATTCCACCGGACAGGCATATAAGGGTGGCCCTAACAGCGGCGTGTTCCTGCAGATCACGGCCGATGACGACAAGGATCTCGCGGTACCCGGCAGCAAGGCGAGCTTTGGCGTGATCAAGGCCGCCCAGGCCCGCGGCGATTTCGGCGTGTTGACCGAGCGGGGCCGCCGCGCGATGCGCGTGCACCTCAAGGGCGATCTCGCCTCGGGACTCGAGGTGCTCGACGACGCGATCACCAAAGCGCTGAACTAGAGCGACTGGATGTGCAAAACGACAAACAGCGCTGGCGTGGCCGCCCTTTCGATCGAAGTCGGAGATAACCGACTTCGCCAAACCCGGATACCCGGCGCGGGTAAGGCCGGGTTGAGTGGCAGACGACGCAGGCCTTCCGCACACAATACCTCACCTCGCACCCTAGGAAGTTGAAAATGCAACTCGGCATGATCGGTCTAGGCCGGATGGGCGGCAATATCGTCCGCCGGCTGATGAAGCATGGACACACCACGGTGGTTTACGACAAGGATCCGAAAGCCGTCGCAGCGATCGGAGCGGACGGCGCCGTCGGCACCGCGGCACTGGAAGAGTTTGTCAAAAAGCTGGAGAAGCCCAGAACCGCCTGGGTGATGCTGCCGGCCGGCAAGATTACCGAGACCACCATCGAGGCGCTGTCGAAACTCATGGAGCAAGGCGATGTCATCATCGATGGCGGCAACACGTTCTGGCAGGATGACGTGCGCCGCGGCAAGGCACTGAAGACGCGCGGCATCGACTATGTCGACGTCGGCACGTCCGGCGGCATCTGGGGTATCGACCGCGGCTACTGCATGATGATCGGGGGGGACAAGGCGGTGGTCGACCGTCTCAATCCGATCTTCGCCACGCTCGCGCCGGGGATCGGCGATATCGAGCGCACCAAGGGGCGCGAGGGCCGCGATCCCAGAATCGAGCAAGGCTATATCCATGCCGGTCCGGTCGGCGCCGGACACTTCGTCAAGATGGTTCACAACGGAATCGAATACGGCCTGATGCAGGCTTACGCCGAGGGGTTTGATATCCTGAAGAATGCCAATGTGGACGCGCTGCCTGAAGCGCATCGTTTCGATCTGGATATCGCCGACATTGCCGAGGTCTGGCGGCGCGGCAGCGTAATCCCGTCATGGCTGCTTGATCTGACTTCTTCTGCGCTCGCGGAGAATCATACCTTGGACGAATATTCGGGCTTCGTGGAAGATTCCGGCGAGGGCCGCTGGACGGTCAACGCCGCGATCGACGAGGCGGTGCCGGCGGAGGTGTTGACCGCTGCACTCTACGCCCGCTTCCGTTCGCGCAAGCAACATACGTTTGCGGAAAAGATACTCTCCGCAATGCGTGCCGGATTTGGTGGCCACAAGGAGCCGAAACCGAGCGCCCCCGGCACCAGCAAGCCCAAGGCGTGAACCGATGGCGACTCTCAAGACAGCTCAACTGCAGCCCGATCCCTGCTCCTTTGTCATCTTCGGCGTTACCGGGGATCTCGCGCATCGGCTGGTGGTCCCCGCCCTCTATAATCTCGCCGCGACCAATCTGCTGCCGGAGAAATTCTGCCTGGTCGGCGTCGCACGCACGGCGATGTCGACCGAAGAGTTGGCCGACAGCCTGATGCAGGGCCTGCGGGAATTCGCGACGCGCCCGGTGGATGACGCCATCGCCAAGCGCCTGTTCGAATGTGTCACGTGTATCGTGGCGGACCCGAGCGATCCGCCGTCCTTTGATCGGATGAGCGAACAGCTCAACAAGCTCGAGGCCGCGCGCCAAACCCAGGGCAATCGCCTGTTTTATCTGGCCACGCCGCCGAACGCGTTCCAGCCGATCAGCAAGGAGTTGGCCAGGACCGGAATGCTGACGGAGAACGGGGCCTGGCGCAGGCTGATCGTTGAAAAACCGTTCGGGACCGACCTGGCTTCCGCAAAGGAGCTTAATGACGCGCTGCTGAAGCTCGTCGAAGAGCACCAGATCTATCGAATTGACCACTACCTCGGCAAGGAAACCGTTCAGAACATCCTGGTGATGCGCTTCGCCAACGGCATGTTCGAGCCGATTTGGAATCGCAATCATATCGACCACATTCAGATTACTGTGGATGAGAGGCTGGGCGTCGGCCACCGCGGCAGCTTCTATGACGCCACGGGTGCGTTGCGCGACATGGTGCCGAACCACCTGTTCCAGCTGCTGTCGCTGGTGGCGATGGAGCCACCGGCGAAATTCGACGCACACTCGGTGCGTTCGGAAAAGGCCGATGTATTGTCGGCGATACAAACCCAGAGCGAGGCCGACGCCCTGCATAATTCCGTGCGCGGCCAATACGTCAGTGGCAAGGTCGGCGATACCGAGATCGAGGATTATCGCAAGACCGAAGACGTCAAACCGGACAGCAACACGGAAACCTACGCCGCGCTGAAGCTGACCATCGACAACTGGCGCTGGGCCGGCGTTCCCTTTTATCTGCGCACCGGCAAGGCGCTGGGCGTCAAGCGAACCGAAATCGCGATCAAGTTCAAGCAGGCGCCCTTCGCGATGTTTCGCGATACGCCGGTCGATCGCCTGTCGCAGAACTACCTCGTGATCTCCACCGAGCCGACCGAGGGCATCACGCTGCAGTTCAATACCAAGGTGCCGGGACCGACCATCAACATCGATGGCGTCGAGATGAAGTTTCGCTACAAGGATTATTTCAAGGCCGAACCTTCGACCGGTTACGAGACGCTGATCTACGATTGCATGATCGGCGACAACATCTTGTTCCAGCGCGCCGACAGCGTCGAGGCCGGCTGGCAGGCCGTGCAACCCTTCCTCGATGCCTGGAAGAAGGCGGGCGGCAAAGGGCTCA
This sequence comes from uncultured Alphaproteobacteria bacterium, assembly GCA_963756215.1. GTDB lineage: Bacteria > Pseudomonadota > Alphaproteobacteria > Rhizobiales > Xanthobacteraceae > Bradyrhizobium. Next base: position 567,067 of record CAVWMY010000003.1, on the reverse strand, counting down.
AGACATACAGGGCCGGCAGCGAGGGGCCCGAGGAAGCGGAGGCGTTATTGACCCGCGACGGCCGAAGCTGGCGGCAGCTCGGTTGAAAACCAATTTGGTTGAACACATGGCCCCAAACCCACAGCGCCAGATCATCGCAGTGTCCGATCCGGCGGCGCTGGCCGAAGCCGCCGCCGATCGCATCGTCGCCCGCATCCTGGCGAATTCCGGTCGCGTGGCGATCTGCCTTTCCGGCGGATCGAGCCCGAAGCAACTTTTTCAGTTGCTCGCGACCGAAGCCTATCGCGACCGCATCCCGTGGGACCGCGTGCACTGGTTCATCGGCGATGAACGTTTCGTGCCGACGGACAGCGCTCTCAACAACATGACCATGGCCCGGCAGGCCTTTCTGGATCGCTGCGCGCCACCGGCCAACGTCCATCCGATCGCCACGGAGAACACCGATCTTCTCGAAGCCGCCCGCCGCTACGAGCGCGAACTGAAGTCGTTCTATGGCGCCGACCAGATCGATGCAGCACGGCCATTGTTCGATCTCGTTTTGCTGGGCGTGGGGCCCGACGGCCACACCGCGTCGCTTTTTCCGGGTTATCCCGCGATTGAGGAGAAGACGCGTTGGGTTGTCGATGTTCCCAAGGCGCATGTCGAGCCGTTCGTGCCGCGGATCACGTTGACATTGCCGGCGCTCGGCTCCTGCCGTGAGATGCTGTTCGAGGCCGGCGGTTCGGGAAAGCGCGCTATCCTGACGCAAGTACTGGATGGCGCAGACCTCCCGGCGAACCGCGCGCATTCCCGGGGCGGCGAGACGGTCTGGCTGTTGGATCGGGCGGCGCTTCCGGAGAATTTTCGTGAGTGATGATTCCGGCAAGCCCCCCTGTGCGTTGATCGTGATGGGCGTGTCCGGATCAGGCAAGAGCACAATCGCGGATAAATTGGCCGAACGACTGGGTTGGCGCTACGAGGATGGCGACAAATTTCATCCCGCCAGCAATGTGGCGAAGATGGAGGCCGGCCATCCCCTCACCGATGAAGACCGCTGGCCCTGGCTGCGGGCGATTGCAGACGAAATCGACCGGGTCTGCAAGGCCGGAGAGCGGGCCGTGATCGCCTGCTCGGCGCTGAAGCGCACCTATCGGGATATTCTCGTGCATGGACGGTCCGACGTGCGGATCGTCTACCTCGAGGGCACCCAGGCGCTGATCGCAGCGCGGCTCGCCCAGCGAAAGGGCCATTTCATGCCGGCGGGTCTTCTCGACAGCCAATTCGCAACGCTTGAACCACCAGCGGACAGCGAACGCCCATTGACGGTTTCCATCGATGCGCCGGTCGAGACTATCGTCGATAACATCGTCCATCAGCTGGGAATGCTCCCGACTGACAACAGCATCGCCTGCAGGAATCGCCCATGACCCGGATCGCCCTTGTTGTCTCCGATGTCGACGGCACGCTGTTGACCAAGGATAAAATCCTGACCGACAGAGCCCAAGCCGCGGTGCGGCGGCTTGAACAAAGCGGCGTCGGCTTCACCATCGTTTCCAGCCGGCCGACGATCGGCATGCGGTTTCTGGTCGAACCGCTTCAGATCAACTTGCCGCTCGGCTCGTTCAACGGCAGTTCGATCGTCGACGCGCGACTGAAGCCGATCGAACAACACCTGATTCCGGCGGCCGCGGCGCAACGCTGCCTGGAAGTCCTGAATGAGTTCGGCGTCGACATCTGGCTGTTCACGCCCGACAAGTGGCTCACGGACAATGCCGCTGCCGAATACAACGCTTTCGAAAAGCGCACGATCAAGACCGACCCGGTGATCACCGAGGATTTCACCCCTTATCTTTCGGCCGCCTGCAAGATCGTGGGCTCCAGCGCCGATTTCGCGCACCTGCAACGCTGCGAAGCCGCCATGCAGACCGCGCTGGGCGCGCGGGCCACGGTCGCCCGGTCGCAAAACTACTATCTCGACATCACGCCGCCGGGCTACGACAAGGGCACCTTCGTGCAGGCGATGGCGAAGCGCTTGGGTATATCGACCGACAAGGTCGCGACCATCGGCGACATGCATAATGATCTGGCAATGTTTCGGACCAGCGGCATGTCGATCGCGATGGGTAATGCAACCGACGACATCAAGAAGCAGGCAACCAACGTCACGACGTCGAACGCCGAGGAAGGCTTTGCCGGGGCGATCGATATCGTGATGAAGAACAACGAGGCGACGAAGTAAACCTCTCGCGTCCCCCGAACGTACCCTTACGTCGACCGCTGCACCGCCGGCTTCTTCGCGTCGCTGAGGTTATGCGCCGTGTTGATCAGCGCAATATGCGTCAGGGCCTGCGGAAAGTTGCCGGTCTGGCGCCCCGCGCCGGAATCGTATTCCTCCGCCAGTAACCCGACATCGTTGGCGATGGCGACGACACGGTCGAATATCGCCTGCGCCTTGCCGAGCTCGCCGGCCAGCACGTAGGCGTCCGCGAGCCAAAGGCTGCAGGCGAGAAACGCGCCCTCGATCGGCTGAATTTCGTCCGATATTTCGCGGGGATCGTGCCGCAGCACAAAGCCATCGCGCATCATGTATTTCTCGATGGCCTCGATCGTGCCGCGAACCCGCGGATCGGAGCCCGGCAGAAAGCCCACCGCCGGCAGCAGCAAAATGCTGGCATCGAGCAGGTGCGACCCATAGGACATGACGAAGGTGTTCTGCACGGGATCGAAGCCGTTCTCGCAGACCTCGCGATGGATCGTGTCGCGTAGCGTCCGCCACCGCTCCAGGGGCGCCTTGAAACCGAACTGCTCGGCGCTTTTGATGGCGCGATCGAACCCGACCCACGTCATCACCTTCGACGAGACGTAGTGCTGTCCCGCGCCGCGCCGTTCCCAGATGCCGTTATCGGGATGATCCCAGACCTCGGCGAGATGATCGAGCACCGCGCATTCGAGATCCCACGACCCGTCGTCGAGCTTCAGTTTGGCCACGCGCGCCTGATGAAAGGCATCGATCAGTTCGCCGTAGACATCGAGCTGCAACTGCGCGTGCGCGGCATTGCCGATGCGGACCGGCAGCGCGCCTTCGTAGCCGGGCAGCCAGCCTGCCTCCCATTCGAGCAGGCGCCGCTGCCCCATGATGCCGTACATGATCTGCATGTTGGCCGGCGCGCCCGCGACCGCACGCAACAGCCAATTATGCCAACAGGAGGCTTCTTCGGTATAGCCGGAGTTCATCAGCGCCAGCAGCGTGAAGGTGGCGTCGCGGAGCCAGCAAAAGCGATAGTCCCAGTTCCTGGCACCACCGAGCTTTTCCGGCAGCGACGTCGTCGGCGCCGCGACGATGCCGCCGGTCGGCAGGAAGGTCAGCGCTTTCAGCGTGATCAGCGATCGCATCACGAGGTCGCGGCAATCGCCCTCATAGCTGCAAAGGCTGCTCCACTCGGTCCAGAAATCCTCGGTATCCCGCAAGGCTTGCGCCGGATCGATCGGCGCGGGAATGGTCAGGTGCGACGGTCCGTAGGTCAGCACGAAGGGAATCGTTTCGCCCTCGCCCACTTCGAAGTCGGCCACCGTCGTCATGTTCTCGCCGCGAGTTTCCACCGGCGTTCGCAGCACCGTCATGTCGGGCCCGCATATCGCCAGTAGCGCACCGTCCTCGGTCCGTTTGACCCAGGGCACGTCGGCGCCAAACCCGAAGCGGATCACGAGTTCCATCCGCAGCTTGGCCCGGCCGCTTATCCCGCGCACCAATCTGACGATGTCGGAAGCCTTGCCGCGCGGCGGCATGAAGTCGATCAGCGCAACGACCCCGTCGGCGGTTTCGAAACGCGTCTCCAATATCAGCGTATTGCCCCAATAGCGACGCGACGTCTGCGTTACAGGCTGCGCCGGGGCAATCAGCCAGCGACCCTCTTTGGATGTGCCGAGCAGGGCCGCGAAGCAGGCGTCGGAATCGAACGCAGGCCAGCACAGCCAATCGATCGAGCCATCGCGACCGACCAGCGCCGCGGTTTCGCAGTCGCCGATCAACCCGTAATCTTCAATCTTGCAGGGCAATCGTTCCCCCGTATTGACGCTTCACTTGGCCGCGCGTGCGCGCTCCTGCATCGCATCCTTCAGCGCGGCAACGTCGATCCCACCCGCAATCTGATCGATCGCCAACGGCAAACGCCGCCGCCAGTTTGGATGTTCGTCGACGGTGCCGGGAATATTAGGCTGATCAACCACGCCCAGGAGATCCTCCAGAGATATCACGAGCAGACGCGATCTGGTTCGCGTCAGAAATGCAGCAATACCATAAATATCGTCGCGCTGAATGCCGTTGTTGCGCAGCGCCTCGGTCAACATCGTCAACGCATACCACCGCGCATCATCGCTTTCGCCGGGATCGATCCCGAGGGAGCGTTTCAGCTTGAGGTCGTTGAATGACCGCCACCCCGCATAGGTCGAGAGGTCGTGGGTGTTGAACGTGACGAGGGCGTTAGCCTGATAATGGTCGATGCCCTGGAACGCGCCGCGATTGTCGCGCTCGAACATCATGACCAGATACGACCAGATACCCCAATCTCCCGTGCGCTCGCGAAAGCCCTCGGGCACCGTACCGAGGTCTTCACCGATCACCACGCAGCGGTGCGCGACGCTCTCCAGTGCGGTCACCGCCAGCAACGCCTCGAACGGCATCGGCACGTAGACGCCTTCGTTGGGTGGAAATCCTCGCGGCACCAGATAAAGCCGCTTCAGGCCCATCACATGGTCGAGCCGGATCGCGCCGGCGTGACGCATCGAGGCCTGTATCATCTCCCGATACGGCTCGAACGACTTCATGGCGAGGCCGGCGGCGTTGAAGCCCGCCAGGCCCCAATTCTGGCCTGCGGTATTCAACGGATCGGGCGGCGCGCCGACCGACAGATGGCGCGAGATCGCCGCCTGCTCGTTCCACGCGTCGAAGCCGTCGGATTGCACGCCCACGGCCACGTCGAGATAGAGCCCGACCTTCATACCGAGCCGGCTCGCAAGGTCCCGGCAGGCCCGCAATTGCCGGTCCGCGGTCCACTGCACGAATTCGACAAACTCGGCCTCGGAGCCATCGGGTCCGCGCCGCAACTCGGTACACTTGGCCTCGTCCGGCTGGCGCCATTGTTCGGGCCATTCCCACCAGGGCTTGTCAAACTTGTGACGCAGCACCTCAAAGCAGGCGAACCGCGACAACAGCGCGCCGCGCTCGGCGCGGAAGGCCGCGAAATCCTGCTGACCGGCGCTTTCGGGATCGGCCTTGAAGCGGGCAAATGCCGAGCGCAGCGCCTGCCATTTCAGCCTGGCGACGGCGGCATAATCCACGATATCGACTTGTCGCAATCGCGCGATTTCGTCGCCTTCGACAGCGATGCCCGCCAGCTTCGCAGCGTCGATATAGAGCGCATTGAGAAACAGGCGGCTGTTCGGCGAATAGGGGCTGCAATCGGTCGGGCGATCGTCAAACAAGGCGTGCAACGGATTGAGGCCGACCCCGTCAGCCCCCAACTGCGCGGCAAGCCGGATCAGGCTTTCGAGATCGGTGAAGTCCCCCATCCCCCAATTGCGTGCCGAGCGGACGCCATAAAGCTGGACCGCCAACAGCCAGCAGCGGTCGAAATCACCGCCGAAGGCTTTCGGCGGTGCCACGATCAAGGGGGCGTCTTCGCTGAAAGACGAGGCGTCGGTCAACTGAAGCCGATGGCACCCGGGAGGAAGATCCGCGGGCCACGCAATGGCGCGATCATTGGTCGCGCCTTCCGCTATAACTCTTGCGCCCGCAACGATTTTCCAGCGCAGCGGAAACGTGGCAGATTCCGCGAGGTCGGTCCGCGAGGGCTGACCGGAACGGATCACCACCGGCTGGTTGAGAAATCGCTGCGGCTTCTCAGCCGGCAGGGCGTCCAGGATGATCTTCAGGGCCGCGGCATCCGTCACATGCGGGTGACCCTGCCCATCGATAAATTCGGTTTGAATTCCGAGGTCTGCTGCTTTGGCGAAAAGGTTCATTCGGCACGCTGTTTGCACGCAACGGATCGGGAACGTCGCGAGATTCCATAATTGCGGGAACAGGATAGCGGTGTTTAACTCGCTGACCCAGCCCGGGTTCCCCGGGAACCAATGCCGGGCGAGCGGCTTTGTATACAACTGCGGAACGTCTCGTTTTCACGCAAACGAAACGGACGTGGTTTCCATGTCAATGGCATCACCGTGAACAAAATTACCCAGACGGTCAATCGCGCCGCGGACGGCGCCTTTCATTTTGATGACATCTATCCGCTAATTGATGGCGGTCGCTTTCCGGTGAAGCGTATAGCCGGCGATGCAATCGAGGTGTGGGCGGATATTTACCGTGACGGCAACGACGTGATTGCCTGCGCGCTGGTCTGGCGTTGCGAGCAGGAATGGGAATGGTGCCGCGCGCCGATGGTCCATCATGGCAACGATCGGTGGAGCGGCTCGTTCACCCCCGACCTGCCCGGACATTATGTCTATGCCATCGAAGCCTGGAGCGACCCGTTCGCGACCTGGCGCCGCGGTTTCGAATTGAAGCGGAAGGCTGGCTCCGACCTTCCCCTGGATGCCATCGAGGGTGCCGGCCTCCTGACCCAGGCACGGGTGGGCAGCGATGACACGGCGGAGGTAATCCTGCGACAATGCGACAGCTTCCTTCGGACCGGCGACGCCGCTGCGCTCCTGACCGATGAATTGCAGCAAGCGATGGCCGAAAGCCAATTGCGACCGGACCTGGCGCGATCGCAGCTGTTTCCGCTGGTGGTGGACCGGCCGCGAGCGCGGGCCGGCGCATGGTACACTATGGTGCCGCGGAGCCAGGCTGCGGTTTCCGGCCGTCACGGCACGTTCAAGGATTGCAGCGCACGGCTGCCGGACATCGCAGCGATGGGATTCGACGTAGTGCATTTGACCCCTGTACACCCGATCGGCCACACCAATCGCAGGGGTCGCAACGATGCGAGGACCGCCGCCGACGGCGATCCCGGAAATCCCCATGCCATCGGAAGCGCGGAAGGCGGCCACGACGCCGTGCATCCGCAATTGGGTACGCTGGAGGATTTCCGCAGCTTCGTCGCTACCTGCAACTCGCTCGATATGGAAGTCGCGCTCGATTTCACTGTCCAATGTTCGCCGGACCACCCCTGGCTCAGGCAGCATCCGCAATGGTTCAAACGCCGGCCCGACGGCTCGCTCCGCTACGGGGGGAACCCGCCGGGGACACAGGAGGACATCGTCAGCCCCGATTTGTCTTGCGAAGAAGCCGACGTGTTGTGGGATACATTGCGCGATCTGGTGCTGTTCTGGATCGAGCAGGGCGTGCGGATTTTCCGCGTCGACAATCCCGAGACCAAGCCGTTTCCGTTCTGGGAATGGCTGATCCACGAGATCCAGCTCCGCCACCCCGACGTGATATTCCTTGCCGGCGCCTTCACCCGGCCCAAACTCATGAACGCGCTGGCTAAACTCGGATTTACGCAATCCTGTAGCTATTTCACGTGGCGAACGCAAAAGTGGGAGCTCGAACAATATTTGAACGAACTGACGGCCTATCCGACCCACGATTTCTATCGTCCGAATTTCTTTGTCAGTACGCCTGACATCTTGCCCTATCATCTGCAGAGCGGAGAGACCTGGATGTTCAAATCCCGCGTTGCGCTTGCTGCCACCTTGTCAGGCAGCTACGGGATCCATAACGGGTACGAGTTGATCGATCATGCGCCCGTCCCCGGCAGGGAGGAATATCTTGATTCCGACAAGTTCGAGATCAAGGCGCGGGACTGGAATAAGCCGGGGCATATCAAGGCCTACATCCGCGATCTCAACCGCGTGCGCAGCGAAAACCCGGCGCTGCAACAGACCAGCCATCTGCGCTTCGTTCCGATCGAGGACAATAACGTCATCGGCTTCGCCAAGGAATTGGTAGATCAAACCAACAGCGTGATCGCCGCCATTGCCGTTTCGGGTGGCCCGCATGAATTCTGGTTTCCCCTCAACGACATCAAGGTAGGTCCTGCCGGCGATCGCCGTGCCGTCACCGCCGTGGAAAACCTGATCACGGGCGAACGAAGCGTGCTTGAATGGGGCGGCATTCGCTTGAAGATCGACCCGGCGCGTGATCCGGCGTTGCTGTTTCGCTGTGTGGCATGACATCCATGAACCTGATGCCTTCCGTCGACGCCAAGGAGCTGCCGGCTATCAATCCGGACGTCGACGAACTTTGGTACAAGGATGCGATCATCTATCAGCTCCACGTCAAAGCATTTGCCGACAGCAACAATGACGGCATCGGTGATTTCGCGGGGCTGACCGAAAAGCTCGGCTATCTGCAGGAACTCGGCGTCACCGTGCTGTGGCTGCTACCGTTCTATCCGTCGCCCGGGCGCGACGACGGGTACGACATCGCCGATTACGGCGACATCAATCCCGACTTCGGCACGATGAAGGAATTTCGGCGTTTCATCATCGAAGCCAAGCGGCGCGGCCTGCGCGTCATCACCGAACTCGTCGTCAACCATACCTCCGACCAGCATAATTGGTTCAAGCGCGCCCGTCGCAGCGATCCGAAGTCGAGCGCCCGCAACTGGTATGTGTGGAGCGACACCGATCAGAAGTACCAGGGCACCCGAATCATCTTCACCGACACCGAGAAGTCGAACTGGACCTGGGATCCGGAGGCCGGCCAGTTCTACTGGCACCGCTTCTTCTCGCACCAGCCTGATCTCAATTTCGACAATCCGCGGGTGGTCAGCGCGATCGTGAAAGTGATGAAGCGCTGGCTCGACACCGGTGTCGACGGTTTCCGGCTCGACGCCATCCCCTATCTTTGCGAGCGCGACGGCACCAACAACGAAAACCTGCCGGAGACCCACGCCATCATCAAGCGCTTGCGCGCAGAGCTCGATTCCTACGCAAAGGGCAAGGTGTTGCTCGCGGAGGCCAATCAATGGCCGGAGGACGTGCAGGAATATTTCGGCCGCAGCGACGAATGCCATATGGCCTATCATTTCCCGTTGATGCCGCGGATTTACATGGCGATAGCGCAGGAAGATCGTTTTCCGATCACCGACATCCTGCGGCAGACGCCGGACATTCCCAGCAATTGCCAATGGGCGCTGTTTCTGCGCAACCATGACGAATTGACGCTCGAAATGGTCACCGACGTCGAGCGCGATTATCTATGGTCGACCTACGCCAACGATCCGCGTGCGCGCATCAATGTCGGCATCCGCCGCCGGCTGGCGCCGCTGATGGACAACGACCGCCGCAAGATCGAGCTGATGAACTCATTGCTGCTGTCGTTCCCGGGGACGCCGATCATCTATTACGGCGATGAAATCGGCATGGGCGACAACATCTATCTGGGCGACCGCAACGGCGTTCGCACGCCGATGCAATGGTCGCCGGACCGCAACGGCGGCTTTTCGCGCGCTGACCCCGCGCGGCTCTATGCACCGACCATCATGGATCCCGTCTATGGCTACGAGTTCGTCAACGTCGAGGCGCAGTCGCGCAGCTTGTCTTCGCTGCTGAGCGCGACCAAGCGCCTGATCTCGGTTCGGAAATCGACACTCGCATTCGGCCGCGGCACCATGACGTTCATCCGCCCGGTCAATCGTTCGGTACTCGCCTATGTCCGGCAGTACAACGACGAAGTGATTCTCTGCGTCGCCAACCTGTCGCGCTCCGCCCAGGCCACCGAACTCGATCTGTCGGCCTGGAAAGACCGCATTCCGCTGGAGATGCTGGGCCGCACCGAATTCCCGGCGATCAGCGAGCTGCCCTATATGATCATGCTCGCGCCTTACGGGTTTTTCTGGTTTGAGCTGCGGGAGCGTGACAAATCCGAACATGTCACCCCTTCGATCGTCCCGGAATTCGAGACGCTCGTCGTGCCGCTCGGCGCCACATGGATGTCGCTGGCCCGAACCCGCGGCGTGTTCGAACGCGACGTGCTGCCGACCTTTCTGGCGCGAGCCCACTGGTATCCGGAACATTCGGCCAAGGAAATCCATCCGACCCTGACCTCGGCGGTCCCCTTCTGCGACATCGGCGACAATCGTCCCTGGCTCGCCTTTTTCGAAGCGACCCAGGCCGGCGATACCGCGCGTTACTTGCTGCCGATGCAGATCGAATGGGTTCGGTTCGACCGCGAACGCTACAATCCTCGTGCCTTTGCGGCGGTACGCCAGGGCGCCCGCGAGGGTACCCTGCTCGATGTCGCGACCGACCAGATCTTCATCTCGTTATTGCTGCGCAATCTCCGTGAAGCCTTGACCGTGGAGGAAAACGACCTGTGCCTTGAATTCAGGCCGACCGGAAAGTTTTCAGACAAGCCGGTCAAGCCTCCGGAACATATCCGGCCGGTCGAGAGCGAGCAGGCCAACAGCACGGCGTTGGTCGACAACGACTATGTCGTCAAGCTTTTCCGCCGGCTCGAAAGCGGCATCAATCCGAGGATCGAGGTCGGCCGGTTTCTGACCGAGGTTGCGGGCTTTGCCAACACGCCGGCGCTGCTCGGCAGCGTCGAACTCATCGAGGGCAACAAGAAGAGCGCCGTCGCGGTCGTTCACGCCTTTGTCTCGAATCAGGGCGACGGCTGGACCGTGACAGCGGCTTATCTCGATCGCTTTGTCGAGGAACGGCGCCTGCTGGCGGCAAGTCGGTATCGCGATGTAAACGAGGAGCAAGCTCCCTACCTGCATCACCTTTCGCAGACCGGAAGGCGCGTCGCCGAGATGCACCTTGCACTTGCAAGCAGCGCCGAGTTTCCCGATTTCACACCGGAGCCGACTCGGCCCGAAGACGTAAAACAATGGATCGACGAGGCTGTCACCCGCGCCGAGCGGGCTTTCGACACGCTGAAACAGCGGCGCGACGCATTCAAGGAAAATGACCGTCAATTGATCGATCAGGCGCTCGCCTTGCGAGAAACCCTGCGCGCGCGCATGAGCGCTCTGCTTCCGCCGGAAATCGACGGCCTGAACATCCGGCACCATGGCGATTTCCATCTCGGCCAGATACTGATCGTCAAGGACGACATCTTCATCATCGATTTCGAGGGCGAACCCTACCGTCCGCACAGCGAACGGCGACGCAAGGCACCGGCGGCGCGCGACGTCGCAAGCATGATCCGTTCAATCGACTACGCGGCAACCGCTGCACTCGAGCGCGCCCTTGAAGTCGCGCCCGATGAGCAGGGCAAGCTTGGCGCGGCGCTCGCCGAATGGCGCGAGCGCGCCGCCGCGACGTTTTTGACGGCCTATCGTGACGCCCTGACCGACAGGCGCCTGTGGCCGACCAGCCGACGTGCCGCCGAGCAGTTGCTGGAGTTCTTCCTGATCGACAAGGCGTTCTACGAGATCGAATACGAGCTGACCTTTCGGCCGGATTGGCTGCGCGTCGCGCTGACAGGCCTGCTCCGACTATTGTCTCCGCAACCCAGCGAGGCCTCATGACTAAACTATCCGCGGAGGCCTACGCGATCGTAGAAGGCCGCCATTCCGACCCGTTCCGCTACCTCGGACTTCATACCGAGGGCGGCCGGACGGTCGTGCGGGCTTTTCTGCCGGAGGCATCGCGCGTCGATGCGATCGACGAACATGGAGGGACCGCGGAACTCGCGCGCATTCATGACGCCGGCCTGTTTGCCGGGACGCTGCCGAATGGCTCCCGGCGCTACCAGCTACGCGCGCGCTTCGGCGGCAATGTGGTCGATCTCGAGGATCCCTACCGCTTTCCTCCGATACTGACGGACTTCGATCTTTATCTCCTGGGAGAAGGTACCCATCAGCGGCTGTATGACAAGCTCGGCGCCCATCCGATGACGCTCGACGGTGTCGAAGGCGTCGCCTTCCTGGTGCTGGCGCCCAACGCCCGGCGGGTCAGTGTGGTCGGCGATTTCAATTTCTGGAACGCCCGTCGCCATCCGATGCGCGTGCGCGGCATCGGCTATTGGGAACTGTTCGTGCCCCGCGCCACGCCAGGCGATCGCTATAAATTCGATATCGTCGGGCCGCAGGGCCAGCACCAGGCGCTGAAGTCCGACCCGATGGCATTTGCCGCCGAGAAGCGCCCGAGCACGGCCTCCATCGTTCTCGACGAGACCAAGCTGCCGCACCCGCGACCGGCGCCCAAAAACGTCAATGCGCTGAGTGCGCCGATGTCCATCTACGAGGTCCATCTCGGCTCCTGGCGGCGCCAAGGCAATAACGAGTGGCTGACCTATCGCGAACTGGCCGAACAGCTCCCGCGCTATGCACGCGATCTCGCCTTCACCCATGTGGAGTTTCTGCCCATCAACGAGCATCCGTTCGACGGCTCGTGGGGCTATCAGCCGACCGGCCTGTACGCCCCGACCAGCCGGTTCGGCTCGCCGCAGGATTTTTCCGCGCTGATCGACGCCTTTCACCGCGAAGGGATCGGCGTGCTGCTCGACTGGGTGCCCGGCCACTTCCCGGACGATCCGCACGGCCTTGGCCATTTCGACGGCACGGCGCTCTATGAGCACGCCAATCCGCTGCAGGGCCGTCACATGGACTGGGGCACGCTAGTCTACAATTACGGCCGCACCGAAGTGGTCAACTTCCTGGTCTCGAACGCGCTGTTTTGGCTTGAGCGTTATGCGATCGACGGGCTGCGGGTCGATGCGGTCGCCTCCATGCTTTATCTGGATTACAGCCGGCCTCAGGGAGGCTGGATCCCCAACAAATATGGCGGCCGGGAGAATCTCGAGGCGATCGACTTCCTGCGGCGCTTCAACACCGAAGTATTCGCCCGTTTTCCCCAGGCGACCACTGCCGCGGAAGAGTCAACCGCGTGGCCGCAAGTATCGCGCCCGGTCGAGTATGGCGGGCTCGGCTTCGGCTACAAATGGAATATGGGCTGGATGCACGACACGCTGAACTACATCAGCAAGGACCCGGTGCATCGCAAATATCACCACGGCGACGTCTTGTTCGGGCTGCACTACGCGTTCTCGGAGAATTTCATCCTGCCGCTTTCGCACGATGAAGTCGTGCACGGCAAACGCTCGATCCTGGGGCGGATGCCCGGCGACGATTGGCAGCGCTTTGCCAACCTGCGCGCCTATTACGGCTTCATGTTCGGACATCCCGGCAAGAAGCTGATGTTCATGGGGTGCGAGTTCGCCCAGGAGCGTGAATGGAATCACGACGGTTCGCTCGACTGGCACCTGCTCGATCAACCCAGACATGCCGGGGTCCAATCCCTGATCCGCGACCTGAACCGGCTCTATCGCGCGCTGCCGGCGTTGCACGAACTGGATTGCGATCAAGCGGGCTTTGAATGGCTCGTGACCGACGACGCCAACGGGAACGTCTTTGCCTGGGTCCGCAAAGGCAACGACGCGCGGGCGCGATGCCTGGTCGTCGTGAATTTTTCACCGAACGTCTATTACAACTACCGCCTGCGGGCGCCGCTTGCCGGGAAGTGGCACGAGGTCCTCAACTCCGACTCGGCCCATTACGGCGGCGGCAATGTCGGCAACATCGGCGAGGTGCACACCTCGGACGGCCCGGTGCCGCAGCTCAGCCTGACCATCCCGCCCTTGGCCGCCATATTTCTCGTGCCCGAAAGCTAACCTATGCGATTGACCGCCGGATCTCCCTCACGCCTCGGCGCAAGCTGGGACGGCCGAGGCACCAACTTCGCGCTGTTTTCAGCCAACGCGCACAAGGTCGAGCTTTGCCTGTTCGACGGCCAGGGCCGTCGCGAACTGGAACGTATCGAATTGCCCGAGCGCAGCGAAGACGTATGGCACGGTTATCTCAACGACGTGGCACCCGGGCAGCTCTACGGTTACCGCGTACACGGGCCCTACGAGCCCGAACACGGCCACCGCTTCAACGCCAACAAGTTGCTGCTCGATCCCTATGCCCGGAGGCTCGCCGGCCGGCTCGTGTGGAGCGATGCGCATTTCGGTTACCGCACCGGCAGCGCACGAGAAGACCTCTCGTTCGATCGGCGGGACAATGCGCGCGGCATGCCCAAGGCCGTGGTGGTCGATGAGACCTTCAACTGGGGACGCCGCGAGATGCGTCCTCAGATCCCGTGGGAAGACACTTTCATCTATGAGGCGCATGTCAAAGGCCTGACCCAGAAGCGCGACGACGTGTCGCCCAATCTGCGCGGGACATTCGGCGGACTGTCATCACCCGCCATGATCAAGCATCTCAAGCGCCTCGGCGTCACCACGATCGAATTGCTTCCGATTCACGGCTTCGTCGACGACCGTATGCTGGTCGAAAAGAAGCTATCCAACTATTGGGGCTACAACACCCTGTCCTTTTTCGCGCCGGAACCGCGCTATTCCCTGGACAATCCGCTCGACACTTTCCGCACCACGGTGGCGCGACTGCACGACGCCGGCTTCGAGGTGATGCTCGACGTCGTCTACAACCACACGGCGGAAGGCAACCATCTCGGGCCGACGCTGTCATTCCGCGGCATCGACAACGCTTCTTACTACTGGCTGAAGCCGGAGAACCGGCGCTACTACGACGATTTCACCGGCGTCGGCAACTCGGTCAATATGACTCACCCCCGCGTTCTGCAGATGGTGACGGACTCGCTGCGGTACTGGGTCGAGGTATGCCATGTCGACGGCTTCCGGTTCGATCTCGCCACCACGCTGGGGCGCGGCCCCAACGGCTTTGATCGCAACAGTTCGTTCCTGACCGCGGTTCGCCAGGATCCCGTGCTGGCCACCGCGAAGCTGGTCGCGGAGCCCTGGGACCTCGGCCTCGGCGGTTATCAGGTCGGTGCGTTTCCATCGCAATGGTCGGAATGGAATGACCGCTACCGCAGCGCCATGCGGCGCTACTGGAGCGGTGAAGGCAGCTTGATCGGCGAAGTGTCCAGCCGCATGACCGGATCTTCCGATCTATTCAACCATGACGGCCGCTCGCAACGCGCCGGCGTCAATCACATCACCGTCCATGACGGTTTCACGCTGGCGGATTTGTTTAGCTATAATGAGAAGCACAATGAGGCCAATGGCGAGGACAATCGCGACGGCTCCAACGACAATCACAGCAACAATTGCGGCCATGAAGGGCCGACAGACGACCCCGCGATAACGGCATTGCGGCGCCAGCTTCGCAAAAACCAGCTGGCCTGCTTGCTCTTGGCACAGGGGATGCCGTTGATGTTAGCCGGGGACGAGGTCGGCAACAGCCAGGGCGGCAACAACAACGCCTACTGCCAGGATAACGAAACGGGCTGGGTCGATTGGGCAGGCCTCAACCGTGAAGGTGACGACCTCACCGATTTCGTCGGGCACATGACCGCCTTGCGACGGCGTTTTCCGCAAATCCGCGCGCAGCGTTGGCTCGCAGGCCGACGCGCCGACGGTTCTTACGGCGCGTTATGGCTGACGCCGTCGGCCGAAGAGATGAAAGAATCCGACTGGAAATTTCCGGAGGGAAGATTCTTGGCCTACGTGCTCGGGCCGATGGAACCAGGACAAGCGCCGATATTTATCGTTCTTAATGCCGCCCCTGAAGAGATCGCGTTCCAAATGCCCAAAATGCCCGAATACAAGCGCTGGCAGCAGGTGCTCAACACCGCCGACAACGTTCAGTCGACGGTCGATTTCGCCGCCGACGCCAGCACAAAGGCGCCACCGCGCGCAGTGCTCGCTTTTGCGGGTTCGGCATGAATGGGCGGCGGTTTGGCCCCCGGCTGACGCCGGGCGGCGCGTCTTTTCGACTGTGGGCGCCCACGGCCAGGCGGGTCGACGTATTGCTGGAAAAGCGCCACCCGCTGCAACGCGGAGATGGCGGCTGGTTTTCCGCTGACATATCCGGCGTAGCGGCGGGCGCGCGCTACAAATTTCGTATCGACGACGAGATCGACGTGCCGGATCCTGCCTCCGCCTTTCAGCCGGAAGATGTATCGGGGCCGAGCGAGCTGATCGATCATGCCGGCTATCGCTGGCGCGCCGCCGGCTGGCTTGGACGGCCCTGGCACGAAACCGTCGTGATCGAAACCCATGTCGGCACCTTCACTCCGCAAGGAAGCTACCGCGCCATGATCGAAAAACTCGATCATCTCGCGGCGACTGGAATCACCGCGCTGGAATTGATGCCGCTGGCGGATTTCGCCGGCCGGCGCAACTGGGGTTACGACGGGGTGCTGTGGTATGCCCCGGACAGTGTCTATGGACGCCCGGACGATCTCAAGGCCCTGATCGATGAAGCGCACCTGCGCGGCCTGATGGTTTTCCTGGACGTCGTCTACAATCACTTCGGGCCCGAGGGAAATTATCTCGGCCACTATGCCCCGGCTTTTTTTACCGACGCGCAAACGCCGTGGGGCAGCGCGATCGATTACCGCGTTCAGGAAGTCCGCGACTTCGCTATCGAGAACGCGGTGTATTGGCTCGACGAGTACCGCTTTGACGGCCTGCGCCTCGACGCCGTGCATGCCATCGCCGAGCCAGGCGAAGTCTCGCTGCTGCATTCCCTGAGCAAGGCCGTCGGCACGCTTGCCGCGGAGGCCGGCCGGCACATCCATCTCGTGCTCGAAAACGACGACAACGCGGCGAGCCTTCTCGATCCGCGCGAAACTCCGCCGCACGGCAAATATCGCGCGCAGTGGAACGATGATTACCATCACGCCTGGCACGTGCTGCTGTCGGGAGAAACCCACGGCTATTATCACGACTATCAGCATTCGCCGCGGCGCGACATCACCCGCGCGCTCGGTTCGGGCTTTGTCTATCAGGGCGAGGCGTCCGACCATCGCGGAGGAAAAGCACGGGGCGAGCCGAGCGGTGCGCTTGCGCCGACCGCCTTCGTCAATTTTTTGCAGAACCACGACCAGATCGGCAACCGCGCGCTCGGCGAGCGGCTGGAAAGCCTTGCCGACGCCGCCGCGGTGGAGGCGGCGCTGGCGATCACACTGCTGGCACCGACGATTCCGATGTTGTTCATGGGCGAAGAATGGGGCTCGAAGGCCCCGTTCCCGTTCTTTTGCGATTTCCATGGCGAGCTCGCTGAAGCCGTTCGCAACGGCCGGCGCAAGGAGTTCGCAGACGCCTATGCGAGGTTTGGCGACGAGATCCCCGATCCGCTCGAACCTTCGACGGCCAGATCCGCCGTGCTCGACTGGACGTCGCGCGAGCAGGCGCCGGGACAAAATCGGCTAAGGCTTGTACGCGAATTGCTGTCGCTGCGGCAAAGGGAGATCATTCCCCGGCTGGCCGGCGCGGCTTTCGGTGCTGCCGCCGTTACGGACGATGGCCTCGTCACCGCCCATTGGCGCATGGGCGACGGCGCGACGCTGCGGCTGAAAGCCAACCTGTCGGCCCGAGCGTTGATCCACGAGCCGAGCGATGCCGCCCGTATCGCCATCTGGGGCGACGAGACCGCCGGCCCGATGCCTCCCTGGTCGGTCGTCTGGCATCTGGAAGCACGCTGATGCCGACCGGCATTCCCATTGCGACCTACCGCCTGCAGCTCACTGCGAAGTTCGATTTCGACGCAGCCGCGGCGGTCGTCCCCTATCTGAAGCGTCTGGGAATCAGCCACGTCTATGCCTCGCCGTTCCTGAAGGCACGCCGGGGCAGCACCCATGGCTACGACATCGTCGATCACACCCAGTTCAATCCGGAACTCGGCGGCGAGGCCGGCTTTGAACGACTGAGCCAGGCGCTGAAGCAGCACGATCTCGGCCTGATCCTCGATTTCGTGCCGAACCATGTCGGCGTGCATTTCGCCGACAATCCCTGGTGGCTCGACGTGCTGGAATGGGGACCCGCCTCGCCCCATGCGGCATCGTTCGACATCGACTGGGATCTGTTGCCATATCGCGCAAGGAGCGGCGTGTTGCTGCCGATCATCGGCTCGTCCTATGGCGAGGCGCTGGAAAAGGGCGAGATCGAGCTGCGCTACAACGCCGATGAAGGCAGCTTTTCAGCCTGGTATTTTGATCATCGGCTGCCGATCGCGCCGGAGCGCTACGGCGAAATCCTGCGAACGCTCGTCAAGGAAAACGGCGCTGAAGACAGCGCGCCGGGCAAGGACATTCTCAACCTCGCATCGCGCTACCGGGGCTTGCGTCATCCCAACCGCGGCGAAGCGCCGGCGTTCAAGAAAGCGCTTAAAGACATCCCCGAAAGCGCCGACTTCATCGCGCGGGGGCTTGAAGCCTATCGAGCAGGACCCGGGCGCGGTACGCAGATCACGGCGCTGCACCATCTGCTGGAACGCCAGCATTACAGGCTCGGTCACTGGCGGCTCGCCTCAAGCGATATCAACTATCGGCGGTTCTTCGATATCAACACCCTTGCCGGCCTGCGGGTCGAGGATGCCGGTACCTTCGACGCCATCCACCGGCTGGTGCGCAAACTCATCGCGGAAGACAAATTACAGGGACTGCGGCTTGACCATATCGATGGCCTGCGCGATCCCGCGCAATATTTCTTGCGCCTGCACCGGCTGATACGGCAGGCGCGCGGGCCGGCAGCCAAACCCTTCTACGTCGTGATTGAAAAAATCCTCGGCGAACGCGAAGCGTTGCATCGCTTCAGCGGCGTTCACGGCACCACCGGCTATGAATGGCTGAACACCATCACCCGGGCGCTGATCGACGGCAACGGTCTCGATCCGTTGGATGAAATCTGGCGTCAAGTCAGCAACATGGCGCCCCGGATCGAACCCGTGGTGAAAGAGGCCAAGCGCAGGGTTCTCGAGACCCTGCTGACCAGCGAGTTTACGGTGCTGACGCGTTTGCTGGCGCGCATCGCCGGCGGGCACTACACGACCCGTGACTATTCCGCCGACAGCCTGCGGCAGGCACTTGAACTCTACGTCCTCCATTTCCCGGTCTATCGCACCTATCTGACCACGATGACTCCGACGGCGCCTGACCGGGCGTTGATCTCGGCGGCGATCGAGAGGGCGAGAGCGGACTGGTTCGCCGCCGATGAAGGCATCTTCGATTTCCTGCGCGATGCGTTGACGATGGATTTGATCCGCTCCGGTCGCGGACTGCACAGCGCGCCGCGGGTTCGACGCTTCGCCCTCAAGCTCCAGCAGTTTACCGGTCCCGTGATGGCGAAGTCGCTGGAGGACACGGCCTTCTACCGCTATCACCGCCTGCTCGCGCTCAACGAGGTCGGCGGCGATCCGGCGGCCACTGCCCTCCCCGCCGATGAATTTCACGACATCATGTGCGTCCGCATCAGGGATTGGCCGCATGGCATGACGGCCACGGCCACGCACGACACCAAGCGCGGCGAGGATGCGCGGGTGCGGCTGCTGGCCCTGACCGAAATTCCCGGCGAATGGACCAGCGCGGTGGCGCGGTGGAAAGTTCTCAACGCGCCGCATCTCGTGGTCGACGGCGAAATGCGCGCGCCGTCCGCGGCATTCGAATACATGCTGTATCAAGCCCTGCTCGGCGCGTGGCCATCGCACGGACCCGATGATGCATTCGTGGCGCGGATGCAGGCCTATGCGCTGAAAGCCGCCCGCGAGGGCAAGCAGGAAACCAGCTGGCTCAATCCCCATGAGGCCTATGAAACGGGGGTACAGACCTTCATCGCGCGCATCCTGGATCGTTCGGAATCCGCCGAATTCCTGAACGCGGTGGAGACCTTGGCGCAACGGGTCGCGCGACTGGGCGCGCTGAATTCGCTCAGCCAGATCACCTTGAAGGCGACCATGCCGGGCGTTCCCGATTTCTATCAGGGAACGGAGTTCTGGGACCTGTCGCTGGTCGATCCGGATAACCGCCGGCCGGTCGACTTTGCCGAACGTGTCACGGCGCTGGCAGCGGTCGAGAATCCGGATTGGGATCAACTCGTGCAAGCTTGGCCCGATGGGCATGTGAAGCTGGCGTGGACGCATCATCTGCTCAAGCTTCGATCTGAACTGGCCGAGTTGTTCACGCATGGCGATTACGTGCCATTGGAAATCGTCGGTCCGCACCGTGACCACATCATCGCCTTTGCTCGGCGCCGCGGCCGCGACGCCGTGATAACCGCCGTGGCAAAATCTTTCGCGCCCTTCACACAGGGCGGCCGGGCGTGGCCACGTCCGGAGGGCTTCGAGGGCTCGCTGAAGCTTGCCGGCTATTCCGTCGAGAGCACAGCCGCAGAGCATCGGACCGGCGAGATTCCGCTCTCGACGCTTTTCGGACATCTGCCTGTGGCCGTGCTGAAGGCCAAAGTGACGGGGGTCTCGAGGCCGCGGCGAAAACACGCCTCGTAGTGCTGACTCGGAGTGACGGGTCAGGGCCGTCGCCGCGAGGCGCGGCAGGCGGTCAGCTTCGTTTGGTTAACAACAGCCTGCCGCTATGCCTGATCGCGGCCTGAGCCGCCTCCGCAAATCGCTGCAACAGCCAGGGCAAATTAACTTCCAGCCGGACATGGTCTTCGGCGACATCGAGATGGCCCGAGGCCGCCTGCCCCAGCGCGCGAACCCGGAAGATCATACGATCGCCGTCCCAACGCTCTTCGTCGACCTTCAGCACGGGGACACTGGAAACGGCCCGTGTCAAACCCGCCTTCAGTCTGCGCGCCGCCTCTTGCCGACCAAGCTGATGCGGGATCGAAACGATGAGCGGTGCGGACATTTCTTAGCTCCTCTTCGAACTAACTTCGGTCCGCCCGCATGGTTCAGGGCAAGCGGCCTGGAAATTTGGCGCTGCAAAATGGAACTTTCAGGGTTCCGGCTGGTTTTCCAGCTGAGGGCGCGGCAATGACTGCCGACTGCCAGGCTGGAGGACTCAGTTCATGTCAATTGGCACGATCATTCTTATCATTCTAGTTATCGCCCTGCTCGGCGGCTTCAGCGGCATCGGCGGCGGGCCGTTCTACGGCACCGGCTATTACGGCGGCGGCGGTCTCGGACTCGTTATCGTTATCCTCTTGATCCTCCTGTTGATGGGGCGGCTGTAAAACTTTCGGCTTTCTTGCGACACTCCGGGAGCGCCCCAGCGCGTTCCCGGAATGTCGATGCGGGCCGACGATCGTGGCGAAAAGCATGAGCGGCAACGCCTGACGCCAAGTTTGTCACTTTCTTGATACCGCCAGTTTCTTCATCGCCGTCTTTACCGAAGTCGACACTTGATCGTAATCTTCCCACGCCTTTGTCTTGGCGAGCAGCGCCGGCACGGTGCGGACGGTATAGCGCTTCGGATCGAGATCACTTTTCACCTGAGCCCATGTCAGCGGCATCGAGACGGTCGCACCCGTGCGCGCCCGCGGCGACAGCACCGCAACCGCGGTCGACATGCGGTCGTTCCGCAAATAATCGAGGAAGATCTTTCCCTTGCGCAGCTTCTTCGACATGTTGAGCAGATAGCGCTCGGGATTGTCATCGGCCATCCATTGGCAAACGCCCTGCGCGAACGCCTTTGCCTCTTTCCATGTCACCTTGTCCCGCGCGCCGTAGGCCAATGGCGCCACCACATGAAGCCCCTTGCCGCCGGTGGTCTTGCAGAAACTTTCCATGCCGATGGCCGTCAGGCGCTCTCGCATGTCTTTGGCAGCTTCGATCACATCGGCGAACCCGACTTCCGGCGCGGGGTCGAGATCGAACACCAGTCGCCCGGGAATGTCGGGGGCATCCGGCGCGCAATTCCAAGGATGCAGTTCGAGGCCGCCGATCTGGGCTACTGCCGCCAGACCCTCGACGCGGTCGATCTGCAGATAGGGCTTGCGATCACCGGACACCTTGACCAGTTCCAGCAAGTTAGACGTCCCCGGCATCGCGTGCCGTTGAAAGAATGTCTCGCCGCCGATGCCATCAGGCGCGCGCACCACCGAGCAGGGCCGGCCCTTGAGATAGCCGATCATCCATTCGCCGACCGCCTCGAAATAACGGGCGAGATCGAGCTTGGTCACGCCCTCGCCGTCGCCGCCGTCCGGCCACAGCTCCTTGTCGGGCTTTGAAATCACGACGCCCATCACTTCCGGTTTGGCGTCCCCGGCGGACTTGTCGGTCGTTCGCGTCGTGCTTCTGACAGGCTTCGCCGCCCCGGCGGCGGGTTTGGCGAGTTGACCCATGGACGGCTTCTCCGCTTCGACCTCCACGGCCGGTTTGTCCTGGCGCAACCCCTTGAACGCCGCCTGACGGATATTGCCGGCATCCGTAAAGCCGGCAAATTCGATCTCGGCGACCAGTTCAGGCTTCAGCCAATGGACGTCGCGGGTTTTGCGCGGGGCCTCCTTACCGCCGAAGGGGCTCTGCTCGGAGGCTGCCGCCTTCAGCGCGGGCATCAAGCGCCGCACCTTGTCCTGACCGAAGCCGGTGCCGACCATCCCGACAAAAGCCAGATGATCGCCGCGATAGACGCCGGCCATCAGCGAGCGGAATTTTCCGTTGGTGGTCTTCCAGCCACCGATGACGACCTCCTGCCCCGCGCGGCACTTGGCCTTGGTCCAATTCTCCGAGCGGCCGGACTGATAGGATGCGGTGAGCTTCTTGGAGACGATGCCTTCGAGCGACAGCTTGCAGGCCGATTGCAGAATGGCATCGCCACCATTCTCGAAGTGTTCGACATAACGGATCACCCGCGCTTTACCCCTGGTGCGCGCCGCCAGCAATTGTTTGAGGCGCGCCTTGCGTTCGCCGAGCGGCAAACGCCGCAGATCCTCGCCGCCCGCGAACAACAAGTCGAATGCAAAGAAGATCAGGTTGTCGGTCTTGCCGTCGGAGATCGCCGCCTGAAGCGTGGAAAAGTCGGGCGCGCCGTCGTGATCGAGCGCGACAATCTCGCCGTCGATCAGGCTGTCGGGAAGTGCATTCCCCTCCTTCGCGATGGCACTGAACTTCCCGGTCCAGTCGAGCCCCTTGCGGGTCTTCAGGGAGGCTTCACCGTCCTCGACGCGCAATTGCACCCGGTAGCCGTCGAACTTGATCTCGTGGCCCCACGCTTCCCCGTTCGGCGGACGATCGACCGATATCGCAAGCTGGGGCGTGACGAAATCCGGTATTGCGGCGACCTTCTTGCCCTTCGGCGCTTTTGTCGAAATCGGCGCCGACCCGGATACGCTCCTGCTCCTGCTGACTTTTCCCTTACCGTTCTTCGCTCGGGCGTCGGCAGCCTCACCCCGATTCGAATTCCAGACCGCATCGGCCTTCACGCCACCGGACTTCGCCGTCATAAACGGCTTCGGCGCTTTTCCCTTGCCCCCGGCAATCTGATCCATCGAGCGCCCCGAGGCGACCGATTGATCTTCATCCAATATATTGTTGGCGTTGCCCTCCTTGGCGAAGTCGTCGCGGTGCTTGATCAGCAACCAGTTGGTGCGCTTGCCGCCAAAACGATCGCCGCGCATGCGGACCAGAACCCAGCTGCCGTGAAGCTTTTCACCATGAAGCGTGAACTTCAAATCGCCCTTTTTGAACCCGCGTTCGGGATCGTCGGATTCCCAATAACCGCGGTCCCATAGCTGCACCGTGCCGCCGCCATATTGCCCTTCCGGTATCGTTCCTTCGAAATCGCCATAATCCAGCGGATGATCTTCTACTTCCACGGCCAACCGCTTGTCGCGTGGATCGAGCGACGGGCCGCGCGTGACCGCCCACGACTTGAAGACGCCGTCGAATTCCAGCCGCAGGTCATAGTGCAGTCGCGTCGCATCATGTTTCTGG
Organism: uncultured Alphaproteobacteria bacterium; assembly: GCA_963756215.1. Lineage (GTDB taxonomy): Bacteria > Pseudomonadota > Alphaproteobacteria > Rhizobiales > Xanthobacteraceae > Bradyrhizobium. The sequence continues at coordinate 543,434 of CAVWMY010000003.1, read as the reverse complement.
ATCACGAAGCGGCGCTCTTTCGAGGGCGCGACCTTGATCTTGCCGCTCGGTTCGGCGGTCTTTTCGAAATCACGCTTCTTTCGGTAGGTGGACAGGCTTCCAGTCGGCACGATCAAACCTCTCCAAAGCGACGTAGCGATGCAGCTTGTATGACACCAAACCCCGGAACTAAAACCGCCAATGACGGTTGAAAGTTCCCCAATTGTCTCCCTGCATCCGATGACGGAGAGTGTAATGGCCGCCCGCGCCTATTGGAAAGGGTCCTTGAAGCTTTCGCTGGTGTCTTGCCCGGTGCTGCTCTATCCGGCTTCGACTTCGGTCGATAAAACACGTTTCCACATGATCAACAAAGAGACCGGCAACCGACTGAAGCAGCAGATGGTCGACGCGGAGACCGGCGACGTGGTCGAAGGCGATCAAAAAGGCCGCGGCTACGAGCTGAAAAAGGGCGATTATGTCGCGATCGACAAGGAAGAACTGGAGGCCGTTCAGATCGAGAGCAACCATACCATCGACATCGACAGCTTCGTGCCCAGGGATGAAATCGACCGACGCTACCTCAATCACCCCTATTACATCGCCCCCGACGGCAAGGCCGGGATCGACGCTTTCGCGGTGATACGCGATGCCATGAAGGATCAGGATCGGGTCGCCCTCGCCCGCATCGTTCTCTCCAATCGCGAGCACATCATCGCGATCGAGCCGCTCGGCAAGGGCCTGCTGGGCACCACGCTTCGGTATCCGTACGAGTTGCGCGACGAGGGCGAGTACTTCGACGACATCAAGAATCCCAGGATATCAAAAGACATGATCGAGCTCGCCGGCCATATCCTGCGCACCAAGGCCGCGCATTTCGACCCGTCGAAATTCAAGGATGAATACGAAGATGCGCTGAAAGCGCTGGTCAAACGTAAGGCCGCCGGCAAGCCGGTCCAGGCCGTCGCACGCGAACAGAAGCCGGACAACGTGATCAGCCTGATGGATGCGCTGCAGCGGAGCCTGAAGGGCAAGGCCTCGGCCAAGCACTCGGCTTCCCCTGCGCGCCGGTCGACGCGAGCCAAGAAGACACGCTCGAACGCCAGGCGTCGCAAGGCTGGTTGAGAACGTTTCCGAGTATAATATCAGGCGTTCGTCATTCCCCGGTGTGCAATTACGTATCGTGGATGCGCCACTTGGCGCAGGCCCGGTATCCATAATCCCTGCAGTGGTTATGGACTCTCTGATGCGCGATTGCGTATCGAAGCTCGCGCTTCGCGCGCCCGGGAATGACGGCTACCATTGGGAAACGCTGAGCTATCAAAGCGCCGCTCGATGCGCGCTGCCGTTTTCTATGCGCGCTTCTTCGCCGCCTTCTTTTTCTTCGACGTTGTGCGCTTTTTCGCGGCTTTCTTCTTCGGGACTTTCGCGCCAGCTGCACGCGCTTCGGAAAGACCGATCGCAATCGCCTGCTTGCGGCTCTTGACCTTCCGGCCCGAGCGGCCGCTCTTCAACGTGCCCGCCTTTCGCTTCTTCATCGCGCGCCCGACTTTGGCGGACGCCTTCTTCGAATATTTTCGCGCCATGATGTTTCTCCCGGTGGCGGGAAAGTAATCATCGCCATCGGCAAAAGTTCCCGATCCGAAACTTGATGCGCCAGACTAGTCTCCCGCGCGCAGCCGATATCCGATCCCGGTTTCGGTCAGGACAAATTGCGGACGCTCCGGATCGGTTTCGATCTTCTGCCGCAGCTGGCGAACATACACCCGCAGATACTGCGCGTCGGTCAGCTCGTCCCAAAGCTCCTTCAGGAGAAACCTGTGCGTCAGCACCTTGCCGGCGTGCTGCACCAGCACGCGCAACAATTCGTATTCCTTGGGCGACAGCTTGACGTCACGACTGCCGACCTTGACGATGCGGCGCACCAGGTCGACCGAGAGATCACCGGAGCGGAACACCGGCCGTTCGCCGTGAACCTGCAGCTGATGACGCAGGGCGGCGCGCATGCGGGCAAGCAATTCATCCATCCCGAACGGCTTGGTGAGGTAATCGTCGGCGCCGAGATCGAGCGCCTGGACCTTTCCGGCCTCATCGCCGCGGCTCGACAGCACGACGATCGGCACACTGTCGTTGCGGCCGCGGATCATGCGCAGCAATTCGTGCCCCTGGATATCCGGCAGGCCGAGATCGAGAATGATCAAAGCGGGATTCTCCGCCAGCATTTCGAGCGCGAGCTTGCCGTTGGAAGCTTCCAGAATCTCATATCCCTGCGTGCTCAACCCCATCCGCAACAGCTTGCGGATCGGCGGTTCGTCGTCGATGACAAGGACCTTGACGGGTGCGGCACTCATGCGGCGGTATCCAGCGCAGCGGACTTTTCCGGAAGCGGCAGCCGGATCGAGAGCACCGCGCCGCTCCGATCGGTTCGGTTCGCGGCCGTGATCGTACCATGCATGGCCTCGACGAAGCCGCGTGAAATGGCCAGCCCAAGACCGGTGCCGGGGCGGACGTGATCGCCTTTTTGGGCGCGGTAAAATTTATCAAACACGCTTTCAAGCTCCATCGGTGGAATGCCGTCACCCTCGTCGATGATTTGCAGCGACATCGACTCGCTGTCCAGCCGGCTCCTGATTGATATCGTGGTGCCGGCCGGGGCATATTTCGCGGCATTGTCCAGGAGATTAAACAGCACCTGTTCGAACAATACCGCATCGAGTTCCAGCATCGGCATATCGGCGGCAAGATCGAGCAGCACCTTGTGATGCGCGAGAATCTTGGTGGCGCGCCGCAGGACACTGCCGACGATCTCGCCGATGTCCTGCCGCGTGGTGTTCGGCACGATAGCTCCGGATTCGAGCTTCGTCATGTCGAGCAGGTTGGCGATGAAACGGTTGAGCCGTTCGGACTCGTCGATCACGGTCGCGAGCAGGTCGCGTTTTTCCGAATCCGTCAGGCCGCTGTCGAGATCGCGCATGGTGCTGGCGGCGCCGAGGACCGAGGCCAGCGGCGTCTTGAGGTCGTGCGAGATCGAGGTCAATAGCGCCGAACGCAGACGATCTGACTCCACTGACCGCTTCACGCTGTCCATGTCCTCGACCAGCAATACCCGCTCGATCGCGAGCGCGCCCTGATCCACCAGCGCGTCCAGCAGACGGCGCTGGTCCGGCGTCAGCAATGGTCCGGTCCGGTCGTCATCGATCCCGATCACGCCGATCGGCCCGCGTCCGGTGCGCATCGGCAGGAACAGGCGCTTTGCGCCCGGCAGCGTATCGGAGCCGCGTCCGGCGACGCGGTCGTTGTCCCATGCCCAGTTCGCGGCGGCGAGGTCGGCTTCGTCGAGTTGGTCCTCCGGCGGATAGCCCGCCTTCACCGTCAGGACATGCTTCTCCGGCAGCAGCAGCACCACCCGCACCTTGAGCATCAGCGCGATCTGATAGGCGCTTGCCCATAACACGTCGTCCAGCGTCGCCGTTCCCGCCAGCTTGCGGCTGAAGGCGTAGAGCGATTCCGTGGTCCGAATCCGGCTGTTCGCCGTGACGGCCTCGGTACGTACGCGCGCCGCGACGTTGGAGACCAGGATCGCAATCAGCATGAAGAAGAAGAATGCCGCCACATTGGTCGGATCGGTAATCGTGAAGGTATAAACCGGCGGCAGAAAGAAGAAATTGTAGCACAGCGATCCGGCGACGCTGGCCAGCAGCGACGGCAACAGGCCGAAACGAACTGCGACGCTGACCACGGCTGTCAGGAAAACGAGATCGACATTCTCGATTCCGAAGATCGGCCGGATCAGCACGGCCGCACCGAGCCCGACCGCCACGATGGCCAACGCCATCAGATATGGCCTGATATCGACCGGCTCGGGGCGCGCGGCGGCCTGAACCGCGGTTTGCGCCTTGGATTTGACGGGCGGTTCGTCGCCGGCGATGACGTTGACGCTGATGTTGCCCGCGCGCCGCACCAGGTCATGCACCACCGAACCACGGATGATTTCGAACCACCGCGACCGCGTCGCCTTACCGATGATGATCTGGGTGACGTTATTGGCCTGGGCGAAGCTGATCAGATCGTCGGCGATACGCCGGCCCACGGCTGGAACGGTCAGCGCCTCGCCGCCCAGCGCTTCCGCCAGCCGCAAGGTATCGGCCAGCCTGTCGCGCTGTGCGTTGGTCAATTGCAGGCTGCGGCGGGTTTCGATGCTGATCGCGGTCCAGGGCGCATGCAGCCGGTCCGCGAGCCGCTTGGTGTAGCGCACGAGCCCCGCCGCGCGCGGGTCTTCATTGAGACAAACCAGAATTCGCTCGCCCGCGGCCCACGGACCGTCGATCGCATTGGCCTGCATGTGCGTCAGCAACTGTTCGTCGACACGCTCGGCAGTGCGTCGTAACGCCAGTTCGCGCAGCGCGGTCAAATTCCCCGGCGAAAAATAATGTTCGAGCGCCCGCTCGGCTTGCTTGGGAACGTAGACCTTGCCCTCTTTCAGCCGCGCAATCAGGTCGTCCGGCGTGAGATCGATCAATTCGATCGCATCGGCCCGGTCGAATACCGAGTCGGGCACGGTCTCGCGCACGCGCACATGCGTGATCTGGGCGACGACGTCGTTCAGGCTTTCGATGTGCTGGATGTTGACCGCGGTATAAACGTCGATTCCGCAGGAGAGCAGTTCCTCGACGTCGAGATAGCGCTTGGGATGGCGGCTGCCCGGCACGTTGGTGTGGGCGAGTTCGTCGACCAGCGCGATCTGCGGATGGCGCTCGATCAGCGCGTCGAGATCCATCTCCTCGAGCGTCTGATTATTGTAGTCGAACCGTTTGCGCGGGAGGACTTCAAGTCCGTCGAGCAGCGCCTCGGTCTCGGCCCGTCCGTGGGTCTCGACGACGCCGATCACGACGTCGGCACCCGCCTTCATTTTGGCGCGGGCGCTTTGCAGCATCTCGTAAGTCTTGCCGACGCCGGGGGCGGCGCCGACGAAGATCTTGAGCCTGCCGGCTTGATCGTTTGCACGCCGGGCGGTCTCGAGAAGCGCATCCGGCGAAGGTCTTTTATCGGGGTCGCGGCGCTGATTTACCATAAAGCATTATAGCCCTCATGCCGCGCACAGCCTAGCTGGCACTACTTGGTTGCGGCCGCGTCAAGCGCCAGATTGAGTGCCAGTACGCTAACGCGCGGTTCGCCAAGCACACCGGCGAGCCGGCTTTGGGTGTTGTCCTCGACCAATCGGCGGACGCGGTCTTCCGGCATATTCCGTGCCTTGGCCACGCGCGGCACCTGGAACATAGCGCCTTCCGGCGTGATGTCGGGATCGAGACCGCTGCCCGAAGTAGTGACGAGATCGACCGGCACCGCCGCGGAGGGATTCTCGGCCTTCAAGGTGTCCACGTCACCCTTGATGCGATCGTTCAACGCCTTGCTGGTGGGGCCGAGGTTGGAGCCGGACGAGTTGGCCGCGTTATAGGGCGACGGCACCGTCTTGGTGGAATCCGCCGGATCAGGACCGGACGTCGCCGAGAGTCGGCCGTGGAAATATTTGTCGCTCTTGAACTCCTGGCCGATCAGCTCGGAGCCGATCACCTTGCCGTCGCGTTCGATCAGGCTGCCATTGGCCTGCTTCGGGAAGATCACGCCGGCAATCGCGGTCATTGCCAGCGGGTAGACCAGGCCGGTGATCGCTGTCAGCAAGACGAGAACGATGATCGCGGGACGAATTTCTTTCAACATGATTCAGTTTCCTGTGTTTTTGTCATTGCGGGCGAAGTGAAGCAATCCAGAGCGGGAGAGCCGGGGAGAAAGACTGGACTGCTTCGTCGCTCCGCTCCTCGCAATGACAAGTTCAAGCAAGATTCAAGGCGGCGACGACGAGGTCGATGGCCTTGATGCCGATGAAGGGAACGATGATGCCGCCGAGGCCGTAGATCAGCAGGTTACGACGCAGCAGCGCACCGGCGCCGATGGCGCGGTAGGCCACACCCTTTAGCGCCAACGGGATCAACGCCACGATGACCAGCGCGTTGAAGATGATCGCCGACAGGATGGCGCTCTGCGGGCTCGCCAGATGCATGATGTTGAGCACGCCGAGCTGCGGATAGAACGCCAGGAACATGGCCGGGATGATCGCGAAGTACTTTGCCACGTCGTTGGCGATCGAGAACGTCGTCAACGCGCCGCGGGTCATCAACAGCTGCTTGCCGATCTCGACCACCTCGATCAACTTGGTGGGGTTGGAGTCGAGATCGACCATGTTGCCGGCCTCGCGGGCGGCCTGGGTGCCGGTGTTCATGGCGACGCCGACATCGGCCTGTGCAAGCGCCGGCGCGTCGTTGGTACCGTCGCCGCACATCGCGACCAACTTGCCCTTGGCCTGCTCGTCGCGAATGAGCTTCAGCTTGTCCTCGGGCGTCGCTTGCGCGAGGAAATCGTCGACGCCCGCTTCCGCGGCAATCGCGGCCGCCGTCATCGGGTTGTCGCCGGTGATCATCACGGTGCGGATACCCATGCGGCGCAATTCGGCGAAACGCTCGCGGATGCCGCCCTTGACGATATCCTTGAGGTGGACAACGCCGAGCAGACGGCCATCCTTGGCAACGGCCAGCGGCGTGCCCCCGGCCTTCGCGATCTCGTCCGCGATCGCCTGGATTTGCCGGGCGATGTCGGAATTGACCGAGGACTGCAGCGCCCGGACGTTGTTTCCGGAGGCCACGAGACGGGTGTCGCCGCCGCCGACATAGTTCAGGATCGCCTCCACCGCGCCCTTGCGGACCGAGGATGCACCGGCGTCGACACCGCTCATCCTTGTCTGCGCCGTAAACGGAATGAAGGTCGCGGCAAGCTCGGCCATATCGCGGCTGCGGATGCCGTACTTCTCCTTGGCGAGCACCACGATCGAGCGCCCTTCCGGCGTTTCGTCGGCCAGGGACGCCAGCTGCGCGGCGTCGGCGAGCTCGTGCTCGGTGACGCCCTGCACGGGACGAAACGCCGTCGCCTGGCGGTTGCCCAGCGTGATCGTTCCGGTCTTGTCGAGCAGGAGCGTGTCGACGTCGCCGGCGGCCTCGACCGCGCGGCCCGACATGGCCAGCACGTTGAAACGCACCAGCCTGTCCATGCCTGCGATGCCGATCGCCGACAGCAAAGCGCCGATGGTGGTCGGAATCAGGGTCACGAACAGCGCCACCAGGACGACCACGGAGATCGTACCGCCAGCATAGCTGGCGTAACTCGGAATCGTCACCGTTGCGAACACGAAGATGATGGTCAGACCGGCGAGCAGGATGTTGAGCGCGATTTCGTTCGGGGTCTTCTGGCGCTCGGCGCCTTCGACCAGCTTGATCATGCGGTCGATGAAGGTCGATCCCTGTGCCGCGGTGATGCGGACGCGGATCCAGTCGGACAGAACCTGCGTGCCGCCGGTCACGGCGGAACGGTCGCCGCCGGATTCGCGGATCACCGGCGCGGACTTGCCGGTGATCGCGGCTTCATTCACCGAGGCGACACCTTCGATCACTTCGCCGTCGGATGGAATGTTGTCGCCGGCTTCGACCAGGACGACATCGCCGACCTTGAGGCTGGTACCCGATACCAGGCGGTAGCTCTTTTCGGAGCCCGACAGCAGCTTGGCCTGGCTCTCGGTGCGCGTCTTCTTGAGTGACTCGGCCTGGGCCTTGCCCCGGCCTTCGGCGACCGCCTCGGCGAAGTTGGCGAACAGCACCGTGAACCACAGCCACAGGATGATCTGGAACGTGAAGCCCAGCCCTTCGCCGCCCGTCGCCAGGTCGCGCAGGAAGATCACCGTGGTCAACACGGCGACGATTTCGACCACGAACATCACCGGGTTCTTGATCATCAGCCGCGGGTCGAGCTTGGCGAAGGACGAGCCGATCGCGGGAAGGACGATCTTCGGATCGAGCATCGCCGAGACGGCTACCCGCTTCTGCAATTTCATGGCTTCCATGGGAGTAACTCCTGACGTGATCGATCAAAACAGGTTGTTGGCGTTCATCGCGAGATGTTCGACGATCGGTCCCAACGCCAGCGCCGGGAAGAAGGTCAGACCACCGATGATCAAGATGACGCCGATGACCAGGCCGACGAACAGGCCGCCCGTCGTCGGCAGCGTTCCGGCGGAAGCCGGAACCGACTTCTTGGCCGCGAGCGAACCTGCCAGCGCCATCGCCGGAACGATCATGAAGAAACGGCCGACGAACATCGAACTAGCCAGCGTGAGGTTGTAGAAGAACGTGTTGCCGGTGAGGCCACCAAAGGCCGATCCGTTGTTGCCGGTCGCCGAAGTGAAGGCGTAGAGCACTTCGGTAAAGCCATGCGGACCCGAGTTGGCCATCGACGCCACCGCCGAGGGCAACACGACCGCGACGGCGGTCCAGCCCAGATACATCAGCGGCAGCACGAGGATGGCGAGCATGGCCATCTTGACTTCGCGCGCCTCGATCTTCTTGCCGACATATTCCGGCGTGCGACCGACCATCAGGCCCGCCACGAAGATCGCCAGCACAACGAACAGCAGCATGCCGTAGAGGCCCGCGCCGACGCCGCCGATGATGACTTCGCCGAGCTGCATGTTGATCAGCGGGATCATGCCGCCGAGTGCGGTGAAGCTGTCATGCATGGCGTTGACCGCGCCGCAGGAGGCCGCCGTGGTGACCACCGCGAACAGACTGGAGGCGACGATGCCGAAGCGGACTTCCTTGCCCTCCATGTTGCCGCCGGTCAGGCCGAGCGCGCTCAGGGTGGAGGTGCCGTTGGCTTCGGCCCAATAGGTGATGGCAACGCCGACGATGAACAGCACGCCCATCACGGCCAGGATCGCCCAGCCCTGCCGCTGGTTGCCGACCATGCGTCCGAACACGTTGGTCATCGCAGCGCCGATCGCGAAGATCGAGATCATCTGCACGAAGTTCGACAGCGCCGTCGGGTTTTCGAACGGGTGCGCGGCATTGACGTTGAAGAAGCCGCCGCCGTTGGTGCCGAGCATCTTGATCGCGATCTGCGAAGCCACCGGCCCGACCGCGATGGTCTGCTTGGCGCCTTCCAGCGTCGTCGCGTCGACATAAGCGCCGAGCGTCTGCGGGATACCCTGCCAGACCAAGAACAACGTGTAGACGACGCAGATCGGCAGCAGCACGTAGAGCGTGGTTCGCGTCACGTCGACCCAGAAATTGCCGATGGTGCGCATCGAGGAGCGGGAGAACCCGCGGATCAACGCGACCGCAAGCGCGATGCCGGTCGCCGCCGACAGGAAGTTCTGATGCGTCAGCCCCAACATCTGCGTCAGGTACGACATCGTGGTTTCGCCGCCGTAGTTCTGCCAGTTGGTGTTGGTGACGAAACTGATGGCGGTATTGAACGAAAGATCCTGCGCGACGGCGGATTCTCCCGCCGGGTTGAACGGCAACACGTCCTGCAGGCGCAGCACCGCATAAAGAATGATAAAGCCGCCGACATGGAACAGCAGCATCGCCACCGTATAAGTCAGCCAATGCTGCTCGCGCTTTTGGTCGACGCCGCCGAGCATGTAAATTCCGGCCTCGACCGGCCGCAGGATCGGGGACAGAAAGGTGCGCTCGCCGGTAAAGACACGCGTCATGTACCCGCCGAGCGGTTTGACCAGTGCGACGACGATCGCACAAAATAGAATAATTTGAATCCAGCCAATGACGGTCATCGGAAGCTACCTTATGGGTTTTGCGCGGAATCCTGCGAGAGCGGTCAGAACCGCTCGGGCCGCAACAGGGCGTAGGTCAGATAAACCAGCAGGCCTACGGACACGAGACCGGCGAGCGAATAGTCGAAGATCATGGTCGTTCTCCTTCAGAGCGTTTTCGGGCGAAACGACACGGGCTTCGCGAGAAGAAAACGCGTCAAACTTTAGAGCCGTTCGCAGGCGTAGGTGTAACCAACCGCCGCCGCGAAGAAGCCGAGGCCGAGGGCCAACATGACAATGTCGAGCATGTGATGTTCCTGATGCGGTGTTGTCTTGCGGGATCAATAGGGACCGCGCGCTGGTTTATCAGGTGGTGAGGTACTCCCCCGCTGCATAGACTTTCGAGAGGGGAGCAACCGCAATATTATAGGAATCCTATAGTGACGCGCTGTGGAACGGACTTTGTTTGTTGCGCGGCGTCCGGCATTTGACGCTCGGAGTCCGGCCGACAGTGCTTATGAAAGTCCTATATCTTGCGGCCCGATTTCATCTCGTTTTCAAATGGCGGTTTATCCATCTTGGAGGCGTGGCTGCCGGTCGCGGCCCTGTCTGATGAGATGATGTCATGTCATTCATATCAAAACATGATGTTCGCCAGGAACTTGACCATCGGCTTCGTGACACCGACGCCGTGACGGCAGGATTGGTTTGGGCCGTCATCAAGACGATATGTCGTCGCTATCCGTCGATGGACCAAGCCGGCAAGACTGCCCGAATCGAACGCTTGATCGCATCGGAAGCTTGGACAGACGCAGCGCTTGCGCTGGTCGATCTCGAACTACCGCAATGGCACGTGCGCCGGATCGCCTATGACGAGGGTGAATGGCACTGCGCGCTGTCCCAGGCACGAGAACTTCCGGAATGGCTCGATCAATCGATCGAAGCCTGTCACGCTGATCTGCCGCTCGCCATCTTGAGCGCGTTCGTGGCCGCGCGACAGGTCACGGCGCCATTGGACAAGACAAGCGTGCCCACCGTGCGGCGCGAGAGAACGCAACTCTACGAGCCGGTGTGCTGCGACAATTTCGCGTAACGCCGTCAACGACCCGACGTCGTCGCGTTGCGGCAGAAGCCAACGACCGGATTTTCTCTCCAACTCGTCTGCCGGAGTTTCGAAGTTGATGCGACTCCCGAATTTGCTACCGCAAGAACTGCGCTCGACGCAGGTGCTGGTCCGCTTTTCCTTGCGAATGGTCGTTCTCGCTGCCTTCGCCATGTTTGGCAGCATCGGCTTTGCGCAAAGCCTGGCCGCCCTGTTGTGGATGTCGACCATCCTCAGCGCCGTCGTCGGCGCCTTCAGGCGCGAGCATCCCTTCGACGTAAGTCTCAACCATTGGGATGAAACGGTCGCCTATGCCGCACTGTTCTGTCTGATCCACGGGATGGATCACGCCGCTTCGATTTGAGGCAAAGACAGCCGGTCCCTCCCCGCAAGGCGCAGCACGAAAGGTTCCTGGCATCGGGAATGCGTCGACCCGCGACCCATCAACCCGCCTCGCATCTTTCGATCGCCACCGTGCCTTCAACCTGCAACACCGGCCGCAACCATCGGCATCGCGCGGCCGGACACGGTAAATCAAAATGAACCTCAATGCTTGCGGCGATCGACGGCACGACAAATCACTTCGCGCCTGGCAACTGGCGTTGCTGCGGTTTGCGATCACGATGGACAATGCCGACCGACTGGCGCTGTTGGCCATCGCGGCCGAACTCGATGCACCGGGCGCACGGCCCTTCGCGAGACCAGCCTTCAAGTTCTTCCATAAGGCGAGCGCCGAGCTGTGCCAGGCCATTGTCAACCCGCAGCTGCCGGGCAGCGAGGCCGTGCTGCAGCGGCACCTGAAGCGATGCGACGACGACCGCTTGAAGCGGGCGTTCGCGGCGGTGTTGGCAATCGACACGCTTCGCGAGAAGCCGCCCGCAAGACCCTCGAAGCGAAACCACGACTTGTGGAGAGGTTTGGCGCCTCGAAGCGTTTCGGCCTGACCCCCGGCCCCACCATCGGTTCGCGGACCGATCTCAACTCAGCCGAATCACGCCGTTTTGAGCGATCCGGTCAACATGATTCATTCTCCGTTCAGGATTGGCTGCTCCGCACCTTTACACCGCGCTTATGAATTCGAAGCCGCTGCGCTCTCGAATTCATATGCGGTCTTCCTGATATTCGATGCATCGGAAGAACGCGCCGTCTGGTCACTTCAGTAGAGCAGCGGTCGCCAATGGGAGTCTTTATGACAGACGTCATGACAACGATCGAAGAACCGCCCTCGTGTTCATCTAATCTTGTTATTATCGGACGAAACAGCAGAGGCAACTGGGTTGCCCAGGAAAAGAACGGGCTATTTGGCGGATTATTCGTCAGCCGGGCGCAAGCCGTAAAATATGCGCTCTTCGAAAACGGACATCATCCAGAAACGATTGTCCTGACAGCCAACACTGTCGAACTCGACATGCATCGCAAAGCGTCGTCCCTCCCCCCGACGGCCATGGATGACCGACGATCCCTTCAGGTTCGCGCCGCCTAAGGCGCCTGTGTTCAACTCGATCGACTGGAACACCATATGTCGCGGCATGCGTTTTTTTCGTCACAGGACGAAATGGTCGATACCATGATCGACCTTGCTCATGTGTCCAAATCGCATCGCATCGTTATCTCCGGAAGTGACAGCATCGAGCTTTATCTTGCACTGAAGCGGCGGGGATTCTGCTTTGGAGTCCTCGCCTCCGCCTGCCGCATTCCCTGTGGACAGCACTCCGCGGGCCTGATTGCCGGCGACCATTCGTATCAGGCGATCGAAGCCGCGATCATTCAGACCTCAAGGCTCCTCAATTCGTCGGCGAATATCGCCGTCTCGATCGAATCGCAGGAGAACGGCTTGGGCGGCAGGGTTCGAACTAAATTACAGCAGTTGGGATTCCGGATCGAGGCCGGCGCCCGCTGCCGGAAAGGTTTTGTCCTGGCAGCGCACCGCCAGGAATTTGGCCAGGATTTCGGTGCGATCGCGAACGTTGCCTGATCATGTTTCAGCCCTTGCACCGCTTTGGCGGCTTCATTGCCGACCTTCCCACGCCATTCGATAGCGACGACAAGATCGATTGGCCGGCCTTCAAGATGCTCTGCGAACACCAGATACGGTCCGGTGCCACCGCGATCCTTGTTGGCGAAACCATGGGCGAAGCATCGACGCTCAGCCCGAAAGAACATAGCGAAATTGTCGCCGCGGCGGTCAGGATCTCGCGCCGGCGAACAGCGGTCATAGCCGGTGCGGGCTCCAACTCAACGAGCCAGGCGATCGAGGCGACCGCCAGAGCCGAAGCCGCGGGCGCCGACGCGGTAATGTCCGTGGTGCCGTACTACAACAAGCCGATGCAGGCCGGTATCCTGGCCCACTTCCAGGCTATCGCGGCTTCGACCGCCCTTCCCATCATCCTGCACGACGTTCCCTCACGCACGGCGCGCGAGATAACGGACGAGACTATCCAGCGGCTTTCAGAATCAAACCAGTTCATGGGCCTGAACGATTCCACCGGAAGCATTGCGCGGCTGTTCCGCTTGAGGTCGATGCTGCCGCGCGGATTTCGATTGCTTTGCGGCAATGACACCCATGCCATGGCTTATCTGGCGAGCGGCGGAGACGGCTGCATTTCGGCGATGGCCAATCTTTTCCCCGACCTTTGCCGCCGCATCTATGACGGTTGCGCCATGGGTAACTTGCAGGTAGCGAGCGGCCTTTCGGCCCGCATCGCGGATGTCGGCGCCTTGCTCGCTGCCGATTCGCCCGTCGCCACCTTGAAATACGGCATGAACACGCTCGGGTTCATGCGGCCGGCGGTGCGGTTGCCGCTGGTCGAATTGGGCGCTGATACCCGAAAGGCGGTCGCGCTGGCGATGACGACCACCGGCGACAACGATCGGCTCGACAGACCCGAAGCCTTCGCGCGTGTGGCCAGGCGCAGCTACGCGCTGTAGCGCGAATCATCGGCTCCTCGCTTATACGAACCTTATATCGGATGCCTCGGAGGCACCTCGCATTCATATGTCGTCGCTCCCTAATATGAAACATCGCCCCCGGTTGGGCCCTGCTTGATCGGAATTTCCATGAGCGTGATGGCCTACCGCGAGGAGTTTCTCGGAAGGGTATCCGGAGAAGGCCTGTCGCACATGCTGCCGTCCCCGGGCACATCCGCAAGCCCCGACCCAGCACCGGAGGGGTCGTTTGAGCGCCCGGGCGCCGACGTTGTGAACGGGGCCATCCCGGTGATTTTTATCGGGCGCAACCGCGATGGTTTGTGGGTCGCGCGCGATGCCGAAGGAAAATTCGGCGGCCTGTTCTGGCGCAGGCAGTCAGCGCTTCGATTTGCCCGACGAAGAGCCGCAACGACCGGATGCGCCACCGTCTATCCGCGCGCGCGATTCGAACTCGATACTGAAAACGCGGGCAGCGCACTTGCCGGCTATGCCGGCAGCGCGAAGCGCTTTCTGACCCGGCAGACACGTCGGTTATGCGTGGCCGTCCGGAAGCGCTTCGATTCTGAGGCCCGACGGCTGGCATCCGCCACTCGATACACGAGCGAACATTGACCATGACAACGCTATCACGCGCGCCCGCACGGACCGGAAATCCGCTCAGACGGCCTCGCGAAGGATCGGGAATGCGAGTTGCGGCCGTTGCAACGGACGCGCATTGGGCGACGATCAAGCGGTTTTGCCTGTTTGCCGCCGTGATCCTGTCGACCGTCGGCGCGGCCACCGCGCTCATCACGCTGAAGACGGCGGCGCATCTCTCGCAACTCGATTGAATGCCCGAACGAATCGCGCGGCAGCGCGTCCCGATTATTCGACGATTTTCCCTACCCCGCCTGATCCGGTGTCTTGCAGATACGACCGAACGCGCAGCGTCCGACCCTAATCTTTGCGCCCTGACTTGAAGCAGCGCCGAGTGCCGGCCGGGCCATCGGAAACGGCTTTGATCGAACCCAAGCGGTTGAGTAACAATGATTGCGTTTCAGCAGCTTGTCATGGCCTCGCTCCTGGGCCTGGCGACGACCTCCTCATCGCTCTTCGGCGCCGCCGTCGGCCTTTACGTCCCGTTATCGAAGCGTCCGCTGGCCTGTCTGCTCGGTTTTGCCGCCGGCGCGCTGATCTCGGCGCTGGCGATCGAACTCGCCTATGAGGGAGCGCTGTCGCTTCATCATCGCGGCTATAGCACCCACGCCGCATGGGTGTTCGTCAGCGCCGGCTTTGCCGCGGGTGCCGTCATCTACTATTCGACTTCGCTCTTTCTGGAACAGCGGGGCGCCGCCGTACGATGCCCCACCCAGTTTCGCGAATATGCGCTGAGCCGAAAGCAGAACGACGCACAGGGGCGAATTAAACTGCTGGCGGCATCCGAGCTGATGCGTCACTTGCCGGCCGAGCATATCGAGCGGATTCTACCTGTCATCCATGATCGCCAGTTGAAGAGCGGTGAGATCCTGTTCCGGGCGGGCGACCCCGGCGATGCTCTCTATATCATCGGGCGCGGCAGCGTGGAGGTCCTTGCGGACGGACAGCATGATGGGCCCGATACGGCCGCGATCGCCGTGCTCGGCGAAGGAAGCGCGTTTGGCGAAATGTCGTTGCTCAGCGGCGATCCCCGCTCCGCGACGATCCGTGCGGTCGCAGACACCGAGGTGCTGAAAATCGACAAGGGCGATTTCGAGCGCCTCGTGGCTACCGACCGCGAATTTTCCGACGCGCTCGAGCGCATCAGCCATCAGCGGGCGATCAACAATCTCAGTGCCGGGGGAACCGACGCCGGCCGGTGGGCAAAAGTCGCCAGCCGCAGCCTCGACCATCTCAGCCGACACGAGACCAGCAAGATGCTCACCGAGGCCGCCAATGGCGCGGGCCTGGCCATCGTTCTCGGAAATATCCTCGACACCATACCCGGTTGCCTCGTGATCGGTGCGAAATTCACCGCCATCGGCAATTTGTCGCTGACGCTGATGCTGGGAATGTTTCTAGGGGGTATTCCCGAGGCGGCCGCGAGTGCGTCGATGCTGACCAAGGCCGGCTACCGCCCGGCGGCGATCTTCGGGCTCTGGTCGACCGTTCTGCTCGCAGGCCTGCTGGCGGCGGCCGCCGGCAAGGCATTTATCGGCAGCAGCGACGCGCTGGCCGCGATTTTTGCCCAGGCGCTGGCCGGGGGCGCAGTACTTGCGCTGGTCGCCCATGCCATGATTCCCGTCGCGCTGGAAGAAGGCGGCTCACTCGTGGTACTGCCCACCGTGGCCGGCTTCCTTTTCGCGCTTTATCTAGCCTTGGCTGAATCCTTCGTGTGAGACCTTCGAGCCGCCCCCGGGGACCCGATGAACACTGGCAACGCAGATATCTCGAACGCGCTGGATCGCATTCTCGATACGGCGGCAGACAATCTCCGCGTCGCCAAGGTGCTCACCCAACTCGGTCTCGATCCCGACAACATCACGTACCACGCGATATTCAATCGCCTTCTCGAAATCCTGCTGGCCAATATCACGCTGGCCAGCATGTGCGCGCTGGTCGGCGCCATCTTCTTCGTCGCCACCCTGTTGACACGGACGATGGTCCCGCTGCGGGTCTCGAACATGATCGGCTGCGTATTTTTCGTCGGCTTCGGTGCGCTGGCCGGAGATATCAAGACCTTTCTGCTTTACCTCCTGCTGCTGCCGATCAACGGCTTTCGCCTTCGCCAAATGCTCAATCTGATCAAGAAGGCGCGTCACGCAACGCAGGGCGATCCATCCATGGAGTGGCTGAAGCCCTTCATGACGGCACGCAAATACCGCAAAGGCGATGTCCTGTTCAAAAAGGACGCCGTCGCCCACGAGATGTTCCTGACCGTCACCGGAAAGTTCCTGGTCACCGAAATCGGCGTCGAACTGCCACCCGGACGCCTGATGGGCGAACTCGGCTTTCTGTCCCCGGAAAACCGGCGAACGGCGACGGTGGTGTGCACCGAGGATGGCCAGGTGCTCAGCATCACCTACGATAAGTTGCTCGAGATCTATTTCCAGAATCCACAGTTCGGCTACTATTTCCTGGTCCTGACCAGCCAGCGCCTGCTGGAGAACATCGCGCGGCTGGAGGCCGTCATCGCCAAGAGCCCATCCGCGGCTCAGGTCGCAGACGCCACGCACTGAGGATTCCAGACCCGCATTCGCACTGGCATAATTTGGGCAATCGGGGCAAGGATCGGGCATGCCCAATCTGGCGAGAGGCGATCTGGCTGGTGGTTTGTCCCATCCCTCCTGCGGTAATCTCGCCGACGACAAAGGAAGAGCCGTAATGCTGAACTTTCACAAAATGGCGCTGGCGTTGCCGGTGCTTTGGATCGCGGTGACGGCAACGACGACGTTCGCGACGGCTCAAGAAGCGGTGTTCTCGGATGCGGAGCGACTCGGGCTTGGGACGTGTCTGGCGAAATGCCGTGACGGCGACAAGGCGTGCAGCAACCGATGCATCTCGCAATCTCAGACCAGGGGGCGCGTGTGGGCCGATGATGTGCGGGCCTGCATCCGGGATTGCCGCAATGGGCATCCGCTTTCCGGGATGTCAGCCAAATCGGCGACCGACGAAATGCTCGGCTGCGTGTCGGGCTGTCGCCTCGATCGCGTGGTCCAATAGCGGCAGGCATCGCCGCCCGATGCCGGACCGCTGAGACCCGCGACGGTCGCGGCGCTGACCGGTCAACGCTCCCTGTCTAATATATCTCGCTGGCGAATTTTCTTTTCTTGAGGGTTGCCTGATCGTCATACTGACCCTTGTTCGAACGCTTGGGCAGCGTCACCTTGGGCCGCCGCACTTTCTTGCGTGGAATCTGCGAAAGAATATGTGAAATGCAATTGAGGCGGGCCCGCCGCTTGTCATCCGATCTCACGATATACCACGGCGCGAGTTCGGTATCCGTCTTATCGAGCATCAAATCGCGCGCCCGCGAATACTGATACCAGCGGCGAAAGGATTCGACATCCATCGGGCTTAGTTTCCACTGCCGCACCGGGTCGGAAATGCGAGCTGCAAAGCGTTTTGCTTGCTCGTCCTTTCCGACTTCCAGCCATATCTTGATCAATTGGGTGCCGCTGTCGATGACCTGCTTTTCGATCTCCGGGCAAAGGTCCAGGAATCGATCGTGCTCTTCCGGACCGACGAAGCCCATCACATATTCGACGCCGGCGCGATTGTACCAGCTACGGTCGAAAATCACGATTTCCCCGCCCGCGGGGAATTGCTGAACATAGCGCTGAATGAACATTTGAGTTTTTTCGCGGTCGGATGGCGCCGGCAGGGCGACCACGCGAAAAACACGAGGACTGACCCGTTCGGTGATCGCCTTGATGGTGCCGCCCTTGCCCGCCGCGTCTCGTCCTTCGAAAACAATGATGACGCGGTGCCCTTTGGATTTCACCCAATCTTGCAGATGGCATAGCTCGACCTGAAGCTTCTTCAGCTCCTTTTCATAGACCTTGCGCTTCAGTTTTCCCTCGCCGTTGAGACTATCCTCTTTCTTCGACATTGGAGCGTCCGCCTTTCCATCGTAGAAGCCGTGACATCGCCCTCAGTCCCAACCCAAGGTCATGCCGATATCGCCCGGCTTTCCCTCGGGCCAATCGACAATTTGAAACCTGACCTTGTAGCCGCGCGGCTGCAGGTGCAGCTTCCAGAACTGGAATAGCTCTTTGGGCAAGCCGGTGAGCGTATTTTCCCAGCCCGGCTCCTGCTGGTTGATGGCGCGTCCGCTGTCGGTGCAGAGCCTGTTTGGAAAACGTCCTACCTCGACTTCGGTAAGGCCATTTTTGACAGCGCGCTTGATGATGACTGCCGCGCGCTTCATTCTTTCTTCGTCCGAAACACCGGACGGCTTGGAAAACTGATCGATCAGCGCCTTCTTTTCCGCCTCTTTCGCGGCCTGGACGCGCACATATTCCGAAGCCTTTTCGCCTTCGATCTGAGCTACCGTCTTCCGGCAGTCGGCCGCTTTGGGCAAGAGATCGTCCATCGTATTTGCCATGGTCAGCTCCATCGTGAGAGTTCTGGTCCATAACCCACCTCCGAAAAACCCGGAGGCTCCTAGAACGTGATCGCCTCTTTCATACCGCCAATGGTCAAGCGGCTTTATCTTGTGCGGGTTGCTCGCCGACCGTCCGGTCTGGTTCGTCACGGCTGGGCAAATGCCTCCGTGCGGCGCCCCATGTTTTGGTCCGGCGAACTACAACGCGCAGCGATAGTAATTGACCTCCATTCCCTCCATGCCCGGGAAGAAACGGGTGATCTTGTTGTCATCGACCACTTTCAGGCTGAATTGCACGCTTCCCAGCATGATGTCAGTCGCGCAGGCCGCCAGCAGGTTCACGGTGCCGCTGACTTCGTTTTTCGATTTGACCGTGCATCGCGCCGCCCTTCCCCTGAGCTGCTTACCGTCGGCAATAAAACCGGCTCCGTGAATTTCAGAATCCCTGGCGAAGGTCACCCGACTTCCATTCTTCCTGAAAATCTGGCCACACTGGTCCGCGCCGCTCGCCCAGGCACCCGAGAGATCGAACGCTCCGGCCTGAGCCGGCAACGCAAGCAACGCACCGACCAGGATTATCTTTGAGGCCAACGAGCCCCGGATTTCCAACATTATCCTTCTCCCTGACATTGCCAATCAAAGTCCGTATTCACGTTGAAAGTCATCGACCCGGCTCCGGGACGCAAATCATTCCGCCGTTGCATGCTGTTTCGGTGGCACTATTGTTTCCTCGCCTGCGGCGGGCTGAGTGGCGGCGGGACGCGAGCCGGGACGCAGCCGCTCCCGAATGGCCTGAAACATGACATAGAGCGGCGGGATGGCGAAAATCCCGACGAACGACGCCAGGATCATTCCGCCAAATACCGGCGTGCCGACGCCCTGCCGGGCCAGTTCGGAAGCGCCACGCGCTACCACCAGCGGATAAAGACCCAGAATGAACGCGAACGACGTCATCATTACCGGTCGGAAGCGAAGCCGTGCACCTTCGGTTGCCGCTTCAAGCAGCGGCGTTCCGTGTTCGCGCTTCTCCTTGGCGAATTCGACGATCAGAATGCCGTTCTTGGCCGCCAGCCCGATCAGCACAACCATGCCGATCTGGCCATAGAGGTCGAGCGTCAGCCCGCTCATGACGATCGCGGCGAATGACCCGAGTATGCCTACCGTCACCGACAGCAGGACCGGGACGGGTATGGTCCAGCTCTCATAAAGCGCCACCAGGAACAGATAAGCGAACAAAACCGCGAAGCCGAGGATGATCGCCGTCTTGCCCTCGGCCCGCTTTTCCTGGAACGCGGTGTCGGTCCACTCGCCCTTGAATCCCGGCGGCAACGTTTTGGCCGCAACCTCCTCCATCGCCTGAAGCGCCTGGCCCGATGATACGCCCGCGGCGGGACCGCCTTAAATCGTGACCGCGCGAAGGTTGTTGTAGCGGATCAGTGCCGGTGGCCCGACGACGACGCGTATCTCCGCCAGACTTCGCATCGGGATCATCTTGCCTTCGGCGTTTCGCACATTGATGCGGAAGATGTCATCGACACTCGACCTGTCGGCGGCTTCGGCCTGAACCTGCGCCTGCCAGGTACGGCCGAACAGGTTCACGTTGTTGACGAAGTATCCGCCAAGCGAGGCCTGCAGGGCCTGGAAGACGTCCTTGAGCTGGACGCCCAGGACCTGCACCTTGTCGCGGTCGACGTCGAGGTAGATCGACGGATTTGTGGCCGAGAATGTACTGAACACCCGCTGCAGCCTCGGGTCTTGATTCGCCGCCACCGTAAGTCCGCGAACCACCTGGGCGAGTTCCTTCGGATCTCCGCCGCGCAAATCCTCGAGCACATAGGTAAATCCTCCGCCGGTGCCGAGGCCGACGATCGGCGGCGGCGCCAGAGGAACCACGGTGGCCCCCTGTATCTGCCGGAACGCCGATCCCAGCCGGGAGATGACGTCCCGCGCGCCCATGCCGCTCGCCTTGCGTTCGTCGAAGGGCTTGAAAGTCACGATCATGAAGCCGGAATTGGGCTGCGAGTAATTGTCGATGAAGTTGAGCCCGATGATCGAGGTATATTCGTCGACGGCGGGATCTTGCTTGACGATGGTCTCTGCCGCACGCATCACCTCGGACGTCCGGCCCACCGACGCGCCGCCCGGCAACTGGGCAATGACGAAAATCGCCCCCTGGTCATCCTCGGGCAGAAATCCAGTCGGCGTGATCTTCGACAATCCGATAACGCCGAGACTGGCGATGGCGACCATCACGATTCCGATCGCCGAGAAGCGAACCAGGCGGGCGACGACAGCACCGTAGCCGTTGGCCACCCGGTCGATCGATCGCATCAGCCATCCGATAACGCCCCGCCGCGGCCCGTGATGCGGGCGCAGCATCACGGCACAGAGGGCCGGAGAAAGCGTCAGGGCGTTAATCGCCGACAGCAACATCGCTACCGAAACCGTGACGGCAAACTGCCGGAACAGCTCGCCGGAAATGCCGGGAATGAACGCGATCGGCACGAACACCGAGAGCAGCACCAGGGTGATCGCGATGATCGGTGCGGTGATCTCCGCCATGGCGCGCTTGGTGGCTTGTGCGGGGGAAAGCTCGGGATGCTCCGCCATGACGCGCTCGACATTTTCGACGACGACGATGGCGTCATCGACGACGATGCCGATCGCGAGCACGATCGCCAGCAGCGAGACCGTATTGGCAGAGTACCCGACAGCCTTGAGCACGATGAATGTGCCGATCAGGCTGACGGGCACGGCGAGCGTCGGGATCAGCGTTGCACGCAAATTGCCGAGAAACAGGAAGACGACCAGCACGACGAGAATGAAGGCCTCGATCAGCGTCTTTTGCACCTCGTGCATGGTGTCGGTCACGAATATTGTCGGATCGTAGGTGATCTTCCAGGCCACGTCGTCCGGAAAGCGGGTCGCCGCGTCGGCGAGCTTGGCGCGCAGCGCCTTGACGGTCGCGATGGCGTTACCGCCCGGCGATTGATAGATCACGACGGCGGCCGCATCCTGGCCGTTGAACCGGGTGTCGCGGTCCAGATTGGCGGCGCCCAGTTCGACCGTCGCGACATCGCGCAAGCGCAGAACCGATCCGTCAGGGTTGGTGCGGATGACGATGTTTTCGAAATCCGCGACGGAATTCAGCCGTCCCTTGGTCTGGATATTGAGTTGCAGCTGCTGATCGTCGGAAATCGGCCGGGCGCCGACGCGTCCCACCGCCGCCTGGACGTTCTGCGACTGGATCGCGTTGATGACGTCGCCGGTCGTGAGGTTAAGTCCGGTCAGCCGATCGGTTCGCACCCACGCCCGCATCGCATAGTCCTGGGCGGCGAACAGCGCCGCGTCGCCGACGCCCGGCGTGCTCTTGATCGTATCGAGCAGGTTGATGGTGACGTAATTCGACAGGAAAAGCGGATCATGCGTATGCTTCGGCGAGAACAGCGTGACGACGGCGAGGATCGCGGTCGACTTCTTCTTGACGACCACGCCCTGGCGCTGGACTTCCGACGGAAGCGATGACAACGCCGCCTGGACCCGGTTGTTGACGTTCACGGTATTGATGTCGGGATCGGTGCCGAGTTCGAAGGAGCCGGTCAGCGTGTAGCTGCCGTCATCACCGCTCGTACTCTTCATGTACATCATCTTGTCGACGCCGACGACCTGTGCCTCGATCGGCTGGGCAACGGTTGCGTCGACCACGGCGGAATTGGCGCCGGGGTAGAAAGTCGTGACGGAAACCTGGGGCGGCACGATGTCCGGATACTGCGCCACCGGCATGGCCAGGAACGCCAGGGCGCCTGCGATCGTCGTAACGACGGCAATGACGATCGCGAGACGGGGACGATCGACAAAAACATCCGACAACATGGCTCAGCTCCTGCCCGGTGCCGGCGGCAGCGGCGAAGCGCGGACCGGCACGCCCGCGCGCAAGCTCTGCAATCCTTCGACGATGACCAGTTCTCCTCCGGCAAGGCCGTCCTCGATGACGATGCCCGTTCCGCTTTCACCCGACGGCTTGACCCTGCGGATCGCGGCCTTGCCGTCGCTTGCGACGAAAACGTAGACGCCTTCCTGATCGGAAATCAGCGCGGCCTGGGGGATCACGATCTTTTCTTCCGGGGTGGCACTCTCGAGCGCCACCCGCACCAGCTGGCCGTCGACCAACGCGAAATCCGGATTCGGAAACGAGGCGCGGACCAAAACCGTGTCCGTCGAGCGATCGACGCTCACATCGACGAAATTGATCTGCCCGGTCTGTTTGTAAGAACTGCCGTCGGAAAAACGAAGTTGCACCTTGATGCCGGTAAGATCCTCTTTGTGCTCGGCTTGCTTGGCGCTGAGGAATTCCCGTTGGCTGACCGGAAACGTAACGTACATCGGGTCCTGGCTGACCACAGCGGTAAGGGGTCCGCTCTGCGGGGCGACGACATTGCCCTTGGTGATGTTGGTCTTGCCGACTTTTCCGGCGATCGGAGAACTGATGTCGGTATATCCGAGATTGATCTTCGCCGTCCGCAGATTGGCCTCGTCGATCGTGATCGCGCCTTTGGCCGATTCGTCCGCGGCAAGGGCCTGGTCCCTTGCGACAGCGGTACCCGAATTTTTCGCCAGCAGGTCTTCCGCGCGCTGCAACTGGACTTCGGTCAGTATCTTCGCCGCCTTGCTGCGCTCCAATGCACCTTCGGCTTGTTCGACCGCGGCCTCGAACAACCCTCTTTCGATGCTGTAGAGCGGCGCACCTTCCTTGATAAGATCGCCTTCTTTGAAGCGGACGTCTTCCAGATAACCGGTGACGCGGGCTTTGACCTCAACGCGATTGACGGCGTCGACCCGGCCGACAAATTCGAGCCCCTTGGTCACGGGCTTTCGTTCTGCCGTCACCACGCCTACGGGCACAGCGACCTGCCCTTGGCCGGCCGCAGGGGCCTGTTCGGCGCGGGCCATCGTGGGCGCATAAAGCCCGCACGTGACCAGAAACACGCAAGCAGTGACGCGCATCGTTGTCCCCCCTTCCGCAGCCAGCCCGAAGAGATCAACCAGAGAGGGAGAGTAGCGTGAACGCAGGTCGATTGACCAGCTGATTCGGAACCCGATCGCCGAGGCATTGAGGTGTCGGCTGTGATCGAGCTGCCGCGAACCGTCACAATCTTCAACGAAGGGCTCGTCCGCAAGCTCTGTCGCGCAGCCGCGGCAGAGCGAACGCCAGCACCCGATCGGCAACTCCGCGAAGAGATTACCTCCGGGGCATCGAAAATGTAAAACCGCGGGCATTTTGATCGCACGGATATTCAAGACGATGTACGTGAAGGCCCACACCGCATAGAGTGCTTTGGCGAGTTGATCGCGCGAACGAGAAGGGCATTTCGAGCCGCCATCTATCTTTCAAAGTTGAGTACGCCCATGACGGACTTGCCGCGGCGTCATGAAGTATCCGCGTGGTCGAAGTGGCTGCCGCCGATCGGCTGGCTATCCGAATATCGCGCGAGCTGGCTACCGCGTGATATCGTCGCGGGAGTTACCCTTGCTGCCTATGCGATCCCGGTCTCCCTGGCCTATGCGACCTTGGCGGGCCTGCCGCCTCAGGTCGGGATCTACGGCTATCTGCTCGGGGGGCTTGGATACGCGCTTCTCGGCTCGTCGCGTCAGATGGCGATCGGCCCGACCTCGGCCATCTCGCTGATGGTCGCCGGCGGCATAGGGACGATGGTAGGCGGCGATGTCGATAACCATGCCCAGATCGCCAGCCTCGCCGGCTTCACCGTGGCGCTGTTCTGCCTGATGGCATGGCTGTTTCACCTCAGCGCTCTGGTGCGTCTGATCAGCGACAGCATTCTGGTAGGCTTCAAGGCCGGCGCCGGCCTGACGATCATGGTGACCCAACTGCCCGGCCTGTTTGGGGTTGCCGGAGGCGGACATAATTTCCTGGAACGGCTGCTACTACTGGCCGGTCAGCTCGGCCAAACCCACTTGCTCACCTTGGCGATTGGCGTCATCGCGATCCTGCTGCTCGTGATCGGCCAACGCCTGCTGCCCGGAAAGCCCGTAGGGCTCGCGGTCGTCGCCTTCTCAATCGTCGCCGCGTCGATGTTCGGGCTTCAGGCGCTCGGCGTGAAGACGACAGGAGAGGTACCGGCGGGCCTGCCTTCGCTCTCGGGGCCGATGCTGCGGTTGCGAGATGTCGAGGGCATCGTGCCGCTCGCGGCCGGGTGTCTGCTGCTCGCCTATATCGAGGGAGTTTCCGCCGCGCGCACTTTCGCAGCCAAGCACGGATACGCGCTCGACCCGAGACAGGAGTTCCTGGGCCTTGGCGCGGCAAACCTCGCGGCGGCACTCGGCCATGGCTATCCGGTGGCCGGTGGATTGTCGCAATCGGCGGTCAACGATATGGCGGGCGCCCGCACGCCCCTCGCCTTGGTGTTCGCATCGTTCGCACTCGCGCTGTGCCTGCTGTTTCTCACCGGCGTGCTGGCGAATCTGCCGACGACCATACTGGCCGCGATTGTGCTGACCGCCGTATACGGTCTAGTCGATTTTCCGACACTTTTACGGATGCGGCGCATCAGCCGAACCGATTTCTATGCGGCTGTGGTCGCCCTGATAGCGGTGCTCCTTCTCGGAATCCTGCAAGGAATATTACTTGCCGCCCTTGCTTCCATCTTGATGCTGCTGGCCCAGGCCTCCAGCCCCCATGTGGCCTATCTCGGCCGCGTTCCCGGGACCGACAGCTACTCCGATCTCGCGCGTCATCCCGAGAACGAGCCGCTGTCCAACGTGATCGCCTTTCGTCCGGAAGCATCGTTGCTCTACGTTAACGCCGACGCCGTCCTGGAGTCGGTGTTGAAGCGTATCCGGGGATGCGGTTGCCAGGAAATCCATATGGTGGTGTGCGACCTTTCGGCCTCGCCTTATATCGATCTCGAAGGCTCTCGCATGCTGCACCGGTTGCACGACGAACTTGCCCCTCGCGGGATCAAATTGCGTATCGTCGGGGCTCACGGTCGCGTGCGCGATGTCCTGCGCGCAGACGGCATCGCGGAAAAGGTCGAAAGCATCGACCGGGTCGGGACACTCGACAATCTGCTTAAGCAAGTGCACGCGTGACGCAACTTCCATGCGCATCGAAACGGGCGCCGAACAGCCACGACAAATCCAACAGTTCACGTCGGGGAATTAGTAATCCCACTTCTCGCTGAGGATCAGCGGCCGCTGCGGATACTTCAGCAAATCCCGATCCGCCGCATGGCCTTGCGGCTCCGATGGCGAAATCAGTTCGCCGCGCGGGCCGGTATACAACAGCATCTCACGTCGCAGCCTTCGCAGCTTGGCGGTGACGATGGCCTGGTGAAGGATCGCGAACGCGGCGCGCGTGCGGCGAAGCGCGCGCCGCGCCAGCCCGCGAAGACGCCTCGATCGTGTCTTTCGGGGCATGGACGCGATCGGGAACGGGCTCACGCCGGTGAGTTCGCGAACCTCGCTTTGGGGCGAATAGAATACGGCCATGGCAAACCTTCCATGACCCGGCACGACCGACGCGCCGGGTCATCCGGAAGATGCGATCCCGCCTATATGAATTCGAGATAGATAGCCGCGCCGCGGAATAGGCGCCACATAAAGGTCGTGGACTACTCCGCCGCGGAGCGGAGTTCTGCCTTCTCGGCCCGCACCGCGCAGAATTTGAATTCGGGGATCTTGCCGAACGGGTCGAGCGCCGGATTGGTCAACAGGTTGGCCGCCGCCTCTGCGTAGCAGAATGGCATGAACACCATGTTTTCCGGCACGTCGCGATCGGAGCGGACCTTCACTTCAACCGCGCCGCGACGGGTCTGCAGCCGGATGAAATCGCCCGGCCACACGTTCAGGCGCCGCATATCCTTTGGCGACATGAACGCCACCGCCTCCGGCTCGATCTGGTCCAGCACCTGCGAGCGCCGCGTCATCGATCCGGTATGCCAATGTTCGAGCACGCGACCGGTCGAGAGCACCATCGGATAGTCATCGTCGGGTAACTCATCCGGCGGCAACACATGCGCCGGCACGATTTTGCCGCGGCCGCTCGCAGTGGGATAGCCGGTGGTGAAGATGATCTCGTTGCCGGGCAGATGCGGATCGTCGACCGGATAGGTCACCGCTCCCTCGCGCACCAGCCGTTCCCAGGTGATGTTCTGCAGCGAGGGCATCACCTGCGTCATCTCGGTAAAGACATCGGCCGGGCCGTCATAGCGCCAGTCGAGCCCCATGCGCCGGGCAATTTCCTGGATGATCCACAGATCCTGCCGGGCGTCACCCGGCGGCTTGATCACTTCGCGCGCGAGCTGGACGCGGCGATCTGTGTTGGTGAAGGTGCCGGATTTCTCGGCAAACGCCGAGGCGGGCAAGATGACGTCGGCGTGGAACGCCGTCTCGGTGACGAACAGATCCTGCACCACCAGATGGTCGAGCTTGGCCAGCGCCTCGCGCGCGTGCTGCAGGTCGGGATCCGACATGGCGGGATTTTCGCCCTCGATATACATGCCGGTGATCTCACCGGCATGGATTGCATTCATGATCTCGACCACGGTGAGGCCGCGATTGGGATCGAGCTCCTGATGCCAGAGACGTTCAAACGGCTCGCGCAGATCGGTCCGCCCGACCGGCTGATAGTCCGGCAGGAACATCGGGATCAGCCCCGCGTCGGAAGCGCCCTGCACGTTGTTCTGGCCGCGCAGCGGATGAAGTCCGGTGCCGGGCCGGCCGATCTGCCCCGTGGTCAGGGCCAGCGCGATCAGGCAGCGCGCGTTGTCGGTGCCGTGCACATGCTGGCTGATGCCCATGCCCCAGAAGATGATCGAGGCGCGCGAGCGTGCATACATCCGCGCCACTTCGCGCAGCGTGTCGGCCGGAATGCCGCAGATCGGCTCCATCTTCTCCGGCGTGAATTCCTGGATACGCGCCTTCAGCTCATCGAAGCCTTCGGTATAGCCGGCGATATATTGCTGGTCGGTCAGCCCCTCGGTGATGATCGTGTTCAACATCGCATTCAGCATCGCGACATCGCTGCCGGGCTTGAACTGCAAATGCTTGTAGGCATGGCGCGACAGCGTCTGCCGCCGCGGGTCCATCACGATCAGCTTGGCGCCGCGCTTGGCCGCGTTCTTGATGAAGGTCGCGGCCACCGGATGGTTGACGGTCGGGTTGGCGCCGATCACGATAATGACCTCGGCATCCATCGCGGCCGCGAACGGCGCCGACACCGCGCCGGAATTGAGTCCCTCCATCAAGGCCGCAACCGACGAGGCGTGGCACAGCCGCGTGCAATGATCGACATTGTTCGAACCGAAGCCGGTCCGCACCAGCTTCTGGAACAGATACGCCTCCTCGTTCGATCCCTTGGCCGAGCCGAAACCGGCGAGCGCCTTGACGCCTTTTTCGTCGCGAATCCTGACCAGGCCCCTGGCGGCGATATCGAGCGCCTCCTCCCAGGAAGCCTCGCGGAAATGCGTGAACGGGTTGGCCGGATCGACCTGGTCGTTGGAATCCTTCTTGGCGTTCGGCAGCCGCACCAGCGGTTTGGTCAGCCGATGCGGATGATGAATGTAGTCGAAGCCGAAGCGGCCCTTGACGCAGAGCCGATTGTGATTGGCCGGCCCATCGCGGCCTTCCGCGTAGATCACCTTTTCGTCCTTGACCTGATAGGTGACCTGGCAGCCGACTCCGCAGAACGGGCACAGCGAGTCCACCTTGCGGTCGGCATAGGTAACGCGGGTCTGATTCTCATCGAGCATCACCGAGGGCATCAGCGCGCCGGTGGGACAGGCCTGCACGCACTCGCCGCAGGCCACGCAGGTCGATTCGCCCATCGGATCGTCGAAATCGAACACGATCTTGGAATCGTGATTGCGATAGGCCATGCCGATGACGTCGTTGACCTGCACCTCGCGGCAGGCGCGCACGCACAGGCCGCACTGGATGCAGGCATCGAGGTTGACCCGCATGGCGGGATGGCTGGCATCGCCCTGCCAGCGGTGGGCGGCCGGAAAACGGCTTTCCGTCACCTCGACCTGCTCGGCCCAGTGCCAGAATTTGGAATCGGGATCGTGCGATGTTTCGCGCGCCGGCTGGTCGGCGACAAGCAGCTCCATCACCATTTTCTGCGCCGCGACCGCGCGGGTGCTGGCCGATTTGACCTTCATCCCGACGCTCGGGGTGCGCTTGCAGGACGCCGCCAGCACCCGCTCGCCCTCGATCTCCACCATGCAGGCGCGGCAATTGCCGTCCGGCCGGTAGTCGGGCTCGGGCGAATAGCACAGATGCGGAATCTCTCGGCCCTGACGCTTGGCAACCTGCCAGATGGTCTCGCCCGCGTTGGCCTCGACTTGCTGGCCGTCGAGTTCGAACTGGATTTTTGTCATTCCGCGGCCTCTTTCGGCACGAACTCTTCCGGAAAATACTTGATGACGGTTGTCAGCGGATTCGAAGCCGCCTGGCCGAGCCCGCAGATCGAGGCATCGCGCATCGCCTGACTCAATTCATCGAGCAGTGCGCGGTTCCAGACCGGCCGTTCCATCAGCAGCGCCGCCTTCTGGGTGCCGACACGGCAGGGCGTACATTGCCCGCAACTTTCGTCCTCGAAGAAACGCATCAGATTGAGCGCCGCCGTTTTCACGCTGTCCTGCTCGGACAGAATGATCACCGCGGCCGAGCCGATGAAGCAGCCGTATTTCTCCAGCGTGCCGAAGTCGAGCGGGATGTCGTCCATTGCCGCCGGCAGGATGCCGCCGGAGGCGCCGCCCGGCAGATAGGCATGGAAGCTGTGTCCCTCGGCCATGCCGCCGCAGAATTCGTCGATCAATTCGCGCACTGTGATGCCGGCCGGCGCCAGTTTCATGCCGGGATGCTTGACGCGCCCTGATACCGAGTAACTGCGCAGGCCGTGGCGATCGTTGCGGCCGTGGCTCTTCCACCAGTCCGCTCCCTTCTCGACGATGTCGCGGATCCACCACAATGTCTCGATGTTGTTGATCAGCGTCGGCTGCCCGAACAGCCCGACCTGGAACGGATAAGGCGGCTTGTGCCGCGGCAGCCCGCGCTTGCCTTCGATGCTTTCCAGCAGCGAGGATTCCTCGCCGCAGATGTAGGCGCCGGCGCCGCGCCGCAGGTGCAACTGCGGTCCGCCCGGCGGCAACCTGGCGATCTCGCGTTCCAGGATGGCGCGGGCCGCCGGATATTCGTCGCGGATGTAAATGTAGATTTCAGGTGCTTCCACCACATGCGCGCCGATCAGCATGCCCTCGATAAAACGGTGCGGATCGGTTTCCAGATAGTAGCGATCCTTGAACGTGCCGGGCTCGCCCTCATCGCCGTTGATCGCCATCAGTCGCGGCCCGGGCTCGCCGAGCACGGCGCGCCACTTTCGCCCCGTCGGGAAGCCCGCCCCTCCAAGCCCGCGCAACGACGCGTCGTCGAGCGCCTTGAGCAAATCCTCTTTCGCGAGATCGCCGGAGCGCAGGCGCGCCAGCAGCTTGTAGCCGCCGCCGGCCACATAGGCATCGTATCCGATATATTCGGGCAGGTGCGCGTGGGTGTCGCCCGCCTTCGCCGCCGCGAGCACGTTCGCAACGCTGGCATGGTCGACGAAATGATGACCGACCTCCACCGCCGGCGCGCTATCGCAGCGGCCGACGCAGGGCGCGCGCACCACGCGAATGCCGGGGCCCGCTTCATCCTGCAATTCATGCAGCAGCCGTTCGGCACCCAGCATGGCGCAGGTCAGTGAATCGCAGACGCGGATGGTCAGCGGCGGAATGGTTGCCGCGCCCTCCTTCACCACGTCGAAATGCGCGTAGAACGTCGCGGTCTCGAACACCTCGGCGAACGCAAGTTTCATTTCATCGGCGAGTGCGGCGAGGTGGGCCGCGGAGATCTGGTTATATTTGTCCTGGATCAGGTGCAGGTATTCGATCAGGAGATCGCGGCGCCGCGGCCGGTCGCCGAGCAGCAAGGCGATTTCTTCGGAAGCGCGGGGATCGATCTGCCGCCCCTTGGGGGTCGACTTGGCGCGCCGGCGCCCTTCGCCGGGATGCTCGAACGCGCGAACCTGCTGCACATCGTGACTCATCGAAGATCCATCCCTGACTTTGGATCGATTCTAGTCTTTTGGTATGCCAGATGCCAGTAAAAACACGCTGTCATTCAAACGATTTGGGAGCCTGACAGGTTCGACTGCCACGCCCCCTTGTCAGAATATCCATTCGACGTCGCGGGTCGCGTCAGACCTTGTCCATGCAATCCTCAATGTAGAACCAGCGGTCGTCACCGACCAATCCCT
Organism: uncultured Alphaproteobacteria bacterium; assembly: GCA_963756215.1. Classification (GTDB taxonomy): domain Bacteria; phylum Pseudomonadota; class Alphaproteobacteria; order Rhizobiales; family Xanthobacteraceae; genus Bradyrhizobium. The sequence goes on along the minus strand of CAVWMY010000003.1, from coordinate 512,404 downwards.
TCTTCTTCACCTCGACGCGGCAGGCTTTCAGCTTGCCCTTGTTGGCGCTCCATTTGACCTTCAGTTCCTTGAGCCGCTCGACGGTCAATTTGACCCTCGAAGGTTTGGCGGCGCCCGGCGCCGATGTGGCGGCGGCAGGAGCCGCGCTCTGGGCCGAGGCGGTATCGAGCACGCCCGCGAAGAGCAAGGCGGCAAGACAGACACTGATGCGAAGCATGGCAATTCCTTGATTGATGCGTTGGATTGAACGGAAATGGCGGTGCGGCGCGGGACGTGGCGAACCGTCCCGCGCCTGTCACGACCGATCAGAGAATCTTGGCCGCGCTCTGCAGCGTGATCCAGACGCCCCAGGCGAGCGGAATGCCGACGAAGGCCCAGAACAGGGCGGCCTTGAGGTCCAGTCCGCCCCTGCCGATGCCAAAGGAGCCCGAGGCGCCCGTGCCTGCGCTGGCGTTGGCTGCCTGCAATCTTGCGACTTCGGCATCGCTCATGTGCCACTTCCGATCGACCGGCTTGATCAGGTAATTGCAGATCAGGCCCGCGATCAGCATGGCGCAGAGGATATACATCGTGGTGTTGTAGAGCTGATCGCGCGGCACGCCGGCCGCGAGCTGGAATTCGCGGATGTAGTTCACGACGACCGGACCGATGATGCCGGCGGTCGACCACGCCGTCAGCAGGCGTCCGTGAATCGCGCCCACGAACTGCGTTCCGAACATGTCGGCGAGATAGGCCGGCACCGTGGCGAAACCGCCGCCATACATCGACAGGATGATGCCGAAGCCGAGCACGAACAGCAGTTTCGAACCCATCGCGGCAAAGGTCGGCGCCAGCGCGTAAAGCACGATGCCCAGGATGAAGAACGTATAATAGGTGTTCTTGCGTCCGATCCTGTCCGACAGCGACGCCCAGAAGAACCGGCCGCCGATGTTGAATAGCGAGAGCAGGCCGGTAAAGCCTGCCGCGATCGCGGCGATGGCGGCCTTCTGTTCAACGCTCAATGCGTTGAAACCGACGTCCGGCAATCCGATCAGCTTGCCCGCGAAAATCTCCTGCAACATCGGCGATGCCATGCCGATCACGCCGATGCCCGCCGACACGTTGAGGCAGAGCACCCACCAGATCAGCCAGAACTGCGGCGTCTTGTGCGCGTTGTCGAGATGGACGTTGGCCTTCGAGATCATCGCGTTGGATTTGCTCGGCGGGGTCCAGCCTTCCGGCTGCCAGTTCGGCGGCGTGACGCGATAGGAGAATGCGCCGATGGTCATGAAGACGAAATAAATCAGGCCCATCACCACGAACGTCTCCCAGACGCCGACCGACGTCGGCGTCTTGAAGTAGGTGATCAGCATGTTGGCCAGCGGCGCTCCGATCATCGCACCGCCGCCGAAACCCATGATCGCCATGCCGGTCGCCATGCCGCGATGGTCCGGAAACCATTTGATCAGCGTCGACACCGGAGAAATGTAACCAAGTCCGAGGCCGATGCCGCCGATCACGCCGGCGCCCAGCCACATGATCCAGAGCTGATGAACGTAGACGCCGAAGGCGCCGATCAACAGGCCGCCAGCCCAGCACAGCGCCGCGACGAAACCGGCCTTGCGCGGCCCGACGCGTTCGAGCCATCCGCCCCAGATCGCCGCGGAGACACCAAGCACGACGAAAAACAGCGTGAACATCCATCCCATGCTGGCGACTTTCCAGTCGCAGGTGGTGGTGAACAGCTCCTGCAGCAGCGACATGTCCGGGCAGGCTTTCGGCGCCGTCAACCCGATCGCGCGCGACAGCGGCAGCCAGAACACGCTGAAGCCGTAAGCCATGCCGATGCAAAGATGGATGCAGAGCGCCGCCGGCGGCACCAGCCAGCGGTTGAAGCCCGCCGTCGCAATCGTCCGTTCCTTGTCGAGAATGCCTGCCCCGGCGCCGGACACAGTACCCCCGCTACTGATCGTCGTCATCGATTCCTCCCCCTGCAGCCGCCCTTGTTGGGCAAGTCTGCCGTCCACGACCCCGTCATCCCAAGCCTTGGCCGCGCGTCAGCGTATTGCTGCTTCGCACAATTCGGGGTGCGCCGGAGTCGCAAACGCACCCAAAAATCTAACCCCAAAGGCGACGCGTTATGCCCGCTTTCGGCCGGATGACGCATCTCGCCGAGGCGCCGCTTCACCCCCGCAACCTCTCGGATACATCGAATTGGCACAGAAGCCGTGGGCTCTGTCGATAGGAAAATGGTAGCGATACCGGCGTTTCGAACCATTGCCGATGCGACCGGACGCCTCAGCGGCCGGCGCCTCGCAGCTAAGTTTGCCCGGTCGCGGTCAACAGGCCGCCGGTTTTCTCGATCAGGAAAACGATCCTGCTGTCACTCCGTTCGGTGATCTCGACGCGATCGCCGGTCTCGCGGATCAGCGCCGGAATATCGATCACCGACAGCGGATCGGTGCAATGCACTTCCAGGAAATCGCCCGGCGGAACGGCCTTCAGGGCCTTGCGGGTCTTCAGCGCGGGCAGCGGACATTTCAGTCCGGTGAGGTCGAGTTTGGTCCTGATCATGCGGCATACATGGCGGAAAAGCCCTTACATCGTCAACCGGGACGGTTCGGGCAAAGCATCCTTCAGACCAGGCTGGCATAACTAAGAAAGCCGACGCTCTCGCCCGGCTCGACCCGCGTGATGGTCTCGCCGAGTTCGACGAGGCCATCGGTATCCACGAGCGATGACAGCAGCCCTGCGCCCTCGCGCGGAAACTTGATCGCTTCGAGCACACCATCCGGGCCCATGCGCAGACTGACCCGGACATATTCGCGGCGAGCGATCTTCTTCTTGTAGCTGAAACCGGCGCGGACTTGCATTGGCACCAGCGGCGCCGGTTTGGCGCCGGCGAGCGCCAGAACGGTCGGCCGGACCACATGCACGAAGGTGACAAAACTCGCCACCGGATTTCCCGGCAGGCCGATCAGGGGCGTGCCGCCGACGATACCCATCGCGACCGGGCGCCCCGGCTTGATCGCCATTCGCCACAGCACCAGCGTGCCCGCGGCCTCGACGGCGGCCTTGACGTGGTCTTCCTCGCCGGTGGAAACGCCGCCGGTGGTGAGGATCAGGTCATGGCGGCCGGCGACCTGCCGCAGCCCCTGCGCCAGCGATGCGCGATCGTCCCGGAGGATGCCGAGATCGCTGACGTCGCAACCGAGCCGTTTCAGCATCGCCATCAGCATGAAGCGGTTGGAGTCGTAAAGTTGCGCCGCGGCGCGGCTGTCTCCCGGCGACACCAGTTCGTTGCCGGTGGAGAACACCGCGACGCGGATCCGCCGGATCACCTGGACATGCGTGAGCCCGAACGCGGCGGCGAGCGCAATATCCTGCGGCCGCAACCGCTGTCCCGCAGCCAGCGCGGCGTGCCCGGCGGGAATGTCTTCACCGGCGGGCCGGACATTGGCGCCGGGCTTCAACCCGGCCGGCAGCACGACCCTGCCGTCGTCGTCGATCCGCACGTCTTCCTGCATGAAGACGGTCTCGGCGCCCGGCGGCATCGGCGCGCCGGTAAATATCCGCACCGCCTGCCCCTGCCTGATCGCACCGGCAGCCGTTGCGCCGGCCTGAATCCGTCCCGTCACGGCAAAGGCCTGTTCCTGCCGCTGCGGCAGATCGGCGTTGCCGATCGCATAGCCATCGACGGCCGAATTGGTGAACGGCGGCAGCGGCAGCGGCGCACGAAGCTCGCCGGCCAGAACGCGTCCGTCGGCGTCGCCGAGCGCAACGCTCTCGATGTCCGGCACACGGGCGACGCGCGAGCCGATGATGCCGACGGCCTCATCGATCGACATCATCGGACCGCCGAAGGCAAAGCAATCGTCGGAGAGTTGCGCCATCCCGCCTCTCAGGCCCCGGTTGTACTTTTGGCCAACACATCCTCGATCGAAAGCGCGTATCGCTGCATCAGCGCGGCGACGGCCACCACATCATCGAGATGGGCCGTTGGAAGCGTGGTTTCAACCACCGCATCGGTAGCAATGCCGACGATGCCGGGATCGTCCGGAAACAACAGCGGTTTGGCATTGGCGACGCGGTGCACCTCGATCTTGTCGAGCGGCTCGCGCTTGAACCCCTCGATGATCACGAGATCGACCGGCGACAGTTTTGCCAGCAATTCCGGCAGCCGCGGTTCATCGGCGCCGCGCAATTCGTGCATCAGGGCCCAGCGCCGGGCCGAGGACACCAGCACCTCCGTCGCCCCCGATCGCCGGTGCACCCAGGAATCCTTGCCGGGCACGTCGACGTCGAATTCATGATGGGCGTGCTTGATGACCGAAATGCGCAACCCTTGGCCAAGCAGGTGCGGAATCACGCGCGTCAGCAAGGTGGTCTTGCCGGCGCCGCTCCAGCCCGAAAGGCCAATCACTTTCATCTTATTCTCCGGCAAGCCCGTGGAACCGGGCTAGGCAATGCTATCTGGTGCTTTATATCGGTCGGCAGGTAAAGTCATGTTAGCCTGCGGAGATCATGAAGATCGTTAAAGCGCCCACTCCCCTGATCGTGCCGAATCCGGGAGATCCCCGGCTCACCGAACGCGTCGCCGGGACCGACCAGACCGGCGCCACCGTCGAGATCAACGTTCCGGTGGAGCGGCCGTTGACGCTGTACCTGAACGCGCAGGAGATCGTCACCATGATGACGATCGGCGACTATCCGGAATATCTCGCGCTCGGCTATCTGCTCAACCAGAACATGCTGAAATACGACGACCGCGTCACCGAGGTCGAATATGACGACGACCTGCAGGTCGTGGTGGTGCGCACCGAACATCATACCAATTTCGAGGCGAAGCTGAAGAAGCGCACCCAGACCTCGGGCTGCGCGCAAGGCACCGCGTTCGGCGATCTGCTGGAGGCCGTGGAAAACGTCGCGCTGCCGCAGGCCGAGCTGCGCACCTCCTGGCTCTACCGGATGACGCACACCATCAACACCATGCCTTCGCTCTACCTCGAGGCCGGCGCGATCCACGGCTGCGTGTTGTGCAAGGAGGGCACGCCGGTCTGCTATACCGAGGACGTCGGCCGCCACAACGCCGTCGACAAGATCGCCGGCTGGATCTATCGCCACGGCGTCGATCCCGCCGACAAGATCCTCTACACCACGGGCCGGCTGACTTCCGAAATGGTGATCAAGACGGTGCGCATGGGCATTCCCATCCTGGTTTCGCGCTCGGGCTTCACCGCATGGGGCGTCGATCTGGCGCGGCAGGTGGGGCTGACGCTGGTGGGGCGCGCGCGCGGCAAGCGCTTCATAGCGCTCTCCGGCGCGCAGCGGATCATCTACGATCAGGACCTCGCCTTTGTCGAAGAGGAATCCGCACGCCACAAGCGCAAGGGCGGTGACCGTGATGAGTGAAAGCATCCCGGGCGTGCTGCTCGCGGGCGGGCTGGCGCGACGGATGGGCGGCGGCGACAAGCCGATGCGCGAGATCGGCGGCCGCAGCATTCTCGAGCGCGTGATCGCGCGGCTCAAACCGCAATGCGACGGGCTCGTTCTCAACGCCAACGGCGATCCGGCGCGCTTCGCACGGTTCGGCTTGCCGGTCATTGCCGACACGGTGGAAAATTTCCCCGGTCCGCTCGCGGGGATTCTCGCCACGCTGGATTGGGTGGCGACCGAAAGACCCGCGGTTTCCCACGTGCTGAGCGCGGCGGCGGATTGTCCGTTCCTGCCGCGCGATCTCGTCTCGCGCCTGCATCAGGCGCTCCTCGGGGAGAACGCCCAGCTTGCGGTCGCGGCCTCCGGCGGACAGTCGCATCCGGTGATCGGGTTGTGGAGTGTCGGCTTGCGCGATGAATTGCGCCACGCTCTGGTCGTGGAAGATATCCGCAAGATCGACCGCTGGACCGCGCGTTACAAGCTCGCCACGGTGAGCTGGCCGGCGGAGCCGCTCGATCCCTTCTTCAATGCCAACACGATGGATGACATCGCCGCGGCGGAACGGTTGGCGGAATTGGACGGGGGATAGGGCCTGGCCTCGAAGAATGTCCGTTCCACGGGGCGGACCGGAAGCGGCCGTGCCACAGTCAGAGTGTCGCGAAGGAGCGCAGGTGAGGCGTCGAGATGTTCTGCAAACAGCCTCGTCGGGTGGCGCGGCCGATGTAGGGTAATCGGCGCAAACCGGGCGCCGCGACCACGCGCAGTAATGTTGCCGGCAGGACGCTGTTTCCCGAAGCGCCGCGTCATGGAGATCGATGGTCTGACCGCATGCACAAACGAACTCTTCTCACGATGCTGGCCTTGCCTATCGCGACTTTGACCGCGACAGCCGTGTTTGGCCAGGACAAAGGCAGCGTCGACCCGAAGCCGTTGCCGCCGCTGGTCAATCCCAACGATCCGGGGTTGGGAGCGAAGGAGCTTTTCGCTCGCAAGACATCGCCAGCGCTGCTGGCAAGTCATTCAATCGGTTTTTATGACAAGGGCTGTCTTGCCGGCGCAAAGGCGCTTCCGATCAATGGCAAGACCTGGCAAGTCATGCGGCCGTCGCTCAATCGCAACTGGGCGCATCCCGATATGGTCGCCCTGCTGGAGCGATTGTCCGTAAAGGCGCACGAGGTCGCGGGTTGGCCCGGACTGCTTGTCGAAGACATCTCGCAACCACGTGGCGGACCCATGCTCACCGGGCACGCAAGCCATCAAGTCGGGCTGGATGCCGACATATGGTTGACGCCCATGCCGAAGCGGCGATTGTCGCGAAAGGAACGTGAGGACATGTCAGCCGTCAACATGGTCCGCGCTGACCGGCTCGACATTGATCCTGCGGTTTGGACGCCAACGCACCTGTTGGTGATCCGTGCAGCCGCCCAGGAGCCGCGAGTGCAGCGCATTTTCGTTAACGCCGCGATCAAGAAGGCGCTCTGCCGCGAGGCCAAGGGCGACCGCAGCTGGCTCGCCAAAATCCGCCCGTGGTACGGTCACGATTATCACTTCCATGTCCGGATAACGTGTTCTCCTGGTGACGGCGCTTGCACGCCGCAGCCACCGCCGTCGGAAAGCGAGGGCTGTGACTCTGCAGATCTGGCTTATTGGTTCTCCGATCCCATTATTCACCCGGGACCGTCGACTGCGGAGCCGGCGCCGCCGATAACCCTTTCGCAATTGCCGACTGCCTGTCGGCAAATCCTTTTGGCGCCTTGAGTTCGTGCTGTGTCGCCTTTTGGCGGTTTTCGACGACGGTCAGTCAAGCCTCCCCCCATTTCGGCTTTTAACTTGTGATCAGAAGCCGCTGCCGCATCCATTGCCCTGCTTCGTCAATGGCTGAAAGGCCTGCACGAATAAATGGATGGAACAGCGGCCAAGCGTGGGGCATCTCGGGCCACACATGCAACCTTACCTCCAGTCCCGCCAGTGACGCCCGGTTGGCGAAACTGAGTGAATCCGACAGCAGAACCTCTTCGGTGCCGACCTGGATCAGCATTGGCGGAAGACCATCCAGGTCAGCGCGCACCGACGAAGCAAACGGATCATCAGGCTGACCATTCAGAAACGTCGCGGCATAGGCATCAATGACCTCTCTTGATATGATCACATCGCGGGAGCCGACCGTGTCGTAGGATACCCCGGTCGTGCTCATGTCGAGCCAAGGGCTCAGGAGATAAAGGCCGGCCGGCTGCGGCAGCCCCTCCGTCCTTGCCTTCAAGAGAAGAGCTGAGGCGAGATTGCCGCCGGCGGAATCGCCGCCGACGATAAGGTTTTCCGGCGCGATGCCGGATGCGAGGAGCTGCCTGTAGGCCTTCTCTGCGTCCTCTAGCGCAGCCGGATAGGGATGTTCGGGCGCCAGCCGATAGTCCAGTTGATAGCCCGTCACGCGCGCCGCGACTGCAAAGCGCGAGACCAGATGACGATAGCTTCTGGGGCTGCCAACGACATAGCCGCCACCATGCAGGTAAAGCAGCACTTTGCCCGGGATCGCACCCGGATGAACGATTTTTTCCGCCGGGACACCGGAAAGATCGACGCTTTCGGCCGTGCAGTCTTGCGCGACCGGGATCGGCTCCATGTGGGAGTCGAACGTCGTGCGCAGTTCCGCAACCGACTTGTGTCGAAGTTCGGCCAGCAAAGGCCCGAACATTTCCCGAAACTTCGGGATGTCGGGATTTTTATATATCATCCATCCATCTCTCTGTGGCGGCGTAGGTTAAGTAGGGCGAATGGAGCGCGGGTGTCGTGAGGCGATCGCGCTCAATCATCCGTACTGGCGCGCACCGCCGACGCGATCTCGGAGGACGCGATCCAGACGGCCGCCCAAGTTGATGGGCGTCGATGGCAACGCCGATCGATCCACCCGTAAGTCATTGGATAAATGGCGCGCTGCGTCGAGTTCGACGGGACTTTACGCGCGATAAGGAGCGCAGCCTGAGTCCACAGTGGCACTTTTCGGAAATGCCGATATCATCACGCGATGTCCGAGTTCGGAGGCAGAGCAGAAAACATTTGCCCTGAGTTGTTCGGAATTTGACCCGCGATCACACGGTCCGTCTGGAAGGGCTTTACCTGGCACGTTTCCAGACATTCTCGATCTTTCCGCCGACCGATGGAGTGGGGTCAGTCCATTTCAATTCGGAACCGGAGAACGAGAGAATGAGTTTTTCGAGAGAGGTGCCATACCAGCTCGGCCAAGTTCCGCCGTCCACGTGCATAACGACCGTGTTATTCGTCACGGTGTAAGTGCCGAAGTAGGCGAAGCTTCCCTGAACGATCGTCTTGTTTTCCTCAGGAGTACCGGCGTTGCGATTGTTGGCTGCAAACCTCGGAAGATCGGCGCGATTGAGGATGAAGGCAAAATAGCCGTCGCTCTGGAAAACCAGTATGCCTTTGGGGGCAGGACCGAACGTCTCGATGGTAGTGCCATCCGGTCGGGTATTGACCGCAGAGACCGGCAGCCACGTTCCGACCAGATCGGCCGCCGATTGAGCAATTGCCATTTCGAAAAAGCCGATACTTAAACCTGCGACGATGGTCAAGATGCTGATGGTTCGGCGCATGGTGGCGTTCCCGGCCCGGTTGCGGTGAAGCGATGCACCCTCCATGTTCGCATCGGCATTGGCCGCTGTCTATGTCGGCAAGGCTGGTCGCTCTTCGAATGACAGCTTTGGCCGGCGATCCGACCGGCGCTGTGAATCCGCTAATCGGCGCAGAACCGTCATATCGATGCGAATGGCGCGAACCGGACCTTGGCACCGATATCATTTTATCGGCCGCTGATGAACAAAATCGCCGGTGGCCAAATACTTGGCTTCTTCCGGCGTCGACACGCGATTTAGGATCACGTTACGATGGGGAAATCGGCCGAACTGGAGGATCGTCTCCAGGTGCCCAGTCATCTGCTTCAAGCCTAAATCGCGGTAGAGTGAGCGAAATCTCGGCGGCCACTCGGGGGCGCGTTGCTTTGTTAGCTTGATGGCGCGTTCGATCCGCTGTGGATGGCTGGGACCTTCCGCGTGGATCAAAGGAAGAAGATAAAACGCATGCTCCCAAGGGGTCATCAGCGCGTTGAAATCGCCATTCTCAAGCCCCTGCTCGACGAGAAGGACAGCGTCCGCGTCTGAAGCGTAAGCGTCCGGTTTCCCGGCAAACACTCCTCGGGTAAACTGATCGAGCAGAAGTATCAGCGATAGCCGTCCTTTCGGCGATTGCGACCATCCGTCGAGCTTGTGGGCCTGTGCCGCTCGGACGGTTTCGGTGAAAGCGATGAGTTCAGAATTGGCGCCGCCCCGCATCCACCAGCCCATCCTCTCATGATGAGACTCAAGGGCCGAAAGCCCCTCCGGGAACCAAAAACTGTAAACTGACTGCCACGCCGGCTTTTCAACATCCATTGCCATTCACTCTCGCTGTCATCCTTTCTTCGCGTGGCACATAGAAAGGATACGGACGTGCGCTCATTTATTCGTGAGAGTATCCGGCCCGGTATTGGCGATTCTCTCGCCCGCGTCCTGGCACATCGCATCGCGTAGTCTGGTGGAGCGGGACGTCCGAAACCGGGACGGACCGGAACTGGTCGGCGCAAGCTCAAACCCGCGCGATTGACCCAAGCCGGATACCGATAGCCTCAGCCTTGAGATTCTTCACAAGTGCGTTTGCGCCACGTTCAGCTTGGACTGGTGCCATATTTGATTGATTGATCTAGCGGCACCGGACCAAAGGAATAGCAAGCCATGGCCACACTTGATGCTGGAAACCAACAGTTATCGTACGAGGATTTCGGCGGCAGCGGTCCCGTAATCGTCTTCATCCACGCCTTCGGAATGAACCGTTCGATGTTCGGCCCTCAGCTCGATGTGCTCAAAACGCGATACCGTTGCATCACCTGGGACCAGCGGGCTCACGGCGGCAGCTACACGGATCGCCCGTTTACGATGTGGGATTCCGCGAGAGATTGCATCGAGCTGCTCGATCATCTCGGTATTCAGCAAGCCTCTCTCTTCGGCGCCAGTCAGGGTGCTTTCGTAGCGCTTCGTCTTGCGTTGCTGGCGCCCCATCGTGTTCGCTCCCTTGTCACGCTCGGAGCATCTGCGGCTGCTGAAACACCAGAGAAGAAGTCCGCGTATTTGCAGATGCAGGGTGCGCTGAAGGATGGAGAGGAACCGCCTCAAGCGTTCCTGGATGCGCTCGCCTACATCTGCTTCGGCTCCAATTTTGATGGGGCTTACTGGCAGGACGTCTGGCGTCGCTGGCCTGCCAAGCAGGCCAAGCTGGCGAGCAATGCCCTAATCGATCGAGACGACCTATCGGAACGGCTCGCCGAAATCGCTGTGCCGGCGCTTGTCTTGCACGGTAGCGCGGACAACGCTTACACCGAATCCGAAAATCAGGCCATCGCAGATGGTCTTGCGCGAAGCGAACCCCTCGTGCGGATCAAGGGCGGAACGCACTTCCTGAGTATCACCGACCCTGAACCTGTCAACGCAGCTGTGTCCTCGTTTCTGGCGAAGTATACCTGAGCCTCACCACGTTTGCGCAAGGCCAAATTACCTGCGGTGGCGCCGCTTCTCTAGCATCGATCGTCTCCGATGTCGGCTCGCAGCGGCTGGCGTTGCTTTCAACGCGACGACCGCTGTTGGCACATTTGCGACATGCCGACCGGCTCTGAAAACGTCTGCTTGCGCGGGTATTTCGGAAGTCCCGTTTCAGGGTTGTGAGGACCGAGTTTGACCCTAAGCGGACATAGGCCTGAGCAGTAGAACCCGCCGCCATACTTCGATAAGATCAGTCGGAATAACCATTTTAGAAAGCCCTGGCAGGCCCGTTTTTTTGCGGACTACGGCTATGATTAGGAACGGTCTTTATTCGTACGAGTCGAAAGCGCTGGATGGCGGAAACGGTGGCTATACTGCCGTTATAGTGCTGCGCGACGGCAGCTTTCTCGGTGGCGGCACTTATTTTTATCTCACTGGCACCTACAGCTGTTCCAGCGGAAGATGGAAGGGTGAAGCAACTCAGCAGGAGCACACCCCGGCTCCCCATACTTTCGCGACAGCGGGACGGCACGTCAGCGTCGGATTTTCCGGGACGTACACGGAGAAGGGGGCCGAGTTAGAAGCCACTGCGCTCGTCGGCAAGAGAAGCCTTCGATACCATGCAAAAATGCGGCTGTTGGTAGCGGATTAACTCGGGCGGTCACTCGACGATGCACAGTGGACATCGTCTTGCCCGGTGCATCACACTGGAGATGTCTGGTTGTGGCACTTCTCGGACCTGAGCAGATGTCCGGTTTAAGTCCGTATAGCGTCGGATAGCGGACATCGTTCGAAACGTGCTGATCAAGCGATTTTGTAAGTACGCGACCTGGTTGTCCGCTTTCATCGTCGTGGCCGCGCACCATGAATTTGCGCTGACGCGCATCCCGGAATGATGCCAATAATTTTCGGACAGACAACTGATTTGCCCGACAAGCCGTTTCGATCAGCCGCTGTCCAGCCCCATCACGAAAAATATCTCGCTTCCGTTTTGACCCAAATCATCGGCTTATCTCCCGCCATCCCGTCCCACCAGAGGGGCGTTTCGCGATCGTCACGGACGTTGGGTGCGGGATACGATGGACGCGGCACGTCACGAGACGAATGACGTTGCGCGCGGACGGCTAAGCCGTGTGGTCCTGACGCCCCGACGCTGGCGTTTAAGTCCTCGAGAAGCAAGCTTCTTGCGGGCGATGGTGGCAAGAAAGCCCGGTCACCAGGGAGAGCGCGTTATAAGCCGTAAAACCATTGTGCAGGGAATGCCGGGTCGCTTCCGGCGTACCTGTGGTGACTACCGTGTGCTTACTACCTTCTGCACACGGGCCGCGGGTGCGACGAGCACCCGGCATTCCCTGCGCCCTCTATGTTGGAGGGGCGCCGCGCCCTCTCTCTTGAGGGTCGCCCGCGCCCTCATTGTTGAGGGACAGCGTTCAGGCATCAACTCGGGCGCGTTGGCGTCGCGGGAGTGTCGTGACCTGTCTGGTCGGCTGTTTGAAAATCAAATCGAAATCAAGAACTCCGTCATTCCGGGACGCGCTCTTTGCGCGGGCCCGGAATCCATAACCCCTGTATCAGTGATGCCGGGATACAAATCACCCCATCCCGAATTTTGTTCTTCAATCAGACGTATCTTCCAATCACGCCGTCATTTCTTTACTTCCTTTTCTCGCCCGATTGCAGTTGCGGCATCGTCGTACATTTCGAACCACACCAGCTTGTCAATGCGGTGGCGCGACGTAAAGCTGTCGACCGCCTTGCTCCGATGTCGATATCCACGACGCACGATGTCGTTTGTCACGCCAATGTAGAGCGTGCCGTGCTTTTTGCTCGCAAGGAGATAGATGTAAGCAAGGAGATAGATGTAATAAGGCATCGCGAACGCAGGGGTTACGGATTCCAGGCTCGCTCGCTACGCTCGCGTCCCGGAATGACGATGAGTTTGATTCTCATAGTCATCAGCGCGTGACGCAATACCGACAGATCTCGTCGGCATACGAGCTTTCAGTCGCTGAGGTCGGGGCCGAACTCAAGCCGGCCGAAATCCCGCCTGCGCCAGCGCCGCACGGCCTTGCTCGGACGACAGCGCCTCCAGAAACGCCTGCACCGCCGGCCGCTGCTTGCGTGCTTTCACCAGCGCGAAATCATAATGCTCTTCCGCCAGCGGAATGAAACCGAGACCGGCCGCGTGCGCCACCGGCGCGATGGTCATGCCCCAATCGGCACGATGCTGCGCCACGGCGGCGGCGACCGCGTTATGCGAGCGCGGCTGATTCCAGTAGCCATCGGGGCGCGCCTCGCCGAGCAGCCGGTCGATCAGGATGCGCGTGCCGGCGCCCTGGTTGCGATTAACCATGATGCAGGCGGGATCGGCGAGCGCGGCGCGCACCGCGTCCGGCGCGCTCAATCCTGCGAAGCGCGTATCCCCCGTGCGGAACACGATGCCTTGCATCCGCCGCCAGCCCGGCACCAGTTCGAGCCCCTCGACCAGGAACGGCGTGTTGTAGGTTTCCGATTTCTCGTCGAACAGATGGATCGGCGCGAAATCGCATTCGCCCCGCTTGGCCGCCGCAAGGCCCCCGAGGCTGCCGACCGCGATCGAACGTACCACGCGGCCGGCGCGCGAAAGCTGCGCCGTCACCAGATCGAGCCCGGTGCAATGGCTGCCGACGATCACGAGATCCGGCACCCGCACGTGCGGCGTGAACAGCGTGACTTCGGCCTCGGTGCCGGCCGGCATCTGGTCGGCGAGCGCATCGATCTTCAGGAAGCCATCGGCCTGCGCGAACGACGTGATCGCGCCGGAGCCCTTTCCGGTCGGATAGGCGATCAGGCCGCCCTCGCCTTCGATCAGCGACACCATGACGAATTCGGTACGGCCGAGTTCGGAGGCGATCCGCACCGGAATCTTGGCAGTCACCTTGGCATCCGCGCGGGGCGGCAGGCCGGCCATCCGGCGCAGCACCGGTACGATCATGTCGTGGAAGGTGAACATCGCCGAGGTCGGAAATCCCGGCAGGATCACCACCGGCTTGCCGTCGCAGACCGCAAGACACAGCGGCTTGCCCGGCTTCAGCGCCACGCCGTGCGCGATGATGCCGGGCGCACCGAGCCGGGCGATGATGCGATGGGAGACATCACCGGCGCCCTTCGAGGTGCCGCCGGACAACACCAGCATGTCGCTGTCGGCCAGCGCCCGACGCATCGCGGATTCGAGCGCCGCCTCGTCGTCGGGAATCGCGCCGAGAAAAATCGCCGTGCCGCCATTCTCCGATATCGCCGCAGCGACGATCGCACCGTTGGTGTCGTAGATCGCGGCCGGGCGGAGCGGCTGGCCCGGCTGCACCAGTTCGTCACCCGTCGAGATCACGGCAACACGCGGCCGGCGCGCCACCGAAATTTCTGCGATTCCGCAGGCGGCCAGCATGCCGATCTCGCGCGAGCCGATCAGGGTACCGGCGCGCAGCAGCGCTTCGCCGCGTGCGATGTCGGAGCCGGCATAGGAGACGAACTGTCCCGGAGAGGCGGCGCGACGAACCTCGATCGCGCGCTGGCCGGCCGGCTGGGTGTGCTCGACCATCACGATGGCGTCGGCACCGCGCGGCACCGGACCGCCGGTCGCAATCGCCGTGGCCGTGCCCGACAGCACCGGCCGCAGCGGGGCAACGCCGCAGGCGATAATCTCGTCGTTCAGCAGCAAGCGAACCGGCGTGGCTTCACCGGCGGAAGCGAGATCGGCGGAGCGCACCGCGAAGCCGTCGACATTGGAGCGGTCGAACGGCGGCACGTCGATCGGCGCCACGATGTCCTGCGCCAGCGCGCAACCAAGCGCGTCCGCAAGCAGCCGCCGCTCACTGGGCACATCGCGCGGAAACAGCGCGGCTTCGAAACGCGCCAGCGCATCCTCGCGCGACAGGATGGTCAGGAACTGCTCCTGATCCAGGCCGTCGCGACTCTTCGGCAAAGGCGTGTTGGTCATTCCGGAACTTTCGTTTTACAAGTCGTGCAACATATAGGCATCGATCCGCGTGCCCGCAGCGTGGCCCTCGGAGCCGCCGGGGATGACCAGCCAGGCATCGGCGCGGGCGATGGTCGCGAGCGGCAGGTCGCCGACCGCAAGCGGCATCCAGGCGTCAGCCGTTCGCTCAAGCAGGACGATTTCGGCGATCCCGACCTGCGAGGCGATCTTGCGCGCCAACGGCAGGCTGACCGGCCGCGGCGCCTGCCGCCCGGACAACCGGTGGAGCACCGGCCGCGCCAGCGTCCACCATCCCGCCAGCGCGTGGTCCGGCGCGCCCGGCAGTCCCAGCACCGGGACCTGCCCAATCCTGCCGACCGCACAGGTCCGGCCCGGCTGCAAGGCGATACCATGCGCCATCACCTCGCCACGGCCGGCCAGCGCCGCCACCGTGGCATCGCTACGGCCGACGCCGCTGCCGCCGATGGCGATCAGCAGGTCGCAGCCATCGGTTACCAGTGCGCTTGCGATCGCGGCCACATCCCGTCCATCGGGCTCGGTCAGGACGGTTTCAGCCCCGGCTTCGCGGGCGCTTTCCCCGATCAGCGCAGCCGTCATCGTCCGGCCCGACGCCGCCGGAACATTGACGATCCGCAGCCGCGGGCGACGCACTTCCAGCGCCTGCAATCCCGCCGCGCGCGCGACCAGAAGATCGAGCGGACCGATGCGCCGCCCGGCGGTGATCGAACTTCCCGCAGCGATATCGCCGCCGGTTCGTCGCACGCCCTGCCCGGGGATCGCCTCCGCCAGCACCTGCACCAGCGGTCCCGCATGGTCGACGGCGTCAGCATCGACCACGCAATCGCAGCCGCTCGGGATCGCATCGCCGGCCTCGACCCAGATCGGAGCAATGGCCAACGGCAACGGCGAATACGAGGACGCGCCAACGAGGTCGTGGGCACGCAAGGCCCAGCCGTCGGCGGCGGCGACATCGTGACGCGGGAACGCAGGCAATGCGGGCATCTCCGCCGACACGCATCCCGACGCCTGCGCCAGCGGCAGTTCGACGGAAGCAACCGGCGCAAGGCCATCCAGCAGCCAGGCGAGCGCAGTATCGAGCGGAGTGAGCGAAGCCGGCAGGCGCTGTGTGGGTCCCATGCGAACTATGTACTGAATCGGGCCCGAAATTTACAGCCGCTTGTCGCCACGCCTCTGGCGCGCCGTCCGCGTGCGTTGACGGCCGCGATCGAATGGTTGCACAAAGGCGGGTCGGCCGCGTCAAGCTGCCGGCCAAACAATCAAGGCCAACGCGCCTGACGATCATGGGAGGAGACGTAATGTTCGCCAGAACGATGTCGATGCTCGCGGCATTTGCCGCTGTGGCGCTGTCATCAACTGCGGCGCCGGCACAAGTTTCGGATGATGTGGTCAAGATCGGCGTGCTGACCGACATGACCGGGCCGGCCTCGACGCCGACCGGTCAGGGCTCGGTGACTTCGGCGCAAATGGCGGTCGACGATTTCGGCGGCACGGTTCTCGGCAAGCCGATTACGGTGATCATCGGCGATCACCAGGACAAGCCGGACATCGGCGCCGGCATCGCGCGGCGCTGGTACGACACCGAGCAGGTCGACCTGATCGTCGACGTGCCGGTATCCGCGGTCGGGCTTGCGGTGCAGAACGTCGCCAACGAGCGCAAACGGATGTTCATTACGCATTCGACCGGGGCGGCGGATTTTCACGGCAAGTTCTGCTCGCCTTATGCGATGCAGTGGGTGTTCGATACCCGCGCGCTCGCGGTCGGCACCGCGCAGGAGGTGGTGAAGCGCGGCGGCGACAGCTGGTTCTTCATTACCGACGACTATGCGTTCGGTCATTCGCTGGAACGCGACGCTTCCGCCGTGATCCTCAGGAACGGCGGCAAGATCTTGGGCTCGGTGCGACCGCCGTTCGCGACGCCCGATCTGTCATCCTTCATTCTTCAGGCCCAGGCCTCCAAGGCCAAGATCATCGGCATCGCCGGCGGCCCGCCGAACAACATCAACGAGATCAAGACCGCCGGCGAATTCGGCGTCCTGAAAGGCGGTCAGCAGATGGCGGGGCTGTTGGCGCTGATCACCGACATCCACGCGCTGGGACTTCCAGCCGCGCAGGGGTTGTTGCTGACGACGTCATTCTATTGGGACATGGACGACAAGACCCGCGAATGGTCGAAGCGCTATTTCGCCAAGATGAACCGGATGCCGACGATGTGGCAGGCCGGCGTTTATTCGTCAGTGATGCACTATCTCAGCGCGATCAAGGAAGCCGGCACCGACGATCCGCTGAAAGTCGCGGCCAAGATGCGCGAAAAGCCCGTCGAGGATTTCTTCGCCCGCAATGGCCGGCTGCGCGACGACAATCTGATGGTGCACGATCTGATGCTGGTGCAGGTCAAATCACCCGAGGAATTGAAATATCCGTGGGATTATTACAAGATCCTGACGAGGATATCCGGCGAGGACGCGTTCGGGCCGCCCGATCCGGCGTGTCCGCTGGTGAAGAAGTAAGTGACGAACGGCCAATCACAAATGGCAATAGCGAATGGAAAGATCGTCTTGCTCCCTGTTCGCCACCAGCCATTCGCCTTACTTCACCACCCCGATTTCGCGGAAATATTTCAGCACGCCCGGATGGATCAGGTCCGGCTCCGGCGCCGCGGCGACGGTGTTGGCCGCCGTCGTTTCGCAGGCTTGCGCGAGCGACTTACAGAAGGCGGCCTCGGCGGCATGCAGCGTCCTGGCGAGCCGATAGGCGACGTCATCCGGCAAGTCGTCACGGACCAGGATGAAGCTCCAGGAGCCGACCGAATTGATCGGCGCGTTCTGGTTCGGATAGCTGCCGGCCGCGACCGTCAGCGGTTTGAGAAACGCGTGCCTGGCGCGGATGCGCGCGATCTCCTCGGCGTCGGGCGCAATGAAGCGGGCGCCGCCGGGGCTGGTCGCGATCGCCGTAAAGCCGGGCCAGCCGACACCGGCGCCCCAGAGCGCGGCGACCCGCCCGTCAAGCACTATCGCCGGACCATCGCCGGCATGGTCGAGATAGACGGACTTGAAGTCCTCGTCCTGCTTCAGGCCGAGCCCGTCAAGCATGTAGCGCGACAGGATCGGAAGACCCGAGCCCTTGGCGCCGAACGCAATCGGCTGGCCGACGAGATCGCGAATGGTCTTGTAGGGACTATCGGCGCGCACCACGAACATGCCGGGACTGGAATACATCGCGGTGAGGATTTTCAGATGGCTGCGCGGGCGCCCGCCGATCCCCATGAACGCTTCATACGACGGCTCGCCCGCAACGGTCGCGATATCGAGCTGGCCCGCCTCGAGCAACGGGATGTTCTCGTTGCTGCCCTTGGTGTTGCGCGGCTCGATCGACAGCGACGGGTCGGCTGCATTCATGACCTCGGCAAAGGCGTTGCCGTACAGCGGAAACCCGCCGCCGGGCGTCGCCGTCCCGAACTTGATCGCGGTCTTTAAGATGGGCGTGCTTGAAATGGCTTTGCCTCCGTCCTGCGCAACTGCGCTGCCTGCCAGGAGCAGCGCGCCGGCAAGAACAACCCCAGCGATCTTCATGTACTGCCCTCAATCACCGCCGGCCAGTCAATGCCCGGACCCGCCAACCACATTCGCCAAAAGGCAATGTAGGCAAATTCCAATTTGTATGAAAGCATGGATGTCAACGAGCGACAAAAGCTCTGCCGCGACCACGCGAATATCAAGAACATATAACGGGGGAAACATGATTGCATTTCTGCGCGCAGCTATATTCGGCTTGAGCTGCCTCGCGGGCCTCGCAACCGGCGTCGGGCCGGCGTCGGCGGCTGATTACCCCAACCGTCCCGTGCACTGGTTTATCGGCTTCGCCGCGGGCGGACCGGTCGACATCGTCGCGCGCATCATGGCGCAGTGGCTGTCGGAGCATTTCGGCCAGCAGTTCGTGGTCGAAAACCGCGCCGGCTCCGGCGGCAACATCGCCGCGGCCGCGGCAATCAACTCGGCGCCGGACGGCTACACCATCTTGTTCGACGCGCCTAACAATGCCATCAGCACTTCGCTCTACAAGCATTTGTCCTACGATTTTCTACGCGACACCGTACCGGTCGCGAGCATCATGCAATTGACGAACATGCTCGTGATCACGAACGCCATGCCGGTCAAGACCGTTCAGGAGTTCATCGATTACTGCAAGGCCAATCCGGGCAAGGTTTCCTACGCGTCTTCCGGCTACGGCACCTCGGTGCACATGTCCGCAGAACTGTTCAAGGCGATGACCCATTGCGACATGGTGCATGTGCCGTACCGCGGATCGGCGATCGCGTTTCCCGATATCATCTCCAACAAGGTGCAGTTGATCTTCGACAACCTTCCGTCGGCGCTGGAACAGTCGAAGGCCGGCACGGTACGCGCGCTCGGCGTTACCTCGCCGCAGCGCTGGCCCGGCGTACCCGACGTCCCCGCCATCGCGGAAACCGTGCCGGGATTCGAATCGGTCGGCTTCTACGGCATCTCCGCGCCCAAGGGTACCCCGCCCGAAATCGTCGACATTCTCAACAAGGCCGTGAATGAAGCGCTGAAGGATCCCAAGCTGGTCGCCCGGCTTGGCGACGTCGGCGGCATCCCGAAGCCGATGACGCCGGCCGAGTTCGGCAAGCTGCTTACGGATGAGACCGAGAAATGGCGGAAAGTGGTCGAATTTGCCGGTGTTTCCGTGGAATAAATTGAAACCGCGCAGCACCATTGCCGGATCGCCAGCCGCATTGTAAGGGGTGTCCGCACCGTTGCCGAACCGCGCCTGTCCGCGGGTTGCCTGCGGCGGGGCCTGTAGCTCAATGGTTAGAGCCGGCCGCTCATAACGGTCTGGTTGCAGGTTCGAGTCCTGCCGGGCCCACCAAGCAAATCAATGCGTTATCAGGCGTTATTCCGCCACACCGGGATCTCCGCGGCAGTTTGGTGCGTCCCTCGTTCGTTTACTGCGGGTGAAGCCGCCCCGCGAGAACGCGCAAGTCGGACTGAAAACGAGGAATGAAAACGCGGCCGCCAACTCAGGCGGCCTTTTCCGCGTACATGCAAACCGGCGTGATCACCATGAAGTCGGCTCCAGAAGATGACTGTGATTTCAACAAAAAACTTCGGAAGCCAAAAAAAGCCCCGCCGTCACGACGGACGGCGGGGCTGTGGCCGTGGCATAAGCCACGACCAAGTCTAGGGAGGAACGCCCCGAAGGGCAGCGACATCGAACAGTGTCATCGGCTGCACGTTGTCGCCCAGTCACCGTTCGACCAATGAAGGCCGAACGGATTTCGTAATCTGGCGTTGGCAACACTGGTGCTCTCCGCCATTGTCCAACAACGATATCGATCGTTGCTGGGATGAAAACTTCTCCCGAGACTTCACCACTCTGGTGGCGATGTTCATTTTTTTGCCCGACGAGGCAATGCGATTGGCTCGACTTCCAGACAGTAACGTCGTGACTTCTCTCGTTCGATGCACCGAACTGCGCGATCGGCTAACCTCTTTTTTGCTTCGCCGTACTCGATGACGCGCACCAAAAAGCGACCACACGAAGCACCCAGGATTCCGACGGAAGCTACCGTTTCGCATCCCGGCCACATATGAAGCTCGCCAAGGCAGAGGCGAGCGAGAGTTTCGCGACTTATCTCGATCTTGACAGGACGTGAAGCCATTGCTGCTGGATCTAGGACGGGCGCGGTTTTTGAGCACGTGGCCTTAGTGAGTAACGACCCTTCTTCTTGACGCGGAATGGATCTGCCGGATTGCATGTGTCTAGATTTGGTCGCGCATGCTGCGATCGCGCGCGTACAACGCCACGATTGGCACAATCAAAAGGCCGAACACGGCTTGTTGCATCGCGTAGCTGAGGCCGAGCCCCACGAGCAACGACGTCAGTATGGTGAGCACCAGCGTGCCCACGATCGTCGAACCGTAACCGCCCCAGCCGCCCAACAGCGACGTCCCGCCAATGACGACAGCGGCGATCGTGGTGAAAAGGTAGGGATCGCCGACCCCGACAAACCCGCCGCCTGAAAATCCGAGAAGAGCCATGCCCGTTATCGCCGACATGGCGCCGCTCACGGCGTAGGCGATAAGCCAGATGCGGTATTCCGAGATGAGAATACGCGAGGCCGCCAGCCTGTTTCCGCCAATGGCATAAAAACTCCGACCCATGGACGTCTTGGTCATGAAAGTGACGACCGCGGCAGCCAGAAGGATCCAGATCACGACAATCGGAGGGATCGGCAGGCCAAATGTCGTGCCGGCCATTGAAGAGACGTCGCGGAGCCACTGCGGGACTGTTCCGAGTACCGTTCCGCCATACACGGATCCGATGCTGATCGTTATCTGGCAGGCGCCTACCACGGCCAGCCCAACGCCCATCGTCATGATCAAGGTCTGGCCCTGAAGACGGAAGCTAAGAACCCCGTTCAGAATCCCGACGACGATCCCGCCAAACAGCACAATCAGACAGGCCGGCAACCACGGAACGCCCCAGTTCAACAGCCCGGCCAACATGATGTTGGACGAACCGATGACATAAGAGATCGACATATCGATGCCGCCAACCAGCGCACACAAAGTCTGCCCGAGCGACGCAAGGCCCAGAAACGCAGCCAACAGCAACATCGACCGAATATTCGTATAGGACGCAAATTGGGGTACCAGGAGTGTTCCGATCGCGAACAACAAAAAGAGCAACGTGACGCCGAAGACGACGCTTCGACTGAACACGGGGCTGCCAACGCCCCCCAAACCCTTAACCCGGCCCGTCATGTTCATTTGGACCTCACAAATGGGCGGCTCATAACGTTATTAACGACGAGGGAAAGCACGAGCACGATTCCGGTCGACATCTGCGTCACGAACCCCGAGACAGTCCCGAAGTTGTAGGTCGATAAAACATAGCTGATCAGATAGATGCTTATCGCGCCGAGAACCGAGCCCAATCCACCTCCGCTGCCCCCCGCCAAACTCGTTCCACCGAGCACGACGGCCGTGATCGCGGCAAGCGTGTAGGTGCTGCCTTGGGTTGGATCTCCTGAGCCTATGAGAGCCGTATAACTTAGCGCGGCGATTCCCGTGAAAACGCCCGCGACGGCATGAGCGCCAAATCGAGCGCCGACCGTATTGACCCCACTCGCGAACGCCATTCGTTCGTCACCACCGGTGAGTACGATCTGCTGGTAAAATACAGTCCGCGAGAAGATGAACCAGATCGCGATCATGACGCATAGAACGGCGGAGATGGGAGAGAAAATCGAGGTCCCGCTCCCCCAATCGATCATCCAATCCGGCGCAACTCCCGACGGACGATCGAGGATGACGAGATTGATCCCCGACAATACGAGATAGCCACTCAAGGTCACTATGATCGGCGACACGCGCGCGTAGATTACGACGGCCGCGATCGCCACCTGATACAAGGCGCCGGCACCGACGACGTAAACGATGACAAGCAACGGAGAAGAATGACCGGATTCAACAAGCCACTTCACCAGGGTTACATTGATGAACCCGAGCAGTGGACCGACCGACAAATCGGCTCCGCCCCGGCCAACCAGCGCAATCGGTGTAACGGCCAACGCCGCCAAAATCAGCGGAGCCAGAACAATGATCGCGCCTCCAATGCCGCTGGATGAAAACAGCTGAGGCGCCCGGTAGGCCGCCACAAGCAACAAAAACCCCGTCAAACAGACCGGCGTCAGCAAATGTTGGTTGCGGTCCAGCGACGCTCGGAAGTTGCCCCACATGATCAGACAACGCCTGCAGGTTCGAATAAGACTGTCGCCTCTTCTGCTTCGCCGAACATTGCTGCGAGAAATGCCTGTTCGGAAAAACGACTGGCGGGGATGGTGCGGAAGAGCGTCTTGGCTCGGAAGACGAGGACACGGTCGGCAAAATCGAAGAAATCTTCGATTTCGGAGGATAGGTAAACGACCGCTCCCCCTTGGCGCGCAAAATCCTTGAGCTGCGCATAAAGCTCCTGCTTTGTCCCGACATCGACGCCGCGCGCCGGATCGTCGAGGACGATGATCTCCGGGTCCGCAGCGAAAGCGCGACCGATGAGAACTTTCTGCTGATTGCCTCCGCTGAGCGACGTTATCAGGTTCGACGCGCGGCTACTTTTGATCGACAATCGCCGCACTTCCCTTTCGAATGATCGTTGCATTGGGCCCAGCTTGATCCAGCCGAATTCTCCAAATGTCGGCCGGTAGAGCGGGAGGGCGAAATTCTCAAAAATCGACAGATTGGGAAATATGCCCTCATGCGCACGGTCTCCTGAAACATAAGCGACTCCGGGAGCACCGGAATTCATCGGAACAAGACCCTGCTTTGCGCGGTCGTTTACAAAGACGGCGCCGGAAGCGTGAACGCATCAGACGCCGCCGCAATTCTAATAAAGTCGGTGTGCCCCTGTCCGTCGAGACCGTAACGCCGACGATTTCGCCGGCCCGCAATCGAATTCAAATGGCGACGCGTCGCGCTCCAGGCCCAGGCCACTCATGGAGAGCACGACCGCTCCGACGTCTCTCGCGACGGGCGCCTCAGCAGCCGATTTGGTTTCAATGACCACGTTCTTGGCGGACATTAATCGCAGGAGATTGGACTGATTTATGTCGGCGCCTGCCAGTTCATCGACTACTTTGCCATCGCGCTGAAAGGTCGCGCCCTTTGCAACGCGAACGAGCTCGGCAAATGCGAAATAGTCCGGTTTGGGCCGTTCCGCCTGAGTGTCTCCGAGCGATTACTCCAGAAAGGCAGCGAGCCGGTAGCGTTGGGCAGCCGCGCTTTCGATATCCTGATTGCTTTGATCGAGCGGGCTGGAGAGGTCGTCAGCCACAGGGAATTGGTCGAACGGGTTTGGTCGGACAGTATCGTCGAGGAATCCAGTCTGCGAGTCCAGATTGCCCGGACTCCGCAGGGCACTCTGTGATGGCAGTGAGGGTGCACGTTACATCACTAATGTAGCGGGTCGGGGCTATTGCTTTGTCGCATCTATCCAGCGCACGGGACCAAACGGCGTGCCTCGGGGGACCCCGGTCAGCATCCGCGGGATCAATGCCCTGCCGACACGCTTGCGACGAATGATCGGCCGGGATGAAATCGTGGAAGCCTTGCACTCGGAGATCATGGCCAGCCGCCTCGTCAGCATCGTGGGCCCCGGCGGCGTCGGAAAGACGACCGTCGCGGTCGCCGCCGCGCACGGATTGGCCGCCGATTTCCCTGATTCCATCTGCTTCCTGGATCTCAGCGCCCTTCGGAATGGTGCACTTGTAGTCCCTGCCGTGGCGACAGCTGTCGGCTGCCTTGAACAAACTCAGGACTCGCTGCCGCGGCTTCTGGCATTCCTCTCCGACAAGCATTTGCTCCTGGTCCTCGATAGCTGCGAGCATGTGGTTGAGTCGGTCGCGATGCTGACCGAGGGTCTGTTCCACGAGGCGCCGCTCGTGCACATTCTTGCAACGACCCGGGAGGCGCTACGGGTTGAAGGCGAGAACATCCATCCGCTGAAGGCCCTTGATGTTCCTTCCGCGAACTCCGGCTTAACGGCGGCGGCCGTGCTGAAGTCTCCTGCCGCGCGGCTCTTCATGGACCGTGCGGCCGCCGGTGGACACGAGCCTGATCTCACAGACGAGGATGCTCCGGTCGTCGCGGACATCTGCCGCCAGCTCGATGGGATTCCATTGGCCATTGAGCTGACCGCCGCGAGGTCGAGCACATACGGCATCGGCGGATTGGCTCAATTGATCGGCGATCGGGTAATGCTCTCTTGGCAGGGACGTCGAAGCTTGCCACGGCACCATACCCTCCAGGCCTTGCTTGATTGGAGCTACGATCTCCTGTCGGATCACGAAAAGGACGCGCTGTGCATGCTCTCGGTCTTTACGGGAGCGTTCACATTGGAAATGGCGCAAGCCGTTCTACTCCCGCGGGACTGCGGGCGATTCCAGGCGGCAAACGTCACTGCCGCGTTGGTTGAGAAATCGCTGATCGTCGTCTCCAATGCGGACGAAGAAAGCTCATATCGGCTTCTCGATACCACGCGAACCTATGCCACGGCCAAGGCGCAGGAACGAGGAGCGGCAAACACAACAGCGAGGCGCCATGCGCTTTATTACGCAACACGTCTCGTCGGGGCTCAGACCAACGTACTAAGGAATTGGGATCTCACGAGCCACTTGCGGCATGTCGACGACGTGAGAGCAGCGCTGGAATGGAGCTTCTCCGAGCGGGGCGACCGATCGGTCGCGGTGCGCCTTGGCGCGGGAGCGGCACCGCTGTTTTTGGGCTTGTCCATGCTGAGTGAAAGCCGCCGCTGGTGCCTGCGAACAATTGAGTCGTTGTCCGACGAAGAGCGTGGAACAAGGCTCGAACTTGGGCTCCTGCTCACCCTGGCGACATCATCGAACCACCTTTGCGCCAACAGTACGGAGGTGATGACGACACTGGAGCGCGGACTTAGCCTGGCGGATTTGTTGGGGGATGCCGAGTATCAGATGGAATTCTTGGCCGGTCTCAATCTTTCCCGCGCTCGGCTCTGGGATTTTGGCGGATCGTTGGCGGCAGCGGAGCGGTACACCGCCATCGCGAAGCACTTCGGTGGACCGAGGGAAATCGTGATGGCCGAATGGATGCTGGGGGCAAGCCACAACCTCGCCGGAGACCAGGCGAGCGCACAGCGGAGTTATCAAAGCGCATTCAATCGTGCCGCGACCAGCGGCTTCAGCGAAGTGCACTCCTTCGGATACGACCACCAGGTAAGGGCCTTGATCGGCTATGCACGGACACTATGGCTCTGCGGGTTTCCCGATCGGGCCGTTCAGTTTTCCCGTCAGGCAATCGACGTCGCAGGTCGACAGAGGCATCCGGTCTCGCTCTGTATGGGCCTTACCTGTGCCGCACCCGTATTCCTGTGGCGAGGAGATCTGGGAACAGCGGAAGATCTCATCGAGCGCCTCATCGCTCATGCTACCAGATATTCGCTCGCGCTCTACCGCGCCTGCGGTCTGGGCTTGCGCGGTCAGCTGATTTTAGCGAGAGGCGACGCCCAGCGCGCACTCGAACTCCTGCATGAAGTTCTGTCGACCATGCGGACCGCACTTTCAAACTCCTTTTTACGCGCGCTGGCCGAAGGCCTGGCTCGCGCCGGGCGACCGGCGGAAGCAATGTTGATCATCAAGGCGCTGGTAGAGGAAGCGGCGCGCGGCCCCGGTTACGAGTTGCCCGATTTTCTGCGCGCCCAGGCGGAGGTGCTGTTGGCGGA
This sequence comes from uncultured Alphaproteobacteria bacterium, assembly GCA_963756215.1. Classification (GTDB taxonomy): domain Bacteria; phylum Pseudomonadota; class Alphaproteobacteria; order Rhizobiales; family Xanthobacteraceae; genus Bradyrhizobium. The sequence continues at coordinate 486,136 of CAVWMY010000003.1, read as the reverse complement.
TTTGCGCGATAGCTGGCAGAGAGCGGAGGCTTCGCTCATCAGTTCTATCGACCTTGCGAGACAACAGTCCGCGTTGGGATGGGAACTGCGCTCGGCAATAGCGCTGGCCCGCCTTTGGGCCGACCATGAGCGTGCGGACGAGGCGCGAGCTTTACTCGCCGGCATCTACGATCGATTCACGGAAGGATTCGGGACCGCCGACTTGCGAGAGGCTGAACATCAGATTCACGTGCTCGGAGGCCGGATTTCGCGTTGCTAAGCTGCCACAACACCGCGTCATCATCGGACAACGCCTTTGACGGTGGATCGTTCGAATCGCGATAGGGCCGCGCGCCGCTGCTTCGCGACTTCTGAGCGTCGGAGGCGCCCGTGGCAATCGAGGGATGGTGCAATCCGATTTGCCGATCTCGGTCCTGTTTAATCACGGGGCTGCGCCCACCTTTTCTGACAACTAACTGGGCCGAGCGGCGACGCCTTCGCGAGCGGCAGCGCGAAACTTTCTCAGGAGAGACATCGAATGAGGCAACGCATGGATTACGAAGCCGTGATCCCGGCCGGCGTAAAGGCGCTTGACGACGTTTACAATTACGTCTTGCGAAGCGGTCTGCCGAAGACATTGCTGGACCTTGTCTACCTTCGTGTATCGCAGATCAATGGATGCGCATACGTCGACTTGCATTCACGGGACCTCCTGAAGGCGGGCGTGATGGTCGAGAAGCTTGCGCTGTTACCTAACTGGCGCGAGAGCCCTGCATCGTTCGACGAATCCGAGCGCGCTGGGCTGGCTTGGGCAGAGGCGGTAACGCGCGTCGCCGAAACGGGCGTACCCGATGCCGATTATGACGATGCCGCCGCCGTGTTTGATCAAAAAGCGCTCGCCCACCTGACGATCGCGATCGGTTTGATCAACGTCTACAACAGAATGGCGATCAGCTTCCGCGCCACCGGCTGCGGCCAAGTGGCACCGCGTTGATCGAAATCGGCCAGCAGCGTGCCGGATGAAAGCCAAGAACATATGATGACGACTCCAATCGACGCCTTGTACGACCGCGCGATAATCAGTCCCGGCGGAACGGCCTTTATCCATCGCGATGCGGTCCACACCTACTACGATCTGGTGATCGCCTCCGAACGATTGGCTCGCGGCTTACTGTCCCGTGGTGTCCATCCCGGGGATCGAATCGTTCTCCACATGTCGAACCGGCCGGAAATGGTCTTTGCTTTCTATGCCTGCCTTCGCATCGGCGCCATAGCTTGCCCGATGAACCTGCGATACGACGCTGCCGAAATTCGCGAGATGTTTCAGCGTCTGCGTCCTTCGATATATCTCGGCGAAGAGTCGCTCTACTCTGCGGTGGAGGGCATTGAACCCCAGGTTCTCGCTCCGGCGAAACGCTTCGTCATCGGATCGAGCCAGACCTGTAAAGGCGCCATGCCTTGGTCCGCGCTGCAAGCCGGATCAGTGTTCGGGCGTCTGCCGACACCTCCGTCCCACGAGAATGCGCCGGCGCTGCTGCTCATGACGTCGGGAACGACAGGGCGGCCCAAATTCGTCGCCCACACGCCAGCGAGCCTGGCGGCTATTGCCGAATTGTCCACCTGTTCGCTCCTCGACGAGGGGCATATCTTAATCAGCGCGGCGCCGTTAGTTCACGGCAGCGGCCTTTTTACGTTACTGGGGTGCATAAACTTCGGAGTAACCGTGGTCCTGGTGGAACGCTTTGATCCGGACGTTGTACTGGATCAAATCGAAATGCACGGCTGCGCGGGCACTGGCGGATTGCCGTTCATGTATCACGCCCTTCTGAAACACCAGCGGCTGCGACCCCGGGAAATCAGTTCCCTCCGGTACTGCTTTTGTGTTGGAGACGTTTGTCCCGTTCAGCTGCACGCCGATTTCGAACAAACCTTCGGCAAACCGCTGCGCTCCGTGTGGGGCTCGACCGAGGCAGCCGGCCCGCTCACCTATACTTTGGGGCCGGAGCCTGTGTATCGCATCGGGTCCGGCGCTCAGGTGCGCCTGGCCGATGAAGACGGACGGACGGTGCCGCGCGGCGAAGTGGGTGAGTTTCTCGTGCGCGGCCCGGAGATCGCGGCGGGCTACTGGATCGGGCCCGGCCGGGTCGAAAACCTGGCACCTGACGGCTGGTTCCACAGCGGCGACTTGATGCGGCAGGACGAGGGCGACGAACTATGGTTCGTCGGGCGCAAGAAGGATCAGATCATAAGCGGAGGATCCGTTGTTTCTCCGGTCGACGTCGAAAGAGTGTTGCTGAGTCATCCGCTGGTGCGCGACGCGGCGGTCTTTGGATTGTCGGATCCCGTGCTAGGTCAGCGCATAGCCGCCGTGGTGGCGCTGCAAGGGAATGCGGACGACGCGACACGCGATAAGATCCTCGACGCGGCCAGGAAGCAGCTCGCATATTACAAAGTGCCGGAGGTCCTCGTCGTCGTCGACGCCGTGCCGCGTAACGCACTGGGCAAGATCGACCGCCGCGCTTTGGCTGCCAGTGCAAACTCCGGCACGAACGCCTAGACCCTCCTTCGCTTTTGACTGTTGACGCCGAAGCAGCCCAAACCCGGCCTGATAGCCTGCCAATTCTCCCGATCAGGCCCTCGGTTTACGGGCGCGGGGGTCGGATGAAAGCCCCGAACGTTCTTGATGGCCCCGCAAAACGGGAAACGATTGCCCGGTCCGATCGGCCTCCCGCCAAACGACAACATCAACACTGCTTTCCCGCGATCCAGGCGCCGGCCAGCACTGCCAAGAGCGCGGCCAGGCCGAACCCAGCGGCCACCAAGCCGAGCCGTCCCACTCCGCCATGAGCGATGACCAGGGCGCCCGCAGCCGCACCGATTGCACTGCCGAGATAGATGGCGGAGGAGTTCAGCGAGAGGCTGACCGAGGCCAAAGCCGGCGCCAGGACGACCAACCGCGGCTGCTGCGCCGTAATCAGGCCCCAGCTGGCAAGGCCCCAAAGCAGAATCGCCGGCAGCATCACCGACATCGCCAGCGCAGGCCCGAGAGCGGTGCCAAGCGAGAGGATCATGTAAGCCAGAAGAGCAAGGCTGCAGCCAAGGATCACGGTCGGGCGCGCGCCCCAATGGTCCGCCGCACTGCCGCCCAGCCGGGTGCCGACCACGCTGGCGAGGCCGAAGCCGAGCAGCGCTACCGCCAGGCCTCGCTGCCCGACACCGGCGCCACTGGCCAAGAAGACGCCCAGATAAGTATAAAGCGTAAAGGTGGCGGCGACGGCGAAGACGCTGGTCGCGAGTACCGCGAGTATCTCGCGGCGCTTGGCAAGCGCCAGGCGTTCACCGAAACCGGCCGTACTCCCGGCCGATTGCCGGGGTAGCATTACAAGGATTCCGAGTAGCGAGAGCGCAGCCAGCCCGGCTACGCTGAGGAAAGTGATGCGCCACTCCGAGCCTGAACCAACCAGCGCGCCGAGCGGTGCGCCGCCGATGATTGCAAAGGTCAGTCCATTGGTAACCATGGACATCGCGCGGCCGTGTTGCTTCGGTCCGCCGAGGGCAGCGGCATATCCGGTTGCCGCCGGTGTGAAGCTGGCCGCGGCGAGAGCCAGCAGCATCCGCGCGGCCAACAGACTGGCGTAGTTCGGCGCCAGCGCCGCGAGCAAATTTGCAAGAGTGAAAGCCGCCATGGCGGAGGCCAGCACGCGACGCCGTTCGAGGCCGGCGGTTAGAGCGGCCATCACCGGGGCGCCGATGGCGTATACAAGGGAGAAAGCAGTAACGAGATTACCGGCCGCGGGAAGCCCGACATTGAGATCGCGTGCGAGAGCGGGCAGCAACCCGGCAATCATAAAGCCTTCGGTACCGATTGCGAATGTGCCCAGCGTCAGCCAAACCAGGCAGGTCAGGGATCCAAACATGCTGACGTCTCATTTTTGCAGAAAGGGTCCGTTTCGGCATTCGACCGGCCGCATACCGCGAGGCACGACGCTGCCGCGCCGGATCGTTCAACTTCTCCGGATAGAGAAAAATTATCGGCCGGTGGGCTGATGCCAAAAGCGCCGTTATCCAGACTCGGCGGCGATGAAGGCTTGCAACGGCTCAGCTATGCCAAGGAGCAGCGTGAATACGGGTGCAAACGTTCGGCTTGCGGAATGTCGGGTCGGAGCTTTCGATGTATTCGACGTTTATCGTACCGAACGTCGTCTGCGGCTTTTTGAGAGCCGAGCGGGTCTGAAGCTGAACGAACTCATTCTTGAAATCATGGCGCGGAAAAGCGGCGATGACCTGGTCGCGCTGCTGTGGCGTATATTCATCAAATCCGATCCCGACCACGTCCATGATCACGCCTGCTTGCGTGAGTGCGATTTCAGGCCGCATGTACTGGGGAATGCCTGGCGTCGCGTGCAGGGCGATAGCTTCCCAAACAAGGTCCGCCTTGGGCTCTGGAATGCCGTGACTTCGCAGGAATTCGCGCGCAGCGTCAGCGCCATCGACTTCAAACCGCTTGGTATCGGTTTCGTAGGCCTCGATAAGGCCCATGTCGTGAAACAGCGCGGCGACATAGAGCAGCTCAGAATTGAATTTGAGACCTTGCCGGATACCCTTCATGGCTCCGAACACATAAGTGCGAACGCTGTGGTTGAATAACATCTCGGTTTGATGTTGCCGCACGAGCTCCGTCGCCTCGCGCGCGATCTTACTATCAGGGATAGTAATGCCAGAAATTACGTTGGACATCGTCGAACTCCGCCTACGTGACTGTGATCTTGCCGGACGCGCCCGCACAGGGGTTTGAATTGCATCGGGTCTTCGTTTGCTGGGATTACATGTATCTCGCCCCGATCGTTAAACAGTACTAAGATCAAAAATTCCGACTGAACCATAGGCCGATGACCGCCCTCCCCATCGAACTCGATCGCGCCCGAAGGACACCGCTGGCCAGGCAAATCTATTTGGCAATTCGAGAGTCCATCGAAACCGGGAGGCTCACCTCCGGGGCAAGATTACCCTCCTGGAGCGATTTAGCTGCGCAGCTCGGTGTCTCCCGCAATACCGTGCGTGAGGCATACGCACGCCTGATCACCGAACAATTTGCGGTTAGCCTGGGGCCGGCAGGCACGCGTGTCGCCGAAAGGCCGTCCCTCTATTCAGCACCCAACTGGTTACCGGAAGCGCCGCCTCTGCCGGAGCTCTTCCACGATTTCGGAACCGTACCCCTGCCATTTCAGATGGGGGTGCCCTCCCAGGATGCCTTCCCCTTCAAACTATGGTCGCGCATCCTCACTCGAGCGACCAGGCAGGCTGCTGCGGCGCCGGTCGGATACCCCGATCCGCGCGGCGATCCCGACTTGCGAAAGGAGATTGCGGCTTACCTCGGCATAGCCCGTGGCATTCGATGCAGCCCCTCCCAGATTTTCGTAACAGGTGGGTTTTCGGGCGCACTCGGTCTCGTAATCCGCGGGCTTCAGCTTGAACGGGTGGAGGCCTGGATGGAGGATCCGGGATTTCCGCTCACTCGCACAGCGCTCGGCCTGGCGGGCATGACCGTGACAGCTGTTCCAGTGGACGCGGAAGGCCTGGATGTCGCCGCTGGCATTCGGAGCGCGCCCGGAGCAGCAGTGGCAATCGTGACACCCGGCCAGCAGGCACCGCTCGGGATGACGATGTCGCTCTCGCGGCGACTTGCACTGCTCGCATGGGCCCGACAGAACAACGCCTGGGTCATCGAGGACGATTACCTCAGCGAGCTGCAGCTGAAAGGACGCGCCGCTCCAGCCCTTGCATCCCTCGATCACGAGGGACGGGTGCTGCATATCGGCAGTTTCAGCAAGACAATTAGCCCGGCGCTTCGGCTCGGATTTTTGATGGTGCCGCAAGAACTGGTTCGCCGCTTCGGTGAAGTTGCGGCTTGCCTGGCGCCGGCGCCCAGCGCGGCCGTGCAGCGAGCTGTCGCGCAGTTCCTGGCGGAAGGTCACTATCTTCGCCATCTTCGCCGAATGAAGCGACTTTACGCATCCCGACGAGAGGCCCTCCTCCGTTCCCTGCAGGAACAGGCGATGGGCTCGATCAAGGTCCAGGCAACCGCCGGTCTGGCAATAGTAGCGTTGCTTCCGGATGCCGTATCTGACGTGGATGTCGCCTTGCGCGCTCTAAAATTCGGCTTGGCACCGGTTCCCCTTTCGCCATGGTACATGCAGCGTTCTCGGCAGCAGGGGTTGCTGCTCGGCGTTACCAATCTCCGCGAACGCCGGCTTGCAGCGGACTGTCGTCGCCTGGCGGAGCTGGCGTTGGTCGGAACGAAGGACAACGGTTCGCCCGGCCCGTCATCCGATTGATCGAACTCAGCGCTTCCGGCAAGAATGAGAGATCATGTTGCAAAGGTTTGCCGCGCTGACGCGGATAGGCGGCCATCACCGCCTTGCGTTGTTCATCGGCAAGGTATCGACCTTATACGGGTCAGAAGGTCGATACGATCGGCTCGACTCATTTCGGGTCGGGAAACACCAGTTGTGTTTCGCCGGAATCCGCGATGAAGATCGCGAGGAGCTTGGCCGGATTGTTCTTGCTGGCATTACGCGTGATCAGGTGGTGCGCTCCGGGCGCCTCGTACCAACTCTCGCCTGCCCGATAGACCCGAGGCTTCTCGTCGTCGACGGCACTAATGATCTCGCCTGATAGCACGTAAGCATAGATGAACGCCGACTTGGGATGCGTGTGCGGCGGCGAAGCGGCGTCCGGCGGAAACAGCACCTCGACAGCCTGAAGCGTCTTGCCGTCGACGTTCGGCAACCCCCGCTTGAACAGCGGCGTGATCGTCTCCTGGAGTTTGACGCCGCCCTGCGTGGACCCCGGCGCCGGACCTTGCGCATGGGTCGGGGTCGCGGCGGCGGCCAGGATAGCCACCCCGGCGGCAAGAAGTGCACGATTCATGTCGGAGACCCTTTCAAGTGGTACCGCGGTCAATTAACGCCGAGCCGCTATTGAAGCTGATCGCTATCCGGTTGCAGGCGTTTATCAGACTGATCGCGATCGTGAGGTCGGCGGCGCCTCGGCTGAACGACAACACCCATCAAGCGGATAACGCAATCGCGTTTTCCGTTTTAAACAGCGTTGCAGAGGGATTGAAATTGCATCGGAAGGACGTACGCCGTTGGTTGCGGCGAACAGATGCTCCCCATCCAGACGACAGAACAGTACCGAGATTGGCAATTCTGGCTGCACCATAGCCGCCCGGAGAAAGCGCCCGAACAGACCAAACTGTTCGAGGCGACTAACGTCTCGTTGTTCACGCTCGCCAGGCAACAGGAGGACACCGCCGAGCGGAGAACGAAGGACTCGGGCCGTGGGCCTCGAGCGGGCGCTTCTACTTACCCGCCCTTTGTGCCGGTACAGCCCGAATTAACGGTGCCAGCGGCCACCTCGCATCACTTCTCGGGCTTGTGTTGCTGATCGAGCGGGATCACGGACCGATTGCTGTTTGGCATGGCGTCTCGGCCTTGATCGCCGTTGGCATCGCTTCCGCCCGATGTTGAGGTACCGCTGCCGCTTTTATTAGGCGCCATACCCGTTGTGTCCGGTTTCGGACTTGCGGAACTGGCCGCGGGCCGCGGTGTACCCGGAGCTCCCGGATTGCTTTGAGCGAATGCGACCGGCCCCGACAGCATGAAGGCTGAGGCCAAGGCAATAACAGTGAGTTTCATGATCGGTTTCCTTTAGCGGACGATCTAAAGGAAATTGCCGAAAGTCGCCTGTGTTCCCGAGGCCAACCGCCGGCAGCCGCGTGCCTGCCGCCGTGCCCCGGCATGGCGACCGGATGCTTCCGTTAATGAACGCTCACTTGGCTGGACCACCCACTTCGCAGCCCTTTACGAAGGACCAGGTGACGGGATCGGCACTCCGCGCCGAACCCCGAGAGTTCGGCGAGGGAGGCACTTCGGAAACGTCGTAATTTCCGTGACCCTACATCACTGGCTGAGCCGAACCGGCCTAGCTAATGCGAAGATTTTCGGCAGACTCTTTGCCACGGTTGGGAACGATCTCGAAGCTGACCTTCGCCCCCTCGGCCAAAGACGTGTAACCGGCTTTCTCGACGGCAGAAATGTGCACAAACACGTCCTTTCCGCCGGTGTCAGGTTGAATGAAGCCATACCCTTTGGTCGCGTTAAACCACTTAACAGTCCCCATCGCCACGTCGTTTTCTCCCGGTTGAACTTAGAATCACCTAATTAATATAACTAAGATTGCGGCAATAAATCGCCTGCGGAGAAGAGTAGAACCCTCAATTGCCGCGATACCGCAGGGCGCGCCGACCGACGAAGCCCGGCGGGCCCGGCGCACCTCTCCCGCTCGCGAAGCCCGGGGTTGCCCGCCATCAGGAGTCCATCATCATACTGTATCGCTCGCTCAGCTTGGCCGAGACGGAGCGGACAGCGTCGGCTGGGTGTTGAATGCTTGTCTCGGAGCCAAAATTGACTTCTGAAATTCGCCAATTGGTCTCTTTCCCGGACGGCACATAATCAATCCGAATGGCGACGATGTTTTCGCACCCGCTCTTGCTACGTAATTCGACAAGGGCGATGTGCTCCAACGTGCTCCTGCAAACGCGCTCCTTTGCCATGGCCCTACCCTGCTGACATTTCCAGCGTCGACCTCCTTGCAATCCGCCAACAACTGCAACGGCTTCGAAATTTGTTCGTTCCTCTGTCGGCAACCGAACAGAGGCTTGTTCAGAACAAATGCCAGCGCTCGGATCGCGCCGCGCCTGCGTTCCTCGCCCAAATGCCGACAGAGGCAAATCGGAGGTGTAATCAGCCCTTCAGGTCGAAGTGGCTGCGAAGACGATCCGCGATCAGCGCGATCATCTCGAACAGCTCGCGTTCGTCTTTCGGCGCATCTTGCATGATGACGACTTTCCAGCTGTCTCCGTCGGCTTTGACCGACACCGCGATATCGGTCGGCCACTCGCGTATGTCTTCCATCTCAAGCTTGATGGCGGCCTCGAGCTCGGATGCTGTCTTGCTCGGCTTCTTCATGGCGCAACTTCCCGGCTGCGGCTTTGCGATCATAACACAGACACAACATATGGTCCGACATGATCCGCGGCCACCGCAGGAACCAGGCCGCACATTGTCGTAAAATACCGCGTTTTTTCTCAAGACCACAGTTGGGTCTGCCGCGAACCGGTCAGGTGAGCCAACGCAGCGATTGACCTGGATTCGCCATGTTGACTCCCCCACCGCTGGTCGGGCAGTTTGTTCGGACAACTCGGCCGTCATAGCTCAATCGACACAGGCTTAGCTGAGGCAGGCTTAACTGGCGCCGGCACGTCGCGACTGCCAGGCCGCGTTCCCACCGATGAGCACCCGCATGAAGGCCGTTCAGTTCTCGAGGTTTGGAGATGGCCACGAGGTCGTCGATTTCGTCGATGTGCCCGAGCCAACGCCTCCTGAACCCGGAGAAATACTGATCGAAATCCTGGCTGCTCCGATCAATCCGTCCGACTTTCTAAATTTTCGAGGTCTCTTCGGTGCAGTGCCGCCGGCCCTTCCGGCGATGGCGGGAGGTGAGGCCGTCGGGACAGTTGCCGCGCTTGGAGCCGGGATAGACCACCTTAAGATCGGCGATCGCGTGCTGGCGCTTTGGGGCGGCCGGGGAAACTGGTGTCAGAAGATCAAGGCTTCCGCGGAAGGCGTCGCGCCGTTGCCTGCGGAAGCAGACATCCTTCAGCTGGCGATGATGGCCGTCAATCCGGCGACGGCATGGCACATGTTGAACAGCTTCGTGAAACTGCAACCCGGGGAATGGGTATTGCAGAACGCCGGCAACTCCGCCGTAGGGCACAACGTGGCGGCGATCGCCAAATCGATGGGACTGCGCACCGTCAATCTGGTCAGGCGCGAAGATCAGATAGGGCCTTTGCTGGCGGCCGGGGCGGACGCTGCAATCGTGGATGGCCCTGACTTGGTCGGGAGGGTCAGAAGCGCGGTTGAGAACGCGCCGATCCGGCTCGCTTTCGACGCCGTCGCCGGCGATGCAACCGCAAGGCTCGGCAGCTGTCTCGCACGCTCCGGGACGATCGTCATATACGGCTTGCTTTCCGGCGGCGATAGCGTGGTGCATGCCTCCGACATCGTCTTTCGCGACATCGCTGTGCGAGGCTTCTGGTTCACGCACTGGTTCGAGTCCGCCGCGGCCACCGAAAGGAACAAGCTCTATGAGCAAATCGGGCGCCTGATCGCGGAGGGTACCATCAAGGTCGACATCGAAGGCGTCTATCCGATGGAAAAGGTGAAGGACGCGCTCCTCCATGCGGCTCGCGCTGGCCGGACCGGGAAGGTTCTGCTCTTACCGAACCCTCACCTCACGTCTCATTTTGTGAAATGATACTTCAGGTTCGACCATCGAAGCAGGATCACGTCAGATCCTGGACTGCGAACCTACCGGAATGAAGCCGGCCAAAGCAGCGGGGATACCGATGAACAAGCCACGCGTGCGCGTCTACACCGACTATAAGAGCCCCTACGCTTTTGTCGCCAACAAGCGGCTGTTCGAACTCGAAGAACAATTGGGCGTCGAACTGCAATGGCTGCCCTACACGCTGCGCGTCGCCGAATTCATGGGGACGGTTGAAGAACGAACCGCGCATTTCTGGCGCAAGGTGCGCTACGCCTACATGGACGCGCGGCGCTATGCCAATGCGCAAGGCCTGATCATGAAGGGACCGCGGCGGATCTACGACGCATTCTACTCCAGCGCCGGCATGCTGTTCACGCAGCGTCATGGGCTGTTCCGGCCCTATCACGATACGGTATTCCGGCGCTTCTGGAGCCACGACCTCGATATCGACGTGCTGTCCGACATTGCCGGCGTCATCACATCGGTGGGCGGATCAGCCGACGATTTCGAAGCCTATGTCCATGGTCCGGCGCGCCCGGAGCACGACCGCATCATTGACGAGGCGGAAGCGCTGGGCGTATTTGGCGTGCCCACGATGGTGTTCAACGATGAGCTATTCTGGGGCGGCGACCGCATCGACCTGCTCATCGAGCGAATCAGAAAGCCAGAGACCGTCGCCCAGGCGCTGGGAAGCCGTCACCGAAAGTGACCGCGAGGCCGCTCCAATTTGGCGGGATTTGGTGCATCCCGACACCCGGTCCCGTCGGGCCAGCTTTCCCCGGCATCGAGTTCGAATTTGTCGCGGAACTCGCCGATATGTCCGCCCACGTTTTGCCACTCCGGCGTGGCTCGTCTTCGCCGATACCGGCGGCTGCGCATGGTGCCGAATCTGTAATTGAATCCCGTTTTTAACAACGAAAGCAACATATGGCGTTTCCCCAAGGCCGTGCATTGAAGCGGATGACCCGGAGACCGGTCGAACACCATCCGCGTTTGCTGCTGTACCTCGCATTGACGCTTGGCAGCCTGATCCTTGCGCTGCCGGCACGAGCCGAATCCCCGGCCGAAATGATCTCCGGCTTTCGGCTTCAGCATGGCGAAGGACGCGTGACCACTGACCCCGTCCTCAGCCGCATCGCCCGCGAGCAGGCCGACGCCATGGCCGCAAAGGACGTGCTCGATCACGCGGTGCTTGGACAATTCTCTTCCCGCATGGCCCCTTCGGGTTCCAGGGAGGCGGCGGAAAATATCGCCTATGGCTACGACACTTTCCCGAAAACGCTCAATCAGTGGATCGACTCGTCGGGTCATCGAAAGAATCTGCTGATGCACGGTGCGTCGCGGGTGGGTGTCGCCAGCGCGAAGAGCGCGGCGACGGGCCGGACGTATTGGGCGATGGAAATTGCGGGCGGTTACGAGCCCGCCAAACCTCGGGGAAGTTCGAAGACTGCCGCCAAGCCCAAAGCACACGCCTCGGAAGACTGCCGATTGAAAATTTTAAGCCTTTGCCTTTGATCGCGCGGCGCAAAAGCGCGCCGGGGCTCAACGTCACGAGCACCTCGTGATGCCGCATGCCCTTCCCGCCTTTCACCAGTCCGAGATCGCGGATGATGCAATAGCTCCCATCGCTCATTCGGGCGAGCTTGGCGCCTCTGAAATACGGGCCTCTGAAATACCGGAGCATCTGCAAAGAATACATCGACCGGCGATTTCATCAAACCTTCATGTTCGCAGAGATCAGACCTCGAGCGGCGCCCCCGGGCGGGCCCGCGCCGTGAAGGCACTGTTCGAATTTCCCGATAGAACGCGGTGCTTGAGCTGGACGACATAAGCGGTTCCGAGTCCGATCAGGACCACGGCCACCACCAGGCCGACGACGAAAATCAGCATGTTTCGTGCGTTGAGCTTGTGCATCGAGCGCTCCGATGACGGCCTTCGCGGCCGTCCCGAGAGATCGGCCAATGGACTTGAGCAAAGACTGATAGACCCACCGGGGTCCAAGCAGAGGATTTCCTGCAGCCGGTTCTTAGCGCCGGCCGCCCATCAGGCGCAGCAGCATCATGAACAGGTTGATGAAGTTGAGGTAGAGCGACAGCGCGCCCATCACGGCCTTGCGTCCCATCAACGTCGCATCATCGCTGCTGTCATACATCAGCTTGATTCGTTGCGTGTCGTAGGCGGTGAGGCCCGCGAATACGCCGACACCGATGACGGAGATCATCCAGTCCAACGTGGTCGATCTCAGGAAGAGATTGACCAGGCTCGCGATGATGATGCCGATCAAGCCCATGAAGAGGAACGTGCCGAAGCCCGAAAGGTCGCGACGCGTCGTGTAAGCCCAGAGGCTCAGCGCTCCGAAGGTCGCGGCCGAGATGAAGAACACGCGCGTGATCGAAGAATTGGTATAGACGTGAAAGATTGTCGAAAGGGATAGACCGACCAGGGCCGAATAGATGAAAAACCACCCTCGCGCGGTTTCCGCCGACATCGTATTTATGCGAGCGCTGAGATAGAACACCAGCGCCAGTGGCGCCAGCATCAGCACCCACATCAACGGGCTCTGAAGCAGGGCCGGCCCCGTGAATTGGTAGGTCAGCATCGCGACGACGGCGGTGAGACCAACTCCCGCCGCCATATAGTTGTAAACGCGCAGCATGTAGGCGCGCAGGCCGGCGTCTATTGCGACGGTACCGTCGGCGGAGATACCGGAGACGGTCGCATTTCGATCGTAGTCCGTCATGAGCTTGTTCCTCCCTGGTTCCAGCGACCGCGCCGGGTACCTTTCAGTCACGGAAACCGACTATAGCTTTCCATTCGCCACATGGGTTGGCGCCCTGATCGCCCGCTGCGAAAATGGCCACGCCAACCTAAGAAAAAGACCCTCTGCAGACCAAAGACCCTCTGGCGACCAGCGCCATTCCGAAGTGGCGATACACACATTGCGCTGACAAGCTCCTCGACTGTTCTGCACGAGCCGCGGCAGATCCAGTCTGGTTCTTGTCGGGCCTGCGACACGGCCGGACGCTAATTCTGCTGGGGAAGGTGCGCCTCTGCCGCAGATCAGCATATCAGATGATCCCCTTTGAAGGATGAGGAATCACCCTGAGGGACAAATACGCAGGCCTATGTCGTCATCGCGTACGCGACCGAGCCGGACGGTATGAAGATGCAGATCCACGTTAATTCAAGATATTTGCTGCTCTTCGCCGCTGCGGTCAGCCTGCTTTTTTCGATCGCCTGGCCCGGCCGCGCAGCTGCCATGTTTCTCGCCGGGCCAAGTCTGACCACCGTTGAAAAAATGACAATTGAAACCCAGTGGCGACATCGGCATCATCAACTCCGCCGTCACAGCAGACAGCAGGCAGACGACGAACACCGGGACAAGCACCACGATCAGGGGATCGACAACGGCGCCAGAAAACGGTGAACACATGCCGAGATAGGTCAAAGGCATTGACTGACCGGCGGCCTTTTTTGCATCGCTCCGGTCTAAACCCGACTGAAAAGGTGTTGCCAGCAGCCTAGAGACAAGCCCCATTCCGTCCTTTGTTCGCGGCGAGGACGACTTCAATCTAACAGGAGGTTTTCGATGTCTGATCTTGTTGTCATCGTGTATCCATCCGAGGAAAAGGCCGAAGAAGTACGTCAACGTCTGTTCAAATTGCAGAAAGAATATCTGATAACGATCAACGATGCGGTCATCGCGGTCAAGACCGAGGCTGGCACCGTCAAGCTGAACCAGTTGGTCAACACCACAGCGATGGGCGCGGCATCCGGGAGTTTCTGGGGACTCCTCGTCGGCGTTCTCTTCCTCAATCCAATCTTGGGCGTCGCGTTGGGGGCGGCATCCGGGGCGCTTGGCGGCGCGCTGACCGACTTTGGCATCAACGACGCCTTTATGAAAGATCTCGCCTCGAGCATCCAACCTGGTAATGCCGCGCTGTTCGTTCTCATCAAGAACATGACGGCGGACAAGGTGCTCAAGGAAATCAAGGACGCCGGCGGCGTCGTGCTGAAGACGTCCTTTGACGAGTCAAAGGAACAGGCATTGCGCGATGCCCTTGCCAAGGCAACTGCTGCCGATACACCGCCACCCGCCGCGGCAGCGGCTAGCGGAACTTAGCTGGATAAGCACGTGTTCACGTTTCACGGCCGGCGAAGGCGCGCCGGACTCGGGTCGACGGCATCTAGCTTAGCTGTCGGCTCCAGGTCGGGTGCCTTCCACAACGATGCGTTCGGGCGCACGCAAACCCAGCCGCCCGCCGTCTTGCGCCGCTAACGTATGGATATAGAAGTAGGTATCCGTGTCCTCGGTCGCCTCCATGACGGGAGACGGCGCCGACACGATCGAAAGCGCGGCGCATTTTCCGATCCAATCGATATGCCGGTGGCCGTGCATCAGCACCGCTTTATCCCCCAACGCCTGGAGACGTCGAACGAACCAGTTTCCATTCACCAGGGCAGTCCCGATTCGTTCAGACAACACTTTCGCCACCCTCGGATACTCGATGACGTGGTGGTGCAGCGCGATGATCCAGCACGCCCGTGGATACTGTGCAATGGCGATCTCAATTCCCTTGACTTGCTCCACGGAAATCATGCCGAGGGCATTGGTGAAAGAAAAATGCGTATCGGCATTCGAATCCAGCAGGATGACGCCAAGGCCATCCTCGCGTATGGGCGGCAGCACCATTGGAAAGACGGCCGCCCATAGTTCATTCAACGTCTTGAACAGAAGCGGCCTTCCGGCCTCGGCGAAGCGCGTCATTTCTGCCCGGTAAGGATTGAGGGCTTCGGAAAGGCTGCCGCCCAGGCAATGTCTCGCGCGATCGACCAGACGCACCCGCTCGCCGTGGACCGCGTCGGCGGCGGACAAAAAGCGAAGCCGGCGCAGTTTTCTGTTCGGACTTGTCGGGAGATCGAGGCGAGCGGGATTGGCACGATCGACGATGTTGAGGTCGTGATTGCCCGGCAAGATCAAGGTGCGCTCGGCAAGCCGGGGATGGGCCGCCAGCGCGTCAAGAAATTCCGACCACTCGGCGGAGCGGCCCGCATCCGTCATGTCGCCGGTGATCAGGACCAGATCGAGCGGCTGACCGGCATGGACGGAATCCAGTAAAGCGAACAGCCGGTCCAGACGAGCGTTCCCGCGCGGACCTGACCGGCCACTTTCGATCCGAAAGCCGTAGCGCTCGCCCACGACGTGAATGTCCGACAGATGGGCGACGCGCCATGTACGATCTCCGTCCGGGAATACGGGAAAGTCGCCGAAATCACGTAGTTGAGGCATCGTCGCGTCAGCGAAGGCCCAAACCAGGGCCGCGATGGCGAGATAGCCGGCAACAAGGACGACGCTGTTGGCCAAAGCAACAATAACCAGGTCCCGCGCCGAACCCAGTTCCGTCATGTTGCCGAGCCACCGGGAGCTCGGCCAGCACGCCGCCGCGACAACCGATGCAATCGCGAAAATGACGATTCCGGCCGCCCCTGCCGTGCCAGCCCGCAACGCCGCAAGCTGAGATTTGCTCAGCCGCGAATGCAGGAGCTTTTCGATCAATTGACGCAATGTCTCGCGACAAGCGACGTATATCGGCTCGACCACCAGCGAATTCAGCGACCAGAAATTGCGTTCCGCCATCCGGAACAGGGCTCGCACGCCGAACAATCCAACGGCCACGACCGCTACCAGCAGCAACACAGGCCAGATGCCAAGCAGCGGAGAGGTGATTTTGCGGGAAACCAGACTGACCCAGGCCGACGCAACCAGCGGCGCCAGACCCAGTAGCAGACCCGGAATAACGAACAGTATGATCCAGGACAGAGCCAGCTTGGGAAGACTGATCTCCGCCAGCAAGCTGCCGGCAAGCGACAGCAGCGAGCGGCTCTTTGTGCTCGACGCATCGTCCTCTACATCGCCGTCACGGGGATCGATGACGGGTTTCATGACCGGTTTCCGATTACGGCGAACATGCCAGCGTCGCTTTGCCTCCGTCCCGAGAGTTTCACTCCGGACGCCCGAGCCCGGCATCAGCTAACGTGAGCGAAAGCGTCGTCAACGCGATGTCAGCCAAGGTCGTCTCCCAACCAATCCTCGACATAGAATCGAAGGACCGCGACGCGGCCTACCGCAAACAAAGGCACCGCGAGGGCTATTCCCATCACGCCGAACAGGGAGCCAAACAAGACGATGGCCACCAAAGTCCATGCGGGAGGCAGCTCCACGGCCTGACGCTGAATCAGAGGGCCGATTACATAACCCTCGATTGACTGTATCGCGGTATAGATCCCGACTGCCCAGATCAGCATCGAAGCGCCCAACGGCATCGCAACCAATGCAACGGGGATGCTCGCCAGAATTGGGCCCAGATAAGGCACGAAATTCGACAAGCCGGCCTGAAGGCCCAGAAGAAAGGCCCCCGGCAGCCCCAGCAAATAGAGCGCGAGCCAGACCAGCGCCGTCATCAGCACGATCCTGACGAGTTGCCCGACGAGCCATGAGCGCAAGACACTGCCCATTTCATCCAGAACGGCACGCACGCGGTTGCGCGAAGCGGGCTTCACCAACAACACGACGCTGTCGCGATAAGCGTGCGGATCGAATGAAAACAGAAGACCGAGGAATACGATGACAAGGGTGTTCGCCAGAAAGCTCGACGCCGTGCCGACGGCCGACTGAGCATGGCCGAACAGCTTGTCGTGGTCGGGAAACCAGCGGGACAAGTCACGTCCGCCCTCAGGTCCGAACAAATCAACACCGACGGACGCCAGACGCTGCTGCAGAATGTCGAGTTGCGAATCCATGACACGGATCAGAAGCCGTGCCTGTTCGGGAACCTTGCCTACGCCCCAGACAGCCGCGAGGACGATCAGGGCGGTCAAAGCCAAAATCACCAGCGTCAGCCGCCAGGTCCGACCGACCGGGATCACCGGGCCGAGTGCACGGGCACAAGCATCGAGAAGCGATGCGAACAGAATGCCCGCGAATATGATGAGCAGGCTGGACGATGTTCGCCACAGCAGGAGAATACCGATCGTAACAGTCAGCACGACCAGCGCAGCCGCCAGCGTGAAACGCCGACCAGTGATCTCCACGTCCGACGCAGACCTGCTGCTTCTATCGCCCCCGGCGGTTCTGCCCGGATCCGCCTTCGATTCGATCATTGAGCCCTTCACATCCGTTCCCATTGCAGTGGCCCATATTGCCGTGATGCAGCTCTGGGACCGGAATGCCTCCCTTTCAAAGTCCGACCAATTTCGTACGAATTGCGTATCGGACCAATTCGGCCGTCGACGAGATGCCGAGCTTGCGCATTGCCGATGCGCGGTGCGTCTCGATTGTCTTCACGCTGAGATTGAGGACCGCGCCCACCGATTTGTTGGTGTGCCCCTCCGCTATCAGTTGGACAACGCTCTGTTCTCGCGACGACAGCAAGACTTCCGATTTGTCTTTCTTGTTCACGAGGTAGTCGTGAAGCAGTTTTTCCAACAAGACGCTGGTGAAGTAGGGACGGTGGTCGAGCAAGGCCTCGACGGCCGCGATAAGGTGGGTTCTTGCATCTGACTTCAGCAGAAATCCCCGCACGCCGGCCAGAAGGACTTCCGTCAGGATTTCCTCACTTTCATGCATTGTGAGAATAAGCACCTCGGTAGGCAGATGATGCGACCTGATTTGGCGGCTTACCTCCAACCCGTTCATAACGGGCATCGAGTAGTCGACGATGGCTATGTCCGGTTTGATTTTCAAGGCGAGCGCAACGGCATCCCTGCCGTCGGCCGCTTCCCCGCACACGACCCAGTCGTCGCGAGTTGCTATGATCGCGCGAAGCCCGAACCGCACGACTTCATGGTCGTCCGTAATCAAAATCTGCTTCACAGTGCCGTTCCCATGAGTTGGAACCACTGGTTATGGGCGACCGACGATAAACGCGGCAGCAGACCGATCGACTATACCGATCGTCGTCGCTGGCGCTAATCCCAGAAAACCCTGAGATTCGGTGGAGGAATATTTCAATTTCCGAAACAGGTGCGCATCGGCATTTCAGAGCGACCGGGCTCACCATCGGTGCCGAATTAGGGGACAATAGCGCGACTTCGCGAGACAATCTCAAGCAGTTCCATTTTCTTTTCGAGGTTGTCGACGCGTCCGCGTCTTGCGCAGGCGTTGCGGCGAAGCAGCCTTCTCGGCCTAGAAAGCCCGCTTCATGCCTCCACGAGTTTGTTACGAACGGCGTATCGAACGAGGCCCGCGGTCGAATTTATATTGAGCTTGCGCATGGCAGCCGCCCGATGAGTCTCGGTTGTTTTGATGCTGAGATTGAGGATCGCGCTCACTCCCTTGTTGCTGTATCCCTCCGCGACCAGCTTGACGATCGTCTTCTCTCGCGGCGAAAGCAGTTGATTCCGGTCGGCCCTCCCCGGCGGCGTGCCCCTTTGTTCGCTCAAGAACGCCCCGGTGTAGAACGACTTATGAACAATCAATGACTCGACCGCCGCCAACAGCATCTTGTTTGCTTCGGACTTCAGCAGGAACGCGCGAGCGCCTGCCTCAAACGCCTGCGACGCCAGCAAATTCGAGTCGTGCATCGTGAAGATCAGGATTTCCGTTGCCAGCCGTTCTTCCCTGATGCGCCGCGCCACTTCCACGCCCGTCAAAAACGGCATCGAATAGTCGACGATGGCTACGTCGGGACGCTTTTCAATCGCGCCGGCCACTGCCTCGTTGCCGTCATGCGCCTCGGCAACGACCTCCCAGCCGGCACGCCCTTCCAACAGGGCGCGCAGCCCCGACCGCACCGCTTCGTGATCGTCGGCTATGAGAATCCGCTTCATGATCGAACAAAGCTCCCGTGCCGCGCCGCATTCGGCGTCGACATATTTTTATCATTACCGCTCGCCGCTAAAAACTTTCGCTTGCCCTCTGCATTCCTCTTCGAGCGGTCGGATTTTAATGTTGTTGAGCATTGATTTTGTGACGGCTCGCTTGACCGTGGCGCGGCATGGGCAATCTCGTTCGCTTGCGCGGAAGCGAGTGGGGAATTGCCGCACACAATGTCGTGCCTTGGCATTCCGCGGATGACGAGGACTGAATTTCGAGAGCGCCGCCCATCTGCTGCAACCGAGTTCTCATGGCGGGAATTCCGACGCCGGCTTGCATCGTTTCGGCGCCCGACGTTGCATAGCCGACAGGCATGCCGCGCCCGTCATCGCTCACGCTCAATCTGAAATGCGTCGACATTGCCCTGATCGCAACGATTACCTTCGTGGCCCTGGCATGGCGGAAAACGTTGGTAAGAGCTTCCTGGATCACTCGCAGCAACGCGCGCTGCCTTTCGTACGACAATCGATCGACTTCCGGCGCGATGTCGAAACTGACTTGCAAAGATGTGCGCGCAGAAAATCCCTCTACGAAATGCTCGATCGTTGTCTTCAGTCCATCTGTGAGCAGATTTTGGGGATGCAGCAGGTAAGTGAAGGCACGAATTTCTTGAAGCGCTTGATTGATCGAACCGTCGATATCATCGCAAAGCTTTTCAGCATTATCACCACCGCTCAGCGCACGCCTCACGCGCATCATATTCAGGCTGGCGGCGATCAAATGCTGGCAGGTCGAATTGTGCAGGTCGGATGCGATCCGCTGATGCACTTCTTCCTGAAGCGACAGCAGGCGGATGTCGAAATCCGTTGCGGCTTTTTGGCTAGCCCCTTTCGAACCAACCTGCGGCCATTTCCGAAGCTGAATTCGGTGCGATCCGTCTAGGCGGGGCTTGTATGCCTTCATCGCGGGCTTCCCGGTACTTTCAGATAGCCCGCCCATCGAATTTCTCGATGTACCTAGGGCTAAATACTGTAGGTCGTCGCGCTCTCAGCTTAGGTTCCAAGTAAATACCCTCAGGGAAACCCACGTCAAGGGAGATGTCGGCGTGTCCGCCTTTCATCGCACGTAGGCTTCGGAGCGTTAACTAAATCAATCAACAATTTTAGCTAGTTGTAGCGCGCTGTTATGTCTCAGGTGCAGCATCGACAGGACGTTTTCAGGGCTAATTCAACCGTATCGCAGCGCTGCCAAGGCGCAGATATCATATCAGCATCTCCCGCCAGCATTACTTGCGCGCGCTCAGTAGATTTGCCGATGGCCGGAGATGATCGCCCGGTCGAAAGTGCTCAACGGTGATCGATATATCCTGGCGACATATATCCTGGCGACGGTATGCGACATCCGCATGAACTGGTGCGGCTTGGCGCAGGCGGGCTGGGTATGTCCGTGGCACTCATCGAAGGTTTCGTCATGCGCGCCCGCATTAGCCAAGCGATGTTATCCCGTGTGCTCATGACGGCGCTTGTGACACTGGCGCCAGCAATATTGCTCGCGGCATGCCAGAAAGAGACCGAAGCCGCTGCGCCGGTCCCCCGCCCGGTCCGCACCATAACAGTCGCCAAGAGCAGCGCCGGCATGCCGCTCTCTTTTACCGGCCGTATCGAAGCCGAGGACGAGGTAACACTGGCATTTCGTATTTCAGGCCGGCTGCTGGAAAGCATCGGCAAACTCGGTGATCGGGTCCAGCCCGGGCAGTTGATGGCACGGCTCGAATCGCAGAACGAGTTGAACGCTTTGCGCCAGGCGCAGGCCGGCCTGGCCGCCGCCCAGGGGCAGCTGACCCAGGCGCGCAATCATTTCGATCGCCAGGAGACACTGCTCGCGCAGGGATGGACGACGCGGGCAAATTTCGATGTGGCAACGCAGGCGCAGCAAACCGCCCGGTCGCAGGTTGACGCCGCGGAAGCGCAATTGAAGACGGCGCACGATCTGGTGGGCTTCACCGAGCTTAAGGCGGATGCGCCGGGCGTCATTACAGCGGTAGGCCCCAGCGCAGGAGAGGTCGTCCAGGCCGGACAAATGATTTTCAGGTTGGCGCGAAAAGACGGCCGCGACGCGGTCTTCGACGTGCCGGCTCAATCGCTTCGATCGGCGCCGAGCGATCCGGAAGTCATGGTGAGCCTGACGGATGATCCCACGGTCACCGCCCGTGGCCGTGTCCGCGAGGTCGCCGCGCAAGCCAACCCGGTGACGCGAACGTTCGAGGTCAAGGTCGGCCTGACGGATCCGCCGCCGGCGATGCGGCTGGGCGCCACCGTCTTGGGCCGTCTGGAAACGGAAGCCGTACCCATTATCGAAATACCGGCGACAGCGCTGACAAGGTCCAATCAGCAACCGGCCGTGTGGATCGTCGATCCGTCGACCCGCACGGTTTCGATACGCAACGTCGATGTGCTGCGCTTCGAACAGGAGCGCGTGGTCGTGTCGCAGGGGTTAGACACGGGCGAGATCGTCGTCACGGCCGGCGTCCAAGCCCTGCACCCCGGCCAGAAGATTCGCCTGCTCGGGTCAGAGCAATGACCGCTTTCAACCTTTCGGAATGGGCGCTCAAGCATCGTTCGCTGGTCGCCTACATCATGATCGTTGCCATCGTCGCCGGTATTTTCTCCTATTTTCGTCTCGGCCGGAGTGAAGACCCATCCTTCATCATCAAGACCATGGTGGTTCAGGCCGCCTGGCCCGGCGCGACCGTCGAAGAGACCGTCAAGCAGGTCACGGAACGGCTGGAGCGCAAGCTGCAGGAGACACCGCACCTGGACTTCCTGCGCAGCTTTACCCGCGCCGGGGTCACGACGATCTTCGTTAATCTAGAGGGCAGCGCGAGCGCCAAGGAAGTCGCCGACACCTGGTACCAGGTCCGGAAGAACATCGGCGATATCCGCCACACGCTGCCAGCCGGCATCGTCGGGCCCGGCTTCAACGACGATTTCGGTGATACCTTCGGGATCATCTATGGCTTCACCAGCGATGGCTTTACGCATCGCGAGCTCCGCGACTACGTTGAAGACATTCGCTCGAAGCTGCTTCTGGTCCCCGACGTCTCAAAGATTGAACTGTTGGGCGCTCAGGACGAGAGAATTTTCATCGAATTCTCGATGAAAGAACTGGCCAGCCTTGGCATCGACCGCACGGCGCTTCTGGCGGCGTTACAAACGCAAAACATCATACGGCCGGCGGGCACGATCCAGACCGGCAAGGAGAACCTCTCGCTGCGGGTGTCGGGGGCATTCCAGTCCGAGCAGGACATCGCCAACATCAATTTCGTCGTGGGTGGCCGTATGCTCCGCCTCAGCGACATCGCCCGGGTGCGGCGTGCCTACGCCGACCCTCCGCAGCCGCTGTTTCGTGTCGACGGTGAACCGGCCATTGGCCTGGCGATCGCGATGCGCGAGGGTGGAGATATCCTCGCGCTCGGTCGAAACCTCGATCTCGCCATGGCCAAGATCACCGCCGACCTTCCGGTCGGCATCGAACCGAAGCTGGTCGCGGATCAGGCTGTCACCGTCAAGGGTGCCATTTCCGAGTTCATGACATCGTTGCTGCAGGCGATTGGAATCATTCTCGTGGTGAGTTTCATCAGTCTCGGCGTTCGTCCGGGTCTGATCATCGCGCTTTCCATTCCGCTGACGCTGGCCATCGTTTTCCCGATCATGAAACTGGCAGGTATCGACATGCAGCGCATTTCGCTGGGCGCGCTTATCATCGCGCTGGCATTGCTCGTCGACGATGCCATGACCACGACCGATGCGACCCTCAACCGTCTGGCGGCAGGCGACGACAAGGTCGAGGCAGCGACATTTGCTTTCCGGACCTACGCGTTTGCCATGCTGGCGGGAACATTGGTGACCATTGCCGGTTTCGTGCCGGTCGGATTCGCCGCCAGTTCTGCCGGCGAGTATACTTTTTCGCTGTTTGCCGTAGTCAGCATCGCGCTGATCGTGTCGTGGTTCGTGGCCGTGATCTTCGCGCCGCTCTTGGGTGTCGTCATCCTGACCCCACCGAAGGCTGAACAGGCAGCGGCTCCCGGCCGGGTCTATCTATTTTACCGGCGGTTTCTCACATTCGCGATGCGCGCGAAGTGGCTCACGATCGCGCTTTCGCTGGCACTGTTCGCCGCATCTTTTCTGGCACTCCCGCTGATCCCCCGCCAGTTCTTTCCATCGTCGGATCGTCCGGAACTGCTGGTAGATATCAGCCTGCCGCAGAACGCCTCGATTTTCGCCAGCGAAACCGCGGCGCAAAAATTCGACGCTGCTCTCAAGGGCGATCCGGATGTTGCGCGCTGGAGCACTTATGTGGGTCGCGGCGCCATTCGCTTTTATCTGCCGCTCAATGTCCAATTGCCGAACGATTTTTTCAGCCAGGCCGTGATTGTCGCAAAGGACGTCGCCGCGCGCGAACGGCTGCAAGCCAAACTGGAGACGTTTCTGGCCAACGAATTTCCGAGCGCCGTCACGCGGATCTCGCCGCTTGAGCTCGGACCACCGGTTGGCTGGCCCTTGCAATATCGCGTCAGTGGACCTGACGCGAGCGTGGTTAGAGAAATCGCGTTCAAGCTTGCCCGCATCATCTCAGCCAGCCCCAAGGCCAAACAGGTCAATTTCGACTGGATCGAGCCGTCCCGCCAGGTGCGCATCCGCGTCGACCAGGACGAGGCCCGTCTATTGGGGTTGAGCTCGCAGACGATCGCCGGCGTTTTGAATACGGTAATCTCGGGCACCCCGGTCACCCAGATTCGCGACGATATCTACCTGGTCGATGTCATCGCCCGCGCGACGGATGACGAGCGGCTTTCGCTATCGAACCTGCGCAACCTGCAAGTGCCGCTGCCCAACGGGCAAACGGTCCCTCTGAGCCAGTTCGCGACCTTCGAATATGAGCAGGAATATCCCCTGATTTGGCGACGCGACCGCGTTCCGACCCTGACGGTGCAGGCCGATGTCGCGGCGGGCGCACTCCCGGAGACGGTGGTGAGTTCGCTTTCGCCGGCGGTGGACACCCTGAGAAAGACGCTTCCCGCGTCCTACGACATTGTCGTCGGCGGTACCGTGGAGGAAAGCCAGACATCGCAGGCTTCCGTGATCGCGGTGGTCCCGATCATGCTGCTGATCATGTTCACCGTTCTCATGGTTCAGCTGCAAAGCTTCCAGCGCTTGTTTCTGGTGCTCAGCGTTGCGCCTCTCGGCCTGATCGGCGTTGTTGCGGCGCTGCTGCTATCCGGCAGACCGCTGGGCTTCGTCGCCATCCTCGGCATCCTGGCGCTGCTGGGCATGATCACCAAGAATGCGGTGATTTTGATCGGTCAGATCGAGGCCGAGCGGGACCAGGGAAGGAGTGTGTGGGATGCTGCGCTGGACGCCAGCAGTTCGCGTTTCCGCCCGATCATGCTGACGGCCGTATCGACCGTTCTCGGCATGATACCGATCGCTCCCACGGTGTTCTGGGGTCCAATGGCCTTTGCCATCATGGGCGGCCTGTTGGTCGCTACTATTCTAACGTTGATCTTTCTGCCCACATTGTATGTCGCCTGGTTTAGGGGAACGGAGCTATCGCCGGCTCCTTTGTCATCAAGTCCTTCGTAAGCACTTGAAGACGGAGCTCTCCACCAGGCTTGCCGCAGCCTGCGTCGGTATCTTGCGCCAAACCTTTGCGAACTCGTTCCCGCGTCGACTTCACCTCCAACCAAGGCATGCAAAACCGTTCGCATTAGCGAAAAGGGTGATTCCTCATCTTCAGCTAGGTAATCACCTGATTTCCCGCTGCACGTTGCCGGTGCATCCTGTCTGTGCATTCTAAACGTGCAACCTGGGGATAAATCTATAACCTGATCGATAACCATAAAGGAGCCGACCATGCCCAAGGCGAAGCTACAATTTGGATATGCCCTCCTCGTTCCCGCAATTCTTGCAGTATCTATTTCCGGTGCCTCGGCACAACGACAGTCAGCGGATGCGATCCGGGCGGAGTGCATGAGGCAGGCCAATGAAGCTGCGCAGAATGTGCCCTCGTTTTCTCCCGCGGCGGCGGCGGACAGAAATACCAGGGGCGTCTCGGTTTATCGTGAGTGCGCTCGGAAACATGGCATCCGTCCGTAAGCTGGTGCTCTGCAGCGGCTGCAGCCTGTTGAAGTTGTAGCCGGCCGACATCTCTCGGAGGACAGCCGACCGACGCGCCGCTCTGCTGGCCGTCATCCTTGAGCCCTCGATATCCGTCGTCAGGCCTGCTGGGGCCGGGGCTCTCGATCTTCCTGTCGGACTCAGGCCTGCACGCGAATAGGGCGGGAGCGAAAATGCGCTCCACGCCGATCATGCTAACTTCGCATTGATGATGCTGCTTTTGTTCGCTTTATCCGGCGCGAACGAGTTGTACTCGCGGACGCCTGGCATCGCTGGCGATCATTCCCGGCGGATAGTTGCCGAATTGCCGCCCAGGGGAGAGGCCTGAAGAACCGTTCCGCAAGCGGAGCACCGATAGCCTTCCATGCACAAACGCAATGGAGGTCTGGAAAAGCCCCATGAGTTCGTCAGCGGAAACAGGCGGCCCCACGAAGCTTGACGGCCCAGCCAAGACCCTTCCCGCTGCGATTTTTCGCGCCGCCGGATTCCTTGGTCTCTGGCTCGCGCTGGCGGGCGCCGATCCCACCGACCTCGCCGCCGGAGCCGTGGCTGCTGTTACGGCCACCTGGGCAAGTCTGCGCCTGATGCCGGCGCAGCGATGGCGTCTGCGACCGATCAGGATTGTCCGGTATTCGTCGCACTTCCTGCGCCAATCGATCGTCGCTGGAACCGACGTTGCCTTGCGGGCGCTCGATCCCCGGCTACCGATACGACCGGGTTTCGTGGTCTATCAGACTGATCTCGCACCGGGTACCAAGCGAAATGCGTTCAGCACGATCATGAGCCTGCTGCCTGGCACGCTCCCGTGCGGGCCTGCTGAGGGCGACGGCCTGGCTATTCACTGTCTCGATGTGACCGAGCCGGTGGTCAAGCAGTTGTCCAGCGAGGAAGCGCTGTGCGTGCAGACCTTCGGAGAGACCGGGCGCCATGGCTAGCTTCCTGCTCGCAGCCGCATGCTTCGTACTGGCGATGCTGGCAACGGGCTTGTTGGTGATTCTTCGGCGCCCCGCCGCGGTCGACCGGATGATGGCCGCGCAATTGCTCGGAACGGGTGGCGTCGCGATACTTCTCTTGCTGGCCGTGTCGACCGGAACGCCGGCGATCACCGATGTTGCGCTGACGTTAGCCGTGTTTGCCGCGTTCGCGGCGGTGGCATTCGTCAGAAGCGCGTCCGATCCGGAGACTGGCACTGCAGCACTCATGAGCGACGAATGAGTATCGCGCTTGACATGTTTACCGTCGCCGCCGTTACGGCCGGCGCGCTGTTCTTTCTGGCGGGCACGGTCGGCTTGCTGCGTTTTCCCGATCCGCTGACGCGTCTGCACGCCCTGACCAAGGTGGACAATCTCGGTCTTGGCCTCATCGTTTTAGGGCTGTTGCCTCAGGCCAACGGATGGCTCGGCGCCGTTAAACTGGCGAGCATATGGCTGCTCGTCCAGTTGTCCGGTGCGATTGTGACGCAGCTCATTGCAGGCACCATTCGGGAAAGCGGACCTCCGCAGTGATCCTTTCATATGTCTTCGATATCGGTCTCGCCGTCCTGATCCTCGGGATCGGCGGCGCGACGGTCACGACGCGCTCGGCATTTGCAGCCGTCATTGCCTTCGTCGTCTATGGATTGTTGCTGGCCATTGCCTGGGTACGGCTCGCGGCCGTCGATGTCGCTCTGACGGAAGCCGCGATCGGCGGCGGGATGACCGGCATGTTGCTGCTCGGTGCAGCCGCCCGCCTTCGCCTGACCGAAGTCGACAGCGCCCACGCAAGTCTGCCGGTTCGTCTGGCAGCGGGTATATTATGCGCGCTGGTGGCGATCGGCCTCGCGGCCGCGATCCTGCTGCCGCCCGAAATCATTCCCACCCTCGCGCCCGCGGTGATGGACAACCTGGCGCAGACCGGGCTCGGCAATCCCGTCGCCGGGGTCTTGTTTGTCTACCGCGCGCTCGACACGCTGCTCGAGAAGGTAGTCCTGCTGCTCGCGTTGCTTGGCGTCTGGTCATTGGCCCCGGACCCCATGTGGGGAGGCACACCGGGGCTGCGTATTTACGCGCGGCCCAACAGCACGATGACTTTTCTTGCCCAATTGCTGCCGCCGGTGGGGATCGTGGTTGGAGTCTATCTGTGCTGGGTCGGTGCCAAAGAACCCGGTGGCGCCTTCCAAGGCGGTACGGTGCTGGCCGCAATGTGGCTGCTTGCGATCGTCGCGGGCTTGGAGAGGCTGCCTCCGATCAGCCAGCCGTGGCTGCGCCTGCTTCTCGTCATCGGGCCGGTGATTTTTCTTGCGATCGGGCTCGCCGGTTTCGTATTGGCGAATGCGTTTCTGGCCTATCCCATGGGCTACGCCAAACCGTTGATTGTCGCGGTGGAAGTCGCGCTGACCCTTTCGATCGGCGCAGCGCTCGCGATGCTGGCCGCGGGACCACCGGAACGGACACGACCGCGATGAATGCCGCAACGCTTTTTGGTCTATGTGGCGCGGCGTTGGTAGGAACTGGTTTGTACGAACTCATCGCTAATCCCGAACCGTTGCGCAAGATACTGGCGTTCAATCTGCTCGGAAGCGGCGTGTTCCTGTTGTTCGGCGTCATCGCCAGGAGAGCCGCGACCGCGGGAATCGGGGGCGATCCTGTCCCGCAGGCGATGGTCATCACCGCGATCGTCGTTGCCTTCGCGGCTACGGCGCTCTCCATCGCGTTGTTGCTGCGGCTTGCGCAAGAAACCGGACGGTCGACGATTCATCCCGACAATCCAGCAAGCACGGGTACCGACGAGGACAATTCCTGATGCCGAACCCGGCCGTCTTGCCAGATGCAACGACAACGGGCGGAGCGCTTCTGGTCCTGGCCATCGTATTGCCGGTCATCGGCATTTTGCTGTCGATGGTCGTCGGTGGCAGGCATGTCGAAAAAATTGCCGCGGTCCTGCTGCCCTGCGGTCTCGTCACGGCGCTCTTGATCTTCGACGAGGTCTGGCAAAGCGGTGACCAACTGACCTACATCGTGGGCAATTGGTCACCCCCGCTCGGCATTGCCTTGCGCGCCGACGGACTTTCAGTCGCCATGATGTTGACGGTGACCGTCGTGATCTGCGTCGTCGCGGTATTTGCGCATGCGGACTTCAATACCCACGCCCAACCTGTCGAGACCCGCGCGCCTTTCGTGTTCTGGGTGTTGCTGATGGCAGTGTGGGGCGCGATGAACATGATCTTCCTTGGCGGGGATCTTTTCACGCTGTATGTCGCACTCGAGTTGCTGACTTTCGCGGCGGTACCCCTGGTCTCCCTGGACGGCCGCGCCGAAACCTTGCAGGCCGCGCTAAGATACCTGCTTTTCGCACTTCTCGGCTCAATTCTTTACCTGGTGGGAACGGCACTGCTCTACGGCAGCTATGCAACGCTCGACATGGCGTTGTTGTCCCAGCGCATTCACATGGAGCCGGCTACCTTCGTCGCCGTCGTGCTCATGACGATCGGATTGTTCGCCAAGACCGCATTGTTCCCGCTGCATCTCTGGCTTCCGCCCGCGCATGCCGGAGCACCGGCGGCAGCCAGCGCCATCCTGTCGGCAGTCGTGGTCAAGGGATCATTCTTCGTCGTCGTGCGGCTGTGGTTCGACGTGGCGCCGGGGATGCTCGGCTTCTCCGCTGCGCAACTGTTCGGAACGCTGGGGACCGCAGCCATTTTATTCGGCAGTGTCGTCGCGCTGCGACAGAAGCGCCTCAAGCTTTTGATCGCCTATTCGACGGTTGCGCAGATCGGCTATCTGTTTCTGATGTTTCCGCTCGCTTTCAGCACCGTGTCGGGGCAGCTGCAAAATGGCGGCGCCTTGACCGGCGGCATGCTTCAGGCGATGTCGCATGCGACCGCGAAGGCGGCGATGTTCATGGCCGCCGGGTTGATCTACGCGGCGCTTGGACATGACCGGATCGGTGAACTCGGAGGGATCGCGCGCGCGCTTCCGATGACGATCTTTGCATTCGCGCTGGGCGGCGTGTCCTTGGTCGGCCTGCCGCCAAGCGGCGGCTTTCTCGCGAAATGGCTGTTGCTCGAGGCCGCGTTCACCACTGGTCAATGGTGGTGGGCGGTGGTGATGCTCACGGGAGGCCTGTTCACGAGCGCCTACATGTTCATTGTGCTTTCGCGCGCGCTCGCACCCTCGCCCGAACCGCTTGAACCGAGGTCGACGGTGCCGCGATATCAGGAGGCGGCGGCGCTGACGTTGGCATTGGCTTCGCTGTTGCTGGGGCTGGTCGCGCTCGGACCGATCGACGTGTTTGGATCAGGCCGATGATCGAGACGACGACATTGCTGGCCTGCGCCCTCGCCGTTCCGCTCGCAATGCTGCTGGGATGCCTCTGGCCATGGGTGTTGCACCGGATGCCGTCGTGGCTGGCGCTCGCGCCGATCCCGGCGCTTGTCGCTGCGCTATCTGGCTCCTGGGATATGCCGCTGATCGTTGGTCCGGAGCGCCTGCACCTCACGTTCGCCCTCGACCTGCCCGGCGCGGCGCTACTTGGCGTCGCTGCGCTGTTGTGGTGCGCGTCAGGTGCCTATGCCGCGCCATATCTGCGGGACCGGCCGAACCGGGGTCGATTTGCCGTGTGCTGGCTGATGACGCTGACCGGCTGTATCGGCGTATTTCTCGCTGCGGACATGGTCGGCTTTTACTTCCTTCTTGCCTTGCTCTCCGTCGGGGCCTGCGGTCTCGTGATCCATCACGAAACTTCCCGCGCCCGGCGCGCCGGTGCGATTTACATCGGGGTCGCACTGTTCGCCGAAGCGTTGCTGTTGATGGCATTTGTGCTGCTCGCCGCGCAGATCCCGGGCGACAGCCTGCTGATCCGTGACGCGGCCGCCGCATTGCCGACGTCCCCGCAGCGCGACCTGATCCTGGCGCTGTTGATCGCCGGCCTCGGCATCAAGGCAGGTCTCGTGCCCCTTCACTTCTGGATGCCGCTGGCCTACTCAGCGGCGCCGACACCGGCCTCCGCGGTGTTGAGCGGCGCAGTCGTCAAGGCGAGCATCCTGGGCATGATCCGCTTCCTCCCTCTCGATACCGCAACGCCCGGCTGGGGCACCACACTCGCCGCCATCGGACTTTTCGCCGCGCTTTACGGCGTCGTGATCGGAATCACGCAGCGCAATCCCAAGGTGGTGCTGGCGTATTCGAGCGTGAGCCAGATGGGAGTGATCGTCGCCGTGATCGGCATGGGAATGATCGCAGGAGACGCTCGCGCCGCACTGGCGGCCGCCTTCTATGCCGCGAACCATATCCTGGTCAAAGGCGCACTTTTTCTTTCCGTAGGGGTCATCGCTGCGACCGGCGCGCGATATCTCTGGCGAATGCTGATCCCGGTCGCAATCATCGCGGTGGGCCTTGGCGGTCTTCCGCTGACCGGCGGCGCATTGGCGAAGATCGTGGTCGATGGGCCGCTGGGAGACGGCACCGCGAGCAAGATCGCAACATTGTCCGCGATCGGAACGACCCTGCTGATGCTGCAGTTCGTGCGCAGCCTCTCGCAAAACGCGTCAAGCAATCCACAGGCCGCGGCCGCCCCCGGACTGGTCCGGCCCTGGCTGACCATTGCCGCGGCGGCGCTCATCGTGCCATGGGCGCTCTATCTCGCGGTCCCCGATGGAATGTTGCCCGACCCTCTCGCTCCCGCTGTTCTGTGGAAAGCGCTTTGGCCGGTGCTGCTTGGTGCCACGCTGGCTTTGGCCCTGTGGCGCTGGGTGCGGCGGCTGCCGCGGATTCCCGAGGGAGACATCATCGTGTTGGCGCATGGCGGGATATCGTTCGCGCTTGCCTGCGGCAAGGCGATGGAACGAATGGACAGCACGCTTCGTCAGTGGCCGATCGCCGGAACGTCGTTACTGATATTGATCATGGCGTTAGGTGCGGCGATCTTCGCACGGTGACGAGGCGCATTGAATCCGATCGTTCGCGTACAGCCGCCGATGCCGCGATCGGCGATGAGGCGGGCGTCAAGCCCTCCGCCCTGGCCGCAATTCTCTGCCGAAGCTCGACGCGCTGCCGGGAAGATACGCCCAGCAGATCCGCGCCGCGCCAGATGATGTTTTCTTCGAACTCATTGACGCCTCCGTCCGCGTAAACGATTTCCCACATCATTTGAACGACCCGGCGACGCCCCTCATCGTCGAAGGATTCATTGAGCTTCCGGGTAAAGCGATAGAGATCGACCGCGGTCCGGGCGACCGCTTCGGCATCAACGATCAGTTGCACCGACAGATTATGGTCCAATCCGTAATATGATTTCAGGATGGCCAGCAGCTTGGCTCGCCTGCGCTCCGTCAAATCGTGATGCACCGTCGCTACGCGGATGAGCAGTGCCGCGACCGCGATCAGGCGATCCCGCCCCTCGAAATGACCGGGCCGATCCGCACCTTCAACCAGATTCGAGATGAAAGCCTTGATTGATCCAAACATGATCCGAGCCAACCATTTCACGAACCGGATCGAGCGCCCCCGAAACCCAACGGGAATTGCCGACGTTTCCGTACGACCGCATTTCTCGGTCATTAAAAAGTGAAATGGCCTCGCCCGGCTTCTGTCGCAACGCGCTTACTAAAATTTAACATTGCGACATCTAGGCAAAATCTGGGCAGTAGCGGGAAATTAGCGGACGAGTGTATTCTTGTAGATTTTGCCGTCTTTCATGATGACGACAAAATTTTTGGCGGGATCTTCGATCAGCTTGACGTTTTCGAGCGGGTTACCGTCGACCAGCAACAGGTCGGCCAGCGCCCCCTCTTCCACCACCCCCAGCTTTCCCGGATAGGGATTGCGAGGGCCGGACAGGGCCATCAACTCGCCATTGGCAGCGGTTGCCATCTTCAAAAGCTCGGCCGTGGTATACCAACGGGCGAGTCGAGCCAGCGCGGCACCTTGGCGCGCGGCCAACGCTTCGGAGAATAGAAGGTCCGAACCGAACGCGGTCTTCAGCTTGTATTTCTTTGCCAGCGCGTAGACCTTGTCGGTACCGGCAACTACCTGAAGCAACCTCTCCCGTTGCTGACCTGAAAGCGGGGCCGAGTCTTCCTCCACGAACGGCTGGGTGCTCAACCAGACGCCCTTGTCCGCCATCAACTTGGCGGTCGCCTCGTCCATAAGGTGGCCGTGTTCGATGCATTTGGCTCCCGCTGCGATAGCCACCTGGATCGAAGCCGGCGTATAGGCATGAACCGTGACGTAGGTGCCCCAGTTGTTGGCGATTTCGACGGCCGCGCGCAACTCCGGCTCGGTGAAAGTGACCATGTCGATCGGGCTGAGCGGTGAAGCGACGCCGCCGCCCCCGACGAGCTTGATCTGTGACGCGCCCTGCGCCAATTGCTCACGCGCGCGCAGCCTGACTTCATCGGGGTTGTCCGTAATGCTGTAGCCGCCGATTTGCTCCCCGCGGCTGAGCTCGCCGAGGCTTCGCGGCAGTTCGACCAGCGGACGAAAATCGGCGTGCCCTCCGGTGGTCGTTATCATGGTTCCGGACGGATAGATGCGGGGACCGACAACCAGGCCTTCATCGATCGCGCGTTTAAGGCCGAAGGCGGGTCCGCCCAGGTCACGAATGGTGGTGAAGCCCCTCATCAACGTGGCCGTCGCTTCTGCCGCGGCCACCAGGTTGAGATAGCCGACATCGCCGGTGATCGCTTCCGCCGGGTTCGATCGGGCCAACATTGCGTGCCAGTGGGCGTCAATGAGGCCTGGCATCAGAACGCGGCCACCTCCAGTGACAGTCTCGGCCCCGTTGGCCGCTATCGCGGCCGTCGAAATCTTCTCGATTTTGTTGTCCCGGACGAGGACGTTGCTTGGCGCCGAGAGGGCGTCGCCCTTTCCATCGAATATCCGCACGTTCTGAAACAGCACCGCTGTGGTCGATTGGGCCCGTGCCGGCGACGCGCCCGACAGGCTCAGCAAAATCGAAGCGGCCGCGATAAGGCCAACGACGAGGCCAGTGACGAGGCTCTTGGCGACCCCGCGAGACGTTTTCGTACAGGCCATATCCCACCCACCATCAGAACTCGATGTCCGCATCGCATGATATGCCGACCATGACGACGCCCATGCGAATACTCGCTCACCTAAATTCAAACCGCCTTGCCGAGCCATCAGGGTATTTATCCGGATATCTCAGGGTTTCTTTGGATCAACTCCCGCGCGCCGAGCGCTAGCATCAGGAACCGGAACGTGCGCCCGTTCGTCGCTCGCAGGCGGATCAATGTTCAGCGTTCGTATATTGGCCATGGTATGCGCAATCCTACCAGCTTTGCCGGCGTCGGCACAGGACCGGTCACCGGTGCGGGTCGGAGAGCTGACATGCAGTACCGGTCCGCGTGTGGGACTGGTGCTGGGATCCCGGCAAGATATGCGATGCATCTTCAGCGCGACTGAAACCGGACGGCAATACGCCTACACGGGAACGATAAGGCGGGTCGGTCTCGACGTCGGTGTCACCAGGGGAGGAAGGCTATTCTGGGGGGTGTTCGCGCGGAACAGTCAGATCGGTCGAGCTACCCTGAGAGGAAGCTACGTAGGCGCGAGCGGCAACGTCGCCCTCGGCCTCGGCGTGGGCGCCAAAGTACTGGTCGGCGGATTTCACCGCGCGATCACCTTGCAGCCGTTGTCCGCCGGAGGCCAGGTCGGGCTTAACATCGCGTTGGGCGTGACGAGTCTCAAGCTTCGATAAGGAGTGACTACGCAGCTATCAGGATGCCCGGCGCCTCCAGTCTCAAGCAGCGCCAATCCGGAAAATGGAGAACGATCATGTTGTTTCAAGGTGGTTATACCTACAGCAATTTCCTCGCCAACGCGTTCGCGGTGTTCATATTTGTTCTCTGGTTCTGGCTCTTCATTATCGTGGCGACCGATCTTTTTCGTCGCCACGATGTGTCCGGCTTCGGCAAGGTCTGCTGGGTGATCCTGCTCATCGTCCTGCCCTATATCGGTATTTTTGTGTACCTCCTCACGCAAGGGCGGGGCATGGCGCAAAGGCAGCAAGAGCAAGCCAAGCAGGCCCAGGAGGAGTTGCGCAACTACGTCGGTTTCAGCGCCGCGGACGAGCTCGAGAAACTCAATCGGCTGAAAGCGGCCGGATCGATCACGGAGCAGGAATACGGGCGGATGCGGGCGCGGCTGGTGCAATAGCCACCCGCTCCTATTGCGCGAGCCGCTTCGCTTTCGCCGCGGCCGGAATTCCTTCGCCGATCCGGTCGACCATGTACGAGAAAAACGGGTTTGACGATGCCCGCATCAGCGAGTCGAGACTGGCGATCAGGACGTTGCGCTCGCCCCGCGGCGCCAGGATGCCGAAATTCTCTCCGAAATTCTCGGATTTATCCGGCTCCGCGCCGTAGAGGGCGTCGCTGACCGGAAACGGCAGCGCAACGTGCGAAAGCGAATAGAATCCCGCCGGATACGATAATCCGAGGGGACGCGATTTCTCGCTGGTACCGCCCGCCTCGGTAGAACGCTCGATCACCTCGTCACTCTCGTCATCCGCGTTCGTGATGATCGAAAGACGATAATTACGCGGCGGGCTCGGCACGATGCGCGCGAGGGCGGTGTCGGCACTGGCGCGGAGCAGAGGACCGAACCGGGCCGTTCGGTTGATATCGAACAGCACCAGCTCGCTGCCATTGGCGGGAAGGTGCGCATAAAGCGCCGATACGATCGCCTGCGTGCTCACCGTAAAATCGATCAGCGACTGAAAGGTGAGGATCGGCGGCAACTGCCCCAGTTTCCCTTCACGGCCATAGCGTGCGATCCGGCCCTGCAGCGCCTCCGTCAGTCGATAGGACTGGCGCGCACCGTTGACCGGGAAGGAATTGTATTTGAACGGATTGAACTCCGGCACGATGCCGAGCCAGGCGGCCTTGGCAAAAGCAGGCAGGATCGCGGGCAGCCCCGCCAGACCGGCAAAGCGCGCGAAGCGCGTGATGCCGACCATTGGTGAAATCAGCACCAGCCGATCCGGTCGCGCCAGCTTCTCGTCGCCCAGGGAATCGAGCGCATACATCACGGCCAGCGCACCGCCATTGGAGAAACCCACCAGATGCAACGGCGCCGACGGATCGACCCGCCTGCGCGCCTCGCGCACCGCTAGCCGGGTCGCCGCCAGCCAGTCTTCCCACACGACGTCGGTCAGTGCGGCGGGGACGGTGCCATGCGCCGGCATCCTCGGCACGATCGCCACGAAACCGCGATCGCGATAGAAAGTCGCGATATGACGCTGGCTGTAGGGCGAGTCCGTCAGACCATGCAGAAGCACGACGGCGCCCACCGGCTTGCCGTTCGGCTCAAGCACGAATGAGCGGTTGAAGTCCTGCACAAAGTGCGCCGGATAGATCGGACTGCCGTCGAAATATCGATTGGACGGCACGCGATCGTCCGCCTCGAGCTTCTGGGAAACCTCCCGCCGGACGTCATCGAAGAGCGCCGCCTCCGCCGTCAGATATTGCGCCCAATCGGCAGCATCGAGCTTATCCGCATGCAGTTCGCGCGGCACGAAAGTGTGCCACGGTTCGAGCGGCAATCCCCGCTGCGAATCGTAGACACGGACCGCAAATAAGGTCAGCAGGGCTACACTCAGCAGCGCCCCCGCAATTTTCGTGTATTTGAATAGCTTTGCACGCATGGCCGGATATCTCCAACGCCGGCGACGTTGCGTAACACCGAACGAAACATTTATCGTCCGGCCTGTGTCCGGCCGCCTGCCTTCCAGTTCAAGGCAGTTCCGGCATTCGCGCAAGCATAACTTGTTCGAGCCAGGCGCCGCCTTACCGGCTTCTGGTGTCTCGTCTCGCCTGTGTCCGCTTGTTAGCCTGCGACACCCTTCCGATCTTTGATGGAGGCACCGTCTTATTGCGGCGCCGGCTCGGGATGGCGCGCATCCCTTCATGTGGGCTTGGATCGTTCAGCGGACGGGAGAACTGCTGCGCCCGGCGCACCGCCAATGCCCGTCGCGCGGCTGCCCCAAGCTCCTTTTTTGCCTCGAATTTCCGGATGCGCTTCAATTCCTTGTTCACGCGCTTGATGGCGGCGACGAAAACCTGCTTGCGTTGCGTTGCGTGCTCGACTGTTCCGGAAAAGCCCTTGCCTCGCGATTCGGCTGTACCTTTCACCTCGCGCTGTCGATGTCGTGCCAAGGTGCGCTCTTTGTCGTGAATATCCCGAAGCCTCGAGCGAAGGCTCTCAAGCTGCTCGCGAGACATTTCGCCGACCGCGGGGTGATGCGTGTTGCGAATGATTTCCTGCTCGTCATGCTTCAGAACGCTGATTTCGAATTTGCAGGGAGCTGGCATCGCATTCTCCTGTTTCAGGGCAGTAGGATCCAAAACGGTTCTGTTGAAGCGGGGCGCGAAGTGTCCGGCAGCCCGCCTAGAACGAGCCGAACGCCGAGCCCAGAACGATGACGGCCGCGAGCGCGATCAGTGCGCTGACGATCCCGACCATGACGATGTCGAGATAGCTTTCGCGATGTGTCGAGCCGCAAACCGCGAGCAGGGTCACGACCGCGCCATTGTGCGGCAAACTGTCGAGGGTCCCCGAGCCGATCGCCGCGACACGGTGCAGCAGTGCGGGATCGATGCCCTGCTCGGCGGCGATACGCATATAGGTGTCGCCGAGGGCATCGAGCGCGATGGTCATGCCGCCCGAGGCCGAACCGGTCAGGGCGGCGAGGATGTTGGTGGCAGCCGCAAGCGAGACCAATGGGCCGCCGCCGATCGAAAGCACCCAGTCGCGCACCACGGCAAACGCCGGTAACATTGCAACGACGGCGCCGAAGCCGACGAGACTGGCAACGCTGAAGGCCGGCAAGACGGATGCGTTGGCGCCGGCATCCATGCTCTCGCGCAAGCTCGGCAGCCGCCTGCGATTGACAACGACAAGGGTAAGGGTGGCAGCCGCGAGCGCCACCGCGACCGACCAGACTCCCGCGACGGCCGGCAGCGAGGTCGCGCCCCAGCGCGGTTCCGCCAGGAAGGAAAAATCAAGGCGCGGCAGGATGACGAGCGACATCAGGAGATTGACGCAGACCACGACAACGAGCGGCAGCGCGGCAAGAGCGATCGGCACCGAAGCGTCGGCGTGCTTGCCGTGGCTGATCTCGGCGGGATCGAATTCGCGCGCGGTCGTCGCCCGCTCGCGAATGATCTGATCGTCCGCAGCGCTGTTTGGCGCGACATCCGTGTTGCCAAAGCCTTCGCCCGCCTTCCTGGCCGCGGCTTCGGAACGGGCCAGCCACCACAATCCAAATGCCAGCATGATTGCCGAGGCGATGATGCCGAGGCCGGGCGCGGCGAACGGCGTGGTGCCGAAGAACGGCATCGGAATTGCGTTCTGGATGGCGGGCGTACCTGGAAAGGCCGTCATCGTAAACGTCGAGGTGCCGAGCGCGATCGCCGCCGGCATCAATCGCCTCGGAATGTCGGCAACCTGAAACAATGCCTGCGCCATCGGCGCCAGGACGAAGAAGGCGACAAACAGGCTGACGCCGCCATAGGTCACAAGCGCGCCCGCCAGCACTACCGCGAGGATCGCACGGCGCGGACCCAGCCGCTCGGTCATGAAGCGCGCGATCGCTTCCACCGAGCCGCTATCGTCCATGAGTTTGCCGAACAGCGCGCCGAGCAGGAACAGCGGGAAGAATTGCGCGAGGAACTGCGCCGCGCTGCCCATGAACGTTTGCGTCCAATGCGCGAGCAACGGCTCGCGGGATACGGCGGCGGCGATCAATGCGGCCGCCGGAGCCAGCAGAAGGACGCTCCATCCGCGATAGGCCAGCCAGATCAGCAGGCCCAGCGCAAGCAGAATTCCGAGAAGGCCCATGAGATCACATGCCTTCGACGAGGCGGTCGATATCGAGGGTCGATCGCTTGCCTATGGCATCCCCGTGTTCCGACAAGAATTCCTCTGCGGCCTTGCGTCCCTCCTCGCGCAGCATGATGAGAAAATCCCATTCGGCATTTAACTTGGAGGAATAGCCCAGTTTGTCCATGACGCAGTTGCTTACCATGTGGACCCGCATCTTGGCCCACTGCGCGCCCTCACCGTCGCCGGGGTCAGCCGTCCGGCGCAGCAGCGCCATCATCCGCAGTTCCTTGATCAGCACGGCGTTGAACGAGACCTCGTTAAGGCGATTGAGTATTTCGCTGGCGGATGTCGGCGTGCCCGGCCGTTCGACCGGATTGATCGGAATGATGATGGTGTCGTCTGAAACAAGTTCGTTGATCAGGGGCGTCAGGGTCGGGTTGCCGGAATAGCCGCCGTCCCAATAGCTCTCTCCGTCGATCTCCACGGCCTGGAACATGGTGGGCAGGCAGGCCGAGGCGAGCAGCACGGAAGGCGTGATATCGGCATTACGGAATACCCGCGGACGCCCGGTGCGAACGTTGGTGGCCGTGATGAACACCTTGATCGGAGAATTCCGCAGCCTGTCGAAATCAATCTCCTTCTCCAGTATCGGCAGCAGCACATTGGAGCCGCGCGGATTGAGATCATAAGGCGAGTATAGCCGGGTCATGGTGTCGAGCATGAAGAACAAGGGCGAATTGTCCATCGTCCAGCGTCCCAGCATCCGATCCATCGGGCTGCGCTGGAACGGGCTGAAGCGTGCCGCATCGGACACGTGCCGCCAGTATGTCGCCAGCGCCGCACGCGCGCCCTCCGCGCCGCCGTCGGCATAACCGTCGGCCAGAACGGCGGCATTCATCGCTCCCGCCGACGTGCCCGAGACGCCTTCAATCTTCAACCAGGTCTCTTCGAGAAACCGATCGAGCACGCCCCACGTAAAAGCGCCATGCGACCCGCCACCCTGCAGTGCCAGATCGATCAGGACAGTCTCACGAGCAACGCTCGCCGAAGGATCGGAAGGGACGGTTCCCATCATGCGCCCATGGATTGCTGCGAGTACGGAAGCCTGACGGGGCTACGCCCCGGCCGCCATCAGGTGTTACCCTGAGTCCCGAATGCGATCTGAGTATCCGACCTATCCCCGATTTGTTCGCGGACGAAGTTGACGTGACCATGCTCGTCGCCGCATCGTGTGCACGATACTGATCCGCGCCGCAGCCTCCCTGATCGGGATTGATCCGATCCGTATCAAACCGGCGAAATTTACGGAGCGCCGGACATGCTTCCGCGGTGGACAATGATAGTCACCTTATAGATCATCGGCCTCGT
Source organism: uncultured Alphaproteobacteria bacterium (assembly GCA_963756215.1). Taxonomy (GTDB): domain Bacteria; phylum Pseudomonadota; class Alphaproteobacteria; order Rhizobiales; family Xanthobacteraceae; genus Bradyrhizobium. Next base: position 446,579 of record CAVWMY010000003.1, on the reverse strand, counting down.
CGTCCCCCGTGAAAGTAGTGATGAACCTCGATCTCGCCCTCGTCCTGTTGATGCTCGCGGCCGCGATCGTGATGTTCGTCATCAACCGACCCCGCATGGACGCGGTTGCGCTGCTCGTGATCGTGATAATGCCCTTCACCGGCATCATCACCGCGAACGAAGCGCTGGCAGGATTCTCCGATCCGTCGATCGTGCTGATCGCCGCGCTATTCGTGATCGGCGAGGGCCTTGTCATGACCGGCGTCGCGCGCCGGCTCGGCGATTGGCTCAACGCCAAGGCCGGCAGCAGCGAGACGCGGCTGCTGGTTCTGCTGATGGTGGCGGTCGGCGGCCTCGGCTCCCTGATGAGTTCGACCGCGGTGGTCGCTATTTTCATCCCGGTGGTGCTGCGCATCTCGCAAAATCGCGGCACGGCGCCGAGCCAATTGATGATGCCCTTGAGTTTCTCCGCGTTGATCAGCGGAATGCTGACTCTGGTGGCGACTGCACCAAATCTCGTCGTGAATGCCGAATTGGTCCGGCAGGGTGCTCAGGGTTTCAACTTTTTCAGCTTCACCCCCTTTGGACTGCCGCTGCTCGCGCTCGGCATCGTCTACATGCTTTTCGCGCGGCGTTTGCTGGCATCGAAATCCGGGCTGCCTGGGACGAGCGATCGCCGGCCGACCCTTGCGCAGTGGATCGAGCAATATCATCTCGTCGAGCGCGAGAAACGCGGCCGCATCATCACCGGCTCGCCGCTGGTCGGAAAGCGCGTCGACGAGTTGTCCTTGCCTTCGGCCGGCGTCAACCTTCTTGCCGTCGAGCGCGGCAAAGGATTGGCGGCCAGGGTGCTTCGCCCGACCTCGCCTTTGGAACTACAGGCCGACGATGTGTTACTTGCCGATGTGCAGGCCGAAAACCACGGCCTCAACGTTGCCTGGAATTCCCTGCAGCTGGAGCCGCTGCCGTTCAACGAGATCGGAAACTATTTCGTCGACCGCTCTCAGGATATCGGCGCGGTCGAGGTCATCCTGCCGGCCGAATCCGGGCTGATCGGTCAGACCGTGCGTGAAGCCCGGACCAATTCCGAATATGGCCTCACCGTCATCGGGCTGCGGCACGGAAGTAAAGTAGCCGTGCACGATCTGCTCGACGAACGGCTGAAGATCGGGGACACGCTGCTGCTAATCGGCTTCTGGTCCGACATTCAGGAACTGCAATCCAGGCAGGACGAAATGGTCGTCCTGAACATGCCCGCAGAACTGGAAGAAGTGCTTCCGGCGGCACATCGGGCGCCGCAAGCGCTGGCCGTGCTGGGACTGGTGGTCGCGATGATGATCAGCGGGCTGGTGTCGAACGTGCAGGCCGCCTTGATCGGCTGCCTGCTGATGGGACTCTTCGGCTGTGTCGATTTCAACAATGCCTATCGCTCGATCAACTGGAAGAGCCTGATCCTGATCGTCGGCATGTTGCCGTTCTCGCTGGCCTTGCAGCGGACGGGAGGGGTCGTCCTCGCCGCCGACGCTTTGCTCAGCCTTCTCGGAGGCGCGGCGCCGCGTCTGGTGTTAGCGACCTTGTTCGGCATCACCGCGGCGCTGGGTCTGTTCATTTCCAATACCGCAACGGCGGTATTGATGGCGCCTGTGGCGCTGGCAATCGCCAACGATCTCGGCGCTTCGCCCTATCCGTTCGCCATGATCGTCGCGCTGGCCGCGTCCACGGCTTTCATGACACCGATCTCCTCGCCCGTGAACACGCTCGTCGTAGGACCCGGACAATATAGTTTTGGCGATTTCGTCAGGGTGGGTGCGCCGTTCAGCATCGCGGTTGCGATCGTCAGTGTGACGCTGGTTCCGGTCTTTCTTCCGTTCTAATCCTATTTGAAATGAAGCTGGCTGCAAGACACGAGGGGCTTGTTGCTACGCCGTGACGTTGGATGCGGACGCCTTCGCACGATCCGACCTGTGTAGGGTCCAGTTACTACGACGACGCTCAGTGGCCAAAGGCAAGGCTTTCGTCTAGGATGCTACGCTTTTCCTGCTGATCGACTTTTCCGTGACCCCCGCCAGCCGTCTTCAAGCCACTCTTGATCTGATGCATGAGGTCGACACCGTCGCGCGCCCTGCCGACGCAGTTGTGTCGGCATGGTTTCGGGCGCGACGTTATATCGGTGACCACGATCGCGGCTATATTTTCGACTTGCTCTATACGCTGTTGCGCCATCACGCGCGGTTGGGGTGGTGGTTGGCGAGGCACGGACGTCAGGACTTGCCTCGCAACCGGCTGCTGGCATGGCTGGCGCTCGGCGGAAACAAGACGCGCGATCAGGTTCACAGTCTGTTCAACAGCGGGCAATTCGCCCCGGCTCTCTTGACGGATCAGGAGCGCGGACTGCTGGTAAAACTGCAGGGCTGCGCAATAGACCATCCCGCCATGCCGGACGAGGTACGCGGTGAATGCCCGTCCTGGGCGGCTGCCTCTTTGCGTCGCCGTTTCGGCGAGTCCTTCGCACATGAAATGGCCGCGCTGCTGACCGCAGCTCCGCTCGATCTGCGAGTTAATCCGCTTAAGGCCACGCGCGAGGTCGCGCTGCGCGCGCTGCAGGGGCTTGGCCTGCAGGCCGAGGCATGCCGCATGGCTCCCTATGGCATTCGTGTGAAAGAGCGTCCCCCGTTGGACAGGCTGCCGATGCTGGCAAACGGCGAGGCCGAAATTCAGGACGAGGGATCACAGCTTGTGGCCATGCTGGTTGAGGCGCAGCCGGGCGACCGTGTGGTCGATTTTTGCGCCGGCGCCGGCGGCAAGACGCTCGCCATCGCCGCGCAGATGGCGAACAGGGGCCACGTTGTGGCTTGCGACGTGCTGGCCAACCGGCTGAAGCGCGGCGCCGAGCGTTTTCGGCGCGCGGGGCTGCACAATATCGAGACCAGATCCCTGGCAAGCGAACGGGATCGCTGGGTGAAGCGCCATAAGGGCACGTTCGATCGTGTGCTGGTCGATGCGCCCTGCAGTGGCACCGGCACCTGGAGGCGGAATCCGGATGCGCGCTGGCGCGCGCTGGGACCGGGGCTTGATAATCTGGTGCCGCTGCAGGCCGACATTCTTGCAAGCGCCGCGCGGCTCGTGAAGCCCGGTGGAAGGCTCGTATACGCCACCTGTTCCATGGTGCCGCAGGAGAATGAGGAGCAGGTCGCAACCTTTCTTGCGAGGCATCCCGCCTTTCATGTGGTGGCGCTACGCGAGACCGCGCCACAGTTGACGGATTCGCATCATCCGGACTACTTGTCGCTGACACCGGCGCGCCATGGTACCGACGGCTTCTTTGCGGCGGTCATGGAGCGCGCCGCGACGCCGATGTCAGAGTGAACGCTCGGCACGGCGATCCCTGGGCGCAACGTCACCCAAGCGCGATCGCATCCACACGTCACCGCTTATGATTTGCTTATAAAAAGCGCAGTACTTGTGCTGCTTGGGTTCAACTTGTATCGAGCGCCTCGCGACGGCTTCTTCGCCGGCGCGTACCGTTCTCGATAGCGTACGCGCATTTCGGGAAGGCCTATCTATTCCCGGGTCAGCTACGGAGAAGCCGCGCTTTTCCGGATGATCCTTCACCGTAAGCATCCACTTGGTCATGGCTCCGAGTGGCTGTGTGAGTTTGATCGTGGCCGACCTGACCGGCTATCTTGCTCCCGAAGGCTTCGTTGCCGAACTTTTGAATGAGCTTGGAACCGCGGTTGAAGAGGTTCACGGCAGCCTGGTGTTGGCGTCCGGCCTCGCGCGGCCATTGGCTTGGGTCGCCAACGTCTGGCGCAATCCGGCGCTCATCCCGATTTCGTCGATCGGCGATGCCGCCAACAAACTGCGCGCGATCCAGCGCAACTGGGCTCACTACCCGGTCGCCCATCATCGCCGTGCGGCGTTGATCGCCGAGCGACTTCCGAAAGTCTCGGGCAGACCCCTCGTGTTCGGCTCGCCCGTTCCGCTCGCACCCTTGGGCTCGTGGGCCCTGATTGCGCCGGATATGTTGCTCGCATCGCCATCGTGTTCGAGCGCCTTCTCCAATGGAGAGGTCAGGTTCGTCGAGGATCGTACCGCACCAAGCCGCGCCTATCTCAAGCTCTGGGAGGCATTCACGCTGCTTGGCCTGAGGCCGCGACCGGGCGAGTTGTGTCTCGACCTCGGCGCCAGTCCCGGCGGCTGGACCTGGGTCCTGCAAAGCCTGGGGGCACGCGTGCTCAGCATCGACAAAGCCGCGCTCGACCCGCGCGTCGCGAGCCTGCCCGGCGTGGAGTATCGCCGCGAAAGCGCCTTCGCGCTCGATCCGCGTCAGGTCGGACCGGTTGATTGGCTGTTTTCGGATATCGCCTGCTATCCGAAGCGGCTATTGAGCGTGGTGCAAAAATGTCTTCAGGCGCGCACCGTTCGCCGGTTCGTGTGCACGCTGAAATTCCAGGGCGAGACCGACTTCGAGGCCATGCGCAGCTTTGCTGCCATCCCGGGGTCGCGGCTCCTGCATCTTCATCACAACAAGCACGAACTCACCTGGATTCACTTCCCGGCGGATAATTAGCAGAGCCGCGACAGCGTATGGGCAGATGTGAACTCGCGCATGCAAGCAGGCTCGAATGACAAGACAGACCGAACCGACTTTTCGCCACAAGACAAAGCTTGCCCGCATCGCCGGGCTGGCAGCCGTATCGGCTGTGTTTTCTACCGGGCCGGAGCGGGTGGAGCGGCTATTCTTCGGTCAGCGCATGAAGCCTCGCATCGGCGATTTTTGCAGCGAACTCGCCCGTCGGCGGAAGCCGTACCGATTGGTCGACGACCGCGAACTCGAGCTGATCGCAGGGTCGGTCTTGCACGGCGGTATCGTCGCGATCGCGAGGCCCCGGCCCGTCTCGGTGCTGGATTCAGCCGAGGCCGACGCATGGGCGCGCGGCGGGGAAACGCTGCTTCTGCTCGATGGCGTAGGCAATCCTCACAATCTCGGCGCTATCGCCCGGACGGCGGCGTTCTTCGGCGTGCCGCGGATCGTGCTTTCGGATCATCCCGAGCAGGCAGGACCGTCGGATGCAAGCTATCGCGTTGCCGAGGGTGGCCTCGAATATGTCGAACTCTACCGGGGCATTCGCTTCGCGGAGATGCTGCACCATCTGCGCCGGGCGTATCGCGTGATAGCCGCCGCCGCGGAGCATGGCCAACCGCCCGCGGCTCTTCGTTCAAGTGAGCGGCCCTTCGCCCTCGTGCTCGGCAATGAGGAGCATGGATTGCCGCCCGCCACACTCCGGGCTTGCGAAGCCATCGTCACGATTCCCGGCTCAGGCTCTGTTCAATCGCTCAACGTGTCGGCGAGCGTAGCGGTGCTGCTTCATGCTTTGGCCGGATAGTTCGCCTCGACATACTTGGCGTGCTTCGGCTTGCTACGCGGCCTGACATCTGAAAATGTGGTTGCCATTCTCGTCCAACACGAACACTAAATTCGACCGGCAGAATTCGCCGGCCTTGCTCAGTTCGGAAGCAAGGACCTTGGCTTGAACGATCGCGAGTTCAGGATTCGGAAGTCGGTTTCCGTGCTCATCGGGAAACACCTTCGGACCATCAAAAATATGAAAATAATATCGCATCACCTTCCAGTAATTCGGAAGGCGCGAGTGTCCAGTGACAAAAACTTAAGAATTGGGTGCTCGATCCGGAAGAGCGGGTCATCAGCTTTCGAAAAGACCATGCCAGAATAACAAGATAGGGTCGGATCGCTTCGCGAATTCATGCTGTCTCGTTCCAGGTGGATGCGACATCACATCGCATTCTCGAAATGATCCTGGAAGCAAGAGGCAGAGCGTTCAGGCTATCGGTACGGCACGCACCGAAACATCGACGTGCAACCCGGTCGGATCGTCCGCGCCACCGACAAATCCGCCTGATATCGGCAGCGCTTGCCCCGCCTCCCTGGTCACGCCCACCCGAATAAGGTTGGCGCCAGCCACCAGACCGTTGGTCGGGTCGTATTCGACCCAGCCCGCACCCGGCAGATAGACGCTGCACCAGGCGTGCGTGCTGCCGCCTCCCTGGGTCGCGCCTGAAAAGTCGTCATACAGATAACCGGTGACAAAACGCGTTGCGAGGCCGAAGCTGCGGAGCGCCTCCATCATCAGCACCGCAAAATCGCGGCAGGTGCCCGAACCGAGGGCCAGCGTCTGGGCAGCCGTCTGCGTGCCCTCCTCATAGCGCGCGCGATAACTGAACTCCTGCTTGATCCCATGGGTCATCGCTTCGAGCACCTTCAGGGTCTGATTGCTGCCTGCATTGGAAACGACGCGGCGGGCCCATGCGTCGACCGTTCGGTCGGGGTCGGGTAGCTGGCGCTCGGTCAACCGCGCCAGATCGGGAATCTCATGAGCCGCGTAGGAATACGGAAACAGCTCGGCAGTTGCATCGAGGCTGTAGACCGGAAGCGGCTGGCCGTCGGGGTGATGTGTCATGTCGAGCGTCGACACAATACAGAGCCGCTTGGTCCGAATCGCCTCAGGCCATTCCAGGAAACAAATCGAATTGTTGAAGACATCGTGTTTCCAATAGACGCCGGTCGGCTCCGGCTCGACCTTCAGTATCGCGCTGTGCAGGCGCAGATCATGGCTTTCGTCCGGCCTGACCATGAGCTGGTGACGCAGCAGGCCCACCGGATTGCGGTAGCAATATTCGGTCGTGTGCACGATGCTGATCCGCGCCATCTAAACCTCCCTGCTCGGGATTGATCTGGTATCGAACCTGCTCGACTTGACTATCCAGCGACCATACCGATCATCGCACTATTCGTGATCGGCGAAGACCTTGCGACGATCGTCGACTCTTTTCGGACGCAAAGGCCGAGCGGGCGGGTGAAGGTTGCCGTCGTCGATGCGCCCAGTCACGGAAAACTGTCTCACCGAGAATCCGTCGCGGATCTCGCCAAGCCCTACAACGGAATAGCTTGTAAGCCGTTCGTTCAGTTCTCTGTCTTTCGCGCAGCCGGGCCGCTGATCGGCGTTGCGTCGGAAAGTTTGAAGTCCGGAAATCGGGTCAGGAGCGCGGTCTTCAGAAATTGGAAATGTCCGACGGTGACCGCGAGTTCGCTCAGCCGGCGCTGTCCGTTGGCTATTTCGGTGCTGAGCAAATCCTGGTAGCGGCTGTCTTCGGCGTCGCGCGTCAGATACTCGTCGGAATCGTTGCCCAACGTTACCGCAGCTCGCGCCAGCACGTCGTCGATGCGCGATTTCAGGCCGGCCTGCTCGGCCTTTGCGCCCTCAAGGGCTTCATCGATGGCGAGGAGCGTAGATGCCACACGCGCCTGATCGGTTTGCGTATCGCGTCCCGTCGATCGCGCCTTGAAGGCGTGATTGGCACGGGCTCTTGAAAAGAGTGGAAACATCTTCGCCCAATCCCGGGAAAGGTCGACGGAGGCGCCACGCGCCGATTCAACCCACGCAGCCTACCACGAAGCCCCAAACAGTTTATGAAGATGATCGCTACATCCTGCCTCGCATACAGACGGGATGACCGTGTAAGCCATTGAAATATTGCAGCGATTCGCACCAGTCTCACGGTTGATTGATCCGATGGCGCGCGGCGGCGCTTCCTGCCCCACACGCTAGCGCGCCAGCGGCCGATTGGCGGTTTCCGGCGCCATTGCGATAAACGGCAACCCGACGATGTAAATCAGCGACAACAGCGAGATCGCCAGCGGATAGCTGCCGGTCGAAGCGGCGAGTGCGCCGATCAGGGTCGGACCGGCCGCACCCAGCACGCGCCCCATGCTAAAAGCAAACCCCGAGCCGGCGCCGCGCAACGCCGAGGGAAACATCTCGGGCAACCAGATCGTGAACAGGCCGAACACTCCGTTGGTGAAGAATCCCATGATCGGCAACAGGATGAAGAACAGCGTGAGGCTGTCCAGATACGCGATCGCGACTTCGTAGCTCGCCAGCACCGACAGCAACGCGCCCACGAAGAACAGGACCGCGGTCCAGCGCCGGCTACCGAGCCGGCCGGTTATCCAGGGCACCAGCAGACATCCGATCAAGGTGCCCACATTGGTAATGAGGCCCGCCACTGCACCCATCCGTTGCGCATGGGCCGGCGCGGCGCCGGCCGCAACCAGCTTGGTGATGATGACAGTCGGAGCCCAGTAGTTGGACGACCAAAGGCCGAAGATGATGCAGGACATCATGAGGGCGGCGGCCCACGTGCTCTGCGCCTGATCGCTGGCAAACAGCGCCGAAAACCCCTGCTTGGTCGATGACCTCGCGCGGGCTGGTTCAGGGATGTTGCTGCGCAGATAGGCGATCAGAAGCGCCGGCAGAATGCCGAGCAGGAACATGCCGCGCCAGCCCAGCACGCTTGCTCCGGTCAGCGCGACGAATGCCGCCAGGAACAAGCCGGTCGGCGTCGCCGTGTGCAGCCAGCCGGCGAGGCGCACGCGCTTATCCTCGGGAACGGATTCGTGCAGCAGTGGCGTGCCGGCCGCCCATTCGCCGCCGATGCCGAAGCCGGCGACAAAGCGAAACAGACCGAACATGACGACGCCGGTCGACAGCCCGCACAACGCCGTGAACACCGAATAGACCAGCACCGTCCAGCACATGATACGGACGCGTCCGTAACGGTCGGCCGCCCAGCCCCAGACCATCGAACACGCCCAGCCGAGCATGAAGACGGAGAACAACAGGCCGCCGTAAATGCCGATATTGGCGCGACTCGCTTCAATCCCGCTCGCTGGCAACAACTCGGTCAGTGCGCCGACCAGGATGTAGCCGTACATGGCGGAATCGAAGCCATCGAGCATCCAGCCGAACCAGGTGGCCCAGAATACCTTGTTCGGCGAAACGGCTCCGATATCCACGACCGGTGCCGGCGCTCGAGTAACGATCTCGGCCATGCTTGCTCCCAGATGTTTCTTGTTCCGGTATTTTTTTGTTTTACGGGACAGAGCTATGGCCCCGATCGGACGACAAGACATCCCACGCGGGCGGGACGGAGGCATCTTCCTCGGGAATACCGCACAACGGTCGCCGATCGACTGGCGTTCTGGTGGCTCGGCGCGGCTCAAGCCATCACGGATGCGCGGGCGCAGCTACGATCGGCCGAGTCCTGCCCCGGCGCCGGCACTACGCCCGATGGTGGACTCTATGCGCCGGCCGCAGTGTGGGGCTTCTTGGCCGAGCCGCCGGTACGCGCCTTCCCCCATTCGCGCAACCGCTGGAACAGCACGTAGAGCATCGGCACCATGAATATCCCGATCGAGCTTGCGGCGAGCATGCCGCCGAACACCGCGGTGCCGACCGCCCGCCGGCTGATCTCGGCGGCGCCGGTCGCGATCACCAACGGCACAAGACCGAGGATGAAGGCGATCGACGTCATCATGACCGCGCGGAATCGCATCTTTGCTCCGAGCTCCGCGGCATCCGTGATCGATAGCCCGGCTTCGCGTTGCTCCTTGGCGAATTCAACGATGAGGATGCCGTTCTTGGCTGCGAGTGCGATCAGCACCACGAGGCCGATCTGGCCGTAGAGGTCGAGATTCAATCCCGCAACCTTGATGGCGAGATAGGAGCCGAACACGCCGACCGTGACCGACAACAGCACCGGAACCGGAATCATCCAGCTCTCATACAGCGCCACCAGGAACAAATAGGCGAACAATACCGCGAGCGCGAGAATGATACCGGTCTGTCCCGCAGCGGCCTGCTCCTGATAGGCCGTGCCGGTCCATTCGAAGGTGTAACCCGCCGGCAAGGTCGCCTTGGAGATCTCGGCCATGGCAGCGATCGCCGTTCCGGATGAGACACCGGCCGCCGGACCGCCGTTGATCGTGACCGAGCGGAAATTGTTATAACGGGTGATGACCTGTGGGCCGGTCACGATCCTGAGGCTGGCGATCGAGCGCATCGGCACCATCTGGTTGGCGCTGTTGCGCACGTAAATCTGCCAGATGTCGCGGATATCGCCGCGATCGGCCGCATCGCCCTGCACGTTGACTTGCCAGGTCCGGCCGAACAGGTTGAAGTTGTTGACGTAGATTCCGCCGAGCGTTGCTTGCAGCGCCGTGAACACGTCGCTCATGTTGAGGCCGAGCGCCTGTGCCTTGGCGCGGTCGATATCGAGATAGATCGACGGATTGGTGGCGGTGAAGGTCGAGAACACCCGCGTCAGACGCGGGTCGCGATTGGCTGCGCCGATCAGGCCGCTCATCACGCTGCCGAGCGCGGCCGGGTCCTGTCCTTCCAGCGCCTCGAGCTGGTATTCAAAGCCGCCGCTGGTCGAGAGCCCGATGATCGGCGGCAGGTTGAACGGCAGGATATTGGCGCTCCTGATCTGCGATCCCTGAGCGAAGGTACTGCGGATTGTGGCTTGCACGGAATCCGAAGCCGCCTTGCGATCTGCGAACGGCTTCATGCGCGCCACGATGAACGCCGAGTTCGGCTCGTTGCCACCGTCGAGCAGGGAAAAGCCGATGATCGACAGCACGTGCTCGATCTGCGGCATCTTCTTCAACAGCGCCTCGACCTGCTTGGTCACGTCACTGGTGCGGGCGACCGATGCGCCGTCGGGCAGTTGCACCGCGATGAAGAAGGCGCCCTGATCCTCTTCGGGCAGGAATCCGGTCGGTGTCACACGCGAGACGCCGACCACACCCGCGGCAAACACCAGGACCGCTACAACCGACAGCACCGCCATTCGCAGCAGCCGACGCACCCCGCCCGCGTAACGGTCCCGACCCCAGTCGATTCCGCCGAGCACGCGTCCCATGATGCCGCGCCGTGGACCGGTGTGGCGAAGGAACACGGCGCAGAGCGCCGGCGACAAGGTCAACGCGTTCAGCGCCGAGATCACCATCGCCGCGCTGATCGTTACCGCGAATTGCCGGAACAGCGTTCCCGAGATTCCCGGTATGAAGGCGATCGGCACGAACACCGACAGCAGGACCAGTGAAATCGCGATGATCGGCGCGGTGATCTGCGCCATGGCCTTCTTGGTGGCGTCGGCCGGCGAGATATCCGGCTCTTCCTCCATCACCCGTTCGACGTTTTCGACCACAACGATGGCATCGTCGACCACAATGCCGATGGCGAGCACCATCGCCAGCAGCGATACCGTGTTGGCCGAAAAGCCGACCACGAGCAGAATGGCGAAGGTCCCGATCAGGCTGACCGGGACCGCAACCGCGGGAATGATGGTGGCCCGCAGGTTGCCGAGAAACAGAAACACCACGATGACGACCAGGACGAAGGCCTCGCCGAGCGTCTTCAGCACTTCCGCGATCGTATCGCTGACGAAACTCGTGGAGTTGTATTGGACGAGGTAGCTCAGTCCCGGCGGAAACCGCTCCGACAATCGGGCAAGCGTGTCCTGCACCGCCTTCGCCGTCGTCACCGCATTGGCGCCGGGCGCGAGATAGATGCCCATGGGTACGCCGGCCTTGCCGTCGATCCGCGATTCGCTGTCGAGGTTTTGCGCACCGATCTCGACGCGGGCGACGTCCTTGATCCGCAGGATCGAGCCGTCCGGGTTCGCGCGCAGCACGATGTCGCCGAACTGGGTCGATGTCGTCAGCCGTCCCTGCGTCTGCACGTTGAACTGGAACTGCTGATCCTCGCTGATCGGCCGGGCGCCGATGCGACCGACCGGTGCCTGCACGCTTTGCGCCCGGATCGCCGCGATCACGTCGGAGGGAGCCAGATTGAGGCTGGTAAGCCGCTGCGTATCGAACCAGATCCGCATCGAGTAGTTCAGTTTCGCGAACAGGCTGGCCTGGCCCACGCCCGGTGTGCGCGAAATCGCGTCGAGTACGTTGATGATGGCGTAATTGGTGATGAACAGCGGGTCCTGCGCGCCGTTATTGCTGTAGAGCACGATGAATTGCAGAACGGCCGAGGATTTCTTCTGGACCGTGAGCCCTTGCGCCTGCACTTCCGTCGGCAATTGCGCGAGCGCGCTCTGCACGCGATTATTGACATTGACGGTATTGATATCGGGATTGGTGCCGAGCGCGAACGAGACGGTGAGCGTATAACTGCCGTCATTGCCGCTGGTCGACTTCATGTAGAGCATCTTGTCGACGCCGACGACCTGCGCCTCGAGCGGTTGGGCGACGCTGGTTTCCACCACCTCGGCGGACGCGCCAGGAAACACTGCGGAGACCGTGACCTGCGGCGGCACGATATCGGGGAACTGCGCCACCGGAATTTGCAACAGCGCAAGCGCGCCCGCGATCGTAATCACGAACGCGATCACGATCGCAAGACGGGGACGATCGACGAAGACCGATGAAATCATGGCGTCGTGCCCGCCGGTTTCGGTGCGGTTGCGCCATCCTTCTGGGTGCGGCCGTCTTCCGCCGACTGTTTCATGCTGGCCTGAATCAGCGCGCTGGCCGGCCCCGGCGCGACAACCTGGCCCGGACGGACCCGCTGCAAGCCTTCCACGATCACCGATTCTCCGAGCGACAGGCCACTGGTCACCGCGGCGATGGTGGTGGTGGACTGCCCGAGCTGGATCCGGCGCTGCTCGGCTTTGTTGTCCGGACCGACCGTAAAGACATAATCTCCCTGCTGGTCCGACAGCACCGCGGAGCGGGGGATCGCCAAAACTTGGACCGGCTCGACGCCCTCGAGCAGCACCGTGACGAATTCGCCGTCGGTGAGTTCGCGGATCGAACCGCCGGCGTCGGTAGGTTTGTGCAGTACCGGATTGGGAATGGTGCCGCGCAGAAGTATGGTGTCGGTGCTTTGCGCGATCGTATTGTTGACGAAGTTCAACTGTCCGGTCTGGTCGTCCATGCGGCCGTCCGGCAGCCGCAGCCTGATCACCACCGCCTTGAAGCCGCCCCGCGTCGCGTAGCGCTCGCGCAGCACCAGCGCCTCGCGCACCGAAACCGGAAATGTGACATACATCGGGTCGGTGCTGACGATGGTTGTCAACACGCCGGAGTTCGGAGTGACGACGTTGCCCTCGGTAACAGCGGTGCGGCCGATCCTCCCGTCGATCGGTGAACGAATGTCGGTATAGTCGAGGTTGATCTGGGATAAGTCGACTTGAGCCTGCGCGGCCTGTATCTGCGCTTCCAGGCTTTGCTGGTTCGCGAGTGCTGCGTCATAAGTCGATTGCTGGCCGGCCGGACCGCCAAGCAGGGTCCGTGCACGGTCGGTCGTCAATTTGGCGTTGACGAGCGTTGCCTGCAACTGAAGGACCTGCGCTTTCTTCGACTCCAGATCGGCCACGAACGGGCCGCGCTCGAGCAGATAGAGTTGATCGCCGGTCTTGACCTCGGTGCCTTCGACAAACAGACGCTTGTCCAGAAACGCGGTGACGCGCGCGACCACGCTGACCCGGTTGGGCGCTTCGATCCGCCCCAGAAACTCGTTGCTTTCGATTATCGGCCGGTTGACTGTCTCGATCACACCCACCGCAGGCGGCGCGGCCGGTGCCGGCTGCGCCCGGGCGAACGTATTTACTCCGATCACGATAGCGCCTGCCGTCAGCAGGCGAATCGGCATTCTCGCAAGATGCATGTGACTCCCCGTCGTCGCGGTCGCAAAACTAGCACGGTTCGATCGAATAGGTCAGCCGGATTTACACATCAGCCGCGCGGAACAATCCTGAGATGAAGCGAAAACGGCGGCCATGGATTGCTGCTGATTCGCCGCGACGAAGATCGGCGCGCGGATTTATCGCTATGTCATCGTTACAACGACTGTTGCCGCGATCCCATTAGACGACCGGCCGCGTCCGGGATAATCTGATCACGGAATTTTGCGTTCTCCCGCCGCGCCCGCGTCGATCCGGCTCATGGCGTGTCTCCCTCTCCCGACAAATCCGTCAGACAACGAAGGCAACGACATGCGTGACCAGTTCAGCAACGCCCAACAGATCCGCAAACCGGCGGTGGTGTCCCCTGACGGCATTGTCGCGGCGCAATCGCGCAAGGCGGCCGAAGTCGGCGCCGAGGTGCTGGCGACGGGCGGCGACTGTGTGGATGCGGTGATCGCAACCACCTTCGCGCTCGGGGTGGTGGAGCCCTGGATGAGCGGTGTCGGCGGCGGCGGGGCGATGGTGCTCTACCGCGCCCGCGAGAATCGTTACGAGGTGATCGACTACGGCATGCGCGCTCCCGGCAGCCTGCGTGTCGAGGACTATCCGCTGACCGGCCAAGGCGCGGCATCCGACCTGTTTCCCTGGCCGCGGGTCAAGGACGACCGCAACATTCACGGCCCCGGCTCGATCGCGGTGCCCGGCGTAGTTGCGGGGATGGAGGAAGCCCATCGCCGCCATGCCAAGCTTCCCTGGAAGGACCTGCTCGGGCCAAGCATCGCGCTGGCGGGCGAAGGCCTCGCGGTGGATTGGTGGACCACCCTGACGATCGCAAGCTCGGCAGCCGATCTCAGGCGCTATCCTGCGAGTGCGGCCGCTTATCTCGTCGACGGTCTGCCGCCGAACGCGCCGTGGGGCATCAAGGCCGGGGTGCGGATGCCGCAGGACAAGCTCAAGGCGACGCTCTCGCATCTGGCAATGCGGGGGCCGCGCGATTTCTATGCCGGCGACCTGGCGCTCAGCATCGCGGACGACGTGCGGGCGGGCGGTGGTGCGCTCTCGGTCGAAGACCTCGCTTCTTTTCGCGCCCATGTGCGCGAGCCGCTCGCCATTCCCTATCGGGGCGGCACGGTGTACGCGACGCCCGAACTCACCGCGGGGCCGACGCTCGCGCACGCTTTGCGAATGCTGCGAGAAAACCTGCAGCCCGGACGCGGGCCGGATGCTTCCGCCTACACTGCCTATGCCTTGGCCGTGCAATCGGCCTATCGCGAACGCCTCAGCGATATGGGCGATGCCGACGGTCGGCGTGCGCTGGGCGCCGAGCAGGTGGCGCCGGCCTGCACCACGCATTTTTCGGTGGTGGACCGCGACGGCAACATGGCGGCGGTGACGCAGACCTTGCTGTCGACCTTCGGCTCCAAATTCGTAACCCCGCAAACCGGCGTGACCATGAACAACGGCATCATGTGGTTCGACCCCACGCCGGGCGGACCGAATTCGCTGGCGCCGGGCAAGCGCTGCCTTACCAACTACACCCCGGTGCTGGCGCATGCGGCCGATGGGCGGCGGCTGGCAGTCGGCGCCTCGGGCGGGCGGCGCATCATGCCGTCGGTGATGCAGCTATTGTCGTTCGTGATGGACTACGGCATGGACCTCGACGCTGCGATTCACCAGCCGCGCCTCGATGCAAGCGAAGGCGACGTCGTGATCGGCGACGTGCGGCTTCCAGCGGCGACGCAGCAGGCGTTGCGCGCGCGTTTCGATTACGAGGAAGCGCGCATCCAAACGCTGCCGATGAAGTTCGCCTGCCCGAGCGTGGTATTGCGCGACGGCGCGACCAACAGCGGCGCCACCGAACCGTTCCAGCCGTGGAGCGAGGCGGTCGTACAGCCGTAACACCGGCGCAATAGATTCTTCTTCCGACCGCGAGCCGTTGGGCTCGCAAATCGCCGTTCCGGCACACATCCTTGTTCACCGCACGCTCAAGGTGTATTAACCTGTGGCGGTTGTATCAATTGCAGAGCAACGGTGAGCGCAATGGACATGCTCTTCAAAAGCAGCACCAATTTCTCGTCGCTTTCGCTGAAGGATTTGATCGAAGCCCGCGATCTCTTTCACTACCATCTGCTCAACAAGAAAAATGTCATAGCGACTGCGATCGGCCTCTATCGCATTCGCAAGGGCGATCCCTGGCCGAAAGCGCACGAACCGGAGCCCAAATCACACAACAAGGGACATCGCACCCTCTCCAATTCCGAGGTCCGCCCTTATTCCTGGCCCTGCGTCTACGTCTTTGTGTCCGATTGGGAACTCGAAACGCGTCTGGCCAGAGACGATGCCTCCGACGTCGTTCCTAAAAGCCTTTTCCTTCCGGACGGACGTTCGGTGCCGGTATGCGTGATTGAAGCACGCAAACGGGATCTGGCCGAGGATCTGATGATACGGGCGGACAGCCGCGTCCCGCGCAACCTGCTCGGTCCGGGCTCGGCCGTCGTCAATAAAGATGGGCAAGGAATGGAGCGGCTTGGCACCGTCGGCTGCATCGTTCGCGATGGAGAAAGCTATTACGCACTGACTAACCGCCACGTCGTCGGATCCCCGGGGACCCAGATCAGCGCGCTGCAGGGCAATCGTGCGCCGGAAATCGGCGTCAGCGCACACAAGGGGTTGACGCGGAAGGATTTCAAAACCGTCTACCCGCATTTCCAATCGACCGACCAGCATCTGCTCATGGATATCGGCCTCGTCGCGCTTGACGACATTCTGGCATGGAAAACCGACGTGCCGGGCATCGGCCCCGTCGGCCCTGTGCTCGATCTCTACGACAACAGCTTCAATCTGAAACTCATTACGATGAAGGTCGTCGGCCAATCGGCCGTCAGCGGCCTGATCCGTGGTGAGATCCACGGGCTGTTCTATCGCTACAAGGCCATGGGCGGCACCGAATATGTCAGCGATTTCCTGATTGGCCCCGAAACCATCGAACCGGCACCGGCAGGCGAAGTTCAGGACGGAAACCCGCGTGCGCATATCGAGCGAAACCTCAACGTTCACCATGGCGATTCCGGCACCGTTCTTTACGTCGAACACACCGAACCGCCGCAGGACAAGCGCGGCAAGCCCAAAACCACCTTTTACCCCTTCGCGGTGTTGTGGGGGAAAGAAGAATTCAGCGACGACGGCAACCTGTTCTCGCACCCTTATGCGCTTGCGACGTCGTTGAGCACCGCCTTCAACATTCTCGATCTCGACTATGTCCGCGATATCAATCTCGACCAGGAATACATCTGGGGTTGGACGGGTCACTATGTGATCGGGAGGGCCCTGACGCTTCCCACCGACCTCCTAAAATCGAAAAAGCTCCAGGGCTTCGTCAACGACAACATCGACCTGCTTGCGCTCGAACCCGACGCCGCGCTGGACAACGATCCGAAGGTCATCACCCAGGGCAGCACCAAGCCGAATTTTGTTCCACTGGCCGACGTCCCCGACAACGTCTGGAAAGGCAACGTCAACTTCACCCTGGTCGACGGCGGCGACGGCCAGAAGAAGAAGCACAAGATGGGTCCGGGCTCGCGCGGGTCGATGGACAACAAGAATCATTTCGCCGACCTCGATATGCCCTACCGGAACGGCAAGACATTTCTGCAGCTCAACTATGAGGATCCGGACACCTATCTCAATCCGACCGCCTGGATTGCCTACTTCAAGGACATGGAGCCGCAATTCCTTGCGTGGCAGAAATTGCTGCAGCAGCCGAAGAAGAAGCCCGAGCTGGCGGATGGCAGTGGTCATTGGGGCGCGTTGCCATTCCGCGTTCACCAGATTTTCGACATCATGGTCAGCGCCGCCAGGAAAAAGGACGCCAAGCTGTTCCTGTGCGCGGGTGGAGTGGTCATCCACTATCTCGGCGACGCCTGTCAGCCGCTGCACGCCTCCTACATGTCGAACGGCAACCCGGCCTCCGTCGTCAAACGCCCAAAATCCGAGGGCTACAAGATGGAAGCGGACGGCGTCCATGTCGGTTACGAAGACGACATGATCGCCTACGGCTTCACCAACGGAAACCTCGCGACCAAGCTCAAGACACGCATTGCCGCGCTTGATCGTGAAGAAATTTCCGAAATCACTTCCGGCTACGACGCCGCGAAGGCGGTTATCGCCCTGATCCATGCGACCCAGGGGGAGATCAAGCCCCGTGATATCGTCGACGAGTGGGTCTCCCTGCTCGGCGAGCATAAAAAGGATCGCGCGAAGCAGATGTGGGCCAAATTCGGCGACGACACCATCACCTGCATGGCGCGCGGCACCCGCTATCTCGCGGCGATCTGGCAGGCCGCTTGGTCCGCCGGAAACGGCGACCAGAACATCGGCCGTGGAACCAAGTTGAGCGAAGACGCCATGATGCAGCTCTATAACGATCCGAACGTCATTCCTTCCATCGCGCTCGATCATTACCCGACCGACGTTCATTCGGATTGGTCCGACATCAAGCGGACTTCGTCCGGTGCGCCTCCCGCGGCCTCGAGCGCGACGCCAGCGCGACGATCCTCGCCAGCACGCGCCCCTACAACCGCCAAAAAGAAACCGGCCAAGGCTGCCAAGAAGAAGGCGAAGAAAAAAACAGCAAAAAAGAAAACTGCAAAGAAAGCCTGAGGGCTTTCGGTCACTCGAACTTATCGCCTGCCAGACGAGACCGACAGCAAGCGGCGGTGCTCCGTCGAGGCGCGGCGGACCTCGCGGTTGAGAAGGGCTCCGGCGGGCCGGCAATGGGTATCGTCGTCACTATTGACGACAGCTTCTATTTCGTCGGCCGCCCGCGCCCTTGGGCACTCCCGAAGCCACGCATCGACAGAGCGATGCGCTCTACGCGAGCGCCAGCCGCTGCCGCGCCCGAAGCAGCAGCGCCACCATGATGGTGATGTTGAGCGCGTTCCAGCCGAGGCCATTGATGAACGCCGCGGCGTAGGAACCGGTGGCGTCGAAGATCACGCCTGACACAAAGCCCCCCAACGACATCCCGAACACCGATGCGAAGATCACGATGCCGACACGAGTTGCGGCCTCGGCCGCCGGCATCGCTTCGCGCACGATGATGGCGTAGCTCGGCACGATACCTCCCTGGAACAGTCCGAACATCGCGGAGACAACGTAAAGCGAAGTCAGACTGTCGAAGAACAAATAGAGCATCAGCGCGAAGCCTTGCGCGATCGAGCCGATCAAGAGCGTCCGGACGCCGCCGATCCGGTCGGCGAGAAAGCCCGAACCGATCCGGCTGATGATTCCGAAGCCCAACATCAGCGACAGCATCTCGGCGCCGCGCGCGACGCCGTAACCGAGATCGCCGCAATAGGCGACGATATGCACCTGAGGCATCGCCATCGCCACGCAGCAGGCGATGCTTGCGAGCGACAGGATCGCCGTCAGCATATTGGTCGAGAGCCGCAGGTCGACGCGCGGCGGCGGCTCCTCGACATGGCCGCGCCGCGTCGCCGCGCCCATCAAGAGCCGCAATCCTACCAGCGCCAGGGACATCGCAACCGCCGCGAAAATGCCGACGGCGATATGCGTCGTCCGCCAACCCGCCCACTGCATGCTCCAGTTCATCACGGGCGGCCAGACCGTGCCGCCGATGTAATTGCCGCTGGCCGCAATGGCGACGGCTAGTCCCCGGTAACGCTCGAACCAGTACGAGGCCTCAGCCATCAGCGGGCCGAACGTCGCGGCTGAGCCCAGGCCGATCGCGAAATGCGCCAGGATGAACTGCCAGATCGATAACGACATCCCGGCGCCGATATAGCCCAGACCAAGGATGCCGATGCCGAACCCGATCGCGGCCACGATGCCGTAATGGTCGGATATCCGGCCGGTCAGGACCCCGCCGGAACCGAAGCCGAGCATCACGAGCGTGAAGGCCAATGAGGCGGTGCCGCGGCTCGCGCCAAACTCGGCCTGCACCACCGGAAGGGCCACCACCACCGACCACATGCCGACGCTGCCGAGCGAGCCGATCAGCACGGCCACGGTGAGCCGCGTCCACGCACGGCGCGAGTCCGGAACGAACGGGATAGAGGCTGAATTGGCTGTAAGGTGCGAAGGTATTACCACGGTAAGGCAACTTCGTCGGCGACCAGCCCGGGGTCAACCTCCGTGCCGCGATATTGGGCATGCAGAATGCAGCGCAGCAAGGCGGGCTGTCGCCTTTACCGTCGACACCGTCATTCCCTGGCACGCGCAGCGTGAATCCGAAATCTCGATATTCTCCCGATGGGGGATCGCAGGCCGTCGTTCGATGCTTCGCATCGCCCCGGGATAACGATTCGTGGCAGGCGGACACCCCGGTTAACCCTTTCCTAACCATAAACTGGGCAAAAATTGCCGGGTGAAGTCGAGTGTCGTCAGCCGCGTAGAACGGGGGAGAGCCCGTGGACGCCAGTGCGGTGCCTCACTTTCGGAACGGTGGTCCTTCGGCCGCCGCGCAGACGTTTGGGGCTCGCGGGCGGCATTCGCGGGGGGAAGCGGCAGTCATGGTTGACGTCACGGCAGGCGCAGGAACCACGGGAAGCCGATTTCCCAGTTTCGGTGAAATCGTCGGAATCCTGAGGCGCGGCGATCTCGCGCTGGCGTTCGGCATCCTCACCATCCTGGTGGTGCTGATCCTGCCCCTGCCCTCGATCGTGCTCGATCTCTTCCTGGCAATCTCGATCACCCTGTCGATCCTGATCCTGATGACGTCGCTGTTCATCCAGACACCGCTGGAATTCTCGGCGTTCCCGACCATCCTGCTGATCTCGACGATGCTGCGATTGTCGCTGAACCTCGCCTCCACGCGCCTGATCCTGTCGCACGGCCATGAAGGCACCGACGCCGCCGGCCACGTCATCCAGGCGTTCGGCAATTTCGTGATGGGCGGCAATTTCGTGATCGGAATTATCGTCTTCGCGATCCTGGTGATCGTGAACTTCGTCGTCATCACCAAGGGTTCGGGGCGCATCGCCGAAGTCGCGGCGCGCTTCCACCTCGATGCGATGCCCGGCAAGCAGATGGCGATCGATGCCGATCTGTCCGCCGGCCTGATCGACGAGAAGATCGCCAAGGAGCGTCGCAAGGCGCTGGAGGACGAGAGCGGCTTCTTCGGCGCGATGGACGGTGCGTCGAAATTCGTGCGCGGCGACGCCGTCGCCGGCCTGCTGGTCGTATTCATCAACATCATCGGCGGCATCATCATCGGCGTGGCCCAGCAGGGTCTCGGCTTCGGCGAAGCGGCCCGGACCTACACCCTGTTGACCGTCGGCGATGGCCTCGTCACCCAGATCCCCGCGCTGATCGTCTCCACCGCGGCCGGTTTGCTGGTCTCGAAGGCCGGCGTCAGCGGCGCCGCCGACAAGGCGCTGATGAAGCAACTGTCCGGCTACCCGCAAGCACTCGGCATGTCGGCCGGCGTGATGCTGGTGCTGGCGATGCTGCCGGGCATTCCGATGCTGCCGTTCCTACTGCTCGGCGGTGGCGCCGCGGCGCTGGCGATTTCGGCGCGCAAGAACAAGCGCGCCACCAAGGCCGCCGAGGCCCATGCGGCGGCGGCGCCTGCCGCAGCAGCCGCCAAGGCTGCCGCGGCCGAAGAACCGATCGCCACCGCCTTGAAGATCGACGACCTCAAGATCGAGCTCGGTTATGCGCTGCTGCCGCTGGTGAACGGCCCCGACGGCACCGACCGCCTGACCGAGCAGATCAAGGCGCTGCGCCGCTCGATGGCAATCGAGATGGGCTTCGTTATGCCGTCGGTCCGCATCCTCGACAACGTCCAGCTGGAAGCCAACACCTACATCATCAAGATCAAGGAAGTGGATGCGGGAACGGGTCGGATCTGGCCAAACCAGTTCATGGTGATGGACCCCGCCGGCAACCAGGTCGGGGTGCCCGGCATTCACACCACCGAGCCGACCTTCGGGCTGCCGGCCACCTGGGTCGACGCCAACTTGAAGGAGGAGGCATCGTTGAAGGGCTATACGGTGGTCGACGCCGCAACCGTGCTCTCGACCCACCTCACCGAGCTTCTGAAGAACAACATGTCCGACCTGTTGTCCTATGGCGAAGTGCAAAAGCTCTTGAAGGACCTGCCGAAGGAACAGGGCGAACTGGTCAAGGACATCGTGCCGAGCCAGGTCACGATCTCCGGTATCCAGCGCGTCCTGCAACTGTT
This sequence comes from uncultured Alphaproteobacteria bacterium, assembly GCA_963756215.1. Taxonomy (GTDB): domain Bacteria; phylum Pseudomonadota; class Alphaproteobacteria; order Rhizobiales; family Xanthobacteraceae; genus Bradyrhizobium. The sequence continues at coordinate 424,834 of CAVWMY010000003.1, read as the reverse complement.
GCTGGGCGAACGCATCTCGATCCGCGACCTCTCGACCATTCTCGAAGGCATCGCCGACGCGCTCGCGTTCTCGCGCAATCCGGCGACCATGGTCGAGCACGTTCGCGCCAGACTGGCGCGGCAAATCTGCGCGCAGAACACCTCCCACAACGGTTACCTGCCGCTGATCGCGCTGTCCGCGAAGTGGGAACAGGCCTTCGCGGAATCGCTGATCGGACAGGGCGAGGAACGCAGTCTCGCGATGCAGCCGTCAAAACTGTCGGAATTCATGACCGTGGTGCGTGAGGCCTTCGAGCGCGCCGCGCGCGAGGGCGAAGCCCCGGTGCTGGTCACCTCCGCCGCGATCCGGCCGTTCGTCCGCTCGCTGGTCGAGCGCTTCAGGGCACAGACCACCGTGCTGTCGCAGGCCGAAATCCATCCCCGCGCGCGGCTGAAGACGGTCGGCAGCGTCTAGAAAGGGTGGCCTTTTGCTTCGTGATGGCAGAGGGCGCCTCAACAACCGTTGCCGGAGCTATTTCCGCGCTTTCCGCCGGCGAATCGCCGTGCGCCCGTTGATTGCTTAACGAATCGGTAAGGCGACTCAGATGTGAATGATACTTTGGCTGGGGTCTAACTGTGGTGAGGCCCGCAATGACGGAATATGTTGTTAAGGAAATCGGCCGTCAGTGGATTGTGTACGCTGATCGGGTGAGCATCGCCGCCTGTACCGACGAAGAGTCCGCGATCCGGCTGATCGTCGCAGACAGTGCCGCCAAGAACGCCCTGCGCCGGTCGACCGCACTGGACGTCAGCGAAAACCAACCGGCGTGAGCCGGCGGGACCAAACGGTTCTGCTTGCGCCGTTGCCAAGTCTTGCAAATGCAAAGTCTTGCAAATGCCGGGTATTATACGTGCCAGGCCTTCTGCACGCCTTCAGTCTTCTTCAGCCGGCTTTCCACGAGACCGTTAACGGCTTTCCCTTTTCGAACCGGATGAGGCGATGCGCCAGATCGAATTTGGCGAAAACATCCACGAGTTCGTCCTGATTTTCTCGCAGATGACCCCAGCCCTCATTGTGAACCGCAACCAGGGTCGAATTCGGGAAGGCATGCGCAACCTCGAGCGCATCCTCGCTGCCCATCGTCATGCGGAAACGCCCACGCGGCTCCGCGGCACCGGTGTATAGCACCACGACCTTTGGCGAGAAGCGGCGAGCAACCTCCGCAGTACCCTCGAACCAAAGCGTATCCCCGGTGATGTAGACGAGATCGCCGGGCTTCCCGACGCCCAGCGCGAAGCCAACCACATCGCCGACGTTGATGCCGATGGGGCCGTGGCGCGCCGGCGTGGCAGTCAAAAACAGCTTATTGCCTTCCGGGCCCTGCAAAGCGCGGGTCTCGAACGGAGACAAACCGACCGTATTGCCGACAAGGCGCTGTGCCCCGGCTTCCGTCGTATAGGTCACGCTGACTTTCGGCAGCAGTGCCCGGCCGGAGTTGTCGAGGTTGTCGAAATGATGATCGTGGGTCAGCAGGACAGCGTCGAGCCTGCCGACTTCGTCGACCGAAAGGGCCGGCCCGGCAGTCTTCACATGTTTCACGGGGCTATGGGGTCCCTGATACTGGCCAGGTGGATCAAACGTTGGGTCAGTCAGCAACCGAATCCCATCGTATTCGATGAGCACAGTCGGGCCGCCGATCAGGGTCAGGGTTAGGTTCGAGGTGGACATTGGCTGTTCTTTCAAACATCGGCTGCCCTGAAATAAGAGGCTGCCTGGCTGAGAAGAATTCGCTATTTTCTCCCGATGGCTGAGCAAAATCGCACAGACCCCGATTGGGAAGATGTCCGCGTCTTCATTGCACTCGCTCGCCACGGCAGCTTGTCGGCGGCTGCGCGTGCACTCGCGGTGAACCATGCGACCATCGCCCGGCGTATGCGGTCGCTGGAGACCGCCATGGGCGAACGGCTGGTCGAACGGCGCCCCAACGGCTATGTGCTCACCCCGGCGGGCACGCGCATGCTCGGACCCGCCGGCGAAATGGAGACTGCTGCCGCGAGCCTCAGCCGCGGAAGCGCGGACAATCGACCAATGGGAATTGTCCGCGTGAACGCTCCGCCGAGTCTCTCGCAGGCCTTTCTTGTCGATCCTCTCGCAAAGCTGTGCACGCAGTATCCCGGGCTCGATATCGACGTGGCGACCGATTTCAGGACCGTGAGCCTGGAAAGGCGCGAGGCCGACATCGCCCTGCGCTTCGGAAAGCCACAGGATGGCGACGTAATTGCCAGGCCGCTGGTGTCGCTGAGCTTCGGATTCTATGCGACAGCCGACCTCCATCGCAGGATCGAAGCCGGCGCCGAGCCGGTGTTCGTCGGTTTCGACGAGATAAATGCCAGCCTGCCGGAGGCACGCTGGCTGTCCCGGCACTTCCCCCGCGCGCGCCTGTCCTTTCGGACCAGCAATCAAGTCGGTCAGGCGGCGGCGGCCAGGACCGGCGCGGGCATAGCGCTTCTTCCGGATTTCATCGGCAGAGCGGACAAGAAGCTGGTTGCCTGCCGGCTCGAGCATGATCCGCCGGCACGTGAGTTATGGCTGATCGTCAGGCGCCAGGACCGAAAGGACCTGCGGATCGGAACCGTTGCCGACTACCTTGCAAAGATATTCCTGGACGGGCGGGAGCTGTTCGAAGGGGGCCCCGGCAACCGGCCGACCGACCGGGTTCGCGTTGGCGCATCCGGCTCGACCCCGAGCGCAACTTCGTTGAAATCCAGATCCCCGACGAAGCGGCGCGGCAGCACCCCCGGCTAACGCCAAACTCCTGAAGCAACGTGCGGACCAGATGCGCCGGTCTTTTTCATTGGGCGCCGGCCACAACCCATTCTCGTGCGACGCTGGATTGCGCGTTTTCGATCAGCGGCTGAGAAAGAACGGAGTCTCCATCCCGAGAAAAGGGCCACCATCTCAGCGGACCTGTCCGGCACTGAACGATTTCGACTGGCCGCGCCGGCAGCCGCGATGATGAGAGGCGACCAATGCCGCAACACCAGATCGTGTTCAATGACGGACAAGCCTATGAGCACGCCATGGGCACCTGGAGCCAGGTCGTCGGGCAGCAATTTCTCGATTGGCTCGATCCTCTGCCCGGCCTTCGCTGGCTGGATATCGGATGCGGCAACGGTGCTTTCACCGAATTGATCGCTCAACGCGGCAATGCGGCTGAGATCGTCGGTGTCGATCCGTCGGAAGCACAACTCGCTTTCGCGCGCGGTCGACCGCGGACGCAGCACGTAACCTTTGTTCATGGCGACGCCATGGCGTTGCCTTTTGGCGGCGCTCGATTTGACGTTTCGATCATGGCGCTCGTGCTCTTCTTCGTGCCTGATCCGCCGAGGAGCATTTTCGAGATGAAGCGCGTTACGCGCCCTGGCGGCATGGTGGCCGCCTATGTATGGGATAATCTCAACGACGGCTCTCCGATGGCTCCGGTCCGGGCCGAGATGAAGGCGCGGGGCGTCTCGATAATCGGACCGCCGCGCGCCGATATAGCCAACGCCGACGCACTACGCCGACTATGGATCGATGCGGGACTCGAAGCCGTAGAATCGCGAAGCATCAAGGCCAAGCGGACCTTCGTCGATTTCGAGAACTATTGGCTCTCGGTCATCAGCAATACGAGCGTCGGGCCTGTCGTCCGTGCAATGCGTTCCAGCGATGTTGAGCGATTGAAGTTGCGCTTGCGGGCTGCGGGCACCGTGGGCTCCGACGGCATAACTTACGAAGTGCGCGCCAACGCGATTACGGGTCATGTACCGAACCTCCCATGAAGAAAGAACCGGCCGTCGGACTTTTCGCGCAGGGCGGAAGGCGAAGGATTGCGAAAATCAGAAAGCTTTCAGGTCCCGCTGATACCGGCCGGCCTGCAAGACCCGCTCCAGCCAGGAATTCACGGCGTCCTTCAGCGCGGGATCGCGCGTCATCCAGTAGGCCTTGTTGGAATGATCAAAGGAATCCGGTACCTCGGCGGGACAGAGGACGCCGGGATGCCTGCGGGATTGATAGTCGACCTCCGCACCATCCGTGACCATGACGTCGGCATGGCCGGCGACAATTTCCTCGAAAATCGTCCGGTTGTCCGCATGTTCATCCAGCGTTGCTTGCCTGAAATTCGCTTTGGCGAAACGTTCGTTGGTGCCGCCGGGATTGACCACCACCCGCACGCCCGGCGCATTGATCGCGTCGACAGTTGGGTATCGGGTCTTATCCGCGCAACGCACAATCGGGCGCTTGCCATCCCGCAGGACAGGGATGGAAAACTCGCCGAGGGCCGCCCGATCTGGTGTTTCGCTTACGCCGCCCATGGCGACGTCGAATTTCTCCGCCTGGAAGTCGGCCGACAGCGTCTTCCACGTCGTCGGAACGATCACGAGCTTGACGCCAAGGGCTTTGGCGAGTTCGTCGGCCATCATGACGTCGGCCCCGGCCAGGTCGCCGTCCTCCCTGCGCAAGGCAAACGGCGGGTAGTCGCCCGTCATTCCGACCTTAAGGACACCATCTGACTTGATCGCACTGAGTGGGCGCGCCAGGGATGGGGGAAGCCCGATCGAGATGCTGAAAATGGCGAACATGGCCGTCCGCAGCAACGTGCGACTTCTGCTCATATAAACCTTCCTCATCTTCCACACGCCAGGTGAAGCTGTCTTGCTGGCAGGGCCGCCACAAGCGGTCCCTCGTCATAACCTTCACTCCCTTTGTCTGTGCATCACGTTTTGGAATTTGATTACCGGAAAGCCGGAATTTGATTACCGAAAGCGCGGAATGATTGCGGTTGTCACGGTGAGGAACTACCGGTTCGAGCGCTTGGCGAGGCCGCGTTTGCGAGGAGCACTAGGGGTTTGCCACCTGGGCCTCAGCTAGGCCAGCCGCGACCAGCCGTCCACCAGGCCGCCGCTTGTAGTATTTCCAGAAGGTCTGTGAGCAGATGTCGTGATGACGACAGAAATTCCCGCTATCGGGATGTCGACGACGGCCCCACTTTGCGGCTTGGTATTCCGGGATCGAAAACCGCCAGTTCTGACGGTAATCCCGTTAAATCGTCCGGTCGAAGCCGTGGTCGCGCAACGAAACCTCGATGCCTCGGAAGGATTCGATCGGCGAATTAGTCAATATGCGCAGCAACGACAATCGATGCCGCGACACAACCACGAACGACCTTACAACTTCTCTCCGGCAGGCGGCCTGCCCTGCTGCGAGTCATGCGGGTCCTGCTGATGCCGCGCCTGCTCGTTGGCGCGGTGGCGGCCGTAGGCACATCCGGCAATGGCGCCGATCACGCCGTGATGGCCGGCGTAGTGACCGGCGACGCCGCCGACCACGGCGCCCTTGATGCAGCCCTTGGCGTCGGCCGGTGCGGTCAAGGCCATCATGACCACGCCGGCGGCGGCCAGTGCAATTGAGGTTTTCATGACGCGATATCTCCAATGCGAAACTCGCAGCACTAACCTCCGCGCAGCGCTCCGGTTCCGTCGCCGACACACCGTCGTCATCGCCCACGAGAGCGGGCGATCCGGTACGACGAGACGTTAATGATGAAAACGAGGGACTGCGCGTACTGGATTCCCCGCTTTCGCGGCAAATGACGGCTAGCTGGAGCGGCGCCGTGCGCCACATCCGGCCTCACCGCAGCTTCTTGCCGCCATCCGTCACCGCATCGAGAAACGCCGTGGTCTCGTGGTTGAGAAATTCGACGTCGGCGGCGCCGGCGCCGCCGGCCGAGGCGTGGCCGGTGACGGTGCCGGGGCTTATGGTCATCATCGTCACACCGGGAATGTTCTTGCCCATTTCCTTCGACTCGAATTCGGGATTGAGCAGATCCTTGGTGCCGGTGAGAATCAGCGTCTTCGCTCTGATCGAGGCCAGCGCCTTCGCAGTGTCGCCGCCAAAGCCCGGCGTGGTGCCGACATCGTGCCGCTCATAGGCCCAGGTCTGATAGATCCAGTCGTCGGCGTCGAACGCCTTCATCATGGCGTTCTCCTGCTCGGTCATCCACGGCAGCACCTCCATGCCATTCTTGAACTGCGCCGAATACATGTCGGGCGTGCGCGCCGCCAAATTGAGAATATCGCGCCACAGCCGGATGCCCTTCTCGGGTGGCGCCTCGTAATTGCCGTCCTTCCAGGCCGGATCATTCATGATCGCCTCGCGCGAGGCCTGCAGCACTGCCACCGTCCAGGCCGGCGTCTTCGTCAGCGGCACCATCGCCACCAGCGCATCCATGAAATCCGGATGGCTGACGCCCCATTGCAGCGTCTGCATGCCGCCCATCGACGGACCGATCACCGCCACGAGGTGATCGATGCCGAATTTTTCTCTCACGAGACGATACTGCGATTCCACCATGTCGCGAATGACGAATTTCGGAAACTGCATGCGCGGCTGCACTTTGGAGTTACTCGGCGATGTCGTGAGGCCATTCGAGATCGCGTCGGTGCAGATGATAAAATATTTCTCGGGATCGAGCGCCTTGCCGGGCCCAATCATGAAGTCGATCCGGTGATGATTGCCCGAGATCGCCGTCACCATCAGGATGGCGTTGGATTTGTTCGCGTTGAGCGTGCCGTGGGTGACGTAGGAGATCGAGAAATCCTTGATTTCCTCGCCGCTCTCCAGCTTCAGATCACCTTCGTTGTAGAGCTGATGCGGCGGCTGCTGCGGTGTATGCGCCGCCGCGGGCAGCGACAGCAGCAAGCCGGCGGCGACGAGATGCGCGATGCGATTCATTGTCGTTCCCTCGAACTGTTTAGCGAAACCGTTATTGGCGAAAGCCCGCGAGCGACGAGCTCCCCGGCGACGACGACGATAAGCACGCTCGCGGGAACTGTGAAGCGATCCGCGATGATGACATCAGAAGATTGTGCGGAATAAAGCCGGTGTCGCGTTGTTTCCCGTCGTCCGGCCCGCATCGCCACATGCGCCATCGATTGGTCGCAGCGCCCCTCGCTTTATTTGCGGCGCGGCGTTTGAACCTCGCGCGCGGCCTCGCGACTAACGATGAAGCGTTTGCGGCGGGCGGGCGAACATACAGTCATGAAAATTGCATTGCTGGTGCTGCTGGGTCTGATGCTGGGCGCGTTGGGCGGCGCCGCACTCGGAATCGCAGCCGGCCTCGCCTTCGTCGAAATCTTCCAGACCAGCACCTTCGAAGGTTACAGCAGCAGCTTGGTGTTTCTGACCTTCATGCCGCTCGGCACTATCCTCGGCGGATTGAGCGGTGCGTTGCTGTTCGGCGTCATCGCATTTCGGGAGGCCGAGATCGCGATCCAACGGGAACCCGCGCCGCGGCGCGACGGCTAGTTCTGCGATCGCTTTTTTTCAACGAAAAAAAATTGATTGCATTTCGGTCAACTGCCGCTATTCAACGCAGCAACAATGAAGTGAAGCATTCTGGCCCGGCGTCGCCAATGACGCCCGCCAAGGGCCGTCTGCTTGTTCCCCTTATTAGTTCAGGAATTAAATCATCATGACAGAGCATAGCCTCTGGCGTTTTTCGCGCGCGTTTCATCGCGCGGTCAATGAGCGTCAGCCCAGCGACATCGAAAACCTGATCGACGAGAATGTCGATTGGGCGATCTACGGCCCGATTGATATGTTCCCGTTTCTCGGCGCACGCCGCGGCAAGGCCGCCGTACTCGAGGTGATCAGGCAGATTGCCGACAATATCCGGGTCCATCGGTTCGATCGCGAGTTGATCATGCTGGGAGTCGATTCGGCATCGTCGATGATCCGCTTTTCGTTGACCGCGCTGGACTCCAACAAGCCGATCAGCCTGCGGGTCGCGCATTTTGCGCAGTTCAGGGCCGATCGGTTGATCAACCTGCGCGTCCTCGTCGACACTTTCGATCTGGTCGAACAAGCGCTCGGGCGTCCGATCCAGTTGCCCAAGCTCGCATAGTAGATCATGACCGGATTGGACGGGATCGGATCACGATCTCGTCCCTTTGTTTGAGCTTCATCCTTGCATCATCCGCTGGGTTTGTTCGCCGGCGAACCGCTTTCCGCCCGTCGGGTCGGGGCCGGACATGCTTTTCTGGACACGCTCTGATGGAACATCCGGCCGATGCAGCCCGCACGGGTCATCTCTTTTGGCCCATTCCGCTTTGTTCAGGTCGTGGCCGCCACCGGGGCTCACATTAAGACAATTTTAGTTGTATATTTTTCACCCTGCACCCTCGCCACAATTTTGAACCATCACGAACGCATTGTTTCGACCTGAGAATTCCGGGCTGGGTCATGATTTCCACCATTCGGCAGGTGCAAACGGCGCTGTGGCTGCTGGCCATCGGCATCGGCCTGGCCTCGATGCCGCCGTTGGCCGCACAGAGCGCACGCGCCGTGGACGATGCGGTGGTTCCCACCGCCGAGACAAGCGAGGCGCCCGACCCCGTCGGTGCCAATGCCAAAAATACCGACGTCGGCGATGGCGGGACGAGGGATCTGAAGCTGGACTGGAGCCAGCTCAACGTCGACGCGTCCACGCTGACGGCCAGCCCGGCATCGAAAGCGCGGACTGCGCCGCAAAGCGGGCCCGGCGCGACGTCATGGTCATCGAACCAGGGACCGGGTGATTCGTCGGCGGTCTCCGTGAAGCAATCGCTGTCGAGCTTCCTCGACACCCGCATCGGTGCCGACATGAACGTAGCGCGGCAGCCGGCGACGCTGACGGAATCGCAAATATTAGCGGAAAAACTGGCCAATGGCGGCAACCTGCCGCAATCCTCCGGCACCGCGTGGGCGGCGATCACCGCCCCCGGCGTTGGCTCGATCTGGGATAAGACCGCGGTTGAAGCCCGAATCGACCCGGGCCAGGAGCAAAGCAAGCTCGGCACCTCGTTGAGCAAATCACTTCCCCTGAACGAGGGGTATTCACTCACCTTGCAGAACAATTACAATTTGATCCAGCAGGGCGTGGTGCCGGTGCCCGGCATCATCGGTCGTCCGATTCAGAGCTATGAGACTGAGCAATCGGCGAAATTAAGCATCGCCGAGACCGGAACGAGCATTACCGCCGGCCAGTCGCTGTCCTCCACCGACGAAAGATGGCTGCGCAAGATCGGCGCCGAGCAGAAATTGTTCGGCGGCGTCAGTATTTCGGGCTCGATCGGCGAAACACCATACGGTCCAACCAACAAAAGTCTTACCGCCGGATTCAAGCAAAGCTGGTAATAATGGAGGCGCCCGAGCGGCCTTATGAAAGACCGGCCATCGCCGCATATTGGCCCCGATGCGGTCAAAATCGGCGGTCCAGATACCCCCCTCTTGAGTTCACTGCGTAGTGCGGGCATACCGTACCCGCTTGATGCAAAACAGGGATTAGCCGATGAACGCAACCAACCGTTCGGAAAAAATGGACACACCAGAAGTCGACAACAACATGGACGCCGTGTCGGAAGTTGAAGCCGGCATCCGCGATTTCGTGCGAAATGATGTCGCCTATTTGCGCCGTCCGGGACCGGGCGTGCCGGTCGGCATCGACCCGGCGCTGGATACGAGCCCAGAGGCGACTGTCAATAATGTCAACTCGCTGATCCAGCGAGTCGCCGGCACTTCGCTCGCGGAGATCGAGAATTTGATCGCCGAGCTCGAAAGCCTGCGCGACCTCCTGCACTCCGAGGGTCAGCGCGTGCAGCGCGAGATTTCCGGCTACGCCCAGCTCAGCCAGGCCGCCATGAAATCGACCCGCATGATCGCGGATAACGTGCAGCAATGGAAGCGTACCGCGGACGGGCTGCGCAACAGCTGATTCGCCAGGTTTCCCAGCTCGATCAGGCCTCCATCCTCAATGGCCGCCGCCTTTCCTCCTCCGGGAGGAAGCGCGGCGGCTTTGTTTGGGAGGCAATATCTCTCGAACTTGATCGCTTGAACCTGCCGGGCCCCGATGCGGGCCAAGGCAGGCATCATCGCACCGCAACCGCCCTTTCGGATTATCGTTTCATGAAGACCATCAGGCCGGACAATGCCGAGTCGATGCCGCTGCGGCATACGCCGCCTCGGGTCGGCACCATCTTGATCCGGTTTATCGGACTGTTGGTGTTGGCCGTGGTGGTACTGACCCTGGCCTGGAGCCGCTGACGTTCGCGCGCTTGGGATGGTTAGCGAACGGTGACGTTCTGGTCCGCGCCCGCCAGGGTATCCAGCGAATAAGCGCCGTCGGCGTAGCCTTTTACCAGCAACCCGGTAGCCAGCATCACCGTCACCGTCACGGTGGCGAAGATGAAACCTACCAGCTTCAAACCGCTGCGATCCGCCATTGTAATTCCCCATCCTTCCGCGCCCCGTCATTACAGGTACAAAGTTCAAAATGCGTTAGCGGCAGACGCATTTCGGGCACGGCGGCGGTTCCAGATTTCGCAGCAGGAAAATTTAACCGCGGTTCCGGCGCGGCGCGAAGGCCGTCGCCAGCAGCGAATAGGTTAACTCGCCGCGTTGATTGGTGCCGGTGTTGCGGGCTTGCACGATGCCCCATTCCGGTCGCTTCTCCGACGACCGCACCGATTCGACCTCGCTGGCGTAGGTGATGGTGTCGCCCGCTAGTACCGGCCGGATCCACCGCAACTCGCGGAAGCCCGGCGAAGGTCCCCAGACCGCGACGGGTTCGCCGCGCGCGGCCATCTCTCTCGCCTGGCGTTGCGCGTCGGCCACCAGGAGCTTCATGCAGACCGATCCGACATGCCAGCCGGATGCCGCAAGCCCGCCGAATAGCGAGTTGCGGCCCGCTTCCTCGTCGAGGTGGAATCGCTGCGGGTCGAACTGCGCGGCAAATTTCTTGATCAGCTCAGCGGTGAAAGTGAACGAACCCAGTTCGCGCCGCTGACCGACCGCGATATCTTCAAAGAAACGCATCAGCTAGGCTGCTCCGTCGCGGCGGCCATCCGCCGTTTAGCGATGATCGGCGTCACCAGTTCGCACAGCGCCACCCCGGCGGCGTTGCGAACCACGACCTTGAACATCACGAGCCCGGTCTCGGGGCGGCTGCGCGAGACCCGCGCCTCCGTCACCTCGACATCGATCGTCAGATCGTCTCCGGGACGCAACGGCGCAAGCCAGCGCAATTCATTGACGCCGGGCGATCCCAGCGATGCGGTGCGGCCGATGAAGCCGTCGAACAACATCCGCATCACCAGCGAACAAAGGTGCCAGCCCGAGCCCGCAAGCCCCTTGAGCATGGAGGCGTTCGCCGCCGTCTCGTCGAGGTGCATCGGCTGCGGATCGAACTCGGCCGCGAACGCCAATATCTCTTCGCGCGTTACCCGGCGCGGTCCGAACGTACCGAAATGGCCGGGCTTAAAGTCTTCGAAGCTGAGCGTCATGGTAGGGGATTAGCCGGAGTGAAGCCCGATTGTGGCCGTTATTTGCAGCAATCTCAAGCCGTTTGGGCCGGTGTGACTCGCGCGCTGCGGCGAGCGTCGCCGTCAGAAGCTGGTCCCGACTTGCCCGTGGCAGCATTCGGCGTTAGGCACGCGAGGTAGCTTGGAACACAACTTATATTCCATGGCCGGGGGGAGAACGACCGATGTTTGAATTTCGAGACCTGTTTCAGTGGGATCGCTTCATCACACCGACGATCATCAAGACCTTTTACTGGCTGGTGATGGGCTTGATCGTGCTGTTCGGCATCTCCGGCATTTTTTCAGGTCTGGCGGCGATGGCGATCAGCCCGTTCGGCGGATTCATCATGCTGCTTTCATCGATCGCCAGCGTGATCGTTGCAATCATCTTTTCGCGCATCGCTGCGGAATTTGTCCTGATCGTGTTCAGGATCAACGAACATCTGGGCGCGATTCGCGATCAGGGACAGGCACGCCAGTGATTGGCGCGCCTCAGCGCCAGGCGCACGTCAAGTATTGAATCTGAAGTGCATGACGTCGCCGTCGGCGACGACGTATTCCTTGCCTTCCAGCCGCAGCTTGCCGGCATCGCGCGCCCCGGCCTCACCACCGAGCGCGACGTAGTCGGCATAGGCTATCGTCTCGGCGCGTATGAAGCCCTTCTCGAAATCGGTATGAATGACGCCGGCGGCCGCCGGCGCCTTGGTGCCGCGGTTGATGGTCCAGGCGCGGGCTTCCTTCGGTCCGACGGTGAAATACGTGATGAGGTCGAGTAGTTGATAACCGGCGCGGATCAGGCGATCCAGTCCGGCTTCTTCAAGGCCGAGCGTGTCGAGAAACTCGGTGCGCTCTTCGCGCGACAGCGTCGCGATTTCCAACTCGATCTTGGCCGAGATCACCACCGCGACAGCACCTTCTTTTTTCGCGTGCTCGAACACCTGTTTTGAAAAGCCGTTGCCGTCTTTCGCCGACGCTTCCTCGACGTTGCAGACGTAGAGCACGGGCTTGGAAGTCAGGAGCCCCAGCATGCCGAAGGCGCGTTCCTCCTCCGGCTTGCGCTCGAGAAACCGCGCCGGCTTGCCCTCGCGCAACAGCACCAGCGCGCGATTGACGAGGTCGAGCTGCTCCTTGGCGTCCTTGTCGTTGCCCTTGGCCTTCTTGGTCAGGTTGTCGACGCGCTTCTCCAGGCTGTCGAGGTCGGCGAGCATCAGTTCGGTCTCGATGGTCTCGATGTCCGCGAGCGGCGCGATCTTGCCTTCGACATGGGTGATATCGGAATCCTCAAAGCAGCGCACCACATGCGCGACCGCATCGACCTCGCGTATGGTGGCGAGAAACTGGTTGCCGAGGCCCTCGCCTTTCGAAGCGCCGCGGACCAGCCCGGCGATGTCGACAAAGGTCAGCCGGGTCGGGATGATCTGGGCCGACTTGGCGATCGCGGAGAGTTTGTCGAGACGCGAATCCGGCACCGCGACTTCGCCGACATTCGGCTCGATGGTGCAGAACGGGTAGTTCGCCGCCTGCGCCGCGGCCGTCTCGGTCAGCGCATTGAACAGCGTCGACTTGCCGACATTCGGCAGACCGACGATACCGCATTTAAATCCCATAGTGTCTCAATCCTTCGCGACGTCGCGCGTGAATTTATCTGAGGCTTTCATACGCGGGCTTGACCCGCGTATCCATCCATCTTGAAAGAGGGATCTCCGGGTCAGGCCCCGCGGCGACAAGCTTTTATTTCTCGTCGCTGTCGTCCTTGTCGAAAAACCCCTTCGCCTGCATCGCCAGATGCACCTTGTTCTGGAATGTCGAGTCGCGGTTAGCGACCAGCAGCCCGGCATTGTCGGCAATTGCTTCGCAAAGCGTCTGCACCCAGGGCCGTTCGTCCTTGGCAAAGTCCGAGAGCACGTAGCCGTGCACCAGTTCCTTGACGCCGGGATGACCGATCCCAAGCCGCACCCGGCGATAATCGTTGCCGATATGAGCCGAGATCGAACGCAATCCGTTGTGACCGGCGATGCCGCCGCCGACCTTGACGCGCACCTTGGCGGGCGGCAACTCGAGTTCATCCTGAAACACGGTCGTCTCGTTCGGCGGAAGCTTGAAGAAGCTCACGGCTTCCTGCACCGCGCGCCCTGACTCATTCATGAAAGTCGCGGGCCGAAGCAGCACCACGCGCTCGCCATCGAGCGTGCCCTCCGTGGTCTCGCCCTGAAAACGACGGCGCCATGGTGCAAAACCATGACGCCGCGCGATTTCCCCGATGGCCATGAAGCCGATATTGTGACGGTTATGCGCGTATTTCGCGCCGGGATTGCCGAGACCAACAAAGAGGCGCATGACGCGGCATCCGCGCTAGTAACGCGCGATCAGCAGAAGTGCGGACCGGTTTTGCATCCGATCGCGCGCCAACTGATGAAGTGGCGCACGATCTTTCGCCAAACCGCTCGCACTTCGGCGGATCATGCGCCTTACTTCTTCTTGTCGCCGCCACCCGCAGGCGCCTTGGCGCCGGCCGCCGGCGCCTTGGCACCCGCCGCGGGAGCCGCGCCAGCCGCGGGCGCAGCCGCACCAGCCGCGGGAGCCGCGCCGGGAGCCGCAGCCGCCGGACCTGCAGCCGCAGCGGCCGCTGCCGCCTTGACTTCTTCGGCGTATCCGGACGGCGGCACGATGGTCACCAACGTCACGTCTTCACGCGACAGCGAGCGCACACCAGTGGGCAGCTTGACGTCGGAAAGATGCAGCGAGTGGCTGATTTCCAGCGCGCCGACATCGGCCTCGATGAATTGCGGGATGTTGTCGACCGAACATTCCAGATCGATGGTGTGGGTGACGATGTTGACGGTGCCGCCGCGCTTCACGCCCGGCGCAGCGTCGCCGTTCTGGATGTGCAGCGGTACGCTGACGCGGATGGTCGCGCCTTCGCCGAGCCGCATGAAATCAACATGAATCGGAAAGTCGCGCACCGGATCGAGATGAAAGTCGCGCGGAATGACACGGTGCTTCTTGCCATCGAGATCGATGTCGTAAATCGTGGTGAGGAACCGGCCCGCCAGAATGCGCTGGCGCAGTTCGGCGTCGTTGACCGAAATGGTCGTGGGGGGCTGGTTGTTGCCGTAGATCACTCCGGGCACTCTGCCGGCGCGACGCTCTGCCCGTGCGGCCCCCTTGCCGCCTGCCGGACGCGCAGTCGCCTTCAATTCCTTGACGGTCGCCATTTGCGTAAGTCCTTGTTTTGTAAAAAGTTAAAGGCCGCATCGCGGCCCGTTCGCCGCCGCAGCAAGCCTCCAGGGGTGCGGGGGCTGCGGACGTGGCGGCGTTCTAGCCCTAAAGTACGGAAATGACAAGGAAAGGCGGGGATTTTTCTAACCCGGTTCTCCCGGACGATGGCTACCGGGCCTGAGCTGCAGGACTTGCTCCGGAGAACTTGAGCCGCGGACCTGATTTAGCCTGTTCCGGCGAGCGCCGGATCACCGGTCCGTCCGGGAGCTGCCATTGTCCGGCGCCGACGGCGAGACGCCAAGCTTGGCTTCCAGCGCGGCGATCCGGGTTTTCAGCGTCTCGTTTTCCTCGCGCGCCAGCCGCGCCATGTCCTTGACGGCCTCAAACTCTTCTCGCTTGACGATGTCGAGGTCGCGCAGGATTTTTTCGGCCTGATTGCGCACCACGGCGTCGACTTCACGCTTGACGCCTTGGGCCGCGCCGGCGGCGTCGTTCATCAGGCGTCCGATCTCGTCGAAAAACCGATTGCTGGTCTGGGTCATCTGGAACGCTCCGGTCGCTGTGCGCAGATCGCTGCCAGAGCACAATGGCGATCCTGCCGCTGCGGTTCAAGTCCAAGCTCGCGTTCCCCCGAGCTTGCGTTCGCCAAACGGCCCTCGCCGGGTCCCGCCCGCCGCCCCGATCGCCTTGTCATGCTCCGGTTTCCTTGCAATCGTACCCAGCTCTCATGCCCCAAAAACAGAATCACACAACGAGCAGAAACGCCCATGATCGACCAACAGATCGAGATTCCCACCAAGGACGGCCACATCACTACCTTTATCAGCCATCCCGAGCGCGGCGGACCCCACCCCATCATCCTGTTCTATATGGACGCGCCTGCGATCCGCGAGGAACTGCGCGACATGGCGCGTCGGCTGGCGACCTCCGGTTATTATGTGATGCTGCCTAATCTGTATTACCGCTCGGGCGTCATGGAGCTCGGGCCGATCAATCCGGATCCGGAGTCGCCGGAACGAAAGCGGATGTTCGAGCTGATGAACTCGATCAACATTCCGTTGGTGATGGAAGACACCAAGGCGCTGCTGGCATACGCCGAGGGCCAGGCCGCCGCGCGCAAGGATATTATCGGTGCGGTCGGCTACTGCATGAGCGGCCGTTATGCAATCAACGCCGCAATGCAGTTTCCAGGCCGCGTCAAGGCCGCCGCCTCGATCTACGGCACCCATCTCGTCACCGACCAGCCGGACAGTCCGCATCTCGCCGCCGAAAAGACCAAAGCCGAGCTTTATTTCGGCTGTGCCGAGACCGATATCTACGCGCCGAAGGAGATCGTCGAGAAGGTCAAACACGCAATGCAGGGCGCCAACGCCGAGGTCGAGATCTATCCGAACACGCATCACGGCTTCGCATTTCCGAAGCGGCCGGTGTATGACCGCGACGCGGCCGAGCGTCATTGGGAGCGGCTGCTGGCGCTCTATCGCCGCAATCTGAAATCTTGAGTTTGATGCCCTTCCTCACTATCGCCTTTCCGGTATTCAATCCCATCGCCATCTCCATCGGGCCGTTCGCGATCCGCTGGTATGCCCTGGCGTATATCGGCGGCATCGTACTCGGCTGGCTTTATGCGCGCGCGTTGATCAAGAATGACAGGCTGTGGGGCGGACCGGCGCCGATCTCGCTGCTGCAGATGGACGACTTCATTCTGTGGGTCACGGTCGGCATCATCCTCGGCGGCCGCACCGGATACGTGCTGTTCTACAACCTGCCGTTCTTCCTCGCCCATCCGGCCGAGATTTTCGAACTGTGGAAAGGCGGCATGTCGTTTCACGGCGGCTTTCTCGGCTGCGTCGCCGCGGTCATCCTGTTTTGCCGGAAGAACGACCTGCCGATCCTGTCGCTCGGCGACATCACGACCGCGGTCGGGCCGATCGGGCTGTTCCTCGGGCGCATCGCCAATTTCATCAACAGCGAATTGTGGGGCCGGCCGGCGGATGCCAGCATCCCCTGGGCGATGGTGTTCCCCAATGGCGGGCCGCTGCCGCGCCATCCCAGCCAGCTCTACGAGGCGGGGCTCGAGGGCATCGTGCTGTTTACGATACTGGCGGTGATGATCCGCATGGGCGCATTGAAGCGGCCGGGCCTGATCCTTGGAAGCTTCATCACGTTCTACGGGTTCGCGCGCATCGCCGGCGAATTCTTCCGGGAGCCGGATCCGCAGCTCGGATTTTTGTGGGGTGGGCTGACTATGGGTATGCTGCTCTCGGTGCCGATGATCCTTGCCGGCGCGGTCATTATCGTGATGGCATGGCGCGCTAACAGGCCGGCGGCGCTACCGAACCCCGATCAAGGAACGTCGTGACCGATACCTCGCCACTCCAGTCCGAAATCAAGCGACTGATCCAATCGGCCGGGCCGATGCCGGTCTGGCGCTACATGGAACTGTGCCTGACGCATCCGCGGCACGGCTACTATGTCTCGCGCGATCCGTTGGGCCGCGAGGGTGACTTCACCACCTCGCCCGAAGTGAGCCAGATGTTCGGCGAGCTGATCGGGCTATGGGCGGCGTCGGTGTGGAAGGCGATCGGATCGCCGCCGGTACTGCGACTGATCGAACTCGGCCCCGGCCGCGGCACCATGATGGCGGACGCCCTGCGGGCGGTGCGCGTGTTGCCGCCGTTGTATCAGGCGCTGATCGTTCACCTCGTCGAAATCAACCCGGTGCTGCGCGAAAAACAAAAGGCGACGCTGCTGGGCGTGCGCAACATTGCCTGGCACGACAGTATCGACGACGTGCCCGATGGCCCGGCGATCATTCTCGCCAATGAATATTTCGACGTGCTGCCGATCCATCAGGTGGTGAAGCGCGAGTCCGGCTGGCACGAGCGCACAGTTGAACTCGATTCCAACGGCGGGTTGGTGTTCGGCGCCGCGGCCGACCCGATGCCGCGTTTCGAACTGTTGTTGCCCCCGCTGGTCCGCGCCGCGCCGGTCGGTGCGGTGTTCGAGTGGCGGCCCGATGCCGAGATCATGAAGCTCGCAGCCCGCGTCCGTGATCAGGACGGAGCCGCGCTGATCATCGACTATGGCCACCTGCGCAGCGATGCCGGCGATACCTTTCAGGCCATCGCCCGCCACAGCTTCGCCGATCCCTTGAAGAATCCGGGACAGGCCGACGTCACCGCCCATGTCGATTTC
This sequence comes from uncultured Alphaproteobacteria bacterium, assembly GCA_963756215.1. Lineage (GTDB taxonomy): Bacteria > Pseudomonadota > Alphaproteobacteria > Rhizobiales > Xanthobacteraceae > Bradyrhizobium. The sequence goes on along the minus strand of CAVWMY010000003.1, from coordinate 407,059 downwards.
CAGGCGCTGGCCCACGCCGCGGAAGATCTGGGGGCGCGCGTCCACGGTCCGGTCTCGCAGGGCGAATTCCTCAAACGCCTCGGCATCGAAACCCGCGCGGCCGCCTTGATGGCGAAGGCCGCGCCGGACGTTTCCGAAGACATCGCGGGGGCGCTGAAACGGCTGATCGGCAGCGGCCGGGGCGGCATGGGCTCGATGTTCAAGGTGCTCGCGATTTCAGAACCCGGCCTGACCTCGCTGGCCGGCGTCAGCGATTACGATCAGACCGCCGAGGCGGAGCCCTCATGACCCTCTCCTCGCCGCTGCTCTCGGCCATTCCCGGATTGCGTCACGCCTTTTTTTCCCGGGAGGGCGGCGTATCGACCGGTATCTACGGCAGCCTCAATGGCGGCATCGGCTCGAACGATGACCCCGCCCATGTCGCGGAAAACCGCCGCCGGATGGCCGTGCAAATGGGCGTCACGCCCGAGCGTTTTCTCAACGTGCACCAGACCCATTCGTCCGATGTGGTGGTGGCCGCCGGACCATGGCCGGAGGGGCCGCGACCGCGCGCCGACGCCATCGTGACGCGCACCGAGGGGCTTGCCATCGGCGCCACCGCGGCCGATTGCGGCCCGATCCTGCTGGTCGATCCGGCCGCGCGCGTGATCGGCGCCGCCCATGCCGGCTGGAAAGGCGCGCTTTCCGGCATCCTGGAATCCACCGTTGCGGCGATGGAAAAACTCGGCGCCGAGCGCAACGGCCTGATCGCCGCCATCGGTCCGCTGATCCGCCAGCAAAGCTACGAGGTGGGCGGCGAATTCGTCGAGCGCTTCACGGAAGCCGATGCCGGCAACGCGCTGTTCTTCATTCCGTCGTCGCGAGAAGGCCACGCGATGTTCGATCTTGCCGGCTTCATCCGGCGCCGGCTTGAAAACGCCGGCGTGCTGATGATCGACGACGTCGGGGTCGACACTTATTCCGACGAAAACTTCTACAGCTACCGCCGTTCGGTGCATCGCAACGAGCCGGATTACGGCCGCCACATCCATGCCATCGCGCTGGAGCCCTGACGACCACACGAACCTGTTTCAACTTGAGCCAGATCGCACCTGAGGTTGCGGCGAACCTTAAGCCGCATTTACCTTTGCGGTGATCCTGCCCTAGACGTTAATGCATTTTAACGATATCGCATGGGTAATGTGGGGTGCGTCATTATCCTTGTTGCGACCCGGCGGGGTGCCAGCGCGTGCGGTGATTGCCGCCACGCTGATGGCGTTGGCCTGCGGTCTCGGCGGCTGTGCCGGCGGCGGGGCCATCAGCAATTCCCAAGCGGCCGGCAACGCCTTTGCCATGGCCGGCGGCGGACCGACCGTGACCTTCGAATCGGTCGATGGACCACCGCCGCAGGTATTCGACCGCATGGTCGGCGTACTGAATAGCGAATCCAAGCTCCGCAACCTCACCATCGTGTCCCGCGAGAGCCACGCCTCCTACCGCGTGCGCAGCTATCTCGCCGCCGAGGTCAGTCACGGCCGCACCGCAATCGCCTGGGTCTGGGACGTCTATGACGCCAACCAGCAGCGCGCGCTGCGATTGAGAGGCGAGGAACCAGCCGGCAAGTCCGGACGCGACGTTTGGGCTACGGCCGACGATCTGGTGTTGCGGCGAATCGCGCAAGCCGGCTTCAGCGGCCTGACCGCCATGGTCAACGGAACGACGCCTTCGGGTGTCCCGACCGCTCCCGACAACGACGGTCCCGTCGTGGCGGCGGCGGATCAGGCGTCGCCTGCGGCGGATGCGTTTGAGGTCAGCGCGCTTGGTTATAGCGCCCGTTGAGCGAGAAATAGGTCGCGACCGCCGATTTTGCGCAGGAAAAGCGGCGCGACGGGTTGCCAGCCGAGCCACCTCCTTGATATCACCTCGCTCGTCGCAGGTGCCGAGTTCCATGGGTATTCCGATATGTTGAACGTTGTATCCAGCAAGGCGCGGGGAGAGGCGTCCATGTCGGCAAAGAACGGCTCCATCAAGCTCGTCGCCGGCAATTCCAATCCCGAGCTGGCGCAGCAAATCTCCAAATGGCTCAACGTACCGCCGACCAAGGCGATCGTGCGCCGGTTTGCCGACATGGAGATTTTCGTCGAAATCCAGGAAAACGTGCGCGGCTCGGACGTGTTCGTGATCCAGTCGACCTCGTTTCCGGCCAACGACCACCTGATGGAATTGCTGATCATTACCGATGCGCTGCGCCGGGCGTCCGCGCGCCGCATTACCGCGGTGGTGCCGTATTTCGGCTACGCCAGGCAGGACCGCAAGGTCGGGTCTCGCTCGCCGATTTCCGCCAAGCTGGTCGCCAACCTCATCACCAATGCCGGCGTCGATCGCGTGCTGACGCTCGATCTGCACGCCGGACAGATCCAGGGCTTCTTCGACATCCCGACCGACAATCTCTACGCCTCGCCGGTCATGGTGCGCGACATCCGCGAACGCTTCGACCTCAGCAACGTCATGGTGGTGTCGCCCGACGTCGGTGGCGTGGTGCGGGCGCGCGGACTCGCCAAACGCATCAACGCGCCGCTGGCGATCATCGACAAGCGCCGTGAACGCGCCGGCGAATCCGAAGTCATGAATGTGATCGGCGAAGCGGCCGGATATACCTGCATCCTGGTCGACGACATCGTGGATTCCGGCGGCACGCTGGTCAATGCCGCCGATGCGCTGATCGCCAACGGCGCCAAGGAAGTCTACGCCTACATCACCCATGGCGTGCTATCCGGCGGGGCCGCCGCGCGCATCACGAGCTCCAGGCTGAAGGAGTTGGTGATCACCGATTCGATCCAGCCGACCGAAGCGGTCCGCAACGCCCCCAACATCCGCACGCTCTCGATCGCCGGCCTGATCGGCGAAGCCATCGGCCGCACCGCGGCCGAGGAATTGGTGTCGAGTTTGTTCGACTAACTGCGCCTCCGACGCGGACGAGGCGCGCTCCACCTTCTCCCGCAAACGGGAAAAGGAAGACGGTTGCGACGATTCGATTTTCAAACAGCCCCGCGCTTGCGGGATATCCGGTGCGCCGCGCGTTCTCGATTTCATCGCGGACGCCTCCGAATACCGGATCGCCCGGTCAAGCCGGGCGATGACGACCAGACAAGAGTCTTTATCCCGCAGCGCCGACGCGCCCGAGTTTTGGCCTCGACATTGTCCCTCACACAAGGAGGGCGCAGGCGACCCTCAAGAGAGAGGGCGCAGGCGACCCTCAAGAGAGAGGGCGCGGGCGACCCTCAAGAGAGAGGGCGCAGGGAATGCCGGGTGCTCGTCGCACCCGCGGCCCGTGTGCAGAAGGTAGTAAGCACACGGTAGTCACCACAGGTACGCCGGAAGCGACCCGGCATTCCCTGCACGACGGTTTTACGGCTTATAACGCGCTCTCCCTGGTGACCGGGCTTTCTTGCCACCATCGCCCGCGAGAAGCTTGCTTCTCGAGGACTTAAACGCCAGCGTCGGGGCGTCAGGACCACACGGCTTTGCCGTCCGCGCGCAACGTCATTCGTCTCGTGACGTGCCGCGTCCATCGCTTCCCGCACCCAACGTCCGTGACGATCGCGAAACGCCCCTCTGGTGGGACGGGATGGCGGGGGATAAACCCGTGATTTGGGTCAAAACGGAAGCGAAATGTTTTTCGCGAAAAGACTGGACGATCCAAATCAGGTTGAATTGCCTGAACAAATCGAGCTTTCCGCGCAGGCGCCTTTTCTTTTCTTGCTTAGCAAAGAAGACCCCTGCCGCCCCGACCAGGCGAAAATCACGTACGACCAGGCAAGAAACGACAGAACTTTTTGGGGGCCTGCGCGACCAAGGCCGCCTCGCCGGAAGGCCGCGAAGCGGACAAGTGACGGCAGGCAGTTTTTGTCGGAACGCTTAAGCCGCGCTACAGTTGGAAAACCATCTGTCGAACCGCCGCCACGAACACTCGCGGGTTGCCGACCGGCACCGCCAGACGATTTTGGAGCGTGCCATGAATCGCCGACAGTTCTTCCTACCGACCGCGGCAGGCGCGACCGCTTCTCTTTATGCGGCCTCGCACTTCGGTCTCTTTTCGTCAGCCATCGCTCAGGACGGACAACAACCACTCGGCGGACAGCCACCCGCGGGGTCGACCTGCTCGATCAAGGACTTCGATTATCAGATCAAGTACCAGCGAGCGTTCGAGGCGGTGCTCTGGAATATGCCGGCGATTGCAATCTATTCACTTCGTCGCGCGGCCTTCACCGATCTTGGCATGAAGGACAACGACATCATTGCCTATTCGGCGACGGCCACGCCCAGGCTGGAGGCGATCACGGCGAACAGCACCACTCCCTACACCGCTTCCTATACCGACCTTCGCAAGGGACCGGTCGTGCTCGAGCTTCCGGTCGCCGGTCCCGACGGCAGCCTCTACGGGCAGGTCGTCGATGCCTGGCAGTTCACCATCGCCGATGTCGGTCCGACGGGTCTCGACAAGGGCCGGGGCGGCAAGATGCTTTTCACGCCGCCCGATTTCAAAGGCACGATTCCCGACGGCTATATTCACGTGCCTTCGCCAAACTATCGCATCGCCTTTGCGTTCCGTTCCATTCCCGCGCCGGGCAAGACCACCGCCGATGCTTATCAGTATGCGAAGCGCTTGCGGATGTACTACCTGTCCGAGGCGGCCAATCCACCGCAGCAAAAGTTCGTCGATCCCGCCAACGAACGCTACCCGACGCTGCCGTTCTACGATGAGCGGCACTTCGAAGATATGCATGCGATCATGAGCGTCGAACCCGTGCGGGAGCACGACAAGGTCATGATGGGCATGATCAAGTCGCTCGGCATCGAAAAGGGCAAGCCGTTCACCCCCGATGCGACAGCTAAACGTGCGATGCAACAGGCTGTCATCGACGCCTGGTTCTATATGCAGTGGTGGTACGACCATTTCCCGGCGGACAAGCTCTATTGGCCGGACCGGCATTACGCGTCGCTGCTGCAGACCGACGATAATCGAACCTTCACCTTCACGTACGATGACCGGATCGATCTCATCGAGCGCGCCGCCGAATATTTCTGGTGCACTTACATGCCGAAATCACTGAGCGACAATCCGGGGACACAATACTTCATGGCGATCGCCGACAAAGATGGAAAGCTGCTGGAGGCCGGCAAGACCTACAAGATCGACGTGCCGAAGGACATGCCCGTCAAGCAATTCTGGGCGCTGAGCGTCTATGATCGTGCCACCAATGCCTTCATCTACAGCAACTCGAACCGCACCACGCTGTCTTCTTACGATCTCGATAAGATGAAAACGAACTCGGACGGCGGCGTCACCATCTATGTTGGCCCGAAGGCGCCCGACGGGCTTGAATCCAACTGGATACCGACGGCGGGCAAGCGGCCGCTCCCGGCAATGCGGTGCTACGGACCGACGGAGGCACTGAACAGCAAGACGTTCAAGCTGCCGGACTTCGAAGTGGCTGGATGACGTCGTATTTCTTCAGGCCTTAGGTGACCGATGGCTGCCGCCGAATGGGGAACAGATGGATTTCAAGCTTCAGGCGTTCGGACCTTTCCTGCACTGGCTGACTCTCGTCGTGCTCTGCATAATACCCGTAGTGGCAGCCTATGTTATCTATCGCCTCGGAAGTCTTCCCGGCGCGATCGCGCGGGCGCGCAATCACCCACAGGCAGACGCTATTAATATCTGCGGGTGGATGGGCATCATCACCGTGGTGCTATGGCCGCTTGCTCTGGTGTGGGCCCATCTTACCACAGACAAGCCTAGGACGGGCGGCTCCGCCGTGAACGGCGACAAGGCTCTGATTGCCAAGCTGCATGACGCACGGCAACGGCTTGCAGCACTTGAAGCCAAGCTTCCGCAACAGAAGGTGAGAAGCTGACATGTTCTGGGCGATCGCAAGCTCCATTTTCGTCATCTATCTCTATCGCAAGCTGAGCGCGGAAAGTGCTCCTGCGACTGCATCTGGAGATGACCCGGACGGCAGAATCGAGGCCGAGATCGCGGCGCTGAATGCGCAAATCGCCGCCATCGATAGCAAGATCGTGAGCGCAGGCAAGGGAGGCGCCAAGCCATGATGGCGGCCATCTTTGCAAGCTACGCGGCGCTGATCTGGCTCGTATTCGCGAAACTTAGGCTCCTTCGTCTGACGCTGCCGATTGCGGTCGTGCTTGCCGCGGTTGGTCCGCTGTTCGCCTTCTATATCATTCTGTCGATGAACAACTTTCATCCATCGTCGACCGATGCCCGTGTGTTCCAGCGGGTCGTACAGATCACGCCGCACATTACCGTACCGGGCCGCGTTCAGAACGTCGTTGTTCAACCCAATACGCCCTTGAAGAAGGGCGACGTCTTGTTCACGATCGATCCCAGACCGTTTCAGTTTGACGTCAACCGCCTGGAGGCTGCTGTCGCGGCGGCCAATCAACTGGTGCCGCAATTGAAGGCGGCGGTAGAGCAGGCGTCAGCGAGCGTCGAACGCGCCGAGGCGCAGTTGCATTTGGCCGAAGCGGATTTCGACCGTCAGAAGGTGCTATTTACGAAGGGCGATGTTGCGCAGGCCGCGCTGGACAAATACCAGCGCAACTTCGAGGCTTCTCAACAAGCGGTAACGGAAGCAAAGGCCGTCGAGACGAAAGCGCGGCTCGCATATGCATCGAATATCGGGGATGAAAATACTACAGTTGTACAGGCGCGCCAGCAGCTCGACCAGGCCAAGTACAATCTTGACGAAGCGACCGTCCGTGCCCCCTGCGATGGTTACGTAACGAATTTGCAACTCTTGGCCGGCACGGTCGTCAATGCCGCGGCATCCGTCATGCCCTTCGTCTGCAATCGCGACGAAAGCAATAGCGGCGTCGTGGTGGCCAACTTCATGCAAGGGCCGTATCTGGCGATCAAGCCAGGTGCCTATGCTGAGGTCGTGTTTCCGATGTATCCGGGTCGGGTGTTTCCGGGGAAGGTGCTCACCACCATCGACCTCGCTGCCGAGGGTCAACTCACTGCAACCGGTCTGTTTCCGGGCATCGATGCCCCGCACAACGCGCGGTTCGCGGTCCGCATCAAGCTTGATGGCGCGGATGAACTGCGATTACCGGCGGGCACGCAAGGCAGCGCCGCCGTCTATAGCGGAAGGGTGCAAATTGCGGGTGTGATCCGCATGGCCGTGATACGGGCGAACAGCTGGTTGAACTACCTGTTTTTCACGTCATGAAGGCACGACCGCGGGATTGAAATCATTGCCTTGAATTGTTGGCCTCCGGGCTTTCCTTCGCCCGGCAGCCACAGATCACATTCACTGCCTTCCGCGCGAGCTCCCGCAACTCGGTGCGGGTAGCGCCGGCACGGGCGCGGATCGCGATGGTGTGCATCGTCGCCGACGCGAGCAGCGCAAGCGCCGACGGATCGGCCTCCTCACTCACCTCGCCCCTCTCCCGCGCCGCGCGGAAACGCGCTTCGAAGTCGGCGTCGATCGCACGCAGACCCGCCGCGACACTTTTGCGGATGTCGAGATCCTCGACCGCCTCGGTCACCGCGGTCCCGACCACAAAGCAGCCGCGCGCGTTTCCTTTGCCCGAAAAGTAGATAGATAGCACCGCGTCATAGGCCAGCATCAGCGCTTCGGCCAGGGGCCGGTCGTGCGCGAGAGCCTCACGGGTGGCGGCCAGGCTGACCTCCCAATAACGCGCCAGCGCCTCCAGATAGAGGGCGCGCTTGTTGCCGAACGCCGCATAGAGGCTCGGCGGATTCATCCCGGTGGCGGCGGAAATCTGGTCGAGCGACGTTCCGGAATAGCCGGTCCTCCAGAACGAGTCCGTTGCCTGCTTCAGCGCTGCCTCCGGGTCATAAGCGCGCGGCCGTCCACGACGCGCCGGTCCCGTTCCGCCCGTTCCGCTCTTTTTTCGCGCCATGTCGCAAACCCTCTTGATTGCCGCGTGCCACTGCCATATTTGTAGCGAACGTTATGAAAATCAATAGAGGTGAGGACTTTCCATGCGGTTTAATTTTGCGCCATTGGCCCGCTGGACGGGACGCCGCAACAGGTTCCGCGGAAGCGAGACGTCGACTGCCGGTGACGGCACGAGTCAATGCAGCGCGGCCGGCGCCGGCGGAATCATCTGGCTGCATCAAAAGCGAAACGCGGGCGGAGATCGCCCGTCGCGCGAAGGGCGCGCCGCCGTGCAGGTGCCGGCATCCGGGGATATCGACGCAACTTCCGCAGCAACGGCCGGTTTCGCGACGGATGCCCAACTTGAAAGGGTGCTGGAGATCTCCTCATCCGGCCGTGCAGCCGCGAAGCCCCGAACGACTTTGAGAGAGCGGCTGCGCCGGCCCCTGCTGCTGGCGTTGCCGATCGTGTTGGCTACGTTGGGCGCGGGCTACTACCTGGCCGAAGAGCCTTATGTTTCGACCGATGATGCGTTCGTGCGTGCAGCGAAGGTCACGGTCAACGCCAGGGTGGCGGGCCAGGCGATCGAAATCGCCGTGCACGACAACCAGCGGGTCCGGCAGGGCCAGATCCTGTTCCGGATCGATCCGGAGCCCTACCAGATCGCGGTCGATCAGGCCGAGGCACGGCTCGGCAGCGCGCGACTCCAGGTGGACGCACTCAAAGCCACCTACCGCCAACAACAGGCCGAACTACAGTCGGCCAAGGACTCGGCTGCTTTTGACGAGCGCGAATATGACCGCAAAAAAATGCTGGTCGCCTCCGATTTTACACCGCGTGCCGTCTACGAGCGGGCCGAGACGAATTTGAAGGTTGCCCATCAGCACATCGCCTCGATCGAGCAACAGATCGCCAACACCGTCGTCGCCCTGGGGGGCGAACCGGACATCCAGATCGATCGCCACCCAACGGTCCGCGCCGCCCAGGCCCAGCTCGACCGCGCCCGGCTCGATCTCTCTTATGCGACGGTGACGGCGCCCGACGACGGCATCGTAACGCGGGTTGACGACCTGCAGGTCGGCGGCTTCGTCAATCCCGGCGCGGCGGTGTTCTCGCTGCTTTCGTCCCGGTCGGTCTGGGTCGAGGCGAATTTCCGCGAAACCGGCCTGACCCACATGCGTCCGGGCCAGCAGGCAACGGTCGACGTCGACGCCTATCCGGACCGGACATTCAAGGCTCACGTCGTCAGCATGAGCCCGGGCACCGGATCGGATTTCGCGGTGTTGCCGCCCGAGAATGCGACGGGCAATTGGGTCAAGGTCGTCCAGCGTCTGCCGGTGCGTCTCGAGTTCGACGAAGTGGACCAGAACCGGCCGCTGTTCTCCGGCATCAGCGTCACCGCGCGGGTCGACACGGGCCATCGCCGCAGTTGGCGCCATCCGTTGCAGCCTGCGTTGGCGATGGAGGTCCGGTGAACACCGCCGTCGCACCGGCCGCGCCCGCCCGGAGCCACCGCGCGATCACCGTGGCGGCCCTGATGGCGACCTATATGGAGGCGGTCAACATCTCGCTCCCGAACGCGGCGCTGCCGCACATCCAGGGCGCCCTATCGATGGCCAATGACGAGGTCGGCTGGGTATTCACCTCCTACATCGCGGGAAGCACCGTCGTGATGCCGATGGCCCGCTGGCTCGCGGGTCGCTATGGCCGCAAGCGGGTTTATCAGGTTTCCCTCGCCGTCTTCGCGCTCGGCCTGATGCTCAATACGCTTGCGACGACCCCGATCCAGTTCGTGCTCGCCCGGGTCGTGCAGGGAGCTGCGAGCGGACCGCTCGCGGTGCTGTCGATGGCGATCCTGCTTGACCTATGGCCGCCCGCGCGCCACGCCCGGATCGGCCTGCTATGGTCGGCGTGCCTTCTGCTCGGGATCAGCAGCGGGCCGAGCGTCGGCGGCTGGCTCAGCGAATATCACGGCTGGCGCTCGATCTTCTATTTCAGCCTGCCGATGACAGGCTTCATCTCGCTGACGATGGCGCTTTCGCTGCCCGAGAAGAAAACCGGCGACAACCCGCCGTTCGACTTCTTCGGCCTGGCGACCTTCTCGCTCGGCTTGATCGGCCTGCAGATGCTGCTCGACCGCGGCGAGCGGCTGGAATGGTTCTCTTCACCGGAAATCTGGCTCGAAGCGAGTGCGTCGGTCCTCGGATTCTATCTCTTTATCGTGCATGTGCTGACCGCGAAGGTACATTTTCTCGACAAGGCGTTGTTCAAGGACCGCAACTTCGTGCTCTCGGCCATCATGCTGTTTGCGGTCGGTTTCGTGCTGCTGCCGACCCTCGCCCTGACCTCGCCGATGCTCGAAGAGTTGCTCAACTATCCGGTCGACACCACCGGTTACCTGACGATCCCGCGCGGCGTCACGCTGGTCGGTGCGCTGGTGCTGATGAACTTCGTTCCGACGCGAATCGACAACCGGCTGTTCGTCGGCGGCGGCCTGGCGCTGGTGGCCTATGCCAATTGGCGAATGCTCGGCTATTCGCCCGATATGGATTGGCGGCCGGTGGCGATGACGGGTCTGCTCCAGGGTATCGGACTCGGGACGTTGATCCCGGCGCTCTCCAGGGCCGCATTCGGCACGCTCGATCCCAAGTTCCGCCCCGAAGGCACCGCACTCTTCAACCTGTCGCGCGTCTATGGCAGCACGCTCGGCATCGCCGTCGTTCAAATCTTTTTCTACAACAACACGCAGGCCATGCACCTGGCGCTCGCCAAGCACCTCACCTATCGCAGCATCGCCCATGTCGCGGGTTCGATCGCCGCGCCGGGGCTTGCCGCGCTCAACGAAATGGTCACCCGCCAGGCTGCCGTCGTCGCGGTCATCGATCAGTTCAAGATCCTGATGTTCGCCGTTCTGGTCGTCAGCCCGCTGGTACTCTTCCTCCGCAAGCCGCGCCCGGTCCAATAACGCCACGTCGAAGCCAGCCGTCGCCTGAGCCGCGGCTAAGTTCAAACAGGGAGTATGAAGATGACGACACCCGACACGCTTCGTTACACGAAGATTCCGCTCGCCCACGGAACCGGCGCGATCCCCGCGGTCGGGTTCGGTACGCTGATTCCGGATCCGGTTGCGACCCGGCAGGCGACCAAGGCTGCGCTGGAAACGGGATTTCGGCACCTCGATTGCGCGGAACGCTACCGCAACGAAGCGGCGGTCGGCGAAGCATTGCGGGAAGCGTTAAAGGCGGGGACGGTTCGGCGGGAGGATCTGTTCGTTACCACCAAGCTGTGGAACAGCAATCACCGTCCGGAGCGGGTCAAACCGGCCTTCGATGCCAGTCTCAAGCGACTGCAAATCGACTACGCGGACTGCTATCTGATCCATACGCCCTTTGCCTTTCAGCCCGGCGACGAGCAGGACCCGAGGGACGAGCACGGCCGGGTGATCTATGATTCCGGAGTGACGCTGGCCGAGACATGGCACGCGCTGGAGCGCCTTGTGGACGACGGTCGATGCCGCGCCATCGGCCTGTCGGACGTTACCTTGGACAAATTGAAAGAGATCGTGGCGGTTGCCCGGATCAAGCCTGCCGTCGTGCAGGTGGAGTCGCACCCCTATCTGCCCGAATGGGAGCTGCTCGACTTCTGCCGGGAGCAAGGCATCGTATTGCTGGCGTTTGCCGCGTTGGGACACGCGATGGACCCAAGCGTCATCGACGACCCCGTGATTACCGCCATCGCGCAGCGCGTGCGGAAGACGGCGGCTCAAGTTGCACTGGCCTGGGCCGTGCAGCGCGGCAGCGCTTTCCTGACCACCTCGACCAAACCCCGGCGCATCCAGGAGAACTTTGACATCTCGGCGATCCCCGAAGAAGCCATGCAGGAGATACGCGACCGCATCACGACGAACATCCGCTTCAACTCGGTCGTGGAGACCGGCGTCCCCGGTTTCATTCCAAGGGTCAAGTGAGCCGAACGCATGGCGCGAGCGTATCGGCGCGGCGACGGAGCGTGCTGCGGTCGCCCGCCATCGGATGCGACCCCGCGACGAACGCCGGCGTACCGCCGGTATCGGTTCGCGGGCTATCGGTGTATTGACGAGCGGGTGCGGGAAACGCGGCTCCGCGCGGCGAAGGTGATACGGCCGACAAAACCTGGTCAGCGGGATTGACGCTTCCGACACGGTCACGGCGCAAGCGGGAGATTGGACATGGCTGATCAGGCGATACGCGCGGCACTCAAGCGACATTGGGACGCTTCGGATGCGAGCGACTTCAAGCTCGAACATGAAATCTACCACGAGGACGCCGTGCTCGAATATCCGCAATCGGGCGAGCGCATCCGTGGCCGACGCAATATTCAAGAAAGCCGGTCGGTGCAGCCGAACAAGAAGCGCTTTGCGGTGCGGCGCATGATCGGCAGCGGCGATCTCTGGGTCACCGAATTCGTCCTCACCTATGACGGCATCCCATCCTACACCGTGAGCATCATGGAATTCCGCGACGGACTGGTGGCCAGGGAAACCCAATATTTCGCCGATCGCTTTGACCCGGGACCTTCGCGCGCGCATCTCGTCGAGCCAATGGACTAGATCGCCTCATTCCGGCCGTTCGACTGAGAAGAACTCGATCGTCGTCGATGTCAGGTGAGATCAGTCAGCGTTTACCTCTTGTCCCGCTGACCCCTTCGGCGCTCGACCGTGATCTCCGCCAAGATCGACATCGCGATTTCTTCCGGTGTGATGGCGCCGAGATCGAGCCCGGCCGGCGCCTTGATCTGATCGAAGGCAGCGGCGTCGACGCCCTCGTTGAGGAGTTTATGGCGCAGCGCCGCCATCTTGCGGCGGCTGCCGACAAAGGCGCGATATGCCGCCTCGATCGCCAGCGCGGCGCGCAACGCGGCCTCGTCGCCCTTGCCCTGCGTCGAGATCACGATGAAGCGCTTGGCCGGATGCAATTCGCCAAGCGCGAAGCCGTCGATCAGCGTATCGGCGTCCGGCGCGACCGGCAGATCGGGGGCGGGCGCGGCCAGCGTGACGTGATAGCCAAGCTGGCGCGCCTGTGACGCCAGCGACATCGCCACCGGGCTTGCACCGAAAATCACCAGCGAGGGATGCGGCAACACGGGCTCCACGAAAATGTCCATCGTGCCCTTGCTCGGACACATGTTGCTGGCGAAGCGGACGCCGTCACGATTATCGCCGGCCTTGACGCCGAGCTCGGCGAGCATGTCTTCCGGCTGCACCGAGATCATGCGCGGCTCGCCGTCCGCAAGCGCCTCGCGCGCGGCTTTCAGAACCGCGCCGCGCGCGCAGCCGCCGCCGATCCAGCCTGCGACGATGGTGCCGTCGGGACGGATGATCGCCTTGGCGCCGGCTTTCGCAGCCGTGACCGATACCGTGCGCACCACGGTCGCAAGCGCAAAAGCCTGCTCCGCGGCTTTCATCTGCGCGACCAGGTCCATCACTTCGACATGCGCGGTCATAGGTCTGCCTATCAGAGTTTCGCCAGATAAGGTTCAAGCGCGGCCAGGCTGCGCAGCGTGTTGGCCGGCGCGTAGAGATCGACATGCGGCAGCGCGGCCTTGATGCCGGCGGCCTCAGGCGCATAGCCTTCCCACGCCATCATCGGGTTGAGCCAGGCAATGCGGCGGCAGCGCCGGCCCAGCGCCGCCATTTCGCGGCCGAGCAACGCCGCATCGCCGGTCTCATAGCCGTCGGATACGATCATGACGCAGGTCCGCGAGTGGATCACGCGCGCGGCATGCCAACGGTTGAAGGTTTGCAGGCTTTCGCCGATCCTGGTGCCGCCGCCCGCGCCCTGGGCCAGGATCGACAGCCGGTCGAGCGCGCGCCCGGCGTCTTTTTCCTTCATCGCGTCCGAGACATGCGCGAGCCGCGTATGAAACAAAAACGCCTCGGCCTGCCGAAACTGGTCCAGCACGCCGTGGATGAAGCGCAAGAATACACCGGTGTACATGCTCATCGAGCCGGAAGCGTCGAGCAGCATCACCAGCCGCAGCGGCTTGTGTTTGCGCCGGCGTTTCACCAAATTGATCGGCACGCCGCCGTGGCTGATGTTGTTGTGGATGGTTCGCCGCAGGTCGAGCCGGTAGCCACGCCGCCGCGCCAGGTCGCGCCGGGTCAACCGCGTCCGCATGATCTTCGCCAGCCGCGCCGCGGCGGCATGGGCCTCCTCGATCTGCCCGGGGTCCGCCAATTTGCGGAAATCGACCTCGGCAAGATTGGACGCCATCGACGCGCCTTCCATGCGGCCTTCGCCGCCGCGATCCCGGGGCGCCTCGTCGGATGACGGAATCTGGTCCGACCCGGCCTCGCTTCCCGGGGTGGGCGCCCCGCCGTCCTGCAGGCTTTTCAACGACGGATTGTTGGCCGCCGGGCCGATCCGACAGTGCGCGAGCGTGATCGCACCCGCTTGCCGAGCCAAAACGCATCGAACAGCCCGTCGAAGCGGTCCCAGTCGGATTTGCGCGCCGAGAACAGGTGCTTGAACGCCGAGCGCAACAGCCGGGGTCGCACCGCGTAGCCCGCCGCCATCAATGCGGCTGCATCCCGGCCCTCGTGCAGCCCGACGGCAAAGCCGTTGTCGCGCAAGGTCCCGAGAAACGCCGCGAGCTTTCCCGAGACCAGCCGCGATACCTCGTCGAATTCGTCGTAGCCGCCGTGGGGTCCGCAGCAACTCATGCGACCTTCCCCAGCAGACGTTCGGTCACCTCGGACGTTACGCGCGACTTGTCCTCATGGGTCTTGAGCAGGCACATCAGGGTTTCGTGGACCGCCTCAGGCGCGTCGTGCAGGTCGCGCACGTCGATGCCGACCAGCGCTGCCGCCCAGTCCAGCGTCTCGGCGACGCCGGGCACCTTGCGCAGCTCTTCCTTGCGGATGCCCTCGACCATGCGCGCGATCTGCAGCGACAGCGTAGCGCCGGCGCCATTGACGCGCGCCATGATGATACGGGCCTCGCGATCGACGTCGGGATAATCGACATAATGGTAGAGGCAGCGGCGGCGCAGCGCGTCGGAGAGTTCGCGGGTGCCGTTCGAGGTCAGGACCACGTGCGGAATCGCGGTTGCCTTGATGGTGCCGAGCTCGGGGATCGACACCTGGAAGTCGGACAGCAGTTCGAGCAGAAAGGCCTCGAACTCGTCGTCGGCGCGATCGATCTCGTCGATCAGCAGCACCGGCGGCTTGTCGCGGCGGATCGCCGCCAACAGCGGCCGCTCCAGCAGATATTTTTCGGAGAATATCTGATCCTCGATCGCGTCGGCCTGCCCGCCCCGATGCGCCTGGATCGCCAGCAACTGGCGCTGGTAGTTCCACTCGTAGAGCGCGGCCGATTGATCGAGGCCTTCATAGCACTGCAAGCGTATCAGCTCGGTCGCATGGACCGTGGCCAGCGCCTTGGCCACCTCGGTCTTGCCGACACCGGCCTCGCCTTCCAGCAGCAGCGGGCGCTTGAGCAGTTGCATCAGCGAGATCGCGGTCGAAAGCTCGTCGTCGGCGATATAGCCGGCGGCGGCCAGAGCTTGCGCGATTTCGCTGCGATTTTTCATTGCTGTCGCTTTTCCGAGCTGCACCACAATGCTTTTCGTCATTGCCTGCGACAAACGCGAAGCGTTTGCGCTAGGGAGCGAGGCGACGAAGCAATCCAGTCTTCCTTTGTGACCCCGGATTGCTTCCGCTTCGCTTGCAATGACGTTACGCTGCAAACACTCCCAAACTCTTCGCCGCCCGCCAATTGCGCCAGAAGTCATGCGGCATCTGGATGTGGGTGCTTCCCAGGAACGAAAACGCGTCGTTGACGGCATTGGAAAACGCCGGCACGCCGCCGACATTGGGGCTTTCGCCGACGCCCTTGGCGCCGATCGGATGGTGCGGCGACGGCGTGACGGTGAAGTCGGTTTCCCAATGCGGCGTCTCGACCGCGGTCGGCATGAAGAAATCCATGAACGAACCGGTCACGACGTTGCCCTCGCTGTCGTAGCGGATTTCCTGGCCCATCGCGATCGCAAACGCCTCGGTCAAGCCGCCATGGACCTGGCCTTCGATGATCATCGGGTTGATCCGCGTGCCGCAATCGTCCAGCGCATAGAAGCGGCGCACCTTGTAGACGCCGGTATCGACGTCGATGTCCATCACGCAGATATAGGCGCCGAACGGATAGGTCATGTTGGGCGGATCGTAATAGCTCACCGCCTCGAGGCCCGGCTCCATGCCCGGCGGCACCGAGTTGTAGGCCGCCCAGCAAATGTCCTTCATCGACATGGTCTTCTCGGGCAATCCCTTGACGCGAAAGCCGTCGATATCCCATTCGAGGTCGCCCTCATGCACCTCGAGCTTGTAGGCCGCGATCATTTGCGCCTTGGCCTTGATCTTGCGCGCCGCCATCGCGATCGCGGCGCCCGCGACCGGCGTCGAACGCGATCCGTAGGTGCCGAGGCCGTAAGGCGCGGTATCGGTGTTGCCCTCCTCGACCATGATGTCGTCGGCGGGAATCCCGATCTCGGTCGCGATGATCTGCGCCCAGGTCGTCTCATGACCCTGGCCCTGGCTCTTCGAGCCGACGCGGGCAATGCCGGCGCCGGTCGGATGCAGGCGGATTTCGCAGGAATCGAACATCGCAATTCCCAGGATGTCGCAGTTCTTCGACGGGCCGGCGCCGACGATCTCGGTGAAGAACGATACCCCGAGGCCCATGATTTCGCGGGTCTCGCCGCGCTTGAACGCGTCGCGCTGCGCCGCCTGCTCCTTGCGCAGGCCGGCATAGTCGACGCTCTCCATCATCTTGCGCATGGCAGTATGATAGTCACCGGAATCATACTCCCAGCCCAACGCCGAGTGATAAGGGAATTGCTCGGCCTTGATGAAATTCTTCAGCCGCAGCTCCGCCGGGTCGATCCCGAGTTTCTGGGCGAGAATGTCCATCCCCCGCTCGATGCAGTAGGCGGCCTCCGTCACCCGGAACGAGCAGCGATAGGCGACGCCGCCCGGCGCCTTGTTGGTGTAGATGCCGTCGACCGAAAGATGCGCGGTCGGGAAATCATAGGACCCGGTGACGATGTTGAAAAAGCCCGCCGGCCATTTCGAGGGATCGGCGCAGGCATCGAAGGCGCCGTGATCGGCCAGCACGTGAACGCGCAAGCCGGTGACCTTGCCGTCTTTGGTCGCGGCGATCTCTGTGGTCATGTGGTAGTCGCGCGCAAATGACGTCGCGGTCAGGTTCTCGATGCGGTCCTCCACCCATTTGACCGGTTTGCCGGTCACGATCGATGCGACCGCGGCGCAGATGTAACCGGGATAAGCACCGACCTTGTTGCCGAAGCCGCCGCCGATGTCGGGGGCGATCACATGGATCTTGTGCTCCGGAATTTTCGCGATCAGCGCCACCACGGTGCGGATCACATGCGGTGCCTGGAAGGTGCCCCAGATCGTCAATTCGCCCTTGATCTTGTCGAAGGAGCAAACGCACTGGCAGGTTTCCAGCGGCGAGGGATGGGTGCGGTGATAGGAGATCATCTCCTTGATCGTGACCTCGGCCTTGCGGAACGCGGCGTCGGTGAGGTCTTTGTCTCCGACGGTCCATTCGAAGACGTGGTTGTGATGCTTGCGCGGTCCGTGCGCGCCCGTGGTCTTGCCGGCAAGGTCCTCGCGCAGCACCGGCGCGTCCGGATCCATCGCCTTGAACGGATCGATCACGACCGGCAGAGGTTCGTATTCGACCACGACCTTGTTGATGCCGTCATCCGCCGCATAGCGGTCGGTCGCGACCACGAAGGCGACCTCCTGATTCTGGAACAGCACCTTGCCGTCGGCCAGCACCATCTGCACGTCGCCGGCCAGCGTCGGCATCCAGGCCAGGTTGACCGTCTTCAATGTCTCGGCGGTGATGACCGCCAGCACGCCGGGCACCTTCAGCGCCTCTTCCGAATTGATGGATTTGACGCGCGCATGCGGGTGCGGCGATCTGACGAAATCGCCGTGCAACATGCCCGGCAGCTTGACGTCGTCGACGTAGTTGCCCTTGCCCTGGGTGAAGCGGATGTCTTCGACGCGCTTGCGCTTGCAGCCCATGCCTTCGAGTTTGGCTTCGCGTTGTTCCCGCGTGGGAGTCATGTCGTTCATTCCGCAGCCTCCTGGAATTCAACGCCATTGATCTTGGCGGCGGCGTACTGGATCGCCTTGACGATGTTCTGATAGCCGGTGCAACGGCAGATGTTGCCGGAGATTCCCATGCGGATTTCCGCCTCGGTCGGCGACGGATTTTCCTGCAGCAGCCGCTGCGCGCGCATGATCATGCCCGGCGTGCAGAAGCCGCATTGCAGTCCGTGCATCATCCGAAAACCTTCCTGCAACGCCGACAGCGAGCCATCGGCATTGGCGACGCCCTCGATCGTCATGACCTCGGAGCCGTTGGCCTGCACCGCAAACATGGTGCAGCTCTTCACCGACATGCCGTCGATATCGACCGTGCAGGCGCCGCAATGCGTGGTCTCGCAGCCGATATGCGTCCCCGTCAGCTGCAGGTTCTCGCGGATGAAATGCACCAGCAGCGTGCGCGGCTCGACCAGGCCTTCGACCTCGGCGCCGTTCACCTTCATGGTCACATGGGTTTTTGCCATCTGCCTCTCCCCTAACCTGCTTTTGCCATCGCGCGTGACAGCGCCCGCATCACCATGATGCCGCCGACATGCTTGCGGTATTCCACCGGGCCACGGGCGTCGGCGGCCGGCGACATGATCGCTTCCGCCGCGGCGGCCGCCTTTTTCAGCGCGGCGTCATCAAGGCTCGTGCCGATCACGGCGCTGGCGGCGTCCTCGGCGAGCAGCGGTGTTTCCGACAGATTGGTGAGCCCGATCGCGCAGGTCGCGACCTTGCCGTTGGCCTTGGTCAACACCACGGCCGCGGCGGCGGTGGCGTAGTCGCCGACCTTGCGCTTGAGTTTTTCGTAAGCGTAGCCGTGGCCGGCGGCCGGGACCGGGATCGATATCGAGGTCAGAAGTTCGCCGGGCTCGAGCGCGGTAAAATAGGCGCCCTGGTAGAATTCCGATGCCGGGATGTCGCGGCCGCCCGATGCGCCTTCGAGCCGGTAGCTCGCGCCCAGCGTCAGCATCAGCGCCGGCATGTCGTTGCCGGGGTCGCCGTTGGCGACGTTGCCGCCGAGCGTGCCGCGGTAACGGACCTGCGGATCGGCGATCAGCAGCGCGGTTTCGTGCAGGATGGGCAGCACTTGCGCGATCTCTCCGGATGCCAGCAAATCGTGCTGGGTGGTCATCGCGCCGATGACGATGCTGGCGCCCTGGCGGCGGATGCCCTTCAGCGCGTCGATGCCGTGCAGGTCGACCAGATGGTCGGGAGTCGCCAGCCGGAGCTTCATCATCGGGACCAGGCTGTGACCGCCGGCAAGCGGCCGGGCCTCCTCACCGAGCGTCGCGAGCAGCTTGACCGCATCGGCCAGGGTCGCGGGCCGGTGATAGCTGAATGGACCGGGAATCATGGGCGCCTCCTGTGCCTCGTCTTTTGGCGCCCCTAAGCGCGGGCGCAGACGTTGACGGCAACGCTGTTCCGCGAAATTTGCGGGCGCAAGGCGCGGGTCTTGAGCGGCGCACAAGCCAGCAAAATTTGCACGAGTTGCGCTTTCCGGCGCACCAAATGCGTCAGGTGTAGCGACCTAATTTTGCCGAGGGAAGCTAGGCGTGACGCCCGGCGAGGCCGAGTCGCGCCTTGACCTCGGCTATCTTGGCGCGGCTGACGGGCACCCGGTGTGGCGACGGACCATCCAGTTCGACCACCGCGCCGTCGCCTTCCTTGCGGACGAAGATCACGTGCGGGATCGCCACGATATGGCTGCGGTGCACCCGCAGGAACAATCCGGGGTCCAGCTGCGCCTCGGCCTCCGAGATCGACCATGGGCACATGCGCTCGCGGGTGCCGTCATGCACCTTGGTGTAGTGAGCATCGGCGCGGACACTGCGCACATCGGCGGTGTCGATGAAATGCGTCCCGTCGGCGCCTTCGACCGGCAGCCGCGGCGCGGGCGCCGAACGCGGGGGCTGGCCGATGCCGCCGAGCGGCGTCGGCCGCAGCCGGGTTCCGGTCGAGGCCACCGGGGCCGTGGTGATCGAGGACAACTCGGGCGGAACGCCGATCGCCGGCGTGGCCGCGTCGGCGGATAGAGCCGCGGCCTTCCTGCCGGGATCCGGCACCAGCGATAGCAAAAACCCGGCCGCGATGACGAAACAGCACAGCGTCACCACCAGCGACAAAACCTGCTGCGATGCGGCAAGCCCCTCCGCGTGATGGTGCGCCGCCCCCGAAAGCGGAACGAAATGCATGCCCAACATGGCGGTGTAGTGCATTCCCGAGACCGCGACGCCGAACGCGATCGCACTCAGGATCAACTCCACGCCGCCGTGCCGCGCCAGGAACGCGCGCAGCCCGCCGTAAGCTGCGGCGATCGCGATCAGGACCGACAGCACGACCATCGCGCCGTCGTGCTCAATGGCAAAGTTGCCGGCAAGGCCGTGGATGCCGACATAATGCATGCTGGCGATGCCCGCTCCAAGCAACACCGCCGACCCGATCAAGCGCCGCAACGAAGGCTCGCCGACGCTGACGAAAAACAAGGATATGCCGACCACCAGCGCGCAGATCAGGAACGAGATGATGGTGGGAAGGACGAGATAGACCGCGTCCGGCGGCAGCGGAGCCGCCAGCATGCCGACGAAATGCATGGTCCAGATGCCGACGGCGAGAAATCCTGCGGCCCCCGCCAGCAGCACGCGACGGCTCACGGCCGGCATCTCGCGGATCCTGGCCGCGAGGCCGAAGCCGGTATATCCACCCAGAATCGCGATCACCACCGAGAGCGCGACGAGATAGGGATCGTGTCCTGCGAACATGATCGTCTCGGCCGCCCGTCATCACGGACGTGCCTCCTCCCGCCGCCGAGTTTACAGGCGCAGCGGCGGAAATGACAATCGGCCAATCGGCGACCAGATTTTCGTGCTCGGGCGCGCGCCCTTTCTTCTCTCTCCCCTTGCGGGAGAGGGAAGCGCAACGCGAACGCCGCGAGCGTGGTGACGGATCGCGACACCTCGTTATGCTGCTGCCGCTCATCCGGCAGCCTTCGGCCGCCACCTTCTCCCATAGGGGAGAAGAAAAGATGCCCTAAACGATTCCTGCCGCGACCTGGCCGCGCAATCGTTCCAGACTGTGCAGCGTGTTGGCGCAGGCTTCCGCGACCTCGATACCCTTGGTCGCAAAGTGCTTGCGGAAGAACTCGAAATGCGCCGCGCTCTCGTGGAATTGCTGCGGTGTCAGCACCGCCGAGAATATCGGCACCTCGGTGCGCAACTGCACGTCCATCAGCGCCTTGATCACGGTGTCGGCGACGAACTCGTGGCGGTAGATGCCGCCATCGACCACGAGGCCCGCCGCGACGATCGCGGTGTAGCGCCGGGTCTTGGCGAGCAGTTGCGCGTGCAGGGGAATCTCGAACGAGCCCGGCACCTCGAACACATCAACCTGGGCCCGCGCAATGCCGCGCGCTTCGATCTCGTCGAGGAAGGCAACGCGGCACTCCTCCACCACGTCGCGGTGCCAGGCCGATTGCACGAAGGCGACGCGCTGCGGTTTTACAAACCGCGGGTGCGCCGGCGCGGCCGGCGGATCGATGTGTTCGGGAGTGTGCTCGGCCTGAGATGCCTGCATCTCGGGCTTTCGGATTTCGGAATCTTGAACTTCGGAGTTTTGAACTTGGGAGTCTTGCAACATCTGATTCATGGCTTTCCTCTTTCAGGACCAGAATCAGGGCTCACGGAACACTTTGGCCACGCGCCAGGGCGCGTGCCGCCGCAACCGTTCTCTTTCATCCGGACTCTCACCGTCGGCTTCGGAATCGCACCGAATCTGCTGACCTTTCCTCCCGCGGAAACTCCAACTGGAATTTCCGAGCGAGGAAAGCGCTCGCGGGCTTGGGCTGCTTCGCCCTTACCGCCGGTGGGGACTTTCACCCCGCCCTGAGAACATGAGCTGCCCGGGACGGGCAACCCGGTGGAAATATGGCCAAAGGCCGGCGGCAAGCAAGGGCTGGAATCCGCATATCCCTATGCCGCTCTGCCGCCAGCGGACCGGACGCTGCAGGTGGGCGGGTTCCCGCAATTGATGATCGGGGCAGATCCCGAATCCGATTCCGGTTTGTTCTCAAATTAATAATTTCGGCCTGCGATCAGCTGTGGACGAGCGGCGCTTTGCCTGTGGACGGACTCGGCGTGTGGTTGCGCGGATTCCGCAAATCACATCAGTTGATCCTCGCAGGCCCCAAGGTGCTCGAAGGCGTACGGGGGATTGCAGTCGGCAGCGACGCCCCAGCCGCGTGCCGGTCCCCGCGTGCGTATTAATAATATCAAAAAGCAAGGTCGAGACGGCATGTCCCTCCTCGAAGGCATTATCGATTCCCGGAACAACCCGCTGGCGGTGGTCGAGGATATCGCGGCTGACAACAACTGGTCGTTCGAGCGTTCCGGCGAGGACGAAGTGACGATCGTGTCCAAGGGCAACTGGACCGATTACCAATTGTCCTTCACCTGGATGAACGAGATCGAGGCGCTGCATCTGGCCTGCGCCTTCGACATGAAAATTCCCGCGGCGCGCCGCGCTGAGGTGCAGCGGTTGATTGCCCTGGTCAACGAGCAATTGTGGGTCGGGCATTTCGATATCTGGACCCACACCGGCATGATCATGTACCGGCAGGCGCTGGTGCTGCCGGGCGGCCTGACGGCTTCCTCGGCGCAATGCGAAACCATGCTGGTCGGCGCCATCCACGCCTGCGAGCGTTACTATCCGGCGATCCAGTTCGTGGTCTGGGCCGGCAAGACCGCATCGGATGCCATGAGCGCGGCGATGTTCGATACCGAGGGCGAGGCGTAGGCGGTTGCCGCTCTGAACGCGTTCCGAGAGGCGAGGCAGCTCTCCGCCGTCATGGGCGGGCTTGTCCCGGGCGTCCACGCCGTGGTTAGCGCACAAGCAAAGCCGTGGATGGCCGGGACAAGCCCGGCCGTGACGAGCTATATTGTTTGCGGGGCCGATATCAGGACGTCGCAATGAATACCGCTCGACCGCTACAAAACATCGAAGGCACCATCGTGCTCGCCGGCGCGGGCAAGATGGGCGGGGCGATGCTGTCGGGCTGGCTGGCAGGTGGGCTGGACGCCACGCGCGTCGCGGTGATCGAGCCCTCGCCTTCAGACGATATCCGCGCGCTGGCGGCCCGCGAGGCATTCGCCTTAATCCGCCGGCCGAGGACGCCGCCGGCGCCACCACGCTGGTGGTCGCGCTGAAGCCGCAGATGTTTCGCGAAGCCGGCGCGATGCTGAAATCGCTTTCCGGGCCGACGACGCTCGTCGTGTCGATCATGGCTGGGACGACGATGGCGTCGATCGCCGAGGTCTGCGGCGGTGCGGTGGTCCGCGCGATGCCCAACACGCCGGCCGCGATCGGCCGCGGCATCACGGTTGCGGTGGCTGCGAACAATGTCAGCGCCGCGCGGCGCGCGGTGGCCGACGCGCTGTTGCGCGCCACCGGTTCGGTCGAGTGGATCGACGACGAGCAACTGATGGATGCGGTGACTGCCGTCTCCGGCTCCGGTCCGGCCTATGTTTTCCTGCTCGCGGAAGAACTCGCGCGCGCCGGCGTCGAAGCCGGACTGCCGCCCGAGCTTGCGACCCGGCTGGCGCGCGAGACTGTGGCCGGCTCCGGAGAATTGCTGCACCGCTCGGACGTGCCATCGGCCACGCTGCGCCAGAACGTGACCTCGCCCGGCGGCACCACGGCGGCGGCGCTCGACGTGCTGATGGGACCGGACGGCATGCAGTCGCTGCTGACGCGCGCTGTCGCCGCGGCGACCCGGCGGTCGAAAGAGCTGGCGAAGTAGTTTTCGCCAAGCTCACCCGACAAACGCCGTCATTCCCGAGTCTGTGAAATTTTTCGGCCCGTAGCCCGTAGCCCGCATGAGCGAAGCGATATGCGGGACCACGGGAAAACCCGGATATCGCGAAAGCGCATCCGGGCTACGATTGCTGCGCTCGCAACGAGGAGCCTGCGTTGCTTGCTTTGCTGAGCTACTTCTTCACGCCGAACCGCGCGGTGAAACTCGCGACATTAACAAGCGCGCGGGCGTGGCGGCCCTCGCCGATGCGGCGCTTTTCGTCAAAGGCCTCGACCTCGAAGCGGATCACCCGGCGCTCTACCGCAATCACCTTCGCGGTGGTGCGCACGCGCGAGCCGACCGACGTCGCGGCCAGATGCCGGATATCGACCTCGGTGCCGACCGTGATCCATCCCTGTTCAAGAAACGATGAAATGGCATCGCCGGATACCAGCTCCATCTCCAGGATCATCATCGGCGTCGCATAGACCATCGGCATATGAGCGACGAAGTGCCCGACGGTACGTTCCGGCGGAACGACCAGCGTGCGCTCGGCGCTCATGCCGACCTTGATGATATCGCGTGCGTCCATGATCTTTAGTCGCTCCGCGCCACGACGACGGGAGAATCACTTCTTCGCGGCCGCGGCGCGCTCCACGAAGGTCTTGCCGCCCTTCATCTTGTGCGCCAGCGGCGCCTCGTTGATCTGGATCACGACGGCATCGGCATCGACGCCGAGGTTCTTCACCAGTGCTTGGGTGATGTCGCGCATCATGCCGGCCTTCTGCTCGTCGGTGCGGCCGGCGGCCATGCTCACGGTAATCTCAGGCACTTTTTGTCACTCCTTTATTGTTTGTTTCACGCGCCAGACCGTCATTGCCGGACTTGATCCGGCAATCCATCTTTCGAAAGACGGATACGCGGGTCAAGCCCGCGTATGACGGAATTTCTCATCCCCACTTCACGTCATGGCGCGCCAGCACTTCACGCACTTTTGCGATGAGCTCGGCTTCGCCGCATGAAAACTGCGCCGGACGAGTTTCGCGCCATTCCTGGTTGGAGGCGATGGCAGCGGCCGCCTTGGCGCCCTCGATCAGATCCTTGATCTGCACCTCGCCGCGCGCCTTCTCGTCCGAACCCTGGATGATCACGCAAGGCGAGTTGCGCCGGTCGGCGTATTTGAGCTGGTTGCCCATGTTCTTGGGATTGCCGAGATAGAGCTCGGCGCGGATGTTGTCGTTGCGAAGCTGCGCGACCATTTTCTGATAGTCTGCAACGCGATCGCGATCGAACACGGTGACCACGACGGGTCCGAACTCCCGCGTCGTATCGACCTTGCCGAGCATCGTCAGCGCCGCCTGCAGCCGCGAAACGCCAATGGAGAAACCGGTTGCCGGCACCGGTTCACCGCGAAAGCGCGAGACCAGGCCGTCGTAACGCCCGCCGCCGCCGACCGAACCGAAACGAACCGGCCGTCCCTTTTCGTCCTTGGTGTCGAGCAGAAGTTCAACTTCGTAAACCGGACCGGTGTAATATTCGAGGCCGCGCACCACGGAAGGATCGATGCGGATGCGATCATCGCCATAACCGGACGCGCCGACCAGCGCTGCGATTTCCTCGAGTTCGCTGACACCGGCCTTGCCGGTCTCGCTCTTCGCCAGGTAGGTCTCGGCCGCGGCAGCCGCTTCTTTCCAGTCGTCGCGCTTTTGCGTGACGGCCAGCACGATGTCGGCGTCGGCGGGACTGAGCGCGGCGCCCTTGGTGAAATCACCCTTGCCCTCTTCGCCACCATCCCATCGTCCGGGACCGAGCAGTTTGCGAACTTCATCGGCGGGAAATTTATCCAGCTTGTCGATCGCACGCAGCACCGTCAGCCGGCGTCCGGCGTTCTCATCACCGCCCAATCCAATCGACTCGAGCACCCCGTCGAGCACCTTGCGGTTGTTCACCTTCACCACATAGCTGCCGCGGGGAATGCCGAGCGCTTCCATGGTGTCGGCGGCCATCATGCACATCTCGGCATCGGCCGCGGGCGATGCGCTGCCGACGGTGTCGGCGTCGAACTGCATGAACTGGCGGAAACGGCCGGGCCCGGGCTTTTCGTTGCGGAACACCCAGCCGAAGCGGTAGCTGCGATAGGGTTTTGGCAGATTGTCAAAATTCTCGGCGACGTAGCGCGCGAGCGGCGCGGTCAGGTCGTAGCGCAGGCTGATCCATTGCTCGTCGTCGTCCTGGAACGAGAACACGCCCTCATTGGGCCGGTCCTGGTCCGGCAGGAACTTGCCGAGCGCGTCGGTGAATTCCATCGCCGGCGTTTCCACCGGCTCGAAGCCGTAGCGCTCATAGACCGCGCGGATTTTGTCGGTCATCGCCCGCGTCGCCGATATCGCGGCCGGGCCGCGATCTTCCAGCCCGCGCGGCAGCCGGGCGCGAAGTTTCTGCGGTTTTTTGGGTTTGTCGGTCATGGCTGGGTTGGTACCAGCCGACACGCGATGCGGCAACCGGGGCCGGGCGCCCTTCCTTCTTCCCTTGCGGGAGAAGGTGGCATGGACGCAGTCCGTGCCGGATGAGGGGTGGCCGCACAAGGAGGGGCCCTGCCCCTCACCCGCCTCGCTCCGCTCGGCATCCTCTCCCGCAAAGGGAGAGGGGAAGAAGAGCCGCGCCTGTCGCCGAAGCGCCGAATTCCGCCTCGGTCACAGGACCTTTCTGATCCAGTTGTGCGGGTCGGCGGCGCGGCCGTACTGGATGTCGACCAACTGCTTGCGCAGGCCCATCGCGACGGGACCTGCGGTGCCGCCGCTAATGAGAAAATCGCCGCTCGCCGAGCACACCTTGCCGATCGGCGAGATCACGGCCGCGGTGCCGCAGGCGAAGGCCTCTTTCAGCTTTCCGCTTTGCGCATCCATGCGCCACTGCTCGATCGTGTAGGGTTCTTCGCGCACGCGCGTGCCGGAATCCCTGGCGAGCGCGATGATCGAATCGCGGGTGATGCCCGGCAGGATCGTGCCGAGCGGCGGCGTCAGCAGTGAACCATCGTCGAACACAAAGAAGACGTTCATGCCGCCGAGTTCCTCGACATAGCGGCGTTCGACCGCGTCGAGGAAAACGACCTGATCGCAACCGTGTTCGATCGCCTCGGCCTGCGCGCGCAGGCTCGCGGCGTAGTTGCCGCCGCATTTGACGGCGCCGGTGCCGCCGATCGCAGCGCGCGTGTAGTTCTCCGACACCCAGATCGATACGGGCGCCGGCCCGCCCTTGAAATAGGAGCCGACCGGCGAAGCGATCACCGCGAAGATATATTCCGCAGAAGGCTTCACGCCGAGGAAGACCTCGCTCGCGATCATGAAGGGCCGCAGGTAGAGACTGCCCTCGCCGCCCGGTATCCAGGCGCTGTCGATACGCACGAGTTGCTCGACCGCTTCGATAAAAACGGCCTCGGGCAGCGGCGCCATCGCCATGCGCTCAGCCGAACTCCGGAAGCGCCGGGCGTTGGCATCGGGGCGGAACAGGTTCACGCCGCCATCCTCGCGCTTGTAGGCCTTGAGACCTTCGAAAATCTCCTGTGCGTAATGCAGGACCGCCAAGGCCGGATCGAGCGGGAAATGCACGCGCGAATCGATTCGCGCGTCGTGCCAGCCCTGTGCCTGATCGTAGCGGACCACGGCCATGTGATCGGTGAATATCCGGCCGAAGCCCGGGTCCACGATACGGGCGGCGCACTCCTGTTTGGACGTCGGATTCGCCGCCGGCCGAATTTCGAATTTCAGGCTCATTCCCTTGCTTCCCGCCGTCGACGCGATGGCTTCCGGAGCCCGGGCAGCTTGGTCTAATGAAATTCCCATTGAAACTCCCATGGGCGCTCTCCCGGGTTAGCCGCGCTGTCGCGCGTTCTGCGCTTTCGCGCGGTTGATGACACCTGGCCGGCCCGCTTTCCGGCCCTGCGGCCGGTTTCCATCCACATCCCGGAGGACATGCTTTTGCAGACGGCAGAAGTCCAGTATGTTTGCCGAAACGCCGCTCGACAATCGTACGGTTAATAAATGCGCGGCCGGCGCCGCCCGAACCCGACTTTCCTGGGCTTCCCCAGGCTTCGTCCCGGCTGACTGTCCCGTATCCGCAGCTCAAAGCGACTTAATGTTTCGTTGCGGACGATGATTTTGTAACATTGAACCCACGATATGTCAATATGACTGACGTAAATATCTCAAACTCTTCCCCTGACCCCGACATGCGGGGCGCGGACCGGGCTGGCCCCCCTCGAAGCGGGGAGATGCGCTGGGACATTATCGAGCTGTTGTTCTTCGCCTACCGCGATTTCGTCGGTGACGCGGATCACGAGTTGGAAGTTTTCGGGTTCGGCCGGGCGCACCACCGGGTCATGCATTTCGTCCACCGCTATCCCGGGCTGAAGGTCGCCGATCTCCTCGACGTGCTTCGCATCACCAAGCAATCGCTGGGACGGGTGCTCAAGCAATTGCTCGACGAAGGGTATATCGTGCAGAGAACCGGCAACAACGACCGGCGACAGCGCCTTCTTTTCGCCACCGCAAAGGGTGAGGCGCTGGTGGGCAAGCTCGCGGGGCTGCAGACCGACCGGATCAACCGCGCGCTGCGCGACATCGATCCCGCCGGCAAGGATGCGGTTTGCCAGTTCTTGCGTGCCATGATCGACCGCGACGATCCCGACAAGGTGCTGGAGAAGATCCTTGCAACTGCCAATTCAACCGCGAAGGAATGATGTGGCCCAGGCTGCACACTTCGGCCAGCTAGCGCCGCGACCGGCCGACGACGCGCCGCATTTGCTGCTGGTCGACGATGACCGCCGCATCCGCGACCTGCTGTCGCGCTTTCTGTGCGGCGAAGGTTATCGCGTCACGACGGCGATGAGCGCCAAGGACGCCCGCGCCAAGCTGCTCGGCCTGCACTTCGACATGCTCATTCTCGACGTCATGATGCCCGGCGAAACCGGCTTCGAACTCGCCCGCTTCATCCGCACCTCGTCGTCGGTCCCCATCATCATGCTGACGGCGCGCCATGAGGCGGAGAGCCGGATCGAGGGCCTGCAGATCGGCGCCGATGACTACGTCGCCAAGCCGTTCGAACCCCGCGAACTGGTGCTGCGCATCGGCAACATCCTCAAGCGCACCGCGCCGCCGCCGGTGGAAACGCTGGAGTCGATCGCATTCGGACCTTACGTCTATCACCTCGACCGCGGCGAACTGCGCCAGGGCGACGAAGTGATCCATCTCACCGATCGCGAACGCGATATGCTGCGTATTCTGGCGGCGACGCCGGGCGAGACGGTGCCGCGCGGCGCGTTGACCGGCGGCGATGGCTCCGTCAACGAGCGCGCGGTCGACGTTCAGATCAACCGGCTGCGACGCAAGATCGAACGCGATCCCGCAAGCCCGCTGTTCCTGCAGGCGGTGCGCGGCGTCGGCTATCGCCTGGTCGCATCGCCTTGATCCGTTCGCAGCCCATCTCCGTCCACCGACCCGAATCCTGACCGATGAGCACGCTCGACACCGGCCTTACGCTGATCCGCACCGCCGCCGGCCGTGTCTCCGCGGTCAACGGCTGGATGGGCAACGCGTTCAAGGGCTGGATGCCGACGGGGCTCTATGCCCGCGCGCTGCTGATCATGATCGTGCCGATGGTGGTGCTGCAGTCGGTAGTGGCATTCGTATTCATGGAGCGGAACTGGAACACCGTTACCCGGCGCCTGTCGGCTTCGGTGGTGCAGGACATCGCCGGCCTGATCGACATCTATAACGGCTACCCGCAGGACAAGGATCACGCGCTGCTGCGGCGTATCGCCCAGCAGCGGCTCGGACTGGTGGTGGATTTCCTTCCGGTCGGCGACATGCCGCCACCGGGCCCGAAGCCGTTTTTCTCGCTGCTCGATCAATCGCTTTCGAAGCAGTTGGGCCGGCAGGTCGGCAAGCCGTTCTGGATCGATACCGTCGGGCGCTCCAACCTTTTGGAGATCCGCATCCAGCTTGATGACGCGGTGATGCGGATTTTCGCCCAGCGCAGCGCCGCCTACGCGCCGAACTCGGAGATCTTCCTGTTCTGGATGGTCGGCACGTCGTCGATCCTGCTGATCGTGGCGGTCCTGTTCCTGCGTAACCAGATCAGGCCGATCCTGCGGCTTGCCGATGCGGCGGAAAGTTTCGGCAAGGGCCGCGAAGCGCCGAACTTCCGCCCCCGGGGCGCGCGCGAAGTGCGTCGTGCAGCGCAGGCGTTCCTGGAGATGAAATCACGCATCGAGCGCAGCATCGAGCAGCGCACCGCGATGCTGGCCGGCGTCTCGCACGACCTGCGAACCATCCTGACCAGGTTCAAGCTCGAACTGGCGCTGATCGGGGATAGTCCTGAAGTCGAGGGCATGCGCAAGGACGTCGACGAAATGTCCGGCATGCTCGAGGCCTATCTGGCGTTTGCGCGCGGCGACGGCGGCGAGCGCGCCCAGCCGACCGACATGGCTCAGGCGCTGGAAGAGTTGCGCATCGACGCCGATCGCAACGGCCACCGCGCCACCGTTCAGTTCAACGGCCTGCCCGTGGTCACGGTTAAACCCGCCTCCTTCAAGCGCTGCCTCGGCAATTTGGTCTCGAACGCGGCACGGCATGCCAGAACGATTGCGATCACGGGTCACCGCGATCATCGCTATCTGACCGTGACGATCGACGACGACGGCCCGGGCATTCCGCAGGAAATGCGCGAGGAAGTGTTCAAGCCGTTCCTGCGGCTCGACGATGCCCGCAACCAGGACGAGGGCGGGACCGGACTCGGCCTGGCGATTGCCCGCGACATCGCGCGCTCGCATGGCGGCGACATCATGCTCGGCGATAGCCCGACCGGCGGGCTTCGCGCCACGGTGCGGATACCGGTCTAAGGCGTGACGCACTCAGATTGAGTCGCGACAGCCGTGGACCACCTCATCCACGCCGGTCATTTGCGCCGTGCGGGATCACTATTTCGGCAACAGCCCTTTGAGCTTTTCGGCGTCCTTGACGTTCAGCTTGAAGCCGCCGGGCATGACGACATCGCCCGGCTTCTGATCGGGCTTGCAGGCGCCAAGCCACTTCGCGTCGATCGCGGTCACGCGATCGCCCCGCCCGGCGGCCGCATCGCCGTGCGAGGTCGATTTGACGGTGTAGGCCGAATTGAAGTCGCCGACGATCTCGGAGTGCGAGGCGATCGACACGCCGGCAAGGCTGCAGTCGGAATCCATCACGTAACCGTTCGCGGTCTTCCGGACGTCCTTTTTGGAGCAGAGTTCCTTCGATAGCGGCGAGAACGCGGTGCTCATCTGCCGGTCGGTGCTCTCGTCAGTGCATTGCTGCAACTTCATTTCGGGAATCGATCCGCCGCCGGACACCTTCATTTCCCACAGGCCGGCCTTGCGAATCGGCAGCTCGTCCGCGTCGGCGCGGGGTGTCGGCATCGACGCCAACAGACAGAATGCCAAACAAAATGAATAAGGCCGTCGCATCATCGTCAGCGCTTCCGTGAATCCGCGGCAGAGAACGTGCCGGCTGTGTCAGTGTCAGTAGCGGGCCGCGAGCGGCGGCGCCCCGGAGCCGTACGGCACCCAGCGACAGGCGAACGAGATATAGCCGCCATAATGCGGCTCGACGGCGAGGAACCTGACCACCTTGCCGTACTGCGCGCAGTGATTGATCGCCAGCGTGCGGATGTCGGTCTGCTGCGTCAGCGTGTAAGCGATGATGCCGCCGGTGTCGTTGCCCTTGAAGGGGGGCACGGTATCCGCCCGCGCCGGCGCGACTGCCAGCATTCCACAGGTGGCAACCAAGCTCGCGGCCCAAATCATTCGCATCGCAAACTCCATTTCGGTGAAGGCACCTTAAAGGGCATCTGTGGCCATGAAAAGAACGGCCGCCGGGTTCCGCGCGGAGTTATCGGCAGTGTTGCCGCGCTGCACTTGACCTTTCCGGGGGTTTCGCGGCACCGTTCCCCGCTACATCATCCGGCGGATTCTCCATGCGCAACGTCTTCACTCCATCCAGAAAATCCGGCATCGGTGCCGCTCTCGGCATCCTGCTGGGCTTGTTCGCGTTCGGGCAGGCGGCCGAGGCGGCCAGCGGGTTCGAGATGAATTTCTGGCTGTCCGGCCCGAGATATGACGGCCGCGTGGCCGAATGTCCGGCGGCGCTGGCGACGATCACGTCGCAATTCCAGGAAAAGGAAAGCACGTACTGGAATTCCGCTCTGCAAATCACGGGTTATGCGCGGATTCACGAGACCGCATTCCGTCCGTGGCAATCCGATAATATTCCGCGCCGCTTCTGCAGCGCCGATGTCATGCTCAACGACGGCAAGCAGCGCACGGTATACTACTCGATCATCGAGGATGGCGGTTTCGCCAGTTTCACCCAGGGCGTCGAATGGTGTGTTACCGGGCTTGATCGCAACTGGGCCTATAACCCCAATTGCAGGCTGGCCCGCCCCTGATGGGCGATCGAGCCTAGCGTCCGCGCCGGCCCCGGCCTGCAAGCAGAACTGACTACGATCCGCCGAGCATATCGGCATTGTAGTTGCCTGGCCCGCCAGTTTGTTCTTGAAATGTTCCAAACGCCTCTGCTAGGCTTTTCTACAGTTCAGGAAGGGGCGTCGGTATGGTTCAATTTCCACGAATTGCGATTTCGGCCTGGGTGACTTCGGGGCTGGCGGCCTGCGGCCTGCTCATGGTGTCAGCCTTGACCGGATCGGGGACGGCGTCCGCGCAGGATCGGCGGCAGAATACCCCGGGCGAGTTCGACTATTACGTTCTGTCGCTGTCGTGGTCGCCGTCATTCTGCGAAGAGGCGGAAGAGCGCGGCAGCGGCCGGCGCTCGCAAGCGCAATGCGGCGGGAGGCCGTTTTCCTTTGTGGTGCACGGGCTGTGGCCGCAATACGAGCACGGCTTTCCCGAATATTGCCAGCGGCCGTCGCCGCGGCTGAACCGCAACATCATGTCGTCGATGCTCGACCTGATGCCGGCGCCTGGACTGATCTTCAACGAATGGGACAAGCACGGCACCTGCTCCGGACTGGGCGAGCGCGCCTATTTCGAGACCGTCCGCAAGGCCCGTGCGGCGGTAAAGATCCCAGAGGAATATCTCGACCTGTCGGCGCCGAAGACGGTGGCGCCCAGCGAGATCGAGGATGCCTTCGTCAAGGCCAACCCCGGGCTGAGCCCATCCGCGATTGCCGTGACCTGCAACCGTAGGCGGCTCAGCGAGGTGCGTATCTGCCTGAGCAAGGATCTGCAATTCCGGGACTGCGAAGAAATCGACCGCCGGGGCTGCCGGCGCGACCAGGTATCGATGCCGCCGATGCGCGGCGGCTAGTTTCGCGCCTTTCCGCGGTGGCGCCCCGGATACGCGCGAATTCGTGCCGGGCCGGACCTGCCGGTCGTTCACGCCTTTCTTTGTTCGCCGGGATGGATCGCCGGGACAATCCGGGCCAATGACGGGTAGAAGACGGCATGAACTATCGTCACGCCTTTCATGCCGGCGGCTTCGCCGACGTCATCAAGCACATCGTGCTGGTGCGCATTCTCACCTATTTGCACGATAAGCCGGCCGCATTCCGTGTCATCGATACGCATGCCGGCGCAGGTATCTACGATCTTGCAGGCGACGAGGCGCAGCGCAGCGGCGAGTGGCTGACCGGTATCGCGCGGATGATGCAGGCGCGCTTCTCGGACACCGTGGCGCCGCTGGTCGCGCCCTACCTCGATATCGTCAGGGCCTTCAATCCGCGCGCCGAGTTGAAGGCCTATCCCGGATCGCCGCTGATCACGCGCGCGCTGCTGCGGCCGCAGGACCGGCTGACGGTTTGCGAAGTCGAGCCCAAGGCGCGCAAGCATCTGATCGATGCGCTGCGCCGCGATCCCCAGGCCCGGGTCGTCGACCTCGACGGATGGGTGGCGTTGCCGGCTTTCGTGCCGCCCAACGAACGGCGCGGCTTGATCCTGATCGACCCTCCCTACGAGGCAAAGGACGAATTCACGCGGATTGCGGACGGTTTTGCCGGGGCGTTCGCGAAGTGGCCAACCGGCAGTTATTTGCTCTGGTATCCGGCGAAAAGCCGGCGGGCTACCGACGGGCTCGCCCAGCGCGTCGCCGAGATCGCCGACACCGGACCGACGCCCGGCAAATGCCTGCGCCTGGAGTTCAGCGTCGCGCCACAGACCGCCGATTCGGCCCTGGTCTCGACCGGCCTGCTGCTGGTCAATCCGCCCTGGAGGCTGGCGAGCGAGCTGAAAGCCATCCTGCCCGAACTGGAGAGGCCGCTCGGCCAGGGCGGCCCCGGTCGCTTCAGGCTCGAAGTGCCCAAACCCTGAGGATAGTTAGAGCTTGGCGCGTTGGAGCCCGAGTACCGGCCCTCTGAAACGCGCGGATCCGGTCCGGACAAACGGCCGCACCTGACGCGCGGGGGAAAGTCTGATTTGAACCGTAGGCAATTCGCCGGAAACCGTATTATGCTGCGGATTATTAGGACTGGCTTTACGTTCCGCTTCCGCGAATGGTAGCGGCGGAGTGATTAGGCCTCGAAATTATTTTTAAGACGGATCGGCGGTTTCGCCTAATCCGCAAAGTGATGGCCAAGCTTTCCGGCGGTGAATGTCCGGTCGTGCCGATACGCAAGGTGCGAGGCGGCAAAAGCAGTACGGGGGGTTTCCCGATGGCCATGACGGGGACGGTCAAGTTCTTCAATGCCGAACGCGGCTACGGTTTCATCAAACCGGATGACGGCGGTCGCGACGTGTTCGTTCACGTCACCGCGGTCGAACGCGCCGGATTGAAGGATTTAGCCGAAGGACAGCGCATCACTTTCGAGGTCGAACCTGACAAAAAGGGCAAAGGCCCCAAGGCGGTCAATCTGGTGATCTCGCCGTAGCAACTCGGCGCAAGCCTGTTCGAAAAAAATCCCGGCCGCGAGGCGGCCGGGAGGTTGTGATCCGATATTTTCTTATTGCTCAGAAGTGATAGTTCACGCCGGCGCGCACCACGCCGAACTGATAACCGTTCGAGACACCGGTGATGCTGAAGCGCTCGTCGGACAGATCGACAAAGAGGTATTCGATTTTCGCGCTCCAGTTCGGCGCAAGGCCGAATTCGGCGCCGACACCCGCCGTCCAACCCGCCGTGGTGTGTGATTCCGACAGGCCGAAGGTCTCGCCGCGCAATTCGCCGAACGCCAAACCGCCGGTGCCGTAGAACATGATGTTGCTGAAGGCGTAGCCGATCCGGCCGCGCACCGTTCCGAACCAGGGATTGGAGAACTTCCAAGGCGCAAACGTATCGTCGGCGCCGGTTGCCTGGATGTCGCCTTCGACGCCGAACACCACCGGCCCCGACTGCCAGTTGTAACCGCCCTGGACACCGCCAACCAGGCCGCCCGGATTGGTCGGATTGTTGTCGACCGAGCCCCAGGCGTAGCCGATATTGCCGCCGAGATAGGGACCGGCCCAGCTATAGGCATTGAGCGGCTGATTGACGGTGTAAGGAGCGCGCGATCCGTAAAGGTCGGCTGCCTGCGCCGATGTTACCCATCCCGCAGCGATCAACGCGGCGACGCCCCAAACGAACCTGTTCATTTTTACTCTCCCGAACGCAACTGCCGCGGACGCCGGTTCGCGCTGGAAGCGAGCCGGCATGGTTACGGAATCCTATTGTTTACCGATGGGATTTATCGAGACTTTTAAGTTAAAGCGTTGTTAAGACCTGCCGGGCGCCGCTTCGTAGTCTTAAAAATGCGTTACCAATCCCTTGGGAACGCGGCCGGCGCCGCAGCAGCGCTGGCGATACAATGGCCAAGCGCTTAATTTAGGCCGATGGATAGCGACCAGACTGACAATCCCGACGGCCCCCGCGAACGGACCGCACCGCTAGACGCGCCGGTGGACGCGCGCATGCCGCCGCGCGGTTCGGAACCGGTTCCGGAACTGGCCGGATTGCCGTTACAGGACCCCGAATCCGGCGATCTGGACCCGGCGACGACGGCCGGCACCGAGGAGGAGGACGAGGCGCGGCTGCCGGACATTCCCGAGGAGAGCGGCGAGGCCATCCCGGAAGGCCGGCTCGCGGTCGGCCACGCCGCGATCGAACATGCGGTGCGGCTCGCGCCGACCTCGCCCGGCGTCTATCGCATGCTCAACGCGGCCAGCGACGTGCTCTACGTCGGCAAGGCCAAGAACGTGCGCAAGCGGTTGTCGTCCTATGCGCGTGCCAACGCGCCCCTGCCCGCGCGCATCCTGCGCATGATCGCGGCGACGGTGACCGTCGAGATCGTCTCGACCTCGACCGAAACCGAAGCGCTGCTGCTCGAAGCCAACCTGATCAAGCAGTTGCGGCCCCGCTTCAACGTGCAACTGCGGGACGACAAGTCGTTTCCCTATATCCTGATCACCGGGGATCACTGGGCGCCACAGATCCTCAAGCACCGTGGTGCCCAATCGCGGCCCGGGCGGTATTTCGGGCCGTTCGCCTCAGCCGGCGCGGTCAACCGCACGATCACGGCGCTGCAGCGGGCGTTCCTGGTGCGCTCATGCACCGATGCGTTTTTTGAAAGCCGCACCCGCCCCTGCCTGCTCTATCAAATCCGGCGCTGCGCGGGGCCGTGCACCGGCGAGATCGACTTTCCCGGCTATACCGAACTGGTCCGCGAGGCGACGGATTTCCTGTCCGGCCGCAGCCGTTCGGTAAAGCAGGAACTCGCCGGTGAAATGGAAAAGGCCTCGGCCGACCTCGCCTTTGAAACCGCCGCGGTCTATCGCGACCGCCTTGCGGCGCTGTCGGCGATCCAGTCGCAGCAAGGCATCAATCCGCGAACCGTGGAGGAAGCCGACGTGTTCGCCATCCACCAGGAAGGCGGCTATTCCTGCGTCGAGGTATTCTTCTTCCGTACCGGACAGAACTGGGGCAACCGCGCCTATTTTCCGCGCGCGGAAAAGTCGTTTACGCCGGAAGAAGTGCTGTCCTCGTTCCTCGCGCAGTTTTACGACGACAAGCCGCCACCGAAACTCGTGCTGCTGTCGCACAAGATCGAGGAAAGCGATTTGTTGGCCGATGCGCTCTCGGTCAAGGTTGGATTCAAAGTCGAGGTCACGACGCCACAACGCGGTGAAAAAAAAGAACTGGTCACCCACGCTTTGACCAATGCCCGCGAGGCGCTTGGACGCAAGCTCGCCGACACCGCAACCCAAAGCCGGCTGTTGCAGGGAATGGTCACGACGCTCGCCCTGCCGCATCCGCCGCGGCGGATCGAGGTCTACGACAACAGCCACATCCAGGGCACCAACGCGGTCGGCGCCATGATCGTGGCGGGGCCGGACGGCTTCATCAAGAACCAGTACCGCAAGTTCAACATCAAGTCCGAAGGGCTGACGCCCGGCGACGACTACGCGATGATGCGCGAGGTGCTGGAGCGCCGCTTCAAGCGGTTGCTGACCGCCCCGGCGGAAGGCGTCCAGGCCGATGACGATTCGTTTCCGCAATGGCCGGACCTCGTCATCATCGATGGCGGCCGCGGCCAGCTCAACGCTGTCAGGGAGATTTTCGCGCGGCTTGGATTGACGCAGGTGTCGCTGCTCGCCGTGGCCAAGGGTCCGGATCGCGACGCCGGCCGGGAGACGCTGTTCATGCCCGACCGCGAGCCGATCAAGCTCGAACCGCGCGATCCCGTGTTGTATTTCATCCAACGGTTGCGGGACGAGGCGCATCGCTTCGTGATCGGCTCGCACCGCAAGCTGCGCAAAAAGGATATCCGCGAGGCGGGTTTGCAGGAGATTCCGGGCATCGGGCCATCGCGCAAACGGGCCTTGCTGCACCATTTTGGAACGTTGAAGGAGATCGAGCGCGCCTCGGTCGCCGACCTCGGCAAGGTTCCAGGTGTCAGCGCCGAAAGCGCCCGCAAGATTTTCGAGTTTTTCCACACACGCGCTGGCTAGCAGCGTTTTTGGCGTCATATTTGCGTCGTCACCAACAGATCACGTGGGGCGCACAGTTGACCTTCATGCCCGGGCGGTATTGGTAATGCTGATGAACATCGCGACGACCAAGGGGACGGCAAAAAGCTCGCTATCCCTGCCGAATATCCTGACCTATGCGCGAATCGCCGCCATCCCGGTGGTGGTTGGTTGCGTCTTTGCCGAGTTGATCATGGACGGTCCGCTGTGGCTGCGCTGGGTCGCGCTGGCGGTCTTCATCGCTGCGGGCGTGACCGACTATCTGGACGGTTACTATGCGCGAATCTGGGACCAGCAATCGGCCTTCGGCCGCATGCTCGATCCGATCGCCGACAAGCTCCTGGTCGCTTCCTGTCTGCTGATGCTGGCCGCCGACAA
The DNA here is from genome assembly GCA_963756215.1 of uncultured Alphaproteobacteria bacterium. Classification (GTDB taxonomy): domain Bacteria; phylum Pseudomonadota; class Alphaproteobacteria; order Rhizobiales; family Xanthobacteraceae; genus Bradyrhizobium. The sequence continues at coordinate 368,855 of CAVWMY010000003.1, read as the reverse complement.
CAGCATCCATGGCTGGACGCTTTGGGCGGCGATCGTGATCCTGTGCCGCGAGATCCTGGTATCGGGCCTGCGCGAATACCTTGCCGCTCTGCGCGTCAGCGTCCCCGTCACCAAGCTTGCGAAGTGGAAGACCACGGTGCAGCTGGTCGCGATCGGGTTTCTCATCGCGGGCGAAGCGGGCGAAGTGATCTTGCCTGCAACCACCCTGATCGGAATTGCGCTGTTGTGGATCTCGGCGATCGTCACGATCTATACCGGCTATGACTACTTCCGCGCCGGGATCCATCATCTCATCGAGGAGGATGAGGGATGAAAGTCAAATATTTCGCATGGGTGCGTGAACGGATCGGCAAGGCCGAGGAAACGCTCGAGCCGCCCGCCGATGTGCGTACGGTCAACGATCTGATCGGTTGGCTGGCGCGGCGCGGCGACACCTATGCCTATGCGTTCGAGGCGCCTCGGGTGATCCGCGCTGCGATCGATCACACCCATGTCAAATCCGACACGATGATCGCGGGCGCCCGCGAGATTGCTTTCTTCCCGCCGATGACCGGCGGTTAAAAGGCGCGGGCCGGAACACGCCGGGCCACAGACAGAGATACAGCCATCGCGACCACCTCATGACCGCTGCCGTCACCATCCGTATCCAGGAAACCGATTTCGACGTCGCGCAGGAAATTGCCGCGCTGACGCGCGGGCGTAAGGATATCGGCGCGGTGGTCAGCTTTTCCGGCATCTGCCGCGGCGACGAGGGCGGTGACAGCATTGCGGCGCTGACGCTCGAACATTACGCGGGCATGGCGGAAACCGAAATTGCCCGGCATGCCGAGATCGCGATGTCGCGCTGGCCGCTGACCGGCCTCACCGTCATCCACCGCGTCGGCCGTATCGCCGCCGGCGAGAATATCGTGCTGGTCCTGACAGCTTCGTCGCATCGACAGGCGGCGTTTCAGGCGGCGGAGTTCCTGATGGACTATCTGAAGGCCAACGCGCCGTTCTGGAAGCGCGAGGAACGCGCCGAGGGATCCGATTGGGTCGAGGCCCAAGATCACGATGACCACGCGGCCGCGCGCTGGACCAAATCCTGATGGCAAAGCGAGCGATGCGCGCAAGCAAAGCCGCCAAGCGTGGCCTCGTGAAATCGCGACCCCCGAAGGCCGCGGCCGTTCCGAAGGTCGCCGCCGGCGAGTTGCTGACCCTGCTCGACTTCGTTCGTTATGCGGTGAGCAGATTTGTCGAGGCCGAGCTGGTGTTCGCGCACGGCACCACCGACCCGGTCGCCGAAGCCGCCTTTCTGGTGTGTGAAACCCTGCATCTTCATCCCGACCAGTTCGAAACCTTTGCGACGGCGCGGGTCACCGCCGCCGAGTCGAAGGCGATTCTCGACGTGATCGCCCGCCGCGTCAGGACGCGGCAACCGGCTGCCTATCTCGTCAACAAGGTCTACATGCGCGGCCTGCCGTTCTATGTCGACGAGCGCACCATCGTACCGCGCTCTTTCATCGGCGAACTGCTGGATTCCCATTTCAGCGGCCAGGACGGCGAGGATGACGCTTCGTTGATCGACGACCCCTACGGGGTGGAAACCTTGCTCGACCTCTGCACCGGATCGGGATGCCTTGCGGTCCTTGCCAGCCGGAATTTTCCCAATGCGCGGATCGACGCGGTCGACCTTTCCGGCGACGCCCTCGATGTTGCAGCGCGCAATATCGCCGATTACGGTCTCGAAGACCGGGTGAAGTTGCACCGCGGCGACCTTTTCGGGCCGCTCGGCGAGGCGCGCTACGACCTGATCATTTCCAATCCGCCCTATGTCGATGCGCAGGGCATGGCGGCTTTGCCGCGCGAGTGCCGTGCCGAGCCGAAGCTCGCTTTCGACGGCGGCACCGACGGGCTCGATATCATCAGGCGCATTTTGCAACGGGCCGGCCGGCATTTGACGGCCCGCGGCGGCCTGTTATGCGAGGTGGGCCGCGGCCGCGGGCCGATCGAGGAGGCTTTTCCGCAACTGCCGCTGTTGTGGCTCGACACCGAGGCATCCGACGGCGAGGTGTTCTGGATCGGCGCCGCCGATTTGTGAGCCATGCCGAGCGACATACGACGCCACTAAAATCGCCGGATTGAGTTCAAATATTGCAGCCGCGGCGTTTTCGGATCGCGATGAAGCTGATAGCTTGGGTGCAGCCCGCACCCCGAAAAAACACAAGAGGCCACCATGCTCGACAAGAGCCCACGCCCCGCCGCCGTCAGCGTCCCGAACGACCTCGCTGCACACTGGATGCCGTTCACCGCCAACCGCGCCTTCAAGAAGGCGCCGAGGCTGCTCGCCGGCGCCAAGGACATGCACTATTTCACGGTCGACGGCCGCAAGATCATCGACGCCGCCTCGGGCATGTGGTGCACCAATGCCGGTCACGGTCGCGCCCAGATCGCCGCCGCGATCGCCAGGCAGGCCGAAACGCTCGACTATGCGCCGCCCTTCCAGTTCGGAATTCCGCAGGCCTTCGAACTCGCGAACCGCATCTCCGATCTGGCGCCGGCCGGCCTTGACCACGTGTTCTTTTGCAATTCCGGATCCGAGGCGGCCGACACCGCCCTCAAGATCGCGCTGGCCTATCATCAGATCGCCGGCCAGGGCACCCGCACCCGCCTGATCGGCCGCGAACGCGGCTATCACGGCGTCGGCTTCGGGGGCACCTCGGTCGGCGGCATCGTCAACAATCGCAAGATGTTCGGAACGCTGCTGGCCGGCGTCGATCACCTGCCGCACACCTACGACCGCGAGAAGCAGGCGTTCAGCAAGGGCGAGCCGGAATATGGCGCCCATTTCGCCGACGAACTGGAACGGCTGGTCAACCTGCACGGCGCATCGACCATCGCGGCCGTGATCGTCGAGCCGATGGCGGGATCGACCGGCGTGCTGCCGGCGCCGAAGGGGTATCTCAAGCGGTTGCGCGAGATCACCCAGAAGCACGGCATTCTCCTGATCTTCGACGAAGTCATCACCGGCTATGGCCGACTCGGCTACGCCTTCGCCGCGGAACGCTACGGCGTGCTGCCGGACATGATCACCTTCGCCAAGGGGATCACCAACGGCGCAGCGCCGATGGGCGGCGTGATCGTGCGCGATACCATCCACGACGCCTTCATGACCGGCCCGGAGCACGCCGTGGAACTGACCCACGGCTACACGTATTCGGCGCATCCGCTGGCCTGCGCCGCCGCGCTGGCGACGCTCGACATCTACCGCGATGAAAAGCTGTTCGAGCGCGCCAACAAGCTTGAGTCGAAATTCGCCGACGCCATCCTGTCGCTGCGGAACGAACCGAACGTGGTGGACATCCGCACGGTCGGACTGACGGCGGGCATCGACCTCGCTCCGCGCCCCGATTTGCCCGGCAAGCGCGGCTTCGACGGGTTGAACAGCGCCTTTCACGACAACGACCTGATGCTGCGCGTCGCCGGCGATACGCTGGCGCTGACGCCGCCCCTGATCGTCAGCGACGATCAGATCGGGGAAATCGTCGAGAAGGTCGCCAAGGTGATCCGGGCGGTGGCGTAAGCCGCCGGCCCGCGACGGATCGCATCTCGATGGCGTTGCGGCGTCCGTTCGCGGACGCAAGTGCTTCATCCGCAACGCCGCTCCGCCAGGGCGGAACGTCCCGACCTTCCAGACCGGAAGACAGGGCGGGATGGCGTCATCCCGCCCTGTGAACATTTAGCTCTCCGAATCAACAATAATGCTAAGCTTGAGGCACTTTGGGGAGACGAGGCAGGCCTGTGCGATGAGCATTGCGCGTTTTCCGGTAGCCTGGAGACCATGGAGCTGAGGGCCTCGCGCGCAACATGATCCGCATTTCCACGATTTTCATCGCGATCTGCATGGTGCTGGTCGCCGCCTCGCTCGGCCTTGTCCTGTACTCGGTGGCAGGCATCAGCGGAATGGAATCCGCGATCGTAGCACTCACCGCCCTGACCTTCCTTATCCTCTACAGCGCGGTGTCGATGCGGTTGCGCGACCGCAACACGGTCGGCGGCCAGATTGCGGACTTGTCGCGCGGCACCGCCGACCTTGCCCGGCAGGTCGCCGAATTCGGCCGGCGTCTCGCCGCGCTCGAAGGCCGCCTGGTGTCGGCCAATTCGACCAGCGCGGACCGTATTCAGATTGTCGTCGGCGAGATCAACGAATTGGGCGGGCTGGTCAAGCAGCTCGCGACCTCCGTCGCAAGCCATGACGAGCTGCTGGCATCGGTCGTCTCGGAGGTCTCGCTGACGGACAGCCCGGAACATGATCGCCCGGGCGAGCCGCGCGTCTCCGGTGAAGATATCGGCGTCGCGAGAGCGGCGGCGGCCCCGGCGAATGTCACTACCGACGCCTCGGCCTCCCGCAACCAGGCTCAGGTGCTTGCCGCGGTGAAAAATGCGGTCGAGGAAAATCGCATCGATCTCTATCTGCAGCCGATGGTGAGCCTGCCGCAGCGCAAGGTGCGCTTCTACGAGGCGGTAACGCGTCTGCGCGACGACAACGGCCAGATCATCACCGCCGACGATTTCGTCGGCATCGCTGAAGCCGCAGGATTGATCGGGCGGATCGATCACATGGTGATGCTGCGATGCGTGCAGGTGTTGCGTCGGCTGATGGTGCGCAACAAGGAGGTCGGGGTGTTCTGCAACGTCGCCGCCGCGACGCTCGGCAATCCCACGACCTTCGCCCAATGCCTCGACTTCCTCGAAGCCAATCGCGCGCTGGCGGCTTCGTTCGTGCTTGAGTTCAAGCAGGCGACGTTTCGCAACCTGGGCCCGACCGAGACCGAGCACCTGGCGGCCTTGGCGCAGCGCGGCTTCCACTTCTCCGTGGACCACGTCACCGACCTCAGGATCGAGCCGCGCGAACTGGCCGATCGCGGCGTCCGCTTCATCAAGGTGCCCGCCGCGCTGCTGCTCGATCAACGGCAGGCTTCGACGGCCGACATTCATGCTTCCGATCTTTCCGATCTGCTCGGCCGGTTCGGCATTGACCTGATCGCCGAACGGATCGAGGGGGAACGCGCCGTCGTCGATTTGCTCGACTACGATGTGCGGTTCGGCCAGGGATTCCTTTTTGCACCTCCCCGACCGTTGCGACCGGAGGGAGCATCTGCTACCGGCGGGAGTTCCAACAAGGTGCAGGAATCCAATGGCTTCGGCAAAACGCCTCCCGTCGATCTTCCCACCATCGATCCTCCGCGCGCAACCGGAATGGCCGCGTTGGCGCGCCGCGTCGCCGGGCCGGGCTGACCGGCCATCCGCGCAATGACGACCCTTCGATTTGTCGAGCAATTGCGCGAACTCGTCGGCGGCGTGGATGTCGTGTTCAGCGATATCTGGGGCGTGGTCCACAATGGCCTCGTATCGTTTCCCGAAGCCTGCGAAGCCCTCCATACGTTTCGCAACCAGGGCGGCACCGTAATCCTCATTACCAATGCGCCGCGACCGGCGGACTCGGTACAGCGACAATTGCGCAAGCTCGGCGTCGCCGACGAGACCTATGATGCCATCGTCAGTTCAGGCGACCTCACCCGGCGCTTCGTTGCCGATCACCCGGGAGGCAAGGTGTTCCAGCTCGGCCCGGAGCGCGACAATTCGATCTATCGCGGGCTGGATGTGGCCCTGGCCCCGCTGGAGCAGGCCGACTACATCGTCTGCACCGGCCTGTTCGACGACGAGACCGAGACCGCCGAAGATTATCGCGGCATGATGCTGCAGGCGCGCGAGCGCAAGCTTCCGTTGATCTGCGCCAATCCCGACATCGTCGTCGAGCGCGGCGACCGCCTGATCTATTGCGCCGGCGCGATCGCCGAACTCTATCGCGAACTCGGCGGCGAGGTGACCTTCTACGGCAAACCGCATCGGCCGATCTATGAACGTGCGATGGTGCTCGCCGGCGAACGTGACGGACGCGCCACGCCGCTCGGCCGCGTGCTGGCGATCGGGGATTCCGTGCGGACGGATCTGGCGGGCGCCCACAATTTCGGGATCGATTGCCTGTTCGTCACGCGCGGCATCCACGCCGACGACTTCGAAGGCATCGATCAACTCGACCCCGCCTCGGTGAAGGAGTTGTTCGGCCATCCGCCCCGCGCGCTGACGCGCGAATTGAGGTGGTGAGCGTTTGCCGTCACCCTGAGAGGCGCGATCGTGCGCTCTTCCTTCTCCCGTGGGAGAAGAAGGTGCCTTCGCGAAGCGAAGGCGGATGAGGGGTAGCCACACAATGAGAGACGGCGACCAACGACAGGGCGCGCCCCTCACCCGTCTCGCCGCCGCTACGCGGCGGTGAGCCACCCTCTCCCGCGAGGGGAGAGGAGAAGAGAATTACGCGCTCGCCATGTCCGGGAAGACCGCTTCGATCTTGGTCTTCAGCGTGGCGGCATTGAACGGCTTGACGATGTAGTTGTTCACGCCGGCCTTCTTGGCGGCGATCACGTTCTCGGTCTTGGATTCCGCCGTGATCATGATGAAGGGCGTGGTGGCCAGATTGGGGTCGGCCCGCACCTCCCGCAGCAGGTCGTAGCCGGTCATCGGCTCCATATTCCAGTCCGAGATCACCAGCCCGTATTTCTTGCTGCGCATCTTGTTCAGCGCCGCCGATCCGTCACTGGCGTCGTCGATGTTCTCAAAGCCAAGCTGCTTCAGGAGATTCCGGATGATGCGGATCATGGTGTTGTAGTCATCTACCACCAGAACCGACATCGACAAATCAACCGCCATCTTGAATCCCCCGCACGACAATAAATGCCGCCAACCAATCATCGCCTGCGCAGGACCGGAGTGTCCCGCAGTTCGCCCCCAGAAGTAGCATCAGCCATTAAACAGCCCGTTAACCGGGCACTGCCGAACACATGCCCGGCACCCGGCGGCATGGCTCGCGGCCGGCGCTTGACTTAGCGGGTGCCGCCACGTCACGGTCGCGCGTCACCCGACCAAAGTTGAAGAATCCTGAAAATGACGTCTGGCTTTACCGTTATCCGCGATACCACACCTTCGGCCGCGGTCCCCAAGGGGACGGTGGTTGCGATGGGAAATTTCGACGGCGTCCACCTCGGCCACCGAGCGGTCGTCGCCGCCGCGCTGGCGATGGGCCGCGCGCACGGCAAGCCGGCGCTGGCGGTTACGTTCGAGCCGCATCCGCGCAGCTATTTCAGCCCGAATTCCCCCCAGTTCAGGCTCACCGACGAACCCGGGAAGCTGCGGCTGCTGGCCGGAACCGGGCTTGCGGGCGCGGTGGTGATGACTTTCGACAAGGCGCGCGCGGAGACCACCGCGCAGGATTTCATTCACCATGATCTGATCGACCGGCTTGGCGTCAGCGGCATCGCGGTCGGCTACGACTTCCATTTCGGCAAGGGCCGTGTCGGCTCGCCGAGCCTTCTGGTCGGCGAGGCGCCCCGGCTCGGCATCGAGGTCGACGTCCAACCTCACGTCGATATCGCCGAGCGGCCGGTTTCCTCGAGCGCCATTCGCATGGCGCTGGCCGAGGGCCAGATCGACGAGGCCACCGCGATGCTCGGGGGCCCGTGGTTCATCAGCGGTGAAGTGATTCATGGCGAGAAGCGCGGCCGCGATCTCGGCTACCCCACCGCCAATATCCGGCTCGACCGGAATTGCGGACTCAAGCACGGCATCTACGCCGTGCGCGTCGGCCGCCGGAGCCAGGCGGCCCAGGATCAACCGCGCTTCGACGGCGTCGCGAGTTTCGGCCGCCGCCCGACTTTCGACAACGGCGCCCCGCTGCTCGAGGTCTTCCTGTTCGACTTCAAGGGCGACCTCTACGACGCCGCGCTCGATGTCGCCTTCATCGGCTTTATCCGCGACGAGTTGAAGTTCGACAGCGTTCCGGCACTGGTGCGCCAGATGGACGACGACAGCGCCAGGGCTCGCGCCATGTTGGCCGCCGCACCCGAGGCTTTCCCGAAGTTCGGGGAGATCGGTTGAGCAAGACCGAAAAACAAAAGATGCTGGCGGGCGAACCATACCGCCCCGATGCCGAGCTTGGCGCCGATCAGGCGGCAACCAAGCAATGGCTGGTACGTTACAACGCGGCGCTGGCGCTGCCGGTATCGGAACGGCACAAATTATTGTCCGAACGTTTCGGCCGTGTCGGCAGCGGCGCCGTGATCCGGCCGCCGTTTTTTTGCGACTACGGCTACAACATTGCTCTCGGCGACGACGTGTTCCTGAATTTCAACTGCGTCATTCTGGACGTCGTCGAAGTCGTTATCGGCGACCGAACCCAGATCGGGCCGGCCGTGCAGATTTACGCGGCCGACCATCCGCGCGATGCCGCGACCCGGCGGAGCGGCCTCGAATTCGGACGTCCGGTACGGATCGGCGCTGACGTGTGGATCGGCGGCGGCGCCATTATATTGCCCGGCGTGACGATCGGTGACGGCGCTGTGATCGGCGCCGGCAGCGTCGTGACGCGGGACGTCGGGAACGAGCAGACCGTCGCTGGCAATCCGGCCCGGCCGCTTCGCGGGAAGCCGTGAGTTCGGGCAGCCGGCCGTTTGGCACCGGGAATGCCCAAGATGGTATCGCAGGGCTTTGCGATCCGGCGGCTGGCTGCTATGGAGAGCCCATGTTTGCGCGGCGCACCATAAGCATTAGCGGCCCGGTTTCTGCCTGAGCCTCAGCTCGACGGAAGCCGGGACCTGCTTCGTTCATCCGCGATCACTCGCGTTTTTAGCGCCCTTCCAGCCAAACCAGAGCATTCATGTCCGACAAGCCGCACAAGTCCGACGCCACCGACTATTCGAAAACCCTATTCCTGCCGCAGACGGAATTTCCGATGCGCGCGGGCCTGCCGCAGCGCGAGCCGGAAATCCTCAAGCGCTGGTCCGAGATCGATCTCTACGCCAGGCTGCGCAAGACCGCCGCGGGCCGGACCAAATTCGTACTGCACGATGGCCCGCCCTATGCCAACGGCAACATCCATATCGGCCATGCACTGAACAAAATCCTCAAGGACGTCGTCACCAAGAGCCAGCAGATGCTCGGTTTCGATTCCAATTACGTGCCCGGCTGGGACTGCCACGGCCTGCCGATCGAATGGAAGATCGAGGAAGAAAATTATCGGTCCAAGGGCAAGCCAAAGCCGGACTTTCGGGATTCCACCGCGATGGTGGCGTTCCGCAAGGAGTGCCGCGCCTACGCCAACCATTGGCTCGACGTGCAGCGCGAGGAGTTCAAGCGGCTCGGCGTCATCGGCGACTGGGATCACCGCTACGCCACCATGGACTATTTCGCCGAAGCCCAGATCGCCCGCGAGCTGATGAAGTTCGCCGCCAACGGCACGCTCTATCGCGGCTCCAAGCCGGTGATGTGGAGCGTGGTGGAGAAAACCGCGCTTGCCGAGGCCGAAGTCGAATACGAGGATTACACCTCGGATACGGTGTGGGTGAAGTTTCCGATCTCGTCACCCGTGCACGGTGCGCTGGCTTCGGCGTCCGTGGTGATCTGGACCACGACGCCATGGACCCTGCCCGGCAACCGCGCCATCAGCTTCTCGCCGAAAATCGCCTATGGCCTTTACAAGGTCACGGACGCAGCCGCCGACAACTGGGCCAAGCCGGGTGACATGTTGCTGCTGGCCGACGCGCTTGCGGAGAGCGTGTTCAAGCAGGCGCGCGTCACCGCCTACGAGAAGGTCCGCGACGTGCCGGCCGACACCCTCGATGTGGTGGAGTGTGCGCATCCGCTGAAGGGGTTTGGCGGCGGATATCAGTTCACGGTCCCCCTGCTGCCCGGCGAGCACGTCACCGACGACACCGGCACCGGCTTCGTGCACACCGCGCCCGGCCATGGCCGCGAGGACTTCGAGGTCTGGACCTCGAACGCGCGCGACCTGGAAGCGCGCGGCATCAATACCGTGATCCCCTATACCGTCGATGAGAACGGCGCGCTCACGGATCAGGCGCCCGGTTTTACCGGCAAGCGGGTCATCAACGACAAGGGCGAAAAAGGCGACGCCAACGAGGCCGTGATCAAGGCGCTGGTGGAAGCCGGCATGTTGCTGGCGCGAAGCCGGCTCAAGCATCAATATCCGCACTCCTGGCGTTCGAAGAAGCCGGTGATCTTTCGCAATACGCCGCAATGGTTCATCGCGATGGATAAAGCAATCACTCCAAACAAAGTAGTTTGGGATGGTGGAATAAATACCCTGACGCTGTCAGGCGACGACACTCTGCGAAATCGGGCTCTGAAATCGATCGCGGTGACCCAATGGGTGCCGCCGTCGGGCCAGAACCGCATCAACGGTATGGTCAACAGCAAGCCCGATTGGGTGATCTCGCGCCAGCGCGCCTGGGGCGTGCCGATCGCGGTATTCGTACGCGAAAAGGGCGACGGCACGGTCGAAATCCTGCAGGACGCGGCCGTCAACAAGCGCATCGCCGACGCCTTCGAGCAGGAAGGCGCCGACGCCTGGTATATGGACGGCGCGCGCGAACGCTTTCTCGGTTCGCTCGCCAACGAGGAATGGAAGAAAGTCGACGACATCTGCGACGTCTGGTTTGATTCCGGCTCCACCCACGCCTTCGTACTGGAAGATCCCGTGCACTTTCCCGGCCTCGCCGGCATCAGGCGCAAGGTCGACGGCGGCCAGGATACCGTGATGTACCTCGAGGGCTCGGACCAGCATCGCGGCTGGTTCCAGTCGTCACTGCTGGAAAGCTGCGGCACCCGCGGCCGCGCGCCGTTCGACGTGGTGCTGACCCACGGCTTCACGCTCGACGAGAACGGCCGCAAGATGTCGAAGTCGGTCGGCAACACCGTCGAGCCGCAAAAGGTGATCGCGCAGTCGGGCGCCGATATCCTCAGGCTTTGGGTCTGCGCTACCGACTACGCCGACGACCAGCGCATCGGGCCGGAAATCCTCAAGAACACCATCGAGACCTATCGAAAGCTGCGCAACTCCATCCGCTGGATGCTCGGCACGCTGCACCACTTCAAGCGCGAGGATGTGGTGGCGCATGCCGAGATGCCGGAACTGGAGCGGCTGATGCTGCACCAATTGGCCGGACAGGCGAAGGTCGTGCGCGAGGCCTACGCCGCGTTCGATTACAAGACCGTGGTCGCGAGCCTTTCTGCGTTCATGAACACCGAACTGTCGGCGTTCTATTTCGACATCCGCAAGGACACGCTGTATTGCGATCCGCCGTCGTCGCTGGCGCGCAAGGCGGCGCTGACCACCATCGATATTCTCTGCGACGCGATCCTGAAATGGCTGGCGCCGGTGCTGTCCTTCACCTCGGAAGAGGCGTGGCGGATGTACCGGCCGGACGCCGAGCCGTCGGTGCACCTGACGCTGTTTCCGGAAGGCCTCGAGGCGCTCCGCGACGACGCGCTAGCGGCCAAGTGGGAAATCATCCGCGATGTCCGCCGTGTCGTGACCGGTGCGCTGGAAGTCGAGCGCGCCGCCAAACGGATCGGCTCGTCGCTGGAGGCCTCGCCGCTGGTCTACGTGTCCGACAAGACGATCTTCAACACGCTGTTCGATGTCGATCTCGCGGAAGTTTGCATCACCTCGAACGCGATGGCGACCAACGACGAGGCGCCGGCCGATGCGTTCCGGTTGAACGAGGTGCCGGGCGTCGCCGTGGTGGTCGAAAAAGCCGTCGGCACCAAATGCGCCCGATCCTGGAAGATCCTGCCCGACGTCGGTGCCGACCCCGAATATCCCGATGTCTCGCTGCGCGACGCGCGGGCGCTCCGCGAGTGGAAGGCGCTGGGAGTGGCGGTTTGACCCCTCACCTCCGTTACGGCGTCATCGCTGCCGTCGTCACGCTCGTGCTCGACCAAGCCTCGAAGTTGTGGCTGCTGTTCGGATTCGACATCGCCCATCGGGGCGCCGTGAAGCTGGCGCCGTTTCTCGACCTGGTGCTGGCCTGGAATGTCGGGATCAGTTTCGGCTGGTTTCAGAACGACAGCCCGACGGCGCAGATCGCTTTGATGGTGATCAAGGCGGTGGCGGTGGTCGTCCTGGCGATCTGGATGTCGCGGTCGCGCACCCTGCTTGCCACTATTGCGCTCGGCATGATCATCGGCGGGGCGATCGGTAATGCCATCGACCGCTTCGCCTATGGCGCGGTGGTCGATTTTGCCCTCTTCCACGTCCAGATCGCCGGAAATACCTTCAATTGGTACGTGTTTAACCTTGCCGACGTGGCGATTGTTGCCGGGGTAGCGGCCCTATTGTATGATTCCTTCCTTGGGGTACCCGCCGCAAAAGCGCCCTGATCCCGGCCGATACGGGCTCGAGAGGCTGAACCGTGCTTGCAAGAGCGGCTGCGCCCACACCGGCGGCAACCCGCGATAAACCTTGAATAGGAAGAGCGCGATGCGCGAGACCGAAGTCAGCGGTTGGTTTGTTCAGAATTCGGCGCGTGCGACCGTGCGCGCACTGCGGTTATCCGCCGTCGTGCTGGGTATCGGCCTCGTGATGGCGACCGGGGCGGCGCGGGCCCAGGACGATGAAGACGAAGACAAGTCGTTCGAAGACAAGATCATCGAAGGCATCATGACCGGTATCGGCGGTACCAACATGGACAACCGCGGCATCGATTATCGCGAGCGTTCGCCGCTGGTGGTTCCTCCCAAGCTCGACCTGCCGCCTCCGGCGGCTCCCCAGGCCGAGGTGAAGGTGCCGAACTGGCCGAAGGATCCGGATCTGGCGCGCCGCAAGGCAGCGATCGCGGCCAAGAAGAAGGAAAACAAGGACCCGGTCGAAGCGGCCCGCATCCTTAGTCCGAGCGAACTCGACAAGGGTAAGATCGCGGCCACTCCGCGCACCGCCGGCAGCAGCGGGGAAAACGTGGTGCCAGGGGGCGAGCCCGGAGCCACTGCGATCCTCAGCCCGTCCGCGCTCGGCTTTACCGGCAGCTTCAGCAGCCTTTTCGGCGGCAGCAAACCCGAGATCACCCAGTTCAAGGGCGAACCGACGCGCGGATCCCTGACCGAGCCGCCGACCGGATACCAGACGCCGTCACCGAATTTTGCCTACGGCACCGGCCCCAAGGAATCGCTCAACAAGGAATATAACCCCGCCGCCGGTAAATATGGCGACTGATCGCCGCAGTCGCTTCACTTCGTGACACGCAACTACGTGACACTATCGTAACGTCCGGCAGCCGATGCGCGGTGTACACTGCCGCGGTTCAACCTCGAACAATTTCGTTCGGGCCGCCAGACGGGTCATGATGTTTTCACACCGATTTGCCGTTCATCTCATAGCCGCGCTCGCGCTGGCGTTCGTTTCCTCCATACCGGCCGCGCTGGCGCAAACCACCGTTACCTCCGAGCCTCCCGCCACGTTCACTCTCGGCAATGGCATGATGGTCGTGGTGATCCCGGACCACCGCACCCCGGTCGTGACCCAGATGATCTGGTACAAGGTCGGCTCCGCCGACGAGACGCCGGGCAAATCGGGCCTCGCGCACTTCCTCGAACATCTGATGTTCAAGGGCACCAGCAAGCACCCCGCCGGCGAATTCTCCCAGACCGTGCTGCGGATCGGCGGCAACGAGAACGCCTTCACCTCCACCGACTACACCGGCTATTTCCAGCGCGTGCCGCGCGAGCAGTTGGGCAAGATGATGGAATTCGAGGCCGACCGCATGACCGGGCTCGTGCTCAAGGATGAGAACGTGCTGCCGGAGCGCGACGTCGTGCTCGAAGAATACAATATGCGCGTGGCCAACAATCCGGAAGCGCGGCTGACCGAACAGATCATGGCGGCGCTGTATCTCAACCATCCCTATGGCCGTCCGGTGATCGGATGGCACCAGGAAATCGAGAAGCTCGACCGTGAGGATGCGCTGGCGTTCTACAAGCGATTCTACGCGCCGAACAACGCCACGCTGGTGATCGCCGGCGACGTCAATGCCGACGAGGTCCGCCCGATGGCGGAGCGAACATTCGGCGCGGTCCCGGCCCAGCCGTCGATCGCGCCACGACGGCTTCGCCCGCAGGAACCGACGCCGATCGCGCCGCGCACGGTGACGTTCTCCGATCCCCGCGTCGAGCAGCCGAAGCTGTCGCGCTATTATCTGGTTCCGTCCGCTACCACCGCGGCTGCCGGCGAAAGCGCCGCGCTCGACGTGCTGGCGCAGCTGCTCGGCGGCGGCAGCAACTCCTATCTCTACCGCGCGCTGGTCGTCGACAAGCCGCTCGCCGTGAATGCGGGCGCCGGATATCAGGGCACCGCGCTCGATCCCACCCAGTTCACGATTTCGGCCTCGCCGAAGCCGGGGGTCGGGTTCGCACAGGTCGAGCAAGCGATCGATGAGGTGATCGCCAAGGTTGCCCAGAACACGGTTGCCGCCGAAGATCTCGAACGCGTCAAGACCCAGCTCATCGCCGAGGCGATCTACGCGCAGGACAACCAGGCTACGCTGGCGCGCTGGTACGGCGCCGCACTCACCACCGGATTGAGCATCGAGGATATCCGAAGCTGGCCGGACCGAATTCGCGCCGTCACCGCCGAACAGGTCCGCGCCGCCGCGCAAAATTGGCTGGACAAGAAACGCTCGGTGACCGGCTACCTGATCAAGGACACCACCGCCGCGAAACGCGAGGAGAAACGCTCGTGACTTGTTTGAAAGGTTGCGCGCGACACGTCGCGCTGGTCATCGCCCTCTGCTTCGCCATGGTGCCGCTGGTGTCCACGCCATCGCACGCGGCGGCCAAGATCCAGCACCTGGTTTCGCCCGGCGGGATTGAAGCCTGGTTTGTGCAGGACGCCACCGTGCCGTTGATCGCGATGGAGTACGCCTTCGAAGGCGGCGCGAGCCAGGACCCGGCCGGCAAGGCCGGGGTCGGCAATCTCGTCGCCGACCTGCTCGATGAAGGCTCCGGCGATCTGGATTCCAAGACCTTCCACGAACGGCTGGAGCGCCGCGCCATCGACCTCAGCTTCAGTTCGACACGGGATTATTTTCGCGGCTCGCTGCGCATGCTCAAGGATACCAAGGACGAGGCCTTCGACCTGCTGCGGATGTCGCTGACCTCGCCGCATTTCGACAGCGCCGACGTCGAGCGCATCCGCTCGCAGGTGCTTTCCAACCTGCAGAGCGAGACGACCAGTCCGACGGCGCTTGCCGGCCGCAAGTTCCTGCAATTGGCCTTTGGTGACCATCCTTATGGCCGGCCGGCCGAGGGCACGCTGGAAAGCGTGCCGAAAATCGATGTCGCCGACCTCAAGGACTACGTCAGCCGCGTGCTGGCCAAGGACACGTTGAAAGTCGCCGTTGTCGGCGACGTCGACGCCGATACGCTCGGCAAACTGCTTGACCGCGCCTTCGGCGGCCTGCCGGCCAAGGCCAATCTGACGCCGGTTCCCGACGTCCAGGCCGCCAAGCCGCCGCGGCGCGAGTTTATTCCGCTCGACGTGCCGCAGACGGTGGTGACGTTCGGCGGTCCGGGCATCCAGCGCCACGATCCCGACTTCATGGCCGCCTACGTCGTCAACCATATTCTCGGCGGCGGATCGTTGTCGTCGCGGCTCTACCACGAGGTCCGCGAAAAGCGCGGCCTGGCCTATTCGGTTTATCAGGCGCTGCTGTGGATGAAGCATTCGGCGCTGTTCATCGGGAACACCGGAACGCGCGCCGACCGCGCCGGCGAGACCGTCGATGCGATCACCAGGGAAGTCCAGCACATGGGCGAGGACGGCCCGACCCAACAGGAACTGGACGAGGCCAAGTCCTATCTCAAGGGCTCGCAGATGCTGGCGTTGGACACCTCGTCCAAACTCGCCTCGGGAATGCTGCAGTTTCAGCTCGACGGGCTTCCGATCGACTACATCGAGAAGCGCAACGCGATGGTCGACGCCGTTACCCTCGAGGACGCCAGGCGGGTCGCCAAACGCCTGTGGGGACAAGGCCTTCTCACCGTGATCGTCGGCCGCGCCCCGCAAGCCGCCGCGCAGCCGGCGGCCGGGACGCCTCCGCCCACGGCGAACTGAGTCTCTAGCTCGGAGCCGACGCGTTAACAGAAACGACGCGTTCAGCAAAATGCCGCCCGGCGCGGCCTGCTCTCTCCCCCCTCGGGGAGAGTTGGCCAAGGGGGTACCGCGAGACCGGCACTTGGAGTTACCCCCTCCCCAGCCTCGAGAGCGAGTTCTGCTCGTCTCGGACCCCGCAAGGGGGAGGGAGTAACCAACCACACCGCGCCGAAGCCAACTCCGTCCAAAACCGCTATCCTGCTCGCATCCGATTCCTGCCAGGGATCATCCCTGCCTCCCGGTGACGCCATGCTGCGGATTTCCCGCGATCTTGCGGTCGACGAAAACGACATCGAGATCAGCTTCGTGCGTGCGTCGGGTCCCGGCGGTCAGAACGTCAACAAACTTTCGACTGCCGCCCAATTGCGCTTCGATACCCGCAAGATCACGCTGGCGGACGACGTCGCGGCGCGGCTCAGCCGGCTCGCGGGCCAGCGTATGACCAAGGACGGCGTGATCGTGATCCACGCGCAGCGGTTCCGCACCCAGGACCGCAACCGCGCCGATGCGATCGACCGTCTGCTCGAGCTGTTGCGTGAGGCCATGGTGCGGCCGACGCCGCGCCGTGCCACGCGACCCACGCTCGGCTCGAAACAACGCCGGCTCGACGGCAAGAAGCGCCGCGGCGACGTCAAGGCCCGGCGCGGTTCGGGTGGTTACGACGATTAGGTCGGATTCGCCCCGAAGCGCGCGCCACCTTCCATCATAAAACAGCCCGCTACTACCACCGCCCGTTCACGGCGACTTACGCTCGCTTCACGGCAACGGAAACATCCATGAGAAAACGCCATGTGATGCTCGCCATGGGGCTGGGAGTTTGCAGCGCAATATCGGCGCTCGACATAGCGTCGGCTCAAATGCCCCTGCCGGCGGCAAAGTCGTCGCCCGATGGGACGGCGCTGTTCAAACAGCAATGCGCCACATGTCATACGACATCGCTCTCCGACGCTCCCCGACAGGGACCGCCGCTGGTCCAGATCATCGGCCGGCAAGCCGGCAAATTCGAGGGATTCCGCTACTCGTCGGGTCTCGCCCAGGCCGACTTCACCTGGGACGAGGAGAAGCTCGATGCGTGGCTGAGCAATCCGCAAGACCTCGTTCCCGGCAGCATCATGGCCTATCGCCAGACCAAGGGTGAAACACGCGCCGCCATCATCACCTATCTCAAGGGATTAAACTGAATGGCCAAGCCCGTTCACTCCATGATCCGCGTGCTCGACGAAGCGAGGTCGGTCGACTTCTACGCCCGCGCGTTTGATTTGCAGATTGCCGATCGTCTGGTGTTTCCGGAATTCGCGCTGATTTATCTGCGCAACCCATCGTCGCCGTTCGAGCTCGAACTCACGGTGAACTTCGCACAAACGCAGCCTTACGTTCCGGGCGACGGATATGGCCATCTCGCTGTCGTCGTCGACGATCTCGATTCCGAGCACTCCCGCTTCGAGCGAGAGAAATTGTCGCCGGGCCCGTTGCGCGACTTCAAGCATGAGGGCAAGACGCTCGCCCGCTTTTTCTTCGTCTCCGACCCCGACGGCTACAAGATCGAGGTGATCCAGCGAGGCGGCCGCTTCGGCTGAAGCATGGTTCGGAAACGCGAAGCGCTTGCGCGGACCATGCTCAAACAAAGGAAAAGATCATGATCCGGTTTCAATCGATCGGATCATGATCTTGCGCACTCAACAAGAAGACATCCAATGGAGGACACCCATGAGAGAAGTCGACCGTCGAGGCAAATACAGCCGCCGAATCTTCCTGCAGGGCGCCGCGACCGCAGTTCCCGTCGCAGCCGTTGCGGCGAGCACCGGCATCGCCATCGAAGATGCGTGGGCCGGTGACGCGACGACGCTGACGCCAGCCACCTTGAAGACATTGGTCAAGGTTGCGCGCGATATCTACCCGCACGACTTCCTGGTCGACAGCTATTACATCACCGCGATCAAGCCGTGGGACGCAAAGGCGGCGAAAGATCCTGCGGTCAAGGCGATGCTCGAAGACGGTGTTCGACGTCTCGATCAGGACGCGCAGGACCGGCACAAGCTGACCTACATTGCGGTGCCCTGGGAAGCCGACCGGGTCGTCCTGCTCCAGGGAATCGAGCAAACCGATTTCTTCAAGAAAATCCGCGGCGACCTCGTCGTCTCCCTCTACAACCAGGAAGAGCTGTGGCCGAAATTCGGCTACGAGGGCTCGTCCGCCGAGCATGGCGGTTACATCAACCGCGGCTTCAACGACATCGATTGGCTGCCGAAAGCCTGAAGGCTTCGAGCTAAATCCGGTTGGCAAAATCCTGTTGGGAGCAAACATCATGGCGAAATTTGATCTGAACGACGATGGCCTCGTCGTCATCATCGGCTCCGGCGCCGGCGGCGGTACGCTGGGCAACGAGCTGGCGCAAAAAGGCGTCAAGGTCGTGATCCTCGAGGCCGGTCCGCGCACCGAACTGCATGACTTCATCAACAACGAATGGGAAAGCTTCACGCAACTGGCGTGGACGGATATGCGCACCACGTCCGGCGACTGGCGCGTGGCGAGGGATTTCCCCAACCTGCCGGCCTGGATCGTCAAATCGGTCGGCGGATCGACCGTCCATTGGGCGGGCGCATCGCTGCGGTTCGACGAACATGAATTCAAGATCAGAAGCGCCTACGGCAACATTCCCGGCGCCAATTTGCAGGATTGGCCGATCACACTGGCCGAAATGGAGCCGTGGTACGCCAAGGCCGAAAACAAGATGGGTGTGACCCGCACCAACAACATTCCGGGGTTGCCCGGCAACAACAATTTCAAAGTGATGGAAGCCGGCGCCAAGAAGCTCGGTTACAAGGAAGTCCATACCGGACGGATGGCGATCAACTCCGAACCGCGTGACGGCCGTGGCTCGTGCCAGCAGATCGGCTTTTGCTTCCAGGGCTGCAAGTCGGGCGCCAAATGGTCGACGCTCTATACGGAAATCCCCAAGGGCGAAGCAACCGGCAACCTTGAAGTTCGCCCCGGCAGCATGGCGATCAAGATCGAGCACGATGCATCGGGCAAGGTCACCGGCGTCGTCTATGCCGACGAGGCCGGAAAGATGCAGCGGCAGAAGGCGCGCGTCGTCGCGGTGGCCGGCAATTCGATCGAAAGTCCGAGGCTGTTGCTCAACAGCGCGTCCAGTACGTTCCCGGACGGCCTCGCCAACAGCTCCGGACAGGTCGGCCGCAACTACATGCGTCACATGACCGGCAGTGTCTATGCCGTGTTCGACAAGTCGGTTCACATGTATCGGGGTACGACCATGGCCGGCATCATCCGCGACGAAGCCAAGAACGATCCGTCGCGGGGCTTCCTGGGCGGCTATGAGATGGAAACGCTCTCGCTTGGCTTGCCGTTCATGGCAGCTTTCCTCAATCCAGGCGCATGGGGACGTCCGTTCACGTCGGCGATGGAAGGCTATCCGCGCATGGCCGGGATGTGGCTGGTCGGCGAGGACATGCCGCAAGAAACCAACCGCGTGACGCTCGACCCGAAAGCCAAGGATAAGTTCGGGATGCCGGTCGCCAGCGTTCATTACGACGACCATCCCAACGACATGGCCATGCGCAATCACGCCTACAAGCAGGGCGCTGCGGTTTACGAAGCCGTCGGCGCGACTGTGACCTATCCGACCGCGCCCTATCCCAGCACGCATAACATGGGCACGAACCGGATGAGCGCGAAAGCCCGCGACGGCGTCGTCAACAAATTCGGACAGGCCCACGATATCAAGAATCTGTTCGTTTCGGACGGCAGCCAGTTCACCAGCGGAGCGGCCTGCAATCCGACGCTCACGATCGTGGCGCTTGCCGTCAGGCAGGCCGATCACATCGCCGGCGCCATGCAGCGAAAGGAGATTTAGCTGCGCCGAATTGATATCGCATCGTTGGGTTTTCCTCGCGCCGGGGCGAAACGTTTTGCGCGGAGATCATGCCCAAATCGTAAGACAGAGCGAGCCGCGCGGCGACCTCGTGACCTGTCGCCGTTTGCCGCGGCGCATGCGTCCTGAAATCGGCACCTCGCGTCATGACGCTGCGAAGCGCAGGTTGGTCGTGATCGGGCAGGACGGACGGGGTCCGACTTGCTGCTGACTCGACCTCGTCGCGATAGACCCCGGCGGCGTGAAAATGTGAAATCTCGCCCGCTGGAGCCCATGCGGTTGCGCTTTCACGCAGCCAAGACCCGTTTTCCGGCATGGCACTCCACTCAAAGCCGAAACCAGGGCAGAGTGAGATAGACGCAAGCGACCATCGAGAGGACAGGAATTACCCACACCCAACCGGGCCAAACGTGTCGCGCCCAACCTCCCGAGAACGCTACGGCGACGAGCGCGACCATCAGTGCCCCGAGTGCGGCCGTCGCAGCCCAGCCATACCAGTACATCGCTGGCGCAAGAAATCCCAACGCGGGATCGGCAACGTCGTTCGTATGTTGCGTGCCGGCCAGCACGATGCCGAGCGAAGGAAACACGGTGAACAGCGCAAGATCCTTTGCGACCGCAACGACGTAAAGAACCGCGAACGCTGTCCCGAATGCGAACGTGAACCTTCGCAGCGCGGACGACGACATCACGAGCCGAAACCCATGATATTGTTTACGACGTGGCCCGTCAGGAAGCCCCACCACACGATGAACGCAAGTATCGAGGTGAGCATGGCGCGTATCTGCGAGCGATCATCTGCAGTCGGCCGTCGCCAGCAAACCCAGTAGGCCGGTAGCAACGCGAAACCGATGGCGGCGAAGTGCTCCTTGAGGTCGAAAAAGCCCAGCGCCGGCCAATGACCGGCGCGCTCTAACCCCGGCCTGATGTCGACGCGAAAGTACAGGTAGATGATCCCACCGAGCAGGATGGAGACGGCGTACAAGACGACGATGGCGTTGGCGAACCGCTCCGATGGCACGGAGCGAAAGCGGCCTAGAAACGAGCTGGGGCGCACGCCTGCAGTCGCCCACGTCGCCAGAGTTTGGTGCGTAATCGCGCCAAGCAGCGCGACGGCCACCAGGCCATGAAGGATCAACAGTACTGTCGACAACACTGCACTCCCGCCTTTGGCCGTGGCGCGTTCAGGTGAAGAGCTCTTCGGTTCCAAACGGGTCCGCCGACCACGGCCGAAACCGATTGAGAGTGAACTTCGTCTTCTGCCCAGGGTCGACATCGACAAGGACGTAGTTGTATTCCTCCTGTGGAGGCCGGCCCTTCCAATAAAGATCGGGCGGATAGTCGGCGGGCACCTTGATGCTCGTGCGACCGGGAAGGATGGGGTCCTGTTCGGCACCACCACCGCCGAGCATCAGGTACTTTACCCCGTCTACTTCGTAGATCTCGGTGGTGTGGACGTGCCCGTTCAACACGACGACCTCCATATCCCTGGCATAGGACGCGATCACCTTGTGTGGATTGTCGCTGGCCGGGATAGGGCCCAGGCCCGAGCGCGCAAAAACGGGATAATGAAAGACGACAAAGGCCTTGCGGATGCCATTGGCCTTGGCTTCGTCCAGCCATTTCTGAAGCTGCGTCATCTGCTCCGCATATTTTGGCCGGTCGGCATCCCACAGCGATGGCGAACGATAATCATACTTGCCGCTCCACAGGTAGATGAAGCGGGTTCCCTTGAAGTCGAACTTGTAGATGAGGTTTTCCGGCGTGACGCCGAACGTTTTCAGATACGGCAACGCCGAAAGAACGCCCTCGATCTTCGGATCGCCCCACACTTCGTGATTGCCCACACTCATGAAGAAACGCCCATCGAGCCCTGCCGCGCGCATCTCGTCATCCGGCGCGGGTAGCTTCTTCAACATCGTATCGTTCACCCGCTTCCAGTACGGGCTGTCGCTGACGGTCAAGCCCTGATTACCCCACCAGACGGCGTCACCGCTATTGACCACGAATTTGGCACGACCGGATCGAACGTCCCTCACGATTTCACGGGTGACCCATTCGCCGCCCTGAAGCCGGAACATGGTCCGATGCACCCCGGGAAGCAGCTTCACGTCTTCAACGGATGCCTCGGTGACCCAACCCTTATCCACTGTCAGCGTCATGACTTCGGTCTTGGACGCGAATGGCATGATTATCCTGATCAGCTCTTTTGTGACGGGATCGAAGATCATCTTCACATCCTTCGCCACAACGGCTTCTGCGACTTTCTCCGGCATGACCAGCCCGAACATCTCGACAAAGAATTTACTGAGGTCGGGTTGCCCCTCTTTCAACGGCAGATACATCATCGGCCGGGTATCGCCGACCGCGGCGAACGAGAAGCCACCGCCGGTCGGAGGCGGCGCCTGTGCGGTCGCCGTCTCCACGCTTGCGACGAGCGGTGCGGCGACCACAGGCAGCGTAGCCAGAGCCCCGAGCACAAGGCGACGGCTAGGACCGCCGGATGATCTGGATGAGTGCATGATCAATATCCCTTCGTTGAGGGTGGGCTTTCACTCATTTAGTTGAGATAAATCAAAGTCCTGCAATCGGCAGGACCATTCCGTCACCGCGCCCACGCTAGAGTCTAGGACTGGGCAATCATCGCAGCCCGCCAATGGGACGCTATGCAAATCCGGCATCTGCGTCCTGTAGCCCGCATGAGCGCAGCGATATGCGGGGGCGTCTTTCCCGGATATCGCAGAGCCTGTCCTCGGGCGCGCGTTCACGCGACCCGTTGGCTCATCCGGGCTACACTTATCAGCATCAATGACGTGGTGTGCAGCGACCCTGAAAATCCGATCGCGCGTCGACGCCGTCTCGGCGCAGCTACCGTAGCCCGCATGAGCGCAGCGATATGCGGGGTAGTCTTTCTTTCCCGGATATCGCTTCGCTCATCCGGGCTACACCGCTCAACATCAATGACGCGGTGTGCAGCAGCCCTGAAAATCCGATCGCCCATCGACGTCGCCCCGGCGAAGCAACCGTAGCCCGCATGAGCGAAGCGATATGCGGGGCAGTCTTTCCCGGATATCGCGGAGCTCATCCGGGCTACACCGCTTGACATCAATGACGTGGTGTGCAGCAGCCCTGAAAATCCGATCGCGCGTCGACGTCGCCCCGGCGAAGCAACCGTAGCCCGCATGAGCGAAGCGATATGCGGGGCAGTCTTTCCCGGATATCGCGGAGCTCATCCGGGCTACACCGCTTGACATCAATGACGCGGAGTGCAGCAGCCCTGAAAATCCGATCGCCCGTCGACGTCGCCCCGGCGAAGCAACCGTAGCCCGCATGAGTGAAGCGATATGCGGGGCAGTCTTTCCCGGATATCGCTTCGCTCATCCGGGCTACGCCTATCAACATCAATGACGCGGAGTGCAGCAGCCCTGAAAATCCGATCGCGCGTCGACGTCGCCCCGGCGAAGCAACCGTAGCCCGCATGAGCGCAGCGACATGCGGGGTAGTGTTTCTTTCCCGGATATCGCGGAGCCTGTCATCGGGCGCGCGTTCGCGCGACCTGTTGGCTCATCCGGGTTACACCGATCAGCATCATCGGCGGGGAGCGCGCGGGCGCCGGCAACGACGAACCATCACTCGGCCGCGACGAGTTGCGGCGTCGTGCGATCGAGAAAGTCGGGAACGACCGCCGCAGCCTTTGATCGATAGATCAGGCACGAACAGCGCAGCAGCGAAGCGAAGTTATGAACTTGGCCGTAGTGATCGAGAACCTCGCTGTGCAAACGCGTCAGGAATTTCGCCAGACTCAGGTTTTCCCGGCTCGCAATTTCCTCGAGCGTGTCCCAAAACGCCAATTCCAGCCGGATCGAGGTGCAATGCCCATCGATGCGCAGCGACCTGGTTTGCGATTTATAGTCGCGCTGCGGCTGATGGGCGAACAGCTGGCACATGGCATCCTCCCGGGCTTTCTTAGAGCTTTTCTAAACGATATACCGAAGTGGACACGACTCACAATGTTCCCGTCGTGAACTGAAAGGGATGTGGAAGCCGCTCGGTCTCGCCGGATCCGCCCTCCCATGACCGGACAAAAGCTCCTAGATTGCCTCTCCGCGACCACGAGTTACCAAAAGCCCATGCCCGTCCGCCAGCTCCCTGAACAGGTCGTCAACCGCATCGCCGCCGGCGAAGTGGTCGAGCGCCCGGCAAGCGTGGTCAAGGAACTGGTCGAAAACGCCATCGACGCCGGCGCCAGCCGGATCGATATTTTCACCGACGGCGGCGGCCGGCGGCGGATCGGCATTACCGACGACGGCGACGGCATGACCCGCAACGATCTGGCGCTCGCGGTGGATCGCCACGCCACCTCCAAGCTCGACGACGAGGATCTGCTGCAGATCCGCACGCTCGGGTTTCGCGGCGAGGCGCTGCCCTCGATCGGCGCGGTGGCGAAGCTCGGCATCACCACCCGGCACGCCGGCGAACCGCACGCCTGGTCGTTGTTGGTCGAAGGCGGCGCAAAATCGGCCATCATGCCGGCCGCGCTCGGCCACGGCACCCGCGTCGAAGTCAGCGATCTGTTTTACGCGACGCCGGCGCGGCTGAAGTTTCTCAAGACCGACCGCACCGAAGCCGAAGCGATCCGCGAGGTCGTGCGCCGGCTCGCGATGGCGCGGCCCGACATTGCCTTCACGCTGTCGGGCGAGGAGCGCGCGCCCGTCACCTGGGCCGCGGCCCTGCCCGGCGCACCCGGCCGGCTCACCCGGCTCGGCGACATTCTCGGGAGCGATTTTCGCGCCAGCGCCATCGAAGTACGCGCCGAGCGCGAAGGCACCGCGGTCGAAGGCTTCGCCGCCGCGCCGTCGCTGACCCGCGCCAATGCGCTCGGTCAATATCTGTTCGTCAACGGCCGCCCGGTGCGCGACAAGCTGATCCTGGGCGCGGTGCGCGCAGCCTATTCCGACTACCTGCCGCGCGACCGCCATCCCGTGGTGGCGCTGTTTGTCACGCTTAGCCCTCAGGAGGTCGATGCCAATGTGCATCCGGCCAAGACCGAGGTGCGGTTTCGCAACGCCGGCCTGGTCCGCGCCCTGATCGTGCACGCGCTGAAGGAAGGCCTTGCCCGCGAGGGAAAGCGCACCGCGGCCAACAGCGACGGCGCCGCCCTCGCCTCCTTCCGTCCCGCGTTCACGCCGCGCCCCGCCAATTGGGATTGGCAGCGCTCGCCGGCCTTTCCTCAAGCGATGTCGCCGGGTGACCGGAGGCCGGCATTCGAGGCGACCGCGGCAGCCGCCTTTGCCGAACCCGGACAGGCCGCATTCGACGTCGGGGCGCCAACCGCCGATGTGCGTGCCGAGCAGGCGCCGGCGGCCGATCTGCTCGATCGTCCGCTCGGTGCGGCGCGGACCCAGATTCACGAGACCTACATCGTCTCGCAGACGCGTGACGGGCTCGTCGTGGTCGACCAGCACGCCGCGCATGAGCGCATCGTCTATGAAAAGCTCAAGGCCTCGCTCGCCAAGAACGGCGTGCAGCGCCAGATCCTGCTGATTCCGGAAATCGTCGAACTCGACGAGGCGACGGTGGAGAAGATCGTCGACCGTGCCGAGGAGCTGGCTTCATTCGGGCTCGCGATCGACTCGTTCGGCCCCGGCGCGGTCGCGGTGCGCGAGACGCCCTCGCTGCTCGGCAAGGCCAATGCGGCGTCGCTGTTGCGCGACCTCGCCGAGCACATGGCGGAATGGGACGAAGCACTGCCGCTGGAACGCCGCCTGATGCATGTCGCAGCCACCATGGCCTGCCACGGCTCGGTGCGCGCTGGCCGCCGCCTCAAACCGGAAGAGATGAACGCGCTGTTGCGCGAGATGGAGGACACGCCGAATTCCGGACAATGCAACCACGGCCGCCCGACCTATGTGGAATTGAAGCTTTCGGATATCGAGAAGCTGTTTGGCAGACGGTGACGCACATCCGCATCGAGGCCGTCGCCGCCCGGCTTGACCGGCGACCTGGTATTCCCTGGGGCTCGCGATAGCGTTAGGCGCCCTGGAATACCGGATGCCCCCGCTTTCGCGCGGCATTCGGAGTCAAGCAGTTGCGCCAAACCGCAAAAACACAAACTCGGTATCGTCGTAGGCGCGCCGCTCCAGTTCCTCGTAACCGTCCGGCGCGGCAAACGCTGCCGCCTTGGCTTCCTCGACCACCAGCAGCGCGGCCGGCATCAGCCAGCCGCCATCGCGCAGCGAGGCCAGCGACTTCTCGGCGAGCTTCATGCGATAGGGCGGATCGAGAAACACCAGCGAGAACGGGTCCATCGGATGGGCCGGGCCGAGATCGCCGGCGTCGCGGCGGTACACTTTCGTCACCCCGCCCAAGCCCAGCGCCTCGACATTGTTGCGCAACAGCGCCCGCGCCTCGGCGCCGTTGTCGACGAACAGCGTGAACGCGGCGCCGCGGGAGACCGCCTCGATGCCCAGCGCGCCGGTGCCCGCAAAGAGGTCGAGCACCCGCGCCTCGGCGATCGGATCGTCATAGGCATGGATCAGGATGTTGAACACCGCCTCGCGCAACCGGTCCGCGGTCGGGCGAATGTCCCGCGACGTCGGCGACGCCAGATTGCGACCCTTCAATCGCCCACCAACGACACGCATCAAAATGTAATCCGAGCAAACTCCCCTCCCCCTTGTGGGGAGGGGTTGGGGGTGGGGGTGCGCAACATCGGCATTCTTTGTGTTGCACCCCCCTCCCTAACCCTCCCCCGCAAGGGGGGAGGGGAACGGGGAGGTCTTTCGTATGCAAAAACAGCACGCGCCGAGCAAAGGAAAAAACCGCTAACTCCATCCGAGCCGCCCCTACTCGTCCCGCGGCTTGAGATCGCGCTTGCCGTGATAGCCGCGCTGCGGGCGCCGCGGCGGGCCGTAGCCGTTGGCCTCGGCTTCGTTGCGCGCACGGGCTTCCTCGCTGCCGGTACGTTGCACCAGCACGCGGCGGCCCTTGCGGTCGGCGATCAACCCGCTCTTGCCGGCCGGCTTGAACGGCCTCTTGCCGCGCGGCGCATCCGCCGTTTCATCGTCGGGATTTGCCTCCGGTTCGCCCGTCATCGGCCGGGTGAAATCCGCGCCGGCGAGAGCGGCAATCTTCTCACCGAGCTGTTCGCGCAGCACCCGGGTCTTGACCTCCTCGACCTCGCCTTCGGGCAGTTCGGCCAATTGGAACGGACCATAGGATACGCGGATCAGGCGGTTCACCTCGAGACCGAGATGCGCCATCACGTTGCGTACTTCGCGGTTCTTGCCTTCGCGGATCGCAAACAACAGCCAGACGTTGGCGCCCTGGTCGCGCTCCAGCGTCGCATCGATCGATCCGTATTTGACGCCGTCGACCTCGATGCCCTTTTTGAGTTCATCGAGCTGGACCTGCGTCACCTCGCCATGGGCTCGCACCCGGTAACGCCGCAACCAGCCGGTATCCGGCAGTTCGAGCGCCCGCGCCAGACCGCCGTCATTGGTCAGCAGCAACAGGCCCTCGGTGTTGAAATCGAGTCGACCAATGCTGATCAACCGCGGCAGGCCTTCCGGCAGATTGTCGAACACCGTCGGCCGCCCTTCCGGGTCGGCGTGGGTCGTCATCAGGCCGCGCGGCTTGTGAAACATCCACAGCCGGGTACGCTCGCGCGGCGGCAACGGCTTGCCGTCGACGGTAATGGCGTCGTTGGCGGTGACATCAAGCGCCGGCGAGTTGATCACGCGGCCGTTGACGCTGACGCGGCCCTGCATGATCCATTCTTCGGCGTCGCGGCGCGAGGCCAGTCCCGCCCGCGACACCACCTTGGCGATGCGTTCGCCGGATTTCTTTTCGCGCGGCGGTCGCGGCGAGCGGCGCTCGTCGGGGGCGCGCTCACGATAGGCGCCCCGGCCGCCGAACGCCGGACGCTTGACGAAAACCTTGCTGTCGTCTTCGTTGTCCCGGCGCGGCCGGTCGGAAAAGCCACCGGATTGCGGTTCGCTGCGCGGGTGCTCCTGCCAGGCGCTGCGTCCCTCGCGCGGACGATCGAACCGAGGCCGGTCGTCACGGGGACGATCGGAAAACGGCCGATCACCACGGGGACGATCCTCGCGCGGGCGCGAAAATCGCGGACGCTCGTCGCCGCGCCGCTCTTCACGGGCGCCCGGGTCGCGCGGCTTGTCGTAACGCGGCCTGTCGGAGCGCGGCCTGTCGAATTTGGGCTTGTCAAAATTGCGCGCGCCATCGCGCGGCGGCCGTGAATGATGGCCGGCATCGTCACGCGAACCTGCATCGCGTTTCTGCCACGGCTTCGAATCGCCGCGCGCAAACTTCCTATCGTCGCCGAATTTTCGTTCCGGACGGTCGCCGCGCGGGCGGTCGCGCGACGGACGATCGCCATGAGGTCGATCGCCGCCCTTTCGAAAGCCTTCACCACGCGGCGCATAGGCGCGCTTTTCGCCGCCGCCATCTCGCGCTGCATATGGCTTCTTGTCGCCGAACTTGCGATCGGAAAACCGCCCGGCCGGCCGGGCGTCGCCGCGCTCGCCGCGCGGGGTATAGGGACGCTTTTCGTCGCGGGGGCGGTCGTCCCTGGAAAAGCGTTGCGAACGATCGCCGAACGAACGATCGCTGCGAGGCCGCGGCGCATCGCCGTCATGGCGGCGCGGTGCGCCTTCAAAATCGCGGCGCGGCGGCCGGCCATCGTCGCGTTTGCCGGCGTAAGGTTTGCCCGCGCCGGCATAGGGTTTTTTCTCATAAGGTTTGGCGCGGTCCGGTTTGCCGGCGTATGGTCTCCGCTCGCCGTCGTCGCTCTTGCCGGCAAAGCCGCGCTTGGCGAACTTCTTTTCCGGCCCCCTCGCCGCGCCCGAACGGCCCTTGCCGCCGCCGGCGCGGGGTTTGCCGCTACCGGGCCGATCACGCCGGCCGCGCGGGGAATTGTTGTTTTTGTCGTTATCGCGGGGCATGAATGGTCTCACCAGAATACGGCTGAAAACGCGAAAGGACCGGCACGGCAGTGAGGCGCGCGCTCATTTCTTGAGCCGCAGTGTCACGCAAAACCGGTATCCACTTTTGCTGAAGCCATACCCAGTAGCAGAGTTCTGCAAGCGATACGAGACATGACCACACCATCTTTCATGGATTTCGCGCTCAAAGCGGCCCAAAACGCCGGAAAATCCGGCGAAGTGCCGATCGGATGCGTGATCGTGCACAATAACGAGGTGATCGCCGCGGCCGGGAACCGGACTCTGACCGACCGCGACCCGACCGCGCACGCCGAAATCCTCGCCATCCGGCAGGCCGCCGAGGTCGTCGGCAGCGAGCGGCTGGTCGATTGCGACCTCTATGTCACGCTGGAGCCGTGCACGATGTGCGCCGGTGCGATCTCTTTGGCGCGGATTCGGCGGTTATATTACGGCGCGGCCGACCCGAAAGGCGGCGCGATCGAATCCGGTGTCCGCTTCTTCGGCTCACCCACCTGCCATCACGTGCCGGAGGTTTATTCGTCCGTTGGCGAAGGCGAAGCAGCGTCGTTGCTGCGTGAGTTTTTCAAGGCGCGGCGGTAGGTTGCCAAAAACGGCGCCCGTCGTCTTCACGCGCCAAAGCGGATGATCCAGTAATCACCCGCGCCTGCGTTTCGTGGATACCCGCTTTCGCGGGTATGACGGCACGCTTTGGTGCAACTAAATTAAAACCGAAATCAACCCAGCCCCCCTGGCTACGCCGCCAGAAAAAACTCCTTCAACTTGCTCGCCGTCACGTCGGGATTTTCCTCGGGCAGAAAATGGCCGGAATCGACCGGCGAGCCCGTCACATTGGTGGCCCAGGTCTTCCAGGTGTCGAGCGGCGTTGCCGCGGCGCTCGCGATGCCGGCATCGCCCCACAGCGCCAACATCGGGATCGTGATCTTCTTGCCGGCGTCGTGATCGGCCTTGTCGATGTCATAGTCGGCATAGGCGCCGGCGCGATAATCCTCGCACATCGCATGGACCCGCGAGGGATCGCGGAACGGCGCCAGATAATGCTCCAGTGCGCGCGGATCTATTTCCTCGAGCGTCTTCGACTTGGTCTGGCTCGCCATCTTTTGTTTGAGAAAGTAATCCGGATTGCCCCCGATCAGGGTCTCCGGCATCGGCGAGGGTTGCGCCAGAAAGGTCCAGTGATAGATCTTGAGCGCATAGAGCCGGTTCATTTTCTCCCAGTAATTATAGGTCGGCAGGATATCCAGCACCGCCAGCCTGGAGAGCCGGCCCGGATGATCGAGCGCCAGGCGGTACGACACGCGGCCGCCGCGATCATGCCCGGCGAGCGCGAAATGCACATGGCCCAGTTGCTCCATGGCTTCGACCATCGTCCTCGCCATCGCGCGCTTGGTATAGGGCGTGTGATCCTCGTCGCTTTCCGGCATGTCCGACCAGCCGTAACCGGGCAGGTCGGCGATGATCAGCGTGAACTTGTCCGCAAGCTGCGGCGCCACTGTGTGCCACATCACATGGGTTGACGAAAACCCGTGCAACAACAGCAATGGCGGCCCCTTGCCGCCGACACGAGCGAAAATGCGGCCGGACCTGGTGTTGATCCATTCGGATGCATATCCGGGAAACAAATCGGCAAGATCAGGCATGTCGCACTCTCACTCATCTTCAAAAGCGGCCAATCCAGTAAACATCAGGGCTCGGCATCCGCAAGCGACGTCGGCGCATACTGGATAGCACCCTCATGCGGGACGCGGCGCTTGCGATTTCAAACTTTGTTTGCGTTGCTGCCGCTTCGCCCCGGATATATGCGTCCATCTGCCCAGCGAACAAGAACCAAAGGGAAGGAATGCCATGTCGATCGATTTCGAAGTACCGGCCGAGGCCAAGGCGATCCGCGAGAAAGTCCGCAAATGGGTGCACGAAGAGTGCATTCCCGCGGAGAAGGAATTGGACTCCAAGCCGCTCGAGGAAGTGCTCGGCAAATTGCGCAAAAAGGCCCGTGCGCAGGGTTTGTGGTGTCCGTTCGTACCTAAGGAATATGGCGGCATGGGGTTGGGACCACTCGCCAACGCGCTGGTGCAGATGGAGCTCGGCGAAAGCATGCTCGGCGCGCTGTCGATGAACACGCAGGGTCCCGACGACGCCTCGATGATGACCATCCTGGAGCACGGCACGCCATATCAGAAAGAAAAATTCCTGAAGCCGCTGCTCAATGGCGACAAGCGCATCTGCTTTTCGATGACGGAAAAGGCCGCGGGCGCGGATGCGACCGGCATGCAGACATCGGCCGTGAAGGACGGCAACGAAAATTACATCCTCAACGGCGAAAAGTGGTTTTCCTCTTCGGCCAGCGTCGCCGACATCGCGCTGGTGATGGCCAAGACCGATCCGAACGCCCCTCGCCACAAGCAGTACTCGACCTTCATCGTCGAACTGCCGAATCCCGGTTACAACATCAAGCGCAACATCAAGAACATGGCGATCCACGGCCCGCATTACGACGCGTTGTCCGGCGGCCATTCCGAAATCGAAATCAGGGATCTCAAGGTGCCGGCCGACAACCTGCTCGGCGGCGAGGGTAACGGCTTCAACATGGGCCAGCATCGTCTTGCCTACGGCCGGCTGCGCCACGGCATGCATAACATCGCCAAGGCCCAGCGCGCGCTCGACATGGCGGTGGCCCATATCACCAACCGCTCGACCTTCGGCGTGCTGCTCGCCGACCGCCAGGCAGTGCAGTTCATGCTCGCCGAATGCGCCAGCCAACTCTATATCGGCCGGCTGATGCTGCTGCATATCGCCTACAAGGCGGAAAAGGGCATGGACCTGCGGCAGGAAAACTCGATCGCCAAGGTGTACCTGGCCCATATGGTGCACAAGGTGATCGACACTGCGATCCAGCTCCACGGCGCGCTCGGCTTCAGTCAGGATACGCCGCTGGCGGCCTGGTACACGCAGGTGCGCTCGCAGCGGCTGGTCGACGGTCCCGACGAGGTTCACAAATGGCGGGTCGGTCGCAACGTCATCAAGGCGTTCCGCGAACACGGCACCACGGCATCGGCGGCGGGCGGCGATTTGCTGTAGGCGCCGCGATCCTCGATGAGCGCATGCGGCCCCAGGCGTGCGAAAACAAACGAGATCGTCATTGCCGGGCTCGACCCGGCAATCCACCCCCTTCGCACGGCTAACGCGCGAGTGGCCCGTCATTCCGGATCGACCCGCGTTGCGCGCCGGCCGGAATGACGGATTATCCGTTCGCCTTCTCCAGCTCCACCGCTTGCCAGCCGATATCGCGGCGGCAGAAACCATCCGCCCATCGGATGCGATCGATCGCTTCATAGGCAAGCTGCTGCGCCTCGGTGACGTTCTTGGCCAAGGCGCAGACGTTGAGCACGCGACCGCCATTGGCGAGAATGGCGCCGTCGCTCGATCTCGTGCCGGCGTGGAAGATCTCGACGCCCTCGATCGTGGCGGCGTCATCGAGGCCGGAGATCGCCGTACCCTTCTTGTAATCGCCGGGATAGCCTTTCGCCGCCATCACCACCGTCAGCGCCGCGTCGGGATACCAGCGCAGATCGAAATTCCTCAACTGTCCGTCGATGGAAGCGAGCATCGCCGGCACGATGTCGGACATCATCCGCAGCATCAGCACCTGGCATTCCGGATCACCGAACCGGACATTGTATTCGAACAGCTTTGGCCCGTCCGCCGTCAGCATCACACCCGCATAGAGCACGCCGCGAAACGGCATCCCGCGCGCCTTCATCCCAGCGACCGTCGGGAGGATGATTTTCGCCATGATCTCGGCATGGATTTCCGGCGTCACGAACGGCGTCGGCGAATAGGCGCCCATGCCGCCGGTGTTCGGTCCGCGGTCATGATCGAACACGCGCTTATGGTCCTGCGCCGAGGCCAACGCGATCGCGGTCTCGCCATCGGACAATGCGAAGAAGCTGATCTCCCGGCCGGTGAGATACTCCTCGATCACGACTTCCGCGCCGGCCGCGCCGAAACCGCCATCGAACATCATGCCGATGGCGTCCTCGGCTTCGCGCAGGGTCTGGGCGACCACGACGCCCTTGCCCGCGGCGAGCCCGTCGGCCTTGACCACGATCGGTGCGCCCCGCGCACGCACGTAAGCCAGAGCCTCGGCGGCGTCAGTGAATCGCCGATAGGCGCCGGTGGGTATGCCGAATTCGGCACAGAGGTCTTTGGTAAATCCCTTGGAGCCCTCGAGCTGTGCGGCAAGTTTACTTGGTCCGAACGCCTTGATGCCGACGCCCGCGAGGTCATCGACCAGGCCCGCGGCGAGCGGCGTTTCCGGCCCGACCACCACGAGATCGACGGCGTTGCTTTCGCAGAAAGCGATCACCGCGGCATGGTCGGCGATGTCGAGCGCCACGCACTCGGCCTCGCGCGCGATGCCGGCATTGCCCGGCGCGCACCAGAGCTTCGTCACCAGCGGCGAGGCGGCGATCTTCCACGCCAGCGCGTGCTCGCGGCCGCCGGAACCGAGTAGGAGAATATGCATGCGATGCAGCCAGACCGGAAGTTGCCGCGATGAGGCGCACGGTTTAACATGGCGCCGGCCCGCTGCAACCGACACCGCCGACCCGGTGTGGATATGTGTCTCGCGGCCCACCGGGCGCACCGAGAACCTTGCGCGAACCCCAAAACCCCGATTCAATCGCCAGAGATGCCCGTAACCGACGCCCTGCTCAACGCGCCCGAATTTACCGTCTCGGAACTGTCCTCCGCGTTGAAGCGGACGGTGGAGGACGCCTATGGCCATGTCCGGGTGCGCGGCGAAATCTCCGGTTTCCGCGGGCCGCACGCCTCCGGGCACTGCTATTTCGCGCTGAAGGATGAGAGCGCCAAGATCGAGGCGGTGATCTGGAAGGGCGTCCATAACCGGATGCGCTTCAAGCCGCAGGAAGGCCTCGAGGTCATCGCCACCGGCAAGCTTACGACCTACCCCGGCTCATCGAAATATCAGATTGTGATCGAGGCGATCGAGCCCGCCGGGATCGGCGCGCTGATGGCGCTGATGGAAGAACGCAAGCGCAAGCTCGGCGCCGAGGGGCTGTTCGACGAGGCGCGCAAGCAGCTATTGCCGTGGCTGCCGGAGGTGATCGGCGTCGTCACTTCGCCGACCGGCGCCGTTATCCGCGACATCCTGCATCGGCTGGAAGACCGCTTTCCACGCCGCGTGCTGGTATGGCCGGTGCGGGTTCAGGGCGAAGGCTCGGCCGAGCAGATCGCCGCGGCGATCCGCGGCTTCAATGCGCTGCCGGAGCAGGGCCGGATTCCGCGCCCCGATCTTCTGATCGTCGCGCGCGGCGGCGGCTCGCTGGAGGACCTGTGGTCCTTCAACGAGGAGATCGTGGTCCGCGCCGCCGCTGAAAGCATGATCCCGCTGATCTCGGCGGTCGGCCACGAGACCGATATCACGCTGATCGATTTTGCCGCCGACAAGCGCGCGCCGACGCCGACGGCCGCCGCCGAAATGGCGGTGCCGGTGCGCAGCGAACTGTTCGTCGAGGTCTCGACGCTGGCGCGGCGCACGATGGTGTGCTGGCAGCGCGGCCAGGAAAGCCGCCGCAACGAACTGCGGGCGGCGGCCCGCGCGCTTCCTCTGGCCGGTGAACTGCTGGCGATTCCGCGCCAGCGGCTCGACGGCGCCGCCAGCGCCCTTCCCCGCGCGCTCAAGGCCAATACGCATGCCCATTTCCGCCGTTTCGCGGGCGCCAGCGCCAGGCTCACCGTGCGGGTACTGCGCGGCCAGGTCGCGCAGGCGAAGCAACGGCTGACCGCATCCGGCGAGCGGATGATGCATTCGGCGCGGTCGCTCCTGCGAAACCGTCGGGATCGTTATGCCGGGCTTGAGGCCCGGCTCAAGGCGTCGAAACTTTCCAATGCACAGGTACAGCGACAGACTATCGCGCGAAACCGCGAACGGGCGCTGCGGTTGGCCGAGCGCGCGCGGCGCGCATTGATCACGGCGATGCAACGCCATCAGGCACGGGTCACCCATAGCGGGCAATTGCTGGCGGCGCTGTCCTATCGCAGCGTGCTGAGCCGCGGGTTCGCCCTGGTCCGCAACGAGCACGGCCTCGCCGTTCATGCCGCCGCCGCGGTCGGACCGGGCGCGCATCTGTCCATCGAATTCGCCGATGGCCGCGTCGGCGCTACCGCGGACGCGGACCGGCCGCCGGCAGCCCGTGCCGCCAAGCCGGCCGAGGCAGAGTCCAAAGAACCAAAAGAACAATCGAAACCGGCTGCGCCGAAGCGCGTTGCCAAGCCGGTCGATCAGGGAAGCCTGTTTTAGATAAGGCTTATCTCGCCAGCCATTCGGCGACGCGCTTCTGCGAGTTGGCGCGCGCCTCCGAATCGGTGCCGAGATGGCCGCGCTCGGGTACGCCGGCATCCGAATTTCCCGCCAGTGCGTGCAGCGGGAAATTAGCGCGATCGAAATCGTGATAGGCGTCGGCATACACAACGATCCGCGCCAGCGCGCTACGTCCAAGGGCACCTTCGATCATCTGGCGGCAGGCGGACGGCGAGCTGATGTCGTCATTGGCGCCGATCAAGACGAGCGTCGGCACCCGCGCGCTCCATCCGAGACCGGAAGCGAGACGACAGTCCGGATAGAATGCAATGGCCGAGCGAAAATCCGGTTCGACGTTACGCGAAGAGAGTTGCGGGCGTACCGCCCACAAGACCGCGCTCGCGCCATTCGCCCAGCCGAGCAGGCTGATTCGGTCGCGGGCGACCCAAGGCTGCTCGACCAGCCATTTTCGGGACGCCGTGATGTCCGCAACCCGGTCACGGCGGGCAAGCACCCGGCGTTCCCCGACGCGGCATTGCGGGCCGAGTTCGCGCGAACCATAACTGTCAGGCAACAACACCGCTTCGCCCGCCTGCAACAACCGCTCGGCCCAATCGCGATAGCGCGGCAGCACCGGTTCGGAGCGGCCGGCCAAGCCGTCGCAACCATGCAAGGCGATCACCGAGGGAAACGGACCGTTGCCATCGGGCCGGTAGAGCTGGGCGTGAAGCACGCCGTTGCCCGAGGGAATATCGACCTGATGCGGCGCCGGCAGCGGCGCTGCATCGGCGGTAAAGGTCGCGGCAAAAAATGCCAAAAAGACGATTACGGTGGACAGGCGCATCGGGTTTGCCGGATCATTATGGGGCTTCAAAAGCAGCATCCCATGCTAGAAAAGCTAACATGGGCCATGCCGCCAAATCATCACAAATCGGTGGGCTGGACGGGCGGACATCGCGACTTATCTATGGTTAAATCAAATCGTGAAACATTCGGTCCGGTCTGACCGGTTCTTCTCGGAGTTCAACCGTGCTCAATAAATTCGGACCCTCGGGCCATGGCGAAGCGCAGGTGCAATATCTCGACGGCGATTTCCGGGTGATCTCGCCGGGCACGTATGTGCGCTGCGCAGTGACGGACACTCGCATTCCGCTCGACGAATTGAAATATTGGAGCGTCGATCTGCAGGAGGCTTACGCCATTCCCACCGCGGTCCTGCAGCGGCATTACCCCGGCGCGTTGAAGACGCAGCGCTAGTCGCGCCTGCGAAACTTGTCCTG
Organism: uncultured Alphaproteobacteria bacterium; assembly: GCA_963756215.1. GTDB lineage: Bacteria > Pseudomonadota > Alphaproteobacteria > Rhizobiales > Xanthobacteraceae > Bradyrhizobium. The sequence goes on along the minus strand of CAVWMY010000003.1, from coordinate 332,344 downwards.
ACGCGCCTTGAACAATTGATCCGCGACAAATTTCCGTAGCGCTGCGACGTCGTCGAATTCCAGCGTGACGGGCAATATGGCGATGTCCCGCCCCCAGTCCGAAAAACCGTCGCTGCCGCGCAGCCGCGCCAGATCCTTCTCCGTCGTCACCGGCGTCAACCCGTCGCGTTTCGCCCCCGCAATCAAACCCTCGATCTCGCCGGCCGAATACGGATGATGATCGGCAAAGGCCTGTTCTCGCACGACCTCGATCCCGCAGCCGCGCAGAGTCCTGAAGAACCGGCCGGGGTCGCCGATTCCGGCAAACGCCACTACGCGCTTGCCGCCGAGCGTGCCCAGCGAGGCCTCGTCCGGCACGAGGTGAGCCGACAGCACCGGCTTGGCCAGCGCGGTGATCGCGGCCGCTACTTTGGCGGCGGCAGTGCCATCGCCGACCACGATCAGCACGTCGGTGCGGGCCAATTGCGGAGACAGCGGCGCCCGCAACGGGCCGGCCGGAAATACGGCGCCGTTGCCGACACCGCGGTCACCGTCGATGACGATCAGCGACGCATCCTTGGCGATCGCAGGATTCTGAAAACCGTCGTCCATCACGATCACGCTGGCACCCTGCGACCGCGCCAACGCCACGCCGTCGACGCGATCGCGCGCGATCACCACTGAAACCGCCAGCGACAACATCAGCGGCTCGTCACCGACGTCGGCGGCGACGTGACGCGAAGGATCGACCTTGACCGGTCCGCGCAATCGTCCGCCATAGCCGCGACTCAATACCACCGGCGTCTCGCCGAGATCGCGCAGCAGTTTCACGAGCGCCAGCACCGTCGGAGTCTTGCCGGCGCCACCGGAATGATAATTGCCGACGCAAAGCACCGGGATGCCGGCGTCAAATCCCACGTTCGCCAGCCGCCAGCCGGCGACCAAGCCATAGATTGCGCCTAACGGCATCAATAAACGCGATAACCAGGATGGCGGCCGGTACCAGAAGGCCGGCTCACGCACTGGCGGCTCCCATCTCGAGACGTAGCTGCAAGAGATACGGCTCGAGCGCCGCAAGCGTACGCTCCAAAGCACCGCCGAGCTGCTCAACCACCCCGATAGAAGCCGCGACCGACGCCTCGCGCGCGGCCGGATCGGCCAACAACTGGCCTAGCTGCCGCACCAGTGTTTCCCGCGTGTCGGCCTTGCGGGCGCCGCCGGCATGGTCGAGCGCCTCGTAAACATCGGTGAAATTGAAGACATGCGGGCCATGAACGATCGATGCGCCGAGCTTGATGGCCTCGATCGGATTTTGTCCGCCATGAGCAACCAGCGATCCGCCCATGAATACGATCGGCGCGAGCCGGTAGAACAGCCCCAATTCGCCCATCGTATCGGCGACATAGATATCGGTGGTCGCGATCGGCAGTTCCTCGCGCGAACGAAGCGCGACATGCAGGCCCGCAGCCGTGATCAGGCGGCCAATGGCAGCCCCGCGAGCCGGGTGTCGCGGCACGATCACCGTCAGCAGCGACGGAAAATAGCCTGCAAGCGTCCGGTGCGCTTCAAGCAGTATCTCCTCTTCGCCGGGATGGGTCGATGCCGCGACGATGATCGGACGGCCACGCGTCACCGACATCAGCCGCTCCAGCCTGCCCGCATCGGCGGGCGGTGCCGGTACGTCGAGCTTCAGATTCCCGGTTGTGATGACGTTGCGGCTGCCGAGCGCCGCGAAGCGATCGGCGTCGACGTCCGATTGCGCCAGGCAAATATCGAACCGGCCAAGCAACGCCGAAATCGTGCCGGCGACCCTGCGCCAGCGCGGAAACGAGCGATGCGACATCCGGCCGTTGATCAGGACCATCGGCAGTCGCCGTGCCGCACTCGAAAGGATCAGATTGGGCCAAAGGTCCGACTCGATGAACAGCGCCAGCGAAGGCCGCCAGTGATCGAGGAATCGCGCGACGTAGCGCGGCGAATTGTAAGGCACGTATTGATGGATGATATCGGCGGGAAAACGCTTGGCGACGATCGCCGCCGAGGTCACCGTGCCCGAAGTCAGCAGGATGCGGATATTCAGCGCCCGCAACCTTTCGATCAGCGCCGCCGCGGCCAGCACCTCGCCGACGCTGGCGCCGTGAATCCAGATCAACGGTCCCGCCGGCCGAACGTCCGCGCTCATGCCGCGCCGCTCCCCGACCCGCGCCGGATCTTCCTTGCCCTGCTTCAGCCGCCGCTTGATCAGTGCCGGCGCCAGCGGCACCGCGACCGTGGACAGCCGCCGGTACAACCGCAAGGTCATCGGTAGCGAGCTAGCCATGCTCCGCCTCTTCCGGACGGCCGAGCCGGGCGTAGACCTGGCGGGTCGCTTCGTTCAAAATGGTCTCGACATGCGCCCGGATTTTTTCCATCGCCTCGGCGTCGGCGTCTGGCGGCACCCAAATCGCTTCAATGCCGACCAGGCTGCCGCGTCCGAACGGCAGGTTGATCGTGGTGCGATCCCAGTTCTTGAGGCGGATAAAACGGCTGGTCGCCATCGCGAATGGCATGATCGGTCGCCCGGATTCCCTCGCCAGCATGATGATGCCAAGTCCAGCGACGCGCGAACGCTTGGGTACGTCCGCCGTTAGGGCCACGTTATAGCCCTGTTCCAGCGCGCGTACCATTTCCTTGAACGCGCCAAGACCCCCTTTGCGGTGGAAAGCCGAGCCGTGATCGCCGGAGCCGCGGATGGTGCCGATGCCGAGCCGTTCGGCGGCGATCGCGTTGAATTCGCCGTCACGATGCCGCGAGATCAAGACCTTGGCGCGATGACTTTCCTTGGTCTTGATGAACGGCGTCATGAAATGCTGGCCATGCCAGAAGGTCAGGATCGCCGGCATCTGCGGCTCGACCTGCGCGTAGATGTCGAGGGGCTCGAAGCTGAATTTGTTGGTGTGCCAGACCAGCCGCAGGTATTCGGCCGCGAGAAATCCCACAGCGCGCTGAAGCCAGCTGCTGCGCAGCCAGTTACGAAGCAGTTTTCTCAATGGCCAGGCTTCGCGTCTTGCCCCGGATCGAGCAGCCGATGCAGGTGGACCACGAAATAGCGCATGTGGGCGTTGTCCACAGTCTGCTGCGCCTTCGCCTTCCAGGCCGCAAACGCGGTGGCGTAATTGGGGAAGACCCCGACGATTTCCACCTGATCGAGATCCTTGAACGTCGTATGTTCGAGATCGGTCAATTCGCCGCCGATAACGAGATGGAGCAGCTGTTGCGGGGCACTATCTGGCATGTCTCTTTTTCCTAACGTGGTACCCCGGCCGGCAGAGCTTTCGAAGCGCAACCGGAATACGCTCAGGGCAGCGGACGATTGCGGAAATGCTCGACAATGCTCGCATGACGATCGTGCCCCGCTGCCACAAGCACCCCGTGTGTCACCTCGCGACGATTGTAGAGAAGGGGGTCTCCGGAAAGCGCGGTCATCTTACCATTCGCTTCCTGCACGATCAAATTGGCGGCCGCAAGATCCCAATCCCGGCTTTGGCCACCGGCAAAGCCCGCATCGAGGCGTCCTTCCGCGACGCGACAGAGCCGCAGTGCCAGCGATCCGATTCGCGGATAGAGGGTAATGTCGGCGCTTGCCGAACTGAGCCGCTCGACCAGCGGCTTCGGGCCGGCTATTCGGGAGAAATCCAGCTCGCTGCCCGACGTCGCGTTAATGCGCACACCGTTGCGCACGGCGCCCTCGCCCCGAGCGGCAAAGAAGAACTCATCGCTCGCCGGCACGAACACCGCGGCCAGCACCGGCAGCGCGCCCTCGACCAGCGCCACGCTGACGCACCAGTCTTCACGACCGGCCAGGTAACCGCGGGTGCCGTCGATCGGATCGACAATCCAGACCAGGGATTTGCCGAGACGCGCCGGATCATCGGCGCTTTCCTCCGACAGCCAGCCGTAGTCCGGCGTGGCGGAGCGCAGCCGATCCTCGATCAAGTCGTTGACCGCAATATCGGCTTCGGATACCGGAGACGATGCGCCCTTGGTCCAGTTCTTTAGTTCGGTGCGGAACATCGACAGCGCCAGCGCGCCGGCCTCCCGCACCGTGTGCTTCAACAACGCAGCGTCGCGCGCCAGCGCTTCGCGGGATACAACGCTGCCGTGTTCGTTGCCGGCGCTAACGTCCGCCAAGCGTCAATCCCTCGACGCGCACGGTCGGTGCGTTGACGCCGTAGCGGAATTCGAGATCGTTGGCCGGCACCATCGACTTGAAGATCGCGAGCAGGTGGCCGGCAATCGTCACTTCGCTTACCGCATAGGTGATCTCACCGTTCTCGATCCAGAAACCGGAGGCGCCGCGGCTGTAATCGCCGGTCACGCCGTTGACGCCGGAGCCGATCAGGTCGGTGACGTAAAATCCCTGCTTGATGTCGGAGATCAATTCGGCCGGGGTCGGCTCGCCTGCATCGAGATGGAGGTTAAACGGCCCGGGTGACGGCGAGGACGACACGCCACGATGGGCATGGCCGGTCGTGACCAGTCCAAGCTCGCGCGCGGTCGCCGAATCCAATAGCCACGAGGTCAGCACCCCCTGATCGACGATGGCGAGCTTCTTGACCTTGACGCCTTCGGCGTCGAACGATTGCGAGCGCAATCCGCGCACCCGCAGCGGATCGTCGACGATGCGGATGTTCTTGGCGAACAATTGCTCGCCGAGGCGATCCTTGAGGAAACTGGTCTTGCGCGCGATCGATGCACCATTGACCGCGCCGACCAGATGGCCGACCAGCGATCCGGAAACCCGGGGATCGAACACGACCGGTACCTTGCAGGTCTCGACCTTGCGAGGGTTGGCGCGCGCCACGGTGCGCTCGCCGGCGGTGCGGCCGACGCTTTCGGGCGACGCCAGGTCAGCGGCGTGCGGCGCGGTGGTGTAGTCGTAGTCGCGCTCCATCCCGGTGCCTTCGCCGGAGATCGCGGTCATCGAGATGCTTTGGCTCGACCGCAGATAGGAGCCGTGGAAGCCGGTGGAGGTGACCAGCACCATGCCGCCAATTCCCGTTGAGGCCGACCCGCCGCCCGACTTGGTCACGCCTTTGACCGCAAGGCCGGCGGCCTCCGCCTCGCAGGCCCGACGTTCCAGCTCGGCTGTCGACGGAACCTTCGGGTCCAATAGATCGAGATCGGGAAAATCGCGTGCCAGCAGCGCCGGGTCGGCGAGGCCGACATATTGATCGTCCGGCGCGACACGCGCCATCGCGACGGCGCGCTCGGCAAGCCTGGCGATGCCGTCGCCGCTCACATCGTTGGTCGAGACCACCGCCTGTCGCCTTCCGACCAGCACGCGCAGTCCGACATCGTCGCCTTCGGATCGTTCGGATTCCTCGACGCGCCCATCGCGCACTTCGACGCCTTGCGAAACGCCGCGCACCGCGACCGCGTCGGCGGCATCCGCGCCTGCGCGTCGTGCGGCCTCGACGAGGCGCTGCGCCAACGAGCTGAGTGCGGATTGGTCGAACAGATCGGAAGTCGCGGCGTCCGCTGAAAGCGACGACGCGGCTGATGGTGAAGAGATCACGAACGAAATCCCCGCGGTTGAAGATGAACTATGGAAGGCCCGGCAGACATCGGCTGAGCCATCAGATGTGCTTGATTCATGCGTACTTCAAGCATTTTCAGCCGTCAAAAGCCAAAGATTTCGAGCAGCAAGGCAAGGTCTCGTCAATCATGTGAGCCAAGGACTTGTCAATCATGCGGACGAATGCCGGCCGGGTGACCTTCGATTAACCAGCCTTTTTAAGCTGAAACCGACACGGCTCTGGCAAGGTCTCAGCCATCGACCGGGCACATAAGCCTGGCGGGGAGATTAAAGTCGTGAGGCGTCAAACAGCAACAAGCGGGATCAATCCCGCCGGGTCGAGCCGTGCATTGCGGCTCGACCCTCTCTCTCTGCCCGTCAGCTTCGATACGCACGACACCCGTGCGGACGGCGGCGTTCGGCAGATCGAACTTCACCGCGAACGCGTGGTTCTGCGCCGTGCGCTTCACGGCATGCGGATGTCGGTCAATGTCCGCGTCAGCGATTTTCTCGGCGTCGCATTGCGCGGCATCGACGATACCCAGATGCTGGTGCTCGCCCATCGCGATCCGTCCCTGACGATACCGTTATGCGTGAGTTCGGACCGCGACGAGATCGCATCCGCCTGGCAGATGTGGAGCGAGATCTTCGCGCTTCCGCAATTGCCCGAAGACGAGACGCCGGAACCGGCGCCGCGGCGTCGCCGCCGCAACGCGATCCGGGCGCGGCGTCCGAAATTCTTGGTGCGACGGCGCGCCGGCTATCTGCTCAATCCGGCGAACAGCTATCGGGGCGAACGCGAAATCATCGCGCGGAATTAATTGCTCCGCAGCACCGCATCCACCAGCAATCCGGCGAACAGCAGCAAGCCCGCATCGCGGTTGGATTTGAACACGCGCAGGCATAACACGGGATCGCGGATATCAACGCGCCGGACCTGCCAGGTGAGATGCGCGGCGAACGCTGCAAGCCCCGCCCATGCCGGCCAGCCCGCCTCCGCCGATATCAGCGCGATACCGATCAGAACCACTGCGAGACCGTAAAACGCGACCAGCGCCGGACGGGTGCGCGTGCCAAACAACCGCGCGGTTGATTTGACCCCGATCAGCGCATCGTCCTCGGCGTCCTGGTGCGCGTAGATGGTGTCGTAGCCGATCACCCACGCGATCGACCCGGCGTAAAGCCAGACCGCCGCCGCATCGATCCGCCCGAGCAGGACCGCAAAGCCCATCAGCGCGCCCCATGAGAACGCGAGCCCGAGCACAGTCTGCGGCCACCAGGTGATCCGCTTCATGAACGGATAGATCGCGACGATCGCAAGCGAGGCGATACCGGTCGCAACCGCGAATCGGTTGAATTGCAGCAGCACGGCAAGGCCGATCAACGCCAGGGCGACCAGAAAGGCGGCCGCCTGCGGCACGCTGACTTGCCCCGCCGGAATGGGTCGCGACCGGGTCCGCTCCACCAGCGCGTCGAGATCGCGATCGGTGATGTCGTTCCAGGTGCAGCCGGCGCCGCGCATCACGAACGCGCCGACAAAGAACAGCGCGATGACGAGAGGCAGCCGGCTGACGTCATGCGCGACCCCGGCTGCCAGCGCCGACGACCACCAGCACGGCAGCAGAAGCAGCCAGGATCCGATCGGCCGGTCGAACCGCGCAAGCCGCAGATAAGGACGTGACCATGACGGCGCACGGGTATCGACCCAGTTGCCGGTGGAGTCAGCAACGCGCGCGTTCACGCCGCTCATGCGAGTCCTAGTCCATTTCCAGATCTCGTGGGTCATCGAGGCGTACCTAGCACCAAGGCATGCCTGGAAACTTTTCCGTCCCGATCGAATCGGAACGGGACCGAATTTTCTTGATTTGATGCGTTTTCTTTCCGCGAACCGGTATCCACCTTGCTGGAAAACGCTCTCGGCGCGCGAACGCCGGAGCCGCGGTTCGGATCATCGCGTCAGCACATTGCCGTTCAAGGTATCGAAGGTACTGCCGCCCTTCTTGGTCTTCGTGGCCTCAGGAACCTCCGCCGCCGAGCCGAGCACGTCGCTCAAGGTCGGACCGGCCGGTCCCCTCTGTGCATTCGCCTGCGCGGCCGAGCACACCTTCTGCTGCATGACCTCGGTGTTCTTGTGACCGTTTTTCAGCTGCTCGGAGATTTGCGGCGGAATCCCGCACTGCGCCGCGTGGCTTTCGACATATTTGATCATCTTGACTTCGGCCTGGCCGAACCCCGCGATCAGCTTGCATGCTTCGTCGGGGCTCGCGTGCCGGTCGCTCGCAGCCTTGATCAGCTTGCCGCGCTTCTCGGCGTCTTCACGCAACGGCAGGAACTCTTTCATGCACTGGTCTGGCGGGCCCGCCTGCGACGGCGGCGCCGGTGGACGTGGCGAGAATCCGCCGGTGACCGGTGCCGCGCCGGTGACCGGGAACGAACTCGGAGCAGCGCCGATTGCCGCAACCGGCGCCGAGCCGTTCACCGGAGGAAACGCGGGATCATTGACCGGAGCCGCGGCTTGGCCGGGCAGCGGCGCCGGAAACGCCCCCTGCGCCAGGGCCTGACCCGCGCAGGTAGCAAAAACAACCGCGGTGAGCGGCACAATCAGGCGTCGGATGATCAAAACGATTCCTCCGGCAAGGTCCCAATGATTCCCTAACGTCTTCGCGCGGAAGAGGGGCTTTCCAATGGACGCTATGTACGATTCCTGCCAGCCCTTAACAAGCTGCGGAATTTGGCAACAGCGCGGCGCAAAGCCCTGCCGGACATCAATAATTGGGCAAAATCGGGTCCGTTGGGCTAAAAGGCCGCGGATTGGAACGTGGATCATGCCTGAATTCGACTTTCGCAGCCCCCGCCTCTTCATCGATGCCCCGTTGGCTGCCGGCGAAACGGTGGCGCTCGAGCGCAACCAGAGCAACTATCTCGGTAATGTGTTGCGGCTTTCCGCCGGCGGGAGCGTGCTCGCCTTCAACGGCCGCGACGGCGAATGGAGGGCTTCGATCGCCGGGCGCAAGCGGCCGGACAGTCTGAGCATCATTGCCCAGACCCGACCGCAGGATCGCCTGCCGGACCTCGCTTATGTCTTTGCGCCGCTCAAGCATGCTCGGCTGGATTACATGGTGCAGAAGGCGGTCGAGATGGGGGCTGCATCGTTGCAGCCGGTATTGACGCGCTTCACCCAGGTCGCGCGGGTCAACGGCGAGCGGATGCGCGCCAATGTGGTAGAGGCCGCCGAGCAATGCGGCATCCTGAGCCTTGCGGCGGTGGCCGAGCCCGTCACGCTCGATCGTTACTTGAGCCAGCGTGCCCCGCAGCGTCTGCTGGTTTTTTGTGACGAAGCCGCCGATATCGCAAATCCGCTGCTGGCGCTGCAGAGCGCCCAGGCAACCGGTCATGGAACCGACATCCTGATCGGCCCCGAGGGCGGATTTGCGGAGGAAGAGCGCGCTTTGTTGTTGCGCCAGCCGCGGGTTCTGCGGCTTTCGCTGGGTCCGCGGGTGCTGCGCGCCGACACCGCCGCCGTCGCCGCGTTGGCGCTGGTGCAGGCGGCGCGGGGCGACTGGACCGGCACCGGTCCTGTAAGTTAAGCCTTAACCAGCCGCCCTCGCCTTGCATTAAGCCACTTGGCCGATGCCGGTCGAAACCCTGCCCCGACCGTGCTAAGGGCTGCGCCATCAGAGCTTTTGGAACTTTCGCAGGATATTTGGACGTCGAGATGACCCTGACCGCCGCCCGTGGTGCCGCCGGATCCGCCGCATGGGCGGACGCCCTGCTATTGTCGTTTGCGCAGGCCGGCTACGTTCAGGCGGAACCCGCGATCCTCCAGCCGGCCGAGCCGTTTCTCGATCTCTCCGGCGAGGACATCCGCAAAAGCCTTTACCTGACCACCGACCCCAGCGGCGAGGAACTTTGCCTCCGTCCCGACCTCACCATACCGGTTGCGCGGGATTACCTCGCCTCGCCCCGCGCCGGCGAACCCGCCGGCTTCTGCTATCTCGGGCCGGTGTTTCGCTATCGCGGCGGCCAGCCCAACGAATTCCTGCAGGCCGGCATCGAATCGTTCGGCAGGCAGGACCGCGCCGCCGCCGATGCCGAGATGCTTGCGCTGGCACTGGAGGCAACCGCGGCTTTCGGACTGACCGATGTCGAAATCCGCACCGGCGACGTGGCGCTGTTTATCGCGCTGATCGACGCGCTTGGCCTTTATCCGGTATGGCGGCGGCGGCTGATGAAAGATTTCAATCGCAAGATCAGCCTGGAGCAGGATCTCGAGCGGCTGACGCTCGCGACCAGCGCCAGCCGCAACGAATATGAGGGTGTGCTCGCCGCGCTCGCAGGCTCCGATCGCAAGGCGGCTCTGGCGCTGGTGACCGACCTGATGTCCATCGCCGGCACCACCAATGTCGGCGGCCGCACGGTTTCGGAAATCGCCGATCGCTTCCTCGAACAGTCGACCCTGAAAGGCGGCACGCTGCCGCGCGATGCGCTCGGACTGATCAAGCGATTCCTGGCGATCGGAGGCGACCCCGACGATTCGGTCGCGCAATTGCGGGCGCTTGCCGACGACGCCAAGCTCGACCTCACCGAAGCGATCGATCAGCTCGAAAGCCGCATCGGCTTCATGGCCGCGCGCGGCATCGATACCGGTGCGACGCGGTTTTCCACCTCGTTCGGACGCGGCATAGATTATTACACCGGCTTCGAATTCGAGCTGCACCGCAAGGGCAATGGCGTCGAACCGCTGGTCGCGGGCGGCCGCTACGACGGCGTGATGACCCAGCTCGGCTCCGAGGTGCCGATCCCCGCGGTCGGATTTTCGGTGTGGATCGAGGCCCTGACCCAGATCGACCACGCGCCGGCCGCAGGCAGCGTCAACGGGAGCGCATCATGACCGCGCCGTTCGTTCTCGCGGTCCCGTCCAAAGGGCGCCTGCAGGAAAACTCGGAAGCCTTCTTCGCCCGTGCGGGCCTTGCGCTGGCGAAGCCCCGCGGAGCCCGCGACTATCGCGGCACCATCAACGGGCTCGACGATGTCGAGATCGCCTATCTCTCGGCCAGTGAAATCGCTTCGCAGCTCGCGCGCGGCGCGGTGCATCTCGGCATCACCGGCGAGGATCTGGTGCGCGAGAGCATCGTCGACGCCGACAAGCGCGTCGCATTGATCGACAATCTCGGTTTCGGGAGCGCCAATGTGGTGGTCGCGGTGCCGCAGGCCTGGATCGACGTTCGCACCATGGCCGATCTCGACGACGTCACCACCGGCTTCCGTGCGCAGCACAACCGGCGGATGCGGGTCGCCACCAAATACATCAACCTCACCCGGTCGTTCTTCGCTTCCCACGGCGTCGTCGATTACCGCATCGTCGAGAGCGCCGGAGCGACCGAAGGCGCGCCGGCGGTCGGGACCGCCGAGATGATCGTGGACATCACAACCACGGGCGCGACGCTTGCGGCCAACGGCCTCAAGGTGCTCGACGATGGCGTGATCCTGCGCAGCCAGGCCAACCTCGTCGCCTCGCGCGATGCCGACTGGTCGGACGAGGCGCGCGAGACCGCGCGGGTCATTTTCGATCACATCGCCGCGCGGGCGCGCGCCAGCAAATACAAGGAAGTCCGCACCCGCTTTTCGCAATGCAATGCAACGCTGCTGGCCGAAGCGCATAACCGCTTCGGGGTGGTCTCGCCGTTCGGCGGCCCGACCTCGTCAGGGATGGTGACGCTGCATTGTCCGCCCGCGCAGATCTACGCCCTCGGAAGCTTTTTGCGCGCGCATGGTGCCGATACGGTTTCGGTGGCCTCGCTCGAATACGTGCTGGACCGCGAGAACCTGCTGTTCGCCAAGCTGGAGGCGTTCCTGCGACAGTGACGCCGAAGCTTCCGCCCATCGCGCCGTGGCGACAATGCTCCGCGATTGCCATATGCTGTTTTCCAGATGGTTGAGACCTGATCGATGATGCTCGGCACGGACGTTTCTGGCCTGTCCACCACCGCCGCCAGTGCGGCGGCGCGGGGCCTGTCGGTCGTCGTGCCGTTGTACAACGAGGCCGCCGGTCTTGCGGCGCTGCACGCCCGGCTCGGCGATCTGGCAAAAACGCTGAAGGGCCGCTACGGCCTTGGCTGCGAGGTGGTCTATGTCGATGACGGCAGCGCCGACGCCACGCTCAGCATCGCGCGCGGCCTCGCCGCCGACGCGCTCGACGTTCAGGTAGTGTCGCTGTCGCGCAATTTCGGCAAGGAAGCCGCGCTGATGGCGGGGCTGGACCACGCCCGGCGCGGCGCCGTGCTGTTCATGGATGGCGATGGCCAGCATCCGCCGGATCTCGTCGAAAGGCTCGTCGGTCACTGGATCGAGGACGACTATGACGTGGTCTATACCGCCAAGGCGAACCGCGACAACGAATCGTTCCTGCGGCGACTTGCCGTGCATGGTTTCTACTCGCTGATCAATTGGGGGGCGCGGCAGAAAATCCCGGAGGATGCCGGCGACTTCCGCCTGTTGTCGCCGCGCGCGGCGGCGGCGCTGCGTCAACTCCCCGAACGCAATCGCTTTTTCAAGGGTCTCGCGAGCTGGATCGGTTTTCGTCAGATCCGCGTCGATTACGAACCGGCCGCCCGCGAACATGGCGTCACTACCTTCAGCGCGGGCCGGCTGGTCGGGCTCTCGATCGAGGGCCTGACATCGTTCTCGGTGGCGCCGCTGCGTTTTGCGAGCCTGCTGGGGGTGCTGCTGGCGACGGTCGCCTTTCTGTTCGGCCTCTCCATCCTTTGGGAAACCTGGACGACCGGCAAGTCGGTCCCCGGTTATCCCTCACTGATGGTCGGCCTGATGACGATCGGCGGTGTGCAGCTCATCATGATCGGCATTGTCGGCGAATATATCGGCAAGATTCTTTCGGAGCTGAAGGCGCGCCCGATTTATTTCGTCGCAGAGCATAGCGAGAAGCGGGTGTCCGCGGACACCGGCGCCGACGAAAGGTTCGCGGCCGAATGAACCACGCCGCGACGCCGCGCCGGATATGGCTGTGCGCCGACGATTACGGCATAAGCCCCGGCGTCAACCGCGCGATTCGCCAGCTGATCGAACGAGGCCGTCTCAATGCGACATCGGTGATGGTAGTCGGCCCGGCCGTCGGCCGCGACGAGGTCGGTTTGCTTCAGGCCGCGGCCGCGAACCGTCCGCGATGCGCGATCGGACTGCATGCGACGCTGACGGCGCCGTTCCGGCCCCTCACCATGCACTTCAAACCGGTCGACGGAGGCCTGTTTCCGACCTTCCCAAAGCTGTTGCGCGCAGGCCTGCTGCGCCGGCTCGATGCCGAGATCATCCGCGCCGAACTGATGGTGCAACTTGCCGCCTTTAGTGAACTGTTCGGACGTGCGCCGGATTTCGTCGACGGCCATCAACATGCGCAGCTATTCCCGGTGGTACGCGACGCTTTCCTGTCGGCCGTAAAGGAGGCCGCGCCCAACGCCTGGGTCCGCCAGGGCGGTCGCCGGCAGCCGTTGACGCAGCGGCTCGGCGCGCCCAAGGCGCTGGTGCTGGACATGTTGAGCGCGCAATTTCGCAAGCGCGCCTCACGCGCCGGCATCGCATTCAATCCCGGCTTCGCCGGCGCCTATGATTTCTCTGGCGCACCCGACTTCGCCGCGCTGATGGGCGGATTTCTCGAGGGATTGCCCGGGGACGGTCTCATCATGTGCCATCCGGGATTCGTCGACGAAACCCTCGTCAGCCTCGACCCCCTGACCGGCCAACGAGAATGTGAATATGAATATCTCGCGGGCGAGCATTTTCCGGCCTTGCTGGCGTCGAACAAAGTAACATTGGACTAAGATCGTCCGCGGAAGCCGGCAGGCGGTTTTGTCGCATACTGAAATTTAATTCGGCCCGGGACTACTTGCGACACAAACCCCGCTTACATCTGCGGTCGCGTTTCGGAGCGAGGAGAGAACGCCATGACGCCGCAAGAACGACAATTGATTGACGATCTTTTCGACCGCCTTTCCAAGCTGGAGGGGACGCCGCGCGATCCGGAGGCAGCGGCAGCGATCGCGCAAGGCCTGCGCGGCGCGCCCAACGCTGTTTATGCGCTGGTGCAGACCGTGCTGATACAGGACGAGGCGCTGAAACGCGCCAACGCCCATATCCAGGAATTGGAAGCGGCCGGCGCGCAGCAACCTGCCCAATCCGGCAGCTTCCTCGATTCGATGCGCGATGCGGTGTTTGGGCAAAGCCAGGGGCAAGGCTCGGTGCCGAATGTCCGGCCGCCCGACATGTCCGGCCGTCCGGTCTGGAACAGCGGCCAGGTGCTGCAGCAACCGCAGTCGCCGGGGCAGTATAATCAGGGCCCGAACCAGGGCTATAATCAGGGCTCCTACGGCCAGCCCCCTTACGGCCAGGCTTATGGCGCTCCCCAGCAAAGTCCGCTCGGCGGCGGTGGCGGCTCGTTCCTCGGAACCGCGGCCGCGGCGGCGGCCGGCACGATCGGCGGCTCGCTGCTGCTCGGCAGCATCCGGTCGATGATGGGCGGCGGCCATCAGGCGTTCGGCGACCCAACCACCATCATCAACGAGAAAGTCATCAACGAAAGTCCGAGGGGCGATCAATCCGGCAGCGAGCTTGCCCGCGACGCCGGCGTCAACGATATCGGCTCAAACCGCAACGACGATTTGCGCGCCGGATTTTTCGATTCGGCATCGAACGACGACGACAATGACAACGACCTCGATTCGGATTCGGATGACTTCGGCGACGACAATGGCAGCGATTACGCTTGATCCATTTGTGCCGATCACGACACGAAGAAACGGCCGCTCAAATCCGAGCGGCCGTTTGCTTTGGCAAGAGCATGATTTGGAAAAGCGTGCCCCTTGGCTTCGACCCCACGGGTGGAAACCGGTATTCCTCGCTCAAACAAACAAACTGGCCGCGCTTCAGATAACGACGACTTTGGCGCCCACATTGACGCGACCGTAGAGGTCGATCACGTCCTGGTTGCGCATCCGGATGCAGCCGGATGAGACGTTGGTGCCGATGGTCCAGGGTTCGTTCGAGCCGTGGATGCGATAGAGCGACGATCCCAGATACATCGCTCGCGCGCCGAGCGGATTCTCCGGCCCGCCTTCCATGTGCCGCGGCAGGTCGGGCCGGCGCTGCAGCATTTCCGCCGGCGGCGTCCAATCCGGCCATTCCCTCTTCGCCGAAACCGTCTTCACGCCCGACCATGTGAACCCCGGCTTGCCGACGCCGATGCCATAGCGCAGCGCTCTGCCGTTGCCTTCCACCAGGAACAGAAACTTGTTCGGCGTGTCGACGATGATGGTGCCGGGCTTTTCCTTGCCGCTGTACTCGACCAGCTGCTTTTCGTATTTCGGGTCGAACGGCCGCCGCATCGGATCGTCGGCTTGCAGTTGCTGCGGGTACCCCGGAGCCATCGAGCGCTCCGCCCCATAAACCGGAACGCTGTAAGACGGCTGCTGCTGATACACCGACGGCTGTTGCTGGTAGCGCTCGCTTTGCTGTTGTCCGTCGCCGAACAGGAATTGGATAAAGCCGCCGCCCATATTGGATCGTTCGACATAGGCCGTCCGCACCGGTTGCGGCGGCTGGTCGCCGTAGATCACCGTCGGTTCCCGCAACGGCGTCGCTTCGATCGCCGCGGCCTGATGAAGTCCGACGCCCAGCGAGGACGCGCCGGCGAGAAGCGCAAGGGTCATTCGTTTGAACATCGACGTACTCTGTACCGTTTCGTCGTGGGAGCGCCCGATCAGCGCCTTTGCACGCGATCAACTAAAATCAAAACCGCGTCGGTTTGGTAAACGAAAGCCGCTTGGCGATTCACCACGTCACCGATTTCGTCCGGTTTTGTCCGGTACCGTTTATTTTCGATGAACGCGCGGCCCGCATGGTTAATCGTTGGTGTGGATGCCGGCCCGCACGCGCCTCCCGCCGGTTCCCGCCGTGAACCAGCCGTTAAATCGCATC
The DNA here is from genome assembly GCA_963756215.1 of uncultured Alphaproteobacteria bacterium. Taxonomy (GTDB): domain Bacteria; phylum Pseudomonadota; class Alphaproteobacteria; order Rhizobiales; family Xanthobacteraceae; genus Bradyrhizobium. The sequence continues at coordinate 316,824 of CAVWMY010000003.1, read as the reverse complement.
TGCTTTAAAGATGCGAGTGACGTTCAGGGAATATCTCATGCCGATTCATCGCAGACGTTTTCGCATCGAACAATCGCAGGCCGGCGACATGCCGCTTCTTCAGGCCCCCGACGGCGATGCCGATCCGATGCATCTGGAGATCATGAGCGAACTGCGCGCGATCCGAAGCCAGATGAGCGCTCCCGGCAACCGCGAGGTCACGGGATCAGCGGTTCCGAACTCACGAGAGATTGCCGAGGCCCATGCCATGATCGAGACCTATCGTGCCCAGATCGAGCAATGCGAGAAGCTCAAGGTCGAACTCGATCTAATCTACGATGCCATCAGCCGCACCAAGCGGGAAATCGCGGTGCTGCACGGCAAGAGCTTCAACGGCGAGGAGATGGCCCGCGTCAACGGCGAACTCGGCGCCGTGGTCGGAGGCACCGAAGAAGCCACCCAACAGATTCTCGAAGCTGCCGAGTTGATCGACCAGGCGGCGACCGCATTGACCAAGGTCAATTCGCCCGATCAGCAAAAGCTGATCAGCGAGGAAATCCAGGAGCGCGTGGTTTCGATCTTCGAGGCCTGCAATTTCCAGGATCTGACCGGGCAGCGCATCAAGAAGGTGATGAACACGATGAAGTTCATCGAGAACCACATCACGGTGATGATGGATATCTGGGGCGGCGTCGATGCGATCAAGGCTCACGCGCCGGTCGTCGACAGCCGCGAAGAAGACGAAAAACTGTTGAACGGCCCGAAGCTGGCGGGCGACGTCGGTCACGCCTCGCAGGACGACATCGACGCGCTGTTCGACTGAAGGCTTGGCCATCCTGATCGACAAAACGCCGGCGACATGCCGGCGTTCGTGTTTTTTCAGGCCGCCGCGTCGCCCGGCAAGATCCCGTTGCCCGGAATAGCCGGCCGCTCAGGCGCGCGGCGCGCAGCGGACGTAGACCATGTTGCCGTAGCGGACGGCGGCATCCTTGTCGATGAAGCGCGTGACCATGACGCGCCCGTCGAAGGAGAGAATTTCGCGATCCTGATCGCCGCCGGCCGGTCCCGGCGGGCCGATATAATTCTTGCCGCTCGGGCTGCCTTTGAGTCGTAATTCCTGGGGGGTCGCCTGGTCGGCCAGATGCATGATCACGCCGCCGGAGGAGCCGGCGCCGATCACGTAAGGTTGCTTGCACTGCCCCTTGGCGGCGGCCTCGGTACGCGCGCGGTCCTTCTGATCCTGGAACGATGCCAGGCCCCACCGGCCTACGATTTCGTCCGGACGAATGCTTGCCGGCATTTCGGGCGCCGTGGCTTCCGGCCCCGGGGTGGGCGAAAGATTCGTGCTGCTACATGCCCCGAGGAACATCGGCAGCGCCACGGCGATCCCCAGACTGGCAACCGTTCGCGCGCTACGTGACCTGATCATGGCATCCCCCGGGGGTTGAATTCGTGGCCGCACCCGTCCGGCAGCCAAGCGTAAAATTGCCGCCGAAGCAATGTCAGCCAGCGAACCACGCTGACGCTCCGGCCTTGTTTCCTTGAGCATCTTATATCGGTCTCACCAACGGCTTAACCCCCCCTTTGCTTGACAGGATCGGTGCCAAGTCATATTCCCCCGAGCGCACAATTAGCACTCCGAGAGCCCGATTGCTAAGGGATACCGGCGTTCGGGCGCCAGTTCGGCGGCGGCGGATACGTTGCGTATTTCAAGCTGCTTTCGATGGCAAACAATATCTTGAAACCAAGCCTCCAAAGGAACCGTCATGGCCAAAACCAAATTTCGTCCGCTGCATGATCGCGTCGTGGTCAAGCGTATCGACGCCGAAGAAAAAACCAAAGGCGGCATCATCATTCCGGACAGCGCCAAGGAAAAGCCCTCGCAGGGCGAGATCACCGCGGTTGGACCCGGTGGCCGCGACGAAGCCGGCAAGCTGATTCCGATCGACCTCAAGGTCGGCGACCGCGTGCTGTTCGGCAAATGGTCGGGCACCGAGGTCAAGCTGGACGGCGAAGAGCTCCTGATCATGAAGGAGTCCGACATCATGGGCGTGCTCGCCTGAGCGGGCAGACCAAACGACCGCAGCGCTGACGGTCGTCACGCCCGGACTTGATCCGGGCATCCATCACTCTTCGAAAGGGATGGGTTGCCGGGTCAAGCCCGGCAATGGCGAGCAGACACGTTGCGGATTTTCCCCCAATTCGAGGAATCATGCCAATGGCAGCCAAGGACGTTAAATTTTCCGGAGACGCGCGTGATCGCATGATGCGCGGCGTCGATATTCTGGCCAATGCGGTCAAGGTGACGCTCGGCCCCAAGGGCCGCAACGTCGTCATCGACAAGAGCTTCGGCGCACCGCGCATCACCAAGGACGGCGTCACCGTCGCCAAGGAGATCGAACTCGAAGACAAGTTCGAGAACATGGGCGCGCAGATGTTGCGTGAAGTCGCCTCCAAGACCAACGACACCGCCGGCGACGGCACCACCACCGCCACCGTGCTCGCCCAGGCGATCGTGCGGGAAGGCGCCAAGTCGGTCGCCGCCGGCATGAATCCGATGGATCTCAAGCGCGGCATCGAGATCGCGGTCGCGGCCGTGATCAAGGACATCGGAAAGCGCGCCAAACCGGTGGCGTCATCCTCCGAAGTCGCCCAGGTCGGCACCATCTCGTCGAACGGCGACACCGCGATCGGCAAGATGATCGCCCAGGCGATGCAGAAGGTCGGCAATGAAGGCGTCATCACGGTCGAGGAAAACAAGTCACTCGCGACCGAAGTCGACATCGTCGAGGGCATGAAGTTCGATCGCGGCTACCTGTCGCCCTACTTCATCACCAACGCCGAGAAGATGACCGCCGAACTCGAAGACGCCTACATATTGCTGCACGAAAAGAAGCTTGCGAGCCTGCAGTCGATGCTGCCGGTACTCGAGGCCGTGGTGCAATCGGGCCGTCCGTTGCTGATCATCGCGGAAGATGTCGAAGGCGAGGCGCTGGCGACGCTGGTGGTCAACCGCCTGCGCGGCGGCCTCAAGGTCGCCGCCGTCAAGGCGCCGGGCTTCGGCGACCGCCGCAAGGCGATGCTGGAAGACATCGCGGTACTGACCGGCGGTCAGCTGATCTCCGATGAACTCGGCATGAAGCTCGAAAGCGTGACGGTCAACATGCTGGGGCGCGCCCGCAAGGTGGTGATCGACAAGGAAAACACCACCATCGTCAACGGCGCCGGCAAGAAGAAGGACATCGACGCCCGGGTCGGCCAGATCAAGGCGCAGATCGAGGAAACCACCTCGGATTACGACCGCGAAAAGCTGCAGGAGCGCCTGGCCAAGCTCGCCGGGGGCGTCGCGATCATCCGCGTCGGCGGCGCGACCGAAATCGAGGTGAAGGAGAAAAAGGATCGTGTCGAGGACGCCCTCAATGCGACCCGCGCGGCCGTTCAGGAAGGCATCGTCCCGGGCGGCGGCGTTGCCCTGCTGCGCGCCAAGAAGGCGGTCGGCCGCATCAGCAACGACAATCCCGACATCCAGGCCGGCATCAATATCGTGCTGAAGGCACTGGAAGCGCCGGTGCGTCAGATAGCCGAAAATGCCGGTGTCGAAGGCTCGATCGTTGTTGGCAAGATCCTCGAGAACAAGTCCGAGACCTTCGGCTTCGACGCCCAGACCGAAGAATATGTCGACATGGTCGCCAAGGGTATCGTCGATCCCGCCAAGGTCGTGCGCACGGCGCTGCAGGACGCCTCGTCGGTGGCCGGCCTGTTGGTAACGACCGAGGCCATGGTCGCCGAATTGCCGAAGGAGCCGGCGCCGCCGATGCCCGGCGGTGGCGGCATGGGTGGAATGGGCGGCATGGGCGGTTTCTGATCCCGCCTGCCGACGACCGACACGAAGGCCGCCTCCGGGCGGCCTTCTTTTTTGGCGAAAGCGACGGAGGTTTGCTACTGAAGGATCCAGCCGGTCACAGCAATGCCGGCGCCCGGCTCTATCGCTTCAAGGAATTTGACATGCGCGCGCTCCTGCTCTGCCTGGTCGGCCTGATGACCGCTTTACCGGATCTCGCCTTCGCCGAATTGAAGCTTTCGACCAAGCCCGCGCCCGGCGCCAACGAAGTCAGGTATTTCACATCCATCGACGGCCTGATGGACGGCAACGCCGACGTGATCCTCAAGGAAACCCGACAGGGCAAGACGGTGACGTCGGCGGTGCTCGACATCTGTTATCCCGCCGAGAAGGGCTCCGATCGCAAGGACCGTTTCGTCGCCAACCTCACGGTGAACGGCCAGACCTTGACCGGCGCCACCCAGAGTCTGGGCGACAAGCTGCCCGTGACGGTGAAACTCGTGCGGCGGCCGACCGGAGACACTTTCGAATTCAAAGGCCAGATCAGCGTCGGCCAGACCGTGACGGAGGTCGCCTCGTCGGACAATTCCGACCTGAGCGAGAAGGAATACCAGGATAACCAGTCGAGCGATGACGGCATTGCCGCTGCACCGGCGGATTTCACCGAAGTTTCGCCGGAATCGGTTGCGGTCAAAGTGAAGCTCGACGCGGCGGCGGACTTCCTCAAAGCCTTAAGGGGCCAGGACCTTGAGGTGTCCTTGAGCGGCCTGGCCGTCACCTGTGACGCGCTGCGCGCCGGCGTGCAGACCATCAACCTCAGCGTCGATCCGGATCGCGCCGCAGCGCTGATTGCAAAAGCCAAATCCTCGCCCGGCGTGGTTGCCGCCGGCTGGACCAGCGGGATCGTCGAAATGGACCGCGCCATCCGTTTCGCGGCAACCGGCTGGCGCGACGGCGACCGGCTCGACCGCGACAAGCTCGCAGCCACGGTGGCCAACGTGCTCGCAAAAACGCTTTCGGCGAAGCCGGCATCCTCGGCATGGGACCCCAATACCGGCAAGCTCAAACTGACCTTCAAGCGCCCGAGCCAGATACTTCCGGCACTCGACCTCACCGAGACGATCGAAGTCGCCGCTTTGGTATCGGCGGACAAGCCCGGCGGATCCGACCGGCTGATGCTGTGGCTCAGCACGCCTGCCGTCTCGACCGCGGATGAAACCGCCGGCGCGAAGCTCAACCTGGCCGAAGAATCCAGTACCGACGAGGAAAGCGACCCGGTGAGCGACAACGGTTCGGTCGAGGCGCTGACCAAAGAGCTCAAGGGTCAGCGCTGGGACGCCGACAAGTCGGCCTGGAAATAGCCTTGCCGCCGCTATCCCGCGCCAGTTTCCGATGCGCCCGGCGCGCGATCGTGTATTTGACATGCCGCGCGGCAACGGCAATGAACACACTGCATCCGCGTATCTTTCAGGATTTCACCGATGGCGCGCTATGACGTAGTGGTGATCGGCGCGGGCCTCGGCGGCCTCACGGCGGGGGCGATACTGGCGCGCGCCGGTCGCAAGGTACTCGTCGTCGAGCGCAGCAACTCGGTGGGCGGCGCGGCGTCGAGCTACAAATCCGGCGACCTGTTCGTCGAGGGATCGCTGCACGAGACCAGCGATCCGCACGATGCGCGCGATCCGAAACACGACGCGCTGACCCGGGCAGGGGTCATCGATGCCGTCAAATGGGTTTCGTCCGGCAACTTTTACGAAGTGCGCGGCGGTTCGCTCGACCGGCCCTTCACGCTGCCGGACAATTTCGACGCGGCGCGGCGCGCGCTGAGCGAACGCTTTCCGGAAGCCCGCGACGGAATCGATCAGTTGCTCGGAGAGATGGCGCGCATCGCCGCCGCGATGGGCGGGCTCGCGCATGGCTGGGGCGCTTACCGGAATCCGCGCGAAAGCGTGGGCGCGCTGCTGAAGCTGGTTCCCGCGATCGACGACTGGCGGCTGTCGTTGTCGCAAAAGCTCGATCGGGTTTTTGGCGACCATGAAGCGGTCAAATGTGCGCTGGCAGCCAACCTGTCCTATTTTCACGACGATCCCGCCGAGCTCTGGTGGATTTTCTTTGCGATGACGCAGGGCAGTTATCTGCAAAGCGGCGCCCGTTACGTGCAAGGCGGCTCGCAGCGATTGTCCAGCGCGCTGGCCCGCGCCATCAAGGTCGCCGGCGGCGAGGTGCTGGTGCGCCGCCTCGTCAGGCGCGTCGCGTTGGATCCGCAGGGCCACGCCAGCACCGTCACCCATACGGCGCGCGACGGCAGCGATACCCAGACGGTCGATTGCCTGCGGGTCATCAGCAATGCCGCACCGGAGACGACCGCGACCTTGCTGCCCTCTACGGTCGCGGAAAAACTCAGAGAGAGTTACGCGCAGCAGACACCTTCGATATCGCTGTTCGCCCTCACGCTCGGACTGGCGAAGCCGCCGCGTGAATTCGGGGTCGCCGCCTATTCGACCCAGTTGCTGCCGCGCGACCTGAAGCGGTTGTGCGATTACGCGCAGGGCGGGACGCTGATGGCCGACGAACCGGGTCAGCGGATGCCGCCGATGTCCGTCGTCGATTTTGCCGCGATCGATTCCGGTGTTCCGGCTCCGCCCTACGTGCTTTCGATCCTGGGGCCGGACCGGCTGTCGAACTGGGACAGTTCGAATATGGATGCCTACCGCGAGAAACGCGGCCGATGGCAGCAAGCGATCGTGCGCTATCTCGATTCGGTCTATCCGGGCCTTGCCGAAAACGTTGTCGCCTCGTCGTTCAATTCGGCGCTGTCGGTCCGGCAATACCTCAACGCGCCCCAGGGGTCCGTCTATGGCTTCGCGCCGACTTCACCATCCTCGATCTGGCACATCCCGAAGCGTTCGCCGCGCACGGTGGTACCGGGGCTGTATCTGGCGTCGGCCTATGCTGGTTTCGGCGGCTATTCCGGCGTGGTGCAATCCGCCGGCGCCTGCGCCGACATGATCTTGCACGAGGGCTGAAGCTCTTCGCTTTGCTCCTCGCATCACCCGTCGTTGCGAGCGAGGCGAAGCACCCTTGGAGCAACTTCCGGCTTCAGTTGGTATTGATGTGAAAGTGCAGCGATTTCGTGCCGATGAATGCGACCATGTCGCCCTGACGTTTCCAGGTCGTCGCCTCGCTCAGCGCCGTGAACAGTTCGTTGTCCGCTTGCGCCTGATCCGGCGAGCAAGCACGATCCTCCATCGGGCCGGCAACGAAGATCACGGTATTGCCGGCGACCGAGAATTGGCCCTTGCCGGCCTTGCACCAGAGATCGAGCGTCGCTTCGCCATTGTCGCCGATCTCCAGCGTCGGCAGCCGCTTCGAGCCGGGCTGGCGCGCCGCATCCAGGGTCATTTCGAAGCCGAACGGAAATCCCTCATCGGCGTGCGCCGCAACGGCGCCAAGCGTTCCCGCGGCCAGCGCCAGCGCTGCGGCGGCCCGTCTCAAAAATCCCGTCATTGAATACATGCAGTTTTTGCTCCGACTCACGGCCCGCCGTTCTAGTTGAGCCGCACCGGATTGGCCAGTTGGCCGCCGCATTAATTGCCGGTCATGAACCATCCCCGCGACCGGCGGTCGCGGGGATTTCGCAGCGTCCGGTTTTGCAGCCGTCGTTATTTCAGGACCATCTCCGTGAACGGATAGACATAGGCCTGCAGCATGATGAACAGGCCGACAAGACAGGCCAGCGCGATCGAGTGCTTGAACACGAAGCGCAGAATTGTGCCTTCGTGCCCGACCCAGTTGGTGGCGGTGGAGGCGACGACGATCGACTGCGCGTCGATCATCTTGCCCATGACGCCGCCGGACGAGTTCGCCGCAGCCATCAGGATCGGCGAGAGGCCGAGCTGCTGGGAGGTGATCTTCTGCAGGTTGCCGAACAGAATATTCGACGAAGTATCCGATCCCGTCAGCGCGACGCCGAGCCATCCCAAAAGCGTGCCGAAGAAGGGATACAACACGCCCGTCAGAGCGAAGGCGAGACCGAGCGTGGCGTCGACGCCCGAAAGCCGGGTCAGCGTACCGATCGCCAGCATCGCCGAGATCGTAACCAGGGAATAGGCGCACAGCTTGATGGTGCGAGCGTATTCGGAGACGATCTTGCCCGGCGACAGCCCCATGATGAAGCCCGCGATGATCGCGGCGAGAAGCATCCCCGTTCCGGTAAACGACACGTAGGTGAACGAGAAAATCGCGCTTTCCTTGGTCGGCGTCGGGACCACCGGCGCAACCTTGTTGATCATGTTGTGCAGTTCAGGCACCGGATAATTCCACGTGAAGATCGGGTTGACGGCCGCCTTGAACCAGCCCGTGCCCCAGATCAGCAGAATGATGCAGAGGATGATCCACGGCAGCAGTGCGGTGAACATCTCCGCCGAGGTCAGCGGCGTAGGATCGATCAGCTTCGCCGGCGGCATGGTGCTGGCGGATTCATCCTTGTCGCGCAGCTTCGGCGACAGCCAAAGCACCTTCGGCTGCCAGACCTTGAGGAAAAGGATCAGGCAACCCATCGAGATCAGCGATGCCCCGATGTCGACGATCCAAGGGTTGATATAGTTCGAGATCACGAATTGCGGGATCGCGAACGATATGCCGGTGACGAGGATCGCCGGCCAGACTTCCTTCATGCCTTTCCAGCCGGCGAACGCCCACACCACCCAGAACGGCACGATCAACGAGAACAGCGGCAGCTGCCGTCCGACCATCGCTCCGAGAATATAGGGATCGAGGCCGGTCACCGAAGCCAGTCCCTGGATCGGCGTTCCCAACGCACCAAACGCCACCGGCGCGGTATTGGCGATCAGCGACAGGCCCGAGGCCGCGAGCGGCGAGAAACCAAGTCCGATCAGGATCGCGCCCGTGATCGCCACCGGGGTGCCGAAGCCCGAGGCACCCTCGAAGAAGGCACCGAACGAAAATGCGATCAGCAGCAATTGCAGTCGCCGGTCGGAAGTGACCCCGCCCACCGCGCGCTTGAGGGCTTCGAACCGCCCGGCGGTAACGGTGAGCTGGTACATGAAGATGACGTTCAGCACGATCCAGCCGATCGGGAAGAAGCCGGTGACAATGCCGAGCAACGAGGCGCGGATCGCCATATTGGCCGGCATGGTGAAGAGAAAGATCGCCACCAGATTGGCCAACACCAGCGCAACGATGGCGGCGATGTGGGCCTGGACCTTGCCGCTCGCGATCAAAACAAGCAGCGTGACGACGGGTATTGCCGCCGCGATCGTCGACAGCGCGGTGTTGTCAAACGGATTGTAGACTTGATTCCACATTGCGGTTCCTCCCCCACGCCGACATGTGGCGCCCGACCAGCGTGGACGGTCAGGTGCACCGGGCGTGATCGCGGGAATACCCTGGCAATGTGCGAAATCGGCTGCGGACCCGGCCTCGCCAAAGTCCGCTCACAACCTCGCGAAGTGTAAAGGCCCCCGCCCCTCGCCGTTACGCGCATGCTAGGGTTGACTCGAGCGCAACGACAAGCCAACGCAAGCCGACATACATGCAACTTTAGTATAATCTCCCAATCCCCGCAATCGTTCAGGCCTCCGAAGCCACTCGCCATGGAGAGAGTCACCCCGTGAACAATATCCGCTCGACGATTGCCGCCGTATGGCGGATTGCGGCGCCCTATTTCAACTCCGAAGATAAATGGGCCGGCCGCGTTCTCCTGGCTGCCGTGATCGCCATCGAACTCACCATCGTCGGGATCAACGTTCTGCTGAACGCGTGGAACAACCGCTTTTACAACGCACTTCAGGAAAAGAACTGGGACGGCTTCGTCCGGGAAATCGGCATCTTTTCGCTGCTGGCGACCTGCTACATCGCGTTGTCCGTCTACCAGCTCTATCTCAATCAATGGCTGCAGATCCGCTGGCGGCAATGGATGACGACGCACTATCTGGGCGAATGGCTTCACGATGCCAACCACTATCGGATGCAGTTGCAGGGCGACGCCGCCGACAACCCGGATCAACGCATTTCCGACGACGTCAAGCTGTTCGTCGAGCAGACGCTGAGCATCACGGTCGGTCTGTTGAGCGCCGTGGTGACGCTGGGATCGTTCGTCATCATCCTGTGGGGCCTCTCGGCCGACTCGCCGCTGACGATCTTCGGCCGTGAATTCAACATTCCCGGCTACCTGGTCTGGGGCGCGCTGGTCTACGCGATCTTCGGAACCGCGCTGACGCAATGGATCGGTTCGCCACTGGTCGACCTTGCCTTTCAACAGCAGCGCTACGAGGCCGATTTCCGCTTCAACCTGGTCCGGGTGCGGGAAAACGCCGAACAGATCGCATTGTTGAAGGGCGAGAGCGCCGAACGCGCACAGCTTTCCGGTCGGTTCGGTCGCGTCATCAGCAACTGGTACGGCATCATGAGCCGGACCAAGCGGCTGACGGCATTTACCGCAAGCTACTCGCAGGCCGCGGTGATCTTTCCCTACATCCTGGTGGCGCCGGCTTACTTCGCAAACAAGATACAGCTGGGCGGCATGATGCAGACGGCGTCCGCCTTCTCCAGCGTGCAATCTTCGTTGTCGTTTTTCATCACGATTTACCGGTCGCTGGCGGAATGGCGATCCGTCGTCGCACGTCTCGACGGTTTTGAGGCGTCGATTGCCGGCGCAAACCGGACCGGGACCGACTCGATCCATGTCGCATCGTCGACAGGCAGCGACGAAATCGATATGGAAAAGCTTCTGGTGCGGCTGCCCAACGGAACGCCGCTGGTTGCCGCGGACGGGTTCAAGCTTCGCTCGCACCAACGTACCCTGGTCATGGGACCTTCCGGTGCCGGCAAGTCGACGTTATTCCGCGCCATCGCCGGCATCTGGCCGTTCGGCGGCGGCTCCATCGCCGTTCCGGCGAACGCCAGCCTGATGATGCTGCCGCAGCGGCCTTATTTTCCGATCGGCTCGCTGCAAGCGGCGATCTCTTATCCCGCCGAGGCGAGCACCTACAGTCCGGATCAGATCAGGGATGTGCTGATCGCCGTGGGCCTGCCTAAACTGGCGGAGCGGTTGAACGAGGAGGCGCACTGGAACCGGATGCTGTCGCTTGGCGAACAGCAGCGACTCGGCCTTGCCCGCGCGCTGCTGCTTAAACCGCAATATTTGTTCCTCGATGAGGCGACCGCTTCGCTCGATGAAGCCTCCGAAGCTGCGCTCTATCGCCTGATCGAGCAGAAGATGCCGCAGACCACCGTCGTATCGATCGGTCATCGCTCGACACTCGAGGCCTTTCACCAACGCAATGTCGTACTGGCGCACGACGGCGATCGGTTTAGCCTGCAGGAGCGGAGCAGACAGTCCCAGCCGTCGTAGATTTCAAAAGCAACTTAGGCGCAGCGGTGACGGCATAGCCATGTCTGCGCTACCGGGTATTTGGCGGCCGGTCCGGATGTTGGCAAGAAAATGTACGCAGATTGGCGGGGCTTGCGGCAATCGCCGCGGCGCATGAGTCCGCCGGGCGGGCGTCAATTCACCACAAATCAAAGGGGCGGCAGATTGCTCTGCCGCCCCTCGGTCCCCCCAAACCTTAAAGCCTACTTCAGATTGGACGCCGCCGTCAGGTCAACCGACAGCTTCGCGATGCCGGTCGCACCGCACCAGTTGGAGCCAACGCCACCTGGATTGATCGAGGTAATGTTGCCCGATCCGGAACCGTCGAAGGTGCTGGTGAAGGCGAAGCAATCACCCTTCGACAGGTCGCTGTCGGAGTAACGCAGATCGAGCGTGAACACCTTGTAGGTGAAGCCGATGCCGATGTTCCAGGTATTGTAGTCGGCGTATTTGATGCCATTCGGGAAGCCGGACACGGCGTAGAAGCTGTCGGTGGTACCAAGCCACTGCCGGCCGAATTCGCCGGAGACGTACATGCCGATACCGCTGCTGCCGAAGGTCGTGCTCGGGGCAGTGAACTTGCCGGTGATCGAGGAGTAGTTGCCCCAGGCTCCGGAGTTCAGGAAGTTCGGCGAATAATACTCGTTAATGCCGAACGCCCAGTTGTCGTTGATCGTGTAGTTGAACTTGCCGTAGGCTTCGAAGAAGCTCACGTCCTTTTTCATCACGTTGCCGTCGGCGAGGAAGATGGTTTGTGCGCTGATGGCGCAAACGCCGCCGCCGGGAAGGCCACTGGCGCTGATGACGTTGTCGGCACAGTTCCCGCCCGGGTAGATGTAACCCCAGACACCGAAATCGAACGCGGCTGCCCCGAAGGTCGGGCGGATACCGCCGTAGACGTCGACCTCACCTGCCGCCCGGTTCGCGAAGGAGATGCTCTCGAACGAGGTACCGACGTAGAGTTGCAGGTCCTTGCTGACGTTATAGCGCGGCTCGAAATAGGTGGTCACCGACGGCATGTGATTGGACTGGGTCACGCCGCGGAAGACGTAGTCGTTCATGATCCCGGCGCCGAAAGCCAGATCCCAGGGGTCGAACGGCGCAGGCGGCGGCGCGATGGCCTTCAAAGGCATGTCCGCTGCGAATGCGGACCCTGCAGTCACTGCCAGCATCGCTGCGGCCAAAACTAATTTCTTCATGACTATCCCCATCACATTTTAAAGAGCAGTCCGATTTCGGCGTCCTGGGAAAGGCGGCAATCGACTGCAACTAAGTTCCGGGAAACAATCTGGAACGTCACACCCAAAGCGTGAAGCAAAAAACACAAGCATCTGCCGACTTTTTGAGCATTTTCGCCGGCTGGAGCGATGTTGTCGGCGGGTGTTGCTTTAGGACAACAAATTTTGACCTGCTCGCACGGCATTTTGATTAGTTCCACCGGTCCGCGGGCCAAGGGTTACCACCACCCGCGCGGGCTTCAGCCGGATTTGCCGGTGCAAAAGACGTCAGCGCGAATCAGCCGACCGAACCGATGCTCCGTAGGGTGCCGGCATGAGAGAGGCCGCAGCGACAGAACGCTGCGGCCCGAACATATCTACGGAACCGGGAAAATCCCGCTAATGCTTGTCTTCGTCGTCGGAAGGCAGGTGATGGTCCGAATGTCCCCATGACGGAGCAAGGGTCGGTTCGGGAGGTGCCGCCGTTGAAGAACTGGGGCCGGCCCAACTCATCGTCGCGGGAGCGGGAGCCGGTTCAGCCGCTGGTTTAGGAGCGGCGGGTTTGGCAATGACGGGCTTCGGCGCCTTCGGCGCGACGGGCTTGGGCGCCGGTTTGGCAACCACGGGCGCCGGAGCTGGCGTCGCCTGTACCGCCGCGCTCTTCCCGGCGCCAGCCTTCTTCACCGATTTCTTAGCTGTTTTCTTGGCTGTTTTCTTGGCTGTTTTCTTGGCTGCTTTCTTGGCCGACTTTTTCGGCGCGGCCTTGGATTTTTTCGCGGATTTTTTCGCGGATTTCTTAGCTGTTTTCTTTGCAGCCTTTTTCGAAGATTTTTTCGAGGCCTTCCTCAGGGATTTTTTGGCGGATTTCTTCTTCGCCATCGCGGGCGTTTTCCTGCCCTTTTTGCCTTTTTTACTCTTTTTCGCCTTAGCCATCGTGATCCTCCTGTTGCCGCCGATCAATATCCATCGACCAAAGTCTGTCGATCACTGTTCATCGGGCACGTCGAATCGTCCGCCTCTCGCCAAGGGCACCAATCGATCAGTTCACGCCTGGCCGGGGGCCCCCCGTAGCCCAATCAAGAAGCTCAACCGTGTGCACGACAGGAACTGACGTGCCGCCGGCAATCTGCACCATGCATCCGATATTGCCCGCAGCGATCATGTCCGGCTTGATCATCGCAATATTGGCGACCTTTCGATCGCGCAACCGGTTCGCGATGTCAGGCTGGAGAATGTTGTAAGTCCCCGCCGAACCGCAACACAAATGGCTCTCCGGCACATCTTTCACCACGAATCCGTTCTTGGAAAGCAATTCTTTCGGCGCCTGCGTGATTTTCTGTCCGTGCTGCAGCGAACATGCCGAATGATAGGCGATGACGAGATCGCCGTGCTGCTGCTGTGTCGGCTGCAGTTCAAGGCCGCCGAGATACTCCGTGATGTCTTTGGCGAGGGCCGAAACCTTCGCGGCCGGACCTGCGAAATCGCGATCCTCGCGGAGCATGAAACCATAATCCTTGATCACCGTGCCGCAGCCCGACGTCGTCACCAGGATGGCATCGAGGCCGCCGCGCTCGGCCTCGCCGAGCCACGCCGCGATGTTGGCGCGGGCCCGCGCCAGGGCGTCGCCGTCATGCCCGAGGTGGTGGGTAAGTGCGCCGCAACACTTCTCGTCCTTCACCAGCACGACCTCGATGCCGTGGCGCGTCAGAACATTGATGGCCGCCTGGTTGATGCGCGGCGCCAGCACCTGTTGCGCGCAGCCCTGCAGCAGCGCCACACGGCCGCGCCTGACGCCCTGGGCCCGGAAAACCTTGCCGCCGGCCGCGCCCCGCGCCGGCAGACGTCCCGGCGCCAGCGCCAGCATCGCGCGGACGCGCCGCCACAGCGTCGGTGATGCCGCGGCCGCCTGGGGCGCCGGCAACAAGGCGGCCAGCGGCCGGGCCAGTCGCGCCAGGATCATGCTCGCGCGAAACAATGCGGGCCGCGGCAAAACCAGCGCCAGGACCGCCCGCAATGCGCGCTCGGGCAGCGGCCTCCGGTAGTCGTTTGCGATCCGCACCCGCGCCTGATCGACCAGATGCATGTAGTTCACCCCCGAGGGGCAGGTGGTCATGCAGGCGAGGCACGAGAGACAGCGGTCGATATGCTTGACCACCTCTTGCGTCGGCGGCCGCCCTTTCTCCAGCATCTCCTTGATGAGGTAGATTCGGCCGCGCGGACTGTCGAGTTCGTCGCCGAGCAGCACATAGGTCGGACAGGTGGCGGTACAGAATCCGCAATGGACGCAGGCGCGCAGGATCTTGTCGGCCTCCGCAATATCGGGATCGGCGAGCTGCGCAAGGCTGAATTCGGTCTTCATGTCAGGGATCCACGTGCCAGGCGGCCGCGATTGAGGATGTTCTTCGGATCGAAGCCGTGGCGCACGCGTTCGCCGAGCGCGGCGAGACCGGCCGGCTGCGGGTGAAACACATCGACGTTGCGCCGCACCTCTTCGGAAGCCCGCAGCAAGGTCGCGTGGCCGCCGGCGGCATCGACGCGCGGGCGTACCAGCGCGGCATGGGCATCGGGCTTGGGCGGCAGCGCGGCCCAGATCAGGCCCCCGCCCCAATCGTAGATGACGTCGCCGCCGGCCTCGCGCGCGAGCGCCTGGCCGAGCCCGCCGCCCGACGCCGGCGGGCACACGATCCGCCATACCGGCCAGCCGCCAAGCGTACCGCCGGCCGCGAAGGGCTCGACGTCGCGAACGGAAACCCAGGCCGCCGCCGAGGCGGCGTCTTCCACCATCTCCGCGGCACCGAACGGCGCCAGTGCCCTGACGAGCGCGGCGGCGCGATGGGCGACCGACGCCGCAATGCCTTCCAGCCGGAGCAAGGTGACCGCCTGCTGCGGCGATCCCAAACCGGCAATGCCGCCGGGCGGCGCGACCGATCGAAATACCGAATTCGGCAGGTGCGCCGCCGCGGACACGTCGAACGGCGAGCCCAGTGCCGCCGTCATCGCCCGGTTCGCGGTGACGTCGTCCAGCCCGCGCAGCACCAGCGTACGTTCGCTTTCGGGCCTCGGCATCACCTTCAACGTAACCTCGGTCATGACCGCCAGCGTGCCCCACGACCCCGCCAGGAGCTTGCAGAGATCGTAGCCGGTGACGTTCTTCACGACCTTGCCGCCGGCCTTGAAACTGTCGCCAAACCCCGACACCGCGTGCGCGCCGAGAAGATGGTCGCGCACGCCGCCGGCCTTGATGCGCCGTGGTCCCGCCAGCCCGGCGCCGATCATGCCGCCGACGGTGCCGAGTTCCGGCGTGCCCAGCAGCGGTGCGGTGTTGACCGGCTCGAACGCCAATTGCTGGTTTTTCGCATCGATCAGTGACAGCACGTCCGCGAGCGGCGCGCCCGCCTGCACGGTGATGATCAATTCGTTCGGCTCGTAGGCGGTAACCGCGTTGAGATCCGACAGATCGAGCACGGCATTGGTCGCCGTCGGCTGGCCGATCAACCGCTTGGTGCCGTGACCCCTGATTTCCAGCGGCTGTTCGCTGGCCAGCGCGGCGCGCACCACCTGCTCGACATCCGCCGCGTCACGTACTTTCAGTGTGTCCACGATTGCCCCGTCTTCAGCTTGTTCCCTCCCCCCTTGTGGGGGAGGGTTAGGGAGAGGGGTAAACCGCAAAGGCAGGGCTCGTGGCCACCCCCCTCTTCACCTCTCTCCCACAAGGGGGGAGAGAGCACGCTGTGCTCGATCACCAAGTTGCCATTTATCATCCGCTCAGAACCTGGGAATGTCGGGAAATGCAAGCTTGCCGTGGTGAACATGGACGCGGCCGAGTTCGGCGCAGCGATGCAGGGTCGGAAAAACCTTGCCCGGATTGAGCAGGCCCCGCGCGTCGAACGCGCATTTCAGCCGCTGCTGCTGGTTGAGATCGATCTCGTTGAACATTTCCGGCATCAGGTCACGCTTTTCGACGCCGACGCCGTGCTCGCCGGTCAACACGCCGCCGAGCTCGACGCAGCAGCGCAGGATGTCGGCGCCGAAGGCTTCGGCCTTGTCCATCTCGCCCGGCTTGTTGGCATCGTACAGGATCAGCGGATGCAGATTGCCGTCGCCGGCGTGAAACACATTGGCGACGCCGAGGCCGTATTTTTCCGAGAGCTCTCGAATCCGCGTCAATGCCTGCGGCAGCGCGGCGCGCGGAATGGTGCCGTCCATGCACAGATAGTCCGGCGAGATCCGTCCCACGGCGGGAAACGCCGCCTTGCGCCCGGCCCAGAACAGGTTGCGCTCCTGCTCTGAAGTGGAGATCTGGACGCTGGTCGACCCGCAGCCAAGCGCGATCTTCTCGACGCGCCCGATCAGTTCATCGACCTCGACGCCGGGGCCGTCGAGTTCGATGATCAGAAGCGCCTCGACGTCGAGCGGATAGCCGGCATGAACGAAAGCCTCGGCGGCGTGGATCGCGGGCTTGTCCATCATCTCCATGCCGCCGGGGATGATTCCGGCGCCGATGATCCGGGCCACGCATTCGCCGGCGGCCTCGACCTGCGCAAAGCCGACCATCAGCGCGCGCGCAGTCTCCGGTTTTTGCAGAATCCGCACCGTGATCTCGGTGATGACGCCGAGCAGACCTTCAGACCCGGTGATCACGCCCATCAAGTCGTAACCGCTCGTCTCCGGCGACTTGCCGCCGACCCTGATGATCTCGCCGGACATCAGCACGATTTCGCAACCGAGCACGTTGTTGGTGGTCATGCCGTATTTCAGGCAATGCACGCCGCCGGAATTCTCCGCGACATTGCCGCCGATCGAGCAGGCGATCTGCGACGACGGATCGGGCGCGTAATAAAATCCGGCATGCGCCACGGCCTGACTGATGGCGAGATTGGTCACCCCGGGCTCGGTCACGACCACGCGGTTGTCGAAATCGATCTCGCGGATGCGCTTGAACTTGCCGAGGCCGAGCAGCACGCCGTCGGCGAGCGGCAGCGCGCCGCCGGACAGCGAGGTACCGGACCCGCGCGGCACCACCTTGATGCCCTGCGCAAAGCAATATTTCAGCACCTCGGCGACCTGCTCGGTGGTGTCGGGAAGCACCACCACCATCGGCGGCTGGCGATAGGCCATCAACCCGTCGGACTCGTAGGGCAGCATTTCAGCAGGACTGTCGATCACGCCCTCGCCCGGCACGATCGCGCGCAGCGCCGCGACGATGGCGTCGCGACGTCCCAGAACCGCCTGATCGGAAGCGGGCATCAAGATGGTCATGTGCGTTTCTCCACGGGCGCCTGGCGCGCCAACGCAGCCGCCATCGTCGATTTGTCTTCGCAAATTTTATCTTGGCACATCAAGCACGTCTGCTCCGTTTTGGATAGCTCTCCGATAGCTCTCCAAACGGTGAGTGGACCCTCGGGACCGACTGCCCCAACAAGGCGTCGCGGGGTGCATGGAAGCCGGAATTGTTCCGGCTTGTCCGTCGCAAGCCGGCCATGCACAGCCCGCATCGATCCTCCAAACCCATCAAGAGTCCTTCATGAAAAGACTGACCGTGAGCGCGCTGATTGTTATCGCATCGTCCGTTGCCGTCTCGGCCGCGCTTGCCCAGGACGCCGCGGCCGGCAAGACGGTATTCGGCAAGTGCATCGCGTGCCACGCCATCAGCGAAGGCGCCAAGAACAAGGTCGGTCCGGAACTCAACGGGCTGGACGGCCGCAAGGCCGGCACGGTGCCCGACTATTCCTACTCGGAAGCCAACAAGAATTCCGGCATCACCTGGAGCGAGGCCGTGTTCAAGGAATACATCAGGGATCCGAAGGCGAAGGTTCCCGGCACCAAAATGACCTTTGCCGGCATCAAGAACGAGAAGGACGTCGGCGATCTCTGGGCCTACGTGTCGCAATACGACAAGGACGGCAAGACCAAGTAGCCGCGCTGCCGCGCGGACGCGATGTCGTTCCCCGTTGTGTTTAGCTACGCTTCAGCTCGCTGGTGTGAAACGCCTCGAGAGTGTCGATGTCGCTGACGGCCTGGGTCTTCTGGTTCCATTTGAAATAGCGCAGCGTTATCGTCTCCGGGGCGAAGTCCATCAGCAGGAAACCATTTTCCTCGAGCGGGAGGACGGTTTCCTGCATGTCCAGATGCTGAGGCGGCTTGGGACCCACTCCGCGAAACTCGGAGGCCCAGCCGCCCGTGCTCGTCCCCAAAGTACCCGGCAGCACGGCGATGACCGGATTGCGAGAGAAGTCGAGATCGCCGCTGCGCATCATCCGTCCCTCGGCGGTCGCATGCAGGTCGCCGCTGACGACGAGCGGAATCCGACCCGGCATCTCCGAGAGAGCCTGCATCAGGCGGTCATGCTGCGAAAGCCAGCCCCGCTGCCAATACGGCTTGGGCTTTGCCTCGGAAAGCTTGCCGTCGGGGCCGAGCAGGTCGGGATACCATTCGCCCCATTTGCCGGCGCTCCATCCGGGAGGGTTCGAGGGAACGTTGACCAGATGAACCACTTCCCGCGCGGCGGCGCGGGCCTTCAACCAGGCTTCCACATCGGGCGCGACGAAGACACCCGTCGGTCCCGCGAGGGTAACCGTCCGCCTGACATCGTAGAGCAGAATTTCCGCAAGGCGCCCGTAGCGCAGCGTGCCGAAACTCTCCGACAGGCCCGAGGGCCGCGACGCGGGCTGATCGGGATAGTCCGATCCGGGAAGCCCCGGTGACCTGTTCGGATCAGGCAGGAATTCGGGATACCAAAGCCGCTGCGTGGCACGCGCCGATTGCAGCATGAAATTATCCGGCGGGAACGTGACGGCCTGGTCCGTGGCCTCGTCGTTATCGAAATGATCATGATCGTCTTGCAGAAAGAACACCGGGGTCGAGCGACAAAGCGTTCCGTAGAGCGGGCTTATTTGTTCGCCGGCCGCGCGGAGCAGTGCGAGCTCGTTGTCGCCGCCCAAAATCGGAGCATCGCGATCGAAGCGAGCGTATTCCTGAGCGGCTTTGGAGGCTCCAAGCTTGGGCGCGGCGCGGGGTGCGAGCAGATCCCAGTAGACGTGGTCGCCGTTGGCGATAACCGCGTCCGGTGCATAGGACAGTCCGCGCTGCAGCAGCTTTCGCCGGACGGCGACCGGCAGGAATTCGAAGCCGGTATGGGCCGACCGGAAAATGTCATGTCCTCCGGCACATGAATAAACCAGCAACCGCAGCCTCGAGGGCATCTCCTCCGGCGCCGGCATCGTGGACAACGTCCATGGCTGGCAAAGTGCCCTGCCGCCGGTGCTCGTGAGCGACAGTTGATAGGTGGTCGCCGGCTTCAGGTCGGCGGCCTGGAACTGCCAGAACGATCCGCGCGTATCCGAGCGCTGCCCGACAACCCGCTGATCCCCGACTTGTAAGTTCGGCGCGCCGTCGAGCGGGTTCTTGAACGACGCCTTGACGAGAATCCGATTGTGATTGCTGGTCGGAAGCAAATGGGCAACCTCGCCATCATCCCAACCTTGCGGCACCGTATTCGTGGTTGCTGCCGTTTGCGCGGCGGCCCTGTTGCCGCCCAGAGGCAGCAAACCCAGCGCGGCGGAAGCCCCGGCACCCAAAAGCTCGCGGCGAGTTTTTTCCATGCGAAGCCTCCCGTTATGAGCTGCCAGTCGCGGTCTACTGCAGTGCGAGCCGGCGTTGTGGCAGCGGCCGCAAGCAAACTACCTGTCGGCCGGCCCGTCGAGAGGTTTTGCTGCTGGCGAACGTCTATTCTCGAAATTGTGAGGTTTGCCGTTCCGGCGCGCTGCGCGGGGAATAGTCCGGCCTATCGAACCGGGAGCAACGATTCCAGGCCGTAGTTTGATTGCGCAATGCTGCCGATCATGGCATCGATTTCGGATACGATGCGCTCGGTGGCTGCGTTCTGCACCATGTGGCCGACGCCCGGCAACACCACCAGTTTCGCGTTCGGCACGGCCGCGGCGAGCGGCCGCGAATGAATGTCCACCGACACGGTCGCGTCGGTATCTCCCGATATCACCACGGTCGGCACCGCGATGGCGCCGTAACGCGGCGCCTGCTCGGTCACTGACGCCTTCAGCGTCACGAGATCCCGGGCGTTGGCGCGAAAGGCACGCGGCCGCAGCAGCAACGGCGTCGCCGTGGCCTCGACGAAATCCTCCGGCATGATCTGCGGCAGGAACACGCCGCGCGCACCGGGACCGGTCAGGAAGAGGCCCAGCGGCAGCGTGATCGTATAGGCCAGCAACGGACCGATCACGGGCATGGTGACGATCTTGTTGTACCATCCGACGCCGCCCCGCCACGGATAGGCCACCGGCGCCAGCATCACGAGGCCCGCGACACGCTCGGGATGATCGAGCGCGATCCGCGCACCCAAGGCGCCGGCCCAGGAGTGGACCACGAAGATCGCGCGTCCGATGTTCAGTTTTTCGAGCGCCTCCGCGATCATACGGCCCTGGATTGCCAGCGTGGAATCCTCGATCCGCGAGCGCCGGCTCCAGCCGTGGCCGGGACGATCGATCAGGATCACGCGATGGTTTCCGGCGAGCCGGTCACCCAGCGGCCACCGCAGGGTCCCCAGATTCGAACTCGCCCCATGGAGCATGACGATCGGCGGCGCCGCATCGCGCGGTCCGATCTCGAGCACGTGCAGGGTTGCCCCGGAAACTTCGATCATCTTGCCTTGCGCGGGATAGGCCCGCTGCAAGGCCACGACCCCGGCTTGCGTGACCAGCGCGAGGATCACCAGCGCCATCACCACGACAACTGATATCATTTGCAATGTCCGGATGATCTTGGGCTCGAACCAGTTACGGTTCTAGCCGTCGACGGTTTCGCCGCCAACGCCGCATCGGACACATCGGCGTCAACTACCAACCAAAACCCACGCGACCCAATCCCGGCAATTTGAGCGCCGGCCGGCGCAGATCGAGACCGAACACCGCGCCGAGAAAATTGACCTCGACGCCTTCGACCCAGCCGACGGTGAGCCCGAGATAACCGCCAAGCGTGATGCGAATGCCGGTGGCCGAAGGCGTCAGCCCGAACACGCCGCCGTCGTAAGGAAAATCCTTGCCGATCGCGTTCGGCGGCAGCGTGGCTCGCAATTCCGGAACGGAGGCGATCACGGCCGTGACGAACGTGTTGGAATTCGGCCCGGGCCACGCGCGATAGTCGCCGAGGGAACGCCAGCTGTAGTCATCGATCGCGGCGCGGATTTTCGGGATCATGCGCGAGGCGGCCTCGCCGTCGGCGGCGGCAATCGTTTGCGGCACGACGCCGAACCACCGCCCGTCGGGCGCAAAGCCGTCGACGCGGATCGGCTCGCCCCAGGCGGTGTAGTCGTAGCGGGTAAAGCGCGCCGCGCCGGCTTCCTTGACGACGATCCAGCAATGCACCGCGAAGATGCCGCGCCATCGGACCGTGCGGGCGGCATAAACCCGCACCAATGCTTCCGGGTGTTCGGCAGGCGTCGGCAACAGCCCGGCGCTGGAACGGTCCGCCGTTTGCCAATTGTCGATGCGATCGCCGAATAGATATCTCGCGGCTGAAATCATGAGTGGGGCGACAACAAGGAGAACCAGGACTATCAACGTCTTTCTCACTGGATAGCACTCATGCGGCGGAAATTTCACACAGCCGTCATTGCGGGCTTTATATAGTCCGATTAGGTATCTTTGCCACGTTGCCCGCGCGTGTCATCGTGATCGGCGCTGTCCACACAATCCACAGGAACGTGGGTTGGGCGTCAGACTTATTCCAATATTGTTCCAAGTATCGTTGGAGGGTTTTGATGACTTCCAGAGCGAACGAGATCGCGATCGACGAGATCGTCGCGAGCTGCGATGGCGACATGCGCGGGGCGTTGAAGGCCCTGTTGCTGGTCAACGAACGGCTCGAGGCCGAACTCGCGCAACTTTACGCGGTTGTGGGCCAGGGCGGGGCGTTCGAACGCGGCGGCAGCGCGCTGCACTAGTTCTGGTTGAACCCGCACAACCCTGTCGCCGCCGGCGACGGGTTTCAATCCGCGCCATCAGATGTCGCGGCCCTCGACTTTCTCACTCAAGGTCTTGACCAGTTCCGGTACCTTCTCGAGGTACGGATTGACCGCGAGCGCCTTGCGGAACGCGTCGAGCGCGCGTTTGTCATCGCCGAGATCCTGCATGATCATGCCTATTCCTGCGAGCGCCCCGAAATGCCGGGGTTCGCGGACCAGCACCTGTTCGATGTCCTGGAGCGAACGGGCATAATCGTTCTGCAGATAGTAGACCGTCGCCCGCCGGTTCCACGCCTCGGTATAGTCCGGCCGCAATTTGATGACGGCATCGAGCAATTTAAGCGCGACATCCAATTTCTGGGCGTCCATCGCAGCCTTGGCGCGCACCATCAACAGCGCCGCGGTATCGCTCGGCGTCTGCATCCATATCGCCCAGATCCGGGCTTCGACATGCTTGGCGCTGGCCTCGTCCGGCGCCGCCTTGAGTGCGCCCAACAGGAAATCGATCCCGCGACTGCGGTCCGCGCCGACCTTCGGCAATTTGCCGGGAGCTTCCGGGAGCCTTTTCTGCTGTTTCGACGGCGTCGTCCCGGGGACCTGCGCCGGTGCCGAAACCGGCGCAACGAGCATGGCCGCGACGATAAGGATTGCGGATCGGAAGTTGGACGCGCCAGGGAATCTCGGTGCCATGACCGAAGTCTAGACGCAGCAAAACCGCCTTGCAAAGTGGCAAGGCGTCAAACGGGCGTGATGGCGCTGGATTTACGCTGAAACCGACGACGCGCGGGACCTCGACTCAACCGCGAGCGATCAACCCTGGCGCGCCTTGAAACGGCGCTGCACCTTGTTGATCACATACATCCGGCCCTTGCGGCGAACCAGGCGATTGTTGCGATGGCGACCGCGCAGCGATTTCAAGGAGTTACGGACCTTCATGGGACAATCCTGATGCTTTGAAAGGCCGTGTGCGAGGCCGAATCTGATTTTAAACCCGAAAGTGGCAAAGAGGGGTTGGTCCCGCTGGCGGCCATACCGCCCGGGACGCGCGGTTTCTAGGCCAACAGGGGGCCGAATGTCAATCCAGCCGGCTCGGGCCGGGATCTATCGAGCCCATTGCCACAACGCATAGGCAGGTCGACCGGCGGCCGCTATATCCACCTGATATCCGCCTGAAATCAAACGATAAACCTGACAAGGCGTAGCTCCGTGTCGATGACAGGCATTCCGATGTACGGATCGAGCGGGCACGATGGGCTCGATCGGGACGGGCATGAATTGCCCGCTGCGCCGCCTCGATTTCGAAAATCAGCTGGCAACCCTGGACCCTGCGGGAAGCGTTGCGCTCCCCGGCAGCCGTAGAAAAACGCGGGGGTCGCGGGTCTTTTGGCCAACCGACCAGCAAACGCCAGGCTCGGCCGATCCACGTTCGGCCAAATCGGATAGCGATATTACGATCGTAACGCGCTTCGTTCGCGCTGAAATCACCTTGTCATCCGGCCCCGGTCACGTTGGGGTCAGTGGCGGGTGGCATGCCCGGCATCGCCGAGGGATATTGTTTTTGGGAGGAGCACCGATGACCATCGTTCTTGTCCACGGAAATCCTGAAACCGAAGCTATCTGGGACGATCTTGTCCCGCATCTGCACGACGATGATATCGTTCGTCTCTCTCCGCCCGGATTCGGATCGGCCATCCCTCCCGGCTTTGACTGTTCCGTCGATGCTTATCGGGACTGGCTCGAGGACGAACTCGAGAAATTTACACATCCGGTCGATCTCGTCGGGCATGACTGGGGCGGTGGATTTGTGATGCGCATCGCAATCGACCGTCCGGATCTCATACGATCCTGGACCAGCGATATTCTGGGCGCGTTCGATGGGGACTACGTCTGGCACGACCTGGCACGGATCTGGCAGACGCCGGAAATCGGCGAGCAAGCGGTCGCGCAAGTGGCCGGCATGCCGGTCAATGCCCGGGCCCAGCAGTTCGAGAGTTTGGGCATGACCTCGGCAATCGGCCGGAAAGTGGCTGCCGGCGCCAACGCTGATATCGGCAAGGCGATCCTGGCGCTGTACCGATCGGCCGCTCAACCGGTGATGCGCGATTTCGGTAACGACTTGCCCCGGGCGGCCGCCAAACCCGGCCTGGCGCTGATCGCGACGGAAGACCCCTATTGTGGCGGCGAGAAGCTCGCGCGCCGTTGCGCCACGCGCGCCGGCGCAAAGGCCGCAGTTTTGGAAGGGGCGGGTCATTGGTGGATGTGCCAGCAGCCAAAACAAGCTGCCGATGCGATCAATGCGTTTCTGGCGCAACTGAACTAGCCAAAGCTCCGCCCGGCGGGTCGCAGGCCTTATTACGGTGACAGTGCACTTAATCGGTCTTATTTCGATTGTCTTCGTAACTCAGCCACCCGAGCCAATTCAGTGCACTGTCACCGTAATGCAATTCAGTGCACTGTCACCGTAATGGAAAGTGCACTGTCACCGTAATTAGGAACGGCGTACTGCGACCGGCGCTTCGTGCCGGCCTCACGGCTGCCAGGATAATCGCATGGAATCGACGCGGCGGATGCCGCCGTGCCCTTTGATCGTCGGTGCCTGATCCAATTGGAGGTGCGGGATGCGGGCCGCGATCGCCGCCAGACTCTCCTCGAGTTCGACTCGCGCCAGCGCTTCGCCGATGCAACGATGGGCCCCGGCGCCAAAGACGGGAAGCAACCGCGGTTGGTCGGTTCGACGGATGTCGAACACGTCGGGATGCTCATAGACCTCTTCGTCGCGCGCGCCCGACATCGTTGACAAGATGACCAATTGCCCGGCCGGAAGGATATCGCCGTCGACATCGATGTCTTCAGTCGCAACCCTGACGAACGATGCCACACTTGGCTCGAACCGCATCGCCTCGACGACCGCACCAGGAATAAGCGAGGGATCGCGACACACCGCGGCCCATTGATCCCTGTGCCGGAGCAGAAGCGCCAGTTGCACCACCATGGCCAAGCGAGTTGTATCGGTAGCTCCGACGATCAGCTGCACGATCTGAAAAATGATTTCGGAAGCCGACAATTCACCCGCCTCGTCCGCTTTCGCCAGGAAGCCCGAGAGGAAATCATCTCGAGGAGCGCGACGCCTGTCTTCGAGCGTCTTTTGCACGTAATCATGCAACTGTTGGCACGCCGCCTCTGATTTGGGAATTTCGTCCGGCAATATGCTGGCGCTGATAAACCGGGTCACCAAGTAAACGAGTTTTGTAAAGGAGGGGATGTCGGCTCGCGGCAGGCCCAGGAGATCGCCAATGACGCGGGCCGGAAGCTGCGACGCGAATTGACCGACAAACTCGACCTGACCATCGGCATACCAGCTGTCGATCAACTCCTCCGACGACCGCCGTATGTGCGGCCGCAGATCGGCCATCGTTCGGACCGCGAAGCTCCTGGAGAATGGCGAGCGCCGGCGGCGGTGAACGGCGCCGTTCGCGGTGAGCATTCCCTGCTTGAAGAAATCAAAGAGCACTCCTTTCGTCACACCGTACAGTTCCGGGTGGACCGTTTCGGATGCGGCGACGCGAGGATCATTGCCAAGTCGATCAACGTCGGCATGGCGAAGCACGATGTGACCTCCCATTTCATGTCCGACAACGGGATGGAGGGCTCGATATCTCCGGAACATGCCGTGCGGATCCGCATCGAGATCTGCCACCTTGAGAACCGGCAGGTCTTCACCAGTGGCGAGAGCCGCGCGATCGTTTGCATCGATAATTTCTGCCATTGGGGATGACCTTTATCCTTGGCTGCCACTTCTCCTCTCTAGGCGTCCTGCGTTACGTCTCGATTGCCGGCCAGCTGAAATGCATTGCAATGGTAATCGGCGGTCGCAACACCGCCCCAATTCAGACACGTGCGCCCCAATTTCCGGTTGCGAATTACGGCGACACCGATGGACGCTGATTACCCATTCGATTTTTCGCTTCCTGCATTACGGTGACAGCATTACGGTGACAGTGCACTTAATTATTTCGATTGTTCGCTTCCTGACAACATCAGGACAAATAAGTGCACTGTCACCGTAATTATGGACAAATAAGTGCACCGTCACCGTCACCGTAATCGCATAATCGCACACGTCACAAGCTCGCGCGTGATGGCGCGAATTTGCCGAACGGATTCAAGGTGATTTGGGCTGTCCAGCCCCGCCTTGAAAAATATTGCGGTTCTCGATCGCCCCAAATCACATCTACAACTCCGCCATCCCACCCCGCTTGAGGGACGTATCATGATCGTCACGGACGTTGGGGTGGGATGCGGTGGACGCGACGGCGTCAAGCGTGCGAATGCACGCCGGACGAAGCGCTTGTTGCGGACGGCAAAACCGTGTGGTCCTGACGCCCCGACGCTGGCGTTCAAGTCCCTGAGAAGCGAGCTTCTCGGGGGTGATGGTGGCAAGAAAGCCCGGTCACCAGGGAGAGCGCGCCATAAGCCGTTAAAACCATTGCGCAGGGAATGCCGGGTGTCCCGGTGAGCCTGTGGTTACTACCCGTGTGCACTACCTTTCGCACGCGGGACTGCGGGTGCACCGCGCACCCGGCATTTCCCTGCGCCCTCACTCGAGGGTCGCGCCGGCGCCCTCGACTCGGAGGCGCGAAGGTCTCAACGCAACTCGGGCGATCGCGCCGCGGGATCGTGAAGCCGTATCCATTCGTGACCGTCCGCCGCTGCCTGCTGCTTGCCAATTGCATCATTTTGTATAATCGATTGATCGGCCACAAACCCAAGCCGCCGGGATGTCCGCATGCCGAAATTGAAATTGCTCAATCCCGACGATTTCATCGCAATCGACATCCACACCCATGCGGAAGAGCCTTGCGGCATGCACGGCGACGACGGCTATGACGACTTCCAGGCCCAGATGGCCGAGTATTTCAAATCGCCGAACAAACATCCGCCGACCGTTCCGGAAACCGCGGCCTACTACCGCGCCAAGAAAATCGCCGCCGTGATCTTCCCGGTCGACGCCGAGCGCGAGACCGGTTTTCGCCGCTACAACAACGACGAGATGCTGGAAGTCGCCGCGCAAAATTCCGACGTGCTGATTCCCTTTGTCAGCATCGATCCGCACAAGGGCAAGCTCGGCGTCCGTGAGGCACGCCGGCTGATCGAGGAATTCGGCGTCAGGGGCTTCAAATTCCATCCGACCATGCAAGGCTTCTATCCCAATGATCGCATGGCCTATCCGCTGTATGAAGCCATCAGCGACGGCGGCGCGATCGCGCTATTCCACACCGGGCAGACCGGCGTCGGCTCGGGCATGCCGGGCGGCATGGGGATGCGGCTGAAATATTCCAACCCGATGTACATGGACGACGTGGCCGCGGACTTTCCCGATCTGAAGATCATCCTCGCGCACCCCTCTTTTCCCTGGCAGGAAGAAGCGCTGTCGGTCGCAACCCACAAGCCGAACGTCTATATCGACCTCTCCGGCTGGTCGCCGAAATATTTTCCGCCGATTCTCGTGCGCTACATCAACTCGATCCTGCAGGACAAGATGCTGTTCGGATCGGACTGGCCGGTGATTACGCCCGACCGCTGGCTCGCCGACTTCGCCAAGCTCGACATCCGCGACGAGATCAGGCCGAAGGTGTTGAAGGCCAATGCGCGGAAGCTGCTGGGCATCTGACGTGGAGCGTCATGACTTTTCTTCTAATCGTCATCCCGCTCTATCATATTTTTGCGCATGATCTCATCGGAAAGCCGGTTCCCACTTTTCCAGATCATGCAACCGAAAGAACAGCCTCGTGACAATCAAAGCCGTTGTGTTCGATGCCTATGGTACCCTCTACGATATTCAGTCGGTGGCCGCCGTCACCGAGCAGGCCTTCCCCGGTTACGGCGAGATCATCACGCAGATCTGGCGGATCAAGCAGCTCGAATACACCTGGCTGCGCTCGCTGATGCGGCGCTATGAGGATTTCTCCGTCGTCACCCGGCAGTCGCTTGCCTACACGCTGAGGATACTCGGTCTCCGACCCGACGACGGCGCCTTCGAACGCATCATGGAGAAATACCTGCATCTCGATCTTTATCCCGATGCGGCCGCGGCGCTGGCCGCGATGCGCGGCCGGAAGCTCGCTATCCTCTCCAACGGCAGCAGCGACATGCTCAACGCTTTGGTGCGCAACAGCGGGCTGGATCAAGTGCTCGATGCAACCATCAGCATCGACGCCACGAGAACCTTCAAGCCCAGTCCCGACGCCTACGCCCTGGTCGAATCCAGGCTTGGCGTGCAGCCGGCGGACGTGCTGTTCGTATCGTCGAATCCTTGGGATGCCTGCGGCGCCAAGGCCTTTGGGCTCAACGTCGCCTGGATCGAACGGGTGACGCCGGATGCGATGGCGCTGGCATTCGCCAAAACCGACCTCATCGCCCCGCTTACGATGTTCAAGGCGATCCGGATGCAGATGGATGAACTCGGGCTCGAGCCGGATCATCGCATTCGCACGCTGTCCGAGTTGCCGGCGCTCGCCGCCTCCCGCCAATCCTGAACGCGTTGAGTCCCGAACATGAGTTCTTGACTCGGTCCGCGCATTTTTTGCCGACAACGCTCCCGATATTGCCGTGATCGAATCGCCGCTGAGTTCGGCGACGGTGGCGTTGGCCGCCGAAGCCTATGGCGTCGCGCCGGAACGAATTGCCAAAACGCTGTCGTTGCGCGTCGGCGAGCGCGTGGTGCTGATCGTGGCCAGCGGCACCGCGCGAATGGACAACAAAAAGGTGAAGGCGCTGCTTGGCGGCAAGCCGAAGATGCTCGGTCTCGACGAGGTCGCCGAGATCACCGGACATGAAGTCGGCGGCGTCTGTCCGTTCGGCCTGAAAACGCCGCTGCCGATCTATTGCGACATGTCGTTGAAGGCTTTCGACGAGGTGGTGCCGGCCGCAGGCTCGACCCACAGCGCGGTACGGATCACGCCGTCGCGCATGGCTGAACTGGTCACCGCCGAATGGGTCGATGTGTGCCAGGATCCGTCGTGACGACGCGCGGTCCGGCCAACAACGACGGCCCGCGACGCTTCATTCGCAACTGGCTCAGCTTTGACGACCGCGGGCCTCTGCGCCTGCGACGGATGACGCTATTGATCGCAACCATCGCCCTGCTCCTGATCGCCACCGCGTTGCTTGCCTGGTTCGGCAATCGCCTCCCGCACTAGAGCTGTCAGGTTGCACTTCCGCCTTCACATTTGGTTGAGTTGCATGCCGGGCTTCGGACAGCGGCGCACCACTTGCATGCCCGGCAAAAATGCAATCATCTGCCTTGCCGGGTACACCCGAGATTGGATTACCGATGAGCGACAAAATGGCACGACGCGACTTTCTGGGCACAGTGGCGCTGGTCGGCGCGGCGGCCGCGGCTGGACAAAGTTTCGTAGCCAACCCCGCCAGCGCGGCCGGCGATAACCCAAACCCGATCATTTCGGCCTCGGCGAGCGAACTCGCCGACGCCATCAAGTCGAAGAAGCTGAGTTCGAAGGCGATCGTCGAGGCGCACCTCGAGCAAATCGCCAAGGTCAATCCGAAACTCAACGCCGTGGTTCAGCTCACGGCCGACTCGGCACGGAAAGAAGCCGACGAAGCCGATGCGGCAATCGCGCGCGGCGAGATCAAGGGGCCGCTGCATGGCGTGCCCATGACCATCAAGGACACGCTGGAAACATCCGGCGTGATCTGCACCGGCGGCACCAAGGGTCGGGCCAATTACGTTCCCAAGGCCGACGCCACCGCCGTCGCCCGTTTGCGCGCCGCCGGCGCCATTTTTCTCGGCAAGACCAACGTTCCCGAACTGGCCGGCGCGATCGAGACCGACAATCTGGTCTACGGACGCACCAACAATCCCTATGATCTCGCACGCACCCCGGGCGGCAGCAGCGGTGGCGAGGCCGCGATCGTTTCGGCCTGCGGCTCGCCGCTCGGTCTCGGGACCGACGCCGGCGGCAGCATACGCATCCCCGCACATTTCTGCGGGCTCGCGGCGATCAAGCCGACCTCCGGCCGGGTGCCGCGCACCGGACAGTTTCCGCAGCCGATGGGCGCCCGCGCACCGGTATTCCATGTCAGCCTCATCGCGCGACAGGTTGCGGATCTGGCGCTGGCGCTGCCGATCATTTCCGGACCGGACTTCCGCGACAACTCGATCGTCGGCATGCCGCTGCTGGACCCGAAAGCCGTCCGGCTGAACGAATTGAAGCTTGCGTTTTTCGAAGACGACGGCGCGGCAACTCCGACCAAGGAAATCACCGCGGCGGTGCGTGACAGCGCCAAGGCGTTCATGAATGCCGGCGTCAAGGTCGAGGAGATGCGGACGCCCGATGCGGAGAAAGCCGCGACAGTCTACTACGATATGAGCCGCGGCGACGGCGGCGCGGGTACCCGTGCGTTTCTCAAGAGCATCGGCAGCGACCCTATTTCACCGCTGTTCGAAAAGGCGCTGACCTACTCCGTCGCGCCCGCGATGGCCAACACCACCGATGCGCTGGCGGCGTTCGTGCGCTGGGATTTGTTTCGCAATTCGATGCTGCGCTTCATGGAAAACCACGACGCGGTGCTGTCGGCGGTCGCGCCGTTTCCGGCGCTGTTGCACGGCACCAGCTTCGACGAGGAAAATCGCAAGGGATTCGGCTATGCCCAGATGTACAACCTGACGGGGTGGCCGACGGCTACCGTGCGCGTCGGCACCTCCCCGGAGGGCCTGCCACTAGGCGTTCAGGTAGCCGCGCGGCCGTGGCGCGAGGATGTCGCGCTGGCGCTGGTGGCGCATCTGGAAAAAACCTTCGGGGGCTGGAAAATGCCGACGGCGGTTTGATACGCCCGGCGCCGGCGCATCACCATGAACGAACGTCGCGCGGCTTCGGTGCCGCTTGCGGCTGCATGCTGGCATTCGACTCGAACACCGCGCGGCATGGCTGGCTCAGTTGCGGCGTGTTTTGCCGCAAGCATGCGACGATGCGATTGCTGTCAGGGATTTGTTCGCCGCAAAGCCGAAACACGTCGGGCGTGCAGGCGAGCTGCTGTTCCATGGTTCCCCGGTAATCCTGCGCGAATGCCGGAATTTGGGCGGCAATGCCGCAACCGGTCGCTATCGCAACGCTCAACGCAATCCGATCTGCCCGCATGTTCAATCCTTCCTTCAGATCAATTGGCGCGCGTGATCCGGACGCGGCCAATTCCTCTCAAGGATTAGAATAAGCGAGGTTTGGGAAAGTTCATGACAGACAATAAAATGTGAAATCGATTGTGCGCTCACCGCATTGGGATCAATGGCCGCGGCAGTGCTTACTCCACCCTGCCGATCTGCTTCACCGCGGCGATCAAGCGAGCGCTGTCCTGCGCGATGAACTGCGAAAACTCCGGCGCGTCCAAATAGGCCACCGGACTGCCGGCGGTCTGCAACGGCTTGGTGACCTCCGGCATTTTCACGGCCCGCGCCATCGCCTCGCGCAGCCGCATCATGATCGGCGCCGGCAATGTGCTCTGTGCAAACAGCCCGGCCCAGATGTAAAACTCGACATTGCGGTAGCCGAGCTCCCTGAAGGTCGGCACGTTGGGAAAGCTCGGGATTCGCTCCGCACCCCAGTTCGCCAATACGCGCAGCTTGCGGTCGTCGACCTGCTGTTTCAGCGTGCCCGGCGCCGACGCCAGCGCCTTGATCGTGCCGCTGAGCAGCGCATTGAGCGCCGGGCCTGCGCCGCGAAACGGAATATGCAGCAGCTTGATGTCGGCGCTGGCGGCAAACATTTCCATGGCCACGTGAAGCGTCCCGTAGGGACCCGACGAACCGTACGGAATGGCGCCGGGCCGCTTCTTGGCGTCTTCGACGAAATCCTGCAGCGTCTTCCATGGCGCCGACGCCGGCACCGCCAGCAAGGTCGGATCGGCCAACACGCGCGCGACCGGCGCGAATTGCGAGACCTCGTAGGTGGGCGCGCGGTTGAACAGACGATCGGCCTCCGGCAGCACAGCCAGCGACGACAGCGTCATCAGCAGGGTGTAACCATCGGGCTCCGCGCGCGCGGCGATTGCGTTGCCGATCGCCCCGCCGGCGCCGCTGGCGCGGTTGTCGACAATCACGGACCTGCCGAGAACTTCTTCCAGCGCCAGCGCCACCGGCCGTGCCGCCAGATCGGCCTGCCCGCCGGCCGGAAACGGCACGATCATGTTGATGGTGCGGTCCGGCCAGTTCCCGACTGCAAAGGCGGGAGTGCAGAGCCCCGCACATGCCAGCGGCAGCGCGGCAGTGGCCTTGAGAAGTTCACGTCGATTCATCGGTCGGTCTCTCCCCCCAGCGGATTTTTGTTTGATTGGGCGCAGCGTAGCCAAATCGCCTGCACTGCGATAGTCGCGCGGTCATTTGCCCAACGGCGATTTCCGGCTTGCCGTGCCGGCAAAATGCTTGACCAGGAAGTTGGCGAGCACTTCGACCCGCGCCGGCCGCGGGCCACCGGGCGGCATCAACAGATGCACCGCGCTTTCAGCCTGATTCCAATCCTTCAGGATCACCTCGACCTCGCCCGATGCAATGGCGTTGCCGACGATGAAGTCCGGCAGAGCGGCGATGCCGAGGCCTGCCAGCAGCGCCGGCATCAGCGCCTCGCCATTGTTGACGCGCAGCGGGCCGCCCGGTCGCACGCTGGCCTGTTCGCCCGCGGCGTTGGTGTAGTGCCAAAGGTTCGGCGTCGGAACATAGGCATAGCCGAGGCACCTGTGGTCGGCGAGTTGCATCGGGTGGGCCGGTCGGCCGTACCGTTTGAGATAAGCCGGCGAAGCCACCGTGTAGCGCGGCATGGCGCAGAGTCGTCGCGCGATCAACGAGGAATCCGGCAGGCTCGCGATCCGCAAGCCCATATCGAAACCCTCGCCGATCAGATCCACCATCGCATCGCTGAGATGGAGATCGATCACGACGTCGGGGTACTGGCGAAGAAACTCCGGCAGGATCGGCGCTACCGAACTGACGCCGAATGTCATGGGCACCGCGAGCCGCACCAATCCGCGGGGCGCCACCGCTTGAGACAGCGCCTCGTTCTCCGCCGCCTCGCCGTCAGCCAGCAGCCGCGCGGCGCGTTCGGACAGTTTTTGCCCGGCGTCGGTCAGCGCGAGTTGCCGCGAAGTCCGGTTGAACAGCCGGGCCCCCAGCCGCTCCTCGAGCCGGCCGACCGCCTTCGACACCGTCGCCTTCGACAGCGCGAGTTCGGCCGCGGCTGCCGCAAACGAGCGTAACTCCACGACTTTCGCGAAGATGGCGAGCGCCTCGAAGTCCGGCAGCTTTGTCATTTCGATCGTCTCATGGTCAATATTGGAAACAATGTGTTTCGATAGTTTCTATTTATGCACCAATGAGAAGCGCTTATCCAGACATCAACCGACATTCAATCCAAAGGAACATCACATGATTGAACTGAGACCGTTCAACAAGCTCGGCAGCGCCGACCACGGCTGGCTGAAAGCGAAGCACCATTTCTCTTTCGGCAGCCACTACGACCCCGGCAACATGGGTCATGGCGCGCTGCGCGTCTGGAACGACGACGAGATCGCTCCGAATACCGGGTTTCCGGCCCACCCCCACGCCAACATGGAAATCATCACCTATGTCCGCGAGGGCGCCATCACCCATCAAGACAGTCTCGGCAACAAGGGCCGCACCGAAGCCGGCGACGTCCAGGTGATGAGCGCAGGCACCGGCGTGCGACACTCCGAGTACAATCTCGAGCCGACCAAGACCAAGATATTCCAGATCTGGATCGAGCCGACTACGCAAGGCGGCCAGCCGACCTGGGGCGCCAAGCCGTTTCCGAAATCGGATCGCTCGGGCAACTTCGTCACGATCGCCAGTGGGTTCAAGGCAGACAAGCAGGCACTGCCGATCCGTGCCGACGCCCGGGTCCTAGCGACCACCCTGAAGGCCGGCGAGAGCGCGGAATACGCCCCCGGCAAGACGCGCAATCTTTATCTCGTACCGGCAGCGGGCGCGGTCGAGATCAACGGCGTGCGGGTCAACGCCCGTGACGGCGCCGCAATCCGCGACGAAGCGCGGCTCAAGATCACCGCACTCGAAGATTCCGAAGTCGTGTTGGTCGACGCGGCGTAAGGCGCTTTCAATAACCGGCAGCCTCTGGCCGGGACTTCGTCCCGGCCAGTTGAAACTCAACCGCCAAAAAGAAAACGGCATCGCAACAAGTTTACGCGGTCCGCGCGAGCGCCCTGCTACGTCTGCCGCCCGCCCCCCGTGACGAATTGATCCAAACCTCAACCCAAAGCTCAACCTCGGAGACGATCGATGACTAAAGTTCTTGTGCTCTATTATTCCGCCTACGGCCACATCGAGACAATGGCAAACGCCGTCGCCGAAGGCGCCCGCGAAGCCGGCGCCACGGTCGACATCAAGCGCGTGCCGGAGCTGGTATCGCCCGAGGTCGCAAAAGCGTCCTACTACAAGATCGACCAGGCTGCACCGATCGCGAAGGTCGAAGACCTTGCCAATTACGATGCAATCATCGTCGGCACCGGCACGCGCTTCGGCCGGATGACTTCGCAAATGGCCAACTTCCTCGATCAGGCCGGAGGGCTCTGGGCCAAGGGCGCGCTGCATGACAAAGTCGGCGGCGCCTTCACCTCGACCGCGACCCAGCATGGCGGCCAGGAAACCACGCTATTCTCGATCATCACCAACCTGCTGCATTTCGGCATGACCGTTGTCGGCCTGAATTACGGCTTCGCCGGCCAGATGGGACATAGCGAGGTCACCGGCGGCTCACCCTATGGTGCCACCACGATTGCCGGTGGCGACGGCAGCCGCAAGCCAAGCGAAAACGAACTCGCCGGCGCGCGTTATCAGGGACGCGTGATCGCGGAAACCGCGAAAAAACTGCATGGCTGATGCGATATGGGCGGTATTCTCGATGGGGAATGCCGCCCTATCTGTCCGTCGGGAGGCGACGGGCGGCGTCATGATCGAAATTCTTTTCATCTATCACCTGGCCAGGAACCCGGTGAGGGCGATTGCCCGCCGTTGGTGGTGCCGCAGCCTCTACCGCGCCTCGCGCGGCCGGCGACGATGCCCAGAATGTACGCAACCGTAACTTCCGCTTCGAGCGTTTGCGTTCGGGACTTGAGTCTTCGAGACTTGCCGTTCGAGACTTGCCGAACGCGACTACAATAGCCTCAAATTCATATATTGACCGGCTCCTCGCGCCACGGGCTTGTCATCCGCGGGGCGGTCTGTTCGAGTGTATCATGACCAACGCGCCCCAAACTCCGTGGCCTGAGCTTCCGACCGCCGCATGGCGCGAGAGCTACGCGACGCTGCATCTGTGGACTCAGATCGTCGGCAAGATTCGGCTCTCACGCACACCCTGGCTGAATCATTCGTGGCATGTCGCGCTCTACGTGACGGCGCGCGGCCTGACGACCTCTCCGATCCCCGACGGCGGCAGGACGTTCCAGCTCGACTTCGACTTCCTTGATCATGTCCTGCGCATTTCCGACAGTGACGGCGCGGAGCGCCAGTTTGCTTTGGCCGGAAAATCGGTCGCGAGTTTTTTCGCCGCGACGCTCGCCGCGCTCGCCGAACTCGGTATCCGGGTCAAGATCGACGAGATGCCGAACGAAATAGCGGAGCCGATCGGCTTTTCGCAGGACCACGGACACTCCTCCTACGATCCTGACGCGATGCAGCGCTTTTTCCAGATTCTGGTCAACACCGATCGTGTATTCAAGCAATTCCGCACCGGCTTTCTCGGCAAGGCAAGCCCGGTGCACTTCTTCTGGGGCAGCTTCGACCTCGCGGTAACGCGATTTTCCGGACGCCGTGCGCCGCGCCACCCCGGAGGCGTGCCCCATCTACCGGACGCAGTGGCCAACGAGGCCTATTCCCACGAGGTGAGCAGCGCAGGTTTCTGGCCGGGCGGTGGCGCGATCGACTACCCCGCGTTCTATTCCTATGCCTACCCCGAACCCGCAGGCTACCGCACCGCCGTCGTGAGGCCGGATGCCGCCTTCTTCGCCGATGAACTCGGTGAATTCATTCTGCCCTATGATGCGGTGCGCGTGGCTGATGATCCCGACAAGATGCTGCTCGAATTCCTGCAAAGCACCTACGAGGCTGCGGCCAATGCGGCGAAATGGGATCGCGACGCGCTGGAAGGCCCGCCGGGCAAGCCCCGCGTGGTAAGGCCGATCTGAGATTCACAACGCGTGCCGAACCGGGGCGAAGCGTTCACCGCAGGTCGCGGAGATGCCGCGGAGATAATGATTTCACCCGCGGCACGGCTAGCGAAACGGCAAGGGTATCACCGGTCCAGATAACCCTATCAATGCTTGCACTCGTTGCGCATCCAATCGCTACATAGACGCTATCAAGGTCATCAGCGCACAGGATAAGAATGTATTCCGGGCGTTAACGACGTTTTGCAAATCATGGCGAATGACCCGATTCGTAACCATCGATCAACTATCTGCCGGTCCGGAACAGATGCCGCGCCGCCATGTTTCGCCGTCACACGATATCTACACGCCCAAGATTGAAGACTTGTTACGACGCCTCGCCCAGACCAACGCCCCAGTGCGTGATGTTCAGCCCAGGTTTCGCTTTGGGCCCTGGGCGCTGTTAGCCACTTTCCTGATTTCGATCTGCGTGCCCGGCTGCGCCGCCGCCGCAATATTCCTGATCAAATCCCAAGGCGTCGACCCGGCGCGGACGCGGCAGGCCCTCGCGAGAGCCGATCGGTTGGACCTGTCCGAAACTTCCGTCCGAAACGGTAGTCTCGCAGACGAAAGCCAAGTGCGATTTGGGGCGCGGAACGAAACCCTCAACGTCGCCGATGTGCTGGAGCCGATCACCTTTCGTGGCAGTATCGAAAGCGCCACATTGACCGTGCTTTCCGCGGGGCCGACCCCTCCGCCCAAGCGCAAATTGAAGCGCACCGCTGTTATTATACCGGCGCCCAGGCCTCCGGCAGAACCTCCGCAACCGGAAGCGCGCGCCCCGTCACTCCTGGAACGGCTGTTCGGGATGAACGCTCCTGCAACCACCCAAACCCAAACCCCACCTCAAACATGAGGACGACAATGAACAACTCGGCGATGAATTTCGACATCAAGGCTCTGCTCACCTTGTTGCTGCTCAAGTCCGGCACGAGCCCGAAAGATATTCAGACGGCAGTGAACATGGCGGCGGCGGCCCGCCTGATGGCCGCGGAAGAATGCGCGGAGCCCGCGCCGAGCGCCGAAGCGGAGGAAACCAGCACCAGCAATGTCACCAAGATCCGACCGGTTCTGAACGACGAAGCCGAATCCGCAGCCGCCCCGCGCAAGTTCGAGCCGCACGCCGACGCCATGAATTCCGACATCAAGGCGCTGCTGACCTTGCTGTTGCTTCAGAACGGCGCCAGCTCCCGGGAAATCCAAACGACACTGCGGATGGCAGCGGCCGTACGCGACATGATGGCGGATGAACCGAGTGAACCGCCCCCGGCGGATGTCTCTACCGCGGCGGTCGGCCGGATTCCGGAAACCCGCTCTTCGCTGAAGCAAGCCGTCCGCAACGAGCGCCTTGCTCCAAGAGAATTCGCCGCATAAGAGCCGCGAGTGCTCCGCCGGGTACGCCAGTTTGGGGATCAGTACTCTTCGCGGGAGGGCGGTTTGCCGAGCGCCCGCCCGACCCGGGCTGCAAGCCGCGGATGGCGGCGCAGCGTTCGCGCGGCGCGATCGCGCAACGCGAACGGCAAGCCGCGCCAGCTCACCGCCGCGGTGATGTCGGCCAACGCCAACGGCGTCACGCCGAATCGCCGCTTGTAGGCGTAATTGCCGATACTGAAATCGAAATGTCGAACACCGTCACGATGCAGTTCCGCCATGGTACGCTCGATGATCAGCCGACCCGGCGAACATTTCGACCATTTTTCGCCGGCATTGCTGATTCTGACCATCACGTAGCGGGCACCGTTGCGTATTCCGAGCAAGGTTGCGACCACCTCTTCGCCGACTGTCAGCGCCGACAGAACGGCATAACCGTTGCCGAGATTCTTCTCGACGAGATGCCGATAGAACGCCGCGGATGTTTCTTCGTTGAGGATGAAATTCAACCCGAGACTCCGCATTCGGGCGTCCTGCTGAATTTCCATCGTCGATAGAACGCGCCTCGCCTCGTCGTCGCCGGTAACAAATCGGAACGCCGCACCGGGGGCGCGCGTGAACACGCGCCAGCTTCGCTCCAACTCCTTGCGGACCGAGCGCTCCAGTGAGTAGCGGTAGGCATCGAAATCATCACCCGTCGTCACGAGGTTGCCGTTCAATGAGCTCTGGTGAGCCGTACCGATCAATGTCAACGGATTAGGCCGACCGCCGCGATCGATTGGCATCTTGCGCAGCCGAACCAGATCGGCACCGCCCGGCAGCCACCTGAGCGCCGCCAGCAGATCCCGCCACAGCGCCAAAGCCGCGCTAGCTTCGCGCGGCGCCGCGGCGCCGAGCAGCGGCGCATTGTAGTCGGTCAATTCGAGATCGGCGAATTCGACGACACGGATGCCGTTCTGTTGCCGGCGGACCAGAGGTAGCAACGCGACCTGATCCGCCGTCGCCGCTTCCGTGATGATAACGATCAACGGTTCGACGTCGTCGACGCCGGCAAAAGCCTGGTACCAGGCGTCAAGCCAGCGACGATCCTGAAACAGCATCGACGAGCCGGCGTCGTGCCAGCGCGCGATAGCCTGTTGCCAGTCGTGAAAAAACTCGATGCGGTATCCGGCGGCGTGAGTCGCTACCCGCGTTCCCCGATACCCTGCACTTGCCACTAAAGCCGTCATTGCCAATCAAGCTTTTTCAGGCCGCCCTCGGCAGATCGACGATCTTGCCAAGCTGGGCGGCATCGAGCCGGAATTCGGTCGGACGACGTGCATCGCGCTCGCGCTTGATCCAGCGGCTATCGCGATAAAGCTTCTGCATCACTGCTTTGGCGAAATAAGACGGGCCACGCATATGGCGTGCCTTTGCTGTGTAGCCAAAGCGGTGCCGCAACAGTCCGTTGGCGAGGTGGACGACCTCCGCGCGCCTGATCTGATCGTTGGTATAGGAAACGGTCATCGAAATGCTGAAAGTGTCGAGGTTCTCCACGCGATGGGGCGCGTTCAATTCCCAATTGAGCATTTGCCCCGGACCGATATCGAATACCCTGGCGTATCTGTCGTACCAGGGCTCATAGGGAACATCGACTTCGACGTTGAAAACGGCAACATCTTCGAGCATCGACGGCGTCAGGAACGGCGCCGTATTCGGATAGACGTAAACCCGCTTGCGACCCGTGATCTGCATCAGGGCCTGTCCCGGCAGATCGAAATGATAGTAGACCTGCGCATCCGGCGACGAGATCAGAATGCTTTCCTGGTGA
The DNA here is from genome assembly GCA_963756215.1 of uncultured Alphaproteobacteria bacterium. Lineage (GTDB taxonomy): Bacteria > Pseudomonadota > Alphaproteobacteria > Rhizobiales > Xanthobacteraceae > Bradyrhizobium. The sequence continues at coordinate 276,990 of CAVWMY010000003.1, read as the reverse complement.
TCCCGCACGCTGAACCCGGGGACTTTCGCACCGACTTCCTCGAACATATTGTCCAGCATTTCACGGTAACGGCGATCGACCGTACCGACATTGCGCATGTTGAGCCAAAGGCCGCCACGGGAAATCGCCTCCATCACCTGATGACCGCTGAGATTGCCGATTTCACCCTCCCGCCAAACCCGGCTCGAGCCGCGGGCGCCGGTTTGCACTAGGCTGTAATGCTCGCGCGGATAACGCTCGATCAGTTCGGCGAGCACATCCTTGGAGAACAAGGGCGACTTGTGGGCCTCGTGGGCCAGTTGGATCGGATGATGACCCCAAAGTAGCGAGTGGGTGTCATCCCAGCTTGAAAGAACCTTCTCCAATGTCATCGCCGCACTCCCGTTCATTCCCATTCCGTGATGGCCATTTCCGGCCATTCCACTCGTCGTTTCGAAAACCGGTGGCTGTTGCGCCCCGCACGTTACCGATTGTGTCAATGCGAAACGAACGGCCGGTCCTAACTCCCTCTCTGGCAAGAAGAGTGCCCAAGGCGGCCGCGGCGGTCGGCCCCGAACCATGTCCGCGAGGCATGGCTAACGCGCTTGGTCCGGGTTGCCCGACTGCCCGTTGCGGGACCCCCCGAGTGCCGTCCCGAGCCGAGACGACGGCCGATTGAACCAGCAGCCATGGTCCCGACCAACATGCGGCAAGAACGGTGCCGCCTGCTTACGGTAAGATTAACGTCTGGGCTGTAGGGCTGACGCGATGCTTTCAGAAATCGCCGGCGCTTCACGATGAATGCAAAACCGACCTATCGGGCGCTGTTCCTGGGCGCCGGCCCGCAGATGCTGTGCGGGGTTGGGCAGTTTACCCGTTTGCTGGGTGACAACGTCGAAAGGCTCGCGCCCGGCACCTGCACAACGTTGACCCTGACCCGATCGCAAGGGTCAATCGCCGAGATCTGGCGGGCCGTGGGGTCGACGCAAACTGTGGTCTGCAACTTTCCTATCGTGGCATGGAAGCCCGTGGTGCTTCGCCCGCTTCTTGCGCTGGCTATCGCGCGGCTGCGCGGGCGCCGTGCTGTGCTAATTCAGCACGAGTGGTACGGGCTACGATGGCCGCGCCGGATCACCTACATTCCCGCGCTGCTGCTCGCCGATACGATCGTAATGTTCTCGCCGCTGGTGCGTCGCGAACTTGCCGCCGACCCTGTGGTCGGCCGGGCCGCGAAAAAAAGCGTGCTGGCGCCGTTGCCGCCCAACGTCAGGGCGCCCGCCGGCACCAGCGACTCTTCGTTGCGTCGACAGCTCGCCGCTGCGCGCACGAGCGGGCAGCTGGTGATCGCCCATTTCGGATCGATCTATCCCGGAAAGCAGCCCACTGCGCTGCTCGATATATGCGCGAGCATGAAGACGCGCGGACTTAAACCGCTATTGGTTTATGTCGGCTCGTTCATCCGCGGCCTCGACGGAATAGAGAAGGACTTTTACGCTCGCGCTGCCGAACTCGGCATCGCTGATGACGTCCTCGTCACCGGCTACATCGCGTCGGATGATGAAGTGTTCGGAATATTCCGCGAGATCGACGCCTTCTGTTATCCCCTTGAAGAAGGAATCACCGCGCGGCGCGGCAGCGTCCTCGCCTGTGTGCAATCGGGCCGGCCGGTCATCGCAACTTCCCCGGCCGAGCCTGACGAGTTCGATCAGCATCCTCGTTTCAAGGCGCTCATCGATCTCGGCGCGATCGTGCTGGTTCCTCGTGGCAGCGGCGCCGACGCCTATGTCGACGGCATCGTATCCGCACTCAACAAGCCGCCACTGCAGAATCCGTTCGACTTCGATAGCTGGTGGCGCGACGTCGCGCAAACCGTGTGGGCGCAGATCTGAGACCCGGGCTTGCTTTGCCGACCGACCGGATCCGCTTCAGGCCCTGAGGCGGAAACGGGCCAAATAGTGCAAGCCGAATACTGCCACCAGAAACGTAAACCATAGCGGATCGGCGCGATCGAGGAAGAAGCTTTCCATCGATGACAAATAAAGCCCGAACAGCCATATCTGGAGCAGCAGCATCGCCAGCGGGCCATTATTGCCGCTGAGGTCGGCAAGGTGGAAATCGCGCAAGGGCGCAATCACCAACGCCACGATAAGGAGCGCCAATCCCGGTAGTCCCATTGCCAGCGCGGTGTCGAGGTAGCCGTTATGGCTGTGCGAGGCATATTCCGCCCATTCCATGCCTTGGGGCAGGTTCTGAATCGAACTGGAGCCCCAGAACGCGGCGAAACCGTAACCCGTCGGTAGCCGCAGTTGCAGCGCCTGCACCGCGAAGGTCCAGATATCGGTGCGGCCGGTGAAGGTAGTGTCCAGCGGCAGCATCTTTGCTATTCCGGCAAGCCCGTCATTCATGACCGTGCCGACGCTGAGCAAATTCAAAATCACCAGCGGCGCCAGCAAGGTGACCACGCGAAGCCAGAACGTGCGGACGACCCTGGTGAGTTCGGTCAGCACCAGCACCGCAAAGAACAATGCAAGCGAACTTTTGCCCTCGGCCTCCAGCAGGAACAAGAACGAAAGCGCGATGATCGCACCGCCCGAAAGCGTTTTCCCGGCACGCAAGATATAAATGCCGATGAACAACAGCATCGCCATCACGGCCGCGGCCAGGTTCTTGTGACCGAACGAGCCGCGCCAGGCGCCGGCGAGGTGAGGTTCCTGCGTGTCCGTCGCCAGATGGATCGATAGGTTCGGCGCCAGCAATATTCCGAGATAGCAGGTGGCCAACAGCACCAGCGCGGCGATGCTCAACCACCGCGTCAGTTCGACTTCCGATTTCGGCAACAGCATCAAGGCCGCGGCGACGGAGACGACACAGGCGGTCAGCGCGAAGCGGCGGATCGAGGTATCGGGATCAAGCGATAACACCACGGACAACACGATCCAGCCGGCGAGCAGGATGTATGCCGGCGACAACAGTGTCATCAGCCCCGGCATGTGGTCGCGCATTGCCAAGGCAAGCGTCAGCACGGCCAGGCCGCCGAATGCCAGATAGGTCAGCGTTTCGTTACCGGTGGAGAGGTCCTTGAGCTCGGCATCGCCGAGATCGACGAACGGCCGAAGCGATATCCAGGCCAGTAGCAGGGCGCCGGTGAAGGCGCCGGCGCGCAGCGCGTCCGTCACCTGCAGGCGCCGCACTTCGCCGAAGACGGCGCGAACTTCCGACGTGGTGACGAATTGGCTCACGACACGATCTTCGAGGCTTTATAGGGTTGCGGTTCGATCCCAAGCGACGCCAGCGCACTGCCGAGCGCCACCGTGATCGGATGCAGCGCGATGATGGTCTTTTGTTCGGTAGCGGCAAGTCGGCCGGCCCGCACGATCGACAGCGGCAGCTTCGCGAGCATCCTTGCCAGCAATCGCAGCCGCTTTCGTGCGGTTCCCGCCGTCTTCAGCTCGACGTGATAGTTGATGGCGCCGATCCGCAAGCCACGCAGCACCAGCCATCCGAGGGCGGTCCGATTCGTCGGCACCGTCTCCGTGATGACGGCTTCCGCAGCCCAGTAGAATTTCATCCCGGCCTGCCGGCAGCGGACGAAAAAATCGGTATCGCCGCCGCCGAGAAAATTGAAACGAAGATCGAACGCGGAATGCACGAGCCGCGTGAAAACCGCTCGCCTTACCAGACAGTTGCCGCAGCCATAGATCACCGGTACCGGACCGCTTGCGTCATAGGCCGGCCGAAACGCCGGATGACGACCGAGCCCCCGCTGGGTTTCGTCATCGAAGTCCGGAAATACCGGACCGCCGATGATCTCGGCACCGGTTATTTCGGCGGCGCTCACCATGTGCTCGAGCCAGCCATGCGACGCGATCTCGTCGTCATCAATCATCAATAGATGCTGCGCCGCCGGGAACGTGGCCAGAGCGGTCTCGAAGGCGGCGTTGATGGCGTGGCAATTGCCCTGCCGGGGCTCGATCACGCAAAGCCCCTGCAACCGACCGGAACGCAGAAATTCCGCAGCAACAAGCGCGCCCTCGGAGCCCACGGCGTCGTTCTCGACGACGACCACGGCGAAACGACGCCGGCTGCGCTGCTCGGCGATCGACTGCAATGTCCGCCGCAGATGCTGCGGCCGACGGAAGCTCGCAATGCACACCACCGTGTCGATCGACCTGTCGACCGAACGCGACGTCGCAACCAATCCGCGGGAGGGAGGTGGCATGGCCTCAGAGCTTTCCATCGGCCGGCACCTCGAGCCATTGCAACTGCGACAGCTGCGGCCACCATTTGGCGCGCATCTCCCCGGCATGCGGGTTGGCGTCGAGCGTCGACACCGCGATTTCCGGCATTTCGGTCGCCAGTACGTCGTCGCGCAAGAAAATCGCGTTGAAGCCAAGCGCGTTGATTCCGACAAGGCGATAGCCCTTGCGCCTGCCGACGGCCACATAGGCGGCAAGGCTGGCCGAGCGGAACAGGGCCTGATCGGGTGGCTGCGCGGCGAAATTGAAATCGGGTTGATAGGGGATGGTGAGCGCAAGCGTGCTGGGCACTGCATTGTTGAATTCGCAGATCAGGATCCGCGGCCGCAACGTCATCGCGTTCCACAAATGCAGGTCATTGCCGTCGATGTCGAGCGACAGCAGGTCGACCTCGCCCGGCACGCAGGCGGCCGCCAGCGCCCGATTGACGTTTTCGCGCGTGAACCAATCCGCTCTCATGAACGGCGGCATTGCACGGGTGGCCGGATGGCGTGCGAAGAAGCGCTGGCCGTCGGCAACGAACACCGGGTCGCCGTCGAACAGAAAGCCGCGCCAGCGATGATGCACCAGCAGGTTGGTCGCCATGCACGTGCGGCCATCCTGCGAACTGATTTCAACCACGGTGCGCGACGTCGTGCCGGCAAGCGTCAGCAAATATAACAGATGGCCGTCTTCCTCGAACTCCGAAAAGCGGCTGAAGCCGACCTGGTCGAGCGGCAGGATGACGCCGGCAGACTGGAGCTGCTTCCAGGTAGCAACCAGGTTCTTCTGCGCGACTTCGGAGCTCCGATAGATTATTTCCTCGGAACCGCGCTCGAACTCGATGAGCTTGCGTTTGACCTGTCGTAGCCAGCTCATCTTGCGCAGGCGTGCGATCGCGGCAGCTCGCAATCGCTGGATCCAGGATGGCCCTGCCGAAGCGGCGCGATGCGATACGTGGGTAGAGAATTCAGTCGAAATTTGGCTCATGGTGCAGTTTGGTCCGTGGTGGGCTTGGTAGACGCTTCTTGATCAGGCCGGCCGGCGTCTGAATTCCTCGATGACGCCGAACAGAGGTTTGCGCTTGAGGTCGGCATCGAGCGGCAGCGGCCGGTTGGGCATGCCGTCACGACGCGTGAAATAGGTCGGTACCCAGGTGTAGCGATCGCTCAGTCCCCAGGTCAGAATCGCCTTCGGACGGACGACATCGCAGACCGCTCCGAGGAATTGAGCGGCCAAGGCGGCGACCAGCGCATCGCGCTTGCTCACGTCGCCGGGTAATTCGTAATCGACTACGTCGAGTTCGGTGACCAGGACATCAAGCTCGAGTGCCTTGATCTCGGCGAGCATCGCCTGCAGGCCGTCAACGTCGAGGGTGCGGCCCGCGAACAGATGCGCCTGCAATCCGGCAGCCTGCAAAGGCACATCGCGATCCCGCAGCGAGCGCAACAGACCGATGAGGGCCTTGCGCCGCGCCGCGAAGCGCGCACCTTCATATTCCACATCGTACTCGTTGAGCACGAGCTGCGCATCGGGATCGGCCTGCGCGGCGGTGCGGAGCGCGATCGACAGGTAGTCCGGTCCGAGCCGCCTGGACCAGATCGAAGGGCGCAACGACGATGCATCCTTTGGCCATTCCGCCAAGGGTTCGTTCACCACGTCCCAGGACGGGATCGCGCCCCGATATCGGGACACAACCGTTTCAATGTGGTCGACTAGTTCGCGCTCGGCCTCGGCACGGCTGCTGATCTCCTCGGTCCAGTCCGGCATGGCGCCGTACCACGCCAACGTATGGCCACGGACTGCGATATTGTTCTGGCGGCCAAAGTCGACGATCGCGTCGGCGCGGTCGAACCTGAATTCATCGCGCGCCGGCCGCAACTCGAGCCATTTCAGTTCACTCTCCGGCACGATCATCTGGCAATTCGCGACGATCGCGTCGCGATAGGACAGATCGGACACCAGTGCGTCGGATCGGGCCGCGGCACCATAAGGAATCAGTCCGCGCTCGGCCGGCTTTGCCGACGACATCGCCCTTGGCGTTGCAAATGCGGACACGCCGGACAGCGCGGCTGTGCCGGAAACACCCAACGCGGCGAGTCTCATCGCATCGGCGAGAAATTCGCGTCGCGAATTCGTCTTCATCGACATCCGCCCTCCAGGTCCACCGTTCAATTCAAACGAGATGCCAAGAGCACTGCAATATCCGGTCCAGCGGCAAGCCTTGCGACGGGCGAGCATTCGCGATGGTTACCCGCGCACGCGATTAACCACGACCGAAGCACTGCGCGTAGGGATCGAGCGGATCGGCACCGATCTTGCTGTCTTCCTGCGTGATGAAGCTCGACCCGCTAAGCACGCTCGAACTGGAAATGCCGGTGGTCTCGCGGGCCTCGCGCCTGCGCGATATGCTGGCCGTCACCTTCCGCACCCAGATCGCCAATTATCTTCAGGTGTTCGCCGGCACCGGCCTGCGCCTTGCGCTGCAGGCTGTCTACTTCTTCATTCTCGCCAACACCCTGTCGCTGCACGACTTGGGTGCGTTCGCCTCCACCTCGGCGACCGGCATCATGATCGGCTGCTTCTCCGGGCTCGGCTTTTCGTCATTTGCCTTCAGAGCGGCGGCGGGCAAGCGCCGCGTGCTTGGCGGCTATCTCGCCGTATTCTATGTGAGCTGGCTGGTTTCGCTGCCGCTGTGCCTCGCCGCCTCGTTGCCTGTGTTCTATCTCCTGTTCACGACGTCGGTGTCGCTGACCACCTTCATCCTCATTATACTGGTCGAAACCGGCACCTGGCGCATCGTGGAGATGATCCATCAGGTCAACAACGGTCTCGGCCGCTACGCGCAAGCGTCGCTTGTGATCAGCCTCGGCACGGCCCTGCGTACGGTTGGCGCTGTCGCCTTCGTTGCTTCGGGTCGGCACGACATCGAGACCTGGTCCGCCGTCTACGTGTTGTTTAATTTTGCCGCAATGTTGCTGGCGATCATCATCTACCAGCCGCGCGTCAGATTGCGCTGGCGCGCATCGCTGTTCCTGGCGCGGATACGCGACGCATTGATGTTCGCCGTCGCCTATTGCGCCTTTATCTCGCAGAACGAGATCGACAAGGTGGTGATGCTGTCGCTGGCCGACCAGCGAACGGTCGGCATCTATGCGATTGCCTCGCGCATCATCGATTTCACGTCGGTGCCTATCCGCACCTTCTATGTGCTGTATTCGCGCAAGCTGATCCTCGAGGTTCGCGCGCACAACCAGATCGCCCGCAGCCTGGGCGTCGAAACGATGATCGCATTGATTTCGACCGCCGGCTTTGCCGGACTGCTGGCGGTCCTGTCGGTGTGGCCGGATCTGCTGGGTCACAACATCGCCTCGGCCACGCCATTCCTGTTTGTCGTGCCGGCCGTCCCCGCCTTCAAGAACCTGCTCGAATATCACTCCGAACTGTTCTTCGCCTACCAGCGAATGACGATCCGCGCCGTGCTCGCAACGTCGCAAGTCGCCTTGAAAGCCCTGGCTCTGGCGCTGCTGCTGGTTTCCCTTCACGGCATCGCCCAATGGGGTTCCTGGCTCAATGCCGTCTATATCGGCCTCTATGCGCTCTCCGCCGTCGTTGTCTATAGCCTTGTGTTCCGGAATGAAAAACAATGAACAAGACTGCAATCACTGACTTCCGCTATGCATCGTCGCTTGACGCCACGCCAAAAACATTTGCGCCGGGCGTCACTTCGGCGCACCCGCAATCGTTGCTCGATTTGCCAGCCGGCGAAGCACGCCAGAGCCTGCTCGCCGTTCACGGCATACTCTCGGCCAGGTTTGCCGCGCAACCGCGGCTCGCGATCTACGAAGCCGGCGGTGGTTCGACCAGCTTCTTGCCGCTGAACCTGATGCACCGCGCTCATGTCACGGTTGTCGACGTCGACGCCGACCAGATTCGCAATAACGACTATGCGCAGGCGAAGATCCTCGGCGACATCCAGACCTACCGCTTCGAGCCGGACAGTTTCGATCTCGTCATTTGCTACAACGTGATCGAGCACCTCGCCGACGCCGAGTCCGCCCTGCGCGGCTTTTGCGGGTCGTTGAAGCAGGGCGGCCTGCTTCTGATCGGCGCGCCGAATCCGAAGTCGTTGTCCGGTGTCGTTACCAAATACACACCGCATTGGTTCCACGTCTGGTATTACCGCTACGTGCGCGGCGACAGCAAAGCCGGCCAGCCCGGCGAGGCGCCGTTCCCGACCTTTTTCCATCCGCTGGTCACGCTATCAAGAACTCGAGACTTTCGCGGCCACGCATGGCCTGGAGATGCTCTACCGGAATGAGTACGAAAGCCCCCGCTTCCCGGAGATGAGAGTTCGCAAGCCGCGGCTCGCCGCACTGCTGGATGCTTTCGCGGCCGCGCTGAATTTCCTGCTGCCGGGGACAACCGACGTGCGGCGCGGCGACTATCACGTCATTCTGCGGAAGCGATGAGCCATGAATACGAGGCGGCTCGAAACAGGCGCAGCGGGGCATTGCCGCTTAAACGCTTTCTTTGCCATTCCGGTGAATGCTCGCGCAATCCGCATGGTTAATTTTTTATGTTGCGCATGTCTCGCGCCAAAACCACACGCGGCCGGCGTGTCCCGAAACCCGGCACGCTGGCCGATGTGGGCGGCGTTTGTAATGAAAGTTGGCGCCCATGCTTGCGTATGATCAACCGATAGCTCGGACCGAAGCCGCGCCCGCGTCGCCACGGGCTTCGGAAGGCTTCAGCCTGCTGGAGCTCAGCCGCGTGCTGTGGCAACGAAAGGCGGCCATTGCGGGCGCCGGGCTGATCTGCGCCTGTGCCGCCGTCACGCTCGGCAAGAGCTTGACGCCGAAATATTACGCCACCGCCCAGCTTTACGTCGACCCGCGCGAACTGCAGTTAGTGGATCGCGAATTGACGCCGCGCGCCCAGGACGTTTCCGGCCTTGCGATGGTGGTTGAAAGCCAGGCCCGCCTGATCACCTCGAACAACGTTCTGCTGCAGGTCATCCAAAATACCGGCCTTGACCAGGATCCTGAATTCGGCGGTGGCTCGAAGGGCGCCCTGACGTCCTTGTTCGGCTTGCTTGGGATGGGCGCACCATCCGCGGAAGAGACCAAGCGGGTACAGATGGTGGCGCTCGACGCATTGAACCGTCATGTCAGTGTAAAGAAGACCGATCGCAGCTTCATCGTCGACATCGATGTCTGGTCGCGCGATCCGGTAAAGGCGGCCATGATCGCCAACGCCCTCGCGAACGCCTACCTTACGGAATCGAAGAATTCGCAAGCCACTGCCGCGCGTCGCGCGACCAACGACCTGTCGGGTCGCCTCAAGGAATTGAGGGAACGGCTTCGCAATGCCGAGAACGCGCTGGCGGTCTACAAGGCGCAGAACAACTTTGTCGGCACCCAGGACACGCTGATCAGCGACCAGCAACTCTCCGCCGGCAACCAGCGCCTCGCTTCGGCGCACGCGCTGACGCTGGACGCCCAGGCCAAATACGACCAGATCGAAGCCAGCCGACGTACCGCCGCCGACAACGGCGCCATTCCCGAGGCCTTGCAGTCGCAGACCATCGCCAATCTGCGCGCCCAGTATGCCGAAGCGCGCAAGCGTTATGCGGAATTGACCGGCGAACTCGGACCAAGGCACCCATCGCTGCGGCAAATGGAGAAGCAGGTCGAAGATTTGCGCCGTACCATTACGGAAGAGATCGATCGCTTCGCGACCTCGGCGAAAAACGACCTGACCCGCGCCCGCGATTACGAGGCTTCGCTGAACAAGGCACTCGAGGCGCAGAAACGCCAGAGCGTACAGATGAGTCAGGCATCGGTACGGTTGCGCGAACTCGAGCGCGACGTGGAAGCCAGCCGCGACGTCTATCAGGCGTTTCTAAAGCGCTCGCGCGAAACCGAGGAGCAAGAAAGCCTCAACACATCGAGCGCGCGTATCATCGGCGAGGCGACCATACCGCAGACGCGCAAATTCCCGCCGGGTATGAGCCTTTTGGCGATGATCGGTTTCATGCTCGGCGCGCTGGCCGCCGCGGCCTGGACGGTGGCGGTTGATCGGCTGTCGCCTGCTACGCGCGAACAGCATCTGCTCAATTCCGCGACCAAGCCGCCGGGACCGCCGGTCGCCGCGCCGCCGCCGCCCGTCGCGGTAACGTTGATCGAGAAACCGTTGATCGCACGCCTTCAGGAATCCGATGTGATACGGACGCTCGGCGCAATACTGGCAAGCACCGCGACCGTGGACGTCACGCAAATGGGCTGGCCGACGCTGCGGATGGGTTTGCCCGTGACGGCTTTTCTCAGCGCCATGCGCGCGATGCGCGCGCCGCTGCTGCGGCGCTCGCCCGGGGATATCACACCGGTCATGGCCGTGATCGGCGGGGGCGCAGAGGAAGACCGCAGCATCGCCGCGCTCAACATTGCGCTGGCGGCGGCACGCGATGGGATCAAAGTGTTGATGATCGATGCCGATCATGTCACCCACAGCCTGTCGAACAGGATGCCCCGCGCGCGCGAGAGCCGCTTCGGCTGGATCCACGCCTCGAAGGCTTGCACCGAGATTGAAAGCTTGAACGGCATCTCCATTCTGCCGGTGCCCAAAGAATCGGACACCAGAGCAAGCAAGTCCATCGGCGCGGCGATTGCCCGGGCGCGCTCCGGCGGCCGCTATGATCTCGTGATCCTCGACGGGCCGGCGACGCCTTGGAGTGCGGCCGACCACGAGCTGCTCGATCTCGCCGGCGGTCTCGTCGCGGTGTTGCCCGCGAGCCTCGACATCAACGAGTGCATGGAGAACATGATCACGGCACTTGGCGGCGCGGAACGCAAGCTGGTCGGCGTCGTCCTTAGCGAACTTCATGTTGCGGTCGTCAACGGCTCGGACAAACAATATGCTTGAGCGCCGCATCAACCCCGTCGGGCGAGCCGCAACCGCGATCGTGCCTCGGATCACGCTCGGCGGACTACGTCTCGCCGTGCTCGATGTCGAGCAGACCGCGAATTTCATGATCGACATGGTGTTTCCAGTACGCCGGGTTGACCGGCCGCTGTACCTGACTTCCGCCAATGGCGAAGTGTTGGCGCGCTGTTCGACCGAACCGATGACCGGCCGGCTGTTTCGTTCCGCCGATCTGATCAATGCCGACGGCCAACCCCTGGTCACGGTGTCGCGACTGAAATCGTCGACGCCGTTACCGGAGCGCGTTGCAACCACCGACCTGTTCGAAGTCGTGGCGCGCAAGGCGGCGACCGCCGGTCTGACCTTTTATATGTTCGGCGCCAATGAAGCGGAAAATACCGCAGCCGTCGCCAGGGTCCGGAAGAAGTTTCCAAAGCTTCGGATCGTCGGGCATTGCCATGGTTATCTGCGGGGCGAAGCCCTTCGCCGCAAGGTCGACGAAATCAACACGCTGGCGCCGGATTACCTGTGGGTGGCGCTCGGCGTGCCCCATGAGCAGGTCTTTGTCGACCAATTCACGCCATTGCTGTCGAATGTCGGTGTCATCAAGACATCGGGCGGTTTGTTTAATTTTCTTTCAGGCAGCCGCGCGCGTGCCCCAAAATGGATGCAGGCCGCGGGCCTCGAATGGGCCTGGCGCATCTGGCTAGAGCCACGCCGGCTGCTCTGGCGTTATCTGACCACCAACCCGCGTGCCCTCTATCTGCTCTTCAACCAGAGCCGATCTTCGGGCAGCGATCAGACCCGGCATAGCCAGGCCGCAGACTTAGATTTGCCCGGCATTCGATAACAGCATTCATGCCTATGCGTCGTGTTCACATCTGACGCGCGACGCCGGCAGGCATGTCGCTTGCACCGCCGGAACGAGACCGGCTAGCATGACGGTACAGAAAACAAATCCAGCGGCTGCATTCAAGGCCGTGGAACCCAGTGGAGGATACTTTGAGACTCTTGAAGCGCTTTTGGCGATACCTGGCGATGCCCGTTGCGTTCGCGGGCATGTTAAGCATCGGCTCCGCGGCCGAACTCAACCCCGCAGCCCTCAGCTATAAATTGCCGGATCAGATTCCGTGGGGGCCGGTCAATGCAGCCGGCGCGCAAGTCGCGGTCGTGGTCGGCGATCCGACCAAGCCCGGATTTTACGCCGTCTACAACAAGTGGACCAAAGGCAACCATTTCAGTCATCCGCACTTCCACCCCAACGACCGTTACATTGTCGTGCTGCAAGGCACCTGGTGGGTAGGCACCGGCCCGAAATTCGATCCCGAGCACGGGACTACCCCGATGCCTGCCGGCAGCTTCGTGACGCATTACGGCAAGCAGGTGCATTGGGACGGCGCCAAGGACGAAGACGCCGTTCTGCTGATCATGGGAGAAGGGCCCGCCACTCCGACAGAGGTCGAATAGGCGCAGTAACCGGCGGCCGACGCTTCCGTTACACTACGTCTACAAAGCCGAAATGCGACGTGACCGATCGGAAAATGCGGTCGTCACGGCGCGATTCGACGTTGCGCCTGACCCAGCCTGAGACGCCGGTCCGTCGCGGCGCGACTCGTCCAGCCGCCGCTATGACGGAAGAAGCCGCAAGGTCGATACGCCTCACCTCGGACGCGTTGCCAACCGTGGATACGGGGCGCACCATCGTGGCCTCGGCTGCACTTTCCCGGGGTCTTCATGATTGGTTTCGTGCGACCGCCTTGCGACACAGGCGTCATCCAGGCAGCGCCGGCTCTGCCCGACGCGCTGTCACCCAGGTGCAAGCGCCTGACGCTCGCTGCAACGATCCTCGGATCGAGCATGGCGTTTATCGATAGCTCCGTTGTCAATATCGCCCTCCCCGCGATCCAGCAGGCGCTGCAAGCGGACGCGGCATCGACGCAGTGGATCGTAAACGGCTACCTGTTGCTGCTCGGCGCGCTGGTGCTGACCGGAGGTTCGGCGGCCGACCTGTACGGCCGCCGGCGTATTTTCCTTCTCGGCATCGCGGTCTTCACGGCGGCCTCGATCGCATGCGGTTTGGCGCCAGACATCGAGGCGCTCGTGGTCAGCCGTGCGGTGCAAGGCCTCGGTGCCGCGCTGCTGACCCCGGCTAGTCTTGCCATGCTTGGGGCGACGTTCGAGCCGCATGAGCGCAGCCGTGCAATCGGTTTATGGGCCGGAGTCGGCGCGTTGGTCATGGCTGCCGGCCCCGTGCTCGGGGGTTGGTTGGTCGATCACGTATCGTGGCGCGCCATCTTCCTGCTCAACATACCGCTGGCCATCGCCGCCGCCGGACTTGCGGCCGGCTTTGCGCGTGAGAGCCGCGATCCCCGAGCCATACCGCTCGACTGGAAAGGCTCGATTGCGGCCGCCCTGGGCCTGGCGGCGATCGCCTGGGCGCTGGGTGCGATCCCGGATTCTGGATTTCACGATACCGCAGTACTCGGCGCGCTGGGCGCGGGATTGGCGCTGCTGGCATCCTTCGTCGCAATCGAAGCCAAATCCGGACCGCGGGCGATGATGCCGCTGTCGTTGTATCGCTCGCGAAATTTTTCCGGAACAAATGCGCTGACGCTGATGGTTTACTTTGCGCTCGGTGGAGCGCTCTATTACCTGCCGTTCGGCCTGATCCGGCTCGGTGGCTATTCCGCAACGCAGGCCGGCGCCGCGCTGTTGCCATTGGCCCTGATCATGGGTTTCGGCGCGTCATTCGCCGGCGCCGTCGCCGACCGTTACGGACCTCGGCTGTCGTTGGCCGCCGGCCCCATCATCGCATCTGTCGGCTTGACCCTCCTCGCATTTGCGCCGCTGACGGGCTCTTACTGGGTTGGTGTGTTCCCTGCAATCTGCGTGTTCGCCATCGGCATGACCGTTACCGTTCCGCCGCTGACGTCGACCGTGATGACATCCGTAGGCGACGCCCACGCCGGAATCGCATCGGGCGTCAGCAATGCGGTTTCCCGCGTTGCCGCGTTGTTCGCCGTCGCGGTATTTGGCGCCGTGCTGTTCGCGAGCTTTTCGCACCAGTTTGCCGGGCTCGCACCCGCGCAGGCCAGCGAGGCGCTGAATGCGGTACTGGCCGGACAGGCGGGTGTCACCGCGGAGGCCAAGGCCGCATTCGACCGCGCGCTACGCATCGTTCTGCTGTTGGCCGCACTTTGCGCGTTGCTCGGCGGCGTCATCGGCTGGCTGTGGATCAGACCGGTCAACCCGGTTGTGAAACGCTGATCGACGCCGGAACATTGGCCGCGGCTTCAAACCGGCGTAGTCTCCATCGTCGGGAGGCCATCATGGACCAGGTTGCCAGTTTGCAATTCGAACGTGCAGTGCGCGAGTTTGCGCAATGGCGAGCGATCGCGGAAGACGGACGATCGCCGGCACCGGCATGGTGGTGGGGTCCCGCATTTGAGGCGCGCGGCATCGCGCAACCGATGCCGGATGCATGGTGCTCGAGCCTCGGGCTCCCGAACGGCACCACCGTCGCAAGCGGCGCCGATGTATTGCTTAAATCGCTCGGTGATCAGACATCGCTACCATGGACCGGCGACTTCCCGCACAAACTCGCCCCGTCAATTCCGCCCGGCGAAATCTGATCGGCGCGGACCAGCATTGCGGCGGCCAAGCTTCTTGTTACTTGCTCTCCAGCCGCCGCTTTGAGACCATCGGCCAACAACAGCAAACAAGACCCGCCGAAGCGCGGGCGTTGAAAAACGGGAATCCTCATGCCGATTATCCAGGCCGACCGTCTTACGCGCATCGGCGCGGCGCTACTGACCGCCGCCGGCGCATCCGACGAGGAAGCCAGCGCCGTCGCCATGGGCTGCGTCAACGCCAATCTCGCGGGCCATGACTCCCACGGCGTCATCGCGATTCCAACCTACATTGACCGTATCAAGGCCGGACATATCGTCCCGGGCGCCAGATGGACGATCGTGCAGGAATCGCCCACCACTACGGTGATCGATGGCAACTGGGGTTTTGGCTTTCACGTCAACGCCAAAGCGATGGCGCTGACGATCGAAAAAGCGAAAACCGCCAACCTCGCCGCTTGCACCGTGTTCCGGCAAAGCCATGTCGGGCGGCTTGCCGCCTATCCGATGATGGCGATGCGGGAGGGGATGATCGGCCTTGCCGCCGCCGATTCCGGACGCTCGCCCAAATTCGTCGCACCATTCGGCGGCCGCGAAGCGCGGCTGGGCACCAATCCGATTTCAATCGCGGTGCCGTCAGACCTCGAGGCTCCCTTTTATCTGGACATGGCGACGTCGGCGGTCGCGGCCGGCAAGATCGCGCTCGCCACCGCGCGCGGCGAGGAAATTCCGACCGGCTGGATCATCGATGCCGAGGGTCGGCAGACCACCGACCCCAGACAATTTCGCAAGGGCGGCGCGCTGCTGCCGCTCGGCGGCACCGAGGGCTACAAGGGCAGCGGCCTCGCCGCGATGGTGGAGGTACTGTGCGGACTTCTCACCGGCCTGGGCTTCGGGGTAGAGCCGACCGGCCGGCACAATGACGGATGCTTCATGGCGGTGTTCAATGTGGCCGCGTTCCGTCCGCTGAAGGATTTCAAGAAGGAAGTCGCCGAATTCGCGCGCTATCTCAAATCGACGCCGCCATCGGTGGGCTCGCCCGGCGTGTTCTATCCGGGCGAGGTCGAGTACATGCGTGAGCAGAAGCGGAAGGTCGAAGGTATCGAGATCGAGGATGCGACCTGGGACAAGCTACGGGCGCTGGCGGACGAGTACAAACTCGCCGCCGAACTGGATCTGATGTGACGGCGGCCGGAATGAGGAGAACAAAATGAAGCGGCAAATGGCGATGGTCGGTTTTCTGCAGGCGCAGAACTGCACCAACCTGCCGAGTTCGTGGCGCCATCCGGAATCCCGCGACGATTCGATGTCGGCGGATTATTATCAGGAAATCGCCAGGATTCTCGAATCCGGCAAATTCCACATGGCGTTCTTCGACGATCGCCTGGCGATGCCGGATCGCTACGGCAACGATCACGCCCATACCGTCGAATACGGAATCCGCTGCGTGAAGATGGATCCGATCGTGGTGCTGACCACGATGGGGATGGTCACGGAGAAACTCGGGCTGGCATCCACTTGCTCGACCACTTATTACGAACCGTTCGACGTGGCGCGCCGCTTCGCTACCCTCGACCTGATGACCAACGGGCGCGCGGCGTGGAATGTGGTCACTTCGGTGAACGACGGCGAAGCGCACAATATGGGGCGCGACCAGCATCTCGAACATGACCTTCGCTATGACCGAGCCGACGAATTCATGGAGGTCGTGCTCGGCCACTGGGATTCCTGGGAAGACGGCTCGCTGATCATCGACAAGAAGAGCGGACGTTTCGCCGATCCGACCAAGGTAAAGCGCCTCGATCACAACGGCGCATTCTTCAAGTCGCGCGGGCCGTTCACGGTGCCGCGCTCGCCGCAGGGACATCCCGTCGTTATCCAGGCCGGCGCCAGTGGCCGTGGCCAGCGCTTTGCCGGACGATGGGGCGAAGTGATCTTCACCGCGGCGCGCAATCTCGCCAGCGCGAAACAAGGCTACGACGCCATCAAGAGCGAGGCCGCCAAGGCCGGGCGCAACCCCGACCAGATGTTCCTCTGCAATCTGGTGACACCGGTTGCCGGCGCGACCAAGTCCGAGGCCGAGGACAAGATGGCGTTGATCGAGAAGCTCCCGCTGGAGATCGACGCGCTGTCGCTGCTGTCGGAAGGGTTGAACTATGACTTCGCGGCCAAGGACATCGATGCGCCGCTAACCACGGAGGAACTCCAGGGTATGCAGGGCATGATCGGGATCCGCGACGGCGTGCTGCGGACCAGCGGCAAGACCAACCCAAGCACACGGGACTTCATCACCTTTTCCGGTCGGGGCCAGACCCAGGACGCCATGGTCGGCGGACCGAAGGAAATCGCCGATCGGCTCGAGGAGATGTTCGTCAACCACGGCTGCGACGGCTTTGTGGTGGCGGCGACCTATGTGCCTGGCTCTTACGCCGATTTCGTCCGTCACGTCGTGCCGGAGCTGCAGCGGCGCGGCTTGTTCCACAGCGATTATGCCGGCAAGACGCTGCGCGAGAATCTCGGCCTGCAGCGGCCCGCCGCCGGGGCATGGAAAGCCGAGCCGCGCCTTGCGGCCGAATAAGAACAATAAAAGGGGTCAGAGATGCGTTGGCTTAAATTCACCGCGGCCGGACAGACGTCGTGGGGTCTCGTCGAGGGCGACAAGGTCGTCACAATCAGCGGCGACCCGTTCGGCGAGTGGAAGCGAACCGCGCAATTCCATGCACTGAAGGACGTGAAGATCGAACTGCCGCTGGTGCCGCGCACGTTCTATTGCGTCGGCCTGAACTATCTCAAGCACCTCAAGGAAGCCGCCGACAAGGCCGGCACCGTGCCCAATGTCCCGGACCGGGCCGAGATCGGCTATCGCGCGCAAAACGCGCTGATCGCGCATGACGAAGACGTCGTGATTCCCGCCACCGCGACCGAGAAGATTCATTACGAAGGCGAACTGGTCGTCGTCATCGGCAAAAGGGCCAAGCACCTGTCGGAAGCCGACGCGATGTCCTGCGTGTTCGGCTATACCATCGGCAACGATGTCAGCGAGCGTACCTGGCAGAAGGCCGATCGCGGGCTCTGGCGGGCCAAGAACGCCGATACGTTCAAGCCGATGGGACCGTGGATCGAGACCGATGTCGATCTCGACAAGATGGAAACCAGCATCAAAGTGAACGGTAGGGAAACCGGCCGATTCCATACCAACGACATGATCTTCGGCATCAAGCCGTTCATCGTCGAACTGACGAAATACTTCACGCTGTGGCCTGGCGACGTGATCTGGATGGGCACCGACGGCGCCTCGCCCGACCTGAAGGCCGGCGATGTCGTCGAGATCGACATCACCGGCATCGGCACCCTGCGCAACAGGTTTGTAGCGGAAAAGCGATAGAGCATGACCCGGACCCGCGGGGCCGCATTAGCGCAAAGTGGATGCCGGTTTTCCGAAGAGATCATGCGCAAATGAGCTAACACCGCGGAGCGAGAGCGCGATTCGAAGAAGAGCTATCTCGCTCTGAACGTCGATATCAGGACGGCGCCGTCACGGGCCGTCCCTTCGGTGCGACCAGGGACAGAATCACCGTCGCAACCGCGGCGACCACGACGTTGAGGATCAGGGCGCCAAGCCCGACGTAGAAGACATAGCTGGCGCCGCCGAGATCGATCGTCGCAAGCGGTTTCAGCCCGTTGCTCCACGCCGTCCACGATCCCCAGCCCATGCCCGCGGCCCAGCCGAGCAGCAAGCCCCCGGCGCGGAACCAGCGCGTGAATAGGCCGAATACCAGCGCCGGAAAGGTCTGCAATATCCAGAGGCCGCCGAGCAGTTGCAGGTCGAGCGCATATTGCGTCGGCAGGAACAGGATGAAGGCGAGCGCGCCGACCTTGACCACCAGCGAGGCGATCTTGGCGACGGAGGCTTCGCCGGCGTGGCTGATGTCCGGGTTGACGTAGGACTTCCAGACGTTGCGGGTGAACAGGTTGGCGGCGCCGATGCTCATCACCGCGGCGGGCACCAATGCACCGATGGCGATCGCCGAAAACGAAAAGCCGGCGAACCACGGCGGGAACAGCACCTTGAACAAGGTCGGCACCACATCGTTGGGCGAATCCACCTTGATGTGAGCTGCATGGGCCATGTAGCCGAGTAGCGCGATCAGGCCGAGCAGCAGCGTATAGGCCGGCAGCAGGATTGCATTCTTGCGAATGGTATCGGCGGATTTCGACGCGAACACGCCGGTGAGCGTATGTGGATACATGAACGCTGCCAGCGCCGAGCCCAGCGCCAGCGTGGCGTAGGGCAGCATCTGCGCCGGCTTTAGCAGCAGTCCAGTCGCGCCGCCCTTGGCCGCGAAGGCATCGCCGGCCGCGGCGAATACCGCGCCATACCCACCGAGCTTCGTAGGCACCACTACCACGGCCACCAGCACCACGATGTAGATCATGGTGTCCTTGACGAACGCAATCAGCGCCGGCGCCCGCAGGCCCGAACTGTAAGTGTACAATGCAAGAATGACGAAGGCCGCGACGATCGGCAATTCGCCGGTCAGGCCCATCGCCTTGATCACGACGCCCATTCCGATGAGTTGCAGGGCGATATAGGGCATGGTCGCGACGATGCCGGTGATCGCGACCACCAGCTCTAGAGCGCGCGAATTATATGTGCCTTGGACCACATCGGCGGCGGTGACGTGGCCGTTGGCGTGCGCCACCTTCCACAGATACGGCATTACCGCGAACACGAAGGGATAAACAATGATGGTGTAAGGCAGCGCGAAGAAACCATAGGCGCCGACCGCGTACACCAAAGCCGGCACTGCGATCACGGTATAGGCGGTGTAGAAATCGCCGCCGACCAGAAACCAGGTGATCCAGGTGCCGAATTGCCGCCCGCCCAGACCCCATTCGTCGAGATGTTCGCTGACGGGGCCGGATTTCCAGCGCGCGGCCATGAATCCCATCACGGTGACGAGGATAAAGAAAAAGATAAAGACTGCGAGCGCAGTCCAGTCGAGCTGATCGGCCATTTACTCTGCCTTGTCGGAAATGCGCTTCGAAGGCGTCTATCGGGCTTCGTCGTTGGTGCGGCTGCGATAAACCAGCCAGATCAGCAGCGAGGTGATCGGCACCCACATCAACTGGTACCAGTAGAAAAAGGGAAAGCCGAACAGTGTCGGATTCTCGAAATTATAGAACGGCACCCACAACAGGCCGATAAAGGGCAGCAGCAACAGCAACCGCATGGGCGGACTCCAGCTTTGTTCGGGGGGTGACGCCGATACCTTGCGGCGGCATCGCACTTTCGCCTTGATATAAAGAGCCGATCGTTGGCTCGTCCAGCGAAAAAGGCTGCCGCCGCGCGGGTGGCGCAGCGGCCGCACCGCACAATCCACCGCGTCCTGACAAAGCCCGGTTCCGCGATGCCGCCGCGCAGCAGTGGCATCGCGTCCGGGACATCAGGTATCCGGTGATATTATTTCACGACTTCAGCGCCGACCTTGCAAATCGTGGCGTCCTGGTCGCCGGTACCGCCGCTGCATCCGACCGCGCCGATCAGCTTGCCGCCCTCGACCAGAGGAAAGCCCCCGGGGCTCGCGACCAGCGTCGGGTCCAGCGTACCGGTGTAGGGATGACCGGTCTCATAGGCATTGTAGAACAGGCGCGACTCGCGACGGAAGCGCGCCGCGGTGCGCGCCTTGCCGATCGAAATCGGACCGGACGCGATCTGCGCACCTTCCATCCGCGAGAAATGCACGAGTTCGCCGTTGGTGTCGACCACAGCGATGTTCATCTTCCAGTTTCGCCGCTTGGCTTCGGCCTCGGCCGCGGCCATCACCTGTTTGGCGCGCTCGAGTCCGATCGATGTCCCATAGGGAATATCGAACGGAATCGCATCCGGGGTTCCGCCCGCGGACGGTTGCGCCGGAGGGGCTGCCGGCGCCGGCGCTTGCGCCAGCGTCGGCGAATTCAAGGCCGCGATGGCGCAGGCCGCCAGTGTCATTGTAACGATTGAACGCAAGATGTCCTCCAAGGTTGAAGCTTGACGTGGTTGCAGGAACGAGAGCGATGTGACGCCCAAGAGTTCAAAACGCCGGGCCCGCACCATTTCGACCATAGGTAATGCGCGGTGTTTGCAAAGTGCCGTCCGGCATCTTTTTGGCGGCGCCGACAAAAATCTTCGTGCCTGGCTTCAATTCTTCCTTGTTGCCGGGCACGTAGGTAACGACGACGGTTTCAGGCGTCACCAGCAATTTCTTCTCGCCGTCCTTGTATTTGACCGACAATGTCTGCCCGTCGACGCCCGCCACCGTCTGCTCGACATTGGCGTTGGTCATCTTGGTGTTCGGCTTGAGATCCCAGTCGTAGTGACCTTCGCCGGTGCCGCGCATCGATTCCGGAAAAATATGTACCTCGATTGCTTTCTGCGTACCGTCGGCCTGCATCGTTCCCGCCGAACCGACGAACATGCCGGGCTTGATGTCGGCCATGGTCGATGGCGCGATCGCGACAAACAGCGGGTTGTCGGTGACGGTCAGTTTGAGCTCGGCACCGTCACGATTCTTGACGAGGTACACGGGACCGTCGACCTGCTCGATGATGCCGCGAATGCGGACGGTGTCCTCGGCCCCGGCCGAAGACACCGCGCCGATCGAGGCGAGGCCGACGGCAACAAGGACACGCGGTAGAAATCCTGACATGACAATCCTCCCTGACTTGTCGAGTAGATGGGTTCGAACGACGCCTTGATCGCGGCGGTTATTTTCCCAGATGCCGGTCGAAGAAGCCTGCGATCTCTTCAAAGGCCTCCTTGGCTTCGGGAGAGGTGTCGTCGCGATAAAACTGCGCATGGGATTGACCTTCGAAAACCTGCAGCGCCGCCTCGACGCCGGCCTGGCGCAGCTTGCGATGGACCCGCACGGTGTTGCTCAGCAGGAGATCCCGCGTTCCGCTGGTGAGGATGGTCGGCGGAAAGCCTTGCATTTCGCCATAGACCGGTGACAGCAAGGGATCGTGCAGGTCGTGGCCGTTGGCATAGACCTTGGTACCGGCATCGCAGAATCCGTCCGGCGAAACCAGGACGTTATCGAGCATGGCGTTGGTGACGAAGGTGTCGCCGACCTTGGTCACATCCGACATCGGCGTGCCCGGCGCGATCGCGCCCGGCATCGGCAATCCCTGTTGCTTGGCCTTCAGGATCATTTCCAGAGTCAGCGCGCCGCCCGCCGAACTGCCGAAGATCGCGATGTTGTTCGGGCTCGTGGTCCGGATCGCGTTCTTATAGACGGTCAGGCCGTCGTCGAGCGCCGCCGGGAAATAAGCTTCGGGCGGCATCCGATAGTCGACCGCGATGACCTTGAAGTGGCCGAAGCCCGCCATGAACAGCGCTTCGGGAAGCGCCGCCTCGCCGGGATTGAGAACATAGCAGCCGCCGTGGACATGGATCAGCAGCCGGTTGCGGTTCTCGGGCGGGATCACGTCGGGTGTGAGGACGAAGGCCCTGACACCATCGATGACGGTCTTCTCGACCTTGACATGCAGCCGCTCCATCATACCGGGGATGTTCTTGATGGTGGCGGCCGCGCCGGCATCGGCGACCGGCCGCCATTCCTCACCGGTCTTCGGCAGCACGTTCCAGTTGGTGCGAAGCGGCGCACCGATGATCTTCGCCATTTGCGGACTGACGGTCGAGGGTACCGGGACCGAATGCGCTGGAACCTGCAGCACTGGGCTTTCCGTGGTTTGAGCATGCAATGAAGGCAATCCGATCATCGCAATCGCCACATACAAAGCCGCGCTTCGGCCCGACCCGGATCTCACAACGCCACGAACGGCATCCGCCCCTACCTTCATCGCGATCTCTCCCTCGGCTTTTTGTTGATGTTTCAATGCTTGGCGCAACAATTCACGCGCCGCGGCCAACCTCTGCAACACCCCTGGCCCGGCAATATTCCTGAAATGACTATTTCCGGGAACGCGCATCGGTGAAACAGGATCGTGGCGACGGTGGGCCTGGCGCTGCCCCGTCATTCAATCTTGATCCCCGCGGCCTGAATCACGCCGCGCCAGCGCGCTTCCTCGCCGCGAAAATAGCGAGCGAGTTCGTCGGGCGGTTGCGCGACCATGACGAGGCCCTCATTGCGGCCGAGTTGCCTGAATGCCTCGGATTGCACAGCCGTTGCCGCCGACTTGTTGAGGCGCGCGATCGCATCGGGCGGCGTCCTGGCGGGTGCGAACAGGCCGTACCAGCTTTCCGCGGCGTAGCCGGGCAGGCCTGCCTCGGCGACCGTCGGCACATCAGGAAAGGCCGGGGACCGCTCGGTCGACGTCACCGCGAGCGCGCGCAACTGCCCGCTCTCGATCAGCGAAGCCGCGCTTGCGACCGTCGTGAACATGACCTGGATCTGGCCGCTGAGGAGGTCGGTGATCGCAGGCGCCGCGCCCTTGTAGTGGATGGCCGCCAGGTCGATCTTCGCAATACGCTTGAACAGTTCGGCCGCGAGATGTGCCGAGGTGCCGATGCCGAAGGTCCCGTAGGATAGCTTGTCCGGCTCGGCCCGGGCCGCGGCGATCAGATCGGCGATCGATTTGATCGGCGATTTCGGACTGACAACGACGATATTGAACGAGCGCGCCACCAGCGCGACCGGGGCGAAATCCTTGTGCGGGTCGTAAGGCAGCCTGTCGTTCAGGCTCGGGTTGACCGCGTTGGCGAAGGTGCCCATCAGCAGCGTGTACCCGTCGGGTTCGCTGGCGGCGACGGCCTGGGTGCCGATGATGGTACCGGCGCCCGGCTTGTTCTCGATCATGACGGTGGCGCCGAGATCCTTTGCCATCTCCTGCGCCAGCGTGCGCGCAATCACGTCGGTGCCGCCACCCGGCGCGAACGGAACCACAATCCTGACGACGTGGTCGGGATACAAAGCCCATGCCGGACCGTTCACGGCAGGCAGCAGCAGCGCCAATGCTGCAAGCGCGAAGGGCAGCAAACGTACTGTCACGCCGTTGCGACGTACCGCATCCCTGAGCAGAAGCATATTCATATCCTCAGACCTCGGACGCCCTGTCGCTGCGCGGGCCATGCGCCCGATGATGAGCGGTCATGACACCGCACCCGCCTTGCAAAGATGGACCGGCAGGTGCGATAGACTCAGCCAGCGTTTCGACGACACTGCAAACATAAAAGCAAAACACACGCGCGTTTGCATGCGCGCGCTTTGGGGAGAACGTGATGAAGCATTGCCTGATCGGATTGCTGTTGCTGGCGGGGACACCGGCCCTGGCGCAGCAGAACGTTCCCACCATTGCCTTCGAGTCCGTTCCCAATCCGCTGAAGCTGCCGACCAACATGTATTTCGGCGAAGCCACCGGCGTCTCGGTCAACTCCAAGGGGCATGTTTTCGTGCTGTCGCGCGGCAACACCACGGGCCCCGCCTACGCCGCCGCCGCGGCGCAGCTGTTGGAATTCGATGCCAAGGGCCAGTTCGTCCGCGAGATCGGCAAGAACCTGTACGCCTGGTCGTTCGGCCATTCCGTCAAGGTCGATCCGCAGGACAACATCTGGGTAACCGACAAGGGCTCCGACATGGTGATCAAGTTCGATCCCGAGGGCCGCGTCGTCATGGTGTTCGGCCGCAAGCAGGAAGCCTCCGACGAGGACACCGAACCTTTGAAGCACCCGAAGCCGCCGCTGCCCGCCGAGGACGGCCGGTTTCGCCAGGTCACCGACGTCGCCTGGGACAAGGCCGGCGACACCTTCATCAGCGACGGCTACATCAATTCCCGCGTCGCCAAGGTCGACAAGGACGGCAACTGGCTGAAGTCGTGGGGCGACCGCGGCAAGGAGCCCGGACAGTTCAACACCCCGCACTCGATCGCGACCGACGCCAATGACAACGTCTATGTCGCCGACCGCGGCAATCATCGCATCCAGGTATTCGACAAGGACGGCAAATTCCTGCGCCAGATCGTAATCGACATTCCGGTGCCGCCGGACGCCAAGCCCGCGATCGGCAGGATGCCGGATGAGGCGATGATGGCGGGCGGCACCTTCACGCCGGGTTCTCCCTGGGCGATCTGCATCACGCCGCCGCCGCATCAGGTGCTCTACAGTTCCGACGCCTGGCCTGGCCGCATCTACAAGCTCAGCCTCGACGGCAAGGTGCTCGGCATGCTCGGAAAGTCGGGCAAGCAGCCCAAGCAATTCGGCTGGATCCACTCGTTGTCGTGCCCATCGGAAAACGTGATCTACGCCGCGGAGCTGCTGAACTGGCGAGTGCAGAAGCTGATCCTGAAGCCATAGGGCCGAGCGCTTTGTGACGAGGCGAGCGGAAGATCCTCGTCCGTCATGCTCCTACGTGCCTTTGCGCGTCGGAGTTCCGCGAAAGAACGAGTTCGGCTCTACAAACCGTCGTCGTCCCAGCGAACAGAGGGACGACGGAACGGCTTATCGCGATTTCAATTTTTCAAACAGCCGCCGCCTGACAGACGCAGCTTCACGATCTCGCCGCGGGTCACGCGCGAGGTTTGCCGAAAAAGTCCGCCCACGAAAATCAGAGGGCGCAGGGAAATGCCGGGTGCCCGCTGCACCCGCAGCCCGTGTGCGAAGTGTAGTAAGCACACGGTAGTCACCACAGGTCACCGGGACACCCGGCATTCCCTGCGCGATGGTTTTAACGTCTTATGCCGCGCTCTCCCGGGCGACGAATTCGTCTTGCCACCCTCGCCGGCGGATTGAAGGCGGTGCGAGAACCCGGTTGGGCTCGCATCACCTCCGCCGGCTTGACGCCAGCAACGGGCGCCAGGACCACACGGTTTTGCCGTCCGCGTCAGCGCCGTTCGTCCACGCGCCGGCTGGATGCTCACGGGGCATTCTCGATCGAAAGCCCGCCCTGCATTCGCCTTGCGCGACAGCGCTTTCGCGTCCACCGCATCCCGCCCCGCGTTCGTGACGATCGCGAGCCGCCCCTCTGAGAGACGGGATGCCGCGAGACAAGCCGGTGATTTGGGTCGAAAGTGAAGCGGAATGTTTTTTAGGGCGAGGCTGGACGTGGGTTAAGTATTTGTACGGCGGGTGGTTTTCGTTGCGCAGACAAACCTTGTCTCAGCCTTTTTTCACTGGTGAGACGAAGCGCCGAACGCCGGTTTCGTCCAGAACGAATTCGGGATCATAGCCCCTTCGATCGATATCCTTCACCAGCAGCATCGTCAGGTTGTCCATCAGCAGCCAGTGCCCGTCTTCATAAACGCCGACCACCATGTGATGCTCGTTGCGGGCGGTGTCGTGCACGATGATGAGCCGGACATGAGCCGGCGAAACGCCCGCCCTGAGCAACGCGGCATATTTGGCAATCGAGTAATCCTTGCAGTCGCCGCTGCCCAATTTCAAGGTGTCGAGCGCGCTGGTCCAACCGCCTTCGGATGATTTGATCATCAAGTTGATGGATCGGTTGATGTGGCCGATGATGGCGCGACCTTGATACTGGCGGGCATCGTCGACGACACTCATCAGTTTTTTCGCCGCCACGCATTCGTCGGTTTCGGTATCGATACAGGAAGAGACGATCAGGTCGTCCAACTGAATTTGCTTGCGCAACACGCTCCAGGTCTCGGCAAGCGGCTCGTAGGCAAATTCCTTCACGGTGGTCTTGCCGAAGGGATCGCTCGGTCTTTGGTTCGGAGCGGCCGCACCATTCCCTGCCGTTCCCAACATCAAGAACGCAGTCGCGACCGCCATGAACAATGACCGTCGCGCGGCCGGCCCGAGCCCAGGGAACGCCGGTGGCGAGCGTCCATCGTCACCGCGCACGATCGTTTTGATGTCCTGCATGACTGGAAGATAGGGCGGTGAAACCGGGAAACGACCTCCGGATCCGGCGACTGCCTTCAGCTCACGCGTTCGTGACCGGGAAGGAATGGAGATGGCCGCGGCTGCGGTCCGACGGAACCAGATGCCGGGCAGCGCTCACGATGCGGGCGAGATGACGCGTCGCTACGCGACCCGGAATCAAAGAGGCCGGACGGGGCGATTGTCAGCTCAAAGATACACGCCGTGAATGTCCACCGACAACTCCACACCCAGCTTGGCGAAATTCTTCGCAAGCCAGTCGTCCGCACATTTTCGTCCCTCGTCGCGAATGAAAGTGAGGAAATCCCATCCGGCATTATACTTGCTGGTGGCGCTTAACGCGGCCATGAATGCGTCGTCCGCAATGCTGTGAATCAGTACGCGCGGCAAAGCGCCATTGATGATGCGGTTCTCGGTAATGAGATTGGTGACGAAACTGACCGCCCGCATTTCCCGCATCAACGACGAATTGAAGCTGATCTCGTTGATGCGATTCAATATCTCGGCTGCCCCGCGCGGCACCTCCTGGCGGAACAGCGGATTGATATGAACGATGACGATGTCGGTGCTCTTGCAATTGTAGATCAGCGGGAACAGCGCCGGATTTCCCATGTAGCCGCCGTCCCAATAGGCCTCGCCGTCGATTTCGACTGCATGAAACATCGTGGGCAGGCACGCGGACGCCATGACCGCGGCCGCCGAGATTTCCGCTCCGGCAAAGACCTTAACCTTGCCAGTCCGTACGTTGGTGGCGGAGAGGAAAAGTTTTATCGGACAGTCCGGCCGCTTCAACACCTCGAAATCGATTGATTGCTCGACGATCTCGCGCAGCGGATTAAAGTCCGACGGATTGAACTCATAGGGCGAAAGCACGCGCGTGACAAAACCCATCATGGAAAAGGCCGGCGACCAGTTCAGTTTGTGATCGCCGAGCGCCCGGTCGATAAGACTCGGTTGCAAAAGCCCATGACCCGCGGCGTCGCTGACGCTCTTCCAATATCGGGCAAGCGCCTCGCGTGCCCCGTCGCGGCCGTCGACCGCGAACCCATAGGCAAAGGCCGCCGCATTCATCGCGCCGGCGCTGGTCGCACTCAGTCCCTCGAAGGCGAGATTTTTCTCTTCTGCAAGCCGGTCGAGCACGCCCCAGGTGAAGGCGCCATGCGCTCCGCCGCCCTGCAGGGCCAGGTTGATCGTTCTGATCTGGGGGGCAGGTGCCGGGTCATCAGCGGTCGTCGCGGCCACCTTCGGGCTCTTCGGCGATTTCCGCTTCGACGATGCTGGCATGGCCGAACCCCAATGCGTTCATCTGCAGGCGCAAAGCATTCAGATCACAATGCTCAGATGAGGCGCAAGTGCGGCAAAAGGCGTGAGCGATGGCAGATCGCGGAACGACAGAGCAACACGGGCCACACCCGCCCTTGTGCCGGGCTTCCGCATCTTACGCGGCCAACCCCGGAAAAAGACGTGATGGCCGAGAGGGCAGACAAATTCAGGTGGCCCGCGCAATGCGGACCGCTATGGCCGGCCGCCGCGACGAAAGATGATTTGCGGCTTTGCCCCGACGCAACGCCCTCACCGCCCCATCAACTGATCCGCGAAATACGCGATCGTCTTGCGGTAGATCGTGGCGTGATTCCATTCGTGCATTGCCTCGAAGTTCGCGGAGCCCTCGCCATAGGGCGCGCCCATCTTGAAGCCGTTGGTGTGCAGCAAATTCGCGGTGGAGGCGAGCACGTCGGGCACGGAATGGCGCAAGTCGACGTGGCCGTCGCCGTCGAAATCGACGCCGTATTTGATGTAGGAGGACGGCAGGAATTGGGTCTGGCCGATTTCGCCGGCGAAGGCGCCGATCAAATCGCGCAACGGCAGGTCGCCGCGCTGCACGATCTTCAGGGCCGCGAGCAACTCGCCCTGGAATAATTCGGTGCGCCGGCAATCATGTGCGAGCGTCGCCAGCGTGCGGATCACCGGCAGCTTGCCCATGTCGCCCTTGCCGAAATCGGTTTCCAGCCCCCAGATCGCGACCAGTATCTGCCGGGGCACGCCATACTGCGCCTCGATGCGCGACAACAGCGCCGCGTTTCGCTGCAGCATCGCACGGCCGGTGTTGATGCGGCCCGAGCCGACGCGGGTCGAGACATACTGCTCGAAGCTCTTGTTGAAAGTGTAGCGCTGGCGCCGGTCGAAACTCAGCACCGCGGCGTCCTGCGTGATGCCGCCGAAGGCCTGCGAGATCACGGCCTGCGAAATCCCGGCAGAGGCTGCCTCTGCCGACATGCTGGCGATGAAGCTGTTGAAATCGCCGCCGCATCGGGCGGCAAGAGCGGGGGTGGCAAGCGTGAGGAATGCGACAGCGGACGCGCAAAGCGCCTTGGTGAAGCGAGGCAAATGCATGGGGGAGCCGTTCTTGAAGGCCCTTCCGGAAGGGCACGGGAGCAATGGATCGGCGTTTTAGCACGTTCACGTCCGCTGTTCGAGGCTTGCGGGCGATGTGAGACAAATAGACCTGGACAAATAGGCTCGGACTGGTGGGCCTGTAAAAACCGACTTGGACAAACGGACCGGCGTGCCGATCATGCTCGAACCGATTGGACGGTGCGGCGTGACCGGCTAGGCTGGCTTCCGCCCGCTCCCCGGCGGGGACAGCATTCCGAATGAACACGAGGCCGCCCTGTGCGCAGCATCGAAGACCAGACTTTCCGGCTGTTGCTGTTGGCGACGACGCTGGCCTTTGCCTGGATCATCGAGCCCTTCGACGGCGCCATTTTGTGGGCGGTCGTCGCCGCCGTGATTTTCGCTCCCCTGAACCGGAGATTACTGCAGGGCATGCCCGGGCGGCCGAACGTCGCCGCCGCGCTGACGCTGCTGATCATCATCGCCATGGTAATCCTGCCGCTGGCGATGGTCGCGACGTCGCTGGCCAAGGAGGCCGCCGGTCTTTACGACCGGATCCAGTCCGGCGAATACAACCTTTCGACCTACATGCAGCAGATCTTCGATGTGCTGCCGCCCTGGGTGACGAACCTCCTGGACCGGTTCAACCTGACCAACCTCAAGGAAATACGCGAAGCAATCGCTTCCGGCCTGATGAAGGGCGGACAACTGCTGGCGCCGCAGGCGCTGACCATCGGGATGAGCACGTTCGACTCCGTGATCGGTTTCGGCCTCATGCTGTATCTGCTGTTTTTCCTGTTGCGCGACGGCAAGGCGCTGGCCGACATGATCAAGACGGCCATCCCCCTGCGCACCGATCAGAAGACCGCGTTGTTCAGCCGTTTCGCCGATGTGGTTCGCGCCACGGTGAAAGGCGGGATTCTCGTGGCCATGGTGCAGGGCGCGCTCGGCGGTCTGGCGTTCTGGTTTTTGGGCATCCACGGCCCGCTGCTGTGGAGCGTGCTGATGGCCTTCCTGTCGCTGCTGCCGGCGATCGGCGCCGGCCTGGTCTGGATTCCCGTCGCGCTTTACCTGCTGGCCAGCGGCGCGATGTGGCAGGGCGTCGGTCTCATTCTATGGGGCACGCTGGTGATCGGCCTCGTGGACAACCTGCTCCGCCCAAGGCTGGTCGGCAAAGGCACCAAGCTGCCCGACTACGTCGTGCTGATTTCGACGCTCGGCGGCATCAAGGTGTTCGGGCTGAACGGCTTCGTCATCGGGCCGTTGATTGCCGCGATTTTCATGGTGACGTGGGAGATTTTTATCGCGTCAAGGGAGGGGGCGAGGGGTGGCGTGCAAGATGGTTGAGCTGTTGGCGAAGACCGTCGGTTTGCGAATTGATGTTGATGGGTGTCGCTCCACTCATCCTGCGCACTAAAGACCCGACAACGCACGGGTTAACGGCAACCGTAAGCTACGTGATGGGGATATTGTAAACGCTCCGGCGGAGCTAACCTTGGAACGACGACGAAAGCAAAAGCGACGACCTGGATGCATGTCCAGCTTTTCTCATCCTTCGAGACAGTTCGTCAGGATGAGGTCGCGAAATCAATATCAGGAACGACCGGAGCTTTCGGCTCCCCACCGATACTTCAGTTCGCGAACGCCTCGCCCGCCGAGACACACGTCCCCGCGCGTGCCATTCCCACCCCAAAACCCTCTCATTTTCTTTGACAGCGGCGCGCTAATCGACGACAAGCCGCCATGCCCAAGAAACCCGGTACCAATCCCAAGGGCGAATTCGCCTTTTTCAACGTCGTTTATGAGGACGACTCCATCCGCTCCAACCGGCGCGTGCCGGCGGAGCTGCTTGGCGGTCTCGACGGCGACGAACCCGCGCGCGCATTTATCCTGGAACAGGACCGCGAGATCGCCGAGAAATCCGGCCGCACGCCGCTGGAGATCAAGAGCATCAGCCGGGTCGGCGCGAAGAAGAAGTGAGCGCGAGCCGGTCGATCAAAAACAGAAACGGCGGGCTTTTGGCCCGCCGTTTTCGTTTGGATGGATCGCCGGGTCGGGCCCGGCAATGACGGCAGCCCCGGCTGCCGGAATCAGTTGTCCAGGAACGACCTGAGCTTCCGCGACCGCGACGGGTGCTTCAGCTTGCGCAGCGCCTTGGCCTCGATCTGGCGGATACGCTCGCGGGTCACCGAGAACTGCTGGCCGACTTCTTCCAGCGTGTGGTCGGTGTTCATGCCGATGCCGAAGCGCATGCGCAGCACGCGCTCCTCGCGCGGGGTGAGCGAGGCCAGCACGCGCGTCGTGGTCTCGCGCAGGTTGGACTGGATCGCGGCGTCGATCGGCAAAATCGCGTTCTTGTCCTCGATGAAATCGCCGAGATGCGAGTCTTCCTCGTCGCCGACCGGCGTTTCCAGCGACAGCGGCTCTTTCGCGATCTTGAGGACCTTGCGGACCTTCTCGAGGGGCATGCCGAGCTTTTCGGCGAGCTCTTCCGGGGTCGGCTCGCGACCGATCTCGTTGAGCATCTGGCGCGAGGTGCGCACGATCTTGTTGATGGTCTCGATCATGTGCACGGGAATGCGGATGGTGCGGGCCTGGTCGGCGATCGAGCGCGTGATCGCCTGCCGGATCCACCAGGTCGCATAGGTCGAGAACTTGTAGCCGCGGCGGTACTCGAACTTGTCGACCGCCTTCATCAGGCCGATGTTGCCTTCCTGGATCAAATCGAGGAACTGCAGGCCGCGGTTGGTGTATTTCTTGGCGATCGAGATCACGAGCCGAAGGTTGGCTTCCACCATTTCCTTCTTGGCCTGGCGCGCCTCGCGCTCGCCCTTCTGCACGCCGTGCACGATCTTGCGGAATTCGCCGATCTCGAGCCCGGTCAGCGCCGCGAGTTGCTGAATCTCGCCGCGCAGTTCCTTGATCCGGTCCTTTTCGTGATGGACGAAATTCTTCCAGCCCTTGGCGGAAAGTTTCGAGACCCGGTTGAGCCAGCGCGGATCGAGCTCCGAGCCCTGGTAGTTGCGCAGGAAATCCTCGCGCGCCACGCCATGGCTGTCGCCGAGACGCAGCAGGCGCCCCTCGAACGACACCAGCTTCTTGTTGATGTCGTAGAGCTGCTCGACCAGCGAATCGATGCGGGCCTGGTTGAGCCGCAGCGACTTCACCTCGACGATGATCTCGTCCTTGAGCTTCTTGTACTTGCGCTCCTGCGAGGGCGACAGCGACTCGCTCTGCAGCTGGTTGGCGATGTCCTGCTCCTGCAGGCGGCGCAGCTTCTTGTAGTTGTCGGCGATCTTGTCGAAGGTCTCGACCACCTTCGGCTTCAGCTCGGCCTCGATGGCCGCGAGCGACATCTGGTTTTCGAACTCGTCGTCATCCATGTCGCCGTCGGCGGAGGCTTCCGACGTGGCTTCGCCTTCGGCGGCCGCGGCGGGTGCCGGACGGAACGGAGTCGGGGCCGGCGGTGCCGCCGGGGGCGCAACATGGGCGGGCGCCGCCTCGGCGGCCGCGCCGTCACCGTTGGCGGCTGCCAGCGGCTGGCCGTCGGGGCCGAGCGGAGCGGCGAGCATCGCCGGGTTCATGTTGTTCTTGGCATCGGGGCCGGCATAGGTGGCCTCGAGATCGATGATGTCGCGGAGGAAGATCTTTCCTTCGTTGAGTTCATCGCGCCAGATGATGATGGCCTGGAACGTCAGCGGGCTTTCGCAGAGGCCCGCGATCATCGCCTCGCGGCCGGCCTCGATGCGCTTGGCGATGGCGATTTCGCCCTCGCGCGACAACAGCTCGACGGTGCCCATCTCGCGCAGATACATGCGGACGGGATCGTCGGTGCGCTCGCCGGGCTCGGATTTCTTGACCTCGGTGACGGCCTTTTGCGTGACCTCGACCAGTTCGTTGTCGGTCTCGTCCTCGGCGTCTTCCTTGCTTTCTTCCTCGCTGTCGGAGTCCTCGGCCTCGGAGACGTTGATGCCCATGTCCGAGAGCATCGACATGATGTCCTCGATCTGCTCCGGCGAGGTGGTGTCGGACGGCAGCACCTCATTCAGCTGATCGAAGGTCACGAAGCCGCGCTTCTTGGCCTGCTTGATCATCTTCTTGACAGCGGCGTCGGACAGGTCGAGCAACGGCGACGGCGCGTCGGGTGAGTCCTTCTCGGGGGCGTCCGCTGCCTTGTCGTCTTTTTCTTTGTCTTTTACCTGCAGCGTCTTTGCCTTGGTGGCCATTCAGTGCTCCTAAAACGCGCTTGTGCTGGATGCGTCGCCGCGACCGCCTTGAAACCAGCGCCATCTATGACGCACGAAAGGTGGCGCACAACATCGCCACCCCTCGAATTTCCATAACTGGTTACGAACTCTTAGCCCCGCGCGTATTCCATAAAAAGTAGCTACCGGTTTTTCGATGGAATACGCGCCATTTATTTTGACGCATTTTCTAACGGCCAACCGCTTTCCACTTCGCCTGAAAATGCTACGGACCTGTTAAGCTTCGATTAACCCCGTTTGTGCAGCCAAACCATGGGTTTGGCGAGTCTTTTCGCGGCTTCGGCGCGGGCCATCCGCAGCATTTTTAATTACACGCCGCTTTGGAACCGGCCCGACGATTCGCCGAACCCCTCGATCAGGGCCTCGGTGCCGTCCATTTCGGCCATCCGCGCCTTGAGGTCCCGCAGCCACGCCATGTTGGCCTCGCTGGCCTCTTCTCCCAAAGCCAGCTCGGCATCTTTCAATTCCCTAAGTAAGGAGTGCCATTGGCGATGCAAGGAGACGAGCTGGTGCCATGTCGAAAGAACGTCCTCCCGCGCCGCGCCGGCCTGCACGCCCCATACCGCCGATGTCGTGATCGTCCGTTCAACCCTTTGAAGCAATTGCGAAAATCCGCCAGCCTCGAGATCGGCGCGCATTTTCTCACTCTGCTCGGCGGCCTCCGCCCCGTGGTGATGATCGTTGGCGAAGGCTGCGATGATGCCGGCGCGGAGCTTGTGCGCTTCCGGATGGGCCAGTTCCAGCGCCGCCACCTCCTCGAGATGGTGGTCCAGCAGCCAGGGATGATTGATCAGGGATTGCAGGATCAGCGCCTCGCGGCGCGAGATTGCGCTGCGCTGGCCGCGCATGATCGAGCTCGTGGCCAGCTGCGGGCTCGCCGCCTGATAGGGCCCGCGGTTGATGGTCTGGCCCGCGGCGGAACCCTGGGCGCGGCCGCCGCGTGGCTCGAATCGGCCCGCCGCGCCCGGGGTGAAGCTGCGCGAGGCAAACCGCCGGGCTGATTCGGCGCCGGCCGGCCCGCGAAAATGACCCCTGCCGTAGCCGCCCCGCCCGCCTTCGGGCGCGAAGGTCCGCGCCAGGCGGTCGGCCAGGTCCTGGCGATAATAGCGCCGCACCACCTCGTCGCGAATGCCGTTCGACAGTTCGCCGATCCGCGCCTCCAGCGCCGCCCGACGCTCCGGTGTGGCGTAGCTGCCGCCCTCGATCTCGCGCGACCAGATCACGTCGGACAATCCGCGTGCCGCCGCGATCACTTCCTCGATCGCGCCGCGGCCGCCGGAGCGGGCGAGATCGTCGGGATCCTGGCCCTCGGGCAACAACGCAAAGCGCAGGCTTTTTCCCGGCTTGAGATGCGGCAATGCGAGGTCCGCTGCGCGCCACGCCGCCTTCTGGCCGGCCTTGTCGCCGTCGAAACACAGGATCGGTTCGTCCGCCATCCTCCACAGCAAAGCGAGCTGGTTTTCGGTCAGGGCCGTACCGAGCGGCGCGACGCTGCCGGCAAAACCAGCCCCGACCATGGCGATGACGTCGACGTAGCCTTCCACCACCACCACGGCCGCGCCGTTATGGGCGGCGAGCCGCGCGGTGGCGAGGTTGTAGAGATTGTCGCCCTTGTGAAACAGCGGGGTTTCCGGCGAGTTCAGGTATTTCGCCGCAACGTCCTTTTCCAATGCGCGACCGCCGAACGCGATCACCCGTCCGCGCGCATCGGTAATCGGAAATATCACGCGGTCGCGGAAGCGGTCATACGGCACCGGAATATCTTCGCCGCCGATCAACAGCCCCGCTTCGACCATGTCGTCGACCGGAATGCCCTGCGCGCCAAGATGCTCCTTGAGTGCAAAACGTTCGCCGGGCGCATAGCCGAGCCGGAACTGAATCTGCGTCGCCGGCGTGATCGCGCGGTCGGCGAGATAGCCGCGAGCCTTGGCGCCGTGGCGCGAGGCGAGCGTGTCGGCAAAGAACTTCGCCGCCAGTTCCATCACGTCGTGCAGCGTCTTGCGGCGCTGCTCATGGCGCGCGGCATCGGGCGTCACCGCCGGCAGCGCCAGCCCGGCCATCGAGGCCAGCCGCTCGACGGCTTCCGGAAACGACACGCCGTCGGTCTCCATCACGAAGTCGAAGATGTTGCCGTGCTTGCCGGTGGAGAAGTCGTGATAGAACTGCTTCTGGTCGTTGACGGTGAACGACGGCGTCTTTTCCTGCTGGAACGGCGAGAGCCCCTTCCACTCCCGCCCTGCCTTCTTCAGCTTCACGCGCCGGCTCACGACTTCCGAGACCGGAAGCCGGGCGCGCAGTTCATCGAGGAATTCTGGCGTAAAACGCATCTGGTTTGCGGATCGGTCCGGGCGAGCAACAACCGACCATCGATATAGGACGTTTTGTCCTGTAGGCGAATAATGTCGAGCTTATCCGGGCTATACACAGAGATCGTCATTCCCGTGCACGCATCGGCGTGGATCCGGAATCTCCTCGCCGGCGCTGGATTCCGGGTTCGGTGCCTCGCAGCGCCCCGGAATGACCAGCCGGGTTACCTCGTCAAGAACCTTCCCGAGGCGATCCGGGGCAGTTTTGCCACCGGCCAGTTGTAGATGTAGGTCCAGGCTTCGGTGACAGCACCGGACGACGCCTCGCCTGCCGCGGCATCTTCCAGCGTGACCGGCAGCATCCGCCGGATATATTCGGTCGGCTCCTTGAACCCCTCGCCGCAGGCCTCGTACATGTCGAACTCGGCCAGCAATTCGGCGGGCTGGCGCAACCGGTACAATTCGCCGAACACGACGTCGGCTTCGGCTTCCGACAGCACCAGTCCGGGATAGTGCCTGACGAGATAGAGCCGGCCCCGGCAGCGCGCGGTTCCGATGAAATCCGCGCTGCGCGACAACAGTCGCGCCATCGGATGATCGAAGTCACGCATCAGCGTGCCGTAGACGAAGAGATGATCGGAGCTCATGGGATCAGTTGTAAGCCGTGATTGCGAGAAGCGGAGCGACCAGTCCTTGTTTGCGGTTCCGGATTACTTCGCTGGCGCTTCGCAATGACGCATAACCCAAATCGGCACAAGATGGCTAAGCCGTCACCACCTCGTCGCTGATGACCAGGAACTTGACCAGGTCCATCCGGCCGAAACTCGTGGTCAGCGCCACGTCGGCGGCGTCGCGGCCGGTGCCCATCAGGATGCGGCCGATCCGCGGGTGATTGTGACGGGCATCGAAGGTGTACCACTGGCCCGACAGATAGACCTGAAACCAGCCGGAGAAATCCATCGGCGCCGGATCCGGCGGAATGCCGATATCGCCCATATAGCCGGTGCAGTAGCGCGCCGGGATGCCCATGCAGCGGCAGAAGGTCAGCGCCAGATGCGCGAAGTCGCGGCACACGCCGGTGCCCTGTTCGTAGACGTCATGCGCGGACTTCATGTGGTGGGCGTGCTGGTAGCCGAAGGTGACGTGGTTGTGGACGAAGTCGGTGATCGCGGCGACCCGGGCCCAGCCCGGCACGGTCTGGCCGAACAGCGACCAGGCGACGTCGGTGAGCTTGTCGGTCTCGCAGTAGCGGCTCGGCATCAGATATTGCAGCATCTCGTCCGGCAGCTGGTCGACCGGCACCTGCTGCGCGGTCGGCATCACCACGTCGGGCAACCCGCTGTCGCGCACCAGCGCGCTGCCGCGCAAGGTAACGCCGCCGGCCGGGGCCACCAGCCGGCCGCAGACATTGCCGAAGCCGTCGCGGTAGAATCCGATCGGCACGTTGGGTTCGGCCACGATGGTCTCGGTGCCGACGATGTCGGAAAAGCGCGACGGGTGGATGTTGAGCATCGTCACCATCGGCGTCGGCTGCACCGCCGCATACGCGATCTCAAAGCCTACCTTGATTTCCATGATCAGGCCTTTGCATCTTCAGTTGCGGAAACGACGTTGATGCTGACGTCCATGCCGACGAACGCATCGGGTGAGCCGAGATAGGTGCCGTGCAGCGGGATCGCCTGGCGCGGATCGCGCGCCACAGCGACCCGGACCAGGTCGCGGGTGCCGACAATGCCGTTGGTGGGATCGAACTCGATCCAGCCGGCATCCGGCAGATAGACCTGAACCCAGGCGTGGGTCGAGCCGCCGCCGACATAACCATGCGCCCGATCGCCCGGAATGAACAGATATCCCGACACAAAGCGCGCGGCGATACCGAGACGCCGCAGCGCCTCGATCATGAACAACGCGTAGTCCCGGCAGGTGCCCGATTTGGTCTGCAGCGTATCGAGCGGATGCTGCGTGCCCTGCTCGTGCCGCTTGCGGTAGGTGAAAGCCTTGCGGATGCCGTACGTCATGCCGCTGAGAATATCGTAGGTCGGCGTCGCGCCTTCGCCATTGAGGAATCCCCGCGCCCATGCCGACAGCTCGCCGTCGGGATCGCCATATTGCGGCGTGATGAATTGAACGAGGTCCGGAAATTCCTCATGGTCATAGGGAAACGGATAGAAAAAGGCGGGTTCATCGGCGGTCAGCGCGAACATTTCGGCCGGACTGTGCTCCACCGTCGCCGTG
Source organism: uncultured Alphaproteobacteria bacterium (assembly GCA_963756215.1). Classification (GTDB taxonomy): domain Bacteria; phylum Pseudomonadota; class Alphaproteobacteria; order Rhizobiales; family Xanthobacteraceae; genus Bradyrhizobium. The sequence continues at coordinate 239,187 of CAVWMY010000003.1, read as the reverse complement.
CTGCTGAACGACAGGGTCTGCGCCCGCGCTTCGAAGGTCGCGATGGCGACGCTGTTGCCGAACACGTCGTGAATCCAGCGCAACGAAGAAGGTTGCGGCACGATCTCAAGAATGCCTGAAAGCACCCGCAGATCGTGCCCGTCCCGTGGGCGCAACATGATTCGATGTTCGCCGAACGCCACGGGATGCGTATAGCGATACTCGGTCTTGTGATGGATCGTCAGCAAGGGCATCGTCACGTTGATCGTAATGAGCTTGTGCAATCTAATCTACAGCGATACTTGCTTAATTCCAAAGCGGTATGCTGTTGTACTAGGCAACACTTAAGGAAATGGCTTTGGACAGTGCGGGTGGCATATCATTACTCCTCGGAAGCGCAGACGTTCCGCCGGTTCACGAAGATAATGTGACGGGACGATCGCCGTTTCTGCTCACCTGCGACCACTACGGCCGGTTGATACCGAACGCGCTGGGCGACCTCGGACTGGCCGAGAGCGAGCTGACACGCCACATCGCCTGGGATATCGGCATCGCCGGCGTGGCGGAGGCGCTCTCGAAGCAACTCGACGCGCATCTGGTAGCGCAGCGTTACTCGCGCCTGGTGATCGACTGTAACCGGCCGCCGGCGGCGCCGAGTTCGATCCCGCGCATCAGCGAGGCGACCATGATCCCCGGCAACGAGGGTCTGACCCGCGAAGCCCTCGAGGCGCGGCGGGAGCAGATCTTCGCACCCTATCATCGCCGTATCGACGAGATCATCGACCTGCGCATGCGCGAGGGCATGCCGACGGTGCTGGTGTCGCTGCACAGCTTCACGCCCGTCTATGCCGGAATCCGCCGGCCCTGGCACATCGGCACGCTCTATCAACGTGACACAAGGCTGCCGCCGCGGCTGCTCAGGCTGCTGCGCGCCGAGTCCGATCTCGTGGTCGGCGACAACGAGCCCTACGCGGTAAGCGACGCCACCGACTACACCATTCCCGTGCATGGCGAGGCGCGCGGCCTGATGAACTCCGGCATCGAAATCCGCCAGGACCTGATCGCCGATCCGGCCGGCCAGCAACAATGGGCCGATCGGCTGGCCCGCATCCTCGGAGAGATCGAAATCGCGATGCGGGCGGAGGGGTTGACCTGACGGTTTTGAGACCGCCTCAAAGCTATCGACGCCGCGCGGTTCGCGATTAGCGCGGACCATCGGGCCGTTCAGCGTTGACGCGCACCCCGACGGCAAGCTGGCGATACTCGCTCGGCGACCGACCGACTTCCTGGGCGAGCCGTTCCGCCGTCCACCGCCGCGATACGTCGCGGTGCATCAGCTTCAGCGCCGCGCCAATCTTGGAATTGGAAGGCGCCCGCAGCCATCCGGCCGGCAGAGAATTGTCGGACGCCGCGAAATCGCGTAGCAGCAGGACGAACATGATGCCGGCGAGATGCAGCGTCATCAGCGAAGCCCCGGCGCGATCGGCCCCGAGCTCGTAGCTCAACCTTTCCACAACCCATCGCAACATCGCGGCCTGATCGGTTGCGACCCGCATGTGGATGATCGGCGGAAGCAACTCAAGCAGCGCCGGGGTATTCGCTTACGGCACAGGTGGCGCTCGCCTGGCTGCCAGCCCAGCCGGCAACGACCAGCGTCATCGTGGGCGCCAGAAATCACCAGCAACTGACCGACAACCTGGGCGCAATCGATCTTGCACTGACGACGGAAGAACTCGCGGCGCTCGATCAGGTGAGCCGCTTGCCGTCATCATATCCCGGCTGGATACAGGAGGTGGGCCGCCAACCCCTACCCGCGCAATGAGGGAACGTCGGGTTGCGAATGCCGTTCGAGCGCTATTCGAGCCGGCCCTCACGATCACTCCGGCAGGCCCGCCTTCCGGAGCCCCGTGGCGAACGCGTTGAAGTCCTCCGTCCGTCGGAATGGTGCCAAATCGCGCAGCTTGGATGCGCGCAGATCGGGATCGCATTCGCGTGCGCGCGACATGGCTCTTTGTGCAAGCTCGAGCCGTCCGGCCTGCGCATTGCTGGCCGCGGAAATACACCTCGCCAACAGGAAAACCGGATTGTGGCCCGTGGCCTTTTCGGCGCACGACGACGCCATGTCGTAGCGGCCCGCGAGAAAATGAGCATACGCCATGCCTCCATACATGCCGAACATGTTCGGATCGAGCGGACTCAGGCGCATGGCCCGCGATACATGCTCGAGCGCGAGTTCCGGCTCGCCTCTCCAGACTCTCAGCCACGCACTGAGCGTCCAGGCTTGGGCCGTGTTGGGGTTGACCGCCAGTCCCCGATCCATGAAGGCCGCGGCGTCGTCGAACTCGTGGGCTACAAAGGCGAGCGCATACCCGCCCATGCACAACGCAACAGGATCATCGGCACCCAGTTGCACCGCTTTCCGTGCCAACCGCACACCCTCCGCGTTGTCTTGGGCGGGCGTGTTCATCCAACCCAGCGCCTTGCGTCGCACGCAGCACCAGGCGGCCATGCCGTATGCACAGGCCAGCCTGGGGTCGAGTTCGATCGCTTTGCAAAAAAGCCGCAGCGCCTCGACGTTCGTATCCCGGGTCCATGGACGAACGCTCGCCAGTCCCCGCAGGTAATAATCATATGCAGCCAGATTTTCGGTGGGTTTGCGCCTGGCTCGCTTGATTTCCTCGCGCTCCAGTTTCGGCGCAATGGCGCCCACGACACTGGAAGTTACCTGATCCTGTAAATCGAACATATCTTCGAGCGCGCCGTCAAACCGGCCCGCCCAAAGATGCGCTCCGGTTTCGGCATCGATAAGCTGACCCGCGATACGAATACGGTTCCCGGCCTTACGCACGCTACCTTCGAGGACGTAGCGTACTCCAAGTTCGCGGCCGACCTGCTTCACGTCTACGGCGCGGCCCTTGTAAGTGAAGCTCGAATTACGCGAGATCACGAACAGCCAACGAAAGAGCGACAGCGCCATCGTGATATCCTCCACGACGCCATCGGCGAAATACTCCTGCTCGAGATTGGTGCTGAGGTTCTGGAAGGGCAGCACCGCAATCGAGGGCTTGTCCGGGAGCGCCGGCGCGGGTCTTTGCCGCGCGTTCGCGTCGCGATTCCTGACCCTGAACACCCGGACCGGGCGGGCGATGTTCTTGAGGTTTTGCTCGCCGCCGTCATCAAACGCGATATCGAGCCTATCGCGGACCTGGCGGTGGGCGTCCTCGGAAACGCAAATGCCGCCCGGTTCAGCGACGGTTTCGAGGCGTGCCGCTATGTTGACCCCGTCGCCGAATATGTCGCCGTTATCGTCTATGACATCGCCGACGTTGATGCCGATCCGAAATTCGATTCGATCCTTCGGCGTTACGTCCGAATTGCGTTCCGCCATGCCGTGTTGAACATCTATCGCACAACGAACCGCATCCACCACGCTGCTGAATTCGGCCAAAAGCCCGTCGCCGGTGTTCTTGACGATGTGTCCGCGATGCGCGGCTATCTTTGGATCGACCAGGACCCGCAGATGTTCCTTCAGCCGCAGGTGCGTGCCCTCCTCGTCCATGCCTGTCAACCGGCTGTAACCGGCGACATCGGCTGCGAGTATGGCGGTAAGGCGTCGCACTAGGGTTTCGCGGGTCAAGGTTGTTCTCCCGCCGCGGCGTGAAGCGCTAACCCGGCCGGTCGGAGTAACTCAGACACCTGACGAAACAAAATATTAGCGCCGTTCAAGCTCAAATGCCACCTTAAGTACCGGCTTCTCATCGAAAGCGAACGGGAATATGCCGCGCGGGTCTGCACAAAGACCCGCTAACCCCAGGGCGACGTCGGGCCGCGAATGAGGTCGGCAATCCGACAGCGTGCCGCGATTGGAGACCGGTTCGCGCCGGCACTTTACGCTTTATCCGGGCGCAGGCCGGAAATCCGGCCGACGCGGAAGCACCAACTCCCCTCGAGAGAGGCCTCCCGCAACTCGTCTCGTGATCGGCATTGTTACAGATGCAATCAACGAAGCCGCCGAGGTAGCCGTTCGGTAGCGCGGGCATGATTTGAAAACCAGATCAGCCGAAGAGGATGGCCATGAAACAGCTGCTTATTCCTTGCCGCATCGAACGATCGTCCTGCGTTCCGAGCCCGGAATGCTCGCTTCGTGGAGAAAGCTGATGCCGGCACCCCTTGGTCAACGCGCAATCGTCATCGGCGCCGGCATAAGCGGACTCGCGGCTGCGGCGGTGCTTTCGGGCCGCTTCGAGCATGTGGTGATATTGGAACGAGATGTTCTTCCGAACGCCGCTTGCCCGCGCGCGGGCACCCCGCAGTCGCTTCATCCGCATATACTTCTATTCGGGGGCCTGCTGGCACTGCGCGAAATTTTTCCCGGAGTTGATCGCGACCTTGCCGGCGCCGGAGCACTTTCGTTTGGCAACGCCGCCATGCGTCAGGAATTCCCCGGCTTCGAGCCCTGCTTTCCCCGCCGGGATTTCGAATGGACCGGCTTTGCGATGTCGCGGCCCTTGCTCGAACTCGTCACGCGACGGCGTACGCTACAATTGTCGAACGTTGAATTGCGCGACCGATGCCGCGCTACGCGGATCGTCCCGGCCAACGACGACGGGTCAGTTGCGGGCGTCAGTTACCAGAGCGGCGAGGCCGAGATGACGCTGTCGGCCGATCTCGTTGTCGACGCGTCCGCCCGTGGTGCGCTGGCATATGATTTTCTCAAGACCACGTCGCATCAGGTTCCGGAAGTCACCAGCATCGGTATCGACATCAATTACGCAACGACCACGTTCGAAATCCCCCACGGCGAACGGGATTGGCAAGTGGCCGTGACCTTTCCGGATCCGAAATCCAGCACCAGAGCCGGCTACCTCAACCAGATCGAAGGTGACCGGTGGATGCTCCTCGTCAGCGAACGTCACAGCGACCCGCCCTCCGCGGACATGGCGCATTTTCTGGAACTGGTGAGAAGCCTGAGAACCCCTACCCTTTTCGACGCCATCAAGGATGCGACGCCGGTCGACAAGGTTCATCGCTTTGCCTTTCCGGAAAGCTCATGGCGTCACTACGAGCGACTGGACGACCTGCCCACGGGATTGCTGGCGATCGGTGACGCGATCTGCCGCCTCAACCCCGCTTATGGCCAGGGGATGGCAGTGGCCACACAGCAAGCAAAAGCCCTCAAGGACCTGCTTCGAGGATGGAACGGATCGGGGAAACAAAATCCGCTCGCCGGGCTGGGCGGCGCGTTTATGAAGGCCGTGTTTCCGATCATCGACGGGGCGTGGTCTCACTCGGCGGTTCCGGATCTTGCTCATCCCCAATCACGCGGCGAGCGACCCGCCGATCTCGAGAATTCGCTCCGCTTCGGAGCCGCGCTGATGCGGCTGGCAGCAACCGACCCGGACATCCATCGATTGATGGTCGCGGTCCGCCACCTGGTCGAACCCGCAAGCGCCCTGCACGATCCCGAGATCGCGCAACGCATCCAGGCGGAAATCGCGCAAGCTGCGTAAGCATAACCGGACGACCGGCAGGGAATTATTCTTCCAGCCCGGGCACTCGGGGACTTTGAAGAGGCGGCGTGTCTGTTCCTTCGCCGCTCAATCTCCCGGTGTCGCGTACCAAGCGAGGCGTTCCCAGGCGCCGGGCTCACCAGTGAGGTGTAACGCCCTTGCCGAATTCGCATTCGAATGCGGCATCATGGAAAACAGAGAAAGTTGCCGCGTTCAGGAAGCGCGAGTGCACCTCTATCTTGCCATTGGGCCGCGCCTTGAACGAAACGAATTCGGTGACCGGCGAATTGTCGTCTCTGACGGTGAAGTGCGTCATCGAAAAAGAAATATGGTCCTCCAGAACCATGAAGGCATCGAATCGTGCGCTGCCACGGATTGGCGGACCCGGCTTGTCCGTGCCTTCCACCGTGCAATTCGCAAGATCCAGCGTTACGCGGATGTCCTTTCCGTCAAGCGCCGCCTTTGCAAAATCCGCATAACTCTGATTTTCCGCCGGAGCCGCCTTGCAGTTGGCGCCAACCCCGACGAGCACGGCAAGCGCGACACCCAATTTGGTCAACATGGCCGATTGGTTCCTGTTTTTCCGCATCACTACTTTTCCGATTAGCTTGCATCTGTCCGATTCCCACGGGGTGCATCGCGGTCACGCGCCCCGCGAACGGACATACCTTTCGTCAGCCGCAGGAAAAAGTTGCATGGCTCTGTAACGCGACGGTTTCCAAATCGCGAAAGCGAGTTACATCCGTCATGCGGAAAACGGAACCTATCGAAGTTCTGCCGCTGTGCGGGTGCCTGGTGTTCAGGCCAAATGGCCGGCAACATCCGTTTTGTCGGCTTCGACAGGCAGGCATTCGGCCGCGATCACCGCGACGTGACGATGATCGGTACCGCAGCAACCGCCGATGATCCGCATCGAGGGAAACGCCGCCCTCAAGCCGCGGTAGCGACGGCCGAGATCCTGGATATCGCCGGCGTCCAGCGTTTCGGACCCGTTGAGTTCGGCGTGACTGCGCGTCGAGGCATTGGCCCTGATGCCGTAAATGCGTTTGGTCCAACCGGCCTTCGCGTCCAGCGCCTGCTCGAAATGGGTCGGATGCGCACAGTTGACCGCGAAATATTCTGCTGCCCCATCGGTCTCCTGGTCGACGGTTTCGATCGCCTGCCGCAGCGTCTCCCCGTTCACCAGCCGTCCATCCGTCTCCACGGTAAAGGAAATCGCGCACGGCATTTTCCGGCTTTTCGCGGCTCGGACAATGCCGATGGCCTCGTTGATATTGGTGAGCGTGAAGGCCGTCACCATGTCGGCCGCGCTATCGACGAAAGAAGCAATCTGCTCGCCATGATAGGCTTCCGCCTCGTCGGCATTCATGAGCCCGGCCTTGTAGCCGTCGCCCCGCGGGCCGATCGACCCGTTGATGACACAAGGCAACTGCAAGGACTTACTGCCCGCTTCCCAGGCATCGCGCAGATTTTCGAGAAAGGAGATGGATTCCTTGTTGATCGCATCCAGAGCCGCCGTGTCGTAGCCAAGCTTTTCCGCCCAGTCGGGGCTGGCCCGCCACGTCGGACTACTAAGTACAAACCCGACGCGATGACGCTGCGCGATAGCGAGATAGGATTGATAATACCTGGTAAGCCGCTCGCGTCCCGATTCGGACCTGAGCAATACGAACCCTGCGAGATACGGCAGATCGATGCCCTCGTGGAAGATCAACGTCGTGAGCATTCCGCCATCGGTGAGAAAGGTGCCGCCATGGCGTTGCGGCAGGTCTTGACGATATCTGGCTTTGGCCATTTGCGCTTACCATTCCTGATGACGTTGATTTCGCGAGTGCTCGCAGCTACGCATGCGTGCCTCGTCACGTCCGCTTCGCTTGAAGTTGAAATAGGACGGAGGGAATGCGCGATTGCAAATCAACTGCCGATCAACTGATCGACAACGCGCCCGCAGAAAGACATCGGCTCGTCCGGAGTCCGGGAACCACACCCTCGCGGCCGTCGCCGCAGGGATTGCCGCTCGTCCGCCGGATCGACGGAATCGCCGCCTTATTCGAGCCAAATCCGCGCCGTGGAACGAGAAAGCGATGGCTAATTGCCGCGAAAGCGCGCACGGTGCGGGATGTCCCGATATCCGAGCATCCCGTCGCACCTAAATGCCAGTCGATCGAGATGACCACTCGCTCGCGCCGGGAAACCGTTCATTTCCGGCATCCGTTCCGGATCAGGGGAATCGATCGCTTGCTGCCGCCCGGCGGGTACGAAGTCGTAACCGACGATGAGATGATCGAGGGCTTGTCTTTTCCGAGCTTTCGCCGTGTCGCGACCATGATCATGGTGCCATGCGCCGCTCCGCGCCAATCCTCGACCGAGATGATTTCGATCAGTTCGATCGACCTGTCGGACGCCCAGCGCATCGATGCGAGCGCATCGCATGACTGACAACCCCGTCGATCTCGACAAGCATCGCGGCATGGCGGCACAGAAAGCGACCGATATCCGCCGTGTGCTGGCCGATGTCGAGGTTAACGCCAAGCTGTTGCGCGACCGCCAGGTCTTTGTCGAAAGCCAGCTTCTTGCCGTGCCGGCGACATCGTGGCCAGAGGCAGCGGCAAAGGCGCGCTATGTCTTGAACCTGTACGCGGCGGAACTCACCCCTGCCGATACGCATCACCGCGATCTGGTTTCGGCAGTCCTTGCGGATTTTGCCCGGCTCTGCGGTGAAAGTTGAACGACCCTTCGGTCCGCTTCGAAAGCTGAACACTCACCCTTGTTCGAGCAATCTCGAATATCAACTGAAAGCATTGCATGCCGGATCTTTCGCCACGTCACGTCAAAATGGAAGAGTCACTTCGCCTTGGCGTGGTGTCGGGCTGGTACGCGACCAAGGTCAGCGGCACCTTCGTCTCGGGCCCGCATGATTCCGAAGCCGATTGCCTGCGCAAGATCGCCGAGATCAATCCGCCGCGTAACCAACGAAAATGAACGAGGAGGCGTGTCAATGACGCTCCAACCCGGCAGTGTCAGAGGTTTTGAACAGGACCGGATGGTGATGCTGTTTTCCATGATGGACGGAAGCAAGGAAATCGCTTGCGCCATCAGCAGTTCAGCCATGGACGATCTGGAGCGCGGTCCGCGAACCAAGCCGGACCAGCGCGAGGAACAGTTCCTGCGGTTGCGCGAGCGCATCGAGCAATGCGCATCAAGAAAATTCGACGCCCGGGAGTTCGAGGGCAAACCGCCCGGGATCATCCTGCGCAGCGTCGATTTTCGAGGTTAGGCTTGAGTGCCGTTCGGGCGCAAATGGTGATTCCGGTCGCGCGTCGCGCCGATCGATAGCGGCCCTATCGGGTCCGCGTCAGCGCCAGCCAGATGCCACCGCCGATCATGAAGCCGCCGGAGAGACGCGACACCAGCCGCGTGCGTTGCGCCGAGAACATCGCGCGCGCCCGGCCGGACAGCAGCGCGTACATCGCGTCGGTGATGCCCGCGATCGCCATGAAAGTGCCGCCGAGGATGACGACCTGCGACAGATGATCTCTGTTCATGTCCATGAACTGTGGAATGAAAGCGCCGAAGAACACCAGCACCTTGGGGTTGGAGAGCAGCACCAGCAGTCCCTGCAGGAAGAATCCGCCGCGCGGCGGAGGCGGCGGCTCCTCGGCGCCGATGCCTTCGACCGGAAAACGAATGAGCTTGATGCCGAGCCAGACCAGATAGGCGGCGCCGGCAAACCGCACCCAGTCGAACCAATAGCCCATGGTCGCCATCAGCGACGTCAGCCCGACCGCGACGATGCCGATCACGATCGCAAGGCCTAATTGCGCGCCTGCGACATTGACCAGCGCCGCGCGGGTGCCGTGGCGCAGGCCGTTGGCGATCACCAGCGTCACCATCGGTCCGGGCAACAACGCCAGCGCGATGCAGGCGGCGACGAAGGCGAGGTAGAGATGAAGCGACATGGAAGCCTCGGCTGGCGATTAGATGGTCAAAGCAATTATGCAAGCAAGACGCTACGACGAAAAGCGATCATCTCCCTCTCCCCGCAAGCGGGACGAGGTGACAAAGAGGGCTCCGCTCAACGGCCGTTCAGAGCAGCCGCCATCCAGCGGCCGATATCGTTCGAATCGAGAAACGCCCGCGCGAGGCGCTGAACCTCCGCCGCGGATCGCTTGCCTTGCGCGACGGCGACCAGCAGGTCGCAGCGCCGGGAAAGCGCAAAACCGACGGCGGCATGCGCCGAGCCGTCCGCCATCTCCAGACGATACGCCCGCGACCGCCCGGACATGCCGTCCATCCGGACCACCTCGCCCGCCTCCAGCGGCGTGAAGCGCCGGCTGATCAGATCGAGGTCGGCGACGCGGTCAACCTCGTCATCATCGGCGACGCCGCTGTCGCAGTTGCAGAAACCGATTTTCGGCCGGACGTAAAGCTCGACCTGGTCGCCGCAGGAATCGGCGCCGCAACGGAACGCGCGGCCCGCGGGCCAGCCGTCGCGCGGGAACGGCCACGCGATCTCACGCCAGACCGCATCATGCGGCGCTTCGGGACCCGTGACCTCGATGCTCGAGCGGGCATGCTGGTAGGCGGCAACGCCGGACAGCGTGCAAACCGCAATCGCAGATCCGATCAACAGCGCGCGCACGTTGCCGCGCCGATCAAGGCAGACCGGCGACAGCGCGCGCGGGACCGGTCAGTTCAAGGATGTGCAGGCCGGTGTTGGCGCGATCGACGATGTAGATATAGCCGCGATCGTCGGTCTCGACATTGTTGGTCTGGATCGCGACCTTGCAGCGGTCCTTGCCGTCAACCGTGACGCAACGCTTGTCGGTCGCCGCGGTGATCGAGGGGATGAAATAGCCGACTTCCTTCGGGTGATAGGGATCGCGGACGTCGAGCGCGCGGACGCCGGCATTGAAGAAGGCGATGAACGCCATCTTCTTGTAGTAGACCGGCGCCATGCTTTCGCTGGAGGAATGCGAGCCGAACCGCCCGCCGCGTTCGCAGAACGAGCCGCCGGCTTCCGGCACCGTGTAGCTGGAGATCATCATCGGCTGCGCCTCGGTGGTGACGTCGGCGAACCACACCATCTGCCGGGGTTCGTTGCATTCGTTCTGGATCGCCTCATCGACGATCATGACGATGTCGCGACTCTTGCCGTCCTTGTCGTTCGCATATTCCGCGATCGGCATGCCGAGCATCGGGAATGTGGTGTGGGCGCCGTTGAAGGCCGCCATCGGCATCCGCGCGATTTCGGGAAACCGCAGATTCTCAGGCGTTGGCTCCTTCGGTCCATGGAGCAGCTTGTCGCGATCGATGATCTGCAGGAAACCGCCCTTGTTGGTGCCATAGCCGAAAAAGATCCGGTTGCCGGAAGGCCCGGTCGAGATCGGCCCATGGACCTCGGTCGGCACCGCCCCGGTCGAGCCCGGCTCCTGGCCGGGAAGGCCGAAATCGCGGATCTTGACGGGGTGCGCGGGATCGCTGAGGTCGTAGACCTGGGTCATGCGCCGCGTCCGCCAGTCGGGCGCGCCCGACACGAGGTAGGCGATGCCGGTGTCGCACTCCCACCAGTTCTTGTGCGTATCCTTGAGGCCGCCGATCTGCGTGATCAGAACCGGCTTGGCGGGATCGGCGACATTCCAGATTTCATGCGCCTCGCCGCCGAAGGTGCGCAGCATGTAAACCGCGTTGGGATCGCCCTTGGGCAGGCTCTTGCCGTCGCAGACGCGCACCATCTGCGCGCCGCCGCTCTCGTATTTTCCTTCCTGGCCGGGAATGTGCTGCAGATATTTCGGATGCACGGGATCAGTAACGTCGACGATCGATGTTCCGTTGGGTTCGGCCTTTCCGGTCATCGGATTGACCGGATCGGGGATATCGTCGGTACCGCCGTGATGGCCGATATAGGCGATCCAGCGATCGCCCTGACGATGGATCGTCGGCTGATAGGCGCTGCGCGCCTGCAGATCGTCGCTACCGACCAGTTTCATATTGGAGGCTTCCGGAGGCGCCCCGATCACCTGCTGCTGCGCATGCGCGCCGGTTGCGGACGCAATGAAACCCGTCGCGACGGACGCGATCAGGAAGGCCCTGCACTTCATGTTTTCTACCCCGACTGTTCAAAGCCAATCTGCGTTGGCTGCCGTCCACGATAGCACGGCCGATCGGTTTGCAAAAACACGCCCTTGACATGCAACCATTTGGTTGCCTATTATGCCCTGCATGGAATCTTGCCATGGATGAGGTCTTCAAGGCGCTGGCCGATGCTTCCCGGCGATCGCTGCTGGACCGGCTTCACGCCAGCAATGGCCAGACGCTGAACGAACTCTGCGACGGTCTCGACATGACGCGTCAGGCCGTGACCAAGCATCTTGCGATCCTCGAGGCTGCCAACCTCGTCACCACGTTCCGGCACGGCCGCGAGAAATTGCATTACCTCAACCCCGTGCCGATCCATCAGATCGGCGAGCGGTGGATCAAGAAATTCGAGCGCGGCAAACTTACCGCACTCAGCGAATTGAAACGGCAACTGGAGAAACGCGATGAGTAAACTGGAATTCGTCCACACCACCTACATCGAGACGTCGGCCGAGAAACTCTGGCAGGCGCTGACCGATGGCGATTTCACCGAGCGTTACTGGTTCGGCCACCGCGTCGCGTCGGACTGGGAGCCGGGCTCGCCCTACCAATTCGTCCACGGCGGCACCGAGACCATCGAGGGCAACGTCCTGATGGCCGATCCATTCAGGCGGCTGGTCTACACCTGGAATGGTTGCGGAGGGGACGCGCAGCGCGAACCCACTTCGCGGGTCACCTTCCATCTGGAGCCGTGCGGCAACATCATCAAGTTGACCGTCACGCACGATCACCTCGACGAGGCCGGCAAGACGTTCCGCGATATTTCCGGCGGCTGGCCGATGGTGCTGTCGAGCCTGAAGAGCTTGCTGGAAACCGGGCACGCCTTGAACATCGATCCGCCATCGGCGGCTATCAGGGAGGCGGCCTGTGCGTAAGCCCGAATTCATCTACGTCACCTATATCGAAACCACGCCGGAAAAGCTGTGGGAGGCCCTGACCGACGGCGATTTCACCGAACGCTACTGGTTCGGCGTCCGTCTCAGGTCGGACTGGAAAGCCGGCTCGTCATTCGAGATGGTGCGGAGCGATGGCAGCGTCTCCGATGCCGGCAAGGTCGTTGAATACGATCCGCCGCGACGGCTCGCCTACACCTTCGTGAACCTGTCGGCCACCTACAAAGGCGAGCCTCCGGCGCTGGCGACGTTCGTGATCGAACCCTATGGCAAGCTCGTCAAGCTGACGCTGACGCACGAAGGCTTCGCCGAAGGCGGCAAGTTCCTGGACGGCGTGTCCAAGGGATGGCCCGCGATCCTGTCGGGGCTCAAGAGTCTCCTGGAAACCGGGCGCCCGCTTGATGTCCCCTATGCCGCCATGAAGGGCGAAAGCTGAGGATCGGAATGGATATTGCGAGCTTCAAACCGACGACGGTCTACACCATCTACATCGCCGCCACATCCGAGCGGGTGTGGCGTGCGCTGACCACGGCCGAACTCAGCCGCCAATATTTTTTCGGCAATGCGGTCGAGATTGATTTGAAAGTCGGCGGCACGTTCACCGTCCGCGCGCCCGATGGCTCGCTTCACATCGGCGGCGAGGTGTTCGAGTGCGACCCGCCGCGCCGGCTCACGGTCACGTTCAACGTGGACTGGCCGGCGCTGGTCGAAAAACTCGGGCCGACGCTGGTGACCTACGAAATCGAGCCGGCCGGCAACGCCGTCCGTCTCACGATGACCGAGTTGCACGACCGGCCGATCGACGACGACATCCTCTCCGGCGGACGGCAGGGCTGGCCGGCGATTCTGTCGAGCCTGAAGAGCTTGCTGGAGACCGGTGAGCCGCTCACGGTAAAGATGGCGCCCCCGCAACGGATGCTGGACGCGTTGAAACGGCTGGGCATCCGGACGCCGTAGGGATCGCAGCGACAACCGTCATGCGCGGGCTTGACCCGCGTATCCATCTTCAGAAAGAGTCTGACGAGGCCAGATGGATTGCCGGGCCAGGCCCGGCAATGACGAGCAAAGCGGTCGCTAGGGTAAAGCCCTGCAACGACGGCTAATTACCGTTACCCCAGCGCTCTCAACTCACGCCGCAGCACCTTGCCCGTTGCGGTCAGCGGCAACTGCTCCGCGAATTGCACGAAGCGCGGATACTCATGCGCGGCGAGTTGCACCTTGACGAACTCCTGGATCTCGCGCGCCAGCGCGTCGTTCGGGGTAAACCCGGGGCGCAGCACGATCCAGGCCTTGATGGCTTCGGTGCGGATCGGATCGGGAATTCCGACCACCGCCGACATCGCCACCGCCGGATGCTTCATCAGCGTGTGTTCGATTTCCGATGGCCCGACGCGATAGCCGGCGGTCGTGATTACGTCGTCCTCGCGGCTTACATACCAGAAGTAGCCGTCCGCGTCCTGGATGCCGAGATCGCCGGTGAGCAGGAATTCGCCGGCATATTTCTTCGCCGTGGCTTCGGGGTTGCGCCAGTATTCGAGCATGGTGCACGGATTGGGCTGACGCACGCCGATGATTCCGCGCTCGCCGCGCGGCAATTCCTCGCCCTTCTGGTTGACGATACGCACATCGAATCCCGGTGTCGCCTTGCCCATTGCACCGGAGCGGATCGGAAACAGTTTGGAATTGCAGCCGACCACGAGGTTGCACTCGGTCTGGCCGTAGATCTCGTGCACCTCGATGCCGAACGTCGCACGCACCCATTCCAGCAGTTCGGCGCCGAGCGACTCGCCGCCCGACAGCATGCTGCGCAGCTTGACGCCCGCATGCTTCACGCCTGCCTGCCGCATCAGCTTCAGCGCAGTCGGCGGCAGGAACACGTTGCGCACACCATGATCGGCCATCAGTTGCATCGCCGCCTGCGGCTCGAATTTCCTGGCGCGATGGCCGACCACGGGAACGCCGTGGTACCAGGCCGGAAACAGCGCGTCGAACAATCCGCCGATCCAGGCCCAATCGGCCGGGGTCCACATCACGTCGCCGGGTTTCGGCAGGAATTCGTGCACCATCTCGACGTTCGGCAAATGACCGAGCAGCACGCGATGGGCGTGCAGCGCGCCTTTCGGATTTCCCGTCGTGCCCGACGTATAAATGATGATGGCGGGATCATCCGCCGCGGTATCGACCGTCGCAAACTCGGGCGACGCTGCTTCGATCGACCGCCAGAACGATCTGGCACCGCCACCGGAGGTGCCGCCGGCGACGTAAATACTTTGCAGATCCGGCAAACGGTCGCGGATTTTCGAAAGTTTATCCCAGCCGCCTTCGTCGGTGACGACGGCCCTGGCGCCGGAATTGACCAGCCGGAATTCCAGCGCGTCTTCGCCGAACAGCGTGAACAGCGGCACCGAGACCAGGCCCGAACGAAAGGCGGCGAGATGGGCGATCGGCAATTCCAGCGATTGCGACAGAAACACCGCGACGCGGTCGCCGCGGACAAGGCCGTCCGCTTTCAGCACATTGGCGAAGCGGCGCGAGAAGTCGCCGATCTGGTCGAACGAGGTGCGTGCGGCGCCGCCGTCTTCACCGACATAGATCAGCGCCAGCCGTCCGCTGCCGTCGGCGTAACGATCGCAGCAGGCGCTTGCGATGTTGAAGCGCGCCGGGATGTCCCAACGGAAATCGCGGTAAAGTTCGTCGTAATTGCTGGCTTCGGTGAGCATGGCGAAAGGTTAAACCAATGCCGGCGCGGCACAACCCTCTCCCCTTCCGGAGAGGGTGGCGAAATCGAGCAAGGCGAGATCGCGCCGCATGAGGGGGGTAACTACATAACGAGAGGGCTGTGCCCCTCGCCCGCTTCGCTCGGCAGCCTCTCCCGCAAGGGAGCTGGAAATCACCCCGCCAATGCCGCCTTCACCAGGCCGCTGGCCTTGCCGAAATCCATCTGTCCGGCGTATTTCGCCTTCAGCTCTGCGATCACCTTGCCCATGTCCTTCATCCCGGCGGCGCCGGTCGCGGCGATCGCGGCGGCGATGGCCGCCTTGACGTCGTCTTCCGACATCTGCTTCGGCAGATAGGCTGATATGATCGCGATTTCCTCGCGCTCCTGCGCGGCGAGTTCAGCGCGGCCGCCCTTGTCGTAGAGTTCGACGGATTCCTGGCGTTGTTTTATCATTTTCTGGAAGACGCCAAGCAGATCGGCGTCGGAGAGCTGCGGTTTGCCTTCCCCGCGCGCGGCGATATCGGCATTCTTGATGGTCGAATTGACCATGCGCAGGGTGGAAAGCTTGCGCTCGTCCTTGGCCCGCATCGCATCCTTGACCGCGTTATTGATGTCGTCGCGCAGCATGAAAAAACTCCTCTCCGGCGGCCTCGCCGGATCAAACCGATTGCACCGGATTTATGAGGTTTCAGGCGTCCGCACAACCGCCGAACGCGGGCCAAGTCTCACCTGGCCAGCCAGCGGTCGATCGCCGCGATCACGGCCGCCGGCTGTTCCATCGACGCCATGTGCCCGCATTGCGGCACGATCTCGAGCACCGCGCCAGGAATGGCGTCGGCCATCTCGCGGGAAAATTCGTTCGAGATCAAAAGATCCTGGTCGCCGGACAATACCAGCGTCGGCACCCGTATGTCTTTCAGGAACGGGCGGGAATCTTTTCTGGCCATGATCGCAGCCTGATGACGAAGATAAACCTCCGGCCCGGTATCCTGCCGGGTCAGTCGCACGCGCTCCCGCAGCGCTTTCTCGTTGACGCGCGAGGGATGAACCAGCATCGGAAAATTGGCTTCCATCGCCTCCTCGAAACGGCCTTGATGAATCATCGCGATCGTCGCCTTGCGCCGTTCGGTCACCTCAGGCGGATCGGTCCGCGCCTGCGTGTTCATCAGCATCAGCCGCTTAACCCGCTGCGGGGCCTGCCGCATTATTTCGAGCACGATGTAGCCGCCGAGCGAATGACCGATCAGCGAGAAGTCCGGCGCCGGCGCCTCGGCAAGCACCCGCCTCGCCAGCGCTTCGATGCTGTCGTCGCGGGCATGGTTAGCGACAAGGAGCGGGCCGTGCCGCCACAAGGCCGGAAGGATGTCGAGGTGCGTACGCGCCGAGCTGCCAAGGCCCGGGACGAGGACGATGGGCGAGGATTCGGCCATGGCGGGGCTCCGGATCGATGAAATAAGATGAAAATCGGCTGTTGGCGGGAACCGGCAGATTAAAAGCCCGGCGCGGCCTGTCAAATCCGGTCAGCCACGTGTGAATCACGGCCTTTCGCCCTTTGACGCCCGCAGACGCGACGACTATGTAATGCGCTCATGACAATCATTGAAAATGCCTCAGCCTGGCCGGACCACAAACCGACCGCGCTCCTCGTGCTGGCCGACGGTACCGTGCTGCAAGGCTTCGGCCTCGGCGCGGAAGGCCAGGCCGTTGGCGAGGTCTGCTTCAACACCGCGATGACCGGCTACGAAGAGATACTCACCGACCCGTCATATGCCGGGCAGCTCATCACCTTCACGTTCCCGCACATCGGCAACGTCGGCACCAACGACGAGGACATCGAGACGGTGAACATGGCGGCGACGCCCGGCGCGCGCGGCGTGATCCTGCGCTCCGCCATTACCGATCCCTCCAACTATCGCGCGACGCGGCACCTCGACCAGTGGCTGAAGAACCGCGGCATCATCGGCCTTTCCGGCATCGATACCCGCGCATTGACGGCACTGATCCGCAGCAAGGGCATGCCGAACGCGGTCATCGCCCACGCCGGGAACGGTGTGTTCGACCTGCACGGCCTCAAGGAAGAGGCGCGCGAATGGCCGGGCCTTGAAGGCATGGACCTCGTGCCGATGGTCACATCCGGCCAGCGCTTCACCTGGGACGAAACCCCGTGGGGCTGGCAAAAAGGCTTCGGCCGCCAGACCGAGCCGGAGTTCAACGTCGTCGCCATCGACTACGGTATCAAGCGCAACATCCTGCGGCTCTTGGCCGGAGAAGGCTGCAAGATCACGGTGGTACCTGCCACGACGTCGGCCGAGGACATCCTGGCGATGAAACCCGACGGCGTGTTCCTCTCGAACGGCCCCGGCGATCCCGCCGAGACTGGCAGATATGCAGTGCCGGTAATTCAGAAAGTAATTGATTCCGGCACGCCGACCTTCGGGATCTGTCTCGGCCACCAGATGCTGGGGCTGGCGGTCGGCGCCAAGACCATGAAGATGCATCAGGGCCATCACGGCGCCAATCACCCGGTCAAGGACGAGACCACCGGCAAGGTGGAAATCACCTCGATGAACCACGGTTTCGCGGTGGATCAGGCCACGCTGCCGCAAGGCGCGACGCAAACCCACATCTCGCTGTTCGACGGTTCCAATTGCGGCATCCAGCTCGAGGGCAAGCCGGTATTCTCGGTGCAGTACCATCCCGAGGCCTCGCCCGGCCCGCGCGACTCGCATTATTTGTTCAAGCGGTTTGCTGAACTGATGCGGGCAAAGAAGAGCGCATAGACGCACCACACGCGACCTAGCGCGCCGTCCTTTCATCGTGATGCCCGGCCTCGTGCCGGGCATCAGCGTCTTTACGGCATTGGCGCAAGCGATGCCGCCGCTCAAACAGCTATACCCGACCGTGATCAGATTCCGCGCGGCAACGGACTGGCGCCACGTTAGCCATGTTGGTATGATATCCATCATCACAAGCCTGCAGGAACGACCGAAATGGACTCCGCCGCCCCGCATGTCGAATATGGTGTCACCCCGACGGAGGTCATGGCCTCGATGGCGGGGGTCGATTTCGTCCGCGCCATCTTTGACGGCAAGTTGCCGTCGCCGCCGATCATGCAGAATGTCGAGCCGTTCGACTGTACCGCGGAGCCCGGCGTCGTAATCATCCATAGCATCCCGGGTGCGCGGCACTACAATCCGATCGGCTCTGTGCATGGCGGCTATGCCGCGATCCTGCTGGATTCGGCGATGGGGCTCGCCGTTCACTCCATGCTGCCGGCGGGCACCGGTTATACGACGCTTGAGTTCAAGATCAGCTTCATCAAGGGCATGACCAAGGACACCGGCAAGATTCGCAGCGAAGGCCGTACCCTCAATGTCGGCCGCCGCGCGGCCACCGCCGAGGCCCGCATCACCGACGCCGCCGGTCGCCTGCTGGCGCACGCCACCACGACCTGCCTGGTATTCGAGATCCCCAAATAGTGCTCCAGGCAAATAGCGCCGCGGAAAACGACCGCGACGCAACTGGCTGAGTTGCACGATCGCGCGCGACGCGCGGATGCGCCTGTAGTATGGTTTGCCGATCAGCCCGGAACCAGCCGTCGGCATCATTCTAACCGGTCTTGTCCGGCCTGACGTTCCCTTGCAAAGCGCGCGATGAAGAAGGGAACGTCCGATGACTTCCGACAACTCCGACATGACGATTCGCGATGTGCGCGTGACCATGCTGCGCATGCCCTGGGCCGATGATCCATGGCTCAGGGGTCACGCCCTGGGCACGACGCGCGACATTCTGATTTGCGACGTCGAGACGGTCGGCGGCATCACCGGGATGGGCTATCTGTTCCCGTTCCGGCCCGGCATCAGATCGATCGCGGCCTGTCTCGAGGAATGCATCATCCCGCGGGTGAAAGGCAAGGACGCCACCTCGATCGAGGCGATCTGGCGCGACCTGTGGACCGCGACGATGACCTATGGCCGCGGCGGCATCGCCGCGATGGCGATGTCGGCGCTCGATATTGCGTTGTGGGACGCCGTCGGCAAGCGCGCCGGATTGCCGCTGCATCGGCTATGGGGCCACTACCGCTCGCAAATTCCAATCTACGGCTCGGGCTGCTTCCGTGGTGCCGGCGGCGACGGGATGATCGAGAAGGCCCTGCATTACGTGAAGCAGGGCTACAAGGCGATCAAGATGCAGGTCGCGCATGTGCACACTCCGGCCGAAGACCTCGACAATGTGCGCCGCATGCGCGAGGCGCTCGGCCCCGACATCGACATCATGATCGACGTCAACATGGGGTGGAGCGCGGACGTCGCGATCGAGATGGGGCGCAGGTTCGAAAAATATAACATCTACTGGCTCGAAGAGCCGGTGCCGGCCGACGACTTCGCAGGCTATCAGCGGATCGCTGCGGCGCTCGACATGCGCGTGGTCGGCGGCGAGACCCATTTCACCCGCTATGACCTGAGGCCGTTCTTCCTCAATCCCTGCCTGCCGATTCTGCAGCCCGACCCGATGCGGGGCGGGATGACGGACCTGCGCAAGATCGCCACGCTGGCCGATACCTGGGGAATCACCATCGCGCCGCATCTGTTCCCCGAACTCAACGTGCATCTGCTGGCGTCGATTCCGAACGGCATCTGGTGCGAGAACATGGGGCTGATCGACGATCTCTGGGTCGACCCGCCCGCCATCGACAACGGGATGATCACGGCGCCGGAACGGCCCGGACATGGGCTGCGGTTCAAGGAGGAGGTCATGAAGTTCCGGATCTGACCTTTTCGGTCGCCGCGAAGATCCGTATTTGCCGCGGGAGAGAGGGAACGCGAGCCGCGCATACGCCTTGATCCACACGTGATCTTTGGCACGGAGAACGATTCCATGGCCGTCGTCAGCGCGGAAGTCGAACCGCTCACTTTCGTACTTGCGGACGACGGTCTTGTTCCCAACAATCCGATGCCGCTTCTGGTCTACAAGGGCGCGATTGCGGTCGACGACAACCACCCCGAAAAAACCATCGAGGGCCTGTTCGGCGCCAATGGCTGGGGCGAGATGTGGCGCAACGGCGTCTATGATTATCTGCACTACCACGCCACGGTTCACGAGGCGCTCGGCGTGGCCCGCGGTCGTGCACGGGTACGCTTTGGCGGCGATCATGGAAGAGAACTCGAGATTTCGGCCGGCGATGTGGCCATCCTGCCCGCCGGAACCGGGCACCAATGCCTTTCGGCAAGCAATGATTTCTGCGTGGTCGGAGCCTATCCGCCGGGGCCGAAGATGCAGATCACGCTGCCGACGCCAGAAAATCACCGGAAGGCGCTCAAGACCATACCAGCGGTCAAGTTGCCTGGGACCGACCCTGTGATGGGAGAAAGCGGACCTCTGGTGCGGCTTTGGGATCGCCGTTCAAGGTCAACGACGATTTGACTGTTTGACCCGGTCGACTTCGCCCTGATGGCGTGGGGCAATGGCGCCGAGACACCATGCCCCACGAAAGCTATCGTTTTCTCCGACGAGCGGGGGCCGCAGGTCAGGACTCGTTGCCACCTTCCTGACGGGTCGCCTCGAACAGGAACCAGGTGCGGCGTTCAGCGGCATCGATGAAGTTTTCGAGAATGCTGGTGGTCGCGGAATCGTTGTACTTGTCGGCGACATCGTGCGCCTTGCGCATGTTGACCACGGTCTTCTTGTTGTCTTCCATCAACTCGCGCAGCATCTCGCGCGGCGGCACGTAGCTCTCGTCGTTGTCTTCGATCGTCATCTGCTTGGCGACCTGACCGATCGAGCGCATGGTGGTGCCGCCGATCTTGCGGATGCGCTCGGCAAGGTCATCGATTTGACCGAAGATCGCCTCGCCCTGCTCATCCAGCATCAGATGATAGTCGCGGAAGTGGCGGCCGCTGATGTGCCAGTGAAAGTTCTTGGTCTTCAGATAGAGCGCAAACGCATCGGCGATCAACGGATTAACCGCGGCTGAAATCTTCTCCACGGCCTCGGGCGACAGATCGGTGGGTGTGTCGAGATCGGGGGATACTTTGTCAGACTTGGTTTTGCTCACGATGAACCTTCCTGTTAGGAAACCCGGGGAAATTGGGCGGCAATGGACATCGCACGCCGAACAATTTAACGCATCATATACCGACCAGTTCCTGGACCGGAACCCCTGTTTTCACCGGACGCTGCAGAGATGGACGAATGGATCGATTATTACGATTCCACGCACACGATCTACGTCAGCAAGCTGCATCGTGACCTGCACTTCCAGCTGGTCGCAAAGGACATCATCGGTTACATCCCGTCGGCGAATGCAGCGGTACTGGATTATGCCTGCGGCGAGGCGCTGTCCGCCGCGCAGGTGGCGGACGCGTGCGGCAAGCTGATTTTGGCAGAACCTGCGCCCGGCGTGCGCGGTCGATTGATCGCGCGATTTGCGCCCAACACCAAGGTCAGGGTGCGGTCGCTGGAAGAATTGCGGAACATGGAGGAGAATTCGATCGATCTCGCGGTCATGAATTCGGTGACGCAATACATGACCCCGGCCGAGTTCGATGCGGCGTTGGCGGTGATACGGCGGCTGTTGAAGCCCGGCGGCCGGCTGATTTTGGGCGACGTGCTGCGCCCGGAGGTCGGCATGCCCAAGGATGTGTTCGCACTGCTGCGCTTCGCGCGCGCGCACGGCTTCCTGAGGGACGCGCTGCTCGGACTGGTGAGCACCGCGCTGTCGGACTATCGGCAATTGCGCTCGCGTGTCGGGCTGCAGCGCTACAGTGAGGACGAGATCCTGGCCAAGCTCGCGGCGAGCGGGTTCACGGGCTCGCGGGCGCCCGGCAATATCGGGCACAATCCGTGGCGGATGACGTTCGTTGCCCGGCAGGCCTTGCGACCGACCGGTTAACGTTAATCGGGCAAGGGCGTAGCCCGAAACCACACAATCGGCGATGATGTGCTCGGCCCGGTGGCGGAAGCGTCGACGCGGGGGCAGTGCAATGCTCTTTATCCTGGTTCAAATCCAGGCCGGGCCTCCAACTCTCGCTGTGGCCGAATGTCGGCAAGCAGCCGGAGCGCAGAACGCGACGGCTCGGCGAGCCGATCTCACCCAAATCAATCGGTGCCGCCATCCGCAATCCGCAGCCGCTCCGCGTCGCGGCCGGCCGACCTGATCACCGCATCCAGCAACCCGGGGAAGCGGGCGTCGAGATCTTCCCGGCGCAACTTCATCAGCCGGTTGGTCCCCACGATCCGGGTCAGCATCAGCCCCGACTTCGCGCAATTTCGCGAAATGATAGGCCAGATTGGACTTGCCGCTGAGCGCATTGAAATCCCCGCAGCACATTTCGGTTGCGGCGCCCTGCTCTCCCGCCAGGGCGCACACGATCGCCAATCGGGTCGGATCGCTCAGGCAATCCAGTACGATTGGAAGCTCGATCTGATCGCGGCTCGGGTGGTGAAGTGAACGGCTCATGCCGTGATCATAATGGCGCGGCTCCAATGTTCAATATCTATTGAACCAATTGACACTTCGGCGACGCGGCCCCATTGTTCAGTAATTCTTGAACTATGGAGCGAGTGGTATGAGTGTCCTTTGGCTGGCGCTGGCGACTTTTGCGATCGGAACGGAAGCCTTTGTCATATCCGGCCTTTTGCCGATCATGGCGGGCGACTTGCAGATCTCGCTGGCCGCGACCGGACAACTCGTGACCGCCTACGCGCTTGTCTATGCCCTCGGCTCTCCGGTTTTGGCGGTGGCTTTCCACAACCTCGACCGACGGACCGTGCTGACCTTGGCGCTGAGCCTTTTCATCGCCGGGAACCTGCTGGCCGTGGCGGCGACCGGTTTCGCCATGCTGCTCGTCGCCAGAATGCTGATGGCGGTCGGCGCCGGGCTGTGCACGCCGACTGCATTGGCCGTCGCCGCTGCGATTTCTCCACCGGAACGCCGCGGCCGTGCCATGGCCTTGGTGACATCCGGCCTGACCATTTCGACGGTGCTCGGGGTCCCGCTCGGAACCTGGATCGGCGGGCTTTACGGCTGGCGTGCGACCTTCATTCTAGTCTCCGTCCTCGGGGCCGTTGCCCTCGCCGGGCTGCTCTTTGGGCTGCCGCGGGGTCTGCCGCGCCACACGGCCTCGCTCGACCAGCGCCTCGCCATCGCCCGTCATGGCGCCATACTCCATGCGCTCCTGGTGACCGCGTTTTGGGCGATAGGCGCCTTCACCGTTTTCACCTATCTGGCAATCCCCTTGCGTAATCTGGGGCTTAGCCCAACGGAAGTCAGCCTCGGCCTGCTGGTGTTCGGCGTCGCCGCGGCGATCGGCAACATGGTGGGCGGCACATTGGCCGATCGCATCGGCCCGCTCCGGACCGTAACGCTGGGCTTGGTGACGATGATGGTCGCGGTGACGCTGCAATCAGTCGTGTTGAAAGTCATGGCGCCGGATCACGCGCGCCCGATTTTTCTCGGCCTGGTGTTCTTCCAAGGCCTCGGCGCGTTCACGTTCTACCCGGGCCAGGTGGCCCATCTGGTCCGGATCGAACCGCAGGCGGCGATGATCGCGCTGTCGCTGAATGCCTCCGCGATGTATTTCGGCTTCGCCGCCGGCAGCGCGTTGGGTGGAGTTGTCCTGACCGTCCTATCGCCGACCGACATTGGCTGGGTCGGTGGAAGCAGCATTGCCGCGGCAGTCGCGGCAGTCGTGCTCCGCGGATGGCGGATGCGGCTGGGGCTGCATAAATATGCCCGTTGACAGGGCTTTTAAAGTTCTTCCCCGCCTGCGGAATTTGGTCTAAAGACCACCCGCGCGCGAGGGGAAACCCGCGCTCAGGCTCAAGGGACGCGCGGCTGCGCGCCCTTTTTTTGTGCCCATTTTCCTGTCCGTGAGACTCGATGCCCAAAAGAACCGACATCTCCACCATCCTGATCATCGGCGCCGGCCCCATCGTGATCGGCCAGGCCTGCGAATTCGACTATTCCGGCACGCAGGCGGTGAAGACGCTGAAGGACGAGGGTTACCGGATCGTGCTGGTCAATTCCAATCCGGCAACGATCATGACCGATCCCGAATTGGCGGATGCGACCTACATCGAGCCGATCACCCCCGAGATCGTCGCCAAGATCATCGAGAAGGAACGTTACGTCATTCCCGGCGGCTTCGCGTTGCTGCCGACCATGGGCGGGCAGACCGCGCTGAACTGCGCGCTGTCGCTGCGCAAGCAGGGAACGCTGGCGAAGTTCGATGTCGAGATGATCGGCGCCACCGCCGACGCGATCGACAAGGCCGAGGACAGAGGGCGTTTCCGCGAAGCCATGACCCGGATCGGGCTGGAGACCCCGCGCTCGATCCAGACCAAGAATCTGCCCGATGCGCTGCGGGCGCTCGACGACATCGGCCTGCCCGCGATCATCCGGCCATCCTTCACCATGGGCGGCACCGGCGGCGGCATCGCCTACACCAAGGCGGAATTCATCGAGATCGTCGAGCGCGGCATCGACGCCTCCCCGACCAACGAGGTCCTGATCGAGGAATCCGTGCTCGGCTGGAAAGAGTTCGAGATGGAGGTGGTGCGGGACAAAAAAGACAATTGCATCATCGTCTGCTCGATCGAAAACCTCGACCCGATGGGCGTGCATACCGGCGACTCCATCACGGTGGCGCCGGCACTGACGCTGACCGACAAGGAATACCAGATCATGCGCGACGCCTCGCTGGCGGTGCTGCGCGAGATCGGCGTCGAGACCGGCGGCTCCAACGTCCAGTTCGGCGTCAACCCCGCCGACGGGCGGATGGTCGTGATCGAGATGAACCCGCGGGTGTCGCGCTCCTCGGCGCTGGCCTCGAAGGCAACCGGCTTTCCGATTGCAAAGGTCGCCGCCAAGCTCGCGGTCGGCTACACGCTCGACGAGATCGCCAACGACATCACCGGCGGTGCGACCCCGGCGTCGTTCGAGCCGACCATCGATTATGTCGTTACCAAAATTCCGCGCTTCGCATTCGAGAAGTTTCCCGGCGCCTCGACCACGCTGACCACCTCGATGAAGTCGGTCGGCGAGGTGATGGCGATCGGCCGCACCTTCCAGGAAAGCCTGCAGAAGGCCCTGCGCGGACTTGAGACCGGGCTTACCGGTCTCGACGAAATCGAGATCGAAGGCCTCGGCCGCGGCGACGACAAGAACGCCATGCGCGCCGCGCTCGGTACGCCCACGCCCAACCGGATCCTGCAGGTCGCGCAGGCGATGCGGCTCGGCTGGTCGAACGACGAAATCTTCACCTCCTGCAAGATCGATCCGTGGTTTCTGGCGGAAATGCGCGGCATCGTGGAGATGGAAACCAAGATCAAGGCCAACGGCCTGCCCGCTAACGCCTTCGCGATGCGCAGCCTCAAGGCGATGGGATTTTCCGACGCCCGGCTCGCGGTGCTGGCCGAGACCGGCGATGCCGAAGTGACGGCCCGTCGTCATGCGCTCGGCGTTCGTCCGGCGTTCAAACGCATCGATACCTGCGCCGCGGAATTCGCCTCCCCGACGGCCTACATGTATTCGACCTATGAGACGCCGTTCGCGGGCCAGCTTGCGGACGAGAGCGCGCCCTCGGACAAGAAGAAGGTCATCATTCTCGGCGGCGGCCCCAACCGGATCGGTCAGGGAATCGAATTCGACTACTGCTGCTGCCACGCCTGCTTCGCGCTGCACGACGCCGGCTATGAGACCATCATGATCAACTGCAATCCGGAAACGGTGTCGACCGACTACGACACCGCGGACCGATTGTACTTCGAGCCGCTGACGGCCGAAGACGTGCTCGAGATTATCGCAACGGAACGGCAGAACGGCACTCTGCACGGCGTGATCGTGCAGTTCGGCGGCCAGACGCCGCTCAAGCTGGCGCACGCGCTGGAATTGGCCGACGTGCCGATCCTCGGTACCTCGCCCGACGCCATCGATCTCGCCGAAGACCGTGATCGCTTCAAGCGCGTGCTCGACAAGCTGAGGTTGAAGCAGCCCAAGAACGGCATCGCCTATTCGGTCGAGCAGGCGCGGCTGGTGGCCGCGGATCTGGGACTGCCGCTGGTGGTGCGTCCGTCCTATGTGCTCGGCGGCCGGGCCATGCAGATCATCCGCGAGGAGTCCCAGCTCGGCGACTATCTGCTCGGCACGCTGCCCGAGCTGGTGCCCGGCAACGTCAAGGCGCGCTACCCGAACGACAAGACCGGACAGATCAACACCGTGCTCGGCACCAATCCACTGCTGTTCGATCGCTACCTCTCCGACGCCACCGAAATCGACGTCGATTGCCTGTGCGACGGCAAGGATACTTTCGTTGTCGGCATCATGGAGCACATCGAGGAAGCCGGCATTCACTCCGGCGATTCCGCCTGCTCGCTGCCGCCGCATTCGCTCGACGCGCGAATGATTTCCGAACTCGAGCGGCAGACCCGCGAACTGGCGCTCGGCCTCGACGTGGTCGGATTGATGAACGTGCAATACGCCATCAAGGACGGCGAGATCCATGTGCTCGAAGTAAATCCGCGGGCCTCGCGCACGGTGCCGTTCGTGGCCAAGGTGATGGGCGTGCCGGTGGCCAAGATCGCCGCGCGGATCATGGCCGGCGAGAAGCTCGCCGACTTCGATCTGAAGAAGCGCAAGCTCGATCATGTCGGCGTCAAGGAATCGGTGTTTCCGTTCGCGCGCTTCCCCGGAGTCGATACCGTGTTGGGGCCGGAGATGCGATCGACCGGCGAGGTGATGGGCATCGACCGCTCGTTCGAAGTCGCATTTGCCAAGAGCCAGCTCGGCGGCGGCACCCGGGTGCCGCGCAAGGGAACGGTGTTCGTTTCGGTTCGCGAGATCGACAAGACCCGGATCGTCGATGCGGTGCGGCTGTTGTTTTCGCTCGGCTTCAAGGTGATGGCCACCTCGGGCACACAACGCTTTCTCGCCGACAGCGGCGTCCCCACCGAGAAAGTGAACAAGGTGCTGGAGGGTCGGCCGCATATCGTCGACGCCATCATGAACGGCGACATCCAGTTGGTCTTCAATACGACCGAAGGCCCGCAGGCGCTGGCCGACAGCCGCTCATTGCGGCGAGCTGCCCTCTTGCATAAAGTGCCATATTACACCACTCTTTCAGGTGCCGTGGCGGCCGCACAGGGCATCCGTGCCTATCTGGGCGGGGACCTTGAGGTCCGCACCCTGCAGAGCTATTTTTCCGAAAGCTAATCGTTGGCCGGCTTCGTGCCCGGCAATTGATCGGCAGTGAAGCCGTTGTGACTGGAACTCGCCAGCCATGGGGGTGTTCCGTTTCGGCGTTGTGTGGCCCGTGAATTGGTCCGCATGAAGTTGTAAGGACAGAACAGATGATGGAAAAGGTCCCGATGACCGCGGGTGGTTATGCCGCCCTTGAGGTCGAGTTGAAGCAGCGCCAGTCGGTGGAGCGTCCGCGCATCATCGAGCACATCGCCGAGGCGCGCTCGCATGGCGACCTCTCGGAGAACGCGGAGTACCATGCCGCGAAGGAAGAACAGTCGCACAATGAAGGCCGCATCGCCGAGCTCGAGGACAAGCTCGCGCGCGCCGATGTTATCGACATCAGCAAACTCTCCGGCGACACCGTGAAGTTCGGCGCGACCGTTACCCTGGTCGACGAGGACACCGAAAAGAAGGCGGTTTGGCAGATCGTCGGCGAGCCGGAAGCCGATGCCAAGAAAGGCCGCATCTCCATCACCTCGCCGCTGGCGCGCGCGCTGATCGGCAAGACCAAGGGCACTTCGGTGGAAGTCATGGCGCCCGGCGGCCCCAAGGCCTACGAGATCACCAAGGTCGAGTGGCGCTAGCAATCTTCTAAAACCGCAAGCGACAAGGGCCGGGATTAGTTCTCGGCCTTTTTCTTTTGCGGACGGTTCTCTTGCGGCCGGCCCGCTTTCCGTGGCGTGCCCGCGCTGCCACCTCGCGTACAGGAATTCGAAAAGTCGCCCGTTAACACTTGGCATCCGGCATTATTCCGGTGCCGCACGGCAAATCACTGCAGATTTTCTTGTGATTTTCTTAGGCCTTTCCTGCGCGGATATGCTTTTCTTTGAGCCGCAACGCGATACCTTTTGGTGGACGAAGCTTTGCAGGGGGGCAATCATGAATGAAACACTCGCGGCATGGACGCCACGCGCATTAAGCGTGTTGCGCGTCATCACCGGGCTGATGATCATCCAGCACGGAATGGCCAAGATCATCGGCTTTCCGGCGGTGCCGAGCTTTGCCGACTTGAAGCCGCTGTCACTGATCGGCGTCGCGGGCCTGATCGAGCTGATCGGCGGGACGTTGCTGATTCTCGGCCTGCTGACGCGCCCGGTCGCGTTCATCGTCTCGGGCGAGATGGCCTTCGCCTATTTCATCGCACATGCGCCAAGGAGCTTCTACCCCCTGGTGAACGGCGGCACGCTGGCGATCGTGTTCTGCTTCACCTGTCTGTTTCTTTCGACCGCGGGGCCGGGTCCCTGGAGTGTCGATGCCGCGATGAAGCGCGATTGAGGGCAGGACAATGGACAAGATCAACGCAACGTTTGCCCGTTTCGAGCCTGCCGTTCACAGCATTTTCCGGGTCGCCATCGGCCTGTTGCTGTTTCAGTACGGCGTCGCCAAGCTGTTCAAGTTTCCGCCGGTACCGATGTTCGCGAAGGTGGAGCCGTTTTCGCTGTTCTGGAACGCCGCCATCATCGAGTTTGTTTTCGGCGGGCTGCTCATCCTCGGCCTGTTCTCGCGACTTGCCGCATTCCTTCTGTGCGGCGAAATGGCGATCGCCTATTTTACCGAACACGCGCCGCGCGCCTTCATCCCGCTGCTGAACAGCGGCGAACTTGCCATCATGTTCTGCTTCGCCTGTCTCTACCTTGCCTGCGCCGGCGGCGGCCCATACGGCCTCGATGCGATGCGCGAGAAAAGCTGAACCATTCAGTTGATCCGGGGCGACGCGAGCCGTCGTCCCCGGCTGACGGACAACGCTAGTGCGCCACCTTCACCTCGAGCGGCACCGCGGCGGCATATTTCGAGTTGTGCAGCACCAGTGACGTCCGGACGTTGCGCACATGCGGCGCCGCGGTCAGGTGCGTGACGAAATCCTGGAATGTCGCCATATCGGGCGCCACGCATTTCAGGATGAAGTCGACCTCGCCCGACAGCATCCAGCATTCCCGCACCAGGGGTTCGGCACGCACAAACTCCTCGAAGGCACGCAGGTCGGCATCGGCCTGGCTCGACAGGTGCACCGAAGCAAACACCGTGACATCGAAACCGAGAAGGCGCGGATCCAACAGCCCCCGGTAGCCCTGTATATAGCCGGCCTCCTCCAGCGTTCGCACCCGTCGCAGACAGGGCGGCGGGGAAATACCGACGCGTTTGGCCAGCTCGACATTGGTGATTCGGCCGTCGGCCTGGATTTCGCTGAGGATTTTCAGATCGATTTCATCAAGGTTCTTCGACACGCGCGTCCTGGTCCTGAGCTGACGGTATTTCCGGGGATCTATTGGCAACAGTCATAGCGCAGCGCGGCTGGCTTACGCAATTTTATTGCGCGTGCGGTGCGTCATTTATTACAACTGGGCAGAAAAACTGGCCAGATGAATTGCAATTCTTGCATGGCTCGCCAGATATCTTAGACTTCGATTTGACACTTTCAGCGCCATCGCGATGCCTTGCCCGGGCGCTCTCCGCTTAAACGCTGACTAAATGCCCTTAAGAGGGGGATATGCCCATGCTTGCCCCGATCCAAACCAAGGTCGTCATCATCGGTTCCGGCCCGGCCGGCTACACTGCGGCGATCTACGCGGCGCGCGCGATGCTCGAACCGGTCCTGATTCAGGGTATCCAGCCCGGCGGACAGCTCACCATCACCACCGACGTGGAGAACTATCCGGGCTTCGCCGACGTCATCCAGGGCCCGTGGCTGATGGAGCAGATGGAGAAGCAGGCGGCCCATGTCGGCACCAAGATCGTCACCGACCTCGTCGTCAAGCTTGAACTCGGTCAGCGGCCGTTCCGGCTGACCTGCGACAGCGGCGACGTCTACCTCGCCGACACGGTCATCCTTGCCACCGGCGCGCAGGCGCGCTGGCTCGGCATGCCGTCGGAAGAGAAGTTCAAGGGATTTGGCGTGTCGGCATGCGCGACCTGTGACGGCTTCTTTTACCGCGGCAAGGAGGTCGTGGTGGTCGGCGGCGGCAATACCGCGGTCGAGGAAGCGCTGTTTCTGACCAATTTCGCCTCGCAGGTGACGATTGTGCACCGCCGCGATCACTTTCGGGCCGAGCGCATTCTGCAGGAACGGCTCTTCAAGCACCCGAAGATCAAGGTGGTGTGGGAGAGCGCCATCGATGAAATCCGCGGCACCGAAAGCCCAAGCAAAGTCACCCATGTGCGCCTGAAGAATGTTAAGACCGGCGCGCTGACGGAGCTGCCGGCTGACGGCGTCTTCGTCGCGATCGGCCATGCGCCGGCGACCGACCTGGTCGCGGGCCAGATCAAGCTGAAGCCCTCGGGTTATGTCGAGGTGGCGCCGAACTCGACGGCAACCTCGGTACCGGGCCTGTTTGCCGCCGGCGACGTCGCCGATGAGACCTACCGGCAGGCCGTCACGGCTGCGGGCCTGGGCTGCATGGCCGCGCTCGAAGCGGAACGCTTTCTCGCCTTGCGCGCCAACGATCGCGTAGCTGCGGAATAGTAGGTATCATGGCTCGAACTCGCGACGGATTTACAGAGATGGATTGGGACAAGCTGAAGGTCTTTCACGCGGCGGCGGAAGCGGGCAGCTTCACGCACGCCGGCGAGCAGCTTGGGCTGTCGCAATCGGCGGTTTCGCGACAGGTCAGCGCGCTGGAGCAGGAGCTTTCAGTATCGCTGTTCCACCGCCATGCCCGCGGCCTCATCCTCACCGAACAAGGCGACCTGCTGTTCCGCACGGCCCATGACGTTTTCATGCAGCTGCAGGCGGCGCGCGCCAAATTGACCGATAGCCGCGAACGGCCCAGCGGCGACCTCAAGATCACGACGACACCCGGCGTCGGCATCAATTGGCTGATCCCGCGTCTCGGCGAATTCACCGCGCTTTATCCGGAGATCCGGATTTCGCTGATCGTCACCGACGAGGAACTCGACCTTTCGATGCGCGAGGCCGACGTCGCGATCCGCACCCGCAAACCGACGCAACCCGATCTTATCCAACGCAAATTGTTCGCGATGGGTTTCCACGCCTACTGCTCGCCGGAATACATCAAGCGCTTCGGCACGCCGCGCACGCTCGACGAACTCGATGCGCATCGCATCATTACGCTGAGCGACGGACAGGTCACGCCGCATCTGCAGAACCGCAACTGGCTGATCGAGGCTGGCCGCAACGGCAACGGACCGCGAGAAACTTATTTCAAGGTCAACAACATTCTCGGCCTGGTGCGCGCCTGTCAGCAGGGTCTCGGCATCGCGGCGCTGCCGGACTATCTGGTCGAGGAAAACAACCGCCTGGTACAGCTGTTCGGTGAATCCGATTTGATTCAGCTCGATACTTATTTCGTTTATCCTGAAGAGCTTAAGACCGTGGCGCGCGTTCAGGTGTTCCGCGACTTCGTAGTCAGCAAGGCACAGCGCTGGCCCTCCTGATTATCACTCGATAACCCCCCGGACTCCGCATGACTGACATGCGGACTGATCGGTTGCCGCAAGCCGCCAACGGGGACCATACTACTTCCACGCTGAGCATTCGCGTCGCGCTTTTGTCCCCCTCCTCCAGCGGCGCGGACGCTCAGTAATCCCTCTTGGAAGGTGATTGTGTCGGCCTCACGTGGCCAATACCTTAAGCCGGGCTCTTTGGAGTCCGGCTTTTTTTCGACCGAATGCTCTGACGCTGTGTGAAGGCGGCCTTGTTTCGAAACACCGACGGGCCGGAAAGATCGACGCCGGTTTTCGAAAAAGGTCTCGCTTAAATAACAACATAGAGCTTTTACGCTCGGTCCCGGTGGTGGGTTGCGCACGCCCGCGTTGACAACCGCGCCGCCTCCGCTCATCATGCGCCGATGAACATGATACTGTGCGTTGCAGCGCTGTCGAAAAAGGTTCCCCTTTTGGGGAATGGAGATCGGCGCGCGCGATAGACTTTTCGAGAAGCACCGACACCAAAACCCCGCCGTCTGGACGGGGTTTTTTTATTGCTCCGTCTCCGGCTCGAAAACCAAGGTGATGGACCATGACCCGCCGACCAAACACCGCCCGGCCGACTACCGCGCTGCAGAACCAGTTGCGTGGCTTATGGCTGCCGCTCATCACGCCGTTTCGCGATGGCGCACTCGATGAACAATCACTGCGACGGCTGATCGGCCATTACGCCCACAGCCCGATCGCCGGACTGGTCCTCGCGGCTACGTCCGGCGAAGGCATGACGTTGAGCATGACCGAACTCGAGCGGATCGTCAGCGTGACACGGGACGAACTCGCCGGACGCAGCCGGTCCATACCGGTCTGCCTGGGGTTGTCCGGCGCCGACACGTCGAAGATGCGCGATGCGCTCGATGAAACGGGGGTCTGGCCGATCGATGGCTATCTGATCGCGAGTCCCTATTACCTGCGTCCTTCACAGCGCGGCCTCCTGCAACATTTCAGCGCGCTCGCCGATCACGCGTCGTGGCCGATCGTTCTCTACAACATTCCCTACCGCTCGGCCGTCAATCTCACCAACGAAACACTGCTGCACCTCGCCGGACATCCGAACATCGTCGGCCTGAAGGATTGCTGCGCGGACCGCACGCAGTCCGCCGACCTGCTGCGGCGGCGGCCGCCGGGCTTTCGCGTCCTCACCGGGGAAGACGCGCAATATTACGATGCACTCACCGACGGCGCCGACGGTGCGATCCTGTTGTCGGCGCATGTCGAGACCGACCACTTCGCGTCGGTGCAGACGCTGTTGCGCGAGGGAAACCACGAGGCAGCGGCGGCGCGCTGGCAAAACGTGCGCGACCTCACCCGGCTTTTGTTCGCAGAACCGAGTCCCGCGCCGGCCAAATATTGGCTCTGGCGCGCCGGTCTGATCGAGAGCGCCGAAGTGCGCCTGCCGATGGTGGAAGTGGGCGAAGCGCTGGCGGCGCAGATCGATACCGAGATGGCGCGGCGCGGGATCGGTGTTGTCTCGGCTCCCGCGAGACGAAACGACACCAGACCCCAGAAGCTTCTCAATCCAGCTTCGTCCGCGACAGCCGCAGCGCGTTGGCAATGACGCTGACCGAGGATAACGCCATCGCGGCGGCGCCGACCATGGGCGAGAGTAAAATGCCGAACACAGGATAGAGCACGCCGGCGGCAATCGGCACGCCGGCGGCGTTGTAGAGGAATGCGAAGGCGAGGTTCTGGCGAATGTTGCGCATGGTCGCGGCCGACAGCCGCCGCGCCCGCACCAGTCCGGTCAGATCGCCGGTCAGAAGCGTCACGCCCGCACTCTCGATGGCGACGTCGGTGCCGCTGCCCATGGCGATGCCGACATCGGCCGCCGCCAGCGCCGGCGCATCGTTGACGCCGTCGCCGACCATGGCGACGCGGCGGCCTTCGTTGCGCAGCCGCTGCACCACCTCGCTCTTGCGCTCCGGCAGTACGCCCGCCTCGATTTCGTCGATGGCCAGCGCCTTCGCCACCGCACGCGCCGTGGTTGGGTTGTCGCCGGTCAGCATGACGACGCGGAGGCCCGCGCCGCGAAGCGCCGCCAATGCGGCCTGCGCCGACGGTTTGATGGGATCGGCGATCGCGACGACGCCGGCGACGCGGCCGTCCACGGCGACGTAGATCGCGGTGGCCCCGCCCTGCCGCGCTTGCTCCGCGGCGGCCTCCAGCGCCTGCGTCGAAACCTTCAATTCGGCCATCAGCGCCGCATTGCCGAGCGCAACGGCTTGACCGTCGACGATCCCGCTTGCTCCCTTGCCGGGGAGCGAGACGAAATCTCGCGCCTCGGCGGGACTTGAAGCGCGATCCGCCGCGGCATGAAGGATCGCCTGTGCCAGCGGATGTTCGCTGCCACGCTCGATGCTCGCCGCCAGCCGCAGCAACTGAACTTCCGTAAAACCCTCGGCCGGAATGACGCCGACGACGCTCGGCTTGCCTTCGGTGAGCGTACCGGTCTTGTCGATCACCAGCGTGTCGACCGCCTCCAGACGCTCCAGCGCCTGCGCATCCCGAATCAGGATTCCCGCGTGCGCGCCGCGGCCGACCCCGACCATGATCGACATCGGCGTCGCCAGGCCGAGCGCGCAGGGACACGCGATGATCAGCACCGTCACGGCCGCGACCAGCGCAAAGGGCAGACGCGGCTCCGGTCCGAACAACATCCAGGCCGCAAAGGCCAGCAGCGCCGTCGCGATCACCGCCGGCACGAACCAGCCGGCGACGCGGTCGGCGAGGCGCTGGATCGGCGCCTGCGATCGCTGCGCCCGCGCCACCATATCCACGATCCGCGCCAACATGGTGTCGCGGCCGACCCTTGCCGCGCGCACGACCAGGCCACCGTGTTGGTTGACGGTGCCGCCGATCACCTGCGCGCCGGCGGTCTTCGCCACCGGCATCGGCTCGCCGGTGACCATGGATTCGTCGACAAAGGAACTGCCTTCGGTGACCGCACCGTCGACCGGGACCTTTTCGCCGGGACGGACCCGCAAGAGATCTCCGACCGCGATCGCATCGATCGCAACCTCCTCGTCGCCGTGGCCGGTGATCCGCCGTGCGGTCTTCGGCGCGAGCCCGAGCAGCGCGCGGATGGCGCCCGAGGTGCGCGCCCGCGCCCGCAACTCCAGCATCTGCCCCAGCAACACCAGCACGGTTATGACGGCGGCGGCCTCGAAATACACCGCCACCGCGCCGTGCATGTCGCGCAGAGCAGGCGGGAAGAGCTGCGGCGCCAACGTCCCCGCCACGCTGTAAAGCCAGGCGACGCCGGTGCCCATTGCGATCAGCGTGAACATATTGAGATTGCGCGTGACCAGGGAGCGCCAGCCACGGGCAAAGAACGGCGCGCCCGCCCACAGTACGACCGGCGTCGCCAATACCAGCGAGATCCAGTTCGACCACTGCGGCGGAACGAGATGCAAGAGGCCGAGATGGCGGCCCATCTCCAGCACAAACACCGGAACGGTCAACGCCAACGCGATCCGGAAGCGCGTGGTCATATCGATCAGCTCGGGATCCGGCCCATCGTCGAGCGATACCTGCTCGGGCTCGAGCGCCATGCCGCAGATCGGGCAACTGCCGGGGCCGACCTGCCGCACCTCGGGATGCATCGGACAGGTGTAGATGGCCCCGGCCGGCTCGGCCGGTGCGGGCGCGCGGGGCGCCAGGAATTTTTCCGGGTCGGCCTCGAAGCGCTCGCGGCAGCGGCCGCCGCAAAACAAATAATCCTGGCCCCGATAGGAAAACCGATGCTTCGCCGTGGCCGGATCGACCTTCATGCCGCAAACCGGATCGGTGGCGGGCACCGTATCGTGGGGCCTATTGCCGGCGGCGCCACCGCAGCAGGCGTGAGCCGCCGATGCATGGTCATGGCCGTGCTTGTGTCCGCCCGAATGGTCCGCCTGCGCCACTGTCATTCTCCGGCCGCTTGATAGTCATACCCTAGGGGGGTATATGACCAGGATGCGCACCGAGATCAAGACCTCCTGTTTGAAGCGGCTGAAACGAATTGAAGGCCAGATCCGCGGACTGGCCGCGATGGTCGAGGACGACCGCTATTGCATCGACGTCGTCACGCAGATCGCCGCGGCGAAGGCCGCCCTGCGCCGCGTCGAGGAGGAAATCCTGCGCGACCACGTCGCCCATTGCGTCGAGCACGCCATTTCATCCGGCGACAAGGCGGACCAGCGGCGCAAGATCGCGGAGCTCATGGACGTGGTCAGCCGCGCGGACCGCTAATGCCCCTGCGATTTAATTGACCTGCTCATGATTAATGCGCGGTAACCCCGGACATTCAAATCTGAAGGGAACGCCGGCCGTGTTTTTAAAGGGTCCGGTCTATTCAATCCCTCGCATCAAAAAGGGGGGAAGCGATGACCATTCAAACCAAACAAAATCTGAGATATCCGACCTGCCCACGCGTCCAAATCATGCAGGATTTCTTCCTGGTATCGTCCTTTGCGCTGTGGGGCGTGGTCCTCGGCCTGTCGCCGGTGCTGGCGTTCCATATGCTGATCGGAAGTTGACGCGATCCGATCGGGTTCATCGTCGTTAATCGACGGTTGTCCCCATGCTCGAATGCAGGCGAAATCACGACAGGCTTTTTTAAAATTCGACATGTATTGACGTCCCCGCAACAGCAGAAAGCGTGGGGCGTCGTGAGCGGTCAGAACAATCCATCACCGGACGAAAAGGGTTTTTGTACCCAGGACATTCTGTGGGCGCTCGGCATATGGTCGGTGATCCTGTGCCTGTCGCCGGTGATCATCTTCTACATGCTGGCGATAATTTAGCTTCCCGCAACAAAAAACGCGCGGGACCCGCGCGTCTTGTTGGCCTCGCCGTGCGGCGAGGTTACGCCGCCTGCTTATGCATCGCGCCGCTGGCGGACGCGGTCCCCCGGATCGCCTTCACCGAACGCTCGATCGCACCCCACAGCTTGCTGATTTCGGCTGCGGCACGGCCTTCAGCGTAATATTCGCGCGCACCTTCACCCTTGCTCAATGCCATCAGCAGATCGGCGCGGTTGGTAATCTGGCCACCCCACACCGGCGCGCGGAATTTGGCCAGCGCCTCGCGGGCGATGGTTACGATCGGACTTTCCGCCTCATCGCGGAGCGCCGGCGCTCCGTTGATCACGACGGCATAGGGCTTGCGCGCCGAGCGGCAGGTCAGAATCGTGTCCTGCACGGCGTTGACGTCGAACACCCCCGGTCGCGCCGGAATGATCACCATCGTCGCATTCCTGATGGCGTCCTCCACCACGGCCGACGTATTCGGCGGCGTATCGATGAATACCCACTCGACGCCGTCGCGCCTGGCGGCGGCGACAATCCCGCTGACCGAATTGACGGCCGCCTTGATCTGCGGTTCGTTGGTGCCGCGCAGCTTGTGCCAAAGCGTGAGCGATCCCTGCGGATCGGCGTCGATGAGCAAACAGCGCTTGGTTGCTTTATTTAGGTGCGCGGCGAGATGAGCAGCCAGTGTACTTTTTCCCGAGCCGCCTTTACGCGATGCGAAAACAATAACGTTCATACCCTTGGCCTCCAGTTGACCCCTGGGCATGAAAATGAATCAGCGCGCTGATTCGTGGAAGAAAAATTTGCAGCTAATATAAGACAAAAGCTTGGTTTATCTTGGCGGTTGGCTTTTGAGTCACACCATGCGCCGCAGCAGAGCCGAACACCGATCGAAGTTATGCTTGATTTGCAGGTATTTCAGAAACCATCAGCCGGGATTGCGCTCGCAGGTTAGTCGGCTCAACCTATGCGAGCATGAGCGGCTCGTCGGCGCCCGGACAACTTGTCGCAACCCCCGGATGCGAACAAACCGAGTCCGGCGACCGCTTCCGATCCTGCGGACGAGCCGCAGGTCAGCACCGGCCGCGACGCTGCTTTGGAGTTCGCCGCGCTTTCATGATGTGGTCATGCGCGACAATCGCAGCGGCGGCATCGAGCAGGCTCGACGCGACGCCGACGCGATGATCGTGCAAGGCCCGAACATTCGGGCGCCGCGTCGTCGACATCAGGTGGCGTGCGGCTTGACCGGCTTTCTGGACTTGCGCGCCTTGGGATCGGGCTCGAAGAACACGCGGCACTGTGGCGACAGCTGTTGCCTGTTCCGGGCCATGCAGGCGGTGATGCGGTCGACGTCGGGTATTTCGGGCCCGCAAAGCCGCATCGCATCGGGACTGCAGGCCTGTTGCTGCTCATCCGTATAAGCCTCGCTCGCGGTCGGCAGCAGTGACAACGAAACCCCGGCGGCAAGCAGCAAGCCGAGATGGAAATTTCTGGACGAAACGACGCGCATATGTCCCCCCTGGAGAATAGATATCGACTCGCGAATTGTGGGGGAATAGCGAGGGATTCGCAAGGCGGCGGCCGTTCTGCTGTCTCGAAAGCGCCGCATTCTCATCGACTGCGATCACCCCCGTCGCTTCGGCGAAAAACGAACTCGCGGCGGCGTCCGCGGCGAGCGCATCGATCGAGAGCACACTCTATGGCTTCATGATGACGTCGCGGCGCGTTGCAACCGTAATCATTTAAATCCATCTCATAAATGTGATAGCGTCGGGATTAAATCCGCCAACCCCTGCGCAGACGGACGCTGACTGATCGATGGGCTCGGAGATCCTGCGACGAGACGGCCAGGAGGTGGCCCCGACCTCCACGCCCGAGGTCGAATTCGCGTTGGTGCTGTCGCGCATGATCGACTCGGTCAGGCAGGACCCCCAGCATCTGCGCCAAACCGTCTACGAATTGGCAAGGCTCAAATTGCAGGAGCAGTTCACCGAGGAGAGCCCCGGTGACATGCGTTCCATATCGAATGCGCTGGAAACCGCCATCCAGGGTGTCGAAGCCTTCTCGAGAAGGGACGACCATGCGTTGGCGGCTTTACGAGGGCCGGGGCCGGCAGCGGATGCGCCACACGCGCTTGTCGATCCGCCACCCGCCGATGTCAGGCGCGAAGATATCAGGGCGCGATGGCTGCCACCGATACTGGAGGCTTCCGTACAAGAACCGACCTGGCGCGCCAAGCCTCCGCGCAAGGGACCGGCCCTTAACCTTTCCTGGCGGTACGTGGCCTTGGGCGCGGTCGTTCTCGCCATCGTCATCGCGGTTCAGCAGCGCGGCAATATTTCCGCGGCGTTTCACGGCAACACCAATCTTGCCAAAGCGCCGATCTCGGCACCGGCGCCGCCGGCCGTGTCCAGGCCCGGCGCGCCAACGGCAACCGACGCCAAGCCTCCCCCCTCGCCGCTCACTCCAACTTCCTACGGCATCCACGCGATCAGCGGCGACAAGCTCTACGAACTGGAGGCATTGCCCGGTCGTGCGCCGGACATCCGTGTAGCGATCTCCGCCGCGATCACGACGCCGAGCCGAACCACGCTGCCGGACGGCCATCTCAGGTTCATCGTGTTCCGCCGGGATTCAACCAGCGCGGCGGACCGCGCCGAGGTTCGCGTGATCGCGAAGATTGCGCGTGCGATCGGCTTCGACGCGGCCGGCAAGCCGGTCGACTCCAAGCTCGACGACACCTGGGTGATCCGCAATATCTCGATTCCGTACCGGACCGCGCCGAGCAAAGACAATCCGGACATGTACGAAATCCAGAGCGAGAATCCGGAAGCGGCGCTGCCGGCCGGCCGCTACGCGCTGATCGTCAGGGGCCAAGCCTACGACTTCAGCGTCGACGGCGTCGTCACCGATCCCCGCCACTGTCTCGAGCGGCTGGCGGCAACGAACGGACAATTCTATTCGGAATGCAAGAAGCCCTGAACGCAATCGAGTGAATTCGGTTCCTCAAGCAGCGGCAGCCGCGGCGTGCAGAGCCGATCCGGCGAAACAAGGTGCAATCGGAAGAGGGAACAACCCCTTGTGGGCGTCGTTGACCTGCGGGCACTATACGAGAGGTTCCGCATGGACAATTTCGCCAATGCCTCGTTTCAACCCGAGCTTGTCGCGTTGATGGACACCGCGCTGGCAAATGCGGTCAGGAAGCTCCCGCACCCCGTGAGTTCCGCGCATGTGCACGCCATCGCACAGACGATCCTTCGAACCGCGAGCGAAGGAGAACGGAACGTCGTCGCGCTGGAGACGATGGCATTGCTGGAGTTGCAGCTCACGTCCTAGCCTTCGCGCAGAGCGCCGATGCGCGTGAAGCAAGAAAAAGTTCGCCGAACAGGTCTGTCTAAAAGCTTTACAGCAGCAGTCCTGAAGTTTTCCCACGGCGCGAAACGCCGGGCGAGACCGACGGCTCCACTACTGCGTAAAGCGTAGTTCTGCAGCATAAGCCGCCCCACCTGAATTTTCCCAACAGGGAGTTTTTCCAATGGGACAATCACACCCCTACAAGCAAATTGCGCTCGTCGTCGAGGACGATCCGATTCAACGCGAAGTCATCGTGACATTGCTCGAAGAGAGCGAAATGCAGGTCATTCAATGCGAGAGCGGCGAGGCCGCCGAACTCGTGCTGGAGCATGTCGGCGCCGACCTGACGACGTTGCTGACGGACGTCAATCTGGCCGGCTCCATGGACGGAATAGAGCTCGCGCAGATCGCGCACCAACGATTTCCGGAGCTCCGCATCGTCATCATGTCGGCCAACCCTCGCGTAAGCCGGCTTCCCGACGGCACATCGTTCATTGCAAAGCCCTGGAGGCCGCTGGAGCTGCTTCGCGAAGCGGGACGTTAGGGCATGCGAAGCGCGTGCGCGGAGATCCTGCCCGGATAATCGAAAGAGCGCGGCGCTAGCCCATGTGTCCGCTAGCGCACCCACCGAACCCGCTATCTAAATTCTGGTGACAACCGATTTCGAGCCTACATCAAACGGACCGGGCGGCTGACTTCAGCGTCCAGGACGCGGATCGATGACCGCCCTCAATCGAGGAACCGAATGATGAAGGGTACGAAATCCACGATAGCGCTGGCTTGCGCATTAGCGCTTTCCGGCACGTTTGCGTTCGCCCAGACGCCTCGTCACAAACATGCCGTCAGACCACATCACGCGCATCGAAGCGTGCCGCAGATGCGGTCGGGTTTTTCGTACCCCGGCTACAGCGATCCGGCCCCTCCGAGCGGAACGGTGTCGGCAGGCGGATATCTGTGGAACGGAAGAAGCGCTTCCGAATTCGGCGGCGACTGACATCGCAAACAGGATCGCTGCTCGGCTCGTTCGATGGACCGACATTGCGCGATCGCTCGCGTACCCACTTCGCGGCGGCTTTCGTACCCCGATCCTCTCTTGAAGTGTTCGATTGCCAGCACACTCAGGGGTAGATAACTTTGCGGTACTTGTCGTCCTCAGGGAGGTCGGTGATGGGAAATCGCGAAACGGTCCTCGACCAGGTCAGGCGGGCTTATGCGGCGCGCGACAAGGGAGCCCTGGAAGACCTGATGGACGAATTTCATCCGGAGGCGGTGTTCACACTGATGGGAGACAGCAAGGCTATCGCAGTAACAGGAAGCGCTCTGGGACACTCTCGGGTGAAGGACGGCATGGCTGAATTCATCGCCACGTTCGAGTTCGTGGAGCGACATTTCCTAAGCGAGTTGGTCGAAGGAGACCGAGCGGCTGTGCACTCCCGCATCACGGTGCGGTTTCGTCCGAAAAATACCGAGCACAACACTGAGGTCCTGGACTTGTTCAAATTTCAGGACGGCAAAATCATTGAACTGATCGAGTTTGCCGATACGGCACTGATCGGAAAGATGATGTCATAGCGCGGTGTGAGCCACGGGCAGCGCACTCAACGCGACCATGCGAAACGCCAGTTTAGCCGCAAATTTGTCGGACTTATCAGTAAGCTATTGGAGATGTGGGCAAATCGACTGCGTGGTACAGTTGGGTGGGCTCGAACCACCGACCTCCTGTTCCACAGACAGGCGCTCTAACCAACTGAGCTACAACTGCATCCGATATCGGGCCCCCTCGAAGGGGGCCGAACGGGGCGGAAACTAGGTGCAACGCCGCGCTTTGGCAAGGCCGGGCGATGATGGAATGCACGCCGCCGCGAACGGGTGTCGGCGTTGTGAGCCTGCCGCATCCGCGGCGCGCGGTAGATGCGTGAACAACGCCCGGGACAAGGAAAAAGCCCGGACTTGCGACCCGGGCTTCCGTTTCAAAGCGACGGGTGGGCCGATCAGGCGGCCGGCTTCATCATCTTCGACGCGCTGGCCTTGATGGGCTCGGCGGTTTCGGCCGCAACCTTCTGGGCGAGTTCAGCGAGTTCCTTGGTGCCCGCGGTGAACGCCTCGAACTGCTTGCGGGCGTGGGAGGACCACAACTCCATCGCTTCCGAGGGCGACTTCACGCCGATCAGTTCCTGCGCGAAATCGAGGTTGGCGGTGGTGGACGACTTCATCATCTCCATCACCTTGGCGGAATAGGCGCTGGCGCCCTTGCTGAAGGTCGAGAACACGGCCTCCATCGTGCCGTTATGGCTTTCGGCGGCGTCCTTGAACTTGGCATAGTTGTCGCGGGCCTGCGAAACGCCCTTTTCGGCGAACGCACGCACCTGCTCGGGAACTTCAAACGGGATAACAGAGGAGGAGAAAGGATCGGAATTAGCCATTGGCAACGTCCTTCACAACGGATGAGGTGATGTGTGACTTCCTTGTGGCTGCGGCAGCCCACCTAGCCGCGAACGTAGACCCGGAGTCACCTTTAGGTGGTTTCCCTTCCGGGACAACAACCATCCTACGCTTGTAACATGTCAAATTTGTGCATTGCAACGAAATAATATATGCAACGCCGCATCCCGCCCCCGGACGGCAGCAGCGGACCATGCTCCGCAAACCGGCGCGGATGCGTAGTTTGGCTGGTTTCCGGGCTGCTCCGGCAACCGTTTCAGTGCTTGGGCTTGGCGGCGTCCATTGCCGCGCGGCCGACGAGCTGGCCCATTTCGCTGGCCTGCTCGGCCAAGGAGCGCATCTGTACCTGGACATAGTCGCCGTGCAACCGCATCACTTCGGTCATGTCTTTGGCGCGCAGCAGCGCCTGGGCATAGTCCAGCGACGCCTGCACGTTCTTTTCAGCATAGGAAATGGCCTTGGCGCCAATGTCCTTGGCGCCGGCGCGCACCGTCGCGCTGCGTTCTTCCAGCGAGCCGGCGGTCTCCTGCGCCGTGGCGACGAATTTCTCGAACGCCTTGCGGGCCTGATCGAAGCTCGCTTCGGCCACCGACCGCATTTCCTTCGGAATCTCGAAACGATCCCGCACGCCTTCGTCTTCGCTCATGGTGCCACTCCCGTTGCTGTGGAGGAGGTCAATCGGCCGACCCCCTACTCTCCCTTTCAATCTACCGGCCGAGCACTGCGCCGGTATGACTCCGCTTCTGTTTGGTTCCGTGCGAAACCCCCGGCGGACGTTATCAACAGCTTCAACGCGAAAGCGGGCCGGATGGTTCAGATGAATTAAGGTTATCGCGGCTTACAACAGGCCGCACCGCCGCCAAGCCGTGGACCTGCCGCGTGCCGCGCGCGATACTAACGCTTCGTTAAGGCTGTTACGTTTAGCCGCCGAGATCCGGCCCTACCGGTAACAGCCCAAGGTTTCCGGGTCATGTCACCACGATGAACAACGTCGAATTCCAGTTGCGAGGCATCGGCGATCCGCGGCTGGCGGTTCACGCGACCAGCGCCCTTCCAGCCTGGCTCTGGTCGATCGACGGCACCAGGATATTATGGGCCAACCCGGTCGGGGCCCGGCTGTTCGGCGCCGCCAATGCCGCTGATCTGGCCGCCAAGACCTTCGGTCCGGCGGAGCCGCACCGGCGCCAGGTGGCGCGGCTTGCCGCGCAGCTGCCGCCGAACGGTGCGATCCGCCTGCAACGGCTGCGCGGCTTCGGCGCGACGCTTGGCACACTCGTCACCTGCGGCTGTGCGCGGCTCAACTTCACCGATGGCAGCCAAGGCCTGTTGGTCGCCGCCGCCGAGCCGGTCGGCCGCGCCATGCCGCTGGTCGAGCGCCTGCAAAGGCTCGTCGCCAGCATCGATGCGCCGATCGCCGCCTTCGCCCGCGATGGCATGTTCATCGCCGCCAGCGAAGCGGTGCGATCGTTGCCCGGTTTTCGCGATCTCGTCGAAGGCGGCCTTGGCGATACGCGACACCTTGCGTTGACGCAGGGCCACATCGAAATACCCGCCGGCGACTTCGGGCAGGTGATGCTCCAGCGGATCGGCAGCGGCGCCGACGTCGGTCTTGTCGCCCTTCTCGTTGGCGGCGCGATACCGGACGTGGCGGCACGGGCCGCTGCACCAGCCCCAGGGGTCGTGGCCGAAGACGAAGAGCCGGCGATGACGGGCGAGGTAGCCGGTTTGGTTCTGGTCGACGAGTTCGCTGAACCGCCGGAAGAAATCGAAATTCCGCCGGTCCGACCGGCATCGCCGCTCGCGCCCGATGATAAAGTGACTGCCGCGCCGAACGAAACCGTGGCCGAAGTCGGACCGATCGATTCACCGAGTGAACCGGCCGTTGCGCCGGAGCCCGCCGCCGATGTTCAGCCGGACGATCAACCGCATGAACCGTCTCCCTATGTCGAAGCAGTCGCCGACGAGCCCGAGCCTGAGCAAGCGCTTGCGCCCGTGCTTCCGCCTGCCGAGGAGCCCGCTTTGGTGATCGAACATGACGCGCCGACAGCGCCGCCCGCGCCGCC
Organism: uncultured Alphaproteobacteria bacterium; assembly: GCA_963756215.1. Classification (GTDB taxonomy): domain Bacteria; phylum Pseudomonadota; class Alphaproteobacteria; order Rhizobiales; family Xanthobacteraceae; genus Bradyrhizobium. The sequence continues at coordinate 194,618 of CAVWMY010000003.1, read as the reverse complement.
GGTCAACGCGCCATCTTGGTTCGACGAACCCGGGCGGACGACGCGCCGGCACCCGCTGCGCTTCATGTGGCAGATGGATACCGAAGGCCGCTTTGCACTCGGTTCCGAGGAATTCACCCGCCTGATCGGCGCGCATACCACCGCGGGCTTCGGCCGGCAGTGGAGCGACATCGCCGAGGCGTTCGGGCTTGATCCCGAGGGCCGCGTCCTCAAGGCCGTCGCGACGCGCGAAACCTGGAGCGGTATTGTGCTGGACTGGCCCTTCGACGGCGGCGGCCGGTTGCCGGTCGAACTGTCGGGATTGCCGGCCTACGACCGGGCGCGCAATTTTGTCGGCTATCGCGGCTTCGGTGTGTGCCGGGACCTCGACGGCCTGGCGCGGCTCGCGGCATTGCGCCGCTATGAATTGTTCAGCAATCCGCCCCCAACGCCGGCGCCTTCGGCTGATTCGGCTGGTATCATGGCAACCGATGTCACGGGGGAAGCGCGGTCGCCGGACGTCGGTGCCGCATCGCCCGGTCCGCCTGGTACGCCCGAACTGTCAGCGCCGCCCGCACCAGAGACTTCACCGCCAACCGACTTGGAAACATTCGTGGAAACGCCCAAAAACGTCGTGCCGTTCCGGCCGGTCACCGAGGGCAAGTCTCCTGCCCTGACGCCGGTGGAAAACAGCGCCTTCAACGAACTTGCCCGCCAGTTGGCCGAGCGGCTCGCAAACGAAAGCGGCGCAGCCGCGGTGACCGAGCCACCTGCGGAAACCGTCGAGGTGGCCGTCGAACAGACTATTGAAGAGATGCAGGCGCCCGCCGACAGCTCCGGCGTCAGCGGACAGCCGAACTGGCTGGCGCATCCCGAACCGCCCGCGCGCGGCGAAAGCCTGCGCGACAGAACGCTGCTCGATCTGCTGCCGGTCGGTGTCCTCATCTACCGGCTTGATCGGCTCCTCTATGCCAACCCGGCCTTTCTGGCGCGGATGGGCTACGACAGCCTGCACGCACTTGAGGACGCCGGCGGCCTCGACGCGCTCTACGTCGAGCCCGGCGTATCGAGCGCCAGCAGCACGTCGGGGACCGGCACGCCGGTAACGATTTCGGCGGCGCAGCCGTCGCCGGACCACACCTCGCCCTCGACGACGCAGGCCCATCTCTTCACCATCGAATGGGACGGCGATTCCGCGCTGGCCTTGATTTTTTCCGGCGCACCGGCACCCGTCGCTGAGGTCGCACACGAAATCGCCGCCCCGGTCGCGGTCAGCGAACCGTCGGCCGTCGGTCACGCCAACGCGGAGGAGCTCGGCGCCATCCTCGACACCACGGCCGAAGGCATCCTGATGTTCGACGCCGAGGGCAACATCAACTCCTGCAACCGCAGCGCCGAGGCGCTGTTCGGCTATGACGGCGCCGAGCTCGTGCAGCGCAATCTCGTCGAACTGTTCGCGCCGGAAAGCGCGCCCGCGGTGTTTGAATATCTGGCGGGCGTCAGGGGCGCGGACATCGCGAGCCTGCTTGACCACGGCCGCGATGCGCTGGCCGCGGTGCGCGGCGGCGGCCTGATCCCGGTATCGCTGACGATGGGGCGGACACAGGCGCAAGGCCCGAATTTCTTCGCGGTGTTCCGCGACCTGTCGCAGAGCCGCAAGAACGAGAGCGAGTTGCGCGAGGCGCGCCGGGTCGCCGATCGCGCGGCTAACGCCAAGGCCGACATGCTGGCGCGGGTCAGCCACGAGGTCCGCACGCCCCTCAATGCCATCATCGGTTTTGCCGAAGTCATGATCGGCGCGCGCTTCGGTGCGCTCGGCAACGAGCGCTACGTCGAATACATGAAGGACATCCGCGCCTCCGGCGAACGCGTGATCGCCGTCATCAACGATCTGCTCGACCTGTCGCGGATCGAGACCGGCACGCTCGACCTCGCCTTCGCCAACCAGAACCTCAATGATCTGGTCGAACAATGCGTCGCCGTGATGCAGCCGCAGGCCAATCGCGAGCGCATCATCATCCGGACCTCGCTGGCGCATATGCTGCCGCTGGTGGTGGCCGATGCGCGCGCGCTGCGCCAGATCACGCTCAACCTGATCGGCAACTCGATCCACCTCGCCAATGCCGGCGGCCAGGTCATCGTCTCGACCGCGCTGTCCGACTTCGGCGACGTGGTGCTGCGGGTGCGCGATACCGGCCACGGACTCAACGACAACGAAGTCGCGGCCGCCATGGAGCCGTTCCGAAGCCCGGCGCCATCCGATCAGGCCTCCGACAGCTCAGGCGTCAGCCTTTCCCTGACCAAGGCCCTGGTCGAAGCCAACCGCGCCCGGTTTCAGATCAAGACCGGTCCACGTTCAGGCACGCTGGTCGAAGTGGTGTTCTCGCAAGCCAAGATGCGCGCCTGAAAACGCCGCACCGCCTCGAGAACCTGCCGCCGGTGCCGAGCTGATCGTGGCCGCTACCGGCGCCTGTGCGCATCTGTCGCGTTGATCGCGCGGGTCGCGGTATAGTTCTTGCTCCCGATTTGCCGACCCGCAAGCTCCGTGGGTTCGTCGCCCGGCATTCGGATTGACCTGACCATGCGTTGTCTGGTGGTTGCGGACCTGCATTATTCATTGCCGCAGTTCGACTGGCTGCTGAGCGCGGCGCCGCAATTCGATCTCGTCATCTTCGCCGGCGATGCGCTCGACATCGGATCGCTGGTGGATTTTCGCGCCCAGATCCTCGTGGTGAAGAAATACCTGACGTTGCTGGCCGGCCTGACTCGCGTGATCCTTTGCTCGGGCAATCACGATCTCGACGAACGCAATGCCGAGGGCGAGAAGATTTCCCGCTGGGTCGGCGAGGTCCGCGAACTCGGGATCGCCTGCGACGGCGACAGCCTGACGATCGGCGACGTACTCTTTACGGTCTGTCCATGGTGGGACGGGCCGCTGGTCAAGCAACGCATCGACGCGCAGCTGAGCGAAGCGGCGGCGCAACGGCGGGAGCGGTGGATCTGGGTTCACCACGCGCCGCCGGCGAATTCACCGACCAGCTGGGGCGGCAAGCGGTACTTCGGCGACATCGAACTGGTGCAGTGGATCGAGCGCTTTCAGCCGGCGATGGTGATCTCCGGTCATGTCCACCAGTCGCCGTTCATTGCCGACGGCTCCTGGTTCGACCGGCTCGGCCCAACCTGGGTCTTCAATGCCGGGCTGCAGCCCGGCCGGCCTCCGGTCTATATCGTGCTCGACTTCGACGAAGGAACGGCTTTCTGGCTCTCGGCCGGTGACGCACAGCGCATCGACCTTCGCGCGCCGCTGCAACGGCCGGCCGCACCGATCGCCGACCCTCCGCCCTGGCTTACATCCTTGGGTCGGATTGCCGATCCGAGCCTGGCGAAACCTCCTGCGGCGGCAGGTTGATCATGCGCTGCAGGATGTCGCCGACCATTTCGAGGTGCGTGCCGTGTCCGGCATATTGCTGCCTGAGGTCGGCGAGATAGGTAGTCGCGACATTGAGGCGCTGGGCCAGCATGCGCGCGATCAACAAGGCGACAGCCGGCTGGTCGCGCAGGAACGACGTGGCGTCGTTGAATTCGTAGACCGTCGAATTGGAAACCGCCCGCACCGACGCGCTGTGGGGCTGGTCGAGCAGAACCGACATCTCGCCGAGCACAGCCCCGGGTTCGCTGATCACCGCAACGATGGTGCCGCCTTTGGCGACCTCAAGCTGTCCATCGACCAGCACATAGAGATGCCCGGTGGTGCCGCCCTCGCCGATGATCAACGCGCCCGCCGGTACGTCGCGCTGAACTCCGCCGCTGCAATGATCCAGAATCGCGCGCATTCCACGATATCCTCGTCGAGATCATGATCCGATCAAATCGGATCAGGACCTCAGCGAGACTAGGCGTGGGCGTCGTACCCGTCGAACGGATAATGTGTGCCGGCGTGCTTAAATTGTCAGCACGGGCCGCGCGGACGTTTTCTCCGACCGCAGGAAATCGCCGATCGCATCGAGGAAAACATCGGGCGCCTGCAATTGCGGAACGTGGGCGCAACCCGCGATGACCTGAAGCCGCGCGTTCGGCAAGCCGGCGGCCAGTTCATGGGACATCGGCGGTGGCGTCGCCTCGTCGTGCTCGCCGACCAGCACCAGCACGGGGACCTTTACCTTGCCGAGTTCGGGCCGCAGATCGAGTTCGGCCAACGCGGCGCAAGCCGCGCGGAATACTTCCGGATCGGTTCGCAGGAACGCCTCGCGGCGATCACGCATCAGGTCGGGATGTTGCGCCTGGAATTCCGGCGCGAACAGCCGCCGCATCGCGACATCGGTGATGGCGGCGAGGCCCTTGGCCCTGGATGCCGCGGCCATGTTGCGGAAAGCCTCGCGGCCGGGTTCCGAAAACGCGGCGCCGCAATCGGCCAGAATCAGTTTGCCGGCGATGTCGGGGTGACGAATGGCCATCTGCAACGCCACGAACCCGCCATAGCCGTTGCCGAGCACGATCGCATCGTGGCCGCCTGCACCGTCCCTCACGGCTTCCGCCATGCGATCCGCAATCGCGGTAAAATCGCCATCCACGGCCGGCGATAGGCCGAAGCCCGGCAATTCCGGAACGATCACGCGGAACGACCGCGAGAGGCGGGGTGCGATGGCGTCGAAACTTGCGCGATCCGACAGCAGCGAATGAAACAGGAAAAGCGGCGGCCCGTCGCCGGATTGCGCTGCGTTCACGACGCCGTTGGCGAAAAGTCGGTCCATGCGGTCTCTCTCTCTTTTGAAGTTCGGCGGCGGGTATCCGCCGCATTCGGCGCGGACGAAGAAGGCCGCTGATTGATAGATCAAATCGCACGCTTTACAAGTCTTCGTGGCTTGACGTGATATTTCACGACTGCGACAATTGCCAATACCGAGGAAGCCATTCCGATGCTTTTGCGTGATAATGTCTACGAAAGCCTGCGATCTGATATTCTGACGTGTCGCCTGGCACCCGGTGATGATATGCGGGAGCATGAGCTTGCCGAGCGCTATTCCGTCAGCCGCCAACCGGTTCGCGAGGCCTTGCTGCGACTCGAGCGGGAGCATCTCGTCACGGTGCAGCCGCGCCAGGGCTACCGCGTCAGCCCGATCTCGCTTGCCGATGCGCGCGACCTGCTCAGGTTCCGGCTGGCGCTGGAGCCCGCTTGCGTCACCGAGGCGATCGAAAGCGCGCCGGACGATGTCTTGAAGGCGCTGGACGAGTTCAGGTTGTTCGCAGGCGACCACGAGGATTTCATCGCCTACAACCGCGCGTTTCATTCCGCGCTGGCCCATGCCTCGGGCAACCGCCGCATGGCGGTCGCATTGTGCGACCTGATCGGTCAGGCCGATCGGCTGGTGCGCGTCAGCGTCGCCAATGTCAGGGGTCACGACCCGGCGCGACTGGTCGCCGAACATGTCGCGCTGATCGAGACGATGCAGCGGCGCGACGCCAGAAGTGCCGCGCGCATCATCAAGGCGCACGTCATCCAAACCGAAAAACGCGTGTTGCCGGCGCTCAAGCGCAACGCCGTCATAGTCGAAGGAAGAAACGCATGAATATTCCCGCCAAACCCACCGCTGTCGAAGTTGAAGTCCACGGCAATTTTGTCGATGGCCGCGAGATCGAGGCCGGTGCCGGCGCGATGCTCGATGTCCGAAATCCCGCCACCGGCGACGTGATCGCCCGGATTCCGAACTCGACCGCCGAGGACATCGACCGCGCGATGAAAAGCGCGCGCGCCGCTTTCGAAGGCAAGGCCTGGGGCGGCATGGACATCCGCTCGCGGGCACGGCTGGTCAACCGGCTGGCGGACGCCTTCGAGGCCAATCTGGAGCCGCTGTACCGGCTGGAAACGCTCAACAACGGCCGCCCGCTCAACGAGACCCGCGCGCAGTTGTCCCGGCTGCCGGATTTCTTCCGCTACTTCGCCGGTCTCGCGCTGGCGCGCCGCGATGCCGTCATCCCGGTCGAAGGCTCGTATCTGAACTACACCCTGCGCACGCCGATCGGCGTCGTCGCCAACTGCACGCCGTTCAACCATCCGCTGATGATCATGTGCAAATCGCTGGCCGCCGTGCTGGCGAGCGGATGCGTCACCGTGGTCAAGCCGTCGGAATACACCCCGCTGACGACGCTGAAGCTGGCGCAGATCTTCACCGAGGCCGGACTGCCGCCCGGCGTATTCAACGTCGTGCTTGGACTCGGCCAGAGCGCCGGCAAGATGCTGGCCGAGCACCCCGACATCAACAAGCTGGTGCTGACCGGCGGCACCGAGGCCGGCCGCATCGCCGGCGCCTCCGCGGCCAAGGTGTTCGCGCATCAGACCATGGAGCTCGGCGGCAAGACGCCGGTGATGGTGTTCGACGATTTCGACGTCGACCGCGCAGTCAACTATGCCGCGTTCGGCGCCTTCATCGGCGCGGGCCAGACCTGCGTCTGCGCCTCGCGCCACCTGGTGCAGGCCTCGGTCTACGACGAGTTTGTCGCCAAGCTGAAGGCCAAGACGCAATCGATCCGGATCGGCGATCCCTTCGATCCCGCGACCCAGCTCGGCCCGGTGATCTCGGCCCGGCAGCGCGACCGCGTGCTGTCTTATTGCGGCTTCGGCCGCGAGGACGGCGCCCGGTTGGTGACCGGCGGCGCCGCCGCCAAGGTGCCGGGACACGAGGGCGGCTTCTTTGTCGAGCCGACGGTGTTCGCCGACGTGAAATCCGACATGCGCATCTTCCAGGAGGAAGTGTTCGGGCCCTTTACGTCGGTCACGCCCTTCAAGGACGAAGCCGATGCGCTGCGGCTCGCCAATGATTCCCCGTTCGGGCTCGCTGCCGCGATCCGCACCCGCGACATCGGACGTGCCCATCGTGTGGCGTCCGCGGTCAAGGCCGGCATCGTCTGGATCAACGACCACCATCGGCTCGACCCGGCCTCGCCCTGGGGCGGCGTCGACGACTCCGGCATCGGCCGCGAATTCGGCACCGAGAGCTTCGACGACCATTTCGACACCAAGAGCGTGATGGTGGCGACCCACGACCAGCCGTTCGACTGGTATCGCGACACGGCGGCGCAACGACGATTGAACTGAATCAACGAACCGAACGAATGAACTGAACGAACAACCGGCGGCATCCGGAGAACCGGGGCCGCCTTCAGGCAAAAGGGGGGAATCCATATGGCTTCAGCAGTGAACGCCGGCGCTCGTCTCGACCGGCTTCCGATCGGCCCATTCCACCGCCGCATCCTGTTTCTGATCGGCATCGGAATGTTCTTCGACGGTTTCGACATTTACATCGCCGGCACCGTGCTCGGCGTGACGCTGAAGACCGGCTTCTCCACGCTCTCGCAAAATGCCGTGTTCATCTCCGTCACCTTCTTTGGAATGATGCTGGGATCGTGCGCCACGGGCTTTCTCGGCGACCGCTTCGGGCGGCGGTTCACCTACCAGTTCAACCTCTTGATGTTCGGGCTGGCCTCGCTCGCAGCCGCCTTCGCGCCCAACATGACGTTCCTGATCGCCTGCCGCTTCGTGATGGGATTTGGCCTCGGCGCCGAAAACGTCGTCGGCTATTCGACCATGACCGAATTCGTGCCGGCGCAGACCCGCGGCAAATGGCTCGGCCTGATGGCGGTGTGCGTGGTGACGGGATTGCCGGTGGCATTGCTGGTCGCCTCGGTGCTGGTGCCGGCCTTCGGCTGGCGCGCGATGTTCGTGCTAGGCGGCATCGGTGCGCTGGTGGTCTGGTATCTGCGCAAGAAGCTGCCGGAATTGCCGCGCTGGCTCGAAGCGGTCGGCCGTACCGAAGAGGCGGAGGCGCTGATGCAGTCGATCGAGCAGGAGGCGTCGCAAGGCCGTCCGCTGCCGGCGCCCGCCGCCGCCCCGACCGTGAAGATATCCGGCGATTTCGGCACGCTGTTCACGCCGCCGCTGCTGTCGCGAATGATTGTCGGCGCGGTCTGCCTGATCACCATCAACACCCTGCTCTATGGCTTCGTCACCTGGCTGCCGGTGTTCTTCATCAAGCAGGGGCTGAGCGTCGCGACCTCGTTCGGCTATTCGCTGGTGATGGCGCTGGGCGCGCCGGTCGGCTCGGCGATCGGCGCCCTGACCGCGGATCGCTGGGGCCGCAAGCCGACCATCATCGGCGCCTCGCTGATCACCGTGGTGCTCGGCATCATCTATCCCATGATATCGGATCCGGTGCTGCTGCCAGTGGTCGGTTTCGCGCTGACGGTGCCGATCTACGTGCTGGTGGCGCTGTTGTTCGGAATTTACATTCCGGAACTGTTTCCCACCGAAGTGCGGTTGCGCGCCTCCGGCATCGTCAACACGCTGGGCCGCGGTGCCACCATCGTCACGCCGTTCCTGGTGGTGATGCTGTTCGAGGCCCGCGGCGTCGCCGGCGTGATGGCGCTGATGATCGGGCTATTGGTGCTGCAGATCATAACGGTGTGGGCGTTCGGCATCGAACCGCGGCATCGCAGCCTGGAAGAGCTCAAGGGCGAGGAGCCCGCGCCCGAGTTGGTGAAGCAGGTTTCCTGAGAGCGAAGTCCGGCAGACCACAGCAACCGTCGACACGACCGTCGTTCCGGACGACACGAAGCGGCGATTTGCGGCGGAAACCGTAGGGTGGCACGCCGACCTCACTCACCGAGGAAGCGATCCTCTCGAACGGGCGGCGTTGCTGGACCGTTCGGGAGACGGATTATCTTGTCACGGAAGGCGGTGGGCAGGCTGCGCTTTGCCCACCCTGCGACATGCGGCTCTCATTGCGCCGCTGCGCTCAGGCGTTCTTCAGCGCGACTCGAAAATCGGCTTCGGTCTTCGACTTCACCTCGTCGAGCGTCACGCCATCGGCGAGCTCGATCAGCGCCATGCCGTCCTTGCCGTGCTTGTCGATGGTGAAGACCGCGAGATCGGTCACCACCATGTCGACTACCCGCTCGCCGGTCAGCGGCAGCGTGCACTGCTTCAGCAGCTTGGCGCCGTCCTTGGCGGAATGCTCCATCACCACCACCACGCGCTTGACGCCGGCGACCAGATCCATGGCGCCGCCCATTCCCTTGACCATCTTGCCGGGGATCATCCAGTTGGCGAGATCGCCGTTCTGGGCCACCTGCATCGCGCCCAGGATCGACAGGTCGATATGGCCGCCGCGCACCATGCCGAACGAATCCGCGCTGGAGAAAAAGCTGGTCGAGGGCAACTCGCTGACGGTCTGCTTGCCGGCATTGATCAGGTCGGCATCTTCCTCGCCTTCATAGGGAAACGGCCCCATGCCGAGCATGCCGTTCTCGCTCTGCAACTGCACGTCGACGCCGGTCGGGATGAAGTTCGAGACCAGCGTCGGAATGCCGATGCCGAGGTTGACGTAGTAGCCGTCACGCAATTCCTTGGCCGCGCGCGCGGCCATCTGTTCACGGGTCCAGGCCATGATGATCTCCTGCTAAGTCGGGCTCACGCCGCGGGACGCGGCCTTGTGTTGCGGAATTCGATGCGCTTGTTGGCGGAGCCGACTTCGATGATGCGCTTGACGAAGATGCCGGGCGTGTGGATGTGGTCGGGATCGATCTCGCCGGCCGGCACCAGATGTTCGACTTCGGCGACGGTGATCTTCGCCGCGGTCGCCATCATCGGATTGAAGTTACGTGCCGTCTTGCGATAGACGAGATTGCCTGCGGTATCGCCCTTCCAGGCGTGGACGATGGCGAGGTCGGCGAACAATCCGCGCTCCATCAGGTATTTCTCGCCGTCGAATTCCTTCACTTCCTTGCCCTCGGCAATCAGGGTTCCGACACCGGTCTTGGTGTAAAAGGCCGGGATGCCGGCGCCGCCGGCGCGAATTCGTTCCGCGAGCGTGCCCTGCGGGGTGAATTCGAGTTCCAGTTCGCCGGCGAGATACTGCTGGGCGAACAGCTTGTTCTCGCCGACATAGGACGAGATCATTTTCCTGATCTGTCGCGTCTCCAGCAGCCGGCTCAACCCGATCCCGTCGACACCGGCATTGTTGGAGACGACGGTCAGATCCTTGACACCGGAGTTGCGCAAGGCATCGGAGAGGGCCTCGGCGATGCCGCACAGGCCGAAGCCCCCGGACATGATCATCATGCCGTCCTTCAGAATGCCCTCAAGTGCCGATTTGGCGTCGGGATAGACCTTGTTCATGAGAATGCAACCTGATCGAGTGAAGCGCTACCCGCGGAGGGCGTGCGACGGTTCCGGGACACTGGCTGGGACTATTAGGCGAAATTTTCGCGACGCGTCAATGATAGCTCTCACGCCAAGGGAGGTTGTCATACGTCGCTATGGCCTTGAAAGCGTCAAGAAAACCCCGCAAGTTGCGGGAGTTGGCGGGCGATCCAAGCCGGCGGACGCCGAACTGGTCGACGTAATTTGCCGGACTGGGTATAACCGGATTCGCTGGGTGACCGGCCCCGTCCGTTCTTTCCGACAACGACCCGACGACCTCAACCCGATCAGGAAATGTCATTGACCATGACCCAAGGAATAAAGCGCCTGGGGATGCCGATCGCGGCGTTCCTTGTTTTGGCGCTGATCGTCCTGATCGCATTGTCCTGGTTCATCAACCGGGACGCCCTGCGGCAGGCGGTGGAGAGCCAGATCCGCGCGGTGACCGGGCTCGATCTGGTGGTCAAGGGCAAGATCGATGTTTCGGTCTTTCCCGCCAGCTACGTCTCGTTCCATGACGTCGGGCTGAAGGGCGGCGGCGCGACCGATCCGGCGCTGCGCGTCGACATCCTGACGGCGAATTTGCGTTTGCTGCCGCTGTTGCTGCAGCGTTTCGAGATCGCCGACGTCATGATGCTGCGCCCGCACATCCATGTCATCCGCTATCCCGACGGCGCGAGCAACTGGACGCCGTTCATCGAAACGATCGCGCGCAACATGAAGCCCGGCGCCGACAATCAGCTATCGTTCTCGGAAATCCGGGTCCAGGACGGCGTGCTGGCCTATGAGGACGACGCCAATCACGTCGCCGAAACGCTCGACGATATCGACCTGTCCCTCGCATGGCCGTCGATCTCCCGCTCCTTTGCCGCAACCGGCCAATTCGATTGGCGCGGCGAGCGCGTCGATGGCAGCGTCAGCGCCAGCGACTTCGTGGCGGCGCTGTCCGGTGATCGCTCCGGCCTCAAGGCGCGGATCGCCAGCGCGCCGCTGAAGCTGGCGTTCGATGGCAGCGTCGCGGACCGCACCAGCATGATGATGGAAGGCACGCTGACCGTCGACAGCCCGTCGCTGCGCAACGCGTTGCGCTGGACCGGCCAGGCCCCGCCGGGCAGCGGCGGATTCGGTCGCTTTGCGCTGAAGGCGCGTGCCAATGTGGTCGGCGCATCGATCGCGCTGACCAACGTCAATGTCGAGTTGGACGGCAACGTCGCTGAAGGCGTGATGACCTACGCCAACAATGGACGCCAGACGCTGCAGGCGACGCTGGCGGCCGACGCTTTGGATTTCACGCCCTACATCTCAACCTTCCGTCTGCTCGCCGGTGGCGCGCGCGACTGGAACCGGCAGCTTTTCGATTTGAACTCGCTTTCCACCACCGACCTCGACATGCGCTTATCCGCGGCCAGGGTGACGGTGGGCCCGTCGAGGCTGGGCCGCACCGCGCTCGGCGCGAACCTGCGCGGCGGCACGCTGGCGCTGAGCGTTGCCGAGGCGCAGGTGTATGGCGGTATCGCCAAGGGCTCGTTCGGGATTGCCCGTTCCGAAGCGGTTGCCGACGTCAAAGCCGAACTGCAGTTCACCGATGTCGACCTGCAGGCCTGCGCCGGCGAATTGTTCGGCATCAACAAGCTGTCCGGCCGCGGCAACCTCAATGTCTCGCTGATGGCGTCGGGTTCCAGTCCATTCGGGCTGGTGCAATCGCTCGACGGCACGGCGATGCTGACGGGCCATGACGGCGCCATCAACGGCTTCAACATCGAGCAGTTGTTGAAGCGGTTGGAGCGCCGGCCGCTATCCGGTGCCGGCAATTTCCGCAGCGGCTCGACGCCTTACGACAACCTGACCGTCGCGGTGAAATTCAGCGATGGGATCGCGACCGTCGACGATATTCGCGTCGAGGGACCCGCCGCGCGGCTCACCTTGGCCGGCACGGCTTCGGTGCCGGCGCGCGAATACGACCTCAAGGGTACCGCCAGCCTGATCTCGGCTGCGAACGGCACGCCGGAATTCGATCTGCCGTTCGTGGTGCAGGGCCCGTGGGACGACCCGCTGATCTTCCCGGACCCGGAAAGCCTGATCCGCCGCTCACCCGCCTCGGCTCCGCTGCTCGATGCGGTCAAGGATCGCAAGACCCGCGACGCGGTACGCTCGGTGCTCGAGCGCTTCACCGGCGGCGGCCAGAAACCCGCGGCACCCGACGCCGCCGCGCCTGCCACTGCCGGCACCGCGAAACCGAATTAGCCGTCCGCGCGTCAACCCGACCGGAACGCGCCAACAGCAAACCAGGATGGTGTATTAGAGAGTCACCCGCGGCTGCCAACAACGGACATTGTGGTGGTGTGAATGCGTACGCTGATTCCCGGAACTCTTACGATACTGTCGGCCTATCCCGATCCGCCCTTCGACGTCATGACGGACGGCGTCGCTACCGGGTTCGACGTCGAGCTCATGCGCGCAGTGTGCGGGCGCCTTTCGCTGAAGCTGCGGCCACTTGCCTATGAAGGCGAGAATTTCAACGACATATTCGCAGGGCTGGATCGAGGAACCTGCGACGCGGTGATATCTGGCACCACGATCACACCGGAGCGCGCGGCGATCGCACGTTTCTCGCGACCCTATTTGCAATTCAACCAGGCAATCGCAGTCAATCGGCGATTGACGCCGCATGTCAGTTCGACCGCCGACCTGCGCGGCCTGACTGCCGGAATCCAGAAAGGAAACACGTCGGAGATCGTCGCGCAGCATCTTCTGGCGCAGGGCGACATCGCCGCAATCAGCTATTATCCCTATCACAGCATCGGCACGGCTCTCGATGATCTCGAGGCCGGACGCATCGGCCTCGTTATCAAGCTTTTCCCCGTGATTTCATCGCTAACGCGCGAGCGACCGGAGCTCGCGATCGCGATGCAGATTCCGACTCATGAGCGACTCGGGATTGCCTACGCGCCCGGGCGCGCCGACCTCTGCGATGCCATCGATGCCACGATCGAGACGCTGCGCCAAAGCGGAGAATTCGCAAGGCTGCAGGCCGCCTGGCCCGGGACCGACGCGACCGCGTAGAGGCGGTACGCCGGGCGGGTTTAAACTTCCAATCCCCTGACCAGGATAAATCTCCCGCGGGCTTGCTTGCTCTTTCTTAGTATCTGATCCGAAGCTTGCTATCACCAGTAGCAACAGGGAACCGGCTGCCCTTGAAATCCTGTGTGGCGTGGCTGCCACGCGGATCGAGATTCTTGCGGCGTCGCCGATATTGCGCCCGGATTTTCTTGCCGACCAACTTAGCAGCTGCTTCAATCCTGGGCATTGAGCCAGGGACGCTCACGATGCACCGAACGGCATTATTTGCTGTAGTGCTTACCGCAGCCGGCGGCGCCTTCTGCGGCGAGACCAGTTGGGCAGCCGACACCGTCCCCGTCAAACCGCCTTCGGCCACCTCGGCTTCCGCATCCAGACCATGCACCGACGGCTGGGACTTCAGCTCTACCGACTGCCAACTGACCTGGCAGGGCATCACGCTTTACGGCATTGTCGACGCGGGGTTCGGCTGGCAGAGTCACGGCACGCAATGGGACACCCGATCCGCCGTCACGGCCTCATACCTGATCCAGAAGCAGAACAATTCGGCGGTGTTTGGCCCTGCGGCAAACGCGCTGAGCAATTCATTCATCGGGATCAAAGGAACTGAGCCGATCGGCGGGGACGTCTCCGTTGTCTTTGCTCTGGACGCCGGCTTCGACCCATACTCCTTACGATTCTCCAATGGAGCGGGATCGGTCGCCGCGAACGCCGGTATTCCACAAAACCTTGCAACCGCCTATTCCGATTCAAGCCGCGCGGGCCAGTGGTTCAACGGCCAAGGTTATGTCGGCGTCAGTTCGCCGACCTACGGCGCGCTGACTGTCTTCCGGCAAAACTCGCTGACCCTGGACGCTGTCTTCGATTACGATCCGTTCGGCGCTTCGTACGGCTTCTCTCCCATCGGCTTCCAGGGAATAACCTGCGGCGGCGGCAATACCGAAAATTGCAGAAACTCGACATCGCTGAAATACCGGATCAGCGTCGGACAGTTCCGCGCGGCAGCGTTGTGGCAGTTCGGCGGCTACGCACAAGACAACGCCTCCAACGGCGCATACCAGTTCCAACTCGGCGGCGACATCTCGACCTGGGGCAGAGGTGTGCTCTCGCTCGACGCCATTTACAGCCATGTCACCGATTCCGTGTCGCTTTCGCTCGGGCCCGGAAGCAATAACGCCAATGGCGTGCCGATCCCGCCGTTCTTGCCGCAAGCGCTTACGGCGACGATCTCCGACAACGAAGCCGTGATGGTTGTGGCCAAATACACCGCTGGACCGCTGAAGGCGTATGCCGGTTACGAACATATCAGATATATGGCCCCGAGCGATCCACAGACCGCCTTTAGCAGCATCGCGGGAGACTTCGTTTGCCTGGGTTGCAATGCGTTCAACAACTCGACAATCAACAACGCCGCCTTCGGCGTGAATGGCCTAGGCAACAAGACACTTCAGGTGATGTGGACGGGCGCCAAATACGCCGTCACCGAAGATCTCGATGTGATCGGCGCCTATTACCATTATATCCAGGATTCGTTTTTCGGCACCGCAACCGGAGGACCCTCCCCCTGCTTCGGCACCGAACATTCGCAATGCGCCGGGACATTCGACGGCATCTCCGGAGCTGTCGATTGGCGGTTCAGGCCAAAGTGGGATCTTTATGCCGGGATCATGTTCACCCAAGTGAGCGGCGGTTTGGCCAACGGCTTCCTGCAGCACAACAACATCGCGCCCACTGTCGGATTGCGGTTTCGCTTCTGAAAACCGGCCGCAATCGATCCTTGTCGCTCGGGCGTCGGCGCTGACGTCCTCTTCGGCGAAGCACGCGTCGGCGCGCTATCGGCATTCCCGAGATGACGTTCGCGCCGCATAGTGCCGGTGCGTCGAGGCCACGGCGCATATCTGGCGCCCGATGGTGGGCCGCACATCCACATGTTCACCATCCAACCTTGACGTCTGCGCGCGGCGCCCGCTGCTAATCCTGTTCTCCGAGAGTCTGGGCGTAAGTCTTGCCATACGGATAGAACAGCTCCTTCCGACCTTGCTGCCATGCCGCCCTGAGCTCCGGTGTCGTGATATCCCAGTCCGGACGGCATTTCCTGGTAACGGCGCGCAGGTCCTGCCTCAATTCTTCCAGGGTCGGACGGCCGAAGAACCAGTAGCCGTTGTAGATCTTGTGAATGACAAGACCAGGCTCGAGCACGATCACATGCGGGATCATCGGATTGTGGGCGGGATCGGTATATTCGGCGATGTCGAGATCTTTCTGCACCACACGGCGCGCGTCGGAGAGGAAAGGCCAATGAGCGCCCACGCCGCTGCGGTATTCGTTGGTCTCGGTGATATTGTCGGTGCTGATCGTGACCAGCCGGCAATAACCGACATCGATCTCGCGATGCAATTCGACCAGCCCTTCCGCCTGGCGTCGGTCTTTCGGACAGAAGCCGCCACGGCTGAGGACGAGAACCATGGGATGCTGCCCTTGCAATTCGGACAGTTTCCGATGTTTCGCCGTGTGGTCGGAAAGCTCGTAGTCGGGAAAGACGGCCCCTGGAACCAGGTCTGATCGCATATGAAATCCTCCCAATCGATTTGTGACGATGCTGAGAGGGATTTCGAACCTATACCCTGGTGGCGTGCGTCGTCCCCTCGGACGCCATTCTAAATCCCCGGCGCTTGATGTCGCCACGACAAAATCGAGCGAAGGACAAACCGGACGCCTTGCTTGAGTCAGGTTGGAGAGGCGCTGCGGCCGCGCCCGGTGACGTCTGTTGTATCGATGTGAACGAACCTGGAATCATTTGCTCTTTCCGATTCTTCCGCAATTGATTCGAAGTTGCCGCGCACCGCGCGAGTCTCGCAATTCGTAGCCGCGATCGCGATCAAGAATCAAATGCGCATTGGCTGTGCCGGGCGTAGACAGCACCAATGCGAAATCACCCTTGAGTTGCATCAAGCTGTCACATCGATCGGCTATCCTGTCGTTCCCATAAAATTATAACAATCAGGGAGGACTGAATGATGCGTTATCGACACTATCTCGTCGGCGCAGGTATGAGCCTGTTTGCCGGTGTGGCGATCTGCAGCACGCCCGCGATGGCGACGCCGTGCACCAACCTTCAATCCATGGCACTGGAGCAGACCACGATCACGTCGGCCGTGGACAACACGAGCGGCACCTTCGTCGTGCCCGGCTCCGGCCAAACGTTCACCGGGCTACCCTCCTTTTGCCGGGTCACGGCGACGCTCTCGCCCGCGTCCGACTCGTCGATCAAGATCGAGGTTTGGCTGCCGGAAACCACGTGGAACGGACGATTTCTCGGCACCGGTGGCGGAGGATTTCAAGGTGCCATCACGTACACCGAGCTCGTGAGCGGCATTCAGTCCGGGTTTGCGGCGACGAACACCGATCTCGGCACCGGCGTCTCCGGGTGCAACCCGCTCTTCTGTGGTTCGAACGGCAACATGGGCAACCAACTGGCCATCGAATTCGGCGACCCGGCGGACCCCTCGACCGGCCTGTTCGGCCATCCCGAGCGGATCAAGGACTTCGGCTACCGCGCGATCCACCTGATGACGGTGCGGGGCAAGGAAATCGCCGATGCGTTTTATCGCGAGCGCAGCAAGAAGGCCTATTTCAGCGGCTGCTCCACTGGCGGCCAGAATGCGCTGATGGAGGCGCAACGCTTCCCGGAGGACTATGACGGTATCCTTGCCGGTGCGCCGGCGTTCAATCGCACGCACCTGCACATGGCAGCGCTCTCGATATGGCAGGACGCCCACGCGAGCCCGAGCCGCTTCATCCAGACCGGCCAGATGTCTTTGATCAACAAGGCTGTGCTGGCCCAGTGCGTGGGCCAGGACGGCGGCGTCAAAACCGATCAGTTCCTGACCGATCCGCGCGACTGCCACTTCGATCCCAGGGTCCTGCAATGCAAGGGCGGCAACGCCCCGCCGGCCTGCCTGACGGCCGATCAGGTCACGACAATCCAGAAATACTATACCGGCACCGTCGACCCCGTGAACGGACAGGTGATCAGCGTGGGCGCAGAACGCGGCAACGAGACCGACGACGTGAACGCGCTCGGCCTGGCGCTGTCGGAGCGGCTACCGGAGCCGGCCTTCGACGGCCTGTTCTACTGGGTGTTCGGTCCGAAATTCGGTTATCCCTCCAATCCCCACAGCTTTGCGAATTTCGACTTCCACCACGATGCCGACACGGTCGACGACCAGCTCGCATCGGTACTGAACGCAACCAGCACGGATCTCGGCGCTTTCCGGGAGCATGGCGGCAAGCTCGTCATGTATCACGGATGGGCCGATCCGCTCATCTCGTCCCAGAACAGCATCAACTACTTCAACGCGCTGCTGGAAAACGGCGCTCACGGGCTTCAGCAGGCGCGCTTCGAGTCGGGCACGGACCCGACGCTGCGGAAGACGCAAAGCTATGCCCGGCTGTTCATGGCGCCTGGGATGTACCACTGCTCGGGCGGCCCCGGTCCCAACACCTTCGACGCGCTCACGCCGCTCGTGAACTGGGTAGAGAAGGGTGATGCGCCGGACAAGATAGTCGCCACCAAGTTCGTCAATGACACTCCGCCCGCCATCGAAATGACGCGTCCGCTCTGCGTATTTCCCAACATAGCGAAATACGACGGGAGCGGCAGCACGAGTATCGCGGCGAACTTTAAGTGCGTTCCCGGTGAACACGAATCCAATCAGACGCCGGCGCCCAAGTACGGGCCGTAAGACAACTAAGGACATCCAAAAGATTGCAACCGCCGGCGCAAGTTCGCCGGCGTCTTGCACGCTTCCTCGCCGGATCGCTCAAAGCTTCCGGCGTCGCGGTCCGGAACTTCCGCCGACGCGTCAGACGACCCGTTCTCTCGCAATGAGCCCACGTCCGGGCTCAGTGCGCAGAATTGGCCTCCTCGACCGTTGCGTTATGCCGGGTGGTCGCGTTCACCACGTAACCCACACCTATCACCACAACGAGCATCACGAAGACACCCACCCATCGCTTGCCATTGCTGGGTCGCGCTCCCCGTACATTGCTGATGTTGTAAGAGACCTCACGGCGCGCGATGGTGCGAAGAAAGCTGCGGATCATCAAGACGAAACCGACCAGCACGCATACTACAAGAAGTGCGAGAATTATCCCGCCCGCAACCGCGATCATTCAACTCTCCAGCAACAACTGCCTTCGCCGAAGCGCGGCAAAAACGGCAGCCGTTTGCATTAAAACGCCGCACCGTCGCGACGTTGCTACACGGCGGGGGTCAGGCATCCAATTCAAATCCGAGTGGTTGTCTTTTAATTGATCGGTGCGTTAGCTTGGATCGCCGCACCTTGTGGAGAGCCGGCGACGTCGTTGAGAAAACGCCTGGATTTCACCTCATCGCCCTGTGACCGCGAGTTGGAGCTACGTTTGCGCCGCCGGCGCACCCGGGCACTTCCGCCCCGGATCGGCCGGCGGACAGTCTGCAGCGTGTCGTCAAAAGCAGCTCGTTGCGGCGCGCAAAGTTCTTGGTCGGGACAGTTGGGAGAGGTTAGTGTCGGCCCCGGCGCATCCTCCTCGAGGGGAAAGTAGAGGCTTCAAACACCCCTACGATCCACCGCCTTGTCCTCTCATGTCGTCACCGATTTTCGTGCATAGCTCCTCGGCGCTCCGCTGGCTTACGAATGAGGCAAGTCATGGCACATCGAGACCCTTCATTGCCAGAATCCGTGTCGACGACTTTCCGGTACGGCATTGCAGTTCTCACCGTGGCGATCGGAACCGGACTGGATTTTTTCCTGCTGCGACATTTCGATGCCAAGTTGACGCCGTTCCTGTTCGCGGTCGCGGCGACCGTTTGGTATGCCGGGACCGGACCAGGCGTGCTCGCAATCATTCTCTCGGTCCTCAGCCTCAACTACTTCTTCCTCCATTCCTCCTTTTCCTTCGGCCCGATCCGCTATGCCGATCTCGTGTATCTGACCTTTTGCACATTGTGCGCCTTGGCCGTCGGCTGGGCCAGCGCCGTGCGGCGGCGGACAGAGCGAGAGCTCCGTCAGGTTCACGAGCAGTTGGGGGCCAAGGTGGTGGAGCGGACCGCCAGCTTGCAGCGAAGCCAACGATATCTGGCGGAGGCACAGAGGCTGAGCCACACCGGCTCCGCCGCCTGCAACGAGACGGAAATTCTTTATTGGTCCGACGAGGCTTCCCGCATCTTTGGATTTGATCCGCTGCAGGGCATGCCGAGCCGCGAGGCGGTGCGGCGGCGGATCCATCCGGACGACGTCGAAAGGGTGAACCATGACATCGAGCGCGGCGTGCGCGAGAAGAGAAGCTTTGCAAATGAGTTCAGAATCATGTTGCCCGGTGGAACGATCAGCCACGTCGAAGCCACTTACGATCCTGTTTTCTCGGCAAGCGGAAAATTTCTGGAGATCATCGCCACCGGCATGGATGTGACCGAGCGCAAGCGCGCCGAGCAAGCCCTGCGGGACAGCGACGCGAAGTTCCGCGATTATGCGGAAAACGCATCCGACTGGTACTGGGAAACTGGCCCCGATCACAAATTCACGCGCGTCACCGATTACGAACGACGTCTCGCTCTCGGTTTCACCCCGATGCGCCGGATCGGGTTCGCCCGATGGGAATTCGCGGCGGACGCCGAGTTGGAGCCGGAAAAATGGAAGCTGCATCGGTCCATGCTCGAGGCGCGTCAGCCGCTGCGCGATTTCGTCTACCGGGCCGCACGAAACGACGGATCCCTGGTTTATTACAAAATCAGCGGCAAGCCGGTGTTCGACGCCGACGGGGAATTCCGCGGCTATCGAGGTACCGGGACGGACGTGACGACAATCATGCGCGCGCAGGAGGTGTTGCGTGAACGCGAACAGAATGTTCGTTCGGCGTTTGACGGAATAGCCGGTCTGGTTTCGATCATGACCCCGGACGGCGAACTGGAATCCGCCAATCGTCAGGTCTTCGCGTATTTCGGCCGATCCCTCGAAGAGCTGAAGAACTGGGGAACAAGCGATGCGGTGCATCCCGACGATCTTCCCCGCGTCGTCGAATCCTTCAAGAGCGCCCTCGCCTCCGGCACTCCCTACCAGATCGAACAGCGCCTGCGGCGCTTTGACGGTGAATACCGATGGTTTGAAACCCGCGGCGTCCCGATACGGGATGATTCCGGGCGCATCGCGCGCTGGTACAACCTGGTGACCGACATCGAGGATCGCACGCGGGCGCTGGCGCAATTGGAGCAGATGCGATCGGATTTAGCCCATGTGAACCGCGTCAGCGTGATGGGGGAATTGGTCGCCTCGCTGTCTCATGAAATCACGCAACCGATCACCAGCGCGCGCATCTACGCCGGCGCGGCGCAGAACTTTCTCGAGATGCAGCCGCCGGACCTGGGCGGGGTCAGGGAAGCGCTCGCCGGTATTGTCGGTAATTCTGATCGAGCCGGGGAAATCATCGGACGCGTCCGCGAGCAGGTCAAGAAGGCGCCTCCCCGAAAAGAGCGGTTCGATCTCAACACGGCAATCAATGAGGTGATCGCATTGGGACGCACCGCGATCGTCAACAAGGGCGTCCTGATCCAGACCCGGCTTTCCGATGGGTTGCTTCCCACCAATGGCGATCGCGTCCAGTTGCAGCAGGTGGTCCTGAACCTGCTTCTGAACGCGGTTGAAGCGATGGGTTCGACGGAGACGGGGGCGCGAGAACTGTTGATCAGCACCGGGCAACGGCACACGGACCTCCTCGTCGCGGTGCGCGATTCCGGACCTGGGATCGATTCGTTGCATCTCAATCGCGTGTTCGATGCGTTTTACACCACGAAGTCCAGCGGCATGGGAATGGGACTGTCGATTTGCCGGTCGATCATCGACGCCCATGGCGGCCGGCTGTGGGCGGAGGCGAATGAGCCACGCGGCACGATATTTCAGTTCACCTTGCCCGCCGCGTAGATCAGACAGAGCGATCGGCGCCCCCGGGCCGTGGCATCTTGTCACTGATCTCTTATGAGAAACTATCCGGGTTACTTGCCGAAACTGCATACTCCAGGTGAGCGCGCGTTATTAACGTGCAAAAGGTTTTGACGGTGGAAGCACGCCTGCTGAGCGTGGGAACGCCGAATGCCTTGAGTAGAGTTCTCGCGTTTACCGGTCCGGATCGTTGTCAAGCTGCAATTCAAGCTGCCGATGTGAAGGCTTCAGGAATTGGTATGCTTTCCGTTGAAATTTTTTTGTGCTGATTTTCGAACAACTGGACCAGAAATCTGGGTGGAAGGACGACCGCAATGAGAGGTAGCTTAATTGGTCTGGCGTTTGCCATCGCTATGATTCCGGTCGGCGCAAATGCGCAGCTGACCATCGATATGGGCAGTATCACATGCGGCCAATATATCGCGATGCCGCCGGCGCAATCCGATAATTTCTCTGCTTGGATGAGTGGCTGGTTCAGTTATCAGAACAACAAGACCTATGTGGATATCGTTGCGCATCAGAAAAACATCGCAAGCGTGAAGGACTGGTGCAAATACCATCCGAGCGAAAGTGTCATGAATGGCTTGAAAAAAGCGATTGTCGTCGATTAACGACTTGGAAGGCGGAGGATTAGTGTCGTGAGATACAGAGCTCTTGTCGTCGGTATGGTTTTGCTGGCCGCGGCCGCAACGCCGGCCGCTTCTCAGATCAAGCTGGACATGAACAAGATCACCTGCGGGGATTGGCTGGGATACGGTCCCGCGGACCGGGATTTCGTAAGATTTTTCATGAGCGGCTACTACAATGCGGCAGCGAACAACAATGTTCTGGACTACAGCCGCCTGCAAAAGAATTCCGAGAAGGTCATGGCTTATTGCAAAAAGCGCAAATCCGATACGCTGCCGACCGCCATCAAGAAAAGCGCTACCTAGCTCCTGTTGAAGCTCTCGCATTGTCGCTGTCTCGCAAACGGATCAATTTGCGGGACATCATTCAATGATCGTGCCGGTGATGGGTCCGGATGATAAGCGACTTCCGCCGTTGGCACGCTTGAGACATGCCAACAGCGAACCTGATCCTCGCCGGCAAATAGTGATGGGCCAATCGGTCGCGGAAAGCGCCGGACCCGGGCTGCTTCACCGCTTGATCAAAGTGCGTTAAGCTGGGCGGAAGACATTGTTCGGGCTACGGCGGTAAGAGCGAGCGATGATTCGCGAAGCAATAGAGTTTTTTCTGCGCAATCTGCCGGCCTTTTTATTCGTCGCAGCGCTCGGACTAGCGGCGTTGCTGCGCGATCGCGGCGGGACCGCTGAACGTTTCCTGGCATGGATATTACTGCTTCCCATCGGGGTCACCGGACTCTGGGCGGGAATTTCGCACATCTTTTTTCCCGCCGTGGCGGCCGCCTACATCGGATGGCAGATGAGCCCCTTTCAATTCGAAGTTGGAATGGCGGACCTGGCTGTCGGGCTGACGGCCTGCATCGCATTCTGGCAAGACTTGTCGTTCAAGGCCGCGGCGGTTTGCGCCGCATCGGTATTTCTGCTCGGGGACGCCATCGGTCACATCCGGGAAATGGTAAAAGCTGACAACTTTGCGCCGGGTAATGCCGGGCTTCCGTTTTACATGGATATCATCTGTCCCGTGCTTGCCATCGCGCTGGTTGCGATCGCAAAACGTCAGCATGCGCTGCGCCGGAATTGCGCCGCATGACACCTAACGGCAGCGTTGCGAGATGCCGACGCTGCCGACGTCGGTTGAGGGAAACAGCGGAACTGATCGGCGCATCCTCAAAATCGACGCTGATGACCTGAAGCGGAAACGGACCCGTCGGAAAAACCGGGCGGGTTCAGTCTAGTCAGGAGTTGTCCAATGTCGATCATGTACCGACCCGCTGGCGCTCAGGATTTGGAACGCGCCGACCGGCTTGTCGTTGCCAGCATCAACGACCTTACTCGGCGTCACGGCTTTGGGTCGATAGCATCCTCACATCCGCCTAACTTTCAACTGTTTTGCCTGCAGGACGGCCCCGGCGGCTTGTGGGTTGCCGAAGAAGCCGATGAGATGCTCGGCTTCGCCTGGAACTGGGTCTGCGGCGACTTATGGTTTCTCGCGCAGCTGTTTGTGTCGCCCCGTCAACAGGGGCGCGGCATCGGCAATGAATTGCTGAAAAAGACATTCGAGCATGCGCAGGAATCCGGTGCCACCAACAGAGCGTTGATCACCTTCCCTTTCAACACGGTTTCTCAAGGACTTTACATTCGGAACGGGCTATTCCCGCGATTTCCGATCTATAATTTCAGCATCGCGCGCGACCTCCTGCCGGGTCGCCTGGACGGCCCGCAATTTCGCTACATGCCCTTGGCGGAAACAACGTCGGATCTGCACAACCTTGCCCGGATTGATGCCGGGGTGCTGGGCGTGTCGCGCGAGAAGCACCACAGGTATCTGATCGGCGACAAAGCGATGAAAGGTGTCGGCCTTTACGCCGGAGACGAGTGCGTAGGTTACGCCTATGTCAGCGCTGGCGGGCACATAGGACCGCTTGCGGTCGGGCGGCCTGATGCGATTGGCACGGCGTTGAGAACCGCGCTGACCCTGGCCGCCGAGGGCGGTTCTCCGCAGATATCGGCGTTTCTTCCGGGTGCATGCGAAATGGCTCTGAGGACCGCGGTCGAGCACGGGATGCGCATCACATTTCCGATGTTGTTGATGTCCACGCGCGATTTTGGCGCCTGGACCGGGTATCTGCCCCGCAATCCCGGCTTCATGTAACCGCGGATGACCGCTTCTGGCACGAAATTGACCTGCCGCCCCGCCCGAAGGACTACGCATTTGCAGGAGCGTCCGCGGCAGGGGATTGTCATCGTCCCGAAGGGTATCGGCGCGCCGCGCCGGATGATCGATTTCCTGAACCGGATCAATCTGATTCCACCGGTCCAGTTGTCTGCCAGAAAATATTCCGCTTCTCATTTGACCCAAATCACCGGCTTATCCGCCGTGTCCTGTTCCTCATGAGGGGCGTTGGCCATCGTCACGAACGTTGGGGCGGGATGCGGTGGACGCGGCAGCGTCGGGCGCGAGAGGTGACGCGGGGCGGCCGTTCCATTGAGGAATGACTGTGAGCGATCACGGCGCGCAGACGAACGAGGCTGCTTTCGGTCTTCGTCAATGTCTCGGCGGACGTGCACATGCCCCGGGGCCGCTTGGCGATGAGCGGGTCGCGTACGGCAAAACCATGTGGTCCTGACGCCCGTTGCTGGCGTCAAGCCGGCGGAGGTGATGCGAGCCCGACCGGGTCTCGCACCGCCTTCAATCCGCCGGCGAGGGTGGCAAGACGAATTCGTCGCCCGGGAGAGCGCGGCATAAGCCGTTAAAACCATCGCGCAGGGAATGCCGGGTGTTTCCGGGGTACCTGTGGTGACTACCGTGTGCACACTACTTTCGCACACGGGCCGCGGGTGCCACGAGCACCCGGCATTCCCCGCGCCCTCCTGGGGTCGCGCCGCGCCCTCACTTGAGGGTCGCCCCCGCGCCCTCAGATTTCAGGGGCCGCATGTTTTGCAAAACTCGGGCGCGCGGCGTCGCGGGATCGTAAAGTCGTATCTGAAGTTGTTGTTGGAGGCTTGCAGCCGTTTATTGTGTGCGAAGGCACGACATTCCAACCGTCATCATTCGCGAAAGCGGGTGATGCAGTATTGCGAGGCAGCAGCGATGGAAGCGAGAGGCCGCCGCGTGCGGGATACCCCGCTTGCGCGGAGTATGACGGTCTTTGCGGCGCGGCGCGGGACCTGCCGCCGATCATCGTTCGCGTCCCGTTTGGCCAGCCGGTACGGCGCACGCCACTCCCTTTCGAAAGATATCGACACGCCATCTGGACAGGCCGCCGCAATGCGCTAGTCTTTTCTCCAACTGGTTAAAAAGACCAGACCAATGAGGGAGAGAATAACGTGGGATCCAAGGGAATTCGTGCGCTTTCATTGTCGGTCGCCGCACTCGGACTTCTGTATGCGGTCGCGCCCGCGATGGCTCAGGAAAAAATCACCGTCTGGTGGGGCAAGGGCTTCTACAAGTCCGAAGACGACGCGTTGCTGGAGGCAATCAAGAAATTCGAGGCCAAGACCGGTATCAAGGTCGAGCTGTCGCAATACGCCATTCAGGACATGATTCCCAAGACAGTGGCGGCGCTCGATTCCGGCACCGTGCCCGATGTCGCCTATTCCGACACTTATGACGTGCAGGCGGCCGGCAAATGGGCGTTCGAAGGCAAGCTCGAAGATCTCAGCGACATTCTGACGCCGATGAAGTCCGCGTTTGCGCCGAATACGGTCGAGACCGCGTATCTTTATAACGACCAGGCCAAGAAGAAGGCCTATTACGGTTTCCCGCTGAAGCAGCAGAGCATGCACGTCCAGATCTGGGGCGACATGCTGGAACAGGCCGGCTTCAAGCCAGGCGATATCCCGACCAAATGGGCGGATTACTGGTCGTTCTGGTGCGACAAGGTGCAGCCTGCCTACCGCAAGGCGTCAGGCAGCCGCGCCTACGGAATCGGCCAGCCGATGGGCGTGGAGTTCGACCAACTCGTTCCAGTCGTTCTACACTTTCATGGACGCCTACAACGTGAAGCTCGTCGACGACGACGGCAAGCTGCTGGTCGACGATCCCAAGGTGCGCGAAGGCCTGATCGGCGCGCTCAAGGATTACACCGATCCCTACCTGAAGGGCTGCACGCCGCCCTCTTCCACCACCTGGAAGGATCCGGACAACAACGTCGCCTTCCATAACAAGACGATCGTGATGACCCATAACTTCACGATCTCGATCGCGGCGAAGTGGTTTGAGGACTCCAATAACCCGGCGCTGACGCCCGAGCAGCGTGCCGCCGGCAAGAAGGCTTACGAGGAAACCATCATCACCGCGGCATTTCCCAACAAGCCGGATGGATCACCGATCAAGTATCGCTCCGACGTCAAGACCGGCGTGATCTTCACGGCGGCGGCGCACAAGGCGCAGGCCAAGGAGTTCGTCAAATTCCTGCTCCAGGAAGAAAACCTGCAGCCTTATGTCGAGGGCGCGCTCGGCCGCTGGTTTCCTGTGACGATCGCCGGCCAGAAGAGCGCGTTCTGGCAGGCCGATCGTCATCGCAAGGCAGTCTATAACCAGTTCATGGGCGGCACGCAGCCGTTCGACTTCGTCAAGAACTACAAGTTCACCATCCTGAACAACGAGAACGTCTGGGCCAAGGCCATGAACCGGGTTGTGAGCGAGAAGGTGCCGGTCGACAAGGCGGTCGATGAACTGATCGCCCGCATCAAGCAGGTCGCGGGATAGGACCAAGCGATGTCGGCCGCCGCCAGCGTATTTTCTTCGTCGTCCCCGCGAAAGCGGAGACGCCGGCGTGCGTGCTTGCCCTCATCGCGCCTCTGCGGTCGTCTCGGAAGATACGGGTCGATGGCTAGCCAGCAACAACTCGATCCGGTGGTTATGGGCCGCTGCGTTCGCAGGGACGTAGAATTTACTGTCGACATTTTGTTCTGAGAGAACAGATATGGCGATCGCACTCTCGGCATCCGACGTACCGAAAGCCCCGCTATCGGCGCGTCTGACGACACCGCAAATCTGGGGCATCGCGCTGCTGGCGCCCTACATGCTCGTGTTCATCGCCTTCGTGGTCTATCCCGTCGGCTACGGGCTGTGGCTCGCGCGCCATCCGTCGAGCTATGTCGCCCTCTACCACGATCCGATATTTGCGCGCGCCGCGATCAACACGCTGATCTTCCTGGTGATCGGCATCAACCTCAAGATGGTGGTGGCGCTGTTTCTATCCGGCTTCTTCGTACAAACGCGAGCCTGGATCCGATGGCTGTCCGTGCTGTTCATCCTGCCCTGGGCGGTGCCGTCGATTCCGACCATTCTGTCGGTGCGGTTCATGCTCAATCCGGAATGGGGCATGGTCAATCAGCTCATCTTCAAATTCACCGGCGAGGACGGCCCGAACTGGCTCAATGATCCCGCGATCGCACTCACCATGGCGATCCTGGTGCACATCTGGAAATCGTTGCCGTTCTGGACCCTGATCCTGGTGACGGGACGTCTGGCGATCTCGCAGGATTTGTTCGAGGCGGCCGACGTCGACGGCGCGAGCTGGTGGCAGAAATTCCGCTTCATCACCTGGCCTTCGCTGCGGACGCTTTATCTAACTTGCACCCTGCTCTCGATGATCTGGACGCTCGGCGATTTCAACAGCGTCTATCTGTTGACCGGTGGCGGGCCCGCCGATCTCACCCACGTGCTGTCCACGCTCGGCATCCGCTACCTCAGACTCGATCAGCTCGACCTCTCGATGGCCGCGATCGTATGCGCCCTGCCGTTCGTGCTCCCGCTGATCTATTTCATGATGAAACGGCTGTCGCGATGAAACTGCCCGCGATCAAGTTTCCTTCCTGGCGTGACGTCGGTGTCGAAGCGCGACTGCTGTTGATCGGCATTCCCGTCTTCATCTGGACCATGGTGCCGATCTACCACATGTTCGTGTTCGCGATCTCGCCGAAGGAGGACGCGTTCTCGGGCAAGCTTTGGCCGACGCATCCGACGCTGCATAATTTCCACATCGTGTTCTATCAGCAGCACTACTTTCTGCGCGATTTCTGGATTCAATTCTGGAACTCGATCGTCATCGCGGTCGCCGTCGGTGCTTTGACGCTGTTCATCGCGACCGCGGCGGCGTTCTCGATCTCGAGGCTGCGGATCCCCGGTGGCCGCTGGGTGATGAATCTCGCGCTCTTTACCTATTTCATTCCCGCCGCGTTCCTCGCGGTGCCGATGTACCGGACCATGGGCAATTACGGCCTGCTCAACAATCATTGGGCCTTGATCCTGGCGATGGTGACGATCGCGGCGCCCTATGCGATCTGGGTGCTCAAACAGGCCTCGGACAAATTGCCGGTCGAGCTCGATGAAGCCGCCGTGATGGACGGGGCTACGCCTATGCAGATCTTCCGGCTGGTCTATCTGCCGCTGATGATGCCGTCGCTGGTGGCGATCGGCACCTACGCCGTATTGCTCGCCTGGAACGAATACCTCTACGCGTTCCTGCTGCTTTCGAAAGACACCGACATCACCCTGCCGGTTGCGCTCGGCAACTTCCTCGCCGCCGATGATTCTCCGTGGGAATTGCTGATGACCACCGGCTTCATCTACGCGCTGCCGCCGGCAGCGATCTATTACGTGTTCCGCCGCTACATGGTCGGCGGCCTGACGGCGGGCGCCGTGAAGTCGTGATGGCACCGCTACAGCGGCGCGGCACTTTCACCTTGATCGCTCGACAGCTTCGAGGCGAGCGATGCGATCACGATGAGCGCCGCGATCAATCCGATGAACAGCGTGCAGATCGCGTTGATTTCGGGCTTCACCCCGAGCCGCACCTCGGAATAGATCCGGATCGGCAGCGTCGCTGAACCGGGGCCGGTGGTGAAGCTCGCGATCACCAGGTCGTCCAGCGAAAGGATGAAGGCCAGCATCCAGCCGGCGGCGATCGCCGGCCAGATCAACGGCATCGTCACCGCGACGAATGCCCGCACCGGATCGCAGCCGAGATCCATTGCGGCCTCTTCGAGACTGCGATCAAGCACGCGAAGCCGCGACTGTACCACCACGGTAACGAAGCACATGGTCAGCGTGGCGTGCGCGATCGTCACGGTCCAGAAACCGCGCTCGATATTCAGCGCGACGAACAGCAACAACAGCGACAGGCCGGTAATGACTTCCGGCATCACCAATGGCGCGTAGAGCATGCCGGAGAACAGCGTGCGTCCCCTGAAGGATTCACCGCGCGACAGCGCCACCGCGGCGAGCGTGCCGAGCAGCGTCGCCAACGTGGCCGAGACCGCGCCGACGCGGAGGCTCATCCACGTCGCCTCCAGCATGGCGCTGTCGTTGAAGAACTCCACATACCAGCGCAGCGACCAGCCGCCCCACACCGTCACCAGCCGCGAGGCGTTGAACGAATAGATCACCAGGATCACGATCGGCAGGTACAGGAACGCCAGTCCGAGCGCGAGCGAAACCAGATTGAAACGCGAGAGTTTGTGAGGTGCATCCGCCATCATCGCGCGCCTTCGAGCTGGCGGCGCTGCAGCCGTTCGTACAGCAATAACGGTACCAGCAGCAGCGCCAGCAACAGCACCGCGGCGGCCGAGGCCACCGGCCAGTCCTTGTTGGTAAAGAATTCCAGCCACAAGGTCTGGCCGATCATCAGGGAATCGGAGCCCGCCAGGAGATCAGGTATCACGAACTCGCCGACAATCGGAATGAAGCAGAGCAGCACGCCGGCGGCGACGCCCGGCAACGACAGCGGAAACGTCACCAGCCAGAACGCCCGCAGCGGCGAGGCGCCGAGATCGCCGGCCGCCTCCAGCAGCGCCGGGTCCATCCTGGCGAGGGTCGCGTAGAGCGGCAGGATCATGAACGGCAAATAGGAGTAGACAATGCCGATATACATCGCGCTGTCGGTGGACAGCCACACCAGCGGCGCCGCGATCAGATGCAATGCGAGCAGAACCTTATTGAGCAGGCCGTCATGCTGCAGGATGTTGATCCAGGCATAAATGCGGATCAGGAACGAAGTCCAGAACGGAACGATCACCAAAATCATCGCCACGCCCTGCCAGCGCGGCGGCAGCCGTGCCATGCCATAGGCAATGGGATAGCCGATCACGAGCAGGATCGACGTCGCGGTCGCCGACACCACGAGGCTGCGAAGATAGGACAGGACGTAGAGATCGTCCGACACCAGCAGCCTGAAATTGTCGAGCGACAATGCCGCAAAGGCCGCCCTGATCGCCGCGAAGCCCTGCGTCAGGTCAAAATGCGGCAGGTAGGGAGGCTGCGCAATCGCGGTTTGCGACAGGCTGATCTTGAGGACGAAAGCGAATGGCAGCAGGAAAAACAGCACCATCCACAAATAAGGCGCGATGGCACCGCGCCGCGCCGGCGTTGCAAACAGGCGGCGGACGCTCATCGCTGCAGCACCACGCAGTCGTCGGGCGAAAACCACGCCACTACCCGCTGGCTGGCCTGGTAGGCATCCATATCGAGCCGTGCGGTGTTGGCCATCGACGACCGCACGACTGCGCCGGTATCGAGCTTTACCTTGTAGGCGGTGAACCCGCCGAGATAGCTGACATCGGTCACGATGCCTTCCAACCGGTTGATCGCGTGCGGATCGAGCGCGTCGGGCACGACGCCGTTGCGCGACAGCCTCACCTTTTCTGGACGCACGGCGACGCAGACCGGCGCTTTTTGCAGCGGGTCGGACGGCTTGGTGGCGAGGATCGTTCCGGCGTCCGGCGTCGCAACCGCGAGCCGGCCCGCATCGGCCGGCCGCGACTCGCCCGCGAATATGTTGACGTCGCCGACGAACTCCGCGATCCAACGCGAGTTTGGCGCCTCATAAAGCCGGCGCGGCGTCGCGACCTGTTCAAGCCGGCCGTTATCCATCACGCCGATCCGGTCAGCCATGGTCATCGCCTCTTCCTGATCGTGGGTGACGATGACGAAGGTCATGCCGAGCCGTCGCTGCAACTCCATCAGTTCGTGCTGGGTGCTTTCGCGCAGCTTCTTGTCGAGCGCCGCCAGCGGTTCGTCGAGCAGCAATACCTGCGGGCGGCGCGCCAGCGAACGGGCCAGCGCCACGCGCTGCCGTTGACCGCCGGAAAGCTGGTCGGGCCTGCGCTTCTCGAGACCCTCGAGCCTGACCAGCGCGACCATCTCCGCCACACGGGTGTCGATGTCGGGTCGCGGCATGCCGGCGCGCTTCAGTCCGAATGCGATGTTGTCCCGCACCGTGAGATGCGGGAACAGCGCGTAATTCTGGAACATCATGTTGACCGGACGCTGGTGCGGCAACACCTGGGCGATGTCCCGGCCCGCAAGCAGGATGCGGCCCTCGTCGGGCGTTTCGAAACCGGCCAGCATGCGCAGCAACGTGGTCTTGCCGCAGCCGCTCGGGCCAAGCAGCGCGAAAAACTCGCCGGCCCCGATATCGAGCGACAACCGGTCCACCGCGCGCACCGCTGCGAAATTTTTCACCACCCCGTCGATGCGCAACAAGGGCGCACCTGCCGCAGGGGCTTGCGATTCGGCCTTCCCCGAAGCCGCTGCCCGCGCAGTTTTCGCTGCGTCGTTAGTCATAGCTCATATGCCCGCCTCACCCGTCAAAGTCGGCAAGCTAGCGGTGGAACAGCCCGGACTCAACCGCGGCGCATCGCGCGCGGCTGCAAAATTGCCGATGATCAGGTTGCTCGTATGAATCTCATAAAAAGAAGCTGCGCGGCGATCTTGTCGCCGCGCCTTTGGATGGTGCGGTCTTTAGATCATAGCGGCCTGATTTCGACCTTGCGAAACTTCACCACGCCGTGATCGTTCACGACACCCTTGTCGTCCTTGAGGCCGGCGCCGTGCTGCAAGGCGATTTGTCCGGTGGCGAACTTCGAGTCTTGCGCGCCGTCCACGGTCTTTTGGCCGTTGAGCGTAACCGTGAAGGTCGAGCCCTTCGCCGTGATCTCATAGACGTTCCATTTGCCCGCGGCCTTGGGCATCGGATCGACCTTGCCGACGTTGACGATTGCGCCGGTGCCGTAGGTTGGATCCGGGCGCGCATCCCAGATGTTCACTTCGTATGCATTGACACTGCCGATCTTGTCCGGATCGGTGCAACGGATGAAGATTCCGCTGTTGGCGTCACCGTCGACCCAGAACTCGGCCCTGATCTGATAATCGGTGTAGGCGTTCTTGCTGACCAGAAAGCCGTCGCCCTTGTCGGCAACGATGGCGCCGTCTTCCACCCGCCAATTGGCGTCGCCGACCTTGTTGAAGTTGTCGAGATTCTTGCCGTCGAACAAGCTTATCCACCCCCCTTCGGTCTGGGCAGTCGCCTGATGGACCAAGGGGAAAGCGGCGAAGCCAGCCAGAAGCAGTGCGGCGCCAATGATCGATCGACGTTTCATGTTTGATCTCCTCCGTGCTTTTTTTGGTGACGAGTTCCGCTCTCGGACCGGCTAGGTGTTCCAGAGACCGAAGAACAAAGCAAGCGGCGGCGGCCGTTAGACCTTGTCCGTCGCGGTCACGAACGCTTGGGCAACATTTGCAAAAGGAACGCAATCGAACCGCCCGGTCAGGTAGCCGCCGCCATGAACGCCGCAAGCGCATCGCGATCCGCGGGCCCCATGGTCAAGCCGAGTTTTGAACGCCGCCACAGGATGTCATCGGGAAAGCGCGCCCATTCCCGCTTCATCAGATAGCGTACCTCGGCGCCAGTCAGCTCCGACCCGAACGCCGGACCGAGTTCGCTCCGATCCCTGGCATGGCCGAGCACGGCCTCCAGCCGCGAGCCGTAGGCGGAGACCAGGCGCCGGGCCTGATCTTCGGTCAGAAACCGCCACCGCTCGCACGCCGCGTCGACTTCGGCGTCGAACCGCGCCCAGTCGAAATCCCCACCGGGCAGCGCGGTCTTCGCCGTCCAGCGCGGCGACATCAGGTAGAACGGCGTGAGCCGGGAGACCGCGCGCTCCGCACGCCGGCGCGAGGTCGTGACATCGCCGCCGAAAATGGTCAGCAGCGGCGCCTTGCCCCGCCGGGCATCGAAAGCCGTCGCGCCCTCGCCCGCGGCGTGCCGGTGCGCGGGGACAATTGCGGCGTTGGCGCCGGACACCATTTTCACCACATCGGAAGGATCGACCCGCTCGCGAAAGTACCGGTTGGCCGCCTCGCACAGATAGGCCACATCACCGGCCGTCCCCGACACGATGGCAGGGTCGCCCTTGAACGGCGCTGCAGCGGTTCCGATCAGCGTGAAATCGCGCTCGTAGGGAGCGGCGAAGATCAGACGTCCGTCGCTGTTCTGAAAGACGTAGACGTTGTCGGTATCGAACAGACGGCGGACGATGATCTGGCTGATCCTGTTTGCGCCGAGATTTGGCGGCGGCAACCGCAGTACCGTCTCGATAACCGAAGCGGTCCAGGCGCCGCTGGCGTTGGCCAACGCCCGCGCCGTGATCACCTGCCGATGGCCGCGATCGATCACGACCAGTCGCCAGAAGTCGAACCGGTCGGCTCGAACGCAGCGTGCTCCGGTTCGGATGGCGGCGCCACGTTCGGCCGCATCGACGGCATTGGCGATCACCAGCCGTGAATCGTCTACCAGGCCGTCGGAATATTCAAACGCGGTGCCGAACGGCCGCTTCAGCGCGTTGCCGACCGGATGGTGGGTGATGTCAATCGTCGCGGAGGCCGGCAGGTCGCTGCGCGGTGCCAGCCGATCGTACAGCAGCAGCCATGTGCGGAGCAGCCAGGAAGGTCGCTGGTCGGAATGGGCGGGGATGACGAACCGCACCGGACGTACCAGATGCGGCGCGGTCCGCAGCCAGACGTCACGCTCGGCCAGCGCCGCGCGGATTCGTAAAAAGCCTCTGCGCTCCAGCGCCGCCAGGTCGCCATGAACCAACCTCGGTGTCGCCGAGGATGCGGCGCCGCCGAGGTCGCCCTGCTCGAACAGGATCACGCGCAAGCCGCGTCCCGCGGCGTCGCGCGCCACGCTGACGCCGTTCAAACCGCCGCCGATGATCGCGAGATCGTAGTCCGCCATACGCAAGCTATAGCGTTTTCAGACGACGTGAATATCCCGCCCGGACGCCAACGCGTCAGGACCCAAAAACTTCTACCCGATCTTGCGCACGGGAGCGACCGGACCGGCGCGCCCCATCATCGCGAAGCACTGGCCGATCGGCGCCGGCTTGCCGATGAAATAGCCCTGTACCGCGTCGCAGCCCTCGTCGGCCAGGAAGTCGAGTTGCTCCTGGGTTTCCACCCCCTCCGCGACGATCGACATTCCAAGGCCGTGACCGAGGCTGATCACCGCCCGGACGATCGCGGCGGATTGCGGATTGCGTCCCAGATTCATGACGAAGGCGCGGTCGATCTTGATCTTGTCGAACGGAAACGCCTGCAGATAGTTCAACGAGGAATAACCGCTGCCGAAATCATCCATCGAAACGCAGACGCCCAGGGCCTTCAGCCGCCGCAGCAGCGCCAGCCCGCGGTCGAAATCCTCGATCAGTACCCCTTCGGTGATTTCCAACTCCAGTCGGCCCGGCGCAAGTCCGGTTTCAAGCAGTATCGCGTGCACGAGCCCGACCACGTCGCCATGCATGAACTGCGCCGGCGACAAGTTAACCGCGACCTGCAGCGGCGTCGGCCACGACGCGGCCTCCCGGCAGGCCTGGCGCAGGATCCATTCGCCCATCTCGACGATCAGGCCGCTTTCTTCCGCGAGCGGAATGAAATCGCCGGGCGGTACGAAGCCGCGCGCCGGATGCAGCCACCGCGCCAGCGCCTCGAATCCGATGATTTCGCTGCTCGCCACGGTATGCCGCGCCGCCGCTTGCGGTTGATAATACAGCGACATCTCGCCGTTCTTGATGGCGAGCGAAAGATCCTGGTGCAGCACCCGGCGATCGCGAATCTGCTGATCCATCTCGGGCTCGTAGACGCTGATCGAGCCGCGCGATTTCGCCTTGGCGCGAAACAACGCCGCCCCGGCATTGGCAAGCAGGGATGCTGCGTCCGAACCGTTATGCGGGAATATCGAGATTCCGGTGGTGAGACCGGTGCGAACCGTTTTGTCGTCGATCTGGAACTCGTTGGCCATCGCTTCAGCGAGTTGTTCCGCCAATGCCTTGCCGGCGGCAGGTTGCTTGCCGTCGATGATCAACCCGAACTCGTCCCCGCTCAGCCGGGCGACGACGCCGCCGCGCGCCGAGGTCTGGATGCGGCGTGCCACTTCGACCAGTAATTTATCGCCGATCGCGTGGCCGAACACGTCGTTGATCTCCTTCAGGCCATCGAGATCGACCGACAGCACCGCGAATTCTTCGTCGGTTCCGGAACAGGCCTCGATCATCTGCGCCAACGCCTGCAGAAACGCCGCGCGGTTCGGCAGATCCGTCAGGCCGTCGTGATAGGCCATGTGCGCCATGCGGGATTCGGTCTGGCGGCGATCCGTGACGTCCTCGTGGGTCTTGATCAGGTATTGCGGCTCACCGGATTCATCGAGCACCGTCATGCGCCGGGTCAGGAACAACCTCAAGCCGTCCTTGGTGCTGATCGGATGCTCCTCGGTGAGCAAGCCGCGCTTCCTGATCGCCGCCTCGTCGCGCGCGATGATCAGCTTGGCTTCCTTCGGATTGAAAATATCCGCAGCCGTTAATCCGGTGGCATCCTCCCGGCGCCGATTGAGGATGGTCTCGGCGCTGCGATTGGCGAGCAGATATTGTCCGTCGCTGACGCGCTCGACGATCAGCGATACCGGGATGTTATCGACAACGAGCTCCAGGAACTTCTTGGTATTTTCGAGTTCCTTGGAAAGCGAACGGCGATCGGTAACGTCGTCGAACAGCGCAATGAGGAATTCGGGCCGGTCCTTGTCGTCGCGCGCGATCACGCGGTTGCTGGCGAGAAGCCGCTTCTTTGAACCGCGCTCGACGGCGAACTCGCTGCGAAACTGGCCGTCCGGTGAATTGAGCGCAGCCTCGTCGGCGGCCTCGATGCTCGCTGCGGTCGCAGGCCGGAAAATCTCGTCGGCTCGTTTGCCCACGATATTATCGCGGGAATAGCGGGAGAAGCGTTCGAACGCACGGTTGGCGAAAATGTAGCGGCGATCCTCGATGCTCTTGGCGGCGACACAGACCGGCACGTTGTCGAGGACCGACTCAAGGAATTGCTTGGTCGTTGCGAGCTGCCGCGAGAGCGTGCGTTGCGCGGTGCAGTCCTCGTGCGTCGCCACGGCGCCGCCATTGGGCAGCGCAAAATACCTGACCAGCACCGACCGTCCGCCCGGCAGCTCGGAGATCAGGCCTTCCTGCGCGCCGGCGTTGGCGTAGAAATCTTCTGCGCTGACGTCGAGCAAGCCGCGTTTGCGCCGCATTGCCAGCAGCTCCGGCCCCGTCATGTTGTCGGTAATATCCGAACGCACCAGGCCGTAAATATCCAGATAGCGATCGTTGACGAACACGACGCGCTGTTTTGCGTCGGTCATTACGACGCCATGGCTGAGGTTATTCAGGGCGGAGCTGACAAATGCATTTCGGCGCATCTGCGCCCGCTTGACCCTGCGTAGCGCCGAGAGAATCCACAGCGCCACGGCGGCCAGGAATGAACACATCACGAGGCCGCCGATCAGCGCTTCCCAAACCATGTTGGGATCGGCCGACCCGATATAGCTGGCAGGCGCAAATGCCTCGGGCACGCCCCAGGCCGCGCCGAGCGGCGCGATCATGCCGATCAGGCAAGCGGCAGCCCCTGCGGGAATCAAAACCTTGCCGCCGCTAGTCTGCCAATTCTTGCCAGCCATCAGTCACCCGCGGATTTCCGTCGGGAGTTTCTGGCTTCACGGGTTTGGATCAGGTAAACGCGTACCCTTGCAATCCAAAAATGTGACTTAAATTATGGCAATTGCCCTGACATGATTAACGCGCTCCTAACGCGCGTTGGGGTCTGCGGGTCGGTTCAAAAAGAATTCAGGTGGCGCCAGCGAAAGGCTATCCCAAACAACGCGATAATGTGTGAAATGCGGTTGTTCCTTGGACGCGCGTCAGCGGCGACGGGCCCCGGGGCGAGCAACCCAAAATCCCGGATTTGAACTGCGAATGGATAAAGTTGATTGCGTCGTGGTCGGCGCGGGGGTGATTGGTCTGGCCATCGCTCGGCGACTGGCACTGGCGGGCCGCGAGGTCATCGTTCTGGAGGCCGCGGAAGGAATCGGCACGGTTACATCGTCGCGCAACAGCGAGGTGATTCACGCCGGCATTTACTATCCCGCCGGAAGCCTGATGGCGCGGATGTGCGTCGGCGGCAAGCGTGCCCTCTATGACTACTGCAGGGATCATGGCATCCCGCATCGGAATTCCGGCAAGCTGATCGTGGCGACCACGCCGAAGGAAAGCGAAAGGCTGCAATCGATACGGGCCCATGCCGAGGCCAACGGTGTGCTCGACCTGCAAACCCTCTCGGGCGAGGCCGCGCGCGCACTGGAGCCGGCGCTCAATTGCGACGCAGCTCTGCTTTCGCCCTCCACCGGGATCATCGACAGTCACGCTTACATGCTGGCGCTGCGCGGCGACGCCGAGGGCGCCGGCGCGGCCTTTGCCTTCCACACTCCGCTGCTGGCCGCGAGAGTGGTGGGCGACCGCATCGAACTCGACGCCGGCGGCGACACGCCGATGACGCTCGAATGCAGCCTGTTCGTCAACGCCGCAGGGCTCGGCGCGCCGGCCGTTGCGCGCAGCATTGACGGCATGCCGATCGACCTGATTCCGCGAGCCTATCTCGCCAAGGGAAACTATTTCAGCTGCAGCGCTCGGGCGCCATTCTCGCGCCTGATCTATCCGGTGCCCGAACCCGGCGGTCTCGGCGTCCACCTCACCCTCGACATGGCGGGTCAGGCGCGGTTCGGCCCCGACGTGGAGTGGGTCAATGCGATCGATTACGCCGTCGATCCGGCGCGAGCCGAGCGGTTTTACCCGGCGATCCGTCGTTACTGGCCGACATTGCCGGATGGCGCGCTGATGCCCAGCTACTCCGGCATTCGGCCCAAAATCGTGCCGCCGGCAGTTGCTGCCCAGGATTTCCTGATCCAGGGACCAAAGGACCACGGCGTCGCCGGCTTGATCAATCTGTTCGGCATTGAATTGCCGGGACTGACCTCTTCGCTGGCGATCGCCGAGCATGTCGGCGGGATGGCAGGATTGTAGATGCCGGATACATTAACGGCTCAATGCGGACGCGGTGAATGCGTCCGCAACTACCAGAATCCCTACGGCAATTCGATCCGCCGACTATCTGACAGAGCCCGCCGGTACAGAGCCTTCGATGAGGTGATAATCAGCGCCCGCTACGGGCGGCGACGTTCGCGTTGCCGAGCCGTATAGACGGCGAATGCCCCGATGCCCCGTGCGACTCGAGAGCCGAGATGCCCTAGTGCAACGTGTCGGTTGCCGTCTGCCTCAGGCGTTCGATTTCATCCTTAACCATTAGTTTCCGGCGCTTTAGTTCGACAATTTGCAGGTCGTCCGTGGAAAGATGCACAAGAGCTTCGTGTAAT
This sequence comes from uncultured Alphaproteobacteria bacterium, assembly GCA_963756215.1. Classification (GTDB taxonomy): domain Bacteria; phylum Pseudomonadota; class Alphaproteobacteria; order Rhizobiales; family Xanthobacteraceae; genus Bradyrhizobium. The sequence goes on along the minus strand of CAVWMY010000003.1, from coordinate 156,232 downwards.
TCGTTTTCGAGGATCTTGTGTTTGCGTTCCAGTTCAACAAGATGCGCCTGCATTGCCATACGAAATCTCCTCGGTGAAGTTAGACCTCAGGTTCGATCCGGACGATGAAGTGTACACCCGCAGCCAAATCTGTCGATGAATATCGAAATCGGTGGTCTCATATTTCGGTGTTATCTGTAACCATTGGTGATGATGGAACCGTGCCGACCCTTCCGTCCTTTCATTTGCCCAACCTTGCTGCGCTTGCGAGCTTGCGGACAGAACCGGCAAGAACAATATGCACTTGCAACTTTCGTGAACGGCGTTTCGAAACCTTTCGCAACCTCATCGAATTTTTCGGCTAACGTGCACCATGACCGATGAAGATGAGCGCGAACTCGTATCCGAACTCGCGCGGCTGCAGCAGGAACATCGCGATCTCGATGCGGCGATCGATGCGCTGCATCAATCCCCCGCGCCGGATTTATTGCGGTTGCAGCGGCTGAAGAAACGCAAACTGCAACTGCGCGACCGCATCGCCTTCATCGAAGACCAGATCACTCCCGACATTATCGCCTAAGCTCGATCGGTTGGCTGCGACGACACCGCGCAGCCTGAAATGGCGTCCCCCGAATTCAGCCGCCGACGGTCAATTCCCGCAACACGCCGGTGACCTGTGCCGGGCTGTAGGGCTTGGCCAGGAATCGCCCGCCTTCGGGCAAATCGACTTCTCCGACGTTGAGCCGGCCGGAGGTGGCTATAATCTTGATCGGAGGCCAGCGGCCCCTGACTGCGCGGGCTAGTTTCAACCCGTCCATGGAGCCGGGCATCTGGATGTCGGTGAACACCACGGTGACATCGGAACGGGCCTCCAGGATCGTGATCGCCTCGTCGGCATTGGCGGCTTCTAACACTTCGAAGCCGGCGGCGCCGATAACGTCCGCCGCGTCCATGCGCAACAGAAACTCATCTTCCACTACCAGCACCACGGGTCTTTTGAGTTCACCAAGACCCATGGTCTCACTCTCCTACGAATTACCGATAAGCACCGGATATTGTTTTAGTTCCGATGTCATTTCGGAACGGCCTGTTCGCCGCCGGGCTCAAAACATGGTTGCTATCGTAGGGAGTATCGCTTGAACCTGCTTGACTCCATGAGAACAAAATAGGAACATTGGCGTCGCCTCCACAGCCATCGGGAATCTCGCCATGTCAGAACCTTCCACGCCCTCTGATAACAGCCGTTACGAACAGGCCTGCGACCAAGCGATCGCGATGTGTGACGGAAACCTGCGCAGCACAATCAAGGCGCTGATCATGGCGAACGAATATCTGGAAGCGGAATTGCAGGACCTGCGGGCGGCTTCCAGCTCGGCATCGCCGGACATCAAAGTCGCCTGAAGTCAGTCGGCGGCGGCAGCGCCGCCGATCGTTAGATCAAGCCCGGAGCAATAGCCATGGCCGATGTCACCTATTACGTCGCTCTGCCTTTCCTTCAGGACGACGCCGGCTCGCCGGTCGCCGGGGCCGCGGAAGAATGCCAGAGTTCATCAGCTGCGTTACGACGCGCGGAAATTCTATCGAGAACCGCCGGTTGCATCGGCTCGGTAGCGTTCAGTCGCACCGGCGATCCGATGATCGGCGAATTCGGCGACGCTCAATTGCTGAGAAAATTCGGCAACGTTCCGGATGATCTGAGCGCACTTTAGAACGTGACGGGCTTTCTTCGAAACGCCACCACGCTCAATCTTCTCGTCAGAGCGGTGTCCGCTTTTCCGAGGGTCATGCTTGGCCTCACCGCAGTTCCCGGAAGAAGGCGCGCACTTCGCCGGCGAGCGCTTCCGGCTGTTCCAGTGCGGCGAAATGTCCGCCCTTGGGCATAAGGCTCCAGCGGCGGATATCGGTGAACACGCGCGCACAGGCCGTGCGCGGCGGCTTGAGGATTTCGCGCGGGAACTGGGCGTAGCCGGTGGGCACCGAAATCGTGTCGCCGGCGGGCAAAATCCCCGCACCATGAAGGCGGGCATAATAGGGCCAGAACGACGAGCCGATCGCCCCGGTAAACCAATAGAGTGAAATATCGGCGAGCATGCGGTCGCGGCTGATGGCGCTCTCGACATCCCCGCCGCAATCAGACCAGGCGCGGAATTTCTCAACGATCCACGCCGCCAGACCCAGGGGCGAATCCGTGAGGCCGAAGGCGAGAGTCTGCGGCCGTGTGCCCTGTATCCACTGGTAGCCGGTCTCTTCGCGCATCCAGTGCGCAAGTTCGCCCAAATAGCGACGCTCCTCCTCGCTCGGATCGGGAAACGCCGCAGGGTCGCGGCCCGCGGCCATCATCAGATTGATGTGGATGCCGATCATACGGTCCGCATGCGCATAGCCGAGCCGGCTGGAGACCGCGGCTCCCCAATCGCCGCCTTGCGCGCCGAAGCGGGCATATCCCAGCACGTCATGCATCAGGGTCGCGACGCAATCGGCCATCTCGGAAACATCGAACCGCTTCTGGCCGGGCCGGAACGAGAGGCCGAATCCCGGCAGGGATGGCGCCACCACGGTGAATGCGTCGCGCGCATCGCCGCCGAATCGCGCAGGATCTGTCAGGCGCGGGATGAACTCGAGAAACTCGAACACCGATCCTGGCCAGCCATGCAACAGGAGCAACGGCATCGGATCTGGACCGACGCCGGGCACGTGGAGATAGTGAACGTCGATGCCGTCGAGTGGAACGCGGAATTGCGGAAAAGCATTCAGGGCGGCTTCCGCAGCCCGCCAGTCGAAATGGCTCCGCCAATATTCGGCGAGATCGCGAATGTAGCCGACGTCGGTGCCGTAGGCCCAGGCATCGCCGGGTGCCTGGTCTGGGAAACGCGCGCGGGCAAGACGATCACGAAGATCAGCGAGGTCTGCGTCCGGAACGCGGAGCGTGAACGGGGTCGGCTCGACGATTGTCATGCAATTAGCCCTCCGCTGATTTTTCGTCTTGCCTCAGGTTTTGTGTCGCCGTTGCGCCTTGCGCAAATACATCGCGCGGTCCGCCGCTTCCATCGCCTTGCCGGCATCGGCGTGGGGACCGAGAAGTGCGATCCCTGCGGATATGCCCGTGGTCACCTTGTGGCCGCGAAAGGTGAAGGCGATTTCATCGACCGCCTGCTCCAGCAAAGCTGCCTTGGCCAGGGCATCGGCCTCGCCCAGGTTCCACAACAGCAGCGCGAACTCGTCACCGCCGAGCCGCCCGATCACATCGGAGGAACGTATCCGGCTTTGCAGTATCGCCACGATGGATTTCAGCACCTGGTCGCCTGCCGTGTGCCCGAACGCATCGTTGATCGGCTTCAGGCGATCGACATCGAGCACAACCAACGCACCGCTCGCCCGATAGCGCCCGATGTAGGCGATTGCGCGATTGAGTTCGCGCTCGAAGCCGCGCCGGTTTGGAATATCCAGCAGGAAGTCGGTATCGGCGGAGGCCTGCAATTCGTTGATTCGCGCCGTCGCCTTCGCCAGTTCGGCCTTCAACCTGCGAACGGTCCGCTTGGCGTCGTCGAGGGCAGCCGACGGCCTGGGCGCCGCAACCGACGCCTTTGGCCGACCGCCCCGCGGGAGCGCAATTTTGCGTGACCCGGCGCCACTTTTGCCGGATTTTACAAGCCTTGAAGCTATCGTCCTTTTTTTCTTGGTCATGAACGTGCCTGAAGAGGCTTGCCGGGATTCACCAAGACAGGATAGTCCATTCCCGACCCCTTGCCACGCCTTGCCGAACCTTGGGCCGATCCTATAATCCGCCCTATGTTTTTGGATTCCCGCAAAGAATTGACCGCATGACCGCCCCGATCGCCATTATCATGGGAAGCCAGTCTGACTGGGACACCATGCGCCACGCCGCCGAAACCCTGACCGCCCTTGGGATCGGCAGCGAAAAGCATATCGTATCGGCGCATCGCACACCGGACCGGCTGTTCGCCTTTGCCAAAGGCGCCAAGGATGCCGGCTTCAAGATCATCATCGCCGGCGCCGGTGGCGCAGCCCACCTGCCGGGGATGACAGCCTCGTTGACGGAACTTCCGGTGTTTGGCGTTCCCATCGAATCCAAAGCGCTGTCAGGGGTGGATTCGCTTTATTCCATCGTCCAGATGCCGGCCGGGATTCCGGTGGGGACGTTGGCGATCGGCAAACCCGGCGCCATCAACGCCGCGCTGCTCGCCGCGAGCGTGCTCGCGCTCAACGACCCCGCGCTCGCGGCCCGGCTGGCGGCCTGGCGCAAGCAACAGACCGAGGCGGTCGGCGAACGCCCGGAGGAATCCGCGTGACGACCCCGAACCCGGTGAAGCTCAAGCCCGGCGACACCATCGGCATCCTCGGCGGCGGGCAGCTGGGGCGGATGCTGGCGATGGCGGCGGCGAGGCTTGGCTTGCGTTGTCAGGTGTTTTCGCCGGACCCGGAATTGCCGGCCTTCGATGTCGTGCTGAACGCTACCTGCGCCGAATATGCCGACGTCGAGGCGCTGGAACTGTTCGCGGGCGACGTCGATGTCATCACCTACGAATTCGAGAATGTGCCGGCAGCCTCCGCGATGATCCTGGCGGCGCGGCGGCCGGTGTTGCCGAACCGCAAAATTCTTGAAACGACGCAGGACCGGCTCGCCGAGAAAGATTTCGTGCGACAATTGGGGATCGGTACCGCAGACTACGCCGATGTGTCGTCGGCGGCAGCGCTGCGCGCGGCGATCGCGAAGATCGGCCTGCCGGCAGTGATCAAGACCCGCCGCTTCGGCTACGACGGCAAGGGCCAGGCCATCATCCGCGCGGGCGACGATCCCGATCAAATCTGGGAGGATCTCGCCACTCGATCGGCGATCCTGGAGGCCTTTGTGCCGTTCGAGCGCGAGATTTCGGTGATCGCGGCGCGCAACGCCGAAGGACAAGTCGAATGCTTCGACGTGACCGAAAATGAGCACAGCGACCACATCCTGAAGACCTCGCGCGTGCCGGCGATGATCTCCGATGCGCTGGCGGCGCAGGCGCGCGATATCGCGCAACGGATCGCCAATGCGCTGGATTATATCGGCGTCCTCGCCGTCGAGATGTTCGTCGTGCCGGGAAGCGATGGAGCGAAAATCCTGGTCAACGAGATCGCGCCCCGGGTGCATAATTCCGGCCATTGGACGCTGGACGGCGCCTCGATCTCCCAATTCGAGCAGCACATCCGCGCCATTGCCGGCTGGCCGCTCGGCAAACCGGTCCGCCACGGGCCGGTCTCCATGACCAATCTGATTGGAGATGAAGTCGACAATTACGCGCAATGGCTGACTGTTCCCGGCGCAACGGTGCACCTTTACGGCAAGGGCGCATCACGGCCGGGCCGCAAGATGGGCCACGTGACGCAGGTCGAGGTTGGGGCCGCTAAAACCACCTGATAGCGATTAAATCGCCGGATTTGGTCGCGTCGGACGGCATATTTGCATTTCCGCAGGTGGACATTGCCTGTTCGATCTGATACATCCGCCCCCTCAAGGTTTGGGGTAAGGCGTATTGCCGACCTCTACCTTACCAGAATTCCAATCCGATCCATTGAAGAGGATGCCGCGTGCAGGTTCTCGTTCGCGATAATAATGTCGACCAAGCCCTCAAGGCGCTGAAGAAGAAGATGCAGCGCGAGGGTATTTTCCGCGAGATGAAGCTTCGCGGTCATTACGAAAAGCCCTCCGAGAAAAAGGCCCGTGAAAAGGCCGAGGCTGTGCGGCGCGCCCGCAAGCTCGCCCGCAAGAAGTTGCAGCGCGAAGGCCTGCTTCCGATGAAGCCGAAGCCGGTGTTCGGTGCAGGTCCGGGTGCCGAGCGCGGTGGTGCCGGCGGCCGCAGCGGCCCGGGCGCAGGTCCGCGCGGTCCGCGCTGATCGCTGAATTTGAAATTACTGAGTCGAATAGCGCGGGCCCCGGCCCGCGTTATTTTTTTGCCTGATGCACGTGTCGAGGGAGAAGATGCGGCCGCTACGCGAGCTGCAGCGCTACGCCAGCCCCTATTGCGGCAACACCGCGTGGAAAACCGACTTGGCGGCCGACAGCATGTCCTGGGCAACGTTGCCCGGTTCCCGCGGCTGCTGCGACTCGGAGGCCGCGGCACGCAGATCAAACGGTGCCGCTGACGGGATGTCAGCCGGCGGCGTCGGACGGCGGGGATCGTCGACCCGTAGCTGGTTCGAATTCGGCTGTTGCGGTTGCGACGACCCTGGAGAGCCGAAGGTTTCATTCGGCGGGGCCGAAACCATGATCGGCGGAGGCAGCGGCCGGACCGCCGGTGTCTCAGGAGCCGATGCCTGCGGAGCCACGACGACCCGAGGCGTCTCTGCGTTACGGACGGCCTCCTGTCGTGGTGCGCGATCGTTTATGCCGCGCAGCCGCTCGATCACGGCGCGGGCCAGGTCGTTGGCATCAGGCGCGTTGGTGGTGGTTTCGACAGGCGGATTAGCCGCAACCGCAGCCGCCGTAGCGGGCGCCGCCGACACGGCAGGCTGCACCGCCGGCGGAACGTTCCCGGGCAAGGACTTGGCCACTGTCTTTTCGCGCGGCGCGTGACGGCGCGTTTCCGCGGGGATGCTTGCCGTCTCTGCCGGCTTGTCTTCGATTTTCTCGGGCGTTTTCTCGACGGCCTTTTCTGCGACAGACTTGTCGAAAACGGCCTTTTCGGCGATCCCCTTGGCTCTGACGCCGGCCGGAGGCGTGTTGGTGACCTCAGGGGTCGATTCCGCAGCCTTCACATCCCGCTTGATATCGGGCTTGCTCGGCTCGGCCGTCACCGCCGCGGTGGCCGCCGGAGCGTCAACAGCGGGCTTGGCCACGATATAGTGGTTGACGATGTACGCCCCGATGATCGTTGCCGCCACCGAAGGCAATATATCCAGCGCCAATTTGGATAGGTATTTCAGCATTCCGACCACTCCCCGCCTGGGTTTATTGCGGGAACTTTGAGGCACATTGAGGGATCAACTACGACAGATCGGTGGCAATTCCGTAAACGCCGGGAAACAATCCGGACTAGGATTTCAGTTCGATTTCGAGGAACACGATTTCGCTCGCGGTCTCGTTCCGCACATCATGCTCGACCCCCGCCTTGCGGAAGTAGGATTTACCCACGCCGAGCTGAGCCTTCGACCGCTCTCCGTTAGGGGCGACAATGGTCATTTCGCCCGATGTGACAGGCACGATCACATAATCCATTCCGTGAGTGTGGTGGCCGGTGGCGCTGCCCGGCGCCAGGCGCCACTCGGTGACGCGAACCTCCGGCGTGTCGACCTGAACGTCAGACTTGGCGCTGAGCATGATCGTTGTCCTTTTGAGAGCTTCTAAAGCCCAATCGGCCGGCCAGTCTAGGGAACTAACACCAGAAATATGAATATCGCGAAAACTACCAGATGAACCATCCCGAACAGGATATTGGTGCGACCTGTACCGAAGGTTAGCATGCTCAGGATGAACGTCAGAACCAGGATCACGATCTCGCGATCTTCGAGACCGAGCACCAGCGTCTTGTCCAGCGAATAGGCCGCCACGGCCACGGCGGGTATGGTCAATCCAATGGTCGCCAATGACGAACCCAGCGCCAGGTTGATGCTTTTCTGCAGGTCGTTCTTGCGGGCGGCCCCCACCGCCGCGACGCTTTCCGGCAACAGGATCAGGAACGCCACCAAGATGCCGGCGAACGCGGGCGGTGCGCCGATCATGGCGGTACCGGCGTCGACCACCAGCGAAAACTTCTTCGCCAGCATGACCACCGCCAGCAGCGAAATCAGCAGCAATGCCACGCTCGGCATCAAACCGGGGGAACCATGCTCGACTTGCACGGAGGCACCGTCATCCTCGCGGACAAAATAGTCGCGATGCAGGATGGTCTGGGTAAAGAGAAACACGCAGTAAAGGATGATGGTCGCGACGCTGACGAAACCAAGCTGGGCTGCCGAATAGAGCGGTCCCGGCGTCGTCAGAGTGTAATTCGGCAGCACCAGAGTGATGGTTGCCAGCACGACCAGCACCGACAGATACAGATTGGCCCCCGGAACCTGGAAGTCCTGCTCGCGGTAGCGCAGGCCGCCGAGGAGAATGCAGATCCCGACCAGGCCGTTGCACACGATCATGACCACCGCAAAGACCGTATCGCGGGCCAGCGTCGGCACCGCCTTGGCGCCGAGCATGATGGTTGCGATCAGCGCAACCTCGATGATGGTGACCGATAACGTCAGCAAGAGCGTGCCGAATGGCTCGCCGATCCGCTCGGCGATCACCTCGGCATGATGGACCGCCGCGAACACCGTGCCGAACAGGATCGCCAACAGCGCGGCCGCAAACACCAGGCCGCCGGCCGACGGTACGAAGTCGTAACCCGCCGCGGTGACGGCGGCAAAAAGCAGCACCGCCAGGGCGGGGAAAATCCAAGCCGATCGGGGCATCGGGCCGTGCGCACTCATATCGTCGCATCCTCTGGAGCATGATCCGGAAAAGTGGACACCGGTTTTCCGAAGAGAACATGCTCAAAACAATAAGCAAGAGCGGGATGGCGATTCGAAGAAAGTCATCGCGCTCCAGGCGTGGACCAGGCGCCGAACAATAGCAGCCCTCAGCGATTCGAACCGTCGATGAAGTGGCGAGCCGTTTCGATCGCGCCGTAATGGTCCAGATTGTTGTGGCGGCCTTCGGGGAATCGCACAAGCTGCTTCGGTTCGTGCGCGAGCTCAAACAGACGTTCGCCAAAACGGATCGGAACGGTGGAATCGCGTTCGCCGTGCATGATCAGAAGCGGCGCCGAGACGGCGGCAATGCGCTCGTCGGAGTGAAATTGATCCCGCAACAACCAGCGGACCGGGACGAGCCGATACTGCGGGCGCGAAAGGGCGACATCCGCTATCGACGTGTAGGGCGCTTCGAGGATCAGCTTGCCGACGGGATGATCGGCCGCAAGCGCCACCGCAACGCCGGTCCCGAGCGAGAATCCCCAGACGACGATTTGAGCGGGCTTGTAGCGCTCGGTCGTGAAGGCGTAGGCTGCGGTGGCATCGTTGAGCAGTCCCTTTTCGCTGGGCTTTCCGCTCGATCCTCCATAGCCTCGATAGGACAAGGCGACCAACCCGGTACCGTCAGCGGTGATCTCGCGAAACCGCTTGACCGCGCGAGCGAGAGTATCGCCATTTCCGGGAAAGTAGAGGACGACGGGGTGTCCGGGTTTTGCCGGCACGTGCCAGATGATGACGTTTTCACCATCCGTCGTCGTCAGAACATTTTCTTCGGCCGCCGGAAAGCCGGCCGACTCGGGTGAGGTTCGCCCGGTCTGCGGGATCGGAAAGACCAGCGCGCGTTGCGCGAAAAACAGGACGGTGACGCCGGCGACATAAGCAATTGAAATGAAAACGACGAGCCATTTAAGGGTGCTCATCGTTCTTTTGGCGACGGTCATGGCCCCTCGTCGGCGGCCTTACATGGCCTTGACGATATTCTCGGTCATCTTCTTGGCGTCGCCCAATAACATCATGGTGTTGTCGCGGTAGAACAAGGGATTGTCGATGCCGGCGTAACCCGACGCCAGCGAGCGCTTGATGAACATCACGGTGCCGGCCTTCCAGACCTGCAGCACCGGCATGCCGTAGATCGGCGAGGTCTTGTCGTCTTCCGCCGCCGGGTTGGTGACGTCGTTGGCACCGATCACGAAGGCAACGTCGGCCTGGGCGAATTCGGAGTTGATGTCCTCGAGTTCAAACACCTCGTCATAGGGCACGTTGGCTTCGGCAAGCAGCACGTTCATATGGCCGGGCATGCGGCCCGCCACCGGGTGAATGGCGTATTTGACCTCGACGCCCTCGCTCTTCAACGTATCGGCCATTTCGCGCAACGCGTGCTGGGCCTGCGCCACCGCCATGCCGTAACCGGGCACGATGATGACCTTCTGAGCGTTCTTCATGATGAACGCGGCATCGTCGGCCGAGCCGAGTTTCACGGGGCGCGCTTCACCGCCGGCACCAGCCCCCGCGGCTGCCGTCTCGCCACCAAAACCGCCGAGGATGACCGAGATAAAGGAGCGGTTCATCGCATGGCACATGATGTAGGACAGGATCGCGCCGCTCGATCCGACCAGCGCGCCGGTGATGATCAGCGCCGAATTGCCCAGCGTGAAACCAATGCCGGCTGCGGCCCAGCCGGAATAGGAATTGAGCATCGAGATAACGACCGGCATGTCGGCGCCGCCGATCGGGATGATCAGGAGCGCACCGAGCACCAGCGCCAGAATGACGATCAGCCAGAAGTCGAGCGCGCTGCCCGACATCACGAGGCCGACGATGAAGACCAGCAATGCGACGCCGAGCAGGATGTTGATGACATGGCGCGCCGGCAGGATGATGGGCGCGCCGCTCATGCGTCCGGAGAGTTTCGCGAACGCGATCACCGAGCCGGTGAAGGTGAGCGCGCCGATGGCGACGCCGAGCGACATTTCAACCAGGCTCTGCGCGTGGATATTCCCGGCCGTGCCGATATCGAACGCCTCGGGCGCGTAAAACGCGCCGGCGGCGACCAGCACCGCGGCCATGCCGACCAGCGAGTGAAACGCCGCGACCAGTTCCGGCATCGAGGTCATCGGCACCCGCCGGGCTATCACCGCGCCGATGCTGCCGCCGATCGCGATGCCAAGGATCACCAGCACCCAGGCGGTGCCGTCGGCCGGTGGATGCGACGCCAGCGTGGTCACCACCGCGATCGCCATGCCGATCATGCCGAAGAAGTTGCCCTGGCGCGACGATGCCGGGCTGGACAGCCCGCGCAGCGACAGGATGAACAGGACGCCGGCGACGAGATACAGCACTGCGGACAGATTGGCGTTCATCTTGAGGCCCCCATCGACTTCGACACTACGAGATGCACGCCGCTCATTTGGTTTTCTTCTTGTACATCGCCAGCATTCGCTGTGTGACCAGGAAGCCGCCGAAGATATTCACGCAGGCGAAGATCAGCGCGACGAAGCCGAAGCCGCGCGCCCAGCCGCTGCCGCTCGAGATCATTCCGACGCCGACCGCGAGCAGCGCGCCGACCACGATCACCGAGGAGATCGCATTGGTCACCGACATCAGCGGCGTATGCAGCGCCGGCGTCACCGACCACACCACGAAATAGCCGACGAACACGGCGAGTACGAAAATCGACAGCCGGAAGACAAAGGGATCTACTGCCTGCGCGATATGATCCATGGCGGCTCTCCTGTTAGGACGGTCATTACCGGCGCGGCGCTGCGCGCCGCATCCGTAAGCTCGAAGTTTGGATGAGAAACATTTTGCGTTCGCGCTTCAAACGCGCCCCGGAATGACGAATGCCCCGCGCGCGCGTCATCTGGTTCACGCGCCCTTGGGCTGGAAGTTCGGATGAATTACGGCGCCGTCCTTGGTCAGCGCCGTGGCCTTGACCAGTTCGTCGTCCCACTTCACGTCGAGCGCCTTGGTCGATTTGTCGACCAGCGTCTCGATGAAGGAAAACAGGTTGCGGGCATAGAGGCTCGAGGCCGAGGCGGCGACGCGGCCCGCGACGTTGGTGAAGCCGACGATCTTGATGCCGCCGACATCGGCGACCTCGCCAGCCTTGGCGCCTTCGATGTTGCCGCCGCGCTCGACCGCGAGATCGACCAGCACCGAGCCCGGCTTCATCGATTTCACCATCTCCGATGTGACCAGGCGCGGCGCCGGGCGGCCCGGAATCAGCGCGGTGGTGATAATGACATCCTGCTTCTTGATATGTTCGGCAGTGAGCGCCGCCTGCTTGGCCTGATACTCTTTCGACATTTCCTTGGCGTAGCCGCCCGCCGTCTGCGCGTTCTTGAATTCGTCGTCCTCAACCGCGAGAAATTTTGCACCCAGGCTCTCGACCTGCTCCTTGGTGGCGGGGCGCACGTCGGTAGCGGTGACGACGGCGCCGAGCCGCCGTGCGGTCGCGATCGCCTGCAGCCCGGCGACGCCGACGCCCATCACGAACACTTTTGCCGCCGGGATGGTGCCCGCCGCCGTCATCATCATGGGAAAGGCGCGGCCGAATGCTTCCGCCGCCTCGATTACCGCACGATAGCCGGCGAGGTTGGCCTGGCTCGACAGCACGTCCATTACCTGGGCGCGGGTGATGCGCGGCATCAATTCCATCGCGAAGGCGGAAACGCCCGCGTCCGCCATCGCCTTCAGCGCCGCGTCGTTGCCGTAGGGATCCATGATCGCGATGACCAGGACGCCACGCCGGTAATTCGCCAGTTCGGACGGCTCCGGCCGCTTCACCTTGATGATGATATCGGCGTCCTTCAGCGCGTCCGGACTGACAGTCGCGCCGGCCGCGGTGAATTCCGAATCCGGCAGCCCCGACTTGATGCCGGCGCCCGGCTCGACCGCGACGTCGACGCCCAACGCCTTGAACTTCTTCACGGTGTCAGGCGAAGCGGCGACCCGCGGTTCGGACGGATCGATTTCCTTGGCGACGGCAATCTTCATGGGGCCTCCGGCGGCGCGGGGCACGCGCACGAGCAAGCTAGCGCTATTTCCACTGGGATGGATACCGGTTTGAAACCGGAAATACGGGGAAAATTTCCAAGCGCGCCACCTTCGGCGGCGCGACGCGGGATCAGGTCAGAAAAATCGCCATCATAGCGACAATGAAAATGACGGCGGCGGTGCCGTACTTCACCAGCTTGATGAAACCTTCATAGGTTTGCTCATGGGCCAGATAATCGTTGCCGTCGGCCGTCGTGTAGGCCACTTCACTATGGTCTGCCATCGCTCTCCCCAGTCGGTAGGTTCCGGCGTGGAATTACCGCAAACCCGCGCGAAGGGCAACGGCGGGCCGCCGAGCCCGGCCTCTATTTGGACGAGTTGGCCGGCCAATTATCCTTGATCCAGCGGATGAGGCCTTCCTCGCTAACTTCGCCGGCGGCGACGGCGAGAATCATCGCCGTGGCATTTTCGGGCGGTACCCGGAAATCAACGCCATTGAGACCCAAAAATACGATAAGCGCACCAAAGGCCGCACGTTTGTTGCTGTCCACGAATCGATGATTGCGGGCAATACCGAAGGCGTATGCCGCCGCCAACGACGCTAGGTCGGTCTCGCCGCGGGTGAATTTGTCGATCGGACGGCCCAGCGCCGACTCAAGCGCACCCTGGTCGCCCATACCGTCGGATCCTCCGAACAGCGCGAGCTGCTCGGCATGGAGATCAATCAGGATCTCCACGTCCAACCAGATCGGCTCGTTCATTTTGCGAGGGTCTTGTAGGTATCCGCATAGACGCTGAATGAGCGCCGCGCGATCTCCATCGCCCTGGCGTGCTTCGGATCGTAGGGCGAAAGCTTTATTCCGCGCTCGGTCTGTTCGACGATATGAAGCTTGTCGCCTTCCTTCAGCCGAAGCCGGGAAAGAATGTCCTTCGACAATATCAACCCCAGCGAATTGCCGATCTTCTTGATCTGGACGAATTCGCCTTCGGCGCTCGCGCGCGGCGTCTCGTTCATGGCTTGAACTCCGTTATACAACCGTATAACGAGATCTGGCGCTGCGTACAACAGATGTTTTACATTCCGTCGCCACTCAGGACATCGCCTCCAGCTGATCGATCATGCCCGATATCACCGACAGCCCGCCGTCCCAGAATTTCGGGTCTTTGGCATCAAGTCCGAACGGTTTGAGCAGTTCGGAATAATGCTTGGTGCCGCCGGCCGAAAGCATCGCCAGGTAGCGCTCCGCGAAGCCGTCGGAGGCATTTTCGTAGACCGCATAGAGCGAATTCACCAGACAGTCGCCGAACGCGTAGGCGTAGACGTAGAACGGTGAATGGATGAAGTGCGGGATGTACATCCAGAAATTCTCGTAGCCCGGCCTGATATCGATCGCGGGGCCGAGGCTCTCGCCCTGCACGCTCAGCCAGATTTCGCCGATCCGCTGAGCGGTCAATTCGCCCCTGCGCCGCTCGGTATGGACGGCGCGCTCGAATGAATAGAACGCGATCTGCCGCACCACGGTGTTGATCATGTCCTCGACCTTGCCGGCAAGCAGCGCCTGGCGCGTTTTGATGCTCTTGGTCTGCGTCAGCAGACGCTTGAAGGTCAGCATCTCACCGAACACACTGGCGGTTTCCGCCAACGTCAGCGGCGTCGGCGCCATCAGCGCTCCGTTTTTCGCCGCCAGCACCTGATGCACGCCGTGGCCAAGTTCGTGGGCAAGCGTCATCACGTCGCGCGGCTTGCCCTGATAATTCATCAGCACATAGGGATGCGCCGAGGGCGTGGTCGGATGCGAGAACGCGCCCGGCGCTTTTCCGGGCCGCACCGGCGCATCGATCCAGCGATCGTTGAAAAAACGCTCGGCGATGGCAGCCATCTCGGGCGAGAAACCGCGATAGGCGGTCAGCACCATATTCTTGGCCTCCGGCCAGGCGATACTGTCGGTGGCGGCAAACGGCAGCGGCGCGTTGCGATCCCAGTGCGCCAATTTCTTCTTTTTGAACCAGCTCGCCTTCAGCTTGTAATAGCGGTGCGACAGCCGCGGATAGGCGGCGCGAACCGAACTCACCAACGCATCGACGACCTCGCGCTCGACCCGATTGTTCAGATGGCGCGAATCCGCAACATCCTGGAATCCGCGCCAGCGATCCGATATCTCCTTGTCCTTGGCGAGCGTATTGGTGATGAGCGAAAACGTGCGCTCATTGGCCTTGAAGGTGGTCGCCAGCGCCTGCGCCGCCGCCTTGCGTTTTTGTGGTGCGCGATCCTGCAGCAGGCTGAGCGTCGGCTCGATCGCAAGCTCCCGGGCCGCCACCTTGAAACGCAGGCCGGAGATGGTCTGATCGAACAGCCGGTTCCAGGCGGCGTAGCCGCTCTGGGATTTCTCGTGAAACAACTGCTCGACGCGGTCTTCCAGTTGATACGGCTTGTCCTTGCGCAGATCCTCGATCCAAGGCCGGTAATGCGCGAGCTCCGGCGTCTGCATCGCCCGGTCGATCGCGGCATCGTCGACGCGGTTGAGTTCAAGCGCAAAAAACAGCAAATGCACTGACGCCGCCGTCAGCCGCTCGGATACGTCGCCGTAAAACTTGGTGATCGCGGGATCGACACTGTCGCCCGCATGAACCAGACCGGCATAGGATCCGAGACGGCCGGCGAGATCGTCGATCGCCTCGTAACGCTTGATGGCCGTGGCCAACCATTTGCCGCCACCTTCCGCCGCAATCTGTGCGGCGAGCTTGCCCTTGTAGTCGGTCTCAAACGCAACGCATTCCGCGTCCATCCTCGACAGGTCGCGAGCGATTTCCGGTGCGCCGATGTCGGCATAGAGATCGGTCAGGTTCCATTCCGGCAGCTTGCCTGCTTTGTTCTTGAAGGCGTTCTTGGAAACATTCTTGACCGTGTTCTTGGCAACATTCTTGCCCGCGGATGTCCTGGCGGCTTTCTGGGCTGAAGATTTCTGGATGTTGGAATGGCGTCGGGCTGGAGGCTTGCGGATGGCGGATGAGGAGCGCGATGTCATCTGGTTCGAGCCTGTCTGTGCATTTCGACTTGAAGCGGCATGTGATGGCCGGGCATCAACCGTTAAGAGGGCATTAAGTGGCTTAAGCGAGAGTGCCCCGATTCGAGACAGATAGTTCTAACGCCCGAGGAAAGCCATGGCTGCCTGCATTTTGATTGCCGACGACGACGCCGTCCAGCGCCGTCTGGTCGAAAATATGGTGCAGAAATGCGGCTACGAGGCCCGTGTTGTCGACAGCGGCGACGCAGTGCTCGCCATGCTCACCGCTCCCGACGGGCCCGACATCGACGCCGTCGTGCTTGATCTTGTGATGCCGGGCCTCGACGGCATGGGAGTGCTGGCGAAAATCCGTGAAGCAGGCCTCACCATCCCCGTCATTGTGCAGACAGCCCATGGCGGCATCGACAACGTTGTGTCGGCGATGCGGGCGGGAGCCCAGGATTTCGTGGTCAAGCCGGTCGGCCTCGAGCGGCTTCAGGTGTCGCTGCGCAACGCGCTCAATACCAGCGCGTTGAAGGGAGAACTGCAGCGCATCAAGCACAGCCGCGAAGGCAAATTGACCTTCGCCGATATCATCACCCGCAGCGAAACCATGGCGGGGGTGCTACGCACGGCGCAAAAGGCCGCGGCATCCACCATTCCGGTGCTGATCGAGGGCGAATCCGGCGTCGGCAAGGAATTGTTCGCACGCGCCATTCACGGCAGCGGCGAGCGCAAGGCAAAGCCCTTCGTGGCCGTCAATTGCGGCGCCATTCCCGACAATCTGGTGGAGTCGATCCTGTTTGGCCACGAGAAGGGAGCCTTCACCGGCGCCACCGAGCGCCACATGGGCAAGTTCGTCGAGGCGTCCGGCGGCACATTGTTTCTCGACGAAGTCGGCGAACTGCCGCTGACCGCACAGGTAAAGCTGCTTCGGGCACTGCAGGAGGGCGCCATCGAGGCTGTGGGCGGCCGCAAGCCGGTGAAGGTCGACGTCCGCATCATCTCGGCCACCAACCGCAAGCTTCTGGATCACGTCAAAGGCGGCCACTTCCGCGAAGACTTGTTCTATCGCCTGCACGTACTGCCGCTGACAATTCCGCCGTTGCGGATGCGGCGCGAAGACATTCCGCATCTGTTGCGGCACTTTCTGGCGCGTTTCTGCGCGGAAGAAAATCGCTCCATCACCGGCATCAGCGGCGAAGCGATGGCGTTGTTGTCGCAGCTCGAATGGCCGGGCAACATCCGCCAGCTCGAGAACACGGTCTATCGTGCGGTGGTGATGAGCGAAACCGATCAGCTCGGCATCGCCGATTTCCCGCACGCCGCGGCGCAACCGCTGTCGACGTCGGAGGCGCACGACGAACCGGCCGAACCGCTGATTATCGGACCAGGTTCGCACTCGACCGCGCCGGCCATGGTTTCCGGTAACGAAATACCCATCGCCCCCGTGTCTTCCGCCGGCTCGCTGGCGATGCTGACCAGCACCGGCGAAGTCCGGCCGCTCGAAGAAATGGAGAGCGAAATCATCCGCTTCGCGATTTCGCATTATCGCGGGCAGATGTCGGAAGTCGCCCGGCGGTTGAAGATCGGACGTTCCACCCTTTATCGCAAGCTGGATGAAGCGACCGCCAACGACACGACTGACGGCGGCTCCAATACCAGCAACTGACAGGTCGCCACCCGATCGCCTTGCTGCGATAGCGAAGGGATCGAGGGGCTTCGGGTCGTCCGGAAGATTTGGAACGTGGCTTGCCGGTAACAGACAAAGGCCGCATCGCGTGGCAAGTTCACGCTTTCGGTTGCAGGTGGGTTCTACGAAGTCAGTTTGTCGTGATGGTCCCGCGTGGCGCTGGTCGCACAAACAGGGCCCGTGTATCGTTTGCGTATGCATCGTTGCGTGCAGGCGTACCGGTTTTGGAAATTTTTAGCGCGAATTCGGCCGCAAACCACACAATCGGCGGAATGCGCTGAACCGATTGGACCGACACTTCAACGAAGGCCGAAGCGAACGATTTAACGGACTGCTCCATGCCGGAACAGTGCCACCCGAGGGATGCGATGATGCGTGACTGTTCGAAGACCCGTGGCGGGTTCGACCGCGTACTGACGGCCGTCGCGGCGACCTTCCTCGCGGTATCCGCGACTTCGGTGCTCGCTCAGGCCGGTCCGGCCCGCAACAGCGCCGCCGAACTGGCGATTGATGCCGCCGTTCCACGCCCGGAGCCCGCGAACGTCCCGCCGCCGACCGCCAACGATTTCAAACTCGACACCGGCGCTGCCGTCTCCGAGGCCGCCAAGGCGGCGGAGAAGCCGGCCGAGACCAAGCCGTCCGATCTCGCGACCGCGCCGTCCACCGACGCCGGCAAGCCCGCCAAGGACGACACGGCCAAGGCCGATGCGGCGAAGGCTGATACTGCTAAGCCTGATGCTGCCAAGGTCGACACGGCAAAAACCGACGCCGCGCCCGCCTCGCTGCCGCCTGCGGCCACTGCGACGTCGCCAGCGCCCGCCAAGGAATTGGCGACGGCGCCTGCGACGGAATCGAGCAAGACCGCAAGCAACGTACCGGCCGCCGATCAACCGGTCGCCGACAAGCTCCGTGACATGCTGGGCGCAAGGTCGGCGCGGTATTTCGAACGTAAAGCGGAGCGCGCCGCGGTGGAGAAGTTCTACACCGCGCGGGACTTCGCGCCGCTGTGGACCCAAGGCGGCAGCCTGACCGGCCCCGCCAAGGGCGTGATCGCCCGCCTGAAGGATGCGGCGTCCGACGGTTTGAACGAGGACGACTATCCGGTGCCGGATTTCGCTGCGGCGACCAACCCGGATGGACTGGCGGAAGCCGATCTGAAACTGACCGAGAGCATGTTGGACTATGCGCGGCAGGCCCAGAGTGGCCGGATGCATTGGTCGCAGCTCAGCGGCGACGTCCAGTATCCTGAGCACCCGATCGACGCCGCGGAAGTGCTGGCCAATGTCAGCTCGGCCGCGGACGCTTCGACCGCGCTCGATAGCTACAACCCGCCGCAAAAGCTCTATCGCGAACTCAAGGCAAAACTCGCTGAACTGCGTGGCCAGGGCGACGCCGCGAAGATCCGGATCGCCGATGGCCCGGCGCTCGCGCCGCCGCGCGGCAACAAGCAGCCCGCCGCCATCGAAGACCCACGGGTGCCGCAGCTGCGCGCCAAGCTCGGCATCTCCGAGAATGCCGAGGACACGCATTACGATGCCAGGGTGGCGGAGGCTGTGCGAAGGTTCCAGGCGGGCGCCGAACTCAAGCCGACCGGGGTCCTCGACGAGCGGACCGTGAGGGCCATCAACAGCCCGAAGCGCGACCGGCAGATCGATACCGTAATCGTCAACATGGAGCGTTGGCGCTGGTTGCCGCGCGACCTCGGCGCACCCTCGATCGGCGACGCCTATGTCATTCTCAACATCCCCGACTACACGCTCAAGGTGATGCAGCACGGCGCTCAGGTCTGGACCACTCGGGTAGTCACCGGAAAGCCGGGCATTCACGCGACGCCCCTTCTGACCGAGACGATGAAGTACATCACGGTCAATCCGACCTGGAATGTACCGCCGTCGATCGTCTACAACGAGTATCTGCCGGCGTTGCAGCAGGACCCCACGGTGCTACAGCGGATGGGACTGAGGCTTGACCGGAACCGCGACGGCAGCATTCATATTTCGCAGCCGCCGGGCGAAGCCAACGCGCTCGGACGCATCCGCTTTAACTTCCCCAATAAATTCCTGGTGTATCAACACGATACGCCGGACAAATATCTGTTCGCCAAGGACGAGCGTGCGTTCAGCCATGGCTGCATGCGGGTGCAAAATCCGGATCAATATGCGTCGATCCTGCTCAACATCACCGAGCCGAATGCGCATTATACGCCGGAGAGGATCCGCTCCATGTACGGCCACAGCGAGATCGACCTCAAATTCCCGACCGCGATCCCGGTGAATATCACCTATCAGACGGCGTTCGTGGACGATGCAGGCAAGCTGCAGCTCCGCAAGGACGTCTATGGCCGCGACGCCGCCATGCTGGCCCTGCTGCGCAACGGCCGCAGCAAAGACCTGGAAGCTGTAGTGGCGCATTCGCAGCCGAGCTATTCCCGCCCGGCCGGCAACATTCCCGCCAGCGTCAACATGGCGAGCGACAACACGTCGTATTCGGGACCGTCGTTCTTTGAACGACTGTTCGGCGGCCCGACCCCGGCTCCGGTGCCACCGGGGCGCCGGCCGC
This sequence comes from uncultured Alphaproteobacteria bacterium, assembly GCA_963756215.1. GTDB lineage: Bacteria > Pseudomonadota > Alphaproteobacteria > Rhizobiales > Xanthobacteraceae > Bradyrhizobium. The sequence goes on along the minus strand of CAVWMY010000003.1, from coordinate 136,501 downwards.
CACGGGGGATATTTACTCGCTAGTCCGTTGCCTGCTGGGAAGCCGGCCGAGTTTCGAGAATCAAGCGACGGCTCCGCCAGATCTGGCGGGGCCGTTTGCATTAATCCCTCTCCACCTCGATTTAGCCAGCGGGCTACTTTTTGCCACACTCGACAGGTTAGCTTGTTATCTGACTTGGGGGCGGCAGGTAAATCTCGGTTAACCCTCCCGCTTTAGGACTGCATTCACCTTCTTTCGCTGCTTGGGACATTGCGGGAAATTCTTCGATCGGTCTGGGTGGGCTCATACGTGCTGGCTGGCTTTGCACGCCAATTCAACTCACTGTCGTTGACGAGGTCTGGATTTCGGGCCGGGTATCATTTTGGCCTGACCTCATTGCTGCTGCTTGCGGGCGCCGGCACGGTTCACGACGCGGCCGCGCTGAACGAAACCCGCACCCTGTCGTTCCACCACACCCACTCTAATGAAGACCTCACCGTCACGTTCAAGCGCGACGGCCGTTACGACGAAGAGGCACTGAAGCAACTCAATCACTACCTGCGCGACTGGCGTACCCAGGACCAGACCACGATGGATCCCCATCTGTTCGACATCCTCTGGGAAGTCTACCGCGACGTCGACGGCAGGAAGCCGATCCAGATCATTTCCTCCTACCGCTCCCCCGCCACCAACGCGATGCTCCACCGCCGGTCCTCCGGGGTCGCCCGTTTCAGCCAGCACATGCTGGGGCATGCGATGGATTTCTTCATTCCGGACGTGCCGCTCGAGCAGATTCGTTTCGCCGGGCTTCGGCTGCAGCGCGGCGGCGTCGGGTTCTATCCCGAATCGGGATCTCCGTTCGTCCATCTCGACACCGGCAGCATCCGCCACTGGCCGCGCATGAACCACGATCAGCTGGCCAGGGTATTTCCGAACGGCCGCACCGTGCATGTTCCGTCCGACGGCGTTCCGCTCAGCGGCTATCAGTTGGCACGTGCCGACATCGAAAAACGAGACGGCGACGATCGCGCGATGACCAAGAGCAGCCCAAGCCTGTGGGCCGCCTTGTTCAAGACCCGATCGGCCGACGACGAGGATGAGGGTGTCGGCACGTCGTCGCCGCGCCTCGCTCAGGTCGCCGACGCAACGCCCGCCAAGGCCGCCGATCCGGTGCCGGTGCCGCGCGCGAAGCCGCGCGCCGGTTCGCTTATCCAGTTGGCCTCGGCCGACATGCAGATTGCCCAGGCCACCGCGCCGTATCCCGCCGCTCCGGCTGACAACAACTCGAGCTCGGCCAAGCCGCAGACGCCGGCCGACATCATCAATGCCCGCGGTTTCTGGGGCGACACCCCGGCCGTGGCCAAACAGGCCACGCCGGCGCAGATCGCCGCCATCCAGGCGCGCCAGGCAGTCACCACGACCGAACCGCAATCCACCGCCAGCATTTCAGCTTCGTTCCAGGCGCTGGCCTTTGCGCCGTCTCCCAACGCGCCGGTCGACCGCGCCAACATCGTCACGGCCGGCGCGCCGATCCCCCACAGCGCACGGCCGACGCCACGCAATGCGGGAAGCGCCGCGACCGAGATCAACACCACCGCCGGCAAGGCATCCCAGGCGCAGGGAAGTATGGTCACCACCTCCGCCCGGATCGCCGCGGCTAAAGGTGGCGAAGTCTGGATGCGCGCCATGATCCTGGCGCCGAGCCTCAGTACGTCGATGGCCTCGACGGTGTTGGGCGACACCGATATGACCCTGATGCGCGCCTATTTCGTCAAGCCGGAGATCACGGTGACGATGAACTTCTCGGATGATCCGCAGATGGGCGTGCTGAGCGAGCGCTTCACCGGATCGGCAATGGCACGCCTGCCCACGACGCCGTTCGTCGTTCAGACCGCGTCATTGCGCTAGCCAATCGTCGATCACGCAGCCCCTGCCCCAACTTCAGCGTCCTGGCCGCGGATGGGATGACGCATCGGGCCCGCGGGGGTGCGGTTTGCAGTCGGTTCGAGACCGCACCAAGCCAGCTCCGTCGTCAGGCGAGCAGTTTATCGAAAACGATCCTTTTGAATTCAGTGAGCGGAGCCGCACTCTTTTCAGCGCGCATGCGCAAGAGCGCGCCCTCCCAACTATTCAGGATGAAGCGCCCTAACAGGGCTGCGGGAAACTGATTGCTGATCGTGCCCTGATGCTGCCCTTCCGAAATACAATTCGCGAAGAACTCGCTCCACGTTTCGAAATGAACGACGAGACGCGCGCGCATGAGCAGGCTGTGATCCGCGGCCTCGGCGCTAAAATTTCCCAGCAGGCATCCCCTGATGAACCCCGCCGCCTTCACCGTCTTGATCCGGTCGTCGAAATACGCCTCCAGCCGGGCCAAGGGCGGAATATCGAACTCGCAGAGAAAAACGCGTAGCCTCTCCTCGCTGCGCTCGAAATAGGCGTCGATCACCTCGGCCGCGAACGCTTCCTTGCTCGCGAAGTGATTGTAGAACGAGCCCTTCGGCACACCGACATTTTCTACGATGCTTTGAAGACCGGTCGCTGCGTATCCCTCGGCGTGGAACATCCGCAGGCCAGCCTGGATGAGATTATTGCGGGTGTCCGGTTTCGGCTTCGGGCCACGCTTGGCACCGCGGCGTAATTCCACTTCAACTATCCTTGATGGCGCGATGCCAACGGTTGATTGATTAATTCAAGACGACCGGTCATATATAATTGTCGGTCCGCTTGCGTCAAGAGAGCGACGCAAGATCGACCGACCGGGACAAGAGGGTCGAACGGGAACTGCGCAGGGTTGCTCGGACAAGAATGCGAACGCGGGCATCGCGAGCCGAAATCAACGGAGACGACGATGAGTTCAACTGAGGCGGCCGTGAACCGGCGCGACATGATGAAACTGGTGTCTGGGGCAATGCTCCCCATGATACCTGGAGAGGCAAAAGCGGGAGTCGATCGCGAATCTTCCCGGCTGGGATACCGGGTATTCACCGTCACGCGCCCCGGCCTGAATCGTGATGTTCCGCCCGGCAAGGAATCGCTGCAGTGGGTCGCCAACTCATCCACGCTGATCTACGGCGAGCGTGAGGCGGTGCTGGTGGACACATTCCTTACCGTGGACCAATCCAACGGCCTGGCGGACGCCATTACCGCGAGCGGAAAGACACTGAAGGCGATCTACGTAACGCACGCCCATGGAGATCACTTCTTTGGATTGGCGATTCTAAAGCAACGGTTCCCGGACGCAAAGGCGCTGGCGACACCGGCCGCGGTCGAACGAATGAAGCTTCAGGTTACGCCGGAGAAATTGAACGGCCGATGGCGAAAACTGTTTCCCAATCAGATTTCCGACGTCATCTCCGTCGCAGATCCCCTGGACGGCGATGAGATCGATCTGGAAGGAAACAAATTGATCGTTGTGCGAGTCGGCCATACCGACACCGACGACTCCACGTGTCTCCACGTCCCGTCCATCGGATTGGTCGCCGCGGGCGATGCCGTCTACAATGGCATTCATCCATTCCTCAACGAATCGACCAGACAAAACCGGCTGGAATGGATCGCTGCGCTCGACAAAATCGACGCCCTGAAGCCATCCGCCGTCGTCGCGGGACACAAGATCCCCAGCAATGACGATAGCCCACATACCGTCGAGGAAACACGTCAGTATCTCCGTGACTTCATTCGGCTGAACGACGCGACGAAAACCGCACGCGAACTTTATGACAGGATGCTCGAGCTTTATCCTGACCGCGCCAATCCCGGCTCGCTTTGGAGCGCCGCGGCGACGGCGAAGGCCGAAACGTAGCCGAGCAACGCCAATTGGCGCAGTGGGCCGTTTTGCCCGGAACGCGCACCGCCAGTGTACGAGATTGCTTTTGCGACCCTGATACGCAAACAGGGCCGTAGATGCAGAAAGCATCCCCGCAATCACATAAATTCTCAAACGGAAACCGGCGGCTCGACCGGCGATACCGTTCCTGTGGCGGTCGTAAAGACTTCTCGTATCCAATCGATAAAGACCCGAACGCGTGGCGAAAGATGACGGCTCTGCGGGTAAACCAGCGAGACGGACATCGGCGGAGGCGGCAGATCGGGTAACACCACCCGCAGCAGATCTTTCTGCAGTTGATCCTCGATCCGATAGCGCGGGACCTGAATCAATCCGAAACCCGCGATGGCCGCGGCCGTATAGATCTCCGCGCCGGTAACTGCCAGAAGCCCATCCAGCGATACCAGCCGGGCCTCTCCAGCCTCGAGGAATTCCAGCGGGTGAGGCTGCCCTGTCGATGACGAGACGTAGCGCACCATGCGATGTGCGACCAGCTCGTCCAGCGAGCGTGGCACGCCATGCCGCGCGAGATAGGCCGGACTGGCGCAGGTCACCTGCTCGAGCGTCGCGACCCGCCGACTGATTAGCGACGAATCTTTCAACTCGCCCGCCCTCAGCGCGCAATCGATCCCTTCCGGAATGAGATCGACCATGCGCTCTCCCTCCCCGAGGCGAAGCTTGATCTCCGGATAGCGTTCGAGGAAATTCGGCAGCGCCGGCAATACAAAATGCCGCGCAAGCGTCCCCTGAAGGTCAACACGCAGGGGACCATGTGGCGTGGCATCGCGGAATGCGCTCTCGATATCCTCGAGATCTGCGATCAGGCTGGCACACCGCTGATAACAGGCCGTACCGTCCGGCGTCGGGCTGACATGCCGCGTGGTGCGCTCGAGCAGCCGGGTTCCAAGGAGAGCTTCAAGTTCTTGAATGGTGTGGGTCACCGTCGGACGCGGGATCTGCAGGTCACGCGCGGCCTGAGCAAAACTCCCGCACTCCACGATCCGCATGAAGACGCGCATAGCTTGGATTCGATCCATCTTCGCGCTCCGCAGAATGGGAATTGTTATCCAGCGGTGAATGATGATGTCAATCGGCGACATCTATTCCGATTTTCGGGAACGCCTACCTGTAGGTCAATCCCCGACATTCGCCGTTGAGGTCCGGGACCCGCTTCTCACCGCAAGCACAGGCGCAGGGCCACCCGATTTGCGTGGCCCTAATTAGTCGAGCCGGCGGTGGCCCAATGCAGTTCATCACCTTTGTTCCCAAGGGGAAGCAATTTGTCGTGCGATTCCATACCTTGCCTCGTCTCAAAGCGAAATCGCCCTCTCCGCGGCGAGCGGAGACTGTCTTCATTCGCCTCCATGCGTGCAGCATGCGCCATCTGGCTGACCAAGAGAACCACAGCGCGGCTCCGCCTCATTTCCGGAGTGGCCTGCGCGCCACGTTCGATCTCCGGACCAGGCGTCCGCGACAACCTGCCGTACACCCTGCGGGGATGCGGATACTCGATCCAAGAGGCTTATTCGGAATGACAACGGGATACCTGATCGCCATGCCTGCGGCAGGGCGCGCGCCTGCCAGCAGGCCGCACGGAACGATGAGAACAGCTCACGTTCTTGTCGTGGACGATGATCCCGAAACGCGGGATGACATTGGACGTTATCTTGAGGGCCACGGCTTTTCAGTTGCAACAGTACCGGATCGCGCTCGCGCGCGACGTCATCTTGCGATGACTGAACCTGGCCTGATCGTTCTCGGCCTGCGAGTAGGACCAGACCATGGGTTGGACATACTCAGAGAGATCAGGAGTAATTCGGGCGTCCCCATCATTCTGTTGATGGACGACCGTCCGGACGAAGCCGACGCCGTTATCGCCCTGGAGGCGGGCGCCGACGCCTATATGGTCAAGCCCGTTTCATTGCGAAAATTGCTGGCGGTGGTCAGAGCTATCTTGCGACGACAGCAAATGGAGCGGCTCGGCCAAAGCCGTGAAGCCGAACGTGGCGGGTATAAGTTCGAAGGCTGGCGACTTGAGCGGCGCGGGCGACGGCTATTCGATCCCTGCGGCACACTGGTGCCCCTCACCAAGGGCCAATATGCGTTGCTGGTGGCTTTTCTCGATGCGCCCCAACGATCCCTCACGCGCGAGTACCTATTGCATGCGACGCGGGTGCACGAGGATATTTTCGACCGGAGCGTTGATGTTCAGGTGACTCGGTTGCGCCGCAAACTGGAGCCAAGTCCGGACTCGCCCAAGATGATCCTGGCCCAGCGAGGTGTTGGATATGTAATGACGTGCGACGTCGAGCGATACTAAAGGCGATCTCTCCCTGCTCCGGGCGCTGCCGGCGCGGATCGCGCGCAGCCATAACGTCCGGGAATCTCTCCTGGAAGACTCCCGGACGGGCATGGGAAACGCTAGATCATTCGAGGGCGACCTTTAAGCGAAGGTGGCCGTATTCCCCGCAAGTGCGGTGCACATCGCTCCGTGACGGGGTCCACCCATCAGACCGACCTGATATTCCCTGTAGAGACCGATCGCAGCAGGGTTGCTGAGGTTTGTAATGATCATCGGCAGATTGCCGTTCGCCGCGGTGCCGGTAGAGATCACAGCCGTGCCTGCCTCGTTCCAGACCTCGGCATTGGCCACGGCCGGTACGACCGATCCGCTGGCCTCTCCCGCGACCAGGCTCTGCAGGCCGTCAGCCGCCCGAACGAGTGCCATCGGTTGAACCTTCCACGTGCCGTCCACATTATACGACACGTTGAAGGTCGTATAACCCGGCGTGGCGTCGCAAACGGCGGCATTGATCGACGAAGCCGTGAAATTCATCACGGTGCCGGGAGTGTAAGTACCGGTCTGCACGTAGAAAGTGATTACGGGCTGGCAGTCGAGGTTGGAATTCGGCGGAGCGGTCACGAAGTTGGAGAGAGTGATCGACCCCGAAAGCGCTCTGACAGCCGATCCCGCATTGTAGTTGGCGAGAACAGGATTGAAAATCGGCGTAATGATACGGAACGATCCCGGCTGCGGACCCGTCGTCGAAACCGGCACCGAAAGCCCGAGCGAGGGCGATACGGTCATGGACGTGGTGTTATTGGTCGGCTGACCTCCGGCGGCAGGCGTGAGGTTGATTGCCTGGATGGCCGCAAGTTGTCCCGAAGGCTGGCCAATTTGCGGAGGCGAGATCTGCTGCTGCACACCGGCGTTATATTGCAGAAGCATCGAGAAGCTGAGCACTGCGCCCGACGTTGCGTAGGGCAACAACGCCTGAGTGTAGAGGCTGTTGGTGTAGACTTCCGCTCCGCCGGAATAAACTGCCGGCTGCTGGAAGAAGAAGAAATTCTGGATGGTCGTGCTGTTGTTCGTAACGTTGATTGTTATGAGCGTTGCCATGTTGACTTCCTGCTGAACGAATCAGGAGTTTCCTCCGACGACGGTTGTCGTCGATATTGATACAACCTAAAACTGTTATCAGTTTTATGTACTTAGGGTTGCGTCGCTGACAAGATTCGCGCAATTCGGTTGCGTGGCGCGCAACCTGTCATTCCCTGCGATCTTCAGGCAGAAGAGAATCCATGAACGCGATGAGAAGCGACCTGGAATGATCCGTCAGCGTCGCCTCGAATCTTTGGAAATGAGCCAGAAGCTTATCTTGAGTAATCCCCGGCATCCGAGCGTTTGGTTTGTGTGAGTTGATCGATCCAGTGCCGGACAAAAACCAATCCAGGGAGATGTCGAGTTCTCTACAAAGTAGAACGGCACTGTTGACGGACATCGGTCCGTTGGCTTTCCAGCGGGTAATCGTGCTTTCATTGACGCCTAGCGCGCTGGCGAGAGCGTGTTGCTTCCTCATGCCACGCAGTTTCATGGCTTCCACTATTCTCTCGCCACGTGTTTGCATTTTTGCAATATCTCCGCCCGAGACCGCCCAAGTGCATCCATCCTCATCGCGAGAGGTAATGAGTGAGCAGTGAGAGCGACGACACTCTCGAGCGAATCTCTATGGAACGGATCGGCGATAAGACGCAATCACGCAACGGGCTGAATCGACGAGACGTGATCCGTGCGTTCGACATTCGCTGTGCGCCGCTTCCGATGCGGCGGCCGGCATAAAGCTATCGCTGCGTTGTTCGACACACGTTCGCCTGCGGCAGAGGCGGTTGCGCCAAGTCCCGGGCCAAGTCCCGGTAAGCGGTTGGATGGAGGCGGCGCAAGCGGTGCAAACTCCTTCGGGCAAGGCCGGCACCCCGACGCCGCCAAGGGATGCGGACTTGACCCGCAAATCGGCATTCGTGTGAGTTCTTGTCGCCTAAGGCGCCAAGTTTCGGACGCGGGAATAACTGCTCCCAAATCGATCGAGGCTCAAAGCATTCCGAGCGCCTGCATGTAGGTTTCCAGAATGGTTTCCTGTTCGGCGCGCTCATTGGCGTCCTGCTTGCGCATCCGCACAATGGTGCGCAGCGCCTTGACGTCGTAACCATTGCCCTTGGCTTCCGCATAGACGTCGCGGATGTCGTCCGAGATCGTCTTCTTTTCCTCCTCCAGCCGCTCGATGCGCTCGATGATGGCCTTGAGCTGATCCTTTGCGAATTGTGTCGCGGGTTCTTCCTTGACGGCGGCAGCAGTGGCCATCGGGTACTCCTGGTGAACTGATGGTTGGAGGCGCGGGACGAAGCGCGCAAGCTTTGGGCACGCATCCCGGGATAACCCTCGGCAGTGGCGCGGCTTACGTCAAGGTAGCATCGCGCTCATCCACAGCGCGCCCACAGGAGAAGACGCCTGCGCCGTACGCGCTCCCGGTGGACGGGGTCGCCCCAGCCGAATCAGTTAGTGCCCGCTTTCGGCTTTCTTCATCGCGGCGAGTTGCTCGGGGCTGGCCGTTCCCTGATAAGTCGCCTTCCAGGTCTCATAGGGCATTCCATAGACCGCTTCGCGGCTCTCGTCCTTGCTCAACTCGGCCCCGGTGGCGTCGGCGGCCTCCTTAAGCCAATTGGACAGGCAATTGCGGCAGAAGCCCGCGAGATTCATCAGGTCGATGTTCTGGACATCGGTGCGCGTGCGCAGATGCTCGACCAGCCGCCGGAACACCGCGGCCTCAAGTTCTGTTCTGGTTTTGTCGTCAATCGACATGTCGCTATCCCGGACCGTTGTCACGCCATTTCGCGCAGGTGTTATCCAACACTACTTAGGGGTTGTCACAGATTTTGCCATATCGCGGCGCAAACCGAGGGCGCGACGCAGGAATTTCGGTTGCCGAATGCCTGAAAAAGCCCCATCGATCGTTGACAGTCCCCGCTGGCGCGCGCGAAATCTCCAAAAAATTGATATAGCTTCGCTGAATGATCCCAGGAAATCCACATCACCCCCGTTCATTCCGTACGCGCATGGCAGTCGGTTTGCTGCCGGCGATCGCGCTTGCGATGGTCTGCCTGTGGAGCAGTTCCGCCGCGGCGGACTTTCGGCTCTGCAACAACACCTCAAGCCGCGTCGGCATTGCGCTGGGCTACAAGGACGCCGAGGGCTGGACCACCGAGGGCTGGTGGAACGTGTCTTCGCGCAGTTGCGAGACGCTGCTGAAAGGGACGCTGGTCGCCCGCTACTATTACATTTACGCGCTCGATTACGACCGCGGCGGCGAGTGGTCCGGACAGGCGTTCATGTGTTCCCGCGACAAGGAATTCACGATCAAGGGGACCGATAATTGCCTGGCGCGTGGCTTCGACCGTACCGGGTTCTTCGAGGTCGATACCGGCGAGCAGCGCGCCTGGACCGTGCAGCTGACCGAATCCAGCGAACAGCAGCCGGGGCAGCGGGTGCCGGGAATCCCGGGCACCGTCGACCCCAATAAACCCGGCGGTCTTCCAGGCATCTCGCCGGGTGGAGCACCCGGTCTGCCCGCCTCGCCGGGCGGAACGCCTCCGGGCACGCCTGGTAGTCCGCCAGCCGCGGCGCCCGGAAGCAAACCATGAGGCGGCTGCGCCGAATCAAGATTCTGGCAACGCTGGGCCCTGCCTCCTCCAACAGCACGGTGATCCGGCGTCTGTTCGAGGCCGGCGCCGACGTGTTCCGCATCAACATGAGCCATACCTCGCACGACAAGATGCGCGAGCTGGTCACGACGATTCGTAACGTCGAATCGAGCTATGGCCGGCCGATCGGCATTCTGGTCGATCTTCAGGGACCGAAGCTTCGCCTGGGCTCGTTCGCGGAGGGCGCGATCCAGCTCAAGAACGGCGAAAGCTTCGTGCTCGATTCCGACAAGACGCCGGGCGACAACACCCGCGTCCAGCTTCCGCATCCGGAAATCCTGGCCGCGCTCAGGCCGGGTCATGCGCTGTTGCTCGACGACGGCAAGGTACGCTTGATCGCCGAGGAGACCTCCGCGGAGCGCGCCGTTACCCGGGTCGTAATCGGCGGCAAGATGTCGGATCGAAAGGGCGTAAGCCTGCCCGACACCGATCTGCCGGTTTCGGCCATGACGCCCAAGGATCGTGCCGACCTCGAGGCGGCATTGGCGACCGGAATCGATTGGGTCGCCCTCTCGTTCGTGCAGCGCGCCGAAGACGTCAGTGAGGCCAAAAAAATGATCCGCGGCCGCGCGGCAGTGATGGCCAAGATCGAAAAGCCCCAGGCGATCGATCGGCTCGCCGACATCCTGGAGGCATCCGACGCCTTGATGGTGGCCCGCGGCGACCTCGGCGTCGAACTGCCTCTCGAGCGGGTGCCTAGCCTGCAAAAGCAGATGACGCGGCTAGCCCGGCGCGCGGGCAAGCCGGTGGTGGTCGCCACCCAGATGCTCGAATTGATGATCCAGAGCCCGGTGCCGACGCGCGCCGAGGTCTCCGACGTCGCCACAGCCGTCTATGAAGGCGCCGACGCCATCATGCTGTCGGCGGAATTGGCCGCGGGCAAGTTTCCCGTCGAGGCCGTCTCGACGATGAACCGCATCGGCGAGGAAGTGGAGCGCGACCCGATCTATCGCGGCGTGCTCAACGCCCAACGCGCCGAGCCCGAGCCGACCATCGGCGACGCCATTGCCGACGCTGCTCGGCAGATTGCCGAAACTCTCGATTTATCCGCGATCATTTGCTGGACCAGTTCCGGATCGACCGCGCTCCGTGTCGCGCGCGAGCGGCCGAAGCCCCCGGTTGTCGCGATCACGCCGAACCTTTCCACTGGACGAAAATTATCCGTCGTCTGGGGTGTACACTGCGTGGTGGCAGAAGATGCCCAGAACCAGGACGACATGGTGAACCGCGCCGGCTCGATCGCGTTCCGCGACGGCTTCGCCAAGGCCGGGCAACGCGTGATCATCGTGGCCGGCGTCCCGCTGGGTACTCCCGGCGCCACCAACATGCTGCGCATCGCCTATGTCGGCCGCGACAGTGACGCCGAAATGTAAGCTGCGGCGTTGCGTGACGCCGTTTCCCGCCGTCATTCCGGGATGCGTCGCTCCTGGCGCAGGCGCGGAATCCGCACCCCCGCGGGGGATTATAGATTCCGGGCTCACGAACTCCGCTCGTGCCCCGGAATGACGGCGGTGAGACCAGAGCTGTGCGACCTTCAGGTTACAGCAGCGTCGCGTCGAGCGTGATCTTGGTGTTGAGCACTTTCGAAACCGGGCACCCGGCCTTCGCCATCGCCGTCAGTTCATCGAACTTGGCCTTGTCCGCCCCCGGAATTTTCGCCTTCAAGGTGAGGTGCACGGAGGTGATGGCAAAACCGTCAGCCACCTTATCGAGCGTGACGTCCGCCTTGGTCTCCATCTGCTCGGCGGTGAGCTTGGCCTCGCCGAGGATAAGCGACATCGCCATCGTGAAGCAGGCCGCATGCGCCGCGCCGATCAACTCTTCCGGGTTTGAGCCGGGTTTGCCCTCGAAGCGACTGGCGAAGCCGTACGGGTAGTCGTTCAGCGCGCCGCTCTTGGTTGAGATCGCACCTTTGCCGTCCTTGATACCGCCCTGCCATTTGGCAGATCCTGATGTCGTTGGCATTTGTCGCTCCTTGCGCCGTGGTTGGGGCTGCCGCTTGCACGGCAGATCGCCTGATCCTAACGGCAGGGTTGCGTCAAAGCGATGTCACGGCGGCGAATGGCTGTCAGGCCCCGACGAGGGCCTTCGCCGGCAGCGCCGCCTGCACCACGAGGCCGCGAGCGCGCGCATCCATGACGCCGACGGCTCGCAGCGCCAACAGCGTCACGGTTTGAACGGCATCGCGCAGCCTCCCGGGGTCCTCCAGATGATCCGGTGCCAACGGGCCGACCAGCGCTTCATGCAGCGCACCAAGCAGCGCGGTGGCGGCGAGCGCGGTGTCCTGGGCGGGCAGATGCCCGGCGCGGACCGCGGCCTCGATCCGGGCGCCGATCTCGCCGGCGATCTCACGGCGGCTTGCCAGCCGCGAGGCCGTAACGTCGACGTCGACCGGTTCGGCCAGAATGCCCCAGGCGAGCTTGCGCTGCGACAGCACATGCACCGCCACGGTGGTAACGGCTGCCGCAAGCGCTGAGGACGGGCCGGGGGCAGCATCGGCCGCGCGGCGAATTGCGGTCAATTCGTCGCGGGAAACATCCGCGATCAACTCGGAGATCAGGTCGGCTTTGGAGGGAAAATATCGATAGACGGTGCCCGCAGCGACATTGGCCCGGATCGCGACCGGCGCGATCTGAACGGCCCCCATGCCGCCATCGGCCGCAGCATTGCGGGCTGCCGCCAGGATCGCGCTTCGGCGCGCCGCGAGGCGCTTTACCACCTGATGGGTTCGTCGATAGACCATGAGCGCTTCTCATCCCCGCGCGTTCCGGCGCCCGATAAGCGCAGCACGCTTCTTGATGCTTTTTGGCGATTTCGCACAAATCGCTTTGAAGAACTGAACAACTATTCATGCCAAATGACAAGGCCGTTTCAGGTCTTCACGAGGATTTGCGAAGCGGCTTGAGGGCTGATCAGGCCTTAACGATGGAATGGAACCGTTTGTTCCAGATCGTTTCACCCAGGTTTGGATGGCGGAGGGCAGCGATACCAAACGCTCCGATTATCGAAGCGGCCGCGCGGACGACCAGTCCTCGGTTCAACGTGAGAGCTTTTGGCAGTTCCGAGCACGCCACCCAAAGCCACGAGACGCACCGCATAGCCGCGAAGAGAGGAAGCTCCACCGGGGCAGATCGGATGACGGTCCGAGGATTGCGCGGGTCGAAATGGACCGAACTAAACTCTCATTAACGACAAACCCGACGCTGGCGTGGCCCAAGCTCAGATTGCGCACCGACACTTCGTCGATTCTTAATTGAAGTCTTCTAGAAAACTCATCCGACTCATTTTCGGTCCACCGGCTTTTTCAAATCCGGAAGCAAGCAATTGGTCAGGTGAGATGAACATGCACGATATCAACGGTGGCCACGCAAAAGAAGACGCCAATCACAGGCTCGTCCGGATCTTCGCAATCTGCTTCGGCACGCTCGTACTTGCCTATTCGACGCTGGAACTTCGCCTGTTTTTGAATCAGGGCTCATACCGGTTTCTCGACCTGTTGGCGATCTCGGTTCGGATGCTGCTCGGCGCGGCGGCGATCTTGCTCATCCTTCACCCGCCCCGCCTCGAACGCATGTGGGACCGCCAGATCGACTTGATGAGCTCTCGCTTCGAAGAAGGTTTTTCACGTTCAGGCGCGAAGGAAAAAATCAGACTCATCGTGCTCGTCACAATGGTCAGCCTGTTGCTCGAACTTGTCATGATCCGCTGGCTCGCATCCGTATTCCCCGTGTTCTCGTTTTTCAAAAACTTCACGCTTTTGGCGTGCTTCCTCGGCCTCGGTGCGGGATACGCGGTTTCGGACAGGCAGCCGTGCGCTCCGGCGCTTGTGTTGCCAATGCTCGCCTTGTTTGTCGGCATCATCACGCTGCTGCGGTACGATACGAGCTCGGAGGTCAGCTTCTTTGCGGCGCTTCCGATGCTGGAGCAAACCTCCATCAGCATATGGATGGAGCAGTTGGATCTGGTGACGCTGCTGGTTCAGAGTATCCCCTTGTATCTGTTGCTGGCGATGAGCTTCGTCATCTGCGCGTGTATCTGCTACCCGGTCGGCCAACTCTGCGGCAAACTGCTTCAGAGCGCAGCTCCCCTCAAAGCCTACAGCCTAAACCTGTTCGGGAGCATTCTCGGTGTCGGCGTACTGTTCGTCATGAGCCTGTTCTGGCTGCCGCCGGTCACCTGGTTCACCACGGTAGGCGCCGTGCTGTTGTTGTTCGTGCTATCGCGAGACGCGCACCAGCCTCTCGGCATCGGCAGTCTCTGTCTGCTCATCGTCGTGCTGTCCTGGCCGGTTCAGCCGGAAGTACAGCGGCTTTACTCTCCGTATCAACTGCTGGAGCGAATGAGCAAATCCGATGGGCTCATGAACATCCTGTCGGGCGGTGCCTACTATCAGAAAGTGTTCAATCTGGCGGAGAACAATCGCGGGCACGAGTCCGAGCAAGATCGCTACGTCCGGGCCTACTACGAATTTCCGTTCAACTTCAAAAAACGGCCGGAGCGCGTCGCCATTGTCGGCGCCGGCAGCGGCAACGACGTGGCGGCGGCGCTGCGCATGGGGGCCTCCCACGTCGATGCCATCGAGATCGACCCCGCCATCGTATTTCTCGGGAAAACCAATCATCCGGAACATCCTTACGACGACCCTCGCGTCACGGTGATCGTCAACGATGCCCGCAATTTCTTTCGGACGGCGCACCAGCAGTACGATTTGATTATCTACGGGGTGCTCGACTCACATACGGCGCTCAGTCACGCCTCGAACTTGCGTGTCGATTCTTACGTCTACACCCGCGAGGGTCTCACGGAGGCATTCAATCTGCTCAAGCCCGACGGCGTGATGTCGATCGCGTTCGCACTGCCGAACGAGTCCCTTGGATACAAGCTGTCACACATTCTCCAGGGCATCCCGGGCGCCGGAACGCCGCTTGCGGTTCGCGTGCGGTATGATTTTGAGCACGACGACGGCATTCGTCACCCAGAAGGGTCGCGATGTGACGATGCCGGGCAACAACGATCTCGCCGCCTTCGGATTTGAGAATGTTTCACAATACTTCGCGCAACCCTACCCGGAAGCCAGCATTCCCACCGACGATTGGCCGTTCTTCTACATGATCAATCGTACATATCCGATCAGCTACATGGTAGCGCTCGGCATGGTGATGCTTCTGAGCTACATGTTTGTACGCAAGACGATCGGCTTGAACGACCCGATCGAGCGCGGCTACGTGCCGTTTTTCTTTCTGGGATCCGGCTTCATGCTGGTGGAGACCAAGGCCATCACCGAACTGGGATTGCATCTCGGCGGCACATGGTTCGTGGTGGCCGCGACGATCACGATGGTCCTGGCCATGGCGTTTCTCGCGAACCTGCTCGTGCAGCGCAAAGGTTTCCGGCAGAGCCGCTACGCCTATGTCGGCCTGTTCATTAGTTTGCTCGTCGGATACTTCTATGCCCGCAACCATGAATTGATCGCCTTTGGCTCGCCGCTGATGAGCCTGGTGATAAGCTGCGTGCTTCTCACCATCCCGATGTTTTTCTCCGGCATCGTTTTTTCGACGCTGATCGGCAAGAGCGGAAACAATATTTCGACCGCGCTTGCCTATAATCTGATGGGAGCTTTGTTCGGCGGGCTGATGGAATACAACTCGATGTATTTCGGGTTCGCATTCCTGTATCTGTTGGCCATCGGCTTTTACTTTTTCGCCTGGATGTTCTCGCTCGACCCGACCGCACTGCCGGCATTAGCACGGCTCGGCCTTCCGAGACCGCGCGCGGCCCCGAGGGTGGGCCCGTGAACGGCCGAGCGCTTGAAATATTCTAGGCGTCAGGAACTGCTTCGATCATCTGAGCCTAGACGGCAGCCGTCATTATCAGCGGCTGCTGAGCCGGTCTCGCGGACGTTATACCCTTGCGGCCGGCACCAACGCCGGCGCCGGTGTACGTCGCGTCAGGCTGATGCGTCGCCCAATCAAGCCTGCAACGATCAGGATGGCGCCGAGCCCGACCGGCACTCCACTGAGCATGAAGCTGATGATCAATGCCGCCGCGCATCCAAGTGCCGGCAGTTCGTAATGATGGAAGCCGGTCCTGAGACCGACGCGGACCAGGAATGCGACCGGTATCGCCAGCACCATCATGTCGTACAGAAACAGATATGGAGTGACCAACAGCGCGCCGGTCGCGAGCGCCGCCGCCTTCAATGAATAGCTGACACGGCTGCGCCACATCACCACCAGAGTGACCGCGACGGCGGCGCTCAGGATCCACTGGAACATCCACGCCATTGGTTCCGTGCCGCCAAAATATCTGACCAGCGCGAAGAGGCTCTGCAGTTTCCACCACGGAGCCTTGCCGTCGGTGAGGAACGCCTGTGCAAACATCGGCATCCAATGAAAGAAGGCCTGCCAGCTCTCGATTCCGAAGGCGAGCCAGGAGACCAGCGCCATCAGCAGCGTGACCGCCGCCGCGGTGAAGAACACGGTCCACTGCGATGCCGCGATCAGAACCAGCGGGAAAAGCAGGCCGTATTGCGGCTTGTAGCTCAACAAACCCAGACAGATGCCGGCAAGAACCGGTCGCACCGGCATCAAATAAAGCGTGCCGCCTATCAATGCCGCGGTGAGGAAGCCGTTCTGCCCGACCAGCACGTTGTTGAACACCACCGGAAACGCGATCGCCAGCACCAGGCCGAACGCGCGGCCGACGATTGCGCGCATTACCGCGAGATAGGGCAGCAGGCTGACGGAAACCCAGCCGATGAATGCCACGGGGTAAGAGAACCACGCCAGCACCGAGGCTACGAACAGGAACGGCGGCGGATAGTGCCACGCGAAATAGCCCGTAAAATCCTGCCGCAGTACCGCAAGTTCAAGCTGCCGCTGGACATCCCAATCCCAGGCTTGGGCCGGATGCCCCTCGAGCGCCAGCCGGCCGGCGGCCCAGACGTTGACGAAATCGGCCGGGATGCCCGCCCCGCTTGAATCGTAAATCCACCAATGCGAAAGATACGCCGTTGGAAAAAACGATACGTTGATCGCGAACAGCACAAAGCAAACGTTCAACAGCGACGCGGGGACGGCGCTTCGTTCAGGAATCGACACGACGGAAGCAGGTGCGGCCATGCGAAATCCCTTTCGCGGGCGTCACGCTTCGGCAGAACCCGCGCCGTTCCCAGCAATAGGCAGACGGCCTTGAGGAAGCCTTAAGGTTTGAGGCCGTTTGGGCAGGATTTTCGTGGCGATCGCGCACAATATCGGCAACAGTGTAACCGACATGTTCACCGTCCGAAACGAGGCGGGGGCGGAGGAATAATGGCTGCCAACTGGACACGACGATCGGTGTTGGCGGGGACGGCGTCGGGGCTGACGCTGATCATCAGGCCCTTGCACGCCGCCGAATACAAGTTTTCGCAGTATCACAACCAGGCGACATCCGGCCCGCTGCACAAGAACCTTACCGCGATGTGGGAGGCGGTACGGGCCGAGACCAACGGCCGGGTCGAGACCACCGTATACGCCGAAAACAACAGGCTGCCCGGTGGCGATCCCGATGCCCTCAAGATGCTGATCGCCGGTGAAATCCAGTTCTTTACCCTGATGGGCGGAATCATCGGCACGGTCGTGCCGGTTGCTGAAGCGCAGCAACTGCCGTTCGCATTCAGTTCGGCGGCCGACGCCCACAAGGCGATCGACGGTGCGCTCGGAAAATATATCGGCGAGGAGATGGCGGCGAAGGGAATGCATCTGTTTCCGGTTGCCGGCTTTGATAACGGCATGCGCCAGGTCGCCTCGATTCCCCGCGCGATCGCAACGCCCGACGATTTCGTCGGCATGAAAATAAGGGTGCCGCCCGGACAGATGATGCTCGACACCTTCGGCGCGTTCGGCGCCGAACCCGTGACGACGCCGGCGAACCAGATCTACGACGCGTTGAAAACCGGCAGGGTCGATTTGCAGGAAAATCCGCTGGCGATCCTCGAAGGTTTCAAGCTTTACGAGCTGGTGAAGTATGTCAGCCTGACCAATCACATGTGGTCAGGCTTCAACGCGATGGCCCACCCGGCTACGTGGAAATCGCTGCCCGTCGACATCCAAGATGTAATCGAGCGCAATTTCACCAAATATGTCCGCCAGCAGCGCCAGGATCAGGCAGCGCTGAACACGAAGCTGCGCGACGATTTCGTCAGGCGCGGCCTCGTGTTCAACGAAACCGATCCGGCGACCTTCCGTGCGCGGCTACCCGCGGTGTATGCGACGTGGAAGGGAAAACTCGGCTCAAAATGCTGGTCTTTGGTTGAGGCCGAAGTCGGCAGACTGGGTTGATCGTTCGGTCACGCGGGGCGAGCGCTGTCGTGTGCAGCCGAAATGCGCGAGCTCGATTCGCTGTCTGTAGTCCCCCTAATCGCTCTCCGGATTGTTGCATAAAAAAACGCGGCGTCGCCGCCGCGTTTTTCGAAAGTGGCAAACCGCTCATGCCTGCGGCTGCGGCTCCAACCCGGGATCCGGATCGGGACGCGGGCGCGGCTTGCCGGCCGGCGGCACCGCCGAGGTGCGCGGCGTGCTCGGTTCCAGGACCGACTCGCGGTTCGGCTTTTTGCCTTTCAACAGGTCGACGATCTCGTCGCCGGACAGCGTTTCGAACTCGAGCAAGCCCTTGGCCAACGCTTCGAGATCGGCCCGCTTTTCCGTGAGTATCTTGGTCGCCTCGTTGTAACCTTCCTCGACCAATCGCTTGATTTCGGAATCGATCTTCTGGACCGTGGCCTCAGAGGCGTTTTGCGTGCGCGACACCGACATGCCCAGAAATACTTCGTCCTGGTTCTCACCGTAGGATACCGTACCGAGTTCTTCCGACAGGCCCCAGCGGGTCACCATCATCCGCGCCAACCGCGTCGCCTGCTCGATATCGGAGGCCGCACCGGACGTAACCTTTTCGCGACCGAAGATCAGCTCTTCGGCGACCCGGCCGCCCATCATGATGGCGAGCCGAGAGGTCATCTGCTCCAGCGACATCGACAGCTTGTCGCGCTCCGGCAATTGCATCACCATGCCGAGCGCGCGGCCGCGCGGAATGATCGTGGCCTTGTGGATCGGATCGGTGGCGACGACGTTGAGACCGACGATGGCATGGCCGCCTTCGTGATAGGCGGTGAGTAGTTTCTCCTCTTCGGTCATGACGAGCGACTTGCGCTCGGCACCCATCATCACCTTGTCCTTGGCTTCCTCGAATTCGGCCTGGGTCACCATGCGCTTGTTGCGCCGCGCCGCAGTCAGCGCCGCCTCGTTGACGAGGTTCATCAGGTCGGCGCCGGAGAAGCCGGGCGTGCCGCGGGCAATGGTCTTGAGGTTGATATCGGGCGCCAGCGGCACCTTGCGGACGTGAACCTTGAGGATCTGTTCGCGGCCGACGACATCCGGGTTGGGAACCACCACCTGGCGATCGAACCGGCCGGGGCGCAACAGCGCGGGATCGAGCACGTCGGGCCGGTTGGTCGCCGCGATCAGGATCACTCCCTCATTGGCCTCGAAACCGTCCATCTCGACCAGCAACTGGTTCAGCGTCTGCTCGCGCTCGTCATTGCCGCCGCCGAGGCCGGCGCCGCGATGACGGCCGACAGCGTCGATTTCGTCGATGAAGATGATGCAAGGCGCGTTCTTCTTGGCCTGCTCGAACATGTCACGGACACGGCTTGCGCCGACGCCGACGAACATTTCAACGAAGTCCGAACCGGAGATGGTGAAAAACGGCACATTGGCTTCGCCGGCGACCGCGCGCGCGATCAGCGTCTTGCCGGTGCCGGGAGGGCCCACCAGCAGCACGCCGCGCGGGATGCGACCGCCGAGGCGCTGGAATTTTCCGGGATCGCGCAGGAATTCGACGATCTCCTGCAGATCCTGCTTGGCCTCATCGACGCCGGCGACGTCCTCGAACGTCACCCGGCCATGGGCCTCGGTCAGCATCTTGGCGCGCGATTTCCCAAAGCCCATTGCCTTGCCGGCGCCGCCCTGCATCTGCCGCGACAGGAAAATCCAGACGCCGATCAGCGCGATGAACGGCAGCCAGGAAACCAGCAGCGACACGAACCACGGCACGTTGTCGCCGGGCGGCTTCGCGGTGATCGAGACCTTGCCGTTGTACAAGCGCGAGACCAGCGTCGGATCGTTCGGCGCGTAGGTCTGGAAACTGGAGCCGTTGGTGAAGGTGCCGTGGATTTCCGGCCCCTGGATCACGACGTCGCGAACGTGATTGGCGTCAACCTCGGTCAGCAGTTGCGAGAACGAGATGTCCTGTGAGGACGTACGCTGACCAGGATTCTGGAAGAGCGTGAACAAGGCCAATAGCAGCAAGACAATAATAACCCAGAGGGCGAAATTGCGCAGATTGGCGTTCATCGATCTTCCTTCGTGGTCGCGCGGATCGCGACCTTGTATCCTTGGCGGTATTCTCGACAGTATTCTTGATTCTTGGGCAACTCGCGGGAATCCCCCGGTCGACACTGTTCACAATCTAGGTGTCACGCAGGTCGCTGCCAAGGGAACCACACAGGACTATTTAACGCATTCTAGCGCATTTCCCGATCAAATGATGGCACCGAAACCGGTGATTTCGGGGGTGGTTAAGGCTTGACGCGCGTTTTTGGCGGAAATGACGTTCAAGGCTTTGCCATCGCGCCCAATCTTACCTGTGCCGACGCGGCGGCGCCCGTTGGACCCGGATCTGGCCGTCAACCAGGCCGATCAGGGCGCCGGCCAGGGTTTGCTTCAGCTGCGGTCGCCGCCCCACCGTCTTTTTTTCACCGGCCTGGTCCAATGCCGCCAGTAGGGCTTCAACCTTGCCAAGTTCCGCGGGTCCCTCGTCGCCGAAACGGTTGATCGCACGCTGCAAGAGCCGAACCCGGATTTCCTCAGGGATACCGGCAAACGCTGCGAAGTCGAACACCGTGTCCGAATTCCGGGCGTCACGTCCCTTCAATGCCAGATAGCGCTCGGCGCCGTCAGCCAGGACCTCGACGGCCGCGTTGGCGCGCGCCAGCCGTGATGCCAACCGAACCAGATTGCGGACATCGCCGCCCTCGGCGGCAAGCGCCGGCATCAGGGCACGCAGCCGCGGGCGAGCGAAGTTCGTGTCGCGATTGGTCGGATCATCGGCGAAAGCGATCCTGGCTTTCGCAAGCGTCGCCACCAATTGAGATTTCGAAACATGCAGAAGCGGACGTACCAGCACGAGCCCGTCGCGCGTCGATTGCCGGGCCATCGCCGCCAGACCGGCAATGCCGCTGCCGCGAAACATTCGCATCAGCAGCGTCTCGGCCTGATCGTCACGGGTATGCGCAGTGAAAATGTACGTGGCGCCGTGGTCTCGCGCGGCCTTCGCCAACAAGCGGTAGCGCGCTGCGCGTGCCGCGGCCGGCACGCCGGATTTCGGTTTCGGCCCGGTCCAGCGCATCGTGCGATGCGGCAGGTCGAGCGCCAGAGCCAGGCGCTTGACGTCGCTCGCCTCGCGCGCCGACCCGGCGCGCAAGCCGTGGTCGACCGTAACGGCGATCAGGCGCGGACCGCGCGGCAGCGCGCGGCGCCAACGCGCCGCGAGCCACATCAACGCGACGGAATCGGGACCTCCGGAAACCGCAAGCGCGATCGCGGGAACGGATTTCCAGTCCTCGAACAGTTGCTTCGCATCCCGAGCCGAGATCGTCGAATGGTCATCGTCAGACATGGTACCGCCGGGCAAAGCGTCTTCGGGCAACGGCCCGCTCCGCCGGCAGGCGCCGGTTCGCGCGACAAAACACATCAAAGAGGGAATCAGGCAAGGGCCCGGAAACCTCAGCTTGGAAAACAGCGGCTATGAAAACAGAAGTGTCGATCCAGACCTAATGCTGCAAAGCGATCAGGCTTGAAGCGACTCAGGCTTGATCCCGCAATAAGAAATTGGCTCGCTCGGTGCGAATGGAGGACATCAACACTTGACGCGTTTTTGTTCCCTGTCCACCGTCGCCCTGACGCCGCTTGAGGCGCGGGGATATTTGCGCGCCACCTCGCCGAAGGCGGCGCAGGCCGCCTCCTTCTCCTTCAGGGCCGCCAGCGACTGTCCGAGCCGCAACAGGGCGTCTGGCGCTTTCGCTGACTTGTCGAATTTGGTCGTCACCGCGAGAAACGCTTCGGCGGCATCCCGATATTGCTGGCGCTGGAAGAAACTTTCGCCCAGCCAATACTGGGAGTCCGCGACCATTGGATCCCCGGGATATTTCTGCGCGAAGTTCCGCATGGTCTCCGCGGCGAGCGCGTAGTCCTTGCGCTGCATATAACCAATGCCGAGATCGAACTCGTCCCTCGGCGTGGCTGACGGCGGCAAGGTGGTTAATCCTGGCGACGCGATGCCACCCTGCGACGTCCCGCCGACGGCATTGCGCTGGCTGGGACTCTCAAGACTAAGCGGTTCACCCGCGGCACGTCCGCCGGGCGCGCCGACCGGCGCTTCATTGGCGATCGGCAACTGACCTCCGCCAAGCGCCCGCGGCGCACCCGGCGCGTTCGGATTTTGGCCGGGGTCAAACGCGTCGCCACGGCGACGGCCGCCGCCCTGTGCCGGGGCCTCTTCCTGATAGATGGGCGCGGGCGCCGCAATTTGCGGCTGGCCATATCCCGGCTGGCCTGCGGGCTGCCGAAAGGCCGGATTCGGCTGCGGCGGGGGAAGCGCGGCCATGCCGGGTTGAACGCCTCCAGACGGGGCGCCCGGAACTGCCTGCGCGCCGCCCTGCAATGCTCTCAGACGTTCCTGAAGCTGCTGGTTCTGGTGTTGCAGTTCCTCGTTCTGACCGGTGAGCTGGCGCAACTGGCCCTCCAACTGCTGAATTCGCATTTCCGGATCGCCGTCATCGGACTGCGCCAGAACTTGCGAGAAGGCTGAAGAAGAGATGACCTGCAGCGCCACGGTCAGTATCGCGGACAATACCGCGGCGCGGGCAATTTGATGAAATCTGGATGACATGTTGGCCTGACGACGAAAGCGGCGTGACATCGCAACATATACGGCGAAGTCTCGGCAAAATCCTTGGGAAACGAACCACATTGAGAGACCGAGTACGCCAAAAATGTGACTGGCACAAACACGATATCGATGCCCGTGGCCAAAACAAAACCGGCGCCCGAAGGCGCCGGCAATGAAACTTCGCGGGTCGTGAAGCTTAAGAACTGGCGTTCAAAACCGTGACGGCGCGGCGATTTTGCGACCAGCACGAGATGTCGTTGCAGACCGCCACCGGACGTTCCTTGCCGTAAGAGATGGTCCGCATCCTGCTGGCGTCGATGCCGCGTGATGCCAGGAACGTGCGAACCGACTGGGCCCGGCGCGCACCGAGCGCAATGTTGTATTCACGTGTGCCGCGCTCGTCCGCATGACCCTCGATCGTGAACGAGTAACGGTTATACGTCTGCAGCCACTGCGCCTGCTTTTCCAGAGTGGCGATCGCCTGCGGCGATAGATCGGTCTGGTCGCTCTCGAAGAACACGCGATCGCCGACATTGACCACGAAATCCTGCTGGCTGCCCGGAGTCGCTGCACTGGCCATCGCGCCATCGGCGCCGAGGTTCTTGTTGGCGCAGGCCCCCATCGACAATGCCACCGCGAGCACCGCAGCCAGCTTCAATCCCTGGAGGATACGCATTTGATGTTTCATTCCGGAGCCTCCACGCTCACGTTTTCCAACTGTTATCCGGTCTACAGGGGGATGGTTAAGCGAACGTTCCGTCAACCTTGACGGGGTGTTGTGAAAATCGGTCAAAGGCCCCCAAACGGCGAAAAGCGGCCGCGATGGTTAATGAGTTGTAAATGTGGCGTGAGGGTGGAGGCGGACCGGAACGCGCGGGTGGAACAGCGGCCTTTAAACAGCCGATGAACACCTTTTTTATCGAATCTCGCTCAAGGGACGGCGCCCCGGGAGGGGAACACCGGCCCGATGGCTACTCGGGTCCGATTATCTGTCAGGAACTAGGAACGATCGAGGGGCGATCCACCGGCGTCACCGTGGCCAGCGGTGCGCGATTGCGCCCGAACAACATTCGCCGCTCGAAGGCGCTCGAGCGCATCGACGGGAAGCGCTGAAACACTTTCTCGCGAATGGCCGGATAGTCGGCAGCCATCAATCCGACAGGCTTGAGCAAACCGGGCAGCAGTCGTGGCTCGCCCAGAGGCTGCTGCAGGAAAACTTTGCGATAAAACGCCCGGTGTTCGGGGCGGACATTGGCGAGCCCGATATCCGCGTTGAAATGGCCGCAGGCCATCCATCCCAATCTCACGGTCACGTAGGGCAGCTCAGGAAATCGCCTAGTCTTGTCGGGGTCCGCGACAAAGCGAGTCGGATCAACGATAACCTTGCCCCGGTCCAGTTCGGGATGAAGAATATCGCCGAATATTTCGGTCGACGGCGATCCCCGCCATTCAGAGGTCAACACACTGACGCGGATCGAGCTGAAAAGTTCTCCGTGAAGGTAGATACCGAACGTCCAGGAATTAGGTGCGTCGTCGTATCGATCCGTCACTCGCTGTGACTCGCACGGCAGGATCGCGCCCTCACGCAGATAGGCCCGATAGCGCAGGTGGTAAATGTTGTCTTTTTCTTCGGGCGTCTCGGCGAGACGGTAATCTACGTGGTCGAGGAGGTCCGTACTGCGCTCGCGAACCATGGTGTTTGCTTCAGCGGCAGGCCTCATACGAAACTCCTTAACGTATTAACATCAACAACTTCAAAGGGAATATTCAAAAGTTAACAGCTTATTAATAAAGATGCAAAGGAATCGAAAGATTAACGTTAATGGTAGGTAAGAGACTGCACGGGCCGGTTCGAGGAGCGTTTGTCCGCCGAAAGTATTTGGAAGATTTTTTAAGCGATCGAGCGCGAGGAGACGACAAGGGTCGGCGGCTCCGATGAACGGCGGCCGTGCGAGGCGACCAGCAGCTGGCGCACTCGGACCGCCGGTACCGGCCGGCTGAATAGATAGCCCTGCCCCTCGGTCACCGTGCCGTCGGCGTTGATGAGTTCGAGTTGTTCGTTGGTCTCGATGCCTTCAACTACCACCGACATTCCAAGGTCGGCGCTCAGCCGTGCAACCCCGCGCAACAGCGTAAGCGGACGGTCGGTGTCGATTCCTTCCAGGAAGGAGCGATCGATCTTCACCTTCTGCAACGGGAAATTATGAAGATAGCTCAGGCTCGAATAACCGGTGCCAAAATCGTCCAGCGATATCCGGACGCCGATCGCGCTCAGTTGCGACAGCACGTCGTGCGTCAGCTGGGTGTTGCGCAGCAGCGATGATTCCGTGATTTCGATTTCGAGGCGATGCGCGGCCAGCCCGGAGACTTCCAACGCGTAACGAACCTCGCTCAGCACGTCGCGCTGGTGGAATTGCTGCGGCGAGAAATTCACGGCGACGCTGACGGCTTCCGGCCACTTCATGCATTCCATGCAGGCCTTGCGCAGAATCCAGCGGCCGAGGTCGACGATCAGGCCCATATCCTCGGCAACCGGAATGATATCGATCGGAGATACCGTACCGCGCAGCGGATGATTCCAGCGCAGCAGCGCCTCGCAGGTTGAAATGCGGCCGGACTTCAGATTGACCAGCGGCTGGTAGAACAGCTCGAATTCCTCGTTGGCCAGTGCCTTGCGCAGATCCAGTTCGAGGATACGGCGCGCCTCGACGGTCTGCGCCATTTCATCGCGGAAGAAGCAGAACGTGCCGCGACCATCCGCCTTGGCGCGATAGAGCGCCATGTCGGCGTTCTTCAGCAACGTATCCGCGCTGAGCCCCGGCGAGGTCATGGCGATGCCGACGCTCGCGCCGATCTCGACCAGATGATTGTCGATTTTATAGCGTTCGCTCAAGCGATCGACGATGCGCCTTGCGAGGCCAGCCGCATCCTCGTTGGATCGAATGTTCTGCTGGAACACCACGAATTCGTCACCGCCGAAGCGCGCAACGAAATCCTCGGGACGCAGCATTTCGTGCAGGCGGCCGGCCACTGCGCACAGCAATTGATCGCCGCAGGGATGACCGAGCGTATCGTTTACCTGTTTGAACTGGTCGAGGTCGACAAACAGCAGCGCCGACAACTGCTCGGCGCCTTGTTGAACGGCGAGCAACCGCACGATTTCATCGCGGAAATTGACCCGGTTGGGAAGCGCGGTCAATTCATCGTACCGTGCCAGATGGCTAATCCTGGCTTCGGCGTTGCGCCGCTCGGTGATGTCCTCGAGCAGCACGACCGCCCCGCCGCCGGCCATCGGCTGGAACGTCCACGACAGCGACCGGTCTCGTGTGACATCGGGATCGGTGGTGATCATGTCCCGCGTCTGCGTATGCCGGATCTCGGCGAGGATCATCCTGCCGCTGGCCGCTGAAATCGCCCCAGCACCGACACATGCCGTGATGAGGTCGGATGCATTCATGCCGCGGCTTACGACATCGCCGGACAGACCCATCATTTCGCTGAAGCGATTATTCACCACGGCAAGGCAGCCGTCGGCGCCGAACATGCACAATCCATGCGGCATGTTATTGAGCGCGGTATCGAACTGGTTTGCCAGCGCCGCCTCGCGTTCCCGCGCGACCAGGGCACGCACGAAAATCGACTGCAGGCTGGTCGAGATGTGTTTGAGGGCGAGGAAAAACAGCACATTCAGCAGCGCCATCCCCGCGTAGTACGGACTGCCATACAGCGCGAGCGCGATCGTCAGCGGACCGCAAGCGAGCAGCATCTGGACGTGAAAGATCCAGGGCCGGCCGTAGGTTCGGCCGGTACCAGCCGACATGTAGCAAAGCGTTACGGAAATACAGATGAGGTGCGCGACGGCGTCATGGCTTCCCAGCAGCGTCACAAGGCACCACAGGCCGAGCGCAGCGGCGTAGAGCATCGCGCCCACCTGATAGCGTATCTCCCACCAGGCCGCCTCGTTTGGTGTCAGCCCGGCCTTCCGCCGTCGGTATTGGCGCGTGTCAAGCGCGCGAACCGCACCCGTAACTACGAGAAGAGCCACGCAAGGCCAGAGCCATACGTTGCCGGTTTTCACCGCTGTCATGATCGCGGCGACTGCGGCGCAGAGCGCGCCTGCGAACATCGGACCCGGGTCCTGAAATAGGGAATCCACCAGCGCCGCGTAGATGGACGGCGACATCCTCTGGTCGGGGTCTTGGGTTCTGCCGTTAAATGGCATTGCGGGCCGCACACGTCCTTCTCGGATGCATGCTTTTACCTGCAGCAGGTGAAGTCTTTCTGAGCGAACATCGTTACCGAGACGTTGTTTTGCGCAACAGGCGGACCTAAATCCGCCCGACAAATCAGTGCGCTAGGCAAGGAATCCCGGCTTCGGCAGACGGGTCGCCGGCCCATCAAATGTTTTGGAGAGCTACGACAGCAGGGGCGACCAGGCCGGATCGGACGCAAATCCCGGGGTGGGAACCCGCAGTTCGGTGCGTCCGGAAACGTCGATGGTAAACAGCGAAGGCCCGGCGTCGCCGCCGGGATCGCGGAAGAACATCAGCACGCGGCCATTCGGCGCGAAAGTCGGACCCTCGTTATGAAAGCCGGCCGTGAGTATCCGTTCACCCGAGCCGTCAGGCTTGATGATGCCGATAGCGAACTGTCCGCCCCCCTGTTTGGTGAACGCGATGTAATCGCCCCGGGGCGACCACACCGGGGTCGAATAGGAGCCGTCTCCGAACGATATGCGCTGCGCGGGGCCGCCCGCCGCCGGCATGATGTAGATCTGCGGCTTGCCACCTCGATCGGATTCGAAACACAGACGTGATCCGTCCGGCGCGTAAGACGGCGAAGTATCGATCGCGGGCGTATCGGTCAGACGCGTGGTCGATTTCGAACGCAGGTCCATCACGAACAGGTTGGAGTTGCCGCCCTGCTGCAAGCTCATGACGACGCGCTGCCCGTCCGGCGAGAAGCGCGGCGAGAACGACATGCCCGGGAAATTGCCGACGATTTCGCGCTGCCCGGTTTCGATATTGTAGAGATAGACCCGCGGATCACCCTGGCCGAACTCCATATAGGTGATTTCCTGCGTCGACGGCGAAAACCGCGGTGTCAGCACGAGGTCGGCGCCGCGCGTCAGGTAACGCACATTGGCGCCGTCCTGGTCCATCAGCGCCAACCGCTTGACCCGCCGTTGAGCGGTGCCGGTTTCGTCGACGAATACGACGCGGCTGTCGAAATAACCTTTTTCTCCGGTCAGCCGCTCATAAATCTGGTCGGAAATAATGTGCGCAATGCGCCGCCAATATTCCGGCGACGTAAAATATTGCTGGCCGGCGAGCTGCTGGCCGGTCGCCACATCCCACAAGCGAAATTCTGCTTTGAGGCGCCCGTCGCCCTGGCGGGTCATCCGCCCGGTAACCAAAGCCTGCGCACTGATGGTTTTCCAGTTCTGGAATTGCGGCGGCGTGTCGATGTTGGTGATCCGCTCGATATAGGCGGCCTGATCGATCGGCGCGAACAACCCGCTGCGCTTGAGGTTGTTGGTGATCACCTGCGTCACGCCGGCGCTGACGTCGCCATCCGAAGGCGAGCCCGGCACGAAGTTCGGAATCGCGATCGGCAACGGCGTGAACTCGCCCTCGGGGACGATGATCCGTTTCGGGGCCTGGCCGAAGGCGTAGCGCGCGTTGGCGCCGGTCAACACGCCGAGGGCGGCCACTCCCGAAATAATTTGGCGGCGACTGGGGCGGAACGGCATCGGTCCATCTTTGTGGGTCATATTACGTACTTTGTTTCCGGCCACGACGGGTGGCGCTCACTTTCGCTCGGTGAACACTGGAGCAAAATATTTCCACTCTTCGAAATAGACTGCGGGCAGATTATACGGCTGGCATTCGATGATCGCGCGCAGGGCGCTCTCCTGGTAGACGCGCAGATACGGCGTCGCGGGCGTCCCTTCGGGAATCGGCGGGCTCTCTAGCCTGCCGTCACGCTTGAGTTTGATTTCGAACGCGGCCTCGGGATTTTGGCTTTCGATGCCGCCATAGGGCTTCTTCCAGCAGCGTTCCACCTGCGACTGGAACATCGAGCCCCAGGTGGCGGAGTTATCGGCGGCCTTGCCTTTGGAAAGTCCAAGCGCAGCATTCGAATTCAAGGTGTCGCCAGTCAACGCCTGCCGGGTCGGATCACGCTTGTCGAGCAGCGCCGCGATCTTCGACTGGTCGAAGGTCCGTTCCTTGGGCTTGCTCGGCTGCGGAGGAGGTGTCGCCGCCTGGGTCTGCGGCTTGGGCGGCGGCTTCTTCTCTTCCTTCTTCAAAGCTTCCGCGATCGGATCGACCTTCGGGGGATCCGGTTTCTTCTCGATCGGCTTCGGTTCTTCCTTCGGCTTGCTTTCCGCGACAGGCTTCGGCGGATCCGGCTTCTTCTCAACCGGCTTTTCCGGAGGCTTCGGCTGAGGCGGTGGCGATGTGTCGGTAACCACCGGCGGCTTTTCGCTGATCTTGCCGACAGCGTCGTCGTCCACCGGCTTGGCCTCGGCGACCTTCTCTACCAGCGGTTTGGGATTTTCCTTTTTGCCGGTCTTCATACCGGCGGTAACCTTGGCCAGTTGATCGGCCGAAACGAGGTCGACGGGTAAGGATTCTTCCGGGACGGCTTCAAATGCCTTGGACGAGAACGACACCAGTCCCCACCCGATCACGAGGACGTGCAGGGCCACAGACGCAACCAGTGTCTTGTCGACCTTCAGCTCCACCCCTTAGGACCCCTGATCCACTTCGGTAACCAGTGCCAGCCGCTTGAAGCCTGCGCCCGATAATTGGCCCATCACCCTGGCGACGGTGCCGTAATCGGCCTTCTTGTCCGCTCGCATGAAAATACGCTCGTCGAGGCCGCCTCGGGCATCCGTGATCGCCTTCAGCTTCGGCACCAATTCATTCATCGCGACTTCGGTGTCGTTGATGAACACCCGGCCCTTCACATCGACCGAGAGTTGCAGCGGCGTCTTGTCCTGCTCGAGGCTCTTGGCCTGCGTCTGCGGCAGATCGAGCGGCACCCCGACCGTCAACAGCGGCGCCGACACCATGAAGATGATCAGCAGCACCAGCATGACGTCCACCATCGGGGTGACGTTGATCTCCGCCATCACCGGACGACGACGGCCACGGCGGCCGCCGCTCGCCGAACCTGCCATGTTCATCGCCATGTTCTGGTGCTCACGATGTGCTCACAATATACCGCTCCTCACGCCCGTTCGTCGATCTGGCGCGACAGAATCGCTGAAAATTCGTCGGCAAAACCCTCGAGCCGCTGGGCCTGCCGGTTCACTTCCGAGGTGAACTTATTGTAGAAAATAGTCGCCGGGATGGCGGCTATAAGGCCGATGGCTGTGGCAAAAAGCGCTTCCGCGATACCTGGGGCCACCACCGCCAGCGAGGTGTTCTTTGAGGCCGCGATCGACTGGAAGCTCGACATGATGCCCCAGACGGTGCCGAACAGGCCGACAAACGGCCCTGCCGAGCCGACCGTGGCCAGCACCAGCAGCCGGCGTTCCAGCCGCTCGATTTCGCGAGCGATGGAGACATTCATCACCTTCTCGATCCGCATTTGAAGCCCGGCGAAGGAACGGGCCTGGCTCTCGAACGACCTTTTCCATTCGCGCATCGCCGCCACGAAACAGGCCGCCATCGACTGCGTCGGCTTGGTCGACAGCGCGCGATAGAGTTCCTCGATCGATTGTCCGGACCAGAATGCCTGCTCGAAGCGATCCATGGCGCGCTTGGTGCGCGCATACAGGATGATCTTGTCGATTGCGATCGCCCAGACCCATACCGAGCACGCAAGCAGGCCCAGCATGACCACCTTGACGATCCATGCGGCCTGCAGAAACAGGGCGATCAACGATACGTCGCTGGATGCTATCGGTAAGGCTGACTGAGCCACGTCGGCCGGATTCATTATCGGTATCCTCTCAACGCAATGTCTTCCAATTCCCCGGGCGCAATGGGCTGCGGGTTCCACAGCCGCTTATCGGGCGCGCAACCGCGCCAGCGCGAGAGCCTTGTTGTGTCGCATGAGAGGCCCGTCCGAAGCCGAGGCCTGCATCCCCTGTCAACATGTCAAAACGAGGGCTATCGGCGCGTCCTTGCGCCCCTAACCAGACGCTAATCTTGGTTAAGGTGGAGTTACCAATGACGATTTTGGCTGCGGCAAATGGGATGCCGGCCGGATCGGTCTGGCGCTTCCCGGAAAGGCACCGGCTTACAAAAAACACCAGATAAAACAAGGCCGCCCACCTGCTTTGCAAGTGGGCGGCCTGCCGGTTATCCGGCGTTCGAAGCTGGAGCCGAGGGTTGGACTTGAGCCAGCCCCAGGTTCCGGAACTTAAGTCTTAGCTCTGCGGCTGATCGTTTGGCGGGGTCGGACGCGGGCGATGCTGGGCCATGAACTGGTCGAATTCTTCCTTGTCCTTGGCGTGACGCAGGCGATTGAGGAAATCCTTGAATTCGGTCTGCTCTTCCTCAAGACGCCGCAACGTATCCATGCGGTATTCATCGAACGCGCGGTTGCCGCTCGAGGGCGGACCGAAGCCGAATCCGCCGCGCTCCATGCGGCCGCGCATCCGCTCCATCTTGCTCTGCATGCGCTCCATCTTGTTCTGCCAGCGATCCGAATGACTCCAGCAACCCATGTTCGTGCTCCTGAGTGTGAAGAAGAGGAAAGCAAGACCCACCGGCCACCAGAACAGGAAGCCGAGAATGGTCGCGATCACCATGCCGGGGTGGACGCGCATATGCGGGCGGTAGGGCTCTTCAGCAGGGCCGCGCCAGCGATGGACATCAGCGGTGTAGGCCATTTCCCTCTCCATGACGGCAAAAGCCGTTGTGAATGTAAATAACATTTACATAACTAAACCACGCGGAGCTTTTGTCAAGCCGGGCCCGGCCCGCGCGCTCCAATTTATTTTGGGGTTCCCCACGGCCCGGCTGGCGCTGCCGACTTTTGATCGGCTTGATCCTTCGGATCGGCTGGCCTGCGGTCGGTCGAAAATCCGAGACCGCGCAGATAAATCAGCACCTCGGCCTCCAGCAAATCTTCCGCCGACATCGGCAGCTTGCGTCGGGCCGCATCGCCGCGAGCAAACAATGACGCCACGCCGTGCGACATCGACCAGATATGCAGCGCCATCATCAGCGCCGGCGGCCGGGGCATCCCGGGCGGCGCCAGTGCAGCGAGGCGCTCCGCCGCAGCCCTGATGATGCCGAACGCGCGCTCGCTGGCCGCAAGCAACGCTGCATTGAGGTCAACGGGCAGCCCCGATTCGAACATCGCCGAATAGAATGCCGGCTCTTCGCGAGCGAAGGCGAGGTAGGCCTTGCCGACCCGTTCGAAGGCGGTGACGGTGTCCGGACGGCCGTCGTCCCACGCCGCGTTCAGCACCGCTTCGAACTGTTCGAAGCCCCGCTGCGCGATGCTGGAAAGCAGTTCATCGCGATCGCGGAAATGCCGGTACGGCGCCGCCGGACTGACACCGGCGGAACGGGCGGCGTCAGCGAAGGTGAAGCCGGCGGGGCCTTTCTCCGCGATCAAGCCGAGGGCTGCCTGCAGCAGCGCTTCCTTCAGATTGCCGTGGTGGTAGCCGCGCTCGGCGCGGCTTTGTTCCTTACGCCAGCTCATGTGAATGGCTTTTACATGAGCCGGGCGCAAAGGTCACTAGACCGGCACGCATTATCCCTGAGCGCCAAGGCCGGTGCCGGCGAAGGCGATTGACGAGAGTGCCCAGTCCAGGTCTCGACCGAGCGTCAGCGGCCGGGCCGGTCGAGCAGTTCGGTAAACCCGGCGGCGGCCTCCTGAAGGTCGGGGGGAAAATCCGCTATCTCCTGCACCTGGCGGATTTCGATGATCTCGTTGCTGGAAGCCGGGCAACGCTTCGCCCAACCGATCGCCTCCTCTCGCGACGCCACGTCGATCATCCAGTAACCGCCGATGACCTCCTTGGCCTCGGTAAACGGGCCATCGGTCACAACGGGGTTGCCGCCCGCAAAGGAAACCCGCGCGCCGGTCGACGGCGGATGCAGCCCGTCGAGCGTGATGAGCACGCCCGCCGCTTTCAGTTCCTCATTATATTTCATCATGGCGGCGACTGCCTCGACGGAAGGCACCGCGTCCGGTGCCGCTGTCTCGTAGCCCTTCGGGATCATCAGCATCATGAATCGCATGGTCGGTTCCTGCTCGTAGGTTCGATTATTTGGCCGCAAGCTGGGCGCGGAGGCGGGCTCCCCGCTCACGCAGTTCCGGTGTCAATGCCTCGCCAAAATCTTCCGGCGTGAAAACCTGCCGGATTTCAATCTCGGCGCCGCCGTCGAACGGCGCGCGCTTCATCCAGTCGATTACCTCCTGCAGCGATTTGGCCTGGATGAGCCAAAAGCCGGCGACCAGATCTTCGGTCAGTTCGAAAGGACCATGCCTGACGTTGCTTTGACCTCCGGAATATTTGAGCCGCGCCCCCTTCGAAGAAGGATGCAACCCCTCGCCCGCCTGCATCATACCGGCTTTCACCAGTTCCTCGTTGAATTTGCCCATGGCGGTGAGCAATTCCGTACTGGGCATCACGCCGGCTTCGGAATCCTTGCTGGCTTTTACGATCACCATAAATCGCATCTCGCTCTCCGTTGGCTTGTCATCCGGCACCTATCGTGAAGCCGGCACCCATGGACAAGACGAACGGCGTTTTGCGCCGCCGACATGCACCGCGAGATTATTTACGCCGCAATCGTGCCGTCCCGGTGGCCTCGCGCGGCTCGATCAAGGGCCCGGCTTTACTGTGCTTGCTTGACAAAAACGTCGCCCTGATAGGCGGCACCGAAATAGACCTCGATGCGCCTGATCTTGTCGCCCTCGAAAGCAAAGAATTCGGTATTTCTAAAGCTCTTTCCATCTTTGGCCAGGCACCGGTAAGTCACAAAGGCCTCGCTGCCTTCGACGATTATCCTCTCGAGTTCGTGCCGTTCGATCCAGTCGCTGCCGCGCCAGCATCTCGCGAAATAGGTCGGCTTGTCGATCGCATCATCATATGGACTGGTGAAAGTGAAGTCTTCCGCCAGGGCGCTCTCAACGGCGGCGCGATCATTGGCGAGATAAGCTGCAAACAACGCGCGAATGAGATCGGACTTGCCGGCTCTCACCTCAGGCCTCCTGTGGGAACATGGCAAAATAGGGCTCGGCCTCCCTGAGCACGCGTGCGAACGAAGGCCGCGCCTTCAGGCGATCGAAATAGGCCGCGAGGTTTTGATGGCTGTCGGCGAAAGGGAGCACTTTGTTGGCATAGAACAGCGCGGGCGAAGCCGAGCAATCGGCCATACCGAACGCCTCACCCACCGCCCAGTTCAACTTGGCGGTCATTTCTTGTTCGAGCATGTCGTAACACAGGCGTATTCGCCCCTTTGCCTCTTCAACGCCGTGCGGATCCTTGTTTTCCTTCCCGCGCAACCGGTCGCCGACGACCTTCTGAACCGGTAGGTGCACGTAGAGATCATAGAAGCGGTCGCGCAGGCGCGTCTGCCACGCAAGCTCGCCATCGCTGGGGATGAATTGCGTTTCGCCCGGATAGTGCCGGTCGAGATACTCGATGATGACGCTCGATTCCGGGACTATCTGATCCCGCGCATGATCGTGCAGCACGGGAAACTTGCC
The DNA here is from genome assembly GCA_963756215.1 of uncultured Alphaproteobacteria bacterium. Lineage (GTDB taxonomy): Bacteria > Pseudomonadota > Alphaproteobacteria > Rhizobiales > Xanthobacteraceae > Bradyrhizobium. The sequence goes on along the minus strand of CAVWMY010000003.1, from coordinate 101,985 downwards.
GACCCGCCACAGCTGCAACAGCGCCGCGCGTTCGGCCTCGTCGCCGAGGTTGACCGTATGCGGCGTGAACGGCGTGTTGTTCTCATACAGCGCGACCAGCGCCTTCCAGCAGAACGACGACAGCGGATGAAAATGCAGCGTGAGCGACATGTGGCCTCCCCGTGATCTGACAACGCTATTAGCATCCCGTCCTCTCTCGCAAACCGAGTGCCATGCGCTTTGCTTGTTATCCGCCCATTCCCGCGTCGCGCACTCCGGCGTTTTCCCGACACGCCAAAAGAAAATCAGGCGAACTACTAGACATAAAAGCTTACCGCCAATCCCATCGATAGAACAACCATGCAAGTTTCTATCGGGCAATAACACTCGCTCACTAAACTCTTTACTGTTGCTAAACCCGGATTTGCAACCGTACCGCTAGTTTGACTCGAATGGTTGCCATCATCCCAAAAATCATTTCCCGAACCAGAACGGAGCTCGAAGTGTTCAGTTTGCAAAGCAAAGCGAGCCTGCAGAATGCACTCGCACAGGCGGCCGCCATCAATAAATCGCAGGCCGTCATCGAGTTCAATCTGGATGGAACCATCATCACGGCAAATCAGAACTTCCTCGCGACGCTCGGTTACTCGCTTGAGGAAATCAAGGGCAAGCACCACAGCATGTTCGTCGATCCGGCCAACCGCGACGGCGGCGAATATCGCGAGTTCTGGGCTAGCCTGAACCGCGGCGAGTTTCAGGCGGCGCAATACAAGCGGATCGGAAAGGGCGGCAAGGATGTGTGGATCCAGGCCTCCTACAATCCGATCTTCGATACCAAGGGAAAACCGGTCAAGGTGATCAAATTCGCCACCGACATCACCGCCCAGAAGATTCAGAGCATGGAAGACTCCGGCAAAATCGCGGCAATGAGCCGCGCCCAGGCCGTCATCGAATTCAACATGGACGGCACCATCGTCACGGCGAACGACAATTTTCTCGGCGCCATGGGATATTCGCTCGCGGAGGTCCAAGGCCGGCACCACAGCATGTTCGTTACGCCCGGCGATCGCGACAGCGCTGCCTATCGGGAATTCTGGGCAAACCTCAACCGTGGAAACTATCAAGCTGCCGAATACAAGCGTGTCGGCAAGGGCGGTCGCGAAGTCTGGATTCTCGCGACCTACAATCCGATTCTGAACGAGAGCGGCAAACCGTTCAAGGTCGTCAAATTTGCCACCGACGTCACCGACCAAAAGCTGAAGGCGGTGGACGCCGATGGGCAGATCGCCGCGATCGGCAAGTCGCAGGCGGTGATCGAGTTCAACATGGATGGCACCATCAGGATAGCCAACCAGAATTTTCTAGATGCGATGGGTTATGTCTTCGCCGAAATTCAGGGCAAGCATCACAGCATGTTCGTCGAACTGGACGAGCGCAATTCGCAGGCCTATCGCGAGTTCTGGGAAAGCCTCAATCGCGGCCAATATCAGGCGTCGGAATACAAGCGGATCGCCAAGGGCGGCCGTGAAGTCTGGATCCAGGCTTCCTACAACCCGATCATTGATCTCAACGGCAAGCCGTTCAAAGTCGTGAAATACGCCACCGACATCACGGCGCAGGCGATGGCGCGCAAGAAGGCCGAAAGCGCTCGCTCGCTGATCGAGCAGGTCGCCGAGGGAAGCGAGGCAATGAGCGGCTCGGTCCGGGAAATCTCGGAATCGATGGTCAAGTCGCGGCAGACGACGGCCGCGGCCGTCGAGCGTGTCGAAGCCGCCGACCTGCAGGCCCAGCGCCTCAGCACCACGACCCAGGCAATGGGCGGAATCGTCAAGCTGATCGGCGACATCACCGGCCAGATCAACCTGCTCGCCTTAAACGCCACGATCGAATTCGGCGCGCGCCGGCGAAGCCGGTCGCGGTTTTGCCGTGGTCGCCTCGGAAGTCAAGAATTTGGCCAATCAGGCCAAGCAGGCAACCGACAAGATCAGCACGGAGATCGATTCGCTGAACAGCGTGTCCGGCGACGTCGTCAGCACGCTTAACGCGATCAAATCGGCGATCGAGAACGTCAACGAATACGTCACTTCCACCGCCGCGGCGGTGGAAGAGCAGGCCACCGTGACGAGCGAAATGTCGTCCAATATGCAGCGCGCGGCAGCCGAGCTGGCTTCGTAAACGCGCGACCCGTTCGCGGTTCTTCGGTCGTGGCTCCGGAGAACTGGCGACGCTGGCATCACGATGCCGAAAGGGCGTTGTGATGCCAGCCTGCTTTCGTCGTCCGGGACGACATCGCTCGCCCTTCCCGCGCGCCCGTCGAACTCCCTGCTCCCTGTCTCTTAATTCGCACCGCTCATCACAATTTTAGTTCGAATCCTTCGCGAACGCAGCATGATCTTACCTTGTCAAGCGCCTAAGCTCTATCAAGCGGCGATGATTCGGCGTCGTGCACGCTGAAACTGAACACCGGATCTGGGGAGTGTCACGTCATGTCGGGATTACTCATCAATCTGATCATACAAATCGTCAGCGGCGCCATCGGCGGAAATGTCGCCGGCGGTGCAGCCAAGAATATCGACCTCGGTACGGTTGGAAACACCATCGCGGGCGCAATCGGCGGTGGCGCTGGGGGACAGATCCTCGGCATGCTGCTTCCGCTGCTTGCCAATACGGCCTCGACACCGGATATCGGCAGCATCATCGGCCAGGTGGCCGGGGGTGGCGTTGCCGGTGCCGTGCTCACCGCCATCGTCGGAGCCATCAAGAACAAGTCGACGACTTGACCTGTCCGTTATTTCTGTTTTGTGATGCGCCTGCTCCACAAGGCGATCGCTTCGCGGAGCAGGCTCACCTCGAAAACTGGCAGCGAAAGACATGGCGCCCTCCCCGCAAAAAGTCGCGCTTGTCACCGGCGCCGCTCGCGGCATCGGGCTGGCGGTAGCGAAGCGGTTTCTGGCCGATGACTGGCGTGTCGCACTGCTCGACATCGAAGATGAATTGCTGAGGGACGCCCACGCAGCGCTGGCAAATCCGGATCATACACTCCCGCTCCATTGCGACGTCTCCGACGCCGTCGCCGTCGCGGCCGCGATTGGATCGGTAAATTTGCGCTTCGGCAGGCTCGATGCGCTGGTCAACAATGCCGGGATCGCGGTGTTCGCGCCGCTATTGGAAACGTCCGAGCAAGACTGGAACCGGGTACTGGCCGTGAACCTCACCGGGCCTTTCCTTTGCGTCAAGGCAGCCGCGCCGCTGATGCGCGAACATGGCGGCGGGGCGATCGTCAATATCACGTCGATCTCGGCTGTACGCGCCTCGACGCTGCGTTCGGCCTACGGCACCAGCAAGGCCGGGCTGGCGCATCTCACCAAGCAACTCGCTGTCGAACTGGCATCGCTCGGCATTCGCGTCAACGGCGTCGCGCCCGGTCCGGTCGAGACCGCGATGGCGAAAGCCGTTCACACGCCTGAAATCCGCGCCGACTATCACGACGCGATCCCGTTGAACCGGTACGGCCTCGAAGAGGAACTGGCAGAGGCGGTGTTTTTTCTGTGCAGCGACCGCGCCAGCTACATCACCGGACAGATCCTGGCCGTGGATGGCGGCTTCGACGCCGCCGGCATCGGATTGCCGACGCTGCGCGGCCAGCGAAAAAACGGATAAGGTTTTGACGCGGATGCTCTCCACATGTGCCGGTCGAGGCTGCGCCGACGTGTAGTTGAAAATACCTGGCATTCACGCGGTAACTTTTATATGTGGCGCAGCACCGGTACGAAAATGTCATTTGTCTGCGACGCAGGCGGGCTGTATAAGCCGGTAGCTTCTTCTCCTATCTGAAGAGGCTGACATGAACGATTTGTACACGTGGCTCTCCCGGCAGCACCACGGCTTGCGGACCTTCCGCGATTTCCAGCAAAAACTTGAAGCGTTAGGCCAAGGCGACCCTGAGCAACGAGCGTTGTGCCGGGTGCTGGGCGGCGTCGTCGGCAGTTATATCGAAACCTTCGATGAAGAGCCCTTGCCGGTTCCGGTTGCCGACCGCGCCTATCACCGCCTGCTCGAGCTGGTGGCAGGCCTGGATATTCGAGCCAGCGCGGACCGCCGTCTGGCCGACATCAACCGCGTTGCGGCCTGCGATCTGCGCCATTGATGACAACGCCTGTTAGGAACGATAGCGGTTGTCTCAGCTGCTGTTGACTGATTTGTTCCGCGTTGTCCGGTCTTGAGGAGCGCCGACCATGCAAAAGGCACGTCTGAAAATCGCACTCGCGGCAATGATGTTGTGCGTTCCCATTTTGCCGCCGGCGTACGCCGAGATACGCATCCTCGGCAGTCAAGGCGGGCAAGTTGGTCCATTCCTTGATCTGTTCGAGGAAGTTCGTGCTTCCGGCGAACGGGTGGTAATCGATGGCCCATGCATGTCGGCGTGTACGCTGGTGCTGAGCATCGTTCCGAACGAGCGTATCTGCGTGACGCGCCGCGCCGTGCTGGGGTTTCACGCCGCGCGATCGATGGACCGGCGCGGCCGGATGTATGCCGAGCCGGAAGCATCGGAATCGGTGCTCGAGGCCTATCCCGCCGCGGTGCGAGGCTGGATTTTGCGCCGCGGCGGATTGTCATCTCGTCTGCTGCTGTTGCGTGGCCGGGAGCTTGCAGCCATGTACCCGCCGTGCCGATAGCCTCCGTTGAGAGAGCTTCCTGCAGCGGGAAGGGCCGCGTTAATAGGCTTCCAGCGGACTATTGACCATCCAGGGGATCCCGAACTGATCGATACACATGCCGAACCCCTTCGAGAAGAAGGTCTTCCCGAACGCCATATTTACGCTGCCACCCTCGCAGAGCGCGCTGAACTTGCGCTCGGCCTCCAATGGATCGGCGACCGTAAGTGAGACCGCGAAGCCCTGCGGCTTGCGGAAGTGATCAGGCGGTGCATCGGATGCCATCAGTACATGGCCGTCGATGGTTATTCTGCCATGCATGATCTTCTTCTTCCGCTCCGGCGGCGACGGCATATCCGGTGGAGCTTCTTCGTTTCTCAACATCATCTCGATCTTTGCGCCGAGCGCCTTCTCGTAAAACTTGAAGGCCGCCTCGCAGTTGCCGTCGTAAAACAGATAGGGGTTGAGCTGCATCGTCGTCTCCTTGTTGCTTTCCTTGGGGCCGCTTGGCGTCCGACTCTGTCGGGCGATCTGAAAATCACCTCTCTTTTAGTTAAGTTTTTCCAACGGTGGTGGAGTCCATTCGCACTTCGCCGCGGCCTCTTTTGGCACGTAGGTGCGGAACGTCAGCGAAAACGGCTTACCCTCCGCTGAGGGGAGCCAATTGGATTGCGGGACACTCGAAACCGGCTTCGGTCCGACTGCGATTTTCAACGATCCGTCCGCTTCTTTCTGAAGTTGCGAATGGTCGTTGAAATTGTAGCGCTTCAAGCTATTGGGGACGACGCGATAATCGGGCACGCCAACCAGGATCACCGACCAATAGGCGTTCACCACGGAAGTCGGAAGCTTGTCGGCCGGAAAGTGCATGACATAGCTGTTGCTGCCGTTGAGGGGTTGTTCGTCGGCGTCGCGACTCCCGATGAAGTAGACCGCCTCGCCCGGACTGTTGGCCCAGATACCCGCATAGTTCGCGGTGGTCCGCTGCCGGTAGTTGGGACCGTAATTGCCTCCGATATTCCCGCAAAGCCAATGGTTTCGGTAGGGTGCGGTTTTGGTCAGCGCATCTTGCTTGAACTGCGAGATGATCCCGCGCAGTTGCCCGTCAACTTCGGCGCGGGCCTCCTTGCTGGATGCGACGTAGGCTGCGACAGCGCGAACCTTTTGCTGCATCTCGGCGGCGATGGGCGCGACGTCAAGGGCGCTGGACAACCGGACGTCGACGTCATCAAAGATGTCGGCCCCGATCAGGCTCGCGTTGTCGAACATCGTGATCGAAGGAGGCGGCGTAATCAGCGGCGTCCCCAGCGGCGTCACCCTGAACTGCTGCTGAAGCCGAACGGCTCCTTCCGGATCTCCCTTGATCTCCACCCGCCCCAGCATCTTGGCCTTACTGGAATGCAATTCGATGCGGGCGGCATCGATTGGAATTGTGCCGCGAAAATCCGGCTTCACCAGTGCGAACTTACCGTACGGCTTCGACGGAAATGTCCGATCGTTGATATTGACAATCACCTCGCCCCATTCATCGAGAATTTGCGCCGTGTAGTAGCGGTCCTTGATCTCTGGAATTTCGAGAAGAACGGGTGTTCGATCGTCCACCGCAAACCACGCTTCGAAGTAGGCGACGTCGAAGTTGGGATTGACGAAATCGGCGGACCCGAGCGGATTGTATTTGATCGCGTTGTAGGCGAAGGCGTCCCCGCGCCGGTCGATGTGTTCCTGCCGGATCACAAGTGCCCGTCCGAGCAAATAGATGTAGGCATCTGCAACGGTCTTTTCGTCCGGCTTGGCCGGAGGCGTCGCTCCCCACGCTGATCCCGTGATGGCGGCAGCGGCGAGTATTGCGAGAATTATCTGTTTCATGGCTTCCTCATCAATTTCCCGGTGTCAGTTTGCTTTCTGCACCGCCGGAGGCGTCCACGAGCCGTCGATTACCGCTGTCTTCGGCCAATAGGCGCGAATGTAGAAAGAGAAGTCGGCGTCCTTTGGCGCCGGCAGCCAGTTTGCCTGCTGCGCTTCGGGAGGCGCCTCGGGCTGCACATAAAGTGTGAGCGAGCCGTCCGGATTGGTTTTCAACGTCTTGTTCTTGGTACCGAGCGAATACCGCTTGAGGTCGTTGGGCGCGAAGAAATGATGCTCATTATAAAGCGTTAGCGACCAGAAGCCGTTGACCGGTGGCGTCTGGTCCTTGGGGAAGGTTACCGTGTAGCGATTGGCGCCGTTAAGCCGCGTGCCCGACGCATCGAGATCCTGATAGAAATACTTCGTTTCGTTCGGTGAGTTGACGAGGATGTTCGACTTTGCGGCAGCTGTGCGGGTGTAATAGTCGGCACCGAACGCAGCCTCGTTGCTGATCGTGCTCCAGCTGTAGGGAAGCTGTTGTCCATAGTTGCGAAATTGGAACAGCGGCTTGACGAGCTCATCATCGGCCTCCGCGACAGTCTTGACCAGAACCGGTTTGAGCGTGGGAGTGTTCTTGATGGCTTCGAGCAGAGCCCGCATTTGCGCGTAACGGGTTTCCTCGCCCGGAAGCGGCGGCGCGTCGGCAAGGACGGCCGGAAGCTCATCGAAGAATTTCTCCGGGAAAACCCATTGCGTCTCGGCATCGCCGCCCGCCTCTTTGGGCGGCAGCTTTTTAATCTGGTTCCAGTCCTTGCTCTTCATCGTGCCGTCGTACTCGGCCAGCGGATACATCATGATCTGTTGAAGCACGCTCTGAATGGCATGTTTGTCTTCCGGTGTATCGTCCTGGAAAATCCGCGGCGCGATGAAGCCGGTCCTGGTCGGCGAGCGGAACACCTTGGCGATGCCTTTCGGTATTTCGCCATGCCAGTCCGGACCGACTACCATGTAGAAGCCTGGCGTCGTGCCGTACATCTTGCCGAGCTGCACCACACCATCGGTCCGCAGATCGACCACCTGATAGACCCAAAAGCGTTCGCCAAAATTCGGCACCTGGATCACGACCGGTGAGATATCGAGCGCCAATGCACCCGCGCCATACACCACGTCCTGATTGGGACAAGCCACGAGCCGCTGGTTCGGCGTGATATAGTCCGTGAGCATGGCGAAGCGGTTGAGCGGAGCCGTCGGAACCGGCCCCGCCATGACGATTTCAGTCACTTCCTTCAAGGCTTGCCGCCGATTGAAAATGTTGACCAACGGCCACGCCCAGAAATAGGCGTCTCGCGCCACGAGCTTGGCATAAGCCTCGGTCATTTTGACGCGGGTGTCGGGACCGGGCGGCAAGGCCCTCTCCCATCCCGGCGAAGGCGGTAGAGGCTGCGGATTCAACTCGGCTGCTCGGGCCCATGGCGCTTCAGCGGCAAGGAATGCCGTGGCCGCAAGCCTCGATGCAACAAAGATTGTGTCGCGGCGGCTGATTTGCGTGCGCATGCAAGATTCCTTTCAGCGGCATTTTCGGGTGCGGCGTCTCACGCCGATTTCCGCCATCGTTCTTGTCCGTAAAGGTCCCCTGATTGATCGATCACTGGAGCGTACGCTGGCAAGACGTCAGGTCAATGTCGCCAAGTTCATTCTCGTCGGTTTTTAGCAATTCCCCGATGCACATCGAATTGGGCAGCCTTACCCTTGGTCAGGCGCTCGGAGCGAGCTTGCGGCCGGCCGCGCGGCTTCGTCCAGCTCGCGTCAATTTGCATTTGGCTGCGTGACCGGCGAGCCCACCGTTTCGTTCTCGCTCAGTGCTTTCAGGTTGGCGAGGCCTGCCTCAAAATCCCTGCCGATCATGCGGTCCATATCCATGAACACCTGCATCACCCTCGACATCAACGGCGCCGGGCCGTGCATCATCCATGTCAGTCGCGTGCTATCGCCCTGCGGCAGCATCGTGAATTCGGCGATGTTGTGCCCCTCGAACGGCTTGAAAAAATCCAGCTTGATCACGATTGCCGCCGGTTCGGACGATCGGAGGATTTCCATTCGGCCGGAGCCTACATTGCGGTTGCTTTCCCACGCGTAGACCGCGCCCTTGCCGCTCTCGGCGCCGCTGTAGCTGCGTTTCAGCGCGGGTTCCCTGTCCTCATAAGGTGACCACGAACGCCACCGGTGAAAGTCGTTGATCAACGGAAAAATCGTCTGCGGGGGCGCCCTGATGCCGATCACGCGCTCGACGCTGAGCGTATCCGGCTTGGCCGCCGCAAGGATCAATACGGCCGCAATGGCGATTGCGAGCACGATAGCGATGATGGCAATCACTTCCAACATGGGCATTTCCCCGTACGCGAACATTCAACGCCGCGAGTCAATGATGAACAAAAAAGCATTCAATGAAAGAAGGGTATTAACTTGCGCAAACTCCTGTTCCGCAACCAGAGCCCGCCCCACACCATCAAGCCCAGATAAAGTCCGAACAGAATGTGGCTGAACAACGGGCTGCCGATCCGTACATGCGAGGCCATCGCGCCACCGAGATAACCGGTCAGCAGGATCGCGCCGAGGATGGAGGTTGGCGGAATTGCATAAAGTATCGTGCAAACAACGGTGATGATGCCGAGGCTTCGCGCCATTGCTTCGCTCGACCCATAACCCATCCGGTCCATCGTTTCGGTGACAACCGGCCAGGGCACCAGTTTGACGGCACCATCGAACAGTAAAAACAGGATGACGAGGCCGCTGATGGCGCGGCCGGTCCAGCGCGAGGGTTTCGATACCGGCCCGGCGTCGGCGATTGCAGGCATGACTTGCTCCATTGGTGATGCTCGATCACTTGACGAATGGAGCAAGCGCAGCCCGACAGGGCCCGATTATTTTTTTGAACGTTTGGAGGGACGCGGCTGGCTGTCGCGCATCAGACGGTCGAGATGCATGCGGATATGAGCGGCCTCCGCCGACGTACTGGCCAGCGCGATGGCGCGGTCGAACGCGATCCGTGCCTCGTCGTTGCGGCCGAGCTGCATCAGGAACGCACCTTGCACGCCGAAGAAATGGAAATAACTCGACAGCCGTTCGGCCAAGGGCGCGATCATCGCGAGCGCGGCCTCGGCACCGCGCACCTTGGATACGGCGACTGCGCGATTTAACGTGACCACCGGCGAAGGCTGCATGAGCTCGAGTGCGCCATAGAGCAGGTCGATCTGGGTCCAGTCGGTATCATCCGGCGTCGCGGCGCGGCAATGCAAGGCGGCGATCGCGGCCTGAATCTGATAGGGGCCGCTGCGGCGGTGACGCATCGCCTTGTCGATCAGCGCAAGCCCCTCCGCGATCATCGCCTGGTTCCACAGGCCGCGATCCTGGTCGTCAAGCAGGACCAGCATGCCTGCTGCGTCAAACCGCGCGGCGGCACGGGCATGCTGCAGCAATAGCAGCGCCGTCAGTCCCATAATCTCGGGTTCGCCCTGGAACAGCCGCAGCAACAGCCGGGCCAGTCGGATCGCCTCCTCGCACAACGGAGCCCGAACCTCCGCGCTGTCGCCGCTGGCGGAATAGCCTTCATTGAAAATCAGATAAATCATCGCGGCGACCGCGCTGACGCGTTCTGTGCGCTCCACGGCGCCGGGTGTCTCGAACGGCACGTCGGCGTCGGCAACGCGAGCTTTGGCGCGGGTAATGCGCTGCTCCATCGCGGCTTCGCCGACCAGAAAGGCGCGCGCGATCTGCTTGACCGTCAGCCCCGAGACGATGCGGAGCGCCAGCGCGATTTGCTGCGTCGCCGGCAAATCGGGGTGGCAGCAGATAAACAGCAGCCGCAGGATGTCGTCGCGATAGTGCGAGCCGTCGAGCCGCTCGGCGAGCCGCTCTTCGGCGTCGTCGAGATCGGAAATGATGTCGTCCTCGGGCAGCGGCATCTGCTTGCTGCTCCGCCTGATGTCGTCGATCGCGACATTGCGCCCGACCATGATCAGCCACGCGGCGGCATCGCGCGGCGGCCCATTCTGCGGCCAGCTTTTCAGCGCGCGCAGGCAGGCGTTCTGAAACGCCTCCTCCGCGGTGTCGAGATTGCGGAAATAGCGCAGCAGCGCGCCGACCGCCTGGGGACGCGCCGAGGTCAGGGCGGCATCGATCCAGGCGGTATCGGTCACGTCGCCACACTCCCCGGTACGAACAATCCGACCGGGCGAATTTCGTAGGCGCCGCCGGGATTGGCCTCGCCGAGATCGCGGGCAATATCGAGCGCCTCATCGAGATTCTTGCAGTCGACGAGATAGAAGCCGAGCAATTGCTCCTTGGTCTCGGCAAAGGGACCGTCGATGACGACCGGCGGATTTTCCTTGCGCAGCGTCGTCGCCGCGGTCGTCGGCAACAACCGGGCGACCGGGCCCAGCTTGCCCTGTCGGGTCAATTTATCCTGGACGACGGTGAGTTTCTTCATCACCGCGGCGTCCTGGTCCTTGCTCCAGGCGCCGACCACGTCTTCATCGTGATAGCAGAGGATGGCATACAGCATGCAGATAGGTCCCTTCTCAGGCTGAGGACGAGCGAGTATGCCCGGAGCCGACAGCAAAACGGAAATATTTCGCATCATTTGGCCGCCCGGCATTTCGCTGGCAACGACCAAAAGCCGCAGGCAAGCACCCAATGAATAGAGCCACCCTTGCGCTTCTGATCCATGGCGGGACGGAAAACTGGTCACCCGAACGATGGAAGCGCCGCTTCGACGATGTCTGCCGCGGACGCCGCGTGGTGCTGACGCCCGACGCGGAACTCGATCCCGCTGAGGTGCACTATGCCGCGGTCTGGAAGCCCTCTCCGGGAGAACTCGCGGCGTTTCCAAACCTTCGCGTCATTTTCAATCTGGGTGCGGGTGTCGACGCGCTGATGGCCGATGCAAGCTTGCCGAAGGTGCCGGTGGTGCGTGTCGCAGTTTCCGACCTTACGGCTCGGATGACGGAGTATGTCGTGCTGCACGTGCTGATGCATCATCGGCAGGAGCTTTATCTCCGGGCCAGCCAGCGCGAAAGACGCTGGGCCCCGAAATTTCAATGGCCCGCGCGCGCGATTTCGGTCGGCATCATGGGGCTCGGCACGCTCGGCATAAGCGCGGCGCAGGCGTTGCGCCATCTCGGCTTTCGGGTCTGCGGCTGGAGCCGAAGCGAGCGGCACGTCGACGGCATCCAACACTTTCATGGCGCTACGCAGCTCGATGCATTCCTCAACGCGACCGATATCCTGGTTTGCCTGCTTCCGCTCACACCGGACACGAGGCACATCCTCGATCGCGGATTGTTCCAAAAGCTCAACCGCGAGAGCCCGATGGCGGCACCGGTCCTGATCAATGCCGGCCGTGGCGGCCTTCAAAACGAAACCGACGTTCTGGAATGCCTTGACGACGGGACGCTGGGAGCCGCCTCGCTCGATGTTTATGCAACCGAGCCGCTGCCCTCGGACAGCCGGTTCTGGACGCATCCGAAGGTCGTGCTGACACCGCACAACGCCGCCGATACGGATCCCGACGAAATATCGAAATATGTCGCGCGGCAGATCGAACGCTTCGAGGCCGGCGACGTCCTGGAAAACGTGGTCGATCCCGCGCGCGGATATTAACGACCCAAGACGGGAGGCCCGACCAGCATGTCGATGGCGCCTTTCACGATCGCCTCCAATTCCTTGCGCGGCACTCCCGCCCGGGCGCGGATCGCAACGGTATGTATGGTGGCCGAGGCCAGTTGCGCCAGCACGGTGGGGTCCGCGCCCCCGGGCAGTTCGCCGTTTTCCAGCGCAAGCCGGAAGCAGGCCGCGAACGCTTTGTCCAATTCGGAAAAGCCGTCAACCACCATGGCACGGATGTGGGGATCAGACACCGCTTCCGATGCGGCCGTCATGACCGTGAAGCAGCCGCGTGGACCGGCCTCGCCGGACAGATAGATATCGAGCGCCGTGGCGTAGATGCGCTCCAGCCGTTTGCGGATCGGGACCTCGCCCCTGAAAATATCGATCATCGCCGCTCGCGCGTCCGCCCGGTAGCGCGCATAGCTCTTGATGTAGAGTTCACGCTTGTCGCCGAACGCGCTGTAAAGGCTCGGCCGGTTCATGCCGGTGGCAGCGCTGAGATCATCGAGCGAGGTCGCGGCGAACCCGTCCTTACGGAACAGATCGAGCGCTTTGCCGAGTGCGATCTCGGGCTGATACGCGCGCGGCCGGCCACGCCGCTTGGGTGTCGGATCGGATTCGATCGCAGGTGGGGTCGGTCTTTTTTGTACCATGTCGCACAAATTCCTTGACGACACCTATATTATGCGAAACAGTATGAAAATCAAACACGGTTCCAAAACGTTTGGGCCGGAAACCCAGGGAGGCAACGCCGTGGATCTTTATTTCTCGCCGCTGGCCTGTTCAATGGCGACCCGGATCGCGCTGTACGAGGCCGGAGAAGCGGCCAATTATCTCGAGGTCGATCCCAGGACCAAGGTCGTTCAGAATGACGGTACTGACTTTTATCGGGTCAACCCGCTCGGGCTGGTACCGACGCTGCGGACCGACGACGGCATGGTCCTCACCGAGAATGCCGCGATCCTGCAATATGTCGCCGATCGCTTTCCGCAGGCCGGCATCGCTACCGGACCCGGCGTAGAGCGGAGCAGATTGCACCAATGGCTCTGCTTCATCGGCACCGAATTGCACAAAGGATTATTCGTGCCGATGCTCGACAAGAAGGCGCCGCCGGAGATGAAGACCTACGTCCTTAGCAAAGGCCTGTCGCGGTTGGACTTCCTCGACAACTATCTCAACGGCCGTGACTTCCTGCTCGACCATTTCAGTGTTGCCGATGCGTATCTCGTGACCGTCATCAACTGGACCATGGCAACGCCCCCGATCGAACTCGCGAAGTGGCCTGCCGTGAAGGCGTATTACGAGCGGCTGCGCGCGCGCCCGAGCATCGCAAGGGCGGTTGCCGAAGAATTCAAACTGTACCAGACGGAAATCGCGCGCCATCAGACGGCGGCCTAAGTCGATTCATTATACCTCCCCGTTGCGACTGCAACGGGGAGCGAGGAGACAGTAGAGAGGACTGCGATGCGGATTGATCGGCCGCCCCTCGCGTTCCTCTAAACCGCGAACATGCCGGCGCCGCGGTCAGTGCGCTTCATGCATCCGCCAATTCCATTTGGATTCGCCGCGCCAGATCGGGATCGTGCAGCGCGGAGGCCGGCTTGATCAGGTAACGGACCGACAGCATCAATTCGTGCACCTTGGGATCTTGCGCGGCGAGGCGTATCAGTCCCGCCTCGAAACGCATGGAGTTGTCCATATCTTGTGGCGGCGTACCTCGGGTCAGGGGATTGGCGAAATCCGGAACGGCAGACATCGACCAGGGTCCGGCGATCAGGGGCGTGACGGCTGCGAAGTAAGCCGGCGCCAATCCCTCGAGCGGATCGCTGTCACCGGCACGCCCGAGCAGATCCTTGAGGACGCACGCCTGTTGGAGAGCGACAGACATGCCTTGCCCGTGGATTGGATTAAAGCGGCAGATGGCATCGCCGATCGGAATCAGGCCGCGGGGAAAAGCCGCAAGTTGCTCGTAGTGCCGCCACGAACTCTCCGGGAAACTGAAGCGATGCACTTTACCGACCGGCCTCGCGTTCTTCAGCGTATCGTAGATCGTCGAGGTTCTCAGCTGCCGCGTCAGTTCCAGAAAACCGTCGAAGCTGTCGGGCGGCGGCGGCGCATGCCTTTCTCCGACCAGGACCATCCATCGGTCCCCTTCAATCCGAAAGAGGTACCCGGTTTTGCCGAGCGACGGTTTCTCAGGAAACGTAACCGTCACCTTCCAATCGCTTGGCGCTTCCGAAACCTCAAAGGTCGCGCTGGCGTAGCCCATGTCGATACCGATATCGGTCTGTTCGGGTTTCGGCAGCCGCATCGTTTTCAATAACGCGGGCGTCAGCGACCCCTGGCCGGAGGCGTCGACGACGAGATCGGCGCGAAGCGACCTGACCGGACTGTCGACGACGCCGCACCGAACCTCTGTTACCGAGCCGTCGGCCGCCACCAGTTCGACCACGCGGCAACGATCGAGCAGCATGACGTTGGTCTGTTTCCGCAGCCGCTGCCGCATGACATGCTCAAGCAGCGGCCGGGACATTGTGTACCCCGTCCAGCCGAAGTCACGCTGCGGAAACGGGTCGTAGCCGGGAATTTCCATCCGAATCTCGGAGGCAATTCGGGAAGGCACCGCTCCAGCCTCCGAAAGATACCGATTGAAGTCCGGAAAGAGCTCGCCAAGCGCGGACAACCCGCCGGTCAGAAGTCCATGCAAATGCCGGGATTGAGGTACGCCTGGTCGAACAGCGGGCTCATAGCCGAGTTCGTCGCGTTCGAGCACCGTGACGTGATTGAAATAGCCGGCAAGTGCCGACGCTGCCGCCAGACCGCCAATTCCGGCGCCGATGACAACGGCATGATCACCGCAATGCTTCGACATCAGAGCGCGCCTCTCGGGCAGCGGACCGATGGCGTTCGAGCCCAAGAGCCGATCGAGCGGCGACCACCTCTGATCAAACTGCTTTCATTCATCACAAACTCCATCCCAGCGGGGCGGAAGTTCGGACGCCGCGGTTACTCTAGAATTTCACCGACGGCGAAATTCGTTACGATTGTAACATTGCATGTTTCGAGCCGGGAATGAGGCGGCATGATGCGCCTCGAACCAGATGGTGACGCGAGGCAATATCTTCATTTGAGAATGTTCTAGACCTGATCGGCCTTCAGCAAGGTCCGCAACGCCTTGGGGATCGGCTGCGCCCGCCCCTCGCTGATGAAGGCAACCCGCACCTGTGCCTTGACCAGGACGTCCGCGCCGCGCCGGACCTCCTGTCCCATCATGATCGAAGCCCCCTTCACCGCAATCGGCCAAGTCACTACATCGAGCACATCATCCATGCGGGCCGGCTTCAGAAAATCGATCTGCATCGAACGCACCACGAAAGCGAAGCCCGCGGTTTCGCGTTCCGCTTCTGCAAACAGCGCGTGTTGTTCGGCGCCCATCAGCCGCAGATGGTTGGTGCGGCCCCGCTCCATGAAGCGCAGGTAATTGGCGTGATAGACGATGCCGGAAAAATCGGTGTCCTCGTAATAGACCCGCACCTGCATGTGGTGGCGGCCATCGTGTATCGCACCGTCGAGAAACGAATGATCCGATGTTCGATGCGCCGAGTTTTTCATGCGTCGTCCCCGTCACTCTGGCCGAACAGCCCCTCCCGGATCGCGGGCGGGTTCGGCGAGACCGAGGTGGCGGAAGGCATGTAACGTCAACAACCGCCCCCGCGGGGTGCGCTGCAGATAGCCGCATTGAATCAAAAACGGTTCGATGATGTCCTCGATGGCGTCACGCGGCTCCGACAACGCCGCTGCCATGGTTTCGACGCCGACGGGACCGCCGCCGTAATTCAGCGCGATGGTGGTGAGATAACGCCGATCCATCGCATCGAGGCCGGCCGCATCGACTTCCAGCGCGCCGAGGGCGTTGTCGGCGATTTTGCGATCGATCGCGGAAGCGTCCGCAGCGGAAGCAAAATCCCGCACCCGACGCAGCAGACGTCCGGCGATGCGCGGCGTTCCGCGCGCGCGGCGCGCGATTTCATTGGCGCCATCCGGCGTCATGCCGATATTGAGCACGCGCGCACCGCGGCTGACGATCTTTTCGAGCTCTTCGACCGTGTAGAAATTCAAGCGCACTGGAATCCCGAAGCGGTCGCGCAACGGATTGGTCAGGAGGCCGGCGCGCGTGGTTGCGCCAACCAGCGTGAATTTCGCCAGTTCGATCTTGACCGAGCGCGCGGCCGGACCTTCGCCGATGATGAGGTCGAGCTGGAAATCCTCCATCGCCGGATAGAGCACCTCCTCGACCGCGGGGCTGAGGCGATGGATCTCGTCGATGAAAAGGACGTCGCGCTCCTCGAGATTGGTCAACAGCGCCGCAAGATCGCCGGCCTTGGCTATCACGGGGCCCGACGTGGCGCGGAAACCTACGCCGAGTTCGCGGGCCACGATCTGCGCCAGCGTGGTCTTGCCGAGCCCGGGGGGGCCGACGAACAGCACGTGGTCCAGCGCCTCGGCGCGCTTACGGGCGGCCTCGATGAAGATCGCAAGGTTGGCGCGCGCCTGCGCCTGGCCCACGAATTCCGACAGCAATTGCGGCCGCAGGGCCGTATCGCCGACATCGTCGGCACGGCGCTCGGGGGTAACGATGCGGGATGGCGTGGTCATGCGACGACGTTAGCACGGTCTGTGCTCACCGCCCCCGTGCGGGGTCCGAGGCGAGCGCCGGAACTGCAAGCGTTGGAGATGACCACCGCACAATGCCCCCTCACTTCGCCAATTCCTTCAATCCAAGCCGGATCAACTGTGCGGTCTCCGCTTTTTCGCCCGCGCTGCGCGAGGCGCTGGCGATGGCGGCGGCGGCTTGCGGCTGGCCGTAACCGAGATTGACCAGTGCCGAGATCGCGTCGGTGACCGGACGCGGCGCGCGTTGATCATCGATCGCGCCGGACAAATGCACCAGCGCCGGATCGACATTGGCGAACGCCGGCGCCTTGTCCTTGAGCTCGGTGACGATGCGCTCGGCCACTTTAGGTCCCACGCCGGGGGTGCGCGTCACCGAGGCCTTGTCGCGCAGCGCGATCGCATTTGCGAGCTCCGCCGGCGGCAGGGTCGAGAGCACCGCGAGCGCCACTTTTGCGCCGACGCCCTGTACGGTTTGCAACAATCGAAACCATTCGCGTTCGACATCGCTGCGAAAGCCGAACAGCTTGATCTGGTCTTCGCGCACATAAGTTTCGATCGACAGCACTGCCGCCTCGCCGGGCGACGGCAAAGCCTGCAGCGTCCGCGTCGAACAATGCACCTGATAGCCGACGCCGCCCACATCGAGGATCACGTATTCCTCGCCATAGCTGTCGATCAGACCCTTGAGTTTGCCGATCATGCTCCAACCACCTTCAGCTTGAGCGCTATGCTGGCGCGGTGATGAGCGTGGGTGATCGCGATCGCGAGGGCGTCGGCGGCATCGGCGGATTTCGGTTCGGCCTTGGGCAACAATATCTTCAGCATCATGAGAATCTGGCTCTTGTCGGCATGACCGGCGCCGACCACGGTTTTCTTGACCTGGTTCGGCGCGTATTCCGCCACCGATATACCGAACAAGGCGGGCGCCAGCATTGCCACCCCCCGCGCCTGCCCCAGTTTCAGCGTTGCGACGCCGTCCTTGTTAACGAAAGTCTGTTCGACCGCGGCCTCCGCCGGCTGGTGCTCGCCGAGCACGGCGGCGAGCCCTGCATGGATCGCCAGCAAACGGCCAGCCAACGGCAGGCCTTCTTGCGGTTCCACCGAGCCGCAGCCCACGAAAGCCAGCCGGTTGCCGTCGATATCGATCACGCCCCAGCCGGTACGACGCAGCCCCGGATCAATACCGAGGATGCGGACGGGATGGCGAATCGGCTGGGATGTCATGGAGTAGTGATAACGCCGGAATACCGTGAACGAAACACAAACAGGGATGTCATCCCCGCGAAAGCAGCGTCGTGCACCGCTCAAGCGTCACTCTGCGCGATGCCGCAGGCGCGGGCGAGGATTCCAGCCGGCGGAACGACGGTGAGAGCTTAACCGCCAATCTTGGCCATCAAGGCGTCGGAGACCTCGAAATTGGCGAACACGTTCTGCACGTCGTCATGTTCGTTCAGGAGATCGATCAGCTTCAGCAGCTTCTCCCCGGTTTCGTCATCCACCGCGATCGTGTTCTGCGGTTTCCAGGTCAAGGCCGCCTTGCGGGCTTCGCCGAATTTTGTCTCCAAAGCCTTGACGACGTCGTGGAAGCTCTCCGGTGAGGCGTAGACCTCGTGACCGTCCTCGCTTGAGATGACGTCGTCGGCGCCCGCGTCGATCGCCGCCTCCAGCATCGCGTCGTCGGAGGCGACCTTGCCGTCGTATTCAATGACGCCGGTGCGATCGAACATGAAGGCGACCGAACCGGTTTCGCCGAGATTGCCGCCGGATTTGGTGAAATAGGAACGGATATCGGAGGCCGCGCGGTTACGGTTGTCGGTGAGCGCCTCGACGATCACCGCGACACCGCCCGGACCATACCCCTCATAGCGGATCTCGTCGTAGCTCTCCGCTTCGTTGCCGCTGGCCTTCTTGATCGCGCGCTCGATCGTGTCCTTCGACATGCTTTCCTGGCGGGCGGCGCTGACGGCGGCGCGAAGCCGCGCGTTCATGGCGGGGTCGGGCAGGCCCATCTTGGCAGCGACGGTAATTTCTCGCGCCAGCTTGCCGAACACCTTCGACTTCTGCGCGTCCTGTCGCCCCTTGCGGTGCATGATGTTCTTGAACTGGGAATGTCCGGCCATGGCGATGTCTTTCGGGATTCGTCCGGGATGTCTCGGAGGCGCGGCCTTATAGGCCCGGCACCGGTAAAATCAAAGATGGGTCGATATAGGGGTATTTAGGTAGCGATACGCAAAGAGTTTAAATAACGCGTCGTTAACCATGACTTCACGCGCCGATGCGACACTCGGATCACATTACCCAAGGGGTCGCGCCAAAGCGACCTGCGCCACATCATTTGCACCATTTGCCATGGCCGCCACCGATTGATCGCCCGCCACCAGACCACTCAAATCAATCGTCGAGCCTCGCGAAAGGATTCGGCCATGTCGGTCGTGCAGCCCGCAGGATTGGACGGCGGCGGCGCGATCTGCCCGGATGCGGAACGTCTGGTTGATCAGAGCACGGTGTGGCGCCCATGACCGATTTCGTGGCTGATTTGCGGGAACGCTGGAGCAATCCGCTTCTGACCGCGCTTACCGCGTTAATTCTCGTGATGTTGTTTGTCATGGCCCCGCTCCAGGCCTCGGGGATCTTCGTTTTCCAGGCTTTCGAACTGATCTTTGCCGTCATCCTCGTCGCGGGCGTGTTCGTGATGTCGGGGAGCCGAACAGCGCTCGGCGCAATGGCGGTGTCACTGGTGATGGCAACAATCGGCGCTATCTTTCGGCTCCGGGCACCGTCGAACCTCGATATCAATCTTTTCGCAGGTTCGTGGCTGATCATGGGAGGCACGCTGGGATGGGTGGTGTCCCGCGCGGTATTTGCACCGGGACGGGTCACCTATCACCACATCATGGGCGCGGTGCTGCTCTATTTGGCCATCGCCATTGCCTTCCTGGCGCTGTTCACCTTCGTAGCCGCGCTGATACCGAAGGCGTTTGCAGGGATGTCGATCGAAGACACGCCCGCTCTTCCAAGCAATCTGATCTATTTCAGCTTCGTGACGCTGACGACGACCGGGTACGGCGACATTTTTCCGGTGCATCCGATCGCGCGCAGCCTGTGCAATGTGGAAGCAATCTTCGGCCAGCTTTATCCCGCGACCTTGCTTGCGAGACTTGTGACGCTCGAAATCGAGAGTCGCCGGTAAAGCGCGGCGACGCCGTTGTCGCGCGACTTAACCGGCCCAGAACATCGGCAGCGTCTGCTCGAGACGGCCACCAACCCGAACCGGTGCGACCCGCAGCGCCAGCCCCGTCGCGTCATCGGTCTCGACCGCGACGCCGCTCAGCGTCGCCACACCGAGCGCCGGTTCGAATCGACCGGACGGAATGCCCGAAGTGAAGCGGCGCAGCGGCTCCTCCTTCTGCATGCCGATAATCGAATCGTAGTCTCCGGTCATGCCCGCATCGGTCATGTACGCCGTGCCGCCGGGAAGTATCTGGTGGTCGGCGGTCGGCACGTGGGTATGGGTGCCGACCACCAGACTGGCACGGCCGTCGCAGAAAAAACCGATGCCCTGCTTTTCGCTGGAAGCCTCGCCATGGAAATCGACCACGATCGCATCCGCTGCTGCGCGGAGCGGGCAGGAATTGAGTTCGCGGTTGAGCACCGCGAAGGGATCGTCAAAGGGCGTCATGAAGACGCGGCCGATGGCGTTGACGACCAGCGCGCGCTTGCCGTTCTTGGTGTCGATCAGCGCGGCGCCGCGTCCCGGCGTCCCCGTGGGGAAATTCGCCGGGCGGATGAGCCTCGGCGCGCGTTCGATAAAGACGAGTGCCTCGCGTTGATCCCACGAATGGTTGCCGAGCGTGACCGCGTCGGCGCCGGCATCGATGAACTCCTGGTAGATCAACTCGGTGATGCCGAAGCCACCGGCCGAATTCTCGCCATTGACGACAACGAGATCGAGCGCCCAGTCCCGGATCATTCCGGGAAGATGATCCGAGATGGCAGTGCGCCCGGCCCTGCCGACCACGTCCCCGACGAACAGAATACGCAAGTCATGAACTCCGGAAATCGAACATCCGCGTTTCCGTTAGCACATAATCCAGCGGCACGTCGTGTGACAACGCCGGTACGGCCTCGATTTCCTGCGCGGCGAAGGCAATGCCGATGGCGGTAATGGCCTTCGATTTGCGCAAATGCGCCAGGCTGCGGTCATAGTGACCCGCACCATAACCGATGCGATGGCCCAATTGGTCGAACGCTGCCAGCGGCACCAGCATGACGTCGGGAATGACTTCGGCCGCGGCCGGCGAAGGCTCGGGGATTCCGAGCGCTCCGAGCACCATCCTGTCTTGCGGCGACCACGCACGGAATACCAGCGATTGACCGCGCGCGGTCACCGTCGGCATGGCCAACCGGGCACCCTGCGCGGCGAGTTTCAACAACAGAGGCATCGGATCGATCTCGCTGCGGATCGGTGCGTAACCCGAGACGATCATGTTGGGCAGCATCTCGATCGGCACTCCGCGCTCGCCGACGGCTTCGGCCGCGATGGCGCGTTGCGCCGCACTCAGCGCGTCACGCGCCGCGAGCGCCGCCGCGCGCAACTCGGCTTTAGATCGGGCTGGGGAGATGTCGGACATTCCGCGTATGATTCCGCCGTCCACCAAATTGCCGTCATCACCCGAAAAGCAAGTGATCAGTATTCATGAGCGCTGGTAAAAAGGCCGTGCTTTCGTGACAGCCGTCACGAGCAGAAAATAAGTGCGAAGCCGCGATGGCCGTTGGAGCGCTCGATCCCGGAGTTCCCTACGAAAGTAGGTGGGCACCATGTAGCCAAGTCCACGGACCTGGCCAGGGACAGTTCCCTGAAGGATCGATAAGGCCCCGGGGATATATGGCTCCTGACGCGCGACACAGCTTCGCCCGACCAATGTAACCACGGTTGCGTCAAACCGCCAGCGCTAAGCAGCGCACCCCGGCGTTTTCCGACAAAGCGGCAGCGGCGGACGTAAGCAAAGACCATCGAAAACAAATGGCCGATCAACCAATCGCCACGCCGCCGCCGATCGTGCGGTTCAGCACCTGGGTGGTTTTCTCGATCCGCTCGGCGGCTGCGTTCAGCGCATTGGCGACCGCCGTTTGCGTCGCCTTCGCATGATCCGCCGCCACGGTACGTACATTGCGTAAGGCTTCGAGTTCTTGCT
The DNA here is from genome assembly GCA_963756215.1 of uncultured Alphaproteobacteria bacterium. Taxonomy (GTDB): domain Bacteria; phylum Pseudomonadota; class Alphaproteobacteria; order Rhizobiales; family Xanthobacteraceae; genus Bradyrhizobium. The sequence goes on along the minus strand of CAVWMY010000003.1, from coordinate 79,973 downwards.
CGAGGCTGCGCACGCGATGACCGACGTCGAACAGTTCGTCGCACACCATGAGCGCCGCCATGACGGTGAGGCGGGCGTCGCCGATTTCACCGAATTTGCCGCGCAACTCTCCGATCCGTGACTCGAAACTTTCCGCCAGATTCATGAGCCGCGATTCCTGGCCTTCCTCGCAGGCCATGCGATACTGCCGACCGTTGATGGTGACGTTGACGTGACTTATCAGGTTTCTCCCGCGTCGAGCACCGCGCGGATGGCGCCGATCGCCGCATCCAGCCGTTCCGCGATCTCGCGATTGACACGCTCGAGCCGGCGCGACTTCACCAACGATCCATCGAGTTCGTCGGCGAGCCGCGAGCGATCCGCGCCCAGCGCCTGTATGCGGCTCGCCAACTCGTTCTCGTCGCGATCGGCTTCACGGCGTCGTTCGGCCGCACTTTCCAACGCATCGAGCGCCGTCATCAGCCGCCGCGTCGCGGCGTCGATGTCGGCCGAGGCCGGCTCGGAATATCCCGAGCCATTGGCGGGGTGATCGCTCATGTAGTCGGCGCGGACCTCCGTGAGGCCGGCCGCGAAGGGACAAAACCCGCGGCTCGGCAAGCGTTTAGCGCGGTAAATTTACGTGGCAAGCGAGGCCAGCGCAACGTCGCCGCAGAACTATGCACCGCAAAGCAACTTTTCGGCCCCGCAGCGCGTTTCATTGCCTTGGACTTCGGGAACACAGATGCTATCCCAGCCCCAATCCCTCGTGATCACCACCCCCGTAGCCCGGCAATCGCCCAGCTAGGTACCGCAACCAAGCATCTCATTTCAGACGGATTTTCATCATGACGCAGGTCGACCACACCCGCATGGCCAACGCGATCCGCGGTCTGGCAATTGACGCTGTCGAGAAGGCCAAATCGGGCCATCCCGGCCTGCCCATGGGTGCCGCCGACATCGCCACCGTCCTGTTTACGCAGTTCCTGAAATACGATGCGGCCGAACCGAAATGGCCGGATCGCGACCGCTTCGTCCTGTCGGCCGGCCACGGTTCGATGCTGCTGTATGCGGTGCTGTATCTGACCGGCAACTCCGACATGACGCTCGACCAGCTCAAGCATTTTCGCCAGCTGGGATCGCTGACCCCGGGGCATCCGGAAAACTTCCACACCAAGGGTATCGAAACCACCACCGGCCCGCTCGGCCAGGGCATCGCGACCGCGGTCGGGATGGCGGTTGCCGAAAAGATGTTGGCAGCCGAATTCGGCAAGAAGGCCGTCGATCATCACACCTATGTGCTCGTCTCCGATGGCGACCTGATGGAAGGCGTCTCGCAGGAAGCGATCGCACTCGCCGGACACTGGAAGCTCAACAAGCTGATCGTACTCTATGACGACAACGGCATTTCGATCGACGGGCCGACGACCCTGTCCGACTCGGTTGACCAGGTGAAGCGATTCAAGTCGGCAGGCTGGGCGTCGGAGCTGATCGATGGCCAGGACCAGCAGGCAATCGCAGCCGCGATCGCCAAAGCGCAGAAATCCAGCAAGCCGACCATGATCGCGTGCAAGACCACGATCGGTTACGGCGCGCCGACCAGGGCGGGCACCAACAAGGCCCATGGCGAGGCGCTCGGCGCCGAGGAACTCAAGGGCGCCAAGGAAAAGCTTGGTATCTCGCTGGAGCCGTTCTCCGTGCCCGACGACGTTCTGCAGGGCTGGCGCGAAGCGGGCGCCCGCGGCGTCCAGGCGCGCAAGGAATGGGAAGCCCGGATGGCGACGTTCTCTGATCGCAAGCGCGCGGAGTTCGATCGCCGCCTTCGCCACGAGCGGCCGGCAGCGCTGGCGAAGGCGCTCAAGGCGTTCAAGAAGTCTTTGCTGGAGACGCCGCAAAACATCGCGAGCCGAAAATCCTCCGAGCTTGCGATCGATGCGATCGCAGCCGTCATGCCGATGGAATTCCTCTCCGGCTCAGCGGATCTCACGGGATCGACCAACAACAAGGCGAAGTCCGCCACCAATTTCGAGGCCAAGACGCCGAAGGGCCGCTTCGTGCATTACGGCATCCGCGAGCATGGCATGGCCGCGGCCATGAACGGCATTTATCTGCATGGTGGCTTTGCGCCGAGCGGCGCGACATTCCTGACGTTCACCGACTACGCGCGTCCGGCGATGCGTCTGGCGGCGCTGATGGGCACGGGCGTCGTCTACATTATGACCCACGATTTGATCGGCCTCGGCGAAGACGGGCCGACTCATCAGCCTGTCGAACATCTGGCGGCGCTGCGCGCGATCCCGAATATGCGTGTATTTCGGCCGTGCGATGCGATCGAGGTGGCGGAGTGCTGGGAGCTGGCGCTGAACCGGACCGATGGTCCGACCGTGCTGGTGCTCACGCGACAAGGTCTCCCGCAATTGCGCACGTCGACGCCGGCGGACAATCCCTGCGGCCATGGCGGCTACGAGCTGGTCGCGGCCCAAGGCGAGGCCAAGGTCTCGCTGTTCGCCACCGGTTCCGAGGTTCAGATCGCGGTCGATGCCCAGAAGCAGCTTGCGGAGCGCGACATTGCGGCGCGGGTGGTATCGGTGCCGTCGATGGAACTTCTGCTGTCGCAGCCGGCTGACCGACAGAAGGCAGTCATCGGCAATGCGCCGGTCAAGGTAGCGATCGAAGCCGCTGTACGGTTCGGCTGGGACGCGATCATCGGCCAGGACGGCGAATTCATCGGCATGCACGGTTTCGGCGCCAGCGCGCCGGCCAAGGATTTGTATAAACATTTCGGAATTACCGCTGAGGCTGCGGTTAACGCAGCGCTGAAGCGATTAGGCTGAAGGTTGAGGTTGCCCGAAAAAAAGGCTACCTAACCCTTACATAGTCCGTTCTCGCCCGGCTGAACCGGGCGATCCGCCGTAAGCACCTCCGTGGATGAGTCATCATCCTCCGCGGGGGACAGCAGCGCCATGAGGCGCCAGCCAGTAAGGGAGAATGACGATATGGCAGTCCGGGTCGCAATCAACGGGTTTGGCCGCATCGGCCGCAATGTGCTTCGGGCCATTGCCGAATCCGGTCGCAAGGACATCGAAGTCGTCGGCATCAACGACCTCGGCCCGGTCGAGACCAACGCCCACCTTTTGCGCTTCGATTCCGTCCACGGCCGTTTCCCCGGCGTCGTGACGGTGGAAGGCGACTCGATCAGCGTCGGCAACGGCAAGATCAAGGTCTCAGCCGAACGCGACCCCGCCAAACTGCCCTGGAAAGAACTCGGCGTCGACATCGCGCTGGAATGCACCGGCATCTTCACCGCCAAGGACAAGGCGTCTGCCCATTTGACCGCGGGCGCGAAGCGCGTGCTGGTATCCGCGCCCGCCGATAATGCCGACGCGACCATCGTCTTCGGAGTCAATCACGATAGCTTGACCCGGGATCACCTGGTCGTTTCCAACGGCTCCTGCACCACCAACTGTCTCGCCCCGCTCGCCAAGGTCTTGAACGACACGGTCGGCATCGAGACCGGCTTCATGACCACGATTCACGCCTATACCGGCGACCAGCCGACGCTCGATACCATGCACAAGGACCTCTATCGCGGCCGCGCCGCGGCGATGTCGATGATCCCGACCTCGACGGGGGCTGCCAAGGCAATCGGCCTCGTGCTGCCGGAACTGAAGGGCAAGCTAGACGGCGTCGCGATCCGCGTGCCGACGCCGAACGTCTCGGTAGTGGATCTCAAGATCGTCGCGCAGCGCAAGACCGACGTGAAGGAAATCAACGAGGCGATGAAGCGCGCCAGCGAGCAGCAGCTCAAGGGAATCCTGGGCTACACCACTGCGCCCAACGTCTCGATCGATTTCAATCACGATCCGCACTCCTCCACCTTCCACATGGACCAGACCAAGGTGCAGAACGGCACGCTGGTACGCGTGATGTCCTGGTACGACAATGAATGGGGCTTCTCCAACCGCATGGCGGACACCGCCGTCGCGATGGGAAAACTTCTCTAAAATGTCATCGATGCCCGGAGCGCCGCTCCGGGCATCTGCATTTAGTCGCTCCGTCATTTGGTTACATCGTTATTCCGGATGATCCGATGGACCGGACCGGAATATCGGGTTTCTCTGATGCGCGAGTGCACTTCGTAGTTCGCATCTTCGATGCGTCCCGAAATGACGGGCCAAGTAAGCGCCACGCGGGCCAAGGAAGCGTTCAATGTACAAGTTCCGCACCCTCGACAACGTCGACGTGAAGAATAAGCGCGTGCTCTTGCGCGTCGACCTCAATGTCCCCATGGAGAACGGCCGCGTCACCGACGGTACCCGGCTGGAGCGCGTTGCACCGACCATCACCGAAATATCAGACAAGGGCGGCAAGGCCATCCTGCTCGCGCATTTCGGCCGACCCAAGGGCCGCGACAGCAAGGATTCGCTAAAGCCGGTCGCCGCGGCGCTGGCGAACATTCTCAAGCGCCCGGTGGCCTTCGCGGATGATTGCATCGGCGAGGCCGCGGAAAAGGCGGTTGGCGCGATGAAGGACGGCGACATCCTTTGTCTGGAGAACACCCGCTTCTATAAAGAGGAAGAAAAGAACGATCCGGCCTTCGTGGCGGCGCTGGCAAAGCTCGGCGACATCTGGGTCAACGACGCATTTTCGGCGGCACACCGCGCCCACGCATCGACCGAGGGCCTCGGCCACAAGCTGCCCGCCTACGCCGGCCGCACCATGCAGGCCGAACTCGACGCGCTCGGCAAGGCGTTGGAAGCACCGACCAAGCCTGTGATCGCGGTAATCGGCGGCGCCAAGGTGTCCACCAAGATCGACCTTCTGGAAAACCTGGTGAGCAAGGTAGACGCCCTGGTGATCGGCGGCGGCATGGCCAACACCTTCCTGCATGCGCAGGGCGTCGGAATCGGCAAGTCGCTCGCGGAGAAAGATCTCGCTGCCACCGCGCTGCGGATTCTGGAAAAGGCTGAAGCGGCGAATTGCGCGATTATTCTGCCGGTCGACGCGGTGGTGGCGACGCATTTTGCCGCCAATTCGCCGTCGCATGCCTACGGCCTGGATGCGATTCCGGCCGATGGCATGATCCTCGACGTCGGGCCGCGGTCAATCGCGCGGATACATGCGACGATCGACGACGCTGCGACGCTGGTCTGGAACGGCCCGCTCGGCGCCTTCGAAATGACGCCTTTCGACCGCGGCACTGTGCTGGCCGCCAAACACGCGGCGGAGCGGACCAGGACCAAAAAACTGATCTCGGTCGCCGGCGGCGGCGATACCGTCGCGGCGTTGAACCAGGCCGGCGTGGCCGGCGATTTCAGCTATGTTTCGACCGCCGGCGGCGCGTTTCTTGAATGGATGGAAGGCAAGCCGCTGCCGGGAGTGGAGGTTTTGAAAATACGCTAGAAGTTCGTCCGCAAAAATGAGCGCGGGGCCTGGGAAACGCAAAGCGTTCGCCCGGACCTCGTGCTCGAATAATAAGACGGAGGGCGGATGACGATTTGACGAAAAACCATTTCAAAGAAAAATCATCACACTCCAGGGTCCGATCCTGCTTCGTTAATCAAACTCGCCGCCGATCTTTTTTTCGGCGTGATCTTTTCAGACAACGGCTTTTCACTTCTCGGAATCACCCTTAGGTATCGGGCGCAGGCCCAACGCGGAGAACAGAAACCATGGCTCGTATTACGTTGCGCCAATTGCTCGATCACGCGGCGGAGCACGACTATGGCGTGCCGGCATTCAACATCAACAATATGGAGCAGGCGCTCGCCATCATGGAGGCCGCCTCCGAGGTTGACGCGCCGGTGATCATCCAGGCTTCGCGCGGCGCCCGGTCTTATGCCAACGACGTGATGCTGAAGCACATGATGGACGCGGTCACGGAAATCCATCCGCAGATTCCGGTCTGCGTGCACCTCGACCACGGCAACGAGCCCGCCACCTGCATGACGGCGATCCAGGCCGGCTTCACCTCGGTGATGATGGACGGCTCGCTGAAAGCCGACGGCAAGACCCCTGGCGACTGGGATTATAACGTCGGCGTCACCAAAACGGTCACCGACATGGCCCATCTCGGCGGCATCTCCGTGGAAGGCGAACTTGGCGTGCTGGGGTCGCTCGAGACCGGCATGGGCGACAAGGAAGACGGTCACGGCGCGGAAGGCAAGCTCTCCCACGACCAGTTGCTCACCAATCCCGATGAAGCGGTCAAGTTCGTCAAGCATACCAAGGTCGATGCGCTGGCGATCGCGATGGGCACCTCGCACGGCGCCTACAAGTTCACCCGCAAGCCCGACGGCGACATCCTGGCCATGAAGGTCATCGAGGAAATTCACCGCAAGCTGCCCAACATGCATCTGGTAATGCACGGTTCGTCGTCGGTGCCGCAGGACCTGCAGGACGTCATCAACGCCTATGGCGGCAAGATGAAGCCGACCTGGGGCGTTCCGGTTTCCGAGATTCAGCGCGGCATCAAGAACGGCGTGCGCAAGATCAATATCGACACCGACAACCGGATGGCGATGACCGGCCAGATCCGCAAGGTGCTGAGCGAAAATCCCGGCGAATTCGACCCGCGCAAATATCTCAAGCCCGCCATGGAAGCGATGACCAAGCTGTGCAAACAGCGGCTGCAGGAATTCAACACTGCCGGACAAGCCGGCAAGATCAAGAAGGTGCTGACCCCGGCGGAAATGGCCAAGCGCTACACCAAGGGTGAGCTCGATCCGAAAGTCGCATGAGGCTGCCCGGAGCGGGCCGGTTCCCGCCCCTTTTTTGGCCGCAGTCCGAGGGCAGCTAGTGCCCTGACGATGCCCGTTGCAGCCTGTCCTGTTGCGGATGTCGACACCGATCGGACACCGCAATCGAGAGGAATCCGGTGCGGCTTTGGGTTTGACATTCGCCGACAGGACGCGTGGAGATGCTGCAGCGAATGTCAAATCCACCGCACCAGCGATATCATGGCAACCAAACCTGCTCCGCCGCGCCCAGCGCCACGGCTCTATCTCGCAACGCCGCTCGTGGATGATCCGTCGGCGCTGGCGGCCGATCTCGCTGACGCGCTCGCGAAGGCCGATGTCGCCGCGGTGCTGCTGCGGCTGAAGCCGACCGATCCGCGCACCATGATCACGCGCATCAAGGCGCTCGCGCCGGTGGTTCAGAGCAGCGGCGTCGCGCTCCTGCTCGACGGCAATGCCGACCTGGTCGCGCGCGGCGGCGCCGATGGTGCGCACCTCACCGGCATCGAAGCCATGATGGAAGCGCTGCCGACGCTGAAGCCTGACCGGATTGCCGGCGTCGGTGGCCTGGTGACCCGGCATGATTCGATGTCCGCCGGCGAAGCCGGTGCCGACTATGTGTTGTTCGGCGAACCGGATGCGCGGGCGCAGCGGCCCTCCCCCGAGGCGATTGCCGAGCGCCTGCAATGGTGGGCCGAACTGTTCGAGCCGCCTTGCATCGGGTATGCAGGATCGCGCGAAGAGGCACACGAGTTCGCGGCGGCCGGCGCCGATTTCGTGCTGGTCGGAGATTTCATCTGGGCCGATCCGCGTGGCCCGGCCGCAGCACTGTCGGAGATAGAACAGGCGATCGCACAGGCCTACGCCGCGACATCCGGAAACCTCAGGGACAGGCGGGGATAGCGCCGGAAATGAACATCCTGCGTCCGATATCGGTCCTCGCCGTGGCCCTGGTGCTCGCGGCCAACGGCGCCAGCGCGCAAGTCTCGCTGACGCCACCCGCGGCGGAAAAACCCGCGGCAGCCGGCAAGCCGGCCGCCCGGCCGAAAGCAAAACCGCAGGAGGCCACCAAGGCCAAAGACGCCGTCAAGAAGCCCGCGACGCCGAAGCCGGACGCGATACCGACGATGCCCGCCCCGACGGCGACTCCGGCGCCCACGCCGGACGACCCCAATGCCGACTTCGTTTACGCCGCATACCAGCGCGGCCAGTACAAGACCTCATTCGATCTGGCGATCAAGCGCGCGCAGGAAAAAAACGACCCAAAGGCAATGACGATGCTCGGCGAACTTTACGCCAATGGGCAGGGCGTCAAGCTCGACTACAACAAGGCTATCGACTGGTACAAACGCGGCGCCGCCGCCGGCGACCGCGAGGCGATGTTCGCGCTGGCGATGCTGCGCATGTCCGGACGCGGCGGACCGCCCAACAGCGAGGAAGCCGCCAAACTGCTGGCGTCCTCGGCCAAGCTCGGCAACCCCAAGGCGGCGTATAATCTTGCGCTGCTCTATATCGACGGGCAGACGCTGCCGCAGGACCTCAAGCGCGCGGCGCAATTGCTTCGCCAATCGGCCGACGCCGGCAATCCGGAAGCGCAATACGCGCTGGCGACGTTCTACAAGGAAGGCACCGCCGTCGAAAAGGACATCGACAAGTCGGTGCGGCTGCTGCAGGCGGCATCGCTGGCCGACAATGTCGACGCCGAGGTTGAATATGCCATCGCGCTGTACAACGGCACCGGCACGCCGCGGAACCAGCCGGCCGCGGTAGCGCTTTTACGCAAGGCTGCCCGGCAAAACAGTCCGATCGCCCAAAACCGCCTCGCCTGGGTGCTGGTGAACGGACAAGGCGCCCCGATGGACAAAATCGAGGCCCTCAAATGGCACTTAATTGCGAAAACAGCCGGTAAAGGCGACCCGTCGCTCGACGAGGCTTTCGGCAGCCTCAGCCCCGAGGATCGTGCCAAGGCCGAAGCGGCCGCGCGCAAATGGCTCGGCACATCCTCCTTGACGGCGGCCCCAACGCAGGGCACCCAGTCCAAGGCTCGGTGATGGCATTGATCGCTTTCTCATCTTCCCCGGCAGACCGGGGAACTGTGGACGTGGTCTGCGGGTCGTCGCGCCCGGCAAAGCGAGGCGTCGCTGCGCGGCGCCATGTGAGGGAGTTCGAACCTCATTGAATCCGTAGCCTTGATCCAACTCTCTCCGGATCGGAGAGGGAGCGTGCCTTATCCTGTCGCAACGTCAACCACCGCCAATTACAAGCCGAGCTCATGCTGCAATCAGCCCTTATGAACGTCATGATCAAAGCCGCGCGTCGCGCCGGCCGCAGCCTCAAGCGCGACCTCGGCGAGGTCGAGAACCTTCAGGTGTCGCTGAAAGGTCCCGCCAACTTCGTCACCATGGCTGACCGCCGCGCCGAAGAAATTCTCTACGAAGACCTGACCAAGGCACGGCCGGGTTACGGCTTCATCGGTGAGGAAGGCGGCACCCGCGAGGGCGCCGACAAGAGCCACACCTGGATCGTCGACCCGCTCGACGGCACCACCAACTTTCTGCACGGCATTCCGCAATTCGCGATCTCGATCGGACTGCAGCGCGAGGGAACGGTAATCGCCGGCGTGATCTACAACCCGGCCAACGACGAACTCTACTTCGCCGAACGCGGCAAGGGCGCCTTCCTCAACGATCAACGGCTCCGCGTTTCGGGACGCCGCCAGCTCGACGATTGCGTGGTCGCCTGCGGCCTGCCGCATATCGGCCGCGGCGACCACGATCTGTCGCGGCGCGAGATGACCGAAATCCAGAACCGGGTAGCCGGATTGCGCCGGTTCGGCGCGGCATCGCTCGATATGGCATTCGTCGCCGCCGGTCGCCTCGACGGCTACTGGGAGCGCAACCTGAAGTCCTGGGATATGGCGGCGGGCGTGATCCTGGTCAGGGAAGCCGGAGGAACGGTGAGCTGCGTCGATGGCGCGAGCGACCCGCTCCAGACCGGCAACCTGATCTGCGGCAATGAATACATCCACGCCGAGCTCGTAAAAATCCTGCGGCCGTTGGAGAAGTAAGGGCCTATTCGGCGGGACCCTGCACCGCCGCCGAGGGTGCATAGGTCCGATCTGCCGGTCGATGCGCCGTTCCGCGGTCGCCTGCCAGCCACCGCTGCACCGTGACGAAGAACACCGGGATCAGCGGCAGCCCTAGAATCACGACCGCGATCATACCGCCCATGACGCCGGTGCCGAGCGCTTGCTGGCTTGCACCGCCCGCTCCGGTTGCGATCGCCATCGGCAGGACACCGCAGACAAACGCAACGCCCGTCATCAGGATCGGACGGAAGCGCAACCTGCAGGCCTCTACCGTCGCCTCGATCAGCGGCTTGCCTTGGGCGCGCAAATCCTTGGCGAATTCGATGATGAGGATGGCGTCCTTCGCCGCGAGCCCGATAATGGTGATCAAACCCACGGTGAAATAGACGTCGTTCGGTAATCCGCGCAAAGTTGCCGCCAGCGCCGCGCCAATGATGCCGAGGGGCACCGTCATCAACACCGCCAGCGGGATGGTCCAGCTCTCATAGAGGGCGGCCAGACACAGAAACACTACGAGCGCGGAAAGCCCGAGCAGCAGCGGCGCCTGCGATCCCGACAGCTTTTCCTGCAGCGACTGCCCGGTCCATTCGTAGCCGAAGCCGCGCGGCAGCCTGTCCGCCAGCCGTTCCATCTCCGCGATCGCATCGCCTGACGTATATCCCGGCCTCGCTTCACCGCTGATCCGAACCGCGGGATAGTAATTGAAACCGGCGATTTGGGTTGGGCCCTTCGACCATTCGACCGTGGCAAAGGCGGAGAACGGCACCAGTTGACCCCGGCTGTTCTTCACATTGTAGTTCAGGATGTCGTGCGCATTCATGCGATGATCGCGATCGGCCTGGACGATCACGCGCTGCATGCGGCCGCGGTTCGCGAAATCATTGATGTAGTTCGATCCGAGATTGGTGGAGATGGTGCTGTTGATGTCCTCGAAAGTGACACCGAACACGCCGGCCTTTTCGCGATCGATCATGAGGTTGACCTGCGGCGCGGGCGGCAGACCCTCGATGTAGACTTTTTGCAGGACCTGGCTTGCGTTGGCTTCCGCGATCAGCCGGTCGGCCGCTGCCGTCAGGGCGCCGTAACCCTTTTGACCGCGATCCTGCAGACGGAAACTGAAGCCGGACGAATTGCCGAGATTGTCGATCGGCGGCGGCTGTAACGCCGAGATCTTGGCATCGCGGATCGATGACAAATCCTTGTTGATATCGGCAACGATCGCAGCGGCGGAGTCCTTTGCCGGACGCTCGGACCAATCCTTCAGCGAAATGAAGGCCTGCGCCGTGTTCATGCCCTGACCCAGAAAGCTGAAACCGGTCAGGAATGTCACGTTCTCGACGCCGGTGCGCTGCGCGAGATACTTCTCGACCTTTTCGACCGCGGCTTCGGTCCGCGCAAACGAGGCGTCGGACGGGGTCTGCACGTCCGTGGTGATAAAGCCCTGATCGTCGATCGGCAAAAAGCCACCGGGAAGCCGAACGAAGGCCCAGCCAAGCCCGATCAGCAGCGCAACGTAAATCAGCATCAGTCGCCCCGGGCGCCCGAGCGACCAGCCGACGGCGCCGGCATAGCGCGCCTTGACGCTGTCCACGCCACGGTTGAACAGACCGAAGAAACCGTTGCCGGCGCGACCATGGCCGGCCGTCACCGGTTTGAGCAGCGTCGCACACAGCGCCAGCGTCAGCGACATGGCCAGCAGCGCGGAAAACGCAATAGCCGCGACCATCGTGACCGAGAACTGCCGGTAGATGATACCGACCGATCCCGGGAAGAACGCCATCGGAACGAACACCGCGCCGAGCACCAGCGTGATGCCGATGATGGCGCCGGTAATTTGCGACATGGCCTTGCGGGTCGCCTCCTTCGGCGGCAGTCCCTCCTCCGCCATGATGCGCTCGACGTTCTCGACCACGACGATGGCGTCATCGACGAGAATGCCGACCGCCAGCACCATGCCGAACATCGTCAGCATGTTGATCGAGTAGCCCGCGAGCAGCAGAACCGCGCAGGTGCCGAGCAGCGCGACCGGAACCACGATGGTGGGAATGATGGTGTAGCGAATGTTCTGCAGGAACAGGAACATCACGATGAACACGAGCACCACCGCCTCGACGAGCGTCGACAGCACCTTTTCGATCGAGGCTTTCACGACGGGCGTGATGTTGTAGGGAATTTCATAGGTGATATTGGCGGGAAAGAAGCGCGACAACTCCTTCATCTTGGCCTCGACCGCCTTTGCCGTGGCCAGTGCGTTGCCGCTCGGCGACAACAGCACCGAAAGACCCGCGGTGGGTTTGCCGTTGAGCCGGGTGTTGAACTGGTAGCTCAGGCCGCCGATCTCGATGCGCGCGACATCACGCAAACGAACGGTCGAGCCGTCCGCGTTGGCGCGCAGGATGATCGAACCGAATTCGTCAATCGAACCGAGTTGGCCCTTGACCAGCACCAGCGCGGAAACCTTCTGGTCGGGCGTGCTGGGTTCTGCGCCGATACTCCCGGAGGCGACCTGCGCGTTTTGCGCGTTGATCGCTTTGGTCACATCGTCGACCGTCAAGCCGTAGCCGACGAGCTTGTCCGGGTCGATCCAGACCCGCAGCGAGCGTTCCGTCGAATAGAGCGTCGCGCGGCCCACTCCGGGAATTCGCCGGATTTCGCCGAGCACGTTGCGAATCATGAAATCGCCAAGCCCGATCTCGTCGAGGCTGCCGTCGGTGGATCCCAGCGTGATGATCTGCAGCACGGCGCTGGATGCCTCCTCGACAAGAATGCCCTGCTGGATCACCGCACGGGGCAGACGAGCCTCCACCCGTTTAATACGGTTCTGAACCTCCACCGACGCAGCGCCGGTTTCGGTGCCCGGCACGAAGTTGGCGGTGATTTCGACCTGTCCCAGCGAGTCACTGGTGGATTCGAAATTCAGGATTCCGGACGCGCCATTGAGTTCCTCCTCGATCAACCGCGTGACGCTGTTGTAGAGGTTTTCGGGCGAGGCGCCGGGATAGCTGGTGCTGATCGAGATCGAAGGCGGCGCGATGATCGGATATTGCGCCACCGGAAGCAGCGGAATCGCGATCGCACCTATCAAGCAGATGAACAGCGCGACCACCCAGGCAAAGATCGGCCTGTCGATGAAGAAACTCGGCATGACGTGTTACCGGTGCGATTGTGCGGCCAGATTCGCGGATGGCGTTGCCGCAGACGATGCGTCCGCCTCCGTCCAGGCCTGCGGCCTGACCCTGTCGCCGGCGGCGAATTTCTGGAAACCTTCGACCACGACCCTGTCACCGGCTTTCAATCCTTCGGTGACGAACCATTTGCCGCCCTGCAGTGATCCGGTGCGGACAGCTTGGGTCGCGACGAGGTTGTCGTCCTTGAGCACGAACACCTCGCTGCCGCCGCCCCCATTGCGCTGGACCGCTTGCTGGGGCACGGCAATGGCGTCGGTATCGATGCCCTGCTCGATCTGTACGCGGACATACATGCCCGGCAATAATTCGCGTTTCGGGTTTGGAAATTCGCCGCGCAGCGTCACTTGGCCGGTGTGCACGTCCACCTTGGCCTCGGAAAACAATAATTTGCCGGCGAACGGATAGATCGAGCCGTCGTCGAGCACCAGCCGCACCTTCATGGCATCGGTCGCGATCCGATCGAGATCGCCGTTTTCGAACGCACGCCGCAACTGGTTAAGTTCGGTGACAGACTGGGTGAAGTCGGCATAGATCGGATCCAGCTGCTGAATCGTCGCAAGACTCGCGGTGTCGTTCTGCACGACCAGCGCGCCCTCGCTGACCAGCGCGGCGCCGACAATCCCATCGATGGGCGCGCGGATGGTCGCGTAATCGAGGTTGAGTTTGGCACGCGCCACATCGGCCTTTCGTCCTTCGACATCGGCCTGCGCTTGCCGCAGTGCCGCGACGGCTTTTTCGTTCTCGGCTTCGGGCGCCGCGCGGTTACCGGTCAGCGTGGCGATCCGGCGCGCATGTTGCGCGGCCTGTTCGAGCACGGCCGTGGCTTTCGCGAGCGCGGCCTCGTTGAACTGCACCTCGACCTCAAAGGGCTGTGGATCGATCTGGTAGAGCGGATCGCCGGCCTTGACCTCGCTACCCTGATTGAAGGTCCGCTGGATCACGATGCCGGAGACACGCGGGCGGACATCGGAAACGCGCGTCGGCGAGATGCGTCCCGGCAGTTCGCGCACCATCGCGCGGGGCTGCGGTTCGACGGTGACGACGCTGACGTCGGGTTCCGCAGGTTGTGCGGCCGCTGACGCGAGAATTGGTTCGTCACACCCCGCGAGCAAAGGAGCAACCACGGCAAGCATCAAGGCAATGCATACCGACTGCGAACGATATCCTGGCATTGAAGCCCGTCCCCAAAAGTTAGCGTTCAAACGCACGTCCATTGATTCGCGCGACGTGACATGCGGCGCGTTGATGCAAAGAAGGATATGGGGACCTTATTGCGACGCAATGTCTTGAGCGGGCGGCGCAATGTCACACGCGCCTATCGCACTGGACACACAACGATTTTCCTCATCTGCTAAATTGTCGCGGGTGCTAATTTCAATTTCCGCGAATGGCGCTAAGGAGGGAACCAATTTCCGCCGCGGCGACGGCCCCCCAACTCTTTAAGAATGGGTTTAGACGGCGCGAGTCGCGGCGGGCTCGATATCGCAGGCCGATCCCCGGTGGAATCCGCGACGAAAGTTTGGGCAACGTATCGAGCACGCCTCGCCTGTTATCGAACCGGCCGAGCAAGAGTGAAACGATACGATCGCGATCTTTGCGAAACGCGATGCTGTGCAGCGAATCGACGTCCTTCACGCGGCACCACCAGACAACCCGGCGCATCGCGGGACGAATGCCCGCCCGGACGGCAATCAGAACCGATAGCGAGAATTCCGATCGACGCTTCGCCCGCTAAGCATCGGAGACGTCGAAGATTTTCAAATACGCTAAAAGTCTAACCGGATTTCGAGCCGAAATCCCCTGTTCCAGCTACGAACCGCGCGACCGGCCTTTTTTCCGCACGCCGCTGTGCCATAGTGGCGGTCGAAGCGTTTCCCTCGCAACAGGTACCGATACGCCGATGCCATCAAGTCCCCCTTCCCGCTCCGCGATGGAAATTGAACTGACCAAGCTGTCGTCGCCTCGGATATTCCTGGTGCGGATGCTGGTATTTCTGGTGCTCTGTGCCCTGGTGACGGTGGTGCTCTACAAGCAGATCATCGTCGCCTTCTTCGCCAATCCCGGCCTCAACGCGCTGATCGGCATCGTGCTTCTGATCGGCACCATCCTGGCCTTCCGGCAGGTGATCCGGCTCTATCCCGAGGTGGCATGGGTCAATAATTTCCGCATCGCCGATCCCGGCCTGGCCCTCGACCGGAGGCCCAAGCTGCTGGCGCCGATGGCGGCAATCCTCGGCGGCGAACGCTCCGGCCGGATGACGATCTCGCAGCAGACCATGCGTCACCTCTTGGACTCGATCGCGACCCGGCTGGACGAGGCCCGCGATATCTCCCGCTATATGACCGGCCTGTTGGTGTTCCTCGGGCTGCTGGGCACGTTCTGGGGCCTGATCGAAACGGTCGGCTCGGTCGGCAAGGTGATTGACGGCTTGAAAGTCGGTGGCGACGCCGGCGCGTTGTTCGACACCCTCAAGGAAGGCTTGGCGGCGCCGCTCGGCGGCATGGGCATTTCGTTCTCCTCATCCCTGTTCGGTCTTGCCGGCTCGCTGATCCTCGGCTTTCTCGATCTGCAGTCCAGTCAGGCGCAGAACCGGTTCTACACCGACCTCGAAGACTGGCTCGCCTCCACCGTGCGCGAATATTCCGGCGAGACTGCCGCCGGCGGCAGCGGCGACCTGCAGAACGCGCTGGAGCGGTTGCGGGCGAGCATGGACGAAGCCGGCGCAAGCCGCGGCACCACCGCGGCGATGGCTAACCTCGCCGAGGCGATCCAGGGGTTGGTGTCGCATATGCGGACCGAACAACAGATGATCCGGGAATGGGCCGATGGCCAAGGCGAGCAGAACCGCGAAATCAAGAAACTGCTCGAGATGATCGCGCGCCAGCCCGAGCGAAACTAACCGGAGAAACCTGAATGGCCCTCGCCCGTGCACGGCGCAGCGAATCCGGATTCAACTACTGGCCGGGCTTCGTCGACGCGCTCTCGACGCTGGTACTCTCCATCGTCTTCCTGCTGTCGGTGTTTCTCGTGGTGCAGTTCTTCCTGTCGCAGGAAGTCACCGGCAAGGACAAGGCGCTGGAGCAACTCAATGCCAAGATCGCACAGCTCAATGACCTGTTGTCGCTGGAAAAGCTTGGCGAACTCAATTTGAACGACCAGGTTTCGCAGCTCAAGGCCGGGCTGGCCTCGGCCGAAACCGAGCGCGATCGCGTCAAGGGCCTCTATGAAGGCCTCGCGGGCGCCGGCAACGACGCCGCCGGTCGCGCCAGTGAACTCAACAAGGCGCTGGATTCCCAGAAAGACGTCTCGGCGCGCGCACTGGCGCAGATCGAGGTTCTGACCCAGCAGATCAGCGCACTGCGCCGCCAGCTTGCCGCCCTCGAAGAAGCGCTCGACACCTCGGAGAAACGCGACAAGGAATCGCAGGGGCGGATCGCCGATCTCGGGCAGCGGCTGAATGTTGCGCTGGCGCAGCGGGTCCAGGAGCTGTCGCGCTACCGCTCGGAATTCTTCGGACGGCTTCGCGCCATCCTCGGCAACCGGCCTGATATCCGCGTCGTCGGCGACCGTTTCGTATTCCAGTCGGAAGTGTTCTTCGACACCGGACAGGCCCTATTGCTGCCCGAAGGCCGCGCCGAGCTCGACCAGGTCGCCTCCGCGCTGATCGATCTCGACAAGCAAATCCCGAGCGAGATCGCCTGGGTGCTTCGGGTCGACGGCCACACGGACATACGGCCGATCAACAGCCCGGTCTTCAAATCGAACTGGGAACTGTCTTCGGCGCGCGCGATCTCGGTGGTGCAATATCTGGCGTCGCTCGGCGTACCGCCGCAGCGACTGGTGGCTGCGGGCTTTGCCGAATTTCAGCCGCTCGATACCGCTCAAACCGAAGACGCCTACAAGCGCAACCGCCGCATCGAACTGAAACTGACGGAACGATAGGTGGCGGCGGCGTTCAGGCTTCGTCCCTATCGCGCCGAAGACGAGGACGCGGCGATCGCGCTGTGGCTTGCGACCTGGCAAAAGGCCTACCCGGAAATCGACTTCGCCGCCCGGGTAAATTGGTGGCGCGCGCGCTGGCGCGACGAACTGGTGCCGAACGCCGCGATCATTATTGCCGAGCAGGGTGTCGAACCGGTTGGCTTCGTCACCATCGACGCCACGGGCTATCTCGATCAGTTGGTGGTGGCGCCGGATCACTGGGGTTCGCCGGTCGGCGATGCGCTCGTCGGCGAGGCGAAGCGGCTTTCACCACACGAGGTCACGCTGCTGGTCAATCGAGACAACGCCCGCGCCATTCGCTTCTACACCCGCAACGGATTTGTGCCCGCAGGCGAGGACGTCAATCCGACCTCGGGTCGGCCGGTGCTGCGGATGAAGTGGCAGGCGTAGGCGGCGGGCTATATGCCTTCGAACTGCAATCGCGCCAGCCGCGCATAGAGGCCGTTGGCGGCGACCAGCGAGGCGTGGGTGCCCTGCTCGACGACGCGGCCCTGGTCCATCACCAGGATCCGGTCGCAGGACAATACGGTGGCGAGACGGTGGGCGATCACCAGCGTGGTGCGGTGGCGCATCAGTTCTTCCAGAGCGGTTTGCACCAGCGTCTCGGATTCCGCGTCGAGCGCCGAGGTGGCCTCGTCGAGCAGCAGCAATGGCGCGTCGCGCAGGATCGCGCGCGCGATCGCAATACGTTGGCGCTGGCCGCCCGATAACGTAACTCCGCGTTCGCCCAATTGGGCCTCGAATCCGCCGGGGAGACGGCGGATGAACTCGGTCGCATGCGCCAGATCCGACGCGCGTTCGACCTCGGCATCGGTCGCGTCGGGCCGGCCGAACCGGATATTCTCGCGCGCCGTGGTGGCAAACACCACCGAGTCCTGCGGAACCAGCGCGATGCGGGAGCGCACTTCGTGCGGGTCGGCGGCCTTGATCGGCACGCCGTCGAGCAGGATCGTCCCTGACGCGGGATCGTAGAAGCGCAGCAGCAGGTGAAACAACGTGCTCTTGCCCGCGCCCGAGGGGCCGACGATGGCAACCTTCTCGCCGGCGCGCACCGAGAACGAAACGCCGTCGACCGCGGACGTATCCGACCGCGTCGGATAGGCAAAGCGGACGTTTTCGAAACTGACGTCGCCGCGCGCCGGCAGCGGCAGTGCGCGCGGCGTGGCCGGCGCAACGATCTGGGATTTGACGCGAAGGATTTCGAACAACCGCTCAGCCGCGCCGGAAGCCGACGAAACCTCGCCCCAGACCTCGCTGAGCTGGCCGAGCGACGCCGCGGCGAACGCCGCGTAGAGGATGAACTGGCCGAGCCGGCCCGGCGTGATCGAACCGGTCAGCACGTCATGCGAGCCGATCCACAGGATCAGCACCACGCTGGTGAAGACGATGAAAATAATGATCGCGGTCAGGACCGCCCGGGCGCCGGTCGACGTGCGCGCGGCCTCGTAGGCCTGTTCGACTTCGTTGCCGAAGCGTGCATTGGCGAGCCGCTCACCGGTATAGGCCTGCACGGTCCGGATGCCGCCGACCAGTTCAGACGCGTAGGCCGACGCCTCGGCCAGCGTGTCCTGGGCGTTGCGCGACAACCGTCGAACCCAGCGGCCGAAGGCCACCAGCGGCAGCATGATCATCGGAATAGCGAGCAGCACGAAGCCCGACAGCCTGGGGCTCGTGATCACCATCATGGCGGCAGCGCCGAGGAACAGCAGCAGGTTGCGCAATGCGATCGATGCCGACGCGCCGGCCGCGGACTTGATCTGCGTGGTGTCGGCGGTGAGGCGCGAAATCAGCTCGCCGCTGCGCGCGGAATCGAAGAAGGCCGGCGACAGCGAAATCAGGTGCGCAAACACGTCGCGCCTGAGATCGGCGACGATGCGCTCGCCGAGCGTCATCACCAGATAATAGCGCGAGGCGCTGGCGCCGGCGAGTACGGCGACCACTGCGATCATCACGCTGAAATAGCTGTTGATCATCGCGATGCCCTCCGGAGTAAATCCGAAGTCGATCATCCGTCGCACCGCGACCGGCACCACCAGCGTGGTGACCGCGGCCACCGTGAGCGAGATCAGCGCCAGAATGGCGCGCCAGCGATAACGCGCGAGGTAGGGGGCCAGCGCCAGCAGCGGGCGCAGCTGCGCCCGGCCTTTGGCCGGCGGCGCCGACAGCACGGATTCCACGGAGGGCGCGCCGGCCGGATCGCGGTCCTGCAAGCCCGGCGTTTTGCCGTTCGCGTCCTCAAGCCGTTCCACTGCGCTCATCGGTAGTACCTGTATTATTGTTGCCCCCAGATAGGCTCCGCAGCCACCGCTGGCAAATCGGGCAACGGGTCGCCCCAAACATCCGCCACAGGGTCATCGTCGGCTTGTTTTAAGGGGCCGGCTACGTTATAGAGCGGCCCAAATCCGCCCTCACACACGCGAAAAGCAGGCGCCGGCGCGCCGAAGGATGTGCCATGAAAGCCGAGATTCATCCGGAATATCATACGATTACGGTTGTAATGACCGATGGCACCGAGTACCCGACGCGATCGACCTGGGGCAAGGCGGGCGATAAGCTGAACCTCGACATCGACCCCAAATCGCACCCGGCCTGGACCGGCGGTTCGCAGCAACTCCTCGATCGCGGTGGCCGTGTATCCCGGTTCCAGAAGAAATTTTCCGGCTTCCTCAAGAAAGAGTGAGGCCCGTCACGGCCGAAAGTTTTGCGACCCGGACCTTCGAACGCCCCTGGCCGACAGGGGCGTTTTTGTTTGTGGCAGGCTCGTCACCCGCGGACCGATCGGCATCAGCGGGGGTACGAGGCTTGGGAGCCGCCGCGCGGCGAGCCCGGCCTATTGCTCGAAGGCCGCCTTCAGGCGGTTGAGCTGCGGCACCAGCGGATTGCCGATCGCGGCGCGTTCCGCCGCCGGCGCGTGGATCGTGGTGTCGAGCCGGCGGACCTTGCTTTGCAGGGTCATCGAGCGCGCGATCAGGTGCTGCAGTTGCTCCGGCAGCTTTTCCAGCACGTCGATTGCACCGGGATCGGCGGCACTGAGCTTGACCTTGGTCTTTTCGCGATTGGCCTGGGTCAGCGTCATCTCGCCTTCCTTCACCGCTCGGTGCAGCAACAGCCACGAGGCCAGTTGCATCAGCCGGGTGGTCAGCCGCATGCTCTCGGTTGCGTAAGTGAGGCTGACGGAGCGATCGAGGGCCTTGGCCTCGGCGCGGCCCGCCCCGTCGAGATAGGCCGCGGTCTCCTCGACCAGATCCATGCCTTCCCGGAACAGGCTGCTGAACGCCGCGGAATTGGTCAGCCGCTCGCTGAACTGAACCAGCGCGGCTTCTCCTTGCGAACGATCCAACATGGTTAACGCCTCACGCCACTGGTTACATACGCGGCCGGCTGCAAGCGCCGGCTTATGATGAACAAATCATTGCGCGCCCGCGCATGAGAGTCCAGCCACAAGACTTTTTATGGTTTCCGCCTGATGCGGCAGGTAACGCCAAAAAAGAGCCGCCGTTTCCGGCGGCTTTTGAAGTTGATAACAGGGAGGCGTCAAACAGAGTGGACAGGAACCACTCGGTGTCCAAACGAGGACGTCCCCAGTTATAATCGAGAAAGCCTAACAGACGGTAAACGAGCGATTTTCTTCAGGCTTTGTTTGCCATGTCGGCCATTGAACGACCCGCGTCATGCCTCCGTCACGATTTGAAGAAGTTGTTGGCGGCGTCCTTGGAAGCCTGTTTCCTGCCCATCGCAAGCTGCAACCGCTCGATTTCGGAGGTCATCAGCGCAATCCGGTCGCCGAGTTCCTGGACCGACAACAGTGACAGGTCCTGCCCGATCTCGTGGGTGACTTTCTTCCTCGGCTTGTCGTCGTCCTCGATGGCCATGCGGTCTCCTCCTCGCTCTGCGACATCAGGTGAAACGGTTGCCAGCCACAGCGCGGCTGGCTAAGCAAATGCCTCGTCAGAATAATAATTCCCGCGCCTCGCAAGGACAAATCATGGACAAGGTCCCCTCGCAAATGACCGTCATCGGCATCAGCAAGCCCGGCGGGCCGGAAGTGCTTTTGCCGGAGACGCGTGCCGTGCCGGTACCCGAGCCGGGCGAAATCTTGGTCAAGGTCGCGGCCGCCGGCGTCAACCGTCCGGACGTGGCGCAGCGATCGGGGGTCTATCCGCCGCCGCCCGGCGCCAGCGACCTGCCCGGCCTTGAAATCGCCGGCGAAGTCGTCGCCGTCGGAAGCGACGCCAGGCGGCACAAGATCGGCGACAAGGTGATGTCGCTCGTGGCCGGCGGCGGCTATGCGCAATATTGCATCGCGCAGGATGCCCAGGCGATGTCGGTGCCCTCCTCGCTTTCGATGCTCGAAGCCGGCGCGGTGCCGGAAACGCTGATGACGGTGTGGCACAATGTGTTCGAGCGCGGGGCGCTGAAGGCCGGCGAGACCCTGCTGATCCATGGCGGCTCCTCCGGCATCGGCACCATGGCGATCCAATTGGCCAAGGCATTCGGCGCCAAGGTGATCGTCACCGTCGGGTCGAAGGACAAGGCCGACGCCTGCCGCAATCTCGGCGCCGATCACGCCATCAACTACAAGACCGAGGACTTCGTCGCCGCGGTCAAGACCGCGACCGCCGGTACCGGCGCCAACCTCATCCTCGACATGGTCGGCGGCGACTATGTCGATCGCAATTATGATGCCGCAGCCGTCGATGGCCGCGTGGTCCAGATCGCCCTGCTGGGCGGACCCAAGGCCACCGTCAATATCTCCAAGCTGATGGTGAAGCGGCTGCATCACACCGGCTCGACCCTGCGCCCCCGCAGCAATGCGGACAAGGCGGCGATGGTCGCGGCCATCGAAGCCAAGGTGATGCCGCTGTTGCGCGAGGGACGGGTCAAACCGCTGATGGACAGCACATTCCCGCTGGAAAAAGCCGCCGATGCGCACCGGCGCATGGAGACCAGCGAACATATTGGCAAAATTGTGTTGGCGGTTTAGCGCACGCGGTTTAGTCACGCCCAAAACCCTTTGATTTCCTTCGCTTTCATGTCATTTATCCCGGCACCCCGAACGCGTTGGCCCGCGTTCGGGTCGAACCGGAGAGCTGACATTGCGACTGATCAGGCGCCTTGCGTCCCTCGCGCTGGGCCTCATGATTTTTGCCGCCGCCACACCGGCGCGCGCCGTCGACGCCGTCAGCGTCCGCGGTGATGCGCCTGCGATCGACCTCACGGCCGTCCTCGATCACCAGCACAGCGACACTGACCGCATTCAGGTCTCGACCGCGCCGGGCACCGACGGCATCGTCCGCCGCATCGAGGTCCGCGCCCGCGAAGGCGGACAAAACTGGGTGGTGTTCGCGCTCGCCAACAACACCGACGACCAGCTCGATCGCCTGATCGTCGCGCCCCATTACCGCATCGTGTCGTCGGGGCTGTTGTGGCCCGACCTTGGCTTGTCGCGGATCGCGACCATCACGCCGTCGACCGGTGATCGCCCCGAGCGTCAGGAGAGCGCCACCGCGGATATCTTCCGCATCACGCTCGACCCCGGCGCGGTCGTGACCTATGTGGCCGAATTGCGTACCGACAAGCTGCCGCAGCTCTATCTGTGGGAGCCCGACGCCTACAAGGACAAGGTCAACTCGTTCACGCTGTACCAGGGCATCGTGATCGGCATTTCCGGCCTGCTGGCGCTGGTGCTGACCATCCTGTTCGTGGTCAAGGGCAGCATCATGTTTCCGGCCGCCGCGGCGCTGGCATGGGCGGTGCTGGTCTATATCGGCGTCGACTTCGGCTTCTGGGGCAAAGTGCTCGACATGTCGAACAACGCCGAGCGGGTCTGGCGCGCCGCGGGCGAAGCGATCCTGGCCGCGACGCTGCTGGTGTTCCTGTTCGCCTATCTCAACCTCAGCCGCTGGCATGTCCGCTACTCCCACATCACCATCGGCTGGCTCGCCTTTCTCGGCTCGCTGGTGGCGCTGGCGCTGTTCGATCCGGCGGTCGCCTCGGGCATCGCGCGAATTTCGCTGGTGCTGATCGCGGTCGCAGGCTTCGCGCTGATCGTCTATCTCTCGACCCACGGCTTTGACCGCGCGGTGCTGCTGATCCCGACCTGGTTCCTGCTGGTGGTCTGGGTGGTCGCAGCCGGCATGGCCGTCGCCGGCAGCGTCACCAACGACATCGTCGGCCCCGCGCTGCTCGGCGGGCTTGTGCTGATCGTGATGCTGATCGGATTCACCGTCATGCAACACGCCTTTGCCGGCGGCGGCGCAACCACCGGCGTGGTTTCCGACGTCGAGCGCCGCGCGCTGGCGCTCACGGGCTCCGGCGACCTGATCTGGGATTGGGACGTCTCCGCCGATAAGGTCTTCACCAGCCCCGAAACCGAAAGCCTGCTCGGGCTGAAACGCGGCACGCTGGAAGGCCCGGCCGCGAAATGGCTCGAGGTGCTGCACCCGCTCGATCAGGATCGTTTTCGCGCCGCGCTCGACAGCGTACTCGACCAGCGCCGCGGCCGGCTGGTGCAGGATTTCCGGCTGCGCACGCCGGACGGCCACTTCATGTGGTTCTCGCTGAAGGCGCGGCCGGTGGTCGGCTCCGACGGTGAAGTTTCCCGCGTGGTGGGCACGCTCACCGATGTCACCGAGAGCAAGAACGCCGAAGAACGGATGTTGCACGACTCCGTACATGACAATCTCACCGGCCTGCCGAACCGCAAGCTGTTCATCGACCGTCTCAGCGCCGTCGCCAATCTGGCCAAGACCATGCCGAACCTGCGGCCGACGCTGATGGTGATCGATCTCGACCGCTTCAAGCAGGTCAACGATTCCGTCGGCATCGCGGTCGGCGACTCCATCCTGCTGACGCTGGCGCGGCGGCTGACGCGGATCCTGAAACCGCAGGACACCGTAGCGCGGCTTGCCGGCGACCAGTTCGGCCTGATCGTGATGTCGGAACAGGATCCGGCGCGCATCACCGCCTTCGCCGAGACCATCCGCAAGACCATCCGGGCGCCGATCGCCTTCAACGACCGCGAAATATTCCTCACCGCCTCGATCGGCATGGCGCTCAGCGATCCGCAGACCCAACTGTCCGACGAGATCATCAAGGACGCCGAGCTTGCGATGTATCATTCCAAGCGCATCGGCGGCGACCGCATCGACGTCTACAAGCCGGTGATGCGCGCGCGCAAGACCGACCGGCTGACGCTGGAATCCGAATTGCGGCGCGCCATCGAGCGCGAGGAAATCACCATCCTGTATCAGCCGATCGTGCGGCTGGAGGATCGCTCGATCGCCGGCTTCGAGGCCTTGGCGCGCTGGGACCATCCCAAGCTCGGGCGGATGGCGCCGACGGAATTCATCTCGATCGCCGAGGAGATCGGCCTGATCGTCGATCTCGGCATGTTCGTGATGGATCAGACCGCCAAGCAGCTCGCGGTCTGGCAGCGCGCGATGCGCGCGCGCGAACCGATCTTCGCCAGCGTCAACGTCTCCTCGCGGCAGTTGCTGCGGCACGACCTGATCCACGACATCCGCACCGTGCTGTCGCGCTCGACGGTGGCGCGCGGCACGCTGAAACTCGAATTGACGGAATTGCTGGTGATGGAAAATCCGGAGCACGCGGCGCAGATGCTGACGCGGATTCGCGAGCTCGGCGTCGGCCTGTCGCTGGACGATTTCGGCACCGGTCATTCCTCGCTGTCCTATCTGCAGCGGTTTCCGTTCGACACCATCAAGATCGACCAATCGTTCGTGCGCACCACCAGCCGCGGCACGCGGCCGACCATCCTGAAATCGATCATCGCGCTGGCGCACGACCTCGGCATGGACGTGGTCGCCGAAGGCGCGGAGACCGATTCCGACGCGGTCGAGCTCTACCAACTCGGCTGCGAATACGCGCAAGGCTTTGCCTTCGGCGAGCCGATGGACGCCGACGCCGCGATGCGCCTGCTGACGGAAGAGCGGCTGGAAGCGGCGAGCTGAGCGCGGTTTGCCGCGTTCGCGGGCGATCACGATTTCGCGGGCGGTGACGATAGAGTATGCGTCTACGCCCTCGCGACACGATGCGCCCGAGTTTTTGCCAGTCATCTCGCCCCAGGGAATAGAGGGCGCGGCGCGACCCTCAAGCGAGGGCGCGGGGAATGCCGGGTGCCCGAAGCACCCGCGGCCCGTGTGCGAAGTGTAGTAAGCACACGGTAGTCACCACGGTCGCGCCGGTACACCCGGCATTCCCGCACGCAATAGTTTTAACGGCTTATACCGCGCTCTTCCCGGCGACGAATTCGTCTTGTCACCGTCACCGGCGGATTATGGTCGTGTCGCGCCCGGTTGGGCCGGCCTGACCTCCGCCGACTTAGCACCAGCAACGGGTGCCAGAACCACACGGTTTTGCCGTACGCAGGCGACCTCGGCTGTTCCGCGATCGGCCATGTGCTGCCGACCGCATTTCAGCAGAGGCGTTGAAGCGCCGTTCGTCCACGCGCCGGCGAAATGCTCACGGACCCTTCCTCAATGGATTGTCCGCCCTGCAATCCCCACGCGCGACGACGCTGCCGCGTCCACCGCATCCCGTCCCAACGTTCGTGACGATGGCCAACGCCCCTCTCTCGGAACGGGATGGCGCGGGATAAGGGGGTGATTTGGGTCGGAAGGGAAGAGGGAATATTTTTGCAAGCGGGGCTGGACCAGCCAAATCAGCTTGATCCGGCTTGGAAATTTACGCGTTGGCGCGAGCGCAATTACGGCAATTACGGTGACAGTGCACTTAATCTTTAACAGCTGGGCGAGCCAATTGTGTGCACTGTCACCGTAATCTAGAGCCGCGCTGCGTCCGTCATGCGACCTTTCGACCGGCCGCCAAATCTTTAACGGCCGCGGTGGTGAGCGGTTGCCCCCCGATGCCCCACTCGCCACTCGCAACTTCGGAAATCTTGACCCATGTCACGCCACGCATGTTCTCGCCTTCGATCGAAACCATCGCATCGGTGAGCTTTTTGATCATTTGCTGCTTCTGTTCGGAATTGAAAACGCCTTCGATCACGTGAACATCAATCAACGGCATGCTCGTTCTCCCTTGTTCCGCTTGCCTCGCGGCTGCGAGGACCGCGTCAACATGCGCGCGACGGGCGGGAATGGCTTTCAGAGCGGCGTGATTTATCGTCCAGAACTGCTTGAGATCGCGACGAGCTTGGAAATCCGAACGACCGCTAACGGTGCAACCGCCGTCTAATTACGAATTACGGTGACAGTGCACTTAATCCTTTCGATTTTCAGCTGTTCGGCACCGTAATTTCAGCTGTCCAGGTTAATTGAGCGCACTGTCAGCGGAATCGCGCAATTAGTGCACTGTCACCGTGATCTTTGTTCGGCACCGTAATTTCAGCTGTCCAAGTTAATTGAGCGCACTGTCAGCGTAGTCGCGTAATTAGTGCACTGTCACCGTAATCTGTCAGCGTAATCGCGTAATTAGTGCACTGTCACCGTAATCCGTAATTTCAGCTGTCCAGGTTAATTGAGCGCACCGTCAGCGTAATCGCGTAATTAGTGCACTGTCACCGTAATCGCGTAATCGCGTAACCGCGACGTCAATCGGCACCCGGCCGGTCGACGTCATCAAATCAGGCGGCTTCCGGCGTTTCCGACAGGCCGCGGCGGCGCAGCAGCGCGTCGGGCTCGGGCTCGCGGCCGCGGAAGGCGACGTAGGCCTCTTCGGGATCACGGGAGCCGCCCGAGGCATAGATGTCGTCATGCAGCCGCTTGGCGACCGCGGGGTCGAAGATGTCGCCGGCCTCCTCGAAGGCGCCGAACGCGTCGGCATCCATCACCTCGGACCACATGTAGCTGTAATAGCCCGAGGCGTAATGGTCGCCGGAGAAGATATGGCCGAACTGCTGCGGCCGGTGGCGCAGCGCGATTTCGGCGGGCATCCCTATCTTCTCCAGCTCGGCGCGCTCGAACGCCCGCACGTCGCGGCTCGCCGCGGCCGGCTGGGTGTGGAATTCGAGATCGATCAGCGCCGAGGAGACGAATTCAACGGTGGCAAAGCCCTGGTTGAATTTGCGCGCGGCGATGAAGCGCTGCAGGAGATCGTCCGGCAGCGGCTCGCCGGTCTGGTAGTGCCGCGCGAACTGGCGCAGCACCTGCGGCTGCTCCTGCCAATGCTCGTAGAGCTGCGAGGGAAGCTCGACGAAATCGGTGAACACGCTGGTGCCGGACAGCGACGGATAGGTCACGTCCGACAACATGCCGTGCAGGCCGTGGCCGAATTCGTGGAACAGGGTGCGGGCGTCGTCCGGCGAGAGCAGCGCCGGCTCGCCCTCGGCGCCCCTGGCGAAATTGCAGACATTGATGATGAGGGGAGCGACGTCGCCGTCGAGCTTCTGCTGATCCCGCAGCGACGTCATCCAGGCGCCCGAGCGCTTCGAGGGCCGGGCGAAGTAGTCGCCGTAGAACAGCGCCTTCTGCTTGCCGGCGCGATCCTTCACTTCCCAGACCCGCACGTCCGGATGCCAGACCGGGATATCCTTGCGCTCGGAAAAGCTGACGCCGAACAGGCGGGTGGCGCAGTCGAAAGCGGCCTCGATCATGCGATCGAGCGACAAATAGGGCCGGATCGCGGCGTCGTCGAAATTGGCCCTG
Organism: uncultured Alphaproteobacteria bacterium; assembly: GCA_963756215.1. Taxonomy (GTDB): domain Bacteria; phylum Pseudomonadota; class Alphaproteobacteria; order Rhizobiales; family Xanthobacteraceae; genus Bradyrhizobium. Next base: position 52,354 of record CAVWMY010000003.1, on the reverse strand, counting down.
ACCTGGCGCAGCTTTTCGGCATAGAAGCGCCAGTCCCACGGGGCGAGGGCGAAATTACCACCCTCTTCCGCCACCAGCGCCTGCAGCGCATCGCGGTCGGCAAGCGCGCGCGCGCGCGCCGGCTTCCAGACCCGCTCCAGCAGGCCGCGCACGGCCTCCGGCGTCTTGGCCATGGAGTCCTCGAGCCGGTAAGCCGCGAAGGTCGGAAAGCCCAGGAGCCTGGCGCTCTCTTCGCGCAGCGCCAGGATCTCGACGATGACGGCGTTGTTGTCGTTGGCGTTGCCGTTGTCGCCGCGCGCCGTGAAGGCCTTGAACGCCTTCTCGCGCAGATCGCGGCGCGCCGAGCTCTTCAGGAACGGCTCGACGGAGGAGCGCGACAGCGTCACGATCGCCTTGCCGGCCATGCCGCGAGCCTCGGCGGCGGCTTCGGCCGCGGCAACGAAGGTGTCCGAAAGGCCCTCGCGATCGGCCTCGCCGAGCTCCATGAACCAATCCTGCTCGTCGCCGAGCAAATGGTGGCTGAACGCGGTGCCAAGATGGGCCAGCCGCTCGTTGATCTCGGCCATCCGCGTCTTGGCCGCCTCGTCGAGGCCGGCGCCGGCGCGATGGAAGCGGGTATAGGTGCGCTCCAACAGCCGCAGCTGCTCGGGGGTCAGCCCCAGCTTGGCGCGGTTGTCGCGCAGCATCACGATCCGGCCGAACAGCACCGCGTTCATCATGATCGGGTTCCAGTGCCGTGCCATCCGCAGCGACACTTCCTTGTCGATCTCGAGCAGCGCCGGATTGGAGTGCGCGCCGATCAGGTCGTAGAACACCGCCGAGACCCGTGCGAGCAGCTTGCCCGAGCGCTCCAGCGCGGTGATGGTGTTGGCGAAGTCGGGCGTTGCCGGATCGTGGACGATGGCGGCGATCTCGGCCGCATGGTCGACGAAAGCCTGTTCGAAGGCGGGAAGGAAATGCTCGGGCGCGATCTCGGTGAACGGCGGCGCCTCGAACGGCGTCTGCCACGCCTTCAACAGCGGATTTGCCGGGGCCGCCGGCTGCAGAGTTTCTGACATCATATTTCCCGTTTTTCGCCGCGAATGGATCGCCAATCTATAACACGTGATCAGGCCTTTTTAGGCCTTTTAGGCTTGATAGCGGAGGCCTTTTCGGAGAGATTGCGCCGCTCTGAACAGGACGCAGAACATGAATTCGCAGCCCTCCCCGACCGCCGCCCGCCAGATCATGTGGCCGAGCGTCGTCACCGTGATCAGCGCGGCGATCCTGATCGGCGCCGAAGTGTTCGGCGCGGCGTTCGCCGGCGGCTGGGCGCTCGCCATCCTGTTCGGCCTCAGCGACGTCGGCGCACACGTCCTGCAGGCGGTGCTGTTTGCGATCGGCGTGTTGGTCATGATCGCGTTCATCCGCGCCGCGCAGCGCGTCGAGCCGTTCACGCGGCGCGCGTAAGCACGTCGCGCAAGCAAAGCCGCCTCGCACCGGCGCCGAACACTCACCTCTCGTTAAGGAAACTTAACAACCGTTCACGTTCGGTAAGCCTTGCTACAAGCTTGTTCGCGCGCTGCGCGAGAATTTTGTCCGCACCGCAAAAATTTTCTTGCGAAGCAGACTCAAAACCCCTATTTGCACTCTTGCCCAATTTCGCACGTGCCTGTGGTCGTGTGTCAGTCGGTAGGTATCCGGACAAGAGGCCGGACAGCCGCCAAGGGGTGAAGAACCGAGGGTCGCTCAAGTCCGACAGGATTTGAGAGTCCAGCGTCTCTCTCAAGAGATGCCGTTGAAGGTGTCTTTGCTCCTTGCAACCGTGACTGGCAGCCGGAGGCGAACCGGCGAACCTCGTTCTCAACGAGGAACGCGACTTAAAGCAACGACGGATCGGGCTTTTTTGGTCTCTGCCGGCTTTCCACCAGCCGGCGCGAATACCGAAGAGGCTTGTCCTTCATTGCCAGGTGTGCGGGCGGGAGCATTCCCAACCAATCCACGGCAGCACTATTCGGTCTGAGCTTTTTGGCCTCGTCGCGCCTCCATCGCGCGAAGCGGCCGGAATGCTTTGATCCGAGATCATTTTTGAACGTGCCCCATCGCTGGGCCGTTTGGAGGGTGCTATGACCGAACGTATTCAGGAATTCCTGCGCAACCGCCGCAGCGAGGGCCAGGACACCGAGCCGTGCCTCGTGGTCGACCTCGAAGTCGTGCGCGAGAACTATCAGACCTTCTCGAAGGCGCTGCCGGACAGCCGCGTGTTCTATGCGGTGAAGGCGAACCCGGCGCCGGAAGTGCTGTCGCTGCTCGCCTCGATGGGCTCGTGCTTCGACACCGCGACCGTCGCCGAGATCGAGATGGCGCTGGCCGCCGGTGCGACCCCGGATCGTGTCTCGTTCGGCAATACGATCAAGAAGGAGCGCGACATCGCGCGCGCCTTCGCGCTCGGCATTCGCCTGTTCGCGGTCGATTGCTCCGCCGAAGTCCAGAAGATCGCCCGGGCCGCACCCGGCGCCAAGGTGTTCTGCCGCATCCTCTATGATTGCGCAGGCGCCGAGTGGCCGCTGTCGCGCAAGTTCGGCTGCGATCCGGAGATGGCGGTGGAGGTGCTCGACCTCGCCAAGCGTCTTGGGCTCGAGCCGGTCGGCATCTCGTTCCATGTCGGCTCGCAGCAGCGCAAGGTGAAGGCGTGGGACCGCGCATTGGCGATGGCCTCGACGGTGTTCCGTGACTGCGCCGAGCGCGGGATCAACCTTTCCATGGTCAACATGGGCGGTGGATTCCCGACCAAGTACCTCAAGGACGTTCCGCCGGTCGTGCAATACGGCCGGTCGATCTTCCGCGCGCTGCGCAAGCATTTCGGCAACCAGATCCCGGAGACGATCATCGAGCCGGGCCGCGGCATGGTCGGCAACGCCGGTATCATCGAGACCGAAGTCGTCCTGATTTCCAGGAAGAGCGACGACGAAGAGGTACGCTGGGTATATCTCGACATCGGCAAGTTCGGCGGTCTCGCCGAGACGATGGACGAGTTGATCCGCTACGCCATCCGCACGCCGCATGACGGCGCGGAAATGACGCCATGCGTACTCGCGGGCCCGACCTGCGATTCCGCCGATGTGTTGTACGAGAAGATGCCGTATCCGCTCCCGGTGACGCTCGAGATCGGCGACAAGCTGCTGATCGAAGGCACCGGCGCCTATACGTCGACCTACTCGTCGGTGGCCTTCAACGGCATCCCGCCGCTCAAGACCTACCACATCTGAGGTCTCTTCCAGCCTCTTCCGCCTGCGGAGGAGGTCGGCGCGAAGGCGCCGGGTGGGTGAAGTGCCCCACCCCGACCCTGCCCCGCCAGCGCGGGTGAGGGAGCAAGAGAATCGGGAGCCGGCGTGCCGGCTCCCACCCTTTCATATTCGAATTTTCCGACAACGCTTCCTTCGGCCCGACGGCCGCAGGACGCGGGGACTGACGTGCCATGACTGCTTTGCGAAAGATCGCCATTGCCCCCACCCCGAATGCCGCTCCGTTCGCGATCCGTGCGGAACGGGCATCGGACGTCGTCGCGCGTGAAGCGCTGCTGGATGCCTGCTTTGGCGCCAATCGCCATGCCCGCACCTGCCAGCGCCTGCGCGAAGGACGCGCGCCCGCCGAAGGCCTTGCCCTGTCGGTCGTGCGCCCGGGAAGGCACAACGGGCTGATCGGAACGCTGCGGTTGTGGCACGTCAGCGCTGGCGGCGTGCCGGCGCTGATGCTCGGCCCGCTCGCGGTCGATGGCGCCTGCCGCAAGCTCGGCGTCGGCGCGGCGCTGATGGACCATGCCCTCGCGCTTGCCGGTGAGCGTGGCCACGGCGCGGTGATCCTGCTGGGCGATGCGCCCTATTACGCCCGGTTCGGCTTTTCGGCAGAAAAGACCGGCGAATTGTCGCTGCCCGGCCCGTTCGAGCGCGAGCGCCTGCTCGGGCTCGAATTGCGCGAGGGCGGGCTCGACGGCGCCTGGGGAATGATCGCGCCGACCGGCGAGCCCGTTGCAACGGCAAAACCCACGCTTCGGGCGCCGCGCGCCCGACTGCTGCGCGCCGCCATCCGCACGGCATGAGCGCATCATGCCGGAGCACCAACCACCGGGGCGCGACGCCGCCGGTCCACGCACGCGGATCGTCGCAAACATCCTGTTGATCATGCTCGCCGTCATGATCATCATGGACGTATTTGCCCGCCGGCGCGCTGCCGCCGCGCGATCGCTGCCGGCGTAGCTCGCCGTTAACCGTGCCACAGCGAATGGCTGTGCCACCCGTCCTGCTAGAGATTGAGGTCCCTGATGTCACGCCGTCTGATTTCCACCGGGTCGCCGTTCGAGAAGGCCGCCGGCTACAGCCGCGCCGTCGTCGACGGCGATTTTGCCTTTGTCTCCGGGACCACCGGCTATGACTACGCCTCCATGACGATGCCGGCCGATGTCACAAGCCAGGCCCGCAACTGCTTCAAGACCATCGAGAGCGCGCTCAAGGAAGGCGGCTTCGCGATGGCCGACATCGTCCGCGCGACCTACTACGTCACCGACGCCAGGGACGCCGACGCCGTGTTCGCCGTGTGCGGCGAGAATTTCGGCGAAATCCGGCCAGCCGCTACGCTCGTGGTGGTCGCTGGCCTCTACAAGCCCGAGATGAAGATCGAAATCGAAGTGACTGCAAAGCGACGCACCCCCTGATTGCCGGCGTCACGGCCAACCCCTGCTCTGGAGATGAATTGATGAACCCGCCCTATCCCGTCCACGCGAGAATTTCCGGCCCCATTGTCATGATCGGTTTCGGCTCGATCGGCAAAGCCACGCTGCCGCTGATCGAGCGTCATTTCGAGTATGACAAATCGCGCTTCGTGATCATCGATCCGAACGAGAGCGGCGAACTCGCCAGGCAGCACGGCGTCCGTTTCATCCAGCAGGGCGTGACCGTCGATAATTATCGCGAGGTGCTGGTGCCGCTCCTGACCGCCGGCGGCGGCCAGGGTTTTTGCGTCAACCTGTCGGTGGATACCTCATCGGTCGATATCATGACGTTGTGCCGTGAAATCGGCGCGCTCTATATCGACACCGTGGTCGAGCCGTGGCTCGGCTTTTATTTCGACAAGAACGTCGACAACGAGGCGCGCACCAATTACGCGTTGCGCGAGACGCTGCTTGCGGCCAAGCACAAATCGCCGGGTGGCACCACCGCGGTTTCCACCTGCGGCGCCAATCCGGGCATGGTGTCCTGGTTCGTCAAGCAGGCGCTGCTCGATATCGCCCGCGACACCAACACGCCGTTCAACGAGCCGAAGAGCCGCGAGGGCTGGGGCGAACTCGCCCGCAAGCTCGGCGTCAAGGGTTTTCATGTCGCCGAACGCGACACCCAGCGTTCCAAGAAGCCGAAGCTGATGAACGTGTTCGTCAACACCTGGTCGGCGGAAGGTTTTGTCTCCGAGGGCATGCAGCCGGCCGAACTCGGCTGGGGTACGCACGAGAAGTGGATGCCGGACAATGGCCGTACCCACAAGGCGGGCTGCGGCGCGGCAATCTATTTGCTGCAGCCCGGCGCCAACACGCGGGTACGCTCGTGGTGCCCGACGCCGGGCCCGCAATACGGCTTTCTCGTCACGCACAATGAGGCGATCTCGATCTCGGATTATTTCACGGTGCGCGACGGCCAGCGGGTGGTGTACCGCCCGACCTGCCATTACGCCTATCACCCCAACAACGACGCGGTGCTGTCGGTGCACGAACTGTTCGGCGCGGCCGGCCAGATGCAGCCGCGCTGGCACATCCTGGGCGAGAGCGAGATCGAGGACGGCATCGACGAACTCGGCGTGCTGGTCTACGGCCACGCCAAGAACGCCTATTGGTACGGCTCGCAGCTCTCGATCGAGGAAACCCGCAAGCTTGCGCCATACCAGAACGCCACCGGCATGCAGGTGTCGTCGGCGGTTATCGCCGGCATGGTGTGGGCGCTGGAAAATCCCGAAGCCGGCATCGTCGAGGCGGACGAGATGGACTTCCGTCGCTGCCTCGAAGTGCAGCGGCCTTATCTGGGGCCGGTGAAGGGCTACTACACCGACTGGACGCCGCTGAGCGACCGGCCCGGGCTGTTCCCGGAAGACGTCGATGCCTCAGACCCCTGGCAGTTCAGGAACGTGCTGGTGCCGTGAACGGCGCGCGGTCACGCGACCGGCGGCGAGCCCCGCGGTCATCACCCGCGAAGGCGGGTGATGCAGCAATCAGCGGCGTCTCGAATTTTCACCGACGTTCGGGCGTACTGGATGCCCCGCATTCGCGGGGCATGACGGCTGGGACGGGACGCGACAGCGCTGCCCGTCGCAGGTCCTCGCTCACCTAAGTCCTCACTTCGCCAGATAATCGAACGCGACGCTGCCCAGCCCCAGCGTCAGATCCGCCTTGAAGTGCTGGGCCGATATCACCTCGCGCACCGGCAGGCGCGCGACATCCGCCAGCGCGTGCGGGAACAGGCCAAGCGCGGCGGGGCCGGTCCAGGCCTCCTTCAGCGTGATGTCCTCGAGATGAAAGCGGACCAGTTCGCAGATCCGCGGACTGCCGTCGACATGCGGGATGATCTTCAGAATGAAGTTCGGCGCCTTCATTCCCTTCAGCACCGCGTCGTGATCGAGCGGACGATGCTTGTAGCCCATGGTGGCGGAGACGCACTGCACCGAACCGTAATGAAGCGATCCGACCAGCACGTCGCTCTCGACTTCGATCTTCGGCGTCGCCCGTTTCTTGGGAAACCCCCACAACTCGCGGCCGCCGGCGATCGGCGCATCGTCGTCGAGATACATCGCATGGGTATAGGCGCCGTCCTCGCCGTTGAAGCGTACCGGGATCACCTGCCCGGTTTCAGTGTAGTCGCCGAAGCCGGTGGAGTCCGGCATGCGAATGAATTCGTATTTGACCACGGGCTCGGTGACTTGCAGCGGCTCCGGCACCACGGCGGCGAGCGCCTCAGGGTCGGTGCGATAGGCAATGACGAAATATTCCCGATTGAAGAACCGGTAGGGTCCGGGCGGGAACGAGGGGTTGGTCAGCGGCATCGAATAGGCGTTACGGCGGACGTCGTCGATTTTCATCGCTTGCCTCATCTGGAATCCGCGCGCGGCTGTCGCGCGGGTCCAGCCATTATGCGATAGCGCATCGCAACAATCGAGGCCGTAAAATCGGCAAATAGGGCCATGCCGTGCGCCTGCTGGCGCCGAAAGGTCACACCACTGTCACAGCGGCCATTGTGATTCCGGCCCGATGACGGCAAGCATCGCGCGACCGGGCGCTTACTTCTTTGGTTCGATCGGCGCGGCGGTCTTTTCCGCCGGTGCCGGCGGCAGCACGGCCGGTGCGCCATCCCGCTGCGCCTGCGCATCCGGACGCGCCGGCTGCGGCGCGGGCGTGGTCGGACGCTCGCCGCCCGGTTTGGATTCGGCCGGTGCGGTGCTCTCGTTTGACGTCGGCGGCGAAGACTGCAGCAGCGGCGTGCCCTGCGCCATGTCGGATCTCAAGTCGGATCTGCTGTTCGGCGCGCTGACCTGCGGCAGCGGTTGCGGGTCGCGGGCACTGAACGCCGTCAGCGAAAGACCCGACATCACGAGACCGGTCGCAACGATCGTCGATGCGAACAGCAGTTCCTTGCGGTATCTTTTTCTGTCGTCCGAAATCATGTTTCCACCCATCGATTGTCTCCAATGGCAACGGTCGGAATGGAGCAATGTTCCGTCAGGCGGGACGGCCGGGTCGATGGGCTAAACCGTTGGAAGATCGAAGTTAATCCTTGGTACTCACTTCCCAGGTGGCATGGCGCACGCCGGGCTGCCGTTCGAGGTCGGCGACCACCGCCTCGAGCTCCGCCGGGTCGATGGCGGTGCTGACGAGCGTCGCCACGATCTCCAGCAGATCCTCGCCATGTTCGACGATGTCGACGGCGGCGACCGGATAGCTCGCGCTTTCCAGCCGCTCCACGAGCCGGTCGCGCATGTCGGGCAATGCCGCCGGCGTGACCGCGAGCTTGAACTGATAGGTCGCCTCCGACGCCTGCGCATTCAACGGCGTGCGATTGATCGCATTCACCAGCGGACGCAGCAGCGTATTGCCGGCGAGCACGAACACCGTCAGCGCCGCCGCCTGGGCGATCATGTCGGCGCCGGCGCAGGATCCGACCGCCGCAGAACCCCACAGCGTCGCCGCGGTATTGAGGCCGCGCACGTCCATTCCCTGCTTCATGATGACGCCGGCGCCGAGGAAACCGATGCCCGAAACCACATAGGCAATCACGCGCACCGCGCCGTCATTGCCGGTCAGGTGCATCGCCAGGTCGACGAATGCGGCGGCGGCGACCGCGACCAGCACGTTGGTGCGCAAACCGGCGTTGCGCTGCCGGTACTGCCGCTCCGCCCCGATCAGGGTGCCGAACACGAAGGCGGTGGCCAGGCTAACCAGCGTGTCGAGGAAATCGTAGAGCTGAAAGGTCGTCACAAACCGCATATCGCTCCCCGGCAAGAACTCCGTGGGAGCCTACCTATCACAGCTCCAGCAGGCCTGCGTCACCATCCTCGGCGGCGAACGCCAGCATCGTGCCCTTGGCATTCCAGGCGAGCGCGGAAACGGCGGGGGCGCCATCCTCATTGTTTTTGCGCACCAGGATCTCGGCGCCGTCATGCATCCGGATCATCAGGATGGTGCCGTCGCTATAGCCCGCGGCCAGAATATCCTGCTTCGGATGGCAGGCGACCATCGACACCCGCGCCTGCAGCGGTGCCAGCATCGCCGGCTGCTTTCCCATCGGGCCGTCCTTGCTGGCGAAAGGCCACATGATCACGCTGTCGGCGCCCGATGTCGCCAGCGCCTTGCCGCCGGCGTTCCACGACATCGACCTGACGCGGCCGGGATAGCCGGTCATCCGCATGTGGCGGTGATCGGCCAGCCGCCAGCCGTGCAGCGCCGCCTCATGCATCGTGGTGACCAGAAACTTGTTGTCGGGGCTGAAGACGACGCCGAGATGCGAGCCCGCCCATTCCAGGAATTCGGCGTTGGCGGCCATGTTCGGAAACCACAGCGTCACGCCATTGTAATGCGCGATCGCGAGCCGTACGCCCTTGGGTGCAAAGGCCAGTCCGCCGACCGTCGAGGGCACCTCGAACGATTTTTCTTCCCCCTTGCCGCCGCGAACGTACGCGGTCTTGCCGGCCGACCACGCCACCGTCCCATCCGGATGCAGCGCCACATTGTCGATCCAGCGCCGCTTCGGATCGGTCGCGAGAAGCGCCACGTCGCCCGCCTTGTCCAGCGCGACCAGCTTGCCGTCGTCACCGCCCGTCACGAGACGCGCGCCGTCGGATGCGACGCACAGGATGCCGCCGCCGTGAACGGAAACCGGCGAGATCTCGCCTGCGCTGTCCACCAGGGCCACGGTCTCCTCGGCCCCGACAAAGGCGGCGCGATCGCCGAGAAAATGCACGGCGGTCACCGGCATTCCGATCGCGAGCGGACGCACGTTGTCGGTGACGGAGACGATGGATGCCGATTGACCGGCCGGATCGAACGCGCTCATCACGACGTGATGCACTGCTCGAAGCCGTCGCGGATCTTTTGCTCCGGCAATTCGCGACCGATGAAGACGAGGCGGCTTTCGCGCGGCTCGCCGTCTTTCCAGGCCCGCTGATGATCGCCCTCCAGCATCATGTGCACACCCTGGAAGACATAGCGGTCGTCGTCGTCGCTGAATGCGAGAATCCCCTTCGAGCGCAGGATCTTCTGGCCCTCGCTGGCGACCAGGTCCTGCAGCCACGGCATGAACTTGGTGGCATCGAGCGGCTTGCTGGTACGCAGCGACAGCGACTGCATTTCCTCGTCGTGATAGTGCTTGAGGCCGCCATGGCCGTGATCATGATCGTGGTGATGATGATCATGATCATGATCGTGATGATGGTGATCGTCGCCGGCCTCGAGGAATTCCGGCTCGATCTCGAGGATGCGGTCGAGATCGAAGGCCCCGCGCTCCAGCACGTCCGTCAACGCGACCTGGCAGCGCTCGGTGCGGTGCAGCTTGGCATAAGGGTTGATGGCGCGAATCCGCGCCTCGACTTCGGCCAGTTCGGGCTTCGAAACCAGATCGGTCTTGTTGAGCACGATGACGTCGGCAAAGGCGATCTGGTTCTTGGCTTCGGGCGCGTCCTTGAGCCGGTCGCTCAGCCACTTGGCGTCGGCCACCGTCACGACGGCATCGAGCCGGGCGTTCTTCTGTACGTCCTCGTCGACGAAGAAGGTCTGCGCCACCGGCGCCGGATCGGCCAGCCCCGTGGTCTCGACGATGATGGCGTCGAACTTGCCTTTGCGCTTCATCAGGCCGTCCATGATGCGGACGAGATCGCCGCGTACGGTGCAGCAGATGCAGCCATTGTTCATTTCGAACACTTCTTCGTCGGCGCCGATGATCAGGTCATTGTCGATGCCGATCTCGCCGAATTCGTTGACGATCACGGCGTATTTCTTGCCGTGGTTTTCCGACAGGATGCGATTGAGCAGGGTGGTCTTGCCGGCGCCGAGATAGCCCGTCAGCACGGTTACAGGAATTTTCTGGGACGTCATTTCAGGCATATCAGCTCCGGAAGATGTCTGGCGCCGGCAGCAGGGAGGCCCCTGCCCTAACGTTCGAGCGCTGTGGTCAGGGCCTTTATATTGTGCCTGACCATATCAATGTAAGTGGGGGCCTCACCGTTTTCGGCGCTCAGACTGTCGGAATAGAGCGTTCCGCCGAGCTTGACACCGGTCTCGGCCGATATCCGCCGGATCAGCCGGTCATCGCTGATATTTTCGAGGAAAACCGCCGGGATTTTCAGGGTCCTGATTTTGGTGATGATACCGGCGATATCCCGCGCGCTGGGCTCGGAATTGGTGGAAATGCCGAGCGGGGCGACGAATTCGACGTCGTAGGCGGCGGCAAAATAGCCGAAGGCGCCGTGGGTCGAGATCACCCTGCGGCGCGCCGGCGGGATCTGCGCCACCGCCGCCCGCACGTCGCGATCCAGCGCATCGAGCTTGGCCAGATAGCCGTCGGCATTGGCGCGGAAAACCGCCGCGTCCGCGGGATCGGTTGCGATCAGGGCGTCACGGATATTGGTCACATAGCGTTTGGCGTTGACCACCGACTGCCAGGCGTGCGCGTCAGCAGCCGAACCGTTCTTGAGCGGGGTAATGCCGTCGGTCGCGGTCACCACCACTGCCTTGCTGCCGGAGGATTGCAGCAGCCGCGGCAGCCACCCCTCGAGGCCGAGGCCGTTGATGATGACGAGTTGCGCGGCCGCGATTTTCTTCGCGTCTGCAGGTGCCGGCGTATAGACGTGGACGTCGCTGTCGGGGCCGACCAGCGTCGTCACCTCGACGCGCTCGCCACCGACATTTTTGGCGAAATCGCCCAGGATCGAAAAACTGGCGACGACCGGTATGCGATCTTGCAAATGATTTTGCGCGCGCACCGCCGGTGCCGATAGCGCGAGCCCCAATCCGACCAGCCAAACTTGAATTCGCCGCATGGTCACGCTTCGAGATGACGGCCGGGGAACAACTGTCGGACCAGGCCGCTGACGCTGCCGAACAGCACGGAAACCATATAGAGCGCCGCCGCGACCAGGATGATCGCGGGACCCGAAGGCACGCGGGTGTGAAACGACAGCACCAGCCCGACATAACCGGAGATCGCGGCGCCCGCGACCGCGATGCAGATCATGCCGGTGATGTCGCGCGACCAGAAGCGGGCGATGCCCGCCGGCAGGATCATCAGGCCAACCGCCAGCAGCGTGCCGAGCGCATGAAAGCCGCTGACCAAGTTGACGACGACCAGCGCCAGAAACGCCAGATGCGCCGGCGCACCGGCGCGGCTCACGGTGCGCAGGAAAACCGGATCGACGGATTCGATCACCAGCGGACGGTAGATCACCGCGAGCACCAGCAGCGTCACGGTGGTGTTGAGCGCAATCACCAGCAGCGTCGGGTCGTCCATCGCCAGGATGTTGCCGAACAATACATGCAGCAGGTCGATGTTGGTGCCGCGGATCGACACGATGCTGACGCCGAGCGCGAGCGACACCAGATAGAAGGTGGCGAGCGAAGCGTCCTCCTTCAACTCGGTGGCGCGTGCCACCGCACCGGCAAGGATCGCGACCGTAAAGCCAGCGATCAGGCCGCCGGTCGTCATCGCAAACAGGTTAAGTCCCGACAGCAGGAAGCCGATGGCCGCGCCCGGCAGGATCGCATGCGCCATGGCGTCGCCGACCAGGCTCATACGCCGCAGCATCAAGAACACGCCGATCGGCGCGCCGCCCAGCGCAAGCGCCAGCACCGCGGCCAGCGCGCGGCGCATGAATTCGAACTCGGTGAAGGGCGCGATCAGCGCGTCATAGATCATCACGCTCAGGCTGCTCGCGAGGGCGCGGCGTGCACGGCGCAGGCCGCGGCGCCGTCATCGAACGCCTCGCACATCCGAAGCGCCTCCCGAAGATTTTCCGCGGTCAGGACTTCGGCGGTGGCGCCCCAGGCGACTTTGCCGCGCGCCAGCAGCAGCGTTTCGGGGAAGTTCGCGCGCACCAGGTCCATGTCGTGCAGCGCCGCCAGCACCGTGCGCCCTTCGGTGTGCCAGCGCCGCACCAGCGTCAGCAGGTCGGCCGAGGTCTTGGCGTCGATGGCGTTGAAGGGCTCGTCGAGCACGATCACACGGGCGTCCTGCAGCAGCACGCGCGCGAACAAGAGCCGCTGCATCTGCCCGCCGGACAGCGTGCCGATACCGCGGTTCTCGAATCCGTTCAGGCCTACGGCGGCGAGCGCGCGGGCAATCCGGTCGCGCGCGGACCTGCCGATGCCGCCGAAAAAGCCGGTCGCGCGCCACAGCCCGGTGCCGACGAAATCGAATACCGAGATCGGAAAGCTGCGGTCGATGTCCGCGCTCTGCGGCAGATAGGCGATGTCTCGGATATCGAGATGGCCGCGTTCGATGACGCCCGCGAGCGGCTTGAGGATGCCGACGAGCCCGCGAAACAAGGTGGATTTGCCCGCACCGTTAGGGCCGACCACCGCCACCAGCGCGCCGGCGGCAACCTCGCCGCTGAGGTGATGCACCGCCGGATGGCGGTCATAGCCCAGCGTCACATCGCGAAATTGAACCTGGACGGCCATGCTCACCTCATCGCCAGCCAGACCGCCGCCCACAGCCCGGCGCTGACGGCGATGGCGGCTGCCAGCCGCGCGGGTACCGTCATGCGCAGGATCGACCAGGGCGCGGCTTGCGCCGGATGCGGCGATGCCGCCCCGTGGCCATGGAGATGGCCGTGCCCGGAGCCGTGGTCGTGGCTGGCGGTGGGATTGGCTGATATCATCGAAAAACGTTATGATATAACATAACGGGTGTCTACATGGAGCTCTTTCGGGAGCGGCACAAGACAAGATGGACAAGAGCGGAAGCGGCGGGTCTACGCCTCGCGTCACGGCCGTGGCTTCATCGATCGGACTCTGTACCCAAAGCCTGGACGGATGATCAAGACCGCATGAGAGCCGCCCATGCGCCGGATAAGACAACCTTCGCGACCAAGCTTCGCTTGGCTCTGACCATGACCGAACGGGCCCTTGCGAGAGGCGCGCCATCATGGATGGCGGCTGACCGCGTGTATGGCGTCGGCGAAATCGAGGGCGCAGTGCGGCGTGCCGGCAAAGGCTGCATGCTCGGGTTCGGCGGCAACCATCATTTTGCGCGGCCGCTTGGCCATAACGCTTTTCCGAGTGAGCTGCGGCTGCATCTAAAGGGAGATCAGCTCGAACCGCATGGCGATTTAAAGCGATGCAGTTGCCGCCGATCGGCGCCCGGAATTAGGGCTGTTTTCTTCGCGAGAATTCGACATTGCTTGCTGATTTAGGCTCCCAAACGACCTATGGCAGACAACCTGTGGAAGCTTTTGCACAAGCGCCGAAAAGACTACGCCTGCAACAACATAGACATCTTTTGCAGCTGAGGCGTAACCAAAAATGGGTAAATTGAATTCCGTCATTTTCAAAGATGGTGGATGAAATGGGAACGGATCACTTCTTTGCCCAACTCCAAGCTCATGCGACAAAATTATATAAATTTCAGCAACGGAAGTCGGTCCCCGAGGGTTCTGGCAGGGAGTACAATGGGGCGTGCCTGGCGATAACCCTGGTGTGGATTCACGAAAAAACTACAACATCGAACAGTTTCTTATTACGTCCATTTCAACACCGGGAGTTTGTTTCCTCGGCTTCGGGAGATATTCACGCGCATAATGCGCACATCTGTGGTAGGGCGAATAATTATCTAAGCGGTTCAAAGGATGGCGCCGATATTTCTCCCGTTGAGCGAGCGATAGGACTTGTCCCAATAAATTCCTTAACTGCCGAGCTAAAACGAGTTAGAGGACCGGCACCAACACATTTCCCGGAAGTTGATCTTGCCGGGACGTTGGTAAATACGGCTTATAATCTTCCTGCCGGGCATGCGGTTTGTTTAGAAATAGAACTTTTTCAATCGGGTCAAAAATATGCTCACGCGATTGGTATGTACAAAAGCCGCGGCGGAACACTCCACTTCTTTTGTCCCAATGCAGGCGAATATGAAGTCTTAAATCCAGAAGGTTTTTTTGAAGCGTATATAGCTGGATGTGAGCAGCGAGGGTGGCAGCAATTATATCCACTGGTTCGACGTGGGGATGAAGGTGCATGGTGTCATTTTTATAGCCGATAAGGTCAAATCAAATGCTGAATGTCTTCCAATGGCCCTCGAAGCTGTAACTCTTGGGGAGTTCCGAATCAGTAAAAGTCTAACTCGATGCTGGCCTTTGAGAGGAGCGGCATCATGGGAGTGGCGGTATCGATCACCCGACTTGATCTAACGGCTTCGGAGCTCCGCAAGGCAGCGAGTGGGGAGAAAAGCAGTGCGGCGGCGCGTGGGATACTTGCGCTTGCGCTGGTGCTCGATGGGGTCGACCGCAAGACGGCGGCCGAGACCTGCGGCTGGACCGTCAGACGTTGCGGGACTGGGTGTACCGTTACAACGCGACGGGATTGGCCGGACTTCGCAATCTCAAACCGCCGAGTGCCAGCTCAAAACTCATGGAGCGGCAGCAGGCCGAATTGGCCGGGCTTGTCGAGGCTGGGACCTGACCCCGCGGTGCACACGGGGTGGTGCGTTTGAGGCGGGACGATCTGCGTGACGAATTGGAGCGGCGCTTCGGTATCACGGTCCACGAGCGTTCGGTTGGGAAGGTTCTCGCCCGGCTCGGCTACCGCAAACTGTCGGTAAAGCCGCGTCACCCCCGGGCTGACGAAGAAGCCCAGGAGACGGTTAAAAAAACTTCGCCGCGACCGTCACGGCCGTGGCTTCATCGATCGGACTCTGTATTACCCAAAGCCTAGACGGATGATCAAGACCGCATGAGAGCCGCCCATGCGCCGGATAAGACAACCTTCGCGACCAAGCCTCGCTTGGCTCTGACCATGACCGAACGGGCCCTTGCGAGAGGCGCGCCATCATGGATGGCGGCTGACCGCGTGTATGGCGTCGGCGAAATCGAGAGCGCAGTGCGGCGTGCCGGCAAAGGCTGCATGCTCGGGTTCGGCGGCAACCATCATTTTGCGCGGCCGCTTGGCCATAACGCTTTTCCGAGTGAGCTGCGGCTGCATCTAAAGGGAGATCAGCTCGAACCGCATGGCGATTCAAAGCGATGCAGTTGCCGCCGGTCGGCGCCCGGAATTAGGGCTGTTTTCTTCGCGAGAATTCGACATTGCTTGCTGATTTAGGCTCCCAAACGACCTATGGCAGACAACCTGTGGAAGCTTTTGCACAAGCGCCGAAAAGACTACGCCTGCAACAACATAGACATCTTTTGCAGCTGAGGCGTAACCAAAAATGGATAAATTGAATTCCGTCATTTTCAAAGATGGTGGGATGAAATGGGAACGGATCACTTCTTTGCCCAACTCCAAGCTCATGCGACAAAATTATATAAATTTCAGCAACGGAAGTCGGTCCCCCACGGTACTGGTGACCAGTGGGGTGGGGCGTGCCTGGCGATAACCCTGGTGTGGATTCACGAAAAAACTACAACATCGAACAGTTTCTTATTACGTCCATTTCAACACCGGGAGTTTGTTTCCTCGGCTTCGGGAGATATTCACGCGCATAATGCGCACATCTCTGGTACGGCGAATATCTATCGAAGAGATTTAGTGCATGGCGGCGATATTTCTCCCATCGAGCGAGCGATAGGACTAGTCCCACTGAATTCCTCAACTGCCGAGATAAAACGAACTCGAGGAGCGGCACCACCTTATTCACCGGAAGTTGATTTTGCCGGGACGCTGGTAAATACGGCTTATAATCTTCATGCCGGATATGCGGTTTGTTTAGAAATAGGACTTTTCTATTCAGGTAAACCAGAAGGTCACGCTATTGGCATGTACAAAAGCCGCGGCGGAACGCTCCACTTCTTTTGTCCCAATGCAGGCGAATATGATGTCATCAATCCAGAAGGATTTTTTGAAGCGTATATAGCTGGATGTGGACGGCGAGGCTGGCAGAATTTACATCCAAGGGAGCGATTTGGGGATGACAGTGGATGGTGTCATTTTTACAGCCGATAAGGTCCAATGAAATGCTGGATCTCTCTTAAAAAAATATTGGCCTCAGTACTGCGGTTGCGATTCTCTTTTCGTGCACGTTTTCCAGCGTTTGGTCGTCTCAATTTGCGACTGGTTTTTGCGGAAGCTTTGACATTTTTCGCTGATCGGGACTTTGGAAAAGAACTGCTGGCGGCCGCTCACGCGAAATGGCGCACCAAAGCGAGGCCCGCGAACAGGCCGGCGATCGAAAACACCACCGAGCCCACGACGTAAAACAAGGCGGCTCCGATCTCGCCGCGCTCATAGAGCATGGCGGCGTCGAGAGAGAACGCCGAAAACGTCGTGTAGCCGCCGAGGATTCCGGTCATCAGGAACAGCCGCCATGAAGCCGCGGCTTCGCCCCTCAAGGCGAGGTAGCCCGCGATCAGGCCCATCACGGTCGAACCGGTGATGTTGATGATGAAGGTGTGATAGGGGAAGGCCGCGCCGAAGAGGCGCGGGCATACGATATTGACGATGTAACGCAGCACAGAGCCGAGCCCACCACCGACGAAAACCAGCAGATAATTCATCGTGAGTTGTCCCCGCCGGCCGGCTACGACCGTGCCCGATTCCTCGGGTTTTGCCGCAAGCGCGTGAAACCCGCAAGCATGCCGGCACGTGGCTGGCAAAGCAAAAGGCGGCAGCCAAGCGCTGCCGCCCAATTCGTTGATCCGCCGGTATCAGGCCTTCGAAAACAGCTGGTCGACGTATTCCCAGTTCACCAGATGATCGACGAACGCCTTAAGATAGTCCGGACGGCGGTTGCGATAATCGATGTAGTAGGAGTGTTCCCAGACGTCGACGCCGAGGATCGGCGTGGCACCGTGAACCAGCGGGTTTTCGCCATTGGGCGTCTTGGAGATTTCGAGCTTGCCGTTCTTCACCGACAGCCAGGCCCAGCCCGATCCGAACTGACCGACGCCGGCCGCCGCAAAGTCGGTCTTGAACTTCTCGAGCCCGCCGAGGTCCTCGGTGATCTTCTTCTCGAGGCGGCCGGGCAGCTTGTTGCCGCCGCCATTGGGCTTCATCCAGTTCCAGAAATGCAAGTGGTTGTAATGCTGCCCGGCATTGTTGAAGACCGCGGCGTTCTTGCCGAACGAGCCCTTCACGATCTCCTCAAGGGACTTGCCTTCGAATTCAGTCCCCTTGATCGCGTTGTTGCCGTTGGTCACGTAAGCTTGGTGATGCTTGTCGTGGTGGTATTCCAGCGTCTCCTTCGACATATGGGGCGCCAGGGCGTCATGGGCGTAGGGAAGATTGGGGAGCGTGAAGGTCATGGGGTGATGTCCGCAATTTTGTGAGAGGCCCCGGAAGATTGGGCCTACGGGAAGACTGGGTGTAACGGGAACCCTTATAGAAGGTTCCATCGCGCTTAAACACCGCAATTTGAAACAGCTCGGACCGGGCGCCGGTGAGGGAAAAATGAGCATCGAGATCGACGTCGTGAACGGTAATGCCGGGTGGCCGGCGGCCAAGCCGCTGTTCGATGCCGTATGGCCGCCGCATGTGGTGGAAAAATCGTCATGGGCCAGCATCGTGTTCGCCCATCCGGAATTGCGCGTGCTGGTCCAGAGCGAAACGGAGGGCACCGTGGCCCATGTCGGCATCTACCGCCGCGCAATCAAATGGAACGGCCGCACCGTCCCGGCCGGCGGCATCGGCGGCGTTTCAACCCGACCCGATCTGCAGCGCCGCGGTTATGCCAGCCTGGCGCTCAATGCAGCGGTGGCGACCCTCAGGCACGAGGGCTCGGCTGCTTTTGCATTGCTGTTTTGCGAGCCGCACAACGCGCCGTTCTACATGGGACGCGGCTGGAAGCGCTTTGACGGCGAGATTTACATCGATCAGCCGGCGGGTCGCGTCCGTTTCGAGGCCATGGACCCTTACGTCTACAGCCTCAAGCACGCACCCACGCAAGGCGTTCTCGACCTCTGCGGGCCGCCCTGGTGACGGTCATAATCCGGGCTATCGGGTAGATATTCCTGACCGCAGTCCACTGCGGGCCATCGGCTCAGCCGTTGTTCACAAATCAAAAAGCGCGGATGTGGACTGGATGCGGCGTTGCTCGGGCCTGATTTCTTGTTATGGAGGCCGACCACTCGGGGAATATCTCATGGCGTTGGATTTCGCGGCTCTCAGATTGAAGTCTCCAAGATTTATTTCATCCAGATGGATGGCCTGCAATTTGGCTCTTGCCGTCGCGGCCTCGGCGGCACTTGCTCCGCCTCCCGCGCGAGCCGAGACCGGCGGCGAGGTAAGCGGTATCTGGCTGACCCAGAAGGGCGATGCCAGGGTTCGCGTCAGCAAATGCGGCGGTGGCATCTGCGGCGTCATCGTCTGGCTCAGAAGTCCTAACGATCCCGCCACCGGAAGGCCGGCGACCGACGACAGGAATCCCAATCCAGCGCTGAGGGGCCGCCCGATGATCGGGCTTGCGCTGTTCAACGGCATGCGGCCTTCGGGCCCGGACCGATGGTCGGGACAGATTTACAACGCCGACGACGGCGGCACCTATGCCAGCAACGTCTCGCTGGCCGGCGCGGATGCGCTGAAGGTGGAGGGCTGCGTCGGCGCGTTTTGCGGCAGCGAGACCTGGAGCCGTTCGGGGCGCTGAACGCGATGCGGATTTACCCCGCTATCCCGACATCGCCTTTAGCGCCGTCGCGGCCGAGGCATAGCCGCCGCGCGCGCCGTCGATGAAATGGACGTGATCGCTGCGCAGCGCCGAGGGCGTGAAGCAGGTCATCATCGCGGCGTCCTGCCGGTGCAGGCCATAGCGCGCGACGCCATGAGCTGCCGCCTCGGCGAGGCGCTGCGTCAGCGCCCGCTCCAGCTCCGGCGTGCAATCGAGCACCATGCGCAGTCCGTCGTCAAATTTACGGAAGTCCGAGTTCTCCACCAGCTGCTGCACGTAAGTCTTGGGAACGAAGCCACCGACACTGATGCCAAGGCGCATGATGAGATAGCTGGCAAGGGTGCGGGCCAGCACCCGCGCGCGCCGCAGCAGCAGCGATCCTCCGCGCGCGGCACGGGCCTCGAAGTCGATGCTGGCCGGCGGCCATCGCAGCGGCGGACCGCCCGGCGGGACCGGGCGTCCGGCATCCGGAGTGCGCTCGACCAGCGCGATGATGTCCTCAATCAGCGCGCGGAACGCCGCCGGGTCGGCGCCGCGCGCGGGCACGATCAGGGCCGACAGGATCAGGCCGCGGCGCGCGGGAATTTCCTCGAACCGACAGGAAAGCCCGGTCAGGTCGGGCTGGGTGCCGGACGGCGCGGCCGGAATCACGAACTCGCCGCGCTTCATCGCCGCTTCCGCCCAGCCGAGACCGCCGCCGGAAAACATCGCATAGGACAGGTTCGCCGACGGCCCGAACCTTGCGATGCGAACGTCGAGATTCTGCGCGCGCACCGCCGTCACCGGCACCAACGCAATCCGCATCGTGAGGTCGAGATCGTCCTTGACCCATGCCGCGGTCGCCGCCAGCGCCTCGCGGGCGGAAACGAGATCGTCCGGCGACACCGCGAAGCTCGCGCCGTCGCCGCCGAACACGAAGGGGAATTCACGCCCGTCGAGCGCGTTGGTGACCGCGGCGATCACCGCGGCGCCGGCCATATTGACGGCCTTGTAACGCGCCTCCGCAATCGCCTTGGTCGAGGCCACGATATCGGCGATGCCGATGCTCCAGTCGTCCGGCAACGACGAATACAACGCCGGGTCCATCAGGCGGCCGAAGCCGCGAAACACGGGAATGCCGCCGTAGAAAGTATCGCTGCCGCCGGACCTGGTCATGGTGCTGCAAAGAACCCCGTGCTGAAGCTTTCTCTGGGATACGGGGTCGCGACCGACCGCGCTAGAGTCCCGCTACGGTTCGGGAGGGGACTCTAGCTTGGTTTGACGCGTTTCTTATGCGAACCGGTATCCACTTCGCTTGAAAACGCTTTAAAGCTTGAGACCGCGCAGCACCAGTTGATTGAGCCTCACGGCAAAGGCGGCAGGGTCCTCCGGCAACTCGCCGTCAAGGATCTGCGCTTGTTCCAGCAGCAGGAACGACAAATCCTTTGACGCATCGTTGGCGGCGGAGATCGTCGCCACCAGCGGGTGGCGCATGTTGACCTCGAGGATCGGCTTGGTCGTCGCGCCCCGGTTCTGCTGCGCCAACAGGCGCTCGAGCGCACGGTCCCGACCATCGCCGCCGGCCACGAGACACGACGCGCTTGAGGTCAATCGCGCCGACGCCCGCACGTCCGACACCCGTTCGCCCAGCGCGTCCTTGATCACGGCGATAATCGCGGCGTCATCGGTGGCCGGCTTGGCTTCATCCTTGGCGTCCTTCTTTTCATCCAGCAGCGGGATCAACCCAAAATCGATATCGCCCTGGCTCAGCGATTTGAGCGGCTTACCGCCGAAATCGAGCGGCGCCGAGGTCCAGAACGCATCGATGGGATCGGTCAGCAGCAACACCTCGATGCCGCGCGCCGTGGCCAATTCAAGCTTCGGGTTCGATTTCAATCGCTCGACGCTGTCGCCGGTGAGATAATAGATCTCGGTCTGGTTCGGCTTGAGCGCTTCGACATATTGCTGCAACGACCGCATCTCGCCCGCGGTCGTGGTGAAGCGCGACAGCGCCAGCAACTTCTCGCGCCGCTCGTAGTCCTCCCAGAGACCTTCCTTGATCACCGGGCCGAAGGCGCCCCATATCTTGGCGAAGGCTTCGGGCTCTTTCTCGCCGAGGCTTTCCAGTTCGCCGATCACGCGGGTGGTCACGGCTTTGCGGATTTGCGTGAGCTGCGGGTTGTTCTGCAACATCTCGCGCGACAGATTGAGCGGCAAATCCTCGCTGTCGATCACGCCGCGAATGAAGCGCAAATAAGGCGGCAGCAAATCGGCGTCGTCGGCGATGAAGACGCGGCGGACGTAGAGCTTCACCCTGCCCTTGCGCTCCGGCTCGAACATGTTGAACGGCTTTTCCGACGGTGCGAACAGCAAGACCGCATAGGACTGCCGGCCCTCGGCGCGATAATGCAGCGTCATGGCGGGCTCATCGAAGGCGCCGGCGATCGCCTTATAAGCCTGCTTGTAATCTTCCGCCGTCAGCTCCGACTTCGAGCGCTGCCACAGCGCGCTCGCCGAATTGATCTGGCGCGGTTCGCCCTCTTCCGGGGCCAGCTCGATCGGAAACTGGATGTTGTCGGAATAGGCGCGAACGATGCGCTCGATTTCATAGCTCTCCAGGTATTTCTTCGCGTCGTCCTTCATATGCAGGACGATTTCGGTCCCCCGCGTGACGCGCTGGGCGTCCGCTTCGCCGGCAGGCGCGATTTCGAATCCGTTGCCGCCGGACGACGACCAGACCCAGACCTGGTCCGATCCGGCGCGGCGGCTGGTGACCACGATGCGCTCGGCAACCATAAAGGCGGCATAAAAACCGACGCCGAACTGGCCGATCAGGCCGGCGCCGTCCTTGGCTTCGGTCAGCTTGGACAGGAATGACTTGGTGCCGGAGCGCGCGATGGTTCCGAGATTGTCGATCAGCTCCTGCCGGTCCATGCCGATGCCGCTGTCGACTACCGAAAGCGTGTTGGCTTTCTTGTCCGGCGCGATGCGGATTTTGGGCGGTGTCCCATCGGCGATCAAATCCGGCGAGGCGATGGCCTCGTAGCGCAGCTTATCGCAGGCATCCGAGGCGTTCGAGATCAGCTCGCGCAGAAAGATATCGGTTTCCGAATAGACCGAATGCACCATCAGGTTCAGGAGTTCGGCAACCTCGGCCTGGAACGGCTTGGATTCGGCGGATGTGGCGGTATCGGCGGTCATTACTCTCGCTCGCTTGATGTCAGATCGGAAGGAATCTACGAAATTCGGTATAGCGCAGCTATTTCCGGTGGCAAGATTTGGCCGGCGGGCGGTGCCGGTTCGGAATTGAAGAGCCGAGTGCCCCATTCGCGGTTTGCCAATCTGCCCTGCGGAGATCCACCGGCCGCCTCAGTTGCCACGCTCCCCGTCTATCAATAATAAGAAAAGAAAACACGTCGAGAGTGCGCCTGTCGCGCATTCCGCGAAAAACGAAGCTTGAGGATTACGCCTATGGAAGCTCACGTTCGCGCCGCATCGGGTTCGGTTCAGAAATGGTCGCCCTCCTCCGAGGCCAGCGACATCGTCAAGAACATCCACGCCATGCTGCATCCGCGCAACATCGTGCTGGTGGGCGCCACCGACAAGCCCGGCAACTACGCCGAGCGGATCTGGAACAACCTGATCAAATACAAGTTCGAGGGCGGGCTTTATCCCGTCAATGCCAAGCGCGAAACCATCTGGGGCGTGCCCTGCTACAAGGATTTCGCCAGCCTGCCCGACAAGCCCGATCACGTGCTGGTGCTGGTGCCGGCCCGTTTCGCCGTCCAGGTGATCCGTGACGCCGCCGCGGCCGGCGCCCGATCGGCAACCATCGTGACTTCGGGCTTCAGCGAATTGCAGGATGCGGAAAGCCAGCGGCTCGCCGGCGAGCTGCAGCAGGCGATCCGCGAAACCGGGCTGGCGGTCACCGGCCCGAACTGTCTCGGCAATCTCAGCGCCGGCGAGAAGCTGTTCACCAATATCGACGACCGCATCGTCACGATGGAGGCGGGACCGGTGGCGATTGCCGGACAGTCCGGCGCGATCGTGATGGCGATCCGGCAGGCGCTCGAGGATCGCGGCGTCGGTGTCGGCTACATGGTCACGACCGGCAACGAGGCCGGGCTCGAAACCCCGGACCTGATGGCCTATTTCGCCGCCGACCCGTCCATCCGCGTGATCGTGGTCTATCTGGAAGGCGTGCGCAACACCAAGGGCTTCCGTATGGCATGCAAGGCGGCGCGCGCCGCCGGCAAACCGGTGATCGCGCTCAAGCTCGGCGCGTCCGAAGGCGGTCGCGCGGCCGCGATGGCGCACACCGGCGCGCTCGCCGGCTCGATCGAGACATTTGACGCGATCTCGACCCGCGAAGGCGTGATCCGCGTTCGCGGCCTCGACGAATTGATCGAAACCACCGAATGCTTCGTGCATGCCGATACACCGAAGGGCAACCGGCTCGCCGCCGTGACGCTGTCGGGCGGCAAGCGCGGCCTTCTGATCGATGCCTTCCACGCCGCCGGGCTGAATTTCGCCGGGCTCGGCGCCGGTGCGACCGAAAAGCTCGCCAAGATGCTGGGGCCCGGCAGCATCGTCGGCAACCCGCTCGATGCCGGCTTTGCCGCGGTGGTCGACCCCTCGGTGTACATGCAGTCGATCCAGATCATGATCGACGATCCCGACACCGATATCGTCATCATCGACGCCGAGTTGCCGAAGGCGCCGCACGAATTGCGCGAGCGTAACCTGCGCATCGTCGACGAGAAGGCCGCGAAGGCCAACAAGCCCGTGATCTACATCAGCACGATGTCGATCGGCTTCACCGATTACACCAAGGCGTTACGCAAGTCGTTGCCGCATATCGCGGTGATGCAGGGCCTCGACCGCGCGGTCGGCGCGATCAAATCATTGATCGACTACGCCTCGCTGCGCAAGGAGGTGCCGGACACGGTTTCCAGTTCGAGCGCCGCGGCGCGCGCGACCCTGGAGCGTACACTCAAGGCCGCCAACGGCGCGGCGCTCGACGAGGTCGCCTCGAAGAAGCTGCTCAAGGCCTACGGCATTCCGGTCTCGAACGAAGCCATCGCGCAGACCGCGACCGACGCGGTCAAGATCGCCAGGAAAATCGGCTTTCCCGTCGTCGCCAAGGTGGTCAGCGCCGATATCCTGCACAAGTCCGATATCGGCGGCGTGGTGCTGAACATCAATTCGCCCGCGGAAGTCAGGAAGGCGTTCAGCGCCATCACCGCGCGGGTGAAGAAACTCAAGGGCAGGCCGAAGCTCGAGGGCATCCTGATCGCGCAGCAGGTCAAGGCCGACCTCGAACTCGTCGTCGGCGCCTCGCTCGATGCCGAGATGGGACCGGTGGTGCTGTTCGGCAGCGGCGGCGTCGATATCGAACTGATGAAGGATGTCGCGCTCGCCGGTGCGCCGCTCGATGCAGCCGAGGCGTCGGAACTGATCAACCGCACCAAGGCCGGGGTCAAATTGAAAGGCTATCGCGGCAAGCCGGCGTTGCACGAGGCTTCCGTGGTAAAGGCCATTGTCGGCCTCTCCAACCTGATGGCGGACGCGGGTAACCGTATCGCCTCGATCGACGTCAATCCGTTCCTGATCAATGCCAAGACCGGCGTCGCGGTCGACGGCCTGATCGTGCTCAACAACGCCAAGGCCCGCGCTGCCGCACATTAAAGCGGATGCCGGCGCCCGAAGCCGGCCGATCGCGCGTCGGGAGGCCGAAAGCACCGAACCGTCGCCCGTGCCGCCGGCCTTTCGGCCGGCGCGCTTTGCCGATACAACGGCAGATGGCGCCGCGCCCTAGTTCCCTTTTTAACCCAGCGCATCGGAGCCGGATCCCGAGATGAAGATGCGCGCCAGCAACCTGCTGATCGGCACCGCGACGCTGGCGGCGATTGCGATCGGATTGTGCGGTTTTCTCGGGTACCGCAAGTTCCACGCGGTGGCGCAACGCGGCCCGCTTCGCATCGTGTTCGAGGGATCGGCATCCGGCCTGACCAAGGGCGGTAGCGTGAACTTCGACGGCGTGCATGTCGGCGAAGTCACCTCGATCCAGCTCGACGGCCCCCGCAAGATCGTGGCGCTGGTAACGCTGCAAAACGGCGCGCCGATCCGCAAGGACACCCTGGTAGGCCTGGAAGCCCAGGGATTGACGGGCCTGGTGGCGATCGCCCTGACCGGAGGTGCGGCGGCCGCGCCCCCGGTGCCGCTGGACGCCGACGGCATCCCGACGCTGACCGCCGACCTGTCCGAGGTTCAGTCGATCCGCGATACCCTGCACAATGTCGACCGCGTCCTGGTCGACAACCGCGACGTCATGAACAATGCGGTGCGCGGCTTCGAGACCTACACCGCGACGCTCGCGGCCAACGCGGACGCGATCGACGACGCGCTGCGCAAGGCGGACACCGCGCTCGGCGGCTTCGACCGCACCATTGCCGGAATCGATGAACTCGTTCCGGGTATCACGGGCGGCAAGGAGGGCGAGCTCTATCAAAAGGTAAAGTCGATCCGCGAACTGGCCCAGAGTTTCAACAAGCGTTCGGCCGCGTTTATCGACGAGGGCCGCCGTTCGCTGCTCGACATCAGCGAGGGCGCCGCCAAGGTGAACCAGAAGGTCGATCCGCAAGGGCCGCCGCCGAGAAACAGGACCCGGCAGTAGATGATCGACAAGCGCGATCGTCGCCGTGAGACTTGCGAACTCCATCTCCCCGCTTTTGCGGGGTCAGGTAAGCCGAACTCACCGTCCTCCGCCGTTAATGCCCCTGCAGCAGCCGCGGCACCGCGAGCGTGAACCAGGGCACAAAGGCCACGACCAGCACGCCGAGGATCAGGACGGCGAGATAGGGCAGCATCGCCCTGCTGGTCGCCTCGAGCCGGCTCTCCGACACCGTACAGGAGACGTAAAATCCGATGCCGATCGGCGGGATGAAGATTCCCACCCCCATCGCGAGGATCATGATCATGCTGTAGTGGATGATGTCGATGCCGTACTGGCCGGCGATCGGCATCAACAGCGGCCCCAGGATGATCAGCGCCGGGAGCCCTTCCAGCAGCGATCCGACCACGATCAGCAGCACGATCGATCCGAGGATGAACACGGTACGGTTGTCGCCGATCGAATGCAGGATCATCGCCAGGTTAGCCGGCAGGTTGGCGGCGGTCAGCGTCCAGGCGAACGAGAACGCGGCGGCGATGATGAAGAGCACCATTCCCGCCAGCAGGCAGGATTCCACCGCGATGTCGTAGAGCATCTTGATGCCGACGGCGCGGTAGATCACGAATGCCAGGATCAGGCCATACAGCACCGCGACGCTGGACACTTCGGTCGGCGTCGCGACGCCGAAGCGGATGCCGATCACCATGATCACCGGCATCACCAGCGGCAGGATCGCGCCGCCGCTGGCGCGCAGCAATTCCGCTCCCGTGGCGCGCGGCACCGACGCCATGTTGCCGCGCCGCGACAACACGTAATTAAGTATCATCAGCAACAGCGCGATCACCGCCGCCGGCATCAGGCCGGCAATGAACAGCGTCCCGATCGAGATCGGCGCCACCGATCCCAACACCAGCATCGCAAGGCTCGGCGGGATCGTCTCCGACATCGCCGCCGACGAGGCCAGCACGGCGGCGCCCTGCTCGGGCTTATAGCCCTGCTTCCTGAGTTCGCGGCGCAGCACCGATCCGACCGCGACCACATCGGCGATCTTCGAGCCGGAAATGCCGGAGACCATGTAGATCGTCAGTACCACGACCTGCAGCAGGCCGCCGCGCATATGGCCCACCAGCGTCATCGCGAAGCGCACCAGGCGGAGGCTGATGCCGCCTTTTTCCATGATCAGGCCGGCCCAGATGAAGAACGGCAGCGTCAGCAGGATGAAGTTGCCGGTGCCGTCGAAGGTGTTCTGCGCCACCGCGATCAACGGCGCCACGCCGCTGATCAACAGGAACGTCAGCGACCCCAGCAACATGGCAAAGCTGACGGGAAGGCCGAGCAGCACCGCGAGCAGGAAGGCGACCAGCATGACACCGAGCGCCGTGCCGTTGCCGAGATGCAGCGCCGGCACGCCGCTGACGGCGTAGACCGTGCCGGCCAGCACCGCGACGGCGACAGCCGCCGGAATCACGGCCCGCGGCGGATAAAGGTAGACCAGACGTTCGACCGCAAACAGCGCCACGAGCACCATTCCGACCGTGAGCGGCAGCACCAGCCACGCGGCGTTGATGTCGAGGATCGGCGTGTTCGACGTTGCCGAGATCGACAGCAGGTCAAGCGACACATATCCGACCGTCAGCGCCGCCACCAGGATCAGCAGGTCGATGCCGATCGCCACCGACGTCCGCCAGCGCGGCGAGAATCGTCCGGTCAGGAATTCGACGGTGGTATGGTGCCGGGCCCGGAAAGCCAGCGCGCCGCCGATAAACGCCGTCATCGACAGGAACAGTTTGGCGGCCTCGTCGGCCCACAGCAGCGACTGGTCGAACCAGAATCGCGAGACGATCCCGGTCAGCACGATCACAAGCTGGATCACCAGCGCGATCACCAGGATCGCGCGGAAGCCGAAATCCAACCCGTTCAGCCCGGCGCGAACCCGGTCGGCAACGAAGCCGCGCCTTGGTGGCGGCGCGCCCGGATCGGACGAGCCGGGCAGGTTCGCAAGCTCGCCGTCGGCAAGCGCCGGCAGCGGATCATGCATGCCCGGCTTCCCGCAGCACCGCCTCATACAGCTCGGCGCCGATGATGTCCTTGAACTGCGGGTACACGCTTTCGGTCGCCTTGCGATAGGCTTCGTGATTGACCTCGACGATGGTCATGCCCTTGGTCTTGTAGCGCTGCTCGATCTCCGCGCTCTTGGCTGCGATCGTCGTCCGCCAATCCTTGGTAAGCGTGACGCTGGCGGCCCGGATCGCCGCCTGTGCATCTGGTGGCAACGCGTCGAACTTGGCCTTGCTCGCCATCATGACGCCGACGTTGTAGACCTGATTGGTCAAGTTGATGGTGTTGACGATCTCGTCATGCTTGGTGGCGGCCAGCGAGATCATCGGCGTCTCCACCGCGTCGATCACCCGCTGCGACAGCGCCAGATACACTTCGGTCAGGTCGATCGCGATCGGATTGGCGCCGAGCGCGCGGAAGGTCGCGGCGAAAATCGCGCCGGGCTGCACCCTGATCTTCAGGCCCTTCATCGCCTCGGGCTCGGGCGCCTTTTTGTCGATAGTCGACACCACGCGCCATCCCCAATGGCCGTAGCCCAGGCCGTAGATACCCTTTGACGGCATCATCTCCAGCAGCTTGGTTCCGGTCGGTCCATCGAGCACGCGCTCGGCGGATGCGGAATCTGCAAACAGGAACGGCAAATCGACGACCTGGAATTTCGGGAAGATGGTATCGATGAATCCCGAAGTATGCGCGCAGAAATCGATGATACCGGTCTGCAGTCCCGTCATGATGTTGGTTCCGCTGCCGAGTTGCCCGATGCTGAACACCTGGATTTCGATAGCGCCGGAGGTGCGCTTCGACACATCTTCGGAGAAGCGCTTGAGCACTTCGTAGAGCGGATGGTTTTGTGTGTCCGCGAAGGTCAGCTTGAGAGTGTGGGTCGGGGTCGCCGCCCAGCCGGTCCGGCCGAGAAACGGCATCGCCACCGACGCAGCAAGGCCGGATGCACCGATTTTCAGGAGCTTGCGCCGTGCGATCATGATGTTGTTTCTCCCTGAAGGCCGTTTTTGCGTGTTATCCGCACGTCGTTCACATGCGCCGGTACGGTTACGGCTCGCCCAGTACCATGAGTTTCGGCCGATGCCTACCGTCTCCTGGTCGGCACCGGCGTTCACGAAATCGCGGCGAGGTAGCGCCGCACCGAGGCATCAAACGCCGCCTTCGCATCGCCCGCGATGTTGCGGCCCCACCAGCCGCCGTAGATCCGGTCGAACGCCAGCGGCTCGACGGCTTTCGCAATCCGTTGAACCGCGGCGGCATTCAGCGGGATAAGGTTCGGATAGCTGTACATGAAGCTCAGCGAGCGGCGATCCATCGCCACCATCGCGATATCGCCGGTGAACAGCGCACCCCTTCCCTGCGCGGCCGCACGCCAGTGCAGCACCGTGGCACCGGGGAAATGTCCGCCGGTGCGCAGGATCACAATGTCATCGGAGAGCCGGCAGCTTTCGCCGTCCCACAACACGATGGATCGATGCGGCCGTGTGACAAAGGCGCGATCGTCGCCGTGGAGATAGACCGGCACGCCGCCGAAGGCATCGCTCCAATCGGCGACCGCGCCATAAAAATGCGGATGCGAGACCGCGACCGCCTTCAGGCCGCCGAGCGCGCGGATGTAGTCCACCGCATCATTGGTGCAGAGGGGAATGCAGTCCCACATCACGCAGCCATCGGGCTCGCGCAGCAGCAGCGCGCGTTGCCCGATTGCAAAGGAAGGCTCGACGCCGAAGCCGGGGATGTCGAGATCGTCACGCCACACCAGCCGGTGGCGTTCCGTCAATTCTTCGGTCGTCAGCCAGGTCTGGCCCTTCCAGTTGACGAACTGCCGCTCGTCCTCGCAGATTTGGCACGATGACGGCGGCGTCGCGCGATCGGGAAACTGGGCGCCACATTGCTCGCAGGTCCAGAGGGGCATGGCATGCTCCGGTTGTTTCGGCGATAGAGCAGGATGGCTTTTCTTCGAATCGCCATCCCGCTCATTTGGGCATGATCCCCACGCAAGCGCTTCGCGCTTGTCGCGAGGAAAAACCGGTGTTCACTTTTCCGGATCATGCTTTGGCTTGACTGTAGCAGATGCGGCGGGAAGGCTGAGCGGTGAATACGATCGAGAACCATGCGGCAAACGCAACGGAACGGACATCATGAAGGGATGGCGAACGCGGATCGGATTTCTGGTGCCTCCGGGAAATCCGACGGTTGAACCCGAGATGGCGCAACTGACGCCGCCGGGCGTGTCGCTGCACTTTACGCGCATGAACGCGGAAGGCCCCGCCGGCACGCATACCGGCCAGGAGGAACGCAACCGCAGCCAGGTCGAAAGCATTCCCGGCTGCGTCCGACTGCTGGCAATGGTTTCGCCGAGCGTGATTGTGATGGCGCATACCGCCACCAGCTACACGCTGGGGCAGGCGCGAGAGGCCGAACTGGTGGCCGAAATGGAGACAATCGGCAACGCGCGCTTCATCACCGCGTTCGGCAGCGTGCTGGCGGCGCTCCGGCATCTCGGCATCAGGCGCATTGCCTATGCAACGCCCTACTCGGCCGAGATGACCGCGCGTGGCAGGCTGCATCTGGAAAGCTGCGGCATCGACGTCGTAAGCTCCGGACACCTCGACAACGTCCGTAACATCTACGAGGAAACCAGCGAGCGCGCTTATGCCATCGCGCGGCAGGTCGATCGTCCCGAAGCGGCCGCCATTTTCCTCTCCGGTGTGGGTATGCCGACCCTTGATGCGCTGCAGCTGCTGGAACAAGACACCGGCAAGCCCGTGATCTCCGCCGCCTCGGCCATGATGTGGCATGCGCTGCGCACCGCGGGCGTGCGGCACACCTTCGCGGGCTTCGGCAGACTGTTGAGCGAGGGTTTTGACTGAGAAAGCAGGGGCGGAGCCGACCGTGGCCCAAGTCAAAGCCGATTCCGCACGGCGCTTTCACGATTTCGTGCAATGCTGCGACGCATTTACACCGGCGCCGACGGTCGAGCCGCGTGCGACAACGCTGCCGGCGATCAGGATCGATAGATCAGCCGGTCTCCGCGCGATCGCAATGCTGTCGCAAAGGCATCGTCAAATGAAGGCATTCTTACTCACATTAATGATGGCGCTCGTCATGTCGAACACCAACGCATCCGCCGACAACGGCCTGATCACCAAGCCGAGCAAATACACGGTCGAAGAAACCATCGAAAAATTCGAAGCCGCCATCAAGGCGAAGGCCGCCGGCGGCTGGGTCGTCTTCACGAAAATCGATCATGCCGCCGCCGCCAGGCAAAGCGGATTGCAGATGCGGCCGCGAACCGTGATCATATTCGGCAACCCCAAAGGGGGCACACCCGCGATGATCAAGAGCGCGACGCTGGCGATCGATCTCCCGATGAAGGCGCTGGTCTGGCAGGACGAACAAGACAAGGTATGGCTGACCTACAATTCCAGCGCGTACGGCGCGACGTATGTGTATCCGCGGCACGGACTTGCAACGCCCGACGAAGCGGCGAAAGCGCTGGACGGCTTCCTGGCCGATGTGACCGACCGCAGCACCCAGTAAGTCCAGACATTCCTCCAAGGCTGCCTACTCAGACCTGACGCACCCGGCCCGGCTGGCTGCCGCATCGAATGCGCTTGACATCGGGCCACCGAATGTAATGTTATAACATTACATTTGGATTTGCTGATGTCCCCCACGCGCGTAGGCCCCCGGGTCCTGAAAAGGTTGTTCGATCTCGATGCCCAAACTCCCCGTCACTGTCTTGTCCGGCTTCCTCGGTTCGGGGAAGACGACCCTGATGAACCACGTGCTCAACAATCGCGAGGGCCTGAAGGTGGCCGTGATCGTGAACGACATGAGCGAGGTGAATATCGACGCCGACCTGATCCGCGATGGCGGTGCCAACCTGTCGAGGACTGACGAGAGACTGGTCGAGATGACCAATGGCTGCATCTGCTGCACCCTGCGCGACGATCTGCTGAAAGAAGTCAGGAGTCTCGCCGAAACCGGCCGGTTCGATTACCTGTTGATCGAATCCACCGGAATTTCCGAACCGTTGCCGGTGGCTGCGACCTTCGATTTCAGAACCGAAGACGGCGAGAGCCTCTCCGACGTGGCGAGACTCGATACGATGGTCACGGTCGTAGATGCCGTCAATCTTCTAAAGGATTACTCCTCCACCGAATTTCTGAGGGATCGCGGTGAATCCCTTGGCGAGGACGACAAGCGCACGCTGGTCGACTTGCTCGTCGAGCAGATCGAATTCGCGGACGTTGTGGTGCTCAACAAGATCAGCGATGCGACGCCCGCGCAACGCGATGCGGCACGCATGATCATCCGGGCGCTCAATCCGGAAGCCGACGTGATCGAGGCGGATTTCTCCGCCGTGCGCCACGAACGTATTCTCGACACCGGCCGTTTCGACTTCGAGAAGGCGCAGCAGCATCCGCTATGGTTCAAGGAACTCTACGGTTTCGCCGAGCACACGCCGGAGACGGAAGAATATGGCGTGAAGAATTTCGTCTACCGCGCCAGGCGGCCGTTCGATCCGGCGAAGTTCAATGCGTTCCTGCAAGAAAGCTGGCCGGGCGTGATCCGCGCCAAGGGACATTTCTGGATTGCCACGCGTCCGCAATGGGTCGGTGAACTGAGCCAGGCCGGCGCAATCATCCGGACCGAAGGGCTGGGGTACTGGTGGGCCAACATTCCAACGGAGCGTTGGCCAAGTGACCCTCACTGGCGGCTGGCGCTGAAGAAAAACTGGAACGCCATTTACGGTGATCGGCGGCAGGAGATTGTGTTTATCGGCACAGGCATGGATGAAGGCCTGCTGAGGAGCCGCCTCGAT
The DNA here is from genome assembly GCA_963756215.1 of uncultured Alphaproteobacteria bacterium. Classification (GTDB taxonomy): domain Bacteria; phylum Pseudomonadota; class Alphaproteobacteria; order Rhizobiales; family Xanthobacteraceae; genus Bradyrhizobium. The sequence continues at coordinate 19,500 of CAVWMY010000003.1, read as the reverse complement.
GCCTGCCTCGTTCCCGGCCGCGCCGCCATGGACATTGCCGCCTGGGCGAAGTTGCCGGATCCGTTCCCGGTGTGGCGGCGAGAGCAGGAAGCCGCATAGGGTTGGGCGAGGGCCAGCTGCGAGCAACAACTTGACTGTCCGGAAGTCGCGGCGGTTGCATACACACGGTTTTCATCTGCGACGCGAAACTGTGAACACTCGCGATCCTGTTAAGCGCTAAAGTATCGGGACGTTCGGTGCATTGGCACGCGACGTCCCCGGCGAGAGCGATGGCTGTTCGGATAGCCGCTCCGTCGGCCGCTGACAGGAGGCATTCATTACGATTGTAGCAGAGCGTCAGGGGCACAAGCCTGTGGGCGGCCCGCGTCCGGAGTGCGGAGAGTTGAAGGCGCGTCTTGCCGCGCTCTTGCCTGAGATCGCCGCGCGCGTGGCGGAGACCGAGAACGCCCGCCGCGTTCCGGACGAAAACATCGCGGCGCTGCAAGAGATCGGCTATTTCGACATCGTCAAGCCGGCGCGGTTCGGCGGCTACGAACATGATTTCGACGTGCTGATCGACCTGAACATCGAACTTGCCAAGGCCTGCGCCTCGACGGCTTGGGTCGCCGGTATCATCGGCGCGCAACAATGGATCATCGCCGGCTTTCCGGAACAGGCGCAAGCGGACGTCTGGAGCGCGAATCCGAAAGCGCTCGCCTGCGGCTCCTATGCGCCGGCCACCAAGGCCATCAAGCGCGATGCCGGCTATGTCTTGAGCGGGCGCTGGCCTTACGCCAGCGGCTGCGACAACACTCAGTGGGCGCTGTGCGCGGCGTTAATGCCGTCGGAGACCGACGCGGATAAGCCGGCGCCTGCCTTCCTGCTGGTGCCGGCGTCGGACTACGCAATCGACGACACCTGGCACGTCGTCGGCCTCGCCGGCACCGGCAGCAAAACGCTCGTGCTCGACAACGTGCTTGTGCCCTCGCATCGCGTGCTGAGGGTTGCCGACCTGGCTAACGGCACGACACCGGGCGCGAGGCTGCATTCACACAATCCCGCCTTCTCGGTTCCGGCATTCAGCGTCATTACGTGCTGCCTTGCATCCGCCGCCGTTGGTGCAGCAACCGGCGCGCTGGAAGACTATCTCGCACGGACCAGCAATCGGCTGACGCGCGGCGCGATCGGAGGTAGCAACAACAGGATGGCGGAGTTTGCGACCATTCAGCTCCGTGTCGCCGAGGCCGCCGCCTCCACCGATGCTGCGCGCGAGATATTGCTACGCGATCTGCGCGCCCGGATTCAGACAGTGCGGGCGGGCCGATCTGTCACCGTCGAGGATCGGATCACCAGCCGCCGCGGGCATAGCTTCGCAGTGACGCTGTCGCTTCGCGCCGTCGAGGCCTTGAACGCGTCGACCGGGGGCGCAGGCCTCGATCTCTCCAATCCGGTACAGCGCGCCTGGCGCGACACCAATGCGGTCGGTCGCCATGCCGGCCTGAACTGGGATGCGGTCGGCACCATGTACGGACAGATGGCGTTAGGGCTCACGCCGCAAGGCGGATTTTAGTACGCGCGCCCGGGGCGCGCCTTATCTACCCACCGTTATGCCCGCCGTCGTGCTCAATGCGTCTCGGAGCGTTGTGGCGTTCTTGTCGTCCAGAACCTGGCGGGTGATGACGGTGACTTGCCCGGGAATATCGAGGATAGGCTGGCCGCCCCAGGACGGCGAAAGACGGTCGGCCTTATAGGGCGCCGCCGGATCGGCGTAGGGATCGCGGTCGGCGGCCAGCATCCGTGGGGCTTTTTGTTTCCGCTGCATCGTGCGGAACGTTGCCTTCGCGTGCCCCGGTCGCGATACGCCTGAGCCGTGAACCGGCGCCGACGCATCGCGCGGACGTCCCTGATCGGCGAATGCGCCACCGGCGAAACCGACAGCGCAAACCGCGATCGTGATTGCGCGCAACATTCTGGCGGGCATATCGTCTTCCCTAACGCGGCCCCAGCCTAACACGCGCTTGCAAAAAAGCCGCCCCCGAGGGACGGCTTTTTAAGAATGCTTGGTTGCGGGGACCCGCAACGGTCACCTCCCCAGAATGCCCCAGATAATAATTTCACTGCAATTGTAATGACTTCTAGGGCCGAGATCTCCATAACTCTGCTTAAGCCCGATGGAGACTTTGACGGATCGACCCGGAGATGCCGGCTACCCAAGCCTGCCAGTCCTTGGTGATTTCGATTATATCTTGGCATGCGCGAACCCGACCAGCGCAGGTTTGCTGATCGGGTTCTTGTGGCGTCTACCTACTCACACTGCGGGCGGATGTACGGCGCCAGCGGCATCCGTGGCGCGTTGGCCGCCGGAATACCTTCGGTCGACGAACTGTAAGTATCGCCGGGTTCGATCTGGCTCTGGCACTGCTTCATGCCGCGCTGCAGCGCAAGATTACTGGAGCCGCCGGTGCGATAATAGATCGTCCAGTAGGTCCAGGGCGTCGCGGAGCCGGCCCTGAACGTCACGTAACCCGCTGAAGCGGGCGACGCGATAGTCAACACGGCCAAGGCAAACACGGCCGCTTTGAGAAGGTCCAATTTCATGACGAGGTTTCTCCAAGGGCAAAATTGCCCTGGCCTCGTCATACGAACCGCGCTCGCCGATTAAATTTGAAAAATTCACATATATTTCGGCGGGGGCAAAAGCTTCAGGACGGGCGGCGCCGGTAGGCGTTTTAGGTCCATTTTTGGATACTCAACCGAGCCAGAGCTGTAGAGCGTAAAGGAACAAATTTCAAGACCGGCGATCTCGTCGTCCGCTCGCGATCCCGGCCGCCCTTCAGAGACGGCACTGGCGGTTATCGAGAAGCAATAAATCGAAAATCCCAACTCGATAGAAATCACAATGAAGGCTTCTCCAACGAGCACTGTTTCGTAGAAGAACGCTTCGGCACAGCGCAAAGCAATCTGCGCATGATCTGCGAACAAATCCCGCAGCTTGTCTGTCGGAACGATGCGCTTCGATCGTCTGTCACCTTCGGCATTCGATTTTTGATCGAGAAGTCCTGCACGTATTGCTAACTTTAGGCGCTTGTATTTTGTTGAATAGCTTGGATCATCTATGGCGCGCGGTAGCGGGTACTCCGGTGTCATCGATTGGAGAGCGTCACCTACGTTGAAGGGCTCAGCTCGGCGTTCTGCAAGCAAAGAGGCCAAGAGCATGCGATATGTTTCGCGGGACGAGATGCTCTTGACGGTCGCCCAGCGCTGCTCCAGCTCTTGCTGGAGCAGCAGCAAATTGTCTATCCACTCCGCGAGGCAGTGTTGTTCTCCAAGACCTTGCTTCGGCACTCTCAATGCTCGAATCGTTATAGAGCATCGCACGCGAGCTCTGAACACCACGCCCATTTTTGGCCTGCGATATCGCTGTTTCGATCAAGTCCCATGCGCGTCGTTATCTTTCAAATTTGGTAAGCCGCAGGCGTGTTTCAACTGCGGCAAAATCAGGGTGCACCCCTACGGGAAGTCTGGGTGCTGCTATGCGAGCATGCAACAGCCGCTCCCATAAACTCAGGCCGATTGTAATTTCGTTGAAAATGTAAGGGCTTGGCCACTTTCGCCTCGGAAAGCCACCGTAAATCAGTCCCGGTTAAATGACGATTGCTGAATTTCGATTGCACCGCGAAACCCCGAATGACGCTTGCGGCTTGGTTCTCCGCCCGCTCGTCGGCCCGTGCAAACGTCGTTCACCGGTCCGGACGTTCCGACCATCGAGGCTGTACCGGCGGCCACGCGACCCCGTCGAACTCTGCAAGGATTCGTGCACCGTAGTCCGGCTCGACGCTCATCGCCCAACCGATCAGTCCCCGGACGTGGTGGTACAATCCGGATACAGATTTTCGACGTTTCTGCGCGTGCGCGGATGGACCATGCCCCTCTGACTTGAGGAAGTGAAGGTGCAACCGAAGCATATCCTTGAACTCTCGCGGAAGCTTAGGAGACGGACCGTCGACGAGCATGCCGAGCACGATCCGACGCGTGCCGGGCCCTCTGATCACCGTTTTCCGCAAATTCGGATTGAATCCCTCGCTAAAAAGCTGCGCCAGCACAAGGCGCTTAAATCGCTCGACATGGGCCCTATCGCGACTTTACCGCAAGAGAAGGCGAGGTCATCGGCATATCGGGTGTAACGCATCCCATGCTGCTTCGAGAGTTCGATCAGCCGCTCGTCCAGGTCCTTCATCACGAGGTTCGACAGCATGGGGCTGGTCGGCGCGCCTTGAGGAAGGACACCTTCGTACTCGGATTGGTAATACGGAATTGCCGACCACCGCTCCGCATCTCTTTGCAGAGCGCCCCGGGTGAGCTGCATCGTCGTCAACCTCGCCAGTTCGAAGGCGACAAGTCGGGGATAGCCGAGCCTGTAGAACACGGCGGAGACACGGCCCTCCGTTATGGAGTGGAAGAAATCCACGATGTCCGCCTTGAGCAACCATTCGCATCCGCAATGCTCCTCCGCCGCATGGACCGGACTACTGCTCGGGTGGTAGGCGAAGCTCGCACGCGACGGTTCGGCGAAGCGAAGCACGTTTTGCGTGATCCATTGTTGTACTTCGAGCAGGCGCCTTGGCGGAATGCTGATGACCCGGCGCCGGCTCCGGCCGGGAACGCGCTTTTTGAAGTGTACATGGCGGTACCCGCCCAGAATCCGGCCGACCACCCGCCGCAGGTATCCGTATTGCGCGCCCGTCAGCTCGCTTAGATGCCGAAGCGTCAGGATCGGAGTCAGGCGCGGATCTGAGCGCTGAATGCGTTCGATCGTCGCGACCGCCCGCTCGAGGGTCGTGGGATCAATTCCCAAACGACGTCCTCTCGACCGATAGCGCTGAGAGCTCAGCAGGGACACCTACTTCGACCCACCATGGTGGGTGATACTACGAGGCTCGACCAAGACGCCGCCAGGCGTGTCTCGTAGTAACGCGCAGCGCGAAGATAACGCTCCGCTTTGCGGACACAGGAAATCCCGTGCCCCAGGCCCCCGAGGAGCCCGTCGCCGCTCTCGCGGCGCATTCCTAGACGCCCTCACCGGGCTCTCAGCTGTGTCGGATAATAGAACGGCGAATTCACTTTGGGAAGCTCCGGTGCGCGGCGCCGGCGTCGATGCAGATGCGCAAGCTCCTGCCGTCCGAGCGAGGTAAGTCCGTTGTTACGCGATGTCCATCTAGCGACTCGCGTATATCCTAAAATCTCGTCGACCTGCGAGAGAGGCAAGCCCGATTGGACGGAGATGTCGGGCGGAGACCGGGCTCCCGCCTTAATCGTGGCCAGCACCATCAAGGTTGTGATCCATCGCTTGCCCGTTGGATCGGCCAGATATTCATTCGCGTTCTTGATTTGCAGAAGTCTCGTTGCGCGATCGGCGATAGTCTCCATAGCGGTCGTCGGAAAGCGCATCTCGGCTCCGACCGTGCTGCGTTTTCGGAACAGCGGCGTCCATCCCCTGGTCCTGCTATGGAGGATCGGAGGCGCATTGTTGGGCATGCCATGGGCAAACGCCACCAGAGCTCCGCCCGACATGAATCCCAACGGATGCCGGTGACCTGCAGGGTAACGGCGACAAAGCTGGATGACGCTCTGCAATCGCGCGCCCGAAAAGGTGTTCCAGAGATTTGGAGAACCGGCGATGGTCGACACCTGCGGCTTCAGGCGGCTCGATCGGACCTGGCGGAGTCCGTCCTCGGTGGCACAGTACGCCACGACGTTGAACGTCACGAGATGGTAGGACAGCCAGCTGCGAAGGGTAGCAACCGCTCGGAACGCCTCGAGCATTTCCCATACCCGCTTTCCCGACCCTATGAAGTCCGTGACGATGACGATATTGCGGACCTTGTCGCGCCGCATGCGATCCGGCCCCGGATGCGATACGACGTCGCCATCGTAATGGCGCGCCAAATCCGTGATGAAGTTTCCGACGAGACCTTCGCTTCCAACCTCCTGGTCTGCGGGATCCACAACTATCGGAGCAACGCCCGGTCCGATTGCCCTTCCCCTCTCAGTGTTCGGGAAGAGCGGCAGTACTTTTCCGTTGGCTTTAGCGACTGCTCTTTCGGAAAACAATGCGATCGGCCTATCAGGGTCTTCGCGATCGCGCAGAATGGTCTCGACCAACGATCTAAGCCCACGGACGAATGCATTCCGGCTCACGAGCAACACTTCATCGATGAGAGCAGCTGCGGCGAGGCGTTCCAACTCCTCGCTAAAGTTTGCCAGCCACTCCTCGCCGAATGGCGTCTCCGATAACCTGCTCACCGGTCATACTCCCCGACGCCGAGGCGGCTCATGAGCCGGCTCGACGACGACCAACAATGGTCTAATCTTGCGGGTCGGACAATGCGGGTCGGACAATGCCGATAACGGTGACAGTGCACTCAATAGCGCTGTCAAAGTCATTTGGTTGCGAGTTCGAAGGGCGCCAAAATACAAAAGCCCTTGAAATCTTCACGATTTCAAGGGCTTAAGTTTCCTTGGTTGCGGGGACAGGATTTGAACCTGTGACCTTCAGGTTATGAGCCTGACGAGCTACCGGGCTGCTCCACCCCGCGATAAGCCATTGCGCGCCCTTACAAAAAACCGAACCCGAAATGAACCGCCAACGCCTGAGGGGCGCCGATCGATCCCGTCCGGAGGCTTCCTGAGAAGGCAACCCGGGCAATCGCCCTTGGCCGCGAGGGGTATGTACCAATGCAAGATGGCTTTGGAAAGGCCCGCGATCGAAGTTTTACCGATTTTATGACAGCCGGTTGGACATTTATCCTGCCGATCCGGATGGGCGACCGGCCCTTGCCAGAACTCGTACAAAAGCCGAGCCTTAAGGTGGGAATGGACGGGCAAAGCCCCGGGGGGAACGCGATGGAGCAGCCGCTGCAAATCCCGGCGAAAAGTCCCGCTCAGCGGGCGCTGGAGGACGGATTTACCGGGATGTTCGAGCTGTCGCGGGGCGGGCCCGCGCCGACGCCGACCGAACGCCTCGACCGGCTGGCGCGGTTGCGCGCAGCGGTTTCAGAGAACGAAACCCGGTTCGAGGCGGCGATCTCGGCGGATTTCGGCCATCGCTCGGCGACCGAGACCGCCGTCGCCGAGACGCTGCTGGTGCTCGGCGAGATCAAGCACGCCACGCGACACCTGAAAAAATGGATGGCGCCGCGGCGGGTTTCGACCGCGCTGCAGTTCCTGCCGGCCAGGAACCGGCTGATCCCGCAGCCGCTGGGCGTGATCGGCATCATCGCGCCGTGGAATTATCCCTTGCAGCTCACCTTGGCGCCCGCGGTCGGTGCGCTCGCCGCCGGCAACCGCGTCATGATCAAGCCGAGCGAGTTGGTGCCGCGGTTTTCCGCCCTGTTGCGCGACGTGATCGCGGCGAAGTTCGACGCCACCGAGATGGTCGTTACCGGCATCGAGGACGAGATCGCGAGAAGCTTCGCGGCGCTGCCGTTCGACCATCTGATCTTCACCGGATCGACCCGCGTCGGACGCCTGGTGGCGGAAGCGGCGGGACGCAATCTGACACCGGTGACGCTGGAACTCGGCGGCAAATCCCCTGTCATCATCGACGTATCGGCCGATCTCGATACGGCGGCGGCGCGCATCGCCTATGGCAAGCTGCTCAATGCCGGCCAGACCTGCATCGCGCCCGATTATGTGCTGTTGCCGCAAGCCATGGTGCAGGATTTTGCAAGCCGGCTCGAGGGCCACATGCGGCGCATGTACGGCGCGGATCCTGATAACGCCGACTACACCTCCATCATCTCGGACAGGCATTACGCGCGACTCGAAGCGCTCGTGACCGATGCCGCGGCCAAGGGCGCACGGATCGTGCAGGCCGCAAGGCCTGAAGATACTGCCTGGCGGTCGAAGCGCAAGTTTCCCCCGACCATCGTGGTTGGCGCGACGCCGGAGATGACTATCATGCAGGAGGAAATCTTCGGACCGCTGCTGCCGATCATCGGATGCAAGGACGCCGCCGAACCGGTGTCCTGGATCAACCGGCGCGACCGGCCGCTGGCGCTGTACTGGTTCGGCAAGGACGATGCGGCCCGTGACGAGGTTCTGTCGCGCACCGTTTCCGGCGGCGTCACCGTGAATGACTGCCTGTTTCACTTCGCCCAGATCAACCAGCCGATGGGCGGTGTCGGCGCATCCGGCACCGGCGCCTATCACGGCGAATGGGGATTCAAGACGTTGAGCAAGCTGAAGCCGGTGTTCTATCGTTCGCCGCTCAATCGCCTGGCGGATCTTTATCCACCCTACGGGGCCGGGATCGCGCGGCTGCAGAAGTTGATGCGGTTGACGTCGTAGTCGTGGCTCTCGAACCGGGAAAATCCCGATAGCGTCATTGCGAGCGGAGCGAAGCAATGACGAGAACAACAATCAGACGAGGGGGAAACGCGTGACGAATACATTCGATTTCGTCGTGGTGGGCGGCGGCTCCGGCGGTTGCGCGGTCGCAGGCCGGCTCTCCGAAGATCCGCAGACGTCGGTGGCGCTGTTGGAAGCGGGCGGTCAAGGCGACAATTGGGTGGTCACCACGCCCGGCGCGCTGGTGCTGATGGTCGCAGGCAAAGTGAACAACTGGGCGTTCGAAACCGTGCCGCAGCCCGGCCTCAACGGCCGCGTCGGCTACCAGCCGCGCGGCAAAGGCCTCGGCGGCTCGTCCGCGATCAACGCCATGGTCTATATCCGCGGCCACCGCAGCGATTACGATCAGTGGGCCTCGCTCGGCAATACCGGGTGGTCCTATGCCGAGGTGCTGCCCTACTTCAAACGCTCCGAAGACAATGCCGATTTCGACGGCGACTATCACGGCAAGGGCGGCCCGCTCGCCGTCAATCAACTCCGCTCCGATAACCCGGTGCGGCAGACCTTCCTGCAGGCCGCACGCGAGGCCCAGTTCCGCATTAGCGACAATTTCAACGGTGAAGAGCAGGAAGGGCTCGGCGTCTATCAGGTGACGCAGAAGAACGGCGAGCGCTGCAGCGCGGCCCGCGGCTACATCCATCCGTTCATATCGACGCGATCGAATCTGAGCGTCGAGACTCATGCCCATGCCAACCGCATCCTGTTCGAGGGCAAGCGCGCGGTCGGCGTCGAATACCGCCGGGGCAAAGAACTCAAGCAGATCCGTGCACGCCGCGAGGTCATCCTGGCGGCGGGCGCGTTTCAGACGCCACAGCTGCTGATGCTCTCCGGCGTGGGCAATCGCGAGACGCTGGCCCGGCACGGCATCGCGGGCGTGCACCATCTGCCCGGCGTCGGTCAAAACCTGCAGGATCATCCGGACTTCGTTTTCAGCTACACATCCGACAATCCGAACTTTACCGGGATGTCGTTCGGCGGCCTGGCGCGGATCGTTCGCGGCATCCGGCAATACCGCCGCGAGCGACGCGGGCCGCTGACCACCAATTTCGCCGAATGCGGCGGCTTCCTGAAGACGAGGCCCGAACTCGATGCGCCCGACATCCAGTTGCATTTCGGCATGGCCATGGTCGACGACCACGGCCGCAAGCGCCATTGGGGCTCGGGCTTTTCATGTCACGTCTGCCTGCTGCGGCCGAAGAGCCGCGGCAATGTCGCGTTGAAAAATGCCGATCCGGCCCAGCCGCCGCTGATCGATCCGAATTTCCTCGGCGAGGTCGACGACCTCGAAGCGATGGTTGCGGGCTTCAAGACCACGCAACGGCTGATGCAGACGCCGGCGATGCGGAAGCTGCAGAAAAAGGACATATTCACCGCGAGCGTTGAAGCCGACGACGACATCCGCGCCCTGCTGCGCGCGCGCGTCGATACCGTCTATCACCCGGTTGGCACCTGCAAGATGGGCGTCAACGATCCCTTGGCGGTGGTCGATCCGAAACTCCGGGTCCACGGCCTCGAAGGCCTGCGCGTCGTCGATGCCTCGATCATGCCGACTTTGATCGGCGGCAACACCAATGCGCCGACCATCATGATCGGCGAGAAGGCCGCCGACATGATCAGAACGGAGATGCGGGCGGGATGATTGGCCACACTCATCACCGTCGCCCCGAGGACAGTGCGTGCAGGGCTGATTGACCGGCAAAAGCCCGCTATCCGCCGTCGCCACGCTGCCGATCACGCAGCGCGAGGCGCTTGAGGCGCGGCGCGCGCCGTGGAAGTCGGACTCGCTGCGTGCGGCGCCGTGATCGAGAATGATTTCTTTACTGACCTCGAATAGACCAAAGATCACCAACTCCGCGCGCGGGCGCATCGATACAGGCGATTGGCCGCAGAATGGTCAGCCATGAATAGCTTCGACGCCGTGGTCTATCTCGCGCTGGTTGCGGCCGTGATCGTCGGGTTCAATGCGGGATTGCTGCGCAGCGGAGTCACGATCCTGGCTTATCTGTTCGCGGCACCGCTCGCGTTATGGATATTGTCGCTGCTATCGCCCATGCTCGGTGGTGTATCCGGCGCTACGCAAATGCAAAGCTCGCTGCTGTTCTTCGGTACTTTTCTCGTCGTCGGCATGCTGCTTGGAAAGCTTTCGCGAACGGCGCTCGACGACGCCATCGGATCGGAGTCCGGCATCGGCGACCGCCTCGCGGGCGCTGCGCTTGGCGCGGTGCGCGTCGGCTTCGTCGCGACCACGCTGGTGCTCGTCTTCGACCGGCTTGTCCCGGCGGATCGCCAACCCGCCTATCTCACCGGCTCGCATCTACGGCCGCTGTTGTCGATGGCCGGCCAGCGCGGCTTCCGTTCCTTGCCTCCCGAAATCGCCGCGACGATCGATCGACTGAAGCGAGAGCGGAAAATATAGCGCTTCCGCGCCATCCCGGCCTTATTCGTCCGCTGATATGCGTTTCGGGGGTGGGGAGCCACTTATCAGGGCCACCGGACTTGGTTAAAGTGGCAGCCGACTGGAACGAAGTCATCGAACTGCAAAATCATCCGACGTAACGGGAGTGAAATAGTGGATCTTGGGATAAAGGGCCGCCGTGCCATCGTATGCGCATCCAGCAAGGGCCTGGGACGCGCCTGCGCGATCGCGCTTGCCGCCGAGGGCGTGCATGTCACGTTGACCGCACGCGGCGCGGAAGTGCTGGCGAAGACCGCCGCGGAAATTCGTAAAATGAGCCCCGGCGTCACCGTGACCGAAATCGTGGGCGACATCACGACACAAGCCGGCCGTGAAGCCGCGCTGAAAGCCTGCCCCGAGCCGGATATCCTGATCAACAACGCCGGCGGCCCGCCTCCCGGCGATTTCCGCAACTGGACCCGCGACGACTGGATCAAGGCGATCGACGCCAACATGCTGACGCCGATCGAGCTGATCAAGGCGACGGTTGACGGCATGATGGCGCGCAAGTTCGGCCGCATCGTCAACATCACCTCCGCCGCGGTGAAGGCGCCGATCGAAATCCTCGGTCTCTCCAATGGCGCGCGCGCGGGCCTCACCGGGTTCGTCGCCGGTCTGTCGCGCAAGACGGTGATCAACAATGTCACCATCAATGGCCTGCTGCCGGGCCCGTTCGCAACCGACCGCCTGTTCGGCACCGCCAAGGCCGAGGCCGAGAAGCGCGGCATGACCGTGGATCAGGTCATGACCGACCGCGCCAAGCAGAATCCGGCCGGACGCTTTGGCCAGCCGGATGAATTCGGTGAGGCCTGCGCCTTCCTGTGCAGCGCGAAGGCCGGTTTCATCACCGGACAGAACATCCTGCTCGACGGCGGCGCCTTCCCGGGCACGCTCTGAGCTTATCGCGCGACCAAAATCTTGGCTTGCGCGATTTCAGAATGACGATGGCGCCGGACCGATCGGGCCGGCGCCTCGCTATTGATCCTTCATCGATTCCGGCAGTTCGTCGATCCACGAAACTCCGAACTGATCGAGTCCTTCGGCCAAGAGATCGCCAAGCAGTGGTTCGCCGAGTACGTAACCTGCGGTTTCCTTCTGCGCGTTGCGATATTCGTTCCGCCGCTCGGCCGATCGTGCACGCAAATCCTCCCACTCCTCGATCGTGCCATCGCCGCGGCCGAGCCACATCAGCGCGATGAGATCTATCTGTTCGTCCTCGTTGAGGGCCTTGATGAAGCTCGCCATCTCGCTGGCAACCGAATCCGAGCCGTCGTCTTCCAGCACCCCGATCTCGTTGTCGTCGCTGGCGTTCGATCCGGACTCCAGCTCCGCGGGCAAATCCTTGACATCGAATTCCTGCGCCTTGTCGATCAGAAAGGCGACCTTCTCGCGCGAGATATTGAGCTCCGGCATGGATCACTCCTTTGTTCCCCGATGATTTTCTCAACGCGCCGGCCGGCCAGATGATCCATTGCGCGCGACGGCGGAAACCATCATCATTCGACGCGAGAAAATCGCAAATCGAAGGGGCGCCGGATGCGGTGGACGGTCGGCAAGGTCAAGATCACCAAGGTGGTCGAACTCGAGACGGTCGGTAGTACCCGGTTCATTCTCCCCTTGGCGACCCACGAGGCGATCCAGAAGCTGCCCTGGCTCATTCCCGATTTCGCCACCGCCGAAGGCCGGCTGAAAATGTCGATCCATTCGCTGGTGGTCGAAACACCTTCACGCCGGATCGTGGTCGATACCGGTCTCGGTAACGACAAGGAAGGCCGCAACGTGCCGACCTGGAACAACCGCAAAGATCCCTTCCTCGAAACCATGACCGCGGCGGGCTTTCCGCCCGACAGTATCGATACCGTGTTCTGCACGCATCTTCACGTCGACCATGTCGGTTGGAACACGCGGCTCGTCGACGGCAAATGGTTACCGACGTTTGCGAATGCACGCTATGTGTTCGGAAAGACCGAATACGAGCACTGGAGTAGTCCCGGGCACGGGCCGGACAAGCTGGCCGTATTCGACGATTCCGTGCGACCGATTGTCGAAGCCGGCAAGGCCGATCTGGTCGCAAGCGATGCCAGGCTCTGCGATGAGATCGCCCTGATATCGACGCCGGGCCATAGCCCCGGGCATCTCAGCCTCCACATCAAATCCGAGGGCGAAGAGGGGCTGATCACCGGCGACGTCGCGCATCATCCATGCCAGATGGCGCATCTCGACTGGTCGTCGACCGCCGATTCAGATCCGGCCCGGTCGGCGGCGACGCGGCGCGAACTGTTCTCGCGTTTTGCCGATACCCCGACGCTGGTGATCGGCGGCCATTTCAACGCCGGCCGTATCCGGCGCGACGGCGAGGCGTTCAAATATGTCGTCTAGGCAGTTGAATTTCGTGCCGCGCTGTTCCATGAAGCGTTCCAAGTAAGGAAAACCCTAAAGGGAGTGATTAAAAATGAAGCTTGTTCGTTACGGCACGATCGGCCAGGAAAAGCCCGGCCTGATCGATAAATCCGGGCAGCTGCGCGACCTCTCAGCCCAGGTGAAGGACCTCAATGGCGAGGCCTACGCACCGGCTTCGCTGGCCAAGCTCGCCGGCCTCGATTCCAGCAAGCTTCCAGCCGTCGATGGCAAGCCGCGAATCGGCGCGCCCGTCACCGGTATCTCCAAATTCGTTGCGATCGGCCTGAATTACGTCGATCACGCCAAGGAAACCGGAAATCCGATTCCCCCCGAGCCCATCTTCTTCCTCAAGGCCAACAGCAGCCTGAGCGGACCTAACGACCCGGTGGAGAAGCCGCGCGGCTCGACCAAGCTCGATTGGGAAGTCGAAATCGCCGCCATCATCGGCACCCGCGCCAAGTATGTTTCCGAGGCCGACGCACTCAATCACGTGGCGGGTTATTGCATCTGCAACGACGTTTCCGAGCGCAATTTCCAGATCGAGCGCGGCGGAACCTGGACCAAGGGCAAGTCGCACGACACTTTCGGCCCGCTTGGCCCCTGGCTTGTGACCAAGGACGAGATTGCCGACGTGCAGAAGCTGTCGATGTGGCTCGACGTCAACGGCAAGCGCTGCCAGACCGGATCGACCTCGACCATGATCTTCTCGATGGCGAAGTGCATTTCCTACGTCTCGCAATTTCTGACGCTGTTGCCGGGCGACATCATCACGACGGGCACGCCGCCCGGCGTCGGCACCGGCATGAAGCCGCCTAAATTCCTCAACGCCGGCGACGTCGTCACCCTCGGCATCGAAGGTCTCGGCGAGCAGCGCCAGGAAATCATCGCCGCGTAGGGCGAGACTGGCCGTCAAGCGCGCCGTTATTGCGAACCAGCGGGTCGGCACATGCCGCCCGATGGCAGGCCCCGCGAGGCAATCCAGCAGCCACAAGCAAGACTGGATTGCCTCCGCCTTTGCCAGCAAGCGACGGCGGACAGGTCGTCGCTGCGCTCCCGGCGATGACGAATAAATTCCCGCTTGAATATTACTTAAGGACCAGCGTCATGAAGCTCACATTCTCCGCCGCCTCGCCTTTTGCCCGCAAGGTTCGGATCGCGGCGATCGAACTCGGCCTGATCGACAAGATAGAGCTGGTGCCGGCGACCGTCGCGCCGACGCAGACCAGCGAAGAATATGCCCGGATCAATCCGCTGAAGAAGCTGCCGGCGTTGATACTCGACAATGGCGACGTCATGGTCGATTCCTACGTGATCACAGAATATCTCGACGAGCTTGCCGGCGGCGGAAAACTCATCCCGGCCTCCGGTCCCATCCGGTGGCGGGTCAAGAGCGATCACTCGCTGATCCAGGGCATGCTGGATTCGATGCTGCTGTGCCGCTACGAAAAGATGGTGCGGCCGCAGGGCCTGCAATGGCAGGCGTGGGCCGACGATCACTGGAACAGGGCCTGGAAGGGCATGGCGCATTTCGAGAAGCAATCGGAAATGCTGTCTCGTCCGCTTGATATCTCTCAGATCGGGCTCGTCTGCGTCCTCGGCTATGCGGACTTCCGCTTTGCCGATTGCGGCTGGCGCAAGGCCTATCCCGCGCTCGACGCGTTTCATCAGAAGATGCTGGACCGGCCTTCGGTCAAGATCTCGGTGCCACCGCAGGCCTAGTTGGAGGAGACCGTCATGAGTTTCGAGTTCAACCTCGGCGAGCTTACCATCCATCGCGTCATCGAGCAGGAAACCACCTTCCTGCCGGCGCTTGAAATGCTGCCGGGACTGACACCGGATTTGCTCGCGGAGCACCGGCCATGGCTGCGACAGGCCGGCGCGCTCGACCCAAGCGATGTGCTGATATTGTGTTTTCAGTCTTACATCGTGAAGACCCCGCATCACACCATTCTGGTCGACAGCTGCATCGGCAACCACAAGCCGCGGCCGCAACGCCCGAACTGGCACCAGAAAACCGACGACACGTATATGCGCGCGCTGTCGGCTGCGGGCTTCTCCGTCGGCGACATCGACTTCGTGATGTGCACGCACCTGCATGTCGACCATGTCGGATGGAACACGCGGCTTGAAAATGGCCGCTGGGTTCCGACTTTTCCCAACGCGCGCTACGTGTTCGACAAAGGCGAGTTCGATTACTGGCGCGAGCAGAACGCGAAGGCGGAGGTGGCCCCCTTCGTCGACAGCGTGTTGCCGATCGTCGAGGCCGATCGAGCCGAGATCGTGCGCAACGACTATGCAATCGGCGATCATGTTCGCATTCTGCCGACGCCAGGGCACACGCCGGGACACGTCGCGTTCACGTTCGGCCGCAGGGATGACGCGGTCATGTGCGGTGACCTGATGCACTCGCCGCTGCAGACGCGCTATCCGGAATTGTCGGTGAAGTTCGATGTCGATCCGAAGCAGGCGGCGGTGGAGCGGCGAAAATTGCTCGAGCGCTATTGCGACACCGAGACGCTGTGCTGCACGGCGCATTTTCCGTCGCCCTCGACCGGAAAGATCCGTCGCTGGGGCGACGGCTTTTCCTGCGAGGCGGTGACGGGAAGCTAGTTCAATCGAACAGGCTCGGAGTGTAGTTCACCACCGCACCTTCGATCGCCAGCATCTTCAGCTTGGTCACCACGCCGCCATTGGCGGAGAATCCGCCGGGCTTGTCGCCGGCCGCGAGCACGCGGTGACACGGCACCACGATCGGACAGGGATTGTGCCCCAACGCTTGGCCGACATCGCGGGATAGCTCGACGCCGCCAAGTCTCTTGGCTATGTCGCCATAAGTCAGCGTCTTTCCCGGCGGGATCGCGCGTGCAATCGCGTAGACGCCACGGTTGAATTCCGGAACGCCGTCGAGGTCTAGCGTGACGTCCCTGAGATCGTTCGGCTTGCCGGCCAATAGCTCGACCATGCCTTCGATCGCGGCTTGCACCTCGGCAGGCGGCGATGCCTCGGCAAGGTCGCCAAAGCGCTGGCGGATTCGGCCGCGGGTTTTGGTCTCGCTCCCCATCGGCAGCTGCACGGCCTTGATGCCGCGATCGCCCCACACCAGGCCGCAGCGGCCGATCGCGCTATCGAAAATCGCAAAATGGTAGCCGGTCATGGTTGGCTCCGACGCTTATTCTGCCAAAGTGGCATGCTGCCAGTTCCTGCCGGGAATCTAGGTATGAAAGCAGTTGCGGTCCACCCGGATTCCGGGGCAGTTTGCCGACAACCAAAGACCGACCCCACCGATCGAATGCTGTTCCCGCCATGCAGACCACGCCCGTCAACGGATACGACATGGCCTATCTCGAAGTCGGCGAGGGGCGGCCGCTGGTCTGCGTGCACGGCACGCTCGGCGATTTCCGAACCTGGTCCTCGGTCATGGGACCGCTCTCGAAGCGACATCGGGTGATTGCGGTCAGCCTGCGGCACTTTTTTCCCGAACACTGGGACGGCATCGGCGACGATTATAAAATAGCGCAGCACGTAGCCGATGTGATCGGCTTCATCGAGAAACGGAGCGACGGCCCGGTCGACCTGATGGGGCATTCCCGCGGCGGCCACATCGCGTTCCGCATCGCCCAGCAGCGACCCGAATTGCTACGCAAGCTCGTGCTGGCCGAACCGGGCGGCGAGCTCGACATGACACTGGATCCCGCCGCTGTGGCGAGTGGAGCTTCGCAACGCGCGTCGCGGTTTGCTGCAGCGGCTGCGAAGGTCGCGGACCGCTACATCGAGAGCGGGCTGAAGCTGTTCTTCGAGGCCATTGAAGGTGAAGGCGCCTGGAGCCGGCTGGCAGCCGCGCCGAAACAACAGCTCCGCGATAACGTCTTCACCCTGATCGGGCAGGTCGAGGAAGACAGAAAGCCCTACTCCAAGGCCGACGCACAATCGATCACGATACCGACGCTTTTCGTCGGCGGCACCGACACCAAGGGAAGCCTGCCCGCGATACTGCGCGCGCTGGCGCCGCAGGTTCCCGGGGCCCGCACGGCGATGATATCCGGCGCCGGCCACTGGATGTTCGAGCAGGCGCCGGAACAATTCTGCGAAAGCGTGCTGAACTTTCTCGCGACGTGATCTCGGAGTTGTTGCGCTGCATCGGCACAACTACTCGGCTCAGTTGGTCAAACGGCCGGTCGATGCTATCCTGAGCGGTAAGAAAGCCGCGATGACGGAACGCGCAAGGCGTCCGCTGAATTGAAGCGGGGAAATGACAGGGAGAACCCATTCATGAAGCTGACCCAGAAACAGATCGAGGACTTCAATCGCGAGGGCTGGCTGTTTCTGCCCGAGCTGTTCCGCCGCGAAGAAGTCGAACTGCTGGCGCGCGAAGCGGAGGGTATTTACGACGCCGATCGCCCGGAGGTGTGGCGCGAGAAAAGCGGCGCGCCTCGCACCGCCTTTGCTGCGCATCTCTACAACGAGGCGTTCGGCTTGCTTGGCGCCCATCCCCGCATGATCGAGCCGGTGCAGCAGATCTTCGGCGAGAAGGTCTACATGCACCAATACAAGATCAACGCCAAATCCGCCTTCACCGGCGACGTCTGGCAGTGGCATCAGGACTACGGCACCTGGAAGCGCGACGACGGCATGCCTAATCCACGGGCGATGAACATAGCGATATTCCTCGACGAGGTGCTTCCCATCAATGGTCCGCTAATGCTGGTGCCGAAGAGTCACCATGCTGGCGATCTCAAGGCGGCCCACGATTTGGCGACCACTTCCTATCCGCTGTGGACGCTTGACGAGGAAACGGTGACGCGTCTGGTGAAGGAAGGCGGCATTGTCGCGCCGACCGGAAAACCCGGCGGCATGCTGATGTTCCACGGCAACCTGGTTCACGGCTCGGCCGGCAATATCACGCCTTATCCGCGCAAGATCGTTTACCTGACCCTGAATGCGGTTTCGAACTACATCCGCACGCCGACGCGACCCGAATATATCGCGCATCGCGACTTCACACCGATCCAGACGGTCGACGATGAATCGCTGATGCGGCTCGCACGAGCCCCGCGTCAGGCCGCGGAATAACAACTGCCGCGGAGGCAATCAATTCCGGGCTTGCCATTCCGGGCTTGCTTCGGCCGCCCATCATCCCGGGGACAGCATCGCGCCGTCCCGGAATGACGGATTTCAGCTAACCTCACCGCGGAGCGTAACCACGGGGCGAAGCGCGGCGGCTTACTGCTGATCGCTGCCCATCGAGGCGGCGAGCTTGTCGTAATACTTGGCCACCAGGTCGATGTTGCCCTTGTTCTGGATCGGGGGCATCGGGTTCTTCAGCGCGTCGTTCAAATCGGCAAGCGCGTCCTTCTTGTCCTGCGCCGACATCTTCTTGTCGGCCTGGACCTGCGCGATCTGGCCCTTGATGACGGTTTCGTTGCCCACATATTTCTTGGTTGCTGGATCAAAGCCCGCGATCACCATGCCGATATTGTCGGTGACGTCGTTGTAGTCGTCATAGCTGGCAAAGCCGTTTTTCTTGGCGATGGCGTCAAGCTGGGCGGTGACCTTGGCATCGGGCTGCGCGTTGTCCGGCAACTTCTCCATAACCGCATCCATGTCTTTGCCCGCGGCCAAGACGCCCTCGATCTGCTTTTCGGTCAGAGCGATCTGCTTCACGGGCGCTTCCTGCGGGGCCGCGGACTGTGCCGGCGCCGCCTGTGGCTTGGCCTGCGCGAACGCATCGCTGCTCGACACAATGGCCATCGAAGCTGCCAGGCAGGCAATGCTCAGGGCGGCAGCGACAGGGCGAACGATCACACGCATGGGAATCTCCTCGGTTGGGGTAGCCTGAAGTTCTATGGGAGGCTTGGGTACGAATTTCGAAATGAACAGCCAATGAACTCAGGCGACCATGCTGACTGCCAATCGTGGCCGAAAATCGCGTGCCACGGGTTCCCGAATAATGGGTCGTTCGTCACATCCGTAACACTGCAAGCAAGGACTGAAATCTCTCCGTAACGCGTCGTGCTTAGCTTAGCTGGCCTAACGAAGGACCTCGGGAATGGTTGCGCGGAGCGAAGATCGATTGGTTTGGACCCTCCGCCTCCCGACGCAATCCGGCTCAACCGTGATCCCGAACGGATTGAGCACAAGCCTTGGCGACGGCATCATCGGGCTTCAAGCGTTGTCGCTGGCACTCGAGGCCGGCACGATCGCGTCAGATCCGGTGCCGCTGCGGCTTTCCGAATCTGTCGGCCAACAACCGATCCCCC
>CAVWMY010000002.1:0-383122 GCA_963756215.1 uncultured Alphaproteobacteria bacterium | reverse complement strand
CGGCCGTCCGATCGACGGATGGCGTTTAATAGTCAAGAGACTGCGGAATGCTCGAATTCGACGACATCCAGCACCTGTTGCTGACCCGCGTGCCGGCATTGACCGGGCGATACGAATTTCTGTCGTTTCAGCAGCCCGCTTAGGGGCGCGCCTGGCTTGAGGCCATACGGGAGAAGGTGCCGTCGGCCAAGGCGGCTGCAGGTAACGTCAACCTGGAAAAACGATGGGTGTCCGTGGCGTTCACCTGGAATGGCTTGCGCGCGCTTGGAGTGGATGAGGCGTCGCTCGCAACGTTTCCGGAGGAGTTCCGGCAAGGTATGGCGGCCCGGTGGCAGGTCCTCGGCGACACCGGCACCAACCATCCTGATCGTTGGTCCGGTAGTCTTGGGGGGCCGCGGCTTCACGCAATCGCCGTCCTCTTTGCTCGTGATGCCACTGAAAGAGACCGTAGCGTTCGCGAGCACAAGGCACTTTTAGCGCGCATGCCGGTGTAGAGGTGCTGTCGTCGTTGGACTTGGAGGCAATACCGCCATTCCAATATGTACATGAACATTTTGGCTATCGCGATCGGCTTACCACCCCCGAAATTGAAGGAACTGGAATTGAGCCAACCCCCGGCTCCGGACCGTCAATCAAAGCCGGCGAATTCATCCTTGGCTATCCCGATGAAGAGGGTCCTCCTCCGAAGCTGCCGCAGCCAGAAATCCTGTCCCGTAACGGCAGCTATATGGCCTATCGGCGGTTACAGCAGCACGTCGGCGCCTTTCGCGACTTTTTGCGCGAGCAAGGCGGCCCTACCGCGGATGACCAGGAGTTGCTTGCGGCAAAACTGATGGGCCGCTGGCGAAGCGGCGCTCCCCTTGTGCTTGCGCCGGACAAAGATGATCCGTCGCTCGCCAACGACCCTCAGCGCAACAACAACTTCAACTACGCGACGATGGACCCAAAAGGTTACGCTGTCCCGCTGGGTGCCCATATTCGCCGGATGAACCCGCGTGACACGGCCGTAAATATCCAGCGGCGCAAGATGATTTGTCGGGGAGCGACATATGGGCCGGCCCTGCCGGAAGGCGCTCCCGAGGATGGGGTCGATCGCGGCATTGCCGCATTCGTACTCTGCGCAAGTCTCGTGCGCCAATTCGAATTCGCGCAGAACGTCTGGATCAACGACCCAAATTTCCACGAGTTAGGCAATGAACGCGATCCAATGATCGGCGCTCAAGATGGCACCTACGATTTGACCATCCCGAAGCGCCCGATCCGACGAAAGTAAAGGGCCTGCCCGCTTTCACCACCGTAAAAGGTGGCGCCTACTTCTTCCTTCCGGGTATCGAGGCGCTTCGCTACCTAGCCGCCCTCCGCAACGAGATTTAATCGCCGGCGTGGCTTTGTGTTCGAACAGCAACGGCCCGTTGAGCAATTCGATGTGGATCCCCGGCCGTCCTGGACACCTTCGACTGAATTGGCGATTTCGATCAGCTTGCGGGCGGCGGGACGCGACCTCGCAATTGAAGCGGACGCTCGCTGGCGGTTGGCCCGCCGAGACGCTGAAACCGGAGCCTCGAATCATGCGCTACGAACTCAGCGATTATGAATGGACCGCGATCAAGCCGATGTTGCCGAACAAGCCGCGCGGGGTTCGGCGTGTAAATGACCGTCGCGTGCTCAATGGCATCTTTTGGGTTTTGCGCTCTGGTGCGCCATGGCGCGACCTGCCAGCGACCTAGGGTCCCCGCACCACTTGTTACAATCGCTTCGTTCGCTGGCGGCAGGCTGGAGTCGGGACCAGATCATGGATTTGCTGGCCGCCGGTCATGATGCGGCGGTGCAGATGATCGATACCTCCATCGTGCGCGTGCACCAGCACGGGCCTGTATCGCGGACAACAATCACCAAGATATGGGTCGCTCGCGTGGGGGCCCGACCAGCAAGATTTACGCGGTGGTGGACACCAATGGCCTGCCGGTCCGTCTTGCCCTCACGCCGGGTGAAGCGCACGACAATCGGCTTTGTTCGGTTCTCCTCAGCGCCATGCTTCCCCAAAACGATATTGCTCGCGGATCGCGGCTACGACGCCGACTGGATCAGGGAGCTTGCCCGCCAGCAAGGAGCTTGGGCGAACATTCCGCCGAAACGAAATCGAAAAGACCCGTTCTGCTTCAGCCCGTATCTGTATCGCGCGCGGAACCTGATCGAACGGTTCTTCAACAAGATCAAGCAATGTCGGCGTGTCGCGACCCGATACGACAAACTCGCGGCGAACTATCTGGCGTTCGTCAAACTCGCCTCAATCCGGAGAACCGTGGTCAAGAGACAAAAAAGAGCCCGGCCAAAAATGCCAGGCTTTGCGCTGTCTTGGGAAAATCAAAGAAGTCCTTGAGCCATGCGGCTTTTGTGTATTTTCGTGGCGCCAAAAATAGGACTGGACGCCAGGACCACACGACTTCACCGTCCGCGACTGCGCCGTCGTCCTGCGTGCCCGGGAGCGCTCACGGAGAGCAATCCGCCCTGCGACCCCATCGCACGCCTGACGCAGCCCGCGTCCACCGCATCCCGCCCCGCGTCCGTGACGATCGCGATACGCCCCTTGTGTGGGACGAGACGGCAGCGGATATGCAGGTGATTTGCGTCGGAACGGAATGAAATTATTTTCGGCTATGGGAGTGGACAGTCGCGACCACACCAAACCTGGCCCGTCGGGCGCGGCATTTTATATTTGGAGCTGGAAACGAAATTCGGAGCTGTCGACCGCAACAGGGGTCCGCAACCCCAAAATAGAGCGCATCGCGTTTACTTCCATCCAGATTGCCTCGCCTCTGTCCGGGAGGCTTTGACTGAATGACCCCGATCGGATTTTCGATATTCCCGGCGGCGCAAATAATGTTCTGATTGCCTCAGGCCGCAACCCGGCGATGGCGGCGAGCAAAGCGCCGTTGACGCAGCCACGCCCCGCTTTCGCGGGGCATATGGCTTTTGTTGGGGGCGGCGTATTCGCTGATACGACGGCCGCTCGCCTTACTTCGCGGGCTCCAGCACCGATACGTAATTGGCCACCGCAGCCCCGCCCATGTTGAAGATGCCGGCAAGCTTGGCGTTCTTGATCTGCATGCCCTCGGGTGCCTGCCCCACCAGTTGCATCGCGCTCAGCACATGCATCGACACGCCGGTGGCGCCGATCGGATGGCCCTTGGCCTTCAACCCGCCGGACGGATTGATCGGCAGCTTGCCGTCCTTCTGGGTCCAGCCTTCCTTGATCGCGCGTGCGCCCTGCCCGCGCGGCGTCAGGCCCATCGCTTCGTACTCGATCAGCTCGGCCACCGTGAAGCAGTCGTGGGTTTCGACGAAGGAGAGATCGGAAAGCTCGACGCCCGCCTTCTGCAGCGCCTGCTGCCAGGCCACGGTGCAGCCCTCGAACTGCAGGATGTCGCGTTTCGACATCGGCAGGAAATCCTGGGCGTGCGCGGTGGCGCGGATGTTGACCGCCTTGCCCATGGTCTTCGCGGTCTCGGCGTCCGTCAGCACCAGCGCCGCCGCGCCATCGGATACCAGCGAGCAATCGGTGCGCTTCAGTGGTCCCGCGACATACGGATTTTTCTCGCTCTCGGAGCGGCAGAATTCGTAACCGAAATCCTTGCGCATCTGCGCGTAGGGATTGGCGACGCCATTCTTGTGGTTCTTGGCCGCGATCATCGCCAGCGCGTCGGACTGGTCGCCGTATTTCTGGAAGTAGGTCTGCGCGATCTTGCCGAACACGCCCGCGAAGCCCCCGGGGGTGTCGCCGTCTTCCGGCAGATAAGACGCCTTCAGCAGGTTCTTGCCGATCTCGGGTCCCGGTGTCCGGGTCATCTGCTCGACGCCGACCACCAGAACGATCTTGGCCGCGCCGGACGCGATCGCCCGGATACCCTGATGCACTGCCGCCGATCCGGTGGCGCAGGCGTTTTCGACCCGCGTTGCCGGCTTGAAGCGGAGTTTCGGGTCGGCCTGCAACACCAGCGAAGCGGTGAAATCCTGCGGCGAGAAGCCGGCGTTGAAATGGCCGAGCACGATCTCGTCGACATCGCCGGCCGAAATGCCGGCATCGGCCAACGCTTCATTGGCGACGCGGACCACGAGGCTCTCGACGGTTTCGGTATCGAACTTGCCGAACGGCGTATGCGCCCATCCAACGATGCTGGCAGTCATGATCGTTCTCCCTCCGGATCAGGCGACGAACTTACCACCAAGTTCGTCCTCAATATGGATTTTGATGATGTCGTCGAAGGTCTTCTCCGCCGTGGTGAAGCCGAGCTTGACCGCCCGCTTGGCCTCGAAATTGCGCGGCCAGCCGTCGACGATACCCATGATGAACTGGTCAGGCTCGCGCTTGATCCGCGCCGCGACCTTGTCTCCGGCCACCCGCTTCAGCGCGGCGATCTCCTCGCCGACGGTCGCGGAAAGGCCGGGCATGGTGAGGTTGCGGCGGGCGCCGGCCGTGGCGGTATCCATCGTTGCGGCGTGGATCAGGAACCCGACCGCCGAGCGCGGCGACGCATGCCAGTGCCGGACGTCCTCCGATACCGGCAGGATCGCTTCCTTGCCGGCGAGCGGCTCACGCAGGATGTTGGAGAAGAAACCGGAGGCCGCCTTGTTGGGCAGGCCGGGGCGAATGCAGATGGTCGGCAGCCGGATGCCGATCCCGTCCATGAAGCCGCGGCGGGAGTAATCGGCGAGCAGCAGTTCGCCGATCGCCTTTTGCGTTCCGTAGCTGAGCAGCGGGGTGTGAAAGAACTCATCGCCGATTGCTTCGGGAAACGGCGCGCCGAACACCGCGATCGAGGACGTGAACACCACGCGCGGCTTGTAGCCGCCGCCGATCACCCTGATGGCATCGAGCAGCATCCGCGTGCCGTCGAGGTTGATCCGGTAGCCCTTGTCGAAATCGAGTTCGGCCTCGCCGGAGACGATCGCAGCGAGATGAAAGATGACGTCGGGCCGGTCCGCGACCAGCTTTTCGGCCGCGCCCGGCACCGCAAAATCGCAGGTCACGGTGTCGACCGGAAATCCGGCCTTCGGTTGCGCCGGCGCCACTACGTCCTGCAGCGTCATGCGGGTGATGTCGGTCTTGCCGAGCCGCCCGTCGCGCAACAGCCGCTCGGTCAATTTGCGGCCGACCATGCCGGCGGCGCCCAAAACCAGAATATGCAAGACAGAGCTCCTTTTCTTATTGCTTACCTTGTCCCGGGAAGCATCGCCAAAGCGATGCGTCTCCAAGGACGGCTATGGGCGGCGCAGGCTGCCATCCTGCGACGGCACCAGGCGCGCTCCTCGGAGATGACGTCCGCGACCAGGATTGCGCGACCTACTCTTTCACGGCGCCGGTCATCGCCGATACGTAATGCTCGACAAAGAACGCATAAAGGATGACCAGCGGCAGCGAGCCGACCAGCGCGCCCGCCATCAGCGAACCCCATTTGTAGATGTCGCCGTCGACGAACTCGTTCACGATCGCCACCGGAACCGTCTTGTTCGGCGTCGATTGCAAGAATGTGAGCGCGTAGATGAACTCGTTCCAGCACAGCGTGAAGGAGAAGATGAAGGCCGAGATCAGGCCGGGGATCGCCAGCGGCACCACGATCTTGACCAGGATCTGCCAGCGCGACGCGCCGTCGATCAGGGCGCATTCTTCCAGTTCATACGGAATGGTCTTGAAATATCCCATCAAGAGCCAGGTCGAGAACGGAATCAGCAGCGTCGGATAGACCAGGATCAGCGACAGCGGCGAGTTGAACAGGCCGTAGGCCTGGATCACCGATGCCAGCGGAATGAACAGGATCGACGGCGGCACCAGATAAGCAAAGAAGATCAGTACGCCTACGGTATCCGCGCCCTTGAAGCGCAGGCGCACGATGGCGTAGGCCGCGAGCACGCTGGCGATGATCGAGAGCGTGGTGGCGCCCACCGCCACGTACATCGTGTTCCACAGCCAGCGCGGATACTGGGTTTCGAACAACAGCTTGCTGATGTGCTTGAACGTCGGATGGACCACCCAGAACGGGTTGAACTTGTCCATGTCGATGAGCTGTTCGTCCGGTTTGATGGACGTCAGCGCCATCCAGTAGAACGGAAACAACAGCACGATGAGGATCACGAACAGCGGCAGGTAAAGCGTCACCACCCGCCGCGGCAGCGACTCCAGATAGCTCATGCCCTCGCTGTCGTCGCCCCGGGCGGCGACCGGCACTTTCGATTGCACTACAGAGTCAGTCATTGTTCGATCCTTGCTGCCATTTCCGGCGCTGCATGCCGAACCAGGAAATCGCAATCGCCGCCAGCAGGAACGGGATCATCGCGGTCGCGATCGCCGCGCCCTCGCCGAGCCGGCCGCTGATGATGCCGCGCTGATAGCTCAAGGTGGCCATCAGGTGCGTGGCATTGACCGGGCCACCGCGCGTCAGCGCCCAGATCAGCTGGAAATCGGTGAACGTGAACAGCACCGAGAAGGTCATGACCACCGCGATGATCGGCGTCAGCAGCGGATAGGTGATGTAGCGGAAGCGCTGCCAGTTGGTGGCGCCGTCCAGCGTCGCCGCCTCGTACAACGAAGGAGACACCGTCTGCAGACCCGCGAGCAGGGTGATCGCGACAAAGGGAACGCCGCGCCAGACGTTGGCGAAGATCACGCTGCCGCGCGCCAGATTGCCATCCCCGAGGAAGTTGATGTTGTGATCGATCAGGCCGAGCCTGATCAGCGACCACGAAATGATCGAGAATTGCGAATCGTAGATCCACCAGAACGCGATCGCCGACAGCACCGTCGGCACGATGAACGGGATCAGGACGATGGAGCGGATTACCGCCTTGAACGGCATGTGCCGGTTCAACAGCAAGGCGAGATAGAGGCCGACCGCGAATTTGATGGCGCTTGCGATGATCGTGTAGAGCAGCGTGTTGAACACCGAGAGCCAGAAGATGGCATCGTCCCACAGCCATTGGTAATTTTCGAGCCCGACGAAAACGCCGGTGCGACCGATGCGCTCATCGGTGAAGCTCATCCAGACGCCGAGGAACAGGGGATAGGCCAGAAACAGGATCAGGAACGCCGCCGCGGGCAACATGAACCACAGCGCCATCCAGTTGCGGTTGGTTTTCAGCCGAGACCAAAGCGAAGGCGTTTCGACGCGCGCCGCCGGCACGTTCATCGATGTCTGGACTGTACTCATTCCGCTGCTACTCCAGATCAGAAGGCGACGCCCGACCATCTACTGGCTTTGAGCCGGACGCCGCGTCTCATGTCAAATAAAACTTCCGGCGCGGGAGACGCGCCGGAATGTCGGCCTACCGGAAGATACGCTTGGCGGAACGCTCCGCCGAAGCCATCGCGGTCTTCACGTCTTCGCGTCCGGTGCAATAGTTCGCGAACATGTCGACAACCACGAAATCGGCGATCGCGGCGGCGGCATTCTCGCCCATCTTGCCGATACCCGCCGGTGTCTGCGCTGTCTCGGCCACGTTACGATATGGCGTGTTCTTGGGATCCGCGGTCCAGATCGGATTGTTCTTGTAGCCGAGCAGGAACGGCGAAAGATAGCCTTGTGCGGCTTCGACCCAGGGATCGAACTGCGCCGGCTCCATCAGGAAGGCGGTGAACGCCTTGCAGGCCTGCGGAACCTTGGTGAAGTTGTAGACCAGGATCGGGAAGCCGAGATGCAGTTCTCGCGTCTTGCCGTCCAGTCCTGCCGGCAGATGCGCGTGATTCATATCCTCGGCGATCTGCGGATTCTCTTTCTTCGCGGTGACGTAGATCGAGATACCGTTGACGGTCAGGAACAGCTGGCCCGCCAGGAACGCCTTGTTGTTGGAGCTGTCGTTCCAGGACGCGGTGCCCGGTACGAAGTTGTCGTAAAGCCCCTTGACGTATTCCAGCGCCTTCGCCGTCTCCGGCGAATTGACGACGACCTTGTTGTCCTTGTCGATCAGGTTGCCGCCATGCGCCCACAGCGCCCAGTGCAGCCAGCCATTGGCGTCGCCCGAAGCGTGGCCAAGCGCCATGCCGGCCGGCGTGCCGTTCTTGTTCATGCCCTTCACCAGATCGGCGAAGCCGGCGAGATCCTTGGGAAACTCCTTGTGGCCGGCCTTTTCGGCGGCGGATATCCGGTAATTCACCAGACCGCCGGTGGCGGCCACGGGAACGCCGATCCACTTGCCGTCAAGTTTACCGTAGGCTTCGCCCGATGGCGCCCAGCCGCCGGCCTTCTTGCCGAGATACTCGGCGACGTCGGTCATGTCGGTGCACTTGCTCGGGAACAGGAACGGCAGCGAATACAGACCCCACACCATGTCGAGGCCCTGCCCGGTGTTGGCGGCGACCGACGCCTTGGGCTGGATATCGTCGTAGGATTCGTTGGAGACGTTGATGGTCACGCCGGTGGCCTTCTGGAAGGCATCGACGATCTTCATGAAAGCCACGTCCTCGGCTTCGACGAAGCGCTTCCAGCGCAGCAGATTGATCTTGGCGCCGGCTTCCGGCTTCCACTGGGCGGTCTGCGCCCATGCCTTGGCATAACCCAGTAATTGTTCGCTCGACATCGTGGCCGCGGCGGCCAGCATGGTTGCGCCGCCCTTGAGTAGGGACCGCCGATCCGGTGTAAGCTTCGTCATCTTCCGTTTTCTCCCTGTTTACCGTTTTGTTGATTGTTCTATCGACCAATCGTCTCTTTATATTTCCTAGAGACGCTTGCCAGTTGCTTCATCGAACAGATGGATGAGCGACGGATCCGGCTTGAGCCGAACCTTGTCGCCCGGGTTGAACTGATGCCGCTCGCGGAACACGGCGACCACCTGCTCGCCGCCGAGCTTGGCGAAAACCTGGGTTTCCGATCCCGTCGGTTCGACGACCACGATCTCCGCTTCGGCGCCGTCATCGGCGATGGTGAAATGCTCCGGCCGCACGCCGTAGACCACGGACCGGCCGTCGGAATTGGCCGGCGCCGACGCCAACGGCAGCTTGAGGCCGTTCGGGCCCTCGAAAGCCGCACTGCCGTTGTGTTTCAACTTGCCCTTGAGGAAATTCATCGCCGGCGAGCCGATGAAGCTCGCCACGAACTGGTTGTCCGGCCGATCATAAAGCTCAAGCGGCGAACCGATCTGCTCGACGATACCGTCATGCATGACCACGATCTTGTCGGCCATCGTCATGGCCTCGATCTGGTCGTGGGTGACGTAGACGGTCGTGGTCTTAAGCCGTTGATGCAGTTCCTTGATCTCGGTGCGCATCGCCACGCGCAGCTTGGCGTCAAGGTTGGACAAGGGCTCGTCGAACAGGAACACCTGGGGATCGCGCACGATGGCGCGGCCCATGGCGACGCGCTGGCGCTGGCCGCCCGACAATTGGCGGGGATAGCGATCCAGCAGCGGCGTCAACGCCAGGATTTCCGCGGCGCGCTTGACTCCCTTGTTGATTTCATCGGGTTTGGCCCCCCGCAGCTTCAGCGAGAACCCCATATTGTCGGCGACGGTCATATGCGGATAGAGCGCATAATTCTGGAACACCATCGCGATGTCGCGCTCTTTGGGCTGGACATTGTTGACCACCCGGTCGCCGATCGAAATCGTTCCGGAGGTGATGTTCTCGAGGCCGGCGAGCATCCGCAGCAGGGTCGATTTGCCGCAACCGGAGGGACCGACGAGCACCACGAACGCGCCGTCCTCGATCGGGATAGAGACGCCGTGCAGGACCTCGAAGCCTCCAAACGATTTCCGCACATCCCGAATCTGCACCGACGACATACTCTATATCCTCCCAACATGTTCGTCCGCCGCGACAAAAGTCGCGGTCACCCATCTTGTTTGAGGGCGTCTTACCAGACTTTTTTGGCGATGTCGTTGGATCAAAGTCGTATTAGGGTCTATCTCGCAGCCAACGTTGCGGTCGGGACGACGACGTGCAAACATTGACTGCCGATACGAACATTACGCACAAAAACAAGGCGTGTGCGCTGCGGGAGAAACTATGAACAAGCCGCTTACCGGGACCAAACGCAAACTCCGCTCCAGCGAATGGTTTAACAACCCTCATAACCCCGGAATGACCGCGCTCTACCTCGAGCGCTACCTCAATTACGGCCTTACCAGGCACGAACTGCAGTCCGGCAAGCCCATTATCGGCATCGCCCAGACCGGCAACGACCTTTCGCCGTGCAATCGCCACCACATCGAACTGGCGCATCGGGTCAGGGAAGGCATTCGTGCCGCCGGCGGCATCGCGATGGAATTCCCCATGCATCCGATTCAGGAGACCGGCAAGCGCCCGACCGCGGCCCTGGATCGCAACCTCGCTTATCTCGGGCTGGTCGAAATATTATTCGGCTATCCGCTGGATGGCGTGGTGCTGACCACCGGCTGCGACAAGACGACGCCCGCCTGCCTGATGGCGGCGGCCACCGTGAACTTGCCGGCGATCGTGCTCTCGGGCGGCCCGATGCTGAACGGCTGGCACGAGGGCCAGCGCACCGGTTCGGGAACCGTGGTCTGGAAATCGCGCGAACGGCTCAGCGCGGGCGAGATCGACTACGAGGAGTTCATGAATATCGTCGCCTCCTCGGCACCGTCGGTCGGTCACTGCAACACCATGGGCACCGCTTCCACCATGAATTCGCTGGCCGAGGCGCTCGGCATGTCGCTGCCGGGCTGCGCCGCGATTCCCGCGCCCTACCGCGAACGCGGGCAGATTGCCTTTGAAACCGGCACACGCATCGTCGACATGGTTTGGGAGGACCTGAAGCCCTCCGACATCCTGACGCGCAAGGCGTTCGAGAACTGCATCGTCGTCAATTCGGCGATCGGCGGCTCCACCAACGCCCCGATTCATATCAACGCGCTCGCCCGCCACATCGGCGTGGAGCTCACGATCGACGACTGGCAGAAATTCGGCCACGAAATCCCGCTGCTGGTGAACATGCAGCCGGCCGGCTTCTATCTCGGCGAGGAATACCACCGCGCCGGCGGCGTACCCTCCGTGGTGCGGGAATTGATGGCGCACAAGCGCATCCATGAGGACGCCCTCACCGTCAACGGCCGCACCATGGGCGACAACTGCCGCGAAGCGCCGAAGCCGGACAACGACGTGATCTGGAGTTACGACAAGCCGCTGGTGAAGGATGCCGGCTTCCTGGTACTGCGCGGCAACCTGTTCGATTCCGCCATCATGAAGACCAGCGTGATCTCGAAGGAATTCCGCGACCGCTACCTGGTCAATCCCAAGGACCCGAATGCGTTCGAGGGCCGCGCCATCGTGTTCGAGGGACCGGAGGACTATCACCACCGGATCGACGATGCCTCGCTCGATATCGACGAGCATTGCATCCTGTTCGTGCGCGGCACCGGGCCGATCGGCTACCCCGGCGGCGCCGAGGTCGTCAACATGCAGCCGCCCGCGGCCCTCATCAAGCGCGGGATCCTGGCGTTGCCCTGCATCGGCGACGGCCGGCAGTCCGGCACCTCGGGCTCGCCCTCGATCCTCAATGCCACGCCGGAAGCGGCCGCCGACGGCGGGCTGGCGATCCTCAAGACCGGCGACATGGTGCGCATCGATCTCAACAAGGGCAGCGCCAACATCCTGATTCCGGATGAGGAGCTGAAGCGGCGGCGCGTCGAACTCAAGGCCAAGGGCGGCTTCCCCTACCCGGCCCATCAGACGCCATGGCAGGAACTGTATCGCTCGACCGTCGGACAGCAGGCGACGGGCGCGTGCATGGAGTTCGCCACCCGCTACCAGGACATCGCCGGCAAGGTCGGCGTGGCGCGGGATAATCACTGACAAGGGTGTCGTCATTGCCGGGCCTGCCCCGGCAATCCATCGTTCCTCGAAGATGATGGTTACGCGGGTCAAGCCCGCGTATGACCGCCAAAATAATCTTGATGTGAAGGAGAAAACGACATGGGAGACCGCCTGAAAGGCAAACGCGCGTTCGTGACCGCGGGCGCGGTGGGAATAGGCCGCGCCTGTGCCATCGCGTTCGCGCGCGAGGGCGCGGAGGTTTTTGCAACCGATATCGACGAGCAGAAGCTCGCGCTGCTCGGGAAAGACGGCGTCTCGGACGTCGCTCGGCTTGACGTCCGCGACACCGGCGCGGTCGCCGCGATCGCCAAGCGCGCCGGCAAAGTCGATATTCTGCTCAACGCGGCAGGTTTCGTGCATCACGGCACCGCGCTCGAATGCTCCGACGACGACTGGGACTTTTCGTTCGATCTCAACGTCAAATCGATGCACCGCACGATCCGGGCCTTCCTGCCGGGCATGCTGGAGCGTGGCCACGGCTCGATCGTGAACATCTCGTCTGCCGCCGGCGTGTTCAAGGCCGCGCCCAATCGCTACGTCTACGGCGCGACCAAGGCGGCCGTTGCCGCTCTCACCCGCGCGGTCGCCGCCGATTTCATCACCAAGGGCATTCGCTGCAACTGCATTTGCCCCGGCACGATCGAGACACCCTCGATGCTCGACCGCGCCGCCGCCGCGGGCCCGAAAGGACGCGAGATGTTCGTGGCCCGGCAGCCGATGGGACGGCTCGGCACCGCCGACGAAATCGCATCGCTCGCGGTCTATCTCGCCGGCGACGAGAGTTCGTTCACGACCGGCGTCGCGCACATCATCGATGGCGGCTGGACGCTGTGAGGTCGAACGCCAACGATTGTCATTCCGGGATGCACCTCTTCGCGCAGGCCCGGAATGACGAGAATTAAGTTCATTCCGGGATAAGGGACTTTGTCATGAACAAGATCGATCTGAACGGCCGTTGCGCGGTCGTCACCGGCGGCGCGCAGGGTTTCGGGCGCGCGATCGCCGAGCGCTTCGTGGCTTCCGGTGCCAAGGTCGCGATCTGGGACCACGACCAGCCCTTTGCCGAAAAGACGGCCAAGGAAATCGGCGCGGCGGTGACGGCGTTCAAGGTCGATGTGTCGGACCTCGCGGCGGTCGAAAGCACCCGCGACGCCACGCTCAAGGCGCTCGGGAAAATCGACATCCTGGTCAACAACGCCGGGATCGCCGGAATCAACAAGACCGTGTGGGAAACCGACCTCGAGGAGTGGCGCAAGGTGCTGCGTATCAATCTCGACGGTCCCTTTATTTGTTGCAAGGCGATCGTGCCTTCGATGGTCCAGCAGAAGTACGGACGCATCGTCAACATCGCCTCGATCGCCGGCAAGGAAGGCAATCCCAACGCGGCGCACTATTCGGCTTCCAAGGCCGGACTGATCGCGCTGACCAAATCGCTCGGCAAGGAACTCGCGGCCCACAACATCGCGGTCAACGCGGTTACACCCGCCGCCGCGAAGACCGCGATCTTCGACCAGCTGACGCAGCAGCACATCGACTTCATGCTGTCGAAGATTCCGAAGGGAAGATTTGTCCTGGTCGAAGAGCTCGCGGCGATGGTGGCGTGGCTGGCTTCGGAGGATTGCGCGTTCTCGACCGGCGCCGTCTTCGATATTTCCGGGGGTCGGGCCACTTATTAGTGCGGCCGGCCGGGTAATCCGGCGGCGTGCGGAGGCGCCATGGTCAGGGAGGGCGGATGTCTTTGCGGCGCGGTCCGTTTCAAGGCGGATGGCGAGCCGATCAATGTCCGCATTTGCCACTGCCGCAACTGCCAGAAGGCGATGGGATCGCCGTTCTTCGCGCGTGCCCTGTTCGATCAGAAGGCGCTGTCGGTGGAGGGCGAAACCGCCAGCTACCCCTCCTCGGAGGCGCTCGGCCGGGTGTTCTGCAAAGCTTGCGGCACCCGGTTGTTTTCGTGGCGCCGCAACGGGACGGCCGCGGGCGTGGCGCTTGCGGTCTTCGACGACCGCAACGCATTCAGGCCGACCGAGCACATCTGGGTCAGCGAAAAAATGCATTGGGTCACGCTTGACGACGACTTACCGCAATATCCGGAGACGGTTCCGGCCTGAAACCGATCCGTGCTAGCGTGAGGCCGCTTCACCAGTTGAATCGGGCGGGATGATCGATTGCCTCTTAACAGCACACTTTATACCGTTTCGGTCTGGGTATTGCCGCTCGTCATCGCCATCACCTTTCATGAGGCCGCCCACGGCTTTGTCGCCCACCATTTCGGCGACAACACCGCCTGGGACCGCGGCCGCGTCAGTTTCAACCCGCTGAAACACATCGATCCGTTCGGCACGCTGCTGCTGCCAGGCATCCTGCTATTGTCGCAGGCGCCGTTTTTGTTCGGCTATGCCAAGCCGGTGCCGGTGAATTTTCGTGCCTTGCGCCATCCGCGGCTCGACATGGTCTGGGTGGCGTTGGCCGGGCCGCTTACTAACATCGCGCTCGCCCTGGCAGCGGCGGCGGCCTTCCATTTCCTTGCCTACGCGCCCGCCGACGCTGTGCAATGGCTGGCCGACAACCTGAAAAATGCGCTTGTTATCAACGTCGTGCTCGCGGTTTTTAACATGCTCCCGATTCCCCCGCTGGACGGTGGCCGGGTCGCGGTCGGACTGCTGCCGAACGTGCTGGCGGTGCCGCTTTCGCGGCTGGAACCTTATGGCATGCTGATCCTGCTCGGCATCCTGATTGTCCTTCCGATGGCCGGCAACCAGCTCGGTCTAAATCTTGATGTTATTTCCGCGATACTAAGGACGGTGACCGGCTATGTGATCCGGCTACTTCTCCTTATAACCGGCAACACGTAGTCTTAGCTGATAATCGGTCGAGAGAATCCGAGGTCAACTTGATCAAAGCCGCCGACATGATGATTGCGCGACGAGCCGACACCAAGGCGCGGGCGGATTTCGCGACTTGGAAAATGATGGCCAAGCTCAATGGCGCCTCCGCCCTCCCCGCCGAAGCCCAGACATTTCTACTCAACTACAAGACGCTTCTCGACCAGATGACGGAAACCGAGGCGACCGACGCCACCATCAATCGCATGTACCGCAGCTATTACGCGGAGATGGGCGGCAAGGGCACGCCGCCCGATGTACGGGCTCACCCGATCAATCCGGTGGCCGACAACGTCACGGCTTTCAAGCGGCCGGCGCCGCAGCGTCCAAAGACCAAGAGCGGCCCGCAAGCCAAGCCACGGCTTCCCGTGGCCCTGATCTTCGCCTGCCTCGTCGTCCTTTATGTCGGCTTTCGGTACTTTCTTCGCTGATGGCATCACGAAGGAAGCGCAGCCGATATACAAGCAGCGACTCCCATCGGTGACCGGCAAATAAGCATGGCTCGTCTTGCCGCACCGCGGCAATAGCGCCGGCACTGCAACGGAGATGGCGGACGAGTGACGCGCTGACGAACTCATTCCGTCCTGCGGAATCTTGGCAACGGCGAAGAAAAGCCGACACCGCATCTCACAAAAAAATGCCGGCGTGCCACTGCTGGCATCGCCGGCATTTTGGTTGAGGACCGGAAGGCGCGCCACGCCGCCACTGGCGCACGCGGCTTATTTGCCGTCCTTGAAATTCACATCCATGCTGAAGTTGAACTGGTCGTCGGTCAGCTTCACGGGCGGACGCGGCACCGGATCGGATCGGCGGATCATGGAAATCGCGGCCTCGTCGAACACGGGATCGCCGGAGGAACTCGAGAACGCCGACCGACACGACCTGCCCCAAACGGTTGAGCACCAGGCTGACCCG
Source organism: uncultured Alphaproteobacteria bacterium (assembly GCA_963756215.1). Lineage (GTDB taxonomy): Bacteria > Pseudomonadota > Alphaproteobacteria > Rhizobiales > Xanthobacteraceae > Bradyrhizobium. The sequence continues at coordinate 367,507 of CAVWMY010000002.1, read as the reverse complement.
GACCTTGGCGGCTTTGCCTTTTTCGACCTTTGGATAGCGCTTGTGGAGCTCAAAATAGGCACTGATCCGGCGGCCCCAGTCCGCCGTGAGCTTCTGCTGGTCTTTCCCGATGCCGATGTTGGGCGAGGTCGTGGTCTCGGATTCGTGGGCGCCTTCCAGGGTTTGCCGCGCCGTCGCTTCCTGCGCGACCAACTCCTGTGAAGCCGCGGTTTGCACCTTCTCGACCTTCGGATCCTCTTCCACCGGCTTTTTGGATTGATTTTCCGTCACCACGCGATCCGGATCCTCGGTCTCGGTCGGCGTGTCCTGCGGCAGATCCGTCGGCTTCACTTCGGCCTTCTGTTCCGCGAGCGCCGGCGAGGCAACCGAGGCGTCCGTATCCGGGCCCGGCGGCAGATCGGTGGTCTCAACCTGCGGCGACGACAATTCGACCCCGACCTCGATCGCATTGGCGCCGAGGGAGTCATCGCCCTCGTCGGACGAATTATGCGCGATCGCCAGCGCCGCGCAGCCAAGATGCAGCGCGAGCGCGCCTGCCGCCGCGAAAATCCAGAGCCGCCGGGACGACTTTTGTTCGATGGTCAGGTCAGACATATCTCAGGGTTTTGCAGCTTCGGGCGCAGCGGGCTGGGCAGCGCTTTCCGGAACACCTTCGAGCGTCACCAGTTTCATCCGGTAATTCCCTTTGCGCAAGAGTTCCAGCACATCCATCAGGTCGCCATATGGGACCTGACGGTCCGCGCGCAAGAACACCAGGCGCTCCGGGTTGCTCGCAGCCGCCGCGTCGAGCATGTTGACGAGGTCGACGCGCTTGACCGGGTTCTCCCCGATGGCCAGCGTCAGGTCAGGCTTGATGCTGACATAGGTCGGCTTGTCCGGCTTCTTCTGCGGGCTCGCGGTCGACGACGGCAAATCGATCGGCAGGTCGACGGTCGACAGCGGCGCCGCCACCATGAAGATGATCAGAAGAACCAGGATGACGTCGATAAACGGCGTGACGTTGATCTCGTGCGTTTCCGCGAAATCTTCATCGTCGGCGTCGGTGTTAGCGAGCGAGATGCCCATCGCCTACTCCGCCGCCGCGCGCGAATGGGTGCTGCCGTGGCTGCGATCGAGATCGCGCGACAGCAACCGTGCCGCGGCCCCCGACGAGCGGCTGACCAATTCGAGATAGCCTCTCGTCACCCGCGCGAAGTGATTGTAGATGATCACCGCCGGAATCGCCGCGACCAGACCGATCGCGGTGGCAAGCAGCGCTTCGGCGATACCCGGCGCCACCACCGCGAGGTTGGTGGTCTGCGATTTCGAGATGCCGATAAAGCTGTTCATGATGCCCCAGACCGTGCCGAAAAGGCCGACGAAGGGCGACGTCGCCCCGATGGTGGCAAGCAAGCCCATGCCGGTCCGGATCCGGCGTCCTTCGGCGCGAACGATCTCGGCAAAACTCAACGCCGCCCGTTCCTTGATGCCGTCGTCGCTGGAAATTCCGGCCGACAAGCGCGCCTCGTTCATCGCCGCGGCGAGCAACGCCGACAGCACGCTGCCCTTCGCGCCCAGCGCGAATTGGGCTTCCGCGAGCGATCGCGAGTCCTTGATCTTGCGGAGTGCCGACCGCAGCTTGCCCTGCACGATCGAGAATTCGATCATTTTCGCGATGAAGACCGTCCATGTCACCAGCGAGGCGAACGCCAAGCCGATCATGACCGCCTTGACGACGATATCGGCCGACATGAACATCGACCAAGGCGACAACTCGCGCAGCGCCGTCACCGTCGATTTCGGCGTCCTGCCCGCGTCGGACGCGAGCGCAACGGCATCAGGGGTTGCCGGCGCCGACTGCATTGCCGCGGATGTCGCGGGCACCGGTGCGGCCTGTACGGGCGCGGCGGGCATCTGCGGCGCGGCGGCCATCGGGGCCGGAGCCGCGGGCTGAGACGACACCGGGGCTTGTTGTACGGGGACTTGCTGCACGGGCGCTTGCTGCGGCGCCGTGGTTCTCTGCTGGGCGAACGACGGCGACAACGCCGCCAGCGCAAGCATTACAACGGCACAGGTCGTTCGAAACGTTGACGTGTTCATACTTCAGCCCAGTAGCGGATCAGGTTGTGATAGATGCCGGTCAATTTGACCGTTTCGGGGTCATCGCGCCCAATACGCTCAACCAGAGCTTGAATCGCTGTGTCGAGATCGAAAATCAGGCTGCGGGCGTGAGCATCCCGTATCATGCTCTGCAACCAGAAAAAAGACGCAACCCGCGTGCCCCGGGTCACCGGAGTCACCAGATGCAAACTAGACGCAGGATAAACTACGAGATCACCCGCCGGCAGCTTGATTTCGTGGGATCCATAGCGGTCCTCGACCACGAGCTCGCCGCCATCATACTCTTCCGGTTCCGATAAAAATAATGTGACCGATAGATCGGTGCGAATGCGCAAGCCGGTGAGATGATCGCCGCGCACCGCATTATCGACGTGGACGCCGAAATGGTGGCCGTCGGCGGCGGTGTAGCGATTGAACAGCGGCGGAAAGATCTGCAGCGGCACCGCCGCCGAGATGAACCGCGGATTGGCGGTCAACGCAGAGACGATGCGGTTGCCGAGCTTGCGCGCGATCTCGCTGTCCGGCGGCAATTGCTCGTTGCGTTTCACAAGCGCCGATTGGGCGCCGGCGGTCGAGCGCCCGTCTTCCCAGACGCAGCCGTCCATGATGCGGCGGAAATCCGCCACATCACCCTTGCTCAACACATTCGGAACACAGATCAGCATCCTTGCGGCAATCAGTACCTCGCCGAGAGCACAAGCGACACGGTGCGACCCGGCGCCTCGAGAACGAACGGCGCTGCACTCTGATACAACGCGTTGTAATAGAGCTCGTTGAAGATGTTGTTGATGAACAGCTTGGCGGTCCAGTTCTTGTCGATCTTGGCCTCGGTGAAGGCATCGAAGCGCCAGTAGCCCGGGATCGACGTGCCCTGGTTCGCCGCAAGCAACGTGCCACCCTGAATGCCCGAACGGTACACCGCCTGGCCGCCGACTTCCCAGATGTCGTTCACCTGATATTTGCTCAGCATGCTGAAGGACTGGTTGGCCACGTTGGCCAGCGGCAGCCCGACGTTGGTTACGTAGAGCAACGGATCCGGCATCGCCGCCGGCGGCACATTCGACTTTGTCACCTTCGACTGCATCAACACCAACCCGCCGAACACGCTCCATTTGTCGGTGATCTTGCCGCCGATGCCGAGATCGATACCGCGGACATAATAAGCGGAGCCGGCCACGATGCAGGATATCGTCGTACCGGTGTAGGGACAGGAGGCAGTCTGGCTCGCGGCGCTGGTGACGTTATAAGCCTCGCGCGCGTTGTCCTTGGTGGTCTGGAACAGAGCCGCGGTCACCAGCAGGTGGCGATCGAACAGCTCCCACTTGGTACCGACCTCGATCGCCTTGTTCTTCTCCGGTCCGAAGATCTGGTTTGAGTTGCCGGCGAGGAAGGGCGAAAGGCCGCCGTAGGCGGTGCTGGTGCCGTCGAATTCCGCGCCGACCGGATTGGACGAGGTCGCGTAGGCCACATAGACGCTGCCGTTCGGCAGCGGCTTCAGCGTCAGGCCCAGGTTGAAGTTCGGCAGCCCGAAGTCGGCCGACTGCTGGCCGAATGCGCCACCCGTCCCGTATCCGGACGTGCTGACACTATAATCGTCGTAGCGAATTCCGCCGTTCAGAATCAACAGATCGTGGTAGTTCGCCGTGTCGATCAGATAGCCGCTGTTGGTGTTGATCGCGATATTGGTTGGCCGGCCGGCCAGCGCGAGGCCGTTGAGGAACGGCGTCTGCGCGAATTGCGGGTCGAATACGCTCACGCCACGCAACGATCCGGTACCGTTAAATGTCGCCGTGCCGGTCGTCAGTTCGGAACTTAGCCCGGTATAGCCGTCGATCGACGAAGTCTCGCGGTCGAATTCGAGGCCGCCGAGCAACGTGTGCTTGAAGCCGGCGCCATCCTGGAATTTATAAGTCGCTTCGGTCTGGTTGGCGAACACGTCGGTGATCTGAAGGCGGCTCTGCGGATTGGCAGTCAAGGTCGAGGCCGTCAGGGGGTTCAACAGCAACGGTGATTCCGGAAGCGTTCCGACATAGTTCTGGGTCGAACGCGATTCCCTCGTCTTGTTGCTCAAGGTCAGGTCAGGCGTGATCTGCACCTCGGCATTGATGGTGCCGATGTCCTGCCCGGTCCGGAAGAAGTCGCGATTGACGAAGCCGTAGAAATTGTTGCGATTGACGCCGAAGTCGGTGAACGGACCGCCGGCGGTGGTGGCGAGGCTCGGCCGGTAATATGGCACGCCGAAATCGGGAATGCCGGTCAGTTCGGTGTGGATGTAGTTGCCGGTGATCTTCACCGCGTCGACCGGGCTCCAGTTTACCGCGACGAAACCGCCGTTGCGATCGTCGGTGGTGTAGTCACGGCCCGCGACGTTGGCGTCCTGAAACAGCCCGCCGGCGCGAACGGCCAATGTCGGGCTGATCACCTGGTTGACGTCGAGCACGACGCGCTTGGTCTGATCGGTCGCGAACGTGGTGTCCATGTTATAGAAGCTGCCTTGGGTCGTCGCCTGCTTGGTGACGATGTTGATCGCGCCGCCCGTGGTGCCGCGGCCGGCAAACGAAGAACCCGGTCCGCGCAGGATCTCGATCTGCTCGGTGAAGAAATTCTCGCGGACGCTGACGCCGGAATCGCGAACGCCGTCGATGAAGATGTCGTTGCGCACGTCGAAGCCGCGAATGAAGAACCGGTCGCCGAAGGCGTTGCCGCCCTCTCCGGTCCCGAGCGTCACGCCGGGCGTGTTCAAGATCGCCTGCTTCAACGTGGTGGCGTTCTCGTCCTGCAACACTTCCTTGCTCAGCACGGTCACGCTCTTCGGCGTATTCAACAGCGGCTCGGGGAACTTGCTCGAGGCCTGCAGGTGATCGACCTTGTAAGGCGCCGCCGCGTCCGCATACGGGTCACGGTCGGCACTCAGGGCGCCCGCGTTGGGAAATGGTACCGGCGCTACTTGCGCCGGTTGGGTACGGCGCGCGGCACGGCGCAACGCGTTGCGGGCGCGGACCTGATCGGGCGTCGGTTTCGCGGCTGGGGGCTTTGTCCGCGCGACCGGCGGATCGACCGATACCGGCGGCAGGTTCGGCTGTTGTTGGGCCTGGGCGCCGGAAATCGTCGCCACCGTCATCAGTCCCGCGACCGCCGAAACCTTTCGAACGGAATAGCCTTCGAACCTTTCACCGACCGAGTTCATCGTTGCGTTCGAACGCAACGACCTCGGCGTCTTTGCCTTGCTCATTTCACATGCCCCTGAAACCGGAATTGACCGTGCTCACGCACCCCATTTGCGATGAGCATCCACATGTTGGTTACCGAGCGGAAAAAATCGGGTCAATGCGAATAGGGCAACACCGTGCTTGAATCCGTCCAGATCAAAGCGATTCTAAAATCGCAATTTGAAATCGTTCTAAAATGAAACTGGAAGCGTTCTAAGTTTTAGCTGCAAGGCCGGCATCTCTTAGCTTCGTCGCGCGAGCGCCCCTCAATCGGCGCTGGGCGGCTTCATCAGCGAAAACAGCTCGTCGACGGTCTGTTGCGCGATCTGTCGCACACGGTCGGTGTTGTCCATGCCGGCGATATTGACCCCGTTCACCACCGCTTTGATTTCATCGCGAAAGTCGGTGAGAAATCGCAGCGGGTCGGGCGAGTTGTTGGCGACCCGCGCAATCAGGCCCGTGATCAGTATCTGGCAGGCGATCATGCGTCCGTTCAATTCATCCATCATCGATTCCTGACTGCTGGCGAGGCGAGGCTTCGGCGCGGTGGTATGGACGACGTCCACGCCGGTGACAACCGGGCGCGGCCGGCCGCATCGCGAAATCCGCGGCGCGCCGATGCTCGCGAAGCAACGGACCTATTTGGCGACGACGCCGCCAGGATCAGCCGCTCCCTTGATCCGCTCCTTGACGTCGCGAAGCGTATCCAGGGTGGTCTGGAGCGAAGCCGACGGAACGTCCTGCAGCACTTTTGCCGCAATGGCATCGCGCAGGCTGTCGAGATCGCCGACGAGTTGACGGCCGGCCGGGGTGAGAAATAACCGGTTGGCGCGACGATCGCGCGGATCGGTCCGACGCTCCAGCAGGCCGTGCTCGACCAGACGGTCGAGAAGCCGCACCAGGGAGATCGGCTGCAGTTCGAGCACATCGGCAAGGTCGACCTGCGACAGCCCTTCTTGCTCGCGCAACCTGAACAGCACGATCCATTGCGCGCGGGTAGTCCCGCGGCCCTTGGCGCGATGATCGATGTAGTTGCGAAGCAAGCGCGAACTCTCCACAAGTTGTGAGACAAGTTCGCGTTTCAAATCGAGCGACATGGGCTTTTCTTTGTGTCTCTAACCTGTCCAAATATTTAGGATATTTCAAAGCATAGTGTGTTTACACATTAAGTGCACGCATATTATATCTGGATGTCTGGGAACGATTTTGAAGACCCGGCATGTTCTTTTTGAACCAACGAGCCGCCTCGGATAACAACGGGCTATCATGAATAAGTCGCGGACGATTATTTGGGTTGTGCTGATCGCCGCGGTCGCGGGATCAGGTTACTTCGGTTGGCAACGCTACGGTGCCGGACAACAGGCCGCGGCCAACGCACAAAAATCAGCGCCAAAAGCGGTAGGTGTCGCCAGCGCCCGCGTCGAGAAGGCGGACTTTCCGGTTTACCTGACCGGGCTCGGAACGGTTCAGGGTTTCAACACCGTCCTGGTGCGGACCCGCGTCGACGGCCAGATTGACAAGATTGCCTTCAAGGAGGGCCAACTGGTCAAGGAGGGCGATCTGCTGGTCGAGATCGACCCCCGGCCGTATCAGGCGGCGTACGACCAGGCCGTAGCCAAGAAGGCCCAGGATGAGGCCAACCTGGCCAACGCCAACCTCGATCTTCAGCGTTTCACCAGGCTTGGCGAGTTTGCGACCAAACAGCAGACCGATACCCAACGCACGAGCGTTCAGATGTTGACGGCCCAGATCGCGGCCGACGACGCCGCCATCTCCAACGCCCGGACCCAGCTGGATTATACCGCCGTCAAATCCCCGATCCCGGGTGTCGCCGGCCTGCGGCAGGTCGACATCGGGAACATCGTCAATGCGGCGACCCAGACCGGTATCGTGACGGTCGCCCAGATCGAACCGATCGCAGTGATTTTCACTGCGCCGGAAGGGCAATTGCCCTATATTAAGGAGGCGCAGGCGGTCGCGCCGCTCAAGGTCATCGCGATCACGACCGACGGCAAGAAGCCGCTGGCCGAGGGAACGCTGTCGGTGGTCAACAATCAGGTCGACACCAGCAGTGGCACGGTCCGTCTCAAGGCCGTGTTCGCCAACACGGATCACGCACTCTGGCCGGGGCAGTCGGTTTCGACCCGGCTTCTGGTGAAGACGCTGAAGGACGCGACGGTGGTTCCGGACAACGCGATCCAGCACAGCACCAACGGTCTCTACGCCTACACGATCGACGAGAATAACAAGGCGGTGCTGAACAAGGTCAAGGTCAGCCAGTCGATCGACGGACGTTCGGTTGTCGATGAAGGCCTGTCGCCGGGGCAACAAGTGATTACGGGAGGACAGTACAAGGTCTCGCCCGGTACGCTGGTCAGCACCGCGGTCGCAAGCTCCGATCCGGCGCAACCCAAGGTCAAGTCCGAATGAGCGACGGGATTTCAGCACCGTTTATTCGCTATCCCATCGGCACGTCCTTGATGATGGCCGGCATTTTGTTTGTCGGTCTCGTCGCCTATCCCCTGTTGCCGGTCGCGCCGCTGCCGCAGGTTGACTTCCCGACCATCCAGATCACGGCCACGTTGCCGGGCGGCAGCCCTGAAACCATGGCGTCGTCGGTGGCACAGCCGCTCGAGCGGCAGTTTGCCCAGATTCCCGGCATCGCGCAGATGACCTCGACGAGCTATCTGGGAACCGCGGCGGTCACTATCCAGTTCGACCTCAACCGCAGCATCGACGGCGCCGCGAACGACGTCCAGGGCGCCATCAATGCCGCCAGCGGCCAATTGCCCAAAAACCTTCCCTCCCCGCCGACCTACCGCAAGGTCAATCCGGCGGACTCGCCGATCCTGCTTCTGTCGGCGACCTCGGATTCACTGCCGCTGACCACCGTCAGCGACGCGGTCGACGCCCAACTTGCGCAGCAGATCAGCCAGATTTCCGGCGTCGCGCAGGTCACCATCGGCGGACAGCAAAAGCCGTCGGTCCGCGTTCAGATCGATCCGGCCAAACTGGTGGCCAAGAATCTCTCGCTGGAAGACGTCCGCAACATCATCGTAAACACGACGGTCGACAGCCCCAAGGGCAATATCGACGGCGCGACGCAGGCCTTCACGATCTACTCCAACGACCAGCTGCTCGACTCCAAGGACTGGAACGACGTCATCATCGCCTACCGCAACGGTGGACCGTTGCGGATCCGCGATATCGGCCAGGCCGTTACGGGACCGGAGGACGCCAAGCAGGCGGCCTGGGCCAATGGCAAGCGCGGCGTGTTCCTGGTGGTCTACAAGCAGCCGGGCGCCAACGTCATCGACACCGTGGACAAGATCAAGGCGCTGCTGCCGCGGTTGGTCGCCGCGATTCCGCCGGCGATCAAGATCGAAGTCATCAGCGATCGCACCCAAACCATTCGGGCCGCGGTCGCCGACGTGCAGTTTACGTTGTTGCTGACCATCGCGCTGGTCGTCATGGTCATTTTCGTCTTCCTGCGCAATTTCTGGGCGACCGTGATCCCGACGGTGACCGTGCCGTTGGCGCTGCTTGGCGCCTGCGCGTTGATGTGGGTTTTCGGCTACACGCTGGATAACCTGTCGCTGATGGCGTTGACCATCGCCGTCGGATTCGTGGTCGACGACGCCATCGTGATGCTGGAAAACATCACGCGTTATATCGAGGAAGGCGAGAAACCGCTCGCCGCGGCCCTGAAAGGTTCCAGCGAAATCGGATTCACCATCGTGTCGATCAGCATTTCGCTGGTCGCCGTGCTGATTCCGCTGCTGTTGATGGGCGGTATTATCGGGCGCCTGTTCCGCGAATTCGCGGTGACCCTGACCATGACCATCTTCGTCTCGATGGTGGTTTCGCTGACGCTGACGCCCATGATGGCGTCCCGCTTCCTGCGCGCGCACAACGAAACCAAGCACGGCAAGTTCTATGAGTTGAGCGAGCGGGCGTTCGACGCGATGCTGCACGCCTACGAGCGCGGTCTCGACCTTGCTTTGCGTTGGCGCCTGACGACGCTGGCGATCTTTTTCGCGACGCTCGGCCTGTCGGTGTACCTTTTCATCATCATTCCGAAAGGCTTCTTCCCCCAACAGGACGTCGGCCTGATCAGCGCCACCTCCGAAGCCGCGCAGGACATTTCCTTCGCGGCGATGAGGGACCGGCAGGAGGCTCTCGGCAAGATCGTGCAAGCCGACCCCGACGTCGCCAGCGTGGCAATGGCGATCGGCGGCAGCGGCCGGGCGGGAAACAACGGCAGCCTGTTCATCACCCTGAAGCCGCGCGACGAACGCACCGCGAACGCGCAGCAGATCATCGCGCGGCTGCGCCCCAAGCTCGAGCAGGTACAGGGCGCGCGGCTGTTCATGCAGGCGGCGCAGGACGTCCGGCTCGGTGGCCGCCCCACCCGAACGCAATTCGAGTTCACGCTGCAAGATGCCAATCTTGACGAACTCAATGAGTGGGCGCCGAAGATCCTTGCCAAGATGCAGACCCTGCCGGAACTGCGCGACGTCGCCACCGACCAGCAGAGCCAGGGCACGACATTACAGTTGAACGTCAATCGCGACACCGCGTCGCGCTACGGCATCCAGCCGCAGTTGATCGACGACACGCTTTATGACGCGTTCGGCCAGCGCCAGGTCACGCAGTATTTCACGCAGCTCAACAGCTATCACGTGATCCTTGAAATCCTGCCCGAGTTGCAGCAGAGCCTCGACATCCTCAACAAGCTCTACATCAAATCGCCGCTGACCGGCGAACAGGTGCCGCTGGCAACCTTTGCGACCTGGACCAGCGTGCCGGTCCGTCCGCTCTCGATCAGCCACCAGGGTCAATTCCCGGCCATCACCATCAGCTTCAACCTCGCCCAGGGCGTCGCGCTCGGGCAGGCGACGGAAGCCGTGCAGAAAGCGATGACCGATCTCGGCGCGCCGGCCACCCTCAACTCAAGCTTCCAGGGCACCGCGCAAGCCTTCCAGCAGTCGCTCGGCACCGTTCCGCTCTTGATCATGGCCGCGCTCGTCGTGGTGTACCTGATCCTCGGCATTCTCTACGAGAGCTACATTCATCCGCTCACGATCCTGTCCACGCTGCCGTCCGCCGGCGTCGGCGCGCTCGCGATCCTGATGGCATTTGGCTATGATTTCAGCCTGATCGCGTTGATCGGCATCATCCTGCTGATAGGCATCGTCAAGAAGAACGGCATCATGATGGTCGACTTCGCGATCTCGGCCGAGCGCGACGAGCACCTGTCGCCGGAAGACTCGATCCGCAAGGCCGCCCTCTTGCGATTCCGTCCGATCATGATGACGACGATGGCCGCGATGCTCGGCGGCGTCCCCCTGATGCTGGGCACCGGCACCGGTTCGGAAATCCGCCAGCCGCTCGGCTACGCGATGGTCGGCGGCCTGATCGTCAGCCAGGCGCTGACGCTGTTCACGACGCCGGTGGTCTATCTCTACCTCGACAAGCTGTCGAACGCGTTTTCGAGCTGGGGCCGATCCGACAGCGACGATCAGGACACGCACACCGCGCATGGCTCGATCAAGGAAGCCGCCGAATAGCCGGCGGCGTCTTTCGCGCTCGGCTAAGATGGTCGGCATTCCCCGCGGCGCCGAGGCGCCCTATTGTCTTGCCATCTCCGCGGCGCCGACACCGTCTCCCTCAAGGCTCTGGTCGTCGTGCATTGCCACCGTGACCCTCAGCAGCCGCCCGGTGAATTCAAACGGCGCGTCGTAGTGCGAGACCGGGCTTCCGCGATCGCGGCCGATGTCGAGACCGGACCACGAGATCAGTGTATGGAAGCCGAGTTGAGTCTGCATCGAGCCCGCCGGCTCGCCGTCGATCAGCAGCGTGTACGCGCTGACCCCTGTTCGTGCGCCCCTGGCCGGCGGCGCCTCGCGTATCAGGCGTTCGACGCGCACGCCGAGCCGATGTGCGCCGGGTAGAATCTCTCGATCGGAGATGACGATCTCATGGCCACCTCCGATATTGAGGTCATGAACCAGCCGGCCATCCCTGATGTAAAGGCTGTAGCCCGATGTCGCATCGCCATGCGCGAGCAATACCCCCTCCGCGCCCGCCCCGCCGATCTCGACATCGGCCTCGATGGTGTAGCTGCGGCTGCGCACGTCCGGCGCGACGTCGGTCGGCACGTGCCCCATGCCGGCGTGAAACACGAAGCTTGTTCGCGCACCCTGGAATCGCGCGGCATTCTCGGCGAAGCGCGGCCCGAACCGGTCGTCCAGCGGCAGCACGTTGTGCTGCTCGGCCTCCAGCCACCAGAGCTTGATCAATTCCGCCAGCCGTTCCGGTTCGCGCGCCGCGAGATCGTCGACTTCGGAGAAGTCGCGATCGAGATGAAACAGCTCCCATTTGTCGTTCTCGAACGGCGTCCCCGGCGGATGATAGGCGACCGCCTTCCAGCCGCCGTGCCAGAGGCCGCGATGCCCGAACATCTCGAAATATTGCGGTGAGGCTTTCGACGGCGCCGAGGCGTCTGCGATCGAGCGGACAAAGCTTTTGCCCTCGATCGGCATTTGCGCGCAGCCCGCGATCTCCGCGGGCGGCTCGATGCCGACCAGTTCGAGCAGCGTCGGGACCAGGTCGCTGGCGTGCACGAACTGGTGGCGCAGTTCGCCCTTGGCGGCGATCCGCCGCGGCCACGAGATCACGAAGGGATCGCGGATGCCGCCGCCATGGGTATTCTGCTTGTAGCGACGCAGCGGCGTATTTGAAGCCATCGCCCAGCCGTGCGGAAAGTTGGTGTGCGAGTCCGGGCCGCCGATCTCCTCGATCCGGCGCAGCTTCTCGGCGATCGGCTCCGGTCTGAAATTATACGGCCCCATCGCATTGACGAAGCCGAGCGGGCCGCCCTCCTGGCTCGCACCGTTATCCGACAGCGCCAGGATCAGGGTGTTGTCGCGGATGCCTGCTTTCTCCAGGAACGCGACGAGCCGCGCCAGATGCCGGTCCGCGTGATCGAGCATGCCGGCGAACGCCGATTGCAGCCGCGTGAACACGCGTTTTTCGTCCGCATTGTGCTCGTCCCACGCCTTCACGCCGTCGTTGCGCGCCAGCATTTTCGTATCATGCGGCACAACTCCCATCGCCTTCTGCCGCGCCAACCGCTGCTCGCGCTCGACGTCCCAGCCATGGGCGAAAATCTCATCATAACCGCCGATGATATCCGCCGGCGCCTGATGCGGCGCGTGACAAGCCCCGAGGGCGAGCCAGGTCAGCCACGGCAGGTCGGGCCGGTCGGCGAGATGATCGGCGATGAAACGGATCGACTGGTCGACCAGATCGGACGTCAGATGATAGCCGTCAGCGTAGCTGCCGGGCGGATCGATGTGGGTGTTGTCGGATACGAGCTCCGGCGCATACTGGTCGGTTTCGGCGTCCAGGAAGCCGTAGAAGCGATCAAACCCGCGGCCGAGCGGCCAGCCGTCGAACGGTCCGGTCGCGCCGCTCTCGGTCAGCGGCGTGACGTGCCATTTGCCGACCATGTAATTCCGGTAGGCATGAGTTCTGAGCATCTCGGCGAGCGTGCCTGCTTGCCTCGCGATTTTGCCGCGATATCCGGGATAGCCGCTGTCGAAATTGGCAAGGCAGCCGACCCCAACCGAGTGGTGATTGCGCCCGGTGAGCAGCGCGGCGCGGGTGGTCGAACACATTGCGGTGGTATGGAAACCGCTGTAGCGGAGACCTTCGGCTGCGAGCTTGTCGATGGTGGGGGTCTTGATCGGCGAGCCGTAGCAGCCGAAGTCGGAGAAGCCGACATCATCGAACAGAACGACGAGGATGTTGGGCGCGCCGGCGGGTGGTTTCGGCGCCGGCGGCCACCAGGGCCTGGAGTTGCCGACGGTCTTGCCGATCGCGCCGCCGAATGGCGTGCCGCTGCCTGCGCCCATACGTCCACTCCCTGTCTCGCGGCTGCGGTTGATCCGCCGTCCGCCTCCGCGGAAAACGCCGCGGTCGTTATCCCGTGCCGAGATAGACCTTCTGCACCTGCGGATCGTCAGCCAACGCCGCCGCGGTGCCGGACAATACGCTTTTGCCGACCTGCAGCACGGTGGCAAAATCCGAGACTTCCAGCGCCAGTTCGATCGATTGCTCGGCGAGCAGGATGGTAAGTCCTTCCCGGTGCAGCCGTCCGAAGGTGTCGTACATTGACTCCACCACCGCGGGCGCGAGGCCCAGCGAAGGTTCGTCCAGCATCAGGAGTTTCGGATCGCTCATCAGCGCGCGGCCCACCGCCAGCATCTGCCGCTCGCCGCCGGACATGGTGCCGGCACGCTGGTTGCGCCGCTCGGCCAGCTTCGGGAAGATTTTGTAGACCCGATCGAGCAGGCCCGTCGTTCGTGACTTGTCGCGTAATGGCGTGGCGCCGAGCAGTAGATTGTTCTCGACGCTTTGCTGCACGAACAGCCGCCAGCCCTCCGGCGACAGCGCGAGGCCCTTGCGCACGATCGAGAACGCGGGCTGCCCGCCGATCTCCTGTCCTCCAAACAGGATCGAGCCCGAATGCACCGGGATCAAGCCTGCGATGGCATTGAGCGTAGTGGTCTTGCCGCCGCCGTTGGAGCCGAGCAGCGCCACCACGCTGCCCTCGGGCACATCGAACGAAACATCGGATACGCCGATCAAGTCGCCGTAGTGAACCTCCAGGTTCTCGACCTTGAGCAAGGAGGCGGTCATGCCGGCGGTCCGCCCATCAGTTCTACCGGCGTGTGACCTGCGGCGGCTTTGGCCGCACGCTTGCCGAGATAGGCCTCGATCACCGCCGGATTGGTCGTGACCTCGCGCGGACTGCCACGGGCGATCTCCTTGCCTTGATGAAACACCACCACGCGCGTCGCCAGCGACATGATGACCTCCATGATGTGCTCGACGATCACCAGCGTGACGCCGGATCGATGGATGTCGCGGACGAGATCGATCGCCAGTTGCACCTCGCGTTGCGTGAGGCCGGCCATGGCTTCATCGAGCAGCAGAACCTTGGGTTCGGTGGCAAGCGCGCGGGCGATCTCGAGCCGCTTGCGGCCGGGCGTGCCGAGCGAACGCGCCGGCGCATCGCCCAGTCTGCTCATGCCGACGCGCTCCAGTACCGCCCGCGCCCGGGTTTCGGCTTCTGCGCGACGGGAAGTGCGAAGAAACGCGCCGATCATCACGTTCTCGAGCACCGACATGCCTTCGAAGGTCTGCGGCACCTGAAAGGTGCGGGCAACGCCGAGCTGCGCCCGCGCTTCCGGTGTCATCGCGGTAATGTCGAGCCCCTCGAACAGGACCCTGCCGGAGGTCGTCTGCAGATCGCCGGTCAGGCAGTTGAAGAAGGTGGATTTGCCGGCGCCGTTCGGTCCGATCAGGCCGAGGATATCGCCCTGCTCCAACGTCACCGACGCCGCATCCACGGCCTTGAAGCTACCGAAAGCCCGGGTGACGTTGCGCGCTTCAAGGAGCATGGCGCGCTCCTGTTATGGCCGCCGTTTCGGCCGTCTTGCCGCGCCGCTCCCAGAGCCGCTTGATCAGCGTCAGGATGCCTCCCGGCTGGAAGCGCGCGATCAGCACGATGATGGCGCCATAAAGGACAAAGGTCAGGCCCGCGCCCTTGCCGCCGAGCAGGTTATTGGAGATTTCCTCCAACGGCACCAGGATCGCCGCGCCGACCAGCGGCCCGAACAACAACCCGGCGCCGCCCAGCGCCGCCATGATCAGTATCTTCACCGAGATCAGGATGCCGAGTCCGGACTCCGGATCGACAAAACCGAACATCATGGCGTAGAGCGCCCCGGCAACGCTGGTCAGTCCCGCGCTCAGCATGAAGGCATAGAGCTTGACGCGGCTGGCCCGAGCACCAAGCGAGCGCGCCGCCCGCTCGGAATCCCGGATGGCGCGCAAATAGAAACCCATCCGGCTCTCGGTCATCCACCAGGTAATGCCGAGCGTGACCACCAGAATCGTCAGGAACAGATAGTAATAAGGCAGCGCCGAAATGAACGACAGATCGAACACGTTGCGTGGCACCGTCGGCCCGCTGAGTCCGACGCCCGCGCCGAGATATTCGGTGTTGGTGACGATCAGCCGGATCAGTTCGGCGACCGCAATCGTCGCCATGCTGAAATAGTGCCCGGACAGCCGCAGTGTCGGCACGCCGACTACGGCGGCGATCGCCACGCTGACGACGATGCCGACGGGAATGCCGACCAGCGGCGAAAGCGCGTAATGCGCATAGGCGCCCATCGCCGCATAGGCGCCGCAGCCGAAGAAGGCGACATGTCCGACCGAGACCTGGCCGGCATAACCGCCGACGATGTTCCAGGCTGAAGCGGCAATCGCGTACAGGAGCACCAGCGCGCCCAGCCGTTGCAGAAATGGCGTCGAGAACAACAGCGGATAGGCGATCACCAGTGCCAGCGCCACCGTCGGCCACAGCAAACGCCGCATCACATCATCCTCATCAGGTCTTCCCCATCAAGCCCTGCGGCCGGAACCAGAGGAAGCACAGGAACAGCGCGTAGACGACGATGTCCTTGTAGACGGCCCCGATCCAGTAGGCCGACAGGGATTCGATCACTCCGATCAGCAGGCCCGCGACCAGCGCGCCCGGCACGCTGCCGAAGCCGCCGAGCGAGACCGTCACGAAGGCAACGATCCCCAGGGTCTCGCCGACCGTCGGAACGATGTAAAAGAAGGTTGCAATCAGCGCGCCCGCGATACCGGTCACGCCGGCCGCGATCGCCCAGGCGATCGCCTGCATGCTGTCGGGTCGGATGCCCATCAACTGCGCGGCGGCGGAATCCTCGGCGACTGCCAGCATCTTCGAGCCCAGGGAGGTGCGCGTCAGCAGGATGTGAAGGCCGCCGGTCACGACAAGAGCCACCACGCCGGCCAGCAGCCGAGAGGCCTGGATTCTAATTCCGAACACGTCGAAGGTGCCGCCGACGATGTTCTCAGGCAGCGACAGAAAGTTGGCGCCGAACCACCAGAACGCGGAATAGCGCAGCAGCAGTGCAAGCCCGAAGGTGCCGAGGATTTGCGCCAGCATCGGACCTTTCATGATGCTGCGGATCAACCCGAAATAGACGACGATACCGAGTGTCGCCAGCACCAGCGTCGCGACCGGAGCGCCGACCCAGGGGCCGGCGCCGAACAACGTCCAGACGATGAAAGCGACGTACATTCCGAGCATGACGAAATCGCCATGCGCGAAGTTGACGATATTCATCATGCCCCAGATCAGCGTCAGGCCGGACGAAAACAGCGCATATACCGCGCCCAGCAGGAGCCCGCCGACGATGACCTGAACGAGAATGGAAGACATAAGGCCGCGCGTTTTTCGATTGAGCGATTGCCAGTGGCATCATGGACAGCGAATGCTTGCCGAGGTCAGCCAATCGTCCACGCGAACGGCCGCCTCGGCAAGCGCAAAAACAGGGCGGAAGTCCCCGCCCCCCGGAGCGGGGCCGCTTTTCCTTGACGCCATCCCGCTCCATCTCATGATTGGGCATGTTCTCGGCGCAAGCGCATCGCGCCTGTCGCGAGCGAAAACCCACGTCCAACCGGCGAGCGTCCGAGGGCGTGCTTTCTCCGGGTCACGCTTTGACGCCTCACCAGCCCTTGTAGGGTGTTACCGGCGCCTTCTCGGCGCCGGCTTTCGGCCAGACGGCGACATAGTTCTCGCCATCCTGCAACTGGATCACCAGACCCGAGGCGAGGATGTTCTGGCCCTTGTCGTCGAACTTGACGCCTTTGTAGCCCATCATCAACTGATCGGGCTTGAGGTCGGTCGCCTTCAACGCTGCCTGGATCTTGGCGGGATCGGTAGAACCGGCCCTGTCGATCGCGTCGACCAGGACGAAGAAGCCCTGCATCTGGCGTGCAGCGGTATCGTCCATCTCGTCGCCGCTCCGCTTCTTGTACATCTCGGCAATAATCGCCGTTGCTGAACCCGGAGCGCCGACACTCCAAGACGAGCGATTGAACACGCCTTGCGAAATCTTGCCGACCGCCTTGATGAAAGACGGATCGGAATAGCCGGAATTGTCGGCGATGATCATCGGCGGCTTGTAGTCCAGCGCCTGCATAGTCTTCTGATAAAGAATCGCGTCGGATGCGTAGGCGATCATGATCACGACGTCGGGCTTCTTTTCCTTGAGCTGCAGGACCTGACTCTGCACGTCGGTCGCATTGACGGCGTATGCGATGTCCTGCGAGATACTTTCGCCGTTTTCCTTGAAAACGCTGGTGATGACGTTGGCGACCGAGGTGCCGTATTCGGTGTTGTCGTGCACCAGTGCGACGTTGTCGGTCTTCGCACCGGCCGCTTTCATGTCCTTGAGGAAGTCGTGGTAGATCTTGGCAAAGTCCGACGCCACCGGCGTCACGCGGAAGAACCATTTGAAGCCGCGCTCGGTGAGGTTGGCCGCGACCGACTTGCCATTGACGAAGGGAATGCCGTATTTTTCCGCGATCGCGCTCGCGGTCAACGTGATGCCTGACTGGTAGGCGCCGGTAAGCGCGACCACCTTCTCCTCAGTGATCAGCCGTAGCGTCTGGTTCTGGCCGGTCGCGGGGCTGCCCTGATTGTCGGCAAACACCACTTCAACCTTGGCGCCGCCGAGACCGGCGAGGCCCGCATTCTTTGCAAGCGGAAAATTGCCGAGTTCGGGATGCGCGTTATTGATGATATCGATCGCGGTTTCGATCGCGAATTTGGCGTGGATGCCCGCGCTCGCCGCGTTGCCGCTCAATGGAAATACCGCACCGATCTTGACGGTCTTGTCCTGCGCAAATGCCGCGCCGCTTAGCGCGACAGAAATCGAGGCGGCACAAAACAGGCCGACAACATGCTTGAATCTCATACTGACGATCTCCGAAAAACGTTCCTGCCAATGTCGGGTGCCGCATCAGGGCACGCGGAACGTCGTCCGGCGCCCCATCTTTTTATTGGTTGGCGCCGAGCATTGCATGCCAGTTTCGCAGGAGCAAGCTGGCAGCCCCGAGACCACGGACCGATCGTCGCAGGGATCGACACAATGATGTGTCCGCGCATTGGCTGTGCGTCCGAGCAGACGTTCGGTGGGATCCTGATCGGCTTGTGCTGCTCACCAGGAACGCGGCCGATCGTGCGAAGCCGGTTGCCGCTGCGAATTTCAAGGCACCACTCGGAGCCAGCATTAGACCAAAGTACGAAAACGCCGCCGTGAACGCCGGATGGCATCGAAGCCGTGCTCCAGCGAGCCGACAGCGCAATCTTCGACGGTATCCGTCGTCGTCCCCTGTCACCCCGGCGGCGAAATAAATCGCCGCCTGATTGTTTTTATCAAGTCGCGCATTCATCGCGTGTATGTGGGCGCGTACAATCACATTCAGAAGACTTCCATGTCGACCTCGCCCAACCCATCAACCGTAAACAGCGCGCGGTCACCGCTCGCGATTGAAATCGTGGGAATAACGCTGCCGGTAATCACCACCATGCCGGCTTTTAGATCACGACCACGCTCGGCGAGATGATTAGCGACCCAGGCAAGCGTCGCGTAGGGATCCTCGGCGTTGCCCTCGCCAACCGTTTTGCCATTAATAGTGAGCCGACCGGCGATACCCACAAGCTTTCCGGCCTCGACGGTCTTGGGGTTACCCGTGACTATTCCGCCGTTCCAGCAATTCTCGACGATCAACGAGGAGGCATCGGTCGCGTTGTAATCCGCGTGCCGGTCCTCGATCAGTTCGAATGCAGGCATCGCACTCGCGACGGCCGGCATCACAGAGTCACGCGTCCAGGGTGCACCGCGCGCCGGCAGATCAGACCCGAGTTTCAGCGCAATCTCGCTTTCGACGCGCAGGTTGACAAAATCGGCCGTCCGCAGCCTTGCCGGCGAGCCATGGATCGTTCGCGCAAAGATCGCTCCGCCGCATGGATGCGTGATGCCCATCAATTCCTGCATCACCTTGGTTGTGGTGGCGATCTTGGCGCCGGCAACGGGGCCATATACCGGCTCCGCCAGCCGGTAATAAAACTCTTGCGCTGCGTAGGCCTCGGCGATGGATGCGGGCCGCAACTCATCGGGCAGGTTGCGAAATGTCTGGCGCCGCTGCCTCGCATCCCACATCCATCGCGCCATCGAATCCAGGCGATCGTTCTCATCCATCGTGTTTCTCCCTTGATGACAATACCGGCGATTGCGACTTCGCTACGCCGTCTGATGCCGCTTCAGAAAACTTCGGGCCCGGTCGATGGTGCGCGCCTTCAGCTCCGGCGGCTCCTTCCAGGGGAACACCGTGATCTCGGCGTTCGGGCAGAGCGAGGCAACGTCGATCGAAGCCACCAGCGGATGGGCGGGGACGTCGTCCGGCAGCACCAGCATCGAGGTCTGGCATGATTTCGCGAAATCGCGCGATACGCTGTACACGAAGTCGGGCCGCACGCGGTAAAGGTTATGCAGATAGTTCTCGATGGTCTCCATCGAAACATCGGGCCGGCGCTCGCGCATTTCCCTGGCCCAGCCGGTCTTGCCGGCGTCGTACATGTAATCCGGGTTCGCCGGGCCATGCCCGACCGGCTGACTCAGTATCGCTGCGACAACGCGCTGTGGCGCCCGCTCCATCAACTTCATCGCGAACGGACCGCCGATGCAGTTGCCGAAGAAGGAGAACTTGTCGATGCCGAGATGGTCCATTACGCCCAACTGGTCGTCGGCGAACGCGCCCCAGGGATCGTCGACCGCCACCGGTCCGGTGGACTCGCCGCCCGTGGCATTGCGCTGGTCCATGGTGATCACGCGGAAGTCGTTCTTGAACTCCTCCGGAATATTGATCACCGCACGCGCCCACACGGCGATACACGAGTTCAAGCCGCCGCCGGGCGTCGCCAGCAGCGGAAAGCCCGAGCCGATCTCGGCATAGCGGATCCGGACATTGCCCTTCTCGTAGAAACCGACCTTGGCGCCGGCGGGCAACCCCGAAACCGCCCCCGCAGGCTGGGCTTGGGCGAACACTTGCGGCACTGCACTCGCCGCCGCGGCGGCAGCCCCGTTTGCAAGAACGGTGCGTCGGCTCGAATCGATCATCGGCTACTCCCTTGTCGCGGCACGCGGTGTAAGCTGCCGAGACAACGGGGCCCCCGGGACAGCTACCTGCGCTGATTGTAGACGTCGACGCAGACGGCTCCAAGCAGAACGAGGCCCTTGATCACCTGCTGGTAATCGATGCCGATACCGAGAATTGACATTCCGTTGTTCATCACACCCATGATCATGGCGCCGACCACCGCGCCGCCGACCCGGCCGACACCGCCATAGGCGGACGCGCCGCCGATGAAGCAGGCGGCGATGACGTCGAGCTCGAAGCCGGTGCCGGCCTTGGGCGTTGCCGTATTGAGGCGGGCGGCGAACACGAGCCCGGCCAGGGCGGCGAGAACCCCCATGTTGACGAAGGTCAGAAACGTCAATCGCTCGGTCTTGATACCCGACAGCTTGGCGGCCTTGGCGTTGCCGCCGACCGCATAGATCTGCCGGCCGATGACGGTGCGGCGCGTGACGAAACCGTACAGTGCGATCAGGGCCATCATGATGACGAGAACGTTCGGTAACCCGCGATGGGAGGCGATCAGGTAGGTGAAATAGAGCACCACGACCGCCAACGCGGCGCTTTTTATCGCGAAGACCGCAGGAGGTTCGACCTCGATGCCGTGCGACTGTTCCCGCGCGCGACTCCTGACGTTGGCATAGACCAGCGCCAGCGCCAGCACCGGGCCTATCAACAGCGAGGTGAGGTGCAGCGTGCCGTCGGCGGAAAGCACCTCCGGGATAAAGCCCGAGGACAGCTTCTGGAATGTCGGCGGAAATGGCCCCACCGACTGCCCTTCGAGAACGGCCAGCGCAAGTCCCTTGAACACCAGCATGCCCGCGAGCGTGACGATGAAGGAGGGAATCTTGAAATAGGCAATCCAGTAGCCCTGCGCCGCCCCGATCGCCGCGCCCACCAGGAGGCAGGCCACGAAGGCCAAGGGATAGGCGAGGTGATAGCGGACCATCAGCACCGCTGCGACCGCGCCGACAAAGCCGGCGACCGAGCCCACCGATAGGTCGATATGCCCGGTGACGATCACCAGCAGCATGCCGAGCGCCATGATCACGATATAGCTGTTCTGCAAGACAAGATTGGTCAGATTGAGCGGCTGCAGCAGCGTGCCGCCGGTCACGGCCTGAAAGAACAGCATGATCACGAAAAGCGAAAGCAGCATGCCGTAGCTGCGTAAATTGGTCTTGATGAAGCCCGCGTGCCGGCGTTCCCCAGGCAGCGAAACCGTCTTGTCCGTCATGGCCGCATTCCCTCTATCTTCGTATCATTGTCGCGTCCGCGCCCCGCATCGATCCGGTGATCCTGCATGATGGCGCCCATGATCTTTTCCTGGGTGGCGTCGGCGCCCTTAAACTCCCCGACAAAGGCCCCGTCGTTCATGACGCAGATGCGGTCGCAGATGCCGAGCAGTTCGGGCATTTCCGAGGAGATCACCACCACGGCTTTGCCGGCTTCCGCCAGTTCGTTGATGATGCAGTAGATCTCATATTTCGCGCCGACGTCGATTCCGCGGGTCGGCTCATCGAGGATGAGGACTTTGGGATTGGTCATCAGCCATTTCGACAACACGACCTTCTGCTGGTTGCCGCCGGACAGTTGGCCGGTCTCCTGAAAGACGTCCGAGCAACGAATGCGCATCCGGGTCCGATAGTCGCCGGCCACTCTCAATTCGCCGACGTCATCGATCACCCCACGCCGGGCGACCTGATCGAGGCTCGCCAGGGTGATGTTCTTGCGCACGTCGTCAGCCGCGATCAGCCCGAGCTGCTTGCGGTCTTCGGTGACGTAGGCAAGCCCCGCATCGATCGCGGCCGCGACGCTGGACAAATGCAGGTCGCGGCCCTCGAGCCGGAGTCGCCCGGTAATCTCGCGGCCCCACGCCCGACCGAACAGGCTCATGGCGAATTCGGTGCGGCCCGCGCCCATCAGACCGGCGATGCCGACGACCTCGCCGCGCCGCACATGAAAGTCGACGTTCTTGATCACCTGCCGCTCGGGGTGGAGCGGATGATGCGCCGACCAGTCCTCCACCACCAGCACGGGATCGCCGATCCTGGCATGACGCTCCGGAAAGCGGTTCGCGAGGTCGCGCGCGACCATGCTCCGGACGATCCGGTCTTCCGCCACCCGCTCGGTTCGGCAATCGATGCTGTCGACGGTACGGCCATCACGCAGCACCGTGATGCGATCGGCGACCTGGGCGACCTCGTTCAGCTTGTGGGAGATCAGGATAGAGGCGATGCCCTGCTCCCGGAATGCGACGAGACGGGCGAGCAGCGCCGCGCTGTCGGTCTCGTTGAGGCTCGCAGTCGGCTCATCCAGGATCAACAGGCGTACCTTTTTTGAAAGGGCCTTCGCGATCTCGACCAGCTGTTGCTTGCCGACCCCGAGATCCGTGATCAGCGCATCCGGCGACTCGCGCAGGCCGACCTGGTCCAGAAGGTCCCGGGTTCGCCGATACACCTCGCCGCGGTCGATGACGCCGAAGTGCGCCGGCGGATGCGACAGGAAGATGTTCTCCGCGATCGACATCAGCGGGATCAGCGCCAGCTCCTGGTGAATGATGATGATCCCGAGCGCCTCGGAATCGTTGATGTCGCGAAAGTGCCGTTCCTCCCCGTCGAAAATGATCCCGCCTTCATAGCTTCCGTGCGGATAGACGCCGCTCAGCACTTTCATCAATGTCGACTTGCCGGCACCGTTCTCGCCGACAAGGGCGTGAATCTGGCCTGTCTCGACCGTGAAATTGACGTCGCGCAGCGCTTGCACGCCCGCAAAGCTTTTGCTGACACCCCGCATTTCAAGCATTGCCGCCATTGGATCACGTCCTTGCAGCGCCGAACCACCCCGGCGACGTTCATAGCGCTTTCCCGCGAATGGATACCGTTCGTGCCGGGAAAACGCCTAGCTCCGATCCGGTCGGCGCCGGAGGCTACAGGCCGGCAGGCGCAGATCGCGGCGCCTGCCGGACCGGGTTCGTTCACTCGAACTGCGACTTCTTATAGTAGCCGCTGTCGATCAAGGCCTTCTCCCAGTTGCTCTTGTACACCACCGACGGCTTGAGCAGATAGGACGGCACGATCTTCACGCCGTTATTGTAGGTCTTGGTGTCGTTCACCGGGATAGGTTTGTCGCTGAGCACGGCATCGACCATGTCGGCGGTAACCCGCGCGAGGTCGCGCGTATCCTTGAAGATGGTCGAATACTGCTCGCCGCGCAGCATCGCCTTGACGGACGGTACTTCCGCATCCTGCCCGCTGATGATCGGCATTGGCTGATCGGGGCTGCCATAGCCGACGCCCCTTAGCGACGATATGATCCCGATCGAGATGCCGTCGTAAGGCGACAGCACCGCATCCACCCGCTTCTTGCCGTAGAAAGCGCTTAGCAGATTGTCCATGCGGGACTGCGCGGTTGCGCCATCCCAGCGCAAGGTCGCAACCTTGTCCATGCCGGTCTGGCCGCTGGCGACCACAAGTTTGCCGCTGTCGATGTAAGGCTTCAACACCGACATCGCGCCATCGTAGAAGAAGTAAGCGTTGTTGTCGTCCGGCGAACCGCCGAACAACTCGATATTGAAGGGCCCTTTGCCGTCCTTCAGTCCAAGCCCCTGCTCGATCGATTGGGCCTGCAACACACCGACCTGAAAATTGTCGAAGGTCGTGTAGTAGTCGACGTTCGGCGTGCCGCGGATCAGGCGGTCATAAGCGATCACGGTGATGCCGTTGGCCTTGGCCTGCTTCAGCACGTCCGAAAGCGTGGTGCCGTCGATCGCTGCGATCACCAGCACCTTGGCTCCCTTGGTCACCATGTTCTCGACTTGCGAGAGCTGATTGGGAATGTCGTCCTCGGCATATTGCAGATCGGTGTTGTAGCCGCGCTCTTTCAGCACCTTGACGATATTGTTGCCGTCGTCGATCCATCGCGCGGAGGATTTTGTCGGCATCGCGATGCCGATGGTCGGCTTGCTCTGCGCAAGGGCACCGCTGCCCGAGGCGGCGGCAGCAACGCCCGCCAACGCGAGCGCGAACAATCGGGTCTTCAGGTTAGGCATCTTTACTCCCTTTATTTTTTCAACTTGATTGAATGAGATGGATTGCATTCATGGTCGCGGCGGACAGCCGCCGTCGGTCACCTCCTGTTGGCGTATTAGGCCAGGCAACGAGCTCCGCGCGCCCGGCGTAGCGTCATAGATCGGTCCCTGCCCCGCATGGCAGCGATCACCGAACGGAATGGCTGTCGGAACCGGCGGCATCATCGCTCCACATCCGCGGACGCAAACCGATAGACGCTCCGGTGCCGATAGACGTCGTCCGGCGCGAGGCGCGCAGACGGAAAGTCCGCGCGGTTGGGCGCGTCGGGCCAGATCTGCGGTTCAAGGCAGATCGCATCCGACTGCCGATACAGCCGTCGCCGCTTTCCCCGGATCGAGCCGTCGAGATAGTTTCCCGAATAGACCTGCAGACCGGGCTGATCGGTCAGAAGTTCCAGCACGCGTCCGGACTGCAGCGCTTCCAGCCGCGCCGCAAGCCGCAGGCCGGGGCCGTCATTCAGGCAGAAGTTATGGTCGTATCCCCTGCCGTTCTCGAGCTGCATGTCCGCATCGCGGATGCGCGCACCAACGGTCGAAGGCAAACGGAAATCGAAGGGTGTACCGGCGACGGCCCGCGGCAACTCCGGCAGTGGAATCGCGCCGGGATCGATTGCCAGAAAACGATCGGCGGCGATCGTCAGCCGATGGCCGAGAATGTCGGTACCCGAAGCGCAGCCTTCCAAATTGAAGAAGCTGTGGTTGGTCAGGTTGACGACCGTGGCACGATCCGTCCGGGCCTCGAAGCCGAGCGACAGCTCGGCTGGACCGGTCACGCTGTACGTCAGGCTCACGTCGAGCCGCCCGGGATACCCCTCCTCGCCGTCAGAGACTCACATGGCGCAACGTCACCCGGGGTTGCGCGCCCGCTTCGAGCCCGGTGACCTGCCAAAGCTTCCGGTCGAAGCCTTCGATGCCACCGTGAAGCGCATGGCAACCGTCATTGGCGGCGAGCTGAACCGTGTCGCCGTCGAACAGGAAGCGCGCGTTGGCGATGCGGTTTGCATAGCGCCCGACGGTTGCGCCGAAGAACCGCCGCTGGTCGAGATAACCGTCGAGTTCGTCATGGCCGAGCACGACATCATCGCAGCGGCCTTCCATATCGGGCACCAGAAGCGCCTGCAGCGCGGCACCGAAGGTAATGATCCGCGCTGCAAAGCCGTTGCTGCCGCGCAGCGTCACGCGCTCGACCGTGCGGCCATCCGGCAACACACCGAACACGTCCCTTGCAACAGTTGAAGCCGCGTCAACCATGGTCAAGCTTCGTTACAGCAAATCGCCGGGACTGCTGACCGCGCGCGGTTTTTCCGAAGCCCACGACGGCGATCCGGATCTGGTTCATCGTCAGCGCCCCCATCGCAGCACGACAGGATCGAGGCGTCGTGCGATCTCGATCAATCCGGCGCGGGTTGCCGGATGCATGGCCGGTTGCGGCGCGCGCATCGTATCATGGGCAATGACGCCACCCTCCTTCATCAGCACCTTGCATGCGGCCGGCCCGCATTGCCGGTTCTCGTAATTGATCAGCGGCAGCCACCGCGCATAGGCGTCCATCGCCGCGTCGCGATTGCCCGCGAAATAGGGATCGACGATCTCGCGGATGCCGTCCGGATAGCCGCCGCCGGTCATGGCACCGGTCGCGCCGGCGTCGAGATCCGCCATCAGCGTGATCGCCTCCTCGCCGTCCCAGGGCCCCTCGATCGCCTCGCCGCCCGCGGCGATCAGCGCCCGCAGCTTGGCCGCTGCCTGCGGCACCTCGATCTTGAAATAAGCGAGTTGCTCGATCTCCTTCGCCATGCGGGCAAGAAAGGGAACGGAAAGCGGCGTGCCTGCGACCGGCGCATCCTGCACCATGATCGGAATTGAGATCGCGTCGGAGATGCCGCGGTAGAAATCATAAATCGCCGGCTCCGGCACGCGGAAGGTCGCCCCGTGATAGGGCGGCATGACCATCACCATGGCAGCGCCCAGCTCCTGAGCGCGGCGCGAGCGCTCGGCACAAACGAAAGTCGAAAAATGCGTGGTCGTAACGATGACCGGGACCCGTCCGGCGACGTGATCGAGCACGGCGGCCAGGACGATATCGCGCTCCTCGTCGGTGAGCACGAACTGTTCGGAAAAGTTCGCGAGGATGCAAAGTCCCTGCGAGCCCGCATCGATCATGCAATCGACGGCGCGCCTTTGGCCTTCGAGATCGAGGCGGCCGTCGGCATCGAACACGGTCGGAACGACCGGGAAGACGCCACGATAAGGTCGGACAGCGGGTTTGGTCATGGAACACCTTTTGGCAGCCGTTTACGACGTGGCGGCCGGCAAGATCGTCGTGCCGCCGCCGATCGTCGTGTCAACGTCGCCGGCTTTCATTCTCGGCATGCCCGTAGACGGGCATGCACTCACCTTTCGGTCACAGTCGCTCAATCTTTTGAGCCGGACAAGCTACCGCTGCATCAGAAGTGGACCTCGGTTCGCAGGCCAAGAACAATGGCATTATCGGTCTTCACGCCGGCGGCATTGAACCCGCGCCCGCCAGGATTGATTACATACTGTGCGTCGAACTTGAGGTTCATCCAGCCGGTCGCTTGCCACCCGTACCAGGCTTCGAGCGGAACTTCGTTTCCGCCTGCATTCGGGCCAAAGGCGGCCGAATTCACGTGGGTCGTGCCCACCGCGAAGCCGACTTCGTCCCGGGGCCGCCAGGAGAACGTCCCGGTGTGCCTGAAGCCCAACGCGATCTGGTA
Organism: uncultured Alphaproteobacteria bacterium; assembly: GCA_963756215.1. Classification (GTDB taxonomy): domain Bacteria; phylum Pseudomonadota; class Alphaproteobacteria; order Rhizobiales; family Xanthobacteraceae; genus Bradyrhizobium. The sequence goes on along the minus strand of CAVWMY010000002.1, from coordinate 340,283 downwards.
GTCCTGGAACGACGTGCGGTGATCGGCGACGGTGGTATTGAGGAAGGTATACCAACCCTGCGCCGTGGGACCCTCAACGGTCAACCGCTGCAGGATCGACTCATAAACGCCCCAGCGGCCTCTTTGATCTCCCAGAAATTGGTCTGGGACACCACCGAGGCCTGGGACAGTCGTAATGATACCCGGGAGGCCACCATCGATCGTCGACGCACTGTCGTACCAGCCGCCCAATCTCCAGGTCCCGTTCAGGGGACCGCTCGGCGACCAGACCACCTCCACCGGCACCAACACACCCGAGGCGGGGGTTGAGCCGGGGATACCCGGCGCCAGGTAGATACCGGCGTCCGACGTCGTCAGATTATTCGGATTGGCGTCGTAGACGCCGACCGACAACTGGAAATCCTTGGCGAAGTTGTAGTGGACGACACCAGCCCACTGGCTCACCGGCCAGTTGTAGATATAGCCGCCTTGGATGTTGCCGGGCTGGCCGCCGCAGAAGGTCAGGTTGATGAACTCGCACAGACCGAAGAAGAAGTCGGAGCCGACCGGAAGGCGGCCGCCCTTGAGTTCAAGCTGATCATCGAAAAGCTTCTGCGAGTAGTAGAATTGGGTCAGGCGAGCAATATTTCCGCGGCCGAAAACTTCGTTGGTCAGCTGCAAGGCCGGAATGCCTGCCTCGGCATTCAGGTTGGTGCCAAAACGCTGGACCACCGTGATGCCGACCGTGCCGCCCTGGATGCCAACAAGCTTTGCCATATCGAGCTTGGCGCCGAACCAGAGTTGTCCCGCGTTGGCCGGGGCGTTCCTGTCTCCGCCCGACAGGTTACCGACGGATTCATTACCAAGCGTCAGACCCAGATCGATGCCCTGCTCTTTCAACTGCGTTCTGCCGAGATCGCCGAACAGGTACGGTCTCGTCCAGAAATCATCGGCCGCCACATACGGCACGGGCGGAGCTTTCGTTAAAAAATCGGCCGCCTGCGCTCCGCCGCTCAACAGAGACGACAAAACAACCCCCAACCCGCACACGCGCGCGGTCGTTACAAACCTATGCGACATTTTTCTTGGTTCTCCATAGCGTCCCAGGCTTTTCTTTTCGTCTCACGTCCCCACCCAAAGCCCTCGAGCCTGGAACGCACGCTCTCCCCACTACACGCCGACGCCGCCACCTATTCGGTGAGCGAGCCTTTCAGCTTGTCGAACATCACCGCGAGCACGATGAAGCTGCCAACGAAGGTCCCCTGCCAGAACGCGTCTACTCCCAGCAGCAAGAGACTGTTGCGGATCACCTCGATCAGTGCCGCGCCGATAACCGCCCCGAACGCGGTACCGCTGCCGCCGCTCAGGTTGGCACCGCCGATGACCGCGGCCGCGATGACCGCGAGCTCCATGCTCTGACCGAGATTGGTGGTGACGGCGCCGAGCCAGCCGACCTCAAGCACCGCCGCAATCCCTGCGGTGAGTGCCGAAGCCATGTAGACGGCGACCTTGATGCGGTTGACGCGAACCCCGGCGCGCATAGCCGCCTGCTCGTTGCCGCCGAGCGCGAACACGTGACGGCCCCATTGCGTCCAACGAAAGAGATAACCGGTGACGAGCGCCAGCAAGGCGAGCGCAATGGCCGGGTTGGCGACCCCGAACGTCGTACCGCCGCCGAGCGCCAGGAGCTTGGCCTGATCAGGTCCGAAATCGTAGACCATGCGGTTGTTCGAGGCGACCATGGCGAGACTGCGGGCGATTGCCAGCATGCCGAGCGTGACCACGAAGGGCGGCATGCGTACGTAGGCAATCAGCACGCCGTTGAGGGCTCCGATGGCGAGTGAAGTGAGAAGCGCGGTGCCGACCCCGACCCAGATCGAGTAGCCCGCGTTCATCACCACCCCGAGCATGATGCCGGCAAGGCAGACGACGGACCCGACCGACAGGTCGATGCCGCCGGTGATGATCACCGCTGTCATGCCGAGCGCAACGATTCCCACGAACGCAAAGTTGCGCGTGACGTTGAACAGATTTGTTCGAGTGGCGAAGGTGTCGGTAGCAAGCGACAACGCCGTCACCGCGACCACCGCCGCAACAAACACCCAGAAGGTCTGGCGCGAGAAAAGCCATTCCAGCGGGCTGTGCGCGCGCTTGTCGATGCTCTCTTCAAGCACGGTCATCGCATATCCCCTTTCCCGCCCCGGTCATGCTCGCTCGATCGCGCCGGTGATCAGTCCGGTAACTTCTTCCGGCGAAGTTGCCGCGATGACCTTGTCGGCGACCTTGCGTCCGCGGCGCAGGACGACGATGCGATCCGCGACGTCGAACACGTCCGGCATGCGATGGCTGACCAGCACGACCGCGAGGCCCTGCTCGCGCAGGCGCCGGATCAGGTTGAGCACTTCCGCGACCTGCCGCACGCTGATGGCGGCCGTGGGCTCATCCATCAGCACGACCTTGGCGTCGCTCAACCGCGTGCGGGCGATCGCGACGGCTTGGCGCTGGCCGCCGGACATCTGGCGCACGAGATCGCGCGGCCGTGTTTCCGATTTGAGTTCTTTGAAGAGCGCGCCGGCACGCCGGTACATCGCGGCGTAATCGAGCACGTGAAACGGGCCGAATCCAATTCGAAGCTCGCGCCCGAGGAACACATTGGCGGCGGCGGTGAGATTGTCGCACAGAGCCAGGTCCTGATAGACGATCTCGATCCCGGCCCGGCGGGCCTCGATCGGACCGTGCAAGCTGATGGGGCTGCCTTCGATCGCGATCGTGCCTTGGCTCGGCCGGAAATTACCGGCGATGATCCGCATCAGCGTCGATTTGCCGGCGCCGTTGTCGCCCATCAGACCGACCACTTCGCCGCGCTGCAGGGTCACCGATACGTCGGTGAGCGCCTGGATCGATCCGAAATGCTTCGAGACGCCGGTGATCTCGATGACAGGCGCCCGGCCGAGGGTTACCGAAGGCGCGCCGTGCTGCTGGAGCCCGATGTCCATTGGCGTACCGCGATGGACCACGTTATTTCTTCAGGCAGGTGTTGACGTTCTCGGGCGTGCATTCGTCGAGACCGGTGTAGTAGACGGGATCGACCGTCTTGCCCTCCACCATGTCCTTCATCACGAACGGAGCGCGGTAGCCCATCTCGAAGGGTCGCTGGCCGACCTGTGCGGCGCTGCGTCCTTCCTTGAGTGCTTCGATCTGCGGGGGCAAGGTGTCCGCGACAACCAGCACCAGCTGCTTGCTCTTGATGCGGTCCATGTACTGGCTCGTGAGCTGGGCATAGGCCTGCGGGGCGAATTGCGGCCAGCCGCCTTCCAGCACCAAGGCATCGAGATCCTTGTTGGCGGTCAGCACGTCGGCCATCATCTGATTGCCCTTGGCCGCATCGTCATTGGTGAACAGCGGACAGCCGGAAATCTCCTTCCAGCCGTTCTCGCCGTTGAGCCGTTCCGCACCTTTCCTGCCGGCGAGCGTGTCGCGGGTTCCGGCGGCGCGCTGGTTGATATTGTCTGCGGCAACATTGCCGAGCAGCAGGCACACGGTGCCTCCGCGCGGCTTCAACGCCTTGAGCTGCTCGGCAAGCTTGACGCCCAGCAGATAATTGTCGGTGCCCATATAGGTCCTGCGCAGCGAGCGATCCTGCGCCAACAGGTCCGCATCGATGGTCATGATCGGGATCGTCGGCTTGCGCTGGCGGAGCAGGTTGGCGACGGCGGGAGAGTTCGAGGGAGAAATCGCCATCGCGGCGACGCCCTTGGTCAGGAGATCCTCGATGATCTGGACCTCTCCGGCTTCATCCGAAGTCGACGCCGGCCCGGTGTAATAGCACTTGTAGCCGCCCGTGAGTTCGGCCTGAGCCTTCTCGCAGCCCTGGCGGATCAGGTCGAAGAACGGATTGTCGAGGCCCTTCACCACGATGGCGAGAGTCTTGTCCTCGGCGCGGCTGGGGCCGGCCAACATCGTCAGCATGCACGCGAGCGCCGTCAGATTGATCATCTTACGCATTGAATTCTTCCCCTTGTCGCCACTACCCAAGTTGCCGCGACCAAATTTGGAGCGCCCGGTCGCGGTTTCCGTTATCTATCGAGCTGCCCTGTATTGAGTGTCATGCCTGATCGCCGGTTCTCGCCGGCAACGCAGCCGCGCCGTGCGGAGATGCGCGCTGCCCTCCTTGCGCGAATGTCGATCTCGGCGTGGTGCGAACGATGCCCTCGAGCGCCACCTTGCGCCGCCGACGCGCCTGCAATTGCTGATCCGCCAGCACGCCGAGCAAGATCACCGTCCCCATCACCGCGAAGTTCAACGAGTTGGGGATGCCCAGGATATTCACGAGGTTCTGCAGCACCTGCAGCAGCGCCGTTCCCAATACGATACCGAGGATGGAGCCCTCGCCGCCGCGCAGGCTGCAGCCGCCCAGCACGGCGGCCGCGATCGCGTAGAGCTCATAGAAATTGCCGAACGAACTCGGAGAGACCGAGTTGGTGTAGAAAACGAACAACACGGTCGAAACACCGGCGAGCCCGCCGCTGATGATGTAGGCGGTCGCGATCACGATGCCCGTGTTGATGCCGGAGAAGCGCGCCGCCTCCTCGTTTTTGCCCACCGCATAGAGCCAGCGCCCATACACTGAGCGGTGCAGCAGCACGCCGATGATCAGCGCTAGGATGATCAGGAGAATGAAGGTGTTCGGGATGCCCGCGACATTCCCTGAGGCGATATTGCTCAGCGTCCTTGCCTCGTCGCCGTAGCCGAAGCCGCGGGTCGAATCGCTCGTGTAATAGCGCGCGGCGCCGCGATAGATCAGCAGCCCGCATAGCGTCACGATGAAGGGCTGCATTTTCAGACGCGTGATCAGGAAGCCCTGGATGGCCCCCAGCGCCAATCCGCCCAGCAGCACCAGCAGCAGCGCGAACGGCCAATAAATCTGGTAGGTCGTCAGCAGATCGATGAATACGACGCCGAGCAGCGCAAACATCGAGCCGAGCGAAAGATCGATGCCGCCGGTGATGATCACGAGCCCCTCGCCGAGCGCGAACACGCCGAACAGGCCGATCAGATTCGCCATGTTCAGCAAGTTCATCCATGACAGGAAGGCCGGATTGATCGCGGCCGTAATGGCGGAAATCGCCAGCAGCAGCAGAAGCAGGCCGAGTTCTTTCTTCATCATGGCGCGGCCGATTCCAAGGTTTCCGGCGCTTCGCCGATCGCCAGCCGCAACACGTTGTATTCGCTGAACTGCTCGCGCTCGAGCACGCCGCTGATGCTCCCTTCGTGCATCACGGCCACGCGGTCGGAGACGCCGATGACCTCTTCCATGTCCGAGGAGATCATCAGGATTGCCACGCCGCGGTCGGCAAGGTCGCGCATCAGCGCGTAGATCTCGCTCTTGGCGCCGACATCGATGCCACGGGTCGGTTCGTCGAAGAACATCACGCGCGGCTGCATGGAAAGCCACTTGCCCAGCACCACTTTTTGCTGGTTGCCGCCGGAGAGCGTCACGACCTCCATATCGGTGCTCGGCACCTTGATGGAGAGGTTCCTGACCTGTTCCTTCGCGGCCTTGCGCTCGGCCGTGCCGTTGACCAGCCACATCAGCGCGTAATCAAGCAGGCTCGCGAGCGTCACGTTCTCCCGGATCGGCAACTCGAGCACCAGCCCGGATTTCTTGCGGTCCTCCGGCACCAGATAAATCCCTTGCCTGATCGCGTCCCGTGGCGACGACACGCTGACCGGCGCATTGTCGACCCTGATCTCGCCGCCCAGCAGCGGGTCGATGCCGAAGGCCGTGCGTGCAAGCGAGGTGCGGCCGGCGCCGACCAGTCCCGCCAGACCGAGAATCTCCCCGCGCCGAACCGAAAGATCGATTTGCCGGTCGGGAAAGGCTGATGTCACGACACCGACGATGTCGCAGCCGCCCGGTAGCGCCGACCGTTTCGGCGGCGTGTAAAGCGCCTTCAGGTCGCGGCCGATCATCAGCCGGATCATTGCGACGTGGCTTAGCTCGTCCCTCGCCAGCTCCCCGACCGTGCGCCCGTCGCGCAGCACCACGACGCGGTCGGCGCAGGCCATGATCTCGCCCAGCCGGTGGGAGATATAGATCACCGAGATGCCGTGCGCCTTCAGGTCGGAGAGCATCTCCAGCAGCCGCTCGGTCTCCGAAATCGTCAGGCTGGAGGTCGGCTCATCCATGATGATCAAGCGGGCGTCGATCGAGAGCGCCTTGGCGATCTCCACCAGTTGACGCTGCGCGATGGACAGGTTGTCGACCAGCGTGTTCGGCGCGAAGTCGGCGCCGAGCCGCTCCAATAGCGGCGTCACGCGGGCGCGCATCCTCTCGTTGTCCACCAGCTTCAGCGGTCCGCCGGTCAACTTCTCGCGCCCGATAAAGACGTTGGACGCAACGTCGAGATTCTCGAACAGGTTCAGCTCCTGGTGCACGAAGGCGATGCCGGCTCGCATCGCCCCGCTCACTGTCATCCGGGTGTAGTCTTTGCCGCCGATGATGATCACGCCCTCGCTCGGCGCGATCACGCCGCCCAGCACGCGCATCAGCGTCGACTTGCCGGCGCCGTTCTCGCCGATCAGGCCCAACACCTCGCCGCGATGAACACTCAGGCTGACCTCGTCGAGGGCCCTGACACCGGGATAGGTCTTGCTGATCCCGGCCAGCTCCAGCAGCGTCTCCGACATTCAGCGTTTCCTCCCGCACGACGCCGGGCCGCCTGCGGCAGCCCGGCGGTGAAGCAAGCTGAAGTTACTTCTTCAGCAATTCCTTCAGATTTGCGGTGAACTCCGTGACGTTGGACTTGCTGATCACCTTGGTCGGCACGATCAGCCTGCTGTCCGCCGGGATCCAGGACTTGTCGCCGTTCAGCGTCTTGATGATGTTGGTGGCGGAGAGATAACCGAACTCGTAGGGCTGCTGCACGACCGTGGATTCGATCGTACCGTCGGCAATGCCCCGCAGCGTGCGCTGGTCCTCGTCGAAGCCGACGATCTTCACTTTGCCGGCCCTGCCCGCCGCCTTCACGGCGTCATAGATCAGCGGTGTCTCGTAGCTCCACAGGCCGGACAACAGCGCGATGTCGGGATATTTGACGAGCACGTTCTCCATGTTTGCCTTGGCCTTGGCGAAGTCCACCTGGTCGGTGAACACGTCGACCAGTTCGACCTTGGTGCCGGCGATCGCTTCCTTGATGCCTTGTACCCGCTCGCGGGCGTTGTCGGCGTCCATCGTGCCGACGAATAGCGCGATCTTGCCACCGCTCGGCAGCGCCTTCTTGATCTCCTCGCCCGCTTGCCGCCCGGCCGCGACATTGTCGGTGCCGATATAGGCGAGACGTTTGCTCTGCGGCGCGTCGCTATCCGTGGTGATCAACACCGCATTGGCCGCAACCTTGTTGAGTACTTCGGTCGCATGCTGCGCATCGTCGACGGAGATCGAGATGCCGGCGACGCCGCGCACCTGCAGGTCGTCCAACTCACGCCGCTGGCCCGCCGCGGTTCCTTCGCTGGTGACGATCAACTCGATATTGTATTCCGGGTGTTCCTTCTGCGCCTTCTCGAGCCCGCGGCCGGCGATGGTCCAGAAGTCGGCGGCGACATTGGTTACCAGCGCGATGGTCTTTTTCTGCTGGGCCTGCGCAGGCCCCACAACCATCGCGAGTGCTGCCGCGCTCGCCAGTAACGGCACGATCAGTTTCTTAATCGAGTCCTTCATGCGAACCTCCCCTTCGTGATCCCGGCATGACGAGATCACGCACGACGTTTCAACGCCTGATTTTATTCGTGTCACGAATAAATTACGCGAAAGGACATTGCAGTCAAGATCGATCTTGATGCATTCAGCGAGTATGAGTGCTGCAATGCGGTACGATGAGGCAGTTTTAGGTCGCGCTCTAGCTTTTCACACGTTGATTAATTTCACTCTGCGAATTAAAAGGCTCCCCATGAATGACCAGCCCGAGCCCCTGAGACGCGCTTCAGGCTTGGCCCGCGGATCGAACCGCGGCCGCCTCGTCGAAGTCTTGCGACGCCAGGGGCCTTCGCCTCGCGTGGAGCTCGCGCGCAGTACGGGACTAAGCTTCCCGGCCATCTCGTCCATCACGTCGAAAATGATGGCGGAGGAATTACTGTGCGAGGCCGGGAGCGAAACCGGGGCGGCAGCAACCTCGTGGCCCGACGATATCGACGAAGAGGATGCGGACGGACAGAACGGCCGTCGTCGCGGCCGCCCTGCGGTCCTGCTGACCCTGAATCCGGCGTTTGGCCGCATCGTTGCGGTCTCGGTGCGCATGAACCTGATCGAGACACTGCTCGCGGATTTCAGCGGCTCCGGCTTGGCTCAGTCGCGACTTGCACTGGCGACGCGTACGCTCGATGCAGGCGCGCTGTGCGATCTCGTGATCGCACAGATCAATGCCATGCTTGATGCGACGGCCACGCCGCGCCGCCTGCTGCTGGGAATCGGGATTGCGCTGCAGGGTATCGTGAACGCCGACGCCGGCCGGCATCTGTGGAGTCCGGCGCTGTCGATCACCGATATCGATCTGGCGAAGCCGTTGCGTCAGACATTCGGGGTCGAGGTCGTGATGGCGAACGACGCGGTCGCGGTTGCGCTGGCCCTCGCGGCCGCGGAACCGGCACTCGCGCAAGGTCTGTCGGCCACGATCATGGTCGGCCACGGCGTCGGCATGGGTGTCGTTCACGACGGTGAAGCGCGCTGGGGCGCCGGCGCCGGCAGCGAGATCGGCCATGTCAAGCTGGCGCCGGACGGTCCGCAGTGCCGCTGCGGCCAGCGCGGCTGCATCGAGGCCTATCTCGCCGATTATGCGCTTTACCGTGACGCCCGCACCTTTCTCGACCTGCCGCCGGCGGCGTCGCAACAGCCGTCCGAGGCGCAGATGGCGCTGCTGTTCGAACGAGCAACGGTCGGCGATCCCCGCCTCGAGCATTTATTCAGGCAGGCAGGCCGCGCGCTTGCCGAGGCGGTCGCCACGACGATATCGGTGCTGCGCCCGCATCAAGTCATCCTGGCGGGCCCGGGCCTGAAGGCGTTTGACATGATGCGTCGCGCCTATGAAGAGCGCCTCCACCAGGCGGTGTTGCCGTGGCTGCTCAAGTCTACCGAGATACACGTGCGTCCAAGCGAGTCCGTGACAATTGTCGACGGCATGGTGCGACGGACGCTGCGGGTCGTGGACCAAAACCACATGGAAACGACCGAGTAAACACCAGGCCGCGGCTCTTGTTCGAGCCGCGGTAACGCAACCGGCGCCGTGGTGGCGCCCAATCGAGAGAATGCCAATGCAAGGCGCCCACTATCCAAGCCTCAAGGACCGGACTGTACTCGTGACCGGCGGCGGCTCCGGCATCGGCGAAGCCATCGTCCGCCAGTTCGTCGGCCAGGGCTCGCGGGTCGGTTTCATCGACATCGATGTCAAAGCCTCGAAGCAACTTCTGGAAACTCTGCCGGCCGATGCCCGCGTGCACTTCCAGCGCGCCGATCTGCGCGACATCGATGCCCTCAAACGCGCGGTCGCCGGCGTCCGCGAGGCGCTCGGGCCAGTCACCATCCTGGTCAATAACGCGGCCCGCGACGACCGTCACGCGATCGAGGACGTCACACCGGAATTCTGGGACGAGCGGTTTGCCGTCAACCTGAAGCATCAGTTTTTTTGCGCCCAGGCCGTCGCGCCCGACATGATCAAGTCGGGGGGCGGTTCGATCGTCAACATGGGCTCGGTAAGCTGGATGATCGGCCAGGGCAACATGCCCTGCTACACCACCGCCAAATCCGCGGTTCAGGGCCTGACCCGCGCGCTCGCTCGCGATCTTGGGCCGAACAACATACGGGTCAATTCGATCCTGCCCGGATGGATCATGACCCAGCGCCAGCAGGATCGGTGGTTGACGCCCGCAGGTGAGGCCGAGCTCATGCAGCGCCAATGCCTCAAGCGCAAGCTCATCCCGGACGACATCGCCCGCGTCGTCCTCTTTTTCACCGCCGACGACAGCGGCGGATGCACCAACCAGAACTACATCGTCGATGGCGGCTGGGTCTGACGACAGACACAGGCACCGGTGAGATTCCGTGGCTGGTAGCAGATCGGCCAAGTCAGTCCGGGCCGCAGGTCATCGAAGACACCGGCTTCGATGACATGCTGCCGACGCCTGCCTTCCGCTTGGGTCAATGGCGTCGCTTTTTGGGCGTCGCTTTTTGGTTGCTCGCGCGGACGCTTCCGGTCCGCTCCATAGAACGAACGTTTGCGAAGCCCGGCATCCGCAAAGGCGCGAACGACCTGGCGCGATTCGACCGGGGCTCAGTCGCCGACTGAACGCGCGGACCAGCCGTGGGGCGGATCGACGCTACAATTCCCGTTTCGCACCGATGTGAGATTAGATGGTTCGGGCCGATACCGACGCACGAGCGCCGGCTACGTGCCTCGTTGTTGTGATCGCGGCAAAAGTGACCGCGAGAGCAAAGGCGACCGACAGCACAACAAAGGCAACACGCGGTGTCATCAACAACGCTCCTTTTCCAGGGGCGTCCCCTCGCTCACCAGCTTATTTCACGTGCGTCTCGTTTCAAGCCGTTTATTGATCCATTTTGCCGCACGCACGGCGAAGTGTTTCGCGCGCATGGGCCACCCGGCGAAAAGATTGCCCCCGGGTTGCGGTAAGCGAGCATGCTCGCGGCTTTGCAAATGGATCCGCCAGCCGACGCGCCGCGGGCAGCGCCCCCGAATAGTTCGCGGCACTGAAGCAGGCCTGACGGCGTCCTCTTCGGTTGCACGCGCAGGGCCGACCGATCCCGGATGATTTGCGCCTCGTCCAACCAGCTAGCTCAATTTGTTACGTCTGAATTAAGGTCCTTCTACACCCTCCGGTGCTATAGATGCGTCCAATACTTTTAAGGATTATCCGCGGGCCGGACGCCGTAGATGCGTGAGCATCGATAGCGGACTCGCTGCGCACATTCGAGAAGGCGTCGGCAAGAGCGGGCGCGCAAAACACCTTTTTGCAGGATGATTTAGGTCGCGATGAGCTTTGAAATGATGTCGATTGCCGCCCCTCCAACGGAGCGTCCCATGCGGTTCTTGATCACCGGAACGGACACTGCCGGCAGCATTACGGTCAGGCGCGATACGGCGGCGGCCGCGCTCAAGAAGGCTGCGGAACTGAACCAAGACGGCAGTTGGGACATCACGATCACCGGACCGGACGGGCGCAGATATACTGCTTTGGAATTCGACCAGATGGCCGAGTCGCCGTATTCATGAGCAACTCGAACATTCAACCAAATTGAAATAATTTGTACGTTTGCTTCGCCGGCAGGATTTACCCTCCTCCCGAGGTGATCTTCATGATCGATCAGCAGGTAGCGCTTCAGGCCGTGAGCGCCGTACGGCGCATCATCGAGGAATATCTCGAACCGAGACCGGACGACAACGAGCACCTTCTTGATCGACTGGTGGGAGTGTTCGAGCGGCCCGATCTCGTTGTCGCAGTCGACCGTCTGCAGCGCGGTCGCTCGCGCTGAAGCCCGCGCGTGAAGTCAGGGCTTGACGGGCTGTCCGGTGCCCGCACCGGCTTTGCCCTTGGGCGCCTGATGGTCCCGCGTCGCGGACAGCTCTTTCTTGAGCTTGACCTGTTCATCAGCCGTCATGGCAGGTTTCTTGGGCCTCGGCGGCACGTCCTCCACGGCGGGATAACCCGTCGTTTTTGAGCCCTGAGCGTGTGCGCCCGGTGATCCAGGCAAGACGACGGAAAGCAATATCGCCGATGCAACCCAAGCTCTGATTTTTCGGCCCTGCGACATACGATCCTACGCACTCGAGGCAGCCCATTTTGTGCAGCCAGAATAGCCACGCAAATATGACCATTTGGGGCCGCTAGAGGCAGCGTCGAAAGACCTGGCAGATCGGCCGTGCCCGACTAAAGGCGCCGATGAAGCTTCAGTTTCCGGCCTTGTGACCGCGCTTCACAAAAAGAACCCGTCATTGGCGACGGGTCCGAGTCAGGGAGGAAACACCGATAAACTAGACCAATTCGCTGCGCCGCGATGTACCGCAATTCACACACCCGGATAGAAATGTTCGCAGACGCACAGTCTGCCGGGCGGCTGGCCGCCACGATCGCTGCGGCGCCGACCTGAGCCCGTGCGTCGATTGAGTTATGTTTTCCCGACGCCAAAGTTTATCCTGACATCGGCCGGCGGGTTCGCTAATTATGACGCGGGGCGATTTGATCATCCAGCCTTGAAGGCAACGACCGATGTCGAAGTCAGTTCGAATTCTTGCCGTCTCAGCATTGTTTGCCGCCAGCGTTCTTGTGATCGTCGATACGGCGAAAGCGGCGCCCATCGGCGAACCACTTGCGATCATCAAAGCGATCCCGAGCACTTCCCAATCCGTGCAATGGAGAGGTGGAGGCTGGGGATGGGGTCCCGCCATTGCCGGAGGGATTATCGGAGGCGCAATCGTGGGTGGAGCGTTGGCCGCCCCCTACGGCCCCGGCTATTATGGTCCCGGCTATTACGGTGCACCGCCCCCGCCGTTGGCATACGGTCCTCCTCCAGATGATGCGATCGCTTACTGCATGCAGAGGTTCAGATCTTTTGATCCGAACAGCGGGACCTATCTCGGGTTCGATGGAAATCGTCACCCCTGTCCCTGAGGTCATCCTTGCCCCTGAAGGATGAATGAAAACCAAAGGCGTGAACCCTGAGGCAAATTCTCAAACGGCGATGATCCGATTACCCGGCATCGGATCATGATCCAGCGCCGCCCACGCGAGATCGGGCTGAAAAAGGTGGAATCATAAGATTCGACATTTCAAACAGAGCCATGCAACCTGCGCCGGCATTCCATTTGAATAGTTTGAAGGAGCCAGCATGGCCGACGATACCGCACCCGTAATTGCTCATATCGGCACCGGATCGATGGTGCTCAACGGAGTAAGCACCCCGCTCTCGGCGACGCCGATGCCGATCCTTTATTTCGACAATGCGCTTTCCTTGTCCTACTTGAACGGGGTGGTCGGAGTTACGCTTGTTGTCACCGGTAACGTTCCGGCGGGCGAAGGGGGCGTCATTGAATGCGCTTCCGTTGTGGCTCACCTGAAATGCAACATTCCCGCCGCCATCGCCTTGCGCGGCGCTTTGGACAGCGCGCTCACGCTTGCTCAAAAAGCAATTGGCTCCGTCCCGCCGAGCCGTGCCGCGGATAGTTGAGCGGCCGCAGGATCTCGGCCCGCAGCGAAATGTCTCGATCGATCACCCGCCTCGATATTGAAATCAGCCAAGCAGGCTCAGTTTCCAATTGAACATCCGAGGAAGACGCGACCGATCGCGACGGCCTACCGCTCTCGATCCACCTCCAAGTGCGGACCCACCGGCGCGAAACACAGTTTGCGACGCTCGTTCGCATTCAGCCCGGCATCGACCTTGTGGGAGTAGGCGATTGCAGACGGGGCGAGCCGGTGCTGCTCGTCCATATCGCCCTTGGCGCCGATGCCGGCAGGATCGCGGCAACGCTCTGGCCACCGTTAGGGTGAAACGCTCACGGATTAGGTTTTTCAAAACGCGCGTTGCGGAGACGCTCTGTTCACAGCCGTTGCGGAGGCGTAGCGGTTGCACGCAATCACGAGGACGCGGCAATGAGGATCGGCGCCGACGGTCGGAAGCGTCTTCGGCGTGTGGGCGATAAAGACTAGACCGGGAACAAGGAGCCGGCTATATGAGCCTCGCTAATCACCGGATTTGGAAAACTCCTCGCGGTGATTGGAAAATTTCCGAAAAAGTGGTGTGATATCAACCGCTTCGGTGGGGAATGGTGTAACGGTAGCACAACAGACTCTGACTCTGTTTGTCTAGGTTCGAATCCTAGTTCCCCAGCCACCCCTTGATCTCCCCGAGACGATCAATGATCGGTGGAAGGCCGCGACCGTCGCGTGACACTTCGGCACCCGGCAACAACAGCTTCACCACGCGGAAAAAGGAACCGGGAAAGGCGCGCGCCACGTGGGGAAATGCTCGCGCGGACGCGCATACACGAATTGGGCCGCCGGAGCGCGTCGTCGCATCTTGATTCCACCTTGTGGCTCGCCGCTCAGGAGCACAATAAAATCGGTGCCCTTGCCGGTCTCCGAACTCAACCCCTCGTCCGTGATGATCAGTGACGATCGCGGCACCATCCCGGCGATACGATCCAATGCGTCCTGCGGAATGACGATGCGGTCGAGCGCAGCTTTCGCGGCACCGGCGTCGGTCAGCCTCGGCGCAACATCACGTCCGGTGCCGGCGCGTGTCCTGCCATCCGGTTCAGCGCCATAGGGATGTCCATCGTCCAACGAAACGGCGCTCCATCGCACATCCGCACCGCCATCTCTCTGCGCCACGGCCGTAAAAACATGCGTGCCAATCGGGCGATCGGAATCCAGAATTGTGACCGGGCTCTCCAGGATGGGTTCAAAGGCCCGCCGGACGTACAGCCTCTGAGTCTTGCGGCTGATCAACACCGACACCGGCTCGAGTTCGCGCGCGGTCTTGCGGGCTTCCTCGGCCGCCGCGACCCTCGCAGCCTCAGCGGCAATGGCGGCTTCGCGCGCAAGCGTGACGGCGTCGAGCTTCGGTTGTAATTCGGCTTTGGCGGCGGTCCATTTCGCCTGCAACTCGTCGATTTTGGCAACCGCCTGCGCCTTGGCGCTCTCGGCCTGCTCCCTGGCCTCGGCCGATGCCGCCGAACCAAGCGCAGCCTCGGCGGCGACCAATTGCGCCTCGGCCCTGACCTTCAGATTCTCGGCCACGCGCAACGGCATCTTCGCCAGCGCAGCCTCCCGGAAAGCCGATCCCGCGGCGCTTCGCGCCTGATCCGCCTTCCGCGCCGCTTCGTCCGCCTCCGCGATACGGGCAGCGGCTAAAGCGCCGGCCCCCGGTTTCGGTGCAAACAGCACGGGATGGGTGATCTCGACGGGCGCCGCATCGCGTGGCGCCACGATCACCCTCATGCCGACTATGGTGGTGTCGAACAGGCGCGCTGCGAAATCGAATGGCATGCGGACGCAACCATGCGACGCCGGATAGCCGGGCAGCGCGCCGCCGTGAAGCGCGATGCCCGACCACGTGATGCGCTGCATGTGTGGCATGTAGGCATCGTCATAGAGGTTCGAGTAATGATCCGCCTCTTTCTGGATGACGCTGAAGATCCCGGCGGGCGTTTCGCGCCCCTTCTGGCCGCTAGACACCGGTGCCCGCAGGATCCAACCGTTGGCATCGTAGACCGTGATCCGCTGGCTCTGGAGCGAAACGATTGCCATCACGGGCTCGCCGGCTGCACGCGACTCGATGGACTCGACCAAGCGATCGTTTCGGGCGCTTCTGGCGCCTGCGCGATCTCCCGCCGCGATCAACGCGGCCAAAACCGCCAGGGCATGCGCAAGCCGTGGCCGTGGCCGGTCGCGTTTTGGTCCCGCGATACAAAACGTCATGCGCGTTGCGTCCCATCCGATCGCGCTACGCCGATTTCTATATTTAATACGCGGATGCGGCCTGCTTGTGGCACCTTTTTTGGAAAGTCCTCCATCCTCTTTCGCACAAATCATGGCCATCATGTTGATAGCATTATATAATCCGCCTAGGCGACGGAGGCGACAGACCCGATCGGGCGTCCACCCCACCCATTCTCCCAGGAAAATCCGAGGACGACACGAACTCCGAAACCGTTCCCCTCGGGCCACGGAGCCCGCTCAGCCTAAGGCAAGTGCGTCACAAATGTCGGCGCAACGCGCGGCAGGACGATCCGGATTTTCGTCCCCTCGCCCGGCTCGCTGTCGAGATCGAGCCGTCCGCCCAGGCGATTGAAGACGATGTTGTGGACGACATGCAGACCAAGCCCGACTTTGCTTTCGTGTCGGCGCGTCGTGAAGAATGGATCGAACGCTTGCCGCTTGACCTCGGAGCTCATGCCGCAGCCGTCGTCCGAAAAAATAATCTCGACGTGATCGCGGTCGGTCCCGCGCAGCCGGACGTCGATCGCGCCTTCCTTGCCGTCCGGAAATGCGTGCGTGACCGAATTCCAGAACAGGTTGGTCAGAACTTGCCTGTAGGGCCCGGGATAGCTGTTAAACGAAAGGCCCGGTTCGCACGTCACGTTGAGCGTCAGGTTGTTCTTTCGCAAACTCGTCCGCAGGTTCATGAAAACCTGCTCGGTCAGGTCGCCGACGTCGAATGCGCGCCGCTCCAGATAATTTTCATCGACCGCCACCTGTTTGAAAGTTTGGATGGTTTCGGCCGAGCGTGTGAGATTGGCAACGAGTTGCGCCGCCGCGTTCTGGACGACTTCAATAAAGTCATTCAAGCTCGATCGCTTGAGGTCGCCTCGTGCCGCTTCCCCCGCGAAGATGGCGCTCTTGTGCTCCAGCGCCGAAGCCAATGTAAGGCTGGTGCCAACTGGACTGTTGATCTCATGGGCAACGCCAGCCACCAGCCGTCCGAGCGCGGCAAGTTTCTCCGCCTCGATCAGCGATGCCTGGGTCTCCTGCAGATGGTGCAGCGCCGCTTCCGCTGCGTCCCGCGCCCGGCGCAGTTCGCGTTCGTTACGCTTCCGCTCGGTGATTTCCTCGGCAGCCACGTTGATGCCGACGATGTTGCCGGCCGGTCCACGCTGCGGATGCCAATGCGTGATCCAAAACCGCTCTTCAGTCTGATCGGCGCGCTGACCTGCTACCTCGACGCCCGTTACCGGCTCGCCGGTCTCCATGATCGAACGAACGATTGCCTCCACCGACGACGCCAGCGCAGGCACGCAATCCCGAACCGTGCGACCGAGATGGCCCTCGACCGAAATCCCGCAGATCTCGGTGAGACGCTGATTGATTTGCAGATAGCGGCAATCCGGAGACAGGAACGCAAGGCCGATCGGCGCGGTGTCATAGATCAATTGCAGCGCGGGCTGTTTCGGAAACTGCACGTCGCGGATAACTGACGAGCGCATGCCTCTCTCCCGGCTGAAAGGTTCAGCCAATCACGACGACGCAGCCCGCCCCCCATTGCTATGCGATGGTCAGGCCCGGCAGACAGGTTCACCCGAGAACCCGCAATTCGCAAGTCAGATCGGAGATCGCGATCGAACGAAGTGTTCGGAAAAAGAGCAGACAAGGCATTGACCGGGCTGATAAAAACCGCAAGCCGGTCACTTCGATCGATTATTTAATCTGGAAGGCTCGGGCCCGAAATTGTGGGCGCAGCCGCGTCACCAGGGATTTCCGTCTCATTTTGATCGGCGCCCCGGGGCGAAGCCGACACGCCCCCGGCAACTGGCGCGTCGGCGCATCGGTCAACGTGGACCATCGCCCAGGGCGGCATCAAGAGTTGGGCAAATGCGTGAGATATTGATAGATCGCAGCCAATTCCTCATCTTGCATTCGACCGATCGGACGCCACGGCATTTGTTTGCTTAGATGATGGCCGTTGGGATCGGTCCCGGTGCGCATGGTCGCGATGAAGCCCGCCAGCGTCCAGTCCTTCACGAGACCAAGGCCGGGCCCGAGCGGTGCCAACTGCCCGGGCACGCCGCCGGCCAGGTCCTTGCCGTGGCATTCGCGGCAATCCTGGTACGACAGGATGTATTGGCCGAATTCATAGGTCGGCCCTCTCGGCGGCGCCGTGATGTGTTCGGTGATGATCGGCTTGCCGCCTGGCAGCATGCCCGCGCCGAGCATCGCCAAACCGAGCAGATTGAAGCGGTCGGGCGGATCCGGAGTGACATTTCCGGCCGCCGGCACCGTGCGGATGTAGGCGATCACGGCGTCGATATCATCGTCGCTCAGTCTGCCGGCGTTGACGTAGGACATCATCGTCAACCAGCGCCCTTCCGCGTCGACGCCGTTGCGAATGGCGCGAAACATCTCGCCATCGGACCAATGCTTCAACGGTCCGGCTTGGGTCAAATTTGAAGATACGAAGGACCCTACCGGGACCGGGAGATCGTTACCGAGATCAAGACCGCCCGTAAGCGTGCCCGTCTTTGAATGGCAGCCGCTGCAAAATCCGTCGGAGATATCCTTGCCTCGCGCAATGACTTCAGGCGTTGCCGAGACCTTGATGTCCGGTAGAGGCGCCGAGCGATTATGTTGTTTGGCGATACCCACTGCCGTGAGTGCGCTGGCGGAACTAACCACGACGGCGAGCAGCGCCAACAGGCCCGCCCCGCCCCATTTCACGATACGATTCTCGGATCGAAAAATACGAAAGCACGACCAGGCCAGCAACACCGCGACGACAATCAAAGCCGCCAAGCCGATCAGATTTTGCATGCTTCCCTCAACAAATGATGCGCACGCCAAAGTGAATTTCACGGCGGAAAATTGCGCACGCGCCAGTGTGCGCTGACGACAAATTCGCGGTCGTCGCCGACGACCGGGCAGAGGGCTTGTATATCCGTGGAATTACGCTGTCGTTTCAGCAGGCGACTTTCTCACTACAATCGTAACCCACGCGCGCAATGGCATTGCCGGTCGATTACTTGGATATGGGCCCTGAATGCGCGCGAAGGCGACCTGAAGGATGCGTTCATGGTCCGCATACGGCGGGCCGGGTCGTCACGCGTTTTTGACAGGCGACAGGCGATCTCGCTGATCGCCGCCGTCGGCACAGGTATCTGACCCGTTCGCATCAACCTGCTGTTGCCCTTCACCGCTGCTCACCACAACCGGATTCGCGCAAATGTGGCGAACACCCCGCATTTGTAAGGCGCGTGCGTTTCACCCGTAACCATGTTGGCGCGATTAGAAGTCAACGCGTAACCGCATCCCCCCAATTTCATGAGGCCATATTCAACCGGCCGGCCGGGGCACCGGATGAGGTGATTGTGGCGAGCAGCTCTCGACCATCACAGGACAACCCATGAAAATTCTGTTAGCTTCGACTCCCGGGACCGGCCATCTCAACCCGATGTTGGCGATCGGCGGCTTCCTGATCGACGCAGGCCACGACGTCGCGATTTTAACAACAAGCACCTCGCGTAATCGCGTCGAGCGCATCGGGGCGAAGTTCTATTCGCTTTTCGGAGCGGCTGACCGAAATCCGCGGGACCTCGTGTCGGGTGACGTCTTGAAGAACATCCCTCCGGGGCTCCAGTGGTTGCGCGTCGCCATGGAGCGCGTCTTCGTCGACACCATCCCCGACCAACACGCAAGCCTTGAGCGGGCCCTGCAGGACTTCCGGGCCGACGTCATTGTCGGTGACGACATGCTGTATGGTGTCATACCAATGTTGCTCGGGCCACGTTCGAAGCGGCCTCCCGTCATTCTTTGCGGCACCTCGATCTTGCACTGGCCCCGTAGCGATGGAGCGCCGAATTTTGTGGGATTGCTGCCTGCAACAACGCCGGCACAGCGCGAGGAATATGCGAGCATCGCCCGGGAACACGACGAGGTCCTCTATGAACCCCTGACCTTTGCGCTCAACAACACCCTGAAGACCTTGGGTATAGGGCCGGTTTCGGGAAACATGGTCGAGCTGGTAGTCGAGCTCGCGGATGCCTTTATCCAGTTGTCGGTACCGAGCTTCGAGTATCCACGCGACGTGCCGGCGCCCGTAACTTTCGTCGGAGCCCTCCCCATCATCCCGAACCAGGTCCCGCTTCCGCCATGGGCGGCAGAACTGGACGGCTCGCGCAAGGTCGTCCTGGTGACACAGGGGACGGTGGCAAACCACGATTTCAATCTCTTGGTCGCGCCGACGCTCGCGGCGCTGGCGAGCGAGCCCGATGTACTTGTGGTCGTCACGGCGGGTGGTCGTGCGGTCGAGGAGCTCCCGGGCCCAATTCCCGCCAATGTGCGCGCCGCCAGCTATCTACCGTTCGAATGGCTGCTGCCGAAAGTCGACGTGTTCGTCACCAACGGAGGTTACGGCAGCGTCAACCAGGCGATGAGCTATGGAATTCCGCTTGTGACCGCGGGGTTGACGGAAGACAAGGCTGACGTGAATGCGCGCGTGGCCTGGTCTGGCGTCGGGATCAATCTTGAAACCAACAATCCGACACCGCAAGCGATACGCGAGGCCGTTCGAAGCGTGCTTGACAGATCGGACTATCGTTCACGCGCTTCAGCCATGGCGGACGACTTCAGAGCGATCGATACACGATCCGAAATCCTGCGAATTGTCAACCAAGTCTCACAACGGTCGAACAAGCCTGAGCTCCGACTTGGCGGCACCAGAGTAGCCAAGCAGGAGCGACGCGTCGCCGCCAAGGCGTAGCCGTCGTCTCGAATTCCCGGCAAAGGACGAAAGGCCGCGCCCTTTGATCCTTTGCTCGGAAGCTGTCAGCCGGCCCTCCGCCGATGATGGCTGTGAAGTTGCGACGAAAGCAGCCGTCGCCACTCGTTAAATGCCGAACTCGCAGTATCGCGCGGCCTTGGCAGTTCGATACTGTATTCTGCGTCGATCCGGCCGGGCCCGGGCGACATCACCACGACGCGATCGGCCAGAAAGATCGCCTCGTCGATCGCATGGGTAACGAACAGGACGGTGAGACCGGTTCGCGACCATATCTCGACCAGTTCATCCTGCAGCCGTTCGCGCGTCATCGCATCGAGTGCGCCGAACGGCTCGTCCATCAGCACGACCTCGGCGTCGTTGGCGAGCACACGCGCAATGGCGACGCGCTGTTTCATGCCTCCGGAAAGCTGGTGCGGATAAACATCGGCGAAGTTCTGCAGGCCGACGAGATCGATGAAATGATCCGAGGTCTCGCGAATCTCGGCCTTGGTACGCCCTCTCGACTTCGGTCCGAAACCGATATTGTCGCGAACGTTGAGCCAGGGAAACAAGCCGTAGTCCTGAAACACCATCCCTCGGCTCGGGCCCGGCGCCGTGATCGGCATGCCCCACATCAGGTTGTCGCCGTACGTCGCCGCCTCAAAGCCCGCGGCTATTCGCAATAGCGTGGACTTGCCGCATCCGGAGGCACCGATCAGGCAGATGAACTCACCCTTCTTGACCCGCAGATTGGCGCCGTGCAGCGCTTCGATCGACCGTCCATTCTGCGAATAGGTCTTGCCGACATTCTTCATTTCCAGAATCGGTATCGTTGCCTCAGCCATGCGTGGGGCTCCAGGCGAGGCACCGCCGCCCGATCAGCATGACCAGTTGGTCGGACAAAAAGCCGAGGATACCGATGACGATCATCCCGGAGATGACGATTTCGGTGCGCGAAAGCTGGCGGGCTTCCATGATGATGGCCCCGAGGCCGGTCTGCACGCCGGTCATTTCTCCGACGACGATCACGACCCAGGCAAATCCCAGTCCGAGCCGCATGCCGGTGAAGATCGACGGCAGGGCCGCGGGCAACACGACGCGGAAGAACTGCGCCGGTCCGCTGCAGCCCAGCATCGCCGCCGCTTCGAACAATCGCGGCTCGACCGAACGGACGCCGAAGATAGTGTTCACCAGGATGGGATAGAACGCGCCCAAAAAGACCAGAAACACCGCAGAGCGTGGCCCCAGCCCGAAGATGATCATCGCCAGCGGCAGCCACGCGGTGACCGGGACGGGCCGGAGAATCTGAATGGTCGGATCGATCGCCTGGCGGACCAGTGGCACGCGCCCGATCAACATTCCCAGCGGCAACGCCACGATCAGGGCGAGCGCGAAGCCGCCATAGACCCGACTGACGGAAGCCAGCAAGTGGATGTGCAGCGTTCGGCTGTAGGCATCGTCATTGATGCCCCCGACGGCGAGATCGCGCAGTTCAAGCCAGACATCGTAGGGCGGCGGAATCAGACTACCCGGCCGTCCCGCCGTGCAAACATGCCAGATCACCAGCAATCCCAACGGAAATGCAATCGCCAGCAAAGCCGGCCGCAAGCGCGGCCACCAGTTGTCGCTCCCGGTGATCGCATCCGCGGAGGCGGTATCGCTCCCGCCCTGGGAGGTGAGCGTGGTCACGGTCAGGTCGGTTTCATCGCATCGACGAAGCTGGTGTCGATGAAGGTGGCGAAATCCGGCAGGCGCTTGATCTGCTTCAGCGCCAGCATGTGGTCGGCATAGATTTTCGATTCCTCGACTTCCTTCGCTCCAAGCCGCCATGTCAGTTCGACATTGGGCACCGAGGCTTCGATGGCCTCTCTTTTCTGACCGAGCTTGCTGGAAGCCATCGCGACCAGGGCGTCCTTGTCGGTCGCGGCGAAGTCGGTTGCCCGTTGATGAATGCCCATCATCACCCGCACCAGATCCGGCTTCTGGGTGATCAGGTCGCGGTGGGTGCCGAACACCATGTTGAGCGATCCCATCGGCGTCGAATACGGGTATTCCACGAGGGTACCGATGCCGCTCGACAGCGATACGCCCGGACCGGGTTCGGCGCCGACGTAGGCGTCGACGTCGCCGCGCGCCAGCGCGATGTGCATTTCGCTGAAGGAGACGCGAACCGGCACCACGTCGGCGATCGTCATGCCTTCCATGCGCAACCGCTCAAGGAAGAAGACTTCCTGCGTGGTGCCTGGAAACACCGCAACCCGCTTGCCTTTGAGGTCCCTGATCGAGGCGACGCCCTCGCCTTTCTTGGCAATGATCGCCATGCCACGATTGCAGGTCGAGGCAATCACCACCACAGGCTCGCCGGCTGCCGCGCCGAGGATGGCGGCGGCGATCCCGAAAGCACCGAAATCGACCGACTTGGTCACGACGGCGCTCTTGCACTCGGTCGGCGTTTCGAACGGCAGCACTTCGACCTTGTAACCGGCGGGCACGAACCGGTCGTAGAAATAGGGTGCGATGGAATGGATCAGCTTCAGGGCACCGGCACGGATGACAATCGGTTCGGCGTCGGCGCGGACGATGGCGGGGGCCGCGAAAAGCCCGGCGCCAAGGCCGGCAATGAATTCACGACGGCGGATTCGAAACGTCATTGGCGTAACTCCGTTGTTGGCATGACGAAATGCAACAAACGTGCCGCCGGAGGTCGTTGAGGGGTACGAAGCCGGTAGGGGCTATGAGCGTGCCGACGCCGCCCAACCGAGCCGTCCCGTACGCCGAACACGCTGAAAAAAAGGGTTTTCAGCGCTGCGCTGCATCAGAATTGGGCGCAGCCAGCCCGAATTGTTCAAGAAAAAGTCGCTCGGAAGCTCAGCCCTCGAGGGGCGGCGTGCCGTGGGTATGAAATGACTTGATCGTCTTGAGTCCCCAGGCCTGACCCTTCTTGCGCTCTTCTTCGGTCCAGACAATCGGTTTCCAGTCCGGCGCCAGAATGAGCCGGGCACCGGCATTGGCGACCTCGACGCGGTTGCCGCCGGGTTCATAGACGTAAAGAAAGAACGTCTGCTGAATTGCATGCTTGTGCGGACCGGTTTCGATGTAGACGCCGTTCTCCAGAAAGATATCGGCGGCGCGCAAAATCTCTTCGCGGCTGTCCAGCGCATAGGTGACGTGATGAAACCGGCCCGGCGTGTCGGAATGGTCATGCGAATAGGCGAAGTCGTAACTCTTGTTCGACATCGTCATCCACATCGCGGCCTCGGTGCCGTCGTTGAGGACGATCTGTTCGGTCAACCGGCAGCCCAGATAATTCTCGAAGAAGATTCGATTGGCCTTGATATCCACGGCCAGGCAATTGAGGTGATCGAGCCGGCGAACATTGACGCCCCTGGCCGGAAAACGCTGCGCCTGATTTTTGAGAGCGGGCCTGAGTTCCGCCGGCGCCTCATACCACTCGGTCTCATAATAGAGCTCGATGACGTGGCCGTCGGGATCCCGGCAACGAAATGCCGGCCCCTGCCCCATGTCGCCATCGGTCCAGCCGATATCGAAACCAGATCCCTTCAGCGCGGCAACGCGGCGCTCCAGCGCCTGCGGGCTGCGGGCACGCAACGCCATGTGCTCCATGCCGGAGGTCTTCGACGCCGTCAGCTTGAGCGAATAGCGCTCGTAATCATCCCAGCCGCGCAGATAGACCGACTCGCCCTTGCGGCCGCTGATCGTCATGCCCATCACGTCGACAAAGAATTTCAGGCTCTCGTCGGGCTTCGGGGTCAACAACTCCATGTGACCGAGATGGGCGAGATCGAAGATCGGCTCCGGTTTCATCACGGCATCCTTTCAAGAAGCGGCCGCGTCACATCGTCGAATAATTCGTCCACCGCAACGGCGCGCGGGATGAGTTGCTGCTGCGCGGCGTAGCCTATGATCATTGCCAGTGAACGACGAATTTCATCCGCCGAAAAGCGCGGGCGCGAGTCCTGTTTTGCGGCCTCAAGCAGCAGCCGATGAATTTCGCGCACGGCGTCCGGGTGTTTGTCCGACAACTCCCGGCTCACCACCACCATGTGGTTGATCGGCAATACCCCATGTTTTGCGAACCAGCATTTCTCCGCCGCGGCCGCGTCGGGAAACAGCGGCTTCAGCCCGTCGCGTTCCACCTTCTCGCCGAGCACGGCGTCGAGTTCGCCGTCGATCAGCATCTGGATGATTTGCTTGCCGGCCGGCGCTCGCTTCGTCGTGTCATGGTATTCGGCGACATGGGCATCCTCGAACGTCATCCAATCGATGGAATTGAGATCGACACCGTAGTCGTTGGCGAGAAGGCCACGCAGCCATGCGCCGGTCGTCGTCGTGAAGGAACGGATGCCGACGCGCTTGCCGTTGAGGTCACCGGGTTCAAGCGTGCCTTGCTTCGCATTATAAAACGCATAAGCGTGCTGAGACCGCGCCACCACGACATTCGGCAACAGCACCATCGGCTTGCCGACGCTCTTCGCCATGAGATAGGTGACGATCGCCATCTCCGAGACATCGAAAGCACGTTCGCGCACCATCGGCTTGAACCCTTTATGGGTCGGCGAATAGTCCGCGAAATCCAGCGTCACAGCATCGGAATTGATCGATCCGCCTTTCAGCGCGGCCGTGCCGGGATGGGTGCCAAGCAGCGTGCGCAGCCGCATCGCCATCTCAGTCCGTCTCCAACCGGTCGACATAGACGAGGCCGGCTTTCGCCAGCGGCTCGCGCATATTGTACATGTCGAGGCCGAGTACGCCGGAAGCGAGTTTCTGCCGCTTGCCCTCCTCGTCGGCGTGGCGCTTTTCGCCTTTGGCCAGGACATCGGCGACGTCTTTGCGGCTGACGACCACGACGCCGTCATCATCGGCGATCACGGCATCGCCGGGCACGACATTGATCCCGGCACAGACCACGGGCACGTTGACGGCGCCCAGCGTTGCCTTGACCGTGCCCTTGGCCGAGACCGCCCTGGACCATACCGGGAAACCCATTTCGCGCAGCGACTTC
Organism: uncultured Alphaproteobacteria bacterium; assembly: GCA_963756215.1. Classification (GTDB taxonomy): domain Bacteria; phylum Pseudomonadota; class Alphaproteobacteria; order Rhizobiales; family Xanthobacteraceae; genus Bradyrhizobium. The sequence goes on along the minus strand of CAVWMY010000002.1, from coordinate 315,021 downwards.
ACGTCACGGCAGCCGGCGTCGATCACAAGCCCGGAGACACCGCGTGCTTTCAGCGAGGTCGCGAGCAGATCGCCGAACATGCCATCGGTATTGTCGGCGGTGCAGCCGACCACCAGGATGTCGCCCGCTCGGCATTGCTCGACCGCGACATGGATCATCCAGTTGTCGCCGGGTTGCGCCAGCACGGTGACCGCGCTGCCGGCCGCCTCGCCGCCTGCCCATACGGGCCGCATATACGGTTTCATCAAGCCGATGCGGCCGTAGGCCTCGTGCACCGTCGAGGTGCCGAGGGTACCGAGACGCTTCACCGGTTCAGCGTCGGCCCGATCGATGTTGCGAACAACCACGGTCTTCATGCCAGTTCCTCCACCGCCATCGGAAACAGCCGCTGATAGGCCTCCCCATAGGTCATCGCCTTGCCGGAGTTGCGGCCGCCCTGCATGCCCCGCTGCAGCGCGACCCGCTCGTAATAGGCCCACAGATGTTTTTGAGCCGCGAGGATTTCGAACGTCCGACGTTTGACGTCCCAGACTTCATCGATGTTGAGGATGACCTGCGGCTTGAAGTTGCACATCTCCGGCTGGTGCGGCTCGAACAGAAAAACCGGTGGTGCGCTGTAGCTGTAGTCGGCTTGCGGCTTGTGACCCATCGCCTGGGCCACGATGCGGGCTTCCTGGGCATAGGCGGCCGCCGCCGGATGGTCGACATTATAGGGATCTTCCAGCGAATGCGTCAGCACGAAGCTAGGATTGAGTTCGCGGTAGATGTCGATCAGGCGCTCCTGATGCGCCTCGGTGAGACGTAGCGGGTAATCGCCGGCATCGAAGAATTCGATCTCAGCACCGAGCGCGGCCGCTGCCCGCTCCGCCTCGTCGCGGCGGCCGGCCTTGACCTTGTCGAGCGTCATGCCCGGCAGTTTCCAGGCAAACTGGGATTCGCCGCGCTCGCCGAATGCCAGGCAGACGATCTTGACGCGGTAGCCCTTTCTGGCATGGAGCGCGATCGCGCCGCCGGCGCGCCAGACGAAATCGCCCGGATGCGCCGAAACCACCAGACCGGTTTTGGGGTTGGACATGAAAAAGTTTCCTGCCTATGTCGCCTGTCGGGCCCGGCCAACAACCGGTGGCCCGAGCGATATTATCATTGTTACCGCCGCCATCCCTGATATCGCGCGTTACTGGATTTGGCCAGCGCGAGCGTGCGGCAGCCCCGACGGTGTTTGCGCGGCTTGCCCCTTCTGCATGTACGCGATGGCGGCTTGCTCGATGTCGTAGTCGTAGAGCGATTTGCGAAACGCGGCCGAGTTGGCGATTTCGCGGTCACGCTGTTCAAGGCTCTTGTACTGGGAATTGTAACGGCGGCCGTTTTGCCGCGCCTCGGCCTGGATGAGGTCGGTGCGGGCGCGGCGAAATTGCTCATATAGTGGCAGCATGTCCGGAACTTCCGCCGGGGATCGGCCCTCGAGCAGGACCGCCAGCGCGACACCGTCCTCGATCGCCTGGTTGGCGCCCTGGCCGAGATGCGGCAGCATCGCGTGGGCTGCGTCGCCCAACAGCACCAGTCGTCCCTTGGTCCAGTTCGGCAGCGGCCGGCGATCGTACAGACCCCACCAAAAGCAACTCTCCACTTTTTCAAGGAGTCCGGTGACACGCGGGTCCCATCCCGTGAACGACGCCGCCAATTCGTCGCGATCCCCAACCGCGGACCATGATTTAACCGTCTCGCTCTTGGTGGGAACGAAGCCGACGTAGTTCAGAAGCTGGCCGCCCCGCACCGGAAACACCATGAAATGTTTTCCGTCGCCCATCCAGACCTGGTGCGCCTCCTGCCGCCACTCGGGCAGTTTGTCGCGCGCGATCAGGCCGCGATAAGCCCGCGAGCCCGAATATTCAGGCGGCTTCGGCTCGACGATGTGCTTTTGCAGGCCGGAATGGATTCCATCGGCCGCGATGACGACATCCACCTCGGCACTCCGGCCATTCGCGAATTTCAATTGCGCGACTGTGGCGCCCTGTTCGATGCCGACGCAGCGGTGGCCGGTGCGTATCGCGCTTTGCGGCAGCGCGCCTGCGAGTGCGTTCAAAAGGTCGGCGCGATGCATCCCATACAAGCCGTTCCAACCGCTCGAGTTGGCGGTGAGGATTGGCCCGACCACCGTTCCGTCCATCCGGTAATATTCCGAACCGCGGCCGACCTTGGCGCCGACGGCGGCAAGAGCTTCACCGAAGCCCATCCGCTCCAACTGGCGCAGGCTGTTCGGATAGATGAAAACGCCGGCGCCGACCTCGCCCAGCGCATTGGCCTGCTCGAAGACGGTGACCTCGATTCCCCTCCGGTGCAGCGCGTTGGCGGCGGCTAGGCCGCCGATGCCGCCTCCGACAATCGCGGCGCGAAGGATTCCGGTTCGTGTTGCTCTCTCGTTCATCTCGGTGTCTCATCTGCGCTGGTCGACAGGGTAGTCCGTTGATCGTTCTGTCAGCGATTGGCTGCCGCCGGGTATCGGTACGGGCCGAGGGTAACGGTCAGGACGATGGCGACCAGCAGCGCGATCCCAAGTCCGATCAATCCCGCCGAATAGACCCGGAATGCATCGAAGGCGTGCGCCATGATCCAGGGACCCACGCCAGAGCCGAGCGTGAAGAAAGCTAGAATGCACCCGTAGATCACACCGTAATGCGCCATGCCGAAATAGCGGCTGGTCAGATACGCCATGATGTCGCCTTCGGCGCCAATCCCGAGGCCGAGCAGGATCGCAGCGAGGATGGCAAGGGGTCCGGTGGCGCCAAGGCCGAGGATTGCCATGCCAATCATGGGGATCATGAAAAAGAAAGCAGCGACGTAAGGCCCATAGAACCGGTCGAGCGCGAGGCCGGACAGCATCCGCCCGATGATCAGCGATAGCCCGGCCGCGCCGACCGCGGTGGTGGCGATGTCGACGGCGATGCCGCGGTCCGAAAGGATCGGCACGATGTGCGCGATGGTTCCGTTGACCGCGGCGGCAACCAGCATCATCGCAATCGCCGCGAACCAGAAGCGGTAGCCGCGAAGCGCCTCTGCTAACGTCAGGCCGTCGAGATGCGTGGTCCCCGTGACGGAACGCAGAGGGCGATCCCTGACCAGCAGTGCGACCGACGGAAAGCCGACGACGAACAGCAGTGCACCCAAGGCGAAATAGGCTTCGCGCCAGCCGTAATTCGCAACGAAGTAATGCGTGTATTTGGGAACCAGCGCCGCGCCGATGCCGATTCCGGCAAGCGTGACGCCGAGCGCCAGACCGCGCCGCGCATCGAACCAGGTCGACACGGCGCGCCCATAGGTCAGGGTTGAATGCCCGGCACCGACCAGACCTAGAAAGCCGTAAAGCAAAACGAACGCGGTCGGGCTCGCGCCGAGCAATCCGCCGCAGGCGGTCGCCAGCGCGAACATGACGATCGCGGGCAGCGCGATCCGCTTGACGCCGAAGCGATCCACCAGGGTGCCGACAAAGGGCATCATGACCGCGCCGGCGATGTGCGAAACCACCACCGCCGACGCCAGCACGCTTCGCTGCCAGCCGAATTCGGCACTGATCGGCTGCAGTAGAACACCGAACGTGAACAGGATGATCGGGCCGTTGCCGACGATAAGCGCAAGCGTGGATCCCAGGACAACCAGCCAGCCGGCATGGTCTCGCTCGATGTAAACCGGCGCGGCGGCGCTTTCTCCCACAGCGGAATTCGTCATTGTCCTCCCGGATGGTCGCTTGTTGGCCAGTCTCGCCGGGCGACAACCACTGCGAAGGATAGGGGCGGTCGATTTATTTGACAATTCGGCTTTCATGGATCAAGTAATATCAAATTCGTATAAATCGGTCGCCGCATGAGCGTTACCTTCCGGCAGCTCGAGGCTTTGATCGCGGTCGCCGAGACCCACAATTTCACCCGTGCGTCCGAGAAGCTGCGTATGGCGCAGCCGATGGTATCGAGCCTTATCCGCGACCTGGAGACCGAACTCGGGTTTCGCCTGTTCGACCGCACGACGCGTCGCGTCGAACTCACCGCGGCTGCCGCCGAATTTCTCGCGGATGCACAACGTCTCACCGATGACATGCAACTCGCCGTTCGCCGCGCCCGCGATGTCGGCACCCGCCGGCGCGGTCACATCACGGTCGGCGCCCCGCCGCTTCTCGCTGCGGCGTTGCTGCCCCGGGTTATCCGGGTCTTTGCGGACTCATCACCCGGCGTTTCGGTGACGCTGGTCGACCGTTCTGTTTCGGCCATCTATGACCTGTTGCGCGAGGGGGAAATCAATCTTGCCGTCGGCACCTTCAGGCGGAACGAAGACGGCATCGCGCGGATCCCGCTTGTGTCCTACCTGCTCGCATTGATTTGCAAGGCAGATCACCCGCTTGCGGCCAACCTGCAGCCACGCTGGAGCGACCTTGCGGGTGTGCCGCTGATCGCACTTCGCCGCGGCAACGGCATCCGCGAGCAGGTCGAGCGCGGCCACGCCGCCGCCGGCCTGGATGCTGAGCCGGCATTTGAGCTCGACCAGATCACGACCATACTCTCCATGGTGGAAGCCGGCTTTGGCGTCACCGTGCTCCCGCTTTACGCGCTGAACGTGATTCCGAAACATTCGCTGGTTGCCCGCCCCCTCGCCGACCCGCCGGTTACGCGCGAGATAGACGTCGCCCATCGAGCCGATCGTTCGCTCTCTCCGGCCGCTGCCGACTTCGTTCGGCTTCTAAGGCTGGAGGCGACGCAATTGCAATCGCAGAACGAAAAATTGCTCGATATCGAGAAGGCGCATTCGAGCAACGCACGCCTCACGTATCGAGGATCGCGCGCACCTTCGAAGCGAGTTCCTCGATCGTGAATGGTTTCGTCAGCAGGTTGGTGCCGGCATCGAGAATGCCGTTATGGACGATTGCATTGCGCGTGTAGCCGGTGGTGTAGAGAATTTTCAAATCCGGATTCATTTCCCGCGCGCGGTCGGCGAGTTGCCGACCCGACATGTCCGGCATTACGACATCCGTAAACAGGACGTGAACCTCCTGCCCGCTTTGCAAAAGGCGCAATGCTTCCAGCGGACCGCTGACCTCAACGACGGCATATCCCAGCTCCTTGAGCGCTTCGACGGAAACGGCACGAACGCGATCCTCGTCCTCGACCACCATTATGACTTCCCGGCGGCTGCCGCGAACGACGGGCAACGGAGCCTCAACCTTTTGCGCGGTATTCCCGCCGTGATGGCGAGGCAGATATATCTTCGCGGTCGTCCCCAGGCCGATTTCGGAATAGATTTTGACGTGGCCGCCCGATTGACGGACAAAGCCGTAAACCTGGCTCAAGCCGAGCCCGGTGCCCTTGCCGACTTCCTTGGTGGTGTAGAAGGGATCAAACGCCTTGGCCAGCACGTCGGGCGACATGCCCGAGCCGGTATCGGCGACCGCGATCAGCACATACTGGCCCGGAGCAATCGCGAACTCCTTTGCGAATGCGTCGTCCACATAGGCGTTCGACGTCTCGATTGTGAGCTTGCCGCCGGCCGGCATCGCATCACGCCCATTGACCGAGAGGTTAATGATGGCGTTCTCGAGTTGGACCCGATCGGCCAGGATCTGCCAGAGCCCGGCCGCAAGCACGGTCTGGATGTTGATTTGCTCGCCCAGCGTCCGGCTCAACAGATCACTCATGCCCGATACCAGCACGTTGGCGCTGAGCGGTTCGGGCGCCAGCGGCTGCTGCCGCGAGAACGCCAGCAGCCGCTGCGTGAGAGCCGCCGCCCGTTGCGCGCCCTCGATCGCTCCGTCGGCAAAACGTTCGACGTCGAGCTCGCCCTTGGCAAGCTTGCGCTTCATGAGCGTCAAGCCACCCAATATCACCGCGAGCATATTGTTGAAGTCGTGTGCGATGCCTCCGGTCAACTGTCCGACCGCTTCCATTTTCTGAATCTGTCGGAGCTGCTGTTCGGCTTTGGTGCGATGGGACACCTCTTCGAGCACGCGTTGTTCCAACGTCGCATTCAAGGTTTGAAGTGCGGTTTCCGCGCGGCGGCGTTCGGCGACTTCACGCTCGGCGGCCTGAAACAGCCTGCCGTTATCGATCGCCGTCGCGGCCTGACCCGAGATTCCGATCAGTAATTCCTCGTGCTCGAGAACAAATTTTCCGGGCTGCGCATGGCCAAAAAACAATCCTCCGATCACCTCCCCGTTCCGCGACGTGACGGGAACGGCAAGATAGCTGCGCACCGGCAGATGCCCTTTCGGCATGCCGGAGTAAGGGCTGTTCTTTCCGTAACGAGGGTCCCGGAGAATGTCGTCCGAGCGGACGACGCCCTGTCCCATGAAGGTCGGTTCAAACACCTCTGTATTTCGCGGCATCGGAAAACTGGAGAAGGCCGCGCGGGGCACGCCGGACAGGGCATAAAGCATGTAGCTTTCGCCCTTTTCATTGATCACGTTGTAGAAGAACGCGCCGAATTGCGCGCCGACCAATTCGGTGCAGGCGTCGGTGACGATTTGGACGATCTTGCCGACATCGAGTTCGGCGGCGATGGCTGCCCCGGATTCGTTGAGGACCTGGAGCTTGCGGGATTCATTCCTGATCGCGTTTTCGATCAACCGCGCCTCGGTGACGTCGTGCCCCTGGATGAAGATGCCACTGGTCTGGCCGTCGGTCAGAATCGGCTGGTACACGAAATCCAGATAATATTCGTTCGATTTGCCGCCCGGGCTTTGCTGCAGATCCACTTTCGCGCCTCGACCCACGAACGGCTGTCCTGTTCGGTAAACCTGATCGAGCAAATCGATGAAGCCCTGTTCGCCAACCTCGGGCAGCGCCTGGCGGACGCTTCGACCAAGCAGCTCGCGATGGCCAATCAGCTTGGCATAGGCATCGTTCGCCATGGTGAAGACATGGTCCGGACCGCTGACCACGGCGATGAAACCTGGCGCCTGTTCGAACATGCGACGCAGGCCTTCGCGCTCGCTGCTCAGTTCTTTCTGTGCCCGGATTTTTTCGGTCGTCTCGACGACGATAGCCATGACGCCGGCCGGCTTGCCGCTTTCGTCGAGAAGCGGCGAGTAGTCCAAGTCCATCCAAACCTGTTCGGGCGCGCCGTTTCTCGACAGCGTCATGGCCTGGTCGCGATATGCCAGGGTCCCGCCGGAGAGGCCGACCTTCATGACGTTGTCGTTGAAGTCGGCAACTTCGGGCCAGCCTTCACGGACCTTGGAGCCGAACAATGAGGGATGACGCCCGCCCGCGAATTGCGAATAGGCATCGTTGTAGATCATGATGCCGTCCTCGTTCCAAAGCGTCACGATCGGAACGGGAGAGCGAAGGATCAGCGCGATCGAGGCTTTAAGGCTGGCGGGCCACGCCTCGATCGTGCCGAGAGACGTGGAGCTCCAGTTGAAGTTCGCGATGATTGTGGCGGCTTCTCCTCCACCGCTGAGGAATGGATGGAGGGCGGTGAATTTTTGATGTTGCAAAAGGCAGACCCCCGACCCAGGTCCCATTATATTGGCGGTAACTCCGGCGTAAATAATAAGTTCCCGTGGCAATTCGGCTCGTCCAGCAATGGTTGTGGACTAAATGTCACGGTCATAGAAGCGACCTCGGGTTCAAGCGATCAATTCCACCTTGCCGTCCCTCAGTAGGTAGATTCCACCAACGATCTTGAGCTTCCCGCCTTCGACGGCGGCACTCAGAATCGGTGTCGCCGACTTGAGTTTCGCGACATTGTCTACGACGTTTCGCCGGGTCGCGTTCTCCAATGGGTCGCCCGGTTGTCCCATGGTGGCCTTCACCGCCGGCGCGATGGCGTCGACCAGCGAGGGCATATGACCCGGCAATGTGGAATTATCCTTGAGCGATTTGATTGTCGCACTCACCGCGCCGCAACTCTCATGGCCGAGCACGAGCAGCAACGGCACGTTCAGGATCGCGACGCCGTATTCCAGGCTGGCGACCATGTCGTCATTGGCGAAATTGCCCGCCACCCGGCAGACGAACAGATCGCCCCTGCCGCTATCGAAGGCGTATTCGGGAGCGATACGGGAGTCGGCGCAGCTCAGGATGCCGGCGTAGGGATTTTGACCGCCGACCAATGCTTCACGCTCAGCCTTGAAATCGTGACGGCGCGATACGCCTTCAACATAACGGGCGTTCCCCTTCATCAGGCGATTTAGCGCGCGATCTGGAGAAATGTCGTTTTGCGGCTTGGGCACCGGCTTGGTGTCCTTGGCGAAGGCCGCCGGAGCAAGCGCAACGCTGGCGGCGAGGCCGCCCGCCGATTGAAGAAAATGGCGCCGGGACGTTTCCCGGCACGTGATAGCTGTACCGGCACGACATAAAAGGCACATGGCGCTTCCCCCTGCCCGATTGCTTGGCGCAATCTGAGCACGATTCCGTTTGGGGTCAATGCGCGATGCACGGATTTGTCGGGCCGCAGGACGATCCCTACTCGTCGCCCAGGAAGTGAAGGATGGCGAAATTGAACTGCCGGGGATCCTGCAGAAAGGCGAAATGACTCACATTCGGCAGGATCAGCAGCCCGGCATGCGGAATTGTTGCCGCGATATAGACGGTGTGATCGAGCTTGATGCCCTCATCATGGTCGCCATCGACGACAAGGACCGGGGTGTCGATCGTCTTGAGCTCCGCATCGGTCCAATTCGGCTGCTCGGCCCACATCTTGCCGATCTGCTCGACGAAAGCATCATACTCCTTGGGTGTCGCCGAGCGTTCGACGTATTCTTTGCCGGCGCGCGCGATATAGGCGGCGAAAGTCGGGTTCTTCTCGACACCGTCCTTGAGACCGGTCGTCACCGTATTTGCCGCAAAGGCAAATACCTTGCCGACCCTGTCCTTGTGACGCATGGCGAGATCGATGCCGAGGATGGCGCCGTCGCTCCAGCCCACAATATCCGCCCTGGAGATCTTCAGATTGTCCATCAGCGCGACGACATCGTCGGCCATCAGATCGTAGCCGTAGGGCCGCGCATCGCGCGTGCTGCGGCCATGACCGCGGCTATCCATGAGGATCACCGTGTGATGCGCCGCGACCGCCGCTACCTGGTTGCCCCAATAGTCGGTGTTGGCGAGGCCACCGTGCAGGAAAATCACCGGTGAGCCGTGGCCGTAGATCGCATAATGAATACTGATGCCATTCACCTGCGCGTGGCCGTCGTGATCGGTGGCGATCGATGGCGGCGTCGGCGGCAGGGTCTCCCACCTTTCGTTCGCCCACGCCGGCAGCGTGACAAGGAGAGCAAGAGAAGCGAGTAAAAGCTTGCGCATAACGTTATCCCAGTAGTTTACATGTCGATTTGTCGTCGTTCCGCCACGGGCTGCGTGGATTTCCACAGCTCATGCCGCCTGTAGCGGCCGGCAATTTCGGACTGTCGTAAGCGAGGTGCATCTCGGATGTTGGTAAATCAAAGGTTAACGGCGATGGCTCGGACCGCCACGCCCTTAATGCGGATTTCCCAGCAATCTTCGGCAACGCAAGTTCTCTGACGGTCCAAATCCGTGGATTTCGGGCCAAGGTGCCGCAGATTTTACGGACTCGCCCGCCGACAGCTTAACCGTTTCTCCAGCCCGCGTCCGGCATAGTCGTTCAACAATGCGTGCCTCGGCTCGCATCCATTGAATGAGGGATTTGATACGAGTGACATCTTTCGGACGAGTGATTTCGGTGCGCGGGTCCCTCGCCCGGGTCGGGCTTCTGGCAACGAGCCAGATGGCCGTTTCGGAAGTGCGGGCCACGGTCGGGCGCTTTGTCAGCATCCGCTGCGCAAATTCCACGATCGTTGCCATGATCACCGAAGTCTCTTGCGAGAATTTGCCGGTATCCGACCTCTATATCGCCAGCGCCTCGGTCGATCTGCTCGGTGAAATCCTCGGATCGGCGGATCGGCCCAAATTCCAGCGCGGCGTTACCAACTATCCGACCATCGGCGATGCGGTCGATCTCATCAACAACCAGGAACTGCGCACGGTCTATGCGCCCTCGGGATCGGACCAGATCAACGTCGGCACGCTGCAGCAAGACCCGTCCGTCATCGCCTATGTCGACATCGAGGAGATGCTGTCCAAGCACTTCGCGGTGCTGGGGTCCACCGGTGTCGGCAAATCGACCGGCGTATCGCTGTTGCTGAACGAGATTCTCAAGTCCCGCCCGAACCTTCGAATCTTTTTGCTCGATGTTCACAACGAATACGGCCGCTGTTTCGGCGATCGTTCGCTGGTTCTCAACCCGCGCAACCTGAAACTGCCGTTCTGGCTGTTCAATTTTGAAGAGATCGTCGACGTGCTGTTCGCGGGCCGGCCCGGCATCCCCGAGGAGCTCGATATTCTCGCCGAAGTCGTTCCGATGGCCAAGGGGATCTATACCCAATATCAAAATAGCGACCGGCTTGGATTGAAGCGCATCGACCCCAAGCTCAACCGCTTCACCGTCGACACGCCGGTGCCCTACCGCCTCGTCGACCTGATTTCACTGATCGACGAACGCATGGGCAAGCTGGAGAACCGCTCATCGCGCATCATCTATCACAAGCTGATCTCGCGCATCGAAACCGTCCGTAACGATCCGCGCTACGCGTTCATGTTCGACAACGCCAATGTCGGCGGCGATACCATGGCGGAAGTGATCAGCCACCTGTTCCGCCTCCCGGCCAACGGCAGGCCGATGACCATCATGCAGCTTGCCGGCTTCCCGGCCGAAGTCGTCGATTCCGTGGTCTCGGTTTTGTGCCGCATGGCGTTCGATTTCGGACTGTGGAGCGACGGCGTTTCTCCGCTGTTGTTCGTTTGCGAGGAGGCTCATCGCTATGCCGCCGCCGACCGCAACATCGGCTTCGGGCCGACGCGCAAGGCGGTCTCGCGGATCGCGAAAGAAGGCCGCAAATACGGGGTGTATCTTGGACTGGTCACCCAGCGCCCTGCCGAACTCGACGCCACCATCATTTCCCAGTGCAACACGCTGTTCGCGATGCGCCTTGCCAACGAGCGCGACCAGGCGCTGCTCCGCTCGGCGGTCTCCGACGCCGCCGCAAACCTGCTGTCGTTCGTCCCCTCGCTCGGCACACGCGAAGTGCTTGCCTTCGGCGAAGGCGTCGCGCTTCCGACCAGGTTGCGCTTCAAGGAAGTGCCGGCCCATCAGTTGCCGCGCAGTGAGGCCACCATCTCGACGACGCCGTCGGCCGCCGCCGGCCACGACACGCATTTCGTCAGCGCCGTGCTCGAGCGCTGGCGGGGCGCCACATCGCACCGCGAGGTTCCGAACGATCCCGGCATCGGCGACCGGCCGGCCGCGCATACGATAGAAGCGCCGATGTTGCAGCCCTCGCTCGGCCTCGATCCCGACCGTTTCTCCTTGCTGAAGAAACCGCTGCGCTGACACGCCGGCGGCGTCGCGCCCTCGGGGCGACTTTGCGCGCCTGCCGTCATCGACTATGATTGCCGGTGCCCACACCGCCTGCCTGGAAATTCCGTCATGACGCAGATCACCAAACGCTTTCCGACGCCCGCGATCGAGGCCCTGCCGGCAGACATCCGGACGCGTCTGCTCGCGGTGCAGGAGAAATCCGGCTTCGTTCCGAACGTGTTTCTGACGCTGGCGTATCGGCCCGACGAATTCCGGGCGTTCTTCGCCTATCATGACGCCCTGATGGATAAGGACGGCGGCCTTACCAAGGCCGAGCGCGAGATGATCGTGGTCGCCACCTCCAGCGCCAACCAGTGCCATTATTGCGTGATCGCACATGGTGCGATCCTGCGCATCCGGGCGAAAAATCCCCAGATCGCCGACCAGATCGCGGTCAACTATCGCAAGGCGGATATCACGCCCCGCCAGCGCGCCATGCTCGATTTCGCCATGAAGGTCAGCACCGAAGCCAACAAGATTTCCGAACAGGATTTCACCGACCTCGCGAGCCACGGCTTCAGCGACGACGACGCCTGGGATATCGCCGCGATCTCCGCGTTCTTCGCATTGTCGAATAGGATGGCCAACGTCACCGCGATGCGTCCGAACGACGAGTTCTACATGATGGGGCGCGTGCCCAAGTAAGGCGCCCAAAGCGTTCTGGACAGCAGCGGCTTTTCGCCCGCTGGTCCGCTGCCGAGGAACTTGCTGCCGATACCGGCGTGGTCCTAGTCGTCGGACGCCGGTCCGCACCAGCCGGGCAGGTAGATCGCGTCCTTGCTCTTTGCCAGCGTCAGCGCTTTCTCGACCGCCTTTTCGAAATCGCCGTCTACATCCTTTCGCGACATGCGACGGCGCAGGAAATCCGCCCACAGGAATTCGCTGAACGGCGTTGTGTCCTTGGCAAATCCGCCGACGCGCCGCAATTCGCCGGCGAGACTGCGGAACGGATCATCCTTGAGGTCCGTCACCGATTTCGGCAGATCCCGGAAGTGCCGACGCTCGCCTTTGGCGTCGTAAGGATAGACCCACCTCTTGTTGTCCATCACACCCCAGAATGCATCGCGTTGGACCATCGAGAGATCGCCGATGACCGTGACGAGAATGTCCTTCACACCCTCATCATGAAGCGCTCGCGCCAAATGGTGATGATCGACGACGTAGTAGCGTTTGTCCGGTCCGAGAACGACCGGGATCATGTGTTTGCCGAGCAGCTCCGACTGCTTTTTCTTGGATTTATGCTCTCGCCAGCGCTGCCGCTTTTCCTTGACCTCCCGTAATCCGACGGTCATCTGGGTGGGCCGCAGAGAGACGATTGGGATCGGTTGAAGGATGGGTTCGCGGGTGTTCGCCATGACTTGAACCTCAATTTAATACGGCAAAAATCTCCGTTAAAACGGGGCATTATGCCATGGTGCCGGAGACGATCAAACGGCTTTCCTCCGTGTCAGCGGCCGGCGCTGCTAACATCGAGGCCGCGGGCGGTTCGGCTCGGCCCCCCGCTGCGGTCGTGTTAGTCGCGTTCAACGAGGTGTTCGCATTCCGCTATGCGATCGGCGATCGGGCGATCGCGAATCGGCGCGGCGGCGCGGATATCGATTATCTCGGATCAGAACAGTCCGCCCTACGAACAACGCCCGAATGCTCGATGCGTCAACTTTCGCTGGCGGCGGTGGTGTCCGGGTATGACGCTGTTGCGGCGCAAACCGTTCACGCGCGGAAGACCGTACGATCATTCCGACATTCTGTTCGGGCATTCCTACGCCGATGCACGGCACGTCGAAGGACGGCCCGATCAGGATCGATTACGGCAGGTTTCACAATGCTGTGCAGGGATGGGCTGAAACTTTCGGCCACGGCAAATTTTATGGACACGCCTTGCGAGCGTGCTAATTAAGATCAGGATGTCACGGAGCTGGCGCCAGTGAAAATCCAGCGGCCCATCGTGTCGGAAGAGGAGCATCAGGTGCTCCCGTTTCGACCGCGCGACCCGGCGCTTACGCCGGGCCGGCGGAAGGATCTGAGCGCGAAAGCGAAAGGTCAACAACAGGACGCCCGGCAGGAGCCGAACGACCTGTCGCGCTATGAGCGTCCGCGGGAACAGCCGGATGATTTTCGCCACCGCATGCTGGCAAATATCGCGGCCTTCGCATTTACCGTCGCGCTGACGGCGGTTGGGATTTGGCTCGCGGTGAGCATCGCGGACCTGCGCAGAACCCAGGATTGCGTCCTGATGGGACGCCGCGATTGCGTGCGCATTTCCGCGCCATCCATCTGAGTTTGCAGTCCGGCCCCGGCTTCGTCCTCCCCAATCCAATTCGGCGACAAGGCCCGCGTCCATTGAACTCAAGGCGGGCCTCCGATATACGGGCAGTCGAGTCCCGAAGGCGGATGGGGGCATTCCGCGAAGCGGTACCGGGCTACCTTGCCGTCATGGAATTTGTCTCCAATATATCAAAGGCTTAATGATGTCATCCACATTCGATCAGGTCGCCACGATTATCGCTGAAACCTGCGACATACCGCGCGACACGATCACGCCGGAGAGCCATGCCATCGACGATCTGGGGATCGACAGCCTCGATTTTCTCGACATCGCGTTCGCCATCGACAAGGCGTTCGGGATCAAGCTACCGCTGGAAAAGTGGACCCAGGAAGTCAACGACGGCAAGGCCACCACTGAACAGTATTTTGTCTTGAAAAATCTCAGTGCGCGGATCGATGAATTGGTTGCCGCCAAGACCGCGGGCGCCTAATCGCGCGTCATGCATCTCGAATATTTCCATCTGATTGACCGCATCGTCGACCTCAATGTCGACGAGCGCACGATTGCGGTCGAGGCCCAGGTTCCTCAGCACAACACGATCTTCGAGGGCCATTTCCCGGGCTACCCGCTGATGCCAGGCGTGCTCTTGATCGAGGCGATGGCGCAAACTTCCGGCTGGCTGCTGATCGCGCTGACGAAATTCGAGCGCATGCCTTTTCTGGCGGCGGTCAAGGAAGCCAAGATGCGGAGTTTCGTCAATCCCGGGGAGTTGTTGAACATCGAGGCCCGCGTCGCCCATGAGGGTTCGGGATATGCGATCACCGAAGCAAAAATACGGGTGGGTGGCCAACTAAGGTGTAATGCGACCATCACGTTTGGTGTCGTCCCCTTCCCCAATCCGGATTTGCGCGGATACATGGACGTCATGGCGAAACGCATCGGCTTTCCGCAACAGGTCCCCGGGCCATGACTGACAGTAAAGCTTCGAAACCTGGATCGGCGGAAGTCTGGATCACCGGCATCGGTCTGGCCACTTCGCTTGGAGAGGGACTGGATGCGAACTGGGATGCGCTCAACCAGCGTCGCATCAACGTCGATGAGAAGCGGTTTGCGCCCTGCGTCGTTCATCCCTGGGCGCCGGTCAACCTCGACATGCAGATCCCAAAGAAAGGCGATCAGCGTCAGATGGAGGCCTGGCAGCGCATCGGGACATATGCCGCCGGGCTTGCACTTGAATCCGCCGGCGTGAAGGCCAACAAGGAAATCCTTGGACGGATGGATATGATCGTCGCGGCCGGTGGCGGCGAACGTGACCTCGCGGTCAACTCCGGGGTTCTAACTGCGAGCGCGACGGGCAATTCTGCACCCGGCTTTCTCAACGAACGCCTGATGAGCGATTTGCGTCCGACGCTATTCCTGGCGCAGCTTTCGAATCTGCTGGCCGGCAACATCGCGATCGTCCATGGCGTGTCCGGAACGTCCCGCACCTTCATGGGAGAAGAAGTCTCCGGCGTCGATGCGACACGGATCGCGCTGGCGCGCATCGCCGGCGGCCAGAGCGACATCGCGCTGATCGGCGGCTCCCATAACGGCGAGCGCAAGGACCTTCTGGTTCTCTATGAGTTCGGCGATTACAATCTCAAGGACAAATTCGAGCCGGTTTGGTCGCGTCAAAAGCAGCCGGGCTTTGCTCTCGGCTCGGCCGGAGTGTTTCTCGTCATCGAATCCCGGGCTCATGCGGAGGCACGCGGTGCCAAGCCCTATGCGCGCCTGACCAACGTCGTGGCCGATCTCTCGCAACGCAAGCAACCGGGAGACGTCAAGGCGACGCTTGAAACGCTCTGGTCCAAGCTCGGCGCTCTGGAACAAGGCGGCGCCGTCATCACCGGCGCGACCGGCGCCGAGCCGGCCACATCGGAGGAGCAGGCGTTCCTCAGGGAACACCCGGATTTCGCGGTGCGCGCCAGCGGCACCGTGTTCGGCCACACCATGGAGGCCCAATTTCCGTTGGGGCTCGCGCTCGCTGCGCTGTCGATCTCACGCGGCGCGTTGTTTCCGTCGGCCGATTCCTCCGGGATAGAGATTGAAATGTCCAAGCCGCCTGCCCAAATTGTCGTGATCGGGGCCGGTCACTGGCGGGGCGAAGGGATGGCCCTGGTCGAAACGATCAAATGAACCGTGTGACTTCACGGGTGGGGGATTCATGACAGAAACGCGCGACAAATCCGGACGGCCGATCGTCGTTGTCACCGGGATGGGCATTGTCACCTCGCTCGGCGCCGGCAAAACCGATAACTGGGCAAAACTAAGCGCCGGCGAATCCGGTATCCGGACCATCACGCGGTTCCCGATCGATGGCTTGAAAACCACGCTGGCCGGAACGGTGGATTTCGCCACGGTCGAACCGTTCTCTTCGACCGGGCTTTCCGAACGTCTGGCGATCATGGTCACCGAAGAGGCGCTCGAACAGTCTGGCATTGGGCGCAAGGGTGATTTCCCGGGACCGCTGTTTCTCGCGGTGGCGCCGGTTGAGGTCGAATGGCCGCAACGACTGGAACTCGGGCGCGCTTCCGGAAAGCAGGAAGTAAACTACGACGATCTGCTGCGCGTGAGCGGTGGCGGGAAATATACCCCCTATCATCGCCGATTCATGTTTGGGTCGGTTGCGGCCTGCCTCGCGGAGACTTTCGGCACCAAGGGATCGCCGATTTCGTTATCGACCGCCTGCGCGTCCGGCGCGACCTCCATCCAGCTCGGCGTGGAAGCCATCCGGCGCGGCGAAACCGAGGCTGCGCTTTGCGTGGCGACCGACGGGTCCGTCAATCCGGAAGCCCTGGTCCGGTTTTCTCTCCTGTCGGCGCTCTCGACCCAGAACGATCCGCCGCGGGCCGCATCGAAACCGTTCTCGAAGAATCGCGATGGTTTTGTCATGGCGGAGGGCGCCGGCGCGCTGGTGCTCGAAAGCTATGATGCCGCGATCGCCCGCGGCGCGCCAATTCTTGGCGTGGTGGCCGGCTGCGGCGAACTCACCGATTCCTTCCATCGGACCCGATCGAGCCCCGACGGCAAGCCGATCATTGGCTGCGTTCGCAAGAACTCTCGCCGATGCCGGCTTGGAGCCGGAGCAGATCGATCATATCAATGCCCACGGCACCGCAACGCCGGAAAACGACAAGATGGAATATCTGGCGATTTCCGCGGTATTCGGCGAACAAGCCAAGCGAATCCCGGTGTCTTCCAACAAATCGATGGTCGGCCACACCATTTCGGCGGCGGGTGCCGTCGAGGCGGTCTTCTCGTTGCTGACGCTCGAGCACCAGCGCATTCCGCCGACAATCAACTATGATGTTCCGGATCCGGCGATCCCGTTCGACGTCGTCGGAAACACGGCGCGCGACGCGCGCATCACCGCCGTGATGTCGAATTCGTTCGGCTTCGGCGGCCAGAATGCTTCGTTGATTCTGACGCGCGAGCCGATTTGACCGACATTGCGTTCCCGAGGCCGGCCCCTGATATGATCTTGCCAGTTGGCGATACGCACGCCCACGCGTTTTCCCTTGCGGAAAGCGGGCCGGCGTTTCGCAAGACCAGTATTGGTTTCTGATGGCTTCCCCGCTGATTCGCGCCAAGGCACGTATCCGCGAGACCGCCAAGCCGCTCGGCGAAGCGGCGGTAGGTGCGCTGACGATCGGCATGCTGCGGGCCACCCGCTATTTCGACCCGATCAAGACGGCAAACCTGTTCGGCCGTATCACCCGGCGCATTGGCCCGTTGCTGCGCGAGCAGCGGATCGCCCGTGCCAATCTGACCGCCGCATTCCCTGAAAAATCGCCCGAAGAGATCGATACGATTTTGACCGGGGTCTGGGACAATCTCGGCAGGGTCGGCGCCGAATTCGCCCATCTCGACCATATTTGGGAACACGAT
Source organism: uncultured Alphaproteobacteria bacterium (assembly GCA_963756215.1). Lineage (GTDB taxonomy): Bacteria > Pseudomonadota > Alphaproteobacteria > Rhizobiales > Xanthobacteraceae > Bradyrhizobium. The sequence goes on along the minus strand of CAVWMY010000002.1, from coordinate 297,410 downwards.
CCTGCGCGTCCCGAGGACAGCCGCATCGAGATTCAGCAGCGCACCCATGAGCTGTTTGCCCAACTACGGTTGGACGGCAAGCCGGCGCTGATCTTTGCCAGTCATCTCGGCAACTGGGAGCTACCGGCGCTGGCTGCGGTCGCGCACGGGCTCGATGCCGCGATCCTGTACCGCCGGCCCAACATTGCCTCTGCCGACCGCATCATCCAGGAGATGCGCGCGGTCAAAATGGGCACCCTGATCCCGGCGGGCCGCGACGCACCGCTCAAGCTGGCGGAAGCCCTGCAGAAGGGCCAGCACGTCGCCATGCTGGTCGACCAATATCTGACCGGCGGCGTCGAGGTAACGTTCTTCGGGCGCAAGACCCGGGCAAACCCGATGTTGGCGCGGCTGTTGCGACAGGTCGAGTGCCCGATCCATGGCGTCCGCATCATCCGCCTGCCCGGCCATCGCTTCCGCGCCGAGCTATCCGAAGAAGTAAAACCGGTGCGGGACGCCTCGGGGCAGATCGACGTCCAGGGAACGACGCAGGCGATCACCTCGGTTGTCGAGGGCTGGATTCGCGAGTATCCGGACCAATGGCTATGGCTGCATCGCCGCTGGCGATAGCAATCACGACGCCGGCTGAGCGACGCCGACCCAAGCAGGCTGACGGCGCTACCGCCCCGTCTTCACTCTGGTCCAAAGCCGGTTGATGACACGCTGGGTCGCGGGGTCACGCGCGGTGATCACGAACAACTTCCCAAGTGTCGCCTCGTCCGGATAGACCGCCTTGTCATTGAGGACTTTGGGATCGATCAGCTTTTGGCTCGCGAGATTTCCGTTGGCGTAAGACAGAAAGTCCGAATTCTTGGCCGCGACGTCGGGCCGATAGAGATAGTTGATCAGCTCGTAGGCTTCGGCGACATTCTTGGCATCGGCCGGGATCGCCAGATTGTCAAAAAACATCTGCGCCCCCTCCTTCGGCATGGCATAGCCGATCTCGATGCCATTCTTTGCCTCGAGCGCACGGCTGCGCGCCTGCATGATGTCGCCCGACCAGCCGACCACCACGCAAATCTCGCCGGTGGCCAATGCGCTCAGATATTCCGATGAATGAAACTTGCGGACGTACGGCCTGACCTTGGCGACGAGATCGGCAGCTTTTTCGAGGTCGGCCGGTTTGGTCGAATTCGGATCAAGGCCGAGATAGGCCAGTGCCGCCGGGAGAACGTCGTCAGCGGAATCCAGCATGTGAACCCCGCAATCTTTGAATTTGGCGAGATTCTCCGGCTTGAAGATTACGTCCCAGCTGTCGATCCGGCCTTCCGGCCCGAGGATTTTTTGCACTTCTTTGACATTGTAGCCAATGCCGGTGGTGCCCCACATGTAGTTGACGGCATAGACGTTGCCGGGATCGTAGATGGCGAGACGCTTGGTTACTTCCGGCCAGGCATTCGCAAGGTTCGGAAGCTTTGACTTGTCGAGTTTCTGGAAGACGTTCGCGGCGATCTGGCGCTGCAGGAAATACGCCGTGGGGACCACGACGTCATAACCGGATTTCCCCGCCAACAATCGGGTTTCCAGCGTCTCATTGGCGTCGAAGGTGTCGTAGACCACCTTGATGCCGGTTTCCTTGGTGAAGTCCTCCAGCACCCCCGGCGCCATGTAGTTCGACCAGTTGTAGAAATTGACGGTGCGTTCCTGCGCCTTCGCCGGCAGAGACAATACGGCCGCGATAAACAGCCCGGCCACCGCGGCCGCAAATCGGAGGAAGCTGCAGCTTGACCGACGCATCATTGATCGACCCCCTATCGGCGGTGCACCGCGTCGGATAGACGCTCCAGCGCGGTATCGAGCGTGGCGTCCTTTTTGGCAAAGCAAAACCGCACGACCGATGTGACGGCATCCTGTTCGTAAAAGGCCGATACCGGGATCGCTGCAACTTTGTAGTCCGTCACGATGCGTCGGCAAAACGCCTCGTCGCTTTCGTTGAGTCCCAGCGGCGACAGGTCGACAGTGAGGAAATAGGTTCCCTGCGAGCGCAGAACGGGGAAGCCGATACGCTCCAGTCCCCGGGCGAGGCGGTCGCGGCTGCGCGCCAGATCCTTGCGCATGTCATGGAAATATTGCGCCGGCTTGCCGAGACCGTAGGCGACGGCCGCTTGCAGATTGGGGGCGGTCGTGAAGGTCAGGAACTGGTGCACTTTCGCGGCCACCCGCAACAGCGGCGGCGCCGCACAGACGAAACCGATTTTCCATCCCGTCAGCGAAAAGATCTTGCCGGCCGAGCCGACCTTGATGGTGCGGTCGCGCATCCCAGGAATCGTAATCAGGGGAATATGCTCACGCCCGTCAAAGATGACGTGCTCCCAGACCTCGTCGCAGATCGCGACCGTGTCGAACTCCTGACAGAACCGCGCCAGCAGCTCGAGATCCTCGCGCGGATATACCACCGCGGCCGGATTAAGCGGGTTGTTGAAAAGGACGGCTTTGGTCTTGGGCGTGAACACGCCGCGCAGCGCTTCTTCCGTCAGCCGCCAATGCGGCGGCTCGAGCCGCACCAGCCGCGGGATGCCGCCGGCCTGCCGGATGATCGGAAGGTACGAATCATACACCGGCTGGAATACCACGACTTCGTCGCCGGGTTCGACGACCGCCAGGATGGCGCTGGTCAGCGCCTCGGTGCCCCCTGAGGTCACCATCACCTCGGTCATGGGATCGAGCCGGAGCCCGTGCCAACGCTCGTAATGGGCCGAGATCGCCCGTCGCAACTCCGGGATGCCCATCATCGACGGATATTGGTTGTTACCGTCCATGGTCGCGTCCGCGGCGGCACGGCGAATATCCTCGGGGCCCGGATCGTCGGGGAAGCCCTGGCCGAGGTTGATCGCTTCATTGTCGCGCGCCAGCTGCGACATCGCCTCGAAAACGGTGACGGGAAGATCCGCAAAAACCTTGTTTACAGACGTCATGGAACGATCAGCCGCCAATCCTGGTCGGCAATCCCGCATCCTTCCAGGCCAGCATCCCGCCGGCCAGGTGCTTGTCATAGGCCAAACCCTTGACCTGGGCGGCCAGCGACGCCGTCACCGATCTTTTCCCCGACCGGCAGGCAAAAACAACCTGCTTGCCCTGGGGGTCGGGAATGGCGTGCGGGTCGAAATTGGAAAGGGGCACGACGACAGCGTCCGGATAGGCTTCCGCCGCGACTTCGTTCGGCTCGCGAACGTCGACCAGCAGATAGCGTCCGTCGGCCATCCCCTTGGATACGTCTTCCGGCGTCAAATCCTGAACCTGGTAACCCTGACCCGCCACGCTCGTCCTCCTGACGCAACCAACCGGGAACGCGGCAATCGCATCACCGATGCCGCCGCACGGCGCCAACGTCGCCCCTGGCGTGACGAAAATCAAGCACCAGAAACGGCTGCCAGCACCGTTAGACCGTCACCTGTGTTCCCACCTCCACCACCCTTCCGGTCGGAATCTGGAAATAGTTGGTGGCGTCGTTCGCCGTCCGGCTCATCGCGATGAAAAGATGATCCTGCCAGCGCGGCATCCCCGAATGCGCGGCGGGCTTCAATGCACGTCGCGACAGGAAGAACGAAGTCGACATGATGTCGAACTGCCAGCCGAGCTTGCGGGCGATCGCCAGGGTTTTCGGAACATTGGGCGATTCCATGAAGCCAAATCGCAGTGTCACTTTGGAGAAAGTCTTGCTGATCTGCTCCATCCGGACCCGTTCGGACGGATCGATCCGAGGGGTCGGTGCCGTCTCGATGGTGAGGATGACGTTCTTCTCGTGCAGCACCTTGTAATGTTTCAGGCTATGCATCAGCGCGGTCGGCGCGCTGACGGGGTCGCTGGTCAGAAACACCGCGGTGCCGGGAACCCGCTGCGGTGGCCGCTTCTCCAGCATCGCCACCAGGTCCGCCAGCGGAAACTCCAGCTTGCGCGATTTCTCGAACAGCAACCGGCTGCCGCGCCGCCAAGTGTACATCAGGAGCATGACCACGCCGCCCAGCGCCAAAGGCACCCAGCCGCCCTCGACGACTTTCAGGAGGTTGGCCGCAAGGAATGTGAGGTCGAGAAACAGAAATGGCGCGATTAGGGCCGCGGCCGCGATCGGCGACCACTTCCAGACCTTCCAGATGACGACGAAGCCCATCATCCCCGTCACCACCATGGTCCCCGTCACCGAGATCCCGTAAGCCGATGCCAGGGCGCTTGAGGAGCGGAACATCAAGACCAACAGCGTCACGCTGACGAGCAGCAGCATGTTGATGCGCGGAATGTAGATCTGGCCGGAATGGGATTCGGAGGTGTGGCGGATCTCGAATCGCGGCAGCAGTCCGAGCTGGATGGCCTGACGGGTCAGCGAATAGGCGCCGGTGATGACCGCCTGAACTCGCGATCACCGTGGCCACCGTGGCGAGACAGACCATCGGCAGGAGTGCCCAGTCCGGAAACATCAGGAAGAACGGATTCTCGACGGCGTGCGGATCGGAGATCAAAAGCGCACCTTGTCCCAGATAGTTCAGGGCCAGCGACGGCAGTACGATGTAGAGCCATGCGGTCTGGATCGGACGCTTGCCGAAATGGCCGAGGTCGGCATAAAGCGCCTCGGCGCCGGTGACGGCGAGAAAGACCGCGCCTAGCGTAACGAAGCCGATGATGCCGTGATGAGTCATGAACCAGACGGCGTGTACCGGATTTAGCGCAAACAGCACCTCCGGATGCCGCATGATCGGGGTGATCGCCGCGATCGCGATGACGGCGAACCAGATCGACATCACCGGCCCGAACAACGCCGCGACCCGCGCCGTGCCGCGCGACTGAACCGCGAACAGTGCGAACAGAATGACGACCGTCAGGGGCACAACATAGGGATCGAACGTGGCGGTGACGAGCTTGATGCCTTCGATTGCCGAAAGCACCGAAAGAGCCGGCGTGATTACCGCATCGCCGTAAAATAGCGCGCCGCTGACGATGCCGAGCAGCACGATCACCCCGCCGGCGTTGCTGACCGCGCGTTGCGCCAATGCCATCAACGCCAGCGTTCCACCTTCGCCATGGTTGTCGGCGCGCAACAGGATCAGCACGTATTTCAGCGTCACCACGACGATGAGTGCCCACAGGATCAGCGACAGCACACCGAGGACGGACTGCGGATTGACCGCACCGGTCCCGCCGCTGGCGGCACTAACGGCCTCGCGAAGCGCATACAGCGGGCTGGTGCCGATGTCTCCATAGACGACGCCGATGCTGCCAAGCATCAGCGCCTTGAAGCCGGCGGTGGAATGGGCATCGCCACGACCACTTAGCGCCGTCGTTTCCGCGGCGGGGACTACAACATCACTGGTCATGAGAGCGGCGGCCTCAAAAAGCTTCACTGCACGTCGGCAAAGCGAGGCGGCTTATAGCCCTGCGCTTAAAGCATAGCCTACCCCGATTTCGGCCCTACACCATGCAAAAAATGCATAGAACTTTAGATGGTAATCCGGGGCGCATTGAAAACGTGACTTAAAAGCGTCACTCGGACGTCTATTTAGATCGTCACTCGTTAGATCGTCACTTGGGTCCCGACTTCAACCACGCGGCCGGTCGGAATCTGAAAATAATCGGTGGCGTCGTTGGCCGAACGGCTCAGCATGATGAACAGTCGATCTTGCCATAGCGGCATTCCCGATTGCGCCGAAGGCTTCAGCGACCGGCGCGAAACGAAAAACGACGTCGCCATGATGTCGAATTGCCAGCCGAGCTTCCGCGCGATCACCAAGGCCTTCGGCACGTTCGGCGATTCCATGAAGCCGAAACGGAGCCGGACGGTCGCAAACTTGTCGCTGATCGTTTCCATGCGGACGCGATCGGCCAGACCGACGCGCGGGGTTTGCGCGGTTTCGATGGTCAGGATGACATTGTGCTCATGGAGCACCTTGTTGTGCTTCAGATTATGCAGCAGCGCGGTGGGGACGAAATTAGGATCACTTGTAAGGAATACCGCCGTGCCCTTGACGATGTGAGGCGGGCGCTTTTCCAGGCTCTGGATCAGATCCTTCAGCGGAACTTCGGTTCGCCGGGTCTTGGCAGTGAGGATGGCGGCTCCCCTGCGCCAGGTCCAGATCGTGACCGCCATCGCCAACCCGAACAGGAGCGGCACCCACGCACCTTCCAGCAGCTTCAGCAGGTTTGCGCTGAAGAAAGTCATGTCGACGACGACAAACGGGACGATCACCGCCGCGGCGGTGGCGGCGCGCCAATTCCACAACTTCCATATCACGACGAAACCCATGATCCCGTCGACCACCATGGTTGTCGAGACCGCTATGCCGTAGGCGGACGCCAGTCCGCTGGAGGTACGAAACAGCAACACCAGGAGCAGGACGCCGATCAGCAGCAGCGTGTTGACGCGCGGCAAGTAGATCTGGCCGGCATGGGCCTCGGAGGTATAGCGGACCTCAAATCGGGGCAGAAGACCAAGCTGAACCGCCTGGCGGATCAGCGAATACGCCCCCGTAATCACCGCCTGGCTCGCGATCACCGTCGCAGCGGTCGCCAGCGCCACCAGCGGCAACAGCAATATTTCCGGTACCATCCGATAAAAGGAGTTCTCGATCGCAGCCGGATTGGAAAGTACCAGTGCACCCTGCCCGAAGTAGTTTATCAGCAGCGACGGCAGAACAAAAAAAAGCCAGCCGGCCTGGATCGGCTTGCGTCCGAAATGCCCCAGATCCGCGTAAAGTGCCTCCCCGCCGGTTACCGCGAGAAACACCGCGCCCAGCGTCACCATTCCGACCGTGCCATGGGACAGCAGGAATTGAATTCCATATGCCGGGTTAATCGCGGCCAGCACGGAAGGGTCGTCGCTGATATGGACAAGGCCCATTGCCGCGAGGCTGCTGAACCATACGATCATGACCGGGCCGAACGCCGATGCCACCCGCGCCGTGCCGCTGCTCTGAACCGAGAACAGCACGACCAGGATGAAAACCGTCAGCGGCACCACATAATGCTCAAGCGCAGGCGTCGCGAGTTTCAGTCCCTCGACCGCGGAGAGCACCGAAATCGCCGGCGTGATCATGGAATTGCCGATGAACATCGAGGCGCCGATCACGCCGAGCGTCAGCAAGAACCAGCTCCGACGCTGCAATGCGCGTTGTCCGAGCGCCATCAGCGAAAGCGTCCCGCCTTCGCCGTTATTGTCGGCGCGCAACAGCAACAGCACGTATTTCGCGGTGACGACGACAAAAAGCGCCCACAGGATCAGCGACAGCACGCCAAGCACGAGGGGGCGCGTGATCGGCTGGCCCTGCGCGGCTCCCGCGACCGCCTCGCGAAACGCGTATAGTGGCGACGTCCCGATGTCGCCGAATACAACGCCGATGCTTCCGAGCGTCAGCGCCCAAAAACCCGTCGTAACCGACCCCTCCTGGGCTTCGGCTGATGTGACGCTGAGAGCCATGACGCTGGAAAAACGCTTTATCGGTTGATTTGATCCGTGTCGGCTAGCGGCCGCTTCTGAAAGGCGAGTTTATGGAATAGGCATAGCACCATGGACGATGCCCGCTCCGCAAGATCATAGCGATCTCGGGCATGATCTCCGGTACTATCGTAGCGTCTTTATGGTTTCAGGTCAGGCGGCAGCGGCGGGTCTTCGCGCATCAACGTAATGGTCACGCGGCGGTTGGCGGACAACGAGGGATCGTCGGGAAACAGCGGCTGCGAGTCGGCCTTGCCGGAAACCGCAAAGATGTGGGACGACGGCAGCCCTTCCCGCTCAAGAATCTGGCGCACCGCGTTGGCGCGATCGGCCGACAGATCAAAAGCACCGTAATCGCTTTGCGTCGGCACAAAGCCCGACGCCGTGTGGCCGACGATCGATATCCGCAGCGGAGTGGCCTTGAGCGGCGCCGCCAACTTTTCGATCAGCCGGCGGGTGCGGTCATACGGCACCTTGGACCCGTCGGCGAACATCGACCGGCCATCCTGATCGACGATTTCGAGATTGAGGCCCTGATTGGTCTCCTCGAACATGATGTTCTTTGAAATCTCGGTTATTTCCGGCAAGTCCTGCAACGCCTGCCGCAAGGAGGCCGCCGCCAGTGCGAATTCGCGATCGATCTTGAGCTGAACGCCGGAGGTATGGGCGTCGTTGTGCTGATCCGGGGTCGGCGTGTTGGAGGCGTCCTCCGGCTGGATGTGGGCGGCGTTCTTGAGCTTCGGCTTGGTGGGAAGTCCATCGGCTTCGATGACGCCCGAATAGCGCTTCTCGCTTTGCACGCCGAATGCATCGCGCATCGAACCGGCGACGATCTTGAGCTTGTTGTTGTCCATGGTGGAGAATGCGACGAGCATGACGAAGAAGCTCATCATCAGGCCCATCAGGTCGGCGAAGGTCACGAACCAGCCGTGCCCCCCTCCATGCGCGTCGCCACGTTTTTTCTTGGCCATTGGGCTCGTTCCGGATGTGGGTCGACCGCTTACGCCGGAACCGGCTCGCCCTCTTCATGGCGGTGTTTTTCCGGCAGGTAGGCCAGCAACATTTCTCGCACCAGCGCCGGGCTTTTGGAATCCCGGATCATCAGAATGCCATCAATGATCAGCGTGCGGTTGGTTTCCTCGTCGAGCAGCTTGCCGTGCAGTTTGTCGGCGATCGGCAGGCAGAACAGGTTGGCGACCAGCGCGCCGTAAAGCGTTGCGAGCAAGGCGGTCGCCATGAACGGGCCGAGCTTCGAGGGGTCGGTCATATTGGCGAACATCTGCACCATGCCGATCAAGGTACCGATCATGCCGAAGGCCGGCGCGCAGTCTCCGATGGCGCGGTAGATTTTCCCGCCCTCATCGAGATGCATCAAAAAATTGTCGCGGTCGCGCTCGAGATTGTCGCGAATGAACTCGAGATCGTAACCGTCGGCGACATAGCGGATTCCCTTGGCGAGGAACGGCTCGTCGGTCTCGACCTTTTCCAAACCTACCGGCCCCTGCTTGCGCGCGATTTCGGCGATGCGGGCCAGTTCGTCGACCAGATCGCGCGCCGACAGCCGGCTCATTGTGAAGGCGAATTTCGCTCCGAGCGGCAGGCCGTGCATGATCGCCATCAGCGGAAATCGGATCATGGTGGCGGCGATCGACCCACCGAAGATGATGATGACAGCATGTTCGCTGACGAACATGTGCAGGTCACCGCCCATGAGCACCATCGTCGTAACGACAATGATGCCGGACACGAGCCCGACGCTCGTCATGATATCCATGGGCAACTCCAACGCGTACGCGAGCTTCCGGCCATGCTGGGCGGAGGCGCGGCCCACGCCGGACCGCACGACGACCCTACGTCGGCGCAATTAAAGACGCGTTACCGGTAGGCATAACAATTGGTTAACAAAACGCTAGAACCGGCGGTCATTCGCGGCTGCATTTTCCGCGTCGGGCGGCGAAAACGCCTCGTTTTCGCCGGTCCGGCCGCCTACGGCCGCGGAGCTATTCGCGACCCTGCTCCATCGCCAGTTCGGCCTGAAGGCTCGCAAGGTCGCGATAGATCGATGCCACCGCGAGCACGCGGCCTTTGCTCTTGTATCGCAACAGGCAGTCCTTCCCGGCGACGTCGCCTTCGATGGCGATCTCTTCCCATGCCTCGGCGTGACCGACATAGTTGATCGGCACATCGTAGTGCTGGCTCCAGAAAAACGGCACCGCGTCGAACGCCTCCCGTGCGCCCAGCATGTTGCGTGCGGCGGTCTGCCCCTGCCGCTCTGCCACCACCCAATGCTCGACCCGGATGTTTTCCCGGGAATGTGGATCGGGCCAACGCGCGATATCGCCGGCGGCGAAGATTCCGGGAACGCTGCTTTCGAGGAATTGATTTACGGCTACGCCGCGGTCGAGCTTGATGCCGGCTCCTTCGGCCAGGGCCAGCCGTGGACGCACGCCGATCCCGACCACGACCAGATCGGTCTCAAGCGTGCCGCCGCTCTTCAGCGTCGCAGTTTTGCCCTCGATCGCGGTCACGGTATCGCCGAGGTGGAAGATCACCCCGTGCTGCTCGTGCAAGGCGCGGACGAAGTCGCCCATCTCAGCTCCCAGCACGCGCTCCATCGGCCGCCGTTCCGGCGCCACGACATGAACCTCGATCTCGCGGGCTCGCAAAGCGGCGGCAGCCTCCAGCCCGATAAAACTGGCCCCGATCACCATAGCCCGCCGCGCTCCGGGTATGGCGGCTATGATCGACTGGCAATCCGCCAGCGAGCGCAAGACATGAACATGCGGTTGATCGGCACCCGGGATCGGTAACCGCACCGGCTCGGCGCCCGTGGCCAACAGCAGGCGATCGTAGCGGATAGTGTCACCCGTCGCGGTGGCGACCTGTCGCGCTGCGGTATCGATTCCCGTCACCTTGCTCTTGAGCCGCAGATCGATATCGACTTCCGAGTAGAAGTCTTCCGGCCGCAACGGCAACCAATCTTCCGGCGCGCTGCCGGCGAGGTAATCCTTTGAGAGGTTGGGCCGATCGACCGGCGCATCGGCGTCGTCGCTCAGCATGATGATGCTGCCCTCGAACTGTTGCCGCCGCAACATTTCCGCCGCGGCGAAGCCGGCAGCGCCGCCGCCCACGATCACGACGCTGCCGGGCGCATCGCTCGGTGTCTTACCGCGCGGCTTCGGCGCCCCGCGCTTTTGCCGCACAAATATCCGGTCGCCATCGCGCTCGACCTGCCAGACCGAAAGCGCGGCCAGCGCCGGCGCCCGCGTCGCTTCGCCGGTCCGCAGATCGAAGCAGGCGTGGTGCCAGGGACAGCGAATGCTCTTCCCGACGACGAGCCCTTCAGCCAGCGGTCCGTGATAATGACTGCAATGCGCATCGATCGCAAAAATTTCGGCTCCGGCGCGCACGAGCAGAACATCTCGATCGCCGACATGGCCCAGCAAGGTTTCGCCGGTGAAGTCTTGAGCTGCCACGCCCTGCGAAAGATCCGGTCCTGTGGGGTCGGCTTGTTGTTCAGCCATGTTCGCTCCCTGCTTGCTTGTCCCACGATCGAAGCATCCTGGGTCAATTCGTCGTCCCAAGGAATACCCTAGGGGAGCGGTCGCCGGCCCGCGTACGGACGGTCGTGCCTACGCCACGGCGCAATCAGTTCATTGGATGATCCACGGACGGCGAGGTTCCCCGGCATTTCAGCTGGCTGAACCGCCAAACGCCTCATTTGTTCCGGAGGTCGGGTGGGCGGACCCGCCGGCTATCCAAAATTACGTCGCTACGCGCTCGACGCGATCGGCTCCCTTGCGGCGCTATACCCCGAGGTATCGCTGCAGCACTGCGGGCTGCGCCTTGATCTCCTGCGCCGGCCCCTCGTGAACAATGTGGCCATTGTTGACGATGTAAATGCGCTGGGCGAGGGATAGCGTGGCTGCGAGGTTCTGTTCGACCAGCACGATGGTCTGACCGGCCGCGGCCAGATCGCTGCAGGCCTTCATCAGGTCGCGCACGATGATCGGCGCCAGCCCTTCGAAGGGTTCATCGAGCAGAATGATCTTGGGATCGCGCACCAACGCGCGCGCAATCGCCAGCATCTGCTGTTCACCGCCCGACAAATCGGTGCCGCGGTTGCCGCGCCGCTCCTTGAGCCGAGGAAACATCTCGTAGATGCGATCGAGCGGCCAGCGTTTCGATGCGGTCAAGCCCGCGAGGACCAGGTTCTCTTCGACGTTAAGGCTGCCGAAGATGCGGCGATCTTCGTGCACGAGCTGCATGCCGGCCCGTGCGATCGCATGGCTCTTCTTGCCGGCGATTTCGACTCCGTCGAACATTACCGAACCGGCCCGGGGCGTCACCACGCCCATCAGGCTCTTCAACGTCGTGCTTTTGCCGGCGCCGTTGCGGCCGAGCAGCGCCACGACTTCGTTACGCTCGACCCGCAACGAGACGTCGAACAGGATATGGGAATCGCCGTAATAGCTGTTCAGACCGTTGACCTCGAGCAAGCTCATGCCTCGAGCACTCCATGCACTCCGCCAAGATAGGCCTCCTGCACCGCAGTGCTTCGCTTGATCTCTTCCGGAGTGCCTTCGACCAATACGCGGCCCTCCTGAAGCACGGTGACGCGCTCCGCCAGCTCGAACAGGGCATCCATGTCGTGATCGATGATGATCATGGTGCGGTCCCGGCTGATCGACTTGAGCAGCTTGACGGTCTCGACCCGCTCGCGCGGGCTCATGCCGGCCAGGGGCTCGTCCAGCAGCAACAGGCTCGGCGAGGTCGCCAGCGCCAGCCCGATCTCGAGGCGTCGTTTCTCGCCATAGGCAAGTTGCGATACCGGCGTATCGAGCCGCGAGGTGAGATTGACCAGCTCGGCCGTACGTTCGACCTGCTCGTTCAGTTTCGGGATGCTGTCCAGGCTGCGGAACAGATCGAGACGGAATTTGCCCCGCAATTTGGCGAGCGCGCCGATGACGATGTTTTCGCGAACCGAAAGCCCGGTGAACAGCTGGTTGACCTGGTAGCTCTTGGTCAAGCCGAGCTGGCACACATTAGTAACGCTGGTACCGGTGATATCGCGCCCTTCGAATACAATCTTGCCTGAACTCGGCATGATCTCGCAGGTCAGCATCTTGAAGAAGGTCGATTTGCCGGCCCCGTTGGGGCCGATGATGCCGCGCAGTTCGCCGTGATTGACCGTGAAATCGATATCGCTGTTGGCGAGCAGGCCGCCATAGCGCTTGGAGAGGCCGGTTGCCTGCAGGATCGGACCCGCGCGGTCCTCGCCCCCACGCGCCCGCAGCGGCAGCTTGACTACCTCGGCTTCCGCAGCCTTCGGCGCATCGACGGCGGCAGCGGATACGGCTCCCGCTTCCTCCGGCTCGGATTTGATGGCGCGCTTGCCCGACAACCAGCCGAACAGGTCCTCGAGGCCGCCGATGATGCCACGGCGCAGGAAGCATACCAGCAAGACAAAGATGACGCCGAGTACAAGCTTCCACGCCGCGCCCAATCCAAGAGCCGCTTGCAGGAAATCCTGCAGGAACAGCCAGACCGCGGCGCCGACCAGCGGCCCGAACAGAGTCCCGCGACCGCCGATCGCGGTCTGCATCACCAACTGTCCCGAGGTGTCGAAGGTGAAGGCGTCGGGCGGCATGAACGCCTGCAGCACGCCGAGCAGCCCGCCGGCGAATCCGGCATAGGCGGCAGCGATCACGAACGCCGTGAGCTTGTAGCCGTGGATGTTATGGCCGACCGCGGTCGCGCGCAGCGGATTGTCCCGGATCGCGCTCAGGATCGCGCCGACCGGCGAACGCACGATGCGCAGCGCGATCACCACGCCCACGAAGTAACACAGTGCGAGAAACTGATAGAGCGACCAGCCGGTCGTGAAATGGATCGACGTGAAGCCAAGATTGAAACTTGGCGTGGGCACGCCGGGCAAGCCGTTCTCGCCGCCGGTCCAGGCGGACAACGGGTTGAACTCGACGAAAAAGAAGACTTCCGCGATCGCTACCGTGATCATGGAAAAGTAGATCCCGGTGCGTCGCAGCGCGATCAGACCGACCAGGTAGCCGACCGCGGCAGCCACGATCATCCCGATGATCAGCGCCAGAAGAACGTTCGGAAATCCCGCTCGCGTGAGCAGATAGGCCGCAACGAAGCCGCCGGTACCGTAAAAGGCCGACTGGCCGAACGACAACAGTCCGGTGAAGCCGAACAGGATATCGAAGCCGAGGCCGAACAGGCCCCAGACCAAAATCCGGTTCACCGTGTTGGGAGCAAATCCGAGATGCGGAAGCACGAACGGCGCCGCGACCAGGCCGATCGCCGTCAGTGCCTCGATCAATAAGGGACGTTTCTTGAGCATCACATGACCACGTTCATTCGCGGCCCTGGGTGCCAAGCAAGCCATGCGGCCGTACCACGAGCACCAGCGTCATGGCCGCGAACAGCATGACGTAGGCGTATCCGGGATTGAACATTGCGGTAATGCTGATGATTTCTCCGGCGATCAGACCGCCCAGAATGGCGCCTGGAAACGATCCGACGCCGCCGATCACCACCACCACGAAAGTCTCGACGAGGATGTCGTCGCCGACGCCCGGGGTTAGCGAAACAACCGGCGCGTTGACGATGCCGGCAAAACCGGCGGCCATCGCGCCGATGCCGAACACGATCATGAAGACCCGGTAGACGTTGATACCGAGGGAGTTGACCATCACGGCATCTTCAATGCCGGCTCGCACGATCATGCCGAGCCGCGTGCGATAAAGCACGACGAACAGCGCGCCAAGCGCGGCTGCGACAATGCCGACCACCGCAAGGCGGTAGGTTGGGTAATACATGAAGCCGAGCGATGTGATGCCCTGAAACAACGGCGGCGGCGGCACCAATTTCGATTCACTCGAGAAGACCAGGCGGACCAGCTCGACAAAGCAGATCCCGAGCCCGAAGGTGACAAGAAGCTGATCCTCGTGGGGTCGATGATAGAAGTGCCGGATGATGACGCGCTCCATCACCACGCCGACGATCATGACGAACAGCGAACCGGCAATGACCGCGACGATGAACGAACCGGTATATTGAAAGGCGACGTAGCCGGCGTAGCCGCCAAGCATGAACATTGCGCCGTGTGCAAGATTGAGCACCCCGAGCGTGCCGTAGATGATGGTCAAGCCGGAGCTGATCAGTGCGAGCAGCGCGCCCAGCGCCAAGCCGTTGAACACCTGCGAAATGAAATTCGGCCAATTAATCATGAAGACAATCGAGGAGCCTGGTTATGTCGCGAGGCCCGGGCGCCGGGCGCGCTAACACGAAAATGGCGCCGCGGGAAGCAGATCCCGCGACGCCAGGACTTGGATGTCGCTTAGGTATAGTCGCCGAGTTGGCAGCCGAAAGCGTCCGGCTTCTGCATCAAGCCCGCACCGGGCACGATGTCTACCACCTCGTAGAAATCTTCCTTGCCCTTCATGTCCTTGTCCATCTTGCCCTTGACGACGATGACGGGGCGGACACACTGATGATCTTCCTTGCGATAGTGCACGTCGCCGACCAAAGACGGGATGGTTTCTTCCTTCTCATAGGTCTTGATGACGTCGGGCGGATAGAAGCTGCCGGCGTCCTCCACCATGCGCGCCCAGTGCGCGAAGCTGACGTAGGAATTGGCCGCGCCCCACTCCGGCTTGTAGCCGTATTTCTTCTCGAATGCCTCGTTGAACATCTTGGCGAGCGGATATTTGTCCTCGATGGTCCACCAATAATCGGTCGCCGAATAGACGCCCTGCATCAGGCCGCCGGTTTCGCGAGCCAGGAACGGCACCTGATAGGGAACGACGAGCTTCATCTTGTCGAGCACGCCGAACTGCTTGGCCTGCTGGATCGACAGCACGGCATCGTGACCCCAATTGACGTTGATCAGGATGTCTGCGCCCGAATTGGCGACGTTGAGCAGATAGGACGAGAAGTCGGGAGCGCCGAGCGGCGAGACCTGGTTGGTGACGGTGGTCCATCCGGCAGATGCGAGGTTGTCCTGCATCGACTTGGTGACAGTGTGACCGTAGGTGTAGTCCGGCGTGAGGTACGCCACCTTCTTGTCCTTGCCGAAGGTCTTGAGCAGCGTCGGGCTGATCGCAGCGGCCGCGGTCTGGCCGTAGAAGCCCTGGCGGAAGCCGTAGCGCACGCAGTCCTTGCCGGTGGTGTCGTTGGAGCCGGATATGCCGCACACGAACAGCACTTTTTCGCGCTGAGCCAGCTTGTTTAAGGCGACGGCGACGGCGCTCGACGTGCCGCCGGTGATCATCATTGCCTTGTTCTCGCTGATGAAGCGCTGCTGGGCCTGCACCGCTTCGTTCGGTTTGGCGGCCGAATCGGCGACGCCGTACTTCAATTCCTTGCCGAGCACACCCTTGGTGGTCTTGGGCGATATCTTCTTGATCAGTTCATGCCCGCTGTTGATATGCTCGATCGCGAGCTCGTAGCCCTTCAGCTCATCTTCGCCCTGCACCGCGTAAGTTCCGGTGCGCGGTACCGAAATGCCGATGAAAACGGAGGAGCCGGATGAACCGGCAGGATAGGTGCCGATGGCCGGCTTATCGTCGGCGAATGCAGGCATGATTAGGCCCGCGGGAAGTATCGTTCCGCCCGCCAATCCTGCCGCGGTTTGCAAAAGCCTGCGACGGGACACCACGAGGCCGGAATTTCGTCCGACAATTTTGTTTTTCACTACCGGTCCTCCCAAATATATTTATGACGTGCCCGGCTGTGGCCGGGCATTCTGATAATGCCTCGCAAGCGCGCCGCTTTCACGAGGGCACACCTGTCACGCAGATACATCGTCGGGCATATCGCTTCACCCTATGTCCTCCTGTCAATGTCACTTTCGTTGTACACGTGCGGCCTTGCCTCCAAAAAAATCTCGTTTCACCATGCATGTCCCTCGGGATTGTGCGGTCAGCCGACGAATCCATGGAAATAGAGGCCGGCACGCGCCAGGCAGGCTTGCCTGGGCATAAGCGCCCGGACAGGAGAGCCGAATGACCGCGAGGCGTGGGGCCGCCATCCCCGATCGCAATGAATTGATCGAACCGCGCACGCAAGCCGGCTTTGAATCCGCCATCGAGATTCGCCGGGGAGCAGCATCGGCCGTCATTGTCCCGGCCGAGCCCGTCGCTACCGCGTCGCCAGCAACGCCCCGAACCGGATTGAGCAACCGCGCCCTGAACGTTTTGAAAATACTGGCGGCCGAGATGACCGGGGAATGCCCGCCACGCCAGCGATGGACGCCCTCCCCCGCCTTGCTCCGGGAAATCACCTACAAGCAACTGGTCACGGCGCGAAATTGCGGTTCTCAGACAATCAATGAAATCATGCTCTGGGCGCAGTTGCAGGGGGTAACGATCCAGCCACCGTACCATGCCGGCAAATCGCTGGCGGAAACGTGGAGGGTCTTGCGGGCGAAGTCTGCGGCGGGTGACCTTGTCCATGCTGAAATGGCCGAGGCGCTCGGAAAATCGGTTCGCCGCAAGAACACGACCATCCCCGTCGAAATTCAGAAACTTCTGCTGCAGCTCCTGGAGATGGGCGCCTGACGGCCTCTACCGAGTTGTTTTTTACAACCCACGACTGGAATTACCCGCAGGATTCGTCCGGCCAGTCTCGGACCGTCAACCGACCCGCAAGCGCCCAACGGCGGAACGATCCCAGGAAAGCCCGGCACCCGGGCGATCCGGAATCAACGCGCTGCCGTCCTTGATCTCAAGCGGCTGCTCGAGGAATGCTTCCGCCCAGTCAACATATTCAAGCCAATGCGCTGTCGGCGTCGCCGCGAGCAAATGCGCGCTGACCTCCGGCAGAAGATGCGACGACATCGGGATGCCGTGCGCCGCAGCGACCCCGGCCGCCTGGACCCAACCCGTGACGCCACCGATCCGTGCGTAGTCCGGCATCACCAGGTCGCATGCAGCCGCACGGAGCGCCTGCACCATCTGACCCACCCCATCAAAGTTCTCGCCGATTTGAACCGGTAATTTCAAGTCGCGTGCCAGCGCAGCGCAGCCGGTGAGATCATCATGGCGGATCGGCTCCTCGAGCCAGGCCACTCCCTCGCCCTCGAGAGCAAGGCCACGCCTGATAGCTTCGGGAAGGTCCAGCGCCTGATTGTAGTCGACGAGGATCTGGACCGAGTCCGGAATACGCGCACGGACGGCGCGCGTTACCGCGATGTCCTGTGCCAGGGTCGCATTGCCGAGCCGCAGCTTGACCGCCCCGAACCCGCGTTCGAGCAACAGCTCCGCTTCATCGGCGGCCGCTTCCGGCGCCATCAAGCCCAATCCACTGGAATTGTAAGCCGGGATCGGCCGCGGTCCGGCGCCCAACAATGTCGCGAGAGGCAGGCCGGCGGCTTGCGCCAACGCGTCCCACAGCGCGCCATCCAGCGCCGCGAGCGCCATGCGCGCGATTCCTGTCACGGCAAGCAGCGCGAAGCGGCGTGCGAGCAATTGCCCGGTCTCGACGGGAGCGACCCGCTGACCGCGCACCAGTTCGACCGCGTCTTCAAGCAACGCGGCGATAGCTCTTGCCGCGCTGGTCCGATAGCAGAACAGATAGGTACGGCCGGTGATCCCCTCCTCCGTGATCAGGTCGACAAGCAGCAACGGAGCCGAACGAACCGTGGCGGCGCTGGTGCCGAGCGGAAAACGCATCGGGACCTCAAGCGCAATCGCGCTCAGACCGCGGATCGTCAGTCCGGATAGCAGACGAGGAGTTTCTTCGGATGATCGCCTGATATCCATATGAGTGGTTCCCTCAGACGCGATCAGCTTCGCGCGGTGTATGGTCCACGGCCGCTGCTCCGCGCTCGCGCCGTCCTGGCGAAGGGCCAAGATGTCGGCTACTGCGCGGTTGAGCGGTGTCGCGACTCCCACCTGCTTTGCAAGTTCGACAACGCCCCCGGCCAACCAGCGCACTTCGAGCCGGTTGCCGCGCTGCAGATCGTGATGCATCGACGATGTCATATCCGCGGCGACATCGTCGGCAAGCGCAAGACGACGTTCGGCATAGTCTTCGGGCAGGTCGACCCCGTGTGCGCGGCCGACTGCGACGACCTCTCTCATGATATCCAGCAGAAATTGACGGGTTTGCGCATTCGCGCGAATAGGTCCGATTGGAACGCGCATCGTCGTCGTGGTGCTCGACAGGCCCACGAGGAATACGAATTTCTGCCAGATTTCACGGCGTATGTCCGGTGACAGTTCAGCGTTGATGCCGCCCCTGAGGCAAGCTTGCAGGAACGCCTCGCCGCGCGCGGAGCGGCGTCCGTCGAACTCGCCGAAAATCAGGCGTTGCATCGGCCCGGTCTGACGGATGACACCTGGGCGATCGATGGTTGTCGCGACATAACCAACCCCACCCATGACTTGATCGGGATCGTAGTGCGCGCGCAGATAGGTGTCTTTGAGCACGCCGTTCTGGAACGAAACGATGGCCGTGTCCGGTCCCATCACCGGTCGTATCTGCTCGAGCACAGCTTCGGTGTCCCATAGCTTGACCGCAAAGAGCACGATATCGGCAATACCGATCGCGGCGGGATCGTCGGTCGCCCGCACCGGATTGACGTGAATCGCCTCCGGACCTTCCACCGCAATTCCTTGCGCGCGTAACGCCGCCAAGTGAGCGCCTCGCGCGAGAAACGTGACATCGGCTCCGCCGCGGGCGAGCCTGGCGCCGAAGTAACCGCCGACGCCGCCCGAACCGACAATTGCGATATGCATTTCAAATCCCAGGCTGATAATTTTCGAACCGGCACACCCCATAACAGAACGCCCGGCGCGAACATAGATGTCGCATAGCGACAACTATCCTCTTGAATTAAGCAAGCGGTTGGTGAACTTGGTCAAAAGCAAAAGTGTCGGCGCGGCGGGTGGCACCCCGGAACCAGCGCGGGGGAGACCGAACGCGCGTGGACACAACTATTTTCTTGTTCCTGCTGCAGGACGGCATCATCAACGGTGCGGTCTACGCTCTTGTGGCCATCGCCACCGTGCTGGTGTTCGCGGTGACGCGTGTAATCCTGGTGCCGCAGGGCGAGTTTGTGGCGTTCACGGCGCTGACCATCGCGGCACTTGAGAACGGCACCGTTCCCGCAACGCCCTGGCTTTTGCTGGCGCTGGGCGGCCTTGCGGCGGCGTCCGAACTGTTACGACACTTTCGCGAACTGACGTTGCGCCGTGTGGCCCGGATCGTGCTGTTCGATCTGGCGTTGCCGATCGGCCTGCTGCTGCTGACGCGAACGCTTGCACCCATGAAACTCGGCCAGGCCGCCAACATTCTGCTCGCGATTGCATTGATCACGCCGATGGGCCCGATGATCTATCGCATCGCCTTCGAGCCGATCGCCCATTCCAGCGTTCTGGTGCTGCTGATGGCCGCGTTCGGTGTTCATTTCTCGCTGACCGGATTGGGCCTGGTGTTTTTTGGGCCCGAAGGCACCGGCACCAGGCCGCTGTCGTCGGCCTCGTTCTCGCTCGGCGATCTCGTGGTGACCGGCCAAAGCGTCGCGGTGCTGATCGTCACCGCGCTGTTGCTGGTGGGCTTCGCGCTGTTCTTC
The DNA here is from genome assembly GCA_963756215.1 of uncultured Alphaproteobacteria bacterium. Taxonomy (GTDB): domain Bacteria; phylum Pseudomonadota; class Alphaproteobacteria; order Rhizobiales; family Xanthobacteraceae; genus Bradyrhizobium. The sequence goes on along the minus strand of CAVWMY010000002.1, from coordinate 277,350 downwards.
GAGCGCACGCTGCTCGGCAAGGCGCTGCGCGCCTGTTCGTCGAACCGCATCGGCGCGCGACTGGTGGGAATTCCGACTTCCGCGGCGGGGCAAATCGCGTTCGCGCTGGCCGCCGGCCTCGGCGCGGTTTCCGGCGTGCTGGTCGGCCCGCTCATGACGGTGTTTTACGACTTCAGGCTTCCTGATCGGCCTGAAGGCCTTCGTCGCGGCGATCCTCGGCGGGCTCGTCAGCTATCCCTTGACGGTGCTCGCCGCGCTTGGCGTCGGTTTCGCCGAAGCGCTGTTTTCGTTCTGGGCCAGCAACTTCAAGGAGGTGCTGGTCTTCACGCTGATCATCCCGGTGCTCGCCTGGCGTTCGCTCTATGCGCCGCATGTCGAGGAAACGGAATGAAGCTGCCGCGTGGACCAGTCATTCCCTCGGTTTGCGCGCTGGCGATCCTGATCGCGCCCTTCACCGGGCTGTTGCCGGACTACTGGATCACGCTTTTCAACTATATCGGTATTTCCAGCCTGGTCGCGATCGGCCTGGTGCTGTTGACCGGCGTCGGCGGCATGACGTCGTTCGGACAGGCGGCCTTTGTCGGCTTCGGGGCCTACACCACCGCGGTGCTGACGACGCGGTTTGGCGTTTCGCCGTGGCTAACTCTGCCTGCCGCGCTGGCCGTGACGATGCTGGCCGCCGGCCTGATCGGCGCCATCACGGTCCGGCTTTCCGGCCACTATCTCCCGCTCGGGACCATCGCCTGGGGCATCGCGTTTTTTTATCTGTTTGGCAATATCAACTGGCTCGGCGCCCATGACGGGCTGTCCGGCATTCCGCCGCTTAAAGTCGGCAGCCATGCGCTGATCGATCCGCGGCAGTATTTCGTCGTGGTCTGGATCGCGGTCGTGCTCGCCGTGGTCGCGACGCAAAACCTGCTCGGCGGCCGCAGCGGCCGTGCGATCCGCGCGCTTCGGCGCAGCGCCCGCGCCGCCGAAGCCTTCGGCGTCAATACCGCGGCCGCCAAGCTGTTGGTGTTCGTCTATGCGGCGATGCTGGCGGGGCTCGCGGGCTGGCTCTACGCGCATTTCCAGCGCTCGGTTTCCCCGGGCCCATTCGGCGTCACCGCCGGTACCGAATATCTGCTGATGGCGGTGCTCGGCGGCGCCGGCCGCGTCTACGGTGCCATCCTCGGCGCCGCCGGCATCACCGTGCTGCGCGACCAGTTGCAGAATGTGCTGCCGTGGCTGATCGGCAATACCGGCAATTTCGAAACCATCGCGTTTGGCGCGGTCCTGGTGCTGATCCTGCAAACGGCATCCAACGGCGTGTGGCCGATCCTGTTCGGACCTCCGCCGGCGCCGACGCCCCCACGGCCGCGCGAACATCAGAGCCCGCCGGCCCGACCGCGGCCGGTACCGGGAACGCGGCTTCTGCAACTGCAGGACGCCCGCAAGGCATTCGGCGGCCTGATCGCCGTGAACGATGTCAGCTTCGCGGTCGAGAGCGGCCGCATCGTAGGACTGATCGGCCCTAACGGTGCGGGCAAAAGCACGACGTTCAATCTCATCACCGGCATACTCCCCTTGAGCTCGGGTCAAATCCGGTTCGAAGATCACGCACTGAGAACGCAGACCCCACAGCGGGCCGCGGCGATGGGACTGGGCCGCACATTTCAGCACGCCGAAATCGTCGCCGACATGAGCGTGATCGAAAACGTCGCGCTGGGCGCGCATCTCTTGGGAACCGCGGGCGCGCTGCGTTCGATCTTGCGTCTCGATCGATCCGAAGAAGCAAGTCTGTTCGCCAACGCGCAACGCCAGCTCGGTCGCGTTGGATTGGCCGACGTGGCGTTCAAGCCGGCCGGCACGCTGGCGCTCGGCCAATTGCGGCTGATCGAAGTTGCACGGGCCCTCTGTCTTGATCCCGTGTTGCTGCTGCTCGACGAACCTGCGGCTGGCCTGCGCGTCGGCGAAAAGAAGGCCTTGGCGCGCCTGCTACGCGAGGTCCGTCGCGAAGGCGTCGGCGTGCTGCTGGTCGAGCATGACATGGATTTCGTCATGAGCCTCGCCGACGGGTTGGTGGTGCTCGACTTCGGCACCAAGATCGCCGAGGGCATTCCCGCCGATATCCGCCAGGATCCGGTCGTACTCGAAGCCTATCTCGGAGGCGTATCGTGACGCTGCCCGTGCTGGAGGTCAGCGATCTCTGCGTCTCCTACGGGCGCGCGCAGGTGGTGCACGATGTCTCGATCGCAGTGACCGCGGGCGCCCTCGTCACCGTGATCGGGTCCAACGGCGCCGGCAAGACCACGCTCCTCAACGCCATCATGGGGTTGTTGAAGGCGCGGGGCCAGATCAGATTTCGCGATACTGAAGTCAGTTCGGTCCCGCTGGAAAGCCGCGTGCAGGCCGGGCTGTGCCTGGTACCGGAACGGCGCGAATTGTTCGCGGACATGCCGGTCGAGGACAATCTCCTGCTCGGCGGCTTCCGGCGATCCCGGGCCGAGCGCAAACAGTCCCTCGAAGAGATCTTTGCCCGGCTGCCGCGGTTGAAGGAGCGCCGCCAGCAACTGGCCGGGACGCTCTCCGGCGGCGAACGGCAAATGCTGGCGATGGGCCGTGCGCTGATGGCGCGGCCGGCACTGCTGATGCTGGACGAGCCGAGCCTGGGGCTTGCGCCGCGGATCGTCCGCGACGTTTTTCATATCCTGACCGACTTGCGCAAGACCGGCGTCTCCATCCTGCTGGTCGAGCAGAATGCGAGGGCTGCGCTCGAAGTTGCTGATTATGCTTACGTAATGGAATTGGGCGCAATTACCACACAGGGTTCGCCGGCGGACATCGCCGGCGATCCCAGATTGGTCGAAAGTTATCTCGGCCTCGGCGGCAATGAATACTAAGCATGATCCGGAAAGTGGATGCCGGTTTTCCGAAAGGATCATGCTGGATGGTCGAACAATAAGATGGAGCGGGATGGCGATCCCGCTCTAAAGTCGAAATAAAATCAACAAGCCAAAGGGAGAACGTCATGTTGCGCAAGAGTATGATCGTGCTGGCCACCGTCCTTGGCGTCGGCAGCGCGCACGCACAGATCAAGGTCGGAATAACGATGAGCGCTTCCGGGCCCGGCGCAGCGCTCGGCCAGCCGCAATCCAAGACGGTTGCGGCGCTGCCTAAGGAAATCGCCGGACAAAAGATTACCTACTTCGCGCTCGACGATGAATCCGATCCGACCAAGGGCGCGCAAAACGTGCGCAAGCTGCTGGCGGAAGAAAAGGTCGACGTGCTGATCGGCTCCTCGCTGACCCCCGTCAGCCTGCCGCTGATCGATATCGCGGCCGAAGCCAAGACGCCCCTGCTCTCGCTTGCCGCCGCCGCCGTGCTGGTCTCGCCGATGGATGAGAAGCGCAAATGGGTGTTCAAGGTGGTGCCGAACGACGACATCATGGCGAACGCGATCCTCAAATATATCGCCAAGTCCGGCGTCAAGACCCTGGGCTATATCGGTGTCTCCGACGCCTATGGCGAGGGCTATTACAAGGTGCTGAGCGAGGCCGCTCCCAAGCTCGGTATCACGCTGACCGGACATGAAGTCTATGCCCGCAGTGATGCCAGCGTCACCGGACAGGTGTTGAAGATCATCGCGACCAAGCCCGACGCGGTTTTCATCGCGTCAGCGGGAACGCCGGCGGTGCTGCCGCAGAAGGCCTTGCGCGAGCGCGGCTACAAGGGACCGATTTTCCAGACCCACGGCGTGGCCATGGAGGAATTCATCAAGCTGGGCGGCAAGGACGTCGACGGCGCCATCTTCACCGGCGAGGCCTTCACCGTCGTGAACGATCTTCCCGCCGACAGCCCGTTCCGGAAAACCACCGCCGCCTTTGTCGACGCCTACAAGGCCGCCAACGGCAACATCCCCTCGATCTTCGGCGCGCATCTCTGGGATTCGATGACACTCGTCGAGCACGCCATTCCGGCGGCGCTCAAGGTCGCAAAGCCCGGCACCGAGGAGTTCCGTGCGGCGCTGCGCAGCGAAATCGAAAAGACCAAGGATCTCGCGCTCAACAACGGCCTGTCCAACATGACGCCGGACAACCATAACGGCTATGACGAGCGATCGGCGTTCGTGATCGAGGTCAAGGACGGCTCATTTCATCTGGTGAAGTAAGCTTAGTCACGCTCGTTGACGGGACAAATATCTTGGCGGCATTGCCGCAAGCACAATCTAAATGGCCGGGACATCTTGGCACCGTTGCCCGGCCACGACGCGGAGAAATCGGCCGAGCTATTTTGCCAGCCCCGTCAGCTCCAGGCTGAGGTCACGCAATTTCTTGCGCGCGGTCACATCGTAGGCTTGGGGATTGGCTTGCGCTTCGTGCATGCCGTTGAAGAACAATCCGCTCTTGCCGGCCACGTCGTCTCCGACAGCCAGATGCAGGATGGCCTCCCCACCCTGCTCGACGGTGCTGACCGGAGTGATGCCACCCTCGCGGACCATCGTGGTGTTCATGTAGGTCGCCGGGTGGAGCGAATTTACCGTGACGCCGGATCCTTTCAGCTCATTGGCGAGATCGATCGTGAACATGATCTGCGAGAGCTTGCTTTGCGAGTAAGCACGCGTGCCGTTGTAACCTTTGGTGATCATCACGTCGTCGAAATCGATCGGATGCTGGCCGAGCGACGCGACGTTGACGATACGCGACGGTGCGCTCGCCTTGATCACGGGCAGCAACAAATATGCGAGCAGGAAGCCTGAGAGGTAATTTACCGCGAACCGCAATTCATACCCGTCCACGCTGACGCGGCGCTCCGTGCCCAGTGTGCGCGAACCGACTCCGGCATTGCTGATAAACAGATCGAGCCGTTTGTGGTCGGCAAGTACCGCTTCCGCAAGCTGCCGCACTCCCGATAATGACGACAGATCGGCGGGATAGAAAGTCGGCCCGGCGTAGCCTTGGCGGCGAATATCGTCGGCCAGGCTTTTGGCACGCTCTTTGTCGCGGCCGTGGATCAGCACGTTTGCACCGGCGGCCGCAAGCTTTTCGGCAACATAGCGGCCGACACCATCGGTCGAGCCGGTGATCAAGACTGTTTTGCCTTCCATCTTCATCGCCGCGCCCCCTTGCTTGTCGGTCCGATCCCGATCGTTCCGAAGCCTTTTCCGTTCCGATTTGATCGGAACGGAGTTCCAGATTTCCGGCTTGACGCGTTTTCTTTACGCGAACCGGTGTCCACTTCGCCGGAAAACGCTCTAATGAATTTCGGCCGAACGTTTCAGCGCCTCTTTCAGTTTCTCGAGCGTGAAGTCGGGGCTGCGCGCGATTTCCAGGATCGGGGTCTCGCGGCGACCGCAGAGTTCGGCCGCATCAGGAATTTTTGCGGCGATGTCGTGGGGAATCACGATGGCGCCGTGCCGGTCGGCATGAATGAGATCGTCGGAGCGCACGGTCATGCCGGCCACGCGAACTTCGCCGCCGAAGCTTTCGGCGTGGACCCAGGCGTGCGAAGGCCCGATCGAGCCCGCCAGCGCCTGAAAACCTGGCGCCCACTGCGGAATGTCGCGGATCGATCCGTCGGTGACGACCCCGATGCAGCCGAGCGCCTTGTGGACGTTGCTTTGAACCTCGCCCCAGAACGCGCCGTAGCCGGCTTCGGCGCCGTCGATATCCTGGATCACGGTAATACGCGGTCCGTGCCCGGTGCCCATATATTCGTAATATTCGATCCGCCGCTTGGCCTGTTCGGCGGCCGGCAGGCCGGAAACCATCACCGAACGGATCGTCACGGTCCGTGCATAGCCGACGATCGGCGGCAGGTCAGGAAACGGGCAAACCAGCGGTTTGGTCGTGTATCCGATCAGCCGGCGTTCCGGCGCCACGATCTCCATCGCGTTGCAGATCGTCGGCGTGTCATAGCGCGCCAATGCCTCAAGGACGGAAGCGGGCAGCGGCGCTGAGGCGGATTTCGTCACGGCGTTCTCTCCAGGTTTTATGGGCGGCCTTTCTCTGGCGGCCGACGATGTCAGCGCTATAGCCGAGATCGGAGATCAACCCAACTCGGCCTGCGCGAATGGCAGATATCCTTGGCAGATATCCCTGGCGGGCCTTTCCGGCACATATAGCCGAAACCGCTCCAAGCCTTCAGGCCGGCCCGCTCAATTCAGCCGGGTCGGACGATCCTGCTCCGGATCGGTGACCGATGGCGTAAACGGCGGCACCGGCTGTTGCGGTGAGGTGTCCGCAGGCATTGTGGCCTGCGCGGCCGCTTTACGCTCGTGATCGCGATAGGATTTCCATCCGACAGGCAGGCTTAACAAATAAAGCACGGTGCAGGCAGAAAGAATGTACCAGGGGTAGCCGATCAGGAGAGCAATGAAGAAGACCACCGCGACGAAAACCGGCAGCACCATTTCGGGCGGCACCCGCATCCGAACCGATTTGCCCGAAAACACCGGCAGCCGCGAAACCATCAGGAATGCAATCGCCAGCGTGAAAAGCGCCGTCAATACGGCCGGAGGCCTTGGTATGTCGAGGAACGCCAGGTAGATCGGAAGCAGCACCGTGATCGCGCCGAGCGGCGCCGGGACGCCGGTGAAATAATTCGCGGCAAAGGCCGGCTTGTTCGGATCATCCATCGTCGCGTTGAAGCGGGCGAGCCGCAAGCTGGCGCTGATCGCGAAAACCATCGCCGCGATCCAGCCGCCATTGTTCAATTCATGCAATTGCCAGAAGTACAGGATCAGCCCTGGCGCCACGCCGAAATTGACGAAATCCGCGAGGCTGTCGAGCTCGGCCCCGAACTTCGACTGGCCTTTGATCATCCGCGCCACCCGGCCATCAAGCCCGTCCAGCACGGCCGCAAACACGATCGCGGCCACCGCCAATTCCATCCGTCCTTCGGTCGACAAACGGATCGCGGTCAACCCCGCGCAGATTGCGAGCAGCGTGATCACGTTGGGCACAAGCATCCGCACCGGAATCGGGCGAAACCGGCGGCGGGGCGGATCGGGGTATTTGGGGTCGACAGGCATCGGCATGGCCCGCTACAGCATGATCCGGAAAAGTGGAAACCGGGTTTCCGAAGAAATCATGCTTGGATGGTATATAGCAAGCGTAGCGCCGCTCCGCTATTGCGGCGGCAACGCGGCCGGTTCGGCCGTGTAAATGGTTAATCGACCCGGTAGGTCCGGCCGTGGTCGTCTTGCAGGAAATCAGCCAGAATGGTCTCACCGGCAACAGCCGTCTGGCCTTCCGACACCAGCGGCCGCGTCCCCTCGGGCAGATAGACGTCGAGGCGCGACCCGAAGCGGATCAATCCGAACCGCTCTCCGGCGCCGATCGACTGGCCTTCGCGAACGAACGACACGATGCGGCGCGCCACCAGGCCGGCGATCTGGATCACCCCGATGCGGCCATTCGGCGTCGAGATGACCAGCGAATTGCGCTCGTTGTCTTCGCTGGCCTTGTCGAGTTCGGCATTGATGAAAGCGCCCGGGCGATAGGCAATCCGGTCGATCCGACCCGCCACCGGGCTGCGGTTCACGTGGCAATTAAACACGCTCATGAAGATCGAAATGCGCTGTAACGGCCGGTCGCCGAGCCCGAGTTCTGCCGGCGGCAACACCTGACTGACCAGCGAGACCTTGCCGTCGGCCGGCGCCACCACGATGCCATCCCGTATCGGCGTGACCCGCACCGGGTCGCGAAAGAACAGCGCGCACCAAATTGTCAGCAAGGTGCCGATCCAACCCAGCGGCGTCCATATCCAGAACAGGATCAGGCTGGCCAGCGCAAAACCGCCGATGAAAGGGTAGCCCTCCCGGTGAATCGGCGGAATTTGCGCGCGGATCGAATTGCTAAGGGACATCCAGTTTCACTTCGCTGATCCCCTCTTCCACTATCGAGAGGGGGTGACACGTTGCGCCGTAACGCGTCGGGAAAGAACGTTGTAGTGGCCAGCAGTATCGTGTCTACAGCGCCATTGGCGTTGTTCAACACTTCATTATTCCGGAACCTTACGACGCGAAACCCCGGATACCACGGTTATTCCGCCGCGGCCGGGGCAGTCAATTCGTCATCGACCGTCGGCGGCACTCTGTTCGGCGCTTCGCTGTCATCGCCGATTTGAGCCAGCCTCTCTCGTGCTTCCTCGGCCTCACGCTGCCGATTCCACATACTCGCATATAGCCCGCCGGTCGCCAGAAGCTGGCCGTGCGTCCCGCGCTCGGCGATCCGGCCATGATCGAGGACAATGATCTCGTCGGCTCCCACGATCGTCGACAACCGATGCGCGATCACCAGCGAGGTGCGATTTCGCGACACCCGCTCGAGCGCACCCTGGATTTCGTGCTCGGTGTGGCTGTCGAGTGCCGACGTCGCCTCGTCGAGCACCAGGATCGGCGGCGCCTTGAGGATGGTGCGCGCGATCGCGACGCGCTGTTTCTCGCCGCCCGAAAGCTTCAGCCCCCGCTCGCCGACCTGAGTCTCGTATCCCATCGGCGACATCCGGATGATGTTGTCGATCTGGGCCAGGTGCCCGGCCTGCTCTACCTCGGCATCGGTCGCTTCCCAGCGTCCGTAACGGATGTTGTAGCGGATCGTGTCGTTGAACAGCACGGTGTCCTGCGGGACCATGCCGATCGACGCCCGCAGCGACGACTGCGTGACGTTACGGATGTCCTGGCCATCGATCAGGATCCTGCCGCCGGAGATGTCGTAGAGGCGAAACAGCAAGCGTGAGATCGTCGACTTGCCGGCGCCCGACGGACCCACGATCGCCACCGTCTTGCCGGCCGGCACCTCGAAGCTGAGACCCCGAAGGATCGGCCGCTCGGGATCATAAGCGAATCGCACATCCTCGAACCGGACATGGCCGGATGTCACGATCAACGGCGCGGCGCCCGGAACATCCTTGACCTCGGGACTTCGCGACAGCACGGCGAACATCTTTTCGATATCGATGATCCCCTGCTTGATCTCCCGGTAGACCATGCCCATGAAATTGAGCGGCTGGTAAAGCTGGATCATCATGGCGTTGACCATGACGAAGTCGCCCACGGTGTTGGTGCCGTTGCGAACCCCGATCGCGCACATCAGCATCGTCGCGGTCAGCCCAATCGTGAAAATCACCGCCTGACCGGTATTGAGCACCGCAAGCGAAGTGTATGTCTTCACGCTGGCGCGTTCGTACCCTTCCATCGAGTGATCGTAACGCGCCGCTTCGCGCGCCTCGGCACTGAAGTATTTGACGGTCTCGTAATTCAAGAGCGAATCGATCGCCTTGGTGTTGGCGTCGGTATCGGAATCGTTCATCTTGCGGCGAATACCGATCCGCCACTCCGTCGCGATATAGGTGTAGTACATATACACTACGACCGTGATCAACATGGCGACCAGATAGCGCCAGTCGAATTTCCACAGCAGCACCGCCATCAACAGCGAAACCTCGACGATGGTCGGCACCAACTGCAGAATCACCATTCGCACGATGGTTTCGATCCCGACGCGCCCGCGCTCCAATACGCGCGTCAGTCCCCCGGTCTTGCGCTCCAGATGAAAGCGTAGCGACAGCTCATGCATGTGGACGAAGGTCAGGAACGCAAGCTTCCGCACCGCGTGCATCGCTACCCTGGCAAAGATGCCGTCACGCCATTGAGTCAGCACCGCCATCAACACCCGCAGGGCGCCGTAACTGCCGGTCATGATCAGGGGTGAGGCGATCAGCCATAACGCCCAGTTCGAAGATTGAACCGGGGCGGTGTCCGCGCCGGTCAGCGCATCGATCGCCCATTTGAAGGTGAATGGTACCGCCAGCGTCGCGACCTTTGCGATCAGCAGCAGCACCATCGACCAGACCACACTCATTTTGAGGTCGGCGCGATCGCTCGGCCAAATATAGGGCCACAAATGCGTGATCGTTCCGATCAAGGTCCCCTGCTCGATCGACTTGTCGGACGAGGGCCGCGCCGCGCCGGCGCGACCGGTTGAATCAACGTGCGTCATCGACAAGCATCCGAAGCCAAGCCGCGCGCCGGTGTAACGGCGCCGGTATTACTCTGTTCATATCCATCCGCTATGTCATATAGCGCTGTTTCGGCGTGCGAACACCCCCGGAACGGCAAATTCTTTTGTGAATTCCGATATTTAGGGATCAACTCAGATGTTACCCCGTGCCTGGCCAGCCTTGACGCTTTCACCTCGCGGTGCCACATCCGTCATATGAGCAAGATTAAAACGGTCTGTGTGTATTGCGGCTCCGGCCCCGGCACAAATCCCCATTTCGTGGAAGCAGCCATCGAATTAGGAAAGACCTTCGCCGAGAACGGCATCCGCCTCGTCTATGGCGGTGGTTCGCTGGGACTGATGGGCGCGGTCGCCAAATCAACGCTGGATCACGGTGGCACTGTCACCGGGATCATCCCTGACTTCCTGCGGGCGCGCGAAAACGCCTTGACGCGGGTTCAGGAGATGATCGTCACGCCCGATATGCATGAGCGCAAGCGGCTGATGTTCGAACGCTCCGATGCGTTCGTGGCGCTGCCCGGCGGCATCGGCACCCTGGAAGAATTGGTCGAGCAACTGACATGGCAACAACTCGGCCGCCACAGCAAGCCCGTGCTGCTCGCCAATGTCGACGGGTTCTGGGAGCCGTTCATCGCGTTGCTGACGCATATGCGCGCGACCGAGTTCATCCGTCCCACCCTCAGCGTCGATATTCTCAAGGCCGAACGCGTCGCGGACATCGTACCGCGGCTGCGTGCCGCCGCGGCGCGGGCATCGGATAACAGCAAAGAATTGGCGCCCGAAGTCGCGCGACGCCTGTAAGCTGTAATTAGCTCAGGCCCCGGTCATCTCCGGAAAGAGTGAGAGATTCCGAATATGGTGCTCTCGACCCTTCGGGAATGATGAAACGCGGTGACGTACCCTCTTCCTCACGCCGGTGCGCCGGACTTCACCAGCTTGTAGATCACCGAATCCATCAGCGCCTGGAACGAGGCGTCGATGATATTGGGCGACACGCCGATCGTGGTCCAGCGCTCGCCAGCCTCGTCCTCGCTCTCGATCAGTACCCGGGTGACCGCCTCGGTGCCGCCGTTGAGGATACGCACGCGATAGTCGGTCAGCTTCAGGCCATCGATGTACTTCTGATATTTGCCGAGGTCCTTTCGCAGTGCCACGTCTAGCGCATTGACCGGACCGTTGCCTTCCGCGGCCGAGATCAGCTTCTCGCCGTCAACATCGACCTTGACGACCGCCATCGCAACCGTGACGCGCTGGCCGTTGGCGTTGTAGCGCTGCTCAACGTTGACATCGAATTTCTCGACCTGAAAGTATTCCGGCACCCGGCCGAGCGTGCGCCGCGCCAGCAACTCGAACGAGGCATCTGCCGATTCATAGGCGTACCCCGCGGATTGGCGCTCCTTCATCTCCTCAACCAGACGAGCCAGTTTTGGATCGCTCCTGTCGTAAGCAATGCCGGTGCGGTCCAATTCGGCGATGACGTTTGAACGGCCGGCCTGATCGGATACCAGCACCTTGCGGTGATTTCCGACGGCGTCGGGCGACACGTGCTCGTAAGTATGCGGATCCTTCAGAACCGCGGATGCATGAATGCCTGTCTTGGTGACGAAGGCGCTCTCCCCGACATAGGGCGCGTGGCGGTTGGGCGCACGGTTGAGCATGTCGTCCAGCGTCCGCGAAACCTTGACGAGGCTCGCCATCTTGTCCGGCGATACGCCGATCTCAAAGGCGTCGGCGAATTCCTTCTTGAGCCGCAAAGTCGGAATCAGCGAGCACAGATTGGCGTTGCCGCAGCGTTCGCCGAGACCGTTCAGCGTGCCCTGGATCTGGCGGGCGCCGGCACGCACCGCCGCCAGAGAATTGGCAACGGCCTGTTCGGTATCGTTATGGGCATGAATCCCGACGTGATCGCCGGGGATTTGCTTGACGACTTCACGGACGATGCTCTCGATCTCGTTCGGCATGGTGCCGCCGTTGGTGTCGCACAACACCACCCAGCGCGCACCGGACTCATAGGCGGTCTTCGCGCAGGCGAGTGCGAATTGCGGGTCTTCCTTGTAGCCGTCGAAGAAGTGCTCGCAGTCGAGCATGACCTCCCGGCCCGCGGCCGTCGCGGCCCGTACACTGTCGCGGATCGAGGCTAGATTTTCATCGTTGGTGGTCTCGAGCGCGACCCGCACCTGGTAGGCCGAGGATTTCGCGACAAAACAAATCGCATCGGCCTTGGCTTCCAACAGCGCCGCAAGCCCCGGATCGTTCGAAGCCGAACGGCCGGCGCGTCGCGTCATCCCGAACGCGGTGAAGCGGGCATGGTCGAACTTCGGTTTCTCGCCAAAGAATTCGGTGTCGGTCGGATTGGCGCCGGGATAGCCGCCCTCGACATAGTCGATCCCGAGTTGGTCGAGCATCTGCGCAATCAGCTGCTTGTCACGCAGCGTAAAGTCGACGCCGTTGGTCTGCGCGCCGTCGCGAAGCGTGGTATCGAACAGGTAAAGGCGCTCGCGGCTCATGTGTGGTCTCCTGGCGGCGCGCTATCGGCCAGCGTTTTTTGCATGGTGGTATTGGCGAGCCATTCGCCATTGATGGTGACGCTGTTGCGTTGCTTCGCGACATAGCCGCGCTTTGCAAAAAACGACTGCGCATTGTCGCTGGCGTCGACCGTCAGGCTGGTCGCGCCACGGCTTCCGGCGAGCTTTTCCAGCGCGTCGCACAGTACCGACGCGGCGCCGTGCCCGGCCGCGCCGGGATGGACATAAAGCATGTCGATGTGATCCTTGCCTCTCAACGAGGCAAAACCGATCGGCGAATTCTGCAGCGTGGCGACCAGCGTCAGTTCGGACGCCAGGCGCTTGCCGAACTGCGCCTCGTCGTCGGCAGCTCCGGCCCACGCCTGCTGCTGCGCCTCGTTGTAATCGTCACCGGTCAATTCCTCGATCGCGGCGACAAAGATCGCCGCCAACACCGGCGTGTCCGCCGGCAGGAATGGTCGCAAAGCAGGTCTAGGTAGCGCCTGTCCCATCGCTCAAAACACTCCGCACGATTTCAACGCTGGTCTGATCCAGCCGGCGACAACGGCTTGTTGGATCGAAATATAATAACGCTGATGTTTCGGAGAAGATGTGCGAGCCCGCACGCCGGCGCGAGTCAGCGCCCCCTCACCCGCCCCGCGCCTTCGGCGCGCGGCACCCTCTCCCGCAGGGGGAGAGGGATTTGCCCGGTGCTCGCTCATCGGGCGATCTCCCAGGTGGTGCCGTCCTTGGAATCCTTGATGACGACGCCCATTGCCGCGAGCTCATCACGAATGCGATCGGATTCCTTGAAGTCCTTGCGGGCGCGAGCTGCGGTGCGATCCGCGATCAAGGCGTCGACCTGTTTGGCATCGATGCCGCTCGCCTGCTGTTTGCGTTTGTTCCAATCCGCCGGACTCTCTGAAAGAAAGCCGAGCAACCGCAACGAGGCGGCGAACGCGGATCGATCGCGTTCGTTTCCGGCCGCCGCGCTGTTGCGCAAGCCATGCAGCGACGCCGTCATCTGCGGCGTATTCAAATCGTCCGACAAAGCCTCAATGATGCTGTCCGAAGGCTGTCCTCCCTTTACATCTGCGGCGACCCAATACCAGTCGTCCAGCGTCTTCGCGCTCTCTTCCAATCCCTTCAATGTCCAATCGATTGGCGAACGGTAATGCGTCTTCAACATGTTGAGACGCAGCACCTCACCTGGCCAGTCCGCCAGTACATCCCGGATGGTCACGAAGTTGCCGAGGCTCTTCGACATCTTCTCGCCTTCGACCTGCAGGAAGCCGTTGTGCATCCAGTAGTTCGCCATCGTGGGCGTATCGTGCGCGCAACGCGACTGTGCGATTTCGTTTTCATGATGCGGGAAGATCAGGTCGAGACCGCCGCCATGGATGTCGAAGACGTCGCCGAGATAGGCCGCGCTCATCGCAGAGCATTCGATGTGCCAGCCCGGACGCCCCCGCCCCCACGGACTTTCCCAACCAGGTTCGTTTTCCGACGACTGCTTCCAGAGCACGAAATCGGCCGGGTTTTTCTTTTGGGCGTCCACGGCGACGCGCGCGCCAGCTAACTGCTCATCAAGCCGGCGGCCCGAGAGCGCGCCATAGTCCGGCATCGATTGGGTGTCGAACAGGACTTCGCCGCCGGCTTCATAGGCGTGGCCGCGCGCGATCAACTGCCGGATCAGCGTCACCATGTCGGCCTTGCCATCCGGGCGCGGCAGCACGAAATCGGTCGCGCGTGGCTCGAAGGTCGGTGGCAGGCAGCCCAACGCCGCGACGTCGGCGTGGAATTGCGCGGCGGTGGTCTCGGTGACCTTGCGGATCGCCTCGTTCAGCGGCAACCCCGGGAAATCGCGCGCAGCTCGGTCGTTGATCTTGTCGTCGACGTCGGTGATGTTGCGGACGTAGGTGACGTGATCGGCGCCGTACACCTGCCGCAGCAGCCGGAACAGCACGTCGAACACGATCAGCGGGCGCGCGTTGCCGATATGGGCGAAGTCATAGACCGTAGGTCCGCAGACATACATCCGCACATTGCTGGGATCGAGCGGCACGAAGGTCCGCTTTTCCTTGCTCAGCGTATCGTGAAGTCGAAGTTCCATGGATAACCCGTCCCTTGCGGCCGGGCGTCCAGTGATCTCTGTTGAGAAAAGACGGCCTCAGCCAGCGAATCGCTAGCTCATAATCTCGCGGCAAATGCCACAAATGGTGAGGAAACCGTACATCCGTTCACCATGGGCCAGCCCGGGGGACCGCGTCAAGGGCAAGCTGGCGACCCCATTCGGCCAAACGGGCCCTGGCGACCGGCTATGGTTAATCATTCTTAATGTTTTTCGGCGTATCGAATGAGGTAGTGAGCGAGCCCATTCAACGGTACCGGCATGCGATCCATTTCAGCGCTATTGACCTCTGCATCGCTCCTCGCGGCTTCGGCAGCATTGGCCGACAGCCGTGTCTTCATCATCGAAAATCAGGCCGACGGATATGGGGTCGACCAGTGCCTCGCCAAGGGCGACAAATGCGGCGCGCATGCCGCCCTTTCCTATTGCCAATCGCGGCAATTCGCGCGGGCAGCCTCCTACCGGCGCGTCGATCCGGATGAGATAACCGGGTCGGTTCCCAAGACGGCCGCCGCCAACTGCCACCATGCCGGCTGCGGCGAATATGTCGCGATTACCTGCCAGCGCTAAGCCCCTGTTTCCGTGGCTCCGTTGGGGTCCGGCCTTGCCACATCGGCGCCCCGGAAACGACGTGACGCTGCCGCCAGAAGGGGCTATGTGGTGCCGCGCTGGCCGTGCTCTGGTATCGAGGCCACGTGGAATCGTCTCTGATGGCCGGATATGCCTGAAACGCTGATTACCCAGTTTCCGAAACCGATCTCGAAATGGATATTGGCCTGCGTCGCGGTGTTCGGCGTCATAGCGCCGAATGTGATGATAAGTGCCGATGCCCGGGCGCAGATGGACCCGAACCCGCCGATGTCGCAGGGTGCGCCGTCCAACCCGATGTGCACGCGGCTGGAGGCACAACTGGCTTCCATCGATCGCGGCGGCGGCGGCACCGGCGATCCCGCCCGCGACGAACAAATCCGCCGCTATCAGGATGCGGCGAACAAGCAACAGTCCGAACTCGATCGCGTGACCTCGCAGGCCAAGCGGATGGGTTGCGACAGCTCCGGTTTCTTCTCGCTGTTCTCCGGCCAATCGGCGCAATGCGGTCCGGTCAACAACCAAATTCAGCAGATGCGGGCCAACCTGGACCAGATCACCGGCAGCCTCCAACAGCTGCGCGGTGGCGGTTTCGGCAGCGATCGCGACAACCAGCGCCGCTCGGTGCTGACCGCGCTGGCCCAGAACAGTTGCGGGCCGCAATATGCCAATATGGCGCCGGGCCAGGGCGGCTTTCTCAACAATTTGTTCGGCGGGGGCGCCAATCCACCGCCGCCCGGCCCCGACGTCAGCGCGGGGCCGCAATCCGGCACCTACCGCACGCTGTGTGTCCGCAGTTGCGACGGCGCGTATTTCCCGATCTCCTTCGCCACCGTGCCCGCGCGCTTTGCCGACGACGAGAGGACCTGCAAGGCGCTGTGCCCCGCCGCGGACGCCACGCTGTTCAGTTACCGTAACCCCGGTGAGGACATGAACTCGGCGGTATCGATCAACGGTCAGCCCTACGCGTCGTCACCGAATGCGTTCCGCTACCGCCAGGAATTCAACCCGTCCTGTTCGTGCAAGGCCGCCGGACAGACCTGGTCCGACGCGCTGAAGAACATCGATGATAAAGCCGCCGCCGAACAGCAGGGCGACATCATCGTTACCGAGGAAGGCGCGAAGAAGATGTCACAGCCGAAACCGGTCGCAACCTCAGCCAAGAAGGGCAGTAGTCCTCCGGCGAGCACCGCGCCGGCTGCCGAGCCCGCGACTACGGCGGTTGCGCCGTCCCCCGGGCCGGCGACCGACAGCAAATCAATCCGGACGGTGGGTCCGACCTTCATCCCGGCGCGCTGAACTCAACCGTCAAAGGCCTCCGCGGATCCGCGGCCGGTGCGCGAAACCAGCGCCTCGTCGGGTTCAGGCAACGGCTTGCCGATGTCGCGAAACCTGTTGGTGATGGGATAGCGCCGGTCGCGGCCGAAATTGCGCCGCGTCACCTTAACCCCCGGGGCGGCCTGCCGCCGCTTGTACTCGGCGATGTTGAGCAGCCGGTCGATCCGCGCCACCACCTCGCGATCGAAGCCGGAGGCGACGATCGAGGCCAGCGGCTCTTCACGTTCGACCAGCCGTTCGAGGATCGCGTCGAGCATCTCGTAAGGCGGCAACGAGTCCTGATCGGTCTGATTTTCGCGCAGCTCCGCGGTCGGCGGCCGCGTGATGATGTTGACGGGAATGACTTCCCCCGACGGACCGAGCGCGCCGTCCGGCTTCCACGCATTGCGCAGGCTTGAGAGCCGGAACACCTCGGTCTTGTAGATATCCTTGATCGGATTGAAGCCGCCATTCATGTCGCCGTAAAGCGTGGCGTAGCCCACCGACATTTCCGACTTGTTGCCGGTGGTCACCACCATGGCGCCGGTCTTGTTGGAGATCGCCATGAGTAGCGTGCCGCGCGTACGCGCCTGCAGGTTCTCCTCGGTAATGTCGCGGGGCAGTCCTTTGAATGTCCCGGATAAAATCTCCTCAAAGCCATTCACCGCCTGCGCGATCGGCAGCACTTCGTAACGGAAGCCGAGCGCACCGGCGAGCTTGGCGGCGTCATCGAGCGACACCTGCGCGGTGAAACGGAACGGCAGCATCACGCCGCGGACGCGGTCCGCGCCCAATGCATCGACCGCGATCGCCGCGCACAGCGCGGAGTCGATGCCGCCGGATATACCGAGCAGCACGCCGGGAAATCCGTTCTTGCCGACATAGTCGCGCAGACCGAGTACGCAGGCGGCGTAGTCGCCCTTGTCGCCCTCGAGCAGGGGCGCGACCGGTCCTTTGCAACGCCAGCCGCCATTGTCCCTGCTCCAGTGCAAGGTGGTGATGTTTTCCTCAAACGCCGGCAGCTGCGCCGCCACCGACAGATCGGCGTTGAGCGCGAACGACGCGCCGTCGAACACCAGTTCGTCCTGGCCTCCGACCTCATTGACGTAGATCAGCGGCAGCCCGCTCTCGGTGACCCGCGACACCGCGATCGACAGCCGCAAATCGTTTTTATCGCGCGCGTAGGGCGAGCCGTTGGGCACGATCAGGATTTCCGCGCCGGTCTCAGCCAGACACTCGACGACGTTTTCGTAGTCTTCGGACTCCTCGAGCCAGATATCCTCGCAGATGGGGACGCCGACCCGGATGCCGCGCACCGTCACCGGTCCCGCGGCAGGTCCGCGCGCGAACACGCGTTTCTCGTCGAACACGCCGTAATTCGGCAGGTTGGCCTTGAAGCGGATGGCGCCGATGCGGCCTTCATCCAGCAACGCGTAGGCATTGTAGAGCTTGCCGTCCTCGACCCAGGGCGTGCCGATCAGCATCGCCGGGCCGCCGTCCGCGGTTTCCCGGGCCAATTCCTCGATGGCGCTTCGACAAGCCGACTGGAACGCCGGCTTGAGGACCAGGTCTTCCGGCGGATAGCCCGTAATGAACAGTTCGGACAGCACCAGGAGATCGGCGCCGTCGGCGCGTGCCCTGACGCGGGCGGCGCGCGCCTTGGCGGCGTTGCCGGTGACATCGCCGACCGTCGGGTTCAATTGGGCCAGCGTAATCGTAAACTGAGCAGCAGGTGTGTTCATGGAGCGATGGTGCCTTGCGCGGGGGCAAACTGCAATTGCATGCTTTATATCGCGCCCATGCGTTCGGCGATGGCGAACAGCCAGAACAGCGCGGCCATGATCAGCGTAACCCCCACCGCCGCGGAGCCCATATCCTTGACGCGTCCGATCTGCGCGTCACGATCGGTGGTCAGCCGGTCGGCGAGCTTCTCGATCGCGGTGTTGAGCAATTCGACGATCAACACCGCGACCACGGCGGCAACCAGTTCGAAGCGGCGCATCACGGTGATACCGATCAGCCACGCAGCCGGCAACGCCAGCGCCACCGCCACCAGCTCTTCGCGAACCGCCTGTTCGGAGCGGATCGCGAATGCCAGACCGTTGCGCGAGTTGACCGTGGCCCGCCAAAACCTCAACAACTTAAAGGCCCGCCGCCACCGGCATCGGCTTGATCCTGCTGCCACGATCCTGCTTGAGCAGCTCCGCGATCAGGAACGCCATGTCGATCGACTGCTCGGCGTTGAGACGGGGATCGCAGGCGGTATGGTAGCGGTCGTTGAGATCCTCGTCGGTGATGGCACGGGCGCCGCCGATGCATTCGGTGACGTCCTGCCCTGTCATTTCCAGATGAACGCCGCCGGCATGGGTGCCTTCCGCCGCGTGGATGGTGAAGAAGGATTTCACTTCCGACAGGATGCGATCGAACGGGCGGGTCTTGTAGCCGCTGGTCGAGGCGATGGTGTTGCCGTGCATCGGGTCGCACGACCACACTACCGTACGGCCCTCACGTTTCACGGCACGGATCAGCGCCGGCAAATGATCGCCGACCTTGTCCGAGCCGAAGCGATTGATCAGCGTCAGGCGCCCGGGCTCGTTGTCCGGATTGAGCACGTCGATCAGCCGCAGCAGCTCATCCGGCTTGAGCGAGGGCCCGCACTTCAACCCGATCGGATTCTTCGATTCCTCGGAAATACTCCACATGGCCATGATCGAGCTGTCGGGTGCGGTCGCCGATCCAGATCATGTGGCCCGACGTCGCGTACCAGTCCCCGGTCGTGGAATCGACCCGCGTGAAGGCCTGCTCGTAACCAAGCAACAGCGCCTCGTGGCTGGTGTAGATATCGGTGGCGCGCAACTCGGGATGGCTCTCGAGATTGAGACCGCAGGCGCGCATGAAGTTGAGCGCATCCGATATCCGATCCGCCAGTTCCTCGTAACGGCGCGACTGCCGGGAATCCTTCACGAAGCCCAGCATCCACTGGTGCACACTGCCGAGATTGGCGAAACCGCCGGTCGCGAACGCGCGGAGCAAATTAAGCGTCGCCGCCGACTGGCGATACGCCATCAACTGGCGCTGCGGATCGGGCGTGCGCGACTCGGGCGTGAACGCAATGTCGTTGACGATGTCGCCACGGTAACTCGGCAGCTCGACGCCGTTGATCTTCTCCATCGGCGAAGACCGCGGCTTGGCGAACTGGCCAGCAATGCGGCCGACCTTCACCACCGGCAATGCACCGGCATAGGTCAGCACCACCGCCATCTGCAGGAACACCCGGAAGAAATCCCGGATGTTGTTGGCGCCGTGCTCGGCGAAGCTCTCGGCGCAGTCGCCGCCCTGCAGCAGGAACGCTTCGCCCGTGGCAACGCGTCCCAGCGCCCTCTTCAGGTTGCGAGCCTCGCCTGCAAAAACCAGCGGTGGAAACGTGGCAAGCTGCGCCTCGACGTCCGCCAAAGCCTTCGCATTGGGATATTCGGGCACTTGCAGCACCGGCTTGGCACGCCAGCTGTCGGGTGTCCACCGCTCGGACATGACATCAACTCCTGAGCAAAAACCGCAACTTACGGGAGGGCTTGAAGGGTCGCCTTATACACAGGCTCGGAACGGACCGCTATCGGATTTAGCGCCTCCTACCAAGCTTTTGCCGCAAAAGCCGAATTCGGACCTACTGGGGGTCACGGCGGCATGGGGCGCGCCACGGCGCCCGGCCGTCATGCTCGCGCAGCGAGCAACCACCACCACGCCGCTCTGGCGAACAGGATCGGTCGGTCAAGCCGGCCGATGACAATGGCATCCGCGTTCTCGCGGCACCTCGCGCGAAAGAGGAAGGTCCTCCGGTGACGGAGCACAGCTCACGCCGATGCCGGCAGCTCCGCCAGGTTCGCCAGCGTAATCTCGCCGTCCGTCAGATAATGGTTGACGCGTTCAGTAGTCAGACGTTCGCCGCAGGGGATTGTTTTCACGGCTTCAACGGCTCGAAATCTTAGCAGCTCGGAAACAATGAAGTCCCTTTCGGCATTCGTATCGGAATCCGTCGCGTGCGTGACCTGGAACGTCAGCCGCGTAAACGACAAGCCAGTATCCCGGGTGCCCGCTCCGACCCAAATAACCCGTTCGTCGTCCGGCGGGCGGCCGCTATTCAGCCAGAAGTCGGCCGCTCCCCAGGTGTTCTCGGCACGTATCAGGCTCAAGGCCCAGAACCGGATGTGATGGCGTTTACGCGGACTGTCATCGATGGCCTTCTGAAATCCGACGTCCTGGCCACGCGCAAAAAGATAGAGCGTGCTGAACGGCGCGGTCGGATAAGGCGAATTCAATACGAATGCGCGGATCATACGCCATGAACTGCGCAAGCCCAGCCGGTCAGCTTCTGCCCAACCGAGCGTAGCAAACGCGGAACGAAGCTGTTGACGCGTGCCGATAAGCGCAAGGTTTACGGGATCGCCAGGCAGCCCGTCAGCCGTAATCGTGAAGCTCGGCACAGACTGGTGCTGAACGATTTTGAGACCCGTTCGAACGACGCGCGGCAGAATAATATAAGCGGCTATCGCGTAAGTGAGACTCACGGCAACGAGCCACGGCAACCTTTGGTCCGCCGTATCGAAGACCACAAAGACGATCAACCAAACGCTGAAGATGCCCAAGCCGAAAATCAGCAAACGCTGAAATAGGCGTCTCAGCAGTCTCTTCATTTAAACTCCGGCATCCCGCACGAGCCTAACGACGACAGGGTGTTTCGCGATCACCTGAACGTGGAATTCGGCACCTGGGTCCAGCTGACGCCGCCTTCAATGCTGATATTGGGTGTCAATTGAAGGCCGACGCCTGCACTGGCCGTTATCCCGACGAGATCGTTGCTGGAGAAATTCGTCAGACCGGAGAATCCCGGCAGGTTCGTTTTGATGTCGCTCAGGCCAAAACTCGCTGTCGTGTAGAGGCCGTTGAACAGCCCGGCGCTCAGGTCCGACTTGTAACTGCCGAAAACCGACGTTCGCCAGGCCGGATTGCCCAAATTCGAGAACCAGTCCTCGCGCTGCGATGTTGGGAAGGCGGATGAGGTGCCGAAAAAGTTGCCGGAGACCCCATTAAGACGCGCACCATTGTTGGATTCGACAAACAGTCCGACAATGCCGGAGCCTAACTTCGCCGTGTAGGCCTGCTGGCTGGTGCCGGCGGCGAACTCTGGGCCGGCGGCAAATCCCATGGGCATGTAAGCGTTGCCGACCAGCCACTGCGGGTAAAGTTCGCCAGAACCATTGAACTGCTGGGCTTGCGCCCGGCCGGGTCCGGTGCACACCCCCGCCACCAGAGCGAACATCAAGCAGCCGCTACCGATCGCCATCGACCGTAAGCAAAATCCCCGTTGCATCACCGTTCCCTATTCGAAGCTGCCAAACAAATCGAACACCGGCGGGGAGGCAAGCTAAACGAGACGCCCTCCCCTTATTCTCCCAACTATGACAGTACGGTTACAGCCTTAGCACACCCGCTGAAAACTGTCCTGATCGGCAATCGCGAAATTATCGCATCAACCCGGACATTGCGGCGATCGCGAAATCCCAAACATCGCTTCCCGGCAATCGCCCCAGTACCCCAGACGCGATCGGATATGCTCGCGCCGGACCGTCCGTCCGCCAACGGAAGCGGCTGATGGCTATCGTAACGATGCCAGCTTGACCTCCGAGCGGAGACCTTTGACACTGCCGACGTAATTTCGACCAAGCGCGCCCGTAAGGAAAGTGACAGCGGTCTATTAAATTTTCTATTAGTTGAACGCTCGGCAAGGAGCATGGGGTGCGACAGGATCTGCGGGTTCAGCATCAGCTGTCCTCCAGCGTTGACCCGACCTGGTTGGGTGGCTCGATTGGGCTCGCCGTCACGGTCGGCATCGTATATTTCCTCGCGGCGCGGCTCAGCCTTGGTTTGTTGACCAAACCCGAGGGTGTTGCCGTCTTCTGGCCGGCTGCCGGTGTATCCGCCGGCGTCCTGATCGCGCTCGGTCCTCCCGCGCGGTGGCCGGTCGTCTTTGGTACCCTCGCCGCCACCGTCGTGGCAAACCTCCTCGGCGATCGCGGGGTATGGAGCGCCGTCCTCTTTGGGGCATGCAATGCTGGCGAAGCCCTGCTCGCGGCATGGCTCATCGAGCACTATTTCGGTTCGAATTTCGATCTGAGCAAGCTGCGGAATGTACTGGGACTGGCACTTGCCGCAATCGCCGCAACCGCGATCTCCGGTATCGGCGGAGCGATCACCTTCAGATTGTTTCACAACACCACGACGCCAATGTTGACGGCATGGCAACAATGGTTTGCTTCCGACGCATTGGGAATCATCACTGTTGCCCCGTTGCTCATAGAGCTGTCGTCGGCCTGGCGCGATCGACCGCCTTTCAGCGAAATGGTCGAAGGAACCTTGGCGGTCGCGGCGCTGGCGCTGGCGAGCGGACTTGCAATATTTTCGCGTTCGGAGCTCTTGGCGACCGTCGGGCCGGTGACGGTGTTATTCGCGCCTTTGTTGTGGGTTGCGGCACGCTGCCGGCCGGTTTTCGCAGCCGCCACCGCGTTCATCGTCAGCGTTTCAATCGTTTGGACGACGACCTTTAACATCGGCTATTTCGGCAACTCCACGCTTTCGGCGGAGGAACGCGTGCTGGCGGCTCAGTTCAGCATTCTGCTGGTAGCCGTCGGCGCACTGGTTCTGGCTGCCCTGTTCGCCGAAATCCGTGACAAGCGAAAATCGGCCGAAGCGGCATTGCTTGCGAGTGAAACCCAACGCTATCTTGTCGAGACCGAGAGGCTCGCCGCGCTCGGCGGTCTCGTCGCCGGGGTGGCGCACGAGATCAACAGCCCGATCGGCATCAGTCTTACGGTTTCCTCGACGCTGGCGCAGCGCTGCAAGACCTTCGCCGCCCAGATGGTCTCCGGCCCTGTGCGCCGCTCCACGCTGGTCGAGTTCATCGACAGTTGCGACGACGCCTCCAACCAACTCGTCGTAAACCTCCAGCGCGCCGGCGAACTGATTCACTCGTTCAAGCAGGTCGCGGTCGACCGCAGCTATGCCGATCGGCGCAGCTTTGGGCTCAAACTTGCGACCGAGCAGATCGTGGCCAGCGTACGGCTGGGCCTGCCAAACTCCCGGGCTTCGCTCGTGATCGAAATGCCGTCCGACATCGTTCTGGACAGCTATCCCGGTGCCTACGGGCAGGTGTTGACCAACCTTATCTTCAACGCGGTAACGCATGCTTTCACCGAAGGGTCGGACGGAAACATGCTGATCAAGGCGCGCCACCTGGACCGGCAAATCGAAGTCACGTTCTCCGACGACGGCGTCGGCATCCCGGCAAATGTCCAGCGTCACGTCTTCGATCCGTTCTTCACCACCAGACGGTCGCAGGGCAGTACGGGGCTCGGTCTCCACATCACCTATAATCTGGTGACGCAGCAATTGGGCGGCAGAATTTCGCTCGTCTCCGCGCCTGGAAAAGGCACGACCGTCTACATGACGCTTCCGCTGCTTGCGCCGGACCCCACGGAGCCGGCCGGCATGGCCGGGCGCTTCAAGACGTAGTTGACGCGCTGCACTCTTGACCGCGTCCGCCTTCGGCGACGCCCGGATCGGCCTGGCGCGATTGCGCTGCCGAGGTTCGCCGTTGGTCCATCCCGAATTTGTAGCCCTCCCCTTGGCTGGACAAATTCGATCCTTGATCCCTAGACTGCCGCATGATCGGCGAACAGCCGGCGATATCTCGGGAGGGACGACATGGCGCAGTTACGCGGTATCCTGGCATCTTGCGTGGCCTGTCTTCTGTTGGGCGCGCATCCCGCCGCGGCGCAGAAGAAATACGACCCCGGCGCCACCGACACCGAAATCAAGGTCGGCAACATCATGCCTTATAGCGGGCCGCTATCGGCCTACGCATTGATCGGCCGGACGCAGGAAGCCTTTTTCAGAAAGCTCAACGCCGAGGGCGGCATCAACGGGCGGAAAATCAATTTCGTTTCGTACGATGACGCCTTTAGTCCGCCGAAGACCGTGGAACAGGCCCGCAAGCTCGTCGAAAGCGATGAAGTGCTTTTCATATTCCAGAGCCTGGGCACGCCAACCAACAACGCCATCCAGAAATACCTCAATGACAAGAAAGTGCCGCAGCTGTTCGTCGCCACCGGCGCCACTAAATTCGGTGATCCCAAGAATTTCCCCTGGACCATGGGCTGGCAGCCTACTTATCAGACCGAGGGCAGAATTTATGCAAAATACATTCTGGAGAAGCTGCCACAGGGCAAGATCGGAATCCTCTATCAGAACGACGATTCCGGCCGCGACTATATCAAGGGTCTCAAGGACGGGCTCGGTGAGGAAGCGGCCAAACGCATGATCGTCGGCGAAATCCCCTACGAGCCCAGCGATCCCACCGTCGATCGTCAGATCGTCACGTTGAAAACCCTTGGCGCCGATGTCTTCTTCAATGAAGCGTCGCCGAAATTTGCGGCCCAGGCCATCAGAAGAGCCGCCGAGATCGGCTGGAAGCCTGTTCAATTTCTGGCCAGCATCTCGAATTCGGTCGGTTCAGTGCTGAAGCCCGCGGGGGTCGAGAATGCCAACGGCATCCTGTCCACCAACTACCTCAAGGATCCGACCGATCCGGCGTGGAAGGACGATCCCGCGATCAAGGAATGGGCCGCATTCATGGACAAGTATTTCCCCGAGGGCGACAAGACGAGCACGTTCAGCGTCTATGGCTATCTGACGGCGCAGACCGTGGTTCAGGTGCTCAAGCAATGCGGAGACGACCTCACCCGCGAGAACGTCAAGAAGCAGGCCGCCAATCTCAGGAATCTCGAACTCGGCCTGTTGCTGCCGGGGATCAAGATCAACACCAGCCCGACCGACTATTTTCCGGTCGAGCAGATGCAGATGTCGCGCTTCAATGGAGAGCACGGCGAACTGTTCGGATCGGTGATCTCCGGAGAGGTCACACAGTAAACAGTAAACGTCTCTGCCTTCTTCGTCTTGGCCGGGTTTGCTCCCGGCCATTCGCGTTTTCGCGCCTCGCCTCGACCCGTACCATCGCCGCACGGGCCCGATCCGCACGCGTCTTCCGCGGCCTTCCCGCCATCTTCGCCCGCCGCGCCCCGCATTTTCTTGTCGTGGCGCACCGCAACTTGTGACAGTATTGCTTCAATCACACGTCAGATCGGTGACATAACGTCAATTCGTGACAGATGGAGCGGTCGATGAGTTTGGAATGGCGGGCGCGGTCAACTTCCCTGGCCTGGTCGAATCCCCTGGCCTGGTGGTGGAGCCTGCTGACGCTGGTTAGCGGCGCCAATATCGCGATCTGGTTCGTTCTCTATCGCCGGCTCCTCGATCAGCCGACCGTTCCGTCCGGCAACACGTTCAGCGTCGAACTGATGCTGCTGTTCTGTGCGGCCTATGTGTTCGGCTGCGCGTTCCGTTCGTTCCTTCCGCGCGCGGATGTGCAGCGCATCTGTCTGTTCGACACCTGGCTGTCGAGCGTGGCGGTCGGACGCTCCGTCGCCACCGTGGCCGAGGTTTGCTTCGCGGCGCAGTGGGCGATGATCCTGCACCAACTCGGCACGTTGACGGGCGCCGATACCACCCTGAACGTCGCCTGGATGATCGTGCCGCTGATCCTGATCGCGGAATGCTTCTCCTGGTACGCGGTCGTGACCACCAACTATCTGGGCAATGCCATCGAGAACTCGATATGGGCCCTCGCCTTCTTCCTGGTCGGGATCGGGCTCTGCCGGCTGCTGCCGGAGTTCGATGGTCCCGCCCGCATGATCCTCGCTGTCGCGATCGCCGGGATCGCGGGCTATTTGGCGTTCCTCATGACCGTCGACGTGCCGATGTACCTCGGCCGATGGCGGGCGGACCTGGCCGGCGGCGGCAAGCTGCTTGGCCCGCTCGAGGGATTTCGCGACGTCAGCACGCGCTGGGTCGTGGCGCACGATCTCGCCGAATGGAAGGGCGAGATCACCTGGATGACGCTTTATTTCAGCGCGGCGGTCTGGGCCAGCCTCGCGCTGTGCGTTTTCTACTCGCTGGAAAATCGGCTGCCGCGCTATCGCACCCACGCGGTGGTCGTGGGCTATGCCGTCGAAGCGCCGCCAACGGCTGACAAACAATTCCTGATCGCAGCGCGCCCGATCGTCTAGGCGCGCATCCTCTATTGTGACCCCGCGGCGCATTCCGTCGTGCGCGGCGCGCAATGTCGGTCTCGCGCGGAACGCCATCGCCGCGCTTGGTCCGAAGTCAATCGATCAAAATCAATTAGCGTTGCGCTTCCTGCTTGCGCCTTTCAGAGTGGTCACCGGCGTTGTGCGCATCGGGTCATTCATCTGCAGACAGATGAGCAGATCGACATAGCTCGAGATTCCGGCGGCTACGGCTTCGTCGTAACAGCTCTTCTGGACGGTTTCGGAATACGTCGACCAGATCGGCCCCAATTGCTGTTCCGCCGAATTCTCGTCGTTCATGCAGGTCTGGTAACTCTGGGGCAAATCCAACCCCATGGTCTTGTCGGTCTCGACCGAGCCTTTACACGTCGTCTCCACATCGAGCTTGGGCACCCGGTCGGAAACCGGGCTCAGCAGTTGGCTACCAAGGGCAATTCCAAGAATGACGGGATGAAGCAGGGCGGGATGCATGGCGACTACCTTCTCTCATTAATGACAATTTACTCGGCGTGTTCAAAATCCATCACGGCAATATAGGCCGTCACGGGCCAGATTGATGGGAAACTGTGAATGTCCGAGCGCGATCGCAAACAAAAATGCGCGACGCCATGCTCCATAGCGCTCCGACCAGGATGCCGGAAAGGTAGCTTGGTCCATCAATGTTGAAAATTGCGTTATCGTCGAGTTGCACGTTGCTCATACCACCGCGCAGGGCCTGTCGGGGCTCGGCAGCCCTCACCGCCGCCACGTAAACAATCAGATGGGATCACCGTCTAATGTCCGTTCGGAAATGACTTTACGTCAGGCGATCAAGGCCCGGAGCTTGCAGGAGAAAACGGAGCTTACGACGTCGACGCACTCCAGCAACGCGGCGAAAAAATACGTAAGCAAAACTGACGTAATAGGTGGCGGGCGCAACCGTACCGAATGCGCTCGCATAGCAGTTGAACAGGGCGAAGCCTGCGTCAGGTGATTTGCACCACGCGAAGGTTGTTGGTCGTGCCCGCTTCGCCAAACGGGATACCGGCGACAACGACGATCGACTGCGGCGGCTGTGCAAACTCCTCGGTAACCGCAGTCTTTGTCGCGCGGTCGACCATTTCCTCATAAGTATTGACGTCCTTGGACAGCACGCTGTGTGCCCCCCAAAGCAGGCAAAGCCGACGCGAGACCCGTTCGTCCGGGGTGACAGCAAGGATCGAAACCTTTGGCCGCTTGCGCGCGATCCGCGCCGCCGTGGTGCCGCTTGAGGTAAATGCGACGATAGCGGTGGCGTGGATGGCCGCAGCAAGGTCGGCGGCCGCGGCGGCGACCGCGTGCGGCGCGGTTTCTTCCTCGCCCGGCTCCGAAGCATTGATGATCGAGCGGTACATCTTATGCCGCTCGGTGCTTTCGATAATGCGGCTCATCATCGTCACCGCTTCACGCGGATACTGCCCGGTCGCGGATTCCGCCGACAGCATCACCGCGTCGGCACCGTCGTAGATCGCCGTGGCGACATCGGACGCTTCCGCGCGGGTCGGCGTCGGCGCTACCACCATGGAGTCCAGCATCTGCGTCGCCACGATCACCGGCTTGCCGACCAGGCGACATGATTTGATCAGTTCCTTCTGCCGGCCCGGCACATCCTCGTGGGGGATCTCGACACCGAGATCACCGCGGGCGACCATGATCGCGTCCGAGAGGCGGATAATGTCGTCGATCTGCTCGAGCGCCGCGGGCTTTTCGATCTTCGCCATGATCCCGGCGCGATCACCGATCAGTCCCCGTGCCTCGATCACATCGCCCGCCTTCTGTACGAAGGAAAGCGCGACCCAATCGACGCCGAGTTCGAGGCCGAATGCGAGGTCGGCCCGGTCCTTGGCGGTCAGCGGAGACAAATTCAGGACAGCGCTGGGGACATTGACGCCCTTGCGGTTCGAGATGACCCCGCCGATGACGACTTTCGCATCGATAAAGTCGGGGCCTATCCCGGTTACGCGCACCCGCACCCGTCCATCGTCGATCAGCAGGTCGTCGCCGGGCGAGACCGCGTCAAAAATTTCCGGATGCGGCAGCGGGATCGACATCTTGTCGCCGTCGGATCCGGACAGCACAAAGCGCAATTGCTCCTGCGCGGCGGCGGAAATCTTTCCGTCCTTGATGGTTCCGACGCGAATTTTCGGCCCCTGCAAATCCTGCAGGATGCCGATCGGTCGCTTCACCTTGCGTTCCAACGCGCGAATGGCCGCATGCACCTTGGCGTGATCGTCATGGGTGCCATGGCTGAAGTTCAGCCGAAAGGTGTCCACACCCGCGAGGAAAAGCTCCTCCAGCATCGCTGGCGATGCACTCGCCGGACCGACAGTAGCAACGATTTTGGCCCGACGATTGCGGCGCATGGTTCATTCGGCCTGTCGGCCGCCTCTGGTAATCAAGATTGCCCGGATATCGTTCACATTGGTCCCGGTCGGACCGGTGCGAACGAGGTCCCCGATCCCGGCAAAGAAACTATAGCTATCATGCGCAGTAAGGTATCTGCGTGCGTCGAGATTCGCGAGACGCGCTCGCGCAAGTGTGACCGGCGTGACGAGCGCCCCGGCGGCGTCTTCGGTGCCGTCGATGCCGTCGCTGTCGCCGGCAAAGGCGTAAATGTCCGGCTCGCCGGCGATCGCAATCGCGAAGCCGAGCAGGAACTCGGTGTTGCGCCCGCCGCGCCCCGCCGGCCCCTTGCCGATTGTGACAGTTGTCTCACCGCCCGACAAAAGCACCGCCGGCGCTTGCGCCGGAAGCCCGTTGAGGCGGACCGAACGGGCAATGCCGGCCATCACGGTGCCGACTTCACGGCTCTCGCCCTCGATCGCATCGCCGAGGATCAGAGGGGTGAGCCCCGCTTTGGCCGCAGCCTCTGCCGCAGCTTGCAACGCCAGCTTGGGGGCGGCGATGACCTGGACGCTGTTTTGCGCCGAAAGGACCTTCGGAGTTTCGTGGCGAGCCGCAAGAACCGCCAACGCCGCGGGCGGCAGGTCGATCTTGTAGCGCGCGATAATTTCGTCGACGTCCTCGAGCGTGCTTAAATCCGCAACGGTGGGTCCCGACGCGATCGCGGCAGGATCATCTCCGGGAATGTCGCTGATCGCCAATGTCACGACCCTGGCCGGGTGAGCGGCGAGCGCGAGCCGGCCGCCCTTGATCGCCGACAGATGTTTGCGCACGGCATTCATCTCGACGATGTTGGCGCCGCTGGCGAGCAGACTCCTGTTGACGGCCTGCTTGTCTGCCAGCGTCATCTCGCCCGCCGGCAGCACCATCAGTGAAGAGCCGCCGCCCGATATCAACGCGACGACGAGATCATTGGCGCTCAATCCCTTCACCGCGGCGAGGACGCGGCGGCCCGCCTCCTCGCTCATGGCATCGGGCGTCGGATGCGACGCTTCGAGCACCTCGATGCGTCCGGCGGACCCGCCCTGTCCATGTCGGGTCACGACGACGCCGCCGAGGTCGACCTCGCTCCACGCCTGATCCAGCGCGGCTGCCATTGCAACCGCGGCCTTACCGGCCCCGATTACTACACAGCGACCTCTGGGCTTCTTCGGCAGATGCCGCAGCACGGCTGCCGCGGGATCGGCGCTGGCAACCGCGGCATCGAAGATATCCCGAAGGACGGCGCGCGCCGCGGTGTCGGTCCAGCTTGTTGGCGACGGAGTGTCACTCATTGGAGCTCTGAATAGCTTCTACCACTGCCGCAGTGACGTCTTTGGTCGTTGCGGTGCCGCCGACGTCCGGCGTCAGGATGCCCGCGCCCGTGACCTTCTCGACCGCGCGCATCAGTCGTGCGGAGGCATCGCTTTCGCCGAGGTGATCGAGCATCTGCGCAGCGGTCCAGAAGCTTGCGACGGGATTCGCGACACCCTTGCCGGTGATGTCGAACGCCGAGCCGTGGATCGGTTCGAACATCGAGGGGAAGCGGCGCTCGGGGTCGATATTGGCGGTTGGAGCCACACCGAGGCTGCCGGCCAACGCGCCGGCGAGATCCGACAATATGTCGGCGTGCAGATTGGTGGCCACGATGGTGTCGAGGCTCTGCGGCTTGAGCGTCATCCTCACCGTCATCGCATCGACCAGCATCTTGTCCCAGGTGACGTCAGAAAACTCTTTCGACACTTCTTCGGCGATCTCATCCCACATCACCATGCCGTGGCGCTGCGCGTTGGACTTCGTGACGACAGTCAGCAGTTTGCGCGGGCGCGACTGCGCCAGCTTGAACGCGTAACGCATGATACGCTGAACGCCGACCCGGGTGAAGATCGCCACTTCCGTTCCGACCTCTTCAGGCAATCCCCGATGCACGCGACCGCCGCAGCCGGCATATTCGCCTTCGGAATTCTCGCGGACGATTACCCAGTCGAGATCGCCGCTGCCGACGTTGCGCAGGGGCGACGTGATGCCGGGCAGGATTTTGGTCGGCCGCACATTGGCGTATTGGTCAAAGCCCTGGCAGATCGGCAGCCGAAGGCCCCACAGCGTTATATGATCCGGCACGTCGGGCGCGCCGACCGCGCCGAAATAGATCGCGTCGAATTTTTTCAGCTTTGCCAGGCCGTCAGCCGGCATCATGACGCCGTGCTTGCGGTAATAGTCAGAACCCCAGTCGAAGGTTTCGACGTTGAACTTGATGTCTCCCATTCGCTTCTGAAGGCTTTCGAGCACCGTGGTGCCGGCGGCGATCACTTCCGGACCGATACCGTCGGCCGGGATAGCCGCGATCGAATATTCACGCATCTAGGAACTCCATGAGGACGGGGTTTGAGAAACTAACGTTGGGGAAGCGCATCTGCGGCCGGAGCCGCCGAAGCAGGTTGCGACCGCGCGAGGATAAGCGTGAGCACAGCGGATAGAACGAGCAATCCCGCGACGAACAGCAATCCGCCTTCGAAACTGCCGGTGAGGTCCTTGATCCAACCGATCATCGCCGGGCCGACGAAGCCTCCGAGATTGCCGATCGAATTGATCGTCGCGATGCCCGCAGCGGCCGCGGAGCCGGACAAGAACATGGTCGGCATGCTCCACAGCGGCGGCTTCGCCGAACTGATGCCGATATTGACCAGCGTCAAACTCAAGAGAACGCCGAGCACGGTACCGGCAAACCCGGCCAGCACCAGACCAAGCGAGCCGAGCAAGCAGGCTCCCACCACGTGCCAGGTGCGTTCGCCAGTGCGATCGGAGTGACGAGCCCATAATACCATGGCCATGACGGCGACCACTCCGGGCAGCGCATTGAGGAAACCGATCTGCATGGACGACAGGCCGAATTGCTTGATGATCTGAGGCGCCCAGATACCGAGCGTGTAAAGCCCCGCCGAAGTTCCGAAATAGACCAGCGAGAGCGCAATGACGCGCAGATCGGCCAGTCCGCGCCAAACGCTGTGGCTCGCGGTCCCCGCCTTCTGGGCGGCTTCGGTGTTCATCGTCCTCACCAGCCAGTTGCGTTCATCGTTGCTCAGCCAAGTCGCCTTTTCCGGCCGGTCGGTCATGTAAAACAGGACGACAATCCCGAGGAGGACGGCAGGCACTCCTTCGATGATGAACATCCACTGCCAACCGCTGAGGCCGAGTATGCCGCGCATATCAAGCAGTGCACCGGACACCGGCGAGCCGAGAACGGTCGAGAGCGGTGCCGCGGCCATGAAGATCGCGGTAACGGCAGCGCGCTGCCTCGCAGGGAACCAATAGCTGAGATAAAGAATAATTCCTGGAAAAAAGCCAGCCTCCGCGGCGCCGAGCAGGAAGCGCAGCACGTAGAAACTTGTAGCCCCCTGCACCAACGCCATGGCGCCTGAAATCAGGCCCCAGGTGATCATCACCCGGGCAATCCAGATGCGGGCTCCGACCTTGTCGAGGACGAGGTTGGAAGGCACTTCGCACAGGAAGTAGCCGAGAAAGAATATCCCCGCGCCGAAGCCGAAGACCGTCGGCGAGAAACCCAGTTCCTTGTTCATCGTCAACGCCGCAAAACCGATGTTGACCCGGTCGATGAAGGCGACGAAGTAAAGCAGCATAACGAAGGGAACGATGCGCAGGGTGATTTTGCGCAGCACGCGTTTCTCCAACTCGGCACTCACTCGATGGGCTCCTCACCTGTTTTCTATTGCTTTTGATTTTTCACGCCACTGGCGCCTTCCAACTCACCTTGCGACCGCGACCAGCGGGTTTCAATTGGCTCTGGTTTGTACAAAAAAATGATATAATCCAGGTCCAGGAGTGAGCCTATGGATCTTCATCAATTGCGGTGCTTCGTGGCGGCGGCCGAGGAGTTGCATTTCGGCCGTGCGGCGCAGCGGTTAGAGATGCTGCCGTCGGCTCTCGGGCGGTTCATCCGTCTGCTCGAAGAGGACCTCGGAACGAGGCTGATGCAGCGCACGACGCGGAGTGTCAGCTTGACCGGCGACGGCACCACCCTCCTCAAGGAGGCCCGCAGCCTGCTCGCCCAGGCGGATGCTCTTGCCGCAACCTTCCGGATGCAGGGTCGGAAGCAGGCTTCGACGGTGCGCGTCGGGGCGATCGACAGTGCGGCGGCCGGGCTGTTGCCGATGTTGCTGCATGACTTCCGCGCGCGCCGGCCTGATGTGACGGTACAACTGGTCGAGGACAAGACCCTGCGCCTGTTGCCGCAACTGTTGTCCGGTCGGCTCGATCTTGCCTTTGTGCGCCCTCCTCAAACCACCAACAAACGGCTGGAGTTTCTATTTCTGCTTCATGAAACAGCCGTCGTCGCCGTCTCTGATCGACATCCCTTCGCGTCGAAGAAGCGTTTGACGATCGCCGATCTGGGCGACCAACCCCTGATCGTACCCGATCGCCATTCGCGACCGCACAGTCACGATCTCACCATGAAGCTGTTTGCCGAAGCCGGACTCGAGGCCCGCATCGCGCAAACTGCCAACGAAAAGCAGACCATCGTCAACCTTGTGTCCGCTGAACTGGGCGTCGCGATCGTGCCGAAATGGACATCCCGCATGGCGGCGCGTGGTGTCCGTTACGTCCGGCTGGCGGCCTCCGATATGAACAAGTTGCCGCTGGCGGCGGCCTGGACCCGCGGCACGCGCGATCCGATCAGGGACGATATGCTGGATATGCTCAAGGCGGATCTGTCGCGCTATGCGCTGGAGGCATAGAAAATTCGGGTGAGTGAGCCGACGCGACGTCAGCTTACCAAACGCGGAATACCGTTCGGGTGCCTTCTTGCTGCTGGAGCGCGCGAGCGAGTTGATCTCCTGCGACGGTAAGGTGGCCGCTAGCATCGAGCCAACCGTGACCGGCCGCGAGGCGCGATACTTCGTCCACATCACCTTCGCCGGACAGCATCCGCGTGAACCCCAAAACGACGCTCAAATCATCGTGGGCAACGACATCTTCGAGAAGCTGCATCACTTAAATCCCTCATCCAACCGCCGTCCGCGGCACCTGTCGCTTCATGACAAAAGCGGCGAGCGTTTTTTGCAGTGCGGCGTCAGGGCAGATTAAGAGCGATGGCGCGGCTTCACGATTAAAATTTTCTTTACGGTTCCACGATCCCCGCTTCGGGATCGGAAGCCCGCTGGCGTACTCGTGCGTTGCTCCATCTTCTTCACACATAAGCCGCTTCCGGCAAGGGAACCAACCGCCGGCTTCACCCCGCCGGAACCAACTCTGCCCTTCCCGGCTTATCGCTGACGTTCGAATGCAGGGGAGATTTCCATGCGACTAGCGAGGATCATTTTGGCTGGTTCCGTGCTTGCGGCCCTCGGTTCGGCGGCGTTGGCCCAACAAGCGCTGACCGGAACGGTCACCACAATCAACCGGATCAGCGGGACCATCGCCATCCGGCAAACTCAAAGCGGCACGGTCGGAGCAAACACCGGCGGCGCAGTCGAACAGTTCAAGGCTCAGGAAAGCCTGTTGGACATGGTGCACGCGGGCGACAGCGTCACATTTACGGTCAGCGCCGACGGCCCCACCAAGACCATCACGAAAATCGAGAAGCAGTAAACTTCGATGCGCGGGCAGCTTCCGCGCGCGTCCCGCTTCGACATCGATCGCGATCTAACACGTGACGAGACGGCGGCTACTCCGCCGCTTCCCGTACGTAACGCGCGGTCGGCGTGCGCATGGTCACGAGTTCTTCCGCAGCCGTCGGATGCAGCGCGAAGGTCGCATCGAAGTCGGCTTTGGTGGCCTTCATCTTGACGGCGATGGCGACGGCCTGGATGGTCTCGGCGGCGGCGTCGCCGACGATATGGCAGCCGACCACGCGGTCGGAATTGCCGTCGACGACCAGTTTCATCAGGATGCGGGTGTCGCGGCCCGACATGGTCGACTTGATCGGCCTGAAATCGGTTTTGTAGATATCGACGCGGTTGAAATGCGCCCGCGCTTCCGCTTCGGTCAAGCCGACCATGCCTACTTCCGGCTGCGAAAACACCGCGGTCGGAATGTAGCTGTGATCGACCTGAATCGGGCGTTTGCCGAACACGGTGTCGGCGAAGGCGTGGCCTTCGCGGATTGCGACCGGCGTCAGATTGTGGCGGTGGGTAACGTCGCCGATCGCATAGATGTTCGGCACCGAGGTGCGGGAAAAGCCGTCGACGGCTATGCCGCCGTTGTTGGCGTTGACGGTGACCCCGGCCTTCTCAAGTCCAAGCCCGGTGACATTGGGATGGCGCCCGATCGCGAACATTACCTGATCGGAGGCGACGCTGGATCCGTTCGACAGATGCGAGGTGAAGTCCCTGCCGTGCTTGTCGACACTCTCGACGGTGCAGCCGGTAAGAATGGTGATGCCCTGTCGCTCCATCTCGGCGCGGAGATGGACGCGGACATCCTCGTCGAAGCCGCGCAGGATGTTGTCGCCGCGATAGACCACCGTCACGTCGGACCCGAAACCGGCGAAGATGCCGGCAAATTCCAGCGCGATATAGCCACCGCCCTGGATCAGGACCCGTCGCGGCAATTCCTTCAGGTGAAAGGCCTCATTCGACGAAATCACGTGTTCGATGCCCGGGATCATCCGGCCATGGTTGGGCGCGCTGCCGGTTGCGATCAGGATATGCTCGGCGGTTACGGTGTCGCCGTTCGAAAGCCGAAGCGTGTGGGCATCCTCGAACGTGGCGCGTGTCTTGACGATCCGCGCACCGGTCTTCTCCACATTCGTGGTGTAGATGCTCTCCAGCCGCGCGATCTCCTTGTCCTTGTTGGCGACCAGCGTCGGCCAACTGAAGGTCGCTGACGGGATTGACCAGCCGAACCCGGCGGCGTCCTCGATCTCCTGATGAACGTGCGAGCCGATGACGAACAGCTTCTTCGGGACGCAGCCGCGGATCACGCAGGTGCCGCCCATCCGGTACTCTTCGGCAATCATGACCCGCGCGCCATGGCCGGCGGCGATTCGGGCGGCGCGCACGCCGCCCGAACCTCCTCCAATCACGAACAGATCGACATCGAACTCAGCCATGCCAACCTCGCGCGTTGTTTAACCCCAAATCAGATCTGCTTGCCGCGCTTGCGCATCTCGGCGCGGAACTCGCCATTGACGGTCTCCGCGAAAGCCTGCGCCCACTGATTCATGTATCCCATGCTCATCTGGATGGCCTTGGGTTCGGTCGCCAGCAACTTCTGGCCGAGCGGCGACTTGTAGAACGTCACCAGATCCTTCAACTCCTGCTCGGTGAACTGGCCGGCGTAGATCTTTGCCATGCCGTCGGCGATTTCCTTTTCGCGACCGGCGAACTTCTGCGCGACGATTACCGCGACCTCGTTCAGGTCCTTCTGGTAATTGAGATTGGTCTGCAGCAATTGATCCTTGGTCTGCTGCACGATGTTTGGGACGGCGTTGCCATACATGGCGTGGGCATTTTTCATCACCAGGATTTCCGCGGCGGCCGCGATGGCGGCGGGCGAAGCTGCCGGTGCGGCGGCCTGCTGGGCCCCGGCGGGAATGGTCGCCAGCGCCAACCCCACCGCGAGGCCCGCGATCGACAAAACTCGTGAAACGCTCGTCATTCCAATTCTCCTCGATTGCGGTGTCACCGCCGTTCAACAACGCGAATTCCCTGAGCACCCGCCAGTACCGCAGTGCCGGCGAGGCCAATAAAAAGCCCGTGCTCGACCACGCCCGGAATCGCATTGAGCAATCCGGCCAGGCGTGCAGCATCGGTTATCCGTTCAAGATGTGCATCGACGATCCAGTGGCCACCATCGGTGACGAAAACGTGGCCGTCTTTGCCCTTCCGGACCACCATTTGCCCGGAAACGCCGCCTTCCGCAAACGCCATGGCCATCGCGCGCCGCGTCGCGGCCAGGCCGAACGGAACGACCTCTACCGGAAGCGGAAAGCGGCCGAGAACGTCGACCCATTTGGAATCGTCGGCAATCACGATCATGCGGTCGGACGCCGAGGCGACGATCTTCTCGCGCAGCAAAGCACCGCCGCCGCCCTTGATGACGTTGAGCGCGGGATCGATCTCGTCGGCGCCATCGATCGTCAGATCGAGGCGATCGATGTCGTCGAGTGTGGTAAGCCGGATGCCGCATCGCTCCGCGTCGGCGCGGGTCGTTTCCGAGGTCGGCACGCCGATAACATCGAGCCCGGCGCGGACGCGCTCGCCCAATAATTCGACAAAATGCTTGGCGGTCGAACCGGTGCCGAGGCCGAGTTTCATGCCGTCGCGGACATGCTCAAGCGCACGCGCAGCCGCCTGCCGTTTCAATTCGTCCATGTTCACGCGCAGACGATGCCTCTGATGCGCCGATGTCCGGCGGGCGCATATCTAGCGTCGTTTGACGGCCGGGAACAGCGCTATTGCGCCGATCCGCCACATCGAGACGTCAGTTTTAATGCGCGGCCACCCGATCCATGGCCATCTGGATGGCCGCGAACCGCCCGTCGACGTCCGCGCGCATGTTCGGGTGCGTGAACACGTAAAGTTCATCCGACCGGATCGCGCCGAGAACCCGATCTGCAACTTCCGCAGGATCGAGCCCGGCCTGAAGCGCCTTGGCAATCCGGCCGACCAGCGCGGCCGCTGGACTGGCCGGATCCAGGACCGGAGCCGAGCCATAGCGCTCGGGCCGATTGCGCCCGCTCTCGCCGATCCCGGTGCGCACATAGCTCGGACAGAGCACGCTGACGCCGATGGCCTCCGGTTCCAGTTGCATCTTGAGGCCCTCGGACATCGCGACCACGGCGAATTTGCTGGCGGCATAGGGGCTGAACCCGAGTCCGCCGTTCATGCCGGCCATCGACGCGGTGTTGACGATATGGCCGCCTTCGCCGTGGGCACGAAGATGCGGCAGAAAGCTCCGAATGCCGTGAACGACGCCCATCAGGTTGACGTCGATCACCCATCGCCAGTTCTCGACCGAGATGGTGTCGATGCCGCCACCGCCTGCCACACCCGCATTATTGCAGAGGATATGGACGTTGCCGAATGCCGCAAACGTCGCGCGCGCGGCGCGCTCGACACTGTCGGGATCGGCCACATCGCAATGGATACCGTCGATATCGGGCGTGATCTCGCGCAGGCGTTCGATCGCGGAATTCAGTGCCGCGCGCTCGATGTCGGCGAGCATCACCTTCATGCCGGCTTGCGCAAAGGCGCGGCCGAGCGCGAGCCCTATGCCGGAAGCCCCGCCGGTCACGAATGCCGTCTTGCCCTTGAAGTCCTGCATGCGTCCTTCCTCCCGCCTTCAGATCGTTATGCCGCAAATAATGCAGCAAGAAACGCATGAATGCGTAGAGGAAACACCACGGCAGTACTTGCCTGTTCGCATCAGGGCCGTTAGCGATCCCTGATGAGCCCTGTTCGCACCATTGTATTCGACCTCGACGGCACGCTGGTGGATACCGCGCCCGACCTGGTCAACGCCCTCAACTTCGTCCTCGGCCGCGAGGGCTTGCCTGCGATCCCGCCGGCTTCGGCACGCAACATGATCGGCGCAGGCGCCCGGCGGATGATCGAGCGCGGGCTGGAGCTGGAGGACCGCACTGCAAGCGTAGCCGACATCACGCGCCTGACCGGCGATTTCGTCGATCATTATGCCGCGCATATCGCCGACGAATCGCGCCCGTTCGAGGGCCTGGAAGGTGCCCTCGATGTGCTGGCCGCGAACGGGTTTCGCTTCGCGGTCTGCACCAACAAGCTGGAATGGTTGTCCAAACTCTTGCTCGACCGGCTAGGGCTGAGCGGCCGCTTCGCAGCCATCTGCGGCGCGGACACGTTCGGCGTCTCCAAGCCAGACCCGGCCATTTTACAGCAGACCGTGGCGCGCGCCGGCGGCGAACTCGCCTCGTCGATCATGGTCGGCGACGCCGGTCCCGACATCGGCGTGGCGCGCCGCGCCGGTATCCCGGTGATCGGGGTCGCCTTCGGCTACACGGAAGTTCCGATCGCCGATCTCAAGCCCGACCGGCTGATCAACCACATGCGCGAATTGCCGGCAGCTGTGGAAAGCTTGATGTTGGAGCGCAATCCCTCATAACGATTTGAATCTGCATGATATTCAAGCCTGCTCACGGCCGGGATTAACCTATGCGTAACGATTGGGCCGGGCATGGTTGCGCGGCCCAGGCGAGGCCCCTATGGTCCCGGCGGGGGATTGTGGCAGATTGCCGCATCTAAAGTGGATGGATCATGCGTCGTGTTATCGTGATTGCCGTAGCAGGCGTCAGCCTTGCCGGTTGCTCGTCGTTTTCTATGGATGCCTTCAAGCCGACCCCGCCTACCGTGCAGGTCCAGCTTGATTCGACGCCGCCAGGCGCCGATGCCCGCACTTCCCTGGGACAGGGGTGCAAAACTCCCTGCTCGGTCTCGATGACGCCGCCGGAGGGGGGATTCTCGGTAACCTACACCAAGGACAAGTTCCAGCCGGCCACCGTGCCGGTCCAGGTCGTTCATGTCGACGGCGACTTCACCACGGCGGCAAAGACCAATATCGAACCTAATCCGGTGGTCGCTGAGCTTCAGGCGGAGGCCCCACCGAAACCCGCCAGGAAACCACGGCCCAGGAAGCCGAAGCCGGCAGCAGCCGCCGCTCCCGCTGCTGCCGCTCCCGCAGCGGCGGATTCGGCGTTCCCGGCGCCGGCGCCTCAAGCCGCGGCACCTGCGGCGCAGTAACGACTGCAGGACGCGCCACAAGGTGTTGATTGTGCGCGGCTTGTTTGATGCCTACATTGTGGGTGTGAAGCCGCTGCAATAATTCGTGGCGGCCCTCGCGGCTCCAAATGTGGTTGGTTGAATGAACGCACCCATCTTGCGTCCGCTGCAAGCGTTATCGCGCCCGATGATCGACTCATTCGGGCGGACGATCAGCTATTTGCGGGTGTCGGTGACCGATCGCTGCGACCTGCGCTGCTTCTACTGCATGTCGGAAGACATGACCTTTCTGCCCAAGGTCGATCTGCTGACGCTTGAGGAACTCGATCGCCTGTGTTCGGCCTTCATCGCCAGGGGCGTGCGAAAATTGCGCCTCACCGGCGGCGAGCCGCTGGTCCGGCGGAACGTGATGTCGCTGGTGCGCTCGCTGTCGCGCCACCTCGGCAGCGGCGCGCTCGACGAGTTGACGCTGACCACCAACGGCTCGCAACTGGCGCGTTTCGCCGGTGAGCTGCGCGACTGTGGCGTGCGCCGGGTCAACGTCTCGCTGGATACGCTCGACCCCGCCAAGTTCCGCGCCATTACCCGCTGGGGCGATCTCGACAAGGTCCTGGCCGGCATTGAGGCGGCGCGGTCGGCGGGCCTCGCCGTGAAGATCAACACGGTTGCGCTGAAGAACATGAACGAGGATGAAATCCCCTCGCTGATGGAGTGGGCGCACCGCAACGGCATGGTGCTGACCCTGATCGAGGTCATGCCGATGGGCGACATCGGCGAAGGCCGCATCGACCAGTATGCTCCGCTGTCGCTGCTGCGTGCCCGGCTCGCCAAGCAGTACACCTTGACCGAACTGGCCGACGATACCGGCGGACCGGCGCGGTATGTTCATGTCGGCGAAACCGGTGGTAAGCTCGGCTTCATCACGCCGATGACTCATAATTTTTGCGAGGCCTGCAACAGGGTGCGGATCACCTGCACCGGCACCCTCCACACCTGCCTCGGTCACGAGGATGCTTCCGACTTGCGCAAACCGTTGCGGGCCTCCGCCGACGATGAACTGCTTGACGCGGCGATTGACCGCGCGATCGGCGGCAAGCCGAAGGGGCACGACTTCATCATCGATCGCCGGCACAACCGCCCGAGCGTCAGCCGGCACATGAGCGTCACCGGCGGTTAAACTCCCCTTGCCGGCTGCTTAGTCGGCGCAGTGGCGCAATCCCATCTAAATTCGGCCATTTTCCAATTGACGCCGCCACCGGCCGCTGAAATGGTGCGCCGGCTTTTGCTCGCCCGGCACGACAAGCCGCTGCGCCCGAGCTCAGCCAAGACAGCAGAAGCGCCATTGGGGGAGGACCATCGTTGCAATCGCTGGTAAA
The DNA here is from genome assembly GCA_963756215.1 of uncultured Alphaproteobacteria bacterium. Taxonomy (GTDB): domain Bacteria; phylum Pseudomonadota; class Alphaproteobacteria; order Rhizobiales; family Xanthobacteraceae; genus Bradyrhizobium. The sequence goes on along the minus strand of CAVWMY010000002.1, from coordinate 236,122 downwards.
GAAGAGCCATGGCTCCGCGCTTTCAAGGCGCGCCGTTGAAGTGATGCCTCCCCAAGCGACCGCCAAGCCGTGATGGCCGGTACGGGAGAGAAGACGATGCGCCCCTTGCTCGCCATCAGCTCGGCGATCGATCTGGTCAATGAAAAGATCGGCAATATCTGCAACTTCCTCGTGCTGGCGGCCTGTTTGGTCAGCGCCGGCAACGCCATGATCCGCTACGCGTTCGGCTACAGCTCGAACGGCTGGCTCGAACTGCAATGGTACATGTTCGCGATCATGGTGATGTTCGGCGCCTCCTATACCTTCAAGCGCAATGAACATGTCCGCGTCGAAATCCTCTATTTGTTTTTGACCGAGCGCGGCCAGCTCTGGCTCGATCTGATCGGCACGCTGTTCTTCCTGATCCCGGCCTGCCTGTTGCTGGCCTACCTGTCGTGGCCGTTTTTCTACCAGGCTTACGCCGTCGGCGAGATGTCGGGGAATGCCGGCGGACTGGTGCGCTGGCCTATCAAATTTGTGGTTCCGGCCGGCTTCGTGATGCTGGCGTTGCAAGGCGTCTCGGAGGTGATCAAGCGCATCGCCGCGCTGCGCGGCGAGGTAACGATCGACGCGAAATACGAGAGGCCGACGCAATGATCACGCTGCAAATGATGCCGCCGTTGATGTTCGGCGGCCTCGTGGTGGCCATGCTGATCGGCTTTCCGGTGGCCTTCACCCTGGCCGCGGTCGGGCTTTCGTTTGGCTTCCTCGCGATTCATCTCGGTTTTTTCGACATGAATTTTCTTCAGGCCATTCCGGGCCGCGTGTTCGGGAGTGTGCTTTCCAACGAGCTGCTGCTCGCGATCCCCTTCTTTACGTTCATGGGCGCGATCCTGGAGCGCTGCGGGCTCGCCGAAGACATGCTGGATTCGATGGGCCAGCTGTTCGGACCGATCCGCGGCGGCCTCGGCTATTCGGTCATCCTGGTCGGCTTCATCCTCGGCGCCATCACCGGCACGGTGGCGGCCCAGGTCATCGCCATGGCACTGATCTCGATGCCGGTGATGATCCGCTACGGCTACAACATCCGTTACGTGACCGGCGTGCTGGCGGCTTCGGGTACCATTACCCAACTGGTGCCGCCGTCGCTGGTGCTGATCGTGCTGGCCGACCAGCTCGGCAAGTCCGTCGGCGACATGTATCTCGGCGCCTGGGGACCGTCGATTTTCCAGATCATGCTGTTTGCCGGTTACACTTTCGTGCTCGGCATCATCAAGCCGGATCACCTGCCGCCGGTACCCAAGACCGAATTGACGCTCACGGGGTGGCCGCTGTGGCGCAAGTGCCTGCTCGGCATCATCCCGTCGGCGGTCCTGATCTTCGTCGTACTCGGCACCATGATGATGGGACTCGCGACGCCGACCGAAGCCGGCGCGATGGGCGCGGTCGGCGCGATCGTGCTGGCGGCAATCCACAGCAAGGATTTCAGCACCACCGGCCGCAAGGTGCTGATCACCGGCGTCATCGCCTGCGGTATCGGCACCATCCTGGGCATCTTCATGACCCAGGGACTGATCTTCAAGATCGCCTTTGCCATCACCTATCTGGCGGTGGTGTGGATCTGCCTCGAAGCAGTTCGGATTCCGCAGCTGAGGGATCTGATCAAGCAGGGTTATGAGAGCACCATGCGCATCACCACCATGGTGGTATTCATCCTGATCGGCTCGACCTGTTTTTCCGTGGTATTTCTTGGCGTCTCGGGCGGCGTCTGGCTCGAAAACCTGCTGACGTCGCTGCCCGGCGGCGTCTGGGGCTTCCTGATCTTCATCAACCTCTTCATCTTCTTCCTGGCGTTCTTCCTGGATTTCTTCGAGATCGCCTTCATCATCCTGCCGATGATCGCGCCGATCGCGCAGAAGGTCCTGGCGCCGGTGGTGGGCCCCGATGCAGCGCTGATCTGGTTCGGCGTCATGCTGTGCGTGAACATGCAGACGTCATTCATGCATCCGCCGTTCGGCTTCGCCCTGTTCTACCTGCGCGGCGTCGCTCCGAAATCGGTCAAGAGCTCCGACATCTATTGGGGCGCCCTGCCATGGGTCGGATTGCAGGTGGTGATGGTGATCCTCGTGATCGCGTTTCCGGTCACGGTCACGGGCCTGCTCGACAAGCCGCTGAACGTCGATCTCAACAAGATCCAGATCGACGTGCCGCAGGTCGAATTGCCGCCGCTGGATTTTGGTCCGCCGCCGAAGCAGTAGAGAGCGGGTGGAGCGCAGCAACCCCGCATGGGCTCTTGCGATATGCGGGATGACGGTACGATTGGGCTGCCGCTTTGCTCATCCGGGCTGGCCGGCCGACAATAAACCCCGGCACTATCGTGCCGGGGTTTTGTCGTTGAGGCACATGGCCCGTCAGTGCGTTCAGCTTTGGGCGTGGCGCGCCATGAAGTTGTCGTAGCCGACTTCCGCGACCTGGAACCACTGATAGCCGTTGCTCGAGAAGGCCGAGACCGATTCATAAATTTTCTTGAAGGTCGGGTTGCCGGCCGCGACCTCGCTGTTCAATTCCTTGGTGGCCTTGAAGCTTGCCTCCATGATGGCCGGCGAAAACGCGTGCAGCTTGGTGCCGCCGGCCAGCAGCTTCTTCAGCGCGAGTGGATTCACCGTGTCGTATTTCGCCATCATCCAGTTGTTGGCGTAGTGGCCGGCCTGTTCGAGAACGTTCTGGTAATATTTCGGCAGCGCGTTCCATTTCTCCAGGTTGACCATTGCGAGCAGCATCGGGCCGCCCTCCCACCATCCGGGATAATAGTAATGTGGCGCGACCTTGTAGAGGCCAAGCTTCTCGTCGTCATACGGTCCGACCCACTCCGCCGCGTCGATGGTGCCTTTCTCGAGCGCGGGATAGATGTCGCCGCCGGCAAGCTGTTGCGGCACGCAGCCGAGCTTCTGCATGATACGGCCGGCGTAGCCGCCGATGCGGAATTTGAGGCCCTGCAGATCGTCGACGGTGTTGATCTCCTTGCGGAACCAGCCGCCCATCTGACAGGTGGTGTTGCCCGCGAGCAGCGAAGTCACGTTGTAGTTCTTGTAGAACTCGTTGAGGATCTCCTTGCCGCCGCCCATCATGTACCAGGCCTGGCTCAGCCGGGCGTTAGGCCCGAAGGGAATGCATGAGCCGAAGGTGAAGGTCGGATCCTTGCCGAAGTAATAATATGAGGCGGTATGACCGAGTTCGACGGTGCCGTTCTGCACGGCATCGAGCACCTGGAGCCCAGGAACGATTTCACCGGCGGCGAAGGTCTGGATCTGGAATTTATTGTCGGTGGCTTCGGCCACGGCCTTCGCCATCTGCTCGGCGGCGCCGTGCAGGGTGTCGAGCGATTTCGGCCAACTCGTCGTCATGCGCCATTTGAGTTCCGGCATCGATTGCGCGATCGCCGGCGCTGCGATAGTCGCGGCTCCCGCGACCCCGATTCCGGTGACCTTGATAAAGTCCCTTCGCTTCATTGCGTTCTCCCTGGGGTGATATGTCCGTCGCCTTCGTTTCGAGGCTTGCGCGGAGCATGGAACATCCGGTTCCGGATTTCCATGGCGAACTGGATGCCGCAACGCAAAAAGCCCGGCCTCTCTCGGAGACCGGGCTTCGTTGCGTCAATTTGAAGCGGATTATCCGCGCGTGCGCGAGCGGATCATGAAGCTGTCGAAGGTGTATTCGGCGACCTGCCACCAGAGATACTGATCGGAGCGGTAGGCCTGCATCGCGTCGATCGATTTCTTGAAGTCGGGATTCTTAGCGGAAATTTCCGCCCACAACTCGTTGGTCGCCTTCAGGCACGCTTCCAGCACTTCGTTGGTGAAGGGACGAAGCTGCGTGCCGCTCGCGACCAGGCGTTTCAGCGCCGTCGGGTTCTGCATGTCGTAGCGCGCCGCCATCCAGCTATTGGCGTTCGCGGTCGCGTTGGTGATGACCGCCTGATAGTTCTTGGGCAGCGAATTCCATTTTTCGAGGTTGCAGAAAGCGTGCACCGTCGGGCCGCCCTCCCAGAAACCCGGATAGTAGTAATATTTGGCGACCTTCTGAAAGCCGAGCTTCTCGTCGTCATACGGTCCGACCCATTCGGCCGCATCGATCGTGCCTTTCTCGAGCGCGGGATAGATGTCGCCGCCGGCAAGCTGCTGCGGCACCACGCCGACCTTCTGCAAGACTTGGCCCGCGATGCCCCCGATGCGAAACTTCAATCCCGAAAGATCGGCAACCGTCTTGATCTCCTTGCGGAACCAACCGCCCATCTGGGTACCGGTGTTGCCGCAGGGGAAACCGATCACGCCGTATTTCGCGAAGAACTCGTTGCCGAGCTCCATGCCGCCGCCCTGATACCACCAGGAGTTCTGCATGCGCGCATTGAGGCCGAACGGCACCGACGCATAGATCGCAAACGTCGGATCCTTGCCGACGTAATAATACGACACGGTGTGACTCATCTCGATGGTACCGTTGGACGTCGCATCCAGCGCCTGCAGGCCGGGAACGATTTCGCCGGCGGAAAATACCTGGATCTGAAACTTGTTGTCGGTCATTTCGGCGACGTATTTGGAAAACTCCACCGCGCCGCCATAAATGGTGTCGAGCGATTTCGGGAAGCTCGACGTCATGCGCCATTTGATTTCAGGCGAAGACTGCGCAATCGCTGGCGAGGCAACCGCGGTCGCTGCGGCACCGGCTGCGGAAACCTTTAAAAAATCACGACGCTTCATTCCGGCATCTCCTTAGAGGGACTCGTTTTTCCCAGATTTTTGGGGAGTATTTCGTTCGGCGAAGCGAATTCTGCATCGGCCGATCATTCCGGCCGTGGCTTTAACACGGAACTTACGCCGCGAAAACGCAACAATGTCGCAAGGCCACTCATCCAAAGAAATTCGCACATTAAACCAAAGTCGCAGATATCGGCGGTCAATCGGCCGCGCCCTGCGTGCTGTTCAGGCCGCCGCAATCACGCCTTGCAACTGCTCGCGGACCTTGGCGCCGATCGCGCGATAGATGGCCGCGTGGGGACCATCGGGCTCGCTTGCTACTACCGGCGTGCCCGCATCGGAGGTGGCGCGAATCGACATGTGCAAGGGAATCTCGCCGAGAAACGGCACGCCGAGGCGTTCCGCTTCGTGCCGCGCACCGCCATGGCCGAAGATATCCGATCGCGTGCCGCAATGCGGACACTGGAAGTAACTCATGTTCTCGACAATGCCCAAGACGGGCACATTGACCTTCTTGAACATCGCCAGGCCGCGGCGCGCATCGATCAGGGAAAGGTCTTGCGGCGTGGAAACAATCACCGCGCCCTTGAGCGGCACATTCTGCGCAAGCGTGAGCTGGGCATCGCCGGTGCCTGGCGGCATATCGACCACGAGAACATCGAGGGTGCCCCACACCACATCCCGCAGCATCTGGGTGATGGCGGACATCACCATCGGCCCGCGCCAGATCATCGCTGTGTCTTCATCGACCAGAAAGCCGATCGACATGATCGCCAGGCCGAAGCGCATGATCGGAATCATTTTCTTGTCGTTGTTCAACTGCGGCTTCTCGCGAATGCCGGTCAGCCGCGGGACCGATGGTCCGTAAATGTCGGCATCGAGCAGGCCGACCCGCAAACCAAGATCGCGCAAGCCGAGCGCGAGGTTCAGCGCCGTGGTCGACTTCCCGACGCCTCCTTTGCCGGACGCCACCGCAATCACGGCGGAGACGCCGGGGATTTCCGACTGTTTCGACATCGGCGACGCCGGGCTCTGCGGCGGCCGGTGCGCGGCGACCGGCGGTACGCCGTGGCTGTGCGTGGGGCGCGGTGCCGGCGCCGCCGCGGCCGCGCCGGGCTTGCGTTCGGCGGTCAGCGCGACCATGGCCATGGTGACGCCGGGAATGGCACGCACCGCAGCCTCAGCTTCGGCCCGCGTGCCCTCCCATGCCCGCGCCTCGGCGGCATCGACATTGATCGAGAAAAGCACCTTGCCGTCATTGACCGATATCGCCGACAACACGCCGGCGTTACTCAGGGCGACGCCGCGCGGCGACATCACCCTGGCCAGACCATCAAGAACCTGCTGCTGCGTCACGCTCAATGCGTATCTCCTGGGAAACTCACGGCGGGGACGCGACACATAATGCGATCCGGCGGAAAAGGATACCCGCCCCCGCGCCGCATCAGGGACGCGCGGCGGGAGTAGCATTGCCCTGCCCTGAGGCCGAATTCGCGAAACAGCCGGTTTTTTTCGGGCTATTCCTTGGACATCTCGTAATTGAGCTCGATCATCACGCCGTTGGGATCGGTGACGAAAATCTGCCAGACCTCCACGCCCGGAACTTCCCGGACATCGAATGGCAGGCCCTTGGAGCTGAGCCGCCCCTTCATGCCGGCAAAGCCCCGGCTTGCGAAGGCGACGTGATGGACAACGCCGGAATCCGGCTTCTGTTGCTCGCTGGTCTGGGAAATATCGACCAGATGAACCACCGGCTTGCCTTCGCTGTACATCCAGGCACCAGGAAACGAGAAGTTGGGCCGGTCTCCCTTCTCGAGGGCGAGGACCTCCTCGTAGAACCGCACCGTCTCGGCGAGTTTCCGGGTGCGGATGTTGAAATGATCGAGCAAACCCACGCTCATGTTGGCACTCCCTTTATTTTTGCTTCGATTGTCCTGCCGGCATTCTAGCACTAAAGCTGGGCCGCTCGACAAACGGCGGCGTTGCCCTCCCGGCAGCGGGGTCTATTGTAGCAAGTTCCACTTCGGCAGTTGGGCCTGTTCGGACCTCGAACCAGCCCTCGCCCGTTCTCCAGCATATCGTCCGGCCCACCGATGAGGCCGGCCAAACCCCAAGGGTTTAAAACAAGGGTTACAAACATGGCTAAAGTCGCTTTTCTCGGTCTCGGTGTTATGGGCTTCCCGATGGCGGGGCATCTGGTGAAAAAAGGTGGCCACGAGGTCACGGTTTTCAACCGCACGCCGGCCAAGGCAAAGCAGTGGGCCGACAAATTCGGCGGGCGCACCGCGCCGACGCCGAAAGCCGCCGCCGAAGGCCAGGATTTTGTCATGGCCTGCGTCGGCAACGACAACGACTTGCGCGCGGTGACGCTCGGCGCCGACGGCGCATTTGCCGGCCTCAAGAAGGGAGCGACCTTCGTCGACCACACCACGGCTTCCGCCGAAATTGCCCGCGAGCTCGACGCCGAGGCGACCAAGCGTGGCTTCAAGTTCATCGACGCGCCGGTATCGGGCGGACAGGCCGGCGCGGAGAACGGTGTCCTGACGGTGATGTGCGGCGGCAGCGCCGATGCCTACGCCGGCGCCGAGCCGGTGATCGCAGCCTATGCGCGGATGTGCAAATTGCTTGGGCCCGCCGGCTCCGGCCAACTGACCAAGATGGTCAACCAGATCTGCATCGCCGGGCTGGTCGAAGGTCTTTCCGAAGGCATCCACTTCGCGAAGAAATCCGGACTCGACATCGCAGCCGTGATCGAAACCATTTCCAAAGGTGCCGCGCAGTCCTGGCAGATGGAAAACCGCTACAAGACCATGAACGAAGGCAAATTCGATTTCGGTTTCGCGGTCGAGTGGATGCGAAAGGACCTGTCGATCTGCCTGGCGGAAGCCCGGCGCAACGGCGCGAGCCTTCCCGTGACCGCGCTGGTCGATGCGTTCTATTCGGAGGTCGAGACGATGGGCGGCAGGCGTTGGGATACTTCGAGCCTGCTGGCGCGGCTGCAACGCTGATCCCGAAGGGGCGGGAGAATGGGTTGATTAACCTCTCGTTAACGTAATTCTCCCGCTTCTTAAGGCAGGTCTTAATAATTTCGCGCCAGAGATAGACAATGCAGAACGCTCGCGCCGTTCGCGAGCAGGATTTGTGTTGTTTTATGAGTACACCCGCCGATAGGCCCGAAGTCGTCCAACTTCCGGCCGAAACTCCGACTGTATCGCCGGTCAGCAACCGCCGCGCCGCCGCGCAACGGGTACGGGAAGCCCGCGACCGGCTAACCTCGACCAGCGGAACTCGTCCGGCCTTCGACCGCGAGCTGCTCCGGCAATATGCCCAAACGCGGATCTCGGCGTCCTACGTCATCATGCTGCTGGTGGTAGCAACCGGCCTGCTGTTCGGCTTCTGGATGAACCCGATCTCGGCGGCGGCATGGACCTGCGGCATGCTCTGCGTTCACGCGGTGATCATGCGCAACTGCGCCAGGTTTCTCGCTGAGCCCGGCTCGGTCGCCACCACCCAGAAATGGCGAAACCGGTTCGTCCTGCTGGACCTGCTGTACGGCCTGTGCTGGTCGGCCATCCTGGTCCATCCGGCCAGCCCCGACATGGCCTCCAACACGCTCATGATGTTTCTGATGCTGCTCGTGATCGCAGTGTCGAGCATGCTGGCGGCCAACCTGCCGGTTGCGGCGTTGGCGGCCACCGCACCGGTCACGGTAGCGATCGCACTGAATTTCGCGCTGAGCGGCACCTTCGACAATTACGTGCTGGCGTTGCTGGCGATCGCGGCCGAGGGCTATTTTGCGCTGCTGGCCCGGCGCCTTCATTCGACCACGCTGGCGACGCTGGAGGCGCGCGCGGAAAAGGACGCGCTGATCGGCGAACTCGAGCAAGCCAAAGCGATATCTGACGAAGCTCGGCATCGCGCCGAATCCGCCAACGTCGCCAAATCGCGATTTCTGGCGCAGATGAGCCACGAGCTGCGCACGCCGCTCAACGCCATTCTCGGATTTTCCGAGGTGATGAAAAGCGAGATCTTCGGCGGTCATGCGGTACCGGTCTACAAGGAATACTCCTCCGACATTCACAATTCGGGCGTCCATCTGCTCAACCTGATCAACGAGATTCTGGATTTGTCGCGGATCGAAGCCGGACGCTACGAGCTCAACGAAGAGGCCGTTTCGCTCGTGCACGTCGTCGCGGACTGCCACCATCTTCTGAAGCTGCGCGCATCGAGCCGCGGCATCACCATCCATGAGGTGTTCGAGCACGGCATGCCGCGGATCTGGGGCGACGAGCGCGCCACGCGCCAGATCGTCCTCAACCTGCTGTCGAATTCGATCAAATTCACCCCGCAAGGCGGCGAGATCTGGCTGAAGGTCGGATGGACCGCTTCGGGCGGACAATATCTCAGCGTCAAGGATACCGGCTCCGGAATCGCCGAGGATGAAATCCCGATCGTGCTTGCCTCGTTCGGCCAGGGCTCCAATTCGATCAAATCCGCCGAGCAAGGCGCTGGCCTCGGACTTCCGATCGCCAAGAGCCTGATCGACATGCACGGCGGAACGTTCACGCTGAAATCAAAGCTTCGCATCGGCACCGAAGTCATCGTCACCTTCCCCCCGGAGCGCGTGATGTCCGCACTGGCGCCGATGGCCGAGGAAGCGCCGCCGTTGCAGCCCGAGCCGATCAGTCCCGCCGTCGGCGACGACAAGCGCCGGGCGCGCCACAAACCAATCATGAGCGCCGGCACCGGGTTGTGATCCCGGTGCTTGCGTCGGCTACTCGATACGTTTCACTATCACTCCATGAGCGCAGAAACGCCGTGCATCGCAGTCTGTATGATCGATCCCAGAACCAGTCTCTGCTTCGGCTGCGGCCGTACGCTGCCGGAGATCGCGCGCTGGCATCGGATGGACAGCGCCGAGCGGCGCGCGGTGATGGCACAGCTCTCCGCGCGCATGACCGAGGCCGGGCTGTCGCCGCCCGAGCCAGCCGGGAAACCGAAAGCGGGCTGACGGTCCGGCTTCCTGGCGGGAGCCATCCTCGATGAGCCGGATCCTCCTCGTCCTGATGATGCTGGCCGCTACCGCCGGCGCCGTGGTCGCCTATGGCGATCCGGGCCGGATCGCGCGCGCCGGTAACGCCGTCTCGGGTCTGCTGCAGAGGCGCGCTTCGGTCTCCACCCGCGCCGTGCAGATCGTCCGTGGGCAGGGCGGCGAGTTCTCGCTGCTGGCCAAAATCAACGGCGTCAAAGCCCCGATGGTGATCGATACCGGTGCGACCTCGGTGGTGCTGACCTACGAGACCGCCAAGGCGGCGGGGCTGCCGTTGGAGGTGCTGGAATATGATGTCGATGTCGAAACCGCCGGAGGGCACACCAGGGCGGCGCGGCTAACCCTCGACCGGCTCGCGGTCGGCAAGCTCGTCGAGCGTTCCGTCCCGGCGCTGGTGGTGCCGCGCGGGCAGATGAAAACCAACCTGCTCGGCATGAGCTTCCTCGATCGGCTGGAAAGCTGGGAAGTCCGCCCCGACCGGCTGATGCTGCACGGCTATCCCTGAGCGGTCACGACTGCCATTCGCGCGCCGCATCCGCTCAAGTCCCTTCAGCAGAAGAATAACCTGAACGGCGCGCGCGATCGCATCGTCCGGAAAGCTTATATCCGCGCGGCGAGCTTCAAGAGCGCAGGCTTCGATGCCGCGCTTTCGGAAGCAAGCAACAAGGGATGGCAGACTCTTAAAATCGACGCCGGCCACGACGTGACGGTCGACGCGCCGACGCAACTGGCGGACGTGCTCGAGGGGCTCGGCTGACGCAGGGTGCGTCAGCTTTCGCGAGCCGCAAGCGCGCCGGCGATCCTCGCTTGCCGACGCTTGTCAGGCGACAGCTTTGGCAGGAGCGCGGCCTAACCGCTCGACGGCCTGCAGTATCCGCGCGCGGGTATCGGTGCGGGCGAACTCCCTCGCCATCGACGATGCCCGGGCGCGATAATGCGATTCGTCGAGCAGGGAGCGGACCGCTTCGCGCACCGCAGCCGGCGTCGGCTGGTTGACCTTGAGATCGATGCCGACCCCCGACCACTCTATGCGGGCGCTGACACCGGCCTTGTCCTCGGTCTGTCCCGCCGCGACAATCGGGATACCGAAGGCGAGCGCCTGATTGACGGTGCCGTAGCCGCCATTGGTCACGAGCACGTCCACTTTGGGCAACAGCCATTCCATCGGCAAATAGCTCGCCAACCGCGCGTTGGCGGGAATCGGGCCCGGGATGGCATCGATGGAACGGCCGCCGGCGCTCGCGACGACGAGCAGGTCCTGCTCATCGGCCAGCGCGGCCAACGTCGGCGCGATCAGTTCGCCCAAGTCATGATTGGAAACGGTTCCCTGAGTGACCAGCACCACCTTGCGCGAGCCGTCGAGGTCTCCCGCCCACGCCGGGCGAGGCGCCTGGTCCGGCGTGATTGGCAACCCGCCGACGAATTGTACCGTGCGGGGCAAGTCGCTGCGCGGAAACTCGAAGCCCGGAGCTGTCAACTCCAGAAAGGCGTCCGCGAGAACCACCATGGTATCGAAGAAACCGGTGGGGATCGGTCCCACGCCCAATCCGGCCAGGCAATCGTTCAGATAGCGAACGACGGGCTCGAAATTGGCATCGAAGTCCTTGGCGATAGCGGCGTACTGCTCGCGCTCGGCCGCGTTCCGCGCCGGTGGCAGCCCCAGGATAGCCGGCGCAGCGTCATCGCGATGCCACAGCAGGAACGTGATGCCGCAAACGATGACCGCCGGACGCTTGGACCGCGGCCCAAGCAGCATCGGATAAATTCCGAAGAACGTCGGGTCCGCCAGCACGACATCCGCTGAAAACTCCTGCAGCACCTGCTGCAAACCGTTGTGCATCGCCGGGATTGGATCGGTGAAGATGCGTTTGATGTCGAAGGTCACGCGCTCCGGCGGAGGCAGCATCTTGCGTTCGGGAAACCGGCCGTCAAGATCGCGCATGTCGTAGTCAAACTCCGCTGGAAACGCGCGGAACGTTGCCCCGATGCTTTCGACGCGGTCGCGCACGATGCTGGCGGTCTGTACCACCACCTCATGCCCCTCCTCGATCAGAAGCTGCCCGATCGAAAGCATCGGGTTGAGGTGGCCCGCTAGGTTTGTGCAAGCAATTAGAATTTTCATGGCCATATCCAGTTTGGTCCTGGGCGGAGCGCCAGACCGTGAACGGCAAGCAGCGCCGTATGGAAAGTCCATCATCTCTCTGGCCGAAGAATTGCGTTTTCGCGACGTAGCGGTTACAGGCGTAACGAGACCGCAACGTATCCGAACAAACACACGTGATCGGACAGACTCGCATTGGCGAGGCGGGCGTCATCCAAAGCGTCACGTGCTTCGGACCGTCGTGTCGTCGCATTGTCAATGGAAGCTGTTGATCCGAGCGACCCGTCCTTACGGCGGGCTAGAATCGCCGAGCCGCTTGCCGCCGAACACCAGCGCTGAATGCCTGAGTTCGTGCGCCGCCACGATCACGCCGCGATCGGCGCGGCCATGCGGTCGTCGACCCGAGCGATGGCTTCGCGCAAGACGTCGACGCCGGCGCCGGGCCTGACGCCATTTTCAGCGAGGTGGCGACGGAATGCCCGCGCTCCGGGGACACCGTGGAATGCACCGACGAAATGCCGCGTGATCGAATGCAGCCGGACGCCCTGCGCGAGCTCGCGCTCGATATAAGGCACCATCGCCTCGAGCACGTCTTTCATTGCGGCGTACGGCGCCGCCTCACCGAACAGTTCGCGATCGACCGCGAGCAACCGCCACGGATCATGATAGGCGGCGCGGCCGAGCATCACACCATCGACATGGTCGAGATGTCCCCTCGCCTCATCAACGCCGGCAATGCCGCCATTGATGACGATGGGCACGCCAGGCAGCGAACGCTTCAGCCGGTAAACCCTGTCGTAATCCAGCGGCGGGATATCACGATTTTCTTTCGGCGATAATCCGTTGAGCCAGGCTTTGCGGGCGTGGACGATCAGCACGTCCGCGCCGGCTGCAACAACATCGCGCGCCACCCTGTCCAGCGCGATTTCCGGATCCTGGTCGTCGATACCGATCCGGCATTTGACCGTGACCGGAATACGCACGGCGCGCTTCATGGCGGCGACACCCTCGGCGACCAGACCCGGCTCCGCCATCAGGCAGGCGCCGAAACGACCGTCTTTGACCCGGTCGGACGGACAGCCCACATTGAGGTTGATTTCGTCGTAACCGAAATCCTCTCCGATCTTGGCTGCGCTGGCGAGATCGCGCGGATTGGACCCGCCGAGTTGGAGTGCAACCGGATGCTCGCTGGCGTCGAACCCAAGCAGACGCTGACGGTCGCCGTTAATGATGGCCCCGGTCGTCAGCATCTCCGTGTACAGCCGCGCTCGCCGCGTCATCAGCCGATGAAACACGCGACAGCGGCTATCGGTCCAGTCCATCATCGGCGCGACGCAGAAACGCCAGTCGCCCGAACTGCTGGTTTTAGTTGTTTTGTCAGTCATTTGATCGTTTTTCTAACGATCCGAGTTAGTCCCGTCCAGACTGTTTTCGGTTATCGCGGCTGGCAATCGCAACCCAACGCATATCGCAGCGTGCGGCCGGTCAATGCGGTCATCGGCGATTAGGTTGCAACGAGAACGATGCGACCGAGAAACTAAACTTGCCTTGCACCTCCGGAGAGCAACGGGTTTCAAGCATTCGCAGCCACCTTCCGGTTTTGTTTCGATGTCATGGGAACAATCGGAAACAGTTGGAAACGGTACTCACAATCCTGTTATCTCGGTTACAAAACCGTAAGTTGGAGGTCACGGCCAGGGGGATAGTCTGACGCCGCCAATGAGGAAAGACTCATGGATTCAAAGATGCAATTTTCGGCTTTGGAGACCATGTGCCGCGAGCGGGCGCGAATCGCGAAAACCGAATTCGAATACTGGCTGGCCGAAGCCAATGAGTGGGCGCGCCTGAAAAACTCATCGGACGCACACATGCGGGACATTCCGGTTCAACTCGACTTATGCCTCGATCCGGACGGTGGTCAAATTGGCCTGCTGGGAGACGATTGCTCGCATCCTCTCGGTGCCCCGCCGCGCCTGATCTGACGCTTCGCACCTAAAATAGGTCGACAACCACCGCGCCGCGTTACCGCCTACCGGCCAACCAACCCCGCAACGGGAGGTTTTTGAGCGAAGCGCGGTTAAAATCGTTAGTGAGTTTGGGTCGCCGCCAGAAAGCGCAACGTCGCATCGTATCGAATGCTTTGCCCGCTAACCAAGGCCACGGCCTCGACCTTGGCACCCGTATCGTCATAGGTGCCGAGGAAACCGATGTGCTGGACCTTGGTTTCGATCGGTCGCGTGGTCGGCGTATGTTCTTGACTGGTCATTTTACCCTGCCACCGTCCGGCCGAGCACTCGTAGTTTCCCGTGTAGTAGACGTAGGCGTCGCCGCCGTGCAACTTGCCATCGTGCAATATCAGGACGCCGTTAACGTCACCATTTACGCCGACGCGGGGAATAGCATTAAGAGAATAGAGCCCGTTCTTAATCATTAGCCGCCACCATTTTGCGCCGGTGAGCCAAGATTGGAACGCTGAAACGCCAGCTTGTTCCGATTCACATCTCGGCAATCCTAGGGCATCACAGTCAAAACACCTATTGTGGCAACGCGCCGCGCCCCGGCCGTGCCCGAGTTAACTTGGTTCAGCCCATTTTCGGCCGTCGCTGCGATCGACGATCCCTTGGCTCGTTTGAGCCGATGCGCTTCGTATCGGCTGATCGAACGGCCACGGGGGGTCCCGCCTTCAAACCTCGGTTTTGGCGGAGGCGAGGATGCAGGCAAGCGAGAACAGCGAAGCCACCAACAGGTAATACCCGACGGAGTCGATACCATAGCTCGTCTGGAGCCAGGTCGCGATATACGGCGCCAACGACGCCCCGACGATTCCCGCCAGATTGAACGTGATCGATGACCCGCTATAGCGGACCTGAGGCGGGAACGGCGCCGCCAGGGCTGCACCGATCACGCCGTAGTTCAAGCCGACCAGCACCATGCATACCGCGGCAAAGACATAGATGCCGCCAATGCCTGCCCTCAACAGCGGTCCAAGCGCAAAGGAAAATGCCCCGATCGCCACCACGGTCGCGATCAACAATTCACGCCGCCCAAAGCGATCGCCCAGTTCTCCCGCCGCGATGGTCGCGACACCGAAGACGAGCGACCCGTAAATCTAAATCTTCAACGCGTCCAGAAACGAAATCCCGACGACCTTCACGTTGTAAGACAGCAGGTAGGCGGTGCAGATGTAGAAAATCACGAAGGTTACACCCGCTATGAACGTACCGAGAAACAGGTTGCGCTTGTACCGGCGTATCAATTCCAGCCCCGGAACCGCGACGCGTTCGGCCTTCTCGATGGTCCTCTGAAATTCGGGAGTTTCCGTAAGCGAAAGCCTCACCCATAAACCGATGACGATCAGCACGGTGGACGCAACAAAGGGAACGCGCCAACCCCAGTTCAGCAACCCATCCAGCGAGGTGAAGTGCAGCAGGCACCAGAACACGCCCGAAGCCAGGAAAAGCCCGAGTGGCGCGCCCAGTTGCGGAAACATTCCGTACCAGTTGCGCCGGCCTTCCGGCGCGTTCTCCGTCGCCAGCAGCACTGCGCCGCCCCACTCGCCGCCCAGCCCGAAACCCTGGCCAAATCGGCACAACGCCAGCAGAAGCGGGGCGGCGACGCCGATCTGCCCATAGGTGGGCAGAAGACCAATAACGACGGTCGAAATCCCCATCGTCAGCAGCGCGGCTACCAATGTGGCTTTGCGACCGATCCGGTCCCCGAAATGGCCAAACACGATCGCACCAAGCGGTCGCGCGAAGAAGGCTATCGAGAAAGTGGCGAACGAGGCGAGCAGAGCCGTGGTCGCATCGCTATTGGGAAAGAAACGCGACGGAAACACCAGGACGGCCGCCGTTGCATAAACATAGAAGTCGAAAAACTCGATCGTGGTGCCGATCAAGCTTGCCAGCAGCACCTGCGCGGGAGAATTTGAGGACCTGGCCAACCCTGAAACGGCAACGGACGGTGTCAGAGTAGTTTGACGAAGCATCTAGCTGATCCTGTCGATACAACCGGGTTCGCAGCGTGCGGCGCGATCAAATGTTCTGCAAAGCATGAGACGATGAAACTGCGTTTGGTGTAAACCAACCCGCCATCACATCCGATAAACTCTGCACTACCGCAGCGCCGGCCGTACAGTCTGCATCACCCGGCATGCTTGGCGAGACCGGATCGCGTTGTTGCTCCCGCCTGCAATTGTAAAACGATAATTCACATATGATATGATGATCGTAATTCAATGTGATGTGATAGCATCACTTGAATATGATGGCCATCATCGATGAGGATATCCCAATGAACGTCAAAGGATCGGCCGTTTTTGTTACCGGAGCAAACCGCGGGCTAGGCCTCGCCTTCGCGAAGGCGGCATTGTCCCGAGGTGCGGCCAAGGTCTATGCCGGAATGCGCAACACGGAAGGGTTCAAGGAGCCAGGGTTGGTAAAGATCGATGTCACCGACGCGGCTTCCGTGGCAGCCGCCGCGGCGACCTGTCAGGACGTCAATCTCCTCGTCAACAACGCCGGTATTGCCGCGGTGATCGACAACCCGCTTAGCGACGAGATGGAATCACTATCGCGCCGGTTGCTGGAGACTAACTATTATGGAGTCGTTCGCGTGACGCAGGCTTTCTCTCCTGCCTTGATGCGCAATGGCCCCGCAGGCATCATCAATGTGCTTTCCGACGTAACATGGCTGCCGAAGCCGGTTTTGACGCCCTATTCGGTGACGAAGGCGGCGGCCTGGAGCTATACAAATCACCTGCGCGTTTATTTGAAAGAGCACAACATCCAGGTTCTGGGCCTGCACGTCGGCTTCGTCGACACTGACCTTTCGAAGGGCGTTACCGCCGCCAAGGCTCGGCCGGAAGATGTCGTGCGCGACACCTTCGATGCCCTTGAAGCCGGAAAGAGCGAGATCATGGCCGACGATGGGACGCGGGCATTGAAACGATCGCTGTCCAATGAAGTGCCGGGCTATATCGACCCGGACCAGCTGGCCTAGTCCGAGGATGCCGGCCCAGCACTTCGGATCAACCGGTGTAGCTACAAGGAAGCGCCTGCAAAGCCGACGATAGCCTGCCGGTGCGAGCGGTTGGCCAGCCCTTACGAAGCGGTCGAGTTGCGGTTCGACAGGAAGGAATCCACGGAAAGAGGTCCGGATCCTCCCAGCACGAGGGCTGCAAGGCACGCGAGATACAGCAGGTCGGTTTCGTAGCCCGGCGGCCCAAACTGCGCACCGGCCGCCGTTACCGCCTGAAGCTTGATCGAGCTGAAGCCATATTGCAGGTGCACGGTGAACGTGGCGGTCAAAAGAACGGCCGCCATCGGGATGCTGGCCAGCGGCACGAATGCACCAAGCAGCACGGCCAACCCGCCGAGGATTTCCACGGAGATCGTCATCCACCCCACGATGTGAGGCGCCGGGACGCCGATCGCGGACAGGATGGCGGGGAACGCGTCGAAGCCCCTCGCCGCCTTGGCGAAGCCGTGTTCCATGAAACCGTAGCCAACAATCAGGCGGAGCGGCATCGGTGCCCATCGGGCGATCAATGGATTGTCGATGAGATAGGGAAGATTGCGCCAGGCGCGTCTCCCGGCTTCAACGTACATAATTGATTTCATTTAACATTCTCCTTGGCTGGGGTCGCGCCTGAATGCGGAGAAGTTAACGGGAGCTTGAGTTGACAACAAGACATCATGACGTCACGATGACGTTATGTCGCCTGTACCTCTTTACGAAAATGTCGAGTCCACCCTCGCCGCCGGCATCGCCGACGGGAGCCTGCCCCCCGAAACCCAACTGCCGCCGGAAGAAAGCTTGATCGACCGGTTCAAGGTCAGCCGCACCACCGTTCGCAAGGCGATCCAGAACCTGATCGAGCGAGGCCTTGTCGAGATAAGACGTGGCAAAGGCACGTTCGTTACACGACCGAAGATCACACAGGAATTGACCGAGCTAACCGGTTTCGTCGAGGACATGGAGGCCTTGGGGCGAAGGCCGAGCGCCCGCCTGCTCGACAAGCGCGTCGTCGCCGCTGACGAAACCGTCGCGCGCCACCTTGCATTGCCTCGGGGAACGCTCGTGTTCAGGCTCCAGCGGGTTCGCCTAGCCGACGATATTCCGATGTCATTCGACGAGACTTACTTGCCTCACGATCTCGGGGAGAAGGTCGCGGGCAATGACCTCGAAGCCGAACCGGTCTTTGCCCTGCTGGAGGAGAAGTACGCTACGCCCCTGACGGAAGCCGAGTACAGGCTGGAAGCCGCCGCGGCCGATCCGGTCGTTGCCGCGGCGCTTCAGGTGCCGAACGGAAGCCCGATCTTCCTGATCGAGCGCACGTCGTATACGTCAGGCGGTCGACCGGTCGATTATGAACGGTTGCATTATCGTGGCGATCTGATCCGGTTTGTAACGCGGCTTGCCCGCCGCCCAAGGACGTCAACTCAAGCCGGCGAGGTCTAATTCGGATTAGATTAATCTCCGCCTCTATCGCGGCTTAGCCAACGCCGATGCGATATGTCAAAACCCGCTTTGCGCCCTCGGCGATATGCATCACACCGGGCTTGTCGGTAAACTCGCCGTCGAAGTCGGACGGGCTGGCAAACCCGTGCCATGGCTCGATGCAGAGGAATGGCGCACCGCCAAGCTTTGACCAAACGCCAAGTTGGGGAAATCCCTCCCAGGACACCTCGATCGAGGGTCCCCGGTCGGCCCCGTAGCGAACCGACGTGCTGGCGAGGTGATCCAGGATGATCGCGTCGTCGTCGAACAGCCGCTCCGAAAGCGCGAGTTTGTTGCCCGCGATCGGTGTCGGCTCCGGAACCGCGCGCAACAACCCTTCGCGCAGGCGACGGATCGGCGCAGGCTCCTCGCGAAAGAAGGTGAGTTCGTAGGCTTCCTTGCTAAGCCCCGGAAGCAGCGGCCAATTAAATGCCGGATGAGCGCCGATCGACGCCGGCAACATTTCATCGCCGCTATTGGTGACTTCAAGCGCAACATTCAGGCCCGTACCCGCCACTGAGAAGGTAATCGCCAGCCGGAAGCCGAAGGGATAGTGGGTACGGGTCTGCTCGTTATCGGACAAGACAAGCGTGCAGGATGCGGGGTCGCGGGCCAGCCATTCAAACCGTTGATCCCGTGCAAAGCCGTGCTGCGTCATCCGGTACACTTTGCCGCGGTGGCGCAATTCATCGTTCCTGAGGCGGCCTACGATGGGGAACAGAGTCGGCGCATGACGCGGCCATTGCGTTCCCGCCGGCCACAGCAATTCGAGCCCCGCGGCGTTTTTCAACGAGCAGAGTTCGGCACCATCGGCTTTGACGGTGGCCGTGACGGCATCGTTACCAAACGTATAATTCTCGCTCGTCATGTCTCAAACTCACCAACGTCCGCCGCATCGCGCCTTGATGCCCGATATAGCCGCCGCCGTCGACCGTTCCCGTGTGATCGCCGGCCTGATTACTTCTGTGTTTGGCCTTCAGCGGAAGGCACATTGAGCGTCCGCTTGTACGTCGCGGAGCCGCGGACCCTGCTGAACAACGCCGTGATGCCCGTGCGATAAGCGGCGGAAGCGAGGATCGCCAAAACCATGGTCACGGCGATGAAGAAAAATGCCCGCGAGCCGTGCAACTGATTCCTGAACAGGAAGCTCAGCAGGACGGTCGCAACCGGAATGTGCAAAAGAAACAGCGGAAAGCTCAGATCGTGCAGGGAACGCAACCTCGGCGAGCTTAAGACGGGGACTGGCGATCCGTTGGCTTCCGGCGCGACCAGGAACAGAACAAGCAGTACCTGCAGCAGGCAATAACTCACGGTCGGCAGAACATAAACCATCATCCCCGCCAGCGTCAGAACAAAGATTATCGCGACAGGAATCGACGATCGAAACGCGCCCTTGATGGTCGCGATGTTCCAACCGATCAACATTCCAAGCAGGAAAGTCGGAACGGCTCTCACGACGCCAAAATGATAGCTCCAATCCGTCCAATGCTGCTGGCCGGGCAGTTCGCTCACGGCAACCAGTGCGACGATCATTCCGATCGCCGTCGCGATCAATATCCATTGCTTGTCTCGCTGCAGGAGAAACAAGGCCGGCAGAAATATCAAATAGGCTCCGAATTGAGCGCTCAGGTACCATGAGGGATAGTTGAACGAGAAGTGGTCAAGAAATCCCCATGCATGTGTGAGGCTGAGGATGTAGGGGAGATCCGAGAGCTGGTTCCGGTCATTGAGACCGTGCAGAAATCCGAAGCGCGCAGCCAGCACCATTGCCGCATAGAACATCGCCGTGATGACATGCAACGGGTAGAACGCCGAGAGGCGCTTGAAAATAAAACTCATGAATAGCGGCTGCTCGGATCGATATCTGGTGACGAGCACAAAACCGGACGCTGCAAAGAAGAACTCCACGAAGTTCAGCCGGCCGATCGCGTCGGAGAGCGTTGAAAATTCTGGCGGCAGGAAGAATGCGTAATGACGCATCATGATCATTACGGCAGCGAAACACTGAGCGCTGGCGAGTGCCGCATAATATGTTCGCTGAGGGTTCGCCTGTACTTCGGAATTCTTCATTTTGGTTCGCACTTAACGACAACGTGAAGCTGTATTCACGAGCACAGGAAAAATCAAAGCGCGAAATGGTGATCCGCGCGACCGCAGCATACGTCTGAACTGAGGCAAGAATTCCGCGAAACTAGAGCCAATGAAAGCGCGGACACCGGATGAGCGCGGCCGCATTCGAACATGAACGCATGCACCGATCGCAGGTCATGCAATATTCACGATCGACCGGCTCTTGCAGCGCCTGTCGAACCCCGCGCCGCGAACCAACCACGAAACGAAGGCAATCGCACCGGAAGCGGGTCAATGGCCCATCACGCGTCAACCGTCGGCATCTTTCAAAACCGTTGACGGCGCGACAATCGAGCGCCGGCTTCAAGTTCCGGAGCGCTGCGGCGAAACGCCAGTTGCGAAACGCCGGCCTTGCGATTCCAATCGCGTATCCTGTAATCTTCAGGCAATGAGATACCTTTCTATCAAACCAGCCGAATTAGCGCGGGTTTGTAGCTGTTTTGTATGAGCTTTCGGCCATAGCGCCACCGCCCGGGAGCGGAAATAGCCAGAGTGACATCACGGCCGTCGTTATGCCGATTTGACGGAACATGGGTCATTGGACGGCCACGCCATTGGGCGAGCGGGTCATTGGACGACTGGGTCATTGGACGACGTTGCTGTATTTGAAGGAGTTATTGCGTGTCTGCCGCTGAACCACCCGCCCGACCTGACGCGCCCCCACCGTCTCGTATTTTTACCCTTGAGATTGACGGCAGGCCGACCCTTGCGTTCGAAGCAACGGGACTTCCGGAAGCCAACGAAATATGCAGCGACGACAGCTTCAGGTCGGACCTACACGCGCTCACCTCCAACGGAGTCGCGATCTGCGCGGAGGGGGCAACCCTCGCGCCCCGGCCGGCAGCGCAAGACGAAATCGCCGCGTTCCGGCGCGCCGTCGGAATGGCCCCACCGTCCGACGAACCGACCACCGTGTTCCTTATCAAGGTGGATGGCGTAATGGTGGTTGCCGTCGATCCGAGGTGAGGCGTCCGCGCGCAAATTGTCATCCGCCGTCGGCCGTTGTCGCCACGAGCGAAACCAAAGCGACGGTTTCCCCATCTACCCGTCATCGATCACTGACGTTGCCGCGGCGGACAGCTCGGTCGCAACGAGATAGTGTGGCTGCTCTCTTCCGCCAAAGTCATGGCGCGATCGGTTTCAGTCCCCCGATCAAGGTCGGAATGAACTCCGAAACCGTGGGGTGGATCGGTACCGACCATTGCAGGCCGTCATAGGGAGTTCGCGCATTCATGGCGTCGAGGATGCCGTGGATCGCCTCGTCGCCCCCGGTCCCCAGAATTGCGGCTCCGAGGATCTGCTTGGTGGCGGCGTCGGCGACGATCTTCATGAGGCCCTGCGTTTCGCCCTTCTCGACCGCGCGGCCGACCCGCGCCATCGGAAGCGACGCCGTCAGAAGCGGCCGGCCGGTGGCGCGAGCCTGCGTCTCCGTCATGCCGACGCGTCCCAATGGGGGGTCGACATAAAGCGCGTAGCCGGGGATGCGATCGCTCACTTGGCGCTTGTCGCCATCGAGCAGGTTCGCCGCCACGATCTCGAAATCATTATAGGCGGTGTGTGTGAATGCGCCGCGGCCGTTGCAATCGCCGAGCGCCCAAATTCCGGGTACGCTGGTCTGCAGGCCCTCGTCGACGACGATGTATCCGTGCGCGTCGGTCGTAACCCCGGCGCGGTCGAGTCCCAGGTCATCGGTATTCGGGCGACGGCCGACAGCGAGCAGCACGTCCGACGCGAACACCTGCGGCGCTCCCTCCGTGCAATCGACGTGCACCATGACTCCTGACTCGGCAGGGCTGAAGCTGATACATTCCGCCGACGTCCGCACCTCGATGCCTTCGGCTTCCAGAATGCCGCGGATGCTCTCCGACACGTCGGCATCCTCGCGCGCGATCAACCTCTCCTTCATCTCGACGACCGTTACCTTCGCTCCGAACCGCCGGTACATCTGCGCGAATTCGAGCCCGATATAGCTGCCACCAACCACGACCAGATGCTCGGGCACACGTTCGAGTTCGAGAATGGACACATTGGTCAGATAGGGCACAGCGGCGATCCCCGGCATGTCCGGGACCACCGGCCGGCCACCGACGTCGATGAAGATACGCGGCGCCGTCAGTGTCTCATCATCGACCCGGACGACATGCGGTCCCTCGAAACGCGCATGACCGCGAATGACGGTGCAGCCGGCCATGTTGCCGAGCCATTTCTCAAGACCCTCGCGGGCGTTGGTCGAAACGGTGGCGGCCCTTTGTCTGATACGCTGCATGTTCAGCCGAACCGGCCCGTCCAGAATGACACCGTACTCTTCGCTACGGCGGGCGAGATGCGCCGCATAGGCGCTCGCCACCAGCGTCTTCGTGGGCATGCAGCCGGTGTTCACGCAGGTGCCGCCGAACTGCCCGCGCTCGATGAAGGCAACGGTCAATCCGGCCGCCGTCAACCGATTGGCAAGCGATGGACCGGCCTGTCCCGCGCCGATGATGATCGTGTCAAATTGCCGAGCCATCGCCGCGCTGCCTTATTTTACCGGGGGAGTGTACATCTAGGAGCGATTATCGCCGCCCGTCAATCGGCGATTGCTTTTTCGAACATCGTGCAACCGAGAAAATGGTCGACGGCCAATGGTCACATCGACCATGATGCGATTGCGGGCACCTGTCCAATACGCTCTGCTCCTACTTTACTGTATGCAGTCGAACAAAGACCATTTCACCACGAACAAAGCTTGCATCACTTTATTCGCGAGACAATACCCGATGATGTGATTGATCGCCCTGTTTCCCGAACTCGACAGTCCAGCTGCGAGGTTTCCAAGTGAACAAGGTTCTCTCGGTCAATGTGGGCCTGCCGCGTAACGTCGAATGGAACGGCAGAACGGTACGAACCGCGATCTGGAAGGATCCGGTCGGCGGCAAGGTAGCCGCGCGCCGCCTCAACCTCGATGGCGACGGACAGGGCGATCTCGCGGGCCACGGCGGCGAATTCCGCGCGGTGATGGTGTACCAGGCCGACAGCTATCGTTACTGGGAAAATCATCTGCAAAGGACGGGCTTCGCGTTCGGCCAGTTCGGTGAGAACTTCACCGTGGACGGTCTTGCCGACAGCGAAGTCTGTATCGGCGATCGTTTCCGCATCGGCACGGCGACCTTCGAAGTGACGCAACCGCGCGTCACCTGCTACCGGCTCGGCATTCGCATGGAGAACGTGCAGATGCCTGCGCTGGTGATATCGCACCGGCGCCCGGGATTCTATTTCCGCGTCATCGAAGAAGGCGATGTCGGCGCCGGCGACGAAATCGTCAAACTGTCCGATGGCCCCGAGCAGCTCACCGTCGCCGAGATCAGCGCTCTCCTGTACTTGCCCGATCACGCGCCCGAAAAGCTGGAACGCGCGTTGCGCATTCCGGCGCTGAGCCCGGGATGGAGGGGCTCGCTGCAGGCCCTGCTCTCGGCGAGCCGCAATCGAGAGCAGAGTGGAAACGCCGGCCTGTTTGCCGCGCCGAGTGCGCCATTGGCCTGGCCGGGCTTTCGCCGGCTGAAGGTTACGGCGTCCACGCCGGAGAGCGAGGATGTCCGTTCCTTCACGTTGGCGGCCGTGGACGGCAGCAGTTTGCCCGACGCGCTTCCCGGGCAATACCTCGTGGTCAAGCTGCCGTCACAGCCGGGCACGCCGGCGTTGATGCGAAACTATTCACTGTCGGGACCATCAGGCACCGGCAGCTATCGCATCGGCGTCAAGCGCGAGCCAAAGGGCCTCGCCAGCAACTACCTGCATTCGCACATCCGGGCGGGTGATACCCTGGAAACCAGCGCACCCAGGGGAACGTTCACGCTGGCCGCGGGAACCGGCCCCGTCGTGTTGCTGAGCGCCGGTGTCGGCATCACGCCGGTGCTGGCGATGCTTCACGCGGCAGTCGCAACCGGGAACGCCGCGCCACGCGATATCTGGTGGATTCACGGTGCCCGCGACCGGGCTCATCATTCCTTCGCGGACGAGGTCCGAGGTCTCGTCGGATCGACGAAATCGGTTCACTCGACGGTCGTCTACAGCAGGCCCGGCGCCAACGATCAACGCGGCCGCGACTACGATACCGATGGGCACCTCGACATCGCCCTGGTGGAACGGCTCGGTCTGCCGCCGGCTGCGGATTTCTATCTCTGCGGACCGGCGGGATTTCTCGACGAGATGCGTTCAGGGCTGCAGCGCTGGGGTATCCCGGCTGCACGGATTCACCTGGAGATTTTCGGCACGACCGCTCCGCTGACGCCGGGCATCGCCGACGTGGATCAGCCCTCCCCGCATTTGCCGGTTGGCGAAACCGGAACCGGACCCACCGTCACCTTCGTCCGCAGCGGGCTCAGCATGCCCTGGAATACGCGTTTTCAGAGCCTGCTTGAACTTGCCGAGGCTTGCGCCGTACCGGTGAAATGGTCGTGCCGCACCGGCGTGTGCCACAATTGCGAGTCCGCGCTGGTGGGCGGCAATGTCAGCTATTCGCCGGACCCGCTCGATCCGCCCGCCGCCGGCAACGTCCTGATCTGCTGCGCGACACCTGTTTCCGAAATTGAACTGGATCTCTGACGAGCACCGATCGAAGCGGTATAAAGCAACCCGGACGCGCCGTGAAACCCTCGCCCTTTCCGCCGATGTGCTAAGCTGTTGCCGGGAGCGCCGCGGCTCGAGGCACGAACGTGCTGTTTCTCTTCGCCGATCACGCAATCGACACCGTCCGACGCGAGCTGCGCCGGGGCTCGGAGCTGGTTGCCGTCGAGCCGCAGGTGCTCGATCTGCTGATTTACCTCGTGCAGAACCGCCACCGCGTCGTCAGCAAAGCCGACCTCATCGGGGCGGTCTGGGGCGGCCGGATCGTGTCCGACACCACCTTGAACAGTCGCATCCACGCGGCGCGGAAAGCCGTGGGTGACAGCGGTCAGGACCAGAAGCTGATCCGCACCATCGCGCGCAAAGGCCTCCGTTTCGTCGGAACCCTGCGCACGCATGCGGAGGGTGGCGATCCGGAAACCGTCGGCGCGCCGTCACGGCCGGTTTCGTTGCCGTCCGACCGGCCCGCCATCGCGGTGCTTCCGTTTCTCAACATGAGCGGCGATCGCGCCCAGGAATATTTTTCCGACGGGATCAGCGAGGACCTCATCACCGCGCTGTCGAAGCTGCGCTGGTTTTTCGTCATCGCCCGCAACTCTTCGTTCATCTACAAGGGCAAGGCCGTGCACATGAAGCAGGTCGCCGAGGAGCTTGGGGTCGGCTACGTCGTCGAAGGCAGCGTGCGCAAGGTCGGCGAACGTGTGCGCATCACCGCGCAACTCAACGATGCCTCGACCGGCAGTCACATCTGGGCCGAACGTTATGACCGCGACCTTGCCGACGTCTTCGCGCTTCAGGACGAGATCACCGATGCGATCGCGGCTACGATCGCGCCGCACCTCTATGCGGCGGAGAATGTCCGCGCCGAACGCAAACCGCCGGGCAGCCTCGATGCCTGGGACCTGGTGATGCGGGCGCTGTCGCATTACTGGCGGGTCACCCAGCATGACAACATGGTTGCGCAGGCGCTCCTGGAAAAGGCGATCGCGATCGACCCGAATTATGGCCAGGCGCGCGCGCTGCTGGCCGACTGCTATACGTTCGGCGCTCATATGGGATGGGTCGATTTCGCGACGGCGGTCGAGATCGCCGAACGCTCCGCGCTGGCGGCTGTCCTCGCCGACAGCGAAGACCCGTGGGCGCACCATGCGCTTGGCGGCGCCTATCTGATTACGCGGCGCTTCGACAACGCGCTCGCCGAATTCGAATTGGCGCTGCAGCTCAATCCCAATTTCGCTCAGGCCCAGAACTATTACGCCACCGCATTGACGTTTTGCGGCCGATGGAAACAAGGCGCCGAAGCCGCGCACCGCGCGTTGAAGCTCAGTCCGCGCGACCCGTTCTCGGCGCTATGCTATGGTTCGGCCGCGCTGGCGGAGTACGTCGGTCGCAATTACGAGGAGGCGATGCGGCTCGCGCGTGCTTCCATCCGCCTGCGCAGCGATTACGCCGCCGGCCACCGCGTACTTACCGCGGCCGCCGGCATGGCCGCGCCGCCAGACGTCGCCGCGTCGGCCCTGCGCGAACTCCGTCGCATCCAGCCCAATATTTCGCTGGCCTGGATCGCGAGCCAAGTGCCGCTGAAGCATGACGCCGACCGCGACCACTATCTCGAAGGCTTTCGGCGTGCGGGGCTGGGTTAGGACACGAACCCATAGCATTCAGAAGCGCACAAATGTGCAATCCCGGTCGCACCGGGAGAATGGTTTATTTCGACACCAGGTGCTTGGTCGGCGTGACCGTGCTTTCCGGCGCTGCCGGCGAGATCGAGAACGTCAGCCAGGTGTTCCAGCCCGATGGCCGATTGGCCGCGTCGAACTCGCCATAGCCCTTGAGGTTCAAATATCCCTGCATCCCACCGACCGGAAAAATATACCCTATCTGCGGGCCGACGCCGAGCACCCGCGATCTGAAGCCTCCCAGGATCGCGGCCCCGCCCGTGTCGTCGGAGACTTGCTGATAGGCATATCCGACGAGACCGACAAACAACTGCTTCGACAGAAACTGCGATGCGCCCCAGTCGAAATGGAAATCCACGCCGCTCTGCACGCCGGTATCGGGATTCTTGAAGTTGTAGGTAAAGCCGCCGATGCCGGTAAATTCGTGCCCGGTTGTCGGATTGAGGTAGGTGTAGCCGCCGCCGCCGTCGATGGCGCCATGACCGATGCCGATATTGGAGAGACGGCTCGGATCGTAGGCGCCAACTGGAATATCGCCCGTCGCATAGGTCATCCAGTTATTCACGCCGTCGCGCCACTTCAGCGAAACCATAGGGGCCAAGTCGCCGAACCCCGTCAGCGAGTCCGAGATACTGCCCATGCGACTCGCGGCACCTCCATTGGGCCCCACTACTGCCAGCGTTCCGGCAATCGAAGTATTCACATTGCCGACGGCACCCATCAGGCTGACGGCCAGTTGTCCGCCCAGCACAGGTGTCTCGAACGTGTACGTAGGGACAAGAAGCGCGAAATTCGCTTGCGCGTTCAGATTTGCATTGAAGCTGACATTGACCGTCGGAGAGAATCTGCCGACTTGAATTTCCCTGGCTGCCGCCGCGCTGCCGAAGGCTGAAATCGTGGTCTGATAGTAGATCGTACTCATCGACCAGCCCGGCGTTACGGGCGCCGCAGAGAGGCTGCCGAATAACCCAGGAATCCAGAACGAGACACCGCTCTCATCCGCGCGGGATACACCCGGGCAAAGCGTGAGGGCAATGGCGATGGTTGCGGCGGGCAATCGGATAGAGCGGAGAGTTCGCCTTGCTGACCCGGTCCTTTTCACTCCCCCGCTCCCATGCAAATTCCCGCAGATTCATTGATCTCGGGTAGCGATAATAAACTCTTTTCGCCTGAACGACTTCAGCGACCGGAATCACAATACAAGTGTAGCTACGCATATCTCGCAACGAAAATCCGTTGCTAATTAGACACATCAGAAATTATTCAATTGTTCGCAAGTGATTGCGGCGGGCGTCACATTCAGTCCATCTGATCCGTCCTTTGGTTCAACCGCGATCGGCCCTCCCCACGAGCGGGCATGTCGCCTACATGCCCGCTCGTAATCTTTTCGAAACAGCAGCGGCAATTCAGCACGGGCGCCCCGCCAGCGAGCACATGAGGGCTTCCGGACGTCGATCCCGTCAGCTTCTCAGTAACTCGTCCGCGATCTCGTCAATCGCGTCGTAGACCAGATCCAGTTCCCGATCGGTACTGCAATAGGGCGGCATGAGGTAGATCGTGTTGCCGAGCGGGCGCACCAGCAATCCGCGGGCGAGAAAGCTTCGGTACAGCCGCGGTCCGATGTCCGCCATGTAACCGGTATCGCGGGTCACGATATCGAGCGCGGCAATGGTGCCGATCTGCCGGACGTTGCTGAAACGGGGATCGTCGCGGAGGCCTTCGAGGCGTTTCGCATGTAGCGCGGCGATGCGCGCGATGCGCTCGAACACCGGCTCCCGCTCCCAAACCTCGAGATTGGCGCAGGCTGCCGCACAAGCAATCGGGTTCGCGGTATAGGAGCTGGAGTGAAAGAATGTGCGGCTTCGATCCGTCGAATAATGCGCATCGAAAATGTCGGCGCGGCATAACGTCACCGCGAGCGGCAACGATCCTCCGGTCAATCCCTTCGAGTAGCAGGCGATATCCGGCGCGACGCCCGCCTGCTCGCAGGCAAACAGGGTGCCGGTTCGGCCCCAGCCGGTCATCACTTCATCGGCAATAAAAAGCACGCCGTGCGCCTCGCAGATGCCTTTCATCGCCGCGAGCACCTGCGGCGGATAGATCAACATGCCGCCGGCCCCTAAAATCAGCGGCTCGACGATGAAGGCGGCCACGTCCCCGCGCCGGCATTCGGCTTCCAGCGCCCGCATCGTCGCGTCCTCACGACCCGCCTGCGGGAACGGAATTCGCTGCACCTCAAACAGCAGCGGATCGTAGGGCGCGTTGAAGACGCCACGTTCGCCGACCGACATCCCGCCGATGGTATCGCCGTGATAGGCGCCTTCGAGCGCCAGGACGCGGTGACGCGGCTCGCCCCGGTGCCGCCAGAAGCCGAGCGCCATCTTCA
The DNA here is from genome assembly GCA_963756215.1 of uncultured Alphaproteobacteria bacterium. GTDB lineage: Bacteria > Pseudomonadota > Alphaproteobacteria > Rhizobiales > Xanthobacteraceae > Bradyrhizobium. The sequence goes on along the minus strand of CAVWMY010000002.1, from coordinate 206,940 downwards.
ACGCGACCTCGACCGCGGTCGACCCGCTGTCAGAAAAGAACACATAGGCGAGTTGCTTTGGCGTCATGGCAACGAGACGCCGCGCCAGCCGTTCCGCAGGTTCATGGGTGAAGCCCGCAAAGATCACCTGATCGAGGCGATCGGCCTGATCCTTGATGGCGTTGACGATGTGCGGATGGCGATGGCCGTGCGTTACCACCCACCATGACGAAATCGCGTCGAAGATACGGCGGCCGTCGACGCTGTCGAGCCAGGCGCCCTCGCCTCTGGAAATCAGCGTGGCTTCTGGCTGCACCGCGTGCTGGGTGAAGGGGTGCCAGACCGGCGACGGCGAAATCATCGAAGCATTCTCCTGAGAAAGTCGGCTGCCGAGAATTCGCTTGCGAAGGCTGCGCGCAACGAATCCTTCGTCAGCACCGGCAGATGGGGCAGCCGGCCGAGACGGCGCGTCCGTCCCATAGCGGCGATGATCGCCTCCGATGAGGCATTTTGTTCGCCGATGAACGCCACGCCCAACAGCGGAATGTCCCGCGCGCGGAGCGCCTCGATCGACAGCAGACTGTGATTGATGGTGCCAAGCGTGGTGCGTGCACACAAAACCACCGGCGCGCGCCACCGCGCGATCAGATCGATGTAGGTAATCCGTTGTGTCAGCGGCACAAGCAATCCGCCTGCGGCCTCCACGACGAGGGGCTTCTGCGTATCCGGCAGAACGAGGCTTTCGGTGTCGATGGCGACGCCGTCTATTTCGGCCGCGAGGTGCGGCGAGACCGGAGTCTTCAACCGGTAGCGCTCGTCGAGCACGTCTTCAGGAGATAGGCCCGAGAGCCGCAGCACGGCTTGGGTATCGGTTTCCTCCGTCAGGCCCGACTGGATCGGCTTCCAATAGGCCGCACCCAGCGCGCCGGCGAGCGCGGCGGAAAAAACCGTCTTGCCGACGCCGGTGTCGGTACCGGCGACAATGATGCGTGAGGTCATGCGGCCTTTCGGAGTTTTACGGCGAGGGCGTCGAACAAATCGGTCATGATCGCCTCACTGACGTTGAGCGTCAGCGCTATCCGCAAACGGGCGGTGCCCGCAGGAACGGTCGGCGGGCGTATCGCCCTTATGTCGAAGCCCTCATGCTGCAAGGACATGGCGATGTCGACGGCGGCCTGGTCGGCGCCGATGATCACAGGAAGGATTTGCGAACCCGACGGTTCGATATGGCAACGCTTGCGAAGCTCGCGACCCGCGAAGGTAATGAGTTCCGCCAACCGCTCGCGTCGCGCGGGTTGGGTGCGGGAAATTTCAAGCGCCGCACGCGTAATCGCGGCGACCAGCGGTGACGGCGCGGTCGCAAAGATAAAGGGGCGGCACCGATTGACGAGAAAGTCGCGAATAATCCTGGGCGCCAGAATGAAGCCGCCGACCGTGCCGAGCGCCTTGCCGCAGGTATGCAGCGTGATGACATTGTCGCGACCCTCGAAATCCGCCGCGAGCCCCCGGCCCTGCGGCCCGAACACGCCGGTCGCATGGGCCTCGTCGATGACGACCATCGCATCATGACGATCGGCAACCCCAAACAGGGCCGCGAGGTTCGGGCTATCGCCATCCATGCTGTAAAGGCTTTCAACCGACAGCCAGGGCCGGCCGATTCCACCGCTCGCGCGCCAACGAACGATAGCGGCATCGAAGGCATCGATATCGTTGTGGCGAACGCCGACGACTTGCGCCCGCCCCCGCCGCATTCCCTCGTGCGCGCTGGCATGAATCAGTTCGTCATGCACCACGAGATCGTCGCGCTGGGGCAGCGTGGAAAAGATCGCCGAATTGGCGACATAACCGCCGCCGAAATACAGTGCCGTCTCGGCACCGAAATAGGACGCCGCTTCGCTTTCGAGCGCCTCGTGTTCCGAATGGTTGCCGCGCAGCAGCCGCGATCCGCCTGATCCGACGGGAACGCCGCGCGCGATTGCGTCAAGGGCTGCCTGCCGAAGTTCCGCGGATTCGGCCAGGCCAAGGTAATCATTCGAGGTGAAATCGATGCCCGCCCGCGGGCGGAGCGACCGCAGCCGCCCCTGCCCGGCCAGTTCGCGCAACGCTGAATCGAAGCCCGCATGTTTCATGGTTCTATCCACGGCCTCGATCTTGATGGGGTGCGACGCTTGGCTCAGGCTATAGCGATTGGCCACAGCAACCACTGGCGACTGGCCTCGCTTCGGCAAGGCCGACCTTTCGAAGCGGTGCCGCTTGGTGCAGGTCGATCGCGCCGTCGGGATCGACCGCCAATCGAGGCGACACCACTAACTGCATTCGCCTCGGGTTTCAAGAATTTGTGAAATTTCGGGATCGGACAGACTTCGTGTCTATTCGGCGCGAGCAGTGTGCGGCTGCGTTTGTGCACACCGCCGGGTGTTGTGCTCAACCGCGCAATCTCGGCTTGGCGTTTGGAAAATACGCCCGAGATCGAACAATTCGATCGGCATTCTATCGCCGTTCACGAATCAATGCCGTCACGCGGCTTTCACACCCGACGTGATTTGGCGAAGCGACCTGATTTCATCGAGCGCGGCATCCAGCAATAAATCCTGGCTCTTCTGGCCGGCCGCGGCGGTCGCAAGGATTCGCGATGCCACCGCGGTCTGGTTCGAAGGTGTGCGATCATGAATCGGCAGTCGTGTGACGGCCTGCGTCAGGACGGATCGCATCAGGGCTATGGTCTGAGAATCGAACGAGGTGAGAATCGGCGCGGGCATGGCATCTCCTTGCGCGCCTATTTATCCGTTTATTGTGACGACTGAATGGGTCGACGATTCACAACTGGTTGCGCCCCGTGTGAGCGCGTTAACAATTCGTCATCGAAGCGATGCCGCATCCTGAACATTCGTCCATGCTTACCACATCGTAACTTGCAACATCGTTTCGCGCAGCTACGCGCCGGCGTCCCGCAAACCGGCGGCCGCCATGGCAGCGATCAGCGCCAGACGACGCCCTATCCGGGACGGCGCCGAACCCAACAATTTACGCATCCGTTGCATGACGCAAAGATCCCACCTGTGCCGGGCGAAACGGTCGTTTCGCGCAAGAAACCAAAGGCTACAGGGTGAGGATGTGGCTCCGTCGTCCGGGGGAGTCGAGATCATGACGAAAATAGCAATACCGGCACCGCGCGTTCTTCCGCGGCAGTTGTTTTATTGCCGTGACGAGGGCGACGACGGCCGAAATCTTCTACCGCGAAATTCGCTCCTTACGCCCCCGATCCGTCATTCGGGCCCATCGGCTGCGGCGCGCTATCCGGGCGCAAAGCCGAAGGCCTGTTGGAAGCGCTTGGCGTAAACAGGCCATACCTCGGGGTTGATGATACGCGGCGGGCGCTTGCCGTCGAGCGCGTCGAGGACCTGCTCGGCCGCGATCCGTCCCATGTTCTCCCGCGCCTCTTTGGTCACTCCGGCCGTGTGCGGGCTTGCCAGCACGTTGTCGAACTGCAGCAGCGGATGGTCCGGCGGCGGCGGTTCCTTGGCCCAGACGTCCAATCCGGCACCGGCAATCTGTTTGTTCCGCAACGCCGCGGCGAGCGCCGCCTCGTCATGGATGAAGCCGCGCGCCGTCGTGATGAAATAGGCATGCGGTTGCATCAGCGCGAACTGGCGCGCGCCGATCATGCCGCGATTGTCCTTGGTCAGCGGGCATGAGATCGAAACGAAATCGGCGCGCCGCAACAGGTCATCGAGTTCGACCTTTTCGCCGCCGCGCTCGGCCATCTCGGTCGCCGACAGATAGGGATCGTAGGCCAGCACGTTCATGCGAAGCAGGCCCCTGCACAGTTCGGCGATACGGCGGCCGACATTACCGAGCCCGACAATGCCGATAGTCTTGCCCTGCGCCTCGCTGCCGATCAGCGCGTTGCGATTGACATTGGGGTCGCGACGCAATGCGCGATCAGCCTCGAGAATACGTTTCGACAGCGTGAGCAGCATACCCAGTGCATGTTCGGCCACCGAATGCGCGTTGCCGCCGGACTGATTGACGACCAGCACACCTGCCGCCGTACAGGCCTCGACGTCGACGGGATCAAATCCCGCGCCGTTGCTGGAGACCAGCAGCAGGTTCGGCGCGCGCTTCAACAAATCCTGGCCGGCATGGAAATGCGGCGCGATCTCGTCGCGCGCGGCCCCGATTTGATAAACATGCGCGGCGTGAAGGATCGGCGCGGCAACTTCATCGCTACTTTCGTTCTCGAGCCGGTCGAGCCGTACGTCGGGACGCGCCCGCAGCACGTCGACGTAGATCTCATGGGCCAGGTACTTGACGTAGAACACGCGCTTGTTGTTGACGGACATTCTTGAAGGACCTTCAGTTCGGGAGTTTCAGGAGTCGTGCCGGATCGGCAGCCGAAAACATCGGCCTCATTCGGCTTTTATTCCGGCGGCCTTGATGATCGGCCCCCATTTGTCATAGTCGGCATGGATCGTGGCGTCGAATTGTGCCGGCGAACTGCCGATCGGCGAGGCGCCGAGCTTGGCAAGGCGTTCCTTCACCGCTTCGGTGTTCAGGGCGGCAATGAAATCGTGCGCAAGCTTCGCGACCAGATCGGGAGGCATGCCGCCCGGCCCCAACAGGCCCCACCACACGCCGGTGTCGTATCCCGGCACGGCCTCCGCCATGCTGGGGACGTCGGGCAGGAAAGTCGCCCGCGATGCGGTCGTCACCGCGAGCGCGCGAACGCTGCCGGCGGCCAGTTGGCCGACCGATTCCGGGCCGTTATTGAATGACATCGGAATCTGTCCGCCGAGCAGATCGTTGATCGCGGGCACACCGCCTTTATAGGGAATGGCACCGATATCGACCTTGGCGAGATTCTTGAACAGTTCGCCGGCCAGATGTGTCGATGTCCCGTTACCGGCGTGGCCGTAGGACAGACTTCCCGGTTTGGCTTTCGCCGCCGCGATCACGTCGCCAACGGTTTTGAACGGCGAGTCGCTGCGCACCAGAAGGATATTCGGCGACGAAGCCAATAGCGAAATCGGCGTGAAGTCCTTGAAGGTGTCATAGGGAAGCTTGGCGTACAGAAATGGATTGGTGGCATGACCGCTCGCGACCACGATCAGCGTGTGGCCATCGGGCGCGGACGCCGCCAGTGCCTGCGAAGCGATGACGCCGCCGGCGCCCGGCCGGTTTTCGACGACGACCGACTGACCCCATTGCCGCGAGACCACGTCGCCCAAAGTTCGCGCCAGGATGTCGACACCGCCGCCGGCCGCATAGGGCACCAGGATATGCACGGGCTTGGACGGAAACGGCGACTGTGCGGAAGCGCGGTCGGCAGCGGCATACATTGCCGCCGTCGCAATCAACATGCAGACCCATCTGCCCACGACGTCGCTCCCGGTATTGTTGTTGCTTTTGCTATCGCACGCCGGTCGGAGCCGAACCTCTCCATGAAGCGCAGATCACGCCAACGTCCGGATATGTTGACAATCCCTGAGATCGCGTCAAGTTGCGCCGCCTCGGCAGGACCGCTCGCGGTCATGTTGCGAATGAGCATCAATGCGAGGACGCGGGAGGAATTCGATGGCGGTTGCCGAGGGACAGGCGTCGTCCCAAACCCAGGTTCAGACCGGAAGCTGGCACGAAGTGGTGCTGCAAACGCTCAAGCGCAATGATATCCGGCTTGTGCCCTATGTCCCCGACCGTGTGCTGACGGCGCTGATCAAGAATATTCATGCCGATCCGTTCTTCACGAGCTTTCCCACCGCGCGGGAAGAAGAAGCGGTCGGCATCGTTTCCGGCGCCTGGATGGGCGGCATGCGCGGCGCGGTGCTGATGCAGACTTCGGGCTTTGCGACGCTCGCCAACGTGCTGGCCTCGCTCGCGATCCCCTATCAGATTCCGCTGATCATGTTCGTATCCGAGCGCGGAACGCTCGGCGAATTCAATTACGGCCAATCGCTGGTCTGCCGCACCATGCGGCCGGTGCTGAACTCGCTGGCGATGGAGCATCACACCGCGACGCGGCTCGACGAGTTCGAGTTCATCGTCGATCGGTCGATCAAGCAGGCCATCACCACCCAGGCGCCGGTGGCGCTGATTCTGTCGCCGCTGTTGACCGGCGGCAAGGTTCTGGACAAGTGAGCGCGCCCATGAACACGCCAACTCCCGACACACCGACGACCCACCGCAACACCAAAATCATGAACCGGTTCGATCTTACCTCGCGGCTGATCGCAAAGTTGAAGCATGAGGAAGCGGTGATCGGCGGCATCGGCAACACCAATTTCGATCTATGGGCCGCCGGGCATCGCCCGCAGAATTTTTACATGCTGGGCAGCATGGGCCTCGCGTTCCCGATCGCGCTCGGCGTCGCGCTGTCGCAGCCGAAACGCCGCGTCTTCGCGCTCGAAGGGGATGGTTCGCTGCTGATGCAGTTGGGCTGTCTGTCGACGATCGCGACGCTGGCGCCGAAAAACCTCTGCATGATCGTGATGGACAACGGCATCTATCAGATCACCGGGGCGCAACCGACCCCTGCCGCCGCGGTTGCGGACATCGTGGCCCTCGCGCACGCCAGCGGCCTGACCGATAGTGCGTGGGCGGCCGACGAAGAGGATTTCGAGCGCCTGGTCGACCGGTCTCTTTCCGCCTCCGGCCCGACCCTGATCGGGGTGCGCATCGACGACAAGCCGGGAACCGGACAAACCCGGCGCGATCCCGTGCAGATCAGGGAACGCTTCATGCACGGCCTCGGCGTTCGCCAGCCGCTTTAACCGCGAATTTCAACGCTTTCCGCCGAAAAAGTGGGCAGATCTCCCAGGTCAGTTCCCTGGAGCATCCCCTCTTACCCACGTCGCCGACAACATTAACTACACAACGTCGCAGCCTCGCAACGACGCCACATCCGGACACAAAATCGTGTTATCCGGATCGCATGATAACCGCGCTCCTTCGGATATTCGCCTGGCTCCTCGCCGCCGCCATCACATTCGCCACGCTGGGTCCACCACGGCTGCGGCCGCACTCCGATCTCGGCCAGGATGGCGAACATGCATTCGCGTTCCTGCTGGTCGGGCTGGCGTTCGGCCTTGCCTATACCCAAAACCGGCTGCGAATCGCGGCGATCGGCGTGGTCATGATCGGCGTCCTGGAGCTCCTGCAGCTTTGGGTGCCGGGAAGGCATGCCAGGCTTGAGGATTTCATCGTCGATGCACTCACCGCCTGTGTCGGCCTGGCTGCTGCTGCGGCACTGGATTGGACGAGGCAGCGGCTGCGTGCGGCAGGGACAAATCCGACCTAATTTTCAGATCGCCGGGGTGGCCGGCCGGTAGCGAGACGGCCAACCGACCGGGCTCCAAAAAAAGACTTGCAAATGGGGGGATATCCCCTTAACGAACGAAATAAGGGGGATATCCCCCCATCTACGCGCAAACCGCCTTTTGGCGCTTTATGTGGGCACGATCACTCCTTAGTCGCCACCTACGTCAATGACGGACCGCGGTTCATGGAGCCGACCTTATGAGCAGTCATCTGCAATCCGCCAGCCCCTGCATCACCGCAGCAATGCGCGCGGCCTCGCGTCGGCTGACACTGCTCTACGATGATGTGATGGCGCCATCCGGCCTGCGCGTCACTCAGTACCACATCCTTTCCGAACTCGAGCGCCGTGCATCAGCGCCGCCGACGGTCAGCGAATTAGCCGAGATCTTGACCATGGAGCGATCAGCACTCGGTCAGACGCTGCGACCGCTTGAGCGTGACGGCTTCATCGCACTCGGCCGAGACGCGCACGACGGCAGGCGCCGGCCCGTCGAGCTGACTGCGGCAGGAAGGGACGCCGTGGTACGGGGACGTCCCTATTGGACCAAAGCCCATAAACGCTTTGAGCGTTTCTTCGGCGACACGGCCCTCGTGGCGCTGCGGACGAAGTTGCGCGAGCTTGCGGAAGATCCCGGTCTTTCAGATGCGTTCGAAACCGACGGCGGAACGAACCGGGCAAAACACCAGGCCTGAAACGTCGGAGAACGTGATGCTCCGGCAGATCACCGTATGGCAGGCAGAAGGATGAAAACGATGGCTCTCAAGGGCAACCCCCGCGACATGAACAAGTGGAGGGAAGTCGTCCTCGATCCGAATGTTCGCTTCCCCGGCGAATCCGGAGAGTATCGCCGCGCACGCAACGAGCTGTTGAGGGCGGAGGCAGAACTCCGGCAACTTAACGAGCAGGTCGCCGCGCAGCGCCGGGCGCTCCCGGCGGGCGGTCTCGTTAGAGAGGACTACGTCTTCGAGTCCGCGGCGGACGGCAGCAAGATAAGGTTCTCCGAGTTGTTCGGACCGGGCAAGAACTCGCTGGTCATCTACAACATGATGTTTCCCCGCTGGTGCGAGGATCGACGCGCGGGTGCCCCCAGGGGCAAGACGGCGGAGATACCGCTGGTCGAACAGCCCTGCCCCTCCTGCACCTCGGTCGTGGACGGACTCGAAGGTGCTGCTTTTCACCTCGCCGAGCGAACCAACCTCGTCGTGATCGCCAAGACCAGCCCCGAACGGCTGGGCGCCTACGCTCAGGAACGCGGCTGGCGCAATCTACGGCTGCTGTCGTCGCGCAACAACACCTTCAACCTCGACTACCATGCCGAAACCGATGACGGCGTTCAGCTCGCAATCTTGAATGTGTTCTCGCGCAACGAGGATGGAGTGCATCACCACTGGGCGAGTGAACTCGCGTTCAAACGTGGCGATACCAGCCCTCTCGAACCGATTTGGCCGATCTACGGAATTCTCGATGTGACGCGAGAAGGACCCGGAGACAGGGCTGCCTACCCCAACCTGCAATACTGAACAGGTGCGAAAGCATCGCAAGCGGAGCAGATATCATGACTGACAAGATTATTCACATGGACGCCAGCCGCATCGCCGAACTGATCGCCAAGCGGGAGCTTTCCCCGGTTGAGGCCGTGCAGGCCCATCTCGACCGCATCGCCGAGGTCAATCCCAAGGTGAATGCCATCGTGACGCTGGCCGGTGGCGCGTTGGAAGCCGCCAAGAAAGCCGAGACAGAGGTGATGTCGGGCGCTCGGCTCGGTCCTCTCCACGGCGTTCCCTTCACGGTCAAGGATTCAGTCGACACGGCGGGCGTGCTGACACAGCGGGGCTCGCCGATTTTCAAAGGGCGCGTGCCCGATACCGACGCCACCGTCGTAGCCAGGCTGAAGGCTGCCGGCGCCATCCTCATCGCAAAGACGAACCCGCCGGAATTTGCTTACTCGATCGAAACGGACAATTTCCTGACGGGCCAAACGAACAACCCCTGGAATCTCGACTACACCCCGGGCGGATCGAGCGGCGGTGAATCCGCCGCCCTCGCGGCGGGCATGTCGCCACTCGGCGTGGGCAGCGATCTCTCGATCTCATTGCGCGGCCCGGCGGCGCATACCGGTGTCGTTGGATTCAAAGCTACTCACGGCCGACTGCCGATGACAGGCCACTGGCCCCGGGTGCCGCGTCGCTTGTGGCACATCGGTCCGATGGCGCGTTCGGTTCGCGATGTGGCGCTCGCTTATTCCTTGATGGCAGGGCCCGACGGTGCGGACGGCTTTTCCACCAGCCCGCTCGGCCTCGATGCAGGCGTGGGCGCGGCGCCGAACCGCCCGCTTCGCGTGGGCTGGCTGGCCTCACCGGGTTTCTTCGGACCAACCGATCCAGAGGTGGTCGCGACCGTGAAGGCAGCGGCCCAGGCGCTGAGCGATGCCGGTTGCCACGTCGAACAGGTCCGGTTGCCGGTGCTGGAGCAGACCGATGCCAGCACCGTCCTCTGGAAGCTGCAACAGATGGAGAGCCGGCCCGAGTTCGAGAGGGTCACCGCCGGCCACGAGACCCAGATTTTCAGGCATGCCAAATTGATCCTTTCCACACCCGACACGCCGATAGCCGACTTCGTCGCCGCCGAGCAGGCCGTGGAGCGTCTCCGCGACGGCTTCGCCGAGTATTTCCAGCGCTATGATGTGCTGCTCGGCCCGGTTACACCGTTCCCGGCGACCAAGCACGGACTCAAGGACCTTGTCGTCGATGGCAAGACGGTTTCACCATTCCACGTGCAGAGTGCGACTTCGCCCTTCAGCCTGACCGGCATGCCGGCCCTGTCGATGCGGTTTGGGACAAGCAGCAACAACCTTCCGATCGGCGTGCAAATCGTCTCGTCCTGGTTGGCGGAGTTGACCGTGCTCAAGACCGCCTCCCTGCTCGAAGAGGCGAGCCCCGTCCGCAACCTTCACCCCGCCCTCTAGCGCCGCAGGGGCGGGAGACTCCCCGCCCCGAAAGCGCTGCAAATCGCCGGCGCTCACGCCGGCAACAATGCGCCTTGCTGCCCTGCGTCGGAAGTCGCCGGCGTGTCGTCGAGCGGCAGGTCGACGATCTCCTCGAACTCGACGACGTTGTCGATCTCGGTGCCCATCGCGATATTGGTCACCCGCTCGAGAATGAACTCGACGACCACCGGCACGCCGTATTTCGCCATCAGTTCGCGCGCCGTCGTGAACGCCGCAGGCGCGTCTTTCGCGTCGGTGACGCGGATCGCCTTGCAGCCGAGGCCCTCCGCCACCGCAACGTGATCGACGCCATAAACCCCAAGCTCGGGCGCGTTGATGTTCTCGAACGAGAGTTGGACATTGTAGTCCATATCGAATCCGCGCTGCGCCTGACGGATCAAGCCGAGATAGGCGTTGTTCACGACGACGTGGATATAGGGCAGCTTGAACTGCGCCCCGACCGCAAGCTCCTCGATCAGGAACTGAAAATCATAATCGCCGGAAAGCGCCACGATCTCACGATCGGGATCGGCGGCGCGAACGCCAAGCGCTGCGGGAAGCGTCCAGCCCAACGGGCCGGCCTGTCCGGCATTGATCCAGTTGCGCGGACGATAGACACCTAGGAATTGCGCACCGGCGATCTGCGAGAGGCCGATGACGCTGACGTAGCAGGTATCGCGACCGAATGCCTTGCTCATCTCCTCATAGACGCGCTGCGGCTTGATCGGCACGTTGTCGAAGTGACTCCTGCGAAGCATCGAGCGCTTGCGATCCTGGCACGCCGCGGGCCATGCCTGGCGCTCCCTGAGCCTGCCGGATTTCCGCCATTCCTTCGCAACCGTGACGAACAGTTCAAGCGCGGCCCCGGCGTCGGACGCGATACCGAGATCCGGATTGAAGACGCGTCCGATCTGGGTCGGCTCGATATCGACATGCACGAAGGTGCGGCCCTTGGTGTAGGTCTCGATCGACCCGGTGTGCCGGTTGGCCCAACGGTTGCCGATGCCGAGGACGAAGTCGGATTCGAGCATCGTTGCATTGCCGTAGCGATGGCTGGTCTGCAACCCGACCATCCCCGCCATCAGCGGGTGATCATCCGGGATAGCACCCCAACCCATCAGCGTCGGCACGACGGGAATATTGGCGATCTCGGCGAACGCCACCAGAAGGTCGGACGCGTCGGCATTGATGACGCCGCCGCCCGCCACGATCAGCGGCCGCTCCGCGGCGTTGAGCATGTCGAGCGCCTTCTCGATCTGTTTGCGGGTCGCGGCCGGCTTGTAGACCGGCAACGGCTCGTAGGTTTCGTCGTCGAACTCGATTTCCGCAAGCTGCACATCGAGCGGCAGATCGATGAGCACCGGCCCGGGCCGTCCCGAACGCATGATATGGAAAGCCTGGCTGAAGACGCGCGGCACCAGCGCCGGTTCGCGCACGGTGACCGCCCACTTCGTCACCGGCTTTGCGATCGCCTCGATATCGACCGCCTGGAAATCCTCCTTGTACAGGCGGGCGCGGGGCGCCTGCCCGGTGATGCAGAGGATGGGAATTGAATTGGCAATCGCCGAATAGAGTCCCGTGATCATGTCGGTGCCGGCCGGGCCGGACGTGCCGATGCAAACTCCGATGTTGCCGGCCTTGGCGCGGGTATAGCCCTCCGCCATGTGAGAGGCGCCTTCGACGTGACGAGCCAGGATGTGCCTGATCGAGCCACGCCTCTTCAGCGCCGAATACAACGGATTGATCGCCGCACCGGGGACACCGAAGGCGCAAACCACGCCCTCCCTTTCCAGAATACGCACGGCCGCATCGATTGCTCGCATCTTCGCCATTTCACACCCTGTCGCGTCATGTTGGTTCGAAGGCGATCATTGCGATGTGCTCGGCCAATCTCAACGCGTTTGAATTTGTTTCCCGCCATGTGGAATGATTGACGAAAGGAACGCCCGATCAAACGGTTGGGTCGGCTGCGCGATGAAATGATCGGTCGCCGCGCGAGGCAAGCTTGGGGTCACGGCGGCGTGGGGCACGCAGGCGAGCGGGAAATGCCGCCATCCAGCAGCCGGATAGGCGAACGCGACAGGCTGCCGCCTTGCGGTCGCGTGTCGGCGCGCAGAGACAATCAGATATTGCGATTCTGCCCGGAAGGATTCGCCTCGGGCATCACGCCGCCGATCGCAGCCGTCAGTTCGGCCGCCACCTCGCGCACGGTCTGGCCGAGCCCGGCCAGGCGGTCGTCGGTCAGACGACTGGTCATGCCGGAAACGGAAATCGCGGCCACCGGCTCGCTGCAATCATTGTAGACCACCGACGCGATGCAGCGCAGCCCCATGCAGGCTTCTTCATCGTCAACGGCGTAGCCCTGCCGGCGAATGCGCTCAAGCTCCCTGAAGAGCTCGCCCGGGCGTACGATCGACTTTTCCGTCATCCGCGGCAGCCCGTGATGACGGATGATCGCGCTGACGTCTTCGTCGGAATAGGTCGCCAGCACCGCCTTGCCGACGCCGGACGCCACCATCGCGACACGACCGCCGACCTTGGTCAGCGAACGCATGATCTCGCGGCTTTCCATCCGGGTGAGCACGATGATGGATTCATCGTCGACGACGGCGAGGTTGGCGGTCTCGCGCGTGACATCGCGCAATTTGCGCAGATAAGGCAAAGCCTGCGCGCTGAAATTGCGCCGGCGCGCGAAGGTTGCACCCACCGTGAAGCTGCGCGCGCCGACATGCCATTTCGACTCGGCGCGATCGAACTGCACGAAACGCCGCTTCTCGAGCGCCGTCAGCAATCTATGAACAGTCGACGGTGAGAGACCTGTGCGCACCGCAAGGTCGGTCAGGCGATAGCCTTCATCGTCTTCGGCAAGCGTTTCGATGATGAGAAGCGCACGGTCTACCGATTGCACGCCGCCGTCCCTGGGATCGGGGTCGTGGTCCCCCCTGGATTTAGGCTCAACAGCCCGGCGCCGGATCACGTTTCGCTTCATCGCGACCTGCATTCATCCGTGGGTGTGAAGACGTTCGTCGCTCGCTTTCGCAAATTCCATCGGGTGGACGGTTCGTGGGAGCGATGCCGCCCCGGAGGTTCGGGGCGGTATCGTTATTCGGGTTTTACAGCAGGCCCGCGCCGCGCGCCCATTTGTATTTCGCGCCGAGCACGGCGACCGGGATTTCGGTCGAATAGGCGTAAGCCACGATGCCGTTCTGGTAGAGATAGTCGGCGGCTTCCTCGACCTCGACGTCGCCTGCCAGCGAGGCCACGATCGGCTTCTCGATGCCTTTGGCCTTCATCTCGTTCTTCACCTCGACCATGTTCTTCGCAAATACCATCGGCGGCGTGACGATGGTGTGCCAATAACCGAGGATCAGCGCGTGAATGCGCGGGTCTTCGAGACCGAGCTTCACGGTGTTGACGTAGGTGATCGGCGGCTCGCCGCCGGTGATGTCGACCGGATTGCCGGCAGCGCCGAACGGCGGGATGAACTTGCGGAACGCCGCGTCGAGATCCGGCGGGATCGTCATCAGCGACAGCTTGTTGTCGATGCAGGCATCCGACAGCAACACACCGGAACCGCCCGCGCCGGTGATGATGACGACGTTCTCGCCCTTCGGCGTCGGCAGGATCGGAACGCCGCGGGCAAATTCCAGCATGTCTCGCAGCGACCGGGCACGGATCACGCCGGACTGGTTGAAGACGTCCTCGTAGATCTTGTCGTTACCCGCCAGCGCACCGGTGTGCGAACTCGCGGCCTTGGCGCCGGCCGAGGTGCGACCGGCCTTCAGCACGACGATCGGCTTTTTCTTCGACACCCGCTTGGCGACCTCGGCGAACGACCGGCCGTCCTTGAGGTCTTCGCAGTGCTGCGCGATGATCTGGGTGTTTTCGTCCTGCTCGAAGAAGGTCAGCAGATCGTCCTCGTCGATATCGGACTTGTTGCCGAGGCCGACGATCGCGGACACGCCCATCTTGGCGGAGCGCGAAAAGCCGATGATCGCCATGCCGATACCGCCCGACTGGGACGACAGCGCGGCCGAACCCTTGACGTCGTAGGCGGTGCAGAATGTCGCGCACAGATTGGAGTGGGTGTAATAGAAGCCGTAGATGTTCGGCCCCATCAGGCGGATGCCGTATTTCTGGCCGATCGCCTGAATCTCCTCCTGCCCCTTCATGTTGCCGGTCTCGGCATAGCCGGACGGAATCAGGATCGCGCCGACGACTTTCTTTTCGCCGCACTCGATCAGCGCATTGGCAACGAGGCTGGCCGGAATCGCGAACACCGCGATATCGACCTCACCGGGAATGTCCTTGACCGATTTGTAGACCTTCTTGCCCAGAATTTCTTCGGCCTTCGGATGGATCGGATAAATCTCGCCCTTGTAGCCACCGTTGATGAGGTTCTTCATCACGGAGTTGCCGATCTTGCCGTTTTCGGCGGACGCGCCGATCACCGCCACGGCCTTCGGCTTCATGATCCGGTTCATCTGGCGCACGATATCGTCATGGTTGGGACGCGGTCGCGGCGCCTTCGGCGCGAAATCGACCACGATGCGCACGTCGGCGGCGATCGCATTGGACTTGGTCGCGAACACCGGATTGAGATCCATCTCGGCAATCTCCGGGAAATCGGTGATGAGCCGGGAGACGTTGACGATGATGTCGGCGATCGCGTCGCGGTTGGCCGGATCGCTGCCGCGGACGCCCTTGAGCATTTCGTGCGCCTGGATGCCGTCGAGCATCGATAGCGCGTCCTGCTTGGTGGCCGGCGCCAGCCGGAACGTGATGTCTTTCAGCACTTCGACCAGCACGCCGCCAAGGCCGAACGCCACGAGCTTGCCGAACGATCCGTCGGTGACTGCGCCGACGATGACCTCCTGACCGCCCAGCAGCATCTGCTGGATCTGGATGCCTTCGATCTTGGCGTCGGATTTGTATTTCTTGGCGTTCGCCAGGATGGTCGCGTAATTCTTCTCGGCTTCGGCCGCGTTCTTCACGCCAACCACCACGCCGCCCGCCTCGGTCTTGTGCAGGATGTCGGGCGAGACGATCTTCATCACCACCGGAAAGCCCATCGCGGTCGCGAGTTTGGATGCTTCTTCAGCGGATTTGGCCACGCCTTCCTGGGGAACCGGGATGCCATAGGCATCGCATACCAGCTTGCCCTCGGGGGCCGTCAGACTGGTGCGGTTATCCGCCTTGACCTGATCGAGAATTTTGCGGACCGCATCTTTGGAACTCGACATTGGCTTTCTCCCTGGAGTCGATTTTGTAAAATTCGCGTTTTTAGATCTGGGCGCACGCCCGATTTGACAGAACGGCGCCCGTGCTCCGATCATCGCAACCTTGGGCGCACACCGGCGGCGGGCCCGGGTCCGGATCGGCATGGAATCCTGCGCATGGCATTTGGTATGCCAGAAATGCCGAAGTCAAGCCAAGCCACGCAACTGGATGCTGAAAATAGCAGCGCCTTGACATTCTGGCATCTGGTATGCCAAAAATCTTGCGTCATTCGCGTGACAATGCCGTCTCCCTTGTGGAGATCCGTCGTGCCCCTACGGAAGCAAACCAAGGCGCCGCCCACCATGGCCGAGGCAGAGATCGCAATCGTCCGGATCGCACCGGAAACCAGTTTCAAGAACAAGGCCTATGAGGCGTTGAAGGAAGCCATCCTCAAGATGGACATCTACGCGACGCCCGAGCCGGTCATGCTCGATGAGCGCGCGCTGTCGGAGCGCCTCGGCGTCAGCCGCACACCCATTCGTGAAGCGATCGCGATGCTCGAGCAGGACGGCTTCGTCAAGACCGTGCCGCGCCGCGGCATCGTGGTGGTACGCCGCACCAAGACCGAGATCGTCGACATGATCCGCGCCTGGGCGGCGCTGGAAAGCATGGCGGCGCGCCTGATCACGACCACCGCGCGCAAGAAGGACATTTCGGCGCTGCGCGATTTCTTCAGGGATTTCGGCAAGGATCGCCTGCCGCAGGATCACGTCGAGGAATATTCGAAGGCCAACATCGCTTTTCACCAGGCGCTGATCTCGCTCAGCGAGTCGCCGGTGCTGGTCGACATGACCAACGATATTTTGCTGCACGTCCGCGGCTACCGGCAGTTGACGATCGGGCGTGTCGACCGCACCGCGGTGTCGCTGCCCGAACATCTCGCCATCATCGAAGCGCTCGAGGAACGCAACACCGAGCTTGCGGAGAAGCGCGCGCGCGACCATACGCTCGGCCTCGCGGCTTATGTCGAGGCGCACGGCCAAGAGCTCTTTTAACGGGCTGTTCTAACCGAAACCAACCTTCCCGCCGGACGGTGAAGACAACAACGCCGCCGACCAAGAAACGATCAGGGAGAAAGCGGAATGTCCGCAGCACTACAAAGTATCGACGCAAAAACCGCTGAAGCCCCGCAAGACCTCACGGATGGCTTTCATCTCATCATCGATGCCCTCAAGCTCAACGGCCTCAACACGATCTACGGCGTGCCGGGTATTCCGATCACGGATTTCGGCCGCATGGCGCAGGCGGAGGGCATCCGCGTGCTCTCGTTCCGTCATGAGCAGAACGCCGGCTACGCGGCCTCGATCGCGGGCTTCCTGACCAAGAAGCCCGGCGTTTGCCTCACCGTATCGGCGCCCGGCTTCCTCAACGGCCTCACGGCATTGGCCCACGCCACCACCAACTGTTTTCCGATGATCCTGATCTCCGGTTCGTCCGAGCGCGAGATCGTCGACCTGCAGCAGGGCGACTATGAGGAAATGGACCAGCTTGCGATCGCCAAGCCGCTCTGCAAGGCGGCGTTCCGCGTGCTGCACGCCGCCGACATCGGCATCGGGCTCGCGCGCGCGATCCGTGCCGCGGTGTCGGGCCGCCCGGGCGGCGTCTACCTCGACCTGCCGGCGAAACTGTTCGGTCAGGTGATGAATGCCGAGGCCGGCAAGAAGTCGCTAGTCAAGGTGATCGACGCGGCCCCCGCGCAGCTTCCCGCGCCGGACGCCGTCAAGCGTGCGCTCGACGTGCTCAAATCCGCCAAGAAACCGCTGATCATTCTCGGCAAGGGCGCCGCCTACGCGCAAGCCGACGATGCGATCCGGGCGTTCGTGGAAAAGAGCGGCGTGCCGTTCCTGCCGATGAGCATGGGCAAGGGCCTTCTTCCTGACACGCATCCCCAGTGCGCCGGCGCGGCGCGCTCGACGGTGCTCAAAGATTCCGATGTCGTGATGCTGATCGGCGCGCGGCTCAACTGGTTGCTGTCGCACGGCAAGGGCAAGACCTGGGGCGACGCGCCGAAACAGTTCATCCAGATCGACATCGAGCCGAAGGAAATGGACTCGAACGTCGAAATCGTAGCGCCCGTGGTCGGCGACATCGGCAGTTGCGTCTCGGCCATGCTCACCGCCATGGGCGGCAACTGGCCGGCGGCTCCCGCCGACTGGATGAGCGCGGTCGCCAGGAAGCGTGAAGACAACGTCGCCAAGATGGCGCCGCGCCTGATGAACAACAATTCGCCGATGGACTACCACGGCGCGCTCGGCGTATTGCGTACCATCGTCAAGGAACGGCCGGACGCGATGCTGGTGAACGAAGGCGCCAACACCCTCGACCTCGCGCGCGGCATCATCGACATCTACCAGCCGCGCAAGCGCATCGACGTCGGCACCTGGGGCATCATGGGCATCGGCATGGGCTACGCCATCGCCGCCGCCATCGAGACCGGCAAGCCCGTGCTTTGCATCGAGGGCGACTCGGCGTTCGGCTTCTCCGGCATGGAAGTCGAGACGATCTGCCGCTACCAGCTCCCGGTCTGCATCGTCATCTTCAACAATGACGGCATCTATCGCGGCACCGACGTGAACAGCGGCGGCAGCGATCCCGCGCCGACCGTATTCGTGAAGGGCGCACGCTACGACAAGATGATCGAGGCGTTTGGCGGCGTCGGCGTCAATGCGACGTCTCCCGACGAATTGAAGCGCGCCGTCAATGCGGCGATGGACTCTGGCAAGCCGACGCTGATCAACGCCGTGCTCGATCCGGCGGCCGGCAGCGAGTTGGGCCGCATCGGCAACCTCAATCCGCAGAGCGTGCTCAGCAAGAAGAAATGACAATCAACCAACCGGCGTCAGTCCCCGCGCAGGCGGGGAATCCAGTAACCGCCGACGATCGTGAGATGAAGGCCGTGCCGAACTGAATCAATGGTGAGTACTGGATGCCCGCGTACGCGGGCATGACGACAACAGAAATTGCAGAAATTTAAGGAGAGAAAGATGACAAAGGCGCTCAAGGGCGTTCGAATACTCGATTTCACCCACGTCCAGTCGGGGCCGACCTGCACGCAGTTGCTGGCGTGGTTCGGCGCCGATGTGATCAAGGTCGAGCGCCCCGGCGTCGGCGACATCACGCGCGGTCAGTTGCAGGATGTGCCGAACGTCGACAGCCTGTATTTCACCATGCTCAACCACAACAAGCGCTCGATCACGCTCGACACCAAGAACCCGAAGGGCAAGGAAGTCCTGACGGCGCTGATCAAGAGCTGTGATGTGCTGGTGGAAAATTTCGGCCCCGGCGTGCTCGATCGGATGGGCTTTCCCTGGGAAAAGATCCAGGGCATCAACCCGAAGATGATCGTGGCGTCGATCAAGGGCTTCGGCCCCGGCCCCTACGAGGATTGCAAGGTCTATGAGAACGTCGCGCAGTGCACCGGCGGCGCGGCGTCGACCACGGGCTTCCGCGATGGACTGCCGCTGGTCACCGGCGCGCAGATCGGCGACAGCGGCACCGGGCTGCATCTCGCGCTGGGCATTGTGACCGCTCTCTATCAACGCACCGTCACGGGCAAGGGCCAGAAGGTCACCGCCGCGATGCAGGACGGCGTGCTCAATCTGGCGCGCGTCAAGATGCGCGATCAGCAGCGCCTCGCCCACGGCCCGCTCAAGGAATACAGCCAGTTCGGCGAAGGGATTCCGTTCGGCGACGCGGTGCCGCGGGCCGGCAACGATTCCGGCGGCGGTCAGCCCGGTCGCATCCTCAAGTGCAAGGGCTGGGAGACCGATCCCAATGCCTACATCTATTTCATTACGCAGGCGCCGGTCTGGGAGAAGATTTGCGACGTCATCGGCGAGCCCGGCTGGAAGACCCATCCTGATTACGCCAAGCCCCCGGCCCGGCTGTCGCGCCTCAACGAAATCTTCGCGCGCATCGAACTTTGGACCATGACCAAGACGAAGTTCGAGGCGATGGAAATCCTCAACAAGGACGATATTCCCTGCGGTCCGATCCTGTCGATGAAGGAACTGGCGGAAGACCAGTCGCTGCGCGCCACCGGCACCGTGGTCGAGGTGGATCATCCGACCCGCGGCAAATATCTGTCGGTCGGCAATCCGATCAAGCTGTCGGACAGCCCGACCGAGGTGCAGCGCTCGCCGCTGCTTGGCGAACACACCGACGAAATCCTGCGGCAGGTGCTCGGCTTCAGCGACCATCAGGTCGCCGAGATCCATGATTCCGGCGCGCTCGATCCGCCGCGCAAGCAGGCCGCCGAATAGGGCGCACGCGACCGAGCGAAACGCTCGCAATCGACATCTCGAGGCCGCCGCTCATCCGGCGGCCTTTTTCTTTGGATCGCTGCCGGTGAACGCCGCTTGCGAACGCCGTCTTTTATGACGCGGCACAAACACGCACCGGAAAAATCGCGGAACGATTCCGTCGTGGGCGACCTTTCGTCGCCTGCGACAAATTGAGCACGTCAAACGCGTCGAGAAGTAATCATAATGCCAGATACCAGAAGATTTTAATTATCGGCAACGCTCACTTCACACAAAAGCGTGCCGGGGGGACGCCATGGTGGAAATGATTCACGGAGCGGCCCACACGGCCGCGCAAGTCAGTAACGCCTATCGCTGGACGCAACTGGCCATCGGCGTCGGCGCGATGGTGATGATCGCCAACTATCAATACGGCTGGACATTCTTCGTCCCCGACATCCAGAAGAAATTCGGATGGGATCGCGCCTCGATCCAGTTGGCTTTCACGCTGTTCGTGTTGTTTGAAACCTGGCTGGTGCCGATCGAAGGCTGGTTCGTCGATAAATACGGCCCGCGTTTGGTCGTACTCGTCGGCGGAATCCTGTGCGCGATCGGCTGGGCCATCAACGCCGAAGCGGCCACGCTGAACGGCTATTATCTCGGCATGATCATCGCGGGCATAGGCGCCGGCGCCGTGTATGGCACCTGCGTCGGCAACGCGCTCAAATGGTTTCCCGACAAGCGCGGACTTGCGGCGGGCATCACCGCCGCGGGATTTGGCGCGGGCTCGGCGCTGACGGTCGCTCCGATCCAGGCGATGATCAGGGATTCCGGATTCCAGACCACGTTTCTTTATTTCGGCCTCGGCCAGGGCCTGATCATCATCATTCTCGCCTTCTTTTTGTATGCGCCGAAGCCCGGACAGGTCCCCGCCCCCGTCAGCAATGCCAACATCGTCCAGACACGTCACAACTACGGACCGATGGAAGTGATACGCAGCCCGATCTTCTGGCTGATGTATTTCATGTTCGTCATCGTCGGGGCCGGCGGCTTGATGGTCACCGCCAATCTCAAGCCGATCGCGGTCGACTGGAAAATCGACAGCACTCCGGTCACGCTGATGGCGATAACGATGACGGCCGTTACATTTGCCGCGACGCTCGACCGCATCCTGAACGGGTTGACCAGACCGTTCTTCGGCTGGATCTCCGACAAGATCGGCCGCGAGAACACCATGTTCATCGCCTTCGGTCTCGAGGGCGTCGGCATCTGGGCGCTGTACATGCTGGGCCACGATCCCGTCTGGTTCGTGCTGCTGTCCGGACTGGTGTTCTTCGCCTGGGGTGAAATCTATTCGCTGTTTCCCTCGACCTGCACCGATACGTTCGGTGCGAAATTCGCAACCACCAACGCCGGCTTGCTCTATACAGCCAAGGGCACCGCTGCGCTGCTGGTGCCGGTTGCTAATTACATGCAGCAATCTTCCGGATCGTGGGACACGATATTCCTGATCGCGGCCGGGGCGAACATTCTGGCTTCGCTGCTCGCGCTGCTGGTGCTCAAGCCATGGCGCAGGGCCGTCATCGCCAAAGCTTCCTGGTAAGTCTCCCGGGGTAAAGCATCAGACGACGCCGTCGAATCAGATCTGCTGGCTTTGCTGAATCGCCTAAGAAAAACGCGCCTGCCCCACCGGAGCAGGCGCGTTTTGCGTTGCAAATTAGGACCACCTCGGAGATCCCGTAGTGCAGCGCACAACGATTGCCAGCAAAATCCATCTTGCCTAGTGGAATATAATATACCAGACTTCGACGCGACGCTTTGGCACTTGAACCACAAATTTAAAAGCGCGCGCACTTGGAGGAATCATGTCTTCAAACTCTATGGCCGCACCCAAAGCGGCACCGTCAAATAGCTTCCGCTGGATGCAGCTCATCATCGGTGTGGTCTGCATGGCGATGATCGCCAACCTTCAATATGGCTGGACCTATTTCGTCAGCCCGATGGCGAAGGTGAACTCCTGGGATGTCGCCGGCATCCAGATCGCGTTCAGCATTTTCATTGCGTTGGAAACCTGGCTCACGCCGCTGCAGGGATGGATCGTCGACTCGCTCGGGCTCCGCGGCCCGAAGCTCGTCGTCGCCGCCGGCGGCGTTCTGGTCGCCCTCGGCTGGCTGATCAACTCCTGGGCGGCGTCGCTGGAAATGCTTTATCTCGGCGCCATCGTATCAGGCACCGGCGCGGGAGCGATCTACGCCACCTGCGTCGGCAACGCGGTGAAATGGTTTCCCGACCGGCGCGGCCTTGCGGTCGGCCTGACCGCAGCAGGCTTCGGCGCCGGCGCGGCCGTCACGGTGATTCCGATTCAGATGATGATCGCCTCGATGGGCTACGCCGCGACCTTTTTCTGGTTCGCGCTGGGTCAGGGAGCGATCATCTTCGCACTGGCCTGGTTTCTCCGCCCCCCGGTTCCGGGCGAAGTCCCGACCGGCTCGGCCGTCAAGGTTCTGCAATCGAAGAACAGCAGCACACCAGGCCAAATGCTTAAATCGCCGGTGTTCTGGATTCTCTACGCCATGTTCATCCTGGTCTCCGCCAGCGGCCTGATGGTCACGGCGCAGATCGCCTTGATCGCCAAGGATTACGGCGTGGCGTCAACGGTGATCATGTTCGGCGCCACCACGCTGATCGTCTCCGGCGTTATCGACAACCTCGCCAACGGCGGCGCGCGGCCGTTCTTCGGCTGGGTATCGGATCAGATCGGACGTGAATACACCATGGCGATCGCCTTCACCGCCGGAGGCTTCGCCTACTGGCTGTTGGGATCGGCAGGCACCACGCCATGGACTTTCGTCATCTGCGCCGCGCTGATCTTCTTCACCTGGGGCGAGATCTTCAGCCTGTTTCCGTCAACCTGCACCGACATGTTCGGCCCCAAATACGCCACCACCAACACCAGCCTGCTCTATACCGCCAAGGGATTGTCGGCCTTCGTCGTCCCGCTTGCTAATATCCTGAAGACCTACACCGGCAATTGGCATTCGGTTTTCGTGGTCGCCGCTCTGATGAATTTCGGCGTCGTGGCGTTGGCGCTGTTCGTGGTTCGGCCGTTGCGAATCTCGATCAGCGAGAACGAATCGCGAGGGGCCGTCGGGCAGCCGGCCGAGTAGCACTGGAACGCTCGCGCGCCTGATCGACTGGACGCGCGCCGCGACGACGCACAAATCACCGACAACGAAAAGGCGCATGTTTCATGCGCCTTTTTCTTTGTGGCAACGGCTGGAATACCAAATGCCACGTGGATTTTTTGACCTTCCACGACAGTCGTTCCTGGTCCGGCGACCAGCAACGAGAAGGTGACAACGTCAGTATTACTGCCGCTTTCTTTCATCATCACCGGTCACAGATAATGCAAGATCAGATTGACAGTTGGAATAATGTATACCAATCTTGCACTCAAGGCTGAGGCCATCCCATGGCTGCCCTTGAGGAGGTTGCGATGAAAGTCGGAGACATCCTGTGTAAGAAAGCCGCGCGTGTCGCGACGGTCCGCATGAACGAAACCGTGGCGATCGCCGCGCAATTGATGCGCGCCAGCAATATCAGCGCACTCGTGGTCAAGGATGTGGTGCGGACCGAGGGCAATACCGCGGCCGGCATGTTCACCGAACGCGACGTGGTGCGCGCGATCGCCGAGCACGGCGCGGCCGGCGCCAACATGAAGGTCTCGCAGCTGATCTCGGTGCAGCAGCTGGTGTCCTGCAGCTCCAACGATTCGCTCGAGCATGTTCGCCATCTGATGAACCGGCATCACATCCGTCATTTGCCGGTGATCGACAATTACAGCCTGATCGGCGTCATCAGCATGCGCGACATATCCCGCGCATTCGATGAAGCCGCGACCGCCGAGGCGCGATCCGTTCCGGCTTAAGGGCAGCATTTCCGGTTCGACGACGACCGTTTCCGGCCTTGGCATGTGCTCGGGCCGGCAGGAGAGCTTTGACCAAAATTTCCCTCATCCGCGGAAAGTCACCATGAAGATCTGCATCTACGGTGCCGGCGCCATCGGCGGATATCTGGGGGTTCAATTTGCGCGCACCGGCGCCGACGTCAGCCTGGTCGCGCGCGGCGCACATCTCGCCGCGATGCGCGAGCACGGGCTCAAACTGTTGGTCGGCGATCGCTTGCACGTGGTGTGGCCGCACTGCACCGACAATCCCGCCAAGCTCGGTCACCAGGATTTCGTGATCGTATGCCTGAAGGCGCATTCCATCACCGGCGCGATCGACGCGATGCGGCCGCTGCTCGGGCCGAACACCCGGATCGTCACCGCCGTCAACGGCATTCCCTACTGGTACTTCCACAAGCACGGCGGCCGCTACGAGGGCTCGCGGTTGCAGAGCGTCGATCCCGGCGGGCGGCAGTGGGATGAACTCGGCCCCGAACGTGCGATCGGATGCATCGTCCACCCCGCCACGGAGATCGAATCCCCCGGCGTGATCCGCCATGTCTATGGCGATCGCTTCCCGCTGGGCGAGCCCTCGGGCGAGCGCAGCACCGATATCGAGCAGCTTTCCGCGCTGTTCACCGCGGCAGGATTGCAGGCCCCGGTGCTCGACCGCATCCGCGATGAGCTCTGGCTCAAGCTGTGGGGCAATGTCTGCCTCAACCCGATCAGCGCGCTGACCGGTGCCACGCTCGACGTGATCTGCTCCGACCCGGCCACGCGTGCGTTGTCGAAAGCGATCATGATCGAGGCCCAGGCGATCGCGGAAACCTTCGGCGTCAAATTCCGCGTCGACGCCGAACGGCGGATCGAAGGCGCCCGCAAGGTCGGCGCGCACAAGACTTCGATGCTGCAGGATCTCGAGCGCGGTCGTCCCATGGAAATCGATCCGCTGGTGGCGGTGGTCCAGGAAATGGGCCGTCTGACGAAGATTCCGACCCCCGCACTCGACGGCGTGCTGGCGCTGGTGGCGCAACGGGCGAAACTGGCGGGGTTGTACGACGGAGCCACCCTGCCCGCGGAAACCAAAGCTCCGGCCTTTGCGTAAAGGCGCAGGTTGCATATGACGAGCTGGCTCCGTTTCAGTTACAAGGGCGATACCGGTTTTGGGACGCTGACGCCGACCGGCATCGCCGTGCATCGCGGCGACATGTTCGGCGCCGCGAAGCCCAGCGGGCAAACGCTGGCGCAAGGCGACGTCGAACTGCTGGCACCGGTGACGCCGGGCAAGATCATCGCGCTCTGGAATAATTTCCACGCGCTGGCGGCGAAACTGAACATGCCGGAGCCGGCGGAGCCGCTATATCTCCTGAAGGCGCCGTCCAGCGCCGCGGCGCCGGGCGCCGTGATCAAGCGGCCGGCCTCCTACCGCGGCAAGACCACCTATGAGGGTGAACTCGGCATCGTCATCGGAAAGCCGTGCAGCAACGTCTCGGTCGACGAAGCCGATGGTTTCATCTTCGGCTATACCTGCGTCAACGACATCACCGCCAACGACATCCTCACCCGCGACCCGACCTTTCCGCAGTGGGCGCGCTCCAAAGGCATCGACGGCTATGGTCCGTTCGGTCCCGTCATCACCTCCGGCATTGATCCCGCAAAGCTCGTGGTGCGCACGATCCTCAATGGCGAAGAGCGCCAGAACTATCCGATTGCCGACATGATCTTCAGTGCCCAGCAGCTCGTCAGCCTGATTTCGCGCGAGATGACGTTGTCGCCGGGCGACTTGATCTGCTGCGGAACGTCGGTCGGCGTCGGCGTGATGAAAGAGCCGGTCAACACCGTCACCGTGGCGATCGACGGCATCGGCGAACTGACCAACGAATTCAGACCGTAGGCGACGTCACCCGAAGTCTGCGGCGTGAACCCGTTGATTCGGATTGGCCGGTCGATGCCTGCTTGGCACGCATCATGTTCCGATCCCCTCGCAATCGGAACATGATCTAATGCGCCGGCGCCGGCTTTCGCTGGATTCCCGGGGCCGTGGCGGGCGGCTTCATCGCGGCGGCGTGCGCGGGAAGATATTTGGCAACGATGGCGGGATCGACCTGGGCGATGGCGGTATCGGGCAAGCGGGTCCAGGTCTCGTCGCGGCCGAGCAGCGAGATGCCGATATAGCCGCGCAGCGTCAAGGTCTGCCCATCCGGGCTCAAGGTCATCTTGGCGCTGTAGATCTTGCCGTCGCGGGGATCGAGCACGTTGCCGTTCTCGTATTTCAGACCATTGCGCTTCATGTCGCGGACGAAGGAGATACCGAGCCAGGGCGCGTTCTTGCGGTCGTCGGTGCAATCCGAACATATCCGTGGGCCTGACGTCGTGCCCGGCCGGGGGAACAGCTTCGCCATCAAGCCTTCGAAGACGCCGTTGTGATCGATGACCAACACGTAAAGCCGGGGCTCGCCGTTCTCGGTCTTCTGCCACAGGCCCGCCGCGGAAGGCTCGGCATAGGCAGGCCAGGCGGCGGCCGCCCAGAGGGTAAGGCCCACGATCAGCGACAGCCGTCGCCGAAGTGCGAAAGACAAATTCCGCATCGTTGTCACCTCGGCCGATTTGTCCAATTCGATGACGGCCTTCCATTGCCGAAAACTACGGCCATTTTGCGAACAGCGGACGGGAAGCCGCGGTCGCGGCCCGGATAGTGGCCGGTCAACGCCTGCAGCACGTCCCGGCTTTGCCTCCGAAACTCGGACATCACGTGACGATGTCGGCAATTCCGAAATGTGCCGGCGGGGGACATCGCGCGCTGGTCTCGCATTCGTAGGTACCGATGCAGAAAGTCCCGCATCTGCGCACCGGAAGCGCTTGCGCCGACCTGTATCCGATTGCACCAACAAGAATGTATGCCTGCCGTTTTTGCATAGCGTCGTCCCTCGTCGTTGACCACAAGGATTCATGACCTTGGTATTTTCCAAACAGGGGTACGCAATGAAAGCCCAACAACCTTTCGCCGGTTTGATTGCCGTGGCTTGTGCGGCAGTCACAATGCTTGCCCCCCTCGCCGTCAATGCAGATGCCGCGCAAGCCCAAGGTGCCGGAGTGGGTAACCCGCCGGCAGAACTCAAACACTTTGATCCGAACGGCAAGCCGCCGTCGACGTTTACGCTGGAATTGCGCAAGGGTGTCACGGCCACGCTTCCATTTAGCGACAAGCGGGATTTCGACGAGGCCAAGAAAGGTTTCATCGCCGAGCCGCCTTACAGGAAGATCATGGCTGACGCCGGCCAAGTTGCCTGGGACATGGGCAGCTATCAGTGGCTCTTGCAAGACAAAGACTTCCAGAGCATCCACCCCTCGTTGCAACGCCAGGCCGTATTGAACATGGCCTATGGCCTGTACGAAGTGGTGCCGGACAAGATCTATCAGGTGCGCGGCTTCGATCTGGCTAACATCTCCTTCATAAAAAGCGACACTGGCTGGATCGTGTTCGACCCACTGACAGCCAAAGAAACCGCCCGCGCGGCGCTTGAGTTCATCAACGAAAAACTCGGCAGCCGACCGGTAGTCGGCGTAGTCTATTCGCACTCGCACGTCGATCATTTCGGCGGTGTCCGCGGTGTGGTGGACGAAGCCGACGCCGCCAGCGGGAAGGTCAAGGTGATCGCACCGAAGGGCTTCCTCGAGGCGGCGATCTCCGAGAATGTTTTCGCCGGCAACGCCATGTCGCGTCGCACACAGTGGCAGTACGCGGTATTGTTGCCGCGCGACCCTCAGGGTCACGTGGATCAATCGATCGGCAAGAACGTAGCCAACGGCAATACCGGGCTAATTCCCCCAAACCTGATCATCAGCGGAGATTTTGAAGAAATGACACTCGATGGCGTGACAATGGTGTTCCAAAACACGCCTGACACTGAAGCGCCGGTCGAGATGAACACCTACTTCCCGCAGTTTAAGGCCTTCTGGGCTGCGGAGAACGTCACGGGCACCATACATAACATCTACACGCTGCGCGGAGCTCCGACTCGCAACGCCCTGAACTGGTCGAAACAAATCAACATCGCGCTCTGGAAGTTCGGCCAAGAAGCCGATGTGATGTTCGCGTCGCACAGTTGGCCGCGTTGGGGCAACGCTCGCATCCAGGAGGTGTTGCGCGCGCAACGCGATGCGTACGCCAACCTGAACAATCAGACACTGCACTACGCCAACCAGGGCGTAACGATCAACGAGATCCAGAACGTCTATCAAGTACCCGACAGCCTGCAACGACAATGGGCCGCGCGCAGCTACCACGGCGACGCCCAAAACAACTCGCGGGCCGTCATCAACCGTTTCCTCGGCCACTACGACGGCAACCCCGTCAATCTGGCGCCGCTGTCGCCGAAAGATTCGGCGCCGCTATACGTTGAAATGATGGGAGGCTCGGCCAAAATCGTCATCAAGGGAAAGGAGTTGATGACCAAGGGACTGTATCTGCACGCAGCCGAAATTCTCAACCGGCTGGTGTTCGCGGAGCCGCAGAACAGGGAAGCTCGCAATCTGCTGGCCGATGTGTACGAGCAACTTGGGTACCAATCCGAGAGCACCAGCTTTCGTAACAGCTACCTGCAAGCAAGCTATGAACTGCGCAACGGACTACCTGGCGGAACGCCGCAACGAAGCACCGGACCGGACGTGGTGCGTGCAATGTCGACGGAAAACTGGCTCGACTTTCTGGGCATCAGCATGGACCCGAAGAAGGCCGAAGGCATGCGCTTCACAATCAACCTGGTGACGCCGGACAACGACGAGAAGTATCTCGTGGAGTTGAGCAACGCCACGCTGACCAACATCAGGGGCGAACAGGCAAAGAACCCCGATCTGACGATTACGCTCAACCGCGCCG
This sequence comes from uncultured Alphaproteobacteria bacterium, assembly GCA_963756215.1. GTDB lineage: Bacteria > Pseudomonadota > Alphaproteobacteria > Rhizobiales > Xanthobacteraceae > Bradyrhizobium. The sequence continues at coordinate 178,314 of CAVWMY010000002.1, read as the reverse complement.
ACCTGAACATGGTGATGATGGGTGTCAGTTCCTTCGATGACCTGATTCAGTCCGGCAAGGCGAAGTTTGAAGGTGACCGCAAACCCTTTGATCAGCTCAGGGGCCTCATGGTCTCGTTCACGCCGAACTTCGAAATCCTTCCGGGCACGACACCAAAAACGCCGATGAAAGCGCTGCAGCCGTTTCAGCTGCCCGACATGCTGCCTCCGGAGGGCGACTAACAGCGCGTCATAGCTCAACCGAAAACGTTCGCCGACCGCCGGCCAGGGTCAAGAGCGTCGATTTTGGCAGGTCCACGGCATGTCCGGTTAGCCGGCGATCTCGGATATGCTGGACTTCATGCGGAATTATCCGTTCCGCGGAAACAAAGCCCCGCTTTTGCATGATCGCGTTGTCCTGACTGCCCACGCCTCCCGGTAGACTTTTGCCGGGCATGCCGTCATCCTGTCCTCTGAAAATCCGAAACAGCCGGCCGCGCACGGACGGTCACGACGGGAAAAACATTCAGGGATTGCAATGATCAAAACACGCTTCACCGAGCTTGTCGGGGTCGAACACCCGATCGTGCAGGGCGGCATGCAATGGGTCGGGCGCGCCGAGCTGGTCGCGGCCGTCGCCAATGCCGGCGCGCTCGGCTTCATCACCGCGCTGACCCAGCCGACCCCCGAGGACCTGACCAAGGAAATCGCGCGCTGCCGCGGCCTCACCGACAAGCCGTTCGGCGTCAATCTCACTATTCTGCCGTCGATCAAGCCCCCGCCCTACGCGGAATATCGCCAAGCCATCATCGAGAGCGGCATCAAGATCGTCGAGACCGCCGGCAACAAGCCGCAGGAACACGTCACCGAATTCAGGAAACACGGCATCGTGGTCGTGCACAAATGCACCAGCGTTCGGCACGCGCTGTCGGCGGAGCGTATGGGGGTCGACGCGATCTCGATCGACGGCTTCGAGTGCGCCGGCCATCCCGGCGAGGACGATACACCGGGGCTGATCCTGATTCCGGCCGCCGCCGACAAGGTCAAGATTCCCATGATCGCTTCCGGCGGTTTCGGCGATGGCCGCGGGTTGGTCGCCGCGCTGGCGCTCGGCGCCGAAGGCATCAACATGGGCACGCGCTTCATGTGCACCAAGGAGAGCCCAATCCATCAGTCGGTCAAGGAAAGGATCGTCGCCAACGACGAGCGCGAGACCGAGCTGATCTTCCGCACCATGCGCAACACCTCACGCGTCGCCAAAAACGCCGTCAGCACCAAGGTGGTCGCGATGGAAAAGGAAGGCGCGACCTTCGATCAGGTGCGTGAACTCGTCGCCGGCGCACGCGGCAAGATGGTGTACGCCACCGGCGACGCCGACGAAGGCATCTGGTCGGCCGGACAGGTGCAGGGACTGATCCACGACATTCCGAGCTGTGCCGAACTGGTCTCCCGCATCATCCGTGATGCGGAAGCCATCATCCAGGGCCGGCTCGATCGCATGATGTCCGGTCAGCGCCGCCAGGCCGCCGAATAAATCGCCGAACAGGCGGCACCCCGTTAGAACCATCACCACCTCCAGCAGAGAATGATCCCATGAAAGCCTATGTCTACGGTGCCAACGGCGCTGAAATCACCGATGTCGCCAAGCCCGCGCCGAAAGGCGCGCAAGTGCTGGTGCGCGTGCGCGCCTGCGGCCTCAACCGCGCCGATCTTGGCATGACCAAGGGTCACGTGCATGGCTCGGCCGGCGGCGTCGGCACGGTGCTCGGGATGGAATGGGCGGGCGAGGTTGCCGAGGTCGGACCCGATGCCAAGGGCGTCAAGGCCGGCGACCGGGTGATGGGATCGGGCGGCGCGGCGTTTGCGGAATACACGCTCGCCGATCACGGCCGGCTGTTCCGGATTCCCGGCAATGCCAACATGAACTTCGAGGAAGCCGCTACGCTACCCGTTGCGCTCGCCACCATGCACAATGCGGTGGTGACCGTCGGCGGCTTGCAGTCGGGACAGTCGGCGCTGATCCAGGGCGCGAGCTCCGGTGTCGGCCTGATGGCGATGCAAATCGCCAAATTCAAGGGCGCGAAAACCGTGATCGGCTCTTCGACCGATCCGACGCGCCGCGGGCGCCTGAAGGAATTCGGCGCCGACCTCGCGGTCGATTCCAAAGACCCCGGCTGGGTCGACCAGGTGCTTGAAGCAACCAATGGCGAAGGCGTCGACCTCATCGTCGATCAGATCTCCGGCCCGGTCGCCAACCAGAATCTCAAGGCCACCAAGGTCAAGGGCCGCATCGTCAATGTCGGCCGGCTCGGCGGCACTCACGGCGATTTCAACTTCGACCTCCATGCCGCGCGCCGTATCAACTATATCGGCGTCACCTTCCGCACCCGCTCGATCGAGGAAATCCGCGAGATTTTTGTTGAAGTGCAGAAGGACATCTGGCCGGCGGTGGAATCGCGCGAACTCAAACTGCCGATCGACAAGATCTTTGCCTTCGACGACATCGGCAAGGCGTTCGAGCGCATGGAAGCCAACCAACATCTCGGCAAGATCGTGGTGAGGTTTTAAAGCAAGGCGTCGCGTCCTTACTTTCCTTCTCCCCTCGCGGGAGAAGGGATCGATGACGCGAAGCGTCGGCGAGGCGGATGAGGGCCGCCACACCACGCGAGGCTGTCTCGCGTTGGCTCCAGCCATCCTACCTGCTTGATACGCCACCGCGGAGACTCGCTGCAAGCGACTAAGCCAGATGCCTTCGCCCCATATTGTGAACTGCGAGGTACGACGATGTTCAGATCAGCGCAGGCCATTTCAACCGTCGTCGTTGTTTTTGCCGCCCTGCTCGCCCCCGTCACATCCGGCTACGCGCAGCAAAGCACAGGCCAGCTATTGATATCGTCGGGGTTCAACCCGATCGCCGCCACGACGCCTGCGATGATGACACGCCTGATGTCGTTTCCGGCAAAACAGTTCCTTTTGCGGAGCAAGGCAGGCCGTCCGTTCTACGTTTATGCGGACCCCTCGGGATGCACCTGCGCCTATGTCGGCAGTGTGGCTGCGATGGATAAGTATCGTGCCAGTTTTGGGGCCTTGCCGGCGGACACGCTGTCATCAGGCGGTTTTACCAATCCCGAGCAGAACATGATCAACAGCATGGAGGAGGATGACGCCGGAGCCGACGTGTTCGGTCCGAACCCCGTCGACTGAAACATCCTGCCCCGCAAGTCAGACCTGGGCAGCTTCCTCGGGCGGTTCACCGACATTACCTTTTTGAGCCGCGCAACAATTGCTTCGGCGAAATGGTCTTGCCGGTCGGGGCATCACGTCCAACGGAGGACAAAACCTTATTAAGCGTCACGAGCCGGAAGAAGGGTTGCCGCACGACGAGTGCCTCGTCCATTTGGTCGCCCTAATCACTTGAACCTGAACCTGCGTTACCCCCTGCCCGCGATATCGCGCGCATCATTCGCTGAGTTGTTTCCCGAAAATTCTTTCGCAGCGACCAACGCGCTTTCGCAGCTTCGTGCGTCACTCGCGCATGCGGCGATGATCTGATCAGTCACAGCCTCAGGCAGCATCGCATGCGCCTGTTACGGCTTTTAAGCAAACTCCTAATTCACAGAATTAGACGCTGTGTCTTTGACTGGCTTCGCTGATCATGACAGAAGCATGACAAGGGAACGCCGGGGTATATCGATGAGTACATTGTTTTGGACAATCGGCATATTAGCCGCGGTTTACGTCATCGCTCGCGTCTCGATGAGCCGCATGTTTCCTAAATCCAGACCATGACGTCGCTTTTTTCGGCGGCGCCCGCTCAGCGGGAATAACTCTTGAACCTGCCGCGCGCATAGGCCTGCGATACCGCGCGCATGAGTTCGCTGACTTCGTTTTCCAGAAACTCGTTGGCGACGATCAAGGCCTTGACCGCTTCGCGGGCGTCACCCCCGCATGCGGCGATCGCCTGTTCGGTCGCGGCCTCAAGCGCTTCCGCGTCCGGCTGTGAGTCAGGCGCGGGGCTGTCTGGCATGGGGCATCCGAGGGATTGGAGAGCTGCCATGATGTTCACTAAATGTTCTCGCTGTCAATCGTCTGTTCTATACTTCACCGCGAACGGACCTGGTTTGGTGCCTGAAACTGGCGCGCCGTTTTTGTCTCAAGAGAGAAACGGTCTGAAGGACTCCACGACGCCCTTCATAAGATCGCGGAATTGCATAAGCGATAATCGGCTCACCTTCGATAAGTCCAAGTTCCTGCACCGCAATGTCGAAACTTAATTGCACATTCTCGTTAGGTTCTTCATTGGGAGGCCCGATAAGGAGTTCTTTGCCTGCTTCGAGCGGGAAAAGTCTATCGGCCGGGCGGAGGAAAAAGCTCATGTCTGGGATCGCTATGCCGCCGGGCAAGGCCCTCGTGCTGGCCGTCATTGTGGCTGCCACGTCCACGCTATTACAGGCGGAACCCACCGTGATAATGAGGCGGTGCTTGTCGATGTTGCCGCTCAAGGACAAGCCGGTGAAGAAAGCCAGGAAAAAACCGGCATCTAAAAAACGAACCCCGCTAAAGCGGGGTTGATTTCATGCCTGTTTCTTCAGTTCTTCAACTTCCTCGGGGTGTCTTTCCAAGACTCGTAAAAGGTTACTCATGGGCTTGCTTAGAGTCACAGTATCCTTCTCATATTTTTGAAATGCGTTTGGCCCACCGCCTAAAAGAGTTCCCGCTTCGCGCTGGGTGAGACCAATTTTTGTTCTAATTCGTTTTACTTCTTCGGGCTTCAAAAGGTGCTCAACCTGCAAACGTAATTCCTTAAGGGCCGCATCTGAAACCTTTAGGTCTTCGTCCGTGTGGACACTTTCACCAGACTCATTGCAATACCATCCGGGCATATCGATAGTGATTGATTGCCCCTTGTATGAAAGTTCCATAGGTCGCGTATCGCGAACCATCCGTTTCCCGGTTTCCGGGCAAATAGGGGCCTTTGACATTTTACTTCTCCTTGAACGACAGGAGGGTGAACTGAGTTACAGACCCGTTGTCGGTGAATTTAACGTATAAAGTCCCACCGACATGGGGCACATGGTAAACATCTTGCCAGACAGATACGTCGTAGTTTGATGTCATAGATTTATAGAAGTGGGTTTTGTCCATCGTTTGAATGATGGCCTTAATATCATCTGACCCGTACCCCAGCCCCGCTGCATCTTGAGTAGCTATACGTGTGGTAAGGCCATTGCCCGTTGAAAAGGCTAGCTTAATAGCCGCCAAATCGTGGTGAGGCATCCGTTTATCAGTCATGATTACATACACCATAATGGTGGATTGTCAATATCGCTCCACGCACTACTTTAGATTGTTACATACAGATATATACAACCTATCGCGTTCGTCGATGTTTGACGAATTGTGTCTTTGGCTTTTGCGAGGAAGCTTTTTCGCCCGACGCAGAACTCGGTGAAGCTGGTGGGAGCTAACGCCCTCTTTTTGAGGACTAGCCTGTTAATCCGGTTGCCCTCTTTCGGCCCTTGTCGGCCTGATTTGATTTTGGCGCTGCTGATTTCGATGGAGGCTCATCCTCGAACGTCTTAGCATCTTCCACTTCATGCGCCATCAGGCCGCCTTGGTTGGCGGCCTCTTGCATTTCGCCGCTTCCGGCGCATCGCTTCACCCGGGTCGCGAGCCTCAGCCCTCACGTCGCATGCTTGATGGATCAAGGCGGCGATGGATCGGCTTGGCCTCTGCATTCCGATCGAGCGCTCGGCAAAATTACTTTTCGGTCCGCGAAATAATTTGCCGGCGAGGTGGTCTTACCGGCTGCGGGGGGCGCCCGTCCAACGGAGAACACGATCATGTTCCACGATCGGGACGGTTCGGGCAGTCGCGGCGGGCAACGGCTCGTTGCCACTTCCTGGGGACCGCGCCCGATCCGGGCCGGTGACTGCTGGTACTGAGACCTGAACAACGCTACTCAAGCCCATCGCGCGGAACCGGTGCATGATCAAACGACTCTTCCTGGCAGCGCTGGTCTTTGCGTCTCCACCCGGCGTGGCCGCGGCGCAGGAGACCGATGTTTCCGTCGCCATGATCGGCGCAGGCGCCATGAGTTGCGCGCGCTGGCGGTCGACGCCGCAGAATGTGTCGGAGGGATCGGTCTGGATCTACGGCTTCTGGACCGGTCTCAATTACGTGGCCGCGGCGAGCGACCAGGGACAGGCGAAAATCGACGACGCCGCGATACTGGCCGAGGTCCGGAAAACCTGTGCGGCGCAACCGTCGCAGGCCTTGGCCAGCGCCGTGTGGGCCACCTATCTCAGGTCCGAGAAGTCGCGACCGGGCCGCTGACGGCGCTCACGCGCGCACCTTGAATCCCGACGCGTTGAGCCGTGCCAGCACGTCGTCGAGATGCGCCTTGTCGCGGGTTTCGATCACGAGTTCGAGCAGCGTCGCCTTGGCCGGCAGGTCGGAAAAGGTTCGCTGGTGCGAGACCTCGATGATGTTGGCGCTGGCTTCCGCCAGGAGCGTCGATACCGCGGCGAGCTGGCCCGGGCGGTCGACGATGTCGAGCGCCAGCTGGGTCAGCCGTCCCTCGCGCGCGAGTTCGCGCGTCAGCACGGATGCGATCAGCCGCGTATCGATATTGCCGCCGGTCAACACCAGGCCGACGTTGAGCCCCGCAAAGGATTGCGGCGAAGACTGCACCGCCGCAAGGCCCGCGGCGCCCGCGCCCTCGACCACGGTCTTTTCGATCGAGATCAAGCTCGCCACCGCGCGCTCGATCTGGTCCTCGGTGACGAGAAGAATATCGTCGACCAGATCGCGGCAGATTTCCGTGGTGATGCGGCCCGGCGCCTTGACGGCGATGCCCTCGGCCAGGGTGTCGCCGCGCATCGGCAGATCCGCGCCCTTGATGACATTGTACATCGAGGGATAAAGCTGCGCCTCGACGCCGACGACGCGCAGGCCCGGCTTCATCGCCTTGGCCGCGATCGCCATGCCGGAGATCAGCCCGCCGCCGCCGATCGGAACGACCAGGACATCGAGGCTCGGCACCGCCTGCAGCATTTCGAGCGCGATGGTGCCCTGCCCCGCGATGATCAGGCGATCGTCATAGGGATGGATCAGCGTCATGCCGCGCGTCCTCGCGTAGTCTTGCGCGAGTTCGCCCGACTCCTCCACGGTCTGGCCGGACAGGATAATCTCGGCGCCGTGCCGCCTCGTGTTCTCGACCTTCACCATCGGCGTGCCGATCGGCATGACGATGGCGGCGGGAATCCCGAGCCGCATGGCGTGATAGGCCACGCCCTGGGCGTGATTGCCGGCGGACATCGCGATGACGCCGCGCCGCCGCTCGTCGCCCGTCAGCGCGTGCAGGCGATTGAGCGCGCCGCGCTCCTTGAAGGTCGAGGTGAACTGCAGGTTCTCGAATTTGAGCCAGATGTTGCAGCCGCACATCTCGCTCAGGGTCCGGCTCTGGTTGCATTCGGTGACGATCACCGAACCCCGGATGGTCGCCGCGGCCGCGGTGATGTCGGCCAGCGTCACGGCAACGGCGCGGGATGAGGCGGCTTGCCCGGGCGGCGCGGCGTTTTCGGCGGAATTCGGCATGTCCGTTCATAGCGCCGCCGGCGCCGATCCGATAGGCACAAAAACTTGTAGCGGGCGGACGCGCCGAGGTCGCCGCAAGCACGGCGGCGACGGCGCGTGCCGACGGGCCGGGGTCTTGTAATCTTGCGCTTGCCGCGCACACTATACGTCCGGAAGCCGGAAGGGCGGGAAGCAGGACGATGAGCGTCGCAGAGACCGCCAGCGATCTTCGGCGCATTTCCTTTCCGGTCGATATCAGCTGGCACAATATCGTCTTTGCGCTGAAGACGGCCGCCGCCGCGATCCTGGCTCTGGCGCTGGCCTATTGGCTCGAGCTGAGCGACCCGCAATGGGCGACGCTGACGGTCTATCTGCTGGCGCAGCCGACGGTCGGCGCGGCGCTGGCGAAAGGCATCTGGCGCGCCGTCGGCACCGTCGCCGGCGCGCTGATCGGACTGGTGCTGGTCGCGCTGTTTTCGCAGGCCCCCGAGTTGCTGGTGGCGGCCACCGCGCTGCTGGTGGGCTTGAGTTTCTATGCGGGCGGCCGGCTGCGCAACTACACCTCCTATGGCGCGCTGCTCACCGGCTACACCATGCTGCTGGTGGCCTACGAGGGCTCGGCCGATCCGCTGAACGCCTGGTCGACCGCGGCCGACCGCACCACCGAAATCCTGATCGGCATCGCCTGCGGCACGCTTGCAAGCGTGATCATCCTGCCGCGCTATGCCGGCGACGCGCTGCGCGAGGCGCAGGCGGACACCTTCCACGAACTCGCATTCTACGTGGCGCGGGCGCTGCGGCTGTCGACCCCGCCAGCCGTGTTCGCGCGGCTGCGCCAGCAGATGGTGGCGAAGGTGGTGTCGTTCGACGCGCTGTGCTCGTTCGCCTTGTACGAGGCGCCGGAGATGCGCGCCGATGAAGAACTGCTGCGTCGCACGACCCGGGAATTCCTGCGCTCGCTCTCCATCGCGCGCGGCCTGTTCGTTCGCCTCGACGAATTCGACAATGACGCCGCGCGAACGGTGCTGAACCGGATGCGTCCGACGCTGGAGGCGATCGCGGGCTGGATCGAGCATGTCGCCGCCGATCCCTCCGCACGGATCGATCCCCGCCGCCTGCGCCGCGAGATGTTGGCGGCGCGGGTGGCGCTGAAAAACACCGCGGCGGAACTCGAAGCCATGGCCGGATCGGCGCCGTTCGGTTCGCTCGCCGACGCGGTGCTGATCATGAGCCGCGTCGGCGATCTCCTGCACAGCCTTTCCATGGTGGTCGTCACCGAAGCCGTCAGCCTGCGCGGCCGCGGCCGGCCGGCGCGATCCCGCCGCCGCGCGCTGCCCCTTCACGGTCCGCGAGAGCCGCTGCTGCTCGGCGTGCGCGCCGCGCTCGCCATCCTGCTGCTCAGCACCGTCTGGCTCGCGACCGGCTGGAACGAGGGCTTCACCGCGGTCTCGGGCGGCGCGATCATGCTGTTCTTCGGCGTCAACCAGGACAATCCGCTGGCCGGCGCCCGCACCTATGTGATCTGGGCCACCGCCGGCATCCTCGCCGGCTATGCGATCATGATTTTCGTGCTGCCGCACCTGCAGGACTTCGGCGCACTGGCGCTCGTGCTGCTGCTGGCGCTGCTGCCGGCCGGATTGATGGCGGGCACGCCGAGCCACGCCTGGGCCGGCATTGCGCTCGGCGGCTGGACCGTGGCGGAGGTCAGCGTCGGCAACGTCTTCCACCCCGACGAACTCGCCTTCATCAACAGCGCGGTGGCGCTGGTCCTCGGCATGGTCGGCTGCCTCGCCGTCATCGCCGTCATGCCGGTGACCTCGCGCGGCAGGCGCGGCGAGAGCTGGCGGCGAACGATCGGCGCCGTCCTGCCGGCGGTGGCGCGCGGCACGGTGGCGCCGCGCCGGGCCACGACCGGAATCGTAGCCCGGCTGGCGGCGCTGCTGCCGCGATTGTCGTTCGACCGTCCGCGTGACGAGCACTTCTTCCGCGGCACGCTGAGCATGGCTTCCGCCGCGGGCGAACTCGGCCGACTGGCGGCGCTCAAGTCCGACGCCGCGCTGCCGCCGGAGGCCGCCGCCACGGTCGGACATTTCCTCGAACGCTTCGCGGTGGCGCTGGAAAACATCGCCGGCAGCGGCCGGGATCGCCGGGCGCGCCTCGCCGAGGCCGAGGCGATCGTCGCCGCGGCCCGCGCCGCGCTCGCCGCCGAACCGCTGCCGTCGCGCATGGCCGCGCGGGCCGTGCTGCGGGCGGCGGCCTCGCTCCGCTTCATCGCCGATCGCTTCGACATCGACCGCGCCTATCTCGAACGGAGCTCCGCCGGGGACTGACCATGCATCCATTCGACCTGGACCTGTTGCACGTGCCGCGACTTGCGGTGTTCCACAACGTCGAATTCATCGGCTTCTATCTGCCGCCGGCACTGTTGTGGGCCGCCGCCGCGCTCGTCCCCTTCGCGATCCTCCGCTGGCTGCTCGATCGCTACCGGCTCTACCGTTTCGTCTGGCACCGCTCCCTGTTCAACCTTGCGCTCTATGTGCTGCTGGTCGGCGGCGCCGTGCTGGTCGGGAATCTCCCATGGCTCTGAACGCGATACTGCGCGTATTCGTCACCCTCGCCGCGGTGACCGCGGCCGCGCTGGTCGGCTGGTGGCTGTGGGACTTCTACATGTCGTCGCCCTGGACGCGCGATGCGCGCGTGCTCAGCAACGTCGTCGAGGTCGCGCCCGACGTCTCCGGGCTGATCACGGACATCAGCGTCATCGACAACCAGAAAGTCGCCAAGGGCGACGTGCTGTTCGTGATCGACCGCGAGCGCTTCAAGCTCGCGGTCGAGCAGGCGCAGGCCGCCGTCGCCCAGAACGAGGCGACGGCGAAGCTCAGCCAGGACAACGCCGACCGCGACGCGCGGGTGATGTCGCGCGACTCCAGCGCGATCTCGGCCGAGACCGCCGAGACCTCGCGCAGCAAGGCCAGCGAGGCGGCGGCGGCACTGCAGCTCGCGCGCGCGCAGCTCGCGACCGCGCAACTCAATCTGCAACGCAGCACGGTGCGCTCGCCGGTCAACGGCTCCGTCACCAACCTGACCGCGACCGTCGGCGACTATGCGACGCGCGGCACCGGCGTGCTGGCGCTGGTCGATCAGGATTCCTTTTACGTCTACGCCTATTTCATGGAAACCAAGCTGCCCGCGATCAGAATCGGCAACGAGGCCGAGGTACGGCTGATGGCCGGCGGCACTTTGCTGCGCGGCACGGTGCAGGGCCTGAGCCGCGCCATCGCCGACCCCACCACCCTCCGCGGCGGGCTGCTCGCCTCGGTCGATCCGAATTTCGAATGGATCCGGCTCGCCCAGCGCATCCCCGTGCGCATCGCGCTCGACAAGCCGCCCGCCGATTTCGAACTGGTGTCCGGCATGTCGGCGACCGTCGTGATCCACCCGCGACCGCCGGGCAAGTGACGCGCGCGCCGTCGCCGCGCGACGAGCTTGCCTTCTCCCCCCGCGGGAGAAGGTGCCTTCGCGAAGCGGAGGCGGATGAGGGGGCTCTGTTCGCGGCCGACCCCTCACCCGGCAGAGTATGTTGCCGGCGCTGGTGTTGCCCTCTCCCGCAGGGGGAGAGGGCGCATCGACGGGCGCCGTGAAAAAAGGGATTCGGGAGCAGCCACCTGCCGGACGGATATCTTGCTGCCGTCACGTCGCCGCGCGACGACGTGCCGGCCCCGGGCGTCCTCCGCGCTATTTGACCGTGGCGTGCACGGTGATCACCGAGGTGCCCGACGTCGTCGGCCCCTGCCCCGTCGCCTTGATGGCGAACGTATCGCTTCCGGTATAGCGGCGCTTCGCCCGGTATTCGTAGGTCGAGGGGTTGAGCCGTTTCAGCTTGCCGTGATCGGGCTTCTGCGAAATGTCGGAGCTGTTCACCGTGCCGTGCATCGTCAGCGGAAACTGGCAGCTTCCGCCGGGCGCGACGTTGATATAGCCGGTGGAACTCTCGCCCCAATCCGCCAGCGTCATCGAGGTCGGACAGTCGGTCGCGGCGCGCGCCGCGGACGCAAACATCAAAGCGCACCCAAGGCTTGCCGCGGCAACGGCGGGCGCGAAAGCGGCGCTGCCGGAATGTCGCGTGGAAAATTTTATTGTTTTCATTGCGAGGTCCACACTGGTCGAGGTTTTCCGGGACGGCCGCGATGTCGCGCGGCCGGCGCGCCGCCCATCCCGTGCGCTATCGGATTGATACCACCTGCGGGCGGCTTTCGCGATCATTTCGCGGGCTCGGTGCGACCGGCGCGTCCGCGCAGGTGCCGGACAAAACGGAACGCCAGCCACAGCATCAGCACCACGATCGCAAACGCGGCGACCGGCGCGGCGAGCGCCAGCAGCGAGACGAACAGCGCACCGCCGAGTTCGGTGACCGCCACGGCCGAGTTGCCGAAGCCGCCGGTCAGCACCGTCGATTTCGCCCGCACCGCCGCCGTGAGGCCGTGCACGATGCCGGCCGCGCCGCCGCCGGCGACGATCGCCGCGGTCCATTTGATCATCGGCGGCAGGTCGGTCATGGTCGCCGCCGACACGATGACGCCCGCGATCACCGCGACCGGCGCGGCGATGAGGTCGAGCAGGTTGTCGATCCCCGGCACGAAATACGCCCCGACCTCCAGCAGTGCGGCGACGCCCAGCATCAGCATCGCCGCCGGCGTCGCCAGCCACGCAAAGCCCTCGCCCAGCGGCAGCGACCCGCTATGGCTGGCCACGCTCACCACCAGCATCGGCAGGAACACCCGAAACCCGCTCGCCGCCGCCAGCGCGACCCCGAGCATGACCGACAACGCCAGATCAGAGTTCGACATGACATCTCCCCGGCAAGGTGTTGCGGCGCGAAATCGTTGGCGTCGGGATTATACGGTCGAACGCGCGGCCGCCGCGCAAAATTTTGCCGAGCTGCCAAGTTTGTCCGTCATGGCCGGGCATAGCCGAAGGACGGCGCCGCTTCCGCTCCCCTATGTCCCGGCCATGAGGAGGCAGAACCGAGAGTCCAACCCACAACCAAACATTCAAGTTCGTCATTCCGGGGCGATGCGAAGCATCGAACCCGGAATCCATAACCCCTGTGGCAGTGACGGTGCAGAACTCAGCCACGGCTGTTATGGATTTCGGGCCCACGCAAAGATGCGTGTCCCGGAATGACGAAGCTTGGCTTTCTGCCCCGGCATCACGAGAGCAACCGACCCCGCCCCGATTGCCGCACACCCCCCATTGGAGTACCCTCCCCTGAATTAGCTGGAGGGCTCCCACATGACCTCTCAGAATATCGCCGGCCTGCAGGACAGGATCAGGGCAGCCATCCAGATGCACTGGAAGGCCTTTCTCATCGAGGGCATCCTGCTCGTGGTGCTCGGCCTGATCGCCATCATCGTCCCCGCGATCGCGAGCCTCGCCATCACCATTTTTCTTAGCTGGCTGTTTCTGGTCAGCGGCGCAGTCGGTTTGGCGATGACGTTCTGGGAGCGGCACATGCCCGGCGTCTGGTGGTCGTTGCTGTCGGCGCTGCTGGCGCTCGGCGCCGGCATCGCGCTTTTGGTACGGCCGGTGCAGGGCACGCTGACGCTGACCCTGATCGTCGGCGCCTATTTCCTCGTCGACGGCATCTTCACCATCATGTACGCGCTGGCGCATCGCAGCGACCTGTCGCAGCGCTGGGGCTGGCTCCTGGTATCCGGCGTGGTCGACCTGATCCTCGCCGGCCTCATCATCGCCGGCCTGCCCGGCTCGGCGCTCTGGGCGATCGGGCTCCTGGTCGGCATCGACATGGTGTTCGGCGGCTTCTCGCTGATCAGCATGGCCTTAGCCGCCCGCGACGCCGACCGCCTCCGCACCCATTGCGACTGGGGTCAGGCGCCGGGGGCGAGTTGATGGGATTACGGCCGCGCGCGCGTCCTGAAAATTAACGTGATTTTGATCGGTCATCCGACGACCGCCCTTTGGATTCCAGCGCTAAGATCGACGGTTATCGCTTCGCGCTGCGTATTGTTCGCGATTCAACGTAATTTCGCTATTGATAGGCAATGATACCCTTCGCGCCGATGTTTCCGTCATGGACAAATGCAACGCTATGGCGAGCACGCGAGACACCCACATACATCTTGGGTGCAGACTTTTCCACATGAACAACGTCGCCCGTTGAGAGCCATTTCTGCCCGAGTTTGTGAGGAAAAATCAGGACCCTCTCAAACGTGAGCCCCTTAGACTTCGCCAAAATTCATGGCGGGGTAAGGAGGAGCTGCCGATCGGCCCGCTTGTCCGAAATATGCTTGATAAGCACATTCAAGTTAGAAAACGAAAGATGATTTTCTGCCTCCTCAATCAAAAAAAGATGGCATTCAGCGGATTCTTCCATCGCCAACTTGATCTTAACGCTGTTTTGTTCACCTTTTCCTACCAGCGGCATCGGGATGTCATCTAAGTGCGGAACGATCCCGGTTTCCCAACTCGCACGAGCTGACGTATCCAAGGAAATCGAGAGCGCCTTGTCAGATACATGACCTTTTTTCTTCGCAAGGAATTTGTTGATGTCGGCTACTTTCTTTTCGGTCAGAAAACGGTCTTTCATCATGCGATAGGAAAGCGCCAAATCCACCTGTTGTTTCTTACTCAAACCTTCCTTGACGGTATCGAGGATGTACCGGCTAGCTGCGTTGTTGTTTCGGATTGTGCTGGCATCAATGAAGCAGGGCTTTATCGGAATTGACCTCGCCGTAACCTCGTTGTCCGCGAAATCTCGCCACCGAACCACGTAATATTCGACCGGTATCGACTTAACGAGCGAAGGATCCGCAATATAAGTTGCATACTCAGTCTTATAATCCTCGTTGAACTCAACGAGGATTTTTAAACCGGGTGCATCCTGTTTTAGCGAGTTGTTCCGACCCTTCAGTCTCGAAACAGCGGCGACATCAGCTATGTAAAGTTCAATGAGTATTGATGGCGGCTGTTTTGGTGACGTCTTCAGGGCCTGTATGTAGTCGGTTGTGATATCCGAATTGAACAGATGGCTATGCAGTTCGGTATGGACGGAACGCCCATTCAGGAGACCACTCAACGCCAAGTGGACTGCCTCCAGGAATGTGGATTTGCCGCACTCGTTGTTACCAACGAGGATGTTCAGGTGGGCGTTGAGGTCAACCGTAGTGTCCTTGAGGCAACGATAGTTCTTGATAACGACCTTCTTGATGTGCATTGCGTCTCCGGCAGGATAGTTCGTAACCCAGCTCGCAATACGTACAGCAGCGGCAGATAGGGCATAGACGTTACAACGCCAGGTGGCAACGCGACTTCCGTTGCCTCGACATTCTGCTCACAGCTAAATCACGCGCTCCCCTTGGGAGCATCCGCTTAGTTCAAATCCGAATCGCCCCGCGCGCTTGCCTCAATTCCCCAACCCCTTCAACGCGATGCTACCCGTCCACCCCTGCCCGCAAAAACATTGCGCTTCCCCGAAAGCCCAAATCACCCCTACATCCCCTGCCGTCCCGTCCCGATAAGAGGGGCGTTGGCCATCGTCACGAACGTTGGGACGGGATGCGGTGGACGCGGCAGCGTCGGGCGCGAGAGGTGACGCAGGGCAGCCGTTCCATTGAGGAATGCCTGTGAGCGTTTCCCCGGCGCGCAGACGAACGGCGCTGCTTCCGCCTTCGCCGGGACTTGAGCGGACGTGCACATGCCGCTTGAAACTCCCTGGCGATGAGCGGGTCGCGTACGGCAAAACCGTGTGGTCCTGGCGCCCGTTGCTGGCGTCAAGCCGGCGGAGGTGATGCGAGCCCGACCGGGTCTCGCACCGCCTTCAATCCGCCGGCGAGGGTGGCAAGACGAATTCGTCGCCCGGGAGAGCGCGGCATAAGCCGTTAAAACCATCGCGCAGGGAATGCCGGGTGTTTCCGGGGTACCTGTGGTGACTACCGTGTGCACACTACTTTCGCACACGGGCCGCGGGTGCCACGAGCACCCGGCATTCCCCGCGCCCTCGATCGAGGGTCGCGCCGCGCCCTCGGATTTTAATGGGCGGATGTTTTTGCAACAGCTCGGACGCATGATGTCGCGAGATCGTAAATGCATGTCTCGGCGTATCAACACAAACGCCGTCATTCCCGGTTCGCGCTTCGCGCGCTCGGGAATGACGATCGAGAGTGAGTGCCCCTCTCGTCATCGCGAGGAGCGAAGCGACGAAGCAATCCAGTCCTTGGCTGTTGCCCTGGATTGCTTCGCTGGGGCTCGCAATGACGGTGAACATGTGCCGTCCTCCGCAACCTCAAATCGGAACAATTCGCAATCATCTTGCTCCTGCAAACGAGTGGCGATTGCGGATTTGATCCGTGCTTGATGTTGCGGGATGGACTGTTAAAGCTGCGGCCATGACCCATGCCGATCACTCCGCCAAATCCCGCGTCGCGGCCATCTCGATTCTCGCCAGCGGCGCGATGGCCGCGGCCAAGCTCATCGTCGGGATCGCCATCGGCAGCCTCGCGCTGGTCTCGGAGGCACTGCACTCGTCGGTCGACCTGGTCGCGACCGTCATCACCTGGATGGTGGTGCGGGTGTCCGACCGCCCGGCGGACAAGGACCACAATTACGGCCACGGCAAGTTCGAAAGCCTGTCGGCGCTGGGCGTGATCGCGATGCTCTATGTGCTGGCGGGCGGCATCCTGGTCGCCTCCTGGGCGCGGCTGCGCGACGGCACGCCGCCGCCGACGCTGTCGGTGATTCCGTTCATCGTGCTGCTCGTGGACATCGGCGTCAATTTCTGGCGCGCCCGCGCCCTGCACCGCACCGCGCGCGCCACCAAGAGCCAGGCGCTGGCGGCCGACGCGTTGCATTTCGCCTCCGACGTGCTGGGCTCGATCGCCGTCATCATCGGGCTCGTGCTCTCCGCGCTCGGTTACCACTGGGGCGACGCCGCGGCGGCGATCGGCGTTGCGATCGTGATCTCGACGCTGGGGCTGCGGCTGACGCGCTCGACCGTGGAAACCCTGCTCGACCGCGCGCCCGACGGGGTCGCCGAAAAGGCCACCGAGGCGATCCGCGCGGTGCCCGGCGTCCTCGATGTCGAGCGGCTGCGCGCGCGCATGGTCGGCCCCACCCACTTCATCGATGCCACCGTCAAGGTGCCGCGCACCTACCCGATCGACCGCGTCGACGAGATCAAGCGCCGCGCGCAGGACGCCGTCACGGCCGCGCTCGGCGATGCCGACCTCACCTTCACCGCGGTGCCGGTGGCGCGCGACAACGAGAGCGTGCGCGAACGCATCATGGTGATCGCGCGCAATTCCGGCCTCGCCATCCATCACGTCACGGTGCACGACCTCGGCGGCAAATTGACCGTCAGCATCGACCTCGAAGTCGACGGCGAGATGTCGCTGGTCGCGGCGCACGACATCGCCCATGAACTGGAACGCAACATCCAGGACCAGTTCGGCGCGGATGTCGAGGTCGACACGCATATCGAACCGCTGGAACCGGAACTGCCGCTCGGCACCGATGCCGCGCCCGGTCGCGTCGAGGCCGTCACCGCGGCGCTGACGCGCTTTGCCGCCGACGCCGCCATTACCGACGGCGCCATCGATGACATCCATAATGTGCGGGTGCGCGACACCGACGCCGGCGAGATCGTCAACTTCCATTGCCGTGCCGCGCCGTCGATGAGCGTGATCAAGGTGCACGAGAATGTCGACGCGATCGAGCGCGCGTTGCGCCGCGCCTTCCCCACCGTGAAGCGCGTCATCAGTCACGCCGAACCGCCGAACGCGTGAGGCTGCGCGAGCAGGAACGCGCGCGCGAGCACCGCGAACAAGCTTGCGTTCCCGGTTCGGACTCACTCCGCGCAACGTTCGACGGTGTCGGATTCCTGTTGAACAAGAATTATTTCCATTAAGGATTTGTTGACTCTCGACAGCCCGGCAAAAGTGGATTCAAATCACTATGATTCGGAAGGTGTGGGGTTCTTCCGAAGCGGGCGTTCCAAAAATTTTTCTACGGGGGTCATAGGGCATGGCGCGCGCACACGCGGCGAGCGCGTGCGTCCAATCCGATTCGATCAAGGGATTGGCGCAGTCGATCGCGAAACCGGCGTACCATCGGCGTTTGACGGCAGAGCCCGCATTGCGCCGCGCCGTGCCGACACTGATCATCGCGTTCCTCATCACCATCTGTCTCGGCGCCTTCGTCCAGGTGATCGACCAGAACCGGCAAAAACGCTCGGCGATGCGGCGCGACCTCGCCGCGCTCGCGGACGTTCTCGCCGAGCGGATCGACCGCATCGCCGGCCTGCGCCAGGATCCGCACGGATCGTTCGACCGCCTGCAGTTGCTGCTGCCGGGCCTCGTTCCGAACTGGGGCATCGCCGCCGGCCGGCACATCATCGTCACCGGAACCGACCAGCGCGTGCTCGCGCGACTGCCGATCAGCGACGACGCGATCGGCGACACCGCCGATATTCTCGAGGCCGTCGGCGCCGCGATGCCGCTGTCGAGCCCCAACCGCGCCTCCGGCGCCACCGACATCGCGCTGCCGGGCGGCCACGGCGCGCTCGCGATCCAGCGCGCCATCCGGGCATTGCCCGGCCAGATCGTCATCATCCAGGAAAACGCCGAGCCGCTGTGGGGCTCGGATGCCGCGCTGTCGGTGACGCTGTCCGCCACCACCGGATTCGTGGTGCTGATCCTCGGCTTCGCCTTCCACTGGCAATCGACCCGCGCCCGCGAAGGCGACCTGATCAACGACGCCGTGCGCGGCCGGATCGACACCGCGCTCAATCGCGGCCGCTGCGGATTGTGGGACTGGGACCTGTCGCGCGGCCGGATCTTCTGGTCGCACTCGATGTTCACCATGCTGGGGCTCGACAGCCGCAGCGACCTCCTGACCTTCGGCGAGGTCAACGCGCTGGTGAAATCCGACGATATCGACCTGTTCGACATCGCCAACCAGCTGATCGCCTCGAAGATCAACCACATCGACCAGTCCTTCCGGATGCAGCACACCGGCGGCCACTGGATCTGGCTGCGCGTCCGCTGCGAACTCAGCCAGGGCGCCGGCGATGGCGGGTTGCACCTGATCGGCATTGCCGTCGATATCACCGAGCAGAAGAGCCTCGCCGAGAAGACCGTCGAGGCCGACCTGCGGCTGCGCGACGCGATCGAGACGATTCCGGAGGCCTTCGTGCTGTGGGACGCGGAAGATCGCCTGGTGCTCTGCAACTCGCACTTCCAGCGGCTGCACCGGCTGCCGGATTCCGCCGTCGCGCCCGGCACCTCCTATGAGACCGTGATCGAGGTCGGCAGCATGCCGGAGGTACGCACCCGGCTGCACGAAACCTTCGCGCAGGCGCCGGGCGCGCGCACCTTCGAGGCGCAGATCGAGGACGGCAGCTGGCTGCATATCAGCGAGCGGCGCACCAAGGACGGCGGTTACGTCTCGGTCGGCACCGACATCACCCGCATCAAGGAGCACGAGCAGAAGCTGGTCGACAACGACCTGCGCCTGCGCGCTTCCGTGATCGACCTGAAGCGTTCGCAGACCGCGCTCGAACAGCAAGCGCTTGAACTGGCCGACCTCGCGGAAAAATATTCCGAGGAGAAGAACCGCGCCGAGGAAGCCAACCAGGCCAAATCGAAATTCCTGGCGAACATGAGCCACGAGCTGCGCACACCCCTGAACGCCATCATCGGATTCTCCGAGATCATGGGCAGCGGCATGTTCGGAACGCTCGGCTCGGAAAAATACCAGGAATACTGCCACGACATCCTGACCAGCGGTCACTACCTGCTCGAGGTCATCAACGACATCCTCGACATGTCGAAGATCGAGGCCGGCCGCATGAAGCTCGACATGGAATCGATCGACCTGTCGACGACGCTGGCGGAATCGATGCGGGTGGTGTCCGGCCGCGCCGAGGACAAGAACCTCGCGCTCGACGCCGATATCGAGGGCGCGATCTCGGTGGTCGCCGATCGCCGCGCGATCAAGCAGATCATCGTCAATCTGCTGTCCAACGCGGTCAAATTCACGCCCGACGGCGGCACGGTGACCGTCCGCAGCCGGGTCTACAAGGAGCGGATCCACCTGCTGATCGCCGACACCGGCATCGGCATCGCCCCGCAATCGCTGCAGCGGCTGGGCCGGCCGTTCGAGCAGGTCGAGAGCCAGCTCACCAAGACCTATCACGGCTCCGGGCTCGGGCTCGCCATCGCCAAGTCGCTGACCAACCTGCATGGCGGATCGATGCGGCTGCGCTCGAAGCTCGGCACCGGCACCGTCGTCTGCGTGTCGCTGCCGTGCGACGCGCGCAAGACCCGAACGAAGCTGCCGGTGGCGGCGTGAGGCTTCGCTGAGGCCTAGGGATCGAGCTCCAGCGTCGGCGCGACCTCGCGGGCGATTTGCGTCAGCGCCGCGATCAAGGGCGTCAGCGGATCGCGCTGCGGCACTACGAGGCCGACGCTGTAGGTCACGGTGGGGTCGACGATCGGAATGGTGCGAACCGCGTCCGACAGGCCCAATGTCTGCGCCAGCCGCGCCGGCATCACGCTGGCCCAGCGCCCGGTCTTCACATGGGTGTAGAGCACGATGATCGAGTTCGACGTCAGCGTCGGCGTAGCCTCGGCGCCGGCGGCCTTCAGCGCACGATCGATGATACGGCGGTTCTGCATGTCCGGCGTCAGCAGGCACAGCGGCACCTGCCCGACCTCCTTCCACGTGACCTGGTCGCGGTCGCCGAACATGCCGTCGGGCGAGGTCAGCAACCGGTAGCTTTCATTGTAGAGCGGGATCGAGCGGACCTTGCCGAGCGGTTCGTTTTCCAGATAGGTGAGGCCGGCGTCGACCTCGAGGTTTTCCAGCAACCCGAGCACCGCGATCGAGGTGCACGACACGATGCGGAAACGCACATCGGGATGGCGGGCGCGGAACGGGGTGGTGAGCGAGGCGACCATGCCGAGCGCGGTCGGGATCGCCGCGATGGCGATCTCGCCGGAAAGGCCGTCCTTCAGCGTATTGATCTCCTGGCGCATCGCGCGGGCGTCGCCGACGATGCGCCGCGCCCAATCCAGCGTCCGTTCGCCTTCGGGGGTAAAGCCCTGGAACCGCGAGCCGCGCTGCACCAGCATGACGCCGAGGATTTCCTCGAGCTGCTTGAGGCTCGTCGACATCGTCGGCTGGGTGACCCCGCAGGCTTCGGCAGCGCGGCCGAAGTGGCGTTCTTTCGCAAGCGCAAGCAGCAGTTCAAGCTTGTCGATCAAAGACGCCCTCTCCCCTTTATCTTGAGCAACGCATAACACGGTCGCCAACCGGCCAATACGCAAAAAAGCTGCGTCCGATGAACGCTGCGCGCCACTCATTCTGATTCCGTATCGTGCGATTTGGCAGCCGAATTGATCGGATTTCCGTATCGCAGCATGAGACAGCTTTATTGATTCCCGGATCGATTCCAACTCAGATCGATCGTGCAATAAGTCTCTGACAGAGAACGCGTATGCAGCCTGTTTACGAACCCTGGGATGCCGTTCGTGGCGAGGAAATCATCAGCGAGCATGCGCGCCTTGAGGGCGCGACGCTGGTGATCCTGCACGCGTTGCAGGAAGCTTTCGGCTACGTGCCGGAACCTGCGATTCCCATGATCGCGCAGGCGCTCAACCTGTCGCGCGCCGAGGTCCATGGCGTGTTCACCTTCTACCATGATTTCCGGCATGAACCCGCGGGACGGCATGTGCTGAAACTGTGCCGTGCCGAAGCCTGCCAGGCCGCTGGCGGCGATGCGCTCGCCGCGCGCGCCGAAGCCAAGCTCGGCATCGCCATCGGCAACACCACCGCCGATAACCGGGTGACGCTGGAGCCGATCTACTGCCTCGGGCTCTGCGCGACCGCGCCGTCGGCAATGCTGGATGGTCGTATCGTCGGGCGCCTCGACGAAGCGCGGCTCGACGCGCTGGTTGCGGAGGCACAGCGATGACGCTCCGCGTATTCATTCCGCAAGATGCAGGCGCGGTTGCGGTGGGTGCCGATGAGATCGCGCTCGCGTTCGAGCGAGCCGCGGCGACCCGCGCCGCGACTCTTGAGATCGTAAGAACCGGTTCGCGCGGATTGTACTGGCTGGAACCGATGGTCGAACTGGCCACCGCGCGCGGCCGCGTCGCATTCGGCCCGGTGACCGAGGCCGACGTTGCCGCCGTGCTCGACGCGATGATCGCGGATGGTCCGCACGCACTGCGGCTCGGCATCGCTGACGACATTCCCTGGCTGAAACGGCAGACCCGCCTCACCTTCGCGCGCTGCGGCGTGGTCGATCCGCGCTCGGTCGAAGACTACCGCGCCCATCAGGGTTACCAGGGCCTGGCGCGGGCGCTGACGCTCGGCACCGACGGGATCCTTGCCGACGTCACCGCCTCCGGATTGCGCGGCCGTGGCGGCGCCGGGTTTCCGACCGGCATCAAGTGGAAGACCGTGGCGCAAACGGCGGCCGACCGGAAATACATCGTCTGCAATGCGGACGAAGGCGACAGCGGCACGTTCGCCGATCGCATGATCATGGAAGGCGACCCCTTCGTCGTGATCGAGGGCATGACGATTGCCGGCATCGCGGTGGGCGCCACCAAGGGCTACATCTACATCCGCTCGGAATATCCCCACGCCGTCGCGGCGATGAACGCGGCGATCGCGGCGGCGAAGCGCGCCGGTCATCTCGGCGCGAGCATCAATGGCTCCGCGCACAGTTTCGACCTCGAAGTCCGTGTCGGCGCCGGCGCCTATGTCTGCGGCGAGGAAACCTCGCTGCTGGAGAGCCTTGAAGGCCGCCGCGGCATCGTCCGCGCCAAACCGCCGCTGCCGGCGCATAAGGGCCTGTTCGGCAGGCCCACCGTGATCAACAACGTGCTGTCGTTCGCCGCGATCCCCTTCATCCTCGGCGGCGGCGCCAGGGCCTATGCCGAATTTGGCATGGGCCGCTCGCGCGGCACGATGCCGATACAGCTCGCGGGCAATATCAAGCATGGCGGCCTGTTCGAGGTCGCCTTCGGCATCACACTCGGCGAACTCGTCGACGACATTGGCGGCGGCACCTTGACCGGACGCCCGGTTCGCGCGGTTCAAGTCGGCGGGCCGCTCGGCGCTTATTTTCCTCGCGAACTGTTCGATACGCCGTTCGACTATGAAGCCTTTGCCGCGCGCGATGGCCTGATCGGCCATGGCGGCATCGTGGTTTTCGACGACAGCGTGGATATGTCGAAGCAGGCGCGCTTCGCGATGGAATTCTGCGCCGTCGAATCCTGCGGCAAATGCACGCCCTGCCGGATCGGTTCGACCCGCGGGGTCGAGACCATCGACAAGATTCGCGCGGGCGAGCGCGTGACGGAAAATATCGCCGTCGTCGAAGACCTCTGCAACACCATGAAGTTCGGCTCGCTCTGCGCATTGGGCGGCTTCACCCCCTACCCCGTCATGAGCGCGCTGAAGCACTTCCGGGAAGATTTTGGCCCGGCGCCCGAGCGCCTGCAGGCCGCGGAATAAAGGACAATCGCCATGTCGCTGATTCAGGAAACCGATTTCGGCACGCCGCGCTCCAAATCCGAGGCGATGGTGACGTTGACCATCGACGGTCAAAGCGTCACGGTTCCCGAGGGCACCTCGATCATGCGCGCGGCGATGGAAGCCGGCACGCAAATCCCAAAGCTCTGCGCCACCGACATGGTGGACGCCTTCGGCTCCTGCCGCCTCTGCCTGATCGAAATCGAGGGACGCGCGGGCACGCCGGCGTCCTGCACCACGCCTGCGACGCAGGGGTTGGTGGTGCACACCCAGACCGAGCGGCTGAAGAAGCTCCGCAAGGGCGTGATGGAGCTCTACATCTCGGACCATCCGCTGGACTGCCTGACCTGCGCAGCGAATGGTGACTGCGAGCTGCAGGACATGGCGGGCGCGGTGGGCTTGCGCGACGTCCGCTACGGCTATCAGGGCGGAAACCATGTATTCGCCAAGACCGGCGGCGCGGTCAACGCGGCGTGGATGCCGAAGGATGAATCAAATCCCTATTTCACCTACGACCCCTCGAAGTGCATCGTGTGCTCGCGCTGCGTGCGCGCCTGCGAGGAAGTCCAAGGCACTTTTGCGCTGACCATCTCGGGACGCGGCTTCGACAGCCGGGTATCGCCGGGCATGAGCGAGAGCTTCCTGGGCTCGGAATGTGTGTCCTGCGGCGCCTGTGTCCAGGCCTGTCCTACTGCCACGCTGACTGAGAAGTCCGTAATCGAGATCGGCCAGCCCGAGCATTCGGCCGTGACGACGTGCGCCTATTGCGGCGTCGGCTGCACCTTCAAGGCGGAAATGCGCGGCGAGGAAGTCGTGCGCATGGTGCCTTACAAAGACGGCAAGGCCAATCGCGGCCATTCCTGCGTCAAGGGGCGGTTCGCCTGGGGCTATACCAACCACAAGGAGCGTATCCTCAACCCGATGATCCGCAACAAGATCAGCGATCCCTGGCGCGAGGTATCATGGGACGAGGCATTTGCCTATGCCGCGTCCGAGTTCAAGCGGATTCAGGCCAAATACGGCCGCGACTCCATCGGCGGCATCACCTCGTCACGCTGTACCAATGAAGAGACCTATCTGGTGCAGAAGTTGATCCGCGCCGGCTTCGGCAACAACAATGTCGACACCTGCGCCCGCGTTTGCCACTCGCCGACCGGCTACGGTCTGTCGACCACCTTCGGCACATCGGCCGGCACGCAGGACTTCGACTCGGTGGAACACACCGACGTCGTCATGATCATCGGCGCCAACCCCGCTTCGGCCCATCCGGTGTTCGCTTCGCGCCTGAAGAAACGGTTGCGTCAGGGTGCCAAGCTGATCGTGGTCGATCCGCGCCGGACCGAGATGGTGGAATCGCCTCACGTCAAGGCGCGACATCTACCGCTGCTGCCCGGCACCAACGTCGCCGTCCTGACCGCAATGGCGCATGTCATCGTGACCGAAGGTCTGGTCGACGAAGCCTTCGTGCGCGAACGCTGCGACTGGAGCGAGTTCGAGGAATGGGCGGCCTTTGTCGCCGACAAGAAGAATAGCCCCGAAGCCACTGCGATCATGACCGGCGTCGATCCAAATGAATTGCGCGCGGCGGCGCGACTGTTCGCTACCGGCGGCAATGGCGCGATCTATTACGGCCTCGGCGTTACCGAGCACAGCCAGGGCTCGACCACCGTGATCGCAATCGCCAACCTCGCGATGGCAACCGGCAATATCGGCCGCCCCGGTGTCGGCGTGAATCCGTTGCGCGGGCAGAACAACGTGCAGGGTTCCTGTGACATGGGCTCGTTCCCGCATGAACTTCCCGGCTATCGCCACATCTCGGGCGATGCGGTGCGCGACCAGTTCGAGGCGATGTGGAACGTCAAGCTCAACCCCGAGCCCGGCCTGCGCATTCCCAACATGTTCGATGCCGCGATCGAAGGCACCTTCATGGGTATCTACGTGCAGGGCGAGGACATCCTGCAGTCCGACCCCAATACCAAGCACGTCGTCGCTGCGCTTTCGGCGATGGAATGCGTCATCGTCCATGATCTGTTCCTCAACGAGACCGCGAACTATGCCCACGTCTTCCTGCCCGGTTCGACTTTCCTGGAGAAGGACGGCACTTTCACCAATGCGGAGCGCCGCATCCAACGCGTCCGCAAGGTGATGTCGCCGCGCAACGGATTGGCAGATTGGGAAGTCACCATCCGCCTCGCCAAGGCGATGGGTCTCGACATGCATTACGATCATCCTTCGCAGATCATGGACGAGATCGCGGCGCTGACGCCGACCTTCGCCGGCGTTTCCTACGCCAAGCTTGACGAGCTGGGATCGGTACAGTGGCCCTGCAACGAGAAAGCCCCGGAGGGCACGCCGGTGATGCACATCGGCGGCTTCGTGCGCGGCAAAGGCAAGTTCGTCATTACCGAATACATCCCGACCGATGAACGAACCGGCCCGCGCTATCCCCTGCTGCTCACCACCGGGCGCATCCTCAGTCAATACAATGTCGGGGCACAGACCCGTCGCACCGAGAATGTCGTGTGGCATAGCGAAGACCGGCTGGAAATCCATCCGCACGATGCCGAGCAGCGCGGCGTGCGTGAGGGCGACTGGGTGCGTCTCGCCAGCCGCGCCGGCGAGACCACGCTGCGCGCGCTGATCACCGATCGGGTCGCGCCGGGCGTCGTCTACACCACCTTCCACCACCCGGACACGCAGGCCAACGTCATCACCACCGAATATTCCGACTGGGCGACCAATTGCCCCGAATACAAGGTCACGGCGGTGCAGATCTCTCCGTCGAACGGTCCCTCGGAATGGCAAAAGGCATACGATGCGCAGGCCCGCCATTCGCGCCGCATCGCACCCGTTATCGAAGCCGCGGAGTAGCCGTGCCCGATCCGGTCCGCAGCGTTGATCGTGTAGCCTGGCGCGACGGCGGCCCTGGTCAAGGCGGCTGCGGCGAAGGCTTGCGAACCATTGCGGAAGAGACCGCACTCGCGCTGACCTACAATGGCGGCACGTATGCCGTGATGATGGGCTCGCCCCGGGACCTGGAGGATTTCGCCGTCGGCTTCAGCCTCAGCGAAGGCATCATCCAATCCCCCGGCGATATTTGCTCGCTCGACATCGTGGAGCTGGACGACGGCGTCGAACTGCGGATGTGGCTCGAGCAATC
The DNA here is from genome assembly GCA_963756215.1 of uncultured Alphaproteobacteria bacterium. Taxonomy (GTDB): domain Bacteria; phylum Pseudomonadota; class Alphaproteobacteria; order Rhizobiales; family Xanthobacteraceae; genus Bradyrhizobium. The sequence goes on along the minus strand of CAVWMY010000002.1, from coordinate 152,037 downwards.
CAGAGCGGAGCGGCTGAACGAGCGGCGGAGGCATATCGCCGGACCGACCGGCTGCGGTCTATGCGGCATCGATTCGATTGCCGAAGCCGTTCGTCCCGCCGCGATCGTTGCGGCCGGCCAGTCATATTCTCCGCGCGAGATCATGACGGCAATGCAGGGCCTGCCACCCCTGCAGCCGATCAACATCGAGACCCGCGCGGTCCACGCCGCCGGTTTGTGGAAGAGGTCGCGGGGTATCGTCGCCGTGCGCGAAGATGTCGGTCGGCACAACGCGCTCGACAAGCTGGCTGGCGCGTTGGCGCGCGATAAGCTCTCCGCCCGCGAAGGCATGGTGTTGCTGACCAGCCGGGTTTCGGTCGAAATGGTGCAGAAGGCGGCCGCGATGGGCGCCCCGCTGGTGGTCGCCGTCTCCGCCCCGACCGCGCTCGCCGTCCGCATGGCGGATGTAGCCGGCATTACGCTGGTCGCCATTGCCCGGGCTGACGGCTTCGAGGTCTTTTCGCATCCGGATCGCGTCGTCGGGATTGCAATGCAAGGAGGCGCTCATGTCGCCTGATCGGTTGATCTATATGGCAAACCAGATCGGCAAATTTTTTCAAAGCCAAGGCCATGACCGGGCGGTCCCTGGCATCTCCGACCACATCCGCAAATTCTGGGATCCGCGGATGCGCTTGGCCATCCTGGCGCATCTCGATGCCGGCGGCGCCGGGCTCGATCCTAACGTGCGCGACGCGATCCAGGCGCTGAAGAAAGCCGGCTAACCGCTCCCCACCCCGATCAACGCCTCGAATATCCGGCGGACCTCAATCTGGGTCTCGCGCACCTGCGCCTCCAGCGACGAGAAGTCCGGGGCGTCGGCGGCGCGCGCCATAACGCGTAAGAGGTCTTCGCCTGCGGTTTCCGGATTGAACGTACCGACCACGCAGAGCCGCAGGATTTGCGTCAGGTCATGATAAAGGCGGGTTGCCGCACGCAGGACTTCCGTCGACGACGGCGGCAGCACGCCGAGCCGCGCCGCGTTGTCGAGCACCTGCAACGTGCTGACGTCGAGAATATCCGGTTTCTCGGCGGCGTGAACGAGTTGAAGGTATTGGGCGATGAAATCGATATCGACGAGACCGCCTGCCGCATATTTCAGGTCCCAGACGTCATCCTCGCCCTTTTCCAGCGCTACCGCCCGGCGCATGTCCGCAACGTCGGTAGCCACCGTTGCGGTATCGCGCCTCCGGGTCAGCACCTCGCGAATGATCTGTTCGATTTCAACGCGGAATTCCGGCGATGCCGAGATCACCCGCGCGCGGGTCAACGCCATATGCTCCCAGGTCCAGGCTTCGCGGTCCTGGTATTGAGCGAACGAGTCGATACGCGAGGCGACCGGACCAGCCCGGCCCGATGGACGCAGGCGCATGTCCACGTCGTAGAGCACGCCGTAATTCGTCCGCGTCGTGAACGCGCTGATCAAACGCTGGGTGAAGCGAGCGAAATAGTGCGCGCCGTGCAGTGACCGCGCGCCATCGGAGTCCGGCTCATCATGATCGAAATCGTAAAGCAGGATCAGGTCTAGATCCGACGAGGCGGTCATCTCGCGGCTGCCCAGCCTGCCCATCGCCAGGATCGCGGTCTCCTGGCGCTTGATGCGACCGTGTTGCTCCGCGAACCGCTCCGTCACCAGCCCATGCACGGTATGGACGATGCCCTCGGCGACGTCGGCGAAAGCGAGACCGGCCTGTGAAGCCGATACCGTCCCGGACAGGATTCGCGTCCCGATGAGGAACAGGCTTTCCTGGCCGAACATGCGAAGCCGATCCAGAAACTCCTCGTAGGAATCGGCATCGTTCAGGGTCGCGGCGAGGCGCAAGGATAACTCGCGCCGGTCGGGCATCGCGCCGAAGAAGCGCGGATCGATCAGCCCATCCATGAGCTGCGGCTGCCGCGCCAGCATGTCACCGAGCCGCGGTGCCGCCCCGAGAATCAGCGCCACCAGGGCGACGAGATCGCGGTTTTGGCTCAGCAGGGGAATCAGCCGCCCGCCGCGCTGCAACGCCTGCAGGAAGCGATCGAAGGCGGTTACGGCGTCGTCGGGCTCCTCGGCGTCGGCGAGCCCCGCGATCAACGTCGGGACAAACTCGACGAACGCGCTCCGCGTCGATTCAGTCCGGAACACGCGATAGTCGCCGACCATCCAGTGCTGCACGGTCTTTGCCACGATGACCGGCTTACGGAAACCGAGCGAGGCCAGGTGTTCGAGCAGGCGCGGCTCATCAGGGCCAGCGCCGTAATCGACCGGCGGCAGTTTCACGCTACCGGTGGGATCGCCTTCGAACAGCTTGCCGTAATGCCCCTGCACGATATGAAGATGGCCAAGCAGATCCTTCGCGAACGCGGCGCGGCTGTCATAGCCGAGAAAACCCGCAAGACGCCCCACCGCCTCAGTCGTATCCGGCAATGTATGGGTTTGCTCGTCGGCTACCATCTGCAGCCGGTGTTCGACCCGCCTCAAGAACAGATAGGCCGCCGCCATTTCGTCACGCGCCTCGAAGGTGATCCAACTGTTCGAGGCCAGCGCATCGAGTGCTTTCAGCGTCTGCCGCACCCGCAACTCCGAGTGTCTGCCGCCCGCGATCAGCTGTTGGGTCTGCGCGAAAAACTCGATTTCACGAATGCCGCCGCGGCCGATCTTGACATTGTGGCCCTCGACCGCGATTTCGCTTTGACCGCGATAGGTCTGCATCTGCCGTTTCATGTCGTGTACGTCGGCGAGCGCTGCGAAATCCAGGTGCTTGCGCCAGACGAACGGCGCGATTTCGGCAACCATCGCCTCTCCCGCCCTGGCGTCGCCGGCACATGGCCGCGCCTTGATCATGGCGGCGCGCTCCCAGGTTCGCCCTTCCCGCTCGTAATAATGCAGCGCCGCTTCGGTCGAAATAGCGACCTGCGTCGAGGCGGGATCCGGCCGTAGCCGCAGATCGACGCGGAACACGTATCCATCGCCGGTGCGCTGTTGCAGGAGGCGCGCCAAAGCCTGCGTAAGGCGCACGAAAAATGGCTGTGGTTCCATGTCCGGTGCCAGCGTCGACACCGCGGGATCGAAAAATACGATGAGGTCGATGTCGCTGGAGTAGTTCAGCTCGCCCGCGCCCATCTTGCCCATCGCGAGCACGATCAGGCCGCTGCCTTCCTCGGGACGATCATGGTTGAGCGGTGACAATTTTGCCCGCGCGCTCGCTTCGCGTAACAAATAGCGCAACGCCGATTGCACCGCGCTGACGGCGAGATCGGTCAACGCCGCGGTCACCCGCATGACCGGCCAGACACCGCCGATATCGCATAGTGCAATCAGCAGCGCCGCTTCCGCCTTCATGTGACGGAGCAATTGCATCACGTCGGCTTCGCTGGCGGCGGCTGCGACGAGGCGGCAGTTGTCCTCGATCAGGCGTGCCAGATGCTGGTCGGGGTCGCATTCGAGCAGCCGGATCAGCCGCGTGGCATCGGCGCGCATCAGGTCGAACAGATAGGACGAATAGGCCGCAATACCGAGAAGGATGTCGCCGGCGCGAGGGGATTGCGCCATGAGGTCCCGAATCGCAACCGCCTGCCTCGGCTCAAGATCGGCGAGCCATCTTGCGAGATGTTGTTCAGCTTCGAGAGGGGCCGACAGATGCGGTCCATCCACGAACCGCGCGGCCAGACCGTGCCGGTCCGCGTCGCCCTTCGCGGATGATGTCATGCCACCTTTTGTTGCACATCCTGCGTTGGAGCCGCAAGCCTGTCGCTAACGCGAGTCCAGGCCGGGATCGCGAGCGTGGCACGCAGCCCGGGATGCGCGTCGCCCAGTCGGAGGTCTCCACCGTGCAGCGTCGCCACCGCCGACGCCAAACTGAGACCGAGGCCGGAACCCGGCTGGGTGCGACTCGCTTCAAGCCGCACAAAGCGTTCCACCGCGTGCCCGCGATCGGCTTCCGGAATACCCGGGCCATGATCGGTAACACTCAGCAGCACCTGATCGCCGTCACGCTGGGCTTCGATCAAAATTTCCCTGGCATCGGGATTGGCGGCAGCGCCCAAGGGCTGCGCGGCCGGAGCAGGCTTGCCGTATTTGATCGCGTTCTCGACAAGGTTGGCCAGTGCCTGACTGATCAGTTCGCGGTTGCCGTGGAGCGGGGCGAATGCCGTCCTGACGCGCAAGGTCATGCCGTCTTCTTCGGCCAGCGGCTCATAGAGTTCGTGTATGCCGTTGGCGACGTCGGCGGCGTCGAAGTTGTCCATGTTGTCGCGCGCTTGCCCGGACTCGGCGCGCGCGATCATCAGCAGTGCGTTGAAGGTTCTGATCAACCCATCAGATTCATCGATCGTCCGTTCCAGCGCCGCGCGGTATTCGCTTTCATTGCTGGATTTGGCAAGCGCTTCTTCGGCGCGATTGCGCAGCCGCGTCAGCGGCGTCTTCAGGTCGTGGGCAATGTTGTCGGAAACCTCCTTAAGGCCGATCATCAGGGCCTCGATCCGCTCGAGCATGGCGTTGAGGTTTTCCGCCAAACGATCCAGTTCATCGCCGCTGCGCCCGACCGGCAGCCGCCCGGTCAGATCGCCCGCCATGATTCGCTGGGTCGTACCGGTCATCGCGTCGATGCGCCGCAACACGCGCCGCGCCACGAAGATGCCGCCGCCAAGGCCGAGCACCACGACGATCAAGACCGACCACTGCGCCGCTTTCGCGACAATACCGAATAGTCGCCGGCGCTCGTCCAGATCGCGTCCGATCAAGAGCCGAAAGCCGCTGGTCAATTCGGTGACGTACACCAGCGCACGATGATCGGCGGTGTCCTGCTCGTCGAGCCGGCGATAGGCGGTCTCCGACCAGCCGGTCGAGCCCATCACGCCCGGCGCCAGCGAACCGACATTGCCGGCGACGGCCTGCCCGGTCGGCGTGGTCACGAGGTAGAGGTTGGCGCCTGGTCGCAGCGCACGGTTCTCGATTGTGAAAACCAGGCCGCGCAGTCCGCGACGCGCGTAGATGTCGCTGATCTCGCCGGTCTCGGCATTCACCGTGCTGGTGATCTGCTCCGTGATCAGCCGGCGCGTGTTCAGGGCGAAATAGCCGAGCAGCGAGGCGGCGAACAGAGCAAACAATAACAGGTAAACCAGCGTCAGCCGGAACGCCGTGGTACGGACGAGTTTACCGAAGGCCGTCACGGATCATGTACCCGGCTCCGCGGATCGTGTGCAGCAAGGGCCGCTCAAAACCCTTGTCGATCTTGGAGCGCAGTCGCGAGATATGGACGTCGATGACGTTGGTCTGGGGGTCGAAATGATAGTCCCAGACGTTCTCCAGCAGCATGGTTCGCGTCACCACCTGCCCGGCGTGCTTCATCAGATATTCTAGCAGCCGGAATTCGCGCGGTTGCAGCGTCAGCTCATCCTTGCCTCGCGCGACCCTGTGCGAAAGACGATCGAGTTCGAGATCGCCCACGCGGTAGGTGGTTTCTTCGGCCGGACCACCGTGCCGCCGCGACAACACTTCGACGCGAGCGAGCAATTCGGCGAATGAATAAGGCTTCGGCAGATAATCGTCGCCGCCGGCACGCAGGCCCTTGATGCGGTCGTCGACCTGGCCGAGCGCCGAGAGGATCAGCGCCGGGGTACGATTTCCCTTGTCGCGCAGGTTGCCGATCAGCGACAGGCCGTCGCGTTTCGGCAGCATCCGGTCGATCACGAGCACATCGTAGTCGCCGCTGTCGGCCAGCGCCAAACCCTCCTCGCCGTCGCTGGCGAGGTCGGCGACATAGCCGACTTCGCGGAACGCCTTCACGAGGTAGTCGGCGGACTCGCGGTCGTCTTCGATGATCAAAAGGCGCATTTCGTGATCGGTTACGGTCAAGGGGGACAGCCTTCTCTCACCATGGCGCGGTCGGGATCATCATGCAAGGCGACCCGACGCCTCTAACCTCTCGTTTGAACATGATCTCATTGGAAAACCGTCTCCGCTTTTCCGGATCATGCCTCTACTGAAAAAAGCGGGCGGTGAAGCTGGGGGGACCTCACCGCCCTTTGACCTTCCGACGGAGGGGGGCGTATTCCACCGGAAGGAGCCTGAAGGGAGCGGGCTTTTGGCCCGCCCCCCGGAAAGAGCCGTCGGCGGGGGCGACTAATGCCGGCGACACCCTCCATTTCGTTAGACCTTCTGAAGCGTCAGCCCTTTGCCAGCGGCAGCGCGACGAACCGCGCCGACCCACCGCTCTTGACGCGCATCAGAACGCTATTCTTGTTGTCGGCGCGGGCGGCATTGATCGCTTCGCGCACTTCGCCGGCGTTGGCGACGGTCTTTCCTGCAACTTCGAGGATCACATCGCCTTCCTTGAAGCCGCGATCCGCCGCCGCACTCTTCGGGTCGACCTCGGTGACCACGACGCCATCCTTGCCGGCGCCTGCGACGCTGTTGGCCGGCGCAACCGTCAGACCGAGTTTCGGCACGTCGGTGCCGCGGCTCGAATTGCCCTTGCCGTCATTGTCGTTGTCCGCCTTGGCTTCGATCGAATTCGGCAACTGCCCGAGCGTCAAGTTAACGACCTTGCTCTGACCCTTGTGCAGGACGTCGAGCTTCACCGAGTTACCGGGCGCCAGACCGCCGATCGTGCGGGCGAGTTCGCGGGCATCCTTGACCGTCTCGCCATTCACCGCGGTGATGACGTCGCCGGATTCGATGCCGGCCTTGGCGGCAGGGCCGCTGGCCTGAGGTTCGGCGACCAGGGCGCCTTCGGCCTTCTTGAGACCGAGGCTGTCGGCGATGTCAGCTGTGACCGGCTGAATTTGCACGCCGATCCAACCGCGGCTGACCGAACCCTTGTCCTTGAGCTGCGCGATGACGCTCTTCACGGTCGACGCCGGGATCGAGAACGCGATACCCACGCTGCCGCCAGACGGCGAATAAATCGCGGTGTTGACGCCCATCACCTCGCCTTCGGTATTGAAAGCGGGGCCGCCGGAATTGCCCTTGTTCACGGGTGCGTCGATCTGGATGAAATCATCATACGGGCCATTGCCGATGTCGCGACCGCTGGCCGAAACGATGCCGGCCGTCACCGTGCCGCCAAGGCCGAAGGGATTGCCGACCGCCAGCACCCAATCGCCGATCCGGGGCTTGCTTTCGGACAGCTTGGCGAATGCGAAGTCGCTGCCGCCCTCGACCTTGATGAGCGCGAGGTCGGTGCGGGCGTCGGTCCCGATCACCTTCGCCTTGAAGGTCTTGCCGTCATCGGTTGTAACCTCAACCTTGTCCGCGCCGTCGACGACGTGATTATTGGTGACAGCGAAACCGTCGGCCGAGATGAAGAAGCCGGAGCCCTGCCCGGTTACCGCGCCGCGTCCGCGCGGCATGCCGCGCATGCCCGGGGGCAAGCCATCAGGCCCGCCGAAACGACGGAAAAAGCGTTCCATCGGCGAACCCGGCTGGAACGGCGAGTCGTCGTTGCTGTCGTCCTTGGCGGAAACCTTTTCGTTGATGTTGACCTTGACCGAGATCACCGACGGTTTCACGTGCTCGACAATGTCGGCGAAACCGATCGGCTGCGCGACCTTGCGCACCTCATTGTTGACCTGCGCCTGCGCAGGGCTGCTGAACATATCGAGGGGACCATGCGAGGGGCCGAAGCCGTAGACGGCGACGCCGAGGCCGGCGACGACCGAGGCCATCAAGGCGAACTTGCGCGCGGAAAATACCGAGCGGCGCGGCTGGTAAGACGGAAGCGATGAAGGATCGGTGGAACGGTCGGTCATTATGGCTAGTCTCCAGAAACTGAAATCAACGGGTGCCGGCCGCGGGCACCTTGCAAAACTCAAGATGGGGATTGCCGCCTTACACCGCGCTGGCGGGGGCGTTAAACTTTCGTAATAAAGCTCGAAATTCGTGCGGCAGTTTATCGCAGGGCCGAGTTACCCTGCCGTCGGGAAGCGGCCGGCCTGCCATGGAGGAATGAGCTATCGCAAAGCGGAACCTCGCCGCTAAGCCGGCTTGTCCCGCGAAGGGGCGTCCATCATCAGCCGTTCCAGCCGCGCTTCCTCTTCCGCGGTCAACCTCACCGCGGAATCATCGTCCGCGACCGTGGATCTGGCACGGCGTCGGCCATGGGCCCACAATGCGAGCCCGCCCCCGGCCAGCGCCAGCGGCGGTAACAGCCACAACAACAATGTGTGAAGCTCGAGCCGAGGTTTCAGCAGCACGAACTCGCCATAACGCGCCACCAGAAAATCCAGAACCTGCGCATCGCTGTCGCCGACCGCAATCCGCTCACGCACCAGCAACCGCAAGTCGCGCGCCAACGGCGCCTCGGAATCATCGATCGACTGGTTCTGGCACACCATGCAGCGAAGCTCGCGCGACAGATTCCGCGCCCGCAATTCCTTGGCGGGATCCGACATGATCTCGTCGGGTTGCACCGCGTAAACGCTGGAAGCGGCCAGGCTTACCAGCAGCGTGACGATCAAAATCGCGAACAGCTTGCGCACTTGAACTCCCTCATCCCGGAGAGCATCAAGCTGCATCTCGAAGGACGTCAAAACATCGCACCATCCGTGAAACGCCGCACCGCGGCTCCTCAGGGATGAGATTGGCTTATTCCGCCGGTTGCAGCGCGCGCGGCGCCCGTGCCGGTTTTGGAGCGCCGACCCGCAACCTGCGGTCCGACAGCGACAGCATGCCGCCGAACGCCATCAGCACCGGGCCGAACCAGATCAGCAGCACCATCGGCTTATGGTAGATGCGCACGTCGATCGTGCCTTTGGCAGAGGTGTCACCAAGCGAGATGTAGAGCTGGCTCGCGCCGCGGGTGAGCAGCGCGGCTTCGGTGGTGGTCGACCCGCGCGTGGTGAAACTGCGTTTCGAAGGCGTCATCTTGCTGACGGGTCTGCCGTCGAGGCTGACGTCGAACTCCGCCTGCATTTCGCGGTAATTCGGCCCCTGCCGCTGCGTCAACCCATCGAGCTTCAAGGCGTAACCGGCGACGTGCGCGACATCGTCCGGCTTCATCGAGCCGATGTATTCGCTGTTCCAGGTGGTCTCGCAGACGATTCCGATCAGGGCGACGCCGACGCCGGCATGCGCGAACACCGTTCCCCAACTCGAGCGCGGTAGTCCTGCCGCGCGCCGCGCCGCGGTGGCCAGAGGAACACGGAACAAGCCCGTTCGTTCGACGAGGTCGGTCAGCGCCCCGGCGATGACAAACACCGCCAGACCAATCGCCAGTGGCGCCAATGTGCTACCGCCCCGCGTCCACGCCCACAACACCGCGACCGCTATCAGCGCTGCGGCACCGGCGGCGCACAGCCGCTGTGCGGCGCCAAGGAGATCGCCACGCTTCCATGCCAGTAACGGTCCGAACGGCACCGCGATCATCAGCGGAACGAACAGCGGCGCGAAGGTCAGGTTGAAAAACGGCGCACCGACCGAGATCTTGTCACCGGTCACGACTTCCAGCGCCAGCGGATACAACGTGCCGATGAGCACCGTGGCGCAAGCGGTGGTGAGGAACAGATTGTTGAGCACCAAAGCACCCTCGCGCGATATCGGTGCGAACAAGCCGCCCTGCTTCAGCGCCGAGGCGCGCCACGCGTAGAGCGTCAGGCTGCCGCCGATGAAGACGCCGAGGATCAGCAAGATGAACACGCCGCGCGTCGGATCGGTCGCGAATGCGTGCACCGACGTCAGCACGCCGGAGCGCACTAGGAAGGTGCCGAGCAGCGACAGCGAGAAGGTCAGGATCGAAAGCAGGATGGTCCAGACCTTCAGCGCGTTGCGCTTCTCCATCACAACGGCCGAGTGCAACAGCGCGGTGCCCGCAAGCCACGGCATCAGCGAAGCGTTCTCGACCGGGTCCCAGAACCACCAGCCGCCCCAGCCGAGTTCGTAATAGGCCCAATACGAGCCCATCGCGATGCCGAGCGTGAGGAATATCCACGCCAGCAGCGTCCAGGGTCGCACCCAACGGGCCCATGCCGCGTCGATCCGGCCTTCGAGCAGGGCCGCGACCGCGAACGAAAACGAGATCGAGAAGCCGACATAGCCGAGATAAAGCATCGGCGGGTGCACGGCGAGGCCGATGTCCTGCAGCACCGGATTGAGGTCGCGGCCCTCGAGCGGCGGATCGGCGATGCGCAGGAACGGATTCGATGTGATCAGGATGAACAGATAGAACGCGCTGGCGATCCAGGCCTGCACCGCCAGCACGTGGGCGCGCAGCGACAGCGGCAGGTTATTGCCGAAGGCCGCGACCAGCCCGCCGAACAAGGCCAGGATCGAGACCCATAGCAACATCGAGCCTTCATGATTGCCCCAAACGCCGGTGATCTTGTAGATCAGCGGCTTCATCGAATGTGAATTTTCGAACACGTTGGCGACCGAAAAGTCGGAGGTGACGTGGAGCGTGACCAGCGCTGCGAAGGAGCCTGCGACGAACACCAGTTGAGCAAGCGCCGTCGACCGCGCGACATTCATCAGCGCTGGATCGCGCCAGCGCGCCCCGAGAATCGGCACCGTCGACTGGATCAGTGCCAGTGCCAGTGCCAGCACCAGCGCGTAGTGTCCGGCTTCCGCGATCACTGCGACACTCCTTCCGCCGCACGCGGCGCGCCTTGATCGGCCTGTGCCGCGCGCGAGGCCTCCGTGGTGTCGGCAGGCCGGGCCGGCTTCATGCTGCCGGAGTCTTCCTTCCAGAGCCCCTGTTTCTTGAGCGCGTCCGCGACTTCCTTCGGCATGTATTTCTCGTCATGCTTGGCAAGCACGGTGTCGGCCTTGAACACGCCGGACGGATCGAGTGCCCCTTCGGCGACTACGCCCTGCCCTTCGGCAAACAGATCAGGCAGAATTCCCTTGTAGGAAACCGGCAACGTGGCACCGCCGTCTTCGACCTTGAAGGTGACCGCGAGATTTTGGCCGCGCACGACGGACCCCTGCTCCACCAACCCGCCTAGCCGGAAACGCCGACCCGGAGGAACATGTTTCTCCGCCACCATCGTCGGCGTCGAGAAGAACACGATCGAGTCGCGCATGGCGTTCAGCACCAGCGCCGCGGCGACCGCGAACACTGCGAGCGAACCGCCGATCATCGTCAATCGCCGCTGCTTGCGCGTCATGCTTGTTCTCTGGCCTTGTCCATGACGCCGAGCGAAAACTCTACACTGTTCGACATGCTGCCTATCCGTCGAGCCCGAGATTTTTCAGGCCCTCGTTCAATTGCCGAAGATGTTCCGCATCAACGGCAACGGCTTGGCGCGCATCTGCGACTGCGCTCTTCGCCTTTTCGCGATCGCCCATCACCATATAGGCGCGAACCAGCCGCAACCACCCCTCGACGTCGTCGCCATTTTGCTTCAAACGGCTGGCGAGACGATCCACCATGGTGTGGATCATGGCGCCGCGATCGGCCTCGCTCATTTCATTTGCCGCGGCAACGGCGCCATCCGGCAACGCCGGAGCCGAGGGAGCGCCGATCCGAACCAATGCCGCCTGAACCAGGGGCCGCCACGGCGCGTCCGGCGTGGCCTGGGCGAGCAGCGCCCGCCAGATCGAGGCGGCTTCGTCGCGGCGGCCGTCCTGCTCGGCGGCAAGGCCGAGGAAATAATGTGCCTTCACCTCGTCCGCATTCATCGCGACGGCGCGCTCGAACTCGGCCTTGGCCTCGGCAGTGACGACACCCCCGGCGGCGCCGGTGAGCGCCTCGCCGAGATCCGCCCGACGGTCGGCACTGTCACCATTATAAGTGATCGAATTATGATAGGCCCGCACCGCGTCGTCGTACCGGCCGAGCCTGGTCAACACCGGCGCCAGCACATTCCAGCCGCGGCCATCGGTCGGATTTTTCTCCAGATGCGCTTCGACCTGCGCGACCAGATTATCGAGGGGCTGGGTGGCGGCCGGCGCGCGCATCCGTTCAGCCAACGGAAAATCGGAAAGCCCGGGCGAGCCAAGCGGAAGGTAAAAAGCCACCGATAGGATCGGCAATCCCACCAGCGCAATAAGCGCTGCGGACCGCCGTAAACTTAGGTTTGACGCGGTTGGCGAAGCCCGCGCATGGTCTGCCGCAGCCAACAGCCTGCGACCGATCTCGACACGCGCGGCCTCGGCTTCGGGAGAGCCGATCTGCCCGGCTGCGACATCGCGTTCGATCTCCGCGAGCTGATCCTTGTAAACGCTCGCTTCGCTGGCATCATTTTGCACTGGCCCGCCCCGGCCCAAAGGCCAGAGTACGGCGAAGATCGCCGCAGCTGTCATCAGCGCGAACACAAACCAGAGCGTCATCAAGCAGGTTCCGGTGGAACGGCGCCAGCAAGCACCGATGCGCCGCTTTACACTACGGTCGGCAAGGCGGGCAATCGGCAATTATGGCGGTCAATTTGCCGTTACAGGCACTCCGCAAAGCCCGGGACACCTAGCGCTCGGCCGCCCCGTTAGCTGACGTAAAATTCGCCGCTCTGCGCTGCGGGCTCCCCGTGCCCGTTCAGCGCTTTCAGGTAATAGGCGCCCGCCCTGATCGAGTCCGGCAGCCTGATTCTCAGCCATCCGTTCGGGGCCGGCGAAGCGATCGTGGTGATCGGTTCGGAAAGTTGCTCTCCGCTCGCCTTCTCCACCAGCACCACCTTCGCGCGCAGCATGAGGTTGCGGTAGGTGGCCGAAATCACCCTGTTCTCAAGTTCAACGAAATTGATGGTGGAGTTCATACCGAAAAGGGTACGGTTCTCCCTTAAACGGGTCAACCAGAAATAGTAACTTTAGATTCCTACCATCGATTTATCCGGCGCGGGACGACTTGCGTTCGCCAGTTATTGCATTTTCTGCCGCCCGCCCCATCAGCGACGCGTAGTCGTGGCCGAACAGGACTTCGCAGAAGCGAATGGCAGCCTGGACCTGCATCTGCCGGTAGCCGCGCGTCCTGATGTCGCCGCCGCGCAGCGACTGCACCAGCGCCTCCGTGGACTGCTCGACATAGTGTTGCAGGTCGGAGTAAGTTCGCAACGTGACTTCATTGATGGCGAGTTCGCTGGCGTAGGTTCGGCACACCGCGACAAAATCGATCAACGCGGCGATTTCATCGACCTCGCCGAGGTCGACCTTAGAACCCACGGAGATATCCTTCTCGGCGCGCTGGCGCAGGATGCGCCGGACGCGACCGGGAACGCTGTCGATTTCCGATTGCAGCGCGTTGGAAATTTCCGCCCTGATCGACGTCAGTTGCTTGCCCCATGACGAATCGTTGCGCAGATCGAGTTCGGTCCGCAGGCCGCGCAGGCCGTCATGCAGCACTTTGAGATGTTCGGCCACGTTGTCGAAGTGGCCGCGCCTGATATCGGTCCGCAACACCGCCGTGAGATAAGACAGGTCGTGCAGAGCGATGGTGACGGCCACGCCGTATGGCGTCGCCGCAACGCGGATTTCATCGTCGGACGCGGCAATCTTGATGGCAAGGCGGATGATCTGCCAAGGCGCTGCCAGCCGTTGCATCACCAGGGAGAGCGCGAACGGCAACAGTTGCGGCGTCTGCAGCGCCGGAACGTTCAGCGACGCGATGGTCGATGTGATCTGCGATTCCGCGAACAGCCTGAAGTGGGCCGGCAACCGTCCATTGAGGGTGTCGAGGGGCTCGCGGGCGTGCAGAAGCGCGCCGACCGAGAGCAAATCCTCGATCACATCCGGAGGACCGACCCGCGCCAGCGCGCGCCGGTCACCGCCGATACCCGACGCGGCAAGCTGGCCGATTGCATCCGCCGCGGCATGCTGCATTGCCCGAACCGCCGATTCGAGCGCAGACGACGTCGCGGCTTCCCGCGCAGCCGCCAGCGCGGCTTCGAACCCGCGCGCCTGCTCGGGCGCTCCGTCGCGCGACAGCCACTGCCACACCGCCAACAACGATGCGCGCCGGATCTGGCCGAGCCGTCGTGGAAAATTACCTTCGACAAGGAACGGCTCCAGAGGGCGAAACAATAGACGCGCCGGATCGTCCGTGCGCGGCCGCGTTTCGTCGTCGTTTCCCCGCACGATCTTGCGCAGTTCTCCGAGCACAAAGGTGGCTACCGTGGCGTCTTCGCCGCGCTCGATGGCGCGCTCGAACTCGCGCATCAGCAGCGCCTGCGACTGTGGCGGAAGCTGCGCCAGGTAGTCCCTCAGCCGTTCGTTGGATGTCTGGTTCATGCCCCGGAATGCATGTCTGAGTTGCGCGGACGGCTAACGCGCCCTATTCATCATAAAAGCCGTGACGTTAAGAAGTCGTTTAGGAACAAAATACGGCACCCACGCGCCAGCGTTCACACACCCGGCAGCACCAATTCGGCTCGTAGCCCCCCTATCGGCGCGCTGCCGAGCGCCAGACTGCCGCCGTACAACCCGGCAAGGTCAACGACGATCGACAGGCCCAGGCCGGAGCCCGGCTTGGACTCATCCAACCGCTGACCGCGCCGCGAAACCTGCGCACGTTCGGCCTCCGAAAGCCCCCGGCCGTCGTCGTCGACCGTTATCCGCAAGGTCGGGGCGGCGCCCGGCGCGACCGCGCGTTCGACCCGCACTTCGATGAAAACCCGCGACGTCGCCCATTTGCAGGCATTGTCGACGAGATTTCCGGCCATCTCCTCGAGATCCTGACGCTCGCCGCGAAACTTGGCATGCGTGTCAGCCTCGATATCGACGACGATGCCGCGATCGCGATGAATTTTCTCCATGGTGCGTCGTAGCGCCTCGATCGTCGGGGCGACGTCGGTGACGGTGCCTACAATGGTGAGGCGGGCAGCGATCCGCGCGCGTTCAAGATGATGAGCCACCTGGTTGCGCATCACAGCGGTCTGCTCAAGGACCTTGGTCGCGAACGGGTCGGTGCCACGAGCAGTCGCTTCGTTGACGATAACCGAGAGCGGCGTCTTGATGGCGTGGGCGAGATTGCCGACATGGGTGCGCGCGCGCTCGACAATTTCCTTGTTGGCATCGATCAGCGCGTTGGTCTCGCGTGCCAGCGGTGCGATTTCGACGGGGAATTCGCCCTCCAGCCGCTCGGCGCGACCTGAGCGAATATCGGCGATCGAGTCCGAAATACGTTTCAGCGGCGCAAGGCCGAACCGAACCTGAAACACCGTGGTCAGCAACAGTACGACTGTCAGGGCGCCAAAGGTGCCGCCGAGGTAGTAATCGAAACTGCGCGTCTCGTCGAAAATCTCGCTGGCATCGCCGGCCACGCTGACGAGATACTTGCCGTCGGCGCCGAGATCGACCGGCCGTTCGACCATCCGCAGGCTCTGCCCCTCGGGTCCGTCGACATAGCCGAGGCGAACGCCCGCGGCGGTCAGATCGGCGCGCTCGTCGAGCTTGGGCAACTTCTTGTCCCACAGCGATCGCGATGCGCGGGTCTCCGCTTTCTCGGTATCGGTCCGCGTGATCTGCCAATACCAGCCTGACAACGGCAACTCGAACAGGGGCTCGCCCAAAGATTGGAACTGGTGGTCGGGTGGTTCATCCGGCGTCGCAACCTCCGCGATCAGCGTGCGGAGGTAAAGGTTGAGGCGGCGGTCGAAGGCACGTTCGGTCGCATCGCGATAGACCGACGACAGGATGACGCCGGTAATGACCAGGATCACCACCACCCACGCGGTCGCCGACAGGAACAATCTGGTCGCGAGCGAACTTCCGCGCATCAGAACAATCCCCCGGAAAACCCGCTCGCAACCGGGTATCCGACCGAGGGCGGCTGTTTTCCGGACTGGATCATCCGCGCACAAAAGGACAAGTCCGCCGCCCGATCAATACCCGATATCAAAGCGGCCCGCGGTCACGCACCGGGTTATCGAGCCTGATGGTCACGCATTCGGCGACGGCGGCGTCAGCAGGTAACCAAGGCCCCGCACCGTCTGGATGATATCGACATCGAGCTTCTTGCGGATACGGCCGACAAAAACTTCAATCGTGTTGGAGTCGCGGTCGAAGTCCTGATCATAGAGATGCTCAACCAGTTCTGTGCGCGACACCACGCGCCCGGTGTGGTGCATGAGGTATGCCAGCAGCCGGTACTCGTGCGAGGTCATCTTGATGGGGTTGCCCGCCACACTGACCCGGCCGGTGCGCGTATCCAGCGAAACCGGGCCGCAGACGAGTTCGGACTGGGCGTGGCCGGCCGAGCGGCGGAGCAGCGCGCGCATCCGAGCCAGGATCTCCTCGAGATGAAACGGCTTGGCGACGTAGTCGTCCGCGCCGGCGTCGAAGCCCTGTACCTTGTCGCTCCAGCGGTCGCGGGCCGTGAGGATCAAAACCGGCATCGCGCGGCCGTTGCGTCGCCATGCTTCCAGCACCGAGATGCCGTCCATCTTGGGAAGACCGATGTCCAGCACGACGGCATCATAGGGTTCACTATCGCCGAGAAAGTGCCCCTCCTCGCCATCGAAGGCGCGATCGACAACGTACCCGGCGTCGGTCAACGCCGTGGTGAGCTGGCGGTTGAGATCGGGATCGTCTTCAACAACAAGCAGGCGCACGCTGGTCTCCGAATCTGAGAGGCACGACATCTGGATCAAGATGAGGCTTATCGGCGTGAATGAGCAATGAACAAAGCACACACCGCAATGTTACTTTTTCTTCATCACCTAATAACGCGCTGATCGCCCAACCGATCCCGGACCACCCCGAACACGCCTTCGGGCCGCCGCCAGGAACCTGGTGTTCCGGCACGGACCGTCCTGCACTGACGAATCGAGAACCAAGAGGTCGGTTGCCGTGCCACTGCCGGCCCGGTCGCTGCCTCGCTGGCTCGTGCTGAGGCCGACCATGTTCCGATGTTAGATTTCGGAGCGCTTGCCGCGCCGGCGAGACCACAACCTCCAGCGGCAAAAAAACATTTGGTCTACACGCATTGGCACCACGGCTCAGGTCCGAAAGAAGACGAACCAGATGACGCCAAGGATCAGGATTGCCAGCCCCGTAGAGGCGGAAAGCAATGCAAGCACAGAGGGACCCGGTTCGGCCTGACGGGCTTCGGTCGGAGTTTCGATGATCTTCTGGTTTTGTCGTATGGCCATTGATGCCCTCGATTCCGCTGGGGTGACCGCCTTCCGGCGAGAGGTATGAAAGCAACGGATGATCCCGGGCGATGTTCCGAGTGTCTGGCATGCAATCTCGGCCCCGAAGAGCCGCCTTTGTCGGGCAAAACCGCGCCCCGGACGCCGGGTCTCGGTTAACGCCATTGAGAGATTCCCGTCCGCTTCGTCTTGTGTCCCGGTTCCCGGATGCTATCGTTAGAGGTCGATGTTGCGTTTTCGGAGGATCCCATGGCCCCCCGCGCCAACTGGAAAGGCTTCCTGCGCCTTTCGCTCGTGACCTGTCCCGTTGCCCTCTATCCGGCCACGTCGGATACCGAGAAAGTCAGCTTCAACCAGATCAACCGAAAGACCGGCCACCGCATCAAATATGCCAAGGTGGATGCGGACACTGGCGAGGAGGTCGCCGCCGACGACATCATGAAGGGGTACAAGGTCGACACCGATACCTACATCGAAGTATCGAAGGATGAGCTCGACGACATCGCCCTGGAGTCGACCCGGACCATCGAAATCGACGAGTTCGTGCCCAAATCCGACATCGACAACCGCTACCTGATCCGCCCCTATTACCTTGTGCCCGACGGCAAGGTTGGCCATGACGCCTTCGCTGTCATCCGTGAGACCATCCGCGGCCTGAACAAGGTCGCGATCGGCCGCGTGGTGCTGACCAATCGCGAGCACATCATTGCGCTGGAACCGCTCGACAAGGGACTGATGGGCACGCTGCTGCGCTATCCGTACGAGGTACGTGGCGAAAAGGAATATTTCGACGATATTCAGGACGTGAAAGTAACCAAGGACATGCTGGATCTCGCCAAGCACATCGTCGAGAAGAAATCCGGATCGTTCGAGCCCGACAGGTTCGAGGATCGTTACGAGTCGGCGCTGGTCGATCTCATCAATCAAAAGCGTAACGGGCTGCCCACGGCTAAAGCCGCGCCGAAGACCGGCGGTAACGTCATCAACCTGATGGACGCGCTCAAGCGCAGCCTCGACAATGAAAGGCAATCCGCCCCATCCGCGGCCAAAGCCAAGGGCAAGAAGCCGCGCAAGCGCGTCGAAGGCCAGCGCGAGATGCTACTGCCGATCAGCGGCAAGCACGCCAAGGAAGAGCCGAAAGTCCAGGCGACTCGGAAGGCGGACAAGCCGGCGCGAGCACCCGCACGGTCGAAGCGGGCCGGTTAATAATGCCGCAGCGCCCGCGGCGAGGCGCGATCTGGTCGAGGCGCCGAAATGCCGTGGTCGACGCCCTTCGATGAGCCGATCACGCTGCGCAGCGGGCGCAAGCTTGCTACCCTGCAGCACGCCGCCGATTACATCATGAAACTACCCGACGAAACCCAGCATCAGGAGCGCTGGCAAATCGCCGTCGAAAACCTGATCAAGGCCGCCGAAACCGGCGGCGGATGGTTGATGTTCGCGCGGATCGCGGTATTGCGGGCGTTAAACGGCGACGGCAAACGACCGTGACGACGGCCGCTCCGCGCAGCCGCAACCGTTCACTTCAGCGAAGTGTTGATCGACGTGAATTTGCTGCTGAGTGTCGGGCCGATGCCTTGAACGGTAGTGATGATTGCAAGCGCGATGCCACAGGCAATCAGACAGTACTCGATCGCGGTGGCGCCGGATTCATCTGAAATAAATTTTGAAAAAAGCGGACGCATCTGAAGCTCCTGTCGGCGCAAAACGGCATTCACCGGCGCCGATCGGCTGAGCCCAAACTAGCTTGGAATGGTTGCCGGTCCCTTGACGAACGCGCTGAACGTGCGGTTAAGGACGCAACGGGTTTTTCCTTTAACGGCGGTGGTAATTTTAACGCCGCGCGCCGCAAAAAACGTCGGCCATCACGCGGTTCCCGTAGCGCGGTTTCAGCCTGTCGAGATGCAAAACAAGATAGCAGAGCTTCCGGGACACTCTGCCCCCGCGCTTTACCGATCCACGGATTCCTGTTCCAACTGCCGCACAGACCGAGCCTGACATCGGTCGGTTCAAGGGGAGGACTTGGTATGAAACTCGGCGCGGCCATCGCAGAAATCATGAAGCGCGAGGGGATCGAGATCCTTTGCGGCTATCCCGTCAACCATCTGATCGAACACGCCGCCGCAACCGATATCCGGCCTATCATGGTGCGGCAGGAACGCATCGGCCTGCACATGGCGGACGCCATCTCCCGTGTCACCTCCGGGCGCACCATCGGCGCTTTCTGCATGCAACACGGACCAGGCGCCGAAAACGCCATGGGTGGCGTGGCGCAGTGCTACGGGGAATCCGTACCGGTGCTGGTGTTGCCGATGGGCTATCCGCGCCGCATCGCCAACGTCGAGCCGAACTTCAATTCCAGTCTTGCGATGAAGGCATTTTCGAAGTCGTCGGAACCGATCAACCTCGCGGGCGAAGTCGCCAACATTTTCCGCCGCGCCTTCACCAAGCTGAAAAACGGCCGCGGCGGTCCGGTGATCGTGGAAATCCCGTCTGACATGTGGAACGAGGAGGTACCGGAACCGCTGAATTACACGCCGGTGATGCGCACCCGCTACGGCGCCGACCCCGTGCACATCCGCGAAGCGGCGGCGCTGTTGATCAACGCACGCCGGCCCGTGATCTATGCCGGCCAGGGCGTTCATTATGCGAAAGCCTGGCCTCAGTTGCGGCGGCTGGCTGAACGGCTCGCCATCCCCGTCACCACCAGCCTCGGCGGCAAGTCGTCATTTCCTGAAACTCACCCGCTGTCACTCGGCTCGGGTGGCCTCGCGGTGCCGCGCGCGGTGCCGAAATTCCTCGGCGAAGCCGACGTGATCTTCGGTATCGGCTGCTCGTTCACCGAGACGAATTTCGGCATCGCGATGCCCAAGGGCAAGACCATCATCCATTCGACGCTCGACCCCGCGCATCTCAACAAGGATGTCGAGGCCAGGATCGGCCTCGTCGGCGATGCCGGGCTCGTGCTCGACGCGCTGATCGAGGAAATCGGCAAGAGCGTCACGACCGATCGCGACGCGAGCGCTGTCGCCGCCGAGATTGCCGCGTCACACAAGGAGTGGCTGGCGAAATGGCTGCCCAAGCTGACCCACAACGACGCGCCGCTAAATCCCTACCGCGTGCTGTGGGATCTGCAGCACACGGTTGACATCAAGAACACCATCATCACCCACGATGCCGGCAGCCCGCGTGACCAGCTGTCGCCGTTCTGGAAGGCGGTCGAGCCCCTCTCCTATCTCGGCTGGGGCAAGACCACCCAACTTGGTTACGGTCTCGGTCTCGCGATGGGCGCCAAACTGGCAAAACCCGACAAGCTCTGCATCAATGTCTGGGGTGACGCCGCCATCGGGTTCACAGGAATGGATTTCGAAACCGCGGTGCGCGAACGCATACCGATCATGTCGATCCTCCTGAACAATTTCAGCATGGCGATCGAACTCAAGGTAATGCCGGTGTCGACCGAGAAATATCGCTCGACTGATATCTCCGGCGATTACGCCGCGATGGCGCGCGCCTTCGGCGGCTATGGCGAGCGTGTGACAAAGCCGGAAGACATCATTCCGGCGATTCGGCGCGGCATTGCGAAGACGGAGGAAGGTGTTCCCGTGCTGCTCGAGTTCATCACTTCCAAGGAGACCGAGGTCTCGAGACCGGGGACCTGATCACCGACCGCGTGCCGCGACGGGACCAGCGTTGCCCGCCGCGGATCCTACTCCGTCATTGCCAGCGGCGGCTTGGCCGGTCCGGCCAGGGGCCGCTCCTCCATCAGGATCATGAACAGCGACGCGCAGGCGAGGAGCAAGGCGGCCGCGCCGAACACGTAGTGGAAGGCCATGATCATGTCCGCAGAGGAAATCGAATTGACCGGCCCGTGATGCTGATCTCCGAGCGGGACCTCGGCGCCCAGGGCCATCAGCAGGATCGCACTGAACGCCGCGACCATGAACGAGGCCATCAGCGCGCGGAAGAAGTTCATGGCGCCGGTCACGGTGCCGACCTGCGAACGCGCCACCGAATTCTGCAGCGCGACCACGCTGACCGGAAACACGGTACCGAGGCCAAGCGCAAACAAGGATAGCAGCACCAACATGGCCCACAGCGGCAGCGCGGTCACGGCCAGCGTCAGCCCAACCAGGGCCGCGCAGGATGTACCGATGATCGCCACCAGCTTGTAGTGCTTGGCGCGCGCCATGGTCTGGCCGGCGATCGCAGCTCCGCCGGTCGATACGGCGGCCAGCGGAATCAGCGCAAGGCCCGCCTGGCTCGCCGTCAGATGATATACTACCTCGTAATATAGCGGCAGATGCACGGTCAGCCCCAACATCGCGCCGAAGCCGCAGCCGCCGGCTGCGATGGAATACGGCGCCACGGTCCCGCGCATCAGCGACAACGGCAGGAAGGGCTCGTCCGCATTTCCCGCGTGCCATACGAATGCAAAGGCAAGCGCGACCGACGCTCCCACCATCGCCAGGATCGTCGGCGACAGCCAGGGATAGTGGTTACCGCCCCAGGTGAGCACCAGCATGATCACGACGGCCGAGGCCATCAAGAGCACGCCGCCGAGCCAGTCGACTTTGCGTTTCCGGTGAAACACCGGAATCTTGGCCATCTTCGGCAGCAGCAATCCCAGCGACGCCAGGCCCAGCGGCACGTTGATCCAGAAGATCATCGACCAGTGCAGGTGTTCGGCGAAAAAGCCGCCAAGGACCGGCCCGCCGATTCCCGCAGCCATCCAGACCCCGCTGAAATAGGCCTGATACTGGCCGCGCTCACGCGGGCTAACGACGTCGGAAATTACCGTCTGTACGATCGGCATGATGCCGCCGCCGCCGAGACCCTGCAGTCCCCGCGCGATGATCAATACCGTCATGTTGGGCGCCACCGCGCACAGCACGGATCCCGCGACGAACAGCCCGAGCGCTGCGACGATCATGGCGCGGCGGCCATAAATATCGCTCAGCGTCCCGAATACCGGCGCCACCGCGGTCGATGCCAGCAGGTAGGCTGTAATCACCCATGACAGGTTGGAGACATCCTGAAATTGCCGGCCGATGGTCGGCAGCGCCGTCGCCACGATCGTCTGGTCCAGCGCGGCCAGGAACATCGTCAGCATCAGGCTCATCAGGATGGTGCGGACTTCGCTCTGGGTCAGCGCCCGCGCGAACCGGGGCGACGGCCCGTCGCTGAATTCGATCACTTCGGTCGGCATTTGCGACAGTTCGTGCGCGACGGCTTCGGACAATGTGGAGTGCCCGGCTGATCGGTCCTGCCGTTCGTACTTGTTCATGGCGGCGTATGATTTTCTGCGTCGCGCCAAGGGCGCGAGGGAATCTTTCTCTGGATTCCTATTTAGGTGGCAAATCCGCATCGCGGCAGCGGGTTCCGCGCATGGGTGGTCCCCGCGTGCGAAGAGCGTCGGGTGGGCGCGATGGTTTAGTTCAGTCTTTTCAGGCCTTTGGCCGTTTTTTGAGCCGCGCCCGCTTCGGCAATTGGGCGGGCCATTGCACGATATGATCCTCGAGGTCGGCGTCGGCGATCTCGTTCTCGGTACCCTCGACGCGGCCGCGGACGGAAACGCCGGCCTCATGCACGGTATTGGGATCGCCCGAAACCAGCGGGTGCCACCAATAAAGGTCGCGGCCCTCCGCCACGAGCTTGTAACCGCAACTCGGCGGCAGCCAGTTCAGGGTACGGACGTTTTCCGGAGTCAGCCTCACACAATCCGGTACCAGATCGGACCGGTTCGCGTAGTCCTTACAGGCACATAGTCCCGCATCCAGCAGCTTGCACGACACATGGGTGAAATAAATCTTGCCGGTATCCTCGTCTTCGAGCTTCTCCAGACAACAACGCGCGCAGCCATCGCACAAGCTTTCCCATTCGGCGTTAGACATCTCCTCCAATGTCTTGATTTTCCAGAAAAATCCCTCTTGTCCCGAGGGGGGCTTGGAAGCTGCGGTCATGCGTGTCAACGGTTCCAGGGCAATAGGGTCCGCATCCGTTCTAGGGCGTGCGGCGGGAGCGGAGCAAGACCTGACCAGGCTCTACAGGACCCCGAGGGCGACGTTAGCCCTGTCAATCGATATCCCTGCGGCCGCCGTTGGTTTATAGCGCCCGCTCGGCTACAAAACTACCGAGTCTCGCAGCGGCGCAAACACGCCTTGGGTTTGCCGTAACGTTCCCACAAAGCCCACCGAGTGTAGCGGTTGCTGCTCGGGTGCTCTGGCGAACTTACCAGGGCCAGGGTGCTGCCGATTTTGAAGTTCCTGCATTACCCGAAGCGCCACCGTCAGGAGCTTCAAATCGAAGAACCGCACTAGAATCTTGGCTTTACTAGTGCCCTTTGCGTTCCGAAGATCGTACAAGGGTTGCCGTGGGATATTACGAACTTCGGAAAACAGGCACGCGTGCGCAAGATCGTACCAACGGAGTGGGCAACGAAAATCCGGCACTTCCTGCTGGATCTGGATGCGCGCATCGACTCGACGCTGTTTTCATCGGGCAAAGGCGCGCGCGAACTCTATGAGCGCTACTCGACGTTCATGGACCGCTTTTATGTCGGCCGCTGGAAGCGCTGGGTCATTATCGAACCATTGTCGGAGGCCGCGACCATCGGGCTCGGCGGCCTGATCCTGATGCTGGCGCTGGCGGTACCGGCTTTCCGCGAAACCGCCGACGAGGACTGGCTGAAAAAATCCGATCTCGCGGTGACGTTTCTCGATCGCTATGGCAATCCGATCGGCAGCCGCGGCATCAAGCACAACGATTCGATTCCACTTGAAGATTTCCCGGATAACCTGATCAAAGCGACGCTTGCGACCGAAGACCGCCGCTTCTACGACCATTTCGGCATCGACATCGCGGGCACCGCCCGCGCGCTCGTGACCAACGCACAAGCCGGTGGTGTCCGGCAGGGCGGTTCGTCAATCACCCAGCAACTCGCCAAAAACCTGTTCCTGAGCAACGAGCGCACGATCGAGCGCAAGGTGAACGAGGCGTTCCTCGCGATCTGGCTGGAGACACGGCTCACCAAGAACGAAATCCTGAAACTCTATCTCGACCGCGCCTATATGGGCGGCGGCACCTTCGGCGTCGACGGCGCGGCGCATTTCTACTTCAACAAATCGGCACGCGACGTCAATCTGGCGGAAGCCGCGATGCTGGCGGGCTTGTTCAAGGCGCCGACCAAATACGCGCCGCATATCAACTTGCCGGCCGCCCGCGCCCGCGCCAACGTCGTGCTGGACAATCTGGTGGATGCCGGATTCATGACCGAAGGTCAGGTGTTCGGCGCGCGGCGCAATCCCGCCACGGCGGTCGATCGTCGCGACGAGAATTCGCCGAATTATTATCTCGACTACGCCTTCGACGAGATGCGCAAACTGGTCGACACCTTTCCGAAATCCTACAACGAGCGCGTCTTCGTGGTCCGCACCGCGATCGACATGAATGTGCAGCACGCCGCCGACGAGGCCATCGAAAACCAGCTGCGGCAGTTCGGACGCGACTATCACGCGACCCAGGCCGCGACCGTCCTCGCCGATCTCGACGGCGGCATCCGCGCCATGGTCGGCGGCCGCGACTATGGCGCCAGCCAATTCAATCGCGCGACCGATGCCTATCGCCAGCCCGGCTCGTCTTTCAAGCCATACGTCTACACCACCGCGCTCTTGAACGGCTACACGCCGAAATCGATCGTGCGGGACGGCCCCGTCTGCATCGGCAACTGGTGCCCGCAGAACTACGGCCACTCCTATTCGGGCGACGTAACGCTGACGCAGGCGATCACCCACTCGATCAATGTCGTTCCGGTGAAGCTGTCGATCGCGCTCGGCGGCAAGGGCGGACCGAAAGCCGGCCGCGCCAAGATCGTCGAGGTTGCGCGCCGCTTCGGTATCACGGCGCCGCTGCCGGATACGCCGTCACTGCCGATCGGCGCCGACGAAGTCACGGTAATCGAACATGCCGTGGCTTATGCGACCTTCCCCAACCGGGGTAAGGCAGTCACGCCGCACTCGGTGCTGGAGGTCCGCACCGGCGCCGGCGATCTGGTCTGGCGCTACGACCGCGACGGCCCGAAACCGAGGCAGGCAATCCCGGCCTCGGTCGCGGCCGACATGGCGGGCATGATGAGCCACGTAGTGAGCGAAGGCACGGCACGGCGCGCGGCGCTTGACGGCATTCCGACCGCCGGCAAAACCGGCACCACCAATGCGTATCGCGACGCCTGGTTCGTCGGATATACCGGCAACTTCACTTGCGCCGTCTGGTACGGCAATGACGATTATTCGCCGACCAACCGGATGACGGGCGGCGCGCTGCCCGCGCAGACTTGGCACGACATCATGGTCGCGGCGCATCAGGGTATCGAGGTCAAGGAACTGCCGGGTGTTGGAATGGGCGAGAAACTGCCGAAGCCTCCGGTTACGGCGACGGCCGCGGCCAATGAGGCGGCGCCGAAGGTCCTGGAGATCAAGCCTGGACCGCCGCCAGTGCTGACCAAGCGCGGCGCCGACATCCTGGTGCAGGTGGAGAAGATGCTCGACGCCGCCGCCAAGACCGCGGATGGCGGTTCGGCCGGCGCGCCGACGAAGCCCGCCAAGCCGGTATCGTCCAGCTCCCTCGCCTTCCCGGAAAACCTGGCGGCGGCGGCGCCCGGTGATCTGGCCAACCCAGCCGCCCGCAAGAACTGACTGTGCGGCTGATTTTCATCACCCTGTTGGCGCTGATTATCGCGACCGTCGTCGGTCTCGGCGCAACCTGGATCACGGCGACGCGCGGGACCAATTTCGGAACGTTGCGAATCGGCGCCTGGACCGCCCGCCCCAAGACCGGCACCGCAGACGTCGATCCGTATTCGCGCGCCTCGATCGCCCGCAACGGCAATTTGCCGATCGGCCAAGGCGACGGCGTAGCATTTTCCGCAAGGACCGACGACCGCAGGCGACCGCTCGACGGCCGTTGCGACGTGGTGGTCAGTGGCGTGACCCCCGCTGCTCGGTTCTGGACCCTGACGCTGTACGACACCAAAGGGCATCTCGTCGCGAATTCGCTGCAACGTTACGGCTTCACCAGCGAGGAGGTCATCCGCGGCGCGGACGGCGCATTCGAGGTTCGGATGGCCTCGAGGTCGCGCGCGGGAAACTGGCTTCCGACCGGTGGAATCGAACGTTATGAACTGGTGCTGCGGCTGTACGATACGCCGGTAGGCGTGGCGACACGAACGCCTCGCGACGCACCGATGCCCTCGATTGCCGTGGTGGGGTGCCCGTGATCCGTGTCCTTTTCACGATTGTTGCGGGCGTGCTGCTGGGTGGCGTCGTGCATCTTGTCAGCGTCCTGGCTTTGCCGCGGATTGCAAGCCAGGATGCCTATTCGCGGCTGACGCCGATTACCAAACTCAACACCGTGACCGCCCTGCCGCCGGCCGATCCCGGCAACACGCTTATGCCGTTCATGGATCCGGCATTCGCGACCGCGGTCTGCCGCTATGATCTCTCCGGCGGCCCGATCAAGCTCGCGGTCCCCGTCAGTCAGTCCTATACCTCGGTGTCGTTCTATACCCGCAGCGACGTGGCTTATTACGCGATCAACGACCGCTCGGCCGGACGTAAGGTGATCGAGCTCGATCTCATGACCGAGGCGCAGCACGCCGCCCTGCCGGAGGATGAGGACGTGACGGCGGCCGACCGGCTGATCATCGATTCCCCGAGCCCGACCGGATTGATCGTGCTCAAGGCGCTGGCGGCGGAGCCGGGCCTGATGCCGCAGGCGCAGGCCTCCCTCGCCGCCTCCACTTGCAGGGTGCAGACCGAACCGCAGGTCGCCAAGCAGGTCGATCCGCCGCGCCCCAAGCGCTAGGCTAGCCGCGCACGCTCACGACGGCGCCGATGGCAGGCCGCGTCACAACCGGCGGATTGGCGGTTTGCGCGGCGAGTTCGCTGATCAATCGATCGGCGTCGGCCGCCATGTTATCCGGCGCCTGGATCACCAGCCGCTCGAGCGCCCAGCGGTAGGACGATATCCGCTGCTCAAGACATTGCTGCACCCATCGCACGATCAGGCTGTTCTCTTCCATGCGGGCGACCGCGTCTGCGCGTTCGCGCGGCGACAATTCGGAAACATGCACGAGACTGGCGTTACGCTTCTTGTCGAGGTCGAGCACGTGGATGGCGGAAGCGAAGAACGGCTCGAACCGCGTGATATCGTCACGCACGTCGTCGGTCAGTTGAGCGTAGCGCGAAGAGTGCGAGCGGTGCGGCTCGTCGATCAACATCCGTCCGTAGGCCGTCCGATCGAATACGACAGCCTGCCGCCATGGCGAAGGCAAAGGCTTGTAGTCGCCGAACACGCTCTTCCATGCCGGCCGCGAATGCGGCGGCTCGATCAGCGGGTAAGCGAGATCGCGAAGCTGTCGTTCGTAGTCGGTGAGCTGGAATTGTGATGCACGCAAACCGACGCTTCCGGTCGCCTCGGCCCCAATCCAGCTGTGCATGTCGTCGTTGAGGAAATCCTGCCGGGTGCGGCCCAGATCGCCGCCGCTGCAACCTGCAAGCGCGAAGCCGAGCAGCATCAGGGACACCGTCGATGGGACGGCCCCCGCTCGCCCTCTCCGGATCAGAAAACGGGTCCTCGTCATATCGAAAATCCTGAAGTCAGCGACGGCGGCGACGGCGGCCGGGAGCCGTTCCCTGTTCCGGTCCGGTGCCGTCCCGTTTCGCATCTGCCTCGCGCTCGATGCGGATGACGGGAAGAATCAGGATGGTGCCGACCGCGCCGCGCGCGGCGCCATCGGAGGTTGAGTCCGGCCGCCGCGAAGCCGCATCTGCCGGGAATTCGATGATGGTGGCCATTCTCGAGCTCTCTCTGGTCGCCGCGCCGGCATGATTGGCGGCGACAGGTCAACATTAAGAACAGGACGTGGTTAACAGCGTATTAATTGCCGCCCTGGATTTGACGGTGGGCTGGCGGGAATCGCGATTCCGTTGCGGCACGACCGCGCCCGCGAAAATGCCGGTGGCGCTTCACAGATTGTTTTCCTTAAGAAGCCTTTAAAACAACCGGCATAAATTGATGCGAGTATTACTCAGTCGCGTACATTACACATGACCGCAGCTCCTCTGTTTCCGGGTTTCGACGGATTGATGACGCTTTCCCGCCGGGAAGGCGTCGATATCCGGCCCACCCTGTTGCGGGTCCTGACCGATCTCTACGTCCAGGCCCGCGGGCATACCGACGAGGAAGCGCGGCAGTTTATTGAGCTGACCTCCCGCCTGATCGATCAGGTTGACGATGCAACGCGTGCGGCCGTCCGGGCCCGGCTTGCGATCTATCCGGGCACGCCGATCGAAATATCTAGAAAACTCGGATTGAAACCCGCCGATCCCAATCTGAACATGCCCGTCGCCGCCGAAATTCCGACGCAACGGCCGACGGCGCCACCGGTCAAATCGCCGAGCGAAGCGCAGGCGAGGATGGCATCGAGTTTGTCGATGCAGCCAAAGGACGCCGCCGAGATCAGCGAGATGTTTTTTGGCGCGGGCCCCAGCGAGCGCGCGTTGATGCTGCATAACCTTCCGGAAACGCCGCTGCGCGCATCGGCGCGAATTCCCGCGGCGCGCGCGACTCGCGCCGTCGAAACCCTGGAAATGGCGGCCTTTGCCGCCGACCTCGAAAATTTCACGCTGGAGCTTGGCGACGCCCTGATACTGCCCACGCGGGTTGCAGCCCAGGTGGTCAACGATCCCGGCGGCGAGCCGTTG
This sequence comes from uncultured Alphaproteobacteria bacterium, assembly GCA_963756215.1. GTDB lineage: Bacteria > Pseudomonadota > Alphaproteobacteria > Rhizobiales > Xanthobacteraceae > Bradyrhizobium. The sequence goes on along the minus strand of CAVWMY010000002.1, from coordinate 123,241 downwards.
GCTTGCGCGGCGCGGGCATTGGACATGCCGAGCGCCGTGTTCCAGCGCGTCCTGCTGTTTCTCAATCCCGAACTGGGATCTTCGGTCAACGACGTCTACCGGCTGTCGCGGCTGTACGACCGGTTGGGTGAACGATCCGCGCTGATCATGCTGGCCGCGTGGCGCGGCTCGACCATGGCGGTGACCCGCGCCAAATACCGGCCCTCCCTTTACGACGACCAGCGCCACCGGGTGCGCGCAACAGCCGCCCCAAGCCGGCCGGCAGCGGAAGCGGCAGGCGCCGAGATTGTCGCGCTCAACGGCCGGAAACACACCGGGCGCTAAGACGACGCGCAAGCGCATAAAACGTCAGGCACGTGCGAGCTCCAGAAAGTGCCGGCCTGCGCGGTCCTCGGTCTCGACGATCCAGGCGTCGGGATCAAAGCGAATTTCCTTGGCCAGCCGTTCATCGATTGAAGGTTCGGGCAATGGCTGCGGCGACGTGGCGACAAACATGCGCTCTGCCGGGCGGCTCTCGTCATACGCCGTCTGCGGTGCAGGGACATACAGCATGGCATTGCCGTCGAGCAGTCCAATCTTGACGAATACCGCGCCGGCCTCCTCGGCGCCACGCCGACGTACGGCACCGAAGATCCCTTCGGTCTGGCAGCGGCGCAGATAGGCGGCCACCCATATGCTGGATTTTAGCCGCATTACCTAATCCACAGATATTTCGAGGATGACATGAGCAGAAACACCCAGAGCAAAGCGGGAAACGAGGACTATTGTTACCGTGGATTACCCGAGCGGCCGTTGCCGATACCGGGTCCAGGATACCCGGTCATCCAGCTAACACGGATGAAGAAGAAGCGCCCGAAGGAAATCTGGCCGATGAGATGGGCCACATCGGGAACGACGACAAGTTCCCGGCCGCATCGGAAAGCCTGACCCGCCTGACCGTCCGATCACCTGGGACGAAGGCGGCAATGGCGGCGGTCGAAGTCCGCGAGCGTCGACAAGGCTAGTGCGCGCGCTTTCCGCAAAGGTCTTCACTGTAAGCGGCGGACCTTGGGATTCGCCGCGGCATACCATCTCGACCATCTGCTCTTGGTTAGCGAGTTGCTGCCGGGAAGTCTGCGGTACGTAAAAATGAATGGCGGTCGTCAACGCAAGCACGACAGAGAAAAGGAAGGCAAAGCCAACTACCTTTTGGTTAAACGTAAACGTCGGCTCCACGTATGGTTTTTCGGCAGATGACATTCAGCTTCGCCTCGCGCAAGAGACGAACATAATATCATGCACAATCTCGCGGAGTAAATCAGAAATACAACCATACCGCGAGTCGCTACGCCGCTCGGCCTATTTGGCCCGCTGCTTCCGCATAAACAGGGCAACCGAAAGGCGAATAACAAGGTACAGCGCGGCGACGCTCAAAAGCGTCCACGTCAGAAGTCCCATTGAGATCTCCCATGGCCAACTGCCTATCACGCTCAACCAAATAGTGTAAAGCGGGTTGTGCGCGTCCCGTCTAACCACCTTTCATTTTTGAATAATCCCAAGAGATCGCAACTTTTGCGGAGATTTGTCACGAGCAAATTCCACGAAAACGCGCCACGGGGCCGCGGATGCGGGCGCGATAGCAATTTGCGCGGCGTCTACGGTTGCTTGGGCGGACTGCCTGGGAGCGGACGGATTCGGTAGCGAAGCGCGGTTCGGTTGAAACGCGCCGCCCGATTACGTACGGTCACTGCGGCCAAACCGACGAGTATGTGAAGGCAAGGCCTGGAGCCCGCCGATACAGGCTCTGCACCGGATATCCGGACACACCAACCCGATTCAGGCCACGGCGGAAAGCGTGCGAGGACTGACGATATACTCCTTGAGAGCGTTGTCGGTCGCATCGACTTCGACGAGCGACACGTCATAGCTCCAGAGATCGGCGAGGTGCTGGAGCACGCGTCGTGTATCCGTCTCGCTCAGCCGGGCTCCCTTAACGACGGTGTGGCGCAACATCAAGCGGCGGTCACCGGCCAGATCGACATCGATCACTTCGATGTTTGGATCGATGTAGCCGACGTCATGCTGTCGCGCCAGTTCGCGCCGCACCCGACGATAGCCGCGCTCGTCGTGGATGGCATCGACCCTTACACCCGCGCTTTCGTCGGGGTCATCGTGCAGGTGGAACATGCGCATGTGCCGCATCAATCGCGGGCTGAGGAATTGGCCGATGAAGCTTTCGTCGCGATAATTGGCCCAGACATCACGCAGCACCGCCATCACGTCACCGGTGCCGGCGATATCGGGAAACCACTCGCGATCCTCCGGTTCCGGATTGGCGACGATGCGCTCGATATCCTGCATCATCGCGAATCCGAGCGCATAGGGATTGAATCCGGAAAAACGTCGATCATCGAAATCAGGCTGAAACACCACGTTGGTGTGCGACTGCAGGAACTCGAGGAAGTTGCCGTCCGAAATCCGGCCCTGCTCGTGCAAGCGGGTCATGATGCGATAATGCACGTAGGTCGCAGTGCCCTCGTTCATGACCTTGGTCTGGCTCTGCGGATAAAAATATTGCGCGATGTGCCGCACGATCCGCAGCAGTTCGCGCTGCCAGGGCTGCAGACGCGGCGCGGTCTTTTCGAGGAAATACAACAGATTTTCCTGCGGCAGACCGAGCAATTTGCGCCGCCGTTCCGTGTTGAGCAATGCGTCGCTCTTGACCGGACCGGTCGGAACGGTCCGCCACAGATCGTTGAAAGCGCTTTCCTGATGCATGCGGCGCTCGCCGGCGCGCTTTTCCTCGGTTCGCAAATCGAGCTTTTTCTTGCCGGGATAGCGATCGATGCCGTGCGACATCAGGGCGTGCGCGGCATCGAGCGTCTGCTCGACCGCGAGCCGCCCGTGCCGCTCCTCACACTGCGCCACATAACCCTTCGCGAAGTCGAGATAATCCAGAATCCCGTCGGCGTCGGTCCATTGCCGAAACAGATAGTTGTTCTTGAAAAAGTGGTTGTGGCCGAACGCTGCATGGGCGATCACCAGCGTTTGCATGGTCGCGGTATTTTCCTCCATCAGATAGGAAATGCAGGGCGAGCTGTTGATCACGATCTCATAGGCGAGACCCATAAACCCTTTCCGGTACGATGCCTCCTGATGCGCGAAATGCTTGCCGAAAGACCAATGCTTGTAGAACAGCGGCATGCCGACCGATGAGTACGCATCCAGCATCTGCTCCGCGGTGATGACCTCGATCTGGTTGGGATAGACATCCAGTCCGAGTTCGGATCCCGCAATTTGCTCGCAAGCATCGTGGATTCGCTGCAACGTCGGAAAATTCCAGTCCGCTCCTTCGAACAGGCGATCGGATGTCGCAATCATGGCGCGGTTTTCTCCTGTTTCCCTCGACGATGAAACAGATCGTGGAATACCGGAAAGATTTCGCTGCGCTCGCTGACCTTGCGCATCGACAGCGGTACGCCATCGGCGCGCAGGCGCTGGTAAAGCGACCACAGCGATGAGTCGGACAGATCGAACGCACTGCTGCCGGCCTCGCGGACCTCGAGATAGGCGAAAAACTGGCTGACCGGCAGGATGTTCTCCGTCAACAGTCGGCTCGTCACCTCGCTGTCCGAAGAGGAATTATCGCCGTCGGATGCTTGGGCCGCGTAGATATTCCAATCCGCCGGACGAAAGCGCGACCTGACGATATCGTGCATCGCCTGCAGCGCGCTTGATACCATCGTCCCGCCCGATGCCGGATCGTTGAAAAACGTCTCCTCGTCGACTTCCTCGGCGCGGTCGGTGTGGCGGATGAAGACGATCTCGACATGGCGATAGCGACGCTTCAGAAATACGTAGAGCAGCATATAGAAGCGCTTGGCCAGATCCTTCATATGCTCGGTCATCGAGCCCGACACGTCCATCAGGCAAAACATCACGGCTTGCGCGACGGGTTTCGGCAAAGTCTCAAAACGCCGATAGCGGATATCGATCGGATCGACGAATGGAATGCGACGAAATCTCGCCTTCAGCGCGTCGATCTCAGCCAACAACTCGTCGCGCCGGGCCTCATCGCATTCTTCGATCTCGGCCTCGAGTTCGGCGATCGCCTTCGACCGCGGCCGCCGCAATGCCACCCGCCGCGCCATTGCCAGCCGCATCGTACGGCTCACCGAAATGTTGGCGGGCGAGCCCGAAGTCGTATAGCCCGCGCGATGAACTCCTTCGCTTTCCGCTTCCGCAAGCTTCCGCTTGGCCAGATCCGGCAGCTCCAGATCGTCAAGGAACAGGTCGACGAATTCGTCGCGGCTCAGAACAAACCGAAACGCATCCTCACCGTCACCCTGCCCCGGTTCGGAGGCTTTACCCTGGCCTTCGCCCGAACGCGGCAAGATATCGCCTTCGACGAATTTCTTGTTTCCGGGGAGCACCATGTCGCGGGTGCCTCCCTCGCGGCGAAACCGCGGCTCATCCATGCCGTCGAGCGGGACGCTGACCTCCCCGCCCTCCAGAATGTCTTTAATGTCGCGATCCCGCGAGGATTTCTTGACGGCGCCCCGAACCAGCGCCTTGGCACGGCGCAAAAAACGCTGGCGATTCTCAAGACTCTTGCTACCCGGGTTGAGACGCCGATCGACTATGTGCATGGCTGTCCTTGCGTTGGCCTCAACCCGCCTGCTTCACCCGCATGTACCATTCGACCAAGCGGCGCACCTGACGTTCCGTGTAGCCGCGAGCGACCATGCGCTCGACAAACTCGCCGTGCTTCTTTTCGGTTTCGCCATCCTTCTTTGAGCCAAAGGAGATCACCGGCAGCAGATCCTCCACCTGCGAGAATATCCGCTTCTCGATGACTTCGCGAATCTTCTCGTAGCTGGTCCAGGATGGATTCTTGCCGCTGTTCTGCGCGCGCGACCTCAATGAGAACTTGACCACCTCGTTTCGAAAGTCCTTGGGATTGGCAATACCCGCGGGCTTCTCGATCTTGGTCAGTTCCTGATTGAGCAGCTCGCGATCGAGCAACTGCCCCGTGTCCGGATCCTTGAAATCCTGATCCTCGATCCAGGCGTCTGCATAGTCGACGTAGCGATCGAACAGGTTTTGACCGTAATCCGAATAAGATTCCAGATAGGCCTTCTGGATCTCGTGGCCGATGAATTCCGCATAACGCGGGACAAGGTCGGCCTTGATGAATTCGAGATAACGCTTTTCGACTTCCTCGGGCAGTTGCTCACGACGGATCGCCTGTTCGAGCGCATACATCAGATGAACCGCGTCTGCACCGAGCTCGGAGGTGTCGTGATTGAAGGTCGCGGCCAGGACCTTGAACGCAAAGCGCGTCGAAGCGCCGTCCATGCCTTCGTCGACGCCTGCGGCATCCTTGTATTCCTGGACGCTGCGGGCCTTCGGGTCGGATTCCTTCAGGCTCTCGCCGTCATAAACCCGCATCTTCGCAAATACCGTCGAATTCTCGTGTTTGCGTAACCGCGACATCACCGAAAAACGCGCCAGCGTCTCCAGAGTTGCCGGTGCGCAGGGCGCCGCGGCAAGCTCGGACCCCTGGATCAGTTTCTCGTAGATCTTCTGCTCTTCGGTCACCCGCAGGCAGTAAGGCACCTTGATAACGCAGATGCGGTCGATGAAGGCTTCGTTGTTCTTGTTGGCCTTGAAGCTCTGCCACTCGGATTCGTTGGAATGCGCGAGAATGATTCCGGTGTAGGGAATCGCACCAATATTCTCGGTGCCGATATAGTTGCCTTCCTGGGTCGCCGTCAGCAGCGGATGCAACATCTTGATCGGCGCCTTGAACATCTCGACGAATTCGAGGATGCCCTGGTTGGCGCGGTTGAGTCCGCCTGAATAGCTGTAGGCGTCAGGGTCGTTCTGCGCGAACGTTTCCAGCTTGCGAATATCGACTTTGCCGACCAGCGAGGAGATGTCCTGGTTGTTCTCGTCGCCGGGCTCCGTTTTCGCGACCGCGATCTGCCGCAACCGCGAAGGTTGGAGCTTCGCGACCCGGAAGCGCGAGATATCGCCGCCGAAAGCCTCGAGCCGCTTGTAACACCATGGACTCATCAACCCGTTCAGGCGGCGGCGCGGAATGCCGTACTTCTCTTCGATCATGGGCCCCAGCGTGTCGGGGTCGAACAGACTGAGCGGGCTTTCGAATACCGGGCTGAGTTCGTCGCCGGCTTTCAGCACGTAGATCGGGTTGATTTCCATCAATGACTTCAGCCGTTCGGCCAGCGACGATTTGCCGCCGCCGACCGGACCCAGCAGATAGAGCACCTGCTTGCGCTCCTCCAGGCCCTGGGCCGCGTGCCGGAAAAAGCCGACGATGCGCTCGATGGTTTCTTCCATTCCGTGGAAGCCCGCAAACGCGGGATAAACGCGCAACGTACGGTTCAAAAAAATACGGCCAAGGCGTGGGTCCTTGGCCGTGTCGATCATCTGAGGTTCGCCGATCGCTGCAAGCAAACGCTCGGCCGCATTGGCATATCGCATCGGATCGCCCCGGCACGACTCCAGATACTCGGCCATGGACATGTCGGTTTCGATACGCGCCTCGAACGACCGGGCGAAAGCATTGAACAGAGAATCGTTATACATGATCCCTCTCCACGTGGTTCGCTGAACCGCCGGACGCGCCGCAAGCTCGCTGGTTGCCAGGAAGACTGCCCGCACCCGTGTCACGAATCAGCATCAGCACATATGCGATTGGACACTCCGTAGACTCGACGACGCAATGCGCAACGTGTGCAGCGATTGAGTATTAAACAGGCAATTGCACAAACGTTCCATCGTAGAGGTAACTCGATATGGTTCAGGTGGGTACGAATGCCACCAAATCCAAGGCCCCGGTTGGACCGGGAACTCGGGCGTGTTGCGCCAATCCTCATTGAGATATGAGTACCCGGCAGCGTTTGTCGCGCTCTGCTCGGGTCAAACTGTCGTGATGTTTCGGCTTGATTTAGCGGCTAGCGGTCAGTCTTCCCGCGTTATTCGACGGGGTGACCGATCATCGCAGAAAGTTCACGGACCAGACGGTCGGTTACCTGCCCGGTCGCCGGGACCTTGTGCTCACGCTCGAACTTCTGGATAGCCGCCTGGGTATCGGCGCCGATGGTGCCGGTCGGCTTCAACTGGCCGTAGCCATATTCGGTGAGCGCACGCTGCACCGCCGCTATCCGGCGGGAGCCACCCGGACTGAGACCGATGTCGCTGTGGGAAATCGGGATCGAGGCAGGCGGCCGCAACACCGTAGGAGCTGTCGCGGGCGGCGCGGTGGTCGCTTTGACCAGGTTGGCCAACGGATCGGCCACCTTGGGGTCTGAAGCCCTCACCTCGGACGCTTTCGGCTCGGCAGCCGTTCTGGATTCGACCACTCTCGGCTCCGCGGGCCTCGCCTCCGGCGGAGCCGCATCCGATCGTGTCGTGGCGTCCACCGGGCGCGGGCGCGGCAATGGGTTGGCAGGCGGCGTTACCGCCGGCATCGTGACCACCGAGCCGAACATCGGCGACGGATGCGGTCCTGCCTGCAGGAACAGGGCATTGGTGACGATGGCGCCGACCGCGGCTAAGGCAAGCGCACCCGCCACCGCATCTTTCGGGCTGCGGAGCAACAGCCGTAGCAGGATGCCGCGTTCGACGGCCTCCTGCTCGACCTCTACGGCCGCGGCGCCGCGACGGCGGCGCCGCGGCATTTCGTCGTCATCATCCAGTCGTCTAGGCACTTTTCTTCACCTGAAAGGCTTGATCGGGAGATCCGCACCGCAGCACCGGTGTGAGCGTTGCGATGTTGGTCGGCTCTTCTGCGAGAGGCATGAATGTCAGCGGCAGTGCGACTGTTACGGTGGTCCCCTCGTCGATCCTGCTCTGCACGGTCATTTCGCCGGCATGCATCCCGACCAGGCTTTTGACGATCGATAGTCCGAGACCTGTCCCTTCGTGACGCCGCTGATAAGTCTTGCCGGCCTGGAAGAAGGGATTGCCGATCCGTTTGAGATCGTCGTCGGCGATGCCGACACCGGTATCGCTGACGCGAAGCACCAACCGCGGTCCTTCGACGGCTGCGGAGACCGTCACCGTACCGTCGCGCTCGGTGAACTTGATGGCGTTGGACACGAGGTTCAGGATGATTTGCTTGAACGCGCGCGGATCGCCCGTCATGACGGGCAGATCGTCCGGCGCGCGGGTGACGAGATCGATGCCGTTTTCCCGCGCTTTCAGCGCCAGCAGATTGCAGCAATTGAGAAGGGCTGCGCGCGGAGCGAACGGCTCCGGCGAAATCTCGAAACTCCCGGACTCCATCTTGGACATATCGAGGATGCCGTTGACCACCGAGAGCAGATGCTGACCCGAATCGTTGATGAGCTGGGCATATTCCTTGCGGCGCGCCGCGTCCAGCATCAAGGCATCTTCCTGAACGATCATCTCGGAGAAGCCGATGATGGCATTGAGCGGCGTGCGCAGTTCGTGGCTCATGGTGGCGAGAAAACGACTCTTGGACATATCGGCCTGCTCGGCGGCAGCCCGCGCCTGATCGAGCGCCTGTTCCTGGATCTTCCGGTCGGTGACGTCCCGCGTCACAGCCACGACCTCGGCTTCCGGTGAAGCCGCTTCCGAATTTTGTCCGAGCGGCCGGCAACGCATCTCCACCCAAATGAAGTCGACCGAATTGCCTTGGTTGGCTTGGCTACGCTCGCCCCCTTGTGGCGCGTCCCGCCGCAGACGGAATTCGACGCTTCGCTCTTCACCGCCACGGGCGGCATCCGAAAGTGCGGTGAGATAGGCTGGCCGATCGGCGACATGGACTCGGTCGAACAAGCCGTGCCCGAGCAGCCGCGCCACCGGTGCACGCAGCATCATCTCCGCCGCGGGCGAAATGAACTGCACTTCGCCGTTGCGGCGATGCCGCGAAATCACGTCGCTCATATTGCACGCCAGCAGCCGATATCGATCTTCTTCGACATAGAGCAGCGATACGCTGGTGCGCGCCAGCAACTCCGCGCCGAATGCCAGTCCCGTGGCGTAGAGCGTCGCCGACGCGACGCCGAATGCCATACAGATGCCGCGTAAGGCGGCGCTCGCCGGCGGCGCAGGTAGCACGCCGGAATATCCGAGAACGATCAGGAGACCGGCGCACGCCAGCGCCAGCGCGGATGCGAACGTGACCACGCGTCGCGATGCCGACAATGCAGCCTCAAGCGGAACCAACACCAGCCAGATCGCGGCAAACGATTCGATGCCGCCGGTACTGATCGCGAGGGTCATGACGAGCCCCGCCAGCGCCAGCGACGATAACACGTAGGCACCTTCGTAGCGCCCGGTGCGCGACAGGAACCATGAAAGCATGATCGGCGCGATCAGCCACGAAAATCCAACGACCTCGAGCGCGGTAGGCGCGCCGCGCATCGCCAGATAGACCGGAAATGCGGCGAATGCCACCAGGCTTCCAAGCAGTCGAGGGGCAATGAAAGCGCGATGCCGCGCCCGTGTCAGCACGTCATAGCGCGCCGAGGGGTGCAGCAGCGCATCGAGACAATCGTGGATGATATTCAAAATGGTCACGGTCCTCGCGCTTCGGCTTGTCCGTCAAAGTGACGTGCCGCAACGCCCCCTTATCGTTGCGCCACCGTGTCAGAGCGACCTTAAGCGAACGCTAAAGCGCAGCGGCTGCCCGCCAAAGACGTGATCTCGGCAGCCTTTTCAAAGGCGGCCAGGCCGCTCATTCGATCCGGATGGTGAATGCCGGGTTTCCAGCGCAGCGGGCATATGGTTTCGAAAAGGTAGACGCACGATTGCTGGTGGACGCCGTCGTCAATCGAAAATTTACACCGAATCAAATCTGCGGGATTTTTAGCGAATTTCCGGCGAATTAAGCTCAATGCAAACACTTGCAATTTATTGACGGGCATTAATCAGGGATCGATGCGCGCGATCAAGCGCAACGGTTGCGGGGTATCGCAACGAGATCAAAATAGACGGGCCGGGGTCGCGAGATGTTTTTTCTGCTCCGCTTGGCATTCTGGCTCGGGCTAGTGCTCGTGCTGCTGCCACGAGACAAGACGCCTGAATTGGAGAAGCTGCCGCAGATCGGCGCGTCCGAGGCGGTGTCGGCTGCGACTGCGGCGGTCTCGGACATGGGGCAGTTCTGCAAGCGCCAGCCGGCGGCGTGCGAGGTCGGCGGCCAGGCCGCGACCGTGATCGGACAGCGCGCCCAGGATGGCGCCCGCAAGCTGTACCAGATCATCACTGACAAGCCCGCGCCACCGGACCGCCCGATCACTGACAAGCGTGCGCCCGACCGTACCGGCTCGATCGGGGGCGACGACAGGCCAGATGCCTCGCTCGCCGAGGCGGCACCGCGCGACACATTGACGCCGGACGATCTCACCGCGGTGTGGCAGGCACCGTCGTCCCCGTAGCCCCGACGAACTCCACCCGCCGCGAACCTTTGTGTCCCGCGGGCAAAGTCGAGGTGCCGTCTGATTGACGAGAAGCGGTCTCCACTTCGCCCGAAAAGGCCCTATATAGGACTTGATGCAAGTCCTCTTGACCCAGGGCTTGCCTGTACGGGCCTGGGGATTGAACGCGGGACGCAATGACGATCGACGAAATCAGGGACAATTTCGCGCTGCTGGACGATTGGGACGACCGCTATCGATACGTCATCGAACTCGGCCGCACCCTCGATCCGATGCCGGAGGAAGCGCATTCCCAGGCCAACAAGGTTCAGGGCTGCGCCAGTCAGGTCTGGCTTTCGAAGCGCGTCGAGCGCAACGACGCCGGCGAACCGCTGCTGAATTATCTCGGCGACAGCGACGCGCATATCGTGCGGGGACTGATCGCGATCCTGCTGACGCTATATTCCGGCCACACGCCGCAGCAGATTCTGTCGACCGACGCGATCGCGCTGTTCAACGAATTCGGATTTCGCGAGCACCTGACGCCGCAGCGCTCCAATGGCTTGCGCGCCATGGTCGAGCGCATCCGCACCGACGCGCGCCAGGCGCTCGCCGCCGCCGGCTGAAACGAGCGGCTATTTGCGCCGCCGCCGTTGCTGCCCCAGCCCCATCTTCTTGGCAAGCTGCGAACGCGCCACCGCGTAGTTTGGCGCGACCATCGGATAGTCGGCCGGCAGGCTCCATTTGTCCCGGTATTGCTCCGGCGTCATGTTGTACTGGGTGCGCAGGTGACGCTTCAGTGATTTGAACCGCTTGCCGTCCTCGAGGCAGACCAGGTAATCGGGGGTCATCGACTTCTTGACGGAGACCGCAGGCTTTGTCGGTTCTGCCGGCGTTTCGACCCGACCCGTCGACACCCGTTGCAAGGCCGCGTGGATCTGGCTGATCAGCGCGGGAATTTCCGCGGCGGGCGTCGGATTATTGCTGAGATAAGCCGAAACGATGTTCGCGGTCAGGTCGATGAAACTCTTGCCGGCGGCGTCGGTCATGGCCTGAACCTTTCGACGATCTTGCGCATGCGGGAAACCCTGCCGTCGAGCAGTATTCCGTAACGCCAATACGCTCGCGGAATCGTCGACTACTTGTCGAATATGGGCGAATTGCTGCCGAACTGACAAGAACAACAATGTTTTATTTTCAGGTCAGGCTGGCCGGGAAATAGATTAGCGCTAGGAGCGCTGATCCAGATGCGCGCGCAATTCGTCGATCGATGCGAACCGCATCGTGCCTTCCGGCAGTTGAGCCTCGATCGAACCGTCGACATACAATGTATAGGCCATGCCATCGACGACGCCCGACTTGAGAATGCTGACCGCGGACGCATCTTCGTTTCGTGCGCCGGATGGAGAACGACTCGATCCGGTGGCTTCGGCATTGGCCTCGCTGAAGGTCGATGGCGTGCGACTGCTACGCCGCGATAACGGCCCATCAGCGGTCCTGCCGCGCTCAGGTTGCGACCAACCATCTTCGGAAGTCGGAGGCGTCTCGCCCGATTTGGAGGGGGGCATGGTGCTAGCCGGCGTCGAACGCGGATCGGCCATCGCGGGATCGCTCAGACGCAATTCGGTGCGCTCGCGGTCCTTCCGCAAGCTCGACGAAAACAACAGATTGCGCCGTGGCTTGCCTGAAGGATCCGGTAACTCCGGCGCCGGATCGTTGCGCGCGCGGTCGCGCGTCGCGGTCTCCTCGTGCCAGGGAGGCAACGTCGCCGGTTCCGCATCAGGGGAGCCCGGCGCGCCCGCCGGATCGCGACCGAACGGGAAGACCTGCTCTTCCGCCTCTTGCGGTACGAACCGCGTGTCCGAGCCCAGCAAAGCACCGTCGGACATCGCCGCCTTGCCCGGTTCGAGCCGCTCTGCGATGGCCCTTAGTTCCCGGACCACCGTCCAAAGGCCAAGCACGACCATGCCTGTGCAGGTCGTGACCGCGCCGGCCAGAATCAGCGTATTGCCGAAGCTGAACTCCTTCACGGGAATCCCTGCCACGATGCCCAGCAGACCCAGGAGAACGAAGCCGATTCCGGCGATCAACAACACAACTACCATCCGCAAAACCCCTGCCACGCCCGAAAAGCGCGCAGCCCTCCAGGCCACGATATCGTCATATTAACCGCACCGCCAACCGGCAATCGTAGGGGAAGTTCCTTCGCAAAAAGGGGACTTAGCAGGTTGGTAGGCCGATTTGGAACCCGTTTTCGGTCCAGCACGCCCGAGATATCGATTTAAAGCCTCGATTGTTGCGTTGCACTAGGCCATTTACGCCACATTTCTCAATTACCCGGTAACGGAACTGCGCTATATGGAAGCCGGGGAACGAGGCCCAAAAGCGCCAAAGCTGGGCCACTGAGGACGCCGGGTCACCATTAGCCATGTCATCAATCACGACGTCGACTATCGATACGCCCACCCGGCGCTCGGTGGAACGAACATGTGACGACCTTGCGCTTGTCGCGCTGGCGGCCGTCGGTCTGATCGCGAGCCTCACCTTTCGTGACTATGGCCTCGGATGGGACGACTACACCCACGCCGAATATGCCGACCTGTTGTTGCGCATGTATGGTTCCGGTTTCAAGGATACCGGCGCGCTGTCGTTCGCCAACCTCTACATGTATGGCGGCGGCTTCGATATGGTCGCAGCACTACTGCATAAGGTCATCCCGCTCGAATTGTTCGAGACCCGCCGTCTCCTCGGCGCGGTTGTCGGCCTGGTCGGTCTTGCGGTGACGTGGCGGCTTGCCCGCCGCGTCGGCGGCCCCGTTGCCGGTCTCGTAGCGTTACTGCTGCTCGCGCTGTGCCCGACCTATTACGGGCATATGTTCATGAATCCGAAGGACGCGCCGTTCGCGGTCGCGATGATCATCCTGATGCTGGGGCTGGTCCGGCTGGCCGAGGAATATCCGGCGCCCTCGCCGCGCACCATCCTGATCGTCGGGCTCGGTGCTGGCCTGTCCCTCGGCTCACGCGTGCTGGGCGGACTCGCGCTGGTCTATGCCCTCATCGGCTTCATGCCGCTGTTGATCGAGGAAGCCCACACCCAAGGCACGTACGAGGCGGCCAAACGATTTGCACACGTCGTCTACGTGCTGCTGCCCAGTCTTGTGTTCGGCTACCTCATCATGGGACTGATCTGGCCGTGGTCGGTGATCGAAGTCGGCAATCCGTTCCGGGCTCTGACCTACTTCTCCTACTTCTTCGAGAAGCCGTGGAAGGAAATGTTCGACGGCGCGCTGGTCTCCGTGCCCGACATGCCCTGGTCGTACCTGCCGACCCTGTTCGCGCTGCAACTCCCCGAAGTTCTGCTTGCGCTGTTTGTGGCCGGTGTCGTCGGCAGCCTCGCGTCGCTGTCGCGGAACGATGTGCCGGCCCGCCGCAAGACGATCCTGTTGATGCTGACGTCGGCGGCAACCTTGCCGCTGCTGATTGCGATGGTGAAGCGCCCAGCGCTTTACAACGGCATTCGCCATTTCGTTTTTGTAATTCCGCCGATGGCGGTGCTCGGCGGTGTCGCGTTCGCGTGGGGCATGAACTGGCTGAAGGAAAACCGCCGCAACTGGCAGCCGGCGGCGGTTGCCATTTTCACGTTCGGGCTGCTTCTGCCGTTCAGCGAAATGATCCGCCTGCACCCCTACCAATACACCCACTTCAACCATATCGCCGGAACGGTTCGCGCTGCCGACGACCTGTATATGCTGGATTATTGGGGTCTCGCCTTCAAGCAGGCATCCGATGCCTTGCGCGAAGAACTGGTGGAACGGCAGGAAGTTCCCCCACATGGGCGCAAGTGGAAGGTGGCGGTATGCGGACCGCAACGTCCTGCACAGGTCGCGCTTGGACCGGACTTCACGATCGGCTGGGACAGCCATGCTGCCGATTTTGCGATGACACTGGGCGAATTCTACTGCAAGGGCCTGACCGCGCCCGTGATGGTCGAGATCAAGCGCGACGATGTGGTGTTTGCGCGGGTCTACGACATTCGCGGGCGTAGCATCTCCGGCCTGCTGGCCATTCCCGCGCCTTAGGCGGCTAATTCCGCGGCGACTCCAGAAATTGAGGCAAGCGGAACTGCAGCATCGCAGCGCGGCGCCGCGCACTTGCTGCCGGCCTGTGACCGGACTAAGTTGACGGCGAAAATCAACAACCTGTAAGGGAGACTTGGTCATGTCGCCGGCTGAAGCACGCCTCAAGGAAGCCCCCTCGGAAATGACTCCGGCTGAATGGAGCCAGCGCGTAAATCTCGCGGCCTGCTACCGGCTGATCGCGCATTATGGTTGGGACGACCTGGTCGACACCCACATTTCCGCGCGCGTGCCGGGACCGGACCATCACTTCCTGATCAATCCCTACGGCCTGATGTTCGACGAGATCACGGCTTCCAGCCTGGTGAAAGTCGACCTCCACGGCAACCAGCTCAGCAAGAGCCAGTACAGCATCAACCCGGCCGGCTTCACCATCCACTCGGCGATCCACGAGGTGCGCGAAGACGCAGGCTGCGTGCTTCATCTGCATACGCCCGACGGCACCGCGGTTGCGAGCAGCGCCGAAGGCCTGTTGCCCATGAACCAGACCGCGCAGCTTGTCACCTTTGACCTCGCCTATCACGACTACGAAGGCATCGCGCTCGATCACGATGAGCGGCCGCGGCTGCAAAAGGACCTCGGTACCAAGAACCACATGTTGTTGCGCAATCACGGCACGCTGACGGTCGGCCGCTCGGTTGCATCGGCCTTCGAGCGGATGTTCCATCTGGAACGCGCCTGCACGATGCAGGTACGCACCCGCATGCTGGGGCCTGTCGCCTATCCGGTCGATCCCGCCGTCGTCGACAAGAACACCGCGCTGCTCGCGAACCCGGACCGGCAGGAGTTGCGTTCGACCACGCTCGTGTGGCCTGCGTTGCTGCGCAAAGTCGACCGCCTCGACTCCAGCTACAAGAATTGAAAGTTTGGTATTGCGGGTGTAGTGTAACTTCTGACACCCTCTGCACTTCGAATTCAAACGCCGTCCAATCCCGGGCGGCGTTTTTATTTTGCCGGTCTGACGGCGGAGTTGCGTTCAACGTCAGAGGTTATGGGAATTCTCCCATCAATCTTTTATGACCGACGACGCGGACATTTCGAACACAATGTTCACCGGCGGACGAATGTTTGGAGTATCAACCGCCAAACGTTCTATCGCGATCCAGGCGCGGTGGGCACATCAGTAAGGAACATCGATAAATTGGCTGCGTCGTCATTATCGCGCGCGAGTGTGAACGCTTCCGACATACTCCGTACCCTCCGGTCCAACTCGCGGAGCGCGACCGCAGAATTGCGTTTCTAAGAACGCGAAAGAAGCTGCAGCCGACCTGTTTTCGTTGCGCTGCCGACGGAACACTTGGCCTACCGGCGGATTAATTGACCCTGCCGCGTGGACAGCACCGAATAGCAAATCGACCCGCAATGCCTCTGCAATTCCATCGTGCCATCGAAGACATGGAAATATGGAGCGCAATCAGCGATGGCTATTCCTTCGTGATCAGCTACGAAAGCCGCACAGGTCTACACTTTCACGGACGCACCGGTTATCTGGCGTCGTGGCGTCCGGTCTATGAAGGCCGTGGCGCGGTCAGGATCACCGGCTCACCCTTTGAAACTTTCGAAGAAGCCGAAGCCGCCTGCGCCGCGATGCTGGAACACCTGTCGGGCAACTAAGACTTTGCATGACGCAATCCACATGCCAAGCCGCTTCCGGCTTCACCGTATTTGAGCGGGATTGCCGAAGGCCTTCGAACCCGTCGGGATGTCACGATTTACAAACGAGTTTGCGCCGATCACCACCTTGTCGCCGATGGTGAGCCCCATCTCCAGGATGGAGTTGGGCCCGATGTAAACGCCGTTGCCGATTTTTGTCGGCGCATAGTCGATCGGCGCGACACCTAGCGTGATCGACCGGTTAACGGTGTGGTGCGTGTAAATATGAACGCCTGCGGAAATCGAGCACCAATCCCCGATCTCCAAACCGCCCCCGGACCCATCCAGAATACATCCAGGCCCGATCCAGGTATTGCGGCCCACTTTCACATCGCCGAGCACGAGGACATTGTCGTACATCGTCGTCCCCTCGCCGAAGCCGTACATTGCGGCGTTGTCGCTCCGCTCGGTCAGGAGGTCGCCGACGGAAACCCGGCGGTTGTACTGAGCCTTTTTTCGCAAGGCCAGCGCGTTCAAAAACTCTTTGATGATCTGCAGCCATTCATCCGTGTGGCTCAGCGGGGGCAATTTTTTTGGATCAAGGGCCATCGCCTATCCTAAACGTAATCAAGGAATGTTCTGTTTAGAAAGCACCGACTGCTTAAATAGTTGACGAAACTCTTTCGTCCATCCGGCAATAATTTGATCTGGGTATCATTTCTCCGGATAATTTTCAAACAGCAGCCAACCCTCGACTCAGCGCGGACAGGGGCTGTCACAGCAACAGGGTAACAAAAAGCTTGAATGAGCAATTCGGACGGCCGGCTAGCCCGGATATCGCTTTGATATCCAGGTTATGCCTTCGGCATCTCCGCCAGCGCCGCGAGGATCCGCGCCCACGAACGAATGCCCTTGTGAAAGCTCTTGAGGTCGTACTTTTCGTTCGGTGAATGAATATTGTCGTCTTCGAGACCAAAGCCGACCAGCACGGTGTCGAGACCAAGCGTGCGCTTGAAATCGGCGACGATCGGGATCGAGGCGCCCGAGCCAATCAGCAGCGCCTCCTTGCCCCACTCCTCGGTAAGCGCGCGCCGCGCAGCGGCAAGCGGCTTCATGTTCCAGTCGAGCGCTATCGCCGGCCCGCTGGAATGGTCGCCGAACTCGGCGCGGCAATCCTTCGGCAGCCGCACGGTCACGTAGTCACGGAACGCCTTGCGGATCTTGAGGGGATCCTGGCCCTCGACGAGACGGAACGAGACCTTCGCGGAAGCTTCCGCCGGAATAACGGTTTTCGAGCCCTCGCCGGTGTAGCCGCCGATGATGCCGTTGACGTCGCAGGTCGGACGCGAGGAGATCTGTTCGATCAGCAAACGATCTTTCTCACCGGCGGGGACTGAAAGACCGATCGGCTTGAGGAAACTGTCCGCAGTCAGGTTGAGCTTCGACCATTGCGCCAGGATGTCGGCCGGCAGGTCCTTCACGCCATCATAGAAGCCAGGAATGGTTATGCGGCCGTCATCGTCGAACAGGCCGCCGAGGATGCGGGTCAGCACCCGGATCGGATTTTGCGCGCCACCGCCGAAGATGCCGGAATGCAAATCACGGTTGGCGGCCTTGATCCGCACCTCTTCGTACACGAGACCACGCAGCGAGGTGGTGATCGCGGGCGTGTTCGGGTCCCACATGCCGGTATCGCACACCAGCGCGAAGTCCGCCTTGAATTCTTCCTTGTTGCTCTCGAGGAACGGCACGAAGTTCTTCGATCCGACCTCCTCTTCACCCTCGATCACCATGGTAATGTCGACCGGCAGCGAACCCGAGACCGCCTTCCAGGCCCGGCAGGCCTCGACGAAGGTCATCAACTGACCCTTGTCGTCTTCGGCGCCGCGCGCGACGATGATCTTTCGACCGTCGGCATGATCGGTGACGACGGGCTCGAAGGGAGGACGGTGCCAAAGATTGAGCGGATCGACCGGCTGCACGTCGTAGTGGCCGTAGAAAAGCACATGTGGCCGCGCAGGGTCCCTGCTCGCCGCCACTGGATTTGGCAACCACGGCGGGGTGACCGGCGGTCGGCCGGACCTCGGTTGAAAAACCAAGCGTCGTGATGTCTTGCGCCAGATGTTCGGCGGCCGCCTTGCAGTCGCCGGCAAAAGCGGGATCGGCTGAGATCGACTTGATCCGCAGCAGGGCAAAGAGCCGCTCCAGGCTGGTGTCAAAATCGGCGTCGATGCGATCGAGGACCGGTTGCAGTTGCGCGTTACTGGACATGGTCGATCTTCCCTTGGCTAAACCGGGCTACGCTTTCAAATCTCACGTTGTATCTCGCTCGATGCCGGAGACAAGGCGCCGGCACGATCATCCGCGGGCGGATGCAGAATATGCCAGATCAATCCCCCGGCAATGACAGCCGCCGCGGCAAGATTGTTCCCGTATGCCTGTAGATCGTTCGGAAACATCGGCAGCGACAGGAACATCAGAAATCCGGCCGCGGCGAGCGCTGCCCAGCTCCCCTTCCGCACGGCGGCACGTGGATCGTAAATCGCGCGGTGAATCAGGACGGTCATCGGGAAGAACAACCACATGAAGTAGTACTGCCGGGCCAGCGGCGAGGCCACCGTCATCAGGCAGAACAGGATCCCGATCTCCTCGGCGTCCGAGCGCGCGGTCCGCCGCGCCCGGGGCGGCATCACCGCGACATAGCCGAGCCCGATCAGGAGCGATATCGCGATGACGATCCAGTTAGCGGTCTTGAAATCGAGATCCAGCAGATTCATGTATCGCGCCGGCCTCGCGGGATCGTCCTGGTTGTAGTTCACCGGGCGCGTCAGGCGGTGCGTCACCGCAATGATCGACTGATTGACCCAGGACCAGTTCTGCTCGTCGCGCTGACCGAACCCCTTGGCCGAACTGGACCCGACCATTGCCTGATACCAGGTTTTCAGTTCGTCGACATTGTGCTGGAAGCCGCGCACGGGCGCCGGAACAACGAACAGGAAAATCCCGGTCATGACGACCATGCTCGCCGCCGCCGCCCAATGCCGCCGCCAAAGCAGATAGGGAAAAACGGCCAGCGGGAAAACCTTGATCGCCGTCGCCAACGCAAACATGCCGCCCGCAAACCATGGGCGCTCGTGCTGCAGCAACCAGAACCCGAACAGCATCATCGCCAGCAGGACCAGGTTGGGCTGCCCGAGATCGAACATGTCGAAGACAAAGGTTATAGTAAGGAAGCCCGGCAGCGCGTACAGCCACGGACCGGGCGTCCGCCCCGAGCCGGTCATCGCGTTGGAGAACTGCCCTGTCATCCACCACGCGGCGGCATTCAGAAGTGAGAGGACGATATAGAGCGCGATCTTGCCGAAATAGCTGGGTATCGCGAGCAGCACCGCCGGCAGCGGCGGGTAGATAAAGCTGAAATAGGTGTCGAGGTCGCTGGGGTAGAGATTGTTGCCGCGCAGCACCTGCTGCCCGGCCCAGAACCAAAGCGGATAGTCCTTGGTCTTGCCGTGGCCCCAGATCTCCGGAACGAGAACGTCGGCGGTCAATGCGATACAGCAGACGAGAAAAAGAATATCGAGCGGCGCTCGCAACGAAGGATATCTCAGCACACGCTCATTTCCGGAAGCCAGAGGAATAAATATCAGAGCCGTCGACGAAGCCGTTATCGCCGCAACAGCCCGCCGAGTGCGCCCCGCACCAGCGCACGCCCGACCGAGCCGCCGATCGAACCGCCCACCGATTTGCCGAGATCGGCGACGACCCCGCCGACCACCTTGTTGGTGACCGAACGCGTGACGCTACGCGCAATAACCTGACCGGTCGACATCCGGCGGCTGCGCGATACGTTGGTGCCGAAGATCGTGCCGACAATAGCGCCGATCTGTCCGAGAATGCCGCCATCACCGGCGGGCGCATCGGGGGCCGCCGCAGTTCCGGCCACTCGCTTTTGCAATATCTCATAGGCGGATTCGGAATCGACGGCGGTGTCGTATTTGCCCTTTACGGGACTGCCATCCATGATGGTCTTGCGTTCTTCCGGCGTGATCGGCCCGATCCGCGCCGAGGGCGGCCGGATCATGACCCGTTCGACCATCGCCGGCGTGCCGTTGCCTTCCAGGAACGACACCAGCGCCTCGCCTTTCCCCAGCTCCATGATGACTTTCGCCGTATTCAGCTTGGGATTGGGCCGGAACGTTTGCGCCGCCGCCGCCACGGCTTTCTGGTCGCGCGGCGTGAAGGCCCTCAGCGCGTGCTGCACACGGTTGCCCAACTGTCCCAGCACCTTATCCGGGACGTCGATCGGGTTCTGCGTGACGAAATAGACTCCGACGCCTTTGGAGCGTATCAGCCGCACCACCTGCTCGATCTTGTCCATCAGCGCCTTCGGCGCATCGTTGAACAAAAGGTGAGCCTCGTCGAAGAAAAACACGAGCTTTGGCTTCGGCGGGTCGCCGATCTCCGGCAGTTCTTCAAACAACTCGGACAGCATCCACAACAGGAACGTCGCGTAGAGCCGCGGGCTCTGCATCAGCTTGTCCGCGGCCAGGATGTTGACCATGCCGCGGCCATCGCGGTCGGTGCGAATGAAATCCTTCAAGGACAAGGCCGGCTCCCCGAAGAACTTCGCGCCGCCCTGATTTTCCAGCACCAGAAGCTGGCGCTGGATGGTTCCGACTGTCGCCTTGGTGACATTGCCGAACCCTTGCGCGGCCTTGCGGAGGGGCGCCAGCGCGTCGTCGCCCTCGTCTGCCGGCTTCTTTCCGGAATCCGGAACGATTGCATCGAGCAGTGCCCGAAGATCCTTCATATCAATCAGCGCAAGACCATTATCGTCGGCGACGCGGAATGCGACGTTTAGAACGCCCTCCTGCACATCATTCAGGTCGAGCATCCGTGACAACAACAACGGTCCCATTTCAGTCACGGTGGCGCGGACCGGATGGCCCTGCTCGCCGAACACGTCCCAAAACACCGTCGAGAATTGATCGGGCTGGAACGTCAGGCCCATGTCGCGGGCGCGCTTGACGATGAAGTCCTTGGCCTCGCCTACTTCAGCGATGCCGGAGAGGTCGCCCTTGATATCTGCTGCGAAAACCGGAACGCCGGCCCGCGCAAAGCCTTCCGCCATGACCTGCAGCGAGACGGTCTTGCCGGTGCCGGTCGCGCCGGTGACGAGACCGTGGCGATTTCCGAGCGCCAGCGTCAGCCAGGCCGGCTGCTCGCCCTTGCCGATGAAAATTTTCTCATCCGTATCGGCCGTCATGTTGTTGGACGTCGCCATTGCATCGCCTCTTCGCGCGCACCGAGGTTTTCGGCCGGCCAGCATCGCGATCATACCGCATGTTGCGACAGGATTGAAACCGGCCAACGGGCCTTTGGACGAGTTGGAACGCGGGGAACGCGAGGTAACGGACGATCAATCGGCCGTGTGCATTGACCGGCGAGGGTTGCAACGAGCGCCGCGCCGCGACAAAACGAGTGCCACGCCGCGACAATCTGGCTTCAAGTTTCGCGCAGCCCTTGCATTGCTGCAACACTCTTGGCGCGATCTAAGCGGAATTGCATCTTCGAATGCGGTGGTCGCTTGTAATTCATGAAGCGGAAGATCAAGATAAATTCACAAGCAGGGATCCGGCAAACAACCGGGTGAGGACGGGGCAAGATGGACGAACTGGCAGGACAGCTGGCGCAAAAAGCCGGCATCGATGCTGTTGCGGCTGAGAAAACCATCGGCATTATTCTAAGTTTCCTTCGTAAGGAAGGTCCTGCCGACACCGTCCAGGCCTTGATCGATGCAATTCCAGGCGCGGAAGCGGCGATATCGGCCTCCAGCAAGAGCAGCGGTCTCAGCGGCTTGATGGGCGAGGGCCTGATGGCGCTCGGCAGCAGGCTGATGGGATTAGGCCTTGGAATCAATGAGATTCAGAATATCGCGCGTGAACTTTTCAGAATTGGCCGCGACAGAATTGGAGCGGATAAGATGGGCGAGATCATTGCGGGAACACCAGGCCTCAGCCGATTTGCCTGAAGCACCTTTTTTCATATCGAGTATCATGACATATCCTATTTCCAACATTGACGGCATGACCGCCTTTACGGCATCGAAACTCAAGGCACTGGGCATTCGTACGACCGAAGGACTGCTCGAGGCTGCGCGCACCGTCAAGGGACGCAAGTGTCTCGCGGCGAAGACCGGCATCTCCGAGCAGCAACTGCTCGAATGGGCGAACGTCGCCGATTACATGCGGATCCCCGGGATGGGGAAGGCCAAGGTCGGATTGGTTCGGGCGGCCGGTGTCACCACGGTTCGCGAGCTGGCGCTGCGCAATCCGGCGCGCCTGGCGCAGAACATGAAAGAGGTGAATACCAAGCGCAAGCTCGTGCGGATCTTGCCTTCCGAGAAATCGGTCGAGCAACTGATCGCGCAAGCGCGCAAGCTGCAGCCCAAGATTACTTACTAGAGCCGCCGCTCATTGGATAAGATTACCTCAAATCTAATATCCGGGATCAGGCCGTGGATTTCCATCCCGCCACCGGGCCACCCGGCACCTTGACTCCCGTGCATGGACCGCGCAAAGCGACCGCATGATCGCGACCGCGTCCAGACCTACCTCGGCGGCCACCCCGGCAGATCGCCCGGCACTCCCTACCCTGTTGTCCCGGCCGTATCCCGCCGTGATGGGCGTGCTGAATATAACGCCGGACTCATTTTCCGATGGCGGGCGGTTCATCGCAGCGGATCACGCAATCGCGCAGGCCCGTCGGATGATCGCCGAAGGCGCCGACATCATCGACATCGGAGCGGAATCGACCCGGCCCTACGGCGCGCAGGCGGTCTCCGCCGAGGAAGAACTGGAACGCCTGCGGCCGATTTTGGCCGAGGTGGTTGCTCTCGGAACCCCCGTTTCCATCGACAGCATGAAATCAGTCGTGGTCGCATGGGCGCTCGACGCTGGAGCCTCGATCGCCAACGATGTCTGGGGCCTGCAGCGGGACCCGGCGATGGCCGGACTGCTGGCAAAGCGCGGCGCCCCCGTCATCATCATGCACAACCGCCATGAGGTCGATGCTGACATCGACATCATGAAGGATATCGCCGACTTCTTTGCACGATCGCTCGCGATCGCGGCGAAGGCCGGGATCCTACGGGATGTCATCGTGCTCGACCCCGGCATCGGCTTCGGCAAGACGCCCGAGCAGAGCATGACCGCGTTGGCCCGGCTAAGCGAGTTGCGGGCATTCAAGCTGCCGATCTTGGTTGGCGCTTCGCGAAAGCGTTTCATCAGTTCGATCATCCCTTCGGAGCCGCAACAACGGCTCGGCGGCTCGATTGCCGCGCATGTGGTGGCGGCGAACGGCGGCGCACGGATTATCAGAACCCATGACGTGGCCGAAACGGTGCAGGCGCTGCGAGTCGCGGCGGCGATTGAGGACAGGCGATGACAGATACGATCTTCATCACCGGGATCGTGATCCACGCCCGCCACGGAGTCATGGATCACGAGACTGAGGTCGGGCAACGCTTCGTGATTGACCTCGAACTCTCTGCCGACCTGTCGGAATCCTCCCGCACCGATCGGCTCGCCGATACCGTGTCGTATTCCAACGTGGTTGCGACCGCGACGGCGGCGTTCAAGGACGTCAACTATAAACTGCTGGAACGTGCGGCCGGCGCCGTCGCCGACGCGATCCTCGGTGCGTTCGCGCGCATCAGCGCCGTCAAGGTCACCGTCCACAAGCCGCATGCGCCGATCGCGGCGATTTTCGACGATGTCGGCGTGGTCCTGACGCGCGCACGTCAGCCGCCGGATCATGGCAGATAATGGCTGACGTTCTGATCGCGCTCGGTGGCAATGTCGGCGACGTCCGCGCCACGTTCCAAAAAGCGATCGGCAATATCTGCGGCATGGCACAGGCGGTACTGAAGGCAAGGTCATCGGATTACGCGACGCCGCCATGGGGCGATGAGCAGCAGGCCCGTTTCATCAATGCGTGCATCGATATCGATACCAGCCTCGATCCTCATGCGCTGATGTTCACGCTGCAAAAGATCGAGAAAAAGTTCGGCCGCGACCGTACCAATGAAAGGCGCTGGGGTCCGCGTACGCTCGATCTCGACCTGCTTGCCTATGACGACCTCGCGCTCGACAAGCCGGAATTGACGCTGCCGCATCCCCGACTGTTCGAACGCGCATTCGTGCTGGTGCCGCTGGCGGAAATCGTGCCGGATCGTCTGATCGCCGGTCGCAGCGTCAGAGCGGCGCTGGCGCAGCTCTCAACCGAGGGTATCGAGCGGTTACCGAACCTGGTTTGACCAGGGCCCGCAAACAAGCGTTTGGCTTGGCGGCCGGCCCGTGGCAATTTCCGGAGTCTGGAAGTACGACCGGAAGGGAGCCGTCCGCAGAATGACTGACGTGCCAACGACCTCTCTAAATGATGAATTGCGGTTGGCTGCGGATTTCGCGCCTGCGGGTTACGACGACTGGCGCAAGCTGGTCGACGGGGTGCTCAAGGGGGCGTCGTTCGAGAAGCTCGTCGGCAAGACCCCCGACGGATTACCGATCGAGCCGATTTATCGCCGCGCAAGCGGCGCCATCCCGCTCGCAGGCCGCGCACCGGCCTCGCCCTGGCAGATCATGCAGCGCGTTGATCATCCCGATCCCGCAACGGCCAATGCGCAGGCGCTGCACGACCTGGAGAACGGCGCCAACGGGCTCGTGCTGACATTTGCCGGCGCCAGTAGCGCCCATGGCTACGGGCTGCAGCCGACCGCCGAAGCGCTCGACCGGGTGCTTGATGGCGTTTTCATCGATGCCGGAATTAGGATCGATCTTCAGGTCGGCGCGCAGTCCAGAATGGCGGCGATCCACCTGGCCGAATACGTCAAACGCAAAGCCGTTGCTCCCGGAGCGTGCGATATTCGTTTCGGCCTCGATCCGATCGGAGCCTGCGCGGTCCGGGGATCGAGCCCCTACGCCTGGGCCGAGATCGTGCCCGCGGTGACCGGTGCGATCAAAGGCCTCTCCGCAATGGGGTTCAACGGTCCGTTCGCGGTTGCCGATGGCCGGGTGATCCATGACGCAGGCGGATCGGAAGCGCAGGAACTGGCGTTCGTGCTGGCGACCGGCGTCGCCTATCTGCGGGCGCTGGAAGGCGCCGGGGTCGCGCTCGATGACGCGCAAGGCATGATCTATGCCCGGCTTGCCGCCGACGCCGACCAGTTCCTGACCATGGCGAAATTCCGTGCGCTGCGCCTGTTGTGGGCACGCATTGAACAGGCTTGCGGGCTGTCACCGAAGCCGATCTTCATCTCGGCCGATACTGCATGGCGGATGCTGACCCAGCGCGATCCTTACGTGAACATGCTGCGCGCGACGATGGCAACGTTTTCGGCCGGACTTGCCGGCGCCAACGCCGTCACCGTATTGCCGCACACGCTGGCCCTGGGGTTGCCCGATGCGTTCGCGCGGCGCGTGGCGCGCAATACCCAGCTGGTGCTGCTGGAGGAGTCCAACCTCGCCCGGGTGTCGGATCCCGCGGCCGGCTCCGGCGGCATCGAAACCCTGACGCGGCAGCTTTGCGAAAGCGCGTGGTCGTTGTTTCAGGAGATCGAGTTGGCCGGCGGCGTCTTCGCTTCGCTCGAGCATAACCTGATCCAACGCAAGGTCGCAGCAACGCGGGCGGCGCGCGAGGCCGATATCGCCAGGCGCAAGGCGGTCCTGACCGGTGCCAGCGAATTCCCGAACCTGCACGAGACCGCGGTCGCGGTATTGGATGTCGCACCCGTTGCGCCCGCGCCTGACGGCGAGGCCGGGCTTACATTCGACGCGCTGCCTCCGACCCGGCTTGCAGCGCCGTTCGAGCGCCTTCGCGACCGCTCGGATGAAGTTCTCAAAGCCCGAGGCGCGCGGCCAACGATTTTTCTCGCCAACCTCGGCACGGCGGCCGACTTCACGGCGCGCGCGACGTTTGTCAGGAGCTTGTTCGAGACCGGCGGAATCGAGGCGGTCGATACGTCAGGAGGCAACGATCCGGGAGCGCTCGCCGCCGCCTTCAAGGCTTCCGGCGCTCAGCTTGCCTGTCTGTGTTCGTCCGACAAGGTCTACGCCGATCGGGCGACTGAGGGCGCAAAAGCCCTTCAAGCCGCGGGCGCAAAGCATATCTATTTGGCTGGCCGGCCCGGCGAACAGGAAGCCGCGCTGCGCGCTGCCGGCGTCAGCGATTTCGTCTTCGCCGGCGGCGACGCGTTGACAATGCTTCAACAAGCCTGGCGGCGGATGGAGTAAACATGACACCGGCGACCCCTGCCGTTCTGACCGGCGGCTGCCAATGTGGCGCAGTGCGCTTCGCGCTGTCGGCCCCACCCACGAAAATCAGCATCTGTCATTGCCGGATGTGTCAAAAGGCGTCCGGCGCTCCGTTTGCCTCGTTCGCCGAGATTCAACGGACTGATTTCGCCTGGACCCGCGGCCAGCCGTCGAGCTTCCGTTCGTCTTCGCTCGCCGAGCGTGATTTTTGCCCGGCCTGCGGTACGCCGCTCGGTTTCCGCCGTATCGACGGCCCCAAGATCGAGATCATGACCGGCGCGTTCGACCGTCCCGACCGAATGGTACCGACGCGGCAATATGGAACCGAATCCCGGCTTGGTTGGGTGGTTTCGATCGCCAATCTGCCGAGCCAGACCACGCTGCAGAATTACGGCCCGGACAAGCTGGGCGGCATCGTCAGCCACCAGCATCCGGACCATGATTGAGGCGGCGTCCCACCAGCGCGGCGATCGTGATAGACTAAGCCACGATCGGGCTTTGGAACGAAATATTGCGGGTTTTCATGGGATGTAAGGGTAAACTGTCGGCGCGACTGCTTCGGTCTGGAACAGGTTTCGTGACGGGGAGCCGCCTTGATGACCCCATCCACAAGAAGAATGTTCGGGAGCTGAACGAACGAAACCGCAGGTTTGAGGAAAACAACGGATGACCCGCATTCCCAATTTTGCGGATGTGGCTTTCGAGCCGATCGCGGCAGCGAACTCGATCGGCGACGCGCAGCCATGGCTCACGCCCGAAGGCATCCCGGTGAAGCCCGCTTACAGCGAAGCCGATCTCGAAGGCATCGATTTCCTGGAGACGTGGCCCGGCATCGCGCCTTACCTGCGTGGCCCCTACCCGACGATGTACGTCAACCAGCCCTGGACCATCAGGCAATATGCCGGCTTCTCCACGGCCGAGGATTCCAACGCATTCTATCGCCGCAACCTCGCCGCCGGACAAAAGGGTCTTTCGGTCGCGTTCGATCTGGCGACCCATCGCGGCTACGATTCCGATCATCCGCGTGTCACCGGCGATGTCGGCATGGCCGGCGTGGCGATCAACTCGATCTACGACATGCGCACGCTGTTTTCAGGGATTCCGCTCGACCAGATGAGCGTATCCATGACCATGAACGGCGCGGTATTGCCGATCCTTGCGCTGTTCGTCGCGGCAGCCGAGGAACAGGGCGTGCCGCCGGAAAAACTCTCGGGCACCATTCAGAACGATATTCTGAAAGAGTTCATGGTGCGCAACACCTACATCTATCCGCCAGCGCCCTCGATGCGCATCATCTCCGACATCTTCGCCTACACCTCGCAAAAGATGCCGAAGTACAATTCCATTTCGATCTCCGGCTATCACATGCAGGAAGCCGGCGCGACGCAGGACCTCGAGCTCGCCTATACGCTGGCCGACGGCGTCGAATATCTGCGCGCCGGCCTGGCCGCCGGTCTCGACGTCGATCGCTTCGCGCCGCGGCTGTCGTTTTTCTGGGCGATCGGCATGAATTTCTTCATGGAAGTGGCCAAGATGCGCGCGGCGCGATTGCTCTGGGCCAAGCTCTTGAAGCCGTTCAATCCGAAGGACCCGCGCTCGCTGAGCTTGCGCACGCACTGCCAGACCTCGGGCTGGTCGTTGACCGCGCAGGATGTCTACAACAACGTGATGCGCACCACCATCGAGGCGATGGCGGCGACGCAGGGTCATACCCAGTCGCTGCACACCAACGCGCTTGACGAGGCGCTGGCGCTGCCGACCGATTTCTCGGCGCGCATTGCCCGTAACACGCAACTATTCCTGCAGCAGGAAAGCGGCACCACCCGCATCATCGATCCCTGGGGCGGCTCCTATTATGTCGAACGGCTGACCCACGATCTCGCCGCCAAGGCCTGGGGTCACATCCAGGAGGTCGAGGCGCTCGGTGGCATGGCCAAGGCGATCGAGGCCGGCGTCCCGAAGCTGCGGATCGAAGAAGCTTCCGCCAAGACCCAGGCCCGGATCGACGCCGGCAAGCAGGCGGTGATCGGCGTCAACAAATACAAGCCGGTCGACGAAGCATCGATCGACGTGCTCAAGGTGGAGAATTCCACGGTGCGGAGGCTGCAGATCGACAAGCTGTCGCGGCTGCGATCCGAACGCAGCCAGAAGGATGTCGACGAGGCGCTCTCGGCACTCACCCGCAGCGCCGGCGAAGGCAACGGCAACCTGCTGGCATTGGCGATCGACGCTGCGCGCGCCAAGGCCACGGTCGGCGAGATTTCGGACGCAATGGAGAAGGTGTTCGGCCGCCACCGCGCCGAAATCAAATCCATCACCGGCGTCTACAAGCGGGAGGCCGCAACCATGTCCAACCGGGTCGAAAAGGTGCAGGCGCTGATCGATGCCTTCGAAGAAGCCGAAGGCCGCCGGCCCCGCATTCTCGTCGCCAAGATCGGGCAAGACGGCCACGACCGGGGCCAGAAGGTGATCGCGTCCGCCTTCGCCGATGTCGGTTTCGATGTCGACATCGGACCGTTGTTTGCGACCGCGGATGAGGCCGCGCGCCAAGCGGTCGAGAACGACGTGCATATTCTCGGCCTGTCGTCGTTGGCCGCCGCCCATCTGACGGCGGTCCCGGAGGTGAAGGCGGCGCTGAAGAAGCAGGGCCGCGACGATATCATGATCATCATCGGCGGTGTGGTGCCGCCTCAGGACTACGACGCACTTTACAAAGCCGGCGCCGAGGCGATCTACCCCCCGGGCACCGTGATATCGGACGCCGCGGAGGAGCTGATCCACAAGCTCAATGCAAGGTTGGGGCATAGCGAGGCGGCGGAGTAGCCACTCGTTACTTACCAAGATTGTCGGATATGACCGGAACGCATCGAAGCCACCTCGCGACCTTGCTGATTAGCTTTGAGCTTGGCGCCCCGGATAACGGTCGGCAATGACCGGTCCGGCCAACCTCGACATCGACAAACTTGCCAAAGACCTCCGCACCGGCAGCCGCGCGGCGCTGGCCCGCGCGATCACATTGATCGAAAGCAGGCGAGCGGATCACCACGCCGGAGCGCGCGAGCTGGTGCAGGCACTGCTGCCCGACACCGGCAAAGCGATCCGGGTCGGCATCACCGGTTCACCCGGGGTGGGGAAATCCACCACTATCGATGGGCTCGGGATGTTCCTGATCGAACGCGGCCACAAGGTCGCCGTGCTCGCGGTGGACCCCTCCTCTGCCCGTACCGGCGGCTCGATCCTCGGCGACAAGACGCGGATGGCCCGACTCTCGGCCTCCGACGCCGCCTACATCCGGCCGTCACCGGCCTCGGGCACGCTCGGCGGCGTCGCGGCGAAAACCCGCGAGGCAATGCTGCTGTGCGAGGCCGCGGGTTTCGATGTGGTGCTGGTGGAGACCGTCGGTATCGGGCAATCCGAGACCGCGGTCTGCGACATGACGGATTTTTTCCTGGCGCTGATGCTGCCGGGCGCCGGCGACGAACTGCAAGGCATCAAGAAGGGCCTGGTCGAACTCGCCGACATGATCGCGGTCAACAAGGCGGACGGCGACAACATCAAACGCGCCAACCTCGCCGCGGCCGAATATCGCGGCGCGCTGCACATCCTCACGCCCCGCTCGGAGCACTGGCACCCGCCGGTCATGACCTATTCGGCGCTGACCGGCACCGGCATCGGCGAACTCTGGCAGAAGATTCTCGATCATCGCGCCGCGATGAACGCTTCTGGCGATTTCGCCGAACGGCGGCGGCAGCAGCAAGTAAAATGGATGTGGTCGATGCTGGAGCAGCGGATGATGGCGCGGCTGCGCGCCGATCCGGTGATCCGCGCCAGGGTCAAAAAGACCGAGACGGAAGTCGCCGACGGCCGCATCACCCCTGCATTGGCAGCGGAGCAGATCGCGGAGATGTTAAGGTGAGGATTCGACGCCGCCATCCAACGGAAACGTCATCGTCCGCCAGCGGGTCGGCGCGAAGCACCGTCCGACGGCAGGCTCCAGCAGACGATCCCGTATTCCAGCGGGTTAGTCGTGAAATAAGTTCGCTTCGGCGTTTACCGGCTGCCCGCTTTCGCGGACATGACGGTCAACGGAGTTCATAGAATTGACCGACAAGCTCCGCATTCTCATCACGGGTTTTGAACCCTTCCCCGGCGCGCCCCATAATCCGACGCAGCCGCTGGTGGCGCGGCTGACGCGGCTACGACGTCCTGCTCTGGCCGATGCCGTTTTATCGAGCCACATCTTTCCGGTGACCTATAGCGCTGTCGACCGGCAATTGCCGGCGCTGCTTAGGCAGCATCGGCCGCAGGCGCTGCTGATGTTCGGCGTTGCCGGACGCACGCGCTACCTGCGGATCGAGACCCGGGCCCGCAACGCCGTCACCACGCTGTGGCCCGATGCCGACCATACGCGGGTGCGGAGGGGATCAATCGCCGCCTCCGCCGACGCGCTGCGCTTCGGCCCGCACACCGCCAAACTACTCCGGGCGGCGCTCGCTACCGGCATCGATGCGCGAGCCTCACGGGATGCCGGCAGTTACCTCTGCAATTACCTGAGTTGGCGCGCGATCGAGGCGACGTGCCGCGACGACGGCCCCCACCTCGCCGCGTTCATCCATGTCCCGCTGCTCGCTCGCAACGGAGCCTTGCGACCAAAAGGTATCATGCGCATCACGCTCGACGAACTGGTCGATGCCGGCGAAGCCATGCTGCTCGAGATGATAAAACAGACGCGCATGGCCCTGCGGAAACCGCGTGATTTCCCCCGATAGCGCCTGCCGGGACAGATAAAAAAATTTAACCCTACTCCCAACAATCGACCTGCTCGCACTCGCCTTCACGATGCCTGAAAGTTTTTTTGCGTTACTTCAGGGGGGGTGGCGGGCGTGCCTGCGCAGCCCTCCGGGAACACGCGATCATGGATCTTAATCGGCGCCATCTCATCGGAGCAACCGTGACCGGCGCTGCCGGCGCGCTGGCGCTGTCGCCGGATGCAGCGCGTGCGGCGCCGTTGACCTCCACGCTCGGACGGGACGCGACGCAATATGGCGTCCGGCCAGGCAGTCCCGACGATCAGACGCGGGCTTTGCAGCGCGCCATCGACGAGGCCGCGCGAGCACAGGCGCCGCTGGCACTGCCGCCCGGCGTCTATCGCACCGGCATGCTTCGCTTGCAGAACGGTACCCAACTTGCCGGCGTGCGCGGCGCAACCAGGCTTGTTTTCACCGGCGGACCCTCGATGTTTCAAGGCGAAGGCGCCGACGGTGTCGGCATCGCCAACCTCACGCTCGACGGCGGGGCCATTGCGTTGCCGACACGGCGCGGTCTGGTCCACTGCCTCGGCGGGCGCGATGTCCGCATCCTCGACTGCGAGATCACAGGCAGCGGCGGCAACGCCATCTGGCTCGAGCAGGTTTCGGGCGAAGTCAGCGGCAACATCATCACCGCCACCGCTTCAACCGCTCTCGTCTCATTCGATGCGCTGCGCCTGCTGGTGTCGCGCAACACCATCCGGGGCACCAACGACAACGGAATTGAAATCCTTCGGACCGCCATCGGCGACGACGGCACGCTGGTCATCGACAACCGCATCGAGGACATCAAGGCCGGTCCCGGTGGCTCCGGGCAGTATGGCAACGCCATCAACGCGTTTCGAGCCGGCAACGTCATCGTGCGCGGCAACCGCATCCGCAACTGCGATTATTCCGCGGTGCGCGGCAACTCGGCCTCCAACATCCAGATCACGGGTAACAGCGTCAGCGACGTCCGCGAGGTGGCGCTGTATTCCGAATTCTCGTTCGAGGGCGCGGTGATCGCCAACAACACCGTGGACGGCGCGGCGTTCGGGGTGTCCGTCTGCAACTTCAACGAGGGCGGGCGTATCGCCGTCGTGCAGGGCAATATCATTCGCAACCTGTTGCCGAAGCGACCAATCGGCACCGCGCCGGACGACGACGCAGGCGTCGGGATTTACGTCGAGGCCGATACCGCCGTCACCGGCAATGTAATCGAGAACGCGCCGGCATTCGGGATCATGGCAGGCTGGGGCAACTACCTGCGCGACGTCGTGATATCCGGCAATGTGATCCGAAAGGCTTTGGTCGGCGTCGGCGTGTCGGTGGCGCCGGGCGCGGGCACCGTGCTGGTCAACACCAACCTGATTGCGGAAACGCCGCGCGGCGCCGTGGTTGGGCTCGATCACGCCCGTCCGGTAACCGGCGATTTGACCACCGCCGGTGCACAGCATTTTGCACAGGTGGTGATCGGGACCAACGCCTTTCGAGCGTAATTAATCGAGCACCCTCGTCGTTAGCTGCAGCGACAGGGATGAAGCCTCCGGCGGGAGACGGCTATTTTCTCCCGGCTTGCGCGCTACATCGCGTTACGCAGTAGCGGATAGCGCCTCTGCATAGCGGCGATATCGGGCCGCGCGTCATCCGGGAGCGGATCGTGTTTGACGGCCGGCATATCAACCGCGGGCGCGGAGGCTGCCTTGCTTGCAACAATCCGAACAGGTGCGGGCGGCATCGAAAGCCGCAAAGGTCGCGATGCGCCCGGAAAGGGCAGCGGCGGCGGCGAGACCGGTTGAACCGGATCGCGGCGCGCGTCCTGACGCGGCAGCGTCATGCGGGCGTGGACCGCAGGGGAAACGCCGACTGCGGGATGGCTGTTCGCGGCGGCAGCCCAACTGCCGCGAACCACCTCGGTGTCGTGCGAGGTCCCGGGGGTCGACAAGCTGCGCCAGACTTCCACCGCAGACCTTGCCTCCAGGATGTTCTCAAGGAATTCTTCCTCGCCGTGATAGCGGCGCCATCGGCCGCTTTCGAACATCTCGGTCAGGTGTTGTAGCCGCTGCTCGGCAAGATCGCACCAGCGCGCGAGAATATCGCGCGGATACACCACGTCGAATCGTTGTGTCATGAACAAGCCCGTGAGGAGGAAAACGGACGCAGACGCAACGCGACGAATCAGTTGGACGTGACAGCGATATTCTGTGGAAAACTTTTGCGTTGTCCAGTACGGCGACATCACCGCATACGACGCCCCAACAAATGCCGGGAAACGCGAGGCTGTCTTGCGTATGCACCGTCAAGCCGTGCCGGCCGCATGACCGATCTGCGGGCCACAATCAGCGCTGTAACGAACACAGCTTCGCTGTCGGGCACTAGGAAGCGTGAATCAGACAGCCAAAACGAGAAGACCCGTCCGGGGGGACAACCGGACGGGTCAAGCCATATGGGCGCTAGGGTGGATGGGCGCTCGCGCCGGATATAGCCTCGTGGGGAGGGATTACCGCCGCTCCCACTATCATTAGGTCGCGGAAGGGTGGCGGGACGTTCAAAGGTCGGCAAACTTTTTTCGACTTTTTAGCGAGATGTTTTAGACGGTCGATTAACCCGTAAAGGGCGGTTCGGGTCGTCCAAGGACTTGCTCGCAGGCGCCTCCAACGATATCGTTAACTTATTGTAAATAAATTGATTTTCGACAAATGAGGTACCCGTGGCCGCGACTATCGGGAGCACGGAACTCGCCGCAGCGGCCAAGACCGCCGGACTGGTGTCGGCCAAGGCGGTACCGCGAGGCTCAGTCAGGAATGGGATCGGAGGCTGCAGGTCGATCCTTCGATTCCGGAAATCGCCCTGCCCGCAACGTTCTGATCCACTTCGGGACCACGGTCGGACTGATGCTGGTAGCGCCGGGCGCAGGGGGTTAAATGTCGAGATTGGGCGTGCTTCATCCGCCAACCAGGTCCATCGCACACCAATGAGACCTTGGACCTATTCGTTGGCGCAAAACACGGCTTAAGGCGTGGCGATCGCAAGGCCGACGATCTTTTCGCCTTGGAGCTTGCGCATCAGTTCGGCAATGTCATCCTTCGACATCGTCTTGTTGCCGAACTGCAGCCGGAACATGCCACCGCGGGTGTCGATGATGGCGGCCTGATAGGTGTCGAGCATGGTCGTGATGTCGGCAACGCGGGCATCCGGCGCGAAGCGCACCAATGCGCGCGGCGGAGCCTCGGGTCCGACCGCACGGGTGACCGGTTCGTCCAGGCTCAGTGATGCCAACTGGAACGACGCGGGCCGGTTTTTCAGCAATAGCCCGCCGATGACGCCGGCCTGCAATACCAGCACGAACGCGCCGAGGCCGGCCGACCACGCCAGGGTGCGCGGAGAAAGCCCAGAGAAAAACCCGGACATCCGTGTCGCGAGGTCGCGTGACATCGATGGCCTGCGCACCGGTTCTTTATCGATGGCCGCAAAAAGCATCTGCATGGCGCGGGCCGATGGCGCTCCCAGACTTTCGTTGAGGTCAATGGTCTCGGTGTATTCCTGCTGCACTCCGGCATATTGCTTTGCAAGTTCCAGGTCGTGGGCGAGCGCTTCATCGACACGTCTTGTGTCGCGCGCGTTCAGCGTGCCGGCGGCATGCCACGGCAGCAGCATTTCGATTTCACCGGGTTCCTGCGCCTGCATCTTGGTCATCGCCATCACGGCCAACCTCGCTCTATACCGGCTGCCTTGAGCAGTTCGGCCAACTTCTTGCGTGCTGCACGGTCACTTCGGGTCGTCGGACGAATCCTCGATCACGCCGCCTCATCGTCCAATACGGCGTCTTTTCTGCGGCGTAGCGAAGAAAGCGCCCTGAATCGTGTAATGGCCGGCAACCAAGTGGAAACGGGGGATCGGCCTTCGAATTTCCCGCTTGGCGCCACGCATCCGGATGATCTCGCGATAAGATCTTCCGCCTTCGCGCGAACAGGATGTCATCCGAAACCGCCTGTGCCGCACTCAATGGCCGTCTCGCAAGGTTGGTCGGAATGAATTGCCCGGCGGTTCGATCAAAAAGGCAAGATTCTCGAAATTATCGCAAGCGCAGGACTTCGCTTGTGATCTACCGCACACAAGTATTGAAAATCTCCGCCGCGGGTTCAAAACCAACCATCCGGTATCATCATACGGAAGCCTTTTCGGATCCGACCACGACCGGCTCGGCACGGAAAGCCGCTCGGTGCCAACCCGGGCTGCATTTGCGTGATCGCAACACCCACTCGCGGCTTGTCAATTTGCGCTACGAAACAAGGGTAAATACACACCCTGCCGCGCGAAATTCAGCCCCGAAAGATACCAAACCTAAAGGCTTTCCCCTTTAGATTTTGCGGACTTAGGTACCACCAACGGTAAGGCCATGGGCACCGCCGCATCCGCGTTCCACAATTCAATTGCTGCTGAACTGGACGGCGCGCGCCCGAGCCTGACGCCAACGGCACTGTTGCGCCGCGCGAAGCAACGCCGGCAAATCCAGGGAATGATCGGCGTCAGCTATGTGATCGACGCCTTTGTGCTGCTGATCTACAGCCACGCCGGAACGATTCCGGCGACGATCGGGCCCACCTATGCCGCGTGCGGTCTCTTCACCGTCGCCTGCAATATCGTGCTGTCGGAAACTGGCTTCACCGAACGCTTCACGGATCATTACTTCGTTACGCCCCAGGCCATCGTCGGGATGACGATCCTGCTCGCCTTCACCTACATTGCGCCACAAGCCGGCGTAGTATTTTTGTGCTCGTTGTTCGTCGTCTTCAACTTTGCCTCACTGCGTTCGACGCCGCGACAGACGGCGCTGGTTTGGACTGCGATGGCGCTCGGCCTCGCCGGGCTGTTTCTTTTGACCGACAAACCGATCTCGATGCCGCACGGCACGGGTCTCGAGCGCTTCGCCACCATGTCCGTGTTCATCCTGACCATCGGACGCTGCATGTTTCTCGGGATGTTCTCGAACTCGATGCGTCAGTCGCTCTACCAGAGCGGACTCAAGCTCAAGGAAGCCTACCGACGCATCGAAGAACTGGCCGAACTCGATGAACTGACGGGCGCGTATAACCGCCGCTGCATCATGCGGATGCTGGGTGAAGAGGTTGCGCGCGCCCGCCGCAGCGGGACGCCATGCTCGATCGCGCTGATCGATCTCGACTGGTTCAAGCGAATCAACGACGCGTTCGGCCATCCCGTCGGCGACGAGGTACTAAGGACGTTCGCCATCACCATGTTCGCCAATATCCGGGAGTTCGACCGGTTCGGGCGTTACGGCGGCGAGGAATTCCTGCTGGTGCTTCCCGACACGTTCACCGACGGCGCCGCGCAAATCCTGGAAAGGCTGCGCGAGATCGTCGCCGATCTCGACTGGAGTGCGTTCTCGGCCGGCATGCGCGTGACCATTTCCGCAGGCGTCACCACGCTCAGGCCGAACGAAACGACGGATACATTTCTCGCACGCGCCGATGGCGCGCTTTACACAGCCAAGGCCCGGGGACGCAACCACATCGCCAGTGCCTGATCCGACCAATTCGATCCCGGCGACGGAGAAACCGCCACCGGCTCACATGTCCGAATGCTCCAGGATAGAAGTCATGAGTTCAAAGTCCGCGCCCAGTTCCGAAGGTCTGCTCGACGAATTGCAGACGACGCTTGCGCACGGGACCGTCGCACGCCGGGTTGAAACCCTGCGCCGGGTAACCGACCTTTTCATCAACGGCGCGGTGGACTATTCGAGCGAGCAGATTGAGCTGTTCGACGATGTGTTCCAGTGCCTGATGCGTCACATCGAGACATCGGCCAAGGCGCTGCTTTCGAACCGGCTGGCCCGAATCGACACCGCTCCTCCACTGACCATTCGCGCGCTGGCGTTCGACGATCTGATCGAGATCGCAGCTCCAGTACTGTCCTTATCCGAGCGACTGGACGACGACGCCTTGATCGAGACTGCTCGAACCAAGAGCCAGGCCCATTTGATGGCCATTTCGGTCCGACGGGTGTTGAGCGGCGCGGTGACCGACGTGTTGGTGCAGCGCGGCGACGACGACGTGGTGCAAAGCGCCGTCAACAATCCCGGCGCCGAATTTTCCGAACGCGGCTTCACCCGGTTGATCAGTCGCGCCCAGGGCGACGAGGACCTCGCCACCTGTATCGGCCTGCGCCCCAATATGCCGCGGCACCTGTATCTCAAGTTGCTCGCGAAGGCGTCGGCCGCAGTACGGGCACGGCTTGAAGCCGCCGATCCACAGCGCGCGGGTGAGATACCAACCGCGGTGCAGGAAGCGACACGACGCGCCCGCTCGGCACCTGCAGCCATCACCCAGGAAACCGCCATCGCCCACGCGCTCGTCAAATCGCTCTACGAGGACGGTCGGCTCGACGAACGTCAGGTCGAGGCGTTCGCCGAAGCCGGTAAATTCGACGAAGCCAATGCCGCGATCGCTGCACTCGCCAACGTTCCGTTGTCGGTCGCCGAAAACATGATGGTGGAAACGCGCGCCGAGGGCGTGATGATCCTCGCCAAAGTCTCGGGAATGTCGTGGTCAGCCGTCAAGGCAATCATCAATATGCGCGACGACCTGTCGGGCGGAGATCCGACCGATATCGCAGCCTGCAAGGCGACCTACGAACGGCTGCGGCCCTCGACTGCCCAGCAGGTACTGCGCTTTCATCGCATGCAGCAGACCTCATCGTCGTCTGCGGCGTGAACAGCTGCCGCGACTAGAACCTTAGCACCCTCGATCCGGCCAACGCGCCGATCGCCGCAACCAGCGCAGCGGCAATGGTGTACCAGGTTGCGACGAACAACGGTGAATCGTCGGCGCAGTGTGAGGCGTAAAGCGTCCCGGCCAGTCCCGCCGACAACAGCCCCGCGATCGCACCCAGGACGGCGGGCCGCGCGGGAGCCCCGTGTTTGAGGCCGACCAGCGCTCCCGCCAGCAACGGCATCGAAATCAGCGGAATCGCCGTCACACAAACTCGCGAATTATGCCCAATCAATCGCGACATCATCGGCAGCCGTTGCGGCAGCATCATCTCGCCCCCGATGCCCGCGACGACAAGGCTTGCGGGAATCAGCAACAGCCACCCCCAGCCTCGAAGCGACGCTTCCGGCCTCGACAAGTGCAGGCTGATCACGATCGCCGCAAACGCCAACGCGAGCGTCACCACGAATTTCAGATCGAAGAAAGGATTATGCATCGCTGTCATGACGTCCGGCCGGAACCCCAATATTGCGAAGAATATCGCGGCCGAAACCGGCGCGGCGGCGAGTAGCGCCAAGGTCAGCACCAATCCGACCGGGCGGGCGCGGTGAGCGTTGTCGGCGGAGAGCGTTCGGATGAACTGATCGGTTTCCATCGTTATTGTCCCCGCAATTTCGCGGTTAAGCCGGCAAGTCCGCGATGTAGTGCCACCCTCACCGCCCCCTCGCTCATCGAAAATTTCGCCGCCGTGTCCTTGATCGAGGTGCCCTCGACCGAAATCGACTGCAGCACCTCGCGCTGTCGCTCCGGAAGGGATTTGAGCAGCGTTGCGACCTCGCCTGCCGGAACGGTCTCTGCGGGGTCTTCGCTCGGAATACTCTCGGCGAAATCGTCGATGTTGACGAAAATACGCCGGCCGCGACGTCGCAGGGAGTCGATCAATTTGTTGCGTGCAATAGCAAACAGCCATGGCGCAAACGGCGCTTCGGCGTCCCAGGTATGCCGCTTCAGATGCACTGCCAGCAAGATCTCCTGCACGATATCCTCGGATTGGTCGACCGGTTGGCCCGCGCGCGCCAGACCACGACGCGCCGCAGCTCTCAACACCGGGGTCACCGCCTTGAGCAGCCGTTGATACGCCGCACTGTCACCGGAAATGGCCGCCCGCATCAGGCCGGTCCATTCGTCTTCACGTTCGCGCACGCGCGCTCCCACAGAACAATTCGTCCTATTGATCAATTTGTTACTTCTGTAAGCATCGATCACGGAACCGTGATAGACGGTTTTGGAAGCCAGGATTACCCGCGCACTGAATCGCGCCACCGGGGATTCGGCAACCCAGGCCGTGCGATCAAAAATTCACAACCCCCGCTCGACAACAAGGCTCATACCATCGATCAATCCGGTTGACACCGGCAAGCCCTTTGCGGGCGACCGACCTGCCGGTAAGCGATGCCGAAGTCGTTGCCCCGTTTTCGCCGGACTCGCCCGAAGATTCCCTTTTTTTGCCCCGATGCGGACATCCCAGGGGGTCTCTGTTCGCCCTGGGGTGGGCAGATGGGGAAGGTCATCAGAATGATCACCAAAGCCAGCGGGCGCTCGGCGCTGTTACTCGCAGCAGGACTATGGATTTGCTGCATTTATTTGGCGGGCTCATCGCAGGCCGTGGCTGGCACCGACGATGCCGCGGCAGCGCCGGCGGGCGCACCGGCAGCACCGATCGCGCTCAGCAAGTTCACCAAAACCAGTTCGCACCATGTGAAAAAACCGGCGCACGCCAAAGCCGCGGATGTCAAGGCCGGCGATGTTACGCAGAACTCTCCCGGCAAAAAGGCCGGCGCGGAAGAGGCCGCCGCCGACAACAGCGTGCCTTCGGTGCTCCGCTCCTCTGGTATTCCGCCGTCCGTTGCTAACGCCAATGCGCAGCTGTCGGCCACCGACACGCTCGCCGGCAAGAACGCCCGCGCCATGTCGGAGCGCGCCAACAGCATCGTACAGGCCGCGACCGACGCCTCGCCGGATGTCCCGATAGTTACGGCCGATCAACTCAACGATGTCGACCGCGCGCTGCGTGAAACCCCGGCCGCATCACCGCTTTCAATGGCTTCCGCCGATGTGCCTGCTTCCGCTAACGGACCTGTGATGGCGGCGAGCAGCCCGCTGATGGCCACCGGGAGCGGAAACACAACTTGGGACCGCACCTCACTGATCGGAAAAATCTTCATCGGTTTCGGCGTGCTGCTGACCATGGCCTCGGCCGTTCGGATGTTCATTGCGTGAGGAAATGCCTGCCGTTTCGAAAAGCCCGTCCGGCCGACACGCAGCAAGCACTGGACTATCGGCCGGTTGAGGTCCCGACGTGGCATAGCCCCACTTGATGCCGATCCTGCCAGCGGGCACATTGCCTGCTGAATCAGACGCGGGATAACCATGGGCACATTCGAACACATCATCGTCGAAAGCAAAGGCGCAGTCGGCGTCATCACGCTCAACCGTCCCAAAATGCTCAACGCATTGTCGTTTGGCGTATTCGGGAAATCGCGGCCGCGATCGACGACCTCGAAGCGAACGACAATATCGGCTGCATTGTGCTGACCGGCAGCGAGAAGGCCTTTGCCGCGGGCGCCGATATCAAGGAAATGCAGCCGAAGACCTTTATCGATATGTTCTCGAGCGATTTCACGGCCGTTGGCGGCGACCGCGTCGCCACCTGCCGCAAGCCGACCATCGCCGCCGTCAGCGGCTACGCGCTGGGCGGCGGCTGCGAGCTTGCGATGATGTGCGACATCATTATTGCCGCGGATACCGCGAAGTTCGGCCAGCCGGAAATCACGCTCGGCACCATTCCCGGTATCGGCGGAACCCAGCGGCTGACACGGGCGATCGGAAAATCCAAGGCGATGGACCTGTGCCTGACCGGCCGGATGATGGATGCTGCCGAGGCGGAACGATCGGGACTGGTCAGCCGCGTCGTACCCGCAGACAAACTGATGGACGAGGTCCTGGCGGCGGCGGAGAAAATCGCAACAATGTCGCATCCCGCGGCGGCTATGGCGAAAAGCGCCATCAACCGCGCCTTCGAAACGCCGCTGTCGGAAGGTCTCAAAGTCGAACGCGACCTGTTTCATGCCACCTTTGCATTGGAAGATCGGGCCGAAGGCATGGCGGCATTCATCGAGAAGCGCAAGCCGGTGAATAAAAACCGGTAAACTCCTCCCGCACGCTTCGTCAGCAGTGAACCCAAACTCGCATTGTCCCCGCAAACGCAGGGGGCCGTACGCCGTCTGGCCTCGTTAAAAACAGTTGGACAATTTGGAACACCAACAGCCGAGGATTGCGGGTCCCTGCGTTCGCAGCGAACGACACGGAGAAGCTGCTATTTTCCCGTCCGGCTCCTGGCCAGCGCCGCGCCCACCAGGACGCGGTAAACGCGCTCGCGCCATCTCGTAGGCTTATCGAGCCCGAGCCTTGCCAGGCATTCCAGAGCCGAAGCATCCGGCGTATCGACAAAGCCCTGCCAAAGCAGGTCCACGAGCTGTCGCGGCATGCGTTGCGCTTCCTGAAGCAATTGCAATGCCGGTATCAGCCGCTGCTCGACCTCGGTGAAATCGCTGCCGAACGGAAACGTTGGCAGCAGGCCGGCTTCACGCGCGGGCTTCAACGCCGCCGTAATCCGTTCGGGATGATTGTCCCGATGTGCGGCTGGAATTTCGAAGCTTGAGGGCAACTTGCCTGCGTCCTTGGCCTGCCGCATCAGTTCGTTCTGAAAGCGGGAGTCCGTCACCTGCAGCATCGCGGCGATCACGTCGGCGTC
The DNA here is from genome assembly GCA_963756215.1 of uncultured Alphaproteobacteria bacterium. Taxonomy (GTDB): domain Bacteria; phylum Pseudomonadota; class Alphaproteobacteria; order Rhizobiales; family Xanthobacteraceae; genus Bradyrhizobium. The sequence continues at coordinate 81,483 of CAVWMY010000002.1, read as the reverse complement.
GGATTTTCCCCGGAGATCGGCGACGCCGTATTCGGTGACGATAATGTCGCGCAGATGCCGCGGAATGGTTTCATGGCCATAGCTCCAGCGGATGTTCGATTGCGTTTTCGCGCCCGCCTGCCGGGTCGCTTCCACCGTCAGAATCGAGCGCGCACCTTGCAGCGCGAACGCCTGCGCCACGAAATTATACTGGCCGCCGACGCCGCTGACGACCTGCCCGTCCTCGAGGCCGTCGGAAACCACCGCCCCCATCAGGGTGGCCATCATCGCATTGTTGACGAAACGGGCGTCGAGCCGGGCGCTGCGCTTGGCGTCCTCCCCGCCATAAAGCTCATTGGTGAAGGATACCGGCATCATCTGGATCCGGGCGAGCTCATTCGACGTCATCTCGCGCAGCGCGCGATAAAACGATTTCGGCCCGAGAAAAAACGCACCGTGCAGCACGACCCCATCGACCTCGCGCTTGAGAATGCCGGCGTCGATCAAGCCGAGGAACGCCTCGAACAGCATTTCGCTGACACCGTAGAGTCCCTTTTCAAACGTTCCGGTTTGCAGCGCCAGCGTCTCGTCCACCACCGGCGCGGGCTGAAGACGCTTCAGGATCGAACGAAACTGCGCATTGTCGCGATGACGGATGATCAGCCCCTGCGCCAGCGCATCGCTAACCTGTCCGATGCCGATCTGCAGCGTGCCGCCGTCGCGCACAAGGCCCGCCGTGTGCAGACCAATGGCGTATTTGGTCTCGGTGATCGGTTCGGACGGCGGCGCGAACAACGGAAACTCGGTGGCGGGACCCTCGAGCATGGCGCTGAATTCACCGGCCGGCAGATCGCCGGCGCCCGGCATGAACGGCAGTTCGGAATTGACCTGACCGACCAGCTTGAACGCCGCCCGGCCTTCGGCCCGCGCGCGCAAAATATCCAGCGTGGTGTCGGTGTTGCAGCTCAGGCTGTAGCGGGCGACGCCATCGACCACACGCTTGGCCACCAGTTGGGTGACGACATTGAGGCCGCGCGCGAGGAGATAGGATGTAGCATGGGTATAGTTTGCCGAAATGTAATGTTGCTGGGCAAAGGGCACGTGCAGCCATTTTCCCGCCAGGAAGAAAAACTCGATCACCTTGATATTGGGCGGCAGTGCGCCCGCGTGCAGCGCATCGGCATAGGCCAGGTCAGGATAGGTACCAAACAACCGATCGATCACCGGCGTAATGAAACGCCGCTCGAGCAGATTGGAAGGCTTTGGTTTTTCCAGCGTCAAGGCAGAAAACAAAGTCAGATTGATGCTGCGATCGGCGACCGCGCGCGCGTAGAGCGCATTCACGATGTGGTTTGCCTTGCCGAGCCCAAGCGGCAACCCGACCACCAAATCGCGCCCGACATCGCGGATAATATCCTCCGCGATCGCGTCGGGGTCGGCGAACAGTTTCAGCATCAGGTGCCGGTCCGGGCGTAGTTGGATGCCAGCGCCTGGAATCGGACGCAGCCGTTGGCATCATATCGCATTTGCCCGCGCCTGTGACGAACCGGCAACAGCGAACCACTGAATTCATGTGGTTTCCGTGGCCGGTCGTTTGCCTGTGGCGGCCCTCCCCTCTAAACAGGTAATGTTAAGGCGTCGGCGGGGGCGGACGCCGGTGCGAATTACGGGATCACATGGTTGGGTATGCCGCTAGAGCGGGCCGGGCGAGAGGGCGCATGCTTCAATCCGGCATTCGCCTTGGAGTCGCGGCCTGCCTTGGTTTTGTGACGACTGCAGCCTGCGCCGAAAGCCTTCCCGAGGCGCTGGTTAAAGCCTACCAGACCAACCCTCAGCTGAATGCTGAACGGGCGCGACAGCGCGGTACCGATGAGAACTTACCGCAAGCGCTGGCCGGCTACCGGCCGCAGATCATCGCCAGCCTTGGCGTCGGGCTCCAGGCCGTGCGCAACCTGTTGCCCGACAATACCTTCCAATCCGCGACCCTGAAACCATGGACCATAGGGGTGACGGTCACGCAGACGCTGTTCAACGGTTTCAAGACCGCCAACAGCGTCCGCGTGGCGGAATTCCAGGTGAAATCGGGCCGCGAAGCCCTGCGCAATGTCGGCCAGGGCGTGCTGCTCGACGCCGTCACCGCCTACAGCAACGTGCTCGCTAATCAGTCGTTGGTGGAAGCGCAGCGTTCCAACGTCGCATTTCTTCGCGAGACCCTCGCGATTACGCAGCGGCGTCTTAATGCCGGCGATGTTACCCCAACCGATACCGCACAGGCGGAGGCGCGGCTGAGCCGCGGGCTGGCCGATCTCAACGCAGCCGAGGTCAATCTCGCGATCAGCCAGGCGACCTACGCTCAGGTGATCGGTAACCCACCCGGCCCGCTGAAAGTTGCCGACCCTGTGGACAGGTATCTGCCGCACAGCCGCGACGATGCGAGCAGCCTGGCCTTCAAGGAGAACCCGGCAGTCCTCGCCGCCGGCTTCGACGTCGATGTTGCCTCGACCACCATTCAAGTCGCCGAGAGCAGCCTGATGCCCACCGTAACCTTGCAGGGAAACGTCAGCCACAGTTCGGACTCCGATCCTACGCTCAGCACCTTCAGGACCGATCAGGCCTCGGTGCTCGGCCAGGTCAACGCGCCGATTTATGACGGCGGTACCGCAGCATCGCAGACCCGACAGGCCAAGGAACTGACCGCGCAAAGCCGGCTGGTGCTGGATCAGGTCCGCAACCAGGCCCGCACCGCCGCCGTCGGGGCCTGGGTTGCCAATGAGGGTGCGAAGGTCGCGGTAACGGCCTCGGAATCCGAAGTGCGCGCCGCGACGGTGGCGCTGCAGGGCGTGCAGAAGGAAGCCCAGGGCGGCCAGCGCACCACGGTTGACGTCCTGAATTCCCAGGCGGACCTGATTTCGGCGAAGGCTCGGCTGATCGGCGCGCAGCGCGATCGCGTCATCGCATCCTACACGCTGCTGAGCGCGGTCGGACGACTCGACGTCAAGACGCTTGCCCTCAACACGCCGGACTATCTGCCGGAAACGCACTATCATCAGGTGCGTGATGCCTGGGAGGGACTCCGTACCCGTACGCCGTCTGGCAAGTAGCGCGATTGGATACGACGGCTTCGGGAGAAATCTCTCGGATCGCCAAGACAACAAAACAGAAATCCAGGGAGTGAAGCGATGTTGAACCGACGCAATCTTCTACTTGCCTCGCTCGCGGCCGGTGTAACCTTTCCGGACCGGAATGCGCTCGCGACGGCGGCGCAGCCTTCGACGCCGGTCAATTTCGACGTTCCGGCCGGCGCTACCGACTGCCACACCCACATTCACGGCGACTCTGAAAAATTTCCATTCTTTGCCGGACGCGTCTATACGCCGGAACCGGCCTCGCCCGAGGAAATGGCGGCGCTGCACAAGGCGCTGCACATCGAACGCGTCGTCATCGTCACGCCGAGCGTTTATGGCCCTGACAACGCCGCCACGCTGTTCGGCATCAAGGCCCGCGGCGCAACCGCGCGCGGCATCGCCGTAATCGACGACAAGACCCCCGAAAGCGACCTCGACGCGATGAATGCGGCGGGCTTCCGCGGCATCCGCGTCAACCTCGCGACTTCCGGCGTCAACGATCCCAACGCCGGACGCCAGCGCTTCCAGACCGCGGTCGATCGCGTCAAAGGCCGTAACTGGCACGTCCAGATGTTCACGACGCTGCCAGTGATCACCGCGATCCAGGACCTCGTCGCCGCTTCGCCGGTGCCGATCGTATTTGACCATTTCGGCGGCGCCCAAAGCGAACTCGGACTGACGCAGCCGGGCTTTGCTGAGCTGTTGGAGTTGGTGCGCTCCGGCAAGGCCTATGTAAAAATCTCCGGCGCCTATCGGGCATCGAAACTTGCGCCCGACTACACCGACGTGATCCCGTTCGCACAGGCGCTGATTGCGGCCAATTCCGACCGGATCATCTGGGGCAGCGACTGGCCGCACCCGAATTCGACTACGCCGGCCGGCAACAAGCCGACCGACGTGACACCGTTGTTTCAGATCGACGACGGCCGGTTGCTCAATCAGCTGCCGGTATGGGCACCGGATGCGGCGGTCCGCAAAAAGATCCTGGTCGATAATCCGGCGCGGCTTTACGGATTCTGAAAAGCCACGCTATCTCGCGCGCCGCGAGAACAACGAAATCAGCACGGGCAGCGTCACGAGAATCACCAGCGGCGCCAGCATCATGCCGGTCACCACGACGACCGCGAGCGGCTTCTGCACCTGCGAGCCGATGCCCGCCGACAGCGCCGCCGGCAACAACCCGACGCCTGCGACGACGCAGGTCATCAGCACCGGCCGAAGCTGCAGCTCGCCGGTGCGAACGACCGCGCTGATGCGATCGAAGCCTTCGTCGATCAGCTGATTGTATTGCGACAGGATGATGATGCCATCCATCACCGCGATGCCGAACAGCGCGATAAACCCGATCGCGGCCGAAACGCTGAAGGGAATGCCGGTGATCAGCAGTCCGAGCACCCCGCCGAAGATCGCCATCGGGATCACGCTCATGGCCAGCAGCGTGTCGGTCATCGAGCCGAAATTGAACCACAACAACACCGCGATCAGCGTCAGGCTGATCGGGACCACGATCGACAGCCGCCGGATCGCGTCCTGCAGGTTGCCGAACTCACCCACCCACTCCAGCCGTGATCCCGGGGGCAGCTTGACCTGCTCCTCGACCTTCTGCTGCGCCTCCCGGATCGCGCTGCCGAGGTCGCGTTCGCGCACCGAGAACTTGATCGGCAGATAGCGCTCTTGCTGCTCGCGATAAATATAAGCCGCGCCCGAGACCAGTTGAATCGAGGCGATCTCGCTCAACGGCACCTGCGTGATAGTGCCGTTCGGGCCGGGCGCGCCGATCCGCAAATTCTGGATCGCTTCGGCGCTCTTGCGATACTCCGGGGCCAGCCGGACGATGATTGGGAAATGCCGGTCGCTGCCGGGCTCATACAGATCGCCGGCGGTGTCGCCGCCGATCGCCACCTTGATGGTGGCGTTGATGTCGCCTGGCGCCAGCCCGTAGCGGGCTGCCTTGGCGCGATCGATATCGATCTGGATGGTAGGTTGGCCGAGCGAGGTGAACACCGCAAGATCGGTGATGCCCTGTACGGTGGAAAGGACCTGCTTGATCTTGTTGGCGGTCTCGGTAAGCGCCTGCAGATCGTTGCCGTAGAGCTTGATCGAATTTTCGCCCTTCACGCCGGATACGGCCTCGGAAACGTTGTCCTGTAGATATTGCGAGAAATTGAACTCGACGCCCGGAAACTTGTCCTGGAGTTGCGCCAGCAACTCCGCGGTGAGTTCGTCCTTGTCATGGGTGCCGGGCCACGCGCTGACCGGCTTGAGCGGCGCAAAGAATTCCGCATTGAACAGGCCCGCGGCGTCGGTGCCGTCGTCAGGGCGGCCATGCTGCGATACCACCGCCTCCACCTCGGGGCGGGCTCGGATCAACTTGCGCATCTCGTTGACATAGGCGTTGCCGGTTTCCAGCGAGATGGTCGGCGGCAAGGTGGCGCGAATCCACAGATTGCCTTCCTCGAGCTTGGGCAGGAATTCGAGCCCGAGCAAGCGGCCGCCGACGACGGTCATGACGACGAGGCCGATCGCAGCCCCGACCACCAGCCTGCGGTTGTCGACGGCCCAGTTTAACACCGGCATGTATATCCGGTGCAACATCCCCATGATCCAGGTCTCGGTCTCATGGACGTGCGAGGGCAGGATGATCGCGCTCAGCGCCGGAGTAATCGTGAAAGTCGCGAGCAGGCCACCTGCCAAAGCGTAAGCATATGTCCGCGCCATCGGCCCGAAGATATTGCCCTCGACGCCGCTCAGCGTAAACAGCGGCAGGAACGCCGCGATGATGATGGCGGCGGCGAAAAAGATCGACCGCGAGACGTCGGCCGCCGCCGAGAGGATGGCATGGCTCTTCATGTCCATCGTGGTGTCAATCGAGATGTGGCTTTGCTCGGATTCCGAAAGCGCTATTGTTTGAGTCAACCGGCGGAAGATCGCTTCCACCATGATCACCGTGGCATCGACGATCAGGCCGAAATCGATCGCACCGACCGACAGCAGATTGGCGGACTCTCCGCGCAGCACCAGGATGATGACGGCAAAAAACAGCGCGAAGGGAATCGTGGCGCCGACGATCAGGGCGCTGCGCAAATCGCCCAGGAATATCCACTGCAGCAGCACGATCAGCAGAATGCCGACCACCATGTTGTGCAGCACGGTCGCGGTCGTCGTATCGATCAGGTCCTTGCGGTCGTAGATTCGCTCGATTCGTACCCCCGGCGGCAGGACGCTGGAATTATTGATCGACGTTACCAGCTGCTCGACGCGCTGAATCGTAGGCGAGCTTTTCTCGCCGCGGCGCATCAGCACGATGCCCTGCACGATGTCGTCGGCGTCGTCGAGGCCGGCGATACCGAGCCGCGGCTTCTCGCCGACGGTGACAGTGGCGACGTCCTTGACCAGAACCGGATTGCCGCCGCTCTGCGATACCATGGTGTTGGCCAGATCGTCGATCGAGCGGATCAGGCCGACGCCGCGCACGACGGCGGACTGCGTCCCAATATTGACGGTGTTGCCGCCGACATTGATGTTCGAATTGCCGACCGCCTGCAGCAATTGCGGCAACGTCAGACCGTTGGCGACCAGCTTGTTGAAATCGACCTGCAGTTCGTAGGTCTTGGTCTTGCCGCCCCAGCCGGTGACGTCGATCACACCGGGCACGGCGCGGAAGCGGCGCTGCAGAACCCAGTCCTGCAGCGTTTTCAGGTCGAGCACGCTGTAGTTCGGCGGGCCAACCAGCCGATAACGGTAGATTTCACCGATCGCGCTGGTCGGTGAAATCGAAGGCTGCACGTTGCCCGGCAACGGCGCCAGCTGCGACAGCCGGTTCAGCACCTGCTGCAGCGCCTCATCATAGGTATAATCGAACGAAAACTGCAGCTTGACGTCGGACAATCCGTACAGCGACACCGTCCGGATCGTGTTCAGGTTCTTGATGCCCGCAACCTGCGTCTCGATCGGGATGGTGATGTAGCGTTCGATCTCTTCCGCCGACAATCCCGGACTTTGCGTTACGATGTCGACCATCGGTGGGGTCGGATCGGGATAGGCTTCGATATTGAGCTGTTTGAACGCGATCAGGCCGCCAATGATCACGACGGCGAACAGGCCCACCATCAAATAGCGGCGGCGAATGGCAATGGCGACAAGACGATCCATTCAGATCGGCGCTTTCAATGGGCTAAAGGAAGGACGGGCGTCCGAATCCAGGATTCGCGTCACGTTTGGAGTTTTACCCCGGCCGCGTGACGGCGCTAAAGGCAATTTCCCGCTCACCGCTCTAGCTGCCCGATGCGGCGCGGTCGATGAACAGGCTGCCTTTTGTGACGATCCGTTCGCCGGGCTTCAAATTGCCGTCGACCTCCACGAGATCGCCGTTGGTGAGACCGGTCTTGATCTGACGAAGTTCGATCGACTTGTCGTCATGCGCGACCCAGACGTGGACCTGATCGCCCTCGTAGATTAGCGCCTGCTTCGGCACACCTACGGCCGGGTGATCGCCGGCCGAGTAGATCGTGACATTGGCGAACATCTCCGGCTTCAAAAGGCCGTCCTTGTTGTCCACGGTGGCGCGAGCCAGCAGCCGGCGTGTGGTCGGATCGATAGCCGCGGCAACATAATCGATTCGGGCCGTGAGCGGACGCCCCGGCAGCGCCAGCACGTTGAAAGCCATTTCCTGTCCGACCGAAACCATCGCGGCATCGGTTTCCCTGACGAAGGCGATCAACCAGACCGTGGAAAGATCGCCGATGACAAAGACGGGATCGCTGGCGCCGGCATTGACGTATTGTCCGGGCCCGACTTTTCGCGCCACCACAGTACCTGTGATCGGAGAGACGATCGTGGTATTCGGATCGATGCGACCCTTGTCCTGAAAAGCCGATATTGCATCCTCTGTCAGGCCAAGGATTCGCAATCGGTTGCGCGCCGCTTCCAGCGCCGTTTGCGACGAGCGCAGGTCGTTTTGGGCCTGAATCAGCGTCGCCTGCGACTGCTGATAATCTTTCAACGGGACCGCCTTGCCCTCGAACAAATCCTTGGCGCGCGCATCCTGCAACTGGGCGAGATCGAGCGCCGATTTGGCCTTGTTGAGACCAGTCGTGGCGGTGATGAAATCGTTCTGCGCCTGCACGGTGTCGGCGGCTTCGATCACGAATAGCGGTTGTCCCTGCACCACGCGATCACCGGGGCGCGCGAGCAACTTGGTGACGCGGCCCGCATAGGGCGAAAACACCGGCGTCGAACGATCCTCATCCACCGCAATCTTGCCTTCGGTGATGTGCTCGGAACGGAAGTCGCGCGCGGTAACGGGCTCAATGGTCATGCTGGCCCATTCGGCCGGCGTCGGCGTGTAGCGTTGCAGGCCCTTGCGGGATTGGCTTGATACTTCCGAACTCTTCGGCTGTGCCCCGCCGCGATGCGTAAATCCGAACAATGCGCCGCCGCCGAGCGCCAGCAACGCCACGACGACGATGAGATGCTTTCGATTAAGCATTTGTAATTGTTCGGTAAATTTTGACGGCATGAAATCCAGTCAGATTGGTGATGACCGCGGAAGGAGCAGCCTCCAGGCTACGCTAATAGTCCTCATTTGAGGGTTCAAACAAACTAAAAATGTTAAATGCCCTAGCGGTTAATGTTAAAATTTTGCAACGCGCCGCAGCAGTTTCAGGGCCTCGCCGGCCATTGCGGCGGATGACTCCCGAGCGGCATCGCCGGGCGGCTCCAGGCAGCGGGCGTTTTCGATAGCACCGCCGAATGAGTGACGGCGTGCAGTGGGCCAAAGCCGGAAGGCATTTTCTGGATGAAGCGCCCGATCGTATCGGCCTTGAGATCCTGGGTGGTGAGGCCGTCGGCGACGCGACCGAGATTCCACAACCATCGCCCGGTCTGTGCCAGCGACACGCGAACGTGCCAGCTGCCGCCTTCGCGGGACTGGCGCGCCCGTGCCATCATGGCGCCGAACGCCATCAGGTAGCCGGAGACATGATCGAGTATCTGTGCCGGCAACTCCTTCGGCCCATCGACGCCGGCGGCCTGTCCCTCGGCATGATTGAAACCGGTGGCGGTCTGCACCAGCGAGTCGAACCCCCGTCGCTCCGCCCAAGGTCCGGACGAACCGTAGGCCGACAGCGACACATAGACGATGCCGGGACTGATCCGGGCGGCATCCTCAGCCGCGAAGCCGAGTGCCGCCAGTGCGCGCGGGCGATAGCCTTGCGAAAAGACGTCGGCCTGCGCCAGGAGCTCGCGCAACACAGTTCGGCCCTGCTCGCTTCTCAACTCGACAAAACTGCTGAGCTTGCCGCGGCCGGTGTCGATCGAAAGCCAGGGGATCGCCGGCAGGTCGGGACCGGAGACCAGCAGGACATCGGCGCCGTGCGCAGCCAAGGTGCGGCCGGCGACGGGACCGGCAATGACCCGCGACAGATCGAGCACCCGTAATCCCGCGAGCGGACGATCGCCGGCGGGCCAGGGTCGCGGCGCGGCTTCCCCGATTCGCTCGATCGAAAACAGCGGCAATTGCGCGAGCGCTTTGGCGTGCGGCAGATCGGACCATTCCGAATGGGAGCGCATCATCGCAACGACACCACCGGCCGCATAGGCCGCCGTCTCGAACGCTTCGGCATCCCATTGCATCAGCGCGGCCTGAACCTCGTCGCGTTCCGGCCGGCAGTTCAGAACCTGGCAGACGGCGTCGCGGTGATGCCTGAAATTGGTGTGCAGCCTCACGAACCGCCTGTCGCGGGTTTTGTAGATGCCGGCAATGGCGTCCCAGCTCGGTCCCGGCGGCTTGCCGTCGACCCGCAGGTAGCGTTCGCTGCGGCACTCGACCACGGCATGGGTCATGTCGACCGCGACACTTTGCGATTGCCCGCTGCGCAATTTCCAGATCTGCGCGGCGGCAAGACCGGCTGCGGCAACGGCCGCCTGCGCCGCGGCGCCGACGCGAAACGACGAGGGCAATTGCGGCTCTTCCCCACCCAGCGCGACGTCGTCGAGCGCGCCAGCATCACCGCCCGCGGAGGTCCAGATATCCGTCAGAATTTCCCTGGGGCTTTGCATGATCCCAACCCTTCTCTAACGTTGAAAGCTCTGCCTTAGCATGGGAGGAGTTGCAATGGCTGCCATCGACCCCTTGACCGCCGGGGGCGTCCTGCTCGCGACGGCCGCAACCGACGCGGTCTACGTCATGTTCACATCCGCCGTGGTCACCCGCAGGCGGTTACCCGCGGCAACCTGGAGCAGCATCTGGTACCTGCTCTCCTCCTATGCCGTGATCAGCTATACCGAAAACTGGATTTATGTCGTCTTTGCAGCGGTCGGCTCCTGGCTCGGCGCGTTTGCGACGATCACATTCCTGCACCGGCCACCCGGCGGTCCGCCGATCGGCGCCTCGCCGGAATAGCGACATCGCAGCATGCGCACGATTGGCGTCATGCGCCCGACGTCGGCACTTGTGAGCCGAATTTACACCTTGCGCGTCGATCAATCAGATAGCGTCCCCGGCGCTTGAGCCGGCATCTTCAAAGCTACGCGAAACCTCAAAACCGCGCTTTCATTTCCGCTCCCTGGCTTCGCTGTTGCCGGACAGCACCTGGGCGACGCGACCGATGCCGCGTCGAAAGGCTTCATCGAACGTGACGGCGCGAAGCTGCCAGCGACGCAGCCGACCCGCCCGGTCGAGCTGCCACTGCGTGACCCATCCGAGATCGCGGTCATTCCAGACCAGGCGCCCGACCAAGGCGACTTCCGCACTTTGTCCGGCTGCGAGCGAAACCAACGTCCGGGCGGATGTCTTGCCCAGTTCTTCCCAACCGTCGACGTTCGCCTTCGCCAATGCGGCTGCGGTCGGCAGCGCGATGCTCATCCCGCGCCTGGCAGCCGCGGCGTGCAGCGCGTCGCGTTGCAAATCCGATCGCGTTCCGTCCGACGTGACGATGAATTTCCGCTCGCCCTGCTCCATTCCGACAAAGACGGCCAGCACCGGACGATGTGAAAGCCACGGCCTCAAGCCAAGCGCCTTGAGCGCGCGGTCGATTTTTTTCCTGTCGAAGTCGACGTTCAGATCGAACGGCCGATCGCGGGTGCCCTGCTCGTCGTGTTTGGGCTTGCCGGAAAACTGATCGCGATAATCGAACGCGGTGACGAAATCCTTTGCCTTGGCTTTATACGCCGCCAAGCGTGCATCACCTGCGAGCCCGTCAGCGCCGGAGACTTTGATCAGGACGTCCTCCAGGCATGCCGCAAAACCGACGATGCGATTGGCCTCTCCCTGGCCCGTCACGACAGTCTGCGCATGATAGAGGCTTTCCGCGCCCGTCGCGAGCGGCACGCTGCAACAGGCCAAGGCGGCCGCAAGAAATGTCGCGGCGATCACACGTGCTGCCCCAAGCCAGCGCAAACCGGCGCGATGTCTTGTGCCGCCAATGGCAATCATGACGATCTCCCGGTCGGCCGATTAGCCCGAGACGTTGCTCGTCTTCAAAGATTTGTCAGATCTTGCGAAAAGACAATCTGCTGCGCCGAACGTCGAGGAGATTTCAACGCGGAGGTTTTAACGCGCGTCGGCGTCGGATAGTGTGCGGTGCTATCAACAGGGGAATTACATGAGTTTTTCAGGTGTTTTTGCGCAATTCGTGGCGCTGCTCGGCGGCATCGCGTTGCGCTGGCGAAGACTGCAGGGCGCAGCGCATGAGCCTGCATGGGGCAGCGCTCCGGTTGTCCCGGCGGCGAAGCCGCAGGGCGCCATTCCGACGCTCAAGATGCCCAGCGCCAGAGGCTGGACCGAGGGCCAGAAACCGGTGGCGGCGCCGGGCCTCAAGGTCAATGCGTTTGCGACCGGCCTGCGGCATCCGCGCTGGATCAACGTGCTGCCCAACGGGGACGTGCTGATCGCCGAGGCAAACCAGGTCACCGGACCGGCCAGAAGCGTGTTCAGTTATGCGATGCAAGCGACGATGCAACGGGCGCACGCCCTTGGCGACAGCGCAAACCGCATCACCTTGTTACGCGACGCCGACGGCGACGGCATCGCCGAAAAGCGCGAGATCTTCATGGAAGGATTGAACCAGCCGTTCGGCATGGCGCTGCTGGGCGACACCTTCTATGTCGGCAACACCGATGGCGTAGTGGCTTTCCCCTATGCGGCAGGTGCGGACCGCATCACCGCGTCCGGAAAGAAACTCGTCACCTTCAAACCAAGCGGGCATTGGACGCGAAGCCTGCTGCCGAGCGCCGACGGCAAGAAACTGTATGTCGGAGTTGGCTCACTCAGCAACATCGCCGAAAGCGGCATGGCGGTCGAGGAAGGCCGCGCTGCGGTCTATGAACTCGATCTGGCCGACGGCTCGAGCCGCATCTTCGCCGGCGGTCTGCGCAACCCCGTCGGCCTGGCGTGGGAGCCACATACCGGCATGCTCTGGACCGTGGTCAACGAGCGCGACGGTCTCGGTGATGAGACGCCGCCGGATTACCTGACTTCGGTACAGGAAGGCGGTTTCTACGGCTGGCCTTATTGTTACTGGGGAAAGACGGTGGACGATCGTGTGCCGCAGGATCCCGCCATGGTCGCCAAGGCGATCACGCCGGATTATGCGCTCGGCGGGCATACCGCATCGCTGGGTCTGTGCTGGCTGCCGGCCGGCACGCTCCCGGGATTTCCGGAAGGTATGGCGATCGGACAGCACGGCTCTTGGAATCGCAGCACGCTGAGCGGCTACAAGGTGGTGTTCGTGCCGTTCGCGAATGGACGTCCGGCCGGACCGCCGCGGAATATCCTGTCGGGCTTCCTGGCGCCGGACGAGCGGGAGTCCTATGGACGACCGGTCGGCGTCACGCTCGGTCCCGACGGATCGCTGCTGGTGGCGGACGATGTCGGCGACGTGATATGGCGCGTTACCGCCGCATGACGGGCGTGTGAAAACATCAGAGCGGGATAGTCTTTCTTCGGAACGCCATCCCGCGCTTCATCTTGTTATCCGAGAGAATCCGGTACAGACCGATCGGAAAACACTGTCCCCCTAAGCTGTCATTCGGCGGGGCCTTGCACCGGGACAAGCGACGCCGAGTTGGCTTCCTGCGCCGTCCCGCGCTGCCGATCGGCATCTGCCATCACCGGCACCGCCGTTTCAAAGCGGACACGATAGATCTGCAAATTCTCCATGACGCGCTGGACATAGTTGCGCGTCTCGGCAATCGGGATACGTTCGACCCAATCGACCGGATCAACATTTGGATCGCGCGGATCACCGTACGCTTTTACCCACTCTTGAACGCGACCGCGTCCGGCATTGTAGCCGGCGAAAGTCATGATGTGGCAGCCGCGGTATTCCCGCAACAACGCACTCAGTTCGGCCGCGCCCATTTGAGTGTTGTAGACGGGATCGGACACCATCCTGTCCCAGTCGTAGGTCACGCCGAACCTTTTGGCGGTATCGCGCCCGGCTTCCGGGGTCACCTGCATCAAGCCGACCGCGTTGGCCGGCGACCTGTCGCGTTGGTCAAACGCGCTTTCGGTGCGGGCAACCGAATAGATCACGCTGCGGTCAATCTGCGGGCCGATCGGGCTGTGCTGCGGGATCCCGATCGTCGGGAAGGCGTAAAGGTCGAGCGCCAATCCACGACCGAGCGCCGCCTTGCCGATCTCCAGCATCGCGCGCGCATCGTTCCGGCGGCCGGTCAACTCGCCAAGCGCGACCAGCGCCGCAGCGTCCTGACTCTGCTCGGCAAGATCGACGACGAAACTCAGAACCAGGTCGCGCTCGCCGAGCGTATAGAGCATGTCCGCGGCACGCACGCGTTCGTCCGAAAGGGCCTGTGTATTGGCCGGGTCGAATTGCGGCGGCGGAATTCTTAACTCAATTCCGTCGAGGCCCAGCTTGGCGCGCGCCAGTTGCCCGTAATAGGCGGTGCTGTGGCGCGCAGCCGCTTCATAGAAAGCGCGCATTGCAACTTTATCACCAGCGGCCTCGGCGGCGCGGCCGCGCCAATAATTTGCCCGCGCCAGTACGATCGGATTGACGGCGCCTTCGTCGACATGGGCGAAGTGCGCCCGCGCCGTTGCGGGATCGTTGAGGTAGCGCAGCGCGATCCAACCCGGCAGGAAATGGGATTCCGCGCGGTAATTTTCGTTGGCCGGAAGGGCCGCATCGTGCACAATCTGGTAGGCCTCCGGGAATTTACCGAGATCAAGCAGCTTGCGGGCGAGCACCCGCCGTTGGCGCCACCATTCGTCGGTATCCTGAAACGCCATCGTGTCCGGCGATGCCGCCATTACGAGGCGGGTCGCATCTTCGAACCGGTCGTGACGCATCATCCACTTGATGCGACAGAGCACATAACCGAGGTCCTTGCGGGACTCGGTCGCGACACCGTCGAGCAGACCGAGCGCCTTGGTCTCATTCCCCGCGGCACATGCCTTCACGATCGCAATATCATCGTCGCCAAGACGGCGCGCAACGCGCATCGCGCCCGAAAGATCCTTGGCGCCGATCCGCCGGTCCATGCGGGCCCGATCGTCGTCGCGGCCAAGAAGGTCGCGGAAATTATCAAGCACGTCGGCTTCGGAGCGATCCGATAATTCATCCGACCTCCAGGTCTCGCGGACCAGTCGTCTGGCGCCATCACGGTCACCTTCGGCGAGCAGCACCCGCGCCAACGCCAAGCGCCCCTTGGCGGTCGCAGGGCGATCTCCTGTAAAGCTGTGAACCGTCGCGGCGCTGCTCTTCTCGTACCACAAATGCCCTTCCGCCCGGCGGCGCATCGAGCCCATGCCCGGCCACGTCGGGTTATCGGCAATGAACGCCGCGTAGCGGTTGAAATTCGCATTGGCATCCGGATGCCGCAGGATGAACCATTCAACCAGCTTTTGGGCCGCCGGATCGCCGATCGATTTTTCGACGGCCGTGGCTTCGCTGGTCTTGGCCTTGCGGGCAAGATCAATCGCCTGCCTTACCGCGGCAAGATCGCCCGTGAGTGGAGCGGCTGTCGCCTGCGGGGGCGATTCATCGTGCACGGGGGCCGCCTTGGTTCGGGCCGCCGCCGCGGCATGCGGCCGCTTGTCTTTTCGAGCGGCGTTCTTGTGCGGGCGCGGGGTGCGCGCAGTCGCATCCGCCTTCTTCGCCTGATGAGATTCTTTATGGCGGGAGAGCGCGAGCGCGTCGCTCGACAGCCCGCCGAATAAGGCCAAGGCAAAGAAACAAGTGAGCGGCCGGAAGGGCTGGTTCATTCCGAGATCCCCCGCGAACCCACCGGCACGAACCATCAGATCGCATGATCCGTCCGGTTATGGCTGCCGGCAGGCTATCACAACGACAATCTCCGGCTGTCACGTTTCAGCAACATAAGAAAGCAAAACCGTGACGCGCTGGAACCTTGTCGGTGGAATCATCAGTATATTAGACATGCTTGTTGCTTAATTACGCCGCAAATTTAGTTTTCCGCATTCCTAAAAATGTCTTGCTGCGCAGCCAGGCATTGGCGCGGACCGGGCCGCATGTGGCGCCAATTACTCGGCTGATTCCGCAAAATTAGGACGAGTCCGGTCCCTCCTTAGCACGGGCCCGCGGCGCGCCGGGCCCTTCCATGCCGCGCCATGCGACGAATTCACCAACCGCCGGCATAAGCGATGTGGTACCATGAGCCGTCGACGAAGGAGTTTTCCGGACCATAGTGCACACCGAGACGGGTGCTCAGATGATCACAATTCCAGAACTGGTCGCGCATGCCCTGGGTTCTTTCCTGACCTCAGAAACTAAAAGTCGCTTCGGTGCTTCACATGCCAGCCTGGTCGAAGTCATTCCTTTTGCGGCCAGGGTGACGTTGGAATGCATCGGTAACAGCGACGCGCTCTACCACAATATCGAGCACTCCATGCTCGTTACGCTTGCCGGGCACGACATCCTGATGGGACGCGCGATGTTGCGGCCGACGACAGCCAGCGATTATGCGAATTTCATTCTAGCGTGCCTCACCCATGACATCGGTTATGTTCGCGGAATTGTGCAAGGCGACAGCCACGAGTCCTATGTCGCGGATATTGGCGGCCGCACCATTCGCCTGCCGCGCGGATCATCCGATGCCGCGCTCGCGCCCTATCATGTGGACCGCTCAAAATTGTTCGTCTTCGAGCGCCTCGACAGCACCGCGGAAGTTGACGCAAACCGGATTGCCCGAGCGATCGAATATACCCGCTTTCCCTATAACACGGCGTCTGCGAACGACGATCTGCTGGAAGAGGAAGGCTGTTTGCTGCGCGCGGCCGATCTTATCGGTCAACTCGGCGATCCCAACTATCTGAAAAAAGCAAATGCGCTGTTCTACGAATTTGAAGAGATCGGCCTGAACAAATCGCTCGGCTACGAGACGCCGGCGGACGTTGTCTACAAGTATCCGCAGTTCTATTGGAGCAATGTCGCTTCGCAAATCCAGCCGGCGATACGCTATCTCAATGTCACCTCGAGTGGCCGGCAATGGATAGCAAACCTCTATAGCAATGTTTTCCGGGCAGAGCGCGAGATGAACCTGTCTGGTCCGCAGATGTGATCACGCCGGTCCGCATGTCGGGTGCGACCGGGCGGCCGTTAACCATTGGTTAACCAAACCCGTCGATCCTCCATGAATGAATTGAGACGAATCCGGCCACCGAAGACGCAATTTTTGCAGCCGCCTTTCGATCGGCGAGACCCGTGCAAAATTGTATCGCGCCTTGTCTCTCGCCAATTGTAACTAGGACGGTTGCAACATGATCGCTGACAGCAATAGCAACATCGCGTGGCACAGGGTTCAGTGCAAGAAGAACCGTGAGGCGTTGAAGGCTTTGGAGGTCGACCGGTTCAGGTCAGGCGAACTTATCGGGCCGGCCGGTCAGGCCCAGCAACGCGCCATCGCCGAACTCAAGCGAAAGATCGCGGAATCGGAGCGCTGCATCGCCGCTCACGAGCGGCGAACGAAGCGCCCCCTTGCGACAGACCTGCAAAGTCTTGCGAGAGTGAGCTGGGGCGCCTGGACCGCCAATTCGGCATCCCGGTACACGCCATCAAGAGCTTAATTGCCGATCCGCAGAGCATGATACGGAAAAGCGGAACCGGCTTTCCGAAATAATCATGCTTCAAACAAAAAAAATTAGATCGCCGTACGAAGCGCTTTCAGGGACCGATCGCCTTCAGGATGGCATCCGTGTCCGTCAGCCAGACGGCTTCGTCAGCCTTGAGGCGCAGCAAGACACGACGGAGGGCGGCCGCGCCATCGGGCGTGCCGACCACGAACGGATGGATCCCGATCACCACCGTGGTCGCCTCCCTCCCGGGATTGGCGCGGGCCTCCCGCGCCAGTTCCGAGACATAGTCCAGCCAGAGTGCTTCGATCTCGGCGGCCGTCTTCATGCGTGCGAGATATTGGCCCATGTCCACGGTGACGACCGGATAGGGTAATAACGTCAGAGAGCCGTCCGGCGTTTTCAGACGCGAGACGATATCGGAATCCATCTGGTCGAGATTGTAGGTGATGCCTTCGGCAGCCATCGCCTGCATCGTGTCGCCGTTGGCGTAGACGCTCGGCGACGACCAGCCGGTTGGTTTGACGCCGGTCGCGGCGCTGATCAAGTCGATTGTCTTTCGGATGTAGGCCTTCTGTTCGGCGATCCCCCGCCCAAGCGGCAGCATATGGCTGGTATTGTTCAGACCATGGGCGAGGATCGGTGAATTCGGCTGCTCGGCGCGAAACTCCTTCCACACCGACGGATGCGCGCCGGGAAATTCGGCATTCAGGACCGTGCTGAGCGGCACATCCAATTCCCTGAACAACCGACCGACACGCACAATGCCCCAGTCGATGGCATATTGACGAAATGCTTCGTTGACGAGGTCGGGGTTGCGGTTTGCTAAATCCGGGCGAAACACAGGGCCCTGGCCGAAGCCGAATTCTTCGACGAACAGTGCAAAGCTGACCGCGACTTTTCTTCCGCCCGGCCAGTTGGCGATATGAAGGGGACTGCGCGCGAATCCGGTGACCGGGTCGGGCCGTTCCTGGCTAGATGCCGCTGGAGGAAGTTGAATGCCAAGCACAAATGTCAGGGCAACAGCGTAGCCGAACTTTCGGATCCTTCGAGCAAATTCGCCTCGTCGCATGTCGCGCTTCCTTGTCCCTGGAGCGGGACAGCTTTTCTTCGAATCGCTATCCCACTCTATCTCATTGTTTGCGCATGATCCCTTCAGAAAACCGGCGTCCACCTATCCGGATCGTGCTTTAGGACTTCGCCAAGACTGCACAACCGCAAGCGAGGCAAGAGGGGTAAAGGATAGGTGGTAAAGGCGCGCCCGGATATTGCCGCGCTCACGGAGGAGCTCAATGAAAATCCCGCGAGGGCGGCAGGATACGCACGTCGCGCGGATGGCGGATTTTTTGCGCGGGATTATCGAGGTGCTCGCGCCGGTCGTCATTGAGCGGTTCAATCAGCGCCGCAGCTGGCGGCAAGACCCGTTTCCGGCTCAGCGCATCATTGGCAAGGCCGACCAGATCGTGCGAGCGGTCGAACAATCGCTGGGCGACCAGATGCGTCACCTTTTCGGGGCTGCTTTGGATATAACCCTCGACCAGAATCAGCCGGGCGCCCATCACCTCCTTGCGAAACAGCTCCATCACCTTCGGCCACACCACGATGTTGGCGATGCCGGTTTCGTCCTCCAGCGTCATGAAGACGACGCCCTTGGCACTGCCCGGACGCTGCCGCACCAGCACCACACCGGCGCAGCGCACCCGGCGCCGGTCATGGTCATGACAAACGTCCTTGCAGGCGATGACGCCCTCGCCGGCAAACATCGGCCGCAGGAATTGCATCGGATGGCCCTTCAGCGACAGCCGGATGGTCTGGTAATCGGCAACCACCTGCTCCGGCAACGGCATCGAAGGCAGAGGCGCCGCGTCCTCATCCGGCTGCTCGCGCGCCGCCGCGATTTCGAACAGCGGCAGCGGCACATCGTCGGGGAGCCGCCGCACCGCCCACAACGCGGCGCGTCGGTCGAGCCCGATGGAGCGAAACGCATCGGCATCCGCGAGCTGAATCATCGCGCGTTTCGGCAATGCCGTCTCGCGGGCGAAATCTTCCAGCGACGTGAAGCGACGACGCGTCCGGGCGGCAACGATGCGCTCGGCCCAGTCTTCTATCTTATCAAGGTCGCCATTCCGGGATGGTCTGTCAGGACCAGACCTCAGATCTGCACTGCACATCGAATCTCGAGATTCTCTGATACGCAACTGCGCATCGTAGTTCGATGCTATCGCATCGCCCCGGAATGACGGTGGGGAGGCATCGCCCCGGAATGACGCTTGAATTTTCTTCAACCCCTCCTCATCCGGATCAGCCCACCTGAACCCGTCGACCTGGCGAAAGCCTAGCCGTACCGCGCAATATTTCCCGTCGCTCTCCTCCAACGTATTCTGCGCAAAGCTGTAGGACACATCGATCTCGCGCACCTCAACGCCGTTCTTGCGGGCATCGCCGACGATCTGCGCCGGGGCGTAAAAGCCCATCGGCTGCGAATTCAACAGCCCGCAGCAAAACGCGTCGGGATGCCAATATTTGAGCCATGAAGAAACGTAGACGAGTTGAGCGAAGCTAGCGGCATGGCTTTCTGGAAAGCCGTAAGAGCCGAAGCCCTTGATCTGGTCAAAGCAATTTCTCGCAAATACTGCATCGTAGCCGCGCTCGATCATGTTGCCGACCATCTTGGCTTCGAATGAGCCGATAGTACCGACATTACGAAATGTCGCCATCGAACGGCGCAGGCCGTTGGCTTCCTCGGACGTAAACTTTGCAGCTTCGATTGCGATCCGCATCGCCTGCTCCTGAAACAGCGGCACGCCAAGAGTCTTATGGAGCACCCGGTACAATTCGTCGGGCGGCCCTTTATCCGGAGCGGGCGACGGATATTTTTCCTCTTCGAGCTTGTTCCGCCGCCGTAAATAAGGATGCACCATGTCGCCCTGGATCGGGCCGGGCCGCACAATCGCTACTTCAATGACGAGATCGTAGAAAGTCCGCGGCTTCAGACGCGGCAGCATGTTCATCTGAGCCCGGCTCTCGACCTGGAAGACGCCCAGGGATTCGCCTCTCTGCAGCATCTGATAAACTTCGTCATCATCCTTTGATTTGATATCCGCCAGCTCATAGCGCTTGCCCTTGTGATCTGCGATCAGATCAAAGCATTTGCGGATGCAGGTCAGCATCCCCAGCGCCAGCACGTCGACCTTCATCATGTTCAGCGCGTCGACGTCGTCCTTGTCCCATTCGATGAAGGTGCGGTCGTCCATCGCGGCATTGCCGATCGGCACATAGGTATCGAGCCGGTCCTGCGTCAGCACATAACCGCCGACATGCTGGGACAGATGCCGTGGGAATTCGATCAATTCGGTCGCAAGCTCAACCGCAAGCTCGATCATCGAATTCCTGGGATCGAGCCCCGCCTGCTTCACCTGCATGTCGTTGAGGCCCTTGCCCCAGCTTCCCCAGACGGTATCGGCCAGCGCCGCGGTGACGTCCTCTGTCAGCCCCAGCGCCTTGCCGACATCGCGGATTGCGCTGCGCGGCCGGTAGTGAATTACGGTGGCGATGATCGCGGCGCGGTGACGGCCATAGCGCCGGTAGACATATTGCATCACCTCCTCGCGCCGCGAATGCTCGAAATCCACATCGATATCGGGCGGCTCCAACCGTTCCTTGGAAATGAAGCGCTCGAACAGCAGATCGACCTTGGTCGGATCGACCGAGGTAATGCCGATCACATAGCAGACGGCCGAGTTCGCTGCCGATCCCCTGCCCTGACAAAGGATTTTTTCGTCGCGCGCGAAATGGACGATGTCGTGTACCGTTAGAAAATAATGCGCGTATCGCAGCTTTCGGATCAGCCGCAATTCCTTGTGCAGGACCTTTTTTATTTTCGGTGCAATCCGGATCGGAAATTTTTTATGCGCGCCCGCCCAGGTCAGGTCCGCCAGATGACGTTGCGCGGTCTTGCCCGGTGGCACCGGCTCGTCCGGATATTGATACTTAAGCTGGTCGAGCGAAAAATCGATGCGGCCGGCAAACCGCATGGTTTCCGCGATCGCCTCCGGCAGGTCGCGAAACAGCCGTGCCATTTCGGCCGCGGGCTTGAGGTGGCGTTCCGCATTGGCCTCAAGCCGCCTGCCGACCGCCTCGATCGTCGTCTTCTCGCGAATGCAAGTCAGCACATCCTGCAGCGGACGTCGCGCGGGATGGTGATACAACACCTCATTGGTGGCGAGCAGCGGCACATGAGCGGCCAGCGCGAGATGATGCAGCCGCAGCAGACGGCGCCGGTCGTCGCCGCGGTACAACAGGCTCGCCGCCAGCCACACGCCGTCGGCGCGGCTTTCCCGCAACCGATCCAGAATTTTCAAGGTACGCGCCGCCTCGAAACGATGCGGAAGCGTCAGCACCAGAAGCTGGCCTTCGGAGAAGGCCAGGAGATCATCGAGCTTTAAACGGCATTCGCCCTTCGCGATCTGCTCGGTATCGTCGCCGCGCTTGCCGCGGGTCAACAACCGGCACAACCGGCCATAGGCTTGCCGGTCGCGCGGATAGACCAGGATATCCGGCGTGCCGTCCATGAAGACGAGGCGCGAGCCGATCAGGAGTTTTGGCGCGTATTCGACCTCGGGATGGTCGAGTTCCTTGTAGGCCCTCACCACGCCGGCCAGCGTGTTGTGGTCGGCGATGCCGATGGCGGCAATCCGCAGCCTGCTCGCCTGATGCACATAGGCACGCGGGTCCGATCCGCCGCGCAGGAACGAGAAGTTGGTGGTGATACCGATCTCGGCGTAGGCAGGTACGGGTTCAACGGGTGGACCGCTCATGCGAATAGTCCATGCACGAACCAGTTGGGCGCCACCGACTTGCCCTCCTCGTCGGGGAGTTCGCCGCTATAAAGCCCGTCACGATAGATCCAGAAGCGCAATCCGGCTGCGTCCTCGACGCGGAAATAATCCCGCGTCAACGTCTGGCCGTCCTGCTTCCACCATTCCATCGCGATCCGCTCGGGACCTTCCACCCGCACCACCGCATGGGTGGCGCGCCGCCAGGTGAAATGATGCGGCGGTCCATCGGGCACCGTTGCAAACGGCACGTGGATGGGTTCCGGCCTCTCGAACAGCCGCAACGGCCGCAGCGGCGGTTCGCTTTCGACGCGCGCCGGCCAGGCCGCCTGTGTCGCCGCGGCCAGATGGCGCTGCGCCGGCGCCGCCATCACCGCATGCTCGGGAATATGGGTGTCCTGCGGCAGGTGCACGACCACACGCCGGCCGCCGATGCGGGCGGCGATGCGGTCGATCAACGCCGCCAACGCGTCATTGTCGTGCACATGGGCGTCGAGGTTGCGCTGTTGCTGCACCACGATTTCGGTGCGGTTCGCGGACAGGCGAATAAGATCGAATCCGAAACCGGGATCGAGCGGATCGTTCAAGGCCTCGAGCCGTTCGCGAAACAGCCGGTCGATGATCTCGCTTTTGGTCACGGGGCGTCCGGTATCCACCGCAATCGCGCGCACGACGCCATCGGTGCGGAAGAAACTCGCTTCCAGCCGCCGCGCGCCCTTGCCCTGCTTGTCCATCGCCGCGACCAGCATCCCGGCCAGCCCGGACAAGGTCGCCGAGATCGCCGTTTCAGTCGCCACCGGTTCGGCGAAGCGTTTCTCCACGATGTAGTCCGGCAGCGGCTTGCGGGGGCTGATCGGCGCATCGCCCTGCCCTAACGCATGTTCCAGCAGGGTGGTGAAACCCGCGCCGAAGCGCGCGGTGATTTCGTGACGGGGGCGCGCGGCGACATCACCGATGGTTTTGAGACCGGCGCGACGCAGCCCGCGCGTGACGGCCTCCTCGGCGCCGAGCGCAAACACCGGCAACGGCGCGACCGCCCTGGCTTCCTCACCCTCCCTGACGATGCGGCCATGCACATGGATGCGCAGCGTTCGTGCACAAACCGAAGTGCCGGCGATGGCGGCGCTGACGGTAAAGCCCTGCGCGGTCAGCACGTCGCATAACAGGCGCATCAAGGCCGCCTCACCGCCGAACAGATGGGCGCAACCGGTGATGTCCAGGAACAGTCCGTGCGGGGGATCGAGCGCCACCAGCGGCGTGAAACGGTCGCACCAGGCCGCGATGTCGTTCAGCATTTTGGCGTCGGCGACGTCATCGGCATCGAACACTCGCAAATGCGGACAGATCGCGCGCGCATTAGCCAGCGGCAGCCCGACCTCGAGGCCGAGCCGCGCGGCGGCATCATCCAGTGCCGCAATCTGCAGCGCATTGTTTTGCTTGGCGACGACGACGCTGGGCGTGTCGTGAGACTCCCTTTCATCGCCTCCCCCCTTGCGGGGTCCGAGGCGAGCAAAGCTCGTTCTCGAGGTCAGGGAGGGGGGTGAACCACAAACGCTGAACTCGGAGTTCCCCCCCTCTCCACCTCTCCCCCGCAAGGGGGGAGAGAGCCGACCTCCCATGTTGCTGGTTTCATCCGGCGCGACGCTCGCTGTGCCGGAAACCTTTTCCCATAAAAGCCGGCGTTTGATGCGGTCGATGGGCAGGCGCGGCAGCCACAGGCTGAGGATACGTCGCCGGTTCGCTGAAAAGGCACTCATCACATTTCCATTCCATGATCCAGCGCCCGACCGGGCCATGACGGTTGCGGACAAGCGCTGCGTCGAACACCGGCGCGCCCCATGCGCTCCAGGCTGCCGCAGGCCCTAAATGCGAAGCGGGTGGCGAATGCGCCGCGCGCACGATCCACCGGGTTTCCGCGGTGGAGGGCTGCGGCTCTGCCGCTACCCGCAATACGAGTCCGGTGACGCCGGAAGCTTGGGCCGCCAGCGTCAGCTTGCGGCTCGCGACGAGATCGAGCTGACGCGCCTCTCCCCAAACCTCCAGCACCACCGCGCCGACCGCATCGCAGCCGAGCGCATCGGCGGCGGTCCGCAACGCATCGTCGACGCCGACGGCGCGCACGGTCACCAGCTGCCGCGGATCGAGGCCGAGTTCGGCGAGCCCGCTCATCGACAGCGCCCCTGATTCAATTTCGCTGAAGTCCTGCCGCACCCACACCAAAGGACGCCGCGCCGTCATTCGTCCCGCCAGCCCCGCGATGAAGCCGGTGGCCGCACCGCTCTGCCTCCCTTCCGCGAACACCTCATGCATCGCGCCCCTGGCGAGACCGCCCCGCAGCATGGCGTCGACGCCCGCGTGTCCAAGCGCCACCCTGTCAGGCGCATAGGCATCGCCATGCGCCTCAAGGCGTTCGATGCTGCCGCGCAGGGCCGCAAGCGTGCTGGTGCGTGCGGTGCTCATGCGCCGCTCCCTCGGAAATTTGAGCTGCCAGCGATTCTTAAGGAGAACCATCGGCTGGCTCATTTGTTCATGATATGTTCTAATATAAAGCTAACAGCGTCCGCAGAGTCAATCGAATTGGCGACTCAGGCGATTCACGAGTGGAATCAAAAGGATTTACAGCATGGACGTACAACGCAAGCTGGAGATACTGGCGGATGCCGCCAAATATGACGCCTCCTGCGCTTCCAGCGGCACCGAAAAGCGGGATTCCCGCGACGGCAAGGGGATGGGCTCGACCGCCCCCGGCATGGGTATCTGCCATTCCTACGCGCCGGACGGCCGCTGTATCTCACTGCTGAAAGTGCTTCTGACCAACGCCTGCAACTACGACTGCCTTTATTGCGTCAACCGCACATCCAGCAATGTGCCGCGGGCCCGCTTCACGGTCGACGAGGTGGTGAAGCTGACGCTCGACTTCTATCGCCGCAATTATATCGAGGGCTTATTCCTCTCCTCCGGCATCATCCGCAGCGCCGACTACACCATGGAGCAGGTCGTGCGCGTAGCGCGGACATTGCGCGAAACGCATCACTTCCGCGGCTACATCCATCTCAAGACCATTCCGGAAGCCGACGACGCGCTGATTACCGAAGCCGGCAAATATGCCGATCGCCTCAGCATCAACATCGAAGTCCCGGAGGAAGCGAGCCTTGCCAAACTGGCGCCGGAAAAAGATGTCCGCGCGATCCGCCGCACCATGGGCCGGTTGCGGCTCAAGCTCGATGAAGCGCAGGAGGGCCGTAAAGCGACGCCGAAAGGCAACACCGCGCCGCGCTTCGCCCCGGCCGGCCAGAGCACGCAGATGATTGTCGGCGCGGATTTGGCCAGCGACCGCACCATTCTTGCCACCAGCGCCAATCTCTACGGCGCCTACAAACTCAAGCGGGTCTATTATTCGGCGTTCAGCCCGATCCCCGACGCCAGCCGTTCGCTGCCGCTGCGAGCGCCGCCTTTGGCGCGCGAGCACCGGCTTTACCAGGCCGACTGGCTGATGCGGTTTTACGGTTTCGATGCCGGCGAGATCGTCGACCGCGCGGAGGGCATGCTGTCGCTCGATATCGACCCGAAGCTTGCATGGGCGTTACGACACCGCGACCGCTTTCCGCTCGATGTCGCCCGTGCCGGTCGCGAGGATCTGCTGCGCGTGCCCGGCTTCGGCACCAAGGCGGTCGATCGCATCATCGCGACGCGCCGCCTGACTTCCATTCGCATCGCCGATCTCGCGCGCCTGCATATCCCCGTCGGAAAGGCGCTCCCGTTCATCGTGCTCAGCGATCACCGGCCATCGTCGCATTTGTTGGATGAGGCGCGGCTCGCGGAGCGATTCACACCGAAAATGAAGCAGCTCGGATTTAGCTTCTAATGCGGCTTATAACCCTCGACGGTGAAACCGATTTCGAAGGCTGGCGTAAAGCGGCGCGTGAACTCGCATTGAATCATGTGAGCCCATCCGACGTGACCTGGATGGTGCAAGGCGGCGAACCCGACCTGTTCGAACCGATAGCCGAACCGCCGCCGCTTGAACAGCCCTTCGGCACGACCCAAGCCATTCCGAAAGGCGCGTTCAACGTTCCGGCAAAATTCATCGAGCTTGCGCAATCGGCGCTCTTGCACCGCAATATCGAGCGATTTGCAATCCTGTATCGGCTGCTGTGGCGTTTGCTGGGCCATCACCACCTACTCGATGTCGCGACCGATGCCGATGTCGCATACGTTTCCGCGATGGCCAGGGCCGTGCATCGCGACGAGCACAAGATGCATGCCTTCGTCCGCTTCCGCGAGGTAGGCCGCGAAGCGACATCGCATTTCGTCGCCTGGTTCGAACCCGAGCACCACATCGTCGAGGCGGCAGCGCCCTTTTTCGCCCGCCGTTTCGCCGATATGCCCTGGTCGATACTGACCCCCGACGTCTGCGCGCATTGGGACGGCCATGCCGTCTCGATCACGCCCGGCGTCAGCAAGGCCGAAGCGCCCACTGAAGACCGCCTGGAGGAGATTTGGCGACGTTACTACGCCAGTATCTTCAATCCGGCGCGCCTGAAAGTGAAGGCGATGCAAACCGAGATGCCGAAGAAATACTGGCGGAACCTACCCGAAGCCTCGCTCATTAAATCCTTGATCGTCGGCGCCGAGCGTGCCGCCGGAGCGATGATCGCCAATCCGGCGACCGAACCGCATAAAGCCCAGAAACGGCCGGAGCTGTCGATGAAGAGCCACCATCCCGCATTGGCAACCGATAGCGAAACCGACGATATCGAAGTGGGCGATATTGAAACCTTGCGCGAGCAAGCAACCGACTGTCGCGCCTGCCCGCTCTGGAAGGACGCTACCCAGACCGTGTTCGGCGAAGGTCCGCCACAGGCGCGGATCATGCTGATCGGCGAGCAGCCGGGCGACAAGGAAGATCTTGCCGGCAAGCCGTTTGTGGGGCCGGCGGGGCAAATGCTCGACCGCGCGCTCGAAGAGGCCGGGATCGATCGGGACAAGGTTTACGTCACCAATGCCGTGAAGCATTTCAAATTTGTGCCGCGCGGCAAAATTCGGCTGCACCAGAAGCCCAATACGCCGGAGATCCGGGCGTGCCGTCAATGGTATGAGCGCGAACTGGCGACGATCCGGCCCGCACTGGTGGTGGCCATGGGAGCGACTGCGGCGCAAAGCGTGTTCGGCAAGATAACCCCGATCAACAAAAGCCGCGGGCGCCTGATCGAACTTGAGCCCGGCATCCAGGCATTGGTGACGGTGCATCCGTCCTATTTGCTGCGACTGCCCGACCAAGACGCCAAGGCGCGCGAATATGCCCGCTTTGTCGAGGATCTCACAATCGCCGCCGCGCTTCTCAAGGCCAAAGATGTGGCGTGAACCTTGCTCGCGACCGCGGGCAGGCAAGCTCCGCTGGTAGCGGCTTTCCCGCGAAGGTCGGAGTTGGTATCTCTTGCGCGACCACCATCGTGATGCGCAGCTTCATCGAAGCGAGCACCTACGAAAAGCGCTTGCTGCTCAATTAATTAGTACGAGACATCAAAGTGTGCAGACATCTTCTTGATCTGATATCTTAGAGCCGCTTGCAAGCGGCAGCGGACCGCCGGCGGCAATTTCGCCGCCGGCGTACAAGCTCACCTCAAGCCGCCGCCGCGAGGTTGACCGCGGCCTCCGCCAGCACCGTCAGGCTCTCGTCGGTCTTCTTCTCCTCCTGCAGGGTCTGGTCCAGGAGGCGGACCGCGTCCTTCATGCCGAGCTGCTGGGCCCACTGCTTCAGCGTGCCGTAGCGGGAGATTTCGTAATGCTCGACGGCCTGGGCCGCCGCAAGCATGCCGGCATCCAGCGCCTCGCAGCCCTTGTATTCGTCCATGATCTCCTTGCCCTCCTCGAGGATGCCCTGGATCGCGTCGCAGGTCTTGCCGCGGGCCGGCTTGTCGATCAGCTCGAATATCTTCTCGAGGCGTTCAACCTGTCCTTCGGTCTCGCCATGATGCTTTTCAAAGGCGGCACGGAGTTTGTCGGAACTCGCGGCCTTGGCCATCTTTGGCAGGGCCTTCAAAATCTGCTTCTCGGCGTAATAAATGTCCTTCAGAGTATCGAGAAAGAGGTCGTTGAGGTCTTTGTCTTTTGCAGTCATGGCACACTCCCTGTGGGGCCTGGCTGAATACCGGACCTGCCTGTCGTGCCAACGTCACCCCACAAGCAATGTTCCAGCTATTTCAAAAGGAAAGCCGCCTGCCCGATATTTCTGCAACGAGGCCGCAGAAGGAGTCGACCCGGCGCTGTCGATGACCGAAACACATGACTTTTGCGGGCATTTCACGCCCCTGTCATATGCGTCGCGCAAAGTCGGAGCATCGGATACTGGAGAAATTTACCATGAGCGACTTTGCATTACCCGGCTCGATCGAGCCCGCCGCCCGTCATAAAGGGCCAAATCTCGATGCTGGCATCAACCCGCTGCAGGGCATCATCTATTTGGGAGTGGTCGCCGCCGCGCTGCTGTTCGTCGCTTACAGCATCTATTCGGACATCGAGGCGACCGGCACGCAGGTTAAGTCATTCCTGCCCTACATTCTTTTGTTCGTCGCGTTGTTGATCGCGCTCGGTTTCGAGTTCGTCAACGGCTTCCATGACACCGCCAATGCGGTCGCCACGGTGATCTATACCCGCTCGCTGCCCGCCAACTTTGCGGTGGTGTGGTCGGGCATGTTCAACCTGATCGGCGTCTTGCTTTCTTCCGGCGCGGTCGCCTTCGGCATCGTCTCGCTGCTCCCGGTCGAACTGATCCTGCAGGTCGGCAGCAGCGCCGGTTTCGCCATGGTGTTCGCCTTGCTGATCGCGGCCATCATCTGGAACGTCGGCACCTGGTATTTCGGCTTGCCGGCCTCGAGCTCGCACACCCTGATCGGCTCGATCATGGGCGTCGGCATCACCAATGCGCTGCTGCGCGGCCGCGACGGCACCTCCGGCGTGGACTGGTCGCAGGCGGCCGGCATCGGCAAGGCGCTGCTGCTATCGCCGTTGTTCGGCTTCGCGCTGGCGGCGATCCTGCTGTTCATTCTCAAGGCGGCGCTGGTTCGCGCAACGCCGGCTTTGTTCGGCGAACCCAAAGGCGACCAGCCGCCGCCATGGTGGATCCGCGGCATCCTAATCCTGACCTGCACGCTGGTCAGTTTCTTCCATGGATCGAACGACGGCCAGAAGGGCATGGGCCTGATCATGCTGATCCTGATCGGAACCGTGCCGACCGCCTACGCGCTCAACCGCTCCATGCCGGACAGCCAAATCGCGGCGTTCACGGCGAACTCGATCGCGGCGAGCAAGGTGATCGACGGCAAGGCCGCCGGCTACAACGTCATCGGCGATCCCCGTCCGGCCGTCACCAACTTCGTCGCCCAACGCGAGATCAACGCCGGCACGTTCCCGTCATTGGCAGTCCTCGTGCGCGACATCGGCAACCAGGTCGCGCAATACGGTTCACTGGCGAAGGTGCCGTCGACCCAGGTGGGCAACACCCGTAACGACATGTACCTCGCTTCCGAAGCCCTTCGCTTCCTGATGAAGGACAAGGAAGCCGAACTGAGCCCGGCTGATATTTCGACTCTCAACAGCTACAAGGCCTCGCTCGACAGCGCGACCAAGTTCATTCCGATCTGGGTGAAGATCGCCGTCGCCATCGCGCTCGGCCTGGGCACCATGATCGGCTGGAAGCGCATTGTCGTCACCGTCGGCGAGAAGATCGGCAAGACCCACCTGACCTATGCGCAAGGCGCCTGTGCCGAAATCACCGCCGCGGCTACCATCGCCGCTGCCGACGGCTACGGCCTGCCGGTCTCGACCACCCACGTGCTGTCATCGGGCATCGCCGGTACGATGGCCGCGAACGGTTCGGGGCTGCAGTGGTCGACGATCCGCAACATCGCGATGGCCTGGGTGCTCACCCTGCCGGCCGCGATGACGCTGTCGGGCTGCCTGTATCTCATATTCTTCAAGCTGTTCTAAAGCGGCGCATCGACCTTTACCAAAAGGCCCGCGCTTACGGCGCGGGCCTTTCTTCATCGATACTCGTATGTTGTCGGCCATGGCCGGTCAGCTGCCTCACGCCGCCAGCGTGTTCTCGACCAGTTTCACCCAATACGACGTCCCGTACACGATCGCGTCGTCGTTGAAATTATAGGCGGGGTGATGCAGCCCGGCGCTGTCGCCGTTGCCGCAGAAGATGAACGCTCCCGGCCTGGCTTCCAGCATGTAGGCGAAATCCTCCGCTCCCATCATCGGCGGCATTTCATGGACATTGCCGTCGCCGGCGATCTGCCTGGCGATCTTCGTCGCGACGTCGGTCTGCTGCGCGTGGTTGACCGTAACCGGATATTTGCGCCTGTATTGCAGATCGATTTTCGTGCCGGTGCTCTGTGCCACACCGGCGACAACCTCGCGCACCCGCTTCTCGATGAGGTCGCGCACCTTCGGCCGCAGCGTCCGCACGGTGCCCTTGAGTTCGGCGGTTTGCGGAATGACGTTGCGGGCGTTGCCGGCGTGGAATTCGCACATCGAAATCACCGCCGATTCCAGTGGATCGACGCTGCGTGACACGATGGACTGCAGCGCGGTAATCAGCTGCGCGCCGGCCAGAACGGTATCGATGCACAGATGGGGCCGCGCGGCATGGCCTCCGAGACCCTCGATCCGGATATCGATGTCGTCAGTTGCCGCCATGATCGGACCGGACCGTATGGCGAACGCGCCGACCGGAAGTCCTGGACCATTATGCATGCCGTAGACCTGCTCGATGCCAAAACGGTCCATCAGACCGTCCTTGATCATCGCGTCGGCGCCGGCACCGCCCTCTTCCGCGGGCTGGAAGATCACCACGGCATCGCCGGCAAAATTGCGGGTCTCGGCCAGGTAGCGCGCCGCGCCCAGCAGCATCGCAGTGTGACCGTCGTGGCCGCAGGCATGCATCTTGCCCGGCGTCTTTGAGGCATATTCGAGATCGGTGGCTTCCTCGATCGGGAGCGCATCCATGTCGGCACGAAGGCCGATCACCTTGACGTCGCCCTTGGGCGCCGGCTTGCTCCCCTTGATAACCCCGACCACCCCGGTGCGGCCCAGCCCCGTGACGACCTCGTCGCAGCCGAATTCGCGCAGCCGGTCCGCGACGAATGCTGCAGTGCGATGGACGTCGTACAACAGCTCGGGATGTTGATGGATATCCCGGCGCCACGCCTGAATATCTGGTTGCAGATCGGCGACACGATTGATGATGGGCATGACAAC
The DNA here is from genome assembly GCA_963756215.1 of uncultured Alphaproteobacteria bacterium. Classification (GTDB taxonomy): domain Bacteria; phylum Pseudomonadota; class Alphaproteobacteria; order Rhizobiales; family Xanthobacteraceae; genus Bradyrhizobium. The sequence continues at coordinate 50,230 of CAVWMY010000002.1, read as the reverse complement.
TCTCGACGAGGACCACTGTGCGATCGCGCTGTCTAGCACGTTGTAGCCGCCTGCCCAACTCTCTCCCGGCAAGGTTGAAACCCCTGCTGGAAGTTGCACCAGATGATCCGGATGGACTTGTCCCGGCTATTCCAGTCTGACAAATCAAAAGCAAGACGTGGAGGTTCGGCATAAAGCCGGGCGTGAGGGCGACGGCTTTAGACCGGGTGGAAACGAGCGATGGCGAAAAGGCTAGAGGGTGATTTCGATTACATCGTCGTCGGGGCCGGGACGGCCGGCTGTATCGCCGCCAACCGGCTATCCGCCGCGCCTGCCAACCGTGTCCTGATTCTGGAGGCCGGCGGAAATGACAACTGGATCTGGTTCCACATTCCGGTCGGCTATCTCTTCGCCATCGGCAATCCGCGCTCGGACTGGATGTTCAAGACCGAACCGGAGCCCGGCCTCAACGGCCGCGCGCTGGCCTATCCGCGCGGCAAGGTCATAGGCGGCTCCTCCGCCATCAATGCGATGATCTCGATGCGCGGGCAAGCGGCCGACTACGATCACTGGCGCCAACTCGGCCTCGCCGGTTGGGGTTACGACGACGTGCTGCCGGCGTTCCGGCGGCTGGAGGATCATTTCCTCGGCGAGAGCGAGCATCACGGGGCCGGCGGCGGCTGGCGGATCGAAGCGCCGCGGTTGTCCTGGGCCATTCTGGACGCGGTCGCCACCGCCGCCGAAGAGATGGGAATTCGGAAAATTCCGGACTTCAACACCGGCGACAATGAGGGCGTCGGCTACTTCCACGTCAACCAGAAGCGCGGACGTCGTTGGTCCTCCGCGCGCGGCTTCCTGAAGCCGGTGCTGGGACGCGCCAACCTGCGGCTGGAAAAGAACGTACTGGTCGATCGGCTGATCGTCGAGAGCGGCCGCGTGGTCGGCGTGCGATTCATGCAAGGCGGCGAGGTCGTCGAGGCGCGCACCAAGGGCGAAGTGATCCTGTGCGCCGGCTCGATCGGATCGGCGCAGATATTGCACCGCTCCGGCATTGGACCCGCCGACTGGCTGGCGCCGCTCGGGATCGAGCCCGTGCTCGACCGGCAAGGCGTCGGACGTAATCTTCAGGACCATCTGCAGCAGCGCGCGATCTACAAGGTCGAAGGCATCAGGACGCTGAACGAAACTTACTACTCGCTGTTCCGGCGCGGCCTGATGGGCCTGGACTATGGGTTGCGCCGCCGTGGCCCGCTGACCATGGCGCCGTCGCAACTCGGCATCTTCACGCGATCGGATTCGCGGCGCGAGCGCGCCAACATCCAGTTCCACGTGCAGCCGCTGTCGCTCGACAAGTTCGGCGATCCCCTGCACCGCTTTCCCGCCATCACCGTGAGCGCCTGCAACCTGCAGCCGACCTCACGCGGCACCGTCCGTATCCGCTCCGCACAGGCGGATCAAGCGCCGGCGATCGCGCCGAATTATCTGTCGACCGACGAAGACCGCGAGGTCGCAGCGGACGCGATCCGCACCACGCGAAGGCTGATGAAACAGCCGGCGCTCGCGCCCTATTCCCCGTCCGAGTTCCTGCCCGGCCCGTCAGTGGGCGATGACGACGCCTCGCTGGCGAAAGCCGCCGGCGATATCGGCACCACGATCTTCCATCCGGTCGGCACCGCAAAGATGGGGACGGCCAGCGATCCCCTCGCCGTCGTCGATGACCGGCTGCGATTTCACGGGCTTGCCGGCCTGCGCGTGGTCGACGCCTCGGTGATGCCGACGATCACCTCGGGCAACACCAACACCCCGACGGCGATGATTGCCGAAAAAGGCGCCGCGATGATTCTCCAGGACTCACGGTGAACCGATCCGACATGAACGGTCCGCATCGAATTTCGATCGGACCCGCCGGCCAACCCATCGCTCTCGCCCGATGGGGTGCAGACAATTCGGACAGACCGCCGGCGCTTCTGGTGCACGGCACCGGCTTCGTCGCCGAGGTCTGGGATGAGGTGCCCGCGAACTCGCAGACACCCACACCGTCTATGCGCTCGACCGCCGCGGCCATGGCAAGAGCCACAAGCCGGCAATGAACCGGTATCACTTCCGGGATTTTGCCGAAGACGTCTGCGCAGTGGTCGAGTCGCTTCATCTGTCCGACATTTTCGGCATTGGACATAGCGCCGGAGCCACCGACCTCCTGCTCGCAGCCAAGCTCCTTCCGCGCCGATTCTCGCGACTGTTCGTGATGGAGCCTACCATCATGGATCCACGTGGCGTCGGCGTCGCGGGCGCCGAGCTAAGCGACACGTCGATGGCCATGGTGAAGGGAGCGTCGCGACGCCAGGTGGAATTCCAAAGCGCTGTCGCCGCGTTCGATCGCTACCGGGCCTCTTCGGCGTTTGCCGACTGGTCGGAGCCGGCGCTCCGGGCATACATCGACCACGGCTTCTCCACCTCGGAGAACGGCCGGGTGCGGCTGCTCTGCACGCCTGAAATCGAATCCGCAATGCTGCTGCCGATCTTCGAAGCGATGGAACAGGTCTATGCCGGCGACGAGCGAGGCAATCCCTTCGCGTGGCTGACCGAGATCGACTGTCCCGTGCGAGTTGCCACGGCCGAACATTCCTGGCCGATTTACAAAGAGATGGCAGCGAGGGCCGTGGCGCTGATTCCAACCGCGAGCCAATGCAATTTCGATGGCGTCGGCCATTGTGTCGGGCAAGAGGCGCCTGAACTTCTGCTCCGCGCGTTGAAGGCGTTCGCAGCCGGCGCGACCTAAAAGCGTCGAGCGCTCACGAAATCGTCATTCCCCGCATCATCTCGTCCCGCAATTTCGGGAATAAACCCACCCCTCCCCCGATCACGTCCGTGGAACCCAATCAAGGGTCCGAGGAGACGGGCGATGATCAAGTTCAAACACGACCACAATGATGAGAGCCGGGACCTCAGCCGACGCCGGGTGCTGGAATGCATGACCTGGGCCGGCACCGGTGTGCTCTGGACGGTAACGGGCGGCGTACCGCGCTCGCTGGGGCTTGTCGGCTCCGCGCTGGCGGCCGAACCGGCCGGCATGACGTTCCTGCAGATCAGCGACAGCCATGTCGGTTTCGACAAGCCGGCCAACCCGAATGCGCTCGGCACGCTCGAGGAAGCGATCGGCAAGATCAAGGCGATGCCGGTCAAGCCGTCCTTCATGATCCACACCGGCGATATCAGCCATCTGTCGAAGGCGTCCGAATTCGACGACGCCGACCGCATCATCTCGCAGGCCAAGCTCGACGTGCATTACGTGCCGGGCGAGCACGACTTCCTCGACGAGGAGGTGAAATTCTATCGCGATCGCTACGGACGCGGCACCCAGGGCGCGGGCTGGTATTCGTTTGACGCGAGCGGCGTCCATTTCATCGGCCTCGTCAACGTCGTCAACCTCAAGGCCGGCGGGCTCGGCAATCTCGGCAACGAGCAGCTGGAGTGGCTGGAGATGGATCTGAAGGGCCGCTCGAAATCCACGCCGATCGTCGTGTTCGCGCACATCCCGTTATGGACCGTCTATCCGGAGTGGGGCTGGGGCACCGACGACGGCGCGCGCGTGCTGGATTACCTCAAGGGCTTCGGCTCGGTCACGGTGCTGAACGGCCATATCCACCAGGTGATGCAGAAGGTCGAGGGCAATGTCACCTTCCATACTGCGCGCTCGACCGCCTTCCCGCAGCCGGCGCCGGGGGCGGCACCCTCGCCCGGACCGATGAAGGTCGCCGACGACAAGCTCCGCAGCATGCTCGGAGTCGCCAGCATCAACTTCAAGCGCGGCGATCAGCGGCTCGCGATTATCGATACCCCACTGCAAGGCTGAAGGATATTTGCAATGATTTCCGCAACGTTCCGCAACCTCGGCATTCGTCTCGTCATCACCGCCGTATTGTCCTGGCATCCCGTCGGGGCGCATGCCGAGGAAACCAAGGTGACGATCGATAATTTCACGTTCGCGCCTGCCGAACTCACGGTGAAGGTCGGCACCACCGTGACGTGGAGCAATCACGACGACATTCCGCATGTCGTGGTCTCCGCCGGCAAATTCAGGTCGAAGACGCTGGATACTGACGACAGCTACTCCTTCACGTTCACGACGGCCGGTGAATACAAGTACTTCTGCTCGCTGCACCCGCACATGACCGGGACGATCAAGGTTGAATAGCGATCAAAATCAAGGCATCACGATAATGCCCGGTCGGTGGATCCAAGCCGGCCGGGCACCTGCAGCTTCACCGAAAGCCGGGCAAACGGCGATGGCGGTCAACACGTCCGGGGACGATTTCGAGAAGGCGCGGCGTTTTCGCGACGCCGCGCTTCCCTATCTCGACGACGCCTATACGCTTGCGCGCTATTTGCTGCGCGACGCCAATGACGCCGAGGACGCCGTGCAGGAATGCTACCTGCGCGCGCTGAAACATTTCGACAGCTATCAGGGACCGGCGATGAAGCCCTGGCTGCTGGCGATCCTGCGCAATGTCTGCCGCGCCGAGTTCGCCCGACGGAAGGGTTCGCCGACCGCCGACATCGACGAGATGCCCGACGATGCCGCCCAAGCACCGCTGTGGCAGGACGCACCGGAAACGCCCGAAGCACAGATGCTGCGCCGGCGCGACGCATCGGTGATACGGCGGCTGGTCGCAGCACTGGCAGAACCGTTCCGTGAGACCTTCGTGCTGCGTGAGCTGCACAACCTTTCCTATCGCGAAATCGCCGACATCGTCGATGCGCCCGTCGGCACCGTGATGTCCCGCCTCGCGCGTGCCCGCGCCATGCTGCGATCGGCGTGGATGGCGGAAGAGGAGTCACCGACATGACCTGCGACGAGGCCGAGATACTAGTCAACGCGCTGATCGACGGCGAACTCGACGCCGGGCACACGCGCGATATCGAAGAGCATGTCGCGGGCTGTCCGCGCTGCGCCGCGGCGCTTGCCGACTATCGCCAGATGAGCAAGGCCGTCGCGGGCGCCGGCGTGCGCTACACGGCACCCGCCGCGCTGCGCCAGCGCATCGAGGCGTCGCTACCGCGACCTCAGAGACTGACAACACCGAGCCGGCGTTCGGTGCTCAGGGGGTTCGCCATGGGATCGGCGGTGTCGGCGCTGGCGGCAACCGGCCTCGTCGCCATCGTGCTGCGTAACGATGACGAGCAGCGCATCGTGTCGGAAGTGGTCTCGGCGCATTTGCGTTCGTTGCAGGCGGGTCATCTCACCGACGTGATTTCCACCGACCAGCACACGGTGAAACCATGGTTCAACGGCAAGCTGGATGTGTCGCCGCCGGTGATCGATCTCACGGCGCAAGGCTTTACGTTGATCGGCGGTCGGCTCGACTATGTCGATGCCCGCGCCATCGGCGCGGTGGTGTATCGCCGACGCCAGCACATCATCAACCTGTTCGTTGCCCAAACGGGCAATAGCGAGCGACGCGCGGCAAAAACGGAGACCATGCAGGGCTTCAACGTCCGGCGTTGGAGCGAGCAAGGCATGAACTTCTGGGCGGTCAGCGACATCGCGCCTGACGAACTCGCCGAGTTCGGCGAAAAGTTCGAGTCGGCTTTGCGCGCAAATACGTAAGGTGATTATCCGAAAACCGGGAATCGCACTGGTATTGGCAAAGACGCCGCGAACGGTATCGCGGAGCAAATCATCCGGTGGCCAAAACCGCCGGCTCCGTCTGCCCCGCAGCCTCTGTTCTTAGGTTTACGCCGATTTGCGAACGGCGTTGTCGACCAGGGTTTTGCCGAGCGACCAGATCGCGCCAGGAACCTTGTGGCTGGAGGCGATCACGTCGTCGAATGCCTTCTCGATCCAGTTGCAGTCTTCTTCGGTAATGGTCAGCGACGGCAACAGCTTGATGGTGTGACTGCCGTGACCCGAGACCTGGGTCAGAATTTTGTGATCCTTGAACAAGGGTACCGTGATGAGCTGACAGAACAGGCCCTTGTTGGCGCTTTCGAGCACATTCCACGACGCCTTCAACCGCAACGATTTCGGAGGCCCGAACTCGACACCGATCATCAATCCCTTGCCACGAACTTCCTTGAGCAGCTCGTAGCCCGGCACCATCCGGGTCAACGCCAGCCTGATCTCGGCGCCGCGCTTGGCAGCGGCCTCCACGAGCTTTTCGGCCTCGACCACTTCAAGTGTTGCGATCCCCGCCGCCATCGCCAGGTCGTTCTTCGCAAACGTCGAACCATGCACGACGGCGCGATCCATCCGGTTGAATATCTTTTCGAAGATCCACTTGCGGGTCAGCAAGGCGCCGACCGGCACGTGACCGCCCGACAACGCCTTGGCGAGCAGCACCATGTCAGGTTCGACATTCCAGTGCTCGACCGCGAGGAAGCGACCGGTCCGGCCCACGCCGGTCTGGATCTCGTCGGCAATGAACAAGGTGCCATACTTTTTGCACAGCGCGGCGGCGCCGGGCAGGAACTCGTCGGTGGGCATGTTGACGCCCTTGCCCTGGATCGGCTCGACGATGAAGGCGGCCACCTGTCGCGACGACAGTGCCTGCTCGAGCGCGGCAAGATCGTTAAACGGAATCGACGTGCATCCCGGCAGCAACGGCTCGAAGCCACCACGAAAATTGGCATCGTCGGTCAGCGAAAGCGCGCCGTAGGTCAGTCCGTGGTAGGAATGGGCGCAGTACACGATGCCCGGACGCCCGGTGGCGGAACGGGCGAACTTGATCGCAGCTTCGACACATTCTGCCCCGGAATTGGAAAAGAACACCTTGTCCAGATAGGGAACAAATTTCAGCAGCCGTTCGGCCAGTACGCCCGCCAGCGTGGAAACGTCGAGCTGGACGAGATTCGGCAAATCGCTGTCCAGAACACTTTTCAAGGCCTGGCGCAGCACCGGGTGGTTCCGGCCGATCGCAAAAACGCCAAAACCGCTGAGTAAATCGAGATAGCGGGCGCCCTCACGATCGAAAAGGTACTGGCCTTGACCCTTCTGGAAACCGACGTCGTAGCCGATTGTTTTCAGGACCCGGACGAGCTGTTCGTTCAGGTAACGAGTGTGCATGGAACTGCGCTGCGACTGGCGGTCCACAAACATCTCGGAAACGTCTAGATTCGGATATAGCATCAGCTACATACTTCGGTTGGTGGCCATTTCGTCAACTGAAAACACTCAATGTGACCAATCAATGTGGCGTTTAGCCCTCGATTTGATCATCCACCTGAGCATAGGTTTTGAAACCATGTTGCACTGCCCACGGAATATCACGCGTATCGTAACATATTCAGCAGTATTTTTGGGCGCAGCGCTAGTGCCTGCCCTGGCGGCCGATCCGACCGGTGACTGGCGTGTGGCCGACGGAGTCGCCGACATTCGTGTCGCCGAATGCAATGGCAGCATGTGGGGTGTCGTGGAGTGGGAGAAGATCCCGGGCGGGCATGACAAGAACAATCCCGATGTCGCAAAACAGAGCAGGCTGACGTTAGGAATGCCGATTCTGATCGACATGAAGAAGAAGCCGGGCGTCGATCAGTGGGAAGGCGAAGTCTACAACGCCAAGGACGGAAAGACCTACAGCTCCTCGATCAAGCCGGTCGGTTCCGACCAGCTTGAGATTCGCGGCTGCGTGCTGGGTTTCCTTTGCGGCGGCGAAACCTGGACCCGCGTCGCAGGGCCGATTCCATCCAGCCCCACCAACAGCATGGCGAAAAGCGGGCCTCGTCCGGCGATCGCAGCACAGCCCAAAACCACGACGCCAAAAACCACGGGGTCAGCGGCCAAAACGCCTGGTCAAAAGGTCGCGACCACCACGCCGGGAGGCGCACCCTCCCCCGACCCCATTGGCGATATCTGCCTAATCCCTGACATCGCGCGGTTTACCCATTAGCGCGGGCTGAAACAACAACACGGCGGCGAGCGTGGTGACGAGCGAGAGCGCCAGCAATTTTCCCATGCTCGCCGTGCCGGGGTGACTGGACAGCCATAGGCTGCCGAACGCCGTGGCGGTCGTCATGGCGCTGAAGAATATCGCGCGCGTCAGGCTCGACTGCAGCAGATTGGTCCTGCCCGCGCGCCACGCCGTCACATAATAGATCTTGAATGCGACGCCGACGCCGAGCAGCAACGGCAGCGCGACGATGTTGGCGAAGTTCAGCGGCATCCCGATCAGGACACAGATTTCGAGCGTCACCGCGCCCGCCACCAGCAGCGGGACAAGTGTCAGCAGCACGTCCGTGATCCGCCGCAGCGCCAGCCAGAGCAGAACACTGATCACGATCAGCGCCCAGAGCCCGGCATGGATGAAGGCCCTGACCACGGTTTCGCCGGATTTTAGAATCGACACCGGTCCGCCGATCGCATTGGGTTCGGCATCGAGCACGGCGCCGGCGAATTTGCGCAGCGTATCGTTGTCGTTGGGATCGCCTCGCGGCAGCGCCTCGACGCGTTGCAGGCCGTCCTTGCTTTTCCAGGAATGCACCAGCTCGGGCGGCAGTGTCTTCAAGGTAATCGGCTGCGCCTGAAGCGCTTCCTTGAGCTGGTTTAACACCATTTTCAGCGGCACCACGAAGATCGCCTGCACCTTGTCGCGCGTGGCCTGGTCGGAGTCGGCGAGCTTTGACAGGTCGTCGGCCAGACGGCGTGACGCCGCGGCGCCGGGTCCCTTGAGGTCCCCGGCGGTCTTGCGCAGGCTCTCCGCCGTTTGTTTCAAGGCATCGACATTCTCCGCGTCCGTCGGCGGGGCATCGATCGAGTCCGGATTGAGCGCGGGGTTGAGAACCTTGGCCCCCTCGGCGATGAGCTTCAGCTTGGCTTGCTGGTCATCGGGCACGAAGCTGTCGATCGACATGACCCGCAGCACTTCCGGCAACTTCTCAAGTCGGTCGTGGATTTTCCTGGCGTCCTCTTCAGAGTTCGTCAGCACATTGATCGCGTTCGCGCCGGTATTCGGGTCATTCCTCAGGTCAAGGAAGGTCGCGATCGATTCGACCTTGGGGCTACGCAGGTTGATCGGATTGAAATCGAATCTCAGGAAATAAAGCAGCGGCAGCCCGGCGGTCGCGACCAACAGGGTGCCGACGATAATGGCGACGCGATGCTTTTCGAGAAAGTGATCGACCGGAGCCAGGAACGCGTAACCGACAGCCTCCTTTTCGCCGGGCGGATTAAGCAGGCTCAACATCGCCGGCAGCACCGTGATGCTCGACAGAAACGCCACCAGCATGCCGACGCCTGCGATCTGACCGAGCTCCGAGACGCCTTTGTAATCGGTCGGCAGGAACGAGAGGAATCCGGCCGCCGTCGCCATCGCCGCAAGCGACAACGGAACCGCTACATATTCGGCCGCCTTTTCCAACGCCACCTGCAGATTGTCACTCTTGAAGCGCTCCGAGCGGTAGCGGACGCTGAACTGGATGCCGAAGTCAACGCCGAGGCCCACGAACAGGACAGCAAACGCGACCGAGAGCAGGTTCAGCGAACCCACCATTATCAAGCCCACCGCGGTTGTGACCGACAGTCCGATGAAGAGGTTGACGAACACCGCAAAGATAATCTTCGACGAATGGAGCGCCATCCAAAGAATCAACAGCACGACCAGCACGGTGCCGATGCTGTTGACGACCGCGCCGTCCGCAACGGTGGCGAATTCCTCGTTGGCGATCGGGACAGGCCCGGTCAGCCGGACGCGGGCGCCATACTTACCCGAGAGATCGAGGTCTTTCGCGGCCTGCCGGATCGCATCGGTCGCATCCTTGCCGGGCTCGAGCGCATTGAAGTCAAGAACCGGTTTGAACTCGATGAAGGCCCGGCGGTCGGCGTCGGTCAACGGCTTGTCGCTGGCGAGTTCGCGCCAGGAGAAGGTACCGTTGCCGGTTTTCAACACGTTTTCTATCGTCGTTGCGATCTGCGTAAACGGACGCGCGGTGCTGTCCAGCTTGATCTGACCGCGCTTGATGCCGACAAGCCCGGTTTCCAGCGCACCGGTCAGTCCTCGTATCGTCGGATCGCCGGCCATGATTTCGATCAAAGGCGCGGCGGCAGCAAATTGGCTCGTCAGCGCGCGAACCTGCGCTTCGGGCAGGAACAACAGCCCGTTCTTTTCAAAGAACTCGCCGGAACCGAGCGGCTGGACCGAAGAGAAATTCTCATGATCGCCGGCTAGTTTCTGTGCCAGCGCGTCGGCTGCGGCGCTGGTGAGTTCCGGCGTCGGGGCATCCACCACGGCCAGAATGGTATTGTCGCGATCGAACGCCTTTTCGAACTGATTGTCGCGTTGGCGCCAATCGAGCTTGGGCGATATCAGCTTGTTGATGTCGGTATTGATCGAAAAATTCCGGGCGATGTAGAAGCCCGCGGCTACCGACAGGATCAACGCGGCGGCAACAGTGAGGGCGGCAAATCGCGTACAAGCCTTAACGATTGATACGACAATACTTGTCAGCACATCTTTTCTTTCTAAATCTAAGACCTCGCCGGAAGTGCCCGCTGTCTAGCGGAGTTCCAGCGGCTGATCTAATGCTGTTTTGGACGTTTTTTCCTTGGGGCCTCAACAAATAGCGCAAAACTTGCCCAAATCGTGCCCAAGTCGGGATTCGATTGGGGGCCGGGTCGGGTATAATCAGCACGGTCTCTCGCCAAGTGACGAACAAGTGACGGTTTCCGCGCTCAAGTCAGGTAATATTAAGTATTATATTACCTCCAAAAATCAACCATGGCTGGTCCTTTCCAGGATACGCCTTTCCTAGCCGATTATTTTTTGACACAAAGCCTTGCGTTGCCATGCGCTTAAGGGCCGGGTGAAGTCGGGTCTGGTGCGGATATTGCAGACATGGGAACCGCGAGGAGAGATGGAATGAACTGGGTGCAACTTGCTTAACCAACGTCCCATGGAAGTGTTTCTGGCGCAGCCCCGCGGATTTTGCGCGGGCGTCGTCCGCGCGATCGAAATCGTCGAGCGCGCGCTCGAAAAGTACGGCCCGCCCGTCTATGTGCGCCACGAGATCGTTCACAACAAATACGTGGTCGAGAGCCTGAAGAACAAGGGTGCGATCTTTGTCGAAGACCTGTCGGAGGTGCCGCCGCACGCGGTGACCGTGTTCAGCGCCCACGGGGTCGCCCGGAGCGTCGAGGAGGAAGCGGCCGTTCGAGGCCTGCCGGTGCTCAACGCGACCTGCCCCCTGGTCACCAAGGTCCACAACCAGGGCAAACGCTACATGTCCAAGGGCCGGGCGTTGATCCTGATCGGCCACGCCGGGCACCCTGAAGTCGAGGGAACCATGGGTCAGGTTCCAGGCCCGGTACTTCTGGTCCAAAACGTCGACGATGTGGCGGCCCTGACCCTGCCCGTGGACACCCCTGTGGCATACATCACACAGACGACCCTCAGTGTGGACGACACCAAGGATATCATCCTTGCCCTTCAACAGCGATTTACAGATATTCAAGGCCCGGATATCCGGGATATCTGCTATGCGACACAGAACCGGCAATCTGCGGTAAGGGACCTCAGCAAGCTCGTGGACGTTATTCTGGTGGTGGGCGCCACCAATAGCTCTAACTCAAACCGGCTCCGCGAAATCGGCACCGAAGTAGGTGTTGCGAGCTACCTCATTGCGGACGGCAGCGAGTTGAACCCGGAGTGGCTGAAGGATGCAAAGGCTGTCGGCATCACCGCCGGAGCGTCGGCTCCGGAGGTTCTTGTTGACGACGTGATCGAGGCTTTGAGGCGTATCGGACCGGTGGCGGTCTCGGTGCTCCCTGGCCGGGAAGAGAACATTGAATTTCGGCTTCCCGCTCAACTGACGGCGAGCTGATCCACTTCTGTGCGGACTGATCCACCCTACCAAGGTCCAGAAAGAAACTCGTAATGGCAATACCGTTCTTCAAGGAAATGCGTATCGGCGGTTATCTGATCAAGCAGAAGTTGCTTGGCCGAAAACGCTACCCGCTGGTTCTGATGCTCGAGCCGCTGTTTCGTTGTAACCTCGCCTGCGTCGGTTGCGGCAAGATCGACTATCCGGACGCGATCCTCAATCGCCGCATGTCGGCGCAGGAATGCTGGGACGCCGCCGACGAATGCGGTGCGCCGATGGTGGCGATTCCCGGAGGCGAGCCGCTGATCCACAAGGAAATCGGTGAGATCGTGCGCGGCCTGGTGGCGCGCAAGAAGTTCGTCTCGCTGTGCACGAATGCGCTGCTCCTGGAGAAGAAGCTCGATCTGTTCGAGCCGTCGCCCTACCTGTTTTTCTCGGTGCACCTTGACGGCTTGAAGGACCATCACGACAAGGCCGTATCGCAGAAAGGCGTGTTCGATCGCGCGGTCTCCGCGATCAAGGCCGCCAAGGCGCGCGGCTTCACCGTCAATGTGAATGCCACGATTTTCGACGGACACCCGGCGGAGGAAATAGCCAAGTTCCTCGATTTCACCACCGAGCTCGGAGTTGGTGTTTCGATGTCGCCGGGCTACGCCTATGAGCGCGCGCCCGATCAGGACCATTTCCTCAACCGGACCAAGACCAAGAAACTGTTTCGTGACGTGTTTGCGCTCGGCAAGGGCAAGAAGTGGAATTTCATGCATTCGGGCATGTTCCTGGATTTCCTGGCGGGCAACCAGGAATACGAATGCACGCCGTGGGGCATGCCCGCGCGCAACATTTTCGGTTGGCAGAAGCCCTGCTACCTGCTCGGAGAAGGCTATACCAAGACCTTCAAGGAGCTGATGGATACGACGGATTGGGAAAGTTACGGCACCGGCAAGTACGAGAAGTGCGCCGACTGCATGGCGCATTGCGGCTACGAGCCGACGGCGGCCAATGCCGCGCTGGCCAATCCGTTGAAGGCAATGTGGGTCGCGTTGCGCGGCGTGCGTACGACCGGACCGATGGCGCCGGAGATCAATCTCGCGAATCAACGCCCGGCTCAGTACATCTTCTCATCGGAAGTGCAGAAGCGGCTGTCGGAGATTCGCCGCGACGAAGCGGCCACGGCGCAATTGAAGGCGCAACGGAAGGCATCGACTGCCGCTTAATTCGGCAACGGATCAAAAAACGAAACGGGGCGCGATGCGAATCGCGCCCCGTTTTCGTTGGTCGATGATTCCGTTTGGGGAACGAGCCGAAAGGCCACTCGCCACCCTTCGGCGCATCGATGCCCTTAATTCACGCCAAGCTGTCGGCTGATCTTATGCTGCGGCTTCCGAGAATCGCTCGGTGACGAGGCCATCGCCCAGCATGAAGTCACGGCAGCCACGCAGGCTGCGTAGTGCGCGATTGAAGTCGATGCCCGTCGACACCAGCGCATGCAATGACATCGGATTGCGGGCGACACTGCGCAGAACCTTGCGCAGATCGATGTCGCCGTTCGGCTTGAGCGCCGCCATCGCCAGCGCCGGCAGCGCCCGGCCTGCGGGATCACTGATGACGCGCAGCGCGGCAAACGGAAGGCCGGCGTCGGCGGCGTAGGCGGCTGCGATATGGCTTTCCATATCGACGGCGGCAGCTCCCGTCTTCATCCACAGCGCAGCCTTGGCGGCAGTCGCTGCAATCACTTGCTCGACGCCCGCCAGACCGCCGCGGACTACCCGGCGCCGGCCCAGTGCAACATTGGCGATCATCTCTTCATTTAGCGCCAGATCGGCCAGCCAGCGGGTGTCGCCGTCCATGACCTCGCTCGCAACCACCACGTCGCCCGACTTCAAGGCGGGATCCAATCCGCCCGCAACCCCGAAACTGATTACGCCCCTGATGGTCGTGGGATCGAAAACCGTCAGCAGGGACCGCAACTGCTGCGGATCGCTACTGCTGCAGACCACGGTCATGCCGGGTCCTGCCGCAATGCGTGCCTCCTGTACCAAACCCGTCACAATCAACACCGGCCGCGGGTCAATCGCATTACCCGCGCAAATCTCGTCCCCCAGCCCCAAAGTCACATCCCGACCCCTGCTACCATCCTGCTGTTTGTGCTCTTCAAATTTCGATACCGCGCCAGCGCCCACAGCGGAAAGAACTTCGAGTAACCATGATACCGCAGATAAAATACCCGCGGGAAGCCTGTTGCCGTGTATCGCGGCTCGTCCCAGAAGCCTTTTTTGGCTTGTGTGCTTTTTAGGCACTCTACCCCCCGTGCCACGGCCGGATGAGCGACCTCGCCTGCCGCCATCAAGCCAAGCAAAGCCCATGCCGTTTGCGAAGCCGTAGTTGGCGCACGTTCCAACCCCTTATAATCGAGTCGGTAGCTGGTGGCATCTTCGCCCCAGCCGCCATCCGGGTTTTGCACCGATAGAAGCCAAGCCACGGCCTTGCGCATGGCGGGGTCCTGATGGCTGACCCCGGCGGCATTGAGAGCGCACAGGACCGACCAGGTCCCGTAAATGTAATTCATGCCCCAGCGGCCAAACCACGATCCCTCGGGGTGCTGGGTCCGGCGCAGGTAGGCGACGCCGTCCGCGACCGCCTTGCTGTTATCCATGGTGTCGCCGAGTTGCGCCAGCATCGAGAGACAGCGCGCGGTGACATCCTCGGTCGGCGGATCGAGCAACGCGCCGTGGTCCGAGAACGGGATGTTATTGAGATAATATTCGAGATTGTCGGCATCGAAGGCGCCCCAGCCGCCATCGCCGCTCTGCATGCCCAGGATCCATTCGCGGGCTCGGGCGATCGCCGCGTCGTATTCCGGGCTCTGCGAGGCGCGCCGCGCACGGTCCATCGCCATGACCACGACGGCGGTGTCGTCGACGTCGGGATAATAGGCATTGTTGTACTGGAACGCCCAGCCCCCGGGCCGAACGTGCGGACGCTTCACCGCCCAGTCGCCGCGGACATTCAACTCCTGCTTCGGCAAGAGCCAGTCGAGCCCCTGTTTCGCGGCAACCAGCGCCTCCGCACTGCCCGCCTCGGTCATCGCGTGACAGGTCAGCGAGGTATCCCACACCGGCGACACACACGGCTGGCAATAGGCCTCGTGCTCATCGATTACCAGCAGCAGGTCGAGCCCTTTTCGTGTCAGCAAGCGTGGCGGATAGTCGACCGGTTTGCCGAGCGCGTCGTACATCATCACGGTGTTGGCCATCGGCGGAAAGATCGCGCCCAATCCGTCTTCGCCGTTCAGCCGCTCCTCGACGAACGCAACTGCGCTGTCGATCGCCCTGGCGCGCAGCTTCTTGGGGAATAGCGGCTCGATTGCCCGCAGGATCACATCGAGCCCGCGGAAGAACAGAAACCAGCCCCAGCTCTGATGCGGTGCTTTCGCCGTCATGCCGATCGAACGCGGATCTTGCAGGAACAGCTCGTCGATTCGGATACCGCGCGGATTTTTCGCGCGCGGCTTCATCGCCGCCAGCACCAGCAAGGGCACCATCGTGGTCCGCGCCCAGTACGATATCTTGGCGAGGTGAAACGGCGACCAGAGCGGCAGCAGCATGATCTCGACCGGCAATACCGGTACGCTCTTCCAGGTCGTCACCTCGAACATCGAGAGCAGGAAACGGGTGAAAACGTTGCTGTGGATGCCGCCACCGCGCGAGCGGATCGCCTCGCGGGCACGCGCCATGTGCGGCGCATCCGGGGAATCGCCGATCATCTTGAGCGCGAAGTAAGCCTTCACGCTGGCACTCATGTCGAAGTCGCCGTCATGAACCAGCGGCCAGCCGCCGTGGGCGCCCTGAACCCGGCGCAGATAATTCGCGATCTTGGCCTCCAGCGCGGCATCGACCGGTTCGGCCAGATAATGACGCAAAAGCACGTATTCCGCCGGGATGGTGCAATCGGCTTCCAACTCGAAAACCCAGTGTCCATCGGGCTTGCGGAAGTCGAGCAGCGCGCGCGTCGCGGATGCAATGCTCGCCTCCAGAGCGGCATCGGTTCCGATGCCAACGGTGCTATCGCCGGGCTCCATCTTGCTCGATATCTCCGTCATTGTCCCTGCCCGGTTTCACCGGAAACCGTTGACCGCCTCTCGATCAGGCCCGCCGCATGGCGAGGGCGAGATCGGCCGCACGGTCGCCCGACCGCACCGATCCCTCGATGGTCGCCGGCAACCCCGTATCAGTCCAGTCGCCGGCGAGAAACAGGTTTTTCGAATCGGTGGTCGGGCCCGGCCGCAGCGCATTCTGCTCCGGCGTGGCCTCAAACGTCGCGCGGCGCTCGCGCACGATCTGCCACGGCGGCAGTTCGGCTTGAATGCCGGCGGCTTTGCAGATGTCCTGCCAGATCGCCTGCGCGAGCTCTTCACGCGGCCTGTCGACCAGCCGGTCGGCGTTGCTGATCGTCACCGACAGCCGCTGCGGGAACGCAAACAGCCATTCCACCAGCCCCCCCACCACTCCTAGAATCGGCGGCTGGCCCTTCGGCGGATCGAAACGAAAATGCGCATTCACGATCGCGCGGAACTTGGAAGGCGTTTTCAGCCCCGGCAGCAGCGCCGCCGCGGAGCGCGGCGGAACCGCCATGACCACGACGTCATCGGACGCGACGGCCACCGTGTCGTCGCCAAACTTCAATTCATCGACCCTGCCCGCTGACATGCCGAATGCGCGCAGTTCATGCCCGAGCTGGAGGCTGGCACCCTTGCCCTGCAGCAGCCGGATCGCAGGTTCAACGAGCACCGCGCTGAGGCCATCCCGCGCGATCAGCGGCCGGCATGAAGCGCCCCCCGCCAGCAGCGTTTCACGCACAATCGCGCCGGCGAGGCCGGCCGAGCCTTCAGGCGGGTCGACATTGAGCGCCGCCAGCAGCAGCGGCTGCACCAGCCTGTCGTAAAGCGTTCCCTTGCATGGGATCGTGTCACCCACACGCTTGCTTGGCGCAGCCCAGAGCAGCGGCGACAGCGCCAGATAGTCAAGCAGACCGGTGTCGGGCACGCGGCGCGCGGCATCGAGCACCCACAACGGCAACCGGCCGTCGCCAAGGTCGAGTTGCCAGCGCCGGCCCGTTGCCAGATCTACGAAGGGAAATTCCGCGCGTGCCGGACCGACCAGCCCCGCCTCGGTGCCGATTGATCTGGCGTAGGCGATTGCGTGCCGGTTGCCCGACAGCAGCAAATGATTGCCGTTGTCGATCGTAAGGTTGGTGGCGGCATCGAAATACGAGCGGCAGCGTCCCCCCGTCTGCTGCGTGGCCTCGTGGACGTGCACTTTGTAGCCAGCATTGGCAAGCCGAACGGCCGCCGACAGGCCCGAAATTCCGGCGCCGATGATGTGAGCGTTGTTGGGCATCAGATGAATGCGTAGCGGAGTATAATGGCCAGGCGGGCCATCTTGTTGAGGCGCACCGCCGGACGCGGCAAGGCGAACCCTCGTTCGACCAGCAGATCGAGGATCGCTCGATAATACTTCGACATGATCCTGGGCGCGCGCACGACGCGCCGCGGATTGCGTCTCATGATTTCGTCGGCCTTCTCGAAATGATCGCGGGCCCGCGCGACCAGCGGCGCGCAGACTTTCGGCAGCGCCGACTCCGCGGTGACCTTAAGCGGATCGTTCGAAGTAATGCCGGCATGCAGCAGGCCTTCGCGCGGCAGATAGAGCCGGCCGATGCCGGCATCTTCATCGATATCTCGCAGGATATTGGTCAACTGCAACGCGCGGCCGAGATGATGCGCGAGCAGGATGCCGTCGTTCTCGGCCAAGCCGAACACCCGCACCGACAGGCGACCGACCGCGCTCGCAACGCGGTCGCAATACAAGTCGAGCGTCGCCAGATCGGGCGCGCGGATATCCTGCGGAATATCCATCTCCATGCCGTCGATAATGGCCAGGAAATCCTCGCGCTTGAGACCGAAGCGGTTGACCGAGGCCACATAGTCCCGCAAGCGCTGCGGCGGATGCCCCTGATACAGCGCGTCGATATCGTCGCGCCATTGCTGCATCGCGGCCATTCGCTCCGGCCGTGGTCCTTCGGAGTCCGCGATATCGTCAACCTGCCGGCAAAAGCTGTAGATCTGAAACATCGCCTCGCGCTGCTCGCGCGGCAAAATCCGCATCGCGGCATAGAACGAACTGCCGGATGCCGTCGTCCCGTAATTCGAATTGGCCACCGTGGTGTCGAGTGTCATGCGCCGGCCGCCGGGTTCGATAGCGGACGCCTTCCGGCCGCGCGTCGCGCCATCTCGCCGCCGATGGCGCCGACGGTATGGGCGAGCATTTCGACCGGTCCCAAATGGACCCTCTGGCTCAGCGGATCGCGCACTTTCAAAAGGCGTACGATGCGATCGGCAAAACCTTGAATTACGGATATCTCAAGTCCGAGACGGAAGTCCCTCACTTCGCTGCTCAGCGCTCGTCCCTCGCTGAGCAAAGCCTCGTTCCGCACGGCGAGTGACTGCAGGCACCGCAGCAGGGCACCCGAGGCCCGCGCTTGCCCGAGGGCCTCAACCGGCGCTCCCACCGCTTCCAGCGCGTCCCGGGGAATATAGACGCGGTTGAGATCGCGATAGTCCTTGCCGCAGTCCTGCAAGTGATTGTTGATCTGAAGGCCGGCGCACAGCGCATCGGATGCCGCCCAGGTCGATGTGCTCTCGCCATGGACATCAAGCACAAATCGCCCGACCGGCATCGCCGAGTAGCGGCAGTAATGGATGACCTCGTCCCAGTTCTCGTAACGAAGCTTGGTGACGTCCATCCGGAACGCGACCAGGACGTCGAGAGCGTGTTGTGGCGACATCGAACGCTGCGCCAAGGCGCGCCGCAAGTTCACGGCCTCCGGCTGGCTGTCGCCCTGCCCCTGCAATTCGGCCGCCAGCAGATCGAGATAGGCAAGCTTGTCGGAGGCACCAAGCGTCGCATGGTCGGCGATGTCGTCGGCGGTTCTGACGAAATTGTAGAATGCAAGGATCAGCGCCCGGTGGCGCGGGTGAATGATCCACGACGCGACGGGAAAATTCTCGTCACGGTAGGTCTTGCCGGATCGGAGTTCGCTCGCGGTAGTCATCAAGAACAGGGTACATTCGTCGGGGGTGAATTTGCGCTGGGCCGCTCCTCCGCGCACGCGGACGGCTCGCGAACCCCCATATAGGGGAATGCGGAGCGAAAACCAATGCTATCTGCGATCGCTCGCAAATCCAGACCGCGCCCGATATGAAGACAGCGTCGGACCGGCGATGACGCTGACCCGACGCGGAAGCTCTACTGGCCGTGGCTTCTCAAGACCAGATCGCACGCCTTGGTCAACTTCGGACGGTTTTCCTTGAGACAGGCCAGGATCGTGAAATCGCCCTGATCGATTACCTTGCGGCAATGGCGCTGAACGTCGCGCGAACAAGCCGCCTGTTCCTGCGGGGTGCCGCTACGCTGCTGTTGCGCAAACGCTGCGGGGGATAAAGCTACTGACAACAGCGAGAGTGCGAAAAAAAACTTATACATCGTGTTCCTTCATTTTTGATCGCAGGGAATCTTCATCCCGGATAGCACGAAGCTGAACGGAACAGATGATTCAAATGATACTCCCGGTAACCAAGCGCCGGTAAATGCGGCCAAATTTGTGGCGACTTCCTCCCAATACCGGGCCCGGGCGGCTCACTCAACTACAATTATTTGATATTAAAGCGCTATTATTCGCCGACTTTTCCCCAGACTTTGCGTCGCGGCCCGAGTTTCGGACGCTTCCTGGTTTGCGCTGAACGAATCCAACCCGGCGAGGGTATGTTATCGTCCGAACGTCGGGCGTGCCGTCACAACCTCAGGCTTCGCGAACGTTTGCCGTTTGAACCTAACATATGACGGCGACACTAAACCTTCGATGCGGCGAGGCGTTTTCTGTTAGAAAACGACGATTTGAACGGGGAAATCCGATATGAAGCTGTTTGTTTCCGACCTGTTTGGACAGGCGATCAAGGCTGCGGCCATCGGCGCCGCGTTGTTGTTGTCGATGTCGGCGAGCCAGGCGCAGTCGGGCCCGTTTGCCGGTTTTGACGGCACATGGTCCGGCAACGGCACCGTTGCGCTTTCCGACGGAACCACCGAGCGCATCCGCTGCAAGGCAGACTACAAGGTCAACGGCTCCGGCCTCGGTCTGAAGCAAAACCTTCATTGCGCCAGCGACAGCTACAAGTTCGACCTGAGCAGCGATGTCACCAGCCAGGGCGACCGGATTTCGGGCAACTGGAGCGAGGCGAGCCGGAACATCTTCGGCAATCTGCAGGGCACGGCGGGCGGCGGCCAGATCGACGTGTTCGTCGAGGCATCGGGATTTGCCGCGAATCTGACGCTGCGCACCAACGGCACCAAGCAGACCGTTCAGATCAGCTCGAAAGGCGAGATCAGGGGCGTCACCATCACCATGGTCAAGAGCTAGGCCGACCAGATCATACGAGATCCACGCAGCCGCGTGTTCACCGAGGCGGGCTCAACCTCGTCGCATTGGCGTTGAGGACGACTATTCGCCTCGACTATTTGGCAAGCTTGGCGTGGCGGCCGGTGCCGCGGATGCGGTCCGACAGGTTGATCAGGAACATCGCCGTTGGCCTCAAGATGAAGAGGTCCGCGACCAGGGCCGCGATCATCGCGAACGCGCTGAGCCAGCCGAACAATCGCAACGACGGCAGATCGGAAAACACCGTCACTACCAGACCGCAGGCCAACACCACCGTGGTCAGGATCAAGGCCGGCCCGACCAGCACGGTTGCCCGCTCGACGGCCAATTCCGGACTGACGCCCGGCTGACTTTCAAGCCGCAGCCTGTTCAGGAAGTGGATCGTGGCACTCAAACCCAAACCAAACGACACCGTAAGTGCGACAACGCTCGCGAACTGCAGCCCCTCACCGAGCAACCACAACACCGTGCCGGACAACACCACCGGAAAAATACCCGGCAGGATGCACGACAACATCACGACCACCGAGCGGAACGCGAGCCCGATGAAAATCGCGACCAGCGCGAACTCGATGGTCAGCCCGCGATTGAGCTTTTCGATCATGCTGGCGCTGTTGCGCGCGGCGATCGCGGAAAGACCGGTTACGGCGATTTCATAGCCCGGATGTTTGGCGCGGACGGCGTTCAGCGCGGTATCCAGCTTCTCGACCACCGGCAGTATCTGACTCGAATCGAGATCCGGAACCCTTCCCGAAACCACGACCGCATCCTGTTCGGCCGAAATGAAGCGGCGCACCAGATGCTCGGGAATCAGGTTGACATATTCCTTCAGGGTATCGACGTCGGAGCTGCCGGCCTTTTCAGCCAGCCAGCGCCGCAAGGTTTCCAGCGACCAGACATTGCCGACACCGGCCTGGGTCTCGACGGTAGCGTGAACGTCGGCGATCGTCTGCAGGGTGTCCGGCGCATATAGCGAGGCGCCCTTGGGGAATTCGATCAAGACATCGATCGGATTGGCGCCCGTCAGCTTGGCGTCGAGCCGTCCGCTCGCCGCCACCGCCTGCTGCTTGTCCGGCACCTGATCCGCCAGCCGGTAACGCGGCTCGAGGTTGGCATAGACCACCGCGAGGCCGCCAACCACAATCAGCGCGATCAGGCTGAAAAGGCCGGGACGGCTGACCATGCGCACCGCAATCCAGTAACAAAAATTGCGCAACGCCTGGACGCCGCCGTCGGCGCTCTTGAACTTGACCGCGAACACCTTTTCGTTGCGCACCAACAGCACCCCGAACACCGGCACGAGCGACAGCACCGCGAGCAGCGCGATGATGGTGGCTGCGAGTCCCGCCTCGCCGAATTTGCGGATCAGGTCGGAGTCAGAGAACTGCAAGGCGATGAAGGATATGCCGGCGGTGGCGTGGGTGAGCACGCAGGCCGGCCCGACCACGCGCACGGCGTTGGTGAAGGCGGTGAACTTGTCCTGCCCTGCGATCAGCCGGTCGCGCGCCGCGAACGTCAGCTGCATCGAGTCCGAAAAACTGATCACCATGATCAGTGGCGTCATCACGTTCAGGAACATGTTGAGATTGAAATTGGCCCAGCCGAGGCCGCCTAGCGCGAGCAGGATCGCGATCATCGGCGGAAACGCGGCGCAGATCATGAACGATATCTTGCGGAAGAAGATGATCGCGATGATGCAGCCTGCCAGAATGCCGAGGATGTTGTAGGTCAGCCCGTCGCGCTCGACCGCATTGCGGATTTCGAGCTGCATGACCGGAACGCCTGAGAGTTCGGCGTTGAGCCCGCTGTCCTTGAGATCATCGGCCATCATCTTTCTGATATCGCCGACGGTCGTCCCGAGCTTGTTGCTGGCGACCACCTCGGGTTCAAGTGACAGCACGATCAGCGCCAGCGTGCCGTCCTCGGACAACAGCTTGCCGCGGATGATCTCGTTCGATTTCACGGTCTCGATGAACTTGTCGTAGTCAGCGCCTTCCGGCAGTTCCTTCGGGAATAGCGCGGCGGGCAACTTGCCCGGCGCCGGCGCCTGCCGTGCGGAGAACAGTGAAATCAGGCCGCGCGTGCCGTCGACGAGCTGCAGGTCGGTGACCAGATCACGCAGCTTTTCGAGGTTGTCCCGCCGAAGCAGCGTCTTGCCTTCGATCACGACCAGCACGTCGAACTCGGTCGCCGGGAAGCGTTTGGTCTCCGCCTCGTATTGCTTGTAGTCCTTGGAATTCGAGCGGAACAGCTGGCTCAGCGAATCGTCGATCTTGATGCGCTGGATGCCGAAGATCGCGCCGACGATCAGCGCCAACAGAATGATGCAGGACAAAATCGGCGCGCGAACCGCAATCAGGCCGATTCGCTCCAGTCCGAAGGCGATGCTGGCCGTCGGCCGCTGCTCGATCTTCTCGACGTGAACCTCACTGTCGCTGTTCTTTTCGAGCATGCCTTTGTCCAATTCTCGCATCAGATCAATTTGTGTAGCTTAAGTTCCAGGGCGCGAATGAGGCTCAAAACAGGCTCTTCCGATCGACGCTAACCCTTGAAAACATGCGGAAATTCTCGCGCGAGCAGCTTTAGCAGGTCTGCACGGCCTCTCGCAAGCGCGCCCGGGAACACAAAGCCGGTATCCGGACCATATTGGCTTCAAATGTCTGATTCGTCATGCCGGACCGTTCCCGCGACCGGCGTCGGTCCGGAGGTGTGGCCGCCGCTTTCATCTTTCAACGTTACGCCTGTTCCGCCACGCGCGAGGCCTTCGCGCACCAGCCACGCGATCCTGGAGGCAGCCTCGTCGTAATCCAATCCAGAACCGTGGATGTTGGAAATACAGTTGCGGTCGGCATCGACGAGACCGATCCGGGGCCCGAAGGTGATGTAGGCACCGAGGCTATCGGGTGTCGAAAGCCCGGGACGCTCGCCGATCAGCATCACAATCATGCGAGCGCCGAGCGCGGCACCGATTGCATCGCCCAACGCGACCCGCGCGCCCGAGGCGACCACGGCGCAACCGATTTCGATTCCGCTTGCGACCAATTGCGGCTGAAGCGTTCGCAACAGTTCGATCGCGTGGTGGTTGACGGCCGATGGTGACAGACCGTCGCCGACCGCGATCGGGAGGCGACACGGCCCGCCGTCGCGGCGCGACAGCAAATGTTGCGAGGCCTCGTCCAGCATCCGGCCGAGATCGGGACGTCGCAGATAATCCTTGCGGTCTCGAACGCGGCTGCGAACTTCAAAAGTCTCAAGCCCGAGATTGCCGAGGTCCGACACTAGCGTGGATACGTCGAATCCGGCGTGAACGGCATCACGCGCGCGGGCGTGGTCGAGGGTGAATTCAAGCAGGGCGTCGGTCGGCATGCTGCCGCCGCTCCGGCCGAGGCCGACGCGCGCGGGGGTCAGACCGCGCAGGTCTCTTAGCGTTCTTCCCGGCGGACCCGGCATCGTCGTCATTCGGTGCGCTACTCGGCCGGCACGGAGGCTTCCTGCAGCTTCAGCGAATAGTACGACGCGTTGGTGTGGCCGCCGGATGCATCGCGCGCGAACATGATCAGGTGGTGGGCGACTAGGACCGAACTGATGAGATATTCGATCTCGCCGCGGGCGAGACGCCGCAGCGCGAATTTCCAGAATTGTAGCTTGTAATCGCCGAGGACGCCGACCTTCCAGAAGATATTGCGAAGCATGGTCAGACCAAGCTTGATATTCTTCCACGACGCCTGCTCCGGCGACCGCGGTGGCTGGAGCCTGCGCGGATAGGTTTCGCGGATCTGATACTCGTAGCGCTCGAGCACCTTGTCGGGTTGATAGGCGCTGCCCATGCAGGCACGCCAGGTCGTCACGACGTCTTCATACGGCAACCGGAAGTCGACGTTGGAATCGCGGCTCTCGTCCTCGATCAGCCGGTTTTCGCGCTTTAGCCGGTCCCACAGCGGCGTCTTCGGCAACGCCTGCAGCAGGTTGATGGTCAGCAGCGGGATTTGCGACGCTTCGATGAATTCGAGCAGATGCTGCCCGGTGTCCGGCTTGTCAGTGTCGAGCCCAAGGATGATGCCGGACACGACCTCCATGCCGTAGCTGTTGAGCGTGCTGATCGCCTCCATGATGGGAACCATCATGTTGTGATCCTTGTGCATCGCCTTCAGCGCTACCGGATCCGGGGTCTCGATGCCGCAGAAGATGGTCGAAAAATACGCCTCGCGCATCCCCGCCAGGATTTCCGGGCGCTTGGCAATGTTCAGCGTCGCCTCGCAGGAAAAGCGGATCACATAGCCGGTCTTCTTCTGCCACTCGATCAGATGCGGCAACAGCTCGAGCGCGGCCTTGCGGTTGCCGATGAAATTGTCATCGACGAAATACACCGAGCCCATGATGCCGCATTCCATGAGCTTATCGAGCTCCGCGGTGATCTGCTGCGGCGTCTTGAGTCGGGGATTGCGGCCGTAAAGGCCGGGGATATCGCAGAATTCGCACTGATACGGACAACCGCTCGAATATTGGATGCTGCCCAGGAAATAATGCTTGATGTCGGCCAGTTCGTAGGCCGGGATCGGAAAGCTGGTCATGTCGACGCGATTGACCGTCGTCAGCACCTGTTGCTGCTCGGGACGTGACGGATCCCGTGACAGGCGTGCGATCAGTTCATCGGTCGCGTCACCCAATTCGCCGATGTGGAGGTAGTCGAACGAGGGGTAGTAATCGGGACAGGTGCTGACCGACGGCCCGCCGATCGCCACCGACAGATTATAGGCGTGGGCGCGACGGCAGATATCGTTCATCTGCTGGCGCTGGATGTGCATGCCGCTGACCAGCACGGCTTCCGCCCACTCGAAATCCTCCTTGCTGGCGGGACGGATGTTCTCGTCGACGAATCGGACCGGCCAGTGCTCGGGCAGATAGGCCGCGATCACCAAAAGCCCCTGCGGCGGCATAAAGGCCTGGACCCCGGCGGTCAGGGGATAAGCGTATTCAAACGTGCCGAACGAGGACGTATAACGCGGAAAGACGCACAAAATGCGTCGTACATTCTCTATGCCTTCAGCTCGCATCAGGCGTCCCCTGCGACTACAAACCTGTAGTGGCCCAACAATTGAGCATGTTCATAGTTGGGCTACAAATTCTTCAACATTGTGGCGGCCATGCCCCCGGAGGGCTCAAACGCCGTCTCTAGCACACCAATCCGGAACTTGGTCTTCATGTGATAAACCGTGACGCAAAGTCGGGTAACAAACTTGTGTGACCGAGCAGGCGGTGATCGGCGTCGGCAAGTCCGGCGCCGAACAGCCAATCGTCGAATTCGGGCGCCCGCTTCAGGCCGAAGAGATCGCGGATATAGAGTGCGTCGTGGAAGGACGTCGACTGGTAGTTCAGCATGACATCATCCGCTCCGGGTACCCCCATGATGAAGGTCACGCCCGCTGCAGCGAGCAAAGTGAGCAGATTGTCCATGTCGTCCTGGTCGGCCTCGGCATGGTTGGTGTAGCAGATGTCCACCCCTAGCGGCAGTCCGAGCAGCTTGCCGCAGAAATGGTCTTCCAGCCCTGCCCGGATGATTTCCTTGCCGTCGTAGAGATATTCGGGGCCGATGAAGCCGACCACGCTGTTGACCAGCAACGGATCGAAGGCGCGGGCAACGGCGTAGGCGCGCGCTTCTAGGGTCTGCTGGTCGACGCCGTGATGGCCGTTGGCGGATAGCGCGGAGCCCTGCCCGGTCTCGAAATACATGACATTGTTACCGACGCTGCCGCGCCGCAGCGACTTCCCCGCCTGCTGCGCCTGACCCAGCAGTTCGAGGTCTATCCCGAAGCTCCGGTTGGCCGCCTGCGTTCCCGCGATCGACTGAAACACCAAGTCGACCGGCAGCCCCTGCTGGATCAATCCAAGCGTCGTCGTCACATGGGCAAGAACGCAACTCTGGGTCGGAATCTGCAACCGCGTGATGACATCGTCGACGAGTTGCACCAGCCGGCCGATGACCGCCGGATCGTCGCTGGCCGGATTGATGCCGATGCAGGCATCGCCCGATCCGAGCAGGATGCCGTCGAGGATCGATGCGGCGACGCCGCGCACATCGTCCAGGGGATGGTTGGGTTGCAGCCGCACGCTCATCCGCCCGCGCAGGCCGATGGTATTGCGAAAGGCCGTGGTCACCTGGCATTTCTTCGCGACCAGAATCAGATCCTGGTTGCGCATCAACTTGGACACCGCGGCCGCCATTTCCGCCGTGATCCCGCGCGATAGCCCCTGAAGCACGTTGCCGGTGGCGGCGTCGGACAACAGCCAGTCGCGGAATCCGCCGACAGTTAGCGAGGCGATCGCGGCAAAGGCCACGGTGTCATGGGTATCGACGATCAGTCGCGTGACCTCATCATCCTCATAGGCAATGACGGTTTCGTTCAGGAAGGTTTTTAGTGGTACGTCGGCGAGCGCCATCCGTGCCGCAATCATTTGCCGGGCGCTATCGGCGGCGATCCCGGCCAGTCTGTCGCCTGAGCGCGGCGGCGTAGCCTTGGCGAGGAGGTCGCGCAGATCGTCGAAGACGTAGTTGGTGGCGTCGATAGCGTGGCGATAGACCATGACGGCTCCGTGCCACCGGCGCGCCCCGATGCGCGACGGCCGTTGCAAGACGTACCATCCCGCTGAGGTTTTAAGGAGCCAAACTGCTTTGCGCAGCCTCTCGGCCTCGGTCGTTCGGTCGCATCCTCACCAACAGCTACGGCGCCTTTCGGGCCCGGCGGTAACTGTATCCGTACAAAACCTCATATTAATCAATCCGAGGTTAGTGTGACGGACTCGCTATCTACCCGGAATTACGCGTGTTTCACGTGTCCGCGGTCGAATTATCAATTGATTGAGGAAGCGTTCACACTTTTTTAAGGGACCGAGAATCGGTCTCCCAGCGCGGGCCGCACCATGCCTCTCCCCGGGAAATCCTCAGCTACCCTCGGCTTCACCTCGCGGCTCTCACTTGCCGCCAAGCTGTATCTGATCTTCGCTTCATTCGCGATTCTGACCGCGGCCATCACGGCACTGTCCGATTACAACACCCGCCAGAACGCGGAACTCACCGATGCGATCGAAACCGCCGGCCGTGCCGCGCTGAACGTCGAGCGCGTCAACTCGCTGGTCTACGCCGTCGTAATGGAGTTGCGCGGCGTTTATATGTCGACCGACATCGCCGGTGCCAAGAAGTACGGCGAAGGGCTTCTCAAGTTCAACGACCAGATACTGACCGTGGCCAACAACTGGGAATCGATCGTCCAGACCGATGACGCCCAACAGTTCGCGGCTTTCAAGAAGCGCATCGAGCAATTCGTCGACTTCCGCAAGGAGCTGGTCCGCCGCGGTATCGAGATCGGACCCGCCGCGGGCCGCGAATGGGGCGATAACGACGCCAATCGCTCCGTGCGCTCCGCCCTCAACCAGGATCTGGCCGCTCTCTCCAAACTGTATGCCGAACGAAGCAAGCGGATCGCCCAGCAGAGTGAAGTCAACCGCCAACTGGCGTTCATGCTGACCGGCCTCGGCGCTCTGGCGCTCGTGGTGGCCAGCATCGGTGCCCTCATCATCTCGCGCTCGATCGCGCGGCCGCTCTCGGCGATCACCCTCACCATCAAGCGGGTCGCGGACGGCGACGGGCGTGTCGAGATTCCCTACATCGGACGGACCGACGAGATCGGCGCGCTGGCGCGGGCCATCCGTATCTTCCAGGAGGCGATGGAGCGCAACCGCGATCTCAACTCGCAAGCCTTGCAGCAGTCCGACGCCCGCGAGCAGCGGACCCGTCACATCGAGGTTTCGGTGGAAGCGTTCCGGCAGGCGATGGGAGACGTGATGCGGGCAGTCACCAACAGCGCGTCGTCGATGCGCGACACCGCCACGTCGATTACCGGCGTGGCCGCCGATGCGAACGGGCGCGCCGTTGCCGCCGCCGGTGCGACCGAACAGGCGTCCAGCAGCGTGAACGCGGTTGCCGGCGCGGCCGAAGAGCTCTCGGCGTCGGTGGAAGAAATCAACCGGCAGGTCCGTCACTCCGCCACTGTCGTCGAACAGGCCGGGCTGCGCACGGACAAGTCGGTGGCCGAGATTGAAAGCCTGGCAGCCGCGACCCAGCGCATCGACGGCGTCCTGAACCTGATCCAGGCGATCGCCAAGCAAACCAATCTGCTGGCGCTGAATGCGACGATCGAGGCCGCGCGTGCCGGCGAGGCCGGCCGCGGCTTCGCGGTGGTCGCCCACGAGGTCAAGGCGCTGGCCGGCCAGACCGCCAAGGCGACGTCGGAAATCGGCCAGAACATC
Organism: uncultured Alphaproteobacteria bacterium; assembly: GCA_963756215.1. Lineage (GTDB taxonomy): Bacteria > Pseudomonadota > Alphaproteobacteria > Rhizobiales > Xanthobacteraceae > Bradyrhizobium. The sequence continues at coordinate 21,646 of CAVWMY010000002.1, read as the reverse complement.
ACCATGATCCAGGCATCGACGCGCAACGCCGTCGATGCCGTGCGCGAGATCGGCAACGCCGTACGTGACATCAACGAGGTCACGTCGAATATTGCCAGTGCCGTCGGCCAGCAAGACGCCGCGACCCGCGAAATCTCCGCGAACGCGCAAATGGCGGCGCAAGGCAACGAGACGCTCGTCGTCAATATCGGTTCGCTGAGCAGCGCCATCGGCGAGACCACCAAGGCCGCGACCTCGGTGCTGTCGGCATCGACAGATTTGAATTCCACCGCGGAAATCCTCTCGCGCGAGGTCGAAAACTTCTTTCGCAACCTGCGCGCCGACCTGAGCGATCGCGATGGCGCTGATGCCCCGCGATCCCGCGCAGCCCACGGCTGACACAGCCGCAACATCACATCTAGACCTGACGGCCGGCCGCATAACCCGATGACCACGCCCACTGAAAATTGAAGCCGCCGAGGTGGCCGGTGACATCCACGACTTCGCCGATGAAATGAAGCCCGGGAACCGACCTCGACTTCGAACGTCTTCGAGGAAAGCTCAGAAGTATCGACGCCGCCCAACGTCACCTCCGCGGTGCGATAGCCTTCGCTGCCGTTCGGCCGCACCCGCCACTGCCTCACCGCCGCGGCGACGTTCGCAAGCAATTTATCCGAGAAGTCGGCGATGCGCTCCGGGCCACCGGCGGCCTCGGCGACGGTGCGCGCCAGCCGCTTTGGGAGGAAGTCGGTTAAGGCGGTCGCCATCTCCTGCCGGGGATGTTCGGTACGCCATCGCTTGAGCCCGGCCAGCACGTCGACGTCGGGCGCCATGTCGACGATGATATCGCCTCCCTCGCGCCAATATGAAGATATCTGCAGGATGGCCGGGCCGCTCAGGCCGCGGTGGGTGAACAGAAGCGCCTCGTCGAACCGCGTCTTGCCGCAGCTGACAACGGCCTCGACGGAAACTCCCGACAGATCCTTAAATCGCGCCAACAACGCAGGGTCGAACGTCAAGGGTACCAGCGCCGGCCTCGGCGGCACCATCTTCAGGCCGAATTGCTCGGCAATCCTGTAGCCGAATCCGCTCGATCCCATTTTTGGAATTGATGGTCCCCCGGTTGCGATTACCAGCGACCCCGCGCGAAATTGGCCCTGATCGGTGACAACGACAAAGCCGCCCTCGCCGCGCGAAACGGCCGAGATGCGGACACCCAAGCGCAATTGCGCGTGAACCTTGCGGCATTCCGTCAGCAACATGTCGATGATCTGCTGCGAAGACCCGTCGCAGAACAATTGCCCCCGCGTCTTCTCGTGATAGGCGATGCCGTAAGCCTCGACCATCGCGATGAAGTCGCGCTGCGTGTAGCCGTCCAGCGCCGAGCGGCAAAAATGCGGATTGTCGGACAGGAAATTCGCCGGGCTCGCATGCAGATTGGTGAAATTACAGCGCCCGCCGCCGGAAATCCGGATCTTCTCGCCGGGCTGTCTGGCCTGCTCGAGCACCAGCACCGAGCGCCCGCGACTGCCGGCAACGCCGGCGCACATCAAGCCCGCGGCTCCCGCCCCGAGTATGATGACGTCATGCTGCGATGGACCGCGATCCTGCGTCATTCCACCAGCAACACGTCGACTGCGACTGCAAGCTTTTGCTTGCGCGATCCGACGATAATGCCGTCGACCGGCGAAACATCGGAAAAGTCCCGTCCTACCGCCAGTACGATGTGATCGTTCTCGACCAGGACATCATTGGTCGGGTCGAGGCCGACCCAACCGTGTTGCGGGCCGCACCACAGCGCGACCCACGCATGAGTTCGCGTCGGCGCCCTGCAGGCGCGGCCTACCCGGCGGCGGGACGGTGCGCAAATAGCCGCTGACATAGGCCGCCGGCAATCCGAGGCCGCGCAGGCCCGCGATCATCACATGCGCGAAGTCCTGGCAAACCCCGTGGCGCTTTTCGAACGCCTCCGCCAACGGCGTCGAGATCACGGTCGCTTTCGGATCATACTTAAAGTCGGTACGGATCCGGTGCATCAGATCGATGCCGCCGGCCAGCACCCCGCCTGTCGCCGGAAAGCTGACTGCCGCGTATTCGGTCACCGGGCGCTGGACCGGCACCAATGGGCTCGGAAAGACGTAACCGATCGGTGATGCCGGAGCGAGACTGGTCGCCTCGAACGCCGCATCGCGCACGCTGTCCCAGAGCGGGCTTGGCTCATGCCGGCCGAGCGCGCGACGCGAAACCGACACCCGCGACCTCGAATTGATTCGAAGGTTGCGGTGAGGGATTTCGATCAGCACGCTCTCGGTATGCGTGCCGAAAAAATCATGCCTGACCGTGCGCTCGGCCGGTTGGGGGCGGATATCGACGGAGTGCGAAAGCAGTTGTTGGCCGTCGCCGCTCTTCGGCTCCAGCCGCAGCGAGCAGCGCGCGAACCTGACCGGGCTGTCGTAAGCATAGGTGGTGACGTGACGGATGTCGTAGATCACGCGAGGCCCGTCAGCTTCTCGGGCCGGCTGGCACTCGCCCCATGGGGAAAATAATGCGAGCCGATGGCGTCGGCGAGGGTCAGCAGATCCTGCTCCAGCGCAAACAGGGTCCTGGTGTCGAGCGTGGCCGCTTCCGTCGTCGTCAGCGTCGCCTGCACGCTGACGGCCAGACGGCGGGGCCGCTCGATCAATCCACCCGCTTTCAGCGTCGGCAGATTTGCGATGTGATCGTTGAGCGCAACAGCCTGGAACGCGACCGAGCGCGGGTTATAGGGATCGAGCACCACCAGGTCGCGGACCGGCGCCAGCAGCGGCCCGACCAGATAACGCGAACGGTAGGTGATCTGGCAATCCGCCAGCGTCAGCAGGGTGTCGAGATCCTCTCCGCCCGCCTCGTCATAGGCGAACTGGCGTGCAAACCGCATGGTGTTGATGGCGCGCTCGGCGCGGCGGCCCATTTCAAGGAAACGCCAGCCCGCGGCGCGATTCATGTTCTCCTGCGCGAGGCCGGCGAAACTCGCCAGTTCCTGCAGCGTCAATTCGGCCGCCCGGACCACTCCGTCGTCATCATCGACTTCCTGCGCGAGCCGTTCCGACATCTCCGTGATGACCTGCCAGGCGTCCGGCGATAGCCGCTCGCGCAGCGAGGTCGCGGCGCGTTGCGCGGACCGCACCAGCGACAACGCCGAGCCGAACTTATCCTCGCGTTGCAGCGCTTCAGCGGCGATCTTCGCCGGCTGCGCGCGTGACGTCTGCGAGGTCGCGCCCCAGGTCACGAGCAGCCGCTGGACGCGTTCGAGCGATTGCAGCGCGGTCGAAGCGCCCTTGCCGGGATCGCGCTGGGTCCCGAGCACGCGGATCAGCCGCAGCGTCGCCTCGGCGCGCTCGAGATAGCGGCCGAGCCAGAACAAGTTGTCGGCGGCGCGGCTCGGCACCACGCCCGCGATGCGTTTGATCCGGACGGTGTCCACCGCCGGCAGCAAGGTCGTGGTCGAAACCGCCTTGTCGGACACCACCCAGACATCGGCCGCCCGCGCGCCATCGCCCATCGACACCGCACGGGCGTCGGGTTGATCGGCGATCCGGCAAAAGCCGCCGGGCATGATGGTCCAGCCATCGCGCGTCGCGGCGGCGAAAATCCGCAGCACGAACGGACGCGGCGTGATCCGGCCTTGGTCCCAGACGGGCGTTGTCGAGAGCCGAACCACTTCCTGGCCGACATAGTCGATGCCGCGATCATTGATCGCCTGCTTGAGCCGTTCACGCTCGGTTGCGGACAATTCACTTGGGAGCACTGACGACTTGCCGGGAAACCCGGGAACGCTGATGCCGTAAGCGCCCTCGATCGCGATTTCGTCGAGCCGCGACAGCACTTCGTCGCGCGCGGATTTCTGACCGCACCACCATGTCGCGATGCTCGGCATCTTCAAATCTTCGCCGAGCAGGCGCCGGCTCAGGCTGGGCAGGAACCCCAGCAGCGCGCGGGCCTCCATTACCCCGGAGCCCGGCATGTTGGCGACGACGACGCCGTTCTTGCGGATCACGTCGATCAGGCCGGGCACGCCGAGCTGGGAGGATGCGTCGAGCTCCAGCGGATCGAGCGAATTGGAATCCACCCGGCGCAGCAACACGTCGAGCCGCTTGAGGCCAGCGACGGTGCGAATATGGATGCGGTCGCCGCTGACGGCGAGGTCGTCGCCCTCGACCAGCAGAAATCCGAGATAACGCGCCAGCGTGGCGTGTTCGAAATAAGTTTCGCTGAAGCTGCCCGGCGTCAACAGTCCGATGCGCGGTTCGTCGCGGTCGGCGGCTGCGCGCAAGCTGTCGCGGAACGCCTCGAAGAACGGCGCGACGCGTTCGACATTCATCGATTTGTAGAGCGTGGCAAAAGCGCGCGACAGGACCAGCCGGTTTTCAAGTGCGTAGCCTGCGCCGGAGGGCGCCTGGGTGCGGTCGCCGAGCACCCACCAGCGCCCGTCGGGGCCGCGGCCGACATCGGCGGCGTACAGATTGAGGTATCGACCGCCCGGCGGCTCGATGCCGCATACCGAGCGCAGATAGTCCGTGCTGCCGGCAATGGCCGCCGCGGGCACTGCGCCCTCGGCGATCAACCGTGCCTCGCCATAGAGATCGCGCAGCACGCGCTCCAGCAGTTCCGCGCGTTGCGCAATGCCGGCGGTCAGTTGCGCCCACTCGGCGTCGTCGATCAGGAGCGGCAGGTGACTGAGCGACCACTGCCGCTCGGCGGTCTCGCCGGGGGCCCGATAGGTCACGCCCGCCTCGCGCAAATGGCGGTCGGCGGAGCCGAAACGTCGTTCGATGTCGGCGGGCGTCAGTTCGGCGAACGCGTCGAAGAAACGGCTCCAGACCGCGCGCGGCGTGCCGTCGGGCGCGAGATATTCATCGGGAATTCCCGGCAGCCGGGCATACCCCCGCGTCCACTGCGCCACGCGCCGGTTGCCCGGGTTCGCCCTGCTGCCTTGACCGCCCGCCCGACCACTGCCGTGGCTGGTCTGCTCAGCCATCCCGACTCTCCTGCCCAAGCCTCACTCTCAATGCAGCAGCGGCGTCCTCAAGTCGAGAGTCAACGGAAATTCAGCGGTGCGCTCCTCGTGCGGCGGATCGACCTTGCCGGGGGTATGGCCGTGATCCTGAAACCGGGCCAACCGCCGCGCCTCGGCCTCATAGGAATTGACCGGCTTGGTTTCGTAAGTGCGGCCGCCGGGGTGCGCCACGTGATAAACGCAGCCGCCCAGCGAGCGGCCGTTCCAGGTATCAACCAAATCAAATGTGAGCGGCGCGTGAACCGGAATGGTCGGATGCAGCCCGGACGCCGGCTGCCAGGCCTTGAAGCGGACGGCCGCGACCGCCTCACCGGAACGCCCGGTCGCGGTCATGGGCATCCGCCTGCCGTTACAGGTGATGACGTGTCGTCCTTCGACGAAACCGTCGGCCTTGACCTGCAAGCGTTCCACCGATGAATCGACGTAGCGCACGGTGCCCCCGGCGGAGCCTTCTTCTCCGAGCACATGCCAGGGCTCGAGCGCCTGACGCAGCTCCAGAGTGACACCGCCGTGATGCACCCGTCCGAAAACCGGAAAACGAAACTCGAGCTGCGCCGCGTACCACTCCGGTGAAAAATCATATCCGGATTGCCGGAGTTCGGCGAGGACGCCGAGGAAATCTTCCCACAGGAAATGCGGCAGCATGAAGCGGTCATGCAGCGTGGTCCCCCAGCGCACGAACTTGCCGTCCTGCGGTTCGCGCCAGAGCTTGGCGATCAGCGCCCGAATCAGCAGTTGCTGCGCCAGCGACATGCGCGGATCGGGCGGCATCTCCAGGGCACGGAATTCGACCAGCCCGAGCCGGCCGGTGGTGCCGTCGGGAGAATAGAGCTTGTCGATGCATATCTCGGCGCGGTGGGTGTTGCCGGTGATGTCGACCAGGATATGACGGAACAACCGGTCGACCAGCCACAGCGGCGCCCTGGTATCCGCCGGCGGCACATGTGCCAGTGCGATTTCCAGTTCATAGAGGCCGTCATGCCGGGCTTCGTCGATACGCGGTGCCTGGCTGGTCGGGCCGATGAACATGCCCGAGAACAAATAGGACAGCGACGGATGACGCTGCCAGTAGAGCACCAGGCTCTTCAACAGGTCAGGTCGGCGCAGGAACGGCGAATCCTGCGGCGTGCCACCGCCGACCACGACGTGATTGCCGCCGCCGGTGCCGGTGTGCCGGCCATCGACCAGGAAGCGATTGGCGCCGAGCCGTACCTGCGCGGCGTCTTCGTACAGCCCGAAGGTGATATCGACGGCATCGCGCCAGCTTGTCGCCGGCTGGATGTTGATCTCGATCACGCCGGGGTCCGGCGTCACCTTGATCACCTCGACGCGGGGATCGAAAGGCGGCGGATAGCCCTCGACATGCACCTGCATCTGCATCTCTTCGGCGGTTGCTTCAACTGCCGTGACTAACTCCAGGTAATCCTCGAGCTTTTCCACCGGCGGCATGAAGGCGCAAAGGACGCCGTCGCGGATTTCGATCGACATCGCGGTGCGGACGCCGCCAGACTTTAGTTGCTGCTCCTGGACATCCTGCTGCGGCGCGGCAGCACCCTGGGCAGTCTGGTCATAGAGCGGCAGCGACTCGCGCGGCTCCAGCGGATCCTGCTCGACGATATAGGGATACTCCTCCGCCGGGATGTGCGGCAGTGACGCGATCGGCAGCCGCAAGCCGAGCGGAGAATCGCCCGGCGTCAGAAACAGATTGCCGCGCCGCAGCTTCCAGCGCTCGCTTTTCCAGCGGGTCGGAGTTTGGCTGGCGTCGGCGTTCCAGCGCTGGATCGGCAGCACGAACCCCTTCGGCGTGTTGAGCCCCTGGTCGAACACCCGCGCCATCCGCGAACGCTCTTCGGGATCGGAAAGCCTGGAATCGCTGGGATCGACATTCGGCGGCAGGCCCGCCTCCTTCTGCAGCCAGTGGCTGGGATCTTCGAACGCCGGCATGATGAATTCGGAATCGACGCCGAGCTTTTTTGCAGCGCCTTCGGCGAAACGCTCGGCCTCTTCGATGCCGGCATTGCGCGGGCCTTCTATTTTCGCGATCAAGTCGGAATTCTTCCAGATCGGAATCCCGTCCTTGCGCCAGTAGAGGCCGAACGCCCAGCGCGGCAGGCTCTCGCCCGGATACCATTTGCCCTGGCCGTAATGCAGCAATCCGCCCGGGCGCAAACCGCTTACGCAGGCGCCGGATCAGGTCGTCGGCCAGGCCGCGCTTGGTCGGGCCGACGGCCGAGATATTCCATTCCGGCGATTCAAGGTCGTCGACCGAAACGAAGGTCGGCTCGCCGCCCATGGTGAGGCGCACGTCGTGCGTTTTCAGATCGGCATCGATCTGCTCGCCGAGCTTGTCGAGGCGCGCCCACGAGGCGTCCGAGAACGGCCGGGTGATGCGCGGCGCCTCGCGGATGCGCTTCACGCTCATCTCGAAGCCGAACTCGACGTTGGCGAAGCCCGCGCTGCCCGAGATCGGTGCCGCCGAGCGATAATGCGGCGTGGCCGCGACGGGAATATGCCCCTCGCCCGTCAACATGCCCGAGGTGACGTCGAACCCGATCCACCCGGCCCCCGGGAGATAGACCTCGGCCCACGCGTGCAGATCGGTGAAGTCGTTCTCGACCTCGCGCGGTCCCTCGACCGGATCGATGTCGGGGCGCAGTTGAATGAGGTAACCGGAGACAAACCGGGCCGCTAGACCGAGATGTCTCAGAATGTGGATGAGCAGCCACGCGGAGTTGCGGCAGGAGCCGGCGCCCGAGCCCAGCGTCTGCTCCGGCGTCTGAACACCGGGCTCCATCCGGATGATATAGCGAATCTTTTTCTGAAGCTGAGCATTTAGATCAACGAGGAAGTCGACCGTGCTTTCCGCCTGGCGCGGAATTTCCTGGAGGTAAGCGGCAAACGACGGCCCCTGCTCCGAGGTCGCAAGGTAGGGCGCGAGTTCGGTCTTGAGGTCGTCCGTGTATTGGAACGGAAAGCTGGTGGCATAAGACTCGACAAAGAAGTCGAAGGGATTGACCACCGTCATCTGCGCGGAGAAATCGACCTCGATCTTCAGCTCGGTGGCCTTCTCGGGAAACACGAAGCGCGCCAGCCAGTTTCCCTGCGGATCCTGCTGCCAGTTCACGAAATGGTTGGAGGGCAGAACCTTGAGCGAATAGCTCAGGATCGGCGTACGCGTGTGCGGCGCCGGCCGCAGCCGCACCGTTTGCGGGCCGAGATCGATCGGACGGTCGTATTTGTAATGCGTGACGTGATGTAGTGCGACGAAGATCGACACAGGTGGACAACTCCAGCGGCTTTTTTAAGCAGAACACTGGTTCAGGGGGCGATCAAGCACTAACAACGGGCAGCGGTTGCCTACGCGAGGGGCGCTCGGTCGCGCAGCTGATTGCGATATCCCGGCAAAACCGGGACCCATACGCCGAGGAATCGCAATCCAAAGATGAAGCCGGATTCCGGCGCCTCGCGAGCAATCGCCATGCCGAGAGGCCGGACGGTCGCAAACACGCCTCTCCGGTCTCGCCGCGCGATGCGCCCGAGTTATGCCAGGAGTTTCCGCCCGGAAGGGCGCGGCGCGACCCTTAAGAAGGGCGCGGCGCGACCCTAAGTAGGGCGCGGGCGACCCCAAGTAGGGCGCGGGGAATGCCGGGTGCCCGATGCACCCGCAGCCTCGTGCGCGCATGGTGGTAGTAAGTATGCGCACGAGTATTCACAGCGAGGTCACCGGAATCGCCCGGCATTCCCGCACGCAATGGTTTTACGGTTTACTTCGTGATCTCCCCGGCGATCGGCTTTTTGCCACCGTCGCCTCGCGGATTTAAGGTTTTGCCCGGCCCGGTTGAGCCGAACGCGCCTCCGCAAGACTTGACGCCAGCACCGAGGCGTCAGGACCACACGACTTGATGTCCAGCGGCTTTTTCGGTATGTTGAAAACGGCGGAAGCGCCTACAAATACAGGCTTTTTTCTATTTCCGCTGAAAGAACAAAAGGCCCACCGAAACCCGCCGGGCCCCAATAGGCCCTAGTTTCGCCGCACGCGCTGGCGAGGCCTAGTGTGTCCTAGTCCTGGGGACACGCGAGAACGTCTTCAAAATCGACAGCGAGTCTTGATTGGCATCATCGGTCGATAGCCTTCCTGCCGAGGTTGATCATTCCGACCCCGAAAAGAGCGATCAACACGCCGATGGGGAAGTCATGGAAATATGCGGCAAACCCCTTCAGGCTGACCCATTCGTTGGTCGGCGCGCCACTGCCCCAAAGAGTTCTCAACCATTGCAGGACCTGCAGAAGAAGGGTGATGCAGCCCAACACAAACATGACTGCACCGCCGACAAACACAATCCAGCCCAACGCCCTCATTGAAATGTCCTACAATTATATCGGCGGAGCCCCGAGGACGAGCATAAACGACCCCCTGCCATCGACGGCGCTAACAGGACACGATGATGGGCGAAAGCATAGCTTGCGAAGGCATGGTAGCCCACCAATAAACGTCTATAGGCTTCTCCACTCTCACCAACAATTACGGTGACGCCAAGCCTGCACAAAGCAGACGTAACGCGAAGGGTCCGTTGATCGGCTGCGTTGGGATAGGCGTTGCGTGACGTGTGTTGATGGCGGGGATCGGTTGCCCGCCTGGCCCCGTGATGGCTGGCGCAAGGTGCTCTATACGGTCAGATGGGGAAATGTTATCGCGGCTTCAGAAACCGCTTTTGGCCTTCATGCCATGCTGCCAACTGTGCCTTCATGTGTTCTTCGGCGACGGCCTCAGTTTTATGGGCGCCAAGCTGCTCTTTCCGCCCGTTGCCCCATGTCACGGCAACATACCAAGAGCCATCAGCGTGCTTCCGAGCATGAGAGATTGGCGGCGAAGGCCGTTCCGTTTTGGTGTCCATAACTGCCAAAAAACACCGTTACTTGTTTGAATTTCAGGGAAAGGCCGTAGGGCTGCGGTCCCTTACCACGCTCGCCATAGGCAGCAAGCGGCCCGCATTGTGATTGCGGGCCAAATAGTTGCTCTCAATCGCCACTTCGCGGCGATTGTCTGTGCCAGTTGCCCGGCTTCCGTCGCCGCCAGCCGGTCGCTCAGCGTCAGGGTGGTCGCTGCATCCACAACACAACAACAGCGACGATGAACGCGGCGAACTCCCAGCGGTGCAACCGCCAAATGCGGGCATTTATGCAGGTTGGCACTCAAAGGGCGGTGTGCGATGTGGCATGGACCGAATAATCGGCCGTGATCTTAATAGCGTTGGAACGCCGGGGGTGCGATGACGTTAATTAGGATCGCGCGCTGTTGCAGCGACGACTTACCAGCGCGTTGGATCGGAGACGGACCATGAAAATCATCGTGGACGAAGCCGGTGAGATCAACGCCAAAGCAACGGATGATCATATTCTAATCGGCGGTCACCACCGCCTCTCAATGGCTGCCAGTCTCGGTAAAAGATTGTTCTGGCGAGATACTCATGTACCTGTGACGCTTGATCTCTTCTTCAAGCATCATGGAACTCCTCTTCGACATACGGCCTGAGCCGTTCAACAAGCGTCGCCCGTGCATGCGACGGACATGATAGGTCCGAGCGCCGCGCATCAGCCTTCGTTCATCAGGTAGTTCAGCATCGTGTTGCAGGCGTGCTCGGCCTCGGCGAAGGTTTTGAACGGCGAACCACCGATCCTGATCGCGCCACGGCCCCGGTAAAGTGGACGCCATGACGCCACAAAGCCGGTACTTCCGTGAAAGCCGGGTCCGGTGGGACTTTCGAAGCTGATCACGAACGAATAGCCGTCGCCGCTTGCGCTCCATATTTCCATGCCCTCGACGGCCCGATGGAATTGCAGGGGCATTGCGGATTGCTTCCCTGTGGCTGCTCCGTTCGCCCCCGCCCAACGCCAGCATATCGCCCCTGGAGCCGAAAGGATCGCTGAGCGATGTCGCAGGCTGACGACGGGGCGAATGGGGTACTCGAAAAGAAAGGCCGCCTGCGTTGCCACAAGCGGCCCAAGTCTAGGGAGGAACGCCCAGTAAGGACGGCGACAGCGGAGCGGGGCCGCTGTCCCTTACTCCTAGCTAAGACGATCGCGCGCAGCAGCTCAAATTGGACGTAAGGGATACCGAACGATACCAAGGTGTATGTTCCCCGCTACTTCAAGGGAGATGGCGCGCATCACGGCGTCCGATAAAACCACCAGCAAGTTGGAGCCATTCGATCTTCATGCTCGGGAGGGACCAATGTGGCTGATGTCGGATTTCGAAAGCCTAATCTTCATCGAGCTGATCGTCTCCACGGTCGCGCTGGCGGTAGTGGTGGCCGTAGCGCGTTGACCGGCAGCGAAAGCGCACCGCCGACGGGGTGATCCGTCCCCTCCGATGTGCCTGGCGCGCCATAGGGCCCCTGGATCAGGACAGCCAGTCTGACGCAAGATTAACATCGCTGAGGTTGCAATGCTGCTACTATAAAATCTTCCCTTGGGGACAGATTGCACAAAGGGTGTAACCCAATAGACGCCCGCAAAAAAACATCGGAGGCGTACTGTGAAAGGTGACGACTTAAAATCGATGTCCACAGATGAACTGTGGACGCTCCATGAAGAAGTCGCTGTGGTGCTCACCCAAAAACTACAAGCAGAAAAAACCAGGCTCGAGCAACGGCAACGTCAGCTTCAAAGGGCCGACGGCGTATCGGGCCCTTATCAGTTGCGCCGCCCTCTCGTTCCGCCGAAGTATCGCAATCCAGAGAACCCAATGGAGATTTGGTCCGGGCGTGGGAGGCAACCACGATGGCTTGGGCCACAAATTCAAGCTGGCAGACGGTTGGATGATTTCTTGATCGATCGCGCGCCTAACGGCGGCGTCGTTCGTTCGCGTTAAATGTAGCTGCTCGGCTTTCAGGTCCGGGCACAGCCATCGCCGAGGCTGGGCGAGTCCGCGGCGCAGGTCGCGCAGAGCACGACCACCATCATCAAAAGGTCCCGAGGACGGCCCTCATGAGACCCGAAGGTTTTCCGCGCTCTCTTTGCCCCGGTTCGCGAGGATGTCGAACGACACCTTGGCACCTTCGCGCAGGTCGCTCAGGCCAGCCCTCTCAACGGCCGAGATATGCACGAACACGTCCTTGCCGCTGCCGCCGTCGGGCTGAATGAAGCCGTAGCCTTTCGTCGCGTTAAACCACTTCACTGTTCCGGTCGCCATACTTCGCCTCATAAAACTGCGCAACAACCGAAACCTAGTTCAAAGCCATCTCGCTCCGCAAGCAAAACCAGCGCGAATGAGCATATGAAACCACCGTTACAATGCGGCATTCCTTCGCACCCTGTAGCCTAAGGCTCGCCCTCACGCGATTACTTGCCTAAGCTTCCCATGCCCAAGACCGCTGCTGCCCTCGTTGGGAGGTGCGCCATCGCCAGGAAATCGCAAGGCACGTGGTACGTCTCATTTGAAACGTCGTCACAAGGCAGGCGGCCGTTTGCGCGGCTGACCGAAACCTTTGCGAGCGAGCGAGAGGCGAAGCAATTTGCCAAGGCGAAAGTGGAACCGACGCAAAATGTCACTGCGGGAACGATCAATCCCCATACGCCGAAACGGATCGTGACCCCAATGCAGGTGCCTGATTGGGTCGAAGAGCCAGATTGAGCCCTGCTTCAAGCGCCCCGCAGCCCTACAGCCGCGAACCTTCTCCGGTTCCTGCGGCTCGAATAGAATGCTGGTCACAGCTAACACGGGAACGATGATGTGGACTTAGATTGCCATGACGACGCGCGACCGCGCACAGGAAGCCGAAAGGAAATGACGAAATTCGAACGCCAGGAAGGCAAATTCCGCAGAAAAGACCGTGAAGAGCGCGCCGCGGCGCTGCGTATCCCCGTAATGTGGGGAAAAGCCCGTTGAACATTGCGCGCTACATTTACGGAGCCGTCATCTTCATCGCAGTTGTCTTTGTTGCTCTCGTTGCCCTTGAGAAAATGTTGAGTTGATCGAGCGTGAAGCGGGCGGAATACGTGTTGAATTGCGCCGCCCTTGGCTCCTGTCGATGACTGGAAGCCCTCAACGGAAATGGGCCACGAAGAAGACGAACGCAAATGGAAGGTTCTGGCGGCCCAATACAGGGCGGCAGCCGAGGAACTGCCCCACGGTCCTCAAAAGGAAGAACTTCTAAGAAAGGCCCGGCGGCTTGAGACCGCTGCCCATGCTCGCGATTGGTCGCGTCCTCGGGCCTCCAAGCGCCCATCTCCAATGAAGATCATGTAAATAAGATTTGAACCATTCATCTTGGCATCCGTCTACTACGCGGAGACGACACATGACAGCTGAGCGGGGACGAGAAATTGAACGTCGTTTGGAGCAATCCAAGCGATTGCTGAGGGTCGCTACCGATCCAACCACCAGCGAGCGGATCGGAAGGATGATCGGCGAGTTAGAACGGGAAATTCAGTTGGACAGAGAGAGGTAAGACCTCCTCAGCTGGCGGCCTCTTTTAGCCACGACTCCAGTGAGTGCCCCGCACAACGATCTCAGAACCCGGCTCTGGCGACATTACCAAGAGCAAACTCGGATTTAGTGGTGCATTCGTTTATCGCAGGATGTTGCCTCGGGGACTCACATCGGATCGGCCGTCCTAACGATACGCAACTGTCATGGCACCGTCGCATTCTATGACACTCGGAGCCGCTTCCAAGCGCGCGAAACAGTTTGCATCAAATCGCAGACCTCGGTCTCCAGATAATCGTTTGCGACGATCAAACCACGAATGGTCGACCTGAGATCACCCCGGCTCGACGCAATGGCCCAATCGACGGCCGCCTCAAGCTCGTTGTCATTCATCGACGGGGACTTAGACGGCGGAAGTGCGGACGGCATCGGCCGGTTTTCTTGTTAGGAGATGTCAGAGCGGCCCCAGCGCATTCTTGACACGCCAGGGCCATTCCAAATTACCGCCGACCGCCCACCGGTCCACCGCCCATCGTGGTCGGAGAACCTGGCATAAGCTGGTTGCCGGAGGGATTTGAGACGCTGTTAGCGCCAGCGGCCGCACTCCCAGCGCTGTTACCCATTCCGGTATTGTTGCCCATTCCGGTGTTACCGGTGCCGCTGCTCAACCCTGTCGGGTTCGTCGCGGAGCCTGTCGTCGTTGTGCTTCTCGCGGGCCCCATCGATCCTGGACCTGCCGCATAGGAGCCGCTTATAGAGGCCGCGCCGATAACAGTTGCCGTGACCGCAGTGTAGATTAGCCTTCGCATATTGATCTCCGTCATTTTGACAAAGCTCAATCGTCACCAACCGGGAACGTTCCGGACGGTCAGAAGGATGTGAATTTGCGTTATTTGCAATCGCGCACTTGGTATCGAACGGCGGGAATAAAGGCCGAGGCCACGGAACAGACGATGGGGCAGCAGACGGTTTGCCGATGTATCCTCGCGGCTGGCCATCGCCTCGGCTTAGGCAACGACCGCAATGCAACGGTTGCACTATTGCCGAAGCAGTTTAAGGCGATTTTCGTCGACCTGCCGTCGCGCGGCCTGCCCGCCGGGCTTTCGTGGGTGTGATCCCCATGCCAGGCAAATGATAGCCTCAAAAGATCAAAACAAAACGGCCCCAGCGCCGGGGGAGCACTGAGGCCGCTTGGGGGTTGTGCCGGTCACGCATTCGGCACCTATTCCAAACCAGCTTATCCGTAGACCGTTCCTACTGCGCCACCGGGCAACCCCATTAGTAACGTTCTGTTTTGAATTGTGAGTCCGCGACTGAACAGACGGATCAGAGAGGATGGCCGTAACTAGTAAATGGCAATTGTTGCCAAACCGCATTTTGTAAGGGGATTTGGCTATGGTTCGGCAGCGGCAGACCAAGCGCAGGGACACATTTGAAGAGCTGCTTGCGGAGGAGGCGCGGCGGTTTAGGGAAGCGGCCGGAAAGCAACCACCAGGCAGCACGGCCCGCGAACTGCTTTTACGTCGGGCCCGAGCAAGCGCATCGGGCATCGCGGCTTTTGGGTTGAGCCCGAGTTGCTTGCCGAGATCGAGTACCGGGCGAAGTCTGCCGAGGGCAAGGTGCGCCATCCGTTCTTTATGGGCCTGCGGGAAGACCTGTAAGGTGCATGTCGGCCTGACTCCTGCTTTACCACCGCTAACCGACATCGCCAGCAAAACCGGCCATTTTGGAAAAGTGCGAGTAATCGACATCAGTCGGTGGGAACCTCGTCAAAACGCATTTGGCGCTGCGACCCGATCCGTCGTACAGTATCGTGCAGGTTGGATTTGCTTGCCATGCCGCAAGAACCGCCAAACCGGGTCGAGCGAAGGTTGTCCGCGATATTGGCCGCCGACGTGGCTGGTTACTCGCGGCTAATGCACAACGACGAAGAGGCGACGCACGCCAAACTGGCAACGCTTCTAGCCGACGCGGTCCGGCCCGCAATTGCGGAGCACGGCGGGCGGATCGTAAAGAACACTGGCGATGGGTTCTTGGCTGAGTTACCGAGCGCGGTTGAAGCGATTCGAGCTGCGAGCGTTTGATCAAACGCGTCAGTTCGGGCAAGTGCCGCCCACTTCCGGTCTACCCCCAGTTTCAGACATCCCGCAGTCGCCGAACCACAAGACGCGATGTGCCACAAGCAGACATCTTCAGCCCACGGCGTGGAGTTGAGGCAAACGGTGTCGGTCTGCTTCAACGGCAGCTGCATGCTTACGTGATTGGTACAGCCTCAAAACGCTCCGAGACGTCTCGGCGTCGAGCCTTGCGTACTCTTCCCTCATGTTGTCGAGGTCACCTGCGGAGATGCGGTGTTCCTTGGCACCAAGAAATAGCAACGCCATCGCGGTCTCCCACGCGAAGTCGAGGGCTTTGACCAGGATCAGGGTTAGTTCTCCGCCGGTATCAACCAACGCTCGCTCTACTACGTCGACCGGCAATGAGCATAACAAGGATAATCCTACCGTGGCTTCTTCGAGCTTATGAGCTCGGGCGCATTCTAGAATGCTGTGCTCGTTCAAGGCACCGTATTGCTGCTGTGTAATTACGACCCTCTTGGCAGTAAAATAGCTCTTCGATGCCGGACCAAACTTGGAATGCAGCGCGCCCGCGACATCGGCCACCGAGTTCTGAATCTCGCCCGCTAACTCAGGACGCTCCTGCTCGAGCTTCCGCCTTACGTCGTCCGAAGCCTTTGCGATCAGCTGTTGGAACATGTGTCTCGGAATTTCTTTCCGAAAGCCGAGGTACTCGGCGAGAATTGAATTGCCCTCAGACCGTCTAATCATGTGCAAAAAGCCGAAATCCGAGACGCGAGCGCCGTCGTTCGCCGCAACCGAGTGCACCACCTCCCGATCGCCGCGCGTCACAAGCTCGTCGGTAACCACGACGGGAACGCAACTTCGTTTCGAGATCGCCAGAAGGTGTGCCTGGCTCTTGGTTCTAACATTGGCAACTAACGTCCTGTCATCAAGCCGTTCGGAGTGCAGAAGCACCGGGCCCGCAACATCAATCGAATTATCAAAGGCAAGTTTCTTGACGACGTTGATCGGTGCATTGTCAGCGTGAGCCAGCTTCTTGGCGAGCTTGGCTCGGGACGCCACTTCAATCTCATCCGCCAGTCGCCCGATCACCTCACCGAAAATCCAGATCTGATTTTCGGTGTAGCGGCCCGCTATCAATAGATCTGTAGCATGCCACAACCCGCGCGCACGACTCTCGGGAGAGCCCTGCAAAATGGCTTGGTTTATCTCTTGCAAAAATGATCTGGTTTCAGTCATTAGGCAAAACCCCGCCATCGCCACCAGCGTCCAACGCACTCAGTAAGCATAAAGTTTTAAACATACCGTTGCGGTTTACCTCGAATTTAAATCCAGCTGCTACCATACGTTAACTTAGAAATTGCCTGCCCTCATGGGATCGCCGCAAGGCCGGGCCAACGTCCGGTGCGCGTCTGCCCCCAGTTTGGGACATGCCGCAGCACCGAACGGCGAGAGACGCGGTGTGCCATGTCTGGAGGGAGCGTGCCTGCGCTGCCACCGCAATCGTGCAAAAGCCCGCGAAAATGGACAATTTTAATAAGACAATCGTCCTGACTTTTAATTAACGATTGAAGGCAGTTAAATTGTCGAGGGGGTGCTCTGATTACTTTTTCCTCTGGACAATCCTTATGATTGAAAGCCGCCGCCTGCAACGAGTTCCAGTAAACCAGCTTGCGATGCTGCACCTCGATGGCATTCCCGGCATTCATCCCTGCTTGGTGAGAGACTTCCACGATCGGGGAGCTGGCCTTCTTCTTCGCTGGTCCGGCGCTTTCGCCAAGCGGTTTGATTTGTCGTTCGATGGCTTCAAGACGACTAAGCACTGTCGTCTGGTATGGCGCGACCAAAATGTCTGCGGCATCGAATTTGTCGATAACTACATTGAACGGTCGTGGGCAAGCGCGCGGCGCTAATAGCAGCGGCAGAGCACACGCAGGTCTCTCCGTAATGAAAGAAGCTGCCAACTGAAGCGACTTCCTTTTTCAAATTCGCGCCTTTTTTCTAGGTCCGATCCGCCGTGATCGTTGGGCCGATAGCTGCGCTTTTCTGACTCGATCCCGAAGCAAGTTTAGCTCTATCAGCCGATTAACAAGGTTTGTGTTGCTCTCCGTGACTACAGCGAGCCGCTAGTCAAGCGTAAGCATCTATACACCCGGTTACTGAGTGCGCGCGTCGCCCTTTGCGCCGCTCACTTCCGGTCTGCCCCGAGTTTCGGACATCACGCTACGCCGACCTGCGAGACGCGATGTGCCAACAGCGACCATCTTCTGCTGAGACAATAGAGGCCGCATAAGCGAACCAACCCAATCTCACTTGGGCGCACGCTTTCGTAAAGAATGGCTCAAGCGGGCTGTAAAAGCGCAGGAGCGTGCTCCAGCCCTTACCTGGAACAGTTTGGATCCAATTGCCGTCGCCAGCCGGCTTCCTCGGACCGAAATACACAGTCGTGGAACCGTCGGAGTTCGCAACGGCGGCGGGCGTCGGATAGCTCTGGCTGCCGGCGCGTGGGTAGCGCTGTGGGGTGTCGAGCATCGAGCGCGTTTGGTTGTCTTAGACAGTCAAGGACCGGAACTTCCCCGCGGGGGACATTGGGCGGAAGCGTCACCTTGTAGGTTTTGCCGCCGTCGAAGTATTCGCCGTTGGCCGCCGTGAAATTCAGCCGGTCACTTTAGGGCTGCCCGTCTGATGAAGAAATCGGTCGTGAGCGTTGATCACCATCATGGACACGCCCATCAAGACCACCCACGCCCAGACAACAGCCCCCGTCCACCAAAATAAAGCGTCCGCCATGATGGCGCGTCCCCTTTGCTAGGCCTGCAGGCGCGAAATTATCGAGATATCTACGGTGTATGATTTGGCGATCTCTGCCAAGGTCTCGCCGTCGGCGCGGCGCTTGATGGCTTCCTGGCGTTGGTATGCCGAAAGCTTTGGCTTGCGACCGAACTTCACACCGTTGGCCTGGGCGCGCTTGCGGCCTTCCCCGGTGCGTTCGCGGATAAGATCGCGCTCAAACTCGGCAATGGCGGTCAAAAGCGTTGAGAGAAGCCGTCCCCGTGATGACGACGTGTCCCAGAGGGGGTCGCCCAGCGAACGAAATGAGGCTCCAATCTTACCAATGCTCTCGATTAGGTCGAGCAATTCTCGCGTGGAGCGGCCCAGCCCATCCAACTTCGTCACCAGCACCACGTCGCCCTCTTTGAGGAAAGCCATGAGCTACGCCAGCTGCGGCCGGTCGGCCCGGGCACTACTGATCTTCTCGCGGAAGATCGTTTGGGCGCCGGATCCTTTAGGGCCTCTAACTGGCCTGTGAGATGCTGATCCTGAGTTGAGACCCTGGCGTAACCGACGATGGCCATTTGCGTGCTCCCCTTTTGCAAGTATATTTCGCAAAAGATGTCACGTTGTTTTCCTTACCAAAGGTCGGGAAGTATGTCGTCTGATCTGGCGTCTGTCCCAGTCGGGCGCCGGCTGCTACAAATTGCTTGTAAATGGGGTGAGGCGGTGCATTGAGCAGCCCCGTCGCGTGGCGGCCCTCGTCGCGAAGTCTTATGCGGCGGGGGCCATCACCGCACAGGCTGGTCATCTGCTTAGACGAAACCGTGACGCACTTCGGAACGCCCGGCGGTCCCGCGTCGTTGGCTATTGCGCCGCTTGGCTTTGCCTCCAGTCCGGCGCAGCCCCGCCGCCGACGCCCCCAAGAACTCACACGGTGGCGGGGGTTCTTCCGCCAAGTCGGCAGCAATTTCCGCGCCGGAATTCGAAATGTCACCGTAAACTCAACGGGACGGGCGCCAGATGGGCCTAGGCGAGGCCCATTCAAGCTAGGGGCAAGTATTTTTGTTGAGGAGCGTGCAGGTCTATTCGCGCCCCACCGGACCATTCATCGGACCGAGGCGATGACCACTTCGCTGGTTTCGCAGGCTGCGCAATAATAAGTTCGCAAATCAAAGCCCGGCTCTTCCGGCTCGATCCGAGTTAATATCAATGGCCTCCCGCATTTGGAGCAAGGCGGCCGCAGATTATCAACGAGCTTTGGATGAAGCGGATCTGGCATGGCTTAACCCAGCATCCTTTGCGGCGGTTAGCGAGTCAAAGGTGCTGGTCCACGGCAGAAGGCGTTAATTCGTCTCGCTGTTGTTGTCGCTGAGTATCTCATCGATCTCCCGAAGAAGATCGCACAGTTCGTCCCAACTCAAAGCCTCAAGCGCCCGCGTGACCCTCGCAGCGTACACACGGGCGATGGCCTCCAATTCGGACTTCTGATCTTCGAGCGGCATTAGCTCACCGCATAGAATCGGGGACGATGATGCCTATTATAATCGCGTTCCGACGCGCCTGATGGATTTCTATAGGCCCATCACAGGTTTCCAGCCACGTTCGCCCTATGTACCGAACACAACCGGGTAATTCAACCTGAAGTAGCCAGTGTGGACGGCCCGGGAACATGTGACAGTTCGATATCAGGAGGCCAAGTCGGGAACGGCGGCCGATTCCCCATCCCCGTTAGACAAGGGGAGGTAGGTATATCTTCTTATTGCTGGCCATTTCTGGACACCTTCCTTGTAGGTCGACGAGGACATGCTGAGCGGCTTTCTTTGGCCTGAACGACGCGGGGCTGATCTGCCGTGCCAGTTTCCATTGTTTCACCAAGCGATTGCGCGCCACTGTGAAGCGCTGCCGCCGCCACCCGCCCTCGGGCATGACTGCGGCATTTCGTTTGCCATAGCGAACGGCCGTCCCCAATGGTGGCGCCGCAAGACCATAAGGAGCGTGAAAACGTCGCCGTCCTTCATGAGGACTTCATCGATCAGCGAATGGTCGACGGTGGTGAATTGACCGAAGCCCCACTTGTTTTCGCCGCGCTCGGTCTTGCGCCACCAGTGCCTGCACTTTGCGACCACCTCAGCGTCCGTCAGCGGGATCGGCATCATTTCGTTAAGTTCGCGGGCATGTTCGAGCAGGGCCTCGAAGCTCCCCCTGGTGAGCGAACCGCGGGACGTGCCGCCGGCAGCGCGCGCCGCCGGGTAGCCCTTGGAGGGAAGCCACGGCAGCGGCGCCAAGCGTATCACTCCCAACGGCCAGCGCTCCGCGGCTAAACGATCCAACACGCGGCGAGCGCCCCCGCCCATTGTCATATCGACTGCGCCGGGGTGCTATTGCCGCAAGCGTAGGAACCAACACCCACGACCTCATTTGATTGAAGGCCACGTTGTCCGCGTTGGTCCGTGGCCCGGCGCGACCCTGTCTACTCCAGCCCCCAGCTCAGCGGCGGGGCCATGGGTTAACGCGACCGCGCGGGGACGGCGTTCCATAGCGCACAGTGCTCATTTCGTGACAGAGACCATCATCCCACCGCCAGCAGCGCCAGCGCCGCCACCATGAGTGCGGCGGCGACGATGAAAGCCATAGCCTCGAAATCCGACATGATCCCCATGGTGCGTCCCCCGGAAACTGTTGTTCCGCCACCCGGCCCGACTGTCACTGTTGATCGCCTCCCGAGACTGCACCTTGCGGCAGATCAAGGCTTCCGCGCTTTAGTCGCTGCGCGACGCGGTGACCGGCCACCGTGGTACGGGCTATCGAGATGCTTTGAAACAATTCCCTCAAGCCCGAACTCGCACGCCCTGAAGCGGTCGCGCGTTACGACGATCTGAATCGCTCCATTATCGTTCCCGTGTTGGTTGGCCGCTATGCTGTTCAAGTCGCAGCGGCCCAAAGGTTCAGGGCGGTAGAACTGCGGGCCGCTTGAAGCAAGGCTCTCAGTCCAATTCTTCGACCCAATCGGGCACCCGGATTGGGGGCACGGTTCGTCTTGGCGTATGGGGGTTCACTGTGCTAGCGTGTTATACCGCGTGTGGACTAATTTCGTCTTGGCAAACTGCTTTGCCTCTCGCTCGTTTGCCTTGCAAACGATCGGTTCTCTTCCGTCGCCTTTTGAACGAGACGTACCTCGCGGGGCTCGCTGGTGATGGGACACCTCCTTCGCGAGGCTCGGCGTTTAAACGCACCCCCCTATTTCAATTGGATGGTGACGCCCCCCACCGCAGCCGACACCTCAGCGCCGACCTTCGGGCCACTAAGCTCAAAATCACCCCATTGGCG
>CAVWMY010000001.1:0-290870 GCA_963756215.1 uncultured Alphaproteobacteria bacterium | reverse complement strand
CCGGGTCGCAGCTACATCGCGCGCATACCCCACTTCCCAGAAAACACGCGAGAAGCACGCCGCAAGCAAAGGGAAGTTATCAGCCTCGGCATTCGCGACATCTGGTTGGTAGGAGAAATCGAAGAGGCAGACCGGGCATACCGTACTCCGACCGTTTGAGTAGAACCGGCTGCAAGCTCGCCGTCGAGAGATGTCGCATCGCGCGTTGCGGTGCACGAGCCGAGCAGCGGCGGAGCGGGCGAGAGGCACGCAAGGAAGCCGACCGGCTCGCCGTCTCGGCGTGGAATAAGCGCATGCTCGGCTTTCAGGGTCCGGCGCAGCCACCGCCGACTCTCGGAGACGCGCTCAATGCACGTTAACCCCATCTTGAAGTGAAATGCCTTGGTTGTAATCTGCACGAGACCGCCCCTCGGCATCGTGCGGCGGCCGAAGGCTACGCGGTTCCACGAGCTTGAGCGCGCTACATGCGCTGCAAGGATTGCTCAGGAGTTCGCGGCTATCCGTACCAGCGTAGCCATCTTGTGGCGCTGCGCGCGAACAAGATCACGGCGCGACTTGCCGCTAACGTGCTAGCCGGGCGAGAGGTAAGAAGGAACCGAATGTCCAAGCAATGGGGAGCCGTGCTTCGCGGCCACGATTTTGACCTCCAAGATTGGTGCGGAATGCTCAAACCACCGTTTGACCCGTGGGTCGAGGTGCACGGCCCCGATACTGTGCTGCGATCCGCATCTCTCGATGGCCTGACATCAGCAGGCGAAGTGCGCGACCGCATCGTCCCTCACATTGATCGACTAAATGGCCTGATGTTTGTCATGACAAAGGGCTCGCCGCTCAATTTTTCCGGCGTTGTCGAGTTTTCACCGGACGGCAAGCTGCACCGAGCAATTTTCGTCGAAGGTACTATGCATGCCCGCGCAGGCTTTTTCGCATCGATAGCAACAGGACCCGGCGGTGTGTCGAAGCCGGAGCCGCCAAAACCCAGTGAAGCGCAGGTGTGGGCTGCAATAGCGGACTATGACGAATATCTCGAAGACGCATTGCACTACTTTGGTCGGGTGACCGGGCCGGTCCCGGGACAACATCCGCCAACTTTTTGGTTTGACATCTATCAGGCGCTTGAATGCCTTATGGACAGATACGGCGGTGAAACCGCTTTCATCGGCCTTGATTGGGCTCCGCGCACTGATGTCAAGCAACTGAAGCGGACCGCGAGTTGGGCAAGACACGCTCGACGGAAATTTGCAAAGCCCTCACCCGCACCGACCGAGCAGGAAGCAAAGGACCTGATGAGCCGCTTGCTACGAAAGGCATTCGAAACGGCGCACGCACGATGAGGGCATTGCCCTCAATGCGGCAAGGAGAGCGGGTGAAATGATGATGAGGGAACGACGATGAACGGAAGCCGCTATTACGTGATGCGATCAGAGGGCACGAAATACGGCGTAGGCTTCGGCAGCGCGCTCGCTATCGCCATCAGCTACACCACCAACAAGTCGATCCTCTGGGCGATCATCCACGGCATCCTGGGCTGGCTATACGTGATCTATTTCGCGCTGTTCCGCTCGTAGCTGTAGCCGATCCGCAATCTACGCGTGGTCCAACCGCTATGTCGGCAATTTCGCGCCGATGCCGGGGGTGTTTGCCCGATTATCCGGCCCCCGTGATCCGCAACCGAAATGGCGATGATGCGCTGGGGTATGCCGCCGCTGCGCGGCGCACCGGTGGGCTGCCGATCACCAACACCGCAACACGTCATCGCCGCACTGGGGCAGTTGAAGTTGGGAAATGAGCGTGCTTACGTTGGGCCCTCATGCAGCTGACTTTTTATCTCCCGTCATTGGTCCAGAGGACAATGACCTTGGGGACTAGGCTCTCCATACATGCCTAAGTTGAGTATGATGTTCAACATTCGGAGGCCCCAGCCAATTTGAACCGGTGACTATACTTGCGTGCCACGCAATACCGACCGACCACAAAAAAACATCGGAGGCGTATCGTGAGAGATGACGACTTAAAATCGATGTCCACAGATAACTGTGGGCGCTCCATGAAGAAGTCGCTTTGGTGCTCAGCCGAAAACTACAAGCAGAAAAAACAAAGCTCGAGCAACGGCAACGTCAGCTTCAAAGGGCCGACAACGTGCGCCGCTCTCCCGTTCCGCCGAAGTATCGAAATCCAGAGAACCCAATTGAGAGCTGGTCCGGTCATGGGAAGCAACCCCGATGGCTTGAACTGCAAATTCAAGCTGGCAGACGGCTGGATGATTTCTTGATCGATCGAGCCCCCAATGGCGGCGTCGTTCGTTCGAGTTAAAATGTAGCTGCTCGGCTTTCAAGGTCAGGGCGAAGCTATCGCCGACGACGCGCTCAAGGCTGGGACTGCTAATTCGAAATGAAATGACAGACCCGGCGGCTCTCGCGGCGCTGCTTCGTGTCGTCAACCTCTATGTCGGCATCACTTGATGAGTTTGGCTACCATCATTCTGTCGCCAAGCGCACCGCAAGCTCCTTGATCAGCTCATAATTGAGGATCGACTGCGATAGTTCGCCTTTTCGGATTATTATCGCTGCATCTCGCTCATCCGGCAGCAATGTCATTGCTCTCGCCACGGCGGAGCGGAGTGTCATCACGCCGTGACGGGCCAAAACAACCGGCTCTTCCGGGTCTAGGGGTAAGGCCATTGCAAACGCCCCTGCTCAGGCCGGCTGTAGAGCCAGCGCACGCGCCCCCGAATGCCCAGCCCAGACTTAGGCAAACGTGGTAAACGCGTGGTTAATCTGGTTCGTCTTTCCTGCGCATTCAGCACGGGCGAGCGCCCCTTCGGCGCTCGCCCGCCCGATACGCACAGCGCATGCGCGGCACAGCCTCGATGCCCGCAATAGGCACCGAACTAACGGCTAGGTTGCATTACCCGACACCACCTGCTCTAAGGTTGGAAATTCCTCTTAACTTGCGCATGTCGCTCAAGACATGGAGAAGGCTGGCCGGACTCGCAGGGGGGATTTTCTTATGGCGTTTTTGCAGTGGCGGTTGGCTGCCGTTACCATTATTGCGACTGAACTTGCCACCCAGTATGACGCACTGATCCTACTGCCGAGGCGGCCCGGTCTGCTCGGCGGTGGCGAAAATGCCCCCGGGGCGGGCGGCGCTGCCGCGCCGTTCGAGGGCGATATAACTCGACGACGCAGTCTTGACAGCCGGGATCGCCGAGAACCGTTCCCAGCATTCGGCGGTTGCGCGGCACAACGCAACTACCACAAAAACGTCCCGAGGACTCTTATGAGACCCGGAGGTTTTCCGCGCTCTCTTTGCCCCGATTGGCGACGATGTCGAATGACACCTTGGCACCTTCACGCAGATCGTTCAGGCCTGCCTTCTCAACGGCCGAAATATGGACGAATACATCCTTGCCGCTGCCGCCATCGGGCTGAATAAAGCCGTAGCCTTTTGTCGCGTTAAACCACTTCACGGTTCCGGTTGCCATAATTAACCTCATAAAGCTGCGCAACAACCAAAACTTAGTTCGACGCCATCTTGCTGCGCAAGCAAAACCAGCGCGAATGAGCATATGACACGGAAGAAGCCGGTTCCTCGTGCCGTTTCCCCGTTACAATGCGGCATTCTTTCGCACCCGTGACCCAAGGCTCGCCCTCGCGCGATTACTTGCCTAAGCTTTTCCCATACCAGACGCCCAGGACCGCTGCCCCAGTGCGGGAGGTGCGCCATCGCCAGAAAATTGCAAGGCACGTGGTACGTCTCATTTGAAACGTCATCACAAGGGAGGCGACCCTTTGCGCGGTTGACTGAAGCCTTTGCGACCGAGCGAGAGGCGAAGCAATTTGCCAAGACGAAAATGGGCCCGACTCAAAACATCACTGCGGGAACGATCAATCCCCACGCGCCGAAACGGACCGTGACGCCAACGCAGGTGCCTGATTGGGTCGAAGAGCCTGATTGAGCCCATTGTTACTGCGCATTTTTCCCAGTCCTTGCGACTTGAATAACGCGGGGCAGCGCCGACATTTTGGGGTGGCGGTGGCCGTAGTCACGTGAAAGAGGATCGATGCGTCCGGAGTTAAGAGAGGGTGCGACCGCCATCTTGTTCGACACAGACGGCCATTTGCTCATGCAATTGCGGGATAACGTGCCGCATATTCGTGATCCAGGAAAGATCAGCCTTTTTGGAGGACGGCGCGAGGGCAACGAGAGCTTTCTCGACTGTGTTGTGCGGGAAATTCACGAAGAGATCAGTTACTACTTGGCCCCGATGCGCTTCGAGCGCATCGGTCGATGGGACGGTCCTGACTATGCATTCCCGGGAGATCATTTTCGCGGCGAAATCTTTCTCGCGCGCGCGGTTCCAGTGGAGCAACTCACGATCACCGAGGGACGCCTGAAAATTGTCCCCGTGGACGAAATTGACCAGATACGCAGCTCTCTTTCTCTGGCCGCTCAATACGCGCTTGGAATTCTATTCGGGCGACAACTAACGAGCCGGTGAACCAATCGATAGAAGCAAGCTCTTCACCTGATCGTCGATCATGGCCAGCGCGATCGAAGGCTGCAAGAACTCAACGTCGTCGATGTGCCAGTATACGACCCGATCAGCGAATTGAGGAAAGCGCCGTTCGATCAACGGTCGATGCTCCGCCTCCTTCAAAGCAATCACCAGCGTGGCACTTTCGAAGTCACTCGGCGCACATGGTTGCGGGGCGCGCGTAGCACCTTCGGCGGCAATTCCCTTAGCAATCAGTGCATCAAGCGCATAGCGTGAGATGGGGCCAACGTTGTCGGGCGACCCCCGTTCGGCCGCTCCCCTGGAGAAGGCCCGCCAACTCAGCCCTTTCTCCCTGGCCAAATGATTGAATAGCTCCTCGGCGTACCGGCTGCGGTAATAGTTGCCGGTGCATAGAAACAGGAGGCGGTTGCTTGCAATCATGGTCGTCAACAATCCCTGGAGGCCGCTTGGCGGTTGAGTGGTCAACGGCTCCAGCCGTCGAACACGAAAGGCACTGTTGGAAAGAACTTGCCCGGTTTCGGCAACTCCTTTCCATCTAAAACGCACCGCCAGCGGCTGGCAATGCGCGAAGAAACCCCGCCCGATGATTATATCGGACGGGGCTTCTTCTCTAATAGCCGTTGTGTCGGCAACGCTTCGTAACTGGGCGAAACGGGCGCGGCCTTCGTGAACTCAAGCCACAGAATTGCTGCACAGCAAACCGGATTTAGCGATGCATTCGCTTATCGTAGGTGATGTTGCCTCAAGAGCACATGTCCAGCCCGCGCACGCGACTGGCGACACAGGTTGGCGGTCGTCTTAACGATACCCAACTGTCATGGCTCTGTCGCATTCTGTGACACTCGTCGCTCTATCGGGTCTGCATAGTGAGACTCGGGCGAAGGCGGTGTCGGTGGCGAGCAACTCTTGTTTTTGAGTATTTGGCCCCAAGCAGAGCTGCTCTGGCGCATGCCTATCGTGTTCGTCCGGCTTACTGTGGGAACAAAAACAATTCACTGCCGGTTGTCAGGGTTTCGTTTCATCAGGGAAAACGATCATGAAAATTCTAACAATTGTATTGGCATCGGCGTTTGTGCTCACAAGCGGTTTTGCGCTAGCGTCCACCCACCATAAGAAGCACAGATCAGGTGCTGGCATGCACCGAAGCCATTATGGTTCACACCACACCGGACGCAGGTACGGCGGAAGTTCGAATAATAGGGGCGGCTTGGTCGGCGGGGCCGACCCCGGTACTTACAAGCCGACCGACCGGCACGCCGTGTTCAGACCGACCAGGATAATTGGCGACATCAGCAATCGCGGCAGTGTTCAAAACTAAACAGACGGCGCAACCAGTTTTCGCTATGAGCGCTGATTGCCTTTAGGAAGATAATACTAGCGATCCCGCCCGGCCGCGTGCCGGGCTTTTTCGTTGGTGCTGGCTGTTGGAGATGCTGCAAGCTAGCGAAATGACCGCTTCAACAGATCAGAGGCCGCTTGGGGTTTGTGCCAGACAGGCAGTCGGCACCTATCTAAACCAGCTGATCCGCAGATCGTTCCTACTGCACCGACGGGCGATCTCATTAGTAATGTTCTGTTTTGAAACGGTGCGTCCGAGACCGGACAGACGGATCAAGGAGGCGTCCGTGACGATCGCGACGGCAGCGGATATGCAGGTGATTTGGGTCGGAACGGAATGAAATTATTTTCGGCTATGGGAGTGGACAGCACCGACCACACCAAACCTAGCCCGTCGGGCGTGTATTACGGTGACAGTTCACTCAATTGAAACCATCGTAGACGACGGCGCTGTATAATTAGTGCACTGTCACCGTAACTCCGTTTTACGGTATTACGGTGACAGTGCACTTAATTGAAAACGTCACTACGATTCAGATTACGGTGACAGTGCACTCAATTGAAACCATCGTAGACGACGGCGCCGGATGATTAGTGCACTGTCACCGTAACGCGTAACTCTTATTAGTGCACTGTCACCGTAACTCTCGTAACTCTAGCGCGCGCAACGCAGGCTTCGCCGGCTAAAGACGCGCCTTCTCGGATGCTGCGGACAATGGGATACGGAAGGTTTTGAAGCCTGCAACGTCAGGAAACACCGCCGCGGCCTCAGGCGACACCAAGGTTAGAACCGCCGCGGGTACCTCACCGTTCAGCAGCCGGTCGATCGGCTTGGCGTGACCATCGCTTAGTTGGACTTCATCGGCTCCCGCCGAGGCGATCGCTGTGCGAAGGCTCCCGCTGGAGGCAGATCGAGCGTCCTCGATCGCAATTTCCTTATTGCTCAAATCGGATACCGAATTGATCTCCGGACGGGCCATCAGAAGCGCGACAAGCGGAGCCGGGTAGTTCGGCGACGCGGACCCGGTCGTCTCGGCATCGCGTGATTGCGCCGAATCCGGCGAATTCGACTGCTCGCCATTCTCCGATTTCAGTTCCGGCGCCGGAAGTGCGGTGGTGGAGGACAGGCGCTCCGCAAGCGCCGTTGCCGCGGCTACCTGATCGCGTACCGTTCTCGTTCCGGAACCGGAAGCCACCTCGGTGTTTGCGGGTGGTTGGGCGACCGCTAGTGTCGGCGTATCGGCGTTCCCCGCCGGCTGCGAGCGGGCGACCCGTGCAGGCGGCATTGCAACCGATTTGGGCACGGTCGTTCTCGACGCATAAATTGATCCAGCGGCCTTCAGCCTTTTTTGGCGCGCTTGCGTCGTGTTCGCGGAACGGCGGTCAGGTTGCGCGAACGAACGTCCTGGAGAGCCGTGCGACATTTGCCGCGTAATGGACCGGGACCACGCCATGTAGGACTGGCAAGCCCGGTTACAAGGCAGTCCATCGATATATACGGTATCCGCGGAATCCCGCGGTGCCGCGTCGCAAGTTCCCGCCGAACCAAGAACCAAAAGACAAACCGGTATGATCCATCGCTGTGACATAACTTCTCCCGTCGGGGCGATTGCTCTGGACAGCCGCGAGGCAAAGACAATCTGTCTCCCGATCCAGAAGTACGGGGATGCCTCCACAAAAGTTTCACTGCGGCGGGAATTATCGCGACGGAATTACCGGCAATTACGAATTACGGTGACAGTGCACTTAATTGCCGGCGGGCGCTCCCCCGGGTAACCGGGGCAACGACCGGAGATTAATTAGTGCACTGTCACCGTAATTCAGCAGATCGGCGAAACGCGGAAAACGGTCCCCGAGCGCTCCCCGCCAATTACGGTGACAGTGCACTTAATTGGCGGCGGGGCGCTCCCCCGGGCAATCGGGGCAACGACTGGGATTAATTAAGTGCACTGTCACCGTAATTAGCCGTAATTACGTAATTAATTTCGTAATTCGTTCAGCGGCTTTCCGACTCGGACGGCTTCGGCCCGCGCTTGCCGGGTTTGAGCCGGCGTCCGGTCTGCCGCTCGATGCGCGTGAGAAAGCGGTCGTTGCCGAGTGGCCGGCCAATACTTTCGGCGGCGCGCAGCGGCTCGAACAGATCCTGCTCCGGCTCGCTGTCCAGCAGATCGGCGAAGCGCGGAAAACGGTCCCTGACCGGCGCCAGCGCGGTGAGCCCGTCATCCCTCCCGCGCAGATGCGCCCGCGCGCTCGACCACCGCCAGTCCTGGGCGCGCTCGACCAGCCGCGCCCGCACCGGGTTGAGCGACACGTAGCGCAGCGCCGCCGCCAGATGCTCGTCGTCCATGGCGACCGCGCCGAACCGGCCCTGCCAGAAATGGCCGGAACGTTTGCGTCGCGCCTGAATCACGCCGGCATAAATCCGGTGAACCCGCGCCAGCGCGCGACGCAGCCCGTCGGGATCGGACGGCACCAGGATCAGGTGCGCGTGGTTCGGCATCAGGCACCAGGCCCAAACCTCGACCGCGGCGGCACGACAATGGGCGGCGAGCAGGTCGCGATAGAGCGCATAGTCGTCATCGCCGAAGAACGTGCGCGCACCGCCGTTGCCGCGCTGGGTGACATGGTGGGGGTGACCGGGGAGGACGACACGGGCGAGACGGGCCATGCCGCAGGATACCGATGACGAGCGACCGGGTCAATTAAGTGCACTGTCACCGTAATATCGTAATATGTCACCGTAATATGCGACGTAATATTACGGTGGCGACCGGAGAATTTCCGCCGGCTACCTGCCCTTCCAGTTCGGCGTCCGCTTGTTCAGGAAGGCATCCATTCCCTCGCGGAAATCCTCGCTCATGTAAGCGCGCAGGATCAGATCCTCGCCTTCGTCGCGGGATAGGGTCCGCCGGATGCGGCGCACGGCTTCCTTGGTGACTTCGAGCGTGATCGGCGCGTGACCGGCCACCAGCTTTGCGGTCTCATCGGCGCGGCGCTGCAACGTTTCGACATCCGGCACCACCTCGTTGAGAAGGCCGAGCGCCAACGCCTCGGGAGCCTCGACAAGCCGCGCCTTGAAAATCAAATCCTTGGTCCGCGCCGGCCCCACCAGGGAGACCAGCCGGCTGATGTTGGACATCGACAGGCAATTGCCGAGCGTACGCGCGATCGGAAAACCGATCCGGGTCGCCGCGGTGCCGATCCGGATATCGCAGCAGGCCGCGATTCCGGCCCCGCCCCCGGTGCAGGCACCCGCGATCGCGGCGATGGTCGGCACCCGGCACGCCTCCAGCGTGCCCAGCACCCGGTCGATCCGCGCCTCATAGTCGAGCGCATCCTGAGCGGTCTTGAAGGCGCGGAATTGCGAGATATCCGTGCCCGAGGCGAACGCCTTGTCGCCCGTGCCGGTGAGGATCATCGCCTTGATCGAACGGTCGGCGTTGACGCTCTCGCAGATCGCCGCCATCTGCTCGTACATGGCGAAGGTCAACGCGTTGCGCGCCTGCGGACGGTTGAAGGTCAGCCGGGCGATGCCGTCTTCGACCACATAGATCAGATCTTCCGTTGCTTGGACCGGGGCGTTCATGGCGCGCTCTTTCTGCTCTTGCGGGAAGTTCAGGCGACGGCGGCCTGCGATATCGGCATCGGCACCACGTCGCGTCGTTTCAGAACCTCCATCGCGGCCACGACCCCGCCGCTGCGATGCGGAACCTTAGCCAGATCGAGGCCCATCTCGACGCCCGCCAGCGTTCCCATCAGCATCAAGTCGTTGAAGTGACCGATATGGCCGATGCGGAATGCCTTGCCCTTGAGCTTTCCAAGACCGGTGCCGAGCGACATGTCGAAGTTCTCGAGCACCACCTGGCGGAAGGCGTCGGCATCGTGCCCTTCCGGAACCATGACCGCGGTCAGGGCCGGCGAATAGCCGTGCGGGTCGAGACAGACGAGCTCCAGGCCCCATGCCTTGACCGCGGCGCGGGTTGCCGCGCCATGGCGCATGTGACGAGCGAATACGTTGTCGAGCCCCTCCTCCTCAAGCATTGCGATCGCCTCTTTCAGCGCATACAGCAGGTTCGTCGCCGGCGTGTAGGGGAAGGTGCCCAGCTTGTTGATCGCGATCATGTCGTGCCAGTCCCAATAGGACCGCATCGCCGTGTTCGCCTTCGATGCCGCAAGCGCCTTCTCCGAAATCGCGTTGAAGCTGAGGCCCGGCGGCAGCATCATGCCCTTTTGCGATCCGCCAACCGAAATATCGATGCCCCAGGCATCGTGTTCGTATTCGAGCGACGCCAGCCCGGAGATGGTATCGACCATCAGCAGCGCCGGGTGATTGGTTCGGTTGAGGGCCTTGCGAACTTCGAGCGGATGCGTGACGCAGCTGGTCGAAGTCTCGTTGTGCACGACCAGCACGGCCTTGATCTTGTGCTGTCGGTCGGCCGCGAGCTTTGCCTCGAACTCCTCGACATTGGCCCCGCGCCGCCAATCGGTGGGCAGGAACTCGACATCGAGCTTGAATTTCTCGGCAATCCCGCGCCACAACACCGCGAACTGGCCGGTCTCGGCCATCAGCACCTTGTCGCCCGGCGACAGGGTATTGACGATCGCGGCTTCCCAGGCGCCGGTGCCCGACGAGGGATAGATCACGACCGGCTGCTTGGTACGGAAGATTCGCTGGCAGCCCGCCAGCACGGCATGGCCGAGTTCGGCGAATTCCGCACCGCGATGATCCAGGGTTGGCATGTCCATGGCCCGCAGCACCCGGTCGGGAACATTGGTGGGTCCTGGAATTTGAAGAAAATGCCTTCCGGTATGCAGGGTCATGGGCGTCCTTCCGGGGAGTGCTGGCTTCGCGAGCGGGTCGAATATCACTATTCGGCGAGCTTGTCTCTCGCCCGGCGGGCGGCGTCAATGCATAAGAAGGCGGGATACCTGCCTGCGCGGGGAGCCTGCAAAGCGGCAGATTGCCGGCCGAAAATGACGGCCGGCAGCGTGATTTCCGTGCCGCGAGATTGCGGCGTCCGCGGCCCGCATTATTCCGCGGGCACCGGCCGCGCCGACGGCATCACGTCGGTTTGCTCGAACGGCTTCTCCGGATGCATCAGGAACGCCGAGAACCCGCCCAGCAGCAGCAGACCCATCGACATCAGGAACGGCAAATACCAGTTGCCGGTGACGTCGATCACGTAACCCGCCACCAACGGCGAGACGATCGCCGCCAGCGCCGAGCCGGAATTCATCAGGCCCGCAGCAGTACCGGAATATTTCGGCGCGATGTCCATCGGCACCGACCACATCGGTCCAATCACAAGCTCTGAGAAGAAAAATCCGCTGGAGAGGCTCAATGCCACGATGGTGATGTCGTGGATGAACAGGATCGGGAGCAGCGACAGCAGCGCGCCGGCGAAGCCGACGACCGTGATGCTGAGCCGCGCGAAGCGCACGTTGCCCGTCTTCCTGAGCACGCGATCGGACAAAACACCTCCGAGGCTGTCGCCAAGCACTCCGGCAAAGAAAACGCCGGAGGCGAACAGCGCCGAATTCCTGATATCCAGGCTGAAGTTGTTCTTGAAGAACAGCGGCAGCCAGTTGAGATACAGCCACAGGCTCCAGCCGTAGCAGAAATAGGTCAGTGTCACGGGCCACATCCGCCGCAACATCGGTCCCCACGGCACCTGTGGTCGGGTATTGGCGGGCCGTGGCGGCAGCGAGGCCAACTCTTCCGCGGTGATGCCGCGATGCTCCCTCGGCTCATTGCGGAAATACAGCGCCCAGACGATGCCCCATACCAGACTGACAAGCCCGAGCGCGATGAACGAGCCGCGCCAGGTCAGCCAGGCCATCAGCGCCGCGATCAAGGGCGGCGTGATGGCATTTCCCAGCCGGGCAAAGGCGTGCGTCAGTCCTTGCGCGAAGCCACGCTTGCCGACCGGTACCCAGTATTGCATGGCGCGCGTCGCGGTCGGAAAGGTCGCCCCCTCGCCGAACCCCAGCGCGACGCGGGCCATGAACAAGGTCAGCAGGCTGTTGACGAAGCCGGTCATGATGGTCGAGGCGGCCCAGATCATGCCGCACCAGAACAGCGTCTTGCGCGGACCGAAGCGATCGCCGACCCAACCGCCGATCACCTGGAACAGCAGATACGGATAGGCAAAGGCCGAGAACACCAAGCCGAGCTCGGTGTTGCTCAGATGCAGCTCCTTTTGAATCTCGCTGGCCGCCGTGCTGATGTTGACCCGGTCGATGTAGGTGATGAAGTACATGATGCACAGCATCGCCAGCACGACCTGGGTGGCCTTGAACCGGAGCCGCATGTTTGATTTCCCTGGGCGGTTTCATCGCTTGTCGGTTATTACGGGGCGCATTCGCGCCGGGCGCCTCCGTGTCGATCAGACCACCCTGAGATGCGCCGGCGAATTGGTTTCGGTTCGCTCGTCCAGCACCTTCATCGCGGCTTCGACGCCGCCGGCCCGGTGGGGCACGCCGGCGGCGGACAGCCCCATTTCGACGCCGGACAATGCTCCCATCAGGGTCAGCGCGTTGCATTCGCCGAGATGGCCGATGCGAAACACCTTGCCCGCGAGTTTGCTGAGGCCGGAGCCGAGCGACATGTTGTAGTTTTCGAGCACGGTCTTGCGGAACGCGTCGGCGTTGTGCCCCGGCGGCATCAACACCGCGGTCAGCACCGGCGAATATTCCGCGGGATCCAGGCACAGCACCTCAAGACCCCAATGCGCGACGGCGGCGCGGGTGGCGGCGGCAAGATGCCGGTGACGGGCGAACACCGCCTCAAGCCCCTCCTCGAGCAGCATCGCGATCGCTTCGCGCAGGCCGTAAAGCAGGTTGGTGGCCGGCGTGTAGGGGAAGAAGCCCGCCGCGTTCGGCTTGAGCATCTCTTCCCAGTCCCAGTAGGACCGCGGCATCTTGTTGGTCCTGGCCGCGGCGCGGGCCTTTTCGGAGACGGCGTTGAAGCCGAGCCCCGGGGGAAGCATGAATCCCTTTTGCGAACAGCTGACGGTGACGTCGACTTTCCACTCGTCATGGCGGTAATCGACCGAGCCCAGCGAAGAAATCGTATCCACCAGCAGCAGCGCAGGATGGCCGACCTTGTCGATCGCGGCGCGGATGGCGCCGATCCGGCTGGTGACCCCGGTGGAGGTCTCGTTGTGCACCACCATCACCGCCTTGATGGCATGCGCCTTGTCCTGCGCCAGCTTGGCCTCGATCGCGGCGGGCTCGGCGCCGTGGCGCCAGTCGCCCGGCATGAAATCTACATTGATGCCCCAGCGCGCCGCCATCTGTTGCCACAGCGTGGCGAAATGCCCGGTCTCCACCATCAGCACCCGATCTCCCGGCGACAGCGTATTGACGATAGCCGCCTCCCAGGCGCCGGTGCCCGACGAGGGAAAAATGATCACCGGGCCTTCGGTCTGGAAGATTTTCTGGCAGCCCGCGAACACCGTCTTGGCGAGTTCGGCGAATTCGGCGCTGCGATGGTCGATGACCGGCATGTCCATCGCGCGAAGCACGCGGTCCGGCACCGGGCTTGGACCCGGAATTTGCAAAAAATGGCGTCCCTGCTGTGTCATGATTTCCTCCTGAGCTCGGTATTCAAATTTGCATTCAATTCCGCCCGCAGCAACGCACAAATTGTTTACAATTTTGGGTCGACGGCCATCGCGCCGAAGCCTATGTTCCGCCCATGAAACCGATGATTCCCGATCACGCGAGCGCGGCGACCGTTGCGGAGGGCCCAGAAACCGTCCGTGAGGAGCAAACGCTGCATGGCGAGATCCTGACCCGGCTGCGCGATCACATCGTCGAAGGCAACATTCCCGACGGCGGTCGCATCCCGGAACGCCGGCTTTGCGAGATGCTGGGCATCTCGCGCACTCCGTTGCGCGAAGCCCTCAAGGTGCTGGCCTCCGAAGGCCTGGTCGAACTATTGCCCAATCGCGGCAGCCGGGTGCGACAACTGAGCGAGCACGATCTGGCCGAACTGTTCGATGTCATGGGCGGACTCGAAAGTCTCGCCGGTCGCCTCGCCTGCGAAAACATCAGCGATGGCGAGATCGCCGAGATCGAGCGGCTGCATTATGAGATGTATGGTTTCTACCTGCACCGCGACATGCACGGCTATTTCCGTGTCAACCAGATGATTCACCAGAAGCTTGTCGAAGCCTCGCGCAACGCGGTGCTGCTCAGCACCTACGCCAATTTCGCCGGACGGATCCGGCGAATTCGCTACTCCGCCAATTTTGCGCGCAAGCGCGAGCGTTGGGGTGAAGCCATGCGCGAACACGAAGCCATCCTGGACGCGCTGCGCCGCCGCGCCGGCAGCGAACTCAGCGACATCCTGTTCGCACATCTGCGCAACAAGCGGACCGCCGCGGTTGAACACCTGACGGCGGAAGAGTTGGCTCCCACCGACCTGGCGGGATGAAGCCTGTACGGCTCGGCATTTTGAATTCAAAATTTCGGTGGAGAGCGGTGACTACCAGCAAGAAGATACCGGATGGCAGCGGGGTGGAATGTCGGACCAAGGGATTAATGTCGCTCAAGGACCGGCTTTCCCGCGAGGTCACGGGCGAGGTCTTGTTCGATTCCTTCAGCCGCGGCCGGTATGCCACCGATGCCTCGTTTTACCAGATCATGCCGGCGGGCGTGGTGGTTCCCAGGACCATGGACGAGGCGCTCCGGACCCTGGCAATCGCCCGCGACGAGGGCCGAATCGTCACCCCCCGTGGCGGCGGCACCTCGCAATGCGGCCAGACCGTCAACGACGGCATCGTCGTCGATTTCTCAAAACACCTCAATCGCCTGATCTCGCTGGACGCGGAAAATCGGACCTGCGTGGTGGAGCCCGGGATCGTGCTCGACGACCTTAACCGGCAGCTCAGACGTCACGGCCTGTGGTTTCCGGTCGACGTCTCCACCGCCTCGCGCGCCACCATCGGCGGCATGGCCGGCAATAATTCCTGCGGCGGGCGTTCGCTGCGCTACGGCACCATGCGCGACAACACGCGCTCGATGGACGCAGCGCTTGCCGACGGCTCCGTGCTGCATTTCGGCGAGATCGCGCGCGACCTCTCGCCGCTCAATTCAGGCGACAAGGGATATGACCTGTTTCGCGACATGCTTGCGCTCGGCGAGCGCGAGGCGATCGAGATCGCGGAAAGATTTCCGCAAGTGCAGCGCCGTGTCGGCGGCTACAATCTCGACGCGCTGGTGCCGCGCAATGCCGCAAACAACATGGCGCATCTGCTGGTGGGCTCGGAGGGGACGCTCGCCTTTACCACCCGGATAGAGCTCAAGCTGTGGCCGGTCATCCGCAACAAGGTATTGGGCGTCTGCCACTTCGGCAGCTTCTACGCGGCAATGGACGCCGCACAGCATCTGGTCAAGCTCCGGCCTATCGCCGTGGAGCTGGTCGACCGCACCATGCTCGCGCTCGGCCGCGAGATCGCGATGTTTCAGCCGATCATCGGCACGGCGGTGCGCGGTGATCCCGATGCGGTTCTGATCGTGGAGTTCGCCGAGGAAGACCAAGCCGAAAACCTCAACCGGTTGAGGCAACTCGGCGAGTTGATGGCCGATCTCGGCTTCGGCTGGGATCACGAGCAGCGCAAATGGGGCGGCGTGGTCGAGGTCACGGATTCCGCGCTGCAGACCGGCATTGCCGAATTTCGCGCCGCCGGCCTCAACGTCATGATGTCGATGAAGCAGGAAGGCAAGCCGGTCTCGTTCGTCGAAGACTGCGCGGTGCCGCTGCCGCATCTCGCCGACTACACCGAGCGGCTCAATGCCATCTTTGCCAGGCACGGCACCCGCGGCACGATGTATGCGCACGCGTCGGAAGGCTGCCTGCACGTGCGGCCGGTATTGAATTTGAAACTCGAGAAGGACGTCAAGGCGATGCGCGCCATCGCCGAGGAAACCTTCGCGATGGTCCGCGAATACAAGGGCTCGCATTCGGGCGAGCACGGCGACGGCCTGGTGCGATCGGAATTTCACAAGGCGATGTTCGGCGAGCGTATCATCGCCGATTTCAGCGAGGTGAAACACCGCTTCGACCCGGACAACGTGCTCAATCCCGGCAAGATCGTCGACCCGCCGAAAATGGACGACCGCGAGCTGTTCCGCTATCGGCCGGACTACCGGGTCGCGGAGTTCAGGACCCATCTCGACTGGTCGGCCTATCCAGGCGCCGGCGCAGGTTTTCAGGGCGCGGTCGAGATGTGCAACAACAACGGCGCCTGCCGTAAGCTCGAAGGCGGCGTGATGTGCCCGTCCTACCGCGCCACTCGCAACGAGAAGGACGTGACACGCGGCCGCGCCAACACCCTGCGGCTGGCGATCTCCGGCCAATTGGGACCGGACGCGCTCGCCTCCGACGCCATGATGGACACCTTGAAGCTGTGCGTGTCCTGCAAAGCCTGCCGACACGAATGCCCAACCGGCGTCGACATGGCCAAGATGAAGATCGAGGTTTTGGCCGCGCGCGTCGCCAAGCACGGCCTTTCACTGCGGGATCGATTGGTGGGATATTTGCCGCGTTATGTGGCCTTGGCCTCGCGTTTCGCCCCGATCGCCAATTTGCGCAACAACAGCCCCCTGCTTCGAAGGTTGTTTGAAAAGTTCGCGGGCATCAGCGCAAAACGTAGGTTGCCTGCGTTTCGCCGCGACATGTTCGGTTCCAAAACCGAAGCCGTCGGACCGGCGGACGGCCGCGAAGTCGTGTTGTTTGCCGATACTTTCAACCGGGCCTACGAACGCGAGAACCTCGACGCCGCGCTGCGCGTGCTGATCGAAGGCGGCTACAGGGTTCATCTTCCAAATGCCGCCGACAATGGCAGGCCGCTGTGCTGCGGGCGGACGTTCCTTTCCGCGGGGCTGGTGGACAACGCGCGCGTCGAGCTTGACCGGCTGGTCGCGACCTATGCGCCATTTGCCGCGCGCGGCGTGCCCATCGTCGGCCTTGAGCCGAGCTGTCTCCTGACCCTCCGTGATGAATTGCTTTCGCTGCGCAACGATGAGACTGCCAAGAATGTCGCGGCGCACGCGCTATTGTTCGAGGAGTTTCTGGTTCGCGAGGCCGAAGCCGGCCGCCTGCGACTGCCGCTCGGCCCTCTCAGCGGGAAAGCGCTGGTTCACGGCCACTGCCATCAAAAATCCTTCGGTGCGTTCAAACCCGTGGAAAAGATCCTGCGGCTGGTGCCCGATCTGAACGTCGAAACGATCGAGTCCAGCTGTTGCGGCATGGCCGGCGCCTTCGGCTACGGCGCGGACACCTATCAGACCTCTGTTGAAATGGCGGAGCTGTCGCTGTTGCCCGCCGTGCGAAATGCCGACGCTGCCGCGTTGATCGTCGCAGACGGCACATCTTGCCGGCATCAGATCGAGGACGGCGCCGGGCGCGGCGCCCTGCACGTAGCCCGCGTACTGGCGATGAGCCTCGACAGCGCGCGATCCGTCCCTTATCCCTCACACACTGCAAAGGAACCCGCTCATGGCTGAACTGACACTGGAAGTCGCTCGCAAGATTCTCGACGTTGCCCTTGCCAAGGGTGTCGAGAAGAAGTTCAAACCTCTTGTCATCACCGTTCTCGACGCACGCGGTTGCGTCAAAGTCACCGCCGCGCAGGACGGCACCAGCCTGATGCGCGCCGAGATCGCACACGGCAAGGCCTACGGCGCGCTCGCCATGGGAATGGGCTCGCGGGCCCTTTTTCAGCGCTCGCAGGAACAACCTTCTTTCGTGGGCGCGGTGAATTCGCTGGCTCAGGGCCGGCTGGTGCCGGTGCCGGGCGGGGTGCTGATCCAGGATGGCAATACACTGCTCGGTGCGGTCGGCGTCAGCGGCGATACTTCCGACAATGACGAGATTTGCGCCATCGCCGGCATCGAGGCTGCGGGCCTGAAGGCTAATCCGGGATAGTTGTTGCCTGAAACGCCTATACGTCGTCAGTCCCGGCGTCCGCGCCGGGACAACAGCGCGGTTTTATCCGAGGCCCGGGTTATTTCCCTGGCCATGAAGGTTTACGCTTTTCGGCGAAGGCCTTCAGGCCTTCCTTGGCGTCTTCCGTCATCGCCAGCAACGCGATCTGACTTTCGGTGTAGGCGATGCTTTCATCGAACGACATCGATGCGATCGCGCGCATGGCATATTTGCCGCGCCGGATCGCGGTCGGCGACTTGTCGACGATCCGGCCCACCAGCCAGTCGACCTTGGCGTCGAGTTCGGCCGATGCCACCACGTAGTTCAGAAGTCCCGCGGCTTGCGCGCTCCGCGCATCGAAGGGTTCGCCGGTCAGCGCCCACTCGTTGACGAGCCGCTGCGGCGCGATCGATTGCAACAGGCTCATCACCTGCATCGGGAACACACCCACCTTCACCTCGGGCAGTCCGAAAATCGCATGGTCGGCCGCGACCGCCATGTCAGTCATGCACAACAGCCCCATGCCGCCGGCCATGCAGGCGCCCCCAACGCGGGCGATCGAAGGCTTCGTGGCGTTTTGCGACAGTCGCAACAAATCGGCGTAGTCGACGTTCGGCTTTGAAAAATCCGCCGCGAACGCGCCGCCGGTGTTCTGCAGATCGGCCCCGGCGCAGAACGCCTTTTCACCCGCGCCGGTCAGCACGATGACACGGACATCCTTGTCGTCATGAGCGGCGCGATAGCCCTGAGTGATTCCGGCGATCACCTCGCCATTGAGGGCGTTACGCTTCTCCGGGCGATTGATGGTAATCCAGAACGCCGGTCCGCGCCTTTCAAGTATTACGCTGATGTTGTCGGTCATGGCCCCTGCTCGCTTGCCTGATGATCAGTCAGCAAACATTAGCCGCAGGTTATTGCTCGACCGCAAGAAAGATTTGAGCTCCGGTCAGGGTGCCACAGCCGCCGGAACAGCCTTCTTCGCCCAAACCTTGTTGTCGTGAAACGCCGCGCCACCAACCGGAGCCACCGCTTCGGCCCCGGTGAGCATGTTGATGCCGCGACCGCCGATATGGGCCTTGTTCGGGTGTACGGATTCTGCGACCAGCACGCCGCGTCGCACACCATCGAACAGTTTTGCCGTCAGGGTCGTCTCGCCACGCATGTTGCCCAGCGTGACAGCATCACCATCGGCGATACCGAGCGAAGCAGCATCGGCAGGATGGATCATTACACTCGGCGCGCCCTCGCGCGCCCGCGACGACGGCGTTTCGTTGAAGCTGGTATTGAGAAAGCTGCGCGAGGGACTGGTGGCGAGTCGGAACGGGTGCGTCTCATCCGCCTCCTCGATGCTCGCCCAATGGTCTGGCAGCGATGGCATCTGGTCCCACGCCCCCATCATGCCGGCATTGCCAAGCGGCACCCGGGCCCAGTCGGCCCTAAAGTGGAATTTACCATCCGCATGCGCGAAGCCGTCGAGGTAATG
Source organism: uncultured Alphaproteobacteria bacterium (assembly GCA_963756215.1). Lineage (GTDB taxonomy): Bacteria > Pseudomonadota > Alphaproteobacteria > Rhizobiales > Xanthobacteraceae > Bradyrhizobium. Next base: position 271,595 of record CAVWMY010000001.1, on the reverse strand, counting down.
CGAGGCGCGGAAGTCCGGCTGGATGTCGCGCCACAAATCGGCCTGGAGCGTATCGATGTCGCCGTGACCACTTTTCTTCAGCGTCACATCGATCAGTTCGCGCGGCGACATCTCAAATCCGGGGTGTACGGCATTAAGGCGACGGGCGAGACCTTGCAGCACCTGGTGGTTGGAGCGGCATTCGCCGGGCGGCTCGATAAGCTTGGCACCGACGGAAATATGCTGGTGGCCACCGCCGTAATAGAGATCGTCGTGTTCCATGAACATCGTCGCAGGCAGAACGATGTCCGCCGTCTGTGCGGTCTCGGTCATGAATTGCTCGTGCACCACCATGAACAGATCCTGGCGCGCGAATCCCTGGCGCACCAGCGCCTGCTCCGGCGCTACCGTCATCGGATTGGTGTTTTGGATCAGCATCGCCTTGACCGGCGGCCCGCCCTTCAGCGCCACCGGATCACCGGTCAGGATCCGCCCGATCTTCGACTGATCCAGTAGCCGCGTCGAACGATCAATCGCGTCGTGGCCTTCGATCACCGATTCGTTGAACTTCCAGATTCCGTAATTGTTGAAGAAGGCGCCGCCGCCTTCATATTGCCAAGCGCCGGTGACGGCGGGAATGCACAGCGCCGCGTGCATCTGTGCAGCACCATTACGGCTTCGGGTGAAACCGTAGCCGAGTCGGAAGAATGACCGCTTGGTCCGCCCAACCGCACGGGCGAATGCCTCGATCTCTTCGACCGGCACGCCCGATATCGCCGAAGCCCATTCCGGCGTGCGGCTCGCAAGATGCGCCTCAAGCTCCCCAGGGCAATCGGTGTAGCGCGCAAGATAGTCGCGGTCGGCATAACCTTCGCGGAACAGCACGTGCATCACACCGCAGGCGAACGCGCCGTCGGTGCCCGGCCGCAGCAGGATCTTGATGTCGGCCTGTTTCATGGTGTCGTTGTTGTAGATATCGATGGCGGCGATCTTGGCGCCGCGCTCCTTCCGGGCGCGGGCGGCGTGCGTCATCACGTTGACCTGCGTATTCACCGGATTGGTGCCCCAAATCACCACCAGGTCGGAAACGCCCATCTCACGAGGATCGACGCCGGCGACCTTGCCGGTACCGGCGGCAAATCCGACCCGCGCGATGGTCGAGCAAATCGTGGAATAGAAGCGCGAATATTTCTTCACATGGGCGAGACGGTTGATGCCGTCGCGCATCACCAGGCCCATCGTGCCGGCGTAATAGTAAGGCCATACCGATTCGGCGCCGAACTCCCGCTCGGCCTTGTCGAAGCGCTGCGCGATCTCGTCCAGCGCGTCGTCCCACGAGATACGGGCAAACTTGCCCGACCCCTTGGGGCCGACCCGGAACTGGGGATGCATCAACCGATCCGGATGGTGGATGCGCTCGGCGTAACGCGCAACCTTGGCGCAGACCACGCCGGCCGTATAGGTCTGCAGCTTGGAACCCCTGACACGGCCGATGGTGGAATTGTCTATTACCTCGATATCGAGGGCACACGCCGATGGGCAATCGTGCGGACAGGTGGAATGCCGGATATCGACCTTGGCGTGCTGGTTCATGCACTCATGAATAACATCAAAAATTCGTGTAGCCGAGCGTATTTATCCGTCGCCTGTTGCGAAAATCGGGCGCAAGCCATGCATCATGCGCCCAGGTAAGCTCCGCCATTGGCGTGGATGGCCTGCCCATTGATGTAACGCGCAGCGGGGCCGCACAGGAATCGCACCATCGCCGCCACGTCCTCCGACCTGCCGCGGGCACCGGTAATGGTCTGGTGGGTCAGGTGGTGCGCCGGCTCCGGTTTGTCTTTCGCGCGCGGCGTGCCGATCAAGCCAGGGACCACGCAATTCACGATGATACCGTCCGCAGCGAGGTCGTGAGCGAGGGCGCGGGTGAAACCGATGATTCCGGCCTTTGCCGTAACCACATGGGCACGGTCCTTCGCACCGGTATGCGCACTCAATCCGCCGATGTTGATGATGGTGCCCGCGCCGCTTGTCCGCAGGGCGGGAAGGCAGGCTCTCACGCAATGAAAGGCGCCGTCGAGGGTGACATCCATGATTTCACGCCATTCGACGTAACTCATCTCGGCGAACGGCTTTTCCCGTCGCAGCGCGGCGTTATTGACGAGAATGTCGATACGGCCAAAACGCGTCACGGCCACGTCCGCCATCGCCTGCACCGCTGTCGGATCGGAGACATCGCCGACGTGAGCGACCGCGGTGCCGCCGGCGGTCTCGATCTCGCGCACAACGGCTTCCGCCTCGGCACGATTACCGCGGGCGTTAACCACGACGGATGCTCCTCCCGCCGCCAACGCCAACGCAATTGCACGACCGATATTGCGTCCTGCGCCGGTGACGATCGCGACTTTGCCGGCGAGCTCACTGGTAACGGTCATATTCTCTTCTCCGGTCAGTCGTCGCCGACCGCTAAAGCAGCCTATTCGCTGGGTGATCCGACGCCGGGTGCGTTCAGATTCGCAGCGCCGAGAGATCAATTCTGCCTTGATACAATCCTGCCAGCAGCTTCAACGTCGCATCGCCCTGTTCTTCGTCCCAACCGCCGTGCCGAATATTGAGGGTGAACTTGTCGGTCAGATCCCGCCGCGTCAACGGTTCCTGCGCACCGCCGCGCAGGTAAGGCTGGCGCTCCTCGACGACGGTGCCGTCCTTCATCGTTGCCTTGATGTGGCCGGTATAATTGTTCGGATAGGGGTTGTCCGGATCGATGACGAATTTCACCTTGGCGGCGAGCGCGAGCACGCGAACATCGCTGATCGCAGGCTGCGTGAACGCGCCCAAACCAACGCCGCCATGTACCAAACCGGTCGCCAGCAGATATGGCGTAGCAAACTTGGCGGCATAACCGTTTGGCGGTCGCTGTTTGTCGTCAAGCGGTTCCCACAGCCGATGCACCGTCCCCTCCGCCACTTCGCAGACGATCTCGCTCACGTCCTCAGCCTTGATTCCCCGCGCAGTCAGACGCCGCGCGCAATCGATGTAGGGCTGCGCCATGGTCCCGCACGGGTACGGTTTGAAAGCCAGCGTGTCGGTGACCCAGCGGGTGCCGAAGTCGGCGATCAATGCCGCATAATCGCCGTCGGTCCTACGCGCGAAACCGTGGAACAGCCCGTGCACGCCTTCGAATACCGTGCGCGGTCCGACAAACCCCTGTCGCGCCAGCAGGGCGGCCCGAATCCCGGATTGCGCCGCCCATCCCGCATGCAACCGTTTGGTCCAGGTGCCTTCGGCCAGATATTCGATGATGCCGCCGGCCATGCTGCCCGCGATGCCGAGCGCATCGACAATTTGCCGCGCGTTGAGCCCGAGCGCGGTGCCGACACCGGCGGCCGCCCCCATGGCGCCGAAGACGGCGGTCGGGTGAAATCCAGCCTTATGAACCGCCTTCGGGACAACGAGACTCAGCCGGCAGAGCACCTCGGTACCGACGACAATACCGGCAAGCGCCATGCGGCCGTCGGGATTATGACGTTCGCACGCCGCCAGCACCGCCGGCACTATCACCGCACCGGCGTGGACCGGGCCCCCCTCAAACGTATCGTCGAAATCCTCGCCGTGCGCCGCTGTGCCGTTGACGAAGGCCGCGCCTGAAGCAGTTAGCGTTCTCTTGTGGCCGATGACCGTACAGGGACCGTCATCGTCCCAGCCCGCAAGCGCGCTTGCGATGTAATCCTCGTTGCGCGCGGTGACGCATAGTCCGACTACATCGATCAGCAGGTCCTCGCATTTGCGCGCCGTCACCGCCGGCAGCACCGCCTCCCTCACCGCCACGATCTCATGAGCAAGCGCTTCCGCAACGGAAATCTTCGGCAGCTCCGATGTCATGTTCGCTCACCTGTTAAGAGCAGCGGATATCTCGGGGATCAAACGTGGAAGATTTTGCTGTAGCGGGCCTTGATCGCGTCGCCCTGCCTTTCCACGGCGGTGGCGTCGTCCTTCATGGTTTTGATTTCCTTGAGAGGCTTGCGCCCTGGCTTCTCCCGGGTCTCCGGGTGCACCGAACGCAGCCCGCCGATATCGACAATAAGCTGCTGTGCATCCCGGCCGAGACAGAACGACTGAAACAGCTTCGCCGCGTTGGGATTGGGAGAACTCCTTGAAAATTCCGTTAGGGCCGATAATCAGCGGCGACCCCTCGCTCGCATAAACCGGCTCGACGGGACGACCGGCCTCCCGCATCTGGAAGATGTTATATTCGTTGCCGTCAGCCATGACGGCGCGCTCGCCGAGATCGAGCTTCTTCGGCGGGTCAGCCGAAGACTGCACCTGCATGATATTCTGTTTGGCCAGCTGTTCGAAATAGCTCCAGCCGAGATCGCGCTGCATCTGATAGGTTGCCGTCATGATGGTGCCGCTATAGCCGGGATGGGCTTTCACGATCTTTCCTTTCCACCTTGGATCAAGCAGATCAGCGAAACTCTTCGGCGCATCCTCTGTTTTCACCAGGGTAGTATTGTAGGCGATGATGCTGAGCCAGACCCGGAAGCTCGCAAACTGACCGTCAACATCCCTGTGCTCCGGCGGATAGAGCTTCGCGACATCCTCGGGCACGAAGGGTGCAAGGATTCCGCTGCGCTTCCAGACGATGAAATGCGCGGCATCGGAGGAATTCACCACGTCGACCGCATGGATGTTACTGGAATATTCCTGGCCGATGCGCTGGAATACGCGTTCAGCCCCGGTGCGCTCGACCCGCACCGCGATGCCGGGATATTTCGCCTCGAACGCCTTGGCGAGCTTTTCCGCGACCGGCAGATCGGTCGACGTATAATAGACAACCTGGCCCTCCCTCGTCGCCGCCGCAATCAAAGCGGGCGTAATCGGCACCGCCGGGGGTGCCTCCGCCATCACGCGAGTCGAAAGCGCGGCTCCCCCAAACGCGGCACCAGCTCCCTTGAGCACGCTACGGCGAGAAATCCCCGGATTTTCCATTGGCGCATTCCTCCGCACGTATCGTCGATGCGAAACTCGGTACACCGCAAGTTATCTTTTATTCCTAGAATTAAAGGGCAAGTCCATCGTCGACAGTCGGCTGCCGGAAACGCTACAGTCGGGTACCCGGAAAGCGGCAGCTATCGGCGCGCCACGGAATAAGACCGGAAATTGGGAGACGGAAATGACGCGCTCAAGGTCGGTGCTCGCGTTTGCGGCAACGCTGCTTGCGATCGCAACCCTTCCGGCGGCGCCATGTCAGGCGCAGGATTACCCGACGCGGCCGGTCAGGATCATCGTGCCATTCGGTGCGGGCGGCCCGGCAGATGTGACCGCCCGGTTGATCGGCAACAGCTTGCAGGCGAGTCTGGGCCAGCCGTTCGTGGTCGAGAACCATACCGGGGCCGGCGGTGTGATCGGCACGCTTGAGGTCGTCAAATCAGCCCCGGACGGCTACACCCTGCTGATGATGTCGAATACGCAGACGGCGAATGAATCGCTGGTGCCACAACGCAAGTATGAATTGATGCGCGATTTGACGCCAATCGCGCCAATCAACTTCTCTGACCTCGTGATCGTCGTGAACCCCAAGGTCCCGGCAAAGACACTGCAGGAATTCATCGCCTTGGCCAAATCGCAGCCGGGAAAGTTCAACTACGCCTCATCCGGCCAAGGCACGCCCTATCACATGGCCGGCGAGTTATTCAAGACCATGGCGGGTATCGATGTCGTTCATGTTCCCTACCGCAACAGCGGTGATGCGCGCAGTGGCGTGATCGGCGGCCAAGTACAGATGATGATCGACGCCGTGACGACGATGGCTCCCAACGTCGGCGCGGAACAGGTGCGCGCGCTCGCCACCACCGGCAAAACGCGTTCAAGTGTGCTGCCAGACGTGCCGACGGTGCTCGAAGCCGGCGTCTCCGGTTACGATGCCACCATCTGGCTTGGATTGATGGCTCCGGCCGGAACGCCAAAGCCTATCATTGACAAGCTTAACGCGGCGGTGAATGCCGTGATCAGGCGCCCGGATGTCGTTAAGCTTTGGGCGGAACAAGGTGCGGAACCGATGTCAATGACGCCGGAAGAATTCGAGAAATACCTACGCGGCGATATTGTAAAGTGGGCTAATGTCGTGAAGCAATTCGCTGACAAGCCGCAGTAAGAGTATCTTCCTCCATGCCGCGCATTCCATTCCGCCTCAACGGCGCCGAGATCGACATCGATGCCGAAGCCGATCTTTCGCTTCTCTCAGTCTTGCGAGGCCGGCTAGGCATGATCGGCCCCCATTTTGGATGCGGCGCCAATGAATGCGGCGCGTGCAACGTCATCATCGGCGATCGCGCAGTGGCATCATGTGACACACCGATGTGGTCCGTCGCGGGCAAGGATGTCACCACGATCGAAGGATTGGGAAGCGTGGAGGCGCCGCATGCTTTGCAGCGTGCCTTCATCGCCGAACAGGCGATGCAGTGCGGCTATTGCATCCCCGGTATCTTGATGAGTGCCGCAGCACTGCTGATGCAGAATCCTTCCCCCGCTCGCGACGACGTCACTGCAGCACTGGATCGCAACCTTTGCCGCTGCGGATCGCACAATCGAATTGTGAGGGCGGTGTTGCGTGCAGCGGCCGAGATGTCAGCCCAATGACCAAGGCGCCCCCCTCTCCGCCTGCTACGAAATTGCCGGTAAGCCTCGCGGCTAATCCGATGCTTTCGTCATGGCTGCGTTTCTCGGCCGAAGGACATGTGATGGTCTCGCCGGGAAAGGTTGAGATTGGCCAAGGTATCGTGACGGCACTCGCCCAGATCGCCGCGGACGAACTCGATATCCACATCGGACAGGTGCATATGGTTCGTGCGTCGACGGCCGGCAGTCCCAATGAGGGTGTCACGTCGGGCAGCCTTTCCGTCCAGCATTCGGGACGTGCCATTCGGCACGTGTGCGCCGAGGTACGGCAACTCTTCCTCGCGGCGGCGTCGGAACGCTTGGGCGTGGACGTTGATGCCCTCGACATCAGGGATGGCACGATATCGGGGCCCGGTAATGCCCAGACCAGCTACTGGGAGCTTTCCCAGGATGTTTCGCTCGATCGGGACGCAACCCCGAACGCGAGGCCCAAACCGCCGGCGCAGCGCGCGCTTGCCGGAAACTCCGTTCAGCGGGTGGACCTTCCTGACAAGGTGTTCGCCCGGCCACGTTTCATCCAGGATACCGCCCTTCCCGGGATGCTGCATGGCCGCGTGCTGCGGCCTGAAGTTTCAGGCGCAAAGCTCACCGGTATGGACGAAGCAGGCGCGCGCGCAATCGCCGATGTAACGGCTGTCGTACGTGACGGAAATTTTGCGGGCGTGGTGAGCGTAAGCGAGGCCGGTGCCGAGGCGGCACTCCGCGCGCTACGTAAGGCGGCGGTATGGTCATCAGGCGATCCCCTTCCAGACGAGGACCAACTCGCCGAATGGCTGAAGGCCCAGCCGGCGGAATCAGTGGTCATCGACAGGAGAATAGCCTCCCAAAACCTTCGAAAGAGCCGAACGATCCGGCGGCAATATACTCGACCCTACATCGCCCACGGATCGATCGCGCCGTCCTGTGCCATGGCACAGTGGACCGGCGATCGGGTTCATGTCTGGACCCACAGCCAGGGAGTTTATTTTCTCCGCAACGATCTCGCGCTTGTACTCAAATTGCCGATCGAAAACATTATCGTCGAGCATATGGAAGGTGCCGGCTGTTACGGACACAACGCTGCTGACGACGTGGCCCTTGACGCGGTCCTTCTTGCGAAAGCCGCTGGCGACCGTCCGGTACGCGTGCTCTGGTCCCGTGCGGACGAAATGTCACAAGCGCCGTTCGGCGCTGCGATGGCGATTGAGATCGAAGCCGGTCTCGATGCGCAAGGCGAGATCATCGACTGGCGTCACAGTGTCTGGGGCAACGGTCACACCGCGCGACCGGGCCGCGCGACCGAACCTGCGCTGCTTGCTGCCACCGAAATATCAAATCCCTTCCCGCGTTACGTTTCCACCAATCCGCCCCAAGCCAACGGTGGCGGCTCTGATCGCAACTCCATACCGCTCTATGATTTTCCATCCTGGCAGATTGACTGCCACCGCCTGTTGACCATGCCGATTCGAACCTCGGCGCTACGAACGCTGGGCGCGCAGGGCAACGTATTCGCCATCGAGTCGTTTCTCGATGAACTGGCCGCCGAACGCGGCGAGGATCCGGTCGATTTCCGGCTGCGCCACCTCAGCGACTTCAGAGCAAAGGATGTGATCCGCGCCGTAGCGTCGCGCGCGAACTGGAAGCCGGCCAAACAGAACGGCGTCGGTCATGGCCTGGGCTTTGCCCGATACAAGAACACCGGCGCTTATTGCGCCGTCGTCGCCGAGATCGAAGGCGCCGAGGACATCATCGTCAAACGGCTGATCATAGCGGTCGACGTTGGTGAAGCCATCAATCCGGATGGCGTCGTCAACCAGATCGAAGGCGGCGCCATTCAGGCAACCAGTTGGGTACTAAAAGAGCGCGTACGCTTTGACAGGCACCGGATTACCAGCAACACGTGGACCGATTACCCCATTCTACGCTTCAGCGAGGTGCCCGAAGTGCAGGTCGAAATCATGAAGCGGCCGGAAATGGAGCCGCTTGGCGCCGGTGAAGCGGCCCACGGCCCGGTCACCGCGGCCATCGCTAACGCTGTGTTCGATGCGCTTGAGGTGCGGGTTCGCCATCTGCCGATCACCCGCGACAATCTCATCGCCGCCATGGAATTGAGCTGATGAACGACTTGAACATTCTCAGCGGCGGTGCGGCCCAGGGCCTGGTCGGGAGTCTTGCGTCGAAATTCAAAGCGCTAACCGGCCTCGACATCACCGGCGAGTTCGGGGCGGTCGGCGCGATGGCCGACAAGCTTCGAAACGGGGCGCCCACCGACATAGTCATTCTGACCGCGGCGCTCGTTGCCAAGTTAGCGGACGAAAAGCACGTGTCGTCGTCGTCGATATCCGATATCGGCATGGTGGAGACTGCGCTTGCCGTTCGATCCGCCGATCCACCAGTCAACGTTACGGACGCGGCGACGCTGCGCGACGCATTCCTCGCCGCAGACGCGATCTTTGTGCCGGATACCAAGGTGTCGACCGCAGGCATTCACGTCGCGAAAGTGCTGTGCCAGCTTGGAATTGCCGATGATGTGACTGCTCGGCTCAAGATATTTCCGAATGGCGCAACCGCCATGCGCCATCTCGCGGCGTCCGGTGCGGACCGGCCGCTCGGCTGCACGCAATCGACCGAGATTATCAGCACGGAAGGGGTGGTGCTGTCTGGATCGTTGCCGCGGGGCTGCGAGCTCGCGACGACTTATACCGCCGCAGTCACGACCTCGGCCGTCCACCCCCATCAAGCGCAGGCGTTGATCAACCTGCTGGTCGGTGCCGATCAACTGGAGCTTCGGACCCGGGCGGGCTTTCTCTGCAGCGTCAAATAGCGTTTCATCTCGCTATTCCACCGGCCGCAGCCGGTGGTTCCACTGCAGCGAGTGTGGCGTTAACGTTCGATCGCTGAAGGCTTGCGTGATCGCTTCGCGGCCAGCATCATGGATTGCCGGGGCCAACCCGGTCAGCGATGTCGAAGGCCGGCCCGCCAAGCTTTAGAGAAGGATAGCGCCATGAGAATTGAAAATGTCGCGGATCTCATTGCTGAAACGTTGATTCAGGCCGGGGTAAAACGCATCTTCGGTGTGGTCGGCGACAGCTTGAACGGACTGACCGAGGCGCTACGCAAACGAGAGACGATCGACTGGATTCACGTCCGGCACGAGGAGGTGGCCGCCTTCGCGGCCGCAGGCGAAGCGCAAATCACCGGCGAACTCGCAGTGTGCGCCGGTTCGTGCGGTCCGGGTAACCTGCACCTCATTAACGGCCTGTTCGATGCGCACCGCAGCCGCACGCCCGTGTTGGCGATCGCAGCCCAGATTCCGTCCGGCGAAATTGGCGGGGGCTACTTCCAGGAAACCCATCCGCAAGAATTGTTCAGGGAATGCAGTCACTACTGCGAGCTGGTTTCCGATACCGCACAGCTACCCTATGTGCTGGAAAACGCCATTCGGGCGGCGGTTGGTCGGCGTGGGGTCGCCGTCCTCGTCATCCCCGGGGACATCGCACTGAAGCCGTCGCCCAAGCGTGGCATCTCGCCTAACGCCGGGCTGCTGCCGGCCCCGCCCATTGTGCGACCGGCCGAACCGGAGTTAGCGGCATTGGCCGCACTTCTGAACGGCGCCAAACGAGTTACGCTGTTCTGTGGCCGCGGCTGCGCCGGTGCCCACGACAAGCTCATCCGGCTTGCGGAGACCCTTAAGAGCCCGATGGTGCATGCGCTCGGCGGCAAGGAGCACGTTGAATATGATAATCCCTACGATGTCGGCATGACCGGATTTATCGGTTTCTCGTCCGGATATGCTGCCATGCATGCCTGCGACGTGCTGCTGATGTTGGGCACCGACTTCCCCTATAAGCAGTTCCTGCCGACCGATGCCAAGATTGCTCAAGTCGACATCCGGCCGGACAATCTGGGCCGCCGTTGCAAACTCGACCTTGGCCTTGTCGGAGACATCAGCGCCACACTGGAGGCGCTACTACCCAAGCTGAAGACAAAGAGCGACAGCAAACATCTCGACGCCAGCCTCGCCCACTATAAGAAAGCACGAACGGGATTGGACGAACTCGCCCGTGGCACACCAGGCAAGAAGCCGATTCATCCGCAATATCTTGCGCGCTTGCTCAGTGAGCAAGCCTCGGTCGACGCCGTATTCACGGCAGACGTCGGCACGCCGACGATCTGGGCCGCGCGTTATCTCGCTATGAACGGACACCGGCGCCTTGTGGGATCCTGGGCTCACGGCTCGATGGCCAACGCCATGGCGCATGCCATCGGAGCGCAGGCCGCTCAGACGGGGCGGCAGGTCATTTCGATGTCGGGCGACGGCGGATTCGCCATGCTTATGGGCGATCTGATCACGCTGACGCAAATGAAGCTGCCCGTGAAAGTCGTGATCTTCAACAACGGTGTGCTCGGCTTCGTGGCGTTGGAAATGAAGGCTTCCGGATTCGTCGAAACCGGAGTTGACCTGCAAAACCCTGATTTCGCGAGCATGGCGCGCGCCATGGGTATTCATGCCGTACGGGTGGAGGATCCTGGCGACCTGCCGAATGCGATCCGCGATGTCCTGGCCTTCGACGGTCCGGCAGTGCTCGACGTCGTAACCGCAACTCAGGAACTATCGATGCCGCCTACGATCACGGCCGAACAAGTGAAGGGCTTCAGCTTGTGGGTACTTCGCGCGGTCATGAGTGGCCGCGGCGACGAAGTCCTCGACCTGGCAAAAACCAACCTGTCGTCGCGTTGACTTTGTCGGGTATGCCCCAACGATCGCGATCAGGCGTTGGCGCAAGCTGACGGCTCCGGGCTTGCGAGCAAACCAGGCGAATTCAACTATTGTCAGAAGCCGCCGAGGCCCCCCCGGCCTTGGTGAGACGTGACAGCACGGCCTGCTGTCGCATCCACTGCTTTCGCGGCCTCGCGGGATAGCCACCCCAGATCTCACCTGATGGAACGTCGTTCATGACACCCGAGCGTGCCGCCACTTGCGCGCCCCTGCCGATGGTGACGTGGGGCGCAAGACCGACCGACCCGCCAAGCGCTGCAAAATCCTCAAGCGTCACGCTTCCGCTTAACCCGGACTGCGCAACGACAACGCAGTGACGGCCAATGACAACGTTGTGTCCGATCTGACACAGATTGTCGATCTTTGACGCCTCTCCGATGATCGTGTCCCTAATTCCACCGCGATCGATGGCCGTCCCAGCCCCGATTTCGACGTCATTTTGAATGATCACGCGGCCGGTTTGTGGCACCTTGAGCTGACTGGAGCCGGCAATGTAACCGAAACCATCCTGCCCAATTCGGCAGCCCGGGTGGATCACCACGCGATCTCCGATCAACGCGTGCATGATCGAGGAACCGGCGCCAATCACGCAATCGCGGCCGATCATGACGTCCGGTCCGATCACGGCGTTTGACCCAATGATGGTTCCATATCCGATCTCGGCGCGCGGGCCGATGACGGCTCCGGGGTCAATCGTTACGCCGCTCTCGAGACGGGCGGCGGGATGGATCGTCGCGCCTGCGGCTATGTCATCGGTTTCGAACAGCGAGGTGGGGCGCAAAGATTGCGGGTAAAGCTGACGATGCACAGCAACAAAAGCGCGCTGCGGCTCATCGGTCAGAAGCACGGTTAGCGTCTCCGGTGCTCTATCGGCAAACCGCCGAGACATCAGGCAGGCTCCGGCATGCGTCGTTGCCAACGCATCAGCGTATTTGGCACTTTCGATGAAGGTGAGATCGCTCGGTCCTGCGAACTCCATCGGGGCGACATCCGTAATGCGGTGGGAAAGTCGCGCAGCATTGCGGGGTTCGGCTCCTGTAAGCGCGCTGATTTCGCTTATCGTCAAACCCGGCGTGTGATCAAAGAAACTGCGTTTTGTCATTTCTCAATCCCTGATCAGGAAATCGCTTTGAAATCTCTTGGATGATTCGGCTGCCAAATGGTGCTGTTGCGCCACGGTTGAAAAGGCGGTTCATCAGCAGCAAATGTCGATGTGGGTTCGAGAACTCGACCGGGTTATGGTGTTCCCAGTAGATATTCACAATCGTACGCCAAGGTTTGCACACCCATCCTCCACGGTGACACAAAGTGTCATGTCAGAAATATTACAAATCGGAAACAGTTAGATCGTTTCCACATTCCTAGCCGCATTGTGATCCTGCCTACGGCAACCGCTACCAATCGGCGCCTCATCTGTTGCCAAGCGCTCGATCTGCCGTAGGCATCGCTGACCCCGGATTCGGGCAACAAAATGAAAAAGCCGAATGGTCTCTTCACGTTAGTCAAACATGGTGGCTCACAAACGAGCAAGCGCCTTCGAGATCGGAAGGCCGCCAAACTACGCCGGGAGCCACGAGGCATCCGTTCGTCGCAACAAACACCACGCCGCTTCGAAAATATCGACCGGGCGATAGAGACCGCCAAGAATGCTTTCGCCCGAGATCAACGTGCATCGAACTTTACGTTCGCGCCATCAAGCAAGTGGGTTTTGCGGCTCCTTGCAGAACTGCCGGAAAAACGCCAGCATGACGATCGGACAATATTCCTCCCACTAAGCTCCCAAAAGGCAACCATTGTGAAGATCGTCGATCTCAGTCGTGAACTCTATCACCGCACTCCAAGTTATCCCGGCCATCCTCCGACGATCCATGGTGTCTGGAAGAACCATGAAGATTTGTTCGTCGAGTCTGGCAATGTGCACGGCCTGTCCTCGATGTTCATCTCGATGGTTGATCACGCCGGCACTCACATCGACGCACCGCGCCATTTTGGTAAGACCGGTATATCGATCGACCAATACCCGCTGGAGAAGTGCATTGTGCCAGGTATTTGTATTGACCTCCGCCATATCGCACCGCGAGCTGAAATCGCAAGTTCCGACCTCGAGGCTGCAGTGAAAGCGGCAGGCGTGCCAGTACCAAAAGGGGGGACCGTTCTGCTTTGCACCGGCCATCACGAACGCACTTTTCCACGTAAGGAATATTCGACTGACAATTCGGGCGTAAACGTCGAGGCTACCGAATGGCTTGCCCGCCAAGGCGTCGTCCACTTCGGCATCGATTCGATGCGGCCCGGCCCCGAGGGCAAGGTAAATTCGCTGGTCCACAAGGCCTGCCTCGACCTCGACATTACTCACATCGAAAGCCTATGCAATCTTGAAGCGCTGCTCGGCACGGGCCGGTTCACCTTCATCGGTCTCCCGATGAAGTGGCGCGAAGGCACGGCCTCGCCGATCCGGGCCGTGGCCGTGTTCGACATGTAATTCTCGGCAACGTGGGATCGACGATCGAGCTAAAATGACCGTATAACGGCAAGCCCAGCGAGACCAAAAAAAAGACAGGCCACGAGCCGGGCGACGCATCGGGAGAGGACCCATTATGTCTGATACGAAAGCATCGCCGTCGCGCCGACAAGTTCTGCAGGCCGCCGGTATGGCGATCGGTGCGGCCACGGTGTCCAGTTTGGGGCCAGTACCTGCAAGGGCGGCAGGCTATCCGACACGACCCGTCAAGATCATCGTGCCGTTCGCCTTCTCGGGTCCAACCGATATTATGGCCCGCATTCTCAGTAACCATCTTGGCGATGCCATCGGTGGATCCGTGATAGTCGAGAACAAGCCTGGCGCAGGGGGCAATATAGGGATCGGGTACGCTGCGCATGCCGAGGCAGATGGCTACACGCTGCTCGTTACGTCGAGCGCTTATGTGGTCAATCCTGGCCTTTACACAACAATCCCCTACGATCCCCATAAAGATTTTGCGCCGATTGCCGAGCTTGGAACGTCGCCAAACGTCATTTTGGTCAATCCCAAGCTCGATGTGAGTTCGATCGCTGATCTGGTCGCGTACGCCAAAGCCCATCCTGAGGAACTCAACTATGCGAGTCCTGGCGTCGGCACCACGCCGCAATTATCGGCCGAACTGTTTAAGATCGTCGCCGGGATCCAGATTACACATGTACCCTTCTCTGGCGCGGGGCCGGCCATTCAAGCGATCCTCAGCGGTACCACGCAGGTCGCATTCACTGCGCTACCGCCGGCGCATCCGCACATCGAATCCGGCGCCTTGAAAGCGCTCGCCGTCACTGGCGCACATCGCTGGTTTGACCTGCCCGAGGTGCCGACAATGATCGAACTGGGCTACAAGGATTTCATCTCCGACACGTTCCAGGGCTTCCTGGCACCTGTGAAGACGCCGCCCTCGGTGGTCGAACTGCTGTCGAAGAAGTCAATCGAGATACTGAATAGACCGCAAATCACGACACAATTGCGCGATAACGGATTTGAGGTGATCGCCAATGGGCCCGATGGTATGCGGAAGCGCATCGAAGATGAAGTGCCGAAATGGCGTGACATTGTCGCCAAAGCCGGCATCAAGCCGGTCTGAGCGGCCGGGAAGTCGCTGATGGCGGCTGCTCTCGATATGTCCTCTAACATAAAACAGAATCAACGGAGATAGCGCTATGGCGCGGAAACTGATCGACATATCAGTCCAACTGGAAAACGACATCCCTGCGGATCCACCGGGCATCCATCCGGTCATCGAATATAACGATCATCAGAAAAGCTTGCCACGCATGTTGGGCTTCTTTGAAGGCCTGAAGGCCGAAGACTTGCCGGATGGACAGGCCTGGGCCATGGAGACCGTGCAGCTCTCGACCCATAACGGCACTCACCTTGACGCGCCCTACCATTACCACCCGACGATGAATCGGGGCGAGCGGTCATGGACTATCGACGAAGTGCCGCTCGAATGGTGCCTGCAGCCCGGCGTTAAACTGGACTTTCGCCATTTCCCCGACGGCTATGTGGCCACCGCCAAGGACGTCGAAAGCGAGCTCAAGCGTATCGGCCACACGCTTTCACCGCTGGAAATCGTCGTCGTCAACACCAGCGCTGGCGCCAAATATGGGCGACAGGATTACGTCAATTCCGGCTGTGGTATGGGGTACGAAGCAACAATGTATTTGCTGGAGCGCGGCGTGCGGCTCACCGGCATCGACGGCTGGAGCTGGGATGCGCCATTCGTATACACCGCAAAGAAATACAGCGAGACCGGGGACGCCAGCCTGATTTGGGAAGGCCACAAGGCTGGCCGCCACATCGGTTATTGCCACATTGAAAAGCTACATAATCTCGAGTTGTTGCCGGCAACCGGTTTCACCGTCTCGTGCTTTCCGGTCAAGATCGCACGCGCCTCCGCGGGCTGGACACGCGCCGTGGCGATCATCGACGATTAAGGTCGGAAGGGGCTCAAACTTCACGGTTCGAAAACTAGCCAGCCGCGATTCGCAGCAGGCATGGTGCGGTGCGGATACGGCGACTTTTATTAGGTGAGTCACCGGGCGAGACCGCCAGCACGAGATGCGCTTTACGCTTTACGCTATTCGCCCTCGTCTCCAGATCCAGCCTCTGCCAGCGCCTGAAGCGGCGCGGTATCCAGCACAACGATGGCTCCGTGTTCGAGCCGCACCCAGTTCCGCGCCGCCCAGACCCTTAGCTGCTTGTTGATGCTTTCTCGGGTCATCCCGACCATTTCGCTGATTTCCTGTTGCGTAATGGCGATCGCGCGGCCCGCAGGCGCGGGCTTATATTTCTGGGTCAAACGAATGAGTGCACCGGCAAGCCGACCCGGCAGATTCTGTAGAATAACTTGTTCGACCTGATCGCTGGTCCACCGCAGGCGCGTGCAAAGCAGCTCGATGAATTTCATCGCCAGCGCCGGCTGGCTTCGTACGAACGGAAGGAACTCGCGGCGGTCGATCGCAAAAATCTCACAACTGGTATTCGCCGTGGCATCGGCCGACCGTGCCTGCCCATCGAGTACTGACATCTCGCCGAAGATTTCGCCGGCGCCGATCAGATTCAAGATCGCGCTACGGCCATCGGCAGACGAAATGCTGATCTTTACAGTGCCGCTGATCACCGCAAAGAGGCTGTTGCCGGGATCTCCCTTGGAAAAGATTGTGGCTCCCCGCTTCAGCGTGGAGTGCTTGGCATAGCGGCAAAGTTGATCGAGCGCCTCAGTTTCGAGGTCGCAAAAGATGGGATGCTGGCGCAGTACCGATAACGTGTCGCGGGCAATCGACCGAGGCACAACCTTTTTGTCCTGAGGCATGCCGGTCACGACCATCTACTGGGTTGTCCATCATCGGCAATCACGCTGAACGGCTGATGAGACTCCTCTATCGGCCACGATCATCATACTCCGACGCCCCCGCCTCAGCAAGAATTGGCTGGATTATGTCAAGCGTTTCAACGAGTTGTTGATGAAAAAGTCGCCCCTCAGTTGATTTAAAGTCAGATCACCACCCAAGAGGGGTGATCCGGGTTCCATCGCGGTGTTTTTAGCGGTTAGTTTGCTGGCAAACCGCTCATTCGTTGACGATACCCATTTCCTTGATCACCGCACCATACTTCGCCAATTGATCCCTCGTCATTGCGCGCAGTTCCTCCGCCGAACTACCGCGCGGAGCAAGGCCTACCTCGTCGAGCCTCCGGCGAACGTCGGGATCGGCCAATGCCTTCAACACCTCCGCATTCAGCCTCGCCACGATATCCTTCGGCGCGCCCGCCGGCGCCAGAATCGCAAACCACGAATTGAAGTGGAAGCCCGGCAACCCGGACTCGGACACCGTGGGGACATCAGGAAATGACGGCAACCTTTTCTCGGTCGTGACACCGAGCAGCTTGACCTGGCCGCCGCGCACCAGAGCAGCGACGGTCCCGAGGCCCTGAAAAGCGACGGGAATCTGGCCGCCCGCAACGTCCGTCGCCGCCTGCGTAGCTCCCTTGTAGGGCACGTGAGTCAGCGATATTCCGGCGTCCGACGCAAACATCGCCATGGCCAAGTGCTGCGGGCTGCCCGGCCCTCCCGAACCATAGTCGATTTTGCCGGGCGCCGCCTTGGCGGCGGCGATCAGATCGGCCGCAGTCTTGTAGCTTGTCTGATTGCTGGCGATCAGGCCCCACTCGACGGTGGCAACGAGCGACACCGGCTCGAAATCGCGAAGAATATCCCAGCGCATTTTTGCCTGAAGGTTGGGCACCATGGTCATGATGCTGTCGTTGAACCCGCCGATCGTATACCCGTCGGGCTCGGCTCTAGCGACCTGCTCGGCGCCGATCAGCCCCGAAGCGCCGGGCTGGTTTATGATCACGATTTGCTGGCCCATATTCTCGGCCATCTTCTGAGTCACGATCCTCGCCGCGACATCGACCGCGCTCGCCGCAGCCAACGGAACAATCATTCGGATCGGCCGGTCGGGATAGCCCGGCTGCGCCATCGCACTGGTGCTAACGATCAGCGCGAGTGCCGGGACGAGCGAGTACAACAAGCGCATTCCGATTTTTTCTCCCCGATCGAGGGTTCGCGTTTCCAGGCAGCCGACCCGGCCCCTTTCAAGTATGATTGCTCTATCCCCTTTGCCTTGGCAATGTGCCTGTACAAGAAATGGAAAATAGGCCGGCAGACCAATCGACCGGCCAAAAAGGGGAGCAACTAATGACCACTCGCAGGGCTTTTCTGCAAGGAGCGGCCGCGACGGGTATCGCCTTCTGCAGTTGCGGCATGTTGGACATAGCCCGTGCCCAGCCGGGAGCGACATGCCTGCCGGTCAAGCTTGGTGGCAAGCGGGTTGTGACCGTCGATGCCCACGCTCACTGCTATTTTCACGAAGCCCTCAATTTGATGGGCGATGAGGCGGAAACGGTATTGCCGCCGGTCAAGGGCGTCCCAGAGCACTTCATTGCTATCGAGCAACGTCTCAAGGAGATGGACGCCATGGCAATCGATATGGAGGTACTGTCGATCAATCCGTTCTGGTACGGCAAGGATCGCGATACGGCATCGGCGATCGTTACGATCCAGAACGAAAAACTTGCC
Organism: uncultured Alphaproteobacteria bacterium; assembly: GCA_963756215.1. Classification (GTDB taxonomy): domain Bacteria; phylum Pseudomonadota; class Alphaproteobacteria; order Rhizobiales; family Xanthobacteraceae; genus Bradyrhizobium. The sequence continues at coordinate 253,076 of CAVWMY010000001.1, read as the reverse complement.
GAACTTTGTGGATCGCGGCCGGATCGATTTGCAGCCTTCGCCTCACTGGCCCTGCAATTTCCTGATCTTGCGGTCCAACAACTGGAAACCTCGATCAAGAAATACGGCCTGCAAGGCGCCGCTATCGGCGGTAGCGTGCTTGGAGTCGATTTCTCCGACCAGAAATTTCACCCGGTATGGGCCAAGGCCGAAGAACTCGGCGCGGTTCTCTTCATCCACCCGCAAAGCACACCGCAGCTTGCGGCGCGCTTCAAGGGTAACGGCTGGCTCTCGAACACGATCGGCAATCCACTCGATACCACGATTGCCCTGCAGCATCTGATCTTCGAGGGTACACTTGACCGGTTTCCCGGTCTCAAGATTCTTGCCGCACATGGCGGCGGCTATCTTGGCTCTTACGCTGCGCGCGATGATCACGCCTGCTTCGTGTCGCCGCAGAATTGCAATTCGAATATCGCGCTTAAGAAAAAGCCATCGGAATACCTGAACCAGCTTTATTTCGACGCAATGGTGTTTACGCCGGAGGGGTTGCGGCACCTGGCCGCACAAGTTGGCGCCAGCCAGATTGTGCTTGGCACGGACCACCCAATTCCCTGGGAACAACATCCGGTAGATCACGTCTTTGCCACGACTACCCTCACCGACAAGCAGAAAATGGCCATTCTCGGCGGTAACGCGGCGCGGTTATTCCGATTAAAGCAAGCGTGATATACCCGCCCAGCGACCCACAGAAATCAGGCTCGGGCTCGTCTAACCGCCCCGTCATCGGGTCAGGCTTGTGCTGCCGTTCGTGCGGTTTGAACGAGATCTCACAGCAGCTTGCCATCAGGCCCGAAAAACGGATGCGGGCCATCAAAATCCCCGACTGGGACGTGATGCGTGACCACGCTGCCAAACCCCTCGCCTGGAAGCCAAATGTGGACATGAAATGCGGCCGGCTCCACTTTGAACGATGGCTCACGCAACTGATCTAGATCGAGGTCGACGGCGTGGTTAGGGGCCGGGCAGATGGTAGTCGGTACGCCCGCAAACATGGTCAAGGCAGCGCGATGAACGTGACCGGTGGCAATCAGCTGTACGCGCGGATGCAGCCGGATGACCGACGCCAGTTCGCCGGCGTTCAGGAGATTCTGGCGGTCCATGTGCCAGATTCCGGTCTGGAACGGCGGGTGATGCATGAATAACAGCGCAGGCCGGCTTGCCGACGATGCCAGCATCCCCTCCAGCCATGACAAAGTAGATGCATCCAGCTCGCCATGCGGCTTGCCTATCACGCTGGAGTCCAGCAGCATCAGGTCGACCCCGCCGATTTCAAATTGCTGATTCAGCGGGCCTGACGCGAAAGCATAGTCAACGCCCGGAAAGGCGGCACGCATAAACTCGCGGGAATCGTGATTGCCCGGAAGACTGGCAAACGGCAACTTCAGAGGTGCCAGCAACCGTTTGAGGTACTCGTATTCCTCGACCAATGGTGTGTCGGCGAGATCTCCGGATATCACGACGAAATCCAGCGCGGGCCGGAATCTATTCAAGGCGGTGACGCAGCGCTCGAGCGCCTTTGCGGTATCCACGCGGCCGTAGGCAAGCGTTCCCGGCGGTTTGATATGAAGGTCGGAAATCTGCGCAATTCGCACCGGTTTTGGCGTCATTGACCTTCTCTAGTTTTCTGATGGCAACAAACGAACCGCGTCCGGTGCGATCCGCAGCCCTACCCTTTCGCCGGGTCGAACACCAATCGTGTTCGGCGCGTCGATGACAAGAGATCTGTTTGCCGCCTCTCTGACAATTATGCGCTGGCGATCTCCCATAAAGCTGACGCTGTCGATGATTCCCGACAGCGGGGCGATTGCTGCTTCGACAATCCCGATGGTTTCTGGGCGGACCATCGCGATCACAGACTTCATGCAGTCATTCCCACCAATCGGTTGGTGTCCGCCTGGTAAAACCAAATGACCGTCTTCTACTGATGATTCGATGATGTTGGCGGCACCGATGAACTCGGCGACGAAGCGACTTTTCGGTGTGAAATAAATCTCTCTCGGAGTACCTATTTGCGCAATCGCGCCTTTTTGCATCACCACGATCCGGTCGCCCAGTTCCATCGCCTCAGCCTGATCATGGGTGACGTAGATAGTGGTGATACCAAGTGCACGCAGCAGGCGGTTGAGTTCACCGCGCAGGCGATCGCGCAGGGCCGCATCGAGCGCCGTCAAGGGCTCGTCGAGCAGCAGAACGCCGGGGCGGATCGCAACCGCGCGCGCAAGCGCCACGCGCTGGCGTTGTCCGCCGGAGAGTTGGTCGATGCGGCGATTCTCAAGCCCGGTTATATTGGTTAGGGACACCAACTCGGCAACGCGCGCCTCTCGTTCTTTTCGGCGAACGCCACGAATTTTCAAGCCATAGCCGATGTTGTCTGCCACGCTCATGTTCGGGAAGAGCGCGTAGGACTGAAACACCATGCCGACATTCCGGCGCTCGATGGGAACCGACGTCATGTCGTTGCCGTCAAACAGTACCCGACCGTCGGAATCGGGCAACTCCAGCCCCGCGATGATTCGCAGCATGGTGGTCTTGCCGCAACCCGAGGGGCCGAGCAAAACCAGCGTTTCGCCCTGCTCGATATCGAGCGTAGCCGGCTCAAGTGCACGCGTGCCATCATCGAAGGTCTTGCCGCAAGCTTCGATCCGCACTGATACGCCGTGCCCCGCAGACACGCTCATCCTCTCCCCTCCTTATCGCCGAACATTTGCATCGCGACAAGAAGCGGTATGATCATGACGAAGAAAATCAATGTGTACGCCGAAGCTACTTCGAGCCGCATTGAGGCGTAGCTATCAGCAAGCCCAATCGGCAGCGTCTTGGTCAAAGGCGTATGCAACATCCAGGTCAAGTTGAACTCGCCAAGCGAAAGCGTGACGACCATCAAGGCCCCCGCCAAGATGCCTGGCACCGCATTGGGGACGATCACATCACGAAAGCGGCGCCATGGTGTTGCTCCCAGTGAAGCCGCGCCTTCATCGAGCGTCTTGATGTCGACCGTGGCGAACACCGCCATCACGGATCTCACCATGAACGGCATGGTGAATACGACATGTCCGGAGAGAATGAAGAGCCATGAGCGACGAAAGCCACCAAAGCTGCCGTAAGTGAGTAGCAGCCCAAGCGCAATCGCGAGGCCGGGAATTGCAAGCGGTAGCGTTATGATTTCCTCAACCACGCGCGAAAGCCGTCCGCCACTTATGTGCAGGGCGTAAGCGGCGGGAACACCTACGGCCAGCGTAACAACCAGGGTCGCGAAGGCAATAATGAACGACAGCAAGATGGTCCCTGCATAAAGGTCCCACACTTGGAAAACCCATTGTAGGGTGACGCCCGACGAGATGCCGCGAAAATAGTTCACCGTGACGCCTGCGGAAATCGATAGGATCGCCGGGATAACGAGGAACGCCGCAACGCCAAGTGTGAACACCAGCTGGCCTGAAAAGATCAGACGGTCGCGCATGGTCTCACCCTGCCGCCGCAACTGTTTCCCCGCTGAAAGACCGGGCAAGCGCTAGGATCGCCCAGGCGATAAATCCAAGTCCGACCGATAAAGCGGCCGAGGTTGCAAAATTCGCCGCCAGGGTGAACTCGGTATAGATCAGCATCGGAAGCACATCGATATTTGTCGCAAGCGTAAACGCCGTGCCGAACGCGCCCATCGCCGTCGCGAACGCAATGGCGCCCGAGGCCACGAAGGCCGGGCCAAGCGCGGGCAGGACAACATCGCGCTGCACCGCCCAGGGGCCGGCGCCAAGCGAACGCGCAGCTTCTTCCAGGCCGGCGTCAAGCTTCTGCACCGCAGCCATAATCGTAAGAATGACCCGCGGGATTGAGAAATAAAGATAACCCAGGAAAAGTCCGTATATCGAATAGGCAAAGACGATTTTTTCGCCGAACAAGCGGTTTGAAATTTCGCCGATCAATCCTTGACGTCCGGCGAGCAGAATGATCAGGAAACCCACGACCACGCCGGGAAAGGCCAAGGGAAAGGTCAGCATTGCGATCAGCAGAGCTCGGCCCGGGAAGCGATGGCGTTGCAGGAACATTCCCGCGACCGTCGCGATGGCGAGCGTCACGATCGTCGTCGCCGTTGCGAGCACGACGGTGTTGATCAGCGTCGCGCGATAACGTGGTTCAATCAGAATAGCGAGATATCCGGCCGCCCCATGCGGGCCTTCGGCGCCCGTCACGACTAGCCGCGCCATCGGAAGTAAGAAGAATGCCGTTGTCACCACGGTTAGCGGTAACAAGCACAGCCAGACAAACGATTTGCGCCGCATGACGATATGATGCCCCTAACGAAGGGCACCATACTGCATCAACGGACCTCGGCGAGGTAGCGGTCAACGAAACCTTTTTGCACGTTTTCCATCTCCCCCCAGTCGACCGCTTTGGCGCGGGCGTAGTCACTGTCGGGAAGGAATTTTGCTTTAACGGCCTGGGGCAGTTCGATTGGTCGTGCCGGGCGAAGATATGCGTTGGTCCAGATCGCTTGCCCCTTGTCGGACAATAGATAGTCCAGCACCTTCTTGGCCTTGTCTTTGTCCGGCGCATTCTTGACGAGGCCGACGACATAAGGAAAAACTACCGACCCTTCGCAGGGTATAACAAACTCGAAGCTGCCCTTCTCCGAATATTTGGCGCGATAGGCATTGAAATCATAATCCAGCAAGATCGGCATCTCACCCGACACAACACGTGCATATGATGTCTGCTTCGGAACGATGGGATCGTTCTTCTGCAACGCCTTGAAGAAATTGATCGCCGGCTCAAAATTGGACGCGGAACCACCGAGCGCTAGGTTGATCGCAACGGCTCCCACATATCCCACCGCCGCCGACGACGGATCAAGGTATCCAACCATACCCTTATAATCTGGTTTTAGCAGATCCTTCCAGCAGGCCGGCACCGGTTTGCCTCCAAGCGCGTCCTTGTTCACAAACAAGCCAAGGGTACCGGAGTGAATTGTGGTCCAATAGCCGTCCGGATCCTTCAACCCAGGGGCCACCTCGTCCCAGTGGGCCGGCTTGTAAGGTTCTAATGCGTCTTGGGCTTTCGCTTTCATGCCGAACGTGACACCGAAATAACCGATATCGCCGACCGGATTGTTTTTCTCTGCAAGTATCTGGGCAAGCGCCTGCCCCGAATTCTTGTTGTCGTGTGGGATGTCATATTGAAGATCAGCTTTGATCGCCTTCAGCATCGAGGCCCAATCGGCCCATTCCGGCGGACAATTGTAGCAGATAACGTCGGCGGCCCTGGCCGATTGCAGCGGAGCCAGCAGCAAGAGCGCAAACAAAGCCAAAACAAGACGAACAGCCTTCATAATACAGCTCCGACGTCAAAAACGAGTATTGGGCGGATCAAAATTACAATACCAACAACAAACTCAGGTATAGGCGGCGCATGAAAGATTTGCGACGACCTGTTTTGCTCCGAAATAAAACCGGCCGTTGCCTTTACGAACGGCAATTATCGCGATTCGATTCGCGACCGCCCCCGCGATGAAATCGGGCCGCGCCCCGGAAGAAACTAGCCTGCCGCCAACGCACTCGCCCAGCTAAAACCGTAATGTAGGCTTGCGGCCTTCATAATCACCATAGCGACCAGCACTACAATGATCTGCACCAACGTCCGGGTCGTGAATACCTTGTTCAACAGCGCCATGTGATCTCCGTCACCTTCCCTATAAGACGCTGGATTGTGGGATACAATACCGCCGAATTGGCTGCCCCCCAAAAATAGAAAAAAGCCCGGTGGCGGTCGGCCGCCGGGTGTACCGGATCCAGATGAACGCCGAAGCGCTACTTGGCGCTCCCTTCCTATTCACCTGACGGACTTTCGCCAGTACAATGTGTGAGGCCATGCCCAAGGATTCTGTGGCTTGTACAACCGGTAGCCGGCGCGGATGAAATTATTCGCCGAAGCCACATTGTCAGTCGTGTCCGACACCATACAATCCCATCCAATACTGCGCGCGCGCGCCTCTACCGCTCGCATTAGGCGCAACTGCAGGCCGTTGCCGCAGTGCCGTTTCACGACGCCCACGCGAGAAAGGTATCCCGCATTCCGAGCCCGCGTCGACGAGACAGCCCCAGCAAACGCTACCGGCATCGTCTCTTGAAAGGCAAGCCACCAATACCCCTCATCGAAATCAGGCAGGCCGGCGCCGTTGAAGAAAGTGAGCTCGCGGACTTCCGCCAATGTATCCGCGACTTCTTCATCGTGCCCGTCAACTTCTCGAATCCTGTACATCGGCGCGCCTTACGTCCCACCTTCTTGTTTACCCCGCGGTCCAACCGTCACGACGGGTTGCTATCGATGTTATTCTTCCGCGATATTGCCCGATGCCTGCGACTGCCGACTCGTTTCATTTGCCGAGCATGGCTTTGACACCGAGCCACACCGCTCCCACAACACCAGTCACGATAACAGCGCGTCCTTGATGAAAGAATACAGTACCATGAAGCCGGGATTCTGCTGCATGAAGACGTGATTGACGTAGTCAGTCTCTTGGGCGGCCGCCGCTTCGTCCTCTGGCCCGACCGGCTCGAAACGGACGACTTCGTCAGAGCCCGCAAAAATATCCATTAACGACGGCATCAAGCCTTCGATGGTGTCGGCGACATCGGTCGAGACCGCGCGTGAGCGGCCCTCCTGCGCCGGCATATCCTTGCGCATGTCGCCGAGATAATAATCCATCGCATCGGCGCGGTCTTCCATCAGCCGCGCCGCCGAGACTGCCGCCAGCGCATTGGCCTTCTCCGAAGCGAGCATGGCCTTGAGATCGAGCGGGGACATTTTGGGCATGATTGTTATCCGATGTATCTGGTCGATGTGTCCGGCTATGATGCTCGGCTATAAGCGCGAAACGCATCTTTTCCGAAAAGAGCCGGGCACCACGTCTTCATCCTCGCGCCGGGATGGCGCGTAGCGTGGGAGATGTCATCACTTCCCTACATCCACCCCCGGTCCGCATATTTGATCGGCCGGTTGAACGTCCCTGTCCGGCCCGGCTGCTCCCAGCAGATCGCCATCAGGCCAAGCGCGTCGGCGGCGTGAGAGGACCAGTCGTGCTCCGGACCGAGGCCGATGTTGCGGATGTCGTCCTTCCGCTCATGGTAGAAACCGAGCGCTTCGCGGCCAGCCTCCGTCGTCTCTTCATTAAACCAGAGTTGCGAGCCCAGCCGACGCAGCGCCTCGATTCGCATCATCGCGGCACCCCTGCCCTGGTTCTTTACCGGCGGTTCAACTGTAAAGCCTGCGTCGCGCAGATGATCCTCGTAGCGCTTGCCGGTAACATTGTTGGCGGCGACGCCGTCGTGCGGCAGATAGAGAATGGCATTCTGGTAGCCGCGGCTGCGCAGCCAATTGGCGTGAAACGCCAACACCTGGCCGACCGCCTCGTAATAATCCAGGACTCGAATTTCGTTTCCGGCCCACTGCACAATCCAGATCGTGAAGGCATCGGCCGTGGCCCCCGCGCCGCCGATATCGACAAAAGCGCGTAACGGCAGCAGCGGATCGGCGGAGACCTTACCGATCCGCCCCTGGGCGCGCGCCTCAAGCAGTATCGAGGCAAAATACGCACCCTCGAGCGCCTTTATGTAGTCGCCCTCCCATATATGTTCGTAGCGATCGGGATAGCGCGCCAAGTCAAGCCTCCGCTCTTCCTCGAGCACGGCCGGAAACCACGGATTGTCACGCCAATTGGCGTTGACGACCACCGCATGCTCCGGCTTGCGAACGCGAAAGAAATCATCGATGGCGTCGGCGCGTCGACGGGGATTCCAGCTCGCCCACAACTCGGATTTTTCGGCCCGAATGGTCGGCCGTAGCAGCGATAGGCCGCGCGCACTTAAAACCTGCGCCTCATCGATCCAGGCGATTCGGAAACCTTCCAGTGATTTGATCGACTCCGACGTATGGTCTTGAAGGCCACGAAAGATGACCAGGCCATCACCGGGCGTCTCGATCTTGTCACTGAATATCTTGAACTGGTGACCGAGGCCAAGCGCCGCGATCTTACTTTCGATCAGCCGTTTGCTGGACTGCGAGAGTGTGCGCTGCGCCTCGCGAATGCAGACCGCGAGCGTACCGCGCTCGGCTTGACAAGTCTCGACAAGAAGTTCGCCGAAGAAATGCGATTTTCCCGAGCCGCGGCCGCCGTATACGCCTTTATAGCGCGCCGGTGCAAGCAGCGGTTCGAAAACCTTAGCTGTCGGTATTTTCAGGATGGACAATGGTACGCTCTATTTTATGGATCAGTTCAAGCGCGCCGTCACCGTTCTGCAGCGGTTGCGCCGCCCTGCCCCAGCCGCGCTCGAGAATAGCGTTCGCGGCCGAGACGCGCGCCGCCGGCGTCGCATCTTTGCAGCGCATGACTCCGACAAGAACATTGATTGCGGTACGGGTATGGCTTCGCGCCAGCGAACGGATTTCGGTAAGTGCTTTTGGCATCGATCTGGAAAACCTATTTTTTCGAGACGTCGAACAATCCGTCCCACATCGCGATGACGACCAGACCGGCGAGCGCGAGCGAAATCAGATATGCTGCCATGTTGGCCTCTCGCTTCCTGCACGAAACAAATATGCGGCATGATCGCGATTGGCGCGATCATTTCAGGCGCGAACCCTATCTCCATCGACGGAGGCCGCGTGCGGTCGTGGACTTCATCCACTCCGCGGCCGGCGCGTTCGCGCGCGCCGGCTAAAATGAACTGGGCATCGTCCGGTTAAACGGTCCGCATCAGCGGAGCTTTTCGACGAGGCTCATTCATGAAGGTTCGGACGGCGGCGCGCTGTCGACGCCGGAGGCGACGATGGGGAAATGCAGCGTCGTGACGTGCGACCGCCGCCCGATTCCTGAATTCGAAATGAAGAAACCCGCAGCCAGTTTCCCGGCGCGGGCTCAATTCTTGCGACGATGAACATATGCCGGTGATTTGCCCGACATGTCAACTTTTCCGAAGGTGTCATTCTCCTCGCGCCAGCGCATGTCACCACGCGCCATTGAAAAAGCCCGCGAACCTTTTTCGGCTGCGGGCTAATTTTTCCGACGATGGGCATATGCCGATGATTTGCCCGACATGTCAATTTTTTCCTGGCTACATTTTATGAACGCAACGGCGTCCGGCCAGCCCTGTTCCGCGCGCAAGGGAATCGGAAAGTTGTTCTACGTTCGCAAGCCCGCGTTTCCGCAAGAAGAAGTATAACCAACGCCAGTCGATCACGGGAAAAGCCGCCTTGGTCCGAAGGAGACGGCGGACGGTAATTGAGACCGGTTCAAGTCCATTGCGGATGCGCCGTACGGGGTCGTTACCGTGGCAACCGAAGCATCCTCGGCGATGTGATTTTTTACGACCTCAATCGCTCTTAGGTTTAATGTGTGTTTAAGGTATTGGTGTAGAAACAATTCTTCTGCAATATTCTGAGTCTGAGGTATTGCCATGAACTGGTTGACGGAGCGTGATGCTTTAATCGCGCAAAGGGCTGCGTTCGTTAAATCCGTCACGGGCGAAACGCCGGAGGCAACTGCGCAGGATGCTACCGCGAACATCGTATCTCCTCGCCCTGTTCTGAACCCGCCGGTCTCCCTCGGACCTCGCCCGGTCGAACCTGCCCCCATCGAACCTGCCGTGGCTGGTAAGTCAGCCGCAACTTTCGACCAAGCCGGACCCGCCCGCGAACCATCCCCGGCCGGGGTTGTGGTTCAGGGTGATGTTCGCGCGGAAGTTCAAAACCGGATAGCGGCCTTTCAAGCGCACCAGCACCGCTTTCGCCGTGAGCGGGAAGCCTATTTCGACTCGGTTCTGGCGAAAGTTCGCGCTCCGCATCCCACTGGTGACAAACTACCTCGCTCGTAGGGCAGCCCGCTTACCCAACTCAGCGGTCGTACGCGGTGTCCCTGATCGAGCGTCCTTGACTAGCGCTCCTTATGGACGCGTCGACTTAACGCGTCATGGTGCAGGATTTACCGGTTGGGTGGGCTTCGGCCCGGGTGCCTCCGGCTCTATCGCCGGCCTAGGCTGCGTCGGCATTACCCTGGCTCCGGCCGCGCGTGCGGCGGCGTCAGTTGTGGGGTAAGAAATCTCGGCGTCTTGCAAGTGTGGCCGATTCCACGAACCGTGATCCACCACCAACATCGCGACTACGCCGAACACGGCGATCGCCAATGTCACGATGACGGGGCTTGCCGTTTGCATCGACGGGTGTTTGTTCATTTAGAGGCGCCTCACGTTTACGTTTCCTCGCATAAATAAACTGTTCACGGCGGCGAATGTTCCTCGTAGGCCTCCGTGATGGGCACTCCTCTATCCGGAACAATTCCCTATGCGCGCCGTTTCTCGCCTTCAACAGAGGAGGAAACGATGGTTGCATCGACAGAAGCAAGAGAAACCGGTTCCCTTATCGGCAGTGACAAGGTGGAAGGAACCGCGGTCTATGGCGCGGGCGATACCAAGATCGGGTCAATCGAACGCGTGATGATCGATAAGATGAGCGGCAAGGTCTCGTATGCGGTCCTGAGCTTCGGCGGCTTTTTAGGAATTGGCGACGATCACTATCCGCTGCCGTGGCAATCGCTGAAATACGACACTAATTTAGGCGGCTACCGAACCGGGATCACCGAAAACCAGCTTAAGGGCGCGCCCAAATACGGCAATGACAACGCCTGGAACTGGAGCGATCCTGCACGAACGCGCGCGGTGAACGACTACTACGGCATCGCAATGTGATCACCCACCTCAATAAGGAAAGCCCGCTTTGCAGCGGGCTTTTTCTTCATCCGATGCTGTCATTCAAACCTTGAAAAGCTTGGCGTAGCGCGATTTGATTTCTTCGCTTTGAGCGAGCACCGCGGCAGGATCGGACTTGAGCAATTTCAGCGCGGACAGCGGCGTGTGACCCGGCCTTTCCTTGACGAGCGAGTGGAAGGAACGATGCGCGAAATTGTCGACCAGCATCTGCTGGCCTTCCACGCTGAGAAAAAAGCTCTGAAATAGTCGCGCCGCATTGGGATTAGGCGCGTTGCGGAATACCCCGGTGGGCACGATGATAAGCGGTGAGCCCTCGGTCGCATAGACGACCTCAACCGGATGACCTTGGTCTTTTGCAAGCAACAGATTGTAGTCGTTGCCGTCGGCCATCACCGCACGCTCGCCAAGCAGTAGCTTCTTCGGTGGATCGGCCGCCGACTGTACCTGCATCACTTTCTGTTTGGCCAGGCCTTCGAAATACGACCAGCCCAGATCCCGGGACAGCACGAAGGTTGCGGTCATGATGGCGCCGGAATAGCCGGGATGCCCTTTGACAATCTTGCCCTGCCACTTCGGATCGAGAAGGTCGGCATAGCTCCTGGGAGCATCTTCCGGCTTGACCAGATTGCTGTTGTAGCCGATCGTTTCGATCCAGCCGCACGACGTCGCATAGGTCCCATCCGGATCGAATTGATCTGGCGGGAAATGCTTTGCGACATCGTCGGGAAGATACGGCGCGAGCCAATCCCGACTTTTCCAATCGAGATAATGCGCGGGATCGGTGCTGTTGGCGACGTCAACCGCGTTGATGCCGCTGCTCTGTTCCTGGGCGATGCGCTGAAAGATCCGCTCAGCGCCGGAGCGCTCGACCCGGACCGGTATCCCCGGATATTTGGCCTCGAACGCCTTGCCGAGCCGTTCCGCCACATTGAGTTCTAGCGCGGAGTAATAGGAAACCTTGCCTTCCTTCCTCGCCGCCGCGACCAGCTCAGGCGTTATGCTGGTGGGCAGCGGCGCAGCCGATCTCGCTGGCTCGGCGAATAATGCGGTAGCCGCAATAGCGCCGGAGGACTTGAGCACCTCGCGTCTGGACCATTTCCCAACTCGCATTGCTTTCCTTCCCCGAGTGCTCGTCATTTGCAAGCCGTACGATCAATGCTGGCCAACCGGAGAGCCTGTGTTTTGCGGACCATGATGGACCGAAATCTCCCACTGCGCCAGTTATGAAAGCCGGCCGTACCGCGCGAGTGCGAGCGGCACGCGGTCGAAAAAAATCGACGCTCTGCACGAACGCCCGCTAGATCGGGCGACCATTGCCGGCACCGATCGCATTGCTTGGGGTGGGCCTGTCCGTGATCTGTTGGCCGAACAGGCTTCCGATCAATTCGACGGCGGTGCGCGCAGTTCGGCCCCGCTCGTCAAGGAACGGATTGAGCTCGACGATATCGACAGACCGCACCAGCCCGGAGTCATGCAGCATCTCCATGACAAGATGCGCCTCACGGTAGGTCGCGCCGCCGGGCACGGTGGTGCCGACCCCGGGCGCCAGGCTGGGATCGAGAAAATCCACGTCGAAGCTGACGTGCAGGACGCCGTCACGTGCCCTCACTTTGTCGATAACGCGACGGATCAACACGCCGACACCGAACTCATCGATCTCGCGCATGTCGGCCACGCTGATGCGGCGAAGGCCCAACAGATCGTCCTCCAACTTGTCGATCGAGCGCGTGCCGAATAATTCCAGTCGATCAGGATCGACCGAGGCGCGCGGCTCGCCACCCAGAAGACCGTCGAGCCCTGGCTCGCCGCACAAGAAGGCCGCCGACATCCCGTGCATATTGCCGGTGATCGTCGTCGCCGGTGTGTTGTAGTCGGCATGTGCATCCAGCCACAAAACGAAGAGTTCGCGGCCGGCTTCACGCCAATGGCGCGCGATACCGTTGACCGAGCCCATGGACAGGGTGTGATCGCCGCCCAGAAAGATCGGGATTGCGCCGGACCGGGCTAGTTCATAAGCCTTCGGGCTCAAGGCCCGGGTCCAGCGCTGTATTTCCCGATATTGCCTGGCATTGTCGGGAGGTCCATCGGTCAATTCAGCGATCGCATCGATGGAGATATCGCCATGGTCCCTGACCTCGAAACCGAGCCGACCGAGGACCGCCGCCAACCCAGCCGTCCGCAACGCGGCAGGCCCCATCAGAGTGCCGCGCTGCGAGGCACCGATATCGATAGGGGAACCAAGTAGCGCGATGGATCTTGTCGTATTTGATGTAAGAACCTTGGTCACTTAACCCCCTCGATTGTCCCGGCCCGGTTTTTTCTGATTAACTCTGCAAAAGGGCGATATTTTCAAAGCGAGTGCCTCACGACTAAGCGTACCGCAAACATCAAAGCATTTGATGACCGAGTCCAGCCGAGCAAAGGCCAAAAAGACCGTCAACGCGAAAAAACCTGGCAACATCCTGATTCGGCTGCTGGGGCCGGGGCTGGTGACCGGCGCTGCTGATGACGACCCGTCGGGCATTGCAACCTATTCGCAAGCCGGCGCGCAGTTTGGATACGGTCTGCTATGGACGGTGTTTCTCACAACGCCGTTCATGATCGCGATTCAGCTGGTGAGCGCGCGGATCGGCCGGGTCACCGGCAAAGGTCTCGCCGCCAATGTGATGGAGATCGCACCGCGCTGGCTGGTACTCGGGTTGGTTTTCCTTTTGGTGGGTGCCAACACCTTCAACATCGCCGCCGATATCGCCGCGATGGGAGAATCGCTTTCGCTGGTAATCGGCGGGCTGGATCATGAGCACGCCCTGATTTTCGCATCCGCTTCGACTCTACTGCAGATCTTCGTGCCCTATCGCCGCTACGCGCCGGTACTGAAGTTCATGACGCTCACGCTCCTTGCCTATGTCGCGACCGCGCTGACCGTGAATATCCCCTGGAGCACGGCGCTGTGGGCAGCGATTTGGCCAAAAGCCACCCTCAATGCCGACTATCTGCTGATGGTCGTCGCTGTCCTCGGCACCACGATAAGCCCTTATCTTTTCTTCTGGCAGGCCTCGCAGGAAGTCGAGGAGATGAATCAGGGAAAGATCAGCCGGCCGCTCCGTGAACTGACCAAAGGCGGCGATCCGGAGCTCGATCGCATACGGATCGATACGACCGTCGGAATGCTGCTGTCCAACGTCGTTGCCTTTTCCATCATTCTGACCACCGCCGCCGTCTTGAACGCCAATGGCTTGACCCACATCAATTCGGCTGCAGAGGCCGCGCAAGCGTTGAAGCCCCTGGCGGGCAATCTGACGTTCCTGCTGTTCGCTCTCGGTATCATCGGTACCGGCATGCTGGCGATCCCCGTGCTCGCCGGTTCTGCCGCCTACGGCGTGTCCGAAGCCTTCGGCTGGCACGCGACATTGGAGGCGCAGCCGCCGGAAGCCATTCAGTTCTACACCATCATCGCCGCCGCCACGGTGATCGGATTCGGACTAGGCTTTACCGGAATAAACGCCATTCAAATGCTGGTGTGGAGCGCCGTGCTCAACGGCATCGTCGCCGTACCTATCATGGCGATGATGATGGTGATCGTTGCAAACTCCAAATTGATGGGCCGGTTCAGAGCGAAGTCGTGGTTGATCTGGCTCGGTTGGGTCGGGACCGGGATCATGGCATTGGCTGTGGCGGCACTGATCGGATCTTCGTTCATCGGCTGAGCGTTGATCCTCAGTACAACCGAACGGCAGTTAGCTCACGCTGCGAGTCCTGTTGGCGCGGGAGCGGATGAAATCCCCCGCGCTTGCCAGGGCGCGCCGGCCCTCCTCAAGTTTTGCATTCCACAGCGGCCACGCGTGGATCATGTGCGGCCAGACTTCGAGGGTCACATCGACGTCGGCGGCGCCGGCTACGGCGGCAAGTCGTGTCGCGTCCGCGAGCAGCGTCTCGGCTGAGCCCACTTGGATCAGCATCGGTGGAAAACCCCGCAGATCGGCGAACAGCGGTGAAACCAACGCATCCTTTCGATCGATCGATGCGGCCAGATAACCATCCGCCAAGTCGGCGAGATAGCTCTTGTGGATGATGGGGTCGACGGTATCCTTGGTATCAAGCGTTGCGCCCGACATGGTGAGGTCAGTCCATGGCGAGATCAGCCATGCGGCTGACGGCAAGGCTTCGTTGGCCGTCCTCAACCGGTTGATCAATGCGATTGTGAGGTTACCGCCTGCGCTGTCGCCGCCGACCACGATATCCGCCGCCGCGACGCCCTGCGCGCGCAGGAAGCGCCAAGCCGTCATCGCGTCTTCGTGCGCTGCGGGATAAGGATGTTCGGGCGCGAGGCGGTAGTCGATCGCGAGGGTCCGCATCCGCATGGCGCGGCCCGCTTCGGTCGCCATCCGGCGATGGCTGATGATCGAGCCCGAGCAATAACCACCGCCGTGAAAGAACAGCAGGACACGCGAAGCGTCGCTGCCGGGAGAGAGTGACCATTCACCCGGCACGCCATCGCAATCCACGGCTGTCAGCGTCACATCATCCGCGACCGGCCAGACCGAACCAACCTCATTGAGCCGCTGGCGTCGCTCCGCCCATCCCACCGGCCTTGGCTTGGACGTCAGAAGCGTGCGGATCGCGTCAATCTCGCTTGAGGCCATGGCTGTCTCCATTGATACGAATCTGGTGTTTTTCTGGCTTCCTCGATAAAAGCCTACTTCAAGCCGATCCGCAGATGCAGCAGGAAAATTGCACCGGGGCTGCAAGGGCGCACTGCGGCGATGCCAGACCTCATTTTCAATATTGATGCCTTGATACGATCAACGGATCGCACCGGTCAAATCCCGACCTGTCGCCCGATCTCGACCACCTGGTCGGTGGGAAGGTTGAAAAAGTCGCTGACGTGGATTGCGTTGCGTTCCATCACGGCGAAGAACGCCTCCTGCCAGGCGGGAAGGCCCCTGCCGTCTTCGCGGCGGATCACCGTTTCGTGGCCGACGTAATACGTGACGTCGTCGAGATCGACCGTGCAGCCCAGCGATTTACTGGCCGTAAGCAACTCCGGAATATGCGGACGCTCCATGAATCCGAAACGCGCCTCGGCACGCCAGAAATTCGGCGCGAGCTCCTCGATCGTGATCCGGTCGCGCGAGGCGAGCCACGGCACCGACAGAATTTCCACGCGCAGCACGAATAGATGTTCATGAAGTGCCCGGTTGTGCCTGACGTGCCATTGCATGACCGGCGGCGTATCCCGCTCGGTCCGGGTCAGGAATACGGCGGTACCGGGAACGCGAGGAATGTTCTTGGCTTCAATTTTCTTCATGAACTCCGGGACCGGGATCAGGGATTCATGCATACGCGCCATCACTGCGGCCCATCCGCGATGCCAGATCCACATTACGCCGTAGACGGTGACCGCGAGCAGCAGCGGAACGTAACCGCCCTCGGCGATCTTGGTAAGGTTGGCGAGGAAGAATGCGCTGTCGACGACCAGGAAGCAGGCGGCCACCGCACCGGCCGCCAACAGGCTCCACTGCCAGATCTCGCGCATCGCGATGAACAGCAGTGCCGACGTCATCAGCATCGTCAGCGAAACGGCGATGCCGTAAGCGGCGGCGAGATTGTCCGATTTGCGGAAACCGATCGTCAGTCCGACGGTCACGATCATCAGCAACCAATTGACGACGCCGACATAGATCTGCCCATAGCCCTCCGACGATGTCTGCTTGATCCGCAGCCGCGGCAGCCAGCCGAGCTGGATTGCCTGCCTGGTCATGGAGAAGGCCCCCGTAATGATCGACTGGCTGGCGATGATCGTCGCCACGGTTGCCAGCACGATCAGCGGTATCAGCAAAGGCCCCGGACACAGCCTGAAGAAAATGTTGTCTCCGGTCGGCGCCCCCTCGAGAACCAGCGCGGCCTGCCCGGCATAGTTCAGGATCAGGCTCGGAAACACGACGGCGAACCAGGCCAGCTTGATCGGTCCCCTGCCGAAATGTCCCATATCCGCGTACAGCGCCTCTGCGCCGGTAACGCAGAGAAACACCGCGCCCAACACCAGAAAGCCCGTCGCGCCGTTCGAGAACAAATAGGATAGCCCATAGGCCGGATTGAGCGCGGCGAACACCGCCGGATGCCGCATGACGCCTGAAAGCCCCATCAGCGCGATAGCGCCGAACCAGAGCAGCATGACGGGACCGAAGAAGTGACCGATCCTGGCGGTCCCCAGCGACTGCACCGCAAACAGCGCGAGCAGAATGACGACCGCAACCGGAACGACGTAGGGTTGCAGCGCCGGGGTCGCCATATTGAGCCCCTCCAACGCCGACAATACCGAGATCGCCGGCGTAATCGCACCGTCGCCGTAGATCAGCGCCGCTCCGAACAAGCCAAACGCGATGATGGTCGGACGCCGCTGCTTCTTCACGCCCAGTAGCGCCATAAGCGCCAGTATGCCGCCCTCGCCGTCATTGTCGACGCGCATCGCGAACAGGACGTACTTGACCGTCGTGATAATGAAGAGTGTCCAGAGCACAAGCGAGAGCGCGCCGAGCACCGTGGCTGGATTCGACGGTTGCGCGGCGGTGCCGAGAATGGTCTTGAAGGTGTAAAGCGGACTGGTACCGATGTCGCCGAACACAATGCCCAGCGCGGTAAGCCCCAGAACCGGCAACTTGCCTTGGGGCGTCTGTCGGGCCGTCTCGCCATTGACGATGGTTTGGTGGTCAGTCACTTCGAAGCCGCCGATCTCTGGTTGATTTTGCAGTCGGTCTGAAGAAAAAATCCGACCTGCACAAGGTAACGTTATCGACATCCATAGGTGCCACCAGCCCCAGATAACTATTGCGTGGCGCGATATCCAAACGACGTACTAATCCACATGCTGAACGCGATTGCCGCTGGCCGCGCTCTGCTGATAAAGTTCGACATACCACGGATTTCGGAGGTCATTTGCCGAACCCGAAATCCAGCGGGGCCATCGGGGGACAAAAATGAGTTCTGAAAAAGTAGGTGGAATTCTGGGGGCCATTGTCGCGCTCGCCGTGCTTGCAGCCGCGTTTGTGTATGTGCCTCCCGGGAGCAAGGCGCCAGCCAGGCAAGTCGCAGAGCCGCCAACCGCCCCGGCGCCGGCCGCGCCCGTCGTGAGGGGACCCGTGGTTCGAGAGGTGCCGCAATAGATTTGCGGCCTTGAAAAAGGGCGCCGAAGCCGTCTCGAAAATTATCCTCGGCCGAGATGATCCGCACCCGTTCTGCGGATGACGATCAATGCGAATAGGCTAATGACGGAAATCAGGGTGAGGTAGTAGCCAGGCGCGAGATCGCCGACCAACGGGATGCTACCCAGCCACGTCATGACGACGGGTCCCATGCCTCCGAAGGTCATGACTCCGATATTGTAGCCCAGCCCAAGACCCGTTGCCCGCGTCGCCGAAGGCAGCAGTTCGGACATCAGCGCAGCAAGTGGCCCGTAATAAAGCGACTTCAGCGTGGCGATCCAGAACACCGCGGCTATGACGATCGCCGGCGTCGGAACTTTGGTCAGCAGAAGGAATGCCGGGAATATCGAAACCAACATCAGCACACTGATGCTGATCATGTGCGTGGTGCGTCCAATCCTGTCGGAGATCATCCCGGCGAAAGGGGTGAGAAAAGTCACGACGACAGCAGCCGCAAAGGTCGCTATATATCCCACCGATGCCGGAAGGCTGAGCGTTTTGACCGCATAGGTCGGGATGTAAAGGATGAGATAATTGATCGCGGTCGAAATGGCGAGCGCGCCGATGCCCAACGCGACCCGCAGCTTCTGGCGCAACAGCACTTCCGTGACCGGCGAGGAGATCTTTTCGCCGGGCGGCGCGGTAGCGTCCTCGAGATAGTTACGGATGTAAAGGCCGACCGGTCCAACCAGAGCGCCGAACAGAAACGGAATTCGCCAACCCCACGACTGCAGATCGCCAGGCGCCATCCAAAACGTAAGTCCGACACCAAACAAGGACGCGAACAGATTGCCCAATCCCTGGCTCGCAAACTGCCAACTCGCAATAAATCCGCGCCGATTTGGAGCATGCTCCACCAAAAAAGCGGTTGAACTGCCGAACTCTCCGCCAGCGGAAAATCCCTGCACCAGGCGCGCAACGAGAAGCGCCGCAGGGGCAAGCACGCCGATGCTCGCGTAGCTCGGCATGAAAGCGATCGCCAGCGTGGCCAGCGTCATCAGAAGCAGCGAAACCATTAGCGAGGCCTTGCGCCCGTGGCGGTCCGCATAAGTACCGAGGATGATTCCTCCCAACGGACGCGTGACGAACGACAGCCCGAACGTGCCAAAAGTCAGAAGCAACGAAGTTGTGGGATCACTGCTCGGGAAAAACGCACGGGAGATATAGACCGCAAAATATCCGTAGATGGCAATATCATACCACTCAAGTGCGTTACCGATCGAGGTCGCGACCACAAGCTTGGCGATCGGCTTCGTTTGGGCTGGAGATGCTGCGGCTGATTCAGCGGGCGCCGATACTGCCATCCTGGATGCCTCCATGTTGAACCGATGAGCCCACTCTGTCGTTCCTAGAGCGGTCTCGGCATCTCTCCCAAATCCCAGAACAGTCCGGCCATAACGTTCATGGCCTCTTCCGTCACCGGGAGAAGGATGTGCTCATCGGGGGCGTGCTGCGAGCAGCCCGGATAGGAGTGTGGAATCCAGATCGTGGGCAAACCGAGCACGTCGGAGAAGACGTCATTCGGCAACGAGCCTCCAAAATTAGGCAGAACCGCGGCTTCCTTGCCGGTAGTTTGCCGGATCGAGTCTGTAGCCCATTTGATCCAGGGACTGCCGAGATCGGTTCGCGACGCCGCAAAGCTCTGCGTCGCGCGTACACGGACCATCGAGAAGCCGTTGTTGTCGAAATGGCGCTGAATGGCGGGCACAACATCCTCGATATGCGTACCGACGACATAGCGAAGCTGCAGCACGGCATGTGCACCACCCGGAATCGCGTTGGCTGGTTTATCGATATCGCCGGATGATATCGCCAACACCTCCAGCGTGTTCCAGGCGTAAAGCCGTTCGGCTGGCGACAAACCGTCTTCGCCCCAGTTCGGCGACAGCGCCGGTTCATCGGCTGTCGGTTCGATCCGCACGTCGGCAAGCATGTCACGAATCTGGTTCGAAAGTCGCGGCGGCTTCATCGCATCCAGCAGCAAACGCCCCTGCGCGTCGACCAGCGAACTGATCGCATTGGCCAATATCGTCGCCGGATTGGCCAGCACGCCGCCCCAATTGCCGGAATGATGGCCACCGCGGCGCAATTCGACGTCGAGATGGATACGCAATCCCCCGCGGCAGCCCAGAAATATGGTGGGACGATCCGCCGAAAGCCGCGGTCCGTCGGAAGCAACGAACACATCTGCGGACAGTCCATCGCGCAGCGACTCGCAAACCTCAGACAAGTCCGGCGAGCCGATCTCCTCACCCATTTCGACGAGGAACTTGGCGTTGAAGCCAAGCCGACCGCCGCGCGCTTCGCGCACCGCACGCAGCGCCGACAGGTTGATGCTGTGCTGTCCTTTATTGTCCGCGGTACCGCGGCCATAAACGCGGTTGCCCGCGGATGTCAGCTGCCATGGATCCAGTAGTCCGTCCCGCCATCTCCCCACCATGCCGTCGACGACATCACCGTGCCCATACATCAGAACAGTCGGCGACGACGCGGCCTCTTTGTATTCCGCCAAAAGAAAAAGATGCTTGCCGCTCGGAGACTCGATCAATTTTGAGGCGAAACCGAGCTCTGAAAACGCCGGTAGCAGTTCCAGCTCGAGATAAGCCCGCAGTGCGTCGCGCCGGCCGGCATTCTGGCTTTCGGTGGGATAAGCAACCCTGCGACCGAGTTCGACGAGAAATTCTCCGGAATGGAAGTGCTGATTTACGCGGCTGATAGCTTCGGCTCTAGTCACAGCGAGTGAGTTCCTGGCTGACGTGCGGGCAGTCTTTTCGGGGAAACGGAAAGCACGTAAACCAAACAAAAGCCACTGGGTCCACGTCTGATTTCTGCAGGTTTCAGCGGTCCGCCGGAACGTCGGTCGCTAGGCGGATACCGGCGGGCTGCCGACACTAGCGACGAGCCGGCCGCCGGCGGCCCTCGCCAGTTACCGAAAGTCGCACGAGCGTCATAGGCAGACACAGGGTTGCACTGACTCCAGCCGAGCTAGAGGCCGAGCGTCTCCTGCGCCCAACGGATGACCGTCTGGCCGTTGAGAAATTCGATCACGCTGGGTTCGATGGTGCCGGGACGATCGTGAGCAACGACGACGGTTGCAACGACGGCATCGCAGCGATCATTGAAAGCGACGGCCAAGGCGGACTGTCGCGCTCGATACGGATCCACAACCGAATAGGACCGGCTGCGACCGTTCATCCATGCAACGCGGATAGGATGACCAGGCCCGAGCACGGAAGGCTTTCCTCCCATCAAACTGAAATCGCTCAGGCGGTCGAGTTCGTCGTCGTCGGATACGCCGGTCGTACAATTGCAGAACCCGATCTTGGCACGAATATAAAAATTAACCTCGACGCCGCAGTCGGCAACACCGCAGCGGAATGCCTTGCCCTTGCCCCATTCATCCATCGGGAAAGGCCACGGCAGCTCAACCCACCTTGGATGGCTTGGCGTGACCGCTGTCTTGCCGCGGTCCAATAGAGGCCATACGAAATATGCGGTTGCTCCGACTAGCCCGCCAAGCCCGAACCCGATGACAGCGGCAACGATGACGATTCGATTCATCATGTGCAGATTGCAATCAGCGGGGCGATTTGTCCTGGTTACTAGCGACAAACGTCCGGGCCGCGGTAAGCGTGGGCCGTCCGGGATCGGCCCCGGCAGCAAGCGCTAGCAGCTTTTCGTAATTATCCTTCGCTTTTGCGGTATCGCCGAGCGCCTGTGCCGCCTGCGCCAACCCGACATAGGTATTATAGCGGTTCGGTTCCTTCGCCATGGTGGCCTCAAACGCTGCGACGGCCTCCTTGTCCATGCCACGATCGAGCAGCATGAAACCGTACAGCTCGCGCGCCGGCGTGAGCGGACCCGGCGTGACTGGCGCCTTTTCGGTCTTGTCCTCGGCGTCGGCTGCGGTGCTCATCGCGCGCAACGCCTCATCATATTTGCCCTCGGCGTAAAGCATCCACGCCGTCGCCGTCTGCTCCTGGATATCGACCTGGCTGGCCCAATAGGTGTTTTTCGCTTCGCGCAGCCTGTCGCGAAGTTCGACAAGCGTGGCGATGTCGAGCTTTGCGGCATCCACGGCGCCGGTGCGCGCCGCACCAAGCGCGCGCGCGAAATGGGTCAGCGCCATGACCTGCGGAAATTTGCTGGGTTTGACTTCGAGATTTGCAGCGCCTTGCCAGTCACCGCGTTCTATCACGTAGCGCGCCGGCGACGCCGCTTGGGAAAAAGCCGCGGCGTAGAGGTCGGGATTGAACTGCACCGCCTCTATTTCATCGATGACGCCACGCGCTTTGCTGTCCTCACCGAGTTGCAGATAGGCATAAACAAGGTAGTCGTCTCCGTGCAACTGATCGCCCAACTCCTTCTCGGATTTTGCGGCCCGCACCGAGGCGATATTGGCCGCAATCGATTCCTTCCAGTAGCCGACCCGCGTGAAGATGTGCGACGGCATGTGCTGGGCGTGCGGGGCATTGGGCGCGATGGCGGAATAGCGCAGCGCGGCCGGAAGGCCCTTGGCCGCGATCGGCGGGTAATCGTACAGATGAATCAGGTAGTGAGCGACGCCGGGATGCGCCGGTTGACGCTGGAAGATCGGCTCCAGGATCGCCGCGCCTTTAAGCTGGTTGGCGTAGGTCTTGTCGGCCGGCGACGCCGCGACGTTCAGCGTAATCGCGTAGAAGATCTGGGCCTCGTCATCATCGGGATATTTTGCGGCCAGCGCTTCCATCGCCTTCAGATAGGCCTGCACCCGCACCTCGTGTGGCGTATTCTGGTAATCGACATACATCGCCGCCAGAGCGTCGATGTAATCGCGCTCGCGCTGTGTCTTCGCGCCGATCGCTTTGGCTTTTTCGATAGCCGCAAGTCCGAGCGGTAGATTCGGCGCCGGCACTGGGCTGTGCGGATTATTAAGAAGCGAAAGCGCGACACCCCAATCGGCGATCGCGCATTCGGGATCGGCCTTGAGTGCCTCCTCGTAAACTTCCCTGGACTCCCGGTACCAGAATGAATGCTGGTATCGCATGGCGCGATCGAAGCGGCGCTGCGCCGTTTCATTGCACGATGTCGCGAAGTGAACTGTACCCAGTTTCTGGTCGGTGTTTTCCTGCGCGAAAGCAGGCGCAGAAAACCCGAGTGTGACAGCAAGCGTTGCGACGCAGGTAACGGTCGCAGCGATCAGCGATTCACGCATGATTCCCTCCTGCACCATAGACGAACGCGGCTCACTCGGCGGCCGAGCATAGGCGTTTATGCCCACGGGCTCAACGCGCGCGCGCGTCCTTTTCCGCCCATTTGCGCGGCATTGTCGGGGGTCGTGATATGTCAGCCGTCCAGACCGTCCTGGAAAACTTCGACTGACGGCCCAGGACGAACTAAGGCGCGAACTAAGGACGGCGTTCGTTGCTCGCCGACCGCGCGGGCCCAGCTGCCGCCTTCAGCTTCGAGCGGTCGTCATCGCGCGAATTGCGTATAAGGCCGCGCGAGTTGTGACCCAAAGAACACACTCAAACGTAAATGCGTCGGTCGATGCCGTACCAAGTACGTCCGGTCATGGTTAAGCCCTCATTGGCTGTCGATTTCCTAGGGACGGAGGTGGATAGCCATGTCTCCCATTGAATGTGCCGGAACTTCTTGCACCAGTACCAAAGCGACCAGCGTTTGCTTGAACCCGCCTCCGTTCGCGGCGCGTGGTATTCGCAACTTCGTTAAAGTTTTCGCCGTCGCTCTGGCAGCGGCTTCACTTGCGGCTTGCGCCCAGTCTTCCGTTGTTACCGGAAAGTCCGATTTAGCAATGCGTCAGCAGACGGCGCCGGAGTCCAACCGAAAGATTTCGTTCTTGAGGAACAAGCGAGTGCTGGTCGCGAAAAAACATACCCCGTTCAAGCCGGACAAAAATGCAGCCGAGACACAGGTTGCCTCGAACGGAGTTGCCAGCTTCTACACCGAAGGAACCAAAACCGCGAACGGCGAAAAGTTCGATACGCACGAACTGACCGCTGCGCACCGTACGCTGCCGTTCGGCACACGTTTGCGCGTAACTAACGTCGCTACCGGGAAGTCCGTCACGGTCCGTGTCAACGACCGCGGTCCTTTCATCCCTGGGCGAGTGGTCGACGTCTCCTATGCCGCCGCCGAAACATTGGGAATGGTCGACGGAGGCATTGCAAAGGTCAAATTGGACGTCGTGCATTAGCACGCGGAAATGCGCCCCGGCGTGCGCTTGCAAGTCGAGGCTCTACCTCAACACTCCTTCTCGCAGGCCGGACTCTTGACGTCAGGCCGGGGATCGCCCGTGAACATGTTTCGATTGGGCATCTTGATCGCGCTCAGCGTCCTGGCGTCGAGCGTTGCATCCGCCGGCAGCAGGCCGTTCAAGTTGAGAATATAGGCCGACACTGCGTAAACGTCCTCGTTACTGAGGGATTGCGGCGCGTTCTGCGGCATGGCGCGTCGGATATAATCGAATAACGTCGGGGCATAGGGCCAGAAGCTGCCTACGGTCTTGATCGGCTTTGCCGTTGCGACCGTACCCTGACCGCCGACGAGGCGATCTCCAACGCCGCCCTCGCCCTTCTCGCCATGGCACGCGGCGCATTGCTGCTCGAACACCTCGCGACCGTGACGGACGCTGCCGCTTCCCGCCGGAAGACCTGAGCCGTCGCGGCCGATATCGATATCCCATCCGGCGATTTCCGCCGCCGTGACCGTCCGGCCAATCCCGTAGTGCCCCTGCACCTCGGCACGCGCCGCCGAAGCGAGCGCCGCCACCGCGAACATTGCCAGAGCCGATTTAAGCGTTCGCATTTGTCACCTGCCCTTGCGCATCGATGCGCCATGGCTGGATGGCGTTGTTGTGGTAGAACGAATTCTCGCCGCGAACCGCCACCAATTCGGCAAAAGTCGGCTGCACATAATCGGTCTCGTCGATCGCCCGGCTTTGGATCACGACCGGCTGCCCATCCCACTGCCATGGCAGGCGAAAGCGAGTCAGCGCCCGCGTCAGGACAGGGTCCTGGAGTTCGGCTGCTCGCCAGGTTTTTCCGCCGTCGACTGAAACATCCACGCGCTTGATCTTGCCGTGGCCGCTCCAGGCGATTCCCGATATCTCCCGAAAACCGGTTTGCTCGAGTTTTTGGCCGCCCGACGGCCGCGTAATGATAGACTTCGCCTCCATATAAAAGGTGAATTCCCTCGCGGTGCCGTCCGGCATCAGGTCGGTGTACTTCGAGGTCTCTTCCCGGGAATAGACGGGCTCGGCGACGGCCTTCAGGCGCCGCAGCCATTTCACGTTCATGTTGCCTTCGAACCCCGGCAGCAGCAGTCGCAGCGGATAGCCCTGCTGGGGACGCAGCCGCTCGCCATTCTGGCTGTACACCAGCATGGCGTCGTCGAGACATTTCTCGATCGGAATGCTGCGCGTCAACGCCGCGGCATCGGCGCCCTCGGCCACCAGCCATTTGGCTTCAGGACGCAGTCCCGCCTCCTGCAAGACCAGCTTGAGACTGACCCCTGTCCACTCCGCGCAACTCAACAAACCCACAAGGTCGGACGCGGTCTTGCCGTAGGGCCTCGTGTAAACCGGATTACCCGAGCATTCGAGAAAGTGGATGCGCGATTGCGACGGGAAACGACGGATGTCGTCCATCGAGAAAATCAGCGGTTTGTCCACCAGACCGTGCAACATCAGCCGATGCTGGTCAGGATCGATGGTTGGAACGCCGCCGTGATGGCGTTCGTAAAACAGCCCGTTAGGCGTGATGATGCCATCGAGATCACCGATCGGCGTCCGGCCGGAGGCGGAGATATATTGCGGCAAGTTCTTCGAGATGTTCTTGACGAGGTTCTTCTCGAACGGCGACGGCAACCCATACAATTGGCTCCCCATGGGATCGCCGGGGGCTTTCATCCATTCCGGAATGTTGGGTGGGACGTTGCCGGCGTCCGGCGTGGCGGCCAAGGCGTCGCTGCCGGCGAGCCCGGAAACGATCGCTCCGCCCGCCAGCGTGCTGCCCTCAGCCAACATTTGCCGACGCGACAAGGCCCGCTCCGCCGCAACCGCATTGTCCGGAGCCAACGTTCGTCTGGTGGCCATGCTTTTTCTCCTTCCGCGTTGCGCGCGTCGCTGCAGGTTGCCGGTATCAGCTCATGCGCATTTGGTCACATTAGAGGCGCGCCCTCAATTGTGCGCTGCACTCACGCGGGAACGATGGTGCAAGCGCTACATTGGTTGGCCACCCCTTGATACCGCGGACCGCCGCGGAGCGTTTTGCCTCTGGTTTCCGGCGCTATTTACGGCTATCCGGTTTCAACTTGAGCTGCGGCATCGGTAACAAATTGATTTAGTGCGCCGTAAGCTTGCCTGAATTTAATTCAACCTGGATTGCTTGAGGTTCGACCAATGGATGACTCGTGATCATCTATTGAATCAAAAGCAATCGGGACGGAAACGATGAAACGGGCGATCGCCATTTTTCTCTGCGTCTGCGCGCTTACGGGGGGCGTGTATTTTGCTGTCAGCAAATGGGGCATTCGGCATGACACGCTGGATCTGTTCGATGCCTCGCGACAGCGGCCCATTTCTGTCGACGTTGCCGTGCGCCGTGATTATGAGATGAAGGCTGACACCGGCTTCTGGAAGCTTCCGGTCGCCATCATCAGCAATGGCAATACGGTCAAGAATACCGAGTATTCCTTCCTGGCCAATGTGCTCGCGGCAAGGGGATATCTGGTTGCCAGCATTCAGCAAGATCTGCCGACGGATCCGCCGTTGGTCACGGAAGTGGGACAGCCCTTTGTCGGGCGGGAGAGCGTTTACGAAAAAGGCGAGGCCAATATCCTGTACGTGCTCGGCGAATTGAAGAAAAGGCAACCCAACGCGGACTACGAACACCTGACGTTGGTCGGGCATTCCAACGGCGGGGACATTTCGATGTATTGCGCCAAGCGCCACCCCGAACTGGTAACCCGGGTGATTACGCTGGACAATCTGCGGGTACCGTTTGTGCTGAACGACAAACTGAAGATACTGTCGTTCCGTTCGAAGGATCCGGATTTCAGAACCGATCCCGGCGTGCTGCCGAGCGCGGCGCAAGCCATCCAAAACGGCATCGATATTATCCGTACCAACGCCCACCATACCGACATGAGTGACCGCGGTCCCGAATCCCTGAAGGAGAATATCCAGGCGAACTCTTGATCATTTCCTCAACGACAGCGGCACCAGCGAATTGTCGCCGGTCGATACCGACAAGCCGCTCATTTCCAAGCCGCAGGCACCCTACCCGGCGGCTCCGGTCGCCTCCAATCCCGCCGCGCCAACGTCCAAGCCTCATGCATCGGGTTCTTAGGTGGTAACCTCATGCGACTTTACTCCAAGGTATGGTCGCACCCTTGTGATCACATTTTGGAAACTCGCTGCGATATTAATGCAGCCTATCGCTCGTCAGAAGGTTGCGAATGGGCAAAGAACAAAAAACCGATGCTGAACTCGAGGACATGATTCTTCAGCGTCTGGTTATCGGCGGTGTCTTTGTGTCGGTGCGGAAGGATCCGGTCTTGGGTTGGCGTCCCACCGTTGTCACCGCGCCAAAGCACACAAAGAATGCGCAGGAACTCGCCGACAAGATCGCGGCCGAACTACGCAAGAAGTATATCCTCAAGGATTGATCGGACTGGACCCCGCGGTGGTCTGGAGGGGCGATGGATTGCCGCCGTCTCCCAATCCGCTTTCCCGGTTCCAGTTCAGCCCTCCCGGCCTTTGAAATGACCTTTAGCCCCTTTTGATTTAGCCCCTTTTGATTGTGTCAGAAATCGGGCACACTCGATTGATTCGCGGGTAGCGTGAGTAGCTTTGCGTCGTCTCCTTAAAGATGAGAGGCAGAATGCTGCGATCACCTCGGCCGACACCGACTTGCACACGCTTCAAGGCAACCGTTGAGATGCCTTGCATCCGATGCGGTGAGCCGATGCGACTTGCGCTGATCGAACCTCGAAATCAGAGGTTCGATCTGCTGACCTACCAATGCGTACCGTGCGGCGCCGGTGAAAGCTTCCTGAAGGCACTATAGAATTCGTTGCGCCCCGCGGCCCGGTATTCGTGCGGAGGAAGCGCGCCGGCAAAAACCGACGTCAGTTCGCGCGCTGCACCGTCTGTTGACTGGTCAGCAATTGATCGGTGTAGGCGGCGCCGCCGATCGCAAGCAGCGCCAGGAGCGAGATAACGGCTAGGGTTTGCATGGCCTTATGTTCGTTTTTGATTGTGGCCAAAAACGTCAGCGCTTGGTGCGTTTTCTTGACGAACACAGGAACAATCATGACCGGTGCAGCGCCTTAGAGAGCGCCAGCGAAAAACGCCTCAGGCCGTGTTTCCGGCATCGATCGTCAAAACCGTTCCAGTGACGTTACGGCCGCCATCGCCCAGGAGATACTCGACCATGCGGGCAACGTCTTCAGGGTCGGGAAGCCTGCGTAAGGCGCTGCGTCCAGCAACGCGCTTGCGCTGATCGTCGGAGAGGCCTTGCGTCAACTCTGTATCGACGAAACCGGGCGCAATCGCGTTCACGGTGATTCCCAACCTGCCGACTTCACGTGCAAGCGAGCGGGTGAATCCGGTCGCGGCCGCCTTGGTCGCACCGTAGACCGACAGGCCATTATAGCCCGTGCTCGCGATGATGGACGACATGTTGATGATACGCCCAGCGCCGTCGGCCATCATCTGCCGCACGATATATTTGGTCAGAATCATGGGCGACAGCACATTGAGCCGAACCAAAGTTTCGATCTCGGTGTTGTGCATGGTGGCGAGAAGCCCCTCGGTACCGATCCCGGCATTGTTGACGAGACCGTAGATCGAGCCGAACTCGTCGCGCAGCGCCTTGACAAAAGAAGGGATGGCATCGGTATCGCTTAGATCGAACGCCTTGAAATGAAGAACGCCACGCCCCTGCCTTACGGCTTCGTCGATCGCGTTTCTCAATTCCTCGTTGTCGCGCCGCGCCACCGCGACGACGTGATAGCCGGCTGCAACCAGCCTCCGGGCTATGGAAAGCCCGATGCCGCGGCTGCCACCGGTGACCAGAACATTATGCATCGTGCCGGGCCAGCTTTCCTGCCGCCGTGATATCGAGCGACGGCACAAATTTGATGACAGCCGGGACTTTGTGAGGCGCAAGAGCGGCCCTGCAGTCCGCCAGTATCCGCGCGCGGATCTCCTCGGTATGGCCGGCGTCTTTGTCGTCGACGAGGACGACATCCGCCACCACGATCGCGCCGGTGATCGGACTGCGCCGAGATTTGGCGCAGGACATCCGCACTTCCGCGCACCGGTTGATGATTGCTTCGATCTCCTCAGGGTGAACCTTCAACCCGCCGATATTAATGATGCCGCCACGCCGCCCAACGAAATGATAGCGGTCCCCGCGCAATTCGACCATGTCACCGGTGTCGACGAAGCCGTCACCATCGGTCAAGTCAGCGGCGTTTCGGCCAACATAGGCGTGCGCCGCCCGCCGCGATCGAATTCGCAGCGAGCCGCCTTCCACCTTCATCTCGACGCCGTCGCTGTTGGCTCCGATCATGCTGGCGGGAAAACCTTCGCGGCCATCGTTTACCGCGAACCCGACGCCGGCCTCGGTCGAGGCATAAGCGTGACCGATCGAGGCTGCAGGAAACGTCGCACGCAGGCCGTCCAGCACCGCCTGGTCGGCGATCTCGCCCGACAAGCGCACATAACGCGGTGAAAAGCTCGATGCGAATCCGCTCATCAAGAGCTTGCGCCAATGCGACGGCGTACCGGAAATATGTGTCACGCCCCGCGATCGCAGGCGCGCCACATGATCCCCGATCGCCTCCCCCGGTTGGGACAAGACCATCGAGCCACCGCCCACGACAGCGCGCAGGAATATCTGAAGACCGCCGTAGCGGCGAATGTCGTAGAAGGTCGCCCACACCGCAGAGACGCCGCGCGCCGGACCTTCTGCGATAATTGCGCCCGTCAACCCATCAAGGCTGTGGCTGACGATTTTCGGCGCGCCGGAAGTTCCCGACGTGAGCATCAGCCATTCAGTCGCGCGCTGCGTCGTCGGCTTTTTCGCGGTACGCACCGGCGGCCCGGCCGGTAGCACGAGTTCCACCGCCGCGGCGTCCCAGCGCGCCGGATCATCGCTGACCACGACATCGATGTCGGCATCCCGCATCAGACCCTGCAGATGATCGATATTGAGATCGGGCGGGCACAGCAGCATGCGCCTGGCGACGCCGTCGATCTCCGTCATCGCCAGGCCCGAGAGTAGTTGATCTTCAACCGCCAACAGCACCGACCGCCCGGACAATTTGTGGAGGCGATCCGCCAAGCAAGTCTGCGCGAGACTATCGCTCAGCGAGACAACCCGGCGCGCATCCGAAATCGTGCGCCCCGTTATGTCGGGGGCGAGATAATTGCGGAGCGCAAGGGTTTCACGCGTGGACATTTTCGTAGGCCTTGATGAAGTCGCCTACGGTGAGAGGAAACGTGACGTCTTCCGATATGGTGAACGGATCGACGCCGAGATCGTCTTCCAGACGCGCCACCAGGATCGCAAAGCCGAGCGAGTCGAAGCCGGTTTCGTGAAGCGACAGCTCATCGTCGAGCGGCGGCAGGGTTACCTTTTGCTCTTCGGCGATCTGTCGCATCGCCGAAATGATCCTTAACCGTACTGACATGGATTGTCTCGCCTTCTTGTTAAATTACGCCGATCGATCATAAATCGTGAAGGTGGAAATATCTGTCTCGCGCGACGAGCTTTCGCATCATTGGTAAACCATGGCTGACCGCCTGATCGAGAGCTTCCGGAGATATTCAAGAAACGGTTCCATGCCCCGCTCATAACCGGATCGAGCCGTCGACGATGCGGGCGTAAGCGAGCGCGTCGACCGGGCGATAAGCACCCGACTTGGGCTCTCTAAAAAACAGCGGGTCCGCCACCAGGTGCGGATCGAACCCCTGGCGCGTCAATTCGTGCTTTTTTTGCTTGAACGTCTCGGTGGTGTCGAGCGCCGCGCAAATCCGGATCATGACCGGGCAGGCATAGGCCGGCAGCCGGTGCGCGAGACGCCCGGCGAATTCCTCAATATCGAAACCGGCATGGATCACGATGGCAGCCATTCCCGCCCTGCCGTCGGCGCCGGGAATTTCCACGCCGTAAGTCGTCGCCTCCGTGACGCCGGGACAATCCGAGACCGCCTCGTTTACTTCCGACGTTGCAACGTTCTCGCCCTTCCAGCGGAAGGTGTCACCGATCCGATCGACGAAATGGAAGTAGCCGGCAGCATCGAGCCGCATCAGATCGCCGGTGCGAAACCAGGCGTCGCCCGGCGCCAGCACATCGCGCAGGATTTTGTTTTCGGTTTGACGAGGATCGGTATAGCCCTCGAAACGGCCACCACCCTCGTCGGGCGTGCCGATGCGGCCGACAGCCTCTCCGACTTCGTCCGGCACGCAACGAACGCAAAGCCCCTCGGCGTTACGAATGGGAATGCCGAGTTCGGTGTCGACACGAAGGATCGCCGCAGGAAAGCGATGCGCCAACAGCGGCGGAATGCGGCCGATCGCGCCAGGCTTCCCCTCAACGTTGAAGAGCGAGAAATTGCCTTCCGTCGCCGCGTAAAACTCCAGGATCCGCGGGACCCCGAAGCGCGCCTGAAAGGCTTCCCAGATGTCGCCGCGCAAACCGTTGCCGCAGGCCAGCCGCAGTCGATGAGCATTCTCGAATTCGGATTCGGGCGCTTTCAGCAGATACCGGCAGAGTTCGCCAATATACTGGAACAGGGTGCAATCCCAGCGCACGATATCGCGCCAGAAATGCCCTGCCGAGAATTTGCTCGACAGCACGACGGAGGCTCCCGCGTTCAGCATGCTGCACGGTGCAACAATCCCGCCGACGCTATGGAACAGCGGCAGGCAGTCGTACAGGCGATCTTCCGGCGAGGCGTCGGTCAATCCGGCAAACCAGCCGCCCCAGTTCAAGATGCGCCGGTGACTGATGCTGGCGGCCTTCGGCAGACCGGTGGTGCCCGAGGTGTATATCAGCAGCGCGCGATCGTTGATCGTGATCCCGCGTCTCTCGGCAGACCCTAGCGGCTTCCCATCCATTTCCGCCAGGATTTGATCCAAAGCCGTCCGAGACGTGCCTGGAGCGACGTTGACACCATCAGCGGAGCGCCCGCTGCCATGGATCCAGATTTTCGGCACGCGGCTCAGATACGGAAGGGCGGCTTCAAACGCGGGAGCAAGATCCACCGACAGAATGATATGGTCCGCCTCCGCAACGTTGATGCAATGGGATAGCGATAGGCCGACCAGCTTGGTATTGATCAGCGCCGCGACGCCGCCAATTTTCGTGATGCCGAGCCACGCGGCGATGTAATCCGGCCGGTTCGGCATAAAAAGGCAAACGGTATCGCCTTCTTTTATTCCCGCCCTCAACGCCCAGCGCGCATACCGGTTGATTCGATCGGCCAGCACCCCGTAACTGAACGTTTCCGTGTCCGATAGCAGGCTTGGGCGATCCGGCCGCCGAATGGCGTGACCCTCGACGATATCAGCAAACAGTCGGCGCGGGTCCCCTTCGATACGGGATGTCAGCTCGATGGCCTTCAGCCAACTCTTGGCCGCCGAGGGTTTGCCCTGCCGCGAGCGATTGCCTTTCGAAGACTCGATAACGCCTGCGCTCATGGCCGAATGCCCGTGGGATCCCAATGCAACCTATAGCTTTTCCGGTTAGATCAGGGGTTAACCAGCAGAGTTAAAAGCAGCTTGCCGCTACAGGCAAGCCGGCCCTGCCGAACAGACATGCCTTGCATGCAACCTGATCCGGCCGGAGTGGGCAGCTCAACATCCCCCCGACCTCATTTCCGGTGCGTAAGCATCATTGACCGAAACCAATTTCTCCCGTGAGCCCCTGGGTTTCGCCGAACAGACATGCGAGACGGGATCGAGACGCTGATTCCACTGGCTTTCCGGCAGGGATCGGGAAATGTTTGTCTTGGCGGCAGCGAAAAGAAAACTCGAAAAAGGAGGACAGCCCGAACGGCGAAAACCAGGAAATCGCAAGTGACGTCCGTTGTCGCTCGTAGCACAGGTCGTTCAGGAGCGAGGCCACGTAAACGGATGCGCAAACAAACGGCGACGAGCGCCAGAGAAATATGTTCTCGCTCGCGCCGACGAGACATCAGCAGCTTATGAAGAGCGAGGAACGATCATGATCAAGATAAAGATTAACGGCGAAGAGCGAAGCTGGGATGGCGACCCGGATCTCCCGCTGCTCTGGTTTGTTCGCGACGAAGTCGGGTTGACAGGCACCAAATTCGGATGTGGCCAGGCCCTCTGCGGCGCCTGCACCGTTATCGTCGACAAGCAAGCTGTACGGGCCTGCATTACGTCGGTTAGTGACGTGGTCGGCCGGGAAGTCACGACCATCGAAGGTCTCCATCCCACCGGTGATCATCCGGTGCAAAAGGCCTGGCGTCAGGTCAACGTTCCGCAATGCGGCTATTGCCAGGCCGGCCAGATCATGCAGGCAGCAGCCCTTCTCACGGAAAATCCCAAACCCTCCCATGAGGAGATACGCGAAGCGATGTCGGGCAACATCTGCCGCTGCGGCTGTTATCAGCGCATCGAAAACGCGATCCATCTCGCTTCGACGGGGGTTTGATCATGAACATCAGCACAAATCCCGACAGGCTCCGCGGCATGGAAAGCCGCGTCAAGGTCGAAAACGTTTCCCGCCGCACCATTCTCAAGACCCTTGGAATCGCCGGAGGGCTTGTGCTGGCCGCGCCGGTGATGTCGCGCCGGGCGTTTGCAGCCTATCAGACCGGCGCCGGTGCGATGCCGCATGGCACCGTGGTCGATCCACGCGTCTTCGTCGCCATCGCGCCCGATGGCATCGTCACGATCGTGGCCCACCGCGCGGAAATGGGTACGGGTGTTCGGACCAGCTTGCCGTTGATCGTGGCCGAAGAAATGGAAGCCGATTGGTCGCGTGTAAAGGTCGTGCAGGCGCCCGGCGACGAGGCCAAGTACGGCAATCAGGATACCGACGGATCACGCAGCACGCGGCACTACCTGATGCCGATGCGCGAGATCGGCGCCTCGGCGCGCGGCATGCTGGAAGCGGCCGCCGCCAAGCGCTGGAACGTGCCGGTGACCGAAGTCAAGGCCGTGAACCATGAGGTGGTGCATGCCGCGAGCGGCCGTCGCCTCGGGTTCGGCGACTTGGCGGCCGACGCGGCCAAGGAGCCGGTGCCGAAAGCGGAAGGCGTGAAGCTTAAAGACCCGAAGGACTTCCGCTATCTCGGCAAGGGCGAGGTCAGCATCGTCGACTTGCGCGACATCACGGTCGGTACCGCGCATTACGGCATCGATACGCGCCTGCCCGGCATAAAATATGCCGTGATCGCGCGACCGCCGGTGACCGGCGGCAAATTGGTCTCCTTCGATGCGGCGGACGCGATGAAGGTCTCCGGCGTCGAGAAGGTCATGGAAATCCAGGGCTGGCCCTGGCCGTCCAAATTCCAGCCGCTCGGCGGCGTCGCGGTGATCGCGCGCAACACCGGAGCTGCCATCAAGGGGCGCGACGCGCTGAAAATCGTCTGGGACGACGGCGCCAATGCCACGTACGAGTCAGCCGCCTACCGAACCGTGCTCGAGGAAGCCGCGCGCAAGCCCGGCCTGGTCGTGCGCAAGGAAGGCGACGTCGACGCCGCGTTGAAGATCGCCGCCAAGGTGATCGTGGGTGAATACTACCTGCCCCATCTCGCCCATGTCAGCATGGAGCCCCCGGTTGCAGTCGCCAACGTGACAGGCGACAAGGCCGAAATCTGGGCACCGGTGCAAAGCGCCGGCGGCACGCGTGAAGATGCAGCCAAGACCCTCGGAATTCCGGAAGACAACGTGACCGTCAACGTTACGCTTCTCGGCGGCGGCTTCGGACGCAAATCGAAGTGCGACTTCGCACTGGAAGCGGCGTTGCTTTCGAAGGCGATCGGTGCACCGGTGAAGGTGCAGTGGACACGGGAGGACGATGTTCGCCACGACTTCCTGCATACGGTCTCGGTTGAACGAATCGAGGCTGGCCTCGACAGCAAGGGCAAAGTGATTGCCTGGCGGCATCGAAGCGTCGCGCCGAGCATCGGATCGACCTTCAAAGCCGACACATTGCATGAGGCCGCGTTCGAACTCGGCATGGGATTGATCGACATGCCGTTCGAAATCGCCAATATCCAATGCGAGAATCCGGAAGCCGCCGCGCATACGCGCATCGGCTGGTTCCGCTCGGTGTCCAATATCCCGCGAGCCTTTGCGGTCCAATCGATGGTCGGCGAAATCGCCCATGCGACCGGGCGCGATCAGAAGGAGATGCTGCTTGAACTGATCGGCTCGCCGCGGATCGTGGACCTCGGGTCGGTAAAGGACCCATGGAATTATGGCGAACCATACGACAGCTATCCGATCGATACCGCGCGGCTGCGTCGGGTAGTTGAAATCGTCGCGGACAAGGGCGGTTGGGGCCGAAGCGTACCAAAAGGTCACGGACTCGGCATTGCCGTACACCGCAGTTTCGTCAGCTACATCGCGACCATCGTCGAGGTCGCCGTTGACGACAAGGGCAAGCTGAGCGTCCCGCGTGTCGACACCGCCATCGATTGCGGAACGTTCGTCAATCCCGAGCGCATCCAGTCGCAGATCGAGGGTGCGGCGATCATGGGACTGAGTCTCGCCAAATACGGCGAGATCACATTCAAGGACGGCAAGGTGCAACAGGGTAACTTCGATGACTTCCCGGTTATCCGCATCGACGAGGCACCTCTCGTGACCAACGTGCACATTGTAGCTGCCGGTCCCGACGTTCCGCCGAGCGGTGTCGGCGAACCCGGCGTACCGCCGTTCGCACCTGCCCTGATCAACGCCATCTTCGCCGCAACCGGCAAACGCATCCGCGCGTTGCCGATCGGCAAGCAGTTGGAGGTGTAAGCGGAAGCGTTAGAGGCACCAAACAATAAACGAACACCAAACCGGCAAGTCGGGACGAAGGGCCAAACAAACGCGGGAGAAGCGGCGGACGTTCGCCGCTTCTCCCGCGTAACGCCTTGATCGAAGGATGGCGCGGACACAGAGTGCTGTCATGAGATACTACTGCCTCGCGCGCTTGACCTTGAGCGTCGCCGTTCCCTTGTTGTCGCGATAGAAAAAATCCCAAAGCGACGGCCATGCCAATACCCGCTCGTTGACATAGAAAAACAGCTCGCCGCTGCGCCTCGGGGTAATTTGCATGTCGAGCACTTCGGCGGTGGGGGCCGTATCCGGTTCGAGAAAATATTCGTCGTTGCCGACGTCGCCGATGCGCGCGAAAACAGCGAAACGGGGCTTCATCAGATTACGCGTCAGGGGCCACAATAACATCGCCGTGACCTTGTCCCAGCGCGATTTCAGCTTCGAGAGATAGATGCCTCTTGAGCTGGCCGGAAGGCCCGCGCTGGTCCATTGGCCATCGGGCGAAACATTGATGTTGTACTTCTGCCCCTGTTCGACCCAAATACCCGTGGCGTTACAGACCTTGGATACGTCGAGCTTGATTGCCTGGTCTTGCGGTTCGACCTCGCATTTCGCCGCGCAGGTCGCCGGGCCCACGACCGACGTAGGCGATACCCGGCAAACTGCGTTGCCAAAACATTTGTCGGATCCGGCGTCGCATTTGTCCTTCGGTGCAAAATCGCAACTGGGCGCACCCTGGCCGCAATAGACCGGCCTTCCCGAACTGCAGGTGGCCACCCCCGTGGGCGAACAGGTCGCAACTTCCGCGCCGATGCACGTGCCAAGCCCGTAATTGTAGGGAGCTGAGGAAGGATTAGCCGCGATCTTGGGCGACGTGTCGCAGACGAAACCCGTCGCGTCCGCCAGATTGAACAGGATGTGGCTACCGAACAGCAGCCCGGCAGCGACGAAGGCGATCGCGAAAAATCCCGGCAACCATCTGAGCTTCAGATTGCGAATGAACGACCGGTACGGCCTGGCGGTTCGCAGATGGAGCACCGCCACAGCGGGTAACATCGACAGCAGGATCAGCGCCAACGTCGCCCTAACCGTAAATGTGATGTAGTGGACGATCCACCCATGGATCGGCCGAGGCAGGTGCAGATGCGTCGGCAATATCGAATAGAACAGCAGATATACGCCAATCACGGCAACCAGCCGCCGGAACCAGAGTGAAGCCGGGGTTGCCGGCTCGATTGCTGCCGTCGAACGCCACACAAGCTCCATGCGACTCTCGATCAGGCGCCCAAGGCGTGATCCGATATAGATCAACGCGGCCACCAGTGTTCCGACGAACAGGAACTGGCCGGGAGCGCGTGCATAGGCATCGATCCAGGGCGACATAAACCCCGGCAACACCTGACCAAGCAATCGAATCGCTTCCGAGACGAAACTCAGCGGTGTATTGAATTCATTTTCGGAAGGTGCGGTGCGGACCAGCGGATAAATCGCAAGGTACATCGAGGCCAGCACGGTCGCGAAGTAGATGACGCGTCGCCGCCAGACGACGTTCCAGATGCCCTCCTGCTTGCGGCAACGTTCGACTGCAGCTTCGGCGCTCTCCAGGGCACTCTGACCGACAATGCCGTTGTCCGTCAGAACGTCGTAGGTCTGCGGGATACCTATCGGGGCGTAACGGTGCGCACCAGCTTGCGCCCGGCTGATGGCCGTCTCGTGAATCTTCGGTTGTCCGATCGAGACCTCATCGCCGCGTCGCCGGGATAGCTTCATATTGTTCAGATCAGCGATCTTGCGTGGCCCGTAACGATAATAGCCGCCCAGCCCGTTACGAGAGTCGTAGAGCCGCCCGTCTTTGTCGCGAAGCCACTTCTGAAAGACGACCATATCCGGATCGGCTCGCTGCTCCGGGTTGGCGCTGGTCGCCGTCTTGAACTTCAATCCGGTCGCCTCCGCGCTCTTCATGATCCAGTAGAGCGGAATGTGCGCGAGCGAGTCATCGGGATATCCGCCCCCGACATTGGAATGGACGCCGGAAAACCAGACCTGATGCAGCTGGTCGGGCGGCACGCCTTTTTCGCTCCAGAGCACGGGATGAAAGGTCGTACGCTCGTCATCGAGCGACAGCGCGTGACAAGCCTGTTCGATGCCGTGATTGAAATTGCGATCAGGCAGCTCGAGCGGGAATATCCATTTGCTCACGCCCCGGGCCATTTCGTCGATCGGCAAGCCGTAGGCCGCCACCGTATCCCATAATCCCAGGAACCTTATCTTTTCGACCGTGCGGTTGAGCGCCTGGTCGTAACGAACGCCAAATAGTCGCAGCAGCGCATCGCGCATCATCCTAAATGGCGCTTCGATCCGAAATACCGTGTGAAACAGGTTGGCGCGGTAGGCGCGATAGGCCTGCTTGGCGTTTTCATACAGTTCGGCATCGGTGTTGCCGCGAACGAGACCCTGGTCGAGCACGAGCCCGACGACAACCCGGATCGTGAAAGCGCCTCGGCTAAAGCCGAAGCCGTAAATCTGGTCATCCGCGGATTCATAGTTGGCGCAGAGAAATTTATAGAGATCGAGCACGTTCCGTTTCAGGCCATACCCGAATACACCCCCCAGGATCGCGAGCGGCTTGAACGAGGAGGTTCCGACGCCGTCATCGTAAAACGCAACCTGTTGGGTGCCCGTAAGGTCGAGACTCTCGAACACGCGCCATACGTTCGAGCGCCAAACCTTGCTCGCCGCATTGCCGGTGCCGTCGGAAAGCAGGATGATGCGCTTGCCCATTCGACCGCCCTCCGAACGAAAACGAATACGAATATCCGCGGCGGAATAATTCCAGCCGCGCCGCCTTTCGCTGGCAGGAGCTAAATCGTGAAAATTCTCTTAAATGCGGAAGAAAGGTCGCGTGCTCCGCTCCGGACCGTCAACCGCGTCTGCTGGTTTTCCACCAATATCTGCGGAACGCGCGCGCGGCACTGCCGTCAGCTGCGGAAGTGCGCGTGGCACGCGACGTCGCCTGCCGCCACACACACTCTGATGGGAACTGCGGCGAACTAACCGTCGTGGACCGCCTCGGCGGATTGCTTCACCGGCGCCGTCTCGCGCATCAGCGTCATGGCGAAGAGACCTACGGTTCCGGCAAACAACAAATACCAGGCCGGCGCCAGCGGATTACCGGTGGCGTGAATGAGCCAGGTAACGACAAGCTGAGCGGTGCCGCCGAAACTTGCAATGGCGACGGCGTAAATCGTGGCAAAAGTGCCGCCGCGTATATTTTGGGGCAAGGCCTCCACGAGCGCCACATAGAAGGCACTGAAGGGAAGGCTGCCGACCAGCGACAAGAATCCGAAGCCGCCCAGCAGCGCCCATGCGCTGTGCGTTTCCACGATCCATAGGAAGGTCGGATAGGTCAGCAGCAGTGCAGCCAGTTGCGGCCACACCATGATCGGCCATCTTCCGACGCGGTCGGCTAGCCAACCGCCCAAGAGCGCGCCGGCGATGCCGAGCGCATTGCTGACGATCGAGGTGGCAAAGGCAAGCTCGCTCGACACGTGCAGCGTGTTCTTGGCATACGTCGTCATATATTGGGTGACATAAGTGGCGATGGTGCCGCTTGCCAGAATGAGCAGGCCAAGGATGATCGTTCGCGCGTTGGCGCGGATGATCCCGACCGGCTTGCCGGCAACCGCCATCGATGCGCTTTTGATCCTGCTGATATCCACCGTTTCCCGCAAACCGACGCGTAGCCATAGTCCGAACGGCAAACAGACCGCGCCGAGCAGAAATGCGATGCGCCAGCCATACGATGTGAGCGCCTCGTCGGACATGGTCCTGGACAGCAAGAAGCCGACCAATGCGCCCGCGGTCGCGGCGATTTGTTGACTTGCGGGCTGCCAGGAAACAGATAACCCCCGCCTGCCTAGTGGCGCGGCCTCCATCAGATAAGCCGTCGTGGGCCCGACTTCGCCGCCGAGCGAAAACCCCTGAACCAGGCGCGCAAGGATCACGATGATCGGCGCGGCGACGCCGATGGAGGCGTAAGACGGCGTCAACGCCAGCACGGTGATCGCCGATCCCATCATGGCAAAGCTCAGGACCATCGCGGGTCGACGGCCGGCTCGGTCCGAATAGGCGCCGATCACGATACCTCCGATCGGCCGGGTCACAAAGCCCGCGCCGAATGTCGCCAGCGACAGCATGAGGCTGCCGAACTGACCTTGCGTGGGGAAGAAGGTGTGGCCGATCTGGATGGCGAAGAAGCTGTATGTGATGAAATCGTAGAACTCGAGCATATTGCCGATCGTCGCGGCAAACGTTTCGCGACCGATAAGCGCTTTTGAATCCGGCTTGACCGCAATGTTTGGGGAGAGGTGATCTGTCATTCGTCCTGCTTATTAAGCCCGCTTCTGAGTTCCGGAACGCATTGATACATGAAGGCCGGGGAATCGCTTCGACCGCCGGTCACTCGCACTCATAACACGCACCGCACCCAAGTCAGTCGGAACCGACGCTGCGATGCTTTCATCCTTAAGTGATAGAAGTCGTGGCTTTACTTCTTCATCGAGGGGGATCGTGTGCGAATTTGGGGACGATCGGCGCCGACACGTTGGAATTGACAGCCGGATAAATCGGGCCGAGATGTTCGTTTCATATAAGCCAGCCCTCAAGCCTCCCCTCGGGCACGCAGGGTTTATGCGGCACAATTTTCCCCGTCCACATGCCGGGGGACGCCTGATCCCGGCGGCGACCGCAGCCTTCGAGCGCCTCGGCCCGGCGACAGGGGATTGCCTTGCCGATAGATCTTCCATTATCCTAAAGGCTAATTTCTGCCGCAGGTTGCGAGAACTTCCGGTCCTTTTAGGTCGGCATTTACGATAGCCATCGTCCGAAAATCGCTCGCGGGGCCGTGGAACCGATTTGCCGGTCGCACCTGACCTTTACCACGATGACCAGAATATCGTGCGGCCCGGATCGAGTTCTGCGATCTTCGGCCTACCGGCAAAGGCAGGCCCGCATGATCAGCAGAAGAGCCTTGTTTCAATCGGCAGCTGGCACCGGGATAGTATTGCTCGGCGCCCGAACGATGACATCTGCGTACGCGGCCCCGGCCTATCCGGCCCAACCCGTACGATGGATCGTGCCTTACGTCGCCAGCGGGGCGACCGATGTTCTATCTCGTCTGATTTGCCAGCATTTATCGGATCGGCTCGGCCAACCGTTCGTCGTCGAAAACAAGCCGGGGGCCGGCAGCAATATCGGCACTCAGGATGTCATCAATTCGCCCGCGGATGGCTACACGCTGCTGCTGACGAGCACCGCGAACGCCATCAACGCATCGTTCGATCCCTCGCTGCCGTATGATTTCTCCAAAGACATCACGCCGGTCGCCGGCATCGCTCGCATCCCGCTGGTATTGGTTGTCAACAACGAACTTCCTATCCACGGCGTTTCGGATTTCATCGCCTACGCCAAGGCCAATCCGGGAAAGCTCAGCATCGCCTCGTCCGGCATCGGCACGTCGCTTCATCTTTCCGGCGAGCTTTTCAAGGTTATGGCCGGCGTTCAATTCACCCACGTTCCCTATCGCGGGTCGGCGCCGGGTCTGACTGACGTGATGTCGGGTCACATCGAGGGTATGTTCGACAATGTCACATCTTCGTTTGAATTCGTCCGGAGCGGAAAGTTGCGCGCGCTCGGGGTAACCACGAAAGAGCGGCCTGACATCATGCCGGACGTACCTCCGATCAGCGACACGCTGCCCGGGTACGAAACCAGTTCGTTTTACGGCGTCGGCGCCCCCCGTGATACGCCCCTCGAAATCGTCGACCTCCTGAACAAGGAGATCAACGCGGCACTGACAAACCCCGCGGTCAAGCAGCGGCTTGGCGAACTCGGCGCAATTCCAATTACGGGCGATGCCACTCAATTTGGTGCCATGCTCGCCCTCGAAACCGAGCGCTGGCGTAAGGTGGTCGAAATGTCGGGTCTGAAGAAAGAACAGTAAGCCGGGAACCCGTCAGGCATTCAGCGGCACCAGACCCAGGGTAGTTTGGGATTCAGCCAAAAAACCACCCGTCGCTACCGTTCAGGTGCGCCCCACGAGTGTGCGCCAAAAGGAAATCCCTGCCGGTGGAGGCCGACAGGGATTGAGCAGGAAGGATGACGGACGGCGAGCGGCGCGCTCGGTGGCCCATCAGGGACCTGCAACATCATTACAATCCGCCACCAAAACCCAGGCAAGACCATTTTATGTGCAGGAAATTTTATCCGCGCGTATCCAGCGAAACCCCTAGCTGATGCGCCTTCACCGCGGTCGCCCCGACAGTTCGCTTCAACGCTTTCGAAATCTTGGCAACGCCGACCTTCTTCTTCGCCAGTGACTTCAACTCGCGCACATCAGATGGAGTCCATGCGCGCCTGACGGATTTTTTCTTCTTAGCCATCACATTCTTCTTAGCCATCTCGGCTCCTCTTTAATAAGAAGCGCGCTTGTATCACAACAAAAGGATAAGGCAATGCAACGTAAATTGCGATGAGTTAATTTGCAAATGGCGCCGGCAAGCATCAAGACTAGCGCTTGGTGGAATCCTTCGCGGCGGACATCACTCCATCCGTGATGTGTCGCATATGTTCTCCGGCGTTGGTGAACTGACTCCGCAGGAACTCAGATTGGATTTGCATGGCTTGCTGAAGGTCGGTCGCGTGAACCAGCCTTCGCGCATGCTCGAATGCGGCCTTCATGTTCTGCTGGGTGAAGGTAAGCGCCTGTTTGGATATCTCTGATCCCGGATTCGGTATCGATCCCATAGATTTGTTCGCGGCATCAAAGAACATTCCAAAGGCTTTTTCGGCCTGATCAATCGTTTTTTCCGCCAAATCGCGTAATTCGGCCGGGACTTCCAGTTTAGGCTCGGTCATGTCGTTTTCCTCCTTATTTAGGTTGAGGGTTATCACATTTTCGCAACATCGTCCCGGCTGTATTTCTCCTCTCCACGCGCATGACGGCCCAAATTCCTGCTACGGCCTCAGCCGGCTGCGCCCCGGTGATGCTATCAAAGGGAACGCCGGGCAGGAACATTTGTCGAGCTTCCACGCCGGAACGGCGTTAGAATGTCGGTCGTCCTAATACGGTAAGGAAGACGTGAACACCCGGAAAGTGGACCGATTTAGTTCTGATTCCCGCCTGGATGACACCCGATCAATCTGACAATCCCGGCCGTCTGGATTTGAACGTTTTGACCGCTTGCGCTGCTGACGCCGGCGGATTGGTTGAAGATAACGACGCAAGGTCCGGCCCTGATCGCTCGAAAATTGTTCGCGACGGGTGCGCGATCGGCGCCATTGACGGCCAATACTGATGACAACGCTTCGGCGGACTATTACTACGGATGCGACATAATGCGGTAAAAGGAACCGATGTCTTCATCTTACCACATTCAGCAATCGGACCGCGCGATACTGCTTCGCCAGCAGCGGAGGCGGTTTTCTTTTTTTATCCTGTTTGCTGGAATACTGGTTTTCTCGGCTGCAGCTGCCATTCTGTATGTTGCCCTGCAGCCTGACACCCTACGCATCGCAGTCGGTCCCGCCGGCAGCGACGATCAAAAGCTGATACAAGCGCTGGCTCAGAGCTTCGCCCGGCAACGCAGTCCCGTACGTCTGACCCTGATCTCGACCAAGGGACCGACCGAGAGTCTCGCGCTGCTCGGCACCGCCAAGACCGACCTCGCTGTCGCACGCGGCGACCTCGATATGCCGAGTGACG
Organism: uncultured Alphaproteobacteria bacterium; assembly: GCA_963756215.1. Taxonomy (GTDB): domain Bacteria; phylum Pseudomonadota; class Alphaproteobacteria; order Rhizobiales; family Xanthobacteraceae; genus Bradyrhizobium. The sequence goes on along the minus strand of CAVWMY010000001.1, from coordinate 209,279 downwards.
CCCAATCGGTCGCGATCCTCAGAAAGAATGTCGTCGTACTTTGGGCGCCGTCAGGCCTGCCAGCCAAGGGATCCAGAAAAGCACCGGCGGCCAAAATCAAAAGCCTTGACGATTTGGCTGGACATCGCATCGGCGTGATCGGAACCACGCAAGCCAATGTGACACTCCTCCGTGTCATCCTCAGTGAGTCCGGCATCGCTCCCGAGAAAGTCACCGTCGTGCAATTCGGCGTCCAGCAGATTAACGAACTGGCGCACGACGCAACCATCGATGCCTACATGGCGGTGGGTCCGCTGGACAGCAAGGTTACCGCCGAGGCGATCGCGGCAACCGCCCGTGAACGGGGCGAACCAAAATTTCTCCCGATCGACGTCTCCGAAGCGATCGCGCAGAAACATCCGCTCTACGAATTGGAAGAGATCCCCGGAAGCACCTTTAGTTCGTCGCCGGCCCGGCCCGACGACAAGGTCGAGACGGTCAGCGTCAATCATCTGATTGTCGCGCGACGGCAATTGTCCGAGACGGCGGTGGGCGCGTTCACGCGGCAGTTGTTCGCGGAGCGTCAGGCGCTGGCGAAGGAAGTGCCCGGCGCCGCCAATATCGAGACACCGGACACCGACAAGGACGCGGCCCTGCCGGCGCATCGCGGCGCCGCGGCCTACATCGACGGCACCGAGCGCACCTTCCTGGAGAAATATAGCGACTATATCTGGGGCGCGGTGCTGTTGCTCTCGGGCCTTGGATCGGCGGGCGCCTGGTTTCGCAGCTATCTCAAGCGAGACCAAAAAGCCCAGAGCATTGCGTTGCGCGACCGCGTGCTGGTGCTTGCCGCCCGTGCACGGGACGGAAATTCGGCCGACGAACTGCACCGCATGCAAAGCGAGGTCGACGACATCATCCGCGAGACCCTGAACGCATTCGATGATGGCGCGATCGAGGAAGGCGATCTATCGGCATTCAACCTGGCGCTCGAACAATTCCACCGCGCGGTCGCGGACCGGCACGAGGTGCTGCAGGATATGAATTCGGCGGCGCCGCTTGTGTTCACGGACACGGCAACCGCCAAGCCCGAAAGCCTTCTCGACAAAAAGTCCTCGCGATAGCTCACGCTCAGACAAAATTGCGCGACGCCCGAACGAGATCGCGGTCTTCTTAACCCCGCAATCTCATTCGTACCGGCGCAAAACCGGGGAGACTTGGCGCTAAGTTCCCGGTAGGGTCAGATTTTCAAAAATCGGCATTTTGGCGAGGCGGGCATTCACGATGGATACACCCTCTTCCCCGGTTCCTTTTTCGGCAGTGAAAGACACGACCTGGCCGGTCTTTCGTTCACTTCAGGCGTATCATCGTTCCTTTGTCGCGCATGATCTTGTCGCGGGGTTCACCCTAGTCGCCATCGCAATTCCGGAACAACTGGCGACGGCCCGGCTCGGTGGCTTTTCACCACAAATCGGGTTCTTCGCGTTTCTGGCGGGATCGCTCGCCTTTGCGATCTTCGGAAGCAACCGGTCACTGTCGAGCGGCGCCGATTCCACGATCACGCCGATCTTTGCCGGCGGTCTTGCCTTGCTTGCCGCCACCGGCTCGTCTGATTATGCAGCGTTGGCAGGCGCGCTTGCTCTCATGGTCGGTCTTGTACTTGTGGTCAGCGGAATTTTCCGCCTGGGCTGGATAGCCGATCTGCTCTCGATCCCGGTGACGACAGGCTTTCTTGTCGGAATCTCGATCCACATCCTGATCTCGCAAATGCCCGGTATCCTCGGCCTGGCCACGCCCAGCGGGCCGATGTTGCAACGGCTCGCAACGCTGGCGGAGCATCTGCCCGGCGCCAATCCATTCTCGCTCGCCATCGGCCTTGGCGTGCTGGCGCTGGTCGCAATTTGCGAGCGAATCGACGTGCGAATTCCGGGCGCCCTGATCGGGCTCGTCGGCGCGGCTGCTATCACGGTCTTTTTCGGCCTTGAAGACCGCGGCGTCGCGCTGCTCGGCGACATCCCCGCCGCCCTGCCGCAGCTCGCGATACCCGACGTCGCGATCACCCGATGGCTGCAGCTGGTACCGCTCACCTTGATTATCGCCATCATCGTCATGATGCAGACCGCGGCCACAACGCGGGGATTTGCCGATTCGGATCAGCCACCCGATGTCAGCCGGGATTTCATCGGCGTCGGGGCTGGCAGCATTCTCTCGGGTCTGATGGGTGGATTCCCCGTCAATGCCAGTCCGCCGCGTACCGCGATCGTGGCTCAGACGGGCGGTAAGTCGCAGCTGGCCATCCTCGTCGCGGCTGCGATCGTCCTCGGGTTGCTCGCGTTCGGTGCCGGGCTGCTGCGACGCGTACCACAGGCAGCCCTCGGTGGCGTCCTGCTGTTCGTCGCGATGCGAATTATCCGTGTGGGTCAGATCAGTTCGATCTATCGGCAATCGCTTGGTGAATTCTTTTTGGTGGTTGCAACGGCCGCCGCCATTATCATTTTCCCGATCGAACAGGGCGTCGGGCTCGGCATCACGCTATCGTTGCTCCATGGTATTTGGAGTACAACGCGTGCCCGCCTCATGATCTATGAGCGCGTGCCAGGCACCTCGATCTGGTGGCCATCCAATCCGCACATGCCCGGTGATATCGAGCCACACGTTGTGGTCGCGGGATTCCAGGCACCGCTCTCGTTTCTGAACGCGCATCCTTTCCGAAACGAGATGATGCGCCTCGTGCAGTCGCCCACGCCGCCGCAGTTGATCGTCCTCGAGGCTACCGGCATTGTCGAGATCGACTTCACCGCGGCTCAGATATTGGTCGATACGATCAAGGCCTGTCACGCATCCGGCACCGGCTTCGCGATCGCACGCCTTGAATCAACCCGGGCTCAGGAAGCAATCGAACGCTTCGGCATCGACGCCTTGCTCGAAGGCCGGCGCCAGTTCCGGAGCGTCGAAGAGGCCCTAGAGGCGTGTCGCGGCAGCGCTGCATGACCGCATGCTTGGACCGGGAGCATTAACGCCGGATTCGCGGCGGCGCGGTTGATTTTTGCATGATCATGGAAACGACCGCGTCATTAATCCGACGGATGGCGGCACGTCGATAGGCCCACCGCTCATGTGAATCGGGGACCGCGATGACCATGGTGGCGTTGGCTTCGAACAGCAACAGGTCGCCGTTTGGCGCCAACCCAAAATCGACGCCGGCGTAGTCGAGGCCGAGCACCTCGGATATCCGTTGCAGTGCCGCCATGGCCTTGTCGCCGAGCACGGCCGGCATATCGCTGAGAAAGCGTGATTCCTCGGCGCGATGATCAGGCTTCTCGGCCATGTCGGAGGTGAAATAATGCACCTTCCAATTCCGCGATATTGCCAAGTGTAATGGATAGATCTGGCCGCCGATCATCATCACGCGGTATTTTCGAGCATTGCCGTCGTCGCCGCGGGCGTCGAGATACGCGATGACAAGCAGATCATCTCCGGGAAGACCGGTTGCGGCCTCTCCAAGATCGGACGCGTCTTGGACAAGAATGAAATTGCGCCCGGTATGATAGCCGGGCGATCGCAGAAGCAAGGGAAATGCAAAACCATGATCCGCGACACCAGCCGCGCCTCCCGCACCGGCGAGAAGATCACGCGCCATCGCCACTGTCCGCGGGGCAATCACGCCGGGCAAGTCGCCTAGCCTCCGGGCATTGTCGATACGGCCGGTCTTCAGCACCGCACAGGGATCGTTGATGACAGGCGCCGTGGTCCGCGCAACCAGGCGGACGGCCGCTCCCAGCGCGGGCTCGCAAAGGTCGGCATCGCCGATGGCATTGAAGATCAATTGGTGCGGCGGCAGTGCCGTCGACGGATCGAGATAGTCCGCCACGATCACCGACGTCAGAAAGGTGCAATCGTCGAGCACCGCGGAAGTCGGGATATTGCCGCCACCCGACGACACCAGTTGCAGCAACGTCACCGGCGGCTTGCTCCCCCGATATGGCAGCGTCGAAATGGCGTGGTCGCGAAAGCCCTTCTGGAAATGATACCGCGCCGCCGCGCGATCCCCGAGATCGGACAGCACGGCGCCCAATCCTTGATGGGCCTCGGCATGGTCCGGATAGGTTTGCAGCACCGCTTCATAGTGGACCCGCGCTTCCGCATGCCGGTTGGCACGAAGCAGAAGATTGGCCAGGTTCACATGTCCCATCGGATTGCCGGGATGGTGCAGGATCGCCTCGGCATAGACCCGACACGCCGCATCGATGGCGCCCATAGCAGCAAGTAAGGTGCCGAATTCGTTCAGTGCGCTGAAGTTCCGTGGCGCCCGTCGCAGAATGTCGATGAAGGTCTGCTGAGCCTCGGCGCGCCGGTCGAGCGCGCCGAGCAAGACTGCGCGCTCGATCTCGATCGCAATGATATCGTCCCCGACAGGTTGATCCTTCAGCGTATCCTCGAGCACCCGCAGCCGCGCTTGCTGGACGAGCCGGGGCGCCCAGCCGTCAGGCCCATCGGCGAGGTCCGACAAGGTAGCCGTGCCCTGTTTCGCTCCGGTCACGATATCAGCGGGTCCAAACGGAAGTCACTTCCGACAAAGAGAGAGCCACACTATCGCGTGATTCGCCGGCAGCCAGTATCCACCCATAAGCGAAGGGCGTATCCTCAACCGACATTGCCGAATGTTTCCAGAGTTGGTGTTTGAAATATCCGGAAAACACTTCTTATCTTGGCCGATACCGGACGATGGCCGCGACAACGCTTTGTTTACCAACAATCATCATGGTCCGGCCATCTTTACCGTCCGGAACGCAAAATTCATGACCGCAAACGTGTCAGCCGCCGATGCCCCGAGCGTCGAGCTTGTAGGCTCAGCTGGCAAAGACTGGCTGCGCATCGGCGAGGAACACTACGCGGCCGATCAAAACGACGAGGCCATCGCCGCGTATCGATTGGGACTGGTTGCCGCCGAGACAGCCTCCTCGGGCAGTGCGCCGATCGCGACAGTCTCAGAATTGCATTCAAGACTTGCGAATGCTTACATGGTGCGCGGTGACCTCGAATCGGCTGCCGCCAGCTACAAGGCGGCGTTGCGATTGTCGCCCGAGTTGACGTCCTGTTGGTGCAACCTTGGCAATGTGCAGGTGAAGATCGGCAAGCCGCAGGAAGCCATCGCCTACTATCTCGAAGCGCTGAAACTAAACCCACGCCACTGGCCGACACGGACGAACCTCGTGCAGGCGCTGACGGCCACCAAGCAATACATCATCGCCAAGGCGCTCCTGTTGGAACTCGTAGCCGAGCGCCCGGAAGACAGTGCGATACAGCATCAGCTCGGCAAGGTTCACTTCGAACTGGACGAAATAGAGCTGGCGCTCGCACGTTTCGAGCAGGCCATCACGCTCAACCCGCGCGACTCCGATAGCCTCTACTGGATTGGTGGGATCAAGCAGCGATCGGGGGATAACGAGGCCGCCCGGATCGCTTATGCCCGAGCAGCACAGATCCAACCCTTGATCAGACGCACAGCCATCAAATCACCAGCGGATTTTCGGGTGCTGGCGCTCTACGCACCATTCGGCGGCAACACGCCGACCGAATACCTGTTCAAGAACGCAGATTACGAGACCGACACACTCGCCCTGTTCGAGAACAACAGCTACGATGCCGAAACTTTCAAACCGGGCATTCAAATCGTCGTCAACCTGATCTCCGATGTGGATCAGGCCGGAGCATTATTGGCACTGGCAGCCGATCTGGCAGATAGGCTCGGCAAGCCGACGATCAACGAACCCCGGAAAATCCTGCGAACCGCGCGGGACGTGGTGGCGGAGCTGCTGACGGACATTCCGGGCTGCCGTATCCCGAAGATATTGCGCCAGAAGGCCGGCAGCGAGTTCTCCTTTGAAAGCTTGCGGACCGTATTTCATCAAGCTGCATCCATCCTGGCCCGACCCGTTGGTACCCATGGCGGCGATGATTTCGATAAATTCGACAACGCCGCCGAACTCATCGCGTACCTGGCTCGGCCCGCCGATACCGACCGTTATTTCATCGAATACATCGACTATCGTTCAGCCGATGGGTTCTTTCGGAAGTATCGCTTCATTTTCGTGGACGACCAGGTCCTGCCGTATCATCTCGCGATCGGAAACGACTGGAAAGTTCATCATGTCAACACCGACATGGCCAACCAGATCTGGATGCAGCAGGAGGAAGCCGTATTTTTGAACGATCCTGCACGCGTGTTCGATGCCGGGAATTTCCAGGCGCTGCGGGCTATCCAGCAGCGTATCGGCCTTGAATATTTCGGGATCGATTGCGGCTTGGACGCCGATGGGAACCTGATCGTGTTCGAGGTCAACGCCTCCATGCTGGTTCATGACGACAACAGGGAATTCCCGTACAAGGATCCGGCTGTCCGACGTATCAAATCAGCGTTCGATGCCATGCTTGCGAAGCGCGCAACCGCTAGCCTCTGAGAGGGAGCGCGGCCGGGTTTGCAGCCAGAAGGCGGCGCCAGCGAAGCGCGGGCTTCTCGCTAAGTACAGCGCATCACGCGTTTTCCTGCCGCCCAAATTCCTGCACCTGCAGCATTGCTTTCAGGGTGTTTTCGCTCAAGCGTCCTGGCGGCTGGTGCGGTTTTCTCTCGACCCCTTCGATCGGAACAAAGTTATCTCCCGGAAGTGTCCGGTCGAAGTCGGTCCGCCCAAAGCTCTCTGACGTGACGCCGTCGAGCGAGCCAGCGGCAGGTACTGGGATGCGGCCCTTACGCGGTTCGGCTTTCCGCGGCTTGACTTCCGGGATCAAGATGACCGGTTGCAGCATAGCTTGATGTGGCATGATCAATCCCCATTGTGATTGCCCCAACGCACACAGACGTAGCCCGGCTCTTGGGATAGCAAATCCCGAGCCACGAAATTTCCATTAAAAATCAATCGATCCCACATGGGTTGCCGCAGCGCCGCGGCAACATTTGCCGGGCGCGCGGCACGATCCGCAAGGATCAAGCGCGACGAGCCAGTTGATGGCGCGCCTTCAAGATCGTGCGCGCCGCCCAACCTCAGCCGCCAGAGGTCGCTCCGAAAACCCCGGCTTCAGCCAGCGCGGCGATGCGGTCATCGTCGTAACCCAGCGTTTCCCGCAATACTTCCTTGGTATGCTGACCCAGCAACGGCGCCGCAACGGGATCCACGATCGATGTCAGGCCCATGCTGAGCGGCGACTCAATATTAGGAACGGAACCCGCGGTCGGGTGCGGAATCTGGCTGAGGCGGTGACGGTCGCGCACCTCAGGGGCGTTGAACCCCTCCTCGACCGTGCGAAGATAGCCGCAGGGCACGTTGGCTTTCTTCATCTTAGCCATCCAGTTCTCAAGCCGATCGTCCGCGAACACTTCGCCGATGATCGCGCGAAGCGTTTCCTTATTGGCCGTACGTTCCTTTCGGTGTGCGAACCGGGGATCGGTGACGAGATCAGGCCGCTCCAATACCTCGACGACCAGTCGGCGATACAGCCGGTCGTTTGCGCAGGCGATATAAAACGGTCCGTCGGATGCACGATAGACGCCGACACTTGGAGACCCGTTCGGCGAGTTACCGAACCGACCGGGATTGGTCCCGTTGATCAGATAAGCCATGCCGTAAAATCCGGTCATCGCGACCGCAATGTCGATCAGGGCGACCTCGACGTGTTGGCCGCGGCCCAGTCGGTCGCGGGCCAGCAATGCCAGCAGGATCGCGTTGCAGGCCGACATTCCCGTTGCCAGGTCGACAACCGGCGGACCCGTGCGCACCGGTTCGCCATCGGCAAAACCGTTCAACGACATGAAGCCGCTTTCGGCCTGCGTGATCGGATCGAAACCCGGCCGCAGCGCGAACTCTCCCTTGCGGCCGTAAGCCGAAATCGAGCAATAGACCAGGCGGGGATTGGTTGGCGCAACCGACGCATAGTCGAGGCCGAACTTCTTCATCACGCCACCGGAGAAGTTCTCAACTACCACGTCCGCCTTGGCAATGAGTTCGCGCGCGACCGCAAGCGATTCGGGCTTGGTGAAGTCGAGGGCGATGCCGCGCTTGTTACGGTTGAGGCTGAGAAAAGCCGCGCTCTCGCCGCCAATTTCCGCGTGCTCATAGTGACGCGTATCGTCGCCGCCTTCCGGATTTTCGATTTTGATGACCTTCGCGCCGAAATCGGCCAGCGTCTGAGTGCAGGCAGGACCGGCGACAACGCGGGTGAAATCGACCACCAGCAGTCCGTCCAGAGCTGTGGGCACGCCCCTTTCTCTTGGCGCTCGCTCGGGCAATTGCGGCTTGGCAATCATGATCGGCCTTTCCTTTTCTTCTGGTTTCATTTGGCGATCCACGGGCTGATAACGACCTCTCGGTCCGATTTGGGCCGTTGCCCCTTGGTAATGCAGCGCTTGCATTCCTCACAACAGCAATGTCTGCACACCTGCCGGGACCGGATCGCCGCTTCACCGTCATGCGCGCGGGCAGTCGCCGCAAGCATCTGTTATTGCTAGGGAAAGCTCGCCGACTTGAGGTTATTGCATGCCCCCTGCGACAGACTTGCAAACGCAAAAGTCGCGATCACGGCGGGCTCTTACGGTCGCGGCGGCCTCCGGACGTGGACCATCTCGCGAAGCCTGCTTTGATAGCGCCGCCCACCGGGCGTGTTTCGGCCAGCTCTTTCGCGGCTGCTGCGAGAACACACATCGACCCGGATCGCACGATCGAAGCCACACAATGGAAAAAGCCCGCGCGACTGTCGCACGGGCTTACTCATGACGTTTAGTCGATTGAAGGTGTTGCGCCCCTTTTCAGGGAATTAGCGCATCAACTTATTTCAACGAAGTGTTGATCGACGTAAACTTGGCGTTAAGGTTGCTGCCGAGGCCATTAACAATCGCGATGATAGCGAGTGCAATGCCGGCTGCGATCAGGCCGTATTCGATCGCCGTCGCACCCGATTGATCAGACAAAAACTTAAAAAACGTACGTTTCACTTCGAGCCTCCGTTCAAGGTGATGTTGAATCGCTCAGCGCGGTAGGTATAGCGTTACGTTTTCTAATCTGGCCTAAATCGATTGAGCAAAATTTTAATTATGTTTCCGGGTTCGGATGCTTTGCGGTGCCCACGGAGCATGGCCCGGCTTCCAGCTGCCCCGCGATGTCGTCCTTGTGGCGCTGTCACCGCTCGACGCAGGTCCAGTTGGTCCAGGTAGCGAGAGAGGCCCTGAAGCCGGCTCCGCACGTCGGCTTCGATAGCAGCAGCCAGACCGCAAAGAGCACCGCGACCAGCGCGATGCTGAATCCAATCCGCAGTTTCATCACTGGCCCTCGCCTACACCAGCCGCACCAGGGCGGCGCCCGCTCCGCCTGCTCTCATACCAGTTCACGCGGATTTGTCGTTGCGAATCCATAGATCAACGCCAACCGATCCAGACATTCACGGAATCGCCGCGAAAAATAATCGAGCCAACGCTGACCGCGCAGCCCCCGTCTCTGGGCGATCTGTTCCATCGTCATTCCCAAAATCAATACTTCATGCACCAGCGCCGAACCATCGGCGCCCAGTTCGCGTTCGACACGGTTCAGCCGCAGCACCGCCCTGCGCTGCCCCTCCGTGATCGGTTCACGAAACTGCCCGCCATCGACATATTCCCTGGCAGGATCGACAGCCTGCGGGCCCCGCTCCGCCTTCTCCCAATCGCTCTGAAACGATCGCCCGCCCAGATATTGCGCCTCGTCGACCTGACGATGCGTCTGTAGCCGAGCCAAGGGATCGTTGCGAATAGAGCGAAGCGTAACGATCTTGTCGCCGGGCTCAAGGCCGAGGGGATCGTCGACCTCAACAACGGCGACCTCGGCATTGCCTGGCAAATCTCGCGACTGCCGGTCGTGACTTCTGGCGGGGTTATAGGGCTTGTTGCGTCTGGCGCGCGCCATGTTCGGCTGCTCCTTGCTGGAATGAGGTATAGGACAGATGATCCGTGTCGAGCTTTTCGAGGGGTCGCCGCGAAGCGGCACAACCAGTTGTGTCACCGGCCGCGATCTGGCTTCGCCGACCGCGCGGTCGTCTCTTAGCGCAGCAGCGCCTCGAGATCATGTCGGCGGCGCGAGCCGACCGGTCGACGATCCATCAGCGCCCGCAGATGCGCGATCCGGTGTCGGAAGGACAGTAGCTTCATGCGACCCGCAACGACTTCGACCGGCGCCGGTTCCGGAGCCCGGTTCATGCGACCTCGAGGGGCCGGACCGCCGTCGCATCCGCAGCGCTCGGGAACGCTCCGGGACCGCAAGTCAGGCGAAAATGGGCCTCGCAGTAGCTTGAGCCTTCGCGCCTGGCACGACCGCAGAAGGTGATGGCCTCGCCCTCCTCATCGCCACCGTAAGGGTAATGGCAATCGCCGCTTTCAAGCTCCAGCAGGGAAAGATGGCGTGGATCGACATCGGCGCAGCGCAGCTTCGGACTCTCGACGGGTTCGAACACCGGTACGAACCACCTCGACATCGCGGCATAGCGTTCGCGCACCTTGCAAAGATTTGGTTGCTCCGCCCTTGGAGGCAGTCGCGCCCAGTTCGCGGGGCGGCGGGTGCCCCCAAGCCCCATGCGTTTGGCGCGGCCGAGCGCGGCATTGCGCGAATAGTTGGTGCCGAACTTCGCGTTGATCGTCCGCGCGATCTCCGAATAAGACATGCCCTGTGCCAGATTTTCCGTCAGCGCGGCCGAGTGCTCGGGCGCCCATTCCGTTGATTCCATCGTTTGTCCCTGTTTCCTGTCGTCGCTACGGCGCCGTCACCTATTTCGGATATTCCGAAATAAAAGTCAAGCTTGATTTCTGATAATCGGAATTGCTATAGTTTCGGAAATTCGGAAGAACTGGGCCATGCTGGACATCAGATTGATCGAGCGGGGACTGGAGAAGCCAGGCAAGACCAAGGGCGGTCTTGCCGCGGCGATGGGCGTGCGGCCCGGGGCAGTCTCCGAGATTTTGTCCGGGCTCCGGTTGATTAAGGCATCGGAAATTGCGCTGATCGTCGATTACCTCGAGCTGAATTCGGTGCCGATCATGGGGCGCGTGGGCGCCGGCGCGAGCATCGAACCGGAACACGAGCAAGTGCCGCCGGAAGGGTTGGGCGAAGTCGAACTGCCGTTTCCGATCGCGGAAGAGACTATCGCCTTCCAGGTATCCGGCGATTCAATGCTGCCAAAATACGAGAACGGCGACATCATCGTGGTCTATCGCGAGCAGCGCCACCCGATTTCAAGCTTCTATGGCGAAGAGGCCGCGGTCCGCCTGAAGACGGGCGAGCGTTACCTGAAAACCATCGAGCGCGGGAAGTCCGCGACCGTCGTCAACCTCACGAGCTTCAATGCCAAGCCCATCGTGGGCGTGAAGCTGGATTGGATCGGCGAGATCTGCGTCACCCTGCCGAGGGGTCAGATCGAGCGCTTGCGAACCAAGGCCGCGGCACGAACCCGCAAGGCGGCCCGAAGCAGCTGACCACGCCGCGTGAACCTGATTCTCTAAATCTCGGTGAGAGGAAGCCGGGATTCAATCTGCAATTTCTGTTTTACCGAATTTATCACTTGACCTATTTCTGATTTTCCGAAATAATAGGCACTTCTTGCAACTGACTTTCCTACGGTAGAGAAAATATCGTTCATGCAATATTTCGTCGTGATGATCGACTACGGCCGCCGCGGTCGCGAGGCAATTGTCGATCCCGAAATCACGCGCCGTGAAGTAGTCTCTCGCGTCGCCTCCGGCGAATACGGCAACATCAGCTTCATTCACGAGATCGCCGACTGCGCGGTCGACGATATCACCGCTGAGATCCTGGCGGAGGCCGCCCTGCCCGAAGTTCCGGCTGCGGCCGCCGATTTGCAGGCCGCCCGGTTCGATCATGCGCGTGAACTGCGCAAGCATGAAACGGTCTGACGGCGGCCCTTGTTGCGAACCGGCGCGTCCATTCAGGGTCTCACCCCCTCCCGCCGAATTTCGCTTCCATCGCTCTTCTCGTCTTGACGGTGTCATCATCGGCGTCGGTCTGAACGTCGCTCCAACCCACTATCGCGCCGCGGGCGACGGCGTTCTTGAGCTTGACCTTGTGCGCGAGCCCAATTGGTAAGGCACCGGCGGCAAGGCTCGCCGCCGCGGGCATCAATTTGCCCCATACCGTATAGCCGCCCTCGCCGTCCAGCATCTCCCCGGCCCGCAAATCGCGCTTGGCAACCGCCACCGCGTCGCCACGGAAGCCCTGCGGCTGCCCGGTCGGTTCGCCGCGTAGTGCCGCCGACAGGATCGAGATGTTCAGTTCGAGCCCGATCAGATGATAGGGCTTGTACATCGCGGCATAGCGCCCGCTCGCATCGGTCTTGAGGCCATATTGCTTGAAGCAGTCCGCGGCGTAATCGTTGGGCGCTTCCAGAACGACATAGACGCCCCAGCGCAGGTCGCGAAACACCGGCCGACCGTCGCGCTCCAGCGACGAAACCACTTCGACGACGCCGGATTTTTCCAGCACGCCACCCTTGTCGCGAGGACGCATGATGTGCGGCAGGTCGTCGACACCGCAGGGCGGAAACAACAAGCCATCCGCAGGCACGTCGAGCCCGCACGCGTTGGCGATCGCGGCCATCTCGATCGCTGATTTGGTGCCGTCCAAGAATGAATTGAACATCTGCGGGTTCATCCCAGCCGACTGAGCCTCGCTGGCCGTCAGCCCATAGTGACTCCACACCCCGTCCGGGGTCACGTCATGATAGGCCGGCAGATACTTCGTGCCTTTTCCCGCAGCGACAACACGAAATCCGGTCGCACGCGCCCAATCCACCATTTCCGACGTCAATGCCGGCTGATCACCATAGGCGAGCGAATAGACTACGCCCGCCTTGCGTGCCTCCTCCGCGAGCAACGGCCCCGCCAGCACGTCGGCTTCGACGTTGACCATCACGATATGCTTGCCGGCCGCGACCGCCGCGCGGGCGTGTCGAATGCCGACCGCGGGATTGCCGGTGGCCTCCACGATAACCTCGATATTGCCCGATGTCGCCTTGGACCCGTCGGTGGTGAAGGCCGTTGCCGCAATTCTTTCCGCATCCCAACCGACAGTGCGGCAAGCCTCGCGTGCTCGCTGCGGATCGAGGTCGACGATCACGGGCACTTCAAGTCCCGGCGTATGCGGCACCTGTGACAGGAACATGGAGCCGAATTTGCCCGCGCCGATCAGCGCCACGCGGACCGGTTTTCCCGCCGCGCGGCGGGCGTTCAGGAGATGCGAGAGGTTCATGGCAAGTTTTCCGTCCTGTATTTTCTGATGTCATTCCGGGCCGACGCTTTGGCGTCGCACCCGGAATCTCGAGATTCTCCTCAATGCACATCGCGGGCCAAGACGCGTACACCCGGAAGGAAAATCTGTCTCTACACTGTCAGGACCGTCGATCCCGTGGTCTTGCGCGCTGCGAGGTCGGCATGGGCTTTCGCGGCATCCTTGAGCGGATAGGTCTGGTTGACCTCGATCTTGACCGCGCCGGATTGAACGACCTCGAACAATTCCTTCGCCATCGCCACCAGGTTCTCGCGCTTGGCGCCATAGGTGTTCAGTGTCGGGCGCGTGACGTAGAGCGAACCCTTCTGGGCAAGCAGGCCGAGATTCAGCGGCTCGACATTGCCTGAGGACTGGCCGAACAGTGCGAGGAAACCGAGCGGCGCCAGGCAATCCAGCGACTTCAGGAAAGTATCCTTGCCCACCGAGTTGTAAACCACGGGCACTTTTTTGCCGCCGGTGATCTCGTCGACCCGCTTGACGAAATCCTCTCGGGTATAGTCGATGGTATGTGCGCAGCCATGCGCTTTGGCGAGCTTTGCTTTCGCTTCACTGCCGACGGTTCCGATCACGGTCACGCCGAGATGCTTTGCCCACTGGGAGAGGATAAGGCCAACACCGCCGGCCGCGGCGTGCAGCAGGATCGTTTCGCCGGCTTTGATGCGATAGGTCTGGCGGATCAGGTACTGCGTCGTCAGCCCCTTGAGCATCATGGCGGCGGCGGTCTTGTCGTCGATGCTGTCGGGCAGCTTGATCAGGCGATCGGCGGGAATCATTCGCTCCTCGGCGTAAGCGCCCAGGGGCGAACTGCCATAAGCGACGCGGTCACCGGGCTTGAGATCGGTAACGCCCGTGCCGACTTCCTCGACTACGCCGGCGCCTTCGCTGCCTAGACCGCTTGGCAGCGGGACCTGGTAGACCCCGGAGCGATTATAAATATCAACAAAATTCAACCCGACCGCGGTATGGCGGATACGCGCCTCGCCGGGACCGGGCTTGCCGAGCTTGACTTCCTCCCAGACCAAAACTTCCGGACCACCGGCCTTGTGAAAGCGGATCGCATGCGTCATGGCGTTATTTCCTCACCTTTGAATGACTTTCTGAACCGTCTCTTAGCCGCTACGATTACAACATGCCCGGCATTGGCCGCCAGCAAAACCATGCCAGCGACGGCTTGAATGCTGCTATTCTGCCATATTATGTCGCTGCCAGCGCAGCAGATAGGCCTGCAGGCGGCGGATCAGCGTCGTCAACACAACGCCCACAAGCATCAGCACAATCACCGCGACCATCATGCCGGACGCTTCCGCGCGCGCTTCGGATTCGATAATCAGACGTCCGATGCCCCGCTCGGCGCCGATGAATTCACCGACGATGACGCCGATCAGGGCGAAGGAAATTGCAGGTGACAGGGAAGCGAATACCCAGGCCATGGTCGAGGGAATCACGACCGTGCGGGTGACTTGCCATTCGCTCGCACCGAGCAGCCGCGCCGCGTTGATGAAGCCTTCGTCGATCGAGCGGGCACCCTCGAACGTATTGAAGAACACCAGAAACACCACCACGATCCACGACGTCACGATCTTCGAGGTGTCGCCGATGCCAAACGCCAAAACGATGATCGGCGCCAATGCAATCCGGGGAATAGAATTCACTGCGGTAATGAAAGGCTGAAAGATCGCACTGAGCCGATCCGAACGTCCCAGGATCAGGCCAGCCGCAAAGCCGCTGGATACGCCGGTGATAAAGCCGAAAAAGGTGTTCTTGAGCGTGACGGACGTCGCGACCCAGAGATTGTTGTCCGTACGCGCCATGCATTTGGCAAAGTCGCCATTGAACCAGCCATTGAAGACGCCGAGCTTGGATTTGATGCAGCTCAGGATCAGGAAGTTTTCGAAGATCTGCGAGGGCTTCGAGATGAAATAAGGATCGAGCATGTCCGGCACCAGCCAGGGAAGGCTGGCGTGCAGGTCGTAGCCCCATTGCCAGATCGATAACACGGCGACGCAGATCAGCGCCTGCCACGCCCACGTACCTGCGAACCGACGTGATGTTTTCATGGACCAGAGCCCTTCACGAGCGACGTCCCTTGGCAAACTCTTCCCCGAGCGAATGCCAGATATGTTGAAACAGTTCGGCATAGCGCGGCGTCTCGCGCACCTTCACGGCGTCGCGCGGCCGGGGGAAATCCACCTCGAACATATCCTTGATCCGGCCCGGGCGGGCGGAGAACAGAATGATGCGATCGGCCAGCGTCAGCGCCTCGCCCAGATCGTGCGTAACGAACAGAACCGTCTGCTGCTCCCGCTCCCAAATCCGCAATAGAACGTCGTGCATGTCGATCTTGGTATGGGTGTCGAGAGCGCCGAACGGCTCGTCCATCAGCAAAATCTGGGGCTCGACGACCAGCGTCCGCATCAAGGCTGCGCGCTGCCGCATGCCACCCGATAGCGCTGACGGATAGGCCTCTTCGAACCCCTGCAAACCGGCCTGCACGATGGCGGCGGCAACGCGCGTTTTCTGCTCGACTTTCGATACGCCGGACAGTTGCAACCCGTAGCCGATATTTTCCGCCACGGTGCGCCATGGAAACAGCGTGTCGCGCTGGAAAACGTAGCCGACACCGGGCGTTGCACTGCCCGTGATCACCGGCCTGCCGTCGATCAGGATCTGCCCGCTGTTTGGCCGGATCAAAGTCGCGATCATATTGAGAACCGTGCTTTTGCCGGAGCCGGAGGGTCCGAGCAAAGCTACGAATTCGCCGCGACGGACGCTGAAGGAGACGTCGCGCACGGCCTCGATCGCAGCGCCCGCGAGCTGGAACGATTTGCTCAATCCACGGACGTCGATCCGCGCGACGTCCGGCGCGGGCATCGCGCGTGCGTTCGCGGCCCGAGTTTTCGACTCCCGGGCTTTCAACCCGGATACGCCTTGCGCGCGACCGCGACGAAGCCGGGACTGACGACCTCGGTGATGGTGAGCGGCTTGATGCCGGTCATCTCGCGAAACCAGACTTTTTCGCCGCGCGCGAAACTCGTCGGCTCGATAACGCCGCCGAAGTCGGCGACGTTTTTCAGTGCGGTGATTTCAAGGACATTGGCGCGACGCGAAGTACTACCGACGTAGGGCTCGATCATGTCGTAGATCTCGTCGGGTGAATGCGTCTTGATCCACTGCGCGGCGCGCCACAGCGCCGTCACGTAGGCCTGCATCTTGGCCGGGTCCTTGTCGATCGTCGACTGGATCGTGAAGTGCGCCGTCACTGGAACCTTGCCGCCGATATATTTATTCCAGGTCGCCTCATCCGTTCCATCGAACAAAAGCGTGCCCCAGCCTTGCTGCTGCGCATCGTCCAGCAGCGAGAGCGAGCTCACGAGCACATCGACCTGCCTGGTCTTCAGCGAGCCCAGCATGGTGTCGACATTGCCGGTTCCAATCCAGGTGACCTTCTCGTCGAACCCCATGGTCTCCATGTAATAGGAAGCCCAAACATGGTTGGTGCCTCCCAGCGACGAAACCGAGATGATCGGCTTGCGTCCGTCGGGGCGCTTCCATTCGGTCAGTGCCTGCAGCGTCGTGATGCCCTGCTCCCACAGGTCCTTGCGGATGATGAACATCACCGAACTCGAGCGGGTGTCGGTCGGCATCAATATCCGTCCGTTACGCCCATGATTGGCGAGTTGCATCGGATGGGTGATGTCGCCGATGCCGATGTCGCCCTGCGAAGAAGCAATGATCTCGCGGGTCTTGACGCCGCTGCCGCCCTGAATCAGCTTACAATCGAGATCGGCGTCCTTGAAAAATCCGGCACGATCGGCCACGAACTGCGACTGGTAGATCGGCACCGCGACTGGATAGATGGCACGTCCCGCCTTGGCTTCGGCAGACGCGCGGCTCGCCGAGAGCAACGCGCCGGTCCCGGCGATGATCGTCAGGGCCGAGCGCCGGCTGAGGCTTTTGGCCATCACGCCGGCTCCTTTTGCTTGCGAGCGACCTTATCGAGCGCGTCAAGCACTGCATCGCCCATTTGTTGGGTCGAAAGCCGCGGCGCGCCGGGCGCTGCAATGTCGGCCGTTCGCGCACCGGCTGCCAGGGCCGTGGCCACGGCTTTCTCCAACAGTTCCGCATCCTCGGGCCGATCGAGCGTCATGCGCAGCATCATCGCGACGCTGAGGATCGAGCCGAGCGGATTTGCGATACCCTTGCCTGCGATATCCGGAGCACTGCCGTGAACGGGTTCGTACAGCGCCTTGCGCCGACCGTATTGATCGACCGGTCCAAGCGAGGCCGACGGCAACATGCCGAGCGAGCCGGACGCCATGGCCGCACAATCGGACAGGATGTCGCCGAAGATATTGCCGGTCACCATCACATCGAACTGCCTGGGCTCGCGCACGATCTGCATCGCGGCGTTGTCGACATAGAGATGGCTGAGTTCGACATCGGAGAATTCTTCGCTGTGGAGCTTGATGACCTCCTCACGCCACAACACGCTGGTTTCCAGCACGTTCGCCTTGTCCACCGAGCAGACCCTTCCCTTGCGGGTGCGTGCCAATTCGAACGCCGATCGGGCTACACGGCGGACCTGGCTGGTGGTGTACTGCTCCGTGTTGAAACCGCGCCGCTGGCCGTCCGGAAGCGTTTCGATGCCGCGCGGTTCGCCGAAATAGATGCCGCTGGTGAGTTCGCGGATGATGACGAAATCGACATCCTTCAGCACCTCGGCCTTGAGCGGCGCGGAATCGGCCAGCGCCGGACTGGCAACGATCGGCCTTAGATTGGCGTAAAGGTCATATTTGCTGCGCATCGACAGCAGGCTCCCGGCCTTGCGGGCCGCCGGCGGCACCTCCTTGGTCTCCGGACCGCCGGTTGCGCCCCACAGGATCGCATCGGCCTCTTCCATTGCCTCGACGGTATCCTGCGGCAACACCTTGCCGGTCGCGAGGTAGGGGATGATGCCATATTGGGCTTCGCGCGACGTTACGGGCACGCCGCGGTTGGCGACGAACCAGTTGAGGACGCGGTGCGACTGCGCCGTCACCTCGGGGCCGATGCCTTCGCCGCCGACGACGGCGACCTTGAACATGTTGGATCGCGTATTCATGCCTGCTTCCTCGCAAAATGGATCCATGGCCGCTGGGCGCGGTCGGATGCCTGGAACGCCCTGATTTCCGCGTCGCGCTGCAACGTCAGCGCCACCTCGTCGAGGCCGCCGAGTAACCCGGTCCGGCGGCGCGGATCGATCTCGAAATGGTGCCGCTTGCCGGTCGGTGACGTGATCGTCTGCTCTTCAAGATCAATGCCGATGCGGCCGGCGCCCTGGGTAATCTCGATCTCCGCCGCAAGGCCATCGACAATCTCCTTGTCGACGATGATCGGAAGAATTGCGTTTTGAAAGCAGTTGGCGAAGAAGATATCCCCGAAGCCAGAGCCGATCACGGCGCGAATTCCCATCTCCTGCAGCGCCCACACCGCACCTTCGCGCGACGAGCCGCAGCCGAAGTTCGGACCGGTGACGAGAATTTCGGCGGCCCGATACGGCTCCCGGTTCAGGATGAATTCGGGATTCTCGGAGCCGTCGGGCAGATAGCGCAACGAGCCGAACGCCCATTTGCCGAGCGTGCCGCGAATGCCGTTGCCGACCAATCGCTCGATGCGAATAATCACATCGGTATCTATGTTGGTGCGCATGATCGGCGCGGCGATCGCGCTCATTTTGGTAAAGGGCTTCGGCATCTCAGCGCTCCATGTTGCGCACGTCGGCGATCGCGCCGGATATCGCGGCTGCCGCCGCGGTTGCCGGGCTTGCCAAGTGCGTGCGGGCGCGCGGACCCTGGCGACCGATGAAATTGCGATTGGACGTTGAGACCGAACGCTGGCCCGGCGCTACCGTTTCGCCATTCGCGGCCAGGCACATCGAGCAGCCGGGCTCGCGCCACTCGAAGCCGGCATCAGTGAAAATCTTGTCCAACCCTTCGGCGACGGCATCGCGCTTCACGTTTTCCGAACCGGGCACGATCCATGCCCGAACACCGGGCGCGACCTTTCGGCCGCGCGCAACTTCAGCGGCCGCGCGCAGGTCGCTCAGGCGGCTATTGGTGCATGAGCCGATAAAGACCCAGTCGATGGGTGTGCCGGCAATCGGCGCGCCGGCCTTCAGACCCATGTAATCGAGCGCGGTCTGCAGCGCGGCGCGACGCTCTGGATCGGTGACCGCCTGCGGATCGGGAATGCAGCCGTCGACGCCGATGACATGCTCCGGACTGATGCCCCAGGTCACCTGCGGGTTGATCTTGGTGACGTCGATGACGACTTCACGGTCAAAAACCGCATCCGCATCACTTGCAAGCTGCCGCCACGCTTTGATCGCCTGCTCCCACACCTCGCCTTGCGGCGCGTAGGGCCGTCCGCGAACATACTCAAAAGTCTTCTCATCCGGCGCGACCATGCCCATCTTGGCGCCGAGTTCGATCGAAAGGTTGCAAATGGTGAGCCGCCCCTCGATCGACAGATCCCTGATGGCGCCGCCGGCGTATTCGACCGCGTAACCGGTGCCCCCTGCTGCCCCGACGTGACCGATCAAGGCGAGGATCATATCTTTCGCGGTCACGCCGAGTGGAAGCTTGCCTTCGAATTTAACGCGCATGGTCTTCGGCCGGCGCTGGATCAGCGCCTGCGTTGCCAGCACATGCGTCAACTCACTCGAGCCGATGCCAAACGCGAGAGCTCCCAGGCCGCCATGTGTGCAGGTGTGGCTGTCGCCGCAGACGATCAGCGCGCCGGGAAGACTGAGGCCTAGTTCGGGGCCGATGACATGGACAATACCTTGACCCGGCTCATCGATGTCGAACATCTGGATGCCGCTCGCGGTCGTTTCGACCCGCAAAGCCGCCAACAGATCCTGACCGATCTTGATGGTGCCGGCGCGTCCGCGCGCCGTCGAAATCGCATGGTCCGGCGTTGCGAACGTCAATTCCGGATTATGGACGCTGAGATCGCGGCTTTTGAGATCAAGAAGTCCGCGAGAGCCGCCGAGGTCATGCAGCAGGTGACGGTCGACATGGAGGAGATCGGTATCATCGCCCATCCGAGCGATGACATGCTGATCCCAGATTTTGGCCAGCAGCGTACGACCTGTCTGTTCCAAAGACTGATCCTCCCCTTGAGCTTTGATTTTCGACGGCATCCGCCGCCGATGCCGTTTGCTACGGCTTGTTCTGCGGCATCAAAGCACAGCCGGTTATGGTCCGGCTAGACCCCGGCCCGGAAGATGTCAGTTGCAAAAAAGCGATGCAGCGTTCACCGTGGCTTTGCGATGAATGACTGGCGGGCGATCGGGGACGGTTGCGCGAGCGATGGACACAGAAGTCTCACCGTTAAGTGACCCGCTGAACACGTGATTTTTTACGGCCTTCGAAATATTCCCGTCACACCATTGTTTCCTATACCGTTGGTAAAACCCGGGAGAGATGCGCGATGCAAACGGCGGCCCTGGTTTCGTTGGCGACAGCGGTCCCTCCCAACGTATTCCTGCAGAAGGACGTTCTGGCCGCGGCCTGGGATGTGTTCGGACCGCGGCTTCCGCAATTCGAAACACTCTCGAGCATTTTTTCCAATACCGGAATCGTCAAACGCCACGGCGTGAAGCCGTTCGACTGGTACCTCGAACGGCGCGGCTGGCCGGAACGCACCAAGGCGTTCCTGGAGGGCGCTGAAGCACTGTTCATCGACGCCGCCGGCAAGGCAATGGCGAACGCGCACCTGTCCGGCGGCGATATCGACACCGTCGTCACCGTCTGCTCCACTGGCATTGCGACGCCAAGCCTGGAGGCCCGCGTCGCCGGGCGAATGGGATTTCAATCCGACATCATGCGCGTACCGGTGTTCGGTCTCGGGTGCGCGGGTGGGGTTTCCGGCCTGGCGATCGCGGCACGGCTGGCGCAGGCCCGGCCCGGCACCAACGTCCTGCTGGTCGCCGTGGAACTGTGCTCGCTCGCGCTTCGGCTTGACGAACTCACCAAGGCCAACATCGTCGCGACCAGCCTGTTCGGCGATGGTGCCGCGGCCGTGATCCTTCGCGCCGGCGACGGCGGGGCGACGCAGATCGAGGATTCCGGTCAACATCTTTGGCCCGACACGCTCGGCATCATGGGTTGGAACGTCGACCCGGAAGGCTTTGGCGTCATTTTTCAGCGAACGATTCCGAATTTCGTCACCGAGAACCTCAATCCCGCCGTGACGCAGATCCTTGCAGCTATGCAGCTCTCGATCGCGGACATCGATCGCTTCGTCTGCCATCCCGGCGGGGCGCGGGTCATCGACGCGCTGGAGACCGCGCTTGCGCTTGATCAGGGCACGCTCGACCATGAGCGGCAGGTGATTGCCGACTACGGCAACATGTCGGCGCCCACCGTGCTGTTCGTGCTTGAGCGCCTGCGCAATGCCGGGTTGCCGGCACGCTCGCTGTTAACGGCGCTCGGACCCGGCTTCACCGCAAGCTGCGCCTCGCTGCGGCACGCCGCTTGAATTTCGCCGAACTCATCCTCGGGCTGGTCACGCTGCAGCGGGCCGGTGAACTCGTGCTGTCTCGCCACAATACACGCAAACTGATGGCGCGCGGCGCAACGGAGCTGGCGCCCGGACATTACCCGCTGATCGTCGCGGTCCATGCAGCATGGCTGCTGTCGCTTTGGGTGTTCGGACACGACCATCCGGTGAATGCGATTGCCTTGGCCGTCTATCTCGCGGTGCAGGGGTTCCGCATCTGGGTGCTTTGGACACTGGGCTCCCGCTGGACCACGCGCATCATCGCGTTGCCAGGCCAACCTCTGGTGTCGGCAGGCCCCTATCGATATCTGGCACACCCCAATTACGCCGTCGTGGCCGCCGAGATCGCCGTGCTCCCGCTCGCCCTTTATCTTCCTTGGGTAGCTGCGATCTTCACAGTGCTGAACGCTGCGGTTCTCGCGATCCGGATCCGCGCCGAGAACCGCGCCCTGGCAGCTTCCAGCCCGACCTTCGGGCACGGTGCGCCATGAAGGCGCAATCGATCGACGTGAGCGAGCCACGTGTGGCGACCTGGCTCGGCTTCGTCCTGATGTGCCTCGGCATGTTCATGGCGATCCTTGACATCCAGGTTGTCGCGACATCGCTGCCTTCCATCCAACATGCGCTAGCGATCTCGCCAGACGCGGTCAGCTGGATTCAGACGGCCTATCTCATCGCCGAGATCATCGCCATTCCGCTGACGGGATGGCTGACGCGCGTCCTGACCTTGCGGTGGTTGGTTGTAGGCGCCATCGGACTTTTCACCCTGGCCTCGGTCGGCTGCGCCTACAGCGGCGGGTTCGCGGCCTTGGTCGGCTTCCGCGTGCTTCAGGGCTTTGCCGGAGGCCTGCTGATCCCGGCGGTGTTCTCGGCGGTATTCCTTCTGTTTCCGGTCCGCCTGCACCCCGTCGCCACCACCATGGCCGGCATCATGGCGGTGCTGGCGCCCACCATCGGGCCGGTTGTCGGCGGTTGGATCACCGAGACCTATTCGTGGCACTGGCTCTTCCTGATCAATGTGATCCCCGGAATTATCGCCGCGTCGGCGATACCGTTTCTGCTGCCGCGCGAGCAACTCAGCCTGACCGATCTCGCTACCCTTGACCTGCTTTCGCTGGCCTTGATGGCGGTTGCGCTGGCGAGCCTGGAGATCGCGCTGAAGCAGGCGCCGCAATATGGCTGGCTTTCGCCGCGTTGCGCCTCGCTGCTACTACTGAGCGCCGGCACCGCTTCCTTCTTCGCCGCAAGGACGTTAAGGGCCGTCCATCCCGTAGTCGAATTGTCGACGCTGCAAACACGCTCGTTCGCGATCGGCTGCGGCTTGAGTTTTTCCCTCGGCGTCGGATTGTTCGGTTCCGTCTATCTGATGCCGGTGTTTCTCGCCTATGTGCGCCACCACGACGCTTTCGAGATCGGCACCATCATGCTCGTTACAGGTTGCGCGCAACTCGTGGCCGCACCGATCGCCGGCGCGCTGGAAAGTCGGTATGACCCGCGCTGGCTGTCGGCTGTGGGATTCGGCCTGTTCGGCCTCGGCCTTGGCTGCAGCGCGTTTCAAAGCCGGATCGCGGATTTCGACGAGATGTTCTGGCCACAGGTCCTGCGCGGGGTCGCAATCATGTTCTGCCTGCTGCCGCCGACCAGGCTTGCGCTCGGCGCGTTGACGGCCGCCCGGGTGCCCGACGCCAGCGGACTATTCAACCTGATGCGAAACCTGGGCGGCGCGATCGGGATCGCGATGATCGACACCATCCTGTATGGGCGCACCGGCGGACACGGTGAGGCCTTGCGCGACCGGCTGATCGCCGGAGACGTGTCGGCGGCCCGGGCGATCGGGCTCGATGTACAGCTCTTCACCCATCGGCCCGCCGGCGTAACCGATGCTGCCGTCGAGGCCTATGTTCGGCCGATGGTCGAAAAGGCCGCGTTCGCGCTCAGTGTCAATGAGGCTTGGGCCCTGCTCGCAGGCGTCGCGCTGGTCGGATTGCTGATCGTACCGTTCGCTGGCGCCTCCCCGCAAAGAACGGATGCGATTCGGATCGGAGCTGCGCAAGAGGATAACGCTGCGTGAGGCCGCGGACGCGTTGACGCCGCAAAATAAACGCTTGGACGCGCCATATTGGCCTCAACTGTGCTTTTTCCGAGATTGTGCTTTTTGTGCCGTGCAAGGCCGCCGATCTCTGCGGATAACCTGCCGATCCGCTAGCAAGCAGTGCGACGCTGGCATAGAATCCTTTCCGATTATTAATACGATAATGCCTGTTGGAAGCAGCCTTTCCGGCCTGTGAGCAGTTGCGATATATCGTTCAAAACGCCTACAATAACTGGCCTGCCACGGTTGTTTGAGCGACCTCGCGCCCCGACAGGTCATGCACAAAAGAGGCTGCAAGATGAACGATATCTCTGTGATCGAACGTTCATGAACCAACCGATAAAACCTCCTCGGGAAGCTAAACCTTCGCCTGCTTCCCCGATCGGCATTCCGCCAACGACCGAGCCGCGGTCGCGCGGCCGCCTCGTCGTGACTTGCCTACTGTTGTTGTTGGTTGTCGCAGGTGTCGTCTGGTGGAGCAGGCAGCAAGGCGCGCCGCAACCGGCGCGGGGCGGACGCAACGCTGTGGCGATGTCGATCGTCCCCGAGGTTGTCGGCAAGGGTGATATCGGGATCAACCTCAACGGTCTCGGCACGGTTACCTCGCTGGCCACCGTAACCATCAGGAGCCAGATCAGCGGTTACTTGCAGAAGATCGACTTCAAGGAAGGTGACGACGTCAAGAAAGGCGACCTGCTGGCGGAGATCGATCCGCGGCCGTTCGAAGCCGCTCTGGCGCAAGCCAAAGGACAGCTCGCGCGCGACGAAGCCATGCTGAAGGGCGCGCAGGTCGATCTTGCCCGTTATCAAGGCTTGGCCGCGCAAAACGCCGTGCCGCGTCAGACGTTGGACACGCAGATCGCGCTGGTCGGGCAGGACCAGGGCACCGTCGAAGCCGACCGTGCAGCGGTCAAGTCCGCGGAAGTGAACCTGCAGTATTGCCACATCGTGTCACCGATCGACGGCCGCGTCGGGCTGCGCCAGGTCGACCAGGGCAACTATGTGACGCCAGGAGACGCCACCGGTCTCGTGGTCATCACGCAGCTGCAACCGATCAGCGTGCTGTTCACCGTGCCCGAGGATAATCTGCCGGCCATTTCGAAGCGGATCAGCGACGGCGCCGCGCTACCGGCAGCCGCCTTCAGCCGCAACGGCGCCACCAAGATCGCCGACGGCACGCTGCAGACTTTCGACAGCCAGATCGATCCGACGACCGGAACGATCAAGCTGCGGGCCCAGTTCCCGAATGAATCGAAAGCGCTCTACCCCAATCAATTCGTGAATGTCCGCCTGCTGCTCGATACTCACAAGGATGTCACTACGATGCCGACCGCGGGCGTCCAGCGTGGCACACCCGGCACGTTTGTCTATCTCGTCAATGCGGATGACACCGTCTCCGTACGCAAGATCGAACTGGGCGTGACGGATGGCGATCGCGTCGAAGTTCGCTCCGGGCTGGTTCCCGGCGATCGCATCGTGGTGGATGGCGCCGACAAGCTGCGCGACGGCGCGAAGATCAACGTCCGAACCGAGACCGACAGCAACGCTCCCGCCGCGGACCCCGGAGCCGCCCCGGGACCCGGAAAGGCCGGCAAGAAGCGGCATTCGGACAGCGGACCAAAACAATGAGCCCGTCGCAGCCGTTCATTTTACGGCCCGTCGCGACCACCCTCCTGATGATTGCGATCATGCTGTCCGGCCTGCTCGCATTCAGGTTCCTGCCGGTCGCCGCTTTGCCCGAAGTGGATTATCCGACCATCCAGGTACAAACGTTCTACCCCGGCGCAAGTCCCGACGTGATGACGTCTTCGGTGACCGCGCCGCTGGAGGTGCAGTTCGGCCAGATGCCGAACCTGAACCAGATGAGTTCGGTAAGCTCGGCCGGCGCTTCCGTCATCACGCTGCAGTTCGGCCTCAGCATTTCCCTCGATGTCGCCGAGCAGGAAGTGCAGGCCGCGATCAACGCCGCGGGCAACCTCCTGCCGTCCGACCTGCCTGCGCCGCCTATCTACGCCAAGGTCAACCCGGCCGATGCGCCGATTCTGACGCTGGGGCTGACGTCGAAGACGATGCCGCTGACGCAGGTGGAAGATTTCGTCGATACCCGCCTGGCGCAAAAAATATCACAGCTTCCCGGCGTCGGACTTGTGAGCATCAGCGGGGGCCAGCGCCCGGCGGTGCGGATTCGCGCCGACATCCGCAAACTCGCCGCCTACGGCCTGAACATCGACGATCTCAGGACCACGCTCGGCAACGCCAACGTCAACACGCCGAAGGGAAGTTTCGACGGCAAGCTGCGCTCCTACACCATCAACGCCAACGACCAGATCCGAAACGCCAGCGACTACAAATCGCTGATCATCGCCTATAAAAATGGTTCGCCGGTACGGCTCAGCGATGTCGGCGACGTCATCGACGGCTCGCAAAACGACAAGCTCGGCGCCTGGATGAACGAAACGCCGGCGATCATCCTCAACATCCAGCGCCAGCCCGGCGCCAACGTCATTTCGGTGGTCGAAGGCATCAAATCGTTGTTGCCGCAGTTGCAGGCCTCGCTGCCGGCGGCGATCGATCTCAACATTCTCACCGACCGAACCGTGACTATCCGCGCATCGGTCCAGGATGTGGAATTCGAATTGACCCTCGCCGTCATCCTCGTGGTGCTGGTCATCTTCGTATTTCTGCGAAGCACGCGGGCGACCCTGATTCCAAGCCTTTCAGTTCCGCTGTCGCTGGTGGGCACGCTTGGCGCCATGTATCTGTTCGGCTTCAGCCTCAACAATCTGTCGCTGATGGCGCTGACGATCGCCACCGGCTTCGTGGTCGACGACGCCATCGTGGTGATCGAGAACATCTCCCGCTACATCGAAGAAGGCGAGCAGCCGCTGCAGGCCGCCCTTCGCGGCTCCGAACAGATCGGCTTCACGATCATTTCGCTCACGGTATCGCTGATCGCGGTTCTGATTCCGCTGCTGTTCATGGGCGACGTGGTGGGCCGGCTGTTCCGGGAATTCGCCATCACGCTGTCCGTAACCATCCTGATTTCGGCCGTGGTGTCGCTGACACTGGTGCCCATGGCCTGCGCCAAGCTGCTCAAGGCCGAAACCGAATCGCACGAGAATGCGTTTCAACGCTATAGCCGCGAAGGGTTCGACCGCATCATCGAACTCTACGGCCACGCGCTAAACTGGGTGCTGGACCGCCAGACCTTCGTGTTGCTTATTGCGCTCGGCACTTTCGTGCTCACCGGCCTGCTCTACGTCGTCATTCCCAAGGGATTCTTCCCGCTACAGGATACCGGCGTCATCCAGGCGATATCGGAAGCGCCGCAATCGGTGTCCTACGCGGCGATGGCGGAACGGCAGCAGCAATTGGCCAGCGCCATTCTCAAGGATCCCGATGTCGAGAGCCTTTCGTCCTTTATCGGCGTGGACGGCACCAACACCACGCTCAACAGCGGTCGAATCCTGATCAATCTCAAGGCGCGTGACGAGCGTAAATCGGACATTGCGACGGTCATGCAGCGGCTCAAGGACCGCACGGCTTCGCTGACCGGCATCACGCTTTACATGCAACCGGTCCAGGACCTCACCATCGAGGGCACTGTCAGCCGAACGCAATATCAGTTTATCCTTCAGGATGCCGACCCTGCGCAGCTCGCTGAATGGACGCCGAAGCTGGTCGACAAGTTGAACGAGCTTCCGGAGCTCGCCGATGTAACCAGCGACCTGTCGGCGCAGGGGCTCTCGGTTTTCGTCGACATCGACCGCGATCAGGCGGCCCGCTTCGGCATAACGCCCGCCACGATCGATAATGCCCTGTACAATTCATACGGCCAACGGATCGTCTCCACCATCTTCACCAACTCAAACCAATACCGCGTCATCCTCGAAGCCGATCCCAGCCTGCAGACCTCGCTGCAATCGTTGTCTGACATCTATTTGCCTTCCTCCGTGGGCGGCGCGCCGGTACCGCTGGCCGTGATGGCGAAGATGCGGGAGCAAACCGCGCCGCTGCTGGTCTCGCATCTCGGACAGTTCCCCTCCACCACGATCTCCTTCAACCTCGCGCCGGGCGCTTCGCTCGGCGGTGCCGTGAACGCCATCAAGCAGGCCGAGATCGACATGGGCATGCCCGCAAGCGTGATCAGCAGCTTCCAGGGCGCGGCGCTGGCGTTCCAGTCGTCGCTCTCCAACCAGCTTTTCCTGATCCTGGCCGCGATCGTCGTCGTCTATATCGTGCTTGGCGTGCTCTACGAGAGCTTCATCCATCCTCTCACCATTCTGTCGACGTTGCCGTCGGCCGGAATTGGCGCGTTGCTGGCGCTGATGCTGGCCGGCGATGACCTGACGATCGTGGCGATCATCGGCATCATCCTTTTGATCGGCATCGTGAAGAAGAACGCGATCATGATGATCGACTTTGCGCTCGACGCCGAACGCAACGAAGGCAAATCGCCGCGCGAGGCGATCTATCAGGCCTGCCTGTTGCGGTTCCGGCCGATCTTGATGACCACGATGGCCGCGGTGCTCGGCGCACTTCCGCTGATGCTCGGTACCGGCGCAGGTTCCGAACTGCGGCACCCGCTCGGCATTTCCATCGTCGGCGGCCTCCTGCTCAGCCAGTTGCTGACATTGTTCACCACGCCCGTCATCTATCTCTGGTTCGACCGGCTTGCCGCGCGCTTTGCCGGCGATGCGCACGGTGTCGGCCAAGCGAACGAGTTGAACTGAGCCATGGGCCCGTCAACTCCCTTCATTCGCCGACCGGTCGCCACGACGCTGCTGACATTCGGACTTGCGGCGGCGGGTATAGTGGCGTTCTTCAAGTTGCCGGTATCGCCGCTGCCGCAGGTGGATTTTCCGACCATCTCCGTACAGGCAACCTTGCCCGGTGCCAGCCCTCAGGACGTCGCGACGACCGTCGCCAGCCCGCTTGAACGTCACCTCGGCCAGATCGCCGACGTCACCGAAATGACCTCTTCATCGTCGGCGGGGTCGACGCGGATTACCCTGCAGTTCGGACTGAACCGGGATATCGACGGGGCCGCGCGCGATGTGCAGGCCGCCATCAACGCGGCCCGCGCCGACCTCCCGACCAGCCTGCGGTCGAATCCGACCTACAAAAAAGTTAATCCCGCCGACGCCCCGATCCTGATCCTGACGTTGAGCTCGGACACGGTGACGCGCGGCAACCTGTACGACGCCGCCTCCACGGTGCTGGCCCAGAAGCTGTCGCAAGTCGAGGGCATCGGCGAAGTCGCGGTCAGCGGCAGTTCGCTGCCTGCCGTGCGCGTGGATCTGGTTCCACAGGCCGTTTACAAATACGGCATCGGTCTCGAGGACGTCCGCGCGGCGCTGGGGAGCGCCAATGCGCATAGTCCGAAGGGCGGCATCGATGTCGGCGACCAGCGCTATCAGATCTACGCCAACGATCAGGCCACCAAGGCTGCCGACTATCAGTCCCTGATCGTCGCCTACCGCAACGGCGCAGCGGTTCACCTTTCCGACGTCGGCGAGGTCACCGACGGTGTTGAGAACTTACGCAACTCCGGTCTCGCCAACGGCAAGCCCGCTGTCCTGATCATTCTCTATCGGCAGCCGGGCGCCAATATCATCAGCACCGTGGATCGCGTGAAGGCGCTGATGCCGCAATTGAGGGCTTCGATTTCCCCGGCGATCGACGTGGAAACCGGCGTCGACCGTTCGACTACGATTCGCACCTCCTTGCGCGATGTTGAGCGCACGCTAATCCTCGCCGTGCTGCTCGTGGTCATTGTGGTGTTCGCATTTCTGCGGAACCTGCGCGCCACGTTCATTCCGGTCGTGGCGGTTTCGGTGTCGCTGGTCGCGACGTTCGCCGCCATGTACCTGATGGGCTACAGCCTGAACAATCTATCGCTGATGGCGCTGACGGTCGCGACCGGCTTTGTGGTCGACGACGCCATCGTCGTGCTCGAAAACATCACCCGCTATATCGAGAACGGACTGTCGCCGCTGGAAGCTGCGCTCAAGGGCGCCAACGAGGTCGGCTTTACCGTGCTCTCGATGAGCATCTCGCTCATTGCCGTCTTCATTCCGATCCTGCTGATGGGCGGAATTATCGGCCGCCTGTTCCGCGAATTTGCAATGACCGTTTCAATCGCGATCGTCATTTCGCTTGCGATTTCACTGGCAACCACGCCGATGATGTGCGCGGTGCTGCTGCGCAGCGAGAGCGGCCGGCAACATGGGCGGCTTTACCAGGTTAGCGAACGCTTCTTCGAAAGCATGCTGAACCTTTACCGCCGGTCGCTGAGCTCGGCGCTCCGGCATCCCTTGACGATCATCTTGATCTTCCTGACAGCCCTGGGTCTCAATTTCTACCTGTATGTCGTGATCCCGAAGGGCTTCTTCCCGCAGCAGGATACCGGACGGATTGTCGGTGCGATTCAAGCCGACCAGAGCATCTCGTTTCAGTTGATGCAGGAGAAGCTGGCGCAATTCGTCAACATCATCAAGAAGGATCCTGCGGTCGAAACCGTGGTCGGCTTTACCGGCGGTGGTCAGACCAATTCCGGGTTTGTATTCGCATCGCTCCGTCCCGTCGGCGATCGCAAGATTTCGGCCGACGGCGTCATCGCGCGTTTGCGGCGCGAGATGTCGGTCGTACCGGGAGCAACGTTGTTTTTGCAGGCCGTGCAGGACATCCGCGTCGGCGGCCGTGCCAGCAATGCCCAGTATCAATACACCCTGCAGGGCTCGACCCTGGAGGAGCTGAACGAGTGGGCGCCGAAGATCACGGCAGCACTGCAGAACGACCGGAGCCTCACCGACGTCAACAGCGACCAGCAGAACAAGGGACTCGAATCCGATCTGGTGATCGACCGGGATGCTGCCGCCCGGCTTGGAATCACGGTCAGCCAGATCGACAACACGCTCTATGATGCTTTCGGTCAACGCCAGGTTTCGACGATCTATGTCGCCCGCAACCAGTATCATGTCATCATGGAAGTGGCGCCGCGGTTCTGGCAAAATCCGGAGACGCTCAAGGATGTCTATATCAGTACATCGGGCGGCTCGGTCGGCGGCTCACAGGCGACAAATGCGGTAGCCGGAACGATCGGCGCACCCGGCCTGTCGTCGGCGGCCAATTCGGCCAACGCGCAGGCGGCCCGAAACCAGGCGACGAATTCGATCGGCGCCACCGGCAAAGGCGTTGCCTCGACCGGGTCAGCGGTCTCGACCAGCCAGGAAACCATGATTCCCTTATCCGCGGTCGCCCACTTTACCCAGGGCTCGACCCCATTGGCGGTCAATCATCAGGGGCTCCTGGTCGCCACCACCATTTCGTTCAACCTGCCCCCCAACGTGTCGCTCAGCGACGCCGTGCACACCATCGACGCCACCATGAATCGGATCGGCGTGCCCGCCACCATACGCGGCACGTTCCAGGGCACGGCAAAGGCGTTTCAGGATTCGCTGAGCAACCAGCCTTTCCTCATTTTGGCGGCGCTGATTACGATCTACATCGTCTTGGGCGTCCTCTATGAAAGCTACGTCCATCCGTTGACGATCCTGTCGACACTGCCGTCCGCCGGCGTGGGCGCCCTGTTGGCCCTGCTGGCGTTCGGCACCGAGTTCAGCATCATGGCGCTGATCGGCGTCATCCTGCTGATCGGCATCGTGAAGAAAAACGCGATCATGATGATCGACTTCGCGTTGGACGCCGAGCGGCGGCGCGGTCTCAGTCCGCATGATGCAATCTATGAGGCCTGCCTGCTGCGCTTTCGACCGATCATGATGACGACCATGGCCGCCATGCTCGGCGCGTTGCCGCTGGCGATCGGTCTGGGCGACGGCGGCGAGCTGCGGCAGCCGCTCGGCATCGCGATCGTCGGTGGACTCCTCCTCAGCCAGGCGCTGACGCTCTATTCGACGCCCGTGATCTACCTGTATATGGACCGGTTCAGCGCGTGGGGCCGGCGGCTCCGAGGCGGTGGCGCGGCCCCGCTTGCGCCTGGCGCCACAATGCAACCAGGCGAATAGATGTCGACCACAACCCCGATGAGCGCCCAAGCCCTTCAACGAGCCCCGCGGCATGCCGGACGCGGCGGGCCGTTGTTCCGGCCCGTCCGAATCGAAGTTCAAGCCGGTGTCCCATGAGAGACGTCTCTCGCACGCCGAAATCCTTGCTCGCGCGATTTTCCGGCAGCGCCCGGATAGCGTCGGCGCTTCCCGCGATTCTGCTCGCGCCGGCGTTGTCCGGTTGCATCCTGGGCACCGAACGACCCGAACTCGCTCTTGAGGTCCCGGCCGCCTATCGCGAAGCATCGCCTCGCGCGCCCGATGCCGCGGTCCCGGCGCTGGACTGGTGGCGCGGATTTCGGTCCAGAGAGCTTACCTCGCTGATGGAAGAGGCGCAGATCTTCAATCTCGATATCGCGGTCGCGGTGGCCCAGATCGTTCAAGCGGATGCGCAGGTCGGCGTATCCGGAGCGCCGTTGTTGCCGTCGCTCACCGGCACGGCCACGGCTGAGCGAGAGCATTTCGGATCACAAAGTAGCGGCAATGGCGGGATCGGCAACGGCATCGGCAGCGGAAATATCGGCAGCGGCGGAAGCACGTTCTCGCAATTCAACATGGGCCTCACCGCCAGCTACATGATCGACTTCTGGGGCAAGAACCGCGCAACACTCTATTCCGCGGAGGAAAGCGCGACGGTCGCCCGCTATAACCGCGAAGTGGTGACGCTGACGACGATCGTGACCGTCGCCAACACCTATTTCGCGGTCCTGGCCGCACAGGATCAACTGCGCGTCGCCCGCAATAACCTCGCTGCCGCCGAGCGCATTCTGACACTGATCAAGCAACAGTTCGCCGGCGGAACGGCGTCGCAGCTCGACCTGTCGCAGCAGGAAGCGCTGGTGGCATCGGTGCGCGCATCGATTCCTCCACTCGAGGTGACGTTGCGACAGAATATTGCCGCGCTCTCCGTGCTGGTGGCTCGGGCGCCCGCAAATTTCAACGTGAAGGGCGGAGGCTTGGCGCAAATCGCGGTTCCACGTGTGACGCCCGGCTTGCCTTCAGAACTGCTCTACCAGAGGCCGGACATCCGTCAGGCCGAAGCGCAGCTCGCCTCCTCCAATTTCAGCGTTAAGTCGGCCCGCGCCGCCTTCTTCCCGCAGATTCAGCTTACTGCTTCGACCGGGCTGCAAAGTGCGGCGCTTGCCTCGTTGTTTGGGCCCGGCGCCTGGTTCTACACTTTGACTGCCGGGCTGACCCAACCGATCTTCGACGGTTTTTTGCTGGAGAGCCAGTTGAAGCAGGCCAAGGGCGTGCAACTTCAAAATCTGCAAGCTTATCGCAAGGCGGTGCTATCGGCGTTCTCTAACGTCGAGCAGGCTCTGGTTGCTCTCGCGCAATTCACCCGCCAGGAGAAACTGCAGATCGATGCGGTGACCGCCTCCCGCAAGGCTTTCGATGTGTCGGAAACCCAATTCCGCGGCGGCACGGTCAACCTACTCACTGTCCTGCAGACGCAGCAAACGCTCTTCACCAACGAGAACACATTGGTGCTGGTGCGATTGTCCAAACTACTGGCCGCCAGCAGCCTGTTTCAGGCGCTTGGCGGCGGGTGGACGCCGGACGGCAAGCTGGCATCGGTGCAACCGGTCGAGGCGCGGCCATGAGACACGCCGTCTTTGCCATGATAATATGGACGGTGGCGCTGACTGGCAGCGTAGCAGCGGCGCATGCACAGCAGGCCAATAATACGCCGTTGGCGTTCGGCATGAATATCGACGAAGCCGCGCGCGCGTTGGGTACCACGCTCGTCTATGTCAGGGGCCGCCCCGGCGACGAAATGTTTCTTGCGTTGCCTAACGTCAAAGGCAGCGCGCTTTCGGATCGAAGGGACGGGCTGTATCTCCAGTTCCGACATGGCAGGCTGGACGGCTGGAAAGGCGACTGGGGAACGAACCGGCCATGTTGCAACTGATGGTACGGCTGATGAAACAACTGGAAACATTGTTGGCCGCCGCGGCTGCTCTCACGTCGGTTAGTGCAGCTTTCGCCCAAAGCGCCCACGAGCCGTTTTTGCGGAGAGATTCATCTCCGTCCGCCTGGTATTTTGATGGCCGTGACGATACACGTGATTTTCCCAATAATGGTTTTTTTCCTGGTAATTTTGCCGCCTACCCGGCGGGCGCGTGGCTCGGGGCTGCCGGAATATTTGGCGCAACACCGACAGGCGGTTCTCAATTTGGTCCGATTTACTGCGCCCGAAGGTATCGCGCTCACAGTCCGATACGCGGTTATTTTCAAGGATACGACGGCGCCTGGTATCGCTGCCGTTAAATTCAGCTGAGCGACACGTTTAATATTACCGAAAAGTAATTCCGTTTCGGCACGAATGAGAACTTAGTGATTGGAAAAATTTTTCGGTGGGTGTCAGAACCTATCGGCGTGAAATTTGCACTGCGATCGCTGATTTTCCGATTGATCGAGAAGCACACGAATGAATGCAATCGTTAGAATTGCTCTGGGCAGACCCTACACTTTCGTCGTGCTCGCGCTGCTTATTCTGATCATCGGACCGCTCGCCGCGTTGCGAACGCCGACCGATATATTTCCCGACATCCGGATCCCCGTGATCGGCGTCGTATGGCAGTACACCGGTCTGCCGCCCGACCAGATGTCGGGGCGCATCACCACGCCGTTCGAGCGCTCGTTGACGACAACCGTCAACGATATCGAACACATCACCGCGAACTCCTACAACGGGTTCGGCATCGTCAAGATTTTCTTCCAGCCGAATGTCGATATCCGGACCGCCAATGCCCAGGTCACCGCGATCTCGCAGACGCTGCTCAAGCAGCTGCCGCCGGGGGCCACACCGCCGCTGATCCTGAACTACAACGCGTCCACCGTGCCGATCATTCAACTGGCTCTGTCGGGCGAAGGCCTTACCGAACAGAACCTCGCCGATATCGGTATCAACCAGTTGCGGACGCCGCTGGTGACCGTACCGGGCGCGGCAATTCCTTATCCCTACGGCGGCAAGCAGCGCCAGGTGCAGATCGACCTCGATCCGCAGGCCCTGCAGTCGCGCGGACTGTCCGGTCAGGACGTCGCCAATACGCTGGCGGCGCAGAACCTGATCACGCCGGTCGGGACGGAAAAGATCGGCACGTTCGAATATACCGTCATGCTCAACAACTCGCCGGACAAGATCGCCGATCTCGGTAATCTCCCGATCAAGACCGTCGATGGCGCCATGGTCTACATCCGTGATGTCGCCACCGTGCGTGACGGCAATCCGCCACAGACCAACATCGTTCATGTCGACGGCAATCGCTCCGTGCTGATGATGGTGCTGAAGGCCGGCTCGGTTTCGACGCTCGATATCATCGCCGGCATCAAGCAGAAGGTCGCGGATTTCAAGTCATCGCTGCCGGACGCTTTGAAGATCGGATTCATCGGCGATCAATCGGTGTTTGTGCGCGGCGCGATCACCGGCGTCGCGCACGAAGGTATCATCGCTGCATTGCTGACCAGCGTCATGATCCTGCTGTTCCTCGGCA
This sequence comes from uncultured Alphaproteobacteria bacterium, assembly GCA_963756215.1. Taxonomy (GTDB): domain Bacteria; phylum Pseudomonadota; class Alphaproteobacteria; order Rhizobiales; family Xanthobacteraceae; genus Bradyrhizobium. Next base: position 173,785 of record CAVWMY010000001.1, on the reverse strand, counting down.
GCTGGCGCTCTACGATCATCATCGCGACTTCGATCCCGCTCGCGGTGCTCGGCTCCATCATCATGCTGTCGGCGATCGGCGAAACCCTCAATATCATGACGCTGGGCGGGCTTGCGCTCGCGGTCGGCATTCTGGTCGACGAAGCGACCGTGACCATCGAGAACATCAACTACCACCTCGAACAGGGCAAGGCTGTCGAGGAGGCTATCCTGGACGGCGCCAACCAGATCGTGGTGCCGGCCTTCGTGTCGCTGCTGTGCATCTGCATCGTGTTCATTCCGATGTTCTTCCTTTCCGGCATCGCGCGGTTCCTGTTCGTGCCGATGGCGGAAGCGGTGATGTTTGCGATGGTCTGGTCGTTCATCCTGTCGCGCACCTTGGTGCCGACGATGGCGAAGTACTTGCTGCACCCTCACGTCCATCACGAAGGCGGGGCGCCGCATTCACGCAATCCGCTGGTGCGGTTTCAACGGGGCTTCGAAGCCGGCTTCGAACGATTCCGCAGCGGTTACCGCGATCTGCTGGCGCTCGCGCTGATGCACCGGCCGATATTCGTGGTCGGCTTCATCGGCTTTGTCGCGGCGTCGTTCCTGCTGGTGCCGTACCTCGGCCGCAACTTCTTCCCGTCGATCGATGCCGGCCAGATCCTGATGCATGTGCGGACCCAGGTCGGCACCCGGGTCGAGGATGCCGCCGGCCAGTTTGCCGATATCCAGAAGGCCATCCGTACGGTCATTCCCCCCCGCGAAATCGACACCATGGCCGACAACATCGGGATGCCCATCAGCGGTATCAACATGACCTATAACAATACGGGTGTGATCGGACCGCAGGACGGCGATATCCAGATCAAGCTGAGGGAGGGCCACGAGCCGACCGACCGCTACGTCAAGGAACTCCGTGAAAAATTGCCCGCGCTATTTCCCGGGCTCAGCTTCGCGTTCCTGCCGGCCGATATCGTCAACCAGATCCTCAATTTCGGCGCGCCGGCGCCGATCGACCTCGAGGTTCGCGGCGCCAATCTTGACGGCAACTTCGCTTATGCCAATCACCTGCTCACGAAAATCCGCCGGGTTCCCGGCGTCGCCGATGCGCGCATCCAGCAATCCTCCAGGAATCCGAGCTTCAACGTCGACGTCGACCGCACCCGCGCCCAATATGTCGGGCTGACCGAGCGCGACGTCGCCAACAGCATGGTGGTGAACTTGGCCGGCAGTTCCCAGGTCGCACCCACCTACTATCTCGATCCAAACAACGGCGTGTCGTATTCGATCGTGATGCAGACGCCGCAATATCAGCTGAACACGTTGAGCGACCTGCAAACGTTGCCTCTGACCGCCCCAGGCATGAGGGCCCCGGTTATTCTCGGCGGCATCGCCGACATCACGCGATCGACCTCCAACGCCGTCGTGTCGCAATACGACATCCAATCGCTGGTGCAGATCTACGCCACCCCGCAGGGGCGCGATCTCGGCGCGGTGGCGACGGATATCCGCAGGATCATCAGCGAGAGCGCCGGCGAACTTCCCAAGGGCAGTACGGTAGCCCTGGTGGGACAGGTTCAGACCATGGAGAGCTCGTTCTCGGGCCTCCTGTTCGGCTTGCTTGGCGCCGTCGTGCTGATCTATCTGCTGATCGTGGTGAACTTCCAGTCGTGGTCCGACCCGTTCGTGATCATCACCGCGCTGCCGGCGGCGCTGGCGGGCATCGTCTGGATGCTGTTCACCACCCAGACCACGCTCTCGGTACCGGCCTTGACCGGCGCGATCATGTGCATGGGGGTTGCCACCGCCAACAGCGTGCTGGTGATCAGCTTTGCGCGCGAGCGCTATGCAGACCTTGGAGACCCCATCGCCGCGGCGTTGGAAGCCGGATTTGTCCGCATTCGTCCCGTCATGATGACGGCGCTGGCCATGATCATCGGGATGTTGCCGATGGCGCTGGGTCTCGGCGAAGGCGGCGAGCAAAACGCGCCGCTCGGCCGCGCCGTGATCGGCGGGTTGATGTTTTCGACCGTGGCGACCTTGATGTTTGTCCCCGTTGTGTTCAGCATGGTTCACAAGAAGCGGGGCGAGATGTCCAAACTGGCCTTGGTCGACGATCGCTCTCAACTCGCTGCAGAGTAACGACAAAAACTAAAATCGTACGGGAAACGCAATGGCTGGGATATCGAAGGTGCGGAGCGTGGAAACGCTCGCATGCGACGCGGGCTGGCGAAACTATCATTTTGTCAAGATCACCACCGAAGACGGCGTGGTCGGCTGGAGCGAGTTCGACGAAGGCTTCGGCTCCCCGGGGCTCAGTGCTGCGATCGAGCGGCTTTCGACCCGGGTGGTCGGGCATAACGCGCTCCAGCACGAGCGCATTTATGCGGAGTTGTTCGCGGCGACCCGGCCTTCTGCCGGCGGCGTTATCGCACAGGCATTGGGGGCAATCGAGAACGCGCTGCTCGACGTCAAGGGCAAGGTTTTGGGCGTGCCCTGCTATGAGTTGCTCGGCGGCAAGATCCGCGATCGCATCCGGGTCTACTGGTCGCATTGCGCCACCTGGCGCATCAATCACCCTACTTGGTATACCCCGGGGATTACCGACCTCGACGGCGTCAAGGCGATCGGTCGCGAAGTCCGCGAGAAGAAATTCACCGCGCTGAAGACCAACATCTTCAGCTATGACGGCGGCAAGCCGCAGGGATGGCGGCCCGGCTTCGGCGTGCCGTTCGCACCCGAGATCAACGTCGAACGCCCGATCCTGCGCGACCTTCGCATGCACCTCGAAGCCATCCGCGACGGCGCCGGGCCCGATGTCGATATCCTGCTCGATCTCAATTTCAACGCCAAGACCGAGGGCTATCTCAAGATCTTGCGCGAGATCGCCGACCTCGACATGTTCTGGATCGAGATCGACAGCTTCAATCCGGAAGCGCTCGGCTACATCAGGCGTCAAAGCCCGCACCCGATTTCGTCCTGCGAGACGCTGACGGGACTGCGCGAATTCCTGCCGTATTTTCGCGAACAGGCAGTCGACGTCGCGATCATCGACACGCCCTGGAACGGAGTATGGCAGTCGATGAAGATCGCGGCCGCAGCCGAAGCCTATGAGGTCAACGTCGCTCCGCATAATTTCTATGGCCACCTCTGCACCATGATGAATGCGCATTTCAGCGCGGCGGTGCCGAACCTGCGCATCATGGAGACGGATATCGACCGGCTCGCCTGGGATCACGAGTTGTTCACCCACCTGCCCGACATCCGGGACGGCCATCTCGTCATTCCCGACCGGCCCGGCTGGGGCACCGAGCCCAATGAAGCCGCGCTGCGCGCGCATCCGCCCAAAGGCAAAGGCGGGTTACTCACCTACGGCCAGAAAAGCTGACATCCGACGCCCCGCCGGGCGACGCCCGCTTATTCGTCGGAAACAACAAGCTTCAACAGTATCGAGGCGACGGTTGCAGCAACCATGATGGCCGCCACCGCCGCGAGGCCGAAGATGTAGGAGCCGGAAAACTCCCGCAGCCATCCCATCATCGATGGACCGGCAAACCCGCCGACGGTCCCGATGCTGTTGATAAACGCCAGTCCGCCCGCCGCGGCAACGCCGGTCAGGAAGCGGGTCGGTACCGTCCAGAAGATCGCCCGCGCCGCCGAAACCCCTATCAGCGCCACGCTGAAGCCCAGCAATGCCACCGTCAGCGAACCTGACATGATCGGTGCGATCAGGCCCGCGGCGCCGAGGAAACAGGCGATCGCCAGATTGACCAGGCGGTGGCCTTTCTCGTCGACATAGCGCGCCCACACGATCATGCCGACCGAGGCAAACAGATAGGGGATCGCCGAGATCCAACCGATCGACAATGTCGACAGGTGATACTCCCTCAGGATCAGGGGCAGCCAGATGCCGATCCCATAGGACCCCAGCGTGAAGCCGAACTGAATGGCGGCGAGCACCTGGACCCGGACGTCCTTCAAGGCGGCCAACAGCGAGGAATGCGGTCGTTCGCGCACCTCGGCGGAAAGAGCCCCGCGCAATTCCTTGCGCTCATCCGGGGTCAGCCAGGACGCGCTCTCCGGGGCGTCGGCAAGGAGATACAACGTGATAACGCCCAAGGGGATGCAGGGCAGACTGACCAGGATGAACAACCATTGCCAGCCCGCAAGCCCCCAGATTCCGTCCATCTGCAGCAGCATTCCGCAGACCGGACCGCCGATCAGCGCCGAGGCGGGAATCCCGATCAGAAACCATGCCAGCATCCGTGTGCGGTATTGCGCCGGAAACCAGGCGGCCAGGAAGAACGTCACGCCCGGGAAAAAGCCGGCTTCGGCGATGCCCAGCAGAAGGCGCGCGGCATAGAAGCTGTTGGGTCCCACCACGAAGGCGGTTGCCGCCGACACCAGGCCCCAACTGATCATGATGCGGGCGAGCCAGCGCCGGGCGCCGAACCGGTAGAGCATGAGGTTGCTGGGTATTTCGCACAGCGAATAGCCCAGGAAGAAAATGCCTGCGGCCAGTCCGAATTGACCGGGCGACAGCCCAAGCTGCTGGTTCATCGTCAGCGCGGCAAAGCCGAGGCTGGTGCGATCCAGGTAATTGAAGAGGTAGGCGATGGTCAGCAGCGGCACGAAACGCAGCGCGGCTTTTCGGACAGCACGCTGCAAGACGGCTCCGGCGTCGGCTGAACTGGAAGAAAGACCGCGTGAAAAGCTCGGCTGCGTCGATGTCATCTGTTGCCTTCCCTGGGCGGATTTTTTGTTGTTGGACGGCCCCGGCATCGGACCGCGGCGCAGCGCGGCGAGGCATCATCGCAGCCAGCGCCCGGGAAGTCGCTACTTTTTCAGGTATCGTTTCAGGTCCTTCGGGCCAACCTCGGCACCGTAGACATTGCCTTGCTTATCGACGCTGACGCCTTCCGCCATGCTCGACACCGACATCGGTTGCTGATCCGGAATCAGACCCAGAACTTTGGCATCCTCGATCTGTCCGAAACGTATGCCTTTTTCGCAGCCCGGATTGTAGCCATAGGCCGTGGCGTCGCGGGACTGAGATTCCGAATCTGCGACATAGATCGCCTGATCGGCCGTAACGGCGATGCCGCTCGGCCGACCGAACTGTTTCCACTCGCCGACATAGCCGCCGTCGCGGTCGAACAACGCGATGCGATTGTGGTTGCGGTCACCGACCAAAAAGGCGGCCGTGCGCATCGAACGCGAGCGCGTGAGGCATATCGAGTTCAGCTTCGCCGCTGCCTTTGCCACCGAACGATCTGATGAATTTGCCGTCGGACGAAAACACCAGAACGAGCGACCTATCACCGCGCGCGGTGTGGCCTTGCGCAACGAAGATGTCGCCATTCGGCGCAATCGCAACCGCATTGGGCTGGAAGAACCCATCCGGCGGTTCGCCACCGCCGGCTTTGCCGAGCCTGAGGAGCAGCGTGCCCTCGGGACTGAATTTATAGACCTGCATGCCGACGCCGTCCTTGGCCGCATTGTCGGTGACCCAGACGTTGCCGCCGCCGTCCACGGTGAGGCCGTGCGGCATCTGAAGCAGGCCGCCGCCGAAATGGCGCAGCACCTTTCCCTCGGGCGAAAAGGCGACAATGGGATCCAGAGACGAACCGGCACAACTATTGGCGCCGCAGCGATCGTAAGCCCAGATGGTACCGTCCGGGGCGACGGCAACGCCGGCCGTCGACCCCCATGCACGCCCATCCGGCAACGCCGCAAAACTCACGCCCCGTTGATAGGGATCGGACGCGTCATTGACGCAAGGATAGCTCGCCTGAGCGAGAGCGGCCTGCGCTCCCCATAGCGCTGCCACGACGGACAGCAAAAACAGGCGCCACCCCACCCCGATCATGCGCTCCCCTTGATGCAAAGGCTCCCGGAAGGAGCCTTTGACACTCAGACCGCGTCTTTTGCCGCCTTAACGGGGCGCGCCCTGACGATCTTCCGGGCCGGCTTGGCCTTGAACGTCATCGCCTCTCCCGTGAAGGGATTGGTACCCTGGCGAGCTTTCGTGGCCGGCTTCTTGATCACGACGAACTTGGCAAATCCCGGAACCAGAAAGACGCCGGATTTCTTCAGCTCTTTGTAGCCGACGTTCGCCATCGTCTCGAGCACGCCCTTGACGTCCTTCTTCGATACTTCGGTCTCGCCAGAGATCTTTTCGATCAACTGCGATTTGGTCATCTGCACTGCCATTTTATCTCCTGTAGGTTGATTCGTGTCCGCGACAGTATTTGGAAATCCTCTGCGGAAAACCGCGCATGCCGCGATCTGCACAGCTTTTGTTGCTGCGAAGCCCTGTTTTTCAGCCAAATCGGCCAACACGGAACGCGGCACCCCTTGGAAACTAGGGGTTTCCTGCGATTTGGGCTAGCGGGAAGCTGGATTTTCTCGCTTTTTCTGCGGATTTACCGGCACGGAAACGCTTTTGCGCAATGCGCGCGGTTGTGCCCTTTTCATTTCATGCAGGTCACATCGACGCTGAAAAGACGACATGCAGTGGCAAATCTACGATGGCAATCAAGCCTCTCGCGAGCCGCGACATTTCGCGCAGCTATCACAACTAGTTAACCTAGGAACCTTTGATACTGCGACCTGTTTTCTCCTGATGCGATCGGCTTTGATCGCCGAGGAGAACAGTCATGACGAGATTAACAACAATTGGTGTCTGTCTCGCGGTTGCGCTCACAGCCGCCTCACCAGCCCTCGCACGGGGTGGCGGACACGGTGGCGGTGGAGGTTTTGGCGGTGGAGGCTTCCACGGCGGTGGGGGCTTTGGCGGTGGAGGTTTCCGCGGTGGTGGAGCGAGCTTCGCCGGCGGCGGCTTCCGCGGTGGTGGCGCGCAGTTCGGGGGTGGTGGTTTCCGCGGAGGCGGCGCGCAGTTCGCCGGCGGTGGTTTCCGTGGGGGCGCCGCGCGCTTCGCTAGCCCCGGCTTCGCGGCTGGCAGCGCCCGCTTCGTCGGCGGCGGCGTCAACAGCGGCGCGCGCTTTGCCAACTTTCGCTCAGCCAACGCCGCAATCCAGCGCGGCAACTTTAACGGCCACGGCTTCCATCATCGCTTCAACCGCAGGTTTGCGACCGGCGTCTTCATCGGGTCAGGACTAGGCTACGGGTTTTATGACGACTACTACCCGTACTATGGCGATGACTACGCCTACGATTACGGCAACGGGTACGCACCCTATGGCAACGCCTACTACAACAACGGTTACACCTGTCAGCCCGGAACCTATTTCCGCGGCGAGGACGGACAGCAGTATCTTTGCCAGTAAGCTGGCCGTGTGAGTTGAGAAAGTGCGAGTTGAGAAAAAAGGCGGCCGGATCGGCCGCCTTTTTTCTTGTTGTCACGCGAAGGTTTTGCCGGCTGAACGACCTACCGCGACCGCGCTACTACGGGCCTGCGCTCGATCGGATGAATATCGATCTCGCGTAACCGACCCATCCGCAGCACATCCATCTTCAACTTGCGATCGATCCGGTCGCGATCGAGCGTACGGATCAGATCGTCCACGCCATTGACGGCGACGTCATCGAGACGGACTACGACGTCGCCCGGCAGCAAGCCGGCTTGCGCCGCCGGTCCATCCGGTTCGATCTGCATCAGCAATGCGCCCATCTTGTTTTCGACGCCCGCCAATACTGCGTGCCGTCTTGGCACCGGCGCGCTCTGTCCGGACACGCCGATATAGGCCCGTCGCACATAGCCATGACGGATGATCTCCGACAGGACGAACTGCGCCGTATTGCTCGCGACCGCAAAGCAGATGCCCTGGGCGCCGCTGATGATGGCTGTGTTGATACCGATGACTTCCGACGCCGACGATACCAGTGGGCCGCCGGAGTTGCCCGGGTTGAGCGCGGCATCGGTCTGGATCACGTCCTCGATGGTGCGGCCGTTGGCCGAACGGATCGAGCGGCCGAGCGCGGAGACAACGCCCGCGGTAGCCGTCGAATTCGAAGCCCAAGGGATTGCCGATCGCGACCACGAGTTGGCCGCGGCGCAGGCTTTTCGAGTTGCCCAATGAAGCATAATGCAGATTCCGCGCACCATCCGCCCGGAGCAAGGCAAGGTCGGTGTCGGGATCGACGCCGAGTACGCGGGCATCGGTGACGATGCCCTCATTGTCTCGCAGTCTGATCTGCTTTGAGGCGCCGACCACATGGTTGTTGGTCAGCACGAGCCCATCGGGCGAAATGACGATTCCGGAGCCGAGGCCGCCGCGCTCGCGCGCTTGCGGCGCCGTCGGGCCGGTTTCCACCCGCACCACCGCGGGCCCGATGCGCTCGATGACGCCGATCACCGCGTTCGAATAGGCGTCAAGCAAGGCTTGATCATTGGAAAAAGCAGGTTCCGGCGTTACCGGAGATGACAAGTCGTCGTTCGTGTCTTTCGTAAAATCCAACATGGCTAAATCCTCTGACGTCAAATGGTAGCCACATTTCGCGACCGCAAGAGCCACCGGGAACCCGTCCGCGGCATGCCGCCGGGGGCAGGGACCCGAAAAACGCAGCCGTTGCGATGGCTCCGGACGATCCGGCACCGCTCGGGAGGCCAGCGACCGACCCCCGATGCTCACGATTGGCAGCGCGGTCACATCATTGCGAAGTGTCCGGCCGCCGAGCCACCTCACGCCCACACGCAGCCGCGTTTGCGCTCAATTTGCATAATTTAGCAGCGCACTGATGCCGGACTTTGCTCTCCGCATAAGCAGCCTGCACCGAAACGTACGGAGGGAGCCGGCTTGATGCCGCGATAACGAGCTTTTTTGTCCGCGCGGGTCTGGCACGCAAGTTGCGTTAAATCCCGGAATGAAAATACCCTCCGCTCAAGTCCAGTTAAGCGTTCGTAATGTCCGGAAATCCTTCCACGGAAAGGCCGGCGAAGTCCGTGTGCTCGATGATCTCTCCTTCGACATCAACGCGCGCGACTTCGTCAGCATCATCGGGCCTAGCGGCTGCGGCAAAACCACTATCTTCAACGTCATTGCCGGCCTGATCGAGCCGGACTCAGGCTCCATCCACCACTATGGCGAGGAGATCGAAAGCCTGCGCGGTCGCGTCGGCTACATGATGCAGAAAGACCTGCTTTTCCCCTGGCGAACCGTGCTTGGCAACGTGCTGCTTGGCCTTGAGACGCGCGGCATCGACCGCGTCGAGGCCGAAGGCAAAGCAAGGGAATATCTCAAAGGCTTCGGACTTGCCGGATTCGAAAACGCCTATCCGAAGATGCTATCCGGTGGAATGCGGCAGCGCGTGGCGCTGATCCGCACCCTCATCATGGACCCCGACATCCTCCTGCTCGACGAACCGTTTTCCGCGCTGGATTACCAGACCCGTCTCTACCTCGAAGGCGTGCTGAAGGATGCAGTCGAGACCTATCACAAGACCGTCATTCTGGTAACCCACGATATCGATGAAGCCGTCGCGCTGTCCAAGCGGGTGGTTGTACTCAGCGGACGTCCGGCCCGCGCGAAGGTTGTTCACGACATCGATATCGCGGCCAAATCGCCCATCGCCGCCCGCAACGACAGCCGCTTTTCGGGCTATTTCCACGCGCTCTGCGCCGAACTTGACATCCAAACCGAGAAAACCGCGTGACCCTTATTATGCCCAGCGCAGCTCCGCTGCGAAAGCGATCGGCGACGCGCTCCGCGCCGTCGCGCATCAACTTCGACACCGTCCTTGGCCGCGCGACGCTGCAGGCAGCCGCCGTAATCGGCTTTTTCGCGGTGTGGGAGATCGGCGTACGTGCCGGCTGGATTTCCGCCTTCCTGGTTGGGTCACCACTCGGAATCTTCACCCTCGCCTTCAAGATGATCGCGAGCGGCCAACTGTTGTCTGACACCTGGTACACCCTGTTCGAAGCCATTCTTGGCTTCGTCATCGGCACCATTGTCGGATCGTTGCTCGGGCTCGCACTCTGGTATTCGGCATTCGTGGCGAGGTTGGTCGAACCGTTCATTGTCGCCATCAACAGCGTACCGAAGATCGCGCTGGCGCCGATCGTGGTGCTGTGGTTCGGCACCGGGTTGATATCCAAAGTCATGCTGTCGGTATCGCTGACAGCAATCGTGGCCCTGATCGCGGCCTACCAGGCCGCCAAGGATGCCGACGTCGATTTGCAAGCGCTGCTGACCTCGATGGGCGCGGACAAGCATCAGGTGTTCTTCAAAGCCGTGGTGCCCTCGACCTTGCCGTCCATCATCGCGACATTCCGGATCAATATCGGCTTCGGTCTCGTCGGCGCGGTGGTGGGCGAATTCATCTCGTCGCAGCGCGGGCTCGGCCACATGATCTATACCGCATCCAGCCTCTACGATCTCGACAGCGTCTGGGTGGGGCTGTTCACGCTAATGGTCGTGGGTTTCATTCTCTACTACGTGATCGACATCATCGAACGCCGCAGTTTGCCCTGGAAGCAGGCGAACACCACGCATCAGGTTCAAGTCTAAATTTCAATATCGGACATACGGAGACTGCAAATGTCATCGCCCATGCGCGTCGCCCGCGCCGCCGCACTCATCTCGATGCTGCTTGCCACGCCGGCAGTCGCCGAAAACAAGAAGGTCGTACTGTCGCAGGCGTTCCAATCGATGCTGTATCTGCCGCTTTACGTGGCCATCGATGAGGGATTCTTCACCCAGCAGGGTCTCGACCTGACAAAAGAGACCGCCGGAGCCCCGGCTGTGGCGCTCTCCGCCGTCATCTCCGGCAGCGCGCAATTCTCCATCCACGGTCCCGAATGGACGGCGATTGCCGCCTCCAAGGGGGCGCCGGTTGACGTCATCGCCAACGTCGTCAACGGCGCTGCGGTGTGGATCGCGGCGACGCCGGATTTCAAGTTCGACGGCATCGAGGACATCAAGGGACAAAAGGTCGTCACCGGGTTGATGCCTACCACGAGCACGTCGCTCTTCATCAAGCTGCTCAAGGAAAACGGCATGGACGCCAATACCGACGTCGACATGATCCCGGTGGCGATCGGCTCCGAGCCCGGGCCGTTCATCGGCAAGCAGGCCAATGTCGCCGTCATGTATGAACCCGGCCTCGACCAGGCCGTTGCCAAAGGCATGAAGGTCGTGTTCGGCTTTCCGAAATCCTACGGCCCCTATGCCTTCTCCTCCGTAACCGCTCGCAAGGATGTCGATCCCGACACCGCCCAACGCGTGGTCAACGGCATGGAAATGGCGATGCGATTCATGTCCAGCAACGAGGCCAAGACCGTGGAAATCGCGCAGAAGGAATTCCCGACGCTCGATCCGGCGGTGGTCGCCGCCGCCGTGAAGCGGATGCTGTTCGACGGCGTTTATCCCCCCAGCGTCGACATCACGGCAGACGCCCTGAAGACCGCGATGGACACCCAGATCGCGCTCGGCAATCTGGCGAGCCAGCCGGATTACAAGACGTTTGTGGTGAAGAAGTTCATCGATCCGGCGCTGGCAATGAAGTAATGCCAAGGCAAGCGGGAGGTCCTGCCCGCACGCCGGATGCCTCCGTGATCCGGAATAGATCTGTTTCAAGCATTTGACCGGGAAACTGGCCGACATGAGCGATTCCATGCGTTCCACGCCAGCATCCGGCGCCGGGCTTCTCGAACTGCTGCGTCAGTTCAGGAACGATTCGGCGGCGGCGGATCGATACGCCGCGGGCCGCTTGGAACAGGCGAAGGCCGTCGAACCCGCGCTGAGAGCATTCGAGTATCTTCCCGTCGACACGACGCGGCGGCCCGGGCCGCTATCCGGCATTCCCGTCGCCATCAAGGATATCATCGCAACATCGGACATGCCGACGACCAACGGCTCGCCGATCTACCGCAACCACGTCCCTGCCGCGGACGCCTGGGTCGTGGAGCGCCTGCGCAATCTCGGCGCCACCATCTTCGGCAAGACCGTGTCGACGGAATTCGCCTGGCGGGAGCCGGGGCCGACCACAAACCCCTGGAACCGCGATCACACGCCGGGCGGATCGTCGTCCGGATCCGCAGCGGCGGTCGCGGCGGGCATCGTGCCGTTGGCGTTGGGCACGCAGACGCTGGGCTCGGTCGTAAGACCGGCCGCGTTCAACGGTGTCGTCGGATTCAAGCCGAGTTTCGGCGCGATCCCGCGCACCGGCGTCCATCATTTGAGCCCGTCGCTCGATCACGTCGGCTTCTTTGCGCGGCGCGTCGACGACGTCGCGCTGGCACTGTCGCTGCTGGCGGGCGCAAGCGACGGTGATCGCCACGGGCGCCCGCTCCCCGCCTTTGGAGTCGATATCGACCAGGGCGTGCCGCCGCTCGACCGGCCAAGGCTCGCCATTGTCAGGTTTGCGAAATGGTCGAAGGCCGAGCCCGCGCAGCAGGAGATTTTCAACGCCACCGTGGCGAAGCTCGGCCAAGCCGGCGCCGTCCTCAACGAATTCGAATTGCGCGAGGTCGATCGTGCCAACTGGCACGCCATCAACGCCATTCTCGCCGGCGAAGCCGCCGTGATTTTCGCCGACCTGGTGGCGCGATATCCAGACCGCAGCAGCGATCATTTGAAGGCATTGGTCGAAACCGGCAAGGCGTTGTCGGCCACCGACTACCTTGCTGCCAAGGCGCTGCAGAACGAATTGCGGGCGACATTCACCACCGAAATATCAGGCTATGACGCGGTGCTGACGCTGCCGGCCTATGGCGAAGCGCCGCGGGGACTTCAATACACCGGCGATGCCGAGTATTGCGCGCCATGGACTTTGCTCGGCGTCCCCGCCCTGGCGCTGCCGGCCGGCTTTGGCAAGAACGGCCTGCCCTTGGGCATCCAGCTGGTCGGTCGCTACCGCGAAGATCTTCGAACCCTTCGCGTGGCGAAATGGGTCGAAAACGCCCTGGCGTTCCATCCCGGACTTGCACCAGTCACATAGGCAGCGAGCGAGTTCAACCGGCTCTCAAGCTCTTCCAGCACCGTTCGGATGCGCGAATCGGCCTAGCTCGCCAAATTTGTCTCCCAGAGGTGCAATATCGGCGCGTTCGCGGGGAAGAGCTTGCGGCATCTCGTGCTGCAGGAACGACACCATCTTCTCCCTGATCTCGCAGCGAAGGTCCCAGGACTGTGGCGCGTTTCTGGCGCTGACCAGGGCGCGAAGCTCCATGGTCCTGGAATTGGTATCGATCACTTGCAAATTGACGACCACCCCGTCCCACAGCTTTGTCTCTCGCACCGCCTCCTCCAGTCGGCTCCTGATCCTCGGAACGTCAGCGCTGTAATCGACATGCAGCATGACTGATCCGATCAGGGACGCGGCATCGCGTGTCCAATTCTGGAATGGGCGCTCGATAAAGTAGGACAACGGCACGACCATTCTTCGCCAGTCCCACAGGCGGATAACGACATAGGTTGAAGCGATATCCTCGACCCATCCCCATTCGTTCTCGATGATGACGGCATCCTCGATGCGGATCGGTTGGGTGATCGCGATCTGAACGCCAGCAATCAGATTGCTCAACAGTGGACGGGCTGCCAAACCGACCACGAGACCCGCGGCGCCGGCCGATGCGAACAGGCTGACGCCGTATTGCCGTACGGAGTTCGAACGTCATCAACGCCGCCGAAATCGAAACGATCACGATCAACGTATCGATCACCCGTTTGAAGACGCGAACCTGGGTGACGTGCTTTTTGGCCGAGAAATTGTCATCGACGTCGAGACGAAATTGCTGGGCATATCTGGCCGCGGCCATGTCCACGGCGCGAATGGAAATCCATCCGGTGAGCGCGATGCCCGCGACAATGAAGCAATTGATCAGTTGCCGCCGCAACGCATCGTCGAACGGAATAAGCGGCAGAACCAGCGCGGTGGAAGCCATACACGCGGCCATACGGACCGGACCGGTGGTTCTCTGCAGAATCAGGATGGCGAAGGGGAATCGGGTTCCGACAATGCGTGTCGCCAGTGCAAGCCCGGCGCGGTGGACCGACAGCGCGACAACAACGGCAGCGCTGACCAGAAGCAGCCCGATGACCCATGGCGGCACCCAGCCGAACATAGGTTCGAGCATAGCGAGATCAGAATTCATGAATTGTCCTGGCGTGATGGCACGCGCGGTCAACGTCCGGGGACCCCGCTTTGCCCCTGCTTTGGGTGCAACGCAGCATTGCAGGCTCGAAAGCGGGGTGGGCGTCACCGCGCGAAGAAAACGGAATAGACGCGCCAAGCTGGTGTCCTCTAAGGACAACCCAAGGAGACGGCCATGGCCAGATTTACGTGGTTAGGCGCAGCCTTGCTTGCCGTGGCGCTCGGAAGCCACGCCAACGCCCAAGCGGTCATCTCAGAACCCGGCTATTGCGCGCAGTTTTATCCGAACGCCAATTGCCAGAATAAGGGCCCCGGTAACCCTTACACCGACCCCAACTTCCGGACCTACGGCAACCGCTATTGGCAAAACAACAATGCCCAAATGATCGAGCCCCAAGCGATCGCGCCGCGGCATCGCCATCACCGGACACCTAGGCACACGCACTGAAGTCGCGTCGATCCCGGATGAAGAATCCAAACTGCATTATTCATATCCTCGACGTGCGCTTGCACTCCGAGAATATGAAGATCAAGATCAGGCGGCTTTCTTTGCTTCGAGATCGGCCTTCCACTCGCCCTTGGTGGCGAGTGAGTTCATCCGTGCACGATGGTTGAAGGCCTGTTGTCCGGCGCCAACGTTAGCGGCCTTGCCCGACCACGCCTTTTGTGGCGCCGCCTGCAGCGCACGACCGTAGGAGAAGGTCAGCTTCCACGGCAGACCGCCGATCCGGTTCATGGCGTCAAGATGCGCGGTCGCCTCTTCGTCATCCTGTCCCCCCGACAGGAACGCAATACCCGGCACCGCCGCCGGCACGCAGTGCTTCAACATTCGGACGGTCTTCTCCGCGACTTCCTCGACCGACGCCTGCGTTGGGCATTTCTTGCCTGAAATCGCCATGTTCGGCTTCAGGATCATGCCTTCGAGCGCAACCCGCTGTATTCGCAACTCCTGGAACACCTTGTTGAGAACCCGCTGGGTGACGTCATAGCAGCGGTCGATGTCGTTATCGCCATCCATCAACACTTCAGGTTCGACGATCGGCACGATCTGGGCCTGCTGGCACAGCGCCGCGTAGCGCGCGAGGGCATGGGCATTGACGTGAATCGCGGTCATGCTCGGAATGTCGTTCCCGATGTCGATCACCGCGCGCCATTTCGCGAAACGTGCGCCCAGCTTGTAGTAATCCGAAAGGCGCGCAGCGAGATTGTCGAGGCCGACCGTGACAAGTTCACCGGGGAAATTCGGCAACGACTGGGTTCCCTCGTCAACCTTGATGCCGGGGATCGCCCCGGCCTGCTCGATCAGCTTGACCAGCGGCGTGCCGTCCTTGGCCTTCTGCCGGATGGTCTCGTCGTAGAGGATGACGCCGGAGATGTATTTCGACATCGCCTCCTCCGAGCGAAACAGCATCTCGCGATAATCGCGCCGGGAATCCTCGGTGGATTGGACCTTGATGGCATCGAACCGTTTCTTGATGGTGCCGGTCGATTCGTCGGCGGCCAACAGCCCTTTGCCCGGCGCAACCATGGCCTGAGCCACCTTGTTGAGGTCCGAAAGGTTCATCGCGGTCTCCCAAGAATTTGTGATCTTTGCGGCGTCGCTGTTTTGCTAGAGTAAGAACGATCAGGAGGGCAAATCGTTGCGGCCGGGAGCATAGCAAACCCAGCCCGGGGCTCAAGCGTGCATCGCCCATCAAGAACAATTGCACTCGATAAAACCAGCCAGATCCAGTAGCTTTTCGCCGCAGGCCGCAACGGCCGCGACCGTATGTCTGCGGTCAAAGAAAACAAAAGGGAGAGTTTGACGATGTCCGCAGCCTCATTGCGCGCGCTTTCACGGCAGTTGACGCTGGCGTGCCTGACCGCCAGTACTGTGTTCATGAGTTCGTTCGCGCACGCAGCCGGCCCAAAGCTTGAAAGCAAGGACGTGATGATCCCGTCCGGCGATCCCGGGATCGAATTGTTCGTCCGCAACAAGCATCCAGCGGACATGAAAAAGTTTCCATCCGATCGTATTCTGTTGTTCGTGCATGGCGCGACCTATCCGGCCGAGACGGCGTTCGATCTGCCGATCGAAGGCGCCTCCATGATGGACCTGATCGCCCGGCGCGGGTTCGACGTCTATCTGGTCGATGTCCGCGGCTATGGCCGCTCGACCCGGCCGCCGGAAATGAGCCAGCCGCCGGAGGCGAGCAAGCCGATCACGTCGACCGAGACGGCCGCGCACGATCTCGGGGTCGCCGTCGATTACATTCTGAAAAAGCGAGGCGTGTCGAAGATTGATGTCATGGGCTGGTCGTGGGGTACTTCGATCGCCGGCATGTACACCAGCGAACACAACGCCAAGGTCGATCGCCTCGTGCTCTATGCGCCGCAATGGATTCGCACGGAGCCGCCTGCTGCCGACCAGCCGCCGCTTGGCGCTTACCGGCTGGTATCAAAGGACTCGGCCCGGGAACGCTGGCTGAAAGGCGTCCCCGAAGACAAGAAAGCGACCCTGATCCCGCCCGGCGTTTTCGACGCCTGGGCCGATGCCACCTGGGCGACAGACCCCGAGGCGGCGAAGCATTCGCCGCCGATGTTGCGTGCCGCCAACGGCGTCACCGAAGACAACCGCAATTACTGGAGCGCCGGCAAGGCGCAATATGATCCAGGCAAGATCACGGTACCGACGCTGATCCTTCACGCCGAATGGGATGCCGACCTTCCAAGCTATCTGGCGCAGAACTACTTCAAGCAGCTCACCAACACGCCTTACAAGCGTATGATCGAGTTGAGCGAGGGGACCCATACGGTGATGATGGAGAAGAACCGGATGCAATTCTTCCATGAACTGATGGGCTTTCTCGACGAGGAGAAACCGCTCGCCTTGAAGTGACCGGGGACCGGGAGGTTTAAGACCGGGCCCGGTCCCGAGATCGTCGACTTGTTTCGGAAGGAACTCTACTTCGTTACCTGTTCGGTTCGCGGCTTGCCGACCACTTGCTTGCGTTCAGCGAGCCAGTTCTCGAACCTTTGCACGACGACGAAGAACACCGGAACAAACAGTACCGCGAGACAGGTCGACGCGATCATTCCACTGAACACCGTGATGCCGATCGATTTGCGCGCGCTGGCACCGGCGCCACTCGCCACCACCAGCGGAGCAACGCCGAGGATGAATGCGAACGACGTCATCAGGATCGGCCGGAACCGGGCCCGGGCCGCCTCGACCGCCGACGCCAAAAGCGGCTTGCGATCGCGCACGTGCAGTTCGAGCGCCACCTCGACGATAAGGATGGCGTTCTTGGCCGACAATGCGATCAGGAGAATCAATCCGATCTGCGTGTAGAGATTGTTGTCGATCCGCAGTCCCGTCAGCACGGCCATAGGGCCGAGCAGCGACAACGGCACGGCGAGGATCACCGAGATCGGCGCGTACCAGCTCTCATACTGGCCGGCCAGCACCAGGTACACCAGCAACATCGCTAGGCCGAACACGTAGTAGATCTGATTGCCGACGGCTTTTTCCTGATACGACATCGCGGTCCACTCGTAACCGGTGCCGCGCGGCAACGTCTGATCCGCGATCTGCTCCATCAAGCCGATCGACTGGCCGGAACTGTAGCCCGATGCCGGAAGACCGATGATGGTCGCCGATGGGTAGAGATTGTACAGGCTGATGAGCGAGGGCCCGACCGCCGGCGTGATCGTCGCCAGCGTTCCCAAGGGCACCATGTCGCCCTGCTGATTGCGCACCGAGAGATTCTCGATATCCCGCGTCGTGAGCCGGAATTGCGAATCGGCCTGGGCATAGATCTGGAAGGTGCGGCCGAACTTGTTGAACTGATCGATATAGGACGATCCCAGATAGGACGCGAGCGTCGAGAACACTTCGTCGGTCGTGACATGCAGTGTCTGAGTCTTGATCCGATCCACCTTGACGTCGAATTGCGGCACCATCGAGCGGAACGGCGAACTGACGCGCTGCAGCGCGCTCTGGGTCTGCGCATTTCTGACCATGGTGTCGGTGATCGCCTGCAACTTGTTGTAATCCGCGTTGCCGTCGCGCAACTCGACCTGCATGGCGAAGCCCGCCGCATTGCCGATGCCCTGGATCGGCGGTGGTGGAAGCACGATGATCCGCGCCTCGTCGATCGCGGCCAGCCTCTGGTTCAGCCCGACCACCAGCGACCGTAAATCCTCGCCGGCCCCTCGTTGGTCCCAATCTTTCAGGATCAGATAGGCCACGCCGCCATTGGCCAGGCTCGAACTGTTGTCGAGCGCCGAAACACCGGCGATGGTGATCACCTCGGCGACGCCGGGGGTCTTGCCGGCGATCTCGTTGACCTTCTGGAGCGCAAGCTGGGTGCGATCGAGCGCTGCGCCGTCCGGCAACTGAACGGCCGCGATCAGATAGCCTTGATCCTCAATGGGCAGGAAGCCGGTGGGCACCCGGGAAATGCCGTAGACACCGATGCCGATCAGGATCAGCGCGACGATCGCAGAGACACCGCTGTGCGCCACCATGGTTTCGATCAAGGCGGCGTAACGCTTCTCCATGCGGTCATAGACCGCGTTGAAGCCACGGTAAAACCAGTTGCGCTGCTCCATCGGGACCGGTGGCCGCAGCCACAGCGCGCATTGCGTCGGCTTCAGCGTCGCGGCATTGATCGCGCTCAACAGCGCGGTGGCGGCGATGACGAGCGCGAATTGCGCGTAGATACGCCCGGTCAGCCCGGGCAGGAACGCCGCCGGCAGGAACACCGATATCAGGACCAGCGTGATGCCGATGATCGGCGCGAACAGCTGATCCATGGCGCTGATCGCCGCATCGTGGCCGGACATGCCCTTTTCGATGTTGTGCGCGGCGCCTTCGACCACGACGATGGCATCGTCGACCACGATGCCGATCGCGAGCACGATCGCGAACAGCGTCGACAGGTTGACGGTAAATCCGAGCGCCGCCATCGCGGCAAAGGCGCCGATGATGGTGACCGGCACCGTCGTCGCCGGAACCAACATCGCGCGCCAATCCTGCAGGAAGATCAGAATCACGACCAGGACGAGAAAACCGGCCTCGATCAACGTCTTGTAGACCTCATGGATCGACGCCGAGACGAACTTGGTGGTGTCGAACGGGATATCGAATTTGACGTCCTGCGGAAACACCTTGGCGAGTTCTTCCATCTTCGCCCTGACCGCCTGCTCGACCTGGAGCGCGTTGGCGCCGGGCGACAAAAATATCCCGATGCCGGTGGACGGCAACTGATTCAGCGAAAACACCTGGCTGTAAGTTTGCGCGCCGAGTTCGGCCCGGCCTACATCGCGCACCCGCGTGACGTCGCCGGAAGTGCCGGTCTTGACGATCACGTTCTCGAACTCGGCAGGATCGCTGAGCCGGCCATTGACGTTCATGGTGTATTGAAATGCCTGGCCGGGAGGCGTCGGCGGTGCGCCGACCTGTCCGGCCGTCACCTGCTGACTCTGCTGCTGGATCGCCTGGATGACATCCTGCGGCATCAGGTCACGCGCGTAGAGCTTGTTCGGGTCAAGCCAAATCCGCATCGAATATTGACCGGCGCCGAACACGGTGACGTTGCCGACACCGGGCAAGCGCGACAGTTCGTCCCGAAGGTTGATGGTGGCGTAGTTGCTCAGGAAGAGGCTGTCATAGGTCGCGTTGGGAGAAGTCAGCGTCACGAACAGCAAGATCGCGGTAGACTTCTTCTGAACCGTGACACCCTGCGACTGCACCGCCTGAGGCAATTGCGACAATGCGCTCGACACCCGGTTCTGCACCAGCACCTGTGCGAAGTTGAGGTCGGTGCCGATCTTGAAGGTGACCGTAAGCGCATAGGTCCCGTCGGATCCGCTGTAGGACTGCATATAGAGCATGCCCTCGACACCGTTGACCTGCTGTTCGATCGGCAGCGCCACGGTGTCGATGACGGTCTTGGCGCTGGCGCCGGGGTAGCGCGTCGTGACCTGCACCGTCGGCGGCACGACATCAGGATATTGCGCGACCGCCAGCCCGAACAACGCGACGCCGCCGATCAGGATCATCAAAATCGCGATGACGTTGGAAAGAACCGGACGCTCGATGAAGAATTTCGAAATCATGCCGCGCTTTCCTAGTTTGCCGAGGCGCGGGACGGCTCGATTTTTTGCAGTTTCGGATCGACCTTCTGGCCGGGAATCGCGCGCAGCAGCCCGGCGACCACGACCCGGTCATCGGCCTTCAGTCCGCTTTCGATGACGCGCAGATTACCGTCGAGCTGGCCGGTCTCGACCTTGCGCTGTTCGACGACGTTGTCACCGTTCACGACCAACAGATATCGCCCGGCCTGATCGCTGCCCAATGCGACATCCGGAACGAGCAGCGCGTCCTGTTGCTGATCGACGGGAACGCGAACCCGGACGAAATAGCCGGGTAGCAGCACCCGACCGTCATTTGGCAGCAGTCCCCTCACCGGCAGCGTTCCCGTCGATTGATTGATGGTCGGCGCGGCGTAATCGAGCTTGCCCTTGTGCGGGTAACCGGTTTCGCTCTGCAGACCGACTTCGACCGGCAATTGCTTGAGATCGGTCGCCGTCAATCCCCTGCGCGCGGCCTCGGCGCGCACCCTCAATACGTCCTGTTCGTTGACGTTGAAGTTCACATAGATCGGATCGAGCGCCACGATGGTGGCGAGTTGCGTCGGAGAGGAAGCGCCGACCAGTTCGCCGACCGACACCAGGTGGGCGCTGACGATGCCGTCGAACGGCGCGGCCACGTTGGTATATCCATAGTTGACCGCCGCGATCTTGGTGTTGACCTGGGCCTGCAGCAAGCTCGCCTGCGCGTTGTCGCGGTTGGCTGTGGATTGATCGAGTATCGACTGCGAGACGGCCTGCCGCGCGACCAGATCCACCTGGCGCTTGTAGTCGGCCTCGGCCTGCTTCAGCGTTGCCTGCGCGCCGGCCTCGGCCGCCTGCGCCTGCTCGAGCTTGAGCTTGTAGGTCTCCGGCTCGATCGTGAACAGGGAGGTCCCCTGCTTGACGTAGGTGCCGTCCTGATAACTGATCGCTTCCAGCACGCCCTGCACCCGCGCCACCAGATCGACCGACTTAATGGGCGCGGTGTTGCCGGTTGCCGCGAGATAACGCGTGATGCTCCGCTGCACCGGCAGGCTGACATCGACCGCCGGCGGTGGCGGCGGCACGAACGTATTCTGTTCGCAACCGGTCAGCAGGACGACCGACAGCACGACAGCGGAGACATGAAGGCCGGCGTTTAATGCCCGATGCCGGCTGCCGGCAGATTCGTCGGAGAACGGTTGACGCCTGAGCTTCATCCCTCGCCCCAATTTATCGGCTGCGCAGGTCGATGCGCACCATGAATCGCAACATTATCTGTTTGCGGCGGAACTCAAAAGCACTGGAAAGGCCTCGGCCCGTCCCATCGCGCGCATTTATTTTGTACTTTACAACTTAAAAGAGAAATCAATTTGACAACTTGGCGCACCCGGCTGTCAAATATTTGACTATTGCGCGTAGCCGGAATGAAGACTTCGTACCCTTCCTAAGATTCGGGATCGCCATCGATCGTATCCGCACCGATCCTCCGGTCAACCATGCGTCGGCAATTCCTTCACCAGCACGCGCATGTTTTCGCTGTAGTCGACGGGAACGACGACCAGATGCACTCCCTTGCCGGCCAATGCGGCCTTGAGCGTCGGCAGAAACTCGGCCGCGGATTCAATTCGCGAACCCTTGGCGCCATAGGCCTTCGCATATGCCACGAAATCGGGATTGCCGAATTGCAGGCCGAAATCCGGGAAGCGATCGGCCTCCTGCTTCCAGCGGATCATGCCGAAGGCATGGTCCTCCAGAATGAGCACCACCAAATTGGTGCCGAGACGAACGGCCGTCTCCAATTCCTGCGAATTCATCATGAAGCCGCCGTCGCCGCACACCGCCAGCACTTTCCTGTCGGGATGAATGAGGGCGGCCGCGATCGCGGAGGGAAGTCCCGCTCCCATCGTCGCCAGTGCATTGTCGAGCAACAACGTGTTGGCGACGCTGGTGCGGTAATTGCGCGCAAACCATATCTTGTACATGCCGTTGTCGAGCGTCACGATGCCGTCCGACGGCACCGCCTGCCGGACGTCATGGACGATCCGTTGCGGCGTCAGCGGAAAACGGTCCTCGGTAGAGCGCTCGGCGAGTTTCGCCAGGATTTTTTCGCGCAGGCCCAGCAGCGCGGCGGCGTGCGGAAGCTTGCCTTCGAGCCGATCCGCGAGTGCGGCAAGGCTGGCGCCGACATCGCCAACAATCTCGGCCTCCGGAAAATACACCTGCTCGACGGTCGCCGGCGTGGCGCCGACGTGCACGACGTGAGGTCGGCTCGCAGTCATGATGAACGGCGGCTTCTCGACGGTGTCGTGCCCGATCGAGACGATGAGATCGGCACGGTCGATCGCCTCGTGAATCCAGTCGCGCTCCGACAGCGCCGCGGTCCCCATATACAGGTTGGAGCCGGCGTTCACCGCGCCCTTGCCCATCTGGGTGTTGAAAAAGGGGATCCCGAGCCGGCGGACGAATTTCGACAACGGCTCGGCCAGATACGGCCGGCTCGCGGCTGCTCCCAGCATCACCAGGGGCCGCTGCGCGGCGCCGATCATCGCCGCCGCGCGTTCGATGGCCGCAGCCGGAGCCACCGGGATTTCGACGATATGGGGCGGAACGATCTCGGCCGCGGCCTCGTCGGCGGCGACGTCCTCCGGCAGTTCGAGATGAACCGGCCCGAGCCGCTCCTGCTGGGCGACGCGGAAGGCGTCGCGCACCAGCGTCGGAATGCTTTGCGCCGACACGATCTGGGTCGCCATCTTGGTCAGAGGCCGCATCGTAGCGACGATATCGACGATCTGGAATTTGGCCTGACGGCTGGTCCGGATGGCCTTCTGTCCGGTGATCATGACAACCGGCATCGCGCCGAGATGGGCGTAGGCGGCGCTGGTGGCGAGATTGAGCGCCCCGGGGCCCAGTGTCGTCAGACAGACGCCGGCGCGGCCCGTCAACCTGCCGTAGGTCGCCGCCATGAATCCCGCCGCCTGTTCGTGGCGCGTGACGACAAGCTTGATGCTGGAGCCGCGCAGCGACTCCAGCACATCGAGATTTTCCTCTCCGGGAATGGCGAAGATGTACTCGACGCCCTCACTCTCGAGCGCGCGGACCAAAAGATCCGATCCCTTCGTCATCGCGATATTCCCCCGAGCTGTTCCTGTAACGCCGCTGTCGCGATATCGAAACGCCGCCGGCCCGATTGCTGGCTGACGGCGTTCCGCTAGACCTGCAAGCGCATGAAACTTACGCTGCCGTTGCGGTAATTATACCGCCACTCGCCGCGGCAGTTTCCAACCCGGGCGTACAAAGTGACAGGTGTACCCGGTCGGGTAGCGCTCGAGATAATCCTGGTGCTCGGGCTCGGCCTCCCAGAAGTCGCCCACGGGTGAAACTTCGGTCACGACCTTGCCCGGCCACAGCCCGGAAGCTTCGACATCAGCGATGGTATCGCGCGCGACCTTCTCCTGCTCCGGGCTGGTATAGAAAATCGCCGACCGATAGCTCGCACCGATGTCGTTGCCCTGGCGGTTACGGGTGGTCGGATCATGGATCTGGAAGAAAAATTCCAATAGGTCCCTGAAGCTGATCACCCGCGGATCGAAGACGATCTCGATCGCCTCCGCATGGTTGCCGTGGTTGCGATAGGTTGCATTCCTGACTTCGCCGCCGGAATAACCAACGCGCGTGGATATGACGCCGGGCTTGCGGCGGATCAGATCCTGCATTCCCCAGAAACAACCTCCCGCGAGAACGGCGCGCTCTGTATTTGTCGTCATGGGCATTTCTCCGTATTTCGCCGCGAAATCGAATGCCTGCCAAGAGCTGGCCGTCGCGGTCCGGCCGGATTGAAGTCTACCATAGATGTGGCGCGGGCGGGACCCGCGCAAGGACCGGCGTCGTGCGGGCCCCTTTGCGCCGGGGGCGTTGCGGGCCAGCGAAAGCCCTGCGCGTTGACCGGTGTAGCCCGGATGAGCGAAGCGATATCCGGGAAGGACGACCCCGCATATCGCTGAGCTCATGCGGGCTACGGTTGCGCCGGGACGACGGAGACGCAGCGAAGAAGCCCTCCGTGTTGAGCGGTGTAGCCCGGATGAGCGAAGCGATATCCGGGAAAGGTTGCCCCGCATATCGCTGCGCTCATGCGGGCTACGGTTGCGCCGGGACGACGGAGACGCAGCGAAGAAGCCCTCCGTGTTGACCGGTGTAGCCCGGATGAGCGCAGCGATATCCGGGAAAGGCTGCCCCGCATATCGCTGCGCTCATGCGGGCTACGGTTGCGCCGGGGGCGTTGCAGGCGCCGCGAAGAAGCCCTCCGTGTTGACCGGTGTAGCCCGGATGAGCGAAGCGATATCCGGGAAAGACTGCCCCGCATATCGCTGCGCTCATGCGGGCTACGGTTGCGCCGGGGGCGTGCGGGAGACGGAGAAGCCCTCCGTGTTGACCGGTGTAGCCCGGATGAGCGAAGCGATATCCGGGAAAGGTGCCCCGCATATCGCTGCGCTCATGCGGGCTATTCGCTGTCACGATAGAGCGTGCGTTTACGCTCTCGCGGCATGATGCGCCCGAGTCTTGTAAATCATTCGCCCCAAAAGAAGAGAGGGCGCGGCGCGACCCTCAAACGAGGACGCGGGCGATCCCAAGAGGGACGCAGCGCGACCCTCAAACGAGGGCGCGGGAAACGCCGGGTGCACGGTGCACCCGCAGCCCGTGTGCAACAGGTAGTAAGCACACGGTAGTCACCACAGGTTCACCGAAAACACCCGGCGTTTCCTGCGCGATGGTTTTAACGGCTTATGGCGCGCTCTTCCCGGCGACGAATTCGTCTTGCCACCGTCACCGGCGGATTGAGGGTCTTGTCGCGCCCGGTTGGGCCCGCAACACCTCCGCCGGTTTAGCACCAGCAACGGGTGCCGGAACCACACGCTTTTGCCGTCCGCAGCGACCTCGACCAATCCGCGATTGGCCATGTGCTGCCGACCGCATTTCAGTCGAGGCGTTGAAGCGCCGTTCGTCCACGCGCCGGCGAAATGCTCACGGACTTTCGCGCAATGGAAAATCCGCCCTGCAATCTCCTCGCGCGACGACGCTGCCGCGTCCACCGCATCCCATCCCAACGTTCGTGACGATCGCGATACGCCCCTCGTGAGGGATGAGACGCGCGGGATAAGCCGGTGATTTGGGTCGGAAGAACAGCGGAATATTTTTCAAGCGAGGGCTGGACGAGACAAATCAGATTGAACCCATTGCAGAAAACCGCATGAAGGCGACGCTGCAAAGCTCAATCGCTGCATTACCGGTGTTGGCCCTTACACGGCCAATCTCGGCCCTGCAGACCGCTGAGATGCAAGGCGTTCGCCACCCATGGCGGAACCGTAGTCTGTTGAGCCCCATAGCTGATTACCGGCTCCACGGGCCCGGCGCATAGATCGACCCGGTCGTCTTCGGGACGATAACGATATCGTGGAACAAGATAGTAATCCCAGTACGGAGCTGGCTTTATCACGGGTACCCTGATCAGAGGCCTTTCCCGTGATCCACTCTGCGCATGCGCTGCGATACTAAACGTGCCCAGGCTGCACAGGACCAGGGCCATTCCCACAGCTGCGTTCGCTATCCTCATGCCGGTTCTCCTTAACCGTCCCACAAAGCCAGACCCGGTTCGGGCATCCAACGACGTACGACTTCCGTGACGCGACCGAAGGCCTATCGGACATCAAAGGCGCCCGCTCCGCAACCTGCAGAAGCGTGACGAAGACATTCGGCATCGTTCACATTCTCGTGGCCCCGCCGATTGATGGGTGGATGCCCACCCGCTTCCTTCAACGTTTCCGCGCCGGTGCGTAACGGGGATGATACGGCCCGCCTCCGATCGGCCCCTTCTCAGCATATCATCCCATTGTTGCCGACGTCGCAAATATGGCCGGGCACACCCCGGATCGACGGACCAAACCAAATTGGAATGCCGTTCCAGACAACCCAGTGACCGATGGGCCTGCCCATGTAGTAGGGCGTCCCGCGTATGATGACGACGCGCGGCTTGGCCGCGAAATTCTCGCGAGCCACGGCGGACGTCGTGAGCATGGCGATTGCGATCAATCCAGTCGACAGGAGCTTGGTTGCAGTCATCGAACGTGCCTTTGCCTTGATGAGGCTGCGACGTTAGCCCGTTTCTTCGAATTCGGGCAGCCCTCTCGACGGGCGGGTTCGTTCATGGACAGGGCTCCCGGCGCAGTTCGAGCCAGACCGGCACAATGTTGATCCGGGACAGCCATCGGCTTGGTGCAGTCAAAATCGTCAATCTTGGTACTGTTTTACGATCGCATCTGACGCATCTATTCAGCGACCGGAGCGATCCCTGGTTGGCGCCCGGTCGATGCAGACCGCGCAGATCGCGGACACGAGTTCCACACTCCCGGCATTTTTTGGATAGCCGGCGGGTCGAGGCTCCCTGCAGCATTTTCAGCAAAGAGACTAACGACCGAGGAGAAATTACCATGAAGGCAATCGTTGTAACGGACCAGGCGGCGGGAAAGGCCGGGATGAAGCTGGTGGAGCGGCCCGTGCCGCAGCCGGCGATAAACGACGTCGTGGTTCAGGTTCACGCGTCGGGATTCGTCCCGACCGAGCTGGAGTGGCCCTCGACCTGGACCGATCGCCTCGACCGTGATCGAACGCCGTCGATCCTCGGCCATGAGTTGGCCGGCGTGGTCACCGCTCTCGGTTACGGCACGACGGGGCTGTCGGTAGGACAGCGCGTGTTCGGCCTCGCCGACTGGTATCGCGACGGCACCCTGGCGGAGCATCTGGCCATCGAGGCACGCAACCTTGCGCCGCTGCCGGGCGACGTCGACTTCACGGTGGCCGCGAGCCTGCCGGTCTCGGGCCTGACCGCATGGCAAGGGCTGTTCCAGCACGGCCGCCTTCAGGCGGGACAGAGCGTCCTCGTGCACGGCGCGGCCGGCGCAGTCGGGTCGATGGTGGCGCAGCTCGCACGAGAGTTCGGCGCCTACGTCATCGGCACCGGACGCGCCGCCGACCGCCAGCCGGCGCTCGACTTCGGTGCGAAAGAATTCGTCGATCTCGACAACGATGCCGTGAAAGACGTCGGCAAAGTCGATCTGGTGTTCGATGTCATCGGCGGTGACATCCAGAAGCGGTCCGCAGGACTGATTCGAGCGGGAGGAACGTTGGTGTCCATCGTCGGGCCGGTCGAGGCGCGGCCCTCCGACGGCCAGGCCGTGGACTTCGTTGTCGAGTTCGATCGCGCCCAACTGAGTGAGATCGTCCAGCGGGTGCGGGACGGACGGCTGCGGACGAACATCGGCAACGTCGCGACCCTCAACGAGGCCGTCGCCGCCTTGAACCCGACCGAGCGTCGCAGGGGTAAGACAATCATCCGCGTTCGTCCCTAGGAACGCGCGCTCGCTGATCCACGCGGCCGGCCGAGTGCTGTCAGGTCGGCCGCACCTGAAGGGGTTACAGACTGCTTGATGCCGCTTGCCCGAAGGCGCCGGGCCGGGCTGAGATCTGCTATTCCGCCATATGTGCCCGTGCGCGTATTGACCGGCGATCGCGGCCGGGAGCTAGTCGCGCCTGAACCGGTAGTTGAAACGGTTGCCATCCGCCGCGATCAGACCGGCGGTCGGCGTCGGAAAATGGATCGGCAGGATCAGGGTGTCGGTATCGGCGACGGAAGCGAAAAACTTGCGACGCGAGGCCGCCGACTGCTTCGCGTCCCAATCGGGCTTTGCCGACCATTCCGGTTCGCGGCACTGGATTGCGTGATGCATGAGATCACCGGTCACCACTGCGCGCCGCCCTTTCGAGAAAATGTTGACGCAGCAGTGACAGGGCGAATGCCCCGGCGTCGGCGTCAGCGTGATGGTATCGTCGAGCGCATAGTCGTCATCGACCAGCAACGCCTGGCCGGCTTCGACGATCGGCAGGCAATTATCGCGAAACACCGTGCCCGGCGGATTGGCGCCCTTGGCATTTTCCGCTTCCCACGCCGCGTACTCGCCCTTGTGGAAAATGTACTTTGCATTCGGAAAGGTCGGCACCCAGCGGCCGTCGCGCAGCGTCGTGTTCCAGCCGGTGTGGTCGATGTGGAGATGGGTGCAGAACACATAGTCGATCTGCTCGTAGCCGATCCCGAGCGCGAAAAGTTCGTTGCGCCAGCGTTCCTTGCCGGGGAAATCGAACGGCGGCGGATGGCCCTTGTCCTCGCCGGTGCACGTGTCCACCAGGATGGTGTAGCGCGGGGTCCGGACCACGAAGGTCTGGTAGGTGATGACGATCATGCCGAGTGCCGCATCGAACACCTCCGGCTCCATCGCCGGCAGATGGTGCTTGAAGATGGCCTCGTCATACGCCGGGAAGAAATCCTGCGGCCGTCGCCACGGGCCTTCGCGCTCGATCACCGCGTCGATCGTGATGTCGCCAATTCTGATCTGTTTCATTTTCTTGTTTCCTCGGGGGATTGTTGGGCAGGTCAGGAATGCCTGAGATGCCAGGCAGCGTTTAGCTCCTCGCATCGAGATCGCGGACGTTCAGGTCGACGCCGCGAGGATCCCTTATCGAGGAAACCGCGGCGAACGAAATCACGGCGAGCAACGTGATATAGGCGCCGACACGCCAGGACTCGCCCGAGGTGCCGATGATCCACTGCGCGATCGCCGGCGCAAACGCGCCGCCCAGGATCGCTCCAAGCGCGTAGGAAATGGCGACGCCGGAATAGCGGACTCTCGCCGGAAACAATTCGGCGTAGAGCGCCGCCTGCGGTCCATAGGAAAGTCCGAGCCCGATCGTCAGCCCCAGCGCTCCCACGAAAAACAGCGCTATATTGCCGGTGTCGATCAGGAACCACATCGGGATCGCCCACAACACCATCAGGCCATAGCCGATCTGAAAGGTCCGCACCCGGCCGATCCAGTCGCCCATCAGGCCTCCCAGCAGGGTGAAGGCAAACCAGCCGAAGGCCGCGAGCGTGCTCATCAACAGGATCTGATTGGTCGGAAGCTTCAGCGTATTGAGGCCATAGCTGATGAGAAAGGCGATCAGAATGTAGCCGGCCGCGTTGTTGGCCATGAAGGTCAGGGCTGTGCGCAGAATGTCCTTGCTGTAGTCCCGCAGCAGGTCTTTCAGCGGCGCGGACGATTCCTTGCGGCGCTGATGCATCGCCTTGAACACCGGCGACTCCTCGACGGTGCGCCGGATCACCGCGCCGACCACGATCAGCACGACCGAGAACAGGAACGGAATCCGCCAACCCCATTCGACCATCGCCTGCTTGCCGAGCAAGCTGGTCAAGCCCCACAGCGCGCCGGTGGCGAGGATCATGCCGAGCGGCGTACCGATCTGCGGGAACGAGCCGAAGAAACTGCGCCTGTCGACCGGCGCGTATTCCACCGCCATCAGCGCGGCGCCGCCCCACTCGCCGCCGGCCGAAAAGCCCTGCAGAATCCGCAGCAGAATGAGAAGCGCGGGGGCCCAGGCGCCGATCGTGGCATAGGTCGGCAGCACACCGACCAGGGCCGTCGCCGCTCCCATCAGGATCAACGTCATGACCAAGACGCCGCGGCGGCCGAAGCGGTCTCCCATGTAGCCGCAAACGATCGCGCCGAGCGGCCGAAACAGAAACGACAGGCCGATGGTCGCAAACGACACGATCTGAGCCAGCAGCGGATTGTTCTGGATCATCGGCCCGAAGAACAGCGGTCCGAACACGAGTCCCGCGGCCTGCGCGTAGACGAAGAAGTCGTACCACTCGATGGTGGTGCCGACCAACGTCGCGGCGAGGACTTTCTTCTCGTCGCGCGTAATGCCGGCACCCGCGCCGTGCGCGGCAACTGTGATCGTCATGGATTCCCCCGCTAACGTTTTCTTCTTAGGTAACGCGCGCGGACTTTAACGGCGTTCAGCCGGCGGAACAACACGCGCGGGTTGCCCGGCGTCAAGCCGCCTTGGCTTGCCCGAGCACCCGGAGCCAGTTCTCGCCGGCGATCTTGCGGACGTTCTCGGGCGTGGTGATCCGGCGCAGCGCCGCCAGCAGGTCAGGATAGCCGGTGGGATCGGCAGGGATCGCGCTGCGGCCGGCGACCATGTCGAGACCGATCGCGACGTGGTCGGCGCCCACCAGCTTGATGATGTAGTCGACATGCGCGGCCCATTCATCGATGGTCGGCAGGAATGGCAGCGCGCCCGGATCCTCTTTCCAGTCGGCCAGCGCCAGCCAGTGCTCGCGAAACTCGCGGTCCATCCGTTCGATGAACTCGCCGTGGTCGCCCGGCGGTCGCGTAAACACCGGCTGGTATCCGACCATGCCGAACACCGCCTTGCCGGAATTCGCCGCGCCGGCGGGATTGGCCGCCATCCACTGTCGATAGCGCTTGCCCACGACCGCCGCGGCGCCGTGAATGCCGACGAGGCCGCCCTTGGCGGCGAGCGCCTTGAGCACCTCGTCGGACAACCCCGCCCCCGAAACCGCCTTGACGGTTTCGTGGCTGGCGACCACCGGGGCACGGCTGGTCTCTATAAGTTGCGTCTGCACGGCTTCGGTGCCGTGCGCTATGTCGATGAGGATGCCGAGCGCGTTCATCTGCGCGACCAGCTTGCGGCCGTGTTCGTTGATGCCGCCGAAATGGTCCGGCTTCTCGCCGCCCTGGATCGGCGCGAGCGCGCTGTCGGTGAAGGCGTTGAAACCGGTCTGGGTCGCAAACTGGACCGAGCGCAGGCCCAGCCGATAGAACGCGTCGAGCACGTCGGGATCGCCCTCATGGTCGAATCCGGACTCGCAGCCGATGAACACCGCCATGCGACCGCTGCCGACGATGCGCCGCGCATCATCCGGACCGAGCGCGATCGCCATCTTGTCGGCATGGGCTTCGGAAAAGCGCAGCAGGGTGTCGATCAGGCGCAATGCTTGCTTCGGCGTGTAGTTGTAGTTCCAATAGCCATACGGCCCGATGTTATCGATGATGCAGTTGACGCCGGCGGCCCGGGCGCGCGCAAAGTCCCATCCCTGCCTGGTCGGGGTCCAGGGATCGATGCCTTCCCAGTAGATCCGGTTGGTGACATGGACGTGCCCGTCCATCACGATCTCGGGGTCGCCTTCGGCGGCGATCGCGCGGCCCGTCCACCCCTGGGGACCCGCCAGACCCGCCGCCAGCGCGACGGTAGCGGCACCCCCGCGCAGGATGTGACGGCGCGTCGGTCCGAAGCCTGTCTTGGTCATTTCCCAAATCTCCACGCTGGCCGGGCTTTCCGGACGATGCCGGCGCAGTCCTGTGCGGTTCACGGAGGCGTTTAGCTTCTGTTTACCTTGTCGGATCAAGCTGCGGAAGCATGTGACTCAGGGAGAGAGGTATGTTCAAAGAGAACTTCCCGATCGCCTATGATGCTCCGGCCGAACTCAAGAAATCGCCGTCGCTAAACAACCAGCGGCTGGCCGGCAAGCCGTCGTACTCGGTTTACAACGGCACGTTGGCGGACTGCATCCGGATATTGATGGCAAAGCCCATCAAGCAGATTTCGCTGTACGACATCGCCACCGTGCCGCAGCCGATTTTCGACGGACCGTTTCTGTCGCCCGCCGACGCCGCGGAAATCTCGATGCGCCGCGATTTCCCGAAGGCGTGATGTGAGCCGACGCGATCGAACCCGGCGGCAGCGTTATTGAGCGGCCATCGATTCGATCTTCGAGACGGCTTCGGCGCAACCGGGTGAAGCCGTCGATTTGTTCGACAGCAGGCATGCGGCGATCCGGCCCTGGCCCGGCAGGATGTTTCCGCACACGCCCGTTATCTCGGCCTTGCAGGCAAGC
Source organism: uncultured Alphaproteobacteria bacterium (assembly GCA_963756215.1). Lineage (GTDB taxonomy): Bacteria > Pseudomonadota > Alphaproteobacteria > Rhizobiales > Xanthobacteraceae > Bradyrhizobium. The sequence continues at coordinate 141,841 of CAVWMY010000001.1, read as the reverse complement.
ACCGCATCTTTCAGTGCGTCGGCCGCGCTCTGGACATTTTCCGCGGCATCTTCCAGCTCGAACGCACATTTGGCGCTGATCTTGTCCTCGTGCGCTTCCATGCAGTAGATGATGCGGCCTTCACCCGGCGTGACCGTGTGGCAATATTTCTTGATGTCCTTCGCGCAGGCGCTCTCGAGCTTGGCAAGCCTGGCCGTCAGCTTTTCCTTGATCGTCTTGCCAAGGTCCGTTTGCGCGGAAACGGAACCGACCGACAAAACGGCCAGCAGCGGCAACAGTCCAAGCGTGGCCAGCAGTTGCCTGGTGATCTTCAAGTGCTCTGTGATTTTCATCGAACGTCCTCTGATGACTGGCTCCGAACCGGAAAGCTTGGTCGAATCCCCGCGGGCTCGCGATCGAGACCGAGGGTGCTGTTGCTCTGACCTCATCGCGCCGGCGTAAGCGTGAGACTTGAAACGCCCAGAGACAGGTTGAGCCCAACCGAGCCCTGGACGGAAAGCGGCTGCAAGGCGATCGAACGTCCGGTTCCGCCGAACAGGACATTGGCGCCGACGCCGACGCCAACGCCGATTGCGCCACTCGCCCCCACATAGGTGCCGGCAAGTGCTCCCCGGTGCGGACCTGCGGTCGGCGCGAATACGCCCCACACCAGAGCTCCGCCCGCCGTGATCCCGATATCAAGACCGATCGTGCCCATGACCCCCACATATTCCTCCGGCCGGCTATTGGGGCCATTGGGCGTGAAACGACAGGCCATCCGTTGCCGTGATCCGAAGATCAACCCGACCGAAGGCCCCATCCGGCAGGTGAGCGTACCTGCGCTAACCCCCGGCGGTTGCTGCGCAACTGCCGGCGAGACGAACGCCGCACCGAGCGCGACAACTGCCAGCGCAATGAGATGTTTGAACATGATCGCTTCCCGCCCTCTCCCGAATTGGTTGCCAGCGGCGCAATCTTACAATCGGGTGGCGAGGCGACTATGCAGTTTCGGCAAACCGGCAGCCATTGCATGCCTGACTCCCGCGCTTCGCACATGACCGCGCCAGGCCATCGATGCCGACCGCACCGATTGAATTGCGGTCAAACGATCTCGCGCGCGCGCAGACTGCCAATTCCCGCGGCGTCGTAGCCGAGCGCGCGAAGCACCTCATCGGTGTGGGCACCGAGTTCGGGCGCCATGGAATCGAGCCTGCCGCCGCCATGGGCGAGCCGAAAGCCGCTACCGGCAAAACGCAGGCGGCCATACGGCGTATCGATCTCCTGCAACGCTTCGCGCGCCGATATCTGCGGGTGATCGATCACTTCCTCGACCTTCCAGATGCTGGCGCAAGGCGCGCCCGCCGCGTCCAGGACTCGCTCCCATTCGCGCGGATCCCGGGTCGCCAGCGCTTCCTCGATGATGGCACGCAGGGCCGGCTCGTTTTCCTGCCGCGCGAACCAATCGACGAAGCGCGGATCATCCAGCACGTCGGCGCGGCCGAGCGCGGTCATCAGCGACTGGTACTGCTTTTCGCTGTTGACGGCGAGCAGCAGATAGCCCTCGCCCGCCCTAAACAGATTGGCGGTGGCCCGACGGCTCACCGCCTGATTGCCGGACAATTGCTGACGGTGACCGGCGACCGTGTAATCCGCCACCTGTCCCGACAAAAATGCCAGCGTCGCCTCGAGCATGGAGACGTCGACCAGTTGTCCCTTGCCGGTATGGGTGCGCTGGAACAGCGCGCTCGACACGCCGAACGCCGCGGTGGCGCCGGACAGCACGTCGCAGACCGCGAAGCCCGCGCGGGTCGGGCCGGACTCCGCATGGCCGGTGATCGCCATGATGCCCGACAACGCCTGGATCTTGCCGTCATAGCCGGCGCCCAGCCGTTCGGGGCCGGTCTGGCCGAAGCCCGAGATCGCGCAATAGATCAGCCTCGGATTGATCGCCGACAGTCCGGCATAGCCGATCCCGAGCTTGTCCATCACACCGGGACGGAAATTCTCCATCACCACGTCGACGTCGGCTGCGAGTTGCTTGACGATAGCAATCGCTTCCGGTTTCTGCAGATCCAGCGTCAGGCTGCGCTTGTTGCCGTTGATCGCCTGCCAGCCCGGTGCCAGCCCGCGCTCCGCCCATTCGCGGCTCAGCGGCGTGCGGCGCATGTCCTCGCCCCCGCGCCGCTCCACCTTGATGACATCTGCGCCGAGCAACGCCAACTGGTAACTCGCATAGGGCCCGGCCAGCACCTGCGTGAAATCAAGAATCTTCACGCCTTCGAACGGTCGGGTCACGCAGACGTCCTCCTGATGATTGCCGTTTTTTGTCTTGGTTTTTGTTGTGTCGCTTGCCGGCTTTGTTTTCGGGTTTGCTCTCCAACTCGCCGACCGTATCAGGCCGCGCGGTTGCCGCGCGCGATCTCCTTTTGCCGGTCGAATTCCTGCCGGCGTCGCGCCAGCTCTTCCGGGCTCATCTGTGCGATGTTGTTGTAGTCGAGCTTCCAGGAGGCATCCTCGCTCCAGCGCAGCGGCGACTGCATCGTGGTTCGGGCACCGCTTGCCGATTCGAGCAGGCCGAGCGCCAGTTCGAGCGTCTGCGCCTGCGAGTCGATATCGTGCGGCTTGCCGGCGGAGTTGCCGAGCGGGAAGTCGCTGAACAAAAACCGCGGCACCGCGGCGTGCTCGACGATGTCCTTGGCGCATCCCATCACCACGGTCGCGATGCCGTTCGCCTCGAGATGGCGCGCGACCAAGGCCGAGGTCTGGTGGCAGACCGGGCAGTTCGGCACGATCACGGCGACATCGACCCGGTCGGCGAGGCAGCGGGCCAGGATATCCGGCGCGTCGACGTCGATGGTGACGCGGTGGCTGCGATTGGTCGGAGCACCGAAGAAGCGCGGCGCAACCTCGCCGATCCGCCCCGTGGCCGCCGCCTTCAGGAGTTGCGGCAGCGGAAACCAGGTGCCGCTGTCGGTCGCGCTGGTGTGCTTGCGATCGTAGCCGATATGCGAGATGCGCAAATCATGCGACCTGGAAGTGTCGCCGTCGTAGACTTGGTAGAACTTGGCGCTGCCGTTATACGCCGCACCCGGACCTTGATCGCCCTTGGCTGGATCGAACGGCGCGGCCGTCGTGACGATGGTCACGCGCGATTGCGCCAACGGCTTTTTCAGCGGCTGAAACGGCGCGTCGACATAATGCGCCCAGCGGTAGGGCGTGGTGTAGCCGATCGCCGCGTAATAATCGCGGGTCCGCTGCATGTAGGGAACCGGGGAATCGTAGTCCGGCGCAAAGCCAAGTTGGTCATCGGACGAGCCGGCCATGATCACACATTCCTCCAGCGTTCGGGCGCGATACGCGTTGTTCCGCGCGGTTGTGCATGAATATAGCGTGCTTCCGCGGCGGCGTCCAAAGGGACCGCGGCTTCAGGACCGCATCGCGCCATGCGCTTGGCGCACGCAAACCGCGGGGATCGGCGGCTGCCGGCGATGCGACGACGGTCCGGCATTTCGTCGGAAAAGACGCCGGCTAGCCCTGAGCAGGAAAGGTCCTACATCGATCGCCACGCCTGCCCGAGAACCCGGCGCGGGTGGGTGAATATCTCGAAGCCGTCGGCGCGCGCAATCGCGGCCAGCGTAATGCCCGCGACGTCCGCCATCCGCACCGCCAGCGCCGTCGGCGCCGATACCGAGACCATCATCGATGCCCCGATCGCCGCGGTCTTCTGCACCATCTCGATCGAGACACGGCTGGTCAACAACACGACGCCCCGGCTTCCATTGACGGCGTTGCTCGCCAGCACGCCCGCGAGCTTGTCGAGCGCATTGTGGCGGCCGACGTCCTCGCGCAAAGCGACGATGCCGCGCGTCGGCGTCCAGAACGCGGCCGCGTGCATCGCCCGGGTTTCCATATTGATCTTCTGCAGCAACGCGGCGCGCCGCATCGCATCCATGATTTCATAGGCCGAGAACGACCGGCCATTCGCGACAAAGGGCGCCGGCCGAAGCGCTTCCGCGATCGAACTCGACACCGCCTTGGCCGGCGCCAGCCGGACCAGCGCCGCGCCGCCGCGCCCTGATCCGCTCGATCCGCTCCGGCTCGACCCACATCCGCAACTCGATACCATCGTCGAGGTCGACGATATCAAGCGAAAAAATATCGTCGGGCGATCCCACGATTCCTTCGCTGAGGCTGAAGCCGATGGCGAAGTCTTCCAGATCCTGTGGCGTCGCCATCAACACCGCATGCGTCGTGCCGTTATACGTCAACGCAACGGCGGTCTCTTCCGGCACGGCCCGGATACCGTTCCCGACCTGTCCGTCGCGCCAGAAATAGCGATCCAACGTTTGAAGTGGTTCCTGCATCCGCCGGCCTCTCTCACCTCCGCTGCGTTGAATCGATGTCGGTGCCGAAACGCAACGAAACAGCAGGACGAGTGTAACGCCGCGAGACCATGACGAGGTCTCGAAGATGTTGCCGATCGTCCAATAGTCAGAAGGTGAGCGTTTTTTAATGAAACGCGCCCGTCGATCGCCGCCGGTTTCAATCGCTCAATACACCGGCAGCTCGAACCGCCGATGTAACATCCTCACTGGGCGGTTTGCTTCCTTAGCTCGGCCACGTCCTGCGCGGTGAGTTTTGATCCCTTGCTGCCGAAGCGCGCGGTGACATAGTTGGCGACCGCCGCGATCTCGATATCGGAATAGGCATCGCCGAAAGCCGGCATCGAGATTGCTCCTTCGGGCGTGAAGCGCCTTGTTCCGGAAATCACGATCTGCGCGACGTTGGTGGCGCCGGGATCGTTGACCGCCTGCGCGCCGGTCAAGGTGGCAAAGGGCGAGAGCGCACTCTCGCCGGTCCAGCCGTGGCAACTGACGCAGGCGCCCTGAAACACCATCTTGCCGCGCGGATCACTTGTTCCGCCGTCGCGGTGCGAGGCCGGCGCCGGCGGCGCCAGGGTTGCCGGCAGGTCCGCCGATGCAACGGCTGGAACGCTGCGGAGGTAGGTCACCAGCGCGTGGATGTCTTCCGGCGCCAGTTGGCTCAGACTGTGGTCCACCGCCTCGCCCATCGGCCCCGAAGCGGTGCCATGGCCGGCCGCGTGCCCCATCGATAGATACGATGCGACGTCTTCGTCCCGCCACGCGCCAATACCGGTCGCCTTGTCCGAACTGACATTGAATGCGCGCCAACCTGCGGTGACGGCGCCGCCGAATTTCTTGCGGTTATCCAGCGCGAACGCGAGATTGCGCGGCGTGTGACATTCACCGCAATGGGCAAGCGCCTCGGCGAGATAAGCGCCCCGGTTCCATTCCGGACTTCGCGCCGGATCAGGCTCGAAGCGCGTATTGGGATTGAATACTGCCGACCAGAACGCCATCGCCCAGCGCTGGTTGAACGGGAACGCCAACGTATTTTCGGGCGGCTTGGCGGCAACCGCCGGCAGGCTGAACAGGTACGCCTTGATCGCCAGCACATCGGCGTCGGTGAGGTATGTGTAGGATACGTACGGCATCGCCGGATAGAGCCGCGCACCGTCGCGACGGGTCCCGTTGCGAACCGCGTCGAGGAACTGCTGATCGGTGTAAGTGCCGATCCCGGTTTCCTTGTCCGGCGTGATGTTGGTCGAGTACAGCGTGCCGAACGGCAGTTTGAAGCCGAGGCCGCCGGCATATTCATCACCGCCTTTCGCGGTGTGGCAGACCATGCAATCGGCCGCCTTCGCCAGATAGGCGCCGCGTTCGACGACGCTGGCCTGCCCGAGCGAAGGCGGAACCCCTGTGGGATTGCCGCCGTGGTAATCCGCAAGGGCCACCTTGGACCCGCCGGCGAAGGCAAGCGGACCCGGGCCACGAATGACCCAAAACGCGATCAAACCGGCGACGATTGCGATGGCGACAACACTGAGCAGAATACGGCGCGCGGCGGGGCTCATGCTTTCTTCCCCACCGCGATCAACGACCGGTCAATCGGCAGCCTGCGCAAGGCGACGCCGGTCGCCGCATAGATCGCATTGCGAAGCGCGGGCGGCCCTGCCGTTGTGCCGGTTTCGCCGATACCGCCCGGCATCTCACCGCTCTTGACGACATGAACCTCGATCTTCGGTGTCTGATCGATGCGCAGCATCCGGTAGTCGTTGAAGTTGGACTGCTGCACGCGTCCCTTCTCGATGGTGATCTCGCCGTAAAGGGCGGCGGTGAGGCCGAAGATCAGTCCGCCTTCGACTTGCGCCACGATGGTGTCGGGATTGATGGCGATGCCGGTATCCACCACCGAGGTCACGCGGCGCAACTTGACTTCACCGTGCTCGTCGACCTCCGCTTCCACCACGGTAGCGATGAAACTCGCGAAAGACGGCTGTAAGCACACCCCGCGCCCGACACGTGCCGGCAGCGGCTGACCCCAATTGGCCTTTTCGGCGGCGAGATTGAGCACGGACAGGAAGCGCGGGCTGTTTGCAAGCATCCCCCGGCGAAATTCGATCGGATCCTTGCCCGCCTTGCGCGCCAGTTCGTCCATGAAGCATTCGACGGCAAACACATTGTTGTTGGCACCGACCCCGCGCCAGAAGCCGGTCGGTATCGCCGGCGGCTCGGCCCGCACATATTCGACGTGGAAATTCGGAATCTCGTAGGGCATGTCGACGGCGCTATCGACGGCGTCGATGTCGATGCCCTTCTGGAAGGCCGGCGGCAGCCAGCGCGCAATGACGGCCGAGCCGGCGATCTTGTATTTCCAGCCGACGATCTTGCCGTCGGACAGGCTCGCGGCAATGGTGTCGCGATAGACCGGACGGTAGATATCGTGCTGGATGTCCTCTTCTCGCGTCCACACAACTTTTACCGGACCGTCGACCTGCTTGGCGATACGAACGGCCGCGACCACCATATCGGGCTCGAGCTTGCGGCCGAAGCCGCCGCCGATCAGATGATTGTTGACGATCACTTTCTCCACCGGCAGCCCAACCGCCTTCGCGGCCTCTGACTGTACGCGTGCCACGATCTGCGTCCCGGTCCAGATTTCGCAGGAATCAGGCTTGTAATGAACCGTCGCGTTCAACGGCTCCATCGTCGCGTGAGCCAGAAACGGCAACTCATAGGACGCCTCCATCCTATCGCCGCTCGCAAGGCCCTTGGCGATATCGCCGGTGGATTTGGCAACCACGCCGTCCTTTTCGCTGGCAGCACGCAAATCCTGCCAGATGTCCTTCGAACTGAGCTTTGCGTTGGGACCCTCGTTCCATTCGATGTCAAGCGCGTCGAGGCCTTTCTTGGCCGCCCACATGTGATCGCCGATTACAGCAACCAGATCGTCGAGGATTACGATCTTCCGCACCCCCGGGACTTTGCTGGCCGCGCTGTCGTCGACCTTGCCGACCTTGCCGCCGAACACGGGGGATTGCGCGAGCGTAGCGAACTTCATGTCCGGAAGCATGGCGTCGATGCCGTAGACGACCTTGCCGTTGACCTTGTCCGGCGTGTCGAGACGTTTCACCGGCTTGCCGATCAGCACGAAATCCCCGGGATCCTTCAACGCCACATCCTTTGGCGGCGTCTGGCTGCTCGCGGCAAGCGCGAGTTCGCCATAGGACAGCTTGCGCCCGCTGTCGCGGTGGGTGACCTCGCCATTCGATGTCGTGCAACTTGCCGGTTCGACCTGCCATTGCTGGGCGGCCGCCTGAACCAGCATGGCGCGCGCGCTGGCGCCGGCCGCGCGCAGCGGCTTCCAGAACGCCCGGACCGATGTGGAGCCTCCGGTGGCCTGAACGCCGAAGGCGGGATTGGCGTAGAGTTTTTCGTTCGCCGGCGCGTGCTCAAGCGTCACCCGACTGAAATCGGCGTCGAGTTCTTCCGCCAAAATCATCGCCACGGCGGTGTAGATGCCCTGCCCCATCTCGACTTGCGGCATGACCAGCGTGGTTTGGCCCGTCGGGTCGATACGAATGAAAGCGTTGGGCGCGAACTTGCCCTCGGTCACGTCGGGCGGTTGCACAGGCTCGTTAGTCGCGCGGACCGGAAGATGGAATGCGAACAGAAATCCGCCGGCTAGGCCAGCCGTCAGAAGTGTGCGCCGTGAAACGGCGATGTCAGTTGTCGTCGCGGCGCTCATGACGCGCTCCCGGAAGCTGCCCGCTTGATCGCCTCGCGAATGCGCACGTAAGTGCCGCAGCGGCAGATATTCCCGGCCATGGCGGCGTCGATATCGGAATCGTCCGGATTGGGTGTGCCGGCAAGCAGCGCGGCCGCCGCCATGATCTGTCCCGTTTGACAATAGCCGCACTGGATCACCTCAAGATCGAGCCAGGCTTTCTGTATCTTTGCGCCGGACGGCGACGCACCAATGGCTTCGATGGTGGTGATCGCGCGATCGCGCACCGTCCCCACCGACAACATGCACGAGCGCACCGGCTTGCCGTCGACATGAATGGTGCAAGCGCCGCATTGCGCGATGCCGCAGCCAAATTTCGTTCCGGTCATGCCGAGAATGTCACGCAAAACCCAGAGCAGCGGCATGTCCGCCGGAGCATCGACCGATTTCTGCTCGCCATTGATGTTGAGTACAGGCACTGGAGAACCTCCAAACCTTGGCGCCACGGTCACTGCCTGACCGCAGGCTTTGCACATTATTACCATTGAAACATTGAGATCGACGAGGGGGATTCATGCTGAAAATGGCGCCGGGCGCTTCGAAATTGAGCGCGTCAGCGCAGCGTGTCCGGGTCGCCGACTGGCCCATCAGCCGCGAGGCGGCGTCGCCCGGTCTGAGATGCTTCAGCCGGGATCAGTTCCAACTGTCCGGAAATCGCGAATGTCCGAAAATGCGGCCAGTCGCCCCGGCTTCAAGGGCAGTGGTCGCCATGAACAGCGTTTCGCAGGGCAGCCGCCGGTTCCCGGTCGCGGCACGCCTTGCACATAAAGAAGGACCGATGGCAATGTGCCATCGGTCCAGCGTCTGCGCGCGGAAGCGGATAGGTGGGGAGGAGCACCTTGGATCCGCTACATCTCGATAGTCATGGGGGAAATGAAAATCGACCGATGTACGACCTGCGCAGAAATCCCGTGGCTTTGTATTAGCGCGGGAAGCCTGCGCCGAGGTCCTGAAGGAGTTGCGAATCGTCCAATAATTCGTTGGCAAATCAGGGATAGGTGCCTGCCCGGGCGCGCCGGGGCTGCGTAATATTCAATGACCGGGGCGGTGATCTCGAATTAAACGCATCCGATCCAGGCCACGTCGAGGCGACCAACACGGCTTTGAATTCATCCATTCAGCGCGGAGCTTTGCCGATGTTTTCGGTTCTCTTTGAAGTCCATCCCAAGCCCGAACAAAAAGATGCCTATTTGGGATACGGCAAAATGCTGAAGCCGGAATTGGAGCGGATCGACGGTTTCGTCGACAACGTCCGCTATCGCAGCCTCACCCGCGAGGGCTGGATTCTCTCTCTGTCAAGCTGGCGGGACGAGAAGGCGCTGGTGCGATGGCGGGTCAAGACCATCCATCACGGTGTGCAGGAGAAGGGTCGTTCGACGATCTTCCTCGATTATCGCCTGAGAGTAGGCCAGTTGACGCGAGATACAAAACTTCCCGCCGGCAGCGCGCTTCACGAACAACGCCTGGACGTGACGGAAACGGGCGACGCGACGACCGTAGTGACGATCGACGCCAGCCGTTCGACCGCGTGGGTCGAGAAAACCGCCGCAAACGATGTCGCCAGGGAATTGGGACTCGATAGCAACGCCGCGGGCCTGGTGTCGTCAGATGTTTTCGATGCGGTTCTGACCCCCGGCGACGTGATCCTGCTGACCTCGTGGCACGATCACGACGCCGCCGAAGCATTCGCGCGCACGGTGAAACTTCCGGAGGGAGCGAGACTTCGGTCGGTCCGGATCGTGCGGGATTACGGCATGTACGACCGGCGCGAGGCACCTCAATATTATGCCGACGTCGAACGGCCGGCGGCGGAGCGCGCATCGTCGTGATAACAGCCACGGCATTGCCGGTCGCTCCCACTCTGCAATGAACGGCTGCGCCGAGGCCATCAGGAAGCATCATCTGCAACCACCCAGGGAGAACCGGAAATGGCCCACACTCCGCACGACACCGGCGTTGCCAAGCGCATCGGATTTTACAGCGACGCCATCGAGGCTGCGCCGGGCCTGCGATGGCTGCACACTTCCGGCACGCCGGGCCTCTCCGCCGCGACCGGAGAACTCCCCAAGGACCTCGAAGGCCAAACCCGTCTTGCGTGGGAGAACATCATCGCAGCGTTGAACAAGGCCAGCATGACGATCAACGACCTGGTGAAAGTGACGACGTGGCTGACGCGCGCCAGCGACAAGGCGGCCTATGCCAAGGTCCGCAAGGAAATCCTCGGCGACGTCAAGCCAGCCTTCATGCTTTCGGTCGTGACGGAGCTCATCTCGCCGGACATGCTGGTCGAAATCGAAGCGATCGCGGCCGCGAAATAGCTCAACCGCGTCGTCACCCGGCCGTAACGGCCCGCTTGGGGGCACCGATTTGCCGAGAGGCAGCATCAGAACTCAGATAGCAAAAGGCGGCGCCTGACATTTGTCGGGCACCGCCGGATGGGAGGGGGCGGGATTGCTGCCGCCCCTTTTGCTTATGTCAGAAGGCGATCTGGGTCCGCATCGCGAACGCATCGAACGTCGAGCCGGAGTTACCGGAGTTCAGAGCGCTGATCTGCTTGCTGATATCGCCATGCAGGTAGTTGAACATGAAACGAATGTTGGAGTTCGGATACCAGTTCAAGCCCGCAGTATAGACGGTCTGACGGCCACCGGCGACGCCGTTCGCTGTCGCGAGCTGGTCGTTGAGATCGACGATGCTGACGCGACCGGCGAGTTCGATGGCGCCCAATCCGCCGCCCGTCAGGGAGAACGGATGCAACGGGTTCAGGCCGCCGTATGAAGCGGAGGCAGGGTTATAGGGGCGGTTTTCGCCGGTCAGCGCATAGGCGACTTCGCCGTAGCCGCCGTCGAACTTCACACTCGACAGTCCCGGCAGATCACCTCGATTGACGTTGTACCAGAAGTATTCCCCCTGGAAGAACAACGGCCCGGCGTTGCCCGCCGTTTCAACGCTGTAGACCTGAGCACTGGAAACGCCCGCGAGCGCGCTGGTCGTGATCAGGGTGGTCGGATCGATCCGCAGTTCCGGGCGATCGCTAAGCGTGAGGGTCTGTGCGCCCGTTACAAAGTTGTGCGGAGGCTGGATGAGGAATTGCGCGTCAGCACCGAGGTGCCATGAATAACCGGGACCGCTGAGCGCTTGTCCGGCGATACGAACGATGGCGCCGTCCTGTTCGCTGGTGCCATTCGGACTCACGCTTGAAGCCGAATGAATCGCACCGGAAGAAGGACCGGTGATGTAGCCGCCGGCCCAGAACGTATCGGTGTACCAGCGCGCGCCGACGGTGGACCGGAAATCGCCCGCGGCGATGTTGGTAGCGATGACACCCGCGGAACCGCGCTCCATAAACAGGATGTCATTCGAACTTGTTGCCTCTTCGAGCGTGTAGGGCAAGTCCATGATACCGCCTTCGATGGCCAACTTGCCACCGCCAGGCTTGAAACCGGTGTAGCTCAAATAGGCGTTCTCAAGCCCGGACGTGGCGCCGCCCGGAAGGAAGCCCACCGCGGTGTTGCCGGCCGCTCCGGTACCGCCAAAGCCGTCCGAGGCACCACCGAAGTCGTAGATAAGGGCGTAGTTCCAATCGCCCGCGAATTTACCGATGACGCCGATGCGTGCGCGGCGGGCGTTGACGCCGTTGTCGAGGTGCTGAGGCGACGTCGCTGCGCTGTCGGGTCGGAAATTATAACCGCCGGCGTCGAACTGCAGCCGGCTGGTGATCGCGATGCAGTTCTGCTGGTCTTCGGTGCAGAATGTCGGCCGGTTGTTCGGCATCGTGACGGTAACGCCCGAAATGATCGGACTCTTCGTCGGATAGACCGCGCTGGTGTTCACCGCGCTCAACTTGATCTTCGCGTCTTCCGCCTTCTTGTTGGCGCTGGCGGCCACGGTGGAGTTGTTATCGGTCTGCTTCTGCAGCTTGTCGAGCTTCTGCTCGAGCATGCGCAGCTGCATCTTCAGCGCCTGAATCTCGGCATCACCGCTACCCGCCGTTTGAGCGTGCGCTTGCGTCGTGGCTGCCAAGCCCAACATCCCCACTGCTATCGCCGCCCTATATGTCGTTCTCGCCACGATTGTCCCCTCTTGCTCGCGAGAATGTCGCTGACATTCTCAGAAAATTAAGTGCGCGTGATGCACGGTCGAGTGTCTCGCGACATCGAACGCCCGCCTGCTCGCCCCTGGGGCTGCCTGCAGACATGCAATCGCACGCCGCCATCACAGTTGTGCGTTGCAACTGCAATTTAAATTAGCGATCGAGCGCGAGAGTCCTGATTGTGTGCCCTATCGTCCCAATCCTATCCCGCTTGCGTGATGTTTGACGAATTCATGACGCATCAATGTCGACTCGGTGTCACCGCCATTGCTACCATGTGAAAAACCCGTCTTGTGTCCCGTCGGGCGGCGCTGCTAAAGGCCTCGGCCAATCTTTGATTCGTGAAACAAGCAATCACAACTTTCGACCGGCGCGCGGAGTCTCGGCAGCAATCCACCCGCATTTTTTCGACACGAAGAACGTGCCCAACATGCGCGGACACGACATCCTTGGCATGCCATCCTTGGACATGCCATCCTTGGACATGCCATCCTTGGACATGCCATCCTTGGACATGCCATCTTTGGATAACGTAATCCGTCAACGCACTTGTCATCAGCCACACACAATACATGATGCGCATGGGGTATTTTCACCTGGACAACCGGTGGATTGTTGGTTGAGTCGCGCCGGAAAGTCCAGCTTAGGCAGATCAGAAACGGCTGCCTGGCAAGGGTTTCCGGGCAGTTGCGACTTCCGAGACACGCTACATTTGCAATCTTCGATTGCAGTGACCCGCAACTGTAGCTTCACCATATTCCGTCGGCGCCTCGAATGTCATTCGGCAGAAAACTGATTCGGATGCGAATCGTCGTTCCCCGAAACCATCGACGACCGAAATCCCTTGCCACCGCGCCGAACCACCACCCGTCGAATCAGCCCGTCATCTCTTTCGATACCGGCCTTCGGTTTGAGTTTGCGAACGCCGTCCTCCGTTGACCGCGCCGCGACGCGCGATAGTCCGACGGATCGCTTCCATAGGTCTTGCGGAAGGCGCGGAAGAAGCTGCTGCGGCTGGCGTAGCCGACACCGTGGGAGACCTGATCGATCGACAGCTGGCTGGTGCTCAACATCCCGGCCGCATGGCGCATGCGCAATTGCCGAAGTACCGCCATCGGCGCACAGCCGAACGCGGCGGCAAAGCGCGCCATGAACACCGAACGGCTGAGACCGACTTTCTGCGACAGGCTGGTCACGCAATGCGGGGCGCCAGGCCGGGCAACCATCTCGGCGAAAGCGTGCGCGATCTTGGGATCGCGGAGGATCGAAAATCGTTCCACCCAGACATTGTTGGAGTTCAGCGAACGGCGAAGCAGCGTCACCAGCACCTGCTTCAGGAAGGCCGTCGCCATTGCCACCGTCCCGACTTCCTGGGCGGTGAGTTCGGCCAGCGCGGACTTCATCTGGTAGTCGAGTTGATCGGCGGCGTCGAATTGCTCCACGATCGGAGCCGCAAGCCCCTCGAACAAATCGACCGACGCCCCGAATGCAGCACTGAAGTGGCCGCCTATCAAACTGAGTTGAGCCTCGCCTTCATCCGCAGCAACCTCCTGCGAAGCTCCGACGACGTTGAGCGGCTGTGCATGCCGGTCGGCCGAGGCCTTGATCCGCACCGGTTGCCCGCGCGGCACGATCACGAGGGTACGGGCCGGAAGCTCGATCGGCGGGTCATCACCGACCATCATCCAGCCCGCTCCTTCCAGGTTGTAATAGATCGACGGCATATCCGCCGGTGAAACCGTCAAAGGCGAAAGCGAGGTCACCACGGACCCCGTCAATTTGACGGAGTTGACCGTCAGGGCGCTCAACAGGCCTTCCAGATCCGAACGAGATATCCGCCACATCGGTTGACAGGACATTCTTCAAACCTCCCGCGCGTTATGGTCCCCGGCCATTGCAAGTTCTGATGTCTTCGGGGCACCAGGTACAAAGGTTGCCAAAAGGCTATCCAACGCAGGACTCCGGCTCAATTATCCTTGCGGTACAATCAACCTCCCAAAAGGTGTTTGAGCCGTTCCACCTTGGTCTAGGGCCCGGTTTTCGGCCGGGTATCCGTGACGGTTGCTGCGTTGAACCGGGCGGCGGTCGTTTTCGCCGCGTCACTAACCGTCGGAACTCCGCCGGAGCGCACTCTCGATACACGCAAGCAAGTCGTCATCGGTAACCGGCTTGGTGAGAAAGCCTATCGCTCCCGCATTCATCGCTCGCGATCGAATCATGTCGTCCGGAAAAGCCGTGATAAAGACGATCGGCAGATCGAGCCCGGCATCGACAATCTTGCTCTGTAATTCTAGGCCCGACATTCCCGGCAGCTGGACGTCGGTTATCAGCAGGCGCCACGGCGTGTTTTCGTGGACGGTCTGCAGGAACGCCTCGGCGGAGATGAAAGCTTCCGCAGTGAACCCGTGCGATCTCAGGAACGAAACGATGGCCTTGCAAACCGAAATGTGGTCGTCCACACAGGCTATCCGCGTGCCGCTTGGCAACCGCCGTCTCCGTCATTTCTTTCAGGTGGTGAAAGCCCACCTGCCAGATACAAGTCCCTACCCTGCCCGACGTTCAACTAGCTAATCGTCGAGGCCTGATCGACTAAAGTCTTTGAAATCGAGAGCGAGCTTGTCCGCCATTCTGACGAGATCCGGGACCGACGTCGCGTCCATCTTCCGCATGACGTTTCCGCGGTGAAGTTTCACGGTGGCTTCGGTGATTCCAAGTGCGGCGGCAATATTCTTGTTGAGCAGGCCGGTTACGACCAGGGTCATGACCTCCTGCTCCCGTACCGTCAGCGTGCCGAATTTCACTTTAAGCCCCGCGATGGATTCTGCCTGACGGCGAGCGGCCTCGTCCCGCGAAATCGCAGTTTGAATGGCATCGAGGAGATCCTGTTGCCTGACCGGCTTGGTTATGAATTCGACGGCCCCCGCTTTCATGGCCCTGACCGACATCTGGATGTCGGAGTAGGCGCTGATGAAAACGATCGGCAGTGAGATATTCGTTCGGGCCAGATCGTCCTGAAAGTCCAGCCCGCTGCGGCCCGGCAACCTTACGTCCAGTACCAGGCAACCCGGGCGGGCCCAGTTGCCCCGTGCAAGAAAATCATCAGTCGAGGCGAACAGCTCCACGGCCAAGCCCACAGACCTGATGAGGTTGCCGATGGCCTCGCGGACATCCCGATCGTCATCGATCACAAATACAGTGCCGGTCCCGCTGCTGGTTTTTTTTGTCAATTTGGTCTCTCGCAATAACGTTCAGGAATGAAAGCGAAAAGCGAGCGTCACCAGAAGAACGAGATTTTGCTGAGCCCTTCAAATGGAGCGGCCACCGATCGGCGGGTCGAAAAACCCGCTCTTATCCAAGGGCTGGCCGGAACGAAGGTTTCGAAAATACACTGCTCCCTCACCGTCGCCCCCGCTTCATGACCATTCTGTTCACGACCATTCTGTCGGCGGCTGACGGCTGATCGACGACAGCCCTACGGCGTATTTAACTACAACTACAACCCGTTGATTAAGTTAGCACATTTTGACGATTTAATCCACTGGCGGGCGGACGGTCGGTCCTGATCCAAGTCTCCGGTGCCGTACCCCCAACGGCCGGGCACCCAATGCGCCGGAGCCCCACCGCCAGCAAAATTTCAGCCACAGCGTCCGCGTTATCCGGCTCATAGGCTGGACGTTTCTAAAAGACAATAGACGGGCAGCGAAGATTGTGGCCTCCATTCGTGATCCCGGTCATCGCCTCGATGGTCGATCGCAGAACGCGGCAGGCTGAACGTATATCCGGCGTGTCGCCAGATGCTGCAGCGCGAGCACAAGGATACAATTCGCCAAGCGCAATGCCCGCCTCGATATCGCACGAGGTCAGACTTGCCTGGGCCGCCTTGACTCGGTCTAATCATTGCGACCGGAGCGCGCCAATTCCCGAACGCGGAGGCCCTGTTGGCTGTAAGCGACCTATCGGACGAGCCGCAACTCTCGCTGGCAACGTTGCCGCCGACGCCGGGGCAGAGACGGCTCGCGCTTATCGTGACCGCGGCTCTACTGCTGGCATTTGGACTTGTCGCTCCGTTCGCCACCGTCAAACTGCCGCGCGTCGATGCCTTCACTCCGTCGCTGGATGGAATTTTGTGCGTCAGCGGCCTGATCACGGTCACGCTGCTGCTCTCTCAATTTTCGGTCACTCGCTCGCGCGCGCTTCTGGTCCTGGCGAGCGGTTATCTTTTTTCGGCACTGATGGTCGTTCCGCACGCACTCTCGTTTCCGAACGCGTTTTCGCCGGGCGGCTTGCTGGGCGCCAGTATCCAGAGCACCCGCTGGCTTTATATTTTCTGGCAAACGGGCTTTGCGTCCGCCCTGCTGGGCTACGCTTGGCTGGCGAACGAAAAAATCGCGAGGGTTACGGCGGACGCATCCATGCGATCGGAAATCGCCTGGAGTGTCGCGGCCGTAGCCGTCGTGATTTTCGGACTCGCGTGGATGGCTACCGGCGGAGAACGGCTGCTTCCGCGCATTTTCCCGGACGGCGCACGCGCCGGTCCGTTTCAGGGTTACGCGATCGCATGGATGGTATCGATTACGGCACTCGCGCTAGCGCTGTTATGGCGCCGTCGCAACTCGCTGCTCAATCTATGGCTGATGATCGTGGCCTGTGCGTTGATTTTGGAAGCGATCCTGCTCAGCAACGCCCGCTTCAACCTCGGCTGGTATGCCGGCCACATGTTTTCGGTTGTCGCCGCAACCACCGTTTTGATCGTGCTGCTGGCGGAAACGACAGGGTTGTACGGGCAGCTCGCTCGCTCGCACATGATGCTGCAGCGGGAGCGCAACAACAAGCTGATGAACCTGGCGGCGATGGCTGCCGCGATTTCGCACGAGGTCAGGCAACCCTTGATGGCCATCTCGATGAACGGCGGCGCCGCGTTGCAGTTCCTCGGGCGCGCCCCGCCCGATCTGGGGGAAATACGCTCGGCACTGAACGCAATCGTGAAGGACAGTCATCGCGCCAATCAGATACTCAACGGCATCAGCGACGTGTTCAGCGGAGGCGACCAGCGCCACGAACCGGTCGACGTGAATGAAATAACGCTTGAAGTCCTGCGCATGCTGCGGAGCGACCTTCAGGAACATGGCGTCACGGCGCGTGCCGAACTGGCTTCGGGGTTGCCTCATCTGGTCGGCCATCGTGGCCAACTACAAGAGGTCCTGGTGAACCTGATCAGCAACGCGATCGAGGCAATGGATGAAATCAAGGGCCGAAACCGCAGGCTCCTCGTAAAGACCGAACGTCATGGCTCGGATCAAATAGCGCTGACGGTAGAGGATTCCGGGCCGGGAATCGAACCCGAGCGACTGGGCCGCATATTCGATGCATTCGTCACATCCAAATTTCTCGGAACGGGATTGGGATTGGCGATTTGCCAAGTCATTGTCGAGCGTCACGGCGGACAAATTCTGGCGCGGTCCAGCGAGGACGAAGGCGGCGCATTGTTTCTGTGTGTTTTGCCGATCGGGCCCGCGACCAAACCGATCGTGGCTCCTCTCTAGAACGATCGGGCGCCGCGCGATCCGCACCGGCTTGCTCGCGGGACCCTGCCTGATTTGGTATTCCCGGTTGTCTCGGCACCTCCCAAATCTTTTGCCGGCACGCCCTCACCGTCGCTCTGGCTAACCCGGATGTCCCTGCCTATCTCTCCTGGCAATCTGAGCTGAACTGCGATCAACAGAACAGAGCTGAAACCCGTCTTTGGAAGCCAACGGGTCGGCGCGAGATGCCGCCCGAACAGGCTTTGCGGCGGGAAACGCCTAATTCTGTTTGGTCGCATTTTTCGGTCAGGCTCACAACAAGATCGAGAAGAGGTTGAAGTATGGCAGGTTCGGCACTTGTGGTTGGCGCCAGCGGCATCGTCGGGAACAATCTCGCGCGGCTTCTGCGCGAACGCGGCTGGCAGGTCCACGGATTGGCGCGACGGCCAACAAGCGATGTGGACGGTGTGTTGCCGGTCGCGGCGGACCTGCTGGATCCGGCATCGCTTCGCGCCGGGCTGCAAGGCGTTCGCCCAAGTCATGTCTTCATCAGCACCTGGCTGCGGCAAAAGACGGAGGCCGAGAACATCCGGGTCAATAGCGCGATGGTACGCAATCTGCTCGACGCGTTGTCGTCCTCCGGATCGGTCCGGCACGTCGCGTTGGTGACGGGGCTCAAGCATTATCTCGGCCCGTTCGAGGCCTATGGCAAGGGCGTGCTGCCGGCGACACCATTTCGCGAGGAGCAGGCGCGGCTCGATATCGAAAATTTCTACTATGCGCAGGAGGACGAGGTATTCGCCGCGGCGAAGCGTGACGGCTTCGGCTGGAGCGTGCACCGGCCGCACACGATCATCGGCTACGCCCTCGGCAATGCCATGAACATGGGCGTGACGCTGGCCGCGTACGCCACCATTTGCCGCGAGACGGGACGGCCGTTTCTATTCCCCGGCTCCGCCATGCAGTGGAACGGCCTTACCGATATGACCGATGCGCGCTTGCTGGCCCGCCATCTCGAATGGGCATCGACGACGGAGGCGGCCCGCAACCAGGCGTTCAATGTCGTCAATGGCGATGTCTTTCGCTGGAGCTGGATGTGGGCGCGACTGGCCGATTGGTTCGGCCTGAAACCGGCGCCCTATCCGGGCACCGCGACGCCTCTGGAACGGCAGTTGGCCGATGCGGCGCCAATCTGGGCCGAGATCGCGCGCAAGCACCGCCTGACGGAAACCGATCTGGGCGTGATTACCTCGGCGTGGCACACTGATGCCGACCTCGGCCGTCCGATCGAAGTCGTCACCGACATGAGCAAAAGCCGCAAGCTCGGCTTCCTCGACTATCAGGCGACCGACGAGAGTTTCTTCGACCTCTTCGCGCGCCTGCGCAAGGCGCGGATCATTCCCTGAATTTCGCGCTCCGGCCCCCGATCGCGCATGGCAGCGGTCGGGGACGGAAGTTCGGCCGTACGACATGGTGCATGGATCATGATCACGTCAGACGCATGCCATTCCGGATCATGCTTCATGAGGGAGCACGATTCGGAAAAATGGAAACCGATTTTCCGAAAAAATCATGCTTGAACAAAAAATATGATCTAGAGTCGTGTGCTGCTTGGGCGCGCGAAGGCGGTCGATGACGATTGTTGCACAAAATTGTCGAGGAGGACGGCCGCACCGACGGCAATGATGGCGGCCATCGCGCATGCGGCGATGAATGTGCGCATTGTATTTCTCCTGCTTCCTGCCTGAATTACTCGGGTTAGGTTGATAGCGAATAAGCTTCGGTTTCGACGCTCATGAAGACGCGCCCTAGCGACCCCACGCTGGCATAGAACTCGGCCGATGCTGCCTTTTCCAGGTCGACGAAAAACCGTCCGGCCCATGGCGCAAGATGCTGCTCGAAGAACGCGCGATCGGCACCAGGCGCACCGGCGATATCGCCGCCGACAAGCCCCGCCATGACTTCACAGAGGATGGCCAGATGATCTTCTGGCTCGGACCGGCTCGCGCGTTCGATTCCGAGATGTTGAAGCGTTTCACGGACGCGCGCCAGCGGGCGACCGTACAATGAACCGGTCTGGTAGTGCGAAGCATACGGCAACAACAATCCTTCCCCGAGGCCGGTGAACAAATCGAAATATTGCCGCGCCGCGCTTTCCGCGCTGGTCCTGCCGCCGGCTTCGCCGAGCGCCGTATGCGCCACTCCGAGCGGACTTGCGTCGCCTCGCAACAAAGCGAGCCGGCCGATCAAGCCGGCATCGGGGCTGTGTGACAGCAACGTCGCCAGCAACGCATATTCGCGCGCACGGGCGCGGTCGATTTCATCGACGATGCGCCCGGTGATGGCGAGCGGTGCAAACTCCTGCATGGGTTCGCTCATTTGCTGCGGCTCGCGTGATCGAAACTGCTCAACTTCACGTCCTCCTACCGCGGCAAGGCGCCGCCGTGCGAACGCCGGCCCGACGGACACTGATCTTTGTCCGCGGCCTCGGGATGCGGCTGTCCGATCGCCTCTCCGTTGCTATCACCCGTCGACGTCGCAACTTCGACCTCGAGCGCCGTCAACCCATCAGAGGGAGGCCGCGCCGTCTGATCAAGCGCAAGCGTGGTGGACTGGCGTTCCGTTTCGTCCGACTGCCGATGCTCGTCGGCAAGCGGCATCTCCGCCATCGTCTCCGCGAACTTCCTGTGCAAGCCAATCGCCTGTTCGAAAAGACTTTGGACGTCATCCTCGCCGAGCAGCGGGCCGAAACCCGGAATCGCGGCCGGATCATTGAAGTCCCACTGATTTTCGGCGATCCCGATGAAATCGCGGATCACCGGGTCACTGGTCCATGCCTGGCGCAAGGCCGCCCGCGTCAACGCGGCGGGGACCCGTCCCTGCAGAAACGGACGGATGTCGGTATCGAACTGGATCGCGTCGACCGGCGGCAGACTTGCCGGATCGAACGGCTCGACAACCTCCGCTTGGTGCCCGGGCGAGGCGGCGCGGGGTTCGGGAGCAGGAGGAGCCGTCACCTCGAACGGCAACGCTTCCGCTGCCCCCTCCTCGTCGCGCGGGACGTCGGCTTCGCGCTTCAACCGCGCCCAGCGCGAGACGAAACTTTCCGGCGCGGTCATATCTCGTCCTTCCGCACATCATGGCCGCGGTTCAGTTCAGGATCGGCCGGTTTGCGGCGGCGTTTGCTGAAGGGACGCTCGACGTGGTGTTCGGCGATGAATTGGGCGACGATGTCGACGATTTCGGGCGGCATCGGCACGGTCTCGACCAAATTGTTGCCGGCATCGGTGAAAGCCTCGCCCTCGGACGGATCGGCAGTCACCGCAAGCAATCCGTAGGGCGGCTCGGATCCGGTCGGGCACAAGGTCACCCACAGTTTGGGAGCGGCCGACGTCAGGTTCTCGCGGTAAAAGGTTGTCTCCGTCCGGTGGAGTTCGATCAGGGTCTCACCGGCATAGAACAACGTCGTTTCCGGTTGCGTATCGATCGCCGTCCAGGGCTCGGCCGACGGGATTCCGACCAGCACCGATATCGGCCGCCACAGGAATTCCGCCCATACGCTTCTTGCCTTGCGCCGCTCGACGACGACGCCCACGGGAATGGTTGCCAGCGCAGTCGATCTCAATGGACCATCTCCCCGCGCGATACCGGTAGACCCATCACGAGATTCTGCGGCTTCAACCGCAACACCCCGTCCGGCGTCATGGCCAGCACGAGATAGACCGGCTCGCCGCGCATGCCTTCGTTGGCGTCGCCCGGCCTTACGAAGGTCAGCCGATAGAAGCCGATCACCTGGGATCGCCTGGCCTCGCCGACGTCTTCACCCCGCCAAAACGCATCGCCGATCCTGGTGGCCTCCGAATCCAGACCGACGTACCACGTAAGCGATACATCCCGCAGTTCGGTCAACGGCTCAACCCTGACATCGATCGCAAGCAGATGCCCGATCCATCGCGCGATGACGTCACCGAGTGCTGTCAAGCCGTGCTGGCCGGCGGTGAGATCGAGCGCCATGTCGAACATGTCGCTGCGCGCCCAGTAACTGCCGGCATTGACTTCGTCGAGCACATCGACGTTGGGCAGCGACGGCAACCCCAAAAGTGCGGTCAGCGGCGAGGCGTGCACATCCGGGTAACCGGCCGCAGTTTCCTGATCGGCTGCCAGAACCCTGCCGTCCCGCAGTGTCAACTTCTGGGGCCGGAAGAACAATTCCGCGGCACGCAACACGAAGGCGTCGTCACAATCGTCCAGCAAGTTGCGCAGGATCGCCTGTACGAGTTGATCGATGAAGATATGAGGCAGCTTGATCGAGCGCCGGAAAATCTCCAGATAAGCCGCCTCGAGCGTATCGGCGCCGGCGAGATGATCGCGCCATCCGATCATGACCTCCCAATTCTCGCGGGCGTCGGCATCCTCGATAGCCGCAATCTGCGCGGCGGACACCGCCTGCCGCGGATTTCCGAGCAGCACGTCGTGCAACTGACGCTCCGCGGCGCATGCATCCTGCGGCGGCACAAGTTCGGGGCGCGCAAGATAAGCCTTCAGGAATTCATCCGTCACAAGCAACCGCCCGGCAGAATCCCGGTCGAGCAAATGATGACCGCTTGCGAGCCAGAAATCCTTCCTCTCGCTCAAGGGTTCGCTCCTTTCGTCAACTCCGAAAGGTCCAGATGCTCCACCGGCGCCGGGTCCTCACCGACGACCTCGACGAAGCTGAAAGCCATCGACGGCGATTGCGCGCCCGGACGCAGCGTCCGAAAGGTTTCCCGGACCGATCCGTCTTCGAGCGTCCGGGTGACGGCGACGATGACACCAGCCGGATGATCGCACAGCGACGCCGCGAAGGCGATCTCCTCCACGGCGGCGGCGCGCGCCGCGGCGGCATCAGGCGCACCGAACCGCTTGAGCAATTGGGTTGCGAGCAGCTGTTCCGCCTCCGCGCGATCCTGGTCCGTTGCCTCAACGATCTGGACCAGCGTCGAACGCCCGAGCGAAGCCAGCCCCAAAAAGCCGGCGCGGAAGGCGGTGCGGGCCTTGCCCTGCAAGGCGGCAAGGTCGCGGTTCATGAATGCGAATGCGCCCGACACGGCCCACTCGCCCGGCGCCGCCGGTCGCTCGAACACGAACGTGTCGGAAACATCGAGCTGAATGGTCCGGAGCAACTTCAATGGCGTGCCCCCCCGATGGGAGGTTCGCGCTCGCCGAGATAATCGTCGGTGGTCCGGACCGCCCTCGCCGGCGCCCCGTAAGGATCGAAGTTTTCCTCGGAGACGACGGCAACGCGGCAGTCTTCGCACATCTTGATAAGATCGACCCGTCGCGAGCCGCCCGCATACATCCAGTGGCTGCCCTCGAGCTTCGCCACCACACGCTCGATGGTGCTCTTCACGCCGAACGGCTTGTTGCAGCGGACGCAGCAGAACGGCTCTTCCTCCTTCAGGACCCTTGCCGGCGCAGTCGCGGCACGAAAATCGATCTGCGGTTTCAGGCTGATGACGTCTTCGGGACACGTGGCCTGGCAAATTCCGCACTGTACGCAGGCGTCCTCGACAAACCGCAGCATCGGACGTTCCGGGTCGTCCCGCAAGGCACCGGTCGGGCACGCCGACACGCAGGAGAGGCAAAGCGTGCAGCCGCCGGCATCGACCTCGACGGCGCCCAGCGGTGCGCCCGCGGGAAGCGCGATGATTTCGACCGGATCGGGCGCTACGCGATGCAACTCGCCCAGCGCAAAGCGCAACACGCCGCGCTTGCCGCCGGTCGCCTCGAAGCTTGAGGGCTTCGGCGCGGGCAACATCACCGGAATGTCGCGCAACATCCGGCCCAGCGCGTCCGGGTCGTCGGTCTCGATCGTCGCGACCCGTGCCGCGTCGAAACCTAGTCCCGCCAGAATAGGCTCCGCCAGCGCGATCGTGCGCCGCAACCCGGATACGTCGTGACGCGGCCTGGCTCGCAGGAGGAATCGCATTGCTGAGGCGCCGTAGGCAAAGGCTGCCGCGATGCTCTCGATCCCGACCTGGGTGACTTCGTTGATGGCGAGCGGCAGCACCCGCGCCGGCAGACCTTCGCCGAACCGCGCCAGGGCATCGATCATCGGCGTCCCATGGACGTCATCGTGAATCAGGACGATCGGATTAGTCCCGCCCGCATCGCGATAAGTCAGCAGCATCGCCCGCAACTTTCGCATCAGCGCATCCTCGGGCGGCATAGCGTAGGACGCCGCACCGGTCGGACAGGCCGCGGCGCACTGGCCGCAGCCGGCACAGATGTTCGGATCGATCGCGACGTGGTCGCCCGCGGGCGTAATCGCACCCGCCGGACAAAGATCGAGACAACGCGTGCAACCGACGATCTGGGACCGTGAATGCGCGCATAGCGACGGCTCGAAAGTAACGTAGCGCGGCTTTTCGAAGGTGCCGGTCAGGTCACGCGCCTTGAGTACGGCTTCCAACACCGCGGCGCGGTTGCCGGGATCGGCCCGCAGATAGCCGTCGCGCAGGTCGCCTGCGGCAAACAGCGCCGCCCCCGCGGTCAGATCGAGAATGATGTCGCACCGCGATTTGGCGCCGTTGCGCACAGATGCGAACGCCAGCAGGCCTCGTGATGACGGCAGCGGCGGCGCGAAATCGTCGACGACGACGTCGAAGGCGCCCAGGTGGCCCTTGACCGTCGCAATCCTTCCCTTGACCACGGGAAAATCGCCGGTTCTTGGCGGCGCGATCGTCGCCGGAGGCAGGATCAGCACCGTGACGTCAAGTTTGTCCTTGAGCAGGTTGCCGGCTTCGACGGCGATCTCGTCCCGGCCGTAGATCAGGATGACCCCTCCGCTCTCGGCGCGGATGGCAGGCACATCCGGCATCGGCACGGCCGCTGCCGCCAGCAATGCCGCCATCTTCGGTCCGGCCGCCGAGGCCTCGTCGGACCATCCCGCCGCTTCGCGCAGGTTGGCAAAAGTAATCGGACTCGAACGGCCGGTTTCCAAGGCTGCCTCGGACAGCATCGCTGCCGTGAAGGTGCAGCCTACCGTCAGCGGAGTATCGCGCCCGGCGATCGACCGGAACCGTTGCAACTCCGTGCCGCAAAGCTGCTGTGCCGTGGTTATTTCCGCGTTGCGACATCCGCGACGTACCGCCGTGGCATCCAGCGGCATCGTATCGTCACACGAACAGATCAGGATATCCCGAGGTGCACCTCGCATTGTCCTTGGTTGCCTTTCAGGCGACGGAACGAAGGCGAGAGATTCTCACCTTCGCCCGTGTATTCGCGACGCAAGCGTCGGCGCGTCCCGCAACAATGATTATGCCGGAACCACCGGCACTTTCTCCTTGCGGAGCGCAGCAAGCGTCTGCGGATCGAGCTTCAGATGCGCCTGTACCAATTCCGGCGGTGTCAGCGCCAGCCATTGGTTCAGCGATACGTCGGCATAGTAGCTGCTCTTGAACAGTTCGAGGAAGCGCAGCGTCGTGGTGCCCGTGTTTTCGATATAGTGACCCATCGCAAACGGCACATACCCGACGTCGCCGGCCATGAAGTCGAATGTGCGCGCCTGCCCGGAGGCCGCGAATACGCCCATGCGGGCCTGGCCCTCGATGTAATACTGCCACTCGTCGGTGTTGGGATGCCAATGCATCTCGCGCATGCCACCGGGCTCGACCTCGACGAGCGCCGCGGAGATCGTCTTCGACGCCGGGAACACGCTGGTGTCGGTGATCCGCACCGTACCGCTCTTGGTCTTGATCGGTTGCTGCGCCATCATCCGATGGCTGAAGGTCTGCGGAACCGGTTTTGCTCCGGCAATCTTGTCCGAGGCGATCGGACCCGGCACCTGGGAGGCGAAAATGTAAAGC
Organism: uncultured Alphaproteobacteria bacterium; assembly: GCA_963756215.1. Lineage (GTDB taxonomy): Bacteria > Pseudomonadota > Alphaproteobacteria > Rhizobiales > Xanthobacteraceae > Bradyrhizobium. The sequence goes on along the minus strand of CAVWMY010000001.1, from coordinate 116,252 downwards.
TGGCTTGGATCCAGCACGTGCTCGAACGCATCCTTGCCGACGCCGAAGTTCTTCGCCAGCACTTCACTCGGCGTGTGCTTGAACCAGTCGCTCAGCAGGAATGTGTTGTCTTCGTCGAATTCGCCGTCGTCGAACACCAGCAGGAACTCGCAGCCGTCCGGGCCGAGGCCCTGGATGGAGTGAGGAACGCCCGACGGAAAATACCAGAGGTCGCCGACGCCGACGTCATCGATGAAGTTGTTGCCGTCGGCGTCGATCGCGGTGATCCGCGCGGTGCCATAAAGCATGTAAGCCCACTCGGCGGCCTTGTGCCAATGCAGCTCGCGCACGCCGCCGGCATTGAGGCGCATATTGACCCCGGCCACGTTCTTGGAGATGCCGAGCTCGCGCACGGTGACCTGACGGGTCCAACCGCCGGATTCCTGCCGCACGTGCGAATCGGAGAACGAGTAGCGCAGGTTGGGCAGCGTACCGTGATCGGTCGAGGGCGGAACGAGCAGGTCCGGATTTTGCCTGTCGCGGGCGAGATTGCGCGGGCCCGGATCGGTACCGCCGTGGCCGGGACGCTGCGGCTGAGGGATAGCGTCGCCCCCTTGCGCGTTGGCCGCCCTTGCGATGGTGAATGCTCCGCCGGCGGCGGTTGCCGCCAACATCGTGCGCCGCGAAATTTCGTCCATCCTCGTTACTCCTTCTGTACCATATGTACTCAGTTCGTCGTGGCCGCCGCCACGAGGAAAGCGAAAAACGGTGCCCGCCGTTGGTGGCTCCTCGTTGTCTACTCAGCGGGCATTGCCGATGGTCGTTCGTGATCGGTCGGCGATTGCTTGGCAAGCTGTTGTGCCAGCCAGAGATCGTGATGCTCCTTGGCCCAGTTGAGGTCGACCTCACCCGTGCCCATGGCTTCGAACGCGCCTTCCATCCCCAGGGTGCCGATATAAATGTGCCCCAGAATCAAGGCAACGAAGAGCACGGCCACGATTGCGTGTACGACCTGCGCGAGCTGCATCTGGACGATGTTCGTGCCATAGAACGGAAACAGCAGCAGAAAGCCCGACACCGAGACCGCGACGCCCGCTCCCAGGGAGAGCCAATAGACCATCTTCTCACCGGGATTGAAGCGTCCGGCCGGCGCATGTTTCGACTTGATGAAACCGCCGCCCTGCTTGATCCAGTCGAGATCGACTTTCTGCGGAAGGTTATCCCTGAAGAAGATCACGATGATCAGGAACAGGCCCGCCACGAACGAAAAGCTCGTGAAGTTGTGCACGTATTTTGCGATCTCCGCGACGCTCGAGAAGGCTTGCGGACCGATCAGCGGCAACAGCACAATCTTGCCGAAGGTGATGTTCAATCCGGTCAGCCCGAGAACGACGAATGAAACCGCCGTCAGCCAGTGCGAGAAACGCTCGTACGCCTTGAAGCGAACGATGGTTTGTCCTGAACGCCCAGCCGCGATCCGCATCCGCCCCATGATCAAATAGGCAATGCCGAGCAGAGCAATCGTGCCAAGGATCACGATCGCCCCGCCCCAGTGCAGCAGGACCTCGTGGAAATAATCCCACGTTCTCCCCGCCGGCTGGATCAGCACGGCCGCCTTGGTATCGGGAATGTCGATGCGACCCACGGCCCTCGGTACCTGCTTCAGCAGCGTGTCCTGGCTGGTAACGCTCGCGGTCGGGTTGGGCGCGCCGTCCGGACCCAGCTTCTGAGCTGACGACGGCGTCGCAACAGACGTCAAGAGCAGCACAGCGGCGGCCACAACGAGCAGGCGAATGCGTGCGAATAAAATCATGGCAATTGTGTTCCCAGCAACTTGTACTCGTTCACCTCGCGTCCGGTTCAAACTGCAACGTCTTCGTGGTAGGCGGTCATCCAGCCCCAGGCGCCGGAGCCGTAGCCACGCTTCAGCACGCGCTCACGGTAGATCTGCGCAATGATCTCGCCATCGCCCGCCAGCAGCGACTTGGTCGAGCACATCTCCGCGCATAGCGGCAGCTTGCCGTCGCCGAAGCGGTTCGATCCGTACTTTTCATATTCCGCCGCGCTGCCGGACGCTTCGGTCCCGCCGCCGCCCGCGCAGTAGGTGCACTTGTCCATCTTTCCGCGCGAACCGAAATTACCGACCTTCGGATATTGCGGCGCGCCGAACGGGCAGGCGTAGAAGCAGTAACCGCACCCGATGCACAAATCCTTCGAGTGCAGAACGATGCCGTCCTCGGTCGGATAGATGCACGTCACCGGACACACCGCGGCGCATGGCGCATCGGTGCAATGCATGCAGGCCATGGAGACCGAGCGCTCGCCAGGCTTGCCGTCGTTGATGGTGACGACCCGCCTGCGATTGATGCCCCACGGAACTTCATTTTCGTTCTTGCATGCCGTCACGCAGGCGTTGCAGTCGATACAACGATCCGCGTCACATAGAAATTTCATGCGCGCCATGGTTCTACTTTCTTACGCGGCCCTGATTTGACAAAGAGTGGCTTTCGGCTCCTGCATGCCGGTCGCCGGGTCGTATCCATACGTGGTGAGCGTGTTCACGCTCTCGCCAAGTACATAGGGATCGGCGCCCTTCGGATATTTGTCGCGGAGATCGGCGCCTTCGAACCAACCGGCGAAATGGTAGGGCATCCACGCGACGCCCTTGCCGACCCTCTCGGTCACAAGCGCTTTCATGCGGGCCTTTGAACTGTTTTCGGCGCCGGTTACCCAGACCCATCCGCCATCGACAATTCCCCGCGCTTGCGCATCCTCCGGATTGATCTCGACGAACATGTCCTGCTTCAGTTCGGCCAGCCACTTGTTGGAGCGAGTTTCCTCCCCGCCGCCTTCGTACTCGACCAGCCGACCCGAACTCAGGATCAGGGGGAACTGCCTGGAAATGCCCCGATTGACGGCGGCGGCCTGAACCGTGAAGCCGATATTGGGCACCCGGAACTGCCTCGCATCGGGCAACGTTGGGTAGTCCGCAACAAGGTCCGGGCGCGGCGTATAGATCGGCTCGCGATGGACCGGAATCGGATCCGGCAGATTCCATGCGATCATTCGTGCCTTGCCGTTGCCGTAAGGCGAGCAGCCATGCTCGATCGCAACACGCTGGATTCCACCGGAGAGATCGGTCGACCACGAGACGGTGTCCGGGTTGGCCGGGTTCACCTGCTGGATGATCGCCAGTTCCTGTTCGGTAAGGTCCTTGTCCCAACCGAGTTTCTTCAGCACCGCCAGGGTGAATTCCGGATACCCGTCCTTGATCTCCGAACCGAGCGAATAGGAGCCTTCGGCGAGCAGATTATCGTGCTGCTCCTGTTCGACTTCCTGGCCGTTCTCCATCACCTTGCGCTTGACGATCCGCTCGACGCCAAAGCGGGCGCGGAACGTGCCGCCGCCGTCCTTCACCGACAGATTGGTGTTATACAGGATCGGCGTTCCCGGATGCTTGAACTCCGGCGCCCCCCAGCACGGCCACGGCAAACCGTAATAATCGCCGCCCACTTCCGGATCGTCCTTCGGCGCCCGCATCGTGACCAGGTCGAACTTGGCCTGGTTCTTCATATGCGCCTTGAGCCGTTCCGGCGACTGCCCGCAATAGCCGGTGGACCAACCGCCGCGATTGATCTCGCGCAAAATATCCTCGGCCGATACCGCACCATTCTCGACCTTGATGTTCTTGAACATCCGATCGGCGAAGCCGAACTTTCGGGCAAGCATGTACATCGTGTCGTAGTCGTTCTTCGATTCGAAGACCGGCTCCACGATCTTTTCGCCCCATTGCAGCGAGCGGTTCGAGGCGGTGCGCGACCCGTCCATCTCGAAGCTCGTGCAGGATGGCAAGAGATAGATGCCGTCCTTACGCTCCGACAGCACCGACCAGGCGGTCGGATAGGGATCGCACACCACCAACAGCTCGAGCTTCTCGATACCGCGTTTGGCCTCCGGCATGCGGGTGATGGTATTGACGCCATGCCCCATGATGAACATGGCTTGCAAATTGTCGGGCTGCGTGACCTGGTCCTTCGGCAGCAACGTCGCATCGAACCAGCGCGTGCTCGGAATACCCGGCGCCTCCATCAACGTCTTGCTCTTGAAGCGCGCCGCCATCCAGTCGTAGTCGGCTTCCCAAACCCGGCACCAATGCTGCCAGGCCTCCTTGGTGAGGCCGTAGTACAACGGCAACGATGTGACATCGAGGCCGAGATCGGTGGCGCCCTGGACGTTGGTATGGCCGCGGAAAATGTTGGCGCCGTTGCCGGCGTGCCCGACGTTGCCGGTCGCCAGCAACAGAATGCAGCTGGCGCGAACGTTGGCGGTCCCGGTCGCAAACTGCGTCTGCCCCATCGCCCAGATCAAGGTCGCGGGCTTCTCATGGGAAAACACGTGGGCGATGTGCTTGACCTGCGCTTCCGGCAAACCGGTGACACGCTCAACCTCGGCAGGCGTCCACTTCGCCGCGGCTTTGCGGATCTCGTCGACGCCGTAGACGCGCTGATTCAGGAATTCCTTGTCTTCCCAACCATTCTCGAAGATGTGCCAAAGCATTCCATAGATGGTCGCGATGTGCGTGCCCGGCCGTACGCGGACATACTCGGTCGCATGCGCGGCCGTCCGTGTCATACGCGGATCGATGACGATCATGTTGGCACGGTTGAGTTCCTTGCCCTCGAGGATGTGCTGAAGCGAAACCGGATGAGCTTCAGCCGGATTTCCGCCCATGATCATGATGGTCTTGGAGTTGCGGATATCGTTGTAGCTGTTCGTCATCGCGCCGTAGCCCCAGGTATTGGCTACGCCGGTGACCGTCGTGGAGTGACAGATACGCGCCTGATGGTCGGAATTGTTGGTCCCCCAGAAGGCCGCGAGCTTGCGGTTGAGATAGGCCGCTTCGTTGGTGAATTTGGCCGAGCCAAGCCAATATACGGAATCCGGTCCGGACTTCTCGCGAATTTCGAGCAGCTTGTCGCCGATCTCGTCGATCGCCTTTTCCCAGGAAACGCGCACCCATTGTCCATTCACCAGCTTCACGGGGTAGCGCAGCCGGCGCTGATTGAGCACGTCGTCGCGAACCGCGGCACCCTTGCAGCAATGCGACCCGCGATTGATCGGACTGTCGAAGTCGGGCTCCTGCCCGATCCACACGTCGTTCGACACCTTCGCGATGACCGAACAGCCGACCGAACAGTGCGTGCAGACATTCTTGCGGGTTGCGACGGCCGCGCCCGGAGCGGGCGGCGGGCCCGCTTCCGCCTTGCGCACGCCTGCCAGCGGCAATTCGCCAAGCGCAGCCAGCGCTCCAACCGTGAGACCGGAGCGTCTCAGGAAGGTGCGGCGATCCAAGCCGCTGTTCGATGGACTTGCCGATTCGAATGATGATCGATGATCCCGGCGACGTTCAACCTTCTTGAACAACGGACGTCTCCTTATCGAACGGGATAGCTGTTGACGCGATAATAGTTCTTAACCTCAGCCGAGTTCGGCTGATAACGCGCCCTGCGCTTGTTGGCGGGCCCCGTGGGCTCGCCCGCTACGGCTGTTTCGGGGATCAGCGCAGTTGTAGTTGCGGCGGCGGTGCCCGCAATCGCGAGGCGCAGCAAGTCACGCCGAGCTACCGTCGCCAGGACATGTCCCTTCATAGAGGACCCTTTCCCGAGCTACCGATGTAACGGATGCGAAGCGCTCCGTTTATTTCAACCGTAACAACATATTTAGCGGGTGTCACAGCTTCAACTCCCAAAACGTCATATTTGATTTGGAGCAAGAGCAAGAAACGCGCCTTCGGAGCAACACAAGTTCGCGTGTAACGTTCTGTAACATTCGGAGCTGCGACATCGGAGAAGCGTCGGATTGATGTCAAGCGCCGGGAGTCCTGAAGATGACGCATTGAGTGCGCCGCATCGATCTACGGCGACGCCAGCGCATCCGCCGTTCGGTCCGGAGATCGCGCCGCGCACAGCTACAGATAGTGTGACAACAAGGGATGCCCGCATGGGTTATTTCACCGGCCCGCTTCGCCTCGAGGCGTGACGTCGGTGCGGGGTTACGTACCGCAGCGTCCGCCTTCAATTAAATACTAATTTAGGTTCGGCCGTTTCCAGGACGCACCGAATAGAGCAAGGCTTTCCGTGATCGCCTTTGCCGGCGAGCTTTTATTCCGGCCGAGCGGTCCAAAGGAAATTACGTAGGTCTACGACGGAATCGCAGAAGCCCGCGACGGCGGCAAGCACAGGTATCGACGGCTGCCGAATCCTCTGCCGGATCGCGTGATGCCGTTCAGTCCTTGGGCTGGTCCGGGCAGATGATCTCGATACGGCACCCCGCACCGGGAAAGATAGCCAACCGGAAGCCGTGCAGCTTGACGATCGCGGCCACGAGGTTCAGCCCAAGGCCAAAGCCCGGCGTGCTTCGTATCTTGTCGGACCGGTAGAAACGCCGCAGCACCGCATCGCGTTCCTGTTCGCGGATACCGCACCCCGTATCGGTCACTCGGATGACGGTCTCGTCCTCGTCGCGGACCAACTCGATGGTCACCCGTCCGCCCATGGGCGTGAACTTGATCGCGTTATCGACCAGGTTGGCCATCGCCTCGATCAGCAGATCTCGATCGCCGTGGACGGTGAGTTCCACGGGCGCGACGACCTGCAACTCCACGCCCTTGTTCTCCGCGATCGGCTCGTAGATATCGCCGACCTCGCGCGCCAGCCTATCGAGAGCGACGATGCCGAAACTCGCCGATCGCCGGCTGTTTTCGATCTCCGCAAGACGCAAGAGCGCGGTAATGATCGTCAACGATTGATCGATGCCCGCGATTGCCTTGTCTGCGACCGCCTGCAATTGCTCCAGCGTCGCTGCATTGGTTCGACCGCGCTCCAGCGTCAGCCGGGCGCGCGTGAGCGGCGTTCGCAAGTCGTGGGCGATGTCGTTGCCGACACCGGCGAGCGCGTGGATCATCGTTTCCATCTCGTCGAGCATGCCATTGACGATCACCGCGAGTTTGGCAAATGGCTCATCGACGGTCCGGTGCGGCAGCCGTTCGCGCAGATCGCCGGCGATGATACGCTGAACCCGCTGGTTGACTTCCTCGACCTGCCTCTGCGCCCGCAAGCTCAACCACGCGCCGACCAACAGGCAAAGGCACAATCCCGGCAGCAGGCCCAAGGCCAGCGCCTCACCGACCACATCGGCGATTTCCCTGGCCTCGTCGACATTACGCCCGAGAACCAGAACGTCGCCGTTCGGCATTCGCCGCGCGATCGCACGAATGATCTGCTGTTCTCTGCCCTTCCGGTCGATCCGGACGATATGCGCGCTCTGTGCTGCGCCATCCACCCGCAGATCGGACGGAAGGCTCTCCAAATTTCCGGTAACCCGGCGGCCGGCCGGATCGAACATCGCAGCCAGCTGAACCCCGCGCGGATCCTGTCTCAGACGCTCCTCGATGACCTGCATCCGTCGCTCGGGAGACAGGACCGTTATGCCCTCCATCTGTGCGGTGATCACGCGATCGGACCGCGCGGTGAGATAGTTGTCGAGCTTCCAATAGATGAATCCGAAAAGAACAATGATGAATAGCGCGAACACGCCGGACATCATGAAGGCCCAGCGGAATGTATTGGAGCGCATGAATTCCGGTCGACGCATCGGCTTTCGTGCAACGCTCGGGAAGCGAGCTGGCCTAGCCTACCACACTCACCCGCACAGGCAGGCGGCGGGCATCAAGTATCACACCGGCCGAAGGATGAAACCGGCACCGCGTACGTTATGAATCATCGGAGGTTCGTTCGGCCCGTCCACCTTGTGGCGGAGCCGACCCATATGCACGTCTACAAGATTGGTCGCGGGAACGAACTTGTAGTTCCATACCTCCTCGAGCAACATAGCCCGCGTCAGCAGTTGGTCGCTGCGTTGCATCATATATTCGAGCAGGCGAAATTCACGGGGCAACAGCTCGATCTCGCGCTCGCCGCGCTTTGCGGTCCGCTCGATCAGATCGAGCTCCAGCGGCCCGACCCGCAAAATGGTCTCGCGCGTCTCAACCGGGCGGCGCAGCAGCGCTTCGATTCTGGCTATCAGTTCTACGAGGGCGAACGGCTTGGTGAGATAGTCGTCGCCACCCATCCGGAGCCCTCTTACCCGGTCATCGACCGCGCCGAGCGCGCTGAGCACCAGCACGGGCGTTCGGATCTGCTCCTTGCGCAACGTCTCGATGACAGTGAGCCCATCCATTCCCGGGAGCAGCCGGTCGACGATCATCGCGTCGGGCCGGGACGTAAGCGCCTTTTCGAGCCCATCGATACCGTTGGCGGACCATTCGACCTCAAAACCCCGATCGGTCAGCTCGGCCGAAATTTCCTCAGCCGTCTCACTGTCATCCTCGATCAGAAGTACGCGTGCCATCAGATGATCCCCAAGTGCCGCGAGGTCCGTCGCAGTGCCCGAGTCCGATACGCCTGGTACCGCATGCCAGTTTCCTGAAACAGATCGCACGGTTATCGCTATCCTTAAATGATAAAAATCACGCCGACAAAGAGCGGGACAGCGCCGGACGCCTCAATGGGGGCTTTTGGGCGTTCCGTGCGCTGTCCTCTCGGCAGCCTTCTCACACCGCCTCGTACGATGAGCGCGGTCCAGCCGCATCCTCAACATAGGTCTGTCAAAACGGCCGGACCATTAAATAACGTTTTAGAGTAGCATCCTCCCGAGCGCGCATGGTGACGTTGCGTCGTCAGGAGGCCTGTTTAGCCGGAGGCGCGGCCCGCACCTTGCTGCCGTCGGCCAACTCCACCACCGGATTAAGAATTACCTGGTCGCCGTCCGCGACACCGCTATTGACCTCCACCTCCTGGCCGAGGTCGCGCACGATTCCGACCTTCTGCAGGTGCACGATGCCGTCCTTGACAACCGCGACCTGCACGCCGTTTTCATTGAAGATGATCGCTTCGGCGGGAACCTTGAAGCTCGGCGTCTTGCGCGGGATATGAAGTTCGATGGTGCAGTAGACACCGGAGGCGAGCACCCCGTCGGGATTCGGGATATCGACCTCGGTCAGCAGCGTCCGGGAGCCCGGCTGCAGGGCGTCGGCGATGCGCGTCACCTTTCCCGGGAAGGTACGGTTCGGAATTTCGGGGACGTGTACCACCGCATCGATGCCCGGATGCACGCCAAATGCCTCGTCCTGCGGAACGAACACCTGCGTGCGGATGACGTTACCCTGCATGATCGTGAACATGAAGGTGCCGCTGGTGGCGTCGGCCTGCACCAGACTGCCGATGTCGATGTTGCGCTGGGTGATGACCCCGTCGAATGGCGCGACCACGCGCTGATAGGCCTTCTGCTGTTGCAACACCTCAAGCTGGGCCGCCTCCGCGACCACGTTGGATTGAGCGACCTGAACCGCGGCCTCCTGGGCCTTCAACGTCTGGACGTCGGTCGTGCCTTGCTGTGCCGTCAGCCATCCCTCCTTGACCAGCGGACCGTCGCGATCCCACGTGACCTTGGCGAGTTCGCGATTGGCCTGCGCCTGCTGCAACGCCGCTTGAAGTTGTCCCAGCGTCGCCTGGGCCTGCGAAATCTGGTGATCGAGCTCGGGAGCGACGATCTCGGCAAGCAGCTGCCCCGTCTTCACGTGATCGCCGATATCGACTTCGCGCTTGTCGATATAGCCGCTGGCCCGGGCAAAGATATTCGCCGTCGAGAACGCCGAGGTGGTAGCCGGCAGGCTGACCGTTTCGATCTTGTCGCTCGGCTGCACCGCGGCGACGCGGACCTCCGGAACAAAATCGCTGCGTTGCTCGGCGGTCGCGATCACCTGGCGATGCTGGGAGTAATGTCCCCACGCTCCCACCGCCAACGCCGCCACGAAAACCAGCGCCACGCCGCCACCCAATAGCCAACCTCTCGACCGGCGCTTGCCTGGTCGGTGCTTTTGAGGCGCCCGCTCGGGTGCACGGTCGGTTACCGGCGCCGGGTCAATATCCGAAGGTCGATTGTAGTTCATTAGAGCGCCTCTTCAAATACGCCGTGATGCGCCTTGCCATCGTTACCTTTTCGCAGCAGCGCGAACAGGTAGGGCACAACGAGCAACGTCGTGGGTGTTGCGAACAGCAGGCCTCCGATCACAGCACGCGCCAACGACGCATTCTGCTCCTCGCCCGCTCCGCCGATTGCCATCGGGATCATGCCGACGATCATCGCAGCCGCGGTCATCAGCACCGGCCGAATTCGCGTGTGTCCCGCCTCGATCGCAGCCTCGAACGCAGTCTTGCCCGCCAGCTGCTGCTCCCGCGCGAACGTCACCAGCAGGATCGAATTCGCCGAGGCCACGCCGACCGCCATAATGGCCCCCATCAGGGACGGCACGTTAAGCGTGGTGCCGGTAATGAACAGCATCGTGACAATGCCGCACAACGTCGCCGGCAACGCCAGGATGACGACAAACGGATCACCGAAGGTCTGGTAGTTCACGACCATCAAGAGATAGACAAACACCGAGGCGAACAGCAGGCCGATACCCAGATTGACGAAAGCGCCATTCATGCTTTCGATCTGGCCGATTACCTCGATCCGGTTGCCGGGTTTCATTTGCTTTTGCAGATCGGTGACGATCTTGTCGACCTCGCCGGCAACGCCGCCGAGATCCCGACCCTGGGTGCTCGCGTACACCTCGTAGACCGGCTGAATGTTGGCCTGGTTGCTGTTGGTCGGAATACTGCCTCGCTTGAACGTTGCGACGTTGCTGAGCAGACCGGGCACCGGCACATCGGTATTCGCGACCGACAACGTCGTCGAAACCGGCGTATTGCCGAGGTCGCTCAGCGAACTGATCTTGTTCTCCGGAGTCTGTACCGCCAGATAGTACGGGATTCCGGACTTCGGGTCGGTCCAGAAATTCGGGGTGACCTGTTCGGACGAACTCAAGCTGACGTTTACGTTGTTGGCGATGGTCCCGGCATTGAGTCCGAGCTGTGCGGCCCGCGTACGATCGATATCGGCGTAAAACGCCGGTGCATCGACTTCCTGCTGCAGATGGGCATCCGCGATACCTGGAATCGCCGCGATGCGCCGACGCATTTCCTTGGCGACGCGCAGGTTGTTTGCCCTGTCGTAGCCGACCGTGCGGGCGTCGATCTGCGCCGGCAGGCCGAAATTCAAGATCTGGGTCACGATATCTGCCGCCTGGAAGTAGAACGTGTCTTCCGGAAATGCGGCCGGCAGCGCGACGCGCAGCTTGCGCACATAGTCGGCGGTCGGCGCATGGCCTTCCTTGAGCGCCACCAGAATCACACCGTCGTTGATGCCGATGGTTGAGCCGTCCGTGAACGCCAGATTGTAAGGCCTCGCCGGAAGACCGATATTGTCGACCACCAACTCCCGGTCTTTTTCCGGGATGACTTCTCGAATCTTGTCTTCGATCGACTGGAAGATGCGCTCGGTGTCCTCGATCCGGGTTCCGGCGGGCGCGCGGACGTGAAGTTGGATCTGACCGCCATCGATCGCGGGAAAGAAGTCGCGCCCCACCAGCGGGAACAGCCCGCCCCCCAGCGCAAGCACCAGCACGGCGATCCCAGGTATGATGAAGCGGTGCCTGAGCAATCCGGTGAGAAGCTCCGCATAGCTGTGACGCATGGATTCGAATGCGCGCTCAAAGCCGGCGTGAAAACGGCCGAATATGTTGGCCGAAGCCGCGTCGGCAGGACCATGATGTTCGTGCTTGAGCAGCAAACCGATCGTGATCGGCGTCAGCGTTCGGGACAGGCCGTAGGAGGCCAGCATGGCGAACACCACCGCCAATCCAAGCGGCGTAAACAGAAATTTCGCCGGCCCGTCAAGGAAGACCACCGAGGTGAAGACGCAACTGATGGCGAGCGTCGAAACCAGCGTGGGCACGGCAATGCCCGCGGCACCGTGCAGCGTCGCCTGCGGTAACGGCTGGCCTTCCTCGGTCAAAAGCCGATGGGTGTTCTCGATCGTTACCGTGGAATCGTCGACCAGGATGCCGACCGCAAGAGCCAAGCCGCCGAGCGTCATGGTGTTCATGGTCTCGCCGAGGAAATACAGCACGATCAGCGACGACAGAATCGAGAGCGGAATCGAGATCATGACGACCACGGTGGACCGCCACGATCCCAGGAACAGCAGGATCATCAGCGCCGTCAGCCCGGCCGCAATCGCACCCTCGCGAAGCACACCGATCACCGACTGCTTGACGAAAACCGACTGGTCGAACAGTTCCTTGATTTCCATGCCCGGAGGCGCTGCCGCGCGTGCCGCCTTCAGCGCTTCGTGGACTGCGTTCACCACGGTCAATGTAGAGGCGTTGCCGTTCTTGATGATGCTGAGCAGAACCGAGCGCCGGCCGTTCTGCCGCACGATATTCTGTTGCACCAGCCAGCCATCGTGCACCTGCCCGACGTCCTTCACGAACACCGTGGCCCCGTTGACCACCTTGATCGGGATATTGTTGAGGTCGTCGATACTCGCAGGTGTCGCGTTGGTACGGACGACATATTGCGTCTGGCCGATCTTCGCCGTGCCGGCCGGCAGCGTCAGGTTCTGGGCATTGACCGCGTTCGCGACGTCCAACGGCGTCAATCCCTTCGCCAACATTTTCGAAGGGTCGATATCGACCATGATCTGGCGATATTTGCCGCCGGCCGGAGTCGGCAGGGTGATTCCGGGAATCGGGGCCAGCTGCTGGCGGATTCGGTAGATACCGTAATCGTAAAGCTGCTGCTCGCTCAGCGTATCGGAACTCAGGCTGATCTGCAGGACCGGAACGCTGGAAGCATTGTACTGCACCACCAGCGGCGCCTGGATTCCCGGCGGCAGCAACGCACGGATGGCGTTGGTCCCCGACACGATCTGCGCAATCGCGAGATCAATGTTCACGTCGGGCTGAAAGTAGATCTTCTGCACCGACAGGCCCGCCATGGTCTGCGCTTCGATGTCCTTGATACCGCTGACATTCGCGCTGATCGCGTATTGGCTGTAGGTGGTGACACGCTGCTCCATTTCGGGCGTACTGAGGCCGGTATAGCTCCAGATCACCGTGACGACAGGAATATTGATTTCCGGAAAGATGTCCGTGCGCATCTGGCGGCAAGCGACAATGCCCAAAAACAGGATCAGCGCCGCAACGACATAGAATGTATGCGGAAATCGCAGGGCGAACCGAACTATGCCCATAATATTACCCTCGATACGCGCTGGTTATTGAAACACGACGCGGCGCCTCGCCGGCGCGACGCGCAGCTAAAGCGGCGCAAGAACCGCATAAAGCATCATCTCCACGCCCGGCCGCGCCTTCGCTGAAAACGGAGTTTCGTCGCGGGACGGTATCGAACCGCGAAGCACGGAGCCCAGGCACGCCTGCGCCGTATCGATTGGCCCGGCTCCCCAACGGCCAACGCGCCGATGCTGCCCTGCAGGCCGGCGTCGGCCTGACCGCGACGTCGGGAGCCGCGGTCACCGGGCAAACCCCGTGCTTGCGAACAGAAGGGTGCGAGAACACGGTCATCCTGCCTCCGAACAAATGTCACGCCGTGATGGGCGTGGTATCCCCACGGCCCAACCAGTACGTTTCCCGACGTTTTTTTCTGGAAGCTCGCCCAACGATGGCCTCAACAGGGATCACGCATGGCGGCGTATGCGTATTGAACATGATTACGATTTGCGGCCATTCAACTAAAAATCCGTTTAGGATTTCGAACGCGCATCAAGCAGCATTGTTTGGCCGCGGCATCTCAACAGGATGGCCCGTTCGATCAACGATCAGTGATTAGCTCGCGGCAACGACGCCATTCTGCCGCATGGCTGATCGGCCAGCAGAACGTGGACATACCGTAATCTTGCCCCCGAGACTGCTTAAGCGAACCATCATATCGCTGCCGTGCCCCGCGGCTCTTTCACGAAGCCGTCATTCTTGGCACGAAACGATCGCCGCTATTACTATATTCATATAATTATATAGATATAGCTACATGAACGGCCGGATAAATTCGCGGGATATCACGCAGCTGCGGACGCAATTGATGGCTGTATCCCGCCGCCTGCGCCGGGAAGCGCAGACGGACGACCAATCCTGGGCGCGCCTGCTGGTGCTGGGAGCGATCGACCGCCACGGCGGCTCGGCGACACCGTCGATGCTCGCCGACGATGAAGGCATGCAATCTTCGAATCTGGCGGCTGCGTTACGCGATCTCGAAGCCAAAAATCTGATTGTGAGGACGCAGGACGTCGAAGACCGGCGCAAGGTCCGGGTTCGAACTCAGCCCGGTCGGACGTAAACTGCTTTACGAAAACCGCGCTCGCCGCGAGCGCTGGTTGGCCGAAACAATGAACGCCTGCTTGACGGCGGCGGAGTGCGCCGAGTTGATCAAGGCGGCCCCGCTGCTCGAACGGATCATGACTTATACGAAGTCGGGCGCTTCGCAGAAGGCGGTCGTAAGACGCAAATGAAAATCAAATTTGGCAGCATGCTCGAAGTCGAGACCGGCACGTTGGGACGTGCCATATTGGTGCTTTCGCCCCTGGCGGTCACGGCTGCCGTAACCGAAGACGCCAACTGGTTGCTGGCCGCGATCGTGACGATCTCGGGCTACATTGCCATGGAGAGATCCGGCTTGGCGCCGCTCGGCGTCGTGCTGCATGGCTTCGCCATCGCGGCGGGCTTCATGACGCTGCTGACGGCGCAGGCCTTTCCTCCGTTGTTCGTTACTGGCTGCGCCGCGATGGCGTCGGCCTCGGTGCTGCTGACTGCGCGCGGGGTCAAACTGCAATCGCTCGGCGTCTTCACGTTCATTCCCGCGCTTTACCTCGCCTGCGAAGCGGCGGAAGCGGCCAGGTCGCATCAGCTCGTTCAACACGGCACCGCCCTGTTGCCCTTCCTGGCAGTAGCCTTGCTGCCGGTGCTGTTGCTGTCCACCTACGACCATCTTGGCGCATGCGGCCCGGAGGTCAGCCGGCTGCATCATTTCAAGCAGATCCTGCGGTGGAGCGAATTCGGCGTTCGCTCGTTCTATGGCGAAGCCATGATAGCCGCCGCACTCGCTGTCGGCGTTGCCTCCAGCGCTGTCGAATGGTGGCATATCGATCACGGACAATGGGTGATCTGGTCGGCCGCCAGTGTCGTCACCGGCGACGCCGCAAGCGGCCACAAAAAGTTGCGCGATCGGGTGACTGGCGCGATCGTAGGAGTGCCGGCCGGCATCGGGGTCGGATTGTTGCTGCCACAGAGCATGTCGGCGCATGTCGGCATCGCCTGCGGTATCGCGACGATCGTGGCGGTGCTTTCGCTTGTCGCCCTTCATCCTTATGTCGTCGCGTTCGGATTACGTTGCGGCTGCGCCGGTTTCGGCCTACTTCTGGCTAGCCAATCCACCGCGATCGCCGCCGAACGGACCGCCAATGTCGTTCTCGGCGGCATCATCGGCATCACATTCGTATTGTTCATCCGCGCCGCTGCCGGCGCATTTCAACCTGCGCGTAATCGTCATGACATCGTCAATACGTCACCTCACGGTTGAAGCGACGGCGCCGTCGCCGCTTCCCGAGGACAACAATACCGCTCAATCTGGCGCTGGACCGGCGAAGCAGCCGCTCATGCCCGACGGCTTGCCGACGGACCGCCGACGATGGGCCGCGGCGGCGATCTTCACCGCACTCGCACTGGCTTCGCTCGACACGGCGATCGCAAACATCGCGCTGCCCGCCATCGCCGCGGACCTTCATGTCAGTTCGGCCGATGCGATCTGGGTCGTCAATGTCTACCAGATCGTGCTGGTAGCCACGTTGCTGCCGTTCGGCGCGCTCGGCGAAGTCATCGGTCATGAGCGGCTCTATCTCGCCGGACTGTTGCTGTTCACTTTGGCATCGCTGGCCTGCGCTTGTGCATGGTCGTTGCCGACCCTGCTGGTTGCGCGCGCGCTGCAAGGGTTGGGTGCCGGCGGCATTTTGAGCGTGAATACGGCGCTGGTCCGCTTCATCTATCCCGAGCGTTTGCTCGGCCGTGGCTTCGGACACAACGCGCTGGTCGTTGCGACCGCCTTCACGCTCGGCCCAACCGTGGCATCCGGAATCCTGTCGGTTGCGAACTGGCCCTGGCTGTTCGCCGTCAACATTCCGCTCGGCGTCATCGCGATCCTGATCGGGTTGAAGACGCTGCCGTCGACGCCGCGCGCAAAACACGCGTTCGATTTTCCCGGTGCTCTGCTTGCCACGGGGTGCCTCGGCCTCTTTATCCTCGGCATCGGCAGCGCAGCCCACCGGGCATCGGACGGCCTGGTATTGGCCGAGCTGGCCGCCGCGCTGGTGCTGGGCTGGCTCGTCATCCGCCGACAGGCCGGTCATCCGGCGCCGATGCTGCCGATTGATCTGTTCCGGCGACCGCTATTCGCGTTGTCGGCGGCGACCGCGGTTTGCTCCTTCGTAGTCCAGGGCCTGGCATTCGTTTCGCTGCCGTTTTACTTCGAAGACATCCTGTTGCGGAGCCAGGTCGAGACCGGCTTTTTCATGACGCCGTGGCCGCTGGTGGTTGCCGTCATGGCGCCGATTGCGGGAAGGCTCTCGGATCGCTATCCGGTCGGCATTCTCGGCGGCCTTGGGCTGGCGCTGCTGGCCGCGGGAATGGCCTTGCTGGCAATGCTCCCCACGGAGCCGAGCGTCGTCAACATCGTCTGGCGGATGGCGCTCTGCGGATGCGGATTCGGCTTTTTCCAGACGCCGAACATGAAAGCGTTGATGTCGAGTTGCCCACCCGCCCGCAGCGGAAGCGCGAGCGGCACGGTAGCGACCGCGCGTCTGATCGGTCAGACCAGCGGAGCGGCGCTCGCGGCGCTATGTTTCACTCTCGCCGGCCGCGATGGTGCCACGGTCGCGCTGGTGCTCGGAGCCGGATTCGCCGTAGCAGGGAGCGTGACGAGTTTCCTGCGCATGATCGCGGTGCAGGAACACAGCTAGACCGTCGACGGCCCGCTCTGCGAGGCCTTGTCGACTCCGAGTTCGCGGCATCAACTTATGTCACGACTATGCAGCCACACTCAAATCACACTCGATTTCATATGCTGCGCCGACCAACTTCGTCTTGGGCGATTATGATACGACAGGAAAATGACCATGACGACGAAGAAACTGGCCTTGGCCATATCGATGATCTTGCTCGGTGGACTCTCCTCCGCGGCCTATGCCGGGACCGCCACCCCGCAGAGGCACCATCAGGTGGAACATGTGAGCGCGCTGCCGGCTCCGGTTTCGCGTGCTTATGATTCGATGGCTGTAACCGAAGACCGTGGACCCCACTACCACGGCGGACCGAAAGTGAACGACTGAGAATTGCAAAACCCGCCTCGACGTCGTGCTCGTCGGTTCGGGCTGCAGTCGGGCGCCACTAACAAAGGGCATCCCCAGGTGGATGCCCTTTAGTGATAATGGACGTAATAATACAGCACCTCCAGAAGGCCGAGGAACAGGCAAAGAGCAACGATCGCAATCACGAGCCAGCGTTCGCGCTTATCCATGGCACTGGGCACTAAGATATCCTTTAGGTTCCTAAAGGGTTGCACCGAGTCGGAAGGTGATCGCCTCGCCTGGACGATTAGTTGTCCCGCGCGTTTCGAGGCTTCCGGGTCGGCTGCGGCAAAAGAAAAATCAATCCACTCGTCAGAAATGCGATTCCCAAAACAATAAGAGCGTTTGCCAAAACAATCATCTAACGCCTATCCTAGCTTGATCGTTCGTTCCCGCAACCGGCCGGGCGTCAGAATGCGATCAAAATGCGCCGTCACTCCCCTGCACGACCGGGGTTCGCCGGTGAGCGTAGAGGGGGCACGGCCCATATTGGTGTCCATGACAAGCCATCGCAAGGGAATGCCAATTTCGTCCGACCCGGCTGACGGAAAACGCCGGCGGTTCCCACAGGCGGAGCACTCCGCCGAATCAGCTGGACGATTGGACCCCGCAGAAGCTACTTGGCCAGCAGCCCCGCCAATTGTTCGGTGGCGAGCGAACAGCGAACTTCATCGATCTGCCTGGAGAGAAGCATGGCAGTGGCCTTCAAGGTCTCGACCTTTGGGCCTTCCGCATTTATCCCCTCTAGCTCTTCGATCCGTTTGTTGAAAGCAGAAAGTTCGAGATGTAGTCGTTCGATCTCGGCGTGATGATCGAATCCGACTCTTCTCCAAACCCGTTGAGCTCGCATGGTGTCCCCCCGATTGCGGTCACCCCTTCGTGGCTGCCATTTGTGGCTGGATCGGGAAAAATTAGAGTCGGACTTGGAGCGTTCACGGGGTTTTCTTTTAAAAAAAGCTTCCCGTTACCCCGTTGTCATGAGCCTCGCACCGGCGTGCGTGCCCGCGTAGGGCACGGATAGGCTCTCGGCAAGGCGGGGATATACGGTTTTCGGGCACGCGTGCCTGCAATCTCCCCGGGATGCGATCGGGATATCCGAGCAGCAAACCGCGCCCGTCCGCTTGCTGCCTTCCGGATCAATCGACCGACCGTAGACGGCGGGAGCGAACCGGCACCGGACGGTCCGCGCCGCCGGCATCGGGGCAGCACTTCGGTGGAGGGCGCGACCAGACGCTTTTTAGTGCAACCGCCCATTTGCTTATCAACGCTCTCAGCCGGCGCGCCGGACGACCGATCAGGCCGTTTGATGAGGCGTCAAATTGTCACGGATTTGAAAATCCGGCCTTCGAACATCGAGTTAAGATGCAAGGACTTGGCCCGCCCCGGTGCGGCCGGTGCGCCGACAAGTGCCCATGATCGGAACTTTTCCAGGCTGAGTTTGTTTAGAACGTCATCAAACATCAAACCTATCGTGGTTAGGCAGCATCGCGTGTGGTTTGAAAACACCCGCTCAATCGCAATAGGAAAAACAGAGCACTAAACGAGGAGTATGCCGGAGCCAATTAAACCGCCGACTTGCGTTCAACGCTCTAACTGGAGAAAAGATTTCGCATGGTCACAAATAGCGCCTCGGCTCAAGTCACCATTCCGAAACCGGCCAAGCTATCGGTCACGCTGAAGGTCAACGGCAAAGCGACGCCACTCACCGTCGCACCCTGGACGACCCTGCTCGACGCTCTGCGCGATCATCTCGACCTCACCGGGACCAAAAAGGGATGCGATCACGGTCAATGCGGTGCCTGCACGGTGCTGGTCGACGGGCGACGAATCAATTCCTGCCTCACGCTCGCGGTGATGAAGGATGGCGCCGAGATAACTACCGTCGAAGGTCTCGCCGCCGACGGCGTGCTGCATCCGCTGCAGCAGGCGTTCATCGACCATGATGCTTTTCAATGTGGTTACTGCACGCCGGGGCAGATCTGCTCGGCGGTCGGATTGATCGCCGAAGGCAAAGCCAAAAGCGCCGACGAAATTCGCGAACTCATGAGCGGCAATATCTGCCGTTGCGGCGCTTATCCGAACATCGTCGCCGCCATCCAGCAAGCCATGGGGCGCCCATGATCAATTTCCAATACGCGCGGGCCAACGACGTCGCCGACGCCGTGCGGCAGATCGTTGCGGACCCCGGGGCCAAGTTCATCGCGGGCGGCACCAACCTGATCGACCTGATGAAGGATGAGGTCGAGCGGCCTTCGCGGCTGATCGATATCTCCCACCTGCCGCTCAGAACCGTCGAGACGACGGCGGGTGGCGGCCTGCTCATCGGCGCGTTGGTGCCGAATTCCGACCTCGCCTATCATCCGTTGATCGGCCAGCATTATCCGCTGATCGGAAGTGCCATTCTCGCCGGCGCGTCGCAGCAGTTGCGAAACATGGCTTCTACCGGCGGCAATCTATTGCAGCGCACGCGCTGCTTCTATTTCTACGACACGACCACACCATGCAATAAGCGCAAGCCGGGCACCGGTTGCTCGGCGATCAGCGGCATCAACCGCGGCAACGCGATCCTGGGGACGAGCGATGCCTGCATCGCGACGCATCCGTCCGACATGTGCGTGGCGCTGGCGGCACTCGAGGCCACGGTTCACGTCGTCGGACCTGGGGGCGACCGCTTGATCGCATTTTCGGATTTCCATCGGTTGCCGGGTGACACCCCGCAGATCGACACCAACTTGCAAGCGAACGAGATCATTACGGCGATCGAACTGCCCGCCGACGGATTCGCAGCGAACTACTCCTACCTGAAAATCCGCGATCGCCTTTCTTATGCGTTCGCATTGGTATCGGTGGCGGCGGCGCTCGAGCTTGAAGGTGACACCATCAAGCAGGCTCGCATCGCGATCGGCGGCGTCGCGCACAAGCCATGGCGTGACAAGGCGGCCGAGGCCGTGTTGCGCGCGCAACCCGCCAATCAGGCCAGCTTCTCCCGCGCGGCCGACCTGCTGCTGCAGGGAGCCAAAGGGTACGGCCACAACACGTTCAAGATCGACCTTGCCCGCCGTGCCGTCATACGTGCACTCACCCAGGCGGCACGGGCCACGCCGCAATCCCAGTCGAGCAAGAGAATCCGATGAACATTCCGACAGGCTCCTACATCGGCACCGCGATATCCCGCGTCGACGGCCGGGCCAAGGTCACCGGCGCGGCCAAATATGCCGGAGAGTTCAGCGCCCCGGACCTCGTCTATGCCTATGTTGTCGAAGCGACCATCCCCAAAGGCCGTATCTTGCGGATCGATACCAGCGAAGCGCTCGGGATCGGCGGCGTGCTCGATGTGCTTACACACCAAAATAGACCATCGATGGCGGATACCGACCGGGCCTACAAGGACGATGTCGCGCCGGAGAAAGGGTCGCCCTACCGACCGCTCTACGACGACCAAATCAAGTTCAGCGGACAGCCGATCGCGCTGGTGCTGGCTGAGGATTGGGAAACTGCGCATTTTGCTGCGTCGCGCGTGCGCATCGAATACCAGCCGGACGCGCATGCAACCGATCTATATGCGGAGCGGGATCAGGCTTTTGTCGTTGAAAAACCGGAAAAGCCGCGCGGCGATGCCGGGAAGGCTTTCGCCGCGGCGGATGTGCGCCACGAGGCCGAATATTTCGTTCCGACCGAGCATCACAATCCGATGGAATTGTTTGCCTCCACCGTGACATGGGACGGCGACGGGAAACTGACGGTTTACGACAAGACGCAGGGGGTACAGAACGTCCAGCGCTACCTGTGCAGCGTATTCGATATGAAATCGGAGGACGTGCGCGTGATATCGCCGTTCGTTGGCGGCGCGTTCGGCGCGGCCCTGCGCCCGCAATACCAGGTGGTGCTGGCCGTGCTCGGCGCGCTGTCGCTGAAACGTTCGGTGCGCCTGGTGCTAACTCGCCAGCAGCTGTATGCGCTCGGCTATCGGCCCGCCACCATCGAACGGCTTTCGCTTGGCGCGACCACCGGGGGCATGCTTGAATCCATCATGCATGAGGCGATCGCGGTGACCTCGCAGTTCGAGGAATTTTCCCGCAACGACACCGGCTGGTCGGCCCTGCTCTACAAATGCTCGAACACCAGGTTCGTGCACAGGCTGGCGCGGCTCGACGTCCCGACATCTTCGGACATGCGCGCACCGGGCGCCGCCAGCGGCGTTTATGCGCTCGAATGCGCCATGGATGAGCTCGCCGTCGCGCTCAAGATGGATCCGGTGAAGCTGCGACTGCAGTGCTATTCCGACCGGGACCAGAACGAAAACACCCCCTACACCAGCAAGCAGCTACGCGAATGCTACCTCGAGGGCGCGGCCGCGTTCGGCTGGGACAGGCGCAACGCCGAACCCCGCTCGATGCGCGACGGTACCGAGTTGGTCGGTTGGGGCATGGCGACGGGCGTGTGGGAGGCCCTGCAGATGCCGGCCGCCGTGCGCATCGTGCTGACCGCAAACGGTCACGCCGAAGTCGCGTGCGCGGCATCGGATATCGGCACCGGAACCTACACGATCATGGCGCAGGTGGCGGCCGATATGCTGGGCCTGCCCATCGACAATGTCAGCATCAAGATCGGCGATTCGACGCTGCCGCAAACGCCGGTAGAGGGCGGATCATGGATCGCGGCTACCGTCTCGAACGCCATCGCGACCACGGCCGCCGCCGTCCGCGGGGAACTGCTGCGGTTGGCACAGAACATGAAAGACTTGCCGGTTGCCGACGCAAAGCCGGAAGACGTCACGCTGGCGGATGGCAAGATCGTCAGCAAGAAGGACCCGAGCCGGAGCGTGTCCATCACCGATGCCATGCGGCACGGCAATGTGGACCGCATCACACAAGAGAAGGACAACAGCTTCAAGGATATCAGCGGCTATGCACGCAATACGCATTCGGCCGTCTTCGCCGAGGTCAGGGTGGACGAACAGCTTGGCGTCATCCGTGTCACCCGCGTGGTTTCCGCAGTCGCCGCCGGGCGTATCCTCAACCTTAAGACCGCACGCAGCCAGGTCATGGGCGGCGTGGTTTGGGGCATCGGCATGGCGCTGCACGAGGAAACGCTATACGATCATCACTTCGGCCGCGTCATGAATGCCAACATTGCCGAGTACCACGTACCCGTGAATGCCGACGTTCACGACATCGACGTCATTTTCGTCGACGAGCCGGACGAGATCATCAATCCGCTCGGTATCAAGGGGCTCGGAGAGATCGGCATTGTCGGCGTGGCTTCGGCGATCGCCAACGCCGTCTATCACGCGACCGGGAAGCGTGTGCGGGACCTGCCGATCACGCTGGATAAATTGCAGCGGTGATGCGGAATTGTTAGTGCCGCAGGCGCCGTGTCACCACCCCTCTGGATTGTCACGCGGGTCCCGGTCATGATGTTATCCGCCTGCTCAGCCACGAGGTAATCTCAGCCGTTTCCCGCGCATGGGAAGGCGGGATGGAGAAACATCTAATGCGTCAAATACCGCTGGGATCCAGGGGAACATTCACCCTTCGAGTGCGGCCTGAACATCTTGCAAGTCAATTCAAGGATGCCATGCTGCCGGAGGTGTTTGCGACGCCCGTAATGGTCCTGATCATGGAAAATGCCGCGCTCAATGCGATCCGTTCTTTCCTGGAGCCGGGCGAGAGCGCGGTCGGCAGCGCCATCAACATACGGCACCTTGCGGCTACGCCGGTCGGTCACGAAGTCAGCGCCGAAGCCGAGGTAACCGGGGTCGAAGGCAGGCACATCGAATTCAAGGTTTCGGCGCGCGACGAGATCGAAGAGATCGGCAACGGAACTCATCAACGAACCGTGATCAAGCTCGGTTCGTTCAATGACAGGCTCGCCAAGAAAGCAAAGCGTTGATCGCCCGATTGTTGAAGCGCCAACAACGCATTGGATCTAAGATTACGAGATCAATTCCGAGTGGCGCAGATCGTGGGCACTCCTCTTCCGACCACCAAATTCGGGCAACGATTGCGCGTTCGTGCGCTGCTGGTCGGTGACCGTATCAATCCGACCGGCTTTGATGCCCGGGACTTGATTTCCACCGTTCCGGTTGCGGTCCGGATTCACGCGGATGGTCTGGCCGTCCTGTTTCGTTACGGCGTGGCGGTCCTGATCGGGCTTCAACCGGCCGAAGAATCGGCCTTTCTCGCCGCCCTGAAGCCCCGCATTTCCGGTGAACTGCCTCAATATGAGGAGGAGCGCACCGACGTCGAGGCATGCGATGAAGCCGAGGAGATGATCAAGCCGGGAGGTCCGATCTGCTTGAGCTCATTTTCCGCCGATCGCCTGCTGGTCGTCGCCGACGCCCTGGCAAAGAGTACCGTACTGGCCCAGGACGAGAGGCGGGTAGCCGCGGTGTTCGACATCATCGAGCCCTTCGCACGGCAGTTGGCCGAACATGGGCGAACGCCGCGCGATCGAAAGTCGATGTTGCGCCTGATCGGAAATGCGCTGCTGGTTCAGCAGCGGGTCTCCGGCCGGGTCGCGGTGGTGGAAAAACCGGACGTGGTATGGGACAAGCCCGAGCTTGAGCGACTCTACGCCCGGCTGGAGGACGAGTACGAACTGAGGGAGAGAGTCGAGGCTCTCGATCGAAAGCTGACGGTCATTGCTGAGACAGCCAACGCCCTCACCGACATCAGCGATACCCGGCGCTCGCTTCGCCTCGAATGGGCGATCGTCGTGCTGATCGTTTTCGAGATTGCCATATCGCTCTATCAGATTTTTATCGGTACGAGCACTCACTAGGATTATTTCCGTCCCGTCCAAACGGAAGCCCGTAACCGCAAGACAAGCCTCGCCACGTGCGCGCGTTCTCCTCGAGTTACATCCGTAACTAAGCCGGCGCACGGGTTTTTGGCAAACTGCACGGCAGGCCATGCTATAATCACGGCGGCTACGAACGGCTGAATGAAAGCGGGTGCGTTATGGATAGCGACGAGAGCTCCGTCAAGGAAACGCCTCTGATCATGTTGGCCAGCCGGGCATTTGTGAAGATTGAAGTCTTTGCCTACTTTGTGCTGGGTGTGTTGCTCGCGCTGACCGCTCTGCTGGGCATCGGTACTGCCGGGATCGCGCTATGGAAAGGCGTGCAAGATCACGGCGACGCGGTTTCGCTGGTCTCGACCATCGACAAACTGCTGTTCGTGCTGATGGTGATTGAAATCCTGCACACCGTGCGCGTCTCGTTCCGTTCCGGCGTGCTGGTATGCGAACCATTTCTCATCGTCGGGCTGATTGCTTCGATCCGGCGTATACTCGTGATTACGCTTGAAACTTCGCAAGTTAGCCAGCCCGGCAAATGGACGCCCGAAG
This sequence comes from uncultured Alphaproteobacteria bacterium, assembly GCA_963756215.1. Classification (GTDB taxonomy): domain Bacteria; phylum Pseudomonadota; class Alphaproteobacteria; order Rhizobiales; family Xanthobacteraceae; genus Bradyrhizobium. The sequence goes on along the minus strand of CAVWMY010000001.1, from coordinate 91,568 downwards.
CGCAGGAAATACTTAACGCGACGATGGCGGAACTGGCCGTGCTCGGCGGCCTGATTCTTGTTATGGTGGTCTCGATCTATCTGCTTCGCCGCGGCAACGGTTCGAAGCCGGGTAGCTGATCGACCAAGTCTCGGTCCTGAAGCGGGATGGTGAGCGAGGGCGAAGCCTTCGGGTTCAACCCGCTTCGTTGGTCTGCGGACCGGTACGGTTGCGCTTCGGCGCTTCGTTCAACAAGCCGGCAAGCCGCAGGCCTTCCAGCAATCCTTCGAGCCGCTGCTCCCGGATCATCGCTGCAATCAACGAAATCGCATCCAGCCGCGGGATCGTGAAGTGCACATCAGGTGATTGCTCCGACACGACCTCAAGGAACGTCGGCGCGTTAGTAACGTGATCTCGCAACGCCTGTCCTGAGTGCGCCGCCAAATAGGTCGCGAGATCGCCGTCCACCAACGCGTCCAAATCAAAGTCGAACCGCGTGCGGTCCTTGATCGACTGACGAATCTGCTCGCTCTGGCGCTTTGCGGCCATCGAAAGCACGAAAGCCGCCTCCGGCAGGTTCTCGCGCGGCATGTTCTTCAGGCCGGCCATGCCGGCATAGATCTCCTTGCCGGCCCGCTCGTTCTGCTCAAATCGTTGTTGCGTCTGCCTTGCTTCCGGCTCGCGCAGCACGTTGTCTCGACGTTTCCTTCGGAACATTCTCGCCCCTCCCGGCGGAGCTATATTCCGTTTCGCACGCGACCAGAAGACCAAAAATGATCGCGCGACACGTAACCTGGTCACCTGAGCACCGGCGACGCAAACGTCGTCGATCGCGGCCGGGCACATCGCTTTTGCGGCAGGCGGATGTCGCGCCAGCAGCGACCGTGGGTGCGCGCGCAACCGCCAGTTTGATACCTTGACCCATTAGATGTTGAATGCACCGGGGCTCGGCGGTAGCCTGAAGAGGATACAAGTTCGGAAAGTCCTGCGTTTTGCCGTAGGCTCTGCAGGAACCAGGTGCCTCACCCGATCCTCACTGGATGGTCGACATGTCGAAAAAGGGAGTCACGGGCCACGACGAATGGGTTGTCACGGAAGCATTGGCAACGGCGCTCGTTGCGCTAGAACAGCTTCAGCCAAACCATCAGCCACGACCGCATATGGACGATATCAGACGGCTGCTGGTCGCCGGTTGTCAGCACGGAACGGTCAACCTGCACCTGGCTCAGGCAAAATGCAGGTTGTTTCCGGGCGTTGATCCACTGATCATCTACCGGGAATACGGCCTTGACGACGGACAGGGCTGAAGAAATCAGACTTCTCCTCCCGTCATCCAAAGCGCCTAGTCGGTACCGCCAAGCCATGATTGCGATCTAACCCGATATTGCCGGCGCCCCCACACGAAGCGGCACATTGGCGAGAAGCGGGCCGAACCCTTCGGCGATGGTGAGATGCGGGATGACTGCATCACGCAACTTGGGATACGGCAATTCCGCGAGCATCGCGGTTTGGATCGCAGCCATGACCTCGCCCGCGTCTGAACCGATCATGCTGAAACCGAGGATGCGATCATCCTCCGAGCTGACGACGGCTTTCATGAACCCCCCGGTCTCGTCCGTCGCTTCGGTACGCAGGACCTGGCTCATGGGCAACTTTGCCACGCGAACCTTGATCGCCTGGCGAGCCGCCTCCGCCTCGGAGAGGCCGATACGCGCAAGCGGCGGATCGGTAAACATGACATAGGGGACCAGACGGTCATCGGTTCTGCGGCTGCCGCCGGCCATGTTGTCCCTCACGATCCTGAAATCATCGACGGAAACATGGGTAAATTGGGGGCTGCCCGCGCATTCGCCGATCGCCCATACTCCGGGAGCCGTCGTTTCCAGCCTTTCGTTGACGCGGATGAAGCCGCGGCCATCCAGCTCCACGCCCGCCGTGTCGAGGCCGATACCCGCCGTATTGGCGACGCGCCCGACGGCCACAAGCAAATCGCTGCCCTCGATCCCCTGCTCGCCCTTGTCCGTCCGCACGGTGAGGGTCACCGCATCACCCGAGAGACCGCGAACGTTGGCGGGCTGTGCGTTGAGCAGGATATCGATGCCCTCGCCGCCGAGAACGCGCTGCATCTCCTGGGCAACGTCGGCATCTTCGCGCCCCATCAATTGTCGACCGGGTTCGACGATCGTCACACGGCTGCCGAAGCGACGGAACGCCTGCGCCATCTCGATGCCGGTATAGCCGCCGCCCAATACGATCAAATGCGCCGGGAGATAGTCGATTTCCAGTGCTTCAATATGAGTCAGTGCACGGACCGCCTCGAGGCCCGGGACATTTGGAATTGCAGCATGCGTTCCGACATCGATAACAACCTCCTTGCCCGCGAGCACCCGGCTGCCGCCGCTATTCAGCGCCACCTCCACCGTTTTAGGACCGACAAAACTCCCGCTGCCCATGATCAACTCGGCCCCGCTGGATTTGTATGCAGCCAGGTGAAGTTCGATCTCGCGGTCAATCATGTCCTGTTTACGCCGACGAACCTTGCCCATGTCGGTGCTGACCGCGCCGGTCAGCGTACCGAAATGAGCGGCGTTTCGAACCGTGTGAGCGACGTGAGCGCTCCAGAGTTCATTCTTGGACGGCATGCAAGCTACCGCAGGACATGAACCGCCCACCCAGCGACGTTCGACGACCGCCACCTTTTTGCCGGAGCGGCCCAGGTGCCAAGCGAGCAGCTTGCCTCCTTGCCCGCTGCCCAGGATAACGACATCGAGATGCTCAGTTTCAGGCATGACCTTCTCCTTTACTAACGTGATTGAGGGGGCTTCGGCGACCACCGGCTCCATGGTGCCGACGTTGATACAAAGTGCCTGCCGACTTATCCGGAAATGACCTGCGTCGTTTCTATTGAACCCACGGCTAAGGATTCGTCAGGACCGCCATATCGAGAAGCTGCTTGACGAGGCCGGTCGGTTGCGGTTCCCGCCGCACGATCGCCACGACCCGGCGGCGCATCACCGGCCTGTCGATGCGAAGCTTCCTGAGACCATAATCTTTCACGATGCCATCCGGCATGCGGGAGGGCAGAACGCAGGCGCCGATTCCCCAGGAGACCAGCCGCAACATCGCATCAACGGTCTCTGCCTCGGCGGCGAATTCGGGGTAAATGCCGATGCCTTCCAGCATCTTGCGAAGCGCGTAGTTCTGCGGAAAGCCAACCAGCCGGGGCGCCGCAACAGTGAGGTCAACTCCGTCCGGATATGCCTCGGCTTCGCGCATAATAAGACACATCTCGTCTTCGAAAAGGGGGATCGTCGTGATATCGGGCGAAGCGACCGCGGAATCATAAACGAATCCGATATCGGCTCTTCCAGTTTCCACCAGTTCGACAATCTCGGGAGAACTTCGTCCCTTCAGCGAGAGGTTTACGTGTGGACGCGCACCCACGAAGGCGGCCACCACGTCCGCCGTGAAATAATAACTCAGGGTGTGGACCGCAGCGAGATGCACGCACCCCTGCGTGATGCCTTCTTTTTCCCGTACGGTTTCGAGTGCCCGATCGATCACAGAATAGCCTGGCCGGGTCGTTTCCAGAAGAATACGTCCGGCGTCGGTGAGCTCGACGCCTCGCCCTGTGCGCGAAAAGAGCGGCTTTCCGACATAGGCCTCGAGCGTCGCGAGTTGCCGACTCAAGCCTGATTGCGTCAGGTCGAGACTGCCCGCCGCCCGCGACAGCGATTTGAGCTCGGCGATTTTGATGAAGTAGCGGATTTGCCTGTCAAGGCTTTCCATGTCGTCAACTCCGGCCCGTTATGGGACCGCGTAGCGGCGGATTGCTAATAAGGCACGACCGCCAAGGTAAATGTGTAGCCAATTCCGCGGCTGGTCTGGATCGCTCGACACGCCTTCGGATCAGACGCGAACTTCCGTCTCAAACGCATGACTTGGACATCTATGCTCCGGTCAGATATATCCTGATGAAGTCGGGTCGCTTGTAAGAGATGTTCGCGCGTCAGGACGCGCCGGGGCGCCTGAAGGAAAGCGAGCAGCAGGCCATACTCGCCTTTTCGCAGCGATACGGGCGCTCCGGTCGAGTTCGATTACAGTTCGCGTTCGTTGCTCGAGCCGCCAACCGCCGAAATGATACCCTCCTTGTTCCCGCTCTTGGCTTCCCTGAACGCGCCCGGCTTCTTGACGCCTCAAGATCGCCCGCGTGCGTGCCAGTAACTCCCTCGCGCTGAACGGCTTGGCAATGTAATCGTCGGCACCGAGCTCGAGGCTGACGACGCCATCGACTTCGTCGCGACCTCGCTCTGCCACGATAACGACAGGCACGTTTGAACGGGACCGAAGATCCCGCAAGATATCCAGACCGTCCCAATTGCCCAGTTTCCGGTTGAGAACGATCAGGCTGGGACGCATTGTCCTGAGGTACAAGATCAATTCCTCGCGGTTGGACGCACAGCTGACCTGAACATCGCTCGCCTCGAAATAAGCAGCCACCATGCGTCGTATCGCCTCGTCACCGTCGGCGACAATGACGCAACCCGTTCTCCCTACTGCCCGACCCAAATTCGCATTACCTCGATTTCCGTAAGACGATTCCTGGTCTTTAGTCCCTCGACTTCGCAATCGAGCAGCGCGAGACCATTCCTCGCGCGTCGCGGCACGGAATGATTCGGGGTCGACGTCCTGGCTCGGACGTTTTGCGGCGCGATCGGCGACAGCGACCCGTGAAACATTGCGACTCCCGAATAGTCATCAAGACAAGAATGATATTTCCATTCACAGGCAGCGCGCGGACCTCACCTGAACTCGTTCTCGGCATGGCGCGCTTCTCCTTGACTGGGAGGATTTCACACTCGGTTTCGGCGCAACGCCATCACCGGAGACCAGCACCGAAAGCTTCTTTAGACCACGATGCAGATTGACCTTCACTAACGCTGCGGATTGACCGGTTACGCCGGACGCATCTTCAATGCTGAGACCCTGAAGTTTTACGAGACGGATTACGTCCGCTTGGGCGGACTTCAGATGGCTGAGAAGCCTATCTACGGAGATCGCGCTGTTCGCGGCGCGCCCATGGTCCTCGACCGCAATATCGTCATGAAGTGATCCCGATGCGAACCGAGAGGCCTCGCGAATACGATCGATCCATTTATGACGCGCAATCGCGGCTACCCACGCGCCGAACGATCCGGATTGCACGTACAAGAAGCGGTTGGTATGGATCGCAAGCAGCGTGTCTTGCCTTGCATCGTCGGCTGCCGAGCGCGGAAGACGCCGCATATAGTAGCGACGCAACCACACATCCAATTCCCCGAGCAACTTCTCATAAACGTGTCGTTCGCCGTTTTGTGCCGCCACCATAAGACCGGCCCATCGTTCGGAACGTCTCTCCCAATTCTCTTTTTGCGACGGCACCCGCCTCCTTCGTCGCGAGCGTGCGCCGAACTCGGGGCGCGGGAAATCCTGGCTGAAGGGCTTACGATCGGATGCCGGCGGCAGGGATGACGCACGGTTACTATCCTGAAGGCCGTCCATCGGAGACACTCCTCTCGATACAGTCAAGTAGCGTATTGCTTTCGAAGGGCTTTCGGAGAAGGCATTGCGCGCCAACCGAAATCGCCACATCGTCCAAGCTTCGGTCGGGCAGCGCCGTAATGAGGATTACCGGCGTCGTGGTGCCTTGCTCTTGCAGCTTTCGTGCGAGATTCAGTCCGCCCATCCCTGGCATGTGAACGTCGGCGATGATGCAATCGAAGCGGAGCCGGTCGGCCGAATTCAGAAACATTTCCGCCGAGTCAAACGGTTCGGCGCGATGACCGATGGATCGCATCAGGTCCGCCAGCGACGAGCACAGCGCTTCGTCGTCATCGATGACTGCAACAAACAGGCTTCTCACCGGAAGTCGCCTTGTGCGCTTCCGGCCATCACCAGGTTGCAAAGCGAAGGCAGAATTCCCGATGAACCCGGGCAATCGATCGCTTTGCATCTGAGGCCGGGTGAACCCCCATCCCGGGGCGAACCGATGGTCATGGTGTCATCTCCCTGCCGGAGGCAGAAACCACCCGATGCCGACCGGCAGCGCCAAGTGCAGGCCAACCATGCTTGAGGTCAGGCTTGGTCACAATCTCTCGGTTGTGCGGGCCCGGCCCATACCTTGGTATGGCCGGCAAACCGCATCCGAGCCTGCGCCGCTTCGGGCCGGTGTTCGCTGCTCACCTCGGGATGTCGAGAACGTCTGCGATCCGGACCAATCCCGCCACGGATTTTGCTCCCAACTTCCGCATGGCACTGCTGCGATGCATCTTTACCGTGACTTCACTGATCGATAGCTCGCCCGCGACCTGCTTGTTCATCAACCCGGATGCAACGAGCCCCATCACCTGCCGTTCGCGAGGCGTCAGCTGAGCATAGCGCTGCTGCAACTGAGCGATCCGGGCGGACTCTTGCCGTCGATCCTGGTCCAGTCGAATCGCCGCGGCAATCGCATCAAGCAAATCCTGGTCCCGTATCGGCTTGGTCAGGAAGTCGATCGCACCTGCCTTCATGGCCTTGACGGTCATCGGGATGTCGCCGAAGCCCGTCATTACGATGACCGGCATCCGGATGTTCAGGCGCGTCAGATACTCCTGAAGTTCTAATCCGCTCGTGCCCGGCAGCCGAACGTCGAGCACCAGACAAGCGGCGGTGTCGGGAAGTTCGACGTCGAGAAATTCCGCGGCCGATGCATAGACCGCCACCTGGTAGTCCAAGGACCGCAGCAAGTCGGCGAGTGACTCGCGCACCGCTCTGTCGTCATCCACGATATGAACGAAAGCCGACGACGACATTCTCAGGCGCTCCCCGAACACGGGCTTGTTTGGCGAAGGGGAAGAGCAAAGGTGAATATCGTGCCATGCGGCATGTTATCCTCCATCCATAGACGCCCCCGGTGAGCATTGACGATTTTGCGGCAGATTGACAGGCCCAGCCCGAGACCCTGCTCCTTGGTCGTATGGAGCGCGTCGAACAGGCGTTCCCTGCTCGTCGGATCGACGCCCACGCCCGTGTCGGCGATCGCTACCGTAACGCAGCCGTCCGCGAACCCCGTGGAGACAGCCAAAACGCGCGCCCTTGCCTTCACATCCATCATGGCCTCTATCGCGTTACGCACGAGGTTAAGAACGATCTGCTGAAGCTGCACACGATCCGCCTCGACATGCGGCAACGACCTGTCGAGGTCGAGCTTTGGCGTGACGCCGGCGCGTTCGAGTTCCCTTTTCGAGAGCAGAAGGATCTCCTCGACGTTTTCATTGACCTCGACGTCGGCAAAATGGAGCTTCGTGTCCCGCACCAGTGACCTCAAGCCAGTAACAACCTTGCTCGCTCGGTGGCCTTGCTCAATGACACGCATTGCGGACTTCCGGGCCTCGCTCGGCTCGACCGGATCTCGCGCCAGCCACCGCGCACAGGCCTCGGCACTGGTGATGATCCCCGTCAGCGGCTGGTTGACCTCGTGAATGATGGAACCCGCGAGTTCGCCAAGGGATGCGAGGCGGACGGCCCGCGCAAGTTCAGCTCGCGCGTCCATTAGCGCCTGTTCCGCGGCTTTTCGCTCCGTGATGTCGGTAATGATACCTTCAAGCTCAAGGTCACCTGTCGGACCAACGTCGAATTGTCCTACCGCAACCACGTGCAGGACGGTCCCGTCTTTGTGGACAACCCTGTATTCCTGATTGAATGGAGACCTGTTGCTGACCGCTTCCGCAAGAGCCGTCTCCAGCGCGGGAAGATCATCGGGATGAACGCGATCCCTGAACGCCTCGAACGGAACGGGATTCACATCCAGGTCGAGGCCGAGAATCCGGTAGATTTCGCGCGATCCTCGCGAGAGCAGAGTCCGGGTATTCCATCGGTAGCTGCCCATGCGGCCGATCTGTTGACCTTTCACCATCCACATATTGGTCTCACGCAACGCCTCGAAAAGTTGCGCGGATTCAAATGAGACCGCCGCCTGCGAGGCCAGCATCGATACGACCGAAACGCATCTGGGCGTAAAGGCGTCCGGAACGCTCTCCGATTCAAGGTAGAGGACGCCAATCGTGCGCTCCCGGTGAATCAAGGGCAGGCACAATTGGGCTACAGGCCGATCCGGCGAGCATTCGGCCTGGTCAATCAGCGCGGAGCCATTTTCACTTTGATGCCTCACGACGGTTTCCTGGCGCGCCAGCACCTTTTCGCTGAGGTCGGGCGGCAGCCGAAAATGGTCGGTCGGGGGTTGTGAGGCCGAGAACTTCGCTTTCTCACGAGGAAAACTCGCATCCGCGCTGGCAAGCAGCTCGCCTCCTTCGCTCAGCAACACGGCACCACGAGCCGCACCCGAGTAACGAAGTGCAGCTGCCAGCAGAGCCTGCGCCAAACCTTCATAACTGATCTCTTTTGAGATCGCCTGAAACGCGTTGGCGATCAGCTCCAACTCCGACGTTTCGTTCCCAAACCTCATTGCGAGTTGCTCTCACCGACGACCACCATCGGGGCACCCACCTTGTGCCCCCGGGGTCGGCACATCCAGCCTCCCTGACCGCCGGCAGCCTGCGACCCATGACGCCGGCTACCTTTTCAGCTGACACCTGTAACCAAACCAGCACAACCTACGAAAGGTAGTGATGTGAGGTCGGTTGGGTCGGTTTACACCGGAACCGACGCCGCTACCGTAACCTCCTGAACGGCACTTTACAAGTTACTACCCGCAACAACAGAGGAATCGGTCATGACGGCAATTGGTCACCGCCGAATACATCTCATCAAGAGACAGCCGGGCGGGATCCGGCAATGAGATCCGAACGACTTCCGACAAATGTCGACCGGATTTATCCGCAACTTTCCGTGACGAGATCAAAAGACATGGCAGACCAGACAGAGACCGACCGGCGCAGCTTGCTCTGCGCAATCACCGCAGCTTCGGGTACTGCCCTATCGTCGACGCTGCTATCGCGCAGCGCCGCCGCCCAGGCGACCGGCACCCCTTCACCGGTCGCTTCCGACCGTTTCGAGACGGCTGAGATCAAGACGGATGACAATACCATCTTTATCCGGCGCTATGGCAACGGAGCGCCGCTGCTGTTGGTCCACGGGTTTCCCCGTACAAGCCTGATGTGGCGTCACCTCGCGCCGCTGCTTGCAACGAATTACACGGTGATTTGCGTGGACCTTCGCGGTTATGGGAACAGTGGTGTTCCCGCTTCCACCGACGATCACTATCCCTACACAAAACGCGCGATGGCGAGCGAACTCGTTTCCGTGATGGACAAGCTTGGATTCTCCAAGTTCGATCTCGTCGGACATGACCGGGGCGGCCGCGTGGCCTACCGTCTCGCGCTTGACCATCCGGACAAGGTGCGACGTCTCGCAGTATTTGATGTGATCCCGATCTCGGAGGGGTGGGGTCACGCCGATGCGACATTCGCCAAGACCTATTGGCCGTGGATTCTTCTGTCGCAGAAGGCCCCGCTCCCCGAGAAATACCTGCTGGGCGCTCCGGATGCGGTATTCGATAATCCGTTTGGTCAAGGCTCCTTCGGCCCCGAAGTGAGAGCGAAGTATGTGGAGACATATCGCGATCCGGCTCGCGTCCACGCGATCTGCGAAGAGTATCGCGCGGCCGCGACGCTGGATATCGAGCATGACAGGAAAGACCGGGAGGAGTCGCGACATATCGCGTGCCCGATGCTGCATCTTTGGGCCGCCGGCGGCCCGCTGGATACGTTCTACGCCCAAGACGGTGGCGCACTGGGAATCTGGAGAAAGTGGGCGGATGACGTACAGGGACAAGCCATGAAAGGAGGACACTTTTTCCCCGAAGAAAACCCCGCGGAAACAGCAGGGCTTCTGCGGAAGTTTCTATCGGCGTGACGCCAGCGCCTGGAAGCGCCCGATTTTCAATTATCTCGTTCGGGAGATCGCAACTCGGTCGTTCGGAGAGGAAGGCAATTTCATCGGCAATGCTCATGCGGCCGGAATAAATCAGATGCCGCGGTTGGCAAGTTCTATCAGACTTGCCACCACGGCATATCCCTACGCTATTGCACAACCGACGAGGTACCCGAGAAGCCGTTTTCGATCGATGATGTCCCGCGCAACGCGCAGGGAAAACTGGATCGCAAGGCGTTGGCCGCCATGGCTATCGATTAGCTCATTCGTAAGAGCTTCAGTCGGATACAGACAAGCTTGCAAACGCTTCACGTGATCTAGACCGTTTTCACCTCACCGCCATCCATTCGCAAGGTCGCGCCGGTCATCCAACGCGCCGCCGGCGACACCAGAAACGCCATCAGTTCGGCAATTTCTTCGGGCTGGCCATATCGGGTAATTCCAGATCGCACGAGCAGCTTCTGCATCGCTTCGGCGATCGTCATGCTGCCGCTGGCGGCGGACTTCTCGATCATGGCGAGCCGTCGATCGGTCATTACCGCACCGGGTAGAACGCTATTGACCTGGACACCATCGGCAATGCCGCGGTCCGCGAATGCCTTGGCTAATGCAGAGATCGCCGCATTGATGACGGCTACGGCCGCCGCCGATGCGGTCGGGACCTGCGCCGTAACGCCGGACATCAGGACCACCGATCCCTTCGATGATTTGAGCGCTTCCCAGGCAGCAATCGTCAGCCGCCTGGCGCCATGGAGCTTCAATTCGGCACCGGCATTCCACTGTGCGTCAGTCATTTCGAAAAGATCCATTGCGGGGACCGCGCCGGCTAAGTTGAGGAGAGCGTCAATCCGCCCATGCTTGTCGAGCGTGTATTGCACGACCGCCCCTGCCGCCGCAGGCAAACTCAAGTCGATGTCCACCACCGTCGGCTCCGAGCCCGAACTCCTGATTGCTTCCGCGGCCTTTTCAAGGCCCGCACGGCTGCGCGCAACGAGCACCACAGCTTGAAAGTCGCGCGCCAGGCGAAGCGCGGTGGCGTAGCCGATACCCGAACTAGCTCCCGTTACGACAGCAATCGACTTGGGCATGATTCCCTTGCCTTACCTTTGCACGTCGCGGACTTCGATGGCTTCACCGCTCGCCGTTACTTCACCTTGCTTGTTAGAAACGCCGCAATGGCCGCGCCGATTTCGGCACTATGGGTTTCGAGGGCAAAATGTCCCGTGTCGAAAAATCTCACCTCGGCGTCCGGCATATCGCGCTTGAACGCCTCAGCTCCGGGCGGCAGAAAAAACGGGTCATTTTTGCCCCACACGGCGAGAAACGGCGGTCGGTGAGTGCGGAAATAGTTTTGGAATTGCGGGTAAAGCGCGACGTTGCTCTTGTAGTCGCCGAAAAGGTCCAGCTGGACATCGGTGGCGCCGGTGCGCGCGAGATAATAGTTGTCGAGCGAATAGCCGTCGGGAGAGACCGCCGACGGGTCGGGTACACCGTGGGTGTACTGCCACACCGTGGATTCCGGTTGCAGGAACGCTCGCAACGCATCACGGTTGGCCGCAGAGGGATCGTTCCAGTAGGCTCGGATCGGATTCCAGCCCTCGCTTAGTCCTTCTTCGTAGGCATTGCCGTTCTGCGAGATGACCGCCGTGATACGCTCGGGATGCCGCATGGCGAGCCGAAAACCGGTCGGCGCACCATAATCGAACGCATAGATCGCGAAGCGCGTAAGCCCGATGATCTCGGTAAATCGTTCGATGCGATCGGCAATCCCATCAAACGTATAGGTGAACTCCTTGCGTGACGGCATGTCGGACTGACCGAAGCCCGGCAAGTCCGGCGCCACCAGGCGAAACCTGTCCGCCAGGATCGGGATCAAATCGCGGAACATATGACCAGCGCTTGGGAAGCCGTGCAGCAGCAAAAGCGCCGGCGAGTCCTTCGGGCCCGCCTCGCGGCAAAAAATTTTCAACCCGTCCACGTCGACCTTACGAAAGCTCACCTTGGTCATTGTTCACTCTCCGTCAAGGCTAGTAACCTCTTTGATGCTAATTTTGTGGTTACGATGTCGGATTTGTCAAGCAGGGCTCTCCGCGTCGCCGGTATTTGTGATCGGCGCGGTTGCATTCAAGAAGCCCCGGTCGTCGTCGCATGTAAATTGTCGTGGCGAAGTTTTTCTCATAACGGATATGATTTTTGCGCGACGAAGCAATCTGTTCCTAAAACTTCTGGAAATTTTCAGCTCGACGTGATCAGTCGCTTCGAGACGGCGGCGGATCGATTGATGTGTCGATCCGCGCTTCGCGCGGCAGGCCGGCGCACACCGGACAGTTCGGCGGTCGCTGGTACTGCTGGTCGAGTTGCGATGCCCACCACTGAACGCGCTACAAAACGGCGCACACCGACGAGTCGAGCAATGGTTGCTGGCAGAGAATTAGAGCGCTTCGATCTTTCGTCGAAAAAGCGCCGCCGCGCCTCAGTATCACTTCCGCCTTTGGTGCACGCGTTTGCGATGCGCTGCCTGCTTCGCCCGGTTTCCGCAAATCGACATGCTGCACCATCGTCTGGCATGCTGGCTGCGATCCATGAAAAGCAGTGTGCAGGTCGGCCCTTCACATACCTTCACCTGCGTAAAGTCGTCGTCGCAAACGAGATCAGCCATAGCTCTTGCGATCGGAAGGAGCAGTGCGTCCGGAGACCGCCACCGCCTCTGCTGGCTCCAAACAAGGCCCGAGAACGGTTTGTCCCCATGCGCGTCCCGTTTGGATTTACCCCTGCGCGACGTACCGCGCGCCGTGATCTGCCCAAATTCCTCGTCCCGTATCAGTATGCGATTGAGCGGTTCGAGTTCCTGGAGAGATTTCGGCTTGAGCGGCTTACCCATGTGGGAATGGACAAACCCGCGGAACCACTCCCGCAGCTTTCGCGCCTGCGATGCAATCGTGTCGAACTCCCCCGGCAGCGCCGTCTTGCGCAGTGCGGCCAGAACCTCCGGGGGGACCAACCCAGCCGCTTGCAGCCAACCAACAAGGTCATCTCCCGAGCCGATCCATTCAACCTGCGTATCGACGGGCACAGAAATCGAATTCAGGAAATCCAAGCCGACCGAATCGGCGACGAAGATCGGCGGAGGGAGGCTTGCAACCATGGGCTTCACTTTTTTGTTTGGTCACGAGAGGTAACCATATGAAAACCGACGTTGACAAGTTAACCGGTCGTAACCCCAAAGGATATTCGCTCCCGGTTATCCATGGACCCCGGCGCCAAACGGTGCACCCGGATACCGCAAGCCGAAGACCAGGTGGTTGATGCCGACAACGGCGCCACCATCAGAAAGCGAAGCGTCTTTCCGATTCGAGCGCCAATCCGGGGAGATCAAAGAAGGCAACCCGTAAATGATGCGAAGCGATGGCGACTGCTCCCCCACGCGCGAACGCATCCAAGGAGAGATTCATGAATGCAACAATCGGCGACGCGACGGTCGTCATGGTCCACGGAGCGTGGGCAGACGGGTCCAGCTGGCGCCAGGTCATCGAAGGGATCCAGGCCACAGGCATTAAAGCTATCGCCGCTCCGATTCCGCTGACGTCGCTCTCGGACGATATCAAGGCGCTCGATCGAGCCCTTGAGCGCACCGAGGGCCCGCTCGTATTGGCCGCTCATGCCTATGCCGGCGCCGTCATCGCCGCCAGCACCAACGAACGCGTGCGAGCTCTCGTGTTCGTCGCAGCGCTTGCTCCCGATGAAGACGAGACCGTCGCCGACGTCTTCTATCGCGAAGCCTCCCATCCGCAAGCACCCCAGCTCGCGCCGGACGAGCACGGGTACATCTGGATGCCTGATGAGGGCTTTGCCTCGGCCTTCGCACAGAATGCTTCGCGGGCGGAGACGGCGGTGCTTGCCGCCGTACAGCGGCCGATAGCGGTCGCGTGTATTCAGGAGAAGTCGCCCACGCCTCAATGGAAGAAAAAACCATCGTGGTTTCTGGTCGCGGAAGAAGATCGCATGATCAATCCCAAGACCCAGCATTTCATGGCATCGCGCATGGGCGCGCAGGTCCGCTCACATAATGTCGACCACACTCCGCTCGTCACCGCGCCCGGCATGGTCGTCAACCTGATCCGCGAAGCACTGGCGTCGCCGACCGGCTAAACTTGGCCGTTTGGCTCGATTGCTGACATTCTTCAATCGATCGACGGCGCAGCGACCAGACGGTCGCGAATTCGATCGAGGCCCGCTCATGTCAGCGCGCGCCGCCATCGCCCCCGTCGATCTGACGGCCCATCAGGGCAATGGCCTTCTGATAAACGCCGGCGGCATTCCAGGCCTCGATGGCCGCGAAGTTGGGCTCGCCCGGCTGATACCCCGCGCCAGCGCGCCATCCGTGGGCCTTCAAGAAATTTGCAGTCGAGTTGAGCGCGTTAGCCGCGTTGTCGAGGTTGCCGGTACCGTAGGCCGCGATATTCTTTGGCAGAAACTGGGTCTGCCCGACTTCGCCATGCATGGAGCCGCGCGTATTGGCCGACAGCATCCCACGATCGATCAGTTTCAAGGCAGCATAGAGTTGATCCGTGAAATACTCCGTCCGGCGACAGTCGTATGCGAGCGTAGCGATGGATGAGAGCATGTTCTGATTGCCGCGTTGGCTGCCGAAGCCCGTCTCCATTCCCCAGATCGCGATCAGCGGTCCCGGCGGGACGCCGTATCTCTGCTGGATGGATGCAAACAGCGCCGCCTGCGACTGCTTGAGGCCTCGCCCCCGCGCAACGATGGCCGAGGCGCCACGTTTGGCGAGGAATTGATCGAGCGACAGGCTGAAACTTCTCTGCCCACGGTCGGCGGCGATGGTCGCGGTCGCGTAGTTTGCCTGCATCAGGGCAGCAATGCCGGCAGCGCCTACGCCCTTTGCCCGCGCCTCTTCGGCAAACCCCCGCTTCCATCCGTCGAAGCCGGCTGCCGAGCTGCCGCACTGCGCGGCGTGGGCGCCCGCGCCCCAGAGCACCGTCAGTAGTGTGACGGCCGCGATCGTAAGCTCCCTGCCCTTGGTCATTGAGAACTCCCTGCACGCCCGTGCAAGCCAACTCGCCCAGCATCTTGCACCATCGAAAATAGTATCCGTCTGTGGTCGCGAGAGCTAGGCGGCATCTCGAAGGGATATTGCATTGCACCCAATCCGGCAGCGCCCGACCCGTCCTGCCACAAGCCGGATTGGTTATTTCCGCGGTCACTGGCAGCAAGCCAATGTCGCGAAACGACGCAATGAATTGTCGCGAATAACGAAACACGACGTAACCGTTTGTGGCATGTTGTCGGCACAAAATAATCGATCCCGGGAGGAACGTAATGATGAAGCTGATGAAAATGCTCTGCACGGCGGCTTTGAGCGTCATGCTGCTGGCATATCCGGCAGTGGCCCAGGACAAACCTAAGGAAATCAAGATCGGCATCGCTACATTCCTGTCCGGGCCGGCCTCGGTGTTCGGCGTTCCGGCCAAGGACGCCGCGGAAATGATTGCTGCCGACCTCAACAAGAAAGGCGGCATCGGAGGCGTTCCGGTCGCATTGAGCTTCACCGACGAGGGTGCCGGCGGTGAGGCCCTGGTATCGAACTATCGCCGAATGGTGCAGGACGAAAAGGTCGATGTGACCTTCGCCGCCATATCCTCGGGAAGCTGTCTGCAGATTGCACCGCTGGCCGAAGATCTCAAAATGATGAACTTCATGTGGGATTGCGGCGCGTCGTCCATCCTTGAGGCCAGGAAGTATCGTTACGTTTTCCGTTCGCAGGCCAACGGCACGCCGGAGATGCTGGCGGTGCTGGTTTATCTGCTGAAGACCAAACCGGATTTCAAAACCATTGCCGTCGTCAATCAGGATTACGCCTGGGGCCGCGAGAGCTGGGAGATTTTTTCGACCGCGCTTAAGGTCATGAAACCCGATGTGAAAGTCGTCGCCGAACTATTCCCGAAGTTTGGCGCTCCCGATTTCTCGACGGAGATCTCGCGCCTGCTCGCGTTGAAGCCCGATGTTGTGCTGACCACGAGTTGGGGCGGCGATCTAGATACCCTGGTGCGGCAGGCCGGCCAACGCGGCCTTCTGCAGCAAAGCGCCTTCGTGCTTGGCATCGGCGAATCCTCTATCCAGCGCCTGGGTAAGGATCTTCCCGAGGGCCTCATTGTCGGTGCACGCGGCGATCATTGGTTCCTGCACCCGGAAATGAAGAACGATCCGGCCTTCAAGGCCTTCAACGAGGCCTTCAAGGCAAAGACCGGAAGTTGGCCGATCTATTCGGTCTACCACATGCAGCAGGCTTTCTCCGCCTTGCAAGCTGCCTATGAAAAGGCAATCAAGGCCAACGACGGCAAGTGGCCGAGCCGCGAGCAGGTGATCGACGCCGCCGAAGGGCTCGAATTCAAGGGATGGGGCCGCACCGTTTCGCTTCGTCCGGAAGATCACCAGGGATTGGAGTCTCAGCTGGTCGGTACCACCAAGTCGGCGCCGGGTTATGATTTCAAGATCCTGGACAACATGATGATCTTCGAACCGAAGTCGATCACGACGCCGGCGGGGATGAAGTCGGTAGAGTGGTTGAAGACGCTCTCGCCTGACTTCGTCAACATGAACGTGCCGACCTTCAAGCATGGCAGCTGATAACGCCTGATGTCTGAGGCGTGGAACCGCCCCGGTCTCCACGCCTCGTTATTACATCGCTGAAGGTATCTGCATGGATTCCACGATTGCCATTTTAGCTATTTGTGATGGCCTCAGCTATGCCGCCCTGGTGTTCTTGGTGTCAGTCGGTCTCAGCCTGATTTTCGGCGTCCTTCGAATCGTCAACGTCGCGCACGGCTCTCTGTACGCCTATGGCGCCTATACGGCCGCCACGCTCAGCCTCCTCGTCACACCGATTTCACCCTGGCTCGCATTTCCCGCGCTTCTCGTCGCATCACTTCTTGTCGGCACGATCGTCGGCGGATTCATCGAACGCTTTCTTTTGCGCCCCGTCTATCATCGCGAAGAGGTGCTCCAGCTCTTGATCACCTTCGCCATTTTCATGATCATGGACAATCTTCAGCGGATGATCTGGGGCGTGCAGCCGATTTTTGCCGCCGAGCCGGTTCGGCTTCTGCCCAATATTTCCGTGCTTGGCGTCAACTACACCGCCTACCAGGTTTTGGTGCTGCCGCTGGTGGCGCTGGCGACGCTGTTCGGGCTGCGCTATTTCCTGCGCCACACCTTGTCCGGCTCCGTCATCATGGCGGTCACCGAAGACCGCGAGGCGGCAACCGCGATCGGCATCGATGCCAAGCGGGTCTTCCTCGTCACATTCATCATCGGGGCGAGCCTTGCCGCGCTCGGCGGAGCACTTGCTTCTCCAACCACGTCATTGGTGCCGGGCATGGGCACGGACATGATCGTCCTGTCGTTCGCGGTAGCCGCGACTGCCGGCCTCGGTCAAATCGAGGGCACTGCTGCGACGGCCCTGATGATCGGCCTGGTCCGCGCCTTCGTCATCTATACCCAGCCCGAATTCGAGGTGCTGGTGCCTTACCTCATCATGATGGTGGTGCTGCTGATCCGGCCGATGGGGCTGTTCGGGGTCAACAATGTGAGGAAGATTTGATGGCCGCGCATTTTACTGCGTCTCGATTGGCGATTGCCGCGGGCATCGGCACAGCAGCTATTCTTCCTTTGCTGGTGCCTAGCTGGGCGACGCTCACCACCTTGATCCTCGCCAAGGGCATTGTGGTGCTCGGCATCATCATCCTGCTTCAGGCCGGACAAGTCTCCTTCGGCCATGCGATGTTCTTCGGGGTCGGGGCCTATACGGTTGCCTTTTGGGGCCGCTATATCGGCGCCGGCGACCTGTTGCTGTTCCTGGCGATCGGTCCGTTGATGGCAATGATGTTCGGCTTGCTGGTCGGCCTGTTCGTGGTGCGCTATCGCGAGATATTCTTCGGCATGCTGAACCTCGCCTTTTCGATGGTGCTATGGTCCCTGCTTGAGAAAGTCTATCACTACACCAACGGCGCCGACGGCATTCGCGTTGCCCGCCCGACCCTGGCGGGATTCGCGTTCACGCCCGACGTCTTTCAATATGTACTGCTGTATTTGACCCTCGGTCTTGTCCTCGTTGTCGGTTACGGAACGCAGCGTTATCTTGATAGCCCGCTCGGCCATATGCTTAGAGCAATCAAATCCAACGAAACGCGCCTGGAATATCTGGGCATTTCCGCGCGAAAGATCCTTCTGATCGGCTACGTCATTTCGGCCTTCCTGGGCGGACTCGGCGGCGTTCTCGTCGCAATTGCTCAGCAAATTGCGACGCCGGAGTTCGCTTATTGGACCAAATCCGGCGAATTCGTCTTTATCGCCATCCTCGGAGGATCTGCCAACGCGGCCGGCGCGTTCGCCGGCGCCGCGGTATTCGAGACCGTTCGCTTTTTCGCTTCGGCCCAACTCGTCAATGCCTGGCAGCTTATCCTCGGCGTGGTGCTCATCGTAATCATCATGTTCGCACCTAATGGATTGATTGGCCTGCTCAAACGACCAAAACTTCAGGCAGGGGTTCGGTCGTGACCCGGGTTCTGATTTCGGCGCGCGGGCTCAAGATCAGGTTCGGCGGCGTCGTCGCCGCTGATGGTGTCGATCTCGATATTCTCGAGGGAGAAAACCTGGCGATCATTGGACCTAATGGAGCGGGTAAAACCACCTTCCTCAACATCGCGACCGGCTATCTCCGGCCACAGGCTGGCACGGTACGCTTCCTCGGACAGGACATCACCGACCTTAAACCCCGCGCCATCACCAAGCTCGGCATCGCGCGTGCGTTTCAAATTCCCCAATTGTTCCTTGACCAGACCGTCATGGAAAACATGATGATCGCGGCCGCCGCACGGACCGGTGCGCTGTCGGCCTTTCGTCCTCTCCTTGAACTGCCTGAACGCAGCGAAATGGAAGACTTGCTCGACCTGGTCCGCGTTCGTGCGTTCGCATACCGGAGGGCTTTTGAATTGCCGGAAGGGCAGCGCAAGCTCGTCGATATCGCCCTGGCGCTGGCGCTCAAGCCGACCGTGCTCCTGATGGACGAGCCTACCTCGGGCGTCGCGTCCGCGGAGAAGCTCGGTTTGATGGACATCCTCACCTCGGCGCTGGCCACGCGGAAAGTCAGTTCGGTCTTTGTCGAGCACGACATGGACATGGTCGAGCGCTACGCGCACCGGGTCGCGGTGTGGAATGCCGGCAAGATCCAGGCTGTCGGGCCACCGGCCGAAGTTCTCAACGATGCGAAAGTCCGCGAACGCGTGATCGGAATTTGACTATGCTGGCATTCGACTCCATCGACGTTTCGATCGCCGGCGTCCATGTACTGCGAGGGGTGTCTTTTCACTTGCCGGCCGGATCGACCTGCGCACTTGTCGGCCACAATGGTGCGGGCAAGACGACCACGGCGCGAACGATCATGGGATTCACGGTCTCCAGAGGCGTGGTCCGTCTTGCCGGAGAGGATATTTCCCGGGTCGAACCACACCGCCGTCCGGCGCTCGGCATCGGATATGCGCCGGAAGACAGGCGGCTATTTTCGGCGTTTACGGTTGAAGAAAATGTTCTGCTGCCCGCACGCGTTGCCCGGCTGTCAAAGCAGGAAACCGCGCGACGTCTCGAGCGCGCCTATTGGGTTATGCCGGAGTTGAAAGAACTGGCCGCGCGTCCGGCCGGCTCCGTTTCCGGCGGGCAAGGCAAGATGGCTGCGCTCGGCCGGGCTCTGATGCTGGGAACACGATTGCTCATTCTTGACGAGCCGTTCCAGGGCCTCGCGCCCGTTCTCGCTCAACGCTATGCCGAAGCGCTCGAGCGACTGCGCGGAGAGGACAAGGACATCACATTGCTGATCACCGAATCCAATCCGAAACTGGTCGAAACATTTGCCGACATAAAGCTCACGATCGAGCGCGGGGAAGTCCAGCAGACCGAACGTGCGCGCTAGCATCGGCGGCATTCGCAGCTTATATAAGCAACCGATCCGGCGAACGCGGAACTGCACCGCGTGATTACGTAAAATTAACTCCCGCCCCGCTGACGCCGATATCACCTTTCCTCTCTTGGGCAGAATCGGAGCGGGACTTCGTTCCGCATCTTCGGCGCTTCCACATGTTCCCGCACGCGAACGCCGCGTTCCGGCAATCCGGTCTATTGCGATGTTGCAAACGATCTTTGCGACGCCGGCGGCCGATTCTTTGAAACTAATGTGACACCGCGGGCAGACGGCTCGACACGATTTGTTCAACGAACATAGCGGCCGGCAAATCAAAATCTCCGAAAGCGTTGCCCGCTGGGCACACATTTATTGCCTTCAATCGAAGTAAGTGCCGCCGTCGTCGTTTGGCTTGATCGTCAGACACGAAAGCTACCGGACTGGGCAATCGCGGTGAGCGTCGGCATGTGGTGCCCGGCTGAGCGCCACGATGGAATTAAGAGGACAATCTGTGAAGAAATTCGGAACACTGCTTCTAGCGTCCACGGCAACGATGACGCTCTATGCCGCGGCACACGCGGCGGACCTGCCTGCATATCCTTCGGCGACTTTACCCGTATACACCAAGGCTCCGCCGGCGGCCGCGGGCGCGCCGCCGGCATGCACCGACCCTGTTCAGTTCGTCGTCTCCGACTGTGCGCTGAGCTATTACGGCATCACGGTGTACGGAACCATCGACATCGGCGGCGGTTACGAAACCCACGGAACGCCGCTCAACCAGGATTTGCATACCGGCGTCGAAGAGCTCGTCCAGAAGAACAGCAATCGACCCCTGTGGCTTCTCACACCAGGCGGCCTGTCTCAATCGAACATTGGCATCAAGGGCAACGAAGTCATTACACCGGGACTTAATTTCATCTTCGATGTGAATTTCGGCTTTGATCCCTATACTTTTAGAGCGGGCAACGGCCCGCAGTCTCTCGTTGACAACAACGGCGTGGCGCTTGCCAACCAGACGTCCAACGCAGACTCCAGCCGGGCCGGCCAATTTTATAACTCGGTAGGTTATGCGGGCCTCAGTTCACAGACCTACGGCACCCTGACCGTCGGCCGGCAGAATTCGCTCGAACTGGACGGTGTCAATGCGTACGATCCGATGGGCGGATCTTACGCCTTCTCCGTGATCGGCTGGCAAGGGACGGCTGTCGGCGGCGGCGATACGGAAGACGCCCGGATTTCGACCAGCGTAAAGTATCGTCTCAACGTCGGTGACAACTGGTTCCGGATCGGGGCGATGGCCCAGATCGGCGGCTACGACGACAACAATGCGGCGCAGGGTGAGTACGGAGCTCAGCTGGGAAAGGATTTCGATTTCGGGGCTAACGGCAAGCTCTCCCTCGACGGGATCTTTACTTACAACAAGGGCGCGGTGAAATTGGGATCGCTGGCCGCCGGCTCGGCGGCTTTTCTGGCGGCTCCAAACACGTTGGCGGCCACCATTTCCGATAACACCAGCGGGATGCTGCTGGCCAAGTACACCTACCAGAACTTGAGAGTGTTCGGCGGCTACGAATTCATCTCGTTCTCAAACCCGAACTCTCCTTTGACGACCGGCTTTAACAGCATTGCCGATATCCCGGTGCTTTTCGGCAGCGTCACCCAAAACGCCTTCGTCCATGATGAGCATTTGCAAATCATGTGGACAGGTGCGCGATACGCTTTCACAAATACGCTGGACGCCGGCGTGGCTTACTATCACTACGATCAGAACAGCTTCGGCAAGACATTCTGCGGCGACAACTCGGCATCGACATGCGCCGGCACGCTGGACGCAGTTTCGATCAACGTGGATTGGAAGTTCGCGAAGAAGTTCGATCTTTATGCCGGCATGATGTTCTCGCAGGTCCGCAATGGCCTGGCGAACGGCTACCTCTTCAGGAGCAATTTGGCGCCGACAGCCGGCCTTCGCTTCCAGTTCTGACGGTCTGCGCGCCGATCTCGGGCTTGAAGGACTCACTGGACCAGGCGCTTAAGGGCGCCTGGTTGTCATTCAGCCGCGGGAACGCTTGCCGTAAGGCTGAGGCAACTCTCACGTGAACATTACGCGTATCGTTGCGGAACGTGAAATCCAGTTCATCTTCCGTCGAGCCGGCAAACATTTTACCTGATCAGGAATATTTGGAGCCTGATTTCAGTCTTCCTTGCAGAGACGGACCACCCGCGTTGGTTCGACGCTCAATCAAGGAGCCAGAATAATGAAGATTCCATATCTTTTGGCAGCGCTGCTGCTTGCACCATGCTTCGCGACCCAAGCAACGGCTCACGTGCGATTCCACAGGAGAAGCCATCGAGTGTATGCCCGAACCTGCCAACCAGTGTGTCGCCAGGAAATATTCGGAACATGCATTCAGGGACAACAGGGCGTACGGGTTCAGAGCCAGCCGAAAACGCCCAGCGATGACTGGCCCAACAACATGATCCTCGGCAGCTTCCGGTCCAATGCGGCGTCCACGGCCGGGACCATGTCGTCTTACGCCATTTGACAGCACAACAGATTGGACTGACCGGGATTGCCGGCGCGTCGTCGGACTGACGACGCTGCCGGTAATTCCGGTTCATCCGCCAATGTGCTGCGGCGGCGGCGCGGATACCGGTTCGCGTCAAGCCAACGCGTCAGGCCGAATTCGCTGCGACAGGCTTCTCGCGCAATTTCCCGCGCCAGCCGTCGATATCGGGTACGCCTTTCAGTCGGGCTGCGGCGGTGACATCAGATATCTCGCGGCGGCGATTGCCGCCGGCTGCGGCGGGCTAATCGGAGGTATCGGCGCGTTCGGCGACCACCCGCCTCCGAGGGCCTTGTAGAGAGCGACGAGCGCGTCCGCGGCCGCCTGTCGCGTAGCCACATAGCGCGCCTCAAGATCGAACTGCTGCCGCTCGGCGTCGAGGACGTTGAGAAAATCGGTCAGGCCGCGATCGTATCGCTCTGTTGCGATCTGCCTTGCCTGGCGCGCCGCGGCGAGCGCGCGCTCGAGGCTCCTCAGCCGTTCCAACTCTGCGCGATAAAACGCGTTGGCATCGTCGACTTGCTGAACTGCGAGCAGTATCGACCGTTTGTAGCTCACTAGCGCTTCGTGCGTTTGCAGGTCGGCGATCTTTATTTGCGCGTCGAGGGCTCCAAAATCGAGCAAGGGGAAATAGACGGACGGGCCGATCGATCCAATCCACGTGATGGGCACGGTGGAGGACGAATGCGGGCCGCCTTGCCCGCCACCCGCACCGGTCAGGATCACCGTCGGAAACAGGTCCGCCGTGGCGACGCCAATTCTGGCATTCGCCGCAGCCAGCCTGCGCTCCGCTTCGCGGATATCCGGCCGCCGTCGCAGCAAATCGGCGGGTTGGCCCACCGGAATTCTGGTCGGCAGCGTCGGCATGGCTCCCGGCTTTGTAAACTCCCTCGCAAGGTCTTCCGGAAAAACGCCGAGCAGGACCGCTATGGCGTGACGACTTGCCTCGATTTGCGCGATCAGCGGCGCTACATCGGCGCGGAGCGTTTCAACTTGTCGCTGTGCGAGGCTCACATCGATCGCATTGGTCAAGCCACGGTCAAGGCGCCCCTGCGCGAGATCGGCATTGCCGCGCGCGGCATCGATGTTCTGGCGGAGGACGACCAGTTGCCGCTGCTGCGCACGCATGTGGAGATAGGACCGAGCGACATCTGCGGCGACGGTCACGACCGCCCAGTCGTGGGCATCCTTGAGGGCCTCGGCATCGGCGGTCCGCGCTTCGACCTGTCGCCGGAACTTGCCTAACAGATCGAGTTCCCAGCTGGCATCGAGACCGCCCGCTTCGTTGATGCTGTTGAGGCCTCCCGCATTGGTCGCCGACCGAAGCGCCTGGGATACCCGCCCCTTTGTCTCATCCGATCCTGTTCCGACGCCACCGCCGCCGGTCGCCCCGACAACCGGAAGCCCTTGACTGACCGCGATCGTCACCCCCGTCCGCGCTTCCTGAAGTCGATCAAGCGCGATGGCAAGATCGAGATTCGATTCCTGCGCGCGGATGACGAGCGAATTCAGCTCGGCGTCGTGCAGGATTCGCCACCACTGGGTGAGATCGCCGCTCGCCGCGCCTGCTCCCGCGTGTGGCAGAAACTTATCTGGCAAGAACGTCGACGGCGTTTGATAGTCGGGCCCGACGGCACAACCAGCCAACGAGACGACGATCACCAGCGGACTGAAGTAGATCCAATTTTTCACGCCATAAATCCAGCGACAGCTGATGGATTTTTAAAGCAGCGCGGCCGAAGGCGGGGCGGCATTTCTTATTGGACCGATGCGCTTTTTATGTCGTCTGCGCTTGTTTTCACCTTTTCGCCCGCAGCGATCTGACTGCTAAGATTAAGTGCAACTTTGTCACCAATCGCGAGGCCGGAGTCAATGCCAACGACATTGCCGTCGTCGCTGGCGATCGTTACGTCTTTAAAGTCCACCACACCGGCCGGGTCGACGACGGCGACCTGCGGACCGCTGGAACGGTACAACATCGCCGCCGCTGGCACACGAAGCGAGGTTCCACCCTTAAGTTCAAATTTCGCCTGCACATACATGCCGGGGACCAGCGTGTGATCGGGATTTGGAATGTCGATTTCGACACGAAACGTTCGCGTTTTCGGATTGATCGCCTTCGCGGTACGCGCGACTTTTCCCTCGAGATGCAACTTGGACGGGCCGCTGCTGGTGATCTCGGCGGTTACGCCCGGCTTCATGAGATCCGGTGCAACGGCCTGCGGAGCGTGAACGAAGATACGAATCGGGTCATTTTGGGTGAGTTCGTAGAGCGCCGTCGTGGTGGCGCCGCTTCCCGCGGTTACCAGGTTCCCGATGTCGATATGGCGCTGAACGATGGTGCCGTCGAAGGGCGCCTTGACTTCCTTGAACTGCGCGAGCGCCGAAAGACGATCCACCTCCGCACGTTGCAGCGTGACTTGTGCGCGCGCGGCGTTGAGTTCGGCGACGGCTTCGGCGCTGCCGGCCTTCTTGGACTCGCGCTCCTGATCCGACACAATGCCCTGGGGTGATTCCCGCCAGCGCTTGTCCGTCGTCTCGGCAAAGTCCGCCTGGGCTTGCTTGACGGCAACCTGGGCGATGGTGGCGTTCAGCTTGGCCTTCGCGGCGAGGAGTTCGGCATCCAGTTCGGGCGTGTCAATCAGCGCGAGCGTCTGGCCGGCGGCGACCTTGTCGCCGATATCGACGAACCATTTGGCGACATAGCCATTCACCCGCGCATAGATCTCGGTCTCGTTCCAGGCAGCGGTTTCGCCCGGAAGCGTCAGAGGCCGCGGCGCGAGCGACCGGCTTACCGTGAATACGTCCACCGCGGGCGCCCTCGTCGCATCTCTGCTGGTCGCGTCCGCCAATTTGGCCTCCGCCTCGCTTTTCCCGCGATATACCAGGAGAAAACCTATGCCCAACACTATCCCAATCGCGGCGACGATTCGCACAATGCTTTTTTTGGTTCGTTGCGTGACCGACGCCGCCTCGGCCACGTCGTCAGGCGGTGCCGTGTCCGGGTCGCGACCATTCTCCAACACTGTCATGTCAATTCCTGCCTTAACTGTAGCGCGGCGTCGCGGCGAAGCAGCTGATAAACCACCGGAACGAAAATCATGGTCGCCGCGGTGGCGAACAGAAGTCCGCCGATCACCGCGCGCGCGAGCGGCGCGTTTTGCTCACCACCCTCGCCCACACCCAACGCCATCGGGATCATTCCGAGGATCATGGCGCCGGCCGTCATCAACACCGGTCGCAACCGCGTATAGCCCGCCGTAATCGCGGCGGTCACCTTATCGTCCCCCGCCTCCATTCGCTGGTTGGCGAAACTCACCACGAGAATGCTGTTGGCCGCCGTCAAGCCGATACACATCAACGCGCCCATCAAGGCGGGGATGCTCAGGTGCGTCTGCGTAAGAAACAGCATCCAGATCACACCCCCCAGAGTGAACGGGACGGCCGACAACACGATCAGCGGATCGAGCCAGTTCTGAAAGTTGATGACGAGCGCGAGATAGACCAGCACCACGGCTACCGCCATGCCCGAGAACAGTCCGTTGAAACTCTCGCGCATGGTCTCGACCTGGCCGCTGAGCGTGATCGTGACAGGCGAGGTAGAGGCGAACCGTTCGGCATTCAACACCTTGTCGATGTCGTCCGCGGCGGAGGCGAGATCCCGGCCCTGGACGTCGGCGTTGACGTCGAATACCGGCCGGATGTTGAGTTGCGAAGCGACCAACGGGACGTCCTTTCGTCCAAGCTTGGCAACATTCATCAGCATGGGGCTGGCTTTGCCACCTCCGGTGCTGACCGGCACGGCCGACAGATCCTGCGTCGAATTCACCCGATAGGTCGGCATCTGCACCACCAGCGGATAGCTGACGCTGTTCTTCGGATCGACCCAGAAATTCGGCGAAGTCTGGGCACTCGAATTCGCCGTGACCAGGACATTCTGGGCGATCTCGTCCTCGCTCACGCCCACCTGCTCCGCCAGCGTACGATCGACATCGATAGTCAGCGCCGGGCCGTCAGGAACCTGAAACACATGAGAATCCACGACTCCGGGAATGGTATTCAGACGGAGCGCCACCTTCTGCGCTACCGCGTAGGCCTGAGCGTTGTTCGGTCCGGAGATTCTGACATCAATCGGGGCCGGCTGACCGAAATTCAACACCTGATTGACGATGTCCGCCGGCTGAAAGAAGAACTGCAAGTCGGGAAACCGCCTTGGCAGATCGTGCCGCAAGTCCGCGACGTGAGCGGCTGTCGGCGTATGATTCTTCTTCAGCGAAATCAGAATTTCGCCATCCATCGGACCGACCGTGGCCGAGTCACTCAGCGCGATATTAATGCCGCTGTAGGGCAACCCGATATTGTCGAGGACGACGCTGATCTGGTCCCGGCCGACAATCTGGTAAATCGCGCTTTCAACCTCCGCGAAATAGCGCTGCGTCTCCTCAAGGCGTGTGCCGGGCGGCGCTCGAACATGAAGTCTCATCTGTCCGGCGTCCACCTGGGGGAAGAAGTCCCTCCCGAGTTGCGGGAACAGCAGTAGCGAGCACGCTATCAACAGCAGGAACCCGAGACTGGCAATCGCCGGCCGGCCGACACAGAACGACACGTAGTTGCGATAACTCTCCCGCAAGCGATTAAAACCGCTCTCGAACCCGTGGTGAATCGCACCGAAGACCTTAAGCCGCGGCGACGGCGCCTCCCTGGACGGGGCTGCATGCGCCTCCAGCGTCGAACGCATGAGAAAGGCGAACAGCACGGGAACCAGAGTGAAGGAGAGCGCGAGGCTAGCGATCAGCGACACGCAGACGGACAGAGACAATGGCGAAAACAGATATTTCGCGGTGCCTTGCAGCAGGAACACCGGCACAAAAACAATACAAATGCAGAGCGTCGAAAGCGCCGTCGGGATTGCGACTTCACCGCAGCCGTCGATGATGGCTTTGCGCAGCGGATCTCTGTCTTTGACATGGCGCTCGATGTTCTCGATGACGACCGTACCGTTGTCGACCAGAATGCCCACCGCCAGCGCGAATCCGCCAAGCGTCATCGTATTGAGGGTCTGTCCGTCGACAAAGATGACGAGGATGGCAATGATGATGGCTGTAGGGATTGTCGCCAGAATGATCAGGGTCAATCGCCAATTGCCGAGAAACAGCAGAATCATCAACCCGGTCAATCCGGCTGCGATCAGGCCGCCCATCAATACGCTGTTCAGCGACGCCTTGACGAAAACGGACTGATCGAAAATTGCCTTTACATCGACGCCCCGCGGCAGAAGCTTTGCGATGCCCGGCAGCGCCTCCTTGACACCATCGATAACCGCAAGGGTCGAGACGCCGCCGGTCTTGCGTACCGTTATCAGCGCTCCTGGCTGACCGGCGACCGTCACCGAATTGGTCTGTGTCTGAAAGCCGTCGTGAACATGGGCGACGTCGCGTACGAAGACGGTGCGATTGTCGATCTGCTTGACCGGAAACTGGTTTATCGCCGCGATCGCGTCGGGGCTGCTGTTCATCGCCAGCGTATAGTCTTTCGAGCCGATCTTGACGTCGCCCGACGGACGAATAACGTTCTGTTGCTGAATCGCCGCAGCAACGTCGGCCGGGGACAATCCACGCGAAGCAAGCGCCTGCTGATCAAGATCGACCATGATCACGCGCGGCTTCCCGCCATAGGGATATGGCACCTCGGCACCGTGAACCACGGCAAGATCGGGACGGATGATGTTCTGCCCGAGATCGTTCAGCTTGGAGTCCGGAAGCGAACTGCTCGACAGGCTGAGCTGGATAATCGGCACATCCGTCGCGCCGTAGCGCAACAC
Organism: uncultured Alphaproteobacteria bacterium; assembly: GCA_963756215.1. Lineage (GTDB taxonomy): Bacteria > Pseudomonadota > Alphaproteobacteria > Rhizobiales > Xanthobacteraceae > Bradyrhizobium. The sequence continues at coordinate 63,319 of CAVWMY010000001.1, read as the reverse complement.
CAGCGGCGGGGTGATATTTGGCGGCATATATTTCAGAACGACAAGCGCGCTGCTCGCCAGCTGTGACAACGCCCGCGTCACGTTGGCGCCTTCGTGCAGATACACCTTCTCGACGCCGACCCCGGCATAGCTGGTCGCCTCGATCCGACTGATGTCGTCGACCATCGACGCCAGCTGTCGCTCATGCAAGGTCAGAATGCGGTCGCGAATGTCGCTCGCGCTCATCCCGCCATATGTCCACACGACACTGACGACGGGGATGTCGATTTCCGGAAAGATATCGATCGGCATCCGCAATGCGGCGCCGATGCCCATCAGGCAGACGAGAATCAGGGACGCGACGATCGTATAAGGTCGCTTTAACGAAAACGCGGCAAACCACATCAAAATATCTCAACGCTGGCGGTCACAACCCCGGTAGGCGGTCGTAACCTTGGTCGGCTCAAAAGACCCGCGAGGACCGAGGCGCATGTCCCAGCGCTGACCGAGGTCCGGCGTCAACGCAGCTAACTCTGATCATCGACATCTCCAGCACGTTCCAACGGGGAATGGGCGTCTGCTGACAAGGAGACTCTCCCTTGAGCCCCGATATTCCCGGGGCTCGTTTCCAGGGGCCGTGCCGCGTAGATGTTTCCGGTCCTTTCGACCTGGCCTGGTCTCGGGACGCCCAAGGCATGGCAAATGGTCGAATTTCGGTGTTGGAGCGATGATCGATCGAACGTCCGGCGCGATTGGGCCTGGCGGTTTGATCGACAACCACGTCGCCCGGTAATCGGATTTAGTTTGCGGTCTTTTTGAGCGCGGCTTCTTCCTGCTTGTCCAGAATGCTCCGGAACTGTTCAGCTATCGTGCCGGCTATGTCACTTTGGGTCTTTAGCGGACGATGGAGATCACCTTCGTAGCTTTGGGCCCAGACCTCTCTCTCTGTCGGCATCTTGGTCAGCCGCACGGTGATCCGTACTCGCTCGCTCGAGAACAGTACGCTTCCTGTCACCACCGCGTCGACGTTCAACTCTCGCGCGATCTCGCGCAGAGATTGGTGCGGCCTCTCGTTACCGATCGACGAGGGCGAGGCGATCACCCGCAATCGACGAATCTGCGCCAGGTTGGTGATCAATTCATCCGTCATGCCCTCGGCGAAGTAATCCTGCGAGCGGTCACTCGAGAGATCTTGAAGTGGAAGTACCGCGATGGATTTGATGACCGACGACGGTTGCCTCGATGAAGGGTGCACAATCGTCGACAAGCAAACAGCGAGAACAAGCACTGCGCCGAGCAGCTTCCACGAGAAATGACTACCCGGCCGCTCGGTCGGCGTAGCGACGTCAGGTGTCGTGACGTCAGGGGTAGCGACGTCGCGCGAGTCCACAGACTCGGCAGCCAATTGCGGGACGAGTTCGACAATGTCCGACTCGATCCGCTCCTCGCCGATAACCGTAACGTCGGCCAGAAACTTGTAGCCGCGCCGAGCCACGGTCTCGATGAACCGCGGGTTCTCGGCGGAATCACCCAGCGCCTCACGAATCTTGCTGATCGCTTTGTTCAGGCCATGATCGAAGTCGACGGTTGTTTCCGGCCATAGCTTGAGGTGCAGTTCTTCGCGGGTTACCAGCACTCCCGGCTTTTCCAACAGCATCGCGAGCAACTGGAACGGCTGCTCCTGCAATCTGATGCGCCTGCCGAGCCTCGTCAATTCTCCCGTTCTAAGATCAGCTTCGAAGACTCCAAATTTCAGACTGAGAGAACGTGTCTCGGTTTGTTGCATGATAGTTCGGCAGGTTCACGGAATTCGAGGATGGCCCGAACACCAGTCAGACGCGTTGAGAGCCACCTACTCAGCAGACGTGGATCGCCATCGCAATTTAACATGTTGTAAGACATCGGAACTCCTGTCGCTATGGATCACGGATGTTCAAGAAGTCATCATCTTTGATTGTTACTTCTCGAGCCGAGATGCAAGGGGCACGAGCCGCCGCAGCCAGCCATCGGGCCATGCTTCTTCCTTCATGCTCGCCGCAAGCGCCTGTTCTGTCCCGTCGGCACCGGCCGCGCCCGGCTGGACTGCTGTGCGGTTGCCGACACTGTTTCCACATCTGGTGACATCATCTCAACATCACGCGATCAATCGATCGTAGCGAAGCTGATGCCGAGGCCTCTTCTCGTCGCTCGGCGGACGGACGGTCGCTCTTTTCGGAAGCCCGGACACCCCGATCATGCGCGGGCCGCCGAATGCCGCCTCCGTTGAACGCGACCTCAGCCCTGTCATCCCTATTCTTGCTTCACAACAGTGAGGAACCGGCTGCGCGCACGAGCAAGACGCGACATCACCGTGCCGATCGGCACTTTCGTTCGCTCGGCGATTTCACGATACGATAACCCATGAAGGTTTCGTAATATCACTGTTTCGCGAAATGGATCCGGCAACGCCGCAATGCTCGTCTCCAGATCTGACTGGGCTATCAGCATCATCTCTAGTCCTGGCTCGCCAGGGTCGGTCTGCGCGGCTTCGACTTCTTCCAGATCATCAACCGCGAATACGGCCGACGGGCGGTTCTTGCGTATCCATGTAAAGGCTGTGTTGCGCATGATCGTCATCATCCATGGGCGCGCGCTACTGTCGGCAACGTCGCCGACCGCACGGAATGCGCGCAGGCAGGCCTCCTGGAAGACATCCTCGGCATCTGCGTGACTGCCGGTGATCCGATAGGCCAGCGCGTAGGCATCTCCAAGATGCGGCAGCACCAGCTTAGTAAATCTCTCGCGATTATCATGTTGCGCACTACGCTCGCTTACGATTGTGTTTTTTTGTCGCGTGCCAGGCAGGCGCCCGGCACGAGCAGAGAGGTAAGACATGTAGCCTCCGAACGATCGACCACGTTGAAACTTCGCCTTCTGTGGTTCTGAACGTCCGTCATCTCAATGGACCGCCTATCCTATTGTTCTGAACATTGGCTCCTCTAAAAACCCTACTTAGCTCAACTGCTTATCTACCGGTTCTCCCCCGCAAAGCGGGTCGGTTTCGTCGACACATGCGCGCGTCGACTCGCCCTGTCGCGAGCCCCTCTGCTTCGTCATCACAATGCGACTTCACATCCTCGCAAATGATCGCGGTACTCCCCCCGCACGTTGTGCATTTCGGCCACACCGCACGCACGTTCGTGACGACGTTCGACGCAGTAACGATCGACCAAGATTACCTATTGGTAATCGCCAGCTGTGCAGCCGGACCCGACTTGCTGAGCGATACCCGTTCGCGGACGCCTTATCTCGTTGTCGGTCACGACAACCCCACCTCCGCACATCTGCGAACCGGGTGACTGCAAAGGCTTGGCTCACGCACGCGCGATGAAGGAGCGGTGCCAGCGATTTACTTTGGTGGGCGACCGCGTTTTGGGATCACCAATCCGCGTGCATCGGCAGCGCATCGAAGGAGACTTGCTAATTTGAGCGCTTCGTTTCGTTCCGGCCCTGGAGGTATCAAGCGTGCGAGCTCCAAGGCATCCACAGCCAGGATACCCCAATCATACCTGCCCGTTGAGCGCGGTGTTTCGTTGCTCATTACTCACCAGAGCTCCTGCTAGCTCGCTTTAATTGGCGGGACTCTGACATGAGCAATGTTTATTCCCGGCGCCGATTTCTTTACCGCGCGCACCCGCAGCTACATGCGTATAGCGCTACTCCCACTCTTTCGCCGCTCATCTCGGCGCGATTCAACCTCCGGAATTTCCGCACATTAACGTGATTGCCGATAGAGCGATGGTCGCCCTCCGGACAGTGTCTCAGCCGGGGCATGACTGAGACACTCCTTGGAGGTCACGCCAGCTGAAAGCCACTGGCGATTTGAAACCGGCTTTTCTATTCGTGCCGCACTTCTCCTCTGCTTACTCACCATCAAGACTCGCGAATCATTTCCGATATTCCTCCGTGCTCCTCACGTTCTGTTCGCGTAAACGTGACCGCTCTTCGCCCCGCCTTGCATGAATACCGTCCGCACGCGCATTTGCTTCAATACCGCTTGGTCTGGATCAGATGATTGACGACCGAGCTGCAGGCTTCGACATCAGGACGCACCCCGTCTCAACAGGAGACTCGACCAGAGCTCGCTTTGCTTCACTCGCACTCGTGCCGAAGGCCATCACGCCCGACGAATGTGCCGGACGCCGGATCATAGGACCGGTAGCGATCGGCACAGGAAACCCCATCCGCATTGTGGGAGGCCATGTAAGGATTGCTGCCGAATACCAGCGGCATCTTGGCGTCCGCACCAGCCGCCGGAGTCGGCCAGCCTCCGTTCAGGACATCGTTGTTCGGATAGTAAAACGCGAAAGCTCCCGGTTCCTGAATCGCGGCCTGAGCGAAAGCGGGCACCGCGAACATGAACGACAGGATTACCGCTGCGCTGAGGCTCTTGAACTTAATCAATGAGTTTCTCCACAGGACGACCCGTCACCAACCAGTCCGGGCCTACGAGGGAAGAGACTCTGTTTTGAATCGCGATATTCCCAAACAAACGATCAAGGCGTCGAATTCGCGCGACTACCGTCTGTCATAGCCGTGAGTACCGGCGCGACCGCCGGTGTCGCGCTTTGATTGCGCCGAGCTTGGCTAAGCAAAAAAGCAGGCCAATCAGGTTGGCCTGCTTCAGTCGCATGCGTATCGCGCCGTATCGACCAGGCGTCAAAAATGGAAACGCAATCCGATTGTGGGGTCGATCGAGGACCTCTGAAGGAATCCATTTGCGAGGCCGTTCGACACTTGCGACCACATGATGCCTGCATAGGCGTCGAAGCGCTTGGCGAATCGGTAATCAGCGAGAAAGGAAATGGCGTCTAGCTGTCCGCTGCACTGCGCCAAGCTGGCATCCCTGCAATGTGCGGCATTCAAGGTGGCGGGAGTGCCGCCTTCAAAACTGTTCTGATCTTCGTGGTAATAGGCAGCCAGCAGATCGATATCCGACCTGACGGTGTACCTGACGCCGCCCCAGAAGATTTGCAGAACCTTGTCCGTGGCGAACGCGGTGTTGTTGACTACGCCAATGGTATAGCCGCCCTCCAGGGCCGCACCGGGTGTCAACGGCGAACTTGGGTTGGCGAATTGGATATGCTCGTAACCACCGAACAGACCCAGTGGTCCGGCGGAGTACTTGGCGAGAAGCATGATGGCGGTATTGTCCGAAACCGTCGCCGATATCGATCCGGCACCCTCGCCAAATCCAAGGGAGTTGACTGCGAGAACCTGCGCGGGAGTGAGCGGAGCGGCTGAAATCGAGTTCTGGACATGACTGTAGATCGCATCGAGCGACAGGCCTTGATAGTCGCCGCCGATTTGTCCTTCGATGACATTGCCAGGGGCGTTGTTGCCGCCGTTGCTGAGGGCCGCGTCTACCGCCGCGCGAAATGGGCCGAGATTCACCGCATATTTGAACGAATTATCCAGAATCCGGTTCTCTGTGCTCCCCGCGCCCCCGGTGGTGCCTTGGAAGCCGATGACAGAGAATGCGCCCGAATTTCCCATCGGATCGTAGTTGACGACACCGTCCGAACTCAGCGAGGTCTGGCGGCCGTACGTCAATGTGCCGTATATCGGCGAACTCAGACCGGCATAGGCCGCCATGTTGAACAGCTGCCCGTTCCGGCTTGAGTCGCCGAACGCATTTTGCGCACCTACCGACAATCCGTTGTTCTGCACGATCGATCCGAGCCCGTTGGAAAGCGTCCCGGACTCCGGGTTAAATCCCGTCTGAAGATTGAATACCGCCGACAGACCATCGGCAATCTCCTGATTTCCTCTGAGACCGACGAATGAACTGCTCAGGGCGTTGGGAGCCACGCCGAAATACGAGCCGTTGCTGTTCTTCGAGACTAAATAATTCAATCCCAACACGCTGGTACCGCTCAGAGGCGTGCCATGATTTTGGTACGCCACACCCAAATCAACCATGCCGTAGAGGGTGATGCCATGCCAAGTGAGACTGTCATCGGACGCAGCAGCTTTTTTGTATTCGTTTTTGAGCGCTGAGAAATCGGCCGCGATCGAATTGAGCGGGCCGGTCGGCCGTGTGGCAACAGCAGACTGCGCCGCAGGCGGCGCTGTGGATTGTCTGGCTTCCTGTGCTTCAAGCTTTCGCTGCCGTCTTTCAAGGTCGGCCAGGCGTTTGGTCAACATCTGGTTTTGTTCGCGCAGCAGTTTCGCTTCGGTTTGAATGTCTGCGAGTTCGCCGGCATGAGCTCCGGTCGCGACGGCAAAAACGGTTGCTGCAGATATAAGAGCCTTTTTCACGCGTTTCCCCTTTGAAGCGGTCAATAGCCGCACGTTCCTTCTGATGAAGGTTCCTCAGGGTAGACTCGTGGGTGATTCTGAAAATTCCCGGCCCGGTAAACTTTTATCAACTTGGGTCAAGGAGACGATACGAGCGCCCAAGAGAAGCGCGTTGCGCGTTCCCTCTGCGATCACGAGTCACGTATATGTGAGATCAATTTGAACGTCAGACCGGGAAATTGATCGACGACTGAATTCCTCGCCTTGCTCGTCATCGATCCGGCTAGATGGAGCCTCGTTCGTTTGCCGATAACATTTCGAATCAATCTAGGCAGTTATCACCGAACCTGTTCAGGCGTCGCCGCTGGCTTCGTTTGTACGAAATGCTTATCAACTGCCAGCAGAGCGCGTCTGCGACCAAGCTATCGCGCAGAACGGCTCTGGCTGTACGGGGCGCAGCACGACTATATGGTGCACGCCATCGAGACGATGCAGTTTCACAAGTGAGGTGAATTAATCTCTGCAGTCGAACGAAACAAATACTCGCTAGCTCTCCTTGACCGATCCAATCGTCCGCGCTGGGCGCGGTGAAATGGCGTCGATATCTGACGCGGTGATCGGTTGATTGACAATGAACAGGTAGCACGCCGCCGAGATCGTCCCGATCAAGGACCCAACGATCAGCGCCGGCACGAACGAGCCCGTCTTCTGCACGATTAGACCGGTGACCGTGGGGGCGAGCGCGCCGCCAAGATACCCACCGAAATTCTGTACGGCACCGATCGAGGCGGTGCAATTGGTCGGCACCGCGACCGAACTCAGCGCCCAGGCGCAGGTGCTGGTCACGTAGACCAGGAACAGCGATACCGAAATGAAGCCGATGGCGAGGGCATTGCTGGAAACATAGGCCGCGGCCAACGTGCAGACCGCCGTACCGAGCAATGCGATGGCGGCCGGGTAGCGACGGCTCCTGAGCGGTTCCACGCCGCGGCGCACTAGCATGTCCGCGATATAGCCCCCTAAGATGCCCCCGACGACACCGCAGGCAAACGGAATCGCAGCCGCCCATCCCGTATATTTCACGCTCATGTGGCGCTCGATCTCAAGATAGCCCGGCAGCCACGCAGTGTATATCCAGGTCAGATAGATGCAGCCGAAATAGCCGAACACCATGCCCCACGTGGTTCGGAAGCGGAACAACGCTTTCCATTCGTGAAGCGTGACTCTCGTCCGCTGACCGGGCGGGTCGCCTTGGGTGCGGTAGGTATTCTCCTCGGTCGTCAGTGCCACTTCGGAGGGGTTGCGGTAAATCGTGTACCAAACACCCGCCATGATCAGGCCTGCGATGCCCATAATCACGAACATCACCCGCCAGCCCAAACTCAGCATCAGGAAGGTCAACAAGGGTACGGCGATCGCCGTACCCAGCGAAGATGCGCAGTTAAAAATGCCGGTGGCGAGTTCGCGGTCGCGTTGATTGAACCAGTCGCGCACCACCCGTGCGCCGGTCGGGAATTGCGGCGCCTCTCCGATGCCGAGCAGAATGCGCGCGCCGAAAAACTGGCCGAAAGAATGCACCAGGCCGCCGAGAAGCTGCGCGAGCGACCACAGGCCGAGCCCGCAAGCAAGCAGGATGCGCGGTCCCAGCCTGTCCACCATCGCGCCGGTTGGCAATTGAGCGAAGGCATAGGCCCATAGGAATGCCGACAGCAGATAACCCATATCGGCAATCGATAGTCCGAGTTCTTCCCGGATGAGTGGATTAGCCACCGCAAGGGTTGCGCGGTCGATATAGTTGACCACGCCCGCGAGCACCAGCATGGCCAAGGCGACACGTTGAATCCACTTGAGACGTGGGGTCGCCTGCTCGATGACGGACATCCGTTACGTTCCTCCGGTTTTTTTATTTGCCCGGGCACGAAAGCAATCGGAGCACCCGGGCTGAGCCGGCGCCAACCTTACTGAAGTAGCCGCCAAGACGTGGCGTCACGATGACGTGAACTTGACGCGCTAGTCGGCGCTATGACTGGAAGATCCGTCATGCGCTACGTCGCGCTGGCATGGCTTTCTGTGCGAGCGTTCAACCCAGCAAAGCCTTCGGCAGTTTATGGACAATTTCCATCACGCCGGGTGCGCCCTCTCCGGGTGTCAAATGCGCGGTGGCAGCCTTGGCGGCGGTCACCGGATCCTGATCGAGAATGGCCTGCAGGATCAGGCCATGATAGTGGTGCGCCTTGCCGATGTAGCCCATCGCATCGAACGAGTGATTGCGATAGGCGCTGGTGCGCGTCCGCATCCGCAGGATCTCCTGGCGGAGATACGGATTGCGGGAACCGGCGTACAACACCTCGTGAAACGCCATATTGACCAGCTGCCAACCGACGGCGTCGTTGCGTTCGACGGCGTCGCGGGACGCATTGTGCGCATCCGCCAGCGCCTGGCGTTCCTGCTTGGCCATCCGTTCGCAGGCGTAACGAGCCGACAGGCCCTCGAGCTCGGCCAGCAACTCCCACACCGACAAAAGCTGTGCGAAATCCATCTTCGAGACGAAGGTACCGCCCCGCGAAACGCTGGAGACGAGGCCCTCGGCCTTCAAACGCAGCAGGGCCTCGCGCACCGGCGTGCGCGAGACACCGAACCGGCTCATCAGGCTCTCTTCATCGACGGGATCACCAGGCAGCAGCTCGCGCCGGTTGATCTGCGATTCGATGACGCTGTAGATGCGATCGCTCGCCTTCATTTCCATTACAGCATGAGTTGCGCGCAACTTCGGCAGACGCTCGGCCGGACCGGGCTCGCCGCCCGCCGATGTCGACTCCAGGCTCGGAACGACCGTCCGCATCTTCAACGGCGCATTCCCGACCCGGGCATCGCGCTTGCCGAAGTCTTCATGACGACAATCCTCTCGTGCACGTTACTTTGCTCCACCTAAAGGACGTCAACCCGCGCCGATCACAGCGTCAGGTTCACCGTGACGGTTTTCAACCGCGAAAAACCCTCGAGCATTGAGCCAAGCGACATCTCTTTGCCCAGCCCGCTCTGCTTGAACCCGCCATAAGGCTGGCCCATGATCTGGCCCTTGCCCTGGTTGACCTGCACCCAGCCGGAATCGATCTCGTGGGCCATGCGGATCGCGCGCGATGTATTGCGCGAGAACACGTAGCCGGCCAGCCCGTAATGACTGTCATTGGCCATCTTCAGTACTTCAGCCTCATCGGTCCAGGGAATGGCGACCAACACCGGCCCGAAGATCTCCTCTTGGGCGAGCCGCCAGTTGTTCGACGTGCTGGCGAACAGCGTCGGCACCGTGAAATAGCCCGCGCTTAGCGGGCCATCCTTCGGCGGAAGGCCGCCGGCGATCAGCTTGACGTCCCTGTTCTGCAGGCCGTCCTCGATGTAGCCGCAAACCCGGCGGTACTGCTTGTTGTTGATCAGGCTTCCCATGTCGGTCGCTTCCTCGAGCGGATTGCCGATCTTGTAGCTGCTCATCAACGCGGCCAGCTTTTCCAGGAACTTGTCGTAGATCGAACGATGCAGGAACAAGCGCGAGCCGGCGGTACAAGACTGGCTTTGCCTGGTGAAGCGCATCGCGGACGCGACGCCCTGCACCACCCAGTCCTCGTCGGCGTCGTCGCAAACGATAGCCGGACTCTTGCCGCCAAGTTCGAGCGAAACCGGGACGATACGGTCCGCCGCGCCCGCGAGAATGCTGCGGCCGACCGCGGTCGATCCCGTGAATGAGACCTTGCTGACCCGCGGATGGGTAGCCAGCGCGGCGCCGCATTCAGGCCCGAGACCCGTGACGACGTTCAGTACGCCGGGCGGCAGGTACCGGTTGCAAATTTCGGCGATGAACAGGGCGGCGAACGGCGCATCTTCCGCAAGCTTGAGCACCAGCGTGTTGCCGGCGCACAAGGCGGGGGCGATCTTGATCGACGACAGCAGCGCCGGCGCGTTCCAGGGCACGATCGCCCCGACGACACCGAGCGGTTCTCGCCTCGTATAACTCAGGATGTCGTCCCCCAGCGGTAATGTATCGCCCTTCAACTCTCCGCCAAGGCCGCCGAAGTAGCGGAACACCTCGACGCTACCGAGCGCTTCCGGACGGGCCTGCGTGCGCAGCGCATTGCCGGTTTCGTGCGCGATGATGCGCGCGAGTTCCTCGACGCGGGCCTCGAGTTCGTCCGCTACTTTCAGAAGCGCCTTGCCGCGCTGCGACGGCGTCACCTTCTTCCAGCTCACAAAGGCCCTTTCCGCGGCAACCACGGCACGCTCCACGTCCTTGGCGGACGCGCGGGGCGTTTGCGCGATCGTCTTCCTGGTGGCAGGACATTCGACCGCCAGCGTCTGGCCATCGACGCTATTCACCCACTCGCCGTTCAATAATTGCTGGGTCGGCCCGAGGCGCACCGAATCGTCGGACTCGCTCAAAGAGCCGTTCGCGGCTCCCTTGAATTGAAACTCCACAGACATGGTCTTTCCTTCCATCGGTTACAGCGGCCGCCGGTCGGGCCGCATCCGTCGCAAATAGCCGGCAAAGCGATCAGGTGATGCGGGCGCCCCGATCGATGTTGGTCCTTCTGGCCTCGCGCCAGTTGTTGGCGATCTTCATGATCGAGCCGACGATGCCCCTCGGCATCAAAGTCATGCAGGCGATCAGAATGCCGCCATAGACCGCACCCGACAGTGCCTGTCCCAGATCCGAGGCATAGGAGGGCACGAACTGCAGAAACGCGCCGGCGACCAACGCGCCCCAGATGGTTCCGAGCCCTCCGACCACGATCGCCGCCAGGAAGCCGATCGACAGCATCAGGGTGAACGAGTCCGGACCGATGAAGCCGACTGTGAACGTCGCCAGTGCGCCGCCGACACCCGCCAGCATCGAGCCTACTCCAAACATGATGACCTTGAGGCGGTCGACATCGACGCCCATGGACGAGGCGGCGAGTTCGGCTTCGCGTATGCCGGCAAGCGCGCGGCCGTTGCTGCCGCCGACGAAATTCCGAACAAGCCAAAAAACGATGACGGTGAACATCAACACCATGTAATAGATCCAGGCGTCCGGCCCCAGATGAAACCACGCCGGAGGCACCGGCTTGTCGACCAACAGGCCGGCCGCACCATGGGTATAGCTCTTGAATTGCTTGATCAGCGGCACGACGGATACAGCGAGGATCAGCGTGATCAGTGCCAGATACAGACCGCGCAGCCGCTTCGCTGGATAACCCGCCAGCACACCGGCGACGAATGTGACAACTGCCGCAATCAGGACTGCCAGGATATTTCCGACCCCGAGGTAGATGACGCTCAGCACGGCCGCATATGATCCCAACGCAAAGAAGGCATTGTGGCCGAGCGAGACCTGCCCGACATAACCTGTGATCAGGTTGAGCCCCAGCGCCGCGACCGCATAGGTCATCACGCCGGTCAACTGGAAGGTCTGATATTCCGGGACCACCAAGGGCAATCCGAGCAGCACGACCGCGAACACGGCGCCGATCGCAATCCTGGTGGCGGCCACCTCGCCATGGCGGGTCGTCGGCACGGCCGGAATATCGATGCTGCTCATACTCTTACCATGACAGTGCTGCCGAACAGACCTTCGGGTTTGGCGATCAGAACGATCACGATCAACAGTAGCGGCAGCAGTATCTGTAGATCGGATCCAAGCCAGGGAAGATAGGCCATCGACAGCGCCTGCGACACGCCGACGATGAGCCCGCCAACAACCGCACCGCGATAGCTGGTCAATCCGCCGACGACGGCAGCCGCGAATGCATAGATGATGATCGAGCCCATCATGTTCGGGTCCAGCGTCAGCCTGGGCGCAACCAGCAGGCCCGAGATTGCGCCGAGACCGGCCGCCAGTCCCCAGCCGACCGCCATCATCGCCGTGAAGGGGATGCCGACCACCATCGCCGACGTGGCATTGGACGCCGCTGCCCTGAGCGCGATGCCCAGCCGCGTATGCTGAAACAGCAGGAACATGCCGACCGAGATCGCGATCAGTATCGCGATGGTGCCGAGCAGCTCCGCGTTGACCCTCAATAGGCCAAGACTGAAGGTTTTCTCCGGGAAGAGTCCCGGCAGCGAGAGTTGGAGGAATCCCCAGATCGCGCCGTTGAAGCTGTTGAAGGCCAGGAACAGTCCGAGCGTCACGATGACGATCGTCAGCTCGTCCTTGTGCTGGACGGGCCGGACCACCAGCACATAGGCCACCACGCCTATGACCATCGATGCAACGACCGCGATGAGGAACGCCCACCACAACGGCACGCCCCAATCGACCATCTGCCAGGCGATATAGGCCGAGAATGTCGCCATTTCGCCCTGCGCGAAATTGGCGATATTGGTTGTTCGATAGATCAATACCAGCGCCAGGCCCAGCGACGCATAGATCGCGGCATCACCTATACCGTTGACGAGCTGCTGAAAGAAGTACTGCATCGAGAGTCCTCAATTCAGTGCTGTTGCATGACAAGCCCCGTCAGACGCTCCCGGGGAGGCCAGATCGAAACCGGCATCAATGGCCAAGATAGGCGGCACGGACGCCGTCGTTCTCGGCCACGTCCCGAGCGGCACCCGACAGCACCATCGAGCCCGTCTCCAGCACGTAAGCTTCATTTGCGATCTCCAGCGCCAGGTTGGCGTTCTGCTCGACGATCAGCATGGCGGTGCCCTGCGATTGGTTGACACGCTGCAGTGCCTCATAGAGGTCATCGATGATGACGGGCGCCAGCCCGAGCGACGGCTCGTCGAGCAGCATTACACGTGGCTTGAGCATCAACGCTCGCCCAACGGCCAGCATCTGCTGTTCCCCACCGCTGAGGCTGCCCGCTTTTTGCTTGCGTCGCTCACGCAACCGCGGAAACAATGAGTACATCTCCTCAATGTCGACGGCGATCTGCCCCTTGTCGCTGCGGCGGTACGCGCCGACCGTCAGGTTTTCCTCGACCGTCAAATCGGTGAAGGTGCCACGGCCCTGCAGGCCGTGGGCGATGCCCAGGCGCGCGACTTGATCGGGGCCCAACCCTCTGAGGTTCTTGCCGTCCAGCAGGATCTGCCCGCTATATTTGATCATACCGGAGATGGCACGTAACGTAGTCGTCTTGCCTGCGCCGTTGGCGCCGAGCAGCACGGCAACGCTATTCTCGCCGACCGCCAGCGATATCTCCTGCAGTACGGCCACGCGCCCATAGCCGGCGCTGACGCCCTTGATCTCAAGTACGTTCACGCCGTTTCCCCAGATAAGCTTGTATGACGCGAGGGTCCGACTTGACGTCGGCCGGGCGCCCCTCCGCAATCTTGTTACCGAAGTCGAGCACGAGGATGTGGTTAGAGATATTCATCACCATTCCCATGTGATGCTCGACCAGCAGCAGGGTCAGGTTGAACTCTTCGCGTATCCGGACCAGCGTCCTGGCGAGTTCATCGACCTCCGAATGCGACAACCCGCCGGCGGGCTCGTCGAGCATGAGGAGCGTCGGGCGCGACGCCAGCGCGCGCGCCAATTCGACCCGCTTAAGCGTCGGATAGGGAAGGCTGTCGATGCGCTCGTCGCGCAGGTGGTCGAGCTGCACGCGCTCCAGCAGTTCGATCGCCGCGCGCCGTTGTACCGTTTCTTCGGACCGCCGCGACACCGGGACGAACGGAGCGCGCAAGAGCGAAGTGCGGCTGTGATGATACCCCCCCAGCATCACGTTTTGCAGCACCGTCAGAGATTTCATCAGCGCCAGGCTCTGGAACGTGCGCGCGATCCCGAGCTCGGCGATGTCTTTCGACCGGTATCGTGTGATGTCCTTCCCGTCGAAGATGATCCTGCCTTCGGCGGGATTATAGAGCCGGCTGATGCAATTGAAGAGACTGGTCTTGCCAGCGCCATTGGGGCCGATCAAACCACAGATGACGTTTTGCTCGACCTGAAAGGTCAGGGAATTGATCGCGATGATGCCACCAAACCTGAGCGACAAGTTCTCCACGGACAGTTTCGGGCCGGTCACGGAAACCGCCGCTTCCCGAAAAGACGAACGAACCGCGAGACCATTCATGCGAACTGCGTCCCCGAAGTGATGACGAAAGGTCGATCCCGATCGCTCGTGCTACAGACCCAGGGCCTGCTCGGCCTGCCTGGCCACAACCGTCATGTCAGATCCCGGGGCTGCGTCGGCCAGAGCTTTGGCCCAGACCGCCGCCGAGGTACGCGAAAGTTCGGCGTCAGACCCCATCGCGTCGAATAGCGACATCGCGACACGCACGTCCTTCTCCATCAGTGCCAACGTAAAGCCGAACTGGAACGAGCGCTCGATGACGGCCTTCTGCCACACATGAACTCGTCTGAAAGCTTTGGCCGCTGGAGGCGTCGATCACCTTGAGCATCGTGGCTGGATCCAGGCCGAACTTGGCGCCCACGGCGAAGACTTCGCTGGTGGCAACCAGGGCCGTCGCGGCAAGCAGGTTGTTCAAGGCCTTGACCGCATGGCCCGACCCAACCTTGCCGACCAGGAAGACCTTGGCCCCCATCTTCTGCAGCAACGGCAGCGCCCGATCGTAGTCGGCCTGCGCGCCGCCGACCATGATGGCGAGACTCGCCGCTTCCGCACCTTTGACGCCGCCGGAGACCGGCGCATCAATAAACCGGATTCCGCGCTTCTCGGCGATTTCCGCATTTGCAACCGAGTTGGTCGGCGCGGACGAACTCATGTCGATCACCATCGACCCAGGAGCGAGGTAATCGAGCAGGCCCTTGCCGCCATTTGCACCACGCAACACTTGGTCGACAATGGCGCTGGTCGGCAGCATCAGCACCACCGCGTCCGCCGAACTCATGCCGCTCACACCGTCCACGACCTTGCCGCCGACCACAGTCGCCGCCTCGGCCGCGCGAGCCGGATCGGTATCGTTAATGAGGATGTTTGCGACACCCTTCAGATGCCGGACCATCTGGCTGCCCATGGCTCCAAGGCCGATGAATCCGACGGTTTTGAAAGCGCTGGAAGGACTCTGAAGTCATCTACGTGTCTCCTTACTGCGACTTGGTCGGGGGCTCGTAGAGCGGGGTCTTGCCTTCGTTATTGATGACTTCACCGACCGGCACGAACTTCACGCCGTCGAACTGGGAGATTTGTACGGACTCGATTGGATAACCGTCCTCCGTACCATTGGTGGTCAGGGTGATGCCCTCGAGCAGCAGCGGCTCCTTCTGGTGATTCATGCTGCGCGCTGCATCCATGAAAGCCTGACGGGTCGGCTCTTTCATTCGCTCGAACAAGCTCTTGGTGGCGTTGCAGGCGTACCAGCCTGCAGCCGCGTTCTGGTCGGCGGGATTGATCGAGCCGCCATATTGCTTGAGCTTCGCAACATAAAGCTTCATGTCGTCGTCGTTGGCGTAGACCGGATTGGACTGGTCCTTCAGCCACTGGCCACTGTAGATACCCTTGGAGATATCGACACCCGCCGGTTCGAAGACACCACCAATGCTCGCCCCCACTCCCCAGACGATGTGGACCGGCTTCCAGTCCACCGCCGCTACCTGCTTGATCGCCTGCACGACAAACTTGGGCGTGGTTGCGTCCATGAACAGATCGGCGCCCGAGGCGGCCAGCCGACTGATCTTCGCGTTGATCGTCGGCTCGCTGTAGGTGTGCTCCTCGTGCGCTACGACGTTGAGACCCAGTGCCTTGGCCGACTTAAGGAACGCGTCGGCAAAAAACGGACCGCCGCTGTCATCGTTGAGCAGCGCGATCTTGGCGTTTGGGAATTTCTGCTTGATGAACGCCGCATAGATGGCGGCTTCGGTGTTGTACGCGAGCCAAGCGCCCATCGTCCAAGGATACTTCTCGATCTCGGCCTTCGCGCCGAACATCGGTCCACCGGTGCCGATGAATGTCTGCGGGACTTGCTCGGAATTGTAGAATGAACGCGCACCGAGATTGGCGCCCGTGCCGACATTGCCGATGACGCCGAAAACCTTGCTCTGGCTCACGAGGCGGCGGGCGTTCTGCAGCGCGCGAGCTGGCTCCATCGCATCATCCAGCACCTCCAGCTTGACCTTGCGTGTCTTGCCGTCGCCGAATTTCACGCCGCCCTGCTCGGCATTGAGGTAATCGAAGCAGGCCTGTATGCCGCGGGAGATTGCCCCGTAACCTGCGTTCGGACCTGACAGCGGAGCCGATACTCCCATCACGATTTCAGTATCGGTAACGCCGTTGTCTGCGAGTGCGGGCCTGACAATGCTTGCGGCACCTACCCCTAAAACCAATGACAGCAGACAACCCAAAGCATCGCGTGATCGCGCGTGCGACATCGTCTTCCTCCCGAAATTTTTTTAGATGCTCGAGGCATCCTTGCGGATCGAATTAAGACACGAAGTATTTTTTCGATCAAGCTGTATATATTTATGAAGCCTCCAAGAATATCTCCCTGGTTCGAAACCGGCAAAACCCAACAATACGGATTGCGCCCGCAGGCACGCGATTGGACCCATCACGGACGCTTCGTTGCAAGCGCCTAAACCAAAAGTGACGATTTGATCGTTCCCGGGAGCATCACCCGCATCTCTACCGGATGCTTGGGCGAACGATTGCGGTGTCGTCATTGAAACGATTGAGCAGTTATTCCGGAAGGATCTCGCCCTTGGTTTCCGAAGCAAGAGGGATGAGGAAGAGCCCAACGATGAAAGGAATAGCTGTAAGCGCCAGGGGCCAACCGATGGTGTGAGCCGCTGAAATGGCCCAGCCGATCACGAACGTTCCGGCGGCTGCCATAAACCGCGACATTGTCGTACAAAAAGCAAAAGCGCTTGCCCGCACTTCGGTGCGATACTGTTCGGGTAGCCAGATCGTAAACAGGGCGAAATCGGCACCTCCCAATCCAAGGATCGGAATAAAGGCGAAGAAGTAATTGATGTTGTCTTGATAGTAGGCCCAGCCATAGGCGCCCGAAATGCCGATAATCATGAGGACAAACGCAAGCCCAAGCGCGGCCCGCCGTCCAATGCGATCGGCGATGACGGGCGCAAGCAGACAACCAATCACCGTGAAAAAGGACAGCACAGCGAGCGCAATAGAGGCCGTGGTCAATGCCTGCGGCCGCGGCATGCCTCTTTGAATCTCCAGCGATACAATTGTCGCTCCCAAATACTGGGAGCCGGCCCAAAAGCCGGTCAGCGCGACAAACAGCAGAACGATATTGATGACGGTGCGCCGTCGATATGGAGGTTTGAGCAGGACGGCGATGAAGTGCCAGAATGGAAGTTGTTTCGTGCGACCGGAAACCTGAACCCACCGTTCCGGCTCCTTGGTCTGCCAGCGTATATAGAATATGAACAATGCGGGCAGCAGACCCAGATAGAACATCCAGCGCCAACCCAGATCGATGCCGATCCAATAATTGACCAACGCGCCTAACAGCAGGCCCATGTAAACTCCGGCATGGAGGATGCCGCCGAACCGCGTTCGTAATCGCTCGGGCATGATTTCGGCAACCAGCGTACCGGCCATTGCCCATTCTCCGCCGATTCCGACGGCAGCCATGAAACGGCAGAACGCCAATTGCCAGATAGACTGTGTGAAGCCTGCCAGAAACGTGAAAACCGCGTAGAATAAAATCGCATACGTCAGTGCGGGAATGCGACCGGTGCGATCCGCGATCGGCCCCCACACGAATGAGCATCCCCAACCCAACAGAAAGATGGCGACGTTGAGCTGCCCAAAATAGCCGATCGTTCCGACGTCGGTCGCATAGCCCGATTTCGGGAGCAGTTCCATCATGGCAGGCGCAAGAACGAGTCCGAAGATACTTTGATCAAAGCCATCGAGCGTCCAGCCACCAAACGCGCCGAAGAAACCCCGCAAGTAACTCTTCGAACCGGTCTTGGTCGGCACCGCGTCCGTCATCGTGGATTGAGTGGTCATCGCGTCCTCCCAAAATGCCGGTTTCCGGCTATTGTTGCTCGACGACGATTACCGTCGTCCCGGCCATTATCGCCCGACGAAGACAGGCGGTCGCTTCTCCCTGAAGGCCCGTTCAGCCCCCCTATGATCGGCGCTAAACCACAGTTCGATCAATTTATCCGTTATGGCTTTCCGCGCGACGTCGCGGGGCACCGCCGCGCTCTGTCGCACAAGAGCTTTGATCGATGCCAGGGCCAGCGGCGCGGCCCCATCAAGTGAAGCCACAAAGTTGAGCGCAGCATCGACTGCCGAGCCGGGCGCAATTTCATCGATCAAACCGCAACGCAACGCTTCCTCCGCCCCCACGCGGTGGGCGGACATCAGCAAGCGCATTGCGGTTGACGTTCCGCACAGACGCGTCAGGCGTTCCAGTCCATTCCAACCCGGAAGAATACCGAGTTTCACCTGGGGAAATACGATCGTCGCGTCTGAAGATGCGATCCGCATATCGCAGGCAATGGCGAGTTCGGCGCCGCCACCGATGGCCTGCCCATCGATCGCAGCGATCACCGGACAGGAAAGCGCCTCCAGTTGATCGAGCAGGCCGCCAAGGCGGCCTACCATTTCCTGCAGGTCTTCGGTGGTCTCGAAACTGGCATAGGCCTTGAGATCGCCACCCGAACAGAAGATACGCCCACCCTGTCCGGTGACTATGACACCGCGAATCCCGGGGTCCAAATCGATGCGGGTGATCGCGGCGGCGAACGCGGCCGCGGTCGCTAGGTCGATCGAATTACCCGCGCCGGGCCGATCGATCGTCAACAACACGGCATGCCCGACGCGCTCGTACCTGATTGGCTCTGACGAATTTGCTGTTGCCGAGGCGGTCATTGTACTAATCCCGTGCCACGAGATGAACGAGAACGCCGTGCATCGACTTGGGATTAATGAATCCGATGCGCGAGCAGCGCGCGCCCGGCCTGGCGTAACGGTCGATCAATTGAATATTCGAACGATGCAGCCGGTCGAGCGCCGCATCGATATCCCTTACCTTGAGGGCTATGTGATGCAAGCCAGGGCCACGACGCTCCAGAAAGCGCGCCAGCGCACCGTGATCCCGCTTGGTATTTCCGGGCTGATCGACCGTGGACCCCTTGTGTAGCCCCTGATCGAGAACTTGCAGGATTTCGAGATCTGTATCGCCGACACCGATGAATACATCGTGGACGGACGCAACAAATTCGGCCGGCCTGTTATGAACGACGGTTCGGACCACGCCGTTGTGGCTGTAGACAAAGTGTTCGACTGCGATCTGCACCTCGGTGTCGGTCTGCTCCCCGTTGAAGCTGCAGCCGAGCCGTTTGCAGTACACATCAAGCGCCTTTTCGTTGTCGGTCCCGAGAATTCCCAGGTGATCAAGCCTTTCGACAAAGCCCGCCTTTGCCGGTCCATGGTTGATCCGTTCGCTCAGGTAGGTACGAAGACCGTTGGTTGCTTCGAGCGAGAGCAGAACCCGCCTGCCGCCGGCAAGGCCGGGTTCGATCGTGCCCGTCTCCAGCTTGACGCCGGCGTCGGCCAGGGCCGACATTGCCGCATCGAGATCGGTGACTGCGAGCGCGAGATGATGCACGCCGGTCGGGGCTGGCTTCCCCAAAAAAGGATCATCGGGCGAAAACAGCGCGAGCGCCGAGGCCCCGACGCGCAACAGGGGAATCTTGTCGTGCCCGCTCGTCGCGGCGCAGTCCGATCGTTCCAGGTCGAAATCGGTTTGCCAGACCGCGGCAGCCGCTTGCACGTCGTTTACGACGAGCGCCACGTAGGCCAGTTCACTACCGCAAATCATTTCTATTGCCTTTCGGGCCGTGCACTGCCCCTCCGGCGGGCTTCGCGAATCTGATGCCGCCCACCGCCTGGGTAATAGGTAGAATCTCGATTCGAGATACGTTGACCTGTACCGGCGCATCGATGGCGTAGAGGACCGCGCCCGCGATATCGACCGGGCGCAATACCTTGCGGCCCGCGAAATACTGTCGCGCCGCCTCATCGGACCCTGCGGCCTTGCGATCGAAGATTTCGGAGTCCACGCGACCGGCGGCAATCTCCGTCACTCGTACGGCCTTGCCGAGCAGATCGCATCGCATGGCGTCACTGAGGGCGTGCATCGCGGCCTTGGTTGCCGAATAAACGCTCGATCCGGGCATTGGATAGAGCCCTGCTATCGAGCCGACGATGACGACGTGGCCGCGGCCTCGCGCAACCATGCCTGCAACCGCCGAGCGCATGACGTAAAGGCCTGCCAGGAAATTCGTTTCAACCATTTCGTTGATGTCAGCAGGCTCGGCTTCATGCAGGGGCCCCCGATCGAGCGAAACACCGGCGTTGTTGACGAGGATATCGGCGGGAATTGCGGCAAGGAGAGATTCGATCGCGGCGCTGTCGCGAAGGTCGATCGTATGAGGAACACATCCCGTCTCGCGTGCAAGGTTGCGTAGCCGGTCCTGGCGTCGGGCCAATGCGTGCACTTCGACGCCGTGTGCGGAAAGCGCTCGCACCACGCCGGCCCCGATACCGCTGGAAGCGCCGGTGACGAGTGCAACGCGCTCTGCGGATGATGCCACTGTTATCTTTCCGTTTAAGTTCGTTGAACGAAATGAAAGAGAAAACCGCCTACGCTTGCCGGATGGACAAAACCGATTCGGGCTCGCCGCGATCCCGGCCGCCCTACCTTGTCGATCACACGAACTCCGGCTTTGGCGAGGCGCGCGAGAACATCATCGATGTCGGCTGTCTTGAGCGCCACATGATGAAGACCGGGCCCTCGAGAGGCCACAAAACGGGCGATCGCGTTGCGGTCCTGCCGCGTATTGCCGGGCGCGCCGTGATCGATTGTCGTACCCGGATCGGCGTTGAGGCTCGCCAGAAATTCAAGCTCGCAGTCGCCGGCCGTGATGAACGCCACCCGGACGCCGCCTACCAGCTCCGGCTGGCGGTTGTGGTAAACGACGCCGTATTTGTCCGAAGTGAAGCTTTCGACTGCGATCTGAACCTCTACATCGGTCTGCTGACTCTCCAATTGACATCCAAGCCGATTGCAAAACTGCTCGATCGCCTCGGCGTTGTCGACGCTGGCGACGCCGATGTGATCAAGCCGTTCGACCGCGTCTGGGTTCGTTCTCTTGATCGACAGCGGCTGGGACAGCCAGGTTCGCAGGCCGCACGTGGCATGCGGGTCGAGCATGCGGTGGCGGCGTCCCTGAAGTCCGGTTGCCGTGCCGCGCTGTAGAACCGGGATACCTGCTTTTGCGGCGACTTCCGCTGCGGCGTCCGGATCCGCAACCGCGAGAGCGACATGGTGCACGCCCGGCTTGTCTTGTCCGCCCACCAGGGGGTGACCGACGGGAAACAGCGCAAGCGCGCTCTGCCCGATCGAGAATACCGGCACCTCATCGCCTGCTCCGCTCTCGCAATCGGTTCGGCTGAGACCAAGATGTTCACCGAATACGGTTGCCGCCATGGCGACGTCGCTCGTTACCAGCGCGACATAGGCGAGATCCTTGCCCAAATTCATGCGGCACCTTTTGCGGTGGCGATCACTCCGGCCGAGACAAGTCCGGCGATTTCATTTTCCGCAAGGCCGTGCTCGCGCAGCACGATCGCGCTGTGCTCCCCGAGAAGCGGCGGCGGCCGCCGCACCGAACGTCCTTCCAGTGTGTCGAGGCGTAACGGGTTCGAAAGTTGGCGTATCAGCCCCAGCGTCGGGTGCTCGATCTGTTCGATCATTCCCTGCGACAGCACTTGCTCGTCGTTAAAGACGTCCGCCATGTCATAGATAGGCCCGGCCGGGAGGCCCAACCTCACCAGATCGGCCGTCCATTCCATACGGGTGCGTTTGGCGAAGCACGCATTGAGCGCGTCTTTCAGCACCTCGCGATGAGCCATGCGGGTGCTGTTGTCAGCGTAGTTCGGGTCGGCGGCCAGATCCGGCCGATCGATGAGCCCGCATAGCTTGATCCACATGTCCTGAGTTGCCGCGGCCATATTGAACGACCCATCGCTCGCCTCGAACGTGCCGTACGGGCATATCACGGGGTGATCATTGCCGACGCTGCTCGGAACGTCGCCAAGGCTGAGGTAGCGCTGGCCTTGCACGTTGAGGAGGCCGACCAACCCTGCCAACAGCGACGTTTCAACGCGTTGGCCGACTCCCGTCATCTGACGCTGGATGACCGCGGCCTGTACGCCGAGAGCCGCCCACATTCCTCCGACCACATCGCCAATTGGAATGCCGACCCGGGTTGGTCCCGTGCCGTGCTGGCCGGTCACGCTCATCAGCCCCGACATACCCTGCGCTATCTGGTCGACGCCAGGCCAACTGCCATATGGGCCGGAACGACCGAAGCCGGTGATGCTCGCATAGATCAGGCGCGGGTTGTCCTTCCTCAGCGTATCATAGTCGAGCTGCATATCGTCGACCGCGCCCGGCTTGAAATTCTCGACAACAATATCGGCTGTGGAGGCAAGCTCGCGGATCAGGTCAAGGCCGCGGGCGCTGCGGAAGTCGACAGCGACGCTTCGTTTATTGCGATTGACGCTTAGATAGTAGACGCTGATGCCATCTACGAAGGGGCCCCAGCTCCTCAGCATGTCACCCGAAGGCGCCGATTCGATCTTGACGACGTTCGCCCCGAGATCGCCGAGGATCATGGTGCAAAACGGCCCGGCGAGCGCACGGGTCAGGTCGATCACTTTTAAACCATTCAGGGGCAGAGCCATCTTTACTTCTTTTCAGTTTTTGTTTTCTCAGCCTGATCGTGCCGGGCGACCCATGCGCGGTATTGCTCGACGACGCTCGTGACATGTTGTTCTGCGACCTTTGCCGCGGTGTCGGGATTCCCTTTGCGAATCGCGGCAACGATGAGTTCATGTTCCCTGATCGACTGCGCCGGAAGCTTTGGGACGCGCGCCATGGCCGCCTGATAACGGCGGAACTGCGGCTTGATTTGATTGTAGAGCTTCACCAGCACGGAATTCCCGGACGATTCCATCAGCAAGTTATGGAATTCGCCGGCCTCCGAATAATAGGCCGCAAGATCCCGTTTGCTCATGTGGCGACGCATCCGCTCGATGGCCTGCTGCATTGCATCGATTCGCGCCGACGAGTGCGCTTGCGCCGCGGCACGTGCCGCCATCGCCTCCAGTCCCGCGCGAACGGCAAACAGCTGGGTGAGTTCATCGTCGGAAAGCGCACTGACGATGGCGCCGCGATGGGGCACGATCGCGATCAATCCTTCAGCTGCCAGGATGCGGAAAGCCTCACGCAGTGGAACGCGACTTACGGCCAGCTGTGCGGCGAATTCCTGCTCGATCAACCGGTGAGACGGCTTCAACCGCCCCGCAACGATTTCGTTGCGAAGATACTCAGCCAAGCGTTCGGGCAAGAGATCGGGTCGCGAAAATGCCGGTGCCACGTCGAGCACGATTTCGAGCCTCCCTTTGACTTTATTTTAGTAAATTAGACTTCTATACAATCTGCCTTGTCAATCGCTTTTTTCGATCGGGCGTGAACCGGTCTCCTAATGCGCGAACAGCGCGCCATCCATCACCTTGGGACGTTCGGCGATGCGAGCCGGAGCAAATTCCATCTGGTCCAGGATGTCTTTCCTGACATCGATTCCCCTTGCGACTTCGGTCAGCATCAAGCCCTCCGCAGTCACCTCAAATACCGCCCGCTCGGTGATGATCTTGGCTGACTGACCGCGATTGATCACGCCGCTGCGGACGGGATAGGTGATCTGCTCGGCGGTGTTGACGAACTTGCGCACCTTGCCTTCTTTACGGATGCTCAACCCGCTATCGTCGACGTCGATCTGCAGCCCTGCGGTCGTGAAGGTTCCGGCAAACACCAATTCGCGGGCGTTCTGCGCGATGTCGATAAATCCACCGGCGCCAGGATTGAAGTTGCCGAACTTGCTGACATTGACGTTGCCGGCAGAATCGAATTGCGCGAACGCCAAGGCCGCGAACTCGCAATTTCCGCCATCGATGAAATCGAATTGCGCGAGGCCATCGAGCAGGGCTTCCGGATGGCGGTTGGCGGAGAACTGCCAATTGCTCATCACCAGCCCCCCGAACGGGCCGTGCTCGGTGGTGAACGCGTAGTCCTCGATCTTGCCGTTGTCGAAAGCACCCTGCTCCGCCATGACCAGGGGCGTATCGGACGAGGCGCCGAAGCCGAAGATGCTGACGACGCCCGGCCTGATCTCCCGGGCGGCACGGCGCGCAATGATCTTGTCGGCGCCGAACGGCACCGTCGGAATCTTCGACAAATCGAACGGCTGTCCGCCGAGATAAGCGACGTCATGCGCCACTTCGGTCGTCATCATCTGCTGCGGATCGAGCACAACATGGTCGACCAGCGCGCCTGGAATCCGGACCGCCTGAGCGGGTCGCGTGCCACGCCCCACGCGCCGCGAGACCTGCGCGATCACCAGGCCGCCGCAGGCCCTCGCCGCCAGCGCCAGCGCGAGTGAGGACGACAGCAACGCCTCACTCTCGAACGACAGGTTTCCGGCATCGTCAGCCTCGCCGGCGCGAATGATGGCGACGTCGATCGTCCAAGTCGGATAGAAAAGGTAGGGCTTACCGCGAAAGCTAATCTTCTCGACCAGATTGTCGGTTGATCGCGCGGTCAGCCGACCGCCGGTCTGGTCAGGATCGATGTAACATCCGAGCCCGATCTCGGTCATGTAGCCCGGGCTGCGACGCGCAACCTCGCGCAGCCAGTGCATGCTGGCGCCGATTGGCCAGCTATAGGCCTCGATGGCGTTTTCCCGGATCAGTCGCATCAACTCGGGCCGCTTGCCCGTCGCGGGGTTCAGTGGGTTGATGTAAGAACCCGACACGATCCGCTTCATCAAGCCTTCGATGGCGACATGATCCATACCGCGAATGCCGACGCCATCGCCGGTGCCGCAAGGAAAATAGAATGTCAGATCGCGCGGGTTGCCTTCACGCTGGAACCGCTCGGCAAGGGTCCGGAGCACCAGATCGGGCGTGATCCAGCCGATCACGCCGACGCTGGCAATAGTCTGACCGCTCTTGATGGTTGCGACTGCAGTCTCGGCGGAACAGAACTTGTTCATCGCTTGTTTCCTCGATGGTTCAGACCTTCATGCCGAATTTGCGCAGCGTCGCCTTCGACGCGTCATCTTGGCAATTTTCGGCGAATATTCGGTTTGCCAGCATGTCGCCGGCCTCCGCGGTACCGTTGATCAAGGGCATGAAGAAGCGCTTGGTGCTGGCGACGGCGACGCGCGGCAGCTTGGTGAGCCTCTCGGCCAGCGCGACGGCCTCACGCTCGACATCCGCAAGCGGTGCCAGATAATCGGCCAGCTTCAATTCGACCGCCTCGGTACCGGTGATCGGCTCGCTTGCCCATACCAGTCGCCTCGCCGTGACCGGTCCGACCCGCACGCTGAGCGATGCGAGCGCCCAGGGCGGAATCCAGCCGTTCGGTACTTCCGGCATGTGCCAGCGGCATTCGGGGTGAGTGACGATGAGGTCACAGCCGACGGCAAGACCTACGCCGCCACCGAGCGCAAAGCCGCTGACCGCGGCGATGACAGGCTTTTCCATGAAGCCGATGGCGCGCACCACCCGGGCCGTTTCCGCCTCGTGCGCGCACATTTCCGCGATGTTCATCATCGCCAACTCCTTCAGGTCGCTGCCGGCGCAGAAACCGGGAGCGGTCGCGGAAAGGACGACCGCCCCGACACTCTCGTCACGATCGAGCTCGGCGAAGGCGTCACCGAAGGCGCGCATCAGTTCGGTACCGAGCGCATTTCGCCGGTTCGAGCGGTCGATGGTCAGGATCGCGACTTCGCCTTGCTGCCTGCGATTTAACATGACGTTGCCTTTCGCCTCCGATCGCTATCAACCGGTCGAGGGTCGGTGATGACATCAACCATGAGCCACCTCGGCCGGCGTCACGCCAAAATACAATTGCTCGACGATCGGGGATGCCTTCAACTGCTCCGGCGTCCCCTCTGCCGCGATCCGGCCGGCGGCGAGCACATAGGCGCGACTGGCGACATCGAGCGCCATGGCGGCGTTCTGCTCGGCGAGCAGGATCGTCATTCCCTCGGCCGCCAGTTTCGTCATCGTAAGCGCAATCTCGTCGACAATGACCGGTGCAAGGCCGAGCGTCGGTTCATCGAGCAACAGGCACCTCGGCTTCGCCATCAACCCTCTGGCGATCGCTACCATTTGCTGTTCGCCGCCGGACATCGAGCCGGCGCGCTGGTTGCGGCGCTCTCCGAGCCGAGGAAACATCGCAAACATCGTGTCGATGTCGTGCCGGATATCGTTGCGATCGAGACGGTGATAAGCGCCCATCGTCAGGTTCTCGGTAACCGTCGATTGCGCAAAGATCTGGCGGCCTTCGGGCACCAGCGCGATGCCCAGGTGGACGCGCTTGGGCGTCGATAGCGTCTCGATCTCGATGCCGCCGAGCCGGATCGAACCGGACGTGGCGCGCTTCAACCCCGCGATCAAGCGCATTGTGGTTGACTTCCCGGCGGCATTCGCCCCGATCAGCGCGACCACCTCGCCCGCCTCGACCCGTAGATCGACGGCGCGGAGAACCTGGTTCTTGGCGTAATGAGCGTTCACGGCCGACAGCTCAAGCATGATGGCCTCGCCCCAGATAGGATTTCAGCACGCCGGGATCGGCCAGCACGTCATGAGGACGGCCAGCGGCGATCTTGCAACCCTGCTGCAACGCAATGGCTTGGTCGGCAAACTTGGCAAGAAATGCTACCTTGTGGTCGATGATGCACAACGTGGTGCCGTGCGCGCGAAGGTCGCGAAGTACGTTTTCCAGGTTTTGGATCTCGTCATTACCAAGTCCCGAGGCCGGCTCATCGAGCAGCAATAATTCCGGCTCGCACATCATGGCCATGGCTACGCCGAGCATCTTTTCCTCACCATAGGACAGTTCGGCCGCCAGCTTGGTAGAGGCGTCCTGCAGACGGCAGAGGGTCAGTGCTTTTTCCGCTCGCGACCGCAGCGTGGCCTCACGCTTGCCCGGCGATACGAAGCTGCGCAGGCGGCTGCGATCCTTCATCCGAGTGAAGGCGAGGAAGCTGGCGATCATCACGTGTTCGAACACCGAAAGCTCCGAGAACAGCTGCGGGTTCTGGAAGGTCTTGATGACGCCGAGCGAAGCGATGACGTTGGGCCGCCCGCCCGCTATATCCCGGCCTTTCCAGAGCACCCGACCTGCCGTCGGGGGCAACAATCCGGCAAGTAAGCTGAGCAGCGTGGTCTTGCCGGATCCGTTCGGACCGAAAATTCCGACGATTTCGCCCTTTTCGATTGCGAAAGACACATCGGCCACCGCGATCAGCCCGCCAAACCGCTTGGTGAGATTTTCGACCTTAAGCAGCATTGGCCCGCGCCTTCAGAAGTCCGGTCGCCAACCCGACGATTCCGCGCGGCATCAACAGGATGACGAGGATCAGGATCATCCCATAGACCGCAACGCGCATTTCGGCCGGCAGCTCGATCAGGTGCGGAAGCGACGTCAGCACCAGCGCTCCGACCACCGGTCCCAATATCGTGGACACGCCGCCGAGCAGCACCATGGCGATGGCATCGAGCGATTGAGTTACCGCCAGATAGGCGGGCTCGATGTAACCCGTGTAGAAACCAAACAAGGCGCCGGCAAAAGCCGCAATCACGTTCGAGATCGCGAATGCCAAAAGCTTGTAGCGAAACGTGTCGATCCCGAGCGTTTGCGCGAGGTCCTCATTGAGACGTATCGCGGAAAAATTGCGACCGATCCAGCAGCGCATCAGCAAGACCGAAAAGAGCAGGACCGCCGTCAAAGACGCCAGTGTAAGGAAATACCATTGCAGTGTCTGTTCGATCTTGATCACGCCGCTGCCGGGCAGCCACACGGTCGGCTTTTCCAGCACCAGCATGCCCAGCGTACCGTTGGTAACGCTGGTCCAGTTCAGGACTACCAGCCGGCACAACTCGGCGAAGGCCAGCGTCACGACGGCGAAGTAGAATTCCTTGAGACGAAACTTGAAGCAAATCCAGCCGATGACAATCGAGACGATGATCACGATCACGACCGCGACAAGGAACCCCAGCCAGAACGAAATGCCGAAGCGGAGCATCGACAAGAACGTGACGTAACTGCCGATGCCGAAGGCCGCGGCATGAAACATCGTCAGTTGCCCGGCGCCGCCGAACACGATGTTGAAACCAACCGCCAGAATGCTCAGCACGAAGGTAAAGATGAGCACGGTCAGCACGACGTCGCTTTTGACCAGCAATGGCAGGAGATAAAGCGGAATCAGGAACAGCAGCGTTTTCACTTCTGGCTCCCGAACAGGCCGGCGGGCCGGAACAAAAGGATAGCCACTAGGAAGACGAGGCCATAGGCGTCGCGGAATGCAGACGGCAGATAGAGCGAGCCGACCGATTCCGTCACCCCGAGAATCACGCCGCCCGCGAGCGCTCCGAGCAGATTGCCGACGCCCGCCAGGATCGCACCCTCAACGCCTTTCAGGATGAACAGTCCTCCCAGCGTGGGCTCGAGCGAAAACAGGCTCGCGTAAAGTGCGCCGCCGAACCCGGCAAGCGCACAGGAATAGACCACCACCCCAGTCTGCAGCAGCTTCGTGGGAACCCCCATCAGCTCCGCAGCTTCCGGGTTCTGCGCGTAAGCGCGTGTCGCGCGGCCGAGCCATGCCCGTGACAGGCCGAGCCAGGTCAATCCGATCACCGCCACCAACAAAAGGAAGGCCACCACCTTCATGCGCGGCAGCGTGATTGTCCCCAGGCTCCACGATCCCGATATCACGATGTCCATGTTCTTGGGCGTCGTGGTGAACAGCATCAGCGCGCCGCTTTCCATCACCGAGATCAGGCCGATCGAAACCAGGAGGCCGTTGACGAGATTGTTGCGGGTGAACCGGAACAGCGCCTGGTCGGCAATCAATCCGGCCACCGCAGCAAGCACCACCGCGAGCCCCACCGCGGCCGGAAACGGCAACATCGCCAAGTCGGTAAAATACCAGGTCGCATAGGCGCCGATCATCATGAATTGCCCCAGGGCGAAATTCACGATGCCGGTGATACCAAACGTCATCGTAACGCCGAGCGCGATGATTCCGTAGAGCGATCCGAGGATGATGCCGTTGAGGATTTGCCCGAAAACAACTTGCGTCATGCCTAGGGCTCGACGTGCACCACTTCCTTGGCGCCGCCTTTCTTCAAATGCACGATATCGAAGTCGAAGATCTGCTCGTTATGGTCGTCGAAGGAGATCTTCCACATGCCCTGATACGTCATCGAAAGTAGCGCGGTACGGATCTTCTCGACATCGTCGACGGTGCCGGCCTTCTGCATCGCCGCAACGAGCATATAGACGTGATCGTAGCAGGACGAAGAGCACAGCGGCGCCTGATCGTAAGGGAAATCGCGCTTGTAAAACGCCTTGTAGGCGTCGATGAAATGCTTGACCTTCGGATCGTTCTTTTCGGCTTCCTCGAAATCCTTGGGCACATAGACGATATAGTCCTCGAGGCCGTCCTTGTTCTTCAGCCCGGGTCCGGTAGAACCGCGCACCAAAAAGAACTTCTTCGAGTAGTTGCCTTCGATCGACTGCCGCACGATGTCGTATAAGGCCGCGTCGGAGTAGCCGGGGAATAGATAGTCGGGGTGGAATTCCCCGATCTTGGCCAACACCGGCGAGAAATCCTTGGTACCCGGCTCGAAATACTCAGTCATGGTCTCGATGCCGCGGGCCTTGAAGATCGGCTCGTAGATATCGCCGAGTATCTTGCCGCCGGAATCGTTCTGGAAAAGCATTGCCACCTTCTTGGGATGCGCGGTCTTGATCAGGTAATCGACCATCTTCTCGCCAAATCCCTTCGGACCGGCGTCCCAATTCCAGGTGCGGATAACGAACTCGTTGCCTGGCTTGCCGACAAACTCATGGATGCGGGTGCCGCCCCCCATCATCAGAAATTTGCCGTTGAACTGCTGGGCGTAGGGAAAAAGCGTAACGAAGACATTAGAGAGGAACGGCCCGAACACGAACTTGACCTTGTCCTGCTCCAGAAGCTTCTTGAGCTGGATAGTCGCTTCCTTTGGATCACCGCGCGTATCGAGCGCGATCAGGTCGAATTTATAGGTTGTGTCGCCGACCTTGAAGCCACCGGCCTTGTTGATCTCATCGACGGCAATCGGAACGCCCTGCGATGGCATGTAGCCGTAAATGGCATTCGGCCCGGTCTGCGCCTCGATCTGCCCGAGCTTGACGGTTGCAGTTTGCGCCCATGCGAGAGTTGGAATCGCGGCCGCCAGCAACCCGGCAGCAAGGCACCCTTTGGACAAACGCCTCATTTCCACTCCCCTGGCGGCTTTATGATTTGTTGCGATCAGGCCCATCGCCGCTCCAGGAGCCGTCGCTTGTCGAACGCGTCAGATCACGGCGCCATCCTTGCGCAAGGCGTCGCGAAGACCGGAAACCGAGAGTTTTCTCGGCGAGGTTTGCTCGCGCAACGACATCGCCGCGGCCATACCGATCGCCTGGCCATAGGAGAAACACTGCGCGGTGACGCGCGCTGAAGCCATCGCCTCATGCTCGGCGGAAAGACAACGTCCGGCCACCAGAAAGCCCTCGCCAGAGACCGGCACGAAGCTCTCATAAGAGATGTCATAATAATCATCCAGCAGCCATTTGAGCTGCGGCTTTTCGCCGGAATGCAATTCGATCGGCCACGCCGACCGCGCAATCGAATTCCTGCTCTTGGCGCCAGCCACGACGTCTTCGTTGCTAAGCGTTGCGACCCCCCTGATCTGCCTGGTCTGGCGCACTCCCACCTGCACGCCCGTGTCGTTAACGAAGGAATTTTCGCAACCCACCAGCCGATCCCTGAAGAATTTCGCGTATTCGCGAACCTGTTTGCGGCCCTCGATTTCGGCCTCGGTAATATCCTCAACCAGCATCGGGTTGAGTTCGCGGCCGTCGCGCCCGATAATGCGGGTGCAGTTGCACAGCAACTCGTTCGGACGCGGCGTCGAGAACAGGAATATCTTCGAACGGGGAAGATCGTACTCTCTGCTGTTGTGCAGATTGCGGATCATCTGCGACACCTCGTCGCCCATGATGGTGTCGTCGCCATATTGCGCGCGCAGGCGCGCAACGTCGACTCCCATCAGGCGAAACAACATCGTCGGGTTCTGGACCTTGCCGTCCTGTCCCATGAAGGTTTCGAAGCCGGCCAACGCGGCGACATCCGCGTCGCCGCTGGCGTCGATAGTCAGCTTGGCCCGGATTTCCGCGCGGCCCTGCTTGGTCCAGGCCAACACACCACGCACCTGTTCGCCTTCGGTCAGCACGTCGATGACCGTCGTGTGAAACAGCACCTGAACGCCGGCTTCGGCGAGAAAGTGGTCGCCGGCCTCGCGCCAGACCAGAGGATCGTGTGTCAGCGTATAGGTATTGCCATAGCGTTGTGGCTCGGTGATCCCTCCCTTCTCCTTCATCACGTCGATGAAGCGGTCAGCAAAACCAAACACCACCTGCTCGGGACGCTTCGCGGCGCCTTCGGTCGCCGCGTAGAGACCGCACACCGTTCCTGACAAACCGGCGACGGCCGCGCCGCCGCAGAAACCATATTTTTCCAGGAGTAGAACGCGAGTTCCAGGCGTCTTGGCCGCGGTGAAGGCCGCCGCGACCCCGGCTGCGCCGCCACCGATCACCAAAACATCCGTGTCGAGGGCAATCTGCCCTCGCCGGTCCCTGAGCTCCGCCATCGGTTTTTTCCAGTTTTCTTCTTGTAATATATTACTGACAGTCCTATTCGCATGTCAACGCTGCATACAAAACGCTGAAATAGTGGCCTTCGGCAGGATTCATGCTTCAAGGCTTGCTTCCTTGGTTGGGAAATCGCGACGCTGATATGTTATTAAAATACAATGGCTAAGCAGCCTGATAGAGTGAAGTCGAAATCGCAATGATCCATGACGTAACAATGCTGACTGACGGGGTCGTCGGTTTCGAACCGGGACCTCCCCGGTCAAGCTCTTCGCGAGCGAGATTGAGCGGCTCGTCGTGGCCGGGGATTTACAAGAATTCCAGCAACGGACAGTTTGATGCGTAGCGCCAACAATCGCGGCACCGCCAAGGGCGACACGGCCGTTCCCGCACAGTGGCTACCGGGCGAAACCGGACCAACCTCCCGGCGCGGATCAAAACCTCGCCCCGACAGACTGGCTGATACCGCCCATGGCAAGCTCGAAGAACTAATTGTCACGCTGGAATTGACCCCAGGCAGCCTGTGGTCGGAAGCGATGCTAAGCGACCGCATCGGCATCGGTCGCACGCCGGTCCGGGAAGCCGTTCAGCGGCTGGCATGGGAGCGGCTGGTCACCATTATCCGCCGCCATGGTATCCGGATCTCGGATATCGATCCCCATGAGCAGATGCTGGTGCTCGAGTTGCGTAAGGAATTCGAGCCCCTGGTCGCCTCGCGTGCAGCGCGCCGCGCGACCATTGACGAGCGCCGCTTTCTTTCGAAGCAAGCCGATTCCTTCTTGGAGGCCGGAGCGACCGTCGACGTGATGAAGTTCCTTCGCGTGCACTTCGAATCCAAGCGCTTCATCATTGCCTGTGCCCGCAATCCCTTTATCGCGAATGCGTTTGCGCCGATCAATGCGCTGACACGACGGTTCTATTTTGTGTACCAGCGAGAAACGCAGGACGTTGCAAAGGCCTCGGCCCTGCACGCTGCGGTACTCAAGGCAATCGCCTCCGGCGACGAGGTCGCCGCTGCCGATGCCGCCAAAGCAATGGTCGACTACGCGGAATATTATACGCGGTCGGTGATCGTCGGGCGACCGGCGTCGTAGTTTTGTAAGGGGGCAATCATTCACTTGTGACGAAATAACCAGGGCGCGCCTTCGAGCGGCGCGCATCCAACCAGCTCCAGCGTCAAACCGTCGGTTAGAGATCAGGCGCGATAGGCCGTCCTGTCGGTGCCGCGATAGAGAACGCGCAGTTGCTCTTCAGTGACCGCTTTATGAAAGGCCAATGCCTCGGGCTCAAGGTCGCGCTTCGGCACATATTCCGGTTCGAAGTGACGATAGGTGTCCTTACCACGAACCAGGGTTGCCCAATCCCTTTGCCCCACCGCCTGCTTCAGTCGGGTCGGAATGTAGCGGACGGCCAGACCAATGCGCCGGTCATCGGACCGATTGGGTTCTGAACCATGGAACAGCAGCACATGATGCAGCGATGCTTGACCGGGTTTCAGCTCGACAAACACGGCCTTGGACTCGTCGACGTCAACGGCAATCTCCTGACCGCGCGTCAGAAGGTTGTTCTGGTCGAAGGTATCTTCGTGCTGGACCTGCTGCTTGTGGGTGCCGGCCACGAACTTCATGCAGCCGGAGACCTTGTTGGCCGGCGACATTGCGATCCAGGCGGTCGCCACGTCGGACGAACTCAATCCCCAATACGTCGCGTCCTGATGCCAGGACACGAATCCCGGGTCATGCGGCTCTTTAATAAAGAAACTGGTATTCCAGCAGAGGATGTCCGGGCCCAGCAAATCCTCGATCGCGTCGAGTATTTTTGGATGGCGGATCATTTCGTTGATCCAGGGAAAGAGCACGTGGCTACGATGGCGCATCTCGCCTTTGATCGGGCCGCCGGTCCTCGCCTCATAGTCCTCGAGCTTGCCGCGAAATTCGGTGACTTCGCTTTCGCTCAGGGCGTTGACCGGAAAATGGTAGCCGCGTTCGTGATAATTCGCGACCTCGCCGTCATTCAGCAACTTCGTCATTCGCGTCCTCCGGCATTCTTTTTTTGTTGAAAGCAGAATTTCATCGAAAGTGAGCCTGCCATCGGACGCTGTCAAGAAGCGTTGAAGGCACAGCAGCTTCCCAGCCCAGCTGTGGTTCCTGATGCCCCAACGCGCTCGCGCGAGCTTATTCGCATTCTCCTCGCGGCTGTGTTGAAGCGGAGATAAAACTACACGGCGCAAAGCCGGACATCGGGGTGTTTGGACTGCGCTCGCATTTGCGGCGGGATGGTGCGACGCGATAGTCAGCGCACGAACTCCGAGCACTCGGCACGCTAAAGTATCTTGCTCTCGCAAGCCGGCGGCTGTTGTGTCAGACTTGTTTCTCGCAAAAGGCCGATATCAAAAAATCGCCGGCGAAATGGGGAAGGGAAACGACCATGGACTTTGGGACAGGCATCGCGCTGCTCGTTGCATTTCTGGCTGTCGTCGTTTTGATCATTCGCGGGCAGAGCCCGATCATCATGCTACTGATACTGGCCGTGCTGTGGTCGGCCATCGCGGGCATCGGCATCGATGACATTCAGAAGAAAATCCTGCAAGCCGGCGGCGTCGCCTATGCCAGCGCGGTGATCATCATCGTGTTCGGCGCCTGGTTTGCGCAAGTGCTGATCCAGACAGGCATAGCTGAAAGCGTGATCCGGTCCGCCGTGGAACTCGCGGGCGACCGGCCGCTGGTCACGGCGATGACCATCACGCTTGTCACCGCCTTGCTGTTTACGTCGATGTACGGCGTGGGTGCAGCAATCGCGATCGGTATCATCGCGCTGCCGATCATGCTTGGCCAAGGTATCCCGCCTTACATTGCCGCACCCGCCTTCACGATGGGGATCGGCGCCGGCACCTTCATCAACCTCGTCCAGTTCGGCACATTTCAAAAGCTTTTTCCGGGGCTCAAATATGAAGCGCCGTATTTGACGTACTGGATCGTGGCGATGTGCGTTTACGTTCTGGCCGCGTGGCTGTTGGAATTCATTTACCTGCGAAAAGGCGGCGTACGCCGGTTGGCTTCGGTTGACGTCGCCAATGCCGGCGAACCCGTCGTCCGCAAGCGCACGCCCTACTACACCTACATCGTGCCGATCTTTCCCGTGCTCATGATCATGATCGTGAAGTGGGAGATCATTCCGACCTTCCTGGTCTCGATCGTGCTCGCGCTCATCCTGACCGGCCGCGATCGGACATTCCAGGGCAGCATCAACCTCTTCAACAAGACATTCTCCGACGCGTTCCCGGACATCGCGACGATGGCGGCGCTGTGGACGATCTGCGGCATGATCATCGTTGCCGGCCAAACGCCCGAAGTAGCCAACGCCCTGAAGCCGATTTTTGCACCGGTCCTGCCGCATACTCCGCTGCAGGCCGCGATCTTCTTCGGGGTGCTCGGCGGGATCGGAAGCATCTACCGCGGACCGCTGGTGGTGATCGGTACCGGCGCCGCGTTGCTGGCCATCGTGCTCGCCAGCAAGGACATCCCGATTCCCTATCTCTATTCGATCTGGCTCGCGCCTACGATCCTGCAAGGCAGCATGGATCCTACCAACTCATGGACACTTTGGACGATTGGGCAGACCAAGATCAGCCACGGCCAATTCCTCAAGACGGCGCTGCCCTTCGGCTGCATGATGGTCGCGGTCAATTCCTTGATTTGCTACCTGATGCTGGGGTCGCTCAACTAAAAGGACAACAACGCGTTGACCGAGCCAACTCCGCCTGCACGCGCCTACCGGATCGGTATCGATGTCGGCGGGACCTTCACCAAAGCTGTCCTGATCGATAATGCGACGCACGAGGTGGTCGGACGATTCTCCGTGCTGACCACGCATTCCGATCCGCGCGGCGTCGCGAAAGGTGTCGTCGACGTCTTTCGCAACGTGCTGGAGCAGTCGGGCGTAAGTCCGAGCGAGGTCATCTTTCTCGCCCATTCGACCACCCAGGCAACCAACGCGTTGCTCGAGGGTGACGTCGCAAGTGTCGGCGTGATCGGAATGTCGACCCGGGTAGAGTCGCTGCTGGCCAAGGGCCAGAGCACCATGAAGCCGATCGAACTCGCACCGGGCCGCTTTCTCACGCCGGCCAACCGATTTCTCATGAAGGAAACGCTGACCGACGAAACCGTCGGCAAGGCGATCGCGGAACTCAAGGCCGAAGGCGCAAAGGTCATCGTCGCCAGTTCGGCGTTCGGCGTCGATGACAACGAGGCCGAGGAGACCGTTCGCCGTGTCGTGGTCGAGGCCGGGCTGGCGGCAACCTGCGGCAACGAGATCACCAAGCTCTACGGCCTCACCACGCGAACCCGCACGGCTGTCATCAACGCCAGCATCCTGCCCAAAATGATCGACACGGCGACCATGACCGAAGCGAGCGTTCGCGAGGCCGGCATCCAGGCGCCGCTGATGATCATGCGCGGCGACGGCGGCGTGATGGATATCAGGGAGATGCGACGCCGTCCGATCATGACGATGCTGTCCGGGCCAGCGGCGAGCGTCGCCGGCGCCTTGATGTATTTGCGCGTGTCGGACGGCATCTACTTCGAGGTCGGCGGCACCAGCACCAATATAGGCGTGATCCGGAACGGGCGGCCGACCGTCAAATATGCACGTGTCGGCGGCCACGAGACCTATGTCAGTTCGCTCGACGTGCGCGTCATCGGCATTGCCGGCGGCAGCATGGTCCGCGCCCGTGACGGCAAGCTGGTGGACGTCGGCCCACGCAGCGCCCACATTGCCGGGCTTCCCTACGCCGCTTTCGCCAGGCCCGAGGACATCATCGATCCCAAGATCGAGTTCTTCCGGCCGAAGCCGGACGATCCCGCTGATTATGTCGCGGTGCGCTCGGCCAACGGCGTCAATTATGCCATCACCAATACCTGCGCCGCCAATGTTCTCGGCTACGCCAAACCCGGATTGCACGCCAGCGGCAACAAGGAGTCGGCGCAGCGCGCCATGACGGCGCTAGCCGGCTTCATCGGCAAATCGATCGAGGACACGGCCCGCGCCATCCTCGATATCGCCACCGACAAAGTCATCCCCGTCGTGGACCAGCTGATTGCCGAATATAAGCTCGATCGCGATCAGGCGCTGCTGGTGGGCGAAGGCGGCGGTGCGGCGGCCTTGATCCCGCATGTTTCCAACCGCACCGGGCTTCATCACGAGATATCGAAAGACGCGGAGGTCATTTCCTCGATCGGCGTCGCGCTGGCGCTGGTTCGCGATGTGGTGGAGCGGATCATCCCGAATGCGCAGCCCGAGGACATCAAGCGAATTCGCCGCGAGGCGTCCGAGGCCGTGATCAAGCTGGGCGCCGCGCCCGACGGCGTCGAAGTGACGATCGAGGTCGATCCGAACACCCATCGAGTCCGCGCGACCGCGATGGGTGCATCCGAAATGCGCGCCCGCCAGCGCAGGGACGAAGTCGGAGAGAGCGAAGCACGCGAAATAGCGGCGAAGGCGATGGGCGTAAGCCTGGAGCGCGTCGCGCTCGCGGCCGCTACGCCGCGCATGCGCGTTTTCCAGGGCGAAGTGGAGGAGCGTAGCTGGGGTTTTTTCAAGAAGCGCCGCAGCCCGGTTCGCGCAGTCGATCTCGATGGCGTCATTCGCGTGCAACGCAGCCATAGTGTCGTCCGTCCGGTCTCGGCGCAGACGGCGCTCGAGGGCCTGCGGCGCCTGTGGGAAGACACCACGATCTACAACGGCGACAGCACCATCACGCCCGATATCTTCGTGATCGTCGGCGGCCAGCTGATCGACCTGTCCGGCGTCAATTCGATCGATCAGGCCATGGCAGTGACCCGCGGCGAACTGGAAGGATTGACCGCGGATGCCTCCATCGCGCTGATCGGCATTCCCCCCTCGCAAGGTCTGTAGAATGGCGCATCAAGCGGGAAACCTGAGGTTCGAGCAGATCACGGCAGCGTCGCCCGAGACGCTCGGACTCTCGATGCTGAAATCCGACGTTCATGCAACGCGGCTGGACCACCGCGCGCGGCTTGCCGCCGTTTCGGATGCGCTTGCCGACGGCGTGGCCACCGCCAAAACCATGCGGGACCGGTTTCCGGGATTGGCCCCTCGCGAAATTGCGCGCGAACTTCAAGTACCCGTCGAAGCGATCGACGACGACCCTCTCGTCGGCTCGATTTGGCGTTTTGCCGAATACCGACCACGGCCATCACGTATTGTGCTTTACCGGCGGGGACTTGCCCCGCTCGAGCGGGCGCTTGTCGGTAACCTGGCCACCCGGTTGCTCGGCGTGGCGTCGACGCATGATGTCTTCATCGCCCACGAGCTATACCATCATGCGGAAGCTGTCCGAGCTGAAGCGCCGATTGCCCGCCGCCACCAGCTCACTTTGCTCCGAATAGGCCCCTGGAAATGGCGCACAGGGATCGCAACGCTCGCCGAGATCGCCGCCGGGG
This sequence comes from uncultured Alphaproteobacteria bacterium, assembly GCA_963756215.1. Taxonomy (GTDB): domain Bacteria; phylum Pseudomonadota; class Alphaproteobacteria; order Rhizobiales; family Xanthobacteraceae; genus Bradyrhizobium. The sequence continues at coordinate 24,872 of CAVWMY010000001.1, read as the reverse complement.
CGTTTGCGCAATCGCTTCTCGATCTGCCTTGCCACCCGAAGGTGCTGGACTGCGTTATCCGGTCGCTCCTACCTGACGAAGGCAACGGCCTCGCCGACGCGGCGGTGCCCAAGCTCGAAGCGCGAACAAAACTGTAAAATGAGGCGTAAAACGCGGCCGCTTTTCGCGTCGTCAGACCGCTATATCCTTGAAAGCTTGGTGGGCGCACCAGGGCTCGAACCTGGGACCCGATGATTAAGAGTTCTAAGACTTATAAAGCCATCTCAATGGCTTAATTGTAAATGACCTCTATTTTGCACCTAACGATATCAGTACGTTATCTCCGAATTGTAAATAGTGAAGATCCTAGTTCGAACTAGTCTCCCACCCTGGCGACGCAATGCTGATCGCGCCCGTCTCCGGGCAAATTTATGCGATCACATAAAAGCTGACTCAAAAAGCGCAAAAGCTGAGTTGTCTCGAAACTACCGACCGCCTAGAAATTTTACGTCGCGCGCTTCCCGCAATTGCAGCGCCTCCAACGCCCTCGTCGGAGTCACGGCCGAGCAACCTAGCCAGTCCATGTAGCAGGCCGAAGGCCTCAACGTGCTGACCATCGTGTTCGCCAACCGCATTTGCGTTCGCCTTTCGGTCTGTGGCTCAATGGTTATCCATATTTGACTGCCGAGTTTCGTCGGAAGTGGCAAATCGTGGCGAAATTTGCCGGAAACCCTGGCAATGTAAATAACATGGGCAGTCTGGCGGCTGGATCGATCTTCCGCGAGAGTAGTCAAGCCCAAGGGTGACCTCTGCATTTTTCTCTCCACAGGCTGCTGCCGAGGTATCTCCGACGTGCTGGACGCCACTGGAGACGCTTATCCAGAGTGCTGACTCCGGAGGCCCGAGGCGCGGCGGCGGTGCGTTCGTCCATAAACCACCAGAAGGTGGTTTCTGGAACAACCAACCTGACAAGATCGTCAGGTATCGGCACCGCTTTCGAGTTGCTACTGGGCTTGAATTTCTGCCGCATCTACGGCGTGGAGCAGATTCGCAGTTCACCGGCGGACCGAATAAGCACAACCTCCTATTCCGGACCCGGAAGCTGATCTTGGAATTGAACGAGGCCGATTGCAAGGCGCAGACTAAACCGCGAAAAATCCGCGCGCGAATAGGCAACCTGCCGGGGGTACGCAGACACCGAGTTGCGGCTGCTCGGCCAGGTGGAAGCCAAACTCGGCGCGACGATAGCCGCCGCGCTGTTGTTGATACAGGCGGAAGATGAATTGCCCGCGCCGACCGGTCAGAAATCGCGACCGCCAGCGGCTGGCGGTTCGGTTAAGGCAATAATGACGAAGGGAGCGCGGGGATTTGATCTCACGCTTTTCCCGAACTACACCCTGACTAACGACGGCATCAACAAAATGCGACGCCGCGTCCGCTCGGGCCTCTTTACGAGGACCCGCACCGCGACGCGCACCTTCGACCTGCAGCTCGCCATTGCCACTCTCCGACTATCCGCCCTCTGGACATGGGCAACCAGAATCTGGCCGCGCTGGTAAGCGACCACCAACCGCAGACTGCCGACCTGATGATATCAGCAAAGCACCCCGCTCTCGATCAAAAAGCTGCGCAAGTCGACCGCAAGGTGAGTGGCATTCGCGCGGCTGCTAACGCCGCGGGGAATATCTATCCGCTGGCTTGAGTTTTTACTGGCGAGACGAACATACGCGGTACCGACGCGACTCAAACGGCGTCGGGGTAATGCGACGACAAGTACCGTGGCTTCTCGCGGCGCTATCGCCCGGTGGCGAATCTTAGGCGTGCAATAAGTTCGCGCATAGGAATTGTCCCTGCTGCGCTGACCTTATCGTGAGTTGGCTTTTACCCCCGAGGAGCCTGCTGACATCACCACGTCACACGCGTCAGCGAGTGGTCTGCGCGTCCTCGGAACACCTTCCGCCATTTGATTTGGAAAGGGCCAAATCAGCCTCGGCGAATGGCTTGTTCTGTGGGGATACCCAAGCAGAGCGCTGGGTTGATTCAATCGTGGTAAATCAGGGTCGTTGTGAAATGTCGCATGCGGTAGTTTTGAAGTTATGGAAATATGCAGCCCTCAGCGCTGTTCTCGCGCCGTTCGCCGCGCAAGCCGGAGTCATTCCGACCGAGCCACCGGTCAATTTCACCAACAGCACCACGCCTACGGTTGGATCCACCATCGTCAGCGCGTTGGATTCCTATACTCATCTCATGCTTTCCGACCCGCAACTGAGAAATCACGTCGGCGTCATGGAGCAAGACATCCGGATTGTCATTCAGATGACAAAACAGCGTACGCTTGCTCAGACCTTGGCCGCCATTCACGATGATCGCACGGCGCAACCCTACAGCGTCCTCAACGGTCTTGGCCCGCTGACGTCTTACTTTATGACGGGTATCGGATCATCGACTACGGCTACCGCCCCAGCGCGTCTGACACCGACGTCGTACCAGAACAAGACATTGCAGGACTATGAGGCGAACATCAACTTGCTGACCAACGCGAGCATCGGCTTCGCAACCTTTGGCAACGGCTCTCCAACTCCGCTGGCGAGCGCGGCGAACTTCCTCAACAACACCATCCGCGCCAATTCCTCGACCGAACCGCCGAAGCGGACGTTCGATCGCTACATGGGCTCGACCCTCCCCGTGACGAATCCAGCCACTATCGATAGCGGTGAGATTAGCCCATTGGATCCGCGCTACGGCAACTACGACGCCGTGACCAACAAGACGGGTCTCACGACCGCCGACACCGCGCACTTTGTCGTCCCCTCCTACTACAATTCCTTCCCCGTTCCGGCCGCGTATGGAACTACCGCCAACTGGGTAGCGGGCTTCACTGCGCGCAGTCCGGTCTCGGTCCCCAATATCGGATCCTATGACGCGCACGGCCATCTCACGCCCATCGTATTCAATGCCGGCGACTACGCCCCGGGAATCGGCACTTCGCCCCGTCCCTGGCGGCTCACGGCCGAGGTGAACGTTCCGACGCTGCTCTGGCAGATTGCGGACGCCACCAACCCTTACTCGGACTCATCCTACGTCAGCGGCGCCACCAACCTTGGCTACAATCAGGCTCTCGGTCTCGCCTTCCTTGTACCCCAGCAATATAAGGGCTTATTGGCGCGAGCCGCCGACCTCGGCAACAACCGCATTGGCGCCGGCATGCATTCACCGCTCGCCGTGATCGGAGGCCGCATCCAAGCGACCGCGATCACCGCAACCAACATCTACAATGCGCTCTACGATGCGAACGGCAGGCGGCTGGATTGGACCAATCCCGCCAACACGACCGCCTACGCGGTCTACCAAGCTTACACGCAGACTTAGAAATATCTGGCGCAGTCCTGTCGCGCCATCAGCGTGGAAGCCTGCCTCAAACGGAGCCACGATGGCGACGACAACCACGACGGAGACCACGATAACGGTGACGGCGACGCTCAGCGGAACAATGGCCGGGAAGACAACGCCTACGACTTCAACCTCAGTCCCGACGACCCCAAAGGTTACACCTATCGCATGACTTACGGCCTTGCCCTCGCTGCCCGGCGAGAACTGCCCGAGGACGTGCCGGTGCAGGCGCAGGTTCTGCTGCTGACGCGTTTCCCCCATCTCACAGATGAGCAACGCACCCAGATCTTGCGGGACACCGCGCTTCCGTCTGGTTACGCGCTGCTAGACGGTAACACCTGGGATGGTTGGGGTCGGCTCAACCTCTATGCCGCCGTCAATGGTTATGGATCGTTTTTCCGCGCCGTCAAGGCAGCTACATTGCCTGAGACGACGGAATCCCAGGGTCGCTGACCATCAGCGCGGCTGACAACAACGCGCTACGCCGGAGGCACCTGGTTCGCCATGTTGCGAAGATGCCTCCGTTACGCGCAGTTGTTGGTGAGAGGACGACGTGTCGGCATCGTCGTCGCTGTTGAGCGTCAAACTCCGATGCCATTTTTTCTAAGCGATAGCCGGCGATTTACCGCCGACCAAACGGCATAGCCGTCGGCGGAGTGCAAGAACGAGCAAGAAGAGGTTCTTCGAAGCTGCCCACCAATGCTCCATCCATTTGGAACGATCCCTGAATTCAGTCCTGCGCCGTGTGCGCGAAATCGGTGGAAGTTGGGACGGCGGAGGTGGAGCAGGCGGCGGCCGGGATGCCCTGCCCCAAATGCAATCTTTGCGATCTGGAGAACCCGCCGCGGCCGCCGGCCGGTACGCGGATCGATTTCGACAAGAAGGGCTGGCGGCACTGAGTAACCCGCGGCTGGGCGATCAGGCTTGCAGTCACTTACGGATCAGTTGCACAAACTCCAAAATGTTGTCCCATGGGTCAGTGATGAAGGCCACCTTCTCGGCACCGCTGCCGGGGGCGGCGTCCATAACGTCGATTAGGATCTTGACCTCACGGCGCCTGAGTTCGTTGACAACTAAGTTGATATCGTCGACTTGGAGGCAAACATGATGGAAGCCTGGCTGGGCGAGTATTTCCGACAGATTCTCTTGGGGAGCGCGCGAATGAAGCGTGCCACCACCAATCAGTTCGATCATTGGCGCGCTCTGCCCGCGGGGGCAAATCCAGACGAAGTCCATGCCATTTATCTCAAACTCTCCCTCGACGCGGAAATCGAGTTTTTCCAAGAACCAAGCTTTGCTTGCCTCGGCATCGGGCACGCGTAAAGCAACGTGGTGTGTCTGCATTCCGGATAGCTTGCCAAGCGTCATAAAGGGCTCCATGTATTTGCCACGCGAGCCCGGCTAATTGCTCGATTATCGGAACGGCATTATGCTCAAATCTCTGCCAATCGGTTACATTCGTAACGCCTAAAAAGGCAGGTACAAAAATGCACCTTTCCGTTTATAAGGTGCGTTACACGAAAGAGCTCCGTCCACGGGAGTTCTCAGAATAAAGCGCCTCAGGTTGGGGATGCCGTCGCTTGCGGCCCGTTCCCGCGTTGCACTTTTGTGTGTCGCCACTAAGCTGCGCTGATCGCCGAACGCATATGGCAGTTCATCGACGACCGAGAGACCGGTAGCGCTCCCGCCTGAACCAAGGGAGCGGTAATATGTCCTCGCGAGCATAACGCATTATAGCCGAGCGGCGGCCCTGTCCAAAGTGCGGTATGAAAATGATGGTCGTGGCTGGCCTTCGGCTGGATCGAAAGAACTAGACATTGGAGTGCTTTCGATGCGGTCACGTCGACAATCCCGCAGGAAGACCTCCAGAACCAGCGAAGTAGGTGGCGCAGGGCGGAGGCTTTTTAACCCCACCGAACCCAGTTTTCATCTCCAGCGGATTCAAGACCACGCCCCTCAAGACCTTGTCGCTAACCCACCGCGGGCCTTTATCCCACCGATGTCACTTTGCGTAGCCCTGCGATCTCAGCCAAGCCACCTTTCGATTGCCGCTCATCCAATCGTCAACATCCGCTTTGCTTGTAAGGCCCGTGATGATCCTGATTTCAGCACCTGGGATAGCCGCCTCAATTTGCCAATCGGTTTCAGAGATCCGCTTTGGCTGGAATACGACACGGAAAGATTTCTTCATATCCGCAATGTAGCCCGAATCGGATCGATTACTAGGGCATCTGAACGCCGCAATGACGAGGTGGTGAATGAATCCGAGGATTGAAAGCGGTCTGATGCCCCACGTCTATCCATGAACGACGCGTCGCGCATCTTGTTCGCGCTCGGGACGACAACCATCGTCACGGTTTCCGCATATTGCGCAATTCGATGGCTCGCGCACGGGTTCTAGTTCAACCGCGAGATAGCAAAACCCGCAAGCTTGAGCTGGCGCGCGCCTGGGCTCCAACATCGGCCGCCTCATCCGGTTGCGAGCGAAAGTAGGAGCCTTCGATATCAACCGTCGTTTTTTCTCGGAAATCGTCGATACTTTGACGTCAGTGGTTCGTTAAGAACTTGCGGCTCGTCATCTAGGATTTCAGGAACAAGCTCGTCTCTGACAATTTTCTCCATCACGACCCGCACGAGTTTGGTGCGCGAAACTCCAAGCCTCTTCGCTTCTCCTTGAAGGTACACGGTCTCCAACGGGATCACGACATTCTTGATGGTCACGATAATCTCCCCAAGGTACTTCGACTGTGGAGCTTTGGTGACCTGTAAATCGGGTGACAATTGGCTAGTAAGGTGGCGGGGATGCCCGAATATGCGTCCGAAATCTGTAATTTCTAAAAGCAAAACGGCCCCAGCGCTGGGGGAGAACTGGGGCCGCCCTGGAGGTCGTGCCAACCGAAATCGGCGGCACGGAGTCCAAACCGGCTCGTTCATTCAGCGTTCCGACCGCGCGACCCCTTGCCGCGCTCAGTAGTGTGGTCTAAGTCGCGGACTTTCCAGACTGCGGGCGCAAGAGGCGGATGACGCGGCGGACGTTCATTCCCTGGCCGACGCCTTGATGCCGGATCACGGGTCAAGGGAGATGACCCCGCATCCATTCGCTGATCAGACTTACGACCTCGTCTTCGATGCCGTAATAGCCATGCGGGGTCAGGGAGCCGCAATCTTTCGATGATTTCGAGACCCCACCCGAGACTGTCACCACTTTGACGTCCGGAGCGCGACTCATAGCCGAGGCGATCTTCGGCGCCATATCGGGCGGAGCGACGTCGCACCGGTCTTCTCGGTTCGCCACGACCAATGCGGGGACACGCACGCCCTGAGGATCGGCATCAAACACGGTCTCATGGCCGCCACCCATAACCGAGACGGACTCGGTCAGAATCACGCCGGCGAGGGTTCCGGATGGTGCATGTGACGCTCCGTTCATGGCTGCGATCGAACCCTGACTCGTGCCCAGGAGGAACGCCGGGACGCCGACCTGATCACGCGCGAAGCCGATCAGGCTCTCCACCACACGAGCATACTGGAACGAACTGCGCACTCCCCTAAGATTATCGCGGTCGATCGTATCTGGGATCAGCACCGCATAACCTTGGGCGGCCCAGAGTTCTCGCGTGCGAACCACAAAGTTGTCGTCGCGGCGAACGTCTCCCTCGCGAGTCAACCCGACATCGCCAGCCCCTCCGGGCAGCATAATGATGACCGCCTTCGGCTTCGGCGGTATCACAATCAACACGCGCTGGTGGCCCCCGCCCGGCAGGGGCAGGTCGATCACTCGTTCGTCGAAAGGCACCGCGGCTCCACCCTGAGCATTGGCAAGGCTAGGGCAAGCGGCGATCAAGAGGGCGAAGGCCGCTGCCATGAATAGATTGCTCATGAGCCGAGTCCTGTCCGCGTCAAACGCGCATTTTAACTGGCACGGGTGAAGCCTTGTGCAACCGATCTTGCAGCAGACGTTCATCTTCGCACCGCAGTAAGGAATGAGTTTGGCACGATCCGCACCGCCAAATGGTCCGCTGGAATCTGCAGACACACCATGGTGCCCGATCGTTTCCGCGACAAGGTTTCCGGCATCTCCTATGACCGCCAATGGCAAACCATCAGGGGTCTCCCGTTCATCGATGTTTACTGCGTTAGACAAAAACCGCATGGAACAAACAGCGCCTATGAGGGTTGGCCGGTGCGTCGGAATGCATTCATCGGGGGTGCGATCGGCGGGCTATTACCAGCTAGGTCGTCCAGCGTTATCGGTGGGTTCATCGATTATACCGAACCCGATTATGCGCGAGCCGAGCTTTAACGAGTTTAGGACGAAACAACATTGCAGGCTTGACGAAGCGGCCATGAAACAAATGCCGGCTATCGGACTTTCCCTCGTGTAAACCAGGGGACGTGAAAATGGTCGAAGCCGTCGCAGCGATTCTAGGTTTGTTCAGCGCTTGTCTTTTTGCAGCTCACGCGGTCGACGCGCATGGCACGCGAAAGATCGGGTCTGAGACCAGCGGTACGCGCCAAGGCGCCACGGGATTACGGGTATGACGATGGGCGCGCGCTGCGACCACTGCAACGCAGACGACGCAGTGGTGGTGATTCAGGATTACGAAAACGACCGGTTCCTATATGCCTGCACGGTCTGTGAATGGTGGGGCTTTGATCCGCTCCGATTGACTTCTCCCCCTGCCGCGCGACGTTCATCGTCAAGCCAAAAGCGGCTGCATGGTGGAATTAACTCACGGAGAGCGGTCCTTCATTTTGATCGTAACGCGATAAGCCACGCTAGGTAGGTTATTTCCACTCGCGAGCGGAGTACGATTTTATCGCAAGGGGGAGCTCGACGCTGCTGCTACCCCGCCTTCGCGTGCCGAGAGTTGGGTAGCGGAATTGCCGAATGGAAGACATTGTCGGGATCATATTGCCGTTTGGCGCGAACGAGCCGCGCCGCGTTGTCGCCATAGCTTTTGGCCGCGCGCGCTGGATTTCCGTTGCCCAGCAAGTTCGGATAGCCGCCAGGCAGCGCCAATCGGTCGAATCCGAGAAGCGCGTTTTCGGCCCATTGCTGGTGCTGCTGCAGGACATATCGGTCGGCATCGGCCGTGCAGGAAGCTATAATCTCCACTAGCAGATGGTCGCGGCGCAGGCCGAAGGCGGTTGTATCCGCCGCGACGCGCGAGGCGGCCCCCTTGAATTCATGGGTGATGATTTTGCAGCCCGGCGAGATCGCAGTAGCCGCCGCCCGAAGGAACGCATCGACGCTGCTGCCGAGCGATGGCAGCCAGCAGGTTTCCATCCACACCCGCTGGCCGTAGACGACGAAAGGGTCGGCCAACGCGAGGTGACCGCCGGCGGGCATTGCCTCGATGGAGCCAGTGAGCAATGTTCCGAGCTTGTAGAATTGGGCGACCGCCGCCTCGCCGTGTTCTGGTGATCCGCACCACACGGGCAGGATCATAATCACAGGAGCGCCATCGGGGCCGATGGCTATTCCAACTTGGACCGAAAGCTCGTCAGGCGCGGAGGCGGCGGCCTTGGCGCAGCCTTCGAGTACGGCTTCAGCTTCAGCAAACGCAAACAGCAGCGCGCCGGCGCGGATGCCAGGAAGTTCATGAAGGCGGCACTTCATCTGCGTCACCACTCCAAACGCCCCGCCGCCGCCGCGCAGCGCCCAGAACAGTTCCTCCTCGCTACCGGTTCCAGCCGTTACGATGCGTCCGTCCGAAAGCACCACTTCGGCCTCAATCATATTGTCGAGCGCGAGTCCGAAGCGACCGATCAGGGGGCCGTAGCCGCCGCCCAACGTAAGTCCGGCCATACCGACGCCGCCGCACGCGCCTGTCACTGCCGTGAGGGCCTGCGGGTCGGTCGCAGCCAGAAGGTCTGTCGCGCGGGTGCCGCCGCCGATCCGCGCGGTTCGGTTGGTGGGGTCGATGGCCACGTCTTTCATGCGAGAGAGATCGATCACGATGCCGCTGCACAGGGAGCGGCCGGCCCAGTCATGGCCACCTCCGCGCACCGACAGCGGCACATCCATTTCGCGGGCGGCGCGAACGGCCGACTGCACGTCCGTGGCGTTCTCGCAATGCACGACCGCGCGCGGCATTAATCCAATTGGTTTTGCCCAGATTGCCGTCGCCGCGGCGTAGCCGGCCTCGCCGGGCCTGGAAATGCGGCCCTGCAGTTGGCGGCCAAGCCGCTCGAGAATTCGTTCAATCATTTTGACGCCCATATGAAGTCTTCGCACCCCAGCGTGCCCGATCGCCCAGAGTGATCGCCTAGGCGCACGAGCCGATTTCATTTTTGGCCGATCGGGTTACATCGGTAATGCGGCGGTAGGCGGCATCTGCCCAAGGGTCGGAGCGGCCCGACCCGCTCCGCGGCGCTCGGCTCGGACGAAATGATTGAGGCTTGGGGACCGCTTTTCATTCTCCGCGGGGGGGGGGGGCGGCTAGGATGGCGGCACAAAACTGGCGGCACCGCGTTGCTTTCGATAAGCAACCAAGGGAGGACACACAACATGACCACGAAACTCGTTCTCGTCACTTGCGCCCTGCTCGCTCTCGGCGGAGGTGTTGCGAATGCCGGTCCATGCAATACAGGCGGCAAAGATGCGGGCTCCGGCCCCACGCCCGGCTATACGGGACAGACGGTCGGCACGGCTTCATCGCCGGACACGCCTGCGCATCCCCCAACCGATACTATGAATTGGGTAACGGGAAACACGGCGACGTCCTCACAAGACACTCAGGCACAACAACAGGGCCAGCCTACTGCTGCCCAGCAAGCCTTGGGTGCAAAGCCTTCAGCACAGGCATCAGCCAAGATGGCCGACCAAGGCTGTTGAAGAGACCGCGGAGCGTAACTTTTCATACCGGCCCGTGTCGCTAGTAGCCGCGCCGGCAAAAACTCCGTGGAACTAGCGGAGCTTGAGCCGGTTGCCCAGCGTGTCGGCGTCATCTTTTGGCTCCGACCACCGCCAAGGAAAGATCGGCCATGCGCGCCTTGATCGTCTTGTCACTGCTGGCAACCGTTCTCGGTCCCCGCGCTTGTGAGGCTGGTATGAGCGATGCCCCTCGAGAGGTGTCGGCGCCCACGGCTACGCGCACGGCGGTCGCCCACCATCGGAGTTGCGGACGCGTGCATCATGCCCGGCGGATTGGCGGTCCGTTCGCTGCGATCGGCGGCGCGATCGGTGGACTATTTCGCAGGTAGTTTTTTTCCAATGCTGTGCGGCTTATTCCAGAAATACTCTCTGTTGCCAGTTGCCGCCACAGCATATTGGTCGATCGAAAGCATGATCGCCTAGACGTGTTGATAGCACCATCCCTCATGCACTCCGATTTTAGGGACTTCGGCTAGGGCCCTCAAAATGGCGGCTTGTCGGTAGCGTTGGGATCGTACCACTTCACCATTGCCGGCTTCCTATGCGCGGTTCAGCCCTTTGGAGCGTCAACCTTGTTGTGCCTGCTTCCGAGGAGACTCCTACTGACGTCGCGCGAAGGCTCCGTAACTGGCACCGCCGGCGACACGATCTCACGGTCAACGTAACTCAGGGCGGGCGGGCGGTGCCGCTGGAGGAAATGTTTCTCCATTTCGTGGAGGCGCGCGCGGCAATAACCACGATAAAGCTGGTCGAATAAGGCGGGCATGTCGAACATCCCTGTTTCATGAGCGCTACCACGCCATCCCGTTGCCAAGCGTCACCTGGATCACATTTCGGTCGCGGCGCTCTGACGCATCGGCGAGCTGTCGTTTCGTGCCCTGCATCACTCTCTGTCGAGCGTGCAAATGAGACCGGGGTTCGTCCAACCTGCAGACAGCCGGTGGCCCGGCCGGAAAGGACCCCTTGCCGCTGTCCGGTGGCCGCGCCGGGCGTTTAGATCGCGCTGCGTGGGGTTCGGTAGATCGCAATTGAGACGCCCGTGAACACAACTGAGCGGTACGGATCCAACGCTGACTCGAGGAATCGGCACGGATGATCACGCAGACCTTATTCTCGTAACGGTTGGTCGTTGGTGTATATACACCCATCGAACGGACCAGCGATTCGGCCGCCAAATCCAAACGGATCAAAATGAGTACATCAACCAAGCCCGCAAAAACGTCGAAGGCGAAGGCTGAGGCCGACAAGAATGTTCGGAGCGCTAGCCCCACTGACGCGATTATAGGCGAGCGTATTCGGGTGCTGCGCACCCGACAGAAGATGAGCCAAGCCGAGCTCGGTGATGCGCTCGGCGTATCGTTCCAACAAGTGCAGAAATACGAAAAGGGAATGAACCGGGTCGGGACCAAACGGCTAATCCAGATCGCGGATCACCTCGAATGCCCGGTCGGCTACTTCTACGACGGATTGACCGGAGCAGAAAAGCCGCGCTCCGAACACGCGACCGCATTCGCCGAGTATGCCGCATCGCGGGAAGGCGTGTCGATTATTGAGGCGCTAATCGCCATCGAGTCCGCGCATATCCGCCATCAAATCATCTCGCTGGCGCGCAAGATCGCGAATTACACCGAATGATCCGGCCCGTTGATTGCAGGCATTTTACGATCGAGTTTGGCCGGTTGATGAGTTAGAGTTCACGATGCGCTGTTGATACAGCGGCGGTTTGCCGATGGCCACTTCGGCGCGCATTGCGGACCCGCGCACACCATCACGACAGGTCCGAAAAGTGCCAACACCGGATGTCGCGACAAGCTCTGCAGGACCACCTCCGCCTCCCTTATATCCATAAGGCTGCAACTTTCGTCATAACGGCGCGCAAAACGTCGTCCATGGTAGGGCACCGATACGCCGCGAACCGAGAGCGGGGCGTCGCCGTGAGATTGATCCGCTCCTTGGCCATTTCATTCATGGGTAAGAGAAAGTAGTCAGTAACTTCTCTATTTGTTTGCTCGTCCAGTCTCAGCGCAAGAATAAGCCCCGCTGGCTCAATGATTTGCCGATGAACGAGCCAAGCGGGGGCGTGGCGCGGCGCAACATAATAGCGTGCCATGCGCAGCGAGATAGCGAGCCTGCCGTCAACCTTCATCACTTTGGTTTCAGCATCGAAAATTGCGGCAGTGCCAAGTGCTCGAATGCGAGTAGCAAGGACCGATGCATGCCTCAGCAACTCAGCGTCAGATTGTTGGCGCGCGTCGAGGTAATCGAAATCGCGCTCTGAGTTGACATAGCCGACAAGGCGAAAGGCTTCCCGCAGGCTGCCGAACCGGTATGCATACAGCGCGGCGCTCGGCGTTCCGTCGGTCGCTGCCATAATCGAAGCACTCAGCTTTCCATTTACAGCCAACGCCTCTCGTAGCTTCTTCAACAGTTTCTCATCCGACAGCTTGACATATTGCTCTTTAAGCAACTCTTGAGCTTTAAGAAAAATACTCCTGTCAACAATTGGCTCGAACAGGCCCGTAGCTCTCACCCATAACTCTGGGGGGTTCTTCTTCATCACTTGCTTGAGTCGGAACGACTTACGATTATACACGCTATTGCCGATGTAAGCTTCGTTGGCCAGGATGTTGCGGATCATCGCCTCCGACCACGGCGTTTCCCGATGGTTACGAACCTGTTCGTTGTTCAGCAAACGAACGATCGACGCTTGGGATCTGCGGTGAACTACATACTCCCGAAAAATTCTCGCGACGATTCGCTGCTCTCGCTGCGGTCCGGGTCTGACGAGGACCCGGTCCGTCTGCAAGTGCTTGCGCTGGCCTTTACCCAAAATACCTCTCGAACACCGATTTTCGTCGACAAGCTCCCGCTGGAGTCCATAGCCAATCGCGCCGCCTTGCTTGAATCCGAGGCTGGCTATGCGACAGGCGCCGGCGTGGACCTTTACCGAAAGCTCTCGCGAGAATTCTGCCGCCATCACCCGCTTGAGATTCTTCACTATGCTCGCCATAACGCTGCCATCGTTGTCAAACTCCTCAGCGCAGTAGCAAACCTTGATCCCCGCCTGACGGCAGGTGAATTCGTAATAGGCGCTTTCATCAACGTCCTGGAATCTGCCCCAGCGACTCACGTCATAGACAAGGATGTGGTCAAAGTCCGCCCGACCGGTGCGCACGTCGTCAATCAGTTCAATCAACCCCTGGCGTAGGTGAATACGAAGGCCACTCCGGCCCTCGTCCGCGTAGGTGCGAACGATCACAAGGTCGTGCTGCGCGGCATAGACTGCAATTGCGGCAGCCTGGTTTTGCGTTGAATAGTGCTGATGATCCGTTGACATCCGCACGTATTGGGCGGCGCGACTCGCGCTTGTCGGCGACAACAGATCGGACCGAGGGCGAACGATCATCGCGTTGGCCATGTCGCGCCTCCGCTACCCCAAGCATGGGCCGCATTTCGACCTTGCCACGCTAAACCCTGCTTGAAGGCAGGAAATCATTCACAACCAATCCGAAAAGGGCTATTTACGCCACCAGTACCATAGGAAGCGTGGCTCCGCATCACACGATCTGTGCTGCGTCGACGCCCGCTGCTAGTCAAACGACCGATTTGGGTCATTCGCGTCGGTTTGATCTAGTGCCAACTACTTCGGTTCGTCCTCGATCAACGGACATCGTGATGCCGGATCGCCGTGTCCGAAAAGTGCCGTAAGAGGAAGTCGGTCGACCTTTCGAAAATCACATCTTCGAGGTTGGGCTACCTATATCAACAGCTCTGTTCGATACTTAGCCGAGAGTGACTTTGCTCGTTGCATGCGCTCCGCTTGCTCTTCCTTGCTCAGATGAGGCGGTGAAGCGGTACGACTGCCAACCGGATCGCCAACTGCCATGAAGAACTCCTCCTGCCCCGCTGGTGTACACATGCAGAGAAGACGTGCCAGCTGGTTCGACGTGTTCTTGAACGAGTGAGGTGCGTTTGCAGGGATATTGACCGTCGAACCGGCGTTGGCTCGCTGCGCCTCACCACGGAAATTTAACTCGATCTCGCCGTCAAGGATCGTGAACATTTCCTCGAAGTCGTGACGATGCGGCGGGGGGCCGCCGCCGGGCGGTACGAGCATATCTATCAAACTGTATCGGCCACCCGTCTGTTCTCCGGTCACGAGGATAGTGTACGTGCCGCCGGCAACCGAGATATGTCGCACATTCGAATTTTCCGGGTTGGCAATCGTAAGTTGGCGCCTCGCATCGTCAGGCGGGATTACTACATGGGGCTGGGTGACTGCGTCGTTAGCCATCGAGGTCTCCTCTCGTTGAGAGCGTGTCGTGATCCGCTATGACGGAACACCTAACGATCGGCGATGCGGGCCGTTCCACTCAATGTCGAGTTGGGTCAAACTCAAACCTCACAACCCTAAAACGGGCCTTCTGAAACTGGCAACCCGTTCTGGAACAGCAGCAGCTACAGACTGATGATCGGAGCCATCCGGATGTCCTCAGTGCCTCAGGCGCCCAGCTTGCCTCAAATCGGCTTTTGCGTATCGCTGCGTTCGGCATACCATGCGTCGAGTTGCTTCCAACGGGCCTATTTGATTTTGGCGCGGCCTTTGATTTCGTGGCAGGGCATAGTAGATTTCTCAGCAGGCTCGCCTTGCTGTCACCGAAGATCAAACGATCAATCGCCGCCATTTCGGCGCGCATTGCATTGCGGCGGAATATCATCCATTTAGTAAAATTAGGATGTTCGCTGACGAACCGGTCACGCTTACCACACTCGATGGTCAGATCCGGCCTTGCGTACTCGCCAATTGGAGTCGAGACCGAATCTCCTCCCGGAAGTGATCGGTTGAAACCAAGCGACATCCAATAGCCGCCCCGCCTCCGGAGAGAGATCGGCTGGCCAAGGTGGGTAAGAGAAAATGTCCTTCGCCGTTCCGGACGTCAGGTGGCCTAAGCATAGCGAGATGCCGGCCTAAAGATACAGCTATTAAAGCGGATTTGGTCGACACCTGCGCCTCGCTATTCGGCGAGCGCGTTCCTATATCCTTGATATCACCGCCCGTCCTCGGCTGTTACCGGTGACTGAGAGCGTTGCGCTCCCGCCTCAACCAAGCAGGCGGTGACGGCATGGCAAACACGGCGACCATCAGAAACGCAAACGGGCTTCCGGCGACATTCGCCGGATCAAAGACCGGGCAGGATGACGCCCCGTTTGTTTTTATCAAAGTCGGCGACGAAGAACGGCGCATGCGATGGGCCGAATGGGATGCGCTCCCCGCTTGGACCGGCCCTCGTCCGGCACGAACCGCCAAAGATTAGTCGCGCCGCCTTCGGAAGCGCAGGCCAGCAGTTCCGTTCAATCCGTAGCGCCACAGAAGGAGACCATCCTGACGATCGAACATGCCATGGTGCGAACCAAGCCGAAGCCGTGGGGCAGCCTGGATCTGCGTCCGTGGAGCGAGGCGTCGACGACAGACGGCCCGATCGGGGAATTGTGGTTTGAGCGCCCGGACCATGCAGCATCGGGCACGGCGCTGCTGCTCAAACTGCTCTTCACCACCGAGCCGCTCTCTATTCAGGTTCATCCGGACGATGAGTTTGCGCGCTCGATCGGGTTTGCCAACGGCAAGACCGAAGCCTGGTACATTCTCTCCGCCACTGCCGGTGCAGAGGTCGCGCTGGGACTGAATTATCCACGCTCCGCGGTCGAACTGCGATCGGCGATCACGAACGGCTCGATCGCCAACATCCTGCATTGGCACCCGGTCCATCGGGGCGACGTCTTCTTCATCCCCGCCGGAACCATCCACGCGATCGGCGCCGGCATCGTTCTCGCCGAAATCCAGCAGCACAGTGACGCCACGTTCCGACTGTTCGACTATGAACGGCGGCGCGAATTGCAGATCGAAAACGCCGTCGCCGTGGCGACGATCGGGCCTCTCAAACCTCAATCGCCTCCCGAGCGATTGACCGGCGCGCGAACGGCCCTCACCGTCAATCCTCACTTTGCCTTGGAACGGATTGATCTCCCTCCGAGCTCCGTCTGGATGCTCGACGCACCGAAGGAGACCTGGCTGCTGGTGATCGAAGGTCACGCCCAACTGGGCGGAACGAGGCTGTCGCTTGGTGATGCCGTTTTCCTGCAGGCCGACCATGCCGACATCGCGGCCGGTGCGGACGGATTGAAAGCGTTGCTGGCCTATCCTGGCCCGACCATAAATCCCGATGCACTGACCGAGCGTAGTGCCATCGACCGCATCCCGCACACCTCTCTGGGCTCCCCGTTGATACCGACCTCCCCAGGGGATGCCGCGCTCGAACAACCGGAGGCGCCAACTTGGCCATCGTAAATCGTATCGCGTTCATTGGAAACTCGCTGCCCCGCCGTTGTGGCATCGCTACCTTCACCACCGATTTGCAGTGCGCCGTCGCGGCCTCGCGCGGCGATCTGGAGACCGTCATTGTTGCGATGACCGATCACGGTCAGGTCTACGAATATCCACCCACGGTCGGCCTGCAGATCGCTGACGATCGCCCGGATGATTATGTGCGGGCGGCCGAATACCTCAACAGCGGCGGGTTCGAGGCGGCTTCCCTGCAACATGAATTCGGTATTTTCGGCGGCGAAGCAGGTGGTCAGATCATGACCCTGCTGTCGCGTCTGACCGTCCCGATCGTGACCACGCTGCATACGGTCCTGTCCGAACCGACAAAGGCCCAGCGCGATGTCATCGCGCGGATTGTCGAGGCGTCCTCCAAGGTCGTGGTGATGGCTGAAAAAGGTCGGGAGCTGCTGCGCTCGGTCTATCAGGTCCCCGACGAGAAGATTGAAATCATCCCACACGGCATCCCGGAATTTTCGTTCGTCGAACCCGACGCGACCAAGGCGAAACTCGGCTTCAGCAACAAGTCCGTCATCCTGACATTCGGCCTGTTGTCGCCGAACAAGGGCATCGAAGTCATGATCGACGCGATGCCCGCGATCCTGAAAACCCGGCCCGACGCCGTGTATGTAGTGCTCGGTGCGACGCATCCCAACCTTGTGCGCGATCAGGGCGAAGCCTATCGCGAGAGCCTGATGGCGCATGCGCGCGACGCCGGCGTCGAGGGTCACGTGGTGTTTCTCGATCAATTCGTTGATCAGAAGACGCTGCTCGATTTTATCTCGATGTCCGATGTCTATGTGACGCCGTATCTGAATGAAGCCCAGATGACGTCGGGCACACTTGCCTATAGTTTCGGGCTCGGCAAGGCCGTGGTGTCCACGCCGTATTGGCATGCCCGCGAACTGCTCGCCGATGGACGTGGCATCCTGGTTCCGTTTGGCGACGCAGCCGCGCTCGGCCTCGAAATCGCAAAGCTCTTGACCAACGACGTGCTGCGGCAGGCGATGCGCAAGCGCGCTTATTCGAGCAGCCGCTCCATGACATGGGAGCGCACCGCCGAGCGCTATATGTCGGTATTTGAAAATGCCGGACGCCGGCATCAACTCAAGACTATTGCGCGCTCGGATACCAGCACGCTGTTGCGCGACAGCCGCGCGCCGCCGGAAATGCAACTCGGCCATTTCCTGTCGATGTGCGACGATACCGGACTGTTTCAGCACGCCGTTCACAGCGTGCCGGACCGCGCCCACGGCTATTGCGTCGACGACAACGCCCGTGCGCTGCTGCTGGCCTGCGCCCTCAACAACCCCGGCGAACAGCGGTTGCCGGAAGTCCTGACGGCGCGGCTTGCAGCGTTCGTCCAGCACGCGTGGAATCAGGACACGCAGCGATTTCGCAATTTCATGGGCTTTAATCGCTGTTGGCTGGAGGACAAGGGATCGGAGGATAGCCACGGACGAACGCTCTGGGCGCTGGGCGTGTGCGCATGCACCGACGCCAACATGTCGCGGCGCTCGTGGGCCGCATCGCTGTTTTCCGAGGCGCTGGCCGCTGCGGAAGGCTTTCGCTCGCCGCGGGCGTGGGCGTTTGTGTTGATTGGGCTCGATGCCTACTGCACGGCCGTTCCAGACGATTTCCGCTCGGCCCGCCTCCGCGCCGTGCTTGCCGATCGATTGATCTTGATGTTCGACGCCGTGGCGACTGACGATTGGGTCTGGTTCGAGGATGGGCTGGCCTACGATAACGCTCGCTTGCCCCAGGCGCTGATCATGACCGGCATCGCCACCAAAACATTGCGGTATGTTGATATCGGCCTGGAGTCCCTGCGCTGGCTTGTGGCCAGGCAAACCTCGGAGAAGGGCCAGTTCCGACCGGTCGGCACGGCGGGATTTGGTGATCGACGCCAACCGCTGCAAGCCTTCGACCAACAGCCGCTCGAGGCTGCGGCAACCATCGCGGCCTGCCTTGCAGCGTGGCGCGCCGATCATGATGTCGAATGGAAAGCCGAAGCCGCACGGGTGTTCGCGTGGTTTCTTGGCAGTAACGATTTGTCGGTTTCCCTGGTCGATCTGGAAACCGGAAGCTGCCGGGATGGCCTGCACCCCGACCGTCCCAACGAGAATCGGGGAGGAGAATCCGTGGTGTCGTACCTGCTCGGCCTTTCGGAGATTCGACAGATTGCCCGTCTGAGCGAAAGCCGCGTCAGCCCAGCTCCACTCGTCGCTTGACGGCGCCGAGACCGAGTACCTCCTTCAACCTGTCAGAGGCCAACTTGCCGGAATTTCCTGTTCTCGATCGCCAGGCCCTTCATCTGAGGCCGGATCCGACCCGTGTGATCGTTCGGCCTTTCAAGCCGGCGACCGAGCCGCGCGACCTCAATCCGACCGACAAGACCCGCGCCAACCATATCGTCGAGCGGGTTCTCGCGCTCGACCCCGAGACCGCGGAACGTCAATTGGCCGATGTGCTGGCGAACTTCCTTGGCCGTCATCGCAACCTATTGGAGACCTTCGAGGCACGCGCCGCGGAGATGGAAGCGGCGCTGGCCGACCATGCCGCGTTCACGCAGGTTCAGCGGCGGCTGGTGGGTGCGTACTTTCTCAATGAATATTCGTTCGAGGCGTCGGCGCTGTTCAATCCGAGCATCGTCGCGCATCCTGATCAGTCCGGAACGCCAGATGGTAATCTTCGCTTCATCCTCAGTGTTCGCGCCGTCGGCGAAGGCCACGTGTCTTCCCTGACATTTCGATCGGGGTTGATCGGCGCAGACGGAGCCGTCAGCATCGACCCGACGGCGCGCTTTGCATCTAGCCCCGATCATGTGAAGCTGACCTCCGGCGCTGGCGGCGACGATATCGAAGTCAGTTTCACGGCCAGCGAGGACATCAGCGAACGGGTAATCTTTCCGATCACCGAAGCGCAGTCGAACGGGATGGAGGATGCCCGCTTTGTGCAATTCGGCGGCGCGGGGCAGAACGTCTATTACGCGACCTACACGGCCTATAGCGGGCGGGCGATCCGGTCCGAACTAATCGAGACGTCCGACTTCGTATCGTTCCGGCTATCGACCTTGAAGGGCAATGCCGCCCGCAACAAGGGCATGGCGTTATTCCCGCAAAAAATCGACGGCAAATATGCGATGATCGCACGCCAGGACAACGAAAACCTCTATCTGATCTATTCCGACGATCTCTACACGTGGGACGGCGGCCAGCCGATCCTGAAGCCTCGCTATCCCTGGGAATTCGTGCAGATCGGCAATTGCGGATCGCCGATCGAGCTCGATGAAGGATGGCTGTTGCTGACGCACGGCGTCGGCCCGGTGCGAAAATACTCGATCGGGGCGGCGTTGCTCGACAAAAGGGACCCTTCGAAGGTGCTCGGACGTCTGCGCGAGCCACTGTTGCGCCCGGAACCTTCCGAACGCGAAGGATACGTTCCGAACGTCGTCTATACCTGCGGCGCGATGCGCCATTGCGACAAGATCATCTTTCCTTACGCGGTCGCGGACACCTTCTGCAATTTCGCGACGATCGAGATATCATCCTTGATCGCGGCGATGGACAGTAGCGCATAGGAACGGCGCTAACTGTAGTCAAACTCGACTGTAATGGTGAAATCGAGAAACACTGTTGTCCCGGTTGAAACGGATCAAAAGAGCGGAGCAATTGAACAGCGGACGCTTCGCCCCGAGATCCGTTCCGCGTCAAAAAGCGCAATACAACACCCCCCACAACTTCTTCGAAGAGTAACTCGGGAATATTCTCGCCATCCTCGTAGCTGGGACATGCCCAACTGCTTGTCGCAATCGCGTTGGCACCGGCTTGGATGACGGCCCTAGCACCGCCGACGTCAGACATGTTAATTGAGGACGCGGGGTCCTTTCCGGTCCAGCTCAATTTCGATTTCTTCGACAAGGTCCATGAGATCTTTGGTGGTAAATCTCGTAAGGGCTTGTCTGACAACCAGATCACTTGCTGCGGGTGCAAGGCGGTCAGCGACGACGAGCAGGATGTTAACCGCACCCAGCAGTTCATCACTGGCGTCGACGACCGGCGTTGGAAACGGCAAAAAATCCACGCGGCTTCCGTTTGGACGTTCGGCAATCGCCGTCACTCCGCGGACAATCTGCTTCGTCTGGATAGCCGTCGCCATCGGGCATTCATTATGCGGAAGAAATTGGCCTTGGTTAGTATAGAGCTTCCAGCTGACGCACCAACGGTCACGGCCCACAACTGGTTGGCGCCCGGAAAATTCGATGCAGGCCGGATTGAAATAGGAAATGAAACCTTCAGGATCTGTTGTATAGATGGCGAGTGGCAAAAGGTCGAGCACGAGAAACTGCTCGTGATCCCCGCCCTTGATAATGTTGACAGCAATCCGAAGTATTTGGTCGGCGACTGCAGTGGATGGGATCATGTTGTACCCCCATGGCATGCCAAGTGCGCCCTTCTAGCGTCAAACCCGTCGCTTGTCATTTTAAGATTGCGGCTCGCGCCGGTACTATCCCGGCGCGCATCGGACTTCGATCGTTTTGGCAGTGATGGCCGGCGTCGCCACTGCCAAGGCGGTCCCCGGCGGCTCGATGCAGAACGGGAGTCTAGGTCACGACCGGGCAGCCGTTTTTTGCGATATATCACCCAAATCTGTGCGGTCGCACCGCTGATTCCGCATCCATGTGACGTTCACCCAGCCCTGCGCGGAGCTGATCGCCTGGTGAACATTTCATGGCGGTCCTAATCGAAACTTAACCGTGAAGCGGAGCAATTGCAGAGTACCCGTCCGACTTAGGAACAATTCTCCACCGTCAGGCTTGAGTCGCCGGTTTCGTAACGCGGAGTTGTTCATGCGTCAGTCCGCCTGGAAGCCGTCGATCGTGGCCCGTGGCGAAGGTCAAGACGTATACGTGGTGCTCGACGATCTGCACCGCTTTGGCAGGGTCTGGCGCCAGGCCGACGAGCAAGCGACCGGATTTGAGACCATAGTTATCGATCTGCTCGACGGCCAATATTCAAATCCGATCTTGATTATCTGCTTCAATGCCGCCCAAGGCTGGTCGCGAGACGTTTCAATGGTCATTGCCCAGGAGCTTCGCCGACGCTGCGACCTTGAGGGCCGCAAGTTGCCCACCCTCATTGCGGACTTCGTCGAACGGAACGAGGGTCCGCGGCAATTGACGCTCCGGCTGGCCTTGCCGCGCTAACGGTAGCCGCTTCACACCGCTCAATTCGGTGCGCTGTGACCCCGTGGCATCAAAAACCATTCGTCGATCACTCGTGAATCACTTCGGCGGCCGAAGCTCGCTATCGATCCAACCGACAATACAGAGGATCAATCTCATCGCATCTAGTGCAGAACACTTGGCGGCCACGCTCCCCATCAATCTGAAGCAGAACTTTCTGTCTGCCGCAATACTCACACCGCCCGGTTGGATGACGCTCTCCCGTGACGCGAATTATGGCGAGGTTGCTGTTGTCGCGCCATTCCAATTTTCGCGATGATTCTGGAAGAAATAGCTAAGCGGTCTCGATAAGGCTCATTAGCGCTGTCGGCCGGGTCGTGGACGACCCGATCGCCCTTCCCAGAACGCCCGCACGACGTGATCGAAGTCCGGCCGCAACGAGACACATTGGCGCAAGCCCTGGTGGAACGTCTCATCGTAGTTAGCTTACCGAGCATGGAAAACATGACCGCCTATGCGATCTCCATTGCCTTAATTGGCTTTGGCATCTGGGTTGCCATCGCCGATCTCGGATCGGTGACGCTCCTTTCGGCTTGGCCGGTTTTGGGCGCCGCCTCGATCGCCGTCGGGGCGGCGAGCATCGCCAACGAGATCCACAACCACCTGCACGGCGTGGGGCGGTGGATCGGGTAGCCTGATATTGCGGCGCTCTAGAACGGCTAATTTGCGCCTACCCTGAAGAGATGCGATCGGACTTCGATCTAAGCATCGGTCAAAACGTCAACCTGCGGGCCGCGCCCGGCTTACACCCGCCGGTATCGTGGCGGGTGGGATTGTGACCGTGGCAATCCTCCAATCCTCCTGGCGACAACTGCTCTTGTGCGCGTAGGTCGGCGGTGACGAACCACCGCCGGTCGTCCCCAACTGATGGTACGATTTCCGGCAATTATCGTCGAACGATCTCGATGCGTTCATCGCTAGCCGGCCAGTCAGCTGCCCGCCGATCTGCCTAAACCTTAATGGTCGCACCGCAGCGACGTACGCCATCGGCGACGCCGATCTAGGTGATTGTGCGGAACGGCCTCGCTCTAGACTGGCCGAAATATTCGAGGCGGAAATACGTTGCGGCGAGCCTTCGGAAAGTGGCTTTGAACAGGGCGTGTCGCCGGGGTACGCAAATTACGATGATCGGAAAAACGGCGTACAAAGAAAACGGGAACCAGCGATTCCGGAGCAAGGAATGGGAACAGTCGAAGTCCACTAACGTTTAAGTGAAATGAGCAAGGCCTCGAAAGCCTTTCAGAGACAGGCACTCATTTCCGAACGGCTCGCGCAGCGGTCCGCGGACGTTTTTGTCTCCGCCCAGATGCGTTCTCTGGCTGACGCCTTCCGGGCGCAGGCCGCGGTAATGAAAAAGAAGCGCAAGAAGAAAAAATGAGCTTCACCGTTAAAGCCAACTGCAAGCATGGAGAGTTCGTCCATCGCCGGAAGACGCCCGAGGCGGCGCTGAGGAAAGCGCGAGAGCTTTCGAAGACCGGTTGTTATGACGTACATATCATTACCCCGGAAGGACGGGATTACGCCTCATCGGAGTTTGGTGAACTTCCTCGCACGCCAGTCGCTTTGCGAGCTATTTTTAAATCTCAGCCCCTTCCCCAAAGCTGATTGCTGTCCACGTAGCCCAAAACCATTTACGATTATGAGTGCGAACCGCCTTCCAGGATACGATCGAGAGCTACGCGACCTGAACACGCAACCGGATTGAAACCTTTCCTTTAGATCGCAGTTGTCGTTGCAGCAACGGAACCGGCGCAACTGGCAGTTGCTCGAAAAGCCGCGCGGCGTGACGCCCGCGCGGCTCTTTCGTTTTCAACGTGGGAGGGTGACATGCCCAATGATAAGTCTCTCAAGCCCGACGATTTCCCGGTTGAGGTTAAGGGCGAGGAATTAGTAACTGCAGATGGCAAGCCAATTGCCAAGGCGAAAACACCAGCCGTCGCAGAGGATATCGCGGATCGTCTCAACGAAGACGATCACCGCAAAGAGCAGGACAGATGGTCGGCTTAATACCCTTTCAGCGGAGCGCAGAGACTCTTCGCCGCCAAGCGACACCGATTAGCCAGAAAACAAACCTGACAAATATGACCGCTGCCGTGATCTGGATCCAAAGGAAGCCTCCAAGCTCCCGCAGGAACGATTTCGGCTTGGGGCCCCAATAGCTCGGAAGCATGTCGCCGACACCTTCGATAGCGTGCGTGCCGGTTCGTAACGCCCATCGGATCCATTCGGGCTTGTAAAACAGCGTGGTCCCCAACAGAGCCCAGGTCAGGATCGCGGTGCAAATCCTGAGCGAGTGAACCTTGGCGTAAAGCTTAAGCCCCGAGTCCGTCGGCTTTTCGCCAGCTTGAACCTTTAGATGTTCTTTCGCCGCCGCGACCATGAGCGCCTCAGAGCGCGCATCGGGTGTCAGACCGCCACGGTGGCAGTTTCGCCGGATAACAATACGCACTGCCCTTTGCTATGCCGGCACGCCGCCCTAACGTGCGATGATGGTGGCCGTCCACAGGCGGTGGAATACGTGGAAATGCAGCAGATACGGCGATTCCGAATCCCCCTGTGATAGCAGCTGGAACAATCCAATGGCGCGCGGATTCTCGCCCTGTCAGGAGCGGTTTGAGATGCTGATGATCAGAGAACGCCGACCGACCGTTCGAACGCTGCGAGGCTGGGCCATCTCCGTGCTGCAGGAAGCTGGCGCCATCCGCGGATGCGAGCATCACGGTTGGATGCAGGATCGCGCCGATCCGCACGCTCGCGAGCGCGCCTTCGACATCGCTCGCCGGGATCTGGCACCAGGTACCTCGGCCCAGGCTGCTGCCGTGGCGATCGCCGAAGTTCTGGATTCGATAGGAGACACCTGTCCGGAATGTGCGCCTGTCCCGGACGAAGGCCTTGAGGCGCTCGGCTGACTTGACGCGGTAGCTGGTCGCCCGGTTCAATCGGTCTTTATGCCGACTTCCGCTGCGATCTGGCCGCCGGCTTCTTCGTCGCCGCCTCCT